>NZ_RBZV01000009.1 GCF_003628145.1 Trinickia fusca | reverse complement strand
ATACTTTGACCAAGCATCACGTCAACCCAAGCTCGTCTTCGCCGATGGCACGAGCTGGGACTACAAGAGCATCACCGATCGGTTGGTGTTCACCGACACGAGCACCGGCAGCCACTGGCTGTACGGCCTGCAAGGCGTGAACAACCGTATCGTCGGCGCCGCCAGCGACACGCTCATTGCCGGCAACCTGAACGACACGATCACGGCGGGCAAGAACAGCACGCTTAACGGCGGTGCCGGCACCGACACATTCATCGTCAATCAGGGTACGGGACACGTGACGCTGAACGAGCCTTACAACAAGACTGGGGGCACGAATCAGGATGTGGTGCAGTTGGGCGCCGGCATCACCGCCGCCAACACGCAGATCACCCGCGACCTGTCGAACAACCTCGTCCTCTCCTTCGGCAACGGCGATCAACTCACGATCAACGGATACTTCAACCAGCCGTTGAGCCGCCCCAAGCTCGTCTTCGCCGATGGCACCAGCTGGGACTACAAGACGATTACCGATCGGTTGGTGTTCACCGACACGAGCACCGGCAGTCACTGGCTATACGGCCTGCAAGGCGTGAACAACCGTATCGTCGGCGCCGCTGGCGACATGCTCATTGCCGGCAACCTGAACGACACGATCACGGCGGGCAAGGACAACACGCTCAATGCCGGTGCCGGCACCGATACGTTCATCGTCAATCAGGGTACGGGACACGTGACGCTGAACGAGCCTTACAACAAGACTGGGGGCACGAATCAGGATGTGGTGCAGCTGGGCGTAGGCATCACTGCCACCGGCACGCAGATCACCCGCGACCTGTCGAACAACCTAATCCTCTCCTTCGGCAACGGCGATCAGCTCACGATCAACGGATACTTCAACCAGCCGTTGAGCCGCCCCAAGCTCGTCTTCGCCGATGGCACCAGCTGGGACTACAAGAGCATTACCGATCGGTTGGTGTTCACCGACACGAGCACTGGCAACCACTGGCTGTACGGCCTGCAGGGCGTGAACAACCGTATCGTCGGCGCCGCTGGCGACATGCTCATTGCCGGCAACCTGAACGACACCCTGACGGCGGGCAAGGACAACACGCTCAACGCGGGGGCCGGCACTGACACGTTCATCGTCAATCAGGGTGCGGGACATGTGACGCTGAACGAGGCCTACAACAAGACTGGGGGCACGAATCAGGATGTGGTGCAGCTGGGCGCAGGCATTACCGCCGCCAGCACACAGATCACGCGCGACCTGTCGAACAACCTGGCCCTCTCCTTCGGCAACGGCGATCAGCTCACGATCTCGGGATACTTTGGCGACGCATCGCATCAGCCCAAGCTCGTCTTCGCCGATGGCACCAGCTGGGACTACAAGACGATTACCGATCGGTTGGTGTTCACCGACACGAGCACCGGCAACCACTGGCTGTACGGCCTGCATGGCGTGAACAACCGTATCGTCGGCGCCGCCGGCGACACGCTCATTGCCGGCAACCTGAACGACACGCTCACGGCCGGCAAGGACAACACGCTCAACGCCGGGACCGGCATTGACACGTTCGTCGTCAATCAGGGGGCAGGACACGTGACGCTGAACGAGGCTTACAACAAGACTGGGGGCACGAATCAGGATGTGGTGCAGCTGGGCGCCGGCATCACCGCCGCCGGTACGCAGATCGCACGCGACCTGTCGAACAACCTCGTCCTCTCCTTCGGCAACGGCGATCAGCTCACGATCAACGGATACTTCAACCAGCCGTTGAGCCGCCCCAAGCTCGTCTTCGCCGATGGCACCAGCTGGGACTACAAGACCATTACCGATCGGTTGGTGTTCACCGACACGAGCACCGGCAACCACTGGCTGTACGGCCTGCAAGGCGTGAACAACCATATCGTCGGCGCAGCCGGCGACACGATCATTGCCGGCAACCTGAACGACACGCTCACGGCGGGCAAGAACGACACGCTCAATGCCGGTGCCGGCGCTGACACGTTCGTCGTCAATCAGGGGGCAGGACACGTGACGCTGAACGAGTACAACGGCAAAACCGGTGGCTCGAATCAGGACGTCGTCCAATTCGGCGGCAACATCGCGAGCGATCAGCTCTTATGGCGCCAGGTCGGCAACAATCTCGAAGTCGACGTGATCGGGACGGGCGACTCCTTGACACTCAACGGCTGGTATTCCGGCGGAGCATCGCATGTCCATGAGTTCAAGGCGGGGGACGGAAAAGTGCTGCTCGACGCCGATGTCGCCAAGCTCGTGAACGCGATGGCCTCGTTCGCGCCACCGGCGGCGGGTCAGGCGACGCTGTCGCCGCAATCAGAAGCGGCGCTCAAGCCGGTTATCGCCGCCAACTGGCACTGATCCTCATCCAGGGTAGAGGCAGCCCGTGGCTCCGGCCACGGGCGATACGCGGAAAAATACGCGGAAACAAACAACCCTGCGGCCCTGCAAAACACCAAGGCGCGCCTTACTCCACGCTGGCCCAGGCCATCTCCCGCAGCCGCGTGCGCAACCGCGCTACTGCCTGGCTATGCAGCTGGCACACACGCGATTCGCTGACTTCCATCACGGCGCCGATCTCGCGCAGATTCATGCCACGTTCGTAATACAGCGACATCAACAGCTTCTCCCGCTCGGGCAAGCGCTCGATCGCCTCGACGAGCGCGGCGCGCAGACTTTCGTCAAGCAGGGCCGAAAGCGGATCCGTGTGATCGACACAGTAGCGGTCGAGGAACGGCTCGTCGTCGGCGGAGCGGTCGAAATCCTCGTAGTAGATCAACTGGCTGCCGTGCAGATCCTGCAACATCGACTGATAGGCATCGAGCGGCATCTTCAGATGCTCGGCCACTTCGGTTTCGCTGGCCGCACGGCCCAGGCGCTGCTCGACCTTGTGCACGGCCGACTCGACTTCGCGCGAGGTCTTGCGCAAACTGCGCGGCAGCCAGTCGTTGTTGCGCAGCTCGTCGAGCATCGCCCCACGGATACGTTGGCTGGCGTACGTCTCGAACTGCGCGCCCTGGTCTTCCTTATAGCGGCCGGCCGCATCGAGCAGACCGATCATGCCGGCCTGGATCAGATCGTCGAGATCGACGCTCGCCGGCATCTTGGCCACGAGCTGCAATCCGAGACGGCGCACGAGCGGCGCATATTGCGTCAATACATCCTTTTGGGACATCTTCCCTTGAGCGTTGTACATCGAGGGTCTCCTTCTTCCTTGTCCCTAACGTGTCAAGCGTGATGGCCCATGGCTGGGGCGTCGGTCAACGCCGACGCCGGCACGGCCGGGGCCACCGGCGCCGCGCGCCGCGGCGACATCGCCGGGCGCATCGGCCAATACAGCATTTCAGCGGCGATATGCCGGTAATCGCGCGCGGACGGCGCCGACGCGAACGCGTCGACCACACACCGTCCAAGCTCGAGCGAGCGCTCCATCAACGTGTCGGCCGCCACGCAACCAGCGTTTTCGATCGACACCGTCAGATAGCGCCCCGCCACTTCGGCGAGGTTTTCGAACGCGGTCTGTGCATCGGCCAGGCTCGACACGTGATTGACGAGCACGCGGAACTGCGCGATCGCGTGTTCGTAGTGCAGGCGCTTCATGCACGCATACGCTTCGGTGATCGCCTGCGCGGCGACGCGCGTGACGATCATCACGTCATGGGCCTGCGCCGCGAGCGCCGAGAGCGCGCCCTGACGATCGAGCCGCGCGTCGATCAGCACGACGTCGGCCGGCCCCGACAGCAGCATGCCGAGTTGCGCGGCGCTGTAGCCGGCACAGTTCTCGCGCGACGCGGCAAGCACCGAGAAGCCGAGGCCGATCCGCACGGCCAGCTCGTCCATGCCGATCTCACCGTTCATGAACGCGCGCAGACTGCCGGCGCCATGCACGCCGCCGAGCATCGCCGACACGGAGTTCGGGCCCAGCGACTCGTCGATCACGAGCACGTCCTTGCCGAGTCCGGCCAGTGCGGCCGCCACATTCACCACCGTCGACGTCCTGCCGACTCCCGACGGGCCACCTGTCACCGCAACCACGCGCGAGCCGCTCCTCGCGAGCAGCCGCCGCAATCCTTCGGCCTGATCGGTTACGTGTTTATCCAAAGCGAACCTCATGCAGCTCGGCGTTCGAACGGCTCGACAGTGCCGACAGCAAGGCGGGGATATCGTCGTCATGCGGGACGAACGGCGAACCATCGCGCGGAATACAGAACGCACTCTTGATCAGGAACTTCTTCGTCGCGACGTAGAGGTTCTCCGGCACCTTCTGCCCCGTCGACACGTAGTGCACGGGCAGCTTGTAACGCATCACCGTATCGAGCACGCCGCCGAGGTTGGTCGCCTCGTCGAGCTTGGTCAGGATGCAGCCGGCCAGATCGGGCTGGCCCGGCGCGCTGCGATAGGCGTGCACGACTTCGTTGAGCGTGTCGCCGTGGCTCGTCGCGTTCAGCAGCAGCAACCGCTGCACCGGCAGACCGGCGCCGCACAGCATGGCGATCTGGTCGGACACCGTGCGATCGCGCTGGCTCATGCCGATCGTGTCGATCAGCACGATGTGCTTGTTGCGCAGTTCCGAAAGCGCCAGTTGCAGGTCGGCCGCGTCCTTCACCGCGTGTACGGACACACCGAGAATCTTGCCGAAGATGCGCAGTTGCTCGTGGCCGCCGATGCGGTAGCTGTCGGTCGTCAGCAGGGCAACCTTGCTCGCGCCGAAGCGCATCACGCAACGCGCGGCGAGCTTGGCCGTCGTCGTGGTCTTGCCGACGCCCGTCGGGCCCATCAGCGCGAACACGCCGCCGCGCTCCATCAGCGCTTCTTCGTTTTCGAGCACCGGCAGGTTCGTCGCGAGTACCGACTGGATCCACTCCATGCCGGCGTCGATGCTTTCGACCTTGGGCATGTTGTCGACCATCATGCGCACCAGCTGCGCCGAGAAGCCGGCTGCGAACAACTGCTTCGTGAGCGCGCCGTGAACCGGCGTGCGGCGTTGCTGCTCGCCCCACAGCAGGCCCGCGAACTGTTCTTCCATCATGCCGCGCAGCGACGACAGCTCGCCCATCACCGTCTCGTTGACGAGCGCTTCCATGCGCTCGCGAATCGCGTCGGCCATCTCCGAATGGTCTTCGGCGCCCGACGTCTTGCCGAGCGCACCGCCTTCGAACGCGGGCGTGACGCGCGGCGCCGTGCGGCGGGCGGCCAAGCGGGCTGCTTCCTGCGCCCAGTCCGGCTGCTCGACATTTGCCAGCTCCTCGGGCGTGAGGATCTTGCCCGGCGCGCCCAGGCCCTTGGCCGCGGCGGCGGCCGGCGTCATCGCATGTGCCTTCGACACGTGCGCGGCTTGCGCGCGCTGGTTTTTCTCGACGATCTGACGGGCATGATCGATGAGCCAGGGATTCGTCTCGGCCATCGTCTGCGGCGCTTCCGTGCCGCCCGCAGCACCGGTGGCAGGCGCAGCAGCAGCCTTCGCGGCGGCGGCACCGCGCGCGGCCTTGGCCTGCTCGCGCTCGGCCAGGCCCGGCACGAGCGCGCTGGCATCGGTGCGCGCGGGCATCGTATCGGCGTGCGCCTTTGCGCCTACTTCAGGGCTCGCGCCGAACACAGCTGAAAACACGTCCGGCATACCGTTCGCGTACGGATTGGCGGGCATCACGCCCGGCATCGGCTGGGCACTCGGCAAGGCCGGCAGGCCCGGCAACGCCGGCATGGCACCGGGCATCGCGCTCGCGGTGGGCAGGCCGCTCGTATGGGACTCGTCCGCAGCGGGGGCGATCGACGCGAAGTCGGTGTCGGCAAGAGCCACGATTTCCACACTGCCGTCGTCGTTGGTGCGGTTCGAGAGAACCACTGCGTCGGCACCGAGGGCCTCGCGCACGAGGCGCAGCGCATCGCGGCTCGTTGCACCGATGAATTTGCGAATGTTCAAGCTTGACCTCCGATGAGGTTAACGACCTTGATCGAGCGTGTCTCCGGCACTTCGGCGTACGAGAGCACTTTCAATTGGGGAAGGCTGCGCCGCAGGAAGCGCGCGAGCATCGCGCGCAGCGCGTGCTGCACGAGCAGCACCGGCGGCAGCCCCAGGTTTTGTTGAAGGACGATCGCCTTTTGCGTCGACGTCAGGAGCGTGTGCGCAAGACCCGGCTCGAGGCCCGGGTTCGCACCCGTCGAGAGCGCCTGCGACAGCACGCGCTCGAGCGTCGAATCGAGACCCATCACCTGCATCTCGCCAGCGCCGGGATACCACTGCTGCGTGATCGCGCGGCCCAGAGCCAGACGCACGCAGGCAGTCAGGTCGTGCGCGTCGGTCAGCTTGCCGGCGTGCTCGCACAGCGATTCGAGAATCGTGCGCAAGTCGCGGATGGGCACGCCTTCCTCGAGCAGGTTCTGCAGGACCTTTTGCAGCGTCGTCAGCGACAGCGTCTTCGGCACGAGATCCTCGACGAGGGTCGGGGCGTCCTTGGCGGTGCGGGTGATGAGCGCCTGCACTTCCTGGCGGCCAAGCAGCTCGGCGGCGTGCTGAACCACGAGGTGGTTCAGGTGCGTCGCGACGACCGTGCTCGCGTCGACGACCGTATAGCCGTACACCTGAGCCTGCTCGCGCAGATTCGTGTCGATCCAGATCGCCGGCAGACCGAATGCGGGATCCTGAGTCGGCATGCCCGGCAGCGCAGCCGAAACCTGGCCCGGGTTGATCGCGAGCCACTGGCCCGGATAGGCCTCGCCGACCCCGACCTCGACACCCTTGAGCGCGATGCGATAGCCATTCGGGCGCAGCTCGAGGTTGTCGCGAATGTGGATGACGGGCGGCAAAAAGCCGATTTCCTGGGCGAACTTCTTGCGGATGCTCTTGATACGCTTGAGCAGTTCGCCATCGGTGTTCTTGTCGACGAGCGGAATCAGGCGGTAGCCGACTTCGAGACCGAGCGTATCGATGAGCGTCACGTCGTCCCAGCTCGCTTCGGCGCTTTCCACGGCCGTTGCGACAGCCGGTGCGACTTCGACGAGCGCGGCACTGGTCTTCGCGCTCTCGGCACGCTTCTTCATCACGCGGCTCAGCTGGATCGCGCCGCCGCCGAGCAGCAGGAACGCGAAGTGCGGCATGTTCGGAATCAGGCCCAGCATCACGATGATGACGCCCGTGATCATCAGCACACGCGGGTTCGTGAACAACTGGCCCGTCAGCTGCGTGCCGATGTCCTCATCGGTCGCCACGCGCGAGACGATCACACCGGCCGCCGTCGAGATCACGAGCGACGGGATCTGCGCGACGAGGCCGTCACCGATCGTGAGCAGCGTGTAGGTCTTGCCCGCGGTCGCGAAATCGAGGCCGTGCTGCACCATGCCGACGATGAGACCGCCGAACACGTTGACGACCATGATGATGAGGCCCGCGACCGCGTCGCCGCGCACGAACTTCGAGGCACCGTCCATCGCGCCGTAGAACTCGGCCTCCTGCGAGACGGCCAGACGGCGCTTGCGCGCGCCTTCCTCGTTGATGAGGCCGGCGTTCAGGTCGGCGTCGATGGCCATCTGCTTGCCCGGCATCGCATCGAGCGTGAAACGCGCGGCCACTTCGGCGATCCGGCCCGCGCCCTTGGTGATCACCATGAAGTTGATGACCATCAGGATCACGAACACGACGATGCCGACCGCGAAGTTGCCGCCGACGAGGAAGTGACCGAACGATTCGATGACCTGGCCGGCCGCGCCCGGGCCCGAGTGGCCTTCGAGCAGCACGATGCGGGTCGACGCGACGTTCAGCGACAGACGCAGCAGCGTCGAGAACAGCAGCACGCTCGGGAACGCCGCGAAATCGAGCGGCTTCATCGTGTACATGCTGACGAGCAGCACCATCACCGACAGCGCGATGTTGAACGTGAACAGCAGATCCAGGAGGAACGGCGGCAACGGCAGGATCATCATGCCGAGGATCATGCAGATCAGGATCGGCCCTGCGAGCGCGCGCAGGTTCGTCCCGTCCAGCATCTGCGACCGCTTGCCGAACAAGCTTCCGACGCGTGCGTTCATGCTCGAGCCCCTTCATCCGTGGCGCGGCGGCCTGCCGTCGCACCATCGCTGGCCAGCGCTTCTTCGGCCTCCTCGCGTTCGTCCTGCACGGACACCGCCCCCTTGTCGAGTTCGGCCGGCACCTCGAGCCCGGTCGGAGCGGCCGGCACGTCGCCGCCTTCCTGGCGGAACCGGCGCAGCTGATAGACCCACGCGAGCACCTCGGCCACGGCGTTGTACAGCGTGCCGGGGATTTCGCGGTTCAGTTCGACGTTGTAGTAGAGCGCGCGAGCGAGCGGCGGCGCTTCGAGCAGCGGCACGTTGTGTTCCTGCGCGAGTTCGCGAATGCGGGCCGCCACGAGGTTCACGCCCTTGGCGACGACCTTCGGCGCACGCATCTCGCCGTCGGCGTATTGGAGCGCGACCGCGAAGTGCGTCGGGTTCGTGACGATGACGTCGGCCTGGGGCACCGCGGCCATCATGCGGCGGCGCGCCATCGCACGCTGTTGCTGGCGAATGCGCGCCTTCACGTGCGGATCGCCTTCGTTTTCGCGGTGTTCGCGCTTCACTTCTTCCTTCGTCATGCGCAATTTCTTGTGGTACTGCCAAAGTTGATACGGGACGTCGAGCGCGGCGACGACGAACATGCCGGCCACCGTGGTCGCGCAGCACACGGCGACGAGCGACAGCCCATGGCCCAGCGCGCGCTGCATCGGCTCGGTCGCGAGCGCGAGGATCTCGTCCTTGCGGCGCCACACGGCCGTGCCGCCGATGCCACCGATCACGAGCGTCTTCGCGAGCGCCATCCCGAGCTGGATCGGGCCGTTGACCGAGAAAATCCGGCCGAGTCCGTTGATCGGGTTCATGCGCTCGAACTTGAACTCGAGCACCTTCGACGAGAGCAGCCAGCCGCCCAGCGCCATCGGCGCCAGGAGCGCGGCCACGCCGGTCAGCGCGAGCACGGGCAGCACGGCCAGCAGGCCTTCGCGGCCCGCATTGCCGGCACCGATCAACATGCGGTTCGCGTCGACGGCGCTCGCGTGGTTGAACGTGAAGGCGCCGCGCAGCATCGTCTCCATATGCGTGGCGATCGAGCCCGACAGCCCCCAGGCGCCGAAAAAGCCGGCGGACAGCAGGGCGAACGAAGCCAGTTCCCGCGAGCGCGCGACCTGCCCCTCCGACCGGGCCTTCTCCAGGCGCCGGGGAGTGGCTGATTCGGTTTTCTCGAGGTCGCTGTCCTCTGCCACGGGCATCTCCACTCGGAAGCGGCGACATACCGCCTCCCACTGACAGCGATTATTCCCGCAGGCGTCAACCGACGATCGGCGGATAAAGACGGGGAAACGGGTGCATTTCGAGTGATCGGGCCTGCGTGGGGCCCGCGCGGGGGTGCGCCAGGCGCACAAAGGACACCGCCGCAGCCGGGAGGGCTGCGGCGGAATTTGAAAGGCAATTGAAATAAATGCCGGGCGTCAGGCCCGGCGGTGGCGTGTCAGAACGCGACGTACGGCGAAGGGCCGCCCGACGCGCTCAGGTCGTAACCGTAGTAGACCGTGTTGCCGTAGAAGAACGGCATGCCGATGTCCATCACGTTGGGCAGGCCGCCGTTGCCAGCCAGGTTGTTGAACCCGAAATTGCCGCTGTTGAACAGCGACACGGCGTTGCCGACCGGCATCGTCACCATGGCCGCCGCCCCGTTGAAACCGAGCACCGTGGCCGAGCGCGAGGTCGACGAAGACGGGCAATAGAAGGCCGAAGCGTTACCCGGACAGGCCGGCAGCGAGTTGTCGGTGAAGAAATAGCCGTTCGAGCCGGAGTCGAAGAATGCGACCGAGATCGGATTGCCGTTGAGCGTCGCGCTCTGCATATCGCCGAAGTGGCTCGTCGTGAGCTTCTGCGAGGCGAGCATCGCGTTGTTCGCCTGCGTGCCGATGCCGAACGTCAGCGTACCCGTCACGGTGTTGGCGCCGCCCGAGCCGACGGCCGGCATCGCCAGGATCACGCCGTTGTTGTCACTCGCGAAAAGGGCGGCCGGGTTCGCCACGGCCAGTGCGGGCGCGATGCCGGTGGGCGTGCAGCCAGTGCCGTTCGGGCAGGCGAAATAACCGCTGTTGGCCGCCGAACCGCAATTCGCCCCGCAATCGTCGAGCGCCACCCCGATGCCGAGAATGCCGTTGGCGCCGAGCGCCCCCGCAGTGTTTTCGAGCTGCCCGCTCGCGCAACTGCCCGTGGTGACGGACGCCTGTGGCACATCGCCGAGAATCTGGATCGGCACGCTATTCGCGGTCTCGCCGCTGATGCGCACGTCTGCCACGCGTACCGAGCCCCAGGCAAAGCCGTCGGCGAACTGGGTGCATTCGGCCAGCAGGTTGCCGCTGATGTCCGTCTCCGTCGGCAGGCTGCCGAGCACCTGCGCAGCTGCCGAGCTGGTAAGACGCAGACCGTACGACATCGTGTCGACCTGCACGTTGTCGATGGTTTGGCATGTCGTGGTCCTCGGCGCGCAAATCGTCACGCTGACAGTCGGGATGTTCGCCACGTTCGCCACGCCCGAGCCCACCGTCACGACGGCTTGATTGGCCGCAGCCGGCGGGTTCGTCGCCCCACCGCCACCGCCCCCTCCTCCTCCGCCGCCCCCCCCTCCGCCGCCCCCCCCGCAAGCCGCTGTCAGCGCCGCCGCGGCGGCAAGGCCGAGTGCCCCGAGCACCCGAAGCAATCTGCTGTTCGTTCGCAACATGATCGTTCCTCGTCGTCGGTGGTTCAGCGGATATCGTCGCCGCTCACGCCCGGGGGCAGAGCCTGCGGCAACCAGGCCTGGCCGACGAACGCGCCCATGTGCCCGCCGGAGCGCACGACGAGCCCCGGCTGCTCGTAGTCGACCGGCCCGCGCGCGCCGCGCGCCTTGCGCAGCGCGGCGGCGCCGCTCGCGTACTGCGGGAAGTAATCGCCGAGCAGATTCGGCAGATCGACACGCGGCCCCATCCAGGCGATGCCGAACACGTTGCCATCCTGCGCGATGTACTCGCGAACAACCGTGCCGGAGTCGAGCGTCGTTTGCTTGACCGTGTAATTGGCGGCCGTGGTGATCGATGCCATGACGCCTTGCGCGGCAGCCCGGGCCGAGGGGGAAAGGGTGGTGGAAGTCGAGCCCGACGGCGGCGTCATCGGCTTGCCGCCGAGCGCCGCCTGGGCAGGAGCCGAAACGCACAACAAGCCGCACACCGCGAGCGTCGCCGGCAAGGCGGCGCGAATCAAACGAGTCGACATGGGAAACGTCCCTCCTGGGTTGCTTTCTTTTCGCGCCCCTTGCTCATGCTTCAACGAGGCACGATCGGCCCCTAGTATGAGACTTGTCAACCATGACGTGCAGCGAGCTTAACAAGTGGTAACAAAGCAACCTGGGCATTGCCGAACCGGTCCGCGCCACGGTGAAGAAAAAAACGGCGCCGGGCCGGACCCGAAGGTCGCGGCATGGCGCCGTGTGGCGGATAACGGACGGCGACGGTGTCGTCACCACCGCGTCGGCACGTCGAATGTCAGAACGCCACGTATGGCTGCGGACCGCCCGTACCCGTCAGGTCGTAGCCGTAATACACAGTACGGCCGTAGAAGAACGGCAGGCCCATGTCGAGCTTCGATCCCACCCCGCCGAGGGTGCCGCCGAGGTCGTTGGACGCAAAGGCTCCACTGGCGAACAGCTGCTGCGCATTGGCGATGCTGATCGGGAACGACCCGCTCGCGCCGTTGTAGCCTGTCACGCCAATCGTGCGCGACACCGTGGAGCTGGGGCAATAAGCCCACGAGCCCTGTCCCGTGCATCGCGGAATCGCCGGATCGGGCACGAAGTAGGCATTCGAGCCGCTATCGAAGAATGCGACGTAGCCGAGCGCACCGTTGTACGTGGCGCTTTGCGTGTCGCCATAGCGATCGGAAGTGTAGACCGTTACGCCCGAAGTCGGCAGTGCGTTGTTCGACTGCGTGGCGACGCCAAACGTCAGGACACCCGATACCAGCGATGCGCCGCTTGGACCGACCGACGGCATCGTCAGCGAGACACCATTGTTGTCGGCCGCGAACGAACGCATCGGCGTGGCGACCTGGCTCGTCAGCGGCAGGGTCGTGCCCGTGCAGTTCGTACCACCCGGGCAGCCGTAATACATGCCGTTGTTCGCCTGCGTCGCGCAGCCCGAGCCGCAGTCGTATTGCGACACGCCGATGCCGAGAATACCGTTCGCACCGAGCGCCGAGCCCGAGGTCTCGAGCGTGCCGCTCGCGCAGCCTCCCGAACTGACGGCGGACTGCGGCACGTCGCCGAGGATATTGATCGGCAGGTTCGAGGCGGTCTCGCCACCGATCTTCACGTCGGCCAGACGCACGGAGCCCCAGGTGTAGCCGTCGGCGAATTGCGTGCATTCGGCCACCGCGGCGCCGCCGCTCGTCACTTGCGGCAGGCTGCCCAGCACGGCGCTCGCAGCCGTGCTCGTGAGCCGCAGCCCGAACGACATCGTGTCGACCTGGATGTTGTCGATGGTCTGGCAGTTGCTCGTCCCGGGCGCGCAGAGGGTGACGCTGACGGTTGGGATGTTCGAACCGCCGGCGTAGCCGTAGCCGACCGTCACGGGTACCTGATTCGCCACCAGCGGAGCGGTGTTCGTGCTACCGCTCGACGGCCCGCTGCTCGAGGGTCCGCTGCTCGACGTGGTGCTGCTCGACGAAGTCGAGCTCGATCCGCCGCCGCCTCCGCCGCCGCAACCGGCGACGAGCGCCACCGCCGTCGCAAGGCCGAGCGCACTCAGCACGCGTACCAAAACGCTATGAATTCGCAACATGGTGATGTCTGCCCTCGCCCGCTTACTGGATATCGTTACCGCTCACACCAGCAGGCAGCGCCTGCGGCAGCCACGCTTGGCCGGCGAACGAGCCCATATGGCCGCCCGAATGGACGACGAGCCCCGAGTCATCGATCGCGACAGGGCCGCGTCCCGTGCGCGTCGCGCGCAGCGCGGCGAGCGCCTGGTCGTACTGCGGGAAGTAGCTGCCGAGGAGCGCCGTCAGGTCGACGCGCGAGCCCGTCCAGGCGATGCCGAACACCGTGCCAGCGGCGGACACGTACTCGCGCACGACCGTGCCCGAATCGAACGTCGTTTGCGTCACCGTGTAGGGGGCCGGTTGATTGGCCGGGCCTTGCACGGCCGCATGCGCTGTCGCGCGCAGCGGGATCGACGTGGCGTTGGTGCTCGATTGCATCGGCGCCGCACCGAGCGCGGCGTAGGAAGGAGCCGCCGCGCCAAGAGCGACGCAGCCAGCCAGTGCAGCAAAAAGCGCCGCGCGGACAGAGCGAATCGACATTAGGAAAGTTCCTCGTATTGATTGATTTCTTATCGCGCTCCCCGGCGCGGGTGATTCTCAGGCATGCCGTCATGCGACCACCCCGCGCCCGCCCCGCATGCCAGAAGGCGGAGCACGGTTAAAACAAGCAACACGATCTCGCGCTCGCTAGTCAAACGTTTGCTTACTTTGCGGAGCGCTTGCGACAACGATATGAGGGCGGCCCACATGCGTGAGCCACCCTCGTCAAACTGGATTCGTTCGAAAAACCGCCGTCACTGACATTAAAGCGCGGTCAGAAACCGAGGCTGGCCAGCAGATCGTCGACTTGCTCCTGATCCTGCACCACGTCGGTTTGTCCTTCGGGGTTGATCTGCGGGCCGTTCAGCAACGACTTCGGGCTGCCCGTCGGGCTCGTCTCGGCCGCCAGCGCGGCCGCGGTTTGCGCGAACTGCTCGCGCCGCTCGGGCGCGATGTTCTCGAGGAGCACGCCGAGCAACTGCTGCTCGATCAGATGAACCACTTCCGTGATCCGCTTGATGACCTGCCCGGTCAGATCCTGGAAGTCCTGAGCGAGCATGATCTCGAGCAGCTTTGCGCTCGTGGCCGACGTCGCGTCGGGCACGCGTCCGAGAAACGTGCGCGTGTCGCTCATCAGCGTGCGCACCTCCTCCCGGTCGATCGGCGAGGCGTACCACTCGGCCCAACGGGCATCGAGCTCTTTCGCCTCGTTCTGCAGCTGTTCCTGCAACGGCTTGGCGATCTCGATCGCCGTCAGCACCCGCTCGGCCGCCTGTTCGGTCATGTCGGCCACATACTTGAGACGGTCGCGCGCATCGGGCACGGCCTCGGCGGCCTCCTCGACGGCCTTGTCGAAGCCGAGTTCGCGCATCGAGTCGCGCAGCGTGCGCGTCAAGTGCCCGATGCGGGCCAGGATGCGATCCGTCGTCAGATCGGCGCCGTCCGCGCCGTCTATGTCTGCGTGTGCTTGCGTCGGTTGCTCCACCGTCAACTCCCGGTTTTGCCCATCTTCTCGAGAATCTTCGTGAGCTTCTCGTCGAGCGTGGCAGCGGTAAACGGCTTCACCACATAGCCGCTCGCACCGGCTTGCGCCGCTGCGATGATGTTTTCCTTCTTCGACTCGGCCGTCACCATCAGCACCGGCAGGTGCGACAGCGACGCGTCCGCGCGAATTTCCTTCAGCATGGCGAGGCCATCGAGGTTCGGCATGTTCCAGTCCGAAATCACGAAGTCGTAGCCGCCGCCGCGCAGACGCGACAGGCCCGCGGCGCCGTCTTCAGCTTCGTCGACGTTCGAGTAGCCGAGCTCCTTCAGCAGGTTGCGGACGATCCGGCGCATTGTCGGAAAGTCGTCCACCACCAGAATCTTCATTCCCTTGTCCATCTTGAGTCCCTTATTCAATTTCGCTGCGTCTGCAGCCGGCCTACCGCCGGCTATACGCGCTGTACTCGATCTCCCATCGCCGCAAGGCGTGTCATCACGCGGCGGCTCATTTCCGACAAAGGCGCGACGTCATCGGCGCCGCCAAGCGCAATCGCCTCGCGCGGCATACCGAAGACGATGCAGCTCGCTTCATCTTGCGCGAGAGTGTATGCGCCCGCCTTTCTCATGTCTAACAATCCCGCAGCGCCATCGCGGCCCATGCCCGTCAAAATCACACCGATCGCGTTCTTGCCGGCATGTTGGGCGGCCGAGCGGAACAGCACGTCGACGGACGGCCGGTGCCGGTTCACGGGCGGATCGTCCGACAAATGCGCGATGTAGTTGGCCCCGCTGCGCGCGAGCAACAAATGGGCATGGCCCGGCGCGATGTAGGCATGGCCCGGCAGCACGCGCTCGCCGTGCTCGGCTTCCTTCACCGTGATGCGGCACAGGCCGTTCAGGCGCTGAGCGAACGACTTCGTGAAGCCCGGCGGCATGTGCTGCGCAATCAGGATGGCCGGCGCATCGGGCGGCAGCGGCACGAGCACTTCGCGAATCGCTTCGGTACCGCCCGTCGAGGCGCCGATGATGATGAGCTTTTCCGTACTGACGAGCGGATTGTTGAACATCGGCGCCGGCGCGGCCGCGGCGCCAGGGCGCGCCTGCGGGGCCGCCTGCGCCTGGCGCACGCGTGCGCGCGAGGCCGCGCGAATCTTGTCGGCCAGCTTTTCGGCGTAGTCGAGCATGCCGTCGCGAATGCCGACCTTGGGCTTCGTGACGAAATCGACGGCCCCGAGCTCGAGCGCGCGCAGCGTGATTTCGGAGCCGCGCTCGGTCAGCGACGACACCATCACCACCGGCATCGGCCGCAGCCGCATCAGCTTCTCGAGGAAGTCGAGCCCGTCCATGCGGGGCATTTCGACGTCGAGCGTCAGGACGTCGGGGTTGTGCTGCTTGATGAGCTCGCGTGCGACGAGCGGGTCGGGCGCGGTCGCGCAGACCATCATGTCGGGCTGCGCGTTGATGATTTCCGTCATCAGACTGCGAATCAGCGCCGAATCGTCGACACACAAAACCTTGATTTTTTGCACAGCTCTCAGGCCTCCTCTACGGTCTTCGCGTTATTTATCAGTGAGCCGCGCGCGCCGCCGGCGCCGAACAGCTCGACGCGTTGTTTGGCATTCGACGCGCCAAACAGTTCGACGCGCGGCTTGCCCGCAGCCTGGCCGGCCGGGGCGAACAATTCAGCATGCTCTCTTGCGCGCGCCCGCTCATGCCGGGCCGTGCGCGCCTCCGCTACCTGCTTCGCGAGCGCCTGCTCGCGCTCGGCGACGTTCGGCTCCTGCTGCAGACGCAGTTTCTTCACCATTGCCTGGCCCGTGCTGGGCATGAAGGCTACCTTGCGCGGGTGCACGCCCTGCAGATCCTCGGCGGCGATGCGGATGCGTTCGAGCGCCAGGTAGCGGCGCACGAACTCGGCGTTGCGGTCGCCGATGTTGATCGTCGTCATGCCGGCCAGTACGGCCGCGCCGCCGAACACCTTCGCCTCGAAGCGCTCGCGCCGGCCGCCCATCTTGATGAGCTCGTTGATCAGCACTTCCATCGCGTAGGCGCCATAGCGCATCGAATCGGATGCCGCCTGCGCGGGCTGATCGCCGTCGTCGGGCAGCATGAAGTGGTTCATGCCGCCGATACCGGCCGTGCGGTCGTGGATGCACGCCGCGACGCACGAACCGAGCACCGTGACGAGCACCATGTCCTCGGACGTCGTATAGAACTCGTTCGGCAACAACTTCACGCCACGGCGGTTGAAGTGGTTGTCGAAGTACAGGTTGGTCGCAATGGGCAAGCCGCTCATGCCAATGACTCCTGGCCTTGCCGTGTTGCGCCAGCTTGCGCGCCGCGCGGACGAGCCGCGCCGGCTTGCGCATCGCGCGTCAGTTCATAGACCGTTTGGCCGCGCAGGCGGAACGCCTGCGTGACGTACGTGAAATTCTCCGAATGGCCGGCAAACAGCAGCCCGCCTGGCTTCACGAGCGGCTCGAAACGCGAGAGCACTTGCGACTGCGTCGGCTTGTCGAAGTAGATCATCACGTTGCGGCAGAAGATGGCATCGAACGGCGAGCGCAGGCCGTAGTCGGCGTCCGTCAGATTCAGCTGCTCGAAGCGGATCATCGCGCGCACTTCGGGGCGCACCTTCACGAGCCCCGCGTGCGGGCCCGTGCCCTTCAGGAAGAAGCGCTTCAGGCGCTCGGGGCTCAGTTGCTTGACCTGGTCGAGCGAGTAGATGCCCGCTTCGCCCTTGGCCAGCACTTGCGTGTCGAGGTCGGTCGCGAGCACCGTCGCCTGGCGCGCGGCCGATTCGCCGAGCGCCTCGATCAGCGTCATCGCGATCGAATACGGCTCCTCGCCCGTGGAAGCGGCCGAGCACCAGACCGAAACAGGCTGTGCGCGACGCTTGACGAAGTCGGCGAGGATCGGAAAGTGGTGGGCCTCGCGGAAGAACGCGGTCAGGTTCGTCGTCAGCGCGTTCGTGAACGCTTCCCACTCGGCCGGGTCGTTTTCGGCTTCGAGCAGGTCCAGATAGTGACGGAAGCTCGCCAGGCCGCGTGCGCGCAGGCGCCGGGCGAGCCGGCTGTAAGCCATGTCGCGTTTGTGTTCGGACAGCGAGATGCCGGCGCGGCGGTGGATGAGCTCACGAATACGGGCAAAGTCGGCCGTGGTGAAGTCGAAATCGCGATCGGCGAAGCCGGAGCGATCGGCCGGGCCGCCACTGAAGCCGGGTTCGGCCCGTTCGGGCCGTGATGATGCGCGCGCTGTCGTCATGATGCTTCTCTCACTTCAGTAATGACGTGCTGCGCCGCTGCGCCGCGCAGGCTCGTGCGAGCCTGCGCGTGTAGCGCTTGCCGCACCCCGCCACGCGCGGGGCCCGCGCGGCGCACTGTGTCGTCCTGTCGCGGACGGGGTGCCGAAACGCCACATGCTCGTTTGCCTTTCCTGCGTGCCGCGCGCAACGCGCCCGGCACGCCTACTGCTTAAAACGTTTCCCAGTCGTCGTCGGACTTGCTGGCCGAGACAGCCACGCTCGGCGCTGCGCTGATCGCCGGCTTGAGGGACGCGGCCGGTGCCGCCTTCGGAACCGGCTGCGGTGCGACCGATGCACTGACCGTGGCCGGCACCGCGGATGGCGCGACCGGCTTCGCGGGTGCCGCAAGACGCGGCTCGCGCGGGTCGGCCAGCGCCGACTTGCTCGCGGGTAGCGCAGGCTTGCTCGTAGACAGTGCCGGCTTGCGGGCCGCGGGGGCCGCCGGAGCCGCACGCACCGGCGTCACGGGCTTGACCACAGCCGCCACCGCCTGCACGCCGTCGATGCGCCAGCGCGAGACCACGGCTTTCAGATTGCGCGTCTGCTCTTCGAGCGACGCCGCCGCGGCGGCAGCCTGCTCGACGAGCGCCGCGTTCTGCTGCGTCACGTCGTCCATCTGCGCAAGCGCGCGGTTCACGCTTTCGATCCCCGTCGACTGCTCTTCCGACGCGGCGCTGATCTCGCCCATGATGTCGGTTACGCGACGCACGGCTTGAACGATTTCCTCCATCGTCGTGCCTGCGCGACCCACGAGCGCGGAACCGCTCGCCACCTTGTCGGCCGAGTCGCCGATCAACGCCTTGATTTCCTTGGCCGCCGCCGCGCTGCGCTGCGCGAGGCTGCGCACTTCGCCGGCGACCACCGCAAAGCCGCGGCCCTGCTCGCCTGCCCGTGCCGCTTCGACGGCCGCGTTCAGCGCGAGGATGTTGGTCTGGAACGCGATGCCTTCGATCACACCGATGATGTCGACGACCTTGCTCGAGCTCGTCGCGATGTCCTGCATCGTCGTGACGACCTGACTCACGACATCGCCTCCGCGCACGGCGATGTCCGAGGCGTTGACGGCGAGCTGGCTGGCCTGGCGCGCATTTTCGGTGTTCTGGCGCACGGTGCCCGTCAGCTGCCCCATGCTCGTAGACGTTTGCTGCAGTGAGGAGGCTTGCTGTTCGGTGCGCTGCGACAGATCGGTATTGCCGATCGAGATTTCGCGCGCGCCCACGTCGATCGACTCCGTCCCGCCGTGCACGGCGCGCACCATCGTCGTGATCGCGCCTTGCATCTTCTTGATGGAGGCAAACAGGCGCCCGACTTCGTTGTCGCCCAGCACGTGAACCGGCTGCGTCAGATCGCCCTCGGCGATCCGGTCAAAATGCGCGATCGCCTCGTTGAGCGGCTGCACGATCAGCCCGCGCAACGCGAAGCGGATGAGCACGACCAGCACGAGCGCAAGCGCCGTTAGCGCGGCGATCAGCGTGTTCATCAGCGAAATGCGCGCGCTCGAATCGGCCTGCAACTGATCGGCGAGCCGCTGGATGGATTGGGTCACGCGGTCCGCGCTATCGCCGTACGCGACGAACATCGGGCTGATCTTGGTATCGGCGACCGCGTGATAGCCGGCCATGTCGCCTGAGCGCAGCGCGGCGAACTCGGGTTCGACGCCGTCGTGCAGCAGCGTCGCGTAGCGCGCAGCCAGATCGTCGGCCAGCGTCGTCTCGAGCCCGTCTTTCGGCGCGTCGTGGTACTTCTGCCACGCTTCGTTCGATTTCGTGAGCAGGAATTGGGCGCGGTCGAGGACCTTCTTCGCCTCGTCCGCGTTGCTCGCCTCGGACAGCGAGCGCACGCGATCCAGCGACACGCGCGCGCGCAGCAGGTACGAGCCCGCGTCGTCGAGCGCGTGAATGGCCGTCAGCTGGCTGTGCGCGAGCGTATCGAGCGAGCGGCTTGCGCCCGACAAGGCCGTCAGGCCGAGCACGCCGACCACCACGGTCAGCGTGACGAGCACGCCGCCGACAGCCGTCAGCGTCGTGCGAATCGACCAGTTTTGCAGCATCTGAAAATCTCCGTCTTCTGGGGCGACAGACGAGGCGGACGGCGCGCGCTCAAAGAGAATCGGCGGCGCCGCGCTCCGTCATTGCGCCGCGAATGTCTCGATCAGCTCCATTTCCTTGCTGACCATGAGCTTTTCGATGTCCATCAGGATCAGCATGCGGCCCTCGACGGTACCGAGGCCCGTCAGGTACTCGGTCGTCAGCGTCGCGCCGAACTCGGGTGCCGGCATGATCTGGTCGGCCGTCAGCGTCAGCACGTCGGACACGCCGTCCACCACCATGCCGACGACGCGGTGCGCGACGTTCAGGATGATGACGACCGTCTGGTGGTCGTACTCGACGCGGCCCAGATGAAACTTGATGCGCATGTCGACGATCGGCACGATGATGCCGCGCAGATTGATCACGCCCTTGATGAACTCGGGCGCGTTGGCAATGCGCGTGACGCTGTCGTAGCCGCGGATCTCCTGCACTTTCAGGATGTCGATGCCGTACTCTTCCGCGCCCAGCGTGAACACCAGGAATTCCTGGCCGGTCGCGTCGGCCTGCAACGCATCGCGGCGTCCGCCGGCAACGAGCGCACCGTTCGAATTGTTGGATTGGACTTCTGCCACGTTAGCCCCCAAACGGTTGGGAATTACGAAAAATTCATTGCGCCGTGCGTCACACGGCTCTCACGGTTCAGTGCCGCCACGTCGACGATCAGCGCGACGCTGCCGTCGCCGAGGATGGTCGCCGCCGAAATGCCGCGCACCTTGCGGTAGTTCGTTTCGAGGTTCTTCACGACCACCTGCTGTTGTCCGACGAGCTCGTCGATCAGCATCGCGAAGCGCCGGCCCTCGGTCTGCATGATCGTGACGATGCCTTGTGTCGGGTCCGTACGCGCGCCATCCACCGAGAACGCCTCGTGCAGCGCGACGAGCGGCAGATATTCCCCCCGCACGCGCACCACGCGTTCGCCGTTGGCCACCGTATAGATGTCGTCGGCCGAAGGCTGGAGCGACTCCATGACGAAGTTCAGCGGCAAGATGAAGATTTCGTTGCCGATCTTCACCGACATGCCGTCGAGGATCGCCAGCGTCAGCGGCAGGATGATGCGCGTCGTCGTGCCCTTGCCTGCGTGCGAGGTGATCTCGACATGGCCGCCCATCGACTGGATGTTCCGCTTGACCACATCCATGCCGACGCCGCGGCCCGAAACGTCCGTCACCTGCTCGGCCGTCGAGAAGCCCGGCATGAAGATGAGGTTCCAGACGTCCTCGTCGGTCATCGATTCGCTGACCTGCATGCCCTGCTTGATCGCCTTGGCCAGGATCTTGTCGCGACGCAGACCGGCGCCGTCGTCGCTCACTTCGATCACGATGTTGCCGCCGTGATGCGCGGCCGACAGCACGAGCTGGCCGGTCCCGTCCTTGCCTGCCGCACGCCGCACCTCCACGGTCTCGATGCCGTGATCGAGACTGTTGCGTACCAGGTGGGTGAGCGGGTCGATGATCCGTTCGATGAGGCTCTTGTCGAGTTCGGTCGCCTGACCGAACGTGACGAGCTCCACGTCCTTGCCGAGCTTGGCCGCCAGATCGCGCACGAGCCGCGGGAAGCGGCTGAACACGTAATCCATCGGCATCATGCGGATCGACATGACGGCCTCTTGCAGGTCGCGCGCGTTGCGCTCGAGCTGCGCCATGCCGTTGAAGAGCCGATCGTGCAGCGCCGGATCGAACGTGCTCGTCGTCTCCGCGAGCATCGCCTGCGTGATCACGAGCTCGCCGACCAGGTTGATCAGCTGATCGACCTTCTCGACGCCAACGCGAATCGAACTGCCTTCGCCACCCGCCGCGGCAGCGGCCGGACGCGCTGCTTTCTTATCGTCGCCGGCAGCAGCAGGCTTGGCGGCCGGCGCGCTTGCTGCCGTTGCAGCGGCGGCCGGTGCGCTTTCCGCAGGCTCCGCGACCACGGCAGCTTGGGCGCTGGCAGCCGGCGCCTGAGCGGCGCTTGCCGCAGCCGGGGCGCTCGGCGCGCTGGCCGCGGCCGGCGCGCTCGCCGGTTGCGCGCTCGCCGCGGGCTCGTCGGCCGCTTGGGCGTGCTCGCCCGGCGCCGTGCCGCGACCGATCGAGATCTGACTTTCGTCGATCACGAAACAGCACACGGCGGTAATGTCGTCGGTCGGCACTTCGCTCTCGAGATAGACCACGAGATCGCTGCCGTTCTTGACCTGCCCGACGATGTGGCCCAGGTTGCCCAACTCTTCGGTCAGTAACGCCTGGTCCTTCTCCCCCACCCCCCGTAGCGTAATTTTCAGGTGAGGTCCTGCATTCGAATCGGCACCGCCCGCTTGCGCCGGGGCGTCGCCATGCGTCGCTTCCACGGCCTGCGCGACCACGTGCTCGGGCGCCGTCACGCCGTCGGATTCGACGACTGCCGCCGGCACGGGCGCTGCGGCCGGTGCTGGTGCCGGAGCCGGTGCCGCAGCGGCCGGCGCGGCTCCGCCGTCACGCAGACGTTCGAGCTTCGCGCAAATTGCCGCGGCCGCCGCGCCATCAGGCTCTTCGCTTGCGCGATAGGCGGTGAGCTGGTCGGCCAGCACGTCCTTGGTTTCCAGGAACGTGTCGATCATGTCCTTGCGCAGCGTCAACTCGTTGTTGCGCGCGCGATCGAGCAGAGACTCGAGGATGTGCGTCGTTTCGGTGAGGGCGGTAAAGCCGAACGTGGCCGCGCCGCCCTTGATCGAGTGCGCCGCGCGGAAAATGGCCGCGAGGTCCTCGGGATCGGGCGTGCCGACGTCGAGGTTCAGCAGCAGCTGCTCCATTTGCGCGAGCAGCTCGTCCGCCTCATCAAAGAACGTCTGATAAAACTGTGTGATGTCGAGTGTCATGCTTTCTCACCACGAAGAATCGTGTGCTTGCTTGCCTGGTTCGCGTGCGAGTTCAGTGTGTTCGTGCGTCGTACTTCGGGCAGCGAATCAAAATTGCGCGACCAACTCCGTCAACGTTTCGAGGTCGAGCGGCTTTTCGATCCAGCCCGTCGCCCCTGCCGCGCGCGCCGCCTCCTTGAAGGCCGCCCCGTCTTCCGTCGTCAGCACGAATATCGGTGTATCGGCATAACCGTGCCCATTCCGTAGGGTGGTAATTACCTCAAGGCCGCTGAGCTTGGGCATGTACTGATCCGTCAACACGAGGTCGAACGTCTCGGCCCGCGCCAGGGCGATGCCTTCGTCGCCATCGCTGGCCACTTTGACCTCGTAGCCCTGGGCGCTCAGGGTCACGTTAAGGATTTCACGCATCGCGGCGGAATCGTCGATCGCCAGAATCTTCCTGATCATGAATGCCTCTTGGCGCTGCGCGCCGAGACCGCGCAAGCGCGGTACGGTACGCGAGCGTCGTCTCCGGTTGTCACTGCTTGCCCGCGGCCGGCACGCCAGGCACGGCGACCGGCGCCGGCGCGAGCTTCTGCGCGAGCGGGCCGGCGCCGGCGGCGTTGTCCGACAGCGTCGTGGTCGTTGTGTCGTCGCGCGTCAGCGCGTCTTCGGACTTCTTATTCAGTACGATGATGCTGATGCGGCGGTTTTCCGGGTCCAACGGGTCGGCCTTGTTCAAGTTCTGGGTCGATGCAAGACCCAGCACGCGCAGCACCTTGTCCTCGTCCATGCCGCCCGCGATCAGCTCGCGCCGCGACGCGTTCGCGCGATCGGCCGACAACTCCCAATTGCTGTAGCCTTTCTGGCCGCCCGCATACTGCACGGCATCGGTGTGGCCCTGCACGACGATTCGGTTCGGCACGTCGTTGAGCGTCTGGCCGATTGCCCGCAGGATGTCGCGCATGTATGGCTCGACGTCGTCGCTGGCCGTCGCGAACATCGGCCGCTTCTGCGAATCGACGATCTCGATGCGCAGGCCCGTCAGCGTCGAATCGATGCGAATCTGCTGCTTGAACTGGTGCAGCACGGGGTTGGCCTCGATCGCGGCCATCAGCTTCACTTGCAGGTCGTGCAAGCGCTCCTGCTCGCGGCGCTCGAGGGAGCCCTTGAGCGGATCGATGGCTTCGTCTTCTTTCCTGGCGGCGTTATGCGTGGCGTCGCTTCGCGTACCGTCCGAGCGGCGCGTCACGCCCGCCGCATCGGTCGAAATGTCGCGCCCGCCGCCCTTGATGATGCTCGAGTCGTTGGCGCTGCGATCGCCGCCGAGCAGCGCGGCCTTCAGCGGCTGATTGAAATATTCGGCGATGCCCTTGAGCTGCACGGGCGTGACCGAGCTGAGCAGCCACATGAGCAGGAAAAACGCCATCATCGCGGTCATGAAGTCCGCATACGCGAGCTTCCACGCGCCACCGTGATGCCCCTTCTTCGCGGGCGTCACGCGTTTGACGACGATGGCCCTGTCCTTGCCTTTGCTCATGGGGCGCTTTCCTCGGTTCTCAGGCCGTGCCGGTTACTTGGCCTTCACGCGGCGCACGTGCTCTTCGAGCTCGGCGAACGACGGCCGCTCGGTCGAGAACAGCACCTTACGGCCGAACTCGACGGCAATCGCCGGCGCATAGCCGTTCAGGCTCGCGAGAATCGTGACCTTGATGCACTGGAACATCTTGGTCGATTCGGCGACGCGTTGTTCCGCCAAGCTCGACAGCGGTCCGATCAAACCGTACGAGAGGAGAATGCCGAGGAACGTACCGACGAGCGCTTGCGCGATCATGGCGCCGAGAACCGCGGGCGGCTTGTCGGCCGAGGCCATCGTGTGCACGACGCCCATCACGGCGGCGACGATACCGAACGCCGGCATCGCGTCGCCCACGCGCATCAGCGCGTGCGCAGGGCCTTCTCCTTCGGCGTGATGCGTCTCGATTTCCTCGTCCATCAGGCTTTCGATCTCGAACGCATTCATGTTGCCGCCGACCATCAGGCGCAGGTAGTCGGTCAGGAATTCGACGATATGGGTGTCGGCCAGGATCTTCGGGTATTGCGTGAAGATCGGGCTCTTCTCCGGGTCCTCGATGTCGGCTTCGAGCGTCAGCGTGCCTTCCTTGCGCGCCTTTGCAAGCAAAACGTAAAGCAGCGCCATCAGCTCCATGTACACGTCCTTCGTGTACTTCGAGCCCTTGAACAGGGTCGGCAGCAGACGGAAGGTCGCCTTGATGGTCTTGATGCCGTTGCCGAGGATGAAGGCGCCAATACCAGCGCCGGCGATCATCAGCACCTCGATGGGCTGCAACAGTGCGCCTAGATGGCCGCCCGCCAGCGCATAGCCGCCGAAGACGGACAACACGGTCACGAGTGTTCCAACGAAAATCAGCACTGCCGGGTCCTCTCAAGAAGCGACGGGGAGACCGTCGTTAATCCGGTTTACGGCAGACAAACCGAAACTTTGAGGACAAACGAGGGTGCCGCGACGCCGTGTTAACCAGAAGGGGCCAAAAGACCCCGCAAGATGCGTTAAGCGGCCAGTTCAGTCAGGCCACTTTCGCCAGCCTTCGCGGCGGCCGATTTCTTCGTCTTGCCCGCCCGGGAAGGCGGCTGGCAAAGGCCGCAGACGAATCCGTGCTGCGGATCGTGGGCATGTGCGACAAATTGCCCACCACAACGCACGCATGCCGTCATCTGCAACATGCCCGATTCGAAGAAACGTACTAACGTCCACGCACGGGTGAGGGACAGGAGCGGCTCGTCGCCGTGCAGCGTCGTGTGCTCCAGGTAAAGGCGGTAGCTTTTCACGATCGACTGGATGCTTTCGCAGCCGCCGTGGTTCGCCATGAATCGGTAAATATTGTAGAAAAGCGACGAATGGATGTTCGGCTGCCAGGTCATGAACCAGTCCGTCGAGAATGGCAGCATGCCCTTGGGCGGCGAAACACCTTTCAATTCCTTGTATAGCTTGATGAGCCGGTCGCGCGACAAGCTCGTTTCCGCTTCGAGCAATTGCAGGCGCGCGCCCAACTCAATCAACTCGATCGCCAGGGTGATTTCCCTGACTTCGAGCACGACGCTCTTGGTTGCCATATCGGCCGTCTGTCCTGCGTTCTTTACTCTTGATTGCCGTCTTAACGCCGGTGCGTCGCGCGAAAAGGCCGCCTCAACTGAGGCTTTCGGCCGGCTGGCTCGCCATCAGGATGGCGGAGTGCGCATGCGCGAGCGTCGACGCCTTGCCCTTGTCGGTCAGAGATGAAAGCACGGCGTGATCATCGAAACGAAACCGACACAGCAGTTGGTTCGATGCCGCGAGCTTCACGGTCTGCGCGAATGAGAGGTTGGTCAGCACATCGGCGAGATCATCGCCAATGCCCATGCGGAACATGCCCATCGCCTTGTCCTCACGCAGCAGTCGCTGCGCGAGCAAGAGATACGACAAATTCACTTCTTTGATCTCGCTGAGCATTTCGCTTGTGGCGCTCATGATTCCCCCGGTTTGATCGGACGGTCATCCTTCGGAAACGTTTGCTCGGTGATGCGCATGGCTCACGCGCGAGCTGCCCGTTTGGTGGTCTTGGCCGAATTGTGTCGAATTGTAAAAACGCTGGAAATAGGAACACCCGCCCGAGCGAATGCCGGAAAGCTCTATAAAGTTTGTAGGAATTTTTCTTACACAGCGCTCCAGGCCGGCCACAGGGGCGGCAGAGCAGCGTTTACTGGCAGGAAATGGATGCTGACGGCAGGCAAAACGTCGCTCGTCGGCGAGATACCGCGCGAATTATAGGGAGAGCTGTCATCGGGCCGCAACAAATGCCTGCCTCGGCTCGGGCATATCGCATTCCTTACCGTTTCATTACAGACGGCAAGCAGCCGCTGTTTCGGCCTGTAACAAGGCTTAAGGGTTTGAAAAAGCGCTCAGCCGCGCCGCATCGCATCCCGATAATGGGACCGCACACCCCAAGCACGACGCGGCAATGCATTGCCGCTCCACCGTTCCCGCCAATGGAGATTGATGCATGCGAATCGCCCAAATCGCGCCGCTTTATGAAGCCGTTCCGCCCAAATTCTATGGCGGCACCGAACGCGTCGTGTCGTATCTGACTGAAGCGCTTGTCGAACTCGGACACGACGTGACGCTGTTCGCCAGCGGCGATTCAGTCACCTCCGCGACGCTCGAAGCCGCCTGGCCGCGTGCACTGCGGCTCGACACGTCGATTCGCGATCAGATCGCGCCGCATATGCTGCTGCTCGAGAAAGTGCGGCGCGTCGCGGACGATTTCGACGTGCTGCATTTCCACCTCGACTATCTACCGTTCCCGCTGTTCGGCAATGCCGGGACGCCGTACGTGACGACATTGCACGGCCGGCTCGACCTGCCTGAGTTGCAGCCTGTTTTCGATACGTTTAGCGAGGCGCCGGTCGTGTCGATCTCGCATTCTCAGCGCATGCCGCTACCGCAGGCCTATTGGCTCGGCACCGTTCATCATGGACTGCCGGCCCGGCTGCTCACGCCCCAGCCGCATTGCGAGCCCGGATATCTGGCATTTCTAGGCCGCATCTGCCCGGAAAAGCGCGTCGACACGGCGATCAAGATCGCGACGATGAGCGGATTGCCGCTGAAGATCGCGGCCAAGGTCGATAAAGTCGACCTGGAATACTTCAAAACCGAGATCGAGCCGCTACTGGCTCAAGCGCCGAATGTCGAATTCGTGGGTGAAATCGACGAGGCCGCCAAGCCCGAATTTCTTTCACGAGCGAAAGCGCTGCTGTTCCCGATCGACTGGTGCGAGCCGTTCGGGCTCGTGATGATCGAGGCAATGGCGTGCGGTACGCCTGTCATTGCTTTCAATCGGGGCTCGGTACCGGAAGTCATCGACCACGAAGTGACGGGCTTCATCGTCGAGGACGCAGCGGGCGCGGTGGCCGCGCTCGCGCGCCTGGATGAGCTTTCGCGCGAGGAAATCCGTGCCCAATTCGAACGCCGTTTCACCGCGCACGCGATGGCGCGCCAATACGTCGAGCGCTATACGGCACTGATTGACGCGCGTACGCGCCGCCGCCCGGCACTACGAAGTGTCGCGGCGGGATAACCCGAATATCGGCCGATTAATGCCGATTCAATTGGGCTTTGGGCTAGCCGAAAGGCTTTTCAATAGATAACGACATGTCGGTACGCGAATCGGCATTCGCGTGACCCCGGTGCATTGCGCGCCGGGGCCATGCACTTCAGACACCTTTAGCGCCGATTTACTGCTCGATCAGGAAGCGGTCGCGATTCTTGCCGGCAATCCACTTCGGCGGCTTGCCGCGGCCGCTCCAGGTATTGCCCGTCTTCGGATCCTGGTACTTCGGCGGCAGCGGCGCCTTCTTGGGCGGACGCCCGCGACGCGCAGCCTCCGCAAAGCCGAGGTCGCCTGCCGTCAAACCGAATTCGGCGATCTTTTGGCGAATCTCGGTAATCACATTGACGACTTCCGCGCGCCGCGCGTCGTCCGCTTGCGCTTGCAGCTTCGCGATCTGTGCCTTGAGTTCTGCGTATTGGGACATCGTGGTCTCCCTCTTGTAAAACGGATTTGTTCCGAGATTAGTCTGAATGAACGAAAGTGGCAATACTCCATTTACCAGGGTATGCCATGAAATCGTATGATAATTCCCAAAAATTCTTGCACAGTGGGTAATGCCACATTATCGGGCAAATACTCATGTGTCTTGTGGCCCAATTCGGTCGAGGGTGCGCATGGCCGCTAAGAACGCGTATTGCGTTCGGGCGTCTTTTTCGCACCTAGGGTTTATTCGCAGTCCATGCCACCTTATGCTGCATTCGTGGCGCCATCCACTTGCCGCTCCCCAATGCCGCGATGCCGGCTTGAGCGGGCAGGCTGTTAGAATCGGGCGACTCTTGAACCAATTCTATAAGGATTGCAATGGATCGTTTGCGCACTGATCGGCTGCGCCAGGCATGTAAAGGCATCGCGGTTGCCGCTGGGCTTTGTCTCTGCTTGTTCAGCGCGCCCATGGCGCAAGCTGCGGGCGACGATATCGAGACGCTGGTGTTTTTACGTCATGGTGAAAAGCCCGCGCAAGGCTACGGCCAACTCGATTGCCAAGGCTTGAACCGTGCGCTCGCGCTGCCGGCCGTCATTGCGGCGAAATTCGGCAAACCCGACGCGATCTTTGCGCCGAACCCAGGCGAACAAAAGGACGATAACGGCAAGTCTTATTACTATGTGCGTCCGCTTGCGACGATAGAACCGACCGCCATTCAATTCGGCCTACCGATCGAAACACCTTACGGATTCTCGCAAATCGATGCGCTGGGCCGTACGCTCGTCGCGCCGACGTATCGCGGCAAGCTCGTCGTCGTGGCTTGGGAGCACCGGCTTATCGAAAAGCTCGTGCGCGATCTCGTCGCCACGCATGGGGGCCGCGCTTCAGACGTACCCGTTTGGCCCAGCAAGGATTTCGACAGTCTTTATATCGTCAAACTCGATTGGCGCGACGGCACGCCGCGCGCGTCATTTACGCATGAACGACAAGGCCTCGACGGACGCACGCACGATTGTCCGTGTGCCGCGTTGCCCGATGCGGCATCCGACGCCAGCACGGCCGCGAAATCCGCCGAGACGAAATGACGATGCGGTGCAAATGCGTATTGCCGCATTTGCACCCTGCCTCAAGCTGAGTGCTTTGAATGGCGACGTACTAACGGTGCAAGCGCTGTCAGCACGTCAACTCGTCGGCAATCGAAAAAAGCTTGCGCAGGTGGTGCGCGACGCCCGCCTCGAAATTGTTGCCGATACGCGGAATGTGCGGCAACCGCGCGATCAGATCCGGATTCGCGTTGTTCATCATGAACGGATAGCCGGCCGTTTCGAGCAGATCGATATCGTTCATGTTGTCGCCGAATGCGACACACCGTGATGCTTCGACACCAAGCTGTGCGAGCACGAATTGCAGCGCACGGCCTTTGGAGACATCCGACGTCATGACTTCGAGACAGTCGGGCAGCGAATACGTGACGTAAAGCGTGTCGCCGAATTCGCGCTCGAGATTCGCGACGACTTGGGCAAGATCGGCGGGATCGCCGATATAGAGCACTTTGGCGATATCGCTGCCCGCTTGCGATGGCATGTCGACGACTTGGTAGCGAAACCCCGAATCGTGGTGAAAAGCCAGCAACTCGGGCGCGTCGCGATCGATGAGCCAGGCGTCGTCGGCGAACAGATTGACGATCACGCGGCCATGCGCGCCCACGATGTCGGGCTGCACGAGTCGCCGCACCGCGTCAGCGGGCAAATTGCTCGCGTGAATCATCGTGTCGTCGGGTGCGTGCACCCGTGCGCCGTTCGAGGTGACCAGATAAGGCCGGATGCCGAGCACATCGCGAATGCCGGCGACGTCGCAGAAGTGGCGCCCCGTCGCGATCACGAAATGCACACCCTCCCCTGCCAGCCTGCGGATCGTTGCCACCGTGAAGGGATCGAGCTGATGCTCGCTGTTGAGAAGCGTTCCGTCGAGGTCGGTGGCGATCACTTTGTACATGGCGGGCAACGGGCGAGAAAAGAGAAGGAGAGGCGCGGGAGCAAGCGGGACCGCAAGGCCTTCATTGTATCGCCCCCGATAAAAGCACCGCGGCGCACGGTCACGTGACGCGCTCGACGGGCCGAGCGCGGCGTCGCCGCAACTGACGCTTGCCGCTTACCGGTTCGCGCCGGTCAAGGCTGCCGACGCCGCTCGAACGCTTGCCGCGCAAGCTGCAGCGCACCGTGCGCCGAATCGCTTTGCGGCGCACGCAGCCTTGCCCGAGACGCGGGCGGCACGAATGCGCTCAGCGGCTGCGCCAGCCCGCCGCACAGCGCAACGGGCAATGTGCCAGCCGGATCAAGCGCATCGATGAGCTTGGCGATGTCAGAGCCTGCCTGAGCGAGCAACGCGGCCGCGACGGGATGCGCGCTGTGCTCGAGCACAATGGGCGCCAGGCTTGCATAGGCCGTCTGATTCGCGTTGCACAGCCAGACGACGAGACTGTCTCGGTCGGACGCACCGGCTCGCGCCAGCAGCGCTTGCGCGAACGCATCGACACGAGCGCGTCCATCCAGTGCCTGTTGAGCGTGCACGACCGCGCGCAATCCGAGCCATGCGCCGCTCGCCTCGTCGCCCGACGGAAAGCCGTAGCCGCCCGCTACGCGCCACGCCCCGCCAGGTTCAAGCACCGCCGCAATGCTGCCGGTGCCAACCGCGACGATGACGCCGGGCGCGCCGCCATGTGCGCCGACCAGCGTCGTGTACGCATCGCTTTCGACCACCAGGCCCGCCAACTTGGGCGCGCCGGCGAGGAACGCGGCGAGCCAATCGCGATTGTTGACGCCGGCGAGCCCGCAACCGAGCGTGCAGCGCGACCAGTCGAGCGCAGCGCCCGCCTGAGCGAACGCTTCTGCACAGGCCGCCTCGATGGCCTGCCACGCGCGCTCGATGCCGAGCCCGAGGCCCGACGCGCCGCCCACCGCTTGCGCGAGTTCGGTGCCGTGCAGGTCGGCCAGCACGACGCGCGAGCCCGTGCCGCCGCCGTCGACGCCGATCAGAAAGTGTTGTGCTGGTTCCATGGAATTACCTTCATCCTTCGCTGCTTTACGCTGCCTGGAGCTGTCATGCCCGCCACGCGCCGTGGCAAGCCGACCATCGGATCGAAAGGTTAGCCGCTTCGCCGCGCGGCGCCAATCTGCCAAACGGCCAAGTTGCCGCGAGCCGTCGATCCGCTATGCTTGCCGACAACGAAGCGAACGAGAACGAGGACCGAATGACGCAGCGCTGCAATTGGGTAAGAACGCCGGCGGACGAGCAATACCACGACACTGAATGGGGCGTGCCCTCGCGGGACGAGCGCTATCTGTTCGAAATGCTCGTGCTCGAAGGGGCGCAAGCCGGCCTGTCTTGGTCGACGATCCTGAACAAGCGCGAACACTATCGCCGCGCGTTCGCGAACTTCGATGCGCAAGCCGTGGCGCGCTTCACGCCCGCCGACGTCGATGTCCTGCTGAACGATGCCGGCATCGTGCGTAACCGCGCGAAGATCGAAGCGGCCATCGTCAATGCACGCGCCGTGCTGCGTATCCGCGCCGAACACGGCTCGCTCGCGAACTTCGTCTGGTCGTTCGTCGGCAATGAGCCCGTGCAAAACGCCTGGCGCGCCTATAAGGAACACACTCCTGCGTCGACACCCACCTCCGATGCCCTGAGCAAAGCGCTCAAGGGCTATGGCTGCAAGTTCGTCGGCTCGACGATCTGCTACGCATTCATGCAAGCCATCGGCATGGTCAACGATCACCAGATCGATTGCGCCGGGCATGCCCGCTGCGCGGCACTGGCCAAATCCGGCGGCAATCAAGTCACCGCTTAGCGTGCGCTAGAGCCTCGACAATCATCGCCCGCCTAGGGACTATCCCCACAGGCCTGCATTCGTGGCGCGGTCGGCCGTTATATATCAGTTAGGACAAACAACGATCGCTGCGCCACATGCCTACGCGGCACGACTGCCAAGAAGACCGCCCCAAAGAGACCATGAAGAACCTGCATTTCCTCACGCAGCAAGCCCTGTTCGACCATGCCGTCGACCACCTCTTCAGCCAGGGGCAGGCGGCCCTGCTGCCGCGCGGCGGCGGCGCATACCGTGGCTATCACGGCGGCTGCCCGATCGGTGCCCTGATCAGCCCGCGCGACTATCTGAGCACGATGGAAGGCGTGCCGGTGCGCTACGTCGGCATGCCGCCTCAGGCGGTGCCGGCCTATATGGATGCCGGTATCGCGGCACTGAAGAAGGCGCTCGTGAAAGCGCGCGTGAACATCTACGATCCGCGCACGGTCAGCCTGCTCAGTTGCCTGCAAAACGTGCACGACGCATTCGGCGTGTGGGAGTGGCGCGAACGACTCGCCTCGATCGCACGCGAGTTCGGCTTGTCGACCCAGCGCTTGGAAAAACACGCCGCATAACGCAAACGGCGGCGTGCTTCTTGCGAAGCACGCCGCCGTTTTGATGCAAGCCGTCGCGCTCGCCGATCAGCGGCAAACGCGTGCGATGCTGCTTTTAGTGCAGCTTCTTCGGCAGCATTTGGCTGCGCAGACGCTTGTGCAGGCGCTTGACTGCCGCGGCCTTCTTGCGCTTACGCACAGCGGTCGGCTTTTCGTAAGCCTGACGCTCACGCAGCTCGGCGATCAGGCCGTTCTTTTCGATGGCGCGACGAAAGCGGCGGATCGCCACCTCGAACGGCTCGTTTTCCTTCAGAAGAATCGTCGTCATGTAAATTCCAAAGTTGCGGTCAATTGCGTGGCGGCAACCTGCACACGCATCGGTCTTCCGGGCGTTTCGATCAGGCTCTGAACGAAAGGCCGAATAGCGAAACGGCTGCGGAGGCCGGAAAAGAGAGGGTGGAGCATTCACCGCGAACGCCGGCCGGCAAAGCTTGCCGGCGCCGCGTCACACTGCCGGGCCCCATGCCGAATCGCTTCGCCACAAGCAAAGCGGCGGCACTTTGCGCAAACGCGCGCGGCAGCGATCTCAATTCGACCTGGGATCATAACAGGTAAACTCGTGCGGGGCTACTTCCTTGTTCTTGCGAGGATTTTCCCCGCCGAATCGGCCGTCTGGCCAAGCCATCACCTAATCACCACGGTCCCAAACGCTGGAATCGTGGCGTCAAGCCATTGCTTAACTCAGGTTCCTGAGTCGATCAAACGGCTCAAACGCGCGCAATTGCCCCTCTTCGAAAAACCGTTCACTGGTCGCAAACGCTTGCGCCACAGGCATTTGCTCGTTTGTGGCGGCGATTCGTCCGGCAAATCGTCAATCGCTCCCTAAAGTTTTTTCCGCGCCTCGCCGACAACCAGGACAGGCGGGCGCCAATCGCGAAAGCGCGACGCCGAACCCTGAACCAGCCTAGTCCCTGGACCGTTTCCCAAACGAGGAAAGAAATGCTGAACATCAACACCAACATTCTGTCGCTCTCGACGCAATCGAACCTGTCGAGCTCGCAAAGCGCGCTGTCGCAAGCTATCAACCGCCTCTCGTCGGGCAAGCGCATCAACACCGCCGCCGACGACGCTGCTGGTCTCGCTATCGCGACGACGCAAACGGCATCGATCAACGCGCTGAACCAAGGCGTGATGAACGCCAACAACGGTATCTCGATGGTGCAAACCGCTTCGGGCGCGATCTCGTCGACCGTTGCCAACTTGCAGCGTATCCGCCAGCTGGCAGTTGAATCGGGCGACGGCTCGCTCGGCACGGCAGCTCAAGGCAACCTGCAAACGGAAGTCTCGACGCGTCTGACGGAAATCAACCGCGTTGAATCGCAAACGACGTTCAACGGTCAAGCTGTGCTCGGCGGCCTGGGCAGCGTGAACTTCCAGATCGGCGCTTCGGCCAACCAAACGATCACGGCGAACTTCGGCACGACGTCGTGGACGACGACCGGCCTGGGCGTGAGCGGTATCGACATCTCGACGACGTCGGGCGCGCAAAACGCGATCACGGCGATCGACGCAGCACTGACGCAAGTCAACAACTTCCAAGCAACGCTGGGTGCAACGCAGAACACGTTCAGCGCTGCAATCACCAACACGCAAACGGAATCGACGAACCTGTCGGCTGCTAAGTCGCAGATCGAAGACGCAGACTTCGCGCAAGAAACGGCGAACCTGTCGAAGGCACAAGTGCTGCAACAAGCCGGTATCTCGGTGCTGTCGCAAGCGAACTCGCTGCCGCAACAAGTGCTCAAGCTCCTGCAATAAGAGCGCGAGCCACGCGCGGCGGGCCGGCTTCAAGGCTCGCCGCGCAAAGCCGGTGCCGCGCGACGCGTTGCGCAGCGCATCTCGCGGTACCGGCGCAAAGCATCACCGAGCGGGAGGCATGCCTCCCGCTCCGCATTGATCCACCGGCCGGTCCTGACTGAAGAACGGCCCAGCTTCGATTCCCGATTTAGCGAAAAGCACGGAGCCTGGCATGAGTACCATACCCTCCACGACCAGCGGCACCACGGACACCAACAGCATCCTGCAACAGGCTGCGCAGTCGATCCTGAGCGGTGTGACGAACTCGCAGCTCGACGTGAACTCGCTCGTCAGCGCGCTCGTGACGGCCAAGATCGCCGGGCAGCAGCAGACGATCAGCAACGCGATCCAGAGCGACAACACGACACTGTCCGCGCTCGGCACGATGCAATCGCAGCTCTCCGCGCTGCAAAACTCGCTGAGCGGGTTGTCCGACGGCAGTATCTTCTCGCAACTGTCGGCCGCCATGAGCGGCAACGGCATCACCGCCACGACCACGACAGGCGCCGCGGCAGGTTCGTACTCGGTCAGCGTGCAGCAGATCGCGACCGCAAACCAGATTTCTTCGAAGGCCTATGCGAGCAACGCAACGCTCGGCACCGGCAACCTGAACATCAGCGTCGGCACCAGCACGATGACCATCGCGCTGAATTCGTCGAACAATACGCTATCCGGCATTGCGTCGGCCATCAACACCGCGTCGAACAATCCGGGCGTGACGGCGGCCGTCGTGACGGCGACCGACGGCCAGCACCTCGTGTTGACCTCGACGCAGACCGGCGCGGCCAACACCGTCGGCGTGTCCGCCGATCCGACCGTCGATGCGGGCATGGCGACGGCGAACTTCGCACAAGTGGCCGCCGGCCAGGACGCCAAGCTGACGATCAGCGGCAGCACGGTCGACAGCGCCAACAACAACGTCACGAACGCATTGACGGGCGTGACGCTGAGCCTCACGTCGGCTTCGGTCGGCACGACGCAAACGCTGTCGGTTGCGACCAACACGTCGGGCATCGTGACCGCCGTGCAGAACTTCGCCACCGCCTATACCGCGTGGGTTCAAACGGCACAACAGCTCTCCTCGTACAACGCGAGCGCCGCATCCGGCCAGCAAGCAGGCCCGTTGCTCGGCGATGCAATGCTGAACTCGGCCGTCAACGGCATCGGGTCGATCATGGCGAGCGGCATCAGCGTCGGCGGTCAGACCTACAGCCTTGCACAACTCGGCGTGAACCTGAAGGACGACGGCACCGTCAACTTCACCGCTTCGACGCTGCAATCGACGCTCGCGTCGAATCCGAGCATGGTGTCGAACGTGTTCAACGGCACGAACGGCATCGGCGAGCAGTTGAACAACTTCATCAACTCGTACACCTCCGCGGTGACGGGCCAGATCGCACAGCGGCAATCGACGTTGAACGCCGACGTGACGACGCAGAACCAAGCGCAAACGACGCTGACCGCCTATCAGGCCACGCTGCAAGCGCAGTACCAGGCCGAGTTCACGCAGCTGAACACGATCATGTCGCAGACGGCGAGCAACACCTCGTATCTGAACCAGCTGTTCGGCGGCAACGGCAGCGCCGGCACGATGAACAAGTCGGCCTGACGCGGGCCTGAAAGGAGTTTCCGGATATGTCGCATGAATCCCTCCAACGCGCCCATGAACTGACGCGCACGCTCGTCGTCGCGATGGAAGCCGGCGACTGGCAGTTCGCCGCCGACCTCGCCGACGAACGTTCGCCGCTCCTGATGTCGCTCGGCCCCGATCAAACCGATGAAGGGCTCGCGATGATCCGCGAAATCCAGTCGATGAACGACACCATCGAGAGCAAGGCGCGCGAGGCCTGCGATGCGATTTCGACCAGCTATAGCGAAGCGCAGCGACGCGTCGCTGCCGCCGGGCAGTATCTCGCGACCCCATAGGGCAGTCAGTTCGCTCACTGAACGAACAACAACCAAGAACAGCCGTGCGCAGCCTGCGCGGCGGTATCACCTTGAAAGCCGCGTCATGCGGCTTTTTTATTGGCATGACGAGCGCTGGCGGATTGTCCGCGTACAAGCCTCGCATCGGCGCAGCACCCTGTTGCGATGTCCTGTCGACACCCGAAATTGAGCCCGATTCGGCACGCTGTTCGGCCCATACCTTTCGTGGCACGCAGGGCACACTAACGCCAGCCTCGTGCGCGCACGCCGCGCCACGCCATCCTTTGAACGAGACACGACATGCTTGCACCGTCGACGCCGCCCACCGGCCAGCGCCGCATCGAGATCCATCAGATCTATTACTCGGAAGACACGCGCGCGCAGGTCGACCCTGGCTTCATCCCGCTCGACAACTGCGGCCAGCGTCCCGACTGGCGCGAATACTGGCCGATCCGCAAGTTCCTGCTCTCGAACACGCTCGACGAAAACACGCGCTACGGCTTCTTCTCGCCGAAGTTCCACGGCAAGACGAAGCTTGACTCAGCCGCAACCAAGGCCTTCATCGACAGTGCGCCGCGCGATGCCGACGTCATCGCGTTCTCACCGTTCTTCGATCAAGGCGCCGTGCACCTCAACGTGTTCGAGCAGGCGGCGACGAACCATCCCGGCATCTGGTCGATCTTCGAATCCGTGCTCTCGCTGCTCGCGCCCGGCGTCGACCCGCATACCGTGCTGATGGATTCGCGTCACAGCATTTTCTGCAATTACTTCGTGGCGACGCCGGCATTCTGGCGGCGTTGGCTCGAGAAATGCGAAGTGCTGTTTGCGATCGCGGAGGCGAACAATAGCGCGCTCGCCGCTCAGTTGAACGGCCCGATCACCTACGGTCACGGCTTCGTGCCGGCCAAGGTGTTCATCATCGAGCGCATGGTGTCGCTACTGCTCATGACCGAGCGCCATTGGCGCGCGCATCACTACGATCCGGTGCTCCTGCCGATGTCGGGCTCGATCGTCGCGCCGTTCCCGGCCGATCTGCTCGTGCTCGATGCGTTGAAGACAGCCGCGATCGAAACGGGCCGCGGCTCGTACATGCAGTTGTTCCAACAGGTGCGCAATACGCTGATGCAGACCGCGCGCAACGCAGCTGCCACGCGTACCGCGTGAGAGTGTGAGCGAGCGCGTAGACACGCGCTCGCATCCGTACGAAAGCGCGAGGCACCGGCCACTGCGCCTCGCTCTGCACTTGTCACCGCATTACCGCTTTACGGTCGCGCCGTCACGAACGTTACGGCCGTGCCTTGCACGGGCCGGCGCAGACTCGGGCCGCCACCCTGAGACGGGGCTTCGTCGCCACTCGGCGCATCGACTTCGACACTGACATCGCGCTCGCCCCCTCGCCTATACGCCTGCCACATCGCCGCGAATTCGCTTTCGAGCATACGCGCAAAGCGCGTCGCATCGCACAGCGACGAAGCGAGCACGCGCGCACGCAACGCCTTGCGCGAGGCGGCCAATTGCGCACGCTGGCCAGCGAAGGCGAGCGCCTTCGCCACGTAATCGTGCTCGTCGGCGGCGATCCACTCGCCAAGTCCCACGCTCTGCACGACGCTCTCGCACAAGTGGCCAAGAAAGCGGTCGCCGCGCCGGCATAGCACGGGCACGCCCATCCACAAGCTCTCGGCCGTCGTCGTGCCGCCCGGATACGGAAACGGGCTCAGGGTGATGTCGACGCGGTTATAAGCGTCCAGGTAGTCGGCGCGCGGCGAAGCCCCCTCCATCACGATGCGTTCGGCTTCGATGCCATGCTCGGCAAAGCGCGCGAGCGTCGCCTCACGCTGCGCCGCGTCGCCGAGCTGCTGCGCCTTCAGAAACAGCTGCGCATCGGGTACGCAGTGCAGAATTCGCGCCCAGACGGCCACGACACGCTCGTTGACTTTGACGAGATCGCTGAAACAGCCGAACGTGAACGGCCGCGACGCGGCGCCCGCCGCCGGCGCGATCGCCACCGCCGGCTCAGGCGGCGTAAAACACAGGTAGCCTTGCGGCACCCGCCACGCACGTTCGACGAAGTGCGTGGCCTCATCGGGCGGCAGCACCCATTGGTCGCCGAGCACGTAGTCGATCGTGGCAAGCCCCGTCGACGCGAAATAGCCAAGCCAGCTCATCTGCACGGGTGCGCTCTTGTACGCGAACACGGTGAGTCGGTTCGCGTCGGTATGGCCGGCCAGATCGACGAGGATCTGAATGCCGTCGTCGCGAATCGTGCGCGCGGCGGCCGCATCGTCGAGCTCGACGAGACTGCGCCAGCTCGCGAAGTGCGGCTTCAGGCGCTCGGTGACGGCATCCTCGTAAAGGCGCGTCGAATACGCGTAGAGCTGCACGCGCGAACGATCGAGTTCGCCGAGCACGCTCTCGAGGAAATAGCCGACCGGATGCGCGCGGAAGTCGCCCGACACGAAGCCGATGCGCAGCGGTGCATCCGCCTGTTCGTCGATGCACCAATCGGTGTAGGGCTGCACGTGCCGGCCAACGAGCTCGCCAAAGCGGCGCGCCTCGGCCAGATAATCCGCCGGCAGCGTGTCTTGCGAAAAGCTCAGCGAGAACAGCAGATTGCTCCACACCTCGCATGAGCCGGGCCGCAGCAGGAGCGCCTCGCGAAAGCAGGCGATCGCGGCATCGTGAAATCCCATCTCGCGCTTGACGATGCCGAGATTGAGCGGCACCTGCGGCTCGTGCGGCATCAGCTGCTGGGCGCGTTCGTAGCATTGCACCGCTTCGAGCAGCCTGCCCTGCTGCTTGAGCGCATTGCCGAGGTTGTTGTGCGCCTCACCGAATGCGGGGTTCAGCGCGATCGCGCGACGGCAATGCGTCTCGGCCGTCGTCCAGTCGCCGAGCTCCCGCAAGACGTTGCCGAGGTTGCTCTGCGCTTCAGCGAAATTCGGGTTCAGCTCGACGGCCGTGCGAAAACTCGCTGCCGCGGCGGCCGGCAGCCGCATCTGATGTAGCACGTTGCCGAGATTGTTGTGGGCGCGGAAGTTGCGCGCGTCGAGCGCGATGGCCTGCTGATGGCTTTCAGCCGCAGCCGCGAGCTTACCCCAGCCGCGCAGTGCGTTGCCGAGATTGTCGAAGTACGTCGATTGCGGGCTGATCTCGATCGCGCGCCCGATCAAATCGAGCGCATCGGCGTAGCGCTGCTGCTGCATCGCGACGACGCCGAGCAGATGCAGCGCATCGGCATGTTGCGGCATCAGCGCGAGCGCTTGCTCGTAATGCGCGCGCGCCTGGTCGAGCCGGCCCGCATGGTGATGAGCTAGGCCTGCGTCGACCGTGCACGCCGCCTCTTGCGTCGTACCCGGGACATGGAGCGGCGGCGTCATTGCGCGCCCTCCACTTCGCTTGTTTCGGGTAACTCGTGTGTTGCGTCTGCACGCTTTACACGCGCTTGCCACATCTGCTCGAAGGCCATCGCGAGATGGCCCGCGAAGCGCGGCGCGTCGCACAGCGGCGAGCGCATCACGCGTTCACGCAAGCTTGCGCGCAACGCCGCCAGCGCGGGCAAATCGCTCGCGTAGGCTACGGCGCGCGCGACGTAATCGTCATCGTCGACGGCGATCCACTGCGGCAGGCCTGCCGTCTGCAATACCATTTCGCCGAGATGGGCCAGGAAACGATCGCCGTGGCGGCCCAGCACCGGTACGCCCATCCACAACCCCTCGACGCTCGTCGTGCCGCCCGGATACGGAAACGGGTCGAGCGCGAAATCGACGCGGTGGTAGGCGGCAAAATACTGCTCGCGCGAGGATGGCCCCTCGAGCATGAGGCGCTCGGCGCCGATGCCGTGACGCGCAAAACGCGCCAACGTATCGTTTCGAATGATCGCTTCGTTGAGCTGATGATTTTTCAGAAGCAGACGCGAGCCCGGCACGGCTGCGAGCACGCGCGCCCAGACTTCGATCACGTGATCGTTGAGCTTCTTGTGATTGTTGAAGCAGCCGAACGTGACGTAGCCGTTGGCAAGTGCCGGCAAGGTGTTGACTGGCGTCGCCTCGCTCGGCAGCGTGAAGCACAGATAGCAGTCGGGCAGCCGCCACAGCTGCTCGACGTACTGATTTTCCTCGCCGTGCGGCAGCACATGAGGATCGCCGAGGATGTAGTCGATTTCCTTGAGCCCCGTCGTCGCGAAGTAGCCGAGCCAGCTGACCTGCACGGGCGCCGGCCGCCACGCGAACATCGGCAGGCGGTTGCGGCCCGTATGGCCAGACAGATCGACGAGGATGTCGATGCGGTCGTCGCGGATCTTGCGGGCGAGCTCGGCGTCGTCGAGATCGGCTACGTGTCGCCACGCGGCGAAGCTCGGCTTGATCCGCGCCGTCAGCTCATCGCTGTGCAGGCCGTTCGAGTAGGCGATCGGCGTCACGCGAGAGCGGTCCAGTTGCGCCAGCGCGCATTCGAGGAAATAGCCGACCGGGTGCTTGCGCAGATCGGCCGACACGAAGCCGACGCGCAGCGGCCGGCCGGCGCGCGTATCGGCCAGCACGGGCCAGTCCGTGTACGGCGTCGCACGCGCGGCCATGCGCTCGCCGAAGTAGCGTGCATCATGCAGATGCGTTTGCGCCGACCAGTGCTTCACATACGATTGACCAAACAGCACGCACGTGTGCGATTCGCCGAAGTCGGGGTTCAGCGCGAGTGCCTTGCGATAGCACTCGACGGCGGCATCGAATTCGTTGAGGTCCGCGAGGATCGTGCCGAGGTTGTTGTGAAACGACGGCGTGTCGTCGCGCAGCTCGATCGCGCGGCGCGCGTAGGGCAGCGCGCGCTCGGCGACGCCAAGCCGGCGCAACGCGTTCGCGAGGTTGTGATAGGCATCGGCGAAGTCGGGCGCCAGCGCGATTGCCTGCTCATAGCAGGGCACCGCTTCACCGACGCGCGCAGCGCTGTTCAGGGCGTTGCCCAGCGTGTTGAGCGCCGGAGCCGAATCGGGTTGCAGCGCGACGACGCGCCGGAAACTCTCGATCGCCGCATCGATCTCACCGCGATGCATGAGCAGTGTCGCGAGGCTGTCGTGCGCGACGGCCAGTTGCGGCGCGCGCGTGACGCACTCGCGATAGCACTCGAGCGCCGCGTCGATATGGCCTTTCGCCTTCATCACGTGGCCGAGATTCAGGTGCGCTTCGGCAAACTCCGGTTTCGCGGCGATCGCCTTGCCATAGCTGGCAGCGGCCGCATCAAGCTCGCAGAGATCCTTGAGCGCATTGCCCAGGTTGTTGTAAGCCTCGGCATAGCCAGGCCGCAGCTCGATGGCCTGCGCGCAGCTATCCAGTGCGGCGCGGGGCTCGCCGGCTTCACGCAATGCATTGCCGAGGTTGTTGTGCGCCTCGGCGTAGTCGCGTTTCAACGCAATCGCCTGACGGTAGGCATCGATCGCTTGCGTCAGGTCGCCGGCTTCACGCAGCGCGTTGCCGAGGTTGTTATGATAGATCGGGCTCGGATAGGCGGCGATCGATTCGCGGATCAATGCGATGCCCGCGTCGCGCTGGTCGATCTGACACGCGAGCAAGCCCATGAAATGCAGCGCATCGGCATGCCGGGGCTCGGCCTCGAGAATCCTCGCGTAGCGCGTCTTGGCCTCGGCGAGGCGTCCCGCCTGATGATGCGCGAGTGCCTCGTTCAGCAGGCGGCTGTTGTCTTGCATGGTCGATCCGTTTGGTGAAACCGCGCGCGCCGGCTTGCTCGGGTGCCGCGTCATCGCCGGGCTCCGGCCAGCGCGGGCGCGCTTGCTGCAACCTGCTCGATGCGCTGCTGCGACATGCCTTCGAGCGCCTGCTCGAGGTGGCGCGCAAAGCGCGCGGCATCGCATAGCGGCGACGCGGCGAGTGATGCGCGCAGCGTGCTGCGCAAAGCAGCCAGACGTGCGCCGTCGGCCGCGAACGCGATCGCCTTCGCGACGTAATCTTCATCGTCCACGGCGATCCAGTCGTGCAGGCCCGCCGAGTGCAGCATGCTCGTGCAGATGTTCGACAGGAAGCGATCGCCGCGCCGGCAGAGCACGGGCACACCCATCCACAAGCCTTCGACGCTCGTCGTGCCGCCAGGATAGGGAAACGGGCTCAAGGCGATGTCGACACGACCATACGCTTCGAAGTATTGGGTACGCGGCGAGCGGCCTTCGAGGATCAGTCGATGTGCTTCGATGCCCTGCTTTGCGAAGCGTGCGAGCGTCGCGTCGCGCGCGCTCGCGTCGTCGAGCTGTTTGGCCTTGAGGAACAGGCGCGCGTTCGGGACGGCGTGCAGAATGCGCGCCCATACGGCCACGACGGCGTCGTTCATCTTCATCAGATGATTGAAGCAGCCGAACGTCACGTAGCCGTTTGCCGCCAGCGGCGGCGGCGCTACGGCCACACGCTCGACCGGCGGTGTGAAGCATAGGTAGCTGTCGGGCAGGCGCCACAACGTTTCGGTGAACTGATCTTTTGAATCGTCGGGCAACACATGGGGATCGCCGAGCACGTAGTCGATCTCCGGCATGCCCGTGCTCGCGAAGTAGCCGAGCCAGCTCGCCTGCACCGGCGCCGGACGCCACGCAAACAGTGGCAGACGGTTGTAGTTCATGTGCCCCGACAGATCGACGAGCACGTCGATGCGATCATCACAAATGCGGCGCGCGGCTTGCTCGTCGCTTAGCGAGGCCAGGCACGTCCAAGCGGCAAAGCGGTGCTTGATGCGTGCCGTCAATTCGTCTTCGAAGCGCCGGGTCGGGTAGGCGACGAGCTCGATGCGCCGCCGGTCGACGTGCTCGAGGATGCTTTCGAGGAAGTAACCCGTCGGATGCACCTTCAAATCGCCCGAGACGAAGCCGACTCGCAGCGGGCCGGAGCGCGACGCCGTCAAAGGCACGCGCCAGTCGGTGTAGGGCTTCGCTTGTGCGGTGGCAGCGCGGCCGAACGATTTCGCTTCAGCCAGATAGTCGGCCGGGCTTTGGTCTTCGCGATAGCTGAGGATGAACAGCAGATTGCTGCGCGCTTCCAGCAAGTCCGGGCGTAGCGCGATCGCGTGTCGATAAGCATCGATGGCCGCGTCGAGTTCACCGAGGTCGACGAGCGCGTTGGCAAGATTGTTGTGCGCTTCTGCGTAATCGGGCTTCAGCGCGATGACGGTCTTGAAGCACTTGACCGCTTCGGCGAATTGCCCTTGCTCGCGCAGCATGTTGCCAAGGTTATTGTGCGCGGGCACGTAGTCGGGCTTGAGCGCGATGGCCTGGCGATAGCTCTCGGCCGCCGCCGCCCGCATGCTGCGCGCGGCCAGGGCGTTGCCGAGATTGCCGTAGAAGATCTCGCTCTCGAAGTGGCTCAGCGCGCGCATGATCCAGTCGGTCGCTTGCACGTAGTCGCCCTCGTGATAGGCGACTAGACCGAGCAGATGCATGGCGTCGACCTGCTTGGGATCGACGGCGAGGATCTGGCGGTAGATGGCTGCGGCTTCGGCAAAGCGTCCCGCCTGCTGGAGAACAAGGCCGGTTTCGATCGGCGGTATCGCCAAAGGCGGAGTCGATGGCGACGGCGGCGATGGTGCAACCGACTGCAGAGGCGCCGAGGAAGGCTCGCCCGAAGGCGGAAAAGCCTGTACACGCGGCGCGATCGCGGGCGGAGTGACGAATCGCACGGCGCCGGGCGCCGGCTGATCTAGCACCGGCAGCGCCGCTTGCAGCGCTGCGCCTTCACATCCCGCTCGCAATTGCTCGACCGGGTTGACGAACAGCCGCCCGGCGAGCGGCGCGCGATCAGTGGCCATACTTGCGCAGGTAGCGTTCGTAGGCGGCACGCCACGGCGGCGTGTTGAACGCACCAGCGCTCTCATGCACGACGCTGATCGGCCAGGTGCCCATGCTCAGGCCCTTGAGCTCCGCCTGGCGGCAGAAATCCATGTCGTAGAAGTGGAAGTCGAATTGCTCGTCGAAGCGCGTGCCCGATTCGATCAGGCGCTCGCTGTCGGCGATCATCATGAGGCCGTCGAGCAGTTTGCACTCGACGCCCGCGGGGCCGAAGTACGAGACTTCGTCGCTCGGGAAGCCCTTGCCATGACCGACCGAACCACTCAGATACTCGGCGGTGTCCCACTTGAAGTCAGGCGTCGCGAAGGCCCATGCTGGCTGCAACGGCGAGCGGCGGCGGTTGCCTGCGAGGCCGACCACGTCGAACTGGCCAAGCGCCTCGCGGACGCGATCGGTCCAGAAGTAATCGCAGATCGAGACATCGTCATGCACAAACACGAGGATGGCCGGGCTCGACGCCGCCTGCTCGATCGCTGCGTTGTACAGCGCGGGCAATCCGGTCGAATTCTTGTCGAACAACAGCAGTTCGGGCGGATTGGCGTGGCGATGCACGGCCAGCGAGCGGCCGAGCGCCGTGTCGCGCAGGAAGTTTTCCTGTGCGCAGCGCGTCGCGCAGACGAGACGGATCGGCTTGCCCGCCAAGCCGGCCGCGCGTGCGGCTTGCGTGGCAGTCGCGGCGGCGGGCATACCGGCCGGCGCGACTGTGGCGCTCGTCGCACTCGCGGTGGCCGCGGCGACCGTGCGCGGCACCTCCCCTCCGGCCGCGTCTTGCTTCGTGAACAAGAAGAACGGTTCGCGCGCGTTGACGCCCCATGCATGCTCGTCGAGCCCTTCGAGCGCAGTCGAATGAGGGTACAGCTCGCCGCTGAAGCCAGCTGCATGGAAGTAGTCGGCGATGTTCGCGCCAAAGAAACGCACGTGATCGTTTTGACCGAAGTAGCGCGTCGCGAATTGTGTCGACGGCGCCTTCGTGAGCTCGAACGTGTACTTGAGCACCGGCGAATACGGCGTCTGCGCAATCAAGTGGCCGCCTGGCTTCAGGCAACGATGAAATTCGGCGAGCGCAGCTTGCGGGCTATCGACATGCTCGAGCACGTGATTGCAGATGATCAGGTCGAAGTGGCCGCTCGGAAAGTCGAGTTGCTCCGCGTTGATCCGTCGATGTCCGGGCGCGCTCGGATACAGGTCGCCGACGATATATTCGAGTGGCGCGAGCCGACGTACCCGCGGCTCGATGTGGTGTTCGGGTGCGATGTGCAGAATGCGCATCTCGGGCGCACGCTCGAGCAGCCCTGACAGCGCGATGTAAAGCCACAAATGGCGTTCGCGGTCGTTGCAACCGCACTTTGGACACAGATAGCGCTCGAGCGTCGAGCCGACCGGCTCGATGTAATCGAGGAATGAGCGGTCGACGCCATGCGGATAGGGTAGCCACGCATCGACCTGCTGCTCGCAGACGGAGCAGACCTTCTGAGCCGTCACGCCCGGCGCAGCTTGGACAGCCTGCGGCTGTATCGGCTGGTTCGCGCGCTGTGCAGTCGCACCGGCCCGAGCGTGCTGCGCCACGCGCGCCTCGACGCTCGCGCGTGCGTGTGCAAAGTCGGCGCGGAAACGCTCGCTGTCGAACAGCTCACGCGGTGCGCGCGCCGTGAGCTCGTCGATATTGGCGAGCAGGCGCCCGATTTCGGGCAGCTCTCCTGCAAAGCCGGCGTAATGCTGCCTCAAGCGGTTCGCCGCCTCGGCCAACGCTGCGCCGCTGAGGCTCCCCGCCGCGGCTTCGCCGCGCACAAACAGCTCCCATTCATAGAGACCCGCGCTGTAGCTCGGATTCGTCGCCGGCGAAGCCTGCTCGGAATGACGGCGCAGCATGCTCCAGTAGCCGCCCACGACGACGAGCGGCGCACGTTCGGCAAGATTCAGGTACATGGCGACGTCGCCGAGGTAGTCGAGCTTGAGGGACCGATACGTGAACAAATCGGCCGCGCTCGCACGTTCGCGATTGATCATGACGTTGCTGGGCTCGCCGACGAAGTTATGCATCCGGCCGACCATTTCGGCAACGAGCAGGTTGCGGTCGACAAGTGCGCGCTCGCCCACGTTGACGATCTGGGTCGGCGTGTGCACAACGGCGTCGTCCTCGTCGACGAGGACGCGAGCATGGAACGCGAGCGCCGATTCGGGATGCAGACGAAGCGCCTCTACCAGCACCTCGACCGACGTCGGCATCAGTAAGTCATCGTCGGCGAGCCATTTGACGTACTTGCCGTGCGCCAGCGACCACAGCGCTTCCGCGTTGCGGCGTGCGTCCCCGAAGCCGTGGTGGAAGTAACGAATCCGCGGATCGCCAATTCTGCTGACGATAGGCGCAAGCGCGGCGTCATGCGTGTCATCGCCGACGAGGATTTCGATGTCGCCAAAGGTCTGCTGCTGCGCGCTGATCAGTGCGCGGCCAAGGTAGTCGGCCTTACGCGCCGGGATCAGAATGCTGACGGTTGCCATGAAACGGAATCTTCCTTGATTGACCTGCTGCGAACGGCCATGGACCCAGCCGCCGAGGGAGCCGCACGATGCAATACGCGCCATGCTGGCTATTAACACTGGCATGCAGCATAAGGGGCCGACGGCGCCTTCAATCATTGGAATAGCGCGCGGTTTCCGGGTCATTTTGTCAAATACGCGACGGCAAACAGCTGCCGAATGCAAGGATTGACGGCCAAACCGGGGTCTATTTCGCCGATTGAACATGGACAGGCGACGCTACACTGCAGCACATCGAAAGTCCGCTCAAGCGTGAGGCGCCTTGCGTCTCGCTCGGGCGATACGGCGGTGAATCGTGTGCGAGGCACGCATTGGCATGACATTCGCCCTGTGCCCTGCTTGGCTTCCACGCGACGGCGCACGATAAACCGGCAACCGCGAGACACAAAGGATTCGCCGTATGGCGTTGGTCAGCATCTTGATTCCGGCCTACAAGGCCCAGTATCTGCGGCAAGCGTTGACGAGCGCCGTCGGCCAGACGTTGCAGGACATCGAAATTCTCGTCGGCGACGACACACCCGATGCAGCGCTCGCGCCGCACGTCGAAAGTTTCGGCGACCCGCGCATCCGCTACTTCCATCACGGCTTCCAGAAGGGCACGCTGAACTTCCAGGCGCTCTGGCGCCGGGCCACGGGCAAATACGTCAAGTGGCTCTGCGATGACGACGTGCTCATGCCCGCGTCCGTCGAAGTGCTCGCGTCCGCGCTGGCAGTCAACCCGGACTCGTGGCTTGCCTTTCACGACCGCGTCCTCATCGATGGTAACAATCAGGTCGTCTCCACGCCCCCGCCGCTGCTGCAACCGGGCCAGACCGGGCTCGTCGATCGCAGCTACCTCGTGCAACGGATGATCGGCGGGATCAACAATTTCATCGGCGAGCCGAGCAACGTGATGCTCGATCGGGAACAGGTGGACGTCGAACGCATCGTCGACTATCGAGGCCTCAAGCTCGACTTTCTCGGCAGCGACGTCGCGATGTTCCTGAACATCGCCGAGCGTGCACCCCTCGTCGCCGTGGGCGGTTACCTGAGCGCCTTCCGCCGTCACGACGGGCAGGCCTCGCGTGTGATGAGTTCGAACTTCAGCGCCGGGCTCTACGAATGGGAGCTCATGATCCGCTGCGAAGCGGCGGCCGGTAATCTGCCGCCCTCGCATCTCGAGGCGGCCAAGCGCCGGCTGCAAAACCTCTACGCACAGTTCGTCGGCGTGCTGCCCGAAATCGCGCGCCTTCACGCAAATCTCGAAGAGCTCACGACGCGCCCCGCTGACCAACTGCTGATCTCCGAACGCTTCCAGGCCGATTTCGCATTCGCGCGCGCCAGCGTCGCCGAGCGGATCGCGCAGCGCAAACAACAAGCGGCGCAGGCACGTGCCGCAGCCACCCCCGTTTGAACGGACGCCCTCACATGGACTATCCGAAATCCGACTATAAGGAATACCCGAAGACGGTGCCGCCCGACGATCTGTGGGCGCAAGTGCGCCGCACCGTCTATGGCAAGCCGGTGTCCGACGAGCAGATTCAGCTGATCGTCGATTCGATGCGCGCCGGACTTGCGTTGAACGGCCGCGAGCATCTGCTCGAACTCGGCTGCGGCAACGGTGCGCTGTCGAATTTCCTGTTCGACGGCTGCGCCGAATACTTCGGCGTCGACTTCTCCGAGTACCTGATTTCCGTTGCGCAGCGCAAATTTCAGCGCCCCGGTTTCTCGTTCGCCGTCGGCGATGTCGGCGAATTCCTGCACAGCGAAGCCGACCCCACGCGCTTCACGAAAGTGCTGTGCTACGCGGTGCTCTCATATCTGAACGACGAGCAAGCGGCGACTGTGCTCGGCGAGCTCGCCACCCGCTTCTCGAACGTGACGACGGTATTCCTCGGCAACCTTCCCGATCGCGATCGCGCGCATCTGTTCTTCCCCGAAGGCAAGGACTACCACTTGGAGCTCGATGATCCGGCCTCGCAGATCGGCCAGTGGCGCTCGCCCGAGCAGATCTCGGCACTCGCTGCGCGCAGCGGATGGCGCACGCGTATCGAGCGCATGCCCGACACGTTCTATCAAGCCCACTACCGTTATAACGTCGTGCTCGAACGCGCGCGCTGACGCGAGCGCGTTTCATCGCCAACCGACCCTGGCAGTATCGGAGCAATCAATCCCATGTTCAGCAAGACACAGCCAGCCGATCTCGCCGTCTTCGGCGGCGCGCCGGTGTTCGATACGATCCGCTCGATATCGAACCTGGTGCAGCCCGACGTCGAACAGTTTCTCGGCTACTCGAAGATCTTTCATGCCGCGGGCCAATACACCGACCACGGCGCGGTCGAGCACGAGCTCGAGCGGCGCCTCGCGCAGTTTCACGGCGTCGAGCATTGCGTGTCGTTCGCGGGTGGCTTCTGGGGACTCGTGCTCTCGATGAAGTGTCTCGCGCTACCAGGCAAGACGGAAGTCGTGATGCCGTCGCTGACCTACCGGCGCCTGGCCGACATCGTCGCCTGGGCCGGGCTCACGCCGCATTTCTGCGAAGTCGATCCCGTCACCCTGTCGATCACCGCCGAGAAAGCCGCGCTGTGCATCAACGAAAACACGGCGTTGATCCTCGGCGTGCATCCGATCGTCAACTGCTGCGACATCGAGGGGCTCGAAGCGCTGTCGGCGCAGACGGGCATTCCACTGTTGTTCGACGCCGTCGAATCGGTCTACGAGTCGTATCGCGGCCGCAAGATCGGCTCGTGCGGCCGCGCCGAATGCTTTTCGATGCAATCGAGCAAGCTCTTCAATGCGTTCGAAGGCGGCTACGTGACGACGAACGACGGCGCACTCGCAGCACGTCTGCGCGACATGCGTCATTTCGGCCTCAAGGACGACGGCTCGCTCGATCCGATCGGCATCGACGCCAAGCAGAACGAGATCCACGCCGCGATGGCACTGGCCGCGCTCGACGATGTTGACGATCAGGTCGTGCGCAACCGTGCACGCTATTACGCGTACAAGCGCTTGATCCCGACCGTGCCCAACATGCGCCTCGTCGAGTTCGACGAAAGCGAGCGATGCGGCTACAAGAACATCGTCGTCGAGCTGCTCGACGGCTGGCCGGTCAAGCGCGAACGCGTGCTCGCGATGCTGCATGCCGAGCACATGCTCTCGCGCCCCTACTATTACCCGGCACTGCACCAGAAGCGTACCGAATACGCGATGGTGTTCGGCGACTTGAGCGCGACCGAGCGACTCGCCGAGCGTTTCCTGATGCTGCCGTGCGGCCACTTCGTCAGTGAAGCCGATATCGAGGCAATCGTCGCGCTGCTGCGCTTCATTCACACGCATGCCGACGCCATCAACGAGCGTTTCCCGCTATGAACACACGCACTTCGACTCCGGCCAGCCTCGCCGTCTTCGGCGGCACGCCCGCGCTACCGCGGCGCATGGCGCTAGGCCAGCATAACTTCCCGAGCTGGGACCGCTACGAAGCCGCGTTCCGCGACATCTTCGCGCGCCAGTACTACACGAACCACGGTCCGCTGGCGCAGCAACTCGAAGCCCGGCTTGCCGAGCACCTGAACGTGCGCCACGCGATGTGCGTGACGAACGCGACGATTGCGCTGGCGCTTTCCGCCCAGGCGCTCGGACTCAAAGGCAAGGTGATCGTGCCGGCGTTCAGCTTCGTCAACACGGCCCAATCGCTGGCATGGTCGGCAGCCGAGGCCGCGTTCTGCGATGTCTCCAATGAAACGGGACATCTGACGCCCGAGCTCGTCGAGCCACATCTCGCCGACGGCGTGAGCGGCATCCTGGCGACGAACTTGTGGGGCGGCGCCGCCGACGTGGCCGGCCTGCAGCGGCTTGCCGACCGCTACGGCATCACGCTCTATTTCGATTCGGCCCACGCGTTCGCGTGCGAAATCGGTGGCAAGCCGGTAGGCGGATTCGGCCGGCTCGAAGTCATCTCGTTCCACTCGAACCAGATCCTCAGCGCGACGGAAGGTGCCGTCATCTGCACCGACGATGACGATCTGGCCGCCCACGTGCGCAACATCCGCAGCAACTACGGCATGGGCCGCGCGGTGCCGGTTGGCAAGACCGGCAATGGTCGACTCTCCGAGGCACAGGCCGCGATCGCGCTGATGAACTTCGACGATCTGCCGCAGCTGATCGCGCGCAACCGGCGCCTGCACGACGCCTATCGAACGCAGCTCGCCGACGTCCCGGGACTCACGTTCGTCGCGCCTACAGGCGTCACCGCAAGTAACTACCAGAACGTCGTGTGCCGCATCGATGCCGAGCATTTCGGCCTCACGCGCGACATGCTCATCAAAGTGCTCGCGGCCGAGAACATCGAAGCGGCGGGTGACCGCGGCCTCGGCGCGCAGCGCCATGAAGCGGCCGCGCAAGGCATCGCGCTGCCGAACACGCAAGCCTGGTGCGAATCGATTTTGCAATTGCCGATCGGTGCGCAAGTGGAAGGCGCGGGCGTCGAAGTTATCGCCGAGCGGGTCCGCTTCGCTCAAAGGCACGCTGCCGCAATCGCCGAGAAGCTGGGGGCCTGACGTGAAGTTGGGCATCATGCAGCCGTACTTCTTCCCGTACCTCGGGCATTTCGCACTGATTGCCCATACCGACGCGTGGGTGGTGTTTGACATCACCCAATACACGCCGAAGACCTGGATGAACCGCAACCGCGTGCTGCATCCAAAGGACGGCTGGAACTATGTGAACGTGCCGCTCTCGAACGGCTCGATCTCGATCAAGACCTGCGAGGCGCAAGTTCTGAACCCGGCCGATACGCGTCGCAGCGTGCTCGGCAAGCTCACGCACTACAAGAACAAGGCGCCCTATTACCGCGCCGTCGAAGCGCTCGTGCAAGAGGCGATGGGCGATGAGGCCGATACGTCGCTGGTCCAACTGAACGTGCGCGGACTGGCTGCAGTCTGCGCGTATCTCGGCCTGCCGTTTTCGTATCGCATTTGTTCGGAGCTTGCGTTGTCGCTGCCCGAGAAGCTTCCGCCGGGCGGCTGGGCGCCTGCGATCAGCGCGGCGCTCGGGGCCAGCGGCTACGTCAACCCGATCGGCGGCCGCGAGCTGTTCGATCCTACCGACTTCGCCACACACAACGTTGCGCTCGAATTCCTGTCGTTCGAAAGCCCCGTCTACGAGGTAGGCCCCTATCGCTTCGAACCGGGGCTTTCGATTCTCGACGTGCTGATGTGGAATGCGCCCGACACCGTCGTCCAGATGCTGCGCTCGGGCACAACGCTCGTGTCCGGCACGGCGTGAAGTATCCACCGCAACGATGAACGCTTGACGCCGCGATTCGCGCCGTTTTATTTGGCGGCGATGGCCTCGCGCAGCGCCGCCACCACGCGCTCGACGGTGTCGATGTCGTAACGCTGGTCGCACGGCAATGCGAGGCATTCAGTGGCTAGACGGTATTCGAGATCGTCGCGAGTCCCCGTCGCACCACGCATGTTCGGCCAATACTTGGCCACGAAGATCCGCTGCGCGGCGAGTGCCGCGTGCAGGTCCGCACGATGATTCCAGAACGGGTAGCAGAGCGGCGCATGTGCAGGCACGGCTGGCACGGGCAGCGCGTTGTCGGCACCGAGCAGCGCGTGGTAAAGCGCGTAGTTGCGCAGACGCCGCTCGACGGCCGAGCGATAGTCGATATGTGCGAGCATGCGCTGCGTGAGGGCCGACATGCGCTTGGGCCGCTGGCCGCGCAGCGTGGCACGCGCGGCACGGATGCCGTCGTAGCCGGCTTCTGGCCCTTGGTCGATGCGCATCAGTAGTGGCTCGAAGCGCCCGATCGAGCCCATGTCCTGTTCGTCTGGGAGAGGGATGTGACGGCTGGTGATCAGGTAGCCGCCATCAGGAATGCCAAAGAACTTGCGCGGCGAATAAAGCGTCGCCAGACAATCAGCGGGGGGTGCGAACAGCGCCTGCGAATTGTCGATAACGATGCGTTCGCGAGGAATGCGCGCGAACAGCTTCTCGAGCTTCGTATCGCTGATGCCGAAGTAATTGACGTAGAGCAGCCACTCGTCGTCGCCGAGCACGATGTCATCGGCGATCTCGAACTGCGTGTCGATGCGATACCGCGCGATGGGTACGCCGGCCATCTCGGGCGGCTCGAGCATCGTTTCGCAGTTGTACCAGGGCATCCAGATGCGGCTCGGCCGGCCAGCCATCAGCAGTGCGGCAAACGCCGCGCGCGCGGACTGAAACCGCCGTGCCTGCGGATATAGTTCGCCCTGCGCAAGCGGCAACTCGAGTTCGAAATACCCGCCGATCGCCTCTTGTGTCATCGCATCGCCTCGAAGAACGGGCCGCAAAGCAGCAAGCTTCGCGTCTCGCATCACACCTTACGCGGCCTGCGCAATGATATCGACGATGCGCTCGACCTGCTCGTGCGCAAGCGACGGATAGATCGGCAAGCACAACACACGCCGTGCGGCGTCCGTAGCGACAGGCAGGTTCTCGCGATTGGCGGAAGGCAGACCGCGGTACATCGGAAAATCCGAAATGAGCGGGTAGAAGTAACGCCGCGCGACGATCCCATGCTCACGCAGTTTCTCGAACAGTGCGTCGCGTTCGAGCGAATACTCGTTTTCGACGAGGATCGGGAAGTATGCGTAGTTCGCGACGGCCTCGCCGGCGTCGGCCAGGCAGCGAATACCACGCACGTGCGCGAGCCGTTCGCGGTACAGCGCATCGATGGCCTTGCGCTGGGCAAGCGCTTCGTCGACGTGACGCAACTGCAACAGCCCGAACGCGGCGTTGATCTCGCTCATCTTGCTATTGATGCCGGGCGCGACGACAGTCACTTCATCGACGTAGCCGAAGTTCTTCAGATGATCGATGTGCTGCTTCGTCTTAGCATCGGGGCAGATGATCGCACCGCCTTCGAACGTGTTGAAAACCTTCGTCGCGTGAAAGCTCAGCACCGACAGATCGCCGTGCCGCAGGATGCTGCCCTCTTGCCCACGGACACCGAACGCATGCGCGGCGTCATAGATAACGCGCAGATTGTAGTTGTCGGCGATCGCTCGGATCGCGTCGACGTCGCATGGATGACCGTAGCAATGCACGGGCATGATGGCTGTCGTTTGCGGGGTAATGGCGGCCTCGATCTTCTTCGGATCGAGGTTCAGCGTGTGCGGATCGACGTCGACGAACACCGGCTTGATGCCGTTCCACAGCAGCGAATGCGCGGTGGCCACGAACGAATACGGCGTCGTGATCACCTCACCGGTGATCCGCAAGGCCTGAAGCGCAGTAACGAGCGCCAGCGTGCCGTTTGTGAACAAAGCGAGGTGATCGACGCCGAGGTATTCGCACAGCGCGGTTTCGAGCTGCCGGTGAAACGGGCCGCGGTTCGTCAGAACCTTGCTTTCCCAGATCTTCTCGAGATAGGGAATGAACTCGTCGAGCGGCGCCATGTGCGGCTGCGTGACGAAGATGCGTTCATCGGGCTCGGTCGAAACCACTCGAATCGGTGCGCTGGCGCTCATGACGGTAACGAAGGCTTGGGTCGTTATCGGATTATCCGCATCGGCCCCGCGTTCAAAACCCGGAGATGAAGCGGAAAGGCACGCCAATTCGCGGAATCGGCGCGCGCGCTCATTTCACCGCGATCGCCACCGCGTAATGCGTTTCCCCCTTCTCCGCACACATATCGTCGAGCTCGAGCAGCTTTTCGAGCAAGTCGTAGTCTTGCGCCGCGACAATGTTGTGCAACACGTCGTTCAGCGCCAGGTGATAGATTCCGCCGCCCGTCTTGAGCACCCACGGGTTGGGAAAGATCCGGGTCAGCTCGGGCAGGATATTGGCCGAGTCTGCGCACTCGGATGGATCGACCGACATGATGCCTGCCAGCGTCGGGCGACCGACCGCCGTCGGAAGCACCTGACCTGGGCGTCCCGGAACGCCCAGATATTGAGGCGGGATCGCCTGGCGTACCGAGGTGTTGATCGCGAGCAACTGATCGGACCATTGCATGCGCGTCGGCCCGACGAAATCGTCCATGAGCAGCACGCCGCCTTTGCGCAGCACGCGCCAGCTCCATTCGAGCGCGGCCTTGACGTCGAACATGTGATGCAGCGAATTGTTCCAGTACACCAAGTCGTACACGGCCTCCTGCGTTTCGGCAACGAGCCCGTCTTCCATACGGAAGGTCATGTTCTCGGAAAGCCCGGCCTCGGCGGCTTGCGCGCGGCCCTGATCGATCGCGACCGACGAGAGTTCGAACAACGTGAAGTGCCGCACGAGTCCGCTCTTGATGACATTGCGCTCCTTGGACCCGGTTCCGCATCCGACCGATACGCCGCGAGCGAACGGAACCCGGTCGGCAAAACGTTGAAGTGCGAGCCGATGCAGCCCGGAGGAGAGTCCCGGCAACGGTTCGCCGCAGACACGGCGATTGATGCGCCGGACAATGTAGTCGCTCTCCCACCAACGCGTCGTCAGCGTGTTTGTCTTGCTGTACTGGGTGGACCAGTAACCACCGATCTCGGCGGCCCGTCCGACGTGGATGAGTTGCTGGCCGTTCGGCAGGCTCGCGCCCCATGGCTCGACACGGACATCGAGTGCATTCGAGCCGTCCTTCAACCAAGGCTTGAGATTCACGGAAAAACCGCGTGCACCCGGAAATCCTGCGGCGACCGCATCGGGACGCGGGTTCTCGCAGGTGGCGACAACCGCCTTCTCGCCGTTGACATAAAAGGCGAGTCTCACCGGCGAGTCAGGCTGCGCCGCGTGGGCGGCCCAGCCGGAAACAGCCACCGCTGTGGCCTGGTCGACCCATCCGGTGAAGGCTTGTGCGTTCATCGTCATGACAATTCGTGAGTAAAGGATGAGGCGGTGGCTGAACGCTTTGCAGGCGGCACGAGCTGGTCGCCTCCCCAGACCGAGCCGCCCCGGAAACGCTTAGTCGGAGCCTCGCATGGCCTCCGCGAGCGTGCAAGATTATCGGGTTATGCCCCCAATAGATCGAACGAGAAGGCCGGAAATTCAGCGCCAGTTTCGGAGTTTGGCCAGGACAGGCCCCGCCTGTCGCAGCCGCTTGAATCGGCCGCACGGCGAAGCACGGCGAAGCACGGCGAGTTTGCGGCCGTTACGAGGCGTTTGCTGGCGCTACATCGCGGTGCATCGCCACCGGCTTGACCGCCTCTTGTAGCGAAGGCACGGCCGGCTGCGAACCGTCAATCGTCGTCGCCCGTCCGCCATCGCGGAAGAACGCCTGCTCGGCCGCCTTATTCATCACCAGGATGCTGATACGGCGGTTCGTCGGCGCATTCGGATCGTTGCCTTGCATCGGCAGTACGTCGGCGAGGCCTCGCACCTGCAGCAGCTTCTCCTCGTGCATGCCGCCCCCGACGAGCGCACGGCGCGCCGCGTTCGCACGTTCCGAAGACAGCTCCCAGTTCGTATAACCCGCCTGGCCGCCGCCATAGGGCACGTTGTCGGTATGGCCCGCGAGCGAGATGCGGTTGCCGACGTCGTTGAGCGCCGCACCGATCTGCGTGAGGATCGCGACGGCATAATCTTCCATCTTCGCGCTACCCGAGGCGAACATCGGCCGCTTCTGCGAATCGACGATCTCGATGCGCAGGCCCTCGGCCGTGATCGAGATGCGGATCTGGTCCTTGTAGGCATTCAACGCTGGCGTGTGCTCGATCAGCGCCGTGAGCTTGGCCTTCAGCTGCGACAAGCGCTGCGCCTCCTCATCGGCATTGACGCGCACCGGCGTGGCCACGGGCTGCTGAGGCTGCGCGTTGATGCTGGGCCGCGTATCGGCGATCGTCTGGCCACCGCCCTGCACGACGCTCGGGCGCACCGCGTCGGCGGTGTGCTTGCCGCCGAGAATCGTCGAGAGCGGCGTATTGAAATAGTCTTCGATGCCCTGCTTCTCGTACTTCGACGTCGAGCTCAGCAGCCACATCAGCAGGAAGAACGCCATCATCGCGGTCACGAAGTCCGCGTACGCGATCTTCCACGCGCCGCCGTGATGGCCGGCATGCTCCTCCGCGCGCTTATTGCGGCGTATGACGATGCTCATCGGCCGCTTTTCGGCCGCCTCGCGAGAAAGTCTGTCTCCCATCGCTCGCGCTCCGTCAGGACGATGCCTTCGGCATCTTCGTCGCGCGCACCGCGTCGTCGAGTTCCTGGAACGTCGGACGATCGAGCGTGAACAGCACCTTACGGCCGAACTCGGCGGCGACCGACGGCGCGTAGCCGCTCAACGACGCCAACAGCACGGCCTTCACGCAGTGGTAAGGCTTGGCGGCGGCACGCCCTTTCGCATGCAGCAGTTCGGCCACGGGGCCCACGAAGCCGTAGGACAGCAAAATACCGAGGAACGTCCCCACGAGTGCGCCGGCAATCATCTCACCGAGCACCGCCGGCGCCGCGCCGACCGAACCCATCGTATGCACGACACCCATCACCGCTGCGACGATCCCGAACGCGGGCAAGGCGTCGGCCATCTTCTGGATCGCGTTGGCAACGAGCGATTCTTCGGCGTGGTGCGTGACGAGCTCCTCGTCCATCAAGTCCTGCATTTCGAGCACGTTGATGTTGCCGGTCGACATCATGCGCAGATAGTCGATGATGAAGTCGCGCAGATGGTGGTCGTTGACGATGCGCGGATACTTCTGGAACAGCACGCTCTCATCGGGATTGTCGACGTCGGCTTCGAGCGTCATCATCCCTTCCTTGCGGGCCTTCTGCATCAATTCATAGAGCAGCGCGATGAGCTCGATGTACTTCGACTTGTCGTAGCGCGGCCCGTGAAAGCACGTGGGCAGCGCCTTGAGCGTCTTTTTGAGCGTGGAGACGGGGTTGCTGACGACGTAGGCGCCAAATGCCGCACCGAAAATACACAGGAGTTCGAATGGCTGGAGGAGCGCCATCAGATGACCGCCCTCGAACACGAAACTTCCAATCACCGAAAACAGTACGACGACCCAACCAATTGCGACAAACATGCTCTCTCCTGTTGCAGCGGGCTTAGACCCGCAGGCACATGTCGCAGTGATTCGTCAAGGCGAACGATTGCTTCGTTCACCTATCCTTCATCGCGTAATCATGGCTTTCGCGATGAAACCGGTGCGGATTCTTCACCGGTTCGACGAACGCTGCGGCGTGGCCTCGTGTTCCTTTCCTAACTGGCTATCGGCGCAAAAGGGTCGATGCTGAAGAGTCAGACTCGGCGAAATGTCGTGTAGGGAAATCGGAAGGGCCGTATCAGCGCTTGCTGACAGGCAGATTTTTTGGAGTGGCAAGTGCGAGGCGCGGCCTTTCTCGGCCGCGCCGCTCTTACTTCAGTCGAATGCATCGAAAGCGGACACGCACTGTCGAACTCAGCCTTGCTTCACCCACACGCCGCCCGCACTCGGCACATTGCCCTGCGTCCACCACTGTGCGCAGTACTTTGCGCCCTGGTACATCACGCATTGGCCGCTGGTATAAGCGATGCTCGCCGACCACGTCGGGGTCGCGCCAGACTCGAGCTGCCACACCGATGATTGCCCTGGCACGTCGCCCTGCGTCCACCACTGCGCTTTGTACGTCGAACCTTGGTAGGTGACCTCCATGCCCGCCGTGTAGACCTTGGCGGCCGACCACGGCGCAGGGGTACCACCCGTGCCGCCTGAACCGCTGCCGCCGCCATAGTTCGGGTCTTTCGTCACGCCCGTGCCCCAGTGGTCGGCGAACTGCCCGAGGATCGAGGCGAACTGATAAGGCGTCTGCGCGACACCCGAGCAGCTGTCGGAGGCGGAGCCGCCGGGGCCGCCCGGACAAGCTTGATCGCGCCCGACGGACCAGTTGCTGAGCAGACCATAGCCGTTGTTCTTCGCGGCGTTGACGAGGCTCTGCGCGTTGTCGAGCGTGAACGTTTCGCCTTGCGTATCGTTGACGCCGATCATCGGCGTCACGCCGACCAGTTGCCACAACTGTGCGTTGGTCTTCGTCTGACCGACGGACTTGTACGCCGTGTCGAGTTGCGAGTAGGTCGACTGAGCCGCCTGGATCGCGGCCTGCCCCATATCGAAACCCGAGCCGCCGTAGTCCATCGCCATCACGTTGACCGTATCGATCGCCACGTTGTTGGCGATCGCCGCGTTGACCACGTTCAGGCCGTCTTGCGTGAGGCCACTCGCCAACACGGGCACCGTCAGCGTCACGTGGAGCGGCGTGCCCTTCGCCGCTTGTGCCGTTTGTATCTGGGCGACGGCCTGGAAGTTGCGCGCGAGCGCTGCAAGGTCGTCTTGCGCGGTGCCTTCGATGTCGAAATCGATGTGCGTGAGGCTGTACGTGTCGACGACGGTCTGAATGGCCTTCTGCAATGAAGCGACATCGCTGCATACCTGCATCAGCGGTGTGCCGTTTTCGCCGCCGAACGATACCGTCACTTCGCCACCCTTGCCGCGATAGTTCGAGATGCCTGTCGCGATCGCCGTCAGCAGATCCGAACTGATGCCGGGCCCGACGTCCTGGACACCGCCCCAGGAGGGGACGCAGCCGTTCGAACTACCGACGATGAACGCCAGCGAAAACTGCTGAATGCCTTGCTGCACACCGATCTGGTCGACGATGGGCGTGGGCCACGCAGTCAGGTCGACGTAGGGCGCGTAAATGCTGCTCGCCTGCGAAGCCATTGCACACAACGACAGCGCCGCTGCAACGAAAACCTTGATTGAAGTTCGCTTCATGGGTTTGCCTCATTGCGGTTGAATGCGCCGGCCGCGCGGCCAGCACGCCTTGCGCGTCCGGCGAGGGGTGAGCCGCTGAATATCGTAGGCAATGAATTGATGAGTGCAACGCGTGTTGCGTCAACCTGCCAGCTTGCAGGGGGTGCCGGGGACTTCGAAGGATGGCGCTTAGCCGTGCGGGACAAGGACACACGGCATTTTGTAATGCGATGCCTACTCGATTTGGTAGTCCTACTTTTTTTGATAGGCGGTGAGCAACTTATTCATATCGCCATGTGAAGTGAGCACCCATATCGCATATTTAACGCGGCAGCTCGAAGGCGATGGTTCGATTCGAGCTGCCCATCGTCGACCTTAGTGAACGCCCGGCCGACGTCTGAAAATCCCATGACTCGCTCATCCCTGCAGAGTAACGCGTAACACTTTTGCTTACACCACTTGCCACAAGTAACCATTTTTGTTTACATTCATGTTCGACGGTGCGGTGAAAGGTGAAGCAAAGTGAATTCAAACGCCGGCTTGCTCGGCGAGGTGCGACGTTCGCAGAAGGGTCGAGACACACCAAGATCTTCCTCAACGGTCGTCAGTCCGTTATGCCACGACACCCAAGCGCCGAATTAGGTGAAGTGACTCGGAAGCTCATATTGAGGCAACTCGGTATCGACGGATGATCGCCATCCCCCAAACGGGGCTGCCTCCTGAATCGAAGACAGGAATCGACAATGTTCAACTACCCTGCTCGCGTTATCCCCGACGGCGACGCCGGATTCGCAGTCAAATTCCGCGATATTCCGGAAGCGATCACCTGCGGTTCTACGCGTGAGGAAGCGATCGACATGGCCAGCGATGCGCTCGTCACGGCAATGGACTTCTATTTCGACGACAAGCGTCCCGTCCCCATGCCCTCCACCCCGAAGCGCGGAGATGTGCTGATCGGTCTACCCGCCAGCGTGGCCGCAAAAGTCCTGCTCTTGAACGTGATGCTGGCTAAGAACGTCACGCCAGCCGAGTTAGCTCGCCGGCTCAACACTCGGCGGCAAGATATCAACCGCGTGATTGACCTCGGCCATGCCACAAAGATCGACACCATCGCCGCGGCCCTTTTCGCGCTTGGCATGGATCTGGAACTATCGATTAAACCAGCGACGCGTGACGCGGCAACTGTGTGATGCTGGCGGAACGCCCAAGGCGCGAACCCAGCTCACCTGCTACCGCGAACGTGTTGCGATGCGCACTCACTCACTCCGCTGCATCCCTTCCTTGTTTCAAGCAAACTAGCTAACCAGCGTCACACCGCACACCGCAGCATATGTGCCAGCGCGCGGGCAAACTGCGCTGACCAGTTCATTAACAAGAAAAGGGAACAAACCAGAATGAAGACCGCATTGGCCATCGCTATCTCGTTTTGCACGATCCACGCCGTTGCGGGACCACTCGGGCAGGGTACGCCCTTGGACAACATCAAGGCAATCAATGTGACTGGCGCCAACGGTGGCCAGGATGGCGGTCAGGACCGGAATCGCGAAGAACTTGCGATTGCCGTGATCGACGCCTCCGGCCCCGTCGCCAGCGCAAAGTGCACGTTGTCGAACGATAAGGGCGATTGGTCAGTCACTGCACCCGATACCGTCAGCGTTCGCCGGTCCAGAGGCGACCTGAAAATCCACTGCGAAAAGCCCGGCTACGATCCGGTAGAGAGCGTGCTCCAAGCATCGACGACGCAAATCACGCCGAAGCATTTCAGGTTCAGTACGGATGCCGGGGGCGATGGGAGTGACGAGGAGGAGTCGTTGATCACGGTGCCGCAATATGGGCCGTCGATTACGGTGACGCTGAATGCGAAGTCCGGGGCGACTCAATAGCTGCGGCGGGGAATAATCGCTCGTGACCCACGGTGAAAAGCCCCTGCGGGGGCCCTTTTTCACGCAGTATCATCAGTCGAGCAAGACAGACTGGAAGAATTTGGCGCGCCCGGCTGGGATCGAACCAGCAACCCCTGCCTTCGGAGGGCAGTACTCTATCCATTGAGCTACGGGCGCGTTCAGCGCGAAGGCACCGCCGCCCGTGGGCGCAGTACCAAGCGAGACCGAGAGCATACCCGGTTTCGCCAACCCCGTCCACCGGGCCGCCTGTCAAGCCCCCTCAATCGCACCCCAATAATCGCCGACGCGTCATGCGTTCCGATTTTCCGGGTAAACGCCTGCTGAAACCACTGCCGCTCCCGCTCGCCGACGCCAAAACGTTGCGTCTATAATCGCCGTGTTTGGATCGCATTTAAGTAAGTAAGTCGTTGCCGTTCAAGCCGTTGCCGTCACGCTGTACCGCTCACCAACAATATTCACGGGAGACGAGACAAGCATGAGCGAAGCACCACACGGAACCCCGATCAAAACCCCCGCGCAGCTCATCGCCGTGGTCATCGCCGGTTTCGCAATTCCCGTCGTCGCGATCTTGCTGCTCGCGAACTACGTCAATGAATCCGTCCGCACGGGCGCCGGTACCGACTTGCGGTCGGACGTCGCCAAACGCATCGCCCCCCTCGCACAAGTCGACGTGCGCGACGCCAACGCGCCCCATGTCTTCAAGACGGGCGAACAGGTCTATCAAGCCGTCTGCTCCGCCTGCCATGCAACCGGCACCGCCGGTGCACCGAAGTTCGGCAACAGCGGCGACTGGGCACCGCGCATCGCGCAAGGCTTCGACACGCTGCTGCACACTGCGCTGACCGGCAAGGGTGCGATGCCGGCGCGCGGCGGCACGAGCCCCGACGACTACAGCGATTATGAAATCGCCCGCGCGATCGTCTACATGGCCAACCACGGCGGCGCCAATTTCCCCGAACCCGCCGCGCCGGCCGCCAAGACGCAGCAGGCCGGACAAGCTACTTCAGGCGCCACCGCGCAAGAAGCCAGTGCAGGGGCTGGCGCTGCCAACGAGCAAGCGGCGGCAGCAATCGCTGCACTCGGCAGTGCATCGCAGTCCAATGCAGCGCCGGCCACGGCCAGCGCCGACAGCGCGCAAGCCGGCAAGGCGCTCTATCAGCAGGTCTGTCAGGCCTGCCACGCGGCCGGCGTGCTCAACGCGCCGAAGTTCGGCGACAAGGCCGCCTGGGCACAGCGCCTGAAGGACCCGATGGACGTCATCTACAACTATGCGCTGCACGGCAAAGGTCAGATGCCGCCGAAGGGTGGCTCGAACGCGTCCGACGCCGACATCAAAGCCGCCGTCGATTACATGGTCAGCGCAGCGAAGTAACCGGGCCCCCTGCTGGTCAGGGGGCAGAGGTTCAGGGCTTCTGCAGCAGCGCCTTCAAGCTCGCGAGCCGGTCCTTCGGCGTCATCGGCGCTTCTTCGGGCGTCGGCGGCGGCGCCTCGTCGAGCCCCATCTCGGGGATGAAGCGCGACGGCTCGCAAACCACCGTCTCTCGCGCGCGCTTGCGCTTCTTGCACCAGTTCAAGTGCAAGCTGCGCTGCGCGCGCGTGATCGCCACGTACATGAGCCGCCGCTCTTCTTCGACGCGCGAGTCGTCGATCTCGTCGTCGGGGCCGCCGCGGTGCGGCATGATCCCCTCTTCCACGCCGACGAGAAACACGTGCGGATACTCGAGGCCTTTCGACGCGTGCACGGTCGATAGCCGCACCGCGTCAGGATCTTCCTCCTTGCCCTCGAGCATCGACATCAGCGCGACCGTCTGAATCAGGCCCAGCAAGTCCTTGCCAGTGTCGGCCAGGCCGTCGGCATTCTCGTAGCCACCCGTTTCGCCGTCTTCGGCCTGCTCGGGTTCGGGCTTCGTGCCCTTGCGCTTGAGCCACTCGAGAAACTCGAGCACGTTCTGCCATTTCGATTGCGCCTGCCGTTCGTCGTACGTGTCGTACAGGTACGCCTCGTAATGGATCGCTTCCATCAAGTCGTCGAGGAGCGTCGTCGCCGCATCCTTCGTCGCCCGGTCGGCAATGCGCTGCATGAAATCGCAGAACACGCGCAGCGGCTCGATCTGCCGCGCCGACAAGCGCGCCTCGATGCCGCCCATGTACACGGCCTCGAACAGCGACACCTTCGCCTGCCCAGCAAACGAGCCCAGCGCTTCGAGCGTCGTGTTGCCGATGCCGCGTCGCGGCGTCGTGACGGCGCGGATGAAAGCGGGATCGTCGTCGTGGTTCGCGATCAGGCGCAGGTACGCGCAGATATCTTTGATCTCGGCCTTATCGAAGAACGACTGCCCGCCCGACAGCACGTACGGAATGCGCTCGCGGCGCAACACCTGTTCGAAGATGCGCGCCTGGAAGTTGCCGCGATAGAGAATCGCGTAATCGCGAAACTGCGCGCGCCGCTCGAACTTGTGCGCCGAGAGCCGGAACACGACCGATTCGGCCTCGTGCTCTTCGTCGTTACAAGGCGTCACGGTGATCGAGTCGCCCATGCCGTGCTCGGACCACAACTTTTTCTCGAACAGCTTCGGGTTGTTCGCGATGACGTTGTTGGCGGCAGTCAGGATGCGCACGGTCGAGCGGTAGTTCTGCTCGAGCTTGATCAAGTGCAGCTTCGGGTAATCCTTGCCGAGCTGTGCGAGGTTCTCGAGCGTAGCGCCGCGCCAGCCGTAGATGGCCTGATCGTCGTCGCCCACGGCCGTGAACGCCGCGCGCGGCCCCGCCAGCAGCTTGAGCAGCTCGTACTGGCAGACGTTCGTGTCCTGGTACTCGTCGATCAGCAGATAGCGCAGCTTGTTCTGCCAGCGCTCACGCACAGCTTCGTTGCTGGCGAAGAGCTCGGTGGGCAGACGAATGATGTCGTCGAAGTCGACGGCCTGATACGCATGCAGCGTCGCTACGTAGTTGCGGTAGACGATCGCGGCCAGATGCTCGTCTTCGTTCGACGCGGTGGCCAGGGCGGTCTCGGGATCGATGAGGCCGTTCTTCCACAGCGAGATGATCGTCTGCACCTTGCGGATGAAGCCTTTGTCGGTCGAGCCGACCTGCTCCTGGATCATCGAGAAGCAGTCGTCGGCATCCATGATCGAGAACTGCGGCTTCAGGCCCAGATGCTCGGCTTCCTGACGCAGGATCTGCACACCAAGCGAGTGGAACGTACAGACCGTCAGCTGGTTGACGGGCACCTTGCGCCCTTCCTTGCCGGGCGTCGTCAGCGTCTTGCCTTCGAGCAGCTTGCCGACGCGCTCGCGCATTTCGGCCGCGGCCTTGTTCGTGAACGTAACGGCCGCGATATGACGCGGCTCGAAGCCCTTCGCTTCGATCAGGTGCGCAATCTTCTGCGTAATGACACGCGTCTTGCCACTGCCCGCGCCGGCAAGCACGAGACAGGGGCCGTCGAGATAGCGCACCGCTTCGCTCTGGGCGGGATTCAATCCTGCGGACATCGTCTGTGGAGGGTGTAACGGGTTGGCGGCTCGCGCGCCGACACACGTTCGAGCAAGCAAACGCGTCGGCCAGCCGTGGGAGGCAAGTGCGCGATGTTAACACGGATAACCAGGCGAGCTCGCGCCGGCGCGCCTCGGGAACAGCCGCTCGATGCATGCCACAATGCCCCCTTTGCCGTCACGGCTCGCGGCGGCGCTTCTCATGCTTCATACGCTCTCAGGCAGAGGAAAGCTCGCATGTCTTCCACGTTGAATCTCGGTTTGATGGGCTACGGCTTCGCCGGCGCGACGTTTCACGCCCCCGTCATCGAACACTGCGGCGCCCCCGCCGCCACGCCCGATACGCCGTACGCGCGCATGGCCGCCATCGCGACGAGCCAGCCCGAGCGCGCGCTCGCCGACTACCCGAAAGCGCAGATCGTCGCCGATGCCGACGCACTGATCGCGCTCGAGCACCTCGACGGCATCGTCATCGCCACCCCCAACGACACGCATTTCGCACTGGCCGCCAAGGCGCTAGCAGCCGGCAAGCATGTGGTCGTCGACAAGCCCGTCACCGTCACGGCGGCGCAAGCACGCACGCTGGCCGCGCTCGCGCGCGAGCATGGCGTGCTGTTCGCGCCGTTCCACAACCGTCGCTGGGACGGCGATTTCATGACGCTGCGCGCGCTCGTCGCGAGCGGCGAGCTCGGCCGCATCGTCCACTTCGAATCGCACTTCGATCGCTTCCGGCCGCAGGTGCGGCAGCGTTGGCGCGAAGAAGCGTCGCGCGGCGGCGGCTTGCTGCTCGACCTGGGTCCGCACCTGATCGATCAGGCACTCGCGCTGTTCGGCGCACCGGACACGGTCCAGGCGACCGTGAAGACGCATCGCGATGCAGCGAACGCGCCCGACTACGTGCACCTGCTGCTCGGCTACGCCGACAAGGAAGTCGTGCTGCACGCGAGCGCGCTGACTGCGATCGAACCGCCGCGTTTCGCGATTCACGGCACCCGCGGCAGCTACGTGAAGGCGGGCCTCGATACGCAGGAGGATCAACTCAAAGCCGGCCTGCGCCCGGGCCAGCCAGGCTTCGGCGGCGGCAATGCAGCCGGTACGCTGCGCGTGCTCGTCGACGACAAGGAAACCCAGCGCGAGCTACCGACGCAGGACGGCGCATACGTCGAGTTCTATCGCGCACTCGCCGCCTCGATCCGCGACGGCGCACCGTTCCCGGTCACGCCGCAGGATGCGGTCGACGTCATGACGATCATCGAGCTTGCCGAGCAAAGCGCGCGTGAAGGGCGGCGTCTGCCATTCGTGCGCGCCGCTGCATAACGTAAGGTGTACGAAAGGAAATCGTCGTGTTTGCGCTCGGCTGAGTCCTTTGTAAGAACATTTCGCGCGTTATAGGCCGATGCGTGTCATCGCATCGACGGGTTCGACCGTTTGTTCCGGCGTGGACCCACCACATCGATACAACACGAGGAGAAATCGATGCAACGTTGGATTCGCGCGGCCGCAGGCTGCGCACTGATTTCGTCGCTGGCCGCTTGCGTCGTGACCGAGACGACGCACACCGCGCCGCCGCCCCCGCCGCGGCCGAACCCGCATGAGCTCGCACTCGAGCGCTATGGCCAGGTCAACTCGCGCATCGACAATCTGGGCCATCGCATCGACAACCGCGTCAATCAAGGCTATTACCCACCGCCTGTCGGCGCGGGCCTGCATCATCGTCTCGACGTGATCCGTCAGGAAGCCCGCGACATGGCGGTGCAGCACGACGGCGGCCTCTCGGGCGAAGAGCAGCGCGTGCTGAACCAAGAGCTCGACGGCGCAGCACACTCGATCGGCGGCTGATGCGGGCGAGCCGGCCGCGCCGTTCGCGACCGGCTCGAGGCGTCAAGCGCAGCAAGGCGGCGACCGAAAGGTCGTCGCCTTTTTTCATGTTGATGCCGATGCAGGCGCGCGGCACCAACGATAGTGCACATCGGGACACCGCTCCTCGTTGTCGCTGCCGTCGCGCCAAGCGAGCGCCACGAATCCATGCCGCTCGTAGAAGGCCGTCGCCGCAAGGTTTTGCGCAAACGTGTAGAGATGCAGGTCGTGCGGCGCGGCGGCTTTGACGTGCTCGAGCAGCGCCGTGCCGATGCCGGTGCGCATATGGCGAGGACACACGTAAAGCTGATCGAGCCACATCGTGCCATCGGCTTCGTTGCGCGAATGCGCGGCCATGCCGACGATCACGTCGCCGTCGCAGGCAACGGTCACGTTCGCCGACGGAATCAGGATATTCGCGATCCAGTCGCGCACAGCCGAGTCCGAGTGAGCCAACGGCGCATACGCCACCAGCTCGCGACGCGATCTCAAGTACAGATCGGCGAGCTCGAAGGCATCCGTCTGGCGAGCGGCACGCAAGATCAATTTGTTCTCCCGGCAATGGTGATCGATCGTGCGTGATGGTAATTGCTGCGCGCCAACCGTGCAGGCACGCCTATCATCATAGGATTGTCACGAGACTGACACATGCATTTCGTGGCCTCGTCATCGTCGATCTTTATCGTTCCCCGTCGCAACGCATTCCCATTCCAAATACAGTCCGCCCGCTCGGACAACCACATCGTTACGCCTTTGAGTCCCCGCATTCGCCGCACACACGCGGCATATCAACGGAGATGTTCATGAAGCGAACGAAAAACCCGGGAAGCAGGCATGCCTTACAGGCAGGTTTCGTAGTCGGTGCAATCGCGCTGACGACCGCCGGTATCGTGTTTCCCTCCCTTGCCCAGAGCCAGCCGCAATCGGCCGCGGGTGCGTCGGGCAATACCGCTACGCCGATCAAGCATGTCATCGTGATCGTCGGCGAGAACCGCACGTTCGATCAGGTGTTCGGCACCTACGAGCCGCACGGTGATCAGCGCGTATCGAATCTTCTGTCCAAGGGTATCGTCAATGCCGACGGCACGCCGGGCCGGAACTTCGCGCTGGCGGCACAATACTCGGCAGAGGCGACCGACCCCACCCGCTTCGAGCTGAGCCCCGCCGTGAAGACCCCGTACAACGTGCTACCCGCACCGAACACGGGCTATGCGCCGACGGCCGCCAGCGACACGAACGCGCCGCCTTTCGCGACGCTCGCCGCCGCGCGCGCAGCCGAAGGCAGCGTGCTCTACCCGCGCGACCTCGTGCAACTGACGACGGGCGCAACGGGCCTGCCGACGCGCGTGCCGGACACGCGCTTCGGTGCGAACACGTTCAACCTGCCGAACGGCCCGTATCAGATCTCGCGCGTGGGCCCGAACTACGACCAGTACATCGCGAGCCCCGTGCACCGCTTCTATCAAGCCTGGCAGCAAGCGGACTGCAACGTGGCGCATGCAAACGCCAAGGACCCGAGCGGCTGCAAGATGGACTTGCTCGCGTGGGTCGAGACGTCGGTCGGCGCGGGCTCGAACGGCAAGCCGCAACCGCCCAGCTTCAACGATCAGTCGACGGGTGAAGGCTCGACGGCGCTCGGCTTCTACAACGTGCAGACGGGCGACATGCCGTACTTCACCGCGCTCGCGCGCCAGTACACCATCAGCGACAACTACCATCAGCCGGTGATGGGCGGCACGGGCGCGAACAGCATCATGCTCGGCACGGGTGACCTGATCTACTACACCGACGGCAAGGGACGTCTGAGCACGCCGCCGGCGAACGAAATCGAGGACCCGCGTCCGCAACCGGGCACCAACAATTGGTACGCGCAGGACGGCTACTCGGGCGGCTCGTATAGCGAATGCGCGGACGCCTCGCAGCCCGGCGTCGGCCCGATCCGCCAATACCTGGCGTCACTGCCGTATCACCCGAGCGCGAACTGCGAACCGGGCGCCTACTACCTGCTCAACAACTACAACCCGGGCTACAACGGCGACGGCACCGTCAACACGAGCACGTTCACGATTCCGCCCTCGCCCGTACCGACGATCGCGGACTCGCTCGAAGCGAAGAAGGTCTCGTGGAAGTACTACGGCGAAGGCTGGAACACGTTCGTCAAGAATTCGCCGACGACGGTCTACTGCAACATCTGCAATCCGTTCCTCTATGAGACGTCGGTCATGAAGAACCCCGCGTTCTTCAAGCAACATCTGCAAGACACGTCGGACTTCTACGCCGACATCGCCGGCGGCACGCTGCCGGCCGTGTCGTTCGTGAAGCCGGGCGGCCTGCTCGACGGCCACCCGTCGTCGTCGAAGTACGGCCTGTTCGAAGCGTTCGTGCGCAAGATCGTCGATTCGGTGCGGGTCCGTCCCGACCTGTGGGCGTCGACCGCCATCCTCATCACCAATGACGAAGGCGGCGGCTACTACGACTCGGGCTACATCCAGCCGATCGACTACTTCGGCGACGGTCCGCGCATTCCGCTCATTGTCGTATCGGCGTACTCGCGGGGTGGGCGTGTCGTGCACCAGTATGCCGATCACGTTTCGGTCCTGAAGTTCATCGAACGCAACTGGGCGCTGGCGCCGGTCACGCGTCGCAGCCGCGACAATCTGCCGAACCCGGTGCAGCTGCGCTCGAACCCGTACGTGCCGGTGAACGCGCCCGCGATCGACGACCTGTTCGATGCGTTCCGCTTCCACGGCGCCGGCCATGAGGACGATGCGGACGAGGATCTTTGAGGAAGGCACGCGTGGGTGCGCGCTTTTCTAACGGTCTAGCCGTCTAGTGATATGCAGTAGAGAACGAAACGCGGCGCGGGCGATCCGTGCCGCGTTTTTTGTGAGCGGCGAGCGCTGGTGTGCCGAAGCCCGACGCGCCGCTCAGCGCGCGCTCAACGGCGCGCTTCGGTCGCCATCCGCACCGCGAGACCCGCGAGCACCGTGCCCATCAGCCAGCGCTGCACCATGAGCCAGGTCGGCCTGCCGGCCAGGAACGCCGCGATCGAACCGGCCATCATGGCCACGACCGTGTTGACCGCCAGACTCGCCACGATCTGCATGCTGCCGAGCGTAAGCGACTGCGCGAGCACACTGCCGCGATGCGGATCGATGAACTGCGGCAACAGCGACAGGTACAGCACCGCGATCTTCGGATTGAGCATGTTCGTCACGAACCCCATCGCGAACAGCTTGCGCGGGCTGTCGGCCTGGAGCTCGCGCACCTGGAACGGCGAGCGGCCACCGGGCTTGAGCGCCTGCCACGCGAGATAGACCAGATACAGCGCGCCGCCGAAGCGCAGCAGGTCGTAGGCGAACGGCACGGCCATCAGCAACGCCGTGATGCCACAAGCCGTGCAGACCATGTAGAAGACGAATCCGAGCGCGACGCCGCCCAGCGAGATGAGGCCGGCCGTGCGCCCCTGGCAGATCGAACGGGAAACGAGGTAGATCATGTTCGGCCCCGGCGTCAGCGCCATGCCGAGCGCGACGAGACCGAAAGCGAGCAACGAACTGGACGTGGGCATTGCATCACTCCTGGGTGATTGTGATCGACTACCAACACGCAATGCCCAGGCGCGCGGCGGCTCGCTTGCAAGCAAGCGGCCCGCGCTCCCCGATGGTGCTCCATCTCATGGCGCCAGTCGCGCGGACCAGACCGATTATTCCACGGTTCGACGCCGCGCGTCTTTTAGCTGCCGGCCAGATGGGCCTCGATGGCAGCGAACTGCGCGTCGATCCATTTGCGCAGCGAGCGCTCCGATACGACGAGCAACACCGAGCGCGCAATGATGCGATACACGTCGCCGCGCGGCACCTTCGACGCCTTGCCGGCATCGAGCCAATGCGGGTTGCGCACGAGCAGCAGCATCGTTTCGAGTCCGATCAGGATCGGCCACAGGCAAGCGAGGCGCAGGCGAATCGACAGCGGCCCCAGCGCGAAGGTGTAGTCGGCGGCCGCCCGGTAGTGTTCGAGCGTCTTACGCACGAGCGCGAGCATCAACGGCTGCGCGCGCGGTGAAGCATCGGACGCGAGCAGGTCCGTGGGGGTCAAGTCGAACTGTGCCAGCATCGTCTGCGGCAAGTAGCAACGTCCGATGCGCAGATCCTTCGCACAATCACGCAGGATGTTCGTCATCTGCAGCGCCTTGCCGAAGCGGATGCCGCGCTGCATGAGCGTCGCGGGGTCGCCGCGCAGCGTGCCCGGCATGTGCGCGTACGTCATCTTCGTCCAGAACTCGCCGACGCAGCCCGCCACGAGATACGTATAGCGATCGAGCTCGTCGTACTCGCGCAGCGCGGCAAGCTGGCCCGAGCGTTCGTCGGGGAACGTACGTAAATCGAACTCCATGCCGGTCGTGAGCGTCGTCACGATCTCGCGCACGGCTGTGCGATCGTCGTCGCTCAATTGCGTGAGCGCGACCAGCGCCGGGCCGATCGATTCGAGCAACTGCTTCTCGTCCGATTGCGTCTGCTGCTGCGCCACCTCGACGGCCAGCCGCTTCGCCAGCGCGCCGCCGTCGTCGGCCGCCGTGCCGTTGATCTGCGTACGCAACGCCAGCAACAGCTCGAGCCGCTGCGCGGGGGCGATCAGCGACGTATCGGCGATGGTGTCGGCGGCACGCGCGAGCAGGTAGGCCAAGCCGATCGGATCGCGCATGCCGACGGGCAGCACACGCAGCGTCAGGTAGAAAGACCGTGAAACGCCCTTCAGAAGCGGGCCCAGTAAGAAGGCCCGAGCGGAATTACGCATGGATGGGTAAGTAGAAGTCGGACAAATGCAGCGCCCGCGCATTGTAGCCGGCACGGCACGTTTCGTTGACTGCCGCGCGGGCGGTGGCGGCAACGGCGGGCGGCGACGACATGCATCGCTGCCGCCCGCCCGCGTGGCGTCTGCTAGGTCGGCACGCTCATCGGCTGTCAGCGTCGGTCGCCGCCGTCTCATGCGCCGCGCACGCCTCGCCGGGTTCGCTCAAGGCGCGCGTGGGCCGCTGTGGCCGCAACGCGAGCGCAAGCCCGGCGAGAATCGCGCCCATGCCGACCATCTCCATCAGGTGCAGCCGATGACCGAAGCACACGTAGTCCATGCCCGCGGTGACGATCGGCACCAGATAGAACATGCTCGTCACGTTCACGAGATTGCCGCCGCTCATGAGACGGTAGAGCAGCAATTGCGCCAGCACGGAGATCACGAGCCCCATCCAAACGAGTGCCACGACGAGCGCCGCGCCGGGCTCGATCGTGAGCGGCTTGAACGCCGCAAACCCCGCGCACAGCGCAAGACTCACGAGGTTCTGCAACGGCAGCACATCGATCGGCGCTTGCCGCAGACGCTTTTGCAGCAGCGAGCCGATCGTGATGCAGGCGAGCGCCGTCAACGCGTACCCGATGCCGTTCGTCGTCAACGTCGGCGTACCGGTGCCGCGTAGGACGATCAGCGCCAGCCCGCCCAGCGCGAGCATGAGCCCTGCCAGACGCGCCGCGCCGTAGCGACGCTCGGTCAGCAGCAGAGTGAGAATCGGCTGTGCGCCGAGGATCGTCGCGAGCAGCCCCGGCTTGATGCCGTCTTCGAGCGAGAGCAGGTAGCAGATCGTGTAGCCACCCGTTAGCAACGCGCCCGTGGCGGCCACGCGCAAGCGCGTGCCCGGCGCGGGCAGCCAGCGTCGTCGCCGCAGGCCGATCGCGCCCAGTACCGCCGAGGCGAGCGCGAAGCGCAACAAGAGAAATGCGAACGCGGACGCGTGCTGCAAGCCCAGTTCCGCGAAGATCGCGGCACTGCCCCAGAGCAGGACGAACAGCGCAGTCGAGCCATATGCCGCATACGCGGCTTTGATGAATGCCATGAAGGGTCACCTGTGTCGGTGTCGGTTCTTGGACTCGCAGCGCGCGCATGCACACCGCCGACGCCTTGACGACGCCAAACGGGCAACGCGCTGCTACGAGGGAACGAAAAAGGAGGCGCTCAGCCGAGCACCACCACCGAGGGCGGTGCGACGGCGATCACCTCGTGCCTCGCGGGAGGGGGAGGCGATGCGACAGCCACAGATGCGACGTCGAAACCGGCCACGCACGCGCGATCGGCACTTGCTATGCAAGCGCGGTCGAGCAAGGCGTTGCGCAACGGGTTCGTCGTCATCGGCAAAGGATGGAATAGAGTCGGGTTCGGGCGAGTGAATTCGTCTGAACTGTCCGCTAGCGTACCCGCAACGCGTAGTTGACGCAATCCGGCTCGGCAGTGCCGCTTGATATTTTGAATCATCAGTCATAATATCTTCAACATGAAGACGTCCACTGCTTCTCAAAAAGGCGGCACCGCGCCGCAACGCGGCCGACCGCGCGAATTCGACGTGAGCGCCGTCTCGGAAGCGGCCGCACGCACCTTTTGGGAGCGCGGCTATCACGCGACCTCGCTCGACGATCTGTGCGACGCGACGGGCCTGCTGCGCGGCAGCCTGTACGGCGCGTTCGGCGACAAGCACGGCATGCTGCTCGCCGCGCTCGACCACTACTCGGAAGGCGCGCTCGTCAGGCTGTCCGAGCGACTCAATTCGGGGCGGCCGGCGTGCGAGGCCGTGCGCGAGGCGCTGCTGCACCACACGCGTGTCGCCGCCACGCTCGAACACCTGCGCGGCTGCCTGATCACCAACACGGCGCTGGAGATGGTGCCGCGCGACGAAGCGGTCGCCACGCGTATCGAGGCCGTCATGCGGCGCGTGACGACGCTGTTCGCGGCCGCAGTCATCCGCGGGCAGGCAGAAGGTGCCTTCGATCCGGCGCTGGACGAGCGCGCCACGGCCGATTTCCTGCTCTGCATGACGCAAGGCTTGCGCGTGGTCGGCAAGGTGATTCCCGACGAGGCACGGCTGGTGACAGCCGTCGACGTCGCGATGCGGGCGCTCGGCTGAAAATTTTTTACCGATTTTTTGACTGAAAAGTAATTAATTCGACTGCGGCAAGACGCGTGCAGGTCGGTGCCTTGCCCTCATACCCTTTCTGCGGAGACTTTGCATGGCCCTGACGGTGGACGAACAGTTGGCGTTGACGGCGAGCGAGGCGGTGGCGGCCATCCATACCGGCCGGATGACGGCACTCGACTATACGAGCACGCTGCTGGCGCGTGCCGAGGCACTGGCGAACCTGAACGCGCTCACGTCACTCGAGGCCGATCAGGCACTCGCGGCCGCGCGGCGCATCGACGCGCTCAGCGTCGAAGAAAGAGCCCGCTTGCCGCTTGCGGGATTGCCGATCGTCGTCAAGGCAAACATCAATGTGGCCGGCATGCGGACCTGCGCGGGCACCCCGTCGCTAGCGCAGTTCGTCGTGCGCACGAGTGCGCCATCGGTGCGCAAGCTCGTCGACGCGGGCGCTATCGTCCTCGGCAAGGCGAACATGCACGAGCTCGCCGTCGGCATCACGAGCACGAACCTCAGCCCCCACGCGCGCCCGGTGCGCAACCCGTATGACCGTACCCGCATTCCGGGCGGCTCCTCGGGCGGCACAGCCGCCGCCATCGCCGCGCGCATCGTACCCGCGGGCCTTGGCACCGATACCGGCGGCTCCGTGCGCATTCCAGCCGCGCTGACCGGCATCGCCGGTCTTCGCCCGTCGGTCGGCAACGGCGGGGCCGAGCGCCGCTATCACGATCCGCAAGCCGTCGTGCCGATCAGTCGGACACGCGATACGGTCGGACCGATGGCGCGCACCGTGTCGGACGTCGCCCTGCTAGACCGCGCAATCACCGATGGCCTGCCGCTCGCGGCCGTGCGACTGCCCGGTCTGCGCATCGGGCTGCCGGCACCGCTATGGCATGGCCTTGATCACGAACTCGAAACGGTGCTGCGCACGGCCGTCGACCGCCTGGCCGATGCCGGCGTCGAATTCGTCGAGGTGGCATTGCCTGACTTGCTGCCGCTTGCCAGCGACATCAGCCTGCCGATTGCGTTTCACGAAGCGAGCGAGGACGTGCCTGCCTGGCTCGATGCGAACGGCGCACCTGTACGCACGATCGCGCAAGTGCTCGCCGATGTGGCCAGCCCCGACGTGCAGCGCATCTACGAAGCCGTGGCCGCCAAGACGTTCGGCGCGCAGTACGACGAAGCGCTCACACAGGGCCGGCCGGCGCTGCAGCGGCTCTATGCCGACACGTTCGCCGCGCAGCGCATCGATGCGTTGCTGTTTCCGACCACACCGCTGCCCGCCGTTCCAATCGACGAAGCCAACGGCTCGTCGACGGTGTCGATCGCCGGTGGCGAGCCGCTCGACGAGATGGCGGCCTACCTGCGCCATACCGATCCGGGCAGCATTGCCGGCATACCCGGCCTGTCGCTGCCGGCAGGTGTCACGCGCACGGGGCTGCCGCTCGGGCTCGAGCTCGATGGGCCACTCGGCAGCGACCGGCGCCTGCTCGCGATCGGCGTGGCGTTCGAGACTGTGCTCGGCGCGCTGCCCGCACCCACGCTGTGACGCCCCAGGCTAGATCGACCGCTGCGCCCGCGTCGCCAGCCCTCCTTCCCTGCTCCGATACTCAAGGCACGTTGATCGCCATGTCATCCGAACCCACTGTTACCGCCGCCCCCGCCGCCCCCGTCGCCGTCGGCTCCGATCGCGCACCGTCGAAAGCAGCCAATACGCTGGCGCTCGTCGTCTTGCTGACCGGTGCGTTCCTCTCGCCGCTCGATTACTTCATCGTGAACCTGGCCCTGCCCGCGATCCGCGCCGGCATCCACGCGAGCGCGGCCGAACTGCAGCTGATCGTGTCGGTCTACACGTCGGCCTTCGCCGTGTTTCTCGTCACGGGCGGCCGCCTCGGCGACCTGCTCGGCCGCAAGCGGATGTTCATGACGGGCATGGCCGGCTTCGTCGTGGCCTCGCTAGGCTGTGCGCTCGCGACGAGCGGCACGATGCTCGTTTGCGCCCGCCTCGTGCAGGGCGCCAGCGCCGCGATGCTCGTACCACAGATCCTCGCGACGATCCGCAGCACGTTTCCGCTTGCGCAACAAACCAAAGTGATGGGGCTCTACGGCTTCGTCTACGGCTTTGCGTCGGTAGCCGGGCAGATCGGCGGCGGCGCGCTGATCACGCTGCACCCGTTCGGGCTCGGCTGGCAGTCGATCTTTCTGATCAACGTGCCCGTCGGCCTGCTCGCGCTCGTCGGCGCCTGGCGCTTCGTGCCGGAAAGTCGCGCAGCCCACGGTTCGCGCGTCGATGCCGCGGGCCTCGTGCTGCTCTCGTCGTTCTTCGCGCTCGTCATCTATCCGCTCACGCAGGGGCGCGAAGCGGGCTGGCCCGCGTGGACGTTCGTGTCCCTCGGCGCGAGCGTGCCCGTACTCGCCACGTTCGTGTTCGCGCAGCACCGCACCCGGCGCGCGGGCGGCGCGCCGCTCGTCGATCTGAGTCTGTTCCGCAATCCGGTCTTCTCGATCGGACTCGTGCTGGCCTTCTGCTTCTACTGCGACAGCGCGTTCTTCCTGACCTATGGCATCTATCTGCAAGCAGGGCTCGGCTGGTCGCCGCTCGTGGCAGGCCTCGCCATCTTTCCGTTCGGCGCGGGCTCGATCCTCGGGCCGCTCGTGTCGCCCGCGCTCGTGCGCCGGCTCGGCCACCATGTGCTGACGGCGGGCTTCGTCGCGCTCGCCGCGGGGTTTGCCGCATCGTGCCTCGCCTCGTTGCGGGTCGTGCCGACCCTGCCGTTCTATGCCGGTCTCGCGCTGGCCGGCATCGGCCATGGCATCGTACTGCCCAGCGTCGTGCGCATCGTCATCGGCGAAATCGAGCCAGCCAAGGCGGGCCTCGCGTCGAGCGTCGTCACATCGATGCTGCAAATTGGCTCTGCCTTCGGCGCCACGGCCATCAGCGGCGTGTTCTTCTCGGCCGTGGCGCACGATGCATCAGCGGCCGGCTACGCACAGGCCTACCGCGGCGGCATGCTCATCGTGTCGCTGCTGTTCGTCGCATGCATCGCACTCGCCTTCGTGATGTCGGCTCGAGCCCACACTCGAGCGTCGGTTGCTCGATAAGCCCTTATACTCGCCGATCGAACGATGCGCTTGGCCGCTTGTGCGGCCATCGCCCCACTTCGATTTCGATCGCATACCATGTCCCACGCTTGCGCACCGATCGGCGTCTTCGATTCCGGCCTTGGCGGCTTGTCGGTGCTGCACGCGATTCGCGCGCAGTTGCCGCACGAATCGATCGTCTATCTGGCCGATTCGGGTTACGCCCCCTACGGTGAGAAAACCGACGCCTTCATCCGCGCACGCAGCGCGGCGCTCACGCGCTGGCTCTGCGCCCAGCGCGCGAAGATGCTCGTCGTCGCCTGCAACACCGCCACCACCCATGCCATCGCGAGCCTGCGCAGCACGTTCGCGCTGCCGATCGTCGGCGTGGAGCCCGGCGTCAAGCCTGCCGCGCTGGCCTCGGGCAGTGGCGTGGTCGGCGTGCTCGCCACCGCGGCGACGCTGCGCAGCGATCGTCTGCGCACGCTCCTGGCGACGCATGCCAACCATTGCCGCGTCGTCTGCCAGGCCGGCCACGGTCTCGTCGAGCTGATCGAGCAAGGTCACGTGGCCGGCCCCGAGATGCATGCGCTGCTCACGCGCTATCTCGAGCCGATGGCGCAGGCCGGCGCCGATACGGTCATCCTCGGTTCGACGCACTATGCCTTGCTCGTGCCGACGATCCGCACGCTTTTCGGTGACCGGTTCACGCTGATCGAGACGGGCTCGGCCATCGCACGCCGGGTCGATATGCTGCTGACGGAGCACGGCCTGCACGCAGACGATGACCATGCAGCCTCGCTGCGGCTTTGCTCGACGGCGCTCGATCCCGTGCCGCGCCAAGCGTTGGCGCGCGTGGCCACACCGCTCGCCGGCTTGTCGGGGCAGGCAACGGCCGATGTCGAAATGGTCGACATCGCCATGACCGATGCCGACTTCGAGCGCGCCGATGCCATCGGCGACCTTGGCGCGCCAACAGCGCCCCTTTGCGGCTGACGTCCGCTTGACCGCGATGAACGCGCTCGCCAACGCCGTTCTCGTGGTGCACACGCTCGTCGTGCTGTTCATCGTCGGCGGGTTCACGGCGATCTGGATCGGTGCGGCGTGCGGCTGGCAATGGGTGCGAGAGCCGCGCTTCCGGTTCACGCATCTGTGCGCGATCGGCATCGTCGCGCTGCTGGCCGTGCTCGACATTCCCTGCCCGCTGACGACCCTCGAAGATTGGCTGCGGCACGGCACCACGGGCTCGCAAGGCTTCATCGAGCATTGGCTCGCACGCCTGATCTACTACGATTTTCCCGCGTGGGTCTTCACGCTCGCCTATACGCTGTTCGCGCTGCTCGTCCTGCTGAGCTGGCGCTTCGTGCCGCCGCGCAAGCGACACTAAGGGCGCGACGAACGGTAGCCAGCGTAGCGACTACTGAGCCGACGAATCGGTGAGCCGTGCCGCCTCGCGATGCGTCGCATCGGCTTCGCGCGGGCGGCCCGTCTCGCCGTAAAGCCGGGCGAGGTTGCCGAGCGTGCGCGCGTAATCGAGCCGATACGCGGCGGGCTCGATCCTGGTCAATGCGGCGTACAGCACGATCGCACGACGATACGCTTGCTCGGCGCCACGCGGCTCGTGCAGGCTGCTCAGCAGCACGCCGAAGTTGTTCAGCGTACGCGCCTCGTCGGGGCGATACGCAGCCGCATGACGCGGCGACAGCGTGCGGTAGGCGGCCAGCGCCTCGCGGTACGCCGTACGCGCCCGCCCGGGCTGCCCGCGCATCCGGTACAGCACGCCGAGGTTGCCGAGCGTGCGCGCGACCTCGGGCACGTATGCCGCCGGATAGTCGCGCGCCAGCTCGCGACGCAACCCGAGTGCTTCGTCGTAGACTTGCTCGGCATCGTCGAAGCGGGAGAGCTCCGCGTACAGGTTGCCGAGATTGTTCAGTGTGCGTGCAAGCTCGGATTGGTAGGCAGCTGCGTTCGCATGGGCCAGCGTGCGCTGAATCACGACCGCTTCGAGCAAGGCGCGCTCGGCATCGTCGGGACGCTCGGTCATGTCGTCCAGGATGCCCAGATCGTTCAGCGTCACCGCAACTTCGGGGGCGAACTCGGCAGGCGCGCGACGCTCCAGTGCGCGCTCGAGCTTGAGCGCCTCGCCATAAGCCTCGATCGCGCCAGGCAGACGGTGCAGGTCGCGATACAGCATGCCGAGGTCGGCGAACGTCGTCGCCAAATCAGGGCCGTACGCGAGCGGATGCTCGCGCGCGATCCCCCAATAGACGCCCAGCGCATGCAGATACGCCATCTCCGCCTCCTGAGGCAGATGCTCGGCTTCGTAGAGGCGGCCGAGCCGGGTCAGCGTCATCGCAATGCGCGGGCGCCAACGGTCGGGCTTGTCCTGGGCGAGCGTCTGGTAGCGGATGATGAGGAATTCGTCGAGACGCTGCGCCTCGTCGAGTCGACGCGCGTCGTCGAGCAAGTCCGCGTAGATGGCAGCGATCTCGATGTCGTCCGGCACGAGCGCATGGGCGAGCTCGGCAAAAGTCAGCGCGCGCTGCGGAGAAAAGCGCAGCCACTCGACGATCGCCGACTCGTAGCTGCGGACGGCCGTCAGATCGTCGGGCTCCTGGGGTTCGATCAGCTGCTGGGCGAGCAGCCTGGCGGCGCGGTCCAGATCGAGCTGGTCGATCGCATCGTCGACGTCGCGCTCGAGCGGATCGGTCGTGCGCGCCATCGCGATGTCGTCGAGCAGTTGTCGATAGCGCTGACGCCACAGGCGTGCCGTCGAGACGAAATCGTAGTCGGGGTGTGCTTGCGCCTGCTCGGCGAGACCGGCCAGCAGAGGTGCAACGTGATCGAGCGCCCGCGCGCCGACCCCGCCAAGCAGGACGTTCGCCGCTTGCGCGAACGCCGCGCGCTGACGGTTGGTCAGCGCGGCGTGCCGTGCCGCGCGATCGGCCGCCATGATCAGGCGCTTCTGCAATGCCGGATGCAGGTCACATGGGGTCTGCAGGCGAAAGCCGTGCATGACGTCGGCTTCGGAGAACGCGGGCGTGCAGGCGGAGTCCGTCGGTGCCGGCAGCGGTTCCGCCGGCACGCCGCGGGCCATCGCGGCCGCAAGGCAGATACCCGCTCCCCAAATCCGCACGCGCCCCGTTTTCATAACCGTCTTCTTCTGCCCGTCAGAAGCTCCATGTAGAACGAGTGCGGCGCCGCCGTATGTTAAGCACCGAACATCCCTATGCCGCGCGCCATTGATCTTTGGCCGGCCCCAGCACATAGTGTCTCGCAATAGCGCGTTCGCCCGCACGCGTCGCTGATGCGTGCGCTCCAACTTATTCCTATCAGGCGAACGTGAACCGCCGCGCGAGGCATGCGTTCGTTCGCGCATCAAGCGCGTCGCGCCGATCCGCCGAGGGGACGCCGGGCATCGATCAGCCACGAGACCCTATGCATACGCAAGCGACGTCGAAGGCGGCGCATGTGGTGGCGTGCATCGGCTGCGGCACCGCGCTGCCGCCCGAATGCACGACCTGCCCGCGATGCGGCCGCCCCGTTTTGCTGCGCACAGCAGCGCGCGCCGGCCCCCCTCCTCGTACTGCGGGCGACGACGAGCGCGCGCAGGCGCAAACGCGCGCTTCCTCTGCGCTGCCGCGTCACTTCACACAAGCTGATCCGAACGGCGCCAGACGGTGGGGGCTGAGCCGCGGCACGGCCTTCATGTTGTTCGGATTTGTGCTGGCATTTGGCACCTACATCGCGATCGCAGAGCATGAGAACGCGCAGGTCAAATGGCGCGCAGTCGGCGGCTCCGTGGCAAAGCGAGCGCCATCTGATACGACGAATACCGCTGTAGCGCCGCCGAATCCGGCGACGAGCGATGCGCTGGTCGCGTTGCTTGCCCAGCAGATCGCGAGCGTGCGCGACGAGGATGCGGCCGACGCGGAACGGTTGCGCAACTTGCCGTCGCAACGAGGGCGTCAGCGCCACGATCACGGCCGATCATCGGGCGAGACGACGGTGGCTGCGGCGTCGGCACCGTCGGTGGAGAAGCAGTCGATTGCGGTACCGCCAGTACAGCCCCTGGCTGACATGGCCGTTCCGGTGAAACCAGCGCCACAAGCGCAGAAACAGGCACCGGCGTCGGCGCCGCCCCTGACGCAAGCAACTCCGCCCGCCATGCCCAAGCTACCGATCCCCTCTGCCCCGGCTCAACCGCCAGCTCAGTCGATCGTGCAATCGCCGAAGCCATCACAGCAGCACGTCGCTGAGGTAACCGTTCCGACGAAACCGGCGCCGCAAGCGCAGGCGCAGGCGACGCCACCCGCCATACCCAAGCCGTCGATCCCCTCTGCCCCGGCTCAGCCGCCAGCTCAATCGGTGGTGCAATCGCCGGCGCCGTCACAGCAGCACTTGACCGAGGTAACCCGTTCGACGAAACCGGCGCCGCAAGCGCAGGCACCGGCATCGACGCCCCCACTGGCGCGGGCAACTCCGCCTGCGATGCCCAAGCCGTCGATCCCCCCGGCCCCGGCTCAGCCGCCAGCTCAATCGATGGTGCAATCGCCGGCGCCGTCACAGCAGCACTTAGCTAACCTGACCGCTCCGACGACACCACCGCCAAGAGCTCAGGCACCAGCATCGACGCCGCCTCTGGTGCAAACGACACCACCTGCCGCGCCCAAGCCATGGCTCCTGCCTGCCCCGGCGCAATCGATGGTGCAATCGCCTACACCGCCGCCACAGCACTCGACCGACCTCGCTATTCCGACGAAACCAGCACCGCAAGCGCAGATGCCGGCATCGCCCGCGGCAACGCGGCTGGCGCAGGCGGCGCCCCACGCGCCACATAGACGGACGACCACGCCTGGTCGGCCTCATCCGCCGGCCCGGGCGGTCGCACAGGCGCCGAAGTCGCCGGCCGCCGCAACGCCGGCATCCAAGCGCCAAGCCCCCATTCTTGCCGAGCAACTGGCCGAAGGCCCGGCAGCCGGCTGCAGCGGCAACGAACCGATCGATTGCACGACGACGCGGGACGCGCCTGTCGTGACCCTCGACACGCCTTTCGATTCGCACTCCGAAGAACATGCCGACGCACCCGCCGGCACACGCACCGAAGCCGAAACCGCAGCCGACACCCGAGCGAACACGTCGGCCACGGTGTCGTCGGGCGTCGTACTGCGCCCGGAACAAGCGCCTAACGTCGAGGCGGCCCCACCTTCATCATCGACGGCCCAGACCGCGCACGCCCATACACCCGAGCGCACGGCCTCGGCCTCGCATCGTCACCCGAATGCGACACGACATGTCCGTGCGCATACGACGAATACGAATACGAGTCCGAGCGCCTGGCCAAGCTGGCCACAGTGGCTCGCGGACCTCCCGCACGACACGCGCCGCGAGCCGCCACGCCAAGAAAGAGATCCGATCTATCACGGCCGCTGACCGCGCGGCCCCGGCCCTACTTGCGCGTGCTGAGCCCTTGCTGGCGAATCTGCTCGAGCGTCGCGCCCGGCGTGCTGACTTCCTGTGGCACGCGGATCTCGATCAACGCGGGCCGTCCGCTTTGCACGCAGCGCTCGAACGCGGGCAGGAAGTCGGCCGTGCATTCGACGGTCTCCCCGTGCGCGCCGAACGCCCGCGCAAAGGCGGCGAAGTCGGGATTCGTGAGCCCCGTGCCGTGCGTGCGCCCCGGATAGTTCCGCTCCTGGTGCATCCGGATCGTGCCGTAATGGCCGTTGTTGACGACGATGACGATGACGGCAAGGCCATATTGCATTGCCGTCGCGAACTCCTGGCCGGCCATCATGAAGCAGCCGTCACCGGCGAACGCCACTACCATGCGGTCGGGATGAAGCACCTTGGCCGCGATCGCGGCGGGTACGCCATAGCCCATCGCACCGCTCGTCGGCGCAAGCTGCGAGCGAAAATGCCGGTAGACGAAATGCCGATGCAGCCAGATCGCGTAGTTGCCGGCGCCGTTCGTGACGATCGCATCGCCTGGCAGACGCTCGCGCAGCTGAACCATGATCTCGCCAAGCTGCACGTCGCCGAGCATCGGTCGCGGCCGGCGCCATTCGAGGTAAGCGCGATGCGCCTCGGCCGCGCTGCCGGCCCAGACCGGCGCCGAGCGCGGCACCATGGCGGCGAGCGCCTGCGCGATCTCGGGCATGCCTGAGACGATCGGCAGATCGGCTGCATACACGCGCCCGAGCTCGTCGGCGCCTTGGTGCACGTGCACGAGCGTCTGTTTCGTCTTCGGAATGTCGAGCAGCGTGTAGCCGCCCGTCGTGGCTTCGCCCAGGCGCGGCCCGATCGCGAGCAGCAGGTCGGCCTCGCGGATGCGCGCGGCGAGCGCAGGATTGATGCCGAGCCCTACGTCCCCGGCGTAGTTGGGGTGGTCGTTGTCGAGCGTGTCCTGATAGCGGAACGCACAGCCAACCGGCAGCTGCCACGTTTCGACGAAGCGACGCAGATCGGCGCAAGCCTCCTGCGTCCAGCCGCTACCGCCGACGATCGCCATCGGCCGCTGCGCCGTTTCGAGCAGCGCGCGCAACCGCTCGGTCTGCGCCGGCGACGGCGCCGCGGCGATGCGCTGATACGTCGGCGCAGCGGGCACCGCAGGGCAGGCATCGGACAGCACGTCCTCGGGCAATGCAAGCACGACAGGTCCTGGCCGCCCCGCGCAGGCGACGTGAAACGCGTGGCTCAGATATTCGGGAATGCGGCGCGCGTCGTCGATCTGGGCGACCCATTTGGCCATCTGGCCGAACATGCGACGGTAGTCGATCTCCTGGAACGCTTCACGATCGAGGTGCTCGCGCGCGCACTGGCCGATGAACAGCACCATTGGCGTGGAGTCCTGATAGGCCGTATGCACGCCGATCGACGCATGAGTGGCGCCGGGGCCGCGCGTGACGAACGCGACGCCTGGGCGCCCGGTCAGCTTGCCCGTCGCTTCGGCCATGTTCGCGGCTGCGGCCTCGTGACGGCAGACGATCGTTTGGATGCGCTCGGTTTCGTCGTGAAGCGCGTCGAGCACGGCGAGAAAGCTCTCCCCCGGCACACAGAACACTCGGTCGACACCGTGCGTGAGCAAGGCATCGACCACGAGCCGCGCACCGGACACGATGGCGGAATCGGCAACATTCGTCATGAAGCGGCAACCTCCTGGCTGATTGGAAAGCGGGGCAGAAGCGGCTTCGACAGCTTACGCCGAGCGTCTTCACGCCGCTACCTGCAAGCTTCGGAGTGCGCGCTACCGGTATGACAGGTCCGTCATCGTTATCCCAACGACCTATGCGAGACGAGCCGAGCGGACCGCGATACTCATCCGATGATCATTCGCAAATCGAGGCCGATCCCCTACACAGGACGCCGGCCTTCCGCCGTCAAAAGAACGTCGATAGTCGGTCAAGTTGCGGCCGGCCCCGCGCCTATGCGCGAATTCGGCTTTCCACCTTCACTCATGGAGCCGATATTCTTGTTTCGAAACGATCAGGAACTGAAGCACCATCCGCGCTACATGGAGGCAAAGAAAGGTTCGGCTGACGCAGCGATCGAAATCATGAGCGATCTCGCCATGCCGCTTCTTAAGCGAATGTCCGACTTGATCGAAAGTCGCTCGCTGCCGAAGGATGCCATTTTCGTGGTGCCTCACGCACGCGAAGCCTTGGGGACAACGCGATACCACAAGTGCTGGCGGCTTTGCTTTCGCTCTACGATGGCGTGTTGGACCAAGACATCGTGCAAATGTCGAAGGTGTATCACACGGGCGCCGATCCAATGGAAAGGCTGAACTTGCGTCCGTCGTTTCATGGCCGCGTCGAGCGGGGCCGGGACTACGTGCTCGTGGACGATGTGACGACGCTTGGGGGAACGTTGTGCGATCTCGCCGACTTTGTCCGGTGCGGTGGGGGAAATCCCGTTGCGGCCGTTGTCCTGGTGAACGCAAGCCGGTCTGGTAAACTTTTCCCAGCCCAGAAAACTGTTTCATTACTGGAAAAGAGGTTCGGCAATGAAATCCGCGAAATCTTCGGCATTGCGCCGCAGGCACTCACCGCTGACGAAGCCCAGTACCTCATCGGGTTCCGTTCTTCTGAGGAAATCAGAGATCGTAGTGCTCAAGCAAGGCAAAAAACGGATCTCCGACTCCGCTCTAAGGGCATTTTCCTCGATGAAGTTGGCGCCAGACAAGAAATGAGGCGCCACGGCCGAGTCCGCTTTCCCGGTACTAGCGCCGGGCTCTCGACTCGACATTGGATCGGCAAGCGATCACGATGAACCGCCTATCAGGCGGTTTCTCTTTTAGGAGGGCGTAGCGCCGCCCCCCGGTGGACCGGGTTTCCGCGCTACGTGAATTTGACGGGGATGCTCGCACGAATTCTTTGGCGCGCTCCCCACAGCCTCAACACTCGACGATATTGACCGCCAGCCCGCCGCGTGACGTTTCCTTGTACTTGGTCTTCATGTCGGCGCCCGTCTCGCGCATGGTCTTGATGACCGAATCGAGCGAGACGTAGTGGCTGCCGTCGCCGCGCAGCGCCATGCGCGCGGCGTTGACGGCCTTGACGGCCGCCATCGCGTTGCGCTCGATGCACGGAATCTGCACCATGCCGCCGACCGGATCGCACGTCAGACCGAGGTTGTGCTCCATGCCGATCTCGGCCGCATTCTCGACCTGCTTCGGCGTGCCGCCCATCACGGCCGCCAGCGCACCTGCCGCCATCGAGCAGGCCACGCCCACTTCACCCTGGCAGCCCACCTCGGCGCCCGAAATCGACGCGTTGAGCTTGTACAGAATGCCGATCGCGGCGGCGGTCATCAGGAAGTCGATGACGCCCTGCTCGGTCGCCCCCGGCGTAAAGCGCGTGTAGTAATGCAGCACAGCCGGGATGATGCCGGCTGCGCCATTGGTCGGCGCCGTGACGACGCGCCCGCCCGCCGCATTCTCCTCATTCACGGCGATCGCATAGAGATTGATCCAGTCGACCATCGAGAGCGGATCGCGCAGCGACTGCTCAGGGTTGCCCGATAGCGCGCGGTACAGCTGCGGCGCGCGGCGCTTGACCTGGAACGGGCCCGGCAGCGTACCGTCGGCGTCGGGGTTGCCGATGCCACAACCACGCGCGACGCACGACTGCATGACATTCCAGATCTTCAACAGGCCCGTGCGCGTTTCCTCTTCGGTATGCCAGGCACGCTCGTTCTCCGACATCAGCTGCGCGATCGTCTTGCCCGTGGCCTCGCACATCGCGAGCAGCTCGTTGCCGGTGCGGAACGGATGCGGCAGCTGATCGGCCGCCTGCAGCACCTTGGTGTTCGGCGCGCCGGCCGTCACGACGAAGCCGCCGCCGACCGACAGATACGTCGTCTCGCGGAGCGTGGCGCCGGCCGCGTCGAGTGCGCGCAGCTTGAGCCCGTTCGGATGCTCGGGTAACGCCTGACGATAGAACGCGATGTGTTCCTTCAGCACGAAGCCGATCTCGTGCTTGCCATTGAGCGCCAGACGCCGCGACGTGCGCACGGCCTCGAGCCGCGTCGCGATCGTTTCGGGGTCGACGGTGTCGGGTGCCTCGCCCATGAGGCCCAGCATCACGCCGCGATCGGTGCCGTGGCCCTTGCCGGTGGCGCCGAGCGAACCATACAGCTCAGCCTTGACGGCGGCCGTGCCGGCAAGCAGCGCGTCGCGCTCGAGCCCCTGCACGAACAGCAGCGCCGCGCGCATCGGTCCGACCGTATGCGAGCTCGACGGGCCGATGCCGATTTTGAAGAGATCGAAAACGCTGACTGCCATTGCTGCTACTCCAGAGAAATGAATTACGTAAGTAAGCTAAGCTTACCTCGCCGCCAGCGGCAAGCACACTGCCAGCCAAGGAGGCGGCGTCGGCGAGAGCCGCAGCGCGACCGGCGTGTAACGGCCCGACAGACGTGCGGCAAGATGAAACAGTTCGGCCGCGCTGCGCGGGTCCCATTGCCCCGAATAGCCCGGCAGGCCGGCATCGCGGCGCTTGGCGTCGAACGCCACGCTCGAATGCACGAATTCCTCATGCGTTTTCGCGCCCAGCGCGTACGGTGCGAGCCAGTCCAGCGCGCGCGCCAGCGTGGCCCCGTTCGCAGCGCGCTCGGTCAGCCAGTTGCGGTTGTGGCGGCGCGCAGCGAGCGCGGCCTCGACGAGCGGCTGCAAGTCGTAGGTCACGTAATGCAGCGCATCGCGCTCGGTGAAATCGAACGTCGTGCCGTCGGGCGCGACGTTGTTGCCGACCTGCTCGACGAACAGCCGCTGCGCCGCATTGATGAGCTTACGATCGTCGAGCGTGAATGCGGCCATGGCGACGAGCTTGACGCGATGGCTTTGCCAGTTGTTGCGATAGGTGCCCGCAAGCGGACGCGGCTCGCTGTCGATGCGCTGGACGTAGCCTTTCGCGAGCGTCGCGATCAGCGCGCTGGCCGCGTTGCGCGTCTTCACGGGCAGCGCGCTCGCCGTCATGTCGTAGGCGAGGATCAGGCCATCGAGATGCGTCTCGTCGATCGGATTGAAGCTCGGGCGATAGGTCGTGGCCCAGGCGAGCAGGAACCGGTCGACGAGCTTCAGGTAGCGGTCGTCGCCGGTCGCGCGCCACACGAGCGCGGCATCGCGCATGAGCTCGAGATCCTTCTCGGCTTCGACGCTCTGATCGTAGATGCCCTCATGCGGCAGCGTGCCTTCGGTGTGCAGCTGCTCGAGTGGCTTGGGTTGGTCGTTCAGGCGCGCAGCCACGCGCTTCATCAAACCCTCGACGCCCGGCGTCGCGTTCGTGCGCTCGCTCGTCTGCAAGGCCGGCGCCGCGCAGAAATTCATCGTCGCGTGCGCTGCACCGAACGGCGCCGCAGCGGCCGCGCACACGAGCAGCCAACGGGCGAGCGGCACACGTCCGACTCGACTCCGCGGCGTTTGCGCGCGCGGCACTCGCGCTGTCGTCGTTGGCTCCATTCGCACCATGCATCGCTCCTTCATTGGCTGATTCGCGGTGTGAGATGTTAGCCGGTATTGCTGCCGAACGACGCGTGTCTGGCCCACGCATGGCAGGCCAGACACGCGCATGCGAACGCGAGCCGAGAGTTAAGCGTAATCGGCGATGGGCACGCAGGAACAGAACAGATTGCGATCGCCATAGACGTTGTCCGCACGGCCGACGGGCGGCCAGTACTTACGCGCGACCAGCGAAGGCAGCGGATAAGCCGCCGTCTCGCGCGAGTACGCATGCGGCCATTCGTTCGCCGTCACGACGGCAGCCGTATGCGGCGCATGCTTGAGCGGGTTGTCTTCGCGATCGGCACGGCCTTCCTCGACGGCACGGATTTCCTCGCGGATCGCCACCATCGCCTCGATGAAGCGATCGAGCTCCTCCTTCGACTCCGACTCGGTAGGCTCGACCATCAGCGTGCCCGGCACCGGGAAGCTCATGGTCGGCGCGTGGAAGCCGTAGTCGGCGAGGCGCTTGGCCACGTCGTCGACGGTGATGCCGCTCACGTCCTTGATCGGCCGCAGGTCGAGAATGCACTCGTGCGCAACGAGTCCGCCCGGGCCCGAATACAGCACCGGGTAGTGCGGCGCGAGGCGCTTGGCCACGTAGTTCGCGTTGACGATCGCCGTTTCGGTCGCCGCCGTCAGGTTCTTCGCGCCCATCATCGCGATGTACATCCACGAGATCGGCAGAATCGATGCCGAGCCGTACGGCGCGGCAGAAACCGCGCCGATGCCGTTCTCGGCGCGGCGATAGCCCGACGACGTCTGATTCGGCAGGAACTGCGCGAGGTGCGGACCGACTGCCACGGGCCCGACACCGGGGCCGCCGCCGCCGTGCGGAATGCAGAACGTCTTGTGCAGATTCAGGTGCGAGACGTCGCCGCCGAACTGGCCCGGCGCCGTGAGACCGACCATCGCGTTCATGTTCGCGCCGTCGACGTACACCTGGCCGCCGTGCGCGTGCACGATCTCGCAGATCTCGCGCACGTTCTGTTCGAACACGCCGTGCGTCGACGGGTAGGTGATCATGATCGCCGCGAGCTTGTCCGAATGCTCGGCGGCCTTGGTCTTGAGGTCTTCGATGTCGACGTTGCCCTGCGCATCGCAGTCGACGACGACGACCTTCATGCCGGCCATATGCGCCGACGCCGGGTTCGTGCCGTGCGCGGAAGCCGGGATCAGGCAGATGTCGCGCTGGCTCTCGCCGCGCGAAGCATGGTAGGCGTGGATGATCAGCAAGCCCGCGTACTCGCCCTGCGAGCCCGCGTTCGGTTGCAGCGACACGGCCGCATAACCGGTGGCCGCCACCAGCATCTGCTCGAGCTGATCGATCATCTCGCGATAGCCGACGGTCTGCTCGGCAGGCGCGAACGGGTGGATCTGGCCGAACTCGGGCCACGTGACCGGCAGCATCTCCGACGTTGCGTTGAGCTTCATCGTGCACGAGCCGAGCGGAATCATCGAACGGTCGAGCGCAAGGTCTTTGTCCGAGAGGCTGCGCAGATAGCGCAGCATTTCGGTTTCCGAATGGTGACGGTTGAACACCGCGTGCTCGAGGAACGCGCTCGTGCGCACGAGCGATGCGGGCAGCGGCGTGGCCTCGACGTCGCCGCTTTCCGACGCGGCACGCTGGAGCGCCGTGTCGAGCACGTCGATGTGCGGCACGTCGATCGCGCCGGCCGCGTGCGCGAAGATCTTGAGCAGGTCGGCCAGATCGGCGCGCGTCGTCGTCTCGTCGACCGAGACGCCCACGCGCGTGTCGCCCGAGCGGCGCAGGTTGATGCGCAGGCTCTTCGCCACGTCGTGCACGGCAGCCGTGCGCGTGCCCGTTTCGATCGTCAGCGTGTCGAAGAACGTCTCGTTCGCGAGCGTGTAGCCGAGCTGCTTGAGGCCCGCCGCCAACAGCGCCGCGACGCGATGCACGCGCAGCGCGATGGTCTTCAGGCCATGCGGGCCGTGATAGACCGCGTACATGCTGGCCATGATCGCGAGCAGCGCCTGCGCCGTGCAGACGTTCGACGTGGCCTTTTCGCGGCGGATGTGCTGCTCGCGCGTTTGCAGCGCCAGGCGCAGCGCGTTGTTGCCCTGCGCGTCGACGGTGACGCCGACGAGCCGGCCCGGCATCTGCCGCTTGAATTCGTCGCGCACGGCCAGATACGCCGCGTGCGGGCCGCCGAAGCCGACCGGCACGCCGAAGCGCTGCGAGTTGCCGACGGCCACGTCGGCCCCCCATTCGCCAGGAGGCTGAAGCAGCGTCAGCGCGAGCAGATCGGCCGCCACGACCACATGGCCACCCGCCGCGTGCACGGCCTCGGTCAGCGCGCGATAGTCACGCACGTCGCCGTTCACGCCCGGATATTGCAGCAGCACGCCGAACGCGTTCGACGCGGCGGCTTCAGCCGCGGGGCCCACCTTGACCTCGATGCCGAGCGGCAGAGCGCGCGTGCGCACGACTTCGAGCGTCTGCGGCAGCACGTCGTCGGCTACGAAGAAGATGTCCGACTTCGGCTTGCCCACGCGTTGCAGCAGCGTCATCGCTTCGGCCGCGGCCGTCGCTTCGTCGAGCAGCGATGCGTTCGCGATCGCCAGCCCCGTGAGGTCGCCGATCATCTGCTGGAAGTTCAGCAGCGCTTCGAGACGGCCCTGCGAAATTTCGGGTTGGTACGGCGTGTAAGCCGTGTACCACGCGGGATTCTCGAGCACGTTGCGCAGGATGACGGCCGGCGTGTGCGTGTTGTAGTAGCCCTGTCCGATGTACGAGCGGAACACCTGGTTCTTGTTCGCGAGCTCGCGAAGTAGAGCCAATGCTTCGGCTTCGCTGCGTGCCTGCGCGAACGGCCCGAGCGGCAGCGTCTCGGTGCGGCGGATCGCCTGTGGGATCACTGCGTCGATCAACGCGGCGCGCGAGCCGAAGCCGAGGACGTCGAGCATCTTTTGCTGATCTGCGGCGTCCGGGCCGATGTGCCGCTCGGCGAAGGCGTCATGCACTTCGAGCGCGGCGAGCGAGAGAGGGGAGCGGTTCATCAGCGAATCCGGGTGGTCGAGCTTCATGATGGGCAGGGCATGGGGCGCGGCCTTGCGCGTGTTCGTGCGCGCAAAGCCGCGGCAAGGACAGGAAGGTCAGCCGACGAGTTTCTCGTAGGCAGCGGCGTCGAGCAGGCTATCGGTCGAGGCGCCGGCTGCGAGCTTGATCTTGAACAGCCACGTATCGTAGGCGTCGCTGTTGACCTCCTCGGGCGTGTCGACGGCGTCCGCATTGATTGCGACGATCTCGCCCGACACCGGCGAGTAGATGTCGGAAGCCGCCTTCACGGACTCGACGACGCCGATGGCATCGCCAGCCTTCACTTGCTTGCCGACTGGGGGCAGTTCGAGAAAGACGATATCGCCGAGCGTCGACTGTGCATGATCGGTGATACCGATCGTCAGCGTGCCGTCAGCTTCGGTGCGCACCCATTCGTGTTCATCGGTGTATTTCAGATCGGCCGGAACGTTGCTCATCAGATGCTCCTAAATAGTGAAAATATGTTGATCTTGATCTCAGAGGCGCGTGCGCTCGTATCGCTTAGACGGCCAGCACTTTGCCGTTGCGCACGAATGGCAGTTTTACCACGCTTGCAGGCAGCGACTTGTCGCGAATCTGGACGTGCACGACGTCACCCGGCACCACGCCTGCGGGCACGCGCGCGAACGCGATCGATTCCTGCATCGTCGGCGAGAACGTGCCGCTCGTGATTTCGCCTTCACCGTGCGGCGTCAGCACCTTCTGGTGCGCGCGCAGCACGCCGCCGGCCTTGCCGTTTTCCTTCTGCAGAATGAGACCGACGAATGCCTGTTTCGCGCCGGCCGCTTCGAGTGCGGCACGTCCGACGAACGCGCGCGGCGAGGCCAGATCGACGGTCCAGGCGAGACCGGCATCGAGCGGCGAGACGTCGTCGTCCATGTCCTGCCCGTACAGATTCATGCCAGCCTCGAGGCGCAACGTGTCACGCGCACCGAGCCCGCAGGGACGCACGCCGTTTTGTTGCAGCGCCTGCCACAACGCGGCGACATGCGTCGCGGGCACGATGATTTCGAAACCGTCTTCGCCCGTATAGCCCGTGCGCGCGATCGTCAGGTCGCCGAACAGCGTACCGTCCACACGCGCCGCGTTGAACGGCTTGAGCCCTTCGGTCGCGGCCTGCGCAGCCGGAACGGTCTGCCACACCTTGGCGCGCGCGTTCGGGCCTTGCACGGCGACGATCGCGAAATCGCGACGCGGCGTGATCGTGAGGCCGAATTGCTGTTCGGTGTTGAGGCGGTTGAACCATGCGATGTCTTTTTCCGCCGTGCCGGCATTCACGACCACGCGGAAGAAATCATCGGAGAAGAAGTAGACGATCAGATCGTCGATGACGCCGCCCTTTTCATTGAGCAGGCACGAGTAAAGCGCGCGGCCCGGCGTCTGCAGCTTGCCGACGTTGTTGGCGAGCGCGTATTCGAAGAACGCGCGCGTGCGCGGGCCCGAGAAATCGACGACGCACATGTGCGAGACGTCGAACATGCCGGCGTCGCCGCGCACCGCGTGGTGCTCGTCGATCTGCGAGCCGTAGTTGACGGGCATGTCCCAGCCGCCGAAGTCGACCATGCGCGCGTTGAGCGCGCGGTGCGTGGCATGCAGCGGGGTGTGTTTCAGTTCGGTCATAGGAGCCTCGGCGCGCTTAAGGTTTCGCGAAAACGAAAAAGGGTCATGCGACCGGCCCTCGCGCGAAGCTCCAGCGAGCGCGCGCGTCGATGCCATTGCTTGACCCCTCTGTCCTCGGTACCTGAGAGATTGCGCAGCCGGAACGGTTTTTCCGCTCCCTGCTTCGTGCGCGCGCCCCTTCGGTGGGCAGCTTGCCGTCACGGCCATGATGAAGGCTTCGTGAACGCGCTACTGCCGCTCTCCAGAGTGCGAAAAGCCGCTTGGAGGCTCTTCGACGCAGTCGGTCCTTTTGCCTGAGAGTTTGTGGGTGTGCCCCTTCGGCGGCGTTCGCGCCAGGGTTCGAAAAAACCTGGGCCACGGACGCGCTCTCCCGACGCGTGCGCGCAATTTACGCGAGCGTAGGGGGGTTGTCAAATCAGCGGCGGTAGCCGCAAACGCCCGCGCACGGGCGCTCCGAGGCGCGTTTTCGTCACTTGTAAACGAAGGGTGCACAGTAGGCTTGCGGGATGACGAAAGAAAGATCGTTTGATCGTTTGCGCGGCTGGCGCCAGGATCATTCCGCAACGGCCGAGGGACAGACCCGAAGCCATCTTTTCTCTTGACGGAGCCTCATCAACCTCACGCTGCGCCGATCATCGATCCGACGACCACGATCATCAACACCAGTCCGGTAATCGCGCTGAAACGATAGTCGCGTTGATGCAGGAAAACGCCCAGCATCAATATCAGGCGCACGACCGGGAGGAGGATGAAGAGCGCAACACCTGCAGTCATGACGTGGGGGCCGATGACAGCCGTCATGGAGAGCCGGTTGCGAGCCCAGGGGCCTAGCAGTGCCATTGCGAGGCCGGCGGCGACCGTACAGGAGGCCAGCCACGTGCCGTGGTGTAGAAGTCCGGCCAGCCGCCCTTCAAGCCCTGACGTATTGGCTGCGATGTGGCTCATGCCGAAGCTCCGAAAAGGCGGACACCCAATGCTTCGAGAAGCATCTGTACTGCAAGGACTGCGAGCACGATGACGAAAAGCACACGCAGTTTGTCGCTCGTTACCCGCATGAGGACACGAGCCCCGATCATCGCGCCCACGACTGACCCCAGCGCCACAGGCGCAGCGATGGCGGTCACGATTTCACCGCGCACGAAGTAGGCGCCGGCGCTGGCTGCCGCAGTCACGCCGATCATGAAATTCGACGTTGCGGAGGAAACCTTGATTGGCAGGCGCAATGCCGTATCCATTGCCGGGATCTTGAGGACGCCGCTACCGATGCCGAGTAACGCCGAAATCAGTCCGGCGCAATACATCAAGAACATGCCGAGCCCGATGCGATGCACGCGATATTCGATCTCGCGTCCGAGCGCATGATCCGGGTAGCGAGCATCCAGACATAACCAGGCACTCCACGGATCGATGCTCGCGGCGGTGGCGGCAGCGACAGGATCGGAACGCCTCGCAAGCATCTGCCATATCGACAGCATCAGGACCACAGCAAAAATGAAATAAAGCACGCGTACCGGAATGAGACCGCTCATCATGACGCCGCATAATGCCCCTAGCGTCGTGGCGGTTTCCAGAACGATCGCAAGCCGGACGTTGGTCAATCGACCACGAAGAAACGGTGCGGCACTACCACAGGAACACGCGATCACCGAAACGATGCTGGCACCAACCGCAATATGAATGTCGATGTGACCGAACACGGTCAGGATGGGCACGATGAAAATACCGCTTGCCATGCCCAGCATTCCACCTAGCGCGCTAGCCCCTAACGACACGGCAAACAGCCAGAGTATGTGACCTGTATCCATTGAAGAAGCCCACACCGCGCTATCGGCCATGCGGCTTGCGCCGGGTGAGATGGGTGACGAACTGGATCTGGTCGCCGCGGTAGTGCAATTTTTCGTAGTCGACGGGACGGCCCTGCTCGCTGTAGGACGTGCGCTCGATGAGAAAAATCGGGCTACCCACCTTGATCTCGAGTGCCCGGGCGACGATCTTATCTGCGGCGATCGCTTCGAGTTTGTACTCGGCCTCCCTGAGTGGCAGATCGTACTTCTGTTCAAGCAACGAAAAGATCGGCTCGACCTCCAGATCATTCTCGAGGATCTTCTCGCCGATGTCCTTCGGCAGCCATGTCTCGTCGAACGATAGCGGTGTCCCGTCGGCGATGCGTATGCGCTGAATGTGGACCACCGACGCACCTGCCTCGAGCGAGAGCTTGCGAGCGACCAGATCGCTCGCGTCTTCAATTTGCTTGCCGACCATCCGCGCCGTCGGATGGCGGCCATGCAAACGCATGTCCTCGACAAAGCCGCTCAGTTCGGTGAGTTCTTGCGTGAGGCGTGGTTGCGATACGAATGTGCCCTTACCTCGGCGGATTTCAATCAACCCTCGGGCGATCAAATTCTGTATGGCCTTCTGAAGGGTTGTCCGACTGATCCGAAAGGTTGCCAGCAAGCTGGTTTCATTAGGCAGTTGCGTTCCCGGCGGGTAAGTCCCGTCGGCAATACTGGCCATCAGGGCGGCTTCTACCTGCGCGTAAAGGGGAAGTTGGCTGTCGCGATTAGCACTCATGAAGACATCATGACGTCATGACGTCTTCATGTCAAGTCGCGGCCACGCCCTCGATGACGGTACTGCCGATGTCCAGGCATCGCCGAGCTTCGCCGCTTGTCCAGCGACTTCCTCAAATGGCGCACGGTGCATTCGCATTTCGCCAAATGGAGCGAGCCCGATTTTCGTAAATGGATGTCGTCTGCGAAGGTAAGCATAGGGTTGACCGTGCCACTCGGCATATCCCGATTTTGCATTTTCGTTTCTTCATAAAGCGATTGACCTGAATCGCTATGCTAAAGTCGGTCGCCAAATCCAATAACTTCAACGCTCGCCTGCCTGCTCCGGGGTGTTTCCATGAATAAACGCAATCGCCGTTCATTGGCCGTCATTGCTTTCCTTATCCTTTGCGCACTCGCCGCCTACGGTATCAATCGTTATTGGCACGGCGCGCACTCGCAAGGCGACGAAGCGAACTCGGACCCGAATACACCATTCACGCTCGTCGACGCGGCCAACCGCGAACTCGACGGACAGCCCGCGCTAGCGCTGACGTTCTCGCAGCCGCTCGATGCGCGCGCCGACTACGACAAGGTGATCCGCGTGTTCAAGATGCCCGCGGCGCCCGGCGCGAAGACGAAATCGAACAACGACGACGAGAGCGCCGATGCCGATAGCGCCCAAGGCGCCTCAGCGGCCAGCGAAGTCAGCACGTCGGAGAAGCTGACCGACCTGACCGGCGGCACGGCCGTGGCGGGCGCGTGGGTCGTCGGCGACAACCCGCGCGTGATCTACTTCCCGCACGTCGAACCGCTGCAGCGCTACGTCGTGCAGGTGCAAGACGCGCTCGAAGCCAAGGACGGCCGCAAGCTCGGCCGCGAAGTGCGCTACTCGATCAACACGCCGGCCGTCACGCCGGCCTACTACTTCGCGAGCCGCGGCATGGTGCTGCCGGCCAAGGAGTCGGGCGGCCTGCCGGTGGTGACCGTCAACGTGCCCGAGGTCGACGTGCAGTTCCTGCGCGTGCGGCCCGACCAGCTGCCGCGCTTCATGGACACGATGCTCGCGCACCGCCAGCCCAAGAAGGCCAGCGAGGACGGCGACGACGAAGCGGACAGCACGTCCAGCGACAATGGCGACGGCAACAACGACAACAACCTGCCCGACGATCTGCACGGGGCCGTCTCGCCCTGGTCGCTCGACCGGCTGCACAAGATGGCCGACAGCGTCTACCAAGGGCGCTTCCTGACCGAGCAACAGACCGACAAGCGCAGCGTCACGTACCTGCCGGTCGAGAGCATCAAGCCGCTGCAGGAGCCCGGCATCTACGTCGCCGTGATGTCGCGGCCCGGCCGCTTCGGCGAGGACTATCAGACCACCTACTACTACGTCAGCGATCTGGGGCTGCATCTGCGTCTGTTCGAGAAAAGCGCCGATGCATTCGTGAGCTCGCTGACCGACGGCAGCGCCGTCTCGGGCGTCGACCTCACGTGGGTCGACCGCCAGGGCAAGGTGCTCGCGCGTGGCCAGACCGATGGCGACGGCCATGCCGCGTTCGCGAAACAGCCCGCAGGCGCCGCGCTCGTGCTCGCGCAGAAGGGGCAGCAGATGTCGATGCTGGCCGTGCGCGAGGCCGCGCTCGATCTGTCCGAATACGACGTGACGGGCCTCAACTACAAGAGCGTGCGTCTGTTCGCATGGAGCGGCCGCGATCTGTACCGCCCTGGCGAGCGCTTCACGCTGTCGGTGCTCGCGCGCGATGCCGACGGCCGCCCCGTGCCGCCGCAGCCGATTCAGGCGACGCTGCGCCGCGCCGACGGCAAGACGCAGTTCGTCGCCATTTGGCAGCCGATGGCCGGCCACCCCGGCTATTACCAGCAGCAGATCACGCTGCCGACCGATGCACCGACCGGCTCGTGGACGCTCGAACTGCGCAACGACCCGGCCGACAAGCAGGCGAACACGACGCTACGCTTCGGCGTCGAAGAGTTCCTGCCCGAGCGGATGAAGCTCACGCTGGCCAATCCGCTCACGGCGCTCAAAGTCGACGAGCCGCTGCATATCGACGTGACGGGCACGTACCTCTATGGCGCGCCGGCCGCGGGCAACCGGCTGCTCGGCGTCGTCGAGTTCTCGCGCAATACGAACCCGTTCGACGCACGCTACCCGGGCTTCGAGTTCGGCGACGCCAACGATCAGTCGTTGCATGTGCGCCAGCAGCTCGATGAACAGCACCTCGACGACAACGGCCATCTCGGGCTCGACATTCCGCTCGACCCGGCGTCACCGACGCATTCGCCAGTGACCGTGCGCACGACGCTGAGCCTGCTCGAGTCGGGCGGGCGCCCCGTGGTGCGCAACCTCGAGCGCACAGTGTGGCCCGCACCCGTGCTGACTGCCGTGCGCCCGCTGTTCAACGGCGACTACGCGCCCGAAGACTCGCCGGCCGATTTCGAAGTGATCCGCGCCGACCAGCAGGGCAATCTGAAGGGCGCGAAGGGCCTACCTGTGCGGCTGTTCCGCGAGAACCGCGACTACTACTGGCGCTACGACGACCAGCGCGGCTGGAACTCCGGCTTCACCGAGACGGATGAGCTCGTCTATACGAGCAACGTCGACATCCCGGCCGGTGGCCGCGGCCATCTGCGCGTGCCCGTCAAATACGGCCGCTACCGCCTCGAGATCCTCGACACGGCGACTGACCAAAAGCAGATCTATCGCTTCTACGCGGGCTGGAGCGCGCAAAGCGACGAAGCCGCGGGCCAGCGCCCCGACCGCGTCGCGCTCAAGCTCGATCGCGACGCCTATCGCGGTGGCGATACCGCGCAGCTCACGATCACGCCGCCGCACGCGGGCACCGCGCTGATCACGGTCGACGGCGACCACACGCTGTGGACCAAGCGTGTATCGATCGACGGCGCGAGCCGCACCGTCGACGTTCCGGTCGACAAAGACTGGCAGCGTCATGACCTGTACATCTCGGTGATGGTGCTGCGGCCCGGCAACCAGGGCGATCTCGTCACGCCGGCGCGCGCACTGGGGTTGATCGCGCTGCCGCTCGCGCGCAACGAGCGCAAGCTCGACGTGGCGCTCGAAGCGCCCGAGCGCATGAAGTCGGAAACGACCGTCAAGATCAAGGTGAAGGTGCCATCGGCCAAGGGCCAGAGCGCATTGATGACGCTGTCGGCCGTCGACGTCGGCATCCTCAACATCACGCGCTACCCGGTACCCGATCCGTTCCAGTTCTTCTTCGGCAAGCTGCGCTACGGCGCCGACCTGCACGATATCTACGGCCGCCTGATCGAGAAGATGGCCGGCAAGAAGGGCAAGCTCAAGTGGGGCGGCGATACGTCGCCCAAAGCCACGCAGGATCTGCCGAAGAAGGTCAAGCTCGTCGACCTGTTCACCGGACCCGTCACGCTCGATGCAAACGGCGAGGCCGAGATTCCCGTGAAGCTGCCCGACTTCAACGGCACGCTGCGCTTGTCCACGGTGGTGGCGACAGCCGATCGCTTCGGCAGCCAAAGCAAGGAGATGGTCGTGGCCGCGCCTGTGATTGCCGAACTGGCCACGCCGCGCTATCTGAACTTCGGCGACCATTCGACGCTCGCGCTCGACCTGCAGAATCTCACCGGCAGCGCCGGGCAGTTCAAGGTCGAGGTCAAGGGCGACGACGGCCTCACCGTGCAAGGCGACGCACACGATGTCGCGCTGAAGTCACAGCAGAAGGTCACGCTGCGCTACAACGTCGACGCGGGCGAGCGCGCGGGGCTGCACACGATCGACGTGTCGGTGCAAGGCGCGGGCATCGCGCTTGCCCGCCACTACGCGCTCGAGGTCGAGGCGCCCACGCCGTCGACGCAACTCGTGCAGCGCTACACGATCGAGCCTGGTTCCACGCTGCAAATTCGTGATCCGGCCATCGCAGGGCTTTACCCGGGCTCGTTGGCCGCGCACCTGATGCTGTCGAACCAGCCGCCGATCGACGTGAAGGCCGCCGCGCAGTGGCTGCTCGAGTATCCGTATGGCTGCGCCGAGCAGACCGTCAGCAGCGCCTATCCGTGGCTCTATGTCGACGAAGCCACGGCCCGCCGCTACGGCATGAAGGTCTACACGCACGACGAGCGTGCGCAGCGCATCGACTTCGCGTTGGGCAAGCTCGGGGGCTATCAGTCGGCGCGCGGCGGCTTCACGCTGTGGGGCAACGGGCGCGACGATTTCTGGCTGTCGGCCTATGTGGCGGGCTTCCTGCAGGATGCGCGTGCACAAGGCTTCACCGTGCCCGACCGGCTCTACGGCAACACGATGAACTATCTGCTGCGGGCCTTGCAGGAAGGCAGCGCACAGATCGCGCCGCTGCCGACGCATGTGACGCCCGAGAACCTGCGTCAGCTCATCGACGACTTCGGCCGCAACAACCGCAACTATGAAGCGCTCGTGCAAGCGTCGTACGTGCTGGCGCGTGAACGCAAGGCGCCGCTCGCGACGCTGCGGCTGCTGTTCGAGCAACGCACCTACGCGAACTCGGGCCTCTCGCTCGTCGAACTCGGCATCGCGCTGCATCTGATGGGCGACCAGGCCCGCAGCCAGCAGGCCATCGCCGAAGGCGTGAAGAAGGAGCGTATGCCTGGCTACTGGTGGTGGGACTACGGCAGCAATTTGCGCGACACCGCGCTCGCCTATGTGCTGCTTGCGCGCGACAAGGTGCCGGCGCCCGATGGCGGCCTGCTGCTCGGCCGCGTGCAGAACGCGATGGCCGTGCGCGGACCGTGGTACTACAGCACGCAGGAACGGCTCGCGTTGTTCCGCCTCGGTCAGTTGCTGGCCAGCGGCGAACAGAAGCCGTGGCGCGCGACCGTCACGAGCGACGGCGCCACGCGCACGGTCGACAGTGCCGCCTCGCCGTTCACCGAAGTGACGGCCACCGAGTTCGCGCACGGTCTCACGATCGCGAATCCGTCGGACCAGCGCCTGTTCGTCGAGCTGTCGCTGAGCGGCAACCCCACGCAGACACCGACACCGCCCGCAGCGGACGCGCCACGCCTGACGATCACGCGCGAATACCTGCGCGCGAACGGCAGCCCGCTCGGCAACACGCCGTTGAAGGTCGGCGACACCGTGCTCGTGCATCTGCATGCCGATTCGGAGCACACGGTGACGGGCTCGGCACTCGTCGTCGACCGCGTGCCGGCCGGGCTCGAGATCGAGAATCAGAATCTCGTCCAGGGCGAAAGCGGCGAGGGCGTGAAGGTCGGCGGCACCGATGTGACCGAAGCAATGCAAAACGATCGCATCGTGCACGTCGAGTTCCGCGACGATCGCTTCGCGGCGGCCGTCAAGCTCGGCTGGGGCGGGATCGATCTGTTCTATCGCGCGCGCGTCGTGACGCCGGGTCAGTACACCGTGCCGCCCGTGCTTGCGCAGGACATGTACCGGCCCGAGGTGTTCGGCGTGCTCGATGCGCACACGAAGCTCGCGATCGTCGATGCGAATGCGAGCGCAGGTGCCGTGGCCGCCGCTACGGCAGCCGCTGCCGCGCCGGCTTCGAACGGTGCGGCAAGCGCAAGCGCCGCGGCATCGGCACCCGCCTCGGCAGCGGCGGCACACTGACGGAGCATTGCAGTGGATGAGCAGAACGGGGGCCGCGCGCCGGCCCCCTCGGGCGGCATGACGCAGCGCCTCGCTGCGATACGCGCCCGTACGTGTCGCGGCGCCGCGCGCGTTCGTGCCTCGCGCGCATTGCGCGTCGGCGCTGCGGCGCTGGTCGTCATCGGTGCGCTCGCGTTCACGGCGGATCGCCTGTTCCCGCTGCCGACGCCAGGACGCTCGGCGCCTTTCGCGCTGATCGTCACCGCGCGCGACGGCACGCCGCTGCGCGCCTTCCCCGACAAGCTGTATATCTGGCGCAATCCCGTCACGCTCGAGCAGGTCTCGCCGCGCTATGTGCAGGCGCTGACTGGCTATGAAGATCGTGCGTTCTGGTGGCACCCGGGCGTCAATCCGTTTGCGCTCGTGCGCGCGGCGGGGCAGTGGATCGTGCATCGTCGCATCGTCTCGGGCGGCTCGACGATCACGATGCAGGTCGCGCGCATGATCGATCCGACGCCGCGCACGTTGCGCGGCAAGCTGCATCAGATCCTGCGCGCGTTGCAGCTCGAAGCGCACTTCTCCAAGCGCGAAATCCTCACGCTGTATCTGAACTACGCACCGATGGGTGGTGTGCTCGAAGGCGTCGATGCCGCGAGCCGCGCCTATCTGGGCAAGCCGGCCAGCAACCTCAGCTACGCCGAGGCCGCGATGCTGGCCGTGCTGCCGCAGGCGCCATCGCTGCTGCGTCCCGACCGCTTCCCGCATCGCGCCCAGCAGGCACGCGACAAGGTGCTGCACCGGCTCGCCGACCGCTGGCCGCAAACGGTCATCGACGATGCGCTGACCGAGCCCGTCTACGCGCAAACGATCCGCGAGCCCATGCTGGCGCCGCTGCTCGCGCAACGGCTCAAGCGCACGGCGCATGGCCGGCTGCGCATCACCACGACGCTCGACGCCGATCTGCAATCGACCGTCGAAGCGCAACTGCTCGACCGCGTGCGCGGCCTGCCGCGTCATGCGTCGTGTGCCGCACTCGTGCTCGACAACGCAACGCTCGAAGTGCGTGCCTATGCGGGCTCGGCAGATTTCAGCGACCTCGAACGCGCGAGCCACGTCGACATGGTGCGCGCATGGCGCTCACCGGGCTCGACACTGAAGCCCTTTCTGTACGGCTTCGCGCTCGATGCGGGGCTCGTCGATTCGGAATCGCTGCTCGCCGACGTGCCCCAATCGTTCGGCGGCTATCAACCCGGCAACTTCGAGCAGTCGTTTCACGGCGCCGTCAGTGTGTCGGAGGCGCTGACCCGCTCGCTGAACGTGCCCGCCGTGCAGGTGCTCGATCAATACGGCCCGGACCGCTTCGTCGGCAAGCTGCGTCAGGGCGGCCTGAAGCTGCGCTTTCCGCGCGGTGCGACGCCGAACCTCTCGGTGATCCTCGGCGGCGCCGATACGTCGCTCGAATATCTGGTCGGCGCTTATGCATCGTTCGCGCGTGGCGGCATGGCCGGTGTGCCGCGCTTGACGAGCGATGCGCCGCTCGAGGAGCACCGCATGATGAGCGCGGGCGCGGCGTTCATCGTGCGCGACATTCTCGAATCGGGTGGCCCGCTCGGGCGCGCAGTAGAAGAGCGCGGCAACAATCGCGGCGTCGCCTGGAAGACGGGCACGAGCTTCGGCTTTCGCGATGCATGGGCCGTTGGCGTAACCGACCGCTATACGGTGGGCGTGTGGATCGGGCGGCCCGACGGCACGCCGAACCCGGGCTACTTCGGCGCCAACGCGGCCACGCCCCTGATGATGAGCATCTTCTCGGCGCTGCCCGATGCCGTCGAAACCGCGCAGCGCAAGCCACCGGCCGGCGTCACGCAAGCACAGGTGTGCTGGCCGCTCGGCAATACCGTCGATGCGCAGCCGAGCGACCTGTGTGCCGAACAGCGGCGCGCGTGGCTGCTCGACGGCATCGCGCCGCCGACGTTCCCCGATGCAATTCGCGGTGGGGAGCCCGTGCTGCGCTATGCCGTCGACAGCGAAACGGGGCTGCGCGCGAGCGCCGATTGCACGTCTCATGCACTGCGCGAGGCCGAGAGCCCGCTGTGGCCCGCCGTGCTCGAGCCTTGGCTCGACGAGCGCAGCCGGCGTCTCGATCCGCCGCGCTGGCAGCCCGGCTGCACGCCGCCCGCACGTGCCGAGGGGCACCTCGCGATAGGCGGTGCAAGCACGGGCGAGATCGTGCGGCGCAGCTACGGGGGGCAGGCACCGCAACTGCATTTGACGGTCAGCGGTGCGCGCGGCTCGGTGGGCTGGCTCGTGAACGGTGCGCTCGCAGGCCGTGCGCCGGCCGCGAACGGTTGGACGGTGCCGCTCGCGCAGCCTGGGGAATATGCGATTACGGCGTTCGACGAAAGCGGGCGTTATGACCGGATTACGGTCGAGGTGCGGTAAGGCGGGGCGGCCCCCCGCAGATCGGCGTTGCCTGGCCGCACGGCCGATCAGCGCACGACGACAGCACCGTGCCCGCCCCAAAATCCCGCGCGCACGGTGACCGCGGGATAGACCGGCGCGGCATAGGCATACGCAGGACTGACCATCACGGCCGGCGGTGCGACCACGACGGGCGCGGGTGCGACCACCACGGCAGGCGGCGGCACATAGACCGGCACCGGCGCGACCGCCACGACGGGGGCCGGCCGCACGGCAATCCCGACGGCCACGCCGGCGAACGAGGCTTGCGCCATCAGAGCGAGCGGGGCACTGCCCGCAAGAATGAACAGAGAACGCAGTTTCATGGCATGTCCTTATCGGATCAGTGAAAGGCCGGCTACAGCCGAGCTTTCGACCCAGATTAAGCGGCCATGCGATGAAAAGCTGTTGGAGAAATATGTCGTCCTGTTTCATTTCACGTGCCGGTGAAATCGTATTGATGACGGTCGTCGCGAGTCTCGACATTTTTTGACATCGATTGCTAACAGCGTGTGCGGGGACGTTCACTTACCTTAGAGGCACGACTTCACCACTTCTCCGACGGGGGGATTGCCTGATGAGAAACGTTGCCCTAACCGCCGCCTCTCTGTTGCTATTGTTCGCCGGCAATCCGGCCCACGCGGGCGTCTTCCGGTACGAGGCTTTCGCTTTGCGCACCGCCTATCACCGCGCGGGTTTCGCCTCCTGCAGCGGCGGCAGCTGCACGCACGAGGGAGGTGCGATCGGTCCGTTCGGCGGACTGACGACGAACCGCGGCACCGTCGCACGCACAGGTCCCGGGCAATTCACGCACTCGGGAACAGCGGTCGGCCCGGACGGCGGCCAGTATGTCCATGGCGGCACGACCAGTTGCAGCGGCGGAACGTGTGCGCGCAGCAACAGCGTGACCGGCCCGAACGGACGGACGATCGACGCGTCGAGCAGCGTCACGCGGTCGGCGCTCGGACAGTTCTCGTCATCCCGAACGGTAAGCGGCCCGAACGGCACCTACAGCCATTCGGCCGCCACGAATTGCGGCTACGTGTGGTGCACCCACTCCGCGACGACCTCCGGTCCGGACAGCCGTACCGTCAGCCATACGAATACCGCGGTTCGCGTAGCGCCGGGCGTCGTCGCAAGCAGCCACAGCGTGACGGGACCGCATGGCAACACCGTCGTGACGGGCGGTGTGACGGTGGCCGGCCCGCCGAGAGTGGGTATCGTGACTACCGGACCTGCCGTGGCAGTGCTGCCGCCTGTGGCCGTGTTGCCGCCTGTAGTCGCGCCCGCGCCTGTCGTCGTGTTGCCACCTGTGATCGTGCCCCCGCCCGCCGTGCCGCCGCTGGTGGCGACACCAACGCCCGCCCCCGCGGCGGCGATCAATGCCCCCCGAGCCTCGACGTAACACGCCTCCCGCTCGGTCATCGATCGCGCGCAGCCACCTCGTCTGCCGCGAACGGACGCGCCCCTCGTCCGATGCTCGCTTCCCATCACACTCAGTCTGACTCACCGTTTATTGCTCATGTCCGTCAATTGCCTCAAGCCGCTCCCGTCGTCGCGTATTGCACGTTATCGCACCATGCTCGGCGCAGCATTCGTTGCCGGCACGATCACCTATGGCAGTTGCGCGCTCGCGCAGCAGCCCACCGCCAACAGCATCGGCATCGATCTGACTGCCCTACCGCGCTACCAGGGCTCCAGCGCATATCGTCTGGTGCCGCTGCCAACGCTATCGTTCAAGAGCCCCTCGGCCTCGGCTCCGACCTACTTTGTCGACGGGCTTGTCGGCGGCATTGCCTATCCGCTGGGGCCGCACGTCGCCGTCGGGCCGCTGATCGGCGTCGGCATCGGCCGCAGAGAAGGCGACGCAGCCATTCTGAGCGGCACCGGCAACATCGCGACCTCGCCTCAGGTTGGCGCGTTCGTCCGCTGGCACGCGGGCCCGGCGAGCGCGCAGGTGCGCTTCCTGCAATCGGCGCATGCGGGCTATGGCAATCAGGTCACGTTCGGAGTGGGCTACACGATGCTCGCCATGCCGCGCGACCGCGTCACGGTCTCGGCCGACACGGTATGGGCCAACGGCGCGGCGGAACAGACGGCGTTCGGCATCGACGGCGAACAAGCGGCCAACAGCTCGGCGCACCTGTCGGTGTATTCGCCATCGGCGGGCTTTTCCCGCGTCGACCTCAAAGTGACGGTCGAGCACAGTTTCAACGCGCACTGGTCGGCGCGAGCGGCACTCGGTGTCGACACGCTGGTTGGCGATGCGGCAAACAGCCCGGTCGTCGAGCGGCGTGCGAGCGTGTTCGGCTCGCTCGGGGCCGCTTACCGCTTCTGAGTCTTAGCCCCGCTTCGAAAGCCGTTTTTCACCCTCTCTCATCAGAACCTCATCCGGACATCATGAATGCACCGCGCCTGACCCGCCCCCTCGTTTTCGGCCTGGCACTGTTCGCACTGGCCGGCTGCGCAGTGGTGCCGCCGAGCTATCCGACCGTCACAGCACTACCCGCGAAAGGCAAGGCGCTGACTGAGTTCCAGCAGGACGACTACAGTTGCCGCACCTACGCGTCGCAGATCGTCGATCCGATCGTCGCCTCGCATCCCGTGGCCCAATCGGGCGCGGCGGGGCCGGCGCTCGGCACGGCCGCCGGCGCAGCAGCCGGCGCCCTGATCGGAGCGGGCACCGGCAGTGCCGGCGTGGGTGCGGCCATTGGCGCGGGCGCCGGCTTGCTGTTCGGCTCGGCGGTCGGCGGACAGCAGCATCAGCAAAGCGAAGCCGCCCTCCAGCGGCAATACGACGACGCGTACGCGCAGTGCATCACGACGAAGGGCGACACGATCGCCACGCCAGCAGCGCCTGCTCTGATTGCGCCGGCACCTGCGGTGGTCTACACGACGCAACCTTATTACTACGTGCCGTATTGAATTTTTTCACCACCCGTTTTTTCGCGGAGAAAGAAATGAAACTGAAACATGTATGCTTGACGCTGGCCGCAACGCTCGTTGTGCCATTCGTGTTCGTAGCAAGCGCTGTAGCGCAGGGGCAACGTCCATTGCAGCAAGAGCTGGAAAACCGGTTTGCCGCCGCCGACACCAACCACGACGGCAAGCTGACACTAGCCGAGGCGCAGGCCGGCATGCCGCACGTGGCAAAGTATTTCGACCAGATCGATGCGACGCATAAAGGCTACGTGACGGTCGCCGACATCGAGCAGTTCTTTGCCCAGCATCGGCAGTAATCGCCCGTCAGCCCGCCCGCGGTTCTATCCGTTTATCTGATTCGAGGAAGGTTTGTCCGCCACTACGTCGAACGTCGATTCCGCCACCGGAGAGACGCGCCAGGGCCGCCTCATCGTGCTGGACGACGAGGCCGAAATCCGCAACATGCTGGAGCGTTATCTCGCTTCGCATGGTTTCGAAGTGCGCACGGCAAAAAGCAGCGCGCAGTTGGACGCCTTTCTCGAACGTCAGCCCTACGATCTGCTGATCCTCGACATCATGATGCCCGACGAGGACGGCTTGTCGATCTGCCGGCGCCTGCGCGCCCAAAGGCAAACCATTCCGATCCTGATGCTCACCGCGCGCGGCGATCCGGTCGATCGCGTGGTAGGGCTCGAGTTCGGGGCCGACGATTATCTCGCCAAGCCGTTTCTGCCGAGCGAGTTGCTCGCGCGCATCCGCGCGATCCTGCGCCGCCAGCAGCTTGCGCGGCGCCAGCACGACGCGCGCGACGGTGCCCAGCAGGAAGGCGACACCGCGATCCTGCGCTTCGGCGAGTATCGCCTCGATGTCGGGCGCCAGGCATTGTCACGGCTCGATGGTGGCCAGGTCGAGGTCGGCCAGGCCGAAATGCGCCTGCTTGCCGCACTCGCGCAAACGCCGAACCGCCCGGTCAGCCGCGCGCACCTGATCGAACGCGCCCGTGGGCCGAACTACGACGCGAGCACGCGCAGCGTCGACGTGCAGGTGCTGCGTCTGCGGCAAGCCATCGAAGCCGATGCGTCGTCGCCGCGCCATATCCGTACCGTCTGGGGCTTGGGCTACATGCTCGTGGCGGAGTTCGAACCGTGAGGATGCCCTGGCCGCATTCGCTGCTCGAACGCAATCTGCTGTTGCTGATCCTCGTGGTCGTGGCAAGCCAGCTCACGACTTTCATGGTGTTTTTCGTCTTCATGCAGCAACCGAGAATCGACGAGGCCGCGTCGCTCATCGCCTCGCAAACCGCGACGGTCGAGCGCCTGTTGACAGCGCTGCACGAGCCCGAGCGCGGCCGAGCTGTCGCCGCGATGAACGGCGGCGGGCTGGCCACGCCCATGACCGATTCGCATGAGCTGCCTCGCACCTTGATGGCACGGCGCTTTCTGATCAGTCTGCGCGAGCGGCTGCCGTCCGGCACGCAAGTGCGCTGGGAAGACGGCGAGCAGCGCCGCATCTGGCTCAGGCTCGAAATCGACGGCACGCATTACTGGATCGTCTTGTCCGCGCCGCCCACGATCGGGCGACTGTTGCCGTGGAGCATCGTTTGTATGCTGCTCGCTTTCGGGATGTTTCCGGCGTTGGGCGCGTGGCTGATCCAGCGCGATACGTCGATTCCCTTGCAGCGTCTTGTGCGCGCCGCGGCCACAGTCGAGCGCGGCGCGTGGCCGGACGCAGTGCCTGCCGACGGGCCGACGGAGCTCGCGACGGTCGCCGACGCCTTCAATCGGATGGTCGCGTCGCTCGCCGAGATGGATGCGACCCGGGCCGAGATGCTTGCGGGCATTTCGCATGACATCCGCACACCGCTGACGAAACTGCGCATGGCGATCGCCGCGCCGGAAGCATTCGATGCGCCCGCCGCGAGCGCGGAGCGCTTCGTCGCGGAGATCGACGCGATCGTCGAGCAATTCATCGACTTCGCGCGGGGCTGGGACAGCGAGCAGAGCACGCCCGGCGATTTGAACGCGCTGATCGAGCAGCTTGCCGCCGACTATGCGGGCCTCGGTCATACATTCGAGTTATCGCTCGAGCCGCTGCCGGAGATCGCGTTTCGTCCCGTCGGGATGCTGCGTCTGCTGATGAACCTCATGCATAACGCCACGGTGTACGGGCGCGTGGGGCTGGCGGTGCGCACGCACAGGGAGCCGGGCTTCGTGGTGGTGGGCGTCGAGGATGCGGGCCCTGGCGTTCCCGAAGCGATGCTGACGCTGCTCAAGCGGCCGTTCCGGCGCGTCGAGCAGGAGGGTAGGCCACGCGGCACGGGGCTCGGTTTGGCGATCGCTGAGCGCATTGCGCGTCAGCATGGCGGAAGGCTCGATCTGGCGCTGCGCAGTGGCGGGGGGCTGTCTGCTACGGTGCGGTTGCCGGTTTCCTGATTGCGGATATTGCAGTGCGAGGATGGTGCGAGGACGTCACAATCAATCCGTGATGCTTGGGTGACGGCCATGGCGAAGCGGTGGAGTAGAACACCAGCTACCCTCCACCTCCATGAGCGGCTATGAGCTCCGATCGACGCCAAAGCAAGAAACCCCATTCACGCAGCGCCATTCCCGCAGCCAATCCTCGAGCTTGGACGGCGGCAGTGGCCGGCTCAAATGAAACCCTTGCGCGAGGTCGCAGCGAAGCTCCGCCAGCCGCCGCATGACAAACTCCGACTCCACGCCTTCCGCCACGACCTTCAACCCCATGTTGTGCGCAAGATCGATCGTGGAGCGCACGATCGTCTCATCGTCCCTGTGCAGCACCATGCCCATCACGAACGACTTGTCGATCTTCAGTTCGTCGACCGGCATCCGCTTCAGGTACGACAACGACGAATAACCGGTTCCGAAGTCGTCGATGGCGAGACGAATGCCGAGCGCATGCAGCCGATCGAGCGTCTGGATCGCGTGATTCGGATCGTCCATGATCGCGCTCTCCGTGATCTCGATCCACAGCATCTCGGCGGGCACGCCGTATTTCTTCAGCAATGCCGAAAACGTATCGGGCAGCGACGACTGAATGAGCTCCCGCGCAGACACGTTGACGGACACCGCCAGCTCGATACCTTCGGCCCGCCAAGCCGCGCATTGCCGGATCGCCTGCTCGGCGACCCAATGCGAGATCGCCTTGATATACCCCGTTTGCTCGGCAAACGGAATGAACTGATCGGGCGACACGTAGCCCCGCGTGGGATGGTCCCACCGGACCAGCGCTTCGACGAATTTGACGGTGTGCGTCGCGAGGTCGACCTTCGGCTGGTAGTAGAGCATCAGTTGATCGTGCTCGACCGCCTGACGCAGCTCGCTCATCAAAGACAGACGCTCTGCGCCGTTGTCGTCATGCCGCTCGTCGTATAGCGCCAAGCCCGAATTGGCCCGCTTCGCCACATACATCGCGATGTCCGCGCGACGCAGCAGAACGTTCATGTCGGTCCCGTTGTGCGGAAACATGACGATGCCGATGCTCGCACCCACATCGACGGGCTGCTCCTCGATCATGATCGGCAGTTCCAATGCCTTCAGGATCCGAGCGGCGATACGCTCCGCGCCGGCCGCATCGTGGCTCGGCAGCAGCACGGCGAACTCGTCGCCGCCGAGACGGGCCACCAGATCCGAGTCGCCGGGTAACGTCGTACGCAGCCGCTCCGCGACTTGCCGCAACAGCAAGTCGCCAATAGGGTGACCGAGTGTGTCGTTGACGTACTTGAATCGATCGAGGTCCATCATCATGACGCTGAACGGACGCTGGTCCGGCAACGCCTCGACGATCGTCTGCTGCAGCCTGTCACTGAACAGTGCGCGGTTCGGCAGCCCCGTCAGCCGGTCCGTGTACGCCAGCTCCGTGATCCGATGCTCGCGCCGGGAGATGCCCTCCTGCATATGATTGAACGCCTGGGCGAGTTCGCCGATTTCGTCGTGATGCTCGACCTTGATCGGTTCGGCGTAATCGCCCGATCCGACTCGCCGCGCGAAACGTATCAGCGCCGCAATCGGCTGCGTCACGCTTCGCGCTGTGAAGATACTGCCCGCAATCGACAGCAACACGCCCGACAAGGTGATGACGAGCAGCGCCGATTGCAGTCGATGAAACGGCGCCATCGCCGCCTTCAACGACCGCTGGAGCACGACATCCACAGGCTCGCCCGTGGACGGCAACGACATCACTCGCATCGCATAGCTGTCGTCGGCCACTTCCGTCGGGCTGGCATACAGGGCTCGTTTTTGTGCGAGGGTGCTGGCCAGCGAAACCCAGCGCCCGTCCGGCCGCCGGTCGAGAAACGACACGTCGAGCGACATGAGGCTCGCCATTTCGCGGGCCATCCTGTCGTCGATCAGAAAGCCCATCGCTACCCACGCGACAGGCAGCGGCGCTTTGACGGGCACCGCGACGAGTTGGTAAAGCCGCCCATCGATCACGCCGATCGCCGATGGGTTGCCTCTGTTCGCCGCGGTTCGCATGAGCCCTGGAAACGGAAACGGCTCGCCGTCGTGCAGGTATCCGCGACTATCGGCAATCAGCTTGCCGTCGAGATCGGCCAGCATCACGAGGTCCGCGCGGATGCGGCTGCCGTGGTTCCTCAGTGCGGACACGACGGTGCGCTCATCGTGTGTCGCCACCGCCTCGCGAAAGCCAAAGTCCGCCGCGACGACGGTCGCCGCCTGCGTCAGCTTTTCGCTGTTGGAGCGCACGACCTGCCTGAAGACGCGCTCGGCCACGCCAAGCTGCTCCTGGGCGTTGCTGACGGCATTGCTCTGAATCACCGAGCTGATCACGACGTAAGCCGCCGCTTGCGCCACCAGCATCAGCAACACGACGACGAACGCGATTCTCGCGCGCAAGCTATGAAATCGCATGGCGCTCACTCATTCGCTCTTCAATTGAAGCGTGAACCGTGCAGGCCCCCCGGAGCCGGCCGCGACATTGCGTGACGGCAGGCGATCGGGATCGAGCATCCGGTAATGCCAGACAGTCAGCTTGTACGTGTGTGGGGGCACGTCGTCGATCGAGGCCTCGCCATGCGCGTCGGTCTTCGCGAACCACGGCGTATCGACGACGAGCAGATACGCGATCATCTGGTCATGGATGTTGCAGCCCATCACCACCAATCCCGGCTTGTCGAACATCACGGGCTTGGCGGGCACACCGTGATACAGGTGCAATTCGAATCGCTTGGCCGGCGAAAACGAATAAACGTCGTGCTCGATGTTGTCCTTATTGGGGAAGGTGACGGCAGTACCCGTTCGCACCACGGACACGAGCGGCACGAATCGACGCTTGATCTGATCGATGACGGCTTGCGGGCGTTTGGGAGGCGGGAGCTTGCCATCGACAGGCTCGGCATAGACGACGGCATCGGGTATCGGCGTGCCACGCTGATCGACGACCAACGCGCGCAGCGGAGCAGCACGCGCGGCTACGAATGGCAGACACAGCGGCAGACACAGCGCGCCGACAAGACACCTGAGCCAGGTCCGGGTGACTGTTCGCATGGCGACCCACTCCTGCACGCGATGCCGCGCGCTTCACGGCGCCCCGTCAGGGGCGTTCCTGAATATCGCGCGCCATCGGCGTGAGCTTTGCCAACAGCTTCTTCTGGGCGTCGACCGGCACGTGGTTCTTGTCCATCGCCTTGCGCAGATCGTCGATCGCCGCGCTGAACGCGGCATGATCGATGTCCAGGCCCTCATGGGCACGCTTCATCGATCTGCCCGTATAGACGCAGGGGCCGCCCAGCAGCACGCAGAACTGCTCGTTGAGCTTCTTTTCGATGCGCGCAATCGGGGCGCCGTCGAAATACGACTTCGTGCGCGGATCGTCGAGCATGCTGTCGTAGAAATCATCGATGACGTGCTCGATACCGGCTTTGCCACCGAATTGGCGGTAGAGCGAGTCGTCGGCAAACGCGGGAGACGAGGCAGCCCCAGTCAGTGCAAGAAGTGCAATGACACCCCGGAGCGGGGATTGAGAGAAATTGAGCATCGGATCCTCTCGCTGCGAATGTAAGCCGCCATGCGGATTACAGCGCGTTGAAATGTCGTCCGGCCAAATTCCTGATTGCATCGGCACAGGCCTGCCGGCGGCCTGGTACTACGAATTATCGGCGGCAAACACGTGTGTTTGAGAGGAGAGAACCCTTAGCCGATATTGCTCGATATCCGGGCGTTTGATCGGATTATTGCTGCGAAGGGGCAAGCGCTTTGGCCCTCGCAGGCTGTGCACCGGGGCTGTGGCGGGGCGGCCTGGGCACCATGAGAAACACCCCAAAGGTTGGATCGGTGTCCAACTTTTGGGGTGCAGTTCAGATGACTGGCTTTTCACCACTTCATGGGCAATTCTGTGTCCCGCTCACGCAGCTGAGGTAGTTGCTCGCGAAGCCGACATCGTCTCGATCACGCCCATAGAGGGACAATTGCTTGTAGCCGTTGGCGGCGACCGAGATGCCGGACAGATTCATCGTCGTACTGGTTTGAAGGCTCGTGCCGGGAAGATTGGTGTGCACCTTCGCGTTGCACGCGCTATCGCCACAGAACGTCACGTCGTGCGGCACGACAACGGGATTGCTGGCCCAGCTCAGCGCGAGCGTACTCGCGATGCTGCTGTCATAAGCGGCCAACGCCGATTGGCTCGCGGCATCGAGATTCAGCCACGCCACGTTCGGCAAGTCGATCGATTTGGGCGGCACGCCATTGATGCGAACGTAGACCGTGGCGATGAAAGCCGTTCCGGCCGTGTCGGAGTACAGGTCGATACGAAGATCCCGGCCGCGGCGATACAAGGCGTCGATGAGCGCGTCGCCGTTGCTCAGGTTCGAGCTGTTGAAGCTGTCGAGCGACAGCCATTCCGCGCCGCATTGCGAACCGGCAATCGTGAGATTAGGCTGCCCCGGACAGCCACTATCGCTAAGGGTGGCGATGGGCGTCGAGAGATCCCACGCCCCCGTGCCGGACGTGTCATGTGCGTAGACCTTGGCAGCGTGGGGCGCCGTGGCACCTGCCAGAACCGAGGTGGGGATGTCGATCGAGATCGCGCGGGTGTAGCTCGGCTGCGCGTTGGTCACGCCTACGCGCAGCGTGCGCTGCACGGCGGCGCCGACAGTGATCCCGTAGGGGTTCTCCGCCCCGAGCAACGTCCACGTCGACGAGCCCTGACGCAGCACGATGGCCAATTCGGCGCCTTCCATGGTGAGCGTGCCGTTCGTCAGGTCGAAGCCGACCGTGCAAATTTTGTCCGGGCCGCTGAAATCGCAGCTCCGCAGGGCCGGGTTTTCGACCTTGCCGCCCAGCAGGCCGCCGGAGGATGCGAACGAGCAGAGCGTCGCGGCCACATTCGACGCCGTGACGCTCTGGCCGTTCATGTTCATCGCGAAGGCCGGATCGAGCGGCACTTGCGTGCTGAGTGCCGATGTACAGGCACCCACGCTGCCGCTGCCGATAGCGCTGTTCAGGCCTTGGAAGATCGTTGAAATTCCGCTGAGATTGACACTCATGCCGCTCACGAGCGAGCTGCCGTTCAGACTGCCGGTTTGATTGCCCTGGCTGTCGATATAGGCGTTGCCATAGCCCACGACGCCTTCCAGTTGAACGAACGTCGCGCCGTTATTGTGACCGCTCGTGATCTTCACTGCGTCGAGCACCTTGTCCATGCCCGAGTGGTTGGCCGTGAAGGATGTCGTGCCGAAGTCGCTGCTCGAACCAAGGCCGGCAGCCGCCATCAGCGCGCCGAGGTAGTGTTGCAGAGTGCTCTGGCTGCTGCTCAGCGCTGCGGCCGAAGGCGCGGCGCCCGTGAACATCGTCGAGGAATCTGCGCCCAACGCGAGCGCGATGGTGGCGTCGGTCAGCGGTGTGACGTTCGCGACGCCACCGGCCTGGACGACCGAGTAAAAGCACTGGTACTGGCCGTCGGCGAGACCACACGCCTGAATGCGGTACGGCGCGGTGAGCTGGGAGATGTTCAGGTTCGAATAGCTGCCGCTATCGTCGACCGGCGTGCTCACGGTCTGGCCATTAGCCCCCATTACCGTCAGCGTCGCGTTCAACATCGGCGCGCCGACGGCCACCGTGCCCGAGAGCGAGCCGCTGGCGTTGGTGCTGGTGGTGGACGACGTGCTGCTGCTGCCGCCTCCACAGCCGTTCAGCGTGATGAAGGCGCAGGTCGCCAGGACCTTCCAGATGAGCGTGTGTTTGTTCATACCGTTCGAGCGTGAGAGCAGGCGGCGTCACGCTGACGCCACCAGACACCCGCGATTACGGCAGACAGTCCGCACTCTTAAGGGTCGGCAAATTACCTACGCGTACAGGAACGTTCTATGCCGTCGGTAAGCTGAATCGCACGGTAAAGTCGCCATCGCCCACAGCCCAATCGCTGCCTGGGAGGGGACTACGTGGTCGCGATCAGCAGCTCTTCAGCGTTGCTCGGTGGTCGAAGGCCGTCCGTTCGGCCCGCGAAGTAGCGCTCCGTCAGGTCCGCGGCAGACACGTGCCGGGCGTTTCGAAAGCCCGTTTCATTCGCGAATGTCAGCATCTCCGGTGGCGTGAAGAAGGTGATGAACGGCGTACCGCTGGCACGCGCGCCCTTGGCAGCCATCTCGAGCCCCGGCCGCACGGCGGGGTCCGCCAATTCCAACGGCAGCAGGAACGTCATCGCCAGCGTCGACCCCGGCGCGAGCGCTGCTGCCTCGCACATCGTGGCCGCATTCGCTTCCTTCGTCAGATACATGCTGACACCCGTCGACACGACGACGGCCGGCTTGCCGGCATCGAAGCCCGCTGCCGCGAGCCCATCCCGCCATGAGCCGCCCGCCTCGAAATCGACCGGCACGAAACGCAGCCAGTCCGGCGTGCCGAAGCCGAGCTCGGTCAAGCGCTGACGCTTCCACGCCTGCGGCCCCGGTTGGTCGACCTCGAACACCGTCAAGCGCGATGCGATTTCCGGCCGGCGCTGCGCAAAGCTATCGAGGCCGGCGCCGAGAATCACGTACTGGGTCAGTCCGCGCGCAGCCTGCTCGACGACCAGATCCTCGATGAAGCGGGCGCGCGCGACGATCGAAGCACGGAACGGACGCGTGAATTCAGGATCCATGTCGCCGCGTTGCTGCCAACTTGGGTCCAGCGCGAGCAATTGGAGGCCGATCCCATCGTCGAGCACGTGCGGCGGCGCGTCGATCGCAACGTGTAGCGCGCGCCACAGCGCGACCCGCGCGGCGGTGCTGTCCGGGCCGATGCTTCGTTCGTCGCTCATGGCCGCCTCCTTATCAAGCGGCCTTGCCCGGCGCCTGAAGCCGCCAGATGCGCCCGTCCGGATCACGCACGGTCATCTCGCGCGTCCCCCAGTGGGTGTCCTCGAACGGCGTAACCACGTCGACGATCGCCTCGGGCGTGAGCGCCTGCTCGTTGGGTACCTTGAGGACGATTTGCGCGTCGGGCGGCTCGCTCGCTGGCACTTCCGCGATGAACAGGTATGGGCCGTCGCCGTTGCGCAGCTGGCCCGAATGATGGTCGGTTTCGAACTCGAGCGTGAACCCCAGTGCCTGGAAGAACTTCGCCGTCTTGCCCCAGTTGTGAGTTGTCAGGAACACTGCCTCGATTCCGTCGGTTTTCATGTCGCTACGCCTGTGTGGGCGGTCGCCGTTTGGGGTCGCGCGCGTCGAGATACGCACGCAGCGCTTCGGCGACCAGGGCTGAGAGAGACTGCTCTGATTCGATCGCGTGATGCTTGACCGCCCGGATCAAACTGATCGGGAGGTACACGTTGAATTGCTTGACTTCTTCGTCGTTCATGGACGCTAGTATGCTAGCAATCTAGCAAATGTCAATAAGAGGGATGCACAGAAGGGGACTGATCCAGTTGGCCGCCTGTCGTCGGCAACATAGAATTTTATTCCCCACATCAAATTAAAAAGGGAAATTTAACCCAGTCGACTGGTTAAGTTCGCCATATTTTGGAAGCACTTTTTAGGGGGCAGCACGTACGATCGTGCCCATTCCTGAAGCACGAGAAAAGCATGATGAGCGAAACGAACGACCTGCGTTATTTCGACTACGCCGCGACGACACCGGCAGACCCGAGAGTCATCGAATCGATGGTTGGGTGCCTCGGTGCGGAGGGCGCCTTTGGCAATCCGGCGTCCAGCTCCCATGCCATCGGTCTGCGGGCACGCCAATTGGTCGAGCAAGGACGCAAACAGGTCGCGGCGCTCATTGGTGCCCACGCCGACGAGATCATCTGGACTTCGGGCGCCACCGAGTCCAACAACCTGGCGCTGAAAGGCTATGCCGATGCGGCATCGACGCGACGGCATCTCGTTACGAGTGTGCTGGAGCATAAGGCGGTGCTCGACACGATGGGAAGTCTCGAGAAACGCGGCATGTCCGTCACTTATCTGCGTCCCTCTGCGGAGGGTGAGATAACCGCGGACGCGGTTGCTGCGGCATTGACCGCGGAAACGGGCATGGTCTCGCTGATGCTCGTCAACAACGAGCTTGGAACGCTCACCGACATCGCTGCGATTTCGCAGATCGTCCATGCCGCCGGCGCGCTGTTGCACGTCGACGCGGCACAGGCACTGGGCAAGACGCCTATAGACGTCAACGCACTTGGGATCGACCTCATGTCGATGTCCGCGCACAAGGTGTATGGACCGAAGGGAATTGGGGCGCTGTACGTCAGTCGTGCAGCGGCGGCACGCATTGCGCCGCAGATGCATGGGGGCGGGCATGAGCGAGGCCTTCGCTCGGGCACGCTCGCCACGCATCAGATCGTCGGGATGGGGACTGCGTGCGAATTGGCCGCGGCCGAGATGAACGCCGACAACGAGCGGATTGCGCGACTGAGTGAGCGGCTCCTCGAGGGTGTCCTTGGCCTCGAAGGCCTCAAGCAAAATGCTCGTACCGCTCGACGGATTCCGCACACCGTGAGTTTGACCATCGATCTGCCCGGCTTTTTCGAGTTCATGCTGACCGGTGATCTGGCGGTCTCATCGACGTCGGCTTGCAATTCCGCGGCCGGCAAACCCTCGCATGTGCTGAGCGCAATCGGGCTCGACGACGCAGCAGCCGGTCGAACCATCCGCTTGAGCCTTGGGCGCTACACGACGCAAGAAGACGTCGATTACGCGGTGGCGTGCTTGCAACGCGTAGTGGGGCAGTGCCAGCCGATGGTGATGGGCGAGCTTCCAGCAAAGGTTTGATTTTCGGCTCTCTGCGGCGCTGCTTCGGCCGACAGGGAGGCGAGAAAAAGGCCCATAAATTTCGCAATTTATGGGCCTCACTTTCTCAGCTTGGGCGGTTACCGATAACCACCCTCAAACATCAATATTCCCCGCCCTGAGCGCATTACTCTCGATAAACGCCCGACGCGGCTCGACCTCATCACCCATGAGCGTAGTGAAGATCCCATCCGCCGCGATCGCATCCTCGATCTGCACGCGCAGCAACCGGCGCACATTGGGGTCCATCGTCGTTTCCCACAGTTGCCCGGGGTTCATCTCGCCCAACCCCTTATAGCGCTGCTTCGACACGTTACGTTCGGCATCCGCGATGAGCCAGCGCATCGCGCTCTTGAAGTCCGCGACAGCCAGACTGCGCTCGCCGCGCTTGATCAACGCACCCGCGCCGATCAAGCCCTTGAACGTGTTCGCCGTATTCAAGAGCTGCTGATAATCGGCCGTCAGCAAGAACTCCTCATCGATCACCGACACCTTCACGTTGCCGTGATGACGACGCTCGACGCGCAGTGACCGCAATTCACGCACCGCGTCATACATCGGGTACACGCTGACTTCGGGCTTGAGCGGATCATTGCGCAGCGCCGCTTCGATCGCCTGCGCGGCTGCTTGCGCCGATGCCTCGCTCGTCAAATCGATCGCCACGCCGTCCATCACCGCTTCGAGCGCATTCGCATCGTAAAGCCGGCTCAACCGCTCGACCACACCCTGCGCGAGCAGATACGAACGCGCGAGCTCACCCAACGCATCGCCGGCGATCGGTGTGGCGCCCTCGCTCGGCACCAGCTCCGAGCCCTGCAACGCGAGCCGCAGCATGTGCGCGTTGAGCTCGGCCGAGTCCTTCAGATAACGCTCGTCCTTGCCGGCCTTCACCTTGTACAGCGGCGGTTGCGCGATGTAGATATAGCCGCGCTCGATCATCTCGGGCATCTGACGATAGAAGAACGTCAGCAACAGCGTACGGATGTGCGCGCCGTCGACGTCCGCGTCGGTCATGATGATGATGCGGTGATAGCGCAGCTTGTCGAGGTTGTAGTCCTCCTTGCCGATGCCGCAGCCGAGCGCCGTGATCAGCGTGACGATCTGCTCCGACGACAGCAGCTTGTCGTAACGCGCCTTCTCGACGTTGAGCACCTTGCCGCGCAGCGGCAGGATCGCCTGGAACTTGCGGTCGCGGCCCTGCTTGGCCGAGCCGCCTGCCGAGTCACCCTCGACGATGTAGATCTCCGACTTCGCCGGATCCTTCTCCTGGCAATCCGCGAGCTTGCCGGGCAAACCCACGCCGTCGAGCACGCCCTTGCGTCGCGTCATCTCGCGCGCCTTGCGCGCTGCGTCGCGCGCACGCGCGGCATCGATGATCTTGCCGCAAATGATCTTCGCGTCGTTCGGCGTCTCGAGCAGGAACTCTTCGAGCGCCTTCGCCACCACTTCTTCCACGGGCGCACGCACTTCCGACGACACGAGCTTGTCCTTCGTCTGCGAGCTGAACTTCGGCTCGGGCACCTTCACCGACAGCACGCACGAGAGCCCTTCGCGCATATCGTCGCCCGACGTCTCAACCTTCGCCTTCTTCGCGATCTCGTGGTCGGCGATGTACTTGTTGATCACGCGTGTCATCGCCGCGCGCAGGCCCGTCAAGTGCGAGCCGCCGTCGCGCTGCGGAATGTTGTTCGTGAAGCAGAGGACGTTCTCGTTGTAGCTGTCGTTCCACTGCATCGACACTTCGACGCCCACACCGTCTTTCTCGCCAATGATGTGGAAAATCGTCGGATGCAGCACCGTCTTCGTCTTGTTGATGTACTCGACGAAGCCCTTCACGCCGCCCGCGAACGCGAAATCGTCTTCCTTGCCCGAGCGCTGGTCGGTCAGGCGGATGCGCACGCCGTTATTGAGGAACGACAGCTCACGAATGCGCTTGGCCAGAATGTCGTAGTGATATTCGACCTTGCCGAAGATCGTCTCGTCGGCGAGGAAGTGGACTTCGGTACCGCGATTTTCGGTTTCGCCCAGGTATTGCATCGGCGAAACCTGCTCGCCGCCCACCTCTTCGATCACGCGGTTCTGCGCGATGCCGCGGTGAAACTCCATGAAGTGCTTCCTGCCGTCGCGGCGCACCGTCAGGCGCAGCCAGCTCGACAGCGCGTTCACGCACGAGACGCCCACGCCGTGCAGACCGCCCGACACCTTGTAGCTGTTCTGGTCGAACTTGCCGCCCGCATGCAGCTCCGTCATCACGATTTCAGCGGCGCTGCGCTTCGGATCGTGCTTGTCGTCGAGCTTGACGTCGGTCGGGATACCGCGGCCGTTGTCGGTCACGGAGATCGAGTTGTCCGCGTGGATGATCACGTGGATGTCGTTGCAATGCCCGGCCAACGCTTCGTCGATCGAATTGTCGAGCACTTCGAATACGAGGTGATGCAGGCCGGTGCCGTCCGACGTGTCGCCGATGTACATCCCGGGGCGCTTGCGCACCGCCTCCAGACCCTCGAGGATCTGAATCGACGAGGCGCCGTAGCTGTTGTCGGGTTGCGTATTGTGCTGTTCACTCATGGATATGTTCCGGTTCTGCATTCACTGCTGGGTGGCCGCTCTGATACTTCCTTCGCATGCCGAAAAACGCCGCGTTGCCCCTCGTTTTTCCGCTCCCCGCCGCGAAAATCGCCCCCTCTTTCGAGGGGGTTTCACGCCTTGCGCACCGTTCGCCGGTGCGCTTTAAAAACGCCAAAGGGGCGCTGCGCCCCTTGGTCTCGTTCTTGTCTTGGCGCGCCTCAAATGCGCATCGGCATCACGACGTATTTGAAATCGTCGTTCTCGGGAATCGTGATGAGCGCGCTCGAGCTCGCGTCGCCGACGCTCACTTGCAGCATGTCCACCTTCAGATTCGCGAGTACGTCGAGCAGATACGTCACGTTGAAGCCCATGTCGACGGTGTCGCCTTGATACGCGATTTCGAGTTCTTCCTGCGCCTCTTCCTGATCGGCGTTCGTCGACATGATCTTCAGCTGGCCCGGCTCCATCACGCAGCGCACGCCCTTGAACTTGTCGGACGTCAGAATCGCCGCACGGGCAAGCGAGCGTTGCAGCTCCTCACGGCCGATCGCGAAGGTGTTCTTGTGACCCTTCGGAATCACGCGCTGGAAGTCGGGGAACTTGCCTTCGACGAGCTTCGAGACGAGCTCGACCTGGCCGAACGTGAACTTCGCCTGCGTGGACGCGATATCGATCTTCACGACGTCGTCGATGTCCTCGAGCAGACGCTGCAATTCGAGGATCGTCTTGCGCGGGATGATCACTTCCTGGCGCGGAAACTCGCCGTCGATCCGCATCGACGAATACGCGAGCCGGTGCCCGTCCGTCGCCACCGCCATCAGCTGGTTGCCGTCGACGACGAGCAGCATGCCATTCAGGTAGTAACGGATGTCCTGCTGCGCCATCGCGAAGTGAACCATGCCGAGCAGCTGACGGAACGTCTTTTGCGGCACCGACAGGCTTGCGCCGTAGTCCTTCGCTTGCGCGACGGTCGGGAATTCATCGGCGGCCAGCGTCTGCAGCGCGAAGCGGCTCTTGCCCGACTGCACGGTCAGGCGCTTGTCTGCCAGCGTCAAGCTGACCTGGCCACCGGGCATCGCGCGCAGGATGTCGAGCAGCTTGCGCGCCGCCACGGTGGTCGCGACCGATTCGCCACCGACGCCGAAATCGGCCCGAGTCGTAATCTGCAATTCGAGGTCCGTCGACAGAAACGACACATCCGGACCATTCTTGGTAATCAGCAGATTCGCGAGGATCGGCAACGTGTGGCGGCGTTCGACGATGCCGCTCACCGTTTGCAGCGGCCTGAGGAGGTTATCTCGTTCGGTCTTGACCAGTTGCATAGGGTTCCTTCGTTGATATGACGGCTCTTGGCCGCCTCGCCCGGCTGTTTCGTCGGCAAATGCGGGCGCCCCGCATTTTTCCCGCACTTATCCGCTTCCGTCCTGCGCATTTGTCCCCGCCCGCGCAGTCAGGGCGGCTAAACCGATATTGTGCCTGAAAACGGACGCGATCCCGCCAAATCGGGGGGAGGAGGAGCCGGCAAACGCGCGGGCGTGCGCCCGCTCATCCCTTCAGCGTCTGCTCGAGCACGTGCAGCTCGTGATTGAGCTGCGCGTCCTTGCTGCGCTCGTCGGCGATCTTGCGCACTGCGTGCAGCACCGTCGTGTGATCGCGCCCGCCGAACAGCTCGCCGATTTCGGGCAGGCTCTTCTGCGTCAGCTCCTTGGCCAGGTACATCGCAATCTGGCGCGGCCGCGCGATGTTGGCGGGACGCTTCTTCGAATACATGTCGGCGACTTTGATGTTGTAAAAATCGGCGACCGTCTTCTGGATGTTCTCGACGGAGATCTGGCGGTTCTGCACCGTCAGCAGATCCTTCAGTGCTTCCTTGGTGAGCTCGATCGAGATCTCGCGACCGTGGAACTTCGAGTACGCGAGGATCTTGCGCAGCGCGCCCTCGAGCTCGCGCACGTTCGAGCGCAGATGCTTGGCGACGAAGAACGCGACGTCCTCCGACAGGCTCACGCCCTCCGACTGCGCCTTGCGCATCAGGATCGCCACGCGCATCTCGAGCTCCGGCGGCTCGATCGCCACGGTCAGGCCCGAGTCGAAGCGCGAGATGAGGCGATCGTCGATGCCCGAGATTTCCTTCGGATAGGTATCGCTCGTGATGATGACCTGCGCCTTGTTCGCCACGAGCGCTTCGAACGCATAGAAGAACTCTTCCTGCGTACGCGACTTGCCCGAGAAGAACTGGATGTCGTCGATCAGCAGCAGGTCGAGCGAATGGTAGTAGCGCTTGAAATCGTCGAACGCCTTGCGTTGGTAGGCCTTCACGACGTCCGACACATACTGTTCGGCGTGGATGTAGCGAATGCGCGCACCGGCCTTGTCCTGCAGCAGCTGGTTGCCGATCGCATGGATCAGGTGCGTCTTGCCGAGACCCACGCCGCCATACAGAAACAGCGGGTTGTACGAGATGCCGGGATTGTCGGCAACCTGGATCGCCGCGGCGCGCGCGAGCTGGTTCGCCTTACCGGTCACGAAGTTGTCGAACGTGAGCACCGGGTTCAGCTTCGAGCGCTCGTACATGGAATCGGATTCGGGCGTGCCCGTCGTGGCCGCCGCGGCAGGACGCCACGTGCGGCGCGCGGCAGCGGCCTCGTGGGCATCGACGCTCGGCAGATCGAGGTCGACGTCAGCGGGCGTGGGCACGCCTTGTCGGGACGCCTCGGCCTGGGCCGCCTGCGCTGTCTGCATCGGCTGGGCCTGGGCCATGCTCCCGGCAGGCTCGATCGGCAGACCGGCCGCGCTCATCGCGGCGGCGGCCGACGCGGGCACGCGCGGCATCGGCACCGACGATCCGCCGAGCGGCGCGCGCATGCCCGCCTTCGGATCGAGCACGAACTGCACTTCAATGGGGGCCTGCCAGAAATCGCGGGCGAGATCGGAAATACGACCCGAAAACTGGCTCTTGACCCAATCGAGCTTGAAGCGGTTCGGTGCGGCGATCGACAGCGTGTTCGCGGCGGCATCGAAGGCGACCGGGGCCAACGGTTTGATCCACGTCACGTACTGTTGGGGCGTCAGCTCACGCTCCAACAGCGCGGAACAGTGTTGCCAGAATTCGTTCATCAAGGTGATGTGATTTTTTGGTGCACGACGACTCGCCGTCGCCTTCGTCGCCAGTTCGCGCGAAGCACCCGGTCCGACAAAGCGAGTCCGCCCCGAAAGCCTTGCGCAGCAACGGATTGCGGCGCACAGACACAAGCGGGGCGGCGTGCAGGATTCTTACGGTAAGGCGAGATTCTACCGCCAAACGCTTCCTGCCAGGAAGTTATCCACAGGGCCGGATCATGCATGCGAAGCGCATCGTCCTAGCCAAAAGTGTCCGGGCAATACCTAGACTGTCCGTCGTAACGTATTGACGGCCAAGAGAAAACCAGTTTAAATAGCGGGTTCCCGCGAAAGCGAAAACCATTTTCGGACCCGACCTTAGCGTCAAGCCGATGCATTCGCGGTCCATTCTCCAGTGAGAACGACATGAAACGTACCTACCAACCTTCCGTGACGCGCCGCAAGCGCACCCATGGCTTCCGCGTGCGCATGAAGACCGCCGGCGGCCGCAAAGTGATCAACGCCCGCCGCGCGAAGGGTCGTAAGCGCCTGGCCATTTAACGCCTGGACGCGCGTCGTGTTCGACGCCCGCGGTGACGCGGGGGCCGCTTGCACGCCGCCATCTGGCTCGGTTCCGTTGCAAGCGCCAGCCGCCTTTCCCAAAGCCGCGAGGCTTCTTAAAACGGATGAGTTTTCATCCGTTTTTCGTTTGCGCCCGTGGCGCCGTTCCGCGCACTTCGTCGTCTATGCGCGACCTACCGGCAACGATGCGCGTCTTGGCCTCGTCACCGGCAAGAAATTCGCGGCTCGCGCGACCACGCGCAACCTGATCCGGCGCCTTGCGCGCGAAGCGTTTCGTCTCCGGCGCGCCGATTTCGGCGGCTGGGACGTGCTGCTGCGCTTGTCCGCGCGCTTTGACAAAACGGCGCTGCCGAGCGCCTCGTCGCCGCCCTTGAAGGCGCTGTGCCGCGCCGAGATCGACGAGCTGTTCGGCAAAGTGGCGCGGGAAATTGCCCGCCGCCAGGCACAGCCATCCGTGCGCGGGGCAGCGCAGGATTGAAACCGGCGAGGCCGAGAGCCTGCGCTGCTCCATCGCCATGCAGACGGTACTGATCGCATTGCTGCGTTTTTACAAAGTTGCCGTGAGCCCCCTGCTCGGCAACCGGTGCCGCTTTTACCCTTCCTGCTCTGATTACGCGCGCGAGGCAATCCAGTATCATGGCGCCGCGCGCGGTAGTTACCTCGCCGTCCGGCGCCTTTGCCGCTGTCATCCGTTTTCTGCGGGCGGGATCGATCTCGTTCCGCCGCCTACCTCGAAAAAGCGCTGAGGCGCCGCTCCATCGACTCTGAGACCACGCATGGATATCAAACGCACCGTCCTATGGGCGATCTTCTTCGTATCAGCGATCATGCTGTTCGACAATTGGCAGCGCGATCACGGACGCCCGTCGATGTTCTTCCCGAACCCGACGCAAACGCACGTTGCCGCCGGCTCCGCACCGGGCGCATCCGCTCCTGGCCTTGACGCCGCCACACCCACGCAGGCGACGGCGGCTGCAGCGAATGGCGCCTCGGCGCAACCGCAAGCGGCTGCCGAGCTGATTCATTTCAGCACCGACGTCTATGACGGCGAGATCGACACGCGCGGCGGCACGCTCTCCAAGCTCACGCTGACGAAAAGCAACGACCCGAGCAGGGCCAATCTGAACGTCACGCTGTTCGACCGCACCGCGAGCCACACGTACCTCGCGCGCACGGGCCTCGAAGGCGGCGCATTCCCGAATCACACCGACGTGTTCACGCCGGTGCCGGGCTCGCGCACGCTGGCGGATGGTCAGAATTCGCTGCAGATCAGCTTCGAGTCGCCGGTCAAAGGCGGCGTGAAGGTCATCAAGACCTACACGTTCACGCGCGGCAGCTTCGTGATCGGCGTCGATACGAAGATCGAGAACGTCGGCACGGCACCGGTCGCCCCGCGCGCCTACATGGAGCTCGTGCGCGACAGCCAGCCCGTTGAAACGCCGCGCTTCTCGCACACGTTCATCGGCCCGGCCGTCTACACGAACGAGCATCACTTCCAGAAGATCACGTTCAGCGACATCGACAAGAACAAGCAGGACTACGCGACCACGGCCGACAACGGCTGGATCGGGATGGTGCAGCACTACTTCGCGTCGGCATGGATTCCGCAGCAAGGCACCAAGCGCGACATCTACGTGCAGAAGGTCGACCCGACGCTCTACCGCGTCGGCCTCGAGCAGCCCGTCGGCACGATCGCACCGGGTCAATCGACGACGGTCACGGCGCGCCTGTTCGCGGGTCCCGAGGAAGAGCACATGCTCGAAGGCATCGCGCCGGGCCTCGAACTCGTGAAGGACTATGGCTGGGTCACGATCATCGCCAAGCCGCTGTTCTGGCTGCTCGAGAAGATCCACGGCTTCGTCGGCAACTGGGGCTGGGCGATCGTGCTGCTGACGGTGCTGATCAAGGCCGTGTTCTTCCCGCTGTCGGCGGCCAGCTACAAGTCGATGGCGCGCATGAAGGAAATCACGCCGCGCATGCAGGCGCTGCGCGAGCGCTTCAAGAACGATCCGCAGAAGATGAACGCGGCGCTCATGGAGCTCTACAAGACCGAGAAGGTCAACCCGTTCGGCGGCTGCCTGCCGATCGTCGTGCAGATCCCGGTGTTCATCTCGCTGTATTGGGTGCTGCTGTCGTCGGTCGAAATGCGCGGCGCACCGTGGGTCCTATGGATTCACGACCTGTCGCAGCAGGATCCGTTCTTCATCCTGCCCGTGCTGATGGCCGTGTCGATGTTCCTGCAGACGCGTCTGAACCCGACGCCGCCCGATCCCGTGCAAGCCAAGATGATGATGTTCATGCCGATCGCATTCTCGGTCATGTTCTTCTTCTTCCCGGCCGGTCTCGTGCTGTACTACGTCGTGAACAACGTGCTGTCGATCGCACAGCAGTACTACATCACGCGCATGATGGGCGGTCAGAAGAAGAAAGCGGCTTGACCGCCTGAAGCAGGCTCTCGCGATGTCCGCCGGTGCTATGGCGGGCATCGCAGCAAAAAAATCGCCCGGTTCGTGCCGGGCGATTTTTTTTGTCCTCGAGGCGGGCTTCCGATGCGCCGTCAGCGCTCGGAGCCGTCGCCGTAAAACTGCGCGATCAGCTCCTGCACGAGGTAGCGGTGATGCGGCGACAACGCTTCGATCTTCGAGGCGAGCTCGATCGTCTCCGGGGTCAGTGGATATTTTTCGTCGCGCGGCAGCGGCTTGGGCGTCGTTCGCGCCTGCGCGTTCGGCGGCGGGCCGTAGTGGAGCCAGTGCAAGTCGACGCGCAGCCAGTCGGCCAGCGTCTTCAGCTTGTCGTCGGTCGGGATCGTGCGGCCGGTCAGCCACTTGTGCGCCGTTTGCGGCGAGATCGGCTGGTCGCCGTGATGGCGCAGGTTGAAATGCAGCGCGAGCTGCGTCCCGCCCGTCACCTTTTCGGGACTGCGCTGCAAGGCGAACTTCAGGCGTTCGGAGAACGCTGCTTTTTCTTCGGCGGTTGGCATCGCAAAATTGTGCAATTCAGCCAACGCGAAGGAGACAACCGCGCACGACAGCTTTAGCCTGAACAGGCACGAATTTAGCCGACACGCGTCGCGAATGTGTGATCGAGGCGCAGGCGACGTCGTGACGCTGAACCGCGCCCGTTGCGGCAGATAGCCTGGCACGCAGGCTTTTGCCCTTCCCGTCGTCCTAAGAATACACTATCTCGATTGAGATAAATTTTTGAATGTGCTAGGTGCGGGTTGTGTCGCCGTCTCGGTCGCCACTAGCCAGACGGGCCGGGTGAGCCGGCACGCTACAATGCCGGGCGCGCCGCCGGGCCGCGCTCCGTTTTACCGTTTCCACTGCCCAGCGCACTTTCGACCACCGCCATGCTTGCCACCGACTCCGATCCGATCGTCGCCATCGCCACCGCTCCAGGCCGCGGAGGCATCGGGGTCGTGCGCATCTCGTGCGGGCGGGCCGGCGACGGCGCGGCAACCGCATTGATGCAGGCGCTGTGCGGCCAGATGCTGGTTGCGCGCCATGCGAGCTACGTACCGTTTCTCGATGCCGGCGGCAATGCGCTCGATCGCGGCATTGCGCTGAACTTCCCGGCACCGCATTCGTACACGGGCGAACACGTGCTCGAACTGCAAGGGCATGGCGGCCCGATCGTCCTGCAACTCGTGCTGCAACGTTGCCTCGAGGCCGGCAAGCCATTCGGGCTGCGGCTTGCCGAGCCCGGCGAGTTCACGCGGCGCGCGTTCCTCAACGACAAGCTCGACCTCGCGCAGGCCGAAGCCGTCGCCGACCTCATCGAAGCCAGCACCGAAGCCGCTGCGCGCTCGGCCGGGCGTTCGCTCGAGGGCGCGTTCTCGCGCGCCATCCATGCGCTCGTCGACGATGTCATCGGGCTGCGCATGCTCGTCGAGGCGACGCTCGATTTTCCGGAGGAGGAAATCGACTTTCTCGAAGCGGCCGATGCGCGCGGCAAGCTCGCCCATATCCGCGAGCGGCTGGCCGATGTGCTCGGCGATGCGCGACAGGGCGCGCTGCTGCGCGAGGGTTTGTCGGTCGTGCTGGCCGGGCAGCCGAACGTCGGCAAGTCGTCGCTGCTCAATGCGCTGGCAGGCGCGGAGCTCGCGATCGTCACGCCGATCGCCGGCACGACGCGCGACAAAGTCACCCAGACGATTCAGATCGAAGGCATTCCACTGCACATCATCGACACCGCTGGCTTGCGCGAGACGGAAGACGAGGTCGAGCGCATTGGCATTGCGCGCACGTGGGGCGAGATCGAACGGGCCGATGTCGTGCTGCATTTGCTCGATGCGCGTGCTGGTGTGACGGGTGAAGACACGGCTATCGCGGCGCGCTTTCCGGGGGGCGTGCCGGTGGTGCGTGTGCTGAACAAGACCGATTTGACGGAGATGGCGCCTTCGGTGAACCGGCTCAGCATCAACGGCGACGCCGACGTCTGCGAAGTACGGCTCTCCGCGAAGAAAAGCGAGGGTATCGATCTGTTGCGCGCGGAGCTGCTACGCATCGCGGGCTGGCAGGCCGGCACCGAGAGCGTGTATCTGGCGCGCGAGCGGCATTTGATCGCGCTGCGCGCGGCACAGGAGCATTTGGCGCTTGCCGCCGGGCATGCCGAGCAAGGCAATCACGCGCTCGATCTGTTCGCCGAGGAACTGCGGCTTGCGCAGGAGGCGCTCAATTCCATCACTGGCGAGTTCACGTCCGATGATTTGCTTGGGGTGATTTTTAGTCGGTTTTGTATTGGAAAATGATCGATCGCGAGCCTACCAGCCCCTTGAGTGCTGTCTGGGTTCGGCCATCATCGACATTGCTGGAATACCGCTCATGAACCTCACGGGAATCGGCCTCTATACGCTCCAGGAAGCAGAAAAGCTCACCGGCGCCAAAGCGCGTGAAGTGAGCCGATGGCTGTTCGGCTATTCGTTCAAGGATGGGCACAGCCTCCCACTGTGGACGACGCAGCTTGCGGAGCTCGACGAGAAAGTAATCGGCTTCCGGGATCTTCTTGAGTTGCGGGTCGTGAAAGCCTTTCGCAGCCATAACGTGCCGCTGCGCGTGATTCGTGTGGCAATCGAAAACGCGAAAGCCATGTTTGGAACGGACTATCCGCTCACTGCCAACCGTTTCCTGACTGACGGAAAGACCGTGTTCTACGAAGCGCTGATGGGACACGGGGAGATCGAGCTAACGGATCTGCTGAGGCGGCAGCTCGTGTTCGAGCACATCGTGCGGCCGGAGCTGTACGCCGGCATCGAATTCGCCGCCGATGGTCATGCCAAGCGTTGGTTCCCACTGAGACACAATCATGCGGTCGTTCTTGACCCGGAGATCTCCTTCGGTAAGCCCGTGTTGGCCGAATACGGAGTAAGAACCGATCTCGTTGTTGAAACGTACGAGGTAGAGAAAAGCAGGAAGATGGCCGCGTCGCTGTACGGCATTCCTATCTCCGCAGTCGATGCTGCCATCCGCTACGAGCGGTTGGCAGCATGAAATATTTCTTCGATAACAATCTGTCGCCACACCTTGCGCACGCTTTGAGCGAGCTGAGTCAGGTCGAGGCGGCTGTTGAGGCCGTCGTTCATTTGCGCGACAAATTTTCTCCGAACGCCAAGGATCACGACTGGATCACTAGTCTTGCAGCCGAAGGGCAATGGGCCGTTTTGTCTCAAGACGGACTACGGAAAAACGATCTTGAGCGAAAAGCACTGCGCGAATCGGGGCTGGTCGTATTCGTACTCCATCGCCAATGGGCCGAACGGCGACACTGGGATAAGGCACAAAATCTGGTCAGGTGGTGGCCCGCCCTCATGGAGCAAAGCCGGCGCATCCGGGGCGGCGCTGCGTTCCGGGTTCCATGGCGATTCGGTGCTGGGCAGTTCGAGCAGATCAGGCTGTAGGGCTGTCCGGCGCCGACCGTCGACGAGCGCCCTAGCCATTGCATCCGGCGCTCGCCTCACCCATGTGCCAACGGCACCGTATTCGATCAAGTCGCTGCCGGATCCATTGCAAAGTCAACAGCGAAAATCTACCGGCGGCGACTTAACTTACATCATCGAAATGATGAATGACCGTGTCACAGCGTTCGCTTAGGCAAACGGCTGGGGTTCGACCACATAGCAATCGACACAGTCCGGTGAAATCTGATAATTGGACACGGACGCGCTGTCAGATCGAGGCTGAACGAAACCGCAGCGAACCGACTGCCAGTTTATAAGCAGATTGATATTGCACTTCTGCGCGCGCGCGTCGGTCGTGATTGTATCGATGCAGTAGTTCATCAGAACGGCGTTGCCGCACAGTTCGCCGCCGCAATTGATCGCGCGCGTCGAATCCTGTCCCTCCATCCCCACGGCCCAGAAGTTCTGATTCCACGAAGCCGGGTCGCTGAAATTCTTAACAGGATCCTTGCCCGTACAGTAAATGTCGCGCAGCAGATTGAACGAGCCGCCGTTATCGAACAGCACGAGCTTCTGCCCACTCCAGTTGACCGACGTAATATTCTCGACCGTGCAGTATTGCGCGACATGCAAGTGAATGCCGACACAGCAGTTGCCGGTGAACTGGAGCCCGCGGAAGATCGCGTTCCGAATCGGCTTGACGATGGACGCCGTAGCATTGAGCGGGTGTCCGATCTTCAGGGCGCGATCGAGGATCAACGAGTATGCGGTCTTATATAGAACTTGGCGCACCTCCATCGGCCCGTCCTTAGCGATAAGGCTCACACTCGGGTTCGTCGATTCGTTCGAAATGAAGATCCAGTCGCCGGCGTTGTACTTCGAAGGATCGGCGACGAACACCTCGACATCGTTGATGTTCGATGCTTTCGTGAGGTAACTGGCGGGTCGCTCATAGAGCTCGTAGCTGAACGCCGCATAGCTAGGATCGTACGGCGCGTTGCGATTGCGGCCGATACCAGGACGCGGAACGGGGCCTAGCGGATCGCCCACGTCAATCAGCACCGAAGGCACGCCCGGAGCCGGCTCGATAATGACCCCGTTATACGGGTCGCCTGTGGTCGTATTGTGCAAATCGATCCGCGACAGAATCGGGCAAGCCGTGCCGTTGATCTGAATCCATCGATAGCCGGCCTGCAAAAGGCTTTTGATCGCAGGACCGTTGTCGCCTCGGCTATTCGGCGTGTAGATATACGGGCTTGCCGGATAGATGCCGGTAGCGTTCGAACGTTCCGAGACGATAGCGGCAGCGGCCAGTGTGGCAGTAGCAGTGAGGAAGTGACGCCTCTTCATCTTATGGGTACCTTTCTTGTTTTATCGTTTCGCTAATGAGCTATCCCGCATGCACGGGCAGCACAGCGTAGCAGATACGCTTATCGGCAATAAGAAAAGAGCGGATTCTTCATCTCGATCTCAGTCTGCTGCCCCTCCGGGCCGTCAATTCTCGAGGCCCACGATGCGACTGATTGTCCAGCTGCGTGAAGGGCTGGCAATAAGCACGCCCCTCGCCGCGCCTCACCTATGCGCAAGCAAATTGACAAGCTTGCCGAACGGATCGCGCACATAGAACCGTCGCACGCCCCAAGGCTCATCGATGGGGCCGTATTCGATCGGCACACCCGCCCGTACGACACGCTCGTATGCGGCTTCGATATCGTCCACTTCGATCGACAGATCAGGCACGGGCGTATCCGAGCCGCCCTGTGAAGCGACGCTGATCTGCACCTGCATCGGCACCGGTTCGCGCAAGCCGAACGTGACGATCCAGCCGTGATCCATCAGCACATCGAGGCCAAGTATGTCCCGATAAAACGCGGCGTCCCTATCCTTGTCGACATCGGGCGTCGCCACGTTCGCGACGATTCGTTTGACCTGCATGGCGCATCCCCTCGCAAAATGTCGGCGTGCCCACAGCATGCCACCCGCGCCCGATGTGTGACGCGAACCGCGCAACCGCCCTTATTTACGCAGCAACCGCAAACCGTTGCCCACCACGAGCAAGCTCGCCCCCGCATCGGCAAACACAGCCATCCACATCGTGCCGTAACCGGCCAGCGTCAGGCCGAAGAACACCGCCTTGATCGCCAGCGCAAACGTGATGTTCTGCACGAGCACCGCGTAGGTCGCGCGCGACAGACGCACGAACGTCGGAATCTTGCGCAAGTCGTCATCCATCAGCGCCACATCGGCCGTCTCGATCGCCGCATCGGTGCCCATCGCGCCCATTGCAAAGCCGATGCCGGCTCGCGCAAGCGCGGGGGCATCATTGATGCCGTCACCAACCATGCCCACGACCGCCCCGCCCGCCGACAACTCCTCGACGGCCCGCAGCTTGTCCTCGGGCATCTGATCGCCGCGCGCATCGTCGATGCCGACCAGCAGCGCGATCGCCTGCGCCGTATGCGCGTTGTCGCCCGTCAGCATGGCCGTGCGGATGCCGAGGCGATGCAGGTCCACCACCGCGGCGCGGCTCGTGTCCTTGACCGTATCAGCCACCGCAAACAGCGCCAGCACGCGCGTTTCGTCGAGCAGCATGACGACGGTCTTGCCGTCGCGCTCGAGACCGTCGAGCCGCGCTTCGAGTGCCTCGGAACAGCGTGCGAGTTCCTCGACGAGCCGGTGATTGCCGAGCCAGTAGCGCGCGCCCTCGACGACGCCCGTGACGCCCCGCCCCGGCAGCGCTTCGAAGTCGCTCACGGCATGCGGCGCCTCGGCGTCAGGCGTGAGCACGGCGGCCGCGATCGCGCGTGAAACCGGATGATCCGAACGGACGACGAGGCTTGCGGCGAGACGTCGGCATTGCGCAGCATCGAGATCGGCACGCAATTCGAAGTCGGTCTGCGAAGGCGTGCCGCGCGTGATCGTGCCGGTCTTGTCCAGCGCGAGCCAGGCGAGCTTGCGCCCTTGTTCCAGATACACGCCGCCCTTGATCAGGATGCCGCGCCGCGCGGCCGCCGCGAGCCCGCTCACGATCGTGACAGGTGTCGAGATCACGAGCGCGCACGGACAAGCAATCACGAGCATCACCAGCGCACGATAGATCCAGTCTCGCCACGAAGCACCTTCCAGCACGAGTGGCGGCACGACTGCCGTGGCGAACGCAAACACGAACACGATCGGCGTATAGACGTTCGCGAAACGGTCGACGAAGCGTTGCGTCGGCGCACGCTTGCCTTGCGCCTCTTCGACGGCGTGAATGATGCGGGCCAGCGTCGTATTGCCGGCAACGGCGCTCACGCGATAGTCGAACGATCCGGCTTCGTTGATCGTGCCCGCGAACACGTTGTCGCCCGGGGCCTTCTCGACCGGCAGGCTTTCACCGGTAATCGGCGCCTGGTTCACGGTCGAGCGTCCCTCGACAATTGCACCATCAAGTGCAATGCGCTCGCCGGGCTGCACGCGAACGAGTGCGCCCAGCGCCACGGTGCCTGCCTCGACGCTGGCCCAGCTGCCGTCAGGCTGTTGCACAGTGGCCGTTTCGGGCGCGAGCTGCATGAGCCCCTCGATGGCATGACGCGCGCGATCGAGCGATTTGGCCTCGATGAGCTCGGCGAGCGTGAACAGCACCATCACCATCGCCGCCTCGGGCCACTGCCCCAACGCCATGGCGCCTGTCACGGCGATGCTCATCAACGCGTTGATGTTCAGCTTGCCGTTGCGAATCGCGATCCAGCCCTTCTTGTAGGTGCCCACGCCGCTCAGGGCGATCGCGAAGCCCGCAAAGGCGGCCGCGAGCCAGGCCGGCCCGGCGAGCCACGTGGTCCCTTCCGAGATGAGTGCGCTGAGCGCCGCCGCCGCGAGCAGCCAGCCTTTGCGACGGGAATCGGCGCTCGTGTCGACCGACGCGGGAGCCGCCTCCCCCGCCAGCTCGGGGACAAAACCGAGCGAGCGCAGTGCGTCGAGCACGCGCGGCAACGCGTCGGGCGCGTGCACGACGGTCAGCGTGCGCTGCATCAGATTGAAATCGAGGCTCGTCACCGACGACATGCCGCCCAGCTTCCCGCGAATCAGTGCCTCTTCGGTCGGGCAGTCCATCTGCATGATGCGCATCGACGTCTTGATGCCACCGCCTTCCGCCGTCGCAGTGGGCAGCGGCGCGAACGTGGCGGCGGGCGCTGCACAGCAGGCATCGCCATCGGCATGGGCATGGGCGTGTTCGTGACGATCGCCGTGGGCATGGTCGTGGCCATGAGCGGCATGGTCGTGGCCGTGATCGTGCCCGTGGTGGTCGTGACCGTGCTCGTCATGCTCATGAGCGTGATCGCAGGCGTGGCCATGGTGCTTGGCCGTAGCATTCGACGCCCCATGGTCATGACCATGATCGTGATCGTGGTGTTCGTGGCCGTGTTCGGCGCCGTGATCGTGCTCCTCATGCCCATGGGCGTGCCCGCAGGCATGCGCATGAGGTTTGGCGGTGACGTTGGGCGGCGAAGGTTCGCGGCGCGCGAGCACCTGATCGGATTCGGTCATGACTGCTTCCTCGGGTCTGCAATGGAGTACAGTAAACACCTTGGAGTCACTCCAAGGTCAACCCGATTGTCGACGAGGACGCAACATGAAGATTGGCGAATTGGCCAAAGCGGCGCAATGCACGACGGATACGATCCGCTTCTATGAGAAAGAGGGTCTGATGCCCGACGCGCAGCGCACCGATGCCAATTATCGGAACTACACGGCTGCGCATATCGAGCGGCTGCGTTTCATCCGCAACTGCCGCGCGCTCGACATGACGCATGACGAGATCCGCGCGCTGCTGCGCCTGACCGATCATCCGGCGGACGACTGCGAGTCGATCAACACGCTGCTCGACGACCACATCGGCCACGTCGATGCGCGGCTCGCCGAATTGCAGCACCTGAGGTCGCAATTGAGCGCGCTGCGCGAGCAATGCACGGGCAGGCACACCGTCGACACCTGCGGCATCGTGCACGGCCTCACGGCCATGGAGACGGTGTCGACGCCAAGCAAGCGTTCACACGTCGGATAAAGCGCCCGCCAAAAACAAAACCCCGTGGGCACGTTGTCCCACGGGGTTCATCCGGTCCATCTGCGCGCCTGCTCCGTTTTGCCGTACGCGCTCGGCGCACGGCAAATACCGGAGATCAGGCTAAGCGCGACGCATTACTTCGCGCCGACGCTTTGCAGCGGCTTCCACTGACCGTTCTCGACCTTGTAGATCGTGATGCCGCCGTTCTTGAGGTCGCCCTTGTCGTCATAAGCAAGGTGCGACGTCGTGACAGCCGGCATTTCGGTCTTGGCCAGCACCGGCAGGTACTTCGCCGGATCCGTCGAGTTGGCCTTCTGCATCGCCTTGAACAGCGCCATCGCGCCGTCGTACGCGTACGGCGAGTACGTTTCGACGTCCGAGCCGAAGCGCTTCTTGTACTTGGCGACGTAGTCCTTGCCACCGGGCATGTCGTCGAGCGGCAGGCCCGCCAGCGAAGCGATCGTGCCGTTAGCCGCGTCGCCGGCGATCTTCAGGAAGTCGGGCGTGTGGACCATTTCGCCGCCCATCAGCGGGGCCTTCATGCCCAGCGACTTCATCTGCTTGACCATCGGCGCAGCTTGCGAATCGGCGCCACCGTAGTAGACGAGGTCCGGGTTCGCCGACTTCAGCTTGGTCAGAATTGCCTTGAAGTCGACAGCCTTGTCGTTCGTGAACTCACGATCGACGATCGTCGCACCCGCAGCCTTCGCGGCCTTCTGGAACTGGTCGGCGAGACCTTGGCCGTAAGCCGTGCGGTCGTCGACGATCGCGATCTTCTTCATGCCGAGGTTCTTGACCGCGAACGTGCCTGCCACCGAACCTTGCTGCGTGTCCGAGGTCATCATGCGGAACGTGGTCTTGAAGCCTTGCTGCGTGTACTCGGGCGCCGTTGCCATCGCGATTTCGGGAATGCCCGCGTTCGCGTAGATGCGCGAAGCCGGGATCGTCGTGCCCGAGTTGAAGTGGCCGAGCATGCCCTTGATGCCGTCGTCGACGAGCTTCTGAGCAACCGTCGTACCCGTGCGCGGGTCGGCCTGATCGTCAGCCGAATCGAGCACGAACGTCACCTGCTTGCCGCCGATGACGGGCTTCGTCGAGTTCATCTCTTCGATAGCCAGCGTCACGCCGTTCTGGAAGTCAGCGCCGTAGTGCGCTTGCGCGCCCGTCATCGGCCCCGCGAAACCGATCTTCACGGTTTCCGTTTGTTGCGCGTGTGCAGTCCCCACCAGCGACATTGCTGCCACGAGCGTTGCGCCCGCCAGCTGTTTCATCTTGTGTTGCATAGCTTCTCCTTGATACCAGGGTAGGTGTGGAGCGGCATCGGGGTCACCGTGCCGCTTCCTTTTTGAATCCATCGACGAGGATTGCTCAGCCGATCGTCATCAAATTCGCATTGCCGCCTGCTGCGGCCGTGTTCACGCTGACCGAGCGCTCGGTCAACAAGCGCTCGAGCACATAGTCTTCGTCACCGTTCACGAGCGCATGCGTCGCCACGCCTTGCACCGAGACGATCGGGCCCGGACGCTTGGCCACTTCCTTCACGAGCGCGAGCAACTCGTCGCTGTCGCCCTCGAACAGCACGGCATCGAATGCGGCATCGCCCTGCTTCTGCACGCTCGCATAGGCCTTCAGCGAGGCTGGCAGTGCCGCGACCAGCGCTTCGCCCGCCGCGCCCGAGAACAACGCGCGGTTGCCCGTCGCCAGCACGGCCGCGAACTGCGCACGCGCGCCGCTCGACGTCGACGGCACGCAGGATACCGTGCCGCGCGCGCCCAGGGTATAGGTGTTGCGCTCGCCCGTCGGCCCCGCCAGAACGGCCGTGGCACCGGCCGGCATATGCGACAGGTAGCCGTCGCAGCGCGCCGCCAACACCGGCTCGCGCTCGGCGATGAGCCAGTCGCGCAGCGCCGTCAGCGCGCCACGCGGCGTCGATACGTCGCCGGCTTTGGCCTCGGCCGGCGCATCGACCGTCAGCGAGGCCGCGAGCGACTTCGGCAAACCGGCCGGACGCGTGGCGAGCAGGCGCTGCAGGTACAGCGCGCCACCCGCCTTCGGGCCCGTGCCCGAGAGGCCTTCGCCGCCGAACGGCTGCACACCGACCACGGCGCCGATCACGTTGCGGTTCACATAGATGTTGCCCACATGCGCACGGCTGATCACATGCGCGATGGTTTCGTCGATACGCGTGTGGATACCCAGCGTCAGACCGTAGCCGGTTGCCTTGATCCGCTCGAGCAGCTGATCGAGCGCGCTGCGGCTATAGCGCACGACGTGCAGCACGGGGCCGAACACTTCGCGCTTGAGCTCGTCGATGCTGTCGATCTCGATCAGCGTCGGCGGCACGAACGTGCCGTGCGCGCAGCCTTCCGGCAACGGCAGCTGCGTGACCGGACGGCCCTTCTCACGCATCGACGCAACGTGCGTGTCGATCGTGCGCTTGGCGTCGCCGTCGATGACGGGGCCGACATCGGTCGACAGACGATCGGGATTGCCGGCGGCGAGCTCGCGCATCGCGCCCTTGAGCATCGTGAGCGTGCGCTCGGCAACGTCGTCCTGCAGGCACAGCACCCGCAGCGCGGAGCAGCGCTGGCCGGCCGAGTCGAACGACGATTGCAGCACGTCGGCGACCACTTGCTCGGCCAGTGCCGACGAGTCGACGATCATCGCGTTCTGGCCGCCCGTCTCGGCGATCAGCGGAATCGGCTTGCCATCCGGATCGAGTCGTTCGGACAACGTCTTGTTGATGAGACGCGCGACTTCGGTCGAACCCGTGAACATGACCGCACGCGTACGCGGATCGGCAACGAGCGCGGCGCCGACGGTTTCGCCGTCGCCGGGCAGCAGCTGCACGGCACCGGCCGGCACGCCTGCCTCACGCAGGATACGTACGGCTTGCGCGGCGATCAGCGGCGTTTGTTCGGCCGGCTTCGCGAGCACCGTGTTGCCCGCGGCAAGCGCGGCGGCCACTTGGCCCATGAAGATCGCGAGCGGGAAGTTCCACGGGCTGATACAGACGACCGGACCCAGCGGACGATGCGTGTCGTTCGAGAACTCGGCACGGATCTGCTCCGAGTAGTAGCGCAGGAAGTCGACCGCTTCGCGGATTTCGGCAATCGCGTTCGGCAGCGACTTGCCCGCTTCGCGCACGATCAGGCCCATCAGCGTATGCATTTGCGCTTCGAGCAAATCGGCGGCGCGCGCGAGGCAATCGGCCCGTTCGTCGACCTGCGTCGCTTGCCAGATCGGCGCGGCTGCCACGGCGTTCGCAAGCGCTGCGTTCACCTGGTCGCGCGAGGCTTCGAGCACCGTGCCGACCACATCGCGCAGATCGGCCGGGTTGCGGACGTCGCGCGGCGTACCGCCGGCCACTTCGTCGTGCTCGAGCATCGGCGCCGCACGCCACGGATGATGGGCGCTTGCGAGCAGTGCCGAGGACAGCGACGCGAGGCGGTGCTCGTTGGACAGATCGAGGCCCATCGAATTGAGCCGTTCGCTGCCGTACAGATCACGCGGCAGCGGAATCTTCGCGTGCGGCGCGCCGAGCGGCACGACCTTCGACGCTTCTTCGACGGGGTCCGCCACGAGCGCGGCCACGGGCACGGTCTCGTCGGCGATGCGGTTCACGAACGATGTGTTCGCGCCGTTTTCGAGCAGACGGCGCACGAGATACGCGAGCAGCGTCTCATGCGTGCCGACCGGCGCGTAGATACGGCACGGACGATTGAGCTTGTCGCGGCCCGTCACTTCTTCGTACAGCGGCTCGCCCATGCCGTGCAGGCATTGGAATTCGTATTGGCCGGGGTAGTAGTTCTGCCCCGCGAGCTGATAGATGGCCGACAGCGTATGCGCGTTGTGCGTCGCGAACTGCGGATAGACGGCATCGGGCGCGCCGAGCAGCTTCTTCGCGCAGGCGAGGTACGAGACGTCCGTGTAGACCTTGCGCGTGTAGACCGGGTAGCCTTCGAGACCCTCGAGCTGGGCACGCTTGATTTCGCTGTCCCAGTAAGCGCCCTTCACGAGACGCACCATCACGCGATGGCGGCTGCGGCGCGCCAAGTCGATCACATAGTCGATCACGAACGGGCAGCGCTTCTGATACGCCTGGATGACGAAGCCGATACCGTTCCAGCCCGCAAGCTCGGGATCGAAGCACAGCGCCTCCAACAGGTCGAGCGACAGTTCGAGACGGTCCGCTTCCTCTGCGTCGATATTGAGGCCGATGTCATAGCGGCGTGCGAGGATCGCGAGCGAACGCACGCGCGGCAGCAGCTCGCTCATCGTGCGCTCTTGCTGCGCCCGCGAGTAACGCGGATGCAGCGCCGAGAGCTTGATCGAAATGCCAGGGCCTTCGTAGATGCCGCGGCCCCCCGCGGCCTTGCCGATCGCATGAATCGCCTGCTCGTAGGAGGCGTAGTAGCGTTGCGCATCCTCTTCGGTCGTCGCCGCCTCGCCGAGCATGTCGTACGAGTAGCGGAAGCCCCGCGCTTCGTATTTGCGGCTGTTCGCGAGCGCTTCGGAGATCGTCTCGCCGGTCACGAACTGCTCGCCCATCAGGCGCATCGCCATATCGACGCCCTTGCGGATCAACGGCTCGCCGCCCTTGCCGATCAGACGTGTCAGCGCCGACGACAGGCCCGCTTCGCTGTTGGTCGTCACGAGCTTGCCCGTGATCATGAGGCCCCAGGTCGCCGCGTTCACGAACAGCGAGGGCGCATGGCCGACGTGCGACCTCCAGTCGCCCTTGCTGATCTTGTCGCGAATCAGCGCATCGCGTGTCGCGCGGTCGGGGATGCGCAGCAGCGCCTCGGCCAGACACATCAGCGCGACGCCTTCCTGGCTCGACAGCGAGAACTCGTGGATGAGCCCTTCGACGCCGCCGCCCGTGCTCTTGGCCCGCAGTGTCTCGACGAGCTTGGTCGCCATCTTGCGCACATCGCCCGCGAGGGACTCGGGCAGACGCGCCTCGCCGATCAGGAACGGCACGCATTCCGTCTCGGGGCGACGGTACGCAGCCGTAATGGCCGCGCGCAGCACCGATTGCGGCTGCACGTTCTGCGCGAAATCGAGGAACGGATGCGGCGCGCCGTCTTCATCGTGATCGCCGGCGTGCGGGTCGGAGAAATCGGCCACGCCCGCGGCGCCCGACAACTCGGGCGGCACCTGGCCGTGCTCGATTTTCTCGAGGTACGCGAAGATCGCCTGCTTGATGAGCCAATGAGGAGTGCGCTCGAGGCGCGCAGCGGCCTCTTTGAGGCGCGAGCGGAGGAGGTCGTCAACTTTGACGCCAAGCGTGGTACTGGCCATGATCCCTTCGACCGCCGGCTCAAGGCCGGCCAATGACTGAAATTGGGCGAATCGTACGCCTCCCAATAAAAAGGTGCAACCAAATTTGAAGATTGGTTGCACCCCAATGAAAGCCTTGTGCGGCAAGGGTTTCCAGTCGATCGAGGTGTGCCGGTGCACCACGGTTGCGCTCGGTATTTTCCCTGACACGAAATCGTTCTCTCTCCCCTGTTGGTGCGCCAACGTTTGCCGTAAACACAGGAAAGCGCTCCAGCGCACGGAACGCAGCCCATCAGGAGAGGCGAAATGGAAAAGTGGATCGTAATCGGCGGCATCTGGACGATGACCGTGCTCTGCCTCACGTTTTTCGTGCGCGGCGCGTCACCTGCGCATAGCCGAGCGGTCTCGATGGCGCGTGCGCGTAATGCGCGCCTGGCCGCCGAAGCCGAAGGACGTGCCAAGGACGCCGGCGCAGCCGAGCACGCCTGACCGACAGAACGACCGGCGGCGAGACGGATCGCTCGCATAGGGCGAACCGCTTGCACACACCGCCGGCAAGTGCGGGCCAAGCCGCTACCTTCCGATCCGAGGCTTGCCCCACCCCGCAACGAACACCAGCGAGGCCCATCATGCTTTGCTCACACGAATCGCGGTCGTCGGCACGTTTCACCCGCACCGCCCAACGCCGCCGCCCGAGAGCGGCAGCCGCCACGCGGCCGTTGACGGCGCCCGCCCCGAGCTATTCGAACCGCGTGCGGACGCGCGCCCGTTCGGCACGCAGCCGGCTGCGGTATTGGATGGCTGCAGTGTGAATACCTGAAGACGCGCAGACGTTCATAACAGGCCCCCGTCTTTTGCGAGCGGCATTCCGCCAGGCGCCGCTCGCCCCCTGGCGACTCCGCACGAACGCGGAGCACATTTTATTGACGAGAATCTGCTGGCAGAGCGTTTCAAATATCGAGCGGATCGACTTCGAGACTCCACCGCAATGCGCCTTTGAGCGCACGCAGCGAGGGCTGCCAGGCACGCAGCGTCGCCAACAACGCAGCCCGCGACGCACTCTCGACGAGTAGTTGCGCACGGTGCACGTTCGCTACCTTGACGATCGTCATCGGTACGGCGTCGTAGACCGTGACACGCGCAGCCGCCTCGATCCCTGCGAGCGCGGCAGCACCTTGTGCGAGGAAGCCGAGCGCCCCCTCGAGCGTGCGCGCCTCCGCGCGCAACAGTGCCTGATAAACGAACGGCGGCAGATGCGCATCGCGACGTTCGGCGAGCGTCGCCTCGGCAAAACCCACATAGTCGTGACGCGCAAGCGCCTGATAAAGCGCATGGCGCGGATAACGCGTCTGCACGAGCACTTCGCCGGGCAGCCCGGCCCGTCCGGCGCGGCCGCTCACTTGCATGAGCTGCGCAAACAACCGTTCACCCGCTCGAAAATCGTGCGAAAACAGCGCCGTATCGGCATTGAGCACGCCGACGAGCGAGACGCGCTGAAAATCGTGCCCCTTCGCAATCATCTGCGTGCCGACGAGGATGTCCACCTCGCCCGCGTGCACGTCGGAAAACAGCGCCTCGGCGCTGCCCTTGCGGCGCGTGCTGTCGGCATCGATGCGCAATACGCGTGCGCCGGGCACGAGCTCGGCAAGCGTCTCCTCGACGCGCTGTGTGCCGCGCCCGAGCGGCGCAATGTCGACGTTGCCGCAATCGGGACACGAACGCGGAATACGCGCTTCCCAGCCGCAGTGGTGACAGCGCAGCGCGCGCTCCGGCTTGTGCAGCACGACGTACGCGGTGCAGCGCGGGCAGCCGGCGAGCCAGCCGCATGAGTCACACGAAAGCACCGGCGCATAACCGCGCCGGTTCAAGAATACGAGGCTTTGCTCGCCGCGCTCCAGCCGCGCTTTCAGCGCACTGGCGAGCGGCCCCGAGATGCCGTCGACGCTGCTTCTGCCGCGCCGCCGCTCGTCCTCGAGATCGACGAGCCGCACCGTCGGCAGCGCTGCGTCGGCCACCGCCCGCCGCGCGAGCGTGAGCCGGCGATAGCGCCCTTGCTCGGCTTGCCACCAGCTTTCGAGCGACGGCGTGGCCGAGCCCAGCACCACCGGAATGCCGAGCTGCTTACCGCGCCAGATGGCCAGGTCGCGTGCCGAATAGCGCAACCCTTCCTGTTGTTTGTAGGCCGGGTCGTGCTCCTCATCGACGATGACGAGCGCCAGCCGCGGCAATGAGGCAAGCACCGCGAGCCGGGTGCCCAGCACGATGCGTGCGCGACCGGTATGGGCGGCGAGCCAAGCACGCGCGCGTTCGCCGTCGGCCATGCCGCTGTGCAGCGTGACGATCGGCGTGTCGCCGCCGAGCGCGGCGAACCGTGCACGAAACACCGCCTCGAACTGCGGCGTCAGGTTGATCTCGGGAACCAGCACGAGCGCTTGCGCGTCGGGCCGCGCCGTGAACAGCGCATCGAGCGCGTGTAGATAGACCTCGGTCTTGCCGCTGCCGGTCACGCCGTGCAGCAGGAACGGGACAAAATCGCGCGCCGCAGCAATGGCCTCGACGGCCTGGGCTTGCTCGGCGGTCAGCGTGGGGCGTTCGGGTGCGGCGCTCGCTTCGGCGGCGATGCCCGGTGTGAGCGGCACCGGCCCCGGCGCAGGAGACGCCGCACCGACCGCGACGCGTTCGAGCACGACCCAGCCAGCGTCCTGCCAGGCAGCAAGCGTCGCGCTCGCCTTCGGATGCAGCGCGCGCGCATCAGCGGCGTCGAGACCGCACGAGCCGTCCGCACCTGCCGGGTCGTCGGCGCCCGGCGGCGCATCGCTGGCCGCGAGTGCTGCAGCCAGCCGCCGCAGCGCGCTGGCCCGGGCCGGCAGCGCCTCGGGCAACGCCGTCCGGCCAGTGGCCGTCAGACGGTAACGCTCCTGTGGCGCAAAAAGACGGGGCCAGCGCTCCGGATCGCGCAGCGCCTGCGGCAGTGCCGGCAATGCCACCTCGCCCAGCGAGCGCTGATAGTAGTCACCCGCGAATTTTACTAGCGCGAGCCATTCTTCCGAGAGCGGTTCGCATGCGGCACATAGCGCCTCGACCCCGCGCAGCCGCTCGTTCGGCACATCGCTGTGAGTAGTCACTTCGCAGATCACGCCGACCGCTCGGCGCTTGCCGAACGGTACGCAGGCGAGCATGCCCGGCACCGGCGCCAGCGCCGCATCGCACCGGTAATCGAACAGCGTAGGCACGGGGTGATCGAGCGCCACGCGCACGAACACCCCGCTCATGCGTTGCCCGAGGCAGCGTTTGCGGCTTTCATCGAAGAGCGCTGTGCGCTGCCGAACTTAAAGTGAAACATCACATTCGCCGCTAAGTTTTGGATTCGTCTGCTATTGCGGCGCGAAACGCGTCGCCTGTGGATAACTTTGTTGAGAAGTGCGCCCGCAAATGCAAGAAAAGGCCGTCGCATCGGCCTTCCGTGGGCAAACGCACATAAGCGCCGCCGCCCGCAAACCCTTGTCAAGCAAGGCCTGACGCGATCCGCTACATCGTTTATGGGACAACGTCAACCTCTCGACGTTCTACCTCGCCGCACTGTAAGGAATGTGTATAAGTCAAGTCTTGACAACGTCGGGAGGGCCGACGCACGGCCCTCCGTCGAGGGTTACCCCTTAGCGCGAGCTGCCACGCCATGCCCTGGCAGCAAAACGGCGCTTGTCATTGCGCAACGCCGCCTGCCGCCCGCATCGCGCGGCTGTGGCGATGCACTTCGTCGACGAGCTCGGCCACGTGCTCGGGCGGCGTGAACTGCGAAATGCCGTGCCCCAGATTGAAGACGTGGCCCGGGTGATTGCCGAAGCTCTCCAGTACGGCGCGTGCTTGTTCGCGAATCGTCGCGCCCGGGGCGAACAGCACCGAGGGGTCGAGATTGCCCTGCAAGGCGACGCGCCCGCCCACGCGCTCGCGCGCCTGGCCCAGATTGACGGTCCAATCGACGCCGACCGCATCGACGCCCGATTGCGCGATACGTTCGAGCCACAGCCCCCCGCCCTTCGTGAACGTGATGACGGGCACGCGCGCACCGTCGTGCTCACGCTTCAGGCGTTGCACGACCGCTTCGGTGTAATGCAGCGAGAACTGCTGGAACATGCCGTCGGCCAGCGCGCCACCCCACGTGTCGAAAATCATCACGGCTTGGGCGCCCGCCTCGATCTGGGCGTTCAGATAAGCGGCAACGGCTTGCGCATTGATGTCGAGAATCCGGTGCATCAGATCGGGCCGTGCGTACATCATCGACTTCACGGTGCGGAAATCGTCCGAGCCACTGCCCTCGACCATGTAGCACGCGAGCGTCCACGGGCTGCCCGAAAAGCCGATCAGCGGCACGCGCTGACGGCCTTGGCCGTCGGTCAGCGCTCGGCGAATCTCGCGCACGGCGTCAGTGACGTAACCGAGCGTCGCGTCGATGTCGGGTACCGCCAGCCGCGCGACGTCGGCCTCGCTGCGCACGGGATGCGCGAAGCGCGGCCCCTCACCGACAGCAAATGACAGACCGAGACCCATCGCATCGGGAACGGTCAGAATGTCAGAAAACAGGATCGCCGCGTCGAGCGGATAGCGCTCGAGCGGCTGCAGCGTGACCTCGGTCGCGTAGTCCGGATTTTTCGCGAGGCCGAGAAAACTGCCGGCGCGCGCGCGCGTGGCGTTGTACTCGGGCAGATAGCGGCCCGCCTGGCGCATGAGCCAGATCGGCGTGTAGTCGGTCGGTTCGCGCAACAAAGCGCGCAGGAAGGTGTCGTTCAGAAGGGTCGAGGCCACGTTCGATTGCAAGGGAGCGGCAAGATGCAGGAATCGGCCATTCTACCGGACGCCGGGCGCGTCGCTTTTGCTAGACCTGCGGCATTTTGGTACGGCTATCATCGTCGGTCCGACTTGCTCGACAACGAGGGAATTCCGATGAGAAGCACGATCACGTCCCTATGGCTCGCTGGCCTCGTCTGCGCCGGCACGGCCTGCGCGCAAACCGGCGATGCGCCCTCCGCCGCCCCTGCCTCGCATCTCGATGCCGTCCTCGCGCGCGGCACGCTGCGCGTCTGCACGACAGGCGACTACAAGCCCTATTCGTTCTACCGCGAAGACGGACGCTTCGAGGGCATCGACATCGACATGGCCGAATCGCTCGCGAAATCGCTCGGCGTGAAGACGGCGTACGTGAAAACGACGTGGCCGACGCTCACGAACGATTTCGTCGCCAAGTGCGACATCGCGGTGGGCGGCATCTCAACGACGCTCGAGCGCCAGAAGCGCGTGTTCTTCACCGCGCCGTACATGATCGATGGCAAGACCCCGATCACGCGCTGCGCCGACGTCGACAAATTCCAGAGCATCGAGCAGATCGATCGGCCGTCGACGCGCGCGATCGTCAATCCCGGCGGCACCAACGAGCGCTTCGCGAAGCAGTATTTCCCGCACGCGAACCTGACCGTTTATCCGGACAACGTAACGATCTTCAAACAAATCCTCACCGGCAAGGCCGACGTGATGGTCACCGACGCGTCGGAGACGCTGCTACAGCAAAAGCTGAACCCTGGCCTGTGCTCGGTGCATCCCGACAAGCCGTTCCAATATGGCGAGAAGGCCTACATGGTGCCGCGCGACGATCTGGCGTTTCAGCAGTACGTCGACCAATGGCTCCATCTTTCGCGCGCGACAGGCGAGTTCCAGACGATCTCGGACAAATGGCTCAAGTGAGCCTGGCGGTGCGCTTCATTCGGGCATGCGCGGTGCCGGCGCATTGGCGCGGTGCGTCGCGCCGAGCAGCCTCGCGTGCTCGATCTTCACGCACACATCCATGGCGACATCCAGCCCTGCGGCTTCCGCGCGCGCCGCGGCTTCCTCGTTGTGAACGCCAAGTTGCAGCCACAGCGATTTGGCGCCGATGCGAATGGCCTCCTCGGCCACCGGCAGAACTTCTTCGGGACGCCGAAATACATTGACCATGTCGATGGCCACGCCTTCCTCGGCCAGCACGTGCGCGGCATCGAGCAGCGTCGCGTAGCAACGCTCGCCGAGCACGCCGGCGGTGTCGTTCGCATACGCGGGGTTGATCGGCACGATCCGGTAGCCGTGCGATTGCATATAGGCCGATACCGAGTGACTCGGACGGTGCGGCCGACTGGACAAACCCACGACGGCGATCACGCGGTCACGCTTGAGAATGCGCTCCAAAACGGCGGGCTCGTTCATGGTGTCGAACTGAGAAGGCGGAAAAAGTGCGTCGGCGCGCATGGTGCGGCGGTAGAAATACGAAGAGTGAATGTGTTCAGCGCGCTATCTTAAGTGCGGCGAGCGCGAGGAGGTATTCGAAAGCGCATTTCGCGATCATTTGATATGCGCATTATGTGCGTCCGATGCAAGGCCTTGTGAAGTCGGAAACATTGACTCGAAACTATCGGTAAAGACTGGAAAAAAATCCCGCAAAGCCTTATCTGGCGGGCGTTACAACCTGAAACACTTTGTTACCGCGTCCCTACTCCAATTCGCCCACAATGCCTTTCAACGGTTTCAACACGGATGTGGTTCGACGTGCCAAGTGTGAGCGGACACGAAGCATCGAGAGCCGGTCGGCTTTGCCGAATCCCTTCGGGGGCATCTTTGTTGGAGCCGTTGCCAACGGGAGTACTACGTTGGTCGGTTCCTTCATTGGTCTCCTCGCGCTAACCCCGTAGCGTGTGGTTTTTAGCGGGCCGCTGGCCCGCTTTTTTTTTGCCTGCCCGTCACCGCTCACGGCGTCTTCGGCTCAGCAATCTTCAGCTCTTCGATCATGCGTTCTCGCATGACGAACTTCTGCACTTTCCCTGTCACGGTCATCGGCATTTCGTCGACGAAGCGCACATAGCGCGGCACCTTGTAGTGCGCGATCTGACTACGGCAGAACGCCTTCACCTCGTCTTCGGTCATTTGCTCGCCAGGGCGCAGCACGATCCACGCGCAGACCTCCTCCCCGTATTTCGCATCGGGTACGCCGAACACCTGCACGCTCTGAATCTTCGGATGCCGAAATAAAAACTCCTCGAGCTCGCGCGGGTAGATATTCTCGCCGCCGCGAATCAGCATATCCTTCAGACGGCCAACGATGTTGCAGTAGCCTTCTTCATCGATCGTCGCGAGGTCGCCCGTGCGCATCCATCCGTCGACGATGGCCTCGCGCGTACGCGCCTCATCGTCCCAGTATCCGCGCATGACCGAGTAACCCTTGGTCCATAGCTCGCCGGTCTGGCCGACCGATACCGTCTGTCCGGTCTCATCGACGATCTTCGCCTCGAGGTGCGGCTGGATGCGGCCGACCGTCGACGTGCGCTTGTCGAGCGGGTCATTCGTCGAGCTCTGGAACGACACGGGGCTGGTCTCGGTCATGCCGTACGCGATCGTGATCTCGCCCAGATGCATACGCGCAACCACGCGCTTCATCGTCTCGATCGGACACGGCGAGCCCGCCATGATGCCCGTACGCAGCGAGCCGAGGTCGTGCGAGGCGAAGTCGGGATGATCGAGCTCGGCGATGAACATCGTCGGCACGCCGTGCAGCGCAGTACAGCGCTCCTCGGCCACGGCCGCGAGCGTCACGCCGGGGTCGAATGCCTCTCCCGGAAACACCATCTTCCCGCCCACCGACACGCAGGCGAGCACTGCCAGCACCATGCCGAAGCAGTGATACAGCGGCACCGGGATGCAGAGTGCATCGGCTTCGGTGAGCCGCATCGCCATCGCGATGTACCGCGCATTGTTGACGACGTTGCGATGCGTGAGCGTGGCGCCCTTCGGGTTGCCGGTCGTGCCGCTCGTGAACTGGATGTTGATCGGGTCGTTGGCCGACAGCGTCGCGCCGATTGCGTCGAGGGCCGCCGCGTCGAGCGACGTCCGCCCCATCTCGATCAGATCGGAAAACGTCAGCATGCCCTCGGTGGGCGTATCGCACATGCGCACGATCGTACGCAGGTGCGGCAGCCGCTCGGCTCGCAACTCCCCGGGCGCGCACTGGGCAAGCTCCGGCGCGAGCGTTTGCAGCATCTGGACGTACATCGACGTCTTGAAGTGCTCCGCTGTAACGAGCGCGGTGCAACCCGATTTGTTCAGTGCATATTCGAGCTCGGCGAGCCGGTAGGCCGGATTGACGTTGACGAGCACCGCGCCGATGCGCGCGGTCGCAAATTGCGTCATCAGCCACTCGACGCGATTGGGCGACCAGATGCCGACGCGGTCGCCAGGCTTGATGCCGATCGCGAGCAGGCCCGCGGCCAGCACGTCGACTTCCAAGGCGAACTCGCGCCAACTCCAGCTAATGCCCTGCTCCTTGAACACCACGGCTGGGCGGTCAGGAAAACGGGCCACCGTATCGAGCAGGAACTGACCGATCGTCGCTTCGCTGAGCGGGATGTCGGTCGCACCGCGGACGTACGAAAGACCGTCTTTAGGCGCAATCAGGGCGCCCGTCTCGGGAATCTGCGTTGCCATCGCTGTGCCTCCATGCCTCGAATCTTTTTTGCGATTGATTCTGCCACCAGCGCACGACAGCCTACATCAAGTGTTACCCGCAGCGCATGGCCTGCCCGCGCCATCGGCGCAGCATACGGAAGCGAACCAGGGAGGGAGATAGATAAGAAAAATGCCGCTTAGCGGTATTCGCCAAGCGGCATCGGCGCACGCAAGTGCGCGAACTTCAGTGCTGCCCGCGCAGCTTGCGCAGACGCTGAATCGCAGCGAGCTGAGCCGTCGCGTAGGCGAGTTCGGCTTGCGCCGTCGCGTATTCGAGGTTCGAACCCGAGTTTTGCAGCGCCTCTTCAGCGCGCTGACGAGCCTGAGCGGCCTTCGCTTCGTCGAGGTCCTTGCCGCGGATCGCCGTATCGGCCAGCACCGTCACCGCACCCGGCTGAACTTCGAGGATGCCGCCCGCGACGAACACGAACTCTTCCTCGCCGTTCTCGGCCTCGATGCGCACAGCACCGGGACGAATGCGCGTGATGAGCGGCGTGTGGCCCGGCAGAATGCCGAGCTCGCCCGCCTCGCCCGGCAGCGCGACGAATTTCGCCTGGCCCGAGAAGATCTGCTCTTCCGCGCTGACGACGTCTACTTTGATGGTTGCCATATCGACTCCGGTCCCATGTACGGCTGGTTGAGCGTATTACGTGGGCGCCGTCCGTCCGCGAATTGCTACCAGAACGATAGTATTCGCGGGCGTACGGACGCCCGCTGCGTTACACCCGACCTTATTGGATCTTCTTGGCCTTTTCGAAGGCTTCGTCGATCGTGCCGACCATGTAGAACGCCTGTTCCGGCAGGTGGTCGCACTCGCCGTCGACGATCATCTTGAAGCCACGGATCGTTTCCTTCAGCGGCACGTACTTGCCCGGCGAGCCCGTGAACACTTCTGCGACGTGGAACGGCTGCGACAGGAAACGCTGGATCTTACGCGCACGTGCGACCGACAGCTTGTCTTCCGGCGACAGTTCGTCCATGCCCAGAATCGCGATGATGTCGCGCAGTTCCTTGTAGCGCTGCAGCGTCTGCTGAACGCGACGCGTGATCGAGTAGTGCTCTTCGCCGATCACGTTCGGGTCGATCTGGCGCGACGTCGAGTCGAGCGGGTCGACTGCCGGGTAGATACCCAGCGAGGCGATGTCACGCGACAGCACGACTGTTGCGTCCAAGTGGCCGAACGTCGTAGCCGGCGACGGGTCGGTCAAGTCATCCGCAGGGACGTACACGGCCTGAACCGACGTAATCGAGCCCTTCTTGGTCGACGTGATGCGCTCTTGCAGCTTGCCCATTTCTTCAGCCAGCGTCGGCTGGTAGCCCACTGCCGACGGCATACGGCCGAGCAGTGCCGACACTTCGGTACCGGCCAGCGTGAAACGGTAGATGTTGTCGACGAAGAACAGCACGTCGAGGCCTTCGTCACGGAAGTGCTCGGCCATCGTCAGGCCGGTCAGCGCAACGCGCAGACGGTTGCCCGGCGGCTCGTTCATCTGACCGTACACGAGCGCGACCTTGTCGAGCACGTTCGAGTCCTTCATTTCGTGATAGAAGTCGTTCCCTTCACGGGTACGCTCGCCCACGCCCGCGAACACGGAGTAACCGCCGTGCTCCTTCGCGATGTTGTTGATGAGCTCCATCATGTTGACGGTCTTGCCCACGCCAGCACCGCCGAACAGGCCAACCTTACCGCCCTTCGCGAACGGACAGATCAGGTCGATAACCTTGATACCCGTTTCGAGCAGTTCGGTCGACGGCGACAGTTCGTCGAACGCCGGAGCCTTCTGGTGAATCGAGCGCACGTTCGCGCTTTCGATCGGGCCCGCTTCGTCGATCGGACGGCCGAGCACGTCCATGATGCGGCCGAGCGTCGGCTTGCCGACGGGGACGCTGATCGGCTTGCTCGTGTTCTTGACGGTGACACCGCGGCGCAAGCCGTCCGATGCACCCAGACAGATGGTCCGCACGAGGCCGTCGCCCAGCTGCTGCTGGACTTCGAGCGTCAGTTCCGTGCCTTCGAGCACGAGAGCGTCGTAGACCTTCGGCATGTGCTCACGCGGGAATTCCACGTCGATCACCGCGCCGATGCACTGTACGATCTTGCCTTCTACCAAAGCAGTAGTACTCATCGCATTTCCTTTAAATACTCAATTCTTCACTCGCGCACAGGCGCAGTTTCGAGGCGTCTTCGTACGACGGTCGTCAGACCGCAGCGGCGCCACCGACGATTTCCGACAGTTCTTTCGTAATCGCGGCCTGGCGGCTCTTGTTGTACGACAGCTGCAGCTCGCTGATGACCGTCTTCGCGTTATCGGACGCGGCCTTCATCGCCACCATGCGTGCCGATTGCTCGGACGCCATGTTTTCGGCAACGGCCTGATACACGAGCGCTTCGACGTAGCGCACGAGCAGATCGTCGACAACCGTCTGCGCGTCGGGCTCATAGATGTAGTCCCACGCGGAGTTCGGCGTCGTCTGGTCGCCTTCGAAGTGCTCGGCCGACAGCGGCAGCAGCTGCTCGATCACGGGCTCCTGCTTCATCGTGTTGACGAAGCGCGTGTAGCCCAGATAGACAGCCGAGAGCTTGCCTTCCGAATAGAGATCCAGCTGCACCTTCACGGCGCCGATCAGCTTTTCGAGGTGCGGCGTGTCGCCAAGCTGCACGACCTGCGAGACGACCTTCGCGCCGAAGCGGTTCAGGAAGCCGAGGCCCTTGCTACCGATTGCGGTGGCTTCGACCGTCTGCCCCTTCTGCTCGAGCTCCTTGAACTTGCCCACCGATGCGCGCAGCACGTTCGTGTTCAAGCCGCCGCACAGACCCTTGTCGGTCGTGACGAGAATCATGCCGGCCGTCTTCGCGCCCTCGTTCGCCACCATGAACGGGTGACGGTACTCGGGGTTCGCGCGGCTCATGTGCGCAGCGATATCGCGGACCTTGTCGGCGTACGGACGAGCAGCGCGCATGCGCTCCTGGGCGCGGCGCATCTTCGACGCGGCGACCATCTCCATCGCTTTCGTGATCTTGCGCGTGTTTTGCACGCTCTTGATCTTGCCGCGAATTTCCTTCATTCCAGCCATTGCTTGCTCCTTGATCGAAGCCGCGCGCCTTGCCTACCGAGCCAAGGCGCGCGCTTCAAGGTCTGTTATGCCTGAGTCGCCCCCAAACCTGCCGCTGACGCGTCAGGCCCCCCGAGGGGGTAAAGAAAACTTGGGGCGGCCCGGCGTTTCCTTGGGATCAATAAGCGCCCGACTTCTTGAAGTCCTTCAGAGCGGCGTGGAGCGCGCCCTCGTCGTCCTTCGACAAGTCCTTCGAGTCTTCGATGCGCTTGACGAGCTCAGCATGCTTCGACTTCAGGTATTCGCGCATGCCCTTTTCGAAGGCCAGCACGTCCTTGACGTCGAGGTCGTCGAGGTAGCCGTTGTTCGCCGCGAACAGCGAAACAGCCAGCTCCCACACTTGCAGCGGCTGATATTGCGGCTGCTTCAGCAGTTCCGTCACGCGGCGGCCGCGCTCGAGCTGCTTGCGGGTCGCTTCGTCGAGGTCCGACGCGAATTGCGCGAACGCTGCGAGCTCACGGTACTGTGCGAGGTCGGTACGGATACCGCCCGACAGCTTCTTCACGACCTTCGTCTGAGCCGCACCACCGACGCGCGACACCGACACGCCAGCGTTAATAGCCGGACGGATACCCGCGTTGAAGAGGTCGGTTTCCAGGAAGATCTGGCCGTCGGTAATCGAGATCACGTTCGTCGGAACGAACGCCGTCACGTCGCCGGCTTGCGTTTCGATGACGGGCAGTGCCGTCAGCGAGCCGCTCTTGCCCTTCACTTCGCCGTTCGTGAACTTCTCGACGTACTCTTCCGAGACGCGAGCCGCACGCTCGAGCAGACGCGAGTGCAGGTAGAACACGTCGCCGGGGTAAGCTTCGCGGCCCGGCGGGCGGCGCAGCAGCAGCGAGATCTGACGGTATGCCCAAGCTTGCTTGGTCAAATCGTCATAAATGATCAGCGCGTCTTGGCCGCGGTCGCGGAAGTATTCGCCCATCGTGCAGCCGGCGTACGGCGCGAGGTATTGCATCGCAGCCGATTCCGAAGCCGAAGCGGCCACGACGATCGTGTATTCCATCGCGCCCGTTTCTTCGAGCTTGCGCACCACGTTCATAATCGACGAAGCCTTCTGGCCGATCGCGACGTAGATACAGATGAGGTCCTTGCCCTTCTGGTTGATGATCGTGTCGATCGCCACCGCGGTCTTGCCGCACTGACGGTCGCCGATGATCAGCTCACGCTGGCCACGGCCGATCGGCACCATCGAGTCGATCGACTTCAGACCCGTTTGCACCGGCTGCGACACCGACTTACGCCAGATCACGCCCGGAGCGATCTTCTCGACCGCATCGGTCAGCTTCGCGTTGATCGGGCCCTTGCCGTCGATCGGGTTGCCGAGCGCGTCGACCACACGGCCGATCAGTTCGGGGCCAACCGGCACTTCGAGAATGCGGCCCGTCGTCTTGACGATGTCGCCTTCCGAGATGTGTTCGTATTCACCGAGAATCACGGCGCCGACCGAGTCGCGCTCGAGGTTCAGCGCGAGACCGAACGTGTTGCCCGGGAATTCGAGCATTTCGCCCTGCATCACGTCCGACAGGCCGTGAATGCGCACGATGCCGTCGGTCACGGAGATCACGGTACCTTGGTTGCGAACGTCCGTGCTCGCTTCGAGGCCCTGGATCCGGCTCTTGATCAGCTCGCTGATCTCAGAGGGATTGAGTTGCATTATTCGCTCCTGATAGTCAATTCTGTTGCGTGCCAGCCTGGCGCTTGTCGCTTAGGCAGTCAGCGCCGTGCGCATGCTGGCGAGCCGCGCGCGGACCGAGGTATCGAGCACTTCGTCGCCCACCGTCACTCGCACGCCGCCGATCAGCGACGCGTCGACTTCAACGGTCGGCTTGAGCTTGCGCGTGAACTTGCGCTCGAGGCTTGCGACGAGGTCATTGAGCTGCGCGCCCTCGAGCGGGAATGCGCTGACGATCACCACATCAGCGGCGCCCTCGCGAGCGTTTTTCAATTCGTCGAATTGCGCGGCGATTTCCGGCAGCAGAGCCAGCCGATGATTGTCGGCGAGCATCTGCACGAAATTCTTGGCCTGCGGCGAGTCCTTTTGCGGCGACTTGACTGCGGCGAGCAGCAGGTCGACGACCTGTGCACGGCCCACTTTGGGGCTCGAGGCGACCGACAGCACCTCGGGCAGACGCGCAACCTGTCCCAGCTCCTGCACGAGAGCGGACCAAGCGGCGATGTCACCGCCTTCGGCCACGCGGAACAGCGCTTCTGCGTACGGACGGGCGATGGTTGCTAGTTCGGCCATGATCAGAACTCGGCTTTCAGTTGATTGAGCAGTTCGGCGTGAGCTGCCTGATCGATTTCGCGCTTCAAGATCTGTTCGGCGCCCTTCACGGCAAGCGTGGCCACTTCAGCACGCAGCGATTCGCGCGCCTTCACGACTTGCTGGTCGGCGTCGGCCTTGGCTTGCGCGAGGATGCGGGCGGCTTCGGCTTGAGCGTTAGCCTTGATTTCTTCAGCGACGACGAGCGCACGCTTTTCGGCGTCGGCGATGCGTTGCTGGCCTTCGTTACGCGCCTGAGCGAGTTCCTGATCGACACGCTTGTGCGCGGCTTCGAGTTCCGACTTGCCCTTCTCGGCGGCCGAGAGGCCGTCGGCGATCTTCTTCGCGCGTTCGTCGAGAGCGTTGACCAGCGGCGGCCACACGAACTTCATCGTGAACCACGCGAGGATCAGGAACACGACCATTTGCGCAAACAGGGTTGCGTTGAGATTCACGGTGTTTCCTTAAACGTTGCTATTTCGGAAAGTGAAACGGTAAGGCGCTCATCGACTTCGCGTTCGATCAGCGCCTCAGCATCCGTTTCGTCCCTCGCGCCGACTTACAAGCTGCGGCGCAGACTTCCGAGAAACCTCAGCCTGCCAGCTTCGACAGGAGCGGGTTCGCAAACGCAAACAGCATTGCCACACCAACGCCGATCAGGAACGCCGCGTCGATCAGACCAGCCAAGAGGAACATCTTGGTTTGCAGCGGGTTCATCAGTTCCGGTTGACGGGCGCAGGCTTCGATGTACTTGCCGCCCATCAGGCCGATACCGATACAGGCGCCGATAGCACCCAGGCCGATGATGATGCCGATACCGATGGCGGTCAGACCTTGGATGTTGGCGATGAAAGCTTGCATGATCACTCCTTTGTAAAAGACTTTTTGGAACTGGATTTAAAGAAACGAAAACGAATTCGCAACCGTACGACCCGCTTAGTGCGCGTCGTGCGCCTGGCCGATGTACACGAGCGTCAGCATCATGAAGATGAACGCTTGCAGCAAAACGATCAGGATGTGGAAGATCGCCCACACGCTACCTGCGATCACGTGGCCGATGAAGCCGAGCACCGTCGTGTCCGCGCCGAAGGACCAGATACTGCCGAGCAGTGCGATGAGCAGGAACAGCAGCTCGCCGGCGTACATGTTGCCGAACAGCCGCATGCCGAGCGAAACGGTCTTGGCGACGAACTCGATGATGTTCAGTGCGAGGTTCGGGATCCACAGCAGCGGATGTGCGCCGAACGGAGCGGACAGGAGCTCATGCACGAAGCCGCCTGCGCCCTTGATCTTGAAGTTGTAATAGATCATCAGCACGAACACGCCGAGCGCGATGCCGAGCGTGCCGTTCAGGTCGGCCGTCGGCACGAGGCGGTGGTGCGAGATCACGTTGGCCAGGCCTGCGTGCTTAATGAGGTAGCCGGGCAGGTCGACCGGAATGAAGTCGAGCGCGTTCATCAGCGCGACCCAGACGAAGACCGTCAGCGCGAGCGGAGCGATGAACTTGCGGTTGCCGTGGATCATCGATTTCGATTGATCCTCGACCATTTCGACGAGCATTTCGATCGCGCACTGGAAGCGTCCCGGCACGCCCGGCGTGGCCTTGCGCGCAGCAAGGTGCAGGATGAGGATCGTCACGAGGCCGCAGACGATCGACCAGAACAGCGTATCGAGATTCCAGACGTGGATATCGAAAATCGACGTCTGATGCGCCGTGGAGAAGTTCTGCAAGTGGTGCGCAATGTACTCGGACGGATCCATGCGCGTGCCTTCGCTAGCTGCCATATCGTTAATGCACCCAAATTGTCGAAAATTTTTCGGCGCCAGGCACGAACCGCCTCCCGTGCGCGAGCTCACTCGCACACCGGTTGAGAACTTGCTCGTGCCGGCTTGAACCGGTCTTTACCGTGTCAGTGCCAAGCCAGCGCCACCCAGTACGTCTTCAGTGCGATGAGGTAGGTCACGAGCAGCGGCAGCCACCGTACGTCGTGATACCAGTAGGCGATTGCGACGAACATCGCAACCGTCACCCCCATCTTCAGCGCTTCGCCGATCATCCAGCTCAGGATCGTTTCGGCCCCGCTTCCCTTTTTCAGACGTGCCGCGAACAACGCGCTCGGCACCCAACAAATCGCTCCCCCCAGGAACGCCGACAGCGCAGCGGCGCCCGGCGGCTTGTAAAAAAGCCACCACACCAGCGTTGCAACCAGGGACAAAACCATTTGCGCGATCACGACCTTGAACGGCGTGACGCGCGCTGGACGGCTCACCTTCGGGCCGAACAGCTTCTCTGCTTCAGCCCGCGTGAGCGGAACGATATCTTTATCTTGCGGCTCGGCATCCCATGCGTCGTCGGAGCGATGCAGGTGAGCGGCTGACGCAGCGGAAACATTGCGTGCAGCGCGTGCCTCGTGCCTTACGTTCGGCTCTCGATCCGCCATCGCAATATCCTGCAAAAGCCCTTTTCCCACCCGCAGCTTTCGTCACACTTACGGGGCTGCCTAGCTAATAAATCCGGGCGATTGTAAGCGATAGTTGCAGGTGATTCAAGACTTTAGCCACGCTGAAAAGCTCGCTTGAAAGGAGCGCATGCGTAAGTTCGGCAGTGGCGTTGGAAGCCCGCTAGAAGCAATCGGAAAGGCAGCGGTCGCATACAGCGCCACATGCCGCTTGCAGGGGCGGCCCGCCGGCGACACATCACCGAAGATGCATGAGCAGCCAGGCGCCGAGCGCGCCGGCGACGCAGAAAAACGGCATCGAGATGATGTGGAAACTAAGCCACATGTGGCGCTCTTTCGCGAGACGGACCGCAATGAGGTTGGCGAGCGAACCGATGGCGATGCCGAAGCCGCCGACGCTCACGCCGAATGCCAGCGAGCGCCAGTCCTTCGTAAACTCGGCCAACATGATGGCGGCGGGCACGTTGCTGATGCCCTGGGACAATATCGCCGCTGCCGCATACGTGCGCAACGTCGTGTCGATCCCGATGCCGGCGATCGTTTCGCGAATCCACGGCAGTGCGGCGACGCTGCGCAGCACGATGAACATCAGCGCAAAGATCGCGAGCAGCCCCCAATCGATCTTCAATACCGCATCGCGTCGCCACAGCAGGAAGCCGAGCGTCACGCCGGTCAAAGCGATGCCGACATGATGCGAGTCGGCCAACAGCACGAAGGCGGTGAACAGGAGCGCGCTGACACTCGCGAAAGCCCGATCGACCGGTTGTGTCGTCGCGTCGCGCGACAAGTCCAGCGGCTTGGCCTTGAACGACACGAGCGTGAGCGCGTACAGCATCGCCATCAGCGTGGCGCAAAGCGGCGCAAGCGTCACGACGAATCGGCCGAACGAAACGCCGCTCGTTTGCCAGATGAACAGATTTTGGGGATTGCCGAGCGGCGTCAGGACCGAGCCGGCATTGACGGCGAGCGCCGCAAAGATCGTGAGGCGTTTGACGGGCAACGGCGTCAGCCGATGCAACGACAGCACGAGCGGCACGACAACGAACAGCGCGACATCGTTGGTGACGAGCATCGACAAGCCAGCAGCCAAACCGATCAGCAAGCTGGCGAGCGAGCGCTCCGAATGCACGTGGTGGACGACGCGATGCGCGAGCCACATCAGTACGCCGGACAGCTCGACGGCCTTCGTCAGCATCAACAGGCCCGCGAGCGTCATCACGGTCTGCCAGTCGATGAGCGCGGGCAGCGACAGCCACGCGCGCGGATGCGTCACCTGCAGGACCGTCAGCGCCACGAGCAGGATAGCCAGCACGGGCTCCTTCGCTGCAAGCGACAGCAGCACACGCGACTTCGCCTGCGCGCGTCGCGCGTCGTCGGCGGCATGCATCGTCAGAGTGTCATCGAAAAGACGGTACAGCGATTCGCGCTCAGGCGGCCGAATCGCCACGCAAGCGCACGAGGATACCGTCGAGTGCGTCGAGATCGCCGAACTCAATCTGCAGCTGGCCGCGACCACGGCGACCCAGCTTGATCTTCACGTTCGAGGCCAGCAGATCGGACAGCTCCTCTTCGAGCCGGCGCGTATCGCGGCCGCCATCGTGATTGGCACGCGCCTTCACAGCCGGCTCGGCTTTCGTCGTCGACGTGACGAGGCGCTCCGTCTCGCGGACCGACATGCGCTTGTTGACGACCTGATTTGCAAGCGTGATCTGCGTCGCCGCATCGACAGCCAACAAGGCGCGCGCATGCCCCATGTCGAGATCGCCAGCCATCAGCATCGTCTGCACGGGCGATGCGAGGTTCAGCAAGCGCAGCAGGTTCGACACCGCGCTACGCGAGCGCCCTACCGATTCGGCCGCTTGCTCGTGCGTGAAATTGAATTCGTCGAGCAGGCGCTGAATACCTTGCGCCTCTTCGAGCGGGTTCAGATCTTCGCGCTGAATGTTCTCGATCAGCGCCATCGCCGCAGCGGCCTGGTCCGGCACATTCTTCACGAGCACCGGCACTTCCGCGAGGCCCGCAAGATGCGCCGCACGGAAACGGCGCTCGCCGGCGATGATCTCGTACTTTTCCGCGGAAACGGGCCGCACGAGGATCGGCTGCATCAGACCTTGCGCGCGAATGCTCGCGGCGAGCTCCTGCAAGCTGCCCTCGTCCATGCGCGTGCGCGGCTGGTACTTGCCCGCTTGCAGCTTGCCGAGCGGCAGCACGTGCGGCGCGCCATCGGCAGCTTTGACCTCGGCCGTGATGTCCGCGCTGCCGCCCAGCAATGCCTCGAGGCCGCGCCCCAAGCCCTTTTTCTTCGCTACAGCGTTCATGGTGATTCCTCGATCCGCTTTCTTCGTCGTGCCGCGCGTCATAGTGCCCGCACTCGTTCAATCATCTCTGCACCGAACTGCACATAGGCCTGCGCACCACGCGAGGCACGGTCGAAAACGACGCCAGGCAAACCATAACTGGGCGCCTCGGCCAGCCGCACGTTGCGCGGAATCACCGCATCGAACACCTTGTCGCCGAAATGCTCCTTCAGCTGATCCGAAACTTGCTGCTGCAAGGTGATGCGCGGATCGAACATCACGCGCAGCAGGCCGATCACCTTCAGATCGCGATTGAGGTTCGCATGCACCTGCTTGATCGTGTTGACGAGGTCCGACAACCCCTCGAGCGCGAAGTATTCGCACTGCATCGGAATCACGACGCCGTGTGCGGCGCACAGACCGTTCAGCGTCAGCAGCGACAGCGCCGGCGGGCAATCGATCAGCACGAAGTCATAGTCGTCGGCGACGTGCGACAACGCCTGCTTCAATTGCCGCTCGCGATTTTCCATGCTGACGAGTTCGATCTCGGCGCCGGCCAGCTCGCGATTGGCAGGCAGCACGTCGTACGAGACCGCCTCCGATTTGATACGCGCATCGGCTACCGAGACACCGTCGACGAGGACCTCGTAGACGGTGCTTTCACATTCGGCCTTGTTGATGCCGCTGCCCATCGTCGCGTTGCCTTGCGGATCGAGATCGATCAGCAGCACACGCTGCCCCTGCGATGCGAGACTCGCGGCAAGGTTGACCGTGGTCGTCGTCTTGCCGACGCCGCCTTTTTGGTTCGCCACGCAGAAGATTTTTGCCATCGTCTGTAGATCCTTGTTACTGCTTTGAGCCGCTTGACGCGTCGCCGTCGACGACGACTTCAACGAGGTGGCGCTCGGCGTCGAGTGCCGGCACCGTCAATCGAATGACCTGTGCGACCTGCGATCCGCCAGGCAACCGTGCAATTTCACCGTCGGGGCGCACGCCCTTCATCGCCCAGATCGCCCCTCGCTCGCTCACCAAATGCCGCGCAAGTGTAACGAAATCGGCGAGCTCTGCGAATGCTCGCGACACGATTGCATCGAATTTTCCGGGGACTTCGACACCAGGCCGCAACGTTTCGACCCGCCCCGTCACCACCGACAGGTTATCGAGCTTCAGTTGAGCTTTGACTTGCGACTGAAACGCCGTCTTCTTTTGAACGATGTCGTTCAGCGTGACGGATCGGTCGGGCAACACGATTGCGAGCACGATGCCCGGCAAACCGCCGCCGGAACCGACATCGAGAATCGATTTGGCTTCACTCGCGGCAAGATGCGGCACGACCGACAGCGAGTCGAGAATGTGCTGGATCAGCATCTGCCGCGGATCGCGAATCGCAGTCAGGTTGTAGACCGTGTTCCACTTCGCCAACAGTGCCACGTAGTCGAGCAGACGCGCCACCTGGTCTTCGGTCAACGCCACACCAAGCTCGGCCGCGCCCGAGTCCAGCAACTCACGCAGCGATGCCCTATCGTCGGTGCGGCCCCCGTTCGTACGCGGCGCCGTCATTGGGCCGCCGGAGCAGCATCCGCCCCGCTTTCATCAGCCGCGCTCGTCTTGCGACGCCCCAGGCCTTTCTTCAGATGGACCATCAGCAACGAGATCGTCGCAGGCGTGATGCCCGAAATGCGCGACGCCTGTCCGATCGTTTCCGGGCGGAATTGATTGAGCTTCTGGCTGGCCTCGAACGACAAGCCACGCACCGTCGTGTAATCCAGGTCGGTCGGCAAACGCGTATTTTCGTTGGCCTCGTTACGTTGAATCTCGTCCGCCTGACGGTCGATATAGCCCTGATATTTGATGCCGATCTCGATCTGCTCCTTGATCTGATCAAGCAGCACCGGATCGTCAGCTAACACCTCTGCCGAGCCGCAGGTCCCTTCGAGCAGTCCGCACACGCCGTCATAAGTCACACCAGGGCGACGCAGCAGGTCCGCGAGACTGTATTCGTGATCGATCGGTTTGCCGAGCAGCATCGTGGCCTCTTCGGCTGACAACGTCTTGGGGTTCACCCACGTCGTACGCAGACGTTCTGTTTCACGTGAAACAGCGTCGCGCTTGCGGCAGAAGGCATCCCAACGAACATCGTCCACGACGCCGAGCTCGCGGCCGATCTCGGTCAGACGCATGTCGGCGTTGTCTTCGCGCAGGCTCAGTCGGTACTCGGCCCGGCTCGTGAACATACGATATGGCTCGGAGACACCTCGGGTGACGAGATCGTCGACGAGCACGCCGAGGTAAGCCTGATCGCGGCGCGGCGACCAAGCCTCTTTCTCCTGCACAAAACGGCCCGCATTGATACCGGCGAGCAGCCCTTGGGCCGCCGCTTCTTCATAGCCGGTCGTCCCGTTGATCTGGCCCGCGAAAAACAAACCGCGAATCGCCTTCGTCTCCAGCGACGCTTTCAGGCCACGCGGATCGAAGTAGTCGTATTCGATTGCGTAACCAGGTCGCAGGATATGGGCATTCTCGAGACCGCGCATCGAATGCACGAGCTCGAGTTGCACGTCGAACGGCAGGCTGGTCGAGATACCGTTCGGATAGAACTCGTTCGTTGTCAGCCCTTCCGGTTCGAGGAAGATTTGATGCGAGGCCTTCGAGGCGAAGCGGTGAATCTTGTCCTCGATCGACGGACAGTAGCGCGGCCCCACTCCTTCGATGAGACCCGTGTACATCGGCGAGCGATCGAGGCCACCACGGATGATGTCGTGCGTGCGCTCGTTCGTATGCGTCACCCAGCACGGCATTTGACGCGGATGCTGTTCGGCGCGACCGAGGAACGAGAACACCGGAATCGGGTCGAGATCGCCGGGTTGCTCCTCGAGCACCGAGAAGTCGATCGTGCGACCGTCGATGCGCGGCGGCGTACCCGTCTTGAGCCGGCCTTGCGGCAGCTTGAGCTCTTTCAGACGCGCAGACAGCGACACCGCAGCGGGATCGCCTGCACGACCACCCGTATAGTGGTTGAGCCCGACGTGAATCTTTCCGTCCAGGAACGTGCCTGCCGTCAGCACAACAGCGCGCGCTCGAAAACGCACCCCTACCTGCGTGACGGCACCGACCACGCGGTCGCCCTCGACGATCAAATCCTCGACCGCCTGTTGGAACAGCGACAAATTCGGCTGATTCTCCAGACGATGACGAATCGCCTGCTTATAGAGCAAGCGGTCGGCTTGCGCGCGCGTGGCACGCACAGCTGGCCCCTTCGACGAATTCAGGATACGGAACTGAATGCCGCCTTCATCGGTGGCTGCGGCCATCGCGCCGCCTAGCGCGTCGACTTCCTTGACCAGATGTCCTTTGCCAATGCCGCCGATCGACGGATTGCAGCTCATCTGGCCGAGCGTCTCGATGTTGTGCGTAAGCAGCAGCGTCTTGGCGCCCATGCGCGCGGACGCCAAAGCAGCCTCCGTGCCGGCATGGCCACCGCCGACGACGATAACGTCAAATTCTGTGGGATAAAGCATTGCAGACCCCGCGCGGAGAAGTTGCGCGAGCCTTTCGGAGAAATGGGTATGCGCGGAATTATAGCGTGTCGGCCGGAGTTGGCGCTTTAGCGCCTTACTCCGGCCCCATGCAGAGCAAGCCTCTTCCCGGTCCCTCCCCTAAGTAGCTAACGGCATGTTTCACGTGAAACACGCCGCAGCAAACGCCATACGATCAGCCGATTCAGGCGCTCTTCTTGGCCAATCCGAGGTAGGTTTCAATCACGCGCGGATTCTTCGCGAGCTCGCCCGCTGGGCCCTGCATCGCGAGTTCGCCAGTTTCGAGCACGTATCCGTAATCAGACACTTGCAACGCGGCGCGCGCATTCTGCTCGATCAGCAACGTTGCGACGCCAGTACCGCGCAACGCACTGATGATATGGAAGATCTCTTTGACGATCAGCGGCGCCAATCCGAGGCTCGGCTCATCGAGCATGAGCAGATTCGGTTTGCCCATCAAGGCCCGCCCCAACGCCAACATCTGCCGTTCGCCACCCGACAACGTCCCTGCCGCTTGCTTGCGCCGTTCCTTCAACCGCGGAAACAGGCCGAACACCGGCTCTAACTGATCAAGGTAATTGCGCTCGCCAGCCCGCTTGCGTCGATAAGCGCCAAGCAACAAGTTATCCTCGACGCTCATCGACGCGAACAGTTCGCGCTTCTCGGGCACCAGGCACATACCGAGCGCCACCCGCCTTTCGACGGGCAGCAAACTCACCTCCTCGTCGCGATACCGGACACTGCCCTTCGCATGCCCCGTGGTCGGTAATGCCCCCATGACCGCGTTGAGCAGCGTCGATTTCCCGGCGCCGTTCGGCCCGATCACGCTGACGATCTGACCAGGCCCTACCTCGATCGACAGATCGTGCAACGCCTCCACTTTCCCGTAGCGCACCGACAGCCCGGAGACGGAAAGAATCGGCTTCATCGTCGATTTCGATTCACTCGTCGCCATGGTCACTCCACTCCGCCAAGGTAGGCTTCCACTACCGCTGGATCGTTCTGCACGTCCTGCGGCAATCCGTGTGCGATGCGCGTACCGAACTCCATTACGACAAGTTGATCGGCGAGATTCATCACAAAGTCCATATCGTGTTCGACGAGCAGTACGCTCATGCCCTCCGCTTTCAGCTTGCGCAACAGTTCGGCTAACCGCTGCTTCTCCTGATATCGCAGCCCTGCCGCCGGCTCGTCGAGCAGCAGCAACGTCGGATCGCAGCACAGCGCACGCGCGATTTCGAGAATCCGTTGCTGACCCAACGCGAGGCTGCCGGCTTCGTCGTACATGTGCTGTTCGAGGCCGACGCGCCGAATCTGCTGCGCCGCTTCCGCCATCAGGCGCCCTTCCTCCGTTGCATTGAGACGCGCGATGCTGCGCCAGACACCGGCTGAGCCACGCAGATGAGCGCCCAACGCTACGTTCTCGAGTACCGTCATGCCCGGCAGCAACTTCACGTGCTGGAACGTTCGTCCTATGCCTCGCTTGACGATTTCCCGTGAACTGAGCGCATCGATGCGCTCGCCATGGAAGTGGATCTGCCCGCGCGTCACCTGCAACACGCCGGTGACGAGATTGAACGTCGTCGACTTGCCAGCGCCGTTCGGCCCAATGAGCCCGACGATTTGCCCCGCCTTCACTTCGAAGCTGACGTCGTTGACGGCCACGAGCCCGCCAAACTCCTTGCGGGCACGGTCGACAGCCAGCAACAGCTCGCCTGCAGCTGGCTTGGCCCGGCGCGCGAGCGGCTCGGCGTGCTCGGGGACATGAGCACGCGGGCCACGCGGGAACCAGCGCGCCACGAACGGCCACACGCCTTGCCGAGCGTATTGCAACAGCAGGACCATCAGCACACCGAACACGATGATTTCGAAATTGCCGCTTTGGCCGAGCAGCATCGGCAACAGCGTTTGCAAATAATCCTGCACGACGGTGAGAATGGCCGCCCCGAGGATCGCCCCCCAGACATGCGACACCCCGCCTACGACGGCCATGAACAGATATTCGATGCCGTGATTGAGGCCGAACGGCGTCGGATTGACGGCGCGCTGCAGATGCGCGTACAGAAAGCCCGAGATGGCCGCCAGCACCGCTGAGTAGACGAAAATCACGACGCGCATCCAGGTCGTGTTGACGCCCATCGCCTCAGCCATCAGGCCGGCGCCTCGCAGCGAGCGGATTGCGCGGCCAGGCCGGCTGTTCAGCAGATTCTGCATCGATACGACGGCGCCGAACACGACGAGCCAGATCAGGTAGTAGATGCTGCGCCCAGATTCGAGCGACACGCCGAGCACGCGAAGGGCAGGAATGCCGTTGATGCCATCGTATTTGCCGAGCGCTTCGAGATTGCCGAACAGGTAGTACAGCGACAGCCCCCAGGCGATCGTGCCAAGCGGCAAAAAATGCCCCGACAGCCGCATCGTGATCGCGCCGATCACCAACGCGACGAACACGGTCAGCACAATGCCCGCCACGAGCGCGAGCCACGGTGAAACAGCGTACTGGGTCGTCAGATACGCGGTCGCATAGGCGCCGACACCGACGAAAGCCGCCTGCCCGAAACTCGTCATCCCCCCGATACCTGTCAGCAAAACGAGCCCGACCGCGACGATCGAGTACAGGCCGATATAGTTGAGCAGCGTAATCCAGTACTCGGGCACGTGAACTGGATGCGGCAGCACCGGCAACGCGAAGACGACAACGAGAAAGAGCCCGAAAAACTTGTGGTGCCAAAGCTTGCGCATCATCGTCTCACTCCTCTTCTTCTTCGACATGCGGGCTCGCGAGGCTGCGCCACAGCAGTACCGGAACGATCAGCGTGAAAACGATGACTTCCTTGTACGAGCTGGCCCAGAACGACGAATACGACTCGAGCAGGCCGACCAGCACTGAGCCCGCTGCCGCAAGTGGATAACTGACGAGACCGCCGATGATCGCGCCGACGAATCCCTTCAGCCCCATCAGGAAACCGGAGTCGTAATAGATCGTCGTCAGCGGCGCGACCAGAATGCCGCTCAGCGCACCGAGCGCGGCCGCCAGCGTGAACGCGAGCCGACCGGCCTGGGCGGTGCCGATGCCGACGAGCCGCGCACCCAGACGATTGACCGATGTCGCGCGCAACGCCTTGCCCGAGATCGAACGATCGAAATACAGGTAAAGCGCAGCGATCATCACGACGACGGTGACGACGACCCATAGGCTCTGCCCTGACACCGACAAGCTGCCAAGGGTGAGCGTCGCATCCGAAAACGGCGTCGTGCGCGAACCTTCGGCGCCGAACATCAGGAGTCCGAGCCCGACCATCACGAAGTGCACGGCGACGGCGACGATCAGCAGCAGCAGCGTCGTGGCCTCGGCGATGGGCTCATAAGCGAGCCGATAGACGAACGGCCCCATCGGCACGACGATGGACAGCGTCAGCGCGATCTGCACGATCATGGGCAACGATTGCACTGATAAGTGCAAGGCCAACGCGTAAACGGCCACTGGAAACAGCAAATATTTGCCGGCCAGCACGGCCAGCGTGCGCGGCAGTCGATGACGACGCTCGGCGTGCCGCGCAAGCCCGATCAGCTCGACAACGAAGCATGCGGCTCCGAGCACCATCAACAGCAGCGACGTCGGCGGCACCTTTTGCGTCTGCAAGGCCGCGAGCGTGAGCGCGCCGTATGAAACGAATTCCCCTTGCGGGATGAAGATGACGCGCGTCACCGAGAACACGAGCACGAGTGCGAGTGCAAGCAGCGCGTAGATCGCGCCCGTCGTGATGCCGTCTTGCGCGAGAATCGCCGCGATCGATAGATCCATACTGGGTGTGGTCCTACGCTTCGAAACGGAAAACGGGAGTCGAAAGAATCGAAATCGACATCGACAGACGCAACGCGGCGCTCGCATTGGCCGAACGGCCAACGTTGGCCACCCGCCCAAACGAGCGCTGCGTATGACGCCGTTACTCGCTATCGACGAGCTTCCACTTGCCGTCGACGATCTGCACCATCACGCGGGCGCGCTTATCGAGGCCATTGTGATTGCTGGCAGTGATATTCATGACGCCGTGAGAGATCGCCAGATCCTTGACGTTCTCGAGCTGATCGCGCAACGCGGCACGAAACGCCTCGCTACCGGGCTGGCCCTTCTTCAGCGCCTCCGGAATCGCAGTCTTCAGCATGAGCCCGGCGTCCCATGCGTGGCCGCCGAACGTCGACACCGTGCCTGCGCCGTACTTGCCCTCGTATCGCGTCTTGTACTCGGTCGCCGACTTCTTCACCGGATTCGAATCGGCCAATTGGTCGGCGACGAGAATCGGCCCGGCCGGCAGCAGTTCGCCGTCGCAATCCTTGCCGCACACGCGCAGGAAGTCGTTGTTGGCCACGCCGTGCGTTTGATAGACCTTGCCTTTATAACCGAGCGACTTGAGCTCCTTGGCCGGCAACGCGGCCGGCGTGCCCGATCCCGCGATCAGTACAGCGTCGGGGTTCGCGCTGAGCAGCTTCAGCGCCTGCCCTTTCACCGACGCATCCGTGCGCGCGTAGCGCTCGCTGCCGACGATCTTCAATTGATGCGCGCCAGCCGCACGCGTGAATTCGGTGAGCCAGCTGTCGCCATACGCATCGGCAAAGCCGATGAAGCCGACCGTCTTCACGCCGTGCTTCTGCATGGACTCGGCAATCGCGTCGGCCATCAGGCTGTCGTTCTGCGGCGTCTTGAACGCCCATTTGCGCTTGGCATCCATCGGCTCGACGATCTTGGCCGACGCCGCCATCGAGATCATCGGCGTCTTGCCGGCCGCGACCGGATCGAGCATCGCAATCGAGTTCGGCGTGACGGTCGAGCCGATGATCGCGTCGACGTGATCCTCGTCGATGAGCTTGTGTACGTCCTGCACGGCTTTGCCCGTATCGGAGCCGTCGTCGAGGACGATGTATTGCACCGTCTTGCCGCCGATTTCAGTCGGCAGCAACGCGATCGTGTTCTTCTCGGGCACACCCAGCGACGCGGCAGGCCCCGTCGCCGACAGCACGACGCCGATCTTCACTTGCGCAAGCGCTACCCCTGCGCCGCACATCAACGTCAATGCCACACCTTGGCGAACCCATTGCTTCATCGTCATTGCTGATCTCCCGACGCTTAGTGAAAGCGCATTGTTGTTGCCGGCGCTGATGCCAGCGTTGGTTTCGGATATCGAATTGCACGACAGGCGCCGGCGCGTAGGCGCGGCACCAATGGTCGGATGAAAAGGAAAGGTAAAGCACGACGACACGCCTCGCCAAGCACTGCGCTTGAACAGGCACATCGAAAATGTGAAATGAGGAATGCCGACTGTGAAGAAATGCGCGGCGCGGCACCGTTGAGGCGGCGGTGCGTGGTACTGCTGCCGGTGACCCATGGCGATTGGCAAATGCACGAATCGAAGCAAATCACGCGCACAAATGAAAAGCGCTGTTGGATTCCCTCCAACAGCGCTTCCGTCCGGGCACTTTGTGCCTCGATTGTCTCCTCGTTCTCCACCTGCAAATTCGGTGCATCAGAACTGGAACGAAGATTAAACAACCCCGTCCGCTGCGACAACCTAGCACTTTCCCTAGTGGGGCATGGATGCACGCAATTAGCGCATTCATCGATCATTTATGTCGAATTCCCAAGCAAATTCGACGCGTTGCTTTGTCCGCGGCGAGCCAATCGTTTGCATGCCCGCCGCGTTGCCCCACGTACCTCGTTTGCACCTGATTCGCGCCTGCTTTGCACCATTACGCGCGCAACACCCTCACGCGCGCAACGATCTCGCCGACGATGCCGCGCCGGAATGCAAGCACGCAGACGATGAAGATGAAGCCGATCGCGATCGTCGTCGATTCGCCGAGCGAAGCGAACCAGGCGATATGCGTCCATTGTGCGAGCGCATTGCCGATGTCGCCGAGCCGGTCTTCGAGCGTGACGATGATCGCCGCGCCGAGCAGCGGGCCGAACAACGTGCCCATGCCGCCCACGAGCGTCATGAGGATGACGAGGCCCGACATCGTCCAATACGCGTCGCCAAGCGTCTCGAAGCCGAGCACGAGCACCTTCATCGCGCCCGCCAGCCCTGCGAGCCCCGCCGACAGCACGAACGCGAGCAGCTTGAAGCGATCGGTGTCGTAGCCGAGCGAGATCGCGCGCGGCTCGTTCTCGCGAATCGCCTTCATCACCTGCCCGAACGGCGAATGCACGACGCGCACGATCAGCAGGAACGCCAGCACCGTGACCAGGAGCACGACGTAATAGAGCGCGAGGTCCGACGACAAATCGAGCAGTCCGAACAATTTGCCGCGCGGCACGCCCTGCAAACCGTCCTCGCCTTGCGTGAACGGTGCCTGCAGATAGATGAAATAGACCAGCTGCGCGAGCGCGAGCGTGACCATCGCGAAGTAGATGCCCTGCCTTCGGATCGCGAACGAGCCGACGACGAGGCCCAGCAGCGTGGCGGCAGCCGTGCCCGCGAGCACCCCCGGCAACGGCGCAAAACCGAGCGACTGGATCGAGTAGCCGGTCATATAGCCGGCCGTCGCGAGAAACATCGCGTGACCGAACGACAGCAGGCCCGTATAGCCGATCAGCAGATTGAAGGCGGCCGCGAACAACGCGAAGCACAGGACCTTCATCACGAACACGGGATAGGCGCCGATCCATGGCGCGGCGATAAGCCCCACGAGGAGCAAGCCGTAAAGCGCTTTTCTGTGCATCACCGTTCCTTGCCGAAAAGTCCTGCCGGACGCACGAGCAGCACGATCGCCATGATGACGAACACGACCGTCGCCGAGGCTTGCGGGTAGAACACGCGCGTGAAACCTTCGATCACGCCGAGCATGAGGCCCGTCACGATCGAACCCATGATCGAGCCCATGCCGCCGATCACGACGACGGCAAACACCGTGATGATCATCGGCTGGCCCATCAGCGGCGACACCTGGATCACGGGCGCCGCGAGCACGCCCGCGAACGCGGCCAGTGCCACGCCGAAGCCATAGGTCAGCGTGATCATGACGGGCACGTTCACGCCGAACGCCTCGACGAGCTTCGGATTCTCCGTGCCTGCGCGCAGATAGGCACCGAGGCGCGTCTTCTCGATCACGAACCAGGTGGCGAAACAGACCGCAAGCGACGCCACGACCACCCAAGCGCGATAGTTGGGCAGATACATGAAGCCGACGTTGGTCGCGCCGGACAGCGCGGCCGGCACGTCGTAGGGCTGCCCCGACGATCCGTAGATCGAACGGAACACCCCCTCGATGACGAGCGTGATGCCGAACGTCAGCAACAGGCCGTACAGATGATCGAGCTGATAGAGCCAGCGCAGCATCGACCGTTCGATCAGGATACCGAACAAACCGACGACGAGCGGCGCGAGGACGAGCATCGCCCAGTACGGCAGGCCCAGATAGGCGAAGCCCATCCAGGCCAGCATCGCGCCGAGCATGAACAATGCGCCGTGCGCGAAATTGATGACGTTGAGCAAGCCGAAGATGACCGCCAGCCCAAGGCTCAGAATCGCATAGAACGACCCGTTGACGAGCCCGAGCAGCAGCTGACTCAGCATCGCCGGCAACGGAATGCCAAAGATGTCCATGAACGTGCCGTCCTGGTTAAAGCCATACCAAAGTCCGTCGGCCGTAGTTGTGCTTTAGCACTTACCACTGACTACGGCACCATGCAGAACACCGCATCACTTCCACAACGCGCAGCGCGATTCGGCCTTCGTCGTGAATGCCTCGTCGCCCGGAATCGTCGCGACGAGCTTGTAGTAGTCCCACGGCTTCTTCGACTCGGCCGGCGTCTTGACCTGATACAGGTACATGTCGTGGATCGTGCTGCCGTCTGCACGGATGTAGCTCTTCCCATAGAAGTCGTCGATCTTCGTCTTCTTCAGCTGCGCCATGACCTTGTCGGCGTCAACCGAGCCCACCGCCTTCACGGCGTTCAAGTACGCCATCGTCGACGAATAGTCCGCCGCTTGCAGGCTCGACGGCATCTTGCCCGTCTTCGCGAAGTAGCGCTGCGCCCACTTGCGCGACGCATCGTTCTGATCCCAGTACCAGCTGTCGGTCAGCAACAGACCCTCCGCCGACGGCAGGCCCACGCTATGCACGTCGTCGATGAACATCAGCAGCGCGGCGAGCTTCATCGTCTTCGTGATGCCGAATTCCTTTGCGGCCTTGATCGCATTGACGGTATCGCCGCCTGCATTGGCCAAGCCGAGGATCTGCGCCTTCGACGCCTGCGCCTGCAGCAGGAACGAGGAGAAATCGGACGCCGACAGCGGATGCAACGAACGGCCGAGCACCTTGCCGCCGTTCTTCTCGACGACCTCGCTCGTGTTCTTGTCGAGCGACTTGCCGAATGCGTAGTCGGCGGTCAGGAAATACCAGGTCTTGCCGCCGTTCTTCACGACCGCCGCGCCCGTACCCTTGGCCAGCGCCGTCGTGTCATACGCGTAGTGGATCGTATAAGGCGTGCATTGCTCGTTGGTCAGCGCATCGGTGCCGGCGCCGATCGCAATGAACGGCCGCTTCTTCTCCTTCGCTACGCCGTTCATCGACAGCGCCGTGGCCGAGTTCGTGCCGCCGATCAGCAGGTCGAGGCCTTCCGTGTCCATCCATTTGCGTGCGGTCGATGCCGCGATGTCGGCCTTGTTCTGGTGGTCGGCGACGAGCACCTTGATCGGTTTGCCGTTGACCTTGCCGCCGAAGTCCTCGACGGCCATCTTGACGGCGGTTGCGCCACCGCTGCCGTCGATGTCGGCATACAGGCCCGACAAGTCGGTGATGAAGCCGATGGTGACGGTGTTCTCGTCGGCTTGAGCCTGCTGCGCGCCACATACTGCAGCCAACGCGACCCCGCCTGCTGCGAGAGAACGGACAACGCGTGCGAGCACCTTCATCTTCATTGATATCTCCTTCGTTGCGTTATTGATTTTCTTGCGATATCACGCAAAGACATGCGTGCAGTGCCGACGACGCGTGCGATGTCCGCCACGCGCCGCCCGCCGTCAGACACCGAGCAGGTCGTGCAGCGCCGGCATCTTGCTTTCGAGTTCGCTTGCGCCGAAATGCTCGACGATGCGGCCGTGCTCCATCACGTAGAAGCGGTCGGCCAGCGGTGCGGCGAAGCGGAAGTTCTGTTCGACCATCACGATCGTGTAGCCGCGTGCCTTGAGCGCATTGATCATGCGCGCCAGCGCTTGCACGATGACCGGCGCGAGCCCTTCGGAAATCTCGTCGAGCAGCAGCAGGTTCGCGCCGGTGCGCAACACGCGCGCGACCGCGAGCATCTGCTGCTCGCCGCCCGAGAGCCGCGTGCCCTGGCTCATGCGGCGCTCCTGCAGATTCGGGAACATCGCGTAGATCTCGTCGATCGACATGGCATAAGCGGGATCGCCGACCATCGGCGGCAGCAGCAGATTCTCCTCGCACGACAGGCTCGAGAAGATGCCGCGCTCCTCGGGGCAATAGCCGATGCCGCAATGCGCGATCCGGTGCGTCGCCAGGTCGATCGTCTCGCGCTCGCCGATGCGGATCGAACCGGTGCGCCGGCCCGTGAGCCCCATGATCGCGCGGAGCGTGGTCGTGCGGCCCGCGCCGTTGCGCCCGAGCAGCGTCACGACTTCGCCGCGGTTCACGTTCAAATCGACGCCGTGCAGGATGTGCGACTCGCCGTACCACGCCTGCAGGCCTGCGATCGTCAGCGCAGGCTCGAGCACGCGTGTGTCTTGTGCCGCGTCGTTGACTTCGACGTTCTCGCGCTGCGTTTGATTCATCCGTGCGTCCCCGTCAGCGCCGCATCGGCACTGCCCATATAGGCTTGCATCACGAGCGGATTCTTCGATACCTCCGCATAGCTGCCTTCGGCCAGGACTTCGCCGCGCTGCAGGACGGTGATCGTGTCGGAGATGCCCGCGATGACGTTCATGTTGTGCTCGACCATCAGGATCGTGCGCCCGGCCGACACCTTCTTGATCAGTGCCGTCACGCGATCGACGTCCTCATGCCCCATGCCCTGCGTCGGTTCGTCGAGCAGCATCAGCTCGGGCTCCATCGCGAGCGTCGTCGCGATCTCGAGCGCGCGCTTGCGGCCATACGAGAGTTCGACGGTCGCCGTCTCGGCGAAATCGGTCAGGCCCACTTGCGCGAGCAGTTCGAGCGCGCGTTCGTCGAGCTGCTTCAACGTGCGTTCGCTACGCCAGAAGTGGAACGTCGTGCCGAGCGCGCGCTGCAAGCCTACGCGCACGTTCTGAAGGACGGTGAGGTGCGGAAAGACCGCCGAGATCTGGAACGAGCGGATGATGCCGCGCCGCGCGATCTGTGCGGGACGCTCGCGCGTGATATCGACGTTGTTGAAGACGATCTGGCCCGCGGTGGGTTCGAGAAACTTCGTAAGCAGATTGAAGCAGGTGGTCTTGCCCGCGCCGTTGGGGCCGATCAGCGCATGAATCGAGCCGCGGCGCACACGCAGGTTCACGCCGTTGACAGCGGTGAAGCCCTTGAATTCCTTGGTCAGCCCGCGCGTTTCGAGAATCGTATCGCCGAGAATCATGTCCCCTTCCATGCGAAATCAGGCGAAACACCGCTTATGTGCACGCCGAGTCGGCGTATCGCACGCTTCACGAGGTTTCCGTGTTGCCGGAACCTCGCCTTCTTTCTTTTGGCATGGTGCATCAACGCGGGGAGGTCCGCCCCGCACCATGCGGCCTCGCGCATTGTCTCCCCATTGATGCAGCGCATTCATTGGGATTTGCACTAGTGCTTAATTGCGTAAGGACAAACCCAAAGGGAAGCGGGCACGCCATTTGTCATGCTCCCTTCTCACGCGAGCGAATTAAGTGGTTCGAGTGGTTTGTCACCCCGCCGACACAGTAGCTGCCTCATACGCTGCCCCGCCCGAACGCCCCTTGTTCAGCGCGCGACGCTCGGCGCGGATCATCTCGCTCGCGCGCTCGGCGATCATCAGCGTCGGCGAATTGGTGTTGCCCGAGGTGATTCGCGGCATGATCGACGCATCGACGACGCGCAGCCCCGCCACGCCGATCACGCGCAGGCGCGAATCGACGACGGCGCCGGGATCATTGGTCACCCCCATGCGACAGGTCCCGACAGGATGGAAAATCGTCGTGCCGATCGCGCCGGCCGCCTGCGCCAGTTCTTCCTCGGTTTGAAACTGTATGCCGGGCAGGATCTCTTCGGGCGCATAGCGCGCGAGCGCCGGGGCCTGCACGATGCGCCGCGTCAGACGCAGCGCGTTCGCTGCGACACGGCGGTCATAGTCGGTCGACAGGTAGTTGGGCGCGATCAGTGGCGGCGCATGCGGGTCGGGCGACTCGATGTGGATGCTGCCGCGCGAAGTCGGCCGCAGGTGGCAAGCCGACGCCGTAAACGCATTGAAACGATGCAGCGGCTCGCCGAAGCGATCGAGCGACAGCGGCTGCACGTGGTATTCGATGTCGGGCCGCGTAATCGATGCATCGCCATTCGACGACTTCGCGAACGCGCCGAGCTGGGACGGCGACATCGACATCGGGCCGCTGCGCCAGAGCGCATATTGCATGCCGATCCAGAGCTTGCCCCACCAGTGCGCCGTCATCGTGTTCAGCGTGCGCACGCCACGCACGCGATAAGCCATGCGCAACTGCAGATGGTCTTGCAGATTCTCGCCGACGCCGGGCAAGTCCTTCACGACGTCGATCCCGAACCGTTGCAGCCGTGCGCCGTCGCCGATGCCCGAGAGCTCGAGCAGCTGCGGCGAATTGACGGCGCCCGCCGCCAGTACGACTTCGAGCCGCGCCTTGACTGCCACCTCACGCGCATCGTCGTCGGTACCGATACGAAACGCCACGCCCGTGCAGCGCGTACCGTCGAACGTGAGGCGCCTCACCTGCGCCCCCGTGACGACGGTCAGGTTCGGCCGCGTAGTAGCGGGGCGTAAAAAGGCTTTCGAGGCATTCCAGCGAATGCCGCGTTTCTGGTTGACTTCGAAGTACCCGACGCCCGTGTTGTCGCCGCGATTGAAGTCGTCGGTGGCCGGAATGCCCGCTTGCTGCGCGGCTTCACGAAACGCTTCGAGCACCTTCCATTTGAGGCGCTGCTTCTCGACGCGCCAGGACCCGCCCGCGCCATGCCATTCGTTGGCGCCGCCGTGATGATCTTCGCTACGCTTGAAGACGGGCAGTACCGCGTCCCATGCCCAGGAGGCGTCGCCGGTCTCGCGCGCCCACTCGTCATAGTCTTCGCGCTGCCCGCGCATGTAGATCATGCCGTTGATCGACGAGCTGCCGCCGAGCACGCGGCCGCGCGGATAGGCGAGCGAGCGGCCGTTCAGGCCCGCCTCCGCGCCCGTGCGATAAAGCCAGTCGGTGCGCGGATTGCCGATGCAATACAGATAGCCGACGGGCACGTGAATCCAGTGATAGTCGTCCTTGCCGCCCGCTTCGATCAGCAGCACGCGCACATCGCCGTCTTCGCTGAGCCGGTTCGCGAGCACGCAGCCGGCCGTGCCCGCGCCGACGATCACGTAATCGAACTCGCCTTCGGGAATCGCTTGTTTGGTCACGCCGCACCCTGTCGAAGTGAGGGATTCGTTATCGGCTTACTTCGCGACGGGCATCGTGAACTCCGCGCCCTTTGCGATGCTGTCGGGCCAGCGCTGCATCACGCTCTTGTAGCGCGTATAGAAGCGCACGCCCTCTTCGCCGTAGGCATGGTGATCGCCGAACAACGACTTCTTCCAGCCGCCGAACGAGTGCCAGGCCATCGGCACCGGAATCGGCACGTTGATGCCGACCATGCCGACCTGGATTTGCCGAGCGAACGCGCGCGCGATCCCGCCATCGGACGTGAAGCACGATACACCGTTGGCGAATTCGTGGGCGTTGATGAGCTGCACGGCGCTCGCGAAATCGGGCACGCGCACGATACACAGCACCGGGCCGAAGATTTCCTCGCGGTAGATGCTCATGTCGGTCGTCACGTCGTCGAACAGCGAACCGCCCAGGAAGAAACCCTGCTGTTGACCGGTCACCGCATGATCGCGTCCGTCGACGACGAGCTTGGCACCCGCCGCCACGCCGGCGTCGATGTAGGCGGACACCTTGGCACGATGCGCGGCCGTCACGAGCGGCCCCATCTCGGCATCGGGCTCCATGCCGTTCTTGATCTTGAGCGACTTCACGCGCGGCACGAGGCGCGCGATGAGTTCGTCGGCGATATGGCCCACGGCGACGGCGACCGAAATCGCCATGCAGCGCTCGCCGGCCGACCCGTAAGCCGCGCCGATCAGCGCATCGACGGCCTGGTCGAGATCGGCATCGGGCATCACGACGAGATGGTTCTTGGCGCCGCCGAGCGCCTGCACGCGCTTGCCGCGCCGCGTGCTTTCCGTGTGGATGTATTCGGCGATCGGCGTGGAGCCCACGAACGAGAGCGCGGCCACGTCGGGATGCTCGATCAGCGCATCGACGGCTACCTTGTCGCCGTGCACGACATTGAAGACGCCGTCGGGCAGACCCGCTTCCTTGAGCAGTTCAGCAAGCCTGCCCGACACCGAGGGATCGCGCTCGGAAGGCTTCAGCACGAACGTGTTGCCGCATGCGATCGCGATCGGGAACATCCAGCACGGCACCATCATCGGGAAATTGAACGGCGTGATGCCGGCCACGACACCGAGCGGCTGCCGCAGATTCCAGTTGTCGATACCGCCGCCGATCTGGTCCGTGAAGTCGGTTTTAAGCAGATTCGGAATGCCGCAGGCGAACTCGACGACCTCGATGCCGCGGATCACTTCGCCCTTCGCATCCGAGAACACCTTGCCGTGTTCGCGCGTGATGAGCTCGGCTAGCTCATCGTGATGGGCATCCAGCAGTTGCTTGAACTTGAACATCACGCGAGTGCGCTTGATCGGTGCCGTTTCGCTCCAGGCCGGGAACGCGGCCTTGGCTGCGGCAACGGCGGCCGACACTTCGCTCGTGCTCGCGAGCGGCACGCGGGTCGCGACAGTGCCGAGCGCAGGATTGAATACGTCGCTCGCGCGGCCGCTCTGGCCGGCCACGCTGCGCCCGCCGATGAAATGCGTCAACTCGCGCACGCCGCTTTGATCTGCTTCGCTCATGAATGCCCTCTGCAATGGGATGGGAATCTGCCGGTAAGCGTACCCGGGCATCTGGCACGAAATCCAATGAGTTATGCTCAACTGCTTTATAAGCGGCGCTAATATCGCGGGTATGGACCTGACTCTGCTCCGCGCGTTCGTCGCGGTCGCGCGCGTGGGAAATCTGACGCGCGCCAGCGCGCAACTGCATCTGACTCAGCCGGCCGTCAGCCTGCAACTGAAAAACCTGCAGGAGACGCTCGGCGTTGCGCTGTTCACGCGCACGTCGCATGGGCTGGTGCTGACGCGCGACGGCCAGGCGCTGCTACCGCACGCCGAGCGTGCACTTGCGGCGGCCGGCGATGTCGAGCGGGCCGCCGCGGCGTTGCGTCAAGAGGTACGCGGGCGGCTGCGCATCGGCACGATTCTCGACCCCCAATTCCTGCGGCTCGGCGGGTTCCTCAAACAGCTCGTCGAAACCTACCCGCAGATCGAACCGGCACTGCGGCACGGCATGTCGGGCTGGGTCGTCGAGCAAATCCGCGCGCAAGAACTCGACGTGGGCTACTACATCGGGCAGCCGCTCGATGAAGGCATGCCGGAAGGCCTTTTCCATGCGGCGACGCTCACGCACTTTCAATACCGCGTGCTCGCGCCGGCCGGCTGGAAGGATCGCGTCAGCCGCGCGCGCGACTGGCGTTCGCTGGCTGCGCTGCCGTGGATCTGGACGCCGCCGGCCTCCGCGCATCATCGGCTGCTGTCGCGGCGCTTCGCCGACGCCGGCGCGACACCCGTCAAGGTGGCCGAAGTCGATCAGGAGACGTCGATGCTCGATCTCGTGAAATCGGGTGTCGGTCTGACGCTGGTGCGCGATGCCACGGCGATCGCCGAGGCGCACGCGCATGCGCTGACGATCGTCGAGGGCATCACGGTGCCCACCGAGCTCACGTTCGTAGCACTGACAGCCCGGTTGGATGAGCCGGCGATTGCGGCGGCCTTCAAGCTGATCGAGTCGCAATGGACGATTTGACGCACCTGGCCCCAAGGAACCGCGCTTTTTGTTAGATTAGCCATAGCGGCGCGCGCCGCGCTGTCTCTTTCGTTTTTCGCATTTCCTCGCCGTCCCCCGCGGCTGCTCGATATCTCGACGCATCGACGCGATGCGCATCGAGCGGCCATCCCGTTCCCGTCTTACCCGTTCACGCTCACGACAGGAGCCCGACATGGCACGCAACATCGAAATCAAAGCCCGCGCCCGCGCACTCGACGAACTACGCGAACGGGCCGCGGTGCTCTCCACCGACGCACCGCTGATCTTTCGCCAGCAGGATTTCTTCTACGACGTCCCGCGCGGACGCCTGAAGCTGCGCCAGTTCGACGACGGCACACCGGCCGAGTTGATCTTCTATCAGCGCGACGACCGGGACGGCCCGAAGGCCTCGTACTACACGCGTAGCCCCGTGACGAATCCCGAAGCGATGCACGCGCTGCTCGCGACGGCGCTGACGACGCGCGGCATCGTCACCAAGGAGCGACAGGTCTATTTCGTTGGCCGCACGCGCGTCCATCTGGACCGTGTCGACGGTCTGGGCGATTTCGTCGAGCTCGAAGTCGTGCTCGAAGCCGGCGAAGACGAAGCCGATGGCACAGCCGAAGCCCACACGCTGCTCGCTAAACTCGGTGTGCAGCAAGCCGATCTCGTGGCCGTGGCGTATGTCGATCTGCTCAACGCCGCCGCGGCGCCGGCCCAGCAAGCGGCGTAAGTCAACGCGTTACGCCGGGCCCGTGCCCGGCGCCAGATGCCCGAGCGGCAGCGGCCCGTTGCGCTTGAACGTCGTGAGCACGATGTTCGAGCGCACGCTGTCGACCCCGGGCACACGCATGAGCTTCTTCATCACGAACGACGACAGCGCGTTCAGATCGGGCGCGACGATGCGCAACAGGTAATCGGCGTCGCCCACCACCGCATGACATTCGAGCACCTCGGGCAGCACGTCGATCTGCTGCTGAAACTGCTCGACGATCGAATCGCCGTGATGCTTGAGCTTCAGGCTCGTGAATGCCGTCACGCCGAGCCCGAGCTTTTCGGGCCGCAGCACGACGCGATAGCCGTCGACGACGCCCGCTGCCTCCAGCCGCTGCAAGCGCCGCCCGATCTGCGACGGCGACAATGGCACACGCTCGCCGAGCTGCTGATGCGTGGCTCGCCCGAAGCGCTGTAGCACCTCCAGCAAGGCCAAATCGAAGTGATCGAGTTCAAGCATGATTATTTCTCGCGTCAAAATTCATTTTGATGCGTGATTGTCGCATACAACTATCATAAAAAGCCAACTATGCGCCCTTCACGCATCGAAGCCGCTCTACACTTGCATTCAATCCCACCTCGATTGCAAGAACCCGATCATGTCCCCTGCCTCCACCGCCAAACTGAAAGAACAGTTCGACGCAGGCTTGACCACGCGCCCCGATTTCACGATCGATCAACCGCTGTCGCACTATGGCGAAGTCGATCACGCGGTCTGGAGCCAGCTGTTCGCGCGCCAGGCCGCGCTGCTCAAAGGCCGCGTCTGCAATGAATTTCTCGACGGTCTCGCGCTTCTGGAGTTGCCGGCCAACCGCGTGCCGTCGTTCGAAGCGATCAACCGTCAGTTGCGGCCCGCGACGGGCTGGGAGATCGTCGCGGTGCCGGGCCTCGTGCCCGAAGGCGTGTTCTTCGAGCACCTTGCGAACCGGCGCTTTCCGGTCACCTGGTGGATGCGCCGCCCCGACCAGCTCGACTACCTGCAGGAGCCCGACTGTTTCCATGATCTGTTCGGTCATGTGCCGCTGCTGATCAATCCGCATTTCGCCGACTACATGCACGCCTACGGCCGCGCCGCGCTCGCGTTCGCGGCTGGCGACGCCGATGCCGTGGCGCTGTTCGCCCGGCTGTACTGGTACACGGTGGAGTTCGGGCTGATTCGCGATGCGGCAAGCGCGAACGGCGTGCGCATCTACGGCGCGGGCATCGTCTCGAGCAAAGGCGAGACGCTGTACAGTCAGCAAAGCGCGGCGCCGAACCGCATCGGCTTCGATCTCGAACGCGTGATGCGTACGCGCTATCGCATCGACACGTTCCAGAAGACGTACTTCGTCATCGACGACTTCGAGCAGCTGTTCGACGTCGCGCGGCTCGAGTTCGCGCCGCTCGTCGAGAAACTGACCGGTGCGCCCGCCTTCGCGGCCGGCGACGTGCTCGACCTCGACATCGTCGTCACGCGCGGCACGCGTGAAGGATGGCTCGCCGACGGCGACATCTGATGCTTAATGCGAGTCCTGGAGCGGTGCGTCGCCATCTGTGGAAGAATTGGCCAAACGGCTTCGCGCCGCCTGCGCTCATGGCGCGGCGGCGCTGCCCCCTGCGGCCAACAGAGGTGACACGATGATCCATAAACTGACTTCCGAAGAACGCACGACACAACTCGCTCAACTGCATGGCTGGCAAGCCGTCACGGGCCGCGATGCGATCTTCCGCCATTTGAAGTTCGCCGATTTCAATGAGGCGTTCGGCTTCATGACGCGCATCGCGATCAAGGCACAAGAGATGAATCACCATCCCGAGTGGTTCAACGTCTATCACACCGTCGAAATCACGTTGACGACGCACGACGCGAACGGCGTCACCGAGCGCGACATTGCGCTCGCACGCTTCATCGACGAGGTGGCGAAAGCGATGCAGCGCGGCTGACCGGCGCCAAGCCGGAAAGCATGCCGATCAAGCCTGCCCGTTGCCGCCGCTCTTCTCACGCACGTACGCTTCCCATGCAGCGCGCGCGCCGGGCTCGAGCCCGTCCGACGGCAGAGTCGTCCGACGCTGTACAATCATCAGCGCATACGGCTTGGAGAGCGCGCTCGCCTCTTTGCACAAGCTAAGCTCGTCGCCGCTCGAAGGTGAGCGGCTGCGCCAGAAGTTGATCGCGGCTTCTAGTTCGTTGATCGTGATCTCGGACATGGTTTCGTGATTGCCTGGATGGCTACCTGCCGGAGTTTTTCTTGTGACTGCCCGCCTGCCGTGTGGCGACGGGGCACCGGCGAATCGCGTGCCGGCAGGGCGAATCGTGTGCCGGCTGCCGTGCGGCGTGCTAGAAATGCGTAACCCATTGTACTTGAGCGAATTCCATGCGACTCCTTCTGATTGAAGACGACCGCCCCATCGCGCGCGGCATTCAAAGCAGCCTCGAACAAGCCGGTTTCACCGTCGACATGGTGCACGACGGCATCTTCGCCGAGCAGGCCCTCACGCAAAACCGCCACGAGCTCGTGATCCTCGACCTCGGCTTGCCCGGCATCGACGGCATGACGTTGCTCTCGCGCTTTCGCCAGAGCAACCGTCACACGCCGGTGATCGTGCTGACGGCACGCGACGAACTCAATGATCGCGTGCAAGGCCTGAACGCCGGCGCCGACGACTACATGCTCAAGCCGTTCGAGCCCGCCGAACTCGAAGCGCGCATCCGCGCGGTCATGCGCCGCAGCGGTCCGCATAGCGACATGCCGCGCCCCGAAGTATCGTTGGGCGGCGTGCGTCTGTCCGGCGTCGATCGCCGCATCTTCAACGAAGACAAGGCGCTCGAGCTGTCGCCGCGTGAGTTCGCGGTCCTCGAAATGCTGCTGCTGCGCCACGGCCGCGTCGTCAGCAAAGCCCAATTGCAGGATCACCTGACGCATTTCGGCGGCGATCTCGGCGATACCGCCATCGAGGTCTACGTGCACCGCGTGCGCAAGAAACTCGAGAACTGCCGCGTCGAAATCGTCACGGTGCGCGGCTTCGGTTATCTGTTGCAGGAAATCCGCCAGTCGTCCTAACGACAGGCGCTTGGTCAGCACAAGCCGGCGGGCCTACGCCGGCTTGTTGCGCGAACGCTCCCGCGCTTCGCGTTTTTCACTTTGTTCTGATTGAACATGCCCCACGCTAGCGCGACCAGCCTACGCCGTTCGCTTCTGCGGCGGCTTGCCGCTCCGCTGTCGTTGCTCGCCCTGATGAGCGGGCTCATCGCCTATTGGCTCGCGTGGCAGTACACGCAGCACGTCATCGACCGCTCGCTCGCCGATCTGGCCACCGCCATCTCGAAGCAGATACAGATCGCCGGCCCCAATGCGCCCGTCACCGTGCCACCGCTTGCGCAAGCGATGTTCTCGGATCCGACCGAGCACCTCATTTATCGCATCAGCGACGGCGAGCATGAAATCGCAGGCGACCCGAAGCTGCCGCTGTTCGGCACAGGCGTGCGGCACATGCGCTTCGCCTATATCTTCGAGACCCTCCATCGCGACATGCACGTGCGCGTCGCCCAGGTGCGCGTGACTCAGCCGCGCGGCAATCCGATGATCGTCGAAGTCGCGCAGCCGCTGCGGCACCGATACCGCATCGCGGCCGAATTCCTCGTCGCGATCATGATGCCGTTGCTGCTCTTGCTGCTTGCCGGGTGGGGTATCGTCTGGCGCGTCGTCAATCAGCAGCTCAATCCGCTCACGGCGCTCGCCGATTCCCTGAACCGACAGACACACACATCGCTCGAGCCCGTCGACGAAACCTACGTGCCGATCGAGATCCGTCCGCTCACGAGCGCGCTCAATGCGCTGCTCGAGCGCCTCAAGACGGCCGTCGACGCACAGCGCAAGTTCATCGCCGATGCCGCTCATCAGCTGCGCACCCCGCTGACGGCCGTCAAGCTGCACGCCGAACAGGCCGCCTGTGCGCGCGATGCGGCGCAGACGCTGGCTGCCGTGCACGAGCTGCGCGCGGCAGCCGATCGCGCGGTTCGCCTGTCGAATCAGTTGCTCTCGCTCGCTCGTGCGGAGCCGGGTACGCAGGCGGCGCGTTTTACCGACATCGACATCGCCGCGCTAGCGTTCGAAACGGGGGCCGAGTGGGTGCCGCGCGCATTGGCCGCGCATGTCGATCTGGGCTTTCAGCGCCTCGACGATCCGGCCAACGACAGTCCTCTGATCGCGCGCGGCAACGCGGTACTCCTGCGTGAAGTCATCGCCAACTTGCTCGACAACGCATTGAAGTACGCGCCCTCCGCCTGTGCGGAAAGCGCTCGCGTGACTGTCAGCGTGTCGAAGACGAGGACGGAAAGCGGGATCGCGCTCGCCGAAATCGTCGTGGAGGATAACGGTGCGGGCGTACCGGTCGCACTGCAAGCGGATCTCTTCAAGCGCTTTTTCCGCGGCGACCGGCAAACATCGGTGAGCGGCGACGTGGACGGCGGAGCGGGCCTCGGCCTGGCGATCGTGCACGACATCATGGTGCTGCACAGTGGCAGCGTGCAGTACGCAGACGCCGTCGGTGGCGGCGCGCGCTTCATCCTGCGGCTGCCGCTCGCCGCGCGCACCTCGGATGCGCCCGACGCGCAACCAGCCGAACCCGCTCGCGATCGCCTCGACAAGCCTACGCGGCGCGTACCGCTAGACCTCTGACAACCCGAGAAACCGCGGCAAGACGCTTGCCGCGAGATTAGCTCGCCGCCTTGCCGTTGCGTTTGGGCGCGAGCATCGTGCCGCGGCACTTGCGCGCACCACAGCGGCACGCATATTCCTCTTTCAGCTTCTTCGTGTAGCGTGCGTCGATGACGAGCCCGTAGTCGTAAAAGAGCTCCTCTTCCGTGGAAATGTCGCGCAGCGCATGAATGAACACGCGCCCCTCCACTTCCTCGGCCTCGCAGTTCGGCGCGCATGAATGGTTGATCCAGCGAGCACTGTTGCCGTTCACTTTACCGTCGATGACGCGGCCGTCCTCGAGCGCGAAATAGAACGTGTGATTCGGATCATCAGGATTGTGCGGATGACGCCGCAACGCCTCCTTCCACGAAATCCGCTCGCCCCGGTATTCCAGCAAACGCTCGCCGGCCTTGATCGGCGCAACGGCAAACACGCCCTTGCCATGCACACCGGAACGACGCACGACCAACTTGCGTGAACTCATCGACGAATCCTCTGAAAAACTTTCTTGCCGCCTCAGGCGCTGAACGTTCGCCGCGCGTACGCGCGTTTTCCGTTTTCGATCGCGGGATAGAAAACGCGGCGCCCGTGTGGGCGCCGCGTCGACTGTGACCTAACGTGTCACAGAACGAAATCGTACACGCGGACGATGTCCGGTTTCAACGTTGTCCGAACGAAATCGTACGTCGCGCCGCTGTTATGAGCATGTGGTCGGGAGCGTATCGAGCCATTGCGCGAACACGCTGCGGGCTTGCGTCTCGAGCGCCGGCGCAAAACGCACGGTATCGGCCCGCAACTGCTCCGCATCGAGCCCCTCGGCAACGATCTCGTGTGCATGACCGATGAGCCAGCGCTCGAACCGCTCGCCACGAATCTCAGGGTGGCACTGAAAGCCCATCACGTGGGCCCCCCACGAAAATGCCTGGTTCTCGCAAACCGGCGTCGAAGCAAGCCGTACGGCATCGACAGGCAAGTCGAACGTATCGCCATGCCAATGCAGCATCGACGTATGCGCGCCATCGAGATGCCTGACCGGCGAGGCGCGGCCTGCCTCGGTCAACGTGAGCGGAGCCCAGCCGATTTCCTTACGGCCTGCTGAATAAACGCGTGCGCCGAGCACACGCGCAATCAGCTGTGCGCCAAGACAGATGCCAAGCGTCGGCAGTCCGGCCGCAATGCGCTTTTCGAGAAACGCGACGAGCGGCTTCAACGTCGGATAAGCCGCATCGTCCGTCGCGCCGATCGGCCCGCCCAGTACGACGACGAGCGCGGGCCCTTCCGGGTTCGGCGCATCGAGTCGACCAAGGCCGACGTCGAGGTAGCGCACGGGGCAGGCCCGCTCGCCGAGCACCTGCTCGAGACTACCGAGGTCCTCGAAATGCACATGACGGATAGCGAGCACTTCGCGATTCATCGATGCTGATCCTCAAGGATGAGCGGGAACAGGGCCTTCAGCGACGGCAAACGACGAATCCGGATTCGCTTGCGTCATGCGAAGACTGCAAAAACGAGAGGCATTCGCGCAATCCGTGCGATGCGCGCTCAAACGTCCCAAACGGGCTTCAGCCCTGTTGCGCGAAGATCTTCCAGGTCTTCTTCTGCGTCGTCAGGTCGCCTTCCTCGTGCAGCGAGCAATCGAGACGCAGTTCGGCATCGCCGAACGACAGCTTCAACGCGTTGCAGTAATGCGGCGTCTTCTTCGGGTTCTTGCTCGGCTCGAAGTGCGTACACGTCACACACATGCGGTGCGCCGGGATATCGCCCTGCACCTGCAGTTGGCGAATCATCTTGAGCAGCATGCGATAGAACACAGCCTGCTCTTCGTCACGCAACGTGCCGATTGCTTCAGTCAGGAAGTCGGGCCATTGCAGTGCGCGCTTGGCCGCGGTACGACCGCGTGCCGTGAGCCGCACCGCCAGTGCGCGGCCGTCGTCGAGCGCGCGGCGCTTTTCGACGAGGCCCTTCGCCTCGAGCGTGCTGACCGCATCGCTCGTCGTAGCGGCCGTCAATGCCGTCTCGCGCGCGATTTCGCCAAGCCGCATCGGGGACTTACGCTGCATGAGCAAGACGAGAATCTCACCTTGAGTCGGCGTCAGCCCCGCACTTTCCGCCCACTCCCACGCCTGGCTGCGCATCGCCGTGCTTAACCGTAGCAGGCTGTGGGTCACGCGCCCGGTCGCCTGCTCTCCGTATACACCTTCGCTCATAGTCTTTCTTCGCTATTTCGCATTGACAGCATGCCGCTGCTGATTCGGTTGCCCGCACGTCCTATGCCTCGCGACGCGCCGGCAGCCGCCGTGGGATGACTTGCCCCTTCGTTGAGCGGGCCGATTTTACTATTTCAAAGCGCTCCGCTCGATAGGCTTAAGTCGTGTTTGTCTGACGAGTCGACTTCGCTCACCACCAACCCCGCCTTATACCCCGAAAGCGAAGTTGTCCGTATGACCCGACGCGACAGACGCGCCATTTTAAGCGAGAGCGGAGAATCGTACAGCTAAGTTATTTGGAAAACGCTGTGGATAACCCCTGTATAACTACGCAAGATGATTGTGCGGCAATTTTTGATAACGCTGACGACAAAAACGATGCGCGACGAGTTGTCCTTTCCATGCACGCGCTGCGCACCGTCGACCCACGCGGTTATCGTTTACGCATGCCCTTGACGCAGCAGAGAAATCTGACGTTTTCCACAGCCGAGGGGGCCAATTGTTAACTACTACTATGTTTGTATACGTGTAAACAGTAAAAAACCTAAAGGCTGCGCCACTGCACGCATTGCTGACGTACGGCTTCATGCAGCGACTTCTCTTTGTCGAACACGCCGCGTAGCCAAGTCGCATCGTTCATTTGCTCGCGCGCGATCGCGCCGATCTCGGCCAAAGCCGCCCGCGAACCGAGTTCGTCGGCATGCGGTGCAATCACATCGAGCGTTTCGAGGATGTCCTCGAAAATCGTGTGTCGCTCACCGGTCTGAGGATTGATGCAGGTTCCGCCCAAACCGAAACGGCATGCTTCGAAACGGTTGAATGTGTAGACGAGATAGTCGTCTTCCTTCGGCATCAACGGTTTGTCGACGAGCAGATGGCGAGCAAGCGTCTGGATGTAGCACGCGATGGCCGCTGCGCGATCGACCGATAGCGGCGTGTCCATCACGCGCACTTCGATCGTGCCGAAGCCGGGCTTGGGCCGGATGTCCCAGTAAAAATCCTTCATGCTGTTGACGACGCCCGTCGCCACCATCTTCGAGAAGTACTCCTCGAAACCGTCCCAGGTCAGCACGAACGGGGCGCGTCCCGACAGCGGAAACGCGAACACCGAATTGAGGCGCGCCGAGTGAAACCCGGTGTCGACCCCTTGGACGAACGGCGACGAAGCCGACAACGCGATGAAATGCGGAATGAAACGCGACATCGCGTGCAGCAGGAACAGCGCGCTGTCGGGATCGGGGCAGCCGATATGCACGTGCTGGCCGAACACCGTGAACTGCTTGGCGAGATACCCGTAGAGCTCCGAAAGGTATTGAAAGCGAGGCGAGTCGAAGATCTGCCGCTCGCTCCACTGCTGAAAAGCATGCGTGCCGCCGCCGCACAGTCCGACGTTGAGGTGATCGGCCGCCGACACGAGCGTGTCACGAATGGCGCGTAGCTGCGACAGGGCTTCTTCGTGCGACGTGCAGATGCCCGTCGACAGCTCGATCATGCTTTCCGTGATTTCGGGCGTGATGTTGCCCGGAATTTTCTGGTCTTTGACGAGCCGCATGAGGTCTGAGGCCGCTTTCGTCAGGTCGTAGTCGTGCGTGTTGACGACCTGAATTTCGAGTTCGACGCCGAACGTGAACGGTTGGGAATTGATGAAGGGTTCGAGTGCCATGACCTTTCCTGAGATGCGTTCGAGTGCGTGAGCGAGCGATGCGTTACTGGCGACGTTCGCCGACCAGCGTGAGACTGCGGTACACGAGCCACGGTCCGATCAATTGCAGAACGACGATCGAACACATCACGACGGCGCGCAAGGACGGATCGAATTGCGGGTAGAGCTGATAGGTGTCGTCGACGAGCAGATACGCGAGGGCCGACATCGGCGCCAGCGAGAAACCGAGCGCGACGCCCTGCTTCCAGCCTAGACCGCTCGGCTTGGCGAATGCAAGGACGCCCGCGAGCTTGGCCAGAAAGCGCGCGACGATGAGACCGAGCGCCGCGGCGCCGCCGAGCGCGACGTCGTGCCACTCGAAGGACGTCAGCGTAAGCACGAACAGAATCACGGTCAGCAGCCATCCCGCCGTGCCGAAGTGCTCCGGCCATAACTGCGGCTTCTCTTCGAGATTCTTCACGATGATGCCGGCCGCCAGCAGACTGAGGATCGTCGACAGCTTGAAGATGTGAGCGATCGCGATTGCGAGCAGCACGAGACCGAACAGCGTGACGAACGAGTGTTCGTCCTGCATGTTGACGCGGCGATAGAAGAACGTGCAGGCACGCGCGAGCGCATAGGCGACGACGAGCGAGCCGGCGAGCAGGTACAGCGGCTGAAGAATCGTCGCGAAAACGTTGCCGTACACGGTCTGATGCACCCAGCCCGAGACGATCTTTTCGACGACGACCGCATACATGCTGTTCAACGCGGTCAATGTCAGCAGACGCTGCGTGACTTGTCCTTCCGCGCGCAGCTCCGTTTTGAGCTGAATGACCATCGCTGGCGAAGTCGACATCGAAATGGCCGCGAGCACGGTGGCGACCGGCCCGGGCACATGGGCGAGCAGCAGCACCACGAGCACGAAGATGAACGTGAGCGTCGCTTCGGCGAGGCTGGACGCGATCAGCCACGGGTTGCGCCGAACCCAGCGCAGATCGAGCCGGCTGCCGAGCTCGAACAGCAACAGCCCCAGTGCGACGTCGAGCAACAGGCGCGACGTGCCGCCCATGCTCGCATCGATGGCCCCGAGGCCGCCGGTACCCAAGACCACGCCGATCACGGCATAGCCCGAAATACGCGGTAAGCGCCAGGCTCGATAGCACAGTTCACCGAACAGACCGGCGGCGAACAAGGCGAGTCCGGCCCAGAAGACCGCGTTCATGGCGAACGGCCAGCTTGGAAGAAAGGAAAACGCCGATTTCATGAGATTGCTGCTCCTTTGCGAACAGCCCGCGCGAGGGTTGGGTGCCAGCGCAGGCATGCCAGGCGTGCGTGCTTGCCGGCTAGGTGCGGCGCTGCCGCGCCCGGCTAAGCGATGAAGGATGCCGTCGGCCGGCAAGCGGCCGGGAAGGCGACGATCAATGTGCCGTTTTCAAGTGGGCGCTCGAGCGTTCGTCGACGAGCATCGCGCGCCTGCGGCGGGATGAGTGAAAGCGGACGATGCCGCTCCGGTTTGAGATTCCGATTCGGCTCTCGCCGTTCCGTCGGAAGTGCGGTTTTGCGAAGCGCCGACGTGCAACTTGTGCAGGAAGAACGCAGATTGTGCCACAGCTGGCCTGACTGTCGAACGAATCTTCATTGATTTGCCTCTTTTTCGGTAGAAATGAATGGCAACTTCGCAGAAAAAGGAAAAAATGTCCGACGGATGCCTTTGTTTTAGATCAGACGAAGCATCTGATGCGAGGAAGCTCACGACTCGACGTGGCGCACATTGCCGCTGTGCCGCAGCACCTCCAGACCCTCGCTTCCCTTCGGTTTACAGGTTTACTTATATGTATACGTAGTAGAAGTTAACAAGGCCATGCCTTTTCTGTGCATAACCGCCGTTTACCGAATGACTTCAGAGACTTGGCGAACGCATAACCCTCTGTTAACCGTGTGCGGTGCGCATCCGTTTCCCGGAATAACTTTTGGGCCGTTCTTTGACAACCACCACTTGTCCCGTTTACGTCCACATCGGTTACACAAGAATTTCACGCGCCGATCAAGGCGTTATCCACAGGTTCGAGTGAATAACTCTACAGGGGGCCCTGGCCGACTATCTATCGGCTGTCGGCTTCGTTATCCGGCCTGCCCTTGGCGCAATGAGCGCAGCAGGTAGCGCGCAGGGTCGAGGCTCTCGGCCAGATCGCGCTCGAGCGGCCAGGGCTCCCCTTCGATCTGGGCCGCGACGAGCTCTGCGCCCAACGAAGACCACACGAGCCCGCGCGAGCCGAAAGCGAATGCGCCGTACAGTCCCTCCGCGCGCGGCAGATCGAGCGGCCAAGCACCGCGCAGCGCAGCAGCATCGCGCGCGCAAGCCGCTTCGTCGGCCAGTGAGCCGATCATCGGTAGACGGTCGCTCGTCACGCAGCGAAATGCGACGCGGCCGGAGAGCGAGGCTGAATCGACGCTGGCCAGCGTCTCGCGCGCCGCGGGCAGCATGACCGCCAGCCGCGCGAGGTTTTCAGCATGGCCGGCGGCGCGTTCGCTCCGATCGTCATCGTCGACTTCGTAAGTGGCGCCGGTCAGGAGTCCCGTGTTTTCGCCGAGCGGCACCGCATAGCCGTCGCCGATCAGTGGCACGGCCAGGTGCGGTGCCACTTGTGCCGGCAAGCGTGTGAGCTGGCCGCGCACGATACGGGTCGGCGCGTGCGTGAGACCTGCCACGCGGGCGGCATCGCGCGCGTTCGCGAAGATCACGACCGGAGCACGCGCAATCGGCTCGCCGGCTTCGTCGAACACTTCCCATGTATCGCTGTGACGCGCGAGCCGCGCGGCTTGACGGCCGAAGTGCCAGGTCAAGCGCTCGCCGGCCATCGTGCACAAGGCTGTGCAAAGCAAGGCGGGATCGAGCGCGCCGCCTAGCGGATAGAACCACCCGCCGCGCATGAGCGCCGTTTGCGCCAGCGCTTGGGCGTCTGCGGCCGATACGCCTCGCGCGTACTCGGGCGGATAGCCGAACGTCGCGATCGCCTCGGTGAGCGCATGCGCTTCGTCGTCGCTTTCGGCCAGATGCAGCAGACCCGAGCGCGTGCGCGCGAAGCCGAGCCCGGCTTGTTCGAGCGCTCCCCAGCGTCCGAGGGCATAGAGGAAGCCGGCGCGTGTGATGCGCGAAGCGACACTGTCGTCGCGCGAGAGCAAGGGATGAAAGACGCCGGCCGGATTGCCCGATGCTTCACGCGCGAATGCCGTGTGGCGTTCGATCACGCTGATGCGCCAGCCACGCGCGGCGAGCCGCTCGATCAGCGCGCAACCGGCCATGCCGGCGCCAATCACGATTGCATGCTTGTCGGCAACGGGCTGTGGCAACGGCGGTTCGTGTCGACGTACGCGCCAGCGCGGCGCGAAGTGGCCGGTCAACATGGTGCGCTTGCCTGCGAAGCCTTCGGTTTTCGTGCAGACGAAGCCCGTCGCTTCGAGGCCGCGCCGGATGTGTCCCGCGCAGGTGTAGGTGGCGAGCGTCGCGTCGTCGCCGGCCACGCGCGCGAGCGCCTTGAAGACGGGCTCGGACCACAGATCGGGATTCTTCGCCGGCGAAAATCCGTCCAGATAGAAGGCATCGGCGCGCAGCCATAGCTTCGGCAGCAGCTCGAGTGCATCGCCGAACGCGATCGTCAGCACGACGCGCCCGTTTTCGAACTCGAGACGATGCAGGCCCGGCACGAGCATTGGCCAGGCATCGGCCAATTGCGCGGCAAGCGGCGCAATCGTTGCATCTGCAACGATTCGCTCATACAGGACGCGTAAGTCCTGCGCGTGAAACGGATGTTTTTCGATCGACACGAAGTGCAGCCGCTCGCAGCGCGACACGTCTTCGCGCCATGCGGCCCAGGTCGCGAGGAAGTTGCCGCCAAGGCCGAAACCCGTCTCGAGGATCGTGAATTGGCGATGGTCCCGCCATCGGGCAAGCAGCGCGTTACCTTCGATAAAGACGTGGCGCGCCTGAGCAAACGCCCCGGCGGCGCTGTGATAGACGTCGTCGTAAGCGGGGGAAAACGGTGTGCCGTCGTCGCGAAAGGCAAGCGTGGCGGGCTGAAGCGGAGCGATCATGCGAAGCGAAAACGAATCGAAAGCGGACAATCGGGAGCCGACAAGGCCCGACCGGCGCCGTCCAGCGCCAATCGGAAATCGGCCGCAAAGCCCCTTGGGGCGGGCGTTTCCAAGCGTTGGCAAAATCCAACGGAGCATCGTCGCGACGCTGCTCCGCGCTTGGCAGCCGGGGCTCGCGAGTAAGACAATGCGTGGAAACCCAGTCCCGACAAGGCAAAGAAGGGCTAAATTCTTTGAAAGCCTTGCCGTTATTGGGTTTGCGCTGAGCTATCATAGCAAGCGCCGAAAGGTCGTCGCGTCGGGGGTATCGCGTGGCACCTGGGGCGCACGCTTCGCCACAGCTTCTCGACGGCACAGCTTGCGTACGTATAATCGGCGCGTTTTGCGCTGTCAGTGTCACTTCAATTGATAAAGAGGAACGTTAATGAACAAACAGGAACTGATCGACGCCGTCGCAGGTCAGACGGGCGCTAGCAAGGCTCAAACCGGCGAAACGCTGGACACCCTGCTCGAAGTGATCAAGAAGGCAGTGTCGAAGGGTGACGCGGTTCAGCTGATCGGCTTCGGCAGCTTCGGCTCGGGCAAGCGCGCAGCGCGCACCGGCCGTAACCCGAAGACGGGCGAAACCATCAAGATTCCGGCTGCCAAGACCGTCAAGTTCACGGCAGGCAAGGCGTTCAAGGATGCCGTCAACAAGCGCTAAGCCCTAACGGCTGCGCTTTGTCGACACCCGCCTCCGGCGGGTTTTTTTTCGCCCATATATTTTGCTTTTTTGTTGGGCGGGTGCGGTGCTCGAGTGTGCCTGCGATGCAAGCCTGCAGGCCTCACCGAGCGCCGATCTTCGTTCAGTGGACGATCTGGCCGTCGCCGTGGCCGCCGTGGTCGTCCTCGTGTTCGTGTTCGTCGAGATCCCAGGTGGGGAAAGGATCGGGCAAGCCGGTCCAGCCTGCCGGGCCCAGCGCGTACTCTTCGTCGGTTAGCAGACATGCATCGAGCTTGGCCCGCCACAGCGCGGGATCGAGCCCGACGCCGATCATCACGAGTTCCTGGCGTCGGTCGCCGATCGTCGCGTCGTCGGGGGCGCCATACCAGTCTGCGGCGATTTCGACCGCCAGCTCATCGTCTTGGGGCCATTCGCTGCGCGGTTGCGCCGCCCACCAGAACCCAGCCGGACCGTGACGGCAGGCGCCGCCGGCCTGCGACAGCGAGCCGACGACATCATGGCGCGTCGCGAGCCAGAAAAAGCCTTTGCTGCGCAACACCCCTTGCCACTCCTCGTGCAGCAGCGCCCATAGACGTTCGGGGTGAAACGGCTTGCGCGCGCGGTAAACGAAGTTGCCGATGCCGTAGCGGTCGGCCTCGCTTTCATGACCGTGTTCGTGCTCATGTTCGTGCTCGAGCGACGCGAGCCAGCCCGGTGCGCTTTCGGCCGCTTCGAAATCGAAGCGATTCGTGTCGAGCACTTCGTGAAGCGGCACGTCGCCGAAGCGGCTGACGATCTGAACTGCACGCGGATTGAGCCGGGCGAGGATGCGTTGCAGACGCTCGAGCGCATCGGCATCGACGAGATCGGCCTTGTTGACGACGAGTACGTCGCAGAACTCGATCTGTTCGATCAGCAACTCGACGAGCGTACGGTCGTCTTCATCGCTCGCGGCGATACCGCGTTCGGACAGCGCCTGCGCAGAGGCGTAGTCGCGCAGGAAGTTGTAGGCGTCGACGACGGTGACCATCGTGTCGAGCCGCGCGACGTCGGCCAGCGAGACACCGTCGTCGTCGGTGAACGTGAAAGTCTCGGCGATCGGCATCGGTTCGGCGATGCCCGTCGACTCGATGAGGATCGCGTCGAAACGGTTTTCATCGGCCAGACGGCGGATTTCGGTGAGCAGATCGTCGCGCAACGTGCAACAGATGCAGCCGTTCGACATCTCGACCAGCCGTTCCTCGACGTGTGACAGCTCGGCGGCATCGCGCACGAGCGAGACATCGATGTTGACGGCGGCCAGATCGTTGACGATCACGGCCACGCGCAGGCCTGCGCGGTTCGCGAGAATATGGTTCAGGAGCGTGGTCTTGCCCGCGCCGAGAAAACCGGAGAGCACGGTGACGGGCAATGGCGGCTGGTTCATTGCAGTAGGGCGTCGAATGGTGAGAAAAGCAGCGCCGTACGCGCAAAAGCGGCGCGGCGCGCGCACCGAGCATTGTGCACCAAACGCCGCCCGCTCGCCCGTGCAATCAGGTGCGACCGATTACTGCTGCGCCTGCAAAAGCTTCCATTGCGTGAGAATGTCGACGATCTGGCGCGCATAGTGATCGCGCAGCGAAGGCGTTTCGGAATGGTAGGCGCCGACCGCTTGCCACGTATTGCCGTACTTGTTCATCTTCTGGCGCAGATGCCATGCGGCGATATAGACGCTCTTGCACGGCTCCATCAGCGTATTGCTCGAGATGCCGTATTGTGCGAGCGTGGGCAAATGGATCGAGTTGATTTGCATAAGCCCGTAGTCGACCGAACCGTTCGCGTTCTTGTGCTTGGCGTCGGGCCGATTGTGCGATTCTTGCCATGCGATCGCGCGCAGAATCAGCGGATTGACCTTTTGGTATTGCGCGGCTTCGTCGAAGCAATCGGCGCGCGCGGGTGCACTCGCGAGCCACGCGGCAAGTCCTGCGGTAAGAATCAGAAGTGTCCGTCTCATCGCTTGAACGTCCTTCGGTCAATGCGGTCTGATTAAATCGCCTCGCAAGGTTCGGTTGCGTACTACGATCGCTCGTGTTTGAGGCCAACAATCCCGGGAAAACCCGAGCTTGCTAATCGAGTCGATCTGAAAATAACGCCCGTATGATACCGGGTGCCGTCGGTCCGGCAAAGCAGGCCGACGGACATAAGGCTGCCGTCCGCGGACAAACTGCAATCCAGCAGGCGTAAGCGATTGTCGCCGGAAATGCGGCAGCTCGTCTGATGTTTAGGAATATTCTGTTCAAAAAACGAAGCTAAGCTCGACTCCTCGTTATTAACGAGACACAAAAAACTGCTACTGTTCGACTTTTAAAACGGCGGGCGGACGTCGGCGCGAGGGGCAGGCGCGCAAACGGCTGCGAAGCAGGACCGCCCGGAGCTGGCACCTTCGCATTGCATTGAACTCATATCCATGACAAGAAATCGTATGGCATTGCGCCGCATCGCAACCTCACTGCTGGTTGCCGGACTCGTGACTGCCCAGGTTGCCTATGCGGCAGTGACGCTCAATTTCGTCAACGCCGATATCGATCAGGTGGCCAAAGCGATTGGCGCGGCAACCGGCAAAACGATCATCGTCGACCCGCGCGTCAAGGGCCAGCTCAACCTCGTTTCGGAAAATCCGGTGCCCGAGGACCAGGCGCTCAAGACGCTGCAAGCGGCGCTGCGCATGCAAGGCTTCTCGCTCGTGGAGGACCACGGCGTGCTCAAGGTCGTGCCCGAAGCCGACGCGAAACTGCAAGGCGTGCCGACCTACGTGGGCAACACGACGCCGGCGCGCGGCGATCAGGTGATCACGCAGGTCTTCGAGCTGCACAACGAATCGGCGAACAACCTCCTGCCGGTACTGCGCCCCCTGATCTCACCGAACAATACGATCGCGGCCTATCCGGCCAACAACACGCTCGTCGTGACCGACTACGCGGACAATGTGCGCCGTATCGGATCGATCATCGCCGGTATCGACAACGCGGCCGGCCAGCAGGTCGAAGTCGTTCAATTGAAAAATGCGAATGCGATCGACGTCGCGCAGCAACTGAGCAAGTTGCTCGACCCCGGTGCGGTCGGCAGTACCGACGCCACACTGAAGGTGTCGGTCAACGCCGATCCGCGTACCAATGCGCTGCTGATCCGTGCCACGAACAAGGCACGTCTGGCGCAAGCGAAGAAGCTCGCGCAGCAACTCGATGCGCCGAGCGGCGTGCCGGGCAACATGCACGTCGTACACTTGCGCAACGCGAACGCGGTGCAGCTCGCCAAGACGCTGCGCGGCATGATGGGCAAGGGTGGTGGCGAGAGTACGGGCGCGAGCGCCGAATCGAATACGGCCAGCTCGTTCAGCCAAGGCACGTCAGGCGGCGGCTTGTCTTCGTCGACGGGCGCGCCGGGCACCCCGCCGCTACCGTCTTCGTACGGCGGCTCGCTCGGCGGCAGCAGCGGCGGCTCGATGGGCGGCACCGGCGGTGCCGGCATCGGTACTCAGGGCTTCCTTGGCGAAAAGCAAGGCGGGGCCGGGGAAGAGAATCCGCCCGGCGGCATGATCCAGGCCGACGCGGCCACGAACTCGCTGATCATTACGGCATCCGATCCGGTCTACCGCAACCTGCGCGCGGTCATCGATCAGCTCGATGCGCGCCGTGCGCAGGTCTACATCGAAGCGCTGATCGTCGAGCTGTCGGCCAATACGGGCGCGAATCTCGGGATCCAGTGGCAAGGCGCGCTGCTTTCGCAAGATCACAATAACGGCGTGTATGGCGGATCGAATTTCAGCAACAACACCGGCACGCAGAGCATCGTCGGGCTGACCGGCACCGGCGCGATCGTTGCGCAGAATCCGACCGCCGCGCTGACAACCTTGGGCACCAACCTGCTCAGCAGTGGTCTGAACGTGGGCCTGCTGCACCGGTTCGGCAACATCTTCGGGCTCGGCGGCTTGCTGCAGGCGCTGGCGACCTCGAGCGAGGCGAACGTGTTGTCGACACCGAACCTGATCACCCTCGACAACGAGGAAGCCAAGATCATGGTCGGCCAGAACATTCCCATACCCCAAGGCTCGATCGGGACCCTGAGCGCCACGACGAACAACACCACGTCGGTGCTCAATACCTTCGATCGCCAGGACATCGGCACGGTGCTGCACGTCAAGCCGCAGATCACCGAGGGCGGCCTGCTCAAGATGCAGCTTTACACCGAGCAGTCCACGATCGATCCGACCAGCACCAACAACGTCAACACCGGCGGCTACGTACTGGACAAGCGCTCGATCCAGTCGACGGTGCTCGCCGACGATGGCGAAATCATCGTGCTGGGCGGCCTGATGAGCGACAACTACACGACGAGCGTGCAGAAAGTGCCGCTGCTCGGCGACATTCCGTGGCTCGGCCAGCTTTTCCGTTCGGAAAACAAGACGCGCACGAAGGACAACCTGATGGTGTTCCTGCGGCCCGTCATCGTGCGCGACCAGCAAGACAGCGCGGCCATCACGATGAGCCGCTACGACTATATGCGCGCTCAGCAGCAGGGCTACGAGACCGGCAACCGCCTGATCAAGGATAACGACGTGCCCGAGATGCCGCCGGCGCCGCCGGGGCCGAGCCAGGGCGCGGTGCCGGCGCAGAATCTGTTCGACCTGACGCGCACGACGCGCGAGCGTGCTGCTGCTCAAGCGCCGGCCCAGACCCCGACCCCGACCCAGACGCCAGGCAATGCGCCCGCGACGCCGTCCACCGTGCCGCCTGGCGCATCGGCGGCCCCGCAGCCGTCGCCGCAAGCCAACCTGGCTGCAGGAGCGCGTCCGTGAGTACGCCTGCGTCGCAGCCCGGTGCCGAGCACGAAGCGCCCTCGCCGCTTGCCGCGCGCCTGTTGCCGTACGCCTTTGCGCGCAACGGTCAGATCCTCGTCGCGCATCAGCGGCCCGACGGCATCGAGGTATGGATCAGCGAGCGCACGAGCGATGCGGCGCTGGCTGAAGTCGCACGGAACTTCGGTGTACTGACGGCCGTTCGATTGCCGGCCGACGAGCTCGCGCAAGCGATCAATCAGGCCTACGCGCGCAACGACGGCAGCGCGGCGCAGGTCGTGGGCGAAGTCGAGGGCGAAGTCGATCTGTCGCGACTCATGCAGGACATCCCCGAAGTCGAGGATCTGCTCGAGTCCGAAGACGATGCGCCGATCATCCGCATGATCAACGCGCTGCTCACGCAAGCGGCGCGCGAGCATGCATCGGACATTCACATCGAGCCGTTCGAAAATGCGTCGGTCGTGCGCTTTCGCGTCGACGGTACGCTGCGCGATGTCGTGCGACCCAAGAAGGCGCTGCACGGCGCGCTGATCTCGCGGATCAAGATCATGGCGCAGCTCGACATCGCCGAGAAGCGGCTGCCGCAGGACGGGCGCATCACGCTGCGTGTCGGCGGCCGGGCCGTCGACGTGCGGGTCTCGACGCTGCCCACGGGGCACGGCGAGCGCGCGGTGCTGCGTTTGCTCGAGAAAGACGCGCAGCATCTGAATCTCCAAGCGCTCGGCATGGGTCCCGATACGCTCGCGCAGTTCGACAAGCTGATCGCGCGTCCGCACGGCATCGTGCTCGTGACAGGGCCGACCGGCTCGGGCAAGACGACGACGCTGTACGCGTCGCTGTCGCGGATCGAGGCGGCGACGACGAACATCATGACGGTCGAGGATCCGATCGAATACGATCTCGCCGGCATCGGCCAGACGCAGGTCAACGAGCGTATCGGCATGACGTTTGCCCGCGCGCTGCGTTCGATTCTGCGGCAGGACCCGGACGTCATCATGATCGGCGAAATCCGCGACCTCGAAACGGCGCAGATCGCCGTGCAGGCGTCGCTGACGGGCCACTTGGTGCTCGCGACGCTGCATACGAACGATGCGGCCTCGGCCGTCACGCGCTTGACCGACATGGGCGTCGAGCCGTATCTGCTCGCCTCGTCGCTGCTCGGCGTGCTCGCGCAGCGGCTCGTGCGGCGTTTGTGTCCCGTGTGCAAGGAAGAGCGCGTCGAGGAAGGTCGACCGATCTGGCATCCGGTCGGCTGCGAGAAGTGTGCGCGCTCGGGGTACCAGGGGCGGCGCGGTGTCTATGAGCTGCTCGTCATCGACGACGCGATCCGCACGATGATCCATCACAACGCGGCCGATGCCGAGATTCTCGCTACCGGGCGGGCGCAAGGCATGCGCACGCTGCGTGAGGACGCCGAGCGCTGGCTCGCGGCGGGCGTGACCTCGCTCGAGGAAGTGATCCGCGTCACAGGCGGAGCGTAACGCGCATGCCGGCATTTCGTTTCGAAGCGATCGATACGGCGGGACGCGCGCAGAAGGGCGTGCTCGATGCCGACAGCGCGCGTGCGGCGCGCGGACAGCTGCGCACGCAGGGGCTGACGCCACTCGTCGTCGAACCGGCTGCGAGTGCGGCGCGCGGCGAACGCAGCCGGCGCCTCGCATTGGGGCGCAAGCTGTCGGCGCGCGAGCAGGCGATTCTGACGCGGCAGCTCGCGAGCCTGCTGACGGCCGGCCTGCCGCTTGACGAATCGCTGGCCGTACTGACCGATCAGGCCGAGCGCGACTATGTGCGCGAGCTCGTCGCCGCGATTCGCGGCGAGGTGCTCGGCGGCCATTCGCTGGCCAATGCGCTCTCGCAGCATCCGCGCGATTTTCCCGACATCTACCGTGCGCTCGTGGCAGCCGGCGAGCACACGGGCAAGCTCGGGCTCGTGCTGTCGCGGCTGGCCGACTATATCGAGCAACGCAACGCGCTCTCGCAGAAGATCGTGCTCGCGTTCACGTATCCCGCCATCGTTACGCTGATCGCGCTCGGCATCGTGACGTTCCTGCTCAGCTATGTCGTGCCGCAAGTCGTGAACGTGTTCGTGGGGACGAAGCAGCAGCTGCCGTTCCTGACGGTGATGATGATGGCGCTGTCGGGTTTCGTGCGCCAATGGTGGTGGGCGATGCTGATCGGTGTGGTCCTCATCGTCTACATCATCCGCACGATCCTCGCGCAAGCGGGGCCGCGGCTCGCTTTCGACCGATGGCTGCTGACGGCGCCGCTCGCGGGCAAGCTCGTGCGCGGCTACAACACGGTGCGCTTCGCGAGCACGCTCGCGATTCTGACGGCGGCCGGCGTGCCGATCCTGCGCGCGTTGCAGGCGGCGGGCGAAACGCTGAACAACCGGGCGATGAGCGGCAACGTCGACGATGCGATCGTGCGTGTGCGCGAAGGCACGTCACTCTCGCGCGCGCTCGGCAACACGAAGACGTTTCCGCCCGTGCTCGTGCATTTGATTCGTTCGGGCGAAGCGACGGGCGACGTGACGACGATGCTCGATCGCGCCGCCGACGGCGAGGCACGCGAGCTCGAGCGCCGTACGATGTTTCTGACGAGCTTGCTCGAGCCGCTGTTGATTCTGGCGATGGGTGGGATAGTGCTCGTGATCGTGCTTGCCGTGATGCTGCCGATCATCGACCTGAACAATATGGTGCAGTGACCGAGTGACCGCCGGGTTAAACGGATAAGGCGGTCACTCGGTCATGCTGTACAGCTATAACGCGGTGGCCCGTCAGCGTACGTAGATGGTCGGGCCGCCAGGGTTGGTCGGCAGAAAGATTTCGGAATGCGCGCCGTTGTGATCGATGACGATCGAGCGGGCGCGTACTTCGGCAAGCGTGGCGCCGTCCGTGATCTTGCTGCCCAGCGAGACGGTATGCGCGGGTTCGTCGCCGACACCGACGATGGCCGCGGCGCCTTCGCGCAGTGCCAGGATGCCGATGAGCCTGATGCTGCGATTGACTTCGTGTGTGAGCTTGCCGCCGAACAGTGTGGCGGCATCGTCAATCGATGCCATTGGCTGCACGGCGGCGGCTGGCTGTGGTGGAGGTGTCGGACGCGCGGTCAGAGTCACGATCCAGTAAGTGAGGGTCGCGCAGAAAACCGCGAACAGCGCGAACGACAGTAGGCGGATTTGCAGAGTATTCATGCGTGCCATTGTACGGATTAATCGACGGTTTGCGCTGCATCGTCAATTCTGACGGTGCGGACGATTACAATCACCGGCCTAAACGAAGCGTCATGCGCTTCACAGATTCTTCTTAGAGCGAGGTAGCGAACTATGCAAGTGTGGACTCAACGGCGTACGAACATCGCAGTATCGCGCGCGCAGCGGCAGCGTGGCTTTACGCTGATCGAAATCATGGTCGTGATCGCCATCCTCGGCATTCTTGCCGCGTTGATCGTGCCGAAGATCATGAGCCGCCCCGACGAAGCGCGTCGTGTCGCGGCGCTGCAGGACATCCGCAGCATGCAACAGGCGCTCGATCTGTACAAGCTCGACAACGGCCGCTATCCGACACAAGAGCAAGGCTTGCAGGCACTCGCGCAAAAGCCGGCGAACGATCCGATCCCGAACAACTGGAAGGAAGGCGGCTATCTGGCGCGTCTGCCGAACGATCCGTGGGGGCATCCGTATCAATATCTGAACCCGGGCACGCACGGCGAGGTCGATATCTTCAGCTATGGGCAGAACGGCGAGACGCGTGGCGCGAATGGCGCGGATACCGTCATCGGCAACTGGCAATGAACCTGCGCGTGGGCCGTTTTTCGCGGCCCACCGCCTGAACGAGGCTTCGTAGGCAATCATGACGCGATCGGCGCGCAGCTCGAGTTTTCCACGCGGTAGCGATCAAGCGCACCGCGCGCACGGCTTTACGCTGATCGAAATGCTCGTCGTGCTCGTCATTGCCGGCATTCTCGTCTCGCTCGCGTCGATCTCGCTCACGCGCAACCCGCGCACCGATCTGAACGAGCAGGCGCAGCGTCTCGCGTTGCTGTTCGAATCGGCGTCCGACGAAGCGCAGGTGCGCGCGCGGCCCATCGCCTGGGAGCCCGTCGCGGGAGGCTACCGCTTCGATATGCGCACCGAGGACGGCTGGCGTCCGCTCTCGCGCGACCAGCTGCTGCGCGAGCGTCACTGGGAAGGCGGCGTGACCGACGTGTCGATCGACTATCCGGGCTCGGATCTGCATCCCGAGCGGCTCGTGTTCGGTGCGGAAAGCATTGGCCAGGCCGTCACGGTGACGCTCTTTTCGGCTGTCGGGCGCGCGACGATCGTCGGCACCGGCAACGGCCGCTACCAGGTGCGTTGACGATGCGCGACCGCTCTCGACTCCTGCCCGCTTCGCGCGGCTTCACGATGATCGAAGTGCTCGTGGCCCTCGCGATCATCGCCGTCGCGCTGGGCGCCGCGCTGCGCGCAGCCGGCCTGCTCGCCAGCAACGAGCGTGAACTGCACAACCGCCTGCTTGCAGGCTGGAGTGCCGACAACGTGCTCACGCGGCTGCACCTGTCGCGCGAGTGGCCCGAAGTCGGCTCGCATAGCTTCGATTGCTCGCAAGGCAACCTGGTCCTGACCTGTACCGAAAAAGTCGGCACGACACCGAATCCGGTGTTCCGGCGCGTCGAGGTGTCCGTCTCGATGGCCGGTGAGTCGGGCGTGCTCGCTGAACTCGTCACGGTGATCGGCAATGAGACGAACCGTGCGCTTTGACCGTCGAGCCATCATGCCGCCCCCGCGGGCCGGTCATGCGCGCAAGCGTGCGCGCGGCTTCACGCTGATCGAGCTGATGATCGCGATCACGATCCTCGCCGTCATTGCACTGCTGTCGTGGCGCGGGCTCGATCAGATCATCCGCGCACGTCACACCATCTCGAACGCGATGGAGGACGAGCGCGTGTTCGTCCAGCTGTTCGATCAGCTGCGCATCGACGCACGCCTTGCCGCGACCGACGACGAGGTCGGCCAGCCCGCCATCGCCGTCACCGGCAGCACGTTGCAGGTCGTGCGCACGTTCGGCTTGCCCGGTGACGCGCCGCGCCTGCAGGTCGTGCGCTATCAAATCGCCGAAGGGCGCATCACACGCTATGCGTCGCCGCCCGTCGAATCGGTCGGCCAGCTGCGGCGCACGCTCGCGAGTCCAAGCGTGTCCGGCGACTGGAGCGCTGTTCCGCTGATCAGCGGGGTCGGCCGGATCACCGTGCGCATGTTCGTGCCGCGCGTAGGCTGGACCACGCAGATGAGCGATGTCGAGGGCGAAATCGCCCGTGCCGACAATAATGTGAAGGTGCCGCAATTGGGCAATGCGCCACTCGATCGGGCCGTGAAGGGGATCGAGGTCAGCATCGGGGCGACATCGCTGAAGGTGCCGATCACGCGCACGTTCCTGGTCGGAGAATGACGATGACGATGCGTCCCTCGCGCGTTTCACTTCGACCTATCCATCCAGAGCGCATCGTTCGGGCGCCGCGCGCGTGCCGCGTCCCGCACGCACGCCGCGAGGCGGGCGCGGCCATCATCAGCGCGCTGCTCATCGTCACGCTGTGCGCGGTTCTGGTCGCCGGCCTGCTGTGGCGCCAGCAAGTGCAGATCCGCCGTATCGAGAATCAGCGGCTGCTCGCGCAGGCTCAGTGGGTTTCGCGTGGTGCACTCGACTGGACGCGCCTCATTCTGCGTTCGGAAGCCGATACGGCACCGACCGTCACGTATCTGGGCGGCGTGTGGGCCGTGCCGATCGCGAAGACACGTCTGTCCGATTTTCTCGGTAAGCTCGGTCAAGCCGATGCCCAGCAAGGCGCGCAGACTTATCTATCCGGATCGATCGAAGATGCGCAGGCCAAGTTCAATCTGCGCAATCTCGTCAATATTCCCGCGCCTGGCGCGCTGCAATTGAGCGCGCTGCAGATCGCGTCCTTCCGGCGTCTGCTGACGTCGCTCGGCATGGACGGCAGTCTCGCGAAGAATACGGCCGTGCAATTTCGCACCGCGCTCAGGCAATCGGCCATGCGCTTTCAGTCGCCGGCCAACAGCCCGCTCGGTGCGGCGCCGACACCCGAGCAGATGGCGGGCGCCGTCGTCGGCAATGCGACCGACAAGGCGGGCCTCGAGGACGACAGCAGCGGCGGCAACGCGAGCCTCGATAACGCGCCGCTGCAGATGACGAGCGTCGACGCGCTGCTGAACGTCGATGGCTTCACGCCCGACATGGTGGCGCGTCTGCGTCCGTTCGTCACCGTGCTGCCGACGCAGACGCCCGTCAACATGAATACCGCGCCAGCCGAAGTGGTGGCGGCGATGGTGCCAGGCATGTCGCTCTCGAGCGCGCAGGGGTTCGTCGCGCGCCGGGAATCCACGTTCTTTCGCAACACCAGCGACGTGCAACTCGCGCTGCAAGGCGCCGGTGCTCTATCCCCGTTGATCGATCCGAGCAGCATGGACGTCACGACGAGCTACTTTCTCGTGCATGGACACGTGCAGCACGAACGCGCGGAAGTCGACCGCACGACGCTGATCTATCGCGATCCGCTGACCCACACGACACGCGTCGTGCGCGTCACCGATCAGCCATGAGCAACGCCAACCAGGAGAAAACGGCCTTTGAGCACGTTGATCGTCTTTCTGCCGCCGCGTGATCCGGCGGTGCCGTCGCAGGAATGGCAGTTGCCCGAGATGCCGTTCCTGCTCGTCGACAAGAGTGGGCGCAAGGAGCGCGCCGGACATGCCGCGGTCGCATTCCTGCCGCGCGCCGCGACGACGGTGTTGATCGTCGCCGCCCGCGACATTCTGATGCTCGGCGTCACGCTGCCGCCGCTCAAGGGGCAGCGGCTGCGTCAGGCGCTGCCGAACATCGTCGAGGATCATCTGATCCAGGACGCGCAGACCTGTCACATGGCACTCGATTCGCGGCCACGCGCCGACGGGATGCGCACGGTGGCCGTCGTCGATCGCGGCTGGTTCCGCTTCATCGTCGAGGCGTTCACCACGGCCGGCCATCGCAGCTTGCGCGCGGTGCCCGTCACGCATTGTCTGCCGGGTGTCACTGTACCGGCCGATCAGCGTGCAGCGAGCGAAGCAAACGCCGATCCGGCGACGGCCGAACCGGCCCTGAGCGCCGCGCAAGCGGGCGAGCCGTCTTCCGGCGAGGCGCCTGAAGCGCAAGCCGAGCCTGCGCCGCTCGTCGTCGCGGTGCTCGGCACGGTCGCGCAGACGGCGCCCGCGATCCTCGCCGAAGCTGCCGCGGGTACGGCGCCAGCGCCGATGCCGTTGCCGGCCGTCGAGCCGCGCATCGAGCTCGCGGTCGCGCGCAGCCTGCACGGCGAAGGGCTCGCGGTGCCGATGTCCGCACTGCCCGCGACGCTGACTGCGCTGGCCGGCTCCGCCCCCGTGACCGTCTATGAACTCACCGATTTGCCGAGCGGCGAGCCGCGCCTCGAAGCCGAGGCTGCGCCTGCGCAAGCCGTGCATCTGCGTGCGCTCGCGCAAGCGCAGCCGCTGCGGTTCGAGACGCTCGCGCGCAATGCGCTCGCCTGCACGTTCGATCTGTGCCAGTTCGAATTCGAGTCGCGGCCATGGCGGCTCGATCGCGCGACGCTGCGTCGCCTGCGCCTGCCCATCGCATTGGCCGTGGCGGCGCTCGCTGTCGCCGTCGTGGGCACGAACGTGCAATGGATGATGCTCGCGCGCGAGCGCGACGCGCTCAATGCGCAAATGACGGAGCTGCTGCTCAATGCCTTCCCGAAAACGGCCGCCGTGCTCGATCCGCCCGTGCAGATGACACGCCAGCTCGAGCGTCTGCGCGCGGCCGCCGGGGTGCTTTCGCCCGACGACTATCTCTCGCTGGCCGCGCGCCTGGCGCGTTCGCTGGGCCCCGTGCCGGTCAATGGCGTGGCCGCGCTCGACTACCACGATCGTAAGCTCGAGGTGACCTTCAAACCACAGGTGACGGTCGATCCGGGGCTGAGCCAGCGTCTCGCGCAAAACGGCCTGTCGGGACAGCTCGACAGCAACACCGGCAAATGGACGATCGCGAACAGGAGCGCACCATGAACAAGACTGCACTCATGAACGCCTGGGCCGGGTTCTGGGAGGGGCGTACGGCGCGCGAGAAGACGCTGCTGACATGGGGCGGTGCCGTGATCGGTGTCGTGGTCGTGTATTCGGTGCTGTGGGCGCCCGCGCAGCAAGGGCGTGCGCAATTGCGCGAGACATTGCCGGCGATGCGGCATCAGATCGCGCAGATGACGGCGCAGGCCGACGAGGCCCGCTCGCTCGCCGCAGCCGCGCAAGGGGTGCCGCCGACGGGGGGCGCGCTCAAGGATGCGTTGACGGCCTCGCTGACGCAGAACGGGCTGGCCGGCGCGCAAGTGCAGCTGGCCGGCGACGCCGTCAGCATCGATTTGAAGAACGTCTCGTTCCCCGCCTGGACGATGTGGCTCGACGACGCGCGCCGGCAATTCAAGGTGCACCCCACGCAGACACACGTGACGGCGCTCAAGGCCGATGGCCAGGTCGACGTGTCGGCGACGTTGCAGTCGGCCGCCGCAAGGGGGGGCTAATGAGCGAGCGCATGAACGTAGCGGTGTACCGTCGCGCGTGGCGGCGTCGGACAGCCGATCGGCAGGGACGCGCATGAACGTATGGATGCGGCGTGTCGCGGCTGCCCTGCCGTGGCTCGTCATTGCCGCGCTGTCGTGCGCGGTGACGCTCGTGACGCTGTTCCCCGCGGCCTGGATCACGCCGCGTTTTGCCAAAGCGACGCAGGGCCACGTCAATCTGATCGAGCCGATGGGCTCGCTATGGCACGGCTCGGCCACACTGGTGCTCGCGGCAGGTGCCGACGCGAGCGCCGCCACGCTGTTGCCGGGTCGCATCGAATGGGATACGGCATTCTGGCCGCTGCTGACTGGACGCCTGCGGATGGAGATGCGCCAGACCGAAGCCATGCCTTCTCCCGTGACACTCGATGCCACGCCGCGCGGCGCGACGCTGTCGCAGGGCGCCATCGTCGTGCCTGCCGCGTTGCTGTCGGGGCTCGGCGCGCCGTTCAACACGCTTGATCTGCAAGGCAACGTGCGCATGGGCTGGACGCAATGGCATGCGATTGGCGCGAACGCGTACGGCCAGCTCGAAGTCACGCTGACCGACATGCAATCGCGCGTGTCGCCCATCAAGCCGCTCGGTTCGTATCGCGTCGTGTTCCAATCGCAGGGTGCGGCTTCGACGCTGGATCTGTCGACGCTGAAGGGTCCGTTGCTGCTGACCGGCCACGGCACGATGACGAGCGGCTCGAGCGCGTTTCATGGCGAAGCGAGCGCGGCACCCGAAGCGCGCGACAATCTGATCGGCTTGCTCAACGTGATCGGCCGGCCTACGGGCACCGGCACGGTCACGCTCGACTACAACCGTTGATGGATCTACACCCTTTGCGACGTTACTGAGGGGCCGGCTTGGCGCCCGCAGTGGGCGGCGCGCTGGCCTCACCCGTCTCGCGATCGATCTGTGCGACATCCCAGCCGCCGCCGAGTGCCTTGACGAGCCCCACCGATGACACCATGCGCTGTCCTGCAAGGGTCGAGAGCTTCTGCTCGGCCGAGAACGCCGTCGTCTGAGCCGTCAGCACGTTCAGATAATCGACGGTGCCCGCCTTGTATTCGTTCGTGACGATGACGAGCGCCTGCTTGGCCGAATCGACCGCTTCTCTTTGCACGACGATCTCGCTGGCGAGGATGCGTTGGGACGCAAGGTTGTCCTCGACGTCCTGGAACGCCGCGAGCACGGTCTGCCGGTAGACGGCCACCTGCTGGTCGTACGCGGCGCGCGCGGCTTCGGTTTGCGCGTGGCGCAGGCCGGCGTCGAACAGCGTGGCGGCCAGTTGGGGGCCGACGGTCCAGAAGCGCGACGGCAGCGTGAGCAACTGCGAGAACACCGAGTTCTGGTAGCCGCCCGAGGCCGACAGCGTCAGCGTCGGGAAATAAGCGGATATCGCGACGCCGATCTGCTCGTTGGCCGAAGCCGCCTTGCGTTCCGCGGTCGCGATGTCGGGGCGCCGCTCGAGCAGCGCCGACGGCAATTGCATCGGGATGACAGGCGGTTCGGCATCGAGCGGCGCGGCTGCGATCGAGAACGACGACGCCGGCTCGCCCACGAGCGCCGCGATCGCATGCTCGTTCTGTGCGCGTGCGATGCCGTTGTCGAGCGCCGCGGCCTGCGCCGATTGCCATTGCGTCTGCGCCTGGATCACGTCCGCACGTCCGGCGACGCCTTGCGCGTATCGGTTCTGCGTGAGCTTGAGCGCTTGCTCGTAGGCCGTCACCGTATCGTCGAGCAGCTTTTGCTGCGCATCGAGCGAGCGGAGCTGAAAGTACGTCTGCGCGAGCGTCGCCTGCGTCGATAGCCGCGCGTTCGCGAGATCGGCCGCCGCGCTTTGCTGCGAGGCTTCCTGTGCGCCGACGGTGCGGCTCACCTTGCCCCACAGGTCCGGCTCCCACGACGCGTCGAGCGACAGGCTGAACGCATTGCTGACGCGGCTGGTACTGCCGTTCGAGCTGCCAAGCGCGTTGTTCGTCGACGAGCGCGACAGCTGCTGGCCCGAGCGCGTGGCGCTGGCCGACAAGCCGAGCGTCGGAAAGTAGCTGGCCCGCGCTTCGCTGACCAGCGCGCGCGCCTGCCGATAAGCGGCCGCGAACTGCGCGACGGTCTGGTTGGCGGCGTCGAGCTTGTCCATCAACGCATCGAGCTGCGCATCGTGATAGATCGCCCACCAGCGGCCGCGGTCGGCGCGGTCGCCCGGCTCGGCGAGCTTCCAGCCTGCCGGCGTCTCTTTATAGGAGGCTGGCACGGCCGTGCTGGGCCGGTGGTAATCAGGGCCGACGGCACAAGCGGCCAACGAGCCGGCGAGTGCGAGTGAGAGCGCCGCTGCGAGGGTCGTGCGCGCCGTGCCGATGCAACGGGGAGTGCGAGAAGACAGCATGCCGATCGATTCCTATGCGATCCGGCGATGGTAGCGCAAGCCGCGCCGGGCTTGGGTTACGGCCTGTTACGCCCATTGAAATTCGAAGTATGATTGCATAGAAAAATATTGACACAGCAATCATTTGTCGAGATATTTCGCATAAACGGACTGGCGGCACGCGATGCCGGCCGCCTCACCCCCACCTACCAACGATCGGAAAATGGGCGAAAGCGTATGACAAACGCGGCTTCTCCTGCTATCTCACCGGCTGCGCCGGCGGCTCCGGCGCCGTTGCGTGGCGGCGCGCTTGCGCTGTTGACGGTCGGCCTCGCATTCGGCACGTTCATGGAAGTGCTCGACACCTCGATCGCGAACGTGGCCGTGCCGACGATTTCGGGCAGCCTCGGGGTCGCGACGAGCGACGGCACATGGGTCATTTCGTCTTACTCGGTGGCCGCCGCGATTGCCGTGCCGCTGACGGGCTGGCTGGCGCGGCGTGTCGGCGAGGTGCGCTTGTTCACGCTGTCCGTGCTTGCGTTCACGATCGCTTCGGCACTGTGCGGCCTGGCCACCAATTTCGAATCGCTGATCGGCTTCCGCTTGCTGCAAGGCCTCGTCTCGGGCCCGATGGTGCCGCTCTCGCAGACGATCCTCATGCGCAGCTATCCGCCGCAAAAGCGCGGCCTGGCGCTGGGCTTATGGGCGATGACGGTGATCGTCGCGCCGATCTTCGGGCCCGTGATGGGCGGCTGGATCACCGACAACTACACGTGGCCGTGGATCTTCTACATCAACCTGCCGATCGGCGTGCTGTCGGCCACCTCGGCCTACTTTTTGCTGCGCGGACGTGAGACGAAGACGAGCAAGCAGCCGATCGACGCCGTGGGCCTCACGCTGCTCGTCCTCGGCGTCGGTTCGTTGCAGATGATGCTCGATCTCGGCAAGGATCGCGACTGGTTCAGCTCTGCGTTCATCGTCTCGCTGGCGTTGATCGCGGCGATCGCGCTGGCCTTCCTGCTCGTCTGGGAAGCCACCGAGAAATTACCCGTCATCGATCTGACGCTGTTCAAGGACCGCAACTTCGCGCTGGGCGCCCTGATCATCTTTCTCGGCTACATGGCGTTTTTCGGCTCAGTCGTGATCTTCCCGCTATGGCTCCAGACGGTGATGGGCTACACGGCAGGCCTCGCCGGGCTCGCGACGGCGCCCGTCGGCTTTCTCGCGCTCATCCTCTCGCCGCTGATCGGACGCAACATGCATCGGCTCGACCTGCGCATGGTGGCTAGCCTCGCCTTCGTCGTGTTTGCGGTCGTTTCGCTGTGGAATTCCACGTTTACGCTGGACGTGCCGTTCAACCATGTGATCCTGCCGCGTCTCGCGCAGGGCATCGGCGTGGCGTGCTTCTTCGTGCCGATGACGACGATCACGCTGTCGAGCATTCCCGACGAACGGCTCGCGAGCGCCTCGGGCCTGTCCAACTTCCTGCGCACGCTGGCCGGCGCCATCGGCACGGCGATCAGCACGACCTACTGGGAGAACGACGCGATCTATCACCATGCGGTGCTTTCCGAATCGGTGAGCACTTACTCGCAAAACACGCACGCTTACAGCAACGCGCTGGGTTCGTTAGGCGTGGGCGGCGATGGACTCACGGCGCAGTTGAACGCGATCGTCACGCAGCAGGGCTTCATGATGGCGACCAACGATTTCTTCCGTGTTTCCTGCATCGCATTCGTCGTGCTGGCCGGGCTCGTGTGGATCACGAAGCCCAAGCGCGGCGCCGGGCCGGCGATGGGGCACTGACGCGGATAGCGGGGCGAGTCGCGGTGCGCGGCTGCTCTTGCGGTGCGCTCGCCGGCAAGTACAGCGTCAACGCGGGGGAGGCGGACTTGCCTCGCCTGGCTCACCGGGCGGGGGCTCGGTGCCGCTTCTGACATACAGCTTGAAGTCGGCGCCTGCTTTCCACGGATTGGGATCGCATCCGAGCATGCTGTCGCAACGGGCGGCAAAGCCGATCGTCGCGCTGCCGTCGCCGCCAGGCGTCTTGGTGATTTCGTAGGCGAGCTTGCCGCTGCCGCCAGCCGGCCCTGCCGTCTCGATCAGCGTGTCGGTCTCGCTTCGGAGCTTGTAGCTCGCGTGATGCGACACCCAATCGTGCGCGCGGCGCCACCACAGCGCACATTCGTCGGCGTCCTTGCAGACGAGCGGTGCCGTCGCGATCTGCATCGTTTCCGGACTGACCTGAGTCGTCGGCGGCGGCGCGCACGCTGCGACGAGCGCACAGCACGACATCGCCGCCCAGCACTTCGTCTTCATCGCGACGCCCCTCTTTCAGGTTCTCTCAAGAGGTTCGACGCGTGAACGGCCGGGGCGTTCGCCCGGCCATGCGTGAATGCGTACGGTACTTGCTTCTCGTGCCACCCGAGCTCGTCGAGTGTCGCAGGATGTCAGACGCTGAAGCGCTCGAGCGTGTAGGCGCGGTAGTCGGCGACGAAGGCGTCGAACGACCCCGGCTGTTCGCTGTGTTCGAGCCGGGCTTGCTCGTCGAGCGATTGCGCGGCGAGCGCAGCCGCCGCCTGCACGTCGGCCGGTGCCAGCGGCCGGCCGCGGAAGTACGCGGCATGGGCTTCGCTTTGTGCGAGCCCGAACGCGAGGAAGCTCTGCCCGCGCTCACGCATCGTCTCGAGCACGCGCGCCGACGGTGTCAGGGCCGGATCGGCCAGCTTGGCGCGCTGCGCCGCCACGGCACGCGCGTGTGCATCGCCGCCCGTGAGCGCATCGAGCGCTTGCGCGGCCACCTCGACCTTGGCGAGCCATTCGGCGGCCCAGTCCTGCAGCGACACCGCACTGCCTTCGCGCATCAGTTCGAGCCCGGGCTTGCGGCCCTCGAGCGTGACGCGGCCAAAGTTCGCACCGGCTTCCGCATAGGCTGGCGGCGGCAGCAGCGGGCTTTCTTCGAGCGCACAGACGAGCAGATAGGCATCGAGAAAACGCGCCGTATCGAGGTCGATGCCGCAAGGCACGAACGGATCGATGTCGAGGCAGCGCACCTCGACGTATTGCACGCCGCGCGCCGCGAGCGCATGCAGCGGCCGTTCGCCCGTGTTCGTGACACGCTTGGGACGAATCGTCGAATAGAACTCGTTCTCGATTTGCAGCACATTGGTGTTGATTTGCACCCACTCGCCGTCGCGATGCGTGCCGATCGCCTCATAAGGCGGATACGGCTCGCTGACCGCGCGCGCGAGCGCGTCGAGGTAGCCCGGCAGCGTGTCGTAGTCGGGCTGCAGCGCGGCCTGCGCGGTGGTGTTCGAGTAGCCGAGATCGCTCATGCGCAGGCTCGTCGCGTACGGGCGATAGAGCGTATCGGCATCGAACGTCTCGAGCGCGTGCGGACGGCCGCGCAGGAAGTGCCGGTCGAGTGCGGGCGATGCGCCGAACAGGTACATCAGCAGCCAGCTCGTGCGGCGGAAGTTGCGGATCAGCGCGAGGTAGCGCGCGGACTGGAAGTCGACAGCCGTGGCCGGCGACGGATTGGCGGCATGCAGCAGGCGCCACGCTTCCTCGCTCAGCGAGTAGTTGTAGTGGATGCCCGCGATGCACTGCATCGTGCGCCCGTAACGCAGCGCAAGCCCGCGCCGGTAGACGTGCTTGAGCCGGCCGATGTTCGACGTGCCGTACTTCGCGATGGGAATCTGGTCGTCGGCCGGCAGCTGGCCCGGCATCGAGTGGGTCCACAGCAACTCGCCGTCGAGCTTGGCGTAGACGAATCGATGCAGCTCGTCGAGCCGCTCGAGCGTGAGCGCGGGCGTGCGCTCGGCCGGCGTGATGAGCTCGAGCAGCGCTTCCGAGTAGTCGGTCGTCAGCGAGGGATGCGTGAGCGCCGAGCCGAGCGCGCGCGGATGCGGCGTCGTCGCGAGCGAGCCGCCGGCGGCGATGCGCAAGCTTTCCTTCTCGATGCCGCGCAGGCCATGCGCGAGCACGTCACGCGCAGCAGGCGACGTGAGAGCGGACAGGCGTTGCGCGAACGTCTCTGAACAGGGTGTCGATTGTTTATCTGACATCGAAGCCGGCCGGGAGCCTGGCGCGGTGTGCTGCGCGGCGCCTCGAGCGCAATTATTTTTGGGTAGCGGGCACTTTAACACCGCGCCGCCAAGCTCGCTTGAGGCCAATGCAGGCAAGGCTCCAGCCGCTACCCCTACCCGCCGCGCGTACCGCTCGTCCGGTCGGTGATCTCATTCCACAGATGCATCGCGGCGTACGCGCGCCACGGGCGCCAGCCTTCCGTGCGGGCACGCTGCGCTGCCGGGCGCGTGAGCGTGGCATCGCGCGCGGCGATCGATTGCATCAGCACGAGATCGGTGGCGGGCCACGCGTCGGGGTCGCGCCACGCGCGCATGGCGATGTATTCGACGGTCCAGGGTCCGATGCCGGGCAGTGCCAGCAAGGCCGCGCGCAGCGCCGCGAGGTCGGCGCCGCGGGGGCTGCGATCGGCCGTGCCGCCGTCGATCGGCACGTCGCCGCTCGCGACGGCACGCGCGACGCCCTGCAGCGCCGCCACGCGCTTGCCGGGCATGCCGATGTTGGCAAGATCGGCCTCGGCCAGGGCGGCCGGTGTCGGAAAGCGCCAGGCCGTGCCTTCGTGCGCGTGGTCGTCGATGCGCGCGCCGGCCCTGACGACGAGCCGGCCGATCAGCGTCGTCGCCGCTTTCACGCTGACTTGCTGGCCGACGATCGCACGCACGACGAGCTCGAACGCCGACCATGCGCCCGGCACCCGCAGGCCCGGCGCGGTTGCTACGAGCGGTGCCAGCCAGGCATCCTGCGCAAGATGGGCGCCGATCGCGGACGGCTCGGCGCCGACGTCGAACATCGTTGCGACGTGCGGGGCCAGCGTATCGGCGTGATGGCCGGCATCGCCTTCGATGCAGACCACCAGACAGCGTTTGCGCGCATGCCGGCGCACGGTCATGGTGCCGCTCGCGCCGGCCCAGTCGATGGCGCGGCGATAGGCACCGTCCTCGACCGCTTCGACGCCCGGCGTCGCGCGGCCCGCGAAAAAGCGCAACACGCGCGGCCAGTCGTAGGGCGCCTTGAACGGCAGCTCGAAGGTGGTGGCAAGTAGCGTACTCAAGCGGCGTCGTCCAGTTCGGTGGCTTTGGTGGCCACGGCCGCGCTGTGCGCCTCGGCTTCGATCAATGCCGCCTTGCGCGCGAGCCCCCATCGATAGCCGGCGAGCGCCCCGCCCTTCTGGATGACGCGATGGCAAGGAATGGCGAGGGCGACCGGGTTCGACGCACAGGCGCTTGCGACGGCCCGCACGGCGCGCGGCTCGCCGAGCGACTCGGCGATTTCGGTGTAGGTACGCGTTTGACCATACGGGATGCGCCGCAGCGCGTCCCATACCCGTTGACGGAACGCTGTGGTCCCGACGTCGAGCGGCAGGTCGAACGCCTCGCGCCGGCCGTTCAGGTAGGCCTCGATCTGCGCGACGAACGGTGCGATATACGCGCGATCTTCGACGAGTTCCGCGTGGCCGAGCGCATGCCGCAGTTCATCGACCAGCGTGGCCGCTTGATCACCGAAGGCGATGCGGCAGATCCCCTTGCCGGTCGCGGCGACGAGCACTTGACCGAGCGCGGTGTCTGCACAGGCGTAGCGCACGCGCAGTCCGGCGCCCTTGTTGCGGTACGTCGACGGCGCCATGCCGAGCTCGCTCGCGGCACTGTCGTACAGGCGGGAGGACGAGTTGAAGCCAGCGTCCAGCGCGGCGCGCGTGATGTCGTCGCCTCGTTGCAGCGCCTCGCGCAGCGCGGCGCCGCGTCGCGCAGCCTGATATTCGCGCGGCGACACGCCGACGACGCGTTTGAACAGGCGTTGCAGATGGAACGGGCTCACATGGACGGCTTCGCTGAGCTGGGCCAGCGTGAGGCGAGCTTGTGGGTCGGCGTCGAGTGCTGCGCGAGCGCGTTCGACGATGGCCATGTCGCGCGGCAGGCCGCCAGGCCGGCAGCGCTTGCATTCGCGAAAGCCTGCGGCGAGCGCGTCGTCGACGCGGCTGAAAAAGCGCACGTTCTCACGCCGCGGCAGGCGCGAGGCGCAGGACGGGCGGCAAAACACGCCGGTCGTGGCGACGGCATAGAAAAAGGCGCCGTCGGCGCCCGCGTCGCGTTCGACGATGGCATTCCAGCGTTCGGCGTCGGTGTAGTAAGCGCTATGCATCTTGATCCTCGATTTTCGCTGAGAGTACATGGCCTACTGTAGGCCCAGCGCCCTGCCGTGGCGCGCCGAATCTTGCGCTCTAATCGGTTATTCAGCCTGCTGTCGGCCGCAGCGCCGCGGCTTATCGGTTTTTGTAATTTTCATTCATAAAAAAGATATTGCGTTGCACCATCGATCTGTGTATAGTGGGTCTTGTCTCCTCCATGTCTCCTCCTGATATGGATTCACCCGCTCTGATCGAGCGGGTTTTTTTTTGCCCTTCCCTTTTCTGCATTGATACGCTGCGCTTGCCCGGCGGGCGCTGCCGTACACTCGAAATTGCCACAACGCGCCTGCTGCGGCGCGGGACACCGCGCCCAATGGCGGCGCGAAGTCATAGGAGTTGCCTCGATGAAGCTGACCATCCGCGAAATCGACCACGTGGTGTTGCGCGTGGTCGACCAGAAGGCCATGACGCGCTTTTACTGCGACGTGCTTGGCTGCAGCGTCGAGAAGGAGCAGTCCGATATCGGGCTCGTCCAGCTGCGTGCGGGGCGCTCGATGATCGATCTGCTGGCCGTGGGTTCGAAGATCGACCGCCCGGAAAGCGGTGCGCCCGGGGCCGGCTGCAACATGGATCATCTGTGTTTGCGCGTCGAACGGTACGACGGCGAAGCGCTCGCCGCGCATCTGACCGCGCACGGGGCGCGGCTCGGCACCGAGGGCCGCCGCTACGGCGCCGATGGCTTCGGGCAGTCGCTGTACCTGTTCGATCCCGAAGGCAACATGGTGGAGCTCAAAGGTCCGCCCGAGGGTGAGCGGGTCACGTCGCTGTAACCCCCTCGCAGCTCCGGCGCGTCGCGCTTGCTGCCGATTATTCGCCGTCGCGCGCCTTCAGCGTCGTCCATTCGATGACGACCGGTTCGGCTTGGGCGCTCGTGAGCCATGCTGCGCCGTCCTGCACCGTCATTTGCAAGCGCATCGTCCGCTCGGCGAGCTTGCCCAGCGCTTCGGCCACGTCGGCCCCGAGCGACCATACGCGCACGTTGCGCAGGCGTTCCACCTTGCTGCGCACGCCTTGCCACCAGATGTCGGAGGTGCGGCCGCCATAGGCGATGACGACGACGTCGTCAGCCCGCCCGCTGGCTTTCGCGATACGCCGTTCATCGGGCTGGCCGACCTCGATCCAGCGCTCGATCGCGCCGGTCAGATCCTTCTGCCAAAGATCGGGCTCATCGGTATCGGACAAGCCCTTGCAGAACTCGAGCCGCTCGGCGGCGAACAGGCCGAACGCGGCGACGCGCACCATCATGCGCTCGTCGGTTTCGGAGGGGTGGCGTGCGATCGTCAGCGAGTGATCGCCGTAGTAATGCCGATCCATGTCGGCAATTTGGAGTTCTGCTTTGTAAATCGTCGATTTGAGAGCCATATGGGGCACGGGCGAGCCGCTTGCATTCGTTCTGGCGCGTGATCATAGCGTTGAATCGACGATCACGCGCAAACGAAGGAAAGCCGACGTGCCGCGCGCCCCTGCCGCTTATTGCTTGATGAAGGCGTCGTGCGTCCAGAGGCCTTGGGTGTCGCCGTTGCCGGCATTGACGAATTCGACGTCATGGCCGACGACGCGCACGATGCGGAAATCCGAATGCTCAGGCGTGGAGAGGCATTCATAGCCGGCGAAGAATTGCTGCATCTTCTGTTGCTCGCCGGCCTGCGCGTGTTGATACGCGGCGTCGAACTTGTCCTTGGACAGGCACCCATAAGCGTTGGGTCTGAATTGGAACGTCTGCTGCGGCTTGAACACAGCGTCTTGCGCTTGCGCGAGCGAGGCTGCGGCGGCCAGGCCGACCAGCATAAAAAGCATTCCGGCTTGCTTCTTCATGTTATGCCTCCATGCGGGCCTTGGTATGGTTAGCTATGTATTTAAAGGCAATTGAAAACCCGCGGTTCCCAGCCTAGAGCATGCGCGTGGAAGTACAAGCACAACTTGTGTGCATCTGCAAAAGCGACTGATTGCCGCACCCTGTCGCAGGGCATCGAGCTATGCGGCGCGGCTGGTGGGAGGCCGCCGGCCACGAGCGCACCGTGTGTGGGCGTCGCGCGCAAAACCCCGACGAATAAGCCGCTCTCGAAAGTGCGCCGTTTGAAAAGCAGAACGAATTAAGTTGCTTACTAAATACCGTGCCAAATTGACGCGGCGCACACAAAGTCGTTTTCGAAGTGGGGCGAAAACGACGAAATGACGGTTTGGCCTCCCGACAAGAACGATGCCAGCCGACTCATGAACGTGGCGGTCCCTGGAATTTAGGAACACTCGTAGGATCGACCTCGGCTCGCTATAGGCGCTATGCGCAATTGCTTGCTTGTCGCCCGCAAGTCGTGGATAAATGAGATTCCCATCAGGAGGACGTCACATGACCTTGGCTCACTGGCTGCCTTTTGCGATCGCTTCCGCGATCGTCATCATCATTCCCGGTCCTACTGTCTTGCTCGTCGTCTCCTATGCACTCGGCCACGGCCGCCGCTATGTCCTGCCGACCACGGCGGGCGTCGCGCTCGGCGACGTGACGTCGATGACCACCTCGATGCTCGGCCTCGGCGCGCTCTTGGCGGCCTCGGCAGCCTGGTTTGCCGTGGTCAAATGGATCGGCGCGGCCTACCTGATCTATCTCGGCGTGAAGCTGTGGCGCACGCCCGTCAGTGATCCGCAAGCGCCCGACATCTCCGAGACGCGCAAGTGGCGCGTCTTCGCGCATGCTTATTGTGTGACGACGCTGAACCCGAAAAGCATCGTGTTCTTTGTCGCCTTCGTACCGCAATTCATGGACCTGCATGCGCGTGCCTGGCCGCAGATGGCCGTGTTCGAGGCGACGTTCGTGACGCTGGCCACGCTCAATGCATTCGGCTATGCGATGCTCGCGGCGCGGGCGCGGCACGCGATTCGCAGCAAGGCCGTGCAGCGCGTCGTGAACCGCAGCGGCGGCACGCTGCTCGTCTGTGCCGGGGTGCTGGCCGCGGCATGGAAGTCGGCCTCGGCATGACGCGGCCGGGGCCGCATCGCTCATTTCGCCAGTTCGTCGGGACGGGGGGTACTCAATGCGCGATAGCCCACCTGCGCGTGACGAAAGCGGGCAACGCATTTCCCGCACGAGCTTAGAATGGACGAACGTTGTCCGCCGCTGTTCGCGTTCATGCGGAGTCCTATCGTGATCGAACGTCTAATACTGGGTGCATTTCTCGTCTTGCCGCTCTTGATCGTTGCGTTCCTTTTCTCCGACGAATTGTGGCAAGACCATTTGAAGCAAACGCGCGACGGCGGCGCGCGGCATATCGATTGGCGTCACCCGCTGCGCAGCTTGCTGCATCGTCATTGAAACCCCGCGCAAGCACGGCCTGCCAGCACGCACGCTTGCGTTTCCCCCTCTCGTCAATCGGCTTGCAACCGCTGTGAGATCTCGCGCGCCGTCCGGCGGGTGGCATCGATCAGCATCGATTCGCGTCCCGCGGCGCGCAGCGACGGCGCCATCAGCGTGATAGACGCGACACTCGGGCTGCCGCGCGCCGCGCGCGGGAAGATCGGTGCGCTCACGCCCCATACGCCAGGATCGACTTCGCCTTCGCTGATCACGTAGCCGTCGACGCGGATGCGCGCGAGCTGCGCGGCGAGCGCGTCGCGGCCTACGTCGTCGCCGGCGAACACCTGGTCGAGGATGTCGGTGCAGCGGTGCTCGTTCATGAACGCCAGCAGCGATTTGGCCGACGCCCCGGCTCTGAGGGGCACGGCGCGCCCTTTTTCGAACGAGCAGCGCAGCGAATGGCGGCTCTCGACCATCTCGAGACACACGACCTGCTGCTTGACGGCCACGACGAGTCCGACGCTTTCCTGTGAGGCGTGCGCGAGGCGCTGCATGGCCTCGCGGCTTGCTTCGACGAGGTGCGAGCCCAGCTCGAAACCGAGCGCCAGTTGCAGGCTCACGGGCCCGGGGGCGTATCGGTTGCCGTCTTCGGACACGAAGCCCCAGCGCCTGAGCAGCGCGATCTGCCGATACAGCGTGCTCTGCGCGAGGCCCGTGTGCTCGACGAGCTCCCTGACCGACATGGCTTTGCCGTGATGCGCGAGCGACGCGAGCACGTGAAGAATCCGCTCGGCGCCGGAATTGGGCTTTTCCTGCATGAGCGACGGGTCCCGAGACCGATATGTCTTAGGTTTTAGCACGTCGGGAATGCGCTTTGCGCGCAAATTCGACAATTCCCGCCTGGGTGATGAGGTTGTTAGACCGGCATGTCCATCAGGAGCCCCGAATACTCCCATCACAGGGAAATCGGTTATTTGTGAAAGTCAGGAAATTAATGCGCGTTATCCGCTTAGTTAAAGCAGACGGTTATCGTTTCTCTTCGCCGCTCATATCGTTAATGATCCGGTGAAAAATAATTTCAGACATTGTCGTCATAAAGTTAATTATTTTGTAAGCCACGTCTCAAGTCTGATCATTTCAGTGCCGTTCACGCCGCTTATATCGCCAGGGTCATCCTTAGTCCCCCTATAGCGATAACCCATGCCGAGGGCGCGTAGTCGCAGGGGAGGCCCGGGCATTCCACAAAGGTGGCACATCAAATGAACTTCTCTCGCATGAAGGTCGCGACCCGGCTCGGGTTCGGTTTCGCGCTCATCTCTTTGCTGCTCGTGATCGTCGCGTTGTTCGGGCTGCAACGTATGGCAAAACTCGAGGCGGCGATGGTCGAGATTACCGACGTCAATTCCGTCGAAGCGCAGCTTGCCAATCGGCTGGATCAAAGCATTTCGAATCGTGCGCTGGCCGTGCGTAATTTGCTTTTGTTGCAGGCCGATCAAGCCGATCAGGTTCAAAAGGAAGCGAGCCGCATGGCTGCCGAAGCCGATGCGTACGAGCAAAGCCAGACCAAGCTCGCCGCGATGTTCGCGCTGCCGGGCACGACCTCGCAGGAAACCACGCTGCTCGAGCAGATCCGCCAGCAGAGCGAACTGGCGCGTCCTCTCATGGACAAGGCCAAGGCGCTCGCGCTCGCGGGCCAGAAGGACGACGCTTACCGCGTGCTGCGTAACGACCTGCGCCCCGTGCAAGCCGAATGGTGGGAGCGCGTGCGCGAGCTGCGCGAGGTGGAGCACACGCAGAACGATGCGCTGACCGCCGACGCCAAAGCACTCTATGCCGCGAGCCGCCTGTGGATCGTCGTGCAGGCGGCGCTGGCGTTGTTCGCGAGCGTCGTCGCGGCTACGTTGATCACGCGCGGCCTGCTCCAGCAGCTCGGCGGGGAGCCGGCCGATGCGGCCGAAGCCGCGGGCCGCGTGGCCACGGGCGACTTGACCATCGAGGTCATCGTGAAGGACGGCGATACGACGAGCCTCATGCACGCGATGAGGACGATGCGGGAGAGCCTGACCGTGATCGTGAGCCAGGTGCATGCGAGCACGAGCACGATGGCGGCTGCCGTGGGCCAGATCGCGAGCGGCAACCTCGATCTCTCCGCGCGCACGGAGCAGCAGGCTGCGTCGCTCGAAGAAACCGCTGCTTCGATGGAGGAACTCACGGCGACCGTCAAGCGCAACTCCGCGCATGCGCGCCAGGCCAACGAACTGGCCGTTTCGGCCTCGGTGGTGTCCGAGCGTGCGGGTAATGCCGTCGCCGACGTGGTCGAGACGATGAGTGCGATTCACGATGCCTCGCAAAAGATCGTCGACATCATCGGCGTGATCGACAGCATCGCATTCCAGACCAACATCCTTGCACTGAACGCGGCCGTCGAAGCGGCGCGCGCGGGCGAGCAAGGGCGCGGCTTTGCCGTCGTGGCCTCGGAAGTGCGCAGCCTCGCTCAACGCTCCGCCATGGCCGCAAAGGAAGTGAAGGCGCTGATCGGCACCTCCGTGGAGCAGGTCGAAGTGGGCAATCGCCGCGTCAAGGACGCGGGCGCCACGATGAGCGAGGTGCTCGACGGCGTCAAGCGCGTGACGACGATCATGACCGACATCATGGGCGCCAGCGAAGAGCAGGCCATCGGCATCGAGCAGATCAACCAGGCGCTCACGCAGATGGACCAGGTGACGCAGCAGAACGCGTCGCTCGTCGAGGAGGCCGCCGCCGCTGCCGAATCGATGCGCGAGCAGGCCGACGTGCTCGTGCGGGCCGTCAGCGTGTTCAAGCTCGAACGGCGGGATTGGTCGGCCGCCACTGTGCACCCGGCGAGGCTGGCCGGCAGTGCGGCGCACGATGCCGAGCCGCAAGCGCATGACGCATCGTTCGGCCGCGAACTGCGGCTGGCGTGAAGGTCACTCATCACCGTACACATCGAGTCGTTCCCGTCGTGATCGCGCAGCGGCCTGGCCGATGCGAAAGGAACGACGAACGCGATGGAAAAACGATATGCAGTGCTGAAGGATTGGACATGGTGATGCATCGGGGAACACCGGGCCGGCCTGTGCGCAAGGCGGTCAAGGAAACGGCGAGCGTCGACGACGACGACGGCGACGACGCGCCGGCGAACGTCTTCCGGCATGCGGGCGGTACGGCCTGCGATGCGCGTGCCCGGCAATTCGGCTATGCGGCTTTGACCATCTGGCTCACGGGCTTGAGCGGCGCGGGCAAGTCGACGATCGCCTACGAACTCGAACAGCTGCTTACGCGCGAAAAGCGGCCGTGCGCGGTACTCGATGGCGACAACTTGCGGTACCGGCTCAACCGCGATCTCGGCTTCACGGCCCGTGACCGGCACGAAAACGTGCGGCGTACGGCGGAAGTCGCACGGCTCATGAACGACGCGGGTCTGATCGTGATCGCGTCGCTCGTGTCGCCGTATCGCATCGACCGTGCCACCGCGCGCGGGATCATCGGCGCGTCGCGCTTTGCCGAGGTCTACGTGAGCACGGCGCTCGAAGTGTGCGAGGCGCGTGACCCGAAGGGGCTGTATCGCAAGGCAAGGCGTGGCGAGATCAGCCATTTCACAGGCATTTCGTCGCCTTACGAGCGGCCGGTCGAACCGTCGCTCGTCCTCGACACGGGCAGTCTGCCATGCGGGGCCGCGGCGGCGATGTTGCATGCGTATCTGACCCAGCGTTGCGAGGCAGCGATGGGGCCGACCGGTGAAGCGCGCCGGAGCGCGCAGAACGAGGAGAATCGACCATGACCCCGATCCCGAGCCAATCGACGCGTGGTACGCGCCCGCGTCCCGTCCTCATGATCCCGCTGCGCCGCTGCGGCAGTCATGCGCTGCGTCTGCGCCTGAACTTCAACCCGCAGTTCTACTCGCCGTATCCGTTGCACATCGTCGACTTTATGCCGCTCGTGCCGCTATACGGCAACCTCGAGGACGACCACGCTTACTTCCGTCTCGTGTGCGACGTGATCGGCTTGCAGGCGGCCAGCATGGTCAAGTGGCCCGGCGTCGCGTTCGATCCCGTCGAAGTGTTCGAAGCGATCCGTCATGAGCCACGCAGCGTGCACCGCGTGGTCTGGGAGCTCTTGCTGCGCGCGGGTCAGCAAGCCGGCGCGCGCGTCGTAATGGATAAGTCGCTCGACAGCGTGCACTACGCGCACGAACTGATGGCGCTGCTGCCCGACATGCGGTTTCTGAACGTCGTGCGCGATCCGCGTGCGCAGGTGGCGTCGATGAACCAGGCCATCATCCACGATTTCGACACGCTGCTGAACGCGCAGACCTGGCTTGCGGCTCATCGGGCGGCCGACGAGGTCATTGCGCGCTATCCGGATCGCGTGCTGACCATTCGCTACGAAGACTTCCTCACCCATCAGCGGGCGACGCTCGCACGGGTGTGCGCGTTCTTGCGCATCGACTATCTGCCGCAGATGCTGGACGTGTCGCGCTCGTCGGAGGCCTGGCAGCTCTCGCATTTGTCGGCGCTATGGTCGTCGAATTGCTCCGCGCCGATCGCCGAGCATGCCGACAAGTACAAGCGTCAACTCACGATCAAGGAGATCGCAACGATCGAGACACTGACGGCCGAGTACATGGAGCGCTACGGCTATGAGCGCATGACGGGCAAAGCGGTGCAGCTGGACGAGGCCGAGCTCGATGCCGCGCGCGCTCGTTCCATCGAACGCAAGGCGCAAGCGTGGCGGGCGCTCGAGCAGCAGAACTTCCGCGATTTCGCTTTGCGACGCTTTCGCGCGGACTATCTCGCGACCGTGCGTACGCGCATGCAGCAGTGCGCAGCAGCGAGGCATGACGAAGGCGTTCGCGACGTGTTCCGCTTCGACCGGCTCGATACGACGTTGGAAGTGACCGACTGAAGCAAAGATGGAATCGACATGAGCACGCTATTCGAACCAGTCGATGCCGCCGAGCAAGGCGGCGGGCCGCGCCGCATGGACCACCTCGACTGGTTGGAGGCGGAATCGATCTACATTCTGCGCGAGCTCGTGGCCGAATGCGCGAAGCCGGCGCTGCTGTTTTCCGGCGGCAAGGATTCGGTCGTCGTGCTGCATCTGGCGTTGAAGGCGTTCGGCCTGGGCGCGAACCGCAAGACGGCGCTGCCGTTCCCGCTCGTGCACATCGACACGGGCCACAACTACGACGAGGTCATCGACTTTCGCGATCGCCGCGCCGCCGAGATCGGCGCGCAGCTCGTGGTGGGCCACGTCGAGGATTCGATCAAGCGCGGCACCGTGCGCCTGCGCCGCGAGACCGACTCGCGCAACGCCGCGCAAGCGGTCACGCTGCTCGAGACGATCGACGCGCACGGCTTCACGGCGATGATCGGCGGGGCACGCCGCGACGAGGAGAAGGCGCGCGCCAAGGAGCGCATCTTCTCGTTCCGCGACGAGTTCGGCCAATGGGACCCGAAGGCGCAGCGGCCCGAGCTGTGGAGCCTCTACAACGCGCGCCTGCACGCGGGCGAGCACCTGCGCGTGTTCCCGATCTCGAACTGGACCGAGCTGGACGTGTGGCAGTACATCGCGCGCGAGCAGCTCGAGCTGCCGTCGATCTACTACGCCCACGAGCGCGAGATCGTGCGCCGCAACGGCCTGCTCGTGCCGGTGACGCCGCTCACGCCGATGCGCGAAGGCGAGCGCAGCGAGACGGCGCTCGTG
>NZ_RBZV01000008.1 GCF_003628145.1 Trinickia fusca | reverse complement strand
ATCTCGTGTTCACGGATACGAGCGCCGGCGGCAATACGCTGCGTGCCTTGACTGGCGTAGACAACCGGATCGTGGGCGCCACGGGTGACACGATCTATGGGGCTGACCATAACGACACGATCACGGCGGGCAAGAACAGCACCGTGTTTGCGGGCAGCGGTACCGACACGATTACGGTGGGGCAGAACAACACCGTCTACGCGGGCCAAGGTGCCGATACGGTGATCGTCAACGCCGGCAGCGGGCAGGTGATCCTGAACGAGAACTACACGTACAAGAGCACGAGCCAGAACCAGGACGTGGTGAAGCTCGGCACGGGAATCTCGGCGTCGGCCACGCAGATCTCGCGCAGTCTGACGAACGACCTGATCCTGAACTTCGGCAATGGCGACGCACTCACGATTGTTGGCTACTTCGTGAACGCGTCCAAGCAGCCGACGATCATGTTCGCTGACGGTACGACGTGGAGCTACACCAGCATCACGAGCAACCTCGTGTTCACGGATACGAGCGCGGGCAGCAATACGCTGCATGCGTTGACTGGCGTAGACAATCGGATCGTGGGTGCCACGGGTGACACGCTCTACGGGGCTGACCACAACGACACGATCACGGCGGGCAAGAACAGCACCGTGTTTGCGGGCAGCGGTACCGACACGATCACGGTGGGGCAGAACAACACCGTCTACGCGGGCCAGGGCGCCGATACGGTCATCGTCAATGTGGGCAGCGGGCAGGTGATCCTGAACGAGAACTACACGTACAAGAGTACGAGCCAGAACCAGGACGTGGTGAAGCTCGGCACGGGAATCTCGGCGTCGGCCACGCAGATCTCGCGCAGTCTGACGAACGACTTGCTTCTGAACTTCGGCAATGGCGACTCACTCACGATTGTTGGTTATTTCGTGAACGCGTCCAAGCAGCCGACGATCATGTTCGCTGACGGTACGACGTGGAGCTACACCAGCATCACGAGCAACCTCGTGTTCACGGATACGAGCGCGGGAGGCAATACGCTGCATGCGTTGACTGGCGTAGACAATCGGATCGTGAGTGCCACGGGTGACACGATCTTCGGGGCTGACCATAACGACACGATCACGGCGGGCAAGAACAACACCGTGTTTGCGGGCAGCGGCACCGATACGATCACGGTGGGACAGAACAACACCGTCTACGCGGGCCAAGGTGCCGATACGGTCATCGTCAATGTGGGCAGCGGGCAGGTGATCCTGAACGAGAACTACACGTACAAGAGCACGAGCCAGAACCAGGACGTGGTGAAGCTCGGCACGGGAATCTCGGCGTCGGCCACGCAGATCTCGCGCAGTCTGACGAACGACCTGATCCTGAACTTCGGAAACGGCGACGCACTCACGATTGTTGGTTATTTCGTGAACGCGTCCAAGCAACCGGCGATCACGTTCGCCGATGGCACGACGTGGAGTTACACGACCATCATGAGCAATCTCGTGTTCACGGACACGAGCGCGGGAGGCAATACGCTGCATGCCTTGGCTGGCGTGGACAACCGTATCGTGGGTGCCACGGGTGACACGATCTTCGGGGCCGACCACAACGACACGATCACGGCAGGCAAGAACAACACGTTGTACGCCGGAGCCGGCATAGACCGGTTCGAGACGAGTGTCGGCTGCGGCGCGGTCACCATCAACGAAGCCGCGAAGACCGCCGGTTCGAACCAAGACACCTTGTTGGTCAACGGTGTCGATCCGAGCCGGCTTTGGTTCAACATGTCGGGCAACAATCTCGTGGTCGACATCATGGGCACGACCGATCAGATCACGATCGACAACTGGGCGTCGTCTTCCGCGAATCAATTGCAGACTATCGAGGTGGACAACGGGGCAAAAGGAAAATCGCTGTTGTCTGCAGACGCAGTGAGTCAGTTAGTGCAGGCTATGGCGAGCTTCTCCGCCGGCCACGCCGGCTTTGACCCGACCTCAGCGTCTACATCGACGATTACTGATCCCAACGTCCTGCTTGCAGTCAACTCGAACTGGCACCACTAGCGTTCGGGACTGCATGAGATCGCCGGTTTCCACTAGTTCGCGCGGAGACCGGCGATTCTCCGCACGCGGCGATCACCGCGTCAGCTCATCGAACGCTCGCAGCAATCGCTCGATGTCGGCTGCGTCTGTGTCACCCATGATCGTATTTGCGATACGTTCGCCATAGACTCCGCTTTGCACGACGAGCCACTTCCGCTCGACATGAATCTCGCGTTGCGCAGGCAGTTTGGCGTGCCATCATGAGAGGCGTGCAAACCGCACGCCGATCCAGGAGGCTTCAAATGCAAAGCGCCTTTGGGCTGGATATTCCGCAACATCTCAACGAGGCCTGCACGCCTGCGCGCACGGCACTCATCGTGTATGACATGCAGGTCGGCATCATCCGGCAGCTCAAGGATGGCGCTGCAATCGTCGACCGTGTGCAAACGATCGTACAGGCGGCCCGAGCCGCGGATATGCGCATTTTTTTCATGCGCCATATGTCGTTGCCTCGCGAGCTCATGGGTGTGTTCCAGCTCCGAATGGCGATGGCATGGCAGCGGGTCGACACGGTCGAGGAGGTTCGTCCGTGGTTCCTGCGCGATTCGCCGGGCTTCGCTCTGGTCTCCGAACTAACACCGCTGCCCAGTGAGGCGATTCTCGACAAGATCACCATGTCCGCGTTCGAGGGCACACCGCTCGACATCGCGTTGCGCGACTGCGGCATCAATAGCTTCATCATCGTCGGTGTTGCGATGGAGATCGGCATCGAACCGACGGTCCGGCATGGTGCGGACCTTGGCTACATCCCGATCGTGGTCACCGACGCCTGCGGCTGCGGCGATGCCGAGGCCGCGGCGAGGTCGGTGGCAAGCATGCGCTTCACGGGCGACGCGATCCTCACGCGCACCGAGGAGATCGTAGCCACGCTCGAACGGCGCAACGGGGCTGCGACGCAGCCTTGAGGTTCACGCCTGCAACGGGTCCTGGGCATTTGGCCGTCGTACTTCCCGTGTTCTCTCCCTCTCGTTTGAACTCCATACGTGGGGCCGTCCTGGCCCCACTCCGCCTGCCTCTTGATCCAGGCAATCCCACTTCAAGAAAATGTAGTATCGCTACGTAAATTTTGTAGTCGCTCAGTGTTCATTGACTACAAAGTAATGTCATGCGATATAGCGCATGTTGTTTTGCTACACGATCATCTCAATACCAACTTAAAACGGAGACGAAGATGGCGACATGGCGCTTGGGAGTGGAGCGGGCGGTATTGGCTGGCGCATTGGCCGCGCTGGCGGGCGTAGCCGCTCAACCGGCGATAGCAGTCGAAGCGTTTGGTTCACCGGGTGCGACACCGGTGCGAGGCCCGTCGGCAAAGTCGTTCCTCGGTACCGCAGTCAACGGCGCATCGCGTGTTTACTTCACCGGCTATCGAGGCATCCTGTCCGAGGTCTACTACCCGGTTCTCGATACACCTGAATCGGTCGATTTGCAGTTCCTGGTCGGCGATGCAAACAAGACTTTCATCGACGAAGAAAAGCTCCAGGCCTATTCGGCCGCGCAGACCGACACGCAAACGATGAGCTGGCAGGTGACGACCAGCAACAGCAGCCACAACTGGCAGATTCGCAAAGTCATCTTCGCCGACCCGAACTACAACGCCATTGTCCAGCGCGTGACCTTCACGGCGCTCAATGGCCACACGGTAGGGGACTTCAATCTGTACATGTTGTCCAAGCCCTACCTCGACAACGCAGGTAGCAACAACACCGCGCAAACGGTGTCCTACAGCGGCGGCACCGCGCTGGTCGCCAGTCACAACAGCCGCTATTCCGCGCTGATGACCAACGCTCCGTGGAAGGTGGTCAACGGCGTCAGCATGACGTCGAACGGCTTCGTCGGGCAGAGCGATGGCTGGACCGATCTGCTCGGCGGCAGCGTCGACAAGACAATGGACTGGACCTTCACGTCTGCCACCAACGGCGATGTGGCGCAGATGGGCTGGGTCGACCTTGGCGACCCGACCGCGACCAGCGTGTCGTTCGATGTGGTGCTCGGCTTCGGCGGCACTCAGGACCAGGCGCTCAGCGATGCGAGCACGGTGCTCGGCAGCAACTTGACGGGCGAGCAGCAACAGTACGACACGGCGTGGCACAACTATGCGGGGGGCTTGTCGACGCAGAACGGTGCGGCCGATGCTGGCTACTACCTGGCGGCGATGACGCTCAAAACGATGCAGGACAAGAGCAATGGCGCGATGATCGCCGGCATCGGCACGCCCTGGGGCGAAACGCAGGGCGACGCCAATGCGGGTGGCTACCATCTGGTCTGGCCGCGCGACCTCTTCAAGTTCGCCAACGCGCTGACGACGGCAGGCGATACGTCGACGGCTTCGAGCGTCGTCAACTATCTGTTCAACACGCTGCAGCAGACAACCAACTGCGGCACTGCCGAATACAACGCTTCCGGTTGCGCGCAGGGCTACAGTCGCGTCGGGCGCTTTCCCCAGAATGCGTGGGTGAGCGGCTGGCCGTACTGGCAAGGCACGCAGATGGACGAGCAGGCCATGCCGATCATCCTCGCCTGGCGTCTCGGCCCGACCGTCTTCAATCCGCTGTGGCCGAAGATCAAGCTCACCGCCGACTACATCGTCAATACCGGCCCCTGGACGTACCAGGAGCGTTGGGAAGAGAACGCCGGTTATTCGCCATCCACCATTGCTGCCGAGATCGCTGGCCTTGTGACGGCGGCAGACATCGCGAACCAGAACGGCGACACGACGAGCGCTGCGCGCTACCTGTCCGCGGCCGACTACTGGCAGGAGAACGTGGCAGCCTGGACGTACACGTCCACCGGTTCGTTCGGCAACGGCGGCTACTACATGCGGATCAATCCGGCGAGCCGGTCGGGCACGGGCACCGATCGCGCCAGCTTCGCGCCGACCGCCGGCCCGGATACCGCGCAAACGCTGACCATCAAGAACGGTGGTGGCAGCCACGATGCGCGACGTGTGGTCGATGGTGGTTTCTTCGAGCTCGTTCGCATGGGCGTGAAGCGCGCGACCGATCCAACGATCGTCAATACGATCGCGGTGTACGACAGTGTGCTGGGCCAGTCGCTGAGCCTGCCGAATGCGCCGGCGCTCAGTCCCAACACCTGGTTCCGCTACAACTTCGACGGCTATGGCGAGCATAACGACGGCAGCGACTTCAACGGCACCGGAGCCGGCCGCTTGTGGCCGATCTTCACCGCCGAGCGCGGCATGTTCGAGATCGCTCGTCAGGGCAGCGGCAGCGCGGGCAGCGGCTACTTCTCCACGCTCCAGCAGCTGACGACGCCGGAAGGCTTTGTGCCGGAGCAAGTGTGGCCGAATTCGACGACCCTGCCGGACAACTGGGTGGTCTCCACACCGGCCGGTTACACGCCGGGCCAACCGACCAAGTCGATGGCGCCGTTGAACTGGGCGATGGGCGAATACATCAGCCTGCTGGCCTCGATGCAGGCCGGGCGCATCGTCGATATTCCGTCGGTCGTCTGCGCACGCTACAACAATTGCGTCGCGCCGTTGCAGAGCGGACAGGTCGCGGTGGCGGTCAACGTCAACGCGAGCACGCAGCTCGGCCAGCAGGTCTATGTGACGGGCAACGTGGGTGCGCTCGGTAACTGGAACACCGATCTCGGCATTCCGGTCGACTCGGCCAATTACCCCGTGTGGAGCAATACCGTCAACCTGCCGGCTGGCCAGGCGATTCAGTACAAGTACTACCGCAAGAACGCGGACGGCAGCGTGAGCTGGGAGAACCTCTCCAGCAACCGTCAGATGCAGACGCCGACTGGCGGCAGTCTGACGCTGAACGATCAGGTGAGCTGGTGAGGGCACGCACGCATTGGTGGGTCGTCGGCGTGGCCGGGGTGTTGGTGGTGGCTGTGGCACGGTGGCGCCTCGCGGGACGGGAGGATCGGGAGCCGGTGGCGGCGACCGTGCGGCCGGCGGTTCTCGTCGATCATGCGCCGCCTTTGTCGCTACCTCCACCTCCGCTGCCGAGCCGGCCGCTCGGCAAGGCTCTGCCGCCGGTGAAGGTCAAAGCGGGCGGGACGACCTGGAGTCCGAATCCCGCTGTCGCGCCACCTTCGACCGAGGCTCAGCGTGGCGCGCCCGATATTCCGGGGGCGCAGCCGCTGCGACCGCCACCATCAAGTTCGGAGTGAGGCGGCCGGCTGCGCCCACCGCGACGTGACCGGCGTGGGCTTCATCACTCCGTCACATGATGAGGCCCACAAAATCGCCGGATCAGTTTGCGATGCATCGCAATCACGGAGACCTGTCGATTTTGGGAGGTGGAGAGTGGGAGACGAAACTTCTAAGATCGATGCGGTTTCGCGTCGAGGGACGTGATAACCAAGAGTTGGCAAATGGTAATCGAGAAGGAGTTCTAAACAGACGTAACTACAAGACGGAGGTAATAAATGAAGAAGCTGTTTGTAGGTTTGGCGGTGCCGTTATTCGTTTCCTTCGCCCATGCCGAGTCGATTTCCGCGCCACCGGCCATGCGCGCGGCTCATGTGCTGTCGTCGTCAGGCCCACTGACGCGCCAGCAGTTGCAGCAGGCCAACATCGCGCGCCCGATGGCGAGTTCGGGCACACAGACCTATACGTACCTGCGCTGCTACTACCGCACCGGCTCGCTGACGCAACCGACGGCGACCTACGTCTGGGCGACCGATCCGTCGAGCGGCGGATACTATCAGCTCAACGGCTTCTGGGAGACGGGCAGCGAAGGCGCATGGCAAAACATGTTCTTTACCGATGTCGCGCAAGGCACGCTGCAGTCGATCTGTCAGGACACGCTGACGCAGCAGGGCATCCAGCAACCTGTAGCGCTCGAGTTCGCGGCCGACAACGATATGTCGTACAACGACACCGTCTGGACCAACGACAGCGCCAGTCAAGGCTCCGGCATCAACAAGATCATTGCGTTCGGCGACAGCCTCTCGGATAACCAGAACGCCTACAACTTGTCGGAATGGCTGCTGCCTAACAGCAGCAGCTGGTTCTCCGGCCACTTCAGCAACGACCAGGTCTGGGTCGAGTATCTGGCCCAGCAGCTGCAACTGCCGCTGTACGACTTTGCGGTCGGCGGCGCCGGTGCCAGCTCGCGCGACCTCGTCATTCCCGGCGTGATCCAGCAGGTGGCGTCGTGGCAGGGCTACATGCAGCAGGCGCCCAACTACAACGTCGCCAATACGCTATTTACGGTGCTGGCGGGGGCAAACGACCTCGACAACGGCACGAGCGTCGCCAGCTCGATCGGCAACTTGACGACGGCGCTGACGGACCTCGTCAATGCCGGCGCGCGCAATGTTCTGCTCTTGAACCTGCCCGACATGTCGAAGTCGCCTAGCTTCCAGTATCGGACCGACGGCGCAACCGTCTCGGCCGAGGTGACGCAGTTCAACAGCCAGCTCGCCGCGTTGGCCTCGCAGTTGCGCACGCAATACGGCAGCTCGCTGAACCTTCAGGTCTTCGATACTTATTCGCTGTTCAACGATCTGCTCACTCATCCGTCGTCGTATCAGGTTACGAACACGACGCAGTCGTGCCTGGACATCAACACCGATTCGAGCACGGCTTGGCTGTCTTCGCAAACGGTGCGCAGCAACTGTACGAATCCGAACACGTTCGTGTTCTGGGACGTGCTGCATCCGACGACGCATACGCACCAGATGCTGGCCAACGCCATCTACACCTTCATCAACCAGTCGGGCTATAGCTTCAACGCCCCGATGCCCGCCAAGAAATAAGCTGTACGACGGTAGTGGAAGGCAGTGGAGGGAAGCGGCGCGCATGGCGATATGCGCGCTGCTTCCCTCGCGTTCGTGCCTCGTTCGTGTGCGGTTGTTCCGTCCCATGCTTTGGCCCGATCCGTCAGTCCATTCATTTTGATCAGGACGCCATACGTTATCGACGAACTTCGTTTAAAGACTGACAAGTTGACCGAGCTGGCGACGCTTTCACTTTTCGATGAATAGACAAGTATGGCTTAAATGAAAAAAATCCTAGCAATTCTTATAGTGGACACTATAAATATGTTCTATTAATTTTGAATTCGCTGGGTGTGCTGGGTTTGAATAAATGTTGCATCTGGCGTTGAGTCGTGGTGTGAAAACGATATCGGTTACGGGGCTTTGTGTTGCTTTGTGTCTTTGCTTCGGATGTAAATATGAAGATTTGAATGATTTGTTGTGGTTCGTTTGAACTGCGATTTTACAATCGCGGGGGATTAAATCTTCTCTCTCAACTCATGGGGTGACTAATGATGAGCCGATTAGATTGTGCCGAAAGGTGTTTTCCCCAAGAAGCATCCAACAGGGCTGGAAGCGCGATGTCGCTCGCTGTGGCCGTCATGTTGGCATTCGGTGGTACCGCGACAACGCAAGCAGCGGAGTTCCTCACGCATCACGTTCGGAATGTAGCGGCGGCGACGGAAGTTGGACGCCTTCCTGCGAACCAACTGATGAGCCTCGATGTCGTTCTGCCGGTACGCGATAAGTCGGCCTTGGACGCATTCGTGGCAGAGGTGACCAACCCCGCGAGTCCCAATTTCCGTCATTACCTGACTCCGGCGGAGTTCACGGCGAAATTCGGTCCAAGTCAGACGGACTATGACACTACCGTTCAGTATCTCGTCAAATCGGGATTGAAAATCAAAGGCGGAAATCTCGATCGCAGGGATATCCAGGTAGAGGGATCGGTCTCCGCGGTTGAAACGGCTTTCAACGTCAAGATGCGCACTTATCGGCATCCCACGGAAAACCGTCTCTTTTTCGGCCCCGACCGGGAACCTTCAACCTCGCTGGCCATACCCCTCTGGCACATTTCAGGCCTGGATAACTATTCGATTCCCCATCCGCTATTCGTCAAGAGGAGCGAGGTTGCCCGGAGGCTCGGAGTCAGTCCGGATGCCGTTGGTCCGCGTGCGACGACGGGTTCCGGCCCTTCGGCATCGTTCCTGGGCAGCGACATGCGCGCGGCGTACTACGGCGGTACGCAGCTGACGGGTGCAGGTCAGCATCTGGGCTTGTTGGAATATTATGGAACCGATCTGGACGATCTGACGACCTACTTCAACAATGTGCATCAAACCAATCACGTCCCGATCACGCTCACCTCGACAGATGGAACCAGCACTGACTGCACCGAGGCAAATGGATGCGACGATGGGGAGCAAACGCTCGACATGACGCAAGCGATTGGCATGGCGCCAGGACTTGCCGGTCTGACGATGTATGTCGGGGGAACCGATACGGCCATCATCAGCGCCATGACCACCGATAATCCGCTGCCTAGGACGATCGGTTGTTCTTGGGGGTGGACGCCCGCGGATCCGTCGACGCTGGATCAGTACTTCGAGCAAATGGCTGCCCAGGGCCAAACGTTCTTTGCGGCTTCCGGAGACAGTTCGACGTGGTCGAGCCAGAACGAAGCCTGGCCGGCTGATGATGCTTATGTCGTGTCGGTCGGCGGGACGGATTTGACGACCGGTTCGGCGGCGGGCGCCTGGGCTTCCGAGACCGCATGGGCAGACAGCGGAGGCGGCAAATCGCCCGACGGGATCGCCATTCCGTCATGGCAGGCGATTCGCGGCGTCATCAACTCGTCCAACAAGGGGTCGACGACGCTTCGCAATGGGCCGGATGTCTCAGCCAATGCCGACTTTACGTTCTATGTGTGTGGTGACCAAACCGACTGTACGGCCAATGAGTACGGTGGAACCAGCTTTGCCGCACCGATGTGGGCTGGCTATATTGCGTTGGTCAATCAGCAGGCGGCCGCGAACGGTCGGGCGCCGGTTGGTTTCATCAATCCGGTGATCTACGCCGCGAACGAGGTCAATGGGCAGCTGAGCTCGACGTACAAGACGACCTTCCACGATGTCACAAAAGGTACCTCAGGCAGCTACTCCGCTGCGACGGGCTATGACCTTGTGACCGGCTGGGGAAGCCCGCGGGCCGCCCTGATCACGACGTTGGCACCGTAGTCGTACTATGACGTCTTCAACGCCCCGGAATGTCCCCCGGGGCGTTGAACTCATAGGCAGCCCCCTCCGTCGAAGCACGCTCATCGCTCGATGAGCCTCCGAAGGATTTTCTGCACGATGCGTTCATGCAGTTCCATCGCCTCAACGAGCGTACGCGCTGCGTAGCTCTGGTTGTCTCGCGCTTGCAATCCGGCAACGCGCGTCACGAACAGCAGGGCCTCCTCCGTACTCGCTTCTGACACACCTCGGAAGCGAGTCGTGACCGTCACGCCGGATTCCTCCAGCAATGTGCGGCGGAACATCAATTCATTCTCCGACATCCAGCGCGACCACTCTCCGCGGTCGAACACCTCGACAGGCCTGTTCTTTTCATCGAGGACGTACAAGCGTTCCCGCCTGGGCGGGACGGAGCGCGATTTCATGGTTCAACGTGAAGGCACGAGCAGAAAGTCGACCGCTTCCCGCCACCAAGTATCGTCGACGTGGCCAATCCAGTCGTTATGGTCGGCCGCCTTCACGATCATCAATTGCTTCGGGCCCGTTAGTGCGTGGTAGAGCGCTTCGCCGAAGCGCGCAGGGACGATGCTGTCGCCTTCCGCCACCACGACAAGAACCGGGCGCTCGAACGACGCGAGATGGCTCACGCTGTCGTATCGGTCGCGTAGCAGCCACGTAACGGGCAGCCACGAGTAGTGGTAAGCCGCGACGTGCTCGAGCCGATCCCATGGCGTGATGAGCAGCAAGCCGGCCGTCTTGTCGCGTTCGTGCGAGCCGGCCGAGGCCGCCACGCCGGCCCCGAGCGATTCGCCGATGAGCAGCAGCGGCGCGCCGTAGAGGCGATGCGCAAGCGCGATCGTCTGCTCAGCATCGGCCACCAGACTCTCTTCGCCCAGCGCGCCCTCGCGTGGCCCGTAGCCCGGATATTCGGCGAGGATCACGCGTAGCCCCAACCGCGTGAGCATCGCGGCGTAGAACGAACGGTGCCCGGCGTGCCCTGCGTTGCCGTGAAAGACGATGGCCGTGCCGCGCGCTTTGCCGGCAGGCTCTGCCACGAGACCCCGGAACGCCTCCGGTGTCGGCCACGCGCGAAATTCGCCGGAGACGACGTCGTCGATGGCTGCCTTCTCAGGAAAGTAGATAAAGCGATCTTGCAAGATGGCGACTCCCGCGAACACGGTCAGACACACAACGGCGAAAGACAGGACCACTCCGGTGAACTTCATCGCCTCGCTCCCGATGCGTCATTCTGCGTTATAGCGGGTTTCGCAATCGGACACGGCGGTCACACGGAAGCAAACGGCCGTGCGTCGAGCCGAAGCGTTGCTGTGCGTCTTGGTGTCGAAGTGGAAATAGCCCCGGGGGATGGGACCGGGGCTGTCAGGCAGGTTAGTGCAGTTGTTGCTTCAGGTCGGATAGTTCCGAATGCATCGAACTGATCGCATCCTTGATCCGGGTATCGAGACCGGCGGTCTTTTCGCACGCGCGTTCCGCACGATCGCCGATTCGTTCGAGATCTTCGACGCACCGCCGGATTCGATCCTCATCCATGGACGATATGGCCTTCTTTGCCGACTTGAACTCCTTATCGATCTCATTCATCCAGACCATCAAGTCCCTTGGAAGGGTCATGTCGGCGTGGCAGCTCCGTGATGCTTCGCTGACGGTTTCCTGTAGATGAGTAAAGCGCTTTTGGATTTCACTGGCTTGCAACATGATGCCCTCTTCTTGAACATCAGTTCCAGATCAATTCAGGCAGCATATGGCAGCGTGTTGCCCGAGCCATCGCCATTCGCCCGCTTCAATCGGTTGCCAGCAAACGTTGCATCGCGTCAGAGCGGCACCCGAGCGCGCGGAAGACGCTCTTTTAGTGTAGGCCATAAACGCCCGCCTGTTCCGATGTGTCCCCAAGGCTTGCGTGCAGGTGCAATCGTCGGCACATTGGCTCCGACAAGGCGGCGAATCTTCGCCGCCCTGTCGTCGTCGGGTTCGTAGCGACTAGTGCACTGCCCACTGCTGATTGAGGCCGCCGTTGAGCGGCCATTGATCCAGGTCGTGAGGCGAACTTTGCGTACTCGCCGCGCCGGGATCACCGCGTACCTCCATGAGCTGATAGTTGTGCTCGCTAGTGAAATAAATTGGGTGGCTACCTAGGGCGGCAACGATAGGTAGCCACTTTTGATTTTGCTGGCCGTTGACGGAATAAAAGTCCAATCCCGCGCCTGCTATGGTCGAATTTCCGTTGACATCGACGACGCTCCCGGCTTGGGAGGTCAGGTTTGTGATGTTGTAAAAGCCGTCTGAGTTCTGGTCGTTGCAGATCGAAAATTGATCGCCGGCCGGGCCGGCCGATGCCCACGAGCTACGATTGAACAGGGCTCCACCGTTGCCGTTATAAGACGTCACGGTCACGGCTGGGCACGTAGACAGATAGTCCTGCTGGATAAAACTGGTGATGGCGCTGCTGTCGAGGCTCGCGGCACTCAGGAGCGTCGCGAGGCCGGCGTTACTGGGTGTCGACGACAAGAGCAGGTAAGGCGTCTGTGAGTATTGGCCAGCATAGGCCTCGGCATTGCTCTTGAAGAAATCGTATTGATCCATCGAGATGGACTGGGGTGTGGATGATCCTTGCGTATATGAGCCCTTGAAGCCCGGCCACCAAATCATGCCCGTTCGATAGGTGTACGAATAATTGGCCATGCCTTGGATGGACGGGATTTTCATGCCGCTGGAGTCATAGCCGGCATTCGTCGCATCGTAGCCAGTCAGGTTGGTTTCGGCGCCGAACTCCGTGATGACTACGCGAGGCCAGTAGCGATTGATCAATCCCGCAAGATAGGCCGGCCAGTCGGTGTGCCGCCTTAGTTCATTCGGGTTGATGCCGGTATGGCCCAGGTCACCATGCTGGGTTTGCCACACGAAGGCGTACATGTGAAACCCCAGCAAGTAGTCGTCAAATGAACTGTCGTTGGCAAGGTCTTTGACATCTTCTTCGACCATCCCGCCGCCCAGGATCACTCTGTGCTTGATCGCACCGGGAAGCGATGCGGCACCGGCGCCCGCAGTCGTGCTTCGATACGACTGGACTGCCGCCCCTTCCCAGTCGTGATAGAGCTGCTTCAGCGGATCCAAATTTCCGGTGTCGTGCATTCCCGCGGTGTCGATCTGCCCCCAGGTACTGTATCCCCAAGGCTCGTTGATGGGCTCGAAATACACCTGGGGGTTGGTGATGTACTGGCTCAGGACGGTGCCCCATGCGCTGAGCCAGTTGCTCTCGTTCACGGTTCCATAAGGCACGCCCAAGCCGTCTTTGCCATCCGGCCAGTAGCAGATGACCACGTAAACGCCACTGGCAAGGAGGCCGTCTATCGCGCCTCGATATTGACTCCAATACGCGCTGTTGCTTACCGTGGCGTAATTAATCGGAATTCTTACGGTATTGACGTTGGTATTCCAGGCTTTGAAGGTGCTGCCGACGTAGCTTCCGGCGTTGTAAAAGCTCTGGTAGGTGTAGGAGGGTAAGGTGCCGGACAGATTGAGTTGTCCAGCTTGGAAGTTGTCGTTCGGGTCAGCCCAGTTGAACCCGATCAACCTTGGTCTCGAAAACATCCAGGAGTCGTCCGTGTGGGCGGCAGTGGAACCCGCCATCAGCGTGCAAGCGACCGACGCTATGAGTGATGCCAACCGCCACCGTGGACCTGCGCGCTTATGCGTTTTGCCGGCAAGGAATGATTTCAAAATCTGGCGTTTCATGGTTCACCATTCGGTAGGGAATTTTTGTAAGAAATTTACGCCTGCAGTGTGAATCATCGGCAGGATGAACTGAGACTGCTTTGAATTGCAATCAATCACCGCCGGCCAGCACGAACGGAAGGTCTTTAGGAGTCGTCGCGAGCGCGTGTCGGAATGGCTTCCCTTGCTCGACGTTCTGCGTTCGCAAACATCTCCCGCAACTGTTGCCGCTCGTCGTCGGTCAGATGGGAAGTCGCAGCCGGCATGATGAGCGTGAGTTGTAGCATCAGGTCGCCGCGCAAGCCGTTGCGGTCCGTCAGCCCCTGCCCGGACAGACGGATCGTGCTGCCCGGTTGCGCGTTCGGCGGAATCGTTATCTGCCGTGCGCGGCCCAGGATCTGCGCTTCGACGCCGCCCCCGAGCGTGGCCGTCACGAAATCGACTTGAATTTCGCAAGCGAGATCCAGCCCGTTGCGACGAAAGGCAGCGCTGGACACGATCACGACCGAGAAAATCGCGTCGCCCGGTGGACCGCCATTGGGCCCGGGATGGCCGCCGTGTTCGACGACGAGGCGCTGGCCGTCCCACGCACCCGGGGGAACCTCCACCGTCTCGGACTTTAGATAGGATTGGCGAGACGGCCCGTTCACCGGATAGCTTATTTCGACCCCGCCGCCATGGATCGCGGTTTCGAGCGGCACGAAGAGTTCGATTCGGCAATTCGCACCGCGCATCGACGGCGGGCTGTGGCGTTCGCGTGATGGCGCTTCCTTGCCGCGGTCCTCAGCCGACGCCGTCGCCGAGCGGGACGCCGGCGGCTTGCGCTCGCCGATCAGAATCTCGAACGCCTCCTGGATACGTTTGAACACGGGCTCGACCGTGGCTTCGCGCCCCTTGTTGCGGTCCGGGTGGTACTTCGATCGCAGCCGTCGGTACGCGCGTTTGACGTCTGCCGCCGACGCAGTGCGCGGCAGCTCCAGCCGCCTGTAGTATTCGTCGAGGCTCACGCGTTTTTCCTGCTTTCCTTCTGAAAACCGAAGTCTATCAAGACGCGGGCGAGAAAACGGCTAGCTCAAAAATCGGTGTCTCGAAATAACAATTGACTGGGCCGATTCTGCTTCCTACATTGCAGTGCGGCATGCTGGGTATCCTGCCGCGACCCTCACGCTGGTCAGCCGTAGTGCAGCCTTCGCGGCACCTTGAACGTCGATGTTCCGGAGGAAAATCACCGATGGCTCCGATCGTCTATCAACTCACGCTTTACGACCAGAACGGCAACGAGGTATCCGGTTCGATCTCGTATGCCATTGCGGAGGGCGAAAGCGCGCCGGCCGCGCTGACAGAATCAGCTACCCCGCCGACGCAGGCGTTGCTCGAGGCTTCGCCTTCGGACACGACGGTGGGCACGTTTCCTGTGGTCGGCACGTTGAATGTGCCCGAACTGACGGGCAGTGCCGAGTATCCGATCACGGGCGTCATGTTCGTCAGCTTGATGGGGCCGCCGCTCACCACGATTTTTACCGGTGAGAAGCGCGGTACGTCGATCAGCATCCAGTTCAATTTGATCGATTCGCCGGGCCACTATATCGGCGGGGCGCTTTCCTGGTATTCGGAAGGCTTTGGTTCGGACTTCGTTCCTTGGTGTTTCCTGGGGACTCAGGCGCGGTAGTGATGCTGGCGAGGGCGGTGAAGATTCGCCGCCCTCGCAGGGACGTGAGATTCGGCAACTCAACGTACTCGAGCTTGGACCAGGCGTATCCCCCAACCAGTACGAATGGTCCCGTCTGTATCCTGAAGGCGGGACAATGCCGGGATCAATTGATCCTTGAGCCGGTGCCGCGCGTCGTCCGGCAGGCGGTCGACGTCATAGGTTTCGACGAGCGAATTCCACAATTCCTGGGGAGTCGGATTCCACGGCACGTCGACGTCTTCGAAGTGCAGATCGTCGAAATCGACCTGGAGTAGTTCGGTCCAACCCTCGATCGTTCCAGTTCGGTGATCGCCGAATGCAAGGGGAGGCAAGCTCTCCTTTGCAATGGGCCTGAAGATTTCTAGAAGGACCTCGTTGGCCTCGCCCAGCAAGAACGTACGCCCGACTATCGTAGCGAGTGTCCCGCCGGGAGCCAGGACGCGGTGAATTTCCCGCAAGACCTGCTCGATCTCGTCCATCAGCATCAAAGCCATATGCGATAGAACGACGTCGACCGAACCGGTGGCGATCGACATTTCCTGGGCGCGTTCTTTCAACAATAGGACGTGGTCGGGCAAGGTAGCTTTCGCGATATCGAGTTCGCCCTGACTCATGTCCACGCCTATGAGTTGCAACGGGCGTGAGCTATCTGCGAGAAGCCGAAGCAGATGGCCGTCGCCACAGGCAACGTCGAGGACCGTTTTAGCTAGTGGCGTTTCCAGTGCAAGAGATGCGAGGACGTCGTAAGACGACCTGTATTCACGAGACGTCGTTTTGGCAGGGAACCCTGCAAACGCAGCGCTCGTCGCACCTGCTACGCGCTCATGAAAGTCTTGTAAATATAGTTCGGTCTGAGAGAAGGTGCTCATTGAGATTCCTGGAGAAAGCCAGCTTGTGTATAGCGACGCAAAATCAAGTTGAATGGCTTGATGCTCGGCGAGTAAGCGTCACGTTAGTGACCTGTAAGGCTTAGTGATCTCAGGGGTTTTAATGCTATATGGGTATGGAGAATTGTTGCAAGCGCCTCGTCGAATTAGAGTTCGCGCACTGTAATTATCTTGCGTTGGGCTTTCATGGTTTCCGTGTGCGGTCTATCACATCCCGAATATGGGGCGCTTCCAGGGGCCGCGCCGCTGAGGCACGATAGATCGCGGCAGCGGACGCCCACAAGTACAGCCGAAGCCTCACGCCGATTTATGCTGAAGTTGAGCCGGGGGCAATCCGCGAATACATATTGAAATCCCCCGGCGTGCCGCGAACCATCCGGTAGGCGCGCAGGAGCCCTTCAAACTGAAAGCCACACTTTTGCAGCACGCGCGCGGATCGGACATTGCTCGTGAGCGTGGTAGCTTGAATCCGAATGAATCCATACTCCCTTTGTGCCCAATCGACGACGGCAAGCGCCGCAGCCGTGGCAAGGCCCTTGCCCCAAGCCTCTGGGCAGAGGTCATAGGCCAACTCGGCTCTTCGATTGACGTCCGAAATCGTGTGGAACCCGATCGTGCCTACGAGGCGCTGGGTTACGGTCTCCACCATCGCAAGGCGGCGAGCGGAATTGGGCGCCGCAGATTCATAGGTATCGAACAGCGGATCGAGATCTGCCGGAGCGCTCAGTGCCCAACTCGTGTGTTCGTACACTGCGGGGATCGACAGGTATTGATACCACGCATCCAGATCGGTGCGTTCGAGCTGTCGAAGTGCGATACCAGGGTAGTCAAGAGACGGAGGTGATTCGATTCTCATTCGGGCTTCCTGCACGAAATGACGAACGCGCATTACGTGCAGCGCATACTCGAAGGATCAATCCCGTAACATTACCAGCTTGACGTGAATATAGGCGCGCCGTTGCTTGCAACAGGCGATCCGCTTCGAGATCAGATCAACGATAAGAAAATCAAATGGAATTACAAACACAAACACAAACGCGTCGCCCAGGCGAATGGGTCGAACGCATCGTAGGCAGGCTTCTCGCAGCCAATGAGAGTCGAAGCCCTCTTGGCCGCGCGCTTCATATCTTTGTCGCGTTCGGCATCAAGCAAGCCTGGGTCTGCCTTTTCGGCGGCCTCATGGTTGCGCTCCTGATCGGCACTCACCTCTGGTATCCGCCAGGCGCCGCGCTTCCGCGTTACGACGCGTTGACCATTGCCGCCGTATTGATCCAGATCCTGCTCATTGCCTTCCGTCTCGAAGAGTGGGACGAAGTTGCCGTCATCCTGCTCTTCCACGTGGCCGGAACGGGGATGGAGCTATTCAAGACAGCCGTCGGATCATGGATATATCCCGAAGCAGCCTATCTGCGCATTGGCGGGGTGCCGCTGTTCAGCGGCTTCATGTACGCCTCGGTGGGTAGCTATATCACTCGGGCATGCCGGGGATTCGAACTCCGCTTCTCCAACCACCCACCGTTGGCCGTGACGATACTGCTGTCGTTGGCCATCTACGCCAACTTTTTTCTTCATCACTACCTGTTCGATTTCCGATACCTGATCATGGCGTGCGTCGTCATTGCCTTCCGTCGCTGCACGGTGCACTTCCTCATTGATCGCACGTATCACCGCATGCCATTGCTGCTCTCATTCGTGCTCATCGCTACGTTCATTTGGCTCGCCGAAAACGTCGGCACCTTCAGTCACGCCTGGCTATACCCTGCTCAGATGCAAGCTTGGGCGATGGTGTCGATCGGAAAGCTAGGGTCGTGGTTCATGTTGACGATCATGAGCTACGTGATGGTGACGCTGGTCAATCGCCCGCAGGCGCTCTAAGGGCTGCCCCAAAGGCAGCCCTTCCAAAGCACTAAGCGGCAACCGCCGAAGCGCCGAACGCGTGTGGCAGCGCTTCGGTACTTTGCCGCACCGCGCCACCGAACCGCTCGATCGACGCGATGGTCCTAAGCACGATCTCGCGATTGCTCGCCGGCTTGCCATCCAGATAAGGGGCATCCTCGAGGCCGACGCGAATCGCATCGATATGCGGATGTTCGACCGCGAAGCGGACGAACCGCTCACGCTCCTCGTCCGCATCGGGCGTGGTAGGCAGCAGCACGCGGCCGAGCGTGAGCATGCCGCCGCCTTCGTTGCGATCGATGACGCGGCGCGCGCGCCGGGCAATCTCGGCGAGCTGCTCGGGCACGAACGGGAACGAACGCGTGAAGCCTGGCAGCAGGACGATGCTCACGGGCCCACGCAGAAACGCTTCCTGTTGCAGTCGCTCGACGACGTCGATGCTTTCCGGTGTCGTGATCTCGATTTCCTGCAGCACACGCTTGGCCGTGGCCACAGCGACGAGACGGTGATAGAAGTCGCGCGTGATGCGCGAGCTGCGCGCTTCGGCGACGTGCCCGATCTCCGCCGCTTCGGCATAGATGCGCACTTCGGTCGCAGTGAACGCCGTCAACAGATCGGGCAATTCGACGGCGTCGTCCGAGGCGAGGCAGGCGAGCCGCACGCCTTCGGCGTCGAGCTTGGCGTCCATCTCGCCGAGCCGTTCGCGCAGCTCGTTCTCCCTTGCCCTGATCTGGTCGCTCACCTCGCCGGAGCGACTCGTGGCGAAGCAGATCCTCGCATCGGGAAAACGCCCGCGGAACGCGCGGGCAAATGCCTGATACCAAGCAGCGTCGGCAATATGCTCACCGTTCGCGCCGCGCGAATGCACGTGAAAGAAGCGGGCGCCGAGATCATGGCACGCAGCGACGTCGTCGAGCGCCTCGTCGACGCTATAAGGCAGCGCCGGCAGACCAAGCGGCACGGTGGCCGACGCGTCGCGGCGCCATTTCGATCCGATCGATGCGATGTAAAGATGCAATTGCTTGCTCATGACTTCGGTCTCCAGAGGGTCCAGATGGGGATGACTTCAGGAAGGGGATGACGTTGCCCGTCCGTGCCCACTCACTGCGGCGCCATCGCTGGCCGCGAGCCGGGTGAACCAGGCGGCGGCCACAATGGGGAACAGGCCGAGCAACAGGAATACGACGGAAAAATCCAGCGGACCAGGGTGCCCGCGATCCGCGGCGAGCAACGACAGCGATGCGGTCGCGATGGCCACGCCGAAACTCGGAAAGAGCTGCTGCGCAATGCCGCCGATCGTCGTGCCCTGGCTCTGCAGCGAAGCTGGCAGGTCGGCGTAGGCGAGGGCGTTCATCGAGGTGAACTGTAGCGAGCGCAGAAACCCGTAGAGGCAGAAGAGGACCGCGATGATCCAATGAGGCGTCATCGGCGAGAGCGCTGAAAAGCTCATCGTGATCCCACCCACCGTGACGCCGTTCACCCAAAGAATATTTCGTAGACCGAAGCAGCGACTGATCGCCGTCACGGTCGTCTTGAGGCCGATCGAGCCGGCCGCCACGAGAAACGTCAGCGAGCCTGACTCGAGCGGCGACAATCCGAAGCCCGTCTGCAGGAAGAGCGGCAGCAGGAACGGGGTCGCGCCGAGGCTCACCCGGCAGAGGCCGCCCGCCAGCGTGCCGATCCGAAAGCCGCGTTCGCGGAACAAGCGCAAATCGACGATGGGATTCACCTGCCGCGACGCGTGTCGGCCGTAGAGCGCGAGGCACACCCCCGCCGTAAGGAAAACGACCAAGGGAAGCCAGATCGTCGCCGACGAGTCACCGGTGTGCCGATGCACGGATTCCAAACCGGTCTGCAGCGCGCCAAGCCCCGCCGCACAAAGTACGAAACCAGCGAAGTCGAGCGGTTCGCGCTTCTCTCCCGGTACGCTGTCGAGACAGCACCACGCCAGCATGGCACCCGCTAGCCCGACCGGCAAATTGATGTAGAAAATCCAGCGCCAGGACGTATAGGTTGCGATCGCGCCGCCGACGATCGGCCCCAGGACTGGGCCGATCAGTGCGGGGATCGTGACGTAGCTCATCGCCCGGATGTACTGCGATTTTGGAAACGCTCGCAGCAGAATCAAACGCCCGACGGGAATGGTCATTGCGCCGCCGATGCCTTGCAAGACGCGAGCCGCGACGAGTTCAGGCAGCGTTTGTGCCATGCCGCACGCCGCCGAGCCGAGCGTGAACAGTACGCAGGCCGCGCAAAAGACGTCTCTCGTACCGAACCGGTCGGCCACCCAACCGCTTGCCGGAATGAAGATGGCGACGCTAAGGAGGTAACTCGTGATCGCCAGGTTCAATCGCAAGGGAGCGATCGCGAAGTCGGCCGCGATGGCGGGGAGCACGGTCGACAAGACGCTGCTGTCGAGCTGCTCCATGAAAAAAGCGCAGGCAACGATGAACGGGATGAGTCGAGCGTGCCTCGGCCACGCCTCGAGGGGCGTCCGGTTGCGAGCCGTATCGTGTTTGGTCACTGCGCGTGTCTCCGGAAGGTGGGCGCGAGGCAGTGCCCGCCGCCCGCGGGTTCATTCGATGCCCGCGAGCGGCGTGCGGCGTCGATGTACGTCGAGGCGTACATCGATGGGCACGTCAGTGCCAGCCCATCGCGTCGACGGCTCGCGGATGCACAATCCCCGTATCGGTATTGGCGGCGGCGAGCAAGCCGCTATAGAAGTCATGCACGGCGTCCGAGCGCAGGAAGGCCGGGTCGCGGCGCAGGTACGGCAGCAGCAGCCGGTAGATGCGCAGGTTGTCCTCCTTCCATGCCACCTCCTGTTGGAGCCCCGGCCAGCGCGCGAGCAGCGTGATCGCCGCAAGGCTCCAAGCGTCGTCATAAGGCTCGTGGCCATGGAGTGCCTTGTAGACGAAGCGCTTGGCACGCACGACTTCGAGATGGAGCGAGGCGAGCATCCGGTGCGCGGGTTCTGCTGCGCTTTCGTTGAGCTCGGCGGCCCATCGCTCGACGACCTCGCGGCTCGGCAGTTCGCCGAGGACGGTCAGCCAGGCACAGTCCATGTCCGTGCGCGCGAGTGCATAGGCGATGTTCTTCACATAGGCGCTGAACGACGGATTCGAGCGGAACTTGGCCGCCAGGCGGACAGCGGGCTCGTCGGCGAGGACGCCGGCACCGATCAGCTCGCTGTGAATGCCCCCGACGAGCAGCGCGCGTGTCCAGGGGATCGCCCGAATCGCATCGGGGCGAGACTCGAAGTTCTCGATGTTGAAGATCCGTGACGGCGGCCGCGTGCCCTTCGCCGTAGCGCCGACCACGTCGAAGCGGGCGAGCGCCTTTAGAAGATTCGGCAACGCAGGATGCTCGAAGAAGATCTTCTGATACTGGCGTACGACGCTGGTCCAGAATCCTCGCTCGCGTTCGATCTCGGCAAGCGACGCATCTTGGCGGGGCGCGTCGAGATGCATCGCGAAGAGGCCCTTCAAGCAATGGACGGCGCGTTCGGGCGTCAGCAAGTGGCTGCGCATCTCCGCGCAGCCAGCCATCATGAAGCGCGTTTCCTGGCTCTCGAGTGCACTGTATTCGCGCATGGCCTCGGCGATCGGGCCGTTGCAGCGCGCATGCTCGTAGCCGAGGATCACGTGGAGCACCGCTTCCACGCCATGCTCCTTGGCGATGGCCTTGTGCAGATTGGCGATCCGCATATTGGCCTTGTGCATCGCTTTGCCGCCCTGCTTGCCCGTGTCGCTCGGCCCGAAGGTGATGTACTGCTTCGCGCCGCGCAATTGCAGATGGGCCTTGTAGACGGGGTTCTCGTAGAGCTCGCGAATATGCGCCAGCGTCGTCTCGGCGCCTTCGATATCCTCGGGCTGCAGCGCGACGTCGATGCCGTTGCGCAGACCCGCGGCTTCCATGAAGAAGAGGACGGCGAGCGGGCCGTCGATGCCGTCCGACTCGGCGATCCCATGGATCGGCATGCGCTCGACGCCGTCGCGGATCATCTCGAAGCGCTCGACCATCGTCTTCGCATCGAGCATTCGGATGTATGCCGGGTCGGTCTTCAGCAGTTCGAGGTAGTCGCCGTTCGGATGTCGTTGCCGCCGCGCCTCGAACTCGGCCTCGGTCTTGCGCCAATACGCCTGCCAGATCGCGAGCGGCCGATGTGCGCTGCCCTCGCGTTGCAGATCGGTGAGCAATTGGACCTTCTCGTGCGTGTCGAGCTCGGCGTAACGGCGCGGTGCGCGACCGAGCGTCGCGCCGATGATCTCCGGCGGAAGAATCTCGTCGAGCACCGAATCGAACATCCCCGCGTTCTCCCGATACTCGAGCTTGGCGAAGAAGAAGCCGAACGTCTTGATCCGCAGCACGAGGTCGTCGAGGCGCGCGTCGCCGCGAGCACGCGAGGTGGCGATGAGTCGCAACAACTGCTCGGGTTCTTCGAAGGCATCGGGTTCGGCGCGGTCCAGCCGCCGAAGGGCCTCGCTGAGCGGCGCATCGCCCGGATGCGTAGCGAGCAGCGCGGCGAGATCTTCTCGATAGCGCCCGCGCACGGCATCCTCCATCGCCAGAACAAGCCGCGCCGTGTGCGCGTTCGTGTCGTACGGGCGTCCGTCCTTGTCCGCATGAAGCCACGTGAAGGGATGGAGCCAGGCGTCGAGCGCGACGTCCTTGCCCGCGACGGCTGCGAGCGTCTCGCGCAGTTCGCGCGTCGCGCGCGGCAAATGATCGTAGAGGCTATGCGCGTAGAGAATCTGGAAGTCCGTATCCGTGCCGTCGACCTCGTCCCAGATGGCGTCCCAGAGCCCGCGCAGTGCGGCTTCAATGTCGCGCGCCGGAGCCTCGCGCTCGACCTGCGTTCCCAACGCTTGCAACGCCTTGACCACGCCGAACCGAAGCTGTTCGGTTTCCTTGCTCAGGATGCCGATATTGAGCTGCACGCTCTCGGGCGTTCGCGTCCAGTCTGCCGGGGTGGGGAGGTGGTCGGAAAGTGCCTCGCCCATGTAATGGCGGGTGGCCGACGTTCTCATGGCGAGTTCGGTCAGGAGTTGCTTGACGAGCATGGCCTTCACGAGCGTGCGGCGCTCGTCGGCGTCTTTCAGCGTGAAGAAATCGCGGCCGATTTGCTCGACGAGCTGTGCATTTTTGCCGCGCAGAAATTCGAATGCCCGAATATCCTGAAGTGCCCGGCGGCAATGCGCATTGCGCCCGTCATTCCTGACGATTTCCTCGAACATGGCCCATAACTGGTGAAACGTCTCTCGAGGTCGGGCGAGATTTTCGCTTGGGAAGTCCTCGTGGAAATAGCCTTGAAGTTGCAAGTTCTCTGCGCTCATGATTTACCCATGTGGTTGACGTGCCGCTCTGCTCGAAACCGACGCCTTCATCGCTGAACAACTCTTCAGGTCGCGAAAATTAACATGGGTAAATGATTTAATCCATACTAATTGATTAAATATTAAAGTACATATCTATATATCAAGCTATACAGTTATTAATTGATGATTGGCTTGTGATGATGATTGGCGAGGCGCCGGGTGTTCCGGGGGAGAGCGAATGCCATGAAAGGGGCTCGCTGGTCGACACTCGGTCAGCTACGGGCAGGCCGCCACGAAGTGCTCCGCAGGAAGGCGCCGGATGGCTGGTCGTTCTGCCTGGCGGAACAGTTGGGCAAGTTTTTCCAGCCGACTGTTTCGGAATTCGACATGTTGCCATTTCATTGGCGCGGTGAATGGTCGAGCTTCCTTAATCCATCGATATGTGAATTTGTAATGAAGCTGGACGCATTTGACATGAAATGGCCGTTGGCAATAAGATGCAGATCATTATGTTTAGGCGGTTTGGGTAGTTGAAAGCCCCGTCGTGGTGCGTCGGGATGCACTATTTTGGGGCTGAATGTTTGTCGGCGGCTGCTTGCCGAACACAAGAAGAAATTCAATTAGGTAGGCTTATCGAGATCGATTCAAATTTTTACAGGGTGCAGACGTGAATCTGGAACGTGACCTTTCCGAGCGGATGCTCGCAGCCGAGACGGTTGCTTTGCCGGGACGAGCCATCCCGACGGCCATGGTGCAAAAAAATTTCCGCTTGCCTTACGACCTCGCGCAGAAGCTGAAGCTGCATGTCGCACAACAGTCCGTCTCGACGGGAAGCCGTATCACCGAAACGGATATCGTCGAAGCCCTGCTCCGCCGCTATTTGAATCAAGGTGTGAGCGCCGCATGATCGATCTCCCTCACTTGGCAAGCGACGCGCTCGAGCGGTTGGCGAGGCGCGCGCCGCATTCGGAGCAGGCATGTACCTGCTCGGCGACCTCGCTCGCCGGTTGGCAAAGCATGCCGCTCTCATTGCCGGAAACCCAGTTGCGCGACATCGGCACGCTCCTCGAAGGCGATCCAGACGAGGCGTCCTACGCGGAATTCCATCCGGACGGTACGCGTTACTGGTCGGAGGCGGCCCCCATCGCGCCGCGCTACTTTCCGTACAACCGGTGCACGGTTTCCGAGTGTGTGGCGTGTGGCCGCACGTTCCTCCGTTATACCGAAGGCGGCGGCTATTTCGTCGACCGCCGCATTCGCGCGCTTGACGCTGGCCTGATCGTCGACGCCCCGCTCGAATAACGTCTATGAACCAACCGTTCTTTGCTCGCGTCCTCGTGGTCGATGCCGCGCCTGGCCCGCTGCTCTTCGAGGAGATGGATGCGTTCCTTCGCCACGGATTCGAAGTCACCCTGAACCTGAGAAACGTGCCGGAGCGGGACGCCGTCCGGCAGCACTATGGTGAACGGCTCTCCTACGCCGATTTCGACGGCTTCGCGCCGCAGTTGGTGCTGGCCGCACTGGCCCGGGACGGCATTGGCTACGAGGTGCTGAAGACGCGCGTCAACGTGCCGATCGACCGCGCGGTCATCGAAGGCGCAGTGGCTCCGGCTTTGCAGCGCCGGCTTGCGGTGATCGCTCAAGCAGGCGTCGGCGTCGATCACATCGACGTTGCCACGGCGACTCGGCAGCACGTGCTCGTCACGAACACGCCGGGCTCCAATGCCGATGCCGTCGCGGAGTTCGCCCTGTGCCAGATGCTCGCGCTGACACGGCACACCTTTGCATACAACACCGCGAGCCATGACGGCGTCTGGGCGAAATCGAATGCGGGGCCGGTTGCGACCGAACTGTCGGAGCTCACGCTCGGGCTCGTGGGCATCGGCAACATCGCGCGACGCCTCGCGGCGAAAGCGCATCTGCTCGGTATGCGCGTGATGGGTTACGGCTCGGCGCGCTTCACGCCGGAGCAGGCGGCCACGCTTCGAATCGAGCGCAAGGAAACGCTCGATGAACTGCTTGGCGAAGCCGATGTCGTGTCGCTGCACGCGCCGCTCAACGAAGCCACGCGGCATCTGATCGGCGCGCCGCAGTTGCGTCGCATGAAGCCGGGCGCCGTGCTCATCAACACGGCGCGCGGCGGCCTCGTGGACGAACAGGCGCTGGCCGACGTGCTATCCGATCCGCACGGGCCGCTCGCCGGCGCCGCGATCGATACGTTCGCCAAGGAGAAGGCGCAATATTCGTCGCCGCTCATTGGCATCGACAAGGCGTTGTTGAGCCCGCATATTGCCGGCACGACGAGAAGCGCGATACGGGCGGCGGCGCTGCAAGCGGTCGAGAATGCTGCGGCGATTCTCGCCGGTCGGGAGGGGGCCTCGATCGTCAACCCGCAGGCCGGACGATAAGCGTGACAGGCGTTCGTGCCGCGCTGTCGATCACCCAACGCACGCCGTCGCGGCAAGCCCCTTGACGAGCGCATCGAAAGCGACGCGCACCCGCTTGGGGACCGGCCCACGCTGCGGCCGGTAGACGTACAGGTTCCAAGGGCCGGGATCGCTGCGCGGCAGAACACGCACGAGCCGTCCGTCGGCGAGTTCGTCTCTCACCATGTACTCGGGGCACTGGCTGAATCCGCGCCCCGCGACGCAGCCAAAGACTTCCGCTTCCGGATCGTCGGTGACGAGGGTGGGCTGCGGCGGGACCAATTGCCGGTTATGCCGAAACGTCCACGGCCACGCGCGGCCGGTGCTGCGGTCGATCAACGCCGTCAATGGCATTTCCAGCAAGGCGTCGATGTTGTCAGGCGTGCCGGCCGCGTCGAGCAGTTGTGGTGCCGCGACGGTATAGATCGGCAACGCGCCCACGCGCCGCGCGATATAACGCCCGTCGGTGATGAAGCCGGCTCGCACGCCAATATCGATTTGTTCGCCGACCGGCGACGACAGCGTATCCGACAGTCGCAAATCGATCACGATATTCGGATGCTCGCGCATCGTCTGCATCAGGAGAGGCGCGACGTAACGGCGGCCAAGGACCTGTGGAGCGGTCACGCGCACCGTCCCGCTGAGCGCCTCGTCACGAGCTGCGTTCGCTTGAAACAACTCATCGACCGATTGCAGCAGGGCATTCGCGCGCAAGGCGAACGCCTTACCGAAGGTCGTGATTCGCACGTTACGGGTGCTTCGATGAAAGAGCGTTTCCCCCACCCGCTCTTCGAGCTGCCGGATCGCTCGTGTAACGACTTGCGGCGATATGCCGAGCCGGCCTGCGGCCTCGCGAAAACTAGCGGACTCGGCCGTCATGACGAAGATTCGAATGAGGTCGATCTGGTTATCCATTTCCGGCTCACTGGCGCTAGTCGACGTACTGATGGGCACGTCACCGGATGATTCTACCGTTCCCGAGAAAGGAATACTGAATTCCCAACTGGTTCGTTCTCTTGCGGACATCCGCCGAGCATAATGCACTCCATGCAGTTACCCCTGAACCCGAATGGAGCGCATCATGAGCACAGCAAATACCGGCAATACTCATCAACTCGGCGGTAAGGTCGCACTGGTTACGGGCGCGAGTTCCGGCATCGGCAAAGCGACGGCCCTGCTGCTTGCCCGACGCGGCGCAAAGGTCGTGGTGGCGGCACGCCGAAAAGGCGAACTGGACGAGGTGGTGGGCGCCATCAGGTCGGAAGGCGGCGAGGCTCAGTCGATCGTCGTCGACGTGACTCGGGAGGCCGACATCGCCGCGATGGTCAAGTTCGCCGTCGATACCTACGGAAAGCTCGATATCGCATTCAACAACGCCGGTACCGAAGGCGTCTTTGCACCCTTGGTCGAGCAGACCGACGAGCGCTACGACATGGTATTCGAGCCGAACGTGCGTGGTGTGTTCAACAGCATGAAGTACGAGGCCGAGGTGATGCTGAAACAAGGCCACGGCAGCATCATCAACAACGCTTCAATGGGCGGCGTGATCGGGTTTGAAAACGCGTCGCTCTACATCGCCACGAAGCATGCCGTGATCGGCATGACGAAGACGGCTTCCATCGAGTGGTTCAAGCGCGGCGTACGCGTCAATTCGCTGTGCCCTGGCCTGATCGAAACGCCGTTCCATCATCGCGGCATTTGGCCGTCCGTAGAAGCACAGCAAGCATTCGCTGCTGGCACGCCGGCGGGCCGCTGGGGATCGGCCGAGGAGATGGCGACGATCGTTGCCTTCCTCGGTTCCGACGATGCGTCGTATGTGTCGGGGCACGCGCTGGTTGCGGATGGTGGCTATTCCATCGCTTGAGGCTGGGGCTTGGGGCTTGAAGCATGCGGTCGGTCCCGGTGTCGAACAAGAACCGGGACCGTTACGCGACGGTTCGCCGCGTGGAGGCTATTCATCCATCAAGCGGACCTTTACCTTCTTGCCTTTTACCTTGCCGGCGTTGAGCTTACGCAGCGCGTCGCGTGCGACGCCGCGCTCGACAGCGACATAGGTCGAGAACTCGGTGACGTTGATCTTGCCGATCTGCGCGCCGCTGAAGCCCGCATCGCCCGTCAGGGCGCCAAGCACATCGCCGGGGCGAATCTTCTCTTTGCGGCCACCGAGAATTTGCAGCGTTTCCATCGGCGGCAACAACGGTTCGTTGCTTGCCGCTTCGAGGCTGGCAAGCGGATGCCATTCGACGTCGCGTTTTTGCGCCTGCTCGATGCCACCGACGCGTCCCATCTCGTTCATGCTCGCGAGACTCAATGCCCAGCCGTCCTGATCGGCACGGCCCGTGCGGCCGATACGATGGACATGCACTTCGGGATCGGGCGTCACGTCGACGTTGATCACCGCTTCGAGTTGGGCGATGTCGAGGCCACGTGCGGCGACGTCGGTGGCGACGAGCACCGAACAGCTGCGGTTGGCAAACTGGATCAGCACCTGATCGCGTTCGCGTTGATCGAGCTCGCCATGCAACGCGAGCGCATGAAAACCCTGCGCGCGCAGCACGTCGAGCAGATCGCGGCATTGCTGCTTCGTGTTGCAGAACGCCAGCGTGCTCACGGGACGATAGTGATTGAGCAACATGCCGACAGCGTGCAGCCGCTCATCTTCGGTCACTTCGTAGAAGCGCTGACGAATCTTGACGTCGTCGTGACGCTCTTCGAGCTTCACTTCCTTCGGGGTGCGCAAAAACTGCTGGCTCAGCTTGGCAATGCCGTCCGGATACGTCGCCGAGAACAACAGCGTCTGACGTTCTTTGGGGCATTGGCGCGCAACGGTCGCGATATCGTCGAAGAAACCCATGTCGAGCATGCGGTCAGCTTCGTCGAGCACGAGCGTGTTCAATGCGGCGAGGGCGAGGCTGCCGCGCTCCAGATGGTCCATGATGCGTCCCGGCGTGCCGACGACGATATGAGCGCCATGTTCGAGGCTCGCGGTCTGCGGCCGCATCGGCGTGCCGCCACACAGCGTCAGAACCTTGATGTTTTCTTCTGCGCGTGCGAGTCGACGGATTTCCTGCGCGACCTGATCGGCCAGTTCACGCGTCGGGCACAGGACCATTGCTTGCACGTCGAAGCGGCGCGCGTCGAGCCTGGCGAGCAGCGCGAGCGAGAATGCCGCGGTCTTGCCGCTACCGGTCTTCGCCTGCGCGATCAGGTCATGTCCTGCGAGCGCGATCGGCAGGCTGGCCGCCTGGATCGGCGTCATGGCGACATAGCCGAGTTGATCGAGATTGGCGAGCGCGGCGGGTGAGAGCGCAAGCTCGCTGAAGGACGTGGCGGTGGGTTTGTTTGTCATGTCTTGGGGGCGTTAGATGAACGGACGACCTTCGATCTGTTCGTAAACGATCGTGCCGTCATCAGCCTCGAACCGCTCGACATAGTTGCGCGCGCCGCACATCGGGCAGCGGAATAGCAGCCCTTGGCCTTCGTTCTTGATGACGACGTCGGACTGTTCCCACTGCGCGCCGCAGCTCTGGTTTCTGCAAGTAAAAAACATGGTCATTCCCCCACTGGATGCCGAGTGGCCCAGCGGTGTAGTGGATTTTCAGGTGTGCACATGATAGCCGGTTGTGGGACCCGGCCTGACGCGCGGTTCGCCGTCGCACATGCGCTTGTGCTTTTGCGCTAAGCGCGTGAAGCGGTACTCATCCCGGCGACGAGGCCAGTAGTGAAGGACAGACGCTGCGTCTTGGCGATCGGTCGCACATGATCCTCGTTCGATTCTGGAGATCCGCACAAGCAGCGCAGTCGATCCATCCTGGATGGTTTTCGAATTATAACAAAATCAATGACTTACATTCTCGCTTCGGAGGTGGTCGGTTGGCACCATCGTTGCAATAACAGGTGCGCTGCATCCAGCGGCAGGCCATAAAACATCAGGAGACGCTATGGAGCCGACCTTTACCGAAACCGGCGCGCATGCCCAATCGCCCCGGGCCGCAGTACCGGGCTTTTCTGCCTCGTCGTCCAGCGAGACGCTACGGCGCATTAAATCAATCTTCTCAGGGTCGGCGGGCAACCTGATCGAATGGTACGACTGGTACGTGTACTCGGCCTTTGCTTTGTATTTCGCCCATTCGTTCTTCCCGGCCGGCAGTCAGACGGCCCAGTTGCTCAACACCGCTGCGGTTTTCGCGGTCGGCTTTCTTGCTCGACCGGTTGGAGGTTGGCTGATGGGCGTCTATGCGGACCGATACGGCCGTCGCCCCGCACTCGTCGTATCCGTTGTGCTGATGTGCCTGGGCTCGCTGATCATTGCCGTTTGCCCGGGCTACGACATGATCGGCGTGGCCGCGCCGGCACTGCTCGTCGTTGCGCGCCTTCTCCAAGGGTTGAGCGTAGGCGGCGAATACGGCACATCGGCAACGTACCTCAGCGAAGTCGCGACGTCGCGGCATCGCGGGTTCTACTCGAGCTTCCAGTACGTCACGTTGATTGCTGGCCAACTTCTCGCACTGGCGCTGCTGATCGTTCTGCAGCAGTTCGTTCTGACGACGCAACAACTCGAAAGCTGGGGATGGCGGATTCCCTTTTTTGTCGGAGCAGCCTGTGCGCTCTTGGCCTTGCGCCTTCGCTCGTCGATGGAAGAGACGGGCGAATTTCAAAAGGCCCGGGAAAAGCGGGAGAAGCGAGGCGCGCTGGCCGAACTGCGCAAGCATCCACGCGCTGTTCTGACGGTGGTCGGTTTGACGATGGGTGGCACGATCGCGTTCTACACGTACTCGATCTACATGCAGAAGTTCCTCGTCAATACGGTTGGTATGACCAAACACGAAGCGACGTTCGTGTCGGCAGCCTCGCTTGCGCTGTTCGCCGTCTTGCAGCCCGTCGTCGGCGCGATTTCCGACCGTATCGGCCGTCGGCCGGTTCTGATCGCTTTCGGCGTGCTGGGTACGCTGTTTACCGTGCCGATCATGAACGGCATCAGCCACACGCACAATGCATGGGTGGCCTTTTTCCTGAATATGGCGGCGCTGGTGATCGTGTCGGGGTATACGTCGATCAACGCCGTCGTTAAGGCAGAATTGTTCCCTGCGAAAATTCGTGCTTTGGGTGTCGGTTTTCCGTATGCCCTGACCGTATCGATCTTTGGCGGCACCGCCGAATATCTGGCGCTCTGGCTCAAGCAGGCCGGTCATGAACCGCTTTTCTACTGGTATGTTACTGCTGCAATCTTCTGCTCATTGCTTGTCTATGTCGGCATGCGAGACACCGGCAAGCATTCGCTTATCAAGGACTGACGCGGATCGTGAGACCGTTTGTCGTACTGCTTTCACTGCAGGCGCTGCGCAATGATGTCGCGTAGCGGCAGGCAGCTGCGCCACATGGCGACGGCATTGGCGGTGCTCGCGTGTTGCTTGGCGATGGCGTGGCTGACCTACGTCATCGCGCTGGGGTATTACTCGCGTGCTCACATTGCCGAAGTGGCGCAGCGGTCGTCTTTCTATGCCTTGACGCTCGAGTCGCAGCTCGCGCGTTATGAATCGCTGCCACGGATCGCCGCGCTCGAGCCTGTCCTGCTGGATCTGTTGGGCCATCCGAGCGACGCTGAGCTGCGCAAAAAAGCGAACGCGTATCTGAAGGCTGTCCAGACGAACGCGGAGCTGTCCGCTGCCTATGTCATGGACAGTCGCGGCGACACGCTCGCCTCGAGCAATAGCGACGAGCCTGGCAGTTTCGTCGGTTCGAACTACGCGTTTCGCCCCTACTTCACAGAGGCCATGAAGGACGGGACGGGGCGTTTCTATGGGGTCGGCAATACGACCGGGGTGGCAGGGTACTTCATGGCGGTGCCGGTCAGGGATCCCGCTCATCCCGAGCGCCGCGCTGTGGGAGCGGTGGCAATCAAGGCATCACTCGACCGGTACGAAACCTCATTGGCGACGAGCGGCGACATCGTGTTGCTGGTCGACAGGGACAACGTGACGTTTCTCTCGTCGGTGACCGGATGGCGCTATCGATCACTGACCCCGCTTTCTGCGAGCACGCGCCACAAGCTCGACGAAACAAGGCAATACGGTGGCACGGCGCTCGACCGGCTTGGTGCAAAGCCATCGGGTTTCGGTCGATCAGGTGCAAGGCCGGAAGGACCGGGGGCTGCGTCTGGCCCAGACTCGCTCGACGTTGCGCCCTTTGGCGGGCATTCGGACTCGTATCACGTGGTGTATCGTCCGGTGGGGCCGCTCGGGTGGAAGGTCGCCGTTCTTGTCGATCCCTCCGACGACCGGCGCAGCGCGCTATTCGCGTCCGTCAGCGCGGCGGCGGCGACGGCCCTCGTATTCGCGCTCATCAGCGTGGCCTGGCTCCGTCATAGCCGAAAAAGAGAGCGGCAGCGCGCGAGGATGGCGCTGTCGGAAGTTCAGCGTGACATCGAACAGCGGATAGCCGAACGGACCGCCGAACTGACCCGCGCCAATGCCACACTCGAAGAGAAAGTCGATGCGCTCGATGTTGCCCGGCGCATCCTGCGCGACACACGCGACTCCGCCATCCAGGCGGGCAAGCTCGCTGCGCTGGGTCAGATGGCGGCCGGCATCACGCACGAATTGAATCAGCCGCTGGCTGCGATCATGACATTGTCGAGCAACGCGGTTCGAATGACCGAACTGGGCCACTTTGCCGACCTGACACGCAACCTCGTTCTGATCAAGGACCTGGCCGGCCGAATGGGCAAGATCATCGCTCACGTGAAGGGATTTGCCCGGCACGAAGCGATAAGCCGCGAATCGGTTTCGATCGCCGAATCGCTGCATCAGGCGCTGGCGCTGCTCGAATCGCATCGGAAGACCGCAGAGGTGTCCATTCGCGTTGAACCGGTGCCCCGGGACGCTGCTGTCCTGGCCAGTTCGATCCGGATTGAACAGGTCTTCGTCAACTTGCTCGCCAATGCGATCGATGCGAGTGCGGCGGCTGCGAAGCGCCGGGAGGTGCGGGTGACGACCGAGGTGATCGAGGATGTCGTCCGCGTCAGTGTGGCCGATAGTGGCAACGGGATCGCCCCCGCCGTGATGTCGCGCCTTTTCGAGCCGTTCTTTACGACGAAGCAAACAGGAAAGGGCTTAGGGCTGGGTCTTGCCATCTCGCAGGCCATCGTCGACGAATTCGGCGGTCGTCTGCTCGCGAGCAATGGCCATAGTAGCGATGGCAATAGTGGCACCATACCCGACCTGGGCGGCGCGGTTTTCGTCGTCGAATTGCATCGGGTGACCGAGGAATCTGACTCAAAATGATGAATCCGTATAGCGCCTATAGCGGGCAGGTCGTTTACGTGATCGAGGACGACGCGGCGGTGCGACTGGGATGTTCTCAGGCGCTTTCGTTGGAGGGCATCGGCGTTCGGGAGTTCGAGGACGCCGAAAGCGCGTTCGCTGCGCTCAAGGAGGATCCGCCAGCGGTGATCGTCAGCGATGTCCGGTTGCCGGGTATCGATGGTCTTACCTTGCTCGACAGCATCAAGGCTCGCCCCAAAGACGCCGACGTGCCCGTCATTCTGACAACGGGACACGGTGACGTCGCCATGGCAGTGGGCGCGATGCGTTCCGGAGCCTACGACTTCATCGAGAAGCCGTTCGACTCCGATCGGCTGGTCGACACCGTCCGGCGTGCGCTGGAGCAACGCAAGCTCGTCGTGGAAAACCGGAGCCTACGGGCGCAATTGAGCAGCGAACGGCCCCTGCTCGGGCGTTCGCCGGTCATGCAGCGAGTCCACGCTTTAATCGACGCGATCGGCCCTACCCGTGCCGATGTCCTGATCGTCGGTGAGACGGGGACCGGCAAGGAGGTGCTCGCAAGGGCCTTGCATGCAGCCAGTCGCCGCACCGGTCCATTTGTGGCGCTGAACTGCGCTGCGCTGCCGGAGGCTGTGTTCGAAAGCGAGATTTTCGGCCACGAAGCGGGGGCGTTTACCGGTGCTCAGCAGCGGCGCATCGGCAAGTTCGAGTATGCGAGCGGAGGCACGCTGTTCCTGGACGAGCTCGAGACGATGCCGCTGGCGCTCCAGGCCAAGCTGCTGCGGGCGCTTCAGGAGCGCAGCATCGAGCGGCTGGGAAGCAATACATCGATTGCGGTCGACGTTCGGGTGATCGCCGCCGTCAAGCAGGATCTGAGGCAATTGTCCGATCAAGGGCAGTTTCGCGCGGATCTGTATTACCGGCTCAACGTCGTTTCGATAGATTTGCCGCCGCTGCGAGAGCGTGCCGACGACATCCCGGAGCTCATCGCGCACTTCGTTCGTGCCGCCTGTGTCAGATACGAGAAGCCGGAGCCGACCTGGACATCCGAGGACATGATGCGCTGGCAGCTCCATGATTGGCCGGGCAATGTTCGCGAACTCAAGAACGTAGCGGAGCGATTCTGTCTCGGGGTCGACGACGGCTTGCCCCAGCCTCCGGCCGGCTCGGATTCGCTGGCTTCGCGGATGGTGCGTGCTGAACGTGCCTATATCGAGGAGGCGCTGCGAAACGCCGGCGGCCAGGTCATCAAGGCCGCCGAGTCGCTGGGGCTGCCGCGGAAAACGCTGTACGACAAGATCACGCGCCACGGCATCGACGCGACGGCGTTCCGATAGCACAGGCCCCGCCTTGCGAGGCCCGTGCTTTTCAAGACGAAGACGCAGCCTTGCGCGAGCGACCGGCTCGCGAAGCCGATTTTCGAGGTGCTTTCTTGGGCACGACATCGGTGGCCGAGTCGGCAGATGGCTCGGCCGTCGAGATGGCCTCATGTGACGTCGGCTCGACAGCCGCGTTAGCTTTCTTCGCGGTGGTCTTACGTGCGCGGCGAGGGGCTGGCTTCTTCTCCGCCTTTGCTTCTGTTTCTGTTGCGCTCGGCGTCTCGCGTTCGACCGTCGGCGCTTCGGCCGCTGCCAAAGACGCTGGGGCTGGCGCGGGTTCTGCCGCTTCCGTGACCGCCGGCACCTGCGGGGGAAGCTGCTTGCGCGTCTTTCGGCCCGTGCGACGGCCTTTCTTGTCGAGGGGTTCGGCCGCCGGTGCTGTATCTCTCACAACCACGGATGATTCGGGTTGCTTGGCGATCTCCGCGGTCGCGGCCTGGGCAGTCCTGTAGACGAACGCGCCGGATTTATCGTCGCGGCCCACTTCCAGCAGGCCGCGCGATTGCGCTTCTTCAAGCAGATTGCCGAAAGCGCGAAAGCCGTAGTACGACTCGCTGAAGTCGGGCTTGCGGCGCTTGATCGCGCTTTTCAACACCGACGCCCAGATCTTGCCGCTCTCGCCGCGCTCGGATGCAAGCGCCTCAAAGGTTTCGACGGCGATCGCAATGGCCTTTGCCTTGCGCGCTTCCAACTCTTGTTTCGGCTGCTTGTCTTCATCGGCCGAACGCTTCGCCGGCGCACTCGCTTCGCGTGCCGCGCGTTTCGAGATCGTGCGTTGCTGTTCGCGGACGAGGTCGTCGTAGAAGATGAATTCGTCGCAGTTGGCGACCAGCAGATCGGAGGTCGAATTTTTCACGCCCACGCCGATGACCTTCTTGTCGTTTTCGCGCAGCTTCGAAACCAGGGGGGAGAAGTCCGAGTCCCCGCTGATGATGACGAAGGTATCGACGTGCGACTTCGTGTAGCAAAGATCGAGCGCGTCGACGACGAGCCGGATGTCGGCCGAGTTCTTGCCCGACTGGCGCACGTGCGGGATCTCGATCAACTCGAAACTGGCTTCGTGCATCGATGCCTTGAAGCCTTTGTAGCGGTCCCAGTCGCAGTAGGCCTTCTTGACGACGATGCTGCCTTTCAGCAGCAGTCGTTCGAGAACGGGCTTGATGTCGAACTTCTCGAACTTTGCGTCGCGTACGCCGAGCGCGACGTTTTCAAAGTCGCAAAACAGCGCCATGCTGACGCTTTCGTAAGGTGAGGCCATAAATTTCTCCCGCCAGTGAGGCGCAGCGGAGTGGTGGATCTTGAGGTGTGCACATGATAGCTGGTTGTGGGGCTAGGCTCGATGCGGATCGGGTCCCACGCTTGGCGGCGCTGCATTCGGTCTCACGAAAATGGGCGCGCAGCCTTCACTCGTGCAACGATGGTCGAGGCATGGGGGTACAGAGGTAGGAGGTCTGGGTCGAGTTCGGTGTTGGCGAGCAATGCGTCGTCGGAACGCGTATCGAGCATCTTGCACAGCAGGTCGACGGCGTACTGAGGGTCATGGGGCTCGTGCATCAAGCGGGAAACCATTAGCGAACGGTTTTCAGTATCCGTGACGGTTGCCGCGAGCGCTGCCGCGATCGCGCGTTGAATCTTGGCGCCCTCAGCGGACGGTGACCACGCGCGATTGGTCGGGAACGTGACATAAATCAGGCATCGGTTCGCAGCCGCGTTATGGGTTGCGATGACCCTGTTCGCCAGTTCTGCAACAGAGGGGGGAACGGTGCTCATCTTGAGCGCGCCGTATAGCAGGCATTCCGTCGCGGAACCGATCGCTGCAATATCCGCTGGGTTCGACTGCAACGACGTCAAGAGCGCCGTGGTGATCGGGGCAACCTGGCCTTCGTCCGGGGCAGTGTGCACGAGACCTCGGAGCAATTCCGCGGAAACCTGGCGATCGACGACACGTTTGACGAGGCGACCGACCAGTCGCGTGAACGAGTCGCCGTCGAAGCTTAGCAGCAGAGCCGTATGGGCCGGCGTAATCGCGTTTTCGTCGAGCATGCGCGTAGCAGCGTGCTCATCCCCGCTGCCACACAGAATGGCCAGGCATTGCAGCTGGACAGCGGCGTTTTTTGTCGTGTTCGCGAGACCTTGAAAAAACTGAGTGGTAGGGCCGTCGAGCGGCGTTCTTTGCGGTATAGCCTCGAACAACCTTAGCAGTTGATGATTCGAGAGCGCGTTCGGTCCTTTGGTCCGGATCCATTCGAGCGCTTCTTGAGGGGACCGTTCGACGATAAGGCGTTCCACGGTGGCGAACCTTCGTCCCGTGCGATTGCACAACAGTTCAAGCGTTTCCGTCAGGAGGCTGTCGCTGGACAGGAAAAAGAGCCCCTGCGCGAGGTCGCCGATACAAGCTTCGTCTCCACCCATAAGCGGCAGAGTCGAATCGAACGAGTCGAGAAGGAATGCAAGCGCATCGGACGGTGCCGTCTCAATGGCTTCAAGCATTGCGGCCGCCCAGTCTACCTCTGGGCTAGATATCCACATGACGGATGCGATGCGTGGCCAGTCCTTTTGACGCCACTCGAAATGGTACTCGCCGCCCGCCAATCGCCAAAGCAGCTTCACTCTCTCCATAGGCGACCAACACGAGGAGCGCGCAATAGGCAGGAACGTGTCGTATCTATCGACACCCAACACGAGATTGGTAATGTTCCACTCTGCCAGCAGCCGTTCCGCGAGGGGGTGCAACCCTGACCAGTCCTCGAATTCAATAAACACGGACGCCGCGAAAAGGCGAGCCGACCGATCCAGCGATTGCTCGAACACGCCGATTACGTTCGTCAACGCTTCGATTGCCTTGTCCGGCGATTGTCGCGCAAGCATGACAATGGCCCTGCGCAATGCGCCCAGCTTGAGTGGATGCTCGAAATGGGATGCCAGTTCAACGATGGTTTGCGCAATGTCGATCTTGCGCGCCGCCAGCAGTTCCGACACTTCATCTGGCTCCACTCGAACCCAATCGCCTGCATATCTGAGGAAGTTGCCGCGCTTCAAGGCGTTGAAAGCAGCGGGATCTTTCTCTATAAGAGCGGTGACGACAGAGCGCGGCAACTGACCGGTGTGTGAGTCCGCCAATACGGTGGCGATGTTGTCGACGAAGTCGTCAAGCAGCTCTCTCAACCTGCCCGATCGCATCTGAATGTCACCGATCCGGTAGTCGAGATATTGCTCGATGATCTCGCTCGAGCTCAATGTCGTGCCGTCGTCCTGTATTTCGACGGCACCCGAAAATGCCATCAGGCTAGGGTGCCGGTACTTCGACAGCCAAGGCTTCCCACGGAGATTCGCGGCTTGAATTGCCTCATGCTCGTCGAAGTCTTCGAGGACGGTGTAAGGGGACTCGTCGTTGGTTTTATAAACGAGCGACTGCTGGGATTTGAACAGGTGCGCGGCACCCGCAAACGTCTCGGGCCGGGAGCCGAGCACCAGTTTCACCTTCGCTTTGCGCAAGAAGGCGATCGTGCTTTGTAGCCAAGGTTGAAGTCGCGCAATGACCGGCTCGGGGGCTCGGTCGAGGCCATCGATAATCACGAGCAGCGGGGTATGACTGATCCATTCGAGTATTTCCGGCTTGGCGAGAAGCCGGCCGCCGCGATCGGTCACGTGCTCATCGAGTAACCGCCATACCGTGTCTTCAAATGTCGCGTCGTCCGCTGCAAGACGCTCCCCTTGCACCAACAGCGTCGGCATCGCGCGCTGCCCGGCGCTTTGCGCGATGCACCAAGTCGATTTGCCGTTGCCCGATTGTCCGACGACGATCATCAGCGCTCGATCACCGGCGAGAAACGCGGCGAACGCTTTATCGAGCGATGTGCGGGAAACGTAATGGCTGGCGTCGTAGCGGTCCTCCTGCGTCTCGGTGTCGACGATGCTTTGGGTCATCGCTCGAAATAGCTCTGACAGCGAGGCTTCTCGTCTCAACATCGGAATGCGCCTGACGGACACCGAGAGCCCGACTTCCTCCAACTTCGACCAGAGCAGCGGCCTATCGACAGGTGTGCGCAAGACGGCATGGGTCATGACCTGTCTATTGAGCCGGTCCCAGATAATGGCCGCTTGCGCTTCGTCGCCGATTCGCTTGAGCAGTTCGATTGCGTAGTGTGCGTCGCGGCCGTGCGTCGGATCGCAGACCGTCAAATAAGTGCAGGAAAGGAAGGTTCTCAGTTCGGCATCGGTCGGTCCTACGCTTCCCGATACCGTTTTCCATCGCTCGTCGATCGCCGTCGACAGTCGATGCCACGCTTCCCGAGTCGCTTCGCTCTTTCCTGCTTCTTCGGATAGCTTGCTAATCGACGGCAGATGACGACAGCGTTCCAGGACGGTTTTCAGATCGGTGCGGATCGAACCGCTCGCCGAGTCGTCGGTCAGGATCACCAGACGATCGTTTTGTGGCGAAAACCCTGGGCGCAGGAATTGGCGGACCAATTGGTCGACTGCTTTCTTGAACTCGGAACCGAAACCGAGGCCGTGCTTGATCTGGATATAGACCTTGCCCGGGGCGGCCAGACTCAAGACGAGATCGTCGACCTCCGTCGCGCTCTCGCAGTGGATCGACGCAATCGATACATGGGACGGTAAATTCCAATCCAGCGACGCACCACCGCCGGCGAGCAGCTTGACGGCGGCCCATGCCGCGACAGCCGATGAATACTCCGCGCCCCCCGTACTTGCGCTTCCGCCCGCGGAACCCCGATGCGTTTGCGCAGCGTTTGTCGTATTGGCGTCGGACATTTCTTGCTCGAATGTTTGTTGGGTCAGGGGAGCATAGTCTAGTTGATCGGTGGATGAAGTGGCTGCGGCCTTATCGTGTGACTTCGCCGGCGTAAGCGCGATAGTGGTGCGGAGGGCCGGCGCGGCACACAACCGGCCCGCCCATGTGTTGCGGTTACGCCTTGAGACGCTGCCCGCTCGGATCGTACGGCGCCTTCAGATGCAACGTGGCGTCGAGCCGTTCACCCGCAAGATCGATCTGATAACGCCCACCCATCAAGTAGGCTGCGTCGACGGGCGCACCGTCCGCGCCGACATACCCAAGCGCGACCGGGCAGCCGAGCGTGTGTCCAAACGCAGCCGAGCTGACCGATCCGACCGGCACACCGTCACGCAAGATTGCTTCGCCGCCCCAGAGCATCTTGTCGGCGTGCCCGTCGAGGCTCAGCGCAACGAGGCGCCTTACCGGAGGCTGGCCGCGCCGTGCGAGCAGCGCTTCGCGCCCGCGAAACGCGATGTCCTTATCGAGCTTGCAGGCGAACGCGAGGCCGGCTTCGAACGGATCGCGATCGGGTGTCAGCTCGCGACCCCAAGCGCGATAGGCCTTCTCGACGCGCAGTGATTCGAGCGCATAGTAGCCGGCATCGACGAGCCCGAATGGCGCGCCAGCCGCATGCAGCGTCTCGTAGACGCCAAGCGCGAATTCCACCGGCACATAGAGCTCCCAGCCGAGCTCCCCGACATAGCTGCGCCGCATGGCGGTGACGGTCGCATAGCCGATATCGACCTCCTTGCAGGCGCCGAACGGAAATGCCTCGTTCGAGAAGTCGGATTTCGAAACCTGCTGCATCAGCTCGCGCGAGCGCGGCCCCATGACGGCGAGCACGGCATATTGACCTGTGACATCGACGGCGACGCAATGCTTGTCGATCGGTAAATGCCGTTCGATGAAGGCTAGATCGCGTGTCGCTTGCGCCGATCCGGTAACGAGCAGGTATTGATCCTCGGCCAGGCGCATGAGGGTAACGTCCGACTCGTAGCCGCCGCGTTCGTTGAGCATGCCGGTGTAGACGGACGAGCCGGGTTCGACGTCGACATCGTTGGCGACGAGGTATTGCAGCGCCGCTTGCGCGTCACGGCCTTTGATCAGCAGCTTGGCGAACGACGTCAGATCGAATAGCGCGACGCTTTCGCGGCAGGCGCGATGCTCGGCAGCGCTCCACGCATGCCAGTTTTGCTGGCCGAAGCCATATTCGATCGCCGGCGCGACGCCGGGCGGCGCGAAGAAGTTCGGGCGTTCCCAGCCCATCTTGCTGCCGAAGCAGGCGTTGCGATCGCGCAGCGCGGCGTACAGCGGCGAGCGGCGCAGCGGGCGGGCCGTGTCGAGCTCCCGGTTCGGCCAGGGCATCGCGTAGTGCAGCCCGAGCGTTTCTTTCACGCGATCATGGAGCCAAGCGTCGTTGCCGTTGAAGCGCGCGAAGCGGCGGATGTCGACGGGCCACAGATCCATCGTCGGCTCGCCGGCCATGATCCATTCGGCGAGCGCCATGCCGGCACCACCGGCCGACGCGATGCCCATCGAATTGAAGCCGGCGCCGACATAGAAGTTCTTCAGCTCGGGGGCTTCGCCGAGGATGAAGTTGTTATCGGGCGTGAACGATTCAGGACCGTTGTAGAACTGCCGCACGTCGGCCGTTTCGAGCGCGGGCACGCGGATGAGCGCGTTGTTCATCAGGATCTCGAACTGATCCCAGTCGTCGGGCAGCAGTTGGAATTCGAAATCGTCGGGGATGCCGTTCATGCCCCAAGGCTTCGCGTCGGGCTCGAAGCCGCCCATCACGAGCCCGCCGACTTCCTCCTTGAAATAGATGAAGCCGTCGGGGTCGCGCATGACGGGCAGATCGGGGTGCACGCCGGGGACGGCGCCCGTCACGATGTAGTAGTGCTCGGCCGAATGCAAGGGGACGGTGACGCCGCAAAGCCGCCCGATCGCCTTGGCCCATTGGCCGCCGCAGTTGACGACGATGTCGGCGCCGATGGTCCCTGTGCCGCCGTCTTTCGTGCGCCAGGCGACACCCGTTGCGCGGCGACCCGCATCCGTGCGCTCGGTCTGGACGCCGGTGACGCGCACGTTCTCGACGATGCGCGCGCCACGCATACGAGCGCCGCGCGCGAGCGATTGCGTGAGGTCGGTCGGATTGGCTTTGCCGTCGCCGGGCAGCCAGACGGCGCCGAGCAGATCGTCGGTGCGCATGGGCGGCCAGAGCTCGCCGGCCTGCCCGGGTGTGATGACGTCGCAGGCGACACCATACGCGCGCGCCATGGCAGCGGTGCGCTCGAGCTGCGTCATCCGTTCCTTGGTGCGCGCGACGGAGAGCGATCCGCATTGCTTCCAGCCCGTTGCCAGCCCGGTGTCGGCTTCGAGTTCGGCATAGAGCTGCGTCGAATAGCGAATCAGCTTCGTCATGCTTTCCTGCGAGCGCAGCTGACCGACGAGCCCGGCCGCATGCCAGGTGGTGCCGCACGAGAGCTGGCCTTGTTCGAGCAGCGTCACGTCGGTCCAGCCGGCTTTGGCCAGGTGGTAGGCGACAGAGCAACCGATGATGCCGCCGCCGATGATGACGACGCGCGAATGCGAAGGGATGGAGGATGTCATGGCTAGGTGTGGGGCAAGCGACACGAATAGGGTGATGGACCGCCGCGCGGTCGCTGCGCATGATGCCACTAAATGCAACAAAATGCCACATTTGCGGGCGTGCAAATACAGTCTCGCTGCTTACGATTCCCTTAATTGGGGCCATGGCGCGAGTGGTCCGCTCCGTTCCTCTCTACAATGGCGATCGCAGCTGGGAACAATAAACGTCCGCACACGGACAAGGGCGAAAACGCACTATGGACATGAGCCAACGGGTCGTCCTGATGGTCGAGAGAATCAGGGCGCTGATGCGCCAACAAGGCCTCAATGACGCGGACTTGGCTCGTAAGACGGGGATCTCGCCCGCGACGCTGAGCCGCGTGCTATCGATCACGACGGAGGATCCGCGCATCAGCACCGTCTCGGCGATTGCTGACGCGCTAGGGTCGACGGTCGGGTACCTGCTGCACAGCGAGCGGGTCTACCCGATTCCGATTCTCGGATGGGACGAGATACTCGATTTCTCGCGCGGCAATCACGACGTCGCCTTCAAGACGCAATGGCTGACCGTCGATACGCCCCGCCGGCCGGGCGCGTTTGCTGCGCGGACGAAGCCGTCGATGGCGCCGCGGTTTCGCGAAGGCTCGCTCGTCATCGTGGAGCCCGGGGGCGCGTTTCGCGATGCGCAGGTCGTCGTCGCTGTGAGCGACGGCGGGGAGCCGACTTTGTTTCGCGTGATCAAGGATGGTGAAGTCGCCTGGCTCAAAAGCATCGATCCTTCGTCGGCGAAGACGGTCAATGCTTTGGGCCAGGGCGTGGCGGTGCTCGGCGTCGTGACCGAGTCGCGCCTGATCAATCCTTGAACGAGAACGGATTGAAGTTCGTGTGATAGTCGTAATAGTCGACCTTGTCCATGTGCTTGAGGCGCCTGGACACCGTCGTGACGGCCGGCAATAGCGCAAGTTCGTAGATCAGCTTGACGGTGATCTGAATGCCGATCATCGTGAGCACGACTTGTTGCGGCAGCCGGCCCCAAAACAGAATCATGCAGAAGAGCACGCTGTCGATCACGATGGCGACGAACGTGCTCGACACGACCCGTGCCCAGAGATAGCGGCCGGCGCTCGCAATCTTGAGCTTGGCGAGAAACGTGGTGTTGATGAACTCGCCGCAGAAGTAGGCGACGGTCGAGGCGACGAACGTTCGCGCGAATTCGAGGGCGAGTGCCGGATAAGCGGCGGCAAGCGTCGGGTTCTGCGCTTCCCAACTGGGCAAACCCGGCGGCAGCGACAGCAGCCAGGTGCCGATGATGAACATCAGGTTCACGGCGAGGCCGCCCCAGATCACCATGCGGCTGACGCGATATCCGTAGACTTCCGTGATGATCGTGCTGAACGCGTAGGTCATCGGAAACGCGATCAGCGCAGCCGGGATGCCGAAGCTGACGGCGCCGAAAAAGGGCAGCCAAGCGAGCTTGACCTCGATGACGCGTGCGCCCGTCACGTTCGACAGCATCAGAAAGCCGACGTAGATGAGGGCGAGCAGAAGGACCGCAGGCGTCAGTTGATGCTTGCGCGTCGGGAAGTACGAAAGCGGGACGAGCTGATCCGTGTAAGTGGCTGCGTTGAGGAAGCCGATATGCGCGACATCCTCACGCGAGAACTTGTCGAGCCACGTCTTCTTGTTCAGCTCGCGCGGCGACATCTTGAAGGTGGCGCCGGAATCGCACACGCGCACCAAGACCTGCAACTCATCGTTCTCGAGCGACGGCTCGATGACGGCTTCGATTTCGTGAGAAGCGTTTTCCATGATCGGCGTGCGGTGCGAAGTTATTGTCGGATCAAGCGCTGATTCGGGGCATCGTGCAAAGGCTCGCTGCTGCGTACCGGATTGATGTCGATGCCACCCCGGCGCGTATAGCGGGCCGCCACGGTGAGCCGCGTCGGCGCGCATTGATCCTGAATGTCTTTGAAGATCCGCTCGACGCATTGCTCGTGGAATTCCTCGTGATTGCGGAACGAGACGACGTACTTGAGCAGCGCCGCGCGATCGATGCGCCGGCCTTCGTAAGTGATCGAGACGGTACCCCAGTCGGGTTGCCCCGTCACCAGGCAGTTCGATTTCAACAGGTTCGAATAGAGCGTTTCGCTGACGTGTTCGTCATGCGTCGCCAGAAGCTGCCGGTCGACGCTGAACTTGTCGATGGCAATGTCCTGCTCGTCGATCGACGAGCCGGCTGGGGCGCCGATCTGCTGTGCGGCGGCACCCTCGAGCGGCTCGAGCGTGACGGACACGGGCGCGCCCGCACAGTGCGACAAATCTCTTGCGGCGATGCGTTCGACTTCCGCTTGGGTACCGAACGACGTGTTGTTGAACGTGTTGAAGTACAGCTTCATCGATTTCGACTCGATCACGTTCGCCGAGGTGCAGGGCACGACGATCGTCGCGATGGCAACGCGCGGCACGCCGCGTGGCGTCAGCCACGACACCTCGTAGTGATTCCAGACGTCGACGCCGAAAAACGGCAGTTCGCCTGTGATGCCGATTTCTTCGCGCTTGATCGTGCGGGGAATCGCGAAGAGTTTATCCGGGTTGTAAGTGGACTCGTATTTGGATTGCTTGCCAAGCTCCATGGCGCCTCGGTTTGATATTGAATTCACGGTTTTTAAAATAATCGGCTTATGTATTTTGCTTATAAATCGAGCGGGCGCGATTGTTGAGGTGCACGATGGCTCAAAGCTCGGCTCGACTCCGTTTCCACCCCGGTGGACGTGGGCATGATAACGCATGCCGCAAGCTCTTTATAAACCCGAGAAGTCGGATGCGGCGTTACCTACTCGGGCGTCGAACTAAACCTATGAAATTTAGTAGTTTCAGTCGACCTCAAACTCAGATAATTTAAAAACGTTTCAATAAGTCTTGCATTCTTGCAACATTTCAATCCGGGCCTGGCAAGCGGCCGTGTGTTGGCGGCCGTGCTGCGGAAGGCGTTGTTGTATCAATCGACCGTGAAGACAAAGAGGCTCCATGAGTCATGATTTCCGGCGGCGCTGACTTCCCCTTCGATGCCCTTGGATCTGGCAATGGTTCGCGCACGTTGATCGAAGCGTGTCTCGCCACCTTGCATGAGCTCCTGCCTGAAATCAAGCGTCTTGTCGTGCACGGCGTGGGCCGAAAGAAAGTCGGTCCGGCGTGCACTGAATGCTTCGGCGTCTATCTCATCGACAACGACGGGGCCGAGCATCCGTTTCTCCACTTCGAGGCGGCGTCGAGCGCAACCTATGCGGCGCTGCGCGTCGCGCAGGTCTATCGCCTTGGTATCGCGTTCGGCAACTTCGCCGAGCCGAGACTGTGCACCGATTGGCCGCCTTCGCCGTTGATTTCGTGAGGGGATGGCTTGCGGGGCCGCGCATCCTGCCGATGCGCTTCAATATCCGAGAACTGTCATCATCCGGGGATACAATGCGGGACGCCAAAATTTCTGGAGTCCTATGAAAATCGCGAGCCTGATCGGCGTAGTCGGCATCACGCTGGTTCTTTCCGGATGCGGTGGCGGCGGAAGCGGTGGCGGTGCAGCGGCGACGACGAACACGTCAACATCCACGGCCACGCCCAATACCGTCGCTTCGACGCCCGCCACGTCCTCGGCCAAGACGATCCTCGGCTACTTCACCGGCACCAGCGATTCGATGACGTCGGCCACGAGCGCCTCGACGCCCGTCTCGGCCATATCCATGGACGTGATTCAGGTAGCGACCGACGGAAGCTTGAACGGCACATTGCCGTCGAACTTGCTGGCCGGCGATCAGGCTGCGGGCAAAGCGTCGTATGCCTGCATTTCGAATTTCGGCGCCACCGACTTCGATCCCGACATCGCTCACGGCGCGTTGGTGACGAACCGGGCCACCACGATTCAGAACATCGTTGCGCTGGCCAAGACGGCGAACCTCACGGGCATCAACATCGACTTCGAAGGCGTTTATCCGGCGGACCGAGATGCTTATACGAGCTTCGTGGCCGATCTGGCCGTACAGCTGCACGCGATCCATTCGAGCCTCGTGCTGAGCGTGCCGGCCAAGTCGAGCGACGATCCCAGCGACACGTGGGGGTGGCCGTTCAACTACGCCGCCCTGGGGCAGAGCGCCGACCTCATTCAGGTGATGACCTATGACGAGCATGTTCCCGGCCACGGTGCTGGGGCGGTCGCCGGCATCGACTGGATGCAGGCGTCGCTGCAATACGCGGCGACGCAGATTCCGTCGAGCAAGATCCTGCTCGGGTTGCCCGCCTATGGGTATGACTGGAACGTGACCGCCAATACCGGAACGTCGGTTGCGCTGAAGGACATGCCGGCGCTGCTCGCGTCCACCGGAGCAAGCCCGCAGTGGGATGCGACGACTCAATCGGCGTATTTCAACTACACGGCGCCGGATGCGAGCTCGCATCAGGTCTGGTACGAAACGGCACAAGGCATTTACTCGAAAGCGCAGCTCGCGAAGACGCTCGGCCTCGCCGGCGTGTCGATGTGGGCGTTGGGCGATGAGGATGCGACGTTCTGGAATGCTGTGACGACGGCGATCAATTAGCAGAAGCAACTTCCCGCTTTTGAAGCGCATTAGAGTTTCCTTCTCGCGGGAACACCCTTGTGGTGTTTCCGCTTAGCCAGGTTTCTGCGCGTTTCCGGCACGGAATCTGGGGGGCGGCTAGCATGGCGACTTCCCTCGGCACGCCGAAAGCATCCCCCAGAGGCTCCGATGCTCCACGACCCGACCCGGCATGAACCCGTCGCGCAGACGGACTGGAACGAAGCGGCCGCGCGAGCGCAGATCGCGCACATCGTCGCCGATACCGAGGTGGCCTTCGTTCCGGGCCGCTATTGGCCCGCTCATCCTCTCGACTACGACGATCGCGCGGCAGCTGCCTCATTGACCCCGTTGTACTTTGGCGCTTGCGGCACGTTCTGGGCGCTCGACTATCTGAAATCGATCGGCGCTGCCCAGCTCCGAGCCGACTATAGCCAGCACTACGAAACACTGATCGCCGACAATCGAGCATGGCTCGATGCCGAGGTGAGCGATGCACGCGCTTCGTATTTGATGGGCGATACGCCGATCCTGATGATGGCCTACGGTGCGCAGCGAACGGATGCGATCGCGCAACAGCTCGCTTCGCTGATCGCTGCCAACGTCGATCACCCGGCCCGTGAACTCATGTGGGGGGCTCCGGGCACGCTGCTCGCGTCACTGTTCTTGCACCGGCTCACGGGCCACGCGCGTTGGGCCGAGCTTTACCGCATGACGGCAGACAAGCTGTGGTCGCAGTTGTCATGGTCGCCTGACCATGGCTGCCACTACTGGGTCCAAGACCTCTACGGCCGGCAATCGACCTATCTCGACGGTGTGCACGGTTTCGTCGCCACTTGCGCGCCGTTGATCGCGGGCCGCGATTTGCTCGACGCCGCCTCGTGGCAGCGCTGGCAGCAATGCATCGTCGAGACGGTCACACGTACGGCCGTGACCGAAGCAGGCCACGCCAACTGGCCCGTGCGGCTTTATCCGCTCGAAGGCAGCACGCCACCCTGGCTCATGCAGTTCTGTCATGGCGCGCCGGGCTTCGTCTTGTGCCTGGCGCAGATGCCCGGTAGCGCGCTCGACGCGTTGCTCTCTGCGGCCGGCGAAGCGATCTGGGCGGCAGGGCCGTTGAAGAAAGGCTCGAATCTGTGTCATGGCACGGGCGGCAACGGGTACGCGTTCCTTGCGCTCTACCAACGCACAGGCGACGTCAAATGGCTGGAGCGGGCACGCGCGTTCGCCATGCATGGCATCGCGCAGACGCAAGAGGCCGAGCGTCGCTACGGACAACTGCGCTATTCGCTATGGACCGGCGACCTCGGTTTTGCGATCTATCTGTGGGATTGCCTGCACGGGACGGCGCGTTTTCCGACGCTCGACGTGTTCTATGCCAACGACGAGCGATGCGAGAATCGTGTCCTCTCCTCGACGGAGTCCGCATGAAGCACCTGCTGTCCAAGTGACCTTGCCCCTGTTTCACGAACCCCTTAGCCGAATAACCACTTTTCACGTAAGGCGTCACCTTGTGGTCTATGCAGGCAAAAGAAGGAGACGCAAGGCGAGTAGTACGACAACGACGTTCAGCAACCTCTCCATCCACTCATCACCCTTTTTCAGCGCGTACCTTGCGCCTACCGAGGAGCCGATTAGCGTGCCGATCACCAGCGAAAGGCCAAACTGCCAGTTGATGATCTGACTGAAGCCGTAAACGCCAAGCGAGCCGAGTGAGATGACGAGGCCGCTAATCTTCCGAGTGCCGACTGATTCGCTGACGGTCTTGTTGAAGATCAAAATGAATACATACGTTGCGAGCTTGGCTTGGCCGCCGAAGAACCCGCCAACCATGCCGATGATGGCGAATAGGCTATAGCCGAACGCCGCGCGCCACTTCGAGACCGGCTCTTGAAACGGCTTGGGCTTCTTGGCAAACGAGAGGATCACCATCAGCAAGGTGAGGGTGCCAATCACCCTATGCAAGGTGATCGCATCGATCTTGAGCAGCACTGTCGCACCGCAAACGGACCCGACCAGGCCCAGGAGCGCGGCAGGGGCGGCAAGCTTGTAATCGACCTTCCCTTGCCGATGGAACTCGCGTACGCCAGCCACCATCGTGCCGACAGACGCGACGCGTGCCGACGCGATAGCCGACTGGGGCGTGATGCCTAGCCAAATCATGACCGGAACCGTCAGGAAGGCGCTGCCTCCGGTGTTGGTACCGATAAATCCGGTAAGCAGGCCAAGTGCGAACAGGAAGAGTGTCGTAGTGAGCTGGCTGTGCAATTTGAGCCGTCCATGGTTTCAGAATGGTCAATCGCGATCTTGGCGCTATCAGGGTCATGCCGGTCAACTGGAGTGGCGAACGAAGCCTGTCTGCGCCTGCTTCCAGCACAATCGAATACGCTTGCACTAGAACGAGTGGCGGCGTACTCGAGGCGCCCTCGACCCTGTAACGGACTGCAACGCCGAGCGGCATGTTGACAATTGGCACTCAATCTGCAACCTTTCGGTCGCTCAAGTCACCGGGTCTGGCCTCGAGGCTCAAATAGCAACCTTGTGACATTGCCGCAAACCTGGATAACACAATAACTTCTCGCTCATGAAGCAGGGGCGGAGAACCAATGCTAGTCGGCAATTACAACTTTCTTCTCGTCCTCCTCTCGTTGTTGGTGGCGATCCTGGCGTCGTATACGGCGCTGGACATGGCGGGCCGTGTCGCGACGGCGCGTGGCCAGGCGGTGCACTGGTGGCTCGCCGGCGGTGCTTCGGCCATGGGGCTCGGTATCTGGTCGATGCACTTCGTCGGCATGCTGGCCTTCCGCCTGCCGATTCCGTTGGGCTACGATCCACTGATCACCGCCGCCTCGCTGTTGATTGCCATTGCCTTGTCGGCCTTCGCGCTATGGCTGGTTTGCCAGAACAAGCTGCCGTGGCCTCGACTGGCGGGCGGGGCGCTGCTCATGGGCTCGGGCGTGGCGAGCATGCATTACACCGGCATGGCGGCCCTGCGCATGGCTCCCGGCATCGGGTACGATCCGCTGCTGTTCGGCCTATCCGTCCTCATCGCTATCCTCGCTTCGGGGGCGGCGCTATGGATCGCCTTCCGTCTGCGGCATCAACACGCCTATGTCCGGGCCATGCGCGCGGGCGCGGCCGTGGTGATGGGCTTCGCGATCGTCGGCATGCACTACACGGGCATGGCGGCTGCTCAGTTTCCGTTCGGTAGCGTCTGCGGTGCCGCACGCAACGGTGTCAGCGTCGAATGGCTGGCATTGGTCATCATCGTGGTGACGCTCGCGGTGCTGGCGATGGCCCTGATCATCTCGGTGCTCGACATGCGCATGGAAGCGCGCACGGCCGTGCTCGCCTCGTCGTTGGCCGAAGCCAACCAGGAGTTGGCCTATCTGGCACTGCACGACAATCTGACGAAGCTTTCGAACCGTGTGCTGCTCGAAGACCGGCTCAGCCAGGCGATCCGATCGGCCAGCCGCGATCAGGGCCGCTTCGCGTTGATGTTCATGGATCTCGATGGGTTCAAGGCGATCAACGATGCCTATGGCCATCACGTGGGCGACCGGCTGCTGGTCGAGGCGGCGCAGCGCATCGCGGCGAGCGTGCGGCAGCAGGACACGGTCGCGCGGATCGGCGGTGACGAGTTCGTCATCTTGGCCGACATCAACGAACCCGACGATGCCGGGACGCTGGCCGATGCCTTGCTGATGGCGATACGCGAGCCGTTCGTCGTAGATGGGCATGAGCTCAGGGTGTCGACCAGTGTCGGCATTGCGCTCTATCCCGACGACGGCGTCAGCCAGCACGATCTGCTCACCAATGCCGACGCGGCGATGTATCACGCCAAGGGAACGGGCCGGGATGCCTACTGCTTCTTCGAGGCGTCGATGAACGCCAACGTCCACAAGCAGATGCGGCTGGTGCAGGAACTGCGCCTGGCCTTGGAGCGACGTGAGCTGGTCTTGCATTACCAGCCCAAGTTCCAGGCACCCGATGGTCCCATGTTCGGTGTCGAGGCGCTGGTGCGCTGGCAGCATCCCGGACGTGGGCTGCTTTCGGCCAACGAGTTCATTCCACTGGCCGAGAAAACCGGCCTGATCGTGCCGCTAGGGGCGTGGGTACTGGACGAAGCGTGCCGGCAGCTGGCGCAATGGCGGTATGAGGGGCGCACGGAATGGACGGTCGCCGTCAACCTGTCGGCGCTCCAGTTCAGCCATACCTCGTTGATCGATACGGTGCGCAACACGCTCGCTCGGCATGGGATACCGCCGCAACGCTTGATTCTCGAAGTCACCGAATCGACCGCCATGCGCGATGCCGACGCCAGCTTGGCCATCTTGCAGCAACTGCACGAGATGGGGGTGCGCATCTCCATCGATGATTTCGGTACCGGCTATTCGAGCCTGCTGTACTTGAAGCGTTTGCCGGCCAGCGAGTTGAAAATCGATCGCGGATTCGTGCGCGAACTGACTCAGGAATCCGAGGACGCGGCGATCGTGGCTGCCATCGTGGCACTGGGCCGGGCGCTGGACCTGCGTATCGTGGCGGAGGGGGTGGAAACGATCGAGCAGCAAACCTTCCTCACCGAGCTTGGCTGCGACTCGTTGCAAGGTTATCTGCTGGGCCGGCCGATGACGGTGGAGGCACTGGCCGAGGCTATGGCGCAGGCTGACGCCGCAGGGCGCTGATAACGGGACCGAAGATTCCCCGAGGGTAAGAATTCGGCTTCGGTCCCGGGGTGGCACGACGATATTGTGCCGAATCGTACGCGCGTACTAGCCAGACACGCACGTCGGCTTCCGCCGCCGCGATTACCAGAAGCTGTTCGTAAATACCCCTCTTTCTCAGGGGATTAATCCGGAGTCGCATGCCAAGGAAGCGTGCCTGACCCGTGTCCAATACTCGGTTGTAATACAAAGTAAAACAAATCTGCGGCGTGAAATGCCCGTGCCATAAGGCTGTGAGTCAGCCCGTCGATATGTTTGATGAATATATTGATTAATGCATGATATGCATATGAGAAAATAATATTGTAAAAATTGTAAGGTGCACGGGGAATGCACATTCAGTCCGCATTACCTATTATAATTCGCAGAAGAACAGACGAACCCGAGGGCAATTGCGTGAGCAACACGACCCATCCCCCCTATCGTTTCTCTTTGACGGATTATTCGGCCGCCGACCGCCTCGACGCGTGGCGCGCGCAGTACACGCTCGCCGAATTTTCGATGGCGCAACAGATCGATCCTTCGATCGACTACCAGTTTGTCGGGTACACGCTCGGCAACATTTCGGTCGGCCAGTGGACCTATCGGCAGGAGCGGGTCGACACGGCGCCGCTGATTTACTCGCTGAACCGCTCTTCGTCGATCATTCGGCGCGACGGTTTCGACAACTACTCATTCAACCTGCGGCGCGCCGGCTGCGTTTTGGGTGATGTGGACGGCCGTTCGGTGGCCGTGCAGCCTGGAGAAATCCTCGTCATCGATCAGGCTCGGCCTTACCACCGCGAGATCAGGGCCGGCGACGCGATCACGCTGCTCGTGGCACGCGACATGTTGCCGAACACCCCGTCCTCGCTTCACGGGATGATTTTCAGCAGCGGCATGAGTCAGCTTCTAGAGGATTATCTTGCGAGTCTGCTCCGCAAGATCGACACGTTGACGCCATTGGAGGCGTTGCACGCCGAACAAGCGACATTGAATCTCGTGAATGCCATGCTGACCTCCGCGAACCAGGAAGCCGCGAACGCGCGTAACGACATCCTCTCGGCACTGTATGTGAAGATCAAGGAATACATCCGCTCCAATCTCGAATCGCCCGATCTGTCGCCGGACAATATCTGCAAGACGATCGGAATTTCGCGCTCGAGTTTGTATCGCTTGTTCGAACAGGATGGCGGCGTCGCGAACTACATCCGCAAGCTGCGGCTGCTCGCCATCCGGCGCGCGTTGGTGTCGCCGGTCAATCCGCGCCACCGGATCGGTGATCTCGCCTATCGCTACGGCTTCAACAGCAATACGCAATTGAGCCGTGCGTTCAAGCAGGAGTTCGGCCACGCGCCGAGCGAAACCCGCGAGCTCGCGGAAAGCGGGGTGGCGCTCTTCTTGCCGCAGTCCGATGCCGATTACAACGGCTGGCTTGCGCAAATGCGCTGAAAGAAAGCGCCGAAGGACGGCGCCGGAAGAAAAGGGTGACGGCCTGGCGGGCGCCAGGCCGAAAACGTGGACTACGGGCGGTCAGGCGAACGCAGCTTGGGCGGCCGCCGTGTCCTCGAAGATCCGGTAGTGGCGAATCACGCCGCCTTCGATTTGCGCAACTACCGCGAACTCGCTCTTGAACGTCCGACCGGTCTTGCGGACCCGGTGCTGCATGAAGCCGTAGGCAAACACGTAATCGTCCGCCTCGGCCCACTTTCTGATCTCGAACACCTCCGTTTCGAATTGCTCGCCCAGCGTGCCGAGCAGTCGCTCGACGCCTGCCTTGCCGACGAACCGACCGTAAATCGGTAGCGACTCCGGCCCTTGGGGCTCGAACACCGTCGCGTCGTCGACGAACTCGAGCGCGCCCGGCAAGTCGCGAGCGCCGACCTTCGAGAAGAACTGCTGCAGCGGATTGAGAGCCATGTAAACCTCCATGAATAAAGAATGGCGAAGCGGGATTGTCTAAACCGGCTCCCGCATGACGCCGGTATCGTCGCAAAAGCCGATTGCGGCTAGGCCTCCAGCAGCGCGAGCTTGCCGCCGACATCCGCCCAGCGCTCAGCATCGGTGGGGGGCGCCTTGCTGCGCGTGATGCTGGGCCAGGTCTTCGCGAGCTTCGCGTTCAGTGCCACGAACGCTTGCAGCTCGGGCGGCACCTCATCGCCGGGAAAAATCGCATTGACGGGGCATTCGCTGCGGCAGACGCCGCAGTCGATGCATTCGTTCGGATCGATGACGAGAAAGTTTTCGCCCTCGTGAAAGCAATCGACCGGGCACACTTCGACGCAATCGGTATAGCGACATTTGATGCAGTTTTCCGTGACGACATGGGCCATCTTCTGCTCCCGATGAAATAGTTGTGCTCAGGACGCAGCCGGTTCCGACACGCGCAGCGCGGCGGATGCGAACAGGAGTTCGATCCACAGGCGCGTCTCCTCCGGACTGCGCGTGCCGATGATTCCCGCGAGCGGGGCCTCGTGCGCCGAATACGTCACGTTCGAGGCTAGGGCGCGGCCGACCTCGAGTTCGTTCCACGCGAGCACCGCGGCGCTGGTCCGAAACGGTTCGGCGCCGTCGAAGCCCTGAAACGTGCCGCTGCGCAGGTGATGGCCCGGAAAGACGAACCAGCCGTGCCATAGCTGCTGCGAAAGCGGCGCGCGCGGCTGCACGTGCGCCGGCTGGCCGAGCAACAGGCGCAGCTCGGTGGACGGCAAGTGGATGCCGGTCGCGAGCTCGAACGTGGTCACCACGTCGGCGCCACCGACGCGGTTGCCCACTTCGAGGAACACGAGTTCGCCGTCGTGCTCGATCGCCTCGAGATGGAAGCTCCCGACGTCGATGCTCACCGCCGCGAGCACGCTTGCCACCCAACTGCGTGCCGCGTCGCTCAGGGGGAAATGAAACGATCCGAGCGGCTGCCCGGCCGCGTAACCGAGACAAGTGCCGACGTAACGGCTTGCCGTGACCGCCAGGATCTCGCCGCGTCCCACGACGCCGTCGAAATGCAGGATCGGCCCGTCGACGAACTCTTCGATCTCGAAATCGTCGATGCAAGGCGCATCGACGTCGAGCGCGGCCACCCCGGTCTTGCGGGCAGAGAGGGCATCGAACAGCGCGGCGGGGGTGTCGAACACGACGACGTCGGTGCTCGACGCGCCGCTGTGCGGCTTGAGCACCGTCGTCCCGCGCCACGGCGTGCTGCCGTGCGCATCGACCCAGGCGCGCAACGACAGAAAGCGCGGCGCGCGCAAGCCAGCGTCGACGACCGCCTGCTTCATCAGGACCTTGTCGCGCACGAGCATCACCTGCTCGACCGATTTGCCTTCGATGCCAAGCTTCGCGCGCAGCATCGCCGCATCGATGAGTTCGTACTCGGACAGCGAAATCACGATGTCGAAGTGATGCGGGTTCGCGTCGAGCCACGCGCAGGCTTCGTCGAACGCCGACGCTTTGCCGGACCGCTCCACCTCCACCCGGCGCAGGTGCGTCGGAATCGTGTCGAGTATTTCGCGCTTGCCGAAGTAGGTCACATCATGCTCGTCGTGATCGATGCCACGCTCGTATTCGATACGCGGATACGGCACGCGGTGCAGCACAAGAATATTCATCGCAGGTCTCCTGGCGTGAAGTGTTCAGCAGGCGGAACTCATGCCGCCGCGCGCGTTTCACATGCTGCGTCGAGCGCGGCCGGCCATTGGGCGCGCAGCGTTGCGACGACGTCGCGAATGTCGCCGTCGCCGGATTCGAGCGTGACGATCGCGAGCGCGACGAAATCGGCGTTGTCGCGTGCGATCGCATGGACGAACCGCCGCTCAGCGGCGAGCCACTCGAAGCCGCGCGCTTGCAACGCGCCGTCGCGCAGGCCGAGCGCGCGCGCGGTGGCCGCGATGGCATCGTCGAGCGGCTTCGCCCCGACGCGAACGTCCTGCGGCGAAAAAAGGCGATCTTGTGCGACGCCGAGCATCACGGCTGCCGCGAAGCGCTCCGGCTCGGGCAATTGGGCTGGCGGCGCGCTGCCGAACACCGAGTCGATCCACGTATGGAACAGGTCGATGCCGTACGCCCAACGTGCGAGCCACCATATCTTCATGCCCGCCGGACGACGGTTCGGTTCGACGACCGCCGCGCGCAGCCCGTCGTCGCTGAGCTTGATTTCGTTGTGGAACGGTCCGTCGCATTGCCCGACGAGAAGATTCGCCGCACGTCCGGCGCGCACGAGCGTGCGCTGCTCGTGTGCCTCGAGCCGCGACGGCAGAATCTGCGCGACCTCCACCGGATAGCGCCCGGTCGCGCTCACCTTCTCGGTGATGAATGACAGCGCGCCGATGCCGTCGAACGAGAACTCGCGCGCGTAGGGAATGAACGCCTCGCAGATCACCCCCCCATGCAGATACGGCGCGACCTCGCTGAACGCTGCGTCGAGACTGTCGCCGTCACGCACGACGACGACCCCGCGATTGTTGCCCTCGCACGATGGCTTGACGACGAAGCCGTCCGGGTGGTCCGCGCAAAAGCGCTGCAGATCGTCGACCGACTCGGCTTGTGCATAGTCCGGCACCATGACGCCCTGCGCCTCGAGTATTTCCCGCGTGCGATGCTCCGCGACGCGATACTCGTGCTTGCTGAACGCTCCCGCCGCGAGCGACGCGCAATCGACCGCGAGGTCGAGCCGTTCGAGCAGTTCGGCTCCGCTTTGCACGGCGTTGTCCGAGAACACGATGCCCGCGCGCAGACGTCCCGAGAACCGGGCGAGCCGCTCGAGCGCTGCTTCGACGAAGCCGTCGGCAAGCGGATCGAGGTCGATCACATGGTCGCAAATGCGTGCGACACGTTCGCTCGGAGCGGGGCGAATCAACACCGTCCCCGCACCGTAGCGCTCGCGTGCGTAGTGCGCCATATGAGCGACATCGTCGATACGGCTCAGGTTGTAATCGACAATCAGCAACAAACAAGATGGTTGGATTTTCATGGTCATGCCCCCAGTGCCGGCTCAGCAAGCCGGTAACGCACCTCAATCGCATCAGCCGACGCGGCCAGCATCGTGTCGAGCTCGGCATCACGTTCGACGCGGCTCATCGACCACAACAGCTGCCCGAGGAACACCTCACGCGAGGCCGGATCCACCTCGTCGCCGGCCTTCAGCAGGACCTGTGTGACGACGGGCGTGCGCGGCAGCGCCTTGAGGCTGATGTCTTCGATCAATCCGGGCGACGCGAAATAGACTCTGAAGAACGTTGCGTTCGTGCCCGGCGCGTCGCCCTGTTCGCCGTACGCGAGACGCGCGAGCTGTTCCGTCAGCTGGGCTTCGCGCTGCTCGAGCAGCACGCCGAGCCACAGCTCGAGCAGGTTGGCTTCGCTGTTCAGCGCTTTCACGCTCGGCGAAATCAGGCTGCCGCCGACGCGCGGATTGATTTCGATCAGGTCCCAGCGCTTGCCGTCGAAGCGTGCTTCGACGTGAAAACATCCCCAATCGAGCGACAGGTGCGCGAACACCGCCTCGAGCCACGCGATACCGGCCGTGCATTCGCTCGGGCTCAGCGACACGGGCGGGCTCGTGCAGCTGTCCTCGAGCACCGTGCCATTGGCCTCGGTCAGTTCGCATTTCTCATGAATCGCGACGACGAATCTGCGCCCTGCAGCGACCAGCACCTCGAAGCTGTATTCGGTGCCGCTCACGTACTCCTCGGCGATGAACTCGATGCGCGCACCGAGCGCCGACGCGTAGACGGTATCGGCCCGCGCCTCGTCGGCGATCGCCTCGAGCGAGGCCCACGTCGTCTGCGGCGTGAGCCGGAACGCACCGTATGACGCGATACCGAACATCGGCTTCACGAAATGCGCGCTGCCGCTTTCCTGCAACTGCCTCAGCACCGCGGGCGTGAGCGCATGGGCGGTACGGCTCGACAGGCCGGCCGCGCGCAGCGTGTTGCGCACTTGAAGCTTGTTGCGCAACGTCGCGACACGCGCGGGCAAGAGGTCGGCGACGCCGAGCAGCGCGTTCGCATGCGCCATCAACTCGCGATACCCCTCCCATACCGAAATGCAAGCGCGCACGCGCACACCCCTTGCTTGCAGCAGCGCCAACGCGCGCTCGACGTCTTGCGTCGACAATTCGTGCGCATCGGTCGCAAATGCGTCCGCTGCGAGCGCGCGCAGCGCGTCGATGCGATCGGCATGTTCCGGCAACGGTCGGGACGACAGCACATACGCTTGAAGCTGCCGCTGGCCGATGGCCGCGACGAGATCCTCGACGAACGAATAACCGCAATGACTCAGAATCAGGACGCCATCAGCCAGCATGTCGGCTCTCCGGTTAGGCCGCCGCTTTCAGCGTCGACTCGATCTTGTCTTCGTACAGCTCCTTGAAGTAGAGCGCGAGGACCGTCTGATGCTCGGACAGGTAGCGTTTGAGCGCTTCGACTTCATCCTTGTCGCGCAGCAGATAGCGGATCGCCGCCCAAACCTCGCCCGGGTGATCGTCGTTGATGTCGGTGTGCGAGTGCGAGATCTGGCCGCCGATGTTCTGCTCGCCGACCGAGTCCTTCAGCGCGGCGATCTTGCGCGGCTCGAGCTTCACGTTCACATACTCGACCAGGTACGAATACGCGACGACCCCCAGCGGCCCCTCGTGATCGAGCAGATACGAGAAATAGCCGGTCAACAGCTTGGTCGACAGGTACGGCTCCGTCGCGAGGAACGTCTCGCGCGACACGCCGGCGCGCTCGAGATCCTGAATGAAAAGATCGTCGTGCAGCATCTCTTCGCGTTCGTAGTTGGCCCAGATCTGAGCGGCTTCCGGGCTACGCTTCGCAATCTCGGCGAGCGCCTTCGATTCCGACACGCGAAGCAGACGAATGCGCCACGCGGTTTCGATGAGGTGACGACGGTAGTATTCGCTGTCGATCGTCTTGCCCTCGAGGTGCGCGGCGTACGGCACAGTCTCGTACCACGTGTCGATCTGGCGATCGATGAGCGCATCGATCTCGGCGCGCAGCTGGGCGGAAGCCGCTGCGTTCAGGAACGGCGTGCGGTTTTCCAGTCCCGCATTTTTAACACGGTTACTCATGAGGAGTCCTCTATATATAAGAGAGTGGGGAGACAGACAACAAGCGAAACGTTCTTTAGTTCAGTTGCTTGGCGCAGCGACTGCTTGCACGGTTGCCGCCCCGGTCAGACGGCACTGACAAGCGAGCCTGAAGCGCTGGTCCGGATAGCCCAGCCTGTGAAGGAAGGCGTCCTCGCTATCCTGGCGATTGCCCAGATTCGTGACGCCTTCCAGCACTTCGATGACACAGGCGCCACATGCGCCAGCCCTGCATCCGAACGGAATCGACTCCTGTCCGTGCAGTTCGAAATCGAGTTCCGTCAACGCGGCGTTATTGGGCAGCCATACTTCGATTCCCTGCGGCATCAGTGTGAGCCTGTGCATCGCTTCATCCCTCCATGTTCATATCAGTCACCACCTGGCAGCTTCGCCATCGCGGTGGCGGCACCGGTGTATCCGGTGTGTGTAATGTATGAAAACACCCGACTGAATCGTTAGCGTTTTTGTCCCAACCGACCAACGATGCGTTTCTGATTACATGACGGCCCGCCCTGTCCTCGCGCAGGCGAACGGCTGTGTAGGCCGTCGACTCGAAGAGGCCGCGCACGTGGGACGTACCGTCAAACCATTGAGACACCCGGGCTAACGACTCCGCGAGCCATTCAGTACATTTCGCCTCATCCTCAGCATGCTGGTCTGGACGCACAGTTGGACCACATGCTCGCGGTCATTCAACTGGTCTGGACCACGTAGTCTTTCCAATCCCTAGCCTGGAGTGATGAGCATGACCACGCAAGTCAACCTCGAAGCCACCTCGAACACCTTCCACTCGGCGCACGACGTCGAAACGGCGGACACGCCTCGCTGCAATACGCTCGAAGCGCAGAAGAAGCTGAATACGTTCTATCTGCGCGAGCTGGCGCCGCCGAGCGCGTACGACACGATTCCCCAGCGCGACGAATACGAGGAGATCCTGACGATCGAGAGCGAGTGGAATCTTCACGAAGAGTCGCGTCTCGACCTGTCCAATCTGCCGCAGAACGCCGCGCAGCTCGAAGAGTGGTACTACGAGCTGCGCCGCACGAACCGGGAGGCCGTTGCGCCGTTTTTCCGCTTTCTTGCCGAAGAGTCCTCGCTCGAGCAGCTCGCGTTCTACGTTTGCCTCGAGGCTCAGGTAGATGGCCGCTTCGACGACACGATCGCGCTTTCGCAGATCGGCATGCTCGGCGACATGAAGCTCGCCATCGCCGAGAACTTCTGGGACGAGATGGGCCTCGGCAATCTCGAAGGCATGCATACGCTGCTGTTCGGTAAAGCCGAGCCGCACTTCCGCCAGTATCTGACGCGCTTCGATTCGTCGATTCTTTCGTCGGCGCTCGCGTTGAAGAACGGCAATCTGCTCTCGATGTACGCGCTGCGCCGCTGGTACTGTGTCCGGTTGCTCGGCACGCTGACGCTGCTCGAGGACACCGTGCCGTACCGCTTCTCGAAGATGGTGAAGGGCATGCGTCGTCACAAGGTGCCCGAGCAAGTCATCGAGTACCACGTGCTGCATACGAAGATCGACGTGGTTCACGGCAACAGCCTCGTCAAGCGCGTGCTGCTGCCGCTCGCGACGCAGAATCCCGCCGCGATCCGCGACATCTGCATCGGTTGCCTGATCCGCTTCAACGTCGAGAAGGACTACTACGAAGGGGCGGGCGTGGTGATGGAGAACATGCGGCAGTCGCTCCAGTGATGACGGCGCGGGCTCGTCGCCCGCGCTCGTCGCCGCATCTCACTTCCCACCAAGCGATCACGCAACGAGACCTCATCATGAGCCTTGAGCACTTATCCGCGTTGGACCGCGCCTCGCAGACCAGCGCGGTCCAAGCCCGCGCGTCGCTGTCTTGGCCTGTCACGCTCCTGTTCGCCGTGACTGCCGGCTTCGCGGTCGCCAACGCCTATTACGCGCAACCGTTGCTCGACACGCTGGCCCGTCAGTTCGGCATCACGCGCGCCGCGGTTGGCAGCCTCATGACGGTGACGAACATCTGCTACGGCCTTGGACTGGTGCTGCTCGTTCCGCTCGGCGATTTGTGGGACCGGCGCAAGATGATCATCGGCCAGTCCGTCGCGGCTGCGCTCGCTCTGCTCGCGATTGCCACGGCCTCGAACGCGCAGGTGCTTTACGTCGGCATGGCGCTCATCGGCTTTCTCAGCGTGTTGACGCAGATTCTCGTGTCGTTGGCCGCAGGGCTTGCCGAACCTTCGCAGCGAGGGCACGTCGTCGGCACCGTGACGAGCGGCATCGTGCTCGGCATCCTGCTCGCGCGAACCTTCTCCGGAACGATTGCCGATCTCGCGGGCTGGCGCGCGGTCTATTTCACGTCGGCCGGCGCCACGTTCGTGCTCGCCTGCCTGCTGTTCCGCGCGCTGCCGCGTCATCGCTTGCCGCGCGTCGACACGTCGTATCCGCGGCTGATCACGTCGGTGTTTTCGCTGTTTGCGCAAGAGCCGGTGTTACGCGTGCGCGGCTTTCTGACGTTCCTGCATTTCGCAGCGGCTATGACGCTATGGACGCCGATGGTGCTGCCGCTCAGCGCGCCGCCGCTATCGTTGTCGCACACCGAAATCGGGTTGTTCGGCCTCGCGGGCGCAGCGGGTGCGCTCGGCGCGTCGCGCGCGGGTCGGCTCGCGGACCGCGGCTACGCGCAATGGACCTCGGGCATCGGCCTCGTGCTGATGCTCGCGTCCTGGCTGCCGACAGCGCTCGTCATGCATTCGCTCGCGGCGCTCGTGGTAGGCGTCGTCGCGTTCGACCTGGGCTTGCAGTCCGTACACGTCACCAATCAAAGCCTGATTTTCGCGGTGCGGCCCGAAGCGCGCAGTCGTTTGGCCGCTGCCTACATGCTGTTTTATTCCGCTGGCTGCGCGACCGGATCGATCGCGTCGACGTTCGTCTACGCTCGACTGGGTTGGACCGGCGTCTGCGCACTGGGCGCCACGATCAGCACGTGCGCTCTCCTGTTCTGGCTCGCCACGCTGCGTCCACGCGCGTCTAACGTGTAGCGCGGTTGGCCAGTCCTCTTTCCTCCACCTCGATAGCCTATAAAAAATGGACGCCAAACTCTCACATGACCTTGTCGGAATCGAAGGAGTACTGACGCGCACGCTCGATCACGCGCTCGATGTGCTTGACCGCATCGACGAGCGCCCGGCCGCGCTTGCGCCGACCCCCGTCACGCCCCAGCCGTTGCCGGAGCACGGACTCGGCTTCGATAGCGCGTTCGACGATTTCCAAAAGCGCTGGGCACCGGGATTCTCCGGCAGTGCAGGGGCGCGCTACCTCGGCTTCGTGACGGGCGGCGCGACGCCGGCCTCCATCGCCGGGGACTGGCTGACCAGTGTCTACGATCAGAATCCGACCGCGGGCATCGACAGCGCGGCGCCCGATCTCGAGCGCGAAACCATCGCGAGGCTGCGCGAGCTATTCGGGCTTTCCAATGCGCAGCAAGGCGTGTTCGTCAGCGGCGCGACGATGTCCAATCTCGTCGGCCTGGCGATCGGCCGCGAATGGCTCGGCGAAAACTGCCCGAACCGCGTCGATATTTCGGAGCACGGCGTCGGCATGCTGCCACCGATCCGAGTGCTGTCGGGCACGCCGCATTCGAGCATCTACAAAGCGCTGTCGGTGCTCGGGATCGGCCGTCGCGCCGTCCAGAAGATCGCGACGCTGAAAGAGCGTGAAGCCGTCGACCTCGATGCGCTCGAGACCGCGCTCGAGCGCTTCGAAGGCGAGCCGGTGATCGTCGTCGCGAACACGGGCACCGTCAACACGGTCGATTTCGACGCGCTGCCGGCCATCGTGGAACTCAAGTCGCGCTACTCGTTCTGGCTGCACGTCGATGCCGCGTTCGGCGCATTCGCCGCGCTCTCGCCCGATCATGCATCGCTCACGCGCGGTCTCGATGGTGCCGATTCGATCTGCATCGACCTGCACAAGTGGTTGAACGTGCCCTATGACGCGGCGGTGCAGTTCAGCCGCCGGCGCGACTTGCAGGTGCGCGTTTTTCAAAACAGTTCGGCGTATCTGGGCGTGCCCACCGACAACCCGGACTTCGTCCATCTGACGCCGGAAAACTCGCGCCGTCTGCGTGCGCTCTCGACGTGGTTTGCGCTCGCCGCTTATGGTCGCGACGGTCACGCCGAGATCGTCCGCCGCAACATCGCGCTCGCGCATCGGCTGGGCCGCATGATTGCGGAGCAGCCTGGCCTTAAGCTGCTCGCGCCCACCCGCCTCAACGTGGTCTGCTTCACGCTTGCCGAGCAACCCGACGAAGCGCGCATCGGTGCTTACATGCTCGCGGTGCGCGATCTGGGCGACGTTTTCATCACGACGACGGTCTACGCCGGCACATGGGGCCTGCGCGTGGCGTTTTGCAATTGGCGCACGGGCGAGCGGGACGTGGACCGCATCTTCCAATCGCTGGTCCGAGCACTGGGGTGATCGCCATGAACATACCAACTCAGCCCGTTGGGGAGCAACGAGGGACGTTGATCGCGATCGGCGTCGGTTGTGTTGCGGTGGTGGGCGGCGCGCTCTGGATTCAGCACGCGCTGCACGAAGATCCGTGTCCGCTCTGCATCATCCAGCGCTATCTGTTCCTGCTGGTTGCCGCGTTTTCGTTTGCGGCTGCTGGAGTCGGACGCCGCGTGCGGCTATGGCGTGCGCTGGCGCTGGTATCGGCGCTAGCCGGTGTGATCGTGGCTGGGCGGCACGTTTACGTGCAGTCCCATCCGGCATTCAGCTGCGGCTTCGATGCGCTGCAGCCGATCGTCGACAGTCTGCCTCCCGCGCACTGGCTGCCGGGCGTGTTCAAGGTCGCGGGGCTGTGCGAGACACCGTATCCGCCGATCCTGGGGTTGTCCTTGCCGATGTGGGCACTCGCGATATTCGCGGCATGTGCGCTGCTGCTCGTCTCGAGCATGGCTCAAGTTCGGGCGCAGCTCAGTAGTTGAGTTGAATCGATTGGCCCGCCGCCCTACGCGCGATGCGGACGCATTGACCATCAGCGTCCGCATCGTGCATGGGTCGCGGGCTTTCGACCTTACTCCGCGTCGTCCTTCAAGCTCGGCAGGGCCGACGATTCACCCGGCGTGAGCAGGCCGACCTGCGAGTAGATGCGCAGCTTGTCGCGCGTATCGGTGATGTCGAGGTTGCGCATCGTGAGCTGGCCGATACGGTCGCGCGGCGAGAACGTCGACGCCACCTTTTCCATCGACAGGCGCTCGGGGTGATACGTGAGATTCGGCGACTTCGTGCTCAGGATCGAGTAGTCGTTGCCGCGGCGCAGTTCGATCGTCACTTCGCCCGTGATCGCACGGGCGACCCAGCGTTGCGCCGTCTCGCGCAGCATGATCGCTTGCGGATCGAACCAACGGCCTTGGTACAGCAGGCGGCCGAGGCGTCGGCCGTTGTCGCGGTATTGCTCGATCGTGTCTTCGTTGTGGATGCCCGTCACGAGACGCTCGTAGGCGATGTGCAGCAGCGCCAGCCCCGGGGCTTCATAGATGCCGCGGCTCTTCGCTTCGATGATGCGGTTTTCGATCTGATCGCTCATGCCGAGGCCGTGACGGCCACCGATGCGGTTCGCTTCGAGCAGCAGTTCGACGGCATCGGTGAAGGCCACGCCGTTGAGGGCGGTCGGGCGGCCTTCCTCGAAGCGCACCGTCACTTCTTCCTTCGCGATCTGCACGTCGTCGCGCCAGAACGCGACGCCCATGATCGGATTGACGATCTTGATGCCGCTTTCGAGGCTTTCGAGGTCCTTTGCTTCATGCGTTGCGCCGAGCAGGTTCGAATCGGTCGAATAGGCCTTCTCGGCCGACATCTTGTATTCGAAGCCCGACTTGCGCATGAACTCCGACATTTCCGTGCGGCCGCCGAGTTCGTCGATGAACGCCTGGTCGAGCCACGGCTTGTAGATCTTGAGATCGGGGTTCACGAGCAGACCGTAGCGATAGAAACGCTCGATGTCGTTGCCCTTGTAGGTGCTGCCGTCGCCCCAGATGTTGACGCCGTCTTCCTTCATCGCGGCGACGAGCATCGTGCCCGTCACGGCACGGCCGATCGGCGTGGTGTTGAAGTAGGTGACGCCGGCCGTCGAGACGTGGAATGCGCCACATTGCAGCGCGGCGATGCCTTCGGCGACGAGCTGCGCGCGGCAGTCGATCAGTCGTGCACCTTCGGCGCCGTACTGGATCGCGCGCTTCGGGATCTGGTCGTAGTCGTCTTCGTCCGGTTGACCGAGGTTGGCCGTGTAGGCATAGGGGACGGCCCCCTTGAGCCGCATCCAATGCAGCGCGGCGCTGGTATCGAGGCCGCCGGAGAATGCGATGCCGACCTTCTGTCCGGCCGGAAGACTTTCAAGAATCGTGGACATGAGAATAAGTCGCTGAACTGAATTGACGTATTGGGAAAGCTGTGCCGAATGTGCGAGTTTAGCTGGGCGCGGGATCGCCGCCAGATCTGAGGGCTCGGCGACAGGTCGTGTCTGTCGGCGAACGATCGTTCGGGAAAGGGGGGTGTCCTTTGCCTTGGTGCTCAGATCAATGGCGCGCTGCGCCTCAGCCGGAGCGCTCGGTAATCCTGAACTATACCCGTTGTTACGCTGAGCACCGTGGAATCCGGAATCGCATGCCCCCAAAAGCGGGCCTGGCCCCGGTCCAATGCCCCGCTGTCATGTGTTCGGTCACTCTTCGTGGCTCACGACAACCAGAATCTCCGCCTGCGTCGCGCCCAGGCTGCGCGTGCGATGCGGGATCAGCGCATTGAAGTAGACGGAATCGCCGACCTTGAGTCGCACTGTTTCATTCGGAAACTCGATCTCGACTTGCCCTTTGTGCACGAACAGCAATTCCTCGCCCTCGTGCTCGCGGCCCCCCGACGCAGCGAACTCCTGCGGCGGGTAGACGATGAACGGCAGCATCTTTTTCGGGGCGACACTCGCCGCGATGCTCGCAAACGCATGCGTGCGGCCGGCGGGCGCGGCACGCCGATCGGCGGCGCGGGTGACGGTGATCAGGTCGGGATCTTGCGTGTCGGAGAACAGTTGCTCCACCTCCACATCGAGCGCCTTCGATAGCTTCAGCGCGACCGCGATCGACGGCACGCTGACGCCGCGCTCCACCTTCGACAGATAGCTTTTGGTCAGGCCGCTGGCTTCGGCCAGGACGTCTAGCGTCCAGCCTTTCTGCTTTCTCAGGAGTTTCAGACGAATCGTCATGGGCTTGCACGAGGCTTTCAGAAACACCGATTGTACTTTATGACACAACATGTCATATAATCCACGAGGTGTCTTGCTGGGGCCGCGCCAGCTCTGCGCATAGCGCATGACACACGCGCGCCACGTTCAATCATTTCGAGGGGAGGGGTATGGCTGACACATTGAGGATGCCAAAGGCGGCGCTCGTCGAACTGGCGACGCAGCGCCTCGAGGGCGAGGTTTGGGGCGAGGCGTGGTCCGCGCGGCAGAAGCTCGCGCTCACCTGCCGGATCCTGTTCGATGCGGGTCACGATTCGGGTCTGGCCGGACAGATCACCTGCCGCACCGATGCGCCGGGCACGTATTACACGCAGCGCCTGGGCCACGGCTTCGACGAGATCACGGCATCGAATCTGCTGAAGGTCGACGAGGATCTGGCCGTGGTCGAAGGCGAGGGCATTCCGAATCCGGCCAATCGCTTCCACACATGGATCTATCGCGAGCGTCCGGACGTGAACTGCATCATCCACACCCATCCGGCCCATGTCGCTGCACTGTCGATGCTCGAGGAGCCGCTCGTCGTCTCACATATGGACACCAGTCCGCTCTATGACGACTGCGCGTTCCTCAAGGACTGGCCGGGCATCCCCGTCGGAAACGAGGAAGGCGAGATCATCGCGAACGCGCTCGGCGACAAGCGAGCGATTCTGCTGTCGCACCATGGCCAGCTCGTCGTCGGCACGACGATCGAAGAGGCGTGCATCCTGGCGCATCTGATCGAACGTGCGGCACGGCTGCAATTGCTGGCGATGTCGGCGGGGACGATCAAGCCGATTCCACCCGAGCTCGCACGCGAAGCGCACGATTGGATCTCCACGCGCAAACGCGACGCGGCGGCATTTGCGTATTACGCGCGCCGCGCGTTACGCACGCATGCGGGTTGCCTCGACTGAGCGGCCGTTGGGGGGAGCGTGTACCGCACCGTGTGAAGGTGGCGAATCCCCCCGCTTACGCGCTTACGATACCTCCTCCTCCTCGCGCTTGAGCAATTCGCGCTTGCGCTCGACGCCCCAGCGATAGCCCGACAGGCTGCCGTCGCTTCGAATCACGCGATGGCAAGGTATCGCAACTGCGATAGTGTTCGCGCCGCACGCTTGCGCGACGGCGCGCACCGCCTTCGGCGCGCCGATGCGCGCCGCGATATCCCCGTACGTGACCGTTATGCCGGCAGGAATCGCACGCAGCGCTTCCCATACGCGCTGCTGGAACGCTGTGCCGCGCACATCGAGCGGCAGGTCGTGACCCAGCGACGGCGCCTCGATCAGGCCGATCACCCTGGCGACGAGCTGCTCGTAGGCGGCGTCGCCGCCGATCAGGTTGGCGCAGGGGAACTGATCCTGCAAATCCTTCAGTAGCGCGGCGGGATCGTCGCCCATCAGGATCGCGCAGACGCCGCGCTCGCTTTGCGCGACAAGGATCGAGCCGAGCGAACATTCGCCGATGGCGAAGTGGATGTCCGTGTCGACGCCGCCGGCCTTGAACGTCGACGGCGTCATGCCGAGCACGTTGTCGGCCGTCTCATAGAACCGGCTGTTCGAGTTGAATCCGGCGTCGTAGATCGCCTCGGTGACGGATTGACTTTCGGCGAGGAGGTCCCGGACTTTCTTCGCGCGATGCCCGATCGCATAGCGCTTCGGCGTCAGGCCCGTCACGGACTTGAACACGCGGTGGAAGTGGAACGGACTCAGGCCGGCCTCGCGCGCGAGCTCGTCGAGCTGCGGCGGGTTGGGCGCGTTTTCGATGAGCCTGCACGCCTGCGCGACGAGGCGCGCGTGATGCGCCGCCACGTTCGTCGGGGCCGCGGCCGCGCGCTTGCTGGGCCGATACCCGGCCGCCTCGGCCTGCTTCGGGCTATCGAAGAACACGACGTTCTCGGGCCTTGGCAGTCGCGACGGACTGCCCGGATGGCAGTAGACGCCCGTCGTCCGCACGCCGTAGACGAACGCGCCGTTCGCCGCCGGGTCGCGCGCGAGAATCATCGCCCAGCGTGGGTCGTGGGTGACGTCGTGCGTGCCGGCGGCAAGCACGGCATCCGGTTTGGAACGTGTTTTCATGTCGGGGTCACGCTCTACTCAAATGGCGTCGACGAGACTCTACGCGGCGGGCAAGACGGTCGCGCTCCGAGTCTTGCGGTCAAATTCGCCGTTCAAGCATCGGGGGCCGGCAGGCCGTAACCCGCCGAATCCTTCTGCGCGACGTGGATCTTACCGCCTGCGAGCAGACGCAGCACCACGTAGAACACCGGTGTCAGCATCAACCCGAACAGCGTGACGCCGAGCATGCCGAAGAACACCGCGACGCCCATCGCGTGGCGCATCTCGGAGCCCGCACCGCGCGATAGCACGAGCGGCACGACGCCCATGATGAACGCGATCGACGTCATGAGGATCGGGCGCAGCCGCAGCCGGCTCGCCTCGATCGCGGCTTCGAGCGTGCTCTTGCCGCCGTGTTCGAGTTCACGCGCGAACTCGACGATGAGGATCGCGTTCTTCGCCGAGAGGCCCACGAGCACCATCAGGCCGATCTGCGTGAAGATGTTGTTGTCCCCTTGCGTGAGCCATACGCCGGCCAGCGCGGACAAGATGCTCATCGGCACGATCAGGATCACGGCGAGCGGCAGCGTCAGGCTCTCGTACAACGCGGCCAGCACGAGGAACACGAGCAGCACGCTGATAGGAAACACCCAGAGCGCCGAGTCCCCCGCAATGATCTGCTGATAGGTCAGGTCGGTCCACTCGAACCTCACGCCGCGCGGCAGCGTCTGCGCGGCGACCCGCTCGATCGCCTCCTGTGCCTGTCCCGACGAGTAGCCCGGCGCCGGGCCGCCGTTGATGTCGGCCGCCGTGTAGCCGTTGTAGCGCACGACCATCTCCGGGCCGAACGTCGGCGTGACCTTGACGAGCGACGACAGCGGGACCATCTCGCCGGCCGCATTGCGGGTCTTCAATTGCAGGATGTCGTCAGGGCGCTGGCGGAATGGCGCATCGGCCTGCACACGCACCTGATAGACGCGGCCGAAGCGGTTGAAGTCGTTGACGTACAGCGAGCCCAGATAGACCTGCATCGTGTCGAATACGTCGGTGATGGGCACACCGAGCTGCTTGGCCTTCGTGCGGTCGAGCGCGACGTTCAGTTGCGGCACATTGATTTGGTAGCTCGTGAAGAGCGGCCCGAGCTCGGGCGTCTGCTGCGCGCGTTTGATGAAATCGCCCGTCGCATCGGCGAGCCGCGCGTAGCCGAGCGCACCACGATCCTCGATCTGCATCTTGAAGCCGCCCAGGTTGCCGAGGCCGTACACCGGCGGCGGAGGGAACACGACGATCCGCGCCCCCTTGATTTGGGAAAACTGCCGCTTGAGACTATCCGCGATATGCGCGGCGGACATCGCCTTGTCGCGCCGCTGATCGAACGGATTCAGCATCACGAACACGATCCCCGAGCTGGAGCTGTTGGTGAAGCCTGCGACGGACAGGCCCGCAAATTGCACCGCATTCGCGACACCAGGCTGTGCGAGGGCGATCGAACCCATGTCGTGAATCACTTTCTCGGTGCGGTCGAGCGATGCGCCGTTCGGCAATTGTGCGAGCGCGACGAGGTATTCCTTGTCCTGCGCCGGCACGAAACCGCTCGGGACGGCCTTCGAGACCAGCACGGTCGCGCCGACGAGCGCGAGATACACGCCGAGCATCAACGCCTTCCTCGACAGCACGAAGCGCACGCCGCGGCCATAGTCCTTCGCACCGCGGTGAAACACCTTGTCGAAGCGCCTGAAAAAGCCGCCGAGCGAGCGGTTCATCAGCCGTGTCAGCCAGTCTTCCTTTTCATCGTGTCCCCTCAGCAGCACCGCGCAAAGCGCTGGAGACAGCGTCAGCGAGTTGAACGCCGAGATCACCGTCGAGATCGCAATCGTCATCGCGAACTGCTTGTAGAACTGCCCGGTCAGACCTGACATGAATGCCAGCGGCACGAACACGGCAACCAGCGTCAGCGCGATCGCGATGATCGGTCCGCTCACCTCCTGCATCGCTTTGTAAGTCGACTCGCGCGCACTCATCCCGCTCTCGATGTTGCGCTCGACGTTCTCGACGACGACGATCGCGTCGTCGACGACGATCCCGATCGCGAGCACCATGCCGAACAGCGATAGCGCATTGATCGAATAGCCGAACAGGAAGAGGAGCGAGAACGTGCCGACGATCGACACGGGCACCGCGATCAACGGAATGATCGACGCGCGCCAGGTCTGGAGGAACACGATCACGACGATCACGACGAGCGCGATGGCCTCGAGTAGCGTATGCGCGACGGCCTTGATCGATGCGCGCACGAACTGCGTCGGGTCGTAGACGATCTTGTAGTCGACACCGTCCGGAAAGTCCTGCTTCAGATCCGCCATCGTCTTGCGCACTTCGTCGGAGATGGCGAGTGAATTCGCGCCCGGCAATTGATGAATGCCGATCACGATCGCGCGTTGATTGTCGAGGGAGGTCCTGAGGCTGTAATCGGAGGCGTCGAGCGAGATGCGCGCGATGTCGCGCAATCGTGTGACGCCGCCGTCCGGATTCGTCTTGACGATGATGTCGCCGAACTCCTCCTCGCTGTGCAAGCGGCCTTGCGCATTCACCGACAGTTGCAGCGGCGTGCCTGGCAGCGACGGCTGCGCGCCGATCACGCCCGCCGCGACCTGGATGTTCTGCTCGCGGATCGCCGTGACGACGTCGTTCGCGGACAGCCCGCGTTGGGCGACCTTTTGCGGATCGAGCCAGACGCGCATCGCGTAGTCGCCCGAGCCCCAGAGCAATGCTTCGGCGACGCCGTTGATCCGTGACAGCCGATCCCTCACGTTGAGCAACGCATAGTTGCGCAGGTACGTCATGTCATAACGGTTGTTCGGCGAGATCAGGTGCACGATCATCGTCAGCGTCGGCGAACTTTTCATCGTCGTGACGCCGAGCCGCTGCACATCTTCCGGCAGGCGCGGCAGCGCCTGGTTCACGCGGTTCTGCACGAGTTGCGTTGCCTTGTCGGGATCGGTGCCGAGCTTGAACGTGACGGTGATCGCCATGTTGCCGTCGCTGTTCGCTTGCGATTGCATGTACAGCATGTCCTCGACCCCGTTGATCTGCTCTTCGAGCGGCGAGGCAACGGTTTCGGCGATCACCTTCGGGTTGGCGCCCGGGTACTGCGCGCGCACGATAACCGAGGGCGGCACGACTTCCGGGTATTCGGAAATCGGCAACTGGAACATCGTGATCACGCCGGCCAGCAGAATGATGACCGATAGCACTCCGGCGAAGATCGGCCGGTCGATGAAGAATCTGGATATGTTCACGGGAGGCACCGACAGGTTGGAATCGGGCGCAAGACGCGAGCGCATGGCGGGGCCATTGGCCCAGCCGAGGGAGGTTACCCGGCGAACGAACTTCGATCGTCCCGATTCTTGCTGTCGAATTGAAGACGGCCCCAGGGCCGGCACTGCGAGACAGACCGGGGGGCGGGGGCCGGGCGCCGTCGACAAATTCAACAGCAATAAATGGAGTGTGAGGGGCAGGGAGTCGGCGTAGCCTCCGCTGATCCTGCGGACTAACCCATTTGAGGTGAATTGGTGAATCGCCTTCCCATCCAGTTTCGCCGTCTCGCGCTCTCGAATCTCGCCGCACAGTCGGCCGAACAGATCGGTCTTGCCGTGACGCCGCTGGTTGCCGTGCTCATACTGGGTGCGACCGCCAGTCAGACGGGCTTCCTGCAGACGGCGCAAACGCTGCCGTTTCTGCTGTTGTCGATCCCCTTCGGCGTATGGGCGGATCGCTATTCGCGCCGGAAAATCATGGTGATCGCCGAAGGCCTGCGCGCGTTGTCACTGACGATCGCGCTGCTGCTGCTCATCGGACACGCATTGACGCTGCCGCTCCTTGCCGTACTAGGCTTCCTCGGTGCATGCGGCACGGTGGCCTACAGCGTGTCTGCGCCCGCGGTCATACCGTCGCTGGTCAACCGCGAAGATCTGCCGAGAGCCAACGGCATCATAGAGTTCGCGCGCAGTGCGGCGTATGCGGGAGGACCCGCCGTCGGCGGGCTGCTGGTGGGCTGGATCGGCGGTAAATGGGCCTACGGCGGGGCGGCGATGCTGTCAGGCTACGCGATGTTGCTGCTGTCCACGTTGCAGAAGGAGCCGCCATCGACCGCGCCGCGCAGGCGGTTCGTAGCGGAGCTGCTCGACGGCGCGCGGTTCGTCTATGAGGATCGCCATTTGCGGCCCATGATCATTACGGCGATCTTCTTCAATATCGGCTTCTTCACGTTGCAGGCGATCTATGTGCCGTATGCGGTGCATCACCTGATGCTCAGCGCGCAACAGGTCGGGTTCACGTTTGCCGCCAATGGCATCGGCATGATGTGCGGTGCGTACTTCGCGTCGGCGATCACGAAGCGCGTCAGGTTTGGCGTCGTGATCGTAATCGGTCCGATCTGCGGGCTGATCGCGTCGTTGATCATGGTCGTTTCGATCTTCGAGCCGTCGTTCTGGCTCGCGGCACTGAGCTTCTTCCTGCTCGGCGTCGGACCGATCCTGTGGACCGTCGCCTCGACCACACTGAGGCAGGCGATCACGCCGTCGACGATGCTGGCACGCGTGTCGGCTATGAACGGCACCGCGACGTTCGGGGCCCGCCCGCTGGGCGCGTTGGTCGGGGCCGTCATCGCAGGCAGGTTCGGTATCAACGCCTGTGTTTGGGCCGCCGTCATCGGCTTTGCGATCCAGGCCATCGTGATTACGCTGTCCGTTGTGTCCAGGCTCGAACGCATTCCCGACGCGTCGTACGTCGAACGCGAACGCGCCCGCGCGCCGCAACCAAACTGAGCGGCCGAGGCCGCGCCCTTCCAGAAGACGGGAAGCAAGGGGCTGCTCACGGCCCTCGTCGAGGCACGCTCGAGGTTTCAGTGCGTGATTCTCGATGGGGCGGAGCGCGCCCCGACCGTCGACTTCCGACCTTCGTTCGGCACCGGCAAGGAAGCCGATAGGACGTGGCCATTCGGGCCATGTCCTATCGGCTTCGTCGCGTTCCGCTTGCGCACCAGTTCGTTGGGACCGTCGAGGCACCGCCTCGCGGTGGCCGCGCGATCATCCGTATGCGACACCCATCTCCCGATGCTTAATCATGATTGCCGCGCATTCCTCCGCGCGAAAATGCCTGTATTCATTCCTTATTGAAAAATTTTACTGATTCAATGCGTTTTTCTTGATGTTGGCGGTAGAAAAATCATAGTTGAACTGGTAGGAATGCGCATACCTACAAAAAATTGTTAATTGACAGCAAGGGTGAACCCAAACAGAATTTCCCTGCCCAAGCGATATGCAGGCGGGATAAGCAGAATCGCATGACGTGGTTCTGTTTTGAGTGCCATTGTCGAAAGTATACATACCAGGCCGTTTGATTCGAATCTGGCGTGGCGTGCGACCTATATGGGGCAATTTCGTGATTCGCGAAATTGTCATCGTTCGTGTCGGTGAATATCGATAGCACGAGCATTCCCATTTATTGAGCGTTGATTTCCGATTACCGGCGATATGTTCGGGCGATCGCGCTTGGTTACGCAAGCGTGATGGGGTAGAGCTGACGCCGTTCTGAGCATTGTCTTCGGTTGAGTTCTTTTATTTTTCTGGAGCTGCGATGGGACATAACATTCTCGGATTCCACCATGTGACCCTGAACGTCGGGTCGGCTCAGGAAGATTTTGATTTTCATACGAAATTGCTAGGGCTGAAGATTCTGAAGAAGACCGTGCTGTACGACGGTGATCTCCCGATTTATCACCTCTATTACGGTAATCACATCGGAAACGAGGGTACGGTTATTACGACATTGCCGTTTGGTAAGGCAGGCCTTTTCGGTAAAAAGGGAGCCGGCCAGGTCTCGGCAATCAGCTTGTCGGTGCCGGAGCATTCGTTGAATTTCTGGATCAATCGGCTCGAGTCATTCGGTGTTCCGGCACTCGAGTACGAGAAATTCGGCGGCCGGCGTGTCAAATTCAATCACCCGTGTGGAATCGGATACGAGTTCGTCGGCGTGACGCGCGTCGGTGGGCAGTCTTATTCGAACGGTGTCGTTCCGGCTGAGTGTGAAATTATCGATATCGATGGGATCACGATCGATACGCACGATGTCGACAATTTCGGCGATTTTCTGTCGAATTGCTGGGAGGGCGCGGCGGTGGGGAAGGATGGCAGCCATTACCGTTACAAATTCGGTGACGGCGAGCAATTCCGGTTCGTCGACTTCGAAAAAACGAATGCCAACCCGGGTTCCTGGACCTTCGGTCAAGGCACCGTCCACCACTGCGCATTCGCGGTGAATACGATGCAAACGCAGAACGAAATCAAGTCGCGACTGGTCGGATACGGCTTCGTCGACGTCTCCGAAGTGAAGGACCGCGGCTATTTCGATTCGATCTACGTGAGAACGCCGAGTGGCGTGCTGTTCGAAATTGCCGTGTCAAAGGCGGAAGGCTTTCTGATCGACGAGCCCTACGAGAAGCTCGGTACGACCCTGATGATACCCAGCCAGTTCGAAAGCAGGAGGCAGGACATCTTGAGCACGCTGGAGAGCCTGACTGTCTAGTCCCGCAACACCCGGAACTATCCGGGACAAGCGTCGACGAGACACAAACACCCGCAATACCGAGGATGAGATGCAACTTTATAACTTCTGTATGAGCTCGACGTCGTATCGGGTTCGGCTCGCGCTGTCGCTGAAGAAAATCGATTACGAATATATCCCGGTCGATCTCCGGACCGGAAAGAACTGGGCGGCCGATTTCCGGGAGATCAATTTCGCGGCCGGCGTCCCGGTGTTGGTGGACAAGGACGTCGTCCTCACGCAGTCGCTGGCGATCATCGACTATCTCGATCACGCCTATCCGACCCCGCGGCTCATCCCGAGTGAGTCGTTGCAAAGGGCGAGGGTGCTGGAGGCGTCTTACGCGATCGCCTGCGATATCCATCCGATCGACAACTTGCGGGTCCTCAATTATCTGCGCAAGGACCTCGGCATCGACGAGTCGAAGGTCACGCAATGGTACGCGCACTGGGTGGCGTCAGGACTATCGGCGCTCGAGAAGCTGCTCGGGCGTTACGGTTCCGGGCCCTTCTGCTTCGGGGAATCGGCCACGCTGGCCGATTGCTGCCTCGTTCCGCAAGTCGCGAACGCGTTGCGCAACAAGTGCGACGTCGATGCGTATCCGAGGGTCATGGCGGTCTATTCGCACGCCATGGCCGATCCGGATTTCAAGCGCGCCAGCCCGGAGTTGCAGCCGGATTTCTGACGCCCGCGATCCACCGTTCATCGGCGCAGTCGGAGGAGATTCGCTCATGGCGGAAAAAGCAAACGTTCGCTGGGAAATCAGATTGTTCGATGAGGCGCGTATTCCGACTCGGAAGGGGTATGTCTTCTTCTGCAGCGGTACGAGTTACCTCTGTTACCCGAGCGAATCGGTCGATGTATGTCCCGATTGCCTGGAGTCGGCGATCGTCGCGGTACGCCAATACGTGCGGAAGAAGCCGCCCCGTGTTTTGTACGTGAGGTGTTGTAGGACGGTCCACACGGCGCTGGCACTCGAGCCGGTGTCCGAGGGATTGGTGACCGTCTGAATGTCCGGTGTGCGGCGCGGCTGCGGCCAAGTCGAGATCGATGCACACAACCATCAATCAGGAGAAAACGCGTGAGCAACGTCAATGTCGTAACGAAGAGCAAGGAAGCACCGGTGGTGCGAGAAGAGGCGCCGTCGCAATTCGAGACACCGGAAACCGTATCGAAGCGCACCTCGGTCAAGCTGGCCAACGTCCGGACGAGCGGTCAGTCGAAGCGCGCCACGCTCGACGGTCAGCTGATCTGGTTCGACACCACCCAGCTTGCGAAGAAGCAGCCCGACGACAGCATGTTCGTGCGCGTCATCAATTCGCTCTACAGCGGCATCGTGGTGTACATGGACAACGTCGAGCGCCTGCTGCCGGCGATTCCCGATCGCATGCAGGTCGTGCTGAAGCTGCGCGACGCGGCAGAGCTGAAGGCGTTTCGCGAGAGCCCGCAGTTCGCGGCGTTCAAGACGGCGGACGGCAAGCGCAACCGCAGCGTCGCGTATCACGACGCGCTCGTCCTGAGCCAGTTGGGCGAGGAAGGTTTCATCACCTGCTACACGAGCTACGTGGACGATCGCGAAAGCTTGCTGGGCTCGATCAATGAAGGCCTGAACTTCAACTATCTGTGGATCCTGTTCCGCGACCCCACGAACATTCCGCTCGAACTCGTGATTGCGTCGCTGCAGTCGACGGGCACGATCCTGATGAAAGAGGTCAAGGATCCCGCCAACGTCGACGACGCGATCGTGTCGTACGGCGTGATGGAGTATGGCGCGGAAGGGGTGATCTTCTCGCCGCGCGATCACCATCTGATGAGCTCGTTCCTCGACCGCATGTCGCAGGCGGAGAACCCCAACCTGCCGATACAGGTCGGCACCGTCGTCGAGAGCCGGCCGGTGGGCATGGGCTATCGCGCCTGCATCGATACCGCGACGCTGTTCGAGCCGGATGAAGGGATGCTGGTCGGCAGCACGTCGCAAGGCGGGTTGCTGTGCTGCCCTGAAGTGTTCTTCCTGCCGTACATGGAGCTGCGCCCGTTCCGCGTGAACGCAGCCGCCATGCATTCGTACGTCTTCAACACCGAGAACCGCACCGACTACATGAGCGAACTGAAGGCGGGCTCGCCGGTGATGATCGTGAATTCGAAGGGGCGCGTGCGGCGCGCGGCGGTCGGTCGCGTCAAGATCGAGCAACGGCCGCTGCGGCTCATCGAGGTCGAGTTCGCGGGTGGCGAGCGCGTGAACATCCTGATGCAGGACGACTGGCACGTGCGGGTGTTCTCCGACGCGGCCAAGCCGCTGAACATTTCCGAGCTGAAGCCGGGCGACAAGGTGCTTGGCTATGTGACGGAGCCGGGTCGGCATGTGGGGATCAAGATCAACGAAACGATTCTCGAGAAATAGGAGGCGTCATGGGCTACGTCGGCAGGAAATTGAGAGAGCGTCGAATCCTGTTCCCGGAATCGCAACGCGGGCTGATCGTGCCGGTGGACCATGGTTTGACGCTGGGGCCGATCGCGGGCATGCAGGCGACGGATGACTTCGAGGGCTGGATCGGAACCGACCACATCAGCGCGGTGCTTGGACACAAGGGGCTGATCGAACGGCTGATCCTGCGCGACATGCTGCACCCGTCGACGGGCGTCATCGTGCACCTGAACGGCATGGCGAATCTGTCGAGCGACGGAGACACCAAGGTCATGGTGTCGAACGTCGAGGCGGCGTTGCGGCTGGGCGCGGATGCCGTATCGATCCAGGTCAATTTCACGGCGGATAACTTCGCACACAACTTCACGATGCTCGGCGCGGTGACGGATGCCGCACACGCGGCAGGGCTGCCGGTTCTGACGATGCTGTACGACAAGGTGAAGTCGCCGACGCCGGCTGAACGGATCGCACGGCTGAGCCATCTCGTGCGGGTCGTCGCGGAGCTCGGCTCGGATGCGGTGAAGCTGGCGTTTCCGGAGTTTGAGAGCGAGGTGCCCGCGTTGGTGGCCCGTCATAGCCGTGACATCCGTATTTTCTTCGCGGGCGGCGATAAGGCCAGCGAGGAATCACTGGTGGCGATGACGCGTGCGGCGATCCTGAGCGGTGCGAGCGGCCTTTGCATTGGCCGCAACGTCTTTCAGCATCCCAGACCGCTCGCGCTGCTCGAGCGACTTTCGGCGTGCGTGAAGGGCGAAGTCGAGCTCGCCGAGGAACTGGACGCGGTTTAAGAGTGATCAATGCGCTGTGGCCCCGCACGAGGCGGCGGGCACAGCGCCGGAGAACGATAGATGGAATCGACGAAACATCAACAGGCGGGTGCTGCCCGATCCGATTACACGCTGTCGCCGCTGTGGGCCGACGTGTTTCCGTCGGGCCTGCTCACGGAGCTGAACGCGAATCCGTTCCTGACGGCTTGCCGCAACGGGACGATCGGCACGGATCAGTTGCGCGGTTTCCTGATCCAGCATCGCTACTATTCGCAGTACTTCACGCGCTACTTGTGCTCGCTGATGGGCAGCCTGCCCGAGCAGGACGAGTTCAAGGCGTTGTCACACAACCTCGCGGAAGAGCTGTCGGGCGACGATACGGATCAGATCTCGCACGCGGAGCTGTATCGCCAGGCGATGGACGAGATGTCGGCGGTGCCGGGCAGCCGTCCGATGCTGGCAAGTACGCGAGCGCTGATCGACACGATGTTCCGCTATTGCCGCGGGGGGGATCCGCTCGATGGTCTGGCCGCCCTGTGTCTTGGCGCGGAGGCGATCGTGCCGATCATCTATGGCCCCGTCCTCGACGCGCTGCGGCGTGCGAATGCGCCGGAGCGGGCGCAGCGCTTCTTCCAGATCCACGTCGAAGAGGACGAGCAGCATGCGATCGTGATGCGCGAAATCATCGATCGCATGGTGGCGGAGCGGCCGTACCGGCGCCCGCGTGTGATCGCCGTCGGCGAAGAGATGGTGAGGCTGCGGATGGCGATGCTCGCCGATCTGCTGTCGCACGGCGCAGGGGCCGCGCCCGTGCAAGTCGGCACGCCTGCACGCGACGACGCAGCGGCGCGCGCGCACGATGCGCCGGCGGTCGATAGCGCGATGCTGCCGGCCGATGCGCTCGCCGCATTGCGCGCCGACGCGTCGCTCGGCAGCGCCAATTTCCTGGATCTGTGCTTCGCGCTCAGCACGGCGAAGGAGGTCGAGTTCCTGCATCTGGACAAGCCGGTGCGCTATGCGGACGGCACGACGGTTCACTCGTTCAGTCTCGACACGCTGCAGACTTACCGGAAGGCGCTGGCCGAGTGGTACGTGCAGTTGGGCGTCGAGCAGGATGGCGTCGTCGCGGTGTGCGTCGAGGACGGCATCGCGCCGTTCCTCCACTATCTCGCGGTGACGAGCCTGGGCGCGACGATCGCGCTGATCAATCCGGGGATGCCGGCGGAAGTCGGCGCGGCGTACATGCGCGAGAACGGCTTCGGCAGGTTGGTGGTCGACGCGCACACGTTGGCTTCGAGCGCGTTCGTTCAGCAGTGGAAGGTGCTCAATGAGGAGCAGGGCATCGTCGACGTGACGTCGGCACCCTTGCGCCGGGATGCGCAAGTGCCCGGCTGGTGGCCGCTGGCGCCGCAGGATTCGACGCTCGTGATGCTGAGCCATACGTCGGGCACGACGGGTGTGCCGAAGGCCGTGCGGTTCGAGCACCGCCAGTTCTTCATGGGCAAGCGGGCCCGCATCGGGCGTTTCGCCGAGGGCCCGGACGAGCGGCTGCTGACTGCGTTGCCGCAATCGCACTCGGCCGCCATCAGCCATCTCGAGACCGCGGTGCTGCATGGCATTCCGACTTATGTGCTCGGCACGCAGGAAGGTGACGCGGTGCGCGAGGCGATCCGTGCGTTCGCGCCGACGACCGTGGTGGCGTTTCCGAAGAGCTACATGCTGCTCGTCGAAGGCGGCGTGGTGGAGAACGAGTTCGCGTCGGTACGGCGTTGGTTCAGCATGGGCGATGCCGCACATCAGAGCCATACGCGCCGCCTGCTGACGGGCGCGCCGCACTCGCGCTTCATCGACGCGTTCGGCAGCTCGGAGCTGGGGATGGCGCTCTTTCGCAGCGAATCGACGGCGGATGCGATCGCGCCGCAGCGCTCGATCGGCCGTCCGGTGGACATCGCCGTCGCCAAGATCCTCGACCCCGAGACCGGCGACGAAGTGCAGCCTGGCCAGATAGGTCTGCTGGCGGTGCGCTCGCCCACGGTGACGTCCGGCTATTGGAACCAGCCGGCCCGCACCGCGAGTGCATGGCGCGGCGGGTACTTCCTGACGGGCGACGTGGCGTACTGCAAGGACGGCGATTTCTATCAGATCGATCGCGAGGTGGACGTGGTGGCGTCGCCGGCGGGCCCGCTGCACACCCTGCTGCTCGAGGAGATCGCGCAGCAGGTGCCGGGGGTCTGCGACGTCGCGGTGGTCGGTGTCGAGGGTGACGACGCGAGTGATCCGTTGCTGCTCGCGCTCGTGCTGCCGGAACGTCAGACGGAGGAAAGTGCCGAAACGGTCGCGGCGCGCGTGCTGGACGCGCTGCGCGGCGCGCTCGAGGCACGCGGCCAGGCGCTGGCGGACGACGCAATCGCGGTCGCCGTGGTGCGCAGCCTGTCGTTTCTGCCGCTGGGTGCGACCGGCAAGGTACTCAAGCGCCTGCTGCGGCACTCGGCGCCGTCGATTCTGCGGCAGATGTCCAATGACGGCGGCGACGTGCTGCATCTGGCGCGGCGCACGGCGACGTCAAGCGGTCCCCAGGTACCGGCCGGCGCTGACCTTTGAGCACGCATCCCCAATCTGGAGAGCAGATGAGCGATCACATCTACGAATCCGACGCGATCGCGTCGGTGCGACAGCGGCTCGCCGTCGCGGAAGCGGAACAGTTGTCTGAGTACACGTGCATGGGGCGGCGCTTCGTTGTCCATCCCGACGTGTTCCCGCCGACGCACTTTCAATCGACGGGCCTCTTCACGCAACACCTGCCCTACCCGAGCGGCGGCGCGTTCCTGGAAATCGGTTGCGGCGCGGGCGTGACGGCGGTGACGGCGGCGCTGTCGGGCTGTCGGCCCGTCGTCGCCTCGGATATCAGTGAGGCGGCGGTGCAAAACACGCGTGCGAACGCGGCGCTGCATGGCGTGGAGGATATCGTGTCGGCGCGCCACGGCGACCTGTTCGACGTGCTGAATCCAGGCGAGCGGTTCGACGCGATCTTCTGGAATTCGAACTTCGTGTTCGTGCCGGAAGACTACGTGTTCGACAAGACGATTCTCCACGCGTTTTGCGATGCGGGGTATGCCGCGCACCGGCGATTCCTGCGCGAGGCACCGAACTATCTCGCGCCGGGTGGCCGGCTGTTGATCGGGTTCAGCAGCCAGGGGGACGACAGCGCGCTCACGGCGTTGCTGGCCGAGTACGGCTATACCTCGACGACCGTAGCGTCGGCGTTTGGCCAGGGTGTGGGCGCGCATCGCTACGACATCCTGCAACTGCTGCCGGGTGCGCCCGGCGACGCGACGCGTACCGCGTAGCGAGATCCGGGAGCGACACGCGTGAATGCGACATACGTGAACACTTCGTCTGTGGCGATCGTCGGCGGCGGTCCGGTCGGGCTCATGCTCGCGTTTTTCCTCGACCGGCACGGGGTGCCGGTCGTGATCTACAACACCGAGCAAGAGAGCCGGTGGCACCCGAAGGGCAGCACGCACAACTCGCGGACGATGGAGCACTATCGCCGCGTGGGGATTGCCGATGCGGTGCGCGAGCTCGGATTGCCGGCCGACCACCCACGCGATATCACGTATTTCACGCGGTTGGCCGGTTGGGAGCTGGCGCGCCTGTCCATGCCGTCCGAGCGACAGCGGATGCGGGACGTGCTCGCCGCTCCCGATACCGACCAGGTGCCCGAGCCGTTGCTGCGCGCGAACCAGATGTATGTAGAGCGTCACATGCTGAAGCACGCGAAGACGTGCGGCAACATCACGCTGCGTTTCGGCTGGCGCGTCACCGAGTTCGAGCAGGACGATGAGGGCGTGACGCTCACGGCGGTGGCTGCCGACGGGTCGGGGGCGTCCGAGCAGCGGCGCGTGGCGTACATGGTCGGATGCGACGGCGGGCCGAGCTTCGTGCGCCGCAAGCTCGGCATCGCCTATCAAGGCCCGGGCGGCGCGAGCGACCGGTTTCTCGGCGGCAGGATGATCTCGAGCTATGTGCGCGTTCCGGCGCTGCACCGCGATTTTCTCGCCGAGCGCAAGGCGTGGATGTACAACGTCATGGCGCCCGGAGCGCGGATGCTGCTGATCAGCCTCGACGGCGCCGACGAGTTTTTGCTGATGTCGCAGGCGCCGGACGGGGAGCGGATGCCGGACGACGCGTCCGTGATCCGGCGGATACAGGAGGGCGTGGGTCGACCCGTCGACGTCGAGGTGCTCGCGCACGCGCCTTGGCAAGGCGGCGTGGCACTGGTGGCAGAGCGGTTTGCGCAGGGGCGCGTGTATCTGGCCGGCGATGCCATCCATCTGTTCTCGCCTACAGGCGGGTTCGGGATGAACACGGGGATCGACGGCGCAGCGAACCTCGCGTGGAAACTCGCGGCGGCGGTGCAAGGCTGGGCGGGCGAGTCGTTGCTGGCGTCGTACGAAGTGGAGCGGCGTCCAATCGCGCATCGGAACACGGCCGCTGCGCGTTTCCTTACGCAGCGCGTCGGCGGGCTCGAAGTGCCGGAGGAGATCGAGGCGGACGACGAGCGTGGCGAGGCGGCGCGCCGGCAGCTGGGCGACGCGCTACAGGTGTTCCGCAGCCAGTTCGCGTCGTTGGGCGTGGAACTGGGGGGGCGCTACAACGGCTCGCCGATTGTCTGGGAGGACGGCGAGCCACCTGCCGACGATCCGCTCGAGTACCGACCGAGCAGCGTGCCGGGCGGCCGACTCCCGCATTTGTGGGTGAGGCGGGACGACGGCGGACGGTCATCGGTGTTCGACCTGCTCGGTAAGGGTTTCACGTTGCTGCGTGTCGTGACGGACCAGGCCGATGAACGGGACGGCAATGCCTTCGGCGTCGCTCGTCTGGTCGCGGCGGCCGATGCGCGAGGAATTCCGCTAGCGGTTGTCGAGGTGAAGGCGGAGGCGGCGCTTGCGCTCTATGAGCGTCGTCTGATCCTCGTGCGTCCTGACCAACATGTCGCGTGGCGCGGCGATCGGTTGCCGCCCGACGCGGGTGCAGTGCTCGATCGTGTGGTGGGACGCGAGGCGAGGCAGGTTCGCCACGAGCCGGAAAGCGCGAACGCGGGGGACTGAGCGTCCGCGGCTATCGCGCTCGCCCTATGGGCGATGACATTTCACAACGGCCTTAAATATCGCACCGTGCGCGACCCATAAAATTCGTGACGTTGAAGCTCACGAGACAACAATGAAAACAAGGGTCGCCAACTTGCCTGTGCTGTACTTCGGAACGCCTGTCGCACTCGTCTCCAGCGTCAATCCGGACGGCACCACCAACTTGAGCCCGATCTCCTCCTACTGGGCGCTGTCGGATACGCTCGTACTCGGGCTCTCAACCACAGGGCAATGCTTTGGCAACCTGAGCCGATGTCCCGAGATCGTGCTGAATCTGCCGGATGCATCGCTATGGGCGAACGTCGAAAGCATCGCGGCAACGACGGGTGCCGAGATCGTACCTGACGACAAGAAGCGGATGGGTTACCGCTTCGAACACAACAAATTTCAACGCGCGGGTCTGACTGCAAAGGCAAGCGAATCTGTAATCGCTTCGCGAGTGGCCGAGTGCCCGATTCAGATCGAAGCGCGGTTGACTCGCATGCACGCCATTGGCAGCGACGAAGACGAGATGGTCGCCGCAGAGTGCAAGGCTACGCGTGTTCACGTGCATGCCGACCTTCTGACGTCGGCTGGGCGAGTCGAGCTAGACCGCTGGCGGCCGTTGTATTACGTGTTCAGGCATTACTACACGCTGGGTGCATACCTCGGCAAGACCTTTCGTGCATAGCGGAGCAAGAGCGGCGAAACCATCAGTGGGGAATAAGCCGCTCGTACCGCACGTTTAGCCCATATGGCATCCACCGTTCGATGGGCATGCATACAGCGCTGACTGTCGAGCCCTGATCGGCTAAAACAGTCAGTATAACGAATCAAAAAAAGACGGTGAGTGGCGGCGATCCGCTAGGCTTTCCAAAGGGATGGCGCCGACTGTGCGAAGCGAGTGTTGCAACTCCGCACCTGGGCGCCATCATCCTCACGAAACGTCAGTTTTCTTCATTGGCTGTTATCGTCGCCGGTGCTAAGCGGGCGCAACGTCCACACAGTTGCCGTATTCGTGTTGTCATTGACCGCGGCGAACTGCACCTGCCCACTACTGCTGAGTCCGAATGCGAGGCCGAATGCAGCGCCCGTCGCGGGATCGACCTGCATCTGAGCGATGAAGCGTCCGTCAGGCGTGAATTCGACAATCTCGCTCGCTTGCTGCGGGTTGGGGTTGACCGCGTCGCCGTTTGCCGTGACGAGATGTCCATTCGGTGCGAGCGCTAACGCGAGCGGTCCACGAAGGTGTGCGTTGTCCTGATAGATCAGCCTTCCCTTGCCTCCGTCGTGAGTTAGCGAAGCGGCGCCGTAAATCGCAAACACCGCATTGTCACCGGTCGAAGCGACGTAGAGCACATCATGCTGCGCATCGTAGGCGAGTCCCGTTGGGCCGACGACGAGCGCCGCGGGATCGGTTCGGAACGTGTAGCCGGACGCGATGATGTGCGAGCTCGGCAATAGTGTCGCGCCGCCGCTTCCGATGCTGAGGTCGATCCTCGCCACGGTGCCGTTCAACACGTTCGACACGAATGCCGTGACGTGCGACCCGTTATCGATGAGCACCGTCATATCCCAGGGGCCATCCAGCAGAGTGGAATCCTGCAATTCAGTGACGAGTCCACCTTGCGGGTTGATCACGAGCAAAGAGCCGGGGGGCGCGACGACCGTGACGTTTTGTTGGTTGGTCGTGGTCGGGACATTGCCGGCCAGCACAAAGCCGCTCTTGAGCACGGTCAGTGCGGTCGTGAGTCCGTGTCCGGGACTAGCCTGGAAAAAGGTGATGGGGCTGCCATCGGTGACGAGCTTGACGATGGTCGTCCCGGTGCCCTGCACGTTCGAACTGGCGTTGAAGTTGGACACCACCACGTCCCCGGGCTTCAGCGTGCTCCACGCTGGCACGCCGCTAGGCACGAAGGCGATGCCGTACGGATTGAGGTCGCCGTTGGTGGGGACCGTCGAGGCAACCGTGGACGAGGGTGGAAGAATCGTCCCAGCGCCCGCCCATGTGGAACCCAACGACAGCGCAAGCAGACCGACTGCGCATGCCGCATGGCGCAAGCCACGGGCGGCCGCATGAAAGGCCCGTTTGGATTTCGTCAGCGAGGCGACTAGGGGAGGCGGGTCGAGAGAAGACACATGACGCGAGGTTTTCATGATTGGTCACTCCGTTTCGCGAAAGAACAGCCCGCTGGTCGATCGACACAGTCAACGGGCGTCGCGCTGCACCCGCATCTCTTGCAACGTGGGTGATCGCTTCGCGTAAACGGACCTGCGCGCTTTTTATTCCTTCGCCGTCGCGCGTGCTTGGCGGACGGCGCCATGCGCCTGCCACCGATTCACGTGAAGAATGCGTTTGCTGAACACCGGCTCATTTCGCACGGCACTTCACGTCGTAGCCGACGATGGTGTCATCGTTTCCGCGTTCCCGATCTTCTCCTATCGTCGTCACTCTCAGGATTCCGCTCGGGCCGTTGTAATTGAACCAGCAATCGCCCAGCCCGGTACCGGAACACGTTTCCGCTTCGACGATGCCGTGCTTCGCCAAATCGGCTGCCCCATCGAATTCGCCCCATGCCTCTGCGGGACGCTTCGGTTTCCATCCCCGAGCGATCAGGATCTTGCGTGCGTCCTTGATCGATTTGCCGTAGACGTTGGGGACGACCGCACGACCATTGCAGAACGTGCGCTCGGCCGCCACGCGGGTCAATCGAAACCCACCATTCACCTCATGCAGTTCACCGATCGGCGCGCCTACTCCATCCCCAGCCGAGATCATCAGTGCACCGCTTTCGAGCAGCTCGACGTTGCCTAGCTGCAGTTCGGCGGCCCGACCTGTATAAGCGAGCGCGATCAAGCCGGCCCTACCGAACACAGCGAGACGACCATTGCGCGTGAAGCACATGCCGCTGGTGCCGGGCTCAAATCCACTTGCGAACGTAACGACCTGGTACTGCCCGAGCTGCGCCTCCGAGGTCACGATCCAACCGCGGCCAGCAACCAACTTGGCGGCCGCCGACACGGGGGAGGATCCCTTGCAGTACTCGTCGGGTGAACCGCTTTCCGGCGAACGAGGCAGGTTGGCCAGTGCAGTCAACGTCGCGCCTGGAATGTCGGATGCCGTATTCGGCGTTGCAGCTGGCGCGGCACTCGCGAATGCCGTAAACGCCAAGGTCACCGCGATCCATCTGGTGAGGCAAACGCTTTTTGTAATGGGGTATTGGGTCAAGCGTAAGGGCTCCTTCGTGACGGCGAATCTATAAAATTTGCATCGTCAGTATAGGCAATGGCTGTCGAATGTTTTCTCCGGCAACATATTGATGATTTAACCGCACCAGTTTTCAGCATCGCGGGAAAGCCGCGTGGCGCACAAGCCCACGCGGCCCAGCACTATTTCCATTTCGCGCCGAGCGCTTCGAGTCCTGCTTTCTTGAGGTCGTCAGCGAGCATCACGATGCGAAATTCGCAGTCGGCGTTGAACTTCAGGAACCACGGCTCAGCCAAAGCGGGCACGCGTGATGGATCGTCGAGGTCCACGATGAGGACAGCACCGCGCCAGCCGCTCTGCTCCGTGAAGTACGCGGCCTCCGGTTTCGTGTCTTCGAGGATTTGCGTCAGCACTGCGCCGATCGTGCCGTCACGCACAAATGCGTTGAACGGCTCGTGGGGAATTCGTATGTTCACAAGCATGCGCATGTCTTCGTCTCCTTCATGGGCGGCCCAAAGGGGCCCTTGAAGCATAGAAGCTCGTCCATGCGTTGTTTGTTGACCAGCGCGCACTAGTGCACGTCGCCTTCAATCCTCTCCATATCCGTCCACCGCCTTGCGCTCGCGTCGCTCTTCGTTGGCACGACGCGCACGCCGGCGTTGACGCGACAGAACGGCGATCACCTCGCCGGTGCTGGCACCGGCGGGGATCTCGTTGCGGATGACGTTCGCCACCATCGGCAATCCCGAACGGTGCCGGCGCAGGGCCTTGGCAATGGCCGTACGGCACTCCTGCCCGTGGCATTCCCATTCGTCACGCATCTTTCCGCAGTAACGGCACTTGTCCATGGCGGACATTCTACTCAGCCCGTGCAAAGGCGTCGTGACACCTCGACTTGGGCCTTCATCGGACGGCCTTCGTCACGCCTCGTTGGGCGCTTCCCATTGCACCACCAGGTCGAGCAGACCCGGAAAGCGCTCGTTGAGGTCTTCGGTGCGCACTCGGCTGCGCCGTTCGAGCCCGTATTGCCGCTGACGAAGCACACCGGCTTCGCGCAGCGCCTTGAAGTGATGCGTCAGCGACGACTTGGGGCGATCGAAGCCGAACCAGCTGCAGGGATGGTCGTATGCCTCCGATTCGAGCATCAGCATGCGCACGATCGTCAGACGCAGCGGATCAGCCAGCGCCGCGAAGATTTCCTCCAGCCGCAGGTCCGCAACGGCCGGCTCAGCCAGCGGCTCGGGAAGGTCGGCGGGCTTGAGGTCGGCCGCCTGATTGGAGTGGCTTTGTCGTTTCATGCCCGAGACTATAGCAGCATGTACGAGTTTTTTCGAACTAGTGTAAAGTACGAAAAAACTCGTACAAGGAGAGGTCGATGTCCGAAGTCGCCGCAATGCCATCCGTAGCGTCATCCGTCCAGGCGCCAGCGCGCATCTCGCCCGACATGTGGCGAGCGGCGTGGACGGTTACCGCCGTCTTCATGTTGTCGAATTCGCCCACGCCGCTATACATGGTGTGGCAGCGTGCGCTCGGGTTCTCGTCGGGCACGCTGACGGTCATCTTCGCGCTGTACATCGCGGGGCTGCTGGGTACGCTGCTAATAGCGGGCCAACTGTCGGACCGCTATGGCCGCAAGCCTGTGCTGTTGCCTGGCATCCTCGCCGCCCTTATCGCCTGCGCGTTATTCGCCAGCGCATCGTCGATTGCCATGCTTGCCATTGCCCGGTTGCTGACCGGTGTCGCAGTGGGCGTGATCGTGTCGGCAGGCATGGCGTCGGTAGGCGACCTGGGCGGAGTCGAACGCCGTCGACAAGCGGCGTTGCTCGCGTCGGTGGCGATGGTGCTCGGCGCGGGACTCGGGCCTTTGTTGGCCGGCAGCGCGGCACAATGGCTCCCCCATCCCATCGTGCCGGTATTCGGCATCGAGTGGCTGATCTTGCTGAGCGCTTTCGTGATCGCGTGGCGGTTGCCACTCAGCAGGGCGGCAAGCACACAGCGGAGTGCCGCTGCGCGTCTGCATCTGCCTTCGGTGCCGGCGCAGAATCGGCGCCATGTAGCGGCCGGCATCGGCGTGTTCGGGCCTGGGATCACGGCAACGTCGTTCGTGCTGGCGCTGGGGCCGTCGCTGTTGGCCCGTTTGCTCGAAGTGCGCAGCCCGATGTTGGCGGGCGGCATGGCGTGCGCGATGTTTCTGACGGCGACAGGCGTTCAGTTCGCCGTCCGGCGTTGGTCGATACGCACGCTGTTCGTCGCCGGCACGACGGCGACGGTGCTCTCGATGATGGCCTTGTGTGCGGCCGTGCATGCCTCGTCGGCGGTGCTGCTGGTGATTGCCGCGCTATTCGCGGGTGCTGGCCAAGGGCTGGGGCAACTGGGCGGGCTCACGTTGATCGGCCTGCATGTGCCCGACACACGCCGGGCCGAAGCAAACGCGATCATGAACATGGGCGGCTATGTACCGGCAGGGCTGTTGCCCGTCATGACCGGCTACGTGATCGACTTCTTCGGCTTCGCCACGGGTGCGACGGCGTTCGCCCTTGCGTTGGCACTGATCGCGATCGTTGCGGGCTATCTGGTCTTTCGATCGTTGCAGCGCAGTGGCGACTGACGCACAGTCAGGTCGTCACCACTTCGTCGAACGCCAGTCGATAAGGCGTAGCCAGCTCGATCTCGTCACAATTGGGCTGGCTGCCGCCGCGATCGATGACGATGAAGTCGCTCGTGCGATCGAGCGAGATCAACGGGTGATGCCAAACGCCACGCGCATAGTTGACGCCGACGAATCCTTGCACGCTGAATGCTTGCATGCGCCGTTCGTCGAACGGCCCCGCGGGCGCGACGACGACCAGATAGCGAACGTCGCCAAGCGGAATGAACGCCTGGCTGCCGAGCGGGTGGCGTTCCATCATCGACACGTCGAACGGCAACGCGCGTGGCTGGCCGCGGAACACGTTGACGAGCGGGCGTCCGCCTTCAGCGTCCACGTCGATCCTGGCCAGATCGTGGAAGCGCTCGGTCGTGCCGCCATTGATCGGGAAGTGGCGTGCGCCGTCGAGCGTGATGACGTCGCCGAACGGCGCGAACGCATCGCGAGTGAGTGGTCGAACCTGGAGGACGTTGCTCACGATTGCCTCGTTACGCGGGTTCGCCCCACAGACGCAAGCGCGAGACGCCGCCGTCGGGGTAGATGTTGAATCGTACGTGTGTGACGACGCCGAGCGAGGCGAGCTCCTTGTCATAGAAGTGCTGGTTATCCATCCGTAGCGGCAGCTCGGGCAGCAGCACGGGCCAGAACATCGATTGCGTGATCAGCGATTCGTCCGTGCCGCCGACGACGCGCGCCGCTTGTAACGAGCAGCGATCGGGATAGTTGCCTTTGAAGAACGCCGTATCGACTTCAACCTTGCGGATGACGCCGGGTTGCGCGAGTGCGATGATCGACCAATCGTTGCCGGGCTCGCGGCGACGGCGTGTTTCCCAGCCGTCGCCCATGTTCGCACCGCGGCCTGGCATCAGCAGGTTCGATGCGAGGCCGAAGTGCTGGTTGTTCGCAGCGACGACATAGGCGCCGTTGATCGCCGCGGCGAAGTCGACGAGCTGGTTGCTGGCCGTCGCCGTATTCGACGCGTCGAGCGAAGGCCTGCCGTAGACGCGCAACCGTGCCACGCCGCCGTCAGGAAACAACGTGATGCGGATATGCGAAAACGCACGCCGATCGTCGACGGCGATGTAGTGATGCTGATTCCCCTGCAACGCGGTGGGCGGCACGAGCATTTGCCACTGCGCATCGTCGGGCGGCAGTTCGCCATCGGCGTTGCATGCTTCGATCGACGCGGCCGGCGGGTAGTTGCCCGTGAAGTGGCTCGTGTCGATGTCGACGCCTTCGATCGTGCCGCGGCGGGCCAGCTTCACGATGCACCAGTCCTGGCCCGTCGTGCGCTTGCGGCGAGTTTCCCAGCCGTCCATCCACTTGCCGTGGTCGTCGTATTTGCCAGGGATGAAGACGGCCGGCTGCGGCTCGAGCATGCGCTCCTTCGGAGCGAAAAACTCGTCACTGGCGGCAACGGCCTTTGCACCGAGACGCGCATCGGCGAGGTTCAGGCAACGACGGGTGAAGGCGGGGGCATTGGGATCGAGAGTCGGGATGGCCATGATCGATGATTCGGAATGCGAAGGGTTGCTCGTGATGAGGCGGCGCCGGCCGCCTCGACGTCAAACAGCGGGCGCACCGTGAGCCGGCACGTCGATATGCGGTACGGCGACTTCGGGCACGTAGCGCAGCTCGGGATCCTGGTTCAGCACACGACGCGCACGCGCGTAATCGATGTCTCGCTCCCAGGCGGCGATGACCACCGTCGCGACGCAGTTACCGATCAGGTTCGTGATCGCACGTGCGATGCCGACGAACCAGTCGACCGGAAGGATCAGCACGAGCCCGAGTACCGGAATCGCGGGGATGGCCGACAGCGTCGCGGCCAGAATCACGATCGCCGAGCCCGGGATGCCGTGGGCGCCCTTGGACGTCACGAGCGAGACGAGCAGCACCACGACGAGATCGTGCAGCGACAGCGGCGTGTTGGTGGCTTGCGCGATGAACAGCACGGCGAGCGTGAGGTAGATCGAGAAGCCGTCGAGGTTGAACGAGTAGCCCGTCGGGATCACGAGACCGACCGTCGAATCCTTGATGCCCATCCATTCGAGCTTGCGCATGATCTGCGGCAGCACGGCATCGGACGACGCCGTGCCGAGCACGATCACGAGTTCCTCGCGCAGATAGCGGACGAGCTTGAAGAGGTTGAAGCCGGCAAGGCGCATGACGACGCCGAGCACGACGACCACGAACAGCGCGCAGCTCACATAGAAGATCAGCACGAGCAGGCTCAGTTGCTTGAGCGAAGCCACGCCATAGGTACCCGTCGTGAAGGCAATGGCGCCGAGCACGCCGAGCGGTGCGAGCTTGATGATGAAGCCCATCACGCGGAAGAACACCTGTGCGAGCTCGTCGATCAGCGAGTTCACGCGCCTGGCCTTGTCACCGAGCAACGATAGGGCCGAGCCGAACAGGACCGCGAAGACGAGCACTTGCAGGATGTCGCCTTTCACGAAGGCGTCGAAAGCCGTGTCGGGGATGATCTTGAGCAGGAAGCCGGCCACATCCTTCAGGCTCTTGGCGTGCTCGGAGTAGGTCGCCAACGCCGTGGCATCGAGCGTATGAACGTCGACGTTCATGCCGGCACCGGGCTTCAGGACGGCGGCGAGCACGGCGCCGATCAACAGCGCGATCGAGGTCATCACCTCGAAGTACATCACGGCCTTGCCGCCCACGCGCCCGACTTTCTTGAGGTTGCCGGCGCTGGCCATGCCGCTGACGACGACACAGAAGACGATCGGCGCGATCACCATCTTGATCAGCTTGAGAAAGCCGTCCCCGAGCGGCCGCAGCGACTGACCAAAGTGCGGGAATAGCGCACCGATCAGGATCCCGGCCACAAGCGCAACCATCACACGGCCGAACAGCGAATTCATGAATCTGAACACGGCTTCCTCCAATGGCGTTGGCGGTAATCGTCTGGTCTAACTGGTAAGACCACGAGACTTATGACAAAGATTAGAAAGCCGATATGACATCGTCAAGAAAGGTTTGGGTAGTGGTTTACCTTTACTTTCAGGGAGCAGGCGGGTAGGCGTCAGCGTGACCGGGCAGGGCGGCGCTACAATTTTGGTCCGACCAGTGGATGGGTGACCGACGATGAGAAGCAACACGCAGACGGTGACGGAAGCGGCTACCGAGACGATCCGTGAGCGCATCGAACGGGGCGACTATCCGGTGGGCAGTGCGCTGCCGGCTCAGCGGCAACTGTCGGAGGAGCTTGATATCAGCCGCGCGGCGCTGCGCGAGGCGTTATCGACGCTCGAAGCGCTCGGCATGCTGACGATTCGCGCTGGCAAGGGCGTATACGTACAGAGCGCGCAGGCCGTCAACGGGCAGGCGTGGCGGTTTGCCGAGCAATCGTCGTTGCCCGATACCTACCAGGTGCGCTACGCGCTCGAGGGTTTTGCAGCGCGTATGGCGGCGCTGGCGATGACCGACGACGTGATCGATGCGCTCGAAGAGAACATGGCGGCGCTACGACAAGCGTTGGCCGAAGGCGACCTCGATACGGCGTCGCAACTCGATTTTGCCTTTCACATGCGCATCATCGGCGTGGCCGGTAATGGCGCGATCGAGGCGATTCTGCGCAGCAGCAGCGAGATCATGAAGGAGAGCCAGCGCTTGCCGTTCTATCGCCGCGACCTGTTGCAACTGACCTATCAGGAGCATCGCGCGATTCTCGATGCGTTGAAGGCGCGCGACTGCGAGGCGGCGGGGCGCAGCATCGAAGCGCATATCACGGCTGCCGCGCAGCGGGCCGGGGTGTATTTTCCGACGCCGCCGCGGGGTGAGAAGCGTTAGGCGGCACACCTCGGCTGCTACTCCACATGCGCCGCATATCCGTACCGGCCGGGGGCGATCTCGTCGCGTAACGTCAGTTCGGGAATCGTATAGTCGCCGGTATTCTGCCGGCGGAACGGGATCGGCGCCGTGTTCCAGAGATCGTCCAGGCGTTGGCCGAGTGCTTCGCAAGTGCTCGAGAAGCGGGCCTCGTCCATGCGGCCCGTGCGGTGGACCACGAACGGCGGCAATACCTCGAAGCCAGGGTAGTACAGCATGCCGTGCTGGATCGGGAACAGAATATCGTTGATCGGCCCGTTGATGCCGCGCGGGCTGTAATGCGACTCCCATCCACCGGTCGTCACGACCAGCATGGCTCGCTTGCCGGCCATCGAGCCTTCCCCATAGCGGTCGCCCCAATGCCTATCTGAATGCTCGCCCACGCCGTAGGCGAATCCATAGGCGTAGACCCGCTCCACCCAGCCCTTGAGGATCGCGGGCATCGAGAACCACCACAAAGGAAACTGAAGGATGACCGCATCGGCCCATCGCAGCTTGTCCTGCTCGCGCGCGATGTCCGGGCTCTGTGTGCCGCGCTCGAACGCATGCTTCGATTCGAGCGACGGATTGAAGCGCGCATCGGCGTGGCGATCCGTGCTGTCGCTGGGGTCGAGCGCCGCCTTCCAGTTCATGGCGTACAAGTCCGATACCTGGACGGTGTGTCCTGCGTCTTTCAAGCGTTGGACAGCGAAGTCCTTGAGTGCACCGTTCAACGACTTGGGTTCCGGGTGCGCGTAGACGAGAAGAATGTTCATGGGAGGGGCCCGATTGGTTTGAGAGACGAGAATAGGCTAGGCCCTTGTCAGGTATATTAGAAATGAATTTCTGATATTCCAGGTATTGCAATGGATAATTTGAGGCGGCTCGATCTCAACCTCCTCGTGACGCTCGATGCGTTGCTCGCAGAACACAACGTGACGCGGGCCGCGGAGCGCTTGCATCTTTCTCAACCTACGGTAAGCGTGCAACTGGCCAAGCTTCGGGATGTCCTCGGCGATCCATTGCTGTTGCCCGGGCCGCGCGGCATGCGTCCGACGGCGCGCGCCGAAGCGCTGCGCGAACCGTTGCGGCACGCGCTGGAAGGGTTGGCGCAGGCCGTCGCGCCGGTGAGCCCGTTCGATCCGGCCAAGGCTACGCACGCTTGGCGCGTGGCGGCATCCGACTACAGCGAATCGACGATCGTGCTGCCCGCGTTGAGCGGTCTGCGCGCCGTCGCTCCGGGTACCAGGCTGGCCGTGCTGGGGATCATTCCGTCACGCATCGAGAAGCAGGCCGAACAGGGCGAGATCGATCTGGCGTTTCACACGACCGAGGGAGCGCCGCCAGGGCTGCGCCGGCGTGCGCTCTTTACGGAGCGCTACATACTCGTCGGCCGAGCCGGGCATCCTCGCTTGAAGAGACGGCCTACGCTCGCGCAGTTCTGCAGTCTCGACCACGTGATCGTCTCGCCCGACGGCGGCGGATTTTACGGTGTGACGGACGATGTGCTCGCACGAGCAGGACTCACGCGCAACGTTGTACTGTCCGTGCCGCATTTTCTGTTTGTCATGTCGGCGGTCGCGAGCACGGACCTCGTGGCGATGCTGCCTTCGCGCTTGGCGCACAACGTCGGCGCGTTGCGGGTCGTGGAGCCGCCAGTCGAAGTGCCAGGCTACGAGATGTCGATGCTCTGGCACGAGCGCGTGCATCGCGATCCGGCACATCGATGGTTGCGTGACCATATCGCTGGGGCGGTGTGAGCTGAGCGGCTCACAGGTGGTGGGACGTCCGTTACTGTCCCGGTCGCTTGAAGGCTTTGCGCGCGCGTTCGACTTTGGCGCGAATCACGCAGTCATGCATATGGTCGTTGACGAGGCCCATCGCCTGCATGAACGCGTAGACCGTGGTCGGTCCGACGAACTTCCATCCGAGCTTCTTGAGGTCCTTCGACAACGCGATCGACACTTCCGGTGTCGCTACCTCATGCGGGGGCGTAGCAGCGGGTCTGTTGACCGGCTCGTAGCGCCAGAGGAAGGCGGCTAACGAGCCTTCCTGCTTGACCAGTTCCTGCGCGCGCAACGCGTTGTTGATCACGGCTTCGATTTTCCCTCGGTGGCGAACGATGCCGGCATCCTGCAGCAGACGCTCGACATCGCGCTCGGTAAAGCGCGCGATCCGGTCGAAGTCGAAATCGTGAAAGGCCACGCGAAAGTTCTCACGCTTGGTGAGAATCGTGCGCCAGCTGAGCCCCGATTGAAAACCCTCGAGGCACAGCTTTTCGAACAGGCGATGATCGTCACTGACCGGAAAGCCCCATTCGACGTCATGGTAGCGGAGATAGTCGGGTGCCGCCGTACACCAGCTACAGCGCAGTTTTCCATCGGGGCCTACGATCGTCGTGCTCATGTCCTTTCCTGGGTAGCTTGCAGATTACAACACGAGGCGCGAAATCTTCGTCCCTTCCAGCGACACGCCTGCCATCAGCCCTGCGTTGGTCAGCACGAATGCCTCGACGGGGCTCGTGGCCGTCGACGTATCGACGTTGCCATTTGCACCGATGCGCAGCACGGCGACGGTTGCGTTGACCCCGGCGGCCCAGCCCTGGCTCTGTATGAAGTCATCGAGGGCGGGCTGCGTCATGAACAGCATGACGACGGCCTTCGACTGCGCGCCGATCTGCAGACCGAACGAAGCGGCCGTCACGCTGTAGTAGCCGTTCGTTTGTCCGCCGACGCGCAGCGCACCCTGTCCATATTGGGCACCGAACCAGAAGCCAGCCTCGATCACGGACGGGAAGACCAGCACGCCGCGCGCGCCGTCTACCATTTCGCGCGAGCCCTTCACGGTCGAGAATAGACGCGTGAGCGTGGCATTGACATCTGCATCGAGCGACTGGCGCCGCCCAGCACTGCCCTCGGGTGTCGAGCTCGACGCAGGCGGTGTGGTCGTGCAGCCGGCAAGCGATAAGCCGCCGGATGCGAGCACAGCACTGGTCATTGCGATGAATTGGCGGCGTTGCATGCATTCTCCTGTAAGGCAAGGCTTCGGCGTACGAAGCGGATACGGGCAGCGCGTGCTGTTGCGTGGTGGGTACGCGCTGTTATGCAGCAGACAGTATGAGTGGGGTGTGAGTTCCTGATGCGCGACGCGGATGTCCGGAAGTCGATCTCGACGTATGTGGCAAATACACACGCGCTCAGGAAGTTGGGATTGCGAAATTTTTCGCTTTTTCGTGTGCTGCGACGCCGGATTGCACGTGTAGAGGGCACTCGCCGGGATGGACCGGCGAGCGCAGAGGAGAGAGCGGATAACGCCTTAATGCATGGTCCAGTCGGTGACCTTGACGATTTCGGCGTCGCAATTCTTCAGATCGGTGATGCCTTCGTTCATCAACGTGCTCCATTCCTTCACGCGATGCTTGCCATTGGGCGGCTGGTTGTAGTCGTGTGTGTCGACGATCTTGGTGCGTTGTGCGTAGAAGGTGGTCATAAAGGTTTTTTCATCCGAGCTGTCGCCGGAGCGCGAGAGCAGTCCCTCGAGCGAGCCTGAGTCGCCGGTGGCGCCCTGGTTCAGGGCCGTGTCGACGAACGAGCCGATGGTCAACGCGCTATCGAAGCCCCTTTGCTGCGCCTGCTGGACGCTGTACGAGATATAGACGTCGTAGAAGGTGCGCCACATGGCTTCGCGCCACGAGGCATCGCTCTGCAACCCGTTGATCTTTCCGCAGAATACTTTCGCGCTGTCGCTGATCTTCAGGATGGAGCCGGACATGCGGCCATGCACGCCAATGCGCGACAGTCCGCCCTCGACGGACGGATTGCTCGCGCCGCTGACCGCATCGTATTCCTTGAACAGCGCTGGCCCGTCGGGACCGTCGTCGTTGGGGCCGCCGGTGGTCGCACCGAAGATGCCGATCGTATAGCCGCGATCGTCGTGAATGTTTTCGCAGTAGCCGTAGTACTTGGTCCAATCGAGCGAGTCCTGCTCGGGTTTATTGATCAGCTTCATGATGTTGTCCCACTGTTCGCCGTCGAGCCCGGTATGGCTTGTCAGGAACTTCAACGTAGCGGGGGAGAAGTTGCTATCGTGGTCCCGCGTCTGCGCGGTGAGGGAGGCAGGCTTGCAAGCCGCACCGGAAATCCATGGCTGACCGCTGTTGGCTTCGCCGCTGCTCGTCGATGGGGCGTTGCCCTGGGTCCAGTAGGCGGCGGTGTAGTTTCTGCCATCGACGCTCACGACGTTGCCGTTCGTGTAGATATGAGTGGCCGACCAAGGCGAGTTGCAGATTTCGATAGCGGAGCCGCTTGGGCGGGCATCCGCATTCGCTTTCGTGATGTGAGCCGAAACATTGCCTGATGCGCACAGCAAAGCGTAGGTCGTCGCGCACATCAATGAGAACTTCAACTTCTTTACCCGCATGAATCTCAACATGGCATTCTCCAAAGTGATTTAAGGTGAATATGCAAAGCAGCGGTTGAGCAGCATTGATTCGCGTATCTGAAATGCATGCGATAGCGAATCGACCAGCGTGAGTCATGATTTCGAGCAGCGTATCGGCTGCGCGAAAAGCGGGCGAGGGCTTCGCGAAGAAATGGACGATAAAAGGCAGTGACTTACGAATCATGCGCTTCGCTTGAGGTGTGGCTGCGGGTGGCCCTGATGCGGACGACCGCTATCGAGAAAGACCTGTCCGAAACGGTCTTTCTCGCGCTCAATGCGAAGTGAGGATTTCAACGTCTGCTGGTTCTCGCCGGTCACTCTTCATCCGGCCCGGCGAAGTCTTGGTCAGCCCGGTCAATACAAACTTGCGTTAACGCGCTCTGGCAATTCGCGGTCGTATGTCACCGCATCAAATGCATTGCCCACCAGACGTTTGAGCATGGCACCGGGGCTAGGCAGGCTGCTGCGTTCGATGTGTTTTGCCGGATCCCAAAGGCTGGAGCGGACAAGTGCCTTCGAGCAGTGAAAGTACACCGCATCGATCCTGACGACGATGACCGTGCGCGGTAGTTTGCCTGTCATCTCGAATGGGGCGAGAAGTTTAGGGTCGACTGTGATTTCAGCGCGCCCATTGACACGAAGAGTTTCATCCACGCCTGGAACCAAAAACAACAGCGATACTCGAGGGTCCGAAACGATGTTCCGTAAGTTATCGAGCCTGTTGTTGCCGGGACGATCAGGGATGGCCACGGTTCGCTCATCGATAATTTCAACGAAGCCGGCGAGATCGCCTCGAGGAGAGCAATCGGTGCCACCGGCGCCCACCGACGCCAGCACGACTAGAGGCGAAGCCTTCACAAAGGCTTGATAGTCTTCGTTCAGGAAATCGATCTCCTTCCCCAGCGATCGATCGCTTGGCTTTCCGTATATTTCCTCCAGTTGCGCGACGCTTCTGATTGCGTATGTCATACAGAACGCTCCTTTGTGAAGTTATATGGCTTCGTCATGAAAGCCGCACGGACTATCGACCTGCTCACCACGTGCTTCATCTAGCTAATCGGCAAGCCATTCGCAGCGGAGTCGCTACCGTACTGCTTAACCAAGACTCGCCAAAGCGCGCGAAGTTCTGCTTCCCCCGGTGAACCGATAGCCTTCGTGCGGACGGCAGTGTGCACCAGCACGAGCCCGGACTCAGGATCGACGAAGATGCGTTGCCCATAGACGCCTTCTAGCGCAAACATTCTGCGCGATCCGGGCAGCAGCCAGACCTGATACCCGTACCCGCCGGGGTGCTCTCCTTTGCCCATCGCAAGAAAGGAACCGGGACTTGCAGGTTGGGTGGCATCCTGGACCCACTGCTTCGGGATGATCTGGCGACCGTTGAAGGCACCGTCATGCGCTAGTAGTAATCCAAAGCGCGCATAGTCTCTCAACGTGGCATTGAAGCAGCAGGATGCGATTTCTTGACCCGTGTCGTCGATGATCCAGCGCGCATCGGCTTCGGCTCCCATCGGTTGCCAGATGCGAGTCTGCAAATACTCGGAAAGACTCATCCCGGTCGCATGGGTCAAAACAAGGCCCAGCGTTTCGGTATCGAGGCTCGCATAGCTGAACACGGTATCCGGTTCCGCGAGTCGTTTATTAAAGCGCTTTACCGTAGCGATTGGTCCGGGGCCGGTGGGGGAAAGCAGCAAATCATGGAGCTGCGCGTTGTCGTCGGAATGGATGTAGCTTTGTTCGAACGCAATCCCAGAGGCCATGTGTAGCAATGCGCGGATCGACACCGTTCCGATCTCGGTGTGTTGGAGCTCGGGCACATAGGTCTGAACGGCGTCGTCGATCGAGCGTATTTTGTGCTCTTCAACAGCGATACCGACCAACATCGAAACGAACGTCTTCGCCATCGACTCGGACATGAAACGTTGCTCGTCGTTACGTCCGTATTGGTAGTGCTCGAAGAGGATTGAATTGCCCTTCGCGATCAGCAGGCCGGTTGTCGGATTGCGGGCCAGATAGTCCTGTATCGTCAGATCCCGGTTGTCGTATCGATAACTGGCGCGTATTTCTGTGGTTGCTCGCTCGAGTACCGACGCCGTATTGGCGCGCGCTACAAGATGGGACGGATGCAAACTGTCATAGTGAGAGTAGTTCCCAACCATGTAGGGCTGGCGCCGTGCTGGCAAGCCGACCGGGTAGCCTAATGTTTTTCCGTATGAGAACGCATCCGGCCCAGTGTCGGAAAAGACCGGATGCGCGCCCCCTGCATCTTCCGGGAAGGCTGGCATCGATGGAACGGTGAGCGCGACAGCGACAGGTAACGCACAGGCTAAGCGGCGAAAGGAATGCAAGGTAATTCTCCTTCGTGACGGGATGCTCGCTCGACTCAGGTGAGTCAGTCAATCCCCACGTAATCGCAAGTGAATCGAAGGTGTTGCCCTCGAATGGATGTATCACGGCCCTCCGCCTGTCACTTTCGTTTCGCTTCCCAAAAAAGTGTGTATGTTCGTAGCGGCCAGGGCTCGATAGGATAGTCGTTTCAACTGAAAACGACGACTCGTCGCGGACAAGGCCTTGCCATGAAGCTGCCAATCTATCAAATAGATGCATTCACAAGCGATGTATTCAAGGGCAATTACGCGGCGGTGGTTCCACTCGAGGCGTGGCTACCGGTGTCTCTGATGCAGGCCATCGCCGCCGAGAACAACTTGTCTGAAACGGCTTTCTTCGCGCCCAATGCGAACGGAGGTTTCGACATTCGCTGGTTTTCGCCGATCACAGAAATCGCTTTCTGCGGACATGCAACGCTCGCGAGCGCATTCGTGTTGTTCAAACTCTTTCCTGAACGCGAACTGATCGAGTTCCATGCACCAGAGGTTGGTTCGTTCGGCGTCTGCCGTCGGCCGAACGGTCTGATCGAGATGGATTTCCCGCTGCGCAATGCTGAACCGGTCGGCGAGATATCCGACGAGCTAGCACACGGCCTTTCGATCCGACCCAGGGAAGTCTTGGTCAGCCAACAGGCCTTCATCGCGCTATATGACAGTGAGCAGGATGTGCGCGCCGTCGTGCCCGATCTTGCGCTGATCGCACGGCTTGCGCCGCGCGACGTGGTGGTCACCGCTCGCGGCGAGCACCACGATTTCGTTTCACGTTACTTCTGGCCGGCCAATGGCGGTGACGAAGACCCGGTGACGGGTTCGATTCACGCGACGCTTGCACCGCTATGGGCAGCGCGGCTCGGCAAGAAGACGTTGTTGGCGCTGCAGGCTTCCCGACGCAGCGGTGTACTGCATTGCGAAGTTGAAGCGGAGCGGGTTCGCGTTTCTGGTTATGCCGTTCAGTATCTCGAGGGAACGATCGAGTTACCCGACTGATACCCGCTCCCGCGCAGATCCTGAAGCTGCGCGCGTGGACGCTACGCGGGTGACAGGCGTCCACGCTGCTGATCTTCAGCTTTGGCGGGAGCGACCGTTCAAGCTTCTAGGTCAGTGGTCTGTAGGTATTGCCGCGCTGCGCGGACAAACTCACTGATATCGGTATCCGAATACTTCAGGCTTTCATGGTTGGACCATATCCAACTCACGATTTCAGCGCCGTTGAGTCCGGGTGTGACCGCGGAGGGATGGCAGTATCGTTGTGCAATCTCAGCTGTGCGTGGTACCACATGGAAATGTATCGTTTGGGTCGACTCGCCGAAGCGCAAGAAGTACACACGCTCAGCGTTCAATAGAGCCGCAAGCACTTGTTCTGCAACACGAAAACATGCCACCAGGTCGGCATCAGCATCGACCGGGAGATCGGCAAACTGCGTGACGGGAGATAAGGCCTCGAGGATCAGGTAACCCGGCAAACGATAGCTAGTCGCCTGGACCAACTTGTAGAACTTCGAGCGATATAGTTCGAACGTGTCCATCTTTTCTGCGTAGATAGGAAAGTGGCTAGATTGTGATCGAGTCGAAAAGTCTGCCTCGGGCACCTAGGTCGGCTTACACACCATCAAGAAGTAGACCGACACCATAGCCAAAAACGCAGGGTAGCCCAGTCGTTCCCACGCCTTGGCGTATCTCCAATACTGGTCGGGCAGAGTCGAAGCACCGCACGCCTGAGCGGTCTGAGCCATTTTCGCCAACCGAATCTGCAGCCAGACAACCGGCAGCCAACACACGCCCGCAAGCACGTACAGAGCGGCAGACGCAACGATCCATTTGCTATTCAACGGCCATCCAGCGATATGCGCTAACCAAAGGCCGGACGCCGGTTGAAACAATACCGCAGGTGTCGTGAACCACCAGTCGGCACGCACCACGAGGCGAGATACGGCGGCAATGACGGGAACTGATTGTGTGCGGTTTGCGAAATAGAGGTAAAACGCCGTTCCGAAGCCCGTGCCGACAAGCAACACCGAGGAAATGATGTGCAGTGCCTTGATCGCGAGATAGACGTTCATGGGCGCGCCTCCTCGCTAAACAGAACGAGCAGAATGGCGAGGATCGGCAAGTTCTTGAGAATCGCGCCGAACGGGTCCGAGATCACCTCTGGAATAAAGATCGCAACGATCGTCGAGTACATGGTGATCAGCAAACCTTGTGCTATCCAAAGACGCCGACCCGGCCGAAAGATCGTGGCTAACCCGAAAGCGAAATCCAGCGTCGCAGCAAGATAAAGCGCCACGATGGCCGCTGCTCCATGCAGATGAACCCTCGCTAGCAGCGCAAGGCTTTCTGAACGGGGATGGAAAAATGCGCTAACAAAGGCGCTCCCTATCCATACGACTGCCAAGGCGCTCCTCAACATGCACGGCCGCCAGGCTTCGAGTGCTTCGCGGCGCAACGACGCTGCGTTTTCCCTCATAAACGCTTGGATACCGCGAGGGAGCCGACCGAGGACTGCCGATGTCTGCGCTACGTCGCTCGTATTTCCGGCCTTCAGCATTCGCCACGTATCGCGATTGAGCATCGAACCGGGTACGCGGTTGAGTAGCGCGGCACCCGCATCGATCGCAATGGCCGGAATGCTGACACGCAACGGGGACGTCAGCCCCAGCGATTTCCGATAGATGGCCAGCATCTCGCGGTATTCGACTTGCTCGGCACCTACAACTTCGATCGATTGGTAATCGGCCTCGGCTGTATCCAACAGTCGGACAACCACTTCGGCCAGATCGTCGATATGGATCGGCCGCAAAAGTTGATGACCACCTGCCGGGAGAAAGTGGACCGGCACGCTTGCGAGCATCCGGAAAAAGGTAGCTGACGCTCCGCGCGGGCCATACACAAGAGCAGGCCTCACAATATGATGGCTCACTGGCAACGTCTGCAAATACGCGTCCGCCGCACACTTGCTCGTGAAATAGGGCGTGTCACCTTCCTGTGCACCGAGTGCGGATATCTGGATCACCCGCTTCACTCCCACACGGGAGCAGGCTTCAAAAAGCGCAATCGGGCCACGCCGATGGACAGCGTCGAAGGTCTGATTACCGCGCTCAACCAGTATGCCTACCGCGTTGACCACGGCATCAATGCCTTTGAGCCTCGCGCGCCATTGCTCGGGATCGACGTCCGTTGTGTAGTCGATCGCAATATCGTCCGCCTTCTCTGCGCACCGCACACCTTTCACGACACGATGTCCGCTACGTTCGAGCCACGTGCATAGCGCACTTCCGATGAAGCCATGAGCTCCGCATACAAGAACGTTCATGCGGCAGCCTCCTGAGCACGCCTGGAGATTGGCTCGCGAGGAATGTATCGGCTAACTACACCGGCTACCGAGCCAACCGCGACGATGGCGCCAATCAAGGTGCTGACGAGTGTTTGGCGCAGCACGAGTTCCTGACAGACGATGTCGTTCGCCAAACACGTCAGCGGACTCCGGGCGGCCAAGAGAACGAGCGCAAGCGGAGCAATAACCATCAGCACGGCGGAAACGCGGACCCAGAATTCAGCGCGATCGGTCGTCCCGCATATGTCGGTCAACAACCGCATCGTGACTTCTCGCAGGTAGCGCGTCACGACCAGCCCTACCAAAGCGGGGCTGGCAAACCGGAATGCAAGCAGCAAAGCAATGCTCATCTCGTATCCTTGAGTTACTGTAATTTCTGTATAGACAGAAATATATGGGTTAAAAAAAGCGGACCATCAAGTCCGCACCTGCCGACTTAGGGCGATTTGCGCCTGACTACCCGGCTGATCTTCGCGCCAAGGCCAAGCGTCTTCATGAGCGTGTCGGGCTTGAGGCGCAGCATCTCATCAGACCAGGTCGTCAACGTCTCGATAAATTGCAAGGTGTCGCGAATACGCTGTTCGGTCTCACGACTCTCGCTGGCCATGTCGGGATTCATCAGGCTGTCCCGCAGCATCGTGAGCGTCGGATCGATTTCGCGTTGGCGTCGTCCTTCCACAATGAGTTTGAACAGTTCCCAAACGTCCGTCGACGTCTCGAAGTGATCCCGTCGGTCACCCCTGACATGAACCACTTTCGCGAGTCGCCATGCCTGGAGTTCTTTCAGGCTCGTGCTGACATTCGAGCGCGCGACACCCAGCGTGTCGGCGATCTCGTCAGCGGCGACGGGGCGGCCGAGCAGATAGAGCAGGGCATGAATCTGGGCCACGGTGCGATTGACGCCCCAGCGCGAACCCATTTCGCCCCAATGAAGAATGAATCGCTCAGCGATCGGTGTAAGTTCCATGGGACGAACTCTATGAAATTCAGTTATTTCTGTCAAGACAGAAATAACTGAAGCGTGACACCTTGATGAACAGGCGCGCCGCCGGGGCACTTCATGTCCGGCGCGGCAGCCATCGCACCGGACGGTTGATGAATGGCTCCAAGACGCGCTGCGCAACGTAAAACACTTAAAGAAAACGCGCAATTTGCAGGGGCTAGAGGTCGATGCATACGGCTTCTGAGCCACCACCGAAGCGGCTGGATTTTGCATGGTGTGGCATCTAATCTTGATGACACTCCTTCCGCGATAGCCGTCATGGACGGATCTGGACGGGCTCATCAGAGCGGGTAGGTCTCATGCCGAGAGGTCTACATTGCGGTCCACCTCCCGACGTGCTGGTCCAACGATTGGCTCCGGTCCGCACGCGAAGGAGGAAAGAATCATGGGAAGCTCGACCAGGACCCATTGGCGAATGGAAGGGGAAGAGGTGGCGAGCTGCAACTGTGCGTGGGGCTGTCCATGTCAGTTCAACGCGCTGCCTACCGCGGGGCACTGCGAAGCGGTCATCGGCTACGAAATCCGTGCTGGCGAGTACGGCACGATTCGTCTCGATGGTCTGCGCTTCGTTCAGATCGTGCGCTGGCCCGGCGCAATCCACGAAGGGAACGGCACCAGGCAGTGGGTCATCGACGAGAAAGCGTCGCCCGCGCAGCGGGAAGCCTTGACGGCGATCCAGAGCGGCAAGGAAGGCGGAACGTATTTTGAAATTTTCGCGTCCGTGTGCCCGCATACATTCGACCCGGTGTTCGCCGCCATTGAGCTGGAGATTGATCGCGGGCGTCGTACTGGTGCACTCCGTGTTCCCGGCATTGCCGAGTTCGACGTCGAGCCGATCAAGAACCCGGTCACGGGCGAGGAGCATCGCGCGCGCATCGAACTGCCGAACGGCTTCGAGTACAAGGTGGCCGAGATGGGTAACGTGGCACGCATGGACGTCTCCACGCCGGAGCCGCTCGTCATGCATCACCAGAATACCTACGCTCAGCTCAATGAGTTCGACTGGGTCAATGCCTGAGTGCTGCGGGAAGCGCCCAATCCTTCTCGTCGCCTGCATGACCTGCGCCGGTCATCGATAGCTGCACGAGCGGCCACGAAGAGAACGTCATGTCCCACCCTCGCGCTTCGGACAAATCCGACAGGCTGATTACCGTTGGATGGGCCGCCTTGGCGAGGCGGGAGAACCTTTTTCCTGGCGCGGTGCTTCTGCTGGTGACTGCGGCGAGTTGGACCTACACCGTCCAGCAGGGGCGTGCGATGGATGAGATGGGCATGGCTGGGCAAATGGACAGCCGCATCGCTTTCTTTCTGCTGGCCTGGGCCGTGATGATGGTAGCGATGATGCTCCCGGCCATCCTGCCTCTGATATTGCTCTATCGGATCACTGCTCGCGAGCGCACGGCCCGTTCCGGTGCGTGGTCGGGAATGGTTGCGCTGATCATGGGCTACGTGGTGCTTTGGACTGCGACTGGGTTGCCGGTGTACGCATATCAACAAATCATCGGCCACGTGAGCCTGGGCGGGAGCATTGGCCCCGGCTTGCTGTTGATCGCGGGAGGCGTCTATCAGTTCACGACGCTAAAGCGCAGTTGTCACATGCGGTGTAGCAACCCGCTGTTCTTCCTTTTGCGGCACTGGCGGCCGGGCGCGCGCGGCGCTTTGCGCCTCGGTGTGCTACATGCGATCGACTGCATCGGATGCTGCGCCGGCCTGATGGTCGCATTGGTCGCGCTCGGCGCAATGAATATGGCGTGGATGTCCACGGCGGCGATCCTCATTTTCATCGAAAAGACCTTGCCCGGCGGACACCGCGTGGCGTGGCCCCTAGGTGTGGCGCTCATCGGGGGCGGACTCGTGGTGCTGGCGACACCCTGGTTAGGGAGTGTCCTATAGCCGGCAAGGATGGGTGTGACATGGCGCGCGAACGCGTGCCATGTCGCGTTTTACAACCAGCGAACACAAGGAGGCGTGCTATGGCTTGGCATATTGTGGGGACCTACTATGCGCCATGCAGCTGCAAGGTTGGCTGCCCTTGCGTCTTCGGCGAGATGGAAGGCGATCAAGTCTGGTGCTCGGGTGGACAGTGGGTTCATATAGGCAGTGGAGATGTCGATGGCGTAGACGTCGGGAGCACCAAGCTCGCTTGGGTGGCTGATTGGCCTAAAGGCTTTCTGGGTGGTCTGGGCGTCGGGCGCATCTACTTCGATTCCTCGGTGTCGGCCGAGCAGCGGGCCGTGCTCGAACCTTTGTTCAAGGGCCAGCTGGGGGGCGTGTATGGCGTTGTCGGGCAACTGGTCAAGACATGGCTACCGACTCAGGAGGCGCCGTTCGATATCCAGAGTGGCCCAGATGAGACGCGAATCACGGTTGGGAAAATTGGTGTGGCGGTCGCTAAACCGCTGCGCGGTGTCTCCGGTGAACCGACGCGCCTGTTGCATGGTGCAGCTACCTTTCGCGACAACATCGGGCTTGCCAATGGCAAGGGCACATGGTGGCGCGACCCTGACCTGCGCCAATGGGATAGCCTCGGGCATGCGGAAATTACGGAGTTTGATTGGAGTGCATAACGGCTAGCGAAGAGTGAAACGGTCGTTCGGCGGTGGGGCGTGTCCAGTGACGTAGGAGTTCGGTTCGAGAGATAGCGAAACAGCTTAGCGCTGCCTAGAATTCAACATATGTTCCGACGTATGTCACTGGGGACGCGAGAACGCGTCTAGCCCGGTCGCGGGGAAGCGCTATGGACCTGTCGATTTTGATGAGGGTGCAGGTTTTGTCCGAGGACGAAACCCAGTTGGTATATCTCGCTGATTCATTGCGCGACCAATTCCAGGTATTTAGCCCGATCGTAGGCTTGGAATCGTCGTCGTTTTTAAGCGGACCGCTGGGCCGTGACGCGGGCTTGTATCTTGTATTAAAAGCGTATGAGGCACCGGTTTTGGCTCAGAGCCTCTATTCGTGGCTAACGGAGCATAAAACCGGCGTCGTCCTCAGCAATGAAGACCAAGCCGTAGAGCTGACAGAAGGCCTGGGTTTCGTAGGGGTGGTCGAGAATATTCAGCTGATGTTGCCTGGCGAACCGGGGCAGAAGCCGACGCGACTACCGGACCCGCCGGATCCCGACGACGACTAGCGACATGTTCAGCGGTCTTTCCAAACTGGCTGACAAGTCCTTTGTGCTGGGTTTTTTCCTGCCCGCACTCGTGGGCACGGTCGTGTTCCTATGGTTGAACCGCGACATCGAGCCGTTCAAAACGCTGCTCACGGAGGCCGCCGAAGACAAGACATTTTCGAACCTGACGGTCATGCTGCTGTCGGTGTGGACGCTTGCGGTGCTGCTGATGGCCGGCAATCACTGGATGTATCGCGTGCTCGAAGGCTACGTTTGGCCACTGAAGCAATCGTGGCTTCGTCAGCGGCAGTTAGCGCGTCGGAAACAGCAGAGGCAGGCGGCGAGGGTTGCCTCGGCGGCTATATCGAGCGCCGGGAGCGCGTCCAAAGTCTTGGTCGTGGGAACGACCCGTGCCGACGGGGTGCAGTCGCGCGCGGCACTCGAATTCAGCTATCTGCGGCTTAGGCGAAAATTGGCACTGGAGTACCCGGATCAGCGGGAACTGGTGCTGCCGACCCGCTTCGGGAACGTACTTCGCGCATTCGAGATGTATGCGGGCAACGTGTACGGTGTCGAAAGCATTCATGCTTGGCCAAGACTCCTCGCCGTGGTGCCCAAGAATTATCAGGAGACGTTGGCCGATGCACGGGCACCGGTCGACTTTTTCGTGAGTCTCGTGTTTGTCTCGTTTCTGCTGGGGGTGATCGCATTTGCTCGGTGCGTCGCTGACTTTCTGAGTGGGTTTTACGGTGGACAGCTTTGGGTGTTTGTTGGCGTTTGCACGATGGCGTTTATCGTGAGCCGGCTTTGCTATTTGGCTGCGGTGTCGACGGCTATCGCTTGGGGGGAAGTGGTCAAGAGCGCCTTCGACTTGTATCTACCCGCACTCGCGACGGCGCTTGGGTATACGCTGCCCTCCACGGCCAAGGAGCGGCGTCGGTTTTGGGAAGACCTCGCCAATCAGTTTCAATTCAATGCGCCGCTGGACCCATCTCGGTGGTCGTCCGCAGCAAAGGAGCAGGCCAATGCCGAAGGCACGGAGGTGGAGCCTTCCGCAGATGAGGGTGAGGATACGCCTGATGGCGGAAACGGCGAAGAGCTCGAGGCGGCTGGTGATCAGTCTGCCGACACGGCCAAGACAGAGCCGAAAATGACCGCAGCGCCGGCTGTACCGAAGTAGGTGAATTGCTTGGTCAGCACATGCCGACATAGCGTTATCGGCGTTAGACTTGCTCCCTGGTTAGTCGAAAACTTCTATCTCGAGTCATCGTCTTGGAGGGGGCAAGGAATGAATCCTAAGGTCGACGCGTATCTGGGCAATGTAAAAGCATGGCGCGAAGAGTTTGAGGCGTTGAGAGAGATCGTCCTTGACTGTCAATTGACCGAAGAGTTGAAGTGGGGCGTTCCTTGCTACACGTTTCAGGATGGAAACGTAGTTTTGATGCATGGGTTCAAGGAGTACTGTGCGCTGCTGTTTTTTAAGGGTGCTTTGTTAAAGGACGCCAAGAGTATTCTGATCGCGCAAACGGAGAATGTGCAGTCGGCGCGCCAGGTGAGGTTCACGAGCGTTCGGGAAATAGTCGAGATGGAATCCATCTTGAAGTCCTATCTCCATGAGGCTATCGAGGTGGAGAAGGCCGGTTTGAAGGTGCCTTTCAAAAAGACGGAAGAATTTGCGATCCCGGAGGAATTTCGAAGGAAATTGGATGAGGTCTCTGCCTTGAGGGCTGCGTTTGATGAATTGACCCCAGGGAGGCAAAGGGCCTACCTTCTTTATTTTTCCGAGCCCAAGCAATCCAAAACGCGGGAGTCGAGGGTTGAGAAGTGCATGCAGAAAATCCTCGATGGACAGGGACTCAATGATCGATGAGTTCGATGGCAACGCCTGAAGCCCGCGAACGGGCTTGCATTGTCCGCATCCGATGGATCTCCTGAACGGCAATCGTGGGCCGTCGTGACGACGGCCCACCCGTGATGTGTCCGGACTCAGGAGCGCGACACTGTCTTGTCGTTCAGAACGTATATGCGAGCTTGCCGAAGGCCGTACGTCCCAACGAGTTGTAGCCGTACGCGGTCATGTACTGCCGGTCGAAGACGTTCGACAGGTTCGCCGACACGGTGAGATGCGCATTGACCTTGTACGTCGCGCGCAGGCTGACCGTCGTATAGGACGGGAGATAAATCGTGTTGATCTGATCGTCGAAGGTCGGTCCACCATACAGCACGGAGAGTCCGGTGCTGAGCGCGTGCAACTGGAACTCATCCCACGTGTGATCGACGCGCAGGCTAGCTGTCTGGCGCGGACGGCGATTGAGCCAGGTCTGGTCGGTGACGTCCTGCGGATTCAGGATGCCCACGGCAATTCTGACGGACGTGGTCTTGGCGAGCGTGCCCTTGTACGAGAGGTCGATGCCTTGAATGTGCGCCCGCCCGATGTTGTCCGGTGCGAACGTCGCCGCGTTGTACGCAATCAGATCATGCACTCGCGTATCGTAAATCGCCGCGGAAAACGTGCCGAATGCGGTGGATGCGTCGAGTGCCGCCTCAACCGTATCGCTGCGCTCGGGCCGCAGGTTCGGGTTGCCGTACTGTGGGTAGTACAGGTCGTTGAACGTCGGCAGGCGGAACGCGTTGCCATACGACAGCCGCGCCGTGTAGACCGGTGTGATCGCATAAGAGAGCGCGACGTTACCCGTGTTGACCGTCCGGCCTTGGACAATCTCGTGGCGCCCGGCGAGGAACATCGTGAACGCGCCCAGCGTGGCCGCCTGATGGAGCGACACCGCCGAATCGTTGCGCGTCGGCACGCCCGTCGGGATGTCGACAGGCAAGAACGCTTGTTCGCGCGAAAAGTCGTACGCGAGCTTCGTCTCGCCCGACAGCGGCAGGCCAAACAGCTTGAGTCCACGTTCCTGATGCGTCAGCGAGGTCGACGTGCTGAGGCGCGTCGAGTCGATTTCATCGGTCGGAAACGTCGGGGAGACAGCGTAGTAGAACTGATGGTCGTTCGCATAGCCGATCGACTGGTCGAACTGGGTGTCCGGGGTAATGTCCCAATGAAACGCCACACCTGTCGTCAGCTGGTGATCGAGCTGCCAGTCGTCCCCGTCGATGTTGTCGTAGGAAAGATTGGACCGATGGTAAAGCGCGAACGTGGAGATCGACCAATTGCCATGGGCATAGCCGAGCCGCGCATCGATGTTCTGCGCGTGATAGGGGTTGCGGCCATCCTCGTGGCCGAACGCATACGGCTGGGTCGCATCGATGCCGGCCGTGTTGTAGTCGTGCAATCCGAGCGAGTACGTGAGTCCGGCAAGGGCGGAAAGCGGCCCCGTCGAAGGCACGGTGCCGGAGGTACGGACCTGCGTGTCGAAGGTCTTGTTCGAGCCGCCTCCGAACGAGATCGAGGTCTGGTTGGGCTGATTCGACGCATGGCGCGTGAAGAGCTGCACCACGCCGCCCACTGCGTCCGCGCCGAACGACGCGGCGGCCGGCCCCGAAATCACCTCGACGCGGTCGAAGGCCTCGGTCGGTAGATCCGCCCACTCGGCGATGCCCGTTGTGGCGGAGCCGACGCGGATGCCGTCGATGAACACGGCGACCTGCTGGGCCGACGAGCCTCGGATGCTGACAGAAGACGCGGCGCCTGGGCCACCGCTTTGCGACACGGTGATGCCGGGCAGCGTGGCCAGCACGTCTGTGATGCTGGGGGACGCGGGCGACAGGCGGTCGAGATCCTGGCGCGTGAGCACATGAGTCGTCGCATAGCGCTGATCGAACGACTGCGGCAGATGCTGGGTATCGCCGATGACGAGGATGTTCGGCAGCGTGGTTTCGGCGACGGGCAGCGCAGCGCTAGTTTGCGCGGAGACCGAATCGTCCGCGGCGTGGGCGATGGGCGCACCGAGCGAGACGGCGAGCGTAGCGCAGACGCCGGCGGCGCTACGACGAAAGGCGCCCTGAGAGGGCGCCGCTTTCACAACGATGGACATGACAGAACCTGAGATCGGGGCTGTCCTTGCAACATGCGACCGCATCATGCGGCGCTAGCGCATCGGGACACCCCGCCCGGCACGGCTGCTTGGACCTCGGTTGATGGCAGGTCTCCTGGCTCGCAGGTCATCGTCCGATGCCGACCTTCCCAGTTTCCCAGTGGTCATGAGTGGCCCGGACTCGCCGCTTACAGTTGCGGGGGCAGCCGCAGACTCGAAGCATCGACGCTTCTACTGCGTTCCCTTTTGATCCCTTTGATGGGAACCATCAGCGCGGGAGGGTAACGATTCTTGTGTGCTGTCGTCAATCTTCTTGAAGCCGTCCGCGACGCCGCTAGCGGCGCACCTTCGGTGCTTCGCAGGCCGAATCGCGGGTAAGCTCGACAAATGCTTGAAGCCTGTTCCGACGACCAGTGCGATATGCGCGCTCTCACCGATGGGTGTCGCGTGCAAACAACGGCGGGCGGTTTCATCGCCACCATCGCGAACCGGGCCACAAGGTGGCATGCCCCGGCCACATGGCGCATGTTTGCAACGGGCTGCGCCAACCCCGGTTAGTCGGTATTAGCGGTTGGGATGGCCGGTTCACTGGTTGACACCGACGCACTTGCCGGTGCCGCCGCCGCGTCGGCGCTGGCGGCGGTCGCGTTAGACGCCGCCGCTACAGCTGCCTGCGCCTTGGTTGCACGGTCATGCTCGAGCGCGGTGATTGCCTTAAGAAGTTCCTTGGCGTTCCCGTCGTGCTCAGCCACGCGCTCGATGCGTTGCATTACTTGCGGCAACCACTTCGGTTTGTACTCGGGCTTGATGGTGTCTGGGTCGTCGAAGTGGAAGTCTGTGCCACCACCGAGGGCGCCGAAATTGCGCTCCACTGCGTCGACGAGGAAAACCGTCTCGTCTTCTTTCCCCGGACACGTCTTCGTGTCCAAGATGACAGCGTGTCCGGCCGTATGCTCGAGGTCCGGCGAAAGTATTTCTTCCTCCTGGCCGCGGCGCACGGTTTCGGGCCAGTCGCGCACGTACGGGACGATGAGGCCGGTGTAATGGCACTTCGAGTCTGCCTTGTACCACTGAGGATGAAAGCCGACGACTTCTACCATTTCCCGTTCCTCGGGGGCTTTGTGAAGTGGGTAAGTCTGGTCCGGCCACAGGATGATGCTTCCGACCAGTGCGCCCGCGATGTAGATGGCGTGCGCCGTTCCAAAAATGATGTCAAACATGGTTTAGCTTTCGCAATGAGCGGATACGCCCGCCTCAATTATTGAGTGCACTCCAGCGGAAGCACATTCTGCTTCGGGCACCATCGGGTTCGGTAGAGATCGCTCATAGACTGTGACGCTGTCCGCGTCTTCCATGGAGAACCCAGAGGCTATCATGCAGTAGAGCGGTCCGTTGATGCCTCGAGCGTGGCTCAGCAAGTTGAAGTCGTGCAATGCGACGACTTTCCAAGTGTTGTTAGCGTCGGTCCGTGGTACTTGTTTCGTAGATAGGCATAAGATTCCGCGAGGACGCGTGCAACAAAGACCACAGGTCTGCACGTGTCGCCCGAGCCAACCCACACGGGCTCAATGAAGAGCTCCGTATCTAGGAACCGTTTGCGCACCCCAAGCCAAAGCGACATCGGCGCGATGTATTGCTTTTTCACGTCGATGACCTTCATTTAGCGGCGTACCAATAGGTAAGCAATGAAGGTACCGATGAGCACCGCCCCTGCGCCGTAGAATACTGGCTTGTTTCGGAGGACATCGAGCTTGGACACAGGAGGTTTGTTCTCCCCGTCGAGGTCCCAGTAGTCGATGCCCGGGTCATCCGTGATATTGATGATAATTAACACGGCGGCACCGACGAAGAGCACGAAAAGAACTATGAATATTGGCGTCGACATTTTTCGGCGTTCCGCTTAGTCGTTCATCCAGTGCATGAACACAGGCAGTTCTTCCTGGTACATGTCGTTTCCGGCTTCGGCTGCCATTCCTCCCAGGTTACTCCCGATGAGCACCAGCGCGACAGCGCACGCGGGCTCAGCGGGGCCGCAAACGAATGAAACAGCGAGCCCTGCGAGGCTTCCACCAATCATGCCGCCTGCGATGATGCTCCCCTGTCGTGCGGCCTCTTTCACTTTGTCCCTGGCGCCAATGACCTCGCCGGTCGCGATGATAGCCGTGAATAGGATGGCGACTCGGGCGCTGACTTGCAATCGGCGGACCTTGGCTGAGACATCGGCGTTGGCACCGCCGGCTTTCTTCAGCACCGTGTAGTAGACAGCATTACGCTCTTCAGTCGTCAGCACATCGAAGTTCTTACCGAACTGAGCCTGAGCGTACTTGTTCAGGTAGTAGTCGAATCCTCTGGATTTGAGCTTCAGTGCCTCGGCCTTCGCGACTCCGACGGCGGACGTGTACTTTCGATACTCGACGAAGAGCTTGTCGCGCAGTTGGCTGCAATATTCCGCACCCTCTTTCACGGTCATGTTGCCGTTGGCAACTTCCTGCCTCACCTGGTCGGATATTTCGCTGATGTGCTTGCTATATTGCTGGCGAACCTTGTCGTCGCTGATTGCGTTGACGGCGAAGGTCGTGGCGATTGCTTCGTAGTCCGCGATGGCTGCTTCCAGCAGACCACTCTTGATGTCATGAACCTGCTGGGTGTTGAACGAGCCGCTGGCGACCGTGTTCTTGCTTGCTGTCGTATCCGCCATGTTTACCCCGCCATCGCCATCAGAATGTTGCCCATCGCCGACTGGCCGCTCGTCCGACCGCCGTCGAGCACGACATCGACCCGCCGGCACGCGGAGGCGTTGGGGCGATCAAAATGGACTTTGTTGTCGGCGTCGAAGACGCCTTCTTCAACGGAGCCATCGGCGAAGTGGGCGCGGCAATGCAGGCCTTCGCAACTGCCTGCATCGCTCAGCGAGAATCGAATCCAGTGCTCGCCTGCCGGCTCGTCGGCCAAGTAGTTGCCCGCGGGTCCGTAGCCCATGCTCGCCAGTTCGTGGCTTTCGAAGCTCTCGTACATATTGGACTGAGAGGGAAGCATTACGGGTGGCGAGCTACACTTGCATACGCAGATGTCTCCTTCCAGGGCGGGCTCTTTACCCATCATCGAACCGGGCCGGCGCGGACCCTTCGCGGCAATGTGACCCACAGATTTGCAGGCTGGACAAACGACCTGCGCCCCTATGAAGGTGAGTTCGGTGCCGTAATGGGTTGTCTTCGGTATGCCTTCTGCTACAGTTCCGCCGACCGACGATTTATCGCCGATTTTCAGATAGCTACGTCTCATTCTGCTGAGGCCCTCGGTAGTTTTTTGTATATTGAGGGGCGAATAGATAGCACGAGCGTCACGCGCCTTGCAAGAAGGCGGCCGGAATCGAAGAGGCAGCCCCCCTCACTCCACCGTCACCGACTTGGCCAAATTCCTGGGCTTATCGATATCGGTCCCCCTCGCGAGCGCGGCATGATAAGCGAGCAACTGCATCGGAAGCGTATGCAGGATCGGCGAAAGCGGCCCATAGTGCTCCACGAGCCTGATCACCTCGATCCCCGGCGCTGGCGACAACCCACAATCCACATCCGCAAACACGAACAGCTTCCCGCCGCGCGCGTTGACCTCATGCATGTTCGACCTAAGCTTCTCGAGTAGTCGGTCATTAGGCGCGACCGCCACCACCGGCATCTCTGCGCTGACCAACGCCAACGGCCCATGCTTGAGCTCACCGGCCGCATAAGCTTCGGCGTGGATATACGAGATCTCCTTCATTTTCAGCGCCCCTTCGAGCGCAACGGGATAATGCATTCCTCGCCCGACGAACAGTATGTTCTCCTTACGAGTCAGAACCTCGGACCAAGCGATGATGCTAGGTTCGAGCGCAAGCACCTTGCTCATCGCATCGGGAAGATGGCGCAATGCCCGCAAGTGCTCCTTCTCCTCCTCATCGGTCAGCTTCCCGCGCACCTGAGCCAACGACAACGTAAGCAGAAACAACGCAACGAGCTGCGTAGTAAACGCCTTGGTCGAGGCGACGCCAATCTCAATCCCGGCCCTAGTGATGAAGTGCAACGCACACTCACGCACGAGCGCACTCGTGGCCACATTGCAGATCGCGAGCGTCTTCGCCATCCCCATCTGCTTAGCCACCTCGACAGCACCCAGCACATCAGCCGTCTCACCACTCTGCGACACAGCAACAACCAACGTGTTTTCGCTGAGCACAGCGTCGCGATACCGAAACTCGCTAGCGATCTCAACCTGCACCGGCAGCCGGGCGATGCTCTCGATCCAATACTTCGCGGTCAACGCCGCATGAAAGCTGCCCCCACACGCAAGCAGCAACACCGAATCGACGGCATTGAACACGCGCCATGCGGTGTCGCCGAACAACTCCGGCATGATCGAGTCGATGCCCTGCAAGGTGTCGGCAACCGCACGCGGCTGCTCGAAGATCTCCTTCTGCATGTAATAGCGGTACGGCCCGAGATCAGCGGCACCGCTATGAGCCGAAACCGTACGCACCGCCCGCTCGACACGCTGCCCGTTGCCGTCGACGATCCAATACCGATGCAACTGCACATCGACGACATCGCCGTTTTCTAGGTAAGCAATCTGGTCGGTGATATTCGATAGCGCGATCGCATCCGAGGCGAGAAAGTTCTCGCCTTCGCCCACGCCAACAACAAGTGGGCTGCCGTTGCGCGCACCGACGAGCCGATGCGGCTCATCCCGGCACAGCACCGCAATAGCGAAGCTGCCACGCAAACGCGCAACGGCCGCACGCACAGCTTCAAACAGATCGCCGTCATACAGGTGATCGACGAGATGAGCGATCACCTCACTATCGGTCTGACTCGCGAACACATACCCATGCCCTTGCAACTCGGCCCGCAGCGCTTCGTAGTTTTCAATGATGCCGTTGTGCGAAGCGGCGATCCGCGGGCGCTCATCACTAGGCGAGAAGTGCGGATGCGCATTCGCCGTAACAGGCTCGCCATGCGTAGCCCACCGCGTATGCGCAATGCCCGTATAACCGGCCAGTTCGCGTTGCGCGATCTCGGTCTGCAATGCCGCCACCCGATCGACGCTGCGTGCACGCACGAGCATGCGGTTTTGGTGTACCGTCACGCCGCACGAGTCGTAGCCTCGATATTCGAGGCGTTTCAGCCCGTTGACGAGATCAGGCAGGACGTTTCGTTGAGCGACCGCACCGACGATTCCACACATATCCGCACACTCCGTTGAAGAGCCCGTTTCGTTCAGGCGTTGGATGCGATAGTACGGTCGGTGCGATGTAATTTTCTTTCGAATTTTCGCTCGAAATGAAATCGAGATATCATCGCCGTGGGACATGAAATATTCTTTCATCATCGACCCGACAATTACTCCAATAATCGAGACAACAGAGACAAGCGATGAGCATCCACTTAGACGAGCTCGATCTCCGGATCCTGCGCGTCCTGCAATACGATTCGTCGATTTCGAATGCCGAGCTGGCCGAGCGTGTGCTCGCGTCGGCTCCCACGTGCATGCGACGCGTGCGCCGGCTCAAGGAGGCGGGCGTCATTCAGCGGGAAATCGCGTTGGTCGATCACCGCAAGGTGGGCATGAGCGTGACGGCAATCATCGAGGTCAGCCTCGATCGTCAGGCGGCCGAGGATTTCGAAGCGTTTGAGGGCTATATCTGCGCCGAGTCTGCGGTCACGCAGTGCTATCGGGTCTCGCCAGGCCCGGATTTCGTCGTCATGGCCGATCTCTCCGATATGAGCGCCTACGATGAATTCGCGCGGCGCCTCTTCACGAACTCGTCGAACGTCCGCAACGTGCGCACGTTCTTCTCGACGCATCGCGCGAAATTCGAAGCCAATGCGCCGATCGAAGCCGCACGGCGCGCAAGCTAAAGCTAGGGACGCGAGCGACCGCGCCGGCGAAAGCGTCGAATCACGCGAATCGCCAGCGCGGAAGATGCCTGCATTGAGTTAGTCGCGATCCGGTGCCCCGAGCGGGAACAGGTGTCGATACGGGCGCGCTTCATCCACCGCACGCGCGAACGACGGCCGTGCAAGCAGTCGCTGCCGGTAGGCGATCACGTTCGTCAACGACGCGTCGATGCGATGCGTCCAGTCGGCGTAGAACAGGAACGGCGCGGCACCGCAGTCGGCGAGGCTGAACGTATCGCCGGCCGCCCACTCGCGTCCGGCCATCGTCTTGTCGAGCCAGGCATAGGAGGTCTCGAGCATTGCGCGCGCGTCGGCCACGCCGCGGACATCGTGCTCGCCTTCCGGCCGAAACGTGTCGAACACGATCTTTTGTACCGGCGTGGAGACGTAATTGTCGAAGAAACGATCCATCGTGCGCACGTGCAGCGCGGCGCGCGGATCGGATGGCAGCAACCGGACCGGCCCCGGATGGTAGAGGCCCAGGTATTCGATGATGATGCTGGCCTCCATGATTGTGCGGTCGCCATCGACGAGCACTGGAAAGCGCTTGTGCGGCCAGAGCTTGGCAAGCGTCGTCATCGCGTCGGGGTTCTCGGGCGTCAGCAGGCACCATTCGAACGGCGTGGCGTTCTCGTAGAGTGCGGTCAGGGCCTTCTGGCAGTAGGAGGAAAACGGGTGGGCAAAAAGCTTCAGCGTCATTGTCAGCACCTTGAAAGAAAAGGGCGCACGCCTGGCGCGCGCAAAACGGACTGCTCGACATGACGACGAATGGGGCCCACCGAAATCGACATCCCGACGATCGACGCAGACTAGGTCCTACAACCTGGACCGTGCAAATCGTCATTGCTGCCGCTTGCTTTGCGCTTCGGCCAGCGCGCGCTCCATGCGGCGATCGGGCACGATCCAGAACAGCGCGACGATGGCAAACAGCAGGATGCCGACGGTGGGCCAGCCTAGCCCGGCAGCACCCAGGCCGCCGAAGTACAACACGACCGAGAGCTTAAGTTTCGCGTCGCCGCGCACGGCCCGGGCAAGCAAGCTATCGGCGCCGTGGTGCTCGATAAGACACGTCTGCAACAGATACCACGCCACTGCGCATGCGAGCAGGTCGAAGCCGTAAAGCATCGTCGGCCAGCGCGCGAAATGGTTCTCGCCCATCCAGCCCGTCGTGAATGGCAGCAACGACAGCCAGAACAGCAGATGCAGGTTCGTCCACAGGATCCCGCCGTTCACGCTGCGGACGACCTGCAGCATATGGTGATGATTGTTCCAGTAGATGCCGACGTAGATGAAGCTGAGCACGTAGCTGATCCACGTCGACCACAACGGCGCCAGCACCGAAAGGTCCTGCCCGTGCGGGACTTTCAGCTCGAGCACCATGATGGTGATGATGACCGCCATCACGCCATCACTGAACGCTTCCAATCGATTTTTTTCCATATGCTCGGTCTGCCTCGGGACAGCGGTTGTTATAAGGGGCGTTCATGAAGAGCGGGCCCGCTCGCCGCAGGTTTACTTGGTCGTATAGCCGCCGTTGGCGAGAATCGTCTGCCCGGTGATCCACCAGCCGTCGGTGACAAGGTATTGCACGAGCGTGACGATGTCGTGCGGGTCGGTCAAGCCTGTGCGCGTGAATGGGCTGAGGGCCGCGGCTGTCTGGTGATAGCGCGTCGAGTCGGGCGTCTCCTGGCCGTAGAAGAACGGCGTTTCCATCGGCCCCGGCGCGACCGCCGTCACCGAGATGCCGCGCTCGCCGAACTCCTTCGCCGCCGCGCGCGTGAAGTGCTCGACGGGTGCCTTGCTGCCCGCATAGATGGCGTAAAGACCCGTGAACGCCCCCAGCAGCGAGGTGACCACCGTGCACAGCTTGCCGCCGTCCACGAGCTTCTTGCCGGCCTCCTGCATGAAGAAGAACGCGGCTTTCGAGTTGATCGCGAAGCTTTTGTCGTAGTCGTCTTCTGTGACGTCGGCCATCGGCTTCTTGACGATCATGCCGGTCGTGTTGATGGCGATGTCGACGCGGCCGAACGCGGCAATCGTTTCGTCGAATAGCCGCGTGACTTCGCTGACTTTCGTGAGGTCACCCTGAATGGCCAGCGCTTTTGCACCGGCTGCTTCGACGGCGGCCACCGTTTCCTGCGCGGCACCACGCGTGGCATCGCTGTTGTAGTGCACGGCGATCGCGCCCGCGCCGTTGGCGGCGTAATGCCGGGCCATCGCGCCGCCGAGGTTCTTGGCGCCGCCGCCGATGACGATCACTTTGTCCTGAAGAGTGGTTGCGCTCATTTGGCCGCTCCTTGGCAGTAGATGAGGGTGACTGAAGACTAGTCGCTCGACCGTAATCCATAAACTGCCGACGATTGGCGAGCCGCGCGAGCCGCGTGCATCGCGAGACGGTTGCGTGCACGCGCGCTTGGCGGCAGACTGCGCCATCGTCTATTGCATGGGGTCTGCCGCGTCATGTCGATTCAGGTTCGTTATACGCAAGGTAATAAGGACAGCGTCTGCCCGATAGGGAGGTCGTCATTCGAACCCACGCGCTTCGCCGAGCAATTCGAGACTTGGTCGCCGGATTGGGACAAGCCGGTGATCGTGTCGCACGGGACCAAGCTCAAGCACGATGAGCTCGAAATCGGCAAGCAGGCGTATCGCGACGGCAAGCCGGACTTCAAAAACGGCGATACGGTGCTCTTGTTCGAAGAGGCCCAGCACTACATCGCGTTGGAGGCCGACTTCTTTACGCGTCTGTTGTTCACGGAGGCGCAATGGTTGAATCGCCGTGTGAAGCTGGGAGCACTCGAGGAAATGTCGATTGCCGATGCGTTGAGGACGCGTCGCTCACCCGGCGACGCCTTCTGGGTCGAGGCCGGGCTGCCCGGCGTGCCGCTGGCGATCGGCGTCAACGCGTCGATTCGTGCCGACAACGATACCTGGGAACTATTGGCTCACAAGCAGGGCAAGGCGCAAGGCGGAATGGGCGATACCGTTGGACCGCCCGTTTCGGGAGGTATCACGCTCGATATCGAGATGCCACCTGAGGGCCGCTCGCTAACGCTCGACACGTTCGTCAAGGCATGCATGCAGTCGGTCGCCGAGCGCGAACTGGAAGGCAAGGCGCTCGTTCCCCCCTTGGTGCGTCGCGCTGCATGGCTCGACAAGGCGCGCGGCTATAAACCCGAGATCAACTTTCTTTCGATGGTGCCCGCGGTTAAGCATGGCCGCTACGAGCAGGTCATCTGCAAGGAGCATGCGGGGTGCATCACGCTCGACGGGCACCTCGACAAGCAAAGCTGTTTGGTCGACGAGGCCTACGCGGAGTTCAAGTCGTTGGCGTTCAACGCGCAGGCATGGTGCTTGTGGTCAAAGTGAACGCCGTCTGTCGAGGCAATCGACCGGTCGTTACGCCGCGCTGGCCGCGGGCGGCACGTTAGCCTGCGCGTCGGCGCCGCTCGACGCAGTGGGTAGCGCGATGACGGGGCGTCCACTGTCGCGCCACGCGTCGATCCCGCCCAGCAGCGGCAGCACGTCGGAGAAGCCGGCCTGGGTCAACTGCGTGGCCATCCATGCGGCGGACACTTCGTTCGGGCACGAACAGTAGACCACGAGCTTCTGATTGCGCTGATACGTGGCGACGATGTCGGCGAGATCGTGTTCGTCGACGAACCGTGCACCCGGAATCGCGTACGGATCGATCTGGCGTGTTTCCTTCGAGCGGATGTCGAAGATGACCGGAGCGTTATCACGCTGCATCAAGGCTTCGAGTTCGTCGATGGCGATGCGCGCCGTCGCGAGTTGCTTCGTCAGCGAGCGACGTCGCATCCATCGATACCCTGCGTAGAGCACCGCCAGTGCGGCTATGACGATCAGGCTCGCGCGCCCGAGCCGGCTTGCGCCGGCCAGCACCATGTCGATCTGCGGGGCAAGCAGCACGCCGACGATCAGGCCGAGACCGGCCCATACGGCTGCGCCGACGCCGTCATGCGCGAGAAACGTGCGATACGGTGTGCGCAACGCGCCGGCCATCGGCACCGACAGAATCGACAAGCCCGGCACGAGCTTCGCGACCATCAGCACGCGCACGCCCCAGCGGCCGAAGAAGCGCTCGGTCTTGCGCACACACGTATCGCGCGAGAGCGACAGCCTGCACAGCGTGCTCAGCGTGACATGACCATACAGGCGCCCGGCCAGGAACCACACGCTATCGCCGATCAGCGTGCCGCAGACGGCGAGCAGTAGCACCGACGCCAGCTGGGTGCCGATCGCCACCGGATGCAGCGCCGCCATCGCGCCGAACAGCACAAGCGAAGGCATGGCGGGCACCGGCAGGCCGAGCGAGGCCGCGAGTGCGTTGGCGAATACGAGTACCGGCCCGTAACGGACGACGAGGTCGTGAAGCATCGGCGCGACTTTTCTAATGGATGGATTGCAGGTTCAGGGAGGGCCGCGCTTCTCGCGCGTCATGCGCGAATTATGCCGCTATCGGCGTGCGCATGGGAGACACGCCGATGAAACACTCTGTTGAAGGGCTGCAACGCGCCTTGTATGACGAAGTCCTTTCTCTTGCTATTTCGTGCGCACGGCGGGACGCAGTGCATAGGCGCCGTCGCCGAGCAGAAACAGGACGACGAGTGCCGTGGCCCAGAAGGCCGGATATTCCCAGCCGCCGCCCTTGTTCGTGAACATCCAGCCATTCGCGCCGTGGACCATCACGACCGTGCCGAGCATTTCGGCTGCGAGCGGCACGGCCACCCACGGAGCGTAGATGCCGAGAATCAGCGCGAGTCCGCCGAACAGCTCGAGCGCGACCGTCAGATAGGCGGCGATGGCCGGCAGCCCCAACGAGGCGAAGTAGCCGACGAAGCCCGGCAGTGTGAACACGAAGAGTTTGAGGCCGACGTGTGCGAGAAACAGGATGCCGAGGCTCACGCGGAGCAGAAGGGCGGCAAAAGGAGCGGTGTGGTTGTTGATCATTTCGTAGCGTCGAACGATGAAAACAGAGGAGTCGATAACGAGCAAAGCGGCGGCGATGCCGGTCAGGGCATGCCGCCGCTCCGCTTGAGCGAACGATACGAAAGTCGGTTGTGCCGATCAACTCGACTATGATTGATCCATCATTTACTCCTGGTTGACGATCGGATGGATACGCTGACGAGCATGAAGGTTTTTCGCCTGGCCGTGGAATTGAAGAGCTTTGCGGCCGCGGCGCGTCGGCTCGACATGTCGCCGGCGATGGCGAGCAAGCACGTCATGCACCTCGAACAGCGTCTCGGCACGCTGCTGCTCAATCGCACGAGCCGTCATTTGAGCCTGACGGAGGCGGGAGCGGTGTACTTCGATCACGCGCGACAGATGCTCGACGACCTCGAAGATGTCGAATCGGTCGTCACCAAGGCCACGGTTGCACCGAGCGGTATCTTGCGGATCAGCGTACCCGTGTGGATGGTCAATCCCGATTTCATCGGACTACTGAACGATTACCGCGCGCGCTATCCAGATGTGCGGCTCGACGTCGATTTGTCAGGACGCTTCGTCAATCTCGTCGAGGAAGGATTCGATCTTGCGCTTCGTGTGACGAATCCGCTGGGCCTCGGCCAGACCTTGATCGCCAAGCCGATCGCTCCGGTGACGTTCCATGTCGTCGGTTCTCCGGACTATCTGCGCCGCGCAGGCCGTCCGACGCGAGTAGCCGAGCTCGCGGGCCACGCGATGCTCGGCTACTCGCTGCTGCCTGCCGGCACCGCCATAGAGGTGAAGGGGCCATACGGCGAAGAGGCGGTGAAGTTCGAGCCGGTTCTGCTCAGCAACAACGAATCGTTGCTCCGGCTCGCCGCGCTGGAAGGCATGGGCTTGGCGATACTGCCGAGGTGCCAGATCTCTCGCGACCTCGAAGCAGGGCGGCTCGAAGCGGTACTGACCGAGTACCGCGTCTTCGATGCTCACTTGTTCGGCGTCTATCAAAGCCGAAAATACCTCTCGTCGAAAGTCCGTACGTTTCTCGACTTCATAGGCGAAGACTCGCGTTTCAAGTAAGTCGCAAGCGCGGACCCTTAAAGCGCGGCGTCCGTCGTCACTAACCGGCGATGCGCTCCGCAATGGCCCGGCCGATTTCGGTCGTGCTCGCCTTGCCCCCGAGGTCGGCCGTGTGCGGGCCTTGCTTCAGCGTCGCTTCGATCGCGGCAAGGATCGCGTCGTGCGCGGCTCGCTCGGCGCCCGCTCCGTGCCCGAGAAAGTCGAGCATCATCGCCGCCGACCAGATCATCGCAATCGGATTGGCAACGTTCTTGCCTGCAATATCGGGGGCGGAGCCGTGCACGGGTTCGAACAGCGACGGGAAGCGTCGCTCGGGATCGAGGTTCGCCGACGGCGCCAGCCCGATGGTGCCCGTGCAGGCGGGACCGAGGTCCGAGAGGATGTCGCCGAACAGGTTCGTGGCGACCACGACATCGAAGCGATCGGGGCTCAGCACGAAGCGTGCGCACAGGATGTCGATGTGCTGCTTGTCCCATGCGACATCGGGATATTGCGCGGCGATGCGGGTGGCGCAGTTGTCCCACCAGGGCATGCTGATGGCGATGCCGTTGCTTTTCGTGGCGACCGTCAGCGTCTTTCGCGCGCGACGCTGGGCGAGGTCGAAGGCGAACTTGAGCACGCGCTCGCTGCCGTGGCGCGTGAAGATCGACTCCTGGACGACGAACTCACGCTCGGTGCCCTCGAACATCACGCCGCCTACCGACGAGTACTCGCCCTCGGTGTTCTCTCGCACGATCCAGAAATCGATGTCGCCCGCGCGGCGGCCCGCGAGCGGCGACGGCACGCCGTCGAACAGGCGTGCCGGACGCAAGTTGACGTACTGGTCGAACTCGCGGCGAAATTTCAGCAGCGATCCCCACAGCGAGATGTGGTCGGGAACGGTCGCGGGCCAGCCCACGGCGCCGAACAGGATCGCGTCGCAGCGCTCGAGCTGCGCTTTCCAGTCGTCGGGCATCATCTGGCCGTGCCGCGCGTAGTAGGCACAGCTTGCCCATTCGATGTACTCGTACTCGAGGCCGATGCCGAAACGCTTGCAGGCGGCATCGAGCGCGCGCAGGCCTTCCGGCATGACCTCCACGCCGATTCCGTCGCCAGGAATCACGGCGATGCGGTAGTTGCTGCTCATTCGAATGCTCCTTTGGCGGCGTGATGCCGCTTGCGCTTGTCCGTTCGAGCGATTTTAGCCGCATGTGTCGTGTTGCCGGGCATGCACCGGTAATTTCTATGGGCGAATGCTGATCGTCTCGGTAAAACTTCCAATAATTCTTGGGTGGTTGTTATTTGGTGAGTAATTTTTTGAGATTTTAGATATACCCGGATCGGGTGGTGAATAAATGTTGAATCGTTGACGTTTTAACGATTCGATTTGGTTGGTGTGTCCCCTCTTTCGAGGTGTAGGTGGTAGTGTGAAATGCGTGGGTTGCGTAGGATTTTTGCTAAACAGCGAAGATTGACGGTGTAACGTTTCATCAATCGATTGATGTGCGGCTCCCCTACCAAAAAAGGCGGGCACCGATCGATTCATTATGCTTTGACAAGATTTGATTTTTAGCTAGACTGAATTCGCTGACACGGCAATGACTGCACGAAGGTCGTGTCAAAAATCGGAAGCGCAGGGTGTGAGAGAGACTGAGCTTGCCTCAGCTTTGTTGCTTTTCGTGGATCGAATTCGTTTCGGCAGGTCGCGAGACGAATCGAGGAGCTTTTAACGTGTGAACGGTGGAGCAGACGCCGTCGCATTCATCATCTTCCCGGCTTTTTCTTGACCGAGCGTGAGTTGCGCGCCGCGCACAGCTGGGCTTTTCGTACCTATCGATTTGATCTTGCAGAAAAGGGTGCCGTCGCGGCAGGCGGGGCCTATGTCTTATCCGTTCGTCCCACAATCAACCAAAAGGAATTGCTGCCATGAAACAGATCTTCGATCGCATTCGTGTCGAAAAAGCTGCTCTTTTGAGTCACCCGGTATTTGCGCAGCTCGAAGACATTTCCGTGCCGCAGATCAAAGAACTGATGCGCATTTGGTCGCCGCTGCTGATTCACCTCGCCATGACGTTCCGCGATATTAACAAGATGTACTACCACTACGAAAATCCTGGTGATCAATTGGAGCGCGCCATAAATGCGCACGTCAATGTGGATGCGGAACACTGGGGCATGATGGTCTCGGATATCAAGATCCTGGGCGTCAACGACAAGGCTCACGACTGCGAGAGCGCCATCCGTGTCATCTGGGACGACCTCGGTTTCACGGTGCGCAAGTACATGTATTCGCTGATTTCGCGTGCACGCCGTTGTGGCGAGTGCCCGCTGTTGAAGATGGCGTCGATGGAGGCCGGCGAAGCCACGTCGAAGGTGTTCTTTACGACCTCGCGCCGCCTCGCTGCGATGTACGAGGCCGACACCGGCAACACCCTGCGCTACCTCGGCGCCGAGCACATCGACAGCGAAGTCGACAACTCGATCGACTCGTCGGTATTCCTCGATCAGCACCTTTCCGACGAGAAGCGCATGGAGGCGGTGAGCATCGTCGACGACCACTTCGCGAGCTTCCGAGAATTCCTCGATCACAAGTACGAGATCAACAAGATCGCACTGGGCGAGTTCCAGGCAGCCGCGTAACGCGGGTGGCCGGCGCAATGCCGGTTTCGGTAGGGCGAGGTCTGCCGTCAAGCGTAGGCATCGCCAGAAAGCATTCGTTTTCGGCCCGCATGCTGCCTGTTTCGCGGCGCGGGCTGTCCTAGCCAGCCAATAGGAGGCAGTATGTCTTTACCGCGTTACACGAAGGTTCTCGTCATCGGCGGCGGGCCCGCAGGCGCTACCACGGCCGGTTTTCTGGCACGTGAGGGCGTCGAAGTCACCGTTCTCGATCGCGAAGTGTTTCCGCGCTATCACATAGGCGAGTCGCTGCTGCCGTCGTGCCTGGAGATCGTCGGTCTCATGGGCGCGCGCAAACTGTTCGACAGCTATGGCTTCCAACGCAAGCCAGGTGCGTACTTCAACTGGAAGGGCGAGACGTGGACGCTCGACTTCGGCGAGCTGGGCGGATCGTATCGCTACAGCTATCAAGTGCGCCGTGAAGATTTCGATTATCTGCTGCTGAGTCATGCGCGCACGATGGGCGCGAAGGTGCACGAGGGCGTGACCGTGCGCGAGCTGCAATTCGAAGACGGCCGCCCGCGCCGTGCCGTGTGCAGTGTGAAGGGCAGCGAGTCGCTGCAGACGATCGAGTTCGACTACCTCGTCGATGCGTCGGGCCGCAACGGTGTCATGGCAACGGGCTACCTCGAGAACCGCAAGTTCCACGACATCTTCCGCAACATCGCCGCGTGGGGCTATTGGAAGAACGCGAACTGGCCCAAGGATTGCGCCGAAGGGGCGATTCTCGTGGCCTCGGTTCCCGACGGCTGGTGGTGGGGTATCCCGCTTTCCGACGGCACGGTCAGCGTCGGCTTGGTCCAGCACCGCGATGCGTTTACGCAAGCGCGCCGCAACAATTCGCTGGAGCAGCTCTACGAGAACGCGCTGGCGATGAGCCCGCTGATGACGGATCTCGTGAAAGGCGCGGAATTGGTTTCGCCGATCAAGACGGAACAGGACTACTCGTATGCGAGCGAAGCGTTCCAGGGCAAGGGCTTCTTCCTTGCCGGCGACTCGGCCTGCTTCCTCGATCCGCTGCTCTCGACGGGCGTGCACTTGGCCATGTACAGCGGCATGCTGTCGGCCGCATCGATCGCGAGCATCTTGCGCGGAGAGGTGACGGAAGAAGAGGCGTGCGCCTACTACGAAAGCAGCTACCGTCAGGCCTATGTGCGGTTCGTGATCTTCGTGCAGACGTTCTACGAAGCGCACGGCAAGCTCGGCTACTGGAGCAAGGCCGACGAGCTCAGTCACTACACGCTCAAGGCCGGCGACCTCCATCGCGCATTCCTGAATCTGGTTTCGGGCCTCGAGGACATCGCCGATGTCGAGCAGGTCACTTCCCACCTGATGGGCGAGATGGCGCGTCGCGTCGACGAGAACCTGTCGATGCGCAAGGACAAGTCGCAGCTCGGCGACAAGATTGGATCGAAGGAAGCCGAAGACAACGCGCGCTTCTTCGACGCCATCGAAGGCTTGCCTTGCTTGTCGGAAGACATGGCGCTCGAAGGGCTGTACGTGTCGACGAAGCCGCGGCTCGGACTGCGCCGCGTGGCCGTCACGGTCTGAGCAACGGAGAAAGCAGCGGGCGGCGTACGTCGCCCGCTGCACGCTCCGATCGTCCTTGCGCTCGATCGGAGCGGCAGATCAACGGCATCACGAACGGCGACCCTACCCATGAGCAACTGGATGCTTCAGCTGTGTATCGTCATCGTCGCGACGTCCGTCTGCGGCGCGTTCGCGCACCGCCTCGGTCAAGGCAAGGTCATCGGCGAACTGCTGGCCGGCTTGCTGCTGGGTCCGTCGATGCTGGGAGCCATCGGCGGTGCCGGCTATCAGGCGCTGTTCAGCCCCGCATCGACGTCGATCGTTTCGCATCTGGGCGAGCTCGGTCTCGTCTTTCTCATGTTCCAGACGGGCGCCCACATCGTCGGCGATATGCCGAGGACACGGTCGGCATCGTTTGCGCCGTTTCTGATCGCGGCGCTTGGCATGATCTGCCCGTTCGCAATCGGTTGCGCGATCGCGGCACTGGCCGATACGGCTTTTGCACCGCGCGTGCCGCGCCTCGCGAGCATCCTTTTTTGCGGGATCGCCCTGTCGGTGTCGGCCTTGCCCGTCATGGCCCGCATCATCGAGGAGGCCGGCATCGCGCATCGTGCCAGTGCCAAGTTGTCGCTTCTCGCGGCGACGGTGACCGATGCCGTGGGCTGGATCATGCTGGCGAGCGTCGGCGCCATTGCGACATCCGGCTTCTCGCCAAGCTCGATGTTGCACAACCTGCTGCTGCTTGCCGTGTTCTTTGCGGTTTCGATCACCGTCGTACGGTTTGCCGTGCACCGGCTGCTCGATGCCGTGCGTCGTTCGGGCAGCAGCTCGGCGCTCCTGATCTGCGCACTTTGCTATCTGCTGCTGTCCTCATGGGTGGCGACGACGCTCGGTTTCCACAGCGCATTCGGTGCGTTGATCGCAGCCGTGAACATGTCGGCGCGGCGCGATCTGCGGCAGTTGTGGAGTCGGCGTTTCGCGGGCCTGGCCGAACTCGTGCTGACGCCGCTGTTCTTCGTCAGCGTCGGCATTCAAGCTTCGATTTCCGCTTTGCACTCGCCCACGCTGTGGGGATGGTTGCTGCTATTCCTCGTGGGCGGCGTGGCCGGCAAGTTCGGCGGGTGCTACGCAGCCGCGCGGCTGTGCCGTATCGAGCCGGAAGAAGCGCGCATGGTCGCGGCATTGATGAACAGCCGCGGCACGGTCGAGTTGCTCGTGCTCAGCATCGGTTTGCAGCTGCACTTGATCCCGGCATCGCTCTATACGGTGCTGCTCATCGCGACACTCGCGATGACCGCGCTCAGCGCACGCTGGGCGCACAAGTGGACGCGGGAGGAACGGCGCGACGTGCGTCATGCGGTGACCGCCAGCTAGCGTGACATTCGCTCAATCACGATCACGAGGGAAAACGGATGAACATGTCGAACGAATCGTGCGAGCCGATCGCGAATCTGCTCGTGCGTCGCGCCGATGCGCGCTGGTGGCCGGTGGCGCTGTCGGAACAGGTCAGCAGCAAGGTGCCGCTCGGTGTGATGTGCGACGGCGAGCCCGTCGTGCTGTATCGCGATGCGACCGGTGCCGTGCGTGCGCTCGAGGATCGATGCCGGCATCGGCGCGCGCCGCTGTCGCTGGGCCGCATTACCTCCGACGGGCAGTTGCAATGCGGCTATCACGGATGGACTTACGACGGGATCACGGGCATCTGCGTGACGATTCCTAATCTGTCGACCAGCGAACGCGTGCCGTCGCACTATGCGGCGCGTGCCTACAGCGTGCTCGAACGCGACGGGTTCGTGCTGATCCGCGCCCAATCTGCTGGTGATGACGAGCCGATCGGTCTCGCTGCGGTGCCGGCTGCCTGCTCGCAACATTTTTCGGGATCGGTGACGGTGGGCCTGTCCCATGAGCAGTATGTGGCCGCGCTTGTCGATGATCCCGAACTGCTGATGCACATCGCGGGGCTGCGCATCACGAACTACGTGAGTGCCGATCCTGCGCCGCACGGCACATTGGTCAGCATGGAGCGTGGCGTGGTGTGGGCGTCGCGCAAGCGCAATCATCGCTTCGTCACGCAATACCCGTGGTCGCTCAGCGTAGCCGCAATGGCGCGCGGCGCGCTGACGACGATCGAGCTTTACACGAGCGAGGAAGAACTCGCGCTCTGGGCCGCGATCGGCATCACACCTGCCGCGCGTGGCACGACGGCCGTGCTGTGGCGTGGCGGCGTACTGGCGACGGCCGGTGGGCTCGATGCGGTCCGCTTCAGGCTTGGCGCGAAGCTGGGGCGCAGGCCGTTCGAGATGCGCGCGCAGATCGATGCGCACGCGCTTGCAAGACTCGACGTAGCTTCGTCGCGTGATTGGCGGCAGCTGCTGCGCGCGAACGAACCGGCCCGTGACGCACAGGTGAGCGAAATGATGGCAAAGGACATGGGGACGATCGATGGCTAAGCTCGAGCTCGATGAAGCCGCCACCGCGCAGCGGTATCTGGAGCGCGAGTGGATCCCGAACCGGTTCGACCTGCGCGATGCGTGGCTGCCCGTCGCGCACGGGCACGAGGTCGACGAGTCCGTCGCGCGACGGCAGGTCCAATCCGAACCATGCTACCTGTGGCGCGTGAAAGGGCGGTTGCGCGCGTCGAAGCGTCGTCCTGACGGGCCCGTGCGCGCAAACATCCGCGATGACGGTTCGCACGACTATCCGGTGCTCGAACGCTACGGCTACGTGTGGGTGTGGTACGGCGACCCCGAACACGCGAGCGATACGTTGGTGCCCGATGTGCCGTATCTGCCGTACGACGGCGGGCTGCCGCCCTACATGCACGGCACGGTGCGGTTCGACTGCTGCTCGGCCTTGTTGATCGAGAATCTGCTCGATCTCACGCACGCCGATTTCCTGCACGCCGATGTGCTCGGCGACGAGCGTGCCGACGAAGACCGCATCGAGGTGCAGTACACGTCCGAGACCGTCACGATGATCCGCACCTGCAAGAACAAGACGGTCGCGCCGATCATGCGCTGGTTCGGTGGCGTGCGGTCGCGGTTTCAGGATGTGCGCGCCGTCATTCACGTGCACGTGCGCAGCTCGGTCGCGCTCGCGTATGGCCGCTATACGCCCGGCGTCGACCTGAAGCTGTTTCATCCATGCGTGTCCGAGTCGCGCGACCGCTGCCGCCTGAACTTCGCGATCAATTCGACGTCGGCACCCGTGCCACTGCGCTTTCTGATGCCGAAGACGCCATACATCGTCGGCCCGCAGGACAACGTGATGGTCGGCCCGCAAAGCGGCCGCTATGCGGAGGCCGCCGGCCGACGCGATCTGTTCTCGCGCTTCGACGGGGCCGGCGCGCGCTATCGCTTCCTGTTGCAACAGATCGCCAAGCGTCAGGATGCGGGCGACTTCTCGTATGCCGCCGATGCGAACCCGGGGCGCGACGTGCGTGCGCTGCTCGGTATGCCGGCTTAGGACCTGTTATCAGCGTGAACAGGCCCTTGGGTGCCCCAACGCGCCACTGCTCGGAGAGGAAGAGGGAGCAGTCGGCGCCTTCGTTTAACGCAAGTTGATAGGAGGAGCGGAGCGAGGTATGCAAAAAAGACTGCAAGAAAAAATCGCATTGGTGACAGGTATCGGGGGCGGCATCGGCAAGGGCTGTGCGCTGCGCTTCGCGAGTGAAGGTGCAACGGTGATCGGCTGCGACATCGATGCGGCAATGGCCGCGACTACGCGCGACGAAGCCAAGGCACAGGGCCTGACGATCGACGTCGTCGCACCATGCGACCTGACGCGGGAGGCCGACGTCAAGCGTTACGTCGATTATGCGGGCGAACGCTACGGCCGCATCGACGCGCTCGTCAATGCGGCCGCCGCGGCGCCGCATACGGCGTCGCTCGCCGAGATGGACTACGAAAGTCAGTGGTCGCCGACGCTGTCGGGCGAGGTCGACGTCGTGTTCCTGGCTTGCCATCATGCGTGGCCGTATCTGTGCAAGAGCCCGAACGCATCGATCGTCAACTTCGCTTCGGTAGCGGCGTTTCGCGCGTCGACGGTGTTCGGCATGACCGCGCACTGCGCCGCGAAGGGTGCGGTGCTCGCGATGACGCGCCAACTGGCCGTCGAAGGCGCGCCGACGATCCGTGCCAACACGATTTCGCCGGGCCTCATCATGACGCCGGCTACCGAACGCGCGTTTGCCGATGACGACAAGGCGCGCGAGCGCATGTTCGCGCGCATTCCGCTCAAGCGCTTCGGCACGCCCGACGACATTGCGTGGTGTGCGGTGTTTCTCGCGTCGGACGAGTCGAACTGGATCACGGGCGCGAATTTCCCCGTCGACGGTGGGATTTTGATGTGCTGATCGTTTTCGCGTGAGCAGGCATGCATCGGGGTTTTTGCCCCGATGCCCGATGCGCATGAGTGACGCACGGATGGCGCGTTCCTTTCCTCTTTCAGTGCTCCCTTTCCGATTTAATTAGCTGAACATTTCATTTACAAAGCGAGACGTACCCCATTCCGTCTGATGGTTTACCTATGCTTCTCCCAAGGCGTGGCGGCCGGGCCAACGGCCCCACTTCGTTCGCGATTGGCAACGACCTAGGGGGAAAACCATGAATCGATGGATCGGTTGCGCGGTGTTGTGCGGTTTGGCGAACGTGGCATCTGCTCAGAGCAGCGTCCAGCTGTACGGCATCGTCGACGACGCTCTGTCATACATCTCGAACGAAGCGGGCGGGCGAGCCTGGGCGCAATCGGCGGGGGTGGGGCAATCGAATCGATGGGGCCTGCGTGGCGACGAGGATCTCGGCGGCGGCTATCACGCCGTGTTTCGCCTCGAAAACGGGTTCACGATCAACGATGGGCGCTTTTCGCAAGGCGGCCTCGAATTCGGCCGCATGGCGTTCGTCGGCATCTCGAGCGATCGATGGGGCACGCTGACGTTGGGGCGCCAGTACGATTTCACGACGACGAACCTGACCGAATTCTCGGCCGGCACCGTGACGCCATCGGTCTTCGCTTTCCATCTCGGCGACTTGGATCGGCTGGGCGCGGAGCGCATCGACAATTCGGTGCGCTACGTCACGCCCGAATTCGCGGGCCTGCAACTTGGCGGGCTCTATTCGTTCGGCGGCCAAGCGGGCAATTTCGTCGCCAACAGCGCGGCAGGGTTCGGCGCTTCGTATAAAAACGGGCCATTCCATGCCGGCGCGGCCTATGTCGAAATCCACAACTACACGCAGGCCTTCGGCATCGGCACGGCTGTGCTTGGCAAATCGCTCGTGAGCGCGGCGTCGCAAGGTCTGCTGTCGCCGTTTCAGACCTTCGACAAGCTGACGGAATGGGGCCTGGGAGCCGGCTATCAACTCGGGCCGGCGAATTTGCATGGCGTGTTCACTTCGGTCGACCTCAAGCAGGGCGGCGCGAGCTCGACGCTGCGCACGGGCGAGGGTGGCGTGAAATATTCGCTCAATTACGCGTTGTCGCTGGCGGCCAGCTATGCCTACTCGAAGCTCGGCAGCACGCATTGGAGCGAGGTCGTGGCGGGTACCGATTACTTGTTGTCCAAGCGGACCGATATTTATCTGAACGCCGTCTATCTGCGTGCGTCGGGCAATACGCGGGCGCAATTGTTCTTGCTGCCCGCTTCGAGTTCGAATGCCCAAACGATCGTTTCACTAGGGATCCGACACCTGTTTTAGGGTCTTGTGGAGTAGGGGTTTTTCCCTGTGATATTCATTTATTTGATCTGAATTAAATTTTCCTCTGATTAGGAGGATAGCTTACGGGTTAATTTCGATAGGGTTTCCGACTGTTGAAATGAAGCCGTTAAACGTTATTCTTCTGACAAAACACTGCGGCACATAAGCAGAAGAACAAAGCCATTCTCAGAGCCCTACCGGGGCGTTCGGGAGGCCGTGCTTCATTTCCAGCCCATTTCCATGGGGTGCTTTACCAGCAATCGGTAAAGGTTTCGCTAAAAGCACGGTAATTGCTTAATCGACAGACGAATGCGTCGCTGGAGAACGCGGCTGCGTCGTGCTTGCCCGGCACGCATGCGAAGCGCTCCCCAGTGCACGGGAAGTTTCACGGGTGCGCAACGCAGTGTCATACGGCACTGCCAGGGGAAAGCTATGCGCAGGACATTCGAACGTATGCGGCGCTTTTGCCGCAACCAGTACGCAACAGGGTTTGCCGTTGCGGTGCTGGTGCTCGGCGTGGCCGCGGCGTTCGCAGTCTATTCGCTGAGCAAGGGCCTCGTCGACCACGAAGCCAGCCTGCGCTTCGACAACGATTCGCGCAGCGTCGAGCAGCAAATCGCGACGCGCGTGCGCCTCTATTCGGACGTGCTGGTGACGATGCGTGCACTGTTCGCCGAAGACTCGGCGGTCGAACGCGACGAGTTTCGCGAATTCGTCAAAGGGCTCGATCTGCCGAACCGCTATCCGGGCTTTCAGGCCCTCAGCTATGGGGCCTATGTGCGCAATGCCGACCTGCCGGCATTCGTCGCCAAGCAGAATCGAGATCCGATGCTGCGCGCGGCGGGCGTGAGGTTCGTGATTCGCCCGCCCGGCCCGCGGCCCGACTACAACGTCGTGACGTACGTCGAGCCGTTGCAGGAAAACCTCGTTTCTCTCGGCATCGACATGAGCGCGGATCTGCAGCGCCGCCATGCACTCGAAGTGTCGGGCGCATCGGGGCAGGCGATCAGCAGCGGACGGACGCTGTTTGCGAATCGCGGCGCGCAGTACGTCGGGATCGCGATGCGTTTGCCCGTCTACCGGCATGGCATGCCCACCGGGACGACTGAAGAGCGGCAACGCGCGTACGTGGGCTCAGTCGGTGCCGGCATCCGCATCAAGGACATGATGTCGGGTCTGCTCGGCGCCGAGACGTTGCGCGTGATCAAGTTCAGGATCTATGACGCGGGCAACATGCGCACGCCGGCGATTTCACCTTCGCCGTCCACGTTATTGTTCGACAGCATCGAAGGTCCGCCGATCGCGGGCTCCACCGCAGCGAAGACCAGCGGTAGCGCTGTAGTGAATGCGGCGGACGACATCCAACGCCATGCCAGCGTGAAGCCGTTGCAGCGCGTCGCGACGCAGTTGTTCGCAGGGCGCCGCTGGACCATCGTTTTCACGGCCTATCCGGACGACCTGGTCGGCTCGCAAGGCTACTTGCCAGACGTCGCGCTCGGGACCGGGCTCATCATCAGTGCGCTGCTCTCGGGGTTGACCTATGCGCTGTCGAGCTCGCGAGCCAGGGCGGTCAAGCTGGCCGACGCGATCACGTTCGATCTGCGCTCCAGCGAAATGGCGCGTGCCGAAGCGCAGCGCATCGCCCATCTGGGCGACTGGCGCGCGGACCTCAATGCGAACACCACTCACCTGTCGGGCGAGATGGCGCGGCTGATCGGCTGGCGCCGGTCCGTGTCGCCATCGGTGAAGGTCCTCGTGCACACCATCGACGCCGCCGATCGCCACATGTTGATCGAGCACGTGAAGCACACGCTCGAGACGCACGAACCGTTCGAACTCGAATGCCGCTACCGTTCGCGGCGCGGCCGGCGCGGCTGGATGCGCGTGGTCGGCCAGGCGCAGGGCGCGACGGGCTCGCGCGTGCTGCGCGGCACGGCGCTCGAGATCACGAAGCAAAAGTCGGTCGAGCGCGTGCGCGAACTCGAGCATGCCTTCACGCTGCAGCTCGCGACGGCCGCCAACGAATTCGACATTTTCCAGCAGCTAGTCGGGTCGCTGACGAGGGGCATGGACTGGGACGCCGGCGCGTTCTGGCCGACCCAGGAAGGCTTGAAGCAGCTGCTTTGCGCGGCCTATTGCGCTCATGCCGTCGATCTCGAGCCGTGGCTGCTGTCGCGCGTGCGTGGGATGTCGAAACAAGAGGACCTGTCGCCCGAACCGACTTGGCGTGTCGGCCGGCATGTGGCCGGGCTGTCGACCGCACGCTGGCTGGCCGAGGCGCATATCGTCACCACGTTCTCGTTTCCGCTGCGCATCGGTTCGGTGGTGCTCGGCACCGCTGAATTCTATTCGCGCGAGCGGCGTCACCTCGAGCAGCATGCGCTGGCGATGGCCCGCTCGATTACGAGCCAGATGAGCCACTTCCTGCAACGCCGTCAAGCCGAGGACAACCTGCACTTCCTGGCGACGCACGACGCGCTGACCGGGTTGCCGAACCGGCTCATGTTCAAGGAGCACCTCGAAAGCTCGCTGGTGCGCGCCGATGAGGACGGCACCGCGCTCAACGTGTTGTTCATCGATCTGGACCGCTTCAAGGACATCAACGATTCGATGGGCCACAACACCGGCGATCAGTTGTTGCGTGCCGTAGCAGAACGCTTGAGCGACGAAGTGAAGGACGCCGACATGATCGCGCGTCTGGGCGGCGATGAATTCATCGTGCTCGTGAAGCAGCGCAACGAACGTGGCATCAACGTGCTGCATACGATCGACGCCATTCAGGGCGCGCTCGCCCAGCCGTTCGTCGTGAATGGCATGCAGATGCAGGTGAGTGCGAGCATCGGCGTGAGCTCGTTCCCAGGCGACGGCGAAGATGCGCAAACGCTGCTCAAGCATGCCGACATCGCGATGTACGGGGCGAAGCAGCGCGGCAAGAACACGTATCAGATGTATCTGCGGCAGATGAGCATGTCGCTGCAACGGCGTGTCGAGATGGAGGCACAACTGCGGCATGCGATCGAGAACCGCGAGTTCACGCTCTTCTATCAGCCGCGCATCGAGTTGAGCACGAATCATTGCACAGGTGTCGAGGCGCTGATTCGCTGGAACAACCCGCAGCTGGGCTTGGTCATGCCGTCGGACTTCATTCCGCTGGCCGAAGAGACGGGCGCCATCGTGCCGATCGGCGAATGGGTGCTGCGCGAAGCCTGCCGCCAGGCCGCGGAGTGGCGCGCGAATGGGTTGTCGATTCACGTGGCCGTCAATCTGTCGGCACGTCAGTTCGCCGATCCGCACCTGCACGAGAGCATCATCGAAGCGCTCGAGGACGCGCGCCTGCCGGGCGAGCTGCTCGAGCTCGAGCTGACCGAAAGCATGGTCATGCGCCATCCGGAGCAGGCCGCGCGCTGGCTCACGAGCGTGAAGAAGACCGGCGTTCGCCTGTCGATCGACGACTTCGGCACGGGCTACTCGTCGCTCGCCTACCTCAATCGTTTCCCGATCGATCTCGTGAAGATCGATCGCTCGTTCATCCGCAACGTGCCGGACAGCCATAGCGATACGCAGATCACGAGCGCCGTGATCGCGCTGGGACACAGCCTCGGTTTGACCGTCATCGCCGAGGGTGCGGAAACGCAGGCGCAGATCGACTTTTTACGCCGGGAAGGCTGCGACGAAGTGCAAGGGTACTTCTTCAGCCGCCCGATCCCGGCCGACGACGTGTGGGGTTTCCTCGGACGTCCGTTGCAAACCGGCACCGGCAGTGCGCCGATGCCGACTACGAAAAGCGTGCGGGGCACAGGCTCTGACCGCTCATACCATAGCTGAAAGGGAGAGACCACCATGAAAAACCAAACGCGTGATGTTGCCGGCATGTGGAACGCCATCGACGAACTCGACTTCGAGCGCATCCAGGACAAGCTGTTGCATCGGCATCACGGTGCGATGACGCGCGAAGCGGTCGCGCATGCGGAAGCCGGTTACCGTCAGTTCCTGAAGCTCGCCGCCAAGCATCCGGAAACGCCCGTGGTGCCTAGCGAGGAGGTGGATGAGTTCTGGCATATGCACATCCTCGACACGCAGCGCTATGGTGCCGATTGCGAACGCATCTTCGGTCACATGCTGCATCACGATCCGTATGTCGGCATCGACGGTCCCGAGGACGAAGCTCGTCTTCATGCGCTGGCTGCAGTCAGCAATGCGTTGGCTGCGAGTGAATTCGGCGAGGCCGATGCGTTGGGCAAGGCGTATTGCGTGCGGCCGTTGGTGCAGGAAGCGTCGGCTGCCTATTGTGTACGTCCGCTGACGGAGGAAGCTTCGGCCGCGTATTGCGTGCGGCCACTGGTCAAGGAAGCCTCTGCCGCCTACTGTGTCGTGAGTACTGCCCCGAGCGACCCCGCCTACTGCGTGGTGAGTGCTGCGCCGAGCAAGGCCGCTTACTGCGTGACGAGCGCTGCCCCGAGCAAGGCTGCTTACTGCGTGACGAGCGCTGCCCCGAGCAAGGCTGCTTACTGCGTGACGAGTGCTGCCCCGAGCAAGGCTGCGTACTGCGTGACGAGCGCTGCGCCGAGCAAGGCTGCTTACTGCGTGACGAGCGCTGCGCCGAGCAAGGCCGCTTACTGCGTGACGAGCGCCGCGCCGAGCAAGGCCGCTTACTGCGTGACGAGCGCTGCGCCGAGCAAGGCCGCTTACTGCGTAACGAGCGCCGCGCCGAGCAAGGCCGCGTACTGCGTAACGAGCACCGCGCCGAGCAACCCCGCCTACTGTGTTGTGAGCACCGCTCCGAGCCACCCTGCCTACTGCGTCGTGAGTACCGCTCCGGCTGACTCCGCCGCATCCACCGCTCGCGTCCTGCACGCCTGACCTGGCTAGCCCTCACTGGGCACGCGGGGCATCGATTACGCGTCGATGCCCCGCGTTCGTCGATCAAACCAACCTTCAGATGAAGCGCCACGGCGCAGTGCGGCCGTGTATGCGACGACGTCGCACTCCGTTGATACAGGTCAACGTGTCCATGCCCAACCGCGCGAAGATGCGATCAGCGGCAAGGGCCATGAGGCATACCGCCAATCGAATAACCGATGTGGGCGCACGGGGGCGGGAGATGGCAAATGGGAATCGGCATGCAGATCGTGTACTTCGGGTTTGCCGGGGCTGCGCCGATAGAGGCCGAAGCTGCGGTACAACTGCTGCGCCTCGAGCGCTTCGCTACCAGTATTAGCGGCTGCCATCTGGCGATCGAAGCGATGGACGATGCACGGGGGCGTCGCTACGACGCACGACTCGATCTCATCACGCGCAACAACGATCTGGTGCCGATGCCGCACTTCACGAACGCGGACCCGGAAGCGGCCGTGCGCGCCGCCTTCGATTGCGCCGAGCGCGCACTCACGAACAGCCGCGGCGATGCCGCGCAATTACTGCATTAGGGTCAGGCTGGGCCTTCGCGCGTAATTTTCTTCTCGTGTGCAAGCTGCGCGATGGTGTCCATCGCTAGATCGAATTCCGTCGTCTTGTCGAAGAAGTAGTCGGCGCCTGCGCTGAAGCTCGCATTGCGGAAGTGCGGCGTCGAATAATTCGTGAGCACGATCGTGACGATCGGATCGGTGCGGTTCTTCAGCGCCTCGAGGAGGTGGATGCCATGGCTGTCGGTCAGGCGCAAATCGAGCACGATCGCTTCGGGATCGCTTTCCTCGATGCCGCTCAGGGCCGTCTCGACGTCTTCCGCTTCGCCGACGATGCACGCGTTGCCCGACGGCGGTTCGATGCGCGCGGCCAGTCGTTCGCGTACGAGGAGCGAGTCTTCGACGACGAAGACTCTCAGTGGTGGGCAGGTGGTCGGATCCATGAATAGAGTATCGACTTTGATCGGCCGAAAGAAAAGTGGCGCCGTAGGAAGATACGGTAGGCATTCGGGAAGTGCCGTGTAGGGCGTTTCCTACGCGTTTTCGCATCGACCCGCTACACGGCCGGCGCGCGTCCTCGACGTAGACGCGCAGCGCTCAGATCCCTTCGTTGTCGTCGAACAGCTTGTGCTGAATCGCATAACGTACCAGCGCCGCTTCATGCGGCATCTGCATTTTTTCGAGGATGCGCGTTTTGTAGGTGCTCACCGTCTTGGCACTCACGCAAAGTTCGTGCGCGATTTCGGTGATCGTCTGGCCGGCCGCGATGCGCCGGAAGACGTCGAATTCGCGATCCGACAGCCGCTGATGGGGCAGCATGTCAGTCGGCTCGTTCAGGCTTTGCGCCAGCCGCTCGGCCATCGACAGGCTCACATAGACGCCGCCCGCCGATACCTTGGTGACGGCCGTGACCAGTTCGGTGCTCGCGCTTTCCTTGGTCAGATAGCCCGACGCACCGGCCTTGAACGCACGTACCGCATATTGCTGTTCGGCATGCATCGTCAGCACGAGAATGCGCAGCGATGGTTTCTCGTCCTTGATCTGCTTGACGAGCTCGACGCCGTTGCGGCCCGGCATCGACAGATCGAGCACCAGCACGTCGGCCGGCGTTGCCCGCACGAGGGCGATCGTCGTCGGCCCGTCGTAAGCTTCTCCGACGACTTCGAAGCCGCTGGTACCTTGGAGAATGTGGCGCAGACCATCGCGTACGAGCGTATGGTCGTCGGCCAGGAGGACTTTGGTCATGGCAGGGCCTCTTCCTGTTGTATGGCGGCCAGCGGGAATACGACGGTGATCGCGAACCCGTGCTTGACCGCGGTCTCGATGGACACCGAGCCGCCCAGGATATGCGCCCGTTCCCGAATCCCGAGCAAGCCGAACGACTTCTCCCCGTGTGCGTCGAGCGCGCCGGGCTCGGCCGCCCCGCGACCGTTGTCGGCGATCGACAGCTTGCACTGCGCTCCTTCTACGACAAGTGTCAGCGTAACGCGTGTCGCGTCGGCGTGCCGAGCGACGTTGGTCAGCGCTTCCTGGGCGATGCGAAAGAGGGCAGTGGCGGCGTTGCGCGAGAACATCACGTCGCCAGGCTCGATGCGGCGCTCGACCTCGATGCCGTAGCGTGTCCTGAAATCGTTGACGAGCCAGTCGATCGCCGGGAGCAGCCCCAGATCGTCGAGCATGACGGGCCGCAGGTCGGCCGCGATGCGCCGCGCGGAAGCCACCGTCGTGTCGATGATGCGACGCATGCCGCGCAGTTGCGCGAGGACGTCCGGCGATGCCGATTCGTTCGCGCCGAGCGAGAGCTCGATCGACGATAGATCGATCTTCAGCGCCGTAAGCTGCTGCCCGAGGTCGTCATGCAGTTCGCGTGCAATGCGCGTCTTCTCCTCTTCACGCACGTTTTGCAGATTGGCCGACAGCTTGCGCAGCGCCTCGCGCGATTTCTTGAGATCGTCGTCGGCTTTCATGCGCTCGGTCACGTCGCGCAGCATCACCGTGTAGAACTTGCGTGTGCCGTCGCCGTCGGGTGTCTGCGAGATCGATGCCTCCACCGGGAACTCCTCGCCGTCGGCGCGTAGCCCGGCCAGCACCCGCTGGCCCCCCATTTTCCGCTCCGAGACGCCGGTCGCACCGAATTGCTCGACGTGCTTGCTGTGCGCTTGCCGGTAGCGTTCGGGGATGAAGCGATCGAGCGGCTGGCCGATCGCGTCCATCGCCGAACAGCGGAAGATGCGCTCGGCCATCGGATTGAAGATGACGATGCGTTGAGCGTCGTCGATCGTGATGATGGCTTCCGACGACGAACGGATGATCGTCATCATGCGTGCTTCGTTCAGCGTGGAGAGCGAACGCGCGAGCCCCGCTTCGGTAAGGGGCGTGCCACGCCGACGTGCGAATGCAAACGCGGCGCCGCTCGCGATCAGGGCAGCCACGCACCCGGCGGCCAGCGTCGCGCTGCTGCCGAAGTCGGCAGCAGCCGTGAGCGACGGGTCGCTCGTCGCATAGGTCAGCGAGAAGGTCTCGCCGCCGAAGCGCAGCGTCTCGGTGCGATGGAAACGCGACTGCTCGGTTCCTTCGTTGCTCGTGCCACCGGGCGGATACAGCACGACGGACGGCGTACCGCCTGTCACGTGCAGCTCCATGCGCGGCGCACGCGCGGCCACGCTGGCGAATAGGTAATCGGTGTCGAGCCGCGCGAATACGAAGCCGGCCAGAGCGGCGCGCCGGGCGGGGGGCAACGCCGGAGGCGGCGTATTGCGGTAGACGGGCAGATAGAGGTCGACGCGCGCGCGGGTTGCGCTTTCACCGGCGTCGGCTTCGTGGGACTCCTGCCGGACGGCGGTCGCGATCTGCGCCGTGTCGGCCGCACGCAGCAACGCCGCGCGTGTCTCGGCACGTACGCCGAGATCCTGTCCATCAAGCGTTTCGCTGTGCTGCGGCCAGGTCAGCATGATGTGCGCGAGCGGTACGGCCGCGCCGGTGCCAGTGCCGGCGTTGGCGCCGCTACTCGCGGGCACGTCGGCGAGGTTGGCCGTCAGCGCGGCATAGCCGAGCGAACGCACGGAGGGCGGCGTATCGTCGAGCGCCTGGCGCGCAATGTAGCGATCCCACGCATCGGCCGAGGACAGGTCGCCCGGCGCGGTCGGCTGCGCCGCCACGAACCCGCCCGCACCGCGCAGAATCTGCGTGCACAGCACGAGTTCGCGTCGAATCTCGGCGCTGGTACGCACGGTGCGCACTTCGAACGTCGATTCGGCCTCATCGAGCAGGTGCGCGCGCACGAGCAGTGATGCCGCTGCCGTGGCAACGAGTACGACCGCCGCTGTCGCTGCCGCGGCAAGCGCGGGGCCTCGAAGAAACGTCGCTCCGGCCCGCGCACGGGCGGACAGGGCGGCAGGGGGAGACGAATTACCGGAAGCGGTCATGCGTATCCTGCCGTCGTGGAGGTTTTCCGTCGCCCCTTACCTTGCGTGAGGCAACCGGAAACGGCGGTACCGACTTGCCGCGATACCGAGCTTGGGGCGATTGTGCTCGCTTCGGACCGTGCTGCCAATGCTCGGATGAATAGGGAATGATATTGGCCGTATCGATGCCGTTTGCATATCGACAGACGCGTATGAGCACAGCTCCGTCGATACGGCTGCACGAAAGAAAAGACGCCCGTGCGGAGACGGGCGTACGAAGGCGCGCAGGCAGTCTGCCTGTGCGTTGCGGAGACGTCGGTCGGGTGACCGTGTGACTGCGTGACGTTGACTCAAGTTGACTCGAGTCTAGCCAGTGCATAACCGGGCGGATTGATACAGATCAATCGACGTGTCGTCTCGACGCTCGAGCTCGCCAGTACCAATAAGCGAGGCACACGAGCGCGCCGAGCATGCCACCCAGGTGAGCGAAGTGCGCGACGCCGGCTTGCGTGCCGCTCACGCCAAGCGCGAGCTCGAGGATCGCGTAGCCCGTAGCGAATATCCAGGCGGGCATCGGGATCGGCGGAAACAGCAGCACGACGCGGCGGCGCGGAAACAGCACGGCGTAGGTCAGCAGCAGCCCGAACACGCCGGCCGAGGCGCCGACGGTCGGATAGCCGAGCGGCCGTGAGACGGCCAGCACGAGCAATTGCATGAGCGCGCCGGCGACGACGCTCGCGACATAGAGCATCGCGAGCCGCGCGCGGCCCAACGCGAGTTCGATTTCGCGCCCGAACATGTACAGGCCCAGCATGTTGAACAGCAGATGAGGCGTGTTCGCGTGCAGCAGGCTGTAACTGACGATTTGCCAGACATGAAACGGCGGCGCGCCGGCGACGCTTGCGGAGGCCGGCGGCCACAGCGCGAACACATTGATGATGCGCTCGAAGTCGCCCAGTTCGAGCACGAACGCGACGACGTTCAATGCGACGAGGAAAAGCGTCATGGACGATCAGCGGCACGGGGCCGCGGGTAACTACCGTGCTTCGGTTCAGATTAGACGCGCCGATCGAGCGAGCGTTTGACCAACGTCAGAGAGGCGTGCGCCGCGCCGCGTAGCGTGACGCCGCGCTGATTGTTCGTGCCGGGGCGTCGCGCATACCGGGCTGCGATATTCCACACGCGGGAACAGGGCGAGGTCACTGGAAGGGTCGAGGTGTGCATGGTCAGGATGAAGGCGTGGTGAGCGTGATTGAGCGACCTTCATCAGGCCGTGGCGCTTTCGGGGCGATCGGCGCGCAATGCGTCGACGAAGCGCAGGAATGCGTTCAGTGATCCAGCGACGCTTTGATATTTCTCGCGGCCGATCTGGCCGTCGAGCGTGACGAGCAAGCCGGCATCACGCGCCAGGTCGAGGATGTCGTCGACGTTGCCGATCTTCGTGTTGTTCGATGCAGAGTTCGACATGGCGGTGCTCCGAATGTGCATTGCAGGGCGGCGAGACGCTGGGCAGTTCGGAGGCCGTTTCGCCGATCGGTTATCCGATGGCTTCAGTATCGGCGGAGCACCGCGTATTGGAAATCAGCCCACACTGAACCTCGCGTAAGGCATCGAGCGATGCTGTCGGCGTTCGCCTACAAGGGGATAGCGGGGGTGGCGCCTTCACACAGCGCACTGCAACACGGGAGGGCGAGCGCGTCTGGGGCTGACGATCGACTGGCTTGGAGGGCGGCGATGCAAGCGCGCCGTCAACGATGGATAGCGGAATGTCAGAACGCGACTTGCAGCAGGTAATCGAAGGCGAGCACGAGGAACGAGCACAGTACACCGAGCGATACATTGGCGAGGCGCTGCTCGAGATCGGGATCACGACCGACCCACGCGATCGCTAGAAATACGCCCTCCGCCGCCACTTGCACGATGAACGTCGCGAGCATCATCGTGAATTCGTATCCGGTTTGGCTGTAGTTCTTGAAGTCGGTGCCTTGCAGCGCGATCCACGAGCCGAGCCGATACACCTCGTATGCCAGCAACAACAAGGGAAAGATGTAGCTCGCGATGTAGGTCGGTGCGGTGGCATGCCGCCATTCGGGGTGAAGGCGATGAATGTGCTGCATGGTGGCCCCCTTCTCGTTGTGCGTTCGGTCGTGTGCGATGTCAATGTAATGAACGACCGGTGTGGAGATTTGACCTGGATCAATTGAACGAGTGCCAGCTCGAGCGCGAGGGGGGAGGCCTGTCGGCGGCACGAAAGCCGCGTCGTCAAGCAATTGAAAAAATCACGTACGACGATTTGACAATCGTCAAATACTTGCAGCTTCCCTCTGGAATACTGATTCGAAACCGCCTCGTCGAAGGCGGCACGCAACAAGACCATCAGGGAGACATGTCCGTGAGCGATTCGAGTTTGTTGTGCCTCGTGCCGCCCGCAAAGCCACCCGAAACGCGGGCGAGCGGCGCGGCGAAGTTCTGTTTTCGCTATGTTCATCCACGCAGGCCGGCGCGCTTCTACGACGTGTCGATCGCGTTCCCGGATGCGCATACTCCCTTGCGTTATCGCCTCGACATTCGCGATGCCGGGCAAGTCGCAGGGCATATGCCGCCCGCGTCGACATCGCCATTGTCGTCGGGGCACCTGAACGTGTGGCAGCTCCAGGCCGCTGTCCGTTTGTTGCCGCTGGTCGCGCATATTGTCGAGCACGATGCGGGCAAGCCCATTGCTGGTCGCACGCTCTACACGGGCTGGTGTTCTTCGGCGTTGCACAAACGCGGGGAGCCGTTGGTGGCCGAAACGCCTGCTTTGATGTCGGCGTAATCCCGCGCGGGCCTGGACGTCCGGGCTGCTTATGCGAAATCGAGTCGCATCGTTGCGGTGCAATGCGAATGAGGGATGGGAATTCAGTTGTGATCGATTATTGTAGGGAAGAGGAGCGGTTCCTCAGCGAAGCTCGATACGACGATTGCCATCCGAAACGGCCATGCTATCCAGCTCCCCTTTGCTCGTTTATGTCACTACGGTGCCCGACGCGGCACTGATCGCACACCTGCGCGCAGCAGGGTGGGCGGTCGAGGTCGTGGCTCAGCCGAATCGTGCTGGGGCGGTCGCCAAGCAATGGCCGAAGTCCGCGGGGCTCATCGATCTGGGCAGCGTGGATGCGGGCGATTGGCGGGTCGTCGAAACGCTGCTGCAAACCTCGAGAATCAACTGGGTAGCGGCCGTCAAGGCAGGGCAGATGACTGACGAGAGTGTGCGTCGCCTTATCGGTCTGTACTGTTTCGACTACGTGACACTGCCGACGGAGCCTGCGCGCATCGCGGCGATTCTGGGTCATGCGCGCGGCATGTCGGCGCTGAACGATGAGATGCAACGGGCAGAAGGGGGCACGACCGGCGACGCGCACATGATTGGCGATTGCGAGGCCATGCAGCGGCTTTTTCGCATGGTTCGCAAGGTCGCGGCGACGGACGCGCCGGTATTTATTGCCGGCGAATCGGGCACGGGCAAGGAGCTGACCGCCCAAGCCATTCATGAGCGCTCGCCTCGACGCAAGGCGCCGTTCGTTGCGATCAACTGCGGCGCGATTCCGCCGCACTTGTTGCAATCGGAGCTGTTCGGCTATGAGCGCGGTGCGTTCACGGGTGCGCATCAACGCAAGATCGGCCGTGTCGAAGCGGCGGACGGCGGCACGTTGTTTCTCGACGAAATCGGCGATCTGCCGCTCGAGAGCCAGGCGAGCCTGTTGCGCTTTTTGCAGGAGGGCAAGATCGAACGGCTTGGTGGACACGAGTCGATCGCCGTAGACGTGCGCGTGATTTCGGCCACGCACGTCGATCTCGAAGGCGCGATGGATGACGCGCGGTTTCGCGCGGACCTGTTCCATCGCCTATGCGTGCTGCGCGTGGACGAACCGCCGTTGCGCGCACGCGGCAAGGACATCGAGCTGCTTGCGCATCACATGCTGCACAAATACAAGAGCGACAGCGCACGCAAGATTCGCGGCTTCGCCGCGTCGGGGATCGAGGCAATGCACGAGTACACATGGCCCGGCAATGTGCGCGAGCTGATCAATCGCGTGCGGCGCGCCATCGTGATGGCAGAGGGCAAGCTGATCGGCGCCGAGGACCTCGGCCTTCAACCTGCGAGCGCGCAGCCCGGCATGACGCTGGTCGAAGCACGCGAGGCGGCGGAAAAGAAAGTGATCGAGACCGCGTTGCTGCGGCATGGCGATCGCATCAACGAGGCGGCGGCCGAGCTCGGCGTATCGCGCTCGACGCTGTACCGGCTGATGGTTCGCTATGGATTGCGCGACGCGAACGGTGAATCGGAGTTACCGCATGCCGATGATTTGTCGGCTTGACGACGATGGGCATCCAAATGAAAAACGGACCGCGTCGCGGTCCGCCAGAATTGGGAAGCCGGGTGGAACAATCGCCCATCGCACCGATGTCTCAGCGCTCCCGACTACGTAGCGGATCCTACGTGTTGGCAGCGGGCTGCGCAAGCACCCTCGTCAGAAATCGTAGTCGATGGACAAGTCGAACACGCCCGACCCGCGCGTCTGCGTGATCGGGCTATGCGCGGCCGAGCCGACGAGCTGCTGGAATGCCGCATCGGCCGACAGCAGCCAATGCTTGCGGATCTCCCAGTCGGCGCTGACGCCGATGCCGACCGACTTGATACCGGCCGACGCGTGATAGGTCGAGAGCCCCGAGCGAGCCGATGCCGCCGGGCTCACGCCGAACCAACTATTCATGTAGCGCGAATCGGCTGCCGTCATCGTCGGACCGACGAACCACGAGAACTTCTCGGAGCTGCCCGGCATCGGCATGTACGCGCCGAGGTCGCCGATCCAGCCGTTGTCGCCGCCGAAGCTGCGACGCACGTCGGCGCGCACGACCAGCGGGAACGACTTCGACACCACATACTCGCCGGATAGGCGCAGCAGCGGTGCCGGGTTGATGTTGGGCAGGCCGTGCAGATGATCGAGATCGTCGGCCGAGCGGCGCCCGATATCGTAGGCCGCGCCGAGTGCGACCCGCCAGTTCGGCCCGGTCAGCACGTTGGCGCCGAGGCCTTCGCCGGTTGAAAAAAAGAAGCGATCGCGGTAGCGAATGTCGATGGCCGCGCCGGTCTGGGTCGCGTAGCTGTCGGCGCCGTCGTAACGCGGTTGAAAAGCGACCGTCGGTCCCACCCGAATGCGCCAGGTCGGCAGATTCGGCTCGAACATCTGCTCGAGCAGGATGCCCGACGAGTATTGCCACTCGGCGAGCGGCGACGGCGTCTGGGCCGCCGCGGGCCCGGGTATCAGCGCGGCAGCGGCAAGCGCGCCTGCGCACAGGTGACGCGGTGATGCGATCGAGATCGCCATGGCGTGTTTTTTCCTTGGTGCTTGGTCTTTTGTTTATATCGAATACCGCGTGTGCCAATCGTGCCAGAACCGGAAGCAATTCGCATGCCGTTTTTGCAGGGGGCACGCGTTCGCAACGAGTCGAGTCCGGCATTGCCGAGTCTTGCCACGCACGGCATCGCGTGATGAAATCGCGCCGACCTTCCGACTGCCGTTCCTGATTGATCGCGTCGTATTAAAACAACGGGGGACGTATGAAACGCGTGCTGCGATGGAGTGCAGGGGCTGTATCGATCGCGTTGGCGAGCGCAGGCGCGAGCGCGTGGGCCGACAGCGGGCGCCTGAACCGCGGCAACGATCCGTTTTTCGAAGTCTCGCAGGCAATCGCGGCCTGCCCCACACCGCTCGGGCCGCTCGAGACCGAAGACGAGTGGCGCAGGCAATCGCATTGGCGTGTCGAGCGCGGCAACAGCTGCTGGTGGGAAGGCCGTTGCCGGCTATCCAACGGCTACCTGTACGACAAGGAAATCGACGAGGCCGTGCACCGGCGCCTGAACAACATCGAGCCAGCCACGCACTGGCAGCACCGCACGACGCTGTGGCTCGTGCTGCAACGCCGCTTCGTCTACGTCATGGGATGCGTGGCGCCGGATTTCGACAAGCACACATTCCTGGCCGAGCTCGCGAAGACGGCCGACGTCGAGCGTGTCATCGATGAAACGACGACCGACCCTGCTTCGAACGCGCTGCCCTACCGAACGCTGGCCGATCCTGACAAGTTGCCCGTCGAACGCGGCGACGACTGAGCGACCATTTCCGCTTATCGGGCTCGCCGGCATCGCAGCGGACGCCACCCGGAACGCAAAAATACTATCCTTTATTTTCCTGGTGATCTTCCTCGCGACGATGTCGGTCGGTGCATGCCGATGACGTCGCGCAGGCACCCGCCGCCTGCGCCCACGGGCCGAGGCGCGTGACGCTGCCGAGCCGGTTTGTCGCGTACCTCGCGCTGCTTGCGCGTAGTGTTCGCGGACCACGCAAAGGAGCCATCATGTCACGCGTGATATGGAAAGGAGCGATCAGCTTCGGCCTCGTCAACGTGCCGGTGCAGCTGTATCCGGCCACGCGTCTCGAGCGCACGAGCTTCAATCTGCTCGACAAGGATACGGCCGACCCGATCGGCTACAAGCAGATCAACAAACGCACGGGCCAGGAAGTCAGCCGCGAGAACGTCGCGCGCGGCTTCGAATACGAAAAGGGCCACTACGTTCTGCTCAGCGACGAGGAGATTCGCGCGGCGAGCCCCGAGTCGACGCAGACCGTCGACATCCTTGCGTTCGTCGAGGCGTACTCCGTTTCGTTTCTCTACCTCGATACGCCCTATTACCTCGTGCCGGAGCGCCAGGGCAAGAAAGCTTATGTCTTGCTGCGTGAGGCGCTCGTCAAGACCGGCAAGATCGGCATTGCCAATGTCGTGCTGCACAACAAGCAGCATTTGGCTGCGCTGATTCCGGCTGGCCCCCTGCTTGCGCTGAACACGTTGCGGTGGGCCGGCGAAGTGCTGCCCTGCGACGATCTCGCGGTGCCCCCCGACGATGCGAAGCAGTCCGGCATCACGGCACGCGAAATCGACATGGCGGTCAAGCTGATCGAGGAGATGAGCGGGCCCTGGAATCCTGCTGAGTATCACGATACGTTCCGCGACGACATCCTCGCGCTCGTCGACCGCAAGATTCACGAGGGCAAGACGCGTGAAATCAGCGACACCGCAAAGGTGCCGGCCAGGACGCGGGCGACGGCCGACGTCGTCGATTTGTCGGAGTTGCTCAAGCGCAGCCTCGGGCGAGGCAAAGGCAAGCATGTCGCTTGAGCGGATCGATAAAGCGCGGAACTGAATCGGCATCGACATGGCGGGCAGGCTCGACAAGAAGCGTCGTTTCGACGCGACGCCAGAACCGTCCGGCGAGCGGCCTATGGGCGACGACCATGCTTTGTCGTACGTGATTCAAGAACACCACGCGCGCCGTTTGCATTACGACTTCCGGCTCGAGCTTGACGGCACGCTGCACTCGTGGGCCGTGCCGAAGGGGCCTTGCCTCGATCCGTCGGTCAAGCGGCTCGCCGTGCATGTCGAGGACCATCCGCTCGAGTACGGCACGTTCGAAGGCGAGATTCCCGAAGGCAACTATGGCGCGGGTACCGTCATCGTTTGGGACCGCGGCACGTGGGAGCCGGTCGGCGGGGTCGCGCAGGCTCGCGAGGGCTACGAGGCAGGGCGGCTCAAGTTCACGCTCAACGGCGAAAAGCTGCACGGGCGATGGGCGCTCGTTCGCAGCAGCATGCATGGCAGCTGCGACAAGGAGCAATGGCTGCTGATCAAGGAGCGCGACGAGGAGGCACGCAGCGCAAGCGAATACGACGTGGTCGCGGCGCAGCCCGGCAGTGTGCTGGCCGATCGCGGCAAACGCAAACCCCCGGACATCGTCGCGACACGCACCAGCGAATCGTTGCGCGTGCTGGCTGCGTCGCCGTCTATCGAGGGCGCGGTGAAGGCGCCGTTGCCCGTGTCGGTCAAGCCCCAGCTCGCGACGCTCGTCGATACCGCACCGCGCAGCGACGAATGGTCGTATGAAGTGAAATTCGACGGCTACCGCGTGCTTGCGCGCATCGACCACGCTGCTACCCAGCCTGTGCGTATCTTCACGCGTAACGGTCTCGACTGGTCGGCGAAGTTTCTCGAGCAGAGCCAGGCGTTCGCGACGCTCGACGTGCACACAGCGTGGATCGACGGCGAGGCCGTCGTATTCGGGGCGCGCGGCGTGCCGAGCTTTCAGGCTCTCCAAAACGCGCTCGATGCGAATCGGTCGCGGGACATCGTCGTGTTCGTGTTCGATTTGCTCTACCTGAACGGCTATGACTTGCGCGGCGTGCCGCTCGTGCAACGGCGGGCGTTGCTGCGCGCATTGATGGAGCCGGTTGCGCAGGACACGTTGCGCTTTTCCGAAGACTTCATGGTCGATGCCGACGCGCTGCTGCAAAGTGCCGGCGAGATGGGGCTCGAAGGCATCATCGGCAAACGGCGTGACAGCCGCTATACGTCGACGCGCAGTGGGGCATGGGTCAAGCTGCGTTGCCGGCGCCGGCAGGAATTCGTGATCGGCGGCTATAGCGATCCCTCGGGCAGCCGGGTGGGGTTCGGCGCGCTGCTGCTGGGCGTGTATGACGGACACGGCGCGCTGAAATACGCAGGGCGCGTGGGCACGGGTTTCGATACGGCGACGTTGCGCGCGTTGCGCAAAGCGCTCAATGCACTCGAGACGCAGGCGATGCCGTTCGCGACGATGCCAGCCGCGCGCGGCCACGCGCGTTCGCACTGGGTCCGGCCCGAGCTCGTGGCCGAATGCAGCTTTGCCGAGTGGACCAGCGAGGGCAGCGTGCGTCAGGCTTCGTTTATCGGCTGGCGGCGTGACAAGCCCGCGAGCGAGATCGTGCGAGAGGCGCCGCGCAATGCAGACGAGGTAGAGTCGACTGAACCTGAGCCGGCAAAGCCCTCGAACCTCCGTGATCGAGCTGGAGATATCTTTTCCGGCATCCGCATTACGCATCCTGACCGTCTGATCGACAAGACCACGGGCTTGCACAAACTCGATCTCGTTCGCTACTTCGAATGGGTGGCGCCGTGGATGCTACCGCACGTGAAAGGGCGACCAATAGCGCTCACACGTGCACCCGACGGGATCGATGGCGAGCTGTTCTTTCAGAAGCACAGCAATCGGTTGTCGATTCCGTACGTCACGATGTACAAGGATCTCGATCCTGGCCACGCGCCGCTGATGACGGTCGATAGCGAGCAGGCGTTAGTCAGCGTCGCCCAGATGGGTACGATCGAGCTCCATACCTGGAACGCCTTGGCGTCCAATATCGACAAGCCCGATCGCATCGTCTTCGATCTCGATCCTGATCCGAGCCTCGGCTGGCAGCGCATGATCGAGGCTGCCCAGCTCATGCGTTCGCTGCTCGACGAACTGGGGCTGCAATCCTGGTGCAAGACGAGCGGCGGCAAAGGGTTGCATGTGGTCGTGCCGCTTGCGAAGCACGCGAGCTGGGCGCAAGCGAAGGCGTTCGCGCAAGCCGCGGCACAGCACATGGCCGATACGCTGCCCGAGCGCTTCAGCGCGAAGATGGGGGCGCAAAACCGGCAAGGTCGCATCTTCATCGACTATCTGCGTAACAACCGCGGCGCGAGCACAGTGGCGGCTTACTCGCCGCGTGCGCGACCAGGGCTTGGCGTATCGGTGCCGTTGTCGTGGGAGGAAGTCGACGCGACGACAGGTGGGGCGCAGTGGACCGTCGAGAACGTTCACCAACGGCTCGACGCGCTGCGAGCGGACCCATGGGCCGACTATGCGAGCACGCGGCAACGCATCACGCGCGAGATGCGCATGCGTCTCGGCATGCGTGACGGCAACGGGGAGTGAACGGGGAGCCGCATGCGTGCGGCTATCGTTACGTATCAGCGCGGCATGCGTGCCGCCGACGCGAAACGTCCCGGCGTGATGCCGAACAAGCGCTTGAACGCACGATTGAACGCCGCTTCCGAGTCGTAGCCGACCCAGTCGGCCACGCGTGCGGCTGTCGCGTCGCCGCGCGCGAGCCACTGCGCTGCACGATGCATGCGCAGTTCGGTCAAGAGCCGTGCCGGTGTCGGGGCGCCGTGCTTGTCGGTGAGCCGCGCGAGCGTCGCGCGCGAGACGTGGCCGAGCGCGGCCAGTTGTTCGGCGGTCCAGTCTCGCTCGGGTTCGTCGAGCAAGGCGACAGCGATTCGCTCTAGCGCTGGGTGCGCCGCCATCGCCAGCAGGCCCGCGGCAACCGGTGCCGCTTCCAGCCACGTGCGCAGAATCAACGTGAAGATGGCCGAGCTCAGGTCGCCGACGATACCCGCGGTGCCGGCCCGCTCGCTCAGCGTCTCGTTCTCCATCATGTCGAGCACGCCGGCGAGCCACGCGAATTCGGCGCGGTCTTGCGTATCGATGACGAATTGCTCGGGCATGCCGGCTAGCAGCACACTCTCGCGCAGCGGCGCTGTGGCGAACGTGCCGCACAGAATGCGCACGACACTATTGCGCTGTCGCGGTAACGGCAGCAGCCGATGGTGCGCGCCGTGCGGCACCACGACGATCTCGCCCGTGGTCAGTCGCGTGCGTGTTCCTGTGGCGACGAGCTCGAAATCGCATGCGCCTTCGACGACCACATGGTACGGAATCACGCCGGGCGGACTCTGCGGGCAATCCTCCACCCAGCCCTTCGATGACGGGCACAACGGCAGCAGATTTCCGCGTACGCGGACGAAGGCAGTCAGGCGGCTCAGTAGATCCATGTCGAGACGATCGAGCAAGACGTTGCGGAAATCCGGCAATTATGGCGGCTTCGGCGTCGTTACAGTGGAGCCGTCGACGATGCCTGAGGCCATGACGTAGCGTAAAGCGCTACGAAGCGGCACAGACAGGGCACGGTCGCGTTTTCCATTCACTTTTCCGGAGTCGCTCTCATGTTTTCCGATTGGACCAATACCTCATCCCACGTCAAGCGCTCGTTCGGCGCGCTCGGCAAGGCCCACCCGAAGATGCTCGCCGCCTATCAATCGCTAGGCGCCGCGGCAGCCGAGGGCAATGCGCTCGATGCGAAGACGCGCGAGCTGATCTCGCTGGCGGTCGCCGTGACGACGCGCTGCGATGGCTGTATCAGCGTGCATGCGCAAGCGGCTGTCGCGAACGGTGCTACCGAGGCGGAAGTCGCGCAGGCACTCGCGACTGCCATCGCGCTCAATGCGGGTGCGGCTTACGTTTATTCGCTGCATGCGCTCGAAGCCGTGCAAGCGTTTGAACCGAGCGATGCGGCGCAAGGGTGATGCGCTGGCGAGGGGCACGAAGAGGGCGGCGCGCGGCGATGCTGCGTGTCCCCCTGTCTAACCTGACAGCTGCGTTTTTGTAAGCGCTGGCTAGTATTCGAATGGCCCGCATGGCGACGAAACGGTTCGAGCGCGGCACCGACACCGGCAGGTATGGCTCAGTAGTGCATCGACTGGAGATCGACATGAACATCGACGGAAAGTACGTCTCTGAGGACCGCAACTTCATATTGACCATCACCAATAGCAACGGAAGCGGCACGTTCGACGGGACCTACGTGTCGAAGTACACGCCGCGCGGCGAGCAAACGTTCAAGGTGACCGGACGCTGGTACTACGTCGTTAACGAAACGGCTCCTTTGAGCCTCGGCTTTACGGCGTTCGTACGGCCGGACGGCTGGCCGTATGTGATCGAGGACGCTTGGACCGGCGTGCTCTCGCAAGTCGGAAAGCTCTACATGACGGGCGTGCGCTCGTATCTGCCAAACGGCGGAACGGCCGTGCTGTCTTCGCTGGGGACTTTCGATTTCTACGCACAATAACGGCGTTTCGATTCGACGCAGTTTGTTGCGGGGGCCGGATCTTCCGGCCCCCGCTTCGCTATTGCCCTCGCATTGCATCGGATACCCCATCCGACGTGATGACAGCGATCGACGCTTTCACCCCTTGAGGGGTTGGCTCGTCGCGCAGCCTGGTGTCTTTAGGAATACCGCTGCGGGTGCTTGCGCGCGAGCAGCGCAAGCAATGCGAGCGCGATTGCTGCACCGAATGCCGCGCTGCGATGCGTGTCGAGCCATAGCGACGCACTCGTCGTTTTTGCCTCGGCATCGGACAAGCGGCGCATGCGATGCGTTCCCGAGAGATGCTCCGCGACTGCCCTGATCGGCACCCCCCCGGCTTGTAGCTCGTGCCTTGCGTGGGTCGCAGCCCGGACGATCGCATGGGCGGCTGCCTCCGGCTGGTAGAAAGGCACCACGGGGCATGGTGTGACGGACGTGCGTGCTGCAGTCCAGTCGAACTGCGACGCGTTGACGGGCGGCATTTGCACCATAGTCACACGGACACGGCTTCGTTCGTGCAACAGTTCACGGCGTAGCGCATCGGTAAAGCCGCGGATCGCATGGGTGGCGCCATAGGAGGCTGAGCGCCGCGCGATGGTGTGGTACGCGAGGGCCGAGCCCACTTGCACGATGACGCCGCGGTTGCGCATGCTCATCCGCTTTAGCGCTGCCATCGTGCCCCACACGTAGCTCAGATAAGTGGCTTCCGCGACACGGGCGAACTCGGCTGGCGTCATGCGGGCCACAGGTGGGAACATCACGGCCATCGCGTGGTTGATCCAGACGTCGATAGGGCCCAGCGTTTCCTCGATTTGCCGCGCGGCGGTTTCGACGGCATCGGCCGCGCTGGCGTCGAGCGCGATCGACAACGCGGCTACGCCCAGTGCGCGTGCGGCGCTTGCGGTCGCTTCGAGTGTCTGCACATCGCGCGCGAGCAGCGCGACGTCGGCACCCAGGCGCGCGAACGCGAGCGCCGTTGCGCGGCCGACTCCTGTACTGGCACCGGTAATGACGACCACCTTCCGTAAGCGACGCGAGCGTGGCATACGAGTCTCCTTGCAACGCGATTGTCGCTTTGACGAGGGTAGGGGAAGCATGCCTGACGCTTGCGCCTGCTTATGTCTGCTTTCGCGCGTTGCAAGGGGCATGTCGAGGCATGCCGCTCTGTCTCTGTATCGAGGGATGGGTACCGGTATTTCGTCAAAGGCTGTTTGAGCGCTGGACAAGCCGGAAACGCAGATCCAACATAGCCAAGTCGGATCGTTTTCGAATGTGGCTAAGGGAGGGCGTGATGTCGAAGAAAACGCACAAGCACGACAGCAAACCTGACAAAGGCAACGAGGCGAGCAAACACGAGGAGGACCTCATCGACGAGTCGGTCGAGGATACCTTCCCCGCGAGCGATCCGCCGGCCGTAGGCGGCACGACCAGGATCGAGCCGCAAAAGGATCACGCCAAAGAGCACCACAAGAAGAACCACAAACACTGAGGCGGCCGACGGCAACCCGTCCGTCCCTTCGGTTGGGGACGGACCGACGGGCCGGTAGACGTGGCGCGACCGCCGTGGCGCTTTCGTTTGCGCGCCCGGCGGCAACGCGTGTGCGTTACTGCAAGTGCTGACCGCCGTTGATCGAGATGTTCGCTCCCGTCACGAAGCCCGCTTCGTCCGAGCACAGATAGGCGATGAGAGCGGCGACTTCCTCTGGCTGACCGAGCCTGCCGACGGGAATATCGGGCAGGATCTTGGTGTTCATGATTTCGTCGGGCACGGCCGTCACCATGCGCGTCGCGATGAAGCCCGGCGAGACCGTGTTGACCGTAACGCCCTTGCGAGCGACTTCCAGCGCGAGCGATTTCGTGAAGCCGTGCATGCCCGCCTTCGCTGCGGCGTAGTTCGTTTGTCCGAAGCCTCCCTTGCTGCCGATGACCGAAGAGATGTTGACGATGCGGCCCCAACTGCGCGTGGTCATGTCTTCATACCACTGCTTGGTCATGTTGAACACCGAGTCGAGATCGGTGCGCAGCACGGCATCCCAGCCCGTCTTGTCGAGCTTCTTGAAGCTCGCATCGCGCGTGATGCCAGCGTTATTGATCAGGATGTCGACGGGACCGATGTCACTGCGGATCTGCGCCGCGCAGCGCTCGCACGACGCGTAATCGGCCACATCCACCGGGAAAGCGCGAAACTGCCGGCCCTCGGCTTCCATCCGGCCGAGCCAGGTGTCGGCGCTCGTGTTGCTCGGTGAGTAGGTCACCAGCACCATGTGGCCGGCATCGTACAAGCGCATGCTGATCGCTTCGCCGATGCCACCCATGCCGCCCGTAACAAGTGCAATCTTTCTAGCCATCTTGTGTTCTCCCGTTTGTGATCGTTGGATGAAGGGGGAAGGCTCGAGCGGCAGACACCGCGCGCGCGGGCAGTGCCGCGCCGCCCGTTACCCGCATCGCAGACGCGAGCAGGCTTCGAGAACGGAGTGACCGTTTTCGGTGATGCGTGGACGCGTCCCGCGCTCGGCTTGCTCCAGCGCTACCAGTTCGCGCTCGAGCAGCGTGTCGAGTTCTGCGCGGTCGGCTTCGATCTGGTCGGGGGCGTCCCGCACCAGTATGAGCGTGGCGAATTCGTGAGGGCTCAACATGCTCAAACTCCCAAATAAACGTAGACGGTCGATCTGTTCAGCAATCCCGAAAGCGGATCGGGACCGGTTCACTCTTTCCAAACCGGGTATCAATTACATCGTCGACAAAAGGACGTTGAACATTCGGAAAGTATTCCGACAACCGATTTACGAAAAGCATGAGACCCCTATGCCGATTCCATGAGACGATAAAAACGTTTTCACGTATTTATTGCGGCCGAATGTCGGGCAGGTATTAATTGCGCGTGAAGATCCCACGGTTACGACCGAGACGGTAATTGTTTCGGTTGGCGCGTTTTTGGCGCCCAACTTCGTGGGATTCGAGGTGCTGCCAATACTAATACCGTCCGCAGCGGTTCGCAATATGGGAAAGGTATCTTTTCGCCCGTACCCGTTAGTCTTGTTGGGTAAGGCGGAGGCGGGCCTTGGAGGGGTGGTTTGTGAACATTGTGTTTCAAATTGATAACACTGGTTTCATTGCTTTGTAATCTTAATGTTAGATGGGCGGGGTGTGAGGAATATGCTAAATGAACGGTATTAATTCGTTTCTTCACACATTATGCGTCGCTGGTTGAGATGCCAGCCGGGCAGCGCGGTGTTGCACCGCGGCACGGTCTGGATATTGCTGAGGTGACAAGCATTCGCCCTGCAATGGAGGAATGCCATGCAAGAAGCCAGTACCCCGAAGAATCATGCTCACGAAGCGTCGCTCGACGTGCTCGGCGTCGGCGAGAGCCCGTGCGGTGCCTGCCACGGCACGGGCATGGTGGAGGGGCAGCGTTGCACGGTGTGCGGTGGCACCGGCCGGGTGTTTCAGTGCATTGAGGGGGGCTGATCGACACCTCTTCCTCGCACGCCTGATCGCTAATCGCGTGCACCGGGAGTGTTGGCCGCCAGTATGCTGCTCGCACGCGCGTGCGAGCAGCGGGAACGGATCGTTTGGCTGTGCTAAGCGGCTCGACGACGGTGCGCTGCGCGTGCCAGCACCTCGTCGGCCCATTGATTGATGCTCTTGCCGGCCGCTGCGGCGGCGATACCGACGGCCGCGTGCACTTCGGGGCGGATGCGCAGCATGAGCTTGCCTGAGGCAGGCTTTTCGGGCGCGCGGCCCGTCTTTGCGCAGTCTTCGAGATAGTGATCGACGGCGCGATGGAAATCATCGGTGAGCTCGGCGACCGACTCGCCATGAAAGCTGATGCGATCGGACACGCCGAGCACGTGTCCGACGAAGATGTTGTCGCGCGGATCGTATTCGATCCGCGCCAGATATCCGTTGTAGTTCATGACGTTCATCACTCGACTCCTAGTTCGCTAAACCATGCGCGCAGGGCTTCGACCTGGTACTTCTTCGCATCCTTGCCTGGGTGTGGGCGATGCAAATACCGTCGAATGCCGCTGAGCTCGAAAGCCACGCGCGAGCCCGCGCCTTCCCTCACCTGTCCGCCGAGGCCGATCACGAGCGCTTCGATGTCGGCGAACACGATGCTGCCGTGCGTGGGCAGGTGAAATATCGCTTCAAGCGTTCTGGCATGCTTGCTTTTCATGGCACCCTGCGATAGCGAAAGATGATATCAAAATCGATCCCTCGATGCTATCGTCATGTGCTATCAAAAAACAGCTGACCGAAAGGCTATGGGTGCGTGCCTATGACGCTCCACGACGCCCTCGAGGGCCCCGCTTGCGCTACCATCCGTGCCATTGCATCAGCGCTGTGATCCGACGATGAATCTTGACAAGACCGACCGTGCGATTCTGATGGCCGTGCAGGCCGACGGCCGTATGACGAACGCGAGCCTGGCCGAAGCGGTAGGCCTTAGCGAAACGCCGTGCGCACGGCGCCTGAAGCGGCTCGAGCAGGAGGGGTATATCGAGGGCTACCGTGCGGTGCTGTCGAAGCCGGCGGTTGAGATCGGTGTAACGGCGTTTGCGCTCGTGCGCTTCGGCGTGCACGACAGGCGGCTTTCCGACCAGTTCGAGCGGGAGATCCAGGCAGTGCCGCGCATCGTGTCGTGTCACAACGTCTCAGGCAGCGCCGACTATTTGTTGCACGTGGTCGCGCGCGATCTCGAAGACTATGGAAATTTCGTGCGCGACGTGCTGCGCGCGCTGCCGGGCGTGACGTCGGTCGAATCGGTGCTGTCGCTGCGCGAAGTTAAACGCGACGCGGGCCTGCCGCTGCTTTAGGCAAGCAGGGCTGGCCAGCAAGAGAGCGCTGCGAGCGCAGCGCCGGTCAGGTAAAGCGTCAGGCCGTCAGGCGACGAGCGCCTGGCGGATCGCCGAGGCGAGGTCGCCGGCCTGGAACTTCGCGACGTAGCCGGTGGCGCCGGCATTCTTCACGTGCGCTTCATTGGCCGTGCCCGTCAGCGAGGAGTGGATGATGACGGGGATGTCGCGCATGCGGTCGTCGGCCTTGATCTGGCGCGTCAGCATGAAGCCGTCCATCTCGGGCATTTCGAGATCGGTCAGCACGAGCGCGATCTTGTCGCGTGTGCGCACGCCTTCCTCCTGAGCTTCACGCGCGATGCGCACGAGCGTATCCCAAGCTTCTTGGCCCGTCTTCGTGATGATGTATTCGGCGCCGAGGGCACTCAGGCTCTGTTCGATCAGCTTGCGGGCGAAGCCCGAGTCGTCGGCGGCGAGGATCTTCGCACCCGGCTTGATCTTGACGTTCGTACCGACTTCGGCTGGATCGACACTCGGATGCTGGGCCGGGAACACGTCGCGCAGCACCTGTTCGACGTCCACGACCTGCGCGAGCCGCGAATCGCCGGTGTTGCCGTCGATGCGCGCAATGCTCGTGACCGAGCTGCCGCCGGCCGACGTTTCAGCCGATAGCACCTGATTCCATTCGAGCCGCACGATGTCGTCGACTTCCTCGACCGCGAAGGCCTGCGTCGAGCGTGCAAATTCGGTGACGAGCAGGATGTTCAGGCCGCGGGACGGGTTGCACCCCATGACTTTCGGCAGATCGATGACAGGGATGATCTGGCCGCGGATATCGACCGCGCCGATCATGTGGTCGGACGCGCCGGCGATCGGCGTGATCGTCGGCATGGTCATGATTTCGCGGACCTTGAACACATTGATGCCGTAGAGTTCGTGCGCGTCGTCGTTGCCAGGGGCCGCACCGAGTCGAAACAGCAGGAGTTCGAACTTATTCGAGCTGGTCAGATTGGTGCGTTCGTCGATCGAGTGTTGATCTGCGGCCATCGAAAGTCCTTCCTCTTTAAGTTGCACCCCTGCGGTGGTTGCACCGCGCTTGGCCCGGTGGACACGTGCAGGGGCTGTAACGATTGATAACGGCCGCGACATGCGAAAGTTGATAGGCGTGCGCGTTTCTCCGTACGAACAACTGTTAAGTTGTCGCAAGAATCTGACGATATATAGTGCAATGCGTAAGAAGAATGCAGTCCCCAAGCTGCCGCGTGGCTGCGACACTTCGCCCGACCCAGACGATTCCAGGTTCCCATGAGCGACACGCACGTGCGCGATTTGCCGCAGATCGAAAGTGCCTTTCAGCCCATTCTGTCGCTCGCGCACGGTATCCCCGTCGGATATGAGGCGCTGCTCAGAGCCAGGCACGACGGCGCCTCATGTGCGCCGGAGGCTGCGTTTTCCGTTGCCCGCCGTCTTGGCCGCTACGGGGAATACGAGCGCGCGTGCGCATTGCATCACGTGCGGCGCTTCGACACGTTCGCCGCGGCCGATAGCGTCCTGTTCATCAACCTGCATCCGGACGTGCTAGTGGACCCTGAGCACGGGCCGGGCCTCGCGCAAGACATTCTGACGACCGGCGTGTCGCCGTCGCGCATCGTCATCGAAATCCTCGAAGCGCAGCAGGAAACGACGGCCGTGCTGGCCGATGCGGTCGCGCGTCTGCGCGAGCACGGTTTCCTGATCGCGCTCGACGATTTCGGCGCCGGGCTCACGAACCTCGGGCGAGTCTGGGATCTGTGCCCCGATGTGGTCAAGCTCGACCGCGAGCTCATCTGCAAGGCGGCCTCCAGCTACCGCAATTCGCGCAGCCTGTTGCGTCTCGTCGATTTGTTGCATGACATCGGCACGTTTATCGTCGTCGAAGGTGTCGAAACGAAGGAGCAGGCGTTGCTGAGCGTCGACTGCGATGCCGACTTCGCACAGGGGTACTACTTCGCGCGGCCGTCCGTCGACGTCGAGCAGGTCGACGCCAGCCTGCCTTCCCCGCGTGTGCTCGCGGGACGGCTTGCCACTGGGCGCCGGCTGCGGCGCGTGGCCGATCTCGAGGAGCTCGAGCCTTATCGCCGTGCCTTCGGACGCATGAAGGAGGCGTTTTGCCAGGGCGATGACATGGCCGCCTGCGCCGCGCATTTTCTGCCGCTGGACTGGGCGCTGCGCGTGTTCGTGCTCGACGAGCACGGCGTGCAGGTCGGCGAGAACATCGAGTCCGACCGGTATGCCCAGTGGCATCGCACCACGTTTCCGCTGCTCGAGCGGCGTCTCGGCGCAAACTGGTCCAAGCGTGCGTACTTTCGCAACTCGCTCGTGCACTCAGGGCAGATCGTCGTCAGCGATCCGTACATGTCGTCGAGTTCGACGAATCTGTGTGTCACGCTATCGGTGCATGTGCGCACGGGCGGACGTGCCTACGTGCTATGCGCGGACGTGCTGTTCGAAGGCTTGAGCCAACTGCTTCAGTAAGTCGATCTTCGTGCTCCAGGCAGGCTCGTGCGCGCTATTGGATAATGAGTGCGCATGCGCCGGCCATGTGCGCCCGATCGGCCGGTGTCCGCTCCCATCCGAAGAGAATTGAGGAAGACACCATCATGACAAAAGCATTCGCGTCCCAGGCGGACCTCGAAGCGAAGAAAATCACGTTTACGCAGCTTTCTGAAAACACCTATGCCTATACGGCTGAAGGCGACCCGAACTCGGGCGTCGTGATCGGCGACGACAGCGTGCTGATCGTCGATACCACGGCAACGCCAGCGATGGCGCAGGACCTCATTGCCAAGATCCGTAGCGTGACCGACAAGCCGATCAAGCACGTGGTGCTGTCGCACTACCATGCCGTGCGCGTGCTCGGCGCTTCGGCCTATGTGGCCGAGGGCGCGCAGCATGTGATCGCGAGCCGCGGCACGTACGAAATGATCACTGAGCGCGGCGAGGCCGATATGAAATCGGAGATCGAGCGCTTTCCGCGCCTGTTCGCGGGCGTCGAAACGGTGCCGGGCCTGACCTGGCCGACGCTCGTGTTCGAGCGCGAACTCACGCTGTTTCTCGGCAAGCTCGAAGTGAAGATCCTGCATCTCGGCGCGGGCCATACGAAGGGCGATACGATCGTCTGGGTGCCGTCGCAGAAGGTGCTGTTTTCCGGCGATCTCGTCGAATACGATGCGGCTTGCTATTGCGGCGATGCGCAGCTCGAGGAATGGCCCGCCACGCTCGAAGCGCTGCGCGCACTCGGCGCGCAAGCGCTCGTGCCGGGACGCGGGCCGGCACTCATCGGGGCCGAGCAGGTCAAGCGTGGGCTCGATTACACGAAGGATTTCGTCACGACGTTGTATGCCCAAGCGGAGGAGGCCGTCGCACGCAAGCTCGATCTGAAGGCGGCGATGGCACTCACACGCGAGGCGATGGATCCGAAGTTCGCGCAAGTGTTTATCTATGAGCACTGCCTGCCGTTCGATGTCACGCGTGCGTACGACGAGGCGAGCGGCATCAAGCATCCCCGTATCTGGACGGCCGAACGCGACCAGCAGATGTGGGCCGCGTTGCAGGAGTGAGGGAGTCCGTCAAAACGGATGAAGCAATGGCGCGCCGGTCAAACGAGTATTCTCAGGGCCGGTGCGCCAAACGCAGGCGCGCCTGTTCGCGCGCATCGGGATCGAGTTCGGGCCCATAGTGGAACTGGCCTGCAACGAGTGTTGCGACAGGCAGGCCATCGCGCAACACGATGCGGTTGCTCGCGAGGGCTGGCACCTTATCGCCGGGTAGCAGCGTACCGACAAGATTGAGCGGATCGGCCGCGCAAATGCACACCATCTGTCCGGTCGGCGGTTGCTTGCGGATGTCGCGCAACATCGCGACGGCTTCGGGCAGCGCGAATTGCTCGCCCGACAGGCCGTTCACGAAGCGTCCGCCCCGGACCTGTCCACGGGCCTCGAGCCGTTGCAGTACGCGTAGCAGTTCGCGCCAGCGCGGCAGCCAGGTGGCTTCACGTTCGAGCAGTTGCCAGAAGATCACGCCGTAACGCCGCAGCAATGCCAGCGCGGTATGTTCGAGCACGTCGAGCGGGGTGCCAGGTGAAGCGTTGGCCGCAGGCACATTGGCATCGCCTTCGGGACGAGCGAACGAGCGCCGTACCAAGGCCCAGCGTCCGGCGTCGTCCATGCCGCCGATGAACGCGCCGCGATGCGCATAGCGGCTTGCCATGCGTGTGCTCGTGCGCCGCGCGCGCTGACGCACCGCGGCCGGTTTGATCAGCGCGCGCAGGCCCGCGAAGCTGTCGGCATTGACGAGGCCCGTGGCGACGAGCTCGCCGAGCGCGGTTTCGAGTTCGACCGGCAGCAGATGCACGTCGCCGACGAGTTCGTCGAAGAACATCGCGCCGTGCCGCGCGAGTGCTTCGAACACGACGCGCGCTTTCGGCGACAGTGTGTCGATGCTTGGCGGCGCCGTCAGCGTCTGCCACATCGCGAGCTCGCGGCGCGGCAGCAGCACGATCGGCGTGGCGCGCACCGGCGCGCCGGCCGCATGCGCGCCTTCCACGAGGCGTGCCCATACGATCTTCCCCGACCGGCACAGCTCGTCGAGCGCAAGGCTCGAGTAGTCGGTGAGCCGCGCCGGCAGAATTTCGTCTTCCCATGCCGGTGCTGCCGCTTCATAGCCTTCGAATTGCGTGAGCAGCGCGGCCAGCGCGTCGCGGCCCGTGCCGCGCGTCTCGGGCACCACGCGCTGCCAGTGCATGAGAAAGCGCACGAAATCGGCCCGTTCGACAGGCTCGATTTCGCGGCGCAGCCGTCTGATCGTGTAACGGTGGATGCGAGCGAGCAAATGCCGTTCGCACCACTCTTCCTGCGTCGCGCCGGGCGTGAAGTGCCCGCGCATCGCATAGCCTTCGCGTTCGAGCGCGACGAGCGCGATCGCAAGCGAAGACGCCGGCAGCGCCAGTGCACGAGCGATGGCCGGTACGGGCAGCGGGCCGAAGCCGCTCAGCCGCGCACGCACGAGATCGACGAGCGCATCGTCCTGGGCCCAGTCTTCATCGAAGCCCTTCGGCGGTGCGAGGCGCGGCTCGAACGCGCAATCGGGGTAGATCGCGCGCAAGCATGTCAGACGTTCGACCGGCAACCACAACGCTTCGTGCCCGGCCACCTGCATACGCGTGGCACGCCCCGATTGCGCAAGCGTAGTCAGCCATTCGGGCCAGAGCGCGTGGGCGGCCGCTTCGTCTTCGGTCATGCAGCCGAGCGTCGTCAGCGCTTCGTGCATTTCGTCGACGGAACGCGCTTGCGGCCACGCTTCTTCTCGCACGCTCGCGATGGCATCGGCATCGAGTGCGCCCAGATCGTCGGCCGCGTCGGCTTCGCCCCAACGACGCGCGAGCACGGCCTGCGTGCGGCGCTCTTCGAGTGGGGCATCGTCGAGGAAGGCATACGGGCGCGCATTGAGAATTTCCGCTGCAAGCGGCGAGGGCGCCGACAGCTCGCGCGTGACGAGCCTGATGGTGCCGTCTTCGATGCGGCGCAGGAGCACGAGCCATCCCTCGCAATCCATGGCTTCGTGCAGACAATCGTCGACGGTCTGATCGACGAGCGGATGTTGCGGCAGCTCGCGTTCGCCGACGATGTTCTCGAGGCACGCGACCTGATCGGGAAACACGGACGCGAGCAGGTCCTCGCTCTTCATGCGCTGCAATTGCGGTGCCGTCTTGCGTCCGCCGGTGAAGCGCGGCAGCGCGAGCGAGGTCGTCGCGTTCCAGCGCCAGCGCACGTTGAACAGCGGCGCATCGAGCAGCGCCTGGATCAGGATGTGCTCGCCCGTCGTCGAGCGCAGGTAGCGCCACACTTCATCGAGCACGAAGCTGTGGCTGCCCGTCAGCGACAGCACGATCGCATCTTCGGTCGCCGCTGCTTGCAGTTCGAAGTTGAACGTCCGGCAAAAGCGCTTTCTGAGTGCGAGTCCCCAGGCGCGGTTGATCCGGCTGCCGAACAGCGAATGAATGACGAGTTGAGTGCCGCCCGATTCGTCGAAGAAGCGCTCCATCACGAGCGTGTCGCGCGTCGGCAAGACGGTCAACGCCGAGCGTGCACGTGCGAGGTATTCGACGATCTGGCGCGCGGCGTCTTCGTTCAGCGAGAGCTCGCGCATCAGTGTGTGGATCGTGTGCTCGATCGACACGCGTGCCGCCTCGGTCGAGGAGGGGGGCGAGCCTGCGTCGAGCTCGCCGAGCAAGGCCTCGACACGCTGACGCAGCCGCGAGACCGCGCCCGACAGTTCGTCGCTGCGCCCCGGCGCTTCGCCGAGCCAGAACGGGATGTTCGGCGCCTGGCCTTGCGCATCGACGACGCGCACGCGTCCCGCTTCGATGCGCAAGATGCGATAGGCGGTGTTGCCGAGCTGGAAGACGTCGCCGGCCAGGCTTTCGACGGCGAAGTCCTCGTTGACGGTGCCGATGTGGATGCCTTGGGGCTCCAGCAACACCGCGTAATCGGCGTTATCGGGAATCGTGCCGCCCGAGGTGACGGCCGTCATCTTGCCGCCTCGTCGGCCGCGCAGCGTGCCGCTCACGACGTCGCGATGCACATAGGCGCCACGTGGCCCGTGCCTGCTCGTATAGCCTTCGGCGAGCATGCGCAGCACCGCGTCGTAGCGCTCGCGCGTGAGCGTGGCGTACGGCGTCGCGTGGCGGTACCGCTCGAACAGCGCGTCCTCGCTCCACTCCTCGCAGGCGACTTCGGCGACGATCTGCTGTGCCAGCACGTCGAGCGGCACCTGCGGCATCGTCAACAGATCGAGCTCGCCGCGGTGGACGCAGTCGAGCAGCGCGGCGCATTCGATCAGGTCGTCGCGGGAGGTCGGAAACAGCCGCCCCTTCGGCGTGCCGCCGACATGGTGGCCGGAGCGCCCGACGCGTTGGAGGAACGGCGCGATCGCGCGCGGCGAGCCGAGCTGGCAGACGAGATCGACATCGCCGATGTCGATGCCGAGCTCGAGCGACGCGGTCGCGATGAGCACACGCAACGCGCCGCGCTTGAGGCGCTGCTCGGCATCGAGCCGATGCTCCTTGGCCATGCTGCCGTGATGCGCCGCCACGGCATCCTTGCCGAGACGCTCGGTCAGATAACGCGCAGCGCGCTCGGCCATGCGCCGCGTGTTGACGAAGATCAGCGTCGTGGCGTGCGCGCAGGCGAGCTCGGCGAGCCGGTCGTAGACGCGTTCCCATACCTCATTGGCCATCACAGCTTCGAGCGGCACGGGCGGCAGCTCGAGCGCAAGATCACGCGGACGGTGATGGCCGACGTCGACGATCGCACAGTTCGCTTCGCTACCGACGCCGACGAGAAAACGCGCGACAGCCTCGATCGGTTTTTGCGTGGCGGACAGACCGATACGCGGCAGGGGCCGTTTGCATAGCGCATCGAGCCGTTCGAGGCTCAACGCGAGATGGCTGCCGCGCTTGCTCGCGACCATCGCATGGATTTCATCGACGATTACGGTGCGCGTGGTGGACAGCATGCGCCGTCCCGAGTCCGACGACAGCAGAACGTACAGCGACTCGGGCGTCGTGACGAGGATGTGCGGCGCGCGCTTGCGCAGCGCTTGACGCTCTTGCTGCGTCGTATCGCCGGTACGCACGGCGGTGCGGATCTCGACGCGCGGCTCGCCTTGCCGCGCGAGTTCCTCGGCGATACCGGCAAGCGGTCGTTCGAGGTTGGCGTGGATGTCGTTCGAGAGCGCCTTCAGCGGCGAAATGTAGACGACGAGTGTCTCGTCGGGCAGTGTGCCGCCGTTGGCGAGGCCGTCGCGCACGAGTTCGTCGATGGCCCAGAGGAAGGCCGTCAGCGTCTTGCCCGAGCCTGTCGGTGCGGCGACGAGCGTCGAGTGCCCACGGCGAATCGAGGGCCACGCGCGTAGCTGTGCGTCGGTGGGCGCGTCGAACGTTTGCGCGAACCAGGCCGCGACGGCAGGGTGGAACTCGGCGAGCGGGCTGGCTTCCACAGGAGCGTTCATGATCAGCGCCCGTGCATGACGATCTCGCGGCAAGCGACATAAGTCGACAGATACAGGAGCGGCCCGGCGACGAGCAATCCGATCCCGAGCGTCAGCACCCCGGCGATGATGAGTCCGATCACGAACAGCCCGTACACGAGCGTCGGCCAAACATTGCGGTAGGCCGCGACGAAGCTTGCCTTCAATGCGTCGCTCGGTGATGCGCCGTTCGTGACGATCAGCGCCGGCGCGAGCCACAACGCCATGGCTCCGGCTACCGCCACGGCAAGATAGAGCAGCAGGGCGAACCACGAAAAGCTGTCGATGGTGTAGTCGGTCGGCGCTTTGGTGAACATCGCGAGGCCGCCGGGCACACGCTGGCCCAGCAGATCGCAAACGAGTTGCACTAGCAGCGCGAATACGCCCGCCGTGAAGAGCGGTTGCCAATGTTTGCGGATGCCGTCGATCGCATCGGTCACACGCAGGGTACCCGTCGCCAGCATGTGCTCGGCGGCGGCGACCATGCCGCCGGCCCACAGCACCGTGAAAAGCGCGGTCAGGTCGCTCGCGAACGGTATGAGGTCGAGCACGAGCGTGACAACCAGGTCGATCGCGCCGAGCGCGATCCACACGGCCGGCTGCTTCTTGAACAGCGCCCAGGCTTCGGCAATCCACTGCGAGCCCTGACGGGCCGGGACGGTACGCACGAACATGTCGGCAAGCTCCGGTGTGAAGTCGGAAGTGAAGGGCAGTGCCCGATGCCGGAATTATCCGCTCAATGCGCGAGACGGACTGATAGATGCCCCGACGCCACTCCCGCCGGCGCCCGGAGGCGGAGAATGTCCACCGCGATGTCGACTGCCCACTGCTTTGATGCGGCGCATCATAACGACACTGATGCGTGCATAAAACAGTACCTTGCATAAAACACTACCGACTGTTACAGTTCATGCCGTGTAAAGCCATGTACCTTGCAATGCATAACTCAGGGCGCCGCCGAGCCACATGAAGACTCAATTGAAGAAAGGCACGTTGGACATGTGCGTGCTAGCCGTACTGGCCCGCGGCGACAGCTATGCCTACGAACTCGTGTCGACGCTTTCGCAGACGATGGAGATCAGCGAAGGGACGATCTACCCGCTGATGCGCCGGCTGCAGGCGGAGGACTGGGTATCGACGTATCTCGTCGAATCGAGCTCCGGGCCGCCGCGCAAGTACTACTCGCTGACGGCCGTCGGCCGTCGCAGCCTGCAGGCGATGCAAGAAGAATGGCGCAGTTTTGTCGATGAAGTGAACAGCGTGCTCGAAAGGCCCGGCACGGCGAAGGAACAAGGGGGAAGCAAATGAAGCAGGACGCATTCATTCAGCAGTTGCGGCAAGAGCTGGACAGCCTGCCGAAGGCCGAAGTCGATGAAATCATTGCCGACTACCGTGAATACATCGGTGATGCGCTCGCTGCTGGGCGCAGCGAGCAGGAGGTCATCACGGCGCTGGGCGATCCGGTCAAGCTCGCTCGCGAATTGAAGGCGCAGGCGAGCTATCGTAAATGGCAGCAAAGCCGCTCGTTCGAAAATCTCGCGCACGTCATCGTCTCGATTGCCGGCCTCGGGCTGCTCAATGCCATGCTGCTCGTGCCGTTCATGATCTACCTCTCTCTGCTGACGGCCTGCTATGCGGCTTCCATCGCATTCGCAATAGGGGGGCTCATTGCGGCCGTCGGGATCGGCAGCCATCATCTGTTCGGCTGGCCTTCGTTCAATGCGGTGCCGGTTGTCGTCATGAGCCACGGTCATGACCATGCTGAGGCAGCGGATGGCGCAAGTGACGATGCCAACGATGGCCTGGCTGCGAACATCAAGGACATCAAGATCGAGAAGGACGTCTTCGTTCTGACGCCCAAGGAGGGCAACGACCTCTCGATCAACACGAACGCTGGCGGGATCGAAATAAGCCGCAAGAATGGCAAGCTCGAGATCGTGGCGGCCAATGAAGGCGCGCGGGCGCTGCTGATCAAGGGCGCGGATGGCACGGTCAGTATTCGTCGCGCTGATGCGACAGCGCTCGAGCTCAAGAGTGTCGACGGCAGTCACATGACGCTCGCGCGCTCGGGTAAGGATGGAAAGTCGAGCATTTGGGAGGTCTCGTCGGGTGATGGCGATCATGTGCGCCTCGAACAGGACGAGAAAGGGAAGCCTAAAAGCCTCGCGATCGAAAGCGGATCCGACGCGATCGTGATCGACGGCGATCACGCGGCTCTCGTCGGCGGAAAAGACCGGATCAATATCTCGGCTAGTTCGTCGATGGGCGGCATCACGTTCGGCAGCGCCGTTGGCATGTTTGCAGGCGGAGTAATCGGACTGCTGCTGTGCATCTGGCTGACTCGCAAGACGTGGCGTGCGCTGGTGCGTTACGTCCATCGGCAAATCGATAAGATCTCGGCGCGGCTGGACAGCCCCGGACAAGCAGCAAGGTAAGCCCCCATTTTTCTGTATGGCTCGATAACCCCGGTCAAACGACCGAACACGCAAACCGCGGTTATCGAGCCGTTTTCATACATCGCTAGTTAATAAGCAGTCCAAATTAAACAAAAGGATTCGCCATGAGCTCGCACTATCTGACCGACGTTTCGAACGTACTCCATCGCCGCTCGACCCTTCTGCCGGCGCACCTCCAAGGCGTGCAGCTCGACGCCATGTTCATCATGGATTGGCTCGAACTCGGCTGGCGTGCGGTACGCAGGCAACCTCTGCTTTGGCTCGCTGCAATGCTCGTCTGTGCGACGTTCGCGACAGCTTGCAAGTTCGTACCGGTCGTGCGGCCGCTGATCGTGCTTGTCGCGCCGTTCGTGGTCGGGGCATTGATGGTTGCACAAGAGCACGTGCGCATCGGCCGTCCAGCATCGGCTCGCGATATCTGCGCGGCGCTTGGCCGGCATCACTATGCGCTACTCTCGATCGGACTCGCCAGCGCAGCGATCGTCGTGGTCGGCTATGTGCTGCTCGTCGCCGCGCTGAATGTGTCGTCCGTGGAATCGATGCTGACCAACGGCGCGCACCACCTGTCGATCACCTACGGTGGAAATGGCGTGCGCGGGATCGTAGCGATGCTGGTCGCGGTGCCGATCTTCACCATCGCGCTCGCATCGGCCTGGTTCGCGCCGGCGCTCGTGATCCTGCGCAACGTCGCTCCGCTCGAAGCGATGGCTGCCAGCCTGCACGGTGCTGCCCGAAACTGGAAAACGACGCTCATCTATGTGGTTGCCGTCGCGGATGCCGTGCTGCTTGCACATCGCATTCCGCTCATTGCAAGTGCGCTAGTGCTGACGCCGTTGCTGCTCATGTCGATTTATGGCGGCTATCGCGACCTGTTCTCTTCGCGCTTCGTATAAACGATGAGCCCCCTCGTTTTGAAAAAACGGGGGGCTCATCAGCAGTCCGACGCCGCGTTCCGCGGCGTTTTTTATTACGGAATCCAATCTTCAAGGATTGGCACGCGCTTTGCTGACGCAAGGGGAAGCAAAGCGCGTGTCGATCCTACGAAGCTGCTCGATTTCGTTTGATCCACCCGCATGCTATAAGCGCCGAGCGAGGGCAATGCCCGACGCATCGAGGAGACAGCCATGGGGGACATCCAATGAAAGCGTTGAGTCGAATTCGCTCGTCTGTGACGGGCGTGACGATCGTTGCAATCGCAACGATTTCTCTGAACTTCATCGAGAGCACACCCGCGTGTGCGAAGACGAGCGAGGCCAAGCCGGTCTTGAGTGCGGCGGCATTGGCCGTAGCCGATTCCTACAGTGCCGATGCGGCGCAGCAAATCTTTCACGAAGGCGGTAACGCGGTGGATGCGGCGGTGGCCGTCGCGTTCACGCTGGCGGTGACGTACCCCGAGGCCGGCAACATCGGCGGTGGCGGCTTCATGACGTTGTACGTCAACGGCAAGCCGTACTTTCTCGACTACCGTGAGCGCGCGCCGCTCGCCGCCACGAAGGACATGTACCTCGACAAAGACGGCAACGTGATCAAGGGCATGAGCCTCGTCGGCCCACGCGCAGTGGGCGTGCCCGGCACCGTCGCAGGCATGTGGGAAGCGCAGAAGCGTTTCGGGCGGCTCAAGTGGAAGCAGGTGCTCGCGCCGGCCATTCACTATGCGCGCGATGGCTTTGACGTCAGCGAGCAATTGCAGCAGCGCCGTGACGATGCGGCGAAGGACTTCGGCGACAAGACGAACTTCGCCAAATACTTCGGTAACCTGAATACCGGTGTGCACTTCAAGCAGCCCGAGCTGGCGGCCACGCTCACGCGCATCGCCGAACAAGGGGCACAGGAGTTCTACAACGGCGAGACGGCGGATCTCATTGCCGCGTCGATGAAACCCGGCGATGGTCTCATCACGAAGCGTGACTTGCAGTCGTACAAAGCGGTCTGGCGTCAGCCCATCATGGCCGATTGGAACGGCTATCGCGTGATTACGGCGCCGCCGCCGAGCTCGGGCGGCATCGGTCTCGTGCAGTTGCTCAAGATGAAGGCCGACCTTGCCGATCGCTTCGCGGGCGTGCCGCTCAATTCGGCGCAATACATGCATCTGGTCGCCGAGATCGAAAAGCGGGTATTCGCCGATCGCGCGCAGTATCTGGGCGACCCCGACTTCTACAAGGTGCCCGTCCAGGAATTGATCGCCGACCGCTACCTCGTCAAGCGTGCGGCCGAAGTCAATCCGAGCGAGCCGAGCGACACGAAGGCCGTGCGGGTGGGGCTCGGGACGTCGATGCCGGAGAAGGCCGAGACGACGCACTTCTCGATCGTCGACAGGTGGGGCAATGCGGTGTCGAACACGTACACGGTGAACGGCTACTTCGGCTCGGGCGTCGTGGCCGAAGGGACGGGCATCGTGCTCAACGACGAAATGGACGACTTCTCCGCCAAGCCGGGTGTCCCCAACATGTTCGGCGTCGTGGGCCAGGATGCGAATGCGATCGAGCCGAACAAGCGTCCGTTGTCGTCGATGTCGCCGACGATTCTGACGAAGGACGGCAAGGTGGCGCTCGTCATCGGCACGCCGGGCGGTTCGCGCATCTTCACGTCGATCTTCCAGGTCATTACGAACCTGTACGACTTCAAGATGCCGTTGGCCGATGCAGTGGCCGCGATGCGCTTCCATCATCAGCTGCTGCCGCCGAACACGATCTACTGGGAGCCGTATCGTCCGATCGAGGGCGAACTCGCGAAGCAGCTTCAAGCGAAGGGCTACGTGCTGAAAGAACAGGACTTCAACGGCGACATTCAGGTCATCAAGGTCGACGGCAAGACGCCGGAGGCGGTGGCCGACCCGCGCGGCCGCGGCGTCACGAGGATCGTGCAATAAGCTGGCGGGTTGACGGGGAGTATGCTCGTCTGTACAGACTCTGACAGACGGAACGCGTGTACGCAGGGAGTATGCCTTCATGGATCCCGACGCTTCGCATGCAGACGAGCCTTGTATCGAGCGCTTGAGTGCGATCACACTCGCGACGCGCGACATGGCGCGAGCAGTGCGCTTCTATGAAGCGCTCGGCTTGACGCGCACGTTCGGCGGGCCCGACGCGCTTTTTACGTCGTTCGCGTTCGGTCCGTCGTTTTTGAACCTGACCGCCGAGAACCGCGGCCCGCTGCACTGGTGGGGCCGCGTCATCTTCCATGTTGCCGACGTGGACGCCATGTACGCGAAGGTACTGGCTGCCGGCTACACGCCGTCTTTCGCGCCGTCGGATGCGCCTTGGGGCGAGCGTTATTTTCATCTGAGCGATCCCGACGGACATGAGCTCAGCTTCGCCAAGCCACTCGAAAGCACACCGTAAGTTTTCTTTGCTGGCGACACGAGCTCGTCGCCATTTCACGGGCGATTCCGCCAAACGTTCCTCTCGAGGCGACGCGGCTTGAACGTTTTTTTGCCTGATTGCCTCAAACTGGTGTTGCTACTTCGACAACGACTCGGCGAATGGAGGCGCTCCTCGACACACGACGATTGAATCGACACTCGGAAGAAGTGCCGCGCGTGAGCGAGCAACTGGCACGCCACGAGCAAGCTCGCACAGCCGGCGACAAGTCGGCAGCGCTGCGAAAAACATCCTAAAGTGAAACGCTCGTCACGGCGGGTATCGTTTTTAGCGAGCGGCCGCGCGGCCGTTAGCGTCCATTCGCCGACCTTAAGCGAACTCTTAACACAGGAGCTTATCGATGGCCTTCGTTGTACCTGCACTACAGCGAAGTTACCGCGAGGTCCGACAGTACAGCGTGGAGCTTGCCCGGCCGCTCTCGGCCGAGGATCAGGGCGTGCAGTCAATGCCCGACGCAAGCCCGACGAAGTGGCATCTCGCGCATACGACGTGGTTCTTCGAAACGGTCGTGCTCGTGCCTCATGCGCCGGGCTACCGGCTCTTTCACGACAAGTATCCGTACCTGTTCAATTCCTATTACGAAGCACTTGGCCCACGCCATGCGCGTCCGCAACGTGGTCTGCTCACGCGGCCCTCGCTCGAGGACGTGCATGCTTATCGTCGTCACGTCGACGACGCGATGACGGATCTGCTCTCCAAGCTTGACGCCGGTTTGCTTGCCACGATCGAGCCGCTCGTCACGCTCGGCCTGCATCACGAGCAGCAGCATCAAGAGCTGATCCTCACGGACATCCTGCATGCGTTCTCGTGCAACCCGCTCCTGCCGGCGTACGACATGCGCGCGAGGCAGGTACCGACGCAACAAGGCGGTGCGAAACCGGTTACGTGGCTGTCCCGGGAGGGGGGGCTCGTCGAGATCGGCCATGACGGCGTGGGTTTTTCGTTCGACAACGAGCGGCCGCGCCACGCTGTGTTGCTGAGGCCTTATGCGATTGCCGACCGGCTCGTGACGTGCCGAGACTATGCGGCGTTCATCGCGGACGGTGGCTACGAACGCCCCGAACTGTGGCTCTCCGACGGCTGGGCCACGATCCAGCGCGAGGCGTGGACGGCACCGATCTACTGGGTGGCGTCGGACGATCGCGGCGAATGGCGCGTGTTCGGTTTGCACGGACTCGAGCCGATGGACCCCGATGCTCCCGTCTCGCAGTTGAGCTTCTACGAAGCGGCGGCGTATGCGGAATGGGCCGTAGCGAGGTTGCCGACCGAGTTCGAATGGGAGGCCGCGTTCGATGCGCCCGGCATCGAGAACATGACGGGCTATGTCTGGCAGTGGACGCGTTCGTCGTACGACCCGTACCCAGGGTTTCGGCCGCTGACCGGTGTGGCGGCCGAGTACAACGGCAAGTTCATGGTGGGGCAGCAAGTGTTGCGCGGCGGCAGCCTCGCAACGCCGCAGGGCCATACGCGGCGCAGCTACCGCAACTTCTTCCCGCCGGCAGCGCGCTGGCAATTTTCGGGAGTACGCCTTGTTCGAGATCTTTGAAGCATCCGATTTGGCAGGTGCTGCGGTCATGGCTGACGACGTGGACGCGCGTGCGGCGCAGGTAAGCGCGTTCGGCCACGACCTGCTTGCCGGTCTGTCGAAGACCCCGCGCAGCATCGCCCCGAAATACTTCTACGACGCGGCTGGCTCGGCACTGTTCGACCGGATCTGCGCGTTGCCCGAGTACTACCCGACACGCACCGAACTCGGCATCCTCGAGCGCCATGGACGCGAGATGGCCGATCAGATGGGCTCGCGGGTGGACGTCGTCGAGTTCGGCGCGGGTTCGCTCGCGAAGATTCGCCTCCTGCTCGACGCGTTTTCTGAGCGCGATGCGCTGGGTCGCTACTTTCCTGTCGACATCTCGGCTCAGCACCTCGAGGGTGCCGCGAGGCGCTTGCGGACCGATTACGCCTGGTTGCACGTGCAACCGGTCGTCGCCGATTACATGCGGCACGAGCAGTTGCGCGTACTCGAGCAGATGCCAGGCCGCAAGGTCGGCTTCTTCCCGGGGTCGACGATCGGCAACTTCGATGCCGACGAAGCGATGATGTTCCTGCAGCTGGCGGCGCGTTTGCTGGCGGGGGGCGGGCTGCTGGTCGGCGTCGATCTCGTAAAGGATCCGCTGACACTGCATCGTGCGTACAACGACAGTCAGGGCGTGACGGCGGCGTTCAACCTGAATGTGCTTAGGCGTGCGAACGAAGAGCTTGGTGCCGACTTCGACCTGAAAGCGTTCTCACATTATGCGTTTTATGACCCGCTCGAGCGGCGTATCGAGATGCACCTCGTGAGCAGTCGTAAACAGACGGTGCATCTGGCAGGCAGCGCATTCCGCTTCGAGGAGGGCGAGAGCTTGCACACCGAGAACTCGCACAAGTTCACGATCGACGGGTTTCGGGCGCTGGCGGCATCGGCGGGCTTCAAACCTGGGCCCGTGTGGACCGACGAGGCGAAGCTCTTCAGCGTGCATTGGCTTGAGAGCCCGGCTTGTCACGGCGATGCGGCGTAAGACGGTACGTGCTGCGCTTGCGTCCTATGGCCAGCGTGAAGGGTTCAAATTAAATTGAAGGCGGGGGTGGGCGGACATGGCCCGGTAGCGCCATGTCCGCTAGTCAGCAGGGCGTGAGGTCAGCCGTCGCCCCACCGACGGTGCTCACGCCATTCGTGCTCGCGCCACTCATGCTCGCGCCATTCGTGGCGACGCCATTCGCGTTCGCGCCAGCCATCGTTGCCCCAGTAGCCGGTAACGACAGGAGCCGGTGCCACGTAGACCGGCGCGGGCTGGACATAGGCCGGGGCGACCGGAATGCCGATACCGATGTCGAGATTGACGTGGGCCGATGCTGCCGTCGATGCTGCCAGCATGGCAAGGCCGAACGTTGCTGCCAAGAGTTTGCTGTTCATTTGCGCGACTCCTTGCACGTTGTTGCGCGGTGGTGAATTTGCACCAAGTGTAGGAGCGGCCTGGCAATACAGGTGAAAGCGGCGTGCGAGATCGGTAACGCGGCATTACGGCAGCCGGCTGTTCCTGGCGCACAAAAAAGAGAAGCCCTGCTCCAGGGGGAACAGGGCTTGTGGTGCTTTTACTGCTTTGCTGCGTGGAGCAAGTACTGATACTGCGGGTGCTGATTACTGCATGATGCGAGGTGATGCTACGTACTACTACATACTGCTTACGGCAGGTACATCTACTACAGGGGTATGGGCACTGCTACTGCTACAGCGAAATCTTGCTTACAGCGAGGTGTTGCTACTTCGAGGTACTGCCAACTTCGAGGTGAGAGTGCTGCTACTTGCTGTTTCGAGGTACTGCTACTTCAACCGACCACGGCTACTTCAACAACGACAGCTACTTCAACAACGACAGCTACTTCAACCAACGACAGCTACTTCAACCAACGACAGCTACTTCAACCGCCGACAACTACCACTACGTGCTACTCCAGCTGCCGCCTGATCCGACGTCTTCAGGCATCAATCGCGATTTACTACAACATCTGTTTGCTACTAGTCCCAGCCACTTTCAATGCAACTGAAATCAACGGTACGGTCAAACTGGCCACGGGAGGGGAGCCACGTGGATGGAGCCCACCTCTCGCTCCATGGAAAGCAGTGTAGAGCGAACACTTGCAAATCAATCTGTCGAAACGAGCCCTCAATCATGCTTACTTCGAGAGATTGAGCGAGGCGCTCCTTGCCCTGGCCTGGTTTTCGATGGTGACGCGGACGGTTGGCAGTCCGACACGCCACGCTGCACGCATTTGCATACGGAGGACCATTCCTCAGTTCCATCAAGGACTTATGCTGCATGCCCGCAGGTTGTCCACAGCTTTGCCAACAAAATATGGGGATAAGTCCCGGGTCTGTCGGTCCTTACGCTTCGCTTGCGTCGGTTTCAGGAAAAATGGCCCGTCCTTGCGTGAGGTCACGCAGTGCCGCGCGGGCTGCGTCGACGGCGGTGGCGGGCAGTCGGATGCCGAGCCGCACGCCCATGTCGTACGCGCTGTCGACGAGCTCGGCATTCTCCTGCTGCTCGATCCAGCGCCGCACCCGCGCTTCGTCGGCGTAGTCGACGGCGATCGTCAACAGTCCGTATTGGATCCGCTCGATGCGCTGCGCATCCTGGAGCGCGCTGGCAATGGCGTCGGCGTAGGCGCGCACGAGCCCCCCGGCACCGAGCTTGACGCCACCGTAGTAGCGCACCACGGCCGCTAAGACACCGTCGAGATCGTGATGGCGCAACACTTCGAGAATTGGCCGGCCCGCGGTACCCGACGGTTCGCCGTCATCCGACATACCGGACTGTCCATCAGCCAGCAGGGCCCAGCACACGTGTGTGGCGGCCGGATGCGCTTCGCGCAGACGGCGCAGCTCCTGCATGGCGGCCTCGCGGTCGGCAACGGGAATGGCATGGGCGATGAAGCGGCTCTTGCGGATTTCGAGTTCTCGAACGTAAGTCGTGGCAAGCGAGTAACTCATGTCGGGCAGTGATGAATCGAGGTACGGTTAGTGTGGCGATGAGCCGATATTATCGACCACGACCGTACCGCCGGCGATTGCGGACGGATGCGATCGCCGGCAATGCCGCTCCGCCTATCGCTGTACGAGACGAATATCGCGTGAGGAGGCCCCCACAGAGATGTGGCCACCGGTCGCGACGGTCCAGATGTTGCGGCTCGTATTCCAGACGCGACGCATCATGGATGGGATCGTCAACGTCACGCGCTGCGTTTCACCGGGATCGAGCTGGACTTTCTGCCAGGCCACGAGCCGCTTCGGCGGCTCCTCCTTGTCGTTCAGGTCGCCCAGATAGACCTGTGCGACCTCGGCACCGGCTACGGGACCGTCGTTGCGCAGCAGGAATGACACCGTCGTCGTCTCGTCCCTCGTCGTATTCACAGACAAGCTCGAGTAGGAGAAGTGGGTATACGACAGGCCATACCCGAACGGGAACGCGGGCTGGATGTGGTTCGCGTCATACCAGCGGTAGCCCATCTTGAGCTTTTCCGTATAGACCGGGTTTTGCGCGAACGTGCCGTCACGACCCCATGTCGGCGTGTCCTCGTCCCGCACCGGGAACGTGACGGGCAGCTTGCCCGACGGATTGACCTTGCCGAACAGGACGTTGGCGATGGCGCGGCCGCCGCCTTCACCGGGGTACCACGCTTGCACGATCGCTGCGACTTGATCGCGCCACGGCATCAGCACGGGGTTGCCGCTTTCGACGACGATGATCACGTGCGGATTGACCTGAGCCACGGCTTGAACGAGTGCGTCCTGGTTCGACGGGTTCGACAGCGCGAGGCTCGTCAGCTCGCCGAAGTCCTCGCCCGAGGACTGGGTGACCACGACGATCGCGACATCGGAGCGCTGTGCGAGCGCGACGGCGTCGTCGATTTCCTGCTGCGTATAGGCGCGGAACGGCGTTTGCTGATCGCTGCTGCCGGCGTAGGTGACGCTGGCTCCCGGCACAAGCGCTTGAATCGCCTTGACGATCGGCACGTCGAGCTTGAGCCACGGGTTCGACCACCATTGGCAGCCGGTGCTGCTGCCGAACGTGAGCCCGCCGCACCCTGCAAAGGCACCCGTGACGGGATCGCGCGTATCGCCCGAGCCGCCGCCGGTCAACACGCCCGCGTCGGCATGACCGCCGATCACTGCGATGCGCCTCACGGTTGTTGTGTCGAGCGGCAACTGGCTATCGGCGTTCTTCAGCAGAACGATCGATTGCTCCTCCGCATACTGGGCGAACGCGTTTGCCGCGGCGAAGTCGATCGTGCCGCCGCCATGTGGCGGATCGTCCATGACGCCCGTGCGGATCATGACATACAGCTTGCGGCGCACCATATCGTCGAAGCGTCTTGGCGAGATCGCTTTGCTGTCGAGGGCCTGCTTGACGAGGTCGGGCGTCAGGTACACCGTCGGACCCACGTCTTCCTCTTCGTCGAGGCCAGCATTGATCGCATTCGCCGTGCTGTGTGTAGCGCCCCAGTCCGATTGGACCTGGCCTGCGAAGTGCCATTCGTTCTTCAGGATGTCGCTCAGCACGTGGCGGTTTTCGCAGGCGTAGTCGCCGTTGAGCCGGTTATAGCTGCACATGACGTTGCCGGGCTGTCCTTTCTTGAGCGCGATTTCGAACGGCAGCAGATACAGCTCGCGCAGCGTGCGCTCGTCGATCTGGCTGTTGCCGCCGAAGCGGTTCGTCTCCTGCTCGTTGCCCACGTAATGCTTGAGTGTGGCGATGACTTTGCGGCTCTGCGTCCCCTGCGTACGCGCCGCGAGCATCTCGCCGGCGAGCACCGGGTCTTCGCCCAGATACTCGAATAGCCGCCCGCCGCGCGGGTCGCGTGCGAGATTGGTGCCGCCGCCGAGGCCCATCCCGAAGCCTTGCGCGCGGATTTGATCGGCGATGCGTGCGCCGAAGCGGTAGGCGAGCTGCGGGTCCCAGCTCGCGGCAAGCGCGATCGTCGCCGGGAATGTCGTGCTCGGTTGTGTGCCGCTGCCCGAGCCCGTGGCCGAATCGACCATGCCCAGATCGGGGATCTTCAGGCGCGGGACGCCTTGAATGTAGCCGGCGCCGCCGCCTGGCACGACGCCCATCGCGTACTGCGAATGGATCATTTGCAGCTTCTCGTCGAGCGTCATTTGCTGAACGAGGAGATCGGCGCGGCGGAAGGCGACGTCGTCGGTGAATGTGTTATTCGTAGTGGGGGCGGTGGCATTTGCTTGAGTACATAACGCCGCCAATAAAATCGCGAGGGATAAACGCTTTGCTTGCATGTATTGTCTCCGTAATTGCTGGTTTGGTCTTTACATACGGTCATGCATTGCGTGCCACCTCATTCGGCCTGGGAATGCGGAATATGTGGAACGCAGTCGATGTAGCAAAACTCCAGAACAGTAATAGCATGTTTGGTAGGTTTGCTACAAGGCGAAATTTTTCCTTTGCGCTAGTTCGCCCGACAGTGCGGGAAGTCGGCGCGGTGATGTCGAATGCGTTTATGTTTAGGCCGAAAAATATGTTGACTGGCAGGATCGCTCAGACCTTATTGATCGTGATCGGTAGCATGAGCCACGCGCAAATCATCGATATGAAAATTGATGGGTGTATTCGCGGCATCATTGGAAATCATTATTGAATGCTCAGGCGAAGAGGTATTTGATATTGATTTGTCGAGCGAGATTGAAGGATGTGTTGAGTTGGAATGCGAGTGGTGGCCAACGGGAGCGGAAATGTGCGTTGCATATGTAGATCAGACATAAAACTCAGAAAAACGCCGATCGTGCGGTAACCAAATGTGTGCTTTGCATTCCTATGTAATCACCAAGCGCTCAAGATGCGATGGTCACACGAAGGACTCGAGCGGGGCAGGGGAATCGCAAACGATAAGTGGGCGTGATCGTTTGCTTCTGTCGAATGTATTGGACCCGAGCCGCGCAAAGCGCACATTATCGTCAGGCGCCATTCCTGACGGGTATGCGAGTGAGGGCGGCGCGCAGGCTGACATGGAGACATAAGACAAGGCAAGCCTTCACCGAAGGGCCAGCCAGCAGGAGACAAAACATGCCCGGAATATCCGCCCGCCGACGCGGGCTCGTGTTCGGCGCGCTCGTCAGCGTCGCCGGCTTTACCGCCGCACACGTTTCGTTTGCGCAAACGCACTCAGCAGATGAAGCGCCGCCGTCCTCGCCTTCGCTGGCGCGGCGGCTCGCCGAATATGTCGACGGCCTCGACTACGCCGACATCGATGCGGCCACGCTCGAGGCATTCAAGCTGCGTCTCGTCGATACGTTCGGTTGTGCGCTGTCCGCGCTCGACGAACCGGTCGTCGCCAAGTGCTTCCAGGTCGCGCGGGCCGATCCCAGTGGAGCCGCGACGCTGATCGGCACCCGACAGCGCACGACTGCCGGCCTCGCGGCATTCGCCAACGGCGCGGCGATTCGCTACTACGATCTGAACGACGGCTACGCTTCGAAGGAGATCGGGCATCCCAGCGATTTCGTGTCGGTGAGCCTTGCCGTCGCGCAAGCCGAGAAGCGCTCGATGCGCGACTTCATCGTCGCGTCACTGATTGCCTACGAGATCGAATGTCGGTTGTTCGATGCCGCGGCCATCAGCTCGCACGGCTGGGACAGCCCAAGCTACGGGGTCGTGACGGCAGCGTTGACGGCGGGCAAGCTGATGGGGCTGTCCGTCGATCAGCTGGAACACGCAGTCAACATCGCGCTCATCGATCACGTCGCGATGAATCAGACGCGCACGCAGGTGCTGTCGAACTGGAAGGGCCTGGCCGATGCGTCGGCCGCGCACAGCGGCGTGTTTGCAGCGATTCTCGCGCGTCAGGGGATTACGGGGCCCAGCCCGATCTTCGAGGGCAATTACGGCTTCGACAAGCTCGTGGCAGGGCAGCCGGTCGACGTCGATACATCGACGTTCGGCGCTAAAGGCCGCGCCTTTCGCATCGTCGACGTGCTCGTGAAGCCGTATCCGGCTCAGGGCCACACGTTGACCGCCGTGGAAGCGGCCGTGCGGCTCTCGCGCAAGATCGGCGATCGCGCGCAGATCGAGCGAATCGTCGTCGAGACCACGCAGCCCGGCTACAAGATCACGGCGAGCGGGCAGTACGTGTGGGCGCCCACCACCAAGGAGACGGCCGATCACAGCATGCCGTACGTGGTCGCGCGTGCGTTGCTCGACGGTACGCTGACGAACGCCAGTTATGCGCCGCAGCGGCTCACGGCACCCGAGGTGCAGGTGCTGATCAAGAAGATGCAGGTGGTCGAGTCACCGCAGCTCAATGCCATGTATCCCCGTCATATACCGAATCGCGTATCGGTCTATCTGCATTCGGGCGAGGTGTTGACCGAGCAGGTCGACGATCTGCCGGGCGCGCCCGGCTCGCCCCTGACACGCGATGAAATCGTGGCGAAGTTCTGGCGTAGCGTCGACGGATCGGTGTCGCGCACGAGCGGGGACGCGTTGATCGAGCGCATCTGGTCGATCGAGCAGGCACCGAGCGTCGACGCACTGCTCGATGCCGCGGCGGCGACGCGGCGTGCGTGATGCATCAGCCTCGCCGCGCCGCGTCGCCTACTGCTCGTCGCTCATGCTCGCGGCCAGCTCGCAGAAATTCGCAGCCACAGGTGAGGCAGCCTCATCGCGCACGAGCAGCATGATGCTTGCCTCGAGCGGCGGCGTCACGTGCAAAGGCCGATAGACCACCGCATCGGTACGCGTGCCTGTAAGGCTCGCCGGCACGAGCGACAGGCCCACGCCGACGGCCACGAAGTTGATCGCCATCGAAAACTCGGGCACCTCCTGCACGACGTTCAAGGTTTGTTCATGGTGCTCGAACAGTCGAGCCACGGCATCGCGCAGCGTCCCTTCGCCCCGTCTGCCGTGCGGCAGGATGAACGGTTCGCCGCCGAGTTCGGTCGGCTCGAACGACGTCCGCGCAGCAAGCCGATGCGTGTCCGGCAAGGCGACGACCATCGGCTCGGCCGCAAACGGCTGCGCGCGCAAACCGCGCTCGGCGGGCACTGGCGGGCGCGCGAACGCCACGTCGATGCGTCGTTCGATGAGCGCACGCGCGAGTTCCTCCGTGCGCGCTTGCACGAAATGGATGTCGACGGCAGGCCAGCGCTCGCGGGCTTGTTTGAGCAACTGGGTGAGGGCCGGTGCGAACGCTGCCGATTCCGTGAGCCCGATCGCGAGCCGTCCCGCCACGCCGCGCGCCGTCTGCTGCGCGACGAGCGCCGCCATGCGGACGTGTTCGAGAATGGCTTGCGCCTCGCGCCTGAACGCCACGCCCGCGGCGGTCAGCTCGATGCGCCGCCCGACGCGGCGCAGCAGCTCGACCTGCAGTTCCTCTTCGAGCGCCTTGATCTGTTGCGTGAGGGCCGGCTGCGCGAGCCGCAGCTTTTCGGCGGCGCGCGTGACATGCATCTCGTCGGCCACCGCGCAAAAGTAACGAAGGTGTCGAAGTTCCATGGCGGGCAGCGGAAGTTATCCCCAGTTTCTGTTGGCAAAGCTGTGAATAACGTGGGCGCAGGCTACGCAAGTGCCTGATGCGAAAGGGGCTGCGGCTCAAGTTGCTGCAAGCGGCATACTCGTCTGCGCCAGGAAGCGCGGCTCGCGCCGCCATTGCGTGGCCTGTTCGAACGCATAGCCGAGCGCGAGCAGCCGCGCCTCGCTCCACGCCGCTCCCACGAACGACAAGCCGATCGGCAAGCCGCGGACGAAGCCGGCCGGCACCGTCAGGTGCGGATAGCCGGCCACGGCAGCCGGCGTGGAGAAGCCCGCGTTGTTGCTGTCGCCGTTGACGAAGTCGGTGAGCCACGAGGTGCCGCCGGTCGGCGCGACGATCGCGTCGAGCTGGTGCTTGCGCAGCGCGTGATCGAGCCCGTCCTCGCGCGCGCCCTTCACGCATGCCGCGAGTGCGTCGCGATACGCCTTGCTGTCGAGATCGCCGAGCGCTTGTGCCTTCGTGAACAGTTCCTGGCCGAAGTAAGGCATTTCGCGGTCGCGATGCGCTTCGTTGAATGCGATGACGTCGGCGAGCGTGCGTACCGGCGCATGAGGGGCGAACGTTTCGAGCCACAGCGGCAGGTCGTGCTTGAACTCGTGCAGCAGCACGGCCCCTTCGGCATCGCCGTAATTGACGGCGGGCAGGTCGATCGGGTCGACGATTTCGGCACCGAGCAGCACCATCTGCGCAATCGCACTTTCGATCTGCTGATCGATTTCGTCGTGGCCTGTGAAGAACTCGCGTGCGACGCCGATGCGTGCGCCACGCAGCGCATTCTTGTCGAGCGCGGCGACGTAATCGGCGGGAGCCGGTGCCTGCAGCGTGGCCGGATCGCGTGGGTCGGGCCCGGCCATGGCCGCGAGCAGCAACGCCGCATCGGCGACGGTGCGCGTGATCGGTCCGGGCGTGTCCTGCGTATGCGAGATCGGTATGATGCCGTCGCGGCTCACGCGGCCGACCGTCGGTTTCAGGCCCACTACGCCATTGATCGACGATGGCGAGACGATCGAGCCGTCCGTTTCGGTACCCACGGCCATCGCCGCGAGGTTGGCCGCAACGGCCGCCGCCGAGCCCGAACTCGAACCGCTTGTGCTGCGATCGAGCGCGTACGGATTGCGCGTGAGCCCGCCGCGTGCACTCCAGCCGCTGGCCGACCGTGTCGAGCGGATGTTGGCCCACTCGCTGAGGTTGGCTTTGCCGAGCACGATCGCGCCGGCCTCGCGCAGGCGTGCGATCAGGAACGCATCGCGCGTGGCGCGTACGCCGTCCAGTGCCAGCGAGCCCGCTGTCGTCGCCATGCGGTCGCCCGTCGCGATGTTGTCCTTCACGACGATGACCTTGCCGTGCAGCGGTCCGCGGATCTTGCCGGCGCGCCGCTCGGCGTCGAGCGTACGGGCGATCGCCTCGGCATCGGGATTGGTCTCGATGATGCTCGAGAGCCGCGGGCCACGCTGGTCGATCGCCGCGATGCGTTCGAGGTAAAGGCGCACGGCATCGGCGGCGCTCGCATCGGGTGCCGGCGAGAGCGGCAGCGCGTCGAGCGTGCTGGTGCGGTTGCCGGTACGGCGGCGGGAGCGAGTGGGCGCGCCCTGGGCCGAAGCGGCGGCGGCCAGCAGGCTCAGTGAGGCGAAAAAGCGGCGTCGTTGCATGGATCTTCTCGTTGTTATTGGCGAACATGCGACGCGCGTGGCGCGCCGAGGCTTTTTGCACGACCGGACCGCGGGCGCAGACGACAGCGGCAGACACCCGCTCGGCCCGGCATGACGGACAGCGAGCGATTATCTGCCGCCGAAATCGAAATTGGCAATTGCGGAAACCATTGCCAAGTTTCTCGTCCGCCGGCCCCGCAGCGATGGCATGATATGCGCCTCGTTTTGCGTCTCCCCACCTGCGCCTTTGTCCCGAACATGTCGAACCTGATCGTACACGGCGGCTTGCCGCTTCGCGGCGAGATCACGCCGTCCGCCAACAAAAATGCCGTTCTGCCGATTCTGTGCGCCACGCTGTTGACCGACCAGCCGTTGCGGCTGATCGGCGTGCCCGAAATTACCGACGTCAAGAAGATCCTCGAGATTTTCCGTACCTTGGGCAGCGACGTGTCGATCGACTTCTCGACCGGCGTGCTCGATCTGCATCACCACGCCACGTTCTTCGATCCGGCTGTGCACCGCTTGCCCGAGGAAATGCGCTCGTCGGTCATGCTCGTGCCGCCGCTGCTCGCGCGTTTCGGTGTCGCGCGGCTCGAGAACGATGTGAAGGGCTGCACGCTCGGCGTGCGCGAGATCGATCCGCATGTCGAAGTATTCGAACGCTTCGGCGCGCGCATCGAGCGCACCACCGATTCGCTGATCGTGCGCGCCGAAGCGCCGATGGCCGCCAACGACCATTGGCTCGACTACGCGTCGGTCACGACCACCGAAAACTTCGTGCTCTGCGCTGCCACTTCGTCGGGTACCTCGACGCTCGTGAACGCGGCGTCGGAGCCCCACGTGCAAGAGTTTTGCCGTTTCATCGCGATGCTCGGCGTGCCGATCGAGGGCCTCGGCACGTCACACTTGCGTATCGAAGGTGGGCGGCGCCTCGGCGGCGGCGAATTCCGCTTCAGCGAGGATTTCCACGAAATCACGACGTTTCTCGCGCTGGGTGCGATTACCGGCGGCGATATCGCTGTGAAGAACGGCGCGCCCGAGCAGTTTCCGCTGATCGATCGCACATTCGCGAAGTTCGGCATCGAAGTGGAGCATCGCGACGGCTGGTCGCAAGCGCGTCGCGACGGGCCGCTGCGCGTGCGCCGGCCGTTTACGCCCAACATCTTGACGAAGGTGGAAGCGGCGCCGTGGCCGTATCTGCCGGTCGACCTGCTGCCGATCTTCATCGCGCTCGGCGTGCGTGCCGAGGGCAGCGCGATGTTCTGGAACAAGGTCTACGACGGCGCGATGGGCTGGTCGGTCGAACTCTCGAAGTTCGGGGCGCACGTGTTCCTGTCGGACCCGCATCGGTTGATCACGTTCGGCGGCATGACGCTGAGCCCCGCCAGAGTCGAGAGCCCCTACATCATCCGCGTGGCGATCGCGTTGCTGATGGTGGCGGCCAGCATCGAAGGGCGCTCGATCATCACGAATGCGCTGCCGATCCGACGTGCTCATCCGCGCTTCGTCGAGAACCTGCGCTCGGTCGGCGCCAATGTCGAGTGGACCGAAGCTGATTGAGCGAAGGCGGGCAGTTTTGCCGGGGTTCCAGTTATAGTCGCGAATAGTCGCGACTCCAAACGACATTTCCAAGGACACGCAATGACGCAATTGCAAGCAGCCGGTTTGTTCGACGTCAAAATTGATGTGCAGCCTATTAGTGACGTTGCGCAGCAGACCGGCATCGGGCGCATGTCGCTCGACAAGAAGTTTCACGGCGATCTCGATGCCGTGAGCCGTGGCGAAATGCTCGCGTTTCGCAGTAGCGAGGAAGGCAGCGCGGGGTATGTCGCGATGGAGGTGATCACGGGCAAGCTGCACGGCCGGCGTGGCAGCTTTGCGCTGCAGCATAGTTCGTGGATGACGCGCGGCGTGCCCGAGCAATCGATTCGCGTGGTACCGGGCTCGGGCACCGAAGAACTGAAGGGACTCGCCGGCGGCCTGACGATCACGATCGCCGACGGCAAGCATTTCTACCAGTTCGATTACACGCTGCCGGCCCACGACTGAACGTCGACTAACCGCTGTTTCCCGAATGGTTGCGGCGCTATGCGGTAACCATTCTCTCGGCTTCCTCCACGCAAGAATAAGGGTGCAGAGTCACTGCGCCAGTTGCAGATCGGCGATCACCGCCGCGAGAAAACGCGCCGCTTCTCCCCCTGTCACCACGCGGTGATCGAACGTCAAGCTGAGCGGCAACATCCGATGGACGGCGGGCGCACCGTCCTGGGCCACGACGGCATCGTGTACTCGCCCCGCGCCGAGAATGGCCACCGTTGGCGGCACGACGACCGGTGCAGCGTATTTCCCCGCGATCATGCCGAAGTTCGACAGCGTGATCGTGCTCCCCCGCATCTCTTCAGGCGGAATCTTGCGCGCACGCACGTCGTCGCGCATGCGGTTCAGGCCTTCACGCAGGTCGGTCGCGTCACGATGCGCGACGTCGCGCATCACCGGCACGAACAGGCCGTCGGGCAAATCGACGGCAATGCCGAGGTCGATCTTGGTCAACACATGGCGCCGTGCGGCACGGCCGTCGAACCAGGCGTTGAGCCCCGGCTCGACGCGGCAACCGGCGACGAGCGCCCGGATCAGGCGGATCGTCACGTCGGTGCCGGGTGGCCAGGCATGAATGTCGGCGTCGTCGATGACGGTTGCTGCCGCCACTTCGCTCTGTGCACGTGCCATGTTCTGGGCCATGGCGCGCCGTACACCGCGCAACTCTTCGGGTGGGCCCAGTTCGGCTAGCAGCTTCGCGGTGCGCTGCACGTCGCCGGAGGTCACGATGCCATCGGCGCCCGAGGGCGTCACCATCGCGAGATCGATGTCGAGCTTGCGGGCCAACGCCCGCACGGCAGGCGTGGCCTTGATAGCGGTCGCGCCGCGTGCGCCGTCCGCCAGGCCGGCGAAGCCCGACGCCGCTTCATGCACGACACGTTCGCCCACTTGCATCTCGCCGACGACGGTGCCCGTGTCCTGCTCCGTTCCCGTTCCTTCGAAGCCGATCAGCGGCGCGCCCAGATGCACGATGTCGCCCTTGCTGCCGAATAGCTTTTCGACTCGGCCTGCTTGGGGCGAGGGAATGTCGACGATGGCCTTGGCCGTTTCGACTGAGACGAGCGGTTGGTCGGCGGCCACCGTATCGCCGGCCTTCACGTGCCAATCGATGATCTCGGCCTCCTGCAAGCCTTCGCCGAGATCAGGTAGCTTGAAGATGTTCATGTCGACGCCTCGAGCGTGCTTCTGACGGCGCTCACGATGCGCGCGACGCTCGGCATGTACTGCGATTCCAGCCGGAACAGCGGCACGATGACGTCGTAGCCCGCCACGCGTACGATCGGCGCCAGCAGCGAATACAACGTGCGTTCGGCCAGCTGCGCCGCAATTTCTGCTCCGAGGCCGCCGGCGAGCGCGGCCTCGTGCACGATGACGCAGCGGCCCGTCTTCGTCACTGATGCGACGATCGTATCCATATCGATCGGTTTGAGCGTGGCGACATCGACGATTTCGGCCGATACGCCTTCGTTCGCGAGCACATCCGCCGCTGCTTGCACTTCCTGCAACATCGCGCCCCAACTGACGAGTGTCACGTCGGAACCCTCGCGCAACGTGAAGCACGTGTCGAGCGGCAGCGCTTCGCCGTTGTCTTCGACGCTCTGTTTGAACAGCCGGTACAGCCGTGTCGGTTCGAGGAAGATGACCGGATCTGGATCGCGTATCGCCGCCAGCAGCAAGCCATAGGCGCGTTCGGGCGACGACGGCATCACGACGCGCAAGCCCGGCACATGCGCGAAGATCGCTTCGGGGCTTTCCGAATGATGTTCGGGGGCGTGAATGCCGGCGCCGCACGGCGAACGGATCACGAGCGGGCAGCTCAAGCGGCCGCGCGTACGATGGCGCAAGCGCGATGCGTGATTGAGCACATGGTCGAGCACGGGGTAGATGAAGCCCGTGAACTGAATCTCGGCGATGGGCCGTAGCCCCATGGCCGCCATGCCGACCGCCGTGCCGGCAATGCCCGTCTCCGCGAGCGGCGTATCGACGACGCGCGCGGCGCCGAAGCGTGCCTGCAAGCCGAGCGTCGCGCGAAACACCCCGCCGTTCACGCCAATGTCTTCGCCGAGCAGCACGACGCTCGCGTCGTGTTCGAGCTCGTACGCGAGCGCGCGATTGACGGCTTCGACGAGGTTGATCTCAGCCATCGTGCGCTCCGGCTCCCGATCCCGCATTGGGTGCGAAGCGCAGCGCCGTCGCCAATTGTGCTTCGAGCGCACGCGGCAGCTTCGCGTATAGATGGTCGAACATGGCGGCCGGGCCGGGCGGGGCCACAGCCAAGTAACCCTGCACGGCTGTTTCGACCTCTTCGTGACAAGCCTTGCCGAGCGCCTCTTCTTGCGCCTTGTCCCACGCGCCCGCTTGCATCAGATACTTGCGCAGCCGCACGACCGGCTCGCTGAGCCATTGGTGCGCCACGATGTCGGGATCGCGGTAGCGTGTCGCATCGTCGGCGGTCGTGTGGTCGCCGAGACGATAGCTGAGCGCTTCGATCAGCGTGGGGCCATCGCCGCTGCGTGCCTTGTCGAACGCGATGCGAGCAGCGGCGTGCACGGCGACGACGTCGTTGCCGTCCACTTGGAGCCCTTCGATGCCAGCCGCGATCGCTTTTTGCGCCAAGGTTTGCGCGGCCGATTGCTGCGCGCGCGGCACCGAGATGGCCCACTGATTGTCGTTGACGACGATGACGAGCGGCGCGCGCCAGATGCCCGCCATGTTCATCGCTTCGTAGAAATCGCCTTTGGACGTGCCGCCGTCGCCGACGATCGCGACCGCCACGCGCGGCTCGCCGCGCAGCTTGAACGCGTAGGCTGCGCCGGCAGCATGGCAGACCTGGTTGCCGATCGGGACGCAGTTCGGGAAGTCGTGGCGCGCGACGCTGAACTTGCTGCCGCGTTCGTCGCCGCCCCAATAGAGCAGACTTTCGACCATCGTGACGCCGCGCAGCAACTGTGCCGCGTGATCGCGATACGACGGAAACAGGACGTCGTCGGCGCGCATGGCCGAAGCAATGCCGACGCCGATCGCTTCCTGGCCGACCGACGACGCGAACGTGCCGAGCTTGCCGGTACGCTGCAATGCAACAGCCTTGGTATCGAACGCGCGGGTACGGACCATCGCGTGATAAAGCGGCACGAGCGCTGCGGGGTCTTGGGCGAACGCGGGCAGCGGTTGGGTGGGTTTGCCCTCGGCATCGAGGTACTGCGTATGCTCGATTTGAAAGGTCGCGACCGTCGTCATGATCGATAGTCCTTGTTGTTCTTCGATCAAACGCCGAAGCACGGATCATGCGCGCTTCGCACGGGCGCCGCTCGCCCGTAACCAGAACGTTAGTACGTTTGACGGTTTACACAAGGGTGCGGTGAGCGGTCAGCGTGGGGGAGCGGGCATTGGTACAGAGGGTCGGATCTCGGTTGGGCCGCGCTACAATGCACGGCATTTGTGGACGTGCCAGTGCCGTGCCCGCTCGAAAATGCGGGCCGCAAACAAAAGACATTTAGACGCAAGGAGCAGATGGTGCCAGCGGCGAAGCCCCCCAGACTCAAGCTGAGTCACTTCGGCCCGATACAGTCGGCGGACGTGCAATTTGGTGACCTCACGGTCATGGTGGGGGCGCAGGCGACCGGCAAGAGCATTTTCCTGCAGACGCTGAAACTGCTGATCGATCGCGATCACATTCACGGCATGTTTGCGCATCACAACATGACCTTTACCGATCGTCCCGAAGCGTTTCTCGACGCCTACTTTGGCCGGGGCATTTCGGAGGGGTGGTCGAAGGGCAAGTCGTCACTGGTCTTTGACGGCAAGAGCGTGGATTTGCTCGACTTGACCAAGCCGAGCAAAGGCAAGAAGACGCGTTATGAGCGGCTTTTCTACATTCCCGCTCAGCGCGTGATGAGTCTGCCAAGCGGCGTCTCGCAGAACTTCGGCACGTTCAATTTCGGCGATCCCTATGCGCTGCGTGCTTTCAGTGATGCCGTTCACAATCTGATCCAGAACGAGTTTGCGGCGAAAGGCGAACTGTTCCCGGCGTCGAACCGGTTGAACGACACATTGAGAGCACCCATTCAAAAACACTTGTTCGGCGGCAACAGACTCGCGCTCGACAACAGCGAGTTTACGAAGCGCCTTGCACTGCATGTTCCAGGACAGAAGGCACCGTTGAGCTTCCTGTCGTGGTCGGCAGGGCAGCGTGAATTCACGCCGATGCTGATGGGGCTTTATTGGCTGTGCACGGTCAGTACGCAAAAGCGAAAGTCAGGCGAGAACGCGCAGGAGACGGTCGATTGGGTCGTGATCGAGGAGCCCGAAATGGGCTTGCACCCGGAAGGCATTCAGGCGGTGTTGCTGCTCGTGCTCGAGTTGCTGCGGCGCGGCTATCGCGTGGTGTTGTCGACCCATTCGCCCGTCGTGCTCGAAATGGTGTGGGCCGTTCAGGAGCTGAAGAAGCTGCGTGCTGGTGAGTCGGACGTTCGTGAGCTCTTCCATCTGCCGGCCGTACCTTACGCAAAGACGCTCGCAACGTCCGCGCTGGAGAAGGACTATCGCGTCTATTTCTTCGGCCGCGGCCAAGACGTCCGCGACATTTCCGCGTTGGACCCGACCGCAGAACAGCATGACGAATCCGAGTGGGGCGGTATCGTGAGCTTCGCTTCGCGAACGAACCAAACTGTCGCGCACGCCGTCAATCGCGCGGATGCCGACGAGCGACAGCGCGCGCGGGAGGCCGCGAAAGCAGGGGAGAGCGGCAAGCCGCGTGGACGGGCTGCGAAGCGTAAGGGCACCGAATGAGCAAGCGCAACAATAAGACCGGCTCGGCGAAGCCGGCAAACAAAGCTGCGGCTTCGAAGTTTGCCGTTGCCGCTACGACAGCAGGCCTCGCGCCGCAGCCGGGTATGAGCGTTGTTGAAGGCCGCTATCGGCCGAGCATCCAGGCCAAGCCAGACTGGAAGCATACGGGCAGCGTCGATCTGGACGCGCATTTCGTTGCCGCAGAGCCGGGTGAGCCGCGTTGGGACTACGGTCTCGGCATAGCGAATGGGGTCCACGAGTTCGCCTTCTGGGTCGAGCCGCATGGGGCGGACAGCACGGGCCGAGTCGATGAGGTCATTGCGAAGAAGCGATGGTTGGACGACAAGCTATCCCAACCGCCCTTTGGTGAATTGAGTGCGATGACCGATGCGGCGTCGCAAGCAGGGCATAGTGCATACAACTGGGTATTCAGCAGTTCGATGAGGATTTTGAAGAACAGCCCCGAAGCCAAACGTTTGGCAAAGGCAGGCATACGCATGATCCGCCATTTGCAACTGCCCTCATAAGCCGAGGATAGCGGGGCCGCTGCTCCGCGTCCCCCTCAAGACTTCTCCGTCCCGGTCGTTATCTCGATCGTTGAGGCATCGTATGCCTCGCCACGGCGGACTCCCTCAAACGTGATAGATCACCCCGAGCCGGACTTTACCGAGCAACTACGCGCGCTTGTCCAGAACGCGCAACAAAACGAACGCACGCTGCGCCGCTTTCAGGACGTCGAACTGGCACTGATCGGAGCCCGCGGCTTTGCGGCGTTCCTCGATATCCTCTTCTTGCGTTTGCCGCGCGATTTCGGGCTCGACGCGGTGCGGCTCTGCCTCGACGATACCTGCCTGCCGCTGCGCGATTTGCTCGAGCCGCGAACGCTGGCCGCATTCGGACATCCCGAACTGTTGGTCGATACGAGCGCGCGTGCAAGTGCGGCGCGCTTGTGTGAAGGATCGAGGCCTTGGCTCGGCAGCGCGCAAGCTGCGTGCGATGCCTTTAACGCGCTGTTCGCTTTGCGTTCGACCGACGATGAGGTGCAAGCCGGATACGTGTCCGCACCCTTGCCGGCCAGCGCGATCGTTTTGCCGCTCAGTCAAGACGGTGTGCCAATCGGTCACCTATGTATGGGCAGCAGCAATGGCGAACGCTTCGCAGCGGACATGGCGACCGACATTCTCGAGCGGTTCGCGAGCATCGTCGCGGCGAGTCTCGACAACGTCGCGCATCGCGAGCGGCTCAAGCGCCTCGGCATGACCGATGCGCTGACAGGTCTGGCCAATCGCCGCTATTTCGACGAGCGTCTGCGCGAAGAAGTGCTGCGCGCGGGGCGCCACGGTGTACCTGTCACGCTGCTGTTCTTCGACGTCGACCATTTCAAGTCGATCAACGATACGCATGGCCACGCAGCCGGCGATCGTGCGCTCGTGGCCGTCGCAGGTTGCGCACGCGATCAATTGCGCGTCAGCGATACGCTCGCGCGCTATGGCGGCGAGGAGTTTGCCGCGCTGCTCGTGCAGACGGATCGCACCAGCGCACGCGTGGTGGCCGAACGCGTGAGGCAGGCGGTCGCCGCGCTCGACGTCCGCGATGACGACCATCGGCCGATGCGATTGACCGTGTCGATCGGCATTGCGACGCAGTCTTTCGGCGAAGTGCGCGACGCGCGCGAGACGGCCTGCGTGGTGCAGGCGCTCGTCGACGAAGCGGACCGCGCGATGTATCGCGCCAAGCACGACGGCCGCAACCGCGTGCAGGAACTCGACTGACGCAGAGCGTCAGCTTTGTGCGTCGGGCGGCACGCCGAGCAGCGGCAGAGCCGCACCGGTGATCGACGCGAATACAGGCGCGGCCACCGTGCCGCCATAGACTCCACGCCCAGCAGGCTCGTCGATCATCACGGCGACGATGATGCGCGGCGCATCGATCGGCGCTATGCCGACGAACAGCGCGCGGTACTTTCCCTTTGCATACGCGTTGCCCGCGTGCTTCCACGCAGTGCCCGTCTTGCCGCCGACGCGGTAGCGCGCGAGCTGTGCAGCTCGCCCCGTGCCGTCGGTGCTCGCGGCTTGCTCGAGCATGGCGCGGATCGTAGCGGCCGTCTCAGGCGTCGTGACGCGCGGGCCATCGCGCTGTGCGCCATCATTCGTTTCATCGATCAGAAGCGTGGCGCGATGCAGTCGGCCGTCGCCGGCAAACACCGTATAGGCTTGCGCCATCTGCACGAGCGAGGTCGAGAGCCCATAGCCGTACGAGACGGTTGCTTGTTCGATCGGACGCCAACGCTGCCACGGCCTCAGCGTGCCGGCTGCGACGCCTGGGAACGGCAACCCGGGCGTGCGGCCGAGGCCATGCTCCTGATAGCGCGTCCAGATTCGCTCGGCCGGCATCGACAGCGCGAGCTTCGCGAGCGCGATGTTGCTCGATTTGGCGAGCGCTTCGGTCAACGTGACCGTGCCGTGATCGGAGGTGTCGTGAATCGTGTTGGGCCCGATCGTATAGCGGCCCGGCGCGGTGTTGATCAGCGTCGTCGGCCCTGCAACGCCGGCATCCATGGCGAGCGCGACGAGCAGCGGCTTGATCGTCGAGCCCGGCTCGAACGTGTCGGTCAGCGCGCGATTGCGCAAGGTGTCGACCGCGCGGCGCGTGCGCTGGTTCGGGTCGAAGGCCGGCGCGTTCGCGAGCGCAAGGATTTCGCCGTTGCGCGCATCGAGCACGACGGCGCTGCCGGCCAGCGCGTGATGCTGCGCGAGCGCCGCTTGCAAATGATCGTACGTGAGCTGTTGGATGCGCCGATCGATCGTCAGACGTACCGTCTCGCCATCGCGCGCCGGCACACGCGGGCGCATGTCGGCGACAAAGCGGCCGAGCCGGTCGCGAATCACTTCGCGCGTGCCCGATTCGCCGCGCAGCGCCGCATCGACGGCGAGTTCGACACCTTCCTGGCCATGGTCGTCGATGTCCGTGAAGCCCACGACGTGCGCCATCGCATCGCCCTCGGGATAGACGCGCCTGGCGGTGGCCGTTTGCGTGACGCCGGCAAGGTTCAGGCTGGCGAGACGGCTTGCTGTCTGCGCATCGACGTGACGCTTGACGAGCACGAGGCCGCGCTCGGTGTTCAAGCGTTGGTCGAGCTCGGCAAGCGGTAGTTCGAGTATTTGCGCAAGCGGGGCGCGCGCGGCAGCGTCGACGCGTTTCGGCTCGGCCCACACGTCATGGGTGGCGAGGCTGACGGCCAGCAGCGCGCCATGCCGGTCGACGATCGTGCCGCGGCGGGCTTCGAGTTCGACAGTGTGCCGGTAGCGCTTGAGCCCTTCGGCCGCGTGAAAGTCGTGTTCGACGATCTGTATCCAACAGGCACGTGCGGCGACCGTTGCGAACGCGGCGCACATCAGCGCCAGCACGAGTCTCGAACGCCACACGGGCAGGCGGGCCGCAAGAACGGGATGTTTGACGGGAAGCGGGGCGCAGGATCGTGGCGGTTTCTTCTTGAAGACCATCATCGGTAGGAATCGGCAAAGCTGAGCAGCATCGACAAAACATGCGCACGAGCGCGAACCCGCGCGCGACAAAGCGTGCATTGTAAATAAAACGTAAGAATTGTCGTCTTGCCGTTAGCGTTGGCGATGCGCCGGACGAGGTGGGCGGGAACGCAGAGAAAAAGAAACGGCCGCCGCGATAGAGACGCGGCGGCCGTTACAGGGGAGAGCGAGGGGGGCGCTTCAGCTCAAGCCGGCAGCGAGAACCCTGAGATGGCTTCGCGCAGCACCGTAGCCTGATCCTTCAGCGATTGCGCGGCGGCCGCAGCCTCCTCGACAAGCGCCGCATTCTGCTGCGTCACCTTGTCCATTTCGCCCACGGCACGATTGACTTGCTCGATGCCGGCGCTTTGTTCGCGCGACGCGTGGCTGATCTCTTCGAGGATTTCGTTGACGCGGCGTACCGACTGCACGATCTCGCCCATCGTCGAGCCCGCGTTCGCCACGAGCGCGGCGCCTTGATCGACCGTGTTCGTCGACGATTCGATCAACGCCTTGATCTCCTTGGCGGCCGTGGCCGAGCGCTGCGCGAGGCTGCGCACTTCGGACGCCACGACGGCGAACCCGCGCCCTTGCTCGCCCGCACGTGCCGCTTCGACGGCCGCGTTCAGCGCCAGGATGTTGGTCTGGAACGCGATGCCGTCGATCACGCCGATGATGTCGCCGATCTTTTGCGAGCTCGACGTGATTTCGTTCATCGTGCGCACCACGTCGTCGACGACGCTGCTGCCGCGCGTGGCCACGTCGGCTGCCTGCTCGGCCAGGTGTGCGGCTTGCGAAGCGCTGTCGGCGTTCAGCTTCACGTTCGACGTCATCTGATCCATGCTCGAGGCCGTCTGCACGAGCGCGGCCGCTTGCTGTTCGGTGCGTTGCGACAGGTCGATGTTGCCCGCCGCGATCTCGCTCGCGCCGACGTTGATGTTCTCGGCGCCGGACCGCACGCGCGACACGGCGTCGGCGAGGCCTACCTGCATCTGTGCGAGCGCGTGCATGAGGCTGTCGTCGTCGTTGTGCGCGACCGGCACGCGCGCGGTCAGGTCGCCTTCCGCCATGCGGCGCGCGGTGGAAATCGCGAGTTCGAGGTCGCCGCCGAGGCCGCGCCGCACGCTGCGCAGCACGAGCACCATCGCCACCGTCGCGAGCACCCCGAGCACGACCGTTACGCCGACCCAGCGCAGGATGCTGTCGACGAACGCGGAGTTGATGTCATCCAGGTACATGCCGGTCACGACCACCCAGTCCCACGGTGCGAAGTGCACGGCATACGCCGTTTTAGGCACCGGCACATCGCTGCCGGGCTTGGACCACATGTAATTCGTGAAGCCACCGTTTTCCTGGTGCGCAGCCTTCACGATGTCCTGGAACAGGTGGTTGCCGGCCGGGTCGGTGAAACCCGCCAAGTTCTTGCCGTTCAGTTGCGGCTTGATCGGATGCATCAGCATCACGGACTGCGAATCGTTGATGGAGAAATAGCCGTCTTTCCCGTAGCGAAGGACAGATATCGTCTCGAGCGCCTTCTTCTTTGCGTCGTCCTCGCTCATGGTGTGCTGCTGCGACGCGTCGTAATAATGCGTGACGATGCTGTTCGCTTGTTGAACGAGGGAAACCAACTGGTCGCGTCGATCGGCCATCATCGACGCGCGAGACTGCCAGACGCCGGCCACGCCGATCAGGATCAGGCCGATCCACAGCACCGCGATCATCGAGCCAAGCCTTTGGTTCAGTGTCATTTTTTGCATTGCGTAGCTCACGTAGGGTCATCAGTCAGCGGCCTTGCGATGCGTATGGGGAGAGGCCGCGCCCAGGTGCTCTAACGACCGTGGTCGTACCCCGGAATAGCGGGGGAAACCCTTATGTACTTACGTATGAAGTGACGCTCATTGGCTCCGGCGCACGCGCGCGCAGCCCGGTGCCCGCGCGTGCGCTTTGCGGCACGGGGGGACGCGTTGCCTTGACCAGGGGCCGCAACGCTAGTGGAGTAGTTCTACGGCTGTGCGAGGCAGCCGGTCAGACGGGATCCTTGTCAGGTGGGCCCTCGGGCCGCTGGGGCTCGTCGTTGTGATGGCCGGGCGACGGCGGCACCAGGAGCGGCTCGCCTTCGGGGTCGCGCGTCGGATCGGCGAGCGGATCGGGGTTCGGCGCGGTGTGCATGCGATAGTCCATGTGCTGCTCCGCGAAAAACGAGGGTTCTGTTGTTATACGCCATCCGGCGCGGTGCTGCGCATAGATTTGCTTGCAGCTGAGTGAGAGGCACGGTCGCCCGATGATCGACGACTTACGCCGTACTCGTACTGATCGCGAGCAGCGGCGGCAATTGTGCCGCTAGCGCATCGATCGCCACGCGCATGCGCGTGGGCAGGTGCCGCGTGCGGCGCCATGCGAGATGCACCTGCACGCCCGGCCCCGGCGCATGCGGCAGCAGCTTCACGAGCGTGCCGGCGCGCAGCTCTTCGGCCACGAGCCAGCATGGCAGGCGCGCGATGCCTGCACCGGCTTTGACGGCCGCGACGATCGTCTCGAGATCGTCGAAGCGCAGACGGTGCGACATCGCGACATCGCGCATCGTCCCGTGCTCGTCGGCGAGCGGCCAGACGACGTCGCGTCGCCCGGCTGCATACAGCACGCCGTGGTGCCCCGCCAATTCAGCCACCGTGCGCGGCGTGCCATGCCGCGCGAGATAGACGGGTGCTGCGCACAGCAGCATCGTCTGCTCGCCGAGCGAACGCGCCACGAGTGCCGTCGGCGCATCGCGCAGCCGGCCGCTGCGAACGACCAGATCGATGCTCTCGTCGACGAGATCGACGACGCGGTCGGTGAAGCTCATCTGCAATTCGAGGCGCGGATAGCGTGCGGCAAGCTCGAGCAGGATCGGCGCCACGCAGCGCCGGCCAAACAGCACGGGCACGCTGACATGCAGCCGTCCCTGCGGATCGTGGCGTGCCGCTGTTAGCGCGGCCTCGCCGGCTTCGAGTTCGGTCAGCGCGCGCACGCAGCGTTCGTAGAACGCGTGGCCGTCTTCGGTCAGGCTCTGGCTGCGCGTCGTGCGGTGGAACAGGCGGGTGCCCAGTCGTTCCTCGAGGTGCGCGATGCGCTTGCCGACGGCCGAGCGCGTCAGGTGCATGCGCTCGGCCGCGAGCGCGAAGCTGCCGGCCTCGGCGGCGTGAACGAAAGCGGAGATGCCGCTCAATCGGTCGGTCATGGTCGTTGGGTGGCGGCCGGTTATCGGTCGTCGTCATGGATTGGTGCCAAAAAGTCTACAACGATGGGAAAACTCTGCGCCACTGTTTCCATTCGATCGTCGCTAAGCTGCTCGCACTGAATTCATCCAACGAGGCAAACATGAAGACGATGCGTCAGTGGGTAGTCACGGCACCGGGCGGTGCGCAGCACCTGAAGCTGGAAGAAGCGAGCGTGCCGACGCCTGGGCCGCATGAGATTCTCGTGCGCGTGGGAGCGGTGTCGTTGAACTATCGCGACATCGATGTGATCGCCGGCGGTCACGGTGTGTCGCTGCCGTTTCCGTACACGCCCGGCTCCGATCTGGCCGGCGTCGTCGCGGCCACGGGCTCCTCGGTCACGCGCTTTCGCGAGGGCGACGATGTGCTCAACACCTTCTGGGCTGGGTGGCTCGATGGCGACTGGCCGTCGCACGCGCGCGTGATCGGCGGGGCACTGCCGGGCGTGCTCGCGCAATACGTCGTGCTGCATGAGGATTGGGCCGTGCATGCGCCGCGCACGCTCGATGCCGTCGCGGCCAGCACATTGCCGTGCGCGGGCGTCACCGCGTGGTTCGCCCTGATCGAGCAGGGTGCGCTGCATGCGGGGCAGACCGTCGTCGTGCAAGGCACGGGCGGCGTCGCACTATTTGGGCTGCAACTGGCGCGCGCACATGGCGCGCAGGTCATCGTGACCTCGAGCAGCGACGAGAAGCTGCGGCGCGTACGCGAACTGGGTGCTACGCACGGGATCGATCGCACGACCGATCCCGACTGGGATCGCGTGGTGCGCGAACTGACCCAAGGGCGCGGTGCCGATCACATCTTCGAGCTCGCGGGTGGCGACAATCTCGGCGCGTCGCTGCGCGCGCTGCGCCAAGGCGGGCGCATTTCGCTGATCGGCTTGCTGGATCAGCCGAACATGACGCTGCCGAGCATTCCGTCGTTCCTGACGCGGCCTGTCATTCAAGGGATCGGTGTCGGACATCGACGTGCATTCGAGGCGCTCGTGCGTGCCGTCGACGTCGTCGGCATCAAGCCCGTCGTCGACGAGGTCTACGCGTTCGACGCGTTGCCGCAGGCGGTCGCCCATCTCGAGCGCGGCGCGTTCGGCAAGCTCGTCGTGAAGGTCGGGGCCTAAGGCCGAGCCTCGTTCAACCGCGAAGATCCTCGCGGGTATCGACGTCGGCGAGAATGCCGCGATCGTCGACGTCGACCGGCGTGACTTCATGAAGCGACAACAGGCTGCGCGCGCCGGTATCGCCGTCGAGCTCGGCGAGCGCATCGCTATGTATGGCGCCGAAGCCCACGGGGTGTCCGCGTTGTCCGCGATAGACGGGCACCACGATCGAGGCCCCCGCGTCGAGCCGTTGCGCGACGGCCTCGATCGTCGAGGTTGCGATCCATGGCATGTCAGCCAACGCGACGATCCAGCCCTCGGCGTCGTGGCTCGCCCGCACGCCGGCTGCGAGACTCGCCCCCATGCCGCGCAGTGCGTCGCTCGAGAAAATGACATCGCATCCGGCGTTGTTGAGCACGTGCGCGAGCGTTTCGGCGCCTGGACGCACGATCGCGATCACGCGCGGCACGCTCATGAGCAGTTGATGTGCAGCGGCGCGCGCAACGGGCGTGCCGTCGGCCAGCGGCGCAAGCAGCTTGTTGCTGAAGCCATGCGGATCGAAGCGCGTGCCCCGTCCCGCAGCGAGCAGCAGACCGGTGGCGGACGAGGCATAGGTCATCGAGGCTTTCCGCTAAGGAGATGCAGGCGATTGTGCGATGCGATATTGCGGCGTTGCAAGGGCGAATTGGCGATGTGGGTGCGGGAACGCGCAGTCGAGTCTGTGAAGTCTGTGCGGTGTAGAACAAATGGCTTCGTTTACCCGAAGCCGTTGGTTCCGGGCGCGACCAATCCTACGAACAAGCCTAGATTTCAATCGATGCCGTGAAAGATCGCGTCGTCGGGGCCGAGGTAGGCGGGCGGCTGCCACGTCGCGTCGCGCATCGAATGCTGCACGTGGTTCTCGACGCCGAGCAGTACCGCAAAGATCGCCATGCGGATTGGAATGCCGTTGTCGGTTTGACGAAAGATCGCGAGCCGCGGATCGTGGTTGAGGTCGACCGACAGATCGTTGGCGCCGGGGCGGCTGTCGCGCGGCAGAGGGTGCATGATCAAGGTGTCGCGACCGCACACGGTATCGGCGAGCGCCTGGTTGATCTGGAATTCGGGCGTATAGCCTTCGAACGATTCGTCGGTGAAGCGCTCTTTCTGGATGCGCGTGGCATAGACGACGTCGGCGCCGCGCAAGCCTGTCGCGAGATCATGCGTTTCCTCGACGACGTGTCCGTTACGCGAGATCTGCTCGACGATATGGGCAGGCATCTCGAGCGTCGGCGGTGAAATCAGCGTGAACTTGATGCCTCGATAGAGCGCGAGCAGCTTGACGAGCGAATGCACGGTGCGGCCGTACTTGAGGTCGCCGACGAGCGCAATGTGCGCGCCGTCGACGATCTTGCCTAGCCGCGAGAACTCGCGCTGAATCGTATATAGATCGAGCAACGCCTGGCTCGGATGTTCGCCGGGACCGTCGCCGCCGTTGATGACGGGCAGGTTCGTCGCGCGAGCGAATTCGGCGACCGAGCCTTGCTCGGGATGCCGCACGACGAGCGCGTCGACGTAGCCGCTCATCACCCGGCTGGTGTCATAGATCGATTCACCCTTGGCCATCGACGAGAACGTGAAGCCGGTCGTGTCGCATACGGAGCCGCCGAGCCGGCAGAACGCGGCACCGAACGACACGCGCGTACGCGTGCTCGCTTCGAAAAACAGATTGCCGAGCACGGCACCCTCGAGCACGCGCGAAATCTTCTTGCGACGCGCGATCGGCTGCATGATGTCGGCCACGCTGAAGAGCGCTTCTACCGCGTCGCGCGAGAACTGATCGACCGACAGCAATTGCGGTTTGCCTTCGAACAGGATCTGGCTGGCTAATGAAGGGGTGTGTACGCGTTGCGTATAGTTAGATTCGCGTTCGACGTGCGTGACGATTTCGGAAACGAACCGGCCGACGATCTCGGGCATGCTGCGCGATTCCTGCGAATCGTCAGGCAACAGCCACGTGTCGAGCGCGCGCCGGCTGACACCGATACGGTTCGCGAACGCATCGCGGGTCATGTTCATGCGGCGCATGGCGTCGCGTAGGAAGGCTTGCTGGGGAACGCTCATCGCCGTCGCCTCATGAATGGTTATACGCGGTGCGTATATTAATTCGTCGGCGACGGAAGTCAAGCATCCTCGCGCGCGGCTACCTCGGCACCGCACCTGCCTCCACTTCCACGACGCTTTACCGCCGCCCGTCGATCGCTTTCTCCCAGTAGGGCGGGTTGCCTATCCGGTCTTCCATGAAGGCGATGAACGCCCGCACGGTGCGTGCGACGTGCTTTCTCGTCGGATAGACGATGCACAAGTCGAGGTCATGCGTCTGCCAGTCTTCGAGCAGGGGGCTGAGTTGCCCGTTCTGCAGGTCATGGGCGACTAAATAAAGCGGCACGTGTGCGATGCCCATGCCGGCGAATAACATCTCGCGTAGCGCAAGGCTATTGTTGGCCTCGAAATGCCCGCGTACGTCCACGTCTTGACAGATATCGCCCTGGCGAAACCGCCATCGACGCGGCGACGATCGCAGCGTATAGACAAGGCACTCTCTTTCCGCAAGGTCGGACGGATGTTGTGGCGCCCCGTATTTGGCGATATACGACGGTGATGCGACCACCACGTGCCGCACTTTCGCAAGCCGTCGTGCCACCAGCGACGACTGCGCCAAATCGGCGATGCGCAACGCCATGTCCACGCCGTCTTTGAGCAAGTTCGCTTGCCGATCGTCGAAGCGAAGCTCCAATTCGACCTTCGGAAACCTTCTTCGAAAGGCTGGCATGGCAGGCAGCACATGCATGAGCCCGAAGCTCATCGGCACGCTTGCCACGAGCTTTCCACTGGGTTCGTCGCGCAGCGACCCAACTTCGTTCCGTGCTTCCTCGATTGCATCCAGCGCCTCGCTCACGCGGCCATAGAAGCGTTGGCCGGCTTCCGTCAAGGCGATCCGGCGGGTCGTGCGATGCAGCAGCCGGGTCTGCATTTCCGCCTCCAGCGAGCTGACCCGCCGACTGACCACCGAGCGCGCGATGCCGAGCATGTCGGCTGCACCCGCAAAGGAGCCGCTATCGACGACCGCTCTGAAGACGGCAATGGAAGTGAGGTTGTCCACTGGATCGAACTCCTTGGTTATCGCGTGACTAAACCGTCATACCCGCGTCGGGCGGGCAGCCGATCAACATCCGATTGATGCTTCCACGCGAACAATCAAATCGCGCAAAGGAGCTGATTTTAGCGATGGCCGCCTTCAATATCGAGCGCATTGATTACTTGGAGAGGCGCACATGATGACCATCCATCGATCGCATGAACGTGGCTCGTTTCGCAACGACTGGCTCGATGCCCAATTCTCGTTCGAATTCGGCTCGTACCGGAACCCGGCTCGTCGGGGCTACTCGGATCTGCTCGTGCTCAACGACGACATCGTTTCCCCCACGAAGGGCTTTGCCGCCCACCCGCACGATAACGTCGAGGTGCTCTCGTTTCCGCTGCAAGGGGAAGTCGAGCACGAAGATTCCCTGGGCAACCGGGAAACGCTGTCGTATGGCGACGTGCATTTGATGCGCGCGGGCACCGGCATCGTCCATAGCGAAATGAATCCATCGCTCACCGAGCATGAGCATCACGTGCAGTGGTGGATCGCGCCGGCCCATCGCGACAGCCAGCCGGCCTACCAGAAGCAGCACTACTCACGCGAAACGAAGCTCGGCAGGTTGTGCCTGATCGCATCGCCGGACGGCAACGAAGGTTCGCTGCAAGTCGACCAGGACGTCCGCATCTATGCGTCCATCGTGCGGAACGACGCGATTCGCCACGTCCTCGCGCCGCAACGCCGCGCGTACGTGCATGTGCTGCGCGGCGCGTTGACCATCAATGAAGAAACGCTCTGTGCCGGCGATGGCGCGCAGATAGAGGGCGTAGCAGAGCTACGCCTGCAATCCAGCGACGAAGCCGAGATTCTGCTGTTCGATCTCCGCTGAACGTGGCTTCTTTTCACCTACGTATCGAACTCGAATAACCCAACAATGAGGCTAACCATGCTGTTCTCTACGCTTAAAAGGCATTTTTCCGCAGCGATCGTATCGACCGTCATGCTCTTGAGCGCAACGGGCGTTTCGGCGACGCAGGCCGCAACACCCGCAAAGCCCGTGTACGACCAGTTGACCCCTGAAAACAGCGCGCTGCTGCTGATCGATTATCAGCCGCAGTATGTGTTCGCCACGCAGTCGATTTCCATCGACACGTTGGTGAACAATGCCGTGGCGTTGACGGAGACGGCGCAGGCATTCAAGCTTCCGACCGTGATCACGACCGTCACCTCGAAGGCGTACGGTGGCCCGGTATTCCCCCAGATCGCAGCTGCCGCGCCGGGCGTCGACGTGATCGATCGCACGCGCATCAACGCTTGGCAAGACGAGCGCGTCCGGGATGCGATTCACAAGACGGGGCGCAAGAAGCTCATCATCGCCGGCCTGTGGACCGACAACTGCGTGATGCTGCCCGCGTTGGCGGCGCTGCAAGAGGGCTACGAAGTCTACGTCGTGACGGATGCGAGCGGCGACATGGATGCGGAGTCGCACGAGCGCGCGGTGCAGCGCCTGGTCCAGGCCGGGGCCGTTCCGATCACGTGGCTGCCGGTGCTGCTTGAACTGCAGGCGGATTGGACGCAGGACGTCACGCATGGCGCGGTCAGCGGCATCATCAAAAACCACGTGGGCGCAATGGGACTCGGCATGTTCTATAAGCGCGCGATGTCGAGCCAATAATCGAGCGAAGCGTCGTCGTTGGTTTCTGTGGCGCACGAGTGATGGTGGTAACGGCGGGCGGCGCTAGCAAGGTTGATGCGCCGCCTTTCGCGCGTCAGTAAAGCACACTGAATAATGCTTCGACGGAAGTCAAGAAATTGTGCTGGAGCGAATCGCCCGCGGCCGGTACACTCTTGCGAATGGAAATCGGACGCTTTCAACCCAGCATCGCCACGCGTACGTCGTCGCTCTTGATCGGGCGCGCGATGGTCTGCGCCGTTTCCAAAGCCAAAAAACAGTCGCACGTCTGACCGGCGCGCTGTTGCCGTCGGACGCCCGACGGGACAGCAAGAAGCCGCCTACCACTTTGCCCCCTCGACGCCTGACGGATGACGAATCGGTCATTTTCGAGGAGTGGTGCATGTCGAGTTTTTCCGGTATCTGGATTCCGCTTGTCACGCCGTTTGCTGACGGCGTAGTCGATCACGCCGCGCTAGCCGCATTGATTGCACACTGTCGTAAGGCCGGTGTCGCGGGCTTCGTGGCGCTAGGCACGACAGGCGAGCCCAGTGCGCTCACCGATGACGAGCAGGATGCCGTGCTCACGACGATTCTGCGCGAGGCACAGGAGACGCCCGTGGTCGTCGGTGTTGCAGGCAACCAGAGTGTGGTGCTGCGTGAGCGCGTGCTGCGCTTGAACGAATTACCTATTGCGGGATTGCTCGTCCCGGCGCCGTACTACGTCCGGCCGTCGCAAGCTGGACTCGTCGAGCACTTCACGATGCTGGCCGATGTCAGCAACAAGCCGATCCTGCTCTACGACGTCCCCTACCGCACGGGCGTCAAACTCGAACTCGAGACGCTGCTGACGCTCGCCGCGCATCCCCGCATCGTCGGTATCAAGGACTGCGCGGGTTCCCCCGAGACCACGCTCGCACTGATTCTGGATGGCCGGCTGCAAGTGCTGGCCGGTAACGACAACGAGATCTTCAGCACGCTGTGCATGGGCGGCGCGGGCGCGATTGCCGCGACGGCGCATCTGGAAACGGAGCGCTTCGTCGCCATGCATCGTGCCCTGGCCGACGGGCGTCTCGAAGAAGGGCGCACGCTGTTTCATGCGCTGGCACCGCTCGTGCACACGTTGACGTCGGAGACGAATCCCGCACCGGTGAAGGCCGCGCTTGCGGCGCAAGGGTGGATCGCCAACGAGTTGCGCGCGCCGATGACATGCGCAAGCGAGGCGCTTACCCGGAAACTGGCGGAGTGGGTTGCGCGCTGAGTTAGCCGCGTTGACTGCTCGGCGTTGCATCGGCCGCGTGGTCGGCCGTTTGCAGCGCAAAGCCTTCGTCGAGCCAACCGGTGATGCCGCCGATCATCACCTTGACTGGCCGACCGAGCTTCGCGAGGCGGATCGCACCGCGCGTCGCGCCGTTGCAGTGCGGTCCGGCACAGTAGGTAACAAAGACTGTCTCGGGTGCGTAGTGAGCGAGTTTCGACATGATGATCTTGCCGTGCGGCAGGTTGACGGCGCCGGGGACATGGCCTTGCGCGAACAGGGCAGGGCTGCGCACGTCGAGCAACACGAAGTCGACCGAGCCGGATGCGAAGGCGCTATGGACATCGGAGCAATCGGTTTCGAAACGCAGCGATGCTTCGAAATGCTCGAGCGCGGTCGTACTGTCGGCTGCAGGAACGGCGGTCACGGCGGAGGGCGTGGTCATGGTCGATGCTCGTTTAGGGTGGTTGTCGGAGTCGTCATTATTCCGTTCGGATCGATCTTTCAGGAGTGGCGCAATCGTCAAGTTTCGGTAACATCGCGCCATGCACAATCATCTCGTCGTGGCGGTCGCATACGACCGTCTCTGCACATTCGAATTCGGCTGCGTCGTCGAGCTGTTCGCGTTGCCGCGCCCTGAACTCGACCGCGAGTGGTACCGCTTCGGCGTTTGCGCAGCCGAGCCCGGCCCGATTCGCGCGGCCGGTGGCATTACCGTCGAGGCGCCTTATTCGCTGAGACTGCTCGACCGCGCGCAGACGATCGTGATTCCGGGCTGGCGCGATGCTGACGAAGCGGCGCCCGAACCGCTGCTGCGCAAGCTGCGAGCGGCGGCCGCGCGTGGCGCACGGCTGGCTTCGATTTGTTCGGGCGTGTTCGTGCTCGCGCAAGCCGGCGTGCTGGACGGTAAGACTGTGACGACGCACTGGCGTTACGCGGAAAAGTTGCGCACGCGCTATCCGTCGCTGCGCGTGGCGGCCGATGCGTTGTATGTCGACGAAGGCAACGTGATCACGTCGGCCGGGTCGGCGGCCGGGCTCGACATGCTGCTGCACCTCGTGCGTCGCGATCACGGTAGCGCGATCGCCAATCGCGTGGCACAGCGGCTCGTCGTCGCGCCGCATCGCGACGGTGGCCAGGCGCAGTTCGTGCCGCGTCCGATGCCGCCCGACGAAGGCGCGCGTGTGGCAAAGCTGATCGACTGGATGCGCACGCATGCGGCTGCTTCGCACACGCTGGCTTCGTTGGCCGAGCGCGCAGCCATGAGTGCGCGCACGTTGCAGCGGCAGTTTCGCGAGGCGACAGGGCTGGGCCCTTATCAATGGTTGATTCGCGAACGCGTGGCGCTCGCCAAGGAGATGCTCGAATCGCGGCCGCGGTTGTCGATCGAGCAAGTGGCCGAGCGCGCAGGCTTCGGGTCGGAGGAATCGTTGCGCCGGCACTTTCGGCGTGTGGCTAAGACGACGCCGGCTGCATATCGGCGACGCTTCGCGACCAAAGCCGCGTAGCGCTCGCTAGCTGCCGCTACCGTGCGAAGTGGGACGCTCGCTCAATGCGTTCAACGCGTGCGCGACGGTGTTGATGACGCTCGCCCAATCGCCGAGTGTCGGCTGCCGGAACAAGCGCACGCTCGGATACCAGGGACTGTCGTTGCGTTCGAGCAGCCAGCGCCAGCACGTATCGAGCCGGTTCAGGATCCACACGGGCTTGTTCATCGCGCCGGCCAGGTGAGCGGTGGACGTATCGACGGAAAGCACGAGATCGAGGTTGTCGACGAGCGCGGCGGTGTCCGCGAAATCGTGCAGCTCGTCGGTCCAGTCGACGATAGTCCGGCTCGCCGCGTGGCGCTCGTGCATGGCCGTCAACTGCTGCGCGGGCGCGCCCTTTTGCAGACTGAAGAACTGTACGCCGGGCAAGTCGAGGATGGGTGCGAGCTGCTCGAGCGCGAGCGAACGGCGCGCATCGTTCTTGCGCAGCTCGGGTACGTGAGGCCGATTGCCGCCGGCCCAGACGAGCCCCACCTTCAGCGCGTTCCGCGAGCCGTCGAGCGCTGCGATACGCGCCGCGAAATGCTGCGAGGCTTGCGCATCGGCGAACAGATAGGGCGTGTTACCGGGAATCGTGGCTTGCGTCGTGCGTAGTGCGAGCGGCAGGCTCAGAAACGGGCAGTGGTAATCGAACGGCGGCAGCGGCTGCCCCGCTTCCACGAGGAGGTCGACGCCCTCGAGATTGGCCAGCAATCGGATCAGCTCCGGTTGCACTTCGAGCACGACGCGCGCGCCTTGCTGTGCGACGAGCGAGGCATAGCGGCAGAACTGGAGGGTATCGCCGAGCCCTTGCTCGGCATGCAGCAGAATCGTCTTGCCTTCGAGCGGTGTGTCGCCGAGCCATAGCGGTTGATCGAAAGCACGTTTGCCGGCTTTGATGCGCGCGCGCGCCCAGCGCCACTCATATTCGCGCCAGCCCGCTTCGAATTCGCCCATTTGCAGCAGGCAAAGTGCCCGGTTCCAATGCGTTTCCGCGGCATCGGGTGCCAGAGCGAGTGCCTTGTCGTAGCTCGCGAGCGCGTCGGCATGGCGGTTCAGGTCGACGTAGGTGAGACCAAGATTGTTCCAGGCATCGGTGAACTCGCGCGACAGCGACAGCGCGCGCTCGTAACTCGCCTGCGCGTCGAGCGGCCGGTTCAGATCGCTGAGCGCGTTGCCGCGATTGCTCCAGGCTTCGGCGTAGTCGGGGCGCAGCGCGAGCGCCTGGTCGCAACTGGCGAGCGCATCGTCGGGGCGGCCGAGATCGCGCAGCACGCAGCTGCGGTTGTTCCATGCTTGGGCAAATTGCGGCTGGGCGGCCAGCGCTTTTTCGAAGCTCGCGAGCGCATCGAGCGGACGCGCCAGTGCGGCGAGCGCATTGCCGCGGTTGTTCAGCGCATCGATGAAGCCGGGCTTCAGCGCGAGCGCGCGATTGGCCGCGCTCAAAGCCTGTTCGTGACGATGGAGCGCGTTCAACGCGTACGCGAGGTTCGAGTGGACGGGCGCCTGCGTGGCGTTGATCGCGACCGCTTGCTCGAGCAGTGCGACGCCTTCGGCGAGGCGTCCCGTTTGCAATGACAGCGCGCCGAGCAGTTGCAGCGCGTCGAAGTGGCGCGGGCGCTGGGCGAGAATCTCGCGATAGAGCTCCTCGGCATCGGCGATTGCACCGTTTTGCTGAAGCGCGACGGCTTGTTGCAGCAGATTGTCGAGTTGTCGCGAAGGGCCGGACTTGCTCATGAACGATCGGAGGCAGCGAGAAGTGACGAGTTGCCCCGGCGCAGCGAGCGCCGGGTAGGGCGAATCGCGCCGATTATCCCTCAAACGGCCCGGCTCGCCGGAATCGACGCGTCGCTCGCAGCGCGTTGCCGGCCCGATCACGCCGTGGCCTGGGTGTCGCGCCACATCGTGGCTGAGGAACTGGCCGCCGGTGTCCTGGTGCAACTGCCGGTGCACGACCTGAAGATCGAACGCGAGCTCAACATGATCTGGCGCCAGTCACGCACGTTGAGCCCCAGCGCACGGGCGTTTCGTACGTTGGCGACGCAGATGTTCGCAAGTACGGCCGCGTCGCTGCCGCAATAGGCCAGCGTCAGGCTGGCAACGATTCAGTTTGCCTGGTGGTCGACCCCGGACGGTCCCCCGTCAAGCTTGCGTCCATTGATGGTGCTGAGGTAGTGGGCGAGTTCGTCCACCTGATCGGCGGGAATGGGGGCGCCGAACGCGTTGCGCATCTTGTCGATCTCCGCGTGCCACTCGTCGACGGTCAGCGCGGGCTGCCGCAATACCATGCCCGTCGAATGGCAAATCACGCAGTTGGCATTCGCAATCTCCGAGCCCTTGCCGGGAGGAAACACGGTTTCGCCAGACGGCAGCGTCACATCGACCGCCGCGAACCGTACCGGCGGTACTCGTTCGGTTTGCTTTGCGGTTTGCGATTGCGCCGATGCGGGCAAATAGCGGCTGCCGATCACGGCAACGACGACTGCCGCGAGAACGGGTGCAGCCCACACTCGCGCGATATGAATCCACTTTGCGTGCATTGTCTTCCCTCGTCGTTCAAGCGACATCGACGTCGATCGATTCGACGACGTTTCTCATGAACCCCGCGCCGTTCCAGTTCGGCACGCTCGGCTGCGACTCGCCGTTTGCATTGACTGCGCGCACCATCAGGATCTGCTTACCCGGCTGCGTGAAACGAACGGTCGTCTGCCATTGACGGAAGCTGTACTTGCCGAAGTCGCGGCCCAATGCGGCCGTGCTCCAGGTATGCCCGGCATCGGCCGAGAATTGCACCTGCTTGAGCGCGGATGCGCCGCCGAACGCGATGCCGCGTACGAGCATGGGCTCGCTGACGCGCACCCGCGCACCCGCTTGCACATTCGTGAAAAACGAGCGTGGCAGCATGGTGCTGATCGGCACTTGCTTGAATCCGTGTTCGCCTGGGTGCACGTTCGCATAGTGGTTGTCCGGCACCAGGTAGGCCTTCGCGGTCCAGAAGTTGTCGTCGGGACCATCGAGCACTTCGATGTCGTGCAGCATCTTGACCCAGTAGGTTGCATACCATCCAGGCACGACGAGCCTCAGCGGATAGCCGTTGAGAAGCGGCAGGGGCTGCCCGTTCATCGCATAGGCAACCATCACTTCGCCGTCGAGCGCGTGCTCGATGGCTAGTGACTTCAGGTACTTCGGCGTTTGTGGGATGACACCCGAGTCGAGTCCGTCGAAGCGCACCCGCACGGCGTTTGTCAGGACGCCGGCATGTGTGAGCAGGTCCTTCAGGCGCACACCGGTCCAGCGGGCGTTGCCCATGGCACCGTTGGCCCATTGTCCACCCGGCACACGTGGTTCGAAGAAGCCTCGTGAATTGCCGGAGCACTGGTTCACGGCGGCGATCTCGAAGCGTGGGAATCGGCTGACCAGCTCGTCGAGCGTGAGACTGACGGGGCGATTCACATGACCGCGAATGTCGAGGCGGAAAGTATGTGGATCGATCGTCGTAGGAATCGACGCGAGGTGCCAGCGCACATAGAAGCGATCGTTGGGCGTGAACACCCTCTGGTCGAATACGTCGAACGGCGTTTCGAGCAATGGAGGGCGCGTCCGCTGCAGAATCATGCCTGATTTCTGCGGAAAGCCAGACGTGAGCGGCCGCTCGCCGTTGCTGAACGGAAGGACGATGTGTGTGCTTTCCGCCGCGTTTGCCAGGAGCGGTGCAGCGAATGCGGCGCCAAGGGCGCCGAGTAGTTTGCGGCGTCGCAGGGAGACGTCTGGATCGTAGGGGTTCAAGGTTGCCCTCAGTAGTCGTAAGACGTTCGATCGATCCGATAGCAGGTGCAACGCTCAGCAGTATAGGAACGCCTTCAGACTATGTAATAGGCAAATTCGCGATGGGACCGGTGCCTTTTTTGTATGTATTGCTCGCTCAGGGTCGAGGTCAGCCTTGTTGCGCGGCGGTGATTTGTTTGTAGACGTCGTGTGAGAGCGCAAGCAGCCGGCGGCGATCGATGCCGCCGGAGATCGCATAGCCAAAGTCGCCATCGATCCAATAGAAGACATTGACGGGGCCGTCCCGATAGAGCTTGAACGCGGTCGTGGCTAGGCTTGTCGTCCTGCGTGAAATGTAGAGCGTGACGCGCTCGCCCGCTGCATCGCGGTACATGAACAGGGCGGTTGGCCCGTCGGTCGTGTGCAGCAGGCGCCCACCCATCAACTCGAAGCCGCTGCGGGAGAGAACCGGCGGTTTCACGTCGGTGCCGAGCCGCTGCGCGAGCCACCGCACGAATTGCTGTTCATTCTGCGAGCCGAGTTGCGCGGGGCGTTCGACGGCGGGCATGTACAGCACGTGGGCGATCGCGGCCTGCTGCGGGAGCGGGTCGGCCGCTTGGGTCGCATCGGCATACCGCGTGGCGTCGCTCGCGACCTGGGGCGAAGCAGGCGGATGTAGTTGCATGTCGGTGCCCACGCCGATGCCGATGCCGAGCACGAGCGCGGCAGCAAGTCCTGCATAGTGCCGCCAGTTCGCCGCCGGGCGGTGCGATGGCACGGCTGCCTGGCGCAGCCGCTGAGGCAAGGGCTCTTGAAGTACCCGGTCGTAACGCTCATGGAACAAGGTGTTCTGCGCAAAATAGTCGCTGACGCGTGCTGCCAGCGCCGGGTCGCGTTCGAGTGCGCGCTCGATTTCGATGCGTTGCGCTTCCGGTAGCAAGCTGTCGACGTAGGCATGGATGTCGTCTTCGGTAAAGGGATCCGGCCGCTCGTTCATTTCACCATCCTCAGTTTCTCGACAGGCTTTGCGCCCGTCATCCAAGCTCTCAATCGCTCGCGGCCGCGCGAAAGACGCGACATGACAGTGCCGATCGGAATGCCGAGCGTGAGGGCCACATCGGCGTAACTCATCTCCTCGAGACCGACGAGCAGCACCACCTCGCGCTGTTCGGCCGGCAGGCGTTGCAGCGCGTAGTCGAGGTCGCGTACTTCGAGCGAGCGCGACTCCCCCGGCGCAACCGAAAAGTTGTTCTGGTCGACGACGTCGTCGTCCAGCCCGACATGCAACGCGCGTACTGACGCCTTGCGCGCCTGATTGGCGAACACGTTATGCATGATCGTGAAGAGCCAGGCGCGCAGATCGGTGCCGGGTTCGAACAGGCTCAGCCGCTGTAGCGCGCGCTCGAGTGTGTCCTGAACGAGGTCGTCGGCAAGTTCCTGATTTCGGATCAGCGCTCGGGCATAGCGCCTCAAGCGCGGCACGTGCTCCGTCAATTCATCGCGGATGTTCATTTCTCATACCAGTCTGTTTCGCGCAGCCGGCCCTTGGTGGGCCTTCGTCGTTATTCATGTACAGGGGAACACGTGTGCGCGCAGTTTATTCCATCGATTCGCTCGTGACGCATGGGAATAAACGCGCTAGGGCTGCGATGCCGATGAGCGAGAATCGAGCGATGGAATAACGCTGCTTGTCCCTGTGTTCGCGCTGATATCCATCGCGTTCACAGGGAGCTTCATTCATGTGCCTTTTATCACCCGCATTCGCGCGTCCGATGTTCGCCGCGTTGATGCTGGCAGCGACGTTTGCTGCGGAGTCCGATGCGATCGCCGCCGGGCCACCGGATTTTCGCAGTGCAGAAGAAGCTGCGTTTTTGGCCGATAACGACACGGCGATGTCCAAGATGATGGACGGCATGTCGATCAAGCCGACCGGTGACGTCGATCGCGATTTCGCCGCCGCCATGATCCCCCATCACCAAGGGGCCATCGACATGGCCCAGGCCGAGCTGCGTTACGGTCACAACGAGAAATTACGCCGTATCGCGCAGGAAATCGTCGTCGAGCAGCAGCAGGAAATCGCGGCGATGCGACTTGCGTTAGGGCAGCCGTTGCCGCCTTCCGCGCCGGCACCCGATCAACTTCACGCGATGCCCTGTTCTTCGACCGCGAGCACGCCTTGTGCATCTCCGTCCAACGATCGTTCCACTACGCGGGAATCAAAATGAAAGTAACTCATCGACTCGCTACCGCCCTGGCGTCCAGTGCCTTGTTCATGGTGCAGGCGTCGTTCGCCGGCCAGGTGCCCGGCGCCGCATCCGATGCTGACATTCCCATCAGCCATCACGATCGGGTCTATGCGGCGGAGCAATTCTCGAACACCGTGTCGGTGATCGACCCGGCCGACAACCATCTCGTCGGCGAGATTCGTCTCGGCGATCCGTCGCCAGCCAACTTCAGCCCGCTCTATCGCGGCCAATTACTCGTACACGGCATGGGCGTTTCGCCTGATCGACGTACGCTCGCCGTCGTTTCGATCGGCTCGAATTCGGTCGCATTCATCGATACGCAGACCAATGCGGTCAAGCACATAACGTATGTGGGGCGCTCGCCGCACGAAGCATTCTTCACGCGGGACGGCAGCGAGGTCTGGGTGACGGTGCGCGGCGAGAACTACATCGACGTGCTCGACGGCAAAACGTTCGCGGAGAAGACGCGGATCACCGTGCCCAACGGGCCAGGCATGCAGATCTTTTCGCCCGACGGCAAGTACGGCTATGTGTGCTCGTCGTTCAATCCCGAGACCGACGTCATATCGGTGGCCGAGCATCGGATCGTCGGCAAGGTCACGCAGGCGAGCCCGTTTTGTCCGGATCTCGCGGCGACGCCCGACGGCAAGCAAGTGTGGTTCACGCTGAAGGACGTGGGCAAGACGCAGGTGTTCGACGCGCACGCACCGTTCACCTTGCTCAAGACGCTCGATACGGGACCCATCACAAATCACGTGAACATCGTTCGCAACGCGAATGGAACGTTCGCTTACGTGACCGTGGGTGGCCTGAACCAAGTGAAGGTGTTCCGCACTGACGACTTCTCGCAGGTCGCGACGATCCCGGTAGGAAGCCTGCCGCACGGCCTGTGGCCGTCTGGCGACGGTACGCGCATTTATGTCGGGCTCGAGAATGCCGACGCAGTGGCCGTCATCGATACGCTGGCCAACCGAGTCGTCGCGACGGTGCCGATCGGGCAGGCTCCACAAGCGCTCGTTTATGTGCCGAACGCGGTGCCCGAAGGGGATGGTACGCAGAATACCGAGTCCCTCGGCCTAGCCGGCAACGCCGAGCATCTGACGCTCAGGGCCGTCGCCGGTGGCACGGCGTCGACGACCGTCGCACTGTTCGATCAAGGCCTCGTGCAGGTGCTGCAAGCGGCCGTGTCCGGCTTGCAGCCGAAGCAGCCGTATGTGCTGGGGCTCGCTCCGCATCCCGACGGCAGCGGCAGCATCGAACCGCTCGCATCGTTCAAGACGAACCCGGCCGGTGCGGCGATCGTCAATGCACTTGGCCAGATTCGCGAAGTGGTGACGTCGAATACGGCGGGGACATCCGCGGAGAAGGGGGCTGAAGCAGGCACCGACAAACGCCGTTATCTCGTGATCGCACCCAGCGTGGCAGGTAAGATCGGCGCACCCGTGCAGGTGCAAATGCAGGAAGACGCGCGGTAGCAACTGCACTAGCGTCACGCTTGTTGCCGCTGGAGGCGGGCGGTGGGCGCGGCTCTTCAGCCGCACGAGAATTTCCTGAGTGTGCTGGCCCACGCGGGCCAGCGCCTGCCGCACGCCAAGGCGTCGCCAGCCCATCGAAAGCGGCAGCAAGACGACGTCGGTCGTGCCGCTGTTTTCGGTTGTCGTTCGTGCCATCAAGTTCGCCAAGGCGGCGACTACCGAGAGACCTCGAACTTTAGTCCGGGAAGGTGAGCAGCGCTGCCGTCAGGCGGCACGCCAGCGTTAGCATCCGAGCATGATCGTGGTCTATCGCTAACGCGTGAGATCGCTCATCGGCTTGTTCAATCGTCAAAGCCGTCCGGCCAACTGGTTGGGCTACGCGATCGGAGGGATCATTGTGCGTGCTCGTCGCGCGTGTGTGCAGCGTGTGGTTCGCCGCTGATAGCAAATGCTTGCATCGGCCCGGTCGAATGCTATCATTGATAGCATCGTTTTGGGGGAGCTGGTGATGGCAAATCTTCTTGTACGCAACGTGGACGAAAGCCTCGTCCAGAATCTTCGTGAGCAGGCGGCCTCGCATGGTCGCAGCGCTGAGGCGGAGCATCGTGAAATTCTGGCAAAGGCGCTGCGCAGGCCAAAACGCATGAGCTTTGCAGAGGTACTGATGAGCATGCCGGACGTAGGCGAAGACGCAGATTTTGGGCGGCAGGACGATGGAGAGGCTCCGAATGTATTTGGTTGATACAAACGTGATTAGCGAGGTCAGGAAACGTGAGCGCGCCAATCAAGGAGTGCGGACGTTTTTCCGGAGAGCGGTGCGTGACGAGAGCGACCTTTACCTTTCCGTCGTCACGATTGCCGAGCTTCGGCGTGGGGTCGAGTTGATTCGACACAGAGGGGACATGCAGCAGGTGGTCATCCTGGAAGCGTGGCTGGGAGGCGTGCTGGGCGAATACACGCAAAACATTCTGTCGGTGAATGAGGAGATTGCTCAACTATGGGGGCATCTGCGAGCGCCACATCCCGAGCATGCTTTGGACAAACTGATCGCGGCGACCGCGTTGATTCATGACCTCACGGTGGTTACGCGTAACGTCGATGACTTCGCCAGAACGGGCGTCCGACTGTTGAATCCCTTCGAGTAAGGAAAGATCAGCCCCAAATAAGTCAGACAATTTACTAGACGACCGGTCTAATTGTATGCTAAAGTGCGTCACCATGAATGCAACACATATTCCTGCCGACGTACGCCAGCACATCCTCGATGTGGCTTACCCGATGCTGCTGAGCAAGGGTTTCACGGCTGTCGGGCTGACCGAGGTGCTGAGCGCGGCGCGCGTGCCGAAGGGCTCGTTCTATCACTACTTCGGCTCCAAAGAGGCCTTTGGCGAAGCCATCCTCGAAGGGTACTTTGCCGACTACCTCGCGCAGATGGAAGCGCTGTTCGACGAGCCGGGCACGGCCGCACAACGGCTCATCCGCTATTTCCAGTTCTGGCTCGACTCGCAGATCGGCGACGAGGGGCAGGGCCGTTGCCTCGTGGTTAAGCTCGGCGCGGAGGTTTGCGATCTGTCGGAGACGATGCGAGCGGCGCTCAAGCGCGGCACCGATCGCGTGATCGCATGCCTGGCGCGCGGTATCGAAGCCGGCAACGCCGACGGATCGGTAACGGGCGTCGCCGATCCGCAGGCCGCCGCGCTGTCGCTTTATCAGAACTGGTTGGGGGCGAGTCTGCTCGCCAAGATCACACGTAGCCGTGAGCCGCTCGATATGGCTATGGCCAACACGCAGGAGCAGTTGAAGTTGAGTTTGACGCAAGACGCTTGAAGCCAGACGCAAGACGAGGTGGGAGATCTGCATGCGCGCCCCCGCCTTTTTTTGTGTCGATTTACTAGACGACTGGTCTACTCGAGTGGACCTTTTATTTATCCGCAGCCCAGGAGCTGAACCTCATGTCGCAAGCCGCAACAGTCAATCGCCGCATCCTGCTCGCCGCCCGTCCGCAAGGCCAGCCCACGTTGCAGGATTTCCACCTCGACGAGGCCCCCGTGCTCACGCCGAAGGAAGGCGAAGTGCTGCTCCGTACGCTGTACCTGTCGCTCGATCCGTACATGCGCAATCTGATGGATGAAATCGGGCCCGGCTATACGCCGTCGGTACAGGTGGGCGAGACGATGGTCGGCGGGACCGTGAGCCGTGTCGTCGCGTCGAAGCATCCGCAATTCGCCGTCGGCGATCTGGTGCTGGGCAGGGCTGGTTGGCAGGACTACGCGGTGTCGGATGGCAACGAGCTCACGCCGCTCGGCGACATGAAGCGACCGTCGCTGGCGCTGGGTGGGCTCGGCATGCCTGCCTTTGCGGCCTACGTCGGCCTGCTCGACATCGGTCAGCCCAAGGCAGGCGAAACCGTGGTGGTGGCGGCGGCCACCGGTGCCGTCGGTTCGGTGGTCGGCCAGATCGCGAAGCTCAAGGGGGCGCGCGTAGTGGGCATTGCCGGTGGTGCCGACAAATGCCGCTATGCCGTGGAGGAGCTGGGCTTCGACGTTTGTCTCGATCGCCGCGATCCGCAGTTCGCCGAACGTCTCGCAGCCGCCTGCCCGGACGGCATCGATGTCTACTTCGAGAACGTCGGCGGCGAGGTGTTCGATGCGGTCGTGCCGCTGCTCAACATCGGCGCGCGCGTGCCGGTGTGCGGATTCATCGCGCACTACAACGACGAGACGTCGCCCTCGAGCCCAGACCGGTTGCCGCGGTTGATGGCGGTGGTGCTGCAGAAGCGCGTCCGCATGCAGGGCTTCATCATCCTCGATCACTACGCCGACCGCTTCGAGGCGTTCAGCCGCGACATGCGCGAGTGGGTCGAGGCAGGGCAGATCAAACTGCGCGAGGACGTGATCGACGGCCTCGAGCATGCGCCTGCCGCGTTCATCGGCCTGCTCGAAGGACGCAACTTCGGCAAGCTCGTCGTGCGCGTCGCCGAAGCGTAACGCGCGGCTCTGGTGCTTGGTGCTTGGTGCGTGGCCGGCCGTGGCCTACGTGTTCGTGTAGGACGCGCACCAGCCCGACGAGGCCACGAGCCGGTCGCCGAACAGCACGCAGCCGCTCCACTTGTCGGCCGAGCTGCCTTGAAACAACGAGCAGTTCGCGCAGCTCTGGCCGGGCTTGTAGCTCGGGAAGCGGCTCGCGTCGACCTTCGTGGCGTCTTCCTTGTAGCCCTGCGCTTGCGCATCGGCTTCGCTCTCGCTCAAGTGCTGAGGTGCGGCGAAGGCCATGCGCGATACGGCCAGCGACGAGGCGGCGCCCAGGCTGGCGATCAGGAACGTGCGGCGCGATGCGTTCATGGGGACTCCATGTCGGTTTGTCGGAAGGAAACAGCGCATCGAGAGCATACTGGCTTCCTTTTGTCCTGACCAAGTCAGACGGGGAAACCGCATGAATCACGAAGCGACTGTCGGCGGACTCACGCATCAACGAGCCGAGCCTGGGCAAGCGCACACCACCCATCTGACGCTCGCGTCGATCGAAGCGGCGGCGCGCGTGTTGCGGCAGCGGCTTCCGCAGTCGCCGCTGGTGGAGCCGCGCATGTGGCGTACGGCGGGAGGTGCGCCGATCTTTGTTAAAGCCGAATGCCTGCTGCCGACGGGTTCGTTCAAGATCCGCGGCGCGACGCTGTTCGTGGCGAGCCTGACCGACGAGCAGCGGGCGCGTGGCGTCATCGCTTATTCGACGGGCAACCATGCGCAAGCCGTGGCCAAAGCCGCGGCCGATGCAGGTGTGTCGGCGCTCATCGTGATGTCGCCCGACGCGCCCGAAGCGAAGGTGCGCGCGACGCAGTCGTGGGGCGCGCAGGTCGTGATGTCGGAGCCGACTTCCGATGCGCGTCGCGCCATGGCCGAGCGCCTGGCGGCTGAGTCCGGCCGGGTGCTGATTCCGCCGTACGACGACTGGACCGTCATGACGGGGCAGGCATCGATCGGCCTTGAGCTGCGCGAGCAGCTCAAGGCCGGCGCACGTCTGCCTGCCGCGGTGTTCGTGCCGGTGGGCGGGGGCGGCTTGCTGGCTGGGGTGGCGGCTGCCGTGAAGATGACGATGCCGTCCGTGCGCGTGATCGGCGTCGAACCTGAGCTCGAGAACGATACGCAGCAATCGTTCGCGGCGGGGCGCATCGTGCGCGCGGCAGGGCCCAGCGCGAGCATTGCAGATGCGATCAAAGTACAAGCACCCGGCAATCTGACGTTTCCTGTGATCGTCGACTACGTGGACGAGATCGTGTCGGTCAGCGAACGCGAGATCGCGCAAGCGAGCTTGCGCTATTTCGACGAGGCACACCTGGTGGTCGAGCCAGGCGGGGCCGTGGCCTTGGCTGCCGCGCTCAAGTGGCGCGGTGCCGAGATCGGCGCCACGGCCGATGATCAGGCGGGCGAGCCGGCACCGGTCGTCGTGCTCGCGGCAGGCGGCAACGTCACGCTCGAAAGACTCGCCGGCCTGCGCTCGATGGCTTGAACGGAGGAGCTTGCGCTACGACGCTATCGCGTTGCTGCGCTGCGGCTACGTTTACTGGCCCAGCATGCGCACGTCGGCGGCCGCAGTCTGGCCGAACGCATCGCTGAGCAGATAGTCGACGAACTTGTGGGCGGCGTCGGCCGGCGTGCTCAGTTGGCCGTCGGCTTTCAGTTGAGTAAAGCGCTCGCGTAATGGAAAACGCGCTTCGTCGGTGCCGCGGATTTCGGCTTGCATGTCGGTGTCGATGACGCCTGGCGCGACGCTGGCGATGCGCAGGCCCGGCTCATTGTCGAGCGCCACGGCGCGCGCATGGTGATCGAGCGCGGCCTTCGTCGCGCAGTAGACGCTCCAGCCCGCGTAGGCGCTGCGTGCCGCGCCGCTCGAGACGTGCGCGATGCGCCGATCGGGCACATGCGTGCTGGCCGTGGCGAACGCGCTCGCGAACATCAACGGGGCGCCGACGTTCAGCGCCACCGCGCGTGCGACATCGACGCTTGCCTGTGTGCTGCCTGGGCCGACCGGCTGCACGGTGCCCGCGTTGTTGATCAGCAGGGCCTGCTGCGTATCGCGCAAGAAGCGCGGCAGGCATTCGCCGGCAAGCCATTGAGCGAGTTGGCCTGAATCGGCGAGATCGACTTCGGCTTCCTCCAGTGCTCCCCCGAAGCGCGAAGCCAGCGACGCATGGCGCGTGCGGGAAACGCCCAGCACGGCGAACCCGCGCGCGAGCAGCGTTTCGGCGAGCGCAGCGCCGAGGCCACGCGTGTGGCCCGTTACGATGGCTTTGGCTTTGAGGGGGGAGGCGGAAGAGGTCGTCATGGCGATCGGAGTGAAAAGACGAAGAACGCGAAAAGCCGCTTCAGGACCGATCGTTCAACCGATCCTGAGCGGCATGTAGCGACGGCCTCGGTGTATCGCGCGGCCGACGCCAGCACATTACAGCTTAATCACGGCTTACGCAGCCGCTTCGAGCGCCGGGTAATCGACGTAACCGACGGGACCGGCGGCGTAGTACGTGGCCGGATTCGGCTGGTTCAGCGGCGCATCGAGCTGGAAGCGCGTGGGCAGATCGGGGTTCGCGATGAACAGCTGCCCCCACGCGACCGCATCGGCGTCACCGGCGTCGAGCGTGTGCTGGGCCGATTCCTTCGTGAACTTCTCATTGGCGATGTAGACGCCGCCGAACGCAGCCTTCAGCGCCGGGCCGAAGCGGTGCTCGCCGAGCGATTCGCGTGCGCACAGGAACGCGGCGCCGCGCTGGCCGAGCTCGTGTGCGACGTAGCCGAACGTAGCTGCCGGGTCCGAATCGCCCATCGAATGGATGTCGCCGCGCGGCGAAACGTGTACGCCCACGCGTCCTGCACCCCAAACGGCGATGCACTCGTCGACGACTTCGAGCAGCAGGCGCGCGCGATTTTCGATCGAGCCGCCGTAGGCGTCGGTGCGGCGGTTCACGCCGTCTTGCAGGAACTGGTCGAGCAGATAGCCGTTCGCGCCGTGCACTTCGACGCCGTCGAAGCCCGCTGCTTTCGCGTTTTCGGCACCCTTGCGATAGGCGGCCACGATGTCGCGGATTTCGTGCAGTTCGAGCGCACGCGGCGTGACGTAGGCCCGCTCGGGCCGCACTTGGCTCACGTGACCTTGCGGTGCGATGGCGCTCGGGGCGACCGGCAGTTCGCCGTTCAGGAAGATCGGATCCGAGATGCGGCCGACGTGCCACAGCTGCAGGAAGATGCGGCCGCCAGCAGCATGCACCGCATCGGTCACGAGCTTCCAGCCCGCGACCTGCTCGTCGGACCAGATGCCCGGGGTGGCAGCGTAGCCGAGGCCTTGCGGCGAAACAGCAGTTGCTTCGGTCAGGATGAGCCCGGCCGATGCGCGCTCGGCGTAGTACTGCGCCATCAGCGCGTTCGGCACGCGTTCGTCGCCTGCGCGTTGGCGCGTGAGCGGAGCCATGATGATGCGGTTCGGTAGCGTGAGATCACCGACGACGAGCGGATCGAAAAGAGTTGGCATAGCGTTGTTCACCTTGTTGGCGGGCGCAGGGCCCGCCGATCAGTCGAGTAACGAAAGCAGACGGTGCCGCACGGGCCGATGAAGCGCGGGGCGTGCTTCAAAGGTTGGCGTGCAGCGTGTCGAGAAATGCCTGAATGACGGCCTCGTTGCGCTTGAAGAAGCACCACTGGCCGACGCGCTTGACCGTCACGAGCCCCGCGCTTTGCAACGTGGCGAGGTGCGCCGAGACCGTCGATTGCGACAGTCCGCAACGGGCATTGATCTGCCCGGCGCACACGCCGCATTCGAGCGGCAGCTCCTGGTTCGTGAAGTGCGCTTGCGGTTCCTTCAGCCACGCGAGAATCTCGCGACGGATAGGATTGGCCAGCGCCTTGTGAATCGCATCGATGTCAATCGTCATATCGGGCAAACAACTCAACCAGCGGTCCAACACATTGAGATTGAGATCAGGAAGAATCGCTGTTGACGGAATCTTATATCGGATCTTCCCGATATAAATCAAGACAACATTGCCAATGAGGGTGATAGCGTTTCTTGGTGGCGATCGTTGGCGAGGGGAATCTGCTAAGGATATTCTTTTTTCTTCTAAGAAGCGCTAAGGCTTGGCCATTCGATCGAGAATAAAGCCGAAAATCGCTCCGCATCAGCCATCACAATGACGGCATTCCCAGTATCGTCGTCGAGTTCGACCGTGGTTTCCGTTAATTTGCTGTGTGCCTTCATCGTGGCACTGATCGTCGTGTATGCCGTGCCTGGCCCGGACATGGCGCTGATTCTCCAAACCAGTATTGCGCGCGGGGCGCGCACGGGCCTGACGGCGGCCGGCGGCTTGGCCGTCTCGCGTGCCACGCACGTGACGCTGTCCGCGTGCGGTGTGGCTGCGCTGCTCAAGGCCGCGCCGTGGCTCTATGAAGTCGTGCGCTATGGCGGTGCCGCCTATCTCGGCTACGTCGCGATCCAGGTGTTCCGTTCGCCGATGTTCGCATTGCCTGCGCAGGGTGAAGCCGCTCAAGCTGCCAGCCCGGCGCGCGAGATGTTCCTGAAGGGCCTGCTGACCAATCTGCTCAATCCGAAGGCTTTGCTGTTCTGCTCGGTGCTGCTGCCGCAGTTCGTGCGGCCCGCGGCTGGCCCCGTCGCGCTGCAAATGACGGAACTCGGCATCTTGCTCGTGCTGACGGGCATGGCGTTCGACACGCTGTACGCGTGCGGCGCGGCTCGTATCTCCAAACTGCTGCGTGCGCACCCGGTTGCGCAGATGGTGCAGCGCTGGACGTTCTCGGCCGCGTTGCTCGGCTTCGCGTTGCGGCTGTCGCTCGATTGAGCTGATTGACCGATCGCTGGCGCGCGGCTCGCAGCGTCGTGCGCTCTGCCATTGAGTCGAAGGCCCGGCGTGCGTAGTGCACGTCGGGCCTTTGTCCATCTACTTCCCGCTGGCCACGGGGCTGGGTGTTACTACTCCCAGCGGCCCAGATAGTCGAACTTGCCGATCTCGACGCCGTTATGACGCAAGATGGCGTAGGCCGTCGTCACGTGGAAATAGAAGTTCGGCACCGCGAGATTGAGCAGGTACGCCATGCCGTTCATTTCCATCGAGCCGCTCGGGAAAGTCAGCGTGATCGTGCGTTCTTCACTGCCGTCGATCTGGGCCGGAGCGACTTCCTTCAAAAAGGCGATCGTCTTGTCGATGCGCGCGTCGAGTTCGTCGAACGTCGTTTCGACATCGGGGAACTTCGGCGGCTCGATGCTAGCCAGGCGCGATGCGCAGAACTTGGCCGTATCCGAGACGATCTGTACCTGACGCGTGAGCGGATGCATGTCGGGAAAGAGCCGGCTCGAGAGCAGGACCGACGGGTCGATCTTCTTCGCGGCGGCGTGCGCCTGTGCCTTGTGCAAGATGCCGCGCAGATTCTCTAAGGCACGCAGGAAAACGGGGATGGACGCTTGATACATCGACAGGGTCATGGGGGCGTTCCTTGTTGTCGTTGGGCGCGGCGTTGACGCGCGGGTGGGGTGGCCGATGCCGACCGGTACGGCCACTGCGCGATGATAGGCGCATCGTGCAGAACGCGCTTGGCAAGGTCTTTCGCCGTCGTCCACGCGCTGCTTGTTCGGCCTTTCGCAGATCGGGCCGTCTACCCGCTTTGCGACGCATGCCCGCTTTGCGGCGCATGAACTACACTTGGGGCAGTTGTCCGACGAATGCGATTTGCCCTACGTTTTGCGCACCCGCTTCTCGCAGCCGCGATCGGCCGAATGGCCAGCCGGCCGGAACTGCGCGAATATGCTTTTGTCGGAAGTTTGGCGTAGTCCTTTAAAGAGGAGCGTCACACCATGACTAAAGCGAGACAGCGGCTCGCCGGCAGCGAGCGTGCGCCGGTGGAAGGTTCGAAGTGCCTTGGCCCCGCCGATCCGGCGCAGACCATGCACGTGATCGTTACGTTACGGCACCAGAACCAGGAGGCGCTCGACCAACTGATGCAGCGGCTTGCCGAAGGCGACCGCGCCGAGCCGCTTAGCCGAGAAGCGTTCGCCGCCCGTTTTGGCGTGGCCGACGACGATCTCGCCAAGCTCCAGGCATTCGCGAAGGAGTACGAACTCGAGATCGTGCGTGCCGATGCGGCTGCCTGTACGATCTTGCTCAAAGGCACCGTCGAGCATTTTCAAACAGCGTTCGGCGTGCAACTGCAGTCCTATGAGCATCCCAAGCTCGGACAATTCCGCGGCCGCACGGGGCCGCTGACGGTGCCCGATGAACTGGCGGGCGTCGTCACGGCAGTGCTCGGCCTCGACGACCGGCCGCAGGCTCGCGCGCATTTTCGCTATCGCGCGGTTGCGTCGCCGGAGAGCAGGCAGGGCGAAATCTTCACGCCCCTACAGATCGCGTCGCTTTACGACTTTCCGCCCGGCGACGGCGCCGGCCAATGCATCGGCATCATCGAGCTCGGCGGCGGCTACGAAGACTCCGATCTCCATACTTACTTCGCGCAGCTCGGCGTGCCTGCGCCGACCGTCGTGTCGGTGAGTGTCGGTCACGGCAGCAATTCGTCGACGGGCAATCCGAGCGGGCCCGACAACGAAGTGACGCTGGACATCGAAATCGCCGGTGCCGTGGCGCCCGGCGCAACGATCGTCGCCTATTTCGCACCGAACGGAGACGCCGGGTTCATCGACGCCGTTTCTCAAGCCGTGCACGACACGACGCATCGCCCGTCGGTCATCTCGATCAGTTGGGGCGGTCCCGAGCCGAGCTGGACGCCGCAGGCGTTCTCTGCGTTCAACCAGGTGCTGCAGGCGGCCGCTGCGCAAGGCGTGACCGTGTGCGTCGCAGCGGGCGACAGCGGCTCGGGCGATGGGGTCGACGATGGCGGCGATCATGTCGACTTTCCCGCCTCGAGCCCTTACGTGCTGGCATGCGGGGGCACGCGCATCACCGCGGGCGGGACGGCCGCGAGCGGCATCGAAAGCGAGGTGGTGTGGAACGATGGCGTGTCGGGCGGCGCAACGGGTGGCGGAATCAGCGCGAGGTTCGAGCTGCCGTCGTGGCAGGCGCAACTGCAACTGACGCGCGCCGACGGCTCGAGCACGCCGCTGACGATGCGTGGCGTGCCCGACGTGGCCGGCAACGCGTCGCCAGGCTCGGGCTACCAGGTGCTCGTCGACGGCGAGTCGCTGGCCGTAGGCGGCACGAGCGCCGTGGCTCCCCTGTTCGCCGGGCTCATCGCGCGCCTGAACGCAGCCAACGGCAAGCCGCTCGGCTTCCTCAACGCCGCGCTGTATCGCGCGGGCACCGCGTTCAACGACATCACGCGCGGCAACAACGGCAGCTATGCCGCGGCACCCGGCTGGGACGCATGCACGGGGCTCGGCAGCCCTGACGGGCAGAAGATCGCCAAGGCCTTGCAGACGCAGGGCGCAGGCTGATGACGGCACATCGACCGCGTTGCGCTTCCCGCGCGAAACGCCACCACTCTTTTGCAGCAGCACCCCGCTAACGCAGTCGGCGCACGAGTGAGGGATCTATCCGCCGACCTAACTGATGGAGCGATCACGATGAACTCCGACACTGGTTCCGCCAGCCCGCAGTCTCGCCACCCGTCGCATGCTCTTACGCCGGGCAGCAGGGCGTCGATGCCGAACATCATGCGTAGCTCGACGCCCGACGAGCCGTATTTCGATCCCGTTGCCTACGGCAACGGCCCCGACGATTCCGTCACCGATACCACTGAAGCGGCGGCCATCACGCATCATTCGATCGTGATCGGCGGGCGCACGATCGCCTACACGGCGACGGCCGGCCACCTCGTGACCGTCGACGAGAGCAGCTCGCAGCCGAACGCGAAAATGTTCTACGTGGCGTTCACCGAAGACGGGCAGACCGAGGAGGCGCGTCCCGTCACGTTCTTCTACAACGGCGGACCGGGCTCGTCGTCGGTGTTCGTGCTGCTCGGCTCGTTCGCGCCGCGTCGCATCAAGACGTCGATGCCGAACTTCACGCCCCCCGCGCCGTATTCGATGGAAGACAATCCCGACAGCCTGCTCGATAAGAGCGACCTCGTCTTCATCAACCCGGTCGGTACCGGATATTCGGCCGCCGTCGCACCGCACAAGAACAAGGACTTCTGGGGCGTCGATCAGGATGCGCGCTCGATCAAGCAGTTCATCAAGCGCTATCTGACCAAGAACGAACGCTGGAACTCGCCGAAGTATCTATTCGGCGAGTCGTACGGCACGGCGCGCAGCTGTGTCCTCGCCTATCTGCTGCACGAGGACGGCGTGGACCTGAACGGCATCACGCTGCAGTCGTCGATCCTCGACTATGCGCAGGCCGGCAACCCGGTGGGCGCGCTGCCCACGGCCGCCGCCGATGCGTGGTTTCACCAGCGGCTCGGCGTGTCGCCGGCGCCGACCGATCTGGGCGCGTTCGTCGAGGAAGTCGCACAGTTCGCTCGCACGGACTTCCTCGCGGCGCTGCGCACGTTCCCGCAGGCGAACGATGCGACCGTCGAGAAGCTCTCGCAGTACACGGGTATCGACAAGACGACGCTGCTGTCCTGGAGCCTGGACGTCGCCGGCTACGATAACCACGGTAATTCGGTGTTCCTGACGACGCTGCTCAAGTCGCAGGGGCTCGCGCTCGGCGCGTACGACGGCCGGGTGACTGGCATCGAAACGGGCATCGCGGGGCAGATCGACCCGAATTCAGGCGGCAACGACCCGACGATGACGGCCGTCACGGGCGTCTACACGACGATGTGGAACACGTACTTGAACGAGCAACTGCAGTACACATCGAATTCGTCGTTCACCGACCTGAACGATCAGACGTTCAAGAACTGGGACTTCCACCACACGGACCCTACCGGCGCGCAGAAGGGCATCGATGCGCAGGGCAACGTCATCCTGTATACGGCCGGCGATCTGGCCGCGGTGATGGCGCTGAACATCGACTTGAAGGTGCTCTCGGCGAACGGCTTTTACGACTTCGTGACGCCGTTCTACCAGACCGTGCTCGATCTGCAGCAGATGCCGCTGCTCGAGCAGAGCGTGCGGCAGAACTTGTCGGCGCGGTTCTATCCGTCGGGCCACATGGTGTATCTCGACGGCGGCTCACGGACGGCACTCAAGAGCGATCTTGCCAAGATGTACGATGCGGTGACGGCGGACCAGCCCGCCATGGATCGCATCCGTACATTGCAGACGCGGCACCGGGCTTGATGGCGCCAGGTGGCGCCTGACGAGTATGAGCAAGGCGGCGCTGCTGGCTTCGGCCAGCAGCGCCGTTTTTAATGTGGTGACCTTTTTGCGCAAGGATGACCCGCGCCGGTGCGGCGAGAGATGCGCAATGGCGATCAAGCCGACGAATCTCAAAGTGGATATAAATAGGGCCATGCCTTGACCGGGATTCAACACGTATGAACGCCGTAGCACGCGCGCTGTGGTTTATCGAGACTCGTCTTGCCGATGTCCTCTCGTTCGACGAGATCGCCGAGGCCGGCTGCGTCTCGCGGTTTCATCTGTCACGTGCGTTCGGCGCTGCAACGGGCTGCTCCGTCATGGGCTACGTGCGAAGGCGGCGCCTCAGCGTCGCCGCTCGTGCGCTGGCCGACGGTGCGGCGGATATTCTGAGCGTTGCGCTCGATGCGGGATACGGCTCCCACGAGGCATTCACGCGCGCATTTCGCGAGCAATTCGGGCTGACGCCCGAAGCGGTGCGCCGCCAACGTCACCTTGAGAACATTGGCCTAATGGAGCCTATGAACATGGAACGAACCTTCATTGACGATCTCGAACCGCCACGCTTCGTCGACGGCCCAGCGCTGCTCATCGCCGGCCTTTCCGAGCGTTACACCGGAGACACGAGCGCCGGCATCCCTGCCCAATGGCAGCGCTTCGTGCCGTATATCGACAAAGTGCCGGGACAGGTCGGCCAAACCTCATACGGCGTTTGCTGCAATGCCGACGGAGCAGGCAGCTTCGATTACGTATGCGGGGTCGAAGTAAGCGACTTCGCCAACGTGCCCGAGCCGCTCGTGCGCCTGCGGATTCCCGCACAGCGCTACGCCGTGTTCGTGCATCGCGGCCATATCGCGGCTATCCGAAACACGTTGAACACGATCTGGAATCGATGGTTGCCCGCATCGGGCATTCAGGTGGCCGATGCGCCCGACTTCGAACGCTACGACGAACGGTTCGACCCCTGTACAGGGATGGGGGAGGTCGAATTCTGGTTGCCGGTGCAGGGTGAAGTCGGCAACGCGGCGCCTACCGAGTGAGCAAGACGGCCGCCGCGCCAAGCAGCGAGCCGCAAACGGCGCACCCGAGCAGCAACCGTCGCGTGCGCTGTTGCTCGCGCCGCAGCTGACGATGCCAGACTGCCGAATCGAATCGGTCGCGCTGCTCATGCCGCCGTTGCAGCTGTTGTGCGATGAGCAGCGGCAGGCGCGGCACGATGGGGGCCAGGTGAGGCAGTTCGCGCGATAGCCGTTTAAGCCAGCCGCGGTGGTCGAGGTCCTTGCGAGCCAATTCCGCGAGCGCACGTTCGACGACGCGCCATGTGTCGAGCTCGGGCGCGAGCGTGCGGGCGAGCGCTTCGGCGCGGGCGAGCGAGTGTTGGGCCAGCGCGAGCGCCGCTGGCACGTCGCCGCCGAACGGGCGCACGGCGGCGCTCAGTTGATGGAGCAGCGCGCCGGCCTGGCGCTGCTGCGGGTGGGTCGCGAAATGCGCCTCGCTGCGCATGCGCAATTCGGCTTCGAGTTGCTCGGGGCGTGTGCCCGGTGCGACATGGCCGACTTCATGGTGCATGCCCGCGAGTTTGCCGTAGTCCTGGCCGAACAGCGCCGTCGCCCCGTGCACGAAGAACTCGCGCTCGGGCTCGGTCAGGCTCGCCATGATCGAGCAGTCGGCCAGCACCAGTCGCCCGAGCGTGTCGGCTTCGATCGATACGCGGATGCGACGGGCGTCGAGCGCCGCGTGAAAGAAGCCGTGCTCAAAGGCTTGCTCGATGACCACTTCGACGACGTGCGCGCCAAGCTGCTCGAGATCGATGCCGTGCTGCCGCAGGCCGTCGATGTCGGAAATGGGCAGGGTCTCGATGCGCTGCACGACGAGCGTCGTGTCGGTGCACAACTCCCAGATCACGTCGGGCACGACGACACGCGTGTCGTCGCTGAAGTGGCGCCCGGCCTGCGACAGGTTGGCCGCCTCGGCACGCAGATCGAAGCGGCGCATGAGGTCGGCACCGAACGAGGCGGCGAGGGCAGCGAGCCCAAGCTCCCGCGCGGCCGGAAAGCCGGGTTCGAGCAATGCGGCGACCCAGCCGAGCACGGCTACGTCGTCCTCGAGGCGCGCCACTTCACGCTCGCGCGCGAGCTTGACGGCCACTTCCGCATGACTGCCTTGGGGCGAGCGCAGCCGTGCGGCGTGGATCTGATTGGCGATGCCGCTTTCGAGCGGCACCCAGTCGATCGATTCGAATATTGCCTCGACCGGCTGGCCGAGTGCGGCACGTAGCGCCCGCTGCGCCTCGTCGGGTGGCAGCGGCTCGGCAAGCTCGGCCTGCATGCGGCTCAGTGCGTCGATCGCATCATGCAGCGTATGGGTGGCAATTTCGGGCTTATTGGCCAGATTTTCGGCGAACGCGCGTGCCAGTGGCGCCAGCTGCGGCAGCGCGCGATCGAGTTGCGTGCGCGCGTGCGGCGACGCATGCAAGCGCGTGAGCACGGCCGCGATCCAGCGGACTTTGTCGTCCTGCGGCGCGGTGAGCCAGAGGAGCCGCGCACCGTAACGCAGCACGCAGAAGAGCAGCAGCAGGCGGCGAAGCGAAATGCGCATGGAAAAAGGGTCCGGGCAAGGGATGGGCGAGTCCGCCCACAAGCATGCCATGCGGCGGCCCATGTTGCGTGCAACTAGCACCGGCACAGGTGCGCGATTCGACCCGATATGCGGCAACGCACAACATCGAAAACGTTATCGCCCCCTAAAGTTGTTTGTCACGCTGCCGTAAAGCTCGTCAATCGGCGCCACCTGGGCTACCGCGCAACGCGCGCTATCCGCGCCGCGTCCGCCGCGGGGGATCGCACGCCGTTGTTCTCAATCACGAGAGAGCCAACGATGTCGAATCATCTCTTTTTAAATCGGCTATTCTCGCAAAGCGTTGCGGTCGATCTGGGCACGGCGAACACTCTCATCTACATGCGCGGCAAAGGCATCGTGCTGAACCAGCCGTCGGTGGTCTGCTTTCAGAAGACGGCCGACACGGCGCAGGCGCGCGTGGCAGCCGTCGGCGATCAAGCCAAGCAGTTGCTGGGCCGCTCCCCGGGCAACGTCGAAACCGTACGGCCCATGCAGCACGGGGTCATCGCCAATTTCTCGGCCGCCGAGCGCATGTTCCGCGAATTCGTCGACATGGCGCAGCTGCGCTCGCTGTTCGGGCGTCGGGCCGAGTTCACCATCTGCGTGCCGGGCGGCGCCACCGAGGTCGAGCGCCGCGCCATTCGTGAGGCTGCGCTTGCGGCGGGCGCCTCGAGGGTCAACCTGATCGGTGAATCGCTGGCGGCGGCCGTCGGCGCCGGGTTGCCCGTGCGCGAGGCGCGCGGCTCGATGGTCGTAGATATCGGCGGCGGCACGACAGAGGTCGGCGTGATCTCGCTCGGTGGCGTGGCCTACCAGAGCTGCGTCCGCGTGGGCGGCGACCAGTTCGATGCCGCGATCGTGAGCCATGTGCGCAACTTGTACGGCGTCGTGCTCGGCGAGCAGACGGCCGAGCATGTCAAGAAGACGATCGGCACGGCCACCATGAATGTGCCGTTCGAGTGCATGCGCGCGGTCGGGCGCAGCCTTGCCGACGGTCTGCCGCGCACGATCGAACTGTCGAACCACGATGTAGCCGACGCGCTGTCCGTGCCGCTGAAAGCCGTGATCGGGGTGGTCAAGACTGCGCTCGAAAACGCGCCGCCGGAACTGATCACCGACATCGCCGAAACTGGCATCGTGTTGACGGGCGGCGGCGCGTTGCTCGCCAATCTCGACAAGCGGCTCGTGGAGGAAACGGGCCTCGCCGTGCGCGTGGCCAACGAACCGCTTACATGTGCTGTGCGTGGCGCGAGCGAGGCCGCCGAGTATGTCGACTCCGCCTCGTTTCAGTAACCCCGCTGATTCCGCAGCTTGATGCCGCTGCCTGCCGGCGAGCGTTCGGACCCCGCTGCATTCACGCAGGGGGCTAGGGGGTGTACCATCGCGCTTCCCCATCCGTATCGAAGTCGCGATACCCCGCCATGCCAGCCATTAGTCAGCTCTACATTTATCCCATCAAATCCTGCGCGGGCATCGCGCTGAACGAGGCGCGCCTGCTGCCGTACGGTCTCGAGTACGACCGCAACTGGATGCTCGTCGACGGCACCGGCTATTTCGTGACGCAGCGCGTGCTGCCGCGCATGGCGTTGATCCGGACCGAGCTCGGTGACGGAGCGCTCGTCGTGCAAGCGCCGGGCATGCCGCCGCTGCGCACGCCGCTCGACGCCGAGCAGCTCGCCCACGCGCCGCGCGTGGCGGCGACGGTCTGGCGCGATACGGTAACGGCTCTCGATTGCGGCGACGAAGCCGCGCGCTGGTTCTCCGATTTTCTGGGCACACCGCTGCGGCTCGTGCGGTTCGACCCGGCAGCGGAGCGCATCGCGAGTCGCGCCTGGACCGGCAACATCGTGGCGCCGACGCGCTTTGCCGACGGCTATCCGCTGCTCGTGATCGGCGAAGCCTCGCTCGACGATCTCAATGAGCGCCTCGACAGCCAGGGCGTCGATTCGATTCCGATGAACCGCTTCCGGCCCAACGTCGTCATCACGGGCCTCGAGGCGTATGAAGAGGATTACGTCGAAACGCTGGTCGTCGCGGCCGGTGCTGACGAAGTGTCGTTGCGCATCGTGAAGCCGTGCGCGCGCTGCCCGGTTCCGGATATCGATCAAGCGACCGGCGCACCCGATCCGCGCTGGCCCAATGAGCCGACCGATACGATGAGCACGTACCGTGCGTACCGTGCAGACAGCCGCCTCGACGGTGCGGTGACGTTCGGGCAAAACGCCGTCGTCGCGGCTGGCGCGGGGGGCATGCTGGCGCTGGGGCAGGACGTCGACGCGCAACTGCGCTTCGAAGACTGAGCCGAGCGCCGATGTCCCCTCGTCCTTCTTCCCTCGATGCAGTAGACGCCGACGTTCGTTTCATCGAGTTGGCAAACGGCTTGCGCATGCCTTACGTCGAGCGCGGCACGGGCCCGCTGATGCTGTTCGTGCATGGCTCGCTGTGCGACTACCGCTACTGGCAGCCACAACTGGCGGGGTTGTCCGCGAGCTATCGGTGCGTCGCCGTCAGTCTCACGCATTATTGGCCGCTCGCGGGCCTGTCCGATAGCCAGCCGTTCAGCTGGAGCGTCCATGCCGACGAGCTCGCGCAATTCCTCGAGCGGCTCGACGCGGGGCCGGCGCACGTCGTGGCGCATTCGCGCGGCGGCTGCGTGGCGTACCAATTCGGCTTGCGCCATGCCGAGCATGTGCGCACGTTGACGCTGGCCGACCCCGGCGGCCCGCTGCAGATGCCGGGGCAGACGCTCGCGGTGCTGCCCGACACCGTCAATCCGCTGCGCGCACGGGCAGCCCAATTGATCGAGTCGGGCGAGACCGAGGCCGGTGTGCAGCTGTTCGTCGACTCGGTGAGCCGTGTCGGTTCATGGCAGAAGAGTACGATGGCCTTTCGCACGATGGCGCTCGACAACGCTGCGACGCTGCCACGGCAATTCCAGGATCCGCTGCCGGCCTACACGTACGAAGCGGCGTCGACGATGCGGCACCGGACGCTGCTGATCGATGGCGAGAAGAGCCCCGAGATCTTCCGCCGCAATGTCGCCGCGCTCGAGACCTGGTTGCCCGATGTCGAGCGGCAGACGGTGCGCGGTGCATCCCACGGCATGAATCTCGCTCATCCGTCGGCGTTCAACCGGTATGTAGACGAGTTCGTGCGCGACGCCGGCTAGTAGAAGTGGCCGGCGGGCATTGTATTTGCGCAACGGATTGGCGTATCAGGGGGCGGCAAAGCGGCGCTTACCCTTCCCGTTCCCGCCGCGCTTTATACAATCGAAGCAAGCCAACGGCAGGAGCGACACGATAATGGATACCGACGTAAGCGAGAGGACGACCGAGAGCGGGGCGCCGCTCGATCACGAACCCGATGGCGTGTTCATTGCGCCCGAGAATCCTTACATTGCGCGTTCGAGCCAATACGTTCTGAAATCGGGCGACACCTTTGTCGTCAACGATCCGCTCGGCGACATCAACGGCCACGACGATGGCCTGTTCGTCAACGACACACGCATGCTGTCACAGCTGCGGCTCACGTTCGGCGGGCGTGCGCCCTCGCTGCTCTCGGGCAGCGTCAGCAGCGACAACACCTCGTTTACCGCCCATCTGACGAATCGCCCGTTGCCGCCGCTCGGCGGCGAGGGCATGCCCGAGGGCGTCATTCACGTCGAGCGTCTGCGCGTGCTGTGCGGCACCGTGCTGTACGAAGCGATCCAACTGACGAATTACGGCTCGAGCGATGCGGTCGTCCCGCTGTCGATTTCATTCGCGAGCGACTTCAAGGACATGTTCGAAGTGCGCGGCATGAAGCGGGGCAAGCACGGTACGTTCGAGCCGCCGCGCGTGTTGCAGGGGCAAGTGCAGTTGCGCTATGTCGGCCTCGATGAAGTCGAACGCAACGTGCACATCGCATTTTCGCCCGAGCCCAAGCATTTGTTCGCCGATCGCGCGGACTATTCGGTGCAGCTGTCTGCCCAAGCGTGCGTGTCGATTTATCTTTCCGTGGCGGCCCAAGCGCGCCCGTTGCCGGCCGCGCAAGGCAGCGCGCCGCCCAGCGTGCACGTCGCACAGCCGCCGCACAGCGCGTCGGTCGTGCATCTGACGCAGATCGACGCCGTGCGTCCGCGCGTGGGGCGCGCCGCCGTCCGCGCCGCGCTGGCCAATTCGCACCTGTCGATGCGCGAGCGCCGCCGTTCGACGGCGCGTCTGCGCTCGAGCAATCCGCTGTTCAATGCGTGGCTCGACCGTTCGTTCGCAGACCTTAGCTTGTTGACGACCGATCTGCCGTCCGGCCCCTATCCGTATGCCGGCATTCCGTGGTTCTCGACGCCGTTCGGGCGCGATGCGGTCATCACGTCGCTGCAGACATTGTGGTTGCAGCCGTGGCTGGCGCGCGGCGTGCTGCGTTTTCTTGCCGAGCATCAGGCGCGCGAGGATTCGGCGTTCCGCGATGCCGCCACGGGCAAGATCATGCACGAGATGCGCAAGAGCGAGATGGCCGCGACGGGCGAGGTGCCGTTTGCGCTGTACTACGGTGGGGTGGACACGACGCCGCTGTTCATCGCGTTGGCCGGCGCCTATGAGGCGCGCACCGGCGACGAGGTGCTGATCGCCGAGCTGTGGCCCGCGCTCGAGCGCGCCGCGCAATGGGTCGCGCGCGTGTGCGACAAGAATCCGTATGGGCTTGTCGACTATCAATGTGCGTCCACACGCGGGCTCGCCAATCAAGGGTGGAAGGACAGCCACGATTCCGTGTTCCATGCCGACGGGCGCATGCCCGAGGGGCCGATCGCGCTCGTCGAGGTGCAGGCTTACGCGTGCGAGGCCTTCGATACGATGGCGCGGTTCGCCAAGCGTCGCGGGCTCGACGACGACGCGGCGCGTTATGCCGAGCGCGCCACCGCGCTGCGCGAGCGCGTCGAGGCGCTGTTCTGGATGCCTGATCTGAACTTTTACGGCATCGCGCTCGACGGGCACGGCGATCTGTGCCGCGTGCTGGCGTCGAACGCGGGGCACCTGCTGGCATTCGGTCTGCCGTCACGCACGCGTGGCGAAGCCGTGGCGCGCCGGCTCGGATCGACACTGTTTCACACGGGCTGGGGCGTGCGGACGCTGGCTGCCGATCAGCCGCGCTTCAATCCGATGGCGTACCACAACGGATCGGTGTGGCCACACGACAATGCGCTGTGCGCGCGGGGGCTCGCGCGCTACGGCGAGAAGCAGGCCGCGGTGCGGCTGCTCCAGGCGCTGTTCGAGGCGGCGGTGAGCTTCGATATGCGTCTGCCGGAGCTGTTCTGCGGCCTTCCGCGCCGTCGCGGCGAACCGCCGACCGCCTATCCGGTCGCGTGCCTGCCACAAGCATGGGCTGCGGGTGCGCCGTTCATGATGCTCGAGGCGTGTCTGGGTGTGACGATCGACGCGGCGCGCGGCGAAGTGCGGATCGAACAGCCGGCGCTGCCCGAAGGCATCGACTGGCTCGAACTGCAAAATCTGCGCGTCGGCGAGAAGCACGTATCGATTCTGTTCGCTCGCGTCGGCGGCAAGGTGGTGGCGTCGGCCGAGGAGGGCGACGCGCGCGTCGTCGCATTGCTGTAGGCACATGGCAAGGCGCGAGCACGGGGGAGGGGTTAGGCGCCGGTGATAACATTTGTTGTCGATTTTTCTTGCGAAACAACAAATGCCCGATCGCTACGAACCCCTCGCGGCGCTGATCCGCGAGCGTTTTTCCGAACTGAGCCCGCAGTTTCAGGCGGGGGCGGCGTTCCTGCTCGATCACCCCGAAGAGGTGGCCGTTTCGTCGATGCGCACCGTGGCCGAACGGGCGGGCGTGCAGCCCGCCGCGCTCGTGCGGCTGGCGCAGCAGCTAGGCTTTCCTGGCTGGAACGCATTGCGCGACGTGTTCGTGGCGCGCGTGCGCAAGCGGCCTCAGCCGCTGGCCCAGCGCGCACGCTCGCTCGTGAAGCCGCAAGCCAAGGCGACGCTCGCTCACGATCTGCTCGCCGCACAGCGACACAATCTCGACGTGTCGACGACACAAAACACGACATTGATCACCGAGACGGCCGATCTGTTGCGCAAGGCGGCTCACGTGCACGTGGCGGGCTTCATGTCGTGCTATCAGGTGGCCTTCGGGCTCGTCTATGGTTATCGGCTGTTTCGTTCGTCGGTATCGCTGTTGACGGGCGAGGCCGGCACGCTCGAGATGCAGCTGCGCAGCATCACGAAAGACAGCGCGACGATCGTCGTGAGCTTTGCGCCGTATTCGGCAGAAGCAGTGCGCGTCGCCAAGGCCGTGCGCGAGCGCGGCGGCAAGCTGATCGCGCTGACCGATAGCGCTGTGTCGCCGGTTGCGTTGGCGGCCGACAAGACGTTGCTCTTCTCGCACGAGAGCCCCTCGTTCTTCCCCTCGCTCGTGGCGGCTACGGCATTGGCCGAATCGCTCGTCGCGCATCTGCTCGCGCTCGAAGGCGCGCGCGCCGTGACCGCGCTGAAAAAGGCCGAGGTGCAATTGCAGCGCAGCGGGGCCTATGTGATGTGATTGACGCGCCGTGAATGCGGCGGACGCGGCAGTATTTGCCGGACTGGCATGATTCAACAACAAATGTTGCGATAGAATGGTTTTGTGATCCATTTGATGTCGAGAGGTGCATGCCGCCATGACCGCCATTTTTCATCGTGCACCAAGGCAGACGCTACCGGTCGCCGTCACTGGGGATGGCATCGAAATCATCGATGCAATGGGCAAGCGTTATATCGACGCGTCGGGTGGGGCAGCAGTCTCCTGCCTCGGGCACAGTCATCCCCGCATCGTCGAGGCGATCGAGCAACAGGCGCGTAAGCTGGCCTATGCCCACACCTCGTTCTTCACGACGGAACCCGCGGAAGCGCTGGCACGACATCTCGTGGAGCGCGCGCCCGCAGGGCTGGCGTATGTCTACTTCGTGTCGGGTGGCTCAGAGGCGATGGAGGCAGCGCTCAAGCTGGCGCGGCAATATTTCGTCGAGATAGGTCAACCCGAACGCCGGCATATCGTCGCGCGCCGTCAGAGCTATCACGGCAACACGCTGGGTGCGCTGGCGATCGGCGGTAATGCGCGGCGGCGTGCGCCGTTCGAGCCGCTCTTGATCGAAGCGCATCATGTGAGCCCCTGCTATGCCTATCGCGAACGGCTCGCCGGGGAGACGGACGAAGCCTACGTGCAGCGTCTGGCCGACGAGCTCGAACAAACGATCGTGGCGCTCGGGCCCGATACCGTCGCGGCATTTGTTGCCGAAACGGTCGTTGGCGCAACACTCGGCGCGGTGCCGCCCGTAGCCGACTATTTCCGCCGGATTCGCGCCGTGTGCGACAAGTACGGCGTATTGCTGATTCTCGACGAAGTCATGTGCGGCATGGGGCGCACGGGCCATCTTTACGCTTGCGAGGAAGAGGCGATTGCACCGGATCTGCTGACCGTCGCCAAAGGCCTTGGCGCCGGCTATCAGCCGATCGGTGCCGTGCTGGTGAATGAACGGCTCTACGATGCGATCGTCGGCGGCTCCGGGTTCTTTCAGCACGGGCACACCTACATCGGCCATGCCATCGCGTGCGCCGCTGCGCTCGAGGTGCAGCGCGTGATCGTCGAGGAGAATCTGCTGGCGAACGTCCGCGAACGCGGCATGCAATTGCGCGCATCGCTGCGTGAGCGCTTCGCGGGTCACGCGCATATCGGCGATATTCGAGGCCGCGGCCTGTTCGTCGGCATCGAGCTCGTCGAGGATGTCGTCAGCAAGACGCCGTTCGCGCCTGAGCGCGCACTGCACGTGGCCATCAAGCGGGAAGCGATGGCGCGCGGCTTGATGGTCTATCCGATGGGCGGTACCGTCGATGGGTGGCGCGGCGATCACGTGCTGCTTGCACCGCCCTACATTTGTACGTGCGAGGATATCGAACGCATCGTCGAACGTCTTGGCGATGCGATCGAAGCCGCCTTGGCACCGTTTCGCGCGACGACATCCTGACTGACCCGTGCCGGCATTCAAACATACGAGCGCCGCTCAACTACCAACGACCGCCGATACCATGACCGACACCAACACGCATGCCCCGCGTCTGCCGGAATTTCATGCGGCAAGCGCAACGAACGAACAGCAGGCGGTGCTCGACGAGATCCTCTCGGGCCCGCGAGGCAGCTTGAGCGGCCCGTTTCTGGCGTGGATCGCAAGCCCGGAACTCGCCGACCATGCACAGCGGCTCGGCGCGTATTGCCGGTACCGGACCGGCCTTCCGGCACGGCTATCCGAGCTTGCGATTCTCGTCACCGCTGCGCACTGGCGCGCACAGGCCGAGTGGCAGATTCACTGCCCGATTGCGCTGAGCGAAGGGGTGCCCGAATCGGTTGCCGAGGCGTTGCGTGCAGGGCGCCGGCCCGAGTTCGCCCATGCCGACGATGCGCTGATCTACGCGTTCGCGACAGAGCTGTATGAAACGCGGCGCGTCTCGGATGCGACGTTCGAGGCCACGGTGCGGCGCTTCGGCCATCGAACGACGGTCGAACTTGTCGGTGTGCTCGGCTACTACGCGCTCGTATCGATGACGCTGAACGTCTTCGCGATGCGTGCCGACGACGCGAGTGCGCCGTTGCCGTTTCCCGAGTGAGCGGTTAATCGGTTTGAGCAGCGCGGGCGTTCGTTCCTGTCCTGCACCGCGATCGCCGTCAATAGAAATGAAAGCGTTTGCCTCGCAGAGGTGTCGTCGTATCGTTGGCGGGTAGATGTTTGACTGTCCAGGCCGGCACATGCTCGGGGCCGAACAACGTGGATTGCGCGCGATGCATGGCGTAGGGCGTCAGGCCCTTTATGCGCAGGATTCCGCCTTCCGTATTCGAAGCGGGCGGGCCCGCGTGCGGCGGATCGAGCATGGCCAGCTTGGTCGGGCTGGCCGCTGCAGCAGAAGTGGCGATGAGCGCGCTGATGACTGCGGCACTGAAAGTGACGATCGTTGAGTGCGACATAGCGGTCCTCCTCGTAATGAAGACAGCGACGTCATGGTGACGGCCGCGGCGCTGATGGCGCGAACCAGGCTGTCAGACCGTTCGATTGCGTTCGATTGTCCGCGCCTGGGCGGCAACTAAAAAACTAGGCGTCGAGGCTTAAAAATCGCTTAAAGGCGATTGCGCCGCTATTTCAAGCCTCCAGCGCAAGCAGGGCGAACGTCGCGAGCCAATGCTCGCCCATGTAGTCGCCGGCCACATGCTCGAGCGCGGCGTCGAGATGACGCTCGGCGTTTTCGCGTAGCAGCACGGCGCGCGCGTCGCTTTCAGACAGGGCGCCAGCCAGTGAGCGCAAGCACCAGGCACGGCTCAGATTCAGGCCGTCGAGATGGGCGATCTTGCCATCGGTGCGATCGCTGACGGTAGCCGGCGCAAACAGCGTGGCCGGCTTGCTTTCGGAAAGGTGCGGCAAGAACCTCGTGAACCACGCCTCGAATTCGCGCGGTGCGAGCACGCGGCGCATCAACTCGGCTTCCATCAATGCCGGCGAAAGAAACTCATCGCCACTCGGCTCCCATGCCTGACAGTCGACATCATTTGTGTGCCAGCGTTTGGCCGTGTCGACGATCAACTCGGCGAGTGCATCGCGCGATGTGGCCTGCGCAAAATCGAGCGCCAGCGATAGAGCGAACGCGGTGTTGAAATGCGTGCCGACACGCAGCGGATAAGTCGCTTTCGGCAGGAACTCGGAGAAGCGGTCGACGAAGATCTCCGTCAGCGGCGCGAGCGTTTGGGACCAGCGCTTTGCCGCCGGTGTCTCCATCGTATGCAGCTGATGCGCGAGCGCGAGCAGCCAGCCCCAGCCGTAAGGGCGCTCGAAGCCGAGATTGTGAGGGTGGCTCAGATACAGTGCTTCGCCCGCGACGTTGGCATCGGTGAAATGCGTGTCGACGACGGCGACGATGCGCTCGGCTTCGGGCAGATCGGGATAGCGAGCGAGCAAGTGAAGGACGAGCCAGTACCCGTGCACGCACGAGTGCCAGTCATAGCTGCCGTAAAAGATCGGATGAAGGGCGCGCGGGCTTTGCACGTCCTCAGGGCCAGCGAGCGAGTGCGTGAGTTTGTTGGGGTATTCGCGCGTCAGGTGGGCGAGTGCGAGGTTCGCGAACTTCGACGCGATGGCGGGCGTAAGGCGATGAGTCATGGTCGTCGCTTAGCGGGGACGGAGTCCGCTAACGATACTCGTCCGGTCATCGAGCGGCAACCGCAAGCCTGGTCGGCGAGGGTGGCACATGGCCGGCAGCTCATGCATTCTCGCCGATCGTTGGCGATCAGGCCGCTAATTGTTCTTAGCCTGTGCTCTTCTTGTTGCCCCGTTTGTCGCCGCCTGCCACTTTTCCGGCTCCGGGAGAGCCGAGGCTGGTGCCCTGCTCATATTGACGCAATGCGTCGCCGATCTCGTCCTTCAACCGCACGAGTGCCGCAAGTTCCGGCGCGGGCGGCTGCAGCGTGGTCCATAGCATGTCGACGAGATGCTCGGCCGTTGCGTCGAGGTCGGCGCTGCGGTGCGTCAACGTAGCTTCCCACAGCACGTGCTCCATCGGCCCGAACACCATCGAGCGCAGCAGCCGCAGCGGCATGTCGTCACGGATTTGGCCTGTTTGCTGGCCTTGCGCGAGCACACGCATCAATGGCGCCGTGTAGCGTCGTTGCAGTGCGGTCAGTTCGTCGCCGAGTTCATGATGCTTGGCGCGGCCCTCAGACAGCACGAGCGCGCACATCCCCGTGCCGTGCACGAGCATGAGCCTCAGGTGGGTGCGGACGATGAATGCGAACTGCTGGCGAATGTTGCCGTCGCGCGGCAGCCCCGTTTCGGTGGCGGCGATGATCTCGTCGTACCAATCGGCGATCACGCGGGCGCACAGCTCGCGCTTGCCGCGAAAGTAGCTGAAGACGGTGGCTTCGGAGACGCCGACGCGTTGAGCGATCTCGGCCGTCGTTGCGCGTTCGTAGCCCTTTTCGGAGAACACGTCACGCCCCGCCTGAAGGATCTCCTTCACGCGCTGCTGCGACTTGCGCCCCGCGGGCTGGCGGCGCGCGTTGTTCGCGTCGGCCTTGACTTCGTCCATCGTATGAGTCGGGTTCAGATTTGCCGCCGGACGGCGGGGTGCGGAGCCGATATTAGCACCGAACGGCAGGTGAATCGTGCCATGACGAAATCTGAGCGTTACTCAAAAAAACCTATTGACGCATACGTAAATGTAGCGTGAAATGCGCGGTGATCGAGCGCCTCACGCGCGCACAAACGCCGGCCGGCCGGCCGGACTTTTAGATGGGATCAGCGCTGACGTTAAAGAAAGCGCCAACGCTGATCGACAGGAGACATCAATGAGCAACCTGCCTGGACTGCAATTCGCGCTCGGCGAAGACATCGACATGCTGCGCGATGCGGTGGCCAATTTCGCCGGCAAGGAAATCGCGCCGCGTGCGGCTGAAATCGATCGTGACGACCAGTTCCCGATGGATCTGTGGCGCAAGCTCGGCGATCTTGGCGTGCTCGGCATGACGGTGGCCGAGGAATACGGCGGCGCGAACATGGGCTACGTCGCCCATATGGTCGCGATGGAGGAGATCTCGCGCGCCTCGGCTTCGGTGGGTCTTTCGTATGGTGCGCATTCGAACCTGTGCGTGAACCAGATCCATCGCAACGGCACCGAAGCGCAGAAGCAGAAATACCTGCCCAAGCTTGTGTCGGGCGAACACGTCGGTGCGCTGGCGATGAGCGAGCCGAACGCGGGTTCGGACGTCGTCAGCATGAAGCTGCGCGCCGACAAGCGTGGCGACCGTTACGTGCTGAACGGCACGAAGATGTGGATTACCAACGGTCCCGACTGCGACACGCTCGTCGTCTACGCGAAGACCGATATCGAGGCCGGCCCGCGCGGCATCACGGCATTCATCGTCGAGAAGGGCATGAAGGGCTTCTCGGTGGCGCAAAAGCTCGACAAGCTCGGCATGCGCGGCTCGCACACGGGCGAACTCGTGTTCCAGGACGTCGAGGTGCCGGAAGAGAACATCCTCGGCAAGCTCAACGGTGGCGTGAACGTGTTGATGAGCGGCCTCGACTACGAGCGTGCGGTGCTCGCGGCAGGCCCGACCGGCATCATGCTTTCGTGCATGGATGCCGTCGTGCCGTACATCCACGATCGCAAGCAGTTCGGTCAGGCGATCGGCGAGTTCCAGCTGATCCAGGGCAAGGTCGCCGACATGTACACGACGCTGCAAGCGTGCCGCTCGTACCTGTTCGCAGTCGGCCGCCAGCTCGACACGCTGGGCAAGGAGCACGTGCGTCAGGTGCGCAAGGACTGCGCCGGCGTCATTCTCTACACCGCCGAAAAGGCCACCTGGATGGCCGGCGAAGCGGTCCAGATCCTCGGCGGCAACGGCTACATCAACGAGTATCCGGTCGGCCGTCTGTGGCGCGATGCGAAGCTGTATGAGATCGGCGCCGGCACGAGCGAAGTGCGCCGCATGCTGATCGGCCGCGAACTGTTCGCCGAGACGATGTAACGCGCGTCGCGCGACGGAGCCCAATTCCATGCCGATCATCGATAGCAAGCTGAACCCGCGCTCGGATGACTTCCGCGCGAACACCGCCGCACTCGAAGCGCTCGTCGCCGACTTGCGCGCGAAGGTGGCCCATCTCGCAGCCGGCGGTGGTCCTGCCGCGCGCGAGAAGCACGTGGCCCGCGGCAAACTGTTGCCGCGAGACCGTATCGCCCAACTGCTCGATCCGGGCACGCCGTTCCTCGAGTTCTCGCAGCTCGCGGCCTACGGCATGTATCACGACGCGGCGCCGGGCGCCGGCATCATCACGGGTATCGGCCGCATTGCCGGGCAGGAGTGCGTGATCGTCTGTAACGATGCGACGGTCAAGGGTGGCACTTACTATCCGGTGACGGTCAAGAAGCACGTGCGCGCGCAGGAAATCGCGGCCGAGAACCGGCTGCCGTGCGTGTACCTCGTCGACTCGGGCGGCGCCAATCTGCCGAACCAGGACGACGTGTTCCCCGATCGCGACCACTTCGGCCGCATCTTCTACAACCAGGCCAACCTGTCGGCAGCCGGCATCGCGCAGATCGCCGTCGTCATGGGTTCGTGCACGGCAGGCGGCGCGTACGTGCCCGCGATGAGCGACGAGTCGATCATCGTCAAGAACCAGGGCACGATTTTCCTCGGCGGTCCGCCGCTCGTAAAAGCCGCGACGGGCGAGGAAGTCAGTGCCGAGGATCTGGGCGGCGGCGACGTGCACACGCGTCTGTCAGGCGTGGCCGATCACCTGGCGCAGAACGATGCGCATGCGCTGGGGCTGGCGCGCGGCATCGTCGGCAAGCTCAACCGTGTCAAGCAAGTGCCCGTGGCGATGCGCGAAGCGAAGCCGCCGCGCTACGACGCGCAGAGCATCTATGGCGTGATTCCCGTCGATACGCGCAAGCCGTTCGACGTGCGCGAAGTGATTGCGCGCCTCGTCGACGATTCCGAATTCGACGAATTCAAGGCACGCTATGGCACGACGCTCGTGACGGGCTTCGCGCACATTTGGGGGCACCCGGTCGGCATCGTCGCGAACAACGGCATTCTGTTTTCGGAGTCGGCCGTCAAGGGCGCGCACTTCATCGAACTGTGCTGCCAACGCAAGATCCCGCTCGTGTTCCTCCAGAACATCACGGGCTTCATGGTGGGCCGCAAGTACGAGAACGAAGGCATTGCACGCAACGGCGCGAAGATGGTGACGGCGGTGGCCACGGCGAAGGTGCCGAAGTTCACGGTCATCATCGGCGGCTCGTTCGGTGCCGGCAACTACGGCATGTGCGGGCGCGCGTATTCGCCGCGCTTCATGTGGATGTGGCCCAACGCACGTATCTCGGTGATGGGCGGCGAGCAGGCTGCATCGGTGCTGGCTACGGTCAAGCGCGACGGCATCGAGGCCAAGGGCGGCACGTGGAGCGCCGAGGAAGAGAAAGCGTTCAAGCAGCCGATTCTTGACCAGTATGAACATCAAGGTCACCCGTACTACGCGAGCGCGCGGCTGTGGGACGACGGCGTGATCGATCCCGCGCAGACCCGCGACGTGCTGGGCCTCGGCCTGTCGGCAGCGATGAATGCGCCGATCGAGGACACGCGTTTCGGCGTGTTCCGCATGTAAGCGCAAGCCTGGACTAGAACAGATCGGAAGCGATATCGGCAGGAGACGATCCATGCAATACACGATGCTCGAAGTCGCGTTCGCCGAGCGCGTCGCGACGGTGACGCTCAATCGCCCGGACGTGCGCAACGCGTTCAACGAAACGATGATCGCGGAGCTCACCGACGCGTTCACGCAGCTCGATGCGCGCGACGACGTGCGCGCGATCGTGCTGGCCGCCAACGGCGCAGCATTTTGCGCAGGCGCGGACCTGAACTGGATGAAGAAGATGGCGACGTTCTCCGACGAGGAGAATCGCGCCGATGCACGCCGCCTCGCGAACATGCTGGCCGCGATCTACCGCTCGTCCAAACCCGTGATCGCGCGCGTGTCGGGCGACGTCTATGCGGGCGGCGTCGGGTTGGTTGCGGCGAGCGACATCGTCGTCTCCGTCGACACGGCACGCTTTTGCTTGTCCGAAGCGCGGCTCGGCCTCATCGCCGCGACGATCGCACCGTACGTCGTGCGTGCGCTCGGCGAGCGTGCGTCGCGGCGGTACTTCACCACCGCCGAACAGTTCGATTGCGCAACCGCTGCGCGTCTCGGGCTCGTGCACGAAATGGTCGGTGCCGATGCACTCGACGCGACCGTGCAAAAGCTCGCCGCGACGCTGTGCGCGAACGGCCCGCAGGCCGTGCGCGCATCGAAGCAACTCGTACAGGACGTCGCGGGTCGTGCGCTCGACGAAGCACTGATCGAGGACACGGCACAACGCATCGCCCGCATTCGCGCGAGCGCCGAAGGACGCGAAGGCGTGACTTCGTTTCTCGAGAAGCGCGCGCCGTCCTGGCGCGACTGATCATCCCGCTTGCTCACTGCGAGATCTTTCATGTTCAACAAGATTCTGATTGCGAACCGCGGCGAGATCGCTTGCCGTGTCGCCGCGACTTGCAAGCGGCTCGGTGTTGCCACGGTAGCCGTCTACTCGGACGCCGATGCCAATGCCAAGCATGTAGCGGCCTGTGACGAAGCCGTGCACATCGGCGGGTCTGCGACCGCGGACAGCTACCTGCGCATCGAGCGCATCATCGAGGCCGCACAACGCACGGGTGCGCAGGCCATCCACCCTGGCTACGGCTTTCTGTCGGAGAACGAAGATTTCGCGCACGCGTGCGAAGCGGCCGGCCTCGTCTTCATCGGTCCGCCCGTCGAAGCGATTGCGGCAATGGGATCGAAAGCCGCAGCCAAAGCGCTCATGCATTCGGCAGCGGTGCCGCTCGTGCCCGGCTATCACGGCGACGACCAGGATGCCGAACTGCTCCAGCGTGAAGCCGACGAGATCGGCTATCCCGTGCTGCTGAAGGCGAGCGCGGGCGGTGGCGGCAAGGGCATGCGGGTGGTCGACAAGCGCGAGGACTTTGCGGCTGCGCTGGCCTCGTGCAAGCGCGAAGCGGCCAGCAGCTTCGGCAACGATCGCGTGCTGATCGAAAAGTATCTGACGCGTCCGCGTCACGTCGAAGTGCAGGTGTTCGCCGACAAGCACGGCAATGGCGTCTATCTGTTCGATCGCGACTGCTCGGTGCAGCGTCGTCACCAGAAGGTGCTCGAGGAAGCGCCGGCACCTGGGCTGGCCGATGAAGTGCGTCGTGCGATGGGCGAGTCAGCGGTGGCCGCGGCGCGGGCCGTGTCGTACGTCGGCGCCGGTACCGTCGAATTCATCATGACGGGCAACGCGTTCTACTTCATGGAAATGAATACGCGCTTGCAGGTCGAGCACCCGGTGACGGAGATGGTCACGGGGCAAGACCTCGTCGAATGGCAATTGCGCGTGGCCGCGGGCGAACCGTTGCCGCTGCGTCAGGACGAATTGCGCATCGACGGTCATGCAATCGAAGCGCGTATCTACGCGGAGAACCCCTCGCGTGGCTTCCTGCCGTCGACGGGGACGCTCAAATATCTGCGTATGCCGGGTGGTGTCGAATTCACGATTGGTGCGTCGTCGCGTGCGCCGGTGCGTATCGACAGCGGCGTGCGCGAAGGCGACACGATCACGCCGTTCTACGACCCGATGATCGCGAAGCTGATCGTGCACGGTGCCGATCGCAACGAAGCGCTCAAGCGCATGAGCCAAGCGCTGCATGCGTGCGAAGCGGTGGGGCCACAGACCAACGTCGAATTCCTGCAGCGCCTCGTCGCGAGCGAGCCGTTCGCTTCGGCTGATCTCGATACGGGGCTCATCGAGCGGCATCATGCGTCGCTGTTCGCGCCTGCTGACAAACCGGTCAAGGAAATGCTGGCGCTTGCGTGCGCGGCCTTGCTCACGCGTGAGGGGGGGACGGCACACGGGGCGTCACCGTGGGATGCGCTGGCGCATTGGCGTCTGAACGGCGGCTATCGGCAGACTGTCGAATGGCGTGAGATCGACAACGACGCGGCATGCAAGGTCGTTTATGCGCGCGAGGATGGTAAGCGTACGCTCGAGCTCATGGGCGCGAGCGAAGGGTTCGACTGGTGGCGCGGTGATGCGCCGCATACGTTCGGCATCAGCTTGGGGAACGCGCGTATTACTGGGCGTGTGTTCGTCGACGGCGATGTGTTCCATGTGTTCTATCAAGGGACGTCGCTTGCGTTCGAATGGCAGAACCTGCTGGCTCATGCGGCCGATGCCGAGCATGGCGAAGGTCGCCTGACGGCGCCGATGCCGGGCAAGGTCATCGCAGTGCTGGTGGAGCCGGGCACCGTCGTTGAAAAGGGTACGCCGCTGATCGTGATGGAAGCGATGAAGATGGAGCACACGATCGGTGCGCCCGCTGCGGGCAAGGTGGCCGAGGTGCTCTATGCGGTTGGCGATCAGGTTGCTGATGGTGCGCAGTTGCTGGTGATGGAGACGCAGTCGTAGGAGGAGAGAGACGGGGGCGGGCGCTTGGCGCCCGTACCTCGCGGTTTGCCGCTCGGTCGGAGGTCAAAAGACGCCGACAGTCCGGGTGCGAAAACGACGGACAGCGGAGCCTTCCCCAGATCAGTCTTTCGCGGCCACCGCGCACTGATGATCAAGCAGCCCTTCAGCCGAGCCGGTGCCGCCGGTGACATCGAGGCTGCTGTTGACGATGAACCATCCGGCGCTTTGCGCCGATTCGCCGGCACCCGTCACTAGAATCGTTTGCCCGGCCATCGCGTCGGGGCCCGGATTGTCGCGCGCGACCACCCGAAACGGATCGACATCCAGCGTCGGCCCAGGTACGCGCATGATGCGATAGCGCACATTGCCGATCGTGTCCCACGTCCACGTATTGAGCGCGTCCTCACGATGGCGCGCGAGTGCATCGGTCACATCGGATCGCATGCAGTCGATGTGAATATGCAACTGCTCCTGCGAGCGCCGAAACGCCGAATTGATTTCGATGCCAAGACGATCGTCGGTAACGGTCTCGCGCCTCGCCGTCTTCAACGATGCCTCGACGAAACTGCGCGCGTCCCACGCATCGGCCCAATAGTTTGGAGCGTCAGGCGCGAGCAGGCGCGGACTTTCGATACCCGAGATGCGGTCGGTCGGAATCAACAAATGTTGCGAAGCGCCGCTTCTGTCCTTGAGGATGGCGTAATGTCCAGCCAGATCGACGCTCGTGCAGATGCCGGTCTTGCCGGTCGTGCGTGCGGCGGGCACGCAGTCGATGCTGACGATCTGCCAGAGCGCGTTCGGATCGGCTGCCGCTAGTGCCGCGCAGCCGGCCGCCAACCCGACAGCGCCGAACAGGAAACCGGCAGCATAGGTGCGCATGGTGGAGCAAATCGACCGCATGTCACTTCCTGATGAAACGCAGCGCGAAGCGCGCGAGCCGCGGTACGAATGTCGGACGAACGAGACGCGCATCGTATCCGCTCATGCGCCGATCGTTTTCGGTCAGACATAGCTCGATCAACCTACGCGGGCTGATATCGTCGCCGACGCTGGCCGTGCCCGTCACCGGAAAGTTCGCGTCGCGCGCGACGCCGTCGGTATCGATGCCTTTGGCGAGGGCGATGCGCTCCCAGATCAGCACCATCCAGACCGCTGCCGCACGCGCGTGGAACCACGGGCGTCGCCACCAGGGCAGGTTGCGTCGATGCCACGCGAACCAATTAGCGAAGAACAGGATGTGGCGCGCTTCTTCCTGAATGACAGGCTCGAACGTCTCGACGAGTGCCTCGGGAAAGAAGCCCGAGCGCTGCGCCGAGCTAAACAGGCCGAACGCGAAAAAGCTGTCGATGCATTCGCTGAATCCCGTCACCATCCAGGCCCATTCGGGGTCATGCGGCGCGGAATAGGCCGGCTCTGGGGCGAGCGTGATGCCGTAGGCTTCCACGAGCTTCGACAGTACGACCTTGTGGCGCGCTTCTTCGCCACCATCGAGTTCGAGTGCTTCGTGCAGCAGCGGATCGTGATGCTTCGCCGCGAACGTCGCAACGCGGATCGAGGCGCGGCCTTCGGTCTGTACCGCGATGTCCCAGATCGGTAGCGCGGTCAGGCGCGCCAGCGCGTCGGGTTCGAGCTTGGGCCAGTCGATGATGGCCGGCTTGTACGGGTTATGCGTTTCGAGCAGCATTCGGCAGAACATCTGCTTATGCGCATCGGAACCGATTCGTATCGGTGCTGAATCGCCGAAGCTCCAGTTGCGCATGACATGGTCTGCCGCTGCATGCTGGTGCAGCGTGTCGGACATAGTGGATCGCGTATTGGCAGGTGGCAAGACGCGGTCATTGTGTCACAGAACGAAAACGGCCTACGCAGGGGTGTGCATCCGGTGCAGGCCGTGCTGCCATCGTGTTCAGGTACTTAACGTTTGTCGAGGTAGGGCCTCGCCCAACCGAGGCCCGCCGACGTGCCGGCCCGCGGCCGGTATTCGCAGCCGATCCAGCCTTCGTAGCCGAGCGAATCGATCAGCGCGAACAGATAGGGATAGTGGAGTTCGCCGACATCGGGCTCGTGCCGCTCGGGTACGCCAGCGATCTGGATGTGGCCAATGCGTGCGATGTCGCGCTTCAATTTCGTAGCGACGTCGCCCTCGACGACCTGGCAGTGATAGCAGTCGAATTGCACCTTCAGGTTCGGCGCGCCGATTTCGTCGCAGATCGCTTGCGCGTCGTCTTGCCTGTTCAACAGGTAGCCAGGCATGTCGCGCGTGTTGATGGGCTCGATCAGCATCGTTAGGCCAAGCGAGCGCGCGGCTTGCGCTGCGTAGTCGAGATTCCGGACGTACACGTCGCGCTGGCGAGCGCGGGCTTCGTGTTCGTCGATGGCGCTACTGCTGGGCGTATCGACGACGCCCGCCATCACGTGCAGCAGGCCATTGCCGAGCACCTGTGCATAGTCGAACGCGTGCTCGAGGCTGCGTCGAAAGTCATCTTCCCGTCCAGGCAGCGAGGCCAAGCCACGCTCGCCCGCATTCCAATCACCCGGCGGCGCGTTGAACAGTACCTGCGTCAAGCCGTGTTCGTTCAAACGCGCTGCGATGTCGGTTGCCTCGAACGCATACGGAAACAGGTATTCGACTGCTGTAAAGCCGTCTCGCGCAGCCGCGGCAAAGCGATCGAGGAACGCATGCTCCTGGTACATCATCGTCAGGTTGGCGGCGAAGCGCAGCATAGTCGGCAATATGAAAGAAATAGAAAGGATTGCGAAATAAAGCGAAGTTCAATGAAATGTAGTGGAAATAATTGTAGTGAAAATGAAAGATGAATAGACGAAATATTCTATTCGAAGACCTAAAGAATTTAGAGGTCCTGCCGAAAACGGCTAGGTGAAGCAAGGTTGAATTGATACTTGCCCTATAACTAGATGCCTCGATAGCCACGCGGCCTGCTGAGCGCGGAAGACCAAGACAGATGACTAGCCGGATCGGGACCCGGTGCGCAAGCCTTGAGGGCCTGCGCACGGCGGGAGCTTTTTTCTTTTTGTCTGCTGTATGCCCCACTTGGGCCGCTGCTGCCGGGATCGTTCCCGATGGCGGTACAGCTACAACCGTATCGATCGGGGCCAACGGCCGACAGGTGGTCAGCATCGCACCGGCTTACGGTGGCGTATCGCAGAACACCTACAGTTCGTTCAACGTCGGCTCGAGCGGTGCGACGCTCAATAACGTCGGCATCAACGCGCGCACGATCGTCAATCAGGTCACGAGCACGAACCCGAGCCTCATCGAAGGCGAGATCGCGGTGAGTGGGCCGCGTGCAAACGTCGTGCTAGCCAATCCGAACGGCATTACCGTCAACGGCGGCTCGTTCTTCAATACCGGCCGTGTCGCGTTGACGACAGGGCAAGTCAGCTTCAACGATCTACAAATCGCTCCCGGTATCATTCAGCGCAACATCGCGCTGGGCACGACCGGCGGCACGATCGTCGTCGGCCCGCAGGGGCTTGCGAGCGCACTGATCGGGCTCGATCTGATCGCGAAGAACGTTCTGATCAACGGGGCGGTGAACAACGGCTTCACGTCCCCCACTGCCTATGTACGGACGGTCGCGGGAACGAGCCAGACCACGCTGAACACCGGCGTTTCACCTGGGGACAACGCCAACGACTGGCTGAATGTCCAGACGAATGCAGCACCCGCGACGGCGAGTTCATTCGCGGTCGATATCAGCGCGGCGGGGAGCCTCACGAGCGGTCGCATTCAGTTGATCGTCACCGATCGTGGCCCCGGTGTGCGCAGCGCCGGCGCGATGAATGCCTCGCTCGGCGATTTCACGCTCGCGTCGAACGGCAGCGTGCAGTTTGCCGACAGCACGATCTCCGTCGCAGGCAATGCGAGTCTGCAGGCGCAGGATGCCATCACCTTCAGCGGTAGCGGCCTCATGGCCGGTGGCAGTGTCAAATTGATCAGCAACGGTTTGACCCTGCAGACGGGCGTCCGAGGCCTGGGTTCGACCGTGGCTTCGTCCACGGCTGGCATCGTGCTCAAGAGCACGGGCGACATCACGAACGTCGGCTCGCTCGTGCAAGGGCAGGCCAGGACCACGGGCGACACGGATTCGCTCGGCGCCGTCACGCTCAATGCAACGGGCAACATCGCGAATCAGTCCCTGCCGAGCACGCAGCTCGGTGTGCTGTTCGGCATGAACGACGACGTTTCCGTGACGGCAGGCGGCAATCTGACCAACGAGAACTCGCGCATCCTCTCGAACAAGAACGTCTCGATCGTCACGAGCGGCGACCTCGTCAATCTCTCCGACCATACGGCTGGCGCCAACGGCGGTACTGTCTCGTACTATTCGAATCACGGCCGCCATATCCTCTTCCTCTCGCATCACTCGAATGGCTTCTCGGTCGACTACGGCCAACTCGTCGATCCGTCCAAGCTCGCCTACATCAGCGCGGGCGGTGACACGGGCGATGTGACGATCCATGCGAACAACGTCTCGAACGCAGGCGGTTCGATTCTCTCGAATGGCGGCTCGATTTCGATCACCGCCAATCAGTTGCTGACGACACAAGCCACGTTCACGGGGGAAGCGAGCTATCACCAGTCCTGCTTCATCCTTTGCCATTCGAGCGCGTCGAGCAACGTGCAGTCGTTTGGCGGTGTGATCGAGGCCAAGCAAGACATCGCGCTCAAAGCCGGGACGCAAATCACGAACACGGGCGGTGTCGTGCTCGCCACGGCCGGCACGCTCACGCTCGATGCGCCGAAGACACTGGCGCAAGCGGTGACCGGCTACAACGCGTTCAACCGCGCGAACGATCTAAAAGCCTGGTTCGGCAGTACGTGGGCAGCGATTTATGCGGCCGATACCGGTGGCATCTTTTCGGCCGGCTCAGGGCAGGTGCATCTGACGGGCGAGGGCGACATCGACGGCGGCGTGATCAGCGCGCCGGGCGGCGTGAACGCCGCGAAGGGCCTCATCACGATTCGCCCGCGTTACACGCAGCCGGTGACGGTCGGCACGCACAATCACATCGGGCTCGTTTCATGGTTCGGGCTGTGAGTCGGTCTATGAAGCGGACTATGCAGCATCGCCTCTCGCGCCTCGCCGTGTGCGGCGCCGGCATGGTGGCCGGCACGTTGGCGACACACGCGCTCGCGCAAACGGCTGGCAGCGCCGCGCTGTCCTCGCTGGCGCCCGTGCGGCCCGAGCAAGATCCGGCGCAACGTTTGTTGCGGGAGCAGCGTGATCGGCAACGCGAGCAGCAGGTGCAGCAGGCACCCGCGCAGATCGCCGCGCCCGAGATGCCCGCCTTGCCGAACCTGCCGGCCGGTGCGGACGTGGAGACGCTGCCCGACGTCGAGCCAACCTTCAAGATCGAGCACATCGAATTTCTCGGCGACAAGGTTCTCGCGGCACGCGAGCTCGATGCCGTTGCGCAGCCCTTCATCGGCAAGCAGCTCGGCCGTAACCGCATCAACTTGTTGCTCCGTCGTTTGACCGAGGCGTTCATCGCGCAGGGTTACATCACGACGCGCGCCTATCTCGGCGCGCAGAATCTCGCGTCCGGCACGCTCAAGATCAACATCGTGGCGGGCCGTGTCGCGGCGTTTACGCTCAACGGCGTGTCGCTCTCCCCGCGTGATCCCAACGAGAAGTGGTGGGAGTTCTGGAAGACGCATGGCGGTGGCCTCGTCACTGATGCGGGCACGGCCTGGGCTTTCGGCGACAAGCGCGGCGACGTGTTGCGCCTGCCTGATCTCGAACAAGGCGTCGACCAGCTCAATCGGCTGCGTCGCAACCAAGCCGAAATCCAGATCCTGCCCGGGCAGGTGCCCGGCGATTCGATCGTCGCGCTCACCAACCATTACGGCGACCGCTTCTATTACGACTTTGGCATCGACAACTACGGCAGTTCGCAGACGGGCACGCTTCGCTATCGGGCGAGTGCCGAGGCCGACAATCTGATCGGCTTGCAGGAATCGATGTCGCTGTCCTACATCGGCACCGATGACACGAACGCGCTCGTGTTCTCCGCGGCCGTGCCCTTTGGGTATCAGACGTTCAGCTACACGACGTCCGTGTCGGAGTATCAGCAAGCCATCGGTGATACGGCGCTGCTCGAAGGCCGCACGTTCAGCCAGATGCTTGGCTGGAACGACGTGCTCATGCGTTCGAGCGCGGGCAGTCTTGCTGCTGACGTGACGCTGAACAAGCTGCGCGTCGAACGCAGCATCAACGGCTTCTTTCTCGATCCGCAAAACTTGACGGTGCTGCGCGTGGGGCTCAATGGTCTGCGTCGCTTCGCCGTGCATGAGCAAGGCGCGGCGGCGACTTGGGATGTCGGCGTGTCGCGCGGGCTCACGTGGCTTGGCGCGACGCACGACGGCACCGATATCGCCGGCGCAGACGCGCACGGGCAATTCACGAAGTACGACGCCACCGGCACGCTGCAGTTCGCGCTCGGCACGCTCGGGCCCACGGCCTGGACCTATCGCGGCACGCTGCGTGCGCAATACAGCAGTGTTGCGCTCTTCGGCAACGAACAGTTTTTTCTCGGCGGCATGGACTCCGTGCGCGGCTTCACCGAAGGCGGCATCAGCGGCGATAGCGGCTTTTATGTGCGCAACGAGGCGGCTTGGCAAAACGCGCCGGCATGGCATGACGCGCGCATCGAGCCTTACGTGTTCGTCGATGGCGGCAAGGCCCATCTCGTCGCGCAGGGCGGCTGGCCGACACTGGCCGGTGCGGGCATCGGCGCTCGCCTGCAATGGCATATCAAGAAGCAAACGATCTCGGGTGAAGTGCTGCTCGGGCAATCGTTGATCCAGCCGGCTGCGCTCGGCAAGAAGGCGACCTTGTTGCTCGCCACGCTTAACTGGTCCGAATAAAGGAAAACAGATGACTACTCGAAACACGACGCCGTCTCGGCTCACTTCGATGCTCGGCGCTGCTGGCATCGCCCATTTCGCGCTCGCTGCGGCACTGCTCATGTCGACGATGCCTGCCGCGCATGCAGCTAAAAAGGCGCAAGCGAAGTCGCATGACGAGAGTGCTGCCACGCAATCTCAAGCGGCCTCGGGTCCGTTGCCCGCGAATGCTGTTGCGCGCGTGAACGACGTGCTCATTACGCAAGATCAGCTCGAAGAGGCACTGCGTGCCTCGAACGTGCCTGATACGCCCACGTCGCGTGCTGGCGTCAAGAATCAGCTGATCGCACGCGAGTTGTTCCGGCAGGCCGCGTTGAAGGCGCACTACGACACGCGTCCGCAGGTGATCGCCATCGTCGAGCAAGCGAAGGCGCTCGCGATGACGCAGGCCTATCTGCGTGATCAGGTGAAGCCCGCGCCCGTCACCGATGCCGACGTGAAGGCGAAGTACGACGCCGTCGTCGCCACGCTTGGCCAGAACGAATACAAGTCGAGTGTGATCGCAGTGAAGGATGCCGACACGGCGAATAAGGTTCTCGCCGAACTGAAGAAGGGCACCGACTTTGCGCAGCTCGCGAAGCAATACAGCCAAGGGCCGAATGCTGCCCAGGGCGGTGCGTTGAACTGGATTTCGTTCAAGACGCCGATCACGGCGGGCAACACGCAGAACTGGCCGCAACCGCTCGCCGAGGCGCTCGTGAAACTGCCGCAGGGTGCCGTGTCGAGCACGCCGGTGCAAGTGGGTGACGCGTTCTGGATCGTCCGCGTCGATCAGGAACGTCCGACGCAGATTCCTCCGTTCGATCAATCGAAGGACATGCTGCGCAAGCAGCTCGAGCAAGTCGCTGTCGAGAAGGCGACTGCCGAGGTCGTGATCGATCTCGTCAAGAACGCGCACATCCAGCAGTAACGAAGCCGAAGCAAGCAAAGAAGCCGCCGCCGGAGAGGGTGGCGGCTCGTCGTACGAGAGGACGAGACCTCGCGTAAGCAGCACACAAAACGAACAAGAAGAAAGACCAAGTGATGAAGAAGACCACACGACGGGGTGATTGGCAGCGGCTCGCGCAAGCAGACGTGGCGCGTGAGCAATTGCATCTTGACGCTGCGATGACGCCTGTGCCGCGTGCCTATCGTTGGTGGCAGCGTGCGGTAAGTGCCGTCGTGGCCGCCACGCTCTTCGTCGGTCCCATCACTGTGACGGTCGAGCAGGGACGGGCCGCTGCTGGTGTCGTGGCCGCTGGCAGCAAGCGTCTGGACGACGAAGCTTGGCGCGTCGTGCAGGATCTCGCTACCTTGCGTGTCTCGTTCGCCATTCGCTTGGCGATGCAGGTGGCGGAGGCGGCGCCGATCGTCGATCCGCGTGCGCCGATTTCGTTCCAACCGACACTCACACAATCGACAGGCGCTGGCGGTGGCGTGCCCGTCGTCAACATCACTGCACCGAATTCAGCCGGTATCTCGCTGAACCAGTATCAAAGCTTCAACATTGATCCGGTCGGGCTGATCCTCAACAACAGCTTGATGTCGGGGACGTCGCTGACGGGCGGCAATGTTGCCGCGAATCCGAAGCTGAACGGACGCACGGCGAGCGTGATCGTCAACCAGGTCACCTCGACGGGCACCGCGTTCGCGAGTCTCTTGAACGGGCCGCTCGAAGTGTTCGGCGCGCCCGCCAACGTCATCATCGCGAACCCGAACGGTATTGCGACGCAAGGGACGGGTTTCACGAACACGATCGGCGTGACGCTCACGACAGGCACGCCGCAATTTTTGAGCAGCGTGGGTGGCACGCCGACCGACTTCACGCGCGGGCAGACGCTCGGCTACAACGTCACGGGCGGGCATATCCAGATCGAGGGCAATGCCGGCGTGAACGGGCCGGGGTCCGGCATCGAGGGCACCGTTGGCACGATCGACCTCATCGGCGAGACGATCGGCGTGAATGCGCCGCTCTACGCCGGTAATCGTATCAATGCGATCGCAGGGCGGCAGTTTGTGTCGCCGATGGCCATTGCAGATACAGGTACGACCTACACGACTGCGTCCAATGGCGCGGTGAACACGGCCGCGGCGATCAACGCGGCAAATGGCGCCAGCGTGATCGCGAACCATGGTTTCGCGATCGACGCGACGGCCTTTGGCGCGATGACGGCCGGCCAGATTCAAGTGATCGGCACCGCAGCCGGCATGGGCGTACGCACTGATGCCCAACTCGCGGCATACGCGAGCGATCTGACGCTCTCGGCCAACGGCGATGTGACGCTGGCCGGCAGCGCCGCTCAGCGTCAGGCGAGCGTGCAAACGAGCGGCAACGTCACGCTCACGGGCGCGAATGTAGGCATCGGTGGCTACGCGATCAACGCGAACGGCGACGTCACGTCGAGCGGCACGATTCTGTCGGGGCAAACACTGACGGTCACGGCCGGCGGCAGCGCGTCCCTCGCGAGCGCCCAGGCGAACAACGACGTCAAGGTGACGGCGGGCAGCATCGTGACCGGGGCGATCGAGACGAAGGCGGCATTGTCGCTGAAGGCTCAGTCCGGTGACGCGACGCTCAACGGTCCGACCCTGTCGCTCGGTACGCTCACCGTCCAAGCGGCGCGCGACGTGAACGTGGCGGGCCAAGTGGCAGGGGGCGGCACCGCCGTACTGACGGGCCAGCGCGATGTGACGGTTGGCGCCGCGCTCGACGCGGTCGGCGATACGACGTTGACGGCGATTGCCGGCAACGTGACGGCGAACGCGAATGTTTCGAGCGGCGGTACCCTCGCAGTAGCATCGGGCCAAACGATCGACCTGGCCGCGCAGACCGTCGCGCATAAGAACGCGATGCTGACGGCGGCGCAGGACGTCCGGCTTGACGGCTCGCTGGAGGTGGGCGGTACGCTGACGGCCAACGCACAGCGCGACATCGCGATCGACGGTGGCGCGCTCTCGGGCGCTGACGCATCGCTTACCGCGGGACGGCACGTGAGCATCGCGGGCGTTTTCATCGGCCAGTCGAACGGCACGGTGAAGGCCGGAGGTGATTTGAGTGGGGCGGGCGGACTGGCATTCGGGCAGCGCGCGGCGCTTGCGGCCGGCCATGATGTCGCGCTGACGGGTTCGTTGCTTGCAAACGGCTTGACCGTCACGGGCGCGAACAACGTCGCCCTCAACAACGTGCAAGCGGGCGACACGCTGGCGATCGAGGCAAACGGCTTGGCCGGTGCGGGCGACGTCGTGCTGAACGGCGGCGTCGCCTCGGTCGGTGCGATGACGGCGCAGGCCGCACGCGACGTGCTTGTCAACCGCGCGCTCGCCGGGGGGGCCGCGTTGACGCTGAACGCGCAGCGCGACGTCGCGATCGCCGCCAACGGCAGCGTGCAATCGGTCGGCGGCATGACGCTCGCGGCGACGGGTGGCGATGCCACTTCGGCGGGCGAAATCGATAGCGGTGCGGCGTTGGCGATTGCCGCCGGCAAAACCATCGGCCTGACCGGCGAGACGAGAACGGTCGGCGATACGACACTCACAGCTGGCAAGGGCATGACGCTTGGAGGCCTGCTGTCGGGCAAGGGTGCTGCGGCGTTGAAGGCTGGCGGCGACATCGTCGCGAGCGGTGCGAACCGTTTTGCGCAGGACGTTTCGGTCACGGCCGGCGGCGACGCCAATCTGAGCGGCTCGCTACAGGGCAACGCGATACGGATTACCGGCGGCAACGGCGTCGCACTGAATAGCGTGCAGGCCAATTCGACGCTGGCCGTGCAATCGAACGGCACGGACATCGCTGTGCTGGGCGGCGTGGCTGCACTGGGCGCGACCACGCTCAAGGCTGCGCGTGACGTGCAGGTCGCAGGCATTTTGTTGACTGGAGGCCCGCTCGGCATCGACGCGCAGCGCGATACCACCGTGAGCGGCGCGGCGCGCTCGATCGGCGACCTGACGCTGACGAACCGGATCGGGAGTCTGACGACGACCGGCGATGTGAACAGCGGCGGCAACCTGCACGCGAGCGCGGCACACTCGATCAGCCTGGGTGCGCGGACGATGACGGCGCAGGGCGACACGACGCTCACGGCCGGACAGGACATTACGCTGGCTGGCGCACTCGTCGGCAAGGGCAACGGTACGCTGAAGGCCGGTGGCGCCATCACCGGCGAAGGGGCGAGCGCGTTCGGGCAGAGCGCGACATTCAACGCCGCCGGCGACACGCATCTCACGGGGCTGTTGCAGGCGAACTCGATTCAGTTGACGAGTGGCAACGACGTTTCGTTGAACAACGTGAAATCGGGGTCGACGCTGACGATCCGGGCGAACGGCGGCAATGGCGGTGGCGATCTGACCATCAACGGTGTCGCGAGCGCAACAGGCGCGGCATCGTTGGCGGCGCAGCGTGACGTGACGCTGGCCGGTTCGCTCGCGGGCGGCAGCACGGTTGGCGTCAGCGCGAAGCGCAACATCGGACTGACCGGGACGTTGCAAGCATCTGGCGATCTTGCGTTGTCCACTGTCGCGGGTTCGATCGACTCGACGGGCACGACGCTCGCGATGAGCGGCTTGAATGCGGTGGCGGGCGAGAACCTGAATCTCGGCGGCCTGACGGCGGTGACGAAAGATACGACGCTGCAGTCGGGCCGAAACCTCACGATCGCGGGCACGTTGATCGGTGGGGGCAGCGCCGCGCTGACGGCCGGCGGCGACATCGGCGGGGCAGGTAACGCGGCATTCGGCCAGGCGGCCGTGCTGAGTGCTACCGGCAGTATCGACCAGACCGGCTCGATTCAGGCGAGCACGCTAAAAGCCACCGCCGGCAACGACCTGACGCTGAACAACGTGCAGACGTCCGGCATGCTGGCCGCGCAGGCGAGCGGCAACGCGGGTGGGGGCGATGCCACCTTGACAGGTACCGTCAACGCGGCCGGCATGGTCACGCTGCAGGCCGCGCGCGACGCCGCGGTGAAAGGCGGGTTGGAGGGCGGCGCGAGCGTGGCGCTGACTGGCGCGCGCAACGTTGTCGTGAGCGGCACGGCACACGCGGCGAGCGATATGACGCTCGGTGCGACGAACGGCGACATCGCGACGACGGCGACGAGCGCGCTTGGCAGCGGCGGCCGGATCATCGCGAACGCGGGCCAGGATCTCGCGCTGGGCGGCCTGGTGACGGCCTCCGGCGACACGGCGTTGTCGAGCGGGCGGGATCTCTCGCTTTCCGGCAACGTGAATGGCAAGAGCAACGGCAGCCTGATAGCCGGTCGCGACCTGAGCGGAGCAGGGGCTGCGGCGTTCACGGGGAACCTGACGTCGTCGTCGGGGCGGGATACGGCGTTGAGCGGACTGCTGCAGGCCGCGAGCGTGCAGTTGACGGCGGCGCATAACGCGAGTGTCCACGACGTCGAGTCGGCATCGACGGCGACGTTGCGCGCGAAGGGGCAGGCGGGGCAGGGGGACTTGACCGTGACGGGCACGCTCGGCGCGCCCGGCGCGGTTAGCCTGCAGGCGGCCGAGGATGTGTCGATCGCCGGCAAGGTCGCGGGAGGCGCGGCCGTGACGGTGACGGGGGCGCGCAACATCGCGGTCGGCGGCGCGCTGGAATCGCTCGGCGACATGGCACTGAACGCGGCGAGCGGCAATCTCACCGCCACAGGGGGGATCAACAGCGGTGGCTTGCTCATCGGGAAGAGCGGGCTCGACCTTGGTCTTGGCGCATCGACGAGCGCAGTGGGTGACGCCACGCTGACGGCGGGACGCAATTTGACGCTGGCCGGCACGCTTGTCGGTGAAGCCAATGGCTTCATGAGCGCGGCTGGCGGCATCAATGGCGCAGGTACGCAGGCGTTCAAGCAGCGCGCGGTGTTGAGCTCGGGGGGCGATATCGCGCTGACGGGCAGTCTGCAAGCGAACCAGATTCAGGCAACGGGTGGCAACGACGCGGCGTTGAACAACGCGCAGTCGATGACCACGATCGCCGTCGAGGCGCAGGGCCATGGTGGCCAGGGCGATGCGCGCCTGACGGGGGCGGTGGCCGCCGTCGGCGCCATCACCATGACGGGCGCACGCGATGCAACGAGCAGCGGCACGTTGAACAGTGGCGCGACGGTCACGCTGAGCGCACAACGCAACGCAGCGGTGCAGGGCACGACGGCGGCGGGCGATCTGACGCTGACGGCCGTGACCGGCGACGTGACGACGGGCGGTGCGGTGACAACGGGCGGGGCCTTGCTGGCGCGCGCCGGACGGGATCTCGGCCTGGGCGGCCAAGTGGCGGCGTCGACCGATGCGGTCTTGAACGCGGGCAGCACGCTCGCGCTGAGCGGTGCGCTTGCCGCGCAAAGCAACGGCACGCTGACGGCGACCGACATGACCGGCGCGGGCTCGGCGGCATTCGGCAAGCGCGCAACGCTTACGGCGTCGCATGACGTCGCGTTGACTGGGGCGTTGCAAGCGGCCTCCGTGCAGGTGACGGGCGGCAACAACGCGGGCCTCGGCAGCGTGCAGGCCACGGCAGGCACGCTGGTGATGACGGCGGGCGGCAATGCCGGCCAAGGCGATCTGACGCTCGGCGGCAACGCGGCCGCGTTGGGCGCGGCCGTGCTGAAGGCGACACGCGACATCGTCGCCGGTGGGGCAATCGATAGTGGTGCAGCGGCGACGCTCACCGCGCAACGCGATGCGCGCGTCGCGGGCGACATCGCGGCAACCGGCGACCTGATGCTGACCGCGCAGGCTGGCCGAGCGAGCGCAGCCAACGTCACGACCAAGGGCAATCTGACGGCATCGGCCGGCGACTCGCTGGCCTTCTCGGGGCTGACGACGGCCGGCGGCAATGCGGCGCTGGGCGCCGGGAAGGACATGACGCTCGCGGGCGGGATCGGCGCGCAGGGTGCGGGTGAGCTGACGGCGGGCGGCAATCTGACGGCCGGTTCGGCCGCATTCGGACAAACGGCGAAGCTGCGCTCCGGGGGCACGATTGCCGTGACGGGCGCGCTCAACGCCAATGGCGCGCTCGACGCGCTCGCCGGCGCCGATCTGACGCTCGGCTCGGTGAAAACGAATGATGCGCTGACGCTCCAGGCAAAGGGCGGCAACGGTGCGGGCGACGTGACAGTGGGCGGCACAACGTCGTCGGGCAAGGCGATGCAGGTGAGCGCGGCGCGTGATGCCGCGCTGAACGGTGCAGTGACGAGCCTGGATGCCGCGACGCTTACTGCGCAGCGGAATCTGACGCTTGGCGGCCCGCTGACAGCCAACGGCAAGACGGTGTTGACGGCGACGACCGGCGCGCTGAACGCGGCCGGGTCGATCACGACGGCGAGCGGTCTGAGCGCGGTGTCGGGCGGCGCGATGTCGTTGAACGACGCGCTGGTGAACGGCGACACGTCGCTCAATGCCGGTGGTGACATGCGGCTCGCAGGCACGTTATTCGGGTTGGGCAGCGGGACGCTCGTCGCGGGTGGCAATCTGACTGGTGGGGCTGCGCTCAGCTATGCGAAGGACATGACGGCGAGCGCCGCACAAAACCTTGCGCTTGGCGCGATTCAGGGCGCGGGTGCGCTGACGGCGCACGCGGGGGGAGACCTGTCGCTCGGTGCCGTGACGGTTTCCGGCGACGGCGCGCTGACCGCGACGCGCGGTAGCGTGACGCTGAACGGTGCCGCGATGACGGGCGGTGCATTGACCGTGCAGGCGGCGCAGAACTTGACCGCGAGCGGCATCGGCAGTGTGGGCGCGGTGACGCTGACGGCGGCGAACGGCAACCTGACCGCGTCCTCCGTGTCGAGCAACAGCGACGCGACGCTACGCGCGGGGCAGGCGCTGGCGCTGACGGGCACCAGCAAGATCGGCGGCAATGCCTCGCTGACGGGCGGCAGCGTGACGCTGGGCGGCACGCTGACCGGCTCGAAGAACGTGACGGTGGCGGCGAGCCAGGGTGCGCTTGACGCGTCGGCCGCGCAACTAAACGTGACGGGCGATGTGCAGTTGTCGGGGGTGAACGTCAGTACGGGAGGGGTGATCGCCGGCGGCCGGCTGAGCGCCCAGGCATCGAGCCAACTCGTACTGAACGGGTCGACGATCGCGGCGGGTGCGGTGACGCTCGGCGGCCGCGATGGGCTGCAAAACAACGGCAAGGTGCTCGCAGGCGGGGCACTGGAGGTGAATGCCGGCGCGCTCACCAATGCGGCGGGAGCATCGCTCGCCTCGACGATCGGCACGACCGTCAATGCGTCGAGCATGCGCAACGCGGGTCTCATCAATGGCCCGACGACGACGGTCAACGTGACGCACTCGCTTGTCAACAGCGGTGGGGCAGTGATGGGCACGCACGCCGTGAACGTGACGGCGGGGCAGCTCGACAACAGCAACGGGTTGCTGTTCGCGGGCGATCCGAAGACGAGCGGGCCGACCACGGGCGACGTGTCGCTGACGGTGACAGGGGGAGCAGGGGCGTTCGACAACACAGGAGGCCGCCTGCTCGCGCAGCGCAACGCGACGCTCAATCTGTCGAACACGGCGTTTGACGCCTCGGGCGCGGGCGGCGGCACGATCAGCGCGGGTGGCACGCTCGGCATGACGGTTCAGTCGTTGTCGCTCGGTGGCGACTGGAACGTCGTGGCGAACGGCACAACGATCAATGCGCTGCAGAGCTTTTCGAACGCCGGCACGCTGACGAGCAGCGGGATGCTGACGATCGCGAGCAACGGCGCGCTGAACAACAGCGGCAAGATCATCGGCGGCACCGACGTGGCACTGTCGGGGGCCATCAGCAATGCGGCAGGCGCGGTGCTGCACGCGGATCACGACCTGAACTTGTCGGGCAGCGTGACGAATCGCGGGACGGTCGAGGCGTCGAACAACGTCAACGTCAATGGAGGGAGTTACGACAACCAAGGCGCGCTCACGCAGGCGCTCGGCAATCTCAGCTTCAACCTTAGCGGAAGCCTGTTGAACAACGGCGGGACGTTGCAGGCGACCCATGACATCGCGATCCATGCGGCGCAGGTCGTGAACGATCAGGTCGGAGGCGGCGGCGTCACATCGAACACGCGAACCGTGGCCGATGCGGAGGTGTTGTGGCAGACGGTGATCGGATTGACGTCGACCTTCCGGGACGATGCGACCGGCATGGGCAAAACCGGCGGCCATTTCTGGCACCTCATCCAGAAAGACGCGACGCTGGGTGATCTGTTGTCGCCGACCGGATGGGCGTCGCCCAATTGGGCGCGCTATGCCCCGATCCATCGCAACGGAACGCCTTTCGACATTCCATTCGCCACGCCGGTCGCGGACAGCGGCAATGTGACCTTCGCGCTCGTCGACGGCGCCGGCTGGCGCGTCGATACCGGCAATATCCCAGGCACGGTCGAGCGGCGAACGGTTGCCTTGCCGACGGTCACTGAGACATCGACGACGCAACAAGGGGGGACGGCCGGCATCATCTCGGCTGGCGGCAATCTTCAGCTCACCGCCAACGGGCTGTCGAATCGCGGCGGTCAAATTGGCGCGGGCGGCAACTTCACGCTGAATCTCCAATCGCTCGACAACGGCGCTGTCGCGTCGAGCGTCGCGCAGCAGACGACTTATCAGGTCGACCAGAACTCGCTCAACGCATTCATGGCGACGCTCCAGTCGATGGGCAGCGGCTTCGTCGACGCAGGCGATCCAAGGATCACCGATACCAAGATTCGATTAGGTATCCGTATCGATATGAGCGGCGGGGTCCGTCCGCCGATGGCGTTTACGCCACAAGGCGCGTCGCGAGTGACGACGGTGACGACGAGCGGCACGACCGGTCTCATCGTCGCGGCCGGCGACATGGTGTTCAGCGGCGGTAGCAATCTGACCAACGCGGGCACGATCTACGCCGGGCGGGATCTCTCGATCGCGTCGGGAACGCTGACCAACCAGGGCGGCTATTCGCAGCAATACACGACGAGCGCCAGTTGCGCGGCCGGCGTGGCGAAAGAGGCATGCGGCGCCGCCACATCGGTGCACGATGCCAAGACGGCCCACACGACATTCGGCTACGAGCAGGACAACGCGACGATCTCGGCCGGGCGCGATCTCGTGATCGCCGCTGGCCAGATCAACAACACTTACGGAAACCTGCTCGCCGGGCGCGATCTCATCATCGGTGGGGTCGGCACGACCGCCAATTCGACGACACCGGCGAGCACCCTGACCAACACCTCGGGCAATATCGTCGCGGGCCGCGATATTCAGCTGAATGTGTCGGGCAAGATCACGAACACGCTGCCACCTCCGGCGAAGATTCACGAGAATTACGGCACGAAGGAAAAATACGCCGGCTGCATGACCGCCGGCGGCTACAAAGAAAGCTATTGCGAAGGCTATGTCGACCAGCAGTCGGCCAATTCGTCGGTGATCAGCGCGGGGCAGAACCTGACGATCGAGGCAGGCAGCCTGACGAACATTGGCAGCCTGATCTCGGCCGGTAACCTGGCAAAGGTCGACGTGGCCGGGCCCGTCGTCAACAGCGCACAGACGCTCAACGCGTACTGGCACTCGCACTGGGTGCAGAAGACCGGCTGGTTCAGTAGCGACAAGCGGCACGACATCTGGGCTTGCGGCAGCGCGGCCGAATGCACGGCGCTCTACGGCAGCGCGTACACGAACGTGGGCGGCGTCATCGACCCGCCGACGCCCTTGGGCAACATCGCGGCCACGATCCAGGCACCGAACCTGAACGTGACGTCGGGCGGCCAGATCGTCAACGTAGGCAACGTGATCGGACAGCAGGTGACGCTGGCCGGCACGAAGCTCGTCAACGGCATCACGGGCAATACCTACACGCCGCAGGTCGGTCACCCGTCACAGGTCATCAGCCTGAGCCCTGTGACGACGCCGGGGCTGAATCTGTCGATTCCGAACACGGTTGGCGGCAAGTTGCCCCCTTCGCAGGCGCCGAACGCGAAGCAAGGTGCGGCGACCTATGTCGAGAGCAATATCGCACAGACGTCGATGGCAAACATCGGCCCGCAGACGCTGCTGGACAACTTGCCGGCAAACCTGAAGCCGGCCACGACGCTGTTCTACTACAACCCGCAGGCGGAGGATCTGCGCTTGCAGCAGGCGGCGCTGACGCAGACGGGGCAGGCGAGCTTCGTGAACGGGTTGTCGTATGACGCGAAGAACCAACTGTCGGTGACGGATCAGTCGAAGCTGGTGCTTTATCAGAATGCGCTCGATTATTCGAAGGCGAACAATCTGAAGCTCGGGACGGCGCTGACGCAGGCGCAGGTTGGCGCGCTCGACAAGCCGATGCTGTGGTACGTCGAGCAGACAGTTCCGGAGCCGGGATGCACGGTGTCGGGCGATGGCGCGAGCTGCCCGATGACGACGGTGCTGATGCCACAGGTGTACCTGCCGTCGAGCACGCAGGCGCTGTCGGCTGGCGGCAACATCATCGGCCAGAACGTGACGCTGAACTTCAAGGACAGCGTGCTGAACACGGGCACCGTCAGCGCGAGCGATACGCTGGTCGTGAAGACAGGGACGTTGACGAACCGGCAGAACAGCGTCGATGTCGGCGAGATCTGGCAGAAGGTCGACAAGGGCTACGTCAAGACGACGGGCACGCAGGCGCAGTCGGGCGGCTTCATGAGCGCGGCGAACCTGGAGCTGGATGCCGATGAGGTTCACCAGATCGGCGGTGCGCTCCAGAAGCTGAACGCCGACGGCAGCGTCGATCAGGCGGGCACGCAGGCACTGCTGGGCCACCTGCAGGCGCAACTGGGCGGCAGCTTCACGCAGAGCACGGTGACCGACCACCTGCACACCGAGTTCGTCAAGGAAGGCGGCGGCTTGCCGCCGGTGGCGGTGATGGCGATCGCGATCGCCGCCTCGATCGTGACGGGCGGCACGGCAGGCGTCGCGCTGGCTGGAAGTATGGGTTTCGGCGCGGGCACGCTGGGCGCCGCAGTGGTGTCGGCGGCGGTCGGCGGGATGGCGGGCTCGGCTGCCGGCCAGCTTGCCGCGGGGGACGGGATCAATTTCGGCCAGGTCATCGAGGCGGGAGCGATCGCAGCCGTCACGGCAGGACTGACGAGGGGCATCAACTACACCTCGGCCAACGGGTTCAGCTTGTCGGGGTTGAGCGACAAGATTTCGCCGAATAGCCTCGGGTCGCTGGCCGGCATCCAGAGTGCCGGAAACGCGCTGCCCGGAGGGGTCACGCAGGCGGCTTCGGCGGCCGCGAGCAACCTTCCGCAGCAATTGGCGGCGATGGGCGCGACGGCGGCGATCAGCGCTGGCGTGCAGACGGCGGTCATGGGCGGCAGCTTCGGGCAGGCGCTCAAAGGCAGCCTGATTTCCCAAGCGGCGGCGGCAGGAGCCGAGGAGATCGGCGATAAATTCGACGGCGGCAAGGACAGCTGGGGGACGATCGAGGACCCGACCTATGTGATGGCGCACGCGGCGTTGGGCTGCGCGGTATCGGCGGCCAGTGGCACGGGATGCGCGGGCGGGGCGATCGGCGGCGCGACGAGTGCGCTGGCGTCTCCATGGCTTACCTATGGGGTGTCGCAGACCGGGTTGTCGGACAGTGTGCAGAATGCGCTCGTCGCGGGGCTGGCAACGCTTGCCGGCGGGACGGCCGCGAACCTGCTCGGGGCGGACTCGACGGCGGGGGCGGTGGCGGCGCAAAACGAGGCGCTCAACAATACGCTTCAGCACAAGGACAAGGTTCTTGCAGCGATCAAGAAGACGCTGAGCATGAACCGGACGCTGGCTGCGAAGTACAGCGCCGACACGCTGCTGAAAGCGGCCGAGAACGTCTATGGGGCGGGCGGCGGCAAGGACGGGATGAATATATGGAGGAACGAGGCTGACGCGAAGGCGGCGACGGCGCAGCGTGGCACGACCTACTACCGGGATGCTCAGGGGAACTTCGTCGAGCGCTGGAACGTGCCAGTGGGGGCGGAAGACGTTGCGCGAAACATCGTCGACAATGCTGCTTACACGTACGGGCCGCAGTATGCGGGCGTAGCGCACGACAATTTCGGCCAGCTGATGTCTTCGTGGGAGAAGTCGTTCGGTTCCGATCCGTCGTCGAACTTCCAAGGCGTCAGCGAGGCAGCTGCGATGGGGGGGCTGGGCGCATTTGGCTCTATTGCCAAGAAGGATGGGGCGGCGCTTGCCACAGCCACAGACCGTGCAGTTGTCACTGGTAGTGCAGGCGTCACTGGCGTACCCGCTAACGGTGCTACGCGTACGGTTCCTCTGGGTTTCACAGCCGACGCACAGTTTCATGCGGCTGCGCAAGACCTTCAGAATGCGCTCACGGAGAGCGGTATTACTGACGCGACAATTGGCGTCCGCGGCAGCTCCGTTACGGGCAACAGCCTGACGAAGGGCACGACTTTCGGCCCGCAAAGCGACATTGACTTTTATATCGAAAGTAAGCAGCTTACAGATGGCTACACCACGTCCAAGAACATTCCTGGCTTCGTTCATCCGGGCAAGATATTGCCGGATTACCCCTTGCTTCAAGATTGGGCACACACTTGGTCGAATACGCTCGGCCGAGATGTGACGCCAGGTGCATTTGTGCCAGGCAAGTTGCCAAGCCAGCCTTCAATTGTTGTCAAGCCCATTGGGCATGCGGGAGGGTGAATTAGATGCGATACGTTAATTTGCTCGGTGCGCACACCGACTATGCAAACTTGAGGTTGTTTGCGAACGCATTTTTTGATGCGCTCGAAATAACGGATGGGGAAGAGCGTGAAAGCGCAAATTATGTTGATGGCTATTACCTGAAAGGCTCGTGCGGCGGCATGGTGTTCGTCGTTGCGTTGTCTGATGAAGCGGCGCACGAGGATTTGCCGTACTGGATTCACATATCGGCAGAGGTGGGCGAGTTGGGCGATTTGGAAGCAGCGGTTTCGCAATTGATGCGAGACAAGGCATTGCCGGCCGGGTTTCGTTTGGCCCATATCGCCAACTTCGGCAAGCGGGGCGAGCAGAGAATCGACTACTGAGCTCCACGCTGCACTGAAGGCACCGTGAGTGCGTCTTCAGGAGTTCGGTAGGAAAGGGTTTTAAAAGAGTTGGGCGGGTAATTGGCGCTGAAAATTAACGAGCGCCAAGCAGTACGAGTAACGAACAAAGCAACAAGCAAGAAGAAAGACCAAGCATGAAGAAGACCACACGACGGGGTGATTGGCAGCGGCTCGCGCAAGCGGACGTGGCGCGTGAGCAATTGCATCTTGACGCTGCCATGGCGCCTGCGCCGCGTGCTTATCGTTGGTGGCAGCGTGCGATAAGTGCCGTCGTGGCCGCCACGCTTTTCGTGGGTCCCATCACTGTGACGGTCGAGCAGGGACGGGCCGCTGCTGGTGTCGTGGCCGCTGGCAGCAAGCGTCTGGACGACGAAGCTTGGCGCGTCGTGCAGGATCTCGCTACCTTGCGGGTCTCGTTCGCCATCCGCTTGGCGATGCAAGTGGCGGAGGCGGCACCGATCGTCGATCCGCGTGCGCCGATTTCGTTTCAACCGACACTCACGCAGTCGACAGGTGCCGGCGGTGGCGTGCCCGTCGTCAACATCACCGCGCCGAATTCAGCTGGTATTTCGCTGAACCAGTATCAAAGCTTCAACATCGATCCCGTCGGGCTGATTCTCAACAACAGCTTGATGTCGGGGACGTCGCTTACGGGCGGCAACGTTGCCGCGAATCCGAAGCTGAACGGGCGCACGGCGAGCGTGATCGTCAACCAGGTCACCTCGACGGGCACCGCGTTCGCGAGTCTCTTGAACGGGCCGCTCGAAGTGTTCGGCGCGCCCGCTAACGTCATCATTGCGAACCCGAACGGCATCGCCACGCAAGGGACGGGTTTCACGAACACGATCGGCGTGACGCTCACGACGGGCACGCCGCAATTTCTGACGGGTGTGGGCGGTACGCCGACCGACTTCACGCGCGGGCAGACGCTCGGCTACAACGTCACGGGCGGCCATATCCAGATCGAGGGTAATGCCGGGGTGAACGGGCCGGGTTCCGGTATCGAGGGCACTGTCGGCACGATCGACCTCATCGGCGAGACGATCGGTGTGAATGCGCCGCTCTATGCCGGTAATCGCATCAATGCGATCGCAGGGCGGCAGTTTGTGTCACCGACGGTAGTCGCGGATACGGGTACGACTTACGCAACGTCGTCTAACGGCTCCGTGAACACGGCCGCGGCGATCAACGCGGCAAATGGCGCCAACGCGAACCACGGCTTGGCGATCGACGCGACAGCCTTTGGCGCGATGACGGCCGGCCAGATTCAGGTGATCGGCACCGCAGCCGGCATGGGCGTGCGTACCGACGCACAGCTCGCGGCGAACGCGAGCGATCTGACGCTCTCGGCTAATGGCGACGTGACGATGGCCGGCAGCGCCGCGCAGAAGCAATTGAGTGTGCAGTCGAGCGGCAATGTGACACTCACGGGCGCGCATGCCGGCATCGGCGGCTATGCGATCAACGCGAGCGGCGATGTCACGTCGACCGGCACGCTGCAGTCGGGCGGCGATGTGAGCATCAACGCAGGCGGCAACATCACGACTGACGGCAATGTGAACCTCGATGGCAATCTTGCGCTGTCGTCGGGACAGACGACCACCATTGCCTCGCAGGCTACGGCGAAACAAGCCGTCACGCTGACGGCGGGGCAGGGCATTGCGGTGACGGGGGCGCTTGCGAGTGGCACGAGCCTGAACGCGACCGCGCGAGGAGCGTTTAGTGTGCCCGGTTCGCTTCTGGTGGGCACGGATGCGACGATTGGCGCAGCCAGCTTCGACGTGCCGGGTGTGCTGATCGCTCAGCGCAACGGCAGCGTCAACTCGCAAGGGAACATCACCAGCAGCGGCTCCATGGCGTTTGGCCAAAACGGCACGCTGACAGCAGCCAATGATGTCGCCCTGACCGGCAAGCTGCTCGCTAATGGCCTGCAGGTGAATGCCGGCAACAGCGCCTCGTTCGCAAGTGTGCAGGCAGGCGGGGCCTTTAACGTGACGGCGAACGGCGCGGCGGGCGGCGGCGACGTGACTTTCAACGGCAACGCAGCGACCGTTGGTAATACTGCCGTGACGGCCGCACGCGACGTGCTCGTGAACGGTACGCTCGCCGGTGGCGCGCAAGTCGGACTCACGGCGGCGCGGAACGTGACCGTGGCTACGGCCGGCACGGTGCAGTCGGTCGGCGATACGACGATCGCGGCTACGACAGGTAGCGTTACCTCGACGGGCTCGTTGCAAAGCTCCGGCAAGCTCGCGGTGCAAGGCGCACAGAACGTGTCGCTGACGGGCTCGACGAGTGCGGTGAGCGATACGACGCTCACAGCGGGCAACGACCTGACGACCGGCGGCTCGCTCGCCGGCAAAGGCGGCGCGACGCTGACGGCCGGGCACGACGCGAATCTCGGTGGCAACAATGGCTTCACGAAGGACACGACGGTCAATGCCACGCACGACGTCAATGTGACGGGCTCGCTGCAGGGCAATGCGGTCGCGTTGAACGCTGGCAATGCGGCGACGCTGAACAACGTGCAGGCGAACGGCGCGTTGACGGTGACCACGAAGGGCTCGGCGGGTAGCGGCGATATCGCTGTCAACGGTAAGGTGGCCTCGCTCGCGAGCGGCACGTTGAATGCCGCACGCAACCTCGCGGTGAACGGCACGCTGACGACGGCGACGGGGCTCACTGCAACGGCCGCATCGAACACCTCGATCGCGGGCACCGTAAAGTCGAACGGCAACGTGACGTTCACGAACACGAGTGGGTCGCTCACGAGCACGGGTTCAATCGCGGCGGGTGGCGACTTGTCGATGAACGCGGCGCAGTCGATCGCTCTCGGCACCACAGCGGCCCAGTCCAGCACGTCGGCGCTCGGCAACCTCGCTTTGAGCGCGGGGCAGAACCTCACGATGAACGGTTCGCTCGTCAACCAGGGCAACAGCACGCTGACGGCGGGCGGCACGATCGGCGGCGCGGGTAGTCTCGCGTTCGGTCTCGCCGCGATCCTGCGCTCGGGTGGCGACACGAACCTCACCGAGTCGCTGCGCGCAGCGACGATCCAGACCAACGCGGGCGGCACGGCGACGTTCAACAACGTGCAGGCCGGTTCGACCCTTGCGCTGAACGCTCAACAGGACCTGAACACGACTGGGGCAGTGAACAGCGGCGCGACCGTCGCGCTCAACGCAGGGCAGAACCTCAACGTCGGCGGCTCGCTGCAATCAGCAGGCGATGCGAACTTGAGCGCAACGAGCGGTGCGGCAACGTCGACAGGCACGATCGCCAGCAATGGTGGGTTGAATGTACAGGCTGGCACGGACGTCAACCTGGGTGGCACGGCCACCGCTGCGCTCGATACGAAGCTCACCGCGACGCGCGACGTCAACGTGACGGGCACGCTCAACGGCAAGGGCAATGGCGCGCTTACCGCAGGCCGTGACATTGGCGGCACAGGAAAGATGACGTTCGCGCAAGCCGCGACGCTCACGGCCGGCCGCAACGTCGCGCAGGGCGGTCTCGTACAAGGCAATGCCGTGCTCGTGTCTGCCGCTAAGGACGCCTCAGTCAATAGCGTCGAGTCGGCGACGACGCTCAATCTCGTCGCTGGCACTTCGGGCGCCGGCAACCTGACCGTGAATAGCGCGGCCGGCTCGGCGGGTGCGCTCGTCGCGAACGCTGCGGGCGACGTGACGATCAGCCAAGCTGGCAAGCTCGCGGGCGGCTCGACCGTCGGCGTTAGCGCGCTGAACAACGTCAACGTAGCGGGGGCGATCGAATCGGTCGGCGACGCGACGCTCAAAGCACAACAAGGGAGCCTCAACGCAACGGGTGGCCTGAATAGCGGCGGCAAGCTGTCGATCACGACGGGCCTCGATGCGTTGCTCGGCGCGAGCACGACGGCGATGGGTGATCTGAACTTGAACGCGGGGCGTGATGCGCAGCTTAACGGCACGCTCGTGGGCCAAGCGAACGGCACGATCAGCGCCGGGCGCGATATCACGGGCGCCGGCACGCAGTCGATCACGCAAACGGCGCTCATCACGGCACAGCGCGACATCGCGTTGACGGGCAAGCTCCAGGCCAACACCGTGCAAGTGACTGGCACGGATAGCGCCGCCCTGAACAACGTTACTTCGAGCACGACGCTCACGTTGACCGCCAACGGCAACGCCGGCAATGGCGATGCATCGATCACGGGCGTAGCGACGGCACCGGGTGCTGTCACGCTCACGGCAGCGCGCGACGTAATGATCGGCGGCACGCTCGGCAGTGGCGATACGGCGACGCTCACCGGCAAACGCAACGTTACGGTGACGGCGGGCGCGGGTGGCGTGTCGTCGACGAATGACTTGAACGTAACGGCGACGAACGGCACGGCCGCGCTCGCTGGTACCACGAAGGTGGGTGGTGCGCTGGCGGTGACCTCGGGGCTCGATACGCAGCTCGGTGGCACGCTCGCGGTGACCAAGGGCGTGACGGTGGGCGCTGGGCGCGACGTCAACGTGACGGGCGCACTCGCGGGGCAACAGGGCGGCACCTTGACGGCGGCCCGTGACATCACGGGCGCAGGCTCGGCCGCATTCGGGCGCGATGCGACCGTGATGGCTTCGCACGATGTGGCACTGACCGGCTCACTGCAAGGCGCGAACGTGACGGTGACGGGCGCGAACAATGCAGGGCTGGGCAGCGCGCAGGCGACGACCGGCAACCTCGCGGTGACGGCGAAGGGCAATGCGGGCGGCGGTGACGTGACGTTCGGCGGCGCGGCAACGGCGTTCGGCACGATGACGCTGCAGGCGGCGCGCGATGTCGGCGTGACGGGCGCGGCTAACGCGGGCGGTGTGACGACGGTTAGCGCCACGCGCAACGCAACGCTAGGCAGCGTCAATTCGACGGGTGATCTGACGATCGGTGCGGGCGGGAGTATTGGCGTTGCAGGCACTGCGAAGACGAACGGCAATCTCACCGCGACGGCCGGCAACGATCTGTCGATGGGGGCGGTGCTGGCGAGCGGCGCAGTAGCGTTGCAAGCTAAGGGCGGCAACGGCGCAGGAGATGTGAGCGTGACGGGCACGCTCGGCTCAGGAGCCGCGGCGACGGTGACGGCCGCGCGTGACGTGACGGTCGGCGGTAATGTCTCGACCGGTGGCAAGACCACAGTGACCGCCTCGCGCAATTTGACGGTTGGCGGCAATGTTGGCCTTGGCGGTGACGCCGCACTCACGGCCACGAACGGCAATCTCAGCGTGACGGGGACGACGGCGAGCACGGGCAAGCTCAACGCGAGCGCGGGTAGTGCGCTCGCGATGGGGGGCTCGCTCGTGAATGGCGACGTGACGCTGACCTCGGGCGGTGCTGCGACCCTGACTGGCGCGTTTTACGGCTTGGGCGCTTTGAACGTCCACGCTGGCGGTGCGATCGCAGGTGGCGGTGCGCTGACGTTCACGAATGACATCACGCTCAATGCCGTCAACGGCGGCATGACGCTTGGCGCGATCGATAGCACGGGGCAGTTGACGGCGACTGCGAACGGCGACATGACGCTTGGCGCCACAACCGCAAAGGGCAACGTCACGGCCACCTCGCAAGCAGGCAGCGTGACGTTTAACGGCGCGGTACTGTCGGGTGGCAATGCCCAGATCCAGGCCGCCAACGACGTGACGGTCACGGGGAGCGTCGGCTCCAAGGGCGCGCTGAACGTCAAGGGGACGAACGGCAATGTCACCGTAGGTGGCGCGTCGTCCAACGGCGACGCATCGCTGACGGCCGGGAAAAAGCTGACGCTGAGCGGCACCAGCGTCGTTGCTGGACAAGTGGATCTTTCCGGCCACGACGTGACGTTGAGCGGTTCCGTATTGGGGTCGAAGAACGTCACTGTATCGGCACAAGGCACGCTGGACAGTAGCGCGGCACAACTCGTGTCGACGCACGATATGCAGCTGTCAGGCGCGGATGTCACGCTCGGCAACGTGTTGGTCGGCGGCGCGTTGAATGCTAACGCTTCCAATCAGCTGGCACTGGTGGGCAAGACCGTCGGTGTCGCCGGCAATACGACGTTCTCGGCACAGAAGACATTCAGTAACTCGAGCAACGTGTTTTCCGGCGGTGCGCTGAAGGTCTCGGCACCGAATGTCGTGAATGCCGCGAAGGCCTCGCTGGCATCGCAAAGCACGGCAACCATTACCGCCACGAACTTGACGAACGCTGGGGTAGTGAGCGGCGTGACGACGAACGTCAGCGTGGCGAATGCGTTGACGAACGGCGGTGGATCGTTGATGGGCATGAGTGCCTTGACCATCAACACCGGCTCTTTGAACAATGCGAACGGGCTGATCTTTGCCGGTAACCCGACCACACCGAATGGACCGGTGACGGGTGACGTGTCGCTCACGATCACTGGTGGAAATGCTGCGTATTACAACGCGAATGGGCAGTTGCTTGCACAACGCAACTTCGCGATCGACGCGGAGCATGCGGCGCTGGATCTGTCGCAAGGGACGATCAGCCAAGGTGGTCAGCTGTCGATTACGGCAAACGCAATCGATGTTACTGGCACGTGGAATTACGGCGGACAGGGCGTTTCCGTCAACGCGCTAAATGGCATGACCAACAGCGGAACGATTAGCGGGACCGCGCCCTTGACGCTCACAACGGGCGGTACGTTCACGAACTCCGGGCAGGTCACGGGTAACGACGTGACGCTCAACGGGACATTGAACAACGCGGCCAACGCACTCGTGCACGCCGATCACGCGCTTGCGATCAACGGCAACGTGACCAATCGCGGGACTGTAGAGGCGGGGAGCAAGACGGCGCCGGGCGTCGGCTCGATGTCGGCGACGGGCTGGTCGTATGACAACCAAGGTGGGACGACGCAGGCGCAAGGCGACGCTACGTTCAACCTGACGGGCACGCTGCAGAACACAGGCGGGTCTATCTTCGCTGGGCATGACATCAGCATCAACGCTGCGTCGGTGGTCAACGATCAGACGGCGCCGAGCGGGTCGGCGACTACTACCACGACGGTCATCGATTCGTCGTTGCTGTTATCGGCCGCAGCAGGGACCGAAACGTACTGGCAACAGTACAAAGATTCGTCGGGTTCGAATACATTCAACGCTTCGTTGGGAACGTTGCTTTCTCCTACGGGAATGCAATTGAGTGATGCCGGACCAAGCATCATCTGCACCAGCTGCTCTCAACCGGTCGCCGGCTCAGGGGCCGTTACGTTCAACGAGTACAACGTACAGGTCGGAGAGAGTAGTCAGACTGGAGACGCTAGATATGCCAATCTCTGGTACGTTGGCACGAGCCCGGACCCGAAGGCGATCGCCTCGAAGACGCTTATATTGCCCGACGTCCATGCGTCGACAACTACGCTGAAGCCCGGCACGTCCGGTGTGATTTCGGCGGGTGGATCCATTTCTCTGACCGCCAATTCGCTTTCGAATCAAGGTGGACAGATCTCTGCATTGGGCAACGTCTCGCTCAAGGTGCAGGCGTTGAGCAATGGGGCCGTCATGCCGACGGTAGTCAGCCAGACTACCGAATATGTTGATGCAAACCAGCTCTCGAGCTTCTTCGCACAGTTGAAGTCCCTGGGAACGATTGCTGTCAAAGGCACGGGTAACCCGACTGGGACGATTTGCGACGCAGACCACTCCTGCGCGATTGTGGACGTTCTTCCACCGACGATGTTCGACATCGCTCCGGGGGCGGCGCCCACGGCGAACGGAACGATAACGTCGTCCTTTCCGACCGGGACGATCGTAGCCGGCAACAACATGACTGTTGCCGGGGGCAATCTCGTGAATGCGGGTTTGCTTTACGCCGGCAACGTCGTCGACATTCAAGCGCAGACACTTACCAACCAGGGCGGAAATCGCCAGAACTATTCGTCGCAAGTCGGTTGCGCGTCTGGTGTACCCAACTACGTGTGCGGCTTTTGGGGGCACCCGCGCGGTGATAACCCGACGGGCACCACATTCACGTATACGCAGGACAACGCGACGATCTACGCAGGACATGATCTTGTCATTGCTTCGGGGCAGGTCAACAACACTTACGGGAATCTTCTCGCCGGTCACGACATCGTCATCAGCGGCGTCGGTTCGACGGCTGGGGCAACTGTTCCGGCCACGAGCCTGAACAACACGTCGGGCAACATAGTCGCCGGCAACGACATTACGCTGAATGTCTCGGGAGCCATTACCAATACTCTGCCGCCGCCCGTCCAGATTCACGAGAACTACGGCAAACGGGAGCAATACAACGGCTGTATGACGGCTGGTGGCTACAAGGAGAGCTACTGCGAAAGCTACGTCGATCAGCAGTCGGGCAACAGCTCCACGATTAGCGCAGGGAACAACCTGCAGATCAACGCGGGCAGTCTCACGAACATCGGTAGCCTGATTTCAGCCGGCACGAGCGCAAAGATCAATGTTGCGGGCCCCGTCGTCAACGAGGCACAGACTCTGAATGCCTATTGGCACTCGCATTGGGTGCAAGAGACGGGGGACTTCAGCGACGATAAGCGTCATGACATTTGGGCCTGCGGTTCGGTAGCCGACTGCACGGCGCTGTATGGCGATGCATATACGCACGTGGGTGGCGTGATCGATCCGCCGCAGCCGGTGGGCAATATCGCCGCGACGATTCAGGCGCCGAATCTCTCGATCAATTCCGCCGGGGAGATTCAAAACGTTGGGAACGTGCTGGGCACGTCGGTGGCGCTGACAGGGCAGAAGCTCATCAACGGCATCACGAAAGCGAACACCTATACGCCGCTCGTGAATGCACCGTCGCAAGTCATTGCGCTCAGTCCGCTGACGCTGCCAGGACTGCACGTGTCGCTGCCTCACGTGATGGGGACCGGCGGACCCGAGAAGTTGGAGGCAGGCAAGGCGTCGTATTTCGATGCACCGCTTGTAAGCTCAGCGGGCTATAGCGCGCAAAACCTGCTCGACAAGTTGCCGTCGTCGCTTCAGCCGGGCACGACGCTGTTCTACTACAACCCGCAGGAAGAAGACCTGCTGTTGCAGCAAGTCGCGATGCAGCAGACGGGCAAGGCCGCCTTCGTCGATGGACTCTCGTATGACAGTCAGAACCAGCTGTCAGTGACCGAGCAGGAGAAGGGTTACCTGTACGGGAACGCACTCAAGTACGCAAACGCGAATGGCCTGAAGCTGGGTCAGGCGCTGACGCAAGCGCAGGTGAGCGCGCTGGATAAGCCGATGCTCTGGTACGTGGAGCAGACCGTGCCGGATCCCAGTTGCACGGCGACGGGTGTAGCCACGTGCCCGATGGTGACGGCGCTGATGCCGCAGGTGTATCTGCCGGCCAATGCGAGCGCGCTGTCGGCGGGCGGCAACATCGTGGCGAGCGACAGCCTGAAGCTGGACTTCGGTGACGCCAAGAGCGGCGGCAGCGTGTTGAATACGGGCATGATCGCGTCGGCCGGGTCGCTGACGGTCAATACGGGAACGCTGACGAATCGCGCCAATCAGGTTGACGTTGGGCAGGTCTGGGCCAACGCCGGCAAAGACGTTGACGCGGGGTACGAGGAGACCACGGGCACGAGGGTGCAGCCCGGCGGGTTCATGAGCGCCGCGGCGGGGCAGATGTCGCTGAACGTGGCACAGCTCAATCAGATCGGCGGCTTGCTGCAAGAGGTCAATCCGGACGGC
>NZ_RBZV01000007.1 GCF_003628145.1 Trinickia fusca | reverse complement strand
CTGCGTGGCCGAGGCCGAGAGTCCAGCACCGAGCTTCACTACATCTTGATTCTGGCTCGTGCTCTTGTACGTGTTGTTCTCGTTCAGGATCACCTGACCGCTGCCAGCATTAACGATCACCGTATCGGCACCGCTGCCCGCATACACGGTGTTGTTCTTGCCCACCGTGATCGTGTCGTTATGGTCGGCCCCGAAGATCGTGTCACCCGCGGCACCCACGATCCGGTTGTCCACGCCATTCAAGGCATGCAGCGTATTGCCGCCCGCACTCGTGTCCGCGAACACGAGGTTGCTCGTGATGGTCGTGTAGTTCCACGTGGTGCCATCAGCAAACTTGATCGTCGGCTGATTGGACGCGTTAGCGAAATAGCCCTGGATGGTCAGCTGACTGCTATCACTAAAGACCAGCACAAGGTTATTCGACGTATCGCGATAGATTTTGGCCTGTGCTGCGGAAATGCCGCTGCCGATTTGCACAACATCGAGATTGAAACCCCCGACCTTGTTCGATTCGATCACGGTGTCCTTGCCGAATCCCGACTGAAGAACGAACGTGTCGTTGCCTGTTCCGCCATACAGTGTTTCGTCTCCGCTCCCGGCAAGCAACGTGTCGCCACCGGAACTTGCGTAAAGCGTGGCCTTGTCGGTCCCGATCAGAATGTTCTCAACACCCTCCTGACCCCGAATGACCAGGTGGCTTGAATCGGCAGCAATAACATTGGCGCCAAGTGCGGCCAACTGCCCTAAGAAGCCTGACTGTCCAAGCTTGCCCTGCGCATGCAATGCCGCGATGACTTGCTTCCCCGAGTCTCCATCAGACTTCAGGCTACTGCCCAAATCGGCAATGACCTTCGTGGTAGCGATCGGATCCTTTTGATACACGCTACTCAAAGTAGCTATCAACGCGGATACGTCAAAAATGACCTTCCCGTTCGCGTCGACCGATAGTCGCAAGCTTCCGTAGAGGTCCTTCAACTCGGTTTGCGCGAGGAGTTGCCCGCTCACGTAGGACGCGAGCTCATCGAATGCGCTGGACAAGATATCCGCGTCCACGTGCCGAGGATTGGGGTCGGCCCCCGCTCCGTAATTAACGGCATAGCGCTGCCCAAGAAACGCCTCGAGGGTCTCGATCTTTCGAGCATCGATGACATGGCCATAGATGTTGTTGTCACGCCCGTTCGGATTGTTCTGGGCCACGCCCGCCCAGGCATATACCAAATTGGTCGCGATCTGGGCACGCTGGCTTGGGTCGGTCGCAGCAATGAACGATTGAACGAGCGATTGGAGTTGCCCTGTCTTATCGAGCGCCATCGCAGCATGCAGGCTGGACACGTTGCCAAAGCCCGCTATGTCTGGCAGCGCGGCAATCGTGCCGGTAACCGGAACCTGCGTGGTGTTGATCGTTCTCGCCGTATCGACGTTGAGCCAGACGTCTTCCATCGTATGGGTCTTTCCGTCCGCCGTTGTGAACGAACTGATGGCCAGATGCCTATTGCCGTTGGCATCCGTCACGCTTTCACCGGTATAGGCGAGGCTGATCGAAGTAATGCCCAGTTCGCTGAGCGTCTTCAGTTCGCCCGCCTCCGACTTTCCGTCGCCGTTTGCATCGACCCAGACACGCAGTTTCGAAAATGCAGGATCGCGCGCATCGATGACACCATCTCCATTCGAGTCGAGCGATGCCAACGTGGTGAAGCCGTTAGCAGCGGCCGTGGTCGCGTCGGTGCCAGCGTTGCCGATCAGTTCGTCGCCCGTGATGTTGCCATCGCCTCTCTTGTCGATCACGAGAATGCCCTCGTCCCGCGTGACCCATGCGGTTTGCTGGGCAAAGCCCGTGCCGTTGTAATCGAAATGGGCGCCCGAGTCGATGCCGACCGTTTTGATGCCGGTGCCGTTCAAGTCGAGCACCAGCGGGTCCATTGGCCGCAAGGCGGTATGGAAGAGGGTTTGGAGCGAGCCAATCAGCGAGTCTAGCGCCCCGCCTTTTGATAGCAACGCGCCAGCGCCCAACGACCCGAGAATACCGCCCGCGAGCCCGGCCAGCAGCGTGAGTCCCCCTGCAATGACCGCACCTGCGGGGCCAGTCAGATACAGAGGCAACAGGGCCGAGCCCACGATTTCCGAAGCGAGGGTCGCGCCCGCCCAACCTGCGGCAAGCTGGGCCACCCAATTCCCGATAAGGGCATTTCCCTTAGCGCTATCGCCACTCGCGTAAGCGGCGTTCGCTTCCTGCGACACAATGGCTGCGGACAACAACATTCCGGCCCATCCCAGCCTGCTGAGCGTCGCCGACGCACTTTCAAGCAGCGCCGCGCTCTCTGGCGCTGCCAAGATTTGCAGCGCCTTTTGTGTAGTCATCGACAGGAATTCACCAGCACTGCTTGGGCTGACGAGACTCGCCTCCGAAATCGCCGCCGACTGCGCGATCGCCATGTTGACCTGCTCGGCCAACGAGCCAGCTTGCGCCAGGACAGTTCTGGATTCTCCGTTGATGAGAAAATCGCCGGGCTTACTGAGCAACGCGGGCAATTCTGTCTGCATTGCGACACTGCTCGGGTCCACATTGCCGACGGCTATGATGCGCCAATTGCCGTCGTTCTCCATGACGTATGAGTGCGAGACTACGTCGAAAAGCGATGTATTGCTTACGCGGGCGCCCGTGGAATCTATGCCGTAAATATATCGATCGGCACTAGCCTTGATGGACGTCTGCTCAACGGTAGTCGCATTTCCATACGTAGTGTTGAACTGCTCTTTTGCGATAGCGTCTTTCAAAGCATCGGCAAACTGCCGGCTATCCACGAACTGGCCCGCCGCGGTACTGCCAAGGTCATATACATCAAGAGCCGTAGAAGCGAGATTCGCCGAGATCGCCGCCGCATCGGCTCCCCCGCTATAAAGTAGAAATGTACTTCCCGGAGCTACCTTCTGGACCCGAGCATCGACCTGCGATGCCAAATCGAAAAGACCTGAAACGGAGAGACTTCCGCTGCTGATCATGCCCCGAAGCGCGAGTTGGGCAGACATTAGATTGAGTGCCATGCTCAGACCTCCGCGGGAAAAGCCGGAACCAACGGCACGTAGCCAAGGTTCGACACGCCGAACTCGCCATGTACCGCAAACGCCTTCGTCAGCTCTTGCTTGAACTCCTCGTACTCTTCCCTAGGAGGCTTCTCCCCGGCGTAGAAATCCACCATTGCGTCAAAGCTGCCTTGCACGCGAAATCTATACATCCTCGATCGGAAAAAGAAAAAATACAGACTTCCCGGCAAACGAAGGAAAAATCTCGGCGACAGCATCAAGTAGTTCCCGCTCTCTCGATCTATAGCCCAGTAGTTCTCAAACAATTCGCCCCCACCCGACTCCCAAAAATGCCGCTTATCCATGATGCGAGCCAAATCAGGCCCCACGTCGGCGTCAACTCGCTTTCTCGCCTCGCCATCAATTTTCTCTAGCACATACGACATTTAAATCCCCTTACGCAGACGCAAATTTTTGTCAAAAATTGACGAGACGCAGTCCAGTTGGACGCGACGAATCGCCGCGCTCGGCCACCTCGGCCACGCAGCATTGGCAATTCAGAAAAGTAGAGCGCTCTATCGGTCGATAGTGCTTCGTTTAAGACAGTGCCTTGATAGGTAGAACATCGCGCGCGGCTGGCTTGCGGCTACGCGACAGGTATTGCAGCCCCCGACAACCCTGATTTCGGCATGCAGCTTCATACGACCTCGAGACGTTTTAGATTCGTTTTCGGTATGTATGGGCGTGACAAAACACGTGAAGGCAAAGACACCCTTCAGCATTAGCCCATTTCTACCTTTTTTCATTATTTTGCTTGCGCAGAATACACCATTCTTCACACGAAAGTGAAGTGCCAATTGGCATGTCGCGTCGAACACCATTGCAGCCCATACACCGGAAATGCATCAAGGTCGCGCGAGTCAGGAAGCCCCAAAACAATTTGATAGATCGCCGCGGCTTGCTTTAAGCGGCGCTCATTGAGATGACATTGAGGCGAGCATAATTTGCAAGCTCTTCGCTGAAGTGGCGTTAAGTTGCTGACTCGAAAGATAAATTCATTGTTTGTAATCGGCACGGCCGCGAACCTGCCAATCTGCTCATCGATGTGTCGGCGACTGTCCGCCGCATGCTCGAAAGAAACGCGTCTACCGGATGGTTCGCGCCACGGCGGACATGCGTTCGCTTCCGGTCTATATTGGAGAAGCGCAATGACACATGCGCCGCTCTAGCCGAAGCCCTTCAACCTCGGGCTTCAATGTCTAACCCGCCCCCGCACGCAGCATTCCGGCCGCATCCGAATCCCCCCAATTCGTACGCAGAATGTCAGCGTCACCCGGTGCTGCGAGCCAAACTCACCGAGCTATCCACCTGATCTCAGGAGATCACCATGAATGCAGAAACCACCGGCAACGTACGCGCTTTCGTGCAAACCGCCGAACGTGCCGGCTCGTATGTCTGGGTCATCACACTCGTCGACTTCGACGCGCAGAACGTCAAACGCGCGTTCGTGTCGGAAGAATCGTATAGCACGCCTGCCGCCGCAAAGGATGCCGGCGATGCCCGCTTGATCGCGCTGCAGGAAGACCAATAATTGATCGCTTGTGCGTGCAGACCCACCTTGTTTTCGCGCACGGACGTACTAAGGTTGGGCTATAGGCAAAGGGCCAGAAGCGGAGAACGTCCATGCCCGATACGCAAAAGCCCCCTGGGTCGCCTCCCACTGTGTCCGTCGATGCGGGCAGCTATCGCGTCGTACGTCCCGAAAGCGCGAACGATGTAATCGACCTGCTGCGCAAGCACAGTATCCAGATCGTCGACCTGAAGTTCACCGACTTGCCCGGACTCTGGCAACACTTCTCAATTACGCTCCCGGAAGTTCACGAAGGCCTGTTCGAAGCCGGAATCGGCTTTGACGGTTCGTCGATCCGCGGCTTCCAGGAGATCCACGAATCGGACATGCTGTTGAGGCCGGACCCCACCACCGCGTTCGTCGACCCGGTGCTGAGCACGCCGACGCTCTCGCTGATCTGCGACGTCGTCGATCCCGTGCTGCAGCAACCCTACTCGCGCGATCCACGCTATGTCGCGAAGAAGGCCGAGCTTTACTTGAAACAGACAGGCATCGCGACGACCTGTTACTTCGGCCCCGAACTCGAATTCTTCATTTTCGACTCGATCCGTTTCGGACAGGATCAGCATAGCGGCTACTACTACGTCGAATCGGCCGAAGGCGACTGGAACACCGGCCGCGATGAAGGCGCATACGGCGGCGGCAATCTCGGCTACAAGGCGCGGTACAAGGAAGGCTATTTTCCGGTGCCGCCGCAGGACACGCTGCAAGAAATACGTTCAGAGATCGCACTGACGCTGCAACAGGCAGGCGTACAGATCGAGGTGCACCACCACGAAGTGGCGACTGCCGGGCAGAACGAGATCGACATGCGTTTCGCGACACTCACGCGGATGGCCGACAACGTGATGATCTACAAGTACATCTGCAAGAACGTCGCACGCAGACACGGCAAGGTCGCCACCTTCATGCCGAAGCCGCTCTTCGCCGACAACGCGAGCGGTATGCACTGTCACCAAAGCCTGTGGGACGAGGAGCGCAACCTCTTTTACGACGCGAGTGGCTGGGCGCTGACGTCGGACCTATGCCGCTGGTACATCGGCGGCTTGCTCCAGCACGCGCCCGCGCTGATGGCGTTCTGCGCCCCCACGACGAATTCGTATAAGCGACTGGTGCCAGGCTATGAAGCGCCGGTGAATCTCGCGATGTCACAGCGCAATCGTTCTGCTGCGGCGCGTATCCCGATGTATTCGGATTCGCCTAATGCGCGGCGTGTCGAGTTCCGCTGCCCCGACCCTTCCGCCAATGCCTATCTCGCGTTTGCGGCGATGCTGATGGCCGGTCTCGACGGCATCGAAAACAAGATCGATCCTGGCGCCCCGCTCGACCGGAACATCTACGACCTGCCGCCGGAAGAAGCGGCGAAGGTCAGGAAAGTGCCAGGCTCGCTCGAGGCCGCGCTGCAGGCGCTCGAAGCCGACAACGCATTCCTGCGCAAAGGGGGGGTGTTCAGCGAAGACCTGATCCAGACATGGATCGATTACAAGCGCACGCGGGAAGTCGATGCGATCAGGCTGCGTCCGCATCCGTGGGAGTTCTATCTGTACTTCGATATTTGAATGCGCAGTGGTCCTAAGCTAGCAGAGTGAAATCCCCCGTGCGAGGAGCCCATGAAGACGACACCCGGCTTAGCGCTCTTTGCCATCGCCCTCACCCTTGCCTATCTCGGGCTTGCCGTCTATGGCGAGGGGAGTTTTGCGGCCTTTTTCTCCCACCCGCCACTGACGGTAGTCGCGGTCGCAACCATTGCGATGACGGTGGTTTCGCTGTTCGCTGATGGGAATCTAAGTCCCGGCGAGCGCGAGGACAGGGCTAATCGCTGGGTTCTCCCCGCCTTTGCGCTGATCGGCCTGCTGGCTGGCTATCTCCCGGCCTTGACGGATCGGCACGACGTGTTGACGCTCGACGGCGAGCATATCCGCTGGGTCGGTGTCGTTCTTTTCATCGCGGGAGGCGCGCTACGGATCTGGCCGGTCTTCGTGCTCGGTTACCGTTTCAGCGGCCTGGTCGCGATTCAGCCCGGGCACACGTTGGTCACGAGCGGCGTGTACCGGTTCGTCCGCAACCCCAGCTATCTGGGGCTGCTCGTCAACTCGCTCGGATGGGCGCTAGCCTTTCGTTCCGTCGTCGGCGTGTTGCTTACGGCGATTACCTTGCTGCCGCTCATCGCGCGCATGCGCTCTGAGGAAGCGCTGTTACGCGCGCAGTTCGGAGACGAATACGATGCCTATTACGCGCGTACGTGGCGGCTGATTCCTGGCGTCTATTGACGGAACGGTCGGCGTCAAGACACGAGCCTTGCGGATCGCTTGCAAGGCGTGGCTGACGACACGGCCCTCCGACCGTCGCCATGAACTCACACGTAGCCCGGCCGCGACCGGCGATGATGATGATGGTGATGACGATGCGGCGTCACATGCCAGCATTTGCGGACCCAATGCCCGCGATGCCAGCCGTGCTTGCAGACGAGGCGCGTCTGGGCCTGTGCGGCGTGAGGAATGAAGAGTGCCGAGGAGACGGCGAGCGCGACGAATAAAACGAGCTTGTGCATGAGGCTTTCCTCTTCGTTCGGAAGGGGCCGCATTTTACCGGCATACCGGGAGCCGCGTCACGTGCAATGAGCGCACTGCCCCGTCAGTCCACGCGTCCGTCGGCTCTGGGTGAAACCAGATACGGAACGTAATGAATCGTGTACGCGATGAACGCCACGATCCAGCACGCGCCCGACGCGTCGAGCCAGATTCTATACGGTAGGCGCGGCGCAAGCGGCCCGAACACACGTAAGAGTGTCGCGCCGAGCACCAGCCAATAGCACAGCTGCTCCCATGGTCCGGCAACGAGCTTGCGCCCGGTATGGCCAAGCGCGGTCCGCGTCATCATCGCGATGATCGAGCCACCGATTGCACCGACCGTCAGTGCGTGTACCGCCAGCGAATGCGGCACCATGCCTGCGACCGACAGCGCAAGCATCACGAACCCGACTGGAATCCACAGGCACGACACGTGGAGAACCCACAGAATCGGCCGGTTGCCCACACGCCATGACCGCCACCCGACGATGCGAATGACGTGCAGCAGCGCGGTCGCACAGGCAGCGGCGATCAGGATGGCACCGGGCAACCCGAGCGCATCCGCGAATAAGGTCAGCGCAACCGCGGGGGCAGCGGTTGCCTCCACGAACTTGAAGCGCTGAACGGTGAAGCCCGCAATCGCGTTCATCGTGAACATCGGCACGATGCGGCCTGTAATCACGGCGACGAAGAACACGATCAGCCCTGTGGCCGCATACGCCGTGCGCAGCGCGAGATCGACACGCCCTGACATGACGGACCAATGGAACAGCACGTTCAATCCGCCGAACAATGCCAGCGCCACAGGCAGAAAGACGTTATGCCGGTTTTTGGCTGAAATCAGGGCACGCAGCAGCACAACGGCCGTTACCGGCAGGAATAGCGAATCGACTACTGCGGCAACCAGCTCAGGGGCGGACCAAACCAACAACCGCCCTGCCGCCCACAATAGCCAAAGCGCGGCAAGCGGCGCGCCTCTCAGCGTTTCGCGCGAAGTCCAGGCCCGCACGGCAGTCAGTAAAAAACCGACCACGATAGCCGCCACGAAACCGAAGATCATCTCGTGCACGTGCCACAGCAATCCCGTCATTGCCCCGGCGCGTCCGGCGATCGGAACGCCGTGCCAAGCGGCCAGCCACGCCACGATTGCGATGCCCCCGAACAATGCGCCACCCAGATAGAACGGCCGCAAGCCGAGTTGCAGGACCGGCGCGGTGCCAACGGCCGAGGGGGTTTGCAAGGGTTCACTGATCTTCATGTCGCTCTCCGGCAGCGGATGTGCTTTGTGCTGTCCGGGTCCATCGTGCCCCGCTGCGTCACGCGGATGCATGATCTGCATCAAGGTCAGCCTCCAACAGACGTGCGTACGCATAGGACTTAGTGCCGCATGCGACATGCGACAAAATGCACGTCGCAAATCCACGCTCAAATACCTAGCTTGGACTCATCCATGCCCGGCACGGGCAGGGGGAACGACGAAGCTACGCCCCGCCCACCGATGCCGGCGCCCCGATGTTCAGGAGAGTCGAAGATGTTGAGCCCACACGAATTTGCCGCGCTCTTGCTCATAGAGCACACCACCAATCCAGCCGACTTCGATTGCGGCGACCTGTCGGCGCTTGTCGAACGCCAGCTCGTCGTACTGGAGCAGCTCACGTCGGAATACTTGCGAGCCCACCTGACGCCGAGCGGTCGTTCGATCATTGAATCGATCGAACGACAGCAGTGATGTCGGCCCGGCCGCTCGGCGAAGCCAGGCAGCGGCTAGGCGATAACCGGCGTGCGCCGTACTTCCGACAGGTAGATCAGGATCAGCGACACCCACACGATCCCGTAGAGGAACATGAAGCAGGTCGTCCGCACGTGCAGCAAGTCGAGCAGAATGCCGAAGCTGATCGGCAGCAAGAATCCGCCGAGGCCGCCCGCAAGACCGACGATACCGGTCACGACGCCCATGTTGTCCGGGAAGTCGTCTGCGACGTACTTGAAGGTCGATGCCATCCCGAGTGCGAATACCGCGCCGAGCACGAACGCGAGTGCAAGGAAGCCGGTGAGCGACATCGAAAAGTGCAGCGTCGCCGTGCCGTTGATCGTGTGGATCGCGAAATCGGTCGACGGATACGACAGCAGAAACAGGCAGATCCACGCGACCCACAGCCCCCACCATGTCACCGTGTGGGCGCCGAAACGGTCGGACAGCGCGCCACCTACCGCACGCAGCACCGAACCGGGCAGCGAGAAGCCTGCCGCGAACGCAGACGCCGCGACGAGCGTCATGCCGTACTCGCCCTTCAGGTACTGAGGAATCCACAACGACAGCGCGGTGAAGCCGCCGAACGTGATCGAGTAGTACTGGCAGAGCCGCCACACACGAGGATTACGCAGCACCTTGAATGAATCGAGCCACGATGCATTCGCTTTGCCCGCGCCCGGATCGGGCGCCGACGCGAGCCAGAAGATCGCTGCGGTGACCAGGAGCGCTACCGCATAGATGCGAGGGACGAAGCGCCAGCCATACGCGGCTTGCAGCAAGGGCGTGACGAACAGGTTCACCGCGGCACCGGCCGTGCCTGCGCCGAATACCCCCATCGCAAATCCGCGCCGCTGCGGCGGAAAGAAGCGTGCGACGTATGGCGTGCCCACTGCGAACGACGCGCCGACGCAGCCCAGGAAGAGGCCGATCACCAGGAACTGCCAGAGCTCTGTCGCATAGCTGACGATATAGACCGGCACCGCGCAGACGATCAGCAGTATCGTCATCACGATGCGCCCGCCAAAACGGTCGGTCCAGGTGCCGAGCGGCAGACGCATCAGCGCGCCCGTCAATACCGGCGTGGAGGTCAACAATCCGAATTCCGTGCCGTTCAGGCCGAGATCGGTGCGCAGCTGCACGCCGAGCACGCCGAACATCATCCAGACCACGAAACACACCATGAACGCGAGCGTGCTCGCGGCCAGCACCGACCATGCGCGCAATGGCACCGCCTGTGCATCCATCTGCGGACCGATACCACTTCGGGTCGCCATATGTGTCACTCCCATTTATTGAACAAGTGGTCCGTTCGCGCCGTCGAGCACGACACCTTCGACTCGCGCCGTGCCCGCGAGAATGGCAACGTACTGCCGCATCGCATTGCGTCGTACCCGCTCAGACAGGAATGCGGCGATCCGCTCTGCCACCTCATCGAATGGCACGGCTTCGCCGGGCACGCGGCGCTCGATGCGCACGATGTGAAAGCCGTAGCGCGTGTTCACGAGCTGCGGCAACACGCCAAGCGAGTCTGATTCGAATAAGGCGGTTTCGAATTCCGGCACCATGTCGCCACGCAGTAGTTGCCCAAGGCTGCCGTCGACCGACGACGACGGACAGTTCGACGACGCGCGTGCCACTGACTCGAACGTTTCCGGCGCAGCCAACACGCCGGCCAGCGCCCTCTCCGCGTGCTGCCGCAATGGCACGAGCGGCACGCGGTCCGTCACCGCGAACAGGATGTGACTCGCGTAGACGATGTCGTTGCGCCGAAAGCGCGCCGGATGCTGGGCGTAGTAGCGTTCGCAGTCCTCACGGCCCGGCTCGGGCAGGTGCGTCAGCTCACGTTCGAGCAACGTATCGAGCGATGCGTCGTCGAGCGGAGCGCCGTCCGCAACCAGCGCGAGCGCAACCGCGCGCTGGCGCAGCAGCTCGCGCACGACGAGCGCGCGCCGTGCGGCATCGTACGGATCCGGTGCATCTTCGTGATGCGCGCATTCGGCTGCCATCGCGTCGTCGTCGATCGCGACGCCGTTGACACTGACCGGCACCGATACGCTTTCATGCGCGATGTCCATGTCGCCCCCTCAACGCTTGCGAACCAGCTGATACGGGCGGATGACATACGCGATCGACGCGATGCCGCTCCAGATGTGAACCATGCGCGTGAACGGCGACACGAGAAAAATCGTGAACCCGAGCAGGATGTGCAACCGATAGGTCAGCGGCACGCCGACGAGCAGCTCAGCGATGCCCGGCCGGAACGTGACGACGCCTTTCACATAGTCGGTCAGTTGCTCGAACAGCGCGCCGTCCATGTGACGCATCGACAGCACGACCGTACCGAGTCCGAGTGCCAGCTGCAGCCATAGCATCAGGACGATCAGAATGTCGGATGGGCGACTGTTGCGGCGGATGCGCGGATCGCCGAGCCGCCTGACGATCAGGATCGTCAGGCCAACGATCGACACCGCGCCGGCTGCCCCGCCCGCGACCATCGCGACCAGCTGATGCCCGGACGCCGATAGAAACGGCGACACCAGCCAGTGCGGCGCGAGAAAGCCCGCGAAGTGCCCGAGCACGACGACGAGCACGCCCCAGTGGAACAGGTTGCTGCCAAGTCGCAGCGCGCCGTGCCGCAGGAGTTGCGACGAATCGCTCTTCCACGTGTACTGCTCACGGTCGAACCGGATCAGGCTGCCGATCAGCAACACCGCGAGACAGATGTACGGATAGATTCCGAACAGAAATTGATGCACGTAATCGTTCATGGCTTCCCCTCTTGGGACGGATAGGGCTACGTGCGGCGGCGGGCGAGCCGTTTGTCGTAGAAGTGCACCGTTTCCTCGGCGGGCGTCGTCGCGCCGACGAAGCGCACCGGCTCGTCCGCATACGCGGCGTCGAGCGCGCGGTAGTCGGCGCCGCTCGGCCGCTCGCTAGCGGCATCGTCGTCCGGCGAGACCGGTGCATCGACCGGCTCCATGCCGGCCAGTGGCAGCAGGGCGCCGACGACCAAGCCGTAGTGGCTGCCGCGCTTCGTAAGCTGCTCGGCGAGCGAGCGCAGGATCTCGCCGGTTTCGCCGAGCAGGCTGTGCGCGTCGGTCGCCGGCAGACGCGACAGATACTCGAGAAACACCGGAAGGTGATCGGGCAGCTCGCCTGGCTGCAAATACAGGCCGTGCTGCTCGTACATCTGCAGCAGGTCGACCATCGCCTGGCCACGGTCGCGCGATTCACCGTGCACGTGCTCGAATAGATGCAACGACGTCGCGCGGCCACGATCGAACAGGCCGACATAGTTTTCCTGCAACGTCAGCAGGTCGCGTTCCCGCAAGTAGTTGAAGAATCGTTCGAGCCCGGCATGGGCCGACTTCGGCAAACGCGTGTTGTCGCGCACGTGATGCTCGATCGAATCGAGCGCGTCGAGCAACGCCTGGTCGGGATAGTCGAGCAGCGCGGAAAGCGCCGCAAAGGTCCGATCGGGTGTGATGTTCATTCAGGTTACCTCCCGGATCGGAATCGTCTTGGAGCCCTTCTTCGGGCTGAACAGGCTCCCCCCGGAACGTCCGTCCGAGCAGCCATTACCGAACGAAAACCCGCACGACGCGCGCAGATCGTAGGCATCCTCGGCGTATTCGCGGTGCGTCGAGGGGATCACGAAACGGTCTTCGTAATTCGCGATCGCGAGATACCGGTACATCTCCTCGACCTGCCCGAGCGACAAGCCGACTTGGTTCAACACACCCGGTGCGTCGACGCCATCGACGTGACGCGCACGCATAAACCCGCGCATGGCAAGCAGCCGTTGTAGCGCGAGCTTCACCGGCGCCTCGTCGCCAGCCGTCAGCAGGTTCGCGAGATAACGCAGCGGGATCCGCAGCGACTCGACATCCGGCAAATAGCCGTTCATGCCTAACGCACCGCTGTTCGCGGCGGAATTGATCGGCGAGAGCGGCGGCACGTACCAGACCATCGGCAGCGTCCGGTACTCCGGATGCAGCGGGAATGCGATCTTCCAGTCGATTGCCATTTTGTACGTGGGAGAGCGTCGCGCCGCGTCGAGCCAGGCGGCCGGCACACCATCGCGCTCGGCCTGCGCGATGACTTCGGGATCGTTCGGGTCGAGGAACAGCGAGAGCTGCGCCTCATACAAGTCGCCTTCCTTCTCGACGCTGGCCGCTTCGCTGATCCGGTCCGCGTCGTACAACAGCACGCCCAGATAGCGGATGCGCCCGACGCAGGTCTCCGAGCACACCGTCGGCTGACCGGCCTCGATGCGCGGATAGCAGAAGATGCACTTCTCCGCCTTCCCGCTCTGCCAGTTGTAGTAGATCTTCTTGTACGGACAGCCCGACACGCACATCCGCCAGCCACGACACTTGTCCTGGTCGATCAGCACGATGCCGTCCTCCTCGCGCTTGTAGATCGAGCCGGACGGGCACGCAGCGACGCATGCCGGATTCAGGCAATGCTCGCAAAGACGCGGCAGGTACATCATGAAGGTGTTCTCGAACTGTCCGTAGATCTCCTTCTGCACCGCCTCGAAGTTATAGTCCTTCGCGCGCTTCTCGAACTCGCCGCCGAGGATCTCCTCCCAGTTCGGCCCCCACTCGATCTTCTCGAGCCGCTGGCCGCTGATGAGCGAGTGCGGTCGCGCGACCGGCATCGCACGCGCGTCTCCCGCTTCCTGCAGATGCGCGTAATCGAACGTAAACGGCTCGTAGTAATCGTCGATTTCGGGCAGATGGGGATTCGCAAAGATCTGGGCAAGCAGCCGCCACTTGCCGCCGAGGCGCGGCTCGATCTTGCCGTCTGCGCGGCGCTTCCAGCCGCCGCGCCAGCGCGCCTGGTTCTCCCAGTCCTTGGGATAGCCGATGCCCGGCTTCGTCTCGACGTTGTTGAACCACGCGTATTCCATCCCCTCGCGACTCGTCCAGACGTTCTTGCACGTCACCGAGCAGGTATGGCAGCCGATGCACTTGTCGAGGTTCAGCACCATCGCGATCTGCGCACGTACCTTCATGACGTTTCCTCCTGCGTTCCGGCGCCAGCATCGGCGGTCTCGCCGTCGAGCCAATCGATCTTGTTCATCTTGCGCACGATGAGGAACTCGTCGCGGTTCGATCCCACCGTCCCGTAGTAGTTGAAGCCGTAGGACAGCTGGGCATAGCCGCCGATCATGTGCGTCGGCTTGAGCGCGACGCGCGTCACCGAGTTGTGGATGCCCCCGCGTGTGCCGGTGATTTCCGAGCCCGGCGTGTTCACGATCTTTTCCTGCGCGTGGTACATCATCACCATCCCGGCCGGTATCCGCTGACTCACGACCGCCCGGGCACACAACGCGCCGTTCGAGTTGTAGCACTCGATCCAGTCGTTGTCGGCCACATCAATGGCCTTCGCGTCATCTTCCGACATCCACACGATCGGCCCACCGCGCGACAGCGTCAGCATGAGCAGGTTGTCCGTGTACGTGCTGTGAATGCCCCACTTCTGGTGCGGCGTGATGAAGTTGAGCACGCGTTCCCGGTTGCCGTTCGAACGCTTGCCGAGCATGTGCGCATAGCTGCCGGTATCGACGGGCGGCTTGTAGACGCACAGCGATTCGCCGAACGCGCGCATCCACGAATGATCCTGATAGAGCTGCTGGCGTCCGGTCAGCGTGCGCCATGGGATCAGCTCGTGGATGTTGACGTAGCCCGCGTTGTACGACACGTGCTCCGACTCGATGCCGCTCCAGGTCGGCGACGAAATGATCTTGCGCGGCTGTGCCTGGATATCGCGGAAGCGGATTTTCTCGTCGGCACGCGCAGCGGCCAGATGGGTATGGTCGATGCCTGTCACTGCCGACAGCGCACGCCAAGCCTTGACCGCAACTTCGCCATTGGTTTCGGGGGCGAGCGACAGAATCACCTCGGCCGCGTCGAGCGCGGTATCGATGCGCGGACGGCCCTGCGTCGCGCCCGCATCGGTCACGCGATAGTTGAGCTCGCCAAGCAGCTTCACCTCGTCCTTCGTATCCCAGCCGATCCCCTTGCCGCCGTTGCCGAGCCGATCCATCAACGGCCCAAGCGAGGTGAAACGCCGGTACGTATTCGGATAGTCCCGCTCGACGACCATGACCGACGGCATCGTGCGGCCAGCAATCGCTTCACACTCGCCGCGCTTCCAATCGCGCACGTCGAACGGCTGCGCGAGCTCGCCCGGCGTGTCGTGCGCGATCGGGGTGAGCACGACGTCACGTTCGACGCCCAGGTGCCCCTCGGTCAACTCGGAGAAGCGCTTCGCGATGCCCTTGAAGATCTCCCAGTCGCTCTTCGATTGCCAAGCCGGGTCGACGGCCGCCGACAACGGATGGATGAACGGGTGCATGTCGGACGTGTTCATGTCGTCCTTCTCGTACCACGTTGCGGTCGGCAGCACGACGTCCGAGTACATGCAGGTCGTCGACATCCGGAAATCGAGCGTGACGAGCAGGTCGAGCTTGCCGCGCGGCGCCTCGTCGTGCCACCTCACTTCTTCGGGACGCGGGCCACCCGTCGCGCCGAGATCGTCGCCCTGCACGCCGTGCGTCGTGCCGAGCAAGTGCTTGAGGAAATATTCGTGGCCCTTCCCGGATGAGCCGAGCAGGTTCGAGCGCCAGACGAACAGGTTGCGCGGAAAGTTCTCCGGTGCGTCGGGGTCTTCGCACGCCATCGTCAATGCGCCCGATGCAAGCCCCTTCGCCACTTCAGCACCGACTTGCGACGGCTCGGCGAGGCTCGCGCCGACCCGCAACGGGTTCTCGCCGAGCTGTGGCGCGGACGGCAACCAGCCCATGCGCTCCGCGCGGACGTTGTAGTCGATCGGCGAACCGTGGAACTGCGTCTTGTCCGCGAGCGGCGACAGTAGCGCCGTCGGGTCCATCGGGTCGTAGCGCCACTGATCGGTGTGCGCGTAGAAGAACGACGTTGCATTCATCTGGCGCGGCGGACGGTTCCAGTCGAGCGCGAACGCGAGTGCGGTCCAGCCCGTCTGAGGCCGCAGTTTCTCCTGCCCGACGTAATGCGACCAGCCGCCGCCCGACTTGCCGACACAACCGCACATGATCAACATGTTGATGATCGCGCGGTAGGACATGTCCATGTGGAACCAGTGATTGATCCCGGCACCCATGATCACCATCGACTTGCCCTGCGTCTTGTGCGCGTTCTCCGCGAACTGCCGCGCGACCGTGATCACATCGGCCCGTTTCACGCCGGTGATCGCTTCCTGCCAGGCAGGCGTATAGGGCAGGTCGTCGTCGTAGCTCATCGCGACGTCGCGCCCGCCGAGCCCCTGGTCGAGCCCGTAGTTCGCGACGAACAGGTCATACACGGTCGCGACCAGCATCTCGCCATCGCGCGTCGCGACGCGGCGCACGCCGATCCTGCGCGACAGTTCCGAACCGTGCGACGTGTGATTGAAATGCGCGTGCGGCTGGTTGCCGAAATACGGGAACAGCACGTCGACGACGTCGTCATGGGCGGCCGCGCACGATAGCCTTGGCGACAGCGCTGTGCCGTTCGACGACTCGGACCGCAGGTTCCACTTGCCCTTGTCCGCCTCGTCCTGCTGCCCCCAGCGGAAGCCAACGGAACCGAGCGGCACGACGAACGCCCCCGCCGTATCGTCGATCATCACCGACTTCCACTCCGGATTCGCGCGCTCGCCGAGCATGTCGTCGAAATCCGATGCGCGCACGATCCGCTCCGGCACATAACCGTCGCCGTGCCGCACCAGCCGTACGAGGCACGGCATATCCGTGTAGCGCTTGCAGTAATCGATGAAGTAGTCGCTCTTGCCCGCGAGGTGGAATTCCTTGAGGATCACGTGCCCCATCGCGAGCGCGAGCGCCGCATCGGTGCCCTGCTTCGGATGCAGCCAGAGATCGCCGAACTTCGCCCCCTCGGAATAATCCGGAAACACCGACACGACCTTCGTGCCGCGATAGCGCGCCTCGACGAGGAAGTGCGCGTCCGGCGTGCGGGTCTGCGGGACATTGGAGCCCCACATCATGATGAACGTCGAGTTGTACCAGTCGGCCGATTCGGGCACGTCGGTCTGCTCGCCCCAGGTCTGCGGCGACGCGGGCGGCAGGTCGCAGTACCAGTCGTAAAAGCTCAGGCACACGCCGCCAATCAACGACAGATAGCGCGAGCCAGCGGCGTACGACACCATCGACATCGCCGGAATCGGCGAGAAGCCGACGACGCGGTCTGGACCGTAGTGCTTCACCGTGTACACGTTGGCCGCGGCGACGATCTCATTGACCTCGTTCCAGGTCGCGCGCACGAACCCACCCAACCCGCGCCGGCTCTGGTACGAGCGGCGGGCGTCGTCATCCTCGACGATCGAGCGCCAGGCATCGACCGGTGCGAGCGTTTGCCGGCGCTCGCGCCACAGCTTCACGAGCGCGCTGCGCACGAGCGGGTACTTGAGACGGTTGGCGCTATAGAGATACCAGGAGTACGACGCGCCGCGCGAACAGCCGCGCGGCTCATGGTTCGGCATGTCCGCACGTGTGCGCGGATAGTCGGTCTGCTGGGTTTCCCACGTGACGATGCCGCCTTTCACATAGACCTTCCACGAGCAGGAACCCGTGCAGTTCACGCCATGCGTAGACCGAACGATCTTGTCGTGCTGCCATCGCTTGCGATAGCCGTCTTCCCATTTACGATCTTCGTCGGACACGACGCCATGTCCTTCGGAGAACTGAGTTCTTGTGGTCGAGAAATAGCGCAACCGGTCGAGGAAATGGCTCATGGGGATCTCGTTTCGAGTCTTCCGACAGACACTGGATCAATTTAGGAGACCGTCTTCGCCTTGTAACGATTACGCCGCTCCGAGCATCAATCCGCATCATCTTTTATGCAAATTGCATTATTCGGGATTCGCCATTGCACGACTTGACCTAGGTCATACAGAAGGGTCGGGCTCGATTTCCTCAGTCGATACCTCGGTACGTCGGGCCGGAGCAATCGGCCCATGCCGGCGCGACTCGCGGAAGTTCAGGCGATCATCTACGCTTGGATATTGATCCGGCGCCATGACGGGCACGTGCGCCGCTTTCGCCTCCGTACGCCTCGCGGGCAACTGCACCAACCGCCAACGCGGGTCGGTCGCGTGGCGGCAAGACCGGTCACCGCGAACTATGGGACGCAAACGCCTACGCTCCGCCTGGTTCAGCCTGTTCTCCAGCTTCGCCGCCGCCGGCGCGATCGGCGCGACTTTACCCGGCGACATCCCGTTGGAGACGCCCCGAGGCTTTGTGCCCGTCTCGATCACGCCGATCAAGGCAGGCGCGTATTGCATCAGCGGCGAGGTCGTTGCGGAGGCCGGCTCGGCGACGGCGCTGGCCATGCTGGTCGACACCAACAAGCGACAAGTCGTGTGGCGCAGCACCATTCCTCCCGCGGAGTCGTTCGTCACGAACGAAGCACGCTCCTGTGCCGGCAGCGGATCGTCTTACTACGTCGTCACCGAAGAAAGCACGAGTACGGCGGTGACGCCAAGTCAAAGCGTGCTGTTCATCCATAAGCTCGACGCCGACGGTAAGTTGGTCAGACGACAGCGCATCGATGCGGGGTTCGACGAATGGTCCTACCTGCTCGACGTAAGCGCCGAGCGCATCTCCGTCGTCGGGGGCGACAGCGATTCGCCCGATCGCAGCGGGACGTACAGCACGTTCATGGCGCAATTCGATTCGGACTTGGCGCAGACCAACTTGGTGAAGCTGCCGACCGGCGCGTTCGCGCCGTCGTCCGTCGCGCGCTTCGACGGCCGCTACTTGCGTGTAGCCGGACCGTTTCGCCCTAATGGCCCCGCACCCACACCCGCAGCGTGCTGCGGTTATGCGGTTTCCAAAATCGACCTCGCGAAGCGAAGGTATATCTGGTCGGCCCACCCGGACGAGCCAGGCGTCGAATCCCCCATCGCCGCGTTCGGGGCCGATGGCAGCACGCATTACCTTGCTTTGGACTCGGGGAAATTGACGGCGGCGTCGGTGGACGCGTCAGGACGTGTAACGAACCGCTTCTCCGTCAGCAAGCCGGTTTGCAGTGTCGAGGCCATGGATGTGGCGGGCAATGCATTCGAGATCGTCGGAGCAGCATGCGACGAGCCGCCTGCGAGCGTGATGCTCAGCGTGGACTTCTCTGGACAGGTCGTCTCGTTGACTCGCAGCGCTGGCGACATCGTATTGATCGCCCATTTCGATCGTTTGGGATGGGCTGCCGTCGTCGATGCAGGAGACGTGGGCGATGTGTTTCGGCGAATGGGTGAATGAGCGCGTGCCCGTCAGGAAGCGGCGAAGTCGCGTGAATGACCACCGATAGTCTCACGGACAGAGGCACGGGCAGGCGCGGGCCAAACCTTGTTTCTGCCCGTGGCCTTCGCCTGGTAGAGCGCCTCATCGGCAGCGCGGATCATGGCGGCCAGGTCGCCGTCGTAATCGGGCGTCCAGCTCGCCGTGCCGATGCTCACCGTTACGCGTCCAAACTCGCTGCCCGTATGTTCGATTCCGAGGTCACTGACGGCATTGAGGATTTTCTCTGCAATCTGCGCGGCGCCGCTGGGAGGCGTGTCGGGCAACACCACGATGAACTCCTCACCGCCATAACGGGCAGCGCTATCGCTCGGCCGCCGGATGTTTTCGCCGATACAGTGCGCCACGGTCGTCAGCGCGTCATCGCCCGCCTGATGGCCGTAGAGGTCGTTGTAGGCCTTGAAGCGATCGATATCGACGAAGAGCAGTGACACGATGCTGCGGGTGCGCCGTGCACGACGCCACTCCTGTTCGAGGATCTCGCCGAGCGTGCGGCGGTTGCTCAGGCCGGTGAGGCCATCCGTCCTGGCAAGGATCTCGAGCTCCGCCTCGGCTCGCATGCGGCGGCGCAGCTGCGCCGCGAGCAGGTAGGCCAGCATGCTGAACCCGATACCGAGGGCCGCCGTGAGCGAGCCCGTCCTGATGGCGCGCCGGCGCCACGCCGCATAGATCTCCGACTCGGCCTGGGCCACCATGACGATCAGCGGCAGGTCCGGGAGATTGCGGAAATAGTAGAGTCGGCGCGTGCCGTCGATGGCCGACGTGTCCAGAAAACTGCCGTCCGCGGTCGCGGTGAAACGGCGGAACGTACTCGCCTGGCTGAGGTTGCGCCCGATCACGCGCGGATCATAGGGCTGGCGCATCACCATGACCCCATCGCGGCCGATCAGCGAAATGGCCCCGTGCGGCCCGAGCGACAGCCCCGCGAAGAGCTGGCGGAAATACGTGAGGTTGATGCCGACGAGCGCGATGCCGGCGAACGAGCCGTCGGGATGCGAGAGGCGGCGGCTCAAGGCAATGGTGGGCACGCCATCGCGCAGCCGGGAGCGAAACGGGTCGCTGATGAACAAACCCGCATGCGGGTTATCGCGTTGAAAGGTGAAATACTTGCGGTCTGCAAAGTTCCCCGGCCGCGGCACGTCGTTGGCGGAGTCGAGCACGATGTTGCCGGCCGCATCGAGCACCAGCATCGACCCGACGTACTTCGCGGTTGTCGTCGAATGATCGAATAGCACCTCGCGCTGCAAATGCCGAGACAACCCCCTCACGTCAGCCTGGTTAAAGCCATCGGCGACCGCTTGCAGCGACAGATCGTAGATTTCGAAATTGCGCTCGATGTCGCGTTCGACCACGAGCCCCAGATTGGACGATGTTTCGCGAGCGCGCTCCAGCGCATCCTCCCGCCCCTGGTACAGCACGATGGTGCATAGACCCAGCATGGTCACGGCGAGCAGCAGGCCGCCGATGACGATCGCGCGTGGCTCGGTCAGGAAGCGGTACGCCCGCTGGATAATCGTCGCCCGACGGCTCCGGTCTTTCCCGATCATCGTCTCCCTCACGTCCTCTCAGCCCATTACCGTCGTGCGTGCGTTGCGCCTTTCGGAATACGCTGCGCCCGGGTCAAGAGAATACAGCGGGGCAGCCTGAACGAGTGTCGCTCATAGGCAACGCTGGCAATCGGATGAATAGAGAGGTTTTTTCCCTCCGTTTGTAAATGATTGGTCGACAAATTGAAGTTCGGCAAGTCATCTCCGTCGAAATACCGCCACACTTGTTACTCCCGGCGTTCGGCTTCCGGTGCCATGCTGTCTCAATGACGAACCACGAGCGATGAGCAGTCGATCGTGCCGCGTCTCGGCGACGCGGCTCGGGGTTTCGCTCAACTCAGGAGAGGCGAAAGCTATGACTACGTCAACCAGCAATGGACCGACAAGCAGGCAGCCTGCCATGCACACCCCACCGGTCGTGTCGCCACAGGAATGGGAAGCGGCCCGCGAGCAGCTGCTCGTGAAGGAAAAGGCCCAGACTCGCGCCCGCGACGCCCTGGCTGCCGAGCGCCGGCGAATGCCTTGGATGGCCGTGGAGAAAGCGTATGCGTTCGAGGGGCCGGCCGGCAAGGTCAGCCTGCTTGAGCTGTTCGACGGTCGACGTCAGCTGATCGTCTACCGCGCCTTCTTCGAGCCGGGCGTATTCGGCTGGCCCGACCAGGCCTGCCGGGGCTGCTCGATGGTGGCCGATCAGGTGGCTCACGTCGCGCACCTGAACGCGCGCGACACCACGCTCGTCTTCATCTCGCGCGCGCCTCAGGCGGATATCGCGCGACTGAAGACGCGCATGGGCTGGGCCATGCCGTGGTTCACCATCACCGACAGCTTCGACGCCGACTTCGGCGTCGGCGAGTGGCACGGCACGAACGTCTTCTACCGCGACGGCGACCGCGTTTTCCGCACCTACTTCATCAACAACCGCGGCGACGAACAAATGGGGAGCACCTGGAACTACCTCGACATTACGCCGCTAGGCAGACAGGAGGTCTGGGAGGACTCGCCCGAAGGCTATCCTCAGACGCCGCCCTACAAGTGGTGGAACTGGCACGACAGCTACGTCGCTGGCGCAGCGCCCGACAAGAAGTGGGTCGAGGTATCGGACGCCGGCGAAGCGGCGTTCCGAGACCAGCAGGCGAGCCCGAAGCCATGAACACGGCGCACCACGACTGCATCAACGAATGTGGCGGCGGCTGAAGTACGGCAGCGCAAACAGGAAGAGCCCCGTGCACAGCAAGAGGAACAGCGGCAGCAGCGGCGCGTAGGTGATCCAGGGCGGCGGCGTGCCCTTTCCCTGGGCCATGGCGGCGAAGTTGGCGATGACCGTCAGCGTGAAGGCGATCGATACCCATCGGTGAAACCGACGAATCCAGGTGCTGGCGCTCACGTCGTGCTCCTCGCGGCTTGGATCATCTTCCAGCCGTTGCCGGCGGGGTCGCGGAAGCCGGCATCGACGCTGCCGAAACGGTCTACCGGCTCCTGGGTAAATTCGACACCGAGGGCTTGCAGTCGGGCGTAGCTGGCGCGGCAGTCGGCCACGGAGAGGACCAGGGGCGGCATGGCGCCCTTGGCGACCATCGCGCGGAGGGTTTGCGCGGTGGCTTCGTCATGGATCGGCGGGCCGGGTCTGAACAGACCAAGCTGGAACGAGGGCTGATCCGGGTGCTGGACCGTGAGCCAACGATAGTCACCGTTGCGCACGTCCGTATGGACGCGAAATCCGAGTTTGTCGACGTAGAACGCAAGCGCCTCGTCCTGATTGTCGACGTACAAGCCGACTACATTGATCCCTTCGTTCATGACACGTCCTTCTCCGTGGTTGATGGCTGCAATGTATCTTCGGCGACGCGGCGGCGCTTCTCCAAAACTGCGATCGTGAGGTCGGGGCGCTGCGCGGCCTTCAGGACGCAGGCAGGCACACGATCGAGTTGAGGCATGTTGGCGCGGGCCTCGAGACGCAGGGCGCCGGGGCTTTGGCCGGTGATGTCACGGAAGATGCGACCGAAGGTGCCCAGACTCTCCCAGCCGGTCGCGAACGCAATGTCCGTAATACTCAGCTCGGTGTCGCGCAGCAGTGTGGTGGCCTGCTCGATGCGTCGTGTCAGCAGATAGCGATGCGGTGGGAGGCCGAAGGCCCGCTTGAAGGAGCGCGCGAAATGGGCTTCGGAGACGCCGCTGACCTCGGCCAGACGCTTGACGGGCCAGGCCTCGTGCGAGGCGGCATCCATGCGGTCCTTGGCGCGTAGCAGGCGGCGCAGCAGGGCTGGGTCTTGCAGTGCGTCGGCGCCGACCGGTGAAGGGGACGAGGCAAGCGGCTGGGCACGATGGTCTTCGCGACGGGGCATGAGTTCGGATGCGCTGGCGGTATGCGGGTAGTTTAAGCGGGGCCAATGACTTCAGTCTCGAATGAGCGCGTGCCAGCCTCGGGACGCGCTCATCGGTGCGCCGAGCTTGACTCCAGTCGATCAGTAGCGTTTGCCGGCTACAGTCGCAGAGTCCAATTCCCGAGTCACGATTTGGAGCCCGCCGACGTCGGCTACCGTTTTGACCATGCCGACCCCGGGCGCCCACCACTCATCCGCGGTAGTCGTTTCGGTTGTCTTTGCATTGGACGACGTCTGCGCACCTCGATAGTGGCAGGCATTGTTGAAGGTCTTACCGTTCTTGAGGCTCACAGTGTCGCGCCCGACGTACGTCCGCTGCATCGATATAGCCGTTTGGTACCCGCCCGCTGGCAATACCGGCTCATCCACATAGTTCACGGATTCCGTTCCCGCAAGCCCGATAGTTTCGACATACCCACGCGAATACACGTTCTGCGCGATCAAGAATCCGGAAACAAATGACTCATCGCCGTAGTACGTGCGTGCACCATTTCCTACGAGATAGTAGAGGTTGCTTTGTACCGGATTCGTAGCACTTTTCTCAATTTGTTGTGTCAGCGATGTGCCTAGGAACGTTGCTGGTGAGTAGGTTCGCGTATATAAACCCTCGTCCATAGCGGGGCTTTGTGGCGGCCGTTGAACGTAGACATGCAAGGTAACGGTATCGCCTTTCTGATAGACCGGATCGCAATCAAGGTTCGAGAGCTGGCTCGCGTTCGCGACAGCACTGCTCGAACCAAGGGTAGGCTGACCATCTCCCCCACAGGCAGCTAGAACCATACTAGCCAGCGTCGCCATCGTCCCGCTCCACCCTCTGCTTCTTTTCATTTCCGTCCTCCAGATGTAGTCGAAAAAGCCCTCGCGAGGGCCCTTTGCTCTCTCAACGAACTGTGGCTTTTGATACCCGAACAACGAAATGTGAGCGCTTCGGTAATTCCACGCAGGCGGAGTGAATTGCCTCGCCCGAGAAGCATCATAGAATATGGGTCGTCGTGCCCCATGCCAGAAGTGAATTTGTCAGATCGCATCCCGGAATTTAGACAAGAGAGCATCACCATGAAAGACGTTTCCATTGCCCATCGTATCGGCGCAGCAACCATCACCCGGGTCGACGAAACCGACTTCGCACTGGCTCCCAACATCTTGTTCCGCGACTGGGATGCTGCCAGTGGTCGCGCCCTGGAAGCGCACCTTGCGACGGCCAGTCTCGACCTCGTGAATCAACGTGTGCCGATGAAGACGCACTTGTGGGTCGTCGAAATCGATGGGCTGACCGTGGTCGTCGATACGGGGATCGGCAATGGGAAGTCGCGGCCGTTCAGCGCGCTGTTCAACATGCTCGACAACCCGTTGCTCGAGCGCTTCGAAGCGGCGGGTTTTCGGCGCGAGCAAGTGGACTATGTGCTGCTCACGCATTTGCACGTCGATCACGTCGGCTGGAACACGCATTGGATTGATGACCGCTGGGCGCCCGTGTTCCCGAACGCCACCTATGTGTTCAGCGAGCGCGAGCGCGACTATTTCGCCACGCCGGCAGGCGAGCCGCGGCGCATGGTGTTCGAGGACAGCGTCCTGCCCATCATCGAAGCCGGACAGGCTCGTGCCGTACCGGATGCAGGCGAGGAAATCGTCGACGGCATCCGCTTTCTGCCGACACCGGGCCACAGCATCGGACATATGGCAATCGAGATTCGCTCGCAGGGAGAAGCGGCATTGTTCTCCGGCGACGTGATGCATAGCCCGGTACAGGTCTATCACCCGCAGTGGAATTCGATGTTTTGCCTCGATCAACAACTCGCGCGAGCATCGCGGCAATGGCTGCTCGAATATGCGGTCAATACAGGCGCAACGGTGTTCGCCGCACACTTTCCGGAAACATCGGCCGGCACCGTGCGCGAGGGGCGGAACGGCTTCGAATGGCACTACCTAAGTAGTGCGAAATAGAAATACGCCTGCGCCCCAGTAAGAGAAGCGAACGCTTATACGTACAGCGCAACTGCTGTGCGTATAAGCGCAATGGATCTTTATCGCGGCCACTAAAGACGCCATAGCAATCACTTTTCTTGTTTTCCCTGTATTCTCCCCGCTCGCTGACATGAAATAAGAAGTTTCATCCTCTAGCGAACGGAGATTGGTTGATGCAGACACGTGAACAAGCGCTGAATTCGAAAGACGTGAGCGCGGCGCAAGCCGGTCGGGTTGACGCAACATGGCAAAGCATTCTGAGTCAGGACGTCATATGCAGCGCTTCGATTCTGGTCGATTCGACCAGCCCCTCTCCGGCAGCGCTTTTCACTTCGCAGAGCGCACGCTCAGGCGAAGAGCATCAGGTTACTGAAGCACTGGCCATTGTGGTTCGCGACGTAAATGATCAAACGGCGCGGCAACTCTGTCACGTGGCAAGACACGCCGATAGCGAAGGCGGCTGGCAACTCATTCCGCTCTTCCCGGACATCGTGCCCGTCGAGGTCGTAGCCGCCACGCCGTACGCGACAGCCAGCTCATCGCAGCCTATTCAGGCACTGTTCACGGACGGGCAAGCGCTCTACTCCACCGCGTTGCAGCCAGGCGAAAGGACATGGATGAGCCCGCAAAAGGTGGGTGGGCAAGCCGTATCCAACCTGCGGATCGCTTATACCCCATTGGGCGGCATGGTGGTTTATGGAAAGACCGCGGACGACAATCTCTTCGTTGCCTATCAGCCTACGATGGGCGGCGCGTTCGTCGCCACGCCCTGCAACCTGAACCACCACCTTGCGTCCAGCGATTTTCACCTGTGCATGCTGGACGAAAGCAACTGGACGCTCGCTGTGAATGCGAACGGCAACCCGGTGCTTTACACCGGCATGCTGGGCGCCACTGAATATGCGTCCACGGCGTTCCCCGCCAGTTTTCAGGGGACGATCCGCAAGGTGATATTCGGCTATTGGAACGCGCAGCAGAATGCATTGATGTTTCTCTTCGCGGCGGCCGACGGTTCGCTACAGGTGTGGGCAGAAAATTCGTCCAACAGCGCAGCCCGTGCGCAGCCGGTTCCCAACGGCAAGATCGTCAACGCTACCGGCTACATTGACGACAACGGTGGACTTCACGTCTATGGAGTCGATGAAGCGCGCACGCTTTGGGTGATTCACCAGCGCGCCGACCTCCCGTGGGACGAAAACGGGCTGCCGCTCTGGACCCCGGCCATCCCGCTACGCAAGGATGTGGCGGCGTTGACGAGCGATATGACCCAGACGGCTGAGCCGACGCTTCTGGCTTTCGCGGCGGCTGACTATTCGATGCATCTTCACACCCAGGATTCGGTCAGCGGCCTATGGCGCCGGGTTCCTGTTTTGCAGTCGTCTGCCAAAGCGTTCGAGGTCGTGCGATTTCGGACCGAGGTGCAAATCACGGACGGCTGGGGCAATCCCATCCCCTTTCACCCCGTTACGCTCAAGGTCGAAGCAGAAGGCTCCGTACTCGACATCGATCTGGCGGGGAAAACCTATCGCCTCGGACGCGCAACCGAGACACCGCTCACGGCGGACGCCCACGGCAAGGTCACCTTCGCCGTCCTCGCGTCGGCGGGGCTGTCCAGCCCGAAGCTCGTCCTCGATGCGCCAGGGCTGGATGCCCCCATGCAAGTGGTGCCTGGTCAGAGTCTGCATACCTACCTGTCCGGAAAGGGCACCTTGAATCCCACGAATCCGGGTGGGCCGCTTCCCGTCTTCGACGCTGCAGGTTCAACGTTGATCTCGGCGCATGTCGGCGGCAAAGCACTCGCCCCCGGCCTGGCTGGACAGGGACAGTTAGCCGCTACGGCCGCCAGCGCGATCCGACAAACGGCTGCACTCGGAGACGGCAAGAACACGGAGATCGTCGGCTATGCCGGCAGCCTCCGCCCAGGCGCGAGCCGCTTCGAAGTCTTTGACAGTCGCCAGCAATTGAACGAACGGCTGACGCAGCTCGCGGGCGGCATTGAGCCCGAGGATTTTTGGGGCGACCTTGGGAAGTGGGCCTCCGACCTTTGGGAAGGCATCAAGAACGGGGTCATCAAACTCGCCGATTTCGTCGTCGATGCTGCCGAAAAGGTGGCCAATCTCACGATCGAGATAGGCGACTACATCAAGGAAGGGATAAAGCTCGCGATCAACGGTATCGAAAAGGCCGTGCATTTCATCGAGGGGGTCTTCAACGCTATCGCGGCTGGAATCGAGGAAGTGATCGACTGGCTGAAGGCGCTATTCGATTTCGCAGCGATCTGGCGAACCAAGCGCGCGCTGCAACAGGCGCTGGTCAAAACCCCGGCCTATACCAAGTCGCTCGCCGGCCTGGGGCGCAAATTGGCGGATGGGTGGTTCGCTGGGCAAAAGGCGTCGGTGAATGGTGTGTTCGATCGCGAGATCCAGAAATTCCGCGGTAAGCAATTCAACGATCTCGCAAGCTGGTGCCAACCCGGTTCAGGAAACGGTTCGGGCACGATCGTAAAAGGCCTCGGCGTCGACGACATCAAGTCCAACGTGCATCACAACTGGCTTCAATCGAAGATCCCCTCCTCCGTGACGCTTCAATCGCAACGTACGTCGGCGGCCACCGATGGGCAGGACGCCTGGGCTGCCTTCGTGGCCCAGCTTTCCGAAACGGGCGGCGATCTTCTTGCAGCGGCACAACACTTTCGCGATGCCATCTCGGACACGGTTCAACATCCTGGGCAAATTGGCTCACTCGCCGTGGTCGACCTCCTTCAGATGATCCAATCGCTAGTCGACGCGGGACTCAGTCTGTGCGACGCGCTCGTCGATGGATTCATCGCGCTCGCGGAAGATGTGTTGGATGCCTTGGCGGCCCTGCTCAATCAGGAACTCGACCTTGGCATATTCAATATCGTCTGGGACTGGATTGCCGACCTGGCCGGCGCGACGGGTGACGACCGGAAGCTCACGGTAGCCGCATTGCTGTCGTTGCTTGCGGCCTTTCCGGCGACGGTTATCTACAAGCTGATCGAAGGCGTGGATACCGAGCCATTCCCGGACGGGCAGCTGCCCCTGCCGATCTCGGCACAAGCTGGGATGAGCGGCACGCCACGGGCCTGCCGGATCGTTGCAGCCATCCTTCGCATGCTGACGGCGCTTCCCGCGGCCATCTCGGAGGCCCTGGGGCCGGCAACCCCAGGCCTGCTCTCCGCCGGCTCCCTGACACTTTCGATGCTCGTTTGGGGGCTCAATAACGGCTATCCGGAACTCTCCATGATCGAATGGGGTATCGCCGGTACGCTCGGATCCCAGGTTGTCTGGGTCGCCCCACTGGCTTACTTCGTGATGAAAGCCAAATTGACCGAGCTGCGGGAAGAATATCCCAACGAAATTTACGACGGCAGCCTCCTGGTGTTTGCGCTCTACGGCCTCGTCGCCATGATCTACGGTGCATACGAGGACGCAGTGTCCCCCCGGACGCCGGAAAGTGTGGTGGCCGGCGTGTTGCTGCCGCTCCCATCGATGTTTCCGCTTCTCTTGAACTCGACCGGGGAGCGCGAGAGCGAGTTCGCACCGCTCTTTCTCGCTGCCGACATGATCTTGGTCGAGTTCGGCTATATCGGCGGGGGCGGTGCCCAGCTGATCGACGCAATCGCGAGTTGAGCGAGCTGAACGCCATTGCATCCCCGAAGCAGCGAAAGCCGCAAGGCATCGAGCGGCGTCGCTGCTTCATCATCGAGGCACACATAAGAAAGAGCCATGCAAGCAAACGAACGTCAGGCGGGTACGAGCCCTAGCGTCACGAACGGCTGGGACGCCGTATGCGCGATGGACGCCAACGCGATCAACGCCATCCTGTTGCAGCAGTATCTCGAACTGCACCCCGATGCCAGCGCGATGCATCTTCGGGCAGTGGTCGACGGTAGCGACGGCAACCTTTGGATCCTCGATCTGACGCTCGGCCCCCCGAGGGTTCAATTTCACGATCTTCCCAGCGATTCCGATCAATGCGAAGTGACGCTCGTTATCGTCACGGGCTCGCTGTTCCGATTCGACGGTTTCAAAGGCGATATAGCCTACGAGATCAAGATCGCACCCGATACGTCCTTTCTGCGCGGCGCCTTGGACCTGACGAAAGTGACGGGCGACGTGGATAAGCTTGGCGAAGTCGTGCTCGACCTCGGACGTGCGGCTTATGCACCCAAAATTCAGGGCGTCGACCCGGATTCGACGCTGTCCTCGAACATTGGCGACGCCATCGTGGCGTTCTTCAAATATCGCGATACTCGCTACTCGATCGGCAAGATCGTGGCCAGCCCGCAACCGGGCGGTCTGCAACCGACCTCATTCGAGATTTCCACCCAGAGCACAGGCGATGGCACAGGCGACGGCTGTGTATTGCTGCTGATCAAAACGGATGGCGCCGGTGGCAAGCGTGGCTCGATCACGCCCTACCCGATTCCGAAAGATTGCACAGCTGCCTTGATCGTGTCGGACCGTACGGTCTTTCAAAGCGTGTTTCCCACCTATCTGTCCAAACTCTTCAAGAGCCTTGGAGTCGTCTTCTCCGGTGTCCAGTCGCCGACAACCGGCTCGTGGTCGACCCAGGGCAACGGTGGCGCGTTCGACTTCGGCGTCTTCGACGCCGGCCAGGGAGTCACGACCATCATCACGTCTTCGGATAGCGATGGAAACACCGCGCCCATCAAAATTCCGATCACGGGCTTTACCGTTGCGTTCAACGACAATCAAGTCTCGGTGAGCTGGACACGGAATTGGCAGCAATATTTCAGCGTCTACAACTCCGCCTCGAAGGGGGGACCGTCTGTCCGATCCACACATATCGACTTCGGCTATTCGCGTCGCGCCGCACCCCATATCGATCCAGTCACGGACGACGTGACCTTCGACACCCTGAGTGAAACCGTAGATTGCCGGAATCCGGATCCTCCGCACTGGTGGGATATAACCGGCTCTTCGATCAAGTTGCCCGATGTCGTACGCAAGACGATCCAAGCCTCGGTCGGGGCATCGCTGAAGGGATTTTCGCTACCAGACGTCAACACCTTTGCGCTGGCGAATCTGCTCTTTCCCTCTCGTCACGTCCTCGAGTTGACCCGGGCCTCGGTGCCTTGCGACATCGTCCTCACGGGGCAAATGGCGATGCCCATCACCGTCACACCGACACAGGTCAAGCTCACTGCCGGGAAGTCGCAGCGATTCAGTGTCGCCTCCGGCAGCGCCTCCGTTGACATCGAGTGGATGCTCGGACCCGGTGGGCGAGGAACGATCGATGCCAATGGAAACTACACGGCCCCACCGACGATCGACAGGGGTGAAGTCGTCATCGTGAATGCCATCGACAAGACCAATGCGACCCACGTCGGCCGGGCGATGGTGTGGCTCTATTCGGCTACGGCGGATGGCGCGCTCGCCATCGTTCCCGCAACGCAAGCCGTCACACCCGGTGCCGAGGCTTTTTTCAAAGTTGAAGATACGTCGGGCACCGAGGTTTCTGCCGACTGCACCCTCGAGCCGAATGTCGGAACGCTGGTTTATTCGAAAGCCGAACGTACATGGGGTTATCAAGCGCCCGCCTCCGCTACTGCGGACTGGCCGGTCACCATCACGGTGACGGCGCGCCCGACGACTGGCGGCTCCAGCACGGCAATCGGGACAATCGTCCTGATGCCGACGGTCGCCACGTTATCGATCACGCCCGCACAATCGACCGTTCGCCCTGGCGGCACCATCGAGCTCACCGCCCAGGGCGCCGACGGCTTGCAATGGGCCGCCAATATCGGCGACATTGCGCCGACGACATCGGATGGAACGCGCGCTGTCTATACGGCGCCGACCACAACTGCCGGTGGCCCGACGAATGTCGTCGTCGTCGCATATTGTTCCCGGGAGTCGCTTAGCGCCGCTAGCGCAACCATTACGATACAAAGCGCTTCGTGATCCGGCTGAGCGCGCTGTGCCCCCCGGGGCACAGCGCTTGGGCGCGGTATGCACAGCGGCTTCCGAGGGCGTTTATATGGCAGATCGATTCCATGCAATCGCGCGCTAATGTGCATACCAAAGAAAGCAAAGAAGAGTCATTCGCCATCCTAGCCACCAGTCCATCGGAGCAGCGATGCTGGTTTAGCGAGACTCTGGAAAAGCCTTGGCATCCCAGTCAATCCGATAATGGTGCTGAGATCCGAATATCTTGGCTGGCTTGAACAACGTCTTCAGCGCGATCGGCATCACGATATCCATCAAGGCCCTGGCCAACGGCCCCTGAGCTTTCTGGTTGTTGGTCTTGGCGGCGTTAGCGGCCACCTTTTCGACCCGCTCACGCCGTAGTTGCTCGTAGCAGGCGAATGCCTGAGAAGGCTCGGGCGTATCGCGCAGGCAACGCGCCAGTTGGATCGCACTTTCGATCGCCAGTGAAGCGCCTTGTCCGGAACTGGACGACGGTGCGTGCACAGCATCACCAACCAACACCATCCTCTCGCTATGCCAACGTGGCACGGGTGGCATCATCTCGCTCGCGATAGGTCCCAAAAGCTGATTCCGATCCGAGTGCTTCAGGAGTATCTGCGCAGGCTGGTCGTCGCCGTAGAGCTCGCGTAGCTGCTCCAACCATTGCACCGACGGCACTTTACGTACCTCTCCCATCGACGAAGGCGCAGCATGCGGAAGGTTGCCGAACCAGCAAATGCCTTTGTCGGGGTCCGCCCAATAGCCCCAAAAGGCGCGCTTGCCGAACACGAACGTCATCGTGTCGGAAGGGACCGGTATGGTGTCGCGTGGCGCCACGCCACCAAAACCTAAGGTCCCTGCATAGTGCGGGGATGGCGCACCGGGATCGATCAACTCGCGCACCGTGGAACGAATGCCGTCCGCTCCGATCAGGATATCGCCACTGGCATCGCTGCCATCCGCGAACGACGCATGCACGCCATTGGCCGTTTCGCTTGCCGTAACCAGCCGTTTTCCGTGCACGATGGGGATGCCTGCGTCTTCCGCGGCCCGGCGAAGCACTCGATAGAGATCGGAGCGCCACACTACGCGACTGGGCTGCATCCCTTCCAGACCATCGAATCGGCTCAGCACTTTACCGCGGCTGTTGGCGATCGCCATGTGCGAAATCGGTCGGCTCGCGACGTGTAGATCGGCATCCACACCGATGATTTTCAGTGCCTCAAGGCCATTGGGGGCCACCATCATGCTGCCACCTACCTGGTCCGCCGTAGCGGAGTAAGACTCATAGATCGTCGAGCGGATGCCGGCCTTGGCCAGCGCCAGGGCCACGGCCGGCCCAGCGATACCGCCTCCGATGATTAGTACGTGTGTCACGGTCTTCATGCCTCACCTCGATATACGTCATGTTATGACTATACTATAGCCATAACATGATTAATCGTGCAAGATACTGCCGCTACCCACATCAGGATTCGCATGTGACAACCCGTCCGCGACAACGGTCGCCCCTGGCGATGGTGATTCTTGGCTTCGTGCTCGAAGCCCCCTCGCACGCCTACCGGATGCACGAACTCATCAAGCAGCGCGGCAAGGACAACGTGGTCAACGTGGCGCAACGCAACAGCGTCTACCAGACCATTGCTCAGCTGAAGACAGCCGAACTCATACGAGTTCGCGAAACGCAGCAGGACGAGGGGCGGCCCGAACGCGTGGTCTACGAGATCACGCCGTTGGGCAAGAAGACTTTCCACGCGTGGCTGGAAGCCATGCTCGGTGAGCCGCGCCGCGAGTTCAATGAATTCCCCGCCGCGCTCGCCACGGTGATGGCGCTGTCGCCGGAGGTGGTACTCGCACAACTTCGGCGGCGCAGTGAGACCCTCAAACACCAGTTGGCCGAATCGCTATCGATCTACAAGGAGTCGCAGAGTAAGGGGTTGGTGCGACTGTTCATGCTGGACGACGAGTACAAGCAGGTGCTGCTGAAAGCCGAGATCAAATGGCTGGGTGGATTGATCGCAGAGCTCGAATCGGGTGCGATGACGTGGAGCGAGAAGTGGTTGCGTCAATTCGCTGCAAAGTTCGAAGGCGGTGGATTGGACTGATGCACCGATCGTAAGCCCCGACCATCCTCGAGCATCGAGAAACCGAGCACTTGCTGCGGGGATGGCTTCAGCAGTCGCCCGGGAACGCGCTTAGCACGGGGCTTTCCGCATCATTATCGGGGGATCGGAAAAGCGAGTGGACAGGCGGACCTCATCCGAAAATAATGTCCGCGTAGCGCACATATCATTTGAAATGAGGAGGCCGCCACCATGAGTGCAGGAGAACTACTGTTCCGGATGTTCCGCTATCAGGCTTGGGCAAATGAGGAAATCCTGGAAGCCATGAAGGGGCTCGACGTCGAGCATCATGCCGAGGAGCGGCGTCTCACCCTTCGATTGATGAACCATTGCCTCATCGTGAACAAGATCTTCGCAGCTCATCTTACCGGCCACAGTCACGGCTTCTCTGCCGACAATCCGCCAGATACCCCCGAGCTCGACGAACTCCGCTCGGAGTTGGCTACGGTCGACCGCTGGTATCTCGACTATGTCAGCGCAGTGACGCCGGCGATGTTGTCTCAAGCCGTTCCATTTGTGTTTACCGATGGAGACAATGGGTACATGACGCGCGAAGAGATGCTCACCCACGTCATCACCCACGGTGGTTATCATCGAGGCGAAGCGGGACGGGTCATGAAACAAGCGGACGCCAGCTCAGGGCAAGGCATGAAGTTGCCATGGGATACCTACGCTGTGCATCTCCACCGAACCGAGCCCGAGCGGAGACTCCAAGGCAGGGTAGAGCCGGCAGAAACCGCCGGCAAATAGCCAGGCCATCACGCATGTGGGATGGCCTGCGATGAGCGCGCCGTTCGTCATAGCTGCATGGTGCGTTCGCGCGTTCGTACCCGCGCACAAGCCCTGCACCCGCATACCGGCCGGCCCGCCATCATCGCGCAGCGACGACAGGCGCAGCACCTGTATCCGTCAGGCCCCCACCCAGCGCCTTGTAAAGCGCAACGGCATTCCCAAACTCGGCACGTCGCAAGTCCAGCAGTGCCTGTCGCGCCGCATAGAGTTGCCGCTGCGAATCCAGCAGTTCGAGCCGCCCCTCGACGCCTGCGCGGTAGCGCAGGTTGGAAAGCTCGGTGCGGCGCGCCTCGCTGGCGACCACGCGGGTCTGCGCCTCGATCTGCCGGCTGAAGGTTTCGCGTCCGGCGAGGCCATCGGCCACCTCCCGAAACGCGGTCTGGATCGCGCGCTCGTATTCGGCGACAGCGCTTGACTTGCGTATCTCCGCCAAGCGCAGCTCGGAGCGCAGCCTGCCGCCCTCGAACAGCGGAAGCGTGACCTGTGGAGCGAAGCTCCAGACCCGCTGCCCGCCGTCGAACAGGCTGCTCATGGCCGGACTGATGAAGCCCAGCGAGGTCGTCAGCGACAGCCGCGGAAAAAACGCGGCACGCGCCGCGCCAATATCGGCGTTGGCGGCCACCAGATTCTGCTCGGCCTGCAAAATATCCGGCCGTCGAAGCAGCAGTTCCGACGGCAGGCCCACCGGTAGTTGGGTCACCACAGGCTGCTGCTCCAGCGGCAGCGGTTCGGGCAGGTCCACCGGCAGTTCGGCACCGACGAGCAACCGCAGCGCATTGCGCGCTTGCGCCACGGCTCGCGTGCGCGCTTCGAGATCCGCCTCGGCGCTGGCGACCTGACCTTCGGCCTGAGCGACGTCCAGCCCACTGTTCTGATGAGCCGCCCTCAGCCGGCGCGCCAAGTCGAGCGATTGCCGCCAGTCGCCCAGCGTACGTTCGGCCAGTTGGCGCTGCTCTTGCGCCAAGCGTTCCGCGAAGTAGGCGTCCGCCACCGCGCCGACCAGCGCGATTTGCACGGCCCGGCGTCCCTGATCGCTCGCCAGGTAGCGCGCAAAGGCGGCATCCGACAACGACCGCACGCGGCCGAACAGATCGATCTCGAACGCACTGAGCCCGACATTGACACCGAACTGCTTCTGCGTCGCCTCGAGCACGGGAGGGTTTGCGTCGGCATCGGCAGCCGTGCGCTGACGCGTCAAGCTGCCGGTCGCATCGACGGCCGGCAATCGTGCGGCACGCGCAATACCATACTGGGCCTCGGCGGCCTGCACGTTCAGCGCGGCAAGACGCAGGTCGCGGTTGTCGTTCAGCGCCGATTCGATCAAACGCTGCAGACGCGGATCGCCGAACATAGCACGCCACCCCAAATCGGCCGCATTGGCGTGGGTGCCGGAATCGGCCTCTGTCGTATAAGCCGTCGGTACGGGCAACGCAGGCTTCACGAGCGCAGGGATCATCGAGCAGGCCGACAAGGCCAGGACGATGGGAAGAATGAGAAGTCGCATGACATTAACCCTCTTGTTCTTGTTCGCGGCACAACACAGCGTCTTTGCGGCGGGAGGTCCGCCATGCCTTGAATCGTTCCTGGAAGCCCATGACGAACACGAAGAACACGGGAACGAAGAAGATGGCCAGCACGGTCGCGCTCACCATGCCGCCGAACACGCCGGTGCCGATGGCATGCTGCGTCTCGGCGCTGGCACCCGCCGCGATCATCAGCGGCACCACACCGAGCCCGAAGGCCAGCGAGGTCATGAGGATCGGCCGCAAGCGCAGCCGGGCAGCTTCCACGGCCGACTCCACCAGCCCCTTGCCCTGCTCGCGCAATTGCTTCGCGAACTCGACGATCAGGATGGCATTCTTGGCAGACAGGCCGATCACGGTAATCATGCCGACCTTGAAGAACACGTCGTTGGGCATGCCTCGGAGCATCACCGCACCCACCGCGCCCAGCAGGCCCAGCGGCACCACCAACATCACCGAAAGCGGAATCGACCAGCTCTCGTAGAGCGCGGCCAGCACCAGGAACACGACGACCATCGACAGCGCCATCAGCATCGGCGCCTGCGCGGCGGACTGACGCTCCTGCAGCGACTGCCCGGTCCACGCGATGGTGAAGCCCGGCGGCAGCTGTGCGGCAAGACGTTCCATCTCCGCCATGGCAGCCCCGCTCGAGGCGCCGGGCGCAGCGCTGCCGGCGATACGCACCGACGGATAGCCCAGGAAGCGCACCAGTTGCAGCGGCGTCTCGCTCCAGACGGGTCGCACGACTTCAGACAGCGGCACCATGCCGCCATTGACGTTGCGCACGTAGAGCTTGAGCACGTTGTCGATCTGCATGCGTGCCGGCGCGTCGGCCTGGATGATGACCTGCTGCATACGTCCCGCGTTGGGGAAGTCATTGACGTAGGTCGAGCCCATCGCCGCGGACAACGCGTCGCTGATGCTCGCGAACGGCACACCGAGTGCTTCCGCCTTCTCCCGGTCGATGTCCAAGCGGATGCTCGTACCAGCCGGCAGGCCATCGGGATAGACGCCGCTCACGATCTTGCTCTGGGCGGCGAGTTCGAGCAGCTTGACCTCGGCCGCGTGGAGCGCCGCATAGCCTTGATTGCCCCGATCTTGCAGGCGCAACGTGAAGCCCGAGCTCGTGCCGAGTTCGTCGATGGCCGGCGGCAGCAGATTCATCACCGTTCCTTCTCTGACACCCGCCATCGCCTGGTCGGCCAGCCGCACCTCGTTCTGCGTCGTTGCGCCGTTGCGCTTGTCCCAGTCCTTGAGCACGGAGAAACTCAATGCTGCATTCGAACCAGAACCGGAGAAGCCGAAGCCCACGATCGACAGGTTGGACCCGATCGCCGGACGCGAGGCGACATGCCGCTCTAGCATCTTGACCACATCCAGCGTGCGTTCGGCGGTAGCGTCAGCGGGAAGCTGGATGGCCGTCATGAAGTAGCCCTGATCCTCCTCGGGGAGGAAGGACGATGGCAGTTGCCGGAATGCCCATACCAGGACGACGGACATCGCGACGAACATCAGCATCATCCGCGCCGAGCGGGCGATCAGCTTGCCGACGCGCGACGCGTACCACTGCGTCATACAGTCGAAGCGGCGATTGAACCAGCCGAAGAAGCCGCGCTTTTCGTGGTGTCCGTGGGCGACCGGTTTGAGCATCGTCGCGCACAGCGCAGGCGTCAGCGTGAGTGCGAGGAAGGCCGAGAACAGGATGGAGACCGCCATCGACAACGTGAACTGCTTGTAGATCACGCCAACCGAACCGCCGGCAAGCGCCATCGGGATGAACACCGCGGTCAACACCAAGGTGATGCCGACGATCGCGCCCGTGATTTCCTTCATGGCCTTGATCGTCGCGTCCTTGGGCGACAGACCTTCCTGAACCATCAGGCGCTCGACGTTCTCCACCACGACGATGGCGTCATCCACGATGATGCCGATCGCGAGCACCATGCCGAACATCGTCAGCACGTTGATCGAAAAACCGGTGGCCAGCATGATCGTGAAGGTACCGAGCAGCGCGACCGGCGCCACGATCGCCGGGATCAGCGTGTAGCGCACGTTCTGCAGGAACAGGTACATCACGAGGAACACCAGCACCATCGCCTCGATCAGCGTATGGATGACCTTCTCGATCGAGATCTTGACGAAGGGCGCAGTATCGAACGGGATCGAGTAGCTCATGCCCGCCGGCATGGCTTTGCTCAACTCCTCCAGACGTGCCCTCACGGCTGCCGCGGTCTTGACCGCATTGGCGCCTGGGGCAAGCTGGATAGCGGCCGCCGTGGCGGGCTTGCCGTCCTCGCGATTGATGAAGGCGTAGGTCTGCGAGCCCAACTCGACCCGCGCGACATCGCCCAATACGACCTTCGAGCCGTTCGCGTTGGCACGCAGCACGATGGCGGCGAACTGCGCCGGCGTCGTCAGTTGGCCTTGCGCCGTGAGCGGGACCGTCACGCGCTGGCCAGACAAAGCCGGAGACGCGCCCAGGCTGCCCGGCGCAATTTGGGCGTTCTGCTGGCTGATCGCCGTGGTCAGGTCGCTCATCGACAGGCCGTAAGTGATCAGCTTGGCCGGATCGACCCAGACACGCATCGCCTCCTCGGAACCGAACAGCTGCACGCGGCCCACGCCCTCGACGCGCCGAAGCTCCTCGACGAGATTGCGCGCCAGGTAGTCACTGAGCGCGACTTCGTCGAAGCGGCCCCCCTCGGATCTAAGGCCGATGATCATCAGAAAGCCGGACGAAGCGGACTCCACGATCAGCCCGTTCTGGCGCACGGCCTGGGGAAGGCGCGGCTCGATCGCCTTGAGCTGGTTCTGGACATCGACCTGCGCCATCGCCGGGTCCGTACCGGGCTTGAAGGTCGCGGTGATCTGGGCGGTACCGGAGGTATCGGCCGACGACTCGAAATAAAGCAGGTTCTTGACGCCGGACAACTCGCGCTCGATGAGACTGAGCACGCCGTCGCTCATCGTCTGCGGCGTCGCGCCGGGGTAAGTCGCGGTAATGCTGACGGTCGGGGGCGCAACTGACGGGTAGCGCGCGATCGGCAGCTGCGGGATGGCGATCGCGCCCAATAGGATGATGAAGAGGGCAATGACCCACGCGAAGACCGGGCGCCGAATGAAGAATTGAGACATGGCAAGACGCTCCCGGTCACTCAACGTGCGGAGACCGCGGCAGCGGACTCGAGTGACTTCACGTCGTGCACGGCGACCACGGCGCCGTCGGAAAGACGCTCCATCCCTTCGACGACGACCTTCTGTCCGGCATGCAACCCTGCCCGGATGCGATATCGACCCTCCACGAGTTCGCCGAGCTCCACTGCGGCTAGGTGCGCCTGGTTCTTCGCATCGACAGTCCAGATCCGTGGCTTGCCCTCGATGCGGACCACCGCCTGCTGCGGCACGGTCAACGCGTCCGCATAGTTCGCTCGCGGGATGCGGGCACGCACGAACATGCCCGGCAGCAGTTGCCGTTTCGGGTTGTCGACCACCACGCGCAGCAGCACATCGCCTGTCCCCGCGTCGACGTTGACGCCCGAGAACAGGATGCGACCGGTCACGTTATACGGCTCGCCGTTGTCGCGCAGGATGGCCACCGGCAGGCCATTGCCGGAAGCAGACGGTTGCGTCGCCAGCGCTTCGCGCAAAGATTCGAGTGACGCCGCCGGCTGACGCACGTCGACGTAGACCTGGTCGATCTGCTGAATGCGCGCCATCGGGTTGCTGTCGCCGCTGCCGACCAGCGCGCCCTCGGTCACGAGCGCCTGGTCGATGCGGCCCGTGATCGGCGCCTCTACCGTGGCGAACTTCAGATCGAGTTGCCGCCGTGCAAGCGTGGCACGCGCCTGCGCCACATCGGCGGCGGCCTGGTCGCGCTGCGACACCGCGTCGTCGTAGACCTGACGGCTGATCGCATCCGACTCGACCAGAGACTCGAACCGCGCGGTTTGCACTTGAGCGCGCGCCAATGCCGCCTCGGCGCGCTGCAGCGCTGCCGCAGCCGTGTCCACGTCGGCCTTGAAGGGCGCGGGATTGATCTGGAACAGCGGCTGCCCGGCACGCACCTCGGTGCCTTGCTCGAACTGGCGGCGCAGCACGATCCCGCTGACCTGCGGGCGAATCTCGGCGATGCGGACCGCGACTACGCGTCCAGGCAGGTCTTCGGTCAGTTTGAGATGGGTAGGCGCCAAGGTCGCGGCGCTAACTTGAGGCGCCGGTGGCGCACTCTGCGGTTCCGCCTGTCCGCAACCCGCCAATATCGCCACCACCAGGGCGTAGGCACCGCTAAAGCGGCACCGTCGTTTGTTCTTCATATCCACTCCATGAGGCGCGGGCAGCCAACTGCCCACCAAAACACGCGGCAATGTGCGTTCGCTCGATGGCGTTTCTTCTGCGGTAGTATGGAGATTCGATGGAGATGCCAAGTGGATGTGAAGTAGTCGCGATGCCTGATACAACCCAACCGTCCGGAGCCGCGCAAAGCGCCCAAGCTTTGATTCTCATTGCCGAGGACGAGCCCGAGATCGCCGAAATTCTCGCTGCCTATCTCGCGCGCAGCGGCCTGCGCAGCGTGTATGCCGCCGATGGCCGCCAAGCGCTGGAGCTGCATTTGTCGCTCAAGCCCGACCTCGTGCTGCTCGATGTGCAAATGCCGCAGGTCGATGGCTGGAAAGTGCTGGCGGAGATCCGCCATCGCGGCGATACGCCCGTCATCCTGCTGACCGCGCTGGATCAGGACGTCGACAAGCTGATGGGACTGCGCATCGGTGCCGACGACTATGTGGTCAAGCCGTTCAATCCTGCGGAAGTCGTGGCGCGCACCCAGGCGGTATTGCGTCGGTCGATGTCCGGTTCACGGCAGGCGGAGCAGCGCGTGTTGCGCGCAGCGCCGTTCGAGATCGATCTGGACAACCACGAAGCCACCGTCCTGGTAGGCAGTCGGCGTCATACCCTTACGTTGACTTTGACGGAGTTCAAGCTGCTGGCGCAACTCGCGCGTGCGCCCAAGCGCGTGTTCAGCCGCGCCGAACTGATGGCCACCTGCCTGCCCGAGGGCGACACGCTCGAGCGCACGGTGGACAGTCATATCAGTAAGCTTCGCAAGAAGTTGGAGGATCTCGACGTCAAGGGCATTCCGGTGGGTGTCCGCGGAGTCGGTTACAAGCTCTGGAGTACTGAGTGAAATTGAAAGGGCTGAGCCGCCAGATTGCGCTGTCGATGGCGGCGATGGCATTCGGCGTGACGCTGCTGGTCGTCCTGACCGCCTACGCGTTCTACTATCTGACATTCACGTATTGGCCGGCTCATTACGAGCAATCGGGCTGGATACCGACAGCTCCGGAATGGGTCTGGCTGATCTCGACCACCTTGGTCGGCCTCGCGCTTTCCGTTGCAGTGGGCGTCAATCTGGCGCGACGTATTCTGGTGCCGCTCAACTCCGTCGCGGACAGCATCCGTCGTGTCTCGCAGGGCGATCTTGGCGCGCGCGCCATTGCGGGCGATCGCTCGCTGCACGAGGCGGCCTTGCTTGCCGACGACTTCAATGCGCTTGCGGATCAGTTGCAGCGCGTGACCGAAGAACAAGCATTCTGGAACGCTGCGATCGCCCACGAACTGCGCACGCCGGTCACCGTTTTGCGCGGACGATTGCAAGGCTTGGCCGAGGGCGTGTTTGCCCCTGAGGAGTCTCAGTTCCGCAGCCTGCTGACCCAGGTCGAAGGACTGACGCGGCTGATCGAGGATCTGCGGGTGATCAGCCTCGCGGAAAGCGGACACCTCGACCTCGAAGTTCAAGAGAGCGATCTGGCCGCGGATGTCGAAGCCGTCGTCGCGTTCTTTGGGGATTCGCTCCAGGCAGCAGGCCAGCACCCGATCCTCGATTTGGATAGCCGACGCATGCGCTGCGATCCGGTTCGGATGCGGCAAGCACTGCTGGCCCTGTTGGAAAATGCGCGGCGGCATGCCGTGCCTGGGGCGATACGCATTCAGACACGCGTAGCGGATGGCGTGTGCCATTTGTCTGTCGCAGACGATGGTCCGGGCATCCCCGCCGACTTCGCGCGTCACGTCTTCGAGGCGTTCCGGCGCGCGGACGATGCGCGCCCCAGTGGCGGGAGCGGTCTAGGCCTTGCCGTGGTGGCGGCCATCGCCCATGCGCACGGCGGGCAAGCCCTATGCAATCCGACGGCCAGCGGGGGCACGCGCTTCGAGGTGCGCTGGCCGGATGACCTCGCGCCGGCACGATGAGCCTGCCCCCGGCAAGCGACTTCTTTAACCCGCGAGCTTCCTGAACGTTTCGAGCACGGCCTCGCCCTTGAAGGGCTTGACGATCCAGCCTTTGACGCCTGCCGCCTTGCCGCGCTCCTTCATGGCCGGGCTGCTTTCGGTCGTCAGCATGATGACGTTGACCGAACTGTTCCCGAGCTCGCCACGAATCTTTTCGACCATCGTGAGGCCGTCCATGTTGGGCATGTTGACGTCGCTGATGACGAGCCGCACGCCGGGGTTCGTCTTCACTTTGGCGAGCCCGTCCTTGCCGTCGACGGCCGTATCGACGTCGAGGCCGTTCTTGCGCAGGAACCCGGCCACTTCGTCACGCACGGTACTCGAATCGTCCACTACCAGAATCTTTGCCATATCCAGTCTCTCTCGCGTTGATGTTTAAAGTCAGAAAAGTTCGAGCTCACCGGCCTCGATGAGGACGTCGACGTCGGCGGCAGAGTCGGGACAGTCCTCGGGCGACCAGTTCAAGCTGAAGATGAATCGCTGATCGAGCTCCGCCGAAGCCCCCGTCGTTTCGTTGGTCAACCGGTACTTGAAGCACAACTGCGGGTTGTCGGTGCCGAACGAGATGTATCGATGCTTGTGATTGATGAGCAGCGGCACTTGCACCTGCGAACGGGCGAGCGCATCGGCCCCGCCCAGGAAGCGATCCTTGAATGCCCCCCAGATCAGGTTCGTCAGCTCGCCGAGCAACTCGTTGAGCTCGCGAAAGCCGACATCGCCCTGCGCGAGCGCCGTGCCGCGCACGACAGCCGCAAGCGGCTCCTCTTCGGTCTGGATCATCATGTAGCCGCGACACCAGGCACTTTCGAGCGGAATCAGGCTGAACAGCTCGCCGAAGATGATGCGATCGCGCACGATGCAAGGCGTCTCCCAGCTCGCAGCAAGATGCTTGAACATGCCGGCCAGGCGCGCCTCGGTGATCTCGGAAATGCCTCGCACGAGCGCATTCGGGAAGTCGAAGCTGAACAGGTATTCGTCGATCGCCGAAACGAGCGGCGCGGTGTCGTCCGCCGAGTAAGTCGCGCAAACCACGTCGGCAAGCGCGGGCGGCAAGCCCTCACGCCCGCTCCCCTCGGCACGGCGCAGGATGATCGGCAACTCCGGGCGCAGTGCGTCGATGCGCGTCGCCGCCGCGGCGCTTTCCGCTAGCGAGCCGCCGTAGTCTTCGCCGAGCAGCACGGCGCCAAGATCGATGTTCGAGCGCAACACGCTCGTGAGCCGGTTCTTGCGCGCCTTCAGCCCAACCAGATTGTGCTCGTCACAGAAGCGCCGGATCGCGGCGAGACGGACAGGTGAGTCTTCGAGAACGAGCACCTTGCTGACCGGCTTGTTCGTGTTCATGCAGGGTGCACCTTCTTAATACTTTGGAAAACTAAGGAATTTCAGAATCGGCTGCGCTAGAACAACTCTAGCTCGCCAGCGCTCTCGTGTGCGTCCTCGGTCACGTTCGCGACAAAGTCGAGCGGTGCGCTCATGCACACGCACAAGGTCGCACGCAGGCGGACGGCGTGCTCGATCGTGACATCGTAGGCGGTGACGTAGCCGGGCTTCAGTTCATCGATGTAGCCCATGCAATCGCTGGACAGCGCGTAAGGCGTCGACATACCGAGGTCGGGGAAATACTCGACGAGCTGCTGATTGATGGCGCCGCAGCAGAGATTGCCGATTTCCATCCCTGCTTCGCGCAGCGTGCGCTCCGCCCCTTGCCCCAGGTAGTAAGCACGCGTGGCCTCATCGTCGGCGAACTGCAGCAAGAGCACGATGCGAAATTCAATCGAAGCAATCGTCAAGACGAGCACCTCGGCGCCCGGCTTAGGTTCGGCGTTGCCGTGCGCTGACGCTCGAACGATGTCGCAAGCGTGCGACGACTCGACAGTCAAACGTGTGCGCGCCGCCTGGAAGAAAATCCGCTCGAAGCTATCCTTCGCCGCTTGAGTAATCACGTCGGCTTCCGTTCGAGCTTCGATTGAAACTGTTGCGCGCTCGCCTCGACGCTGGCGAGCGCCGCCGTGATCATCTTGCCGCCGGCTTGAATGTCCTGGAAGGTGGCCGTCGTGACGAGATCGTTGCGATCGAGACTGTCGCGGTAGCTTTTGGACAGCTCTTGCGAGCGCGTCGCGAGCGCGCGCACTTCACCGGCGACGATCGAGAAGCCACGCCCCGCCGCACCGGCGCGCGCGGCCTCGATCGAGGCATTGAGCGACACCATCAGCACGTGATTGACGATGCGCGCCAGCTCGTGGTTCTTGCGGTGCATGTCCTGATTTTGCGACATCAGCGAGATCATCTGCTCGTGCCAGCGCTCGAACGTCGCCGAGAATTGCTTGAGCCGCGCCGCCTCTTGCTCGATCCGCTTCGCATGCGCAAGCAGATCGTCCTGGCGCGCCAGCGCCGTTCCGAGTGCGGCCTGCGCCTCGCCGAGACTGCCCGATTCGCGTGCGAGCGAGCCCGCGAGACGCTCCGTTTCGGCCGCGAGTTCGCTCACGCGCGCTTCATAGGTGGCGATGGCTGCCGCGTGGCGTGCCGTTTCCTTATCGTGCTCGGCCGTCAAACGTGCGAGCGCCTCACCGTGCGAGCGCGCCGCCCGGGCGCTCGCGCGCTTGTGTGCGACCGCTGCGGCTAGCGCCGCGAGTGCCACGCCGCCCGTTGCGGCGAGTGCCGACATCCAATACGTTAGAACCACAGATTTCCCCGACTCGACCTGCTATGCCTGCTTCATCCGATCGTTTGCGCTCGCCCGCTTCTTACGCGAGCGCATCGTCGCGCGCTGCTTTCGTGTCCTGACCGACCGGTGCGCCGAGGCTATCGACGACCCACGATTCGGGCAGGTGAACGATCGTCTGGAAGCGCCGGAAATCGGCCCCGTGGCGCTCGTCGGTGAAACGCAGCTCGATGCGTCCGTGCTCGCGCTCGAGCATCTCCTTCACGGCATCCATGCCCACGCCGCGCCCCGACACTTCCGTTACGGCTTTGGCCGTAGAAAAGCCCGCTCGGAAAATGAAATGTGTGAGCGCTTCGTCGCTGATCTCATCGTTCGGCGCGACCCAGCCGCGTTCGGCCGCGATGGCGCGAATGCGTGCGAGGGCAAGCCCGCGGCCGTCATCGCTGAGCGTGATTTGCAGCGCGCCAGCGTCGACGCCGACTTCGACCTCGATCGTCCCTGCCTCACGCTTGCCAGCCGCCGTGCGCTCGTCGGCCGGCTCGATCCCGTGATCGACGCTGTTGCGCAGCAGATGCGTGAAAACATCGCGCAGCGCGGTGCTCGCATGGCGGCGCAGGCGGTAACCGTTGTCGTCGATCGCGACCGACGGCTCGGCCTTGCCCAACTCCTTGGCCAGCGAAGGCAGCGATTCGATCGGGCCCGACAGCGCTTCTCCGAAGCTTTCCGTATCGAGCAGGCGAAGCGTGCGGCGTACCGCGTCGCGCATGGCGGCGAGCCCTGCTACGTCGCCTTCCTGAACCGACTCGACGAGACGCAGACTGTCGTCGATGTGCGAGCGATCGACCACCATGTAACGGCCGCCCTGTGCGCGATGCGCCACCCCATCCGGGCCTTTGCGGCCAAGATTGACCTCATTGATCGTGGCGTAGTGCTCGACGGCCTGCTTCACGCGTGCGAGCTCGGCGATCGACGCCTCACGGTCCCACGCCTCGCCGCTCCCGAGACTGCGCATCTCGTCGTAACGCTGCTCGGCCTCGTGCACGATGCTCGTCAGATGACGCAAGCCGTACGTGCGCGCATTGCCCTTGATCGTGTGCATGTTCCGGAACAGCTCGGCGAGCGCCGACTCGTCCGCGTGCTCATGCTGACCGATGATGCGTTCGTTCTCGTGGATGAAGCCCTTCGCGCTCACGACGAACTGATGGAACTTCTCCTGGCTCACGGCCAGGATTTCGCCGATCATTTCGAGCTGTCGCTTTTGCTCGTTCGATTCGGCGGCCAGACGACGCAACTCGGTCACGTCGCGCACGCAGAGCATGAGGCGCATGACCGTGTCGGTTTCGTCGGTGATCGCCGACCAGCTCAGATCGAGCGTCTTGGTGCGCCCGTCCGGCATCACCTTGATCACTTCGTTGACGAGCAGATGTTCGTTGAACGCGAAGTTCATAGCGTCTTCGCCGATGCAGGCATGAACGGCCGCCTCGACCTGCGAGCGCGTGTCGGCATCGAGGGTCGTGTCACCGAAGACGAGGGCCATGACGCCGCGTCCGGCGATGTCCTGCGTTTCGAAGATGGCTTCCAGATAAGCCGAGTATTCGCCGTGCACCACGCCGTTGTCGATGACGGTCAAGATGCCCTGCGGCATGTTCTGCAGCATCGCTTGGATGTCGGCCGTCTTTTGTTTCAACTGCAGCGAGCTTTGCTCGATCTTCTCGATCATGTCGTTGAACGCGACGATCGAGCGGCCGATTTCATCCATGCGCGCGACGGGCACGCGCCGCGTGAAATCCTGGCTCGACGCGATCTCGCTCATTTCCGACTGCATGCGCGTCAACGGCCGCGTGATCTGGCGATAGAGCAGCATGCCGATGACGGTCAGCATCGCGATGGCCGCAGCGGTCGCACCGCCGATGGCCGTCGTCGTCGTGGCGAGCATGCCGTTGAGCGCGCCGATCGCGGCGTCTTTTTGGCGGTTCTTCTCGATCCGCATCGTCTCGACGATCCCTTCAAGCTCGTCGCGGTATTCGCCGACGTTCGCGAACAGATACGCTTGCGCCATGTCGTTCTTGCCCGCGGCCTTCATCTTCGCGGTTTCGTCGATGGCCGAGAAGTAGTTCGCGAGGCTTTCGCGCGCCTGCGCGACGAGGCCCTTTTGTGCGTGGCTCGCGGCGGCTTTGTCTTGGATGTCGAGGGCTTGGAGCAGCGCCGCCTTTTTCTTCGTCAGCTGATCTTGCGCTTGCGAGACCATGTTGGCGTCGGGGGCGTAGACGAGGGTCATCGTCGCCAGTTGGACGTCCTTGACCTGGGAAACCAGATCGGCCGATGCGAGTGCACTCGGTACGACGCCTTGCGTGACCTGGCGTACTTCGCCGGCGCTACGGCGCGCCTGATACGTGGCGTAGCCCCCGATCGACGCGAGCGCGACGAACATGAGCAGCACCAATAAGATGATGCGATGACGAATCGTCATGTGAACCCCGATGCGTGGTCTGCCGCGCCCGGTCTGGGCCAGGCGCGGTATGTTCTTTTGTGGTGAATCCGTTACTGCTTTATCCCGTCATCATCGGGGGCTACCGTGACGGCTTAATGACTGTGGGGAATGGGGGTGTGCAGGGATGGGTGGTAGGCTGATGCGAATTGGCGGAAAAGCGGCGAGTTTCGCGGCCTGTGCGCAGATCGAACTTGTTGAACGGCAGCAACACACTATTTGAGGATAGCGACTCATCATCAAATAACCGGTCGGTAGGTTCAATGAGTCGCTGCAACAGCCTCACGTAGCTTATCGGCCGGAGACATGAAGCCCAATGTCTTTCTGGGCCTTTCATTGAGCCGTGCTGCGATTTTGTTCAGCTCCGCCTGCGAGTATTGATCAAGTTGCGTACCGTGAGGCAAGTACTGACGCAGAAGTCGGTTCGTGTTTTCGTTGGTACCGCGTTGCCAAGGACTTCGCGGGTCGCAGAAGTAGATCTTCACATCCGTGGAGATCGTGAAGTCTTTGTGGTTCGCCAGCTCCATGCCACGGTCCCAGGTGAGCGACTTGCGTAGATGCTGCGGCTGCCGCTTAACCTCACGCTTCAGGCCCGCCACAACGCTCACCGTGTCCTTTCCCTTTACCTTGACGAGGATGGCGAACCTCGCGCGCCGCTCGACCAAAGTGGCGACATGAGTATTGTTGGCGCCACTGACGAGATCTCCTTCCCAATGACCAGGTACCGCACGGTCGGCTGCTTCAGGTGGTCGCAAGTGGCCGACAGATGGCATCTGTTGAAGAATCTCGGCGACACCATTGAGCACACCTTGAGCCGTTGCCAGCGAGATATCCGCGAGGTCGCACGCTCGCTTGATAACGAGGACATTCCTCCCGCAATAGCGACGATCACATCGAATTTGCCCTGCGTGCCAACAACGTCACGAGCGAAACAGCAGCAAGCTCAGCGGCGCGAAGCGCGGCTCGCTTGCTATGAAGCGGTCATGCACCATCATCGAAGCGGAATGGCAATACGCGCGATTGCACGCGCTACGGCATTGGATCAGTGCCGGTGGGTTTCCCGAACGGGCGCAACGGCCACCAGCAAGCAGCAAGCTGGATCCCTTTCGGGCTTATCTTGCCGCGCGCTGACGCGAGGGCTGCCAAAACGCGGCAGCGTTGCATTCGGAAATCGCAGCACAAAGATTCAGGGGCGGCTCCGGCATCGTGCGCCAGGCTGTTCATGCTTGGCGCCAAACCTCTCCGCCGGTTCAACAGATGCGTGCCGTGGTGCCGCGAGCCATACCTTCCACTCGCCGCGCATGCTCCTGGCTACTTGGCCGAGCCATGGCAGCGTTGACCGATGGCGATAAGCGGCATGTCGAGCGCCTTGTTCAGCAGCTAGCCGAGCGAAATCCGCAGATCGCAACGATCCGACGGCTGTCGGTCGAGTTCGTCGACATCGTAAAGCACCGCGCGCACAACGCGTTGGCAAGCTGGCTACGTCAGGCCCAGGCTAGCGGTGTCCCGGAAATGCTGCGGTTTGCGACAGGCATCAGCCACGACTACGACGCAGTACACGCTGCATTGCTAACGCCCTACAGCAACGGCATTGTCGAAGGGCATGTGAATCGGCTCAAGTTCCTCAAGCGTCAAATGAATGGCAGGGCCGGCTTTCAGCTGCTTCGCACTCGCGTGTTGAATCGGTGCTGACGCGCAGCGCAAGTTTCACACAAAGTGTGGAAGAGCCTGAATTCTGGCTCCGGCGCTGTCACGTGCGAGTCATCGACGTCCCTCTGAGAAGCCAATAGAGGGGCGGCCGACCACCTTTAGCTTGGCGGAACTGCAACGTGTGGCGCCTTCGTAACGCTGTGTTAGCTGTAGCGCTCGATCAGGCCGGTTCGGTGCGTCTCCCGATCCGCTCACGTACCTCAGGCGATGCCAGGCATGTCGCGACGGCTTCGTAACCCGGTGCGCCGGGGTAAGACGCCACGCGGCTAGGGGTCCTCCGGCTCATTTTTACTTTGCGCAACAACCCCAAATTCGATGGTTCAAATTGTTTCTCCGAGCACGAATGTTCACGGAGTTTACTTGCGAACCTGCGCTGTGACGGTATTTGGCTCCACCGCCGGCTCAAATACAATTATCGTAGCAGCGCCGTCCACGCCGACTCCGTTTCAAACGGGGAACATCATCTTTTTTCCGTCTTGACTCCGTCGTGGTCATTTAATGACAGAAAATATCCGATTCTGGTTCCTGCCGGGAATGGGGTTTTGGCTTACACGAATTTGAATGGGTCTGTTTTTTGTAATTATGATGTGCTGAATTGATCGGGGTGTCGCTGGTCAATCTCTGATGAGTCTGGAACCGCTGGAGTGTCCTTGAGTTTTTGCATGCCCCGCAGAGTTGCGGGGCATGCCGTACCCGAAACGATGTTCAGTTCGAGAAATCGTAATTGCAATAGATGGAACCACCGGTGCCGCTTGTATAAGCCCACAGTCCATTACCGGCCGGTACGTACACCGGATGCGGAAGTGTTGCAACCGTAATCGGCGGCACGAGGACGGAGAAGAGAACGATGTTTCCGGTCGCTAGTGGAGTCGGCTGGGTGGGGGACGCAATAACGAGCGTATTGGCGCCCCAAGTGCTGCCCCACACCGTCTCGCTGCAATTTTGAACGATTATGCCGTGCGTATTGGAACTGGCGGGGACGATATTAATGACGGTGTTGACCGGCATCCCCCCCGGCGTCATGCCTTGGCTGTTGTAGGAATTGTTCCCCATCGGGTACACCTGAGCCATCGCCGAGCTTGCCATCAGCATGGCGATAGTCGTGCCCATTGCCAACGAAAGGGATTTCAGATTGGTCTTCATGTAGGTCCTATTTGGATTTATGACGCAACGCACCCCGCATGGCCGCGACGTCCTTGAGCTATCGCGATGATTTCTGCATCGGTACCGCAGGCAGTCTTCGAACGTCCCACCCCCGGTCGCGGAATGCCCGTTCATTATATAAGGGTCGAATACTGTTTGATACCAAGGGGGAACTATCAGGGCGACGTCCCCTGCACCTCTGACCCTCTCGCCCCTAGCAGAGTTAGGAGCGCTGCTCGCTAGCGCCATCGAACTCCGCATGTGCGGCTTGGGCAATAAACGGAAATGGGTGGCCTTTACCCTTCACCTCGGGGTTTTGAGGCAACCGCCGCCACGGATAATTGAGCAAACATTGCCGTGAACTGCCCATGAACCCGGCCGCCCCCATTCGCATGGCTTCCCCGGAAGCCGACGAACGCATGGGCTGGTGGACGATCTACTATCCGTCGTTTTTTTCGCCGAACGGTTGGATCGCCACGCTGATGGGCCTGAACTCGTTCGCACTCGCGCTGCGCATCCTTCAGCGCAGCTACTTCGTCTGGCACATGTACGGCTGGGAGCACGCGGTGCCGCGCATGATCGTCGGCAATTTCATCAACGCGATGGCCGCCGCGCGCGCGTGGCGCCTGTTCATCGTGCATCTCGTCACGGGCAAGCGGCTCGTCTGGGACAAGACAATGCACGACTTCGCGTCCACCGATCAGCTTACCCAGCAGCGCCAGCGTTTGGGCGAGTTGCTGCTGTCGTGGCAGGCCATCTGCGTATTTCGGCAAACGTGACCGCCGATTTCGGGAATGTGACCGATTCGGCGGGTTGGGGCGTTGCGCGGTGTTGATTGTAGATTTCCTTGTCAGTTTTGGTCGAGTTCGGGCTCCGGAACGTTGGGTTTGAGGGCCGCTTTTCTGAGCGATTCACCGGTAAGCGTGATCCGGTGATGACGCTACATAAGGCGATCAAGCATCGCATCGGCAATGGTCTCGTCGCCAATCCAGCCATGCCAGTGTTCGATTGGTAGTTGGCTTGTGAGAATGGTCGCCTTGCCTGCGGCGCGATCGTCGATCATTTCGAGTAGGTCGTTTCGAACCGTCGCATCAAGGGGAGCCATTCCCCAATCGTCGAGCAGGAGCACATCAACGCGGGCGACTTGCAGCAACCATTTGGTAAAGCCGCCGTTGCCGTGCAGGATGCGCAACTCTTCACTCAGGTGCGGTACGCACAGATACAACGCCGAGTGGCCGCGACGGCAGGCGTATTGCGCGAGCGCGCAGGCAAGCCACGATTTACCAGCGCTGGTTGGGCCGCTGATCAAGAGGCTGTAGCCTGCTTCGACCCAATCGCCGAGGGCGAGGCTCGTAAGTGAGCGCGGGTCCACGCCCCGGCCGGAGCGGGTGTCGAGATCTTCAATGGCCGCCTGCGGATACTTCAAGCGCGCTTGCTTGAGCAGTCGTGTACGGCGCCGATCATCACGCCAACTGGCTTCCCGGTCGACCAGCAGCGATAGCCGCTCCTCGAAGCTCCGGCTGGCCGCACCAGGCTACGTCAATTGTTCTTGGAGTCCGTCCGCAAAGCCGTCGAGCTTCAGGGCGCGTAGTTGGGTCAGTGTCTGTTGCATCATCATGGCCGGTTCTCCTTATTGGTAGTGCTGGAGCCGCGTACATGCGCGTGGCTTGGGCTGATCCAGTCGGCAGGCGTTGCCGCTGCGGCGCGGTCGCGGTTATTGATCAGGATGTCGCGAACATGGCAGTAGCGATGCACACCCAGTTCCAGTGCGAGCGCACACGCGGCTTCGAGGCGCTCACGACCGTATCGACGAGAGAGCGAGAGCAATCCGAGGCACGCGCGATAGCCGTGTTCGGGCTGACGTTGCTCCTGTAGCAGCCAGGTGACCAGCACGCCGGTTGCAGCACCGATCTGCTGCCCCCCATGAATGAGCCGCTGCGGCGTCCATTCAAGGTGCGCGCGGTGTGCTACCGGCATATGCTCGACGACGGTCGTATAGCCGCCTGCGCGGTCACTGCGAGCGTGACTGGCAACACGACGGCCGCGATGCAATAGTTCGACGGTGCCCGCCGTGATGCGCGCATCGAGCTTTAGACCGACCAGCGCGTGCGGCACGCTGTAGCGATGTTTGTTAATCTCGACGTGATAGTCGATGTGGACCGTCACCGTCTTGAAGCGCGCCAGCTCATAGAACTGTGCGGGTAGCGGTTGCATTGCCGGCGAGCGTAGCGACACTTGCGGAAACGGGAATCGTATAGGTCCTCAAAGGCTTGCATGATCGGCGGCTTCGCTCGGTCCAAATCCAAGAGTAAACCTGAGCCGTTAACGGCTTACAACCGCTTGCTCACCTTCCAGACCCTTTATTCATCGGGTCCTTCGTGCGAAAGCCCTGGGGCGCAACGGCTCAGTTGCCACATGCGAACAGATTTGCTTTACCATTACGCCTATAAGGGGTCCGAGCCCCATTAATTATGCAATAGTAAGGCGAGTTCGACGATGCGGGTGCCTCTTAATAGCGCACCCTCGATGCGGCTCCAACGATAAATCCAAGGAAGGATCGGGGAATGCGGGTTAGTAGGCACGGCCAGTTGCGCAACGTATTGCGTAACAGACGGGCGCGATGCGGAAAGCAGCGGGGATTCACGCTTCTCGAGTTGCTCGTCGTGCTGGTCATCATCGGCATGCTGGCTGCGATCGTAGGGCCACGCTACTTTGCACAACTCGGAAAATCGCAAGGCACGATCGCGCGAGCGCAGATCGATGTGCTCACCAAGGCGCTCGACAATTTCCGGCTTGATGTCGGTCGTTATCCGACAGCCCAAGAGGGACTTACCGCACTCGTCGTCAAACCGGCGGGTGTGGACAAGTGGGACGGCCCGTACCTAAAGAAGGACGTGCCGCTCGATCCGTGGGGGCACCCATACGTCTACAAGATTCCCGGCACCAAAGGCGACTACGCCGTGATTTCGTATGGTCGTGACGGCCAGCCTGGGGGGACCGGGGAAGATGCCGACATCAGCAGCGAATGACGGTGCGGCGCTGATATCGATGCGCTTTCCCCCGGATGGGCACGGCAATGGATAGCGCGGCGATATGCAATTCGAAGTAAGAGCGCTTTCCTCCGAGAACAGGATCGTTGCGATCTTGATCGACGCCTCGGACGAAGACCACGCACGTCGCCAAGCCGAAGCGCTCGGGTTGCATCCCACGCGGATTACGCCGCGCCGCAATCTGCGACGGCCCGTCGCGTCGCGCGGCCGCTTTTCGCTCGTGCTCTTCAGTCAGGAACTACTTGCGTTGTTGACGGCAGGCCTTTCCCTCGTCGAAGGGATGGAAGCGTTGCTCGAGCGGGAGCGAGGTGCCCGGTTGCGCAGCGTACTGGAGCGGCTATTGACGGGACTCAGAGAGGGCAAGCGCTTGTCCAATCTTCTTGGCGAGCAGCCGGATGTGTTTCCGCCGCTTTATGTTGGCATCATCCGCGCCGCTGAGGGCACGAGCGATTTGCCGCGTTCGCTCCAGCGCTACGTGGACTATCAATCGCGCGTGGATGTGGTGCGCAACAAACTGATCAGCGCGGCGATCTACCCCAGCATTTTGCTCGTCGCGGGCGGCGGCGTGACCTCCTTTCTGGTCGCTTATGTTGTTCCGCACTTTGCGACCATCTATGAAGACACGGGCCGCTCGCTGCCCTGGATGTCTCAAGCACTCCTCGATTGGGGGAAGTTCGCTGCGGCGCACGGCCTACTGCTTTTTGCAGCCGCTCTCTTCTGCCTGACGAGTGGCGGCCTCGCTTTACGCACGGCAATTTCCAAAGTGGGCCTCGTCAGCCTGTTGGCGCGGTTTCCTCTACTCGGCGAGCATTTGCGCATCTACGAACTATCGCGGCTTTATCTTACGCTTGGCATGTTGCTGGAAGGCGGGATCCCTATTGTTACCGCGATGGCGACGGCCAGCGGGACGACTTCCCCTGCGTTGAAGGAGCGGCTCGCTCGGGCTCGCGTCGCGGTGCAGACTGGCGGGACCTTGTCAGGCGCATTCGACGACGAAGGTCTTACGACGCCGATCTCGCTACGTATGCTCCGCGTCGGAGAGCGCTCGGGAGAACTCGGCAGCATGCTCGCTCAATCGGCTGCCTTTTACGACGGCGAGATCAGTCGTTGGATCGACCGCTTTACCAGGCTTTTCGAGCCACTGTTGATGTCGGTGATTGGCCTGGTTGTCGGTGCGATCGTCGTACTGCTCTATCTGCCGATTTTCGACCTTGCGGAAGCCCTGTCGTGAAGACGCAAGCGACGACGCCTCTCGTGCTTGACGCGGCCTTGCTATCCCAGGCGCGTGCCGCCGCAACGGCATCGCAACGTCATGTGTTCGCCGAGTTGGAGGCGCTGACCGGTGCGGAACCGCGCGAGCTTTTGCGGGCGCTGGCGCAACTGCTCGCAATGCATGTCATCGAGACACCCGAAATGTTGGGGCTACAGCCGGCATTCGATCGCGTATCGCTCGCACGCGCCATGCAGCGACGGTGCGCGCTATTGCGCGACCCCAGCGGACGAGTGATCGGTGTGGCGACCGATCCGTTCGATCTCGATCTTCGCACTTGGCTTGCCACTCAGGCGACCTCGGCGATTGAGGTGCGGCTCGCGCTGGTGTCGGATCTCCAGGCGTATCACACGCGCATGGAGGAGTCCGCGCGTGCGGTGGATAGCGTCGTCACGTCAGCAGACGAAGCGCATGGTGAGGGGCGAACGGCGCAGGTGCTGTCGTTCGAGACGGTCAGCGAGGCGGCTAGTCCCGCAGTCAAGCTTGTGAATTCAACGCTCTACGACGCGCTCAGGGCGGGCGCCTCGGACGTTCACCTCGAAAGTACGGTGAGCGGGCTGGCTCTGAAATATCGCGTGGATGGTGTGCTCGATGCGGCGGCTACGATCCAAGGCGTTGAAATCGCCGAGCAGGTGATATCACGACTGAAGGTGCTCGCCGAACTCGATATCGCGGAGCGCCGCGTTCCGCAAGACGGTAGCTTTCGAGTGGCGGCGGGCGGGCGCGATATCGACTTGCGCGTCTCGATAATGCCGAGCATACACGGTGAGGACGCGGTGATCCGCATTCTCGACAAGCGCGTGATGATCGAGGCGTATGGTGCCCTGACGCTCGAAGCACTCGGCTATGACGGCCAGTCGCTGGCGGCGCTCCGGCGCTTGGCGGAAGAGCCGTACGGCATGCTGCTCGTGACCGGGCCCACTGGCTCCGGCAAGACGACCACGCTCTACGCCGCTTTGACGGAGATTCACAACGGGCGGGACAAGATCATCACGATCGAGGACCCAGTGGAGTACCAGCTACCCGGTATCTTGCAGATCCCCGTCAACGAAAAGAAGGGGCTCACCTTCGCACGTGGCCTTCGGTCTATCTTGCGACACGACCCGGACAAGATCATGGTCGGCGAGATTCGTGATCGTGAAACTGCGGAGATCGCGGTTCAATCGGCATTGACGGGGCACCTCGTGCTAACCACCGTGCATGCCAACAATGTTTTTGACGTGTTCGGCCGCTTCAATCATATGGGCATTGACCCGTATGCGTTCGTATCGGCACTGAACGGCATTTGGGCTCAGCGGTTACTGCGCGTCAATTGCAAGCATTGTGCCGCACCGTATCTTCCTAGCGAGCTCGAACTCGGTCGACTCGGGCTCGCGCGCGTCGACGTTGCCGATTTCGACTTCCGGCAGGGGGCGGGCTGCGGTGATTGCCGCGGCACGGGGTATAGAGGAAGACGCGCGATTGCGGAGATCTTGATTCTCGACGACGAGATTCGCGACATGGTGGTGGAAAAGCAGCCGATCCGCCGTATCAAGGAAGTGGCGCGAAAAAACGGTACGCGCCAATTGCGCGAGGTCGCGCTGACGATGGTGAAGTGTGGCGAGACGACGCTGAGCGAAGTAAAACGGGTGACCCTCAATGCTTGAGCGGCTGACGAGAATGATGAGGCGCGCATATTGCCGCGTCGATCTCGGGCGTGCGTCGGTTCGCGCAACGCGTGTAGACGCTACGGGAGAGGGTGTCGGGCAAACCGTGGAGCGATCGATACAGGATTGTTTGGACGCAACGCCAGGTTTACTGGATCAGTCGATTTCGGCCGTGCTCGCGGCAGTCGGCCGCGGACTACCCCTTCATGCGACTTTAAGCGACGAGATCGTCCGCTACTTCATGGTTACGCCGCCTGCCAACAACCTGCGCATGCAGGACCTGCGAGGTGCGGCGGACATGCGTTTTCAGACGCTTTATGGAGAATCGGTTGTGCCATGGCAGGTTGTTGCCGACTGGCAGGCCGACTTACCTTTTCTTGCTTGTGCCGTCCCGCAACGCGTTCTCGACGCACTCCGCGCGGCTGCAACCGCCGAACGCGGGCGACTCATCTCGGTGACGCCGGCTTTCGCTGCCGCATGGAACGACCTGCGGCGAGATATCTCCTCCGACGCATGGCTGGCAACGCTGAGTGGCGGCACGTTGACGTTGGGCGTGATCGCCGGATCGGTACAGCCCCGGCTTGTGGCAGTACGCACGCTGGTTCTTCAGGATACCTATGGGTCGACAGATACGCTGTGTGATGAAGTCGCTCGTGCAGCTTTGCTCGAGAACGTGCCCCCACCTGCGCTGCTGCATATCCACGGCCAATCGAGTGTCGCGCTACAGTCGAGATCCGCATCGCCCGCACAGAGCATCGTCGCGCGCGCGTGTGTAGCGGATATCGGTGAGTCCGGGCATTCGAGCGACGGTGTGCCCGCGCCGGCGAACTTCGTACAGAACGGGGCGACGACATGAGGCGCCTGAGCATCGATTTCGCGCCATTCAGCGTGCAGCGGGAATTGCATCGAGCGCATCCAGCTGCACGATGGCTTGCATTGGCAGCGCTGCTGTTGTGTGCGCTTGCTGGTGTTCGCGTCCACAAGCTCTTCCTTCACCTCGACTCGCTCGATCGCGAGGCCGAGCACCTTGCGGTAAACGCAGCCCGTGTTGGTCTGCGCTCGACGCCGGTCACGAGTGCGCCGATCGACGCGAAGCAGGGCGAGGCTGTCAACGCGGCGGTGGCACGACTGAACTTGCCTTGGTCCTACATCCTCGACACGCTCGAAGTTGCGACGCCTGAGCAGGTGTCGTTGTTGTCGGTTACGCCGGAGTCAAGCAGCGCGCAGCTGAAGATCGAAGCGCAGAGCGTCAGTGCGGAGGGGATGATCGGCTATATCAAGGCGCTCGAACAGCAACCTAGCATTTCACGCGTGTATTTGATAAAGCACGAACGAATTCACGACGGTTTCACCGATGTCATACGCTTCCAGATTCAAGCCCAGTGGCGGAGGGCCGGGTCTTGACGGTCGAGTCGCTTGGGCGAGCCGTGCTGCGGCTTCGTTTGTTCTTTGGCCGAGTTGGCGGGGGCGCGATTTTGGCTGCGACGCTTTCCGCGTCAGGCATATCGATGTGGCTCGCGCTGATACCGGCCGTCTCGGCGCGCGTCGATCGCGAGGCGCACGTGGTTGCGCAAATGCGTTCGGCGCCGTTCCCAGCGCGAACGGTTGCTCCTCAAGCGCTGGCTGCCGAGCGGCTGGCGACGTTTTACACGAGGCTGGACGATGCCGGTCACACGGAGCTGATCGTAGCGGGCCTGTTCCAGGCCGCGTCGGATGCGGGCGTGACATTGGACAAGGCCGAATACATGCCGGCTCGTGATGCCGTCGGTCGCTTCGATACCTATTCGATCGCGCTGCCTGTGAAAGGCGGCTATCCCAGCATTCGGCGCTTCTGTGAAAGCGTTTTGCTGGCAATGCCCTATGCGGCACTCGACAATATCCGGTTCAAGCGCAGTTCGGTAAGCGAGCCGGGTGTCAAGGCCGAGTTACGTTTCACGATGTTTCTTCGCCCTGATGCGCAAGGACCAGCACGCGTCGCCACCTCCGAGGCGAAGCAATGAAGCGCCGTCATATTGCACTGGCGCTGGCTTTCGTCTCATGTGCCGTGTCGCTAGTGTTCTCAAAAAGATATTCGGGTGATGAGTTAGTCGAAGCTGCACCTCGTCGACATTTGGCCGCGACGGAAGGGGGGGCGAGCGAGGCGTTTGCGCCTCTCGTCAGTATTGCCGCGCTGCGTTCGAGAAAAGAACTGTTCAGTTCTCCGAGCGGCGGGCATCGCGATTTATTTAGCGGGCAAGCCGTAGCTCCGCCTCTGCCCTACGTGGCTCCGCCCCAGGCCGAGGTGCCGCCTTTGCCGCCGATCCCCGTCATGCCTTTCACCTACATCGGAAAGAAGGCGGCGGACGGTGCCTGGGAGGTCTACCTCGCGCGTGGAGACGAGACCCTCATCGTGCACGAGAAGACAGTGATGGATTCGACGTATCGCGTCGAATCCATCAACCCACCAACACTATCGTTGGTGTATCTACCCCAGAACGTCGTCCAGACGTTGGATATCGGAAGTGCCAACTGAGAAAGATGCGAACGAAGGAAACGAACTTGCGCAAACTATCCGCAGTGCAATGCAAATTCCGAGCGGTCCGCGGCGCTGCGCTCGACTACGCACGTCTTTCGCTTTTGCTGGTATTACCGGTGCTGTTGGTCGGCTGCGCGGCACAGCTCGCATATCGCGACGGGCAGAGTTTGGTGGCCGAGGGCAAGATCGATGCAGGCCTCGCAAAATTGAGCGAAGCCGTTACGCGCGATCCTCAGGATGCCCGCTATCGCCAGACGTGGCTCGCGGTACGCGAAAGCGCCGTCGCACGCTACGATGAGGAGGGTGACCGGTTGGCTGCGAGTGGGGCGCCCGCTAGCGCACGAAAGAGCTATCAAGCGGCTCTGGCCGTGGCTCCCCAGAACGAGCGCGCGTTGGAGGGCTTGGCGGGGCTCGAGAGGGCTGCGCGTCGAGACGCTCTTATAGAGCGAGCAGAGGCGGCAGCCCAGAAGAACGATATCGATGGTGCTCGGCGGTCGCTAGAGGAAGTGCTGACCGAGGCGCCCGGAGATTCCCGCGCGCTTGCGTTGCAACGCAAGCTTGGTGCCGCCGGTGGCGTGCCGAATGTCGAGGCGACGCTGACGCGCACCTATGAAAAACCGATTCAGATCGACTTCGGCGACGCTACCTTGAAGCAAGTGTTCGACGTCATATCTCGAACGGCGGGGCTCAATTTCACGTTCGACAAGGATGTAAGGACGGACCAGCACGTATCGATTTACCTCAGAAACAGCACGATCGAAGCCGCGGTGCGCTATCTGCTCGCGACGAACGAACTTGGGCAACAGGTTGTGGACGAGAACACGGTGCTGATCTATCCGAACACGCCGGCCAAGCAGAAGGAGTATCAGGAGCTGGCCGTGCGGACGTTCTTTCTCTCGAACGCTGAAGCGAAGACGGTCGTCAACACGCTCAAGACGATTCTGAACGTGCGCGACATCGTCTTCGACGAGACGCTCAATATGGTGATCGTGCGCGATACGCCGGACGTCATCAAGATGGCCGAAAAACTCGTCCAACTCGAAGACGTTCCGGAGCCGGAGGTCATGCTCGAGGTTGAGGTACTCGAGGTGCAGCGCGATAGCTTGCAAAATCTCGGCATCGCGTGGCCTGGGTCCGTAACCGTTACCCCGCTACCGCTCGGAAGTGCGGTGGGTTCCGCGAGTTCTGGGTTCGGCAGTTTCGGCTCATCGTCGACCGCAGGTTCTCCTGCTCTATCTTTGAGCGACTTGCTGCACCAAACATCGCGCTCCCTCGGTGTGTCGACGTTGCAGGCGACGGCGAGTGCGAACTTGCAGGAGTCGCATGCCAAACTGCTGACCAACCCGCGCATTCGTGTGCGCAATCATGAGAAGGCGAAAATCCTGATCGGTGAGCGCGTGCCCAACATCACTTCGACGGCGACTTCGACCGGCTTCGTTTCCCAGTCGATCAACTACCTCGACGTCGGCCTAACCCTCGAAGTGCAGCCCACGATTCATCTCGACGACACCGTTGGCATCAAGGTTTCGTTGGAGGTCAGCAGCTTGCTCAATCAGATAACAGAGTCATCGGGCACTACCGCCTATGAGATCGGCACGCGCACGGCTAGCACGGTACTTCAATTGAAGAACGGGGAAACGGACGTGCTCGCTGGATTGATCGACAGCGAGGAGCGTACGTCCGGTAATAAAGTTCCGGGATTTGGCCAGGTGCCGGTTCTGGGGCGATTGTTCGGGGCTAACACGGACGACGACAAGAACACTGAGATTGTCCTCGCGATTACGCCTCACCTGGTCCGCAACATCCGGCGGCCTGATTCCGCATTGGCGTATTTTTCGTCCGGGACGGAAATGGGCATGCAAAGCTTGATCCACTCGAACGGACTTGGAGGTGCATCGGGTGTTGTGGCACCGGCGTCTTCGCCCTCACCGAACGTAGCGGCAGCGGCGACGCCGGTACAGGTGTTGCCTGTTCCGACCTCGGCTCCTGCTTCAAGCCAAGAGCCGAAGGCGGTGCAAAAAGGAGGGGCCCCTGGAGCGGAATCGGCGAGTGTCCCGGTCGCGCGCGTCGAGCCGCTCAGCGCCGCCAGTAGCCCTGGGAATGCAAATGGGACAACTGCAAAGATGACGATCGAGGGCCCACAACAGGTCAAGGTGGGCGATACGGTCACGCTGACATTGGCCGCGCAAGCGCGCGAGCCGATCGCGAGCATGTCGGCAATCGTCAGCTATGACAGGAGCAAACTACAGTTCATCGATGCTGTTGAAGGAGACTTCCTGAGGCACGGTGGTGCGCCGACGCGATTTTCCAGTGGGATTGATCCCAGCGGTAAGGTGATTCTGGCCGATTCGGTTACCGGAGGCGTCGGTTCGTCGTCGAAGGGCGAGTTCGCGGTGTTGAGCTTCCGAGCGATCTCGAGCGCGCCGCAGACTGCGATCCAGATGAATTCGGGGCAAGCGACGGGCATTGGGGGGCGGCCCGTCGCGTTGGCGCCGACCTCTTCCTATAACGTTTCGGTGCATTAACGATGCGCTGGGCATCCGTCAAAGGTGATGGCCTGCGCGGTAGCGGGGCACGCGGCTTTACGCTGATCGAACTGCTCGTCACGCTCGCCATCCTCGGCGTGCTTGCGACCCTGGTGGTCCCCGCAGCACAGGTCATGCGGCAGCGCGAGCGCGAACAGGAACTGCGGCGGGCGTTGCATGAGATACGTGGGGCGATCGACGCCTATCAGACGGCCAGCAAAGCAGGACATGTGGCGATGGAGCTGGGAGCCAGCGGATACCCCTCCACCCTCGAAGTGCTCGTCGACGGCGTGCCTGATCAAACAGATCCGAAACAGCGAAAGTTGTATTTCCTGCGCCGGATCCCGCGCGATCCGATGAACAACGATGCGCAACTTGATGCCGCCGCCACATGGGGTAAGCGCAGCTATGCGAGCGAGCCGGACGATCCGCATGAAGGCGACGACGTGTATGACGTCTATTCGACGTCTAAGGGTATTGGCTTGAATGGCGTTCCTTATCGACAATGGTGATCATCCAGTGAAAGGCGGTCGAAGTACAAAAGCAGGTTTCACCTTGATCGAGCTATTGATCGTATTGGCGATCATCGCACTGATGTTGACGCTCACATTGCCCGAATACTTCCATTCGATCGATGCGTCGAAGGAGAAGGTGCTTGCTGAGAACCTGCGTGTAACGCGTGATGCCATCGACAAGTTCTACGGCGATGTGGGCAGGTATCCCGAGTCGTTGCAGGAACTGGTAGATAGGCGTTATCTACGGGCCCTGCCATTCGACCCGGTCACGGATAGTGCGAAGACTTGGCACATCGTGCCTCCGGACGAGCAGGCTGAGGGCAACGTTTATGACATCAAGAGTGGTGCGCCGGGTAAAGACCGCGAAGGGAAGTCGTACGGAGATTTATAGGCATGCGTAGGTGCAAACGTGGCCGATTCAAGGCGCAGGTAGGGTATGCATACCTCGCTCTAGTGATTTCTATTGCCATCATTGGCGTAGCGGCTGCGGGAGCCGCTGAGCTGGGCGCGATTTACCAACGGCGCATGGCTGAAAAGGAACTTCTCTTTATTGGAGGCGAATTTCAGCGGGCATTGATCAGCTATGCGCAGGCGACGCCTGTTCTCCAAGCGACGCAGCCTCGCACTCTCGATGATCTGTTGCGTGATTCGCGCTACCCGAACGCGGTGCGGCATCTGCGCAAGATTTATGTAGATCCTATAACTGGGAAAGCGGATTGGGTTCTTGTCATGTCGCCAGATGGGCAGACGATCGTAGGGATACATAGTGCATCGGAAAAACAGCCGATCCAGATTGCCAATTTTCCGCAGGAGTTCCAAGGGTTCGACGGTAAGAAAAGCTACGAGGACTGGGTGTTTATGGCTCGCGTACCCGGCGTCGCTCGGGTGATTGGCGGATCGATGAGCTATTCGCCAAGTGTTGCCAAGTAGATTTTTGCCTTAGGTTATTGAACCCTATTTAGTCGGCCCTGCATAAGGGGGCGGAAGCAAGCGCGTCAAGGCATTGGAGGGAAATCATGATTTAGCGAACTCCCAGAATCGATATTGATCTGATGGGTTTTCTGGGAGTTTGTGAGCCACGCCGATGAGCAAGCCCGACTTTTTCCGCAGCCGACTGGATGCGATGATCGACCTTCGTCACCCGCTGGCAGTGTTGGCCAGGCGCATGCCGTGGGCGTCGATTGAAGCGACGCTCGCACCGATGTTCGAGCGTCGAGTGCGCGAAGGGCGTGTGATGGAAGGCGTCGATCTGTTCGGCGCGACGACGGCGTTGGCTGGCGTCGGCGCGAGCGCCGCGGGCCGCCCCCCATCGCCGATTCACTTGATGGTGGGGCTGCTGTATTTGAAGCATGCGTACAACGAGAGCGACGAGTCGGTGTGCGAGCGCTGGGCACAGGACGTGTACTTCCAGTTCTTCTGCGGCGAGGAGTACTTTCAGGCGCGCATGCCCTGCGATCTGACCAACCTCGTGCGCTTTCGGCAAGCGTTGGGCGAGGCCGGTGTCGAGGAGTTGCTGGCGATGACGATTGCCGCAGCGACTCAAATGAAGGCGATTCAGCCCGTCGAATTCGAGCGCCTGATCGTCGAGAGCACGGTTCAGGAGAAGGCGATCTCCTCCCCGACCGACAGTCGGTTGCTCGAGGTGGCCCGGATCAAACTGGTGCGCCTGGCGCAGCGTGCGGGCTTGGCGCTCAAGCAAACGTACGAGCGCGAAGGTAAGCGGCTGCGCCGCTGCGCGGGCGATTACGCTCATGCCAAGCAGTTCAAACGTCTGCGTCGGGTGCTCAAACGTCAGCGTACGGTGCTCGGTCGCGTGCCGCGCGACATCGAACGCAAGATGCTTGATCTCTCGCACGAGCGGCAAACGTCGTTGCTCGTTTGGCTGGAGCGCGCGTGGCGCATCTGCCGCCAGCGTCCGAAGGACAAGAACAAGCTCTACGCGTTGATCACCTCGTCGCCCTTGCGCAGCGGATAGGTACCTCCGCGGTCGCGGCCCGCATCGGGAAGGCCGCACGCACCCAGCACGACGCCCCTTCATCGCCGTTGTTGCGACGATTCCATGGGAACCACACCTTCACGCGATTGAGTGAATCGGTGTAGACCTCTTCCTTGTCCGGCCCGGCGACGCCGCCGTTTTGCAACTGCATGACGGGCTTGTGATGCTCGAACGGGCTGCGGTACGGCACGCGTCGGCGCTGCGCTTCGAGCCCGACGCGATAAAAGCCTTCGCTACCGTCAGGATGCCGAATCATCGCGCCACCTTGCTGCCCGTGCGCGGCGCGGGCTTGCTTGAGCTCCTCGCTCAGGCTCTGCGGGAAGTCGACGCTACCGTTTGCACCGGGGCAGGTTGTTCTGGATGAGCCAGTCCGTCGCAATGATCAGGAACTCGCGCTCCTGCGGGCGCCCTTCATCGTGAATCGGATGGCCTTGCAGCTCGAACCAGCGCCCCGGCATCGCGCTGCGCAAGCCCCCACGCCATGGAAACGGCGCGAGCGCGATTCCCATTCCTCCATGCGGATGCGCGCAAGGAATTCGCCGTCCTGCGTTTCGCCCCAGCCATAGGCACCGGCATAGTCGTAGACCTCGCCATCTGCTGGCAGACGCTCTTGCGCCGGCACGTCCTCGCGTGAGGTGCCAATTTCCTTGTTCAGGTCAGCTCGCTTGTAGTCGAACGTACGTGTGGTCAGCTGCGCATTATCGAGCCGCCCCTTCTCGACCCACCGAGTCAGTCCATCGGCTTCATCATTCAGGCTCGCGCGGCTAAAGCGCACCGTGTGCTGATCGAGCGGTGGCACGAAGAACGCATCGTCGATCACCACCCATGTATGCGACTTGCCATCTTGAGCCTGCTCGAAGCGGAACTTGGCTTGCGGATGCTGGGGATAAACGTCGGCGAGAATCTGCTCCTCGCTTTGCTCCTGCCAGTCGCGCATGTCGCGGCGCAGGCGTAGGAAATACAGCCACGAGGAAAACTGCAACTGGAAGTACGTCAGATAGCCGTCCGAACCCAGACGGCTGAACGTATGGACGTAGCCGTGATGCGGCAGATACGAACCGTCGGATTGCTGGATCCAGAGCGTCACGGGCTGCGCGATCAACGCTTGCAATTCGATTTCGCGGCGTGTCGTGACGACGTCGACGGTGAACTCGTAGTCGCGACCCAAGCGGCTCGTGCCCTTGACCTGCAGCGGTAGCAGCGTATCAGTGCCGAGCGGCGTGTCGTGCTTGATCAGGCGGTTGTATTGTGCGTTCCCGTGGAAAGCCGCATCGTGAAGCTTGCTGAACTTCATGTGCCATTCCTTTATCTCATAAATCGGCCACGCAATGCACTTTTTGAGTGGCCGCAATTCTAATTGAGGCGCGCAAGCAAAACATCAGCGATGCACTGATTATTGAGTCTACTTTACTGGCGATCAATGCCGTAACTATATTCTCGACCCAATTCTCATTTAATCAATGAAAAAATACTCGTTGATAAAAGTTACGACACATTTACCGATTCTCGAAGCCTAGTGGAAATCCTCCGGGTAATTTAGTGAGTGATCAAAAATTCAGCTAGCCTTAGCAGGCGTCTTACGCCTGCCTGCTCTTGGTCATCACACTTGCCGAAGCGGTGTCCGCCCATTCCCGCGCAGCCACAACGGTGCTCTCAAGACACCGCTGAAAACAAGACCATCACGCTAAAACGCCAACCTACCGCCCCTTAAAAAACGTAGCAAGCACATCGTTTCCCGGAACCACATGTTGCGCCCCCCGCTTCCCGAATCGCCTACGCGCCCCTAACTGCCCTGCTCCAACCTCGATTCCGGCAGGCCTAATCCCCGTATAAACCGCACGAGGCCTGATGAGATCCGGATGCTCGCGCTGCTCCAAACCATGCGCAATCCAACCAATCGAGCGCCCGAGCGCAAACAAACCGAAAGCCGCCCCGACAGGAAGCCGCAAATGTCGACGCAGCGCTACGAGTGCAAGATCCACAGACGGCTTTTCGCCAACAAGCGAGCTCCCCGTATCAAACATCGCCCGCCATTGCGGGTGCCGCGGAAGCACGCGCGACAACAGCAGCCCTGCCCGCACGTCGCCATCGGGATAGAGTGGATGTCCGAACCCGGGCAAGTCGTCCCCCCTGGATAGACGGTCACGCATCTTTCGTTCGACATCCTTACTACCCAATTCGTCCCAAAGCGCTTCGCCCCGAGCGGTCGTAGCGCCATGCCGCCCACCTGATAACCCAGCAAGACCACCGATCACGACAGCCCGCAGGCTCGCATTGGTGGAGGCGATGCATCGGCCCGTGAAGCTCGAGGCATTCAGTTCGTGATCCGCGCACAGCACGAGCGCCATCCTGATCAGTTCAGCACCCGCCCGTCCCACACCCCACGCCCGCGCACATTGCATGTGAATCGGTGACGTGTCGGGCTGCGTTCGCAACAAGCATGCCGCCAGGATTCGCACGAGATCACCACAACCCTCCGCCTGGCGGTCGGCAGATTGCTGCCAGATCGCTGTGGGGGCGTCTTCGCTCGCAACCGTGAAGAGTGGCAGCAGTGCTTGCTCCGCACGTTGATCGCCGTAGTGCTTGAACAGTGTTCGCAGTACCGCCGGCGCAGTGGGTGCGCGATCACCGAAAGCAGTTCGTTCGTCGCATTGCCAGAGCAACGCAGCAACTTCTTCAAGACTCGCGCTGTTGGCCAGGTCGAGTGCATTCACACCGCGATAAAACAGTTGGCCGGCCTCGATCAACGTGATGCCGGATTCGAGCACGGGCGTTCCCCAGTTCAGCGCCGCCTTCGCCACTTCTTTAGGCTTGCGGCCTCGTGCGCGCTGGCCTGCGAGGCGTTCGACGTCAGCAGCGAGATAACGGCTTTCGCGTTGCTTTCCGCCATGCTCTGCGCGAAGGAGGCCTCGGCTGACATACGCATAGAGTGTCTGACGTGATACGCCGAGCCGGGCTGCTGCTTCGGCCGAATTCAGATAGTTCGCCATGGTGTAGCAGGATCGTTCAACGAGGTAGTTGATCAGGATAATCAACGTTGACAATAAATGCGAGCGAGACGATCTTTGATGCACCCAACCCAACACATTCGAGGCGACCATGCGTGTCGATCAAGCGTCCAGGAGTCCCGCCACGGCTGACGAAGATCCGGCGTCACGTCATCTACTTGCGTTCTGGGAGGCCGCAGGCGGAAGCGCGAATCTCTTGGAGGCCGTCAGCCTGACGGGTTCGGGAGAACTGGTATCCGCGTTTCGCGTAACCGACCTCGCCACGGCCGCACTTGCCACAGCCGGCACCGCTGTCGCCGAATTGTTGCTTGCATCGACTGGGCAGTTACCGTCGGTTCGTGTCGACCGGCGCATGGCATCCCTGTGGTTCGGCACGTCGCTGCGCCCACAAGGATGGGCGATGCCTCCTCAATGGGACGCGGTGGCAGGAAATTATCGGGCACGCGATCGCTGGATCAGATTGCACACCAACGCGCCACATCATCGACAAGCCGCATTGGCGGTGCTCGGCTGCGCGGCAGACGCGCAATCGGTCGCGCAAGCGGTGGGGCACTGGGACGCCAGTGCACTTGAAGAGGCCATCGTGGAGCGCGGCGGTTGTGCCGCGACGATGTACTCGATGCAGGAGTGGGCTGACCATCCGCAGGGTAAGGCAGTAGCCGCCGAACCCCTGTTGCATGTTTCCACGGCTACGGATGCCGTGGCGCACGAATGGCAGCCTTCGCGAGATCGGCCGTTACGTGGCATTCGCGTTCTCGATATGACACGCATCCTCGCCGGGCCGGTTGCGACAAGATTTCTGGCGGGTCTGGGCGCCGACGTGTTGCGCATCGATCCGTATGGCTGGGAAGAGCCGAACACGGTGCCTGAGGTCGTCCTCGGCAAACGTTGTGCGCGGCTCAACCTGAGAGATCGCTCGGATCTCGACATGCTCGAGCGTTTGCTGTGCGACGCGGATATCGTCGTCCACGGGTATCGATCCGACGCACTTGCGAGCCTGGGCCTCAGCGCAGAGAGACGACGCCAGTTGAATCCTGCGCTCATCGATGTATCGCTCGATGCTTATGGCTGGACTGGCGCGTGGCGCTGCCGGCGCGGTTTCGACAGCATCGTTCAAATGAGCACGGGCATCGCCGATGCAGGCATGCGCGCCATGGGGAAAGACGAGCCGGTGAATTTGCCCGTCCAGGCTATCGACCATGGAACGGGCTATCTGATGGCTGCCGCGGCGATACGCGGTTTGACGACTCGACTGAAGCACGGCGTGGGCAGTGAGGTTCGCGCGTCGCTTGCCCGCACAGCAGCCGTTCTGCAGTTGCGTTCGGAGCCACTGACGGAGGGGGTTGCGCTTGCACCAGACGGTCCTGCCGATCATGCGGAGCATGTCGAGCAAACGTCGTGGGGACCCGCACTCAGGCTCCTTCCTCCGTTGCAGATTGATCGCGCACCCATCGCATGGCGCCATCCGGCACGCGCGCTGGGCTCGTATGCACCACAGTGGTTGGCTTCGAATGAACGCCTTTAAGGAGGAGGTGCGATGAGTCAGGTGGTCGTGGTCAGCGGCGGAGGAACAGGCATCGGCTTCGCCACAGCGAAGTACTTCGCCGGGCGCAATGGACAGGTGGTCGTCGTCGGACGACGCTCGAACATATTGGCGCAGGCGGTCGAGGAGATCGGCCGCGCTTTCCCGAGTGCGCCTGCTGCCATACCGTTCACCGCGGATCTGACCTTGCCGGATCAAGTGGAAGGCCTTCGCGATACGCTCAAAGAGAAGTTCGACGCCTTTGATGTCCTGGTCAACGCAGCGGGTGGGCATGTCCTGCGGCAACATCCAGCCAGCGCCTATGCAGACGGTTTGGCCGGCGTGGCGCGTAGATGGACCGACAATTTCCGCCTCAACACGCTGTCGGCTGTCCTGCTGACAGAAGCACTCGTAGACCAACTGCGAGCACCAGGCGGCAGGATTATCTTCGTCAGTTCGATTGCGGCATACCGCGGGTCGGGGCAAGGGTGCTACGGCGCGGCGAAGGCGTCTCTTCACCCCTATTGCTACGACCTGGCGAAGGCGCTCGGGCCGCGCGGCATCACGGTCAATGCAGTCGCGCCAGGGTACGTCGAAGACACCGAGTTCTTTGGCGCAGCACTTTCCGAAACTCAACGCGCAGGCAAGCTAGCCGAAGCGATGAACGGGCGGGCAGGTACACCAGACGACATAGCCAATACCATAGGCTGGTTGGCGTCGCCCGACGCCTGCCACGTTACCGCGCAGATCCTCCAGGTCAATGGCGGAGCGGAGCGAGGGCGCTAGCGGTTGGGGGCTTCGACGAATAGCGGCGCGCGCGTCGCCAGCCAGGTTACGAAACCGTTTCGACGCGCCAGACATCTCCTGACGTGCGAACGCCGATCGAACGCCCCTCCGACAGAGCCTGATCGCGCGCCCACGAACGCGCCGGTTTCACTTGCACCTGACGCTACGTCATCTTCTATAGTTGGCACCGACGACTGGAGAGGCAATGCAACTAAAGATCGGCGAACTGGCGAAGAAGGCGGGGCTGAGCGTTCGGGCCTTGCATCACTACGACGCAATCGGGTTGCTGTCACCATCGCAGCGCACCGATGGCGGCGCGCGCCTGTATGGCCGCGACGACCTGAGTCGGCTGCATCGCATCGAGGCGCTGAAACGGTTCGGGTATTCGCTTCCGGCCATCAAGGCCAGCCTCGATGGCGAACAGGCCGGCGCACCGTTGCAGATTCTGCAGCGCCAGATCGCGGAGCTCGACGCGCAGGCATTGCGCGCGCAGCGCCTGAGTCGCCACTTGCAACACCTCGTCGACATGCTCACCGCCGGCAGCGACACACCGGCGATCGATTGGCTGAACACGCTGGAGCTGATGAATATGTACCAAAAGCACTTCGACGACGGCGAACTCGAGACGCTGTTTGCATCCGGGCCGGATACGGTCGCTCCGATGGATCCGTCATGGATCGAGCTCATCGACGAGGTCCGCCACGCCATGCAGCACGCGCTGCCGACCGAAGGCGACGCGGCCCAGGCGCTAGCCTGGCGCTGGATCCGGCTCGTGATCCGAATGACCTGCAACGACCCGACGCTCGCCACGAAGCTGATGAAGATGCAGATCGGCGAGCCGCGCGCCCAGCACATCGTCGGCATCACGGCAGAGATGTTGGCATGGATCGACGAAGCGTTCACGCACGCGCGCTGTACGCTGTTCGCCAAGTACCTGAGCCCGGCGCAGACTGACGAAGTGCGGCGTCGCCAGTTCGACGACACGAATATGCGAGCATGGCCAGCGCTGGTGGTCGAGCTGAGGGCACAGTTGGAGGCAGGCGTCGATGCCGGCGCCGCGCCGGTGCAGGCGATCGTCAAGCGCTGGCAGCAACTCTTTCGCGACAGCTTCTGCGGCGACGACGCGGTCTTGGAGGCGCGTGTGCGCGATGCCTTGATACGCGAACCGGATTTGCAACTGGGCGTCGGCATCGACGATGCCTTGCTGGCCTATCTGCACAAGGCGCACGTTGTCGGCCACGACATGGCGCCGGTCGACGCCGGCCCCAAGCCGAGCGCCCTGATGGTGGCAACGCAGCGGGCTGCGCACCAACTGCTCGATCGGCCGCTGGTGCTCGACGATCCGATGGCGTTGACCATCCTCGGCGCAGCAGAGGCACAGTCGCTTCGCGACGACCTCGACAGGTTCCGCCATCCGATGTCGTTGGGGATGCGCAGCTCGGTGGTCGTACGCAGCCGACTCGCCGACGACGTGTGGGCCGAGGCTGTCGAGCGCGGCATACGCCAGTACGTCGTCCTCGGCGCAGGACTTGATACCAGCGCGTACCGGCAGCCCGATGCACCGGGTCGTATCTTCGAGGTCGACCTGCCGGCCACGCAGGGATGGAAGCAGGCGCGCCTGCACGAGACCGGCATTGCCGTGCCGCCGTCGCTGCGTTTCGTGCCGGTCGACTTCGAGCGCATCAGCCTTGCCGAGGGCTTGGCGCGTGCCGGCTTCAATGCAAACGCACCCGCCATGTTCAGTTGGCTCGGCGTGACGATGTACCTCGAGGAGGACGCGGTCATCGAGACCCTGCGCTTCATCGCTGGCTGCGCCAAAGGCAGCGCAGTGCTATTCGAATACGCGATGCCGCTGTCCAGCTTGCCCCCGATAATGCGTATCGCCATGGAGCAATTAACGGCGCAATTCGCCGAACGTGGCGAGCCGTGGAAGAGCTTCTTCGAGCCGGCCGCGCTGGCCGAGATGCTGACAGCGTCGGGGTTCAGCAGCTGCCGCACCTGGACCCCGGACGAGCTGAACCAAAGTTATCTTGCGAACCGCGCCGACGGACTGCACATCGGTGCGACACCAACGCGTCTAATCCTGGCGACCGTCTAATAGGCAGAGAGACAGAGGGCACCTCAGAATTCCGGAAATAAAGCCCATTTGATCCGGCCAATGTCCGCACGTTATCCAGACCTGCGCTCATCCGCTACTCGGCATAAGCGGTCGACGGAGCACACCCTTGCGCTGAGGCGAATCACGACGCAGTAGCAAGGTCACGAGCGGCTGACGACACGCCGTATTCCGGCCACCACAAGCAGGCCGACGAGATATCCAGCGCCGGCTGCCACACTGACAAACAACACGATGAGTCCGAGATACGGCGGCCCCCAAAGCGTCGTAGCGGCATATGCGGTTACCGCAAAGGCGAGTGGCATGAGCAATCGCCATACCGCTTGCCGCCAGCCCCACTTGCCGAGCGTTGCTGTACCTATCCCTAGCATCAGACCGCAAGCGAATATAAGTGTCTCATTCAAGTCGAAATCCCCCATCGGCTTGCTCATGGTGTGTTGATGTCCATGCAGAATCGACTCACCTGTGGAGTGAACCCTTCGGGCTGCTGCCCCCTGAGTGGGGCAGCCGAAGCAATCATCATCGCGCGACGACGATGGCCCTTTTTACGCCGATATGACAGTCACATTCATGCCTATCAACAACCGACGGCTTGCAAGCTACGCGATCCACTTAAATAGCAAAGCATAAAATCCCATAAAGAACGCAAGCAAATTCATCTCGACTTTTCCTAACCGATTACTATCATTCCGATGAAACAAACCCCGCTGCCAGGGTGACGGTGCATACGAGGGATTGCTCAATCGAGCAATGAACAGTGCGGTAATCCAATCAAGGAGAACACGATGAGCCATGTGACAGCCGTTAACGTTCCTGCGAAAAACGAGATCCGCGCATCCAACGACCAGATCGGTCAGCTCAGGGATTTTCAAAGCAAGAACTGGGCGATCGGGCTGAACGGGGACACGCTCGCGCCGGACGGCTTCCTCGTCTTCTTTACGGAACGCAATCTACCGTTCCAATACTACGTCCGCTCGCGCGGCGTGAACGTCGGCGAACCCAGCGCCTATCAAGCGAACATCGCCACGTTGACGCAATACATCAACAACATTCGCGCATCGGAAACGACGCTCGTCAATAGCGTGATCGCCGAGCTCGAGCTGTACAAAGCGCGCAACTGGGCCATCGGCCTGAACGGCAGCACGCTGCAGCCCGATAACTTCCTGCCCTTCTTCGGCACGCGCGGCATTCCGTTTGCCTACTATGTGCGCAGCGGCGGCGTCGATCTCGGCTCGCCCGATGCCTATGACGTCAACATCAAGAATCTACAGCGTTATCTGGCAGAAGTTTGAGCGCTGAAGTTTAAATCCTGATTCAGCGGACGGAGCCTTCACGGCTCCGTCTGTCGTTAACGAGTGCATCACGATCAAAGGCAACGCTATTGTCCCTTCCGCGCGCTGCGCATCGGCGCTTGCCCGATTCGAAGATGTCGACTTGACGCTTGCGAAAAAGGGCCTGTTCGCGGCGATAGTGAGGCGGACTTTGGCTGCGTAGCCTTTACTGCAACGCCCTCGTTCGAGACGTCCAGCTTGCCGCATGCCAGCTTTTGTACTACGTTAGGATGTAAATCGTGACATTTGTGCGCTGCTACATCGTACGAATGTCACGTTAGTGTCGCGACTTGCACAGGGGAAAGCACGTGGCGTCATCCGAGTCATTCGAGTCATTCGACCCCATTGACCTCGCGCACACCCGCGCCGGTGCCCGCACTAGAGAATTACGGCGCCCACCCCACTAAAGCGCCGCAACTGCCATTGCGCGCAACACACCGACATGGCCGCAACCGCATTCGTCAATCGCGATGAAGTGGAATCTCGGCCAGCTTCCAGTTGGTACGTTCTCTTCGCGCTCGCCGCGCGCCGTTTTGCCTTGCCACTGGCGGTGGTCGAACGCTGCGTCAGGATCGTCGATATCACGGCCTTACCGAAGGCGCCGGGCATCGTCCTGGGCGTGATCAACGTTGCGGGTCGAATCATTCCGGTCGTCGACGTGCGCAAGCGCTTCGGCTTACCCGAGCGGGGCATCGTGGCGAGCGACCAGTTGCTGATCGCCCGTACCTCCACTCAACTGTCGGCGCGCACGCTGGCGCTTTGGGTCGATGCAGTCGAGGGTGTGGTGGCATGGGCTGCGGACCGTGTCCCAGCGGCAGTCCCGGGGCACGAGACGGAATACGTGACAGGCATCTTGAGGCTCTCGGACGGACTGGTCCTGATTCATGACCTGGGCCAGTTTCTTTCGCTCACCGAAGGCGTCGTGCTCGATCAAGTGATCGCCGAAGTCGCCGGGACGCGGGATAGGCGAACGTGATGACGGAGATCTCGGAAACGGTGATCGAGGCGTTCGGCGCGGCACTGGCGTCCCGCACAGGCCTGCATTTTCCGGCGACGCGGCGGCGCGAACTGCTGCGTGGTCTGGCACGAGCCGCAACGGCGTTCGGTTTCGCCGGAGACGACGCGTCCGAGGCGTGCACGCGCTGGCTGCTGGCGGAGAGACCAACGCGACGTCAAGCCGAGATTTTGGCGAGTCATCTCACGGTCGGCGAGACTTATTTTTTCCGGGAGCCCGCTACCTTTGCTGCGTTGGAACAGCAGATTCTGCCTGCACTGATCGCCGCCAGACGGACCACCGGCAAACGACTACGAATCTGGAGCGTCGGCTGCAGCACCGGCGAGGAAACGTATTCATTGGCAATCGTGCTGGCTCGCCTGATTCCCGATATCGAGGATTGGTCGATTACCCTGCTGGGCACGGATATCAACCCGCACTTTCTCGCCAGCGCGGCGCGCGGCACGTACCGTGAATGGTCGTTCCGTGGGGTGCCGGCCTGGATCAGGAAGGGTTATTTCAACGATCTCGGCGGCGGAAACTACGCGCTGCTGCCGCGCGTCAAGCAGCTGGCGCGCTTCGACTATCTGAATCTGGTGGACGACGCGTATCCCTCCTTCGAGAAGGATACGGCCGCGATGGATATCGTGTTGTGCCGTCACGTGCTCATGTATTTCGATGTGGCCACGGCACGAGCGGTGGTGCAAAGGCTGCGCCGTTCGCTCGTGGATGGGGGCTGGTTGATCGTGAGCCAGACGGAAACCGGCGCGCCGCTGCTTTCGGAGTTCACACAGGTGACATGGCCGGATTGCTTCGTCTACCGGAAGAACGACGACGGGCAAGCGGTGAGCGTTGACTCATGCTGGTGGACCGGGACGGATGGCAACCCGAGCACCCTTGCACAATCCTCGCTTGCCGAGGAGCGGTGGCTAGATATCAGCATGAATGGCACCACGGTGGGCGCGGCTGGAAACACTGGTCGAAGCGCTGCAACCGAGCCGCTGCCGAGAGCGCACGAAGCGACGGATTCGAAGATCGATGCAAGCGCGCTGGCGCGCGATGACCGTTGCAACGACGAGCCGGCGCTGAACACCCTCCGCGCAGAGGGCAGCGAAGAACCACAAGACCCGGCACTGCTCGCCCGCGCCTGTGCGAACGCGGGTAGGCTCGGCGACGCGCGGCACTGGTGCGAGGCCGCCGTGTCGGCCGACAAGTTCAACCCCGAATTGCGCTATCTCCTGGCGTCCATTCTGATCGAGCAAGGACATGCCGAAGGCGCTGTAGCTTGCCTCAAGCAGGCGCTTTATTTGGACCAGAATTTTGTCCTCGCTCATTTCGCGCTGGGCAATATCTATCGGCGCGACGGTCACGCCGACCAGGCTACGCGACACTTCCGGATCGCGGCTCGTCTGTTGCGCGCCTGCGCGCCGGACACCTGCTTGCCATCCGCCGAAGGCCTGCGCGCAGCTCGGCTGCTGAGCATCATCGAGACCATGGAGCCTGCGCCGTGAAACGCACCGAACGCCGCGGCGCCATCGACTGGGCCGACGCCAGACATCGCCTCGACTCCGTGGAGCAAGCCCTGGCCGACCATGCCGCGCTGCCACCGGACACGCTCAAGGCCATTCTCGAAGCGAGAGCGCGCTCGCTTGCAGCCGAACCGCCACTGCCGCGAGGCAATGGCGTCGAAATCCTGGCGTTCAAATTGGCCCAGGAACATTACGCGATCGAAACGACATGGGTACGCGAGGTGCTGGTCTTGCGAGACCTCGTGCCTATGCCCAGCACCCCCGCATTCGTACTCGGTGTCGTGAATGTGCGCGGCAAGATCATCTCCGTGCTCGACATCAAGACGTTCTTCGAACTACCGGAAAAAGGCCTGACCGATCTCAACCGGGTCATTCTGCTCAGCGATGGCGCGATGGAATTCGGCTTATTAGCGGACGTCATCGAGGGTGTCCGCTTCATCGAGGCCGATGACCTGCAGCCCCCGTTGCCCACGTTGACGGGCATTCGCGCCGAGTACCTGATGGGCATCACGCGGCAGCGGCAGGTCGTGCTCGACGGCCGCAAGCTGCTAGCCGATCCCGCGATCGTCGTTATTGGAGAGTAGCTCGCCACGTGCCACGAACGGAGCGCCACATGAAATTCTCAATTGGATCGAAGCTGTGGACCAGTTTCATCGCGATTTTGATCGTGCTCATGGCGGTCGGTGCGACATCGTATCTGAGCACGCTCAAACTCATGGACACCGCACAGTGGGTAGATCACACGCAGCAGGTACAGGCCAGGCTCGCGGAACTGCTGGTCAGGCTGCTGGACGCGGAAACCGGCCAGCGCGGCTATCTCGTCACGGGCGAGGTGCGCTATCTGGCGCCCTATCAGGCTGCGCTACGCCAGATCGACGGGAGCATGCGCGAACTCAAGGAGTTGACGGCAGACAATGCGACACAGCAGCGGCGGTTGGACCAGCTCGCGCCGTTGATCGCGGACAAACTGAGCGAACTCAAGGAAACGATAGACCTGCGCACCAACAAAGGGTTCGACGCGGCCCGCCAAGTCGTTTTGACCGACAAGGGCAAGAAAGCGATGGATGAAATAAGGGCGTTGGTGGCCGATATGACCGGCGACGAGCAAGCCCTTGCGAAGCGCCGCAACGCAGAGGCCGCGGCGAGTGCGCAAAACACGATCGCCTCGATCATTGGCGGTATCGCGATTGCCGCTGGTTTGGTACTGGGGTTCGGCCTATTTCTGAATCGACACATCGGGCGGCCTTTGGAGGAAATTGCGGAGCGGGCAGCGCGGATTGCTGCGGGCGAGATCGTGGTGAAACCGATTAGCCGGCCGCGGTCGGACGAAGTGGGCATGCTGGAAGAGCGCTTCCATCGGATGGCCGAATCGCTGCAAGAAAAGGTTGCTGCGGCAAAGCGCATCTCGCAAGGAGACCTGACGGTCGAAGTGACGCGCAACTCCGATGAGGACGCGCTGGGCACCGCGTTCGCAACGATGGTGAAAAGCCTGAGGGACCTGAACCGGCAGATTGGCGAAGGGGTGGACATGCTGGCGACGTCGGCGAGTGGAATATTGGCGGGGACGACGCAGATGGCTGCGGGGGCGAGCGAGACGGCCAGCGCGATGACGGAAACCGCCACCACGGTAGAGGAAGTCAAGCTGACGGCGACGCTGGCTGCACAGCACGCGAAGCGTGTAGCGGAGGCAGCCCAGCAAGCGAGCCAAGTGTCGCAAACAGGCCGTCGGGCGGTGGAAGAGTCGGCCGAAGGGATGCAGAAGATACGTGAACAAATCGAGCAGATTGCCGAAAGCATCATGCAGATGGCCGAGCAGAGCCAAGCGATCGGGGAGATCATCGCAACGGTGAACGACTTGTCCGAACAGTCGAATCTGCTGGCGGTCAACGCTTCGATCGAAGCGGCTAGAGCCGGCGAGTATGGCAAGGGATTCGGGGTCGTGGCGCAAGAAATGAAGAGTCTGGCCGAGCAATCGAAGCAGGCCACGGCGCAGGTGCGCAGCATCCTGGGCGATATCCAGAAAGCGACGAGCGGCGCGGTGCTCGCGATGGAACAGGGAAGCAAGGCCGTCGAAACAGGGGTGAAGCAGTCGAAGCAGGCGGGAGAAGCCATCCGCCAACTGACCGAGACGATTGCCGAGAGCGCGCAAGCGGCGAGCCAGATCGCGGTGTCGGCCCAGCAGCAGATGGCGGGCATGAACCAACTGGCTTTGGCGACGGAAAATATCAAGGTGGCGACGGCACAAAACTTGGAGAGCACCAGGCAGAACGAAATCACCGCCCACAATCTGCATGGGTTGGGCCAGCAATTGAAGGAAATCGTCGGTCGCTACCGACTCTGACGAGTGGCGCAGAGGTGACGATATGACGTCCCCGGACAACGCAGCCCTTCTCCAGCGCTTGTTGGCTACTTTCAAAGTGGAGGCCGACGAGCGTCTGAAAGGCATGTCGGTGCTCCTCGTGGAACTCGAGCAGACAAGCGCGGGCGCACGCGTCGCGCAAATCGTCGAAACGCTCTTTCGCGAGGCGCACAGCCTCAAGGGCGCGGCACGCGCGGTCAACCTGAACAGCGTCGAAATGGTCTGCGCATCACTGGAAAGCGAGCTGGCCGCGCTCAAGGGCCAGGAGCGTGCCGTGCCGCCGGCGCTAATCGATGCGCTATCTGGCGGTATCGACGAATTGGCGGCACTGCTCGCACCCGGCACCGTGTCCGGTGTGCCTGGTGCACCCGCTTTTCCCTCGCCCCAAGCCATAGAGGAACGTGCGAAGCCACCATCATCGCAGGACCAGGGCGCGACTGCACCAAGCTCGGAAACGGTGCGCATTTCGACTGCCAAGCTGGAGATGCTGCACGCCGAGGCGGAAGAATTGCTCGCGTTCAAGTACAGCCTCGGTGATCTGATCGGCGAGTTGGACGCGCTCTCGGCAGCGATGGCGGGTTTCAGAAAAAGCTGGGACAAGCCTGCCAATCACGCGCGGCTCGTGCAGCGTGCGGGTGAAAAGACAAGTGGCGAGCATGCCGCCGTTGGGCCGGATGACGAGAACGGAGGTGAAGCGGACCGGCGACACACGACGGACAAGCTCATCACTGCGGTATTGTGCGCCGAAGGCTTTGCCAAGACCATGGAGGACCGGCTGGCCCGGTTACGGGCACAAGCCGAGCGGGAGCAGCGTGCCATGAGCAGCGCGACGGCACAGCTGCAGGATGACGTGCGGCAAGCGCTGATGATGCCGTTCACGTCCTTGTTCGACATATTGCCGAAGTTGGTTCATGACCTCGCGCGAGACAGCGAAAAAAGCGTAGCACTCCGAATCGATAATGCCACTGTCGAAGTAGACCGTCGGATCCTGGAGCAACTCAAGGACCCCGTGATCCACCTGATTCGCAACGCGGTCGACCACGGCATCGAAGCTCCCGTCGAGCGCACCCGCCGCAACAAGCCTGCTCAGGGGCAGATTAGCCTCAGCGTCATCCCAATGGAGGGCAACAAAGTCGAGCTGGTGATGGCCGACGATGGTGCCGGCATCGACTTGGCGAAAGTGCGGGAAACGGCCGCACGATTTGGACTGATCGCGCCACAAGACACACCTGGCATACAGGAGACCTTGAAGTTGATCTTCGAGTCCGGTTTGTCGACGAGCCCCTTGCTGACCGATTTGTCGGGACGCGGTCTGGGACTGGCCATCGTGCGTGAGAAGGTGGAGCGGATGGGCGGGAACGTCGAAGTCATGCAGCGCGATACCGGCGGCACCTCGTTTCGCATCGTGTTGCCTACCATGCTGGCCACGTTTCGCGGGTTGGTCGTGACTGCTGCCGGCCGTCCATTCGTCATGCCGCTCAGGAACGTCGCACGGGTGCTACGGGTCACGGCCGATGATATCAAGACCGTCGAAAATGTCGCTACCGTAGCAATCGACGGGCAAGCCGTGGCGCTCGTGTACTTGGCGCAGGCGTTGGACCTCACAACGCCTGCCATCGACGCGCCTGAGAACGAGTACCTGTTTCTGGCACTGCTCGAAAACGCCGGTCGACGCATTGCCTTTGCAGTGGATGAAGTGCTCGGCGACCAGGAGGTGCAAGTCAAGGGATTGGGCCCGCAGCTCAATCGCGTGCCCAATGTCGCAGGCGCAACGGTCCTGGGAGCCGGTCGCGTAGTGCCGGTCCTGAACGTGCCGGATCTATTCAAGTCGGCGTTGCATGGCCCCCGCCGAGCGCCAGCGTATCCCGCCGCGCAGACACCAGCAAGAACACGACAGTCACTGCTAGTGGTCGAGGATTCGATTACTTCGCGTTCGCTGTTGACCCATATTCTGGAATCTGCCGGTTATGACGTGACGACTGCCGTCGATGGTCTGGATGGCCTGACGGCGGCACGCAGCAGGAAATTCGACTTGGTGGTATCCGACGTCGAAATGCCGCGCATGGACGGCTTCGAGTTGACGGCGCGTCTGCGCCAGGACAAGAAGCTGTCCAATTTGCCGGTCGTGCTGGTGACCGGCTTGGAGTCTCGAGAAGACAAAGAACGTGGCATCGAGGTTGGCGCGAACGCGTATATCGTCAAGAGCAGCTTCGACCAGAGCAATCTGCTCGAGACCATTCGAGGCATCCTATGACCTCTGACCAGCCAGCCAACTGCATGGCAACGGAGCTGCCTTCGCCGATCAGAGTCCTGGTCGCGGACGACTCGCCCGTCGCACGCGAGCTGATGGTGCACCTGCTGACGAGTGACCCGCGAATGCTGGTGGTTGGTGTCGCGAGCGACGGCATCGCGGCGGTGAGCGCTGCTGCCGAGCTGCGCCCTGATGTCATTACGATGGATATCCACATGCCACGGTTGGACGGATTCGCGGCGAGCCGGACCATCATGGAGACCTGTCCGACGCGCATCATCATGGTGACGGCCAGCCTCGACCCGATGGATGTCGCCGCGACTTTCCATACGCTGGAAGCAGGTGCGCTCACAGTCATCGCAAAGCCGGGCGGACCGGGAGAACCGCATTTCGAAGCGGCGGTCGAGGAGTTCGTCCGCACCGTCAAGGTGATGTCGACCGTGCCGGTCGTCAAGCGCTGGCCGCGCGCGCGCGCGATGGCGACCGGCCTGCACACTGCCGATGGGACGGCGCAGGCGGAAGGCTCGGCGCGCGACCGGGCTATCCACCTCGTAGCGATCGGTGCCTCCACCGGTGGCCCGATGGCATTGCGCGCCCTGCTCTCGCGCATCCCACGTGCTTTTCCGGTCCCCATACTGATCGTCCAGCACATCGCCGACGGCTTTGCGGAGGGCTTCACGGAATGGCTCGCCGGCGCATCGGGCTATCCGGTCAAGCTGGGACGTGACGGCGACGACGTAGCGCCTGGAACCGCCTACGTGGCGCCAAGCGGACTCCATATGACGGTGACGTCGAGCCGTACCCTCGAACTGGTGTCGGGGCCAGCCGAGGGCGGGTTGCGCCCGTCGGTGGCCCAGTTGTTTCGCTCTGCCAATGCTGCTTTTGGTGCCGCCGCAGTGGGTGTGTTGCTCACCGGCATGGGCCGCGACGGGGCCCTTGAACTCCTGGCGATGCGCCGCTCAGGCGCCGTAACGATCGCACAAGACCGGGAGTCTTCCGTCGTGTACGGCATGCCGGCCGAAGCGATCAAGCTGGATGCCGCGAGGTACGTGCTCTCTCCCGAGGAGATCGCGGGCGTGCTGTGCGACCTCTTCGGTCTGGCGCCTGCGCCGCGGCCGGTCGTCTAAGAATCACGGGGGCATACACATGGGAAGCACGAAACGAAGTCACCTTGTAGACATCCTGATTGCCGAGGATAGTCCCACGCAGGCTGAGCAGCTACGCTCGCTGCTCGAGGAGGAGGGCCATCGTGTGCGAGCGGCGGCCAATGGCAGATTGGCGCTTGAAGCGGCTCGCGAGCAAAAGCCCGCCTTACTGATCACCGATGTGGTCATGCCGGATATGGATGGCTACGAGCTTTGCAAGGCGTTCAAGGCCGATGACGCGCTGCGGGACGTACCCGTGATGCTGGTCACGTCGCTGACCAACGTCCTCGATATCGCAAAGGGCCTGGCATGCGGGGCCGATAATTTCATTCGCAAACCCTACGACCCCGATGCGCTGATCGAACGTATCGACTATCTTCTGCGCAACCGCGAATTGCGCAGATCCGGTAAGACCCAGCGGGGGCTGGAGATCTACCTGGGCGGAGAACGGCACTTCGTCACTTCCGAGAAAGAACAGATACTCGATCTCCTCGTGTCGTCCTACGAGGAAGCGGTCAAGGTCAACGCCGAACTGAAGCGCCGGGAGCATGAAGTCATCCGCCTCAACGACGATCTGCAACAGCGCGCAGCGGCGCTGGAAGCGGCCAACGTGGAGCTCGACAGCTTCAACCATTCGGTGTCGCACGATCTGCGTACGCCTTTGCTGCTGATCGACTGGAATTCGGCCATCCTGCAGGAAGAACATGCCAGCCAATTGGACGAGGACGGGCTGAAATTGCTCGGTATCGTGCGCGATAGCGTGCATCGAATGTCCCAGCTGATCGTCGACCTACTGGAATTTTCACGCTTGGGACGGCAGCCGATCAGTTACGCAGAACTCGATATGACGGGTATGGTGAACCGCGTATTCGAGGATCTCAGCGATCAATCACGCCCAGGTAGCGGCGCCAGGAAGCCGGAGTTTTCCGTCGGCGCGCTGCCTCCCGCCCGAGGCGACCCCGCGATGATTTTCCAGGTGTGGGTCAATCTGATTTCGAACGCCATCAAGTACAGCAGCCGTCGTGAATATCCGGCGATTCGCGTCACGGGCCAGATCCGCGGCGGCGACAGTATCTACAGTGTGCAAGACAACGGTGCCGGGTTCGACATGGAGTACGTCGACAGGCTATTCGGCGTGTTTCAGCGGTTGCATGGCCCCGATGAGTTTCCGGGCACAGGCGTTGGCCTGGCGATCTCTCAGCGGATCATCAAGCGCCACGGCGGACGCATCTGGGCAGCGGGTGAAGTCGATAAAGGCGCGACGTTCGAGTTTGCGCTGCCTAGAGGTTCGTTGATGGCTACCACCCCTTCCGAGTGGGTTCTGGCGCGATAAGGGGGGGATTCGCCCTCTCGGCTTGCCGGCGCACGGACCGGAGGAGCCCGCGCGCCCGGCTTCAGCAATGCGTCATGAAGACCGCTTTTCGAGCTTCACGATGGTCAGTGTGCCGTCGACGTCTTCGACGCGCACTTTGACCTTGTCCCCCTCCTTGACCTGCTTGACCATCGCCGCGTCCTTTGCCTTGAACGCCATCGTCATCGGCGGCATGCCCACGTTTTCGAGCGCGCCATGCTTCAGCGTGACCATGCCGGTTGACGCGTCGACTTTCTTGACCTCCGCGTCGGTGAGCGCGTTGGTCGACGACACTTTCATCGCCGACGCTTTCGTGGACATGTTCATGCCTGCCATATCGTCGCCGGCAAAAGCGGGCGCAGCAAACACCGAGGCAATGGCAGCGGACACGACAATCAGTTTCTTCATTGCACTTCTCCAGTTTCGTTGATCGACACGCTCGTGCCGGAAGGGACTGCATGAGGGAAATGAGCTACGTCGACCTGCCTCGCGCGACGGCGCTGCAACAGGAACCACGCTGCGGGAATCACGAACATCGACAGAAGCGGAGCGGTCACCATGCCGCCGACCATCGGCGCGGCGATGCGCTGCATGACCTCTGACCCGGCACCGTGTCCGATCATGATGGGGATGAGGCCAGCGAGCACGACAGCAACGGTCATCGCCTTCGGTCGCACGCGCAGCACCGCGCCTTCACGAATCGCGTCGAATAACAAGGCCTCGGTCAGCGGTTCACCGTCTTCCAGTCGACGGTTAAGCGCGCCCTTCAGATACAGCAGCATCACGACGCCGAATTCGGCTGCGACGCCCGCGAGCGCGATGAACCCCACCGACGTGGCAACGGACACCGCGTGACCGAGCATCCAGATGAGCCAGAATCCGCCGACCAGCGCAAACGGCACGGTCGACATCAGCAGTAGTGCGTCGGCAGCCGAGTTGAAAGTCAGGAACAGCAGCACGAAGATGACGACGAGCGTCACCGGAATCACCGTTCGCAGCTTGGCTGCCGCCCGCTCCAGATACTCGAACTGCCCGGACCACGCGATCGAATAGCCCGGTGGCAGTTGAACCTGCCGGGCTACGGCCTGCTGCATCGCGTTCACGGCGGACTGCAGGTCCGTGTTCCGAATGTCGACGTAGACGTACCCGGAGAGCCGCGCATTCTCGCTGCGAATCATCGGCGGCCCGTCGGCGATCGTGATGTGCGCGACATCTCCAAGCTGGATGTGTGCGCCTCGGTCCGTGACGATCGGCAACTGTCGCAGCTTCTCGAGCGAGTCGCGAATTTCGCGCGGATAGCGGATGTTGATGGGGAAGCGCTCGCGACCGGCAATCACCTCGCCGACGTTCTCGCCGCCCACGGCCGACGACACGACCGACTGAATGTCCGCAACGGCAAGCCCGTAGCGCGCCGCGGCGAGCCGGTCGATGTCCACGTCGATATAGCGCCCGCCGTTCAGCCGTTCCGCAAGTGCAGACGTCACGCCAGGGACACCTTTGACGGCCGTTTCAACTTGCGTGGCGATGCGGTCGATCTGCGTCAGGTCGGGTCCGGAAATCTTGACGCCCACCGGCGTCTTGATGCCGGTCGACAACATGTCGAGACGATTGCGTATGGGAGGTACCCAGACGTTCGAGAGCCCCGGCACCTTGACCGTCCGGTCCAGCTCGTCGACCAGGCGCTCCGGTGTCATCCCAGGCCGCCACTGGCTGCGTGGCTTGAACTGAATCGTGGTTTCGAACATCTCGAGCGGCGCCGGGTCAGTCGCCGTATCGGCGCGTCCGGATTTACCGAACACAGTCGCGACCTCGGGCACCGTCTTGATGAGCCGGTCCGTCTGCTGAAGCAGCTCGCTCGCCTTCTCCGCGGAAATGCCCGGAAGCGCTGTCGGCATATACAGCAGGTCGCCTTCGTCGAGCGGCGGCATGAACTCACCGCCAAGGCGTGAAATCGGCACAGCCGTGAGGGCCAGGGCGACAACTGCGAGACCCATCGCGAACCATGGCCGGCGCAGCGTTGCCTCGAGCAGCGGACGATACAGACGAATCAGCACACGATTGATCGGATTCGCGTTTTCGTGGGGAATTCGGCCACGGATGAGATAGCCCATCAGGACGGGCACGAGCGTGACGGACAAACCGGCTGCCGCTGCAATCGTGTACGTCTTCGTGAATGCCAGCGGCGAGAACAGCTTGCCCTCCTGTCCTTCCAGCGAGAACACCGGAATGAACGACAGCGTGATGATGAGCAGCGAGAAGAACAACGCCGGCCCGACCTCCGCCGCGGACGTGGCAATCAGTTCCCACCGTCGCGCGTTGGTCATCGGCACGCCGGGGTGCTCATGCTCGTACGCCTCCAAATGTTTGTGCGCGTTCTCGATCATCACGATGGCCGCATCGATCATCGCGCCAATGGCAATCGCAATGCCGCCGAGCGACATCAGGTTCGCATTCACGCCCTGATAGCGCATCACGATGAAGGCGGCCAACACGCCGAGCGGCAAAGAGAGAATGGCGACGAACGCACTACGCAGGTGGAACAGGAACACGGCGCAGACGAGCCCGACGATGACGAACTCTTCGATGAGCTTGTCCTTCAGGTTGTCCACCGCGCGCTCGATGAGCTGCGAACGATCATAGGTCGTCACCACTTCGACACCGGGCGGTAGCGATCGCTTCAGGTCGGCCAGCTTCGCCTTGACCGCGTCGATGGTGGTCAGCGCGTTCTTGCCCGAGCGCATCACGATGACACCGCCCGCGACTTCGCCCTGACCGTTCAGCTCGGCAATGCCTCGACGCATCTCCGGGCCGATCTGGATGCGCGCCACGTCGCCCAGCAGCACGGGCGTGCCGGCATCGTTCGTACGCAGCACGATGTTGCGGAAATCGTCGAGCGTATGCAGGTAGCCGGACGAGCGCACCATGTACTCGGACTCGGCCAGCTCGACGACCGAGCCACCCGATTCCTGATTCGCCTTGCCGAGCGCATCGGCCACCGAGGCCTGCGTGATGCCGTAAGCGCGCAGCTTGTCCGGGTCGAGCACGACCTGATACTGACGCACCATGCCGCCGATACTGGCGACTTCCGAGACGTCCGGCACCGACTTCAGCTCGAACTTCAGGAACCAGTCGTTCAGCGCGCGCAACTGGCCCAGGTCGTGTTGCCCGCTCCTGTCGACCAGCGCGTACTCGTAGACCCAGCCAACACCCGTCGCATCCGGCCCGAGCGAAACCGTCGCGCCTTGCGGCAAACGGCTTTGCACCTGATTCAGGTATTCGAGCACGCGCGAACGGGCCCAGTACTGGTCGGTCTTGTCGTCGAACAACACGTAGACGAAGGCATCGCCGAACGACGAATACGCGCGAATGGTCTTCGCGCCCGGCACGCCGAGGAGCGTCGTCGTGAGCGGATAGGTAACCTGATCCTCGATCACCTGCGGCGCCTTGCCTGGATAGGATGCCTTGATGATGACCTGCGTATCGGAGAGGTCGGGAAGCGCATCGAGCGGCGTCTCGTTGAGCGAATAGATGCCCCATCCCGTGACGAGCACGGTCGCAAGCAGCACCAGGAAGCGATTGTGGATGGACCAGCGGATGAGCCGGGCAATCATTGCACGCCTCCGACAGGTTCGACCTTCGTCAGCTGGTAGCCGTCGTCGGACTGCTTGAAAACGAAGTGCACCGTCTGTCCGGCCTTGACGTTCGGGAATGCGTTGGGGGCCGGCTTGCCGAACGCCATCGTCATCGCACCCCAGCCGAGCGCCTGCACGGGCTGATGCGAAAACGTGATGTCCGAAGCGGTCACCTTTTCGACCTTCCCGGTGGTCTCGTAGGTCTGCGCGGCAGCGGCCGGCGTAGACGTCGGCATCGCAGCGCTCGCGGCCGTGCTGCCCGCCAGTCTCGGCAATACGGACTTCAGGCTCGCTTCGGAATCGATCAGGAACTGGCCGGACGCGACGACCGTGTCGCCATCGTTGAGCCCGCTCAGCACCTCGGTGTCGTTGCCAATGTCATTGCCCACGGTAACCGTCGCCGGCTGAAGGCGCCCATCGCCGTTCTTCACGATGACGACCGAGCGTTTGCCGGTCGTGATGACCGCTTCGGAAGGCACCAGCAGTCTCGATACCCCCTTCTGGCCGCCGACGCGCACGCGCAGCAGCATGCCCGGCGTCAACCCGAGCGAAGCGTTGTCGATTTCCAGGCGCGCCTGGAGCGTGCGGCTGGTGCTGCTGATGCCCGGCAGGATCTCGCGGATGCGTCCGCTGAAGTGCCGAGTCGGGTCGCCTGCGAACGTCGCCTCGACCGACATGCCGGGTTGCACGCTCAACGCTTGGGCCTCGGGAATCTCGACGATGAGCCAGAGCGTCGACAGGCCGGCAATCTTCGCCAGCGTTTGCCCGGGCGCGACCATCGCGCCGTCACGGACGTTCAATTCACTGACGACACCGGCCTCGGGCGACGTCAGGACGACGTGCGTCTGCGCCTTGCCGGTCCGGTCGAGACTGACGATGATGCCATCCGGAATCGACATGGCGCGCATCCGCGCGCGCGATGCTTCGAGCAGGCCGTCGTCCATCCCGCCGCGCTTGAGCGCGAGATATTCCTCTTGCGGGGCGAGCCAGTCCGGGACGAACAGCGACGCAACGGGTGCGCCTTTCGCGATGCGTTGCATCGGCGCACTCGCATACAGTCGGTCGATGTAACCCGTGACGCGGGACTGGACGACATCCGAGCGCGACTCGTCGAATTGCGTGGTGCCGACGGCGTCGAATCCCCCGCTCGTTTCCTGTCGACGCACGGTCGCGTAGCGAATGCCGAGGTTCTGCTGCAGGTTCGGGTCGATCTTGATGCCGGAGGTGCCGCTGCCCTCATCCGCGTAGACAGGCTCCAGTTGCATGTCCATGAAAGGCGACTTGCCGGGCTTGTCGAAATGCTGGTTCGGCACCATCGGGTCGTGCCAGTACAGCACTTTCCTGCCGGTCTTGGTGTCGACCTCGTCATTCGAAGGCGCAGCGGTGGGCGCCATCGCTGTGTTGGTGTGGTTGTTGGTGGTGGTATGACGTATTCCCGCGACATAGCCGGCGCCAAGCAACGCCGCGCCTGCGAACACCGTCAAGACCGCGCGCACCAGTGGTTTCTTAGTCATGTCGTTCTCCGTCACTGTTCGGCGGCCATCGTCTGTGGCACGACCTGATATTCGAGTTGCGCCCAGGTCTGCGATACCTCTCGTTTGAGGTCGAGGACCTGCAGTTGAGCCTCCAGTTGCGCGCGTCTAGCCGCAAATGTGTCCGCGAGCGAGCCGGAGCCCGCCCGATAGGCGGCATTCGCCAACGCCAGGCGTTGGTCGGCCGCTGGCAGCAACGATTGGCTCAGATTGGCGATCCGCTCGCGCCCGCTCGCCAGCGTGGCGGATTGCACACGGATGTCGGCCTGCACCTGTCGCAGCGCGTCCTCGTACATGAGCCGCGCCTTCGTCGCGAGTTCGGCTTTCTCCGCGACATCGCGGTTCTGGCGGTCTTTCCGATTCAGCGGCAAAGGGATGGTGACGCCTACCGACACCATGTTCGAGTACGCACCGCCGCGTTGCTGATACGCGATTTCCCACGTCCAGTTCGGGCTGCGCTCGCTGTCGGCGACCGCAGTATCGGCTTCGGCAACAGCAATGTCGTCCGCTGCGGCCACGAGCGTCGGCTGTGAAAGGCGCAGTTCGTCCGGTGGGAGAGACGACACGAACGACTCGGGCGCAGGCGGCTCGCCGGTTACGTCGGAAACGGGAGCGGCCGTCCACCGAGACAGGCCGATGAGCGCGGTCTGATAGGTTTGTTGCGCTTTCAGCACCTGGTCCTCGGTCTGCGCAAGCATCGCCTGCGCCTGCAGCACATCGGCCGCGCTCGCCTTTGCGCCGCGATATGACGCCTTCGTCGCCGCCAGCTCGTGGTGCATGTGGTCGAGCAACGCCTGCTGCAGCGCGAGCGCCTGTTTCGCGTAGACAGCATTCAGCCATGCCGTGGCGGTTTGCTGGCGAACGGTCGCGAGTTGCACCAGATAGCCTGCGCGCTCGCGCCCGACCATCTCGCCGGCCAGGGCCGAACGAAGCCGCCGCTTCTCGCCGGACACCCACTCCTGTTCGATGCCGATACGGCGCATCGTCATGAAATCCTGGCCGATGGTGAAGCGTTGCGGACCGTTGACCGGCAGATTGTCGATGCCCGCCTTGAGCATCGGATCTGGTAACTGGCCCGCCTTGACGGCCGCCTCCGAGCTGGCGCGCACCGACGCCTGCGCGGCCTGCATCGATGCGGAGCGGTCTGTCGCCGCCTGTAGTGCGGCGTCGAGCGTGAAAGGTGCCTGCTGGGCGTGAGCGACGCCCGCGACGAGAAGCGCGGCAAAAAACGAGTGCACGCGCCAAGAAACACGCCGACGCAGCGGCGTGCCAAAGATGAATGGCATGTTCTAATCCCAACGGCGAAATCCCATAGGGATTCCACGTCCGGTATTGGACGAATCTCACCGCGACTGCGGTGAACCTGTTAGATCGGGGTTAGATGAAGCGGGGAGGTCGCCATAGCCCGTTCGGGTCACGGACCGGAAGAGACTGGGCGTAATGGAAGATGACCGAGCTGGCTATCGCCGCGGGGCGGCTGACGTCGGGCTTGGCGGCCGGATGGTAGAGGCTACCGAACTGGCACTGGGCCGTCACTTTGCAGAACATGCCCTTGGCCTTGGCTTTGTCGCCGGATGAGGGCTTCATCGAATCGCAGCCCGGCATGTCGACGGGCATGCTGGCGTCCGCGTTCATGGACATGGTTTGCTGCATCGGACATTCACCGGTCAAGCCACTGGCCGCCAGCCCACTGATGGGCAGCGCCGCGCAGAGCAGCAAGAGGATGAAGGTGCGAAGCAGTTTCATGGCGGGCAGTATAGCTTGAGGCGTAGCTCAATCGCTATCTGACGACCATTCGCCTCACATCGGGACGGTGATCGGCCGTACAACACCGTCGGAGTACTCCACGGCTGAGGTCATGGATGGCTTGTGCAACGAGCCCGCTTCGGCTGAATGCAGGCTCGTCACGGTTTATCGAGAGAGAACGGACAAGGCGGCATCGCGCAATGCCACCTCGCCGAATCCCTTATTGACCGAAGAAGATCGACTTCTCGCCGGCCACTGCGGGACGGCCCGCTTGGACCTTGGTGTCAGCCACGCCGCCGATGTCGTTCGCCGCCGTCTGCGTCACGGCCGCTTGTTGCGTACCGGCTTGTTGCGCGGCGACGCGCGCTTCGGCTGCCTGGATATCGGCCGGGTAGTACGGGTCGGCGCCGCGCGACGGGACATAGCCAGCCTTGGCGAGATCGACCAATTGCTGCTGAACCTGCGCGCGCGTCAGCGGCTGATTCGATTGAGCGAACGACACGACCGGGGTCGCGAGAACGGCGGCAAGAGCGACTGCGCTGATGAGCGATTTCATGGTACCTACCTCCAAAGATTATTTCCGGACCAGCTACAACCAATACTGAGCAGCTGTTGAAATGGATTCTAGGAGCGAGGATCTCTAGGGTAAATACCTATATTCCGAAAACACTGTTTGCCGCGTCGATACAATCGCGGGCAGCTGGCCGGCCAAGCCGTCCGACCGCCGAAACGTAAAACGGATTCAGGCGTCGGCGGGAGCGTCCACCACACTCTCCTCATCGCTCTCCAACGCCGCCTCATAGGCGATTTGTTGTCTGAACCACTTGTCGCGCAGATCCGGATCCGCCTCAATCTGATGCGCAATCGCAAGACTCTCGCGATACTCCGCAGCAGCAGCCGTCATCGTCCACGACACGTTCAGCCCCATGTCCTCAACGGTTGCCCGCAAATCTGCAAGGCCCACGCGGAAGAACTCCTTGCGCGGATTTACCTTGTTGACCTGTGCCTCGAAGAACTTGCGATGCAACGTCCGCTCGAGCTCGGGAGCATTCTCCGACCAAATCATCGCGTGGACATCGAACGCGAACGGCACGCTCGCATCACCAAGCTCCCGAACGCGGTCCAACGGCTCAAGGCGGCGCGTCAGACCAACCTTGTAAACATGCTCGCCGAACGAGCCGATGTTGGAGATGATGTAGACGTGGCCAGCTTTCGTCTGCTGGGCCATCGAAAGCGCCCGTTGGTTCTTCTCTTCTGCCTGTCGCAACTTTTCTTCAAGCTCGGCAAGCTGAGCCTCGAACTGCGCCTTCTGCTCTTCCGTCGCTCGAGCAATCTGACTTTGCGCCTTCTCCATCGCGCGACGAATAAGGTCCTCCTCCTTTGCTGCCTCACGCATCGCACGCTCATACTCCCGGCGAGCCTTCTCCTCCTCACGCATCTGCTCACGAATCTGCCGCTGCTCCTCCTTCTCGCGCTCGCGGAGCTCGTGCGTGCGTACCGCCCAGACCAGCTCCTCAATGCGTGCGTCGATGTACTCCTTCAAAATCCGCGCGTTCCGGAATGCGGCACCGCTGTGGTTCACCAGCGCGGCCGCATCCTTGATTTCCCGTTGCAGCGTGCCGAAGTTGTCCACCTTGGCACGCGAGAGGATGGAGTCCACCTTCCCGTTAAAGGCATCGACCACAAACCTGATAGCAGTGTCGCGGCGGATTTTCTCCACGTAATCGCACTCGGCGGCCCGCTTCTGCGTGGCCATCAATTTCGAATAGTCGCGCGCGACCTTAAGTTGCTTCCCCGCCTCCGTATGCGAATAGGTCTCCGCTAGGTCGTCGAGCAAACTGTGGCTGGGAATCATGTAAGAATCCCCGTAGCCTTCAATGACGTTCTTCATGGCGGCCACGGTGGCTGTCAGTCGGTCGGCATCCTCCAGCGCCCGAAGAGCGTCACCGCCGATTTCCCCCGCTCGCATGCGAGCATCTTCGATAACCTTCGCTGCTTGCAAGCTCGCGCGCGAAATCATCTGCTCCGCCTCGCCGCGCTTCTGCTTGGCTTCAGCAGTCGCTTCTGCCACCAAACGCGTCGCCTCTTCCTCGGCAGCTGCGACCGACGCCGCGGACTTGCTCTCAGCAAAGCTCAGGATTTGGGCAGCTTCGGACCTGATGCGGTCAGCCTCGACCGCTGTGTCGCGTATATCGACGAACTTAGAGAGCGAGTCCCTGTCGGCCGTCGTTGTCGTCAGTTGCTCTCGCAAGATGGCAATCGCATGGGCGTTCGTAGCGTCGTTTTCCTCCTTCGCTATTCGCAATGCTTCGAGGCCCGCACTGAGGTCGGTAGACTCTTTCTTGCTTGCTGACAACGCATTGGAGGCGACGGAGTATCGCCACAGCAGCACTGCAACGATGATGACAAGAATTGTTATGGTTAAGGCCACGGTCTCTCTCAGGTTCTGCGTGCAGTCGGCTCTGGCAGCAGCCGACTGCACAACTAGTTTGATTTTTTCAGCAGCCGGTACTTTGCCACGTTCTCGTCGCAAAGACCTGCGATGAACTCAAATGCTCAAGCCAACTCCTTAGGTTCGACCCGAGCAAGCCCTAACTTCGGACCGCAACACGGTCAGAGGCCAGTCTCGCTCCGAGAGTGTGCAAAAGTTCTCTCTGGACCTGTCAACCTCGACAGGAAGAGGACGCCCTCTGTCCAGGTGTACGCTCGATGCAAAAGAAAAATGACACAAATCAAGAACAACATACAGGCCATCCCATCCCGCACAGCGCATCGAAGCGCAATGCAACCAACCGGTTCGCGGCGGTCTAACGAACTCGCTGCATCAGCCCCATTCCCCACGCCCTGGAGACACGACATGGCCAATCAGCTTTCTCAGATCAAGCACATCGTTCAATTGATGCTGGAGAACCGCTCATTCGACCAGATGCTCGGATTCCTTTATGACGGCAACCGCAAGACGCCCTCGGGCGCCCCGTTCGAAGGCCTGACCGGCGACGAATCGAACCCTGACGACAGTGGGCGCAACGTTGCAATGAGCAAGATCACGGCGGGGATGGCCAATGCCTACTTCAAGCCCGGTGCCGATCCAGGCGAAGGCTTCTACAACACGAACATGCAGTTGTTCTCGACGATGCATCCGGCTGCCGGCACGAAGCCCAGCAACCGCGGCTTCGTGCTGAACTTCAAGAGCGCGATCGACTACGATATCGCGCATCACTATAGCGATTCGCTGCCGGGCACCCAGAGCGCCGACATCATGCAGATGTACACGCCCGACATGCTGCCCGTCATGTCCGCGCTCGCTCGCGGCTACGCAGTGTGTGACCAGTGGTTCGCCTCGGTGCCGACGCAGACCGTGCCGAACCGCGCGTTCGCGGCTGCGGCCACCTCGCAAGGGCGGCTCGACAATCACGTCAAATCGTTCACCTGCCCGAGCATTTATGGCCGCCTCGCGGACAATGGCATCGACTGGGCGATCTTCGGGTATAACCGTGCGCCGCTGACGCGCACCGATTTCCCCGACACGCTCCATGCCGACGAAAGTCATTTCGGCCTGTTTCCCGACTTTCAGCGCCGCGCGGCATCGGGTGAGCTGCCCGCTTATACGTTTCTCGAGCCCGATTTCAGCGCAAACGGCAACAGCCAGCATCCGAACTACGACGTCGCGAAGGGCGAGCAACTGATCTATCAGGTCTACCGCACGTTGCGCAGCAGCCCCGCCTGGAACGACACGCTGCTGATCATCACTTATGACGAGCACGGCGGCAATTACGATCACGTCGCGCCGCCGGCGACGGCCACGCCCCCCGACAATTCGATCGGCGAATTCGACAACTTCGACTTCGCACGCTTTGGCGTGCGCGTACCGTCCCTGCTCATCTCGCCTCGCATCGAGGCCGGCACGGTGTACCGCGCGCAAAGCGGCACCATCGACCACACGAGCGTGCTCAAGACCATTGAAGACCGTTGGAACGTGCCGCCGCTGACCAAGCGCGACGCCGCGGCGCCGAGCCTGGCCGACGTGCTCACGCTGAGCGATCCGCGCGCCGACGATCCGCTCGCATCGATCCTGCCACCTCAATCGGGGCCTGACGGAAGCCGGCCCAATGTCTCGACGCCGAGCACGCTCGAACGCATCCATGCATGGCGCGTTTCGAAGCTGCCGATTCCGGACGAGCACGGCCGATTCGATCACGTTCAGCCACAGTTGAACACGAGCGCGGAGATCGGCGAATACATTCGCGATCGCACGGCTGCGTGGGACAGCCACTTGCGCAAGGTCAGAAGCTGATCCGCATGCCTGTCGGGAATGACTGTTATCGATGACGGCCGTCTTCTTCGCGGCCGCCTCACGTTTCATCATCTGCTCACCGTCATCCAACGAGGAGCAGATCATGAACACCTCTCAATCGACCCTGTCGCTGCAAGACAAACTCGACGCCTTCAAGGCCGATTTCAAGGCCGGCAAGCCCCCGTACAACGCCCCGCCGGAAATCCATCCGATCATGGAGCGCGCGACGGCGGAACTGATCGCGAGCGGTCAGGCGAGCCGCGCGCTCAAGGTCGGCGACCTGGCGCCGCAATTCAGCCTGAAAGACCAGAACGGCAATGAGGTGTCCTCCGTCGATCTGCTCGCGCAAGGGCCATTGGTCATCACGTTCTATCGCGGCGTGTGGTGCCCGTATTGCAATCTCGAACTGCAAGCCTTGAACGAAGCGCTGCCTCGGATCCAAGCGTACGGGGCCAATGTAGTCGCCATCTCGCCGCAGACGCAGGTCAACAGCCGCAAGTCGGTGCGCGACAACAAGCTGGGCTTTCCGGTGCTGAGCGACGCGCACGGCGAGATCGGCACAGCCTTCGGTTTGCGTTTCGCGCTGCAGGACTATCTCGTCGAGCTTTACAAGCAACTGAAAAACGATTTGCCGGCGTTCAACAACGACCCGAGCTGGACGCTGCCGATGCCGGCACGTTACGTGATCGGTCGAGACGGCATCGTGCTGTATGCGGACGTCAACCCTGACTACACGCATCGGCCCGATCCGGCCGAGATGTTGCCGATACTCGAAAGCGCTGCGGCCAAGGTCTAAGCCGCCTGTCCGCATGCACCGCGTGTATGTGAGCCTATACGGCCGTACCAGCCCGACCTTGCGTTAGCAGGTGTTCGACGAAAGCGACGAAGGCGCGAGCCTTCGTCGTCGCCATGCGGCCGGACGGGAAAATAGCCCAGACGTCGATCGGCGGCAGCATCCAGTCCGTGAGTACCGCCTGCACGGTGCCATCGGCGAGTTCGGGCGAAAACATCCACTCCGAGGCCACCGCGAGCCCCATGTGGCTCAACACTGCCGCGCGCATGCCCTCAGCGGCACTCACCCTCACACGGCCGGACACTGCCACAGCGGCTTCGGTGCCGTCGCCCCGGGTGAACGACCAAGATTCTCCGCCGCCCCTGAGCGAATAGACGATCGCCTGATGCCGGCTCAGGTCGGCTGGGGTATGAGGAATACCGGCTTCCGCAAAATAGCGTGGGGTGCCGACCACCAGACGCCGGCCGCTCACGATACGTCGTGCGGTCATGCTCGAGTCGTCGAGCGGGCCCATACGCAACGCCACGTCCACGCCCTCTTCGAGCAGGTCGATCGAACGATCGTCAAGGATGATGTCGATGTGCAGCTTCGGATGCTCGTCGAGAAAGGACTTGAGCGCCGGCAGCACGTGCAGTCGCGCAAAGGTCACGGCGGCGGCGATACGCAACCGTCCCGAGAGCCCCGCCGACGATTCGCGGACCGCCTGCTCGGCTTGATCCGCTTCGTCGATCGCACGGCGCGCGTGCTCATAAAAACGCTGCCCTTCGGCCGTCGGCGTCAAGCCTCGGGTCGAGCGCAGTAGTAGCCGCGCGTTCAGGCGTTCCTCGAGTTGCGCGATCGACTTCGACACGGCCGGCTGCCCCAACTTGAGCTGACGAGCAGCCGCGGTAAATGAACCCGCGTCCACTACGGCTACAAACGTCTCCATCGCCGCCATCCGGTCCATGTGCGTGCCTGTTCGGTTTGAGCTGTACGGTTGCTGGGGGTGGTTGGGTCGTGGCAGCGCTCGCGCGGTATCTCCGAGGCGGGTCCCTCCCCCTCCGGCCGTACGCCTGCGCACCTTCCAACGGGCGAGCGAGGCGTATGATAAATATCATCGCACGTTGCGGATGATGACCTCTTGACTGAGGGAGTCACATCATGAGGCGCCTCTACTTTCTCGTGCCGGACGCGGCAATGGCAAAGGCCATCGTCGACGACTTGCTGCGGGCTCGCATCACCTGGCGGCATATCCATGTCCTCGCGAATCACAGCGTCACGCTCGAACAACTGCCCGAAGCCTCGCTACTGCAAAGCAGCGACGTGATTCACGCGCTCGAACGCGGCGTGACGCTCGGCGGTGCGACAGGCGCGTTTCTCGGCCTCGTTGCGCTCGTGTTTCCTCCGGCTGGGCTGACCATCGCGGGCGGTGCCGTCGTCGCGATGACGCTGGCAGGCGCCGGATTCGGAGCCTGGACGGCCGCCATGATCGGCGTCGCTGAACCGAACTCCCTACTCGCTCGCTTTCGTGACGCCATACGAGACGGCCAACTGTTGCTCATGGCCGATGTACCGGTGTCGCGAGAGCATGAGATCGAGGAGTTGGTGAAGCAACACTTTCCGCAAGCCGATCTGCGCGGCGCCGAGCCCACGACGCCGATCTTCCCCTGATCTGAAAACGGATCGACGCTTACGAAACCAGATCGTCGGTGACGAGGTGTCCGACAGCGCGCCGTATGGTCTCGTGCGCAGCGATTGGGCCGCGCGGCAGCCAGTGGAAGATTAGGCTCGTTGTACGCTACTCGGCGTAAAAAAGGTCCGTGCGAAGCACGTACTTCTCGCCCGAGTGGACTGGCCTGCCCTCGTGCCACACACGATGCTCGAAAAGAAGTGCATCTCCTGCACGCGGTGAAACGGGTCGATGCGCCCATTGTTCGCGCAGCCCGTAGGGCATCAAGATTGTCTCTCCGCCATCGGCATCGTTGAGGTAAAAAAGCGCCGTGACCAGACTCTCGTTCGGTCCGTCCTGATACGAACCGTCCCGGTGAGGTTTGAAATACTGGCCGGGCCTGTAGCGATAGATCCGGAAGTGGCTTCCCGCCGCGACGTAGCGCATGCCGTCGAGCAGGCGAGGAAAGTCATTCCCCATCGCCTGCGAGAGACAATCTTGGAGCCGCTGCGCAAGCTCAGGATTGTCCCATTCGAATCGATCGTTGTTGCGTACCGACTCCTGACGCTGCATCTCGCCATAGAAGTTGACAGGTGCGGCCTCAAAAGCTTGCTGGCGTGCGAAGTCCAGTAACTCTGCGCACAGGTTACCGGGAAGAGCTTGAGACACGTGCTGGATGAACATCGAAGTGCCTGAATTTGGCCGAATTTATGATTGGTCTTCTGCTCGATTCTATCGAAAAAGAAGGGGCGGAGTCTCCGGTACGTCGACTGCGCAATCATCGCCGACCTACGTGAGCGCCGACAGCGTAGCGCGGTGATACCGCCGCCCGAACAGCCTGGTTGGGTCATCCCCCCTCAAGGCTGAACCTCATACGCCGGAACTACGGACAGGCGTTGATCGTCCACCGCGCCACCGACGGTGAAGTGATACAGGCTTTGCCAGGTGTGATCCTTCACTCCGAGTAGTGTGTGCATTTCATCGTCAAAAAAACAGCCGATCCCCGTGGCGCGAACTCCGGCAGCCTCAGCTTCGAGATAGAGCGTTTGGCCGAGAATGCCGCATTCCCAGAAAAGATAGCGATATCGCCATGGTTGTTTCAAGGCGATTTCGAATCTCGCGATCATCCCCAGCGCAAAGCAGGAATCAGCGCCGATATCCTGGTGGCAGCAAATCGACTTTGCCGCCGCGCGCAAATCGTAAGGCAGTAGAAGATAGAGCGGCAGATGGTCCGGCCCGGTCTTTTGCCACAACCATTCCGGACGCAGAGACCGTTTGAGTTCCGGCAGCGCTCCCGGAGCTCTCACGAGCATATAAAGGCCCGGCTCCAGGCCGTCGACGCGGTGCACCAATAGCGCCGCGTGCACTGCGGCAGGAGACATCAGCGCATTCCACGGCGGCGTGTCGGGATGTGTCAGCAGACACGCCAGCATGCTGAACAAAGCCGCGTCGCTGATGCGCGTCGTGCCATCGAATTTCACAGCGCTGCGACGCTGTCTGGCGATTCGGGCGAAGCTGAGATCGAGGGCTGGCGTCGCCGGTGCTGAAAACTGCTCCGGATTCTGCAAGCGTGGTTCGCGAGTACGGGTCTTGTGCGTGGCGCGTTGAATCGAATCGATGTCCGGCCACGCCACATGTCCCGAACTCAGCTGATTTGCGCGTCCGTGCCACTGTGCCCTATCCAAAGCGATCAGCATGCTCTCAAGATCGGGCCGCGTCTCAGGGTTGCCAATCCAGAGCAACAGATCCGGCGCCTCCGTTTCCGCTTCCCTGAAATCTTCGCGGCGCTCCACGCCAAGCAAGTCGGCCACTGCATCATCCGCAACCGCCTCCATCAATCGCGTCTGCCAGCCGAGCGCTGCCGCTGCGTAACTCATCGCAGCGATGACATGGCCGCAATCCTGTTGGCAGTAGCGCCAGGCGCGCATGCCGTATTTCCACGCTTCGCGCCAATGGATCGAGCTTATGCCGACCAGGACACCGCTTTCCGAAAACGCCTCCGTCCATTGCGGCTCGTCCACCGCAGCGCGATGTTCAAACGCATGATCCCGGCTCACGTAGTGGTAGACGCCTGCGGGCAAGCCGGGCAGAGCCGGACACAGAAGATAGCCCTCAGTCGGATGCAGATTTCCGCTCGAAGGGTTGCAGCGCAGTGCCCACCGCTGAGCGCCATAGGATTTCCACGCCGACAAGCCGAGCGAGAGTTCGAACAGGATTGCCAGATTGGATAGATCGAATCCGTGCGCGGGCGGCAAGGTGCCGCAGCGTAACTCGTTGTAGCGCGTGGCCAGGGTGTCCGCGACTAACGGCAGACCAACGCGCAGCGTGCCGTGAAACACCCGGAACGGATCCGGCTGGGTTGTCCAGTCGAGCCCCGCAGGGCCAGGAGCGTAGAAGTTGAGACGGTGCTTGCTGCGTTCGTGATAATCAAGCAGCGCATGCTTTAACCGATCCATGTCCCACTCAGACCCGGAATACCCGCACACGCGGCTGTACAAAACCGGATGGCTCGACGTTGGAGCGCGGCCGTCATCACGTCGTGGAACCCGGTGCGCTTCGGCCAGCTGTCATCGCTTTCGGCGCCGCCGGCGATTCCTCGTCGCCGGCCCAGGTCATTGTCAAAGGACCGGCCAAGATAATTGGCGCTGTCTAGCCCCTCTCACGAGATCGTATACCTGATCTGGGGACCACCCTTATAAAGGTCTCTGGCGAGTCCCAGAATCCGGTCGCGGTTGCGGTCGAAGGCCGCAAGCAAGGCGAACTCGCCAGAACCCATGTCGGAGTTCAGTTTCGCCAGCATCGCATCGTCGACCAGAAAGGTAATCTCGCGAGAATTGTCGTAGCCCCAGAAGCACACACAGTGTCGGGAAGCGTCGTAGGTGCGACTGGGATTAGGAAAGTTGAGCGTCACGCCACTTGTTCCCATCTAACTCTCCTGACAGATATAACGCCACTTGCTCGCGTTGACATTGATGCGGGCGTCATTTTCGCGCCGCTTCTGCGCGCGCTCGCTGTCCGCGCGCCTCAGTGCCAAGGCGTGCGCCATTTGTGCGTCAACGTAGCCGCTTTGCCTGACGCATCGTTGACCGCGCCGTCAATGCTTACGGTGCATCCAACCCATGTGATGTGCATCGAGCCACTGAACCATCTCGTCGCCTTTGTGGTCGTGCATGTAACGTTGCGCCAGCATGAACGCGACGACCAACAGGACCGCCAGGCCGACCACAAAGGTAATCATTGACTGAGTCATGGCAGCCTCCTCGATAGGTCGCGACCATCTTTACATTGTAGGTGATGCGCTCACGGAAACCGCCATCCCGCCCGGCTCCTGTCCCTCAGGAACAATTCAGTGTTTCCCTGGCCCGGCGGTCGAATGGAGGCCTCCCGCTTCGCCTCGGTTCCGGCCAATTTTCTAGTCCGTCAGACAAACAAAGCCGGCGTTTAGCCGGCTTCTGCTGACTGCTCTTCAGCAGTCTCGCGACTGACGCATGTCAGACGCGCTGTTCCGTGGTTTGAGGCGCAGTGGGCATTTCAAATGTATGTTCGGCGCCGTCATTTTGAGCTTCGGCTTGCTTGCGCTTGCCCTGCTCAACTTGCTGTGCGCGCCGCTGATCCGGTGCTTATCCTCGTCACGGATGGCTTCACAATGCGCTCAATGCCATTGCAAAGCAATCTAAATCTTGACGGCTGATCTTACTGACCTTTGGTGGATACGTTGAAAGGGGCATACCATGCAGACTGGGCTGCTGGACCTGACCAAAGGACAAAGACGTCGCGGCGATTAATGGGTCAGTCAGTACTGGGCGAGGCACACGCTCGTATGCGGCAACCTCGGCATGCTGGAGCTGGTGCGACTGGCAGCAGCAATGGATGTTGAGCCTCGGGCAGACGTTTCGAAATAGCCATGAATTCCCACCCTTCGAGTTTGACGGCATTCGTATTCGCTGGCGGTGGCAGCCTCGGTGCGATCGAGGTTGGCATGCTGCGCGAACTGCTCGAACGCGGTGAGCGTCCGGGCTGCGTGGTGGGCGCCTCCGCGGGCGCCATCAACGCAGCGTATTTCGCCGGACGACCGGACGGCGATGGCGTCGCCATGCTCGAAGCGCTCTGGTGCAAGATCCGGCGGCAGGACATCATGCCGCTTTCTATGCTTGGGCTGCTCGCGACGATTCTGCGCAGTCGTCCACATCTCGTCGAGGCGAACGCGTTGCGCCGGCTGCTGGAGACGCATCTGTCGTATGAGCGGATCGAGCAGGCGACCTTGCCGCTTCACATCGTCGCGACCGATGTGCTTGCTGGCGACGAAGTCGTTCTTGCTGCCGGTCCCGTGGTGAACGCCGTGCTGGCGAGTGCAGCCATACCCGGCGTGTTTCCGCCTGTGCGTATCGACGGGGTCGATCTCGTCGATGGCGGCGTCGCCAACAACACGCCGATATCGGTGGCCGTCGCGCTCGGCGCGACGCGTATCATCGTGCTGCCAGCCGGTTTCGCTTGTGCGTTGCACGCGCCGCCGCGTAGCGCGGTCGCGCAGGCCCTGCATGCGCTGACGCTCGTCATCGCACGCCAGCTCGTGCGCGATTTGGAGTTCTATTCGACGCGTGCGCAGATCTATGTCGTTCCGCCGTTGTGTCCACTCGACGTTTCGCCTTACGACTATACGCAGTGCGCCGAACTGATCGAGCGGGCTGCGCAGAAGACGCGTGCATGGCTCGGTGATGGCGGCCTCGATCGCGCGTTGATTCCCGGTGAGCTGCGCGAGCACGCGCATAGCGCGCATTAGCGGCGCTAAGCGAACTGTGACCAGCCGTATTGTGACAAAGGCCAACGACGCGACGAGTATGATCGGCGGCCAATGGTCCGCTATGTGGTGAGGTGTTCCTTTGCTGAAAACAGGGCCGACCCGACCTACGGATTCGACTCGTCCAAAAACCATTGAACTTCTCGAAAAAACTCTTTGCGATTCTTTTCGATGAAAATCATATGCGAGCCACCCCCGATCTCAATCATCCGTCTCGATGGCGCATTCCTGAGTCGATCGAACACCGCCTGCGTTTCACCAACACGTGTAACGGCGTCCCACTCGCCGCGAACCACGAGCGTGGGAACAGTGACAGCGGATGGGTCCCACAATGGTTTTCCGGCCATCCAGTAGTCGACGATGTCCTCAAATGCCCCATTGGGGGTCCGCACCACGGGCGGATGCTGCTGCGCACCATCCGGGTCCGTCGACAGCGCAGCCGCTGACCAGAGCTCGAATGATGCTGGTGGGAACAGTTCATCCCTCCTGTCTTCAGGCGCACCCGCCTGCAAGCGATCGCGGGCTTGAGCGGGCGTCCATGCCTGGTAAGCCCCGAGCGCCGCTTGACGACCCGCCGCAGTAGCGTCTCGTGTCCATTGCGGTGCATAGAGTACGAGGCGGTTCACCTTGCCGTTGTGAGTTGCCGTATATGCGCCCACGAGAGTCGCTCCCCACGACCAGCCCATCAGATCAAGCCGCGGCAGTCCACGACGAGCCAATATATGATCCACCGCCGCTTCGACATCCTTCAACGCGACATCAGCCGCCACGATCGGTCGATTCTCGGACGGCGGCCGATTCATTTCAGGCGGTCGACTCGACCTGCCGTAGCCGCGTAAGTCGACCAAATAGACGTCGAAGCCATGTCGTGCGATCGTGTCCATCCATGACGATTGTTCCAACGGCAGATCAAAGGTAGTTTCACCTGCCTGGGTGGTGCCGTGGATATAAAGCAGCGTTCTTGACGGGCTGAACCGTGTCAGGCCCTCGGGGTGCTTGTTTCGGATGTAGAGCTGGATTCCCGGAGTTTGCGAGGGGATCATGTAACTTTCAACAGCCAGCTTCGGAGGAGCATCCGCCGACGGGTGCGCCGCACACGCCGCCAGCGCAGCGGCGAAAGCTAACGTGAAAAAATAAATGGAGCGCATGTTCTTTTCACCGCCCTGATCGCGCGCAATCGATCCGATGGGCTCGGTCGCGCAAAATGCGAGCGGGCCGGCAAAAGAAGAGGATTCACAACCTGCGCGCAGTGCTGCCTGACGAGCAGGGTGAGCTTCTGTTGAAAATTAGATGATTGCCAACGTAAGTCAAGCAACCGTCAACCAGCGAGCGCTCTCGATTTGCATGCGCAAAATCGAGAGCGAGAGCTTCGTGGTGGATTGACTATGCGTGGCGATCCATCTCGGGCTAACCAAGCGATCATTGATCCGCCAGTGTCAGCCCTGCAAAGCACATGCGATCGATCGCGATCCGAAACAGCCCGTCGTTGCGTCGACCATCGAAATACCCCGCGCCGTCTCTTCCTTCTATAGCGCCTACATCAGCCGATGCGCGAGCCGCGCCGCCACACGTGCGGTGCGCTTGTCCTGATCGAGCGAGGGGTTGTATTCGGCGATGTCGGCCGCGCGCAGTTTGCCCGACGCTTGCACTCGCTTGACCATCGCTTCGAGCACCGATAACGGCACCCCTAGCGCCGCCGGAGCCGATACGCCGGGTGCCGTTGCAGCGGGCAGCACATCGAGATCGATCGACAGGTAGACGTCGTCGACCTCCGCCAGCATGTCGTCGAGATCATCCAGGCGCGCGGCCAGCTGCGACTCTTGCATGTCCGCGTCGAGAATGTGGCGCACGCCAAGCTTACCTGCGTGCTCGAACAATGCCGCTGTATTGGCGAGATCGCTAATGCCGAAGCACACGTAACGGAACGCGTCGCCGCGTGCCGCGCAGTCGCATGCAATCTGGTCGAACGGCGTGCCTGAATTCGCGGGCCGCGTCTGCCTCAAATCGAAATGCGCGTCGAAGTTCACGATCAAGAGCTTGCGCCAAGGGTCGTGCCCCAGGTGTGCACGCAAGCCGCTATACGTTCCCCATGCCACCTCGTGACCACCGCCCAATACGAGCGGCAAGCCACCGCGCGCGAGCACATCGCGAACCGTCTGCGCCAACTCTTCCTGAGCCGCTTCGAGGTCGCCGTTTTCACAGACCACGTCGCCCGCATCGAATACCGGCCCCTCTCCCTTGGCAGGCAATCCGGCGAGCGCACGGCGCAGCGCCTCCGGCCCCCTTGCGGCGCCTACGCGACCCAAGTTGCGCCGCACGCCTTCATCGGAACCGAAGCCTATGATCACCGGTTCGCCCTGGGCTATCGTGTCACCTGAAAACGGTGCGATCTCATCGAACACGCGTCGCGTGTCGCCCGGCTCGCCGGAATCCGAGCGCCCAATCCATACCTTGTCGTCGAATTCGCGTTTCATGCTCGTGACAACACCGCTTGCAAAAAACTGCGTGTGCGCGGTTGCGACGGCGCCGAGAAGATTTCCGATGGCGGACCGGCCTCGACGATCTTGCCACCGTCCATCACGACCACCACGTCGGCGACTTCCTTCGCGAAACCCATTTCATGGGTGACGACCACCATCGTCATCCCCTCTTCGGCGAGCACCTTCATCACCTGCAGCACCTCGCCCACCAGTTCCGGATCGAGCGCCGATGTCGGCTCGTCGAACAACATCACGCGTGGTTGCATCGCGAGCGCACGCGCGATCGCGACACGCTGCTTCTGACCGCCCGACAGGCTCGCCGGCATCACGTGCGCCTTGTGCGCAAGGCCGACCTTTTGCAACAGCGAGAGTGCGGCTGCCTCGGCCTCTTCCTTCGACATGCCGCGCAGCATGCGCGGTCCGACCGTGATGTTGTGCAACACCGACAAGTGCGGGAACAGATTGAACGACTGGAACACCATGCCGACCTCGGCACGCAGCGTGTTGAGCGCCCGATCATCCAGCAACGTGCCGTGATCGCACAGCCGGTGTCCGCAGATGTCGATCGTGCCGCCGTCCGGCTGCTCCAGCCCGTTGCAGCACCGCAGGAACGTACTCTTGCCGGAGCCGCTCGGCCCGATCACGACGACTACCTGCTTCGGCTCGATGTCGAAGTCGATGCCATCGAGCACGACGTGGTTACCGAACGATTTGGTCAGTCCACGAATCTGGACGATCGGTTCAGATGTGTTTTTCATTGGACCATGCCTCCCGCACGCAAACGACGCTCGACGCGCTGCAGACCGTAATGGGTCGCCTGCGTCAGCGCCAGATACACCAGTGCGATCACCAGATACACCTCGAGCGAGCGATACGACACGCTGATGATCTTCTGCCCTTCATGCATCAGATCATTGATCGTCAACAGCGACACGAGCGCCGAGTTCTTGACCAATGCGATGAACTCGTTGCCCAGCGGCGGGATCATCCGAACGATCGCCTGCGGCAAAATGATGGCGCGCATGGCCTGTCCCGACGACATGCCGACGGAGCGCGCGGCTTCCATCTGCCCGCGATCGATCGACTGGATCGCGCCCCGGACGATCTCCGATACGTAAGCGGCGGAATACAGCCCGAGCCCCAGCATGCCGCAGAGGAACGCCGGCAACAGAATGTTGAACTGCGGCAGACCGAAGAACAGCAGGAACAACTGCACGAGCAGCGGCGTACCACGGAAGAACGTCAGGTAGGCGGTGCACAATCCGTAAACGAAGCGGCGCTGCGGAGCGAGCCGCCCGATGCCGATCAGGAGCCCGAGCAGGCAGCTCAGCACCAGCGCCGCCCCCGTCACCTCCACCGTCACCAACGCGCCATGCGCGATGTCTGCCCAACCGGCGATCGCCGGCGAAAAATCGAGTGTCATGTCCGTGACCTGGCTGATTACTTGGCGTTCGGGCCGAACCACTTTTGAACGATTGCCGTATACGTGCCATCGGCCTTGATCTTGGCTAGCGCAGCGTTGAGCGCGTCGCGCAACTGCGGCTCATCCTTGCGCACCGCGATGCCATAAGCCTCGGTCGTCAGCTCCTTGTCGAGCACACGAAAGCCCGGTCGCGTACGCACGAACTGGTACGCAGCCGGCTTGCCGGTGACGGCCGCGTCCGCGCGGCCGATCCCGACGAGGTCGAACATTTCCTGATTCTTCTCGACTTCGATGCGTGTGACCTTCGGATAGTTATCGCGCAGGAAGTTGACCGACTTCGTCCCAACCTGGACCGATACTTTCTTGCCGTCGAGATCGGCCAGCGTCTTGATCGGCGAGTCGGCCTTCACCAATGCAACGAGTCCGCCGGCGAAATACGACTGGGTGAAGTCCACCACCTGGCTGCGCTCCGGCGTGATGTAGATGCCCGATATCGCAACGTCGAAGCGATGCGCGATCAGGCCTGGAATCAGCCCTTTGAAGTCGATGTCGGTCCACTGGATGTTCTTGCCCATCGCCTTCGCGATCGCATTCATGATGTCGACGTCGAATCCTGTGCGTTGCCCGTTCATGGTGAATTCCATCGGCGGGAACGTCGCGTCGGTGGCGACCTGAAGCGTGTCCTGGCCTTGGGCGGACGCCGCGCCGGGCATTGCCGCGAACGTCGCCGCGAGCGTCAGGCACACAATCGAAAACAGCTTGCGGGATTTCATGGCAGTACTCCTTCGTGGTTGGGATCGAACAATCAGATCATTCGGTTTGCAGCCGCTCGGAGATCGCCCGAGCAGTGCGCACCGTCAATTCGATGAACTGCGACTCGCGGCCGGTTGCGCGAGTCGACGGCACCATCAGCGTGATCGAGGCATTGGAACCGACGCCGCGCCCGACACGCTGGAACACCGGGGCGCTCACCCCCCATACGCCGGGATCGACTTCGCTGTCGCTCACCGCATAGCCCTGGGTGCGAATGCGCTCGAGTTGCGCTTCGAGGCGGGCGCGGCCGCCCGGATCGCCCTCGAACATTTTGTCGAGCGCTTCGGTACGTGCCTTGTCGGTCATGAAGGCGAGCAGCGACTTCGCAGATGCTCCCGCTTTCAGCGGCACCGCATGCCCCTTTTCGAACGAGCACCGCAACGAGTGACTGCTCTCGACCATCTCCAGGCACATCACCTGATTGTTGACCGTCACCACGAGACCGACGCTCTCCTGCGACACGCGCGCAAGCTCCGACATCAGTTCCCTGCTTGCCTCGACGACCAGCGAGTTGATGTCGAAGCCAAGGGCAAGTTGGACGCTGATGGGTCCCGGCGCGTAATACCCCGCGTTTTCGGAAACGAAGCCCCAGCGCTTGAGCAACGCGATTTGCCGATAGAGCGTGCTCTGCGCGAGGCCCGTCACGCCGAGCAGATCCTTGACGGACATCGCCTTACCGTGGCTCGCGAGTGCCGCAAGCACGAATAGCACGCGTTCGGCGCCGGTTGCGGTCGGTTCCTGGTTCACTTGAAAGATGCAGCTCGTTGCGATGCGATGGTGAAACTTTGCCACCCCGTTCTCATTTTTCAAAAACGAAATTCCCGTTTGACGGGAACGGTGGCGTAGGGAGATTCCCGCACGTGTGGTGCTGTTATTTTGTGTGATGAATTCTCGGCATCCGCGTGCGTTGCGTCGAAGCTGCGGTCAGGCGGAAGTCTCGGGCTTTCGTCATGGATAAGAGTTAGGAATCAGGGGGAGAGCAGTCAGCACGGCGGATTGCGCGTCAGCGCTGTGCCGCCTGTCGATGCTATCGCCGTCCATCGCGACATACCGGCGACTGCACGGGCAACAGAATATCTGTGGCTGGGAAAACCAACCGGCCGCGGTCGTCAAGTTGGCGCTGGCGCAAGTGCAAGCGCCACAGCATCACGGAATAGACGTTCTACCGTTGGGGTGCCCCCCGAGCCTTCGATGCACTGTTGGACGAATTGACCGATACCGTCATCCGTAAGCTGGAACGCCTTCCCAGCATCGGCCGCCTCTTCCTTGAGCGGCCTGCCCGCTCCGTGGAGGTGTGCAACGGCGTTGCTCGTCTGACTAAACAACTCGGCGCCATTGACGAAGGCAGCGAACTGCGCGAGTACGTGATGCCGTACTACCTGCTGCTATATGCGCAGACCAGGGGAACGGTGTATCTGCTTTCGATTCGCCACCAACAGCAACTATCGTTTTATTTGGCAAGCCACTGGCTGGCGTTTTGAGAGCCCCGGAGCGCTCCGGAGCCTGCTCGTTAATTAGGGCGGAAGGCAGCCGAGTCCAACCGCTGGCCGGAAAGGCACGCCGGGTAAGGGTTCTAGGTTTTTCCGTTTTGGCTACCCACACTTCTACCCACAATTGCGTGGGCGCCGTGCTGCGACTAGCCTCCAGCCACCCGTACCCGAGTGCCGTCGATCTGGTTCTCCGATAGCGGGCGGCCTGCGACTGGGCGATCGACTACGCACCACCGGCAATCTCGCACTATCGAAAATCGCTCGGCGATCACAGCCGAAACGATCATCCAGCATTGTCGCCGGAGCGAGTTGGGTACTCGTCGTTCGCTCCTGATCGACGATAGTCGACCCGCATCCGCCGTTCGACACCGCGTGGGCCATACGGCAGCTTTCAAAGTAAAGCAGACATTGCCGTATAGTTACCTTACTTAATCATTCACGCCCCCATCGTGTCAGACTCTAAGAATCCCGAACAAACGAGCGAACGCTCGCGCCTTGCAGAGCAAGTCAGTGCATTGGCGTCTAGCGAGACCGTTCAGACAATGTTCGATGTAGGGCAGCAAGTTCAAGCCGAGGCTAACGACGTTGTACGGAGCACCCTTGCGGTGGAGCATGGCCTATGCACAGCTTTAGTCGGAAGCATTGCTTGGTTTGCAGATGCACTTTATCTGAATCGTTCGGAGCAGCGATTTTTTCCTCCCGATTGGCTCGACCCGACATGTAGCGCGAATCCAGACTTCGCGATGGCGTGCGTACTGTGTCAACTTGCGAATTATGGCCATTCTGTTATTGAACTCGTTTCGAAAGGCCTAGATACGCCTAGTCGAGCGCTGCTTCGCGCAACTTCTGATTTAAGTTACATGGTCGTAGCCCTCTCCGTCGACCGCGAAACATTTCGGAGTTTTTTTCTCGACGATATTTCGTCTCCGAAAGAACACTGGTACAAGTTGTTTTCAAATAAAAAACTCGCTCAACGTGTTGCCCGATCAGACCAATCGTTTGGTTTGCCACAGGAATGGACCCAATACATGCAGGAATTTCGTGACGCGACCGGGGAATTTTTTTCGGAGGCAGTTCATCATTCGCGAGACTCCATACTCATTGGATCTCAGCCGACAGTACCGGGGACAGATCGTGTGGCCTTCGCTCTTTTAGGCGGCCCGCCTAGTGGTTCCAAACATACTCTAACCCATCTCGCCACTGTCCTTAACTATGGCTTAACAACTTTTATTGCCAGTTCATCACGACGACCAGAATACTTTCCTCGGTTTGCACACCAGGAATACTGGGACGCTGGATTGGCTATTCATAAAGAAATTCAGCCCCTATTCCTCCAGATGCTAGCGCAACAGGAAAATTAATTTTGTGGCTGAGTGGCGCGCTACATAATGGCTAAACGCTGCTCGTTTTCGCGGTAGGTTTACATTTCCAGTTTTGTCGTCGCTTGTCGAACGACCGATAGCAGAAGGCAAGCAGACATGTGAGTGCTTTGGTGATGACATATGTGAGCGACAGTTTGTGGCCGACTTCTGCCTGATGCAGTCGGCCGTAGCCTATCCGTGAGCGGCCCTCCCGCGCCCACACTCCACCGCAGATCACAGTCGGTCGCCATTGCAGTCGGCGGCAGAGCGGCATTTGGCACGGCTCAAGAATGGTCAGCAAAAAAGGGGAACCGTTTGCGCAATGCGGAGACAACCACAGCGGAGGGCTCGTCTCGAACGAACTCGCCCTACAAACGCGTCAGGCCCACCGGCTCGCTCCCTGCCCCGGGGTTACCAAATGGTCTTGACGTGTTTGTAGGCGCGAATCTTCTCATCCCGGGTCACCAGCGGCACAGCTAGCTTTCGCGCGGTCGCCACGATCATGCGATCGGCCGGATCCTTATGGAACTCGCCTGGCAAATCTACCGACTTCAGGCCAATTTCGACATCTACAGGCATAAAGCGAACGGCGTCGATCGCAGAGACAGTCGTAAGCCAGCTTGCGACGTCCATCGACAGAACAAGCTTTTCGCGCTCGACGAGCATCGCGATTTCCCAAGCGGTGATCGCCGATACAACGATCTGCCCGCCATCCAGCTCTCGTTCAATCGCCGCCCTGGCTTTTTTGCTCAGCGCGGCGTCTCCGTTTGCCCACCAGACCAGCGCGTGCGTATCAACGACGATCACCGGGCGGCCTCCCACTCAACATCGACCGGCTCGGTCGGGTCGTCATAACGGACCACAGAGCCGCGCAAAACATCTAGCGGATTGCGCTCCTTGCTGCGGTACGGCCGGACTTCCAGCGTCGGCTTGCCGTGATCGGTCACGACGACACTCTCGCCGGACGCTTCCACCAAGCGGAAAAATTCAAGGGCTTTTGCCTTGAACTCGGACTTCGAAACCTGGTTGACTTCCATTGATCCCCCTATAGTCATGTGACCATAGGCACAATCATAACCATAAATGACTACTAAAACAAGTCATTTCCGCGCGCGCTGGCAGATGCCGCTTCAACGGTTCGCCCCAAATCCTACCCATCATCCTGCCCGAAATCGCGCAAGACGGGCAGCGCGCCCGCATGAACCTTGCTATCCGCAAAACCAACTGAAATAAGGGACTTTCTGAGCGCGGCAGAGAACCCAAGAGCCCCGCCGAGACCTTTCCCGGCGGAAGGCCGCCGGAGTCGAACCGACCCGAGAGCGTCTGACGCCCCCAACTGGGTTTGAAGCCCAGCCGCACCACCGGATGCGAATGCCTTCCCCTTCACCCCAACCAACCGTCGAACATCCGACTATCACTACGCAACCGCCGCACCCCACGGCCGAAGCGAGTATAGGCAACGCGATCGAAGAACTCCAAAACCTGAATCGCGCGCTTGCGCCCAAGGTTAGTCACGTCGCGAAACGTGGCCGCCGTGAGCTGGCCGTCACCGTCGCGCATCGTCTGCGCAATCAATTGCGCGACCGTACGCACCGCCTCTCGGTGATAGAAAAGATCGTGCACGACCTGATACACCTCGCCTTGACGCGCCAACTTGCGCAACGTCACACGCACGCGCTCCTCCGGCACATCGACCGTCGCACCCAACTCCCGCACCCAACGCGGCTCGTAACCGCTCTCACGCAGCAGCGGCAACAACCGCTCGGCAAGACACTGCTCATCGACATCAAGGCTAACCGTGTGCCCTAGCAAGTGCAGCCATGGGCCACTGCGCGTGATTTCACCCGCCGCCGTCATCGCGTCGACAAGCGCGCGCCATAGCGCGTCGTCAACAAGCGGCAACGCGATCCGCCTTAGCCGCGCGATGTCCGGGCCCTGCTCGTCGGGCGTACGGGCATGAAACGTCTCGAGTGCCGCAATCACTTGCAGATGCATGCGCCTCCAGCACTCGCGGTGAACGACGTACGCCTCCCCCTCTCCTGCTCCTTTGACCGACACCATCAGCACATCTTCAGCCATCCCGATCGTCCCGATATCACGCCCCGTCAATCGCTCGATCACCGAACACCGAAGACCAGAAGGCGCCTTCGCAACGAGTGCATCAATGCAGCCCGTATCGACCCACTGAGCCAGCGCATCGAGCCACGCACGACGCTCTAACCCGCCACGCTTGCGCGCCGGCCCGAACGGATCGAGCACGCGTCCGCCACCCACCGTGCAGTTCGCCTGCGCATTGCGCACGATGAAGCGATCACCCGTCAACGCGCAAACAGGTTCGTCGAAGACCAGCTGCACGCGCGACGCATGGTCACCGCCACCTAGCAACACCGCATGAGCAACACGATGCAGCGTACCCAAATGCACATGCAACGGTGTCCAATGCCGCAACCTCAAACCAGCATCGGCATCGATCGCAAGCTCAACGTCCAAACGCGTCGAAGCCTCCCGCAGACGAGCGTCGACAATCCAATCACCACGCGCAATACGCTCTTTCTCAACACCCACTAAATTCAGCGCACAACGCTCGCCCGCACGCCCAATCGCCGCAGCGCGATGCTGTGCGTGAATCCCCCGCACACGAACCGGCTCGCCAAGCGGCGCGAGCACCAACATATCGTCGATATGCACACACCCGGCGAAAACCGTCCCCGTCACAATCGTGCCTGCCCCTGGCAACGTGAACACACGATCGATTGCGAGCCGAAACAGCCCGTCGTCGCGTCGGCCTTGCCATGCGAGCGCCTGCTCATGCAAATGCGCATTCAGCGCGAGCACACCGACATCGTCATCACGTGTTGCGTCGACCTCGAAGATCGGCGCTGTCGCCAAAGCCGTGCCCGCGAGCCAAGCACGCACCTCGCTCATCACTTCGCTCCGACGCGCCTCATCAACACGATCGACCTTCGTCAACGCAACGGCTCCATGCTCGATGCCGAGCATGCCGACGATCGTCATGTGCTCACGCGTCTGCGGCATCACGCCGTCGTCGGCTGCCACGACAAGCAATGCGAAGTCGATCCCGCACGCCCCCGCGACCATCGTATGCACGAGCTTTTCATGGCCCGGCACGTCGATGAACCCCAATACCGAACCGTTCGCAAGCGGCACGTACGCATAGCCGAGTTCGATCGAAATGCCACGCTCCTTCTCTTCCTTCAGGCGATCGGTATCGACACCCGTCAGCGCTCGCACGAGCGTCGTCTTGCCGTGATCGATGTGCCCCGCCGTACCGACGATCATCGTCAGCCCACCTCACTCTGCTCCACACATTGCGCGACGAACGCCGCTTCATCGCCCGCCTCCAGGCAACGCAGATCGAGCCACAGTGCTTGATCTGCGATGCGTCCTAGCACAGGCCGCGGCCACGCACGCAAACGCGCTTCGAGTGCCATCAACGCACGACCGCTGCGTTTGCCGGATGCCTCGCGCACAATCAGGCCGGCACTCGGCAGGTTTTGAACCGGCAACGCGCCACTGCCAATTTGGCTCGCCATCATCTGCACACTGACGACATAGCCCGCACCGAGCGCACGTTGCAACACTGGCTGCACCCGTTCAGCGCATGCGCGGATCGCATCTGACGAACGCATCAGCAAACGCAACGTCGTCAGCTGCTCGGCAAGCAATTCGGGAGCTCGATACAGACGCAGGACTGATTCCAGCGCCGCTAACGTCATCTTCCCGACCCGGACCGCGCGCTTGAGTGGATGCATCTTGATCCGCGCAATCAGTTCGGCCGAACCGACGATCACCCCCGCCTGCGGCCCTCCGAGCAGCTTGTCACCGCTGAACGTAACGAGATCCGCGCCTTCGGCCAGCGCTTGGCGCACGGTCGGCTCTCGCGGCAGTCCCCATTGCGCCAGATCGATCAACGTGCCGCTGCCAAGGTCGACGGCAAGCGGTAGACCGTGCGCTTGTGCAAGGGGTGCCAGCTCGCGAAGCGACACCGCTGCCGTAAAACCGCTAACGGCGTAGTTGCTGCAATGCACTTTCATCATCAATGCAGTACGTGGACCGATCGCCGCTTCATAGTCGGCCACATGCGTGCGGTTGGTCGTGCCGACTTCTCTCAGCTTCGCCCCCGCGCTACGCATGATGTCGGGGATGCGAAACGATCCACCGATTTCGACCAGTTCGCCGCGCGACACGATCACTTCCTTTCTGACCGCAAGCGCCGACAACATCAGCAACACGGCCGCCGCGTTGTTGTTGACGACGGTCGCGGCCTGCGCGCTGGTCAGCTCGCAGAGGAGATCGGCAACCAGCTCGTCGCGATCGCCACGGCGGCCCGCTTCCAGGTCGAACTCGAGATTGACCGGCCGCGTCATCGCCTCGACGACGGCATGCACGGCCGCGTCGGGCAGCAGCGCCCGCCCGAGGTTCGTATGCAGCACCGTGCCCGTCAGATTGAAGACGGCCCGCATGCGGCTTCGCGCATCGCGTGCGAGCCGCTCGGTCACGGCCGTGACGAGGCAATCGCGATCAACGGCCATCACCTCGCCCGACGCCATGCCTCGTTGCACTTCCCCACGCCAAGCATCGAGCACTTGCCGCACGGCATCAACTACGCGCGAGCGCCCATACTCGCCGACGAGCGGCGCCACACGCGCCATCGCCATCACGCTGTCGACCGACGGCAGACGAGCAAGCTGTGCCTGCCGTTCGTCGCTATCGGGCGAAGGCGATACTTTGGCGCGCCGGTCGGTCGTGCTCATGTGTCATTCGTCGTCGGCTGCGAGCGGCCACAACAGCGGGTTCGGCGCCGCCCGTCGGTAACCGGCCTCGCTCATCAACAGGTCGAGTGCGAGACTCGCGAGGTCGTCGGCGAGCGGCTCGATGTCGTAGTCCTTCTCCTGGTAGCCGATCTTGCGATAGGTACCGCACGTGTCGCACGATTCGGCCTTCAGCGCTTCGCCGGCGCCTTCGATGCCGTGATAGGCGATGCCCTTGGTGGAATCGCAATGCGAGCACTTGACGCGCACCATGTGCCACTCGGTCGCGCACAAGCCACATTGCAAGTAGCGATAGCCGTGATACGCGCCGCCGATGCGCACGATGCTGGCCACCGGCAACGAGCCGCAAACGGGACACCCCCCCGGCAACTCGACGTAAGGCACGTCGCGCACGTCGAGTCGGCAGGCTGCATCGGTCCACACGACTTGAAGCGCGGCCATGATGAACGGTGCAGCTGCCGCATCGATCTGCTCGAAGCGCAGGTCGAGCACCGCGTCGGCGGCAGCTTCGAGTTCGGCTTCGGGCATCGTGCGCAGCGCATCGAGCAGTTTGCCGAGCGCCGGAGTCACGTCCCCGGCCGCATCGACGCGATCGATGAGCTCCCGCAACACGCCGCACCACACTGCGTCGCGCGGACGGCCCAGCGCCGGCAAGATCGGCATCGAATGCGCTTGTGCCTCTTGCATCGGCATCGTCTCGCGAGCAGGCATGCTGCCGGCAAAGCGCTCGAGCATTTGATGCTGCGCATCGACGAGCGAGGCCATCAGACGCAGGTAGCCGGAAACCGGATGGTGATCGGCGAGCTTGCGCAGGCGCGCCGCCCGGTTGGCGAATACGGTGCTGCGCTCCGGCAAGCTGACGCGCGGAATCGCCGTCCGATCGAGCGCTTCGATCTCGCCAGGCTGAAGAATTCGCTGAATCACGGCATCACCTTGCAAGCGATGACCTTACGGTTGTATGACAAAAAGCGTCGAACGTAAATGTACGTTTACACTGCAAACTTTCATCCGCTTGCCAGGCGCCGCTCATGCTGCCGACCGAAACCGTCACGCTGCACACCGCTCGCCTTGCGCTGCGTCCCTTGCGCGAAGACGATGTGGCATCGCTATTCACCCTGTATTCCGATCCCGAGTTCATGCGCTACTGGTCGTTCCCGGTCATGACGCGTCTGGAACAAGCAGCGGAGTATCTGGACCGGCTCATGCGCCGTGGCAATCCGCCGGCCCATGTCAACTGGGCGATCCAATTGAGTCAGGGCGATCAGAGCGGCGAGCTGATCGGGACGTGCACGCTATTCCACGTCGTAGCGTCATGCCGGCGCGCCGAGATCGGCTTCGGCGTACACCGGTCTCATTGGGGCCAGGGTTACGCCGCGGAAGCGACGCAAGCCGTGGTCGACTATGGGTTCGACACCCTCGGATTTAACCGACTGGAAGCCGACATCGATCCGCGCAATACGGGCTCCGCACGCACACTCGAACGCGCAGGCTTCGTGCGAGAAGGGCTGCTACGGGAGCGCTGGATCGTCGGTGACGAGGTGTCGGACAGCGCGTTGTACGGTCTCATCCGTAGCGATTGGGCCGCGCGGCAGCAAGTGGCCCATCGAAAGCCCGGGATGTGCCCCGCAGACTGATACTCCCGGCCTCCGTCGACGCTACCGAATACATTAGCGCGCCCGACGGAGCGCAGATCGTTATCGTTGAGTTGGAAAGCACGGCGACGACGCATGGGCAAACGGCCCCTCCGAATGTCGGGGCACGACGCCATGCGGATTGGAGGTAGCGTCACGCAGAAGGACTTACGGCGCTACGATCAGCGGACAAATCAATCGAAGTCCAGGCATATCGCGTCCGTCCCGTGTGTGACGCCATGGCATCCGGAGCCGGTATTGCAGGTCGATATGTTCCAGTCGTATTGTCCGGACGAATTCGGACCGCTGACTGGGAAGACCTCTGGATCCGTCGATTGATAGGTGTCGTAATGGCTAATCGCACAGTAGTTGTGCCAGCCGATGTCCCACGTCCCGTCTCCGCTTCCGGGCCAACCGTAGTCGGTCACATGCGTGCTCGACATCAGCCCACGCCATACGCCGGACTGACAAAACAATGGCCCGGTACCGGAGTTCCCCATCATGCCGTTGGACGGGCACGGTTGGCCTACCGTCGCGCCACCGTGCGGTTGAACATAGCTTGCGTCGACGTTGCCGTTGGCCGTGACGTTGCCGTTGGCCGTGACGCTGCCGTTGGCCGTGACGCTGCCGGCCGTCAGCGGTGCATAAGTACTCCCGGCATAGTTGGTCAGCACGGCGCCGCCGTCTGCTTGGATATACGATTGTGAGCCAGCACCCGAGAGCTTGGTGCTACCCACCGTGACGATGGATGTGCCGCCAGGATTTTGAACATTGGCGCCCTCGGCATTGACGGTAGTGGCGTTGACGTTCGTTGCATTGACGTTGGCAGCACTGACATCGTTCGCACTGTTGATGTCATGGGTGCCCATGTTCAACGCGGTCTGCATCGTGTTGAGCTCGGGGTGTCCCGGTACGGCGACACGGTACAGATAGGCGTTGGTCGATTGCACGTTGGTGAACGCGAGCAACGAAGCGAGGTGCCCGCTGCCGGGGTTCGTGTAGTTGGCTAGCGGTAGTTTCCATCCGCCGTAAGCGCCGTTCGCGCTGGCCGGACTCATCGAGGCATCGCCGGCTTGATTGGCGTAAGGCACGAAGCCGCCTTGCGCACCGGCTTGCGCGGCGATCTGCACGAGCTGCCGGGTATTGGAGATCGGCTTACCGAGTTGCGAGGTGACGAGCGATTGCAGTTGCCCTGCCGAAGGCTGCAGCACCTGCAGTTGCCACGTTTGTCCGAACACATTGGTAGGGGAGAAGCCGTTCGGCAGATACCCAGCGGCGATCAGCATCGCAGGCGTGACGGTAACAGGTGAAGTGGCTGTTGCGAGTGTGGCGATGGTCGAGCCATTGTCCTGCACGTACTGCTGGGCGGCCTTATCGAACGTGAGCATCTGGTCCGCCGTGGCCGCCGTTTGCACGTTCGCCACGCCGAGTCTGGCCCAAGTGGTAAAGCCCGCGACCCCGATCATCGATAGGGTGAGTGCAACGATATACCCGAGAATTGCATCCATCGTTTTCTGTCCTCTTAGTTGTGAGCGTTCACGAGGCGATGTCCCTCGTGGAAATGCCAAGCAAGCCGTCTGGCCGCAAGCAATGGGCTGCGACCTTCGAAGAAAGCGCAAGGTGGTGCTCGAGCAGGCGGGATCTCGGTGCGCATGGCAGCCGGCGTTCGGAAGGACATCTGTCGAAACGATGCAAACGGCACGGAGGGCCGACGGTCAATGGTCAGCGGCAGACACGGCCCTCGATCGGATCACGGGGGAGACGTGCACGTGGCAGATCCTGTTACCGCAAGCTCAGGCAGAAGGAATGGGTACGAGAATCGTGCTCTTACAGTCCGTATCAATATATTGATACAAACATATAGACAGTTTATCCCGTACTGTCGTTGCGCGTCCTTTACTTGGGACTGCGTACGCTAGCGCGAGCGGTACGCTTTGACCGATGCGTCAGGCCGCGTGAAAGCCACTCGGAAGTCACTTGATGCTTTCACGAAACCACTTCGCGTGATGACGCCTCGCCCAGCCGAGCGTGACCGTGCCGCGAATCATCGCGCTCACGGAGCCCTTGACCCAAATGGCCGCATACACGTGCACGATGATGCCGAGAATCAGCACGAACGCAGCGACAGCATGCACAACCGACGCGAGACGCACCGTGCCGATCGACAGCTTCCATGCGAAGTACGGCCGCCAGATCCCGATGCCGCTGACGAGCAACAGCAGCAGACATAGCACCAGCACGAAGAACAGGAGCTTCTGCCCTGCGTTGTAGCGGCCCACGTCTGGCAACGCTTCGTCGCGCTTGGCCAGCACGTCGTCCAATTGCGTGAGCCAGCGCACATCGTCGCGATCGAGCAGGTTGTGCCGCGCCATGCGCAACGCCAGTAACAAGAACACAACGAACATCACGATACCGACGAACGGATGCAAAATGCGCGTCCACTGTCCGCCGCCGAACAGCGTCGCGAGCCAGAACATCGCCGGATGGAACATGGCAAGGCCTGACAACGCGAGCAGCACGAACGTAATGGCGGTGATCCAATGCAGCGCGCGCTCGCCGGCCGTATAGCGCACGATCCTGGAAGGAATGTCGCGATCCGCGGGAGTCATGGCCGCTCCTTGCGTTGTTCCCGAATGCGCTGCGCTTCGTCGCGCGCCTTCGCTTCGTCGGCGTCGGAGACTTCGCTGGGCCCGACGCGCACGTAGTGGAAAAAGCCCGCGAGCACGGCAAGCGCCATCGCGCCGAGTGCGATCGGCTTCGATATCCCCTTCCACAACGATACGAACGGACTGATGTGCGGATCGTCGGGCAAGCCGTGATAGAGCGACGGTTGGTCGGCATGGTGCAGCACGTACATGACGTGCGTGCCGCCGACACCGGGCGGATCGTACAGTCCAGCCTTGTCGAAGCCGCGCTCCTTGAGGTCCGCAATGCGTTCGGCGGCGTGGGTCTTCATGTCGTCTTTCGTGCCGAACACGATGGCCCCGGTCGGACACGTCTTCACACAGGCGGGCTCTTGCCCGACCGCCACGCGATCGGAACACAGCGTGCATTTGTAGGCGCGATGGTCCTGTTTCGAAATGCGCGGAATGTTGAACGGACACCCGGTCACGCAGTAGCCGCAGCCGATGCAGTTCTCTTCATGAAAGTCGACGATGCCGTTCGTGTACTGCACGATCGCGCCAGGCGCAGGACAGGCCTTCAGGCAGCCCGGGTCTTCGCAGTGCATGCAGCCGTCCTTGCGAATCAGCCATTCGAGGTTGCCCGAAGGGTTCTCGTATTCCGTGAAGCGCATGACCGTCCACGAGTGTTCGGTCAGGTCAGACGGATTGTCGTAGACACCGACGTTCGAGCCGATCTCGTCGCGCAGATCGTTCCACTCCATGCATGCGACCTGGCAGGCCTTGCAGCCGATGCATTTGGTCACGTCGATGAGCTTGGCGACGGTGCCCGCCGCGGGCTCGCGCACGGACGGCGGCTGCACGGTCGTCGCAGAGCGGCGCTTGATATCGAGCGATTGCATACTCATGGCCGCCCCCTACACCTTCTCGACCTTCACGAGGAACGATTTGAACTCGGGCGTCTGCGCATTGCCGTCGCCGACCGACGGCGTCAGCGTGTTCGTCAGATAGCCCGGCTTCGCGAGTCCCATGAAGCCCCAGTGCAGCGGAATGCCGACCGTCTGCACCTTCTTGCCTTGGATCATCAATGGCTTGATGCGCTTGGTGACGAGCGCCACGGCCACGATGTAGCCGCGCTTGGACGACACCTTCACGCGCTCGCCGTTCGCAATGCCGAGCTCATGCGCCAGATCCTCGCCGATCTCGACGAACTGCTCCGGCTGCAGGATCGCGTTCAGGCGCACGTGCTTGGTCCAGTAATGGAAGTGCTCGGTCAGCCGATACGTCGTCGCCACGTGCGGATACTGCGCGACGGTGCCGAACATCGCGCGATCGTCGTCGAACACGCGCGCGCCCGGATTGCTGACCGCGCGTGGGTTGTGCGGATTGAGCGGGTTGAAGCCCAGCGGATTTTCGAACGGCTCGTAGTGCTCCGGAAACGGTCCTTCGACCATCGCGTCGCGCACGAAAAAGCGCGCCACGCCCTCGGCCTGCATGATGAACGGGCCCATGCCGTTTTCGGGCGGCTCGTCGAGCTTGAAGTCGGGCACATCGGGGCCGCTCCACGTGCTGCCGTTCCACGCGATGAGCTTGCGCGTCGGGTCGAGCGGCTTGCCACTCGCATCGCACGACGCCCGGTTGTACAGCACGCGCCGGTTCGCCGGCCACGCCCAGGCCCAGCCGAGCGTCTGGCCGATGCCCGTCGGATCGTCGTTGTCGCGCCGCGCCATCTGGTTGCCGGCTTGCGTCCACGCGCCGCAGAAGATCCAGCAGCCGCTCGCCGTCGTACCGTCATCCTTCAACTGCGCAAAGCCCGCCAGCTGCTCGCCCTTTTTCACGAGCACCTTGGTGGGATCTTTCGGGTCGGGTAGATCTGCGAGCGCGCAGCCGTTGTATTCCTTGGCAAGCTCCTCGGCCGTCGGGCTCTCGGGATTCGCGTAGAGCCACGAAAGATTGACGATCGGATCGGGATACTTGCCGCCTTGCGTCTGGTACAGCTTGCGGATGCGCACGAACAGGCCGCCCATGATCTCGAGGTCGCTGCGCGCTTCGCCGGGCCCCGCCGCCCCCCACCAGTGCCACTGCAGCACGCGGCTCGAGCTCACGAGCGAGCCGTTTTCCTCGGCGAAGCACGTCGTAGGCAGACGATAGACCTCGGTGTGAATGCGCGACGCGTCGACGTCGTTGTACTCGCCATGGTTCTTCCAGAACTCCGACGTTTCGGTCGCGAGCGGGTCCATGATCACGAGCCACTTGAGCTTGGCCAGCGCCGCAGCAGTCTTGGCCTTGCTCGGCGCAGCCGCCAGCGGATTGAAGCCCTGGGCGATGTAGCCGTTCATCTTGCCCTGGTACATGAGCTCGAGCCCTTGCATCAGATCGTAGGACTTGTCGAGCTTGGGCAGATAGTCGTAGGCCCAGTTGTTGGCGGCCGTCGCCGCGTCGCCCCACCAGGCCTTCATGAGACTCACGAAGAACGCGCGATAGTGCTGCCAGTAGCTGAGCTGATTCGGCCGCAGCGGCTGGAGCGCACGCTTGGCGATGTAGCCCTCGAAGTCTTGTTCCTGCTGCCCGGGCAGTGTCATGTAGCCCGTCAGCAGGTTCGACATCAAGCCGAGATCGGTCAGCCCCTGGATATTGGAATGGCCGCGCAGCGCGTTCATGCCGCCACCCGATACGCCAATGTTGCCCAGTAGCAGCTGGACCATCGCCCCCGTTCGGATCATCTGCGCGCCGACCGAGTGGTGCGTCCAGCCGAGCGCATAGAGGATCGTCGCGGCGCGCTGCGGCACGGCGGTCGAGGCCAGCATCTCGCAGATCTTCAGGAACTGCTCGCGCGGCGTGCCGCATGTCTTCTCGACCATCTCGGGCGTGTAGCGCGCGTAATGCGTTTTCATCAGGTTGTAGACGCAACGCGGGTGCTGCAACGTCGCATCGACCTTCACGAAACCGTCGTCGCCGCGTTCATAGTCCCACGTCGACTTGTCGGGGTAGCCGTGCTTGCTCTCGTCGTAACCCGAATACAGACCGTCGACGAATGTGAAGTCCTCTCGCACGATGAACGACATGTCCGTGTAGTCGCGCACATAGTCGTGCTGGATCTTGTCGTTGGTCAGCAGATAGTTGATGACGCCACCGAGAAAGACGATGTCGGTACCGGTGCGGATCGGCGCATAGACATCGGCAACCGACGCCGTGCGCGTGAAGCGCGGATCGATGACGATGAGCCGCGCCTTGCGATGCGCCTTGGCCTCCGTCACCCATTTGAAGCCACACGGATGGGCCTCGGCCGAATTGCCGCCCATCACGAGAATCACGTCGGCATTCTTGATGTCGACCCAGTGATTCGTCATCGCGCCGCGGCCGAACGTCGGGGCAAGACCTGCCACCGTCGGGCCGTGTCAGACACGCGCTTGATTGTCGAATGCCAGCAGCCCCAGGCTGCGCGCCGTCTTGTGCGTCAGGTAGCCGACTTCGTTGCTGCTCGCCGATGCGGCCAGCATGCCCGTCGTCAGCCAGCGGTTGACCTTCAGGCCGTCGTCGGTCGTCTCGATGAAATTCGCATCGCGATCCTCTTTCATCAGCTTCGCGATGCGGTCGAGCGCGTCATTCCACGAAATGCGCTGCCAACGGTCGCTGCCGGCCGCGCGGTACTCGGGGTAGCGCAGACGGCTTTCGCTGTGGATGAAGTCGATGAGCGCCGCGCCTTTCGGGCACAGCGTGCCGCGATTGACGGGATGGTCGGGGTCGCCTTCGATGTGAATGATGCTGGGCAGCGCGTTCTTCGCGTTGTCGCCGAGGCCATACATCAGCACGCCGCAGCCGACCGAGCAATAGGGGCAGGTGTTGCGCGTCTCGGTCGTGCGCAGCAGCTTGTACTGCCGCACCTCCGCTAACGCATCGGCCGGCGAAAAGCCCAACAATACGAGGCTCGAACCGGCAAGGGAGGACGCCGTCACTTTGAGGAACTGGCGTCGGGACATCTGCAGCATGGCCTCCTCCTCGATTATTGGGTCGTTTTGGAGTGCTTAGAAGTGTAGGCGGCGCGCGCCCGATCCGCGAATAGCGGTCATGCTGCGGCGCGATACGCAGTGTGCGCGAGCCGACATACAGGCACCAAAGCGCTGGTTGGTCGACGAAGCACCCCGCGCTGCCGCGCCCATGCATGCGAATGAATTGATGCGTCGCAACATAATCAACAGATAATCAATCGTTCGCCGACGCCGTCCATTTATGGGATTTTTATGCCCATTGTTGGGAAAATTCACATTCCATTGCACGCAAATTGGGAATAACACGCGCGCGCGCCACCAATATTACGAATCTGCCAATTCAATGTTTCGGTACGCGCAATAATTACTTATGCCTTCTTACCGCACCTAAGCACCGTGTCTGTTTCGTTTTGGCGACAGTCTGTTTTTTTCCATTCGTCGCGTGCAAAGCGTTCGGCTATTCTCTCCCGGCAGTTTTAAATTATCGTTCGCGTGGAGAAATGATGAAAAAAATCGCTTTGTCGACCCTCTCGCTCGCGTTGCTGGCTGCCGCTGGTGCAGCGCACGCGCAAAGCAGCGTCACGCTGTACGGTGTCATCGACAACTCGCTGACGTACGTGCACAACGCAGATGGCAACAAGAATTTGTGGGCGCTCGGTAACGCGAGCGGCGGTGACCTGTCCGGCACGCGCTGGGGCCTGAAGGGTCAAGAAGACCTCGGCGGCGGCCTTGCTGCGATCTTCCAATTGGAAAACGGCTTCGATCCGAGCAAAGGCACGCTGGGCCAGAGCGGCCGTGAGTTCGGCCGTCAGGCGTTCGTCGGCTTGCAAAGCAACCAATGGGGTACGCTGACGCTCGGCCGTCAATACGACCCGGTCGTCGACCAAGTGCAAGGCATCACGGCCGACAACTACTTCGGCAGCGTGTTCGCGACGGCAGGCGACGTCGACAACTACGACAACAGCTCGCGCACGGACAAGGCCATCAAGTACACGTCGGTGAACTACGCCGGTTTCCAGTTCGAAGGCATGTACGCGTTCGGCGGCATCGCCGGCCAGACGGGCAGCGGTCAAACGTGGTCGCTCGCGGCGTCCTACAACAACGGCCCGATCGGCGTGGCTGCCGGCTACTTCTATGCCAACAATTCGAACAGCGGCAACCTCAACAACGCCGGTAACCAGCGTGTGACTTGGGGTGCGTCGGCCACGTCGGGCGGCACGTTCGACAGCAACATCAACCTGGGTTACGCATCGGCCAAGTCGATCGGCATCGCGCGCGTAGCGGCGCAGTACGTCATCGGCCCCTTCACGGCCGGTCTCGGCTACAGCAACGCGCAATACAAGCCGGACGGCTTCTCGACGTTCGGCTCGACCGAGAAGTACAACACGGGCCAAGGCTTCGTTAACTACCAAGTCATGCCGCCTCTGCTGGTGGGCCTCGGCTACAGCTACACGAAGTCGAGCGGCGATACGTCGGCGACGTACCACCAGGTCTCGCTGGGTGCGGACTACTCGCTGTCCAAACGCACGGACGTGTACTTGGTCGGCGCGTACCAGCACGCGAGCGGCAACACGAGCAACGGCTCCGGCGGCTTGACGCCGGCCCAAGCTTCGATTGGCTCGTACGGCTACAACGGCACGAACTCGCAAGAGCTCGTAGCCCTGGGCCTGCGTCACAAGTTCTGATCGCCGACGCAAACCGGCTAGCCAGCGATTAGAGCGAAAGCTCGCTATCGCGCGCTGTATCGAAAGCCAGCTGAAGGGCAACCTTCAGCTGGCTTTTTTTCATGGTGGGCAAGGCACGTCACTTGAGTTGCCGGCACTTGGCATACGCGCTCCTCATGCCATTCGAAAGCGACTGAAAACAATTAGAAAGCGATATGCCTCCGAACATTCATATGAAGATGATCCAATGCGCCGTTCTTCCGACAACAATCAATCGTTGGCGTCGGCGCCGTGGAATCGGTATTTGCTCGAGAAGCGCATATATAGATAGGCTCGACCCGGCGCCGCAGCAACGACAAAACAGGAGCGTGTCCTCATGTTTCGCCGTCAGGTTGGCCCCATCATGCTGGCCGTCGCATCGTTCGCCACACTCGTGGCATGCGGCAGCTCGAACAATTCCACGCCGGCATCGTCTTCGTCCTCGACGACGAGCGTGCAAGATGCTCTCGCCACGACCACGCCGATCAAGCACCTCGTCGTGATCTATGACGAGAACGTCTCGTTCGACCACTACTTCGGCACCTATCCGAACGCGACGAACCCGGCGGGCGAACCGGCGTTCACGGTGGCCGCCAATACGCCGGCCGTCAACGGCCTCACGACGGCGCTGCTGACGAACAACGGCAACGCGACGAATGCGCTGAACGGCGCGGGCGCGTCGAACCCGTTCCGCCTCGACCGCTCGCAAGCGGCCACGAAGAGCCAGAACCACGCCTACACGGCCGAGCAGCAAGCCTATGACAACGGTCTGGCCGACCTCTTTCCGAAGTACACGGGCCGCGGCACGAGCGGTGGCGCCGGCGCATTCGGCACGAACGGCCAGGTGATGGGCTACTACGACGGCAATACCGTCACTGCGCTGTGGAACTACGCGCAGAACTTCGCGATGAGCGACAACGCGTACACGTCGACGTACGGTCCCTCGACGCCGGGCGCGCTCGAAGTGATCTCGGGCCAGACGAACGGTATGCAGGTCGTCAAATCGAGCACGCAGCCTTCGGTGGCGGGTTCGTACTACGTGAACGACGGCCAAGGCGGCTTGACGATGATCAACGACGTCGACCCTGGCTACGACGTGTGCTCGAGCACGACCGACCAGGCGATGATGACGGGCAAGAACATCGGCGACCTGCTCAACGCGCAGAACATCACGTGGGGCGGCTTCATGGGCGGCTTCAACCTGCAGACGACGAACGCGAACGGCACGACCAACTGCGCGCGCAGCACGACGTCGGCAGTCGTCGGCGGCAGCGCGACGGCCGACTACATCCCGCACCACAACTGGTTCCAGTACTACGCGTCGACGTCGAACCCGCAGCACTCGCGCCCGAGCGCGGCTGCCGCGATCGGCTACTCGCTCCAGGCTGACGGCAAGACCGCCGATCCGGCCAACCACCAGTACGACACCGATGACTTCTTCGCCGCCGTGAAGGCCGGCAACTTCCCGTCGGTGAGCTTCCTGAAGGCGCCCGCGTATCAGGACTCCCATGCTGGCTACTCCGATCCGCTCGACGAGCAGGCATTCGTGACCAAGGTCATCAACTTCCTGCAGCAGCAACCCGACTGGGCCAACACGGCGGTCATCGTCGCCTATGACGATTCGGACGGCTGGTACGACCACGCCTATGCGACGCCGACTTCCACCTCGTTCGACAACGTCGCCGACCAGCTCAACGCGCCGGGCCAGTGCGGTTCGACGGGCACGCCGGCTCCGAACGGCGTGAACGGCAAGCCCGTCAACGGCCGCTGCGGTCCTGGCACGCGCGTGCCGTTCCTCGTGATCTCGCCGTGGGCGAAGAAGAACTACGTCGACCACACGCTGATCAACCAGGCCTCGGTGACGCGCTTCATCGAAGACAACTGGCTCGGTGGTGCACGTCTTGGCGGCGGTTCGTTCGACGCGACGGCTGGCGACATCCGCAGCATGTTCAACTTCGGCGGCAGCGCTGTGACGACCCCGCTGTATCTCGACCCGACGACGGGCACGCAGGTCTCGACGGCACCGCAAAGCTGATTCAGCTCGACTGCACCGGTACTGCACGCCTTCGGGCGTGCCAGTCCCGACACGCCACAGCCTGGCAACAGGCTGTGGCTTTTCCGTTAACGATTCGACTTCGCTTTTCCCGACGAACGCAATGCAACAGCACGATCCTGCCTTGTCCGCTGCTTCCGCCGATACTGCCCGGCCCGCCACGCGCCGACGTCTGCGCGTCCGCACCCTCGCCGCACTCGTCGTCGCTGCGGCTGCCGGCTACTGCGCGTGGGCGCTCGCCTATCCGCAACACACACCGCGCCCGATCGGCGAATTCGTCGAGCAACTGACGGGCGCCAATGCGCACCCCGTGCATCTGCAGCGCCCGGCCACCGCGCCGCTGAGCGCGATGGCGCAGCTCGGCAAGCGCATCTACTTCGATCAGAGCCTCTCGGCATCAGGCCGCATGTCGTGCGCATCGTGTCACAGCGCCGAGCATGCCTATGGCCCAGCCAATCCGCTGCCCGTGCAGTTCGGAGGACCGTCGCTAACGTTGCAGGGCGATCGGCCGCCCCCGTCGCTGATGTATCTGTACCGGCAACCGAATTTCGGCATCGGCCCCGATCAGGCCGACGCCGACGAGCCCGTCAATCAAGCGCAAGTGGCCCAGCAGGTCGCCGCGGCCGGCACCACGCGCGCCCAGAAAACCGCGGGCGCGGCGCCGGCCGCACCGGAGATGGTCCCGCAAGGCGGACTCTTCTGGGACGGTCGCGTCGATACGTTGCAAGACCAGGCGCTCGGTCCGTTGCTCAATCCCGTCGAAATGGCCAATACGAGCGTCGACGAAGTCACGGAGAAGTTCAGCCGCAGCGCGTACCGCGACGTGTTCATTCAGCTGTTCGGCCCCGACATCTTCAAGAACCCGCGCCTCGCGCTCTCGGAAGCGATGTTCGCGGTCGCGCGCTTTCAAGTCGAAGACCCGTCGTTCCATCCGTATTCGAGCAAGTACGACTACTGGCTCGAGGGACGCGCGCGACTGACGCAAGCGGAGTTGCGCGGCCTGCGGCTCTTCAACGATCCGCACAAGGCCAACTGCGCGGGGTGCCATCTGTCGAAGCCGGGCAAGGACGGCCTGCCGCCGATGTTCACCGATTACCAGTACGAATCATTGGGCGTGCCGCGCAACCCGCAGCTCGCCGTAAATCGCGACGCGAACTACTACGACATGGGTCTGTGCGGCCCGCATCGCACCGATCTGGCAACGCAGACGCAATACTGCGGCATGTTCCTCACGCCGACGTTGCGTAACTCGGCCACGCGTAAAACGTTCTTCCACAACGGCGTTTATCGTTCGCTCGATCAGGTGATGGCGTTCTACAACCTGCGCGACATCGAGCCGGGCAAGATCTATCCGCACGATGCGCAAGGTCACGTCGAGCAATACGATGACTTGCCCGCCAAGTACCGGGCCAACATCGACAAGACCGATGCGCCGTTCGATCGCAAGCTCGGCGATGCCCCCTCGATGACGCAGGCCGACATCGAAGACATCATCGCGTTCCTGAAAACCCTCACCGATGGCTATCGTCCCGACGACCGGACGCAGTCGTCGCAGCAGCAGTAGCGATCGTAGTCACCGCTGCGAAGCAGGCGCGCACACCCGGCGCGCGCCGAAAAAAAATCCCCGCGAGGCATCCGACCTCGCGGGGATTTTTATTTGAAGCCTTGAAAGCTTTGCAGCAAGCGCATTACGCGCTAGCGGCGTCCTTCAGCTTCTTCAGTGCACGTGCCTTGATGCGCACCGATGCCGGCTTGGCCGGGAACCAGCGCTCTTCACCCGTGAACGGATCCTTGCCGAAGCGCTTCTTCTTCGCCGGAACGGCTTGGACGACGATCTTCAAGAGACCCGACAGCGTGAACTCGCCTGCACCCTTCTTGTGGACCGAGCCGAGAATCGTGTCCTCGAGCGCAGCCAGCACGGCTTTGACGGACTTCGGCTCAACTGCGGCACGCTCCGCGAGGTGGGCAGCCAGCGAGGCCTTCGTGAAGGTGTCCTTGATCGGCGTCGGAGCGCCGGACGCCTTCACGGCGACCTTCTTAGCCGCGACCTTCTTTGCGGGCACTTTCTTAGCAGCAGCAGCTTTCTTCGCCGGTGCGGCTGCCTTTTTCGCAACCTTCTTTGCGGAAGTCGACATGTTTCTCCTACCTGTTGGTCGTTGAACGCACGAAGCCTGCGCCATGCGCGCTGCTTCAACGCCGGATTCTACAAGCGCTGCGCCGCTTCATGCATTAGTTTTCGTGTGCGCAGGCACCTTAAAGGCAGGAAATGTTGCGTTCGGCAGACTGTCTGCGGTGACAGCCCCCGCCTTCAATGCAAAACCTCTTGTTGAAGGCGGGGTAAAACATAGCGGTGAGACAGGTCTCGCCAGCAAGGCGAGACCTCGTTCAAGCGGCGCCGAAGGCCGGATCGCTCATGCTGCTACGGCCCGTTTCGACGTGGCCTGCCAGCGTTCTTTCGAACGACGCGTCGGTATCGACGGTCACACGCAAGTCGTACCAGCTATGGAATGCGCGCAAATCGAGGTACAGGTCCGCACTTTCGCCGCCGACCACGCGTTGCTTCGTAGTGCTGCCGTCGTATGCGTTGTACACCGAGAATTCGCAGGCCGCCGTGCCCAAGTTCTTCAGGCGCAACGCGATGTTGCCGTTCGCGACGTCGTAGGCCTCGGCCACGTCGGGCAGCGCCGTGCTTGTCTCCGTCTGCCACCAGTGATGGTGGTGATGCTGCGACGGCGTCGTCGCGCGGCCTTTGACGCCGCGCACAAATCCGTTGGGTCCATGCACGTCGAAGGCATACGTGTTGTCGGCATTGAGCGGCAACGTATCGACCAGGCTCCTCTTTGCTTCGACCGTATAGGCGCGCGGCACATCGCCGGCGCCGGTCTTGTAGACGAGAAATGCTGCACCCGCGTCACCACGGTTGGCGAACTCGATTTGCAGCTGGCCCGCGCTCGCGTTGGCGTGCGTCCGCAGGAACAGCTCATACGGCAGCGCGCGCGCAAGCCGCACGCCGGGCTCTTGCGTCGGCATCGACGGCAGCAGCGGCGGCAGGGGAATGTAGTCGGGGTGCCGATTGCGATCGGGTGGCGCGTAACCGGCGGTGCTGGGCAGCGTCGGAAAGGCCGCATTGGGGTTTCGGAAATCGAACGCGCGTGTCAGATCGCCGCAGACGGTGCGGCGCCACGGCGTGATATTCGACGTGCCCAGGTTGCCGTTCTGGCCGAAACGCTTTTCGATGAAGCGGATGATCGACGTATGGTCGAACGTCTCCGAACAGACCCATCCCCCCTTGGACCACGGCGAGACGACCAGCATCGGCACACGCGGCCCGAGGCCGTACGGCCCGGCCTGATTCGCGCCGGCGCCGCCAAAATACTCGTTGCTCGTATCGACGGTGGAGCTGCCCGAATCCGTCGACCATGGCGCGAACGGCGGCACGACGTGATCGAAGAAGCCGTCGTTCTCGTCGTAGGTGATCAGCAGAACCGTCTTGCTCCACACCTCGGGGTTCGACGTGAGCACTTGCAGCACCTGGTCGACATACCACGCGCCGTAGTTGGCCGGCCAGTTCGGGTGCTCCGTATACGCTTCGGGCGCGACGATCCACGACACCTGCGGCAGGCTGTTGTTCTGCACGTCGGCCTTGAGCTGATCGAAGTAATCGCCGCCGGCTGCGACGTTGGTGCCCGTGCGCGCATTGTCGTACAGCGGATCGCCGGGCTGGGCGTTGCGATACTGATTGAAGTACAGCAGCGAATTGTCGCCGTAGTTGCCGATGTAGGCATCCTGCGTCCAGCCCCAAGCGCCCTTCGCATCGAGACCGTTGCCCACGTCTTGGTAGATCTTCCACGAGATGCCCGCCGCTTGCAGCACCTCGGGATACGTTGACCACGAATAGCCGGCTTCGGCATTGTCGATGACGGGGCCACCGCCGCTGCCGTCGTTGCCGACCCAGCCCGTCCACATGTAGTAGCGGTTCGGGTCGGTCGGCATCATGCCCGAGCAGTGATAGGCGTCGCAGATGGTGAACGCATCGGCCAGCTGATAGTGGAACGGGATGTCCTCGCGCGTGAGGTGCGCCATCGTCGTGAGGCCCTTCGCATAGACCCATTTGTCGTAACGACCGCCATTCCAGGCGGTGTGCGTCGTCGCCCAATCGTGGGGCAGGTCTTGAACGAACTGCATGCCGAGGTCGGGAGCCGTCGGCCGGAACGGCAGCACGTAGCCAAGGCCCGCGATCAGCGGCTGGTACCACACGGGCTTGCCGTTCGGCAACGTGACCGTGCGCTTGTCGCCGTAGCCGCGCACGCCACGCAGCGTCCCGAAGTAATGATCGAACGAGCGGTTCTCCTGCATCAGGATCACGATGTGCTCGACGTCGTTGATGCTGCGAGTCGCATTGTGCGCGGGGATGGCGAGCGCATTGCGAATGCCGGCGGGCAGTGCGCCCATCGCGGCGGCGGCGCCTGCTGCTTGAGCAGCGGCGCGCAGGAAGTCACGGCGGCTTGTCGAAGTCATATTCGATTCGGGTTCGAGGAAGGAAGGAGAACGACGGCATCGCACGCTACTCGACTCACGCAGCGCACGCACGATGCACATCGGCGAGGTGAAACAAATGCAAATGCAACAAACGAACGCGGACTGCCAACCTACTGCGCCGTCACGCATGCCGCGCGGCGAACGCGGCCCATGCCGGGTTCAGTCGACCGTATGCATGACAGGCGGCAACAACCCGCCAGAGGCGGGCACATCGATGGGAGGGGGGGCTGCCCCGAAACGTTGGGCGAGCGGGGCTTGATTCGGCGTCGACCCATGCGCATTGACATCAGTCGTACCGCCTGCGCGGATGCTCGTGCCTGTGCCCGAGCCTGGCAGCATCGGCACATGATCGGCCTCGCGCGTGAGGCCCGGATCGTTGGCATCGGCATGTCCGTCGCCGCACGCAGTGATGACTGCGCAGGCGAGCGATGCCACGCCAACGCGAAGCGCGCGCGCGACCCACGCGCGTCTGCGATGCGAGGCACCCGCGGATCGGAATGTGATCGGCACATCTCCTCCTTGTCGATTCGTCCTGCCGGCGCGGTATGCGTCGATCGCCCATGCGCCGGCCGAATGGCGCTCAAGCATAAGAACGAATCGTGTCTTATTGATGAAGACGTTATGAACCAAACTCGTGCATGCGGCAAGCACGGGCCGGCACATTAGAGAGGGAGAGGGAGAGGGAGAGGGAGAGGGAACGTGCAGCATGCGAACCGCGCGCAAGCGCAGCACAGAACGGTTCGCATGTGAAGCGAGAGGCGCCGTTGCGCAAGCGTCAGGCGACGCGGACCACAAGGCCCGCATCGCCGGCCCGCCTGCTAGGCGAGATGGGTCACGCAGTCGCGCAGATACGAATCGAACGCGCTGCCGATCTCCGGGTGGCGCAACGCAAACTCGACCGTGGCCTTCAGATAGCCGAGCTTGCTGCCGCAGTCGAAACGCGTGCCGTAGTAGCGATAGGCGAGCACCTGTTCCTCGGAGAGCAGCGAGTGCAACGCGTCAGTCAGTTGCAGCTCGCCCAGCGCGGCCGGCTCGAGCTTGCGCAGATGCGAGAAGATGCTCGGCATCAGCACGTAGCGTCCAACCACGCCGAGGTTCGACGGCGCGTCTTCGGGCGTCGGCTTCTCGACGATGCCCGAGAGCTTGAAGATGTCCTCTTCCCACTCGCGCCCCTCGACGATGCCGTACGAGCGGCTGTCCTCACGCGCGATCGCTTCGACGCCAACGATCGAGCTGTGATAGTGGTTGAACACATCGATCATCTGCTTCATGACTGGCTCCTCGCCATGCAGCAAATCGTCCGCGAGGATCACGGCGAACGGATGGTCCGCCACGAGCTTCTCCGCGCACAGCACCGCATGGCCCAGACCACGCGCCGCCGGCTGCCGCACATAGAAGCAATCGACATGGCTCGGCTTGATGCCGCGCACGAGCTCGAGCAGCTTGTCCTTGCCACGCGCTTCGAGTTCGGCCTCGATCTCGTACGAGGTGTCGAAGTGATCTTCGATCGCGCGTTTGCTGCGACCCGTCACGAAGATGAGCTCCGTGATGCCCGCTTCGATCGCCTCTTCCACCGCATATTGAATGAGGGGCTTGTCGACAACGGGCAACATCTCCTTCGGACTTGCCTTGGTAGCCGGGAGGAACCGTGTACCCAACCCTGCCACCGGGAACACCGCTTTGGTGACTTTCAACATCGTTCGTCCCCTACTTGGGAAATTGTTATTCGAAGACTGACTCAATCGTCAAAAGCACTTATTGAAAGCGCTCCGCCCCCTGATCGGCATCGCGCACATTCGGACGGTCGCCATGCATCATCCTCGCGCTCGCGGAACGCTCACGATCGAGCGCGTCCCGATAGGCCGATACGGCTACGAGAATCAACAGCACCACGACTCCGGCAATCCAATGCAAGTCCATCGCGTGACTCCGTTAGCGACCTGTCGTCGAAGCAAGCTAACATGAAAAAACCAGTCAATAATCCTCGCTACCGACAAGCAGATTTTTTGCGCAAGCTCGCCATGCAAAGGCGTTCGCCGCTCGTCATCGCTTAGCCTGGGTTCCCGCTTTTCCCCGATTTTTTTCGCCGTAGGATGACCTGCGGCATCGCGCGCGACGCGTGATGCCGACCTCGTTCACTCCGCACGGAATCAGGATTCCCCATGAGCGATTCGCCAGCGCTGCCCGTGGCAAGCACACCGCATGCCGCCACCTCGATCGACGCACGCGGGGCCACGGCGACAGCGGGCGGCAAGGACACCGTCATCGACGCGATGCGCGGTTTCGCCGCGTTGCTCGTCGCCTACTTCCATGGCCGACAAGTCGCCTGGGTCGGCATGCAACGCTTTCACCACGTGGTCGGCATGTCGTTCGATCCAAGCGTCATCGTCGGGTATCTGACGCTACCGATCGTCTGGGGTTCTATCGGCGTGCCGATTTTCTTCGTCATCAGCGGCTACTGCATTCACCGCAACGGCGCACTGCGGCTCGCCCACGATGCCAACTTTCGGCTCGATGCGCGCCTGTTCTGGGCACGCCGCTTTGCGCGGATCTACCCCGTCCTGTTCGGGGCGCTGTTGCTCACGCTCGTGCTCGACTCGGTGAGCCTGCACCTACCTCCAGTCAGCCACAAGATTCGCGAGATCGGCTGGCACGCGTTTCTCGTCAACCTGTTCTCGTTGCAAGGCGTCGCCGGCTATACATACGGCTCGAACGGCGCACTATGGACCCTCTCGCTCGAAGTGCAGTTCTATGCTGTCTATCCGCTGCTGTTCGCCGTACGCAAGCGCTTCGGCATGCACGCGGTGCTCGCCGGCATCACCGTCATCAATGTCGTCTCCGCATTCGTGCTCGAACGCCATGACATCCAGTTCTTCACCTCATACTGGCTGTCGTGGACGATCGGGGCCTACATCGCGGAGCTGCGAGCCGATCCCGCGTCGTTCGAGCTCGATGCGCGACGCATGCGTACCTGGCGCATCGCGGCCGCACTGCTGATCGCCCTCGGCTGCGCCGCGTTCGCTCGCAGCCAGTACGGTCAGTACGCCGCGTTCCAGCTGTGGGCACTCGGATTCACGTGCTATTTGCGCACGGCCTTGCCGTACGAACAGAAAGAACGGGAAGCGCACGCGCACCACCACACCGCAACCCGTCTGCTCGCGCGCTGCGGCGCGTTCAGCTACTCGCTGTACCTCATCCACCTGCCGCTCTTCGTCTGCCTGCAATCCTTGTTTTTCCGCACGACGTTGCAGGTATCGATCTGGCCGTCGCTCGCGTTCATGTCGGGGGCGGTCGTCGCGGCCTATCTGTTCTATCGTTGTGTCGAGCTACCCGCGATGCGGTGGTCGGCCAGCATGAAGGCGCGCCGACCGGCCGTGACACGCGCGGCCGCGTGATGCACGGCGTAGGTCACACGACGTGTCGATAGAGGTCGATCGACACGTCCAGGCGTGCGCTTCTCAGCGCGTCACACGCTCGGCCGCTTGCGCCAGGATGCGCTTGACGCCGTCCACATATGTGCTCGTACCAAACCGTCGCCGGGCAATCTCGTAGCCATTCTCGACCAGACGCTCGCGCAAGATCGTGTCGTGTTTCAAGCGGCCGATCGCATCGGCCAGCGCCTTGACGTTGCCGGGTTCGCACAGCAACCCGTTGACACCGTCGTCGAGGATTTCGATCACGCCGCCCGCGCGTGCCGCAATGACGGGCCGCTTGGCGAGCATGCCCTCGACGATCACGCGGCCGAACGGTTCCGGTGCGATCGAGGTATGCACGATCGCATCCATCGCGCGCATGCAGGCCGCGACGTCGTCGCGAAAGCCGAGGAAATGCACGCGACCCTCGATGCCGTGCGTACGCGCGAACATCCTCAGGCGAGCCTCGTAGGCATGCTCGCCGAAGAGCGGCGCGCCCACGAGCACGACGTGCAGCTGCGGATCACGTAACGCCGCTTCGAGCAGCACATGCTGCCCCTTCCAATGCGCGAGCCGGCTGAAGGAGCCAACCACGAACGCTTCGGCAGGCAGTTTCAAGCGTTCACGCAACGAGGCCGGCGAAATGTGGTCCAGCAGACGGAACGGCGCTTCGGAGATGCCGTTGAAGACGACTTCGACAGGCGTGCGCGGCGAGCGCACAAGATCGGCAAACGCGCGCGCCGAGGCGCCCGAGTTCGCGATCACGCGATCGAGCCCGAGCTTGCCGCACCATTTGATGGCCTTGCGCTGAAAACGGCCGAAGTGTTCGTCGCTGACGATGTCTCGCAAGTGCCAGACGACGGGCCGCCGCGCAATAGCGCCTGCGAGCGCGCCAATCACCATCGCGCGCTGCGTGTTCGCATAGATGACGTCGACGTGGCGCGCGCGTCGGGCCGTCTCGCGCACGAGCGACATGACGCCCTTGAGCGTACGGAGCTTGGGCCGGCCCGATTGCTTCGAAATGCCGTGCAGCGCCGGCGCGTCGAGCACGTCGACGTTCACACCAGCCTCTTCGAGCGCGATGCGGAACGGACCGTCGTCGAACAGCAGCACATCGATCGATTCCTTCATGTGGCGCGCGATCTCGAGCAGCGACAGCTCGGCACCGCCGAGCACGCCGCTCTGGTCGAGTGCGAGCACTTTCAAGCCCGTCCCCGCCGCGGCAAGCGGCACATCGGTGCCGGCCTCGTCTTCCTCGAGACCGCCCTGCTCGGCACCGTTGACGATGTGTGCCGACGCCCCCGGCAACACGCGTTCGACATAGGCGACGAAACGCTCGCGAAAGTGTGCGTTCGAGAATCGCTCCGCATTCGAACGGCAATCGCGCGCCGAGAAACGACTCGCTTGCTGCTCGAACTCATGCACGGCCGTGACGATGGACGACGCCGTCTGCTCGGGAAAAAACAGTCCGGTCGGGCGTGGCTGCGACAAATCGCGTACGGTCTCCAATGCGCCCCCCTTGCCGAACGCGATCACGGGGGTGCCGCAGGCCTGAGCTTCGAGCGGCGCGATGCCGAAGTCCTCCTCGGCGGCAAAGACAAACGCCTTGGCTCGGCGCATATGCTCATGCAGGACGGCGAACGGCTGATAGCCGAGGACTTGCACGTTGCCCGTGGCCTTGGCTCGCACGACGTCCATCTGCGGCCCATCGCCGATCACGACTAGCTTCTTCTCGGGCATGCGCGAGAATGCCTCGACGATGAGCTCGACTTTCTTGTACGGCACCATGCGCGAGGCGGTCAGATAGAAATCGTCCTTGTGCTCTTGAAGCGAGAACGCGTCGACGTCGACCGGCGGAGAGATGACCTGCGCATCGCGCTGATAGACCTTCTTGATACGCCGCGCGATGAATTGCGAGTTCGAGATGAAATGGTCGACCGAATTCGCAGTGCGGATGTCCCAGTTGCGGATGTAGTGCAGCACGAGCCGTGCGAAGATCGAACGCAGGCCATGCGTGAGGTTCGACTGCGCGAGATACTGATGCTGCAAGTCCCACGCGTAGCGGATCGGCGAATGCACGTAGCTCACGTGCACTTGATCGGGACCGGTCAGCACGCCCTTGGCCACCGCATGGCTGCTCGAAATCACGAGATCGTAGCCGCTCAGATCGAGTTGCTCGATCGCCAGCGGCATCAGCGGCAGATACGTGCGATAGCGTGTGCGAGCAAACGGCAAATTCTGAATGAACGAGGTCGTCGCCCGCTTGCCGCGCAGGAACGTACGGTCCTCGACGAAGTCGACGACGCTGAACAGGTCCGCGTCGGGAAAGCAATCGATGATCTGCTCGAGCACCCGTTCGGCGCCGGCGTAGGTGACGAGCCAATCATGCACGATCGCAACACGCGGGGTGCGTGCGACCTTGCCAGGCGGCGCCGGCCGCCACGTTTCGATGGCGTGAACGAGCGTCGCCGGGTCGGCGGCGGCGAAGGTTTCGGGGCTCATGCACTTCTCCTGGCATTGACACGCAATAGCAGCGCACGGCCGATGCCGCGCAGGGCAGGCGAGGTCGTCATCGACCAGCCGACGTTGGCACACACGAGCATGACGGCAAGCGAAGCGAGCGCCGTCAGGCTCGTCACCTCCCGCGCCAAGTACAACGCAGCGACGAGGAACGCGAGGTGCGCGAGCATGTCGAGCACGATCGGCCGCGCACGAATCGCCGAGAGATAAAGGAGCACACCGTAGTCGAGCAGCGCACGCGACACGACGACCACGGCTGCGCCGATCAGCCCGAAGTGCCAGATGCCGAGCATCAGCATGCCGGCGAAGAACGGCAGCTCGATGAGGCCGATCCACGCCGCGCGCGCCGGATCGACCTGCGACTGGATCAGAAGCCGCGTTACGCCGGCTTGCCCGACGAGCCACACGCTCACGATCAGCACCCGCCCGACGGCGGTCGATGCCTCGGCCAGCGAAGGTCCGACCCATACCTTCAGAAACGGCCCGAGCGCGAACGCGGCGACGATGGCGATCGGCGTGAACACGCCGTTCAGAAACTCGAGCGCTTGCCGCACGAGTACATCGGCTGAATCGCGCTCGATCGCCGACAGCCGAGGAAACAACGTGCGAAACAGCGCATTGGGCAGCATATTCAAGCGCGTGACGAGATTCTGCGGCACCGTGTAGTACGTGACGTAGCGCGCGCCTAGACCGGCCCCCAGCAGCACGCGATCGAGCGTGTCGCCGATCATCGCGGTCATGCTCGCCACCAGCATCCAGCCACCGAAGCGAAACAACCCCTTCATGACGTGGCGCCGCGGCATGCGTATGCGGTCGATGCCGAGCACGCGCATGCTCGCGCGTGCCAGCAGCAGCGCCGCGATGCCGCGCGCGAGCACGGCCGCGGCCAGCACGTTGGGCAGCGTCGGCGCGATGAACCAGGCCGCGCCCAGCGGCAGCAATTGAAACAGGAACGTGCCGAAGGTCTGGTTCGCGTTGTAGACACCGAAGCGTTCGGCTCCGTTGATCGCGCCTGAAAACACCCACGATACGTTGGCGATCGGAATCGCGGCTGCGAGCCACGGCAGCGCCTGGAAGATCTCATGCTGCAAATCGACGGTCATCTTCGTGAAGAAGGCCGTATAGAAGTACGCGCCGAAATAAATGACGAGCCCACCGGCCACGCCCGTGGCGAGATTGAGCCAGAACGCGCTCCAGAACACCTGCGCGCTTTCCTCCGCATCGCCTAGCGCGCGCGCCTTCGAGATGTGGTTCTGCGCGGCCATGCTCATGCCGAGATCGAGGACACCGAAGTAGCCGATCAGCGTCCAGACGAGGCTCACGACCCCATAGCGCTCGACGCCGAGCAGCTTGATGTAGGAGGGCACGGTGACCAGCGAGACGAACGTCGGCAGGATCAACCCGATGAAGTTGATCGCGACGTTCCTGAGCATGCCTTTGTCCATCGAGTGCCTTGTCGTTATTCCCGTGACCGGTCGGGTAATGTGCGTGTGACGCTACTGCTTCGGTCCGTTTTGGCGCTTGCTTCCGTATTCGAATCGGCGCGCATAGGCGGCAACCTCGACGGCGGCCGCGCGCAATCAGTCGAATCGCGACCCCTAAGCCTACGGGCAAAGTATTGCGCTGAAAGCCGCAAAAAATTGCAAAAAAATGCTCGGCACGTGCCACAAATCGGTGCACGTTCCGATGCGGCGTGGCTAGTCTCGCTTCAGCGACTTTTTGCGCGATTTCTTCTTCCTAGAATGGATCCGTCTTTTTTGCATCGTCGGCCGTCGCGTCGGCGCGTAGACAACGAGGATCTATGTACCGACCGATAGAAGCATCGTCCGCAAGAGGTCAGCGGCCGCGCGCCCATGAACGCATCGTCCAGCTGGACGGCGTGCGGGCCGTCGCCGTGCTGGCCGTATTCCTGAACCACGCGTTCGGCGTATCGCTATGGATGGGCGTCGATTTATTTTTTGTGCTCAGCGGATTTCTGATCACGGGCATTTTGCTCGATCGAAAAAATCGCCGGCAATCGTATTTCGGCTATTTCTATGCGCGGCGGGCGCGCCGCATTCTGCCGCCTTACGTGATTCTGCTCGTGCTGTCTTCGCTGTTGTTCGGGCTCGGCTGGATCAATCATTGGTGGTGGTACGCCTTGTTCGCGACCAACATCGGCCAGGCGCTCGGCGAAACGGGCAACCCCGGCTTCGGCGTGCTGTGGTCGCTCGCCGTGGAAGAGCAGTTCTACCTCGTGTGGCCGCTGATCGTCTGCTTCGCCTCCGAACGCGCGCTCGGCGTCGTGGCGGCAGCCGGCATCGTGCTGGCCCCGATCCTGCGCTACGTCGCTACGCCGCTGTTCGACTCATTCTGGCCGATCTACTTTCTGACACCGTTCCGCATGGACTTGCTGTGCGCGGGCGCGCTGATCGCCGTGCTCATGCGTCGCGATGCCGACCTGCCCGAGCGCTGCGCCCTCGCGGCCTGGGTCTGCCTCGCTGCATCCCTGGGCACGCTACTGTGGCTGCATTTTCATTTTCCGAACCTGCGCGATTCCAATCGCCCATTGTCGAACGCGTGCCTCTACAGCCTCACGCTCGTGATGTCGACGGCCGTCGTGATGCTCGCGCTGCGCCGCCGCGGCATCGTCACGCGCGTGCTCTCGAACCCGGTGCTCGTCTACCTCGGCACGATCAGCTACACGCTCTATCTCGTGCACGACACCTTCATCGCGTTCATCTGGCAATTCCAGTTCGGACACCATGTCCGCGCGCTCATCGCCTTTGCGGTCACGCTCGCGTTCGCGACGATCAGTTGGTTCGCCCTCGAAAAAAGGCTGACGCGTGGCGGTACGCCTCGACCGCGGCAATCGATCGCGCTGGCCCGCGATTGACGAACCACTCATTACACACGGAAGAAGGGAACACGCATGAACCGCACGAACCCCGAACGCAAAGCGATCGTCACGGGTGTCACCGGCCAGGACGGTGCCTACCTCGTGCAATTGCTGCTCGATAAAGGCTATGCCGTCTTCGGCACGTACCGGCGCACGAGCTCGGTCAACTTCTGGCGCCTGGCCGAGCTCGGCATCGAACGCCATCCGAATCTCACGCTCGTCGAGCACGACCTGACCGATCTCGGCTCAACGCTGCGTTTGCTCGAAGCCGCGCAGGCCAGCGAGCTCTACAACCTCGCCGCGCAGAGCTTCGTCGGCGTGTCGTTCGAGCAGCCGACGACGACCGCGAGCGTCACGGGGCTCGGCGCGTTGAATCTGCTTGAAGCGATCCGCGTGATCGATCCGGACATCCGCTATTACCAGGCTTCGACGTCGGAGATGTTCGGTAAGGTGCAGGCGATTCCGCAGACCGAGAGTACGGCGTTCTACCCGCGCAGCCCGTATGGCGTGGCGAAGCTGTTCGCGCACTGGACGACGATCAACTATCGCGAATCGTACGGCCTGTTCGGCAGCTGCGGCATCCTGTTCAATCACGAATCGCCGCTGCGCGGCATCGAGTTCGTCACGCGCAAGATCTCCGACGCGGTGGCGCGCATCAAGCTCGGGAAGCTCGACATACTGGAGCTTGGCAATCTCGACGCCAAGCGCGATTGGGGCTATGCGCGCGAGTACGTCGAGGGGATGTGGCGCATGTTGCAGGTCGACGAGCCCGATACCTATGTGCTCGCGACTCAACGTACCGAGACCGTGCGCGACTTCGTACGCATGGCCTTCGCCGCGGCAGGGTATCAGCTCGAATGGAGCGGCAAGGCCGAGCACGAGCGCGGCATCGATGTCGCGACGGGCAAGGTGCTCGTTCAAGTGAATCCGAAATTCTATCGGCCCGCTGAAGTCGACTTGCTGATCGGCTGCGCCGACAAAGCAAAGGACAAGCTCGGCTGGCAACCGCACACGACGCTCGAAGCGCTCTGCCGCATGATGGTGGAAGCGGACCTCGCGCGTCTTTCAGCCTGAGTACGCACGATGAACACCTCGCCCACTCGCGCGCCGCGCGCACTCGTCACCGGTCTCGGCGGCTTCACGGGACAGCATCTGGCCGAGCACCTTAGCGGGCTCGGCTATGAAGTCTGGGGGACGTTTGCGCCGCACACGGCGACGCCTGAGACCTCGGCTCAAGTTGCCCTGCCTGTCGATCTGCTCGACGCCGAGAGTCTCAAGTCGTTCATCGACGATGCGCGCCCCGACGTCGTCGTGCATCTGGCAGCAGCTGCACACGTTGCAAACGGCAAGCCGGCCAATACCTACCTCGTCAATATCGTCGGCACGCGCAATCTACTTGCGTCGCTGGCAGGGCTCGACGCGCGTCCGCGCTCGGTGCTGCTTGCAAGCAGTGCGAACGTGTACGGCAACGTGCCGTTCGAAGTGCTCGACGAGCAGGTTGCGCCGCAGCCCGCCAACGACTACGCGGTCAGCAAGCTCGCGATGGAACAGATGGCGCGGATGTGGATGGACCGGCTGCCGATCTGCATCGCGCGTCCGTTCAACTACACGGGCGTCGGCCAGCGCGAGGATTATCTACTGCCGAAGATCGTGGGTCATTACGCACGACGCGAAGCGCAGATCTCGCTCGGCAACCTCCACGTGAGCCGCGATTTCTCCGACGTGCGCAATGTCGTGGCGGTCTATGCGCAGCTGCTCGAGGCCTCGCCGGCCGGTGAAACGTTCAACATCTGCTCGGGGGTGTCGCACTCGCTGAGTGACGTGCTAGCGATGCTCTCACGCATCGCCGGGTATGAGATCGATGTCTCGGTCGATCCGAAACTTCTGCGAGCGAACGAGGTGCATCGGTTGGTCGGCTCCAATTTGAAGCTGCGACGGACGATCGGTCGCGTGCCGTCGACGCCGCTTGAAGAAACGCTCGAGTGGATGTATGGGAGTGTGGTGGGGGAACGTGCTCAGCACGTCACTTAGTCGTTCAATCACTAAGGCCTGCCCCCCGACTCTCACGAGATGTTCACCTCACGGCTCGCTCGGCTGCTACCTGAGCGAGCCACTGCGCGAAGCTCCATGCAACGCGCTCACGCTGTACGTCGTCATGCCAGACCCGAATCACCTGACCGACGACGCCCCCTTCGGCGGGATCGAGATCCAGGCACAAGTGGTTGCCGCTACCGTCGTGCGTGAACGGAATCCATTTGAGGTTGTACCAATCGTCCTTGACGCCGGGGTCTGGTTCGGAGGTCGTGTCGTCGAAATCGCCATCGGCAACGAGCTTCCTCCAGATCGACCATTGCGCGACGATTTCCCGCGCATTCAGCAGTGTGTCGTCGTCTGCAAACACGGCGCCCGGGTTTGCCTGGCCGTTGTGAATCCCGAGGCTTTCGACGAACTCGTTCGGCAACGTCACGTCGAGCAACGCATGCAATGTCGCGATCTCGTCGGCGTTCGCGGGTCCGTTCAGCCCGCCCGGCAATCGAGCGGGATCGGCAGCGAACCAATCGTCGAGCTGCTTCCAGGTATCGCGAAGATTCGTGCTTGCGGCGGCGGAGTCGAAATTGGGCGCTTCCGGCAACGGCTCTGGCTGTGGGTGCAGTCCCGTGCTGACGGCAACGTGCATTGCCTCAACCTGTCGTGACTGAAACCCGGCGCGATCGAGCCGCAGGAACTGCACTGTGCTACCGGCGGGCAGCGCCCCATCCCCCGCTGGAATCGCTGCGAGTATCCCGGCCTGAGCGACGCCACGAATTTGTTCGTCGCCCTGAAACGGCAGTAGGTGCACGAGTGGTTCGCCGTGTGGTCCCCAGCTGAGATTGCCCCATCGCATGCCATTACGCGCGGCGTCGCGCACGACGTCGTGCGCGACGTCGTGCGCGAGCTTACCGGTCTCCCAGTATGGCCCCGGCGACGCGACATGTTCGAGAAGATCGAGCACGCGTGACACGATCGTATGCATCAATACCGCTACCGCGCTCGTATAGCCAGGCAAGTTGATTAACGTCGCCTGATCGTAGCTCGTCAGCGTTTGCGACCCGCCCTGTGTACCGTCCGGCCTTGTCAACGGAAGCACCGTATGCTTGGGAAGCGACCGATTTTCGCTTCGGCCGAAATTGAAGCGACCGGCTGGTGTTTGCTTTATCTCGACGAGCGCTCGACCGTTCGAATACATCACTTGGGCATTAAGGCCCAGATTCTGGAACGGCTGCTCTACCGGCATTCCTGCACCGACGATCAGGTCGTAGCGCTGCGCGAACGCCGCGAGTTCGCGCCTGAACGCCCGCTCGTCGCGCTGCACGTCCAGCGGCGGTTGCGCCATGTCGGCGGGTATCAGATATTCGACGGGCGGTACGTCATATCCCCATCGCCGCAACATGGCACGTATATATGGCCCACTCACGTCCGGCCGTCGCCACGACTCATGCCTGTCGCCTGGCAGCACCTGATCGTAGCCGGCGATCAAAACGCCGATGCGCGGACGCTTCGTTACGGAGACTTCGCACACGCCGGCTGCGATCAGCGCGGCTTGACGCTGGGCTGTGATCCGCTCGCCTTTTGCGAGCAGCATCTCTCCCTTCCGATACTCGCTGCCCTGTGCAATCACGTGATGACCAGGCAGCAACGGGCTATGCAACCTCAGGTACGGCGAGTACTCCTTGTACGAACGACGATGCACATGCTTCGGCGCCAGTGCATCGGCGTTTTCCGGGAGAGGTGTATAGGCGGGTATCTCGGCGGCCCACAGAGCCTCGATCGCGCGGGCGGCAGGGCTCCCTGCGCGCGACCTCAACTTGAGCTGCATGGTGTCGACACTCAACTCGACCGGCTCTCGGCGAGACGCGTTCGCCGTGTCCGACGCGCGCAGCGCATAACCTTCGCATGCGGCTAACGGAACCGAGGGTACATCTCGCAGGGCAACCACGTCGGCTGCAGTAACGCGCATTAACGCGTCTTCGATCTGAACTACCTCGCTTTGCATCGCCCCCGGAACTGTCATGCTGCACAGATCGTACGCGTAAGCCAACCAAGCGGGAAACTTCGGGTGTTCGCTCATGGAATTTCTCATACGACAAGCTGCGATTCGAAGGTAAGGCCCGCGAATCGCAGCATCTTGGGAAGTTTTGGACTGTCTTGATTTATTGTGAATCTACGTCGACGTAAAATGAATCACCATCGAGCACGCGCTGATTCAAGTAGAAGTTACCCAAAAACGCACCGGCTCGCCGGTTATCGCTCGCGTCAATACGCTTGACCGGCACCTCGTTCTTGTCCGCCCCCTCTTGCGTCGCGGCGAACGGATACTCGTCGCAATCGCAGTCACTCGGCGTTTCGTCGGGATCGCCTGTGAACGTGCATTGCCCGGTGACCGAGCCGTACTTCGCGACGCATTGCTTCTTCGATTTACTGCGGTTCTCGCGCCGCCAATCGGCATCGCGCGTGCGCGTCAGTGACGATGATTTGTCCGTGTCCGGGAAAATAGTGCCGTCCCCTCTCAGCACGAGCTTGCCAGGGCGACCGGCCGCCTGCGCCTCCCGGATATGAATAGCGGATTCGTCGACGTCCGGATTGCTGGCCTTGATCGTGCGCAGCACGGCGGGTGCATTCGGGTAGACACACCCCTGCGTGCCGCTCTTCGCGAGTCCCACGTCGCAACGAATCTCCGGGATGTAGCCCTTGCCGCTGTACCTGTCCTTGCTTGGACCATCCTCGAACGACTCCCCCGTTTTGACAACCAGATACTCGATCGAAGGCCGGATCAACAACGGATTGTCCGTCCCCATGTTGGGCGTGAGCGTCACCAAAACTTCGCCGGACAATCCGCCTATGACAAGCGGAATACCGGCATTCGGCGCGACCGTGCATGTCGAGCCACACTCGACAACCGGTTTGATCGCCACGCCACCCGGACTGCCGGAAATTGCTTGTGCGCGGAATCGAAACTTCAGCGGCCACTCGAGCTGATTCGACGGATTGTCCGAGTACGCATAGGCTTCGATGCCCAAGCGACCTACTTCGTTGTTTTGGTCGCCGCGCACGACGTACTCGAACGAATCGGACTTATGGCAGAACGCACCGCGACTCAGCAGTGCGTCACTCGTCCTTTCGTGAGTGACAGTGGTACAGATAGGTGAAACGTCCGTGGCGCTATCTGCATGCGCGCACATCGCGGCTGAACACAGAATGATGCCTGTGAACAGCCGACCCAACCGCTTTCGGTCATTCATGCCCACTCCTGACAAGTCAATTAATCGGAATGCGTTCTTTCCGGTGCCCGGAATTTTGAGACGCACATCCAGTTGAAATGAACCTGTCAGGTTTGTATGGGAATGCGAATATTTTCAGACCGCCTTACACAACAGCCTGAGCGGCCGAGCCCCATCCCGCAAGCCCGGCCCTCCCACCCGCTTACTTCCTATGCCGATTCCACGGCGACGTCGGCGTACCCGCCGTCGTCACCGTCGGCACCCATGCCGCGAATTCCGCGTCGAGCCCGGTCGACAAGCCCTGCATGTACGTCCAGTACCCTGCGTAATCACCGCTGCGGAACAACGGCAGGATCGTCGCCAGGATTTCAGGGTGACGCTCGAACACGAAGCGCACGGACATATACCCCCAGGGATACGCACGATTGACGTAATCATCCATGCCGTACGTGTTCTGGAAGATGTCGCTGAGCTTGTATTGCCCCGTCATGGCCGCATTGATCCCGTCCTGATCGTCGTTCTCCTTCGAGATGTACTCGGCGAGCCCTTCGATGTACCAAACATCGGGCACCTGCGTCTCGGTCGTGAAATCGCCGTACATGTCGAAGCGACCGTCGAGGTAATGCACGAACTCGTGCTTGAGGTTCCAGATCTCGAACTGCGGACGCAGCCAGTCCGCTTCATAGGCGATGAAACGCGCCTGGTTGGTCGGTGAAGCCGGATTGCCCTCGAGATAGACACCGCCGTTGTTCGTGTCGTTGCCGAAGAACACCGACGAGTACGTTTCGTACTCCGTACTGTTTGAAAACACGGCCACTTCGAGCGTTTTGTTGTAATCGTCGGCCACCGGCACCTGATGCGTGTTCAGCATCGTATGGAAGTACGGCGTCTCCAGATCGATAAGATTGCACGCCTGCGCGGCCTGGTCAGCCGTCAACTCCTCGGTCCGCAGCCGCACGAAGCCGTTCGAGCATGGATAGTTCTTCGATAGCACCGCCGCAGCCAACGGCACCTCGAAGTTGCAAGTCCCGTAGTAGCTGCAATTGGCGTTGTCGTAATTCTCGACCGCCTGAGCCCCGGCAAGCCAAATCAGTCGGTCGGGGCCCATCATCTTCGTATGGGCAACCGCGTCCTTCATCAGCGGCGAGACGGTCGGCAACAACGCCGGGTGCATCGCGAATCGGAACGCCTCGGTCGCGGCCTGGCTCAACTGGAAGCTGGCAGTCGCGTCGTTGAGCAAACGGCGGTAGTTGCCTCTCACGAACCCATAGAGCGTCGTCGGATACGAGGGATCATTCTCGATCTTCGGCAAGGCATCATCACGATAGTGCGAGTAGTAGAACACCTTGAGGATGCCCGTAAAACCATAGCCGACGTTCGGATCGTCGAGCGCCGCAGCAGCATTGGGATTCGTCGGCGTGTTCGTAAAGTGCGTCACCCATTGCTTCATCAGATCGAGGTAGTTCGCTTCGTCATGCATGTTCGTGATCAGCGTCACGACTTCGCCGGCCGTGGTGGATGCGGTCTGGTTCGGCGAGAACAGCACGTTGCCTGACACGAGCTGCGTAATCGCCGTGCGCAGCGTGTCGCCGACCGACGCCGACGGCGCCGTCACGCCACCGTTGAAGGCCACGTAATACGCGGCACGCAGATACTCGGTCAGGTTCAGCAGCACGCCGTTCGTCGAGCTGTAGGCAGCCCCCTCGGAAGCGAACCGCGCCGCCACGGCATCGAGGTTGCCGGCCGAGAAGATCGTCGCTGCTTGAGAGCCCGTCACCGAGAACAACGGCCGCGTGCAATCGGAATCGGGCAGGTTCGCGACATAGTCAGCCAGTGCAGCGCCTTGATACCCGGCTAGCACGCTCATGTCATGGCAATCGGCCCCTGCCTTGCGATGCTTGGCCAGTTCCGCTTCGAGCGCGCGCCGCCGCTCGCCCGGGGGGAGCAATTCAGGCCGCATTCGGTTCGACGGTGGCAGGTCGTACAACAACTCCTCATTCGAGCGCGGCAACAGCGACGGCTTGCGCGGCATCGGCGGCACGTGAGCCGCGTGCGATGCCAGACCGACGTCCCGCGAAGCCTTGAGCGACGGTGCCGCTACCTGCTGTGGCGTGGCCTGTGTCGGATAGGCATCGGCATGGGCCGCAATCAACATCGTCGAAATCGAAAGCGCCGCGAGGCGCAGTGCACGAACCAAAAGCTTCATGTGTTTGCCCCCTCCTAAAGATCGCAAAAGGTTGCCGCCGGTTGGGCCGGCGCAACCGGTTCGCCGATAAGCGCAACCGGCCTATCGACGGCGCAACCGTAGCCACCCAAAAGGGGAGGGACAACTACTTGAAGTAATAGGTTTAGGGAACCTAATTAACGTCGCTCGCTCACGCTTTCTGGTGTCTGCGCGACGAAAGTGGCAAAAGGTGAGGGTTTTCGGGAAGGCGTGGAAAAAGCCGCGTCGAAACGGCTGTCAGTCCCATCTGATAAGGCTTGCGCCGATCGATTGAGGTACCGCGCAGCCGCGAAGGTGAGAGTTTTCAGGATTGTCGAGATTGGCATGCCCCTGCCGACGGCACCTGTACCTGTCGGTTTACACGATAAAGTGCGCACAATGTGGCACTTACCCCACACTGTGAGACATGACGATGGCCATTCCGAACGACATCATCCGTATTGACGAGACTGTCGCCGCACGCTCGCTGACGGAGCTTCCGCTACCGTTTGCCGTGCTGTTCGAGCGCGGCGACGTCTCGATCGAACTGTTCGCCCCACGTGGTGAAGACACACAGAAGCCGCATACGCGCGACGAGCTCTACATCGTCTCGTCGGGCTCGGGCGTGTTTCGGCGCGGCACCGAGCGATGCGAATTCAAGGCCGGCGACCTGCTGTTCGTGCCGGCCCATGTCGAGCATCGCTTCGAAAGCTTTACGCCCGACTTTCGCACGTGGGTCGTGTTCTTCGGGCCGCAAGGCGGCGTGGCCGTTCAACCCGGCTGAGCGAACGGCGACGCCAAGCCCTGCGAATCGCTACCTCTACGCACCCTCGCACAGCGTTCGTTCGTACAGCGCGAGCATCGCTTCGGTATCGACGCCGACGCACACCGTACACGACGGCCGGTCGTCCCAGTCGGGCGCCGGCACCGTCAAGCTCACCGGCTTCTGGACCGTATGGCCCACCGCGATGCCCTCGGTCAGTGCGCGCACCGGGCCACTGCGGGTCGTATAAAGGTGCGGCGCGAGCACATAGGCCACCGCCGACGAATCGTGTACGTAGATACCGTCGAGTTCGGCACTCGCGCGGTGGAAGTCCTCGTAGTGACGCGACACGTCCCAGACGAAACGCCCTGCCTCGCCGCCACGATCGCGAATTGCGGCCAGGTAGTCCGTCGTCATGATCGTCTTCTGCGTGACGTCGAGCCCGACGATCGCCACGGGCCAGCTCGCGCCGAACACGATGTCGGCCGCATCGGGATCGCCAAGCATGTTCGCCTCGGCGGCCGGCGTGACGTTGCCGTGAATGCCATCCGTACCGAAGGCGCCGCCCATCACGACGACTTGCTTGACCAGCGTCGCCACCTGAGGGTCCTCGGCCAACGCGAGCGCGAGGTTCGTGAGCGGGCCGACCGCGATCAGCGTGACCTCGCCCGGATACGCTCGCACGGTATCGACGATGAAGCGATGGGCCGGACGCGCATCGAGCGCTGCGCGCGCCTCGCCATCGAGCGTGGCGCTGACGCCGAGATTGCCGAGCCCGTCGTCGCCGTGGATCCAGCCGAGCGGCTCGGGCGCCGTACGCTTGAGCGGCGCTTGCGCCCCGCGCGCAACCGGGACGCCCGGCGCAAAACGTGCAGCCAGATAACAGGCGTTGCGCGTCGTCGTCTCGACCGTCGCATTGCCGAACACGCTGGTTATGCCGAGTAGTTCGATGTCGCCATGCAGCGCCTGAAAGACGAGCGCCATCGCGTCGTCGACACCCGGATCGGTGTCATAGATGACCTTGTGCTGACTCACAGGTAAAACGCCTCCGGCAACAGTTCGCGCGCCGTCGTCTCGCGCGTCGTGCCCTGCAGATTGCCGAGCAGCACGCGCAGCTCGGGGCCGCCCAATTCGATCATGACCTGACGACATGCCCCGCACGGCGCAATGGGGCCATCGGTATTGCCGATGACGGCGAGCGCAGCGAAGTCGTTGCGTCGATAGCCAGCTGCGATTGCGCTGAAAAACGCGGTACGTTCGGCGCAATTGCAAAGGCCATATGACGCGTTCTCGACATTGCAGCCATGAAAGACTCGTCCATCGTTGGCCAGCAGCGCCGCGCCAACTTGAAAGTTCGAATACGGCGCATACGCCTTTTCACGCGCTTCGCGCGCGCTATTCAGTAAGTTATCCATCGCGAATTCTCTTTAATGAAGCGTCAGGAACATGCCTGCGATCGTCGCGCTCATCAGATTCGACAGCGTCGCGGCAAGCACGACGCGCATCCCATGACGGGCGACTTCAGCCCGCCGCTCGGGTGCGACGGCGCTAAAACCGCCCGTGAGCACGGCGATCGAGGCGAAGTTCGCAAAGCCGCACAGTGCAAACGAAACGATCGCGAGCGTGCGCGGATCGAGCACTTGCAGGCCGGCTGCGGCTACGGCCGCGGGGTCCTTGAGGTACGGCGAGAGCGAGGCGTAGGCCACGAACTCGTTGAGGATGATCTTCTGCCCGAGGAAGTTGCCCGCAATCGCGGCCTCGTTCCACGGCACGCCGATCAAGTAAGCGAGCGGCGCAAATACGGTGCCGAGCACCGATTGCATCGACAACTGCGGTTGGCCGAACCATCCGCCGATCCCGCCGACGATACCGTTCAGCAGTGCGATGAGACCAACGAATGCGATCAGCATCGCCCCCACCATCACCGCGATCTTGAGGCCGACTGCCGCACCCGAGCTCGCCGCTTCGATGACGTTCGCCGGCCGGCGTTCGTCGAAGCTCAGGTTCTCGAGTTTCACGCGGCTGGGCTCGGTGGTCGGATGAATGATCTTCGCGAACAGCAAGCCGCCCGGTACGGCCATGAACGACGCCGCGAGCAGGTATTCCATGCGCACGCCGAGGCCCGCATAGCCGGCGAGCACCGAGCCCGCCACGGCAGCCATGCCGCTCGACATCACGGCGAACAGCTCCGCGCCCGTCATGTCGCGCGCAAACGGCTTCACGACAGCCGGCATTTCGCTTTGCCCGAGGAAGATGGTGCTCACGGCCGAGAACGATTCGAGCTTCGATACGCCGAGCAGCCACTGAAACAACGTGCCGAGCACGAGCACGATCCAGCGCATGATGCCGAGGTAATAGAGCACCGAAATGAATGCCGTCACGAAGATGATGGCGGGCAGCACGCGCGCGGCGAAGACGAAGCCGCCCGAGCCGAACAGCTCGAACATCTTCGATTGCACGAGGCCGCCGAACACGAATTCGATACCGGCATTGCCATATTCGAGCACGTGATTGACGCCGGCAGCCAAGTCGGCCAGAACGGTCTTGCCGACCGGCACGAACAGAATGAAAGCGCCGATGCTGATCTGGGCAATGAGCGCCGCCACGACCGTGCGTGGACGAATCGCGCGCCGGTTAGTCGAAAAGGCGAAAGCGATCAGCAGCAGAACGACCATCCCCAGGAGGTTTCGTACGATCAATCCCATGTCTTTATCGATTGGAATGGTGGACAAATGGGTGCGATGCTAAACGAAACCGGTGCCGAGCGAAATTGTTCAATTAACGATTCGCCCGGCGCAAAAGCGTGTATGTCGTTTTTACTCTTGGATCAGGAATTTTTCGCGCCGGCTGCCAATCCAGGCCGGCACGCGACCACGGCCGCTCCATGTTTGCCCCGTCTTGGGGTTGCGGTACTTCGGCGGCAAGCCCTGCGACTTCGATGCGCTTGCACGCTTGGCCGCGAAGCCGAGTTCCTCGGCCGTAATGCCGTATTCGGCGATTTGCTGCTTGATCTGCTCGATGGTGGCGGTCACTTCCTTCTCGCGCGCCGCTTCCATCTGCGCCTGCACCTTTGCTAACTGCTCGGTAAGCTGCTTATACGTCGCCATAAAAAATTGCCTCCGTGGTGATTGCCGATCCGATCAATACTGCTGGGACTGCCAATGTCCGCGAAAGTGCAATCCTACTTGGCCCGGCATGCAAAAAGCAGGTTACGCGCGCCGCCTTCGACCGTTTGGCGAACGACGTCGACTTCGCCCTGGCAAATGCCACGAGCATTTTGCATGCAGGTATCCCAGGGTCCCTGTTCCGGACATTGAACAAGCGTAGTCGGCCGCCCGTCGCCGGTAAACAGCGGCGCGCTGGCGCCGCAGCCGGCCAGCATCGCAAAGCCGGCCGCGGCCGCGAGCCACAAGCCGGTGCGGCCGTTGCAAAGTTTGGACAAAAGCGTATGCCTCATCGAAAGGACTCCTTCTGCTTTCCCGTTCTTTTTCGAATGGCCGGAGTATGCCATGCAGACGTCCTTACCGCGATTGCTTTGCCCCTTCACTTTGTCCATTCTTTAAACCGCTACCCCCAAAGCTGCAATCTTTTTATATAGCGTGGCGCGCCCAATGCCCATTCGGGCGGCAGCCTCGGCCACGCGTCCGCCCGCGGCGCGAATCGCATCGGCCAGAAAGCGCCGTTCGAAATCGGCCAGTGCCTGCGCATACGAATCACCGTGCGGCACGTGCGCATCGCCTACGGTCGACGCTTCGGCTTGCATGCCCGGGGACGGCGCGGAACCCGGTAACGACCGGAAGCCGATGAACGGCGCCAGCATGCGCGCGTCGATGCATTCGCTGTCCGACAGCATGACCGCGCGCTCGAGGGTATTGCGCAGCTCGCGCACGTTGCCGGGCCAATCGTGTGCGGCAAGCATGCGCAGCGCATCGTCGTGCAGCTCGAGGTGCCGGCCGTGCCCGCCTCGTCCTGGCGCGGACAATTCTTCCAGAATCGCGTAGGCCAGCGCCTCGATGTCGGCGCGACGTTCGCGCAGCGGCGGCGCATGAATCGTCAATACGTTGAGCCGATAGAAAAGGTCTGCACGGAAGCGGCCTGCCGCCACGAGCGCCGGCAGATCGGCGGAGGTCGCCGCGACGATGCGCACATCGGTACGGACGATACGGTTCGAGCCAAGAGGTTCGAACTCCTGATCTTGCAGTACCCGCAAGAGCTTGCCTTGCAACGGCAGCGGCATATCGCCGATTTCGTCGAGAAACAGCGTGCCGCCGTGCGCGAGCTCGAACTTGCCCACGCGTCCGCGCCGCTCGATGCCCGTATAAGCGCCCGGTGCGGCGCCAAAGAATTCGACTTCGAGCAGTGTGTCGGGAATGGCCGCGACGTTGACCGTGACGAGCGGCTCGTTCGCGCGCGCCGACGTGCCGTGGATCGCATGCGCGAGCAGCTCCTTGCCCGTACCCGTTTCGCCGAGCACCAGAACCGGCGAATCGACGCGGGCCGCCCGCCGCGCCTGGCGTTTGACTTCGAGCGTAGAAGCGTTCGTGCCGATGAAACTCGCCAGCGTGTACTTGGCGCGGCGCGCCTGCGCGAGGGACTGGCGTGCGGCGATCAATTCCTGCTGCACGCGCGAGTAGTGCGAAAACAGCGGCGTCAGCGCTTGCATCTCGTCGAACAGCGCAAAGCCGACCGCGCCGACCGTCGTGCCGCTATCGTCCTTCAGCGGCAAGCGCGTGACGACGAGCGGCTCGCGACCGTTTTCGAGCACATCGAGCAGAATCGGCTTGCCTGTCTGCACCACCTCGCGCATGAGGCTGTTGGGGATCACGGCCTCGCAATCGCGGCCGATCGCCTGTTGCGCGTCGGTAAAACCGAAGCGCGCCGCATAGCGCTCGTTGATCCAGACGATGCGTGCATCGGCATCGACGATCAGCGTGCCCTCGCTGAAATTCTCGAATGCTTCGAATAACGAATCCAATGCCCGCCGCAAAACGACGCCGTATTCGGCAGGCAGACCAGCCCAGTCGTTTTTCATCGATCAGGTGTCTCCGTATGTCTTTTTCATGTCGCGGATTCGCGCCCGCTCGGCACTGGATTTCCGCCCAAATCTACGAATTGAGACAGCATATCTCACTACGGAGATGAAGCAAAAAGTCTTTTATTGTCAATTTAGAAAGATAGTCATTCCAACCATGCAACGACATTCAGTCTCTTTACGGAGACAATTCGCTGCCGCATGCGTTACTTTTTGTCTGCGCCATCGCCGCACATCGCCCGCGGGCCTTGCCGCAGCAGGCTTGCGATGCGCGTGGCATGAAAACTGCGAAGCCGAACCCTTGCGTCAATCGCACGCGTTGGCTTGCAAGCAAAAAACACAACACGGAGACCCAATGTCTTTTGTCATCGTTCTTGCCGCATTGGCATTCCTGATGTTCGCCGCGTATCGCGGCTACAGCGTCATCCTGTTCGCACCGGTGGCCGCGCTCGGCGCGGTGCTGCTGACCGAACCGGCGGCCGTCGCGCCCGTCTTCTCGGGCATCTTCATGGAAAAGATGGTCGGCTTCGTCAAACTGTATTTCCCCGTATTCCTGCTCGGCGCCGTATTCGGAAAGGTCGTCGAACTGGCCGGCTTTTCCGAGGCGATCGTCGCGGCCGCCATCCGCTATATCGGCCGCTCGCGGGCCAATGCCGTCATCGTCGCCGTCTGCGCGCTGCTCACTTACGGCGGCGTTTCGCTGTTCGTCGTCGTGTTCGCGGTCTACCCGTTCGCGGCCGAGCTCTATCGTCAAAGCGACATTCCGAAGCGGCTGATGCCGGGCGCCATCGCGCTCGGCGCGTTCTCGTTCACGATGGATTCGCTGCCCGGCACGCCGCAGATCCAGAACATCATTCCGAGCGCGTTCTTCAAGACGACGGGCTGGGCCGCGCCCGCGCTCGGCACGATCGGCTCGGTGTTCATCGTCATCGTGGGCCTCTCGTACCTCGAGTGGCGCCGCCGCGCCGCCCTCGCCAAAGGCGAAGGCTACGGCACGTCGCTCGTGAACGAACCCGAGCGCGTCGCCACGACCACGCTGCCCCATCCGCTCGTGGCCATCACGCCGCTCGTGCTGGTCGGCGTCGCGAACTTCGCGCTGACGAAGCTGATCCCGCAGTGGTACGGCGTCGGGACCTACAGCGTCGCCCCTGACGTGCTGCCTGGCGTGCATGCGCCCGTCACGGCAACGATCAAGTCGGTAGTGGCCGTGTGGTCCGTCGAAGGCGCTCTGCTGGCCGGCATTCTATTGGTGGTCATCACGGCGTTCGGCCGCGTGCGCGAACGTTTCGCCGCTGGCACGAAGGGCGCCGTCGCGGGCGCACTGCTCGCGTCGATGAACACGGCATCGGAGTACGGCTTCGGTGGTGTGGTGGCGGCATTGCCGGGCTTTCTCGTCGTCGGCGATGCGTTGAAGAGCATTCCGAACCCGCTCGTGAATGCGGCCGTCTCCGTCAGCTCCCTGGCCGGCATCACGGGCTCGGCCTCGGGCGGCATGAGCATCGCGCTCGCGGCCATGTCCGATGCGTTCATCAAGAACGCCGCTGCCGCGCATATCCCGATGGACGTTCTGCACCGCGTCGTCGCCATGGCGAGCGGCGGCATGGACACGCTGCCGCACAACGGCGCCGTCATCACGCTGCTTGCCGTGACGGGGCTCACGCACCGCGAGTCGTACCGCGACATCTTCGCGGTGACGATGATCAAGACGCTCGCCGTGTTCTTCGTGATCGCCGTCTACTACGCGACTGGGCTCGTCTAACGGCAACCAGGGCCGCCCGACACAGCGGCGGCCCTGGCTTTTCCTTTCGCCATTCTTACGATTTATGCCATCTGCAAGCTCGGCTCGCGTGCGCCGCGCAATGCTTGGGGCGCCGTGCCGCTGCCGCCGAGCTTGAAGACGGCGACCGCGTCATGCAGCACCTCGGCCTGCTGCGCCATCGACTGTGCCGCAGCCGAGGCTTCTTCCACAAGCGCAGCATTGCGCTGCGTCGCCTCGTCCATGTGCATGACAGCGACGTTGACTTGCTCGATGCCGCTCGTCTGCGCGTCGGTGGCCGACGAGATCTCGGTCATGATCCCGCTCACCCGATGCACGGCTTCGACGATCTCGTGAATCGACCCGCCCGCCTGCGTGACGAGCGCGGCGCCCGCATCGACGCGTTCGGCCGACTCGTCGATCAGCTGCTTGATCTCCCTGGCCGCCGTGGCGCTACGCTGCGCGAGCGTGCGCACTTCGCTCGCGACCACGGCGAAGCCGCGTCCCTGCTCGCCGGCACGCGCCGCTTCGACCGCCGCATTCAACGCGAGAATGTTGGTCTGAAACGCGATGCTTTCGATAACGCCGATGATTTCTGTCATGCGCGTCGAGCTATCGGAGATCGCGTGCATCGTCTGCACGACACGCCCGACGACGTCGCCGCCGCGCTGCGCGAACGTCGACGCCTCTGCGGCCAGCGAGCTCGCCTGCTTGGCGCTGTCGGCATTGTGCCGCACGGCTGAGGTCAGCTCGGCCATGCTCGAGGCCGTTTGCTCGAGGAAAGCGGCCTGCTCCTCCGTGCGCTGCGCCAGGCCTGCATTGCCCTGCGCAATCTGAGAGGCGGCCACCGAAATCGAATCGCTCGAGCGCTTGATGCCCGTCACGATGGTGCTGAGCTGCTCTTCCATCGCGTCGAGCGAGTACATGAGACTCGACCGGTCACCCACTTTCACGCGCACGTGATCGCGCAGATTACCGGCTGCGATGGCACCCGCGAGCGCCACGGCGTCGCGCGGCTCCCCGCCCAATTGCCGGCCGAAGCCTCGCGCGATCGCCAACGCGATGGCGAAGGCGGCCACCACTGCACCGATGATGCTGACGATGACGAGCGTAACGGCATGCGCATAGGCGCGCTCGGCGGCTTCGCCCTCGCGCACGGCCGCCTTCTCGGCGAGCGCGACCAACGTTTGAATGTCGCGCTCGATGCCCTTGCGCAGCTGGTATGCACGGCCGTCGAGCAACGCGAATGCATCCGCCTGACGATGCTCCTTCTCGAGTTGCCGCACCTCGCGATCGGAATCGATGTACGGGCCGATCAATTGCTGAATGTCGGCGTAGGTGGCCTTTTCGTCGGGCTCGACCATCCGCTTTTCATAATCGGCCGCCGCGGCGTGGTAAGTGTCGATGGCGGCTTCGGTGCCGGCGTTGGCGGCCTCGAATTCGGCCTGCGAGCTCGCATTGCCCGCGTGATATTCCCCGATACGCATGGTGCGCAAGGCGCCCTGCATCTGCAGGCTGGCACGAACCGCGGGCAGCCAGTTATCGCGCAGCTGCGTGACGTGGCCGTTCTCGACACTGATCTCATACAGACAGAATCCACCCAGCATCACGAGCAGGGCGATGACGACAGCAAAACCCAGCAACAGCTGGGTCACGACCTTCATGTTTCTAAGAGACAACATCCTGAGCTCCGTTATTGGTGTTGACTACGGGAGGCACGTCCTGAACTAGCGGGGTCACGCGTACGACCAAGCGCCCCACGGTTATTCGGCAATTAGCGTCTCTTCTTTAATAAGAATTACGTAGATGGCGATAAATGCGCTTCGTTTGCACACCTTTGCCGCACTGCGGCAATGCACCGCAAGCCATTGATGCACAACGACTATTCAAACATTTCCAAGCATTACGAAAGGATTTTGAAAAGAGATATTTTTTGTATTTTTTTGTGCTTTGCCGCACCTTCGCGCGCTCGGCCAGGTGCGGCGTTCGCGTCTAGGAGCGCAAGCCGAAGAGCCCATGCCACCACGCGCCGAACAAGCCCGCATGGGTCGGCGCCGCTTCCGGAGCGGCTTCGGCTGACTCGTTTTGCGCTTCGCTCGCAGCAAGCTCGTGGTCGGTTTCGTGCGCGACGGCTCTGCGATCCTTCGCTGACACTTCGGACTCCTGTGCCTCAGCCTCGGTTCGTGCCGCGTCTTGTTCGGCCTGGTGCGTCGCGCGCCATGCGGCCACGCCGTCGGCAATGCGCCCGGCAAGCTCGAGCTCGCAGTCGCGCCCAAGCAATACGCCGAAGACGACATCGCGGTTGTAGTCGCGCTCGGCGAACCGCATCGCAAGCGCGACCATCTGCGCGTAATGCGCTTCCTCCTTCGCGCGCGCCTCTTCGCGATGGCGTTCGAGACGAGCCATCTCCTCGGCGAACACCTCGTCGTAGATGCGCCGCTGCTCCAAGTCTGACAAAATCGCGTAGGCGTCCTTGATTTGCTGAAACGCGGCGTGTGCCTCGGCCTCGCGCCCGACATTGCGGTCGGGATGAAACTTCATCGCCGCTTTGCGATACGCCCGCTTGATCTGCTCCTGGGTGGCATCCTCATGCACACCGAGCATGTCATACAGTGTGTCCATCGTTGCTCCGCGAGAGGAGAAGTGGCATCGGGATCGATGCTAGCACCGCACGCGGGCCCGGCAACCTCGAGCAACGAACGGGCACGCGACGGACAACGGCAGCTCGTTTTCGACGGTTGTCAGTCATTTGACAGGTTCCCCCTGGAATCGAATCCATAGGGCATAGCCCGGCCAATATCCGAAGGTTCGTCTCCAGATAAATACCAGGGGGCTTGATTTCATGGCGCGGTTCGATTTGAATTACAAAACTTCGGAACGCCTCAGCGCATTGAGAGACTGCGCCGTGGGCTGCCGGAGTCGCTTGCCGCCGAAACTTTTCCTTTGAAAGCTGTCTTTTTTTTCGAAGAAAATATCCCGGCACGCGGGTTTCGACGCGACAACACATAACTTCCACATAGAAGCGGGCCTCTAAATGAGCGAAAAAAAGAAAGCGCTGATCGAAACCGCCACCCGGCTATTTTCACGATTCGGGTTTCACGCCGTTGGAATCGATCGGATCATCGCCGAATCGCGCGTGGCGAAAATGACGATGTACAAGCACTTTCCGTCGAAAAGTCGACTCGTCGTAGAAGTGCTGAACGAACAGGGCGCGGCGTTGACAGCGGGTCTCGCAGCAGCAGCAGCGGCGCATTCCGACGCGCTCGAGAAACTGCATGCGATCTTCCAGTGGCACGACACGTGGTTCCACTCCGAAGCGTTCACGGGCAGCATGTTCATTCATGCCGCAGCCGAATTCCATGCCGAGGAGAACGAAATTCTTGCCACCTCGGCCGCCCAGCGGCACGCCTTCGTCCATCAGATAGAACGCATCCTTGGCGAGCGCTTCGACGCCGAAACAGCCGAACGGCTTGCGCGCCGCTGTGCGCTCCTGCTCGACGGCGCGACGCTTGCCCGTCAGTTGAGCGGGCGTGTCGACGCGGCACGCGATGCCTGGGAAATGGCCCAGGCCTTGATCGAAAACGAGCGGGTGCACTGCGCCTGAGCATTCGCTGCACGTGCATGGTGAGGAAATACGGGAGTACCCGAGGCGCGACGCCGGCTGACGGCATCGCGCTGTTCGCGCACCTTAAAAAGGCCGCGGACGACGCCGGAGATCGCGTTACACTCACCAGAACGTCAAGGGTCTACGCACGTCTCGCCTGCCTTTGGGTGCGGCCTACCGCACTATGCGCGCCGGACGACAGACGTAAGAATCTGTAGGCCCTACAATCGCTTCAATCACGACTCGAGGATACGTTCGATGCGCACCACCCGTTCTTCCGGGGCCATGACCCTGCTCACCGAAATCGACGATGCGAGCGGCCGCGAGGTGCGTTCGCTACGGCTTGAGACGACAGAAGACGGCAAGAGCATTCTTCTGATCGAAGTCGACGAACGCAAGCCAGGCATCCATCGCGAGGTGCGCTACGAAATCACGCCTGCGGAGTTGATCGCGGCCATCCGCGCACACGGCGCGGAATTGCCTGGCGAGCAGCACGCACGCTGAACACGCTGACACAATTTCTTCATCTTGCGCTCACGGCCGCATTACCTGCCGGCCGCGAGCGCGTCGGAACCGCTTCAGAACACACTAAACGGCACTGTCACGAACACACGGTATTCCTGATTCCCGCTATCGGACGTATAGGCCGAGCCGACGTGCCACTCCGCGATGACCGTCACCTTCGCGTTCTTGAAGCGGCCGCTCTGCACGACGTATGACGGAATGAAGCCGAACTCGTGATGCCTTCCGTGCACGGGCTGGCCGTTCTTGAAGTAGATCGAGCTGAAGGCCGGACCATTCGGGCCGAAGCGATTGGCGAATGCCGAACCGTCGCTACCCCACCCCTGCTGCCCCCACACCATCGCCGAAAAACCCGGCAGTCCCGCATATTTGCCGTCGAACGTGTAGCGCAATTGCAGCGATTGTTCATGCGGCGCGTTGTAATCGACGTCCATCGAGTTCACGAGGTAGACACCGGCCGTCTCGTTGACGTAATCGAAGAACTGATCTCCGAAAATCTTCTGGTAGCCGACGAGCAGCGCATGTGGCCCGTGCTGTGCTTGAAGCGACAAGCTGTACGCATTGTTGTCGATCGGCCCTTGCAGCGAGGAACCCGTGTCGTGCGTGGAGTAGAGGTTGCCGAAGCCGGTCAGCCGCACCGAGTCGACACGGCCGATGCTGTGCTGAATCGAGCCATAGTATTGGCGCCACACATCGTCGGCTTGATCGGCGTACAGCGACAACGAGCCGTCGGGCGAGTAGTCCCACGTGCCGCCCACATAACTGAGCCGCTTGAACGACACACCACCATATGACGTCGTCATGTCAGTCAGATTCGTGTGCCCGCGCGCATTGACCTTCGTGAACGTGCCCGCCTGCAGCGCCAGGTGCTCGACTTCGCGGCTCAACACCGATGCGCCGAGGAACGTCGGTGGCAACGCACGGTTGTCGTGCGGCTCGAGGAACGGATTGTAGACGTCCTGCAAACCGTACTTGAGGACCGTCTCCGAGACGCGTGCCTTCACGTCGTAGCGCCCCGGGTAGCCCCACGCGAGTTGATTCGAGCCGCCGCCGTCCTTGCCGACGTGCACCATGTTGCGTGCGCCGACGCCGCCATCGAGCTTGAACGCGCCGAACAACGACGCGTCGGCACCGAAGCCGATCGGCCCTTGCGTGAAGCCCGATTCGAAGTTCGCCTGCAGCCCCAGCACCCAAGCATGCCGGTGATTGGAGCCGACGCTGTGAAAGTAATCGGTGTAATTGCGGAACTCCAGGTTCAAATGACTATCGGCGACGAGCCCTTTGCTTTGCGCCTGGCTCGAACGCGGCGCGGGCGGTTTCGGCGCGAGGGTCGATTCGGTCGTGATGACCCCGCTCGGCGTCGTCGCTTCCTGCGCGAGCTTGGTGCCTGGGCGCACCTGGCCCGGTGTGGGTGTCGGCGTGGGCGCGGTTGCGGGGGTCGTCACAAACTGCGTAGGTGGAGCGGGCGGTGCTTCCTGTGCCTGTGCAACGAACGTAGTACCTGCAAGAACGGGAAGACCGAGGCTCAACGCCAAGCGCCGCGATTGCGCGGCGCACGAGTTGTTTTTGTGCATGGAAGTCTCTGCTTTTGAGGTGTGAATGAACACCGTTCGCCGCTTGCCGAGCGGCGAACGTCCGCGTTCGTCCGCACGAAAGAAGCGGACGAACGTTTCCCTCGGCGCGGCTCGAGCCGCACCGATAGAACCGGTCACTGCGAAGGGGGGAGGCGCGCCTGCACGCGCCTGGGGATTAGCGCGTGCCTTACGTCAGCGGACGCCTCGCGTCGGCGGGTGCCTTACGTCAACCCGCGCCTGCTCGAATGCAGGCGACGCAGCTCATGGGGTTGCCGCGCACCTCGAGGGTGGGCACGACCGCCGCGCATGCCTCGATCGCTTCGGGGCAGCGCGTGCGAAAGACACAGCCGGACGGCGGCTCGAGCGGCGAGGGCAAATCGCCGTGCAGCAGTACGCGTGCACGGGCACGCTCGAGCGAGGGGTCGGGGATCGGCACGGCCGACAGCAAGGCCCGCGTATAGGGATGCTGAGGCGCGTCGTAGATGTCACGCCGCTCGCCGAACTCCATCACCCGCCCGAGATACATCACGAGCACACGAGCGCTGATCGCCTTGACGACGGCCAGGTCATGCGCCACGAACAGCATCGACAACGACAGCTCGCGCTGCAAATCGCGCAGCAGATTGACGATCTGCGCCTGAATCGACACATCGAGTGCAGAGACAGGCTCATCGCAGATGACGAGTTGCGGCTCCGCAATCAGTGCCCGCGCGATACCGATACGTTGGCACTGCCCGCCCGAAAACTCATGCGGATAGCGCGCCAGATGATGCGCATTCAAGCCCACACGCTCGAGCATCGTGCGCACGCGCGTACGCACTTCGTCGCGGCTCATGTCGGACCGATGCGTGACGAGCGGTTCGGCCACGATGCGCTCGATCGTCATGCGCGGATCGAGCGACGCGAGCGGGTCTTGAAAGATCATCTGCACACGCTGACGCAGGCGTGCCATCTCTGGCGCGGGCCGGCTCGCACCGTACACGGTTTCCATGCCCAGCCAGCGGATGCTGCCGCTCGTGACCGGCGCCAGCCCGACGATCGCGCGGGCCAGCGTGGACTTGCCGCAGCCCGATTCGCCGACGAGACCGACGGTCTCGCCGCGGCGCACCTCGAAGCTCACACCATCGACCGCGCGCAGCAACGCCTTGTGCCGCCAAACGGCCCAAGGCCCTGCGTCGCGCTTCACAGGAAAATGCACTTTCAAATCGCGCACCGTCAGCAACGTCTTGTCGTGCGAGGTGCGCGCAGGGTCTTGCTGCGGGTTCATCAACGAATCTCCTCCGCAATAACGGCGACGGGGCGGTGGCAAGCGCGCAGCGAGCCCGACTGCCCGCCCCACGCCTGAAGCGTTGGACGCGTGCCGGTGCAGCGATCCTGCGCATAAGGGCAACGCTTGGCGAACGCACAACCGGCTGGCGCCTCGCCAGGCATCGGCGGGTTGCCCGCGATCGTGACGAGCGGCGCATCGCCGGCATCGTCAAGGCGCGGCAGCGCATTCATGAGGCCGATCGTGTACGGATGCGTAGGAGACGCGAACAACTGCGCCGCACTCGCCTGCTCGACCGTGCGGCCCGCATACATCACCATCACGTCGTCACACAGCCCCGCCACCACGCCCATGTCATGGGTGATCAGGATGATTGCCGTATCGCGCTCGCGGTTCAGCTCGCGCAACAGATCGACGATCTGCGCCTGCACGGTCACGTCGAGCGCCGTCGTCGGCTCGTCCGCAATCAGAATGCGCGGCTCGGTCACGAGCGCCATGGCGATCGTCACGCGCTGACGCATGCCGCCCGAGAACTCATGCGGATACATGCCGATGCGGCGCGCGGCGTCGGGAATGTGCACGCGTTCGAGCGCTTCGATCGCGCGCTTGCGTGCCTCGCGCCGCGACATCTTGCGATGCAGTTGCAACGGCTCGGTCATTTGTCGTTCGATCGTGAGGAACGGATTGAGCGAGGTCATCGGATCCTGAAAGACGATGGCGATGCGGTTGCCGCGCAAGGTGTTCAGCGCGCGCCGATGCATCACGAGCAAGTCTTGTCCCTCGTAGCGAGCCTTGCCGCCGACTGTGGCATTCGACGCGAGCAGCCCGAGCAGCGCAAGCACCGTCTGGCTCTTGCCCGAGCCCGACTCGCCGACGATGCCGAGCGTACGGCCCGCCTCGAGCGCGAAAGACACATCGTCGACCGCCTGCACGGGCGGCCCATCGCGGCGCGTAAAGCGCACGCTCAACTGTTCGACTTCGAGTAGAGCCATGTCAGCGGTCCTTCGGATCGAGTGCGTCGCGCAAGCCATCGCCGACGAAGTTCACGCAATACAGCGTCACGCACAGCATCAGGGCGGGACACAGCAGCAGCCACGGCATCGCCTCGAGCTTTTGCGCACCGTCTTCGATCAGCACACCCCAGCTCGTCATCGGCTCCTGCACGCCGAGGCCCAGGAACGACAGCACGGATTCCGTCAAGACGATGCCGGGCACCATGACCGTCGCATACACGACGACGACGCCCACCAGGTTCGGCACGATATGGCGCACGACGATCGACGACGGCGCGACGCCGATCGCCTTGGCCGCATCGACGAACTCGCGCGTGCGCAGCGACAACGTTTGCCCGCGTACGACACGTGCCATGTCGAGCCACGAGAACGCGCTGATCGTCAGCACCACCAGATAGAACGCGCGACCGAACAGCGTCATCATGAGGATCGCGATCAGCATGTACGGAATCGCGTACATCATGTCGACGATACGCATCATCACCGAGTCGGTCCGTCCTCCGAAGTAACCGGCACAGGCGCCATAGGCCACGCCGATCACACCCGCGACGAGCGTACCGAGCAAGCCGACCTGCAGCGACACGCGTCCGCCGACGAGCGTGCGCACGAGCAGATCTCGGCCAAGTTCGTCGGTACCGAACCAGTGTCCGCCCAGCAAGGTGGGCGCAACGCTGATCGCCGACCAGTCGCTTTCGCTCGGATCGTGCCCGAGCAGCAGCGGCCCGACATAACACGCGAGCACGATCAACACGAGGACGGCAAGACTCACCAGCGCGGCACCGTTGCGCATGAAGCGCCGCATAGCGAGCGCGAGCGGACTGCGCGCACGCGGCACGCTCTCTGCGCCAGATTGCGCATCGAATAGGTTGGAAGTAGGCTGACTCATGATCAGTAACGGATGCGTGGGTCGAGCAACGCGTAGGCGAGGTCGACGAGCAGGTTGAACAAAACGGCGACGACCGTCGTGAGCACGACGAGGCCCAGCACAAGCGTGTAATCGCGGTTGATCGCGCCGTTGACGACTAGCTGCCCGAGGCCCGGCAGCGAGAACACCGATTCGGTGACGATCGCGGAGGTGACCGACGAGATCGCGATCGTGCCTAGCAACGACACGACCGGCATCAGCGCGGGCTTCAACGCGTGGCGCACCACGATCACATGCCCCGGCAGGCCCTTGGCGCGTGCCGTACGAATGAAGTTGCTCGAGAGCACTTCGATCATGCTGGCGCGCATCACGCGCCCGATCGTCGAGACGTTGATGATGACGAGCAACGCGATGGGCAGCACGCGATAGCGCCAGCCGCCCTCGCCCCAACCGCCGGCGGGCAGCCAGCCGTGGCCATTGCCCGCCTTGAGCAGAATCGCGAACACCCACACGAGCACGGGCCCCAGCACGAACGGCGGCACGACATTGCCGACGTTGCCGAGCAGCATGACGAAGCGGTCCACGATGCTGTCGCGCCGGACCGCTGCGACCACACCGAGCAACACGCCCAGCACGAGTGAGATCGGCACCGACACGCCGCCCACGCCGAGGCTCACAGGCAGCGCCTTGGCGACGAGATCGTTGACGGTCCAGTCGACGTAGCGATAGGACGCCCCGAGATCGCCGTGCAGCAGCGCCCACAGGTACAGCAGGTACTGGCGCCAGAGCGGTGCATTCAAGTGATACTTCGCATCGAGATTGGCGAGTGCCGCAGCGGATAGCTGCTTCTCCGAATCGAACGGGCCACCTGGTGTCAGATGCAGCAGCAGATAGCAGACGGTGATGACGCCGACGATCGTGGGGATTGCCCACAATGTGCGCCGTAGCGTATAAGCCAGCATCGCGTCCTCGCGCTCAGTGCTTGATGATGTACATGTCTTGCGACGCGCGCTGATCGACGTAGTTGGTCAGCGTATAGCCGCCAACGTACGGCTTGACCAGCCGGTCCGCCGAATACTGGAAGAGCGGGATCATCGGGTAGTCGCGCATCGCGAGCTCGTGGGCCTGCGTCAGCAGCGCGGCGCGCTTGCCGTCGTCGAGCTGGCGATTGGCTTCACCCATCAGCGCATCCACTTTCGGGTTGCAGTAGTGCTGATCGTTCTGGATGCCGCCGCAACGCAGCAGATCGAAGTACGACATCGCGTCGTTGAAGTCGACGAACCAGCCGTCGCGCGAGGCCTGTACCTTGCCTTCGTGTCGCTCCTTGAGCAGCACTTTGTATTCGACGTTCTCGAGCTTCACGTTCACGCCGAGCTTCGTGTGCCATTCGGAAACCGCGAACAGCGCCACCTTCTTGTGCAGGTCGTTCGTGTTGTAGGTCAGCGTGAACGTAAGCGGCTTGGCGTCGGAATAGCCGGCCTCCTTCATCAGATTGCGTGCGTATTCGACACGCTTGCCCATCGGCCAGCTTGCCCATTCCGGCACGAACGGCGCCGCCCCTTTGGTGCCCTTCGAGATCAGGCCGTACATCGGCAGCTCGCCCGACTGCAGCAACTTCGAGGTCAGCAAGTCGCGATCCAGCACCATCGACAGCGCCTGGCGGACACGTCGATCTTTGAACAGGGGATCATCGTTGTTCAAGCTGTAATAGTAGGTCGCGATTTGCAGCCCCGTGCGCAGCTCGCCGCCGAACTGCCTCGCAACGAGGTTGTAGATGCCCGACGGAATCTGGTACGTGTAGTCGAACTGACCGGCCTGATACATGCGCATGGCCGTTTCGTCGTCCTCGATCGGTATGTAAGTCACCCGTGAAATCGCGACGCTTCGTGCATTCCAATAGTCGCCGTTCTTGACCAGCACGACATGGTTGTTCGGCTGCCAGTCAGCCAGCGTGAAGGCCCCGTTGCTGACGAGCTTGTGCGGGCGGGTCCACTCGTCGCCGCCCTTGACGACCGCGTCCTTGTTGACGGGCGCCATCGTCGCCATTGCGGCGAGCTCGGGAAAGAATGCAGCGGCCACCTCTGTCTTCACTTCGAGCGTGCGCGCGTCGATCGCGCGTACGCCAAGGCTGGAAGGCGGAAGCTTGCCGGCCACGATCGCCTTGCCGTTCTTGACGAATTCGACGAGCACGGTATATTTCGAGCCCGTTTTCGGATCGACGACGCGCTGCCACGCATAGACGAAATCAGCCGCCGTCACAGGCTGCCCGTTGCTCCACTTGGAATCGCCGCGCAGCTTGAAGACCCAGGTATCGGGTGCCGTACGCGTCCATGACTGCGCAACGCCAGGCACGATCCTGCCGGTCGCATCGATGCGCGTCAGCCCTTCGAACAGGTCGAGCCCAATCGTATTGCCGGTCCACGATTCGATATGCGCGGGGTCGAGCGATTCGACTTCGCCCGGCACCTGCCGAGTCAATTCCTGAACGGGCGCGAGACTGACGTTGGAGGGAATGTCGACGGCCAGGGCGGGAACGGTGCAGGCACAGGCGAGCGCCGTCAGCGCCGCCGCAAGAATGTGGGTGGCTTTCATGGGTTTAGGAATGGCGAATGGATTGTGACGACGATGCAACCGGTAAATTGCATGCCGCATCAAAACACGAGCCTATTTTTGTGTGCAGCTAGCAAGAATGGGAGGGGATTTAATGCCCTCGGACGCACTGAAACGCTTGTCGGGATCGATGCGGCGCATGTGATTGGACGAGTGTTTCGGGCTAGCCCAGTAGGCCGTTTTTCGATCGTCACCTCGTGATTACTTGGTTCCCCGAACTTTATGGTCGGCTGGCGCCGAATGCCACGTGGTGATTCGATTTCACGCTCCGACACGGGTAGACGTAGTGGTATCGTCACGATCGATTTCTATTAAAGCGCCAGATCAACTTATAAAAGATATATTCACTTCGCGTGAAAACCATAAAATCATTCGTTCACAACCATTTAAAGCAATTTTCTGGACCCTGGGGCATCCCCTGAGTGACGCCTGGTTTTCTAGCGGAGAAAATCGCGCGCGGCATTATTTTTGTGTCTCTGTCATGCATGCGATTGGTGACAGTGGCCCGGTTCTTCACGCGTATCATGCGCGCTACCCGCGCCAACGTCGTTGTTCGGCCTGCTCAGCCGCGCGCACAACGCCCGGCGGCAGTCTTTCAACAATTGGGAGAAGTACTAGATGAACACATCGGTATCGTCGCAACGAAGATCGTTCACCACGATCTTTTTGATCGAAATGTGGGAGCGGTTCGGCTATTACGGCATGGCGGCGCTGCTCGTGCTGTTCATGGTCGAGCGTGTCGGATTCAGCGACGCGCGCGCCAACCTGACGTGGGGCGCCTTTACCGCGCTCGTCTACACAGCGCCCTCGGTCGGCGGCTGGATCGGCGACAAGGTGTTGGGCTCACGTCGCACGATGCTGTTCGGTGCGATCGTGCTCTCGATCGGCTATGCCATGCTCGCACTGCCTAACGACAGCCTTTCGTTCATGTACGTGGCGCTCGGCGTGATCGTCGTCGGCAACGGGCTGTTCAAGGCCAACTCGGCCAACCTCGTGCGCCGCATCTATGAGGGCGACGATGCCCGCATCGATAGCGCCTTCACGATCTACTACATGGCCGTCAACATCGGCTCGACGATCTCGATGCTCGCGACGCCTTGGATCAAGGATCACTGGGGCTGGCACACCGCATTCGCCGTGTGCGCCGCGGGCATGATGCTCGGCGTGCTCAACTTCCTCTTGCGCTATCGCTCGCTGATGCATGTGGGTACGCCCCCCGACAACGAGCCGATCGTTTGGTCGCGCGTGGTCGCCGTGATCGCAGGCGGTGCCGTATTGGGGCTTGCGACGATGTTCATTCTGGGTCACAAGGCGCTTGCGGTTGCGTGCGTCTACGCCGCCGCGGTCGCGATCCTCGTCATTTTCGGCTACATGCTCGCGAAGTGCGACCGGTCGGAGCGCGCAGGCCTCATCGCCGCGCTCGTGCTCGTCGCGCAATCGATCCTGTTCTTCATCTTCTATCAGCAGCAGTCGACGTCGCTGACATTGTTCGCGCTGCGCAATGTCGATCCGGTGTTCTCGCTGTTCGGTGTCCAACTGTTCACGTGGAGTGCGGCTCAGTTTCAAGCACTCAATCCGATCTGGATCATGATGCTGAGCCCGGTGCTCGCATTTCTCTACACGCGGCTCGCGCGCGGTAGAGGCGACCTCAGCGTGGCTGCGAAGTTCGCGTTGGGTTTCGTTGCGGTGGCGGTCGGGTTCTTTATCTATGCGGTGGGTGGGCGCTATGCCGTGGATGGCCGTGTGTCGTCATGGTTCATGGTGGGCGGTTATGGCTTGAACTCGCTAGGTGAATTGCTCGTGAGCGGTCTTGGCCTGGCGATGGTGGCTCGCTATATTCCGGCTCGCATGGGCGGTTTCATGATGGGGGCGTATTTTGTCGCTACGGGTGTGTCGCAGTATTTGGGCAGCGTTGTAGCGAATCTTGCGCAATTGCCGTCGGGCAATCTCAGCGCGGTGGAATCGCTGCCGCTTTATACGAAGCTGTTTGCTGAGCTTGGCTGGCTCGCTACGGCCGGCGCCGTCGTGTCGTTGCTGTTGCTGCCGTACATGCGCAAGCTGTCGAACGAGCATCGGCGTTGCGTTGAAGAGAGTGCTACGGCCCAGAGTGTGTTGGCCACCGAATAAGGCTGGTGTGACGGCTTAGCGCCGTCGATATCGACAAGCGCCCCGCGACAACGAGTTGTCGCGGTTTTTTTTGGTTCTTCGCGGATTCACGGGAAGACAGGCCCAAAAGGGACGCAGTGACAGAACCTTTTCTGGGAAGGCCTTACTGCCTTCAAAGTTGAACGCGAGCGCGGCGCGACACACATCACGTCGTTGCCCGACGAGGCGCAGCCAGCGCGGTGCTCGGGCTGCGGTTCAAACAGCGAGGGCGTACACGACCAAGGCTGGCGTACGATCCGCGATTTGTCGATGCTGGGGAATGCAGTATGGCTGCGCTTGCGTTTGCGGCGAGTTCGGTGCGCCGCCTGCGGCCCGCGCATGGAGCGAGCGCGCTGGCAGGAACGCCACGCGCCGATCTCCGCGCGCTTCGTCGGGCGCAGGTGCGATAAGCTGCCGATTGCTCACGTTTGCCAGCAGCCGGATGCCTTGCCGATGCCTGAACCGCGCCATTTGATAGTGGCAGAGTTTTCTCCGTACAAGGGCCATTGCTATACAACGGTGATCGCCAACACACGCCACGTGCAGTGGATCGGCGAAGGCCGCAGCCGTGAGGCAGTGCGCCCCTTCTTCGACGAACTGGGTTAGCACCGCTGCGCACGCATCGAGGCAACCACGACGGACATGAACACGGCCTTCGATCTGGAGATATAGGCGCATTGTCCCAATGTCCGCATCGTCTACGATCTGTTCGATGTGATCGCCAAATACTGCCGGGAATTCGTCGACCGGATACGTGCGGACCAAGCGAACCGGTTCATGCAGGAAGGCCCGCTGGCTGCTGCTTCGCAACCCGACAAAAAGTCAACACACCTGTCTCGCCCCCCTGGTTGCCGTCATAGCCGAATTGCCCAGCCTGTTTCTTGAATGGCGAGGCCGCAGCCCCGATTTTGCTGTGTGTATGGTTGTTTTCTATATCGGCTCCTTGTTTTTGTAGTTGGTGAGCCATACGTGTGATATTGAAACCAGGGGACTTGGAGCGGCCAAAGAATATCGGGTATCACCCGATAGCGCGATAAAGGTTGATCTTGTCTGCCTCTCGCTTTTCGTCCGACTCCGCCTACCTATACCGATTTTTTGGGAAGCATATGTCCCAACAAGCGGCAAATTTAAGGAATTTCCCCACTCCTCGAAGCCGTTGCGTCCGACATACGTTTTGGCTACCTCTATCAACAGGGGCTGGTCAAGAGGAACGTTGTGATTTTGGTGCCATACTGTGGAATAATCATCAAAACCCTGACGGAACGTCATAGGAGACCAGAATATGACAGCACTAGTCCCTCAACCGCCAGCACCTCTGTTGCCGGCGCTCCCCGATACGATTCTACCCGGATTGTCCGCGCTCACGACCGCGCTAGGCATTCCACGAACGGTGTTGGCCAGCGATGAGGAAATCAGCTATGCATGGAGGGATTTACCCCGAGAATTAAAAGAAATTCCCGCCCCGTTACGTGGAGAACTGGTTGCGAGAATGTGCGTTGCAGTCAGTACCGGGCTGTTCGACGGGGCAATGAACTATATATGGAATGCCGCCATTCTTCAGCTTCGAGCGAAGGTTCGGAATTTCGGTCTCCCTATCGTCGCGCAGATTGTCCAGAGCGACTTCGAAGAAAAGCATTTGCTTGAACTCCAAGATAGCAAGCTATTGGAGCTATGCTTGAAGTTGAACTTGGTCGACGAAGACGGATTCTTTTTCCTTGACCAGTGCAGGGACGTGAGGAACAACTTTTCGGCTGCCCACCCGACGCTCGGTACGGTAAACGATCGTGAATTTACGACATTCCTTAATCGGTGTGTACGGTATGCGCTGGCTGACGCCTCGTCACCAAAGGGCGTGGACATTAGCGCATTCATTTCTGCAGTCAAGGGCGCTCGCTTCAACGGAACGCAGCTTACTGTTTGGGTCGAACGCCTGAGCGCAACGCACGACGCGCAGCGGCAGATGCTTGTTGGCATGGCACACGGTATCTACTGCGACCCGAACACTCCGGAACCTCCTCGTCTCAATTCGCTCGACGTCTGTAATGCGCTCAAAGCAGGTTTCACTGCTGCCGTGCGGTCGGATTTAATCAATCGTCACAGTGAGTATGCCGCGAAAGGTGACGAACCCCGACACACTGCGTCGCTGCAGTTCTTCGAGAAGCTTGGCCTACTAACGCTGCTGAACGAATCTGAGCAGCACACGGTCTTTGTCAAGGCGATCGACCGGCTGTGGAATGTTCATAACGGCATGAACAACTTCTACAACGAACCTCCGTTTGCCGAACGACTTCACGAGCTATCGCAGCAGGGTGCAGTGCCGGAGACTGCACAGGAGCAATTTGTTGAGACGATTGTATGCTGCTATATCGGCAACGGATACGGGGTGTGCTGGGCTGCCGAAAGCAACTATCAAAGCATGATTCGGGCGTTTTCGCCGCGTGAAATCGCGACAATGATTCGACTCGCCACATCGAATGGCAACGTGCTTGGTCGACGTGTAGGCAGCGTCACCGCTTGTCGCACACGGTTCAAAGCGGCGCTTGGCTTTATCGATCCTGCAAGCGTTCCGAACGGGGTCCGCGCCGATTACGACAACTTCCTTAGATAGTCCGCTTACATCTTTGCGCTGGGGCGTCAAGTTCGCCCCGGTAGCCGGGACACATCGACCTTTTTCCTTAACCGGAACTTTCATGCGTCTACGCCTAGCACCGGGCAACAATTGAGCAATCGTTATTGCATTTCAGTTTTCCTTATTGCCAAGACCACATCCCAGTCTGCGGGTTTATTTTCGTATGCTTATGCTACAAATCCTTCATTTATCGTCACTGTTACCAGCGCAGTTAATTTTGATGCGCCGCACTTTCTGCGTGACAGCGCCAGTGGCGCTCTGCGAAGCTTGCGAGAATTGGAAGACTGATAGCGCTTAACATAAAAAATCTCGCAAGAAAATGTCGCGAAGCAATCTCGATGCGCAGGCACAAACTAAAAATTAAGGTAGTAAGCTATTCCCCGCTGCCAACCGACCAAATAGAGCGACATCCACTAAATAAATCTCACCCTTCATTTTTTCCCCTCTTCTTGACGGACTTAGCGATTTCCTCAAACGCAAGAACAGGTATTTTGTTAGTTACAATGCAACCACTCTTTCCGGCAGCTTTGACCGCAATTACAACCGAGTTCTTTTGCGACTCTTCGAGAGAACGGCCTTTCGTCGGGTTCGCCTCTTTGACATGGCTCAGCGCTTTGTTCGCCGCCAACTCCTTCCCGTCTGCCGAGACAATCATTTCCAAAACGTGCGGGCGATCCAGCGTTTGCACGTACACCTTGTACAGTTTTTCAGCCATCTCCTTCCCCGTTTATTTGCGGCACCTTGGCACGGCTCATCGTATCGTGCTATGTCGATTCCTATCATAATACGTTAGATTGGTATCGGGTGTGCCTGCTCGGCACCTGCTTCTCGTTTCACCATAAGGCATGCATGACGCAAACCAATGATTTCATAGCTTTTTTTGATTGATGCAACCCCAATTTATGATGCCCTTGATCTAACGCTCAATGGCTTTTGCTTTTTACGAATTTATCTACCCCTCATCGCCAATCAAATTGACTGGCTCAGTCGAATATTTGATCGGATTTGATGACCTTCTCGTGCGTTGTGTCCCTACAATACCGGAACGCGTACACAGGTGCGCAACCGAATCCTTCATCCACTCGCAGGACGAGAATCACATGCAACTCACCAGCCAAAGCTTCCAGAACGGCCAGACGATCCCTGGCGAATTCGCGTTTGCCGTGCCAGATGCGACCTCGCGCGTTGCGCTGTCGTCGAACCGAAATCCGCATCTCGCTTGGAGCGACGTGCCCGAAGGCGCGCAGTCGTTCGTCGTGGTCTGCCACGATCCCGATGTGCCGAGCCGTGGCGACGACGTGAACCAAGTCGGACGAGAAGTGCCGGCCACGCTGCCGCGGGTCGACTTTTTCCACTGGCTGCTGCTCGACATTCCCGCTAACACCTCGGAAATTCCGGCCGGTTCGCATTCGAACGGGGTGATGCCGCGCGGCAAATCTGGCCCGGTTGCTCCCGGTGGATTGCGGCACGCCATGAATGACTACACCGGCTGGTTCGCGAGCGACGAACAGATGAAAGGGGACTACTACGGCTACGACGGTCCGTGCCCGCCGTGGAACGATGCGCTGGTGCACCGCTACGTCTTCACGGTATATGCACTCGCCACACCGACGCTCGAAGTCACGGGTCCGCTGAGCGGTGCGAATGTACGCGCGGCGCTTGAGTCGGCCCAGGTGCTCGGGCAAGCCTGCCTGACTGGGCGCTATAGCCTCAATCCCGCGATTTCGCTCGACTGAACGGCAAGCCCACGGGACTGGAGCATGGTTTCACTGCAAGCCGCCGCGGCGGAATCCGGGCGCGAGGACACCGACTGCCGCACGCATTGGCAACTGCGTTCCGGTGCACCGCTGCTGAGACGCGGTCTGTGCAGCTTGGCGCAGCCCTGTCTGGAGCAGTCACGGTACATGCCGCGCTTCCAGTTCCATGAGGCGACGGTGGTGCTCATTGCAGCGGGCCAGCTCGATCTTGATGATGGCGTCAACCGGATATCGGTTGACGCATCTTCGTCGCTCTTGCTCGTCGAACCCAACACGTGTGCCGATGTCCTGAAGACACCGGGTGGCAACGAGCAGCGCTTTCGTTCCGTTGTCCTGACAGTCCCAACAGCGCTGCTGGACACGTTTCGCCGTAGCCGTCCGTCTGCTCCGGTGGACGAATTTCGTCCCGGTCCTTTCCGGGTGATACCGCTGGACGAGGACCTTGCGTCGACGCTGCGGCTCGTTCTCGACAGCATCGATGTTCAGCGCGTAAGCGACGAACGGCTCCAGTATCGGCTAATGGACCTTCTCGCGGCGCTTGCGGAACGTGGTCATCACTTCTTCGGACAAACGGGGCTGCACGACATTTCCGTGCGCTTGCGCACCCTGATCGCCGAAGCACCGGAACAGCACTGGACGGCGCAGAAAGCCGGGCCCGCACTGGCAATGAGCGAAGCGACGCTCCGCCGACGCCTTGCAAACGAACGCTTGCGCTTCGAGGATCTGCTGATCGATGTCCGCATGCATCACGCGATGATGCTCGTGCAGACCACGTCGTGGAATATGCCGTACATCGCGCAAGCCTGTGGGTATAAGTCGAGTGCGCGCTTTGCCGAACGCTTCCGGGCGCGGTTCGGATATCTGCCGTCGGCTGTGCGGTGAAGGGTGGTGGCGCCACGATTGCTTAGGTTCTACGGTAGCAGCGGCATAGAACCCGTCGGCTTCAGCGCCGGCGATAACTCGCCCCACTCCGCCCCAGCCCCCTCGGTAAGCGATCAATCAACAATGCCACCTTGTGATGCATCGCACCGAGGCATCAATACTTCCCGAAGAGGATGTCGAGCGGATACGGCAGCGCGAGCGCTGGCATCTCGTGCCGGTAGAAATACCTGAGCGATTTCGTCTCCGCATCAGTAGGCACCCCCGTTCCGCCCTCGATCTTGCAGGCGAACAATGTCACCACGTATTCGACCTGATCTCCGTTGGGGTACCTGTAGCGAAAGGAACTGCCGCCAAACACGCCAAGCACGCTGCTCGCGCTAACCTGGTAGCCGGTTTCCTCCATCACCTCCCGAGCGACCGCTTCTTCTGGTGTCTCACCAAGCTCAATCCCGCCAGCGGGGAGGCTCCAAGGCTCACCGGATGCCTTCTCTTGCAGGAGGAGTCGTCCGTTTCCGTCATGAATCACTGCGGCCACTGAGGGACTAAGAATCAGTTCATTTCCGACTCGGCTACGTAGCCATTTGATGTAGTTTTTGTTGTCCATGATCTTGCTAAGTCAAATTCCGGTGCGTCCATATACGGTCTTTGAGGGACGCCGATTCTGAGCAGTAGGCATGGCCCGTCTCTCGATCCAGATACTACCCCTGAAACCGCAGGGTCTGCGGCAACGGCATGCCCCCAACCGCTTGGGCGCTGACTGTATCTTGCCCCCTGCAATTGATATTCGAATTTCAATATCGAAAGGTGTTGCAATACAGGCCTCATATATGATTCGCGAGCGGTCTTGCATGAAACGCAGTCGAACTCCCTTCACCATGAATTTATGCTGCTATGGCTTCTAGCTGCACGTTCAATTTTTTATCTCGCATAGCGCTTTCAAGCGTCTCCGAAACTATTGGATCAATGAGCACAACGTTCCGAAGAAAAAAGAGGTTGGCCTTCTCCGCGCATTCCTCATCAATAGCTATAGATTGAACGCCTTTGACCAAGAAGTTGTCTGGACTCTCACCACGCTCTAGTCGCTGCAGAGCGAGCAGTTTGCCGGCATATTCCGATCGCCGATAGTCAAAGCACGGGAGGCGCCGATCCATATGCACTAGAACGTACCGTTTCTCGGTGCTCTTGCCACTTAAGTAGCGTGTCTCTGCCGGAGTTGTCTGCAGATCGCTCTGATAGTACTTTAGTAGCGTCCCCAATGCCTCCGACGCAAAAAAAGCTCCTGAGGTAGTGAGAAAAAATCCGCCTTCAGCTTCCGGACGGCCTTATCCATCGTCACTGAAATGATTCGTCCAGCGACGTCGAGCGGCGCCCCTACCTGGTAGTAGCCGGCCAGCGGCGGAGTAAACGCCACATCACCATCAACATAACCGCTGTCCGGGTATTCGTGGCGAAGCAGGAAATATCTCATCGCTTTGGAATCAGAGAAACCCATTGGTCGGCCAGACCAGAACACTCAAAGGTGCGAATCCTCACTTTCCTCCTTCTCTAATTTTTTGCAACCCTTTCTCAAGGCGAGAAATATTTTCTATTTCACCACCCTTATCGATATATGCCGACCACCCTGGAACAACCTTCCTAAATAACTCCAACCCATCTCCAGTGACATTAGACATCCTTAGAACAAAATCCTCTTTCACATTACCATCAGAGTCGAACGGCTCAGCATCAATCAACAAATCATGCTCTTTAAAAAATTTTAAAAGAACAGTTGAGACTCGAATGATCTGATCACGGTATACGTCACTCTTGTTCGCCGACAAGAGCACGGGGATATTATGCAAACTGAGATCCACCTTACCCATCATCTAACCCTTATAAGTCTTGAAATACCGTCAACCGGAACCAAATTTCCAGTATTGGGGTCTCTCGCAAACGTCCCACCCATTTCGCGAATCCTAAGCTCCTTGGACAATTGATCAAATTTAGGAGCCGTCTGACTAGTTATCTCCACCGGACGCCAAACTCCATCTTGACCTTTAACCACGAAGTCAATGCGACGCCTCTCTCCTGTCAACGGATCCTTAACAGACTTCCCGCTTGCGTCTCTAAGATACCTCTCACTAATAACGTTTTCCTTTCCGTATCTCCGTTCAAGAACATCCTTGGCTCTGGCCTCGCGGGCCATGCCATCTTCTTTATTCTTGATGCACGCCCATCCCCACGGATCTATCCACGTAAGGGGATTGGGCGAGTACTGATAGAGGTTCTCCCCACCCCAAAGCCCAATCGGATCATGCGTGATGAACCTTCCGATGTCCGGATCATAAAACCGAAACGTGTTGTAATGCAGCCCCGTCTCGCGATCCAGATACTGCCCCTGAAACCGCAGGTTCTGCGGCGGCGGCATCGGCCCCATTGGCTTGGGCGCCGGCAGGAGCTTGCCCCACTCAGCCACCGGTTCCTCAGGCTTGGGCAGCGTCCATTCCTCCTGCAGCGCATTGCCCCACACCCGATAGCGTGCCTGCCACACGATTCGCCCTTGCGTATCCGTCAGTTCCTCCGGCAGCCCCGACACGTCGTTCTGGAAATAGTAGACGTTGCCTTGCTGCGCCTCTTCGGTTGCCTCTCGCCGCGCATCGTTCGCTGCTTCGGCCGGCCGCGTGTCGATCCGTGCCAGTGGCACGTAGCTGTCCGGCTCGTATAGATACGTCACCTCATCGGCGCCGTAACGCTCCTGCAGTAATCGCATGCCGTCCCACAGAAACTCCGTGCTCTGGTAGCCATTGGACTTCCGAATCCGCCGCCCCAGCGCGTCGTACTCGAACGCGATCGTCCCCTGTCCATTCCCTTGCAGCGTCGTGACCCGCGTCAACCGATGCGCCGTGTCGTATTCGAACGCCTGCTGCTTGAACGGCCCGCTCAGCTTCTTCGACAACCGGCCGTAGACGTCATACTCGAAGCGCTTGTCCTCATACATCCGCAAGCGGTTGTACTCCACATAGCCGCCTCGATGCTCGCCCGACACCAGGTTCGCTGCCGCATCCCAGCGAAACACTTCCGACGTCATCCCCGTACCGCTCATGCTCTCGATGCGGCCCGTCGTGTCATAGCGGTAATCGGTGCGCCCATGTAGCGAGTGGCGCTTGCCGATCAACTCGCCGCTCGGGTCGTACTGCCACGCCTTGGCCAGCGTGAACGCCTCCGGTTCCCCCGCCGCCTGCATGCCGCCCAACGCTTCATGACGCGTACGCCGCCCCAGCACGTCATAGCCGAACCGACTGCTCAGCCGGCCCTGCGTGCGCAGCACTTCGCGATGCAAGTCATCACGCTCGATGTCGGTCACCACCATCCCATCGAGATTGATTTGATGCAGATGACCCGAGCCGTAGTAGAGCCAGTTGATCGTGCGCCCGTCGGGCAACTCCGTCGCGATGCGGTTGCTCAACTCATCGTAGCGATGTTCGAGGTGTCCGGTCGCGCTGCTTTCGGTCAGCACTTCACCGCGCGGCCCATACGTGAACACCACGCGATTTTGCAGCGCAGGCTGTGCGCCATAGCGGGTAAATTGCTCAGCCTTTGCCAGCAGTCCAGTCTTGCCGTACGTGTAGGCACACAGCAGATCGCCCGCCTCTTTGGCCGTGACCCGCCCCACTGCATCCCGCGTATAGGCTGTAGTCAGCGCTGCGCGCGTGCTCGCCGCATCCGTGGTGCGAATGCCCAGCCCTCGCGCGTCGTATTCATACGCCTTGCTCACACAATCGAGACCGATCTCCTCGATCAGCCGGTCAATACCGTTGTACTTGAACCGGTACGTTTCGCGGTTTTCATTCGTCAACGTGGCGAGCCGGTGCGCCGCGTCATAGCCGAATCGCACTACACGCCCCGCGGCGTCGGCTCGACTCACGAGCAGTCCGCGCGCATTGCGCTCGTAGCGCGTGCTGCGCGCATTGGCGTCAACGATCTCGATCAGCCGGCCCGCCACATCGTAGCGAAACCCCTGCCGGCTGCCGTCCGCCGCGATGATCTCCATAATCCGTCCCAACGCATCCGACGTGTAGACGGTCTCTTGCCCCAGCGCATCCGTGACTCGCGTGAGCACCCCTCTGCCGTCGTACGCGAAACGCGTCGTCTTGCCCGAGCAGTCGGTGTAGGCGCTCAACTGTGCACGCCGATTCCACTCGAGCCGCTTATAGCCGCCTCGTGCATCGCAAATCGTGTGCACGAGGCCCGGCTCATCGTAGTAGTACTGCGTCCTGAATCCGCCCGGATCGATGGCGACCGTCACATTGCCGCGCTCGTCATACCGATACACGCGCCGATGATTGGCCGCGTCGATCTCCGCCACCGGCACGTCGAAGAACGCATTCCAGTCCGTTCTTTCCGTCTGGCCCAGCGCATTCGTTCTCGCGATCTGACGCCCCAGCTCGTCGTATTCGAACTGCGTTTGCGCACCCGTCGGATCGATCGCGCGAACCAGTTGGCGCAGTTCGTTCCATTCGAGCCGCCAGACGTGTCCCTCTGCATCCGTGTACGCCGTCGGCTGGCGGTCGGCATTCCATTCCCAGCGTGTCATGCGGCCGAGCTGATCGGTCACCACCGTCGATCGCTCCTCGACATTCGCCTCGAACACGTACGACTCGCCATCGTCGGTCCAGTGGCGCACGACGCGCGCCGTTGCACCTTCACCTTGCCAGGCATAGAAGCACTTCAGGCCGCCCGGCAATGTCTGACCGGTCATCAAGCCGTTCTCGTACGTGAAGTGCCTGACGAGATGGCCGGTGCGATCCGTCACGTTCGCCAGTTGCCCTTGCTCCGTATAGTCGTACCGGATCAGTACCTCCTCCGGCTCGCCCTCCACGCCGCGCGCCAGGCGTACCGCGGCAACACGCTGCGCCAAGCCGTCGGCGTAGTCCAGGCGCAGCACGCGTCCGCAGCTGTCGGTCAGCCTCGCCAGACGCTGAGCCCCCTCAATCGCTTCGTAGTGCAGCGCGAGCCAATTGCTGTTGCGATCTTCCAAGCGCAACAGCTTCAGCGTCTCACGCGACTCACCGTCGTGCAGCTCGCCATCGTGCGGCTCACCAGCACCAGCGCGGGCAGTGCCAAAGTCACGGTACAAACCATCAACCGTCTCGACGATATAGTGCCCACCATCCGTACAAATCAGGTACATGCCCTCCGGCACGCTGTAATGACTGTGCCCTGCGGCCACAGGGGGAAAAACGATCTCGCGCCCCTGCTCGTCGGTGTACGTCAAGCTTTCGATCACGCCAGCCGCGTTACGCGCGATCCTTAGCTCGACGCTATACGGTACGCTCCAGCCTTGCCCAAACAAGCCGTCGGTCCGCCCATCGTGGCTGCTGTAAAAACGCCGCCAGACGATCGGCAACGGCCCAGGCAGTTCGAAATCCGTATCGACTTCGCCATCGAGAATCTTGCCGCCCGTGATCACGTTCACCGGATGCCCGAGCAGCGTGCGGATCTCGTGGCCGATCATGCCGCCAAGGAAGCTCGCACCGATGTTCACCATCAGACACGGCAACGCGCCCTTCAGCGCTGATAAGTTCGGCTTCCCACGCCCGCACAACATCAGCCCGACTCCGATGGCAAACCCGAGCGCGTTGACCCACCATGGCCGCTCGTCCTTGATGTCCCGCACCGTCTTCGTCCCGCCGCCCGTGAAGACGTTCGCGGAGCCTTCCGCAATCGCGCCGCCGCACGTCGTTTTGTCTTTCACACGCGCGGCCGGTTGACCATTGATGTACACGCTGTCGGACCCCTGCGCGATCATCTGGGGTCCCGAGTGATCACTGCATGCGACCGTGTCCAAATCGCCGGGCGACGCAGCACGAGCCGCCATACGTCCATTGACGTAGACATCCGACGATCCGCTCTTGATGGTGCCTTTGATGACGGGCGGCACGAGCGCATCGACCGCGCTCGATACGCCCTTATCGATCAGCTCGTTGAGCCCCGATCCCTCCATCACGGCCGACACGGCGACCATGATGGCAAGCTCGGCAGGCGCCGCCAGCCCACCGGTGCCCACCGCCAACGCAACGCCGGCCGCAGCGACAGCCGTCAACGCAACCCCGATCGCCATGCCAACCACCAGCGACCCGCCCATCTTGAGCAAATCGCCTGCGAGGGACGTATGTTGAATCGGATCGTCTTTGCGAGCGGCTGCGGAGCTCATGAGCTGGCAAACAGTAGTGGGGGAAGTAGGCGCAGTGGCTGAAGCGCTATGTCAGGCAGCACTAGAGCGCGGCACAAAGCTCTCGATCATCTGTTGCGCCATCACGCGCTGCTCATCCTCAAGCGGCGACGCACACGTCACCGTCAGAACGAGCATCCGCACGTCGTCGACGCGAAAAACCGTCTGCAACTGATGAAACGTGGCACCGTTGCTTTCGAACGTGTATTCGAGCTGCGTTCCAGGCCTTTGCGCCGCACCGACGCTCACTGCTCGACGTGCGTGCTCAGTGAATTCACCCACCTGCCGCGAAGCGGCCGTCACTTGCCTCGTGATGAACGCTTCTTCGGATTCCTCATCAAGCAGCGTGTCGCGCGAGACGACCAGGCTCAGCCCCCCCGGCCCGAAGTTGAGCAGCACCATATTGACGGTGCGATCGATCGCACTGTCCGGGATCGTGAACGTCCCCTCGTTGATGGCGTAATCCATATCGTTTCCGTATCGCGACGTTATTTGTTCAAATCGATCCGCGTACCGTTGACCGTGATACCAGCGTCGCTCAGCACGATGACGGAGCCGTTGTGCTCGAGGCGAATCCCGTCGGGCGCCATCGAAATCTTGCTCGCACCGACCGCCAGCACGATGCCGTTTTCGGCCTGATAGGTCTGCGTTCCGCCGCCGCCGTCCTTCGCGGCCGTTGCAACCTGAACGGTTGTCGCCGTCGTGTTGCGCGCCAGCGCGATCGATTCGTCGAGGCTGCCCTTGATGATCTGCTTCTTCTCGTCCCCAATGTTGACGGCGACGGTCCGGCTACCCTGCTCGACCGTGTGCACCTCGTTGTTGACGACGACGGTGTTCATGTCCTTCTGCGCATGCATGTAGAACTCTTCGGCACCGTTCACGTCGGAAAAGCGCAGCTCGTTCGAGCCCTTGCCCTTGTGGGTCTTGCTCTTGATCCCCATCGTCTGGCCGTTCGTGCCGTCATAGGGATTGGCCGCACCGCCGTTGAAGACGCGGCCGATGACGATCGGGTTGTCCGGGTCTCCTTGGTTGAACGCGACGATCACTTCCTGCCCTATCCGCGGAATCGCCGAACCGCCCCATCCATCGCCCGCCCACGGTTGCGATACGCGCACCCACATCGAGTCGGCACCATCGAACTTGCCACGCCGGTCCCACAGGAAATGCAGCTTGACCCGGCTACCGTCCGTATAAATCTCCTCGCCCTTGGGACCGACCACCATCGCCGCATGCGTGCCCTGCATATACGGTTTCGGCGTGCGCCGCAGCGGGCGGAAAGGAACGTCGAACGGCAGGCACATGAACGCGTTGCGGTAAGGCGTCTCGGCTGCATGGCGCGTGTAGTCGTTCACGGCTTCATGGCGCACGCGCAGGATTGCATACTCTTTGTTGTACGCATCGACCGGATGATTGACGAGCGTAAAGCGCCCGTTCGCCGTCATGCCGTACGCGAAGCCGGTGCCGTCGAAGCGCCGCGCTTGCGCCTCCTCGGCTTCCATCGCATAGCCCGCATAACGCTGGCCATCGTCGTGATGATCGTAGAGCGAGTGGTACTCGTACCGCTCCGTCGCTTTGATCCCGGAGTGGTTGAGCCGCGTAGTCGGCGATTCGACGTACATCAGCGACGACGACGGCATGTTGTAGTTGAAGTCCCGAAAGCTGATCTTGCCCACCCGGAACTGGAACGCTTCATCCCATCGGTCGATACCGTTGCGCTCGCTCGCGGCGCTATCGGCGTAGTACGGGATCGTCTCGAGCGTCGGAATCGGCCGGAACGAGAAGTTCGTGTCGCCGACGACGAGCACGTGCTTGTCCTTCTCGTATCGGAACGTCCACAGCATCCCCTCCTGCTCCATCAGCCGAGCGCAGAAGTTGTAGTACGACTCCTGGTACATCACGATGTATTCGAGCGGCGGGCGCGTCGTGCGCAGATCGAACTCGAAGTCGGTGAAGCCGAGTTCGTAGAAGATCTCCGCCAAGATGTCCCTGGCCGTCTTGTTCTGGAAGATGCGGCAATCGGTCGAGCGCGTGAGAAACCAGAACCACGGCACCACGGTCATTTCGTAGCGCGTCACCGTGCCGGAATGGCCGACGCGCGCGAACGATGCCACGTAGCCATCGAAATACCGGCGATTCTCGGTCGACGTGGCGACGATCGTGGTCAAGCTGGCATTCGCGCTCTCGGGACTCAGCGTCAATTTCACGCGCTGGCCAACGATCTTCTCCGCGTCGATATCGCTCTCATGCGAGAGCAAATCCAGATGCATCTGCGGCAATTCGTTGACGCATTCGTCGATCACCGCCGCACTCACGAGCAATACGTCCTGTCCGAGCGGCGTTTCGAACGTAATAAAGCGATTTTTCTGCGTGAGGCGAGGACGACCTGAGCTCAGGCCGTTGATTGAATCGGCGATCGATGCGGGCGTCTTGCCGAGCAACGACAGGCCAGTCTGCGCAAGTTGGGTCGCGCGTGCGGCGTCGCCGATCAATCCCGCGCCGGGCACGCCCGCCAATGCCCCGACTTGACTTGAAACGTCGGCCAGCGAGCCGATCGAGCCAAATGACGAAAGCATACTGGTACCAAGCGGACTGCCGGCATGACCGCTTCCGCCGCCCTCATTCGATGCGAAAGTCATCATGAACCCCGTGAAGTATCCGGGCTGTCGCAGCGGCGAAACCTGGCTGCGACTCGCGTAAGCATGATTACGCGCTAGAAAATGGCCGCACTATATCAAAATGCCGCCGCAATGCGATCGATTATTTTTACCTTAAAAGCATAAATAGGGAGCGGATGAGGTAACCACCCTATTATTAGGATAAATTTTTACCAATTAAATTGCCGGCCACCGGAAATTTTGACATTACATTCTCAGAGTAACGGCACCTGACCTTGGCGCGGTTCGCATCGGCGAATGTCGGCTCCGGTACGTCTTGAAACAACGGTCAGTTTTATAAAGCTGTTAGTCGGAGCATAGGGTGCAAAGAATCGATCCATGAGGTCGATGAACGTGCTCACGCTTTGGCCGGCAAACGCCTGCTCGTCGAGGGTCAGCGTAATCCCAAGGCCACGCACGAACGCGGGGCACGGCGCCATGACGATCCACTCCATGCTCGAACGGCAACTCAGGTTAGTGAGCCCTTCCAGGTGCCGTGCAGGCGTGGCCGACAGGGCCGCAAATTGGCCAAACAGCCGTTTCAGGTCTTCAAGCCCGCCCTGACTGAGTTGAATCGGATGCGTCGATAGATGACCGACGATTCGCCATAAAGCGTCATCGGTACACGGTGGACGGATGCTCTCGGTTGGCGCACACAGCAAGGTGATCGGGCATTTGAGCTCGACGCCTTGAATCTCGAGATCCCCTTCCGGCGCCTCAATGCGCATGACGGCCGGAAGATTGCGATTGGTGCAGGTCAAGTCGAGCGCAAGCGCATCCATCTCGGTCGCAGCCGGCATACCGTCAAGGTCGACGAGCGCGAATTCCGTTTCTAATCCGGGAGTCTTGAGCGCAACCTGGCCGTTCCGCCTGGCGACCCAATATGGGCCGGTCAAGCGCGCTGAGCTACCATGCATGAGCGACCAAAACGGTTGAATCGTCGTTTCGCGAGCGGGCTCGATCCTGCGTACGCGATCGATCGAATAGATCTCGGTATCGGCCACTGTGGCGCCCGACTTGCCATCAGGCACGATCGAATACACATCGACGCCAGCCCTCGTTTCAATGGACTGCGCCTGACAGCAAAACAGGTTGACGACCGGCGTACAAAATAGCTTCAAGCTCTCGGCGGTCAGTCTGGCCATCTGGATGGCCGGCCACGAATCCGCGTGCACATTGGCGATGGCCAAATGCAACGTGAGCCGCTCACATGAGCCAGCCGCCTGCTTCAGGGCCTTCAAGTCGATATCGACAAAATCGAACTTCTCAGGAAACGCCGAGTATTCCATCAGCAAACGGAAAGCCGACGTCACGCTGATCGCCGTATCAAGCAGCGCTTCGGTGTCCTCAAAGCCTACGGGGCTGATCGGCCCCCTGGCGAGCGGCTTCCAGCGTCCGCTCCGATCGGCTTCGACGAAAGCACTCGCGGCGTGGAGCAACAATCCGTCAAGGGTCGCGGCCACCGCTTCGCGCGCGCCGCTCACATAAAGCCGGAGCTTGTCCGCAGCGAACGCGGACCGCTCGTTGCCGGGCAACGAACGCAGCGTGATCGACAACAGTCCGGACGTGTCTTGCGGCAATGAGACCCCGCTTGGCGCCGCAGCAGTACGCAGGTAACCCGCTGCTTCGATGCTGAGCGGCGCAAGCGTCACCTCATAAGCCGAGCGGAACTGGTATCCGCCTGACTTCGCCAGAAACGTCGTCGCACGGGGCACGACTTTGGGCTCCGTCAGCGTCTCGAAGAGATTGCCGACGTCGAACTGCGCGATCGAACAAGAGGGGAAGGGGCGAAGGTACTGCGGAAACACCACCTCCAGCATGCCTTCGGTGAATTCGGGGTAGTCGTCCTCGATCTTCGCTTCGATGCGAGCCGCGAGCAGCGCGAACGACTGCAACATCCGTTCGACATGCGGATCGTCCGAATGCTCACCCGTGATGGCGAGCCTGGTTGCAGCGCCCGGATGGCGCGCAGCGAATTCCTTCATCGAGTGGCGTAATGAGGCCAGCTCCCGCTCGTAAAACGGTAGTAGATCGTCCATTGGCACCCTGTCTTGAGAGGTCATGCCGAACGTACCGCCATTTTGTCGATCCGTAACCCATCTATCCAGTCGGCATCCCGGATTCCAGGCGTATGGGTTCCATCATGACCGACCAGATCGGCGACGCGTCAGATCCCGCTCAACAATGAAAGGCGGTATGCCTTACTCGTTTAAAACGACGCTTTCCCGTCGATCGAGATATTTTTGCCGCACCGCAAGATAAAACGCCCTCCCAGACCGATTTTCCGTAGTTTCTCAGCGTGACGCTCATCTGCCGCAAAGCCCCGCTACGCCTTCGCATGCGGTCCATACATATCCCGCACGGTCATTCAAGCAGCGAATGTGTGCATCGCAACAATCCATTTCAAATAATCGCACGGGCGTTTTATTGTGAACGCGTGTTCGGTCATGAACCGTGTTCGATTTTTACATTCGCTATTAATGCCCGTGAAACTCGATTACTCCGCTCCGCCCTCCGTCGCACCAGCCGTTGCCGCGCCGATATCCGGCACGCGCTTGCCCGCGACGCTCGTTTGGCCAATCGTGCTCGGCACGCTGCTCAATGCACTCAATTCGTCGATGATCGCCGTTGCCCTTGTGGCCATCGAGCAGAGCTTCGCATCAAGCGCAAACGCCACGAAGGCCGTGCCTGTCTCGGCACATGGCACCGAACTCGACGCCATGTGGCTCGTCTCCGGCCTCTACCTCGCCACCGCTGTCGGGCAGCCGACGATGGGACGCCTAGCCGACCGCTTCGGCGCGCGCCGTATCTTCTGCATCGGCCTCGCCATCGTACTCGCCGCATCGGTACTCGCACCGTTTGCTCCATCGCTGGGCTGGCTCATCGCATCACGCATCGTGCTCGGCCTCGGCACCTCGGCCGCGTATCCGGCAGGCATGACCATGATCCGCACGTGGTCGCGCCGTCACGCGAACGGTGCAACGCCGACAGGTGGGCTCGGCGCGATCTCCGTAGCCGCGCAAGTCGCCGTAGCTTTTGGCCCGCCGCTGGGCGGTGCGCTCGTCGAACTTGCCGGTTGGCGCGCCATCTTCTGGGTCAACGTGCCGATCGTGCTCGCGTCGTTCATCACCGCACGGCTCTGGCTTCCCAAAGACGAACGCATCACGCCCACCACCGCTCGCGGTACCTGGCGACAAGCGTTCATCGAACTCGATGTACCGGGCATCGTGCTGTTCGTACTCGCACTTGCGAGCCTGCTGCTGTTCCTGCAATCGATCGCGCGGTTGCATGGCGCAGGCGCGCAACCCCAATGGCTGCTGCTGGCCGCCGGCGTCCTGATCGGTACGTTGTTGATCCTGTTCGAGCGACGTACTCTGACACCGTTCATCGACGTGCGGATGCTGGTTGGCAATCGCCCGTTGATGGGCACGTATGTGCGGTGTGTCGCGACGTATGCGGTCTTCTACGCCATCTTCTATGCACTGCCGATTTGGCTGCAAGAAGTGCGGCACCTGTCGGCAGCAAGCGCCGGCCTGCTGATGCTGCCCATCGCGGGCATCGGTACGGTCGCAACCGTCATCGCGACACGAGTGGCCGACCGCTCCGGCGCACGGCGCGTGCTGATCTACGGCTCGTCGCTGCTATGCGTCGGAGGCATCGTGATGAGCTTGATTACACACACGTTGCCTGTGTGGTCGATTGCCCTGCTTTCGGTCGTATTTGGGATTCCTAACGGCTTCAACAACCTCGGGAATCAAGCCACGCTCTATCGCAGCGCACCGCACGACAAGATGGGCGCAGCCTCGGGGCTTTATCGCACGGCGCAATACGTCGGCGGCAGTCTGTCGTTTGCTCTGGTCGGCTTAGCGCTGGGCCGTCCCGCCAGCGACAGCGGCCTGCACGGCCTCGCAATCGTGCTAGCGGCAACGAGCTTCGCCCTGTTGATGAACGCAGTGACAAGCAAGCACATAGAAGCAGGTTCGCCAATCCTTTCTCAATCAAAGTGAGGTCCAGGTATGCCAGTAACGAGCTTCAACCCGCGCGTCGCCCTCGTGGCCATCGATCTGCAAAACGGCATCGTGTCGCTGCCCGTCGCGCCCGTTCCGAGTGCACAGGTCGTCGCAAATACGGCGTCGCTTGCCAACACGTTCCGCGCGCTGGGGCTACCCGTCATCTTCGTCAGGACCAGCTACGCACCCGACGGCCAAGTGGCGCTGAAGACGCGTACCGATGTGCCGCCGAGCCCGCCGAACCTCGATCCCTCGTGGAGCGAGCTCGCCCCCGGTCTCGGCGTGCTTCCCAGCGACATCGTCGTCACCAAGCATCAATGGGGGGCGTTCACGGGCACCGATCTGGACGTGCAACTGCGCCGGCGCGGCATCACCGACATCGTGTTGACCGGCATCGCGACCAACATCGGCGTCGAATCGACGGCACGGCAAGCCTACGAGAACGACTACAACATCGCGATCGCGAGCGATGCCGTCAGCACGTTGTCGGCTGACGCGCAAACCTTCGCGCTCAAGGTGATCTTCCCAATGATTGCTCAGGTCGACACCACGGCCAACATTCAGGCTGCGTTGAACGCGCTGGGCACGTCGGGCGGTTCGTACTCCAAGGCCGCGTAACCAGGCCCTAACCAGCGTCCCGGGTCGGGTGCACCTTGCACGTCGACCCGGCCCGGGACGCCCCATGCAACACGCGAATAGAGAGGAAAGACGATGATTACGACCGACGCCTGGGTCCTCTATGCGGGACCCGAACTGGACAAAACGCGCGGCCCCGTAGCGGGCGAGCTGCGCCGCGAAACCTTTACCTTCTCCGATCTGGAGAACGACGAAATCCTGGTCGAGCCGCTGTACGGATCGTGGGAGGCCAATCTCGACCATGCGCTGTCGCGCAACCCCATCGATATCGTGCGCCAGCGGCGCGAAGAGAAGATCGTGCTTGGCAATGGCGCGCTCGTACGCGTGCTCGAGCGTGGCCGCTCAGTCAAGTCGCTACGTGAGGGCGACGTCTGCATGGCGATGCCGTTCGGCAAGCGCGACGAGAACGGCTTCGCCGAGCTCGTCTATGCGTATGACGCTCCGGGCACCATCGGCGTCATGGCGCGGCGGACGAAGATGCGCGCCGACAATGTGGTGCCGCTGCCATCGAACAGTCGTCACTCACTGCTGCGCTGGACGACCTACGGCCGCTACTTCACCGCATGGGACAACTGGAAGGTCGCGTCCGCGTGCTGGCGCGCGCAGTTGCCCTACGCCAATCCCGAGAATTACCTCGTGTTCGGCTGGGGCGGCGGCACGACGCTCGCCGAGTTGCAGCTTGCCAAGCGCGAGGGCTTTCGCGTGGCGATGACGGCGAGCAACGACGCCCGCCTGAAGGAGATCGCCGAGCTGGGCATCATCCCCGTCGACCGCCGCCTGTTTCCGAACCTGTCGTTCGACGAGCAACGCTACAAGACCGACGCCGAATATCGCGAGGCCTACAAGGCTTCCGAGCAGATCTTCGCCGACACGATCGACGAACTCAGCGGCGGCAAGGGCGTCGCCATCTTCCTCGACAACCTCGGCGGGGCGCTGTATCGCGCCACCATGCGCGTGATCGGGCGGACCGGCATCATCGCGACGGTCGGCTGGAAGACGGGCATGCGGTTGTGGAACTTGCGCGCCACCGAATGCATCAACCGGCGGCTGCACGTCCACACGCACGCGTGGCGTTACGGCGACAGCGAAACGATTCGCGACTTTCAGGAAGCAACGGACTGGATCGGCCCCGAACCGACCGAGATCTTCGACTTCGACGACGTGCCGAAGCTCGCCTCGGCCTACTACGAAGGCAAGATCAAGTCGTACTTCCCGATCTACCGCGTGAACGGCGACTAGCCCTCCGTCGATATCGTTTGCCGCTTCCATTCCGTGCATCACCGTTAGTTATGCTAATTATTTGGCAACCCTATGCTCGCCGAACGACGGGCGTGACTGACGGTGCCCGGTACGGAGCTCATAGGAGAACATCATGACCATGCCGGACATCGATATCGACGACGCTGCCCCCAGCGCCGCGAGCGACACGCTGGGCGGACCAGCGTTGAAGGGCATTCGCATCATCGATGCGGCGACGCTGTTCGCCGGTCCGCTTGCCGCGACGATGATGGCCGACTACGGTGCCGACGTGATCAAGGTCGAGCATCCGGGCGGCGACCCCGCGCGCAAATACGGTGCACGACGCGGGCAGGTTGCGCTGTGGTGGAAAGTGCTCGCGCGTAACAAACGAGCCGTCACGCTGAACCTCGGCACGCCCGAAGGTCAGCGCATCTTCCGCGAGATGGCAGCGGAAGCGGACGTCGTCGTCGAGAACTTCCGCCCCGGCACGCTCGAGCGCTGGGGGCTCGGCTACGACGTGCTGTCGGCCATCAACCCCAAGCTGATTCTCGTCCGTGTGACGGGCTTCGGACAGTTCGGCCCCTATTCACGGCGCCCTGGGTTCGGCACGTTGGCCGAAGCGATGAGCGGGCTTGCCGCCATCACCGGCGAGCCGGGCGGGCCGCCGCTACTACCCTCGTTCCCGCTGGCCGACACCGTGGCCGGGCTCACGGCGTCATTCGCGATCATGACGGCGTTGTGGGCACGCCGCCGCACGGGCCGGGGGCAAGTCGTCGACCTCGCCATCATCGAGACGATGCTCGCCGCGATGGGGGCGCAAGTCACCAGCTATGACCAGACCGGCAAGATCCCCGAGCGCACCGGCAATCGCTCGCCCAACAACGCACCGCGCGGCGTATATCGCACCGCCGACGGCAAGTGGGTGGCGATGTCGACCTCGGCGCACAGCGTCGCCGAGCGCGTCATGCGACTCATCGGCCGCGAAGACCTGATATCCAAGCCCTGGTTCGCAACCGGCGAATCGCGTGCACGCCATGCCGACGAACTCGATGCTGCCGTAGGCGGATGGATCGGCGCGCGGCCGCGCGACGAGGTCATCGCCGCATTCGAGCGCGCCGAGGCGGCGATCGCGCCCGTCTACGACGTGGCCGATGTGCAAGACGACCCGCAATACGCAGCCCTGGGCTCGGTCGTCACGGTCGAGGATGCCGAACTCGGCTCGTTCAAGACCCACAACGTACCGTTTCGCCTATCCGACACGCCGGGTGCGATCCGCTGGGGTGGGCTGCCGCGCGGAGCGCACAACGAAGAGGTGTTCGGCGCGCTCGGCATCGAGCCGCAAGAGCTCGCTCAACTAACCGAACGAGGCATCGTATGAAAATCAAGAACAGTCCAACCTATCGCAGCTATCTCTACGTGCCTGCGCACAAGGCGCAGGTCGTCGAAAAAGCCTATGCGAGCGAGGCCGATGCCGTCGTGCTCGATCTCGAAGATGCGGTGCCCGCCAATCACAAGGACGAGGCGCGCGCCGCCGCGGCGTCAATCCTCGCGTCGAATCCGGCCAAGCCGACCTACGTGCGCGTCAATCCGGCCTCGAGCCCCTGGTGCCGCGATGACGTCGAGGCCATCGCGCAACCGTCGCTCGTCGCGCTGCGCCTGCCCAAGTGCGACGGTCCCGAGGAAATCCGCACGGTGGCCTCGTGGCTCGACGAGGCTGGATGCTCAGCGGGCATCCAGATCCTCATCGAATCGGCGTACGGCATCGAGACCGCCTATCAGCTCGCGATGTCTTCGCCGCGACTCGACCGCATCGGCATCGGCGAAAGCGATCTGCGCGCCGACCTGCAAGTCGGCGTCGACAACTTCACGCTCGAGTTTTGCCGCGCGCGGTGCGTGATCGCCTCGCGTGCGGCCGGCCTCTCGGCCCCGATTCAAACGGTCTATCACACGCTGAAGGATCTCGACGGGCTGCGTGAATCGACGCTACGCGCGAAGTCGATGGGCTTCGTCGGCCGTTTTGCGATCCATCCTTCGCAGCTGCCGATCATCAACGAGGTGTTTACGCCATCGGAAGAGGAAGTGCGCGCGGCACGAGGCGTGCTCGAGGCCGTGGAGGCGAATGCCGGCGCAAGCACGGGTTCGTCGGTCTTCGTGCTGCCCGACGGGCGTGTGGTCGCCCCGCCGCTGATCGCCAACGCGCGGGTGACGCTCGCGCTCGCGGCGAACCTGCCTGCTCAGGGAGCACTCGCGTGAACCATGCCGATACTTCCCTGCGCCGGGCCAGCGCGCCCGCCCGGCCCGCGCTGCCGCCCGACGGCATCGTGCTCGAGCTCGGCCGCTTCGCTGCCGAAATGCGTCAACAGGGCCTGCCGCGTGTGTTGCGCGAAGAAGCCGCGGCGCGGCTGCTCGATCTGCTCGGCAACAGCCTGGTAGCCCATCGCGAGAGCGTCGCCCATGCCGTGGAGCGAGTCGTCGACGGTTGGGGGGGCAGTGGCCCAGCCAGTGTCATCGGCAGCGCCAAACGGCTGCCCGCGACCAGCGCCGCGCTCGTCAACGGCACGCTCGCCCATGCGCTCGACTTCGACGATTCGCACATGCTGTCGGTGCTGCATCCGAGCGCCTCGGTGATTCCCGCAGCGCTCGCGGTGGCACAGGCACGTCGCGCGTCCGGCACGGCGCTGCTCGACGCGATCACGGTCGGCACCGAGGTCTGCCTGCGTGCGGGCGTCGCAGCCTATAACGAGGCACTCGGCAACTCCGTCTTCTTCGATCGCGGACAACATGCCACGTCGATTTGCGGCACGCTCGGCGCCGCCACGGCTTGCGCGATGCTGGCCGGTGCCGATGCGGATGGCATCGCATCCGCTATCGGCATCGCCGCGAGCATGGGCGCCGGATTGCTCGAAGCGAACCGCACCGGCGGCTCGGTCAAACGCATTCACTGCGGCTGGGCCGCGCATGCGGGTGTCAGCGCAGCCGAGCTCGCCCTGGCCGGCATCACGGCCCCGCCCACCGTGCTCGAGGGCCGGTTCGGCTTCTTTCATGCGTGGTGCGGCGAGCTCGCGGAGCCGGCCGAGATGCTGCGCGGCCTGGGCCACGATTGGGAGACGAGCCACATCATCTTCAAGCCGTATCCATGCAATCACTTCACGCATCCCGGCATCGACGCGGCCTTGCAACTGAAGGCAGAAGGCTTGCACGTCGAGGATATCGAGTCGATCGAATTGCGCGTCGCCGCACCGACGCTGCGCACGATCGGCGAACCCGCTGCCGTCAAAGCCAACCCACCCAACGGCTACGCGGCAGCCTTCTCAGGGCCGTACACGATCGCGGCCGCGCTGCTGGGCGGTGGCGGGCTAGGCCTGTGGTTCGACGATTTCGACGAAGCGTTGGTGCACGACCCGGCCCGCCGCGCGCTCGCCGAGAAGGTCACGTGCGTGGCCGACGATTGGTGCAACGTGCGCTTTCCCGCCCGCCTGCCCGCGGTGCTGCGCGTGCGCATGAAGGACGGTTCGATACGCGAGGCTCGCGTCGAATCGAGCAAGGGAACCTCGGCACGCCCGCTCACACACGACGAGCTCACGACGAAGTTCCTGCTCGCAGCGGGTTCGACGATCGGGGACCAGTGCGCCCACGCGCTGCGCGATGCCGTGCATGCACTCGTCGACAACGGCCCGCTCGGCAGCCTCGAACCGTTGCTCGAGGGTATCGACCGGGGCACGACGCCGCCCGTGCAACCGAACGGAGGAACGCTTGGATAATCCGCGCTGGAAACAACGCCCGCCCGGGTCGAACTGGGGCGACTTCGGCCCCGACGATCAACGCGGACGCCTCAACTGGCTCACGCCCGAGAAGGTGCTGCAAGGCATTCGCGAAGTGCAAGCAGGCCTGTCGTTCTCGCTGAGCTTGCCGCTCGACGTGCCGCGCAGCGGCGGCTTGAACGCGCGCCGCCGCCCGCCCGCGATCTCGCCGGCGTTGCTCGGCGAACGGCCCTACTTCGGCTATCGCGCCGACGAACGCGTGGCCAACGCGACCGACGTCGTCTGTGACGATTCGTTCTGCATGCACTCGCAGTTCTCGACGCAATGGGATGCGCTCGCGCACGTCGGCAGCGTGTTCGATGCCGACGGCGACGGCGAACCCGAGCTCGTCTTCTACAACGGCTATCGCATGGGCCAGCATCTGCGCGTGCCGGCACACGACGATACGCGGGGCGGCGCACTGGCGCTCGGCATCGACGTGATGGCGCGCACAGGGGTGCAAGGCCGCGGCGTATTGATCGATCTGCGCCGCCATTTTGGCGATGCGCGCAAGAAGATCGGATTCGAAGGACTCATGGGAGTCATGCAGGCCGATCGCGTGGTCGTCGAGCGTGGCGACATCGTCTGCATCCACACGGGTTTTGCCGATCTCCTCTTGCACGACGATACGGCACCGCCCGAGAAGCTTGCCAGCTGCTGCGTGCTCGACAGCGAAGACGAACGGCTGCGGCGCTGGATCGACGAATCGGGTATCGCGGCGCTCGCTGCAGACAATCATGCGGTCGAGGAGCGTCCGTACGACCTGAAGCCGAAAGCGCAGCGCGGCGCGTTGATGCCGTTGCATGAGCTGTGTCTATTCAAGCTCGGCATCCACCTCGGCGAACTGTGGCATCTGACGCCGCTCGCCAACTGGCTGCACGAGCACAACCGCAGCCGCTTCCTGCTGACCGCTCCGCCGCTGCATATCCGCGGGCTGGTGGGCTCGCCCGTCAATCCTGTCGCCACCGTTTGATTCGCGGAGGTATTCAAGCTTTATCACGCCGCGAATCGATCGATAGGCTTCTAGTTTTTTGATCGTCACGTTTTCATGCCATGCGCATCGCGAATGCTTCGCGATGCGCAATTCATTATTTCAATTTCCGCCTACAAAAAATCATCGTCAGCGATACGTGATTCATATCGAGTTGTCAATACTGGACTATCCCAGATTCATTGCCAATGATAGGGGGGTGTTTTACCTGACACGCCGAATGCGCGCCTCTCCAATTCGGCTTTCATTCACAGAGCACACGGTGCCCCACCATGAACCTCCGTTCAATCGATTTGAATCTGCTCGTGATACTGGATGCGCTGCTCAGCGAAAGGCAGGTCACGCGAGCCGGCAGGAAAATCGGTCTCACGCAGCCCGCCGTCAGTAATGCATTGAGCCGCCTTCGCCACGTGTTCAAGGACGATATTCTCGTACGCGGAACGATCGGCATGGAATTGACCCCACGTGCAAAAACGCTCGTCGGGCCAATCCGGCAAATTCTTCAGCAAGTGGAAGCACTTTTTGCCGCTGAACACGAATTCGATCCGCATTTATCGGAACGACACTTTATGCTGCGCATGTCGGATCTGACTGAATTGCTGATTCTGCCGACGCTGTCGCGCACGATCCGGCAAATGGCACCGCGCGTGCGGCTGAACGTCATGCACCTGTCGCCCGCCGAAACCGCCGACGCACTGGAAGCGGGCACGCTCGACATGGCGCTCAGCACCGGGCTCGAACATCGCGGCACACTACGCTCGCATGTCGCACTGCGCGACCGGATGGTCTGCGTGCAGAGCCGCTGGCATCCCGATGTCGACAAGCCGCTGACGCTCGAGCGCTTCGTCTCGCTCGACTTCCTCAACGTCACGACGAATCCCATCGACAACAGCATCGTCGACAACCGCCTCGCCGAAATGCACTGCCTGCGTCGCGTCGTGCTGAACGTTCCGCACTGGCTCGTCGTGCCTCACATGCTGAACGCGCTGCCCGTCGCCGTCATCATGTCGGAGCGGCACGCACTGAGCCTGGCCGACGAGCGCCTCGTCATCCGCGAGCTGCCGCTGGCGCTCGAGCCGCTTACGTGGTCCGTCTACTGGCATCGCCGGAACGACGCGAGTGCCGCGCACACGTGGCTGCGGGCACGCATTACCGAGGCGGCCGCGTCGCTCGATGCGTGCCGCACGTTGATGGAAGCACTAGACGTCGGTTGAAGCCCTGGCCAAGCGGCTCGGTGGATTGCCTCAGAAGAGCTTGCGCATCCCGAGCGCCACGCCCGCGCTGTTCGATCGTCCAGCCGCCAGCGAGTAGTTGAGGATGTGATAGTTGTCGTTGTCGAAATCGAGCGCCGCGTGCCAGACATAGCCGCCGGTCAGATAGACCATCGTCGTCTTCGACAGCACGTAGTTGAGCTGAAAGCCGACCTGCTTCGGGTTGGTCGGCTGTGTGCCCGTCTGCCCCTGGGCCGGGTTCTGCGCCGCGATGTCCTCGTAGTAGAAGCCGCCCACCGCCTGCAGTACCGGGGTCACCTGGTAGCGAGCACCCACCCAGTAAAAGTCGAAACGTCTGACGACGCCCGATGTGGTCACGTTGCCGTTGGCATGCTCGAAGCCAGCCATCAACGTTGCGCGGCCGGGCGTCGCCATGACGGCCGTCGCATAGCGGCGAAAGTGCGTGACGTTGGGGAGGGTGCCATTGACGTCGTCGAAGGCTGCCGCCACCGACACGAAGCCGAACGTGTAATTGAACCCGGCGCCCCAGGCCGCTCCGCTCGAGAATGCCCCCGCCGTGCCGCCGAACGAATAGTGGGCGCGCACGGACAGTCCGCCGATATCGGCGTAGTACTTGGCCACGTTGTTTTCGCGGAAGCTCGGTCCGACGATCGCTCCGTCAGGTTCGTAAATCGTGGAGTAGCCGTCGGTCGGCCCGAAGTGTTCGAGCACGTCGAACAACGACGTATATTGGCGACCGAGACGCACGCCACCCCACTGCTCGTGATGAAGGCCGACCCAGCCTTGACGGTCGAACCCACCCGCGCCCAGGGCGGTTCCGTTGTTCAGATTGACCGTGCTCTCGAGGCGAAACTCGGCTTGCCAGCCATCGCCGAGCGCCTCTACGCCGCGCACGCCCCAACGCGAACCGCTCTTGCCGCCCGAGGCCATCCGGATCAGATGGCCCGCGCCGTTGCCTGACGTCGCCTGATTGGTCAGGAATTCGGTGTAGATGTCCGCTATCCCGTACAACGTAACGTTCGACTGCGCGTTGGCGCTGGCCGAAGCAATCCCCAGCCCGCACGCGGCGAACCACTTTTTTCTCATTCTTGCGTCTCCTTTGTAGTCCTTATCATCACGCATCGACGTGCGCGTCATGGGCTTATTCGCTGCTTGATCGCTTTCTTGTTTGTGACGCGTCGGGGCGCGCTGTCGTGCCGGTACTCGAGCGCGCTACGCAGCATGCGGTGCACGCGGCACGGCTTCATAGCGCTGCACCGTGCGCTGTGCGAGTTCGAATACGGGTAGATCGATCATCTTGCTGCCCACTCGCACGGCTCCCCGTCCTGCGGCACGAGCCTTGTCGTAGGCGTCGATGACCTCACGCGCGGCCTCGACCTCGGCGGCCGACGGCATGAACGCGCGGTTCAGCGCATCGACCTGCTTCGGATGAATGCACGTGGCGCCGACGAAACCGAAGTCGGCCGACTCGTGCGCCATGCGCTCGAACGCTTCGAGGTCCGACAGGTCGTCAGGCGTGCCCAGCAGGCCGAACGGCAAGATGCCGGCCGCCCGCGCCGCGATCACCATCAATTGCTTCGGTAAGCGCAGGACCTCTGCGCTCGCGCGGCTGCCGCAATGAAGCGCGAAATCGCCGCCGCCCAGCATGACTCCCACCAAGCGCGGCGACACACGACAGATCGCGGCCATCGCCTGAAATGCGCGCGGCGTCTCGATCATCGCGACGATACGGGTCTTGCCCGGTTCGACGTCGTGTACGCGCTCGAGCGTGTCGAGCAGTTCGCAAATCGCTTCGAGGTGCGAGGCCCCCAGTACCTTCGGCACCGCCACACCATCGACGTTCGCCGCCACGGCCGCCTCGAGATCGGGCACGAGCCATTGCAGCGGCCCGTTCACACGCACCAGCACATCATGGCCGGCCTCTTTCAAACGTGCGCAGGCCGCAGGCAATGCTGCACGCGCGTCGTCTTTCGCCTCGACAGGCACGCTGTCCTCGAGATCGAGCAACACCGCATCGGCGCGGCAATCGACAGCCGAAGAGACGAACCGGCCCACATGGGCAGGCACGTACAGCAACGAACGCCAGACAGGCTGTGAAGTGGAGGAGATAGAGGGGTTCATCATCAGACATTCAAAAAATGAAAGTTACTTTTATTTTTATGCTCGAGGATCGGCAGCGTCAAACTGTGGTTAACCCCCTTGTGCAAAGCACAAAGCGGCCTGAATCAGCAATCCTTACGTTCCGCTTGTCGGTTGACATGCCATGCGTGAGCTATAAAATGAAAGTGACTTTCGTTTTATACGCGTACAGGCGGCGGTTCGTTCGCTTGCCCGTCACGGCTCATCGAAGAGAAAGAGGTTGATATGAATGCTCAAGCGGATGGCGGCGTCGCTGCCGTCAATCGCGCGCTGACAGCGCTGCTCGCGTTCGGCGATGCGCCGAACGGATTGATGCTCGCGCAGGTAAGCGAAGCGACAGGGCTCAACATGAGTACGTTGCTACGCCTGTTCGAGTCGCTCGAGAATTTCCGCTTTATCAAGCGCATGCCCGACGGCCGCTACGTGCTCGGCCCGGCCGCGTTCCATCTCGGCATCATGTACCGCGAGTCGTTCCAGCTGCGCGAGCACGCGGTGCCCGTGCTACAGCGCCTCAGCGACGAGACGGGTGAAACGGCGGCCTACTACGTGCGTGAAGGCGATCAGCGCGTCTGCCTGTTCCGCTTTCATGCACAGCGCGCCGTGCGCACGAACCTGCGCGAAGGCGATCGCTTCCCGCTCGACGTCGGCGCGGCAGGCCGCGTGCTGCTTACGTTCTCGGGTACGCGAGGCGGCGATTACGACAAAGTCGCCGAACAAGGCTATGCCGTGTCGATCGGCGAGCGCGACCCTGAGAGCGCCGCGATTGCCTGCCCGGTGTTCGGCGTCGGGCGCTTGCTGAACGGCACGATCTCGCTGGGCGTACCGCGCTACCGCTTCAACAAGAAGGTGCTCGGCGATTATCTGCCGCGCGTTCAGGCCGCCGCGAGCGAACTCACGCACATGCTGGGCGGCGATTTGCCCGCGTTCGCCACCGCTCCGTCGCAGGCCGCCACGTATAGCGCGCTGAACGACTGAGGCCCGGCCTTCGCGTCAACGAATCAAAAACGAAAAACAGGAGACACGGATGCCCGTCGATACGACGCAAGCCACGCACGCCCCCGCTCGGCGCGGGTCCATCGGGCCGCTTCACGCCAAACGCTTCGACGCCGCCGCGCGCGGTCCACTCGACGGCATCAAGGTTGTCGATCTCTCCCGGCTCATGGCCGGCAACATGCTGAGCCTGCAACTGGCCGACTTCGGCGCCGACGTGATCAAGGTCGAGAACGAGCGCGGCGATACGCTGCGGGCAGTCGGCGCAGGCGGCATCAGCACGAACTGGAAGGTCTACGGGCGTAACAAGCGCAGCGTGTGTCTCGATCTGCATTCGACGCAGGGCATCACCGTCGTGCGCAAGCTCGTCGCCACCGCGGACGTCTTCATCGAAAGCTTCAAGCCCGGCGTGCTCGAGCAGATGGGTCTCGGCCCCGACGTCCTGCACACGATCCGGCCTCAGCTCGTCATCGCGCGTATCTCGGGCTGGGGGCAAACAGGGCCGTTCCAGCACAAGCCCGGCTTCGGCACGCTGGCCGAAGGCTACTCGGGCTTCGCATCGATCAACGGCTTCGCTGACCGCGAGCCGGTACTGCCGCCGATCTTTCTCGGCGACATGACGGCGGGCCTGTCGGGCGCAATCGCCGTACTCACCGCGCTGCTCGCACGCGAGCGCAAAGACGCGCCCGGCCAGGTCATCGACGTGTCGCTGTTCGAACCGCTGTTCTCGATCCTCGGGCCGTCCGCGGCCAACTATGCGCTGACCGGGAAAATCAAGCCACGCACCGGCAGCCGCTCGACGAACACGTCGCCGCGCAACGCCTACCGCACGCGCGACGACAAATGGCTGTGTCTGTCCAGCTCCACGCAGGGCATGGCCGAGCGGCTCTTTCGCGCGATCGGCCGCCCCGAGCTCATCGACGATCCCCGCTACGCGACGAACGTGCAGCGCGTTCAGCATGCCGAAGCACTCGACGCGATCGTCGGCGGATTCATCGCAGAGCGCACCCTCGACGACAATCTCGCGTTCTTCGAAGCGGCCGGCGTCACGGTCGGCCCGATCAATACGATCGACCAGATCGTGACCGACGATTACGTGATCGAGCGCGAAGTGCTCGTCGAGCTGCCCGACGAGGATGTCGGCAGCCTGCCCATGCACAACGTCGTTCCAAGGTTGTCAGGGACGCCTGGCACGTTTCGACGCCCCGCACCAACGCTTGGCGAGCACAACCGCGAAGTGCTGTTACCGCTGCTCGGCGAGCACGAGTACACCATATTGGAAAGGCAAGGGGTCATCGTCGGCCCGTGATTTTCCGCACCACCGGTGTAACGTATCGCAGTCCTAACGACAAACCAAGCGACGGGTTCCGAGCGTCCGTACGCCCACAACAAGGAGACAGTCATGGACCCGCGCTGGACGCGACGGCCGCCCGGATCGAACTGGGGCGACTTCGGCCCTGACGATCAGAAAGGCCGCCTCAATTGGCTCACGCCCGAACGCGTGCGCGAAGCCGTGGCGGAAGTGCGCGAAGGCCTCGTATTCTCGCTCAGCCTGCCGCTCGACGTGCCGCGCGGCGGTGGACTCAACGCTCGCCGCCGCCCGCCTGCCGTCATGCCCGCACTGCTCAATGGCACGCCGTACTTCGGCTATCGCGCCGACGAGCGTGTACGCAATGCGACCGACGTCGTCTGCGATGACGCCTTCTGCATGCACTCACAGTTCTCGACTCAATGGGATGCATTCGCGCACGTCGGCTCGCTGTTCGACGCCGACGGCGACGGCCGGCCCGAGCGCGTCTTTTACAACGGCTATCGCATGGACGAGCATGTGCGTGTGCCCGAAGATGGCGCGCCGACAGGCGGCGCCCAGGCGCTCGGCATCGACGTGATGGCACGCACGGGCGTGCAGGGCCGCGGCGTCATGATCGATCTGCACCGTCACTTCGGCGCCGCACGGCGCAAAGTCGGCTATGCCGAGCTTGCGGCGGTCATGGAGGCCGATCGGGTCGTAGTCGAGCGAGGCGATCTCGTCTGCCTGCATACGGGCTTCGCCGATGCGTTGTTGCATGCCGGGACGGAGGCGTCGGACGACACGCTCAACGGATGCTGCGTACTCGACAGCAGCGATGAGCGGCTGCTGCGCTGGGTCGACGAATCCGGCCTCGTCGCGCTCGTCGCCGATAACCATGCCGTCGAGGAACGTCCGCAGCATATGGCCGATCGTGCCAGCCCGGGCCCTGTGATGCCACTGCACGAGCTGTGTTTGTTCAAGCTCGGCATTCATCTGGGCGAGCTATGGCACCTGACGCCGCTCGCACAATGGTTGCATGAGCACGGGCGGTCCCGCTTCCTGCTCACGGCACCGCCGCTCTACCTGCGCGGCCTCGTCGGCTCCCCCGTCAACCCCGTCGCGACGGTGTGACCGTCGGCAAACAATAAGGAATGCCAATGTCCTCCACGCCGTACGCTTTATCGATAACGAACCGCATCGACCGCCTTCCCGTTACGCGCACCATCTGGGGACTGGTGCTGCTGTTGAGTGTCGGCGGCTTCTTCGAAGTCTACGACCTGTTCCAGATGACGTATCTGCCGCCGGGCCTCGTCCGCGACGGCATTTTTCACACCGGTGCGCACGGCCTGTTCGGCATGTCCGATCAAGGCGCACTAGGTGCCGCCACGTTTGCCGGGCTCTTCCTCGGCGAAATGCTGCTCTCGCGGCTCGCTGACCGCATCGGCCGACGTGCACTGTTCACGAGCGCGCTGCTGTTGTATACGGCGGCGAGCTTGGCGATGTGCTTTCAACACACGGCGCTCGGCATCTGCATGTGCCGGCTGATCGCGGGATGCGGTGTCGGTGCAGAGCTGATCACCATCGGCGCGTTCCTAACCGAGCTCGTGCCCAAGCACCTGCGTGGGCGCGCCTTTGCCGTTTGCTTCGCGTTCAGCTATCTCGCCATGCCCGTCCTGGCGTTCGCCTCGTGGCAATGGATTCCGTATGCACCGCTCGGCGTGTCGGGGTGGCGCTGGGTCGTGCTGCTCGGCGGCACAGGGGCTGTCGTCGCGTGGTGGCTGCAAACGCGTTTGCCCGAGTCGCCGCGCTGGCTGGCGGCGCATGGCCGCGAAGCCGAGGCCGAAGCCGTGCTCGTGCGCCTCGAACGGCAAGTCGAACGCGAATACGGCCGTGCGCTGCCGCCTGCGCAGGCCGCATCCGGCGCATCAACCGTGGGTGGCTCGCGCCGCGCGGCTTCGATGTGGAGCAAGCACTACCGCGGGCGCACGATCATGCTGATCGTCTTCAATGCCTTCCTCAGCATCGGGTTCTTCGGTTTCAGTCAGTGGCTGCCGACGCTGTTGGTCGCGCAAGGGGCCGCCGTGACCAAGAGCCTCTGGTACGCGTTCGTCATTGCGTTCGCGTATCCGGTGTCGCCGTTCGTCGCCGGCCTGCTCGCGGACCGCATCGAGCGCAAATGGCTGATCGTCGCCACGGCCCTTGGCGTCGCGCTGTTCGGCACCGGATTCGCGATGGCGGGGCAGGCATCGCTCGTCATCGTCTTCGGCCTGCTCGTCACACTGTGCAATACGGTGATGGCCAGCAACGCGACGGCCTATCAGGCCGAGATCTTCCCCACGGACATTCGCAGCCGTGCGCTCGGCTTCGTGCATTCGATCGGCCGCCTCACCGGCATTGCGAGCAGCTTCATCGTCGCGCTCTTGCTCGAGCACGTGGGCGCCTCGGCCGTGTTCGTGCTGATCGGTGCAAGCATGTTGATCGTGATGGTGTCGATCGGCATGTTCGGCCCGCGCACGAACCATCGCTCGCTCGAGGAGATCGCCGGCGACGCCGTGGCCGAACAGGATGTGCCCGAGGGAACGCCGGCCCAAGCGCGGGAGGCTCGGCTCGCCGCAGCTACGATCTCGCGGCGCTCGTAAGGCGAGGGGCACCCCACTCATCTATGGCAGCCGAGCGATGGCCATTCCAGAGTGACACTTAGTAACAATCCATCAGTCAACAGTTTTTGCATTGGCGCGTTCTTGCATAGGAGCACAAACGATTGGCTCAACTGTTCGGCGTGCGGGATCTTCGCGCGCATACCCCTATGAGAGTCTGAGAGAAAGCACCATGAAGAAAGCTGCACTGTTCGTCGGCCTGATTGCCGCTTGCACCACGATGTCCGTTTTCGCACAGACCACCTACGATCCCGTGCGTGTCCGTGAAGCCTATAAAGCGGCAGATGACGGCATGAGCCTCACGGAAAGCATGCACAAAGATAATGTCCATAACTTCGGCGGGCACATGTGGAAAGCGCGACAAGCCTTCGCGCAAGCCCATGCCGAGCTCGAGCAGGCCGAGCGATATGCAGCCGCGCACGGTGAAATGCCTGGCGCTGGCAACTGAGGTTCTTTTGACCTACCCCTGCGGCCGCAGGGGTAGGACGCTTCGCGGACACTGCCTGCGCCGTCAGGCCTGTCGTGAAGATGGGGGCAGCGCCTAGTATCATGTCGCCTCGACGGCGCGAGTCAGTCTGCGTGCTTGCGCCACTGACAACCGAAACGCTCGGCGACCCACCATGACACTGCGCACTGCATCGGCAACGCCCAGGATACGCATCGGCATCGGCGGCTGGACCTACGAACCCTGGCGCGGGCCGTTCTACCCGCCCGGCCTCACACAAAAGCGCGAGCTCGAATACGCGAGCCGCAAGCTCACCTCGATCGAAATCAACGGCACGTTCTACGGCTCGCAGAAGCCCGCGAGCTTCATCAAGTGGCACGATGAAACGCCCGACGACTTCGTGTTCTCGCTGAAGGCGCCGCGCTACGCCACGCATCGGCGCGTACTGGCCGAAGCGCAAGACTCGATCGAACGATTTTTCGCAAGCGGCGTGACGGAGCTGAAGGACAAGCTCGGCCCGATCAACTGGCAGTTCCCGACAACCAAGCAGTTCGATGCCGAGGATTTCGATGCGTTCCTGCGCTTGCTGCCCAAGCGCGTGGAGGGCCATGCAATCCGCCATGCCGTCGAAGTGCGGCACGACAGCTTCAAGCATCCGGAGTTCGTCGCGCTCGTGCGCGAGCATGGCGTCGCCGTCGTGGTGTCGGCCGACGGCCCCTATCCGCAGATCGCCGACGTCACGGCACCATTCGTTTACGCGCGCATCATGGGCACGGTTGAAGCAAACGAGCGTGGCTACGACGAGGCGGCGCTCGACCAGTGGGCGGCGCGCCTCCATCGATGGGCCTCGGGCTCGGCACCCGATGATCTGGAAACGGTCGTCGATGCACCACCCGAAGCCACGAGCCGCGATGTATTCCTGTATGTGATCAGCGGCTTCAAAACACGTAATCCCGCAGCGGGGATCGCATTGATCGAGCGCGTCGGCGCGCTACCCGAAGGCCGCGCAAAGAACAGCCGGTAGGCGAGTTCGATGCTTTAGAACAAACGCGGCGTACCGACCCAGACGAGCGTCGCTTCGACATCGCCCGTATTGGCCCAGCTATGGGGCACCGTCGACTCGTAATGTGCGCTGTCGCCGGCATGCAGCTCGAAGGTCTTGCCTTCGAGCGTGAGCGACATCTCACCGGAAATCACGTACAGAAACTCTTCGCCGGCGTGCGTCGTCACCTCCGCTGCCGACGACTGCCCGGCCGGCAAGCGGACGAAGATGCTCTCCAGCTGACTGCCCACCGATGAATTCGTCAGTCGTGCGAATAAATTGGCCGAATCGGCGAAGCTGAAGAAGCGCAGCTGCTCCGCACGGCGCACCGAACGCTCCTCGCTCGGCGTCTCGACGAAATATTGCAGCGTCACGCCGAGCGCGCTCGCAATGCCAGCCAGCGACGTCAGCGAGGGCGTGGCCAGCCCGCGTTCGACCTGTGAGAGAAACGGCTTCGAAATGCCGGCCGCCGTAGCCGTTTCATCGAGCGTCCGTCTGAGCCGATGCCGCAGCGCGCGGATTTTGCCGCCCAGGTCGGCTGCCCGGCGGGCGCTTTCAACGTTCGAAACCATAAGATGCGGAATACGCCGGTAAGTAGAGGTAACGTGGGTGTTCGTGGAGCGCAAGGCGCCCGTCGGACTTGGCGCGGGCGGCATAATTTAGACAGCGCACTCTATGTTGCCAGAGGCCCCGTCGCAAAACGAAAAAAGATCGGCTAATTGAGGGTTTACGCGCGACCCATCCGCGTTACCAGCCCTTACACGCACCGCACGACAGCTAGCCTGGATCCGGCTTCAGCCTAGAAACTCGCTGGCCCGCTTTTTCAGCACGGCGCCGAAGTCATCGAGCCAGCCGATCGACAGGCGCCAGCTTTGCCAATACAGGTCGACATCGAGGTGGCGGCCCGGCAGCAGTTCCACGAGTTCGCCGGCCGCCAGCGGCCCGGCGATCATTTGCGTTGGGCACATGCCCCAGCCGAGCCCCGTCACGCACGCGCGCAGAAACCCGCCCACGTGCGGCATCCAATGTTGCGGCGGATCGACCTCGGCGCGCGTGACCCGGCGCACGAAGCGCTTTTGCAGCTCATCTTTCGGATTGAAGACCACGCACGGGGCACGTCTGAACGATTCGCGGTTGACACCACTCGCGAAGTACCGAGAAAAGAACGCGGGTGAGCACACGGCCAGATAGCGCATCCGGCCGAGCCGCGTCGAGCGGCACCCCTGCACGGGTTCGGCTTGCGTCGTGACTGCGCCTTGCACGCTGCCGTCGCGAATCCGTTGCGCCGTGTGGTCCTGATCGTCGATGACGAGGTCGAGCAGTGTCTGCCGCTCGACGCAAAACTCTGCCACAGCGTCGACGAACCAAGTACCCACGCTGTCGTCGTTGACGGCCACCCGGAGCGTGGGCCAAGACTGCCCGAGCCCGCCGCCGCCCGGCAGAGACGGCATCTGCCCGGTCAGTTCGGCCTCGAGCAGACGCACGCGCTCCGTATGCCGGCACAGCAACGCGCCCGACGCGGTAGCGACACACGGCTGCCCTCGCTTGACGAGCACGCTGCCGATACGCTCCTCCAACAGCTTCACGCGCTGCGATACGGCGGACGGCGTGACGTTCAGCTCACTCGCCGCTCGATCGAATGAACCGTGGCGCACGACCGCCGCAAGCGCATCGAGCAAGGCGTAGTCCAGCATGAATTTTCCTTAATCTGCCTTAGGCTTATTAGCTTTTCTTATGCACCTCGAGCCCGCAGACTAACGTCTTTCGCATAAACCGTCCACCGTCGTTAGTCATGAACTGGAATTGGATCGCCTTCTCTCATGGCGCCGCGCTGTCCGCGTCGCTGATCGTCACTATTGGCGCGCAAAACGGATTCGTCCTGCGTCAAGGCATCATGCGTTCGCACGTCGGCAAGATCGTCGCGATCTGTACGTTGTCGGACCTGATCCTGATCGCCGCCGGCGTGGGCGGCGCGTCCGCGCTCGCGGCACGCTATCCGCGCTTCGTCGAACTCGTGCTGTACGCAGGCCTCGCTTACCTCGCGTGGTTCGGCTTCTCGACGTTGCGCCGCGCATGGCGGCCCGGGCACGCAATACTCGAGGTCGACGCGGGGGCAGGTTCGCAGAACGTGCCACGGCAACGCGCTTGGTCGGTAGTCCTGATGACATTGGCCTTCACGTGGCTGAACCCGCACGTTTACGTCGACGTCGTGCTGCTGATCGGTACGGCCGGCGCACGCGAGCCGCAAGGCGCACGTGTGGCGTTCGCACTCGGTGCCATGTGCGTGAGTGCGTTGTGGTTCGCGGCCCTCGGCTACGGCGCGCGCTTGTTGGCCCCGTGGTTCCGCAATGCCTCGGCTTGGCGTGTGCTCGACGGCGCCATCGGCAGCATGGTGCTGTTCGTCGCCGCGGCACAACTGCGCTGAACGGCCGCTCGCGATCGTCGCTTACGGCGGCGGCAGCCTGTCGGCCACGAGGCGGCTCAGATAGCGGTAATCGCGCAGCAACGCACGATGCCCCTTGCCCCAGGCCGTGAAGAAGCGCAGCAGATTCGGGCCCGACCGGATCGCGCCCTTCGCCCCCCATATGAACCCGAGCAATTCGTACGACAGCGCGCGCAGCGGCCGCGGGTTGGCGATCACGGCGTCGAACAGGTTCACGTAGATGTGCGAGCTCTGGTGTTCGACGCCGTATTTGACGTGTTCAGGGTCGTGCACGGCGCGCGCCGACGGCTCGAACAGCAGGCGCACACCATTGCTGCGCCATAGCGCTCCCATGAATCGATCGTCGGACGTTCGGATGCCTTCGTTCCAGGGCTTGGCCAGCGCCAGCTTGCGTGCGTAGATGAAGAACGCACCGATCAGGAAGTCTGGCGACTCGCCCGGTGCCGCAGCGCGCCCGTACCCGATGGACCGCATCACGACCGGGCAGCTCCAACGCTCTCCCCACCGTACGCTGCCCGCCACGACGCGATGGCCGTCTGCTGCCTCGTAGGCGTCGAACAGCCGCTGGATCGCACCAGGCTCCACCTGAATGTCGTCGTCGACGTTGACGATGAGATCGGTTTCCGCCGAACGAGCGCAGAAGTTGCGTGCTGCGGCGACGTTGTTGCCGTCATGAAATCGCAGCCTCGCGAAACCGAAGCCGGAGCAGACCTCGGCGACCTTGCGCCGAACGTCGGGGTCCGGCGTCGAGTCGCAGACCACCACGTCGAATTCGATTTGCCCACGAGCTCTCGCCAGCGCGGTCAGGCATCGCTGCAGTTTCTCGGGGCGATTGCGCGTCGGGATTACCACGCTGACGGACGTCATGACATTCTCCGCGATCATTCAATGATTTAGGTTGCACCATTCCTGACACCTTACCGCACGAAAATCCCGGAAAAATAACTGGGCCTATTGCACCGGTTGCACCTTTGCTCGCTTGCGCTGGGTGTCCGCTGTTCGAGTCATTCTTTCCGGCCTGTTCAGCCACGCGACAGAAAGATCGCCCGAGCCATCCAGGTGGCGATGCCAAGCCATATCCCGCGTAGATCGACGATTTATTTCGCATATTTTTTGATTTATTTTTCTTCGAAAAAAAATTTGAAAATATTGGAAACTCTCCATGCCTTACGTTTAAAACGCACACGCGAAAGCCAGATATTTATGATTTATCGCGTTTAAAGCTGTTTGGACCTGCGTCTCTATTTACACGGATCGAACCGTGACCGTAACTTACGCCGACCGAGAATCCGAATTGAATTAAGAACAGCCGACGCGTTCGGCGGACATACGAGGAGACGAGAATGGTGCCATTTGCACGTGGCCAGTCCATCGCTGCCGCGGCGGCGAGTACGTTGGCGTTGGCCACCCTGCTGGGCGGCTGCGGCAGCGGCTCGTCGGACAATCCTGCGGCCATCGCCGTCGCCCCGTGTTCAGGCGCGACCTGCGGCAGCGCCAGCGCCACGACGCGCCCCGATCCTCCCACGCAGCTGTGTCCGACCTCGCTCGACTACAGCACGACGTTCACGGGCGGCTCGGGCAGCGGCGAATACATTCGCGTGAAGTTCGATACGTCGAAGAAGCAATACCAGATGACGTTCGTCGAGTCGGAGGTGCCGACATCAAGCGGGCAGGTCAACAACACGCGTGCGGGCATGACGATCACGGGTGACTTCGTGAACGCCAACCTCTATCAGCTGACCGACTCCAACGGTCACACGAGCACACCGCTCACGCTGCCGACTGCCGAGCAAAACCGCTGCGCGTTCGTGCTGAAGAACGGTCAGACTGCCGACGGCAGCTACGCGATCACGGTCAATCCGCAAGACCCGCCCGTGCTGTATGTCGGGAACGGGATCGTCGGAGGTGGCATTCCGGGCGCGACCATTCAGTTCAACGGCGTGCCGATCATTCCCGGGTTCAACGCCGGTGTCGTTCCGAGCAAGACGTTCGACTATTACCCGTTCATCGCCTTCACGAACACGATCACCGACTTCTCGAAGGTGGCCGGCGATTACAACGAGCTCGGCATTCGCTTTACGCCCGAGGGCGGCCTATTCCAAACCACGCCCGACAATCCTGCGCCTGCGCCCCTGGGTTGGCAAGTCGATGCGATCCAGACTTCGCAGACGTTCAAGGCGGACGGGTCGTGCGCGCCCGACGCTGCACAGGCGCCCAACGCCTGCGTCTCGACGGGCGGCAACTGGACCTTGCGAACCAATACCGACGGGTCGCCAGACAACGTATTCGTGAGCGGAACTTTACCTGCCCCCCAGCCCCCGAGCGGCCCGCTCTATCCTGCCGTCGGCGGCGGCTTGCTGCAGCAGTCATACACGCCGAATGCGGCTCACGGTCTCATGATCGTCGGCAACCTGAACGGGCAAGCTGTTCCCGTGATCATCCGCGTCGGGTATGCACATGCAGGCGCGGATATCTCGACCTCGACACTCGACGACCAGATCGGCATCTCACTGCTATCCCCCGTTGCCACGGTACAACCGTCGGCGTTCAAGGGCGCCTTCATCGGTGCGAACAGCGTCACGGCGTGTGGCCTGGTCACTGCCTACGGGCCTGCGAGCGGGTACTCGGAAGGTGCGTGCCTCGATCAGGCGAGCACGTTCAACGCAGGTGTGAACTACACGTCGACGATATTCCAAAGCCCGAGCGCCGCGTTCATGAATCCGTTCACGTCGACCGCCGCCACCAATTTCGCGCTCGACTACACGCAGACGCAACCGGGAGTCGTGCAGGTCACCGCCGAGAACAACTTCAACTCGGGTAGCACCGCCGTCTTCAAGAGCGGCGACACCGGTGCGCTGATCAAAGCCGGCTCTGTGTTCGGCTTGCTAATGAACGGCACCAACGCCCCGAATCCGTTTTTCACCATTGGCGCGTTTGTTCAGTAACTCTCGTAGCGCTTCAAGGTACGGCCGGTACCGCGCCATCCGGCCGTCGTTATGTATGCCATCAACCTGATGAGGTTAAACCCATGAATATGCGTAAGCTCATCCCTGTAGCAGGTTCGGCTTTGGCATTGCTGGTCGCGGCAGCCGCCGCGGCCCCCGCTTATGCGGTCACCGTCGCACCGGCAGGCGCAATCAGCTTGACCGGCTCGACGACGCTCGGCAAGTCGGGCATCACGATCGGTTGCACGGCGAATCTGGTCGGCACCATCACGAGCACCGGTGAAATCACGATCACGTCCGCGAAGTTCAGCGGCAACAGCCTGTGCTCCGCTGTCACCGGAACCGGATTACCCTGGACGGGTGCTGTCCTGACGACGACGGGCCTCCAGCTCCACAACGTCGCCGTCGACGTCAACGTGCCGCTGCTTGGTGGCGCCTGCGGGCCGACCCCGGTCGCGGGCACGATCACCGAAAACACGACGGCGAAGGAAACGCTGATCGGCTTGCACAACCAGCTGCTGTCCGGTGGTTGTTCGGTGTCGGGCACGTTGCAGACGACCCCGTATCTGACGGTGCATTAACACCAGCGGCACTAACCGCTGAAGGCGACGCTCCCCACAAGGCGAGCGCATTGCCATCCGACAGTTGGCCTGACGCTTAGGGCCTTCCACGGCAACCGGCCGACCCCATGGCCGGTTGCCACCCTCGACGAAAATTTATCCAGGATTCCCTATGAATTGGCGTTGCCTGCTGTCGATGGCGCTGGCCACCCTCCTCTTCTCGGCTTGCGGCACCGGCGGCGGAGATCCGCCGGCACCCGTGGAGACGCGCCTGTGCCCGCAAACGCTCGACTACAACACCGTCTATACGGGCGGCAGCGGCTCGGGCGAGCTCGTGCAAGTGCAGATCGATACGAATGCGCTGACGTACAAGATCACTTACCTCGCGTCGCCGGTCCCGGTCACGACAGGCACGGTGCAGCCGACGCGCGCAACGCCGCCGAATAATACGGTGTCCGGAACCATGACGCCCGAGACACTGCTGCCCACGCAAAAGCTCAACGAATGCGCGTTCCGGCTCAGCAATGCGAGCCTCGACCCCAACCATCCCGCACGCATTTTCGTGGGCGAGGGTGTCGTGGGCGGAGCGATACCGGGCGCCGAGATTCAGTTCGCGGGCGTCGCAGGCGTCGGCGTGGTGCCCGATACGACGTTCCCGTACTACCCGTTCATCGCGTTCTCGCAGCAATCGACCAACCTCGCCGAGATCGCCGGTAAGTATTCGATGCTCGGCTATCACAAGGTGCCGTCGCAGAACTTCCTGCCCGTGGCTGTCGATGCGTCGTTCACGATCAACGCCGACGGCACGTTCACCGAATGCGACAACGGTGGAATTTACGCCGGACAGTGCCGTCAGTCCGGCACGACGTTCAAGGCTCGCAGTGACTCGCCGACGTTCGAAACCGATCAATTCTCGGGACAGGTCACGCCGACACAAGCCGTCTCTGGTCCGCAAGCGCAGGGCATCCTGATCGTCGGCCGGCTGCGCGGACAGCTCGTGCCGGTCCTCATCCGCGTGGGTGCCGCTGATCCATCGATCTACTCGCCGCCAGGTTCGCCGCCGAAGACGCCGCTAGCCGACGACGAATCAGGTATTGCGCTGCTCGCGCCGCAAACGGCAGTTGCCAGCGGATCGCAAAACGGCGAATACGTCGGTGTCGACAGCAGCTTCGGCTATCGCACGACCGCGCTCGAAGGCACGCAGGCAACGCTGCTCGATCCGTTCAATGCATCGCAGACGTCGCTCGCCTCGGCTATCAATCTCGACTTCACGCAAGCCTTGCCCGGCACCGTGACGACGCGCAGCGCCAACGCATCGGCCGGCTCTGCAGCAACGGGCAAGATGATTTTCACAGGCGGCACCTTCGGTTACCTCGACGTCTCCGACCCGAGTGCACCGTACTTCACGATCAGTGCCTTCGTTCAATAACCGACACCGAATCGGGACACAAAAGCAGGAGACTCGTGCATGAGGAAGATTTACGCGCCGCTCGTCGCGGCTTGCGTGTGCGCTAGCGCGCACGCGCAACAGGCCGGGGACAATGTCGTGACCGCGGGCTGGATTCACGTCGCGCCGAAAGACTCGAGCGATCCGCTGACGACGCACGTCGCCGCCACACCGATCAACGGGCCGCTCGGGGTACCGAACGCATTCACGTCGGCGGGCACGGGGCTCACCGTCAGCAACGCCAATACGTTCGGGCTCAACTTCACCCACTTCTTCAGCGATCACATCGCGTTGACGGCGCTCGGCGGCGTGCCGCCAGAGTTCCATATCAACGGCTTCGGTACGATCCAGCCACCGGGGCCGTCGGGAGCACTCGGCAGCGAAAACCTCAGCGAGCCGTCGAACAACCCGCTCGTCGGCAAGGTACGGCAATGGACCCTCGGCGCGATGCTGCAATATTTCTTCGGCCAAGCTAATGCGCGCTTTCGGCCGTTCGTTGGCGCGGGGCTGACTTACTCGTGGTTTACGAACTTCGAGTTGAATCCCTACTTCTCGCAGTCGCTGAACAACAACCTTGGCAGCATCCTCGCCGCGGGAGCCGGCAAGCCCGGACCTACCTCGATCTCGGCCAAGTCTTCGTCGACATGGACACCGATCTTCAACGTCGGCGCGACCTGGGCCTTCGACAAGCATTGGGGGATTAATGCTTCGGTGTCCTATATGCCGATGAAAACCTACGCGGAAACCGACATCAAGGCCGCCGACGGCACGCTGCTCGCCGTCAGCAAAGCCAAGCTCAACGCCAATCCGATCATCACGTTCGTCGCGGTTTCGTACCGGTTCTAAGCCGTAGCCGCGGTCGGCTACGACAGCGGACGGCCGCGCATTCCTTCGTTCGATCGATCCGGCAAGCCGGAAACGCAGCGGTCTGGGCCCTCGTCTCACCCGAGGGCTTTTTAATATTATTAAAAATACCACTTTAAATCCATACTAATACCAGTTGAGCACCAATCAAAGGCCTCCTAAGATTTCGCAGCGACCGGTCGACGGCCGTACCCCCATCGGTGGAGGAGACATGAACGTCCCGCCCCCTCTTCCGCAGCTTCCTTGAAAGACCAGATCGCCACGCCGTAATCCCACAGCGTCGTATCGCCGAATTTTTCCGAGGAGACCTCATGAATCGAATCCCGCATTTCTTGTGCGCTGGCTTACTGGCCGCGGCGGCGCTATCGCCTGTCGCCGCGCTGGCACAGCTTGGTGTGGGCGAAGGCACCGGTGCTGCCGCTGCAACGAACGCTGCACCGCAACACGTTGCGCCGACCGCCCTCGCGACGCTGCTCTCGAACAACCTCGCGCTGCACGTCGCCGCCGACAACAATCACGGAGCCGCGGCGGGCGTGCCGTGCGCCAGCCTGGGCGCCGACTGGGCAAGCTGTGCGACGGGCCGCCTGATCTTCGTGAATCGCGGCCAACAGCTGATCACGGACGGCGGCTGGAAGCTCTATTTGCACAGCATTCGCCGGCTGCTGAGAATTGATCGTCCGGGCTTCACGCTGCGTCATCTGACGGGCGACCTGTACGAGCTGACGCCGCAGCCCGGTTCGCTCAGGCTGGCGCCGGGCGAGCGCTTCGAGCTGCCGTTCGTCGGCGAATATTGGTATCTGCGCTATAGCGACTTGCTGCCGCGGCCGTATGTCGTCGTCGCTGGCGCGCAGCCCGCCGTGCTCAAGTACGACGACACCGACGACGAAACGCGCTACGTCGAATCGCTGCCCCCTGACGCGCAGAGCAATTCGCCCGGCAACGCGCCTCCCGTCGCCGCGCAGGCGGTCTCCGATCGCGCGCTGCCGAGCGTGAAGCGGCAACGCGCACTCGACGGCACGCTCGATCTGCACGGCGTCGACCTGCGGCTGCCGGATATTTCGCCCGCGCAGGTCGAATCGCTGCGCGAGCGCGCCCACACGCTCGGTCTCGACGATGCCGGCACCCGGGTCGCAGGCATCGTCGCGCCGCAACGGCTGCCGGCAGACATCGCGGTGCCGGGCGGCTATCGGCTCACGATCGGGCCGAGCGGCGCGTTCATCGAAGGCTACGATGCCGCTGGCGAATACTACGGCGTACAGACGCTCTACTCGCTCGTCCAGGAGGGCGGCGGACGCATTCCGGCGATGCGCATCGAAGACGCGCCGCGCTTCCCCCATCGCGGGATGCACGTCGATCTCGCGCGCAACTTCAAGCACCCGGCGACGCTGCGCCGCCTGATCGACCAGATGAGCGCGTACAAGCTCAATCGCCTGCATCTGCACCTGTCCGACGACGAAGGCTGGCGGATCGAGATTCCGGGCCTGCCGGAGTTGACCGAAATCGGCGGGCGCCGGTGCCATGATTTGAGCGAGACGCACTGTCTGTTGCCGCAGCTCGGCTCGGGTCCCGACAACCGCTCGGGCGGCGGCTATCTGACGCGCAACGATTACATCGAGCTCGTGCGCTACGCGGCCGACCACTTCGTCGAAGTGATTCCCGAGATCGACATGCCCGCGCACTCGCGTGCGGCCGTCGTAACGATGGAAGCGCGCTATCGTCGCCTGCACGCCGAGGGCCAGGAGCAGGAGGCGACCGAGTACCGCTTGCTCGATCCGCAGGACACGTCACAGCTCACGACGGTCCAGTTCTACGATCGGCGCAGCGATCTGAATCCGTGCGTGCCGGGCGCGCTGAATTTCGCGTCGAAGGTGATCCGGGAGATCGCGTCGATGCACGCTCAGGCGCAAGTGCCCTTGCACATCTGGCACTTCGGCGGCGACGAGGCGAAGAACATCCTGCTCGGAGCGGGCTTCCAGCCGCTCAACGGCACCGATCCGGGCAAGGGCCGCGTCGATCTCGCCGCGCAGGACAAACCGTGGGCACGCTCGCCGATGTGCAAGGCGCTGTTGCAGCGTGGCGAGATCAAGTCGATCGACGAGCTGCCGACGCGCTTCGCCAAGCAGGTCAGCATGCAAGTCGCCGCGAACGGCATCAACACGATGGCTGCGTGGGAGGATGGCTTGAAGGGGGCGAGCGGGCCGCAGGAGTTCGGCACGCGCAACGTGATGGTGTCGCTGTGGGACACGATCTTCTGGGGCGGCGCCGACAGCGCACGCGACTGGAGTGCGAAGGGTTATCAGACGGTGCTCGCGCTGCCTGACTATCTGTACTTCGACTTCCCGTACACGTTGAACCCGCGCGAACGCGGCTATTACTGGGGATCGCACGCGACCGACGAGTACAAGGTCTTCTCGTTCGCACCGGAGAACCTGCCGCAGAACGCGGAACTGTTCGGCGATCGCGACGGCAATCCGTTCGAAGTGACGGGCACGGGCGGTGCGCCACGCATCGAGGGCATCCAGGGACAAGCGTGGGGCGAGGTCATGCGCAACGACAGGCTGCTCGAATACATGGTGTATCCGCGCCTGCTCGCGCTCGCCGAACGTGCATGGCACAAGGCGGACTGGGAGCTGCCGTTCGTCGCGGGCGTGAGCTACAAGCTCGGCGCCACGCATCACGTCGACATGGTCGCGCTCGAGCGTGACTGGGCAGGCTTTGCGACGGTGCTCAAGCAACGCGAGCTCCCGAAGCTGGAGCGCGCCGGCATCGGGTATCGGAAGCCGACGTTCACGTTGACCGGAGAGTAATCGAGGTTCAGCCGGAACAACATTCGGACTACTGATTAACCCCGCGTTTTTCGGAACGCGGGGTTTTCTTTTTTGGAGGACGGGCTCTTGCAACCCCATTGACCGCTTGATACAAGGCCGCAAGAATAGCGTCACGCTGGGGACGATGCCCCTGCGTTCAGAAAACCAAACACAGATCCCCCTTATGAAAATCAACCGTATGAAAGCCCTGGTGGTAGTGGCATCTTTCCCGCTGGCACTGACAACGATCAGCACAGCGCACGCTGCAGGTTGTTTGAAAGGTGCCGTTGTCGGCGGTGTGGCGGGGCACTACGCGGGACATCATGCCGTCGTTGGCGCTGTTGGCGGATGCGTCGTCGGGCACCATCTCGCGAAAAAGCAGGCGGAAGAAAGGAAAGCCGCTCAGGCACAAGCTGCACAGGCACAGTGAAATAACGCTGCGGCGGTCGGCAATCGCATGCGACCGCCGTATGCCACATCGCGCCACCGAGACACAAGAAATGCCGCATCGGCCGTATCGGCGGAAGTTCGGCGCCACACCTAGATTCATTTGACAATCCTCCGTATGAGGATATCCTTTGAACGCCAAGAATCACGGCAATCGCTGCGCCCCTGAAGTTCAACGACTGAACACACGGAGCATTGCATGGCCATCACAAGGCAAGTCATTACCTCGCTACAGCGCGACGGCACCGATATGCTGGGGACCAAGGCCTTGGCGGTCAAGATCGCCGACGAAAGCATCGTCTCGGGCTCGCTGTTGACCGTCGAAAGCAATCACTTCTGCGTGCTGAAATCGCGCGGTGCCGTGCTCAACATCTACGAAACGGGCCAATACGCACTGACGACGCCCGATAAGCCGCTTCTCGGCTCGATCGCTCAAGGCTTTTTCGGCGGATCCTCGCCCTGGGTGTTCGAAGTCATTTACGTCAATCGGTCGAAGCTCCTGATTCGTAACCAAGGTATCGCGACGAGTGCGGAGATGGCCGAGATGGCCTACCAAGTCGACTATTACGTTCACGTCGATACCAAGGAAGCCGCGCTCGACCTGATTACCCACCTGCCGTTCAACGGCTACTTCATCGACACTCAGGAAGTCGCCGCCTATGCGGGGCCCGCGATCGAACAGGCCATCAACCAGATCGTGCAGGTCACGAAAATGGAAAGCATAAACGAGCACATCAACGAGATCAGAGACTCGGTGAAGATGCATCTTTCCGACTTCCTGAAAAACTTCGGCATCTTGCTCAACGACGTCAAAGTGTTGATCGTGCCGAAGGATGAGCGGATGCGCGAACTGATCTCGCTGCAGGCAATCGGTCTCACACCGATCGAGGCCGTTCGTTACTATCTTGCGCTGCGGATGGCCGAAAAGGGGCTCGTTTCCGCACCCAACGCTGCAGCGGGCTTGCCGTTCCAGATCGGTGGCTCGGCTACCGGAATTTATCCGTTGGCGTCTGACACAGGGCTTTCCACGCCCACTAGTAACTAGTACCTAGCCATGGCTTCGGACTTTTATGACGAAGGCGTACTCCGGCAAGCCGCGATCAACTTGTTCAACGGCTGGGGCTACAACTTCTATCGGATCGAGAACCAGCTGCGTGCCGACGATCAACTCGTGCGCAGCAAGGCGGCATGGCTGCTCGGCATGGCGCGCTCGAGTGTCGAGCGTGCCGAGTCCGAATACCGGCGAACCCACTGTGGCACGCCGTCTCGCGAAAAGCCGTTTCCCGACCCGTCGGCCACAGCGGCAGCACAGCAGCTCGAACGGCTGGCCGCCAATATCGGCATGGTGGGTGGCCGGCTGCAATCGCAGCCGGTGCCCGAGAACGATCGCATGACACAACGCTACCGTCGCGAGGCCGACACGCTCAAGGCACTGATCGGCAGCGATGAGCGGCTCGTGGGGCAGTGCAATCTGCTGCACGCTATGCTGGATACGCGAAACGGTGAATGGATGTTGGACAATCTGGTTGAAATTGGCCAAGGGCTGACCGCCATTCAGGAAACCCTGCGGCACCGCGAAGCGATATTGCTCGACCGCGCCGAGTAGACTCCGCCCCCCCATTTGACTTACCCATGATCCGGGGTCACGAAACACCCAATGGGTTGGAAATGCGCAGTTTCCATGTGCCGTCGCCGCCGCGCTCCATGACCTGCGTCGCCGTGCCCGTCTCCGTATGCCGGCTGCCGTCGTGAAGGCTCATCGTCAAAGTCCAGTCGAGCAGCACGAGTGCGATGTCGCCGCTGACCAGCGTGCGGCGCACCTTGTTCGCAATCCGCGGACGTACCTTCAACAATTCCGTGAACTGACGATGTAACTGCTCGCGGCTGTTTTCTACGACTTCGCCGTTCGTCATCCGCATCGTGGCGTTTTCGCTGAACAGCGCGGTCACTGCATCGACATCGCCGGCATTGAATGCCGTATCGAATGCGGCTGGCACCTGCTCGGGCGTGCGGGAGCCCCAGGCTAGTTCGCCAACGAATTGCCGGATCGCAGCCGCGACCGCGGACGGTGCCTCCAGAGGTGACAAGTGGCCGATGCCGGGCAGGACCTCGAGGCGAGCATGGGCGATTCTCGGCAACAGTTCCGCCTGTAGCGTTTCGACGCGATCCACCTGGTCTCGCTCACCGGCGATCACCAACACGGGCACATCGATAGCCGCCACATCGGCTGTAATGTCTTCTCGCATCGCGACGTTCGGCCACGCGGCCTTCGCCTGTGGTGCGCCGCGCAGACTATCCGCGATGACCTGTTCGCGGCGTGCCGGGGTAAGCGGTCTGCCGGTCAGGACATGGTCGAGCACCCAGCCGACCGATTCGCGCGACTCGTAGGCGCTCATCATCACCGCACGCTGCTCATCCGGAAGCAACATCGGCGATGGCGGCGACGGCGCAACGAGCACGAGCCCCTCCAGCCCCTCCGGCCGGCGCGACGCAAGCAACTGCGCGACCTTCCCGCCCATCGAATGACCGACGAGCACGTAGTGCGTCAGGCCCAGTGCTTCGATCGCGCCTTGCGCATCGTCGGCCAGATCGGCAATCGTGTAGCCGTCTTCCGGTGCGTCCGAATGGCCCCAGCCACGGTGGTCGGTCGCGACGGTCCGATAGGTGTCCGACAGTTCCTCCATGACGAACTGCCAGGTGCGCGACGATCCTCCCCAGTAGTGCAGAAAAACCAACGCCCGTTTGCCGTGCCCCTTTTCGCTGACGCGAATCCGGATGCCGTTTGACTGGATGTCCATTGCCATGCTCGTGCCTCGTGTGTTCGTGGTGGGTGGTGCATGGGCTGGCATCGTAGATAGCGGCGTCTGGTTTGATAATTCCCGTTTTGTGACTGGCAGTCGATCGCAGGGGTATCGAATCGGGGAGATGGCTCATGGCGTTCATACCGACTTTCCAAAGCACAAATGGATCGGGCAGAATAGGTTGCCCACGGCACAAAGCGTGACCCCGATCCGAACGAACACGACGACTTTGGAGCGCTCACAACATGCCGGCCCTGAAAACGCGAGGCACCTTGCGTGCGATCGGCACTGTCGCTGTCGCTGTCGCCGTCGCCGCTTTGCTGACGGCAGGATGCGCGCATGCGCCGTCCATCAACGTGCTCGGCGCCTATTTTCCTGACTGGCTGTTCTGCATCGTCGCGGGCGTCATACTGACGATCGTCGTCTACCTCGTGCTCGCGCGTGTCCCCGGCGGGCAACGGTTCGGCCCTCCCGCACTCGTCTACCCCGCGCTCGTGACACTCCTTGCGCTCGTTGTCTGGTTGATCTTCTTTCAACAGTGAACCCGAGCAAGGAGGGATCCCATGACGACGCCGACGACCAGCCAGAAATCGAACAAGGCGTGGCTGGGCATCGCGTTGGTCGTGTTGACCGTACTGGTGCTGATCTTCGTCGTCTGGCGCCTGGACCGCGAGCCGCGCACCGACGATGCCTATGCCTACGCGGACACGATCGACGTCGTGCCGGAGGTCAGCGGGCGCATCGTCGAACTCGCGGTGCACGACAATCAGGCCGTCAAGCAAGGCGACCTCCTGTTCCAGATCGACCCGCGTCCGTACCAGGATGCGCTCACGCGTGCGAAGGCGAATCTCGTCGCACTCGACAAGCAGATCGAGCTGACCCAGCGCACGGTCAACGCGCAGCAGTACAACGCCCAGTCCGTGCGCGCGGCGGTCGAGCGCGCGCGGGCCGCTGCCACCCAGGCGACGGACACACTGCATCGCACCGCGCCGCTGTTGTCGCAAGGGTATGTGTCGGCGCAAGACGTCGATCTCGCCCGTACCGCGCAGCGGGCTACGCAGGCCGAACTGGCCGCCGCCGAGCTTCAAGCCCAGCAGGCCGCGGCGGCGGTCAGCGGTGTCGATGCGCTCGTCGCTCAACGGGCGGTGGCCGAAGCCGAGATCGCGATTGCCGAATTGAACCTGGAATTCGCAACGGTGCGTGCGCCGTTCGACGGCTGGGTCGTCTCGCTGAAGACATCGACCGGCCAGTTCGCCTCTGCGCTCAAGCCGGTGTTCACGTTGATCGACGCCCGCCATTGGTACGTCGTGGCCAATTTCCGCGAGACCGAGTTGAAGGGCATCAGGGCTGGCACGCGCGCCAACGTCTATCTGATGAGCGACACGAGCCAACGCTTTCGCGGCACGGTCGATTCGATCAGCTACGGCGTGTTGCCCAACGAAGGCGGCTTGGCGCTGCCCGGCGGCCTGCCTCGCATCGAGCGCACGCTCAACTGGGTCCACGTCGCGCAACGCTTTCCGGTCAAGATCCGCGTCGAGAACCCGAATCCGGACTTGTTTCGCATCGGCACCTCCGCCGTCGCCGTGCTCTATCCCGGGCGCAGCATCGATGCCGGCCATCGATGAGGAATGCAAATGAACCTCGCCTCCGCCCTTCCTGACACGCTACGCGACGCGAGTGCATTTCTGCGCACCGAACTTGCGCCGTTTCCGGGCCGCATCAACGTGATGCTGCGCGCCCTGCTGACGAGCGCGATCGTGATCGTCGTGTCGATGGCGCTCGAGGTGCCGGAGCTGCCTTTGTCGTTACTGGTGGTGTTCTACGTTACGCAGTCGAACGTCGTCATCACGCGGCTCGTCGGCTTGATGTTCATCGTCGGGTCGACGCTCGCGATCGGCGGCTCGATCCTGCTACTCAAGTTCACCTTCGACTATCCGCTGATCCGCATCGTCGTCGCGAGCGCGCTGTTCTTCGGCAGCGTGTATCTGATGCGCGTGCTGAAGATCGGCGTCGTGTTCTTCATCGTCGCGATCGTGATCATCTACGTGCAGAGCTTCTTCGACGAGACCGATCAGGCCGAGTTGCTGATCCGTGCCGTGCTGTGGGTCTGGGTCGCGGTGATCTATCCGATCGCGCTGACGCTCGTGATCAACTCGCTGCTACTACCCGCCGAACCGCGACGCCAATTGAAGGCGGAACTCCAGCGACAGCTGGCAACCATCGACGCACAGCTGACGTATCTGACCAACGGCGGCGCCACGCCCGCGCCGATCGCACTGCCGGCCGTCCAGCAAGGCGCGCTGACGCTACAGAAGCTGCTCAAGTTCGCTGCGATGCGGGACGCACGCTATCGCGAGACTGAGGCCTATCAGCTTGCGCTGATCGCCACGGTGACGCGCCTCTATCGCAGTGCGAGCGAACTGTCAGCCGACGCACGGCAGGTGTCGACTGCGCGGCTTCCCATGCTGCACACGCTGCGAGCTGACTGCCGTACGCTCGATGCCGCGATCGCCGCCGATGAACCCTACCTTGTCCGGCGCGACGCCGCACCGGACGCAGCGGACATGCCGCACGCGGTGGCCGAGATGCAGAGGGCGCTGCACGCGTTCGGCGATTTCGGCGCGCGCGGCGAGATGACCGGCAAGCCGCCTGCAAAGGAGCCGATGGTCGCGCCGGACGCGTGGACCAACCCCTCTTACGCGCGCTTTTCACTCAAAACGTTGCTCGCGGTACTGGTTTCCTATGTCTTCTATAACGCGAGCGATTGGCAAGGCATTCACACGATCATGCTGACCTGCCTGATCGTCGCGCTGCCGAGCCTCGGCGCGTCGACGCAGCGCGCGCTGCTGCGCGTGGCCGGTGCGATCGGCGGCAGCCTGCTTGCGCTCTTCATGGTCGTATTCGTGATCCCGCGGCTCGAGAGCGTGGTTGGCCTGCTGCTGATGACGTTGCCAGTCGCCGCGCTGGCCGCGTGGATCGCGGCCGGATCGGAACGCATCGGCTATGCCGGCGTGCAGCTGCTGTTCACGTTCTCGCTCGCGGTGCTCAGCCAGTTTGGGCCGACCAGCAACCTCACCGAAATCCGCGACCGGATGCTCGGGATCGTGCTCGGCGTCGGCATTGCGACCTTCGTCCAGATGTCGTTCTGGCGCGAAGGCGAAGGCGACGCGTTGCGCCTGAAGCTGGCATCGATGCTGCGGCCGATCTCCGCACTATCGCGCGCTCCGCTGGCCGCTGCTGCTGCGGCAGCGGAGCAAATGCCCTATGCGCAGCAGCAACTGCGAGCGTGGGCCGTGCTGAGCGACTGTGAAGCGATGCTCGCGCGCGTCGCGCTGGAACCGAACTGGCAAGAAGGCGAGCAAGCGCAGTTGACGGCCCGAGCGCAGACGGTGCTCGCACAAGGGCGCGAGATCATGCTGGCCGGCAACGCGCTTCATAACGCGCTCGATTCGCGTGACGCGAGGGTTGCTCGGGAAACGGTCGACGCGGTGCGCGCCGTCCAGGAGCAAGCCGCCGCGCTCGTCGAACGCTACGCAGACGAACTGGCGGTCAACCCGCCTGTCGCCCGCCCCCCGCAACGCATCGAGATCCCCGCGTGGCCGGACGATGCGCCCGACGCGCCGCTTTGGGCCAGCGCACGCCGTCTGGCACACGAGGTGGCCGGGCTGCCGGACTGGTATCTTGCGGTCCCACGTTCGAGCGTCCCGCAAGAGTCAAGAGTCGACCGAACATGATTAAGCGAAACCGTTCGCGTTGGCGTGGGTTCCTCCGTCGTGGTGTGCTGCCCGCGGGGCTCGTCAGCATACTGTCCGCCTGCGCGCTGATCCACCACGACAGCAGACCCTATGCGCCAATCGCGCCCGATGAGATCCGCCTCGCCAACGACATCCACCTCGCGCGCGAGGGCTGGCCGTCCGCGCGCTGGTGGACCGGCTACGGCGATGCGCAGCTCGACGCACTGATCGACCGCGCGCTAGCCAATGCGCCGACAATGGTGATCGCGCGCACGCGCGTCGCGCAGGCAAAGTCGGACGTCGAACTCGTGAAAGCCGGCTCCAACCTGCAGGTGGTCGCGCTTGGGATGATCGACCGCGAGCACGTGTCGTCGAACGGCTTCCTCGGGCCGTTCGCGGCGAACGACCCGGCGTTGGGCTTGTCCGGTCCGTGGTATACCGAGGGGATCGTCGGGCTCGGCGCGAGCTTGAACGTCGACATTTGGGGCAAGCAGCGCGCCCAGGTCGCGGCGTCGCTCGGCGTGCAGAACGCACGGCTCGCGGAAGCGTCGGCGGTCGAGCTCGAGATTTCGACTGACGTGGCGCAGCTCTACTACGGGATTCAGACGACCTATCAGTTGATCGACCTTCTCGAGCAGTCGCGGCAGGTAGCGGCGTTCGCAGTCGATGCGCACGAGGCCCGGGTGGCACGCGGCCTCGAATCGCGCACCTTCGCCGAGATTTCACGCGCGCAGCAATTGGCCGCGCAGCGGCAGATCGTCAACGCTCGGGGGCAGGTCAAGCAGTTCCGCGAATCGCTGCGCGCGTTGATCGGCGCCGGCGCGGACAATCTGCCCGACATCGAGCCCGTGCCGCTGCCGGCATCACGCGCCGCGTTGCCGTCGACGTTGTCGTACGAGCTGCTTGCGCGGCGTCCCGACCTGCAGGCGATGCGCTGGTATGTGCAGTCGTCGTTCGATCGGATCGACGCCGCGAAAGCTGCGTTCTATCCGAGCTTCGACATCAGGGCGTTCTTCGGCGTCGACGCGCTGCACCTCGGCGACCTGTTCACGCGCCGGAGCCAGCAGATCAATTTCATTCCCGGGTTGACGCTGCCGATCTTCGACGGCGGGCGCTTGAACGCGAACCTGAGCGGCGCGCGCACGGCGAGTAATGCGCTGATCGAGCAATACGATCAGGCCGTGCTCGATGCGGTGCGCGATGTTGCAAAGAGTGGCAGCCGACTGGAGGATCTGGATGCCGAAGTGGCGCTGCAAACGCGGAAAGTGCAGGCGGTTGTGTTTGCGCGTGACAGCGCTGAAGCGCATTACCGGCGCGGGCTTGCGAGCCAGTTGACCGCGATGGAGGCGCGCGAGCCGGTGATCGCCGAGCAGGTGGCATTGCTCGATCTCGACGGGCAGCGGATCAGTCAGGAAATCGCGCTGGTGAAGGCGCTTGGTGGGGGCTATCGGGCTGGTCCGCCGGTTGAACTGAAGCCGCGTTGAAGACGTGCCTGAGCCATGCGGTGGGCGCCCGCCTTTTCAGATAGTTTGCCGGCACCTGACGAAAAAAGCCCAAGGGCTCGGCTCGTTGCTGGATGATGTGCAACGGCTTACTGCCAAGGACAAGCATCCACAATTTGTGGTTCGCTATATAACGGATTAATCGACCTGCTCACGTGCCACAAGGCCGAACTCGAGTCGAGGGCTAAAACTGTCTGGTTGCCGATGCCGGCAGACTTGGACGACGCCATAGCCAAGATCGATGATATGGACGGGCGCGGGGTGTTTTTCCGATACCCGACAGAGAATAACTCAACGAAATCGAACAACAAGCCTATGGGTTCGAGAAGAAGCGCCCACGGTACGTGACAATGGACTGTTAGCCAAAGCCGCGGGCGCGCTTTCATCGATTCGGCTCGAGCCTAACTAAGTCGCTGCTGCGAGCGCGGAACTTGGTTAATTAGCTGCTGCCCGGCGGAATTGCGAATCGCGATCTGTCGCACGCCGTCCAGATCGTCCGGACGTTGGGGACCGATAACGATGAAGTGACTACTCTGAGCAGCATTTCCTGCCGTATACTCGTGCCAAGATTGTTGGGTGTCTTTGTCGATATTGACTTTCTGATCCTTGTCATTCGGAAAAATCAATGCATGGCCCTTTTTATTGATTTCATTGATTGTGCCGATGATTTGATCGGGAGTCATGTTTGGAGGGTAGCTGTGGCTGTTCTGCATCACGTGGATCAGAAAATTTTTCTGATTTTCGTCATCACCGACGGCCTTCCCGATCAATTCGTTGGGTACGGCAAAGCGAACGACTTCATTGAAGGGTTTATCTTTTGTTCGCCATTTTGTTTGGATTCTCTCCTGAGGCGTGGTTTCGTTGCCCGTGGTGAGATAGAACCCATAGCTGAATTCACCCTTACTCCCAGTGGCGACATTGATGAGACTTTGATTCATTAGCGACGCGTCGTTTGTGACATGGGCTAGACTCGTTGTTGTCGCCTTGGTTGATTCGGGTGGGCTTTGATTCCTTGTGGGCTCTGGTAATTTCCAATTCGCCAATGTCCCAGGCAGTTCGACTGAGAGCTTGCCGGGAATCCTAAGCTTGCCACCCTCGTCCGCATAGATGAAAGGACGATAGTTCTGGTTCGTCGTTTTCAATTGTTCGACTAGCTTGCTTCTCGTTGAGTAGTCGACTGCCTCTCCCTTCTCGAAAAGAAATTCCAACGCATGCCGTTGGTTGGGTACAAGCGGCGTTTCGGCACCGTTGTCGTACCAATCGGCTATTTTTCTGGTTTTTTCAGAGGGAGAATCATTGCGCCCCAGTAGCGGGGGAGAGTTGAGCCGTATTGGACCATGCCCTGGCGATTGCGGCACCGGCCCCCCCCCGTTTATGGAGTCAAACGCCGCCGAATTCGCATGTGACGATGATCCAACGGTCGTTTGTGTCGAGGGCGCGGCTGCCGGCGTGTATGTCGGTAGTTCGTGGTCGGAAATGTTGTTGGTAATTCCTTGCATGATGCCTTTGGCTCCGTGGGTTGGGGGCACTGCGCACGGTGAGAATGCCGCTGCGTTGCATGCATTATGGAGCGGCTTATGTCATTTCGTGAGTAATCGGCGAAGTATCAAAGCGATTTGCGAAACAAGGGGGCATGCAGGCCGATAACATTTGCTCGCGGGGCGCGAGGGATTGCGCGGGAACTGCTGATTCAAGCTTACCTCAGCGGCCATTGCCCCCCATTCGCTGCCACGATCGCGAAGCTCCGTCGATGAGCTTCTGCCCTGTGGTATTGCGAATACGTTATCGGCCGAATGCCATCCAGGCTATCCGGCCGCTGCGGAGCGACAACGATATAGTGGTCGCTGGGCGAGTTGTTGCCCCGGTATATCGCGAAGTGCACCACGAAGTGCTTTGCGGGCCATGCCTTGAATGAAAAGCGGGGGCAGGTCAAACTACGTCAGCCCCATGACGTTCGAGAAGAATTGGGCCGCCGCTCAGCGAGGGCAAGCGGCCTGATGGCTTCAGCTATAGGATTCTTGAAACAGGGGCAAGGTCACGGTCGCTTATTGGCGGCTTCCGTCGCGTACCCGCTGCACTTGCGGGCATGTGGATCTCAAGCCGTCTATATGCTCATTGAGGTTTGGCGGAATCGGTTGCCACTCTTGATGAAGAAAGCACCGTCAATGAGAATCGCTGTAGACATATCGACTGATGGTAGTTTTCTAGCGCCAGAACGCAAAAAAGCCCAAGGGCTCGGCTCGTTGCTGGATGATTTGCAACGGCTTACTGCCATGGGCTTGATACCCTGCACGGTAGCATTCCCTATTTGCCCCTTACTTCCGGACACGGTCTCTCACACTAAGTGAGAGACCGTGTCCGGACATTCAGCGGGCTGTTCCTGGCAGCAAGTCCGGCTATAGGGGTAAGAGGCCCTGATCCGCCAATCGCACTTCGATCGCGTTAGCAATCTTCACGTGCTCGGGATTGTCGACCGAGAAGACCGCGTCGGCGACGCTGACGATGATTGTGCCTTTCTGCTTATCGCCTTCCATGACCGGCATCAGCTCGGCTGCTTCCGGCAACTCCTCTGTGGTGATTGCCTGCGGAAGGTAGAGCATCCAACCGGCTCCTAGTCGCTTGGGAAAAACTTTGTGCGTGGTGTAGTAGATGAATGGCCCAACTTCAATTTCAGAGGCAGCGGGCCATATGTCGAGCAAGCCGAGCATGAATCGCTGCATGTTGCTCGCGTCGCTGAGTGCCTCGACATCCTCAAATTGGAGATCAAATACGCAGGTTGGGTTACAGACGTCGGAGGACAACGAGGTAGAGAACGCCCCTCTGCGGCCCTTCGTTTTGCCGCTCCAGACACCCGTTACTCGATAGTTGGTTGTTCCGTCTTTCTCGTCTCGTGCTCGAAGCATTTCCAGCGCTACGGGCGTTGGGCCAGTGTGGTTGAAGGCTGGGTTCTCGAGCGACTTCTTGGGTGTACGGGCAGGCGGATACCAGTTGTCGATGGGGAATCCAATCGACTCGAGCAGTTTTGCCACCCGCCAAAGGTAGCCAAGATGTTCCTCCCTAGAAGGGAGCGTGTCTAGCCGCAGCTGAAAGATCAGGGTTACTCGCATATGTTAAGGATGAAGCAAAGATTCAATCTGGAGCTTTTCTTTTGAGAACAGCTCGGAGAAAAATTTATGGGATATCGGTTGCATGAAATACCAAGTCAGCCTCGCTGGCGGGTTATTCACGACGGCCAGACTTTGCTTCCGAGCTTGCGCCAGCATTCGTCCCACACCAGCAATTCTGAAGAAATACTCCGGCAAACCGGTTTCTGAATCAAAAAACTGATCGTACTGAGCCTTCGCTTCCTGCAACCGACATTCCGTCGAGCGGAAACCATCAAATTCGATCGATTCAAACTCCCATTCCATGTATGGGTCGAACCCGGTCACCCGCGCCTGATACTCCCGCGAGATCTCGGACATATGCCACCTGCGTGTCACCAACCGCCCCCTGGCAGGAGGGCAGCGCTCGCGAGATTCGTCCGGCTTCGGTATCACGCGCGCGGCCGACCTCGACTTCGCTTTATCCTGCTCGAGGCCGTCCGAATTGGGCGACGCTCGGTCAAAAACCCCGCGAACGGCGCCACCCACTGCGGCAAGCATTGTCGCGAGTGCAATGGCAGCGTCTTTGAGGCGAGAAGGACGGATCTTCGCCATTAACAGCCCTCCTGGATTTGTTCACGCTTCTCGTTCTTTGCATGGACGGGAAACGGCGAATGCGTCGCCATCACCGTAAGAGAGCGATCATTCTTCTGGCAGGAGGGCGACAGAGCCCGCTTCTCGGCAAAAAATCAGGCCAACGGAAGTGCAATTGCGCGGCCGAAAGATCTACTTCCTGCACGCGCAAAAGCAAACGAGTTACGCAAACATCGCGTAACCCGTTCGTCGTATTGGTGCGCAGGCCAAGCTCAGAAACACATCATCGAATTGCGTGGAGATACGTTAGTCGTCACCCATCCCACGGCAACGATAGGCGGGACACTGGAACTGGTTTGAAAGCGAGCAGGCTAATCCAACCTCTCACCGCGCTTCTTCCACATCCCCCCGATTCCACCACCCTCCCCCCAACGCCTGAAAAAGCGCGACGACATCCGAATACCGTGTGGCCACGGCTTGGACTTCGCCGATACGGGCCTGCTGGTAAGTCCGTTCGGCATCGAGCAGAGCGAGATAGCTGATGGCGCCGTTGCGGAACTCGCGCTGTGATGCAGCGAGGCTATCGGCGGCAGCGCGTTCCGCCGCAACCTCGGCGTTGACCGCGTCTGCATCGGATTGCAGTGATCGCAATGCATCCGCCACGTTCTGGAATGCGGTGATGATCGTGGCGCGATACTGCGCAGCCGCTTCATCGAAAGCGGCAATCGCGGCCCGGCGTCGATGCAGCAGCGTGCCGCCTTCGAATAACGGTTGCATCAACCCTGCGCCCAAATTCCAGATCGCCGTCCCCGGCCCAAACAAGACATTGGCGGTCTCGCTGCCATACGCCGCACTGAGCGTCAGTTGCGGCAGCATATTCGCGGTGGCAACGCCCACTTCAGCACTCGCGGCATGTAGCAGTGCCTCCGATGCGCGAACATCCGGACGTTGCTCGACGAGCTTCGAGGGCAAACTGACGGGCAACGTATCGGGCAGTTGCAACGACTGGAGATCGAACGTCTCGGTAGGCTCCTCGCTGGGAAAGCGGCCGAGATAGGCGGTGAGCTGATCACGCGTCTGGGCAAGCTGCTTTTGCAGCGGCGGCAACTGGGCACTCGCCTGAGCGAGAGCCGCAGCCTGAGCCAGCACGGCGGCGTTGGCCGCAGCGCCAATCGCGAATTCGCGTTTCAGGCCCGCAAGCTCCTGCGTTTCGATATCGATGATCTCCTGCGTGGCGACAATCTGCGCGCGCAAGGAGGCGTCCTGCATCGCCGCCAACACGACGTTCGAGATCAGTGTCAGGTAGCTTGCTTCAAGTTCGAACCGCTGATATTCGGCCTGTGCGGTCAGGGATTCAATCTGTCTGCGCGTCCCGCCCCAGATGTCGAGAAGGTAGGTGACATTCACGGAAGCCGTTTTGAGCGTGAAAACCGGGATCGTACTGCTCGTACCGAGCGACGCACTCGAAATCCGCTCGCGCGTGATCGACGCATTGGCGCTCAATGTCGGAAACAACGCCCCTTCGCCGGCATGGCGTTCTTCGTTCGCCACGCGCAACGCGGCCTGCGCGGCTTGCAGATTTGGGTTGGCCACCAGCGCACGTTCGATGATCGCGTTGAGCGCCGGCGAACGGAACAGCGTCCACCACGCGCCCGGAATGTCGAGCCCTTGCACGAAGCGTTGCGCCTCGCCGCCATGGACATCGGACGCGACGGTGCTCTCCGGCAACGGCTCGCGCGAATAGCCGCTGACTTGTGGCGGCGCTGGCCGCGCGAAGTCGGGCCCGACGGCGCACCCGGCAAGCATCGCTGCCGAAAGCGCGATGCACGCAATGCCAAGGCCCAATCCCGGACAGGCGCAAGGAGGGGGATCGTGACGTGATGTCATCGGTTGCCGCTCCTTGTGGGCGCTGCCGCTTTCGACATCTCGGCTGGAGTCGGCCGCACCGCCGCACCCGGACTGAGCTTAAGGAGGTTGCCAACGACGACCGATTCCCCTTTGACGACGCCCTTACGCACCTCGACGAATGGCGCGTAGTCAGCGCCCAACGTCACGTAGCGCTGCTCAAGACGGTTGCCGGGACCGACTATGTAGACGTACTGACCGAGCTGGTTCGAGCCGATGGCTACTTGCGGCACCAAGAGGGTATCGAGCTGGTCGGCGACATGCAAGCGCACACGGATGAATTGCCCTGGCAGCAACGTATGGTTGGGGTTCTCGATCGTTGCGCGTGCAGTGATCGTGCCGGTGCCTCGCACGATGCTGTTGTCGAGCAAGGCGAGCTTGCCGCGGTATTGCGGCGTGCGCGCCTGACCAACGATGACGTCGACCGGAATCGCACCCTTCGACTGGCGTGCCTGGATTTCCGGCAGATCGGTGTCCGGGGGATTGAAGGTCGCATAGATCGGGTCGAGCTGCACGAGGGTGTTCAGTTGCGTCCCCGCGTTGCTGATGAGCGCACCCTCATGAACCAGGCTCAAGCCAAGACGGCCTGCAAAGGGTGCGCGGATGGTGGTGAAGAGCAGGCTCAGTTGCGCCGTCTCGATGAGCGCGCGGTCGGCCGCGAGGGCCGCCTTGTCCTGACGCTCGGTGCTCGCGGATTGCTGCAGCGTATCGGTCGACACATCACCGGTCTCGCTGAGCACCGCATTGCGACGATGGCTGGCACTCGCGTATTCGAGCGCAGCTGCGTCCTTTTCCGCCTGCGCCTTCGCCTGGTCGAGTGTCGCCTGATAGGTGCGCGGATCGATCTGATAAAGAAGCTCGCTTGCAGTCACGTCTGCGCCGTCCGACACCGCTTGCTTCTGCAGATAGCCGGTCACTTGCGCTTGAAGCGTGACGGTGCGAATAGCATCCGTGGTGCCGACATACTCGAGAAAAACGGGTACTGTCCGCGCGACAACAGCGGTGACGGGCACGTCCAGTACGGCGGCCTGACGGGATGGAGGCGGGTCGCCAGCCGCGCGATGTGCACCCCGTGGAATGAGCCACGGAACGCACAGAGCGATAGCGATCGCAAGAGCCGCGGCAACCAGGCTGAACTTGCTGACTTTCATCATAGCCTCGCTCTTGCCTCATTCTCCGGGCGCCGATGGGCCGTGATGCTTGCTTGCGCGTCCGAGGCGTTCGAGTATCGCTTCACGCAGCCGTTCGATGACGGCGTAGAAGATCGGCACGAACCCGAGCGACAGCAGCGTGGCCGCGAGCATGCCGCCCACCACGGTGGTGCCGATCGATTGCCGACTTGCGGCACCTGCGCCGCTCGCGAGCATCAGCGGGACAGCGCCGAAGATGAAAGCGAACGCCGTCATCAGGATCGGACGCAAACGCAGGCGTGCCGCCTCGGTCACCGCTTCGACGATATCGTGGCCTGCCTCTCGGCGCCGCTTGGCGAATTCGACGATGAGGATGGCGTTCTTTGCCGCCAGTCCGATCAGCAAGACGAATCCGATCTGCGCGTAGATGTCGACCTGCATGCGTCGTAGCCAGAGCAACCCCAACGCGCCGAACAACGCGAGTGGCACCGTGAGGATGATCGTGAACGGCAACGACCAGCTTTCATACTGCGCCGAGAGGAACAGGAAAACGAAGACGAGCGCGAGCGCGAACACAAGACCGGCGACCGAGCCGGCCTTCAGCTCCTGATAGGTGATGCCCGTCCAGTCGAAGCCGAAATCCGCGGGCAGCACCCGAGCAGCGCGCTCCATCGCCGCGATCGCCTGACCCGAACTGTAGCCGGGCGCCGCGCTGCCCGTGATCTCCGCCGCGCCGTATACGTCGTAGCGCGGGACCGTCTCGGGGCCGACCGTCGACTCAAGCTGCCCAAGAGTCGAGAGCGGCACCATGCCTCCTTCGGCGTTACGCACATAGAGGCGCGACAGGTCGCTTCTGCTGCCTCGTGCGCTGCTGTCCGCCTGAACTACGACCTCGAAATTGCGGCCGAACAGCGTGACGTTGTTGACGAACAGCGAGCCGAGATAGATCTGCATCGTATTGAAGACATCACTCGTTTTCAATCCGAGCAGCTTGGCCTTCTCGCGGTCGATCTGGAAATTGAATTGGGGTGTCGATGTGTTGAAGCTGGTCAGGAGTGTGCGCGTATCGAGTTCCGGCTGTTTGCGCGCCTCAGCGAGAAAGGCCTTGGTCGCCTCATCGAGCGCGACGCTGCCGCGGCCCGTCAGATCCTCGACCTCGAAATCGAAGCCGCCGAACGTACCCAGCCCGGAAATAGCCGGAGGATTCAGCGCGAGCGATACGGCCTCCGGAATTCGAGCGAGCTTGGGCTGCACGGCCGCGATGAGGTTGGCGACACTCTGCTTGTCGCCTCGCTCGTCCCACGGCTTCAGGATCACGAACTGGGCAGCGCTGTTCGGCGCGGTAGCCCGAGTGATGAAATTCAGGCCGCTGATGGACAGCACATTGGCCACGCCAGGCGTCGCCTGGAGAATCGTGCGCGTCTTATCGATGACGGCTTCGGTGCGTTGCAGCGACGCCCCGTTCGGCAGTTGCGTGATCACATAGAAATAGCCTGGGTCCTCGATGGGCAGAAACGCATGCGGAATCGTCGAATAAAGCAGATACGTGATGCCGAGGCCGCCTGCGAACAGCGCCAGCGCGGCCCAACGCACGCCGATCAGTTGGCGCACCGAACCCGCGTACCGCTGCCTCGCCCAGTTGAAGCCCGAGTTGAACGCGCGGAACAGTAGGAAGCGCCGCCGCTCGTCATGCCGCAGCAACACGGCGCACAGCGCGGGGCTCAGCGTCAGCGAATTGAACGCCGAGATCATCACGGAGATCGCGATGGTCAGCGCAAACTGGTTGTAGAGGCGGCCCGTGATACCCGGCAGGAAGGCAATCGGCACGAATACGGCGCCGAGCACCGCCGAGGTCGCGACAATCGGCCCCGTCACTTCGCGCATGGCCTGCTTTGCCGCCGCCATGGGCGCAAGCCCGCTTTGGAGCTGTCGCTCCACGTTTTCGACCACGACGATGGCATCGTCGACGACGAGGCCGATCGCGAGCACCATGCCCAGCATGCTGACCGTGTTCAGCGAAAAATTCAGCACCAGCATGACAGACAGCGTGCCAATGAGCGCCACCGGAATGGCGATCATCGGTATCACCGTGGTCCGCCAGCTCTGCAGGAACAGATACACGACACCAAGCACGAGTAGGAGTGCGAAGCTAAGCGTCTTCATCACTTCGATCATCGACGCCGAGACGAACATCGTGGTGTCGTAGGTGATCCCCCACGCCATGCCTTTGGGAAAGCGCCGTGCGAGCGTTTGCATCGTCGCGTCGACGCGCTTGTCGAGATCCAACGCATTCGCGGTCGGCAATTGGAACACGGCGAGCAGCACCGCCGGGTCTTCGTTCACCGACGCGCTCGACGTGTACTGCTGTGCGCCCAGATCGGTGCGCGCAACATCGCGCAAATGCACGGTGGCGTCGTTCGTAGTGCCAGAGCGCAGCACGATGTCGCCGAATTGCCGCTGGTCCGCAAGCTGGCCTTGCGTGTTGATCTGATATTGGAACGTCGTGCCGGGCGGCGCCGGCGCTTCACCGAACTTGCCGGCCGCGACCTGGACGTTCTGCTCGAGAATCGCATTCTGGACATCGGTCGCCGTCATGCCGAGCGCGGCGAGCTTGTCCGGATCGAGCCAGATACGCATCGAATAGCGGCGCTCGCCGAAAATGGTGACGTCGCTCACGCCAGGCAGGCGCTTGAGCGAATCGACGACCTGGAGATAGGCGAAGTTGCTGAGCGTAACCGGATCGATCGAGTGATCGGGCGAGTAGAGGTTCACCGCCAGAACGAAGTTCGGGTTCTGTTTCTGGATCGTGATGCCGGTTTGAGTGACGACGCCGGGCAGTTGCGCGGTCGCCTGCGAAACACGGTTTTGAACGTCCACGGCGCCGATATTGATGTCATAGCCGACATCGAACGTGACCGTGATCGTCGAACTGCCATCGTTGGCACTCACCGACGAGATGTAGCTCATGCCCTCGACACCGTTGATCTGGGCTTCGAGCGGCGTCGTCACAGTATCCGCGACGACCTGTGCGCTAGCGCCCGTATAGGTCGACTTGACGAGAACCTGAGGCGGCGTGATTTGCGGGAAGCGCTCGACCGGGAGGTTGAACCAGGCAATGAGTCCCGCCAGCACCATGATGATGGCGATCGACGATGCGAAGACCGGACGCTCAATGAAGAAGTCGACCATTGACCGCGCCCCCCTGGGTCGGGTGGGTTTTGTGCGCCGCATGGGACCAGAGTAAGTGCTCTGCATGGGGCAGAAGTAAGTGCTGAAGCACCAACTCCTGCCGACAGCTAAAGCGCTAACTCTGGTCGACACGGAAACGCACCGGTATAGTTTCCACCTCGAGCCCGGCTTGTCAATAGATTGCAATCGTCATGCAAACAGCTTCGATTCCCAAGACGAAATCAGGAGGCCGCCCTACGCTGCAGGAATCGGAGGACCGCGTGCAGCGCGTGCTCGACGTCGCCAAGCGGCAATTTCTAAGCGCGGGCTATCGCGAGACGAGCCTGGAAGGCATCGCACGCGAAGCCGGCGTAGCAAAGAAAACGCTCTATAGCCGATTCGGCAGCAAGGCCGGCTTGTTCGCCACGATTCTCGACGCGCTCCGGCACGCCTGGATCGCCGAACTTCAAGGGCTGGTGCTCGAATCGAATCGCCCCGAAACCGTGCTCGAAACAGTCGCGCTCCACCTCCTCGAGGTAGGCACGCGTCCCGACATGATCGAGTTGTACCGCTTGCTGCTGCTCGATGCGCACCGTTCTCCTGAACTGATCCGCGGTTACTACGACAAAAGGGGCGGCTTGAGCGGGATGGAGCCGCTTTCCGAATACCTTCGCGCGGCGGTTGCCGAAGACGTGCTGAGGATCGACGACATTGGCCTGGCCACCGAGCAGTTCGTCTATCTCGTGCTCGGCGGCATCCGGACCAGAATGCTGCTTGGTGCCGCCCGGCGCCCTAATGCGCCTATGCGTGCCCGCATCGCGCGACAAGCGGTGCAGATTTTTCTCGCTGGGTGCATCCGGTAGTCAGCTCAGCAAACCTTCCGCACGGAGGACGTGCTGAACCGTTGGTCGACTCCGGACCCGTTCATACCAGGCTTGAAGATGCTGGTGCTCGCTAAGGTCAATGTTCGCGTTGTACACGGACTTCATCCATTTCGCCTTACCCCAGCCCGTCAATGCGAAGAGATAGGCATCAGCGATAGTGAACTTGTCTCCCATTAGAAATTGCTTACCGGCGAGCTGTTGATCCAGCCACGCGTACCGGCTTGCGAGCTTTGGCCCGGCAGTCTCGACATACTTGCCTGCCGCCACCGCATAAAGCAGCGGAATGAAGCCTTTGTGAATTTCAGAGGTCAGGAAATTGAGCCATTCGAGCAGCCGGTAACGATCCATCGTGCCGTGCGCCGGCGTCAAGCCCAATTCTGGACGTTGATCAGCCAGATACTGTGCAATGACGGGCCCCTCTCGCAGAAACGTACCATCGTCGAGCTGCAAAAGTGGCACATAGCCCAATTCGGTCACGTCGTAGTAGTTCGTCCCATCTTCGATCAGATGCTTGCGCGCATCGACCTTTGTGATTTCCGCATCCAATCCGGCTTCCTGCAAGACGATGCAGATCGCTTGTGAGCAACTACCAGGTGCGTGATATAGCTTCATTCCCTTTTTCCCTTTGGTCAAAAACGCGTGCCCGCACTGTCATGGCACAAATGTCACGGCGAGCAATATCTCGCAGACAGGATAAAAAGTGAAGAAGGCAGAATTTTGTGATATAGGTACAAAAAATATACTTGGCGAGTGTCGGTGATGAAGCGAAGTGCAACGGGGTGTTCGGTCGAGGAAGCCATGCGCCTGCTGGGTGGCCGCTGGCGTCTGCTGCTGGTTTCCTATCTGCTGGACGGGCCAAAGCGCTTCAACGATTTACGGCGGGATGTCCCAGGAATATCGCAGCGCATGCTGACGCTGGATTTGCGAGCGCTCGAGCAGGCTGGCTTGGTACAGCGGACCGTTTTTCCAGAGGTGCCGGTAAAGGTCGAATACCAGCTCACCCAAGACGGCCAGCGTCTGAGGCCCGTGGTCGACGTCATGCGCGACTTCGGTCTCTGGCTCAAAAGCCGCCCCGGATTTGAGTTCGTCGAAGTCGACGCCATGGACTCGGATCACGGCTAGATGCGCAAGGAAACGATATGGGATGGGGCAAGCTTTATGAAGTCCCGGATTCTGCAAGGGAGCGCTTCCGGGACTGTCGCACCAAGTCTGACTGGTACGACGCGATGGGCGAGATCGGCGTCGGCGCCGGCAAATCGGCAGAGTGCGATCTCGAAGATTCGGTGAACCTCCTGGGAAACGAGCTCGAGCTTCAGCCCTATCCCTTGGGCAAGCTGTTCATCGGCGAACTGCATGCGGAGCTCAACGAGTTCGATGATCCCAATGTCAGCTTTTTGGGGTGCCAATTGGCGAAAGATATCGCCACCGCACTCAATACAGTCGAGGAAAATTTCTTTGACAGCATTGCGACCCATCACCCACCAAACCCATACACATGGCTACTGCGCGACTTGCGCCGGTTCTTCGATGAAGTCGCTTTACGCAGCAATGCAGTAGTTTGCTTATGGGAGCCGTGATCTCCCGCGCCTATTCCAGGCCACCAGGGCGAAGAGTAAAGAAATAAGCCAGCCTCTATAACCTCACATCTTCAAATAGCCTACCCGATCTTGTAGCCCATCATTGTTTAAACACTTCATAAATCATTGCGACAGCCAACATCGCAATGCCTACCTATTTATTCGGCATAAAACATCCCAACTCGGCACCACATATCGCCACTTTTGCGGCCCAAGAAATTTTTTCTAAAAATTGCTGATTTATAAAATACGTGCCGAACGGCTCGGCAAGTATTTGTCATAGCTCGCATCAAAATGTGTTGCACCGATTGATTCGATACGCATATGTCAGCAATAAACCCACCATTTCAAGGAGGCAAGGAAATGAAGAAAGAACGATCTGGAATCGTGCTGCGATCGGCCTTGGGTGTTGCGTCGGTCGCGCTGTTGATGTGGTTACCCTTCGACGCGGCCGCTGCCACAACCACACCGCCCGCCTGTGAAGCGGCGTGGAGTGCCAGTCAGGTCTATACACAAGGCAACGTCGCCTCATACAACAGCAATAACTATCGGGCCAACTGGTGGAATCAGAACCAGAACCCTGCATCAAACAGCGGCGTGGCCGGTAGCGGCGAGCCGTGGACCGTTGTCAGCGCCTGCTCGGGAACCGGGTCCGGTGGTTCAGGTGGCTCCGGTGGTTCAGGCGGCTCCGGCGGTTCGGGTGGTTCAGGCGGTTCAGGCGGTTCAGGTGGCTCTGGCGGTTCGGGTACCGGTACGGCTGCAGGATTCATTCTCAGCCCGTACAAGGACGCGACGATTTCGATGAACTGGAATACGAACGTCATCTCGTCGAACGTCACTGGCCAGATAAACCCTGTGACGTCGGTGCTGCCAGGCAATGTCCGAACGCTGACGCTCGCTTTCGCGACCGGTGAATGCGGCAGCGAAAACTGGGGGGGTGTCAACGCTGATGCCTTGGCTACCGTCAATGTGCCGCTGTTCACGGCGGCCAATGTCAACTATGTGATTTCTACCGGCGGCGCCGCGGGTTCGTTCACGTGCGGTAGCGATTCGGGCATGGCGACCTTCATCAAGCGCTATGCATCGAATAACCTCGTCGGGATCGATTTCGATATCGAGGGGGGGCAGACGCAGCAGATCATCAGCGATCTTGTGCAACGTGTGGTGGTGGCCCAGCAAAGTTATCCCAATCTGCGTTTCAGCTTCACGCTGGCGACGCTGGCTCCTTCGCAGCCGGGGCAGACCACAGCCACCTCCTTGGGCTCAAACGCGCAGGATAGCTTCAACATCTATGGCGACTGGGTCATGCAGGCCATCCAGGCGTCCGGCCTGAAGAACTACACCATCGACCTGATGACGATGGACTACGGTTCGGCGGGTCCGGGCAACTGCGTGGTCGTCGACGGTGCCTGCGAGATGGGGCAATCGGCTGTTCAGGCGGCAATGAACCTGCACGATCACTGGGGGGTGCCGTATAGCCAGATTGAAATCACTCCGATGATCGGCGGTAACGATGTGGCTGGCGAAACGTTCACGCCGGCGGATGCGGACACTGTCTCCGCGTTTGTGAAACAGAACGGGCTCGCAGGTGTGCACTTCTGGTCGTTTGATCGCGACAACGATTGTGGGCCCGGCTCCGCATCACCGATTTGCAACTCGATTGGGGGTGTTGGCACGCTGGGTTATACGAATCGGTTTGCCAGTGACCTCGGGTCGGGTAGCGGGTCTGTCGTGCCGCGTCATTGATGTGATGGGCTGACGCATTACGGTGGGACCGGCCGCTTTGGACCTGAGTGATTTCACGCTGGTCTGGAGCGGCCGCAGAGCAGCGTCGGTCAATGCTTAACGCGCCTCCTCATGTTCGCCTGATGACTCGATCAAGTTCGGGTGTCCGGCTCGCACGCGAGATGGCTCGAGCGCACCGTGAATAGCGAGGCCAATCAACGCGCCGGCCATTTCGGCAAGCATGAAAGCCGGCACATTGGCAGGCGCGATGCCGGCAAAGGTGTTGCTGAACATGCGGCCAAATGCAGCGGCCGGGTTGGCGAACGACGTCGACGCCGTGAACCAATAGGCTGCGCCGATATAGCCCGCCACCATCGCGGAAGCCCGGCCGGCTGGAGCCCGCAGGATGATCAGCAGCAGCCCTGCGGTGGCCACCGCCTCGGCAATCCATTGACCTGTGCCCGCGCGAATCTTCGTCGAGAACTGCAGGATCGGCAGGTCAAACATGGCGTGTGCCAGCCACGCACCCAGCACCGCGCCGAGCAATTGCGCGACGATGTAGGGCGGCAGCTCGAAAGCCGGCAGCTCGCCACGCAGTGTCATGGCCACGCTGACAGCCGGATTGAAATGCGCACCACTCAACGGACCGAACACCTCGATCAGCACATACAGCCCGCCGACGGTCGCGAGCGTGTTGGCAATCAGCGCGATCGCCACATTGCCGCCAGCGAGACGCTCGGCCATGATGCCCGAACCGATGACGACCGCCAGCAACAGCGCGGTGCCCAGCAATTCGGCAAGGATCTTGCGGCGCAAATCGACGATCACGTTCAGCTCTCCGAGATGGCGGTGAGTGCTTGCTGGAGGTCCGCATTGCTCATCGTATCGAGCGGCAGCGCGAGCAACTGCAGCATGCGGAAACCGATGGCCTGGCGCGTGAGTTCGAAGGCCAGACGCTTCCCTTCGTCGCCACCCGGCGCGTTCGACGGGTCGGCATAGCCCCAATGCATCTGCACCGGGCTGCCCGGCCAGTACGGACACGTCTCCGCGGCAGCACTGTCACACACCGTGATGACAACGCGCATCTCGGGCGCATCCTCGCCCACAAATTCGTCCCAGCTCTTGCTGCGGTAGCCGCTCACATCGATACCGGCATCGGTCAGCGCTTCGAGCGCGAACGGGTTCAGTCGACCGCTCGGCTCGCTTCCGGCGCTATAGGCGCGCACGTCCTTACCGAGTTTCGCGGCCCAGTGATTGAGCATCCCTTCCGAGAGCACGCTGCGTGCGGAATTGTGGGTGCAGAGGATCAATACGTTGGTGGTCATAGGCGGGAACTTCACTGTTGTCCAATGTCGTGCACGGCCTTCTGCAGCGCGATGTTATCGAGCTTGGCGAGCGGTACGGCTAGCAACAGGTCGATCCGGCGCTTCAGCATCAGCGCCACTTCGTGCATCACCTGCTGCTTACGTTCATCGGAGCCTTCCGCCTCGGCTGGGTCTGGCACACCCCAATGCGCAGTCATCGGCTGACCGGGCCATACCGGGCAGACTTCACCCGCGGCCTTGTCGCACACGGTAAATACGAAATCGAGCACAGGCGCGCCAGGCTGGGCGAACTCATCCCAGCTCTTACTCCGATACCCCTCGGTCGGCAGATGCCAGCGCGCAAGCTCGACCAACGCAAACGGGTTCACCTCTCCCTTGGGGTGACTGCCCGCCGAATAGGCGACGAAGCGTCCGTCGCCGTGCTTGTTCATCAGCGCCTCGGAGAGGATCGAGCGGGCGGAATTGCCCGTGCACACGAACAATACGTTGTAAGGCTTGTCGCTCATGGTCGAGCCTCAGCAGCAGCAAAAGAGATGGATATGCAGGCGTTTCACGATTCGCCCGCCTTTGAGGTGTTGCAAGAGCCAACGCGGACTGGCGTGCAGGGATTCCCCCCGCAGCAGTTCTCGGTCAGGAAGGCAAGCAGGTCGTTCATCACCGCGTAATTGGCCGAATAGATCATGAAGCGGCCACGCTGCTCGACCGTGACGAGATTCGCGTAGGTAAGCTCTTTCATGTGAAAGGACAGTGACGACGGCGCGATGCCCAGGCGCTCGGCGATCTGACCAGCAGGCAGCCCGCCGGGGCCGGCTTCCACAAGGAGTCGAAAGACGGCCAGCCGGGACTCCTGAGCCAAGGCGCCGAGGGCGCGGACGACAGAGTTCGTTTCCATATTTCCATCTTAATCGAAATATTGAAATATGCACAGCCCGAATTCTGAGATCGATCGAACCCCATCTCCGCAACACAAACGCAACACAACAAAGCGCGGCGCGACGACGGTTGACCCGCCATCGCGCCGCGTTGCGCACGACCTATCCCCGAGCGCGCTCATGTGGTCGCATCGATCCGCCGACTCTTGAAGCTCACGGTTTCCTTGAAGTCCTGCACGGTACCTACACGCCGCAAATTTGCCCACGTGCCCTTGTAGTACGGCACGACGTTCCGATCGGTCCACGGGGTCGTCACGTTGCCCATGATCCCGTTGAAATGCCCGAATTGCATGAACGTCTGGCCGTGCTTGATCGCGGGCTCGAGATAGGCCATCGCGTAGGTCGAACCGTAATCGTTATAGACCTCCACGACGTCGCCGGAAGCGATACCGAGCGAGCGCGCGTCTTCCGGGTTGAGTTCGAGGAACGCCATCGGCACGCGTTCGCGAACGAACTCGTTGTACTGGTCGTGATAAAGCGTCTGCCAGACTTCGTTCACGCGGCCGTTATTGATCCAGAACGGGTACTTCGCCTTCTGGTCGGCAACTGTCTTGGGCAGACCCGGCCACTTCGCAGGCTTGAACTGCGCCTTGCCGTCGGCTGTGTCGAACTTGCCGTCCATGTAGAGCATTTCGGTGCCGATCAGCTTGCCGCCTTCGTACGACTTGGCCGGCAGCTGGACGCCGTTGTTGCCCATCGCGCGCAGCCGAGCGTACGTCACCAGGTTTCCTGTCTTGCCGCCCTGGCTATCGATTGGCGCAGCGCCCGGCTGCCCGGCTTGCCGGAAGCCATCGCTGAACGCGTCCTCCTCGGTCTTCCAGTCGAAACCGGAAAACCGTGCGGCCATGTCACGCTTGCCCTCCGCCTCGTACATCCGCTTGAGCGTGTTCGCGATTGCGGCCGCAATCAAGCAGTCGGGCATCGCGGTGCCGGGCGGGTCCATGAAGCGCTCCGACAGGCGCATGCGCCGTTCTCCGTTCATCGACGTCAGGTTCATTTCGCCCGGATGCGCAGCCGGCAGCATCACGTGGGCCGCGTCGGCGAGTTTGGTCGGGTACAGGTTGATATTCGCGACAAAGAGCCCGCCTTTATTTTTCACTGCGTCATAAGCGACATCCACGAGCTGCGCGGTCGACGCGCCGCGCTCGCGCGCCATCGCTTCCCGCACGATGCCGGCGCGGTGCAGGATGACCGCACGATGCTCTTGCGCGTTCAGGGTCGTCTGGAACGGATTCGCCCCCCAGGCCGTGTACATCATGCCCTTGCCGTGAATGATCTCCTGGTCGACGTAGATCTTCGTGTCGCCGGGATAAGGCGGGCGCGTGTAGCCTTCCTGATGCCCGCCCATTCGAACCACACCGGTACCGCGGCGCCCTACGTTGTGCGTCGCCAGCACGACATCCACCAACGCGGACTGAATGAGGTAATTGTCGTTGCCCCAAATGATGCCCTTCTCGTACGCGTGCATCGTCCGCGGCCGATGTCCGGATGCCTTCGGCTTGTAGGCCCATTCGGCTGCCTGCTTCAGACGCTCGACGGGTACCCCGGTAATGCGACTAGTCTCTTCCAAGGATAGCCGGTTGGTTTTCACGGCGTCGTCGAATCCGTTGGTGAACTGCGCGATGAAGTCCTTGTCATGCCACCCCTGTTCGACCACGTAGGTCAGCAAGCCGTCGAACAGGGCGATGTCGGTACCGGGCTCGATGTCCAGATGCAATACGTTCTGTTTGCCGGCAACGCGCTCGGCGATCGCGATCGTGGTGGTGCGGCGCGGGTCCACGAAGATGATCTTCGCCGCTTCGACAGTCTCACCGGGGAAATGCTGTTTGCGCTTGTCGACCGTTTGCCCTTGCAGATTCGGCACCCAATGGGCGAGGAAGTAGTTGGTCTGCGTTTCGTACGAGTTGCAGCCGATCGCCATGATGACGTCGGCCAGCTCGGCGTCCTCGTAGCTGTTGTTCAACTCACCGATGCCCATTTCACGCGTGGCATGGCACTCCGAGTTGTAGGCAGGCCGGTTGTGAATGCGCACGAGCGGCGTCTTCAGCGCGGTGAACATCAACTTGCCCGTGCCCCAGGTATTCTCGAAGCCGCCACCGGCGCCGCCGTGATCGAAGCAATCGAAGGCGAGCACCGAAGGGCCGACGGTATCGAGAATCTTCTTGGTCAGGCCCGCATAGAGCGCGAGTGCATCGTCCCAGCTCGTATCCATCCATTGATCGGCCAGGTACACACGGGGACTTCGCAAACGCTCCTTGGCAACGCCGCCGTCCGGGTTGTACATCACCTTCGCCAGCTGCCCGCCACGCGTGGAAGACAAGCCGCGATTGACGCTGCACTCCTTGTCCGGCACGACCATGATGTTGTACCGGCGCCCGTCCTTGTCGGTGATCGTGTTCTGCATGGCCGGCGTCATGACGATGGACAACGGCGGCAATTGTTTGCGGAAGTCCAGCCCCAAGGCGTTCTGATTGGGTGCCCGCCCGCCCTCGGTGTTTTCAGGCCACTTGAACACGTGGTATCCGCAGCCGACGATACAGAAGTGGCACGTGAGATTCGTGCGCTGGGCTTGAACGGGCGGGAGCGCCACCCGATCCTTGTTGGTAGCCATGATCGCCCCCTTTCTACAGGAGATTGGCTTGGCGGCCGTAGATCAACCCGTCGACCGCGATCGCGCGCACTGTGCCGTCGCTGGCGTTGTAGTCGAGCACGATCGCGGGAAGTTTCTCGGTAGCCTGCCCCGAAATCATCTGGCCGGCCTTCTCCGCATCGAATGCGCTGAAGTGGCATGGGCATTTGAATTCACGGGTAGCGAGATCGTAGGCAACCGGACAGCCCATATGGGTGCATAAGGTGCTAAACGCGACGATGTCGCCCTCGGGACCGACGCCACCGGGCACGGAGGCTCCTATCTTGACGACTACGCACGGTGATGCGGCGTCCGGGAACGTGAACGCGAGCGGGACGTTCGCGCGCAACTGCCCGGCACGAGCAATCACTTTGGGGATGTAAGGCAAAGTCGTTCTACCGGCATCGGCCTGGGCCACCTGAGCCGCCCGAGCCGTCGGTGCGCCGGCTACCGCCGCCGTTGCACCGGCGGCCGCGCCACCAGTCAGTTTGAGAAATTGCCTGCGGCTAAGACTCATGGTCTCCTCCGTTATGTTTGTTGGGGAGGGAATCGCTTCGAATCGTGTGGGGATTGATGTCGCTCGCACGGACCGCTTGTGACCACATCGACGAGTGGATGCGGCGCACAAATTTTTATATTTCTCGAAGAGTTGATATGGATTTAGGGCAAACCTTTCAAGATTTCAAGCTTGCTGAAAAGCGAAGCCACGAATGGCGCTTGCCGCTATGGGCTTTGATGTGAGTGGCTGCGGAACCGGCATCTCGAGTTGCATTTGCCTGCGTCTAAAACGCTTTGCCGCTACGATGATGGGCCGGGTCGTTCCGATGGTCGTCACGCCGTTCGACTCGCCCTAAAACCAAACCAAGTTAGGCCTCGCACAGGCCCACCCCACACTATTCAGGAGAGCTCATGTTTGACCACGTCAAATTCGGCGTCAGCGACTATGCAGCGAGCAAAGCGTTCTACCTCAAGGCACTCGAACCGCTCGGCGTAGCGGTTGCGGGGGAGGGGCAGCCGACATACGGTGTCGAGCTTATTGGCCCAAAGAGTAAGGCTTCATTGTGCCTATTCCAAACCGAGGAGAAGCCGGCGCATCTTCACCTGGCGTTCGCGGCCGAGAATCGCCAGCAAGTCGACGCTTTCTATCGTGCGGCTCTGGAGGCGGGTGGCAAAGACCATGGTGCGCCTGGTCTGCGCCCGCATTACCACGCAAATTACTATGCAGCGTTCGTCATTGATCCGGACGGGCACAACATCGAAGTGGTTTGCCAGGACCCCGAAGCCTAGCCCTTCCAGGATGATGGTATGAAGACGGCGGCCGGGATCGCCGGCTGCTCAGTCCTGCGACGGACGATCGACGGAGATGCCTAGTTCAGCCGCCATGCGTTCGACGAGCGCCCGCAGTTGGACCACTTCGCCGGCCAAGCGCTTTTGTTCGGCTCTCAGCGCCTCGAACTCGGTGGACGGGATCGATTCTTCAACGAATTCGCGCGCGGCGGCGACTTGGTCGATGCTCACCTCGCCGCACATCAGATGCATCCAGCGATTTTCCCGTTCGCCAGGGGCGCACGGCAGCTTCACCGCGAGCGCAGGCGTGCGCGCGGCGAGTTCGTCGAGGAATGCCTCGACCGAAGAGTTGTCCGCGAAACCATGCAGACGCGCCGCGTTCAGCCGCAATTCGGCCGCGGTCTGCGGGCCTCGGAGCAGCAGGATCGTCAGCAACGCGGCGGACTGACTCGGGATACCGAGCACGCGATTCATGTTGTGCTCGTAGCGCGTGACACGGCTACTGCTCGCCTCCATGACCAGGCTCAGACGCTTTAGACCATCGATCGCGGTCTGGACTTCTGGCTCTGTGACGCTCATGACCGGGGAGCGGGCCGTTTTCTGATTGCAGCCGGCGGTTAAAGCATTCAGCGAAAGCGGGTACGTATCCGGGACCGTGTGCTGCTTTTCGACCAGCACGCCAAGGATGCGGGCTTCGAGGGAAGTGAGGTCGCGCAGGGGTTGGGTCATGGGGCAGCTGAGGGCGGTGAAGGTGGATCGATATGATAGCCCGGGACGGGTAGAGCTTTGCTGACGTCCGCCCCTCTCCAGTTGCTATGCTAGTCAGCATCGACCAGCACGGGAGCAAGCTTGCCCAACCCGGATCTTCTCGATAGCGACCTAAAGACCGCGCACATCGTCGCTGCGCAAGCAAGCCCGTGCGACGAGCTCGTCATCCGCACTCAGCCCGCCGTGGTCGATCGACCGTGCCGGCGCAAGCGTCTCGCGCTCGCCGCAACGATCCTAGGCTCGAGCATGGCGTTTATCGACGGCTCCGTCGTCAACGTCGCGCTGCCCGCCATTCAGAGCGAGCTCCATGCGAGCGTCGCGGCGATGCAGTGGATCGTCAACGCCTACCTGCTCTTTCTCGGGTCGCTCGTGCTGGTGGGCGGATCGATGGGCGACAAGCTCGGCCGCCGCACGGTGTTCATCGTGGGCATCGGGATCTTCACGCTGGCATCGGCCGCTTGCGGGCTCGCGCCGAACGCGGGTTCGCTGATCGCCGCGCGCGCGGTGCAGGGCATTGGCGCGGCGCTATTCGTGCCCAGCAGTCTCGCGATCATCGGCGCCGTATTCGAAGGCGAAGCGCGCGGACGGGCAATCGGCACCTGGGCGGGCGTCGGCGCGATCACGTCGGCGGTGGGGCCGGTGGCGGGCGGCTGGCTCGTCGACGCGTCGTCGTGGCGCGCGATCTTCTTCCTCAACGTCCCGCTTGCAGCGGTGACGATTGCGCTCGCGATTTCGTCGGTGCCGAACAGCCACAAGCTCGATGCGCCCGAACAGTTGGACTGGCCCGGCGCGCTGAGCGCGGCAGCGGGGCTCGCCGCCCTCACCTATGGGCTAACCCAGGCATCTGCGCGTGGCTTCGCGCATCCGCTCGTACTGTCTGCGATCGTCGTCGGCGTGCTCGTGCTGGTCGCATTCGTGATGATCGAAGCAAACAGCCGTCACCCCATGATGCCGCTCGACGTGTTCCGCTCGCGCGATTTCACCGGCGCCAACCTCGTCACGCTGCTGCTCTACTTCGGTCTGGGCGGCGCACTCTTCTTCCTGCCTTTCACGCTGATCCGCGCACATGGTTACACCGCAACCGAGGCGGGCGCGGCGCTGCTGCCAGTGCCGGTCATCATCGGCTTGTTGTCGCACTTCACCGGCGGCTTGACGAGCCGCTTTGGCTCACGGACGCTGTTGAGCGTCGGCCCGGGCGTCGCCGGAATCGGGTTCGTGATGCTGGCGCTGCCGTTCGTGCGCGGCAGCTATTGGAGCGGATTCCTCCCTGCGCTCGCCGTGCTCGGGCTCGGCATGACCATCACGGTCGCGCCACTCACGACGGCCGTGATGGGCTCGGTGCCGGGCGAGCGCGCAGGCGTCGCATCCGGCATCAACAACGCGGTTGCACGCGTGGCGAGCCTGCTGGCGATTGCGGTGCTCGGGATCGTGTTCGTGTGGTCGCACCACGCGGCGCTATCGGCGCGGCTCGACGAGCTGCACGTTCCTCAGGGTGCACGCGAGACCGGGCGGTTGCTGGAGCCGGATGCACAAGCCGGGGCGGCAGCCGGCGATACCCCTATGCCGCCCCAGACACCCGTGGCGCTGGCGGAAGCCGACGCCATCACTGACGCGCTGCGCGCCGTCGCGCTGGTGTCCGCCGTGTGCGCGTTCGCTGGCGCAGGGCTCGCGATGGCGACCATCCAGCCCCGCAAGTGATGGGCTTCGCGTCGCCGGAGGCGTCTGCTTGCGGCATCATGGTTGGTCACGCAACGTGCTGGCCGTGCAGATCGAAACGCGCTTGCATGAGAGGCAGGGGGGGCGGCAACCACTTTTCCGGAATCCCCGCAAAGACCAGTGCCCCGTCCGATAGCGTCGACGGGTCGATCGGCATCCGCGCACTTCTGTCACAATTTCGCTCTGCCGTTTCGCTGACGTGCCACTGGCAACGCACCATAACTGACCTTCTCGCCATGCGCTTTTTCGGAATAAGCCTTTACGTCATCATCGCGCTGTTCTTTGCGGTACATGCCGTGCGCACCCAGCAGAACATGTACTGGCTGCTCATCCTGTTTCTTTTCCCCGGCGTTGGCAGTGTGGTCTACTTCTTTGCCATTTACCTGCCCTCCCTGCGCCAGTCGCGTGGAGCGTGGGCGGCAACGCGGGCCATCTCGCAGCTTGTCGATCCCAACAGGGCGGTGCGCGAGGCACGCACGGATTTCGATCGCGCGCCGACCGTCGCTCATCGCATGCGGCTGGGTGCGGCGCTGCTCGATGCAGGAAATGCCACCGAGGCCCTGGAACACTACCAAGCTGCGGCCAGTGGGCCATTCGCATCCGATCCGGCCTTACTGCAAGGGCTGGCGCGTGCGCAGTTTGCCAAGGGCGATGCGTTGGCCACGCAGCACACGCTGGAAAAACTGTTCGCTGTCGATCCCCGCGCCCGCCAGCAGCCGGAACCTGCCTTGCTGTATGCAAGGGCCTTGGCTGCGATTGGCGCACCAGGCACACGCGCCGCATTCGAGACAGCGCTGGCCAGCGCAAGCGACGCTGCGCCCCGTTGCCTGTTCGCTGATTGGCTAGTGGCACAGCCCAGCGAGGCCGACCGCCAGCGTGCGCGCGAACTCTACGCTGAGATCGTGCACGATGCCAAGCATTGGCCACGCCACGCCCGCGAACACAACAGCGAGTGGCTGCAACGGGCACAGGCCTCCCTCAGCCGATAATCCGCAGCGTTCACCCATGCTCCAGTCTTGACGGGTCATTGACCAAAATACATCGGCGGCAAGCCGTCACCGGCCGGCTGGGGGGCGCTGACACTAACGCGAGCGCTAGCGGCCGACGAACCATTGGCCGGTACGCCGCCATACCCGCCAGCGCCACTGTTTTGCTCTGCGACGCGCGCTTCGGCCGCTTGAATCTCGACCGGATAGTTCGTGTCTTGGCCGTGGGACTGGTCGTAGCCGGCTGCTCGTAGCTGCTGGAGCTCGGCATACACTTGGGCACGGGTCAACGCAGGCGCGTTGGTGCCCGCGAAAGCCGGAACAGCCATAGCGCTTGCGACGATAAGTGAAAGAATGCGGGTCTTCATGATGTTTTCCATCGAGGAAATAGGGTGACGAGTACGCCCAAAGCCTTGCAAGCTTCCGGCTAAATATTAAGGATGACTAATTAAATAATGGGAGATCATTCACGCAAGAACGACTCCCACCTCCCTTAGAACGGTTTGGTCGGCAGATATTTGCCGTCAAGCGTGATCACCGCACGCGAGCCGCCTTCCGGATCGTCGACCTTCTTGATGTCGAGCTTGAAATTGATTGCGCTGATGATGCCGTCGCCGAATTTTTCGTGAACCAGCGCTTTCAGCGTCGACCCGTAAATCTGCACCATTTCATAGAAGCGGTAGATCGTCGGATCGGTCGGTACGCCCCCCGGAATGCTGCCGCGCACCGGGATGGTCTGCAGCAGACGAAGGGCGTCTTCGCCGAGTTCGAGCTTGTCGACCACGACCTTCGCGGCGTCGCTTGGCAGCGGATGCTGGCCGAGTAGCGCGGCGGTGACGAACGCGAGGCTAAGGCCTGTGCCTTCGTTGATCTGCTCGAACGTCAAGCCTTTGCGGACCTTCGCGTCAATGATTGCGTCGGTCAGCGCCTCACGGGCGACTTGGCTATGTTGGGATTGCGTCATGATGATGCTCCTTGAAATGAAGTGAATGGAACAGCGGCTATTCAGGCAGCGGCGTCGAGTCGAGCCGGGGTTGCGCGAGCATGCGGATGTTGCGCAAGAGAAACGAAGCGGCCCGTCGTGCCGTCGAACGCGTCGATCGAGCCGGTTTCGATGTCGTAGATCCAGCCGTGTAGGGCGAGATGCCCTTGTTCGAGCGCGAGCCGCACGGACGGATGCGTCTTGATGTTCGCGAGTTGAGCGATGACGTTCTCGCGGACCATCGAGTCGATACGTTCGCGTTCGCTCTTGTGCTCACGCGCCTCGTTGACGACTCTCGCGGAGTCCGCGTAACTCAGCCAATTGCGCACCGCCGGCATGTGATCCATGCATTTGCAGGTGGCGATGGCCGTCATTGCGCCGCAATCGGAGTGACCACAGATCACTACGTCCGTGACACCGAGCGCGGCAACTGCGTATTCGACCGTAGCGCTCACGCCACCCGGTTCCGGGCCGTACGACGGCACGATGTTGCCCGCGTTGCGGATGACGAACAGATCGCCCGGCTCGCGCTGGGTAACAAGCTCCGGCACGAGCCGGCTGTCCGAACACGAAATGAACAACGTCCGCGGGTGTTGACTCGTGGCCAGCTGCTTGAAAAGCGCTGAGCGCTGCGGAAAGGCATCGCGCTGGAATTTCAGAAAGCCATCGATGATTTCTTGCATGTTCTGCTCCATCTGGGGGTGAGTCGAAAACCGATGGACGAAGCATGCGCCGATCCAACTATAGCGTCCAAGACTTATCCGTTATTCTTTCTATAGGCATAACCAATAGTTAGGAGGGCCGCCCTGCTGCTCCGCCACATCCGAACGGACGACCCAACTGACTGCCGCCGGCGAGGCTCGCGTGCGCTGGGTTCCAGACAAAGATGCTGCGTTGGTTGGCTATCGCACAGTCATTCAACCTGCCGTCACAGTCCTTCAACCTGACTCGCTGAGAATGGCTCGCCCGCGCGCAGGTTCATCGCGGGTCCATGCCCGCGCCGGATGAAGGAGCGAGCCGTTCCCTTCACGCGGCGCAACGTTTGACTCCCCCCAAACGTCCCTCAATGAGGTGAATGATGAAGAAAGAGACTCAAATCGGGTATCGCGTCAGCGCGATCTGCGGTGCCGTCGCGCTTGCCTTCGCCGGCTTGCATGCGATGCCTGCGCAGGCGCACGGCAAGAACGACGTGAAACACGTGCTACTCATCAGCTTCGACGGTTTGCATGAACAGGACGTCGCCCGTTGCATCGGCAGCAACGCCTGCCCCAACCTCGCGTTGCTCGCGAAATCGGGCGTGACCTACACGAACGCCCACACGCCTCATCTGTCGGATTCGTTCCCCGGTCTTGCGGCGCTGCTGACGGGTGGCTCCCCGAAGAGCGCGGGCCTCTTCTATGACGTGTCATATGACCGGACGCTCTACGCCCCGCTCGATTCGACCTGCACGGGCGCGCAGGGATGGAACGTCGTGTTCGACGAAACGACCGGGATCGATGCAAAGGGCGGCGGCCCACTGATCAATCTCGACGGCGGCGGCGCATTCAATCCGGATGCGATTCCCTATGCGAAGGTGGGCGGTGTCTGTACGCCCGTCTACCCGCACAACTACATCAAGACGAACACGGTGTTCGAAGTCGTCAAGGAACACATTCGAGGCTCGCGCACTGCATGGGCGGACAAGCACGCGTGGGGCTATGACTGGGTCAACGGGCCGTCCGGCAAGGGCGTCGACGATCTGGCACGCACCGAGATCAACTCGATCGACCCCAAGACGGGCACCTACTATCTCGACACGTATACGCACACCGAGGTGTTCGACAACATCCACGTGCAGGCGCTGATCAACGAGATCGACGGCCTGGATTCGACAGGTAAGACGAGCGCTGCGGTGCCGACGGTGTTCGGCACGAACTTCCAGACGCTTAGCGTCGCGCAGAAGTCGCCGGTGGCGGATAACGGGGGTTATCTCGACGCCGACTTCACGCCGGGTCCTCAGGTCGCCGCCGCCATCACTTACCTCGACGGCGCGCTCGGGCGTGTCGTGTCGGAACTGAAGCAACGCAACCTCTATTCGTCGACCCTCATCATCGTGACGGCCAAGCACGGCCAGTCGCCGACTGACCATACGAAGCTCGTCAAAAACGGCGACACGCTGACGAAACTGCTCGAGGCCAGCAACTATCTGGACTCGAGCGGCAACTTCGGCCAGAACAACACGACGACGGGTAACCTGAACGACGGCTCGGGCCTCTCGGGCACGGGCTTCGTGCAGACCGACGATGTCGGCCTCATCTGGCTGCGCGATCAGAGCCAGAAGGATGCCGTGGTGAAGACGCTAAAGGCCAACCTCGGCTGCACGGCACCGGGCATCTGCGCGGACGGCCCGCAAGCGTACATCCTGCATGGCGAGCGCCTCGAGCACTGGTTCGGCGATCCGGCGAACGGCCGCACGCCTGACATCATCGTGCAGCCGAACCCCGGCGTGATCTACACGTCCAGCAAGAGCAAAGACGAAGAGCACGGCGGCAATGCACCCGACGACAGTCACCTGGGTCTCGTCGTGTCGTTCCCCGGCCTGCACCACGGCGGTCGCACGGATGACAGGTACGTCTACACGACCCAGGTCGCACCGACGATCCTGAGTGCACTCGACCTCGACCCGGATCTGCTGCACTCGGTCCAGGTGGAAGGCACGCGTACGCTGCCGGGCCTCGGCATCGAACACGAGCACAGCCAGGACCGGGACTGAGCTTGCTTGAGTCAGCTTCAGCTTGACGATGTATCTCGGCGTGCGCGATATGACACGTGCTGCGCACGCCGAGCATTCCCGTCACCCCAAGACACGCTTTGCCGCTAGCGACTACACAAAGGAAAGGCACAACGAAGCGCTTGATGGCACACCTAGTCCAACCGTCGCCAGACCGAAATCGGCACATCTCCATTCGGTCGCGGTGCTACGCGATAGCTCAGCTCACCGCCTTTGAGCTCGTAGCTTCGCTTCTGCACTTCTCCCTCCCAGTTAGGAAAGGAGGCGTTTTGAATGTGAAACGTCAATATTCCGCCAACCGGGTCGACGCTGATCGTACCGAAGTGAGTGCTTGAGCCCATGACGGCTGCTTTGTACTCAGCCGGCGTGCCCGAGCCCTTGTCGCCTGAAGCGAATTGAGCGCGTTCCACCTTGAAAATTTGCAGCGAATAGTGTCCCTGCGCGTCGATGAGCAGCAGCCCCTTGGGAGCAGCGCCGTAGTCTCGCGTCCGCGAACCATCGGGATGCTGAACATCTGCGGCCACTAAAGTCCACGTCCCGGTCAGAGAAGGCTCGACACCTGTTGCATCGGCGTGAGCGAAGCTTGCAAATAACGTACACGCCGAGAACACCGTGCCGGCAGTAACGCGTTTGAAAATTGTCAGCCCATTCATGTGTTGAATCGCTCCATAGGTGGTGACGGAAACCCGCGCTCATTAAGGAAGACTCGATCGAGACCATCGCGGTACGCAAATAGCGAACGAATGCCACCACCGATAATAGCCAGACAAATAGGCAAAGAATGCGGTGGCGCAGAGACTTAGGCTCTCTTGGCAACCCACCTTGACTTTCGATTAACCAATTGGTTAAATGAAGCCATGCCTTCTTCCACCGACTCCCTCTCCGCTGTCTTCGCCGCCTTGGCCGACCCCACGCGCCGCGCCATCCTGACCCGCCTCGCCCAAGGCGGAGCGCCGGTCGGCGAACTGGCTCGTCCATTCGACATGTCGGCGCCGGCGATCTCGAAGCATCTGCGCGTGCTGGCCGACGCCGGGCTCATCGAACGCGAGGTCAGCGCGCGCTGGCGCATTTGCCATCTGCGCGCCGATGCCTTGCGCGACGCGCACGACTGGCTCGAAGCCTATCGTCGTCATTGGGAAGGCAATCTCGACCGGCTCGTCGAATTCGTCGAGCGCACCCATGCTGCGGACGCCTCGGAGGGCAAGCGCGGCGAAACCGAAGTCAAGGGGAAGAAATCATGACCCAAGCTGCCACCTTCCAATTGGAAATGACCCGCTTCATCCGCGCCCCACGCGAGAAGGTCTTCGATGCGTTCACGAGCGAGGCCGCGCTCGCCGCCTGGCATTGTCCGCGTGGCATGAGTGTGGTCGACGTGAGCGCCGACGCGCGTGTCGGCGGCAAGTATCGCGTCGTGATGGGCGGGCGCGACGGCAAGCAGCACGTGGCCGCAGGCGAGTACCAGCACATCGAGCGTCCCGGCTTCCTCGCCTACACCTGGTACTGGGAAGCCGGTTCGATGCCGCCCGAACTGAAGACGTTGATCGAAGTCACGCTGACGGAGGGAGACAACGGTACGCACCTGCACATGCGTCACAGCGGCTTCCCCGACGCGCAGACGCGCGACTCGCACATGGGTGGCTGGCAGTCGGTATTCAACCGCCTCAACGATCATCTGGACCCGGCCGGCAGCGCGGGCACGGTGACGGTGATCGGCGATCCGCGCAGCCCCTATGTCCGCACGGTACGCATGGCACTCGCGGAAAAGGGCGTCGCCTACACGCTTCAACCGGCAGCGCCGCATACGCCCGAAGTCGATGTGCACAATCCGTTCGGTCGCATCCCGGTGCTGTGCGACGGTCCGATCGAGTTCTACGAAACCCGCGCGATCCTGACTTACATCGAGGAGGCATTCGACGGGCCGAGCCTGCTTCCGCAATGGGGTCCCACTGCTCGCGCGCGCGGCGAGCAGTGGATCAGCGTCATCAGCTGCCACGCCTATGACGCAATATCCCGCCGCTACCTTCTGCAGTACGTGTTCCCGAAGGGCGAAGAGGGTCGGCCCGACCGGGCCGTCATCGACGCCGCGGTGCCCGAGATCGATGCCCACCTCGCGGCGTTCGACGCGGCTTATGGCGACCGCGATTACCTCGTCGGCAACGCGCTGTCGATGGCCGATCTGTTCCTGGCGCCGCTCGTCTACTACCTCGGCCTCGGCAAGTTCCCCGAAGGCGAAACGCTGCTGGCGAAGCGCCCGAACGTGCGGCGTGCTCAGCGGGTCATGAGCGAGCGGGAGAGCTTCAAGGCCACCGTGCCACAGCTTGCTTGATTCCAGTAGCGAAATGGCGGGTCAAAGGATAATTGCCCCGATAATTGACCCGCCCCCCGCAATTGGCCTGTCGGAAAAACCAGAAGAAGGAAGAACAATATGCTGTCGGCAATCCGTACCCGAGCGCTACCCGCCCTTATTGCCGCCGCTTTCCTGCATATTGCGCCAACGTTCGCCGCGGCTGCATCGCCGACAGTAGACACCGGGCCCACGTCGCACAAAAGCGATCCAGTCGTGCGCTCGCCAGTCCCTGTCATTCAGGATGGCCGCCTGGAGGTCATCACGCCGGCAGGCCGAGGCGTGGTTCCGATACACGTATCACGCGACTGGTCGGTACCCCAACCTGACGTCACGCGCGCGGTCATCGTCATTCACGGCTGGCCTCGACGAGACCTGACTTCAGGTGACCAGGCCGCTATCAAGGCGGGTTCGTCCGCGCAAGACGCCATCATCATCACGCCGCAGTTCCTGATCGCCGCGGATATAGAAGCCCATCAATTGCCAGCCGACACCCTGCACTGGGGAACCGACGGCTGGAAGACCGGCTACGATGCGCACGGGCCAGTGCCAATCAGTTCGTATAGCGTGATCGATACCATCTTCGCGCGTCTCGCCGACAAAACGCTGTTTCCCGCGCTAAAGCAGGTCGTGCTCGCCGGGCACTCGGCGGGCGGCCAGTTCGTCCAGCGATACGCAGCAGTCGGTCACGGACAATCACCTCTGCTGACGCGCGGCATCGCTATCCGTTATGTGGTTGCCAATCCGTCTTCTTACTTGTACTTCGATGCCCAGCGGCCGGTCGTAACAGGCGATCGACCCTGCGCGAATTTTGATCGCTGGGAATACGGATTGAGCAGTGGTTTGCCGCCCTATGTCGCGCAGCCTGTATCCCCGTCCGAACTGGAGAAGCGCTACCTCGCGCGCGATGTCGTGTACCTGCTGGGAATGGACGATACCGATCCGAACCACAAAGAGCTGGACCGCTCGTGCGGCGCAGAGGAACAAGGACCAACGCGCCTGTCGCGCGGGCTCAACTACGTCGCCCATCTACGTTCGCAAGACGAGGCACATTTCGGCCAGCGCGTGATCGAAGTCCCAGGCGTCGCGCATAGCAGCTCGCGCATGTATGCGTCGACTTGTGGAATGGCAGCGCTCTTCGATCGAGAGGGATGCGACCAGACGGATTCGTCGCAACCGTCCTCCGGGACGGCTGCATCGCCTCTAGCCGTTAAATGAGCATTCGCCCATTCAATTCGAACCAAAACTTTCCGTGAGCCAATCCCGCATCATCGTATAGGACCGCGCTGAGGCCTTGGCGTCATAGCGGCAATTGCCTGTCTTGGCCGTCGCCTCGGTCTCGGTATAGCAATGAACGGCGTGGCCGATCTCGACGAACTGCCAATCGGCCGTGTCGTGTTTCATTTCCTTCAAGAACTCGGGCGCGTCCGGCATGGTGAAGGCATCGTCAGCGCCGTTCATCGCGAGCACGCGCGCTTTGATGTTCTTCACGAGAGCGGGATTGTCGGTGCTGAGATCGCCATGAAAGGAGATCGCGGCCTTCGCTTCCGAGCCGCTACGCGCCAGGTCCAACACAACGGTGCCACCGAAACAAAAACCGATGGCCGCAAGACGCGAGAGATCGATCGGCGCGTCGGCGGCTTCGGCCTTCAGTTGCTCGAAAGCCCTGCCAATACGCTTGCGCATCAAGGGGCGGCTGTCATAAAGCGGTCCGACAGCAGTCCTCGCCTGCGCATCGCTCTTGGGACGTATCCCTGCCCCGTACATATCGACAAGCAGGATGACATAGTCCTTGCCCGCGATCATTTGGGCCTTCTTGATGGCGATGTCGTTGACGCCGAACCAGTTGGGCACCATGACGAGGCCGGGGCGCTTGGCCGTCGTGGCATCGTCATAGACGAGCATGCTATTGAAAGTCGTGCCGTCCAGCGTCCAATTGACGGGCTTGGCGATCATCTTCGCGAAGGCAGGCGAGGCGATAACAATAGCGAACAGGGTAAGCGCGAGGCGCACAAATCGCATGGAAATAGTCTCCGGGCGGTCTGGACGAAAGCTCTGAATCGCGATTGGCGCGTTGGCCTAGCGAGCAGGCCGTTGGCTTAGCCAAATGCTGCCAATGACGAACACGATACCCGCGATCTGAATCGGACTCAGCGTCTGATCCAGGAACATCCATCCAAGCAGCACAGCAGTCAATGGGCTGATGAAAAGGAGCGGTGATACTACTGCGGATTCGAGCCGCGCAATACCCCGGAACCACAGGACATAAGTCAAAGCGGCACCAATCAGCCCGAGCCACACCAGTCCAAACAGGTTGGTTACCGTCGGAGCCGGAATAGTCGGCGCGAAAATGAGGACCACTGGAACCAGAAGAATGCCGCCGGCCGTCAATTGCCATGCAGTAAACGTGAGCAGCGATACCGGCGGTTGCCACTTACGGGTCAGGATGTTTCCGACGGCCATGGAAGCCGCTGCGGTGAGGCCCGCGGCAACGCCGACCGCGTCGAGCCCCGCGCGCGGTGTCAGCACCAGCAACGCAACGCCGCCGATCCCGACAAGCGCGGCGAGGATCGACAACGGACGAAGCGGGCTCGCAAGCAGCGCAGAGGCAAGGAAAACCGCAAACAGCGGTTGGACCGCCGCCACCGTCGCAGCGACCCCGCCGGGAAGCCGGTAGGCCGCGACGAACAGCATGCTCAAGAAGATCGAGATATTGAGCGCCCCGAGGACGAAGATGCGCCGCCACCAGATGCCCGTTGGCAGTTGCCGCACGATTGCGAGCAGCAGCAAGCCGGCCGGCAAGGCACGCAGCATCGCAACCGTCATCGGCGAGAAATTCGGCAGAAACTGAGTGGTGACGATGTAGGTACTGCCCCACACGACAGGCGCGATCGCCGTGAGCAACAAGTCGGAAGAATGGGTTCTCATGCGATTTGCAGAACTTCGGTGAGTGGACGGCGCGGCTTCTGCGGCCAATTTCCCGGCGCAGCGCGACCCACTGGAACGAGCATCACGGGCACTTCGTTGGATTCGAGTCCGAACTCGCGCATCACGCCTTCAGCATTGAATCCGATCATCGGACCTGAGACGAAGCCCATCGCTTCGGCTGCGTAGATCAGCGTCGCAGCGCCGAGGGTGGCCGAGCGCACGGCTTCGTCACGTGCTGTTTGAGGATCGGCATAGAGTGCGCGAGCCCCTTCTTGCCACCCCGAAGACATATTCGCCGACATGTGGCCAGTCTCGACGAAAGGCCGTAGCCTTTCGGTGAGGGTGGTGGAATCGGGCAGCAGGCCGCAGATGATGAAGGTAACGGCGGCGTCCGACACCTTCGCCTGGTTGTAAGCGAGGCCGCGCAATCTGGCCTTCAATTCCGGTGTCCGCACCGCAATGAACCGCCAATTCTGCAGGTTGTACGCGGTCGGAGCGCGTGTCGCGAGACGCACGAGCGCTTCGATCTCCGTATCGGCCAAGACGTGCGAGGCATCGAAGAGATTGGCGGAAATACGCTGCTCGATCAGGGCAATGGTGGGATTCATCATCATTCCGTTCCGGGCTGAAAAGTTTTGTCAGTAGAATACTGAATTCACCGACAGATGATAATGTTAAATAAGTAAGAACATTATTTACCAATGGTTGATTATCGATGGACCGCTATACCGCCTTGCAGGTTTTTCGTTATGTGGCGGAGCTGAACAGCTTCGCTGAGGCCGCGCGGCGGCTCGGTCTGTCGTCAGCCGCGATCAGCAAAAACATCGCCGAGTTGGAGACGTACGTTGGCGCGCGGCTCATCAACCGGACGACGCGGCGGATGGCGCTCACCGAGGAAGGCAGAATTTATCTGGAGCATGTGACGCGCGGGCTCGATGCGTTGGCCGACGCGGACGAGGCGCTGGGCCCGATCAAAGCAGCGCCGAGCGGCACGTTACGGGTCACGGCGCCGATGACCGTTACATTGACGCGGCTCTCCACTGCCATTCCCCGGTTTCTGTCGCAATACCCCGATTTGAAGCTCGATCTGCACCTCGATGACAGGCGGGTCGATCTCGTCCGAGAGGGGTTCGACCTTGCCATCCGTGGCACCGACAATCTCGAGGACTCCAGCTTGATCGCCAGGAAGTTGGCGGTCATGTCGCACGTGGTCTGTGCGGCTCCGTCCTATTTCGCGGAGCATGGCAAACCCAAAGTACCGTCCGACTTGAAGGCGCTCAATTGCATTCGATTCAGCCACTCGGGACGTGCCGATACGTGGGAGTTCAAAAAGGGCGATCGCACCGAAAGGATTGCCATCAATGCCCGCTATTCGGTGGGATCGAGTCTCGCGATCCGTGACGCACTATGCGAGGGCTTCGGCCTTAGTCTGATCCCCTACCCCTACGTCGAAAACGACTTGAAGGAGGGGCGGCTGCAATCCGCACTGGAGGACTGGAGCACGGTGGAGACCACGCTCTATGCCGTCTATTCGTCGCGGCAACACGTTGCACCGAAAATCCGCGCCTTTCTTGGGTTTCTTATTGAGGAGTTTGGTGGGGGATGAGGGAAGCGAAACGCCCCACGGTTTTACCGCAATCTCCCAGCTGGGAACATCAACCCTCAAGGTAACCTCTAACCCCCTATCGAAGAGCCGGATTCGGGTGCCTGCGGCGTGGGCTGGTGGCACGCGACCATGGCGGGGAGAGGCGTTATGCACGCATTCCAATTCGCCTTATTCGGAGTACTGATTTGTATCTGCTTCGTCGACTCTGCGCAAAGCGCTACGTCTTCTGAGATCATCGTTCAGGCTGTGGCGCCGGAAGCAGACACGCAAACGATAAATATCGTGTCAGGAACGTATGGCGAAAACTGTGGCGTGCCGCGTGGCAACGCCACCCAAAGCCTCGCGCGTCGGTGTGATGGTCGCCGGACCTGTGACTACGTTTTGAATGATGCATTCGGCGATGGAGACACCGCGGCTTGCCGCCGCGGCTTTCTTGCCGAATGGCGATGCGGCAAGACCGAATTCCATACTGCAGCGCTCAGCGCCGGGGCGAAACCGGGCGACACGCTGGTGCTGAGTTGCGTAAGAGAGAATGGTCCTGGGAGATGATTGATTTGCCGTCGCGCCTTCACCCTGCAACAGCTTCGGCCAATACCGCCCGTTCCACACGGCCGCGCCCTGCCTCCTTCGCTGCATAAAGCGCCTTATCTGCCGCTCTCACCAGACCGTCCGTCGATTCGCCTTCATCATCGATGTAACTGGCGACGCCGACGCTGATCGTGACGTGTGGCGCTGCACTCGATCCCGCATTGGGAATCGCCAACGCGGCGATTGAATCGCACATCCGTTGCCCGACAGATGCCGCCCCAGACACATCCGTTTCCGGCAACAAAACCGCGAATTCCTCACCACCGTAACGCGCGACCAAATCACGGCCTTGGCGGGCTGCCCCCATTAGGCATTGCGCGACGCGAGCGAGGCAGCGGTCGCCTTCGAGGTGCCCGTAGCGGTCGTTGAAAAGCTTGAAGTGATCGATATCGATCATCAACAGCGACAAGGGTGCGCGGTCATGCGCGGCCCGTTGCCGGTGCGAGGTGAGTGCAGCGTCGAACGCGCGGCGATTGGCCGCTCCAGTCAATGGGTCGACGGTAGCCAGCCGTTTCAGCTCCTCGAGCGCGACAGCCAGCCGCGATTGAAGGAAGCAGTTTTCGACGAGCAAGAGCAGAAGCACGACGCTCGCCGCGAATAGACCATAAACCCGTCCCGCGTAAAAACCGAGATCGTAGCGGCCCCCATTGAAAACCGCGCTGAGCGCGACGTCGCATATCCAGACGCAAAGCACGACCATCAGCCACCGGTCTATCGCGCTATCTCGCCTTTGTCGCCACAGCACGACGAGCGCGAAAAGACACAGCCCCCAGGTCACGCCTATTACCCAAAACATTTGCGGCGTATAGCCGTTGCCCCGCATGATTTGTGGCAGCAGATGCGCGCCAGCGGTCGCAAGTGCCGCCAAAGCACCGGCGACGCCTAGCACGGCTGCGATGATGAACAATAGCCAGCCTGCTCGAATGGGTTTGCCAGACATCCTGTCGTGCTTTCGATCCTTGAGCAGCGCATAACCGAGCACGAACAGCGGAAATCCGGCATGCCAGAACATGTAGATCCATGCCGTGCTTTGCGGGCCTGCGTTCAGCAATCCCGTTGCCGAAAACAACCCTGGAAAGCTCAACATGTGTAGCAAAGCAATGGCTGCCGTGTACAGGTAGCCACTTGCCAATGCGCCGACGGCCCGGGAGCGAGAAATCACACATTGACCGAACAAGAGCACGGCCGTGATCAGGTCGTTGACGACCAGTGCCGATTCGTAGACCGGGATGAACGCCGGTATCGCCGGCAGCCGCGTCTTGGCGAAAGGGACGGCGACGACAAAAACCAACAGCGAGAAAAGTGCGACAGCGCCGGGAAGCAGCGGGATCTGCGGAATCACGGATTCTGTCAGAGGAAACGCGGCGGGCTGGTCGGCGCGGCGGGAGGTCAAGCTCTGGTGCATCGGCATGAGTGAAGGCGGGGGCTCTGTTCGTTCGGACGGTTTGCAAGCGAACTCGAGTGAAAGCCGCCGGGACGTATGTCACCGTTTTGATCGCAGGCAGTACTGCAAGGTAAGCGCTCGTCCAGCGCTCGATCTGCCACGCTCGAATCCGTCCGATGCCGGTTATACCACGCCAAATACCCGGCGATCAGGCCCTCAGACCGAAGCGCCGTCGAGCGCTTCGGTAGATGAAGCCGCGCGAGCGAACGCAGGCTTCATCGCAATCGATCACCCTTTAGCGGACAACAACCCGGTCGTCTTTCCTTCGTTCAGCATGGCTTGTACCAACTCGGCGCGTGCCGTCTGCAAAGCCGATGAAATCGAACTCGCTTCCCCCATCAAGCCTTCCACCTTCGACGTATTGGGTACGCCTGCGCTGGAACTCACACTCGCGGAAGCTTGAGCAATTTGCTGCTGTAACTGCGCCTGCTGCTTTTCCAACGCTTGGATCAACTCTTTCAGATGATCGATTACGGATGATCGGATTTTCATACCGGCGTCCGACGAGGAGCTGGATTGCGCCGACGCGCCAGTCGAAGTTGGGGAGGATTCAATGCTCGGCGTAGCGCTGCCAGCGCCATTCGCCTTCGTCGAAGGGTCGCTTTCTGAATTAGGTGTTGACGAGGGCTTGCCAGCCATGTCGAGCGTGGGGTTCGAAACGGTTAGGCTTATTGGCGATAAATTCATGACCCGAGTTCCGTGAACTTGTTGAGAACGAAGGACGAATTTCCATGCCCTCACGTATCGCCAATATATCAGATGCTTTTGTCAATCTTTACAGATCTCTGTCATGTTTCTAGTTAAATTCACGAAACCCTGACCAACAGGCTGACGACTGAGGCAGTTGCTGATAGCGAATAGCCAGCAACACGCGCCGATTACGGCGCCTCACGGAAGTCACGGGCAAGCTTTTTGAAATCGCGAACAGTCATGCCGGTTTCACGTAGACTGCGCCAGATCCCCGTTCGCTAATGCATCCTCTGGTGGCGACGGTCGAAGCTCCCGTTATGCAAGGAGGCCTCACGCATGCATGCAGTGCCTGTGCTTGATAGCAACGCCATCGACCCACCCGCAAGCGCGCCCGTGCGCGATCTGCGCCGCGTACCCATCCATCCCGATCACTGGTATCCACTGGCCTGGTCGCGCGAGGTCAAGCGGGGCAAAGCCCTCGGGGTGCACTTTGCCGGCGATCCGATCGTGCTGGCGCGTACCAAGTCCGGTAAGGTATTCGCCCTGGAAGATCGTTGCGCACACCGGCAAGTGCCGCTGCATGCAGGCGTGGTAGATGGCGAGTCCATCCGTTGCGGCTATCACGGCTGGACTTATGACTGCACCGGTCGCTGCGTCGATGTGCCCTACCTCGGGCGTGAGCGCCTGCCCAACGGCGTGCGTGCCTATCCCTGCCGCGAGATGCACGGCCTGATCTTCGTCTTTCCCGGCGACGCAGCACTCGCCGAAGAGCGGCCGCTGCCCGCCCTGCCATCGGTGGCGGACAAGGCGTACAAGACGCGCCGCTTTGGCCGCGAGGTCAAGTGCCACTACTCCTTCATGCACGAAAACCTGATGGACATGAACCACCAGTTCCTGCATCGGCGGCAGATGGGGCAGATGCGAGCGCGCTCGCTGGGCCGCCGTCGCGGCGAGGATTGGGTGGAGGTGGACTACACGTTCGCGCGCATGGAAGGCAAACAGCCTGTGGGCGAAGCGCTGGTGTTTGGCGCCAGCAAGAAGGAAGGCGACCAGAACGACAAGGACGTGATGACGGTACGCACCGGCTATCCGTACCAGACGCTCCAGATCCGCTCCGGTGACGGCACGCTGGTGATGGACCTATGGATCGTCTACGTGCCGCTCGATGCGGCGCAACGCACCAATCGAACGTTTGGCCTGCTGTCGATCCGCAGGCCCGGCATCCCGTTTGCACTGGACCTGGCATGGCCGCTGCTGGTCTGGTTCACCGAACGAATCTTCAAGGAGGACCGCTGGATCGTCGAGCGCGAGCAAGAGGCCCACGACAAGCAGGGTGCCGACTGGAACCACGAAGTGTTCCCGGTCATCAACGAATTGCGAGACCTGTTGCGCAACTGCGGCGGCCGCACCGTGATCCCGATCCGCCAGGTGAGCGACACGGCCTGACGGTCCCGGCTATTTCCCGTTGAAGCCCTGGTTCGATCCCACGCCGGTAACGAAGTCCCAGCCCGGCCCTGCGCTGTGGCTGCCGGCCATGCCGGACGTGATGTCCCGAAAGTCCAACGCGTTCGGCATGTTGCTATAGATCGTGGTGAGCTCGCTAGTGCTGCTGGAATTAAATTTCCCGGCCGAATTGACGATCCCCGCGAGCGAAGGCGCGGCGACACTGGTGCCGCCGAACACCATCCAGCCGCTGTAGCCCTGGCAAGACGTACTGTCGTACACCGACACCCCGGAACGCGGGTCGGCATCGAACGAGAAATCCGGCGCACCGCGCCGGCTGCCCACGATCTTGGCGATGGCCTGTTGCCAAGCGGGGCGGGACTCATACTGGCTTGCGCCACCGCCGCTGCCGCTCCAGCCTGTTTCGCTCACGAACTGGCCGGTTGTATTGCGGTTGATCGTGGTGCCGCCTGCCGATACGACGTAGGGTGAAACGCTGGGATAGATGTTGACCCCGCCAGTGTCGCCGGAGGAGGCGAAGAACACGACGGTAGCGCCCGTCGGGGTAAAGTGCCGGTCGTACAGCGTTTCCGAGCGGAACTCGCTGCCGCCCCAGCTCATCGACACCTCGCCCCCCACCCCGCTTCGCCTGATTGTGTCTACGGCCACATCGACAGCGTTGAACAGGTCGCTGAAGCTACTGCTGGCCGCCTCCACCAGCACGATATTGGCATTGGGCGCCATCGCGTGCGCCCATTCGATGTCCAGTGAAGCCTCCTGAGCCCAACCGCAGTTCAGGTGGGGCTGACTGCCGCTGGCGTAAATCTTCTGGAAGCTGACGCACGGGGTGGAGCCCGTGGCGCAGGTCTTCGGCAGCCCGAAAGTCTGTGAGAACACGTTCAAATCGTTCTCTGCCGTGGGGTAGTCATAGGCATCGACCAGGACGATGGTGCCGCTTCCCGTTCCAGACGTGGACGGGTCCGGCAAGGCGTAGACCTGCGTGCTCAGGGACTGTGGCGTTTCGCCGGACGGCGAGCTACCTATACCTTGCGCCGTGTCGCGCAAGAAGACGACGTGGTTGGTGTGAGCCTTGTGACCGACATCGGCAGGATGCTCGATGGTCGAATCAGGAACGAGGATCGTGCCGGAATGGGGTTGCACGCCCCAAGCGGACGGGCCCCAGAGTGTCGCCATGAAAAGCAGCTGGGCACAGGCAAACGATACGGGTCGCTTCATCGCGGTCTCTCCTTCCTCAGAGGAAATTCCCCTACACCCTAGCCGAGGTTGAGAACGCATTCTGTGGCCAAGGAAACACTCATCGCTGGTGGCTCGGCCATCACTCGCTGCTGGGAGCCGGAACTTGGCGAGGGGGTGCCCTACCGCAAATGTAGGGAGGTGACCTATCGCAGGCTCCGTCGCCCAACTCCAATATCTCGATACGGGTCACTGTGACAAATCTCATGAGCCCGCATTTGCATTAGAGCGTGACGTTCAGCGCGTAACGCGCTGGTTGACCCCAAGGACGGAGGTCATATGTTCAGCATCCGCAGGTGTCGCAACAGTGTGGCCGCACTGTCGTTCATGCTGTTCGCGATTCCCTCATTCTCCCAGTCGTTCATGGTTCAATGCCCGAGCACCACGCCGTCTCATCCGACGGCGCTGCCGCCCGGCGCTGGCGAACCCGCGTACACAGGGCCGTCCTTCACGGGACAGAACTCCACCTCGACAGGCGTCGTCAACGGTGCGATCAAGTGTCAGCAGATCTCGGGCGGCGACGGTTACGCGACGATGGCCAATGGCATTCAGACCTACCTGTTCGCTTTCGGGCCGCTGTCCGGTCTCGCCGACATCAAGGCAGGGCTGCCCGGCACGCAGCTCCCCTCGGTGTTCAACACCGTAGGCGATCCCAGAACCGATCCGACATACAACGGCGCGGTCGGTCTCACGCCCGATCCCGAATCCGTTCCGCCCGGTCAGCTCACCGGCCATGTCGACCCTCGGACGATCATGGACATCGGCGTGATGAACGGCAACGAGCCCGCGCCGATGATGGCGATCGACGAGGACGACGAGTTCTTCCTCACGCTGACCAACGTCGGCATGATCATGCGTCCCGACCTGTTCGAGAAGCATACGGTGCACTTCCACGGCTATCCGAATGCCTCGTCGTTCTATGACGGCGTGCCGGATGCGTCGGTCGCGATCAACATCGGCGCGAGCTTCACGTACTACTACCTCGCGCCGGACGCGGGCACCTACTTCTGGCACTGCCACATCACGCCGCCGGAGCACCTGCAGATGGGCATGGTCGGCCAGATCTTTGTGCGACCGCGCCAGAATCGCGTCCCCGCCGGCCAGTCGCTGTACAACGCGCTGCAGGCGCAGCAGCAGGATCTACGCACCCGGTGCGGCAACGACATTCTGTGCTCGACACCGGTGCCGCCGCAGAACAGCGTCCTGCATGCGAACAACCTGAGCGGCACGCCAACGCTTTACGCCTACAACGACGGCAACGGCTCGACCGCCTACGACGTCGAGTATCCGGTGCAGATCCACGGCTTCGATCCGAACTTCCACTTCGTCGGCATGACGTTCAATCCGGAACCGTTCACCGACATGAAAGACAAGTTCTTCCTGCTGAACGGCCGCAGCTATCCGGACACGGTGAATCCGAATCCGCTTTCGACGCCGGCGTCCGACGGCGTGCCGCGTTTCTCGCAACCGCTGCCGTCGCTGATCAATATTCCCGCCGGGGGCAAGGTGCTGCTGCGGATTTCCGATCTCGACGTCACCGAATATCAGACGCTCGCTTCGCTCGGCATTCCGATGCACGTGGTAGCCATCAATGCGCGGCTGCTGCGCGACATGGCCGGCAACGACATGACCTACTACACGAACTCGATCACGCTCGGCGGCGGAGAGTCGCTCGATCTGATCCTCGACGCCAGCGACACGACGAAGTATCAGTCAGGGCAAGTCTTCTACCTGTACACGCCGAATCTGGATCATCTGGCGAACGACCAGGAAAACTTCGGCGGTCTGATGACCGAGGTGCACATCTGCAAGTCGGTGGATCCCAAGACGAAGGTATGCACGCTATGAGACGCCCATTGCCCTTGATAAACGCGGTCCACGGCTGCTCTGCCATGGACCCGGACAGGAAGGCCTGCATTTAGGAGAAGCGCCGTGGGACACGACACTCACCAAACATGGATCGCGACGCTCGCGCGGTTCGGACGGCTTGCGCTGTTCGGCGTGGCGGCGCTCTTCTACGTGCAAGTGCATGCGGCCGCGCCCGGCATCACGGGCCCGCATTTCGACCTGCGGGCCGAGGCGAACCGCATCACCCAGCCGGACGGCAATAGCGTCTATTCGTGGGGCTACGGCTGCAATACCGCGCCGGCCGGATTCTCGCCACCCAACATCGCCGGTGCGAACTGTCCGACCATGCAGATTCCCGGCCCGACGCTGATCGTCAACCAGGGCGACATCATCACGGTGACCCTCACCAACAATCTGCCGGCGGCAGCGGGCAACACGTCGATTCTCTTTCCCGGGTTCGACGTATGCATGGGCACCATCGATCCGACGACGAAGGTCTGCTCCGGCACGCCGACCGGCGTGCAGGGGCTGCTCACGCGCGAGGCGTCCCATACCGCCACGGTGACCTACAGCTTCGTCGCCGCCACGCCCGGCACACACGCCTACTACAGCGGCACGCAGGGCGATCTGCAGATCGAGATGGGGCTCTTCGGCGCGATCATCGTGTTGCCGACCTCGTCGCCCGGCACGCTCGCCGTGCCGACCGGCTGCAACCCGATCCAGGGAACGCGCAAGCTGCTGGACGGACAGCCCGACTTCCGCAACGCCGCTGCGGCCTACAACCACAGCGCAGCGTGCTACGACCGCGAGTATCTGTTCCAGTTCTCCGAGATGGATCCGCGCATTCACACCCAGGCGGAGCAGCAGGCCGGCAACGCGTGCACGCAGCCGACCGGCTGCATGACCGTCGAGACGGAGCCCTATCACCCGGCGTACTTCATGGTGAACGGCCGCTCGATGCCGGACGACATGGACCCGAACTACGCGGCGCAGTATCCGAACCAGCCGTACAACGGCAACCCGCACATGCACCCCGGCGAGCTGGTCCTGCTGCGGATCATCGGCACCGGCCGCTGGCAGCATCCGTTCCACGAGCACGGCAATCACGTACGCGTGCTCGCGCGCGACGGCAACATGCTGCTCGCGAACACGGACGCGACCAAGGTAGCCGGCCCGCTGCTGTTCACGACCACCACGACGCCAGGCCTTGCGATGGACGGGATCTTCTACTGGACGGGCAAGGGCCTGAACTGGGACGTGTACGGGCATTACCCCGGCGACGGCAGCGTCTGCATCCCGGATGCAAACGGCTACTACACCGCCAATCCGACAGCGCCGAACTACTACGAGTGGTGCGCGGATCACAACAAGGCGCTCGAGACGCATCCGTTCGGCAAGGTCGCCAGCGGCGGCCCGGTCACGTTGCCGGACTCGCATGTGCTGACCAACGGCTTCTGGTACGGCGGCAGTCCTTATCTCGGACCGGATGCGACCATGCGCGCAACCTCACCCACGGGCACGACGCCGCCGAGCGGCACGTCCGTGAATCCGCCGCAAACGGAAGCAGGCTTTGCGTTCATGTGGCACTCGCACAATGAGCGCGAGATCACCACGAACAACATCTTCCCTGGCGGAATGATGATGATGATGCTCGTCGATCCGCAGGTGTTCCTGATCGACGAATCGAATTAGAGGCGGGGAGAAACGCGATGAGATCCACCACACTCAAGGCAAACCTGTTAGGTGTGCTTAAGACTTCGATTGCAGCTTCCGTGTTGCTGACTGCGAGCGGCATGGCATTCGCGCAGGCGACCGTCAGTCTGACGGCGAAGGCCAGCACTGCGATGTTGCCCGACGGACAGGCCGTGCCGATGTGGGGCTACACGTGCTCGTCGGCGGCCGTTGCGCCTGCCGCGTGTGCGGCCGCGAACCCCGGGGCTGGCGCGAACTGGTCGCCCGTGGTGATCACGGTGCCGCCTGGGCAGCTCACGATCAATCTCACCAACAGCCTGCCGGCCTCTGTGCCGACGTCGCTCGTCGTCGTCGGGCAGCTGGGCGGCGGTCTGGGTAGGACGGCGACAAGCACGCCGAGCCCGACGCACCCGACGCAGACGGCGACCACGTGGCCAGTCGCCGGCACCGCGCCTGGAGGCGCGACCTTTACGCCGCCAGCACAAGGGCCTCGCGTGCAGTCGTTTGCCACTGAAGTGGCGCATGGGAGCACCACCGCCCTCACGTGGAACAACCTGAATCCTGGCACCTATCTGATCGAGTCGGGCACGCACCCGTCGATCCAGGGGCCGATGGGGCTTTACGGCGTGCTGGTGGTGAGAACGCCAGCCAACGGCACGACGCCCGCGCAGGCCTATCCGGGCATCAGCTACGACACTGACGTGCCGCTCGTGCTGAGCGAAATCGACCCGGTGCAGAACGCAGCGGTGGCCGCCGCGGTCGCGATGCCGGGCTTCAGCGAAACCCAAGTCTGGTCCGGGCAGCCGGGCGGCTGCGGCAATCCGCAGTCGACGTCGTTCGGCACCTGCTATCCGCCCACGGTGAACTACGATCCGCGTTACTACCTGATCAACGGCGTCTCGTTCGACCGGACCAATCCGGGCGCTTCCACGTTCGCCGCCACGAGCACAGCAACCACCGGGCCGGTGATGCTTCGCTTCGTCAACGCGGGGCTGCGCATGCACGTGCCGTCGGTGGTCGGCGCGCAAACGGGCACCCCACCGGTTTCCGGCTTCTCGCTGATCGCCGAGGACGGCAACGTGCTGCCCGGCAATCCGCGGATCCAGTCGGAAGTATTTATGGCGGCCGGCAAGGTGTACGACGCGCTGGTCAACTTGCCGCCCGCAAGCGCTTCTGCGCTGCCCGTGTTCGATCGCCAGCTGAGCCTTTCGACGAACAACGCGCGCGACGGCGGCATGCAGGGCTACATCAGCGTCAACAACGCGACCTCGGCGGCGGCCGGCGCCGTGGCGAATGCGTCGGCCACGAATGCCACGTATTACTTCGTTCCCGGCAAGACACTGACCGTGTCCGACCCGGCGAGAGGCGTAATGGCGAAGGACGTCAACGTCTACGGCGTGCAACTGAAGACGGCGCCGACGGGCGGCACGCTCACGCTGAACCCGGACGGCACGTTCGTCTACACGCCCAATGCCGGCACGACAGCTGACAGCTTCCAGTACCAGGTGAACGGGAATGCGAACGTCTTTGCGACGGTGACGCTCACGGCCTGCACGTCGGGCAACGGGTGTCTGTCCGGACCCCCCACGGCCGGCAACGCCGCCTATACGAGCAACATCGCATCGCGTCTGCAGATCAGCGAGCCCGGTGTGCTCGCGTACGCCAGCGATCCGGCTGGACTGCAGCTTACCGCGACCCTGGTCGGCACCCCGACAGGCGGCTCCGTTACGCTGAATCCGGACGGCTCGTTCACGGCGACGCCGACGACGGCGCCGGTCGGCAATGCGGCAAGCGCCAACGTGACGTTCCAGTACCAGGCGGTGAATGCGCAGAACACGGCGAGCCAGGCGGCGACCGTGACGGTGACATTCAAGGGCGGCAGCGGACTCGTCGTCAACGTGCTGGATGCGCCCAGCGCGCAACCGGGCAACACGCCGGTGAAGATCAGCGACTACCGCTGGATCATCGAGGAAGACCGTACGTTCCAGATCGACCCCGCCTGCCAGGTGAACTCGCCCACGCGTCCGGCGACGTGTCCGCCCTTGCCGGTGCCGAGTCTCGGCGCGAACTTCCACACGAGCTACATGCCGGTGGTGGCGGCGGGGTGTGTCGGCGTCGCAGCGTGCGAATCGGGCCAGACGGTCTACGATCCGGCCAGCCAGACCCACAAGCCGGCGGTGTGCGATATCGGCAACGGCGTATGCCGGACAACCGCGGCGCAACAGGTGCCGGTGGATCCGTCACAGGTGGCACTCGATCCGACCAAGCGCTATTACATCTCGATCTTGCCGGGCAACGCCTACAACTCGTTCACGAACGGCGGCGGCAATCCGCAGCCGGTCGATCCGACCCAACCCACCGGGACGCTGCGGCAGTTCTCCATCGCCCAAGACTGTCCGTCGGGTGCCGGCGGCACGGACTTCGCGCCGGGCAAGGGCAAGTGCGGCAACGGCATGGGAGGCGCGCCGATCTCGCCCGGACAGAACTCGGTCAACGTGTTGCTGGAGGAGTCGCCGTTCCCGACTGCGAAGGTTTCGGTGTTCGTGTTCGAAGACGATGCGCCGCTCAACGGCGAAGTGGACGTGAGCGGCGGCACCGACGCCTTCGGCTCGGCCCGCGAGCCGGGTCTCGGCGGCTTCGAGATCAAGCTGTGGGACGACGCCGGCGGCAGCGGCCAGCCGACCGGGCAGATGACCTACGACATGTTCAACATGCCGTTGTCCAATTCGCTGCAAGGCACGATCGATCCGATCACGAAGCTCAACGCGTGCCCGATTTCGACCTCCACCGACGGCCTCGTCGGCATGATCCCGACCTGCCCGAAATACGAGTCGGACGGCAAGACGCTGTCGCCGCTCGTCGGCCAGGCGGTGATCGCCAACCTGATGCCGGGCAGATACGGCATTGTCGCGACGCCGGCGGCCGACCGGATCGCGCGAGGCGAGGAATGGCTGCAGACGAACACGCTAGACGGAGAGAAGGCCCACGACTCGTTCATCAAGATCGGCGGCCCGGCGTACTTCCAGGAGTTCGGACCGGCGGGCTTCCACGTGTCGATTGGCTTTGCGAACCCGAAGATCATCAACGCGCGGCTGCCTTTGCTCTGCGCCACCTCGACCTGCAACAACGGGCTCAAGGGCCGCGTGACGAACCTGCACTACAGCCGTCCGCCCGACGAGCACCTGTACGGCAGCCAGTCGCGCAAGCCGTTGAGCTTCACGCAGTGCTACGTGAGCGTGGGCGATCCCGATGGCGAAGACTACGCGTTCACCAAGTGCAACGCCGACGGCACGTTCAGCTTCACGGGCCTGCCTCCCGGCATTACCCGCATCACGGTGTTCGACCAGTGGAACGACCAGATCATGGACGGGCTCGCAGCGGCCGTGACGCTCGGGGGCGGCCTGACGACGGACGCCGGAGATCTTGCAGTGCTTCAGTGGCAGACGAACCTCTACACGCGGACGTTCCTCGACACGAACGGCAACGGTGTGGGAGATCCGAGCAAGCCCGGCCTCGCGCTGCTGCCGACCAACATCCGTTTCCGCGACGGCAGCTATTCGGATTTCAACGTCACGGACGGGAACGGCTATGCGTCGTTCAACGAGGAATTCCCGTTGTTCAACTGGTACGTCGTCGATACCGACCTGACCCGCTTCAAGCAGACGGGCGTGCACGTCGTCTATGACGCGGGCGGTCCGCCCGACGGCACGCCGGGCGGCGGCACGTCGACCATTGCCGCGAACTTCGCGAACACGTTGGAATCGGTCCATCTGCCCACGAACCTGCGCGTGCCGGGCGCGGTGTACTGCAACGACGCGGACTGCAACGACCGTTCGGGCACGAATCCTTCGACCGGCCGGGTCGATCCGCCATGGGTGACCACAATGGGCTGGCAGGGCTTCTCGGGCCAGAACTCGTTCATCGAGTTCGGCAAGACGCCCTACGCCGCCAATGAGAACGGCGGCATCCGAGGCGAAGTCGTCTATGCCTCGACGCGCCCGTTCGACGATCCGATGTTGCTGGTTCACACGAAGTGGACGCCCGACGTGCCGGGCGTCACGGTCAACCTGTACCAGGAAGGCATCGCGGCGGACGGCTCCACGAGCCTGAAGCTCATCGACACGACGAAGACCGCGAGCTGGGACGACTGGTCCCAGGGCTTCCGTTCGGATGGCATACCGAACATGAACTGTCCGGGCCAGAGCACCAGCGATCCGTATTTCTTCACGCTGCAGAACACCACGATGTGGCTCGATCCGCAGCATCGCGCGCTGCCTGCGAACTCGCAGTTCAAGTGCTATGACGGCATGCACGTGTTCAACCAGGTGCAGCCCGCGCCGTTCGACGGCATGTACCAGTTCCCGAGCGTGACGAGCCGCGACCCGCATACGGGCCTGCCGACCGCCACCAACTGCACGATCTGCCAGCCGAACCCCTCGAAGGACGGCACGCAGATGCTGCCACCCGGCAAGTATGTGGTCGAGATCATCGTGCCGCCGGGCTACGAACTGGTGAAGGAGGAGGACAAGAACATCCTGATCGGCGACAACTACATTGCACCGGTCACGCAACAGTTCGCCGGGATCGGCGACGTCTACATCCTGCCCGACCAGGCCGCGATGAACGCCACCTACAACCCGAACAACGCCCAGAACATGACGTCGAATCTCGGCTCCGGCCCGCACGCCGAAGGCGACACCGGCGACATCGAGCGCTTCTGGCCATGTGTGGGCGACTTGCGGATCGTGCCGGACTACATCAGCCTGTTCCCGGGCTCGCAGGAAGTCTCGCCGTTCGCCGGGGCATCGCGGCATCTGTGCGACCGCAAGGAGGTGGAGCTCACCGACCAGAGCGCGGTGCAGGCGAAGTTCTGGATCTTCAGCTCGACGCACGTCGCCGCGCACTACACCGGCTTCATGCTGGACGACTTCTCGTCGGAGTTCGACCCGTATTCGCCGCAGTTCGGCGAGAAGTTCGCGGTGCCGAACGTGCCGGTGTCGTTCAAGGACTTCGCAGGCAACGAAATCTCGCGCACCTATTCGGACCAGTGGGGCATCTTCAACGGGCTGACCTACTCGACCTGGCAAGTCAATCCGCCGAACCCGACGGGTTACGCGCCGACGATGATGGTCGCGTGCATGAACGATCCGTACATGCCAGACCCGACGCATCCGGGCCAGACCATCCAGGACCCGCTCTACAACCCGGCATACAGTCAGTTCTGCTACGAGATTCCGTTCATGCCCGGACAGACGCAGTACATGGATACGCCGGTGGTGCCCGTCTCGGCCTTCGCGGAAGGATATGACCAGGTCGACTGCGCCTATCCGGACGGCACGCCGGCGATTTCGACCGTGACCGGCGACACGATCCCCGGCACCACCGGCGGCACAGGCCCGTGGGTCAGCGCGGCCGGGAGAACGCTGACGATCACGTCGCTCGGCACGCAGCAAGTGCCGAACAACGCGTACACGGGTCCGAGTGCCGCCAAGGCGCCGTTCAACCAGAAGTTCATCACGCGCAACTACGGCTTCGGCCAGCAAGCGGGTACCGTGACGATCGCGGGCCTCCCGGCGTTGGTGAAAAGCTGGAGCGACAAGACGATCACGGTGATCGTTCCGCCTCTGCCGGCCTGCACGATCCAGCAGCGCGGCGTGACGACGCCGACCCAATGCGGCGAGCTCGTCATCGCGGCGGCCAACGGCAAGCGCTCGATCGATGCGGTCACCGTCACGGTCGGCGGCAAGACGCCCACCTACGTGAGCGGCGAGAACAACACGGGCAACGCGCTCCAGACCGCGATCGACAATGCGACGCCGGGCGACATGATCATCGTCGGTCCTGGCGTCTACAAGGAGATGCTGGTCATGTGGAAGCCGCTGCGGCTGCAAGGCGTGGGTGCAACGGCCGTGACGGTCGACGCGAACCCGCATCCGTCGGGCAAGCTCGACCCGTGGCGCAGGCAGATAGGGTGCCTGTTCGGCGATTCACTGAACGGCGGGCTGATCTCGGCGAGCAATCCGTACGACCCGACCGGCGCGTACAGTTGCTCGGCGTCGATGCAGCGAAGGATCGACGGGATACCGTTCGAGCCGACCTCCGGCTGGGATTTCAACCTCAACGGCAACCTCGCGGAGACGCTGATCGAGCCGACGCTGATGGGCGCGTACGAAGGCGCGGCGATCACCGTGCTTGGCAAGGGCGTGAAGGATGTACTGGTGGGCGGTGTGCTGACACAGGATCAGAACTGTGTCGCGAACGGCATCTGCACGCCGCTCACCAACAGTAGCGCGGATTGCACGGCCTATCCGAGCAACTTCCTGTGCAACCCGTCGCGCATCGACGGCATGACGTTCACGAACAGCTCGCAAGGCGGCGGCGGGATCTACCTGCATGGCTGGAACCACTACACGGAAGTGTCGAACAACCGTGTCTTCGCCAACGCGGGAACGCTCTCGGGCGGCATCATCGTCGGCCAGGTCGAAGTGCCCGACGGCACCATCGCGTCGGATGGCGTGACCCAGATGCCGTTCCTGTACAACACTTACGTGAACGTGCATAACAACGCGGTCACGTCGAACGCCGCGTACGGCGACGAGATCAATTCGACCACGCCGTCGTCGGCCGGAGGCGTGACGTTCTGCTCGGGCGCGGACTACTACAAGTTCAATTACAACTGGGTATGCGGCAACATCAGCAGCGGTGACGGCGGTGGTGTCGCGCACTTCGGCTTCAGCTACAACGGCGACCTGTCGCACAACTGGATCCTGTTCAATCAGAGCAACAACCCGACGCTGCCGACGTACGGCGGTGGACTGATCGTTCAGGGCGTGCCGCCCGACGGCACCTTCTGCGAGAACGCGGCCACGGACGTCGACTGCGCGCCGCAGCTTTCGGACGGCGTGGGCCCGGGCATCACGATCGACGGCAACCTGATCGTCGGCAATACGGCGGAAAGCGGCAAGGGCGGCGGCCTGCGGCTGCAGAACGTCAACGGCACCGACGTGCAGCGCAGTCCGAACAACAGCTCCACGTGGTACCAGGTGAAGGTGACCAATAACATCATCGCGAACAACGTGGCGGGCTGGGCTGGCGGTGGTGTGTCGCTGCAGGATGCAGTGGCCGTGAATTTCATCAACAACACGGTCGTCTCCAACGACTCGACGGCTTCCGCCGGCGTGCTGTTCAACACATCCGCTGCGAGCCAGGCCAACATCGGGCCGCCGACCTGCACGACCTCCGGTTCGGAAACGACGTGCCAGCCGACCACGACGTCGACGTACGAGCCGGCCGGACTCGAGACCGCCCGTCATACGCAGAACCTGGTGGCGGCATTTACCAACCCGAATGTGGCGTGTCCAGCGGGTAATCCGGGCTGCACGACGTTCTCGAACCCGGTGCTGACGAACGACCTGTTCTGGCAGAACCGCACGTTCTACATCGCAGTGGGAGGACTGGACCCGGGCATCGCGGGGCTGCAAAACATCGTCACGCTGAATCCGCCGCTGAATCAGGCTGGACAAGCCACGGGCTATTGCGATCCGAAGGCGGTCTACTGGGACATCGGTGCGTTCGGCGATACCGGGCCCACCAACCATGGGTCGGGTCTGACGATGCACCCGCAGTACTCGATCCTGACCGACGCCGGCGACTATCCGGCCGCGCACAACAGCGGATCGAATCCGGGTGTCGTCCATCAGTACTGCAACGGTGCGCGCGTGCCGCCAGAGGCAGGTGGCATCGGCATCACGGTGCCCCCGGGCATTGCCGACACGGTGCTGCCGAATCCGTTGTTCAGCCTGCTGCCGTCGGCGACGCCGGACGAAGGCAACAACTGGATCAACATGTCGTATGGTCCGCTGTCGCTGTTCAACGAGGCGAGCACGGGCACGCAACTGAACGTGCTGCTCGGCAACTACACGATCCAACCGACCTCGCCCGCGGTCGGCAACGCTACGGCGGCCGGCGCGCCGAATCACGACATCTTCGGCACGAGGAGGCCGCAGTTGGGTGGCTTCGACATCGGCGCGGTGGAGCTCGTGAGGCCCGCGGTGCTCGCAGGACAGCCGTACCCGCTTGCGCTGGGAGGAAGCCAGTTGGGGACGCTGCTCGGATTGCTGCAGGGGCTGTTGCCGGCCGTCGTCGGCGCCGGAGGCCTGCCCGCGCTGCCTGCGCTACCTGCACTGCCTGCGCTACCGGCTATCGCGCCGTTGGCTCCCGTACAGACGACGCCTCCGGGTGCCAATACGCTGACTGGAGCTCAGCAATGAGAACGCGTTGCCCTCTGACGCCGCTGGCAGTGCTGATCGCCGGCAGTGCTTACCTCGCTGCGGCCGCGCTTCAGCCGGCCGCAGGCGAGGAAAGAGCGGACGCGGCGCACAAAGTGGCGGGGGCGGCGGTGAAGCAGTCGCCGTACTCGCCGGCGAACTTGCCGCAGCGCGCGAAGGGCTATTACGAGCTGATGCAAGGCATCGACCAAGTGAGCGTGCGCCGCACGGCATCGGGCAACCTGATCCGCTTCAGCTATCGCGTGACGGATCCGGTGGCGGCGCGGCCGCTCGGCGAAAAGACCGCGACGGCCTTGATGTTCGGGCGAACGAGCCATGCATTACTCGAGATCCCGGTGATGGACAAGATCGGCGCGCTACGCCAGAGCGGTCCGCTGGAAGTCGGCCAGGCGTACTGGATGGTGTTTTCGAACAAAGGTGGGCTGATCAAGGCCGGGGAGCGCGTCGACGTATTCGTGGGGTCGTTCCATGTCGACGGGCTGATTGTCGAATGATTGCGCGACAACGCTCGTGCATAGATGAAGGGCTGCGGGCTTGGAGTAAACGCTAAAGCGCTAACTCCAAGCAACCGCAGCATGGGGCCAGAGTAAGGCACTAAAGCGCCAACTCTGGCCGACAGGGAGATCACTTATGAACCGCTTTTTATCGCTGGCGATCCAGGCCGCGTCGATAGCGACGCTTCTGACGTACGGTCCGGCGGCGCTCGCCGGATCTTCTGCGGCAAGCGCACAGACCGCAGCAGCGGCGCATCTGAGCGCGGCGCAGATCGTCGACCGGAACGTCGCGGCGCGCGGCGGCCTGCAGGCATGGCGCGCGGTCAACACGATGACGGTATCGGGGCAGCTCGAGGCCGGCGGCACGAAGAACACCCCGCTGCCGTTCACGATGACGTTCAAGCGCCCGCACAAGAGCCGCATCGAGATCCGTTTCAACGACCAGACGGCGTTCCAGGTCTATGACGGCACCCAGGGCTGGAAGGTCAGGCCCTTCCTCGGCCGCAACGAAGTAGAGCCCTACACGCCCGCGGAGGCCAAAACGGCCGCATCGTGGACCGAGCTGGACGGTCCGCTCGTCGACTACGCGGCGAAGGGCACGAGAATCGACGTGCTCGGGATGGAAATGATCGAAGGCCACCGCGCGTACGTGCTGAAGCTGACGATGAAAGACACCACGTCACGCCGCGTATGGATCGACGCGTCGAGCTTTCTCGAACTGAAGATCGATGGTGACGCGCGCAAGCTCGACGGCAAGATGCACAACGTCGCCATTTTCTATCGCGACTACCGGAAGGAAAGCGGCCTCGTCATGCCGCATACGCTCGAGACGGTTGTCGTCGGCGCCAGGGGAACGCACAAGCTGACCATCGATAAGGTCGCGCTGAACCCGCAGGCGGACGACGCCCTCTTTGCCAAGCCACAGCTCACCGCGGCGAAAGTGACGCACCCGGTGCCGGTCCTCGGCGCGGCCCCGAACGCGAACCCGAGCCCACGCCCGAGTGTGAGCCCGGGTGCGCACCCGAGCCCGAGCTCGAGCCACTAGCCGTCGGGGGCCCCGATGAGGTCAACGGCCATGAAACCATTCGCCCTATGGGTGCTAACCGGTTGCCTCGCGTCCGTCGTGTTCGCGAGCGAGCAGATACCCAAGCAGGATCTGAGCGTGGATCAGATCGTCGAAAAAAACGTGGCCGCGAGAGGCGGTCTCGACGCATGGCGCAAAGTCCAGACCATGATCTGGTCCGGCCACGTGGATAGCGCCAATGCGCCTGCACCGGATCTGCCGTTCGTCCTCGCCATGAAGCGCCCGAACAAGACACGCTTCGAGGTCACCGTATTCAACCAGCGATCTGTGCGCGTGTTCGACGGCAAGGAAGGCTGGAAGCTGGGCCCGAACGGCATGGGCAGCGCCACTCCCCGGCCGTACACGATGGATGAGGTGACGTCCGCGCGCGACGAGCAGGTGATCGACGGGCTCTTGATCGACCATGAGGCGAAGGGTATCGGCGTCACGCTCGAGGGTGCCGATCAGGTGGGCGGCCGCGATGCGTATCGTCTCGCCGCGAAGCTGCCTTCCGGCGTGACCCGCCATGTGTGGGTCGACGCTCAAACGTTTCTTGACGTGAAGGTCGACCGCCAGGTGCGCACCCCGCTCGGGCAGACGGTCGTCGTGGAGGTGAGTTACAGCGACTTCAGGAGCGTCGAGGGGCTGCAGATACCGCTCGAGATCGAGAGCGGCGCAGTGGCGTCCGAGAAAAAGGACAAGCTGACGATCGACAAGGTGTCGCTCAATCCGTCGCTGGACGATGGGCTCTTCACGAAACCCGCGGCGCCGCCGATGCGCGGCAAATCGGTTTCGATCGACGTCGATGCCTCGCCGACGCTGCCTGGCGCCGGACATCCGACACCCTGACTATGCAGCGCGCGGGAAACTGGACGCGAGGCCGCGCATCGCCACCCTCGCCTGCTGCGCGATTGCTCGCTCGATGCGCGTTGCTCGCCGCGCTAATCACGCCTGTGGGCGAGGCGTATTGCGCGCCGGCCGCACAGCCGGTCGCGACGGCGAGCGCTGGAGAGGCCCTCTACCAGCAGGGCGTCCTGAGTTCGGGCGAACCGCTTGAAGCAATCCATCAAGACGGCGTGCGCCTGCAAGGCGTATCCGCTGCCTGCGTCAACTGCCATCGCCGCAGTGGCTTGGGCTCCAGGGAGGGCAACAGCAGCATCCCGCCCATCACCTGGCGCTACCTGGTCGAGCCGCGCGCCCCACACGCGGAAGATGCCGACTTGCCGTACGTTCCCGGGATGCGCGCCGAACGCGAACCGTACACGGATGCGACGATCGCGCGAGCCATTCGGGAAGGGATCGACTCGGAAGGCAAGCCGCTCAGCAGCCTGATGCCGCAGTACGCGCTGAACGACGCCGATATGCAGGCGCTGATCGACTATCTGAAACACCTCGATCAACGAAGGCCGGCAGGCGTCACGGATACCGTGCTGCACTTCGCGACGATCATCACGCCCGATGCCGACCCGGTGAAACGGGCGGGCATGCTCGATGTCCTCAGGCACTACTTCGCCGACAAGAACGTCTTTCCGCTCGGTGCGGTACCGGCGTTGCGTTCGTCGCGCAAGATGATGTTCATGGTGAATCGCCGCTGGGAACTGCACGTGTGGGAGCTCAAAGGTCCACCGGACACCTGGCATGAGCAGCTCACGCAGTTTCTGGCCCGGCAGCCGGTGTTCGCGGTGTTGTCGGGTCTCGGTGGCAGAAACTGGGCGCCGATTCACGACTTCTGCGAGCAGGAGGCCGTGCCGTGCCTCTTCCCCAACGTCGAGGTGCCGGTCGAAACCGATCACGATTTCTATTCCGTGTACTTCTCGAAAGGCGTGTTGCTCGAGTCGGACCTGATTGCGGCGCGCATTGTCGATGAAGCCGGAGCGCGGCCAGCACAGGCGACGAAAGTGGCGAAAGCCGTGAAGACCGTGTGGCAGGTCTATCGTGCGGGAGACAACGGCGAGCGCGGCGCGCAAGCGCTTGCCGCAGCACTGAAGGCTCGCGGCATTGCGGTATCGAACCACGCGCTTGCTCCCGGCGAGAGCGTCGCGCGCGCGATGCATGGGATACCGCGCTCGGACGTGCTCGTACTGTGGCTGCGTCCGCCCGACGTTGCGGCGCTCGCGCGAATCCCCCCGGCGACGGACACCGTGTTCATGTCGGGCCTGCTGGGCGGGCTCGATAGCACACCCGTGCCGGCCAGCTGGCGCGCAATCACGCGCCTCGCGTACCCGTTCGATTTGCCGGAAGGGCGGCGCGTGCGTGTCGACTACGCGTTCGGCTGGTTCTCGATCAGACAGATTCCGATGGTTGCGCCGCAGGTGCAGGCCGACACCTATCTCGCATGCGGTCTGCTCGCAGAGACACTGAGCCATATGGTCGATGCGTTCGTGAGGGACTACCTGGTGGAGCGGATTCAGGACATGCTCGAACGCCGCATTCTGACGGGCTACTATCCGCGCCTGACGCTGGCGCCGGGGCAGACATTCGCGTCCAAGGGCGGCTATATCGTCCGCTTTGCCGGACCGGATCATTTCAAGCTCGTGGCCGATGGGGACTGGATCGTGCCGTGATGTCGGCACGACATCTAGCGCTTCCCCTACCGCAAGAGGAGGAGGTTGACCCATCCCGATTCTGATCGCGCATTTGCACAATAAAGACATCGCGCGCGGTGCGGGAGAAACAGCCATGACAAAGGTTCTTGTCAGTCACGCAGCATGTCTTCACTTGCTGCGCGGTGGCTGGATACTCGCATTCATGATCCTGGCGTTGCTGCAGGCGACCACCGCACACGCGCTGCCGATCTTTGCGCGCCAAACCGGACAAAGTTGTGTGGCGTGCCACGCCGGGGGGCAATTTCCTGAGCTCACGCCCTATGGGCGCATGTTCAAGCTCAATGGCTATACGCTTGGCGAGCGCACGATCCCGATCGCCGCGATGGCGATCGGCGATCTGAGCAAGACGAGAGCCAACAGCGACGCGAACGGCAATCCCATCAACACCAAGGATGGTCTGCCGATATTCGACTTTGCGAGCATCTTCCTCGCCGGAAAGATCACCGACAAGATCGGCGGCTTCGCCCAGTTTACCTACACGAACTACGACCACCAGAATGGCGTGACGAACAAATGGCAAGGCCACTGGGGATCGGACAATACCGACTTCCGGTTCGTGGATCGGATCATCGGGGAGGCAAACGACCTCATCCTCGGCGTGACGCTGCACAACAATCCGACTGTGCAGGACGTCTGGAACTCCGCGCCGGCATGGGGTTATCCGTACATTTCATCGACGATCAGTCCGGTCGCCAAGATCCCGAACCTGCCAGTCATCGAAGGAAGTCTTGCGACACAGGTGGCAGGTATCGGCGGCTACATGTATTGGAACAAGACGCTCTATGCGGAACTGACCGCGTACAGCACGGCCGACGGCATCTGGTCGTTCCTGAGTCATGGCAACAGTGAAGGAAACGCCGCTCACCCGCAGATCTATCTGCGCGGCTACAACCCCTATGCGCGCATCGCGTTGACGCGAGACTGGGGGGCCCATAGCGCAATGGTGGGCGCGTTCCTGTTGAACGTGAACGCCTATCCGAACGACCCCAACCAGTTCCCGATCTTTGGGCAGGGCGTGACGCGCTACCGCGATTTCGGTATGGACGCGCAGTACGAGTACCTGCTGGAGCCACACACGGTCACCGCGCAAGCTCGCTATGTGCGTGAGAACGTCCACGATCCGAACAATTTCGTCTTTAGCGACAGCACGTCGGGGAATCTCGATTCGCTGAGGCTCAAGACATCGTACGTCTACCAGTCGAAGTACGGCATCAGTCTTTCGTTCTTCAATACGACAGGCAGCCCAGACAGTACAGCCCACGCGGCCAGTGCGAACTTCCACCCGAACACGCAAGGCTGGATGCCGGAAATATTCTGGATGCCGAATCAACGCATTCGAATAGGCGTGCAATACACGCACTTCAACAAGTTTCTCGGGGCCACGTCCAACTACGACGGCAACGGGCGCAATGCGAGAGACAACGACACGCTCTTCGTCTATCTATGGGCCGTTTCATGGTGATGCGTCTTTGCGGGAAATGAAAGCGCTACCGAGCACCGCAAAAATTGCAGTAAGGAGATCGCTGACATGAACAAAGTGGCACATATCATCTCCATCGGAATGCTGCTCACCGGGTCGGCTTGCCAAGACCTGGAACATTCGCGGCAAGTCGACAATCCGGACGTGCCGGGAAAGACCATCGCCCTTCAGGTGTGCTCGAACTGTCACGGCGTGACCGGCGTTTCGGTATCGCCTACCTTTCCGAAGCTTGCCGGGCAACAAAAGGAATACCTGATCGATCAACTGACGGACTTCAAGAGCCATTCGCGAGCCGACCCGAACGCCCAGCGTTTTATGTGGGGCTTCACACATTTAACCGACGCGCAGATCGACGCGCTTGCAACGTATTTCTCGAGTCAGTCCACGGTCCTCGGTGACGCGAGCGATCTCGCGCTCATCGACAAAGGCAACGCGATCTATCACTCGGGCCTGCCTGACAAGGGCGTCGCAGCATGCGTTTCGTGCCACGGCCAGCATGGCGAGGGGATGAATCAGTTTCCCCGACTCGCGGGTCAGCATGCGGACTACGTCATGAAGCAGCTCGATGTCTTCCGGCAAACCGACACCCGGCCGCGCGGCGCAGTCATGAAGGCTGTGTGCGCCAACATGTCGGACCAGGACATGCGCGCGGTGGCCGCGTTCGTCGAGGCGTTTCCGCCAGAAGGGGAGGCGCCTACCAGCCCGCTAGTTGATCAATGAGCAAGCGGCATGTTGCCGGATCGACAAGCGGTCAACAGTTTGGGTGCCCCGTCCCCCTCGGCGGGCACCTTTCTTGGTGTCCCGTCCTCCCCGCGACGGGCACCCTTTTTATGCCCGGCCGTACGCGCTCGTGAGTGAATCTCGAAGCGCGTACTCATCGCTGCAGTCGTCGTCACCACGGTGAATCCCATGAAACCAAGCTCATCTGCTCCTGATGCCGCGGTGCCGGCTCCAGCGATAACGCATCGACCTCGGCCCACGTCGAGCGCGGATCAAACGAGCGTCCTGTACGACGCGCCCTCCTTCCTGAGGCGCCTCGGTGCATTTGACTGGCTGTTTGCCCTCGCGATGGTTGCAGGCACCGGCTTCGCGCTTTCGCGATACCAGGCGTACATGAACGACTACGACAAGCTGGTGCTGGTGTGCTCGGTGCCGGCGCTCGTCGTGCTGGGCTGGCGCTGGAAGAGCGCGCGGCAGCTCATCGCCGGGATCGCGGCGCTGTCGCTGTTCGCCATCCAGGTGTATCAGGGCGACTTGTCGCGCGCCGATTCGGCTTTCTTCCTCAAGTATTTCCTCTCGAGCCAATCGGCGATCCTCTGGATGAGCGCGCTGTTCGTGCTCGCCACGTTGTTCTACTGGATCGGCATGCTGTCGCGTTCGCCGTCGGGCGGC
>NZ_RBZV01000006.1 GCF_003628145.1 Trinickia fusca | reverse complement strand
TCACTTCCTGCCTAGTGTTAGTCAAAAACACAGTCTTATGCCTACCCGTTATTTTAAGTGGGAGGCTGTGTCCGGTGTTTCAGGGGGCTGCTCCATATGGCGATCCGCATTGCGCCGAGCGTCTCATGCATCCGGTTCTGCGGCGCTCTCAGCAAGCGTGTTTCGTCTCCGAAAAGTGACGCTCATGAGTGGCAGCTCTTGGCCGGCAACTGCCCTCCGTAGAGAGGCCGCAACCGATCCGAAGCGGTCCGTCACGCTTCCCGGAAGCGGCCCCTCATGAAGGTGGTAACGTGCGCTTCTGGTGACCGAAGTTTAGAGGCAATTGGTCGGGTACACATGGGGAATACTCACCTCTCGTTACGATTGAGCACACAGCTGGCTTGGCGCGTTAGTCCGAGCGGGAGGTCACCCAGGCAGTGGCACGCCGCACCGCTGGCTTCGTAGCTAGTTCATCCAGTGTGATGAAGAACTCGAAGCTCTTGTCGTTCTCCCGCGTCACCAGAAATCCAAGCTTGCGATGGAACGCGATAGACAATCGGTTGGTCTTATAGACATGGCTTCGTAGCTCACCGATCCCTCGTTCGGCCGCCAGAATCGCGATCTTCGCGAACAATTCATTTATTACGGTGTACGTCCGATGCAAGGGATGTGTACCAAAAGCGCCAACGAACCAGCACGCTCCTCCTTCGGGCCGGAGCATTGCATAAGCCGCGAGTTTGCCGTCCCGTCGCACGGAGCACACCTCATTAATCTCTAAGGACTTGCACAAATTTGCTCGGTGCTCGTCTACGTCGAAGGCGTCGCCGGCTCGCTCAGTATGCTCACGTAGCGTAAGTACATCAAGCGCGAGAAGTTCATCAACAGAAGGGGACATAGGGGGAGATCAAGATGATGGAGGGGCACGCTGCAAGAGTACTTTGGATCAAAATTTTCGCCAATTCATGCTGCGTCACGGAGCGACCGCTTGTGGCAGAGGCGGTGTGAAAACGTGTCGTTAGCTTTGATCGACGCTTTGCGGCAAGGGACGCACGACGAGCTAGCGGCTCCGCTCGAACTTGAGTTCGATGTCGGGTTCGGCAGAAGCTAAAAACGTGCTGACCTGTTCAGCTGCACTTGGATCAAGCCGGGAGTGCTCGCTATCGAGGTATTCCACCACCTGTTCAAGTGACCAAGGTCCCAGCGACGTGATGTAATCAGGGATCTCATCTTGAATCTGTCGCCACGATTCATACTGCCTGCGGGACAAAAGAATTCCGTCACTTCGCGTGTAGATCACGTGGAGGTCCACGAGTATTCTCGCCAATCAATTAGAGTCTTCATTCTCTCATGTGATTGCCTAGACTTCAGTGAGCCCTTCGAGGCTGGAGGAACAATTGAAGCGATTCGTTGAGGGTGACGACCGCAGACAGGTGACGTTGTTGCCGGAATGTCTGGATGACTTCGTTGCCGACGATAACCCGGTGCGGATCATCGATGCATTCGTGGAGGGGCTTGAGTTAGAGACGCTGGGCTTTGATGGAGTGAGGCCATCTGCAACAGGCCGCCCCTCACACCATCCGGCGGTGCTATTGAAGATCTAAATTTACGGCTATCTCAACCGAGTTCAGTCGAGTCGTCGGCTCGAACGTGAATGCCAACGGCCAGTTATCTCTTACAGATCCCGACGCGCGCTCCATGGCGACGAGCGGAAAAGGCTCGGGCATGGTGGGGTACAACGTGCAGGTGGCCGTGGACCATAAGCATCATCTCGTTGTGGCCCATGAGGTAACGAATGCTGGACACGACCGTGCTCAGCTTAGCCCGATGGCGCAAGCTGCCCGTGATGCAATGGGTAGGCCCCGTCTCAAAGCCATAGCGGACCGAGGCTATTACAGCGGGCCGCAGATCAAGGCATGCGCGGACGCAGGTATTGCTGTGATCCTGCCCAAGCCAACAACATCCCGCGCGAAGGCTCATGGCCGCTTTGACCGGGCGGACGTCATCTACATTGCCCGCGACGACGAATATCAGTGCCCGGCCGGAGAGCGCGCCATTTACCGCTTTACGCGAGAGGCAACCGCCATCCGCGGAGAGGCCGCAACCGACCCACAAGGGACGGTCGCATCTTCCCGAAGCGGCCGTTCGCGAACAAAAAACGACGCGGCGGGCAGTCATGACGGCGGGTTTCCTCAACGCTTGGGACGGGAAAATATGTTGACGAGATTGCCATCCGGGTCGCGCAGCAAAAGCGAACGATTGCCCCACGGCATCAACGTCGTGGGCATTACGATGTTTGTCCCGGAGGCATTCATCCGTTCGAACACCACGTCAACGTCCTCCACTTCGAACTCCAGGATCGCCGATTGGTTTGCAGCCGCAGTGGCAGCACCGACATTGAAAAGCTCGATCAGATGCTCAGACGATATCGCAAGCGTCGCTCCTCCGAATCGTATTTCAGCAAATCCATCCGCCGGACGTACAGCCTCGATACCGGAAAGCCTTTGATAAAACTCGACCAGCCCATCGATATCCCGGGTAACCACACGAACCGATGCCAACTTCATTTTGCGCTCCTCGCCAAGAAAGGGAGCTCAGACTAATGGTCGATACTGTCAGATTCTGGCAGTATCGTGCGGCTGGCGACATGATTGAGCCTGCGCCACTCACGGAGCAGTGTTGACCGCCTTTGGGGGTAGCGCTCTTTCAACTGCTCGACGCTCACGATCCGGTCCGAACGGAAATTCCGAAAATCAGCTCGAAGCTCGCACCAACACATCAGGACCCGCGCTTGGTCGAAATACACCAAGGCAAAAGGCCAAACGACACGCTGCGATTGAATACCACTGGCGTCCGCGTATGTAATGTTGAGCTTATGCTCTTCTCGGACTGCGGCACGCAGAAGGTCAGGTGAGACTTTGTGGGCAGGTCTCTTCAACGGTGCGCCGACTAGGAGCGAAGACTCCTCCAGTTCGCGACGCAGTTCAGTGGGCAGTACGGCGGCTATCTTCGCAAGCGCGCTCAGCGCACCGGACGATAGCGTCTTGTCGCAGCGATCGGCCACCCAGCGCATGCCAAGAACCAGGGCGTCGAGTTCCTCTGAGCGAAACATCATTGGCGGCAGCATGAAACCCGGTTTCATCGCGTAACCAACGCCCGGTTCTCCCTCGATCATTGCTCCTTGTGCCTGCAAACTGGCGATGTCCCGATATAGCGTGCGGATGCTCACGCCGAGCTCCTCGGCCAGGGCTTGGCCACGCACGGGACGTCGATAACGACGTAACACTTGCAGGAGATGAAGGAGACGTTCGGAGCGGGACATAGGTGAATCCTGATATCGACACTGAAGTAAATCGGCGACGCTATCGGCTACTTTAAGTCGAATGCAATAGGTCGCGTCCAGACAGACAAACGGACAGACATTGCATTGTTGACGATCTATGCGGCTCTGTCGAACGTCTCAATCTGGCCGAACCAGGAAGCTCGACGCGCGTGTCCGGCCGCGCACTCACGATTCGAGAGCCAACTTCCTCAACCCTTCTCGGACTTCGCGACGCATTGGCTCAGCCGTCGCTTACAGAGTACAGCAGCCATTCGAGCAGTCCTTCGGACTGCTGTACTCCCTACCTCGTATCGCCAAACCGCAATTGCGTCTTTAGGTAGTGCAGAAAAGCCTGCAATTTCGGCGAGGGAACCCGCTCTCGCGGGAACAGCGCATTCAAATCTTGTTGTGGACCGATCCATTCAGGCAGCACCTTTACCAAGCGCCCAGCCTCGACCTCGGGCGCCATGCTGGCATCCATAGCCAGCAACAAACCTTTCCCCGCACGCGCGGCGTCAAGAATGAGCACAGGGTCGCTAGCCACGATCACGGGTTCGAGAGCATAGTGACTCGGCTTGCGCCCCACCTTGCGCAAAGGCCAGGTGTACCCGCTGTCGCTGCGCGCCTGATGAAGTGCGAGCGACGGATGGAGATTCAACTCGTCGGGGCCGGCTGGCGAGCCGTGCCTTTCGACATACACGGGACTCGCATAGACCGACGTCGAAAAGCTTCCAAGTCGCCGCGCGACGAGACTCGAATCGGGAAGGGCGCCAAGACGCAGCGCGACGTCGACTTCGTCGTTGAAAAGATCCAGCGGCACATGCGTCGCAAGAATATCGAGGCGCACATCGGGATAGCGCGAGCAGAATCCGGCAATCAATGGTGCGATCCATGTAGCGCCGAACGAATAAGGCAGTGTCACGCGCAGCCAGCCTCCGGGCGTCCCGCGAATGCGCTGGACGGCGTTCTCCGCCTCGTCGAGCTGACTGGCGATAGTGCGGCAATGCTCGAAGTAAGCCGCACCCGCTTCGGTGAGGCGCAGTTTGCGCGTGGTCCTGTGCAGCAGGAGCGCACCGAGGTGTGCCTCGAGTTCTCGTACTCGCCGGCTGACCGTTGTCTTCGGAATCTGCAACGCGACCGCTGCTGCGGTAAAGCTGCCTGATTGCACGACGCGGAGAAAGACGAGCGTGTCGTTGAGATCCCTGCTCATTGACGCATGCATCCCGGCTGAACGTTGAAGATGGCGCGAGCCTACCACAGGCATTGTTCCATGGATGGCTCAATCCTTGCCACGGCAACGGGCTAATCGGCCGTGCGCTCCTGCACTATCGTCTGGCCTTCAACACGGAGGCGGAAATGAATCTCAGCGAATACACCAGTCACGATGCAATCGGGCTAGCGCAACGGGTCGCGGACCGGGAGGTCACGCCCGCGGAGCTTGCCGAGCTAGCACGCTCGGCGATCGAAGCCGTGAATCCCGACATCAACGCAGTAGTCGAGCACTGGCCGGCTAGCGAAAGCGGCGGCTACGCGGAAAACGGCGCGGGTCCGCTGGCTGGCGTACCGTTTCTGATCAAGGATCTCGCGGTGGCCATGAGAGGTAAGCGCCTCGAGCTCGGAAGCCGGCTCGCCAGTGGCGTCGTAGCCCACGCAGATTCGTGGCTTATGTCCCAGTTTCGCGCAGCGGGACTCGTTACGATCGGCCGCACGACTACGCCTGAAATGGCATTCAGCACGACCACTGAGTCCACGTTCCAGGGAGCGACGCGCAATCCTTGGCAGCTTGGTGCAAGCGCCGGCGGTTCGAGCGGTGGAGCCGCTGCGGCGGTCGCAGCCGGTGTCGTCCCGCTTGCACATGCGACGGATGCGGCCGGCTCGATTCGGGTGCCCGCTGCCTATAACGGCTTGTTCGGACTCAAGCCGACGCGCGGGCGCAGCTCGAACGGGCCCGACCTCGACGAAGTCTTCGCGGGCTTCGGCGTTCAACTGGGCGTGAGCCGGAGTGTGCGGGACAGCGCCGCGTTGCTTGATGCGATCCAGGGACGCGCGATTGGCGAACCCTACGTGACCCCCGCGCCGGCACAGAGCTTTCTATCCCAAGTGGATCGCGAGCCTGGCAAGCTCAAGATCGGCATGATGATCGATCCTTGGAACGCGGATCGAACCGACCCGGCAATTGCGGCCGCGGTGACGGCGACTGCCTTGCTTCTGGAAGATCTCGGTCACACGGTCTACGAGGTGCGGCCGACGCTAGGCGTGTCGTGGGATACCTTCGTGCAGATGAACGCGACGATCTGGACGGCGACGCTCGTCGGCTGGATCGAAGGGCTGGCGGCCGCGATGGGGCGTCCGATCGATGAGACGACGCTGGAGTCGGCCACCTTGGCCTGTTATCGCGACGGTAAGGAGGAAAAGGCGTCCGCATTCGCCGCCGCGCTGGCCACGCGAAACACGGTGACGCGTGCGGTCGGGCACTGGTTCGAGGATTTCGACGTGCTGCTCACGCCGACGCTTCCGCACATGCCGCCAGACATCGGGGCATACGGCAAGGACTCGGAATCGATGAGCGGTCTCGAATGGACTCAGCACGTTTTTCAGCATTCACCCTTCACCCCGCCGTTCAATGTTGCCGGGGGCCCTGCGATGTCAGTCCCGCTAGAAAGTCATCCGGAAACGGGATTGCCGATCGGCATGCAGTTCGCCGCAGAATTCGCGCGGGAAGATACGTTGTTGCGACTGGCCGGTCAGCTCGAACGTTCACGGCCTTGGGCTGATCGGCGGCCTGTCGTATGGGCTGGGTTCGGTTTGTCGTGACGACAAGTTGCAACCGAACATCAAGCCGCTGGCCGTCGAACTCGAAATACGCTCGACGACCAGCTGCGCGACTAACGGCTTCGCTACTTCACTGCTTCATTGACACGGCCCGATGACGTAGTAGTTCGAGCTCGTCTGACGCAGGAGCGTGTTGTCGGTCGTCGATAGCGGGCCCGTATAGCCGAGCCATTGGTTCGAGCCTACCGCGTAGATGTTGACGTTGAAGACATCCGTGTAGGCTCGCGACTCGTACCAATGATCGTAGTTGGTGCGGTAGTAAGGATCGCACGCAGGTGGCGTCGCGGCCGTCGTGACGGCAACGGTCGGCGAGTTCGTACTTTCGGTACCAGTCGAATCGACCGCGCGCACAACGTAGTAATAGGTCGTGCCGGCCGTGAGCCCCGAGTCGGCGAAGCTTGGACCGTTCACGGGCGCGGTGTTGATCTTCGTCGGAGAGCAGCCGGCGCACGACGCGCGATAGACGGCGTAGCTCGCCGCGCCGGCGACAGGCGTCCAGTGCAGCTCGACGCGAGTCGTGCTGCTGTCCGCACCTAATCCAGTCGGCGCGCCGAACGTCCCGCCCGGCGTGCCGCTCCAGCCCGAGTAATTGCCGGCAAGATGCTGGACCATCGCCATCACGGTAGCGATCTGTGCGCCGCTCTTTTGTGCGTAATGGCTATCGTTGTATCCCCACCAGTCCCAGCAACCGTTGGGATTCGTCGGCAACGATGTGGTGGCGATCGTTTGCGGATACAGCACGATCAGGTTGTTCGTATCGGCCCATTCGTTGTAGCCGGCATGCGCGTAGTAGTCCGAGCCGATCGCATCGGCGTATTGCTTGCAGCCATGAAACGCAACGTGCACGCGGCATGGTTGCTGCGCCGCGCACGATGCCGGTACGTAGGCATAGCCATACTGCGCCATGCTGATGGAAGCCGGTGTGCCGGAGTAGAACGCGCCTTGATCGAATTGCTGGATCGTGCCGGAGAGCGTGCCCGTGTTGCGCGGGTTCAGTGTGCCGTAGAGATGCTGCAGGATCTGCCCGGCTGCGTCGTAACCGCAGTTGTTGACGAAGTCGCCGCCCGTCACGTTGCAGGCCTGCCCCCACGAATCGGTGACTTGCGAATGCGCGGCAGGAAGATTGTCCTTGTAGAAGATGTTCGCGGCATTGTCGAACGCGGCATAGAAGCTGTAGAGCACGTTCGTGACGCCTGTTTTGACGACCCCGTCGTTGTAGCCGTGAAAGAGCCACACTTTCTGGTTGGCCAGATTGGACGTGGGGTCGATGGCGCCGCTGGCCGCCCAGTTTTGCGCGGTGCTCACGAGCGGCGAGGCGGTGGGATAGCTCGGATAGCCGACCATGCAGCCGCGGTACGCGGTTTCGAGGTCGTCTTGCGCGCAACCATATGGCCCGCCCGCGATGGCGCCGACGCCTTTGACGATCGACGAATTGGCGACCGCGAATTGCACGGCCATATAGGCGCCCGATGAAATGCCTGAAACTGTCGTTTCTGACAGTTTGACGTTGTACGCGCCGAGACTCGTTTGCGCGTGAGCGTGGGGCATGCCTGTCATGGTGAATGCCGATAGGGCAAGCATCGATAGATTGGCGATCGTCGACGCGCATCGTGAACGGGCAATGCGCAGGCGTACCGCTACCGCTGACGGTTTATTCATAGGTCTCCTCCAAGCGCCGGCATGGGCCTTTTCGTGGGCCGGCATGATGGCTGGTGGTATCGGTTCGCGATGGTTTGTCGTGACGAGCGGCGGCGACGCGTGCACATCTGCGAACCAATTGGAATCGTTCGCCCCGCTAGAGCAGCTTTTTAACCGATGTTTTCGGATTTCTTCAAGCGCCACATAGCGAGACCATGGGCTTACTTTGAAGGGTAATGGTTGCCATTGTCACATCCACATTTCACCCCACCCCAAAACGTCGCACGCAGTCCGACCGTTATAGTTCCATCCACACCGAAGCACCCGGAGCAGCCCCGCGCTAGGAGTACCGACCGACCCAATCAGTCGATCCCAACGCCGCGAAGGTCAAATGACCCAAAAACAAGTGGAGAAGTAACATGCAAGACGTATCGATCGATCTCGACCATTGCCCGGGCGCGCTGGCCCAGATGGGCGAAGTGCTCGGCGCCGCGGGTGTCAGCGTGGAGGGCGGTGGCGTGTGGGCCGTCGGCGCACGCGGCGTGGCGCACTTCCTGTTCGAAGACGGCGAGTGTGCCCGGCAAGTGCTGGAGGCAGCCGGCATCAAGGTCGACGCCGTCCGCGACGTGCTGATCCAGAAGCTGCATCAAGCCGTACCGGGCCAGCTCGGCATGATCGGGCGCCGCATGGCGCAAGCGGGCGTCAACATCGAAACGATGTACAGCGATCACGATCACCGCTTGATCCTCGTCGTCGACGATTACGAAAAGGGGCGTGCCGTGTCCGAAGCCTGGGAGCGCGATCGCCTTGCCGCACAACACTTGGCCAGAACGGAGTAAGCGACATGAACCAGCATCACCGTTATTCGATCGCCGTGGAGTGGACCGGCAACACGGGCGAGGGCACGCGCAGCTATACCGCCTACCGCCGAGACCACGTCGTTTCCGCGCCTGGCAAGCAGCCGATCGAGGGTTCGAGCGACCCGGCGTTCCGCGGCGACGCCGCTCGCTACAACCCCGAGGAACTGCTCGTGGCGAGCCTGAGCGCCTGTCACATGCTGTGGTATCTGCACCTGTGTTCGGCGAACGGCCTCATCGTGACCGGCTATCGCGACGATGCCGGCGGCGTGCTCGCGATGAACGCCGATGGCTCCGGCGCGTTTTCGAGCGTGACGCTAAAGCCTGAAGTCACGCTCGATGCGCGCCACGGCGACGCGGACCGCCAAAAGGCCATCGAGCTGCACGAGTCGGCGCACCACCATTGCTTCATCGCACGGTCGATGGCATTCGAGGTCGCTGTCGAGCCGCACGTGCGCATGGCATAAGCCCCGGCGAAGGATCTCTCGAGCGGCGTGACTCGAAGCGAAACCGCGAGAATAGTCGTTACAATTCGGGGCCTTCCTGGCCGTTCCACCCGTGACGAAGACCATTTCGCATCCCGGAACGCAGGTCGAAGCGCCGTAGGAGACGCGGCGCTTCGTTCATGGAAGCCGTCAACGCGCCGGCAGCAGTCGTTTCTCGCGCGTCGTTACTTGAGAGTCCAAATGAAACCAACAAGATCTACCCTCGCTGTAACGCTGGCCCTCGCTTTCTCGTCCGCATCGTGTGCCTCCTGGGCGGCAGACGGCCCGTCCGTCGCCCCGGTGCGGCCGGTCACGGATACCTACTTCGGTACGTCCGTGGTCGACAACTATCGCTACATGGAGAATCTCAAGGACCCCGAAGTCCAGAAATGGATGAGGTCCCAAGCCGACTACACGCGCAACGTGCTCGAGAGCCTTCCGGGCCGGGACGCGCTGGAAAAGCGCATCCAGAGCCTGATGACCGGCGACCTGCATCGCGGTCACTTCACGCGCGTCGGCAAGCGGCTTTTCTATGAGGTGCTGGAGCCCGGCGCCAACCTCGCGAAGCTGGCCTACCGCGATGGCGTGACCGGCGAGGAGCACATCCTCGTCGACCCGGCCAAGCTCGCCAAGGACAGTGCCCATCACTATGCGCTCGACTGGTACTCGCCGTCGTGGGACGGCCGGTACGTGGCATACGGTGTCTCCGAAGGCGGTTCGGAACAGAGCGTGCTGCACGTGCTCGACGTGGCGACGGGCGCCCAGCTCGGCGAAGCCATCGACCGCACCAGCGGTAGCATCGTGACGTGGCGCAGCGACAACCAGTCGTTCTACTACACGCGTTATCCGAAGACGGGCCCCAATACGCCGCCGTCAGAGACCTGGTACAACGCCGTCACGAATCTGCACGTCGTGGGCCAACGCCCGAACGGCGAGGGCGACGAAACCGTGTTCGGGCATGGGGTGTCGGCAAGCCTCGATGTGCCGGAAGGCCAGGCCACTTACGTGTTGCTGTCGCCCGATTCGCCGTATGCCGTGGCGGTCGCGAATCACAACCTGGACAACAACCCGAACACGTTCTACGTGGCGCGAGTCGACGAGATCCACGGCGCAAGCACGCCGTGGAAGAAGATCGCGAGCCCCGAGGATGGCGTGACCGACGTCCAACTGCGCGGCGACCGGCTCTACGTGCGGACGCAGAAGGGCGCATCGAACTTCCGCATCTTGTCGATGCCGGCGGCGCACCCGGATCTCGCGCATGCCGACGTCGTCGTGCCCGAAGGCTCGAACGTGATCGATGCGTTCGCGCTCGCCAGCGATGCGATCTACGTGTCCGAACGCGCTGGCACGACCTTCGCGATGCGGCGCGTGTCGTTCGATGGCAAGGAAAGCCATCCGATCGCTTTGCCGTACGCAGGAGCGATCCAGTCAATGACCGTCGATCCGCGCGCGCCCGGCGTGATGTTCGATCTGCGTAGCTGGGTCAAGGCGCCGCGTGAAATGGCCTACGATCCGGCCACGAAGACGGCCGTCGACACGGGGCTGATTCCGCCGTCGAAGAACGAGTCGAGCGACATCGAGGAGCATGACGAATTCGCCACGAGCTACGACGGTACGCGTGTGCCGATCTCCATCGTCGCGAAGAAAGGCATCGCGCGTGACGGCTCGCATCCGACCATCGTGACGGGCTACGGCAGCTATGGCGTATCGATGGATCCCGCTTATCATCCGGCGTGGCAGGCATGGATCGAGCAAGGCGGCATCATCGTCACGTCGCACATGCGCGGTGGCGGCGAATACGGCGATGCGTGGCATCGTTCCGGTCAAAAGCTCACGAAGATCAACACGATGCTCGACTTCATCGCATCGGCGCAGCACATGATCGACGCGGGCTACACGCAGTCGAAGTATCTGGCTGCCAATAGCGCGAGCGCGGGCGGTATCGTCATGGGCGGTGCGCTGACGATCAACCCGGGGCTGTTCCGCGTCATCCTCGACGACGTGGGTGTGTCCGATTCGCTGCGCTTCGAGACGGAGCCGAACGGCCCGCCCAACGTGCCCGAGTTCGGTTCGACGTCGACCGAGGCGGGTTTCCGTGGCCTCTATGCGATGAGTGCCTATGCGCACGTGCACGACGGCACGCCGTATCCGGCCGTGATGTTCACGACGGGTGCGAACGATCCGCGCGTCTCGCCGTGGCACATGCTGAAGATGACTGCACGCGTGCGCGCGGCGACCACGAGCGGCCACCCGGTGCTGCTGCGTATCGACTATGACGGCGGACACGGCATGGGCTCGAGCGTCTCGCAGTATTCGAGCAAGATGGCCGACGAGTGGTCGTTTGCGTTGTGGCAGATGGGCAAGTCGGGCTTCCAGCCGAAACAGCAGTAATGTGAGGCGGGTTCGCTCTTGAAGCGACCGGGCGCAGCTGCAATGGCGCGCCCGGTCGTCGTTGAGATGCGGCTAGCTGATCGCTATTTGTACGGTAATCGCCTTGGGTGCTCGGATTGTTTTGATTGTGTGCAAATAAAGTGCAAATCGTGTGCGGGTCATATGTGGGGCAATGTTCCGCATCAGCTCATTTCATAGATCACGCCCAGCAGGACGGCTTTGACGATGGCCTGCGTCTTGTTGACCGAATTGAGCTTTTCCATGATGTTCTGCATGTGAAACGTGATCGTCCTTTCTGAAATGGAAAGGATCGACGCGATTTCGATGGCGGTTTTTCCGTCGGCAGCCCACTTCAGCACTTCCTTTTCGCGCGCAGTGAAGTGGTCGACGTGAATACCGTGCCCATGAGCCGGAATCAGCCGCGAACTCGCCGAATGGCCGGCATGCGCGAGAAAGATCAGGCGGCTTTCGCTGGCGCTGATCTCCGATGTCGAAATCGGATCGGCGCCGCGCGCGAAGCTCCACATCGCAATGCGCCCCTGCTTGTCGCGAATCGGCTGTGACCAGCCGTGCGCGAGCCCGTGTCCTTTCGCGTCCTGCCAGAACGCTTCGTCGGTGCGCGCGTTGACGGGCCAGATCAACGGCGACGTGTAGGTCACCCCATAGCGCACGACAGGATCGCGCGCAAAGTAGTTCTCCGCCACATAATGCTTTTGCCAGTTCGCGGGGTAGTTGCTGTGCAGGGTGAACGAAGGCCGCGTCACCGGCAGCGGATCGCGCGCTCCGTACGCACAGAAATCGAATCCCAGCGACCGGACGCGGGCAGAAATGAAGGCAAGGATTTCTTCCGCGTCTTTCGCTTGTGACAGGTCGGTCATTACATCTTCTCTCCATGCATCCACAGCAATCTCCGATGAAAGATCAGCCAACGCGGCTTGGGTGCGCAGATGAATCAATCGAGCCTAGCAAGAGGAAGTCGTCTATTAGCCGTTTCCTGGAAACAAAGTGCCTGTTTTAAAGAGAATGTCTCCGTAGCGTAGTTCGATCGGTTAAACGATATCACCGTGCGAACGCGTGCCCGCTGGCGGCGTGACTGGCCGTTCCAGAATTTGGTCTTGGTGGATTATGGGCAAACTTTGGCGAACCATCCATTGCGCATACTAGAGGAGCATGCCATTGGACGTCGAGCGAAAAAGCCAGTCGATGCACCGGCCGGCCAAAGACCGGCTATCGCTGTAGTGATCTGCCGTGATTGGCGGCAAACGCGGATGCCTCGTGCGGTCGAGGCCCAAGAGAGGCCGCCCCGCCCCCTATTGATGCGATGGGAAGACGTGCGAGTGGGCGCGCGCCGGTGCTACGTTCCCAGCAACGGCACGCTGCGCCGAGGTGCGTTTCAGCGGAGTGATGATGCGGTTTGCCGAACCGGTGTCAGCCGATCCAGATCGGCACGATCGACAGCGCAAGCAGGAGGCCCAGCATGACGTTCGCCACACGCCAATGCCGTTCGGTACGCAGCATGCGGCTCAACATCACGCCGGCCGTGCACCACAGCGCAAGCGACACGATCGCGGCCACGCCGAATGCCGCACCCAGAATGACGGCCAGGCGCAGCGGATTCGGCGTGAGGGCCGCGAACGAGGCCGCGGCACCGAGCGCCATTGCCCAACCCTTCGGGTTCAGCCACAGCAGCAACGCGCCGCCGACGAAACTCGTCGGCGATTGCGAGGCTTTCGCGTTGACGTTGGGCGATCCGCTCGATGCGATCTTGACGGTGAGCCACAACAAGTAGGCCGTGCCGGCGATTTTCATGGCGAACTGCGACGCGGGCGCCGCGCGCAACAGACCCGCAAGGCCGATGGCCGCGATGGCCGCCAGCGACGCGAGACCGAGCGCGATGCCGCCCATCAGCGGGACGCTGCGTCTGAAGCCGAACCGCGTGCCGGATGCCGTCGCGAGCGTCGTTGCGCCACCGGGTGTGATGGTGGCGACGATCACGAACAGAATCAGGGAGAACAGCATGTCGGATGCCCGTGTTCTTTGCCAACGCTGGCTTGCACGCGTCGCTCGAGGATGAACGTGCCCCAGGCCGTCCGCGCGTGGCGTACGGGCTGGGACGCTTGCGTCGACAGCGGTTAAGGGCTAAGCGTAGCAGGCGGCGAGTTCGCGTTCCAGCGCCACGTCAGGCTCGATGTCGAGCGCGGCGAGCGTGATCTCGTCGATTTCGATCCAGCAAGCGAACACGGGCTTGCCGTCGATCAGCTGCGGCGGCGCGGCCCGGTGTGCGTGCACTCTGAGCCGCTTGAGCAGCCGTTCGACGCCGAGCGGCGACACCGTGATGAGGCGGCGCACACCGTTCGCATGCGCGAAGCGCACGACTTCGGCGAGCAGTGCGCGCGTGTTGCGATGCGCGAGTTCCAACGAACTGGGATCTTCGCCGAGGATGTAGGAGGAAAAGCGGGAGATCTCCCAGATGTCCGGCGCGCATGGCACTGGCGCACCGCCCATCAGCGATGGGAACACTTCGCCGAGCAGATACGGTTGCGTGGTCGGCAGCAAGCGCGCGCACGCACATACGGCGCCGCCTTCGATGCTACCCACGACGTAGACGGTATCCGGGCGATCGAATTGGTCGAGCTCCTGCCCGTCGACGACAGGCAATTGCCAGCCGAGCTTCTCGATGAAGATGGCATGGCGATAGGAGGCGAGCGCAGCGGTGAGCCCGGGAGACAGTTTCGCTGCGCTTCCGATCATCGTTTCTAACATTTGCAAGCTCCTGTGGACGACCCATTAAAGTCGATAGGCAGGAGCGACGAAACTGCAAGTTCCTACAGGTCGGTATGTGCCGCGAGCGCGTTAATGTGCTGGCCCCACGAAAGTGTACAAATCCAGTCTTCCAGACATTGCACGGTTTGTGCGGGCCCGATGTCATAGCCTTTGGGGCCCACGATCATCACGTTGCCGGCTACGCTTTGCGGCAACAGGCGGTAGGTATGCCGAGGATCGACGAACCAGCACCAGCCGAGCGTGATGGGCGGGTGCCACACTTGATCGACCCACTCGCAATAGCCCGCGCGGCAAGCCGGCATGCCCGCGTCCCACGCTTGCAGAAGCACGTCCTCGTCGGCGGCCGCCCAGATCGGATTCAGCGTCAGCGCGGTCAGTCGTGCGGCCGGTACGCGCACGTAGCCGTCCGCGGACGTCGGCGTATCCATACGCGCCGATGCGCTCATCCTCGCCAGTCTCATGCCCAATTGAAATCTCCTTGTTTGCGCGTGACGGGGGTGTTTGCGCGTGTGGCCGTATGCTACGGCGGACACATGCGAGAGAGGGCTACACCGCTTCAAAACTTGGCGGGTTCCCGCGTCGACGCCGGGTTGCCCGACGCTTCGTGACAAGGTGTGTTTGATTGGGAACGGCAGGCCGCACGAGTGAGGCGGCTCATCGGCATGGCGTATCGCCGCGTGCTCGGCACAGCGCATGCTGCCGTCTACCGTGACGAATCGGATGGATGATCCGAGCGTCGTAGGGCCATCGCCAGCGGGTAATCGGGATGGCCAAGGGACAACGGGCCGGGCAGGTGCGTATATGCGCATATCGGAGCCGTTTTGCGTTTATCCCGCTTCGAACGAGCGAAGTGCGGCCCATTGTGCTGCCAGAACTACGAAGACGCAAACGATTTGGACCTGCAAAAAACTACAGCTGCCATTTCGTAGAGTCCCATGCATGATGGGTATGGACAGCTTGCGGCCCGCTCGAGATTCCTGGGCCAGACCGCGGGCCGTGTCGAAGGACCTGAGAGCAAAACGACGAGACTGAGAGCGAACGCCCGATGAATTCGAGCGCAGCCCACGGCCCGCGACGCGCGCCGCTGATGATTTTCAAGCCGGTGCGTTCGCCGCGCATGCGCATGGTCTGCTGCTCGTATGCCGGCGGCAGCGCCTCCGCATACAGCCGGTGGCATACGTTGCTGCCCGCCGACGTCGAAGTGTGCGCCGTCGAACTGCCGGGGCGCGGCGCGCGCTTTCGCGAAGCGCCGCTCTTCACGATGGCGGAAATCGTCGACGAGGTGATGAGCGGTTTAGCCAACCCTGTCGGCGTCGATTTGATCGTCTACGGTCACAGCATGGGCGGCGTGGTCGCACTCGAGCTGACCAAGCATCTGTTCGATGTCGGTACGCCGCCGCGCTCACTCGTCGTATCGGGCTGCTCGGCACCGCACCTGCCGTCGCGGCGCCAGCGACGTCTGCATGATTTGCCGCGCGACGAGCTGGTGCGCGAATTGAATCTGCTCGAAGGACTGCCGCGGGATTTGCCCAATGCGGAGGCCTTCATTGACATGTTCCTACCCACGATCCGCGCAGACCTGCAAAGCCACGAAGAGTGGCGTTCCCCGATTCGCGAGCTGCCCGTGCCGATTCACGTGCTTGGCGGACGCGACGATGCGCTCGTGTGGGCGACGGATCTTGCCGAATGGCAGCGGTATTCCAGCGTGCCCGTCTGCACGCGGATGTTCGATGGCGGTCACTTCTTCATCAAGAGCCATCGGGAGGAGGTACTCGCTCATCTGACGGCGATCGTCGATGGCCTCAAGGCCGACACGCATCGCCGCGCGGGTGTGGCGAGCGTCTGAAACGCAGGTGAAAAACGAAAAGGGGATGCACTTGGAACCGACGTATGCAGCGCCCGAGCCGGTGCTCGGCAAGAATGCAGTTAGGACACCAGAAGACTTTAGAAACATGCCCGAGGAGTATCAGAAGCTCGCCACGCATCTGATGCTCGTGCATACCGAGGGCGAGCTGACAGGGGCCGACGACTACACGCAATTGTTCTACAACCTTGCGCCCAACGCCTACGAAAAGCTCGTGTGCTGCGAACGCGCGGGGGAGGAAGTGCAGCACTATCAGCTAAGCGCTGCGGTGCTTTCGGATCTCAACGTCGATACGAGCGCCATGCTGGCGCAGCATTTCCAACAGCGGCCGTACTACGCGAACGAGCTCGTGCGCGGCGTGAAGAACTGGATGGAGCGTGGCATCTTCTCGTTCCTTGGTGAGGCGGTCGTGCTCGAACATCTGCTCGAGTTCCAGGATTGCAGCTATGAGCCGTTCAGCGAGATCTTCGTCAGGCAGATCATCAAGGACGAGCATGTGCACGTCGCGCACGGCTTTCGGATCATCCGCGACGCCTGCTCGACCGACGAAGGCCGCCAGGAGGCGCAGCATGCGCTCGATCGGCTGTGGCCGCACATCCTCGCGCTGTTCGGGCGCGATGAGTCCAAGCGCACTGCGCTTTACGTGAAGTGGGGGCTGCGCAAGACCACGAACGGTGAATTGCGCCAGCATTTCGTGCGCAAGATCCTGCCGCGCCTGGCGGCGCTCAAGCTGGTGGTGCCCGAGATGGCGGCATCGAGCGTTTCCGCGGAGCCAGCATGAGCGCCACACGCGAACTCCAAATCAAGCGCAAAGCGGCAATCGCCGAACGCCTGCCGCTTCTGCTCGCTCAGGACCCCGAGCTCGAACGCCGCTTCACTGAAGTGCGGCGCTTCTCGTCGCTCGTGCGTGCGTCGGAGTATCACCTCACGAACGCCTGCAACATTCGCTGCAAAGGCTGTTGGTTCTTCGAGTTCGGTCACGACCAGAACGCGACCGAGGTCAAGAGCATCGACGAGTGGCGTGACTTCATCCAGAACGAACGCAGACGGCGCGTCAACTGTGCCTTGCTGATCGGCGGCGAGCCGACTCTGTTTTTGAACCGCGTCGAAGCGTTCGTCGAAGGCATGCGCTACGTGTCGATCTCGACCAACGGGCTCAAGCCGTTGCCCAACGTCGAGCCGTTCAAAGACGTGACGGTGTTCATTTCGCTGTTCGGTGGCGGCCCGCTCGATGACGAACTGCGTGCGATTCGCCCTGGCGGCAGCACGTTTACGGGTTTGTTCGACACGGCGCTCGAGAACTATCGCAACGATCCGCGCGCGACGTTCGTGTTCGCGGTCACCGAGGATGGACTCTCGTACATCGAGCCGACGGTGAGGCGCATTCGCGAGAACGGCAACGTCGTCACGTTCAACTTCTACAGCAAGTACAACACCGGGCATCCGCTGCGCATGTTGAATCAGCGCCGTTTGCTCGACGAGATGTTGCGTGTGCGCGAGCTCTACCCCGAGACGGTGCTGAACCACCCTGCACACATCGAAGCGATCGTGACGGGCCATGCATGGTGTGGCGAGTTCGGCTACGACGTGTGCCCGAGCGTGAGCCAGGACCATCCGGGCAACGCCGAGCGGCTCGTGAACGGCAATGCCGCGCTGCCGATGTTCAACACCTGGAAGCCCGATCTGAAGACGGTCGAGCTGTGCTGCACGTCGGGGCATTGCGAAGACTGCCGCGACAGCCAGGCCGTCTATAGCTGGCTGATGGTGAGCCTCGATAAATCGCTCGACAGTCTCGAGTCGCTGCGCAGTTGGGTCGGCGTCGCTGAAGGCTACTGGAAGCAGTTCATCTGGTCACCGTTCCGCCAGGGCGCGAGCGAGCCGGAGCCGGTAGCGGAGCCCGTCGTAACGGCACTACCCGAGGCGGTGGCGACGGAGGACGCGCTGCGATGGGGCTGAGTACGACTTGGGCCGCGGACGCTTTGAGCGTGCCGGGCACGGCGGAGGATCGGGCGCAGTGGCAGGCCCGGCTCGGTGCCATGCCGATTCTCGAGCATCTGGGTGCGGCGCTCGATCTCAGCGATGAGCGCGTCGTGCGGCTTGCGCTGGTGCGTCGCACGCGCGCACACACGGGTGGCCTCGGCACCGAAGCGTTGAACGGCGCCATCATCGCGGGCTTGATGGATTGCGCGATGTCGGTGGCGGGCATCGTGCACTTTCGCGGTCGTACTTGCGGGACGGTGCAGCTGTCGATTCAGTTCATGAAGCCCGTGCGTGCCGCGCAGCCCGTCGTCGAATGCTGGGCGGTGCGGCGCTCGTCGAGTGTCGTGTTTCTCGAAGCGCGGCTCATCGACGGTGACGGGCGGCCCAGCGTGATGGCGACGGGCATGGTGGGCGTGGCGCGGCTCGCCAAGCGCGATTCGGGCACGGACGGGCGCAGCAACTGGCTCAACACCGCGGACCTCGAGACCCGCGACGCGGCTTGATGCTTTTCGCACGCGGTGACGCGGCCGGGGCAAGCGGTGTGCTCCGGCTGCGTCGCTCGCGTCATTGCTGCGCGAGGCCTGCCTTCAGCGCTTGCCAGAAGCGCGCATCTTCCATCCCCAGGGCATACATCGACGTCCCGGCCAGGCCGTACGCATTGACGAGGCTTGCCTTCAGCTTCACGCTGCGTGCGTTTTCGGTCCACACGGTATGCGTGCCGCTGCCGTCGCTGGCGGTGTAGCGGAACGTCACCGAGTTGTTCGAGCCGACATAGCTCGGCTTCACTCCATACTGCTGCACAAGCGCGTCGGTATCGGCCCAAAAGAGTTGCGTACCGGAATCGTGGGCAGGCCAGTCGTTGCCGTACGACGGCAGGCCGTTCAGGATCTTGTTCGCCGGTACAAGCGAGGTGGCGTAGTCGAGGTCGTTTTCCATCCAGTCGGAGCCGGCGACAGGGCCAGGAGACCAGGCTGGGATCGTCTCGTCGTAGGTCATGATCTGCAGATAGTCGACACCGGCGCCGAGTGCGCGCAAATCATAGCCATAGTTGGCCGAATTCGTTTCGTCGGTCGTCGAGAACGCCGGCACGCTGACGATGAGCTTGAGCCCTTGCTCATGCAATGCGCGACCCAGCACCTGCACGAAGTTGCTGAAATTGTTGCGATCGCCTTGGTCGACCCCTTCGAAGTCGATGTTGATGCCCGCGAATTGATTGTTCTGTGCGAACGCGACGAGGTTGCGCACGGCTGTATCGAGGTTCTTGGATGTGACCTCGTGCGCGATCGATGGGCTCCAGTCGCCATCGACGTTCGAGACGCAGCCGTAAGTGGGAATGCCTTTGGCCTTCAGGAAGGCGAGGGCAGTGCTGGGCACCGGAGCGCCATTGCCCGCGACGACCCCATCTTTCGTGATGTTGTAGAAGTCGACCGAGGCAGCGTTGAAGTTGCCGTAATATCGCGTCAGAGAATTGTAATTATTCGAATAATCCGAATAGTAGGCGAGCACCATGGGTTCTGCAGACGCGCTGATCGACGCAACAGACAGAAGGCCCGCGATGCAGGCGACAAGAGGTTTCATTGTTCTTGTTCCGTAGGAGAAGGGGGCTTTCAATATTTCCATAGAATTCCGACTGAATCATTACACTAGCCGGAACGTTCTGCTCTACTAGCGATTTCTTTTCGGCTAGGTAAAAATGCGGCACCTTTCAGGTGGCGGTCGTGATGTCCACTAGATGTTCTAGACTGGACAACCGGCAGCCGTCGAAGAATAAAACGACTTATAGGAGCCACACATGGACGAGACTTATACCCCGCCCCCGGTCGAGGGTGATGCACTGCCTGTTGCTTCGCGCAGCCAGGGATTACGCTGGCTGTTGGTGGGCGGCAATCGCAGGCGCGCCGTGTCGAGCATGCTGCTGTTCCTCGGCGTGTTCGCGTTGTCGATATTCGCGCTTGGCCGTGCCTCCCGGTATTTCCTGCCCCATGTTTCCCGTACGGATGTGCTCACGCCCGGTGTCGGACTGGCCATGGAAGGCATACAACTGGTGTCGGTCGTGATTGCCACCGCCGTGCTCGCGCGGATCGAACGCCGCTCGTTGCTGGCCTATGGCCTGCAAGGCAAGGCGCGCATCATGCGCTTCGTATCGGGCCTGGTTGCCGGGTTCGTGGCGATCTCGCTGCTGGTGCTCGCACTTTGGAAGGGCGGCTTCCTGCAGATCGACGCATCGACGACGCACGGCTCCGACCTCTGGAAGTACGGCGCCATGTGGGGGCTCATGTTCGTCACGACGGGCCTCTTCGAGGAATCGTTGCTGCGCGGTTATCTGCAATACACGCTCGCGCGCGGCTTCGGCTTCTGGGGGGCGGCACTCTTTTTCTCGGTAGCGTTCGGCGCGATCCACGGTGTGAACCCTGGCGAAACGCCGGTCGGGCTCATTAGCGCCGGCTTGATCGGCCTCGTGTTTTGCCTGTCGCTCTGGTACACGGGTTCGTTGTGGTGGGCGATCGGTTTTCACGCGGCATGGGACTGGGGCGAGTCGTACTTCTACGGCACGGCCGATAGCAGCGAAATGTCGGCGGGCGCTCTGTTCGTCTCGCGTCCGCTTGGTCACCCGCTGTTGAGCGGCGGCGCGACGGGGCCCGAGGGCAGCGTGTTCGTGCTCGTGGTGATCGTTGCGATGGTCGTGCTGATGTGGCGCTGGTGGGGGCGCAAGCCGAGGGCGTGGGCGCCTTTGGATGCAACCATGCGGTAAGCGGTGCGCTGCCGGAGCGGCAGCGCCATGCACGCTAACGAGGCGGACCACTATGAACGATCAACAACAAGTACAACAAGCACAGAAGTCACCACCGTCGCAGGATTCCTTCGCCTGCGTTTGCCGTGCGCTTCCTACGCTGTTTTTCTTGGGCGTTTGCGCAGGAGGGGCGATCGCCGCGAGCCGCTACGCGGACACCCTGTTGGTGCGTGCGATTACCATCGTGGTGCTGATCGCCTTTATCGGTGGTGTCGGCTACAAATTCGCCTACGACGCGCTCAAGAGTGCGAAGCAGAAGAGCGACCCCGAACTACGTGCGGAGAAAGCGCGCATCAAATATGCGGCCGAATTGCTGTCGCTATTCGGTACGCTCGGCGCGGTCGCCACGATCGCGCTGTATGCCACCACGATCGATCATACGTTGGCTCAGGTTGGGAAGCCGGCGGAGGTATCTGCCGGCGTGCTCAAGGATCTGCATAGCTTGGCGATCGCCCTGATCGTGCTTGCCTTCGCAGCGGCCGCGTCTGGCCGCAAGATCGCGTTGGCCCGTTACGAAAGGCTGCATCCGTAACGTTCAGGTATCGAGGCGGCGCCGGCGACGGCCGTCTCGAGTCGGCGTGCGCTGTGGGAGAAAGGGGGCAAGCACACGAACGCGGCACGCGCTACGCTATGCAAGTCGGCACCTCCCGGTTGCCATTGCTCATCGCGCGCTATGCAACGCATCCTTCTGATCAGCGGCATCGTGCTGTTCGTGGCGGGGCTCGCCTGGCGCTGGCTCGCGCGGATACCGTTCGGTCGTTTGCCCGGTGATGTCCATATCGTCCGCGAGGGCTTCAGCTTCCATCTTCCGATCGTCACCTGCCTCGTCATTTCAGTCGTGCTGACGATCCTGATCTGGCTATTCCGGCGATGAACGCGGTGGATGTCGTGCAACAGGAACAGGTGCCGTACGCGTGCCTCTTTCTGAGCGGCGACGTGATGACGGGGCGCGGCATCGACGCCATCCTGCCGCACGCCGGCAATCCTCAGCTCTACGAAAATTTCTGCCATTCCGCGCGCGACTACGTGCGACTGGCCGAGCAGGCGAACGGAGCGCTGCCCGCGTCGATCGGCGATGCGTATCCCTGGGGCGACGCGCTGGCCGTACTGGAGCGCATGCAGCCGCATATCCGCCTCATCAACCTCGAAACGGCGGTCACGGCAAGCGCCGACTACTGGCCCAACAAGGCGGTGCTATACCGCATGCATCCGGACAACATCGGCTGTCTGACGAGTGCACGCGTCGACTGCTGCGTGCTGGCGAACAACCATACGCTCGACTGGGGGCGCCAAGGGCTCGACGACACGCTTGCGACGCTACGCGGCGCGGGCATCCAAGCGGCGGGCGCAGGCAAGGATCAGGCCCAAGCGGCAGCGCCCGCAGTCCTTACGCTGGCAAGTGGCTTGCGCGTGCGGGTCTACGCATTCGGCGCGCCGACGAGCGGTGTGCCGGCCTCTTGGGCGGCCACGGCGCATCGAAGCGGTGTGAACTATGTGCCGGAAATCACGGTAAGCCGTGCGGAGATGATCGGACGACGCATGGCGGCCGAACGCGGCCCGGGTGAACTGGTCGTCGTCTCGCTGCATTGGGGGAGCAATTGGGGGTTCGATGTCGGCGACGACGAGCGGGCGTTTGCCCATGCTTTGATCGACACAGGTGGCGTCGACATCGTGCACGGCCATTCGTCACACCATGTGCGAGGCGTCGAGCTCTACCGGGGCAAACTCGTTCTATATGGCTGCGGCGATCTGTTGAACGACTACGAAGGCATCGCCGGAGAAGAGCATTACCGGCCCGATTTGGCGTTGATGTACTTCGTATGCGTCGAGGGTAGCAACGGAACGTTGATCGAGCTGCAGGCAGTGCCGATGCAAATCCGGCAGATGCAATTGCGCTGCGCGCCGGCACAAGGCGCGGCGTGGCTTCATACGACGCTTGCGCGCGAGAGCGAGAGGCTCGGTACGCGCGTCGAACAGGGCGCAGACGGCGTGCTGTTGGTTCGCGGGTGATGGCGGCGGCTTGCGTGAGGTTGGCGATGCGCTATGCTGGCGGAGCGCGGACGCGCGCTTTGGATGGAGGCCCTATGAACCCTCACTCATCAAGTTCGTCGCCGGCGACGGCAACCGAGATCCGAGACATCATCGGGCCGCTCGAGGACGATGTCATCGAGAGGATCATGTCGACGGGAGCGACCAGCGCCGAAGTGCTCGACGCTTACACCTGGCGCCGAAGCGACCAGCGTCTGCAACGCACGCCCCACTACGAATTGCACGGCAGGGCGGCGCATGTGCTGGCGATCCTGGAAACGGAAGAGCCGGACGTCGACGAATAAGGACGAGTAGGGTCTGATGAGGGCGGTGCACTATCCCTTGATGCAGACGACGGGCACGAGCCGTACGACCTTGCGTGCGAGGCCTGCGGCTTGGGCAGCATCGACGACGGCTTGAACGTCCTTATACGCGCCCGGTGCTTCCTCGGCTACGCCACGATCGGAAGGACTCCGAATCAGAATGCCGCGGCTCGCCAGCTCTTCGACGATCGCTCGTCCGCGCCAGCGCGCGGCAGCGTGCGTGCGGCTCATGTTGCGGCCGGCACCATGACAAGCGGAGCCGAACGCACGTTCATCCGCCCCTTCATTCGAGCCGACGAGTACATACGACGACGTCCCCATGCTGCCGCCGATCAGTACCGGTTGCCCCAGATCGCGGATCGAGTCGGGCAGGTCGGGATGGCCGGGGCCGAACGCGCGCGTGGCGCCTTTGCGATGCACGAAGAGCCGTTTCGTCTTGCCGTCGACGAGATGGTGTTCGACCTTGCACGTGTTGTGCGAGACGTCATAGAGCAGGGTCAGACATGCCTGCGGCAGCACTTTCGAGAACGCCTCGCGCGCCAGATGCGTGAGGATCTGGCGGTTCGCCAGCGCACAGTTGATCGCGGCGCGCATGGCGCCCAGGTAGCGTTGGCCGAGTTCCGATTGAATCGGTGCACAGGCGAGTTCGCGATCGGGCAGATCGATGCCATAGTGCTTGGCCTCAACGACCATCTCCCGGAGGAATTCCGTGCCGATCTGATGGCCGAGCCCACGCGAGCCGCAATGAATCGACACGACGATCTGGCCGCGCTGTAAGCCAAGCCCCTCGGCAATCGACGGCGCATAGATCTCGTCGACCTCCTGCACTTCGAGGTAATGGTTGCCCGAGCCAAGCGTCCCCATTTCGTCGCGCTGACGCTTCTTCGCCTGAGGCGACACGGCGGCAGGCTTGGCGTGATGCGCCATGCCCCGCTCTTCGATCCGTTCGAGATCGGCCTGCGTGCCGTAGCCTTGATCGACGGCCCACTTGGCGCCGCCAGCCAGCATGTCGTCGATCTTCGTTGCCGACAGGTGCACGGGGCCGGTGCTGCCCACACCGGCTGGAATGCGCGCGAACAAGGTATCGGCCAGACGTGCCTTCACCGCGTCGACTTGCGCTCGGACGAGGCCGGTATGTAGCGTGCGGACGCCGCACGAGATGTCGAAGCCGACTCCGCCGGCCGAGACGACACCGCCAGCTTCGGGATCGAACGCGGCGACCCCGCCGATCGGAAAGCCGTAGCCCCAGTGCGCATCCGGCATGGCGAACGACGCGCTGACGATGCCCGGCAGTGCGGCGACGTGGCAGACCTGTTCATAGACCTTGTTATCCATGTCTTCAAGCAAGCCGCGCTCTGCATAGATGATGCCGGGCACGCGCATCTTGCCGGTCGCGGGAATGTGCCACTCGAAGTCGCTATGCTGTTCAAGGAGGGAGAGGTTCATGCGTACCCCCACTCAGACGTCGATCACGCATTGCGCCAGCCATGTACCGTCGCTTTGGCTGCGCACGATGAGTTCAGTGTAGGTCGCGCCCTTCGGTTCGACGGCGGGATGATGCCGGGCTCGATCGAGTGCTTCGCCGAAGGCGTGTGCCGTCAGCCCTTGCGGCTTCAAAGCCACATCGAAACGACTGAATACGACGTGGCGAACGGCCATTTCGTAGGTGACGGCATTGAGCCAGTCGACGAGCAACAATTCGCGATCGGGGGCGTGGCACGCGATGCCGACCGACTGCATGGGGCGTACCAGGGCGGGATCGGTGACGATGGCCGTCAGTGCAAGGGCGGCTTGCGCGTAGGCTTCATCGAGCGTAGCGCCGAGGCCGCGCACGCCGATGTCAGCGTCGTGATGGAAATGCTCCCAATGCGCAGCCACGGTCACTCCTTGGCGCTGCGGTGGACTATCAGATATCGTTCCGGACTGGCGCGGATTCTGCGCTTCTCTATAACAGCTTAGCCATTCTTATTTATAGCCACGATACTGCTACTCCAAAGGTGCCGGATAAAGCTCCGGTGGGCTGATTCACGTGTTCATGGGTGTTCATGACCGCGGCTTTGCTAGCACCCCTATTTCTGGCCGGAAATTTCATCATTGGCCGTTGCTAGTCAGTAGCCGGCCACTCTCAGACATAGGGCGAGATGGTTAGGCAGCCGTTCGGGCGGCCGCTTCATCCTCGAAAGCCGTCGCTTCTATCTCGCGACCGGAGCGTTGGCGCTTTCAGTGAAGGTGTAGCAACTGAAGGCCCGGTCCCGGGATTAGAAGAGCATGCTCTGGTTATTTTTCGGCCGATTGTCTCCATTAACGCCTTGCTCTGCTCGGAAACCTGTCACTTTCTACAGCTACTAAAAAATAGTTAGTAAATTTAGACTGGCGGGTCGAGAGTTCCATTTTAAGAAATTTCGCAGGCGATGTCTTTCAGCGATGCATATACGCCGGCGCCTGGGGTCGAAAACGTTTTACATCATAATGCTCTCGATAGGCTATTAACATCCACACAAAAAATGCGGGGGAAGTATGTCTGGAGGCGGTGGAGGAAGTGGTGATTGGCGGCCGGAACCAAAGGCACCTGTCCTGGATCCGAAGAGGAGCGGAGGTGGTAGTGGTGGAGGCGTCGTCGATGACCCGTGCGTCATTGACGAAGTGACGTCGCTCAACTCAGTTTCGCCGGCTGCATTGCGTAACGTGGGACCGGGCACCCTGCTCGAAGTGGTGTTTATGGCGGGGCCGCCGCAACGGCTCGTCGCGCAGGACAACACCGGGCAAATCGTCGGGTCTATTACTTCGCGCTCCATGCTTCAATTTATCGAGTGCATCCAGAGCGGTCGTCGGTACGTCGCAGAGGTATTGGGTATCCAGGGTGGCTCCTGCCAGGTGCGGGTGCGACTGGCGTGAGGCAAAGCGAAATTACCGTCGTTGGCGGCGTCTATCATGAACATTGTATCTGGCCTGTATGGGACCAAATTTTCGGTTCTGGTGGGCGAGCGGCGACCACACTGGTCAGTCACGTCGACAAGGTGACGCTGCACACCTACGCGCACCCGGACGTCGAAACCGAATTCAAGACAGCGGCAACACTGTACAAATTCGACCTGGTCATAACTGCCGCTCGGACTGGTATCTCGTTTGAATATGTGCATTGCATGTCGACGCCTGTCATTCGGCCGGCTCTCGCGCGCATTCACGCGCACGAGTCAATCGAAGTTAACGCCGAGGTGGTGCTGCGTTTCGGGATGCTCGAGGGTTCTGGGAAGGTGGACGCCAAATGGTGCGTCTACGACCCACAATCTGCATTCCATCCGGAACCTTTCCGAGATAACGGCAGCCAAGCCGAGCATCTTGCGATTGTCGCCAACCGAAGTGAGATTACCGCGATGGCGGGAGATTCTGACCCGAAGGCGGCTGCAACGTTGCTATTGAAACGCGGCGCTGAAGTCGTTGTAGTCAAGTCGGGGCCGGCCGGTGCGTACGTGTACACGGCCGGCGGCGCAGAGATGCATATTCCGGCTTACCGAAGCGACATGGTATGGACCATCGGCTCGGGCGACGTGTTTGCTGCCATCTTCGCTGCGCAATGGGCGGTACATCACGCCAGCCCTTCTGCCGCGGCAGAACTTGCTTCGCGCGCTGTCTCGCAATACGCGGAAACGATGGGTTTGCCTGCAGCCCCAGCTCACGAGCTATCAGAGATTCGGCGCAAGCCTGCGTCCACGGTTTCCGGGAGGGTCTATCTGGCCAGTCCGTTCTTCAATCTCGGACAACGATGGCTCGTGGACGAGGCGCGACGTTGCTTGGGTGAGCTTGGCCTAGAGGTGTTCTCTCCAGTTCACGACATCGGCCGAGGTCCTGCCCACGAGGTGGGTCCGAAGGACATCGAGGCCTTGAACTCCTGTGATCGAGTCTTCGCGATTCTCGATGGTCTCGACGCAGGCACCGTCTTCGAAGTCGGCTACGCGCGCGCGAAGAACATCCCCGTATATGCCCTTGCCCAGGCCGTCAATGGAGAAGACCTGAAAATGGTTGTTGGCTCGGACTGCAACATGTTCTTCGACTTTGTGACGGCGCTACATTACACGGCGTGGAAAGCATGAGGACCGCACTTCTTCTGTCTGGTGGTATGGACTCGGTCGCGATCGCTTACTGGGTGCGTCCGGAAGTTGGCATCACGGTGGCATATGGCCAGCGCGCAGCCCAGGCGGAGGTACGTGCCGCAGCTGCAGTGTGTGAAGTGCTGAACATCGAACACCACGTAATTGAAGCCGACTTGAGCGCACTGGGTAGCGGCGACATGGCGGGCCTTGCGCCCGCGACGCTCGCTCCTGTATCGGAGTGGTGGCCATTTCGCAACCAGATGCTGGTCACTTTGGCTGCGATGAAGGTCGTCACGCTCAATGTGAACAAGCTTCTGATAGGTTCACTTCGGACCGATGGCATCCATGCGGACGGCAAGCCTGAGTTCATCGCAGCCATGAGTGCATTGCTGCGATGCCAGGAAGGCGGGATAACGCTCGAAGCTCCCGCTATCAGACTGAACGGCGCGGAACTCATCAAGACGTCTGGCGTTTCAAGCGACTTGCTCGCATGGGCTCACTCCTGTCACGTTGCCAATGAAGCTTGCGGGATGTGCCGTGGCTGCAGAAAGCATTACGAGACGCTCGAGGAGCTTGGGTTTGACCCATACTGAAGACCCACGACCGCTAGGCGATGGTCCGTATTCGGACTACGCGTGGCCGCTTGAATCGAGCACGCCGTTCGAACCATTCAGCGCTCCCGCACGAAGGGGGTTCGTCGACGTGTTCGAGCAACGCCGCTCCACTCGCGCGCTCTTGCTAGCCCCGCTGGAGTTGACGGTTGGCGCGCTGCTTTTCGCGCTGACGCCTCGGTTTTGGAAAGAAGGGGACACGCTGCGACGAAGCCGCCGTCCATCACTATCGGCCGGCGCACTCCATCCAATCTCGGTGTTGCTATTCAACGAGTCGGCCGTTTTTCGCGTCAATGCCGATTCGTGCATGCTCGAGAAGCTCTCATTTTCGGCAGAAGCGCGCGATGCATGGATCAGTAAATGCCAACGTATACTTCCCAGCGCGAGTGGGGCGTTCCTCACGCTCGTTGCCGACATGGCTCGTCCGATGAGTGCGTACGCGCATGGCGAGACGCTCGTTTGGCGCGACGCCGGCGCTACGCTTCAGACGCTAGCGCTAGTAGCCGAGCTGTTCGGACTCGGCTTCTGCCCGCTGGGGCTACTCGGCAACGAGGTCGTTTCAGCCCTTCCTTCGGCAGAGCAGCTTCTTGCCGTCGGTGCCGCTGCAATCGGATTACCGGTACAAGACTGACCTGCACGGTTTTGTTAGTGGACGCTGGCGCTGTCGTCTGCGAAGAGCTCTAGTTGCTCGGACTGCACGCGAGTTTTCCGCATGACGGCGGACAGACGGCGCATGTGGTCCCACATGAGACCGTCGAGTGTGGCTGCAGAGACATCGATTGCGCGAGCGAACGCGACGAAACGCGCTTCGAGCTGTAGGTAGTGCGTCTCTGGCTGCCAGTCCTCTGGGAACAGGCCAAGGTATTGGCCAACTCGAAGAATGTGAATGTCCAGAATCGCAACCTCGCTCTGCGGGCGAAGGTTGCGAACAATCCATGAGGCCGTCTTGAGGCCGATGCCCGGCAGCTCATTCAACCGGTCTCGAAAAGCGATGTCGTCCTCGGGCGGAGTGAAGCCGGCCAGTTGCTCAAGGCAGCCGCTTAGATACCGCGCCTTCTGTCGGATGAATCGGTATTTGCGCTCGCGACCTTGAAAAGTGAACGGCTCACTCAACGCTTCTTCGAGATCTTGCGCAGTGGTGCCCGCGCGAAGAAGGTTTCGCTCCCGAACGCGCGAATAGGCAGCCAAGGCCAACTCGGCTGGCATCCCCCAGCCTCCAAGCAGACACGCAGCAACCTCTTCCTCAAGCGAGCGGCCGAGGCGAAAATCGCAGAAGGTGCCGGATTCTATGTGTTGCCAAGCTTGCCCGCGCCAATAGGCGGGGGTCATCAGCTCATCGAACGCCCCCCAACAGATGCCAGGGAGCACTTCTTCGTGCACTGATGGTAGGGTCAGTTTGCGGAGCTCACCTGCGATGTGGGCGTACATGGTTTGCATCTGGACCGGTGCTTGTCTCGTAGTTTTTTCGTGCGCTGCTGGAGTACATCCGCGGGGCGTCGCATCATACATCAGTCTTTCCTCGACTCGGTAGACGGGGCGTCCGCCTACGAGTATAGGAAGAAAATATTTTGATTCTTGGATTTCCGCTCGTCGCGGCATGGCGCCAGGACTACAACGAAGAACGGCCGCGCAGCGCGCTGAATTACCTTTCGCCAGCAACGTTTGCGGCGAAATACAGAGCAGCAGCGGATGTCCGACGACGAGCGTATGCGGGATGGTGCTGCCTAGGTCGCAAATGATACTGCCTCGTGGTGATGTTGCGGCAGCACCAGAATCTTCTAACCAGGATCGCCAGTTGACGATCGCTGACGAATCACCAGCCGAATAGCCGCTTGAACCAAGACACGAGACAGTACGTAGATTGTCGAGGCGAGTAAGGGCTGTCGGCGTGTAGGATTCCTGGATCGAGCTACTTCGCGAGTGACCTGCTCCCATACGCAGAGCCAACAGGCTTCGAGGAAAGTCCGTGGACTGATATCTCCCATTCTGTTCGTCAAGAGCGCGGTGGCCCAGTGTGCTGCTAGGTAGGTGACTACTGCTCGGGGGCAAACGAAAAGCATAAAAAGTAAATGTTGCTGGCCAATTTCATTGGTGGAAAGAATTCGGCATTACTTTCCTGAAAATTGATAACCCGAAATGCATCGCGTAAGAAGAATTTACATTTTGTATATTATCGTGATGTTTCGAATGATGTTGCTATCGATTTTTACACTTCCGTGAATTAGAATTCGTCCCCTGCTGAATAGTCCGACCGGCTAAGAACGAGGAACGCGGGATGGCTTCGAACAGGCTTTTCGATGCGGTTTACAGCGGTGGCGCGCAGCGAAATCGCTTGCTCAAACTCGATACGTCGTTGGGCGAGGACTGGCTGTTTCCTCTGCATGCAAAAGGTACTTCGCATATCGGGCGCGACTACGAATTCGTCGTCGACAGCTTCTCGTATCGGGGCGATCGTATCGAGCTGAAAGCCTTGATCGGCGAGGCCATCACCCTTTGGATTCAGCAAACGGACGGCTCTTATCAGCCGCATCACGGCTACGTGCATGCGGCATCCCGTTTGGGTTCGGACGGATACCTCACGTTCTATCAGTTGCGGTTTTCCTCGTGGATGTACTTCCTGCGCCTGCGTCGCGATATGCGCGACTGGCAGGAGCAAGTCGGCGAGCAGATCGTTGCCGATGTCTTCAACGAGCATCCGCAAGCGCGCGGTGCGTACCGCTTCGACCTGCGCCGGTCGATGCCCTCGTATTCGTACCGCGTGCAGTGGGAGGACGACTGGAATTTCGTTCATCGCAGCCTGGAAGAAGCGGGGGTGTTCAGCGGCTTCGAGCAAGCCGAAGACGGCAAGTCGCACACGCTCGTGTTGATGGACGATCTGTACTTTGCGCCACAGCTCAAGCAGGAAACAGTCAAATTCTTCCGCAATGGTGTGCGTCAAGAGGTCGATGGCCTCACGCAATGGAAGGAGCAGCAGGAGATCCAGAGCGCGACGTTGACGACGAGCACGTTTGACTACAAGCGTCCGGATTGGCCCAAGCACGTCAGTGGCGACGTAAGCCGTAACGATTCGGTTCCGTCACAAGGCGAGGTGTACGACTACACCGGCGCTTACACCTGGGGCGACAGTAAACGGGGCGATGACCAGGCGGTGGTGCGGCTCGAAGCGTGGCAATCGAAATCGAAGCGCTTTTATGGCGTGGGTAGTCTGCGCTCAGCGATGCCGGGATTCCGGTTCGTGCTCACCGGACATCCTGTGCATGATCAGGGTACTCCTGGCGATCGCGAGTTCGTGATTCTCTCCACAACCTGGGCGATGCGTAACAATCTGCCGGGCATGAATGAGGTGGCGGATTTCCCGGAGAGCCTGCGAACGGAAATCGCGGGTGTCGCTGCCGCAGGCGACGGCGGGGTGATCGTCAAGCATAACGATGGCAGCGAGGGTTTCTTTCAAGTCGAGATCGAGGCTCAGCGACGCCGCACGCCTTTCCGCAGCCCGCTCGAGCATGAGAAGCCTGTCATGCAATTGCAATCAGGCGTCGTCGCTGGACCAGAGGGCGAAGAAGTCTTCACGGACGAGCTCAACCGCGTAAAGGTGTGGTTTCCCTGGAACCGTCGCAACGGGAAGGATGAGAAGGCATCGTGCTGGGTCCGAGCGTCGTTTCCCGATGCGGGTTCCAGCCGTGGCGGGCACTTTCCGTTGCGGGCGGGCGACGAGGTATTGGTCGGCTTCATGAACAGCGACTGCGACCGGCCAGTCATTCTCGGCAGAATGCATGGCGGGGAGACGCCGCCGATATGGCACACGAACGGGCTGCTATCGGGATTCCGTTCGAAGGAGTACGGCGGTAGTGGCTACAACCAGCTCGTGATGGATGACTCCACGGGACAGAATCGCGTCCATCTGTACTCGACGAGCGCCGATTCGCATCTGCACCTGGGTTATCTCGTCGAGCATGCGAATAACACGCGTGGGGCGTACCTCGGCTCGGGCTTCGACCTGAAGTCGGGAGCGTATGGCGCCATTCGCGCGAGCCGGGGACTGTACGTTTCGACCCACTCCGCAGCCAACAGCCAGCCGTTGAGCGCGAGCGCAGCAAGCGAGCAACTCGTCAACGCAGAGAGTGTCATGGAGGCGCTGTTGGAGGCCAGCGTCGGCAGCAACGCAGAGACTCTGAAAGCTGGCCACGATGCGCTGAGGTCATTCACCGATGTCACGCAGCACAGCGTGCCAGGGAGTGCTACGGGCGGCCGGACTGCGGGCGGGGGGACAGGCAACGCCAATGGATTCGCGAAGCCGATCATGCTGCTCTCCAGTCCAGAAGGCATCGGACTCTCGACGCAGCAATCGACACAGATTACCGCCAATCAGCAGATCAACATCGTCAGCGGTGAGAGCACACATCTAGCGACAGGCAAGTCGTTCATCGCGACGGTGGTCGAGAAGCTGAGCCTATTCGTGCAGAACGCCGGCATGAAGCTGTTTGCGGCAAAGGGAAAAATTCAAATTCAGGCGCAAAGCGATGAGATGGCACTGGCTGCATTGAAGGATCTCACGATCACCAGTACGGACGGCCGTTTGGTCCTGTCCGCATCGAAAGAGATCTGGATCGGTGCGGGTGGCTCGTACATCAAGATCAATGCGAACCAGATCGAAAACGGCACGTCGGGCCAGATCACAGAGAAGTGTGCGTCGTGGGAAAAGGCGGGTGCGTCTTCGGAGACAGTGACGGGCTCACTCCTTGGAGGGCAAGCCCCCATGGAGCCCCATCACTGGTCCCACTTTTCTGGCTAACGCGGACTCTCGTGATTGCAGCGGTCCGGCTGTACTGATGACCCTCTACCCAGATCTAGACGCATGACGACACCAGCTAATCCTTCGCCTACGGCACCGGCTGCTGCACCAGCCGCAGCTCCGTCGCAAGTCCCACCGCTCCAATGGAGTTATCCGTTTCCCGATGGAGGCCGCAAGGAAATCCTTGACCCTCACGCGTTCTACGAAGCCTTTGGCGCGATGGATGATGGTTTCTTTCCGCTTGGAGTGAACGGCTTTCCGCACGGCGGGGTCCATTTCGGCCAAGGTACGGCATCGCGGCTGTACCAGGGTGACGGTGTACGGTGTATTGCGGATGGGGAAATCGTCGCGTACCGGGTCGATGACGGATATCCGCACTTGTTCTTTACGCAGAGTCAGCGCTGGGCGATGTATTCGACGGGGTTCGTGCTCGTACGGCACCGTATGGCTTTGCCGCCAGCGCCTGGCAGTACGGTCGCGGCGCAACCTGCGGATGAGATTCTCGAGTTCTACAGCCTGTATATGCACATGGCTGACTGGAACACCTATTTGACGGATGGTCACCTGAACGCGCCCGGCTGGTGGCTTGGCGTTCAGGCATACCGGATTCAGGGCGTCGATCATCAAATAGGTGGCGGTGCCACTGGAGCATTCGCGTGGACGGCCCCGAAGGCGGGGAAGCACGGCCGCTTCGCAGCCGGCCAGCAGGTTGGCTTTCTGCCGGAAGGCAGCGAAGTCACGATAGGCGAGCGTCGCGGAGAGTGGGGGCATATCAACGAGGTTCGCGCGGGCGCAATGATTAGCCCGACGAGCGGGGGCGATTTTGGCTCCGACGATTTGAATATGCCTTGGCAACGCCCCGACTCCGACACCGCCGGCCATGCCCCGGTGACGCCACAGGGCGACTGGGGCTGGATTCGCCTGCACGACCATCGCCCGATTACCGAACCCGCGCCGCTTGGCAGCGTTGTGATACCCCCGCAACCGATCCGGGTAAAGGCGGGGACCCTGCTCGGCCAGATCGGCGAGTACCACGACTATGGCCGCTCCACGCCACTGCCTCCCAAGCCTGCTCGCCAGTTGCTGCATCTTGAGGTCTTCGCGGGGGAGCAGTTTGGTGCATTCCTTGCCAAGAGCCGGGCGCGCGCGGCCCAGTTGCCCGCGGACCAGCGAAAAGCGATCCTGACCATTCAGGCAGGGGCGAAGCTCGTGCGCGAAGTGGCTACGCCAGATGTCACTGTTCCGCAAATCACGGCGACGTTTCAGATTGAGGCAACCCCGGATAGCCCCAAGACTGGACCTTGGGTCAGGGTACGGCCAAAGCAAAAGCAAGACGTTCCCCAAGTGAATCACGGGAATCCTGTGTGGATCGAGCGGAAATATCTCCAAGGCTCGCCAGGTGCCGTTTCCGGATGGAAAGACTTTCCTCTCCAATTGCAAAAGGCAGCAGGCCCAGCAAATAGCGACGCGGTCGCGTACTCACGTGTTCAGCTTGATGCGATGGACGGAGCCTTTCGAACGACCGACGACCATGGCGTTCACTGGTGGCAAGTGTCGATCGGCACTACCGACGGGAGTCAATCATCGGGTTGGGTATGCGAACAGACGCACCCGGGGACGCAGTGGGATAGCCCGTGGGCGTGGCCGGGCTTCTCGGTCGTAGACGCGACAGGCATCAATCTTAGTGATGCGTTCCGACGCAATCTTGTTCTCACTGGATCGGCCAACTTGAGTGAGCAACAGGAGTTCGAACCTTCGGCGCAGGCGGTGAACGGCAGTGCTCTGTTGCTGCACCTCGAAAAGACGGTGAGCCGCTTGTCGAGCGGGGAGCACAGCAGCGCAAATGCGGCGTCGGGCTCGGTCGTGACGGCGGGGAAACTCCAACAGGCCATGCGCGAACGCTGGCTTGCCTCAGAGCTTTCGCATGTGATTCTTCGGTACGAGAGTGAATGGGGTGGCGACATGTCGCGCTGGGAGGCGCTTACGCCGCTCATGAAGAATGCGCAGGAGAACTGGAAGTGCGAGTTGCAGCGTATCAAGAAGCTGCAGTGGTGGAGCGACGTTAAAGGAAAGGTGGCTGGGTTCCCTGGCACCGCGACTGTGTACCACATTCACCCGATCGCGCTGGTAGGGAACTATGTAACAGCCCGCGCCACATCCATTTCGGAGAACGGAATATATTTCATCTTTAAACAGGAAGCCTTGGCAGGCGTGACAAACAAGCTACATTGGCCCGGAGGGGCCAGCGGCGTGACTCTCGGTGCGGGATATGACATGAAAGCTCGCTCCGCGGAGAGTATTGCGCAAGACATGAAATCGATTGGAATCGACGAAGCGACGGCGAGAGCTATTTCGAGCGCCGCCACGCTAACCGGGCAAGAAGCGAAAGCGTTCTGCAAAAGAAATGCTACGCTGGTAGACCTAACTGATGACAAGCAGCTTGAGTTGCTGAGGAAGACAGTGGTTCACTACGAGCAAATGGTGCGCGACGCGGTCAAGGTAGGTCTGCAACAACACCAATTCGATGCGCTGGTCAGCTATGCATACAATCCCGGTGGTGGCTGGGGGAGCGTAACGTCATTTGTCAACGCTGGGGAAACCGATCAAGCTATGAATAAGATCAAGCAGTATGTTATTTCGGGGGGCGAGGTGTACGACGGCTTGGTAAAAAGGCGGGCTGATGAAGTTACCTTATATGCCACGGGTCGATACGAGTTTCATAGTCAACCGCTCTCGCCACGCTGAGTAAAAAAACAGATTTGATTGCCGGAGGCTTGTGTGAAACGATGGTTGGCGTTAATTTTGTCAATTACTCTTTGTTGGGTTGCATTTGGAGGTGGGATTGCGCGAGCGTACGAGCTCCCTGGAAATTTGGCCGGCATTTGGCAAGTGCGGGAAGTTCATGTAAACACGGCGCTTGGGCGAACGCTTGAGTACGGGTTGAACGATCCCCGTTTGATGTGGCGGTTATTCAAATTTGAAAATAATCGAGTAACGGACGACGCCTATGACTTCAAAGATGATTGCGACGTGACATCTTTGAAAACCACCCATCTTAATTTTCGCGATCTTATGTTTGCCAGCATTGGGGGATATGGATTCCCCCCGGCATCGGACGCTAGCCCGATGCGCGATTATAAGTTGCCAGTCGATGCAGGTGCGTCTGTAACCGCGATCAGTCTCATATGCTCTGATGGATTGTGGCAAGGCGATCTGGGCGTGTTGTACAAGGATGCGAAATTTATCCCTGTAAATGGTGCGTGGATTGCTTTGACTCCTGATGGCACGATGTACCTGCGCTGGCGCGACGAAACGATCTTGATGCTGGTGAAAGTGCGGCCCGTAGACATCACGCCGTCGTTCGATTGCGATTCTGCGAAGAAGGCGGCCGAGGTGGCAATATGCCATTCTGCGGAGTTGTCTGGCCTGGACCGGAGCGTCGCTGAAGCGTTTTCCCAGGCATTAAAAAAGATAAGGTTTGTTGGCGGAAATGAACGGCAGCTTGGGGAGGGTCAACGATCTTGGCTTAAGCAACGGAACGCATGTAATGCTGATGAACGTTGTCTCCGGGAAGCGATGAAGCATCGCATCGACGAACTCATCGAGCAACAGTGATTTCGTGGCGACGACGGTGACAAGGCGTTCACAGTCCGAATGCTAGGAGAAAAATTCGAAGGGAGTACTAAGGTTACTTTTCATTGTAATGACTTTATGGGCATCGGTAGCGCTTGCTGTGACAGCTTACCAACTTCCCGGGTTGATTGAGTGTGCAGACAAGGCGTTTGCCATCGTTCCATGGTTACACCTTGGGACAGAGACGAGGATTGGATGAAAAGATTTGCCGCACTTTTTTTGGGGCTGACGCTATGTGGGGTGTCTGTAGCCAGCAAGATTTGCGACAGCACGGCTACCGAACAGCTTGAGGCGTGCGCAAAAAGTAACTACGCCGAGGCGGATGGTAAGCTTAATTCCGCATATAAGGATCTCCTGTCCAAGACAACCTATCAGCATAAGAATCTGCTCGTAACTGCTCAGCAAAATTGGATAAAGTACAAGGAAAAATATTGCCAAGATGCATTTGATGCGACTAGTCCGGGACAGGAGGCTGGTATCGACAGGTGGAGCTGCCTAGAAGCTGTTACACGGGCCCGGGAAAGAGAGCTGCAATATTTCGCGTTGAACGACGACCTGAGTGATTTTTATCACGCGGTAGATTTTGTCGCGAGAACATATGAGGGCGGGGATAGAGACAAGGTTATTAAGAAGATCAATTTTGGGTACCCAAGCAAGGATGACGGACTTTGGCTGAACTACGTTGAGGAAAACTGCAAATTGGCATCCGCTATGTTTCACGAGGATCGCCTGACATGCGTTGCGCGACAGAATTTCTATCGAGATTGGTCCCGATAGCGCGTCGGCGATGGGGTGCGTGCCTGGATGGCGGGACAACGAGCGCGCGTAAGCGAAGGTTCGGCTATCGCCAAGACGCTCGATTGCAGGCTGCGACGATGAGCGGAGCTGACGTTTGGCTCCTGCTCCCAGTCGCTCGCCCTCACGACTCTCTCAGTTCGCTACGTAGGCCTTCAAGCGCTCGAACACTTCGATGGCATACCCGGATGGGTCTCGGCATTCGAAAGAACGGGTATTTCCTCGCACGACTATCTTCGAGGACTCAACTCCCGCTTTGGCCAATCGTTCGGAGCACGAGCTCAAATCGGAGACGTTGACGAAAAGCTTAACTCCTCCACAAGACAGTGGAGCGCTCGCGTCTTGTCGAAGAGCAAGGGTTGAGGAAAAGCGGACAACTCTCTGCGACGCGCCGGTGACTTTTAGCCCCAGAAACTTCTCGTAGAACACGCGCGACTTGTTGAGGTCTCTAACCAGGAGAGACATACCAACTACTGGTTCAAAATCGCTGTCCGAGTGGGATAAGCTTCCCGTTGGACCGTCCGGCATGCGTACAGCGCCTTCAAGACTTTCGCCCGCTTGCACCATGCTCTCCGGACTCTCCGTCTTCTTAGTCGCACCGCTTGGAATAAACAGCGTGAATCCAGCGTCTGTCGCAACAACGCGCGTCTCCACAACGCGTTCACCAAGTCGCTCTTTACGACCCTCCACTGCTGTGACTCGCAATCCGATGGGCAGGGAAAGGTCCGATGACGTTTCTTTGCCTCGGAGTCGCGCTTTGAATTCAGTGAGGTCGCGTTTGGTTACTTGGTTGCAAGTCGTCGTGGTCTTGCGCATGAAAACTAGATGCTCTGCAGTCTGCCGTATGTAATCGACATCCTGGAGTTTGTCCTCATAGTCATGCAGCCAGGATATGCCATTTATTACGCCCAGGAGGCTGCCAGTCATAGACGCAAGAGTGTCTGTATCTGCACCCTCGGAAGTGGCGGCACAACGCATACCTTCCAATGGAGAGGCGGCATATCGAGACGCGTAATACAGTGCAGCAACAGCTGTGGTCGTGCCGGCACCGTTTGTCTTCGGGCTCAAGCCTCCTAGTTCTTTCATGACCACCATGTCGTCCGACAGCACACCGGCTTCGAGTCCATCCATGGCATGACGGCAAAGGCTGACAATCTCACTTATCGTAAGAAGCCAGAGCCCATTGAAGTCTTGCACGTGCTCTAGCGTGGCGGGAAGCCACGAGGGCCATTGATGCGAGATGTCAGGTAATACTCCCCAGACGGTTGTCTCCTCTACGCATCGGCGAACGAGAGACCCGTAGTCGAGCGTATCGACTCTTTTGAAGGAATTCCACAATATGTACCCAAAGGCGAGTGCGCCTACAAGCGCCCGCGGGTGGCCATGCGTAGTCACTCCATCCGCTAGAATGTCTCTGGCCAACGCAGAGAAGTCGTCGTCTCTCGCATGGGATACACAATGCGGCAACACGCGCATCGCGGCGCCATTGCCGCCCGCTTCGAAGTATCGCTTCGCAACGTCTTTGGCGTCGGAGTCCCAAGGAGCGACCCCCGCCAGCCATGAGTTGGCTGCGCGCTTCGTCGCTCCTCCGCCACCGCGCTCATAGCAGGTCCAGAAGGGTAACTCGACGCGCGCAAAATGCTCCCACCAACGCTGCTCTTTCGCCCGCGAGCGCGAAATGGCGAGGATGAGCTGGGTATCATCACTGTAGGCGCCGGCGTCGATTTGCTCCCAACGAGGTGAAAATCTGCTGCCGCTCCGTTTCTTCCAGTCGACGAACTGGCCGTCCCATATGCGGACGTCGAGTTTGCCCGCAGCTCTGCCCTCGAACGGCCAGCCGAGCGCATCACCGACGGCAGCACCCACGAACGCTGCGATGGCGCGTTCGGGGCTGGTCGTGGTCTTCTGCTCAACAGGACGGTTCAGGATGCTCTCGCTCATACTACGGTCTCAGTCGGACGGCGCCCCGTCCAAATGTGGTTTGTCAGCGCCATTTTATCGAAGAGGAGCGGGGCAACGACTGTCGGCACTGTCGGCGGCGACAGTCCGAGCGTGTCCCAACGCGCTCTCTCAGTGTGGGCCTGCTTCTCCGTTAGCATGGCCATACCTTGAACGGCCTCTATCGGGATGGGTCCCGGCACGAGAACCTCTGCTTGCAGGTCTGTAGGTGAGCAAGACAAGTGTGAGACCTGGCGCCTGAAAACTCGTCCTCCCGCCCCTTGAACTCGTGGTGCAAACATGGATTCGTATCCCGGCCACCCGCCTGCTATCAGCGAGCCGTTCTCGGCAGCCGCATTTCGCGGACAAAACAGCGTTCCGGGTGACCACAACACCACGGGGTCAATGAACAGTATCACCCAATCGAGGAAAACCAGCTCCTTTCTTGTCACGATGTCGAGGTAGTAGCTGTTGGGATACTCGACGGAACAGCAAATCTTGTCGAGATGTCCGTCCAGACGGTATTCGTCAGTCGGGTTGACCTCGTCGCGGGCTTCTATGTCGAGCGTCCGACGGTCCTTCAGATATCCAGAGGCCAAGACGTGGATGAGATTCCGCGACGGCGTAAAGTGACACAGGCGGGTAATGCCCCGCCTGCCGCAATCATTTAGGATATCTTCATGCACCGTCATCGTGAACTCCGGTTGTACAGCGAATCATCTGCGGGCAGCAATTCCGTGACGTCTCCCGTGTAGGTGAGCACCAGGGAGGTTTTTGCCCGCGTGATGCCCACATAGATGAGCCTGCCGTCTTCGGCGAGTATCTCGTCCACCTCATCCGCCTCGATGTCTTCCAGGTTTGGTATCTCGGCGCTGGACAGGAAGGGAAGGATTACCAGGTCAAACTCAAGACCCTTGGCCGAATGGTACGTGCCAAAGTAGGCCCCATGCCCGACCGTCCAGTTCGCGCCCTCTTCCTTCAGTTGCACCGCGTCTTCCGGCAAATACGGGCTGATTTCGCGAATCTTCTCGTGGGTGCGCAGCAAAACCGCCACGCTTTGAGTCCGGTAACGGCTCTGCACTATGGTACCGACTAGTTCGCGCTCCTTTTCCGGGTCAGCGAAGTGAACGAGTGCCGGTTTCGGCCCGTCTGCCGCGGAAACAATCGGCGCAATCATGTCCTGGCCGCCCAAAAAATATGGCATATCGGACACGGCAACGGCCAGATTGGCGATATTTCGCGTGTTTCGGTAATTTTGTTCGAAACGCCATACCTGCCGTGTTTGAAAGCCTGCCTCACGCCAGCTCATTCCACGGCCATGGCCATAGATTCGCTGCGCCACATCCCCGAAGAATGTAATGGAACCGTCCGGCGGGATGGCCTTCGTCAAAGACCGAATCATCTCGAGTGAGAGGTCCTGTCCTTCGTCGATGATGACGTGCTTGTACAGCCTCGGGCGCTTGTCCCTTTCGAGCGAAGCCGACACCGCTGCCGCTATGTCATCCATGTCGTAGAGCTTCCCACGCTCCGCTCTCAACTCCCGGTAGCGCTCGAGGATCTCCCACATGATGGGCCGCAATACGCGATTCATCTGTGCCGAAGCTCGACCTGTACGAGTTACTTCGTTGTAACGGTCGACCGACTCGATGTTGCGTCCGTTCAACCACTGTATCTCGTCAAGGAAGAACTTCAACGGCCGACGGAAGAAGGAGTGGTCTTCGTAGTCCTCTTTGACATCTTCGATGGCCTGTTCGATGAGGTCTTTGCGCTGCTTCGGTGCTGCGAGACACCCGTCGGGCAGCTCGCCACGGGACTTGAGATAACCCCTGGCAAAGCGGTGGTAATTCCGAACGTCAACATCTGCGGGGATTTCGCTCCCAAAGCTGTTGATGTAATTCATCAGAGCCTTGTTATACGTGACAATCAAGGTACGGCCCGCGTCGGGAAGCAAACTGTTCGTCAGATACCTTGCACGCGCTATAGCCATCGTGGTCTTGCCGCTACCCGCGGTACCGAGCACCACGTGCTGCCCTGTTGCAGGCAGGCACACCACTTCTAGCTGTTTTCCTATTGGTTTTGGCAATGCCATATAGATATGATCGCCGCCCTCAGCGTTCTCCGTTTTTGTTTTAATTGTCCATGCAATGTGTCTCGCCACCCTAGTATTGTTGGGACGTTAGGCATGACTCGGGACGGCTTTCCACGTCGACAATCATATCTCAAAATGTATGCCTATCGCGATTGTCATTAAGTCGCAGTGAAGAACGTTTTATCTGAGGCAGCCACAAGCACAGTAGGCTGCCGATCGCTCGTCAAGTTTTGCAGACGCGCAATTGATGACGAAACAGCGCGCCGGCGTTCGGTAAACTCGGGGCAGACAGCGGCCTTTGATGTCGGTCCACTTATTGGGAATCGAGCGCGCATATTCCATCATGGCCTTGCTGCCAAAAGCGGCTTACTCGCGGGAGGCCGGATACATTTACGCAAACTGTCTCGTCTGACGGCGCTCGCTTGCAAAGCCGCAGCGGACCATACATTTTTGCTCGGCCATACTCCACGGCTTCGCACAGAATCCCCACCTCGCCCGTCTTTTTGCCCAGAAGCCGTTACAGTTCCTTGCTTTGCTTGAGCGCGTCAGCCAACTCTGAGGCCGGCACGACTTCCTCACCCGAACTGTCCGCCGAGAGGCTGCCGTCTTGATAGAGCTCGCGTTCTTAGCGACGCGTTCCGACGCAATCTTGTTCCCACCGGATCGGCCAACTTGAGTGAGCAGCACGAGTTCGAACCCTCGGCGCAGGCGGCGAATGGCAGTGCTCTGTTGCTGCACCTCGAAAAGACGGTGAGCCGCTTGTCGAGCGGAGACCACAGCAGCGCAAATGCGGCGTCGGGCTCGGTTGTGACGGCGGGGAAACTCCAACAGGCTATGCGCGAGCGCTGGCTTGCCTCAGAGCTTTCGCATGTGATTCTTCGGTACGAGAGTGAATGGGGCGGTGACATGTCGCGCTGGGAGGCGCTTACGCCGCTCATGAAGAATGCGCAGGAGAACTGGAAGTGCGAGCTGCAGCGTATCAAGAAGCTGCAGTGGTGGAGCGACGTCAAAGGGAAAGTGGCTGGATTTCCATCAAGCCCCGTCGTATACCATATTCATCCGATTGCACTGATTTTAAATTTTTCGGGAAATTGCACCTGTATTAATATCGATGCATTCTGTGAGAAGTACAAGATTCAACACCAGGAAGAGTTCGGTTGGTTTGAGGGTGGTGCTCATAAAAAAATACCTCCTCTCAATGATGAGTCGTCGGGTAATCTAAAAAAATTGCTTGCCGAAATGCTTGCTCAGTACCCGAGTTACTTCAAAGAATGCAACAATCGCTATCTAGCTTATATGCTTGCCACCGCTCGTGTCGAGTCATATGATTTTATCCGGGGCGTCTTTTTTGGTCCGTTTGTGGAGCACATCTCGTATGCCGATGCGGAGCAGAACTATGGTTGTGGGACGACGGCAACCGCGAAGCATCGAGCTAGGGCTATCTCGATGGGCAATACGGAGGTCGGCGATGGATTTAAGTACCGAGGTCGTGGTCTTGTGCAGTTGACGTTCAAAAAGACCTATGCAAAATTTTCAGGTGTTTCGGGCACTGATTTGACCGCGAATCCGGACAGAGTGCTCGAGCTTGCGCTCGCGGTGAAGATTATGATGCTCGGGATGCGGGATGGCTTGTTTTCGGGGCAAGGCCTGTCTGACTATCTTGATGGGGCGAATCCGGACTACGTTGTGGCGCGCGCTATAATCAATGGGAGCGATAAGGCATCTCAGTTCGCGTACTATGCGCAAAGATTTGAAAAGATAATTAAGGAAACTCGATGGGGAAGAAAATCTGGGTGGGAGTCGGAATTGTGCTGTGGGCGATATTTTCGCAAGCTGCGACGCCTTATCAACTTCCAGGCCTGGTAGTGTGCATGGCAAATGCGTGTCCTGTACGGTTGGACGAGGAGGGGCATCTTGTGGACGCAAAATCTCGGGCATCCCTGTTTGCTAAGCCTTTGAAAGCTACAGTATTCGATAGTTACACCCTGCTGAAAAGTGGGGGTGAGTATATTCTTGAGCGAAGCAACACATCATCATCGAGAAACTGGGATGCACTCGTCTTTACATATAGCGACGACCACGTAACTGCTAATCGCGTCATTTCGCTGTCGAGATCCTTTACGATGACACCTGCAAAGATCGAATGGAGCGGATATGAATGTAGAGGTGCCATCAGCCTGGACGCGAAGGGCGGCCCGTTCGAGTCCGCGGTGGCAGCGTTATGCGGAAGCACGCCAAATGCTGAGCACCAGGATGTAGGTAACGCAGATTCGGTAAGAGCGGCCCGATCAAAGGGACTGGTTGTCGAGATTCCTATTTACGAAAAAGGAAATCGCAGCTCCTCGACGTATCTTTTTGCCGATAATACCGAACCGGACGCTGGCGCACTGTTGTGCTTGAACAACTGCGGTTTGACAGGGGAGAACATGCGCTATGGGGGATGGATTGGAAAATCAGCTTGGGTGGACGTCACTCTTCGAGTCTTGAATGCGGAGGGGAAACTGGACGGTAGCTACTTTTACGTCAGCAGGGGCGTCGGAATACCTGTCAATGGACAGTTGACTGGAAACGAATTGAAGTTGAACGAGCTTTCTCCGGAAGACGACCAGTCCGCGCAAGTAACCGCTACTATGGCTGGCAAGGTTGCAGGCGAGTCGATTACTGGCTCTTGGTTTTCCAAAAAAACCGCAAAGACATACCAATTCTTCTGGGCACGTCGCCTCTACTAACCCACTGATATTGGGGGGAGGTAATGGGACACCAACGCGGCGCCGGGAGGTGTTTAAGCCGATGGCGCCGCGCCTCCCCCAAGCGCTTGAAACAGTTCCATCCGCACCCGCAACCGGTTTAGCGTATTGAGCGCCATCGCACGCTGTGCGTCACGCAGCCGCTGCTGCTGATCGAGCCACGGCTGCACGCCGGTCGCGCGTGCGCGGAATCGAGCCTTCGCGATCGCCTCGGCACGTTGTGCCTGCGAGAGCGATTGCTGCAGGTCGTTGGCCTCACGATCGAACTGTTCGCGTGCCGCTAACCCATTCTCGACCTCCGCGAGTGCGCGATACAGGTTTTGCCGGAAGCGAACGACTGCTTCTTCATATTGCGTCTTGGACACCTTGATCTGAAGCTGCATGGTGTTCCATTCGACGAATGGCAGCGCAAGGCCGACACCAAGCGTACCGACGGGATTCTGAAGTACGCGAGCAAGACTGACACTCGTTGTCCCGGCAGTGCCCGTCAGCGTGAACGACGGATAGAAGCTCGTACGCACAACGTCGACGTTCGCGAGCGATTCACGTAACTGCGATTCGGCCACACGCAAGTCGGGTCGGCGACTGAGCAGTTCGGCCGGCAAGCCCGCAGCGATGTCGGGGAGCGCTCTGTCGGGTAGTGTCGTCGGCTCGCCGGCCACCGTGTTCGGTGGTCTGTCGAACAAAATCGCCAGCGCATTGCGGCTTTCAGTGCGCTGCCGAAGCCATTGGGTTTGCGTCGCGCGTTGCACTGACAGATCCTGCTCGGCTTGCGCGACGTCGAGTCCTGACAAAGCCCCCGCCGCGTAGCGCGACCGCACGATGGCGAGCGTGCGCTCCGCGTCCGCAACGTTGGCATCGCCAAGCGCGATCAGCCGATTCAGATAGCCGATCCGCCAGTACAGCGATGCCGTGGTGCCTATCAGCGAAAGCCGGGCGGCGTCGCATTCAGCCTGAGTAGCTTCAAGCGCCCAGCGCGCCACGTCACGCTGGGCCGCGAGCTTGCCCCACAGATCGAGTTCATAACCGAGCGTGCCTCTGATACTGGCAGCGCGGCTCGTGTCATTCGTGTCGAGTGTACGAGACACGTCGCTCGAGGCGCGCAGCGTCACGTTCGGCGTGAGGTTCGTGTCGGCGAGCCCTGCTTGCAGTTGTGCGCGGTAGACACGGATCGCCGCGACCGCGAGGTCATTGTTCGTGCGTAGCGCATCCTCGATCAAACGATCGAGTGCAGGGTCGCCGAACGCGCGCCACCAGTCGTCGCGTGGAGCGGCTGCTTGTTGCATGACGGTGGCCATCCAGCGCGATGGCATGTCGGCAATGAGCATGGGTACGTCACGTGACGTCGCGCAGCCCGACAGCACGGTCACGCAGACAAGCAATGGCACAAGCAGCGACTTGCAGCGGAGCGAATGGGAGAACGTAAGCATCACCGCATTACCTCAGTCGCGCGCTAGCGCATCGATGGGATCGAGCCGCGACGCGTTGCGCGCGGGGATGAAGCCGAACACGACGCCGATCAGCGTCGAGCAGAGAAACGCCGACGCGATCGCGGCGCTGGAGAACACCATGCGCCACTGATGGACGAACAGCGAGAAGACGGCGCTGACGCCGAACGACATCGCGATCCCGAGCGCGCCACCAATCAGGCACACCATGACGGCTTCGACGAGGAATTGCTGCATGATGTCGGCCTGACGCGCACCGACCGCCATCCGTATGCCGATCTCGCGCGTGCGCTCGGTCACCGACACGAGCATGATGTTCATGACGCCGATGCCACCGACCACGAGCGAGATGACCGCGATCAGCGATAACAGCAGCGTCAGCGACTGGCCAGTCTTTTCGACGGTCTTGACGACGTCGTCCACGTTGTAGGTAAAGAAGTCCTTACGGCCGTGTCGTTGCGTCATCAATTGCGTGAGACTGTGTTCGGCAGCGTGGCTCGGCTGGCCCTCACGCACCCGCACGGTAATGCCGTCGAGGTGGGGCTGACCGAACAGGCGCCCGCTCGCGGTCGTGTACGGCACCCAGACGTTCAGGCTCTTCATGTTGCCGAATGCGTTTTTCTTGTCGGCCGTCACGCCGATTACTACGCATGGCAGGTTGTCGACCAGGATTACCTCGCCGAGCGGATTCCTGCTCGTGCCGAACAGCTTGCGTCGCGTATTCTGGTCGATGACGGCGACCTGCGCCTGACGCCGCATGTTGTCTTCGCTGAAACCGATGCCTTGCGCCATCCTGATCCCGCGCACGTCGAAGAAGCGGTCGCCGACGCCATTGACGAGTGCGTTGACGTCGACGCTGCGGTAGCGGAGCAGTAGCGTGCGCGAGGTCTCCGGCGTCGCTCCGTCGATGTAGCGTTGTTCGGCGAGTGCGGCAGCGTCCGCGGGCACGAGTGTCTGGATCGCGGCCGCTCGGCTGTCGCCCCAATCCTCGCCCGGATAGATATTGATCGTGTTCGTCCCGATACTGTTGATCTCGTCGAGCACGTATCGTTTGGCACCTTCGCCGATTGCCATGACCGACACGACGGAGGTGATACCGATGACGATGCCCAGCATCGTCAGCAGCGTGCGCAGCCGATGCGATGCGAGCGCGGCCCAAGCCATGCGGAACGCTTCGGCGAAGCGGGCCGTGGCCGATAGGGGACGCTTCGCGCTGTGCGAGTCGCCCGATATAGGTTCGGCATGGCGGCGCTCCCCGGGTAGCGCCTCGATATCCCGGTAGTTCGGATTAGGCTGGTCCGAGACGATCTCGCCGTCGCTGATCTCGATGATGCGTCGAGCGTGTGCGGCGACGCGGGCATCGTGCGTGACGATGATCACCGTATGACCGAGGGTGTTGAGCTCGCGCAGAATCTCGATCACGTCCTGGCCGCTCTTCGAGTCGAGCGCGCCAGTCGGCTCGTCGGCGAGGATCACCTGACCGCCGTTCATCAACGCTCGGGCGATGCTCACGCGCTGCTGCTGGCCGCCTGACAGCTGGTTCGGCCGGCGCTCCAAGCGGTCTGCGAGTCCGAGGCGCCCAAGCAGGCGGTTCGCGCGTGCATGGCGCTCGGTGCGCGTGCTCCCTGTATAGATGGCCGGCATCGCTACGTTTTCAGTTGCGCTCAGATGAGGCAGCAGGTGATAACGCTGGAAGATGAAGCCGAAATGCTCGCGGCGTAGCCGTGCGAGTTCGTCGGCATCGAGCTTGTCGGTCTCCCGTCCGCCGACGCGATAGCTGCCCGAACTCGGACGGTCGAGGCAGCCGAGAATGTTCATCAGCGTCGATTTGCCAGATCCGGATGAGCCGATGATCGCTACGATTTCGCCGGCCGAGATCGACAAAGTCACGCTCTTTAGCGCCACGAAGGGCTTGTCACCGGACGGAAAGCAGCGCGTGACGTTCGTCAGCTGGAGCAGCGGCTGTTTCATCGTCACGAATCCTTGTCCGACGACGGGTGATCCTCGATGTCGACATCGCCGATTACGACATGCTCGCCCTCTTTCAAGCCGGTCAGCACCTGGACCTTCACGTTGTTATTGATCCCGAGCCGAACCTTGCGCGTTTCGAGCGCGCCGTCGGCACCGAGTACACGGACCGTGTGGGTGCCCTTGTCGTCTTTCGCGCCGAGTGCGGCGACCGGAATGTTGAGCGCGTCGCGTGCCGTGTCGAGCAGGATGTTGACCTGCGTGGTCATCGAGATGCGCAACCGGTGATCAGGATTCGGCACTTCGAATAGCGCGTGGTAGAAGACGGCGCTGTTCGGCTTCGAGCCGCCGCCTGAGCCGCCGAGATTGGTCTGCGTGTCGAGGAAGTTTTGCGGCGCGGGCTCGATGGCGCGCACCTTGCCGTAGTAGCGCTTGTCGGGTTCGCCGAGGATCGTGAAATACGCGGTTTGGCCGGCACGGACGCGGATCACGTCGGCTTCGGAAACCTGCGCTTTTACGGTCATGGTGTCGAGGTCGGCCAGCTTCAGGATCACCGGTGCCTGCTGCTGGGCGATGACGGTTTGGCCTTCCTGAGTGACGATCGAGACGACTTCGCCGTTCATCGGCGCGACGATCCGCGTATAGCCGAGGTTTGCCTGTGCGGTGTCGATCTCGATGCGGGCCGAGCGGATCTGTGCGTCGAGCGATGCCAGATTGGCGCGCTGCACATCGAGCGCAGACTGCGCGGCTTCGAAGTCCTGACGCGAGGTGGCGTCGTCGGGCAGCATGAGCTGTTGGCGTTGGTACGCGAGCTCGGCTTGTTTCAGCTGTGCCGTGATCGAGCGCTTCTGTGCGAGCAGCTTTTGTGCGTTGGCCTGTGCCTGACGCAGCGCGTTTTGTGAGATCACCGGGTCGATTTCTGCGAGCCATTGGCCGCTCGTGACTTTATCGCCGAGCTCGATCTTCAATGACTTCAACTGGCCGGATACCTGCGCGCCGACGTCGACCTGCTTGAACGCGTGCAGCGTGCCCGTCGCGAGTACGGCGTCCTCGAGCGTGCCGCGCTCGACCTGGGCGGTTAGATATTGGGGGCGTTTGCTGTGCGCAAGCAGGCGCGGAGCGACGATGGCGAGAAGGATGACGATAGTGAGGGCGACTATCGAAATTCCAAGGCGGCGTGCAAGGTGACTCGTCATTTGGATTCCTAACGGACGGCTCCAAAGGATAAAAGTCTCGTAGCGTGCCTTGCCAGCGCGTCAATGTGGCAGCGATCTATCGTTGTTGGGACCGAATTACCGCCATGGATAAGTCTTGGAATTTTTTCTTGAAGGGTAGATCGAAGAAATCGAATCGAAAATCAATGGGATCGCAACAGTTTTCTTGGAGGATCGATGCGAGTAATTGAACCATTCAAGGATTGGATCTCCGCATATCGGATCACAACCCGCAGCTATCGCAAGTTACCGATGCACTTCATCGGCGCGACACTGTTCATGGTGCTCTTGACCGGGATCTACACGCTGGTGCCGTACTTGTTGCGTCAAACGACTAATGCGCTGTCGATGGACGACGTGCATCGTCATGCCACGTCAGCCGTGCTTCTGGCCGGCGCATACGGGTTGGCCTGGATGGCGGCCCATGTGTTCGAATGGCTGAAGGGCATGGTTTCTGCGGCAGTGCTCGCCCGATGTGACGCGGCGTTTCATCAAGCCCTTTACGGGAGGCTGATCAGAGTCGACTATGCACGGTTGACTCAGGAAGATCCAGGCAAGCTCGTGTCCGTCATCGCGCGAAGTAGGGATGCATTCAGCGCGATCACGTTTGCGGTGTTCTGGGTCATTGGTCCGACCGTGTTTCAGCTGTTTCTGTCGGGCGCTGTGCTGTGGCGGCTGGCGAGTGGGGCGTTCGCACTGGGTTTTGTCGCGTCGATGCTCTTGCTGTTCGTCGCGACCTGGCTGATAGCGAACAAGAGCAAGGATTCTCATGAGCAGATCTTCGGCGCCGCGGACACGCTATCGAGCCATCTCGTGGAGAAGCTCGGCTTCATGCTCGACATCAAGCTCAACAATGCCTACGCGAGGGAAGACGCCGCGTTACGCAGCATTCTCGACAATTTCGTCGGCAAGATCTCTCGCGGCAATGCGCGGCTCGCGCTCCTCCTGGCGGCGCAAGCAGCGTGCACCGGTTTAGTGTTCACGCTGTTCACGGTAACTACGGCGCTCGGCGTGACACGGTCGGCATTGCAGGTGGGCGATTTCGTGATGATCGTCGGATACGTCGTCACGTTGACGATGCCTTTTACCATGCTGGCTGCATCGCTGTCGGAGTTGCGCCGCAACCATCTGGCGCTACGCGAGGGCTTCGGCATTCTCGATCTGCCGCTCGAGCGCAGCGAATCGAAGACACCGCTGGTGCCCAAAGGCAACCCGGTGTATCGACTCGATCGGGTGGCAGTCACGCAAGGTGAGCGGCAAATTCTGCGCGAAGTCAACATGACGGTCGATGCGGGCGAACTCGTCGTGCTGACCGGCCCATCTGGTGTCGGCAAGTCAAGTCTGGCGAACCTCATGCTCGGACTTGCGCGACCGACTGCGGGGATCGTACGCCTCTATGGGAAAGACGTTGGCGACGTTGCAGTCAGTGATATCGCGCGCACGGTCGCCGTCGCGCCGCAATCGCCGATGATTTTGACCGGGACGCTCAGGGACAACCTGATCTATGGCTGCGATAACGCGCCCCCCGATACGTTTTTGAATGAGCTCGTGACTTTACTCGAGCTGCAAGGGCTTGCGCATGATGGAAACGGCGACGTACTCGATCGTCCGCTGGGCGTTCAGGGAAGGGCGCTGTCGGGCGGGGAGCGTCAGCGTATCGCGTTGGGGCGTGCGCTCGCTCGCCGGCCGTCGGTCGTCATCCTGGACGAGCCCACGTCGTCGCTGGATGCGGCACGCGAGGCGAGGATCTTTGCGCAGGTCCGTCAATACGTGCCGACGCTCATCGTCATCACACACCGTCAAGCGCTGCTGAAGTCGGCCAATCGCGTGTATCGACTGGAGGATAAGACGGTGCGGGAATTCATCTCACAGGCTTAGATGGCTGGTCTGAGCGAATCGCTCGCGGCGACATGCGTCGCCGCAAGCGAAACAGCGAATACGGCCGCCTACATCGTCAACGCGCCACTTCCCCAAACGTCACATCGTCGAACCATACCGTTCCACCATTGGCGGGCGCCGGAGCCCCAGATTCCAAATGAATCTCCAGATAGGCGGGAAGCGCATCGGCACACACGTGAGCGGAGCCTCGGCTCGGCAGAGTCACGCTAGCCGACAACTGCGTCCATCCGGGATTGCCGGCAGGCAGCGACGGTGATACGTAGCTGCCCATATAGCAGCCCGTTTGCGAGTACACCGAAAGATTCAAGCGTGCCGTACCCACAACGTTTTGACCACGAGCGAACACGGTCGCCATATAGGTATGACCCGGTACGGTCGGTACCGGTGGCGACAGGAAGAAGCCGGGCACGCCGTACTGGTTGCTCACGCCATGGCTGATGCGAGCCGACGCAGTCCCGCTGTGAGCGACGGTTTTATCGGCGGCGAAGTCAGCTTGAAAGCCGCACCCCGACGAGGGCGTAGCGCCGCACGGCTTGGACCGCAGGCGCCACAGCAACGGAAGGCCGCTACTGTCGATTTGTTCGAACCCGTTATTGAAGTCGTCCGTCAGGGCTTCGCCGCTGTTAACGCGGGTCATGAACGCGGCAGCGGGTTTCTGGCTGTAATCGGTGTGCAGCAACCCGAAATCGTATTGAGCGGGACTGGATGCGACCTGCGATGGCGGAATCGCATTTGGCATGAAGTCCACGTAGGCCCAAGGCGCGATCAACGGCAAGCTAAAAGCCTGTGCCGCATAGCTCATGGTCTTCAGTTGATAGGCCTGCATGGCTTCCGTCGCCGCGCTGTTTGCGGGCACACCGGACAGCGTTCCGCCCGTACTCCCGAAATACGTCGAGTAGCCAGTTTCTCCCACAAAGACAGGAGTGCCAGCGGCGAATGTCGTGATGTCTTGCAACTGGCTATACGCCGTTGCCGCATTGCCGTAGAGATGGACGTCGATGAAGTCCCCCTGCACGCCGGCCGTGCGCAGGTTTTGCAGGTGTTGCAAGACCGTATGTTTCGATTGCGCAGTGACCGATACCGTGACGGGAACCGAACCTGCCACGGATTTCAGGTAAGGCAGCAGTGCGCTGGCCCACAAGAGCTGTGCCGGCACGGTGGTGTCGAGTTCGTTGTGCAGATCGATGAAGGCGATGCGCGGGTCGTTGCGGTACGGGCCGACAACGGTATCGATCCAGGTCTTGCTGTCCTTGATGTCCGAAAAATTACCAAACCAGTCGAACAGCCCTAACTGGACTTTCAACCCTTGCTGATCGGCCAGCGCGATTACCGTCGCGAGCTTCTGCATCGCGCTCGCCGAGGGGGCAGGGAGCCCGAACATGCCCCCTACCAGATTGATCCGCACCGTATTGAACTTCATTGCGGCGATGCGGGCGAAGTCCTTCTGGATGGTCGCCGCATCCCATTCGGTCCACATATATGTCCACGCGTGGGCCGAGGGAAAGTAGTTCATCAAGCGTACTTGCTGGATCGGCAACGGGGATTCGGCGGCAGATACCGCTGTGGTTGCCGCTGCGCTGAAGAGGGTGAGTACGGCGGCAGCGAGCAACTTCGTGGCGCGCTGCCGATCGGTCTGGCGAGGAGGGAGTGAAAGGTGCACGTTAGCCTTAGCGGAACATGGGTAAAGTTTGAGCGGCAGAAGACGGACGCGGCGTATCGTCGGTCAGGTCGAGCGCGGCCATTGTTTCATGCCAGGCAGCAGCAGAGTCACGATGAATCCGTAGGAAGCCTGGCAAAAATGGTATGCGCTATACGAATCCCATGATTGTGTTTTATCCACCATTCGATCCATATATCAAGACTTCTGCAAAGATTGCGATTGCAATTTATTCAAGCCAATTCGTATAATCGACGGGATATTGAATTCCTCCTATGCTGGCGAGCGCGGGCCGCATGATGGCGGCGTACAAATCTCGGCACGCTCGGCGTTCTCTGCCGCGTTTCCCGGCAATCCATTGCGCAGATTCACCGTCCCGTTGCGTGGCCAGGAACAGCACTGTTTCTAACGGTGCGTCCAGGCTCTTGCCGTATATTTCAAATCGCTCGACGAGCAAGCGACATCATTCCAGGCGATAAAGGACTTGTATGAAAGACCTGACCCAGGGCTCCATCGTTCGGCACATTGTGACCATGGCGATCCCAATTGCAATAGGGATGATTTTCCAGGCGCTTTATTACGTGGTCGACCTGTATTTTGTCGGCAAGCTGGGCAAGGCAGCTCTTGCTGGCGTCGGCGCGGCGGGCAATGGAACCTTTCTCGTGCTCGCGCTCACGCAGGTGCTGGGTGTCGGCAACGTCGCGCTGATCTCGCAGGCAGCCGGCCGCAAAGACCGTGACGAAGCCAATCTGGTGTTCAACCAGTCGCTGACGCTTGCGACCGTGGCCGGTCTCGCTGTGCTGATCCTCGGCTATGCGCTGACTACCGTCTATCTGCGCTCGATCGCAGCCGACGCAGCCATCGTCGATGCCGGTCGCACCTATCTCTATTGGTACATGCCGGGGCTCGCACTACAGTTCGCGCTGGCCGCGATGGGCTCCACGCTGCGTGGTACCGGCATCGTGCAGCCGACCTTGACCGTGCAACTGCTGAGCATCGTGCTGAACGCGATCCTCGCGCCGATCCTGATTGCCGGCTGGTTCACGCACCGGCCGATGGGCGTTGCGGGCGCGGGCTTGGCGAGTACGCTGGCGACTGCCTTCGCGGTGCTTGCACTGTGGGGGTATTTTCATAAGCTCGAGCGCTATGTCGGCGTCAAGCGCGAGTTGCTCGCGCCACGCCTGCGCGAGTGGGGCCGGATGCTCGCGATCGGCTTGCCGGCAGGCGGCGAGTACGCGCTGATGTTCGTTTTCGCCGTGATCGGATACTGGGCGATCCGCGATTTCGGTCCGGCCGCGCAAGCGGGCTACGGCACGGGCTCACGCATCATACAAGGATTGATTCTGCCCGGCATGGCGATCGCCTTCGCGACGGGGCCGATCATCGGCCAGAATTTCGGTGCGGGGCGCGCGGATCGCGTGCGCGATACGTTCCGCAGCGCAGTGCTGCTCATCAGCCTCGTCATGGCGCCGCTTTCGGTGATCGTCTATACATCCGCAAGCTCGTTGATCGGCGGCTTCGCAAAGGATGCCGACGTCGTCGCGCAAGGCTCGGTATTCCTGCGAGTCGTCGCCTGGAATTTCGTCGCGCAGGGCGTGATCTTCACCTGCTCGAGCGTGTTCCAGGGGCTCGGCAATACGCGGCCATCCCTTCTCAGCTCGTCGGTGCGGCTGTTGATCTTCGCATTGCCGACTATCTGGATCGCCACGCATCACACGTTTCGGATCGAGCTGATTTGGCATTTGTCGGTTGCGAGCGTATTCATCCAGGCATGCGTCAGCTTGCTGCTGCTGCGGCAGCAGTTCGACAGGCGCCTCGTGGTGGCCGCTGCATCCGCCGCGGCATGAGGGTAATGAGGCGGCCATGCTGCGCGCAAGCTAGCCGCCTCAGAAAAGATTGCAAACGAAAAGAATCACCGCATGGGCAACGAGAATAAATTTGTCTATCCGGCAACGGGCCTGCGTGGCGCGGCGGCTAACGCTCTGGTCAATTGCCGACCATTGCTCCGCACACGCCGAGCGTTATTGTCCCGGTTGCCGTTTCTGGAACTCGCCAGTGACGTCGTGAACGTCGTCTACTGCACGTGGGTGGTCGACGTGGCGAACGTTGCCCATCTGGTGCCGCCTGGCGTCGCGTTGTCGCAGCGAGAAGGCAAGGCGCTGTTCACCATCCTGACCTACGCGCACCGCCATTTCGGCCCGCGCATCGCAGGTCCGCTCCGCCGTCTGTTTCCGTCTCCGTTGCAGAGCAACTGGCGGCTTTACGTCGACACGTTCCCAGGTGGTACTGGCTCCAGCTCCAGCTCCACGGTTCTGTTCGTCAAGAACGTCTTCGATCATCCGCTGTACGCCATCGGCACCCGTCTGTTTAGCGACGCCTTGCCTTCGCACCTGGCGCAGCGTTTCGAGCACACAGTGAGCGAGGGAAGATTTCACACGATCCTGTCGGGCGGGGGAGGCAGTGCGCCGGACTTCCGGTGCGATACCGTGTCGGCGATCGAGCGGGCGTTGCCGACGTCGCTTAAGCCGTTTTTCGATTCGTGGCGCAGCGCGGTGACCTTTCTGTGCCTGCAGCATGGCGCCATCGCCTATGTCGAGGATGGCGCACGTCTCGCGCACGCACGCATCGATTTGCCGATCGACATCGATACTGTGCAGGCGCTCGAGCCGGTCGGCAGTCTTGTAGGCGGGGATTTTCTCGAGCGCATCGGCGCCGTCGATCAACCCTTTTGCTTCGTCGTTCCCAAGGTCGCCTTTCGCGTGTTGTCGGAGCGATTGATCTAGCGTCATCGTTGGAAGTCCTTGGACGGCGTCTTCCAACGTCTGGTCACGGCGATCCTATGCCCGTTTCTTGCCTTCGCGTTGCAATTGGCGTGGTATTTGATAAATGACGGATTTGTATTTCGGTGTCTCGCGCTGCTCGACTACGACACCACCAAGAGACTCCGCAATACGTCGGCTCGGGTAGTTCTCTTCGGCAACGGGATAGGTGAAGCGCTCAATGTTCTGTTCACCGCTTGCCCACCTTGCTACGAGACCGACCGCCTCACGGCCAAGGCCTTCACGGTGGCGATCTTCGCGAATCCAAATGCCCAATTCCGCACTTGCATCCTTGACCTGATGGAGTCCGGCCAATCCAAGGAACACCCCGCTATCACGCTGACGGACCGCGAATACGAAGTCCGTCCCTTCGGCTATCGCCGGTAACCACGCCTGCCAGATGCGATCGAAGCTTTCTCTGTCCGGCGGCGGCTCCCACGCCATAAACCGAGTAAGTGAAAGCGTGATGCAGGAAAACGTTGCGTCGGCATCACTTGCGGAGAAGGGTTTAATGGAAAGTCGATCCGACTCGATATGGATCTCGCCCGGAGACAGCGGGAGCGAATAGTGATATTCATCGCTGATCGAGCCTTTGAACTCGTCCGCGTTCTTCACATGCCTCGTGAAAACGAAGCCGAGGGACTCGACCAGCCGAATCGACGCAACATTTCGGGTGTCGATCTCCGCATTGAATTTTGCTATGCCGTAGGCGTCGCGAAGCGCCGGCAGAAGCCTACGTAAAGCTTCGCTAGCGTAGCCTTGTTGGCGACTGGCTGAAAATACGAAGTAGGCTATCCAAGCCTCCTTCGAAGTCAGGTTGACCGTCGCTTGAACATACCCGTGTGCTTTACCGTCGAGACCGATTAGTGCCCAGTTCAACCAAGCCTCGGTGCCATCAGGAGAGCGGCGGCTTTCAAGCCTGCGGTATCGGGCGTCTACCTCCTCTACGGTGGCAGGTGGCTCTTGTGGAATGTAACGATATCCAACGGGGTCGCTTAGCCCAGCAAACATCGCTGGTGCGTGGCGCGCGACAAGGGGTTCGAGTCTGAGACGTGTCGTCGACAAAACCGAGGAATCGAAAGCTATCGTGCTCAAAGATTTACGCCTCATTCATTGGTGTTTGGCGCGCGCGGACTGAAAGTCCGAGGAAATATGACGGGCGTGTGCCGATCGGCAAGACGATAGCCCATCGCAGGTCGATTCGATTCCCCCGCGGCATAACCTGCTTCCTTCAGGAAGCCTGCGGCGAGCATTCGCGTACGGAAGCCACTTTTGTCCACCGGCCGCCCGAGCACGACCTCATACATACGCTGCAACTGCGGCAGCGTAAAGGGCTCCGACAGTAAAAACGCCGGCAGCGACGTGTACTCGACCTTGCTGCGCAGCCGCTCGACCGCAGTTTGCAGGATGTCGTCGTGGTCGAATGCGAGCCCGCTTTTCTGCGTCACTTCATCGACGTCGAACCATGCCACGTTGGCGGCATTCGCGCCTTTGGCCAACATGACATCCTGACCCGGGATCAGCGCGAAATAGACGTGGGTCGCCGACCATCCGCGCGGATCGCGCGTCGCGCTGCCCCAGCTGCCCAACTGCTCCAGGTAGGGACTCGCCACGGCGGTCTTCTCGACCAGCTTTCGGCGCGCGCAATCCTCGAGGCTCGCGTCGAGCGCCACGTCGACAAAACCGCCCGGCAACGCCCAGCGGCCGGGGAAGGGCTCGTCGGCACCGTCCGGTCGCTGCACGAGCAGAACCTGCAGCGCCTGATCGAGCACCGTGAAGATCACGACATCGACGGTCGTGTACGGAAGGGGAAATTCAGGGCTGCGACGGGCGCGGCGCCCCGGCTGAGCCGATCGGTCTGTCATGGCGGATCAGAAAAACTTGACGACCGTCATTCTAGGTTGTACTGTGCAACCCATACAAGTTGTACAGTACAACTTAAACTCAAAGAGGAGCCCATCATGTTCGGGATTCGATTCATCAAGTCTCAGCCGACCGTCCACCTGATGCAGTTCCGTGCGGGCAAGGTCGTCCGCGAGGGAGCTGGCCTGTCGTTCTTCTATTACGGTCCCACGACGACATTGGTCGCGGTTCCCGTGGCTAGCCAGGATCGTCCGTTCATTCTGGAGCTGGTCACCGCGGATTTTCAGAGCGTGACCGTGCAGGGGCAGGTGACCTATCGCATCAGCGATCCGCACCGGACGGCCGCCATGATGGATTTCTCGCTTGCGAAGGATGGCCGAACGCACGTTTCGGAAGACCCGAAGCGGTTGGGGGAACGCGTGGCGATGCAGGTCGAGGTGATCGTGCAACAGACTGTGCAGGCGCTCGAGCTGAAGGAGGCGCTGCGCGCTTCGGCGTCGATTGCGCGTACCGCGCAGGCCGAGCTGGCCAGTCAGCCTGAAATGGCAGCGCTGGGCCTGGAGATACTCGGCGTCTCGGTGATGGCGGTGAAGCCGACGCCGGACATCGCCCGGGCGCTCGAGGCCGAAGCGCGCGAGTCCAATCTCAAGGCGGCTGACGATGCCGTTTATCTGCGGCGCATGTCGGCGGTCGAGAACGAGCGCGCCATTCGCCAGAACGAGCTGGACACGGATATCGCGGTCGAGCAGAAGAAGCGGCAGATCCGCGAGACGCAGATGGAGGCCAAGGCCACCTTGATGCGCAAGGAAAACGAGCTGCGTGATGAGCAGATGGCGAGCGATATCGAGCTCGAGGAGAAGCGTAAGGCGTTCGTGGCCGGGCAGGCGCACAACAGCCGTACCCTCGCCGAAGCTGAAGCGCACAGAGTCGCTGCCGTGATGCAGGCGCTCGAGAAGGCCGACCCGCGGATCGTCAACGCCTTGGCCGCGGCCGGCATGCAGCCGGGGCAGCTGATCGCCCAAGCCTTTGGCGGCATCGCGGAGCGGGCGGAGCGCATCGGTCAATTGAATGTGTCGCCTGACCTGCTGCAGGGCCTCATGAGTGCAGGGGGGAGGACGGCATCATGAGTGCCGACGCTCGCAAGGTCGTGCTGATCACGCGCCGCACGCGACTCGAGGAACTGATCAGCCGGCATCACACGTTGGCCCAGGCGAAGTTCTACATCGAGCACCTTGGAGCCGATTTCTCCGACTACCTCGCCGAAAACGCTGCTTACGCAAGCAGCCTGGAACTCGCCGTGCGCGCCCTTCAAGGCTGGGGGCGCTACCAGATGGTCGATCGCGGTTACCTGCCGAATTTCATCTTTGCGCCCGATGACATCGTCGTGGCGTTGGGACAGGACGGACTGGTCGCGAACTCGATGAAATACCTCGACGGCCAGCCGCTGATCGGTCTGAACCCGGAGCCCCGCAGGTGGGACGGCGTTCTGTTGCCGTTCGAGCCTGAAGCGCTTGGGGCGGTGCTCGCAGACGTCGCGCAAGATCGCCGACCGACGAAAGCGGTCACGATGGCGGAAGCCCGGCTGTCGGATGGGCAGGTGCTGCGTGCCGTGAACGATCTGTTCATCGGGCCGCGGACGCATTCCTCGGCGCTCTACGATATCGAGCTCGGTGAGCGGCGCGAATCTCAGTCGTCGTCCGGCATCATCGTCTCCACGGGGCTTGGGTCGACGGCTTGGCTCAAGAGCGTGGTGACGGGTTCGATCGGTGTGGTGTGTGCCATGCAGGGGAGGGATGAGGATTTCAAATACGAGGCTCAGCCGTGGGACAGTGGCCAACTGACGTTCGCGGTACGAGAGCCTTTTCCAAGCCGCGCCTCGAAGACGGAGCTGATATTTGGCAAGGTCAGCGCAGGGCAACCCCTGCGGCTACGCTCGCGCATGCCCGAAAACGGCGTGATCTTTTCCGATGGCATGGAAGCCGACTATCTCCGGTTTACAGCGGGGATGGAAGCGACGGTGACCGTTGCTGCGACACAGGGGTGTTTGGTCGTGTAGGCATGCTACGTGCATCCCGGGTGGGGGCATAATGAGCGTCGACGCCGGTGCCGGCGCAATACGGGGCATAGAGGCAATGAAATTCGACGTTATCGTGCTTGGTGGTGGCATTGTCGGTGTGTGTGTCGCGAGCCATTTGCAGCGACGGGGTCGGGCAGTTGCGCTGGTGGATTTGAAGGCGCCGGGCAATGAAACGTCCTTCGGCAATGCCGGGCTGATTCAACGCGAAGGCGTCTATCCCTATGCTTTCCCACGCGGCTTCGGAGAGTTGTTGCGCTACGCGCGCAATACGTCGCTCGACGTTCGCTATCACGCGAATGCGATGCTCGAGCTTGCCCCGTTTCTATGGAAATACTGGCGCAATTCGCACCCCGCGCGGCACGCTGCTATTGCGCGTTCCTATGCGACGTTGATCGAACACTGCGTGACCGAACATCGGGCGTTGGCGCTCGCAGCCAATGCGAGCAATCTATTGCGCGCGAGCGGCTGGATCAGGGTCTATAGAACCGGCCCCAAGCTGGACGAGGCGGTGAGACTCGCCGAGCAATGGCGCCGGGAGTTCGGTGTCGAATTCGATGCGCTCGATCACGAGCGTTTGCGGGCGGCCGAACCGGATCTCGAGCCATCGTTGCTTGGGGCAGTGCGGTATAGCGGAGCGGAGTCGGTGAGCGATCCAGGGGCGCTCGTTACCGCGTATGCCGGGTACTTCGAACGACTTGGCGGACGGATTTTCGTCGGCGATGCGACCAAACTGCAGCAGGGGTGGAGCGTCGAGACACAAGAAGGGCGGATAGAAGCGGCCACGGTTGTCGTCGCGATGGGACCGTGGTCGGATCGGCTCACTTCGCGGCTGGGATATCGACTACCGCTCGCCGTCAAGCGGGGCTATCACATGCACTACGAGGCGAAATCGCAAGCACGCTTGAACCACCCGGTGCTCGACGCCGAAAAGGGCTACTTGATTGCACCTATGGCTCGCGGTATTCGGCTCACAACGGGCGTCGAGCTCGCACATTGCGATGCGCCCAAGACGCCCGTGCAATTGAATGCCGTCGAACCCATTGCTCGGCAGCTCTTTCCGCTCGGCGCGCGGCTCGATAGCGAGCCCTGGATGGGGCGGCGTCCGTGTACGCCCGACATGCTTCCGATTATCGGTCCGGCAATGCGTCACCAGGGTTTGTGGTTTGCATTCGGACATGCGCATCATGGATTGACGCTGGGTGCCGTGACAGGGCGATTGGTGGCCGAGATGATCACGGGGGAAGAGACCGTTGTCGATCCTTCTCCGTTTCGAGTTGATCGGTTTTGAGCTTAAGCTTTCAGCACAAGCTGTTCGTTCCCGCGGCTGGATTCGATCAGCCTGGAATGATGGTCACGTTTGGCCAGCACTCGAGTCAGGCGTTTCGGTAACAAAGCTCGCTCGCGAACGCGGCCTTGGCGAGATTTTTTCTCCTATACTGAAAGATACATCACAGTGTGATGATGTGCTCCTCGCGTTGAATAATCAGAGGGAGTCCGATCATGTTCCAGCAGGTCCTCAATCCCACAGGCAACCTCTTCGCTTCCTGGTTGCTGGCGCTTTTGCCGGTGGTCGTTCTCCTCGTCCTCCTCGCCGTCTTCAAGCTTTCCGCTTGGCTCTCCGTGCTGATCGGGGCAATCGTCACCTTCATCCTTGCGGCCGTCGTCTGGACCATGCCGGTAGGCACCGGAATACGGGCTTTTCTGTATGGCTCGCTGACGGGCATCTGGGCGGTCGACTGGATTACATTCTGGGGGGTGATGCTATTCAATTCGCTGACGCTCACCGGCGTGTTCGATCAATTTCGGCGGTGGCTCACCGCTCAGGGCACCGCCGACGTCAGGGTGCAGACGATCATGTTCGCCTGGGCTTTCGGCGCGTTGCTCGAAGGGCTCGTCGGATTCGGCTATCCGTGGGCGTTCGTGGCGCCGATCCTCATCGCGCTCGGCATCCCCGATCTCGACGCGATTCGCGTGGCGGCGATCGCCAATAACGCACCCGTTTCCTATGGGGCGCTAGGCGTGCCGATCATCGCGCTGGCGGCTGTGACGGGTCTGCCGGTACTCGCGCTTTCCGCCTCGGTCGCGCATGTCGTGGCGGTGCTGGCGCTACTCCCGCCCTGGGTATTGATCTATCTGGTATCGGGGCGAGCCGGACTCAAGGACGGATGGCCCCTAGCGGTGGTCGGCTCGCTCGGCTACATCGTCGGACAATATCCGGTTGCCGTGTACCTCGGCCCGTATCTGCCGGATGTCACCGGCTCTATCGTTTGCTTTGCCGCACTGCTCGTACTGCTGAAATTCTGGCGACCTAAACGCATGCTGGGCTATGGCGGTGCACCGATCGAGGAAGCCGCCCAAGTCGGTAACGCGTCGCACGGGCTTTCAAGGGCGGAGGTCATTCGCGCCTGGCTGCCCTTTATCGTGCTGATCGTCGTGGTCGTGCTGTGGACCGGCCCATGGTCGCCGCTGCCGAAGATAGCCTGGCTCAAGCTGGCGGTAGCGGCCGGATCGTCGATTCACAAAGGCTCTGAAGTGAGCGCCGTCTTTTCCTTCGCGCCTTTCATCGGCGGCACGGCGATCTTCGTCTCCTGGCTCATCACCGTGCTCGTGATCGGCATGAAACCCGCGCAGTACGCCGAGGCTTTCCGTCGCACCTGGCATCAGATGTGGGGCGCCTTCCTCGTCGGGATCTTCATCTTCGGCCTCGCGTACGTCTTCAATTTCTCGGGCATGGCGGCTTCGCTCGCCGAGGGATTCTCGAAGATCGGGGTCGCCTTCGTCATCGTCGCGCCGATTCTCGGCTGGATCGGTGTCGCCCTTTCCGGCAGCAATACGTCGACCAATGCCATGTTCGGCTTTTTCCAGGTCACGGTCGGGCGACTGCTCGGCTTCCCGACTCTGCTGTTGCCGACGCTCAATTCGGTAGGTGCCGAGGTAGGAAAGCCCGTCGCGCCGCAAACGGCGAGCGTGGGCGTCTCGACGAGCCGCTTTGTGCGCAACGAAGGCGAGGTGATTCGTCACAACATGGGATGGACGTTTATCCTGCTCGCCTACTTGATCATCATCGGGGTGGGTTTCTATCTTCTTGCGCCCGGTACGATGATGCTGGCGGGGGGAGGCTAGGCGCGTCGCATGAAGTATTATTTCGCGGCAGGGAAGCGTCGTTTGGGCAATAGCGTGTTTCGCTGCGTTCGACGTTCTCAGGCCGTGAATATGAACTGCGTGTCGACCTAAAGGGGAAGTGTGAATGGAGGCAATCGAGCCGGCGCAAACGGCGCTTGTCGTCATGCATTATCAGACCGATATTCTCGGACTCTTTCCATCGGTCGCGCCGACCCTGCTCGCCAATACGCGCAAACTATGCGACGCAGCGCGGGCCAAAGGTGTTCGCGTCTATTTCGCCAACCTCCGATTCAGTCCCGGCTATCTGGAAGTCAGCCCATTGAACAAAAATGGGCAGGGAATCAAGCAACTTGGTCTCTTCGTCGAAGATCGAGTCTCGCCGGAGTTAGGCCAGCAGGCCAATGAACCGCTGATCATCGCGCATCGCGCCAGTGTGTTCTTTGGCACCGATCTCGAGGCACGACTTACCGCACAAGGTGTCGATTCGCTGATTATGGTCGGCATTGCGTCGACCGGTGTCGTGCTGTCGTCGGTTGCGTATGCCAGCGACGCGGACTTCCGCTTGTACACGGTCAAGGATTGCTGCTACGACCCGGATCAGGTGGTACACGAACATCTGTTCTCTACCGCGTTCGATTCGCGCACAACCGTGCTGTCGCTCGCGGATGCCTTGCTGCTGCTCGCCTAGATGTTCGACGTCTGCTCTAAATTTTGCACATTGGGGTTCCCCCGCCTCGATCGATCGGAAGGTGTAACGGAAGTGCAGCCCGAGGCGAGGGGCGCAACGTTTGGATCGAATTGAACTGCTATGTCGCGCCCGAGAGGGTAAAGGTGATGGGTTGCCTACTTTTATTGAAGTTTGCCGAGAAGAGCGGCAAATTCATCTTTCCTGAATGCACGGAGTGTCTCCGTACGGATGTTCCCTTCGGACCCGAGCGCGAGACCAAATGACATGAAACTTTGCTCGTCCGAAGCCTCCACTATCGTGACGATGTCATAGCCACCCAATGTCCAGTAAACTTCCTTCATTTCACAGCCGAAAGATTTGGCCATCTCCGCTGCCTGGGTAGCCCGCTGCGCACTGTTTTTTACGGCGCGGATACCCTGGTCAGTGAATTTCGCAAGAACCACATACGTCGCCATGCTGATTCCCCTTACGAACACCTAGAATCGGGATTAGGGCATGCAGGCTCGACCGTCACACTGCTGCGATTGTGCTGATCGCAAGCGCTGCATGTAAGCTGATTCTAGACGATGGAGCATAATGCAAGCGTCATGTGCGGCCGGTATGGGTCAACCAGTAGAGGTCGCCTTCCGCTCGAAGAAGCTGCAGATAGTGAGCGTTGAGTTCTTCGAAGAAGGAGCGAGCGCGGTTCATGAGAGGGGCAATGGGGGGAGTCGAGAGATGCTAGTCAAAACGCAAGTCGCCGAAAGTCTAATCCATACGCGCGTCGCGCCGTACCGCCTGGGGCGGAAGGCCAAACCCGCGCACGAAGGCTTCGCGCAGGTGTCGGCGATCGCGAAAGCCCGTTTCTCTAGCGATGACATCAAGCGGATGCCGGCTCTGTTCGATCATCAGCCGCGCCGCCTCCAATCGTAATTTTTCGATGGCTTTGGCCGGAGACTGTCCCGTTTCGAGCGTGAACACGCGGCTGAACTGGCGTGGACTCAGGTGAACGGTTTCGGCCAACTCCTCGACCGTCAGCGAGCGGCTCAGATTCTGGCGCGCATAGTTCAGCGCATTCTGGATGCGATCTGACTTCGGGGCGAGGTCCAGCATTTCGGAGTGTTGCGACTGGCCGCCCGCCCGGCGCTGATGCATGACCAGCTTGTGCGCCACTGAACGGGCGATTTCCGCTCCCAGATCCTTTTCCACCATCGCGAGCGCCAGATCGAGGCCCGCTGTCATGCCAGCGGACGTCCAGACCGGACCGTCGACGATATAAATGCGGTCTTCTTCGACGCGGATGTCGGGAAAGCGCTTCTGCATTTCGCGGCCATACGCCCAATGCGTCGTAGCGCGCCGTTCGGCCAGCAAGCCCGCTTCCGCGAGCACGAATGCGCCAGTGCAGATCCCGGCGATGCGTCTCGCGCGACTGCCCCCCTTGCGCAAGAAAGCAAGGATCTTTTCAGGCGGTGGCGAACTGAGCGGATCATTGACCCCGGCGACGATCCAAGTGTCCACGTCGATCTTTCCACGCAGCGACCGCGTGCCCACCGCCACGCCGAGCGATGAGCGCACCTCGCCGCCGGCTACCGAAAAATTCTCCAGCGTATAGAACGCCTCGCCGGCCGTCATGTTCGCGTACTCGAACACGGACTGCGGTGCGAGCGCCATGATCTGAAAACCATCGCTGAGCAGAAAGCCGATCCGGTGCATGTCCGTTCTCCGAGCAAGGCCATCGAGCCATGTCCTGAATCATACCCATATACGTCATTTCCGTCGCGCCAAAGTGAAGCCAGAATGGACTCACGCATTCATCAACGACCTTCGAAACGGAGCGACATCATGGCACAAGCACATCAAGGTACGGCCCTTATTACCGGCGCATCGTCGGGTATCGGCGCGATCTACGCCGACCGGCTGGCACGCCGCGGCTACGACCTGATTCTGGTCGCACGCAATCGCGACCGGTTGATCTCCCTTGCCGACCGCATTACGAACGAGACGCGCCGGAGCGTCGAAATCGTCGACGCGGACCTCAACGACCGCGCGGCACTTGCCGGCGTCGAAACGAAATTGAAACAGGACGCAAGCATCACGCTGCTGGTCAACAACGCGGGCGTGGGGACGCATACGCCGCTGCTCGACAGCGACGTCGACGCGATGACGCGCTTGATCGACCTGAACGTTACCGCGCTCACCCGCCTGACGTATGCGGCAGTCCCGGGCTTCGTGGCGCGCGGCAAGGGGGCGGTCATCAATATATCGTCCATCGTCGCGATCTCGCCGGAGACACTCAACGGCGTCTACGGCGGCAGCAAGGCCTTTGTGCTCGCCTTCAGCCAGTCACTGCACCACGAGCTCGCCGACAAGGGCGTGCAGGTGCAAGCCGTATTGCCCGGTGCAACGGCTACCGATTTCTGGCAGACCGGGGGTCTCCCGATCGAGCATTTGCCTAAGGAAATCGTCATGTCCGCCGCTGACATGGTCGACGCGGCGTTGATCGGCTTCGACCGTCGCGAACTCGTGACGATTCCGTCATTGCACGCGGGCGAAGAGTGGGAAGCCTATGAAGCCGCTCGGCGCACGATGTCGACGCACCTGTCGAGCGATGTTCCTGCACCGCGATACGCGACGGCCTGATAAGTCCCGGATATCGAGCCTTCATCCAATCCATATTGATCAGGAGTTCTTATCATGAAACTCAGCGGAAATACCGTGTTCATCACGGGTGGTACGTCGGGCATCGGTCGCGCACTTGCAGAGGCCCTCAACAAGCGCGGCAACAAGGTCATCATCGCGGGGCGGCGCAGGGCGTTGCTTGATGAGATCGCGAAGGCGAATCCCGGCATCGATACCGTGGAGCTCGAGATCGGCGACGCTGCGCAGATTCGCGAGGTCGCCGCGCAATTGATCGAACGCTATCCGACATTGAACGCCGTGATCAACAACGCCGGCATCATGCCGTTCGACGACGCCGGTGGGCCACTCGACGACGATCAAGCCGCCCATCTCGTCAACACGAACCTGCTTGGCCCGGTACGCGTCAGCGCGGCCTTCGTCGAGCATCTGAAGCAGCAGCCCGAGTCGTACCTCATCAACAACAGTTCGGTACTCGCGTACGTGCCGCTTGCGGCGACCGCGTTGTACTCCGCTACCAAAGCCGCGATTCACTCGTACACGCTGTCGCAACGCTTCGTGTTGCGCAATACGAGCGTCCGAGTGCTCGAAATCGCGCCGCCCTGGGTCGACACGGATCTCGTTCACAAAAGCGGCGACCCGCGCGCCATGCCGCTCGACGCGTTTATCGCCGAAACGATGACGCTCCTGGAAACGGCAACCACCGAGGTTGTCGTCGAGGCGGCCAGACCCCTGCGCGACAACGCGGGGCCCAACGAGCACGCGTTTGTCGAGCAGTTCAACCAGCTCATCCTCGACAACCCGATTCCCATCGAATAACGGCCGCTACACGACGCCAGCCATCACCGGAGTTCATGTCATGACTGCAACCCTTGAAGAGAAGAACACCGCATTCGTTCTCGAAGCATTGGACACGTTGTTCAACAAGAAGGACTACGCCAGGGCGGCGCAGTTCTGGTCCGAATCCTACGTCCAGCACAGCCGCCACGTTCCGGCCGGGCGGGAAGGGCTTTTCGGTCTCGTCCGTGAGCTTGCGGACATTCGCTTCGAATACGATATGGCGATTGCCAAAGACGACTTCGTCTGGGTGCACAGTCGGTACACCAGTTCGGCAAATCCCGCCGCCATGATCGCGCTGGACATCTTGCGCATCGAGGACGGAAAGCTCGTCGAGCACTGGGACGTGCTGCAGGACGAAGCGACGCGCAGCGAATCCGCTGGAGGTCATCCGATGTTCGGTGACACATTCCCCGACGAGCGGTAATGCTCGCGATATACCGCCCCATGGATAAGCGCACAATGAAGCTGCTTGCGCGTTTTGAGCCCATCCATGGGACATGGGGACGGACATGCTTCACATCGCGAAGGGAGCGGTTGCAGCGACGGTGCACGGGATGCTTGGATCTGGGTTTGCCCGGGTCTTTGCACTCGCGCTGGTGAGCGCCATAGCCACCATTGGTTTGGCGCAAGCGCAGTCGCAGTCGCAGCCTCAGCCTCAATCTACGTCTCAGTCGTTCGACACGTTCGCCGTTCCCTCCGGCAGCGCGCCGCATGATGTCGCGCCGGCGCCCGACGGCACCGTGTGGTACACCGCCCAGGCAAAAGGTGTCGTTGGACGGTTGGACCCGCGTGGCGGCAAGACCGACAGGGTCCTGCTCGGCGAGGGGGCCGCGCCGCATGGCGTGATCACCGGTCCCGATCAGGCGGCATGGATCACGGACGGAGGCCTGAACGCGATTGTGCGTGTCGACCCAAGGACGCTCGCGGTTACGCGTTTCCCGTTGCCGAAGGACCGGCCAAACGCCAATCTGAACACAGCGGTTTTCGACAAGCGAGGGCACCTGTGGTTTACGGGGCAAAGCGGAATCTACGGCGAGCTCGACCCGGCGAGCGGCCATATGCGCGTGTTCGATGCGCCGCGTGGGGCGGGGCCGTATGGCATCTGTGTCACCCCTGACGGCAGCTTGTACTTCGCGTCACTGGCTGGCAGCTATCTCGGCCGCATCGATCCCGCGAGCGGCGCAGCGCAGGTGATCGAGCCGCCGACGCCAAATCAGGGCGCACGCCGAGTATGGTCCGATTCGAAAGGACGCGTCTGGGTCAGCGAGTGGAACGCAGGAAAGGTCGGCGTGTTCGACCCGGCAACGCATCAATGGCGTGAATGGCCGTTGCCTGGGCGGGATCCGCATGCGTACGCGATCTTCGTCGACGACCGGGACATCGTCTGGCTCAGTGAATGGAGCGCCAACGCGCTAGTGCGCTTCGATCCTCGATCCGAGCGGTTCGATGTGGTTACGCTGCCTCGGCCACACGGGAACGTACGCCAGATGATGGGGCGACCGGGGGAGGTCTGGTTGGCTGAATCTGGTACCGATCATTTGCTGCGCTATCGGTCTCGGGGGGCCAATGCCAGCGGTAACTGATTCATATCGTTCCGATCCCGGATAGCTGTACGGCGTCCGGGTGCTTACGAAACCGAAGCCCGTTCGAGACTGCCTTGTGGCGGCAAGGCATATGCGCTCGGTGTCGCCTCGTGAACGCACACCCTGTTGCGTCCTGAACGCTTGGCCTCGTATAGCGCCATGTCCGCTCTCGTGCTCAGGTGGTCCAGGGTTTCGCCCGACCGCCAAGCGGCCAAGCCGCCGCTGATGCGGTATGTGCACGGCCCGGCAACGGTTGTCACGGGCTGTGCGATCACTGCGTTGCGCAGCCGCTCCGCGAAATGTCGCGCGTCGTCTAGCTCCGTTGCCGGCAGTAGCACGGCAAATTCCTCACCGCCCATGCGTCCGAGCACGTCGCTACGCCTCAGTTGCATTTGAGTCACGCGGACAAATTCTCGCAGCACGGCGTCGCCGCCAGCATGACCGAGCGTATCGTTGATGGATTTGAAATGGTCGAGGTCGACGATCAGGAGCGCGACCGGCAAATCCCGTCGGCTGGCTTCGGCCAACTGTGTACGTGCGACGGCTTCAAAGCCCTTGCGCGAGAGCGCGCCAGTGAGGAAGTCCCGATTCGCTGCCTCGCGCGCATCGGCGAGAAGTACCTCATGCACCATCATCATCGCGGACATCGACAGCGTGGGCAAAATTGCCGCCCCCGCGACCAGCAATATCACGCTGCCTGTGGAGGCGAACATCAGCGAGCTCGACGCGCCGTCCAACGTCATGAAATAGATCCCTCTTGCGACTTGGCATAGAGCAAAGAGGAATGCCATTACAGCGGTAACCCAATAGGGATAAGCGGACCGCCCGGATGGACGGTGTCGGAGAACCAGAAGCGCGACCGCGACGCAAACCACGGAACTGAACAGCGTTGTGACGAGTACGCGAATGGGAATGCTGTCGACGGCGTAACGCCAGTAGACAAGCGCCATTCCAAGCGGTAGAAGTGATGCGATCAGCGCTGGCCAGTGGGTGGGGCGCCCTAAAAAACGCGCGCAGCCGGCGTAATACGTGACGGCCGACAGTGCCATTAGCATGTTCGCGGCTACGACGGATAGGGTGTCTGGAATCCTGCCCCGCAGCAGGATAAGCGGCAATGCGATGACCATCGCGATATTGGCGGCAAGCCATTCGAGGACGCCGGGTATCCCAGATCGAAGGAGGGAGCCGAGCAGCACCAGCAGCACCGTGCTCATGAGTGCGGACGTGGCGATAGCCACTGCAGGATCTAGCATATGCATGAGACTGCCCGGAAGAAGTCGACAGGTCGGAGTCGAGTCCAATTGTTGTGGTGGATCGCCCGCCTGCCGTTGCCGCGCAGCGTCGTATTAGAAAGGCCAGCGGCTGAATTCGCGATTGTCGACGATCCAGGCACCGATGTCGAATGAGTGAAACTGGCTCGATGCGCAGTGTGACCGCAACATTACGAGCGCATCACGAGCGATTCAGCCTGCCGCCGATCCTGACTGCAATGGCTTCCATTCGCGCCTGAGAAGCCCATACACCCAGGAATCCGATATCTCGCCATCCACAATGCAGTCTTCTCGCAGCGTGCCTTCGCGGACGAACCGGAGCTTCTCCAGCACGCGGCTCGATGCCGTGTTGCGCGTGTCAGTCTCGGCCTGGACACGGTTCAGGTCGAGCGTGTCGAAGGCCCACTGCAACAACGCGGCTGCGGCTTCGGTGGCGAAGCCTTGGCCCCATGCGGCTTCATCGAGGCAGTAGCCCACCTTCGCGCTGCGATAGTCTGGATCCCATCTGATCAAACAGCACCAGCCGATGAACCCACCGTCGGCGGCGCGCTCGATGGCCAGCCGCGCGCCGGTGCCTTCCTGCTCAATCTGCCGACAAACCGCAATAAAGCGCTCCGCTTGCGCGCGCGTTTTCCAGGGCGGAGCGTCCCAGTAGCGCAACACGCGTGGGCTGCTTTGCAGCACGAAGATGGCGTCCGTATCGGCTTCGGTGAAAGGGCGCAATAGCAGGCGAGCGGTATGCAGCGTCGGGGTTGGCAAGGACATGGGCGCAATATGTACAGAAAGGATAGTCCATGAACATTGTCTTTGTCGGTATTGATCTTACCAAACGCGGTGTTTGCATTGCATGTCTCGATCACACGACTTACTTCGCAAGCCCCCGCCGATAACGAATTTCGTGGAGGAGCGAGCCACCAATTTCGACTGTCTTCAATTGCTCATCCGTGACGAAACCCGTGCGCTCGTAAAACGTTCTTGCTCGCCAGTTGTTGGTTAGCACCCAGAGCGATGCCTGTGTGTAGCCCATTTCCCGGAGCGAGCAGCATGCGTGCTCAATGAGCGACGTGCCGATCCCTTGCCCGTAACGCGAAGGGTGCAGATAGATCGCTTCGATTTCTCCCCATATTGCATCTTTGTCCGCATCCCGACATTGGCCGTATGCGGTCCAGCCCGCGAGTTCTTTGTCTACGCTGGCAAGCGCGACCTGAACCCTCCCCGCAGCGAGCGCATTGCGCCACGCGAGCACGCGTTTTTCTATCGACAGCCCCGCAAGGAACTGTGCAGGCATGATGCCTGCATAAGCGGCTTGCCACGACACGACATGGATTTCAGCGATAGCTCGCGCATCAATTGCCGTGGCCTGGCGTATTTCGATACTCGCAGCACTTGAATGAATGGGCATCAGACTGTTGAGGTAGCTTGATCACTGCTTTGGGCAACTTGTCATGGCAATGCCTTTACATGCCAATCGGTTGGGGAGTATAAATCTCGTCACCAATATCAACCGTTAAACGGACACCGCCGTTCTGTGATCACCGCCATTGAGCGAATCTCCGAAGAGCATATTGCTGGGTTTCACGCCTGCCTCGACGCTGTGGCGCGCGAGCAGATGCACCTAGGCCAAACACAAGCCCCTCCACTCGAACGAGTTGCGGAGTTTGTCCGCGCAAACATCCAAGGCAACTTGCCGCAATACGTCGCGTTGCATGGGGGACGCATCGTCGGTTGGTGCGACGCCATTCCACATTGGGCAGGCGCCTTGTCGCATCGGGCTGGCCTCGGAATGGGGGTATTGGCCGCGTATCGCGGCAAAGGGATAGGCACGCGTTTGCTTTCTCGAACTCTCGAGCACGCCCGCTCAATTGGGGTGAAGCGCGTCGATCTTGAGGTCCGCGCTGACAACACGGCGGCCATTGCCCTCTACACGTCGGCCGGGTTCAAGTTGGAGGGTCGCAAGTCAATGGGGCTATTTCTCGGCGGGCAGTACCACGACACCATTGAAATGGGGTTGATCATCGAGGCGAGTGCTGCATAACCAGTCTGTCAACACGAACCCAAACAGCGCATCTGGATTCCTCTGCTTGGCTCCGGCGCCTGTTGCATCCGACGTTGATGGTGGAAGTTGGCGTGCTCTGGAACACGGAGACACGCCAAGTGGTCGCCTTTAGACGCTGTGGAGATCCGCGGCGAGCTGCACGAGATTCAGGTTATTGTATCCGCCTGCCTCCTTGAACTCCTGGGGCAGGATTGCCCACGCTTCATCGCCATAGGTTTGCCACCAGTCGTATGCCATCGATTGCACGGCGTCCCAGGTGACGACATGAAGGTACTGCGCGTCGTAGCCAACGATTGTGATGGCGTGGCCCCCGACGATTGGTTGCGACTGCCACCCTTCTTCGAGCGACCAAGGCTTTCCATCGTCAAACTGGGTTTGCGCGTTTTGGGGCATCTGAATCCCGACATACGCAAGGCCATACACATATATGGCCTGCTTTAGCTGATTCAGGTCATGAACGTTGACCGGGGCGTACCCAACGATCTTGTTTCCCCACAGCCCTGTGCTTCGCCAAGTCTTAAGCACGGTTGATTCGATCAATCCCGAATCCGCGCCATGGGTCAGTTTGAGGTATTCGCCTACAACCGAAAGCTCGGTTGGCTCCGGATCACTTCGGTCGGTCACCGCGTTCCAGAGCTGGATTGAGTGGGCCGCGGCGGCCATCGTGCAGTCTCCATACTTGTCGTTGCCATCCATCGGCCAGCCGGCGACCTTGCTATAGTCGTTCACAACATCCGGAGGGGAAGGAAGTTCCATTCCCGGTTTCATGTATGTCTTCCAATCCTTCAGTCCCACTGGAAACTGCGGGTTTGCTTTGCCAAGAAGCCCATGCTTACGCTCGCTCATCTCATACCTCTGCACAAAGTTGTAAAGGGCTGAACGCCCCCAAGGAGCCCCGCTTCAATCCGTTTTCACGGCGGAAGTAATCACTGCCCCAAGTGGCAATTACCCTCGCGGCGGTGACCAGCCCGCCGTACTTCGCGTAGATCTGAGACGCTTGTTCGCCCGCTTCGGTCATGTTGTCGTTCGTGTTCTGAATCTCAGGATCGGACCCGTTTCGGATCGCATACCATGGCAGTCCAGGAACGCTTTCCATGACTTTCTATATGGCGTCGCCGATGTCGCACGCTCTATTACCCGGCCCGTACAACGGATAACGGTTCCTCGAGGCAGGTGGCCTTGAACCGCGGGTGAGGATCTGCGGGGTCGAAGTTCAGGAGAACATCGTGGACATCGAGAGTAGCCGCCATAGCAATCCATTTCGACACTTGTGTTGGACGGGACGGCCTTTTGCGGCACACTGAATGTGATAGGTGATCGGCGACTCGTCAGCCAGGCGGAAATGTGCGGTAAATCACAGTCGCTGGACTTTTTGAAGGATTCCGCAATCAAGGTTTCTTGTGTGTGTAAGGTCTGGTAGCGGCGCAATGAGGAACGAACATGTCCGCCCACGCCCGTCAAACTGAAGTGACGTTAGTCTCCTGGCCGGTGCCGGCACTGTTGGGCCTGACACATTTATCACCCGGGCTCACCTCGAGCCCCCAGTCACCCTGTTCGTACCAGTCGTCGCCGAGCAATTCGGCCGGATGCTGTGTGCGGCTCTGCCCGTTGCCGCAGCGCATGTCGCTGGCCGGGCAGTAGTGGTCACAGCCCCAGCAGATTCGCTCCGGATGTAGCGGGTGTAGTGGAAAAGCCTTAGCCATGCGTTTTCCCCAAGCAGTTCGATTGAGACAATCGCAAAGCATGATTATCCGGCCCTTGTCGTGGATCGGAACTGAGTCAGATCGACGCAGATGTAGAAGTCGATCTTCTACCGCGCAAGAATGGCCAGCAGGCTGACTCTGCCGATCAATGACGCGACTCGGGGACCGTAAATCGAGTAGCCGCTAGCTGGGGGACATCCTGGATTCCATGCCGGTGAACGACCTCGTTGTTTTCGACGCTTACCGTCAGTCGAGATCGCGGGTTTCCAGTTCGACGGACTGCCCGCCGTTCTTTTCGAGGGCTCTTCGTGCAGCAGCCTCGATTCTTGGGCGATGCGCCTCGAAGGACAGGATCAGATCGTGTGCGGAAGTCCCCGTGTTGCCGAAGTGATGGTTGAGCGCGTCCATGGACACGCTGCACCATACCGGCTTGCCTTCAACATTCGCTTCGAACGCGACGCGTGCCGCCGCGACGGCGTGGCGGCGGTTCGTGAATTCGATCGGCGTTGCCATGTCATTCCCCAGAAGGTTGAATCGCTGCAGCTGGAATCGTTGCGGCGGGATGCTCTTAATTTTTTACCGGAGCATGTCGACACAATCAAGCACTTGCGATGGCGCCTTGTCGCGGGCGCCGGGCTTGCGACCGCGCGGCGAGGCGGACGCTTCACGAATTATTCTGTTCTCCAAAGCAGTGATTTCGCGAAGCAGCTAGTTAACTCGTACAGGAGCGGACTGCCTGAAGAGATCGTCGCTCGCATTCGTGCGAACGTATCATGGGAACACGCTGCCAAACTTCCCAAGGAGAAACCATGATCGACACCGACTCCTCGAATATCAGCCGCTTTCCGGTTCCAGACCTCGCGAGCCTGCCCGATGACATCAGGCAACGGATCGATGCCGTGCAGGAGAAGGCGGGTTTCATTCCAAATGTCTTTCTCGCGCTGGCCCATCGTTCCGACGAGTTCCGGGCTTTCTTCGCCTACCACGATGCATTGATGGACAAGCCGGGCAACCTCACGAAAGCCGAGCGAGAGATGATCGTCGTGGCCACGAGCAACGCCAACCAATGCCAGTACTGCGTCATCGCGCATGGTGCCATTTTGCGGGTTCGAGCCAAGAACCCGTTGATCGCTGATCAGGTTGCCGTCAATTACCGGAAGGCGGACATTAGCGAGCGGCAGAAAGCCATGCTCGATTTCGCGATGAAGGTTTCGAACGCCGCGTACGCGGTGAACGACAGCGACTTCGAGGTGCTTCGCGGACACGGCTTTACCGATGAGGACGCTTGGGACATCGCTGCCATCGCATCGTTTTTTGGCCTATCGAATCGGATGGCCAACGTTACCAGCATGCGACCGAACGACGAGTTCTACACACTTGGAAGGTGAGCCGGCGCTTTTTCTAGATCTCGCGCTCGCGTGCCTACGCCGCACCTGCACCGTGCCCGGCGTTAGCCAATGCGAGCGCCAGCCTTGCTCCTACTTCGGCATTGTGCTTTACGAGTGCGATGTTCGTCGCCAGGCTTCGACCACCTGTCAGCGCCTTGATGCGGGCCAGCAGGAAAGGAGTGATGGCCTTGCCGGTGACGCCTTGCGCCTTGGCCTCGGCTAGCGCCTGCCGAGTCAGCGCGTCGATTTCTTCGGACGGCATCGCCGCCGCTTCCGGCACCGGCGTGCTCAACACCACGCCGCCCACGAGGCCCAGGTCCCACTTGGTGCGGATGAAGCGTGCCTGATCCGTTGCGTCGTCCAGCCTGAAATCCGCGCGATAGCCGCTGTCTCGCGTATAAAACGCAGCGAAATTGTCCTGCTCGCAACTGAGCACCGGTACACCGTGCGTTTCCAGATATTCCAATGTGAGCCCGATATCCAGGATGGACTTCGCCCCGGCACAGACCACCGCCACCGAGGTCTTTGCCAACTCTTGAAGATCCGCGGAGATGTCAAAGGTTTCCTGCGCGCCCCGATGCACGCCGCCCATGCCCCCGGTGACGAAGACCTCGATGCCGGCCAAGGCGGCACATATCATCGTGCCAGCCACCGTCGTGGCGCCGAGACCGCCGCTGGCCAGCACGGCCGGCAGGTCGCGGCGGCTGACTTTGTGTACCTGATCCGAACTGGCGAGCAGCTCCAACTCGTCGTCGGAAAGACCGATGCGGATTCGCCCACCGATCAGCGCAATCGTCGCGGGCTCGGCGCCCAAGTCACGGATCAACGCTTCCACTTCGCGCGCGGTGCGAACGTTCTCCGGGTAGGGCATGCCGTGAGCGATGATGGTCGACTCCAGCGCGACGAGCGGCCGGCCGGCGGCCTTTGCAGTGGCTACAGAGGCGCTGAACTTCAGCCAGGAGTGTGCGAGGTCTGCAACCATGTCCTGGGGGCTTAGGATGTCGTGGACTCGAGTATGCAGCATAAGGCTGCTTCACGGCTCATTGGCGAGCGCGGGGTGCGGTTCGCGGATTATTTTTGCTTGTCCCGAAAGATTCTGACCTTCCGGCCGACCAGCAACTCATCAGTTAAACCTGTTCGGACATTCGCAAGAAACCTGTAAAATTGCGATCGCCAGACTCAAGGGAACGATCCAATGAAAACGAAAATGATCGCAGCATTGCTGCTAGCCTACGGCATGCCGATTATGGCAATGGCGCAGTCGATTGCCGCGCCGACGTTGAGAGAGGGCGATTCCTGGACGTATGTCAATACGGAGGAAAGAGGCGCATCGGGATGGCACCAGACCCATGACGAGGTTGCCGTGCAACGCGTGACGGACTCGCACGTATATTTTTTTGCAAAGCAGGCCGGCTCCATGCAAAGCGGCAACGAGATCATCGCTGGTTCAGATTGGAGCCGCATACGCGAATTGAACGGTACCGACGTTGTCGTCAACCGGCCACTTGCCTTTCCGCTCGAGATAGGCAAGAGCTGGGTGGTTCAATTTACGGAACCCCATCCGAACGCGAAGATCAGCTCGGCGACGTGGACGACGAAATACAAGATCATCGGCTATGAAGACGTGCAAGTGCCGGCCGGCAAATTCCATGCATTGAAGATCGAAGCCGAAGGCGATTGGCGTGCCCAAGTGGCTCCGTCGAATACAGTCGTGCAGACGGCCCAAGCCGCGCCGGACGCGAGTACACTCGTCACGCAAACGCAGCGGAGCATACCGGAGACAACGGCTGGCCACACCTACAAGGCCTTCTGGTATGTGCCCGAAGTAGGTCGCTGGGTGAAGTCTGTCGAGGAGATATACAGCAGCAACGGTACGCGTAGCGAACGCTCTACGGCTGAACTCGAGTCGTACAAACGCACGGGGCAATAGCGAAGTCGACAGCAATTGCCATGGTCGAACCTTGCCTGTTGCGCATGGCTGAGTTCGACCTGTAAGTGATATCCCGCTCGCCACGAAACAGACATTTGGAATTCACGGCAAGCTCATCCAGCGTGGATAGTTGTCCCGCGCACGCGGGGCGGCAAAATACATTGAGCGAGCTTCGATGCAAAGCGGCTCGAAACACTATCGCCGTGCATAGCCAGGCGCAACCAAGCGAGCATTCCCGGAACCACACGGATTGATGCTTCTGCTGCGCAATGCCCCAATCCTCGCAGTAGCCACACTTGTGCGGATGGGTAACGGCTGAACACTTGTACGTCGCCGGACGGGATATACGGATCACAGTCTCCGTTCACGGCCAATAACGGCGCACAATCGGTACGATCGAGCAACCCCTGGTTCTTGAGCGAGAACATCTGCAGGAGCCGTTCTGTGCCTGCAATATCCGGCATACCCGGCAAGCGCGTGGCATTCGCGATGATACCGGTCATACCGTTCGGTAAGCGCGACGCGTGACTCGCATCCATCCGAGCTGCGCCGATTGGGCCTCCCCAATTGATGGCAGCATCTACATCGCCTCGTAAAGCCAGCTTTGCCGCCCAATGACCGCCGAAGCTTACGCCGACAATAGCCTTTCTTGCGGTCCCGCCGAGTTGAGACAATACGGTGTGATACACGGCGTCGCAGTCCGATTGCAACGGTAAGTCGGTCTCGCCCGTTCCCGGCATGTCCATTGCCACCACGGTAAAGCGTCCGTATAGCGCCAACGCAAGCGCTAAGCGATGCAACTCCATTTTTCCTGTATCAACTCCGCCGGTGAGGCACACCAGCGGATAATGGCCTTCTCGCTTCGGCCGGTACACGTGCACCGGAAAACGTGCGGTGCCATTGGCCGCAGCCCGGACCGCGATCCGTTCGAAACGTACGGGGAAGCTGGTCGAGGCGCGCATGAAACAATCCACCTGCTTGCGCAACGCCTCGTGTCGAAGCGGCGTACAAACCACAGGAAATCGTGCTGCAGCATAGAGCATCGAGGCCAATAACCAGCGTTTATCGGCCGCCGCCGCTGTGGCTTCCTGCGACCATTCATAGGTCCAGCCAGCCGGACCCTCACGCCAGTTATCCGTCACGCGTCGCTCGACCCGTTCAATGACGGAGCGCGGAATGCCCCAACGCAAGAACTGGATTCTTCGTTCGTCAAAGAGCTCGCGGGGATTTAGGGGAAAGACAAACATGATTGGGTTTTCAAGTTCGAACGTCTATTGTCGTCGATCTTTGCCCAGATAGGTTCGACGGTAGTCTGTCAATCCCCCGGTCCCATAACAAGGCGATGTTCGTAGGCGAACGTCCGCTAACCCAATCAGCACTCAGTGTCGAACCAGCGATGGATTGAGCTCGAGATAAAGCTGCACCAGCCATCGCTTCGGGCAGTTCTCCTTGACGACGACGCTTGGCTCCGGCGTTAGCCGCAAGACGATATACCCGTCCTTCTGCGCGTTGAGAAATGCCTGCTTCGCATCGGCCTGGACCCAGAAGCCGGCCAACATCGCGCTGACGAAGCTGAACAGCTGAATTGCCTCCGGCGACACATCTGGATCGATGTGGCGGGCAATCACGGTAAACACGACGGTCAGAACCTGGTTGGTCAGCATCGCGAGAAAGACGACCTTGAGGACCCCTCGAATTCGCATCATCGTGTACCTTTCATGCCCTACCGTTCATCACCGCTGCATCAGAAGCGATGCCGAATGCCCACAGTCGTCGCGACCTGATTGGGCGTCGTCGACTGCGCCAACCCGTTGATCTCCGCTCCCCCGAACGCCGAGTCCACGGGGGCACCATATGCGTGCTGGTACACACCCTCGAGATACACGTCAGTACGCTTGCTGAGCGAATAATCGGCCATCAGCGTGACTTGGTGCCACTTCGGGTGGGTCGATCCAGACGCACTGCTGTACGCACCTTCGGTGAAGGTGTAAGCACCGGAGAGCGACAATGCCGGGGTCAACGTATAGCGCGCGTTGAGTTCGTAGTTGTTGAAGTGCAGCGTATTCAACACGCCCGGCACCGATGCTGCCGTCGTGTTGTCGAACAACGTATGCGTCCAGAGGAGGCCGACCGTGGCCGGGCCGAACGTGTAGTTGCCGCCCACTCCCATGACACGCTGGCGCGCGGCGGGGAAGTTCGGCGCGTCGTTATTCGAGAGCGCGCCATTCGCGATCGAGCCGCCATTATTGAGCTGCAGGTACGCGGCCGCTAAATTGATCGGACCGTTGCTGTACGACACCCCAAAGCTGTAGGCGCGGTCGTTGGCGAAACGGCCAGCCTGATTGCTGAAGCCATACAGGCCGCCGAACTGCACGCCGGCATACGTCTGGCTCGTATATTTGATCGAGTTGTTGATGTAGAACGAGTCGTCGATATTGTCGTTATCGAACGGATGCGCAGCCAGGTTATTGCCGTCGCCGTTGTTCGCCAAGGCGATCGAGCCAAGGTAATCGACCACGGAGTCATACTGCCGGCCAAACGTCACCGTGCCATATTTGTCGTCCTGCAGACCGACATAGGCCTGGCGGCCGAAGCTGGTGTTGTTGTAGTAGCTCTTGCCGTTCTGGGAAAAGAACCCGCTTTCAAGACGGAAGATCGTATGGAGGCCTGCGCCCAGATCTTCGCTTCCCTTCAAGCCCCATACCGTGTTCGACAGCATGTTGCTATTTTCTTGCCACGCGCTATGCCCGCCTTGGTTGTTCGTATAAACGATGCCCGTATCGATCAAACCATAAAGGGTGACGCTGCTCTGTGCGTGAGCCCCTACCGCAAAAACGGCCAGTGTGGTCGCGCCAATGATCTTCTTTTTCACTTATCCATACTCCGGTGATGTCACCAACGATATCCATCAATCGTCCGAAAATGACGGACGTAATCGTTGACGAAGGGGCATCCCGGAGAATGGCCGCTCAATCACCGAACGTGTTCGTCGAAATGCGGGCGGCAGCGCTACCGTTCGCAAGCCAGTTGAACTGTGCGCCTCGTCGCGACTGCAGCCCGTGAGTCTATGGACACTGCCGGTGCAATTCACCCCAAAATTTGCCCATACCGCATAAAAAGGGTGCAAATTTCATTCGACATGCTGAGGACTGCCAGCCTCTCACGCGCGATCGATGTCGGAGCTGCGATACGCTTGCTCTGGGATCTCTGCAAGCCTGGACGGATGTATTTGGCCAGGGTTAAGACCATAAAATTTTTGAAAACTCATGATGAGCGGTGACCACTTGTCCGGGTCGATCCGATCGCGATGGCCGTCCATCAGCAAGTCCTGCTGAACATGGACTCGCCGAATTCTCACCTCAAAGATGCCAATTCCCCCACGCCCTTTAGGCGAGTCCTCGGCAACACCGTGATGTGCAGCAACGACTGCTTCCATGTGAACAGGGCACTCGAGGGCGCGAGGGGGCGCTATCGTTTCCGACGGCACTTCAGTCAGCCCGGCAACGCCGAATTTGTTCGGCTCAAAGACGTAGCCTTTTTTCTGTTTCCCTCCCGGCACCGGATTGCGGCCCGTGGTACGCGCTATGCGGTCGACTGCCTGCACCTGCGCCGTCGATGGAAGATTCAGTACGCACTCTCCGGTCCGAATCATGTTTTGCGTGGTTTGGGAGCTCATTCCGAGTCCGAGGATGCAACGCCAGCCTAGCCAGAACGCCGATGACATCGGCGCCAGGTTTGCGGTTTTATCTTCGTTCACGGTGCTGATCAGTACCACTGGCGTGCCGAAGTAGAGGATGTTCGGCTCGATCGAGATATGCGGGGAGGTCATCTTCGTGTCCCGTGTCGTTGGGAAGGCGAATGCGAATCTATCTCGCTCGCTACCGCACGGCCCTCCGATTGTTGCGACGTAATTCCACTTCGAGTCACTCCACGATGACCACCACGTCGCGCACCCACACCCCAAGAATGGCTGTACAATATGGTCAACATTAGACAATTCGTCCAATATGGCTAAGCGCAAAGTCAAATCCGAGCAAGAATCGCTGCTGGAGCAAGTTCAGTGCATTGCACAAGGGCTCGGCGAAATGTTCGCTCCCTTCACGGAGGTGGTGGTCCACGATCTGCGCTCGCCGGAGCATTCGATCCTCGCGATCCACAACAACCTCTCCGGGCGGTCTGTCGGCGATCCGACGACCGAGCTTGGTCTAGCCCGTATCGCCGACGACGACTATCCCCAGCTTCTGTCCAACTACCCCAATCGATTCTCGGATGGTCGCACGGCGAAAAGCACGTCGATCGGGATAAAGGATTCCACGGGGCGCTATGTCGCAGCGCTGTGTCTGAACGTCGACGTGACGTTGTTCCAAGGCATACAGGGGATCCTGACCCAGTTCTGTCAAGCAGAAGGCGCTCCTGTCAAGGAAACGCTGGATCCCGCCAATGCGAATGCGATCCGGGACCGCATCGACAAGTTCGCCATGAACCTGGCGACGACGCCGCGGCTGCTCAAGCTCGAGCAGCGCAGGGCGTTGATGCAGGAGTTGAAGGAAGAGGGATATTTGGAGGTGCGCCGCGCGATGGAGATCGTCGCTCAGCATCTCGGTGTTTCACGTGCGACGGCCTACAACGATGCCAGGTAATGCTCAGCTGCTTCTTCTCGACAAGGACGTAGTCGAGAGCCTGCTCATCGCCAACGATGTTTTAGCGGCTGTCGAGCGGGCGTTCGAACTTCATCGGCTCCGTAAAGGACGTGTGTTTCCGCTAATCCGCGAGCGTCTGGAAACGGGGGGCGTTTTCGGGATCAAGGCAGGAGATGTCCAGTCCGAGTCGCTGCTGGGATTCAAAGCCGCTGGCTTCTGGCCATCGAACCGAAACCAAGGCGGCGAGCCTCATCAAGCGACGATCATGCTGATCGATCCGGCAACGGGACGCCCACTGTGCGTGATCGACGGCAACGCCATCACGACGATGCGCACGGGGGCGGCTGGTGGCTTGGGATTGCGTGCGTTGGCGCGGCCGGACAGTCGGCGCCTCTGTTTATTTGGCACTGGGGTTCAAGCGCGTATTCAAGTCACATTCGCGCTACACATGATGCCTGCGATCTCATCCGTGCAATATGTCACGGCGCGAGGCACGGCCGATGCGCGCTTCGAATCGCATTTCAATGATCGGTGTGCGATTTCCCATGCGACCGACGCGGACGATGCCGTTGCGACCAGCGACCTCATCATCACGGCAACACCCGGCGGCGGTCCGCTGTTCGGTGCGGCCGCGGTTCAGCCTGGTACGCACATCAATTGCGTCGGCGCGGATACCAAGGGCAAGCGCGAGTTGCCGGAGGGCTTTCTCGAGCGGGTGCGGCTGTTCGTGGACGACGAAGCTCAGGCTCGCCAAATCGGAGAGACCCAATGGGCACCCGATGTCGCCTGCGTTGAACTGGGCGATGTGCTTGGAGCGCCCGAGAAAATGATTCGTCATCCTGACGATATTACCGTGTTCGACATGACCGGGCTCGCTTTGCAGGACTTGACGGTGGCTCGGATGCTGTACGAACAGGCGGCCAAGTCCAATCTGGGCGCGCGTATTCCGTGGCCTTGGTAATCATCTGTTCGATTGCTGCAGTCGAATAGGCTCAGGGTAGGTGTGATTGACGAAATGTCTTGAGATATACATACTGTCTAACATCGATGTCCACAAGCAGCCCACGCCTTCGCGTGCCGCAGTTACCGAGCGATTTTTCGAGTCGAGTCCCCTATGAATCACATGTCTCTTCCCACGTTTGCAGACGTCGCGGCCGCTGCCGCCCGAATCAAGGGCTACGCTCACCGGACGCCCGTGATGAGTTCACGAACGCTCAACGAGGAACTCGGTGCGGAAGTCCTGTTCAAGTGCGAGAACTTCCAGCGGATGGGCGCCTTCAAATTCCGTGGCGCCTTCAGCGCGTTATCGAAGTTCGATGAGGCTCAGCGCAAGGCTGGTGTAGTGACGTTCTCGTCCGGTAACCACGCCCAGGCCATTGCTTTGTCGGCCAAGCTCCTCAACATGCCGGCGACGATCGTGATGCCTCACGACGCGCCCGCGGCGAAAGTGGCTGCGACCAAAGGGTACGGCGGCAATGTCGTGATCTATGACCGCTACAAGGACGATCGCGAGCAAATCGGGCGCGACCTCGCCGAGAAGCATGGACTTACGTTGATTCCGCCCTACGATCATCCTGATGTTCTTGCCGGGCAGGGCACGGCGGCGGCCGAACTGTTCGAGGAAGTCGGTCCGTTGGATGCGCTCTTTGTTCCGCTCGGTGGGGGCGGGCTGCTATCCGGTTCAGCGCTTTCGACCCGCGAGCTGTCACCGAACGCTCAGCTCTACGGCGTGGAGCCGGAAGCCGGAAACGATGGTCAGCAGTCCTTCCGTTCCGGGACGATCGTTCATATCGAGACGCCTAAAACGATCGCGGATGGCGCTCAAACTCAATACTTGGGCAACTACACGTTTCCGATTATCAAGCGGGACGTCAACGACATTCTGACGGTCAGAGATGCCCAACTCGTCGACTGCATGCGCTTTCTTGCTACCCGTATGAAGATCGTCGTTGAACCCACGGGTTGCCTTGGTTTTGCCGCAGCGAGACAGATGAAAGATCAACTCAAGGGCAAGCGTGTTGGTGTGATCATCAGCGGTGGCAACGTCGACCTCGAGAAGTTTTGCGCGCTGATGTCGCAGTCGGCATGAGGTGCTGGACCAGCCAGCGTTTGCAGGTGCGCACAAATAGCGAGATAATCGAGAAACGTTATTGACATATTGTCAACTGCATGTGCGCAACCAAAGTCAAACCAAAACCTGAGTTGAGCGCCCTCGATGTCGTGGAAGACAGCGTTCCTGTCCGGCGGGAAAAGCCGGATACGACGATCATTCTGTCGTTGGAAAAAGGGCTGGGTATCTTCGAACATATCCTGCAGGCTGGCCGGCCGCTCAAGCTCCATGAAATCGTCGAACACTTCGGGATCGACAAGAGCTCTGCGTTCCGGTTCCTCAACACACTCGAGCGCGCGGGTCTCGTCAATAAGCACAGCGCGCTGAAGACGTATACCGTCGGCCCGACGCTGGCGACCTGGGCACGGCTGGCCCGAACAGATACGTCGTTCGTCGAGACGGCCCGGCCGCTTCTGAAAAAACTCTCGACGATGACCAAGCAGACGTCGCATCTTGCCGTGCTGCAAAACGATCGCGTGGTGCTGATCGAGGTCATGCTTGCCGACAACGTGGTCTCGGTCAAGCAGACGGCAGGCGACTGGGATCCGTTGTACTGCTCGGCCGTGGGCAAGGCGATACTCGCGTTCCTGCCTGAGCAGGAGCGAAATCGCATGATTGCGCAGATCAGCTTCAAGGAGCTGACGCCAGCGACGATCACCACGCCGGAGATGCTGCGCGTCGAGCTCGAGAAGGTTCGCGAGGAAGGGCTGGCGTTCGATCTGGGCGAGAGCAATCCGCAGCTGTGCTGTATTGCTGCGCCGGTACTTGATAGTCGAGGTCATGCGGTCGGATCGATCGGCGTTTCGATGATCTATCCGCTCTTTCCAGACGGGCCACGTGCCCAAACGGCGTATACCCGCGCGGTTTCGGAAACGGGGCGCGAATTGAGTGCCGCCCTGGCGCGAACATGATCCCATCGGCGCTTGCCACTTAATGTGCTCTGCGCGAACGGTTCGGTTCGATTCGCGCAGAGCGGTACGCTACACACGCTCGGTAGATACCTCGAGCGTGATGGGGCAATAGCCACCTCGCAGTGCGAAGAGCAGGCAAAGCGCGGCGAAACCCACGGTCAACGCGGCAGGCAATACCGCCAGCGCTTTCATTGCGCCGTTTGGCCCAAGCTGATCCAGGTTGTGCCCGATCACAGGTAGTGCAACGGCAATCGACAGGAACCCAGCTCCGCCCATCAGACCCAGACACAAAGGGCCTCCCTTCGGAAAGCGTTCGGAGGTGATGCCGAGCATCGTAGGCCAGAACATCGACTTGCCGATGCCGAACAGCGTTGCTGCGGCAAACGCGGCAAGCACTGGGGCGCCGGGCGCGAGTGTGCCAAGCAACCACAATCCTGCAGCGCACAGTGCGCTACAGACCGAGAGTCCGAAGAACGGTGATCGGTGCATGACGCGGCCGCACGTCGTTCGCATGATAAATACCAAGCCCGCCGTGTAGATAAGAAACAGGATTCCGTCGACGCCGGTCAATTGCTTCATGATGGTTGGGAACCACTGGTCGGCCCCCAGCTCGGTGATGGCCGTCAACCACATGAAGCAGAACATCACGAGGAACAGCGGGTTGACCGTCTCGCGAGCCATCTCACGCGAAGAGACGCGGCGCGCGGTGCGCTCGGTGGGCGGAAAAGTTTGATTCCACGACATCGCCATGTAGGCCAACGTAGGCAGTGCGATTGTGAAGAGCTTGATCTGCCAGGGCATGTGGAGGTTCGTGAGCGCAAGCGCAACCAGACCGCCGAGGATCATCCCCGCTGGCCACCACGCGTGCAATGCATTCAGCCGCGTCGTTTTGCGATCGCTGTACAGGGTAGCCACAAGTGGATTGACCACGCCTTCGACCAGCCCCTGGCTCAGTCCCATCATGAGGAAGCCGAGGTAGAGCGTCGTCGTGCCGGCGCAGCCGAAGATCGACTCGACGTGGCCGACAGGATGCGGGGCGAGGAGGATCAGCGCGAGGCTGGCCAGAAAGCCGAATCCCGATGTGAGATACAGGCGGCGCATCCCGATGAAATCGACGACGATGCCGCTGACGAAAACTGAAGCGGTAAACCCAAAAAAAGCCGGCCCCCAGATCAGCCCCATCTGCTCGGCAGTCAAATGAAACGCACTGCGCAAACTCGCTTCGATGTCGCCTCGAATGGCGAAGACCATCGCAGTGGTCATCATCGAGAGGCAACTGGCGGCAAAGAGACGGGCGCGATTCATGATGCCTTCCCTTGGTCGAAGAGTTCCGCGAAGAAGCCGAGCATCACCGGTGCATCGAGCGGCATCACGAGATGACCGAGCGCAGTGCGGGCGTGTGCTCCGCGCTCACCCAATACGTCGTTCAACAGGTTCGACGAAGCGTCCAGCACACGTGGGATATGGGCAAAGCCCTCGACGCAGCCGACGTGACCATCGATCCTGATTACGCGAAAACCATCGAACGATCCAGCGGCTTCGGTTAGCTGTGCCAGACCGTTGAGCGCGCAGATACGCGCGGCTTCCATGCCTTGCTCGAGCGAAACACCTTCGCCGAGACGGCCCTTATGTTGCAGGACCCCGTCTTTGAACGGCAGCTGAAATGACGTCGTAACGTAGGGGCCGAATCGCGCCCATGTCTGGTATGCGCCTACTGCCGCAGGCGCTGCGGGTAGCGTATACCCGAGCGCGGCGAGCCTCGTGGGGCCCGATGCGGTGGTGGGCGATGGCGACGCAACGGAGGCCGACACGGCCGAAAGGGGAATAGACAGAGTCATCCGATGTCTCCTGATTGGGGCTAAAACGCGATAGATCGACGGCTTCCGCCGTTCTTGTCGTTGTGCGAAATCGCGTGCTACTTGAACGCACTACATGGAATCTCCCGCGACCGCCGGGGACGGTGCGTATTCCGCATGCCCGACCCACGAGGCCATCTCGGCCGTCGAAAAGATGAATTCGACGGTGATGCCGTTCGGCTCGAGGACAAATACCTGGTGCTCTCCCAGATCCGGCACCGTGCGTGCGCGATAACCCACGCCGAGTCGGCGCAAGCGTGCTTCGAACGCGGGGAGGTCGGTGCAGCGGAATGCGATGTGATCCAGTGGGCCTGCCAAAGCGGTGCCCGAGGTGTCGCGTGTCCCCAGATAGGCAAGAAGATGCGTGTCGTCTGGTTTGTCCTCGATCAGATGCAGCGCCGCCCAGTCGCCCCAGTACATCCAGCGGCCGTCGAAGCGAAACGACGGCCGAGGCCCGGTTTGTAAGCCGACCACCTGCTCGAAGAAAGTGGTGGTCTGTTCCAGTTTGGGGGTGCGCAGCGTGAAATGGTCGAGCCTGGAGATTTTCATGAGATCACATCGTTGATAAATAATCCACGATGTGGAGTATAAAGAAACAATCTGTCGGTGCCAGGAAGGGTAAACCCGGTCGGCGCTAGGGGCGACTTGGGGGCGAGGGAACGGCGGGTGGGTGGTGGTGCCGAGCGACTACGGAATGGCGGAGACGATGGCTTGAGCGTGATCGGGCGTGACTGTCGCGTCGGCAAGAGGAAAAATACCGTATGCGATCGGCTTGATTAGTAGGTGTACTAACTAAAAAATCTGTCGTTATAGACCGGAGTATTCGCTTCGGCTTCGGCGCCTACTCCGGTCCCATGCAACACTCACGGATGACTATCTGGACGGAGTCTTAGCGCCCTTTGGCCTTGTCCCATTCCGCACGGATCAGTGCGCGGAATTCCAGGTACTCCCAATCGGAGTTCGGCGTGAACTGCTTGATCTCGTCGCCGTCGACATAGTCGAAGTACTCCCAATGCACGGTGTCGTCGTCCGGATAGCGGTAACACTGAATCGTTGCCGTCATATTGCCCGCCGGGTTGTGATTGACGAGCTTATGCACCTGGTAGTACTCGGGCGTCAGGTAGGTCACTTCGCCCTTGTGAAACACCGCTTCGGTGAAATAGTCGGTGATCTTCGGGCTCAGTTCCGGATACAGCTCGACCCAGATATCGCCGTGCAGCACCTTGATCACTGCGCACGCCTCGCCGTGATCGTGGATCGGCGAATAGTGGTTGCCGGGCCAGATCTCGAGCACGTAAGGGGAGCCTGGCGAGTCGCCCTGGTTAGGGCCTATCGTGATGCGAAGATAGGTTTCGTTCGGCTCGTACTTGCCGAATTCGCTGGCTTTCTCCTTCAGCTTGTCGTAGCAGATGCAGCCCGGCGTGACGATGCTGTAGTCGATCGCGGCTGAGAAATCGGGGAAGTCCGGTGTGTCGAGCTCGATGGCGGGACCGGCGACGTTACCGTACAGCACCTGGCATGCGTCGGGTAGGCTTGCAATCACGGTCGCCTGATTGTGCGCAATCATGTCGAGCGTGATGCGGTCGCTTGGAACCAGCACTGGCGGCGGCGCGAGCACGACCGGCAGCGGCCATAGCAGGTGCGCGAGTGCGACTGGCAGCGGCTTGCCTGCCTGCGCTGCGAGCCCGATGTAGCGCAGGTTCTTGTACTTCCCGGCAGCGTCGCTCGCGGCTTGTTTGCGCGCTTCGCGGCGGGCCTTCGCGGTCGCGGTGGCCGGTAGCTCAGGAGGCGTGAACGGCGTGATCGGCAGCGGTGCCTCGAACACGACGAGCTGCGGCAGCATCTCTCCCTTGCCAAAGCGCACGCGTGCGTTCAGGTAGTCCAGGCTCATCCAGTATGAGATCGCCACCCCCGAGTCGAGCAGTGCTTTCTTCGCGGTAGTTTCGGCGATCACGCCGGCCTGGTCCGTGCCGTTGTCGCGGCGCAAGAGAGTCTTTTCGAGGCCGACCTCGAGCACGAGCAGCGTGCCGTCCAGGTTCTTTTCCGAGCCGAGCACGATACGGAAGGGGTGGTCGGTCTTGAACGTGAACGAGATCGTGCCTTGCCCTCGTACCGGGAATTCGTAATTGGTGAACGCAACGGGCCAGCCAGAGCCGGGCGGCGTATCGGCCGGCGCATGCGCGGGTGCTTGAGTTGGGAACAACTGTTGCAAGGGAGCACGTGTTTGCGGGACCAATGCCATGAGTGTTTTCTCCTGGTAACACGACAACAGGCGTGGGGAAACAGCAGGAAGCTTGTCGCGCCGATCGAGCAACGGCGAACAACTGATGCGCGGCAAGCACCCCCAGCAGTGATGAGGGCGCCCTCACTATAAATACGAGCCGAAGTTGCGTGGCCTGTCAGTGTTGTCAGGTGTACGGGGATGTCACGCCGCTTGTTGTCGAGCGCGATACTCGCCGCTTCACGTTTGATCGCTTCGGCCTCTTGACTCAGGTTATGCAGCTAAGCTATCGCCCCCGGGCTGGCTGACTTTCTTTTCGGCTACTGCGCCCAGGTGCTGCTTCAAGGACGCTTGGTCGGAGGCACTGTGATGCCTCTGGACCCGGCCCGAACCCTTACGCACCGTTCAGCGCTTGCGAGCGATCACCGGATAGATGACGCCGGCAACGACTGCGCCGACGAGCGGTGCGACCCAGAACAGCCATAGTTGCTGGATCGCTTCGCCACCAACGAAGAGCGCTGGGCCTGTCGAGCGGGCGGGATTGACCGAGGTGTTCGTGACGGGAATCGTCACGAGGTGAATGAGCGTGAGGCAAAGGCCGATCGCGATTGGCGCGAAGCCCGACGGTGCGCGCTCATCGGTGGCGCCGAGAATGACGAACAAGAAGCCTGCCGTCATGACTGCTTCGCAAACGAAGCTGGCCAACATCGAATAGTGACCCGGAGAGCGCTCGCCGTAACCGTTGGTGGCGAAGCCGCTGCCGACGGGATCGAATCCGGCATGACCGGAAGCGATGATCCATAGAATCGCCGCGCCCAGCACTGCACCGAGAACCTGCGCGCCGATGTACGGCAGGAGATCTCGCCGCGGAAACCTTCCGGCGACCGTCAAGCCGAGGCTGACCGCAGGGTTCAAATGGCAGCCTGACACGTGCCCGATCGCAAAGGCCATCGTCAACACGGTGAGGCCGAATGCGAGCGCAACGCCCGCGAAGCCGATACCGAGAGCCGGAAATGCGGCGGCGAGGACGGCGCTCCCGCATCCACCGAACACGAGCCAGAAGGTGCCGATCATTTCGGCGGTCAGACGTCGAGACAAGTTCATGGGTGAGCAGTATCAGAAGAGGAGAGGGGCGCACGGATCGGGCGGCCAAGCGTCGTCTCGCGGCGCGATGGGATCCAACTCGCGCGTTGGATCGGCTGATGAAGAATGCCAGTTTTTCAGCTTAGTCTTTGTGAACAAACATTGCAAAAGTGCCGCACGGTGGACGCCTTTGCAATCGCCGCGCTGTGTCACTTGACGATTCTTCACGATCGCCGCGCCGATCTTGCGTAGTCTGCCGTGATTGCGAACTGCAGGCTTTTAAAGCTCCGCGGCTCGCGCAGCAAGGGCCACGTGCGGATTGCGGACGAGGCATGAAGCATCAGGCATGAGAGGTCGAGTGAGCGATTGCGAGGAAACGAAGAAACTGATCGAACGCGTGAAGCGCGAGAGCGCCGCCGCCTTGGCCATGGCCGAGGTGTATGGCCTGGCTCCTCACGCCAATAGAGTGGCCAACGAGACCGGCAATCTTGTCGCTGTGCCTGCCAAGGTTCGTGGGCGAGGGAGGTTGTCTCGCCAGCGCACGCATTTTCTTGCTGATGCCTCTATGTCACGGTCTTGGGGGACTTGAAGGTCCAAGTCGATTCGATATGCCGACTCGTTGTTGACAACTTCAGCTGCACGCATCGTTTCGAAAAGACCGAATGGTGCGTCTAGATTCTTAGCAACGCATAAGACGTTTTTCATGAAATCGACCTACTGGGCATCCTTCGCCCGAGCGACATTGTTTTATCTCGGCCTCGTTCCGGTTTTTGTGCAAATGCCATCCTCGCCTGAGCTTGATGACACGGTTACCGCACAGCTCATCGACAGCTTGATGACCGGCACAATGATTCAGCAATAAAGCGTGACGGGAGTGTGTAGGACGATGGCCAAGCCCGAGGAGTTTATCGTCGTGCGGCTTTTTCACCTCGATCCAGATTTACGGGGGGCGTGTGCATTCGCGATGACGGTTGAAAGAAGATAGACCGCAATGGCGCAAGCGACCGTCAAGCCGTCTGAACTGTCTTGGGACGCGTTGCCGTTACGCACGCGCGTTTTTTGAGCACTTGTGCAGTAGCAGCGTGTCGGAACCAGAAATTATGCTGGCATTGGCTATCGCGAATGAGCTCGACTTCGTGGCGCATCGATCGATCCGTACTCACGCTGTCGCGCAGATCCCGGGACGACCATGCTGCCAATTCGTTCCACCAGCGTTCGGTCCTCCACTCGGAGGCACTGGGCTTACACGAGAGCCGTACTGCTTTGCATGACGGGGCAATCCGTGCAATCCGCCGGGAAGTCCGAGCTGCTTTATTAACAGTGCCGTAATAAGAACAAGAACACGACCGTTAAGAAGCGCGCCTGTTATCCCGCGGCTGGCGTCAGGGAGCGTTGAATGTACTCACGCCGGCTTGCATCACTTCTGTTGTCTCCGTATCCGCTTCCAGCGTCGCGGTGACATTCACGACGCATTCCTCAAACTTGGTTGTTGCCTCGTATGCCGGAAAACCCCTTCAGCGCGGAGCAGCCTTTTAGAAACAACAGTCTCTAAGTTTAGTTCGGAGTAGCCATGAAAAATCAGTGTTTGCCGTCGTCGATTCTGGCCAATGCAACCGACCAGACAGCGTCCGGAATAGATGGAGCTGTCGATGCACACGAACTGATTGCTGCCGGTGGTGTCGGCGATTGTCTGGATCAGTGGCGGCGGGAAGTCCCGGACGGGTCTGAACGGCGCGATCAAGCAGTCCAATTGGTGCGGGTTGCCGCCGATCGTCAGCTTCGATACCTGGACCTGACGGGGCTGTGCTTGGCCGACATTCCGCCTTTGCCGGAGCAATTGCGAAGTGGTCTGAAAGATCTGGTCTTGCTGAACAATGAGCTGACGCAATTGCCGCCGGATCTGCATCGGCAATTGCCGGCACTCAAGCATCTCGACGTCAGGGGCAACCCGATCGGCGCACTGCCCGACGAGATCGTGCAAGCGCTGCGCGCGCGAGGCGGGCGCATCGACTGGGATGAGTCTGCGCGCGAACTCGAACGAATATCCGCGACGCGTGATGACTGCGTGGCGAATGAGAGGGCCGCGGATTTATCGTTGCGCAATCCTGCGGCTTCGCGTGTGCTGCCCGGCTCCACTTCGGTCCCGCGCAAGGGAGCCATCGAGTACGCTCGCGAAGAGGCTTTGCCCGATTCGGGCTTAAGCCGATCCTCTGTAAGCGAGAGCGATTCCGACAGTGAATTCACGCTCGGCGAGATCGATGCGCAGCGCCTGTGGGCGCGATGGGATGAGAGTTCGGATGCCTACGTGTCTTCCGATGAGGATGAGTTGATTCGCGGGCTGTCGGCGGAGGAGTTCGAGCGCGCGATCAATGAAGCGTTCGAGGAGCGGCCGGCCCGGGCGGCAGTGGCCGAGGTCGATCTCGGTGATTTTTCCCATCTTGGCTATCCGCTCGCAACGCGTGTCGTCACATCGCTGATAGCGAGATTCGCAGCGGACGATAAATCGCTGGGAGAGGACCTGTATGGCATCTGCAAGAGGGGCGATGCGTCTTTTCTCGAGCGGCTCAATAGCATCGTGGAGCGGCTGGATAAGGCCGGGTCGCGGGGAGGGCTCGCCCCAAAGGCCATCGAAGTCAGGGAGCAGCTCAGGTCCGTATTGGCGATTTTGAAGGATCCGCGTGGAGCTGGGATCGATCAGGTGCTGTCCGCTCTGAGTCGTATCGATGGGGTGCCGGGGCATCTTTCGAGCGCGATCGGCATGCTGCGGCACGCAGTCGAACTTCAGGAAAGGCTGAGCGCGCTTCCAGAAGGCTCGGGCTTGGAAGCGTATTTGCGCGTTGCCGTCGAAAGCGAGTGCCTGCCGGAGCACTTGCCCGAATCGATGCGCGGCTATTGGGACACCGTGCAGGGCGTGCGTGAAGGTATCGAGGCGATGCGCAAGGTTCATCTCGCCTATCAGTCCGGTGATTTGACGGTTGCTGATCTTTCCGATTGCGTAGACCGCCTGTCGAACAATTCCTTGCTGACGGGGTTGCTTCCGGCAGGCACCCTGCCTTCTGTGAAGGAGGGACTCGAGCTCTTCGACACCTTGTCGTCGCTTGTTCGGCACACGGCTTCGGCGGAGTTCGACGCGGTGCTGGCCGATTCGCGATTGGACCGATATCTCCCGAATTCGGTGGCCGGACTTCGTCAAGCGGCTGCGGATATTCTTTCTCTCGCTAAGAAGCTGGGCACGGATCTTCCGGAAGGTGGCCCGCTAGACAAGCTGATATTCGCGTTTGATTCGGTGCATGCAAGTATTGGCGGGCAAACAGGGGCACTGGCGAATGAGCGGGCGCTCGAGGTGTTGAATCAGGCGCGCCCGTATCTCGAGTTTCTCCGGTCCCTGCGGCATCTTGGAGGAGATGGTTCCCGCTTCGACGCGTTCGAAAACTGGCTAGCCAGCTCCGAGCTCCATGCGCTGCTGCCGTCGGAGATGAGCGCCAACGTCCACAGCGCGAGTGAAGCGCTGGGCTGGGTGAAGCAGGCGAGCGAGATGTACGGCCACTATCAATCCGGCAATTTGACGGGTTCGAGCATTCTGGCGTTGTTGAGCAAAGTGGCCGAAAGCCCTATGGCGGCCCAACTGCTCGGCGAGCAGCGGGCCGCGTCAGCGGAGCAGGGCCTCGCATTGATTCGACACTTGTCGTCGTTGGCAGCGTGCCAATCCGTGGGGCAGTTCATCGACGCGCTCCAGCATCCCGATTTGCGCAAGCTGTTGCCCGAGCAAGCGAGAGAGCTGGCTACGTTTTGCGAGGAGCTTCACCGGAGCGTGACACGCGAACATGCTACGGATAAGGGGCCGCTCGACTGGCTCATTCAGGTATGTGACGACGTCTCATCGGCAGGCGCGGCGGCAGGCTGGGAAGCGAGCCGGATGTCCGCTCTCGACGTCGCACGGCCGTTCCTTGCGCTTCTGAAGTCGTTGCGCGACTTGTCGGAGCAAAGATCGCTTCGTGGGTTGAGCGATGTGCTGGACAACAGCTTGCTGCGAGAGCTCATGCCCGACGCGTCCGCCGAGAGCGTGAAGCTGCTCGCGGGCGCCGCCGGCGATTTGCGCACCGCCTTTTTCTCCGAGGCGGGCATCGGTGAGCGGATGGCGGCGACAATGCGATTGCTCGAGAACCCGACGCTCTCCGGTCTGCTCGAGCCACATTTGCCGAGTGACGGGCGGACGCTTACGGAGCTGGTGGGGCTCGTAAGCCGCTTTCCCTCGGACGCCAGCTATATCGATCAGGCCGACTGGCTGTTCAAGGCGCGGGACCAGTTGAAGGCGCACGCCGCTTTTGCGCCGCTGGTTGCCAATATCGAGCAGACGCTCGGCTGTTCGCCGCAGACCATGAAGCTGCTACAGCAGTTGCTGAAGGTCGCAGGTGGGGATCGGTCCGCTTCCGATTATTTGGACGTGCTGCATTCGCTGTGGGAAATTCACTCGCCATCGATGATCGAAGGCGCTGCGCTTACTGCTCTGTACGGGTATGCCCCCGGTCTGAAGTCGGTTTTAGACGCAGGCGTGCAATTATGGGGCAAGGAGGCGGCGTCGATAGGCAATTGGGCCGGGCTCGGCTGGGATGAAAGGGCCGCGCTGATTGCCAGGGTGTTCAAGGACATGGCCACCCGTTTCTTGCCGGATCAGCTCGGTGCGGCCAAGCGCTATCTGGCGTTGGCCGATGTCACGGCCGCCATGCTGCGAGGCGAGCAGTGGCACGACGTGCTGAAGACGGCATCGGCTTATGCTACATCCGGCGAAGATTCGGAAACCTTGCTCATTCGCTGCGTGATGTCGGCAACCGTTGCATGGAAGCTCTGCGACGCACTCGGCAAGTCCGCCGACCCGTCGAGCGCCGACCAAGCGAAGGAGGAGCTCGGTCACGTTGTCGACGCGCTTAACGGCTACTTGCCGCAGGCAGCGGCAGCAGGGCTGAGGAACGTCATCGGACTCGTTCCGCTGTTGCCGGCATTGCGCGAAATTCAAGCGCAGAAAGGCAGCTTGCCAGCCACGGAATCGTGGACCGAGTGGCTCAAGGGCGTGCAGGCGATGCTGATGAGCAGTCAGAGTCCGGCGATCCGAGCGTTGCGGGATCAGTTGGAGCAGCACGTGGCGGATTCGCTGAGCGATCTGCTGGTGAACGGCGCAAGCAGCGAAACCTGGGAAAGGGCCAAGGCCACTGTGACGGGCGCGTCGTCTGCGGCGGGTTCCATTGCCTCGGCTGCGAGCGCCGCCGGCACTGCTGCGATGGCACTGCCCGCATACATGTTTGGGCATCTGAAGGCGGCCGGGTCGACGCTCTACACGAGCCTCTCGAGGCTTGATCCCATCAAACTTCCAGTGGCGGACGCCGGAGCTATTGCCGTCAAGCCCGAGCACGTTCTTCAGGCTGCAGCGGCTGGTGATCACGAACGGGCATCCGAGCTGCTTTCGCATCTGTCCGAGGCCGACCGGGAGGCATTGTCGACGGAGCACCCCGAAGCCGCGGCTTGGCTCAAGGCCGGCGCATCGGCCGAGGCTGGGAAATCGCCCCCCGAGCCGGAAATGACTGGAGCTGGCGCCATGCCGTGGCTGGAAAGCGTGGATGATCCATATCCCGACTTCAACGATCCGACCTATACGCCGGCCGTGGAAAAGCTCTTGAAGGACGGCGGGGCGTTGAAAGCTGACGGGCAGCTGAGCGCTGCCCAGATCGGTTTTCGTGCGGCCCAGGCGACCATCGCGGCGGCCGTGGTGGGGGCGGCGGCCTACAAGCTGCGCTGCGCACAAGCTGCGCAGCAGCCAACCGCACAAGACGCGGCGATCCAGATGACGAGGCTCGTCGAGCCCGAGAACAGCGACCCGGCGCGTGCGGCCGCGACTCAGCGCGTCTATAACGACACCGTGGAGCCCCTACTCGAGGGAAGTCACGAAGGGGCTGATTCGCTCACGGCCAGAGTAACAAGCGGTCTGCGATTGGCCAAGTCGCCGCTGATAGCGGTTTCCTTGCTGCTGGCGAACGCGGTTGGCGGAGAGATTCTGTATCGGAAGCTGTTTTCGCAGGATTCCCAGCCTGCTGAAGACGTGAGCGGCGACGACGAAGTCGTAGCCAATAACAAGCCCGCTCCCGAGCTCGAGTCTCTGCTTACGCAGGCCAACAGTCTTCTCGAGGCGCAAGGCCCAGGCGTCAGGTGGCGCCGGTCAGTTTCGTCGATGGATCGGGCAGCCTCTTCATCCATGTCCAAGGACCCGTTGACGGTCGCGCTCAAGCAGGAGCTCGATCTCTCACGATACGACGCTCATGAAGAAGCGGAGCTTTCGGCGATACTCAATCGGGTTCTTTCGAAAAGTCACACCGGATCGAATGAGGCAAGGCGGTTGCAATACCTGCTCGAATTCCACGCCGCGCTTATCAGTCTCGCCGCGGCCAGCGGACGGGAACGGCGCCCTCCCAGCGTGGGATTAAGAATGGCGGCGATTGACGCGCTCGAATACGTGCAGGAGAAGATAGAGGAATCTCGATCGAATCCGGCAGCTGCGCTATATCTCGACGGCGTGGGAGCGGCGCTGACGGAGGAGCAGAAAGACGCGATTAAAAATTACAAATCAGCTTACAGTATCAAGGATCGCCTGAATAACACTTATATCGAGCAGCGCCGCTTGATTGAGCGGGGCGATAGTGGTGTTGAGGGGGCTGACAATACGGAGAGTGTATATCTATTAGGCATTCTGGGTGCTGAGAATGGATTTAGGATCATTGAGGGTTTAACGAGTGCGCAAGATAATTTTGACCGCATTCCAGGCATATTGATAAATGAACTGAAGCAAAGAATCAGAATTCTTGGCGATCGGCAACTCGTACATCAAAGGGGAAGGGACAACCTCGTGAGCGGGCCGGTGATCGCTTTTCAGCCGGGCCGTCCGGCTATGCTGACCTCCGCCTACCTGTATCCAGGACGTCGAGATGCAGATCTGAAGGCTACCGATGTGCAAATAGAAGCGCTCGAGATCGAAAAATTCCACCTCGCAAATCTGGTGGCCGAGGCCATGCAGGATTACTCAATTTCACGTGCAATTCTTGAACGCGGGGACTTGCATCATAAGTACTCTGGCGACCGCCGGGCATTCGAAGCCAAAAGAATTGGAGTCGAATTGGCGATCAAGGCGTATGGTGTGGGGGCGCCGACGTTGAGCGACGAGGAAAAGATCTTTGCTTATTCGCTGATCAGGCAAGATCCCGGCGTGTCGGACGAGGCGAAGATATATTTGGAAAAAGCCGCTTCCATAGCATTTTGCAGAATTTCCGGAAATGTAGACCCGTCTGCACAATACATCCGGTGTTCGTCGAAGCTAGGGGATGATTTCTCCGTTGCTGTGCGCAAAAGTGAGTATTTTAGACGTCGTTTAGACGAGGAGCCTGAGAATTACAGTGGGATAGATGCTTTCAAGGAAAGTAGTCATTTTTCCACTTGGGGGGATTATTTCTCGCAATTCACAAAATATAAGAACGAATTTTTGGAGTTTGATGTAAAAAGGCTTGCGATTTCGGTGCTGGAGAGGGCGGGGTTGAGTGATTATCAAATCAGTAAAATGGAGCCGGAAAGGATAGTCTATGCTCATTTGAATGTGTTTTTTAGAGCGGACCCGAAAATAAAGGAGCTCGGCGGGCCAAGGCCGAAAAATAGAAAATTCTATGAAAATAGTAATCTCGGGCCCGCGACAGAGGTTGGGGGCTCGATAGGGTTTATTCCATTGAGTGATGGAAGGATATTGGCACTCTCCGGGCTGAATATGAATCCAATCGCGAAGATTTTCGAGAAGGACGAGGTTGACGCCAATCCTGTCCTTAGTGAAATAAAGTTGTCCAATGGGCTGCCCTATGCAGTTGGAGACAGGAATATAGAGGGGACGGTTCTCGTGAATTCGTTGTTGAAGCCGCTTTGGGGCGACGCTTACCGAGCGTTGATGTTCCGTGACGAGCCAGCAACAAGATACCGTAGCGCTAGAACGGTAGAGGGATACCCTATGTTGCTGGGACCCGAGCCCACTAGAAAGGGATGGAAGGGGCGGAACATCATCCAAAAACAGTACCCGCGATCCGGCGCTACGATGCTTTCCGCCGTGGATGACGTTATGAAAGACAATCTGACGAATTGGGTTGGTAACTTAAAGGAGGCTTATCAGAATAGAAATTTCTGGACCTTTCTTCTAGAGCTAATCCCATTTTATGATCAAGCCAATAGATCCATCCATGATCCGGAGCATAAGCTCGACGTCGGAAGCCTTTCGTGGGATGTTATTGGCGTGGTCACGTCAGTCATCCCAGTGATCGGACAATTTTCCAGATTGGGGGCGGCAGGCGAGAAGCTCGTTCGGCAGGCGATTCTGAAGGGAATAGATAGGAAGCTTGCCGGTGCGGCGCTGGGGAAACGCGTTTCGCTGAAGGAGTGCGTTTTCCTCGAGCTGGCCATGCAATCAGCCGAGTGGTCATCGATCGGAATGAAGACGGCGGCGTATGGGTTGCACGCAGTGGTCGATCTGGCTTTGCCTTTTCCTTCGGAGTGGGTCGTCAATCCTGTGATGAATCAAGCGAAGAGGATTCGACAATACATGAACCAGCGGGGTGCATCACAGGCTTCGAAAATTGCCAGGAATATTGTAGAAGACGATATAGCTGATCTCTCGAATTTGAAAACGGTTTCTGTTGGAGATGGAAAGGCGGTGGAGCTGCGCGCAAGTCTTATGGTGCGAAACGAGGCAATCGAGGAGGGGCGCGCAATATTAAATCCGATTTCACGTAAGCAGCCTATGGTAATGCGCGCCGGCAGCGCCGAGCCATATAAAATCGGCGACCCATGTCCGCCGGCGACGGGACGTGTCAAGAGAGGTCTCGCCGACACCCTATTAGGATGCCTCCCTCTGAGCGGTAGTGCGAACCGCTTTGAGAGGCTGGCCGCTGGGGACATTTCGTCAATGGCGGGACGCGGGCCACATTTTTGGGAGCCAGGAACGGGTCTAGAGATTCCGCCGTTTAAATTCGAGGCATATCGGTATGATGATCTCGGTGGAGGTCCGAAAAAAAAAGGGCCGCTGCATATGCAGAGTCCGGTAAGAATGCAGGCTGGGGATCGCAATATAAATTTTGATGAATTTATTGACTTTTCATCCGGCACCCAAATGCTAACAAGGAAAGGGAAGCAGGCCGTTCCTGATAATGTAGTCACTATCACCGTCGCCAACGGTGACTCAGGCGTGGTTGCAACTAAGATTCCGTTGAATGCTGTTGGCAAGGACACCCCGATTTTGGCTTACAGCGGAGATCTGTCGGGGTGCACGGTGGTGTACGCAGTCAGGGGCGATCACTTCTACGTATACCATGCGGGGCTGAGGAGTAACGCGGAAGGGCTCGACGCCAATTGGCGAACGGGGAGAGAGGGCGTGCACGCGCTTATCGAGAGCCATAAGGTGCTGACGGGTGAACTGGTCGGCGAATTGGCACTTCACAACGACAGTCTCGTCGATCTATTTTCGACATATGATCAAGCGGTCATCACGTATTTAGGAAAAGAAGGAACGAAGATCGGAAAAGCTGCGCCTAATGTTGGGGTCTTCGACTATGCTGAGGCACCGGGGAAAAAATTCTCAGCCCGTGTTGGGGAGTCGCACGCCATTCTTGCGAGAAGTAACGATGAAGTGAAAATCGAGGTTCTGTCCGAAGACTATCTTAGCGAGGTGAAAGTAGGTAGGAGTCGCGATGATGTAATTAATGATTTCCGCAGCATTAATAGTCGAATAATATCGATGGGGAGTCATTGGGTTCGCTCGGATCGCTCAATTCGGATGCGCGCGATATGTGATTTTCTGGGTAATGAAGCTTCGCGTTCCGTCGTATTTAATGGGGATTTGAATTCCGCGATTGTTGATCGACATTTAATCTCCGATGCCGCAGCGCGCGCTGCGGTGGAGCCGTCCGAAGAAATTTTTGCGAGGAATATCTTCAAGTTGATGGTGGAGGGCGATACGCCGATCAACCCGTTGAAGTTGCCAAAATGGCACGGCGCGAAATTTCATATGCTTATGGATGAATTTGTCGATGGCAAGAGCTATGTGGCGCTTGCGCGAGATCATCGTATCGGAGTCGAGTTTGTTATCGATTTTCCTGCCTCGATGCGGAGTGCGACCGACCGAGATATCTATCTCCTTTGGTCTGGGCATAAATCAAAATCGAATGTAATGAGGGGGGGGGATTTTGAAAGCTGGATAAATATACGAGGGGAAAGGCCTACTGAATTGGTCGACTTGAAGGATTTATATGATTCCCGATTCGTGTCGTACCCGGCGGACAAGCAGGAGCGCTTGCTGAGGGCGGTCTTTGGTGACGACGCGTTGTCGTTGACGATCAGGCCGGAGTCTATCAAACGGGCGAGCCCGTCTTGGACGCTTACTCTTTCCGAATACTCACCGGATCAGTTCGATTCCAATCTGACGAAAATCCGGGCCCGGGCGGCTTGCGCCCCGAAAGTGGGCGGAGCGCGGCATGTGCGGGCACTTACGGACTGTCTCCCTATTGCTCCGAGGGTGCATTTTCGGCATGCGGAGGGAGCACGTTTGAGTCCTCCCGGAACCATCATCACTCGCGATCGGCCGCCGGGCACCGTCGAGCCGCTTCAAGCGTCAACTGGACAGGTTGCCCAATTGACATCGCACCAGCAGAGCGTGCTTGACGCGACTAGGGATCTGTTGAAGCGAGATGCGAAGCTGGACGAATACAGAATGGCCCCGGATTCGAAGTGCGATCGGTGTGCCGAGAAGGTTACCGACCTGCTGACGAAGGGCGGGTATGAGAACGTTCATTTCGGGGAATTGGGGATATGGAGCGCGGATTACGCTGCGCCAGTCAATCACTTTGCTGTCTTTGCCAAAAAAGAGGGTGTTGAAATCGCGGTCGATATCTCGGCGGGTCAATTCAAGCGCGGGGATATGCAGGATGCGATATTCGACACGAAGGAGAATTGGTTGTCGAAGGTGAGGAGATCGTTCGCCGCCGACGATAAGCATTTGGTGAAGTACTTCGAGAGCGATGAGCGATTCAAGCCGTCACACTCGGCGATTGGCAAGGATCATTTCTCGATGACGGCGAATCCGTTCGAGACCCTTGAGCGCACCCAAATACTGGTCAGGCCGACTTGGCATTCCGACGCCTTTGTTGTCGCGGAGCAGAACAAGGCATTGTCGAGAACCTTTGACCTCGCCGTCGAAAGGGGCCTTAAATCGGAATCGGGCGCGAGCACGGCCCGAAACAGTTGGGATTTCGTCCTCGAACTGCAAAGGGAAGGCGGAGCGAGCGGCATCACGAAAGGCGGGCGGTCCGGCTTTCTTGGTGGAGAGTGGGCGAGGGTGACGGACAAATATGGGCTGAGCAGAATTCCCAAGGGGAGTCGCATTGTATTGGATGTTACGGCAGCCGATGGGGGCATGAAGGCGCACCCGATGCTTAGTTTGGGCGGAGGATACGCAATCGCCGTCGATAATAGCTGGATGGGTCGCGGTTTCGGCGATGGTGTCCAGGAGATATGCTTGCTTACGGCGCTGGAGGCGGGAGCAAGCGGACGGGGTGGATTCAAATTGCCTGATGTGCAAGGTTTCGGCGAGCACTCGATTGGGATCAACGCGCAAACCGATAACCCGCTTGGCCTCCTCAGGAAGCCGCAAGCAGCTAGTCAAGTGGCTAACGTTAACGTAGCCGCGCAGGCTGGGGCCGCTGCAACTCGTTCCGATTTTACGATGCTGAATCTCTCAAGGGAGGTTCGTCTGGGCTGGTGGAACGGGAGAAAGCTTGCCTTTTTTTCACAAAATAAGCGGATTGAAAAATTCGATCCAACCAGCAGGCGATATATTCCGGCGAGAGATTGTGAAACGTTGCCTTATTCGGGGCCGACAATAACGAAGGCGAAGCGCTTGCCCTCAGATGATCTCATATATTCTGGGATCCGTGAAATGAGGGATGAATATCGAAAAATGTTGGGCCTCTTGCGTGAGTACAGTGGTGAGAACATTCAGGCGCTGTCGCGGAATTTTAAGATTGGATTAAAGTTGAGCGATGATGCCTTGAAAACCGCGCGCGAGGGTGGTGCTGATATGGCGATTTCAAGCTTTGTTACTTTGATGAAAGGGCGAGCCGGTCAGGCTGACAAAGTTGTTTCGGTGTGTGAGATTGTCTATGCGCGCGACATTTCTGGCAGGGATCCTAGTGCTCTGATCATAAATCATGTCGTGGCGCATCCTCGAACAATTGTAAGTAGAGACCTGGGTTTTAGACAGTATGTTATTGATAGAACCGGAATTGCGCCGGCTGAGCTTGATGAATACAATATGAGGCATGCTGGCATACAAACTGTGTTGGCCGGCCTCAAGCAGATAAACGACATGACGGAATATTTCCGGGATGTCAGATCGCTTGCTGTCAAAGCAGCAAACCCTATCACCGCTAGTGAATTCATGAAAATGGGCGGGAAGGTCGTTGGAGAAGCAGGGACGCGCTCCAGGCCGTTGGCCACCGAGATGACGGCGGGCGGCAGGAGCGTGTTTAGAGGGGCGTCGGAGGTACACCCTGGCTTGCGACAGGCGGCTAGAACCCTATTTCTGGATCGTGGGAGGGCGAGACCGAGGCGTGGAGCGCAAAGCGTGGACACTAATGACCGGGGGGACCGGTTCCCCGCAGATGTGCTGAGGATGGCGGGCTTTGTGAGTCAGGCGAATGCGGACAGGCTGTGTCAGGAGATTCGAGCGGCTCGGGCGACGGGGGGCGTTAGTCGTTTCATCTCAGAACCACGCTACGTGAGGAGTCTCGAGGGGTTGAATGAGGTTCGGCCGGGTGAACTCGTTGCGCTTCACGGCGGCGCTCAAGCGCTATTCGTGATGGTCGCTATCGGCGGGGGAAGATTTAGTGGGCTGGACACACAATCGACGCTCGGAGGGGGATTGTCAGGCGGTGGAATCGCAGTGAGTGAAGAGCTTGGCCAGTTTGTTGACGGAATGCTTGAAATTGCCGGGCGCAGCGAGAAGCTGAGCGTTCAGGCCGGATATGCCTTTGATTCGGCGCGCCCCCCAGCGGCGCCAACGACGGAGGAGGATCGTTTGGTGGGCATACTAGGCTTTGATCCCGATACCAACGAGAGTGGTTCGTTGGGAATTTCGTCTTTGGCCGGGGAAATGGTTAGCGTGCGTCGTCATCAGCGGGGTGCGTCCGAGCGCTTCCAATTCGATGCCGCCGCCATCGATGTGGCGGTGCACGCGTTGCCTTTCAATACCAATGGAATGGACGCGATCGAATTTGCGCACGCGATACGTGGGCTTGCAGGATATCAAGTCGATAAGGTGTCAGCGATTCATTTGATAGCTTCTTACGGGGGGAAATCATTTTTTGGTGCAAACCTATCCACTGCGCAGGTGATCGCCAACGAGCTCCGGGTACCGGTGCTGGCTTATGAGGGGCATATTTCGGAAGAGCAAGCACTCGATTTGGATAACGAATCTCGCAGGCTCTACCCCCCTCAACCGGAAGAGGCCGTGGAGAACGACGCGAAGAAATACGCCGCCTTGCATGATCGAAGCGCGGATCTTGCATCCATGATCGACTTTGCGCGGACGCATGACATTGATGAAGAGGTCGATAGCCTGGATTATCGAATCTGTCGGCTTGCATTGGGCAAGATAGGGGTGGACGATTTCCTGAAGCATTATCCAGCGCTGGATGGAATTAGAGCGAATCTTGTCAATATTTTGAGTAATGAGGGCGAAGGGCAGCGGCTGCGTGCGAGCGTTGCAGATGATAGTGGTGGCGAAGGTGTTTTTATGTCATGCATTGAGATGATTAATTCAAGTATAAATTTTCAGAAGTTCTTTGAATCAAACGGGAAAATGCAGTAGCGACGCATGAGGGAATGTGCCGCGCACCAGGCGACAATGGGGCGCGGCCCTCGTGCATCACTTATACGTCGGAACGGCGAGCTCGTCAGTCGATGGGACTTCAGTTTCTGGGCAAAGAAGGCCGACGTTTTTTTAGCAGAGCGTTGCCCTCGCTCAGCTGCTGGTTTTCCGCTTCCAGTTGCCGAATGCGCTGCTGTTCAGCCGTCAGCGGCTCGCCGCCCGCGCATTCCGCGTCATACTGCGCCAGCCAGCGCCGTACGCCCGTCTCGCCGTGATTGCATGTGACGCGAGGGTTGTCGCTTGCGTCGATATTCCATTCCGATCGCCATAACCCTGACATTTGAATCGGGAGTCGCCGCTCGGTGGACGCCTCCACAATCGCCATTCAGCTCCCTTTGACGATTCTTCACGATCGCCAGGCCAATCTTGAGTAGTCTGCCGGGATGGTGAGTCCAGGGCCTCTGAAGCTTTGCGGCTCGCACAGCGGGGGCCATGGGCCGAAAGCGCGAGGCATGATGTATGAGGCAGGAGAGGCGAGTGAGCGATTGGATTGCAACGAAACGAAGAAGCTGATCGAGCGTGTGAAGCGCGAGAGCACTGCCGCCATGGCCACGATGGGCGAAGCGTATGGTCTGGTTTCTCACTCTAATAGAGCAGCCGCCAATTTAAAAGAAGAGATATCGAAATGGCGAAAGCGACCGTCAAGCCGTCGGAACTGTCATGGGAAGCGTTGCCGCTGCGCAAGCGGGCGTTTCTTGAGCACTTGCGCAGTCGCGGTGCGTCGGAGTTGGCATTCAAGTTGGCGCTGGCGATCGTGCACGCGCTTGACTTCGGGGCGTATCGATCAATCCGCACTCATGCCATCGCGCAGCTCGCGGGCATGTCGGTCCCGGAGCTCAGGCGCGCGGAAGATGAACTGATGATGGTTGGCGCGATCGAGCGGCGCCGCGGAGGGTTCATGGGCCGGCAAGTGAACGGGTATCGGCTTTGCTGGGACTTCGGCGTTCAGGAGGATGCTCGGAGTGGCTCTGAGGTGGTGTTGGCGAAGGATTCACGCGGAACACCTTAATTCACTCTCTGGATCTGGCATATGCGAACAAAGACGACCCATCGTGCAGGTCTCGGCGACGTGAAAGCGCTTTGCGTTGCGCCGGACAATAAGATCGACGAGGCACAAGGTCTTCGTAGCTCGAGCTGGCCGGCGGCGCAAGCTGTCGCCATCGTTCTTTTGGCGCTGTTGTTTGCCTATGGCTTCCTCAGATTGATACTGGTCCTCGTGTTTCCGAGGGCCGTGCCGATGCATTAGAACCAAGGAGCGGGGAATGGCGCAGTGGGACGAACTCGACGGCGGCGATGCGTCTTCTCGCGACGCGGCCGATCGATCGGTAAAGGTATGCGACGGATCGATTGCCCGCGCTCGATCTTTCGACGCGGTGGCGTTCGAGCAGGCAGTGAAGGATCTGCTCGTTGCGAGCGGCATCGATATCGACGCGAAGCACACAGGCAAGACAGCCCAGCGTGTGCGCGAGCTATGGCAACGGCGCCTACTCGACGGCTATGAGACGGATCCTGCCGAAGCGCTGGGTGGGGGCTTCGAGGACGTACGCCGCGACATGGTGGTGATCCGCAGCATTGCGGTGCATGGCGTCTGCCCGCATCATTTGTTGCCGTTTCGCGGCGTCGCCCATGTTGCCTATCTTCCCGGCGGACGTTTGCATGGCTTTGGGCGCATTGCCCGCATGGTGGATGCCATCAGTCACCGATACACGTATCAGGAATGGATCACGCATGAGATCGCCAATGCGCTGATGATCCATGGGCACGCCCGAGGTGCGGCCTGTCTGATAGAGGCGGAGCAATTGTGTCTCCTCATGGGCGAGGATCGACGCGGCGATGAGCGCGTGGTGACGCAATGTTACGTGGGCGAGTTTGAGCAAGACGCTCAAGCACGTAATGAATTCTTGCGGGCGATTGGCTAGTACTTTTTAGCGTCGTATCTGGTCAAGCGGTGAGCATCGAATCATTGTGACTTCGACACGAAGGGAGGTAATGATTTGATGCCATGCACTCGTGCGCCTGCTCGAGACGCGTGGCCATGCCACGTAGTCAACGGCTTTCCTGAACTGGCTTCCATGGCGGAGAACAGCGGGACATTTCCAATCACACAAAATTCGTGACTGTAGCGTTGGGACACCTGTATGCCCACTGGCGATGGGGCACTGCGGTGTCGTCATTTAATCCATTCAAAAAAGCAGATTCTGAATATTTATAAAATGATGTTATCACTACATCATGTTACAGATTTCACAGTTTATATTTAGCGTTTCTATACGCTCGCCGCATCATCGCCTCTATACTTGCAAAAAGCGCCTAGGGCAACAATTCTTTCAACATCTCGTGAGATCGGGGGTGATGAATTTGGCGAGAATGGAGAGATGAAAGCAAAAATCTTCATTGAAAATTTCAATAAATAATAACAAAGCAAGCCGTACTTTTTGAAAACGCCAGCTGAGCATGCTTGGGGCGACGCTCAGTCTAACGCTTGCCAATGTCGTTGCTTCAAAAGGTTACGCCTGTCGTCAGGAGGAACTCGTACTTGATCGAAAATCCCCAGTGCTCTCGCCCTCGTCCATAAACATGGAGCGACAAAGGCATTGCTAAGTAATTCACCTTTCCCGTGCAGTCATTGCCACGGTACGGATCAATAGCGATTTGGAAATTGCCATGAGATATCTTTCAATCTCCCTGTTAGTTTGCTCTCTTGCCGCCTGCAGCAGTGGCAATGATGGACAGTCCTCCCCCCAGACACCGACTTCCACTCCCACATCAACGCAATCGCCGCCCGCTACAACCTTGTCGATCGGGCCTGCAGCAACGCTAAGTTTACCTGGGAACGTATTCCAAGCGGTCGTGACTAAAGACGGTCAATATGCGTTCGTATCGCTGAGCAACGTGAGTAGCGGGTCGAACTCGGGGGCCGCCGGTAGCAGTTCTGCGGAAATCGCAGTCCTCAACAAATCGTCCGGAAATTGGCAAGTCCAGGGGTATGTGCCCCTTCAGGGAACGTCGCAAGCAACGGGTATGGCGCTATTTCCTGACCAGACGACTCTGGCTGTCGCTGCGGAAACAGCAGGGCTTGCACTCATCAATGTTCAGGACGCTATTGCTGGGAATGCGACGCCGGTGTACGTACAACAGGGGGCGAGTGTTTCAGCCAGCGGCAACGGGTCAATCGACGTAGCAGTGAGCAACGATAACAAGTACGTGTTCGTTGCCAACGAATACGGCAAGATCGGCAACGCCACGACAACGGGGAATCTCGGTGTGGTCTCGATTCAGGAGGACAGCACCGGACATGCGAGCGGGGCCTTGATGGGCAACATATCGACAGGGCAGAGCACGATTCCTGGTCTAACGCTTTCCCCGGACGGAGCCACGCTCTATGTCGCGAACGAGGAGAGTTTTAAATCAACGGTAGCTCAACTGGCCGGATACAGTAATCCTGAAACAGGCTTTGCATGCTCCCTGACCACATCCAGCACCACCTATAGCGGTTCGGTGAGTGTTATCGACGTTGCACAAGCCGAGGCACAACCTGACGGCAGCGCAATTATTTCCACAGTAGCCGCGGGCTGTGAAACGGTCCGGGTCGCAGTCAGCCCCGACAACAAGACGGTCTGGGCGACGGCTAGATCCAGCAATGCGATCTATGCGTTTGATGCCACCAAGCTCAGAAGCGATCCGAACAATGCCTTTATTTCCGTCGCTTACTCGGGGGGGACGGAGCCGGTGGGCATTGCCATGTTTCCCTCTGGAAAGTACGTTGCGGTAAGCAATTCGAACCGATCACAAGCTTCGAACCTTGGCTCGAACGGACTGCCGCTACAGGGGGTTCAGAACGTGACGATTTTCGATATCAGCACACCATCCAACCCATTGGCCGTGCAGACAGTAAAAAGCGGGATCTTTCCGCGCAGCCTCTCGATATCGCCGGATGGAACGACCCTGCTCATCCCGAACTTCGATTCGAACACACTGGAGATTGCCCCTGTTACACAGTAAGAAAACGCATATCGGCGTGGCTCGAAAAACGCGTGACTTGCCCTATCTCCCCGAAGGCATCGGCTTATATGGAATAGCCTAGACTTAATCTGACAGCAGTTGGTTCATCGTGCTGGCGCACGGCGGTGCGCAGGGCGTAGCCCGAAGCATTGCCGTGCGCGGCGAACTGCAACGAGTCGGCTATGACTCAGGTGGCTCGACGAGTACAACAGTGAAGTGAACATGAGCAACAGGGACGATGGTGTTGCGGCAAGACGCCGATGCGCACCTTCCAGGATTCACTGGAACTAGCCAAGGAGAAACTCATTCCTCATTGATGGCATCTTCTCTATCGGCTCCGACTACCTGTCAGATCGAGTTCCGGCTAATGCATTTTAACGTCGCCCCGTGCTACGTGCGGCAACATTCAGCGGCGCACCGGCTCCAGACGCGCGGCCAGCGGCAGGACTCATCCGGGCGCAGCTAACCCACCACCATTTCAGGTAGGCGTGGCCATGTCACGTAGCCTGGAATCGCGGAATGCTGCGCCAAGTTCTTACCGAAAGGCGATTCCGTCGTTGACAAAAACCAATCGGGGAACGTGGGTTGGACCCACGTTCCCTTGTGGAGAATCGCTTGTTGCGTTCGATCCGCGTCATGGCGAGCGAAGCACTGGCGCTTGCCGACCCGCCATCACTTTGCGCCAAGCCGCAAGCGCGCTACCGCCAGGAGAACCCACTGAGGCTCTTCCGTCAGATGCAACCCGCCAGGCCATCGGTCATGAGGCGCCGTTTGGGAGGCGGGCAGTGATTCCGCGTCGATGGATTGAATCATGAATGCGCGCTCAAAGTCGTCCATGCTGCGTCGGTCGGCTAATGACAGCGGGTACGCGCACGTCAATGCGAACGACAGACCGCAGAGAATCACACGTGATTTCATGTTCAGCCCGCCTTTCATGCCTTGCCTTTGAGGGTGCTCGGAAGTAACCCTTGCATCCTGCCAGTGCTGCACGCGCCGAGCTGTCAAGAAATGTGGCGCGACGTGACTATTTGTGCGCTAGCTGCGATGAACCCATCCACCCGGCGGACATCGTATTTGAGAATTCTTTGTAATCGCGTGGGCTGCTGAAGTTATCGTTGTAACCAGATGGCGAGTGCATCCCCGTGCCTTGTCATCCGTCTTAGGAACCCTCGATTGAAGGCGCGCCGGATGTTTTCGGCGCGCTCTTTTTTTGCGGTAATCGAAGCGAACTTCTCGCGGCTTGGGAATCACTCATATCCAGCGTATCCGATATGACTCCCGAGAGGAAGCCATGGTGAAGGACGTTGCGTTGACGGTGATCCGTGATTTGACCGAGTGCTCGCTCGACTCGGAGCGGCAGCATTCGGGGGAGACGCATCGCGGGGCTGGCCCTCCCACAACGGCGAGTGATGCGAACCTGTCAGCCTCTTCCATCTCGGGGCTGCCACCCGCCGCCCGCATTCATGAACAGACCAGGGGGTGGGAGCTTTTCGGATTACTAAGCGGAACTGCTTCGAGGCCGCGGCTGGCCGAACTGGATAATCCGGCGCTGCGACCGAGAGACCCCACGCTTTCTCCTGCATTTGAGCTTGGGCAAACAGCAGAGCTCGCGTTTGGTGCGAATCGGATGCGCGACGTCGGACAGCGCGCGGCCGAGCACCTCACACGTGCCGCGGGCGTTGATCGCTTTCCCTTGGCACCGCATGTGCGACGGGTGACCTCGGAGCCACTATTGCTGACGGCGATGGTGGGCTTGCCCGGATTGCGCGAATATACCGCTGCGTTGTTCGCTGCTCCCTCGCAGGCAGTCGGTACGGGCTGCTCATCTGCCTTACGCAACGACGCCGCGAGGACCCTGGCAGGCGAGATCGCTGCGGTGATCCCTGGTGATATGTCCAATGCGGGCGCAAGGCGATTGTTGCTCTTACACGCGCTTTTCGCGGCAAGCCAGGGCCATCCAGGACACGCCACGGCTACGCTTCGCTATCTGACTGAGCGGAACCTTGGCGAACGGCTCGTTCGGCGAGGGACGGAAAGCAGCCGACCGGCACCCGTCGCGCGGACGTCCAGCACACCTCTGCGGGCGTGGCGTGTTGCGCAGATGCTGTCGAGGTCGCAAGAGGGATACGACACCCTCGAGCACATGCAACCGGGGCTTGTCGGAAGCGCCGACGAGCCGCGCTACGAAGCCATGCGCGCGCTTCTTCAAGCAAGTGACGAGCTGGCGTCGAGCGGCGCTGCACCCTATGTCACGCCGGAGAGCATCGCAAGATCTGCCGGAGCATCGCCGGCGGCTGGCTCGAGCTTTTCCTATTGCGCTGCCCGCGCCGCCTGGAAGCTCTGGCAGGAGCCGCAGGCCGTGCAAAACTTGACCCGCACGGAGAAAAACGCGTTCTTCGCATGGCGGCACGGGTTTCGGGAAGATGGGCCCGGCACCCCATTGGGGATGGCGCGTAATCGTTTCACGGCGATGGCGCACAAGTGGATTCCTCGCGCGGCGGGGCTCGCCCCTCATAGTGGGGCAACACCACCCACGGAGGGCGGGCGAGACACGCCGCCGCGCTGGCGCCGTTTGGCCGACCGTATCCGCGAATACTTCGGACAGGCAAAGTCACCGTTGTCATCGTTACCGCTCGGCACGTTGGCCTGCAACAGCCGCAAAGCGCTTCAGACGCGCTTCGACACCCATCTGCGGACCGCGCTCGATGCGTTGTCGGAGTTCATGAACGACCAGCTGTCCTGCGAATACAATCCTGAGCGGATGACTCACTATGCGCTCGACGCGGCCAAATTGGAATTTTGGATGCGCCGTTTGCAATTGGGGAACGGTGGCGCACCTACAGCAAGCACAGCCTCGATGCGGCCGAGTACCAGCGAGGCGATGACGATTGTCGACGAGGCGCAGCGAATCCTCATGCGCGCGTTTCCCAATCCTAACGAGGCGCAGCGGACGAGCTTGAGAGCGGCGCGTCGCCAGATTCTCGAAACGAATGTGTCCCAGTTGGCGGCAGGTTTTTCATGCAAGATCAAAACGCTCAAAGCCATGCGCCAAGCCTTGGAGCGTCCATCCGGAGCACGAGACGTCGATTCGCCGATCGGGCGCTTTGATGCCGCGTTCGAGCAAGCCGATAGGATCCACCGCGGCGATCGGCTCCGTCCGGAGTCGATGACCATGCAGGAGATCGGGAGCGAGTTCAAGCAGATCGTCGACACCATACCGTCCAATCAGCGCGTTCGTTTTTCGGCGGGGGCGGTCATGGGGCTGAACAACGCTTCGTTCCTCGTGCCGATCGTTCCGCATCTGGTCGCCGCAGGGCCTCAGGCACGAGCAACAGGGGGGCGCCATGCGATCGTCGAACTCGGTGCCTCCTCGCACGCTGGCGAACTGTTTATCGGTACCGAACGGCAGTTCTCGGGCAATCTAGGTGTGACACTGTCTGTCGGCCCTAACCTGGGGCCGGTTGCGTCTCTCTCCGCCTCGCTTGCGGCGAACGTCGGCGGCGAAATCAGTCAGCCGCGTGGATTGCTGCTGCGCGCGCGCATCAATCGCGGACCGAATGGCTCGCCTCGCGTGGTCGACTGCGATGGCCAGCCCAAGGACGAGTGGCGCGTGACGCTGGGCAATGTCGTCGAGTTCATGCTTCGGCAGGCTGGCGCCGATGGTTCGACGCACGCCCCCGCGAAGATGTGGGACGACTTCGTCGATCGCTTTTTCGATGACCGTACACTCACGCTCAGTTGGCAGGATCAGTCGGCGGTCAAGTCGCGCATCGGCGGCAGCGCATCGGCGAACGCGGGCGTTGGCGTGCCCGAATCGGTCAAGCTAGGTGCGAAGGCCGGGGCAGCGTACGAGTACAACCCAACGGTGAAGACGCGCACGATGAACCTGGGCGGTCTCATGCAGCGTCAGACATTTGCGTCGGGTACGGCAGGTATCGGTACCTTGTCGGCATCGGCGGGCCTGACCATTCCCCAGATCGCTGGCGCAGACCCGGTCCACGATCCTTCCCTGCCGAGCTTGCCGATGCTGTCGACGTCGGCAACCTTCGGCGAGGTGGGCCATCAAGTCGCGGTAACGCTGACGCAGAACGATGGCCGCTACGTGCCGGAGCTCTGTTATCGCGATGTTGTTTATCGCCGGCCGGACGATTACATGAAAGCGATCAAGCACAATGATGCCGTCTGGCGACAGTTGCTGGGTGGGGAGGCGCTCGACACGCACCTTGCCGATGTCGAGCGCGGCGTACATCCAGCGGGCTTTACGCAGCGCTGGTTTTTGCATCCCGACGCCGCCAATATGCTCGACCAATTGACCGCTCTATCGGAGTCACTGCACAGAATTCGTCGGCAACGTTCCGGCGAGGAAGGGGGACGTCGATTCGATTCGGACATTGAGGCGATCCGCCGCGAGATCGACGGGATCTTGAACCGTGAAAGCTCCTGGCGCCCGTTGAAGTTGCTCGGTGGCAACCAGTACGTCACGCAGCGCAACCACGGTCTCAACTATTTCGCCATGGCTCAGCATCAGCTTGCAGTGCGCGACACGCTCGAGTCGTTCTCTATCGGCAGGAAGCATCCGGAACTCGTGCAGGCCATGCGAGATCCCGAGGGCAGCTTTCCCCCTTCTTCGCCGTCGATTGATGTCTAGGGAGCGCTTTCCGCCGTTTGACCGCTGAGCACCTTGATGCGATCGAGGTTCATCCTGATGACGGTCTCGGATGCGGCGAGTTCGCCACCATTGCCGGAACCGTAAGAGGCCAGCACGCGCTGGCTTTCGGCGTCGCGGAAGGTGCGAAATGCCCGTGCCGCCTCGTCGAAAGCCCTTACCGGGTGCATCTCGGCGCTGCCTGGACTAATGGCCTCCAGCTCAGCCATGCTGGCACGTTCTTTCTTTTCCGCTGCCTTCAACTCGACTTCGGATTGCCTGATCGCGGCGGGATAACAGTCCCGCTGCTCGGCCATCGTGTTCTTGTTGCGACACTGCCGATAAAGAAGCGCTGCCTTGCTGGCGGGTGGCACCGTTTCGGCAGACTGCGCCGACGTCCCCATCATGCAAAACAGCACGGCGCTGATGAAAGCGAGGCGTTTCCCGATGGAGGAGGGGAGGTGGACGTTGTTCATTGACGGATGCTTGATGTTCTCGATACTTTAAATCGACCGCGACCTGAGCTTGCGACCGTTGACGAATCGCTCCAGTTCCTGGTTGACGCGTACACGCGCCTCTGTGTAACTGCTTCGTCTCACGCTGCGAACCTCCGGCTCCCACAATGGATTGAGGGGAACATGATAGCCACTGTCTTTCGCCTGCTGCAGCAGCGTCGCGAGCTCCTTGGGCGAGTGGATGACACACAACTCGTCGAAGCTGCCAATCCGGTATGGCAAAGCGAACGTCGCCGGATAGTTGGTGTCCGGCGCAGCCGCAGGATTGGCTGAGTCAGGGCCGTGATGGATAAGGGGCTCTCCCTCGTCGCCAACCAGCGCTTTGTTTAGACCGACGATCATGGAGTTGATGCGGCTCGATGAAATGCCGATATCATGGTCCGCGCCGTTGGCGATGTCCTGTTTGCGAAAATTGTCTTGCGGACCGAGATCGCGCAAGTGCGGGCCAACGACCATCAGGTCATAGTCGGCGGTCAACGGCTTCGCGTCAGCACGGGGTGCGAGAACCTCGAGGTTCTTGCCTTGGTGGGTGATCACATAGAACGGCTCGCCGCCACGTTCCGTACGTTTTGCATCGAACAAGTAAAACTCACCGCTCGGCCCCTTGGCAGTGAGCTTCCTGGTGCCTTGCAACGTTTCGAGCGAGACCCAGTCGAGAATCCTGTGTGCCAATAGCTCGTCCAAGCGCGCGCGCGAAACCGTAAGGGGGACAGCCACGGCATCGCGGTTTGTTATGCATTGCCGTGTTTGTTCAGTAAATTTCTTGGCTTCCTGCGGGTCGCTTTCAAGTTTGCTGAAGCGCTGGTCTAGGCAGATCATCCCGGCCTGAGGGCCCCACGACGCGCTCTTGCCCTTGATGTGCAAGTTCTTGGTCGGATGGCCATGCTCTATCAATGCTGTCGCCATCTTGTCGACCGGACGGATACCGACAATGCAGTTATTGTCCATCGCGAACTGCTGTAGCACCTTGAGGTGTCGGGTAACGATGCCGACTTCGTCTTTGATGCCGTCGACTAGCCGATCGAGATCCGACGCGTGCGAGACCGCGGTCCCCATGGAGGACGGTTGGGATGTATCCGTGGAGAGAACACCGGGAGACGAGAGCGGAGAGTTGACAATAGGCATTACTGACTCCAGTCAGTTTGTCGAACTTTGACGCGCTCGCCCATGAATTTGGCCGAGCAATCCTCGCGCGTGTCCTTATCGACACGCGCAACGTTCGTCCGGTGGTTTGCCCCGCGCAACCAGGTCAGGAAACGCTGATCGGCCATCACGCTTGCAGGCATTTTCTCGTCAAGGTGACGTCTGCGAAGAAATGCCCCTATCTCCACCATGCTCGTCATGCCATAACCCTCACTAAAGGTTGAAGGTTTGCTGCCCCATCGAACAGCATGCTTTGCACTCTCGTTAGTGAGAAATCGCTCGACGCTGGTTCGCCGAGAGAGCGTCATAAGAGCTTGCCTTGACCTATCCGCCGATGTGTGGGGGGGGGGCGGCAAGTCGACCGGAATGCGCATGTGAAAATTATTGGTAGTCCTATTCTTACCGGTTGGTACCGACGACCTCGATGATTCCAATGACGTACGACCGCGTTTGGATGCGTCAACCGCTCCTGACCCTCCACACGGATATGTCTCTTTCTTCCATCGATGCGGCATCGGAACCGCAGGTAAAGACGGCGTCGGAGGCAGTGCAGGCCGATTTTCCCAAAGGGCCGCCAGCCAGGGGCACTGCACTCGAAAGGGACGTCGACCGTCGCTTACCGCCACTCGGTGTACGTGCCTCGCACCGGGTCCTGTCGAACGTAGGGCTTTCTCTCCGTGGTCTCGCGCTTCTCGCTCACATTGCTCGCGGCTGCTGGCGCGGTGGTGTCGCGGGTCTCGTCGGCACCCTGCGATGATGGGGGGGGCACATCAGCCTGCCCAGGTTTGGCTGTGCCGCTTACGACGGGCTTGTTCATTGGCGGGACTTCGTGGGGTGCGCTTGAAGAGGACGCGTCCATGCGCGCACGCCAGCGTTCATTCGCCTGGTACCTAGCCTCCTGTTCCGCTGCGTCACGTTGCGCCAGTTCGAAGGCTTCATCGCGTGCGCGGGCGGCCTCACGGACCGGACTGGGCTTCTTCGCGTTTTCCACTGCCTGCTGTATTGGCACCTCCAAGGCGCTCGAGACGTGCGCGTGCATGAACGCCTCAAGCTCGGTCTCGGACACGCTGGAACCCGCCGTGCGCCGCGCAATGGCGTCCCTCATCTCCGGCGTTGCTATGAGGTCCAGGCGTGCCTTCGTCAACAGATGCTGTGTCTTGGAGTCCAAGAGCGTTGACGGGTCCTGGCCGGTTCCGTTCAGCCACTCGGCTTCGATACGCTGATAGGCTTCCCAGCTCTGGTCGCCTTCGATACGTTCCCTCATCTCGCTGGCGGCTTGTGCTTTCTCTCGGTCCAAGTCGGCTTGTCGGGTACGCTTGAGAAGGCCTGGTTTTAGCGTTGATTCCAGTTGCCGGGCGGCCGTCGACACATCGACGAATACCTCGTCTTTCTCAGGTTGGGGCGCGTACTGACTCGCATGTTTCACCGCTTCGCCGTACTTGCCAGCTCGCGTCGGTGAGTGCCCTGCTTGAAGGATTTCCTCTTTCTTTGGCCATAGCCCAGCCTTACTCAACTCCGACGTTAGAATCGAAGCGCCCGGATGCTGCTCCATCCATTTCTGCTTGCCTCTGTAGACGAGACGTCCGGGAAAATCCTCGTATTCAAGCTGCGCTGCTGGCTTCAGCAATGTTGTTCGGATGTGTTTCGCAGACGCCTCGTCGCCGCCCATCTGCTGATGCAGACTCTTCATCAATGTACCGACGGCGTGAGCCATTTGCTCATTGCCAGCTGCGGCCGTTGCGAGCACATTCAGATAAGCCGGGTTACGCTTGCTGGCGGTCAATGTTGCGAAAGCCTCGCGTGCCTCTTCCGGCGTGCAGCTGCATTCCTTGAGCAGAGTGCCCACGAGCCGAACGTGGCCAAGCACCGCCGACGCTTTGACATTTCCCGCGCCTGTGTCCCCCAAATCGGCGATTGCTCTCATCCGCACCACGAATTCAAGATTCAGAAGCGCCTTGAGTGCTGTTTGTCGGTCAGCAATTCCGGGCGCTGGATCGGCCGCCAGGTGCGCAGCCACTTGCCGGAGCCGTTCGAGCGCTTGATGTTGTCCTTCGATGCCCTTCGAGAACGGGGCATTCAGTATCGCTTCGAATTGCTGGCTGTTCCCCTCGGCCGCTTCCGTGGGGGCCTGGCCGAATTCGCTCGCAGCCTGATCTCTTGGCGTGAGTGCGCGTACTGTTTCTACCGCTGCTTGTTGCATCGGCGTAGCTTCGACTGCCGATGTACCGTTCCTTTCCTGCCCGGCCTCGGCCACGGCAGTTGGTGTTGCAGTCCGTGCATTCTGATGCGCTGACTCGCCTACCGCAACGCCGGAGTTGCGAGGCAATTTTTTCAATATATTCTGAAATCGAGTCTCATTATCGATGTCGACGAAACCTCGAGCGAGAGGGTCGGCATAGTATGCGTCATATGAGTTGCTTATATCTATTGGCCAAAATCGACTGGAATCCTTGTCGTACATAATATTTCCAGCATGCAAATCGCCATGCATGATCCCGTGATCGTTCAGGTCGGTGATCATCCTGAGAAAGAGTTCCTCGCTATTGGTAGGGAGTTCATCCTGGCTGCATGAGCTTAGTGGCTTTCCGGGAACTCTTAGCATTCGCATGAATATGTTGTTGTCCTTCGAAAAGACCTCTGAGCTACCTTCCCCGTAGTATTTGTTAAATAATGCCGATTCGGCATGAGCCAAGTCGATGCTCTTTCCAAAGCTTTTTACTACGAACCCTGGGAACTCCGTATCTTCGCGAACTGTTCCGCACAAACCGCTTCCTAAAATCTTTCCCCCTTCTTCGGTAGGGCGAAGAATTTCAAGCTTTAATCCAGCGCGCAGCCCTTTTTTGCGCGCACCTAGCCCCATGCCCTTCGTCTGGTCAGTTGCGGTTGTTGTTGAATTTTCTCGGCTCGACTGCCTTACAGTGGCCTCAGTAATTTTGGCATTGACGTTCGTGCTCTGACTCAATAATTCCAATTTTAGGGGATGGGTCGCCGCAGTTCCTTTGCCACCTTCGTCATTTCCTTCTGCCACGGTGGGGGGCGCTAGGGTTTCGTAATCGGTATCTCCTGGCGATCGCTGTGTTCCTCCGTTAATTTTTGAGGTCCATTCACGAGTTTTCGCAATTCCATTGGTGACGTTCATTTGCACTCCGAACGCCCCATGAATCAATTTGGTTTCGTCGCCCATCAAGTTGACGATATTGGACTTGTATTGAGCGAGCTTCGATGCATCTGTCACGCCGGCATCGGCCTTGCAAAAGCCCGACAAGTACATTTCGATATTGCTTGCATAGATGGCGGAGTAGCCTCCTGGCGAGAGCGATTTGAGCTTTCCAATATCGCAGTCGGCCAGATCGGTGTGGACGAAGTCGAAGCCGTCTGCGTCGACTCTCCGCTTCAATGCGGAGAAGTCTGCTTCTGTTTTAAGCCGGCCACAAATTGTCTCGATCTGAGCCCCAACCGCCGGATGTCGCTGTTTGACCTCAGCTATCCACCCACCATAGTCGTTATGAAATTTTGCAGAACTTAGAATTGCTTGAACACCAGCCAGATGGCTTAAATCGACATCCGTGACGACAACTCTCCCGGTTCCGGTGCCTAGCCCCGCAATGACCGCCATCGTATTCGCAACGGTCAATACAGTCCCTTTCTTGGTTGCGTCCACCAATACGGATGGCAACTCGTTAGCGACTTTGGAGCCAATTTGATCCGACGACTTGAGCGGCCGTGGTACTGCCCCCAAGACATCGAAAAGCCCGAATCGCTGTGTCCCAACTTGGGAGCTCGTGTGAGTCTCGTCAGATGAAGCATTAAGTCGACCTGCGTCGTTCAAGCGGTGGCTATTAGATATTGAAAACATCGATGCAATATTCCTATGACTATTATTCTTGGCATGAGTGTGGATTGATGGCCGGAAGGTTCGTCTCTCGGTGTCATCGGGCGGAGCTCCCGTGCATGACAGGCAATCCGGTGCTTGCCTATGGCGGCTCTTGAATCCGATGGAAGACGCATCTAGTGTTTCCTATCGTTTCGTTGTTCGAAGGCGCACCGGCTATATCTGTCGTGCCTCTTTTCAGCGAGATGAGCGGCCCTGGATTTGAGAGGATGCGGGTGGCCGGATGGTTCGGCACGATGCGCGCGTGCCACGAAGATTGGAGATTTGCTGTGATGGGCTGCCTAAACTCCTTGGGGGCAAGCACTCGTTGAGGGCTGGCTTACATCGACGTTTGAACGCCAGCGTCATGGGTTCAGTTGGACGCCCCGTGGCCGGACGTGAGCCCAGGAGCCGGAAACCGTCTGTTTTGACGATGAGTGGATGTCCCCGGCCGGTCTCCACGGACCTGACTTCATCCGTAAGGGTGGGTACCCCCCATGTGCCTGTCTGAGGCGATTGCTCTGGCGACGTGCGGTGCAAGACACATTAATTCGCAATTGGTTACACATGCGTTTCCTATGCTAAGGCGCTCAAGGCATCGATGATTGTCGGCGAGAACACGTCTTTGCCGAAATTGTGGATGTCATTGATCAAACCAAGGATAAGGAAAATGGATAAAAAATCGATTTTTAGACTCGTTGGATCTGTAGTGGGCGCATGTCTATTCTCGGGTGCTGCGTCGGCGACACTGCTTCCGCAGAGTACGGTGCCCCTTAATCTATCTACCTATGCCGGTGGATTGGGTACGTACTACACCAATGCGTACAATCCGTTTGCTGAGTCGGTGACTATTGATTCGGTGACCGTTGCCAATGCGGATTATAGTGGTTCGCTGCAAATTAACTACGGTAACTATTCAAGCATTTCATACTCAAAAGGGACGTCGACCGTTCAACTTGCCTCGCCAATCACGCTTGGTGCCTCTCAGGTAAATGGTGGGAAGATATCCGTCTACTCTTCGCCGATCCAATATTCTGGATTGGAATTTTTGGCGAATGGAAGTTTCAATACGAACTATCCATGCCCAGTATCGGGTGGGTGCCTGATAAATGCGAAGGCGACTGTGACCTGGAATAGGAATTTGCCCACGGAAATTAGCGCCGTTGGAGGTGCGAATTGTCTGAATGTCAGTGGCGGTTCGACCGCAGCTGGAACAGGCATCACTCAAGCGGCTTGCCAAGGTTCTACCAGCGAGACTTGGACGCTTACGCCCATCGGTGAGTACTATCATCTTGTTGCAAAAAATAGCGGCGAGTGTCTCAATGTTCCCGGCAATTCAACTCAAACCGGTGCGCAATTGATCCAATGGGGCTGCCAAGGCAGTTCCAGTATGAACGATCAATGGAGTGTTACTCAGCTCGCAGATGGTAACTATCAAATCGTCTCGCGCAGCAGTAGTCTTTGTGTAGAGATGCAAGCCGGTGGTGCCGTTGTGCAGAATGCGTGTCAGCTCTCTCCCTCGCAACAAAACGAGTTTAAGCTGCCACAGCTTCCGGCCGCCTGGGGGCCTGCATATACCTTGTAGGCCAGATTGCCTGGCCCGGTATGAGTCCGGGCCGCGGCTGGAATTCGAGGTGAAATAAGGAGATGGTATGGACGCCTCCCACCCGTAAACGGTGGGAGTGCCCAGCCGGGATCGATATACGTCCAGCACGCTGCAGACCGATGGCGCTTGCGTGGTTTCGTCCATTGTTTCCGAGCCTTCGCATGATGATCTATCGAAATTTCGTTTCGAAAGAAATGTATTCGCATGATCGACGATTGTCTATCGCGCAATTAGAGAAATTCGATTGGTTTTATCTATGTCGACGAGATTAAATTTAGTGGGGATCTTCACAAACCACCTCACACAAGGAATCTCATCGACATGTTACACACCGCGAATCGCTTTTTGCAGGGCATGGTCACCGCGGCCTGCCTCGCGCTGGCCGCATCTCCGTATGCTGCCGAACTGACGCGCGACAACGGCTCGCCCGTCGGCGACAACCAGAATTCGCAGACAGCCGGACCGAACGGACCGACGCTACTGCAGGACTCGCATCTCATCGAAAAACTCCAGCGCTTCGATCGCGAGCGCATTCCCGAACGCGTCGTACATGCGCGCGGCACCGGCGCGTTCGGCGAGTTCGTGCCGAGTGCCGACATCAGCGACCTGACGACGGCCAAGGTGTTCACGCCCGGCACGAAGACGCCTGTGTTCGTGCGCTTTTCCACCGTTATGGGCTATCGCGGTTCGCCCGAGCAGGCGCGGGATCCGCGCGGTTTCGCCGTGAAGTTCTATACGGAACAGGGTAACTGGGATCTCGTCGGCATCAATCTGCCGATCTTCTTCATCCGCGACGCGATCAAGTTCCCTGATTTTGTCCATGCAAACAAGCCGAGCGCGGTGACGGGCGTGCAGGACGCGAACCTCGCGTTCGATTTCTTCGCGCATGCGCCCGAGGCAACGAGCATGTTGACCCGGCTGTATACGAGCGAAGGCATGCCGGATTCGTACCGCCGCATGGACGGGTTCGGTGTGCACGCGTTCAAGTTCACCAATGCAGACGGTAAGTACACCTATGTGAAGTTCCACTGGAAGAGCCTGCAGGGCAAGCAAGGGCTCCGTCCGCAGGACATCCCCGGCTCGATCGGCGCAGACTGGAACCTGATGACGAACGACCTGTATGGCGCGCTGAAGGCGGGTGACGATCCGAAGTGGGACTTGTATATCCAGGTACTGAATCCGTCGGACCTCGACAACTTCGACTACAACCCGCTCGACGACACGAAGACATGGACTGGCATTCCTGAACGCAAGATCGGGACGCTGACGCTGAACCGCGTGCCGGACAACTACTTCGAGTCGAGCGAGGAATCGGCGTTCGCGCCATCGCGGATGGTGCCGGGCATCGAGCCGTCCGAAGATCGGATGCTGCAAGGCCGGATGTTCTCTTACGCCGACACGCAGATGTATCGCCTCGGCGCCAACTTCAACCAGTTGCCGATCAACCGTCCGCGCGTGCCTGTAATGAACAACAACCAGGACGGCGCGATGAACATCGGCGATCGTCAGGGCGAAGTGAACTATGAGCCGTCGACACTGAACGAGCTCGCGCAGAACCAGCGCGACAAGTCCGTCCAGACGCCGCTCGCCGGCACGACGCAGCAGGCGGCGATCCAAAAGACGCTGAACTTCCGGCAGGCAGGCGAGTACTACCGCACGCTGTCCGCGCAGGACCGGCAGGATCTCGTGACCGCACTGTCAGGCGACCTGAACCACGTGACGAACGACACCAACAAGTACACGATGCTCTCGTACTTCTATAAAGCCGACATAGACTACGGCACGCGCCTCGCGCGCGCGATGCATGCGGACCTTGCCCGCGTGAAGTCGCTCGCCGACAAGCTCGTCGAGAACTGATCGGCGCAACCCTGCGAAGGCTGCACCTATGGCCTTCGCGTTGAACCTGCCTGATTGCGCAGGACGGCTGCGCGCGGCATACATCGCTCATGAAGAACCGATTCCGAACCACTCTCGCCCGCGCACTCGCGATCGCGCGCGTCACCGTATTCGCGGTGTGCGCGCAGACTGCGCCGCTCACAGCGGTGTCGCATCCCGGCACATACGCTGACCCGGGCCGCTACGACGATGCGTGGTTCGATGCCGCGCGCCTCGGTCGCATCGACATCCTGCAGGCGCTCGTCGATGCGCATTACCCGATCGATACGACGACGCCCGAAGGCTATACCGCCGTCATCCTGGCGGCCTACCGCGACCAGCCCGCGACGCTCGACTATCTGTTGCGCATCGGCGCGAACCCGTGCATCGGCGATCGTCACGGCAACACTGCGCTGATGGGTGCCCTGTTCAAGGGCGAGACTGCGATCGCGAAGCGGCTGGCAGATACGCACTGCCAGATCGACCAGACCAATCATGCCGGAGAGACGGCACTATCTTTCGCGGCTTTGTTCGGTCGGCTCGACATGCTGTCGGTGCTCGTCGCGCACGGCGCTAATCCGGATCACGTCGATGCGCGCGGCCACACGGCGCTGCAGAACGCGATCCTGCAAGGCAACGGCGCGGCGGTCGAAGCGCTCGAGAAGGTCGGTGCCACGCCGAACGCCGATGTCAGCTTGCGGATGCGACCGTAACCGGGGCGACATTCGCAGGCTGATCAGGACATTCAGACATCGGTTGTGGCATGACACCGTCACAATCGACGCGCCTCCGATGTCCCCAAGGCCAATCCGCGGCTCGACAGGCGGCTGTCGCGGTGTCACAAAAATTGAAGGTTCGCAGTGACGGCTTGCCTAAACTCGTGGCAATCAGGGGCATGCGGGGCGGAGACGAAATCCGTCGCCGCATTGATTGCCTGTGCGAGCCGGTGGCAGATCTCCGTTGTGACGTTGCTCCCCCCGGAAGTACCGGCTACTCGCCTCGCACATGAGTCTGGGTTCCCGGAGCATAGGATCATGCGCCGTAACTAGACCGGTGACGCTCTCGCATCAAGAATGGGGGTGAAATGAACGCACCGGATATCGATAAAAGTGGACCCGCTACTGTCCACGATGCGGGGCTCGCGTGCCTGGTCGTGATCGCCCGCTTTCACGGGGTTGCGGCTGATGCAGCACAACTGCGTCATGCGGCGGCATCAGGCAGTGAAGCGCTGAGCGTCGATGCGCTGGTGCTGTCCGCGCGCGGCTTGGGTCTGAAGGCACGCGTCGTGCCGCTGCGAGCCGATCGCCTGAGCCACACGCCATTGCCGGCCCTGGTGCTCGACCGCGACGGACGTCACTTCATCGTTGCCCGCTTCGATGGAACGAGCGCGTTCGTGCTCGAGGCCGGCGAGCCGGCGCCTACGCTCGTGCCGATCGATACAGTGCTCGGCCGCGCGACCGGAAACATGATGCTGTTCACCTCCCGCGCGTCGCTCGCAGGCGAGTTCGCGCGTTTCGACTTCTCGTGGTTCATCCCGGCCGTGGTGAGGTACCGCCGCCTACTGCTCGAAGTGCTCGGCATCTCGCTTGTGCTGCAGCTCTTCGGTCTCGTCTCGCCGCTGATGTTCCAGGTCGTCATGGACAAGGTGCTCGTGAACCACACGAAAGGGACGCTCAATGTCGTGTGCATTGCCCTTTTCGTGAGTGCCACGTTCGAGGTGCTGCTGACGGGCCTGCGCAATTACATCTTTTCGCACACGACCAACCGTATCGACGTGGAGCTCGGGGCACGTCTTTTCCGGCACCTGGTCACCCTGCCACTGAACTATTTTTCCGCACGTCGCGTAGGCGATACCGTCGCGCGTGTACGTGAACTCGAGAGCATTCGAAATTTTCTCACCGGCCAGGCGCTGACGGCCGTCATCGATCTCTTCTTCTCGATCGTGTTTCTCGCGGTGATGTGTCTCTACAGCGTCTGGCTGACGCTGATCGTTGCGGTCTCGTTACCGGTTTACGCCGCCGTCTCTGCTGCGCTGGTGCCGGCGCTGCGTACGCGATTGAACGAGAAGTTCGCGCGCGGTGCAGACAACCAGGCGTTTCTCGTCGAAGCAGTGTCCGGCGTGGAAACCGTCAAAGCCATGTCGGTCGAGCCGCACTTCATCCGGAGATGGGAGACCCAGCTGGCCGCCTATGTCGCATCGGGTTTTCGCGTGACGCAGCTTGGCAATGTGGGGCAGCAGTTGATTCAGTACGTCGGCAAGCTCGTTTCTCTGGCGACGCTGTTTCTTGGGGCTCACCTCGTCATTGAAGGGAAGCTTACAGTCGGTGCGCTAGTCGCGTTCAACATGATGGCCCAGCGCGTAGCCGCGCCCGTGCTTCGACTTGCCCAGCTGTGGCAAGACTTCCAGCAGACCGGGATCTCGATGCAGCGCCTCGGCGACATTCTTAACACCCGTACCGAGCTACCGGCCAGCAAACAGGCGTTGCCTGCCATTCGCGGGGACATCCGATTCGAGAACATCCGCTTCAGATACCGGCCGGACGGCCCATGCGTTCTCGATGACGTCACGCTGGACATTCGAGCGGGCCAGGTGGTGGGCATCGTCGGACGTTCGGGTTCCGGCAAGAGCACGCTGACGAAACTGCTGCAACGACTGTACCTTCCCGAGCACGGCGGCGTGCGCATCGACGGCGTCGATCTCGCGCTCGCGGACCCGGCGTGGCTGCGCCGGCAGGTGGGCGTCGTGTTGCAGGAGAATCTGCTCTTCAACCGAAGCGTGCGCGAGAACATCGCGCTGACCGACCCCGGTGCGCCGCTCGACGCAGTCATGCGCGCGGCGAAGCTCGCTGGCGCTCACGAGTTCATCTGCGAGCTGCCTCAGGCCTACGACACGCGCATCGAGGAGCACGGGGGCAACTTGTCCGGCGGGCAGCGCCAGCGCATCGCGATCGCCCGGGCGCTGCTCACCAATCCGCGCATCCTGATCTTCGACGAGGCGACCAGTGCCCTCGACTTCGAGACCGAGCGCGTCATACAGAACAACATGCGCGCGATTTGCGCCGGGCGCACGGTACTCATCATTGCTCATCGGCTGACAGCGGTGAGGCACGCAGATCAGATCATCGCGATGGATCGGGGCAAGATCGTCGAGCGCGGCGTGCACGAGACGCTGCTTGCGCTGGGCGGGTATTACGCCCATCTGGTCGAACTGCAGAAGGGGTGAGCGCCATGTCGATGCGTCTTCATGCACTGGCCGGACTGTGGCGGCGGTATGCAGCCGTGTGGCGTGCGGCCTGGTCCATGCGGCGGCAGATGGAAGTTCCGGCCCGGCTCGACTACGAACTGGCATTTCAGCCTGCACAGCTCGAGTTGATCGAAACACCGGTTCACCCCGCGCCGCGCTGGACGGCGCGCCTGATCATGGCGCTTGCGGTGGTCGTGCTCATCATCGCCGTCTTCGCGAAGCTCGACATCGTGGCGATGGCGAAAGGCAAGCTCGTGCCCAACGCTCAGGTCAAGGTCATTCAGCCGGCCTTCACTGGTGTCGTGCGGACGATTTCGGTGAGTGACGGCGAGCGTGTGTCGGCCGGCCAGCTGCTGATGAAACTCGATACCGCTCAGGCTGTGGCGGACGAGAGCAAGGCCAGTTCATCGCGGTTCGATGCGGCATTCGCCATGGCGCGAGCCCGGGCACTGCTGGCTGCGCAGCGTACCGTTACGCAGCCCAGGGTCGAGCAGATTGACGGTGCGCCCGTCGACCGGCAGCAGGAAGCGCAGCGACTGGCCGAAGGCACGTGGCGCGAGTATGCGGACAAGCTCGGTTCCGCGAAGGACGAACTTGCGAAGCGCGAAGCGGCGCTTGACAGCACCCGCGCGGAGATTGGGAAGCTTCAGGCTACCGCTCCGCTCGCGCGCGCACAGGCGAACGACTACAAAGCGCTGGTGGCCGACGAATACGTCGCTCGGCACGATTACCTGCAAAAGGAGCAGACGGCACTCGAACAGGAGCACGAGCTCGCAGCGCAGCGCGGCCACGAGCGTGAACTCGAGGCGGGCGTTGCCCAACAGCGAGCAGACATTGAAGCTGCGGCCTCGCAGTTTCGCCGCGAACAGCTCGATGCGCTGGAGAAGGCCACCGAAGCGTTCGCCCAGAGCCGTAACGACGAAACCAAGGCCCATGTGCGCGCAGGATTGATGAGCCTCACGGCGCCGGTGGCCGGTACGGTTCAGCAACTGTCCGTGCACACGCCAGGCGGCGTGGTCACGACCGCGCAGACGGTGATGGAGATCGTGCCGGACGAAGCGCTGGAGGTCGAGGCAACGGTCGAGAACCGCGACATCGGGTTCGTCAAGGTGGGGCAGCGCGCGGCGGTCAAAGTCGAGGCATTCCCGTATACCCGGTACGGCATGCTGGAGGGGCAGGTCGTATCCGTTTCGAACGATGCCGCTCAGGACCGGAGGCTGGGGCTCGTGTTCACCGCACGAATCCGCCTGAACAGCAACCGGATGTGGATCGACCGTCGGTGGATCTCGCTCACATCGGGCATGGCGGTCACAGCGGAAATCCGGACCGGCCAGCAAAGCGTTGCGCAATATCTGCTCGGCCCCCTTGTCGAGGGCGCGCAGGAGAGCATGCATGAACGCTAGAGGTGTGGCAGGGATGGCCTTGACCGCGGCGCTACTGATGTCGGGCCGCGCCCAGGCGTTCGACCCGCTGTTCGCGATGCGCACTGTGCCGCCGAATCCGGGTGGTGACGTTATCCCGGCTGGCCAGCCATGCACATTCGCGGCCCCAGGCGAGCCGCTAACGCTGGTGGAGGCCGTCGAACGGGGACTGTGCAACAACCCCCGGACCCGCGAGGCTTGGGCGGGCGTCAAAGCGCAGGCAGCGGCTGTCGGCGTGGCACGAGCGGCGTATCTCCCGAGCATTACCGGCAACTGGCAGGAGGTTCGCGACGTCTCGTCGACGAGAGTGAACGGCCATCCCGAGCTCGATTCGGACACTGCGGCCAACGTCCGTACCGAGAGCGTCACGCTGAACTGGCTGCTGTTCGATTTCGGGGGCCGCGCGGCGGCGCTGCGCAATGCCGATAGCCTGCTTGCTGCTGCACGCGCAACGCAGGATGCAGCCGTGCAGGACACGTTCGCGACTGTCGCGAAGGATTATGCGGCGGTCCAGGCGGCCAGCGGTGAACTCGATGCGGCCGAGGAGATCGAGCGCATCGCCGGCGACAGCGTGGTCGCGGCGCAGGCACGCGTGGACCGGGGCGTCGCGCCCGTGACAGATGCGTTACAGGCGCAGACGAAGCGCGATGAAGCGACATTCAACCGGATCCGCGCCGAGGGTAACGCGAAAACCACGCTGGGCGCGCTCGCCTCGGACATGGGACTGGACCCGGATGTGCCGCTGGTGGTCCCACCGGTCACGGCTACACCGCTGCCGGGAGGGGACTGGAGCGAGTCGGTCGTTCAACTGATCGACGATGTCAAACGGACGCACCCGGCGGTGCTCGCCGCCGAGGCGCGCTACGAGGCGGCGCTGGCAAAGGTAGCTCAGACGCGCTCTGCGGGGTTGCCTAGCGTGAATCTCGTCGCGAAATACAGCCGCAACAACCAGCCTGCGAGCTTGGGGCTCGGCATTCCGACGTATCCGGCCACAGGCCGTGATGCGTACATCGGCGTGCAGATCAGCATTCCTTTCTTCGAGGGCGGCGGGAGACACTACGAGGTTCGCCAAGCCGAGGCGGAAGCGGAACGACAACAGGCAGCCGTGGATGATGCTCGGCAACAAGCGGCACTGGATATGTGGACGGCCTGGCAGTCGCTGCGCACCGCGACACAGAATGCGGCCCACACGGAAGCGGCGGTCGCGATCGCGCGACGGGCATTCGATGCGGCAGAACATCGTTACCGCGCCGGTGTAGGCAACATCCTGGAGCTGCTGAGCACGCAGACAGCACTGGCGACGGCACAGCAACACCGCATTCAGGCATTGGCGGACTGGCATACGGCGAAACTGGCGCTTGCATCGAAGCTTGGGCGTCTGAACATGCAAAGCATTGCCGACCGATGAGGGGATGCTGCGAGATGAGCGTTCGGATCAACGTTTCACGCGATGGCTGCCTGTTGCGTAGCGCTCATGTTGACAATTCGCGATGGTTCCGGACATGAGCGTCAGTACGCTTGATGAGAGCATTTCCAAAAATGCTCCGCGGAGACGGTGCGCGAAGTGTCACTAGTGTCGATCCATATCACGTGATAAGGAGTGCTAAATGTCAAATATCACTGGCAACAACAGAACCGTTACCAGCAACATCGACGGTGACTACTCGCGTGCCCACGGAAGGTCGCGCGACAGGCTGACCAACAATGGCAGCGGCGACTACACGAATTTCCTCGGAGATTCGGGGAACACGATTGTCAACAACGGTAGTTACGCTTATACCGAGCTGGATGCCAGCTCTGGCGACAGCGTGACGGACAACGGTGACAGCGACGTCACGATCCTCTATCAGAACACCGGCAGCACCGTTACGAGCGCGGGTAACGGCGACACGGCGTATCTGTATGGCGGGAACGGTAACCAGGCCAAGGTATACGGCAATGACGACATCGTTGAAGATGCGGGTAATAACGACGTCGTGACGTTGTTCCAGGGTCAGCACAACCGCGTGGACGTGCTTGGTGCTGGCTCCACCGTTGTCGATAAAGGAACGTACGACACCGTCAACCTGATGGGGAATCGTGAGAATGCCTTCATCTACGGAAGCGGCGGCACGCTTACCTTGGAGGGGCAGTACGATAATGCGACGGTCTATGGCAACAACGTCACCATAACGGTAGACAGCCCCAATGACCACGTCACTCTGAAGGGGCTGCACGACACGGTTATCTATAACTATCCGAATCCGGGTCCGCAGCCCAATCCGGGTCCGCAACCGAATCCGAGCCCGCAGCCGAATCCGAATCCGAATCCGAATCCGAATCCGAATCCGAATCCTGCGCAAACGTATCATTACTCGGACATTCTCTCGTACCTGCAGGGTGTCGCAAGTGCGACTGGAAGCCAGGGCCTGACGCAGCAACAGCTCTCCAGTCTGCAGAGCTACGAAGGGCAAGTGGCCACGGCTGATGGTGCCGCGTCGTATTTGGAATATGTGACGAAGGACATCGTGAGCCAATTGGCGGCCGGCAGCAGCCAGAGCCAGGTTAACCAGCTGATCGGACAAGATCTGCTCGGTACGAACAACCCTTCGATCAGCGGGTTGGGTGGTAGCTACACGACCGACAATCTGCCGTTATTTGGTACGACGGGTACGCCACAGGTCACGGATATCAACCAGGGCGGGATCGGCGACTGCTACTACATGGCGGGCTTGGCCGACATTGCGCAGGATGAGCCGAACGTGATCGAGCATCAGTTTACCGACAATGGGAACGGCACGTATGGCGTGGAGTTCTACGACGCGTCGGGGAATCCTGTCTACATCACGGTGGACAGCCAGGTTGCCACCAACGAGTCCCATAATTTGGAGGACAAGTGGGTCCAGCTCGACGAGAAGGCATTTGTCGAGTTCCAGGCGAAGGAGAACGAGTTTTCCAATCAGTTCACCGCAATTAACGGTGGATCGGACGAAGCCATCCGGTACGTTGCAGACAAGACGGCAAGCTATTTCAGTGCCGCCTACAGCTCGCAGGCAAACTGGGATGGTTCGGTCGAGCAGACGGTAGAAAACGCGCTGGCTAACCATGAGGAGGTCTTGTACGCCAGTTTCCAGAACACGAAGGACGCAAGCGGCAAAACTGAGCTTGTTGCAGACCACATGTATTCGGTGCTTGGCGTCGACTCGGCAACGGGGGAACTCCAATTCCGCAACCCGTGGGGAGGCGATGACTCGAAGACCGCGAGCGCCGCAACGTATTACGACACTCGCTTCGAAGTTTCGATGGACTCGTTGTGGAGCGCCAACGATTCGGGTGGGTTCTATGTGGCCAAGAGCGTTCAGGGAACCGGCGGCGCAACAGCGGCGGGCGCAGGACTGGCCAGCACCCAGGTCAACCAGCTGATTGCCGGCATGGCATCGTTTGCCGGTGATTCGAACCCGGGGGCCGGGCATGTGCAGCCGTCGATGATCAACACGGCTGAACTGCATCTGGGTTGATCGTCATGACGGACGGTCGCGATCCGCTGAGTCGGCGGATTTTCCGTCCGTCGAGTACCTTCGCCGACAGGCTGGGCGCGAGCACGGACAACGGGACGGAGCGCCTCGGACAATGCTCGATTGCAGAGTGTGGTTCGAACACACGGGCCAAGACGCCAGGTGCCGGGCAAGCGGTACGTACGGCGTAACGAGGACCGAAGCGACCGAGTCGCTTTCCCGTTGGAAGTTTGATAATTATTTGGAGTCCTGTGCTCGGGAACGGATACCGTTGGGGGTGATGGCGGATGCCTCTCCGCGTTTGCCATCGTCTTGTTGTTCCATTGTTTGGAGGCACGCGTGCCATGCCGCGCGTGCCTCTTTTTTTTGGGGTAAAGGAAGCAATCTGACTGCCCGAAATTATTTGACCACGGCAAGGTTCATACCCCTACGTAGTCAAAGCTGACAAACATTCGAGGGCCGGTATGCCGAATATGATTGGTGATGGATTTTCCAAAGCGTTTCTGTCGACCGATATGGATTCGCAACACGGAGCGCAAGCCGCGTCGAAGGCTGAGCCACCCACGGCATTGGCCTCGGTCTGGTATTCGCCCGAACGACACGGGAGCGTCGTTGCTTTCGAGCGAAGCGCCGACCACCACACGTTCATAGTGGAGGTCGGCGTGGCGCTTGCGGGACTGATCAAATTCGCACGCTATCGCTGCGATAATCACGTCGCGATTGCCCACAATTTGCAGGAGTTCAGAAATCGAGTTGTCAATTGCGCTGACAGTTTCTACTCGACCACGAGAGAGGTGCTTTATGGAGTGGGAAAGCAATTGCTCGACCAATTATGCCGCTTGATCGCCGAAGTCGGCGACGATGTCAAAGGCAATGATCCTCGAATGTGTGCGTGTCGAGCCGCAGTTGAGGAGTTGGCGAGAGGGCTCGACAAGTGCGCGCCCGCCGCGGTAAGCCATTTGGCGAGTGCCGTAAGATGCCTCATGCTCGCGAGCGATGGAGTCCGGGCGGCTTCCTGGCAGGGCAAGGAACAGCTTGCCAAAGCGCTCATCTTGGAGAGCGTCCGTGCTAATCACGCTCGCGAATCTGGCTACCTGGCCTATGAGATCCACTATTACAACGCGTACGCGAACCGTATAGCGGAACGAATCGGACTGCCTGCCGTCGATGATATCTTCACGCGCAGCTTGAGGATCTCCGAGACACAATTCGACCGGTGCGAGGAGCTGGTCAAGAGCAAGCTTACACCGGGGCATCTAGCACTGATGCTGGGAGATGAATGCCTGGCTGATGCGTCCGAGCGGTTGAGCCGCGCATTGGAGATGCCGGTTCATCAATTGAGAGCTGGCTTTAGCTACGACGACAAGGCTGTTGACGCGGTCAAGCTGGTCATGGACGAGCTTGACCGAAAATACGGCAAAGGGACTTGCAAGGATGGCAGTATCCTCGAGTTCGATGTGGAGGATCCGGCGTTATGTCGCTTGCACCGAGATCCGTCGTTGCTGGCGCTGAACATCTTGGATGCACAGCGTACAGATGGCCTGCTTGATCCGCAGTATCAGCGGAAACTGGTGGAGAAATGGACTGTCGCCGGCCATTCGCCAAACTCGAAGTACACGGTAGGCGTCTGGCATCACGAGCGGGAACTCGTTTGGGCGACGCTGAACGACGAGGCAGAGCCGCTACGTGTTTCTCATCTCGAGAAGCTCAAAGGGCTCAAAGCGAGCCTGAGTCCGGAGGCGAGAGAATTGAGTGCCGCGATCGTCAGGCGAGTCATCGATAATGAGGACTCCAAGAAATTGCAGAACCTGTCGATCGAATGGCTCGATGAGCACCATGTCGATCGCTTGATCGATAAACTTGACGGTGCGCAGTTCCTGACCTTTCTAGCGGCAAAGAGTAGTGACGGCTATCCGAGGCTCTACGAAGCGATGAGGCACGACCATGTCGATGTCGTCAGGGTATTCGCGAAGGCGGCGGCACGAGGGCTCACAAGGGGCGTGATCGACGACAAGCAGTTCGTCGATCTGATGGCGGCGATGAGTGAGGACGGAACGCCGGCCCTACACGCGGCACTGGTCAATGGCCATGACGGCACAGTCGACGCGTTTATCAACGAAGTATCCGCGGCACTTGAGCAACGTGCCATCGGTAGCGATCAGTTCGTCACCCTTCTATCGGCGAAGAGTAGTGAGGGCTATCCGGGGCTCTATGAGGCGATGAAGCGCAATCATGTCAAGGCTGTCAAGGAATTCGTAATTGTGGTGGCACAAGGGTTCAGAAGGGGCGTGATCGACGCCAAGGAGTGCGTCGATCTGATGGCCGCGATGAGCGGGGACGGAACGCCGGCCCTGCACGCAGCGCTGGCCAATGGCCATCTCGGCACGGTCAATGCGTTTATCGAACGGCTAGTCCAGATGAGTTTCTATTCACCTCGCATCACTGGCGATCAGTTCGTCACCCTTCTATCGGCAAGGAGTAGCGAGGGTAATCCGGGGCTCTACGAAGCGATGGCGCACAACCATGCCGACGTCGTCAAGAAGTTTGCGCTTTCGGTGAGGGGCGCGCGCGAGATGGATGTCATCTCCGCCGGCCAGTTCGTCGATCTGATGGCGGCGATGAGCAAGGACGGAAAGCCGGCCCTACACGCGGCGCTTGCCAATGGCCATGACCGCACGGTCGATGAGTTTGTCATCACCGTATTGAATGCGCATAAGGAAGGCCTCATCAGTAGCGACGAGCGCCTAACCCTTCTAGCGGCAAAGAGTAATGAGGGCTATCCGGGGCTCCATGAAGCGATGAGGCATAACCATGTCGATGTTGTCGGGGTATTCGCGAAGGCGGCGGCATACGAGCTCATATTCGGTACGATCGACGCCAAACAGTTCGTCGATCTGATGGCAGCGATGAGTGAGGACGGAACGCCGGCCCTACACGCGGCGCTGACCAATGGCCATGCCGACGCGGTCAAGGCGTTTATCGACGAGGTATGGCGGGCGCTCATGTACCGTGTCATCAGTAGCGATCAGTTCGTAACCCTTCTAGCAGCGAAGAATCGTGAGGGCTGTCCGGGGCTCTATGAAGCGATGAGGCACAACCATGTCGATGCCGTCAGTGTATTCGAGAAGGCGGCGGAAGAAGGGCTCAGAAGGGGCGTGATCGACGCCAAGCAGTTCGCCGAACTGACGGCGGCCACGCCCACGAACGGACGGCTGGGCTTGCGCGAGGCGTTGTCGGAAGGTCATGCAGGCGTTCGTCGCGGCGTTCTTGAAGGAGGGAACAGCGGCGTGTGAGGCGAGCGGAATCAGTGTCGATCAACTCATTCGCCCGATGGCAGCAAAGACGTGAGATCGAGGCGTGGCACCGGGACGACAATGAGACCCGGCGCCACATGGCACTTAACGATTTGACGCCGGCCGAATTAGCCCGGCAATACAGTCTTCGGCCGGTGGACGAAGACATCAAAAGCGTCGACAACTAACACTCGACACTGTCCAGGAAACCCAAGCGGCTCAGTTGCCAAAGAAAGCCCCAAGGCGATGTCCAATTTCCTGGGTTCAGTTCATCGTAAGAAGGGCTATTTAGTGGGATTAGGTTGCGAATTGCTTCGGATCGTTGTTGCCGTTGTCTCCCTGCGTCGTCTCAGGTTAAGAAGATGCCGTCCCAGGCGCTCCGCGCGGATCGTTTCCTCCAATTGGGGGCGAATGTCGTTCAAAGGCATCGGAACCACTTTACGACTTGCAAGGAAGCAAACGAGCAGCGTGCCCTGCGGCGTTTCAAGGGGGGCACTGATCTGATTCGGCTGAAGCCGCGCCAATGCGTCGCGGACGCTTTCCGACAGCAGTCCCTCGCATGCCCAGCCGACGTATCCGCCTCGAGCAGCCATGGAATCGGTGGAGTGCTTCCTTGCAACCTCTTTGAAATCACGACATGCCGCATACTCCTTGATCGCAGCTTCCGCATCGGATTTCCTGGCTACCGTCATAAGGCAGAATTCGTATTCCACGGTGCCCAATTCTTTCTGATATTGCTCGTACTGAAGCTTGATGGCTTTCTCATCAATAGTCTGATGGCTCATGAAATCATCGATGTAGACCATCATCATGGCATTGGCGAACGCCTCATCCAGTGCGCGCTGCGTGGCCTGGGTGACTTTCATGCCGCCCTGTGCCATGTCCCAAAGGATGTCATCGCGGCGCAGGTAGGTATCGGTGATGTTTTTGCGCAGTTCGTTGTCGACGGGAAGGCCGGCTTTGATTTCCTGTTGGATGGCCATTTCGGCATCGGAGCTTAGTGTCGGGCGGCGTTGCTGGGAGGAAATTTGAGAGCGGGGAGAGTTCATGATTTGCGAGCCATTAGTGATTCAAGAGGTCAAGTCGCGCTGCGGGCATGTCCGAGACGGGAAGTTGGGGACTCGATGGCGCTATAGCCGCGTTTCCCTTATGGATGCCGCGTCGTGATCCGCAGTATCCGCAGCACCTTGTGCGTCGGCCTGCGATCCGCGCCGTTGCCATGGTTGAAGCTCAATCTCGTTTTCTGTATGAAACTCAGTGACGGAAGCGCCGTGAGCGGGAGCAGCGGGCGCTTGGGCGTTTTCAGGCAGGCTTGCTTCGACATCCCGTTCTGCCGGGCGAGGGCTTTGCAGATGCGCGCCAATGAACGGCACATAGCCAATTCCGAGCGTGGCGCCCACTACGGCATTGCCCGCATGAGAGCTTAGGCCGCCAGCGTTGGCACTATAGGCATTGGCGAACGCCGAACCGAACAAAGTGTCGCGTCCGGCGTGGGAGTTCAACAATCGGTCTCCTGCAGCCTGCCTGCTATGCTCAAAGCCCGGGTTTTCGGCGGAGGCATGGAGCGGCCGCCAAGTCAGGCCGACTTCGAGCTGTGTGCCCTCAATGGAGGCTTGCGCTCCGCGCAGGGTGATCTCATCCGCTGTTTCGCCGGCCCAATTAACTGCAGCACGACCAATCATATTTGCGAGAGGTTGGGCTATCGATTCAGGCAGATGTTGGCCAAGCCCACCAGCAATCAGATCCGACAGACCATCCATTGCTTCGCCGACGATAAATTGATTGACGGCATACGTGGGAGCAGCAACCAGGGTTGCTTTCATGGTGCTGTCGCCTGCGCCGGTGGTATTGTCTCCCAGGTTAAATTGGTGCTGAAAGGCGTCGCGCAGTGGCGTATAGACGAAATTGGCTGCCGCCAGCGCCGGTCCCGCGGTAGCGAGCCCGCCGAGTGCGATCAGGGCAGCGCCGGTGCTACCTAGCATCACAATATGGGTAACACGAGAAGCCAGGGTGAGCCGATTCATCGTCCCGTCTCGGCAATCGCGCGCTATGCCTCCAATGTGCAAGCCAATAGGCACTGCCAAGGCTAATCCGCCGAGCGCGTTGGATAGAGCGGGGGATGCAGCGCATACCGACTGAAGACCAAAGCGGCGAACCGCTTCCCGTGCAGCTGTCGGAGCGAAGACGGAAACCAGATTACGTGCCCCGATCGCCAGGAAATTTCTTCCGTGTCGCGCGGCCCACGCGCCGGTACTTTCAGGGCCAGCCTGGGCCACAGTCGCACCTGCGTCAACATGTGCACCGGATGGCGTGGCTGAAGGCTGGGCGGTGCCATCGATATCGGGCATATCGATGGCAACGTGCCCGCTTGCTTCGGGACTAGCAGGGATCATGGCGGGACTCCTTGTCTGTGCTTGTGAAAGATAGGGATCTAGCAACGGCTGGGTGCTGGCATGGTCTTCGATCCGCATGAGCGGCTATCTCCTTGATGAGCAAAATCGTTGGCCAAATGCGGCAAACCGGTTGCGGAATGCATCTTGGTACATGCACAGGGCAGCTTTCGAGGTATCACCGGGACCGGGACACGTCGCTAACGTACGCGGCCACACTGAAGTTGAGGTGCCAACAAGCGCATTCGCTAAAGCGCGTTCTTTCATTAGGCTAGTCACTTCGTCTCCTTCCATGCTTCGGCATGAATTTAATTAAGTAAGACTTATTATTTATGTGGCATAACGAGATACCCACTCCGGCGACGAGCCGATTCTCCAATCGCGCGAGGTTGCCAATTTCGATTTAGGCGCGCAGTGTGTGGAGATGAGTGCAAGCATGCATGCCGAAAGTTCATTGCATTGTCATGTGGGTGTGGTGGTGATAATTCGAGAGCATTCGACGAACCATTGCGGCATCAGGCGGCACTCATGGACGAGTCTCCACGATTCATAGCGGGGTGACGCAGCCCCGGGCCTCCATTTCGACGCGCTAGAGAACTGCTTATGAAGTTCCCAGGTACTACCGCAAGTCATCTCGCTTGCCATGGCGATCCCATCATCGACGGCGAAGAAGATAGCCAAGCGAGTGCGGACACGGCGCGTAGAGCATCGTCGGACAAGCCTGCGCTGCGCCTTGACATGGCTTATCGCTGGCTGGAGCTGTGTGGCTGGCACGCTGACGGCCGCAAGTTGCTTGAGCGCTTCGACGAGCTGGTCTCGCTTCACGGATCGCTTCAAAAAAATGCTCCTACTTTGGAGCTCGGTCGTCGACGAAAGGGATTCACCAAAGCGATTCAAGACCTTACTCGGCGCCCGATCTTGAGCTCGGCCGCGGATCGAGAACAAGCACTCGTCCGAGTCGATGCTTTGATCGAGACGGGTAAGAAGCTGTCGACCGAGCTCCATGCCGCTCCCCCAGCGGAGCGAGCAGCGGCTTCGGCTTCGTCGGGGATAGCGTTCGCTGCATCCGGAGAGGCGCGGCAGGCACAGGTTTATGCCGATGCCGGACTGACGCCAAAGCCACGTCAGCGCAGGTTTGCCGCAGTGGACCACGTACCGGAAATTGCCCCGGGTGTCCGCCGGGAAGCGAGTGCGCTGCATCCTCCTCGATTGCCGGAGGAGCAGGAGCGTGCGATTCGCAATGCCATCGACGCCGTACTAATCGGCGCCGACGAGCGCGGCAAAATCGATAACGCGCAGCAGGTTCAGCTTGGCGACGCCATTTGCCAGGCTATCGGTGGTGCTAATAAGACGCACAGCCGAGGAGGAGGGCACCTCGGCTCGTTCAACGCCCCGGTCACGATTCAGCAGGCATTGAGAAACATCGGTCGACCGATGCACCAACGCGTGCGTGAGTCGATCAACGCATTCCTGGAAGAGCGTTACCCGGACCAGGGGTTCTATCTGTAAAGTCGGATCGCGATCGATCGGTAAGCGTGCCAGCCGCATTGAGCATGCCGCTCTTTCTGCAAAGCGCGGCATGCGCATTTTCGGCGGACGCGATCAACGATTTCGGTTGAGCGTCATCAAGGATTCTGGTCGATCGCGATCGGCCGTTTTCAGTCGACGATATCCATGGCTCATAGCCGCGACTTTGGAATGATCTTGTTCGACGCTGCGCCGGTCGATCGCTTCGACGCATGATCGCGACCCAGCACGCTGTCAATGTTGGCAATCGCCGCTTGGATATCTGCTTCAAGACGAGGATCGTCCGCGAAGCGACCGGGCATGTGCGTGAGGTACCGTCGCATCTGCAAGATCTTCAACACGCCCTGTGGGCCGTTATAGATAGCGCGTAATTCGGCCAGCTCCGCCGCGCGGGCCAAGATCGCGCCGTCTCTCGTGCTTCCGAACGTCAAGCACGCGGCGGATGCCGCCGCTCTGTTGGCTGCGGGTGTAGGCAGCTGGTTCACGGGGAGGTACTGCCGTTGATCGAGTGGCGCTGTTTGATTGGCTTCTGCCCGATCGACGTGTCGTGTGCAAAGATCGTAATAGCGATTTTGCAGTCGATCGCTTTCCCTGGCGATGTCTTGGTCCGTTAAGTGCTTGTCGAATAGAGGCTTGGGGCGAGCGTTCGCAATTGAACCGGCGTGTGTGTATTGCGCGGGGTAGAGTGCATTCAGGATTGCTGTTGCATCCCGCGCCGTCACCAAAGGTAGGTCTTTGATTTCGGTATTGGCAAGACTCGAAAGAATGTCTCGTATCAGGGGCAGGTTGAGGGCATCGGACGTCAAGTGGTAGTGCTCCAGTCGCTCGCCTTTGAAGCCCTTGGGAAGGCCGAGCGTATGGTAGCGATCGACATCGATCGGGTTCTCGCGCTCGAGCCAGTATGACCTGGTGGGCCTATCACCTTCGGGCGCTGCGTGGTTCTGGTGCAAAGTGATGTCGCCGCTTTCCGGAATTGCCTTGGTGAGTGCGAACTGCACATGCAACTGTCCTTTTCTGTCGCGCTGGGTCTGAGCGGACGTGATGACCGTCAGTACGGCAGGTCGTCCGGGGCCCGAGGGATTGAATTCGACGGAGCCAATCCAAGATGGATCGAGGCAAGAATATCGCGTCCAGCATTGGGTTGGCGCCGCCGCGCGATTGAGCAAGCCGGCGCTTGCACAGTGATCCGAATCTCGAAGCCTGTCGTGCGTGGCGGGGTCAAATTTCGTGCCTTCCGTAGCAATATCTTCCGTTGCTAATGAGACCGCTGGGTTGGATAGGGGCAGTTGCCTCATGGCGTGATTTCTCGTGTCGGGACGGGTAAAGGGAAATATAGACGGCAAGACCGATAAGCTATACGCATCATCCTTCCAATTCGTGCTCCAACAGATAGGCATACTTCTCGAGCCCCCGCATGACGCCGCGCAGCTCGTCCTCCGTCTCGGCGAGCCGCGCAGCGACAGCATCGGATTGTGTTTTCGCCTTCTCGCGCGCCGCCTCGAATTCCTTGGTCCGATTCACGCATTCACGCAGCGCCGAAGCCCAATTTCGAACACGCGTGACTGATGCCTTCTGCTCGAGGTACTCCAGATGCAGGCAAGCGCGCTGGCGTCGCTCGATTTCGACGGCGTCGTCCAGATCTTGCTCCGCCTGCCGCAGGAAATGACGAGCATCTTCCAGCGCGCTTCGCTGTCTCGCCACTTCGGCTTCCCGCTGAATCTTGCGCAGTTCCTGAAGGCGAATGAGGGTGCGCAGCGTTTTGGTGGCTTGTGCATTCGGAACACGAGGTTCGACGATTTCATGGCGCAACGGCCGGCGTTTTTTGGTGGATGAGGTCATGGGTCACCAGCGCTTCACAGTTTCTCGATCAGTTCGATCAGACCTTCGGTGTTCTCGGCCCAGGATGTCGGCGTACTCGTGTCTTGGCGAAGAAACGCGATCAGCTTCGGGTAAGCGTTGACGGCCTTGTCGATTTCCGCATCCATACCCGGACGATATTCGCCTAGCCGGATCAGCATTTCGATCTCGTTGTACTTGGACAGCAGCGACCGCAATCGCATCGCTGCGCGCATGTGCGGCTTGGGCACGATGTTCGACATGATCCGGCTGAGGCTCGGCAGCACGTCGATGGCGGGGAAATGGCCTTGCTCGACGAGCTTCTTCGACAGAAGGACGTGCCCATCCAGCAGCGACACCGCCTCTTCGCTGATCGGATCGCCTTTGATCTCGCCTTCGAGCAGCACCGTGTAGATGGCCGTGATCGATCCGCGTTCCGTGTTGCCCGCGCGTTCGATGAGGCGCGGCAGCAGGGAGTACACAGATGGCGGAAAGCCCGCGCGGGCAGGTGGCTCACCGGCGGCCAGCCCGATCTCGCGCTGCGCACGCGCAAGCCGTGTGAGCGAGTCGATCAGCAGCAGCACACGCAAGCCCTGGTCACGCAAGCCCTCGGCGATCGCAGTCGCCGTGAATGCCGCTCGGGAACGTTCGATTGCCGTCCGGTCCGACGTCGCGCAGACGAGCACCGATTTCGCCAGCAGTTCGGGGGAGAGCTCGTGCTCGGTGAATTCGCGAATCTCACGCCCGCGTTCGCCGATCAGTCCGAACACGACCGCATCGACACCCGAGCCCCGCGCGATCGCGGCCATGATGGTGGTCTTGCCGCAGCCGGGGCCGGCGAATAGACCAATGCGCTGTCCCTCGCCGACGGTCAGCATGCTGTCGAGCACGCGCACGCCGGTTGGAAACGGCTGGGTGATGCGAGGGCGCTTCGTCGGCAACTCGGCTTCGGCGATGACGGGCACCATGACAGAGGAGCCTTCAGGGCTCGTGCCGGCGGGGCGGCCGTCTATGGGGATGCCGAACCCGTTGAGTACGCGGCCCAGCAGCGAGGTGTCTACGCTCACATGATGCCGGCGACGAAGCGGCTTGATCAAAAATCGTGAAGACGTACCCTCGATCGGCCCAAGCGGTGAGAGCATCGTCGATACATCGTTGAAGCCCACGACTTCAGCCATGACGCGATTGCCTGAGTTCTCGGGATCGTAGACTTCACAAATCTCGCCGATGCTGGCGTTGGGCACCGTGCCCTCGATGAGCGTGCCGATGACCTGAGTGACGCGTCCCAGCGACTCGGTCAACGGCGTCCTTTCAACCGCGTCGAGCATGCGGGCACGCCAGGCAGCGATGTGGACGGTGACGCCTGGATCCAAAACTGTCCGATTCACGCTTTCCTCTCCGATTTGGCCACTGGCTCCGACCCACTACCAGGGCAATTCGACATGGCGTTTTCCGTCGAAGGTAATGGCGTCGTTCTTGACGGCGACAAGGGTATATCCGTCGATGGAGTCGCCGAGAAAGAGCCGATGGCCGTCGTCGGTCAACACCTCCGGTATCGGACCGGCCACGACTTGCACGACGTGAAACGGCAACGATTGCTCGATCGACGACACGTGTGTTTCGATCTGCATCTCCCGAGAGAAACGCGCCCTGAGGATGGCGACGATCGGTTCGAAGCGGCTGAGTTGATCGCTGTCGAGGATGGCATCGAGCCGCAGCTTGCCATCGTGAAATCGATATTGGACCTGTTGCTCGAGGCTTCTGTCTCTGAGGAGCTCCTTTAATGCGGCGATGGCACGTTCGGCGTTGCGTTTGGCCGATGACGCCGCCGCAGTTTCGGATGCTGCGGCCGGGCGTGCTTGCTCGTTGCTCGCGATCGACGCTACCCGCCATACCGTGGCCATGCCAAGTGCCACCGCCGCGGTTACACCGAATGCGATCGCCAGCTTTGGCCAGCTTGTGGGCGTGCGCGAGTGGGATTCGCGGGGATCGCCAGGGACGGCTGGGATCGTTGCGAGCGCATCCTGCCTGTGCGGATCGACATGTGCGTGGTCTTCTTCGACCAGCAGTTCGCCTGCTGCCCACTGCGTCTGCGGCGGTACGATGTCGAGCCAGACGTCCGTCCCCTTCAAGCGTACGCGTGCGGGCTCGTCCTGTGCGACCTCGATCGTCTCGATCTCATGTCCTTTCGCGTCGACGATGGCTGCGTCGACTGCACGCAACATCCATCGGTCCAGGCACTGCAGTTCGATGAGAACGTGCTGCGTAGCGACGCCTTCATCGAGAAGGACGACGTCGGCATCCTCGCCACTGCCGATCGATATGGCGTGTTCGCCGAGCGGCAGGCAAGCCCCTTTGTGCAGGCCGCTCAAAACCCTCAGTTCAAGCAACATCTCGTTCTGCATTTGTTTAGATGGATGGTCTGGAGTCTTCAAGCGAGGTTCCGATGACCCCTATGGTTCGCACGGAATATTCCGGCGTGATTTCGTTGTACGAGATGATGGGCACGTCGAAAAACGGCTCCTCCAGCAACTTGCGTAAATGCGGTCGCACATCCTGTGTGGTCAGGACGACCGGCTTGGCGACATCGTGCGATTTCGCGAGCAAGGCCCGCATGCTGCCGACCAGTAGTTCGACGGACTCCTGTTCGAGCGTCACGAAATTGCCGTACGAGGTCTGGCGAACCGAGTCCCGTACCAGGTTCTCGAGATCGGGCTCGAGCAGGAAGACGTTGAGCGTACTCGCGGAGCCGAATTCCTCGCATATTTGCCGGCGCAACGCGCATCTCACACATTCGGCCAGGATGGTCACGTCGCGCTCGCGCTGCGCCCATTCCACCAGCGTCTCGACGATCACTCGCACGTTCCGGATACCGATGCGCTCGGCAATGAGTCGCTGCAGCACTTCCGCGAGACGCGAAGGCGGAACAGTGCGCTCCATTTCTTTTGCGAGCTCCGGGAACTTGGTCCCGACCCACTTGGCGATCTTTTGCGCTTCTTCGATGCCGACGTAGCGATAGGCGGTGCGATAGAAAATCGTCTCCACACGCTGTAGAAACATGTCGGTGTAGGACATGCAGCGGATGCCGTCGCCCTCGAGGCGTTTCTTGTCATCCGCCGTGATCCAGTAAACGTGTCGATCCGAGAACTCGACCTTTTCTTCGACGAACTCGGCGATCCCGTGCGAGGCGAGCACGCCGCGATCACAGTGTGCCGCGAATTTTCCGTTGTCGAACGTCATCTTGAACACCGGGATCTCGTCGATCGAGAATTGGAAGTCGAATGGCGCAAGCACGACAGAGTCGCCCGTCTCGACCGTCGGCAGAAACATGCCGTATTTCGCGACCAACTTGTTGCGGATGGCCCGCATGGCGTTGAGAATCTGCCGACACTGTGCGACATCGTTGACATTCGAACCGAATTGCAAAACGTAATGCTGGACGATGTCGAAATCCTTTCGGTTTGCGACGATAGCCTTTTCTTGCTCCTCCGACGCGGTGGTTTCCCGACGGGATTTCTTGATCCGGTAGATGCCGGTCCCGGTGGCACCCGCTGCCAGCGTCATGAAGATCGGCAGCGGCATGCCCGGAATCATGCCGAAGACACACATGGCGCCGCCGGCCGCAATCCATGCGCGCGGCGTAGTCATGATCTGCGACAGGATTTCTCGGCCAATGTTGAGGGGGCCGGCTTCCGAGGCATTGGACACGCGTGTGACGATTAGCCCGGCGGTCAACGACGTCAGTAGCGCCGGCAGCTGGGCGACGAGCCCGTCACCGACCGTCAGGATCGTGTAGAGACGCAGCGCATCGGAGGCCGTCATGCCGCGTTGCAGGACGCCGATGCCCAATCCGCCGATCATGTTCGTCAGCATGATGATGATGCCCGCGAGGGCGTCGCCCTTGACGAATTTCATCGCACCATCCATCGCGCCGAAGAACTGGCTTTCCTGCACGACCTTCGCGCGCCGTGTTCGTGCCTGCTCGGCGGTGATGGTGTTGGCGCGCAGTTCCATGTCGATTGCCATCTGCTTGCCGGGCATACCGTCGAGTGTGAAGCGCGCGCCGACTTCGGCCACTCGCTCGGAGCCTTTGGTAATGACGAGAAACTGCACCACGGTCAAGATCAAGAAGATCACGATGCCGACGACGAGATTGCCGCCGACCGTCACCTGTCCGAATGCCTCGATGATGTGGCCCGCATGTGCATCGAGCAGGATGAGACGTGTGCTTGCCACCGACAGCGATAGCCGGAACAGCGTCGTGAGCAGCAGCAACGAGGGAAACGTCGTCAGTTGCAGAACGTCGCGCAGCTGCAGCGCGAATACCGTCAGAAACGCCGAGACGCTGATGTTCGTGGCGATCAGCACGTCGAGCAGCGTTGGCGGCAGCGGCATGATGAGCGTGATGACGACCGCGATGACGATCGTCGCCATGACCATCTCGGCGCGCTCACCGCTCGGGGCGAGATAGCTGTTGAGGTTCCGCAGATGGTGGTTCATGAATCGGCTCCTGATGTTGGGACCTCTATCTGATGAGCGCGATCGAGTTCATGGCCTGGGTCGCGAGATTCAAAATCTCGAGACCGAGCCAGCGGCCGCACAGCGCAAGCGTGGAACCGACGGCCACGAGCTTCACCGAAAACGGCAGCGTCTGGTCCTGGATCTGGAACACGGTTTGCAGCAGCGACACGATCAGGCCGGCCACCAGCGCGACGACGAGCGGCGGCGCAGTCAGATAGACGACGAGCATCAAGCCGTTCTGAAAGTACGCAATGGTGTGGGGGTTCATAGTTGCGGGGTGCCTCAGAGATAGGAGTCGGTGAGGCCCTTGACGAGCTTTGCCCAGCCGTCGATCTGCACGAACAGCAGGAGTTTCAGCGGCATCGAAACCGTCATCGGCGAAACCATCTGCATCCCCAGCGCGAGCATCAGATTCGAAACTAGCAAGTCGATCACGATGAACGGCACATAAAGCAGGAAGCCGATTTCGAATGCGGACTGAAGCTGCGAGACGACGAACGCGGGAATCAGAATCGCGAAATCGCGATCGGAGGCGCGCTTCATCATCTCAGGGCTCCAATGCTTGCTGGCGATCTCGAGAAATTGCGCGCGTCCTTCGGGCGTGGTGTTCTTCAGCATGAAGTTGCGAAACGGCTCGGCTGCAAGCGACATCCGTTCCGTGTCCAACGGCGCGGAGACCATCGCCGCGGGATCATCCCCCAATGCGATATGCGCGGCGTCGTCGAAGGTCGGCGCCATGACGAACATGGTCCCGGCTAGCGCGATCGCGTAGACCGCCATGCTTGGCGGAACCTGCTGCACGCCCATCGCATTGCGTACGATGACGAGAACGACCGAGAACTTGAGCAGCGACGTCGTGCACAGAAGCAGCAGTGGAAGCAGGCTCAAGATCGCCAGCACCAGCGCGAGACTGATGGGGCTGCTCGATGTGATGTTCATGATTCGAGACTCCAATGCGTGAGCTCGACCGCGAGTCTGCCGTCCACCTCGACGAGTTCGCCGTATCCGATCAGCGCGCCGTTGGCCTCGATAGCGACTTGTCCTCGGGTGTTCGCATGCCACTGGAGGACATGACCTGCCGCCATCGCGCGCAATTCGCCGATCGTCGACTGGAGTTTGCCGACGACGAATGTGAGCGTGACAGGGACGTCTTCGAAGGGCACGGTATCGGATTCGTGCGGGGGCTGGCTGGAGAGAGCGGATGCGTTTTCCATCGTCGAGTTTGCGGAGGCCGAGTAAGAAAGTGACCGGGAATCGCTCGACGCATGTGCGAACCGAGCGGTATCCCATCCCAGGAATTCGAGGGCGCCGGAGGCTTCGTCCAATCGGCGGACGTACAGGGCTATGGCGCCCAGCGCGAGCGTTCCTTCGTCATGAACGTCGAAGTTCGGTTCTTCAATGAAGATGGCGTCGCCGACACGCAGCGTTGTCACGGTGTGCATCGGGAGCCGCGTGGTTCCAGCCGCTACCGCGGTGAAGATGGGCAGCGCATCCAGCAGTGCCGGTTGCGGCGCTCGTGTGGCTGGACGGCGCCAGCGCGAATCGGCAAGCAATGAAACGACGGCGCTCGCTCGCATTCGAATCAACGCGGCGTGGTGCGTCGAGTGGACATCGACAGCCTCCAGCAGTAGCGGCACGAGTTGCTCGGCTGTTTCTTCGTTGGTCTGGGGGAGCAGCCAGGCGCCTCCCCATGACGCTGTGAGGTCAGTGGGGAGTCCTGCGGTCGCCAGCTCGAGCAAGATGGCGTGAGGGGCACCGCCGTCGGGTTGGAAATGAATCCCGCTCACCATGGCGAGCCAATGAGGCGTCGCTAGGCGAACTTCGCCGATGGACGTGGCGAACCTCAGCTCGGTGTCGATATGGACCGGCTCACGCCACTCGGCGATCTTGATCGCGGTCCAAAGCGTATCGCCCTCGATCGCGCGCTCGCGGCCGCCAGCCAGCATCCGTCTCATCGCGACGAGATCGGGAGACAGCGCGCGAATCGGTAGCTTGCGGCACCCGCGGGTGGCGGTTGGCTCAGTGCTCACGGTGGGCTAGCCTGCGCGAACGACGCCGCGGTGATGAGTAGTTCGCGAATTCTCGACACCCGCGAGCGGATCGTGCCGACGGGGACGTTCAGCTCCTCGGCGGCCTCCCGGTATCGCAAACCACGCACGAACATGCAGTCGAAGGTTTGCTGCAGCGACACCGGCATGGATTCCAGACGACGATTGATCAATATGACGCTTTCGCGAAGCATCATGCTGTCGATCAAGCTGGGCGTACGGCGTTCGTCGACCGCACTTTCCTCGACGTCGTCGACGCTGACATAGCGGCATTTTCTGAGGACCATCCGCTTTCGGTGGCCTCGGGCAACATTGAGCGCGATGCCAAACAGCCAGGTTTCCGGCTTCGCATCTCCACGATAGGACTTCGCGCATCGCATCGCTTCGAGAACCGTGTTCTGAAGCAGGTCTTCGAGATCATGCGGGTCGCGCTCGTAGCGCTGAAGGAAGCGGCGCAGGCGGCTCAAGTGAGTGACGACGATCTGTTCGATCAGCTCGCGCTGGTGTTCGGCGTGCACTGGCTGCGACGATTCAGATCGATGCGCCGTACTCGAGGAAGATTGGCTCGTCGGTTCCGATGCGTCGATTGAACCAGGTGCATGAACAGCCGTGAGCAGGCAATCGAGGGGTTCGATGACTTCCATAAGTCCATCCATCCATCATGCGGCGAATTGGGCTGCAAAAAAATTGATACAGCTCTCGAGCCCCCGGACTGCGGATCTCGTGACGCATGCGGCCAGTCTATGAATTGCCTCGCGTGAATTTATGGAGAATTGTGAGAGAGCTAGCGTGCTGGTGTTGACCGGCTCCTCCGTCCGCGGAGCCGCTGTCGTGACTTGCGCCGGTGCGATGAGTTAGAGCGAAATAGATCCGAGGCCTGGTACCGGCAGGCCGACGCTCGAACCTTGATTGTCCTGTGAGCCGCCGAGCGCGTCCTTCGCGAGTGCTGATCCTCCGCCTGCGACCGCACCAGCGATCATGCCCTCCGGACCCATCTCGATCCCGTTCAGCGCGCCGGAGAGAGCGCCAGAGACGACGTCGCCAATGCTCGAAAGAATGTTGCTCATTTGAACCTCCAGTTGTTGATCCACATGTTGCCAATGATGCGGCTCCATCGGCGATGGAGCCGATCAGTTGAGTGGGTGAGGGCGCCAGATAGTTCGCGTTTCGACAAGCAACGAACCAGCGAGCGAACTTTCCGAGATGTCTTCATCACTGACGTATCGAGGCCGCCGATGTGCAGCTCTCAAATCCAGTGAAAACCTTTTAAAGGAGATGGCTATGTCGATGGACGTTGGCAACGTTTTTGGTGGCAACCAAGGTTCGATTGGGGATGCCGGTAATCAGCTCGATCAGAGCAGCAATCAAATCGCGAGTCTGCTCGGGCAGCAATCGCAGCAACAAGTCCAAGACACGATGATGAACATGAAGGCATCGCTCGGTTCGGCGCTCAAGGGCATGGTCGACAAGGTCCAGCTCTAAGAGGACGTTGCCGCGAACCGATCTGCAATGCGGTTCGCGGCAGCTCGATAGCAGGACGTTGGGATTTCAGTCGCGTCGCTTTCGGGGATGCGTCCGAATTCGCTCTTGCGCAATGATCATTTTCGGAGGAATCGATGAGCAATCCTGTTGATAGCCACAACGACAGTCACGACGTGTCTACGTCCGATAGTCACAACATATCGGACAGCCATGACACGACGATCGTCAATCAGTCCACTGATCCGGCGATGATGGAGCAGTTGACCAAGATGACCGACCAAGTCTCGCAAATGGCTCAAGGCGCCCAGAATCTTGCCCAGAGCTTGGGTCAATCGTTGGCCAGTGTCGTGCAGTCCGTGATGGGCTCGTTCAACTTCGACATCTTCAAGGACCAGTCCTCGAGCGCTTCCCTGTAATCAGGGAGCGAAAGAGGGGGACTCGTGGTCAATTCGGTTTCAGGTCGCGCAAGCCCCCTTCTCGGATCGTTTTGCAGGTTTGCAAAGAGCGCCATACATGCGTTCGCGTGGAGTTCGTAAATGGAAATGGAACTGGAGCGGGAAAAGCGGCGCTGCATCGCTGAGCTGATGGATGCGCATCCCGATGTTTTTCGCTTGCCTGCCGATCCCGCCAAAAGCTGGGGCGAGCTGATGTCGAGCGAGAGTCGGCCGTGTGTTAGCGATATGGCCGTCATCGACAAGGCGGTCAACATGCTGACCGCGTTGATGAGAGATGGGCGTGAAGCGTTGGCATCGGCGCTGGCCGGCGCGGGTTTGGGCTCATCGCAGGGAAGCATCGCCGAGAATGCGTCGTTCCTCGCGCAGTTCGAGCCGGACGTCGAAGCTGCGGGCGTATTTCGCCGCGTATGCGGTGATGATGAGGAGGAGTCCGAGGCATTTGGTCGAGCCGTCGCAATGTACAAGATGATGCAGTCTTCAGGCGGATTCAACGGGACAGAACTGCTCGATCTGATCTTTACCGCCATCGATGCGGTGAAGGACCGCGCGGATATCACCATGGATCTGAAGGCGGCCGCCAAGAGGATCACGATGCTGCAATTCGGTGATCTGCTGAAGGCAAGCCATTGACGAGCCGGGCTTGGGTGCCCGGATCAACGAGCTAATCGGTTGCGAGGGAAAGATGAATTCGGATATGACACAGCTGCAGGTCCAGCGGCAGGAACGCGGTTGGGACGCGAAATCGGAGAGCCCGTTTGGCGCAATCTCCAATCATGGAGCGCCAAGCGCGGACATTGATGCTTTCAGAAGCGCGATGCGCTCCCTGGCGGCACCCGAGGTCGGATCGATGCTCGCACCTAAGAGTCATGGCGTGGGCGACGACGCGCCCAAATCGGCTTTGAGCGCGCTCGACGATGCCCTCGGCGGAGGGGATGACGCACTCGCCAAGAGTCTCACGTCAGCACTGGACACCGACGACTCATCCGATGATCGCCCGAGCAAGGAACTCACGGAAATCTCACAGTTGCAGCGGCGAAATTTGAACGTGAGCCTGGCCGAACGTGCGATCGGCAAGTCCGTGTCGGCAATCGATCAATTAGTGAAGATGAACTGACATTGAGCGTAGCCTTCGAATGGGACGGATCGAAAGAGTTGCCCGCCGGTATGTCTTGGTCGGCTGGATGCTGATCGTCGTGTTGTCGCTCGCGGGTTGCGGCAAGCGGGTGGAGTTGCGCACCGGCATCAGCGAAACCGACGCGAACGAAATCGTCGCCGCGCTGGCGGACGTCGGCATCCGCAGCGAGAAAGAGGTCACCAAGGACGGATACTCGGTCAATGTCGGCGAGCAGGACATGTCCGCCTCGGTCAAGGTGCTGGAATCGGCGGGGCTGCCCAGGGATCCTCACGCGCAGATGGGGGACATCTTCAAGAAGGACGGCATGATCTCCTCGCCGCTCGAGGAGCGCAGCCGGTATCTGTTTGCTCTGTCACAGGAGCTCGAGCGTACGCTGTGCCAGATCGACGGCGTATTGGTCGCACGGGTGCATATCGTGCTTCCCGAGCGCATTGCGCCGGGCGACCCTGTTCAGCCTTCGTCTGCGGCAGTGTTTATCAAATATCGTCCGGACGTCGACATCGAAACGCACGAGTTCGCGATCCGAAGCCTTGTCGCGGCGAGCATCCCGGGCCTGAGTGCCAATGATCCGAAGCAGATCGCCGTGGTCTTCGTTCCGGCGCTCGAGGCCGGCAGCCGCCCGTCGGATTCTGCTGAAGCTCGCGTAAGCGGCGCTTCGTCGGCTCGGATGAATTCATCGAAGGCGACGACCGCAGGCAACGTCGTGCTCCTCGTCGCAGCGGCTCTCGCGGGATTGCTGTTGATCGCCGCTGCCGGCGTATGGGTGTTTCGCGAGCGTCTGCGAGGCTATTGGAAGTCAGCCACCGCGCGTCGAGCGCAGCCATAGCCATGTCGAACGCCAGCGAGATCCAGGCGTGCTGGGCAGTCTTCTGGTTCGAGCCATGGCTGGGCACGCACCCGTCTTGGCTTGAAGCTTCAAGCCCGCCAGGCTGGTCTGCGTTGATGCGCCGGGGGCGCGCGGCCTGCAGGGCGGGCTATGCGCTTTGGTGCAACCATTTTGGCCTCCCTGAGTACCCGCGCTCCTTCGAGACATTCGGCTTGGATGTCCAGACGCAGCGTCCACTGTACTTGGCGAACGCCACCCATCAGCCGGGTGCGGCGGTTGATCTAGGGCTCACGGTGCTTGCGGGCGAGCAGCGTTTCGCCGCGGCTTGGGTCGAGCATAAGCGCGAACTCCTGGAGGTCGCCACGCGCGAGCGCTGGCGGGCTGCGATCATGCGCGCGCGGTTGCGCCGCCTGCCGCATCCTTGGCGAGCCTTCACGGTCGGACATGAACGATCCGGCGTCGACTGGGCCTGCGCGGACACTGCCGGAACGGTCGGAGCCGCGTGGATGCGAATCGTGGCCGAATCCCAGTGGCCGTCCACCTGGGAGCGGCTGCGCCTGACATTGCCACGCGACTGGGTTGCTGCTCTGGAAGCGCTCGAACAGGGGCTGGACAGTGAGCAGGTGCCGAGCTCGATTCGTCAGGCGGCACGCATCTGGGCAACGCGTGGCGAGCCCGACACAGGGAGGCATTCGGTATGACGGACACGTCGGTTGTCGAAAAAGCTGGGGCGGAGCGAGGCCTGATTTCGAAAGCGCTGCTCGATCGCATGCTGCGTCTCGAGCACGCGAAAGCGAGAAAAGCGCGAGCGGAAGATTGGCCGGCCATTCTCGACATCATCAATGAAACGGTGCACGACAGTCGCCGTTCGCTGACCGCCAGCCCGGTTACCGAAGCGAGCGCCGGCGGCACGATAGAGCGGTTCCAGCGCCATCGCTGGCCCTTGCTCGTGCTCGAAGTCGAAGGGGAAATCGTCGCCTACTCGTCGGCACGCAGCCTTCGTTGGGGAGACGCCGCCACTCGGCAGATGGCCGAGGTCGCGATATATCTCAAGCAGGAGTGGTATGGCACCGGCGCAGCGCTCCTTGCCGGCCTCCACCTCTATGCCGAGGCACGGTCCAAGGGGTTCGAACTCGCGACGAGTTGGATTGCTGGCGGCAACACGGCGAGCATCGCCGTGGCAAAGGCTTTCGGCCTGACGTTGTGGGGCATTCTGCCTAACGCGATTTGTCATGGCGGTACGCGCAGCGACTTGCATATCTACGGAGCGTCACTGTTCGACTCGTCATGGCTCGAGCATCTGGCGATCATGAAGGCCAAGAGCGATGAGCGGATCGCCAGGCTCAAGGCGCGTGCGGCGAGATACGGTGGAGCCGGCACCTCGCCGGTGGCGCAGGCGTGAACGTTGCCGCTTCGCGTATCGGGGGGGAGGGATGATGGCGATGTCGCCCGCTCAAATGCCGTTCGATTGGGTGGCAGCGGCTGCGCTTGGTTCGGCCCGCCTCATCGGGTGCGTCAACTTTATCCCGGCGTTCGGCCGTCAGAACCTGACGGTCCTGATGCGTAACGCCGTCGCGCTGGCAATCGGCCTGCCGTTCATCGTCGCCATCCATGAGCGAATCGACGGAACGGCGGTTGGCGTGACATGGCTGGGATGGCTCGCCCTGAAGGAGGGGGCGATCGGATGCCTGATCGGATTGCTTCTGGCCACGCCGTTTTGGGCATTCATGAGCGTTGGCGTGCTCATCGACAATCAGCGCGGTGCCAATGCGGCTCAACAGATCAATCCGACGCTGCCCGCCGACAGCTCCGTGCTCGGTGAAATGATTCAGCGCGTCCTCATTCTGGTTCTCGTGGAGGCTGGAGTATTCCCTGTCATCTTCAAGGTCATCGGTGACAGCTACACGGTGTGGCCCGTCCTCCAGCTGGTCCCCGATGTCACGGGGCCGCAACTCGGCGCCTATCTGGCGGCCTTTCAACGCATGTTGGTCGAGGGCCTGCAATACAGCAGCCCGATTCTCGTGCTGCTACTGCTGCTCGAATTCGTGTTCGCGCTCGCCAGCGTAATCGTCAAAGGCATGCCGGTCCACGAAATGGCGATGCCGATCAAGAGCCTCCTTTCTCTCGTCGTGCTGGCGCTGTACGCGACCAATCTCTTCGACTATGGGGCAAGGGAGTTTGGGGAGTGGCTGCCATCGTTGGAGCACATGGTGATCCGGAGGTGACGCAGTGGGAGACAAAAACCTTCCGCCAACCCAGCACCGGCTGCAGAAGGCGAGACGGGACGGCAAAGTCACGATCAGCCAGGATGTCACGAGGCTCGTACTGTTTGGTGCCTTATTCGAGGTCACGTGTGCATCAAGCACCTACTGGTACGACAAGTTCTCCGCCTTCCTGACGCAAGCAATTGCCGCGGCTACGAGGCCGAGAGGGGTAAGCATGCAGGCGGCCTGGTCCATCATCGGCGATGCGGCTTCGCTTGCCGCCGCGCTCGCCGGTCTTGCCGCGCTCTTGGCAATTGTCGCGACGTGGCCGCAATCGCGCTTCCTGGTGTCGACGAAAGCGCTCACACACGGGTTCGAGAAGCTCAATCCGGCTAGCGGTTTCAAGCAGTTGTTCGGCACCGAGAAGCTTCTCATGGTCACGATCGGGCCCGCGAAGATCGTGATCCTTGCCGCTGTGCTTTATCCGAAAGTGCGCGAGTACCTTCCCCCGATTCTCCAACTGTTTCGCGTGCCGTTGAACATGTCGGCGCTCGGCGCGGGGCTGCTTCTACGCTCGACGGAGCATCTCGCTTTATCGCTCTTTTTCGTGTTTGCCGCACTCGATTACTACCTTCAGCGGTTGATGTTCAGGCGCCAACTGAAAATGGACCATCAGGACATGAAGGATGAGTACAAGGAAACCGAAGGTGATCCGCATGCCAAGGGATACATGCGCTCGATGCGCAAGCAGTTCGCGAACGAGGCACCGTCCAACGCGCCGAGAAAGCCGAATGTCGTCGCGGTCAATCCGCGGCGTATCGCAGTCGGCCTCTGCTATGAAGAAGGACGGGACTCGCTGCCCCTCGTCGTCGTGAGAGGCGCCGGCGCGCGCGCCGACGAAATACGAAAGTGGGCGAGAGAGAATCGGGTGCCGATGATCCGCTACGTGAAGCTTGCACGAATTCTCTATGCGGTAGGACGCGAAGGTCAGTACATCCCGGCCGTGACGGTGAAGGCCGTCGCCGTGCTCTATAAGGCCGTGAACGAACTTCGTGCGTCGGGCGATCCGGCTGTCGACGACCGCGTGTATCTGCCTGAAGTCGATCCCCACGTGGGCGAGCAGATGCTTCCCGGGCCGACCCTCGATTGACATGCGATCTCGACGGCTGGCGAAACGAATGCTCACGAACTATTTGCGGCGCTTGCGCAACTCAATGAGGGGGCAAGTCAGCCGCATCGCATGAATTAGGAGAGGTTCGATGCATCACTTGATACAGCGACGCTACCGCGCGCCGGACTCCAGCGACGATGCAGTATCGGGTTTTATCGCGAGGCGGGAGGTGTTGCTCGCCCTCTCCGAGGCGGAGACGATTTGCGAAAACGCGAGAACGCAGGCTGTGGCGATCGTTCAGTCCGCAGATGCGAGACGTGAGGCGCTCGAAGAGGAAGCGGTGGAGGAAGCCCAGCAAGAGGTTTGGCTTCGGGCTCGAGCGTTGCACGAGGCGCTCGAGGAACTCGAGCACCGGTTCAAGGATGAGCTGGAGGATACGTTGAAAGCCATTCTTGCGGCGATTCTCGAGCGGCTCATGATTGAATTGCCCGAGCGGGAGCGTCTTTTGAGTTCCGTCAAAGTGCTCTTGCAAGAGACGACGGTAATCGGCGGCGCGGTGCTCAAGGTATCCAGGGACGACTGGACTCGGGCCGCCGAGGACCTCGCGACGAGCGTGCCATACCAAGTCGAAGTCGACACCTCCCTTCAGGCCGGGGAGTGTCGGCTGTGCGCGGGCCAAGGGGAGTGGCGCGGGTCGTTCGGCGGCAGTCTCGACAGCTTGTTGGCGGCGCTCGGTAACGCGGGTGTCCATTCGCACTCGCCGGATTCCGGCGACGCCGTTTCATCCTTAGATCTTTCTTGAGCCTGGAGGTCAATATGTCGGTAAACCTGGGATCGATGGCGGAACAGATGATGTCCCGCTTCGAAAAAGCCTTCGACGCTGAGGAACGCAGCGTTGCGGACACGGAAGTGAGCGATCCGGATGCGATGAACATCATGCTCAATTCGATGTTCCATAAGCAGGCGATGCTGTCGTCGTTTCAGCAGATTGTGAATGAAGGTCCCGGGGCGCTTAAGAAAGATTTTGACGAAATTCGATAAGCGGAACGTTGTCGTCGTTCCGAAGGAGCGGGTAGTGAATACGCTTGGACTGTGGGGGCGGGCGCGGTGTGGGATGGTAGTCCTGGCCGCTTTGAGCGGCATGTCCGCGTCCTCGCTCGTATATGCGGTAGCTCCCGCGTCATGGAAGCAGTCGGCTTACGCCTATACTGCCGAGCGAAAGCCATTGCCTATCGTGCTCGGCGATTTCGCCAAGGCATTTGGCGTAAGAACCTCGATTGCGCCTGTTCTTCGCAAGGTCGTGGTCGATTCGAAACTGTCCGCGCACGACGCGGTCGAGTACCTCGATCGTTTGGCCGTTCAGTACGGGTTCACATGGTTCTTCTATAACAATGTGCTGTACGTGAGCCCGTCCAGCGACTATGTGACGGAGCACGTTCAGCTCCCGGACACAGGTATCGACAGTGCCGAGAAGGCGTTGCGCGGGGTCGGGCTGCTCGATCCAAAATTCGGTTGGGGCGAGCTCGACAGCGATGGGCATGTCCTCGTATCGGGCCCGTCGGAATATGTGCGTCTTGTGCGGAATCTGCTGGCCCATAAGGGCGAGGGTGGCGCGCAAGATTCCGACGTCATGGTGTTCCGCCTGAAGAACGCGCTGGCCGCCGATCGTGTGATGACGTTGCGCGATCAGACGCAGACGATACCTGGCGTGGCCTCGGTGCTGGAGAGCCTGCTTGCCGGAAAGAGCCCGAACGGTCACGAACGTCTCGGCGACATCAAAGCGAGCGAGACGGGTGGCAACTCGAGTGCCGCGATCATGCCGCCGCTGCCCACGCTTGCCGGGCTCTCCGGTGCGGGCGACGGTGGGGGCAACGCCGGCACGGCGAGCAGCACCATTGCTGGCGGCGGCGGGCGCAAGTCACACGACGTCACGATCATGGCCGATCCCCGGACGAACTCCGTGTTGATTCGCGACTCGTCGGCCAAACGTGAGCTCTATGCACAACTCATTGCCGATCTGGACGTGTCGACGGTTCCAGTCGAAATCGCTGCATCGATCATCGATCTCGACACGAGTCATGGGAAGGAATGGGCGCCGGAGCTCTTGTTCGGAACGGCGGACCACGGTGGGGGGCTCAGCGCGTCGCCGACGACGACCGCCTTCGATCTGCTCAGCGGTGTGACCAACGCCAACATTGCGCTGTGGTCGACCAGCAGGCTTCTTCCGCGCCTTCGGGCGCTGGAGTCGGACGGGAGCGCCAAAGTCTACGCGAGCCCGTCGGTCATGACCATGGACAACGTCGATGCCGTACTTGACCTGAGCCAGACCGCCTACTTGAAGCTCGTCGGCGAGCGCGCAGTCGATGTGAGGTCGATATCGACCGGCACGATGCTTCGGGTGACGCCGCGTTTGCAGGCGGACGGCCGGATCCACGTCTACATCGAAGTGGAGGATGGCGCCATCGACAGTACGGGATCGGGCTCGGACGTACCGCTTATCTCGCGCAATACCATCACGACCGAAGCGGTGCTGAAGGAAAACCAGGCGCTCGTCATCGGTGGGTACAAGAAGGAGCAACGCAAGCGCGACAAGAGTCGTATTCCGTTGCTCGGTTCGATCCCGCTGATCGGCAAGCTGTTCACCAACGACTCCTCTTCGTCGTCTACTAGTGACCGCATTTTTGTCATCAGTGCGAGAGCGATCAGGAACGATGTCGAATCGACCCCCGACGAAGCCGTGCAGGACTGGTCGGCGCGCATCACGAACGGAGCGCCGCATGCGGGCACCGTGGGGGATTCGCCCGCACCTCATGCGAACGGGCGCCCGCATGGCAATACGGTGTCGGACTCGCCGGCGCCTCCGGGGAACGGGAGATTGCTCTATGAAGGCCGGTAGCAATATCGCTGCACTGCAGGACGTGGTCGATACGTTCGACGTCGATGATTCTTCGACGGACGACGCACCCACTGTCTCGAATGCGACACCGGCACAGATGCCGCTCGTCGTTCGTGTAGATCAGCCGGAGCGCGTCGAAGCACCGTCTTTTCGAATCGGCGAGGCACCTGAAATCGGGGCCGGCGAAAAGGACCAGCACGATTCGGACATGGCCGATGAGCGCGTGGACGTCGGCGTCAAGCGGATCGGCGCGATCTTGCGCCTGATGGCAGGCGAATATGGCGCGTCACGTCTGCTGGATATCGGACGCCGCGCAGCGAGACAGATCGAAATGCTGGGCTCGGTCGGGAACTTGCACTCGGAGATCGACGATCCCGTCATGCGCTATGCGGTGCTCGAACTGATCAAGGGCAGCTTCCTGCACGATGGCGCTACCGAAGCGAAAAAGCTCGTCGACAGCGAGCTCGACACGCTTTACCGGAGCGAAGGCCGGCGGATTCGCGCATCGATCAACACGGCTGAAGCCGCTTTTTCCTTTTCCGCGGAGCCGAAGAGCCAAGCCGAATTCAGGCGCCTCTACTACGAGGCCATCGATCTGAATGCTCCGTTGACGGCCAAGCTGCTGTTCAACGGCATTACGAGCGTCGTCAACGTGGATGATATCGATCGTGTCATCGCTTCGATGTCGGAAGCGCTGCGTGACGACATGCTGACGGCGCGCTCGTCCGTGCCGCGCGATCACCTCGCACGCATGTTGAGCTATCTGGAGCTGTTCGGCTCGGCGCGCGTGGCGCAGACCATGGTGTCCTTCGCACGCGAGATTCTGACAGCGTTGGGCGCAAAGGCGATCGTTCCGACCACGCAAGGAAGGTCGAGCAGCGATGAAGCAACGGCGGGGGATGGGGGGAAGGAAAAGGCGCGTGAAAAGGAGTTGTCGCTGACCAAGGAGCTCTTCAATCTGGGAACGTCGACGCTTCCCGGGCCGTTGATCGACAAACTGGCCGACACCTTGGTCGGTAAGGATGCGCAACGTCGCTCGTGGCTCGTCACGCTGCTTTATAGGCTGTCATGCAAGTTTCCGATGCCGGTATGGGCTTCGGAAGAAATACGCAACGCGGCTCATACTCAAATGCACCGTCGCATGGACCAATTTTTCAACCTCAGGCAGCATGTTTTGCGTCGCTCACGGCCCTTGGTCATCTCGAGTTGAATGCGGTCTGAGTTGACAATTATTTGCAGTCCTGTCCGCGAGGAAGTTTATCGTCGAGGGCGATGACAGATGTCTCCGCATCTGTCATCGATCAGGTCGTTCTAGCGATTGGAGGCGCGTCAGGTACATCGGGCGCGCCTCTCTTTTTGCCAGAAACGGCATATCTCGCGCGCAGAATCTCGACGAGGTCAGTCGCTATCGGTGATCCGCTTCACTTCCGGAAGCATGGCCGCCTGGCCGCGATAGTTTCCCGCCGCATCCATAAGCTGCCACACGGTGGCATGTTCGATCCAGAAGCGCGTGCCCGATTTGGTAATGCGTACGCCTCGGTAATCGGTGACGAAGCCATCGCGCGCAACTTGCTCGAGAAATGCCTGACGCGCGCTGCGCTCGGGCGCTTCTGCGGACAGGCGCGAAGGGAGTGCAGTCAGCTCGTTCCAGTCGTATCCGAAGATGGTCTGCGCGCGCTTGTTGCCATAGACGAAGATGGGATCAGGCGCAGTGTTGTGCGCAAGAATGCCGAATGGAGCAGCCTCGTAGAGCCAGACGGCACCCTCGGACGCGCTCATGCCATCGGGAACGAGAGACTTCCCGAGAAGCCGGCGGTAGCTGTCAGAGAGGATGCAGAAGAATGCGGCGTCGGTGCTGAGTGACATCGAAGAAGGCTCCTGCAAGGGCGGGTTCGGACAAGTGGCGGGTCACGAAGCGAATGATTGGCGTGTCAAACCCAACGCGTCAACAATGACTTGCACACACTCGTCGAGTTCCAATGTCTGCGTGGGCAGCCGGATATCCGGATTTCCCGGCGCCTCATAAGGCGCGTCGATGCCCGTGAACTCGGGGATCTCGCCAAGGCGTGCACGCCGATACAGCCCTTTGGGATCGCGAGCCTCGCAAATCTCGAGCGGAGCGTCCACAAAAATCTCGACGAAGCCTGTACCCGCGATTCGGCGCGCATCGTCCCGATGCGCGCGTAGCGGAGATATTGCCGCCACGATCGCGATAAACCCCTGCTGTTGAAAGAGCGCGGCCACATGAGCCATGCGCCGCAGATTTTCGGTTCGATCTACTGCGCTGAAGCCGAGGTCGGCATTCAGCCCCGCGCGCAGCGCGTCGCCATCGAGCACCACCGCGTCGAAGCCCTGTCCCCGCAGATGATCGTGCAGTGCTCGAGCAATCGTCGATTTCCCGCTTCCCGGAAGCCCGGTCAGCCAAAGAACGCCGCCTTGGGAAAAATCCACCGCCACAGTGCCGTACCTTTCATTAGGACTCGCGGGCTGCGAGTAGAGATGGACGGATGCTAGCACTGTCGAACAGGTTTCCCACCGATGTGACAGAACTTTGCACTTCGACATGTCTGGATGGCTACCATGAAGCCGTAAATCACCTTAAGAGGTGACTGGGTAGCGACAGGCGGAGGGGAAGCTGTTTCCCGGACTATGAAGGGAAGTCGGGGAGCTTGTCAGCTGGATGAGATTCTGAAAAACATAGTACTACTAATGATGAAATCATCAAAAGTATTCATTTTTGCACTGACCGGCGCAGTCTATTTCGGGCTCGCTGGCTGCACGACATCGAAGTCGGGATCGGGGTACGGCGATTCGGGGCCGATGTTCGTCTATGACCGCGGCATCGATTTTCCATCGGTGGACAAAGCGCGGTACCCGGCAGGCGCCCCAGTTGACCCAAGTACGTTCAAGAAGCTGTTTCTCGGCGTCGGAAAGGACCAGGTTCAGGACGCACTGGGCGAGCATCATTTCGACAATGAGGACTTCACGGGCTGGCATCGGTGGGATTACGTCTTCAAGCTGGCTGACGCCGACCATGCGGAGCGGCTCTGCCAATACCAGGTGCAGTTCTTTGGTGGTCAAGCCTATCGTGGCTTCTGGAGCAGCCCTGAATGTCGGGATATCGCCGCGAGGGCCGCGGGAAGCTCGGGCCTTGGCATCGTGACGGCGAGTTCCTGTGCTCCGGCCGATGTGCCCGCGCCGCTGCCGCCGAAGCTGGAACTTCCGGCTGACGCGCTATTCGAGTTCGACAAGGGCAACTTCGACAGCATTCTTCCAGCCGGGCGCAAGCAGTTGAACGAGCTTGCCTCCGCGCTGAAGGGCCGCATCGGGGACATCGCCAAGCTGACGGTGGTCGGCTACACCGACCGACTCGGCAGCGACGACCATAACCACCGCCTCTCGGACGAGCGGGCGAATGCGGTTCGCGAGTACTTGATCGACCGGGGCATCCCTGCATCGAAAGTGACGTCTTACGGTCGCGGCGCAGCAGATCCCATCGTGGTTTGCGACGATCAAAACCAGGGTGACTTGATCCGCTGCCTGCGGAGAAATCGCAGGGTGGAAATCCATATCGATCAGAACAGTAGCAAGTAGGCCATCCGTTCGAATGATTTGCGATCTGACTTTGTCTTGAAGCGGGGAAGCTGTGAAGATTAATAAGCACAACTATGTTTATGCGGTTACGTCCGGCATGCTGGCTGCGGGGATCGCGACCGGCAGCGCGGTGGCCCTTGCGCAGGGCAGTATGGATGCTCAGCCAGAGCCCGTGCAATCGGCCGCGCCTGCGCTAGCGCTGCCCGCGTCGGGCGTGGTGGACACGGCCCGCGCGCTCCCTCTGGCCGACCAAACGGTGAAGCCGGTGGCGGAACCAGCTGCGCACGGCGACGAACCGATGACGCTCGAAAAAATGATCGAGCTGGTAGGTAAGCGCGATCCGCGCGTACTGGTCGGGGAGCTTTCGGCGCGCGCCGCGCATGAGCGCGCGGCAAGAGCCTGGGCCGGGCACTATCCGCAAATTTCGGTCGAGTACGCCGCGGGCCTCGAGAGTTCAATGGGGGATCAGGCGTCGCAGTTCGGCTCGACGTTTTCCCACAGTAGCGATCATTTCCGAGGCGGGCAGGCCAATCTGAACTGGGAAATCTTCGCGTGGGGCGCGACGCAGAAGCGCTATCTGGAAGCCTATACGCTGGCAGAGGCCGAGGAAGACCGTTATCGGCGCGCATGGGACTTGATCGTCCTGGAGGTCGTCGAAAACTACATCAACATGTATCGGCTCAGAAAGCAGTTGGAAATCACACGCCAGACACTGCTCGGCCATTCGAAGCTTCTCAAGGTGGTGGAGGACCGGGTGGGGGCGAAGCTCGCGCCGGAAGCGCGCCGCAGCGACGCCTTGCTGCGCGTGCAGGAAGTCATGGCCGATCGCGAAGACATTCTGAGTCAGCTGAACGAAGTCAATACGACCTATAGAACGCTGACAGGATTGGAGCCGCCCGAGGATCTCGTCGAACCCGGAATATCCGGCATCTATACGCGTGATCTTGCCTGCCTTTCGTTCGACGACAATCTTCGGCTCGCCTATTCGATCCATCCGCAAATCATGGCGAACCTGAAGACGATTCAGGCAGCCGCCTATGCGGTCGAGAGCATGAAGGCCGATCGTCTGCCGAAGCTCAACTTTTACGCCCGCTACAACGACAACCGGCTGTTCTCGACCCAGGGCACGACGCAGCCCTATAACGGGCGCGGCTACGAAGTCGGTATCAACGTGACCTGGACGCTGTGGGGCTCGGCTTACGGCAATTCGATCGCCGAAAAGATGTTCCTGAAAGAGAAGAGCGAGGCCGACAACGAACGCGCGATGCGCGAGGTCGAGCGCAACATCCGCATCTCCCGCGATGCGCTCGCCGCGTCCAAGGGGCGCGAAGCGATCCTCAATGAAACGCTGAGGCTGTCCGATGAGGTGCTGAAGCAACGGCAGCAGTCGTTCGCGACACAGTCGATGTCCGATGAGGCCGTCAGCGGCCTGTCGAACGCCTACTATTCGCGCGCCCGCGCGGCCACCGCCTTGCTGAACTTGCGTATGCGCGAAGTGGTCGCGAGCTACACGCTGCTCGAGAGCTCGGGGCTGATGGTGGACGTGTTCCCGGTGCCGGAGTCGGAACGCGGTCCGATCGGGCCGGCTCCCGTGCGCAATTTCTTCCCCGGCCGCATCGCATCGATGAATCCGCCTGACGGTCTGCCTCGTGGCGACGTGGTGGGCGAGCTCACCAAACGTAAGGTCCTATTCGATACGCCTGTGTCGTCGTCGAGCTCGGTGGCAGGCGCAGTCGATGCGAAGCCTCTGATCGTGCCGCCGGCACCCACGCCGGCACCCGTCGACGTGGCGCCGCCCAATCTGTTGGAAGCGCCGGCCGACGCGAAGCCGGCAAGCGATCCGGTTCAACCTCCGACGAACCCGGGCAGTCGACTTCCCAGCTGAATCGAAACCGAAGTGCCATTCGCGCCTGACCGGGGCTTCGACTTCGAAACAACCTGGCGGCAGTTCTTGATTAGTGGACGTATGTACGGCTTGACCCGCATGGCGGGTCAGCGGCCTTGCGACTTGGAGACTATTCCATGACGACGAAAGTGATGTTAATGCGTGGGGGCAAGGTTGCACCGACGACGTTGGAGCAACTGAAAGAAGCCGGCCTGGAAAAGGGCGACGAGCTCATCATTTCGAGCCTGCCCGCCAATTCGACGATTGCGCGCGATGGTGGCGACCTGGTCGTGCACACGCCGGACGAATCGGCTGTCCTGCCCAACGTCGGCGCGCAGCTTGCCGATGAGAGTGTCGTCATTCGGCTCGGCGCTCAACCGCTCGTTGCCACCGAACAAGGCAATGAAAAGTTCGAGCTGCCGGCAGGGGTGCAACTTCAAGGCGTTGCTGCGCCAGGCCAGGGCGGCGCGTTTGGATTGCGACCGTTCATGAACGCGGCCGGTGACGAGTCACTTCAGAGCGACACGGTGACGGGGCAGGTCATGGGTGACGTCACCACCTCCGGCATCAAGAACGCGGGCCTCGGCGACTCCGGGCTGATGGGCGACTTGCGCACGGACGTGCGCACGACCGACGAGACCCCCGAATATCTGGCACGTCTTAGCGAGAAGCCGATTGACCCGTACATCGATGTGCCGTCCAACGACGAATTCGGGATTGGGGATGTTCACGGCGGCGGGTTTGGGCCGTCGGGCCTGAATGGGCCTGCATCGGCCGCGCAGGCGCCTAGTGTGCCGGCTACACCGAACTTCCTGCTTTCCCCCGGCGACAAGGATCCCACGCCGGGCGCACCCGTCATCCAGAACGTCACGCAGCCCCAACTGGTCGGCAGCGGACCAGCCGGTGCGCTCATCACGGCCTATGCCGTCGACGGGCACGGGAACCTGGTGTCGCTCGGCACGGCGCCAACCGACAGCAACGGGCAATTCACGATCACGCCCAGCGCTCCGATGGCCGACGGTACCTACAACGTCGTGTTCCAGGCCCAGCAAGGCCCTTTGGCGAGTTCGCTGTCGGCGCCGACGAGCGTGGTGATCGACACCCACGCCACGACGCCTACGCTGCAGCTGGCCCCGAGCTCGGATTCCTTCGGCGTCGGCACGAGCGGCACGAATAGCGACGACATTACCAACGTCAAGCTGCCGTCTCTGATCGGGACCGCCCATCCCGGCGATACCGTCTATGTGTCCGATGCTCAGGGGCATACCGTATCGGCGATTGCCGACGTCAACGGCCAGTACACGGTACAGGTGTCGCAGGCGATGACGGAGGGCAGCAATACCTTCACGAGCTATGCGGTCGACCGGGCCGGCAATACGAGTACGTCGGTCTCGTTGGGCGTCACGCTCGATACCGTCATCGCGCCGTTGGCGGCGCCCACGCTCGATCCGGGCTCGGATTCGGGCGTCTCGCATACGGACGGCATCACGAATGTCACCGCGCCGGTCTTCACGGGCAGTGGCGCGGAAGCCGGCTCGCTCGTCACGCTGTACGCGAACGGGATGTCGATCGGGCAGGCGAATGCCGACGCGACCGGCCACTACACGATTCAGAGCACCGCACTGGGCGCCGATGGGCAGTATCAAGTCACGGCGCAACAAGTGGACATCGCCGGCAACACGTCGACGCTGAGCACGGCGACGACGGTGACGCTCGACACGCTCGATGCCAAGCCGGCCAACCTGCACCTCGTAGACGATACCTTCGGCGTTGGCACGGCGGGCACCGCGAGTGACGGCCTGACGAAGGACAGTCAGATCACGATCACTGGGACTGCTGAAGCCGGCGACGTGGTGACGCTGATGGACGGCACGGTCTCGGTGGGGCAGGCGACGGCCAATGCGAACGGCGGCTGGACGATCAACACGGCCTCGCTCGCGGACGGCGTGCATAGCCTGACGGCAACCTCGACCGATGCGGCAGGCAACACGAGTGCAGCGTCGGCGGTGCTGCCGGTGACGATCGATACGGACGCGCCGAAGCCTACGCTCGCCCTCTCGTCATCGTCGGATACGTTCGGCGCGGGCACGACAGGCACGAACCACGACAACATCACGTCGGCGACGCAACCGACGTTCAATGGCACGGCCGATCCGGGCGCCTATGTGCAGCTCTATGACGTGACGGGCGGTACGACGGTTTCCGTGGGACAAGCGACAGCCGATGCGACCGGATCCTGGACGACAACCCTTGCGAGCCCGCTCTCGGGTTCGGATGCGGGTACCTCGCACAGCCTCGTGGCCGTGGCGATCGACCCGGCCGGTAACACGTCGAGCGCGTCGGCGGCCGACGTCGTCGTCATCGACAACGCCGCAGCGCCGCTAGCGGCGCCTACGCTCGATCCGGGTTCGGATTCGGGCGTCTCGCACACGGACGGCATCACGAACGTCACGACACCGGTCTTCACGGGCAGCGGCGCGGAAGCGGGTTCGCTCGTCACGCTGTATGCGAACGGCTTGTCGATCGGTCATGGCAACGCCGATGCGGGCGGCCACTACACGATTCAGAGCAACGCGCTCGGCGCGGATGGGCAATATCAAGTCACGGCGCAGCAAGTCGACATCGCCGGCAACACCTCGACGCTGAGCGCGGCGACGACGGTGACGCTCGACACGCTCGATCCGAAGCCGGCGAACCTGCATCTCGTGGACGACACGTTCGGCGTCGGCACGGCGGGCACCGCGAGTGACGGTCTGACGAAGGACAGCCAGGTCACGATCACGGGCACGGCCGAGTCTGGCGACGTGGTGACGTTGATGGACGGCACCGTCTCGGTGGGTCAAGCGACGGCCGATGCGAACGGCGGCTGGACGATCCACACGGCCTCGCTCGCCGATGGCGTACATAGCCTGACCGCGACGTCGGTCGATCCCGCAGGCAACACGAGCGCGGCCTCGGCGCCGTTGCCGGTGACGATCGACACTACGACATCGACGCCGACGCTCACGCTGTCTCCCTCGTCGGACACGTTCGGCACGGGCACCACGGGCACGAACCACGACAACATCACATCGGTGACGCAGCCGACGTTCAACGGCACGGCCGAGGCCGGCGCCTACGTGCAGCTCTACGACGTGACGGGCGGCACGACGCTCTCGGTCGGCGAGGCCGTGGCAGGCAACAACGGCACCTGGTCGACCGCGCTGTCGAGCCCGCTGTCGGGTTCGGCTGCGGGTACCTCGCACAGCCTCGTGGCGGTGGCGATCGATCCGGCCGGCAATACGTCGAGCACGTCGGCCGCCGACGTGGTGGTCATCGACAACTCGACGCCGCCGCCGAGCACCCCGGTGCTGATACCGGCAGACGCCGACGTCAATGCGACGACGACGACGCACACCCGGCCTGATTTCACGGGCACGGCCGAAGCCGGTGCCGCGATCAGCCTGCTCGACAACGGCGTGGTCGTCGGCGTCGGCAATGCCGACAGCACGGGCCACTGGACGATCCAGACCAATACGCTGAGCCCGGGCGGGCACACGATCACGGCCGTAGCGGTCGATATCGCGGGCAATACGAACACGTCGGCCGCTGCGCCGATCTCCATTGCCCAACAAGTCACGACGCCACCCGCGCCGGTGTTGCTCACCGCAGACGATACCGCGCCGATCGACTCGACGAACAACGACGACATCACGCGTGTGACGACGCCACATTTCACCGGCACGACGGGTGCCGGGTTCAACGTCACGCTGTTCGTGGATGGTGTGTCCGTGGGCCATGGCGTCGCGGGCGGCAACGGCAACTGGACGATTCAGGACGCGACGTCGCTGGCCGATGGTGTTCATCAAGTGACGGTCAAAGTCTCGGATCCGATGACCGGCTTGACGAGTGCGATGGGTCCGGCGCTCGCGGTGACGATCGATACCGCCACACCTCCGACACCGGTTGCCCAGCTTGCCTCGTACTCTGACAGCCTCGGCGGCGGCACCACGGGGACCAACTCGGACGGTCTCACGAACATCACCAACCCCTGGCTCACGGGGACGGCCGTCGCCGGCACGGAAGAGCTGGTGAAGGAGGGCACGACGACGATCGGCGTGGCAACCACCAACTCGAGCGGCGCCTGGAGCTTGCAAGTGCTCGGCTCGCTCGCGGACGGTGCGCACACGTTCAGCGTGACCTCGTACGACATTGCGAACAACAAATCGGCGCCGGCCAATGTCGTCGTCACGGTCGATACGGTCGCCACGGCGGGCACGACACCGGCCTTGCTCCAGGTCGACGACAGCTTCTCGCCGCTAAACGCGAACGGGACCAACCATGACGACATCACCAACGTCCTGGGCCCCCGCTTCACGGGTGTCAACCAAGTGGCGGGCGGCGAGGTGCTGCTCTACGACAACGGCGCGCTGATCGGCTCTGCCACCTCGCTCGGCGCGGTCGGCTCGACCTGGACGGTGTCGTCGGGCAACCTGTTCCCGGGCACGCACTTCATCCAGTCGCGCTATGTCGATCCGGCCGGCAACACCGGCTCGCTATCGGCGGGCCTCACGGTGCAGATCGACACCAACGATCCGGCGCCGACCAACTTGCAGATCACGCCGGGCTCGGACTCGGGCTTCAGCAACACCGACCGGATCACGAACGACACGACGCCGATCTTCACGGGGCAGGCCGCCTATCAGGACGCCGTCATCCTCACGGCCAACAACGGTACGACAGTCGCGACGCTCGGCGTCGTCACTGTCGGCGCCTCGGGTAGCTGGTCGCTCACACCGACCTCCATGCCCGACGCAACGTACACGGTTTCGGCCGTGGCGGTCGACGTGGCCGGCAACACCAGTGCGCCTGCCGTGCCGATTCAGGTGGTCGTCGACACCCATGTCGCGCCGCCTTCGCTGACGCTCTTGTCGACCAACGATACGTTCGGCGCCGGCACGACCGGGACCAACAGTGACAGCTTGACGAGAGTCACCGCGCCGCTCATGGTCGGCGTCGCGACGCCCGGTGCGCACGTGACCGTCGTGCAGGACGGCGCCACGATCGGCACGGTCGTGGCCGATTCGTCGACCGGCTCGTACACGATTCAAGCCTCGCCGATGCTCGATGGGGTCCACACGTTCCAGGCGCAGCAGGTGGACGTGGCGGGCAATACGTCGACCTTCGATGCGCCGGTGCTCGTGACGATCGACACCGATTGCCCGACGCCGACGATCACCTCGTTGACGCCAGCCACCGATTCGTTCGGCGTCGGGACCTCCGGCACCAATTCGGACGCCCGCACTAACTCGCACACCCTCGCGATGGAGGGCACAGGCGAGGATCCTGGCTCAGCGGTCGATCTCTACCAGCTCACCGTGTCGGGCAGCATCACGACCTCGACCTCGGTGGCGCACACCCAGGCAGGCGCGGGCGGGTCATTCACGTTCTCGACCTTCGCCGCGCCGGCATCGGACGGCACCTACTCGTATGTCACGCGCGAGATCGACCCGGCGGGCAACACGTCGGCGATCTCGCCGGTGTTCCAGGTCGTCATCGACCGCACCACGGTGGCACCGACGTTCACGTTGCAGAACGACACGATGTACACGGGCAGTCCCAACTGGAGCACAGGCACGAATTCCGGCGGAGGAGGCAGCGCCAATTTCGGCAACACGACCGACGACTTGACGATGGCGACGCAGCCCATTCTCGCCGGCACCGTCGAGGAGCCGGGGTCGCTGATCGTCGTCTATCGCAATGGCGCGTCCATCGGCCAGGCGACGTCGAATGGTTCGGGGGCTTGGCAATTCACCGATCCGGCATCTCAGGCCGATGGGACGTATTCCTATTCGGCCTACCAAGTCGATCTCGCCGGCAATACATCGGCGATGTCGTCCAATCTCGCCGTCACGATCGAAACACAAGTCGCGAACGCACGCTTTGTGCAGGTACAGACACCGGCCGGCGCCAGCTCGAACTACTATGCGCAACCGGTCGGCATCCCCGCGCTGGCGAACGGTTTGAGCGCGGCGGAGATCTACAACGTGTCGGGTGGCCATACCGGTGTGCCCGTCTACTTCCAGATCGACCCGACCACGGCATCCAAGAGCAAGCCGGGCGACATCGTCGTCGTCGACTTCACCTTTACGTATGCCAGTGGCACGGGATTGACCACGGCGACGTCGGAAACCACCTATACGCTGCAAGCGGCCGACCTCACGGTCACGGCCGGCAACACGCCGACGCTGACGACCTGGGTGGCGCCCGCAACGTTCTATGCCAACAACAATTGGCAGAACACCTACCTGCCGATCAATCAGATGACGGTGGAGTTGCAGGTCCGTAATCCGGCCGGAGACGTCGGCTTCACCAATACGCCGAATGTCGACGTCCTCACCGGCACCGAAAACGCTGCCCACGTCAACCAGGATCTGTGGACGGAGGCGAACAACACGAGCACGAATACGTGGCTCGGCAACGGCGTGCAGGTCTATCGCCAATTGGGGCGGCCGAACGCGCAGCTTGGCTCGACCGTTCTCGTCGGCGATGATTTGAACGGGGACGGGACGCGCGATCTGTTCCTGTGGGCACCCGGCAGCGGCGCGGCGAACAACAACGGCATGGTGTATGTGGTTGACGGACAGGAGAACACTGCCGCTAATGGAACGGGCTTTGTCGACCTGCAAAACGTTGGTACCGCGCCCGGATGGGGGGAAGCTCATGGTGCCGGGGCGGCGACCGGCGGGTATGCCTGGACCGGCATGGCGCTTGCGCTCGCCAACTATACGTTCACCTCCAACATGGGCGGCGACGGTCATAGCGAGCTTGTCGCCGCAAACAGGATTGGCGGCTACTCCCAAGGCAGTCCTCAGATTGTCGCGGAGGTCATCTACAACGAGGCGCTTGGCTCCGGCGGATGGGCGCAGTCGTTGACTGGCTCCACGCTCACGAGTGGCACGACAACGCAGTTCTATGTGCCGCTTCACACCGATACCGCCTATCACGGAGGGGGGGCTCCCACCAATACTGCGGTGTTTGGTCAGCTCGCACCTTATTACGATATCAATGGCGCCGGTCGCCCGGATCTCTTCTGGACGGACGGCGGGACGGGAAGCAGCGGTGGCGGTTCCCCCACGACCTATGGCGACCTGATCGTCGGCTACACGCCGAGCTCCCCCGTCGGCTTGGACAACCTGACGCTGCCTGGCACGTCGATGAACCTGGCCGCGAACAAGGGCTTTTACGTCTATAGCACCGATGCGCTGCATCCGCTCGGCGAAGGCGACGGCTATTACACGCCGCAGGACCTGTGGGCCCAGCCGATCGGCTGTCTCACGGGAGACGGATTGACCGACATTGCCGTCGGCCAGGCCGACGGCTCGTTCAACACTCGGGCCAACAACGGTCGTGTGGCCATCATCTTCGGCCGCAATGACGGGACGGGGGTTGATGTCAACAACCTCCAGCCGGGACAGGGCTTCTACATCACCTGGAACAGCGCGACCAACGCGGGTGACCAGTTCGGCTACCAGATCAAGTCGATGGATTTGACTGGCAGCGGGTACGACGATCTCGTGATTTCCTGCCGCAGCTCGGCCGGCGCCAACTCGGGCAATCCCAATACCTTCGACTTCGTCATCGACGGCAAGTGGCTCGCCAACTACGTCCATACGCACCTGAACGACCCGGGCGGCATCCCCACGCTGTCCGTCGACGCGCTGTACAACGCAATGGCCAGCAATACGCCGAATGCCATGGGGTTCATCATAGGCGACCCGACGAACACGAATTTCTCGGGGAACACTGGATATCCGATGAACCTTGGCGTTCCCATCCTGCGGGCGGATCTGAATGGCGACGGCTACCAGGACACGGTTTACCAAAGCGGCAGCCAATACTATGTTCTGTGGGGGAGCCCTGACTATCAGCCGGGCAAATACGCCAACTACGGCACGAGCTGGTTTCAGCAGCCGAACCATCTGGAGCTGCTCAACAATTCGAGCGGTGGACCCGTTCAGTTCTCTGACATCAATGGCGATGGTCTGTGGGACGTGGTGCTCGGCAATGCGGGCGACACGACCGACGGTTCGAACGCGGGTAAGGTCGAAGTGGTTTATGGCGCGAACAGCCAGACAGGCGGCACGGCGGCGCCGGGTTCGCCGATGCCCTTCGCGTCCAGCTACACCAATAGCTGGAGCGCGAGCAACAACACGGTGACCGGTACGTCCGGCTCTGACCAGCTGGTCGGCGGGCCGGGCAACGCGACACTCGTCGGCAATGGCGGTGTGGACGTACTCCAGGGCGGTGGCGGCAACAACACCTTGGTGGTGAACGGCGACAACATCGCCAATTTCGATACGCCCGGTTCGCGCTGGGACGGCGGCATCGTGCAGCAAGGTCATATCAACACGCTGCAATTCGATACGCACAACACCGTCAATGCCACCCTGGACTTGACGATCGCCACCAACGGCAGCGATCTGAACGCCCACATCCACAACATCGAACGCTTCGATTTGAACGGCAACGGCAATACGTTGAAGTTCGACATCCGGAGCGTGCTCGACACGTCGAGCATGGGGGTGTTCCTCGATGGCGGCGGTAACGGCGAAACGTGGTCGGGATCAACGTGGGACGCCAGCTATACGGGATCGCATGGCGGCCGGACCACGCCGCTCGGGCCGAACGTGCCGATGAAGCAGTGGGTGATCGACGGCAACGCCACGAACACGCTGGACTTCGAGGCCTTCACGCCGATCGCTCAGGCTGGCGCAAGTGCGGGATTGACGGGCAACTGGTCGCTTGTCGGACACGTCAATCACAACGATGTCCACGGCGCGATGCAGACGTATGACATCTATGAGTTCAGTGGCTCGAACGTTCAGGTCATCGTCAACCACAACATCCATCTGACTCACGGCGGCGTGCCAGGGTCGGGGTTGTAGTCCGCGCTGCCGCTTGCCGCGCCTTGCGCCGCACTTTCGCGGCGCTCGGTCGGCTGGCGGCGGTTGTTGCGATGCGGGGGCGAGATGGAACCGTTATTCGATGAGACCAAGCTGGAACCGATACGTGCGTGGGCACTGGCAAACGTACGACGTTTCCAGCCGAACGGGTTCGGGCGTCAGTTCGCGAGTTTGCATTTATTCACGAACGTTCCGGCTGAGGTCTGGAAAATCAAGCTATCGATCATCGAGCGATTCGGTTTGCGGAATACGCCGCCGGAGCCACTCTACCGCGACTTGTGCAGCTTGATTACCAGGGGGGGAGCGGTGCACATGCATCGGGACCCGAATCAGGGCGGGCTGATCCACACGCGCTTCAACGTGATGATCTCCAAGCCGCAGGCGGGGGGGCAGCCGATTATCGACAACGAAATTCTGGACGTTCCCGAGGGCGGAATCTATCGCGTGGATGCCGGCTTGAAGTTGCACGGTACGACAGCTGTGTTGGGCGACCGGCCGCGAATCATTCTGTCTTTCGGCTTTCTTTGTTCGGCGTGACGGCATTTGAAGGAATGCCGTCACGCCGAATAACAAAACATTACACAACACGATGAAAGCTCACTTCATATGCGGCCTGCCCCGCGCAGGCTCGACCTTGCTGTCGACACTGCTGGCGCAGAACCCGCGCTTCCACGCCACGATCACGAGCCCTATTTTCGGCATCGTTTCAGCCATTCGGCAATCAATCAGCATTCCGAATGAACACTATCCGATCATGAGCGACGACCTGAGAAGCCGTCTCTACGAGGGGGTGTTCAAGAGCTACTACGAGCAGGCTGTGCAGTCGGGCAAGACGATGATCTTCGATTCGAATCGAAGCTGGCCTGTTTTGCTGCCGCTCGTCAGCACGATTTTCCCGGAATCGAAGATGATCGTCTGCGTGCGCAGCCTCGCTTGGGTCGTCGATAGTCTCGAGCGGCTGTTCCGCAAGAATCAGACAGCCATTCCGTCATTCTTCAACGACGGGACGGAGGCACGCAGTGTCTACAGCCGTACCGATACGCTGATGCGTGCCGATCGCATTGTAGGGGCGTCATGGAACGTTACGCGAGAGGGCTTCTACGGCGAACAGTCGGACCGTTTGCTCCTGCTCGAATACACGTACTTGGCAACCGATCCGCAGCGCGCGTTACGAGCCGTCTACGACTTCATCGGCGAACCCATGTTCGAACATCGGTTTACCGGCTTGGAGATGGCGGATCAAGAAAGCATCGACAAATTCGATCACGCCCTGGGCGTGCCTGGGCTGCATAGCGTGAGTTCCGAGGTTCGGACTGTTTCACGCCCGACCTTGCTTCCGCCCGATCTGTTCCAACGTCTCGACAAGATGTCGTTCTGGCGTGACACCACGGGGTCGAACAGCACCGTCCTGGCCGGGCCGCCGGAAGTCTCTCAGGACCGACGATCGTTGGATGCCGGTCGGACCCGATAAGCGCAGCAGCGATGACACAACAGGACAAGCAAACATGAGCGACGCAATTCCGGCGATCGAGGATTCGACGCAGAAAGACGGCACGGTGGCCGTGGAACGTATCGGGGGAATGCTCGACGGCGACAGTGAGGCGCTGCCTCCGCTCGCCCGCGTCCATCGGATGCTGGCCGCCGCGGTGACGGAGGCTGGCCGGGCGTTGGGGCGCGGTGTCTCGCTCGACGCGATGCTGGCCGGGCTGACGGACGGCCGCGATGCGCTGGGGCAAGTCGACGTGATCGGCTTGATCGAGGCGGCCAAGGCCTTTGGGCTCGTGGTGGAAACCGTGAAGGCCGGACAACGGCCGGAACTCGGATCGGCGCAATGGATTGCCGTCGACACCGACGCTGCGCAGGATCAGGTGCTGTTCTTCCCGCGCGTCGAGATGAGCCATGAGCGGCGGGCGTTTCGCTTCGATGCGACGGGGCGATGCCAATTCTTCGAGTACCAGGCCGATCAGGTGCCGCAAGGCGACGGTGTGCTGTGGCTCAGAGTAGACCGCGTGCCGTATTCGGCGACGAGCGGCGCGCAGAGCGCTTGGCGCCTGCCGGGCAAGGAGCAGATGGCTTGGCTCTGGGATGTCTTGCTGGCCGAAAAGTCGGCGTTCCGCTACGCGCTCATCGCGTCACTCGGCTCGACGCTGCTGGGCCTTGCGATGCCGTTCTTTTCCATGGTGATCTTCAACACCGTGGCACCCAACGGGGCGACGGCCACGCTCGTTACCTTGATGATCGGCATGCTGATCGCCATTGCAGCGGACTTCGTGCTGCGAGAGGTGCGGGCCTACATTATCGACGTAACGGCTCGCCGGATCGACATCGTCCTGTCGCGCCGCATCTTCGAACATCTGCTCGACATCAAGCTCGAGGCGTGGTCCGGTGCGGCGGGCACGCAGGCGGACATGCTCAGAGGCTTCGGGACGGTCCAGGAAGTCTTTACGTCGGGCATCCTCCTGTTGCTCATCGACTTGCCGTTCGGCCTGATCGCACTCGCGATGGTGTTCGTCGTGGCAGGGCATCTGGGATGGGTGCCCGTGTTCTGGGTATTGCTGCTCCTGGCGTTGCTGTGGCGCTTGCAGGGTTCGGTGCAGCGTTCGAGCCAGCAGTCGATGCAGCTCGGCCAGGAGCGCCACGGTACGCTCGTCGAAACGATCAACGCGCTCGAAACGGTTCGCGCGGTCGGCGGCGAGCGCGTGCTGCGGCGGCGCTGGCGCGATCAGAGTGCGATGGCCGCCATCGCGTCGGGGACGAGCCGCCTGCTCACGCAGTTCGTCTCGGGCGTGACGGCATCCTGCATGCAGTTGGAGAGCCTGATGCTGCTCGGCGTCGGCGCATGGATGGTCGGCGAGAAGATGATCACGCTGGGCGGGCTCATCGCCGCGAACATGCTGGCCGGGCGCGCGCTCGCGCCGTTTCTCTCGATCGTCTCGCTCGGCATGCGGCTCGAAAACGCACGCATCGCGGCGGGATTCATTTCGCGCTTCTTTCAGATACCGCGCGTCACGCAGGAGGAGCGTGAGTTCGTCGCACGCGATGATTTCAGCGGCGCCGTTACGCTCAATGACGTCAGCTTTGCCTATCCCGCGCACCGGAGCGGACGCGCGACGCTCGCCAACGTGTCGCTGCATATCGCCGCGGGCGAGCGTGTCGCGATTCTCGGGCGCATGGGCTCCGGCAAGAGCACGCTTTTGAAGCTGATCGCGGGTGTGCTCGTGCCGATGCGCGGCAGCATCCTCTACGACGACGTCGATCTCGGACAACTCGATGTCGTCACGCGACGCAAAGTCGTCGGCTATCTGCAGCAAAACCCGCTTCTGGTATCGGGCTCGTTGAAGGAAAACATCACGCTCGGCCACCCCGATGCATCCGACCACAAAGTGCTGCAAGCCGCGCGCATCTCGGGCGTCGACGATTTCGCGAGAACGCATCCGGACGGCTATTCGATGCGCCTCGGCGAACGCGGGCGGGGATTGTCGGAAGGGCAGAAGCAGGTGGTCGGGCTCGCGCAGCTGTTGTTGAACGACCCGCACGCGATCCTCCTCGACGAACCGTCGAGCTCGCTCGATATCGATGCGGAGAATCGTCTCGTGCACGCGTTGAAGACATCGCTCGTCGATCAGACACTCGTGGTCGTCACGCATCGGCCCGCATTTCTACAACTGGTGTCGCGCATCGTGGTGATCGACTCGGGACGCGTCGTGCTCGACGGTCCGCGCGACGAGGTGCTGGCGAAGCTCTCGGGTGGAAAAGCCAGTGCGGCCGACGAAGCGAATGCAAAGGGGGCGAAATGATCTCGACCGTTGCCAAGCGCGTTTTCTCGCCATTTCTGCGCATCGCCGATGCCATCTTCTCGTTTTTCGAGCAGCACGCGTTCGAAGCGGAGCCCGACGGGCGTCGGCGTCTTTCCAGCCTGAGCGCCATCGGTCTCGAGGAGGCCTCGATCGCGCCGGCACGTCGCGCCGCAGCCCTGATTCCGTGCGTGATGCTCGCGTTGATCCTGGCACTGATCCTTTGGGCGACGATCTTCAAGATCGACATCATCGCTTCAGGGCAGGGGCACGTTATTCCTTCGACGACCGTGCAGCAGCTCTCGACGCTCGAAGGCGGCGTCGTGCGGGAACTGCTCGTCAAGGAAGGGCAACTGGTCGCCAAGGATCAGCCGCTGGTACGGCTCGACCCGGTGGTCGCACAAGGAGCCGTGACCGAGCAAGCCGCGACGCGCGACGGCCTGATGGCTGCGATTGCACGGCTTTCGGCGGAGGCCGATGGCAAGGACCCGTCCTACCCGGCCGGTTTGAAGCCCGACGTGATCGCCGAGGAGGAGCGCGTGCGCGCGCAACGCGCGTCGGCGCTTGCGTCGTCGATCGAGGTCTTGCAGGAGCAGCGCGCGGCCAAACAGGCGGAGGCCGCCGACTACCGCGGGCGCATCCCGCAGTACGAGAACAACTTGCGCTTGCTCGACGAGCAGATTCAGCGCATGCAGCCGCTGGTCTCCGTCGGTTCCGTGGCGCCCGTCGAAATCATCAATCTGCAGCGCGAGCGAGGAAATCTGAGCGCGCAGGTCATCCAGACCCGGGAAGGCGCCGCGCAAGCCGGTGCCCAGATTGCCGAGATGAGCCGCCGCATCGACGAAAGGACGTCGACGTTCCGCAGCGAGGCGCGCGAGGATCTGGCGAAGAAGCAAATCCAGCTCAACGCGCTCGAGGGCACGCTGTCGGGCAAGCAGGACATTCTTCAACGGACGCTGATCCGCTCGCCCGTGGCAGGCATCGTCAAGACGTTGCACATCACGACGATCGGCGGCGTGGCCTCGCCCGGCAAGAGCCTCGTCGACATCGTGCCGATCAACGACACGCTGCTCATCGAAGCGCGCGTTCAGCCGCAGGACATCGCCTATATCAAGCTCGGCGACGAGGCGAAGGTGAAGATCACGGCCTTCGACTCGGGCGCGCTTGGCACGATCGACGCGAAGGTCGAGCTGATCAGCCCCGACAGTCAGGCCGATGAGCGTACCGGGAATCTCTACTACAAGATCGAAGTGCGCACGCGCAGGAACATCGTCAGCACGCAGGTCGGCAACCTGAACATCCTGCCGGGGATGGTCGCCGAGGTCGACGTGATCACGGGGCATCGAACGATCATGTCCTACATCTTGCGACCCATCGTTCGTGGCATGACGAAGGCCATGACGGAACGCTAAAGGACGGCGAGGCGCAATCATGTACGAACAAAGCAAAGCGGCCAAGCGCCGCTATCGTGACGGCGATTTTCTGTGCCGGTACTTCGTCGGCGACGGCATCGATGTCGGTGCCGGGCCGGATACGCTCGGGCGCTATCTACCGCTGTTCCCGGCGTTGCGGTCGGTGCGCGGGTGGGACTTGCCCGACGGCGACGCGCAATTGCTCGCGGGCGTGGCGGACGGGAGCTTCGACTTCCTCCACTCGTCGCATTGCCTCGAGCACATGCGCGATCCCGCCGAGGCCCTCGCGAATTGGATTCGCGTCGTCAAGCCCAATGGCTACCTCGTCGTGAGCGTACCCGACGAGGACATGTACGAGCAGGGCGTGTTTCCGAGCCGCTTCAATCCCGACCACAAGTGGACGTTCACGATCCACAAGGATGCGGGCATGAGCTGGTCGCCGCGCTCGGTCAATGTGCTCGATCTCGTGACTAAGATGTCGGGCGCCGTCGAGGTCGAGCGGATTCAGCTCGTGCGCGAGTTCTTCGACAACCGGATGGCCGACCAGGATCAGACGTTGCAGCCGAATGCCGAATGCGCGATCGAGATCGTGCTGCGCAAGCGGCTGGGCACGGCGCCGCGCCAGGCCACGGCGACGCCCGAGGCCGCTGGCACTGGCACTGGCACTGGCACTGGCACTGGCGCGCGGGTGCCGTCATCGAATGGTTCGTCGCAACTGGGCCGTTTCGATGCGCCGCTCGGCCGTGAGGCGCTGGCGTTGCTCGAAGGCGGGCACCGCGACGCGAGCGAGCGCAAGGCGCTCGAGGCGCTGCTGAAGGAGCCGAACGACTGCGTCGCCATGGACGTGCTCGAACGCCTCTACCTCGATTCGGCGCGCTATGCCCAGTGCGCCGACATTCTGGAGCGGCTCCTCACTCATACGCCGGACAATCCGGCCGCCTGGAACAACCTGGGCTGCTGTTACGGCGAGCTGAGGCGGTTTCCGCAAGCGCGAGCGGCGTTCGAGAACGCGGTTCGGGCCGATCCGGCTTACCTGACGGCCTACGGCGGGCTCGCAGCGATGCGTTATTCGATGGGCGACGCGGCGGGGGCGGAAGCAGCGTATCGCGAGGTGCTGTCGCGCTCGCCCGAACACTTCGATTCGCGCGTCAACATTGCCAATTGCCTGATTGCGATGGAGAAGGCCGACGCGGCACAAGCGTTCGTCGACGAAGCCTGCACGAAGCTGCTGCCGGATTTGACGAAACCGGCTGACGTCTCGCTTGCAGCCCCGGGGCAGGGCTTGAATGCGCCTTATCGGAGCCGCATCGAGAACCGGCCGATCTTCGAAAGCATGCATGCGCGGCTCGGCATGGCGCTGCTCGCGCTCGGCCGGACGACGGAAGGCTTGCGATTGCTCGAATGGCGACTCGGCAGCGCGTTCGTGCCGGGCTTCGACGCGCGCCGCGCGAAGCGCATGTGGCGCGGTGAGCCGCTGCGCGGGAAGCGCTTGCTGCTGTTGTGGGAACAGGGCTATGGCGATGTCTTCCAAGGGCTGCGGCATGTTCGTCGTCTGGCGGCGATGGCCGATTGCGTCCTGCTGCCTGCCGATGCATCGGTGCGCGCATTGTTCGAAACGAGCTTCGCCGACTTGGGCGAGAAGATCGTCATTTGCGATTGGCGGGAGGAGCCCGCTGCGTTCGACTACTACGTCTCGATTCTGAGTCTGCACCATCGCGTGAACGAACTCGGCGTGGCGCAACCGGAGGCCGTGGGCGCGTATCTGTCGTGCGACGCCGACACCGTCGCGCGTTTCCGGTCGCATCGCCTTGCGGAGAACGCCCTGGCCGTGGGGATCGTCTACGCGGGCAAGCCCGAGATGCTGCTCGATGGTCAGCGCTCGCTCGCTGAGCCCATCGTCAGAACGTTGACGGCGCCGCTTCCGGGCGTGCGCTTCTACAGCTTGCAGGTGGGGCCGCGTGCGAACGACTGCGCGGCGCTGGCGGTGGCGAACGGCGTGGTCGACTGGTCGGTGATGCTCGACAGCTTCGCCGCCACCGCTGCGGCGATGAAAGCGCTCGACGTCGTGATCTGCGTCGATACCGCCTCCGTGCATCTGGCGGGCGCGCTCGGCATGCCGGCGATCCTGCTCAATCGCTTCGGCAGCGAATATCGCTGGCAGCTGTTGCGCGATGACGGCGTTTGGTACGCGTCTGTCGAGCAGGTTCGGCAGAAGACGCTGAACGATTGGAGCGGGGCGGTCGCTGAGGCGCGCGAGCGTCTGGCACAACATTCGGTATCACGCGGGTGTGATGCGCGCGTGCCGGGCGAAACGCTGGCCCCGACCGAGCGCGGGCGCGCTGACGCGCTTGAACGGCTGAAGGCGATCGAGTTGGCCTTGGGCGCCTCGAAACTCGACGAGGCACGCCCGTTGATCGACGCGTACCTCCTGGACCATCCTGACTCGACGAAGGCGCTTTGCCATGCTGGCGCGCTCGAGCTGTTGTCGGCAAACGCTGCTGCGGCTCGCGGCTACCTGGATCGCGCGATCGAGCTGCGCCCGGACTATGCGGTGGCGTACAGCAACCGCGCGGCCGCGCGCGCCGAAGACGACCCGGCGCGGGAAGACGACATGGTGCGAGCGGTGGCGTGCGACCCGGCGTTCCATACGGGCTGGGCCAATCTGGCACGGCTGCGCCGGCAGAAGGGCAATACGGCACAGGCGTTCGAACATGCGTGCCGCGCTGCACAACTCGCGCCGACGCAGCCGGACATCGTGCTGTTGAGCGCCGAAATCGCGTTGGACGCCGGCGAGTTCGAAGCGTCCCTTCGCCGGTTCGAATGGTTGCGCGATCAACACCCGGAGCTTCCCGAAAGCCATGCCAATCTGATCCCGGCCCATGCCGCGCTGGAGCGGCGCGACGATGCCCAGGCGGACCTCGACAAAGCGCTCGAGCTCGACCCGACACATGCCGGGGCGCTGAACAACGGCATCCAGTTTTATCTGCGCACGCAGCAGTACGACAAGGCGCTCGCGCTCGCGCGCCGCTATGTGGAGGCACATTCCGAGCTGGCGGGCTCGCACGTGATGCTCGGGCTCGTCTATCACCACCTCAAATCGTACGAGCCGGCCGAAGCGGCGCTCAAGCGTGCGCTCGACATCGAGCCTGAGCACATGGAGGCGCTGTTCGCGCTCGGCACCGTTCTCGAGCGCGTCGATCGCCTGGGCGAATCGGAAGAGGCGCTGCGGCGCGCGCTGACGATTCGTCGCGACTACCGCGTGCTAGTCAATCTGGCGGTGACGATGAACCGGCAGCAACGCTACGATGAGGCGCGGCGCTTGAACAGCGAGGCACTGGCCGCGTCGGGCGAGAAGATGAAGAAGGAGTTGCAGCCGCGCATGGCCACGGTGCGGCAAACGATGGCGACGCAACCCTTCCGCGCCGAACTGCAAACGATCGATCTGGGCTTCGGCCCGGATTGGAACAACGCGTTGATCTCGCTCGCCGAGGGCGATTACGCGAGCGGGTTCGCCGGTTACGAAGTCCGTCAGGAGCACCAGACCGTCAGCGGCATGACGGGCGACGAATATCGAACGTTGCTCTGGCGCGGCGAGCCGCTCGACGGCAAACGCATCCTGTTGCTCCCCGAACAAGGGTATGGCGACGTGATCCAGTTCCTGCGCTATCTGCCCGAGCTCAAGCGGCGCGGGGCGACGGTGCTCGTCGGCGCGTCGGCTCCGCTCGCGCGGCTGCTCGAGATTACGCCTGGCGTCGATCAGACCGTGCCGCTCGATGATTCGCGCCGCCCGCCGTTCGACTATCTGTGCCCGCTCATGAGTCTCGCACACCGGCTTGGCGTGTCGACGACGGCTGATCTGCGCCCGGCGTTTCCGTACCTGCGTGCGCCAGAGGGCGCGCGAGCGGCATGGCGCGAGCGCTTCCCGGCGATGACAGGACTGCGAAGGATCGGCGTCGTCTGGGCGGGACGCAAGATCTACCCGGCCGACCGGCTTCGTTCGATTCCGCTCGCTGAAATGCGCGGGGCGTTGGCACAGGTGCCGGGCATTTTGTGGGTCAGCCTTCAGGTCGGCGATTGTGCACCGGAGGCGGAGGACTGGCCCGGGATGGTCGACGTGAGTGACGAACTCGTCGATTTCGCGGAAACGGCGGCGCTCGTCGAGCAACTGGATCTCGTCATCACCGTGGATACGGCCGTGGCTCATCTGGCTGCCGCGCTGGGCAAACCCGTCTGGATGCTGAATCGGATTTCGACGGATTGGCGCTGGGGAGCTCGGGCCGCGACGACCGGCTGGTATCCGAGCATGCGCATCTTTCGGCAGAAGCTGCATCTGAGCTGGGTGGAACCGCTCGAAGAGCTGGCGCAAGCATTGACGAGCTGGAGGCGGGACGAGCATGTCGCCATACCGGCCGACGTGTCGACCGATGTGAGATGAGCAACCTCCCGGATCTGGCGGCCGTCCCGCCCGGCGCGCTCGTTGAGGCAGCCAGAGAACGCATGGCGCGTCATCCGGACGATATGGCCGTCCTCGCGCGCTACGCGGATCTTTGCCTGCAGGCGGGGCAGGGAGGCAGCATCGTGGACTGGCTCGAGCGGCTTGCCTCGCAACCCGTCGACGGTCATCGCTGGCGCAACAATCTGGCCGCGATCCTGTTTCAGCAGCAACGGCACGAAGAGGCGCTGCATCATCTGCGTTTGCTCACGGCCGCCGAGCCCGGCTATGGATCGGGCTGGCGCAATCTCCTCGCCATGCTCAGGCAACTTGACCACGACGATGAATATCGCGCAACGGTCTTGGAGGCGTTTCGGCGCCATCCAGGACGGATCGAGTTCCTTGTCGCCTATGCGCAACTGGGCGAGGACGACTGTCCCGGCTCGGGAATACCGCTGCTGCGCGAAGGGTGGCGCAGCGCGAAGAATGGACGGCATACGCCGGAGGAAGCCGATACGGTTGCTGTGGCGCTTGCCCGGGCAGCCTGGCGTCTCGGTCTGGATCATGAACGTATCGACGTCTTGAGCGAAGCCGCGGCGCGCGGCGCCTTCTCGCACAGGCTGTACGAGTGGGAGGCGCGCAAGCGTGCGGCATGTCACGCCGTTGCGGGACACTATCCGACGCTGCGGGAGTTGCCGCAGGTGCCGAACTGGGTTCCTTGGGAGCTGGCGCTGGCCTTGCTGTCCGATGAGCGCTGGCAGGACGGTTTCGCGACATATGAAAGCCGCCTGCTCTGGTGGGGCCATGATGCGGGGTGGACGGACGAGCAGGTCGATCGGGTGTGGCGTGGGGAAAATCTCTCCGGAAAAACGGTGCTCGTGATGGGCGAGCAGGGCTATGGCGACCAGATGCAGTTCTTGCGTTTCGCGCCACGGCTCAAGGCGCTTGGCGCCGCGAAGGTCGTGTTCGGGACTAACAGGCCTTTGGCGCGCCTGGCGGCCACGGTCGCGGGCGTGGACGACGTCATCGCGTTCGGCGATTCGATCCCGGCGTTCGACTGGCATGTGCCGTTGTGCAGCTTGCCGCACCGTCTCGGCGTTGCCGGTTCGGCCGACTTCGACTTCGCTGCCGAGCCCTATATTCGAGTGCCTGATGCGCTTTGCCGCGCATGGTGCGATCGGGTGTCCTCACAGCTCGTTCCACATCGGCCTTCCGGTGCGCGACGGCTGCGTGTCGGCCTATGCTGGGCCGGCAAGCACACGCACGTCGAGGATGCGCGGCGCTCGCTGTCGTTCGATTCGCTCAGGCCGCTCATCGACCGATTCGCGGGGACCATCGACTGGGTTCGTGTCCAACCGGGTCTGTCGGAGGACACGCAAGGCATCTGTTGCGCGGATCGTGGCGTGAGAGATTTTCTGGATTTGGCCGGCTTGCTTGCCGGCCTCGACTTGCTGATCACAATCGATTCCGCACCCGTCCATGTTGCAGGCGCGATGGGACTCCCAGTCTGGCTTCTCAATCGGCGATTCGGCGATTGGCGCTGGCCAGCCCGCCAATCGGGGAGCCGCTGGTACGGCTTGGTTCGCGTCTTTCACCAATCTGTCGCCGATGACTGGCGGGACCCCATCGAGCGCATTGCACGGGAATTGACTCACATTGTTACTCGGCCAATAGCGAGCTAGCTGGCCATGGAAGATATCGCCAAGACACGGTCGTTTTCGCGCTCCAAGCATGCCGGGACTGTGAATTTTTGCAAATTCCCGGTCCGGTGCTACATCTTGTTTCAGTTTTCACTGGTTTATATACAATCGTCCGGCATTATTTCTCTACACTTCATTTCGAAGCATTGGGGCGATATTTCGAATGTGGTGGCGAAATGATCGTGAATTTAATTGATTCGATGGATATGGGGAATTAATGTGAATCTCAAGTCGGCCTTCGGTATTTTGATCGTCTTCGGCTCCGTCCTGGCTAGTTCGGCTCAGGCCGATCCATGGACGGCCTATAACCACCCGGGATGGTCGGACTCCCATCCATGGCGTGCCTATGACAACGCTCGTGTCGATAACCAAAATCGGAGGATCAACCACGAACTCTGGAATGGTGAGATAACGCCGCAGCAGGCCCGTGCCGAGCACGGGGAAGTCCACTCCATCTTGGAGGAGGAACGCGCAGACGCACGAGCAAACGGCACTTCACATCTGGACCAGCTGCAACAGCAACAAATCAATCGGCAATTGAACGGTGTCAGCGATCAAATCGGCTATTGAGGTTTATATTTAAATTTTTGATCATCGAAGAAGCTTGTCGCCTCGATGCTTTTTGCCGGAGGGCATATGCCTAAGGTTAATGCTGTCATAGTGGTTATTGGATTCATCGCGCTAGCGACGCTAGGTGGATGTGTCGTTAGTCCCGTCACAGGTCTCGTTTGCCCTCCGGGCTCACACCCGGGGCCCTATGGCCACCATTGCTGGGCAGACTGAAAAGGCGCCACGCTACCCAAGGTCTTTTTTTAAAGTTTTTAGTTCGTAGTGCTTAGAAATTCTCAACCGAGAAGGAGAGTAGGAAATGAAAGTCAAGAGCGTTGCAGCAATTCTCGTGTCCATCGGCCTCAGCGGGGCGGTTCTTTCTGCGTGCGCGCAAGTTCCGCCGCCGCCCGAGCAGGACATCAGCGCTGGCCGCCATCCTCATCTGGCTGCTGCACAGGCCCATATCCAGAGTGCTTATAACGAACTGCGCGCAGCTCAGGCAGCCAACGAATACCAATTGGGTGGGCATGCGGATTCCGCGGAGCACCTGCTGGACCAGGCGAGTTACGAAGTGAAGCAAGCCGCGAGGGCGGCAAACGCACGTTAAGCACGCTCGCCAAGTCGTCTTGACTTGGCGTTCGATGCGAAAACGGCCTCGGCGTGGCGCAAGGTGTGGCAATCCCGCTGGGGCCGAAAAGCGCAAACAGCATCGTCCGGTGCGCCAGTAGGAAGCCGTGCGATCGTGCGGGATTTAATGGGGTGGTCAGCCCGCCCCGTACTCTTTGGGTTCGTCAGCGTCCTGCGGAAGATCGGCCACGACATCGAGCCTATAGCCTTGTCCGTAGACGGGCGTCAGCTTCACGCCGTTCTCCGAGCGTAATTCGAGCTTGATGCGAATTCTCGACATATGCGTGTCGAGCGTGCGCGAGATGGATTCGGGGCCGTGCCCCCAGATCGCCCCACCGATATGCTCGCGCGAGAGCACGCGGCCGATGTGCTGAAAGAGCAGCAGCGTCAGGTCGAACTCCTTGCAGGTCAGCTCGACGGGCTCGTCGCGCAGGTAGCAGCAGCGGCTTTTCGGGTCGACTCGGTATTTACCCGCGGCAATCACGCGGTCCGCTTGCGCAGATTCGAGGTTGATGCGGCGCTGCAACGCAGTAATGCGAGCGAGCAGCTCGGCACCCCGGATCGGCTTGACCATGTAGTCGTCGGCTCCGGCCGTGAGCCCCGCCACGATGTCGACCTCGAGCGCACGGCTGGTCAGGAAGACGATCGGGACATGCACGCTCAAGTTTGCGCGCGCCCACGCCGTGACCTCGTAGCCGGTGACGCCGGGGGTCCGCCAGTCGAGCAGCAGCAGATCGAACGTCTCACGCTTCAACTGCCGGATCAGGACGCTGCCATCGCCGAAAGCGCTGCATTCGTGGCCTTCGCCACGCAGGACTCCGCTAATGCGCTGGGATTGTTCCGGGTCATCTTCCAGTAAGGCAATCTTCATATTCATTCTCGAGGGCAACACGGACCAATACGTCTCGTCGGTTTGCGCATGCGTTGAGCAATGTTTTACAGGAGTACTGAGAGAATTTACGCTGCGCGCGGATCTAGTGAGGCGCAGTGAAATCATCGCACGATAAATGGAAATTGACGATGCGTGTGACGCGATTCTCCGGGTAATCGAGAGGTTTCCGCGCTCGGTGATGAAAAAGGTACCGGTCCCATCAATTAGCACTGCTTGTGGTGGTGGCGGTCAATTGACAATTCTTCGCATTGTTGCCAGGCGGCGACGCGATTATAGAAATACCTCGAACGAGAAATATGCGCGGTGTGAACGTGAGACTTACGCGTCGACCCTCCGCACACCCAACCCGCTCGCGCGACACATGCGCCCAAGGGATGGGGAAGCCGCATCTCCGAACAAATTCCACTACAAACGAGTTGGTGATGAAAGAGCTTTTCCTAAGTGCGCGCATTCGCGGGCAGGGTCTGCCTTGGTCGCGTGCCGGGCAGTCCGCGTGGGTCGCACTCGCCGCGAGTGTCGCCGTATCCAGCGCGTGTCCTGCGCTCGCACAGCAAGCGCAGCGCCCGGATGCCGGACAACTGCTGCGCGAGAACGTACCTGCCTTGCCGCAACCCTCGCAAGGGCGAAGCCAGGGCGTGACGGAACCGCCGGCGCCTGCTGAGCCCACCGAGGGTAAGGGGGGCGCGACGGTATTCGTCAGGATGATTCATTTCAAGGGCAACGCCCACATCGAGGAAGCCGCTTTGCGCCGCGCCATTCCGCAGATCGCCGGGACGGAGGAGAAGTCAGCGACGCTCGGCGAACTCGACGCACTCGCCAGCGCGGTCACGCATCTCTATCGCCAGCAAGGCTACCTCGCCGCGCTTGCCTACGTGCCGCGCCAGGCTGTGACGGACGGCGTCGTGACGATCGCGGTGCTCGAAGGCCAGCTCGATCGGACCCGCATCGGTGAGCACGCGAGCTATGCCCCTGAACGGCTGCTCCGTTTCGAGAACGAGGCGCTCTGCGGCCGTACGATGCCCGATTGCGTGGGCACGGGGCTCACGCGCGACCGGCTCGACCGCGCGCTCGGCGTCGTCGCTGATCTGCCCGGCGTGGCGAGCACGTCCGGCACGCTTGCCCCCGGTTCGCTAGAAGGCACGACCAATTTCACGCTGAATGCGGAGCCGGGCCAGAGAGTCGTCGCGGCACTCGGCGTCGACGACTTCGGCAACAAATACACGGGGCGTACGCGCGGAACGGCCGACGTGCGCTGGAACAATCCGCTCGGCATCGGCGACCTCGCCACCGCGGATATGGTGACGTCGGGGCGGGGCGCAACGGCCGGCACCGTCGACTACAGCCTGCCGGTCGGCTACGACGGCTGGCGTGTCGGTCTCGACTACGCGCATTTTCTTTACACGCTCGGCGCGCCGTTCGACGTCACGAACGCGCACGGCCGAGGCGACACGGCGATGGCCTACGCGACTTACCCGCTGGTACGGCACCCGAACAACACCCTGACGGGGCGCGTGAGCGGCGGCGTCAAATGGCTTGTCGACGACGTGACCGACATCACGACGAGAAAGCGGGAGCAGCTCGTTGGCTTGAGCCTCGACGGCAATGCTCTCGACGGGCTCGGCGGCGGGGGCGCCACCGCATACAGCGCGTCAGTCACGCAAGGCAACCTCGTTTATGGCGGCACGCCGTTGGCCGCGGGCATGCCCAACGCGGCAGGCCGTTTCAGCAAGCTCAACGCGAACGTTTCGCGCGACCAGACGCTCGCCTATTTCGGCGCGACGCGCCGCCTGAGCCTTTACGGCGCGATGCAGGGACAACTCTCGAGCACGAACCTCGATTCGGCCGAAAAGCTCTACCTCGGGGGCCCGAGCGGTGTGCGCGGCTATCCGGTCGGCGAAGCGCCCGGCGATGAGGGTGTGCTCGCGACGCTCGAACTGCGCTATTCGATCGCCACGCCGCTCGTGGGCGGCAGCGATGTGACGTTCTCCGTATTTCGCGACGAAGGATGGATCGACGTGAACCACAGCCCGTGGACCGGCTACAGCGGGCCCGCGCACCGCACGCTCGGCGGCACGGGGATCGGTGTCGAGCTGCGCCGCAGGGACCGCTATCAAGTCAACGTCATGTGGGCGATGCGCGATGCAGGCGGAGAGCGCGATACCTCGGAGCCCGACTCGCGCAGCTGGTTATGGCTGCAAGCACGAGTCTTCTTCTGAGTCCGAGCCGGGAAACCAATCATGAATCAACATCTTTTTCGTCTCGTATTCAGCAAGAGGAGCGGCTGCCTCACGGCGGTCGCGGAGACAGCGCGAGGACGTGGAAAGGGCGGCGCGCGAGCAGGCTCAGCAGGGGGCGCTAGCGCAGTTGCGCGCTTGCTTGCGGCTCGGCGCTTCGCGATGCGCTCGATCAGCTTGGCTGCCGCGCTGGCAATGGGAACGCTCGTGGCAGGGCTTGCGCAGGCGCAGACGCTGCCGACTGGAGGTGCGATCGTGGGTGGCCGCGGAGGCATCGCCACATCGGGCACCCAGATGACGGTCACGCAGAACACGCCGAAGCTTTCGATCAATTGGAACAGCTTCAACATCGGGGCCGGCAACACCGTCGTGTTCCAGCAACCGTCGGCGAGCTCGGTGGCGCTGAACACCGTGCTGGGCGGTAGCCGCTCGGAAATCTACGGCAGCTTGCAGGCGAATGGGCAGGTGTTTCTCGTCAATCCGGCCGGCGTGCTGTTCGGCCGGACGGCCGAGGTGAACGTCGGCGGGTTGTTTGCGACGACCAAGACCATCAGCGAGGCTGATTTCGAGGCCGGCAACTATCGGTTTACCGGTACAGGAGCTGGGGTACCGGGCGAGGTGATCAATCAGGGCAGCCTGAAGGCCGTGAACGGCGGATTCATCGTACTGGCGGCGGATCGCGTCACGAACCTGGGCACGATCAGCGCGACGGGCGGCACGGCAGCGCTGGCGGCTGGCGCGAACGTCACCCTCGCGCTCGACAACGCCGGGCGAACGAACGTGCAGGTCGACGGTACGACGCTGAACGCGCTGATCGCCAATCAAGGCTTGATCGCGGCCGACGGCGGCCAGGTCGTGCTGACGGCGCGTGGGCGCGACATGCTGCAAGGAAGCGTCATGAATCTGTCGGGCGTGCTGCGGGCGCACTCGATCGGCACGAAAAACGGCCAGGTGATCCTCGATGGCGGCGACGCACCGGACGCGGGTACCGTCGTGCTGAAGGATGCGACCGTCGACGTGACCGGACTGAACGCGGGGGAGCACGGCGGTAACGTGACGATCACGGGCGCGGACATCGCGTTGCTCGGCGGCACGACGATCGACGCACGTGGGGACGCGGGCGGCGGCAACGTGCGCGTGGGCGGCGATTTTCATGGAGCGGGTACGCTGGCGCATGCGCAGACGACGACGGTCGGGCCGGACGTATCGATCGACGCGTCGGCCACCGGCCACGGAAACGGCGGTACGGTGGTGCTCTGGTCCGACGAGCGTACCGACTTTGCCGGCAGCGTAGCGGCGCGCGGTGGATCGTTCGGAGGCGACGGTGGATGGGTGGAGGTGTCGGGCAAGCAAGACCTCGTGTTTCATCCCGTGCAGCCCGTGGATCTGCGTGCACCGTATGGCGTTTGGGGCACGTTGCTGCTCGATCCGCTGAACATCTCCATCGTCAGCGGCGCGGCGGGAGGTAGCACGAGCGCTCAGGTCGACGCGCTGAATTCGTCGACGAACGGAACGATCACCGACGGCCAGCTCTCCGCCGAGCTCGCGAGCAGCAACGTCGTGCTCAGCGCGAGCAATACGATCAGCGATGCGGCGAACGTGAACGTGAACGGGGCAGGCGCGCTGACGCTGAATGCGGCCAACGTGAATCTCTCCGGCACGTACCATGTCGGCGGCGGCATCACGTCGACGATCACCGGCACCGGCACGCTCAGCGGAAACATCGCAGGGGCCGGCAACCTGACGCTCAATGGCGGAAGCTGGACCGTCACGGAGCCGAACCTGACGGGCGCTTTCACGGCGAATAATACGACTGTTTCGCTCGGCAGCCTCAACGGCGTATCGTCGGCGACGTTCGTGAACTCGACGCTGAATCTCGCGCCGTACGGCAGCTATACGTTCGGTTCTCAGTTGACGATGAACAATTCGTCGATCACTACCGCTTGCTTTACTTGCGGCGACACCTATACGTCGGTGAATTCGCCCGTGCGATGGATTGGGACGGGCAGCGTTACGATGTCCGGCAATCAATACCAACAGGGGCTGACGTTCATGTCCGGCTTTACCGGATCGGGGAACGTCACGGTCTTCACGGCGGACGGCTACCGAAGCCTCTTGGACATCTACGGCCCGATGGCGAACTTCTCGGGCACGATCAACGCCTCGAGCGGCGGCGGAGCGTACTGGGTCCAGATCAATTCCCCGGACGGTTGGGGCACGGGCACGCTGAACGTGACGGGCGGAAACGTTTCGGTCAACTACGCCAACAACACCGATTTCCGTTTGCCGTATTACGGCAGTACGGCCCCGGTCAATGAGCCGACGGCGAAGCTGAACGTGACGGGAGGCACATTCTTTACCGGCTCGAATATGACCATTGGCGCGCTGACCGGCACCTCGGGCGGGACGATCAACATGTCGGGCGCGGGCACCACGCTTACCGCAGGCTTGGCGAACGGCGGCGCGGATTTGTTCGGCGGCTCGCTCACGGGCCCCGGCAACTTCGTCAAGGCCGGCACGGGCACGCAAATCTTCACCGGGAACAACACCTATACAGGTACGACGCTCGTCAGCGCCGGTACGCTCCAGGTCGGTAACGATGGCACGACCGGTAACTTGGGCACGGGCGTGGTGACGGACAACGGCAACCTGGTCTTCGATTTTTCCAACACGCAGAATCTGAGCAGCCTCGTGAGCAATGCTGCGGGAATCTCGGGCACGGGCAACGTTGCTGCATTCATCGGCGGCGGCTTGAATGTCGATCGCCTCATCAAGCTGACGGGTGCTGCGAGCAGCCTGAATCTCGAGGCTGGCGTGACGCAGCCCGCGGGCACGGCGAGCGGGGGAGACGTTACGTTGAGCGTGCCGGTCAGTGTCGGGGCGAACGGGACAGTGACGATCTTCTCGGGCAATCCGAACACCGCGACATTGGATGCGCGGATCAGCGGAGCGACGGGCAGCGCCCGATACAAGACCTACGATGCGTCAGCAAGTAGCACATCCGGCGCGGTGGCGGGCACGCGTAACTACTACTACCGCGCGGCACCCGTCGCCACCGTGTCGAACCTCACGGCCACGAAGGCTTACGACGGCACGACGCAAGCCGCCACAGCGGTGAACTACGCGAATGCCTCGCTGGGAGGCGCCATCGATGGCGACACGTTCAGCGGCACGACTGGGATGGACTTCGCGCACGCCGTCTACAACACCTCGCAGGTCGGCTCGAACCTCACGGTGACGACGCCTTTTTCCGGCGCCACGACGTACACGAGCGGCGGCGTGACGTGGAATGCTGCTGGCTACAACCGTACGCTCGTCGAGGGGCCGAGCCCGAACATCAACATCACGCCGCGCGCAGTCACGGTGACGGCGAGCTCCGATACGAAGGTGTACGACGGCACGACGTCGAGCAGTCAAAGCGTGACGAATATCAACGGCCTCGTGGCGGGTGACAGCCTGACGGGACTGACCCAGGCGTTTACGTCACCCAATGCACAGGGTCCGTACAATTCGACGCTCGTCGTCAATGGCAGCGGCGTGGGGGTGAGCGGCAGCAACGGCAGCACGTTGGCCGACTACAGCATCGCTTATGCGAATGCCGCCGGCACGATCGTGCCGCGTGACCTGACGATCGATCTCGGCGCGGTCATGAAGGTGTATGACGCGACGAACGTCGCGTATGCGAACGGCGGCATCGTCGAGCCGGCGACGAGCACGACGGGGCTCGTCGCCGGCGACACGGTCACGAGCATCACCGGCACGGGGGCGTATAACAGCGCCCACGTGATCGACGCGACGTCGGCAACGTTCAAGATGTCCGACATGAATGTCGCGTTGAGCCGCAGCGACCTGTCGAACTATCGCGTGATCTTGGTGCAGCCGACCCAGGCCATGATCGAACCGCGTCCGCTGACCGTGACGCTCGATAACGTGAACAAGGTTTACGACGGGACGACGGCGGCCACGATCGAAGGTGCCACCGCAGCGAATCTGGCTCCGGGCGATCAACTGGCCGGCGTGACGGGCACCGGCGACTACAACAGCAAGGACGTCGAAACGGCGAGCACGGCCACGTTCGACTCCGCCACCGTGAACGTGAGCTTCGCCGGGACGGGCAGGCCAAGTGACTATGCCATCGTGCTACCGAGCCCGACGGTAGGCGGCAGCATCAGCCCGCTGACGATTCCGGCCGTGACGGGCATCACCGCGAACGACAAGGTCTACGACGGCACGACGGCAGCCACGCTGAACAAGCTGCAGGCCGGCATCCCTTGCTTGTTGCCGGGCGACCAGGTTTTCGTCGCATCGGCCGACGGCACCTTCGGCACGCCGGACGTGGGGCAGAACAAGCCTGTCTTCGTCTCGAACATCACGCTCGGCGGTGCCGACGCGGGCAACTACGTGTTGGCCGATCGGACCGCGCGGACCTCGGCGAGCATCGCTTCGTCGTATATGGTGTGGTTGCGCGTGGCCCCTGTCGAGGTCGTCCCGGCGCCGGCCGGTTCGACTCAAACGGCGTCGGGCGGAGCGGAGCCGGGGGCGCGCGTCGAGCCTGGTCGATCGAATCTGGTGGCTGCTCCCTGGGGATGGAACGAGTCTGCCTCGAGAGGCGTGGACGACGCGCGCGACGCCGGGCAACAAGCGAGCGAGACTGCGACCGCGAGTGCGCCCGACGACAAGATCTCTGTCACCCAAAGCCCTGAGTCCGCCACGCTTGCGCAGCGGGGGGCGGTGCCTACCAAGCTTTATTGCGCGAAGGGAGGCATGCGCGTGCCACCGGGCGCCAAGGCACTGCCGATCGACGATTGTCCGCAGCCGATGTTGCGCTAGTCACGAATCGATGACGAATCGATTCAACGCGACGCGTCGGCCGGCTCGACAGTCACGACGTCCGGCCCCGTGTCGCTGCTGCCGTTGCCGTCCTTGAACTGGATCGACCAATCCGCATGGCCCTGGTACGGCAGCCGGGCCAGCGCGCTCTTCACCAGATAGGGGATCGCGCTGGCCGGGTCGGTGTCCCGCTCGCGCCGCGACGCCGTCACCTTGTAGACCTCTCGGCCACTGCTTCCCTCGAAGAAGCGTAGCGTCAGTGAGTGAACGGTCGAACCGGAGCTTCGCGACCCACTCGCCCGCGCAGCCGGGTCGGCGCATCCGTCGCTTGCCGCGCACTCGGCGCGTGCGACGACGACCCCGGCGCCACGCGCCTCATAGGTGAGCGACACGAGATAGTGCGCAGTGTCGGCCGGTGCTGCCATGAATCCTTGCCGTGCCAGTTCTTCGCGCACGAGCGCCTCATAACGGATTTGAACCGGCCCGACGTCGCGCGACAGCGCACGGGTGCGCGCGAGCGCGTAGGTCCGCTCGCCGTCGGCAAACCCGGACGAGGCCGTTGCATGCACATCGGTTCTCACGTCGGCACAGCCCGCCAACATCCCCACCAACGCTGCCACCGCGATGGCGGCAGGCATGAAGCCTTTCCTCATGGTCCTCCTTTCTCTGGTTTTTCCGGCCTTGGCGATGTCCGAGATTTCAGGCGGCCGGTTCGCTCGACAACGGTAGCGAGACGATCAACGTCGTGCCCTTGCCGATCTGACTCTCGACCGACACCTCGCCACCGTGCCGCGCGACGACGGTCTGCACGAACGCCATGCCGAGACCGGTACCGCTCACCTGGGGTTGCGCCGGCGTGCGAAAACGCCGGAAACGCTCGAACAGATGGGTTTGCGCTTGCGGTGTAATGCCATAGCCCTGGTCGCGGATCGTGCATTGCACGCGCGAGGGTGTCTGCTCCTTCGTCTCGACGGTGCACGCAACGCGCGTATTGGCGGGACTGTACTTGATCGCGTTGTTCAGGATGTTGACGAGCGTACGCGTCATCAGAGACCGATCGACGCGGACCCAATGCTCGTGGCCGAGGAACTGCATGTCGAACTCGATCCGTTTCGCTCGCGCTTGAGGCCATACCTCGTCGCTCGCGTCGATCACGAGATCGGGGAAATTCACTGGTTCGAATACATAGACTTGCGATTCCGCGCGGGCCAACTGCACGAAATCGTCGGAGAGCTTCAGCGTGCGCTGCGCATACCGTTCGACGCGCGTGAGCACATCGCGCACGCGGTCGGAGTCGGCCCGCGCCTGCTCGACCTCGACGAGCGCGAGAATCGATGCTTGCGGCGAGCGCATGTCGTGCGAGAGCCAGCGCAGCGCTTCCTCGCGCTGCCGCTCGGCGGCATGCAGCGCCGTCACGTTGACGAGCCCCGCGATCCATCCTGTGATCTCGCCCTGCGCATTGCGGCACTTCGCGTAACGCAGCAGGTGATCACGCTCGTTTCGGTCGCGCACTTCGACGCCGCACTCCAGTATCGATTCATGGCCAGGACGTCTCGGATCGAGCAACGTAGGCCAGTTGGCGCGCGCGTAGGCGTCGATGCCAGGCGTTTCGTCGACCGTCTTGACCAGCTCGAGGCCGCTGAGCGCGGAGCAGAGCGTTCGGCCGTCCGGCGAGGGCGCACCCAGCGCCAGAAAATGCGTGCGTGCCGCTTGATTCGCGAGCAACACGACGCCGCGTCGATCCGATACGAGAATCGGCTCGGGAACGCCGTTCAAACTGTCCCAGACGAAGCGCCTCATGTCCTTCACGCGCTCCGACGCCCGCGACATCAGCGCGATGTGCTGCTCGAGCACGTCGCCGGCAAATTCCGGCGGCGGGCTCGATGCTTCCGGCAGCAGGCATGGCTCGTCGGCGAGCTGTTGCAGCGCGCCGCGCAGGTACGACATCGTCATTTCTAGCCGTCGCCAGTTCCAGAGCAGGTAGACGACGACCATCCCGGCAATCGCCGGTACCGGCGACAGCCAGATGTGTACGGTGTGGAGTAATGCCGCGCTGATTGTCGCCATCGCCACGCAGAGAAGACCCGTCAGCAGCAACGAGCGGCGGGGCGACAACACGAGAAAGCCCGCCAGCATCGCGCCGAACGGCAAGATCGAGGCAAGAAACAACGCAAGCCCGCCGACCAGATAGATCTCACGCGCCGTCAACAGCGTGTCGAGCAAATTGGCGTGCACGAGCACGCCAGGCATCGGCCCCAATTCGCCCGACGCAGGCGTGGCGAAAAGATCGTAAAGGCCGGCCGCGGTCGCGCCGATGAAGACGATCTTGCCGCGCAGCATCTCGGGCGGGACCTCGCCGTTCAACACGCGCGCGAACGATACTCTCGGGTATGACGCCGAAAACCGGCTGCTGAACGGAATCAGAACACGTGTGTCAGTGTCGCTCGACCGGGCCGGATCGATAGCACTGGGTGAACCCTGTAGCGGAGGCGCGATCTTGACCGTGCCGTGCCTGATCGCTTCGAAGACGGGCACGACGAGTTCGGGCCAGGGCGTCTGCCCATCGTGCTCGGTCAGCGCGACACTGCGCACGATCCCGTCGGGGTCGACTTCGAGATTGATATGGCCGAGCGCGGCGCTCGCTTTCGCGAGGGGCGCGACCGGCGCTTGCGTCACGCGACTGCCATCGCGCGCCTCGGGCGACAGCAGCACCGGCAGGTACGTCGGCACGGCGGCCATCGCCTTGGCCAGCGCCGCGTCATGTTCCGACGGCTCGGTGAACAGCACGTCGTAGACGACGGCGGCAGGGCGGGCTTTCGCCAATGCGCCGATCAGTCGTGCATGCACATCGCGCGGCCAGGGCCAGCGCCCGAGCCGCGCGATGCTCTCGTTGTCGATTTCCAGAATCACGATGTCGGGCGACACGGGGCACGATTGAAGGCGCAGGAGCCGATCGTAGACGAACCAGCCGGCGCCGGTCGCCAAATGACCGACCGAGGTGATGAGGATCGTGGCGAGCCCGAGGGAGCCTATCGCAAACCACTCGGTGAAAAAACGCCGCCCGCCAGGCCGGCTGAACCGAAAGATGCGCCCGAGCCAGGCGAACGGCGTGCGTGGGTCGAAGTTCATGCGGGTGCCCCGTCAATCGGCGAGCGTGAACGAGCGAACGCCGCTTGCCATTTCACGGAGCTGCCCGCCCGTGAAGCGCTCGGCGATGACCGTCCAGTAATAGACGCCTGGCGGCAAGTTCTCCACGGCGATGCGCTGATCCGCAAGGTCGACCCGATCGACGATCGGGTCGCGCAAATCAGCGGTATGCGCGAGCACGAACCGAAAGTGAGCCTCGGCGGCCGAGTGGGCGAGCGACCACTGGAATTCATAGTCGCGGCTTCCCTCGCGCCGCGCGGAGGTCGCGGTCAACTCGTCACGCTGGCGCTCGAACTCGACTATGCGCGGCATCCCCTCGAGGCCCTCGGCGTCGATGGCCGAAATGCGGAGGAAGTAAGTGCCGTCCGGCAGATCGGTGAACGACGCGTGCGGCCCGTCGACCCGCGCTTCGCGAATCGCGTCGAGCAGGTCCGCGTCGCGGCCGATCTGCAAACGATAGCCGCGGCTCGCCGGCAGCGGCGCAACGTCGAAAGCGACCGTCGCTTCGTCCTGGATTTTGGCTGGGTCCGTCAGCTCCGGTGGGGGTAACAGCTTCACCGGCGCGCCCACGCTGCCTGACTCGCGCGTGATGTTGCCGAACCCGCCGTGCACGAGCTGCAACGTTGACGGCATCGGACAAAACGGCGCCGACGAGGGGATCGCCGACGCGATCGGCGCTTCGCTCTCTGCCTGGCCAGCCTCGTCGACGGCGACGGTACCGTCGAGCACTTCGACCATGGTGGCCGAGCGCTCGTAGTTCACGCGGAAATGTGTGCCGCGCACGCCGGCGACGACGGAAGGCGAGTGAATCTCGAAACGATCGTCTTTGCGGGTCGCGTGCGTGACGCCGTTGACCACCTCGCCACGCTGCAAATCGATTACGCGTTCCGTGGCGCCCGTCAGCGCCGTCTTGCGCAGCGTATGGAGTTCGATCGTGCTGTTCGGCGGAAGGCTGGTATGCGTACCGTCGCCAAATTCGAGCGTCACGAAGCCGTTTTGCCCCGTGCGTACGGTCTCGCCCTCGACGATCGACGCGTCGGGCTGTAACGGCGTGAATGGACCATTTGCGGACGAACGCTCAACCGGTCCGCTGAGAGCGGCCACGCGCACCGTCAGCAGTTCGTGCCGCAGCAGTCTGGCGGGCAGCTTCAGCACGAGGCCGGCGGGCAGGCGGCGCGGTGCGTCGAGCTTGTTGAGTCGGGCGAGCGCGTGCCAAGCGTCGACGCCGCGCAGGTAGTGGTCCGCGACCGCCAATAGCGTGTCGCCTTCTTTCGTGACGTAACTCACGGTGGCCTCGGGTGTACCGAGGCGCTCCGCGTAGGAGGGCGAAACGCCGAGAATCGCGGCGGCCAATGCGACGAACGCAATGACACGTATGTGGGTGTTCTTCATGAGGTAATTCAGGGGTCGCTTACTGCGATGGAATCGCGGCGACGTGTTCTGCTGCAAGGCTCTCACCCACGACCGTTCCGACAGCGCAGTGCCAGCGCGCGGACAGGCCGTAGCTAATCAGACTTATCTCAAAAAGACAATCCGGACACGTACCGGCTAGCCGAGCGAGCAGGGCGGCCCGCAGCGTCAATGAACGAGCCTGGGACGGCACAATGCGGCATCTACGAGCGCTCGGGCCATGAACTGGTAGGTGTCCGACTGATGCTCGATTTCGCCGGAATCGATGAGTTCCTGCATCATCTCGATGACCGCCGACGGGGCAAGCGTGCCGTCTTCCCATGAGACCATCTTGTCAAGCATGTCCATCGGTGCTCTCCATGATCAAACCGCTGCGGGCGATCGCGTCCAGCGCCAGCTCGCGATGGCCGGACACGGCATAGGAGATCGCCTGCGCTGCGACATCCATCGCGTGCCGGTCGTGGCGGTCGCGGGCCTGTTCGTAGACGACTCTCAGAGAACCGACGAGATCATGCAACATGGTCTTTCCCTCCTCGAACTCACTCCGGGCCACGATGGAGCGTGTCGGCTGCGGCCCTGAGCATCGACTCGAACTTCATCCGCAAGCCATGCGCGATGGACGAATCTCTGCCGTAAAACCGCCGCGCAATGCCGGCGTCATAGGCGGCCAGCGCGAGTTGCAACTCGTCCAACTCGTCTCCGCTCTCTCCGATGCCTCGCTGCAGCAAGGTGTGAACCGTGGTGCGCAGCCTGTGCAGTTCGGCCTCCGTCTTCACCGACGCCGGATCGCCGCTCAATCGTCCGGCAGCATCGGGCCGATCGATCGTTCCCATGAGTGCATCCACCATCTGCTCCTTGCGCGGGCTTATTGCCGCTGCTCGAGTGCCGCCGTGCCGAGGTAATAGCCTTGTACCCATCCCGCGCCGGCTTGCTGCACGACGTGAAGGTCGGCGAGGCTTTCCACTCCTTCGGCGATGACGTGTTTGGCCGTGCTTGCCGCGAGCGAGATCATGCGGGCGAGCCTTGCTGTCGTCCCCGCGCTTTTGCCGGCCTCCGTCACGAGACTGCCCGCGATCTTGACGATATCGGGGGACGTGATTTCCATGGCGGTGTGAACGCCGAAGCCGACACCGAAGTCGTCGACGGCGATGCGGCATCCGAGGTGTTGGAGCCGGGCACAAAACTGGCGTCCGCGGCCTCGCTCCATCGGTGCCGACTCGGTGATTTCGACGATGAGCCTGCGCGCAACGGCCGGCGCTTGCTCGAGTGCCGCGAGCGTAGGTCCCCAGATCTCGTCGATCGTCGCGCTTTGAGCGGAAATATTGACGCCGAGGCAGAGGTGGGGGTGTTGGCGCAACTGCTCGATCGCCTGCGACACGACGTGAGCGTCGAAGTCGCGCATCATCTGCAACCGCTCGAGGCTAGGAATGAAGCTGGCGGGATAGAGGATTTCGCCGCTTGTGCGTGAAAGCCGCGCGAGGCATTCGCGGTATAGCTCGAGCTCGGTGTCGAAGACGCTCCGTACCGGCTGTGTGGCAAGCAAGACCTGCCCGGCGCGCATCGCCTCGGATACTTCTCGCACCACCTCGATGTCGCTCAGGGCCAGCATTGCCACCTCGTTCTACAGCGATAAACATTGACTTTCCGTCACTGTAGTGGCCGGTGTGGATGTGACTCTGAATTTTTGTCAACAGTGGGCGTACGCTGGCTGCGATTACCAGGTTCGGGGGAGAGAGGTAAATAATTTGGAATGCGAAATATATGGGCACGCGCCAGCGCACGTGTTACGCGCCCGCGATTATCAGCCTTGCAGGGCTCCAATCAACACCTAAACCAGCTGGCTGCCTTCTGGTGTGATCCAGCTGGCGACCGAAGCACGCAAGACCTCAGTAACGGGTCCTGACCTGCTCGCCCTGTTCGATCCGAATCGAGTTCTCTGATGGGGTGGCATTTTTGTACTTCCCTAGGCCAACCGCTCGCTCTTCCTCGTTCTTTTCGGCTGAGCCGAGCTGTTCGTTCATCTGTGTGAGCGCCTTGGATCCGTGTGCGAGTTCGCCTTTGAGGATTCGTTTCGCATGAATCAGTTCGTGCGCTAAGCTGAGATACGCTTTGTCGTCGGAGTCGGAGCGGCCGCAAGGCTGGCCATGCTCGGATTGGTGGGGCGTGCGAAAAATAGACGCGACACGCGAAGTAGCTAGAATTACCGAGCAATTGATAATTCTTGCTGCAAACATTTGATCCATGGAGGAGGGTTGGTGGCTTATCGAAGTCAGAATATTGGCAAGCACAGCGTGCTTATTTACTCGGACAGCGCGACTATCCTGTCGTGCGAGGAGGACGCCATTGCGCTAATTAGCACGGCCTGGGAGCATGAAGCAACGTGGCTGGCCTTGCCGGTTCAGGCAATACACGACGATTTCTTTCGACTTGAAACGCGCTTGCTGGGGAATATTACGCAAAAGCTGGTCAACTATGGTCTGAAGCTCGCGATCATCGGCGACATCAGTCATTGGCAGATGCGCAGCAACGCACTGCGCTCGCTGGTGTATGAGACCAATCGGGGCAGCGCGATCTGGTTCGTTGATGATCTTCAGGCGTTGGAGCATAAGCTGACAGCGGGCGCTCATTGATTGCAAATGCCGTGAGCGCCGTCGTGCCTGGTAATTGGTCTGCAACATTCCGCCGAAATACGCGTTAGCTTGCTCGGAGCTCAGCGACTACTGGACGCAGCACAAGCCGTCGATCCAAAAAAATGAAACTATGCCGTGTAATCTAGCGCGAGCCGAATGGCAGCCTCGACCGGCGAGTAAGCGGCATTCGCGTGTTCCAGACTCAACGGCTCGCGTGGTATCAGAGCTGGCTGCGCTAGGAAGCGCGGCTGCGAGCCCCGGTGTGGCTGCGCCGCGTGAACGAGGAACGGATGGCAGAGATAGACCGTCCCGGCGTCGCCGGTGGCCAGTATTTCCGTCCGGCTTTCCGTTTCCGGCAGTTGGGCAACCAACTCACGCGTGGTCAGGCCCGCCTCGCCGGCCGGTTTCAACATGCGTGCGACATCGAGATGGGATCCCACGCGAATGCGAGTAGGCGCATCCTGCTCATTTACGTCGGAGAACAGGAAAAGCATCAACAGGGCGCGGCCCTTCGAGCTGACATTAACCCGCCAGTCCATGAAATCAGGCTTTTCCCAATCGAAGCTCATGTCCACATGCCAGCCGGCGTCACCAGGATCCCGCAGCGAGGGAAATCGAACCGGGAACGTCCCTATCGCCGTACAGGGCAGCCAACGGTCTGTACCGACAAGCTGGTCGAAGGCCGCGCGGAGGACCGGCGTGTTGGCTGCTTGGACAAAAGGTTCTTGACCATATACACCAAGCCGTATGACAGGCTCGGTCCAAGTCGCCTGGTTATTCGGATCGCAGCCGGTGTCCCGCCACAAAATCGCACGCGCCTTCTCTGCCAAATCACGTGGGAAGGCTCGTTCGATGCGGACGAAACCATTCCTAATGAAATGCTGAATCTGTGTGTCGTCCAAGATGCCGTGCTGGGGGCTGTCGAAAGGCATGAAATCTCTCAATTTCGCAAGTTGCCAGCACGTTACCAGTTTCTATCTTTGGCTGCGTCGTCGCGAGTAGCTACCGAAAGGGCGCATGGAACGCGCCAACGGGTTGATCTACTACTGTCCCATTCGATTCTGTGCCGCCGTTTCCTCGGAATGAGAACGCGGTGGCGTCAGCGTGAGGCTATTCGTCGTGGGGCCGCGGAAATTCCGTCTTCACAAGGTGCACGTCGACTGCACCTTGGAGCGCCTGATGCGCTATACCCGTATGGTAGTCCGGCGCGGGAACGCCAGTGACCGAATGAATGTCGCCGTTCGTTCGCTGAAAATGCGGCTCTATCCCCATGACGCTAGGCACCGACTGCATGCGTGGCCCAGCAAGGTGGCCCTGGGCGCTAAGGATCTGGTCTACAGCGTCGGCTTCATGGGCATGTTGCTCGGGCACCATGACACTAGTGAATTGCGAAGGCGCGATGCCACTCCTCGTGGTTTCATGTGGCGTCGCTTGCGTGGATGGTGTATCAGCCCAAGCCGTCACCATAAACGTGTTTTCCATGCGCTGGCTGGCCTGTTGCCGACCGGTCGCGGTCAGTTCCGGGGCTGAGTTCGATTGCGCGACAAGACTAAGGGCCTGATCGCGGGACATGTTCATGTATTCCATGAGTTCCTGAAGCTGTCCGCGTTGCTGTTCAGACAGCGCCCCCTCGATTTCATCTGCCGTCTGTTGCCGTGTCTCCATATCCAATGGACCATGGCCCGCGCGCTCCAGTGCGACCGAAAACGCGCCGTTATGCGGGGCTGAGACGGCGTACATAGCATGCGCTAGAGCTTGTTCCTGGTTAGAACTTTGCGGCACTCGGGTGACGTCGACGTCGCCGCGCTGAACTACGCCATCGTTCGACGGTGCATATCCGATATGCCTGTTTTGCATCGCGCTTTGTGACAGGATGCCGTTCAACCTCACGCTGCGGTATGTCTGCGCGAAGGCGGAATTAGGCATCGCCGGTACCGTGCTGCTGCGCGGCTGCGGTAGGCGATCATCACGAGGTAATTGTTGACGCGATAGATCACCCGGTAGGTACGATGGCGGACCACTTTGATCATCGAACGAATGCTCCGAATAACTGGAGCTGGTCGATGGCCCTACTGGTGTACTGTTGTTAAACAATTTGATCCCCTTTTTTAACAACCCATGGTAGGCATTGGCAGTGCTAACGGTATCGAGCTAATCAGATGCCGGCGCCTGAGGGGGCGAAGCCGCGTATCGATTGGCGAAGCGGCTGTTTTTGCTGTCGAGGAGGAGTGCGCGGACGACATGGCAGGACTACTCGAAGATCAGAAGCGCACCCAGCACGACACTAATGCGAGCGTCAACTCCGACGAGAGGCGCAAGAAGGGACAGTGAAGGCGCGTCATGCCGCGTTATATCTACAACGCGCTGCGAAATATGCGGCGGGCGCTTGCCGCACTCGATTGGAGCCGCGCGCGTGCCGAGCGTCGACCAGAGGCTGCGACAAGTGAAGTCGCGCCGAACGTCGGCGGCGTGAAGAGCTATCTGAGGGGGGCGGAGGAAGTCATATGTAATTTGACATAATCCCAATTATCGAACTTTTGGTCATATTGTAAGATAATTGAAAGATCAAGTGCTCACGACACGCTCCCCACGAAACTACACCAACTCTCGACGCCCAAGCCGCTATTGTTAAGCGGCTTCTTACATCTGAAGCGCATAAGAATTAGCCTTGAGAGATCAGTATGACCTTCCGCAAGCCACTTACGCGGCACAACGCCGCACCCTTAGCCGAGTTCCTGTACTACGCCAACGGCCTTCCGATGCGGTACCTTTGCCGCACACTACAGCGCCATGAGCGCACGATCAAAAGCTGGATGAGCGGCCAAGCGGTCATTCCGCCCTGGGCCGTTGCCGTACTTCGCTTACGACTGCTCGAACGCGATCTGATCCGGGATCAGATGGGGCTGACTGCCATCGAGCAAGAACAGCGCTTGAAAAAGCCGCAGCCAGTCATTCGGCCACGGCCCGCAGCCAATGAGGAACAGTTCGCCATTCAGCTACGACTTGACATCGCCTAGCACATCAAACCAAGCATTACTGGCGCTTTCGCCAGAACCACGAGCGCTTTTCGGCAGACGGCGTGTCCGTCGCGCCGGAAGCGCCCTCAGTAGTTAGAGCAAGGTGCTCTTTCAAAAATGGCGACCGTCCGGCAAGGATCAGCAGAATCATCCCACCGAGCCGGCGCGCGAAATCATCGTCTACCTTAAAGCCAAAATCTTCCAGAGGTACATCAACGCTAGTACTTTTCGCGAGCGCCTCCGCAACGGCTGTTTGCGAGACGTGATGATAGGAAATAGATTTAGTTTCTTCGTTGAAAAGCGTAATAACGCATGTTTTTGGCTTTGCTTCCATTAGTAGCCTCTACACTGTTGATACCGCTGGAAAGCCCGTTGCGCGCAGCTCTGAAAATAGGCCGGACTTTGATACATGGCGCGGGCCGCATTACAGGCCTCCATATCCTCCTCATATTGCGAGAAACACTCACCCTCGTCTTCCTCACTCACTCCCCGAGCCGCCAGCTCGTCGACCTGACCACTAGCGAAAGCGCCAGTGTACGCGAACGGTTGTACGCCCTCGAAAGTGGATGCTGGCACAGCAGCAGGTGTATCGGCAGGCTGAGCAACCGGCACCGCCGATGCTTCCGTCCTCACGATGGGACGACCACCGTCAGCAAATCCCATTGCGGCAAGTTCACCAGACGTGTATGACTCAAACATCCTCGTCTGGCTCGCGTGCATGACCGGCTGAGGGGAACACCCACATGCGCAAATATCGCCGTCTAATGCCGGCCGCTTACCCATGAAATTATCGTCAGGCCAGCGCGGCCCTTTGGCTACGATTGCTCCGGTTGAATTACATGCTGGGCAGCCAACTTTGGCACCGAGGAACGTCAGCTCGGCACCATCGCATGTCATACCATCTATGCCTTCCTGCACCACGCCATTAACGGATGACTTATCACCCTTGCGGAGGTAGCAACGCTGCATTTTCCGAGCACCCCTGTGGTTTTCGAGCCCGAAATGTTTGCAGTATTTCAAGAATTTGTCGAATGATTTTTTTGAAAAATGCTGATTGAATAAATGGAATTTGTGCGATGCAGCGTTGATGCTTAACGACTATGAGGCATCATTCGCTAGCGCCATTACTCTGACATTCAAACGTTGAATTCAACCGGAGGCGGCTATTCAATTCTAATTGCGGAAGAAAGGTGGTGGGGTGTCCATGTCTTTTAAATTCATGGCTTGCAAAATAACATCAGCGGCATCAACGTAAGGTCCGGGATTGAATGGCCTTATGGTGCACTCCTCCGAGCTAAGTGTATTCATTAGTCCGGTAATGAACAAGGCGAATTCGGCATATGGCGGCATATTCGGGACGACCTGCGCTCCATGCCATTTTCCATCTGCAAAAAACCAATAGCCTTTACCCAAAACACAAAGGACCACACATGGTGGGAAATGATCCTCCGTGTACTTTAAATATCTTTCCAACTCATCACCGGCAATGTCGGAGGAGAAAGCAAGCAGCACGGTTGCAGGCATCGAGCCGCATGTTATCGAACCATCTGCTTCCCTCTTTGGATACGACTTCAACCCGGCGATTGCGCGAAACTTCTTGTTTGCGTCCCTAATCTCCGTAGCGGTGAGCGTAGATTTGACCTCGAATACATACCTGACACACTCAACGGGGAATAGCCCGAGCTGACCGCTGAAGAACACGGGGGGCGCTGTCCTTTTGTGATAGACGACAATATCCGCTTGGTCGGACTTATTTTGGAGTGAATCGATCACCTTTCCGCTTCCGCATCGGAAGCTCTGAGTAAGAAACGGCTCGATGCACCTTTTCGCCGCCAACTCCCGTATCTCCCCGGACAGCCCGTGATGGCCCGTATGAGCCGCTAGCTTGTCCGCCTCAGCCTTCGCAGCCCCGATCAAACTAGTTATAAAGTCAAAGTATGGAGTGGTCATCTCGTCGTGTGAGCGTATTTGCCTACGCAAGCATACTCTCTACTGGCACCCTTTGGTGCTATCAGTTCTTAACAGGTGATGTACTGACGAGCGACCCCGATGCGTGGACGAACTGATATTCACCTCCGAAACGCGCGATGACTTTATCGGGTCGGGATGCGCCTTTCGAAATTCATTCTGTATTTCCTGTTGCCATCCAAAACACGCCTATTCCCTGGTTCCAGTAGAACTGAGCCCCGTCACACGTCGCGCCGTTACCAAGGACGCATTGATGCGCGGCCACCACCGCGTCACGTGCGCCAAACTCCGGGCCTAGATGCGCATACGTGGTCGTCTCTGGCAGCACGATGCCCCGGCTCGTCCAGTAACGCTTCTTGTTGAACGTTGTCGCGTCCGCGTCCTTGCCGACGTACTTCGCGATGTATGTGGCGATCCGATGCCGCATGGCCCTGCCCTTGCCGCCGATACGCTTGAAGATGGCGTTAGCCTTGCCGCCACGAAAGCTGTCGTTCACGGTGCCATCCGTGCCCGACTTCCTGATCACCGACAGCCAGATCGAGCGCAGCAGTTTCCAGTTCTGCCGACCGCTGACTGCAACGTGAATGTGCCAAGCGCCACGCTGCTGCCGCTCGAGCACGGCCACGTAATGAAAGTCTTGCATCGCATTGAGGCGACGCCGGAATGCGTCCCACCATTTGGCCCATACCTCGATGCGCGTTTCGTTTGCCCGCGTTGAAAGCGTCAGCATGCGATCGGCACGGATCGCCTTGCACCGCTTGCGGATCATCCGCTTGGAGCGCTCGATCGACGTTTGCAGTGACTTTGCCGCTTTGGCCGAAGCGTCTTGCTCGCTCTCACCCTCAGCGACTTCACGCTTGCCTCGTGCGCCCCTAGGCAGTGCTCGAATAGCCTGGAAGTGCCGCCACACCCGTACGCTGAAGGCGGCCACCTCTTGCTGCCCATCCTCGAACCGTTGCGTGCGCACGACGTATTCATCCCAGCATGAGCCGTCGACGAAATCGGGCAACACCTCACCACGCTCGTGTGCATCGAGCACAGCGCCCGGCTTGCTGTACTCCTCATCCCAGCTTTCCAGCGAACGAACGTCAGGACGCTCATACCCGACAACCACGCCATCAACTACAATGGGCTTGCTCACGTTGGATACCCTCATATCCGATGTTTGTCACCGCCCGGGATCGCGCCAACGATCGCCGGGTTTTTCTTTTCTGTTGCTACCTTCTGCGGTCCTGCTAGAGCCCTGCTGCGGCTCGTTTCCGTTAAGTGTTAGAGGTACAAGTTTAGGCGCGCTGCGCGCGCCGGCCTCTGCGGCCTCCGGCTCGCTGGAGGCCCGCGCACGCTCGCGCCCTACTCGTCCTCAACACCATCGGCCAGCCGTCCTACGCGCCATCTACGAGCCTCTGCTCCGGCCCAACACGTCTACACACCCTAGACGGAGCGCTGCGCGCTGTGGGCGCTCGCCGCGCGGCGTTTTTCCCGCGCCATCGTCATCGCTCGCTTGCCGCCAGTCCGCCGAGTTCTTCGCCATTAGCCGGGCACGGTAGCGCACGTCCGCCCGCTGGCCGGCGCGGTGCGCCTTCAAGGGGGTATCCGTAAAAGTCGAACGGCACGACTTTTACAAACCCTCCCCCTTGACCCGCGTTCGGCCGCGCTCTACCTCGGCAGCGGGCGAAAGAACTCGGCGGACTGGCGGCAAGCACAAACGCTACGGCTGTGCGGGAAAAACCGGGTTGGCCGGGCTCCTGAATCTAACGGCCCGGCAGCCTCAACACCTTGGAGCGCACCATGATTCAGCTTTCCCTGCTTCTTATCGGCGGCATCGCAACGGCCCCTTTCTGGTTCGCCAAGCCCAAGCGCCGCGCGTCCATCAAGCGCCGGGCACCGCTCACGCCCTGGCGGCAATTGAACCTTCGCCTATACATCCGGCCGCTCATCCGCAAGGGCAATTACTTCACCTGGACACGCCCCGACGGTCGGCAGTTCGTATGCCGCAACATGCGCAGTCTCGTGGCTCGCGTCATGGACTACGACGGCCACTTGCTCCAAGGCTTGCTCAAAGCTGCCCGGCGCTAGAGCGGCTCTCCTAGTTACGCTCGGCTACAATGCGCCGAAACAAAACGCCGAGGAATAAATGAGCCTGGACGATCGCGACTGGTACCGAGAAGAAATGAAACGCCGAGCGAACCCAAAGCCGGCGCAATCCGGATACGTCCACCCCGCGCTACAGCACCTGCATAAGCCGCATCGAATCCGCCGCTACGCTCCCGCCCTTGCCTTTTGGCTTGCCGTTCTGATCGGCCTTTACGCAGTCAGCAGCCACCTACTGCGCGCTCACACCTTTTGAACCTGCAACACGAGCACGATTTCCGTGCGACCCTTGCTCGCGCCTTTACCGTCGAGAAACGACGGCAGCCATGGGAAGCGATTACGGGCGTCGCTGGCCGTGTCCTGCGTCAAACCGCCAATCACGACGACCTCGCCATCAGCCATGCGCATGCTGGTCTTCATTTCGCGCGTGTGCTTGGTCGGCGAGCCCGCAACGCCGGTCGTCGTCGCCACGAAGTCGGACAGCTGCTCGTCGACCGCCATATCGATTGAGTCGCCGACGATCGACGGCAGCACGTCGAAGATCAAGCCTGCGTCCTGGTACGTCACGGATTGAACCGGCGCACCGCTCGTGCCCTGGTAGCTGACGCTGCCGAGCGTCGGCACCTGTGCGCCCACATTCAGCCGTACGTGCTGCCCCGACTGCACACGCACATGCGGGTTGCTGATCTGCCGGAAGTTGGTCGTGCCGTTTAACGCCGTGATCGCCGCATCGATATGCGGCCCCGCAAAACGCAAGGAATTGCGATCGGCCGTCGTGTCACCATTCGAGATCGAAAGCGCCCCACCCAGCACGTTCACCGCGATCGAAAACGCGCTGCTCTTGGAGTCGTTTTCAGTGACTTCATAGACCCAGCCACGTACGACCAGCTCACCGGGCGACACATCCAGCTCGGGCAAGATCGCCTTGAGCTGCGCCACATCATCGGCCGAGCCGAAGAACACGACCTCATCGCCGGAAGCGACAAGCTGCTCCGCTGCGGTCACGCTCGGCACGCGAGTAGTTGCCGCTCGATCGTTCGACGCAGGCAGCATGCCGGCCGTTGACGAGGCGCTATCGGGGGCACCCGCGCTAGACAAGTCGAGTGCACCCGGCAGCACACCAACCGCCCCGCGCGAAGCGAACAATGGCCCGAGCACCTGCACGAGATACGCGGCTGAACGGTGCTTCGCGTGATAGACATAGTGCGCGGGCGGTGTGCCCTTCGTGGTGTCCGCTCGTCGACCGATGAAATCCACACCGTCGCGCGTTTCGACCTTGAAGCCCTGCGACTCCAAAAACACCCGCACGAAGTCGTGCAGCTCGTCGCGCTTGCCGTCCCACTGGAACGACACCAGCCGCTGATCCTGCAACACCTCATTAGAGATCACGTGCGGCACGTGCAGTGCTTCGCCGTAAAGCAGGTCGACCAACTGGCCCACGTTCACGAACCGCAGATCAAATGCGCCGCCGTGCATGTGTAACGGAGCGGGCGGTGCAGACGGCACACCCGGCAGCGTCGGCAACGGCGGTATGCCCTGCGGCAGCAGTGCATTCTCGACGGCACCACACCACGACGCCCACAGCAGCAGCAACCCGACCAGCTTCCTCATTTCCCCGTTCCCCCGAGCATCTTTGCCGGCTGCTCAACGCCGGTCCATACAGCCACCTGCACGCCGTCGACCGCCCCCTCAAGACGCAGACCTTCGCCACGAAACCCTTCGCGCGGCACTGAGCGCACCCGTCCTGCGGCATCGGCCAACAGCACATAAGGCATGCCGTCAATCGCGTAGGCGCCGACCAAACGCCATCCATCGCTACGCACCTCAACAGGAGCGGATGTCGGCCCGGCAGCCGCAGGGCTCGGAACGGCTGCACCGTTCGACTTCGTGCCCATGCCCACGACACTCCGGTATCCGAGCCACACGCACACGACCAGTGCAACGAGCGCCACGGGGATAACAAAGAGCACTTTCGGGACCACGGCCTTCGGCTTCGTGTGCAGTTCGGCGCTCGTGTACAGCTTGAAAACGTCCTTGGGATAGGCCCACCACGTCTTTACTGCATCCTTGAGACTGCCGTTCGGATTGCGCGTGCTATCCCACTCATAAAGCAGCGCTTTGTTCATGCCGAGCATCCGCCGCACGTGGACATGCCGCCCAACCAGATCGCGGATTGTCTTGTTCATCCGCTGAGGGTGCTGGGTAATCAGGATGAAGTCGACGCCGAAATGCCGGTGCACGTGCAGCTTTTCTATGTCTTCGGTCGGCTTGGTGCTCACGCTCACGGGCGGCCAATAGCGCTGCACTTCATCAATGATCACCACGTCGTTCGGCTGCACATGCTCGGGCCATTGACGCACCCATGCCTCATCGACCTGCACATGATCGATCGCCAGATCACGGATGCCGTCGACGACTACCCGCCGACCTTGTTTCACGAGCTTGCGTGCCAACCACACGGCGTAGAGCGTCTTACCCGAGCCGGGCACGCCGGTAATGAGCGTAATCATTTGATGAACCACCTCTTGGCAGCCGACGCACCCGCCAGCGTGACGCGCGCCGTGATCGCTCCGCCGATGTAGCTCATGGCCTGGAACAGCCCACTAAGCGCCAGTATCGACAACAAATCGTTAGGAATGCCGCCGACGTTCGTACTCACCCAGCCGAGCGCCGTGTTCACCGCAAGGTCAATCCCCGTCACCGTCAGCACGCCGACACCAAGCGCTATCAGCCCCTGAATGATCATCGGCCCGACGAGCGACATGAGCCATGCTGCGATGGTCATTTCAGGCGCTCCATCATGCTGTCACTTGCTTGTGCTTCAGCACCCGACAGGGCTGACAGCCCATGCCACGCGAGCGCCAAGCACAGCACCAGCAGCACCACGCATACACCACCCACGATGAGCCCGTTTCTCATGACTTCACTCCTCCAATGACAATCATTGCGGCCGCTATCCCACCCAGCGCAGCGACCAGCGGCGCTACCTTCTGTACAAGCGTGCAGACCGGTGAATAGTCAATCGCATACGGCTGCCCGAACAGACTGAACGTCACCGGAGCGGGACAGCTCGCGGTGGCCGGCCCGATCCGCCACGGCGATAAACCCACATTCACGGTATTCGACGGCAGCGCCCCGGCTGATGCACTTCCCCACTGCGCACAAAGCAGAGAGGCAGGATTGATCGTGCAGGGATCGGTCGTCGACGGCGACGATGCCCCGGAGCCCGAACCAGCACCTGTACCAGTGCCGGAGCCTGTCCCTGAACCCGTACCGGTCCCAGAGCCGGTACCCGTGCTACCGCTTGGGCCTGAGCCATCGGAAGCTACGCCGCTCGACGGGATGTAACCGACCTGAGAAGAGCTATTGCCTTGGCCTGCCGAGCCGGGGCCGACGCCCAGCACATCGCCAACCGTGGGCGCAAACGTCGGATTGCTGGCTTCCCACGAAGTCACGTCCGACGCGGTAATAGGGTTCGCGGGGTCATAGGGCACGCCGGTATAGCCAGGGCGCGAAGAAGCCCGCTGCCATGCCGCATTGACCATGCTAGCCGTCGTTTGCGGATCGGCTCTTTGCGACAACTCAGAAGATGGGAGCGCGGTAACAGCTGCCGACAGGCTTGACGTTGTGCCTTGCATAGAGGCGCCAAGCGCCGGTTGTAGATTCGGCGCAGTACCGGTGCCGACGATGAACTGCACCTGCTGTTGCCCCGAACCGTATACGCCCGTTAAATCTTGGTCGTTCATCGCGCAGTTAACGCCACCACCCGGCAGAGGCGAAACGGTACAAGTGCCTTTGAACGTGTACGCATACGCCGGCTGACTCTTCGCCGCGGCGCCGCTCGACAGTTGCGCTTGTCCATGCAATGACGCGTTCTGTGCCCAATACGTGGCCGCATCGGCAAGGCTTACGAAGTCGACTTCGTAGCTCTGCGTGCTGCTCAGGTCCGTGGGGTTCGCGTAGACGTAGGCGCCGAAATAGGTAGCCGGCGGCCCTTGGTTCACGTATGTGACGTTTTTCGTGGTGGGATTGAAGAGCCACGACCAGAGCCGATCGACCCCGAGGAAAACAGCAGCTTGGACGACCGCACTGAGTGCCGCGCAGCCGACGAATCCCCAAAGCCCACCGGCACCGCACGTTAGGCCTGCAACAACGTCCGCTGCCAAGGCCGAACCGATCCCCTTGACCGTGTTTGCGATCACCGAATCGGCCGCCTTGTACCCACGCGAGATCGCCTTACCGGTCACGAGCGCGCCCGTCTCGATCTGCGGCTTACCGAGGGCCACCTGCGATCCGCGCACTATGCCACTGCCGATGATGTTCGCCTTGGGCGTGCCGTCGAACACGATATAAGACGTGTCGCTCGTCCACGCCACGACAGGGGTCTGCGCCTGCGCCAATCCAATAGCCATACACAGAACGAACGCCGCGAGTACGCGAATCATTGTGCCCCTCACAGAAACAGAATCAGCCCCACGGCGTAGCAGGTCGCCACGACGCACCCGAACGACACATAGAACCAAGTCATTACGCCTCCCCACTGCTATCGATGAATGCCCTCAGAACTCGGACAACCCAAGCCGTCGCCATGACGAGCAACATGGCTCCGCCCACTGCAAGCCCCGTCGTCGAGCCGTCGGCGGCCTGGTCGTCGATCGTGCGCACCTGCACAAACAAGGTATGGCCTGCGCTATCCACGCCACAGCTGACCTGCTGCCCGCCAATCTGCGCATACGTCACGCCGCTTGCTCCACCCGGCCCGCAGACCACCTCCGAAAAGCCCGGCATCACGCCCCCTCAAACAAAAAGGGCGTCCCCTTGCAGAAACGCCCCTGGCACACGCACTGAGCCTATTACCGGCCCACGAAGCCCTTCATAAGCCGGTAACCCAGCGCAAGGACTGCCACCGCAATTAGTGCTCCGCCGATCGCCGAAATCCCCACCGTCAGGCCGTTGATCTGCTGCACAGCCGCCGTCGTGTCAATCGTGCTCGCCGGCGCGCCCGCCGCATCCGCCATTGCACTGCCGGCCGCTGCCGCCAGACCAAGACCCACCACCAACAGCTTCTTTTTTGTCATTTCTTCTTCTCCCTGATTTAGCCCGTCCGTTAGGAATCGTCCGATCGGGCCAGCTTCGAACGATTCGACTCTCAACGTGATCGGTGAGCTAGGCCGCCCATTCAGCGACCCAGCGAACCAGCGAGCGTTAAGCCGCTGCTCCCCCTACCCCCGCACCCGCCTTGGGCTTTGCAGTGGGCATGCCGAACGGTTGCAGCGACGTGATGCGCGGTTCGAGCTTGCCGTCCATCGACTGTGCGAACGCGAAGTCGGCTAGGTACTCGCCTGCATCGATGGCCTTGAGGTGATCGGGCAAATTGATCGTGCCGACGAGGATCTGCTTTTGCCCCTCCACGTCCTGCTCAAGCACACATTGCGCCGCGTAGATCTCCCAAGGGTTGCCCGTGCGCTTCGCAATACCCGAACGCTTGATGACTTGAAGGACCGACAGTTTTTGCTTGTTCATTCGATACTCCGAAAAATTAGTAGTGCTACTCAAATAGGCTGATCGACTCGCGATGCCCTACACGTTTGCGCATTCAGCGCGGTTTGATTAACGCTTGCTTGCTCTCAGATCACTGCATGCACCGCAACTGCCCGCGCGATCGACACCGCACCACGCGCACAGCTCTACTACAACTTCGACCGGAAGCGACCACGTATCTCTTCGGCGAACGTCTGCCGGCAACGACCGCGCCTGCTCGGCAAGCTGGCCGGAAAACAAATCCGGCGTTACCTCATCATTCAGACACTTCGCCATGGCTTCCCCGCTTTCGCCCCATCGCTAAAAAAGGCGGGCGGTCAATCTGACTCGACTCGCCCGCAAAACAACCGCGCTTTCCGAGGGTAAAGTGCGCGATTGGCTACAACTAGGCGCGCATATCCCGCGCTGCACCGGAACCGACGCAGTACAACCGAAATGGATTCATGCGCCCATCGGCCTCAACCGGGATGACGCGGGCTAGCTCGGCTGTGATCCCTTGTTGCTTCAACTGCTCACGCCCCTTCTCACAGGCGTCCCACGGATTACGAGCCGTGATCTGCACCGCGCCGATTCGGTGGTGCCCGCAGCTCGTGTACGCATACACTCGATATACGGCCATCTATAGTCCTCAGTTTGTGAAACCGACACGTCTGGTGCGTTATATTCGTTGCTTCCCAATTCACGAGTTGCAATATGGATACGCCATACATCGCTCAAATAGTGGTCGGCACCGTTGCTAAGGAGTTCGACGAAGGCTCCAGCAACCAAAAGGACGCTTGGGCATTCCTCAGCTCGGAAATCGCAAAGCACGAAAACGAAGTTGCAGTCGTAATAACGAGAGACGACGAGGAGCGAATCGGCTTGGTATGGGCGAACTACTCCGCACTGCCATTCGTCGAAACGCAAAAGCGCTTTCGCGACTACCTTGCGCTACTCGGCTTCTACGAGTACGACGACTAACGCAAAATCGATTCGCACCCGGCCAGCACATCAAGCACCGCAGCGCTTCGAATCTTGTCCACCGATGCGCTGCCGGGTAGAACCGAGCACCAACCATCCCTCACACGACGCCAGGGCACCCGCCCGTTGCACAAGACGCGAAGGAATCTCGCCCCGTTTTCCAGCCGATCGACGAAGGCAACCGGCGCACCACCGGAGACGGCCAACAGGTCACGAACAGCTGCATATCCGCGCGAAAGTGTCGATTCATCGACTTCATCCCGGTACATCAGCGTCAGCAACGTCAAAGCACACTCCATCCAAGACCTCCTACGGGGTTTACCTTTTCCGAGGTGCTGCTAGACTTCGGGCAGACCATCTGGACTAAGGCTGACCGGCCTAAGTCCGATCGGACAAATGAATACTAGTCCGTTCGGACAAGTTCATCAATCGGAGATTCCTATGACGTATGAAGAATTGATAGAGAGCGTGCTGAACGGCCGAAGCGTGAACCGAGCGGCGAAGGAAATGGGCATCGCTCAAAAGTCACTAGACCGCTATGTGAAGGGCGAACGTCTACCGGACTACACGACGGCTGCGAAGTTCGCGAGGGAGGCCAACGTATCACTTGGCGACGTGATGTTGATCATGGTGCGCGAAGAGGAAAAGCGTAAACCTTTGAAAGAGATGGTCGCAGCGGGTTTTCGCTTGCTCACTAACGCCTTGAATCGCCTATTTACGGTGCTCTCAGCCGCGTAATAGGTGCGTTAGTGAGCATTTGACCTCTTCCCAATTATCAATTTTTTTGTTGTTAGAGCTATATGCAAATGTCGTGTTCTGGCTATTTAGAAATGTCGCGTTTTGACCTCGGTATGCTTGGCAGCTCCCTGCGGGACAACGGAGCCGGCCATGCATTCGACTGCACTGGTGACATTGAACATGCGAGAACTCGACCGCTTGAAGGTGATCCAGGCCGTGGTGGACATGGGGCTCAAGCCTGGGCGCGCGGCTGAGCGCCTCGGGCTGACGGTGCGTCAAGTCGAGCGGCTGATCGAGCGCTACCGGGAGCTTGGCGCAGCGGGACTGGCCTCGCGTAAGCGTGGCTGCCGAGGCAATCGCCGGCTGGACGAGGATGTGGCCCGGCGAGCGCTGACGATCATCCGAGACCGCTACGCGGACTTCGGTCCGACGCTGGCCTGCGAGAAGCTATGGGAATGCCACGGTATCCAGCTGGCCAAGGAGACCGTCAGGAAGCTGATGACGGACGCCGGCCTGTGGGTGCCGCGCCGGCAGCGCCCGCCCAAGATCTATCAGCCGCGGGCCCGCCGCGCGTGCCTGGGGCAACTGATCCAGATCGACGGCAGCGAGCATGCCTGGTTCGAGGAGCGGGCGCCGGCCTGCACGCTGCTGGTGTATGTGGACGATGCGACGAGCCGGCTGATGGCGCTGCACTTTACGGCCACCGAGTCGACCTTCAGCTATTTCGAGGCGACGCGCGCGTATCTGGAGCGCTACGGCAAGCCGCAGGCCTTTTACAGCGACAAGGCCAGCGTGTTTCGCAGCACTAAAGCCGATGAAACCGGCAGCAGCGTGACGCACTTCGGGCGGGCCATGTACGAGCTCAATATCGACACGTTCTGCGCCAACACGAACTCCGCCAAGGGGCGCGCGCACTTGACGCTGCAGGACCGGCTGGTGAAGGAGCTGCGGCTGCGCGGCATCAGCACAGTGACCGGGGCCAATGCGTATTCGCTTACGATTGCTCGAACGCGATCTGATCCGGGATCAGATGGGGCTGACTGCCATCGAGCAAGAACAGCGCTCGCGGAAGCCGCAGCCAGTCATTCGGCCACGGCCCGCAGCAAATGAGGAACAGTTCGCAATCCAGCTTCGACTCGACATCGCGTAATCGAGTCGTCACCAGCCGGCCGCCAGGGCTGGCATTCAATCCTTAGCCGGCGTGAACTTGAGATGCGGCTTAAGCTCAGGATTCGACAGCGCCAGCAAATTCAACGTTGCCCCGCCAAATCGACGCACAAACTCGTCGTCGAGGTTGTAGTCGTAATCCTCAAGCGGCAATTCGAGCGGAAAAAGGCGTTGTGTCACGGCAAGCACTTTATCAACTTCAAGCGTGTAAGAAACCAGCGCCTGTTTTTCGTCAGACCACATCACCACCACGCACTTTTTGTCCGGGTGTTCCGCCATTAGTACCCCCTGCATCGCTGGTAATTTTCAAACGCACGCTGTGAACAGGCATCCATAAACCGTTGCCCGCCCATGGCGCTCCGATACGCCATACATTCGTCCATCTCGCGTTCATACTGGTCATTGCACTCAGCTTCACCGTGCTCGCTTACACCACGAGCAGCCAGCTCACCGACCGGACCATTTCCGAGAGCGCCAGTGTAAGCGAATGGCTGCACGCCCTCGAAAGTAGATGCTGGCAAAGCGGCAGGTGTATCGGCAGGCTGAGCAACCGGCACCGCCGATGCTTCCGCCCTCGCGACGGGACGACCACCGTCAGCAAATCCCATTGCTGCAAGTTCACCAGACGTGTATGACTCAAACATCCTCGTCTGGCTCGCGTGCATGACCGGCTGAGGCGAACACCCGCACACGCAAATATCGCCGTCTAATGCCGGCCGCTTACCCATGAAATTGTCATCGGGCCAACGCGGCCCCTTGGCTACGATTGCTCCGGTCGAATTGCATGCTGGGCAGTCAACTTTGGCGCCGAGGAACGTCAGCTCGGCACCATCGCACGTCATACCGTCTATGCCTTCCTGCACCACGCCATTACCGGATGACTTATCACCCTTGCGGAGGTAGCAACGCTGCATTTTTCGGGCGTCCTGGTAGTTTTCGAGCCAGAAATGTTTAGAGTATTTCAAGAATTTGTCGAATGATTTTTGCGGCTCATGCTAAGTGAATGGAATTATCGATGGCTCACTGAGACGCAAAAAAACGCCGGTCCATTCGGGCCGGCGCAACAGAATGCAATTCCGCTACGAGCTATGCTGCTGGCGCGAGGTTATGCGACGCCCAGGTCCTCACCTCAGCAACAAACACACGGAATGACAACCCGCCCCTAAGTCCGTTCGAAACAGCCTTAACCACAATGGCCCTGACATTCAAAATGTCGATGACGCCAGAGCCAAAGTACTCAGCTGGTGGTAAAGCTAACTTTTGATTGCTACTGCCCACGATCGTACGGTTAAACCCGGCGGCTTCCATTCGCTGATGAAGATGTTTGTAGTCGTCCTCAGTCGGCGTCGCTGGGTTGTGAATTAATTCAATTCTTACCAAGAAATCAGTCATAACGTTTCCTTGAACAAAGACCGACCATGCAGATATTGCCGGCAGTCGACCAAACAAGGAGCCACGCTATAGCGTGGTCCCATGAGCACTCCTCACGGAGTCACTAGGTGTTGCTCGTCAGCGCATGCTTACGAGCCATGCTCCTCTCGAACACTACTTTTTCGAGAAGATGTGCGCTGTGTTTGGCCTTGAACAAGGTCTAACGGAAAACTACACTCCGATTGCTGCAGACCGAGGGCGATTTTCAGAACAGCGCTTACCGAAACCGCTCAAAATGGGGGAGCGTGTTTGCACCACAATCCCCCAAATTCCCTTTGCCTTCCCGCCTCATAGCTGCCCCCTTTGCTCCCTAATTGTCGCAATCATGCGGGCACAACATGTAGTACTCACCCCCGGGAAACACTACCAATAGTAGTGGGGCATCCAATGACTTTCAACTGAATTATTTGTGTTCTGACGCTTGACTTTTCCTTGGCTTGCACGCGAGCTGGATATTTTATTTTGTCCACCTTTCGTGAACGAGAGTTTGATATGAACATTTAATTCAGTTTGTATTTCCGGTCGCCATCCAAAACACCCCTATTCCCTGGTTCTAGTAGAACTGTGCTCCATCACACGTTGCGCCATTGCCGAGCGCACATTGATGGGCAGCCACGACGGCATCACGTGCGCCGAACTCCGGGCCGAGATGCGCGTATGTCGTTACTTCGGGCAACGCAATGCCCCGGCTCGTCCAGTACCGTTTCTTGTTGAACGTCGTCGCGTCCGCGTCCTTGCCAACGTACTTCGCGATGTACGTGGCGATTCGATGCCGCATGGCCCTGCCCTTGCCGCCGATCCGCTTGAAAATAGCGTTTGCCTTGCTACCTCGAAAGCTGTCGTTCACCGTGCCATCCGTGCCCGACTTCCTGATCACCGACAGCCAGATCGAGCGCAACAGCTTCCAGTTCTGTCGACCACTTACGGCCACGTGAATGTGCCAAGCACCACGCTGCTGCCGCTCGAGCACGGCCACGTAATGGAAGTCTTGCATCGCATCGAGCCGGCGTCGGAAGGCGTCCCACCACTTGGCCCATACCTCGATGCGCGTTTCGTTTGCACGCGTCGAGAGCGTCAGCACGCGATCGGCACGGATCGCCTTGCACCGCTTGCGGATCATCCGCTTGGAGCGCCCGATCGACGTTTGCAGCGACTTCGCCGCTTTGACCGAAGCGTCTTGCTCGCTCTCATCCTCAGCGATTTCACGCTTGCCCTGTGCGCCCCTAGGCAGTGCTCGAATCTCCTGGAAGTGCCGCCGCACCCGCACGCTGAAACCTGAACGAGTTCTGGGCCCGCCATGCTCCTACCGAGGACGCGATCGAACAGCGAATGGAGGAATGGCAATTCGCCTCAACTGGCGCTGCCCACATGGCTCGCTTGGTGGCAAAGCGCCCGTCGATCGCATCGCAGAATTGGGCGACGTCACTCCTCTCGCGGCGGACGTGGAAGGCGCGTACGATGAGAGGAAAGAGCGAATTCGGCACTGCGAATGGCGTGTCGACAAGATCCTTGCCGAACATCATCGGCGCGTGTCGGAACCCGTGTCTCCTATCGGTGGCACAGGTTTCGACACGCCAAGAAAACGGCCTTCAAGAAAGTGAAACAATGTCTGTGAATCGCACAGATCAGGAAATCCTAGCTCACTACTTCCTTTGCAGCCTTAGCCTTCCGCGCCTTGTTCCTGGCGGCCTTGATGACTTCCAGGGATCGCGCCCCGCGGCGTTTCGGAACTTTCATTCCCTTGACGCGTATCCCGTGTTTCAACAGGTATTTCCCGGCCTGCGTGGCGTTCCCCATGTGCTCGGCCTCCACGTAGCGGGCGAACGATGGGTACATATTGAGCACGTTCCGCGCTTTGGTAGCGGCATCCTGCTTTTTGCGTTGCTTGTCCGCGCGTTCGGCGTCGGCGGCCTCGATCAGTAATCTAACCCGGTCCGCGTCCATTCCGTTCGCTTCCACGGCTGCGCGGATGATCGGCAGGTGCTCCGCCCGGATCGATGGATAGTACGCCTCCGCCACGTAGACATAGCGCTTGCTCGTTGTCCAACCGCCCGCCTTGCCGAGGATGTGGCCGCGATCGGAGGTAATGTCGACCAACCCCTCAACAGTCCCTCCCGCAAGGTTGATAACGATGTCCGGCTTCGAGGCGCCGCCCATGCCATCGGAGTGCTGCTCAGTCCAGGGCGCTGGCATCTTCGCTGCACGCATGAGGACGTAGACGCGTTCTTCGATGGCGTTTCCGGCGTGGGTCAACGCCATCGGGCTATTTCTCTGGAGGAGCTCGAGGAACGCCACCCACCGGGCGCCTTTCCATTCCCCTACGTGGCCCGTCATCAGCTCGTCGTAAGCCCGATCGACAAAAGCGCTCACCTGTTGGGCGAAGGTTCTACACGTCGCCGTTTGCTCCTCCGTTGCCTCCCCCCCGTGCTCGAAGTCTTCGTCAAGCACGCGCTGCACCACTCCGCCCGGCATTGGCCCTTGCGGATGAGAGGCGCGCAAATTCAAAGGCACGGAATCGCTGCGCATCTGGGATGCTCTCGCCCCCATCACATCGGCCTCATGTTCCAGCCCCTTGTCATCGTTGACTGGCGTCCCCGCCCCCATCTGCAGTGTGGGCCTGACCCTCCTCTTGGCCTGCTGTACCAGATGCCAGGCTTCGTGCGGGAGATGCTTTTCCTGTCCTGGGGCGAGATGGATATCGGCTCCCTGCGCATACGCCAGCGCCCGCATTTGGGCCGGTCTGGCGGAGTTGTAGTGGACTTTGACCTTGTCCATCGGCAAGCCGGAAAGGTTTTCAATCCCGGATTTCAGATCGTCCGGCAGGCCGGTTGAATTGATATCCGGCGCTGCCCGCCGTATCGGGGAGGACGCGTAGTGATAAGCAGCCATCGCGGTGACGTGATTGTCGCTGCGTTGCTGTATTACCACCGGAGCATCAGTCGGGCTTGCTGCAACGTTTATCCGATGGCGTCTATGCGGTTTGAGACAGGGCGGTTCACGGGTCATTTGCACGATCCTTATCGTTGTCTGAACGCCGTGCGACGCGAAGCTATTGGCAATGCAGGTTTTTAATTCTCGCTTATCAGAACCGTCCTTGCCTATGCTGAGTATGGCCAGATGTCCGATCCTCACCTCGCGCTCAACGAAAATAGCATATTTCCCGGAGTAAAAAACTGCCCTGAATCGGCATTAAACAGTCGGCCCCGAACAATTCGTTTTCGCCCAGGGATGAGGTCAGGCCGCCGACGGGGCGCGGCGGTTTCGAAGCTAAGCAAAGCGATGAGACTCAGGGCGTAAAAAATCTCGAAATCAATGAGCACTTTGACCGGATTTTCTTGTGTGCAACCGCTGGTTGCGCAATCGAACCGAAAACGTGAGGCATCGGTAACTCAGATTGACCAAACAAACCGAGGCGTTGCACCAGCCCTGTCAATCTTGGCAGCTGGATAGACCGGCTACCCAAAAGTAAATTCTCCGCTTGACGGCGGAGCAGCCGGCAGCGCCCTCGTCCGAGCATAATGAACAACGGTTGTAGTCGGCCGACGCGATTCGCCACCCGCTCCACGAACGAGAACAGGGCATCCCCGACGTGGCAACCGATCGCAGCCCTCCTCTGGCGAAGCCCGGCCGCCCCGGCGCAACGCGCTCTCATGAGGCCGCGGCTGCCCGAGCGCCGGAGCGGCCCACCACCGCGGCGCCGGAAGCGGTCGGTCGATTGACGGCGATGGGCGGCGGCCGCTACACGAGCAGCGTCATTCAGCGCCGCGAGCCATCGTCCCCATTGCCAGGCAGCCTCGGCTCCAGCCACGAACCGGGCGATGCCCCTACACCAGCGGTTCCATCCCCCGGCACGGGACTTCCTGAACCGCTCAAGGCTGGAATCGAACGCCTGTCCAGCGTGGCCATGCACGACGTCAGCGTCCATTACCGCTCGTCGAGGCCCGCTGCGTTGCGCGCGCTAGCCTACACTCGGGGCCTCGACATTTACCTCGGGCCAGGCCAGGAACGGCATTTGCCGCACGAGGCCTGGCACGTCGTGCAGCAAAAGCGCGGAGAAGTCGAACCCGAGCGCTTCGTCGGCCGCACGGGATTGAATGCGAGCCCGGCGCTGGAGGCAGACGCTGAGCGCATGGGAACACGAGCGCAGCGATTGCCTGCTGGCGTATCAGCTCAGCAGCCGATCCCGCAGAATCTGCACCAGGCTGCATGCAGCCCCGGGGTCGTTCAAGCATTCGGCAACGCGCAATTCGACGCCTTCAAAGCCCTCCTCCAGACTGAACCGGACAACACGTCGAGCGCCGAGCTCGCGGAACGCTCGTCGGAGAAGTTCGGCCAGCTCGCTTACATCGTGAACGCGATTCTGTCGTATAGCGAGGTGGAGAAGATTCCAGACGTCGTCAAAGCGATCACCGAAGGGTTGAGTCCCGGCGATGTGGCCCGTGTCGCCTTGGTGTTCGGGATCAACGCGCCGGAATCCGCGCAAGGCGACCTCGACAAAGCCATCGCCCAAGCGCGACAACTGATCGCCGGGACGCCGTTCGCGATCGCCATCGTGCGCTCGACATTCAGCGGCAACTTCCCTTACGGGGACATGCGCAATCAGGTCCTGCACAGCGATGAAACACGCGATCTGACGCGATACTTCACGTCGCAAGGCTACCACCCCTACGTGTCCATCCAGGACTTCGACACCGGCTCAAGGGCGGCCGGAACCGATGAGGGGCGGCACATCTTCCATGTCCTCGACGAGACGCTGTCCGGTATCGGGTCCGGCGCGCAGCAGATGGATGACGATACCGAGCCGATGCCGCCGGATCGACCGCTCATGATCGCCGGAGGCTACCGTCCGCAACCGCAAGAGAAGCTCGTCAAGGACGTGATGGCTCGTGTCAGCGAGAGCGACAAGGGGGCGATCGGCAAGAAAATCGAAGATCAGGCGCTCGCCGGTTTTTCCGAGACCATCGCGAAGGACATGCGGTTTCGCGATATGTACGCGCGGCTGGACCCGCTGCTGCCCTACGCGCCTGAGCCGAACCTCTTCATCGATGCGACGGCCGCTGCGCGGCCGAGCCCGGTTTCCGGAGAGCCTCTGGAGTTCGGAGACAACGGCGCCGAATACACGCTCTTGGCCAAACGGCTTGCGCAATACGCCGCCGATGAACTTGAGCAGTACTACGGAGGTGTGTTGAGCAGGATGATCGAAGAGATCCAAACTGCGCAGGGGCGCCCGCTGACCAACGAAGAAGCGGAAGACGTGCGCGCCGACGCCCTCGCGCAGTTGCTCGTCGATGCACAGAACAACCGGCATCCTCAGCGCAACGTCTCGTTTCTGACGGACTTTCAGAACCTGACTGTCGGCACAGACCTCTCTCGTCTCGCACACGACGCGTTGCGGGGCAAGGCATCGCAGGATCACACCGGTTTGACGAACGTCATCATCAATCGCACGTTCAACGAGCGCTCAGACAAGAGCGGGACGAAACTCGCCACCATCCGCGATCGATTTCCCAAGGCCACCAAGGCCGAGCAGGAGGAGTACGGACGCAGGTTCATCCATGGCAGCGGGTATGAAGCGTTCGAGATGGAATCCCAAAACTACTTCAAGAAGCACAACACGATGTTGGGGGGCTTAAAGCGTCAGCGGTTGAGCCAAGCGCTATCCATACCGTTTAGCGGAGCCGGAAGTTTCAGCGGCAGCTATTTCGGCGTCGATCCGGCACAAAAGACCTTTTTCACGCATCAGGTCGCGATCCAAGGTGCGCGGATAGGCCCCGAACAATTGCATGAAAGCGTGCTTGCCGAGGCGCGCAGAATCCACGCCGACGAGGCGTTCATGATCGGATATGCGGACGGTACCGACGACAACTGTCTGCTGATCTCGGTCTTCAAGGCTGCGGGACTGCAACTGAACGCAAGCGAAGCCCAGCAATTGCGCACGCAATTGGTCGAGGAACGGCTTTGCGCTCCGGTCGGCTATCTGGACCTGAACAATCCGGCGCTGGCCGCGCGTTTGCTGGAGTTGTTGCGCCAGCGAACGGGCGAGTCGTTCACGCTGTATAGCGTGCATGAGGTCCCTGCTTCGCAAGGCTCCACCGCTTACGGCGTAACGCCCGTCGCAGGCGACGAGGGGAACCTTCGCAAGATCTACGTCTTTTTCGCGGGTGTGCATTTCAGTCCAGCTTTCCCACGCTCCCCGGATATGCGCAACAAATAAAAAACGACGGGCACGATATCCGACCTGGAATGACCTGTCATGCTCGACATTAAAATATCATGGTGAGGTCAAAAGCACTTGAATTCCTCATCATCTATTTATATCGTTGATCAGCAGCGGCATGCTGCTCCTCGCGCCGCATGCAAAATCGCTAAAAAAATAAGGCGACAGGTTGAGGCGTGAGTGAAGCATGAGAATCCACTCGATGGAGTAATGTTCAACCGTTTCATTGAAAGGGATTTTTCAATCATGGCTAATGAAGATGTCAAGTATCAACATGTGACGTTCAATGTCACCAATGCTCAGGCTGGCCAGACGATCTGGATCGAACTGCAACAGCAGACGCCGCAAGTCGCGTTTAGCACCGGTCCGAATTTCGAAAGCTCTGGCGGCGTTCAAGTTAGCCTATCCGGCGGTGGCAATCTTCCGCTCACCAGCTTCAACGCCAACGCGCGGGAAGTGAAAGTCAACACGCAGAGCAGTGGTGGTGGCGGCAGCGCGCTGCAATTCTCGGTGGATCTGTATCTGGTTGCACAACTCAATACGCAGATGTTCTCGCTTCGCTCGCGTTCGGACCCAGGTGTGCAAATTACGGCTAAAGTCGGCAATGCGCAGCCTTTGGTCGTCAATCAAAACTTCACGCCGTTCTACTGGAATCCGCAATAACGCCTGGTTTCCAATATTTGCTTCACGTTTATGTGGCCGGATGCGCGCCAACGGCGAAATCCGGCCGACCGAGAGCACTGCGGAGGCTAGCTATGGAATATACCATTGCGTTCACTTTCACGGCCGACAACGAGAACGACACGTTAAATGCGCAGTTGAATTTGTCCGGCGACAACTTAATTTCCCTGTTGCACAACCAGTCTATTCAGATCCAGTCGCCGTACCCCCCGGAGCCCAGCGCGCCGCTCGTTTCCCTTGAGGTCAAGCCGCAATCGATTTCCATGCTGGCCGGACAAAATCAGTCGGGCAATCCTCAATCCGTGAAACTAGTCGTGCCGATCAAGCCCGGCGGGTCGGCGCTCACGGGCAATTTCCCGTTCAGTGGGGTCCAGGTCAGATTGCGATACCAATTCATCGGTTACTCCAGTTCCGGCAACATCGCCGTCGGCGATTTCTCGATCCCGTTTCCGAGCTGATCGGAGCAGGCATGACACCCAAGGACGATCGCTTTGCCAAGGACGCCAGAAACGGCGATGCCCAGATTGCGGCATCGCCCGTGACCGCCAATGCCCCGCCGCCGCCGCCAATTCTTGGCGTGGACGTCGAGGCGGTCATGCAGTCCATCAAGAAGGAGCGCGACGCGCTCTCGAGCGACGACCAGCAGTTCCTCGACGCGCATCTGATCGCGAACGCGAGCCATGCGCTCAATGAGCGGATCTTTCGCGAGGTCCGGACGCTCAAGCCTCTGACGCTCACGTTCGCCAACCTGCGCGCCAACAGCAAGGCGTTCCTGACCTTGCAGGCCGACCAGGAGGCGATGTGGAGCGACGGCAGCGAGGGAGACCATCTCGTGGGGCTCTCCGTCGCGAGCCGGATCGACCCGGTGCTCTACGTGAGCAATTTCCTCATCAATGCGCGCGAAATGTATTTCCAGACGTACAACGATGCGCAAGAGATTCAAGTCTCCCTCTACCTGCGCACCGACCAACCTAGTGTCCGCGGTCGCGTCGATCTGCCGCCAGGCGCAAGCGTCACGTTGGAATCGAACAACGATCGCAGCACGGTGATCGGGATGAGCTCGTTCGCGATCGAGCTCGGCTGACCCGATCGCCCACCCTCAAAGGGACGCAGATGACTACCGAATCGCCTTCGGCGCAGGAAGGCCCCGCCGCGCCAGCCGCATTGCCGAACCCCGTTGCCGCGTCAAACTCGGGCGCACAAGTTGGCGCACAAGTGGGCGGCGAGACCGAGATCTGGAAGCTGCTTCCGGTCACCCTGCAATTCGCGAACGTGGCGGCGAACAGCAACCTCAACTTCACCTTCACGACGGTTGGTGTCTCGTGGTCGCTAGGCGCACGCTCGGGCGACAGCGTGGGCTTCTCGTACAACGTCACGCCATCGAGCACCACGGGCGATTCATGCATTCGGCAAATCGAATTCAACAATGCCGTGATGACGATCCGCACCGGCTCCGCCGTTCAAACGAGCACGCAGGCCGGCTATTCGTTCACGCTGACGCTGTTCCTGCGCGTACGCCCCGGTGTCGACTACGTGCAAGGCTATTGCACGCTCAACAACGAGGCCGTCGTGCTGGCGACGATCGGCTCGCAAGGCGCCGTGCAGTGGCGCAACGGCCGCATCAGCGCCGTGCTCAACGAGCACGAACTCAACTATCGTCCCGTCAGCTTCACGGTCAAGGGCGCGCGGCCGGGCAACCAGATCGACGTGATCGTCAGCGCGAAGCGGGGGCTCGGCAAGGTCAACTGGTCGCTCGGCCCGGACTTCGCCGAATCGAACGGCGTCACGCTCGCGAGTCAGCAAGGGCAGATCCCGCTCACCTTGGTTTCCTATGGCGTGGATACCCTGTCTTTCGTCACGTCGCAGCCATCCGGGAGCGGTGCGAGCATCAATGGGTCGCAAACACTCGAGTTCTTTCTGAACGCCTATATCACCTGGGTGCCGCACGATCTGAACTACATCTATCTGAGAACGACCTGCAACAGCGACATTTCCGTGCTGGCGCAGGTCAACAACCGGCAGCCGCAGATCGTCAGTCAAACCGACACCGTGTTCACGCTCTGATGAGTCAACCCGACATCGACGGCGGCCAGGTCCTGCGCGCGGTCAGCGAGTCGCTGCGCCGGATGATCCGGCATCACATCCCCGAGCTCGAGCCGGAGTCGGCCGTCGTGTTCGATTCGCCGGGCGAGATAGAGAGTCAGGACGAAACGAAGCTCTCGCTCTATCTTTACCAGACCGAAATCAACCCGTATCTGCGCAATTCGCCACCCGCCCTGACGCGTCGCGCGGCCACCCATCTAGAGGGCACCGCGCTAGTCGTCGTGCCGCCGCCTCTCGTGGTCGATCTGATCTATCTGATGGTGCCGTATGCGCGATCCGCCGAGCTGGAGCTCGTGCTCGTGGACAAGCTGATCCAGCTCTTTCACGACGTGGGCGCCATCTCGGGTGAATGGCTGAGCCCCGTACTCAAGACAAGCGGCAACGACGCAATCCAGATCGTGCCGGAGTACGACACGAGCGAGCGGTTGCGCAACATCTGGGCCGGCTTCCCGAACAAGACGTACAAGCTGACGAAGCTGTACACGGTGTCGCCCGTGCGCATTCCGGCGGCGTTTGCCATGCGAACCGACATGATTACGCAAACGCACTCCACCTATCGGGACATGCCATGAGGCTTTGTGCGGTCGTGCAACTGATCGACGGATTCAGCCAGGCGCCCGCGGAGGACGTCCATCCGCGCTTTCTTCTCAATCAGGAGCCGTACCGGCCTCAGGCGAAACCGCAAGGCTTTTACGCGTTCAGCGAGCTCGCTGACGGCGACTACCGGCTCACGACGATCGCGCTGCCGTTTTTTCCTCGGGAGGTCGATTTCAAGGTGCCGCTCTCCCTGCCGCTCGCCGAAGCGATCGTGCCTTGCGTGCTCGAACCGAGCCCGCTGTATCCGTTCCCCGCAGGCACCACGCTGATTCGAGGACAAGTGGTGTCGGCCGCGACGCACGCGCCGCTGGCCGGGGTGACGGTTCAGGCGAGCTATCAAAACTGGCGTGGTGATCCTCGCCAGGCTACGACGCGGACCTCCGATTTCGGGCAGTACAACGGACGCTATGCGCTCGCGCCACGCGGCAGGCTCGCGCCACGCACGGAGGTGACGTTGACGTTCAGCAAGACCGACTACGCGACCGCGCAAACGCAGCTCGTGCTGGAAGCAGGAACCACGCAGCTCGTCAATATCGAATTGGACTTGGACTAACCGTTGGGGACACGACCTTGGCGACCACCTACAAGCATCCCGGCATCTACATCGAGGAAGTGCCGAGCGCTCGCACCATCCAGGGCGCGTCGACCTCGACGGCGGTGTTCATCGGGGTCACCGAATTCGGCCCCACCCAGCTGCCGACGCTCATCACGAGCTGGAACGCCTATGTGCGGCAGTTCGGCGCTTTGGTCTGGAACGGCATGGCGTCGTGGGCCGTGTACGAATTCTTCAGCGAAGGCGGCATGGTCTGCTACGTCGTGAACGTTGCGCCTTCGAACACGAACGGCAAGGCCGCCACGGCCACATCCGGCTCGATCACGATCACCGCCGTGACGCCCGGCACGTGGGGCAACACGCTCGCCTTCACGATCAGCAACGCGAGCGGCCCTGACAACGAAGTCTCGCAAGTCTTCAATCTGAGTGTCGTCGTCGATCCGGCGAAGCTCAGCGGGGTCAACTCCACCTCGACCGTCGCGACGCTGCAAGCCTACATCTTGCAAAACAACTTGCAGCCGCAGCAGATCAACGGCAAGGCGTACTACGTGCTCGAAAGTTTCAACGGCTACACCGCGTCGAACATGAGCACGGCCCTGCCGTCGGCGATCAACACGAATTCGATGTTCGTGCGCTGCTCGGTACCCCAGAACGCCAATTCGCGGCCGCCGAACGCCGCCGTGTCGCTCACGAGCGGCACGTCGGTGACCTGGAATTTCGACGCCGCTACCAAGACGCTCCTCACCGTGCAGGGCATCAGCCTGCTCGCGATGCCCGACACCGTCAACATCACCGATACGAACGGCACGCTGAGCCCGTTGCTGCAGGCGACGGCTATCAATAGCGCCCTGCTCTTCTGCGCCAGTGTGCCGATGCGCAATCTCTTCTATGTCTGCGATCCGCCGTTCAATCAGACCGTTCAGGAAGTGACGACTTTCAAGGACGGCGGGTCGGCCAACAGCGGCAGCACGCCCGCGCCGGCGATCACCTCGACCTATGGCGCGCTCTATTACCCCTGGGTCTGGATCAACAATCCGATCACGGGCACGAACGTGCCGATCCCGCCGTCCGGCCCGTCGCTGGGCCGCTACGCCTATACGGATTCGAACGTCGGCGTCTGGAAATCGCCGGCCGGCGTCAACGATGGAATGCTGGCCTCGGTCGTGGCGGTGCAGACTCCCCTCTCCGACGCGGACCAGGACATACTCAATCCCGACGGCATCAACGCGATCCGCAACTTCATCGGCTACGGCAACGTCATCTGGGGCGCGCGCACGCTGGCCGCGCAGGGCAGCGAATGGACCTACGTGAGCGTGCGGCGCCTGTTCATCTACGTCGAGCAGAGCCTCAAGCAGAGTCTCCAATGGGTGGTGTTCGAGCCGAACGATCAGCAGACGTGGGCCGCGGTGACGCGTGACATCACGGCCTTTCTGACCACGCTTTGGCAGGCGGGCGGGCTGTTCGGCTCGACGGCGGCGGAGGCATTCTTCGTGACCTGCGACGCCTCGAACAACCCGCCCGAGACGCGCGCGCTCGGGCAACTCTACATCGACGTGGGGCTGGCCCCCGTGTATCCGGCCGAGTTCGTCATCATCCGCCTGACGCAGAAAGTCGCCGGCCCGGATTCCGGCTCCTGACTGCCGCGCTTGAACAGGGAACGAGACCATGGCGACACAGCTTACCAACCCGTACCGCGGCTTTCGCTTTCAGGTGGAGATCGCCGGCATTCAGGTGGCGTCGTTTTCCGAGGCGACGATACCGGACAGTACCGTCGAAACCGTCGAATACAGGGAAGGCACCGACCCGGTCTACAAACGCTCGTTCTCGGGCCTGACGAGCTACGGCAAGCTCACGCTCAAGAAAGGCCTGACCGATTCGATGGATCTCTACAACTGGTACCTGTTCGTCTCTCAGCAAGGCTCGACAGCCAAGGGAGCGCAGAAGAACGTCTCGCTGATCCTGCTCGACCCGAGCGGCGCGGCGAAAGCGCGCTGGAACGTCATCAACGCGTGGCCGAGCAAGTACGAGAGCACCGGGCTCAATGCGAGCACGAGCGACGTGATGGTCGAAACATTTGAGTTGACGATCGAATACATGAACCGCGTGTCCTAACCAGAGTCCGCCATGAACGCCATCAGTACCGAATTCGAATTCACTCTTCCGATCGGCTTTCGCGACGCCGAGGGCACCTTGCACAGGGGCGGCCGGATGCGCCTCGCCACGGCCGGCGACGAAATCCTTCCGCTGAAGGACCATCGCGTGCAGGGCAACCCGGGCTATCTGCCGGTGATCGTGCTGTCCCGCGTGATCGTGCAGCTAGGCACGCTCGAGATGGTCAACACCAAGGTGATCGAGGATCTCTTCACGGCCGATTTCGCCTATCTGCAGAACCTGTACAACGAGATCAACCAGGTCGACGGCGACGGCGACGACAACGTCGTGGCCCTGCCGGGAGCCCTGGCGGCGGGAAAGCTCGCCTCCCTGTAGTACCGGATCAGCTCTACGAAGAGATTGCGTTCATCGCCTATCACTTTCACTGGTCCTACGGGGAGATTCTCGCCATGGAGCACGCCGAACGTCGCCGCTGGTGCGACGAGATCAGCAAGATCAACCAGACGATGAACAGCGACGAGCGGCCGAAGAGCCTTCACCTGGGAGCCTGATATGCGCGCCGGTCGCGGCGGCTCGGCGAGGACGAGTTCGCCGGTCAATCCGTTCATGTCGTACAACTTCTGCGTCGAGGTGCAGGGCCTCCTCGTCGGCGGGTTCACGTCGGTCGAGGGGCTGGAATCGAAGAACGAGGTGCTCACGATACGCCAGGGCGGCGTCAACGACGTCGAATACAAGCTGCCTGGTCAGGTGACCTACACCGATCTCGTCTTGAAGGCCGGCATCACGTCGCACGATTCGATGTGGCTCTGGTACCAGTCGGCGATGAACGGCGCGGTCAAGCGGCAAAACGGCTCGATCTATCTGCTCGACGACCAGGGCAACATTACCTCGACCTGGAACTTCTATAACGCCTGGCCGGTCGCGTGGGTGGGCCCGAGCCTCGACGCCAGCCAGAACCTGGTTGCCACGCAGAGCTTCACGCTCGCCCATGAGGGGATCTGGAAGCGCGCCAACGGAGGGGCGTTTTGATGCGAGTGGGCTTGCCTCGTCCCGCCCTCCTCGGCGATCGCCCCGGCATGCGGCTGTCGTGCGCAGTCGGCACGCAGCGCATGGCGGGCCGCGGATTGGCGCTGGTCGGCTCGCGCATCGGTGGCGCCGTAGCCAACGACGCATTGCCGTTCGCGTTCCTGTCGGCCGTGCGCCCAACCGCGCCGCTCCATGTGCACCGCTCCGTCACGCTGCATTTTCATCAGCGCCATGTGCTGCAGCAGTTCATGCACCGTCTCATGTTGCGCATTGAGCAACGCGAGCGGCATGAGCGGCGCGACAGGCGGCAACGCGCCATCCCACGCATGCGCAACGAAGCATCCGCCTCGCCACGCGACGTGCCGCGCGCCGCCGAAAAGCACGTCATGCAGACGCTGATCGCCATGCTCGGGGAGCGTGCCGGCACCGGCACGAACCTCGATCAGCCGTTGTGGATGCGGCCGTTCGTCGAGGATTGGCGCGCCACGCGGCGCGTGCTCCGGCAGCTCAAGGGCGCGCGCCCGGTTTCGGCCGCCGCCGCACCGGTGCGCATGACCGTCGTGCAGCTCGGCCGCTACGGCGCGGACGTTCCCGCCCTGCCCTCGCTCGCTTATCGGCAGTCGGCGCACGCGCGTCGAGTCAGTGTCGAGCGCGAGATCGAACGGATCGAACATACCGTGCAGACCAAGGTCGTTCGAGAAATCCTCCAGCAGCGACAGAGCCAGCAGCAGCTGCGCACGGCCGTCGCCGACGCGCTGCTTTCGCCGAAGCTCGTGCAATCGCTCGCGCGTCAAATCCATGCGACGCTCGAAGTGCGTGCGAGCGTCGAGCGCTACCGCAAGGGAGCGCGCTGATGCTCGAAATGGCCAAAATCGTCGTGCAGAAAACGGGCGAGCAGATTCCCGTCATGTACAACCCGACCGAGCTGTCGTTGAACAAGACGGTCGTGCTGCTCGGGCAAGGCTCGAACATCCAGTTCCAGCGCGTCGAGGACGACGACCTGACCGTCTCGCTCTTTTTCGACACCTACGAGCAACAGATCGACGTGCGCACGAAGACCGACAAGATCGCCGCGCTCACGCAGCCGACCGTCGGCACGGCCGACCGCCGCGAGCCGCCCGTCGTCGTCTTCACCTGGGCCGGGCCGCTCTTCACGGGCATGATCAGCAAGCTCGACCAGAAGTTCACGATGTTCCTGCGCTCGGGTATCCCCGTGCGCGCCGAGCTGTCGGTGACGTTCAAGCGCGTGTTGACGCCCGAGGAGGACCAGCACGACCAGGGCAAATTCAACTGCCGCCAGCTCTGGCTGGTACGCGAGAACGACCGCCTTTACATGATCGCCCAGAAAACGCTCGGGAGTCCGGATCAATGGCGCCTCATCGCGCAGACGAACGGCATCTACAACGTGCTCGACTTCCCGACGCGCGAGGACGTCGGCAGGACGCTCGTCATCATCGACACGCACGGCGAAACCTTCAACGAGGTCGGCAATGTCTAGCGTGCAAACCGGCGGCTTTCGCATCCTGAAGAACCGGCAGGCGCTGCCGACCTCGGTGATCGCGGCGATCCAGCGCGTGGACGTCGAAAACGAGATCAACGTGCCGACGATGTTCAGCTTCAAGCTGAACATCGTCTCGGCCGTGGGCGCCTGGCAGGACGTCAATCTCGACATCTTCAAGCCGGGCGACGAAGTCGCCGTGTTTCTCGGCATCGACGAACTCACCCAGCTCGTCAACGGGGAAATCACGGCGATCGAACCGCATTTCTCCGCCTACTCGACGGCCACGATTCGCGGCTTCGACCGGATGTACTGGCTCAAATTCGGCACGCGGACGCGGACCTATCAAAAGCTGTCGGACAGCGCCATCGTCGCCGAAGTCGCGCGCAACGCGGGGCTGTCGGTGAAGCTCTCGGGCAACACGGGCGTCATCAACGATTACGTGCTGCAAAACAATCTGACCGACTACGACTTCCTGATGCTGCGCTGCGCCCAGATCAATTACGAACTGCTGATGGACGGCACGACGCTCGTCTTTCGGCCGTCCGCCGAGGGCGCGAGCCCGCAAAGAACGCTCAACTTCCCGCTCGATGCGAGCGACGTGCAACTCGCGATGCGCGTGCCGACGCTCGGCAAGCAAGTCACCGTGACCGGTTACGACGTCGCGTCGAACAAGGTGCTCACCGCCCTCACCTCGTCCGGCACGGCGCAGGACAAGATGGGTGGCAAGGAGACGGGCTACGAGCTGACACAGAATTTCCCCGATTCTTCGGTCCGCTACGAGCGGCCGAACATCAGCACGCCCGAAGCGTTGCAGAAGGTTTCTGCCGCGCAGTACCAGCGCAACCTGGGCCAATTCATCGAGGGCAGCACGAGCGTGCTCGGCGACCCGAACCTCGTCGCCGGCGCGAACGTGAAGCTGACAGGCCTGAGCCAGCGCTTCAACGGCATCTATTACGTCACGTCGAGCACGCACAGCTTCGACCTCGACGAGGGCTACCGTACCGAACTCAAGCTCAGGAGGACCGGGATATGAATCCGGCCGAAGCCTTCTCGCTCGACAGTCTGGCGCTCGGCGTGACGCTCGGCACCGTCAGCGGCACGGAAGATCCGGCGGGCCTCGGCCGGGTCAAGGTGAAGTTCGTCCTGAAGGGGGCGCAGATCGAATCGGACTGGCTGCAGGTGATGAGCTTCTTCGCGGGCCCCGCCTATGGCGCGTTCTTTCTGCCGCAAGTCGGCGACTCCGCCCTGCTCGCGTTTGCCGACGGCGACGCGAGCCGAGCCTATGTGCTCGGCTTTCTCTGGAACGGAGCGCAAAAACCGCCCGTGGACAAAGCGCAGCAGCAGGACGTGCGCGTCATCAAGACGAAGAGCGGCAAGACGATCATGTTCGACGATTCGCAACAGGGCAAAGGCGGCATTGTGATCGTCGACAACCACCGGAACCGCATCCAGATCGACACCGCGAGCAACAAGATTTCGATCAGCAGCGAAGGCGACCTCGACATCGAGGCGAAGGGCAAGCTCACGATCCGCGGCGCGCAGGTGATCGTGCAAAACACGTCGGGCAGCGTCAAGGCCTCGCTGTCGGGCGCCGCGATGCAGGTGCAAGGCGGCCAGAGCCTGAAGCTTTCGGCCACGATGATCGACTTGAACTGAACGAAACGGAGGGGGGATGGGGCAACCCGCAGCCAAACAGGGCGACAGCATCGTCAACGCCGCAGACATTCATATCGTGCTGGTGCCGAGCCCGGGCGGCCCGGTGCCGACGCCGCAGCCGTTTCCGTTCAACGGCCGCATCACGATGAACACGAGCCTGAACGTGCGCATCAACGGGCGGCCCGCCGCGACGGTCGGCTCGATGGGCCAGAACGTGCCGCCGCACATCCCAACGACGGGCACCTTCCAGATACCGCCGACCAACCTCGGGCGCGTCGTGTTCGGCAGCCTGACGGTACGCATCAACGGCCGTGGCGCGGCGCGCATGAACGATATCTGCGAAACCTGCCACGACATTCCGCCTGGCGGCCCGCAGGCACCACCGCCGACGGTGCAGGTGATCGGCCTCGCCAACGTCACGATCGGATAGCGACGATGGCGACGACGACAATGAGCGGCTCGGCGTCGAGCCGGCTCACGAATACGAGTGATTTTCTCGGCGAGGGCTGGTCCTTTCCCGTCACCGCGCGAGCCGGCCGCGTGCTGCTCTCGGCCGACGCGGAAAACATCCGCCAGGCCGTGCGGCTCATCCTGCAGACCGCGCCGGGCGAGCGCGTGATGTTGCCGGAGTTCGGTTGCCGGATCAACGAGCTCGTCTTCGCTGCCGGCAATGCGACGGCCGTGAGCCTCGCTCAGCTCTATGTGACCCAGGCGCTGAATCGTTGGGAGCCGCGCATCCAGCTCATCACCGTCGGCGCTGCGATTGCGCCTCGGGAGCGGCAGTGTCTCGTCGTCACGGTCGACTACGTCATCCGCGAGCGCAATCAGCCGGACAACCTCGTCTACCCCTTCTTTCTCAAGTAAGCAAGGAACCGAAGATGAACGAAGCGATGCTCGTCGCGAGGCTTGCCGAACTCAAGGCCAATTACGAGGCCGGGCAGATGCAGCTGCAACGACTCGACGCGCAGCAGCGCGAGTTGCAGCATACGTTGCTGCGCCTGAGCGGCGCGATCCAGCTACTCGAGGAAATGCGCGAAGAGCTGCGCGAGGTGCCTTCCGCGACCGCGCGGGAAGGCGTTCGCGCTTAAGTCACATGGCACCCGTGCAGCCGTCCGGAACGAACCCGGCCGAGCCGATCCTCGACTTCCGCACCGCTGACGACTTCTATCAGCAGGCGCTCACGCTCGCCCAGACCTACACGCCTGATTGGGCCGCCTACTGGCCGGCCGTGCTGAACCAGCCCGTCGCCGAGCAAGACCCGGCGGCGGCCGCCGCCGCGATCGATCAGGACCCGGGCCTCGTGCTCCTGAAACTGTTCGCGCAAATGGCCGGCTACACGGCCGGCATCGAAAACCAGATTCCCTATCAGCGGCGGCAAGCGTTCTTCCAGTTCCTCGCGATACCGCTGCGGCCGCCGCTCGCCGCGCAGGCGCCGCTTCGCTTCACGCTCGCGGCGGGCGAGCCGCCGCAGCTCGTGCCGGCACAGAGCGCGGTGCTCGACGAAGCGGCGCAGGACATCCGCTTCCAGACGCAGGCCGACTTGCTCGTCCTGCCGGCTCAACTCGCTGCGGCCATGACGATCGTGCCGGCGCAGGATCAATACATCGACGCGATGCCTGTGCTGGGGCCGGCAGCGGCTGGTGCGCCGGCCACGGCGAGCGTGCCGGTCTTCGTCGCCGACGGGATGGTGGACCCGTCGGAGCAGCCACTCGGCCATTGGTTCATGATGGGCGACGCCGAGCTCTTCAAGCCCGATCCGGCGCTGCAATACCTGCGAATCACGCTCTACGGCAAGCAGCTATACAGCGAGTATTTCGGGCAATGGTTCGACGGTGCCCTGCGCCCGCTCGCCGTGCAACTGACGCCCTCGGACGACGCGCGGCAGCTCGACATCACGTTCCAGCAAATGCCCGTTGCGCCGCCGCAGACGATCGACTCGCTCGTCCAGGCCATCTACGCACAGGAAGATCCGGGCGCGGCCTTCACGGCCCCGACCGAGGGCGCCTCCGATCAGGCGCCGGCGTACTGGTTGCTCTCGAAGCCGAGCCCGCAGGTGAAGGTGCTGTCCTCCCTCGTCGAGCAATTGCCCGTCATCACGGGGCTGCAGTGCACCACGCGTGGCGAAGGCATTCAGCCGCAGCAGGCTGCGTTCAACGTCGTCCTGCTCGACATCGCGAATGGCGCTTATCCGTTCGGGGAAACCCCGCAAACGAACGACGCCTTCTACGTCCGCAGCGACAGCGTGTTCTCGCGGCCGGGCGCACGCGTATCCCTCGTGTTCGATCTCGTGCCCGTGGCCGTGCAATATCCGGTCGTCCTCTACTGGCAGTTCTGGGATGGCAAGGGGTGGCAGTCGTTCAACGAAACGCTTGCGCAGGCCAGCCGGTATCAATTCGTCGATACGACGCACAACCTCCAAGGCAATGCGGCCGACGGGCCCACCTGGATTCAGTTCGAGTGCCCCGTCATGGCGGAGACGACCATCGCGGGTGCCACGGGGCTCTGGATTCGCGCGATGATCGCCGAGGGCGGCTACGGCCAGTCGGGCGGCTTCGTGACGACGAGCGTGGCCGAGACGATCGACGGTATTCCCGACGCGATCCTGCACCCCGAGCAAAAGCAGCAGGTCATCACCTACCTGAACGACGTCGAAGGCGTGAACTTCTCGTATCACTTCAACGAGGCCCAGTTTTATCCGCCCTATATCCGGTCGCTGCAAATCGCCTACAGCTACGCGGCGCGGCCGACCCGCTACTGGACTTACAACGCGTTCGAGTTGAGCCGTTTTCTCTATCTGCCGTACCAGCCCGTCGATGCGGTCCTGACCGGCTTTTATTTCGCGTTCGCCCCGGACGGCTTCGGTGCCCATGCGCCCGGCAACCGAATCGCCTTGTATTTCTACCTGCAGCAGGAAGAGGCGGCGCCGGGCGGCAAGCTCGACTGGCAATACTACGATGGCGGGAACTGGCAGCCGCTTTCCGTCGACGATGGCACGCACGGGCTCGCCCGTTCCGGCATCGTCAGCTTCATCGTGCCCGCCACGATGCGAGCGGCTTCGCTCTACTCGGAGACGGGCTACTGGTTCCGCATCGACAACGCACACGTGAACCGCACGATCCGTCTCCTTGGCCTTTACCCGAACACGGTGATGGGCCGCAACGTCACCACCGTGAACGACGAAGTGCTCGGCTCCAGCAATGGCCAGCCGAGTCAGTCCTTCACGCTCTCCCGCACGCCTGCCCTGCCCGACGTCGATTTGCGCGTGATCGAGAACGTGCCCCTCGAAGCCGATACGCTCGCGGCGCTCGATGCCGTGCCGCTCGCGGAAGCGTCTACGGGTTCGGAGGGAATCGGCATACGATGGCGTCAGGTCGACACCTTCTCGCTCTGCGGCCCGACCGACCGCGTCTATACGCTCGATTGCGAGAACGGCCTCGTGACCTTCGGCGATGGTTACAACGGCATGATTCCGATGGTCGGCTACAACAACATCGTCGCCGCGTACTACGACTACACGCAGGGGCTGGCCGGCAACGTCGGGGCCGGCCGGCTGACGCTGTTGCGGCCCGGCATCACGAACATCGAGGCGGTGACGAATCCGGCGCCGGCGCTCGGCGGCGTGGGCGGCGATACGGCCGAGAGCATTGCCGTCACGAGCCCCGCGCTCGTGAAGTCGAACGGCTATGCCGTCGATATCGGCGACTTCAGTGCGCTCGCGGCCGAGGCAAGTCAGCAGGTTGCTCGAGCACGCGCCATCGAAACGCCCGGGCAGACGATCTGCATCGCCCTGCTCGCGAAGAGTACCGTGCCCGTTCCCTACACGACGCCCGAGGTCCTGACCCGCGTGCGCGATGCCGTGTGCGCCAGGTGCCTTGCGCCGCTCGCGCCGCGTGTCGCGACCGTCGCCCCCGATTTCGTCCCGATCGATGTGACGGCGCAGTTGACCGTCGCTTGCGCTCCCGATCGGATCAACGCGCTCGAGGAAGATCTCGTTGCGCAACTGGAGGCGTTCTTTCAGCCGGTGTTCGGCGGCCCAGGCGGCGACGGCTGGCCTTTCGGACAGCCGGTTCTGGCGATGACCGTTAGCCGGTTCCTGCGCGATCTGCCGCAAGTCCAGGCCGTGAGCTCGCTTTCGCTGAACGGCACGCAAAACGGCAATGTCGCGCTGTTGCCGCTGCAATTGCCGGTGGCCGGACAGATGTCGCTGCTGCTCTATCCGGAGGCGGCGCCATGACGTTCGAATTGCCCGATCTCGATACGACGACCTACGACGAGATCGTCGCCGGCCTGATTCGGCGCATCCCGCAGTACACGAATCTCTGGACCGACTACAACGCCACCGACCCTGGCATCACGCTACTCCAGCTGCTCGCCTGGATCGACGAGTCGCTGCACTATCAGGCCAACCAGATCCCGACGCTGACCGACCTGAACTTCCTGCGCTGGGTGCTCGGCCTCGCGTTCAGCAGCAACCGGACGGCCTATAGCGATGCCGCCGTGACGAACTACGATTTCGCCTTTCTCGCGCTGCGCGCCGTGCTCGCCGAAATCGAGCAAGGCGCGCCGACGACCAAGGCCGACTTGCAGCGCGCGGTGCTGCTGTACCTGGAGCAGCCGTATCTTGCCTTGACGCTCGCCAATGTCGAGGCAGTGGCCATGCAAGCCAACGCGATGATCGAAGCTCAGTACGAGCGGCAAAAGCAACAGCAGACATCTTCGTCGACACCGGTGCCCGAGCCGCTGTACGTGCAGCGCGCCGATGCCCAGATGCGCGGGGAAGCCAGCATCGCATACATCCTCAGCAACGCACCTTGGCAATATCAGTACCCGCCGTACCCGAACCGCCAGCAGGTCACGAATTCCGTCGGCACGATGCGCCGCCTTCTGCTCTTGCAGCCGCAGAACCAGAGCGAACAGGAAGCGACGCTGCTGCGCCAAGTGCGTTTCTATCTGCAATCACGCGTGATCGCCGGCAGTGCGGTGCGTGTGGAGCCTGCGCAACTGACCGCGATCGACCTGACGATGACGATACGGTGTAGCCCGAACACGTCGATGTCCGTCACAGTCGACGCGCTCGTCACGGCGCTCTACGGGTACCTGTTGCCTGCGGCGGGGCCCGGTGGTCAAGGCTGGCGCTACGGGGAGGCGCCCAACGCCGACGATCTCATGCATATCGTGCTGAGCGTGCCGGGTGTCGCCGCGCTGGAGCGCTTCGAGTACACGTACGTCCCGACCATCGTGCTGGCCGAGATGGCGCAGCTCGGCGCCAATACGCTGCTCGCGGCGCTGCCGAACGGCCGCACCGCGATGCGTTACGTGGGGCTGCCGCAGTTGCGATGCCTCGACATCACCGCCACGAACGGAGCCGCATGAGCACGCCGACGACGCCCAAGCCTTCGAGCTATCTGCGCTACCTGCCGGCTGTCTACAGCGGGCCGGATTCGGCATTCGTCGGCAACTATCTGAACATCTTCGAGAAGCTCCTGACGAGCGACGACGATGCGCTGAACGGGCGACGCGGCATTCAGGCGCTGCTCGCGGCCGGCGTCATCGGCAACCTCTTCTATCCGCGCCTCTCGTTCCTGTTCGAGCCGAGCAACACCGAGTTCATTCCGCCGATCTCGGGCTTGGAGCCGGACAAGGAAACGCAGATCCTCGCCGATCTCGACAGTTATATCGGCGTGCCCGTGCCGGTGAATCCCACCACGAAGTTCTCGGGCAGCCCGCAAGCGAGCGCGACGCCCAAGAGCGCGACGCAAGCGTGGCTCGACGGCCTGCTCGATTGGCTCGGCGGATGGGTGAACCTGACGCCGGACAGTCAATGGAGCATCGACAAGAAGCGCATGGTCATCGCGCAAGTACTCGCGCTCTACCGGCTGCGCGGCACACCGCAAGGCTTGAACTTTCTCATCAATCTGCTCTTCGATCTGCCGAGGCAAATCACGGGCATTGCGTATCAGCCGCCGCAGCGTGGCCAAAAGGCGAGCACCGTTCCGATCACGGGCTCGATGACGGTGACGGTCAGCAACCCGACGCCGCCCTGCATCGGCGTCAGTGACAAAGTCGCCAGCGCGTTCATCCTGCACGAACAGTATCAAAGTGGCCAACCGGTGGTGTCCGGCTATTTCCCGTGGCGCTTCGACGTGTTGATCACGCTGCCCAATGCCGCCAACCCGGACTTCATCCTGACGCGAGACAACGTGCAGGAAATCCTGACGCTGCAGAAGAACCTGCAGCAGCTGCTCGCCGTCATCAAGCCGGCTGCCACGCGCTTCACGATCGGCATCCTGCCGAGCATGCAGCTTCCGGTGACGCACACGCCGCTCTGCAGTTCCGCCACGCTCGGCAACAACACGCTGCTCGGGCTGAGCGGCAAATCGACAAGCAACTAGCCAGGGACACGAGCCGATGAGCGACACCACGCCGATTCCATCCGATGTCGCGGTACGCCTGAACTATCACGACGGCATGTTCCTGACGGCACAGAACATGACCGTCGAGCAGAACTATTTTTCGAATTGGATCAAGTACCAGAACCGGTATCTCTACACGCCGGGCGTGCTGAGCGGCCTGGTCGTCACGTTGCAGGGCAATGCGTTGATCGTCGCGTCGGGCGCCGGTTTCGACGAGAACGGCGACTTCCTGATCTTTCCCGGCACGAGCGGCAACATGATGGGACCGGCGAGCAACTTCGGCAATCCGTACGGCCTTTACCTCGCGTATCCGCTCACCGGTAACACGACGAGCGACTACGTGGACGAAGCCGCCGTTTTGCAAAACGGCTATCTTTCCCCCTCCCTGCCCAACGCCATCCTCCTCGCGGAGGTCCAGCTCGACCCCACCAACGACGGCGTCATCCAGAGCTTCACCGATAAACGCGTCGGCGTGACGAGCCGGCTGCCGGTCACGCTCGATACACAGCCGGCTGCCGCATCGGCCCCAGTCCCGAACCTGAACGGCGCGCTGGCGGGCACCGTGACGGCCGACACGAGCGCGTTGTCGAGGCCCGGCGACAGCGTCTCGCTCACGGTCCCCTACCGGGCCGACCGCGCGCAGGCGTTCAGCGTGCCACCGACCGTCAACGTGACGGTGCTCGGCAGGACGCCTTACGCAGTCAACGTCAGCGAGGTCGGCACCGCGCAATTCACGCTGGGCCTGACGGCCGTGCAGACGCGTACCGATACCACGCCGACCACGCAGGTGAGCTGGCTGGTCTTGCCCGCATCGTCCACGTTCTAACGCGCCGAGCTCTCATGAACAAGCCCTCGATCGAGCGCCCGCACTACTTCTCCGGCGAAGCCCTGCTGACGGCGGACTTCATCTGCGAGCAGCAGTACCACATGGCCATCCAGAGTCTGAACAACCGGAGCCTCTATACGTACGGCATCGCGAGAGGGTTGGACGTCTACTGGAACTCCGCGGCGAATGCCAATCAGGTCGAGGTCCGCCCGGGCATGGCGCTCGATAGCCTCGGCCGGCAAATCATCCTGCTCGAGCCACGCGTGGTGAATCTCGACGACATCGTGAATGGCGCGACCTATTTCCTGACGATCCGCTACAACCAGGTCTTCTCCGACTATACGGACCAGACCGGCGTGGCGGGCTACAAACGCATCGTCGAGGAGCCGCTGATCGATTACGTTCGCAATCTGCGCGAGCCGGGCCTGAACATCGTGCTCGCGGCGATCACCTTCTCCAACCAGGGGACGATCGACCAGCTGACCTATCGCAGTGGCAGCGCCTCGCGTCGCTACGTGAGCTCGACGCTCGGCGCGCTCACGCTCGTGACCGAAGGCGCCGGTATTTACGGCAACCGGGTGCCCGGCCCGTCGGCCAGTCTTCTAGATGCGAACGACCGCAGGCGCTTCCCGAGCCTGCAAGCGAAGCAGGAAATCGGCAGCCAAGAGACCTATCTCGAAGTCGATGCGTCGCGCAGCCAGTTCATGGGCCTCGTGACCACGCGCAACAACGTGGGAATCGGCACGGATCAGCCGCTCGCCAATCTGAATATCGAGGCGATCACGTTCAAGGGGACGGGCGCGATCACGTCCCAAAGCAATGAAGTGACGTTCTCGCAACCGGTCACGCCGTTCTTCCAGGCCGGCGACGTGCTGATCTCCGATCCGCCCGTCACCACCACGGCGAGCGGTGTCATGACGTTCGGGTCCTCGCAGCGGCGCACGATCGTCGCGGCCGACGCCGCCAAGCAGCGCGTGACGGTGGATCGCGCGTTCGATCCGGCATTGCAAGGCATCAGCTACACCTATATTCGCTCGACGCTCGCGCGTTTCAGCGCGTCCGCGGATACGAGCCTTTTCGCCGTCAGCATCGACGGCACCGTCGGTATCGGCATGCCCGCGTCCGTGAATTCGGGCGACGGCACGCAAGGGCGCAGCGCGTTGATGATCACGCCCGATCGCTGTGTCGGCATCGCGCTCACCGATCGCGCGCCGTCTGCCGCGCTCGACGTGAATGGCGCGATTCGCGCCGACGAGATCGCAGTGGCCGGACAGATCGTCGCGCAGGGCAAGATTCAGGCGCAGAGCTTCGAAGGCAACGGCTCGAAGCTGCAAGGACTGCCGATTCTCAGCTACTGGACGCGCGAAACGGTCGGCACGCCGATGAGCAACCTGTATTACGCGGATGGCAACGTAGGCATCCGCGACACGCATCCGATCGCCGCGCTCTCCGTCGGCGGCGGTCAGGCGTTCATCGGCAAGGGGGTGCTCAACTCGCTCTCGGAAAGCGTGCTCGAGGGGTATCAGACGGCGTTCCTCGATCAGGTGAGCGTCGGCGATGCGATCACGATCGGCATGCTCGTCGAGCAAATCGGCTTGATCGCCCAAATCGAGAGCGACACGTCGCTGACGCTTCAGGATCAGTTGCAGATCCCCGTCTGGAACTCGCCTTACCAATACCAGCCGTCGTCAGGCAGCAGCGACAAGAAACCGGGGGAAGGGGTCATCACCTCCAACGGCGTTCAGATCATCGGCACAGGCACCAGCTTCACGAAAACGCTCGCCGTGGGCGGCAAGATCTCGATCGCGCGGTTCGATCCCGCGACCTCGTACCCCCAGCAAAGCGCCGTCAAGACCGTGACGGACGACACGCACCTCACGCTGGCCGCGCCGTTCGCCCTCGACGTGACCGACTCCGCGTACCAGTACGTCAAGGGCGATGGCACCGCGGAGTCGGGCCCCGGCACGATCAGCTCGGTCGGCGTCAACGTGACGGGTGCCGGCACGAACTTCATGCTCTTCAAGGACGGCGGTTACAGCCTGATCGTGCCGGCGACCTCGCCGCTGCCGCCGACGATGCTCGTGAAGCAGGTCCAGAGCCAGACACGCCTCACGCTGATCCTGCCCGACGGCGGATCGGTGCCGGGGACCGCGCGGTTTTCCGCGGCGACGTCGGCTTACGTCGTGACGCCGTCGCTGCTGGTTTATGTCGCGGCCAACCGCGACGACGGCGTGCTGCCGCCGGGCACGCCTGTGCCGCCCGCGCTCATCGTGACGACCAACGAGCAGGAGACGGCGCCGAACACGGTGGCGATCAACGTTCCGCTCGACAGCATCCAGACGCAATACGCCCTACAGGTGGAAGGCGACGTGAACTTTTCCGATGCGACGCTGACCGTCGATCACTTGAAGCTGAAGACGCTCCTCGCCACCGAGAGCATCACGGTGGACAGCGACGGCACCGTCGACGAACTGCTCAACGCCCGTGCGTCGGACGGCACGACGCTCCTTACCGTGACGAATCAGAACGTGACGGTCGGGCCGGGCAGCGCGCCCTACGCGCTCGATGCAAAGGGCGTGATGCACGCGAGCGGCAATCTCGTCAGCGACGCCACACTGGTCGGCAAAGCGTTGCAGGCAGCGGGCACGCAAATCAACGCGGACGGCAGCGTGCAAATGATCGGCACGCGCCGCGCCTATAGCAACCAGGACCTCACCAACAACGGAACGTATTTCGAGCAGGTGGCGTCGACCGATGGCTACGTGATGGCGACAATCGGGCAGCCAACTTATACGGATGACTACGGCGGCACGCTGGCGGGGCAGACCTTCGACGGCGGCAGCCAGACGAGCTTCGTGTACGCAACGGGGGCCGCCTTCCATTTCAAGCCTGATCCCGGTAAGAAAGGCGGCGGGGCGACTGTCAAACTGCCCGTCCCGGGCTCGTTCACGATGCCTGTCAAAAAGAGCGAGAAGTGGACGTTGACGTTCACCGTGATCGTCGGCTCACCCAAGATCGAGTTCTACTGGATTCCGCTCGGTCCGCCGCCGACGACGTTCACGACCACCACCATGGCGGGGCCGGCGCCTGTGGCGTTGCCGGGCGGTGGCATGGCTTCGATACTCGAGCAGTCGCGCGCGGACCTCGCGAGCGGCCGTATCGGTGCGACCATGCAGGACAGCGCACGACAAGCGATCGCGCAGCGCATGGACGACCTCACCGACGTCCTCGGCAACGCCACGGGAATGAGCCAAGACGAGCAGGACCGGCAACGGTTCCGTCAGGAACTCGCCAAAGTCGTCTGTGCGCCCGAATCCGCGCCGCTGGCCATGACGTCGACCGAATTCGCGAGGAACGTCGAGAGTCTCGTCGACATGTTCGGACGCGTGACGGGGCACGACTTCACGGCGGAGCAACACGACCTCGTCGCGGCCGGTGTGCGCGCGCTGGTGCAGATCAATGAAAACGACGCGAACCGCCACGACCTCACCCTCATCAAGAACAACATCGATTTGTTCATCGACAACGTGCGGGAGGCTCTGCATCTGCAACTCGACACCCAACAGCGGCGTCTGCTGACACGGGCACTCGTGCGGATCGTCGGCGATGGCTCGCAAGGCGATCGCTGAAACCGGGGCCGCCGTCATGAACGCTCTCCCTCTGCCCGCCCGTTCGACACAACTCGCGACGTTCGATTTGCTCGATGAGGCGGGCTGTGAGGACTGGGTGCTGCGCGTCTTGCTGATGCGGCGCCACTGGCGGCAGCGTCACGCGCTCGCGCCGTTCTTCACGCTCGGGCTCGCCGCCTATCTCGACTGTGTGGCGACGGCGAAAGGCCGTATCTATGACGATTGCGCGCTGCGCCGCTCGAGCAACGCCCTGCTCGACTGGCAATTCGCGCCGCTCTTGCAAGTCGTGGCGGCTGCTCTCTCCGCACACTTCAGCCTGCCCGCGGAGTTGACCGATGCTGGCGCGCGCCCCGGTTTTCATATTTATTTGCCGCATCCGGCGTTCGCGATGAACGTGGCGAAGGTCCATCGCGATTTGCAGTATCGCGACGTCTTTCCGGGGCGGACAACCGCGGACGACGACCTCTTCAGCTTCACGCTGCCGTTGAGCACGCCGTCCGGCAGCGGCTTGAACCTTTGGACCGACGATGCAGCCGGGCCCGACTTCATTCCCTACCGCAGCGGCCGGCTCGTCGTTCATAGCGGCCTGATGCGACATCAGGCCGTGCTCGATTGCGATGGCGACCTTGAGCGGATCACGCTGCAAGGCCACGGTATTCGCCTGCCGGGGCAACGGCTTCTGTTGTACTGGTAGCGTCAGGGAGGCGCGACGACGATGAATGCAGCCTGCGAAACAGCTCCCGACGACTTCGAATTCGAATTGCCGCTCTTCACCTGTGGAGAGAGCGAAGCGCTCGTCGAACGCGTGCTCGATCTCGAAGCGTTCTGGCTGGCGCGACACGCGAGCTTGCCGTTCCATACACTGGGCGCGACCAATTACTACGACATCACGGCCAATCCGGCGCGGCCTTACGAGCGCCTGGCACGGCAATACAATCCGTTCCTGATCGATGCCTTCGCCTGCGTCTATGAAGCGTTGCTCACCGCGCTCGGCGAATGCCTGCGGGCGCCGGTGACCTTTCTGGCCGACGCCGCGCTGCCCGGTTTTCACATCTTCGGTGGACACCCCGATTTCGCGGCGCGACCCGAGCATGACGTGATGCACGACGTCTGGTTCATGCGTCGCGACGGCGCCGGCTTTCCGGGCAATCCGATCCATGTGGATACCGCGCATCGAGCGCTGGGCCTCGCACCCGGTCCTTCCGGCAATGGGCATGCCACCTTCTCGTTCACGCTGCCGTTGGGTTTGCCACGCGCGGGAGCCGGATTGAGGCTCTGGTCCTTGCGTTGCGACGACGTCGCGCATCTGGACAGCGCGTGCCAACAGCAACGCCTGCAAGTCGCCCCCGCGCGCCACATTGCCTATCGCCCCGGCACGCTGTTCTTGCACGCCGGCGACCGCTTCCACCAGGCGCGAGGTCTTCCGGTCGCGCACGGCGAATATCGGATCACGCTGCAAGGGCATGCCGTCTGGCTGAACCAGGCTTGGCGGCTCTTCTGGTGACTGCAAGCCAACGGGAGGAGCCATGTTCTTCGCGCCATCGACATTCGCGTTTACCGAGCGCCTCACCGCCCATTGGCCGACCGTACTCGCCGAGTGCGCGGCGTTGCCCTCGAGCGAATTCGCTGCCTGGCCGGAGACGCGCCTGTATAACCAGGGCTGGGACGTGTACGGCCTCTATGTGATGGAGAAGCCACTCCTCGGAAATTGCCTCTTCTGCCCGCACACGGCGGCGCTCGTCAAGGAGATTCCCGGGTTGCGCACCGCGGGTTTCTCGCGGCTAGCACCAGGCACCGAGATTCGGCCGCACGTCGGCTATAGCCACGACGTGCTGCGGCTCCATCTGACGTTGCGGTCGCACGGCGACTGCGGCTTGCGCGTCGGCGGCGAGGTCCGTCGCTGGACGCCCGGCCACTGCCTGATCTTCGACGATACGGTCGAGCACGAAGCGTGGAACCGCAGCACCGCCGAGCGCATCGTGCTGCTCGTCGATTTCACCAAACCGCGAGGGTTGACCGCCGATGCCGATGGACACCGTTGACGCCTCGCCCTATCGCGACAATGAGGACCTGCTCCAAGCGCTGCGCGAGATCGGCGACACCCTGATCGAGCGCGCCTTGCTGCTGCGGTCCCCTGCCGCGCAGTCTTGTGCCCCGTTCGCGTCGGTAGACGTTTTGACCGATTCGGCGGACCGGCTCGCAACGCTCCATCGTGAGCCTGACCGCTCGACGCGTGCTCCCGCGCTCCGGCAGCGGCAGGTAGAGCGCCTCGACGAGACGTTGCTGCACCAATGGGAGCGCCACGCGGCGCGCAGCAACGCGAGCGTGCGCGCGCAAGTGTTCTTGCCGTGGGTGCATTTGACGCTCCTCTTCCAGCTCGACGCGCTCGAGGAAGCGCTGTTGCTCTGTGCGCTGCTGCCGGAGCTCGACCCACGCTATGAGGCGATCGCCCGGATGCCGGCCGATAGCGGGAGCCACGCGGGCATGGCCACCGGTGACACCTTCATCCCGCTCGCCAGCGCGGCGTTGCTCCTTGGCGACGCGCCGGCGACGCGCGCCGACGTCCGGCAGCGGTTGATGAGCGACGCCGCCTTGCGCCATTGGGATCTCATCGAACTCGCACCCGGCAGCCGGGTCGTGTCCGCTGACGGCGGCTACCGGCTCCAACCGGCCATCGCCGCGTATCTGCTCGCGCGCGCCGCGCCGCAATTGCATCTCGAACAACCGCTCGAGGAAGTCGACGCCGCGCTCGAGCTCGACGAACATCTCGTTCAAGACACGGTGAAACAGCAGCTTTCGCATTTCATCGTGCGGGTGGCCGGAAACGAAGCCGAACCGACGAGCTATCTGCTGCACCTGCAAGGGCCTGATCCAGGCTTGCAGGAAAGCCTGGCCGCCGCCCTCTTCGGGACCATCGGCATGCGTTGCGTGCGGCTCCCGGCCAAGGCGATCAGGCAGGCCTGGGCGGACGGTCAGCGCAACCGCGCGACGCTGATCGCAGGCCTCACGCGCCTGTGCCGCGACGCCCTGCTCTGCAATCGAGTGCTCGTGCTGATCGACTGCCCATGGCTCAGCGCACAGGACAGCGCCGACGATCTGCTCGACGACGTATGCCATACGCTGCTCGATAGCCAGCGTTACTTCGTCGTGGTGAATGGCCCGGCGCGCCGGCTGGCCGATCTCGCCCATCGATACCGCGGCCACCGCGCGATTCCCGTGCTCATCAAGAGCGCGGCGCCCGACACGGCATTGCGACGCCGCATCTGGGAACGGCATTTGCCAGCGTTCGGCTTCAGCCCCGTCGAGGCGACGCTCACGTCACTCGTGAACCAATACCTCTTCACCGAGGAGCAGATCCTGATGGCGGTGAAGGAGGCCGCGAGCCGCGGCTTGGTCAATCCCGACGAGCAGAGCGCGGACGAGCGCCTGTTCGACGCGTGTCGCGAGCAAAGCCTCAAGGAACAGTTGAGCGTCGCGCAGGAAGTGAAGACCCCGTACCGGTTCAGCGACATCGTGCTGCCGGCCACGACCCGCCAAGCGCTGCTCGAAGTGCTGCAATACGCGCAAAACCGGCATCAAGTCGTCGAAACATGGGGGTTCGACAGCCGCCATCAAACGAGCCGCAACCTTTGCGTGCTATTTCACGGTCCCTCGGGCACCGGCAAAACGATGGCCGCCTCGATCATCGCGAACGAATTGAACTTGAGCCTCTACCGCGTCGATCTCGCGAGCATCGTCAGCAAGTACATCGGCGACACCGAGAAGCAGCTTGCGCAACTGTTCGATCAGGCCGAGGCGATGAACGTCGTGCTGTTTTTCGACGAGGCGGAGAGCCTCTTTTCCAAGCGCACGGACACCAAGGACGCGCATGACCGCTACGCGAACCTGCAAACGGGCTTTCTGCTGCAACGGATCGAAACCTATCCGGGGATCGTCGTTCTGTCGACGAACCTGTTGCAGAACATGGACAAGGCGTTCCTGCGACGCTTCAAGTTCATGATCGAATACCCGTTCCCGAACCGGAAACAGCGCCTGCAGCTCTGGCGCAACGCGTTTCCCGCCGCGACGCCGCTCGCCGGCGATCTCGACTTCGAGTTGCTCGCGGAGAAGGCGCCGCTCGCGGGCGGCAACATCAACAACGTCGCGATCGGTGCTGCGTTCCTCGCGGCGGCCGAGGCGCAGCCGGTGTCCTGGCGCCACGTGCTGCAAGCCGTCGAGCGCGAGTATCTGAAGCTCGGCAAGGTGTTCAGCGCGGCCGATTTCAGTTGGGACGACGAGGCTTGAACCCCGTGCGACAGGGAAATCGGCATGTTTAAAAAAGAGACTCAGCGTCCCGCGCCCGTCAAGCAGCCGGCGAGCACATCGCAGGCGCCGCCCGTGCAAACGACGCCGACCGCCGCGAGCGGGCCCGGCCTCGTCGAGATGGGCAAGTACCGCTACGCAGGGGGCGTACCACCGCGCCACACACCGAGTAGCGGGATGCCGAGCGCGCGCGAGCCATCCGCTGCAAGCGAACCGCCGCAGGCGCGCGATTACACGTTGTACCGGGCCGATACCCGCACCTATGAACAGATGCAAACGGGCTTCCCTGAGGGGTTCACGGCGTGGACGCCGATAGGCGTATCCGGGGCGCAGCAACTGGCGAACGTCTTCCTCGGCAGCAAGGACACGAGCGGCTTACCTAGGCATGTCTCCGATAAAGTCGGCGAGTGGCCCAATCCGAAGCTCGCGGACTTGTCGACGTACATCAAATACACGAAGGACAAATCGACTGTATGGGTTTCCACGGCGATCAATACCGAAGCGGGTGGCCAAAGCAGCGGCGCGCCGTTGTACAAGATCAGCGCGCGATTCTACGAGTTCGAGATCCAGAACCGCCAACTCGTCCCGTTGCCGAACGGGAGAACCAGCAATCTCAAGCCCTCGCTGCTGCTTGACGCGCCGATGCTGGAAGCATCGACTATCGTCGCGTTGAATCATGGCCCGTTGCGCGATGCCGAGGTGTCGTTCCTGACGCCCATTCCATTGTCGATCGTCGAGCCCTACCATCCATGAACGAGGGTTCTGGCCGGAACGACGATCGAATCGTCGAGCGCGCAAAGGAGGAACGCAGTCATGTCGAAAGCGAAGCATGCGGCACCCGCTGCGAAACATGCACCGGCACCTGCCGCCCACTCCCAGTCCGAGCAAGCCTCGCCTAGCGCCGACCGCGCGCAGGGGCTCGTCGCGATGGGCCAATACCGCTACGCGGCAAGCGCACTCAAGCCAGAACAGGATCACCACGCGGCGCGTGCGATCGTGCAGTACGGAGACGACGAGACGACTGCAAGGGCGGCCCGACATTTGTACGGGAAGTATCCCGACAATGCGGCCCTCGCGAAATCGGATGGGCATGGCCGGTTGCAAGTGGCGCTCGGTGCCCTCAAGCCGGGCGCCGTCACGGCGACGGTTCAATACGTCGGCCACGGCGATACCGCAAACGGCGAACCGACGCTCGGCGGCGCGACGGCTTCACAGTTGGCAGCCAACCAGCGTGCCATCGAGAAGCAGCTCGGTCCGGATGTGCGCGGCGTCGAATGCGCGCTGGTGAGCTGCGACAGCCGGCCCAGCCTCGCAGGGCGATTCACGTCGGCGCTGGGCGGCAGCCAAGGCGGTGCGCGGGCCGTGACCAGCTATGCGGGCAACGTCGACGTGAGCGCCGAAGGGCGAACGGTTCCCGTACGCGAAGGCGGGCTCATGTTTCGGGCGGCGATCAAGGGCGCCGCGGCCGCCGCCGCCATGGGATATGAACTCAACAAGCATCGCCAGCAGCAGACGCCCCCGCCCACCACCCTGCCGCTGCCGCGTCCCGTTACGGCACCATCTTATGGAGACCGTCGAGCCGAGGAAATGCGCCAGAAGGTGAAGGCGAAGACGGACGCGTTCGATCCGCTGGCTGTGGCGGCCGGCAGCTTCACCGGGCGAGGCGAAGCGATCCAGCACGTCGCCCAGGGCCAAGTTCCCGGTATGCAATCCATCCAGAAAGGGTTAGACACGGCAACGACACTGGCCGAATTCTCGGCGACCGGCGACGTGGGTGAGCTCGACAAGGGAAAGCTCGCCAAGGCGGCGGCCACCGATGCCATCAACAACGCGTCATTTTCGCTCGAAGGCTTGACGAAAGCGGCCAAAGGCACGGCCGCGATCATGACGGTTTCGGACGATAAAGCAAAGGAATTGCAGGACACCGTTGCCGGCCTGGGCGAGCAGATGAAGGACACGGCGATCACGAGCCTTTCCGTTGGCGCGGGCGTGGGCGCCGCTCTCGACGGCGCGGCCGCAGCCATTCCCCACCCTGCCGCGAAGATCGCGCTGAAGACAGCGTCCACGGTGTGGAAGGTTGCCGGCGCGGTACATACGGCTGAGGAGATCGGGAAGATCGGCGAAAAACAGCAAGACCTCATTTCCAATGAGCTCGGCAAGGAGGCGATGGCGCAGATCAAGCAAAGCAACACGAGCAAGCGTGGGCCGATCATGGAGGCGATCATGAAAAGCGGGCTCGACAAATGAGGGATGGCGCTTGCGCTTTACCCCTTCCTGGAGCCCGTCAAGTTCGCGCTAGCGTCGTCTTCTTGCGGCCAGTAGCCGTAAATGATCGCCGTCATCGTCGAGCGGCTACACATGAAAAAGTCGTACGCCAAGAAACGCAAGGAACCAATGCAAACTCACTGCGATTAGGATATATCGGGCAACGGTAGACGCCTTTGGTCGGCCCTTGCTGATGGCATATCCAAGGACGCAGAATACGATGGGCGGTAGCAGCAAATAAATGACCAGATCTGCCACAGTATGCGCGGTGGCTGGACAAGCATCCAGCCCACCGCCACATTCGCCAGTTCGCGGCGTACACAGCTTCGCAAAGACGCCGCACAAGTGCGTGTCAATGGCCGCCCAGGCGATAAGACTGACGCACCCAATCACCCCGAAGCCCAACGACCATGCGACGCGCCGGATCATCGAACCTCCCAGAAGAGAATCTGTTTGGAATTGCGGAGATCGGACCAACCGAAGCTGGTTCCAGGCGCAAACGACTGGAAGCCCAAAACGCGGCTGATCGTCGCGACTGAATCGGGCGCACTACTGATCGTCAGCCGCTTGCCATTCCATAGGTCGATGTGGCCTCCGCTTGCATTGGCGGCACTTTCACCTTCTCGGGTCCAGTACCGTGAAAACTGAATGATACCGGTACGGCCCTTGACTTTCGATTCCCAATCCGGTCCTGTAATGTCTTCTGCCGGTGGAAGACCTGCAATCGGGCGCAGTTGCAACCACTCACCCAATTCGTCGGCCCGCGTAGCAGTCGCTTTGCCATCAAGCAAGATACGACCTATGGTCGGTTGACTCGACAGTGGCTTAACCAGCTTTTGTGAGAACGACTTCATCTCGATTCCGGCCCGGTGGAATGTCACGCTCATACGGATCGCGCACTGATCCGTGTACGCGGAATTATCGTATGGGTTGCCCGATGGGTACGCATCCCACAACTCTTGAAACGTCAGGGCTTTCAACGGTACTTCTTTGATCGAGTTCGGCGTCGAGTTCGTTCTCACGACTGTTCTTTTGTTCGGCATCGGTCAAATCCCATCCTGCTTTGCAAGGGCTTCATCGCCCCAATAGACGGTGTAATCATCCGCGCTGTAGGTGTACACGCGCGGCAAGTGGCCGTGTTCGTCCAGCCGTCCCGAGAACACCTGACCGTCGCTTGCCTCGACGAAGTACGGGTATCCTTCTGACGCACCGCTTTCAGTAGCGCGGACCTGCTCATCAAACGTGCCTGTTACCGCAGACGCGATGCCTCCACCGGCTGTCGCGACGCTATTACCGGCTGCCTCGGTGGGCGAGACGACACCCATCGTATCGGCCATGTCGTCACACCACGATTCGCCCGCGAGGGTTGCCACGATTCGCGGCGGGGTTGAACAGCTGCACAGCACAACGTCACCGTCCGCCGCCGTCTCGCCCATGAAACGAAGACGGCGCGGACCGCCTGTCTTCGCAATCAAGCCAGTGCGCTTGCAAGCCTCGCAATAAGCCTGCCCACCGATGAGAGCAACCTGATGTCCCGCGTTACCCATCGCGACGACTGGACCGACGTAGGGCAAAATCTGTCCACCGTGTTCTAAGCTGTCGCCCACGACAGCAATCCGACGCAACATGCGTTATATCTCCTTGGATTGTCGTGCAGCGCATCGCAACCCCTCGGCCCACATGCGCCATGCATTCTTTTCGGAAGTCCGTTGAGACGCGGCGCAATGCTGCGCCCGCTTACTGCCGACGCTGCGGCGGGACGTATTCCAGATCACGGAAGCCTGGAATCGGTGGCAAACCATCACGGATCACGATTCCCATTCTGGATTGCAAGCTCTCCGCGATCACGTCACCGTTGCTGATGGTTATCGCAACAGGCCTGCCGCTGTCGATTGCCGCGAAGCCTGCTCCGGACATGATGTGTGCGACTGACCCGTCCGGGTAATGCACTTCGCCGCCGACGCAAGCTGTACGGAGTTCGTCGAAACAGATGGCCGATGTGGCGGTCTGCACCGTACCGCCGCGTTTTGTCCGAGAGCCGAGGGTCGCGATTGCGTCGCGGGCTAGGACAGGCAACGCCGCAACGCGCTCACGCTCTGCGAGGACGTGCAAGGGCTTCAGCAGATAAGTTCTTGTGTTCTATGTTCATCTCTCAGGTTTTTCGCGACCGTTGATACACGGCGCATATCTTTCTTGTCCTTCAGCTGCGTTCATCTTTTGAACGCGAGGCCCGAATATACTGCATTCACAGGTCAATGGACGGCCCGTCTATTGATTCGGCCATCTATTCGACAGTCAGCCGCCAACAGCAGCATCAGAGCGCGGACCGATGCCAGCCGGTCAAAGCGCAGCACACCCTCGTGCGGATAGTGCACCCCAGCCTCTTCGAAGCGGGCACGCATCATGTGGTTGGCGACGCGCCGCCCTGGCGCTGTACGCCCTCCCTTTTGCGGTGAAGGAATTTTTTCGAAAAATTGCTGATTTATAAAATACGTGCCGAGAGGCTCGGCAAGAATCTGTTACTGCTTCCCTATGCAGTAACGCAGTAACGATCGATTGGATACGCAACTATCGGCAATAAACCCATCACTGCAAAGAGGACAAGGAAATGAAGAAAGAACGATCTGGAATCGTGCTGAGATCTGCCTTGGGCGTCGTGTCTGCCGTCTTGTTGGCGTGGTCCCCCTTCGACGCAGGGGCCGCCACGACCACGCCACCTTCAGCTTTGAAGACTTCTTCCACGAGAGTAATGAGTGCAAGTACCGGTACGGCCCCAGCATTCATTTACAGCCCGTACAAGGATATGGGGACGTCGTTGGACTGGAACACGAACATCATCTCGTCGACCGTCACCGGCCAGATGAGCCCCGTGACGTCGGTGCTGCCAACCAATGTGCGTACCCTGACGATCGCTTTCGCGACCGGCGAATGCGGCAGCGAGAACTGGGCGGGCGTCGACGGCGATTCCTTGGCTTCCGCGAATGTGTCACTGTTCACCGCGGCCAATGTCAATTACGTGATTTCCACCGGCGGCGAGGCAGGTTCGTTTACATGCGGCAGCGATGCAGGCATGGCGACTTTCATCAATCGTTACGCATCGAATAACCTCGTCGGGATCGACTTCGATATCGAGGCCGGACAGTCGCAGCAGGTGGTCAACGATCTGGTGCAACGCGTGGTGGTGGCCGAGCAGAATTATCCCAATCTGCGTTTCAGCTTTACCCTGGGAACGCTTGCGCCGTCCCAGCCCGGACAGACCACGGCCAGCTCCTTGGGCGCAAACGCACAGGACAGCTTCAACATTTATGGCGACTGGGTCATGCAGGCCATCCAGACGTACGGCCTGAAAAACTACACCATCGACCTGATGACGATGGACTACGGTTCGGCAGGGCCGGGCAACTGCGTGGTCGCAAACGGCACCTGCCAGATGGGGCAATCGGCGATCCAGGCGGCCATGAACCTGCACGATCACTGGGGCGTGCCGTACAACCAGATTGAACTGACTCCGATGATCGGCGGTAACGATGTGAGCGACGAAACCTTCACACCCGCGGATGTGGATACCATTTCCGCGTTTGTGAAACAGAACGGGCTCGCGGGCGTCCACTTCTGGTCGTTGGACCGCGACACCGATTGCCCGCCCGGCGCCGCATCGTCGACGTGCAACTCGATCGGTGGCGTTGGCACGCTTGGCTATACGACCCAGTTCGCCAATGACCTCCCATCGAGCAACGGGACACTGGCACGCCGTCATTGACGTGAAAGCTTGACGCATCACGGTGAGATTGGCCGCTCCAGACCCGAATGATTTCCCTCTGGTCTGGAGCGGCCGGCGGAGGGTCAGAAGCCGCCAGCCGCACCCATCGACACCACGAACCTCTCCCCGTCATGCCGGTTCCAGTCCCTTTTCACGCAGCCATTCGCGATTAAAAAGCCGCGCGCGATAGATATCGCCGCGATCGCACAACAACGTCACGATCGTGTGCCCGGGCCCCATCTGGCGAGCCAGCCAAACCGCCGCCGCAACGTTGATCCCGGTCGAGCCGCCGACGTACAAGCCCTCCTCGCGCAAAAGCCGGTAGACCATCGTCACGCATTGGGGGTCGTCGATGCGCACTGCGTCATCGATCGGCGAACCCTCCAGATTGGCCGTGATGCGCGTCGAGCCGATGCCTTCGGTGATCGAGCTGCCTTCGGCCTTGATTTCGCCCGTTTTCACGTAGTTGTAGAGACCGCTGCCGTGCGGGTCGGCAAGCACGATGCGGATCCGCGGATTCTGCTCCTTCAGGAAGCGGCTCACACCGGCCAGGGTGCCGCCCGTCCCGGTCGCGCAGACGAACGCGTCGACCGTGCCGGCCGTATCGCGCCATATTTCAGGCCCGGTCGTCTCGTAGTGCGCCACGCGGTTCACGAGGTTGTCGAATTGATTGGCCCAGATCGCGTTGTCGAGTTCGTCCGCGAGCCGTCCCGCAATCTTCTGATAGTTGTTCGGATCGCGGTACGGTACGGCCGGCACTGGCCGTACCTCTGCGCCGAGCGTGCGCAGGATCGCCATCTTTTCCGGCGATTGCGTTTCCGGAATCACGATCACGCAGCGATAGCCGCGTGCCGCGCAGATGTGCGCAAGACCAATACCCGTGTTGCCGGCCGTCCCCTCGACGACCGTGCCGCCCGCCTTCAGCGTGCCGCGCCGTTCGGCATCCCGGATGATGTAGAGCGCCGCGCGATCCTTGACCGAGCCGCCCGGATTCATGAATTCCGCCTTGCCCAGGATCTCGCAGCCCGTTTCCGCGCTGAGCCTCGCCAGCCGGATCAGCGGCGTACGGCCCACGCAATCGACGAACCCTTCTTTCACGTTCATGGTCGCCTCCTCGCCCTCCCATCGCCAGCTACATGCTGGTAACGCTCGAATGCCCGCACTTGCACTCGCGGACTTGCACTCGATATGGTAGGCCGGACTTGTCGACTTCGCGGCTTCGCACTTGCATCGGTCAACGATTGAGAATCGGGGGCCGACCGCTCAGATCCGGCTTCCAGGCGTGCATCATGCACGACCGTGCTCATTGCGCGACAGGCGCCAAATATCGCCATTCCGACAATGACTTACGCCGGTCGCCCCATGGTTATCAACAAGGCTGTCAACACAAACTGGGGATAAATTTCGGCCACTGCCCGTTCAAGGACTGCGGTGCCTTGCCATCAGACCATCACGACGTCGCACGGGACCTATGCCGAAGCAACTCCGCCGACGCCGCGACAAGCTCACTCCTGCGCACCTCCTCGACCACATACTCGACAAAAGCCGCCACGCGTGGCGGCAAGTGCTTTCTCGCCGCGTAATAGATGCAAATCGGACTACGTTGCGCGACGTATTGCGGCAGCACGCACTTCAATTTGCCTTCATTGATCAACGTTGCTGCATGGTGACTGCCGAGCAGTGCGATACCGCATCCGGATGCCGCGAGGGTCGTCAGGGCTTCAGTATCGGTGACGATGAGACGAGAGCTCGGCTCGAACACGATTTCCTTGCTTCGTGTCCGCAGCTTCCAGGTTGCCACCCTGCCCGTGCGGGGCGAACGGAACACGATGAGCTCGTGTTGCTCGAGATCCTCGATCGACTTCGGTTCGCCGTGCTGGGCCAGGTAATCGGGGGCCGCACATAGCACGAGCGTCAGCGGCAGCAGCGTACGCGCAACGAGGCCCGAATCGGTATCGTGCAGTTGCCCGATCGCGCAGTCATACCCTTCCGTAATCAGGTCGACGGAGCGATTTTCGAAGCGAAGATCGAGCGTGATATGCGGGTAGCGCTCGCGGAACCCGCGCAACACCGGCAGCAGTGCCACACGGCTGAATGCGATCGGCAAGGAGACTTTCACCGTACCCGTCAGTTGTGTCTCATCCGACGACAACGTCGCGATGGCATCTTCGATTTGTTGCGTCGGCTCGCGCACCATCGCATACAGGCGTCGCCCTTCATCGGTGACGGACAGGCGCCGTGTCGTGCGCTGAAATAGACGGCAGTCGAGAAACGCTTCGAGCATGCCGATCTGCTTGCTCACGGCACCGGGCGTGATGCCCAACTCGCGGCCAGCCGTCGAAAAATTCGTCGACTCGACAGTCGCTGCGAAGGTTCGTAGGGCCTTGAGCAAATCGATCGAGCCGTTACCGTCCGATTTCATTTGATACCGATACTCACAACTGTTTTTCTACTGAGGATTATAGACCCAAAACGCATCCTTGCTGAGAATGGGCAACCTCGTTCGAGCCACGGCCACGGGATGCGCGATGGCGATCGCAAGGTCTCGCGACGGTACACACTTGCTAAGGAGAGCAGATCAGTGAGGATCGGGATCATAGGAGCCGGGAAAGTCGGCACGGGCATTGCGAAACGCCTGATGGCGAAGGGCCATTCAGTGATGCTGAGCTTTAGCCGCGAACAGGAAAAGCTCGCCATGATCGCGGCCGACCTGCGGGCGCGCGTCGGCGCGGTCGCCGAGACGGTCGAGTTTGCCGACGTGGTGATGCTCGCCGTTCCTTGGGGCGCGGTGCCCGAAGCCCTTGCACAAGTCGGAAGCGAGGCCCCTAAGCGAATCCTGTGGGATTGCACGAACGCACTGAAACCTGATCTCAGCGGTCTCGCCATCGGCACGACCACGTCAGGCGGTGAAGAAATCGCGAAGCTCGCCCCATGGGCGACGGTGGTCAAGGCGATTCCCCCCTTCGCGCAAATGTTGCACTCGCCCAGCATGCTGATTGGCGAAAAACGAACAGATGTGTTCGTCTGTAGCGACGACGACAACGCACGAGTGGTCGTGTCCAAACTGATCAGCGAAATAGGCGCTCAACCCGTCGATGCCGGGCCGCTAGCCTTTGCGCGTTATGTCGAGCCAGCTGTCATGTTGCTGGTTCAACTCGCGTACGCGCGGGCGTGGGGGCCTCGGATCGGGATCTCGGTGTTGCGCGGGGAGCCAGCGAGCGGGCCGATTCGCGGCGTGTAACGAGCGGCGCTTCGCCTATAACGGAATCTGCGGCGCGCCCGACGGATACCGGTGCGCGATAACGCGTCTTCCGATGACGCGATTGACGATCAAACCACAAGGACGCACACATGAAGCAAAGCGATGTTCGCGCGAAGGCATTCGCCATGCCCTTGACGAGCCCGGCGTTTCCAATCGGCCCCTATCGGTTCGTCGACCGTGAATTCATGATCATCACCTACCGCACGGATCCCGACCGTCTGCGCGCGATCGTGCCCGAGCCGTTGAAGATTACGGAACCCCTCGTTCACTACGAGTTCATCCGGATGCGTGATTCGACCGGCTTCGGCGATTACACGGAAAGCGGTCAAGTGATCCCCGTCGAGTACGACGGCCAGCCGGGTGGCTATACGCTCGCCATGTACCTCGACGATCATCCGCCGATCGCAGGTGGCCGTGAGCTGTGGGGCTTCCCGAAGAAGCTCGCCTCACCGACGCTGGAGGTCAGCACCGATCACTTGCTCGGTACGCTCGACTACGGCTCGGTGCGTGTCGCGACGGGAACGATGGGCTACAAGCACCGCGAACTCGATATCGTCGAGCAGTCGAAGCGACTGGCCGGCCCGAACTTTCTGCTGAAAATCATTCCCCACGTCGACGGCTCGCCGCGCATCTGCGAACTCGTGCGCTACTACCTGCGCGACATCGTGATGAAGGGCGCGTGGAGCGGCCCGGCATCGCTCGAACTGTTGCCGCACGCGCTTGCTCCGGTCGCCGATCTGCCCGTGCTCGAGATTGTCGAGGCGCGGCACCTGATCGCGGACTTGACGCTGGGGCTCGGCGAGGTCGTCTTCGACTATTTGGCTCAGTGATCGTCGCTGTGTGCCCCCTCTTCTTCCTCCGGAAATTCGATGATGAGCAATCTGAAAGGCAAGACGGCTGTTGTCACGGGCGCCGCGAGCGGCATTGGCAAGGAAATCGCACTGGTGCTGGCGCAGGCGGGCGCGGCGGTGGCCATCGCGGATCTCAATCAGAGCGGCGCGAACGCCGTGGCAGAGCAGATCGGCCAAGCGGGCGGCAAGGCGATCGGCATCGCGATGGACGTCACCGACGAAGCTGCCGTCAACCGGGGCGTCGATGAGGCCGCCGAGACGTTCGGCTCGGTCGACATCCTCGTGTCGAACGCGGGCATTCAGATCGTCAACCCGATCGAAAACTACTCGTTCGGCGACTGGAAAAAGATGCAGGCGATTCACGTCGACGGCGCGTTCCTGACGACGAAGGCGGCGCTCAAGCATATGTACAAGGACGATCGCGGCGGCGTGGTGATCTACATGGGATCGGTGCATTCGCACGAAGCGTCGGCGTTGAAGTCGGCGTACGTGACGGCGAAGCACGGCCTGCTGGGCCTCGCGCGCGTGCTGGCGAAGGAAGGCGCGGCGCATAACGTCCGCTCGCACGTCGTCTGCCCCGGCTTCGTGCGAACGCCGCTCGTCGACAAGCAAATTCCTGAGCAAGCGAAGGCACTCGGGATCAGCGAGGAAGATGTCGTCAAGCATGTGCTGCTCGGCAACACCGTGGACGGCACATTCACGGATGTGCAGGATGTCGCGCAGACCGTGCTGTTCCTGTCGGCATTTCCGAGCGCGGCGCTGACGGGGCAATCGTTCGTCGTCAGCCACGGGTGGGTCATGAAATGAAGCCGCGCGTGCGCACCGAAAAACAAGCCGTCGATGCGGCGGATCTGCGTCACGAGTCTGGCACGCACGCCGCGCGCCAACTCGGCTATGAAACGATCGCACTGGTCTTGCAAGGCGGAGGCGCACTCGGCGCTTATCAAGCCGGCGTATTCGAGGGCCTGCACGAGGCGCAGATCCCTTTGAGCTGGATCGCCGGCATCTCGATCGGCGCGCTCAACACCGCGCTGATCGCGGGCAACCCGCCAGAGCGTCGCGTCGAACGCCTGCGCGAGTTCTGGGAGCGGATCTGTCGGCCTGCCCTCTTCCCCGGGCTGCCCGCCGCGCTCGAGTTTGCGCTGTTCAACAGCACCGACCAGGTCCGGACATTCTTTACCGCGTCGCAGGCCGCAAGCGCGGTGATGCAGGGCCAGCACGGATTCTTCGCGCCGCGCTTCCCGCCGCCGCTGCATGGTGTGTCGGATCATCCGGAGAAAGTCAGCTGGTACGACACGTCTGCGTTACGCAAGACGCTGCTCGAGCTGTGCGATTTCGATCGCATCAACGAGGGCGAGACGCGTGTGTCGGTCGGCGCGGTCAATGTCGCTACCGGCAACTTCGTCTACTTCGACAACACGTGTATTCACCTCACGCCGGAACACTTCATCGCGTCGGGCGCGTTGCCGCCCGCGTTTCCGCCCGTCGAGATCGACGGCGAGTATTACTGGGACGGCGGCGTCGTGTCGAACACACCGCTCATGGAAGTGCTGCGCGCGCAGCCGAGCCGCGATACGCTCGCCTTTCAGGTCGACCTCTGGAGCGCATGCGGGCCGCTGCCGCGTACGATGGCCGATGTCACGGAGCGCACGAAGGACGTTCAATACTCGAGCCGCACGCGCTTCGTCACGAACACGCTGCATCGTGAACAGCGATACCGCAACTTGCTGCGCAACGTGCTCGAGCAGGTGCCGGAGGCGCAACGCAAGACCAACCCTTGGTGCCTCGAGGCCGAGGCGTTGTCGAGCGACAAGCGCTACAACATCCAGCATCTGATCTACAAACAGAAGGCGTACGAGCACTACTACAAGGATTATCAGTTCGGCTTGTCGACGATGCGCGAGCACTGGTCCGTCGGCCTTGCCGACATTCGAAGGACGCTCGCCGTCAAGGACGGCCTGGCCCTGCCCAATAACGAAGCCGGCTTCGTGACGCACGATATCCATCGCAAGAAGTGACGTGAGGCGGCGGTCCAATCGAAGACCGCCGCCCTCAGCCCCCTTGCGCTTACTGCGCAGCGGCCTGCTGAATGGCGTCCACGAGGTTCTCGCTATTGAACGCCCGTCCGCCTATCCCCCATGAGCCGTCGGCCGCATAGACGATGTTGGTCCAGATATGTTCGCGTTTCAGGCGGCCGCCAGCCGCGCGCTCGACCGCGCTGGTGGCAGCTTCGATGAACGCCTGTTTGGAGTCGCGGCTCGCCAGGGCGATCTGCGGTAGGGTGAGTTCGATAAAGGCCGCCGCCGCAGGCCGACCGCCGGCGAACACTCTTGTTTTAGGTAGAACGTTCAGTGTGCCGACCACGTTGGGCGTCATGAACGCATTGCCCTTCAATTGAGCGACGCTCAACAGCGCATCGCTCAATTCAGCAAACGTCCGGGCTTCGGCCTCGGTGGAAAGCAGTCCTTCAGGTACGGTCAGCGTAATGGGCATGGCAGCTCCTTGGAGGTAAGCGAAGACAACTGGTGTATAAATACTGAGTGCTCTCTATTTATACACACCGATCACTCTCTAAGCAAGAAAAAGAGCGATCGCTCTCAAATCGGGTTTGATGATGCGTTACTCAGCCGAACACAAGACCGAAACCCGCAAGCGCATCCTCGATGCCGCCGCACAGGTTTTTCGCCGAGAAGGTTATGGCGGCTCGGGCATCGACGGCCTGACCAAGGCCGCGGGGGTCACCAATGGCGCGTTCTATGGCCACTTCAAATCAAAGCGTGAAGCGTTTCGCACCGTCATGCTGGCCGGGCTCGAACAACTGCGGCTCGCTATCTTCCAGCTGAAGGACGCGAATGGGCCGCGCTGGTTGAAGACGTTCGTCGAGTTCTATCTTGGGCAGAAGCGCACGTGCGATGTCGGCGAAAGCTGCGCGTTGCCGGCTTTCTCCCCCGAAATGGAGCGCGCCGACCCTGAAACCCGCGGTGCCTACGAGGCGCAATTGCGCCGCCTGATCGAGGAAACGTCGGCGGGGCTGGCCGAGGGCTCGAGCAAGGAACGGGAGGCGAAGGCAATCGCGCTACTGGCGCTTTTGTCGGGCGGCGTTACGCTCGCGCGCGCGGTGCCGGACCCGGCATTGTCCGAGCGGATCGCGCAAGCGGTCGTCACGGAGGCGCTGGCGATGACCGCGTCTCAGCGCACGCGTTAGGCCATTAGCCGTCTTTGGGCGAGCCATTTTCGCGTTAAATAAGGGTTCCCCGCCCTCGCCAGCATCAACCTTGCCAGTTCGCGAACCCTGTCTATACTTTGAAAAATACGAAGAATCGATTAGCGCGATTCAACCTGTTCGACGATCTCCCGTTCACGAAGACGCAGTCGCTGCCGCGATAGCAACAAGCGATTTCAGCCACGCATGAGCGGTGCCTCCGTCATGCGTGCCGCGATGAACTGCCGACACGCTGACTGCCGTCCGGCTGCCGTGGCGTGTCCGTATCCAACGTACCCGATATCCGTTGTCGGCCGTGTTCGACACGGAGAGCAACCGAGGAGGCGCGTATGGCGGAGCAGATTGAACAACGTGAGTCCCTGGCGTTGATGCATCAGATGGGGCTCAACAACGGCAGCATCGAGCGCCGTAAGAAAATCGTCGGGCTCGAGCCCTCCGATGTGGCTCGAATCGCGGCGATCAAGGATCTGGTGGTGCGTCGGGCCGAGGACTATTCGGCGACGTTATTCGAGCACCTTTCGGGCCTCGATGAAGCTCGCAAGCTGTTCGACAATCGCGCGCTGCTGGACAAGGCAAGGCGGCTCGAGGTCGAGCACGTCCATGGCCTCGTATCGGGCGACTACGGCATGAAGTACGTCGAACAGCGCCTCGAGCTGGGCCTGCTCTACGCTTTGGCGGGACTGGAGACGAGCGTCTTCCTCGGGGCTTTCCATCAACTGCTGCGGCTCGTCGGAAGCCACGTCATCAGGCATTCGGAGCATACGCCTCTCGATGCGTTCGACGCCTTCATGTCGTTGAAGAAAGTCGCGTTCTTCGACGTCGGGCTCATCATCGATGTGCTGGTGTTCGAGCGCGAGCGCGTCATCCGTCAGCAACAGGAAGCGATTCGAGAGCTGTCGACACCGGTGCTGCAGTTGCGTGACCGCCTGCTCATGCTGCCGATCATCGGCGTCATCGACACCTACCGGGCCCGGCTCATCACCGAAAATCTCCTCGAGGCCATCCGGGCACGCCGCGCCAAAGTCGCCGTCATGGACATCACGGGGGTGGCGACGATCGATTCGCGCGTCGCGAACCACATCCTGCAAACCGTGACCGCGGCACGCCTCATGGGCGCGCAGGTGATCGTGACAGGCATCACCGCCCCGGTTGCGCAGTCGCTGGTCGCGCTCGGCATCGAGCTCAGCAAGCTCGATACGGTCGGCGATCTCCAGGGGGGCATCGAGCTGGCCGAGCAAACCCTCGGCTATCGCGTTCAACAAAGCGACGCGACCGTGCCTCGCATCAACGGAATCCACGGAGCGAGCTGATATCGTGACCGTTCCTATCCTCAAGCAAGGCGGTGTGCTTATCGCGTCGATCCAGTCAGCGCTTTCGGATCAGGACCTCGTGCAGCTCAGGGATGACTTCGCGGATCAAGTCGGGCGCCTGCGTATCCAGGGCGTCATCATCGACGTGACGGCGCTCGACGTCCTCGATTCCTTCGCCACCCGAACGGTGCGGGGCATTGCCTATGTTGCGAAGCTGCGTGGGGCAACTACAGTCGTCGTCGGGATTCAGCCCGAGGTGGCGTTCGCGATGGTGCAGTTGGGATTGTCGCTCGACGGCGTGGCGACAGCGCTGGATCTCGAAGAGGGCCTCGCGCATCTGAACGATACCGCGAACGGGAGCCCTGGCTATGCCAGTTGAAATTCGCGTCCCGATCGAGCGCGATGAGGACGTCGTCATCGCCCGTCAGAAAGGGCGTGAACTCGCCGCGGCGGCTGGATTTTCGATGACGGACCGGACCATCATCGCGCTCGCGATCTCCGAGATCGCCCGCAATATCGTCAGCTACGCCCACCGTGGCGAGGTCATGCTGCGTCAGCTCGATGACGGTACACGCGTCGGCATTCTGATCGTCGCCGAGGACGAGGGGCCCGGCATCGCCGATATCGAACTGGCGATGCGCGACGGCTACTCGACGGCGAAGAGCCTCGGCGTCGGCCTGCCGGGAACGAAGCGGATCATGGACGAGTTCGAATTGACTTCCATACTCGGCAAGGGAACGACGGTCACGATGAAACGGTGGCTGCGATGACGCTCTCTCCCACGCCCGCCAAGCCGGTCATCGAGTGGGGATGGGCCGGCCGCGCACTGATCGAGCCGTCGGGAGACCTGCACGTCGTCGTCGAGTTCGACGGCGGCGCCGTGGTGGCCCTGCTCGACGGCCTCGGGCACGGGTTCGAAGCGGCCGAGGCCGTACGGGCCGCGGTCCCGTCCATCGAAGCTCATGCGCGCGAGCCAGTCCTGGACCTGGTGCTGCAATGCCATACGGCGCTGCGCAAGACCCGCGGCGCCGTGATGACCGTGGCATCGTTCAGTTCGCTGGATTCGTCGATGACGTGGACTGGCGTCGGCAACGTCGACGGTATCCTCGTTCGCGCACGCGACGCCCCCGAGGCGCGTAACGAGGCGATTTCGGTGCGGGGAGGCGTCGTCGGCTTCCGCCTTCCCCCGTTGCGTGCAGACCGGCTGGCGGTATCGCGAGGCGACACGCTCGTCATGGCAACCGATGGCATTCACAGTGCGTTCGTGGAAGGCGTGGCGATTCGGTTCAGTCCTCAGGAGCTGGCCGAGTCGATCCTCGCCAGATATGCCAAAGGAACGGACGACGCCCACGTCCTGGTGGCCCGCTACCTCGGAGCAAGCCCATGACGGTACGGCTTGACGCGCTCCGCGCCGAGTACCTTGCGGGCCTTCGAACTTTTCTCGAGCACGGGGACGAAGCCGCGCTGACCTATGCCTACGAACTCGGCAGGCGCGCGCTGAACGACGGGCTGGGGCTGCTCGACATGGCGGCGATTCACCGCGCGGCGCTCGATGCGCTCGTTCTCGGGGTTGCGCTGGACGAGCGACAGCGGTTCATGGAGGCCGTAACGGCGTTTTTCAACGAGCTGCTTGCGCCATTCGAAATGTCGATCGAGGGCTACCGTGCCGCCCTGACGGCAAGCGAGGAGCGATTCGAGCTGGCCGTGCGAGGCGCGACCGCGGGGCTTTGGGACTGGCGTCCACAGACCGATGAGGTCTACTTTTCGCCTCACTTCAAGCGCATCATGGGTTATGAGGATGACGAACTACCCAATGAGCGACAAGCGCTTTTGAACGCCATCCACCCGGACGACTTCGGCCGGGTAACGGAGGCGCTGCAAACGCATCTCGAGCGCCGCACGACCTATGACGTGGAATATCGCGTGCGCACGAAGGCCGGTGAGTTCCGCTGGGTCCAATCTCGCGGGCAGGCGTTGTGGCGTGACGCGGGTGAGGCGTATCGGATGGTCGGTTGGATCGTCGACATCACGGATCGCAAACGTGACGAGGAAGCGCTGCGGGTCTCGCGTGAAGAGCTGCGGCGTTTGTCCGCGCACATCCAGCATATTCGTGAGGAAGAAAAGGCCCGTATCGCCCGTGAATTGCACGATGACCTGGGGCAGCAGTTGACCGCCCTGAAGATGGCGGCATCACTGTTGGAGTATCAAGGCAATGAGGTGCCCTCTTCGACGCCGCCGACGGATGCGCTCAATGGCATGTATGCGTTGATCGACCAGTTGCTCGACTCGGTGCGGCGGATCGCGGCCGATCTGCATCCGGCCATGCTCGACGATCTCGGGCTGATTCCCGCGATCGACGCGCTGATCGACGAGTTTTCGGCGCGGTATCGGATGCGCGTCGTGCGCCATATCGATGTGCATGCGATCACGTTCAATCGGGAATGCCGGATCGAAGTGTTTCGAATGGTTCAGGAAGCGCTGACGAACGTCGCCCGGCACTCCGGCGCGACCGAGGTCGTGTTCGAGATGGTTCGCGACGACCCGCACTGCATTGTGCGGATCGCCGACAACGGCCGCGGCGCGGCGCACAACGACCGTCCGGGTCGGCACTCTTTTGGCCTGCTCGGGATGCGCGAACGCGCCGCGTTGCTCGGCGGCGAGATCCGCATCAGTACGTCGCCGGGCTCGGGTTTTGCGTTGACCGCCATCCTGCCGCTCACGGCAGTCGAAGCGAGAGATGAATTGAGCGAGTTGAGTGAATCGAGCAAGCCGGCACGCTCCGCGACGAGCAGGCGCGATGACTAGTTCGCTCAAATCGAATGCTGGGTGTCGCCATTCCACTGCGTCAGCGTGACTTTCACGCCGGAGCCGACGATCGACTCGATCTCGAACTCGTCGACCAGGCACTTTGCGCCGGCCAGTCCCAAACCCAGCCCGCCTTTTGTCGAGTACCCATCCTCCATCGCGCGTGCGATGTCAGGAATGCCGGGGCCTTCGTCACGCGCCACGACGACGATGCCGTGGCGCAGCCCATCCGCGATCAGGCAGAAGGACAGCTCCCCGCTGCCCGCGTGCACGACGATGTTGCGTGCAATTTCCGTGACGGCAGTCGCCAGTGCCGCGATCCTGGTTTCCGGAAAGGCCCCTCGTAAGCCGATTTCGCGAACGACTTGGCGAGCCCAGGCGACGTCGGATTCGCCATGCACGAAAATGCGGACACCTTCCCCGAGTGTTCGACGCTCAATCATGGCGTCGCCCCTTCGACCTGCGTGCGGTGCAAGGCCATGCGGGCCTCTGGGTAATGGCGTTGATGCATCCTACCACCCTGGGGCGGCGGGCGCGCACCCATGCCGCGCCCTTGCCATGTTTATGCCGCCACGGCAACCAGTGGCTCGCCTGCACGTGCCTCGCGATGGGTGAGAACCGGTAGCGCGCGCGTCACCGCGAGTTCGATGCGCTGCGCGAGGCTCGCTGCGCTGACGCGGTAGTTGGTGAAGTCATCGTCGACGGCGTAGATCCCCACCGGTAACGTCATCGCCTGAAAGAAGGCGAACAATGCGCGCAACGGGTGATCGACGACGAGCGCATGACGATGGCTGCCGCCGGCTGCGGCGAGCAGTACGGGAACGTCGATGAGCGCGTCCTGATCGACGAGGTCGAACAGATGCTTGAACAGACCGGAATACGAAGCGCGATAAACCGGGCTCGCGACAACGAGGAGATCGGCGGTTTCGATCTTGTTCAGCGCCGCGGTAAGCTCCGCCGGAGGGCGGCCCGTTTGCAGCGCCGAGCCGAGATGCGGCGCGAGCTGGCCAAGTTCGAGTGTCGTCGTCTTCACCGGTAGTACGCGACCGATCTCTTCCACGATGGCCTCGACAAGCGTCAAGGTACGCGATGGCTTGCCGAAACCGCCTGACACAGCCGTCACTTGCAGCACGCTACTCATTGCTCGAACTCCTCAAGATTCTGAATGGTCGGTTGCCACACCGGCCGGGTCCTGCGGCTGTATGCGACAGGCCGCATCAAAGTTTCGTGCTCAGCGACATCGGCGATCTCGTGTACGCTGCGATGCGTCGCATCATGACGGCGTTGGCGACCTCGTCGAGCACGGCCTCGGTTGCGTCCACGTGCCATCCATAGTCATCGGCCTGACTGGACGCCTCGAACGTTCCCGCGCAGGCGAGATCGAACGCGATGCCTGCCGGCCTCTCCCACCCGCTGCCGAGTTCGGACAGCACCGTTCGCACGCACTGCGCGAGCCGCGCCGAGGGCACTCTGCCCGCCCCCAGATCGAGCACGGTTCGCTGCAGGTTGCAGGCGTCGAGCCGTGCATCGTGCGCCATCCGCTCGATGGACACGTCATGCCGATACGGCAGCAACCAGCCGAGGCTTCGCGGATCGAGGAGCGCGTCGAGAAAGCGCGGCGGCCACGGCCTCGTGCCGTCGCAGAGCGACCAGGTGGAAAGCAAAATCGGCCCCTGCTCGCCGAGTTCGCTGCCTTGTGCGACTTCGGCCGCGAGTGGCAAGCCGATCGGCTCGATGGCAGCGGGCTCCAGCCGAGCGGGCTCATCACTGCCATCGGATCGGGCAAGGAGCAAGAGCAGTTCGAGCTCGCTATCGTAGCTTTCACGCAGGCGCGCAAGCCAAGCGAGCGAGTCGGCGTCGAAGCACTTCGGCTCCCGCAAGCGCAGCATGACGATCACCCGATCGTCGCGACCCGCGAAGATCGCCCCGAGTTCGCGCGAGACGCGCTCAAGCATGATTGGCATGTCGAGACTCCGGTTGAGTAGCGCAAGACCCAAGCACCGTGACCGACCGGGCCGCATCACGCATCACCTGCAACGCGTCGAGAAGATCGGCATGTTGCGGATGGCAAGCGACTTCAAGAAAGAACCGATAGGCCCATAGCTCCGTTTTTAGCGGACGCGAATCGATCCGCGTTACGGCAATGTGCCGCTCGGCGAGCGGTTCGAGTACGCTGTTCAGCGCGCCGGCGCGATTGTCGAGCTCAAGGCAAAGCAGCGTGCGCTCATCGTCTTGCCGTGCCGCGCGAGGTTTCGCAATCACCCAGAAACGCGTGCTGTTGATCTGTTCGTCTTGAATGTCAGGCGCAATCACCGCCAGCCCGTAGTGGTCGGCGGCTCGGCGATTGGCGATGGCCGCAAGCGCGGGGGTTTGCGCCGCGAGTTGCGCGGCATGCGCATTGCTCGATACGGCGCGCCGCTCCGCGGCCGGCAGACACGCGTCCAGCCAGCGCCGGCACTGGGCGAGTGCCTGGGCGTGTCCTGCGACGCATGTGATGTCCGCCAGACCGGCATCTTTGGAAAGCAAGCAATGAGCGATCGGCAACACCACGTCGCCGATTACGCTAACCGTCGTGTCGAGCACGAGATCGAGCGTGCGGACAATCGTGCCCTCGGTCGAGTTCTCGACCGGCACGACGCCGTAGCGTGCACGGCCGCCGGTGACGGCGGCGAACACCGCATCCACGCTCTCGCAAGCGAGCGCTCTTGCGGCGCACCCGAAGTGGGCGAACATGGCCTCTTCCGTGTAGGTGCCACGTGGACCGAGAAACGCGACGACACGCTCCTCCTGCACCGATCGGCTCGCGTCGAATATCGCGCTCCATATCGTTCGGACGTGCGCGGGGCTCAAAAGCTCCGTGCTACGTTCACCGAGGGCGGCGACGATCTCGCGTTCGCGCCCGGGTTGGTAGACGCACGCGCCGGAAGCCCGCTTTGCCTCGCCGATGCGCCGGGCATGATCCTGACGCAGATTCAACAGCGTCAAAAGCTTGTCGTCGATCGACGAAATCTCCACCCGGCTACGCGCAATCTGTTCGTCCGGCGAGAGAACCAGCGCCAATGCAAGCTCGCTCATCTGAAGTCCTGTTCGAAGAAGGTGTGACGCGGGCAAACGTGAGCAGGCGGCGCGAGCCACCGAGGCTCGCGCTTTGCCGCGTCACGCTGCCTCGCACCGGAGGCGCTCGACGCCTCAAGCGGCGATACGGTCCATACGCAGTGCCAGCGCTTCGGCTTGGCGGACGAGTCGTCGCTCGCGCGCCGCCAATGCGAGTCCGTCGAGGCAGGCGACGGTGTCGTCCCAGCCGAGACAGCTATCGGTAATGCTCTGTCCGTAGACGAGCGCCGCGTTCTCGCCGACGTTCTGCCGACCTTCGACCAGGTTGGACTCGATCATGACGCCGACGATGCGAAGATCGCCGCAGGCCATCTGCACGGCCACGGACTCGCAGACGCGCAACTGATTTTCGTGGCGCTTGCTGCTGTTGCCGTGGCTTGCGTCGATGACTACCCGCTCCATGACGCCCGCCGCGGCGAGGGCGTGGCATGCCTCGTCGACGCTCTTGGCGTCATAGTTCGGCACCTTCCCGCCGCGGAGCACGAGGTGGCTCTCACGATTGCCCGCGCTGGTCATCTTCCTGTATTCGCCTTGCTCATCGACGCCGAGATAGCGGTGCGAATGACTCGCTGCGCGGATCGCATCGATGGCCACTTGCACGTTCCCGTCCGTGCCGTTCTTGAAGCCGATGGCGCAAGGCAAGCTCGAGGCCAGTTCACGATGCACCTGCGACTCCGTCGTACGCGCACCGATGGCGCCCCAGCTCACGAGATCGGCGAGGTAGTGCGGCGTGATGGGATCGAGGAATTCCGTTGCCACGGGCAGGCCCATCGAGGTGATATCGAGCAACAGCTTGCGCGCGAGATGCAGCCCGTGCTCGATGTCGAAGCTCCCGTCGAGCATCGGGTCGTTGATGAGCCCCTTCCAGCCGACCGTCGTTCGAGGTTTTTCGAAGTACACGCGCATGACGATCTCGAGGTCCTCGCCGAACCGCTCGCGTTCGCTCACGAGCCGCTCGGCATACTCGAGCGCGCTCTCCGGGTCATGGATCGAGCATGGTCCGACGATCGCGAGCAACTTGTCGCTCTCGCCACGCAAGACATGATCCACGGCGGCACGCGAGCCGATGACGCATTGGCGGCTCATCGGTCCGACCGGCAGTTGTTGCTTCAGTTCTACTGGCTTAACAATCTTGTCGTTCACCGCCCTTCCCCACTGATAACCGTTGAAGACATTTGCATGCTCCCTTGGTGGAGGCCTATACGACCCGGTCGGCGCATGCTGCCCGTGTGAATGGCCAGTTAGGCGGCCAGTCGTTGCATCTGGTTGAAGATGTTCTTGCGATGCATCTCCTCGGTCCCGCCCACGCTGGCGAAGCCCAGCGCGTTTTTCATCAGCTCGGCGACGCTGCCGTTGTGGTAGCCGAGACTGCCGTAGAGCTTCACGAGGCTCGTCGCGCTGGCGATCAGATCCTCTGCGCCGACGAGCTTCGCAATCGAGCACGTCATCAAGGCTTCAGCGTGGCCATTCAGGAGCTGCGAGAGCGCGCCGTAGGCGACCCACCGCGAGCGCGCGAGGCCGATGCGCATATCGACGAGACGCTTCTGCACGTACTGGTGCGAATCGATCGTGCTCTTGAAGCTGTCACGCGTCGCCGCATAGCGCATCGCGTCGTCCAGGTACGGCGTGATGAGATTCGCGGCCACGAGGCCGTAATACAGGCGGCCGAGCGAGATGATGTCGATGAGCGTAGAGAGCCCCCGGCCCGGCACACCGAGCACGCTCGAATGCGGAACATGAACATCGCGGAAGTGGAGTTCGCCCGTCGGCAGATTGCGGTTGCCGAGCTTGTCGTCGACACGACCGGAAGTCAGGCCCGGCGTGTCGCGATCGAGCAGCACGAGCGCGATGTTGCTCGACTCCCGGTCGTTGAGTCGGCAGACGAGCAGCGCGAAATCCATGATCGGCGCATGCGCGATGTTGAACTTGCTGCCGTTCAGCAGGTAGCCGTCCGCTGTTTCAGTGAGCGAGGTCGAGATGCTTCTCACATCCGTTCCCGTCGTCGGCTCGGCGATGCCCGTCGCACTCACGTCGCCGCGCAAAATGGCCTCGAGGTAGTGCGCTTTCTGGCTCGGGCTGCCGTGACGCACGAGTCCCCGCACCATACCGGCTTGCGCGATGACCGACAGCAGCAGCTCCGGCGTGCGGATCGACGACGATAGGCCCTCGAGCGCCGCCGTGAAAGACCACCAGTCGCTGGCGCCGTTCGCATCGGCCGGCACGATGAGCCGCCAGATCCCTTCGTCACGGAGCAGGTTCCAGCCGTCGAAATCGAAACCCTCCGGCTCGGCACGCTTCGCATCGGCGATTTCCTTGCCAATGGACGAATATTTATTTCGGATATCTAATTGCTCTGCTGTCAAGTCGAACAACATATATTCCTCTCAGCTATCTTTTTGTCATGCCCGATCGAGACACCGAACATGGCATCGGTGTCCCGACCGATCTCGATGCCAACACGCTTGCGACGAGGCGTACCCGAACGCGTCAGTTCGCCTGATAGTCCAGCACTTGCTTTTTGAACTCTTCCGGCACGACCGTCGTGCGATTGCTCTCGTAATCGAACATCACGTGCGTCGAGATGCCCTTGGCGACGATCGCGTTCGGATCGTCGTGACGAAGCATGAGGTGCTCCATTTCGAAACTCTTCGTGCCGAACTTGGTGATGCGGCTCTTGACGTCGATAGCCTGGCCGAAGAACGCGGGCTGGACGTATTCGCACGAGGTCTTGACCATGATGTGCGGGAGCTTTTGATCGCGCGGCAGATCGAGCAGGTCGAACATGTAGCTCAAGTAAGCGTGCTGGAGATAATCGTAATAAACGGGACTGCTTACGTGGCCCATCGAATCCGTATCGCGATATTTGATTTCGATGTGTGTCGTATAGCCGTTGTCGCCCATAGCTGCCTCGGTAAAAAGTTTGAAGAGTGGTTCGCGTGCCACCGCGTCAGGCGGTGCATGAATTCAGGCTGGTGTAGGGAACAAGTAATGTACCCGTTGCGAATATTATTTAGTCGATGTATGGCCGGCAACTCGCATTTCGTGAGGGACGTCTGTCACGATTGACGCACTATCGAGGTGCCGCGAGTGAGGTGTTCAGGGAATGGTAGCGGCATCAAAATGCACTGGATGCACGCTTCCAAGGTCAACTTGGAAACAGTTCGCACTCCTATGATCTGTTGCAAGGAACCGTGCTACTCGCATTTGACATGCAGCGAAGCTGCTTTCGTGAGCAATCTCTACGCAGATCTGGAACAGTTACTCGAATTCGGTAATTATTGCTCTTGGTAAAATAAATTACCGAAAGTATCGTTGAATTGCTTCGATTTCATAGGAATAAGGTAAAAATATGACCTGCTACGTCATATTTATACTGCTCGAAGATTTGGAGGGGCACCGGCGCGGAGCAAAGTAAGCGCGTGAGCGCCCGTGCATCGTTGATATCATTGGGAAAAATGACGCACCTCAAATGCTCATTTTGCGAGTGATACTCATTTCGGGTTTGATATGGTAGGCTACCTCAAACGCATATATCCTCACCGGCCCAATCCCGAGAAACCGCAGAAGCTGTAACTCAATAGACGGTCTGCGGGATGGTAGCCCTATGCGTCGTCAACACTGAATAATTATCGAGGGCCGCCGCTATGAAAGATTTACCGCTCCCGCGCAAGAGACCACAGCAAGCGAGATCCGGGCAAATGGTCGAGTTAATTTTGGAGGCGACTGCGCGTTTGCTCGCGGAAAAGGGGTATGCAGCGACAACGACCAATTTGGTAGCCGATCGCGCAGGGGTGAGCGTCGGTTCTGTGTACCAGTATTTTCCGAACAAGGCCTCGCTCGTCGCCTCGCTTCACGAGCGACACGCCTCGCAGACGCTCAACGCGATCGAGAGAGCTGTGAATGCGCCTTATGCACAAAGCCTCGAGGACCACATCCAGGCCGTGGTACGCGCGTTGTTGGCCGAACACGAGACGGCGCCCGCCTTGCACAAGGTGCTCGAGCGGGAGTTCTCCTTCTTCGATGCGCCTAGGGATCAGTGCGCGGCCGATTGCCAAATTCACGGGCAGATCCGCGGGTTGCTCGATGCGCACCGGGATGAAATCGCTTCGCGCGATCTGGAGCTTTCGGCGTGGGCTTTCATGACGATTGCCGAAGCGATGGTGCATGCGGCCATCATCGATCCGCCCGCGCGGTTCAGCGCGGACGAGCTCGAGAAGATGATCTGCAGCGTCATCGTCGGCTTTCTGAAGTACTCACCCAATGAGGTGTCCCGTGAATTCCGTCCGGATTACGAAGGTAGCGGGCGTACTCAAGAATCGACGGCGACATTTAGTTAATCTGATCAGATAGCCCAGTCTCATCCAAGCGTGGCGTGTGCGCGTTCGCGCGCCGCCACCATGGTGCTCAGCAACGCATGGCGCTTCAGGATGCGTTTGGCCGAGTTGTAGCTCGGGTACTCCACGACGAGCCCATCGACGTCGGCTCGGCTGCGGCCTTCGAGCAAGGCCGCTTCGAACGCGGCGATCTGCTTGTGAGCCGCCGCAACCTGCTCGTCAGAGGGAGTGGACGCCCGATTCGTCATCGCGACGAGATCGGCATTCACGACCGCCTTCGCCTTGTAGCCGATCGCTCGCGAGGTTCGCAGATCCGCTTGCGCGCCGTCGTGATCCGAAAACGTATAGGGCGAATCGATCGCCAAGACGCCGGCGGCCGCGCATTCGAGCAGGAAACGCGAGCGCGGATAGAAAAGCTCGGCCCCGTCGCGCTGGCGGTCGGCGCCAAGGTCGACCACCATGTCTTCGGTGCCGACCAGCATGGCCGGAATGCGCTTGCTTGCCTGCGCGATCTCGATGGCGCGCACGATCCCCAGTGCGCTCTCGATGTTCGGCACGATGTGCGTCGATCCGGCGGGGATCGCAAGGTGTGCCTCCCAGCGCGTAATCTCCGCCGCCAAGGCCTCCATTTGCGCGGGGCTCTCGACCTTCGACATCATGACTACCGCGGGTCGCCCTGGCATTACACCCGCCAGGTCGTCGAGCCCACACGTTTCCAGCGGGTTGATCCGGACGGCGGGCACGACACCGCGCCGTCTCCATTCGTTCATGACTTGAGGCGCAATCTCCCGCGCTTTCGGCCGCAAGGCGGCCGGCGTGAAGTCCTCGAGCTCCTGCACGAGGACGTCGGCACCGGTGGTCGGCGCAGCGATGAGCGCGTCCATGTCGGCACCGGGCAGAAAGAGCCACGAGCGCATCGGCTCGAAAGGATTGTCGATCGAAATCGCCATGAGCGTTACTACTCCTAGTAAGAAAAGCCCTACAGCATCGTCAAGCCGCCGTCGACCGGCAGCGTCGTGCCCGTGATGAATGACGCGCGCTTCGAGAGGAACCACACGATCGCCTCGGCCGCCTCTTGCGCGCCGCCCTCGCGGCGCAATGCCGTCATGCCGCGAAAGCGCTCGATCTGTCCGGGCTCCGTGGTCGTTTGATCGAGCATCGGCGTGCGGACGACCGCCGGCGCGATACCGTTCACGTTGATGCCCAACGCCCCGAGCTCACGCGCCAGCGTCTTGGTGAGCGAAATGACGCCGCCCTTGCTCGCCGCGTAGGCGACCGTGCCCGCGAGGCCACCCCCGCGAATACCGGCTACGCTCGAGACGGTGCAAATGCGGGAGCCCGGGCGCATCACGGCGGCGGCTTCTCGAATCGGCAGAAACGTGCCGAGCACATTGACGTTGAGCACTTCGAGGAAGCGCTCGGTCGAGAGCTTCGCCCACTCGGTCGTATCGACGACGCCGGCGCAGGTCGCCAGCGCATCGATGCGGCCGCGCCACGCCACGATCTCGCGAAACGCGGAGACGACGGCCGCCTCGTCGCACACGTCGAGACAGAACGACCGATGCCTCACGCCGAGCTCGGCCACGAGGTCCGCCAAGCGCGCTTCGTCCCGATCCAAACAGGCGATGTCGTAGCCCTCGCGGGCGAGCAATCGGGCCGTGGCCGATCCAATGCCGCTGGCCGCGCCGGTGATGACGGCAACTTGTCGTTCTCTGTCGCGCACGTTAGGACCCTCCTCTCATACCAGTTCGGCGACCGGGCTCGCCTGGGCGGCGGCCGGCTCTTTGCTCTTTTCCCGCAGCTGAGCCACGACGTCGGCGCTACGCAGGTCCGGGGCGAGCCAGCCATCGAGGTCGTACTCGGCCATGCAGTGCTCGACGAACTCGGTCATCTTGTCCACGCGGCCGCTCCCCTGGGCGACGGCAAGGGTGTCGAGCCGGCTCTTCTCGTAGCTGCCCGAGTAGTTGATTTCATACAGCTCGTGGCGTGAAGCGAACTCCGAGCCGATCGCATCCCACAGCAGCTTCATGAGCTTGACGCGCTCGACCGAATCGACGCCGTCGGCGCCGCGCACATAGCGGTCCAGATACGGCCGCTCTTCCGGATGCCGAAAATCGTCGGCATGTGCCGGCAGGTAGATCAGCGAGCTTGCAACGGTCTTGCGGATGAGGTTGATCACGCGGCTATAGGCGTCGCCGGCGAGCGAGCGGTAAGCGAGCGCCGACTCGGTATCGGGGAGCACGAACTCGCCCTTCCAAGGCTCGGTGCGCCATGCCATCGAGTCCGACAGTCCCCAGAGCATGTGCCGGAGCGCGATCGCTTCCCCGACGGCGCCTTGCACCCCCTGGAAGCCTTTCGTGCCAGCGATTTCAACGGCCTTCAAGAACAGACCACAGATGAAATCGAACTTCACGGCGAGGCGCGTGCAGCCGTGCAGCAGCGTTCGGCCGAAGAACCCTGAATGCTCGACGAAGCGGTTGGATTGCTCGACGCCGTACATGAAGACGTCTTCCCAAGGCACGAACACGCGGTCGAACACGAGGATCGAGTCGTTCTCGTCCATGCGGCTCGAGAGCGGATGATCGAACGGCGTGCCATTCTTCGACGCGTTGAGCTCGTACGACTGGCGGCAGATCAGCTTCACGCCCTTCGCGTTCGTCGGCACCATGAACACGGGCGAGAACTTCTTTTCCTTGTAGACGACGTTGTAATGGGCGACGAACGTGAAGTGCGTGAGCGCAGCGCCCGTTGCAACGACCTTCGCGCCGCTGATGATGAGGCCGGCGTCGGTCTCTTCGTCAACGTGGACGAACACATCGGAGTGGTTGGGGTCCTTGTGCCGGTCAACGGGTGGGTTGACGACGGCGTGATTGATGAACGGCAAGCGTTTGCGGGTGAGGTCATACCAGCGTTGAGCATTCTCGGCGTACTCGCCGTAGAGCTCCTTGTTGGCGCCGAACGTGCCGATCCAGGCGGCCTTGAAGTCCGGAGTGCGGCCCATCCAGCCGTAGTTGATGCGCGCCGTCTCGGCAATCGCATCGCGAGCGAGCAGTTGCTCTTCGGCCGAGCGTGGCGCCTGGAAGAAACGGTGGCAGCGCAAGCCGCTGCCGTCGTCCATCGGGATGGTCAGGATTTCACGGCGAGATTCATCGTGCAGGGCATCGTAGAAGCGCGCGATCATGCGAGCCGAATTCTTGAACGCCGGATGGTCCACTACGTTCCGGACGCGTTCCCCGTTCAGCCAGACCTCGCGATCGTCGTTCAGGCTCGCGAGATATTCGGCCCCCGTATAGATGGCAATGTCGTCGTTCTTTCTCGCAGCCATAGCGGCGAGAGTCGCGTCGTTATTCATAATGGCCTCCTTCGTCATGGTTGAATGCCAAGTTCAATTGCTTAGTAATGCGAAACAACGGCGCCGAGCCTTTAAGGGGGCGCTATCCTTGCAACATCTAAACGTGGAATCGACTAGCGTGAGCTGCTGGCAAGCGCTGGCCAGCACGATCGGGTCGTAAGGCCGAGCCCGTCTTACCCAAAACGAATCAAGCAATGGAACGCAGTGTATGGGCGCGCTTTCGCGTGAGCAACTCGCATTTCAACGATGCGACTTCTGGAAATAATGCGAAAGGCATCGTGACCGATCGCTGGTCCCTTCATTGGCGGTGGCTTCGGCGATGTATCCGTGGACGGGCATCGCATGCATGGCGTCGCATGATTCGATCAAGCCGCCGCGCAACTCGCGTTTCGGGCGACAGGAACCCATGACTGCGTCTTGCGTTGGCACTCGGTACTTGGCAATCGCCTGCACACGCGAGCGAAGCAATCGAGCTAGATCGACATCTCGCAGGCTTCCCTGACCAGCGCGCGGATGGCTTGATTGGCGGGGTCCGCATGAAAGCGAGGGTGCCAGGCCTGCGAGATCAACACGGGGGGCGTCGCGACGGGCAACTCGCGCGTGCGCATCCCGTACCGGCCCGTTTGTGTCAATCGTTCGGCAACCGACACGACGAGGTCCGTCTCGCGCGCGATCGAGAGCGCCTCGGCAAACGTTGGCGCGACGGCGATCACCTGCCGCGAGAGGCCGAGCGCTTGCAGCATGTCGTCGATCGGGCCGCTCGTGCGGCCGCGCCGCGACACCGTCACGTGCTGATACCGGCAGAACAGCTCAGGCGTGATTTGCGCCACTTGTTCGAGCGGATGCCCGACGCGGAATGCGGCCACGAAGCGGTCGCGAAAGAGCGCTTGCCGCACGATCTCAGGGCCGATATCGGCGATGACGCCGATGTCGAGGTCGATCAAGCCCTCGCGCAACGATTCGACGTCCTGCTGCCCTTGTGCATTGAAGCGCAACTGGACGAGCGGCGCGGCCTCCATCATCCGGCGCAACAGCACGGGGCCGAAGGTGCTGATGAACCCGTCGTCCGCGCGGATCGTGAACACGCGCTCGAGCGTGCGCAAGTCGAAATCCTCGCCGCTGCGCAGGAGCGCGCGGGCCCGCTCCACGACCTCGCGCGTGCCTTCGCGCAGCGCAAGCGCGCGCGGCGTCGGTACGAGCACGCGGCCGGCGCGTACCAGGATCGGGTCGCCGATCATCTCGCGGATCTTGTTGAGTGTGCGGCTCATCGTCGGCACGCTCAGATTCATGCGCTCGGCGGCGGCCGTCACGCTGCCATGGGTGAGCAACGCGTCAAGGGCAATCAGCAAATTCAGGTCTAAAGGCTCGGACATACCGGTAACTCGGAATTGGAATGGTTATAGGGAAGCGGAAGCACCGTATGGCGACCGCTGCCTTTGTTTGGCGCAAACGTAACACGATCCTGAGTTGCATAAAATGAAATCTATGTTTTAGATGTAGATCATTTCTGAAAATGACTCGGGCCGCTAACCTCCGCATCAAGATCAAAAGACGGAGTCGGTATGGTTGGCGAAAATTTCCTGAGGCGAAGAACGAGCCTCATCTTGAGCGCGGCACTCGTGTCGCTTTGCGGGTGCGCGCCCGGCAGCATCGTGCCGCATGCGACCTTGACCGCGCCGGGCGCGGCCGACACGGGGGCGAGCATCGCCGATGCGGCCGCCGCGGGTGGGCAGCGTCCCGAGGTGGCGGCCGATGGCTGGTGGAAGGCCTACGGTGACCCCCAGCTCGACGCGCTCGTCGAGCGTGCCACGAACGAGGCGCCCAGCGTCGCGCTGGCCGCGGCGCGCATCGAACAGGCCCAGGCGGAGCTCGGCGCTGTCGCGTCGGAAGACAAGCCGTCGTTGACTGGCAACGCTGACGCGCTCGTCGAGCACTTCCCCGATCACTACATCTATTCGAACCAGTACGCGGGCAAAGCAGGCAGTGAAGGCCGCATCACAGTCGACGCCTACTACCGCCTCGACTTTTGGGGCAAGCGCCGCGAAACGAAAGCGGCGGCCGCGGAGCGCGTCCGCGAGGCGCGGGGCGCGGCGGCCGACGCCCGCCTGCTGCTGCAGACGGCCCTCGTCGAAGCCTATGTCGGTCTCGATGCGGCTTACAAGATCAGCGATATTGCGACGGCCGCGGTGACGCGCCGCCAAGGCGTGATCGACCTGTTGCGCCTCAGAGCCCGATCCGGCCTCGCCACCGAGATCGATGCCGTACAGGCACGCGACGCCATCACCGACACGCGCAGCGAAATTGCGCGCCTGGCCGGCGAGATCGAGCGGCGCCGCCACCAGATCGCCGCCCTCATGGGCAAGGGCCCCGCCTTTGGCGATGCGCTCAAGCGTCCGACGCTCACCGGTATCGCCGACCCCGCCCCGCTCTCGCCCGTCCCCGCCGAGCTGCTTGGGCATCGGCCCGACGTCGAGGCGGCGCGCGCCAATGTCGAGGCCGCCGCGCATGGGATCGGCGTCGCCAAGGCCGCGTTCTATCCCGACATCGACCTTAACGCCTTTGCCGGCTTGAAGAGCCTCGACCTCGGGCAGCTTCTGCGCCCGGGCAGCCTCGCGCTCGGGTTCGGCCCTGCGGTAACGCTGCCGATTTTCGAGGGGGGGCTGCTCACCAGCAACCTGAAACGCCGAACGGCCGAATACGACGCGGCCGTGCTCACCTACAACCAGACGGTCGCGACGGCGCTTTCCCAGGTGGCGGACGGCATCGTCACGTTGCGTGCCGAGCATGCCCGCAAGCTCGAAGCCGACGAGGCGCTCACCCACTGGCGTCACGTCGTCGGTCTGTTGCATGACCGGGAACGACAGGGCCTATCGAGCGGGCTCGAGCGCCTTGCGAGCGAAACCGCGCTGCTCTTGTCCGAGCGCCGCTCGGCTGAAGCGGACGCGCGCGTCGTGCTGGCACAGACCGCATTGATACGTGCGCTCGGCGGCGCCTGGCGCCCCACGCAGGACGCCGCTGGCAAGCAGACCGCTTCGGCTCAATCGACCCTTTCTTCTATCGCGACGACCCATCATGAGTGACACTGCCCAAAACCAAGAAGTCCAATCCCGCGCCGTCACGCGCAAGAAACGCCTCACCGCCGTCGCGGCCGCCGTTGTGTTCGCAGGCGTCGCATTCACGCTCTGGGAGGTCTTATCCGACGGCGCGACGCGCACGACCGACGATGCCTATATCGGCGGCCGCATTGTGCAGATCACACCGCAAGTCACGGGCACCGTGACGCGTATCCTCGCCGACAACACCGACCGCGTCGCGGCCGGCGCGCCGCTCGTCGAAATCGATTCGACCGATGCGCGCATCGAGCTCGCCGCCGCGGAGGCACAGCTCGCCCAAGCAGTGCGCTCGACGCGTGGGCTCTTCGCCGCCGATGCGCGCTACGACGCCGACGTAAAACTGCGCCAGACGGAGCTCGAGAAGGCGAAGGCCGACCTGGCCGCGCGCCGCGCGATCGCCGGTAGCGGCGCGGTCACGGGCGAAGACGTGCGCCATGCGCAGGATGCCGTACTGGCGGCGCAAGCCGCGCTCGCCGCGGCCGAGCATCAGCGCACGCAGGCCCGCGCACAGATCGACGGGGCAACCGTCGAGTCGCATCCGCTCGTGCAGGCCGCGGTGGCGCGCGTGCGCGCGGCCTCGCTCGCGCTCTCGCGCAGCGTCGTGCGCGCGCCCGTCTCCGGCATGGTCGCGCAGCGGATGGTCCAGCTTGGGCGGCGCGTCTCGCCCGGCGATCGGATGATGGCCGTCGTACCGCTCGAACATCTCTGGGTGGACGCGAATTTCAAGGAAGTCCAGCTTAAAGGGGTCTGCCCGGGGCAAAGCGCGACGGTCACGGCCGACGTCTACGGCAAATCGATCGTCTATCACGGCCATGTCGAGGACGTCGAAGCGGGCACGGGCGCGAGCTTCGCGCTTCTGCCGCCGCAGAACGCCACCGGCAACTGGATCAAGGTGGTGCAGCGCGTGCCGGTGCGCGTCTCCCTCGACGCGGCCGATCTCGCGGCCCATCCGCTGCGCATCGGGATGTCCTCGGAGGTCGAGATCCATGCCGACGGCTGCGATCCGAGGCTCGCGGCCCAGCGCGCGCCGCAAGTCGACGACGCGGCTGCCGTCTATCAGGACGAGGAGAAGCAGACCGCCGCGCGCATTCAACAGATCGTCGCCGCCAATCGAGGGGGCGATCGATGACGGCCGCGAAACAGCCCATCGCGACGCTTTCGGGGCCGGCGCTCGGGCTCGCGACGATCGCGCTCGGCCTCGCTTCGTTCATGGCCGTCGTCGACATCACGATCGCCAACGTCTCGGTGCCGACCATCTCGGGCAACCTCGGCGTCAGCTCAGATGAGGGCGAATGGATCATCACCTCGTTCGCGATTGCCAACGCCATCTGCATCCCGCTGACCGGGTGGCTCTCGCGACGCTTCGGCCAGGTGCGCCTGTTCATCTCGTCGCTCATCGCGTTCACGCTCGCATCCGTGCTCTGCGGCCTCGCGCCGTCGTTCGAGACCCTGCTCGCCTGCCGCGTGCTGCAAGGCGCGGTGGCGGGGCCGATCGTGCCGCTGTCCCAGGCGCTGCTCGTCGCCGTTTTTCCGCGCGAGAGACAGGCATTCGCCGTGGCGATGTGGGCGATGACGAACATGGCCGGGCCCGTGGTAGGGCCGATGGCGGGCGGCTGGATTACCGATCAATACAGCTGGCCTTGGATCTTCCTCGTGAACGCGCCGGTCGGGTGCTTCGTCGTCGCGGCGGTCCTCTTCGTGCTGCGCGGGCGTGACACGCCTACCGTGCGGCTGCCTGTCGACATCGTCGGGCTGCTCTTGATTGCCGTCGCCATCGGCTGCCTGCAAGTGGCGCTTGACCGCGGGCGCACGCTCGACTGGTTCTCCTCGACGTTCATCTGCGTGACGGCGGCCGCCTCCGCACTCGGGTTCATCGGGCTCGTGATCTGGGAGCTCGGCGACGCGCATCCGATCATCGATCTGCGCCTCTTTGCCCACCGAAACTTTGCCGTCGGCACGGTCGCGGTCGGGGGAGGCTTCGGTCTCTACTTCGCGGCGCTCGTGCTCGTGCCGCTCTGGCTGCAGACGAACATGGGCTACAGCTCGACGTGGGCCGGTCTCGTCACCGCGCCGATGGGCGTGTTCGGCATCCTGCTCGCGCCGTTTCTCGGCAAGTGGGTGCGTCAGACGGACGCGCGCCTGTTCGCGAGCCTCGCCTTTATCGCATGGGCCGGCGTTGCCTGGTGGCGTTCGACGATGACGACCGACGTCGATGCCGCGACGATCGCCCTCACCTGTCTCGCGCAAGGCGTCGGCATCGGCTTCTTCCTCACGCCGCTCGTGAGCTTGTCGCTCGTTGGTGTGCCGCCGGAAAAAATCGCCGCGGCCTCGGGCCTGCAGACGGCGATCCGCATGATGTCGGGCAGCCTCATCGCATCGCTTGCGCAGACATTCTGGGATCAGCGCGCGCGCTTTCACCAGACCTACCTCGTCAGGACGCTGACGCCGCTCAACGATCAAACGGCTGCGGCCATCGCACGCCTGAAAAGTGGCGGCTTCGGCGAAGACCAGGCCTGGGCGATCGTTGCGCGGCAGCTGGACGTTCAGGCGCACATGTTGTCGCTGAACGACTTTTTCTATTTCTCATCCTTCGCCTTTATCGCCACGCTCGCGATCGTTTGGCTCGCGCGCGCACCGCGCAAGGTGTCGTGATTTTTTCGAAAGTGAGCATCGACATGCTTTTCAAATCGAAAACGCGCACGCTGTTGCCTGTCGAAGTCGTGCAGATTCGCGACGTGACGCCCCACATGCGGCGCATCACCGTGATCGGCGACGGCCTCCATACGATGGAGGTCACGCTGCCTGGGCAATGGGTCAAGATGTTCGTGCCGTCAGGCACATCAGACCCCTCAGGCAGCGAGAGCAAGATCGGCCGTGCCTATACGATTCGCGATTTCGATCGCGCGGCGGGCCGCATGGACATCGATCTGGCGCTGCATGGAGAGGAAGGGCCTGCGTCGAAGTGGGCCGTCCACGCGCGGCTCGGGGAACAGATCGAGCTTGCGGGACCACGCGGCGGATACGAGATCGACATGAGCGCGCGCCGTTACACGCTGATCGGCGATGCCACAGCGCTACCGGCGATCGCCTCGATCCTCCAGTGCCTGCCCGAATCGATCGACGCCGAAGCGTTTATCGAGGTCGCCGACACCCACGAGGAACAGGTGTTGAAGAGCCATGCGCGGCTGCGGGTGCACTGGCTCCATTCGGGACGTCGGTTGCCGGGCACGAGCGGGCTGATGGAAGCGCTCGTGCGTGAGGCCGATTTCGACACGCTCGGCCATCGAGTCTGGCTCGCCGGTGAATCGTCGATGGTGCGCGCGGTACGCGATCATCTGCTCGGCGAGCGCGGCCTGCCGCGTAGCGCTGTGCGGGCGGCAGGCTATTGGAAGCTCGGGGTGGCGGACCATCGCGAGCGCGATTGATTCAGCGGGGCTGGGCATTGCCATTTGGCACGCAGGCGGATGACACGAGTGCGTCGGCTCGCGCGCCGAACGCGCCTATTCCTTGACGATACGCAAGCGCCCCATCGAACTGGATATTGCCGAAGTAATGGCGATCGGTCAGGCCTAGCTCGATGAATGTATTGTTGCGTCGCTGTTGTGGGATTTCCGTGTCTTCGATGAAGCTTTGGCCGAACCGGCGTAACAGCCGGAACTGTGTGCCGAACACGTCGTTCTGGCTGCGTGACAGTACGCGATGCAGCTTGAAATCGACGGTCTTCGAATTGCCGCTCGCGACGAACGTCTGATTTACGCCCGCGATCTGCTGGTAGTACGTGTTCGTGTACGCGGACAGCGTCGCCGTCCAGTAGCCCCATGGGATCGCATAGAAGCCATTCCAGCCATGCGAGCCGAGGCGCTTATCGCCGAACTGGAGGTCCTGGTTCGCGCCAACGCTGAAAATGTCGTTCAGGCCGAGCGGGTTGTCGATGCCCAGCGATAGGCTGCCCTGCAGCTTGCCGGTCGCGCGCGTGCCGGAGTTGTCGATCGATGCGACGACGGTCCACGGCTTGCCGTGCTTCACGTCGAGCACGACGTCGCTTTCGCCGGGGACATCGGCGGGGACGATCTGCATCGATACGTCCTGGCTCGCCACGCGTTTCATCTGCTCGAGGCCCTGTTCGAGGTCGCGCAGGTTCAACAGTTCGCCGTTGTGGGTCGGAAACGCGGTTTTCCAAGTGCCTCGCAAATTGTCGTCAGCGAATCGCATATGGCGGATCACGCCTGGAATCAGTGAGAGCTTCAGGGTGCCGGTCGACAGATCCTGCTCGGGCAGCAGCACGCGCGTCGTGATGTAGCCGCGTGCCAGGATCGCTTGCGACAAGCCTTTGACGAGCATATCGAGCGCCTGTTTGCCGACGCATGCGCCGGCGTAGTGTTCCAACCATTCACGGGCGAATGCAAAAGGACCGAGCGGTAACGCGGATGCGCCTTGTGCTTTTACGGCATCGGACAACGAGTCTGGCACGTCGAGCACGATGCGGTCGATGCGGAAACACGGCGTTTCAGACGGCAGGACTGGGTACGCTTCGGCATGTGGGACATCCGAGCGCACCGAGGGTGCCTGCAAGGTCGCCTCGTACTGCTGTGCTTCGCGTTGTTGCTGCGCCTGTCGATCTCGCTCCGCGTTTGCGCGCGCGGCGGCAGTTCGGTCGGCAGACGTCGGGGCCTCTTCTGCTTGCGCCCCGAATGTCAGCAAGGCTATCAGCGATATGCCCACTGGTCTCTTCGTGAATGTCATATTCAATCGAATTTTGATTCTGGTCGACGCGCTCAACGCCACCGGCGGCGCCATGACTATCCCGTTCTCGCTCGGCAGAGCCCTGGATGCAGATCGCTGATCTATGGCTCCATCAAGCCGGTTTCGCCCCGGGTCGGCGCATGCGCATCCCGTTCACCCCCCGGAACTCCTGCCTCACCATTTCGAGTGAGCCCTACTGAGCGACCCGCCAAACAGCAACTCCAGCCGTAGCGGGGGGCGTTGGTTACAGCATCATCTGAACGCTTCGGGGATATTTTCGCATTGGCGTTCGCAGTCCCAATCTAGTGGTCTCTTTTTCGGCTCAAACCACTTGCATCCCTCGGCAATCCACTGATCTCGCTTCCTTTTAGTGCTTACCAGAGTGCAATCTTCGTAGCCAAACTCGGTGCCACAACATGGACATATGTCCCAAGATGGACTATCTCCATCATCACCCCAAGGCGGCGACGCCAATTCATAGCCGCATACTCGGCAGTTACTTTTGTGCATTGAAATAATCCAGATTGGTCGGATATCCGTGCTGGGCAGGATCCGGTTTAAACATCGTCTTCGGAACACCGCCCTTTGTCTTTACAGCAAAGGTGTTTGATGATGGATCGTAGAACAACGTATCGCCATTTGGCCGCGTCTTGGTCAACGTTCCCGCAGGCGGATTATTCACAAAGTCCCGTGCCGCTTGAACATACTGCACCGAGTTCTGATACTCCGAAAACTCCCCGCCATGCTTCGTCGAATGCCCATAAGCATTTTCAACTGGAGTCTTGTCCTTGGTGGAGGACCAGAAGGTACTCTTGTCGCCATCACCTCCGCGAACCGCCGTGGTGATGTAATCGACGAGCCCCTTAGCCTGATCCGGGATGATGGAGGTGATCCAATCATTTACCGTCTTCGCGTCCGGCATGGGATAGATCAGCGAACCTGCCTTGGCGCTCGGATCGAGCTCAGTGGCATTATCGACGATCACGCCATCGCCTTTCTTGCCGGGTTCCCCAAAGTATCCGCCCATGCCTTTCGGCAGAAACTGCGACGCACCGTCGGCCATTTGCGAGGCTTGGTTGTTCTCCACCTCAATCTTAGCCGCCCCGGCTGCCGTCGCTGGATTCAGCCCAGAAGCCTCTGCAACACCCGCCACCAAGCTCGTCACCAGATTGTCTCGCGCTTCGCGCTCGGTCGCCGTCAATCCTTCAGCTGGCTTGAGCAGGGTGCCGAGCACAGAGCTCGCTGCCGCGCCCATTGCCCCCGCGCCGCAACTCTGGCTGCCGGCCGCCGCGCCGGCACAGCCCACGATCGCATGCAGCGCCGCGCGTGCAGTGTCGCTATCCAGGTGATCGGCAATCTGCTTGACGCCATTGGTCCCCAGCTCTTGCAGGTACGCCACCGTCGCGTTCTGCGCGAATTGCCCCATGCTGTTCGTTACGTTGCCGCCCGCAGCGACCGAGAGCGCCGTCAGCACCTGACGATACGTCCCGCTAGGCCCCCAATCCGCGGACAGTTGATCGGCCTTTTGCTGCGCCACTGCTCGTTGTTCCGGCGTCAGGTTCGGATTATTCGCGGCCGCTTTCGCCGCATCGGCCTCCGCCGCCCGGTTCGCGACGAACGTCCCCACCTGATTCACGAACTGACTCGTGATGTCGAACCCGGCCTGCACCTTCTCCTTGTCAAAGATCGGCGCCAGCACGCCGCCCGTGTCCGACGTGTCGCGATTGAGGTTCGCGACCGTCTCATCGGCCGTCTTCCCAGTGAACTGCAGCTGCTTCGCGCTGTCGGTAATCGTGACAACGCCACCATTGATACCGCTTCGCGTAGTCGAACTCGCATCGTCCGACGCACTGAGCGCCACGGGCGGCGCCACCGCAAATCCACCGTCCCCCTTCGGCAGCGTCGTCCCCGCCACCGGGTTCACGTTCTCCGCGGTGCCTTTCTGGTTCTTGCCGATCGATCCCCCATAGCCGCCCGACAGCCCGATCGAGGAAGCGTCATACGAGGCATGATTCTCGATGTCGCTATACGTAAGCGTCGCCGTCGTCAGGCTATTCACGCCGTCTTGCACAGCCTTGTCGCTGCTCGCGATCACGCCGCCCTTCAGGTCCGTATTGCCTTTGACGTTGACCTGGAATCCGCCGTCGCCCGTCTTGATGCCCGACTGCTCGCCAACCGCCGCGTAGTCGCTGTTCATCTTCTGCTGGCCGACATTGCCCGCGACGCTCGACGAACCGTAGCAGAAGGGCGGCACGCACACGCTCACCGACACGCCCGCGCTTTGCTGTTTCGAATCGTAGTGATCGGTGTCCTGCAAGCTTTCGACATTCAGGTTGCCGCCTACATCGGCCACGACCTGCTTGCCCGATGCAACCGCCCCCTTGAGCGTCGTATCGCCGCCCGATTGAATCGTCAGTGTTTCGCCGGCCGTCACGTGCGTATTGGTCCACGTGCGCGATTCGCCGTCGGCATGCCCGCGGTTGCCGGCCACGCCCGCCGTGAAGGCAATCCCGTTTTGCGAGCCGACGCCAATCGACACCCCGACACCAAAGCTGCCGCCGCTGTTGGTCGAATGCTGGCTGCTCGTGCTCTGCGCCGCTTGCAGGTTCACGTTGCCGTCCGCTGCCAGCAGCGCTTTGTCCCCGGCCGACATCGTGCTGCCAATGACATTGATGTCGCTGTCCGCCCCTGCGCCCGTCGCCGTGATCGCCACATTGCGACCCGCCGACACCGTACTGCCCTGCGCCGTGCTCGCCTGCGCTTGCGACTGGCTGTCGCTCTTGCTGGCGCCCAGCGAAATATTGATGCCGACGCTTGTTGGCGACTGCGCCGGATTACCGCTGGCTGCACCATCGTAGAGGTTCTTCGTCGCCAGTCCCGTGGTCGCCGCGGCCAGCGCTGTCAGACGCGGATCGCCCTTGGCCTTGCCCGCCGCTTCGACCATCTGCTTGCCGGTCTGCGCCAACGCGATCACGGGATTCGACAAGCCCACCGTCACACCGGCCTGACGGTATTGCTGCTGCTCCGCCAAGCTCATCGTGTCGTAAGCCGAATCGAGCGTGACGGTCTTGCCCGCTACGGCGAGATCGCTACCGGCATGCAAAACGCTACCGGTCGCATGCACGTCGTTGCCCGCACGGATCGACACGTTGCCGTTGAGCGCACCGATTGCGCTGCCGTTGTTGGTCACGCTGGCCGACTGCTGCCCGTCCGTCATCGAGCGCGAACCGATCGACACCGACAAGCCGCCGTCCGACAGCAGGCCCATTTCCTTCTTCTCGTAGTAGGTGGACGATTGAACCGTGTCCTGAGATGTCTTGATGGTCACATCGCGGGCGGCCTTCAGCGTCACATCGTTGGTGCCGACGACATGGCTGCCCGTCACGTTGATGTCTCGGCCGCCGGCGAGCGTCACGCCATCGGCTGAAATCGTGCTGCCCTGGCTATAAGTCGCGGTCTGATCGATACCGCTCGCGACCTTCGAACCACTCAGCACGCCGCTACGGCTGTGCGTTTCATGCGCATTCAGTTCATGCGTTTCCGTTGCCGCGCCGACGTTCACGTCTCCAGCCGCCAGCAGGTTCGCATTGCCCTTGTCGAGGCTGATCGTGCTGCCGCTGACCGAAATATCCTTGCCTGACACGAGATTGACCGTGTCGCCGCCC
>NZ_RBZV01000005.1 GCF_003628145.1 Trinickia fusca | reverse complement strand
GTCTCGGTGTAGTAAATCCGCCGTCTTTGTTTCATTTGCAGCACCCCTCAGGCTCGCAAAGCCTTTAGTGTGTTGCATCGACCGGTTGAATCCGCAGTGCGGAACCGACGTTCGAATGGCCGTTCGATAGCATAGTCAAACGCCCGCAGTTGGCCGAAAAAGGACACGTTGGACAGTCTGCGTAGTTCGCGCCGACTAGCCGGAATCAATTCACATCGAGCACTATGATGACGCCGTCGGGGCCTGAGCCTTTCGGCTTGGTAGCTGGATCAAGCGGCAACGCGTCACGACGTACTAAGGAGAGATTGGACGCATCGGCATCGGCATCGGCTTCGGCTTCGGCTGGCCATATCACGGGGGCTTTTGCAGGTATGACGTAAAGACCAGCGTCGGTGCGTGTTCTGGGGTGTAGCTGGGCGACCTCAATATCCAGTCCCTCATACTTCTCCTGCAGGGCTTGGAGGTGTTTGATGTATTCAACAAGTTTCATTTTCATGTCCTGAATAAAGTGCCAGTGAGTAATATCGGGTTTCGCGTGGCGCTGGGTCGCGACTAGGCGGATGCTGAGGATTTTCAATGGCGCAAGCGACTTCAAGGATGACGTTTGTGAACGGGCCGTGCTCGAGCGAGTTCACGAAAAGGGTTGGCCGGCATTCGTCCATCCAGAGTCGACAAAGGCAAGGGTGCACACTTCTGTTTTCTGCGTCGCAGCTACGCCAGTATGGTCTTGATGTGGTGAATAGCCGCTGCAGGATGAGTCGCTCAAAGAAGGACGACCAACGACCGCTGATGTCCGGACTCGGCTAGATGCCTTCAGCCGGGTCCGCCCCTGAACGATCATACAGCTTACGAAAGCAGAGCCATCCGTTGATGGGTTGATTGCCGGCCAGTTCGTCGACCGCCACGGTATTTCGTGCAGCGTGGCGTTACGCGAACGCCGGCTTATGATATTGCGAACTCGCTATATCTATCGATGCCAGCAATTCCATTAGACAGTGAATACACCCTTGCCAATCAGGAAAGGCGGCCAACCAGAGGGAAAGTCTTCGGGGTACCTCTTTTCCATTCCCCGACTTCTGTATCGAGCGTGTAGCGCATCACAGAAATCAAGAGGTCACGTCCGGACGCTCTAAGTACAATCCGATTAAACTGAAGCGGTTGGGAGCCGCGCTCTTTGACGCCGACCCCCGTGCTTCCGCAGCCAACAACCACTAGGCTGTTGGTTCCATCGCCAACCGTCTCTTCGTGACCGTGATGTCGATGACCATGCAGGACAAGTGAGAAGCCACTCTCTAGCAAGCGCTTTTTTACCAACGCCGCGTCAGACATCAACTGATCCTGACCGAGTTGAGCTTCTATGCTGACCACAGGAACTATATGGTGATGAAACAAAGCTACTTTTATCCAGGCCCCATCGCCGCAGCGATCTGCCAGTTCATGGAGCGCATTGTTCAACTGGCTTGCACCTATATATCCGCGGCCATCCCCCTCTTTGATTAGCACAGCCGAATTAAAGGAAACAAAAGCTACTTTTAGCCCACCAAGTTCCAGAGCGAAGACTTCATACATTCGCTCTGGCTCCAGATTTGCCGCAAACTGTTGCCGCCGAACCAGGCTATTCCGGAAGGTTACGTAAGGTTGAAAGCCGATCGACTTTGATTCAGGGTCCGCATTCTGCAGAGCCCAGTTCACGTCATGGTTGCCCGGAACCAAAATTATTTCAGGCACTGAATCTTGCGTGACCCTTTTCTGAATTATCTCATTGACCGCACTGGCAGCCGATTTAAATTCAGAACTCAATCCGCGCTGAGTAATATCACCGGTGAGAGCGAATACGTCGAAATCAAATTTTTCGGTGTTTGCGACTAATTCGAAGCTGCCAGCCAGCTCAATTTTGTCGGCTTGAGGAATACCATCCCTTGCGTGCGGAATGTCCGAGAAATAGTGACCTTGCCCAAAATGAAGATCTGACATATGGATGATCTCCACGCAAGCGCTACTGTCTGCATTTTGTTCGTCCGTCAATGACTCCCGGTCCTTCGTTAGCCGGCGTGGGGTCGCAGCCACATACGCCTGGAACAACGGATCGCTGAAAGCGTAGTGGTGCTCCTTGACCTTTTTCAGTTCTTGCCCGTATGCGTCTTTCTGTAGGTCGGCAACCCAGTAGGATGGATTGGAAACGGCTTCGGCATCTGCCACCGGGTACACGACCGAAGTGTGTACTGTGGGCTTGCAGTGCTGGGCAAACAAGCGCAAGACAGTCTCTCGTTGCGTCGAATGCCCGATTGCTCGTAAGTAACGCTGCTCAAGCCCAGAATCAGCTTTTTTGAGTACAACGTCTGAAAGTGACCTCTGCAGATCACCTAGTTCAATAACTTTGTCCTTGCCATTGAACGCGGACAGCAGGGACGTTCGCCCAATGAGGTGCAGCAGGTAAGGTTGCCCACAAACAAGTCTTACCATGTCAGCTTTGGCGTCGCGAGAATAAACGATCTCATTGGCGATTGATCGTTCGGCCGTGTCGATTACTGTCAATAACTCGCTATTCTGCATTTTTTCTACAGGAAGCTTTCCCGTAGTTAATTGCCGATCGATAGAATTGTGGTCTCGAACCAGTTCGCGCTCAGTAGTCGCAATTCCTGTGATGACGAAAATAATTCCGGGCGGGCAGGCTTTCAACAGCGAGGAGAAACCCTCATGGTGGTCGATTAGTTCAAATTCGTCGATGAAAATTACAAGTCCATGCGATGCAGTTTTAGCTATCGACTTCGCGCGCGCCCAAAAATCAGAAACAAGTTTTGCATCGAGGCTTGGCCCAAGCACATATGAGCCTGGCTCACCGAACTCCAACAAGAGCTTTGAAAATTTCCCGAGTGCCGCGCTGTCTATGATCAATCGATACAGCAACTGATTGATGTTGTTGACAGACTCATCTCGGACCAAGTAGCACGTCACAAAGCTGAATACCTCATCGGCGAGGCCGGAGCCAATGTCTGCAAGGATGCCGACTTCCCCCCCCGCAATGATTTCAAGTTGCTTCGCCAGTGACGACTTGCCAATTCCTCGTGGGCCGTAAATGAAGATATGGTCTCTCGCCAGCAAAAGTTCCGCGCCCTTTTCTAGCTGTTCGCGCCTTCCTGCAAAGCGCTTCGGGTCGGAAATTTCCTTTGCCGGCTGGAATGCGGCCAAGATTTTCTCTCGTGTTATTGTCATCGAACGTGCTCTTGAAGATTATGCTCTGGGTCGTGACGCATTGTACGACAACGTCGTTGCTTAGCCGGGAGCAGCCCGTTCGGAACACGGTGACTACAACCAGTATGCTGTGTGACAATCGTTTCCTTTGGCGATCGCACCGGTCAGTGAAGTCCGTTCATGGCAGAACCCGGCCCGATGAAGAGGGGGCTCGGTAAGCCAACCGCTATGCTGCATGTGGAGCAGCCCCCTCGCCCCCACATACGGCACTATCCCACTATAGTGAGATCGGCGAGGAGCGCCTTTGCTCCCTCGTTACACGGCATCACATCGGGTGAGAATTTCTCTAACCGCAAGCTTGGCCGGCTCAGGGGTGCATGAACGTCGAGCGAATCATGGCGACGAAGGCGTCCGCCTGCTCAACCGCCCAACGGGCGTCTTCGTCGGCAATCGTCTCGCCCGTGTAATCTGCCAACCGGCGCAGTCGCTCTACCTTATTGATAGCGCTGCCAAATTCCGGCGCGACGAGGTTTGTCTTAACCAGCTGCAAACCGAATGCCGCGATCAATCCGCTGTGTTTTCTCAGCGACGATTCGGCCGAGAACGAAACTCCAGCAGCAAGAAGCGCAACATATGCCGCATAGAACATCGCGTAGTAAGCGCGATTACACGCGCCTTCAACGTCACCGCTATCCAACAGCAAATAAGCCGCTGCCAAAGCACGATCGTGCTTTGGCAAGATAAACCCCCTGCTGTCATGCTCATAAGCGAATACCTTCGCGGCGGATGTTTTCGATCAATGCGGGGTTGCTGAAATGCTCGGGGTGCTCCAATTCGTTTTCCCATATGGGCAGCGCTTCGACCAGTACTCCGGTATCGAGCAGCACATCGAATGCGATTCCGGCCAAATCGAGCGCAATGGACGTGCGCGCACCGTGCTCGCCGCGGATCACCACAGCGATGTCCGCGTCGCTATCCGGCCGATGCGTATGGCGCGCACGGCTACCGAAGAGGATCGCCTGACTAACGGCATAGCGGCCCCCGATGCGTTCCATGAACGCTCTCGCAGCTCGAGCCGTTTCGGCATCGACGAAAACAGATTTTCCCATTGCGATCTCGGACTGTCTTGGCGCTTCATGATGACTGACGAGTCTACGCTTGTCTGCCGTAAATGCGTAAGCGCCGATCCATCACCCGTGCGGTGCGTCGGATGCACCCTTACTATTGCTTTCGCCAATCACACCCGGCTGCGCCGCAGCCCCCGCATACGGCACCATCACACTGCGCAACGGATTCGCAATCTCGATCCCCCGTGCGCGAAACGTCTCGAGAATCCGCCGATTGAACTCGCGCTGCACAGGCCAGCGCGACGAATCCCGACATTGAATCTGCCCGACCAGCGCCACCATCGCGCCATCCACCTGATCGACGCCCCAAAAGCTGAAGTCGGACACGATGCCATCCTTGAACTGCGGATCCTCCCGCAGCGCCGCGCCGATCTCCTTCAGCGTCGCGATCGCGCGATCAACGTCCTGCCCATACGCGATTGACACCTTCACCGCCGCATTGCCAAGCCCGCGATTGGTGTTATTGACCGTCGAAACCGAACTGAACGGCACCGTATACAACGAACCATCACTCCCGCGCAAACGCACCGTGCGGATCGACAAATACTCGACGGTCCCCGACACACCCGCCACCGTCACCCAATCACCAACCTGCAACGCGTTCTCCATCAGCAGGAACATGCCGGTGATGAAGTCCTGCACGAGCTTTTGCGAGCCGAAGCCCAGCGCGACGCCGAAGATGCTTGCACCGGCCAGCAACGGCGCGATATTCACGCCGATTTCGCTAAGGCCCGTCAGCCCGACGACGAGCCCGATGCCGATCAGCAGCGTCGTACGGAACATCGGCAGCAGCGTGCGCAGCCGCGCCGCACGCGCGAGATCGCCGGCCGCCGTCCACTTATGAAGGCGCCGCTCGATCGACACGTTGATCGCCTCCCACAGCAGGAGCGCAGCCAACGTCGCGATTGCAATCGTCATGCATGCCGACACGAAGCGACGACCGACGCTCGTCTCAATCAAGCTCTGCCATACGTCGACACCCCACACGCCGAGCACGAAGTTCGCGGCCACGAGCACGATCGCGATCGAGATCAGGCGTCGCAGCAACGGGTAGTAGCGAAGCGCGCGTTGCACGGCAATCGAGCCCTTCTCGCTCTCGTCGTCGTCCGACTTGAAAATGCGTCCAAGCACGCCGAAGGTGACAATACCCGCGAGCCGCGCGCCGATCAGGATGAGCACCGACGTGCCGCCGTGATGCAGCAGCAGGCGATAGCCGTTGCGCACGTCGAGTGCCCACACGAACCACAGCGCGATCACGAAGAACACCGCGATGCCGGCCCACGCATCGGCCAGCCAGTTGACCATGAACGCGAACGGGCGCGAGCCTCCCGCCGAACCGCGCATCCACTCCGCCACAGGGCGGCGGATCTGGAGGATCAGGATCGTCACCATCACGTGGCCGGTCAAGGTAACGAGCTTGACGATGCCGAGGTGGGCATCGGGCGTGAGGCCGAGCGGCACGGGCGTGGCCGCCAGCACGGCGCCGATACCGAGCACCACGGCAAGCCGCACGATCCAACGCATGCCGAAGGCCGCCCATTGATCCGACAGCCGCAACAGACGCAGCCGCGCGGCATTCGGCGCGAACAGGAAGCTGCCCGCGAGGACCACGCCGCGTGCGATTGCATAGATCTCGATCAACGATTCGAGCACACTGGCCTCGGGCGTGCCGTCCTCGGTCAACATCGACATCGCCGTGATCGCGATGCCAACCGTAAGGGCCACTGGCAGCGCACGCAGGAAAACGTGCAGCAGCGAGAACGGCAACCGTTGCAGCAGCGACCAATGGCGCCCCGCATAAGCCGCATTGCGTTGTGCACGCTCTGCGCGTTCGGCGTCGATGTCGACACTGTGCTTCGGCGCTGCTTCGTCGGAATGGTTGGCTGTGGTACTCGCTGCCGCTGCCGCCTCGGCAGCCGCGGTGTCGGTCGCCTCGCTGCGGGCCGCAAGCAGTGCAATGCGCTTCTTGAGCGCGCGAGCCAGCACCGCGCCGACGAACCAAGCCGGAAACAGCACAGCCGGAAGCGTCCAGGCGAGCCGGCTCAACTGCGCGCGGCCCCACGGGCTGTGGATCTCGTAGATCCACCACGCGCGGGCCGAGGGCATGTCGAGCAGCGCAGAGGTCGAGCGGCGCACAGCCGCACCGACTTCGCGCAGGCCGCCGACGACTTGATGCGAAACCTGCGAAGCAAGGCCGTTCGCGGCGATGGCTCCCATGACACCCGAGGCGGCGCTAGCTGGCGTGGCCGCAGCGGCCCCTGAGGCCGGTGGCGCGCTCAACGCCCCAGCGGCGGCGATCGCGCGCAAGGTGTCGGAAAGCTGGGCACGGGCCTTCGGATCGTTGAGCACTTGCAGCGCGCGCCGCGCTTGCTCCGGTGTCAATGCGACGGGAGAAGGATTCGAAGCGGGCGCAGGCGCCGCAGCCCAAGCGGCCTCACGCGTCAAAAATGTCAAAGAAACAAAACAGAGGAACAGCAGACCAGCCAGAATGAGTTTGCGCATAGGACCGTGTAGAAGCGATGCAAAAGACGGAAGGCAAGCGGCCCGCCATGCCATGGCGGCGCCCACCCGATGTCGATATGACTTCGTTCACACGCGAAGGATTCCCTGCACCGGCATCTATACGGCGTCGCGGCCTCGGGGGCTCTACGGCCTAAGCCACCTCGATGCGCGGCTCGCCGGCCGTCATGCGTCCAATCACCGCCGCTTGCAGGAAGCCGTCGGCCCGGAAGCGTGCGAGCACGTCGTCGACGGCCTGCGGCGCGCACGCAACGAGCAATCCGCCCGAAGTCTGCGGATCAGTGAGCAATGCGCGTGCCACGGTCGGCAATGCGTCATCGAGCGTCACGTGCTCGCCATACGAGGCCCAGTTGCGCGCCGACGCACCCGTGACGATACCGCGCTCGGACAGCGCCTGCACGCCGGGCAGCCACGGCAATTGCGCATAGTGCAATCGCACGCCCAGGCTCGCGCCACGCGCAAGCTCCAGCGCATGGCCGAGCAAGCCGAAGCCCGTCACGTCCGTCATCGCATGCACGTCGTCGAGTTCGGCCAGCGCAGTGCCGGTTCGATTGAGCTGGGTCGTCGTCGCGATCATCGCCGCATAGCCGGCCGCATCGAGCTGGTCTTTCTTCAGTGCGGCCGATAGCATGCCGATGCCTAACGGCTTACCGAGCACGAGTACATCGTCGTGTCGTGCCGATGCGTTGCGCTTGACCCGCGACGGATGCGCAACGCCGATCGCCGCCAGTCCGTAGATCGGCTCGACCGAATCGATCGAGTGGCCGCCCGCGATCGGAATGCCGGCCTCGGCACACACATCCTCGCCGCCACGCAGCACTTGTGCGATCGTCTCACGCGGCAACACGCCGATCGGCATCGCGACGAGCGCGAGCGCCAGCAGCGGTCGCGCGCCCATCGCATAGAGGTCGGACAGCGCGTTGGTCGCGGCGATGCGGCCGAAGTCGTACGGATCGTCGACGATGGGCATGAAGAAGTCCGTGGTCGCGACGACGGCCTGCGAGTCGTTGAGCCGGTAGACGGCCGCGTCGTCGGACGTCTCCGTACCGACCAGCAAGTCGGGAAACGGCAACACGCTCCGGCCGGCACGCGCAAGCAGATCGGCCAGCACGCCGGGCGCGATCTTGCAGCCGCAGCCACCGCCATGCGACAAGCTCGTAAGACGTGGCGTCGCCGCGTGCGCACCGATCGCATTGGTCGCGTCGGCGGAAGTCGCTTCGGAATCCATCGCCTTACGCTCGCTCGAGCACCGCCATCTCGCGCACCAAGACGAGCAGCATCGAGAGACTCGCCCCGCCACTCGCACGCTGTTCGGTCAGCAATTGTCCGTAGCGCTCGAGCGGTGCCGTGCGTTTGTCGCGCCACGCGTGCGCGATCGCGTCGACCGTGCTGCCCGCCGACTCCTGCGCGAGCGCGCTGACCGTCAACGCGCGCTTCAAGCGTGCGAACTCGGCCAACGCTGCCGCGCGCGCGAGCAGGTCCCAATGCGTATGCGTCGGCAACGCGGCGGCGCGCTCGGCGATGAAGCCGTAGTTGACCACGGTGCCGAGCGCAAAGTACACGCCGGCGACGAGCTCGATCGGCTGCTCGGTCGTCGCAGCCACTTCGGCGATGTCGAGCAACGCGGCGGAAATGTCGCCGCTCGCCACGCGCATCGCCAGTTGCTCGTCGACGCCGGCCTCCTCCAACGAGCGGCGGCGCTCGGCCAGCGCATCGAGATCGGCGCTCGGCAACAGCTGCGGCAGTTGCGGCGCGAGACGTTCAGCCGCGTCGCGGCAGCGCGCGATGAGCGCGGTCACCCCGTCGCCGCCCGTGCGGTCGACGCCAACCATTTGCAAATGCCGCAAGAACCACAGCGCCGCGCGATCGACGAGCCGCGCGACCTCGACGAACATGCGCGCCTGCACGTCGTCGGCCACGCGGTTATCGAGCGCATCGATGCGGCGCCACACGTCGTCGATATCGAACACGTCCCGCGCCATGATGCATGCGCGCACGATGTCGCTAGGCTTGGCATCCGTCTCTTCCTGCAAGCGATGCACGAAGGTCGATCCCACGCGATTGATCAGCGCGTTGGCCAAATGCGTGGCCAGAATCTCGCGCTTGAGCGGATGGCGCGTGCTGGTATCGGCAAAGCGCGTCTGCAGCGGCTTCGGAAAATAGTCGCGCAGCATGTCGGCCACCAGCAAATCTTCAGGTACGTCCGATTCGAGCAGCTCATCGAACAGCCACATCTTGCTGTACGCGAGCAGCACGGCTCGCTCGGGCGAGGTCAAACCTTGTTTGGCCGCCTGGCGCTCGGCCACCTCTTCGTCGTTGGGCAGGAACTCGATCGTGCGATTCAAGCGGCCCATCCGCTCGAGCGAACGCATGAGCCGCACCTCGGCCTCGAACAGCTCGGGCGCGTAACGTCCCGCGATCGACAGCGCCTGCGTCTGTTGATAGTTGTCGCGCAGCACGAGCTGTCCGACCTCGTCGGTCATCTCGGCCAGCAACGCGTTACGCTGCTTCTCGGTCATCTCGCCGTCGGCCACCACGAGGCCGAGCAGGATCTTGATGTTGACCTCGTGATCGGAGCAATCGACGCCCGCCGAATTGTCGATCGCGTCGGTGTTGATGCGGCCGCCCTTCTGGGCATATTCGATGCGGCCGAGCTGCGTGAGGCCCAGGTTGCCGCCCTCGGCCACCACCTTCACGCGCAGGTCGGCGCCGTTCACGCGCACGCTGTCGCTCGCGCGATCGCCCACTTGCGCATGCGTCTCGCGCGTAGCCTTCACATAGGTGCCGATCCCGCCGTTGTAGAGCAGATCGACGGGCGCAAGCAGGATCGCGCGAATCAACTCGTTGGGCGGCAGCGTGGTCGCATGAATGCCGAGCGCCGCCTGCACGGCAGGCGAGATCGCAATCGTCTTGGCCGTGCGCGGGTACACGCCCCCGCCCGCCGAGATGCACGAGCGATCGTAATCGGCCCAGCTCGAGCGCTCGAGCGCGAACAGGCGCGTGCGCTCCTCGAAGCTCGTCGCAGGATCGGGATCGGGGTCGAGAAAGATATGGCGATGATCGAACGCCGCAACGAGCCGGATATGGCGCGACAGCAGCATGCCGTTGCCGAACACGTCGCCCGACATGTCGCCGATGCCGACGACGGTGAAGTCCATGGTCTGCGTATCGACGCCCATCTCGCGGAAGTGCCGCTTGACCGACTCCCACGCGCCGCGCGCCGTGATGCCCATCTTCTTGTGGTCGTAGCCGACCGAGCCGCCCGACGCGAATGCATCGTCGAGCCAGAAGCCGTAGTCGTGCGAAATCGCGTTGGCGTAGTCGGAGAACGTGGCCGTGCCTTTGTCGGCGGCCACGACGAGATACGGATCGTCAGGGTCGTGACGCACGACTTCGGGGGGCGGTACGATCCCCCCGCTCACGCGATTGTCGGTCACGTCGAGCAACCCGCGCAGGAACGTCTGATAGCACGCGATGCCCTCGCGCATCATCGCTTCGCGCTCGCCGGCGGGCGGCGGATTCTTGACGACAAAGCCGCCCTTGGACCCGACCGGCACGATGACGGTGTTCTTGACCATCTGCGCCTTCATCAGCCCCAGCACCTCCGTGCGGAAATCCTCGCGCCGATCGGACCAGCGCAGGCCACCGCGCGCGACGCGTCCGCCGCGCAGGTGCACGCCTTCGACGCGCGGCGAATAGACCCAGATCTCGAACATCGGCTTGGGCTCGGGCAGCCCTGGCACGAGCGTGGGATCGAGCTTGAACGACAGATACGGCAGCGGCTGCCCGTGCGCGTCGCGACGGAAGTAGTTCGTGCGCACGGTCGCATTGATGACGCCGAGGAATTGCCGAAGGATGCGGTCCTCGTCGAGATTCGGCACGGTGTCGAGCGCCGCTTCGATCTGCTTCAGCAGCGCGTCGGTGCGCGCGGCCTGCGCCGAGCCGACGGCCGGATCGAAGCGCGCGACGAACAGATCGACGAGCCCACGCGCGAGGCCCGGATTGCCGGTGACGGCACGCTCGATGTAGGCGTCGCTGAACGTCGAGCCGACTTGCCGCAGATACTTCGCGTACGCGCGCAGAATCGACACTTCGCGCGCGCCGAGCTGGGCGCGCAGCACGAGCCGGTTGAAGTCGTCGTTCTCGATCTCGCCGGCCCACATGCGCGCGAACGCTTCTTCGAACAGCGCCTTCACGTGCTCGATGTCGAACTCGTCCTCATCGGCGATCTCCAGCCCGAAGTCGTGCACCCATGCCGGCGCCTCGCCTTGCGGCTCGATCAGGTAGGGGCGCTCTTCGTCGACGCGCACGCCGAGGTGCTCGAGCATCGGCAACGAACGCGACAGCGCGATCGACTGGCCCGCGCGATAGACCTTGAACCTGAACGCGCGCGGCCCCGCTTCGATCGGTCGGTACAGGTTCATCGACAGAGGCTTGCCGCCGTAGGCCGCCTCCATGAGCTCGATGTCGCGCACCGCCGTGCGCGCCGCATAGTCCTCGCGATAGCCAGCGGGGAATGACTCGCCGTAGCGTTGCAGCAAGCGATTGCCTTCCTCTTCGCCGAAGCGTTCGAGCAGCGCGTCGGCCAGATCGTCCTGCCAACGCCGCGTGGCCTGCACGAGCCGCGCCTCGAGCTCGCGCGTATCGACTTGCGGCATCTCGCCGGGGCCCGTGCGCACGACGATGTGGATCCGCGCGAGCGGCGACTCCGACAGCAGTGGCGTGAACTCCACGCTCGTGCCGTTGAACGCTCCCGCCAGCAGCTTCGCGATGCGCCGCCGTAGATCGGTGTTGTATTTGTCGCGCGGCACGAACACGAGGCAAGACACGAAGCGCTCGAAGCGGTCGCGCCGCACGAAGAGCCGCGTGCGCTGATGCTCCTGCAGACGCAGCACGCCGAGCGCGATGTCGTAGAGCTCGTCCTGGTTCGCCTGAAACAGCTCGTCGCGCGGATACTGATCGAGCACGGTCACGAGCGATTTGTGCAGATGGCCCTTGGCGAGAAAACCCGCGCGCCGCACGATGTTCGCGCACTTGTGCCGCACGATCGGAATGTCGGCGTTCGAACCCGTGTAGGCCGTCGACGTATAGAGCCCGAGAAAGCGCCGTTCGCCGATCAGCTTGCCGTCGTCGCCGAACAGCTTCACGCTGACGTAATCGAGGTAGCCGGGCCGGTGCACGGTCGCGCGCGAATTGGCCTTCGTGAGGAACAGCGGCATCGGATCGTCGATGATCTCGGTGGCCGCGCGCGGCAGCGGCGTGTAGTCGGCCGCGCCAGGTTCGCGCAGGCTTTCGCGCAGGATGCCGGTGCCGGTGCCCGGCATGCCGCGCAGGGCAAGCGTGCCCTCATGTTTGACGAGCTCGTAGTCGCGTTGCCCAAGGAACGTGAAATGATCGGCGACCATCCATTCGAGAAAGGCTCGGGATTCGGCCGCCTCGGGGCTGCTGTCGCGTGCGCCGATCCGCTTGATCGTCTGCTTGGCGACGTCGATCATCTTTGGCCAGTCCTCGACCGCGGCGCGCACGTCACCGAGCACGCTCGCGATGTGCGCGCGCAATTCGGCCAGGCGTGCCGCGTCGCCACAGCGGTCGACCTCGAAGTGGATGAACGATTCGAGCCGCGCATGCTTGAGTGCGGCGTCATCCGCCGCCGCCGCGGCGCCGCCCGGTTCGATGCGCTCGATGGCGCCGTTCTGGTCGCGCCACACGCGAAACACGGGGTGAATGGCCGAGTGCAGCGTAAAGCCGCAGCGGTTGACCTCCATCGTCACCGAGTCGACGAGAAACGGCATGTCGTCGTTGACGATCTCGACGACGGTGTGATCCGAATGCCAACCATGCTCATCGAGCACCGGGTTATAGACCCGCAACGCTTCGGTGCCGGACACGAACCGCTGCGCGGTCTGCCAGTGCGCCATCGCCGCGCCGTACAGATCGGCAATGCTGCGGCTTTGCAGGTCTTGCGCGTCGACGAGTTCGTAGTATGAGCGCAGGAACGATTCGAGCGGGCCGAATGCGGCTTCGGGCCACCGGCCGCGCGCATAGTCGATGACATCGGCAAGCAGGTGCGCAACGGCTTCTTCGTTCTTCGCAAGCATGGTGTCCTCCGCGATGGGCGGCGATGCGTGATGAGCGGCTCGGTCGTGTGAGCGGCATTATGCGCCGCACCGATCGAGATGACGATGTGCGCCCGCACATAACGGGCTCGCCATGTTCAGCGTCCGTGCTCGGCCTCCCCCGCCAGCACGTCGAAGGACCAGGCAGCCAGCGCATCGGCCAACCAGGCCGGATCGTCGTGCGGCAAGTCGTGTCCGGCCCACGGATGCTCGAGATGCGCGGCGCTCCAGGCGGCCGCGATCTTGCGGGAACAGACGGGATCGACGAGCGCGTCTCGGGTCGACGACACCAGCAGCGTCGGGCAGCGCGGCGGCGTGGCCGCGGCGGCAAAGTGCGCGGCCGCCCATAGCTGCCGGCAGGCATTGGCGCGACTCACGGGCGCGCTGCGATAGATGGCGGCCCAGACGGCCAGATCGGCGTCACGCTGGTCGAGCCGGTTGCAGGTGAGGAGGTGAATGGCGGCTTCGGCGTCGCTCCGGTCTCGCCAGCGCAGCGCCGCGCATAGCAACTCGGGCCACGCGCCCGGGCACAACCGTTCGCGGGCGCTGCAAAACGGCCGCATGCTCGTGTTGATCAGCGCAAGCCGCTCGATCTCATGCGGTGCCTGTTGGGCCCAGGCCGTCGCGACCATCGCCCCGAGCGACATCGCGAGCACGCGAAACGGCGGCGTGTAGCCGCGCGCGCGCACATCGGCCCGTACGAATTCGAGCATCGCCGACACGCTGACGGGCGAGCGCATAGCCTGATGAATACCGCTGCCGGGCAGGTCCAAGCAGACGATCTCGCCTGCGAGGCCGCTCGCGCGCAGGCGCTCGGGCAATTGTGCCCAATGCCGTGCCTCGCGCGTCAAGCCGCGCAGCAAGATCCATGCGCTCATGGGGTGCGGTTCCGATACCAGTACTCGATGGCGCGCGTCATCAATTGTTGTCGCCCGTTTCCTTGCGGCAACCAACGTTGCGAAGCATAGGCGGCGCGCGCGAGAAAGTCGAAGAACGGCGCATGCCGCCGCAGCACGCGCTCGGTACGGTGCGCCTTGATCGGATTGAACATGCCCTCGCGCCGCAGGATCTGCACCGGATTCTTCTTGATCCACAGCCACGAGCCGAGCTCGAGCGTGAGCGGCAGGAAGATCGAAGGTGGCCGGCTGCGGTCGTAGGCGCAATCCCACAGATCGCCGTGCGCGAGATACTGGGTGCTTTGCGGCTCGAACTGATAGCCGTGGTGGGGATGCGCGCTCTCGAACATCGCCTTCAGCGCGAATATCTCCGGCAGATGCGCGATGTGCCTCGTCGACTTCGCGTAAGGAAACCAGACGCTGTCGCGAAAGCCGTAGCCCGAGTGACAATCGAGCGCGATGCTGAGCGGCCGAACGATCAGCTCCCGCTCGACGACGCGCATGAGCGCCGCCGACTCGGGCTCCATCGGCGCGCCGCGCTTGCCGCGATACCAAGGCAGCCACGGGCCGATCCGCTGGCCGCCAGCGAGAAACGGGACATGGCCCTCCGCGTTTTGCGGCGCGTTGCGCATGAGGTCGACGCCGTTCAGATTCGAGCGCCGCAGCGCCCACATGCCGCCGGGATTCACGATCGGCATGAAGACGATCCGGATCGATTGGAGCTGCGCGAGCAGCAGTTCGTCCCATTCCAGGCGGCTCAGCAGCGAGCGCATGTAGTCGAGCAGCAGCTGCGTGCCGATGCGTTCGAGCCCGTGGATGCCGGCAAAGAAGCCGATCGCGGGCGCCTCCGGGTCCGACGAACCGAGCGTCGCGACATAGACCGCGAATGAATGGCCTCGCGCGCTGACATCGCAGACGACATCGATCGTCAGACGCCGGCTGCCGGCGTCGAGAATCGCCTTGAGGTCTTCGTATTCGGCGAACGTGGCCTCGGGCAAGGGGGTGAGGATGGCGGTCATTCGCGATGGGCCCGAACGTCGTCGCGGCACAGCTCCCATGCGTGGCGCGCCGTCGGCAACTCAATCAATATAGGTCGTTTATCGCGCGACGGGCCCCTCATTGAGCCGGCTTTTGCGAACTCCCCCCATCCCGCGTGCGCTGCGCTATGTGCGATGGCACACGCAAGTTTGTCGCAGATTTGTCATATGACTGATGTCCGCGCCTGCCATAATCGCGCGCTCTTTTCATTGTCCTGACACACCCCGATGCAAACGGCCGTCATCGCTCTCGTCCTCGTCTCCGCCCTCATGCATGCGAGCTGGAACGCGTTTCTGCACCTGAGCGGCGATCGCGTGTCGCTACTCGGCGCGATGTCGCTGCCGTACCTCGTCCTGGGCGCGCTGGGTGCGCTGCTGCTGCCGTTGCCGGCCAGCGCGAGCTGGCCTTACATCGTGCTGTCCTCCGCGATCCAAGGCGCTTATTGCTTCGCCCTCGTGCGCGCCTATCGCCACGGCGAGTTCGGCCAGGTCTATCCGATCGCGCGCGGCTTGTCGCCGCTGGTCATCTGCGTGGCCGCGCTGGTGTTTGCAGGCGAAACGCTGCACCCGCTTGCGCTCGGCGGCATCGTGCTCGTCTCGTTCGGCATCGTCTCGCTGGCCTTCAAGCGCGACCTGCGGTTCTCGGCCGAAAGCGTGCCGTATGCGTTGCTGACGGGCCTGCTGATCGCGGGCTACTCCGTCGTCGACGGCATCGGCGTGCGCAAGTCGGGCAACGCGTTCAGCTACGTCAGCTGGGCCTACCTGCTCTGGAACGTGCCGCAGCTCGCGCTCCTGCACCGCCTGCGCGGCGGCTGGAGCGGACTGCTGACCTCGCGCGACGAGACACTGCGCGGGGTGCTGGCCGGCACGCTGGCGCTGGCGGCCTATACGCTCGTCGTGTTCGCATTCCGCTACCTGCCGATCGCGATGGTGTCGGCGCTGCGCGAGCTCAGCTCGATCTTTGCCGTGCTGATCAGCTGGCTGTTCCTGCGCGAAAAGCTGACGGCGCAACGCATCGCCGCCTGCGCGCTCGTGACGCTCGGCACGGTGCTGATCCGCATCTGAGCCCCGGCCGGAGCCCGATTCGGAGCCCCGTCCGAGCCGCGCTTCGCGCGCGAATTGGTTCCCTCGTTTTTGCCGAAATGGCTCTGAATCGAAGAGCCAAAGGTGGCTATAGTCCCCGTACCGGGCGACGCCCCCAAGGCTCGCCGCCCATACGATCGACGAACGGCAACGCGAGGAGAACACCATGACCAATGCCGAACTGCAACAGCGCAAGGACGCCGCCACGCCGCGCGGCGTCGGGGTGATGTGCGACTTTTACGCGGCCCGTGCCGAGAATGCCGAGCTGTGGGATATCGAGGGCCGGCGCTTCATCGACTTCGCAGCCGGCATCGCTGTCGTCAACACCGGTCATCGGCATCCGCGCGTCGTCGCCGCGATCCGCGAGCAGCTCGAACGCTTCACGCACACGGCCTATCAGATCGTCCCGTACGCCTCCTACGTCGAGCTCGCCGAGAAGCTCAATGCGCGCGCGCCGGGCGCGCATCCGAAGAAAACGGCATTCTTCACGACCGGTGCCGAAGCAGTCGAAAACGCCGTCAAGATCGCGCGGGCCGCGACCGGCCGCCCCGGCATCATCGCCTTTTCGGGCGGCTTTCACGGCCGCACGATGATGGGCATGGCGCTCACGGGCAAGGTCGCGCCGTATAAGGTCGGCTTCGGCCCGTTCCCGTCCGACGTGTTCCATGCCCCCTTCCCGAACCCGCTGCACGGCATTTCGACGACCGATTCGCTGCGCGCGGTCGAAACGCTGCTGAAGGCCGACATCGACGCGGCACGTGTGGCCGCCATCATCTTCGAACCTGTGCAGGGCGAAGGCGGCTTCTACCCGGCACCGGCCGAGTTCGTGCACGGCCTGCGGCACCTGTGCGACAAGTACGGCATCCTGTTGATCGCCGACGAGGTGCAGACGGGCTTCGCGCGCACGGGCAAGCTGTTTGCGATGGAGCACTACGAGGTCGCCGCCGATCTGATCACGATGGCGAAAAGCCTGGCTGGCGGCATGCCGTTGGCGGGCGTCGTCGGCCGCGCCGACGTCATGGACGCCGCTGCGCCGGGCGGCCTCGGCGGCACCTACGCGGGTAACCCGCTCGCGCTCGCAGCGGCCCACGCGGTGCTCGACGTGATCGACGAGGAACGGCTGTGCGAGCGTGCGACGCGGCTCGGTAACGCGTTGAAGGCCCGGCTTGCCGCCTTGCAGGCCGACGTGCCGCAGTTGGCCGAGGTACGCGGCCCCGGTGCGATGGTCGCTTGCGAGTTCCTGGTTCCGGGCACGCTCGACCCCGATGCGCGCTTCGCCAAGCGCGTGCAGGCGCGCGCGCTGGAACGCGGCCTGCTGCTGCTCGTGTGTGGCGCCTACGGCAACGTCGTGCGTTTCCTGTTCCCGCTCACGATCGAAGACGCCGTGTTCAACGAAGCACTGGACCTGCTCGAAGAAGCGTTGAAGGAAAGTGTCGGCGCAATGGCGTAAGCTCGGCGGATAGCCAATACCCTATTAGCCGTTGGAGCTCATATGCAGAATCTGGAAACGATCGAACTGATCGACGCATCGCTGCTGCAATCGAAAGCGTTCATCGCCGGCCAGTGGCTCGACGCCGACGACGGCGCGACGTTCGAAGTCCGCAATCCCGCGACGGGCAGCGTGCTCGCCACGGTGCCGAAGATGGGCGCGGTCGAGACGCGCCGCGCCATCGAAGCGGCCGATGCCGCCTGGGCAGCCTGGCGCGCTCAGCCCGCGAAGGCTCGCGCGGCGGTGTTGCGCAAATGGTATGAACTGATGCTCGCGCACGCCGACGACCTCGCCCGCATCATGACGGCCGAGCAAGGCAAGCCGCTCGCCGAAGCCAAGGGCGAGATCCAGTACGCCGCTTCGTTCCTGGAGTGGTTCGGCGAAGAGGCCAAGCGCGTGTACGGCGACACGATTCCGAGCCCGACGCCGGACAAGCGCCTCGTCGTCGTCAAGGAGCCGGTGGGCGTCTGCGTGGCGATCACGCCGTGGAACTTCCCGGCCGCAATGATCACACGCAAGGTCGGGCCCGCGCTGGCAGCCGGCTGCCCGATCGTCGTGAAGCCGGCCGAGGCGACGCCGTTGTCGGCGCTGGCCCTGGCCGTGCTGGCCGAGCGGGCGGGCTTGCCAGCCGGTGTCCTCAGTGTCGTGACGGGTGAGCCGAAGGCGATTGGCGCCGAAATGACGGGCAATCCGCTCGTGCGCAAGCTGTCGTTTACGGGCTCGACGGCCGTGGGCCGGTTGCTGATGTCGCAGTGCGCGCAATCGGTCAAGAAAGTCTCGCTCGAGCTCGGCGGCAACGCGCCGTTCATCGTGTTCGACGATGCCGACCTCGACGCCGCCGTGACGGGTGCGATTGCTTCGAAATACCGCAATAGCGGCCAGACGTGTGTCTGTGCGAACCGCTTCTACGTGCACGAGCGCGTCTACGACGCGTTCGCCGACAAGCTGCGCGCGGCCGTCGAGCAGCTCAAAGTGGGCCGCGGCACCGAGGCCGGCGTCACGCAGGGCCCGCTCATCAACGAAGCAGCCGTGCGCAAGGTCGAAACGCATATCGAAGATGCGCTGGTGAAGGGCGCGCGCGTGGCAACGGGGGGCAAGCGCCACTCGCTCGGCCACAGCTTCTTCGAGCCGACCGTACTGACGGGCGTCACGCCCGCGATGCTCGTGGCCAAGGAGGAGACGTTCGGCCCCGTGGCGCCGCTGTTCAAATTCGCTTCGGACGACGAAGTCGTGCGCCTGGCCAACGATACCGAGTTCGGCTTGGCTGCCTACTTCTACAGTCGCGACATCGGCCGCGTCTGGCGCGTGGCCGAAGCGCTCGAGTACGGCATGGTCGGCATCAACACCGGCATCATCTCGAACGAAGTGGCACCATTCGGCGGCGTCAAGCAATCGGGCATCGGCCGCGAAGGCTCGCATTACGGCATCGATGAATACGTCGTCGTTAAATATCTGTGCATGGGAGTGGGCTGAACCATCTAGAACCTGTCAACATTGACGGGTCTCGCCGTTTGGAACGTGGCTATAGTGGTGTGCATGGATGTCCTCTGCGCGCGCGACGCGGGACACCCCCACCTACTATCTTTCGACCGTTTCCCCCTGCCACTTCCACTGAAAATCGATGAGCTTGGCCGATCGTGTGCGAGCTGAACAGATTGCCGTGCTCTACCGGAATACGCCGCTCGTCGTCGCCGGCAGCGGCGTCACCGCGCTGATCCTCTGCGCATTGTTGTGCTACCGAGGCCACCTTTCGTATACAACGGCCGGCGCCTGGATCGCCGTCATGCTCGTCTCGACGGTGATACGACTGCTGCTCTGGCGAGGCTATGCGCGCGCCACGCCGTCGGTTGGAGATCGGCGCCGATGGGCGCATTGGTTTTCTGTTGGTAGCGGCGTCAATGGGCTGACGTGGGGACTTGGATCCCTGTGGCTCTTTGCACCGGCTCGCTTCGAAGACAATCTGCTGATTCTCTTCGTACTCGGTGCAATGGGGCTCGCCGCGCTCTATTCATTGGGCAGCTACCTGCCGGCGTTTCTGGCCTTCTACACACCTTGTGTGATTCCGCCGCTCATCTGGGTCGGCCTGCAGGGCGACCCTTCATATGGCGGCATTCCCGTGTTCGGTGCCGTTTATCTCGTCTTCATTTTCCTGTTCGCGCGCCGCATGAACGCCACCTTGGTGGAATCGTTGCGGCTACGCTTTGAAAATCTCGACTTGGTAAACGAATTACGTGAACAACGCGACTTGGCCTATCAAGCCAATCTCGCAAAATCGCGATTTCTCGCGTCGGCGAGCCATGACCTACGCCAGCCGATGCACGCGCTCAGCTTGTTCGTCGGGGCGTTGCGAGCTCGCAAGATGGACGACCAAGCGCGGAAAATGGTCGACCACATCGACGACTCCATACAGTCGATGAACGGCCTCTTCACCTCCTTGCTCGATATCTCGCGACTAGACGCCGGTATCGTGCAGCCCCAGCTCGAGACGTTTCCGATCGACCTGCTGCTCGCGCGCCTGCTCCACGAGTTCGCCCCCGAGGCAGCAGAAAAGGGGCTTGTGCTCCGGCTACACCGCTGCTCGCTATCCGTGACGTGCGACCCCATCCTACTGGAGCGCGTATTGCGCAATCTCGTCGCGAACGCAGTACGCTATACCTCGCGCGGCCGGATCGTCATCGGCTGCCGACGCGGCGAGCGCTTGCGGATTGAGGTGTGGGACATGGGACCAGGTATCGCCGACGAACATCGCGAAGTCATCTTCCAGGAGTTCTATCAGATCGAGAACCCGGAGCGCGACCGCAACAAGGGGCTCGGCCTGGGGCTCGCGATCGTCAAGCGCCTGGCAGCCCTCCTCGACGCACCGCTTACCTTGCGTTCGCACCCCGGCAAAGGCTCGTGTTTCTCCGTGTCCGTAACCCGCGCGCAAAACGCGATCACGGTACGCACGCTCGACGTCGAACCCCGGCCCGGCACGTTGGCACCACGGTTAGTGCTGGTCGTGGACGACGAAATCGCCATTCAGACGGCCATGACCACTTTGCTGCAGAGTTGGGGGTTGAGCGTCATCGCCGCCGGCTCAGGCGCGGAAATGCTCGAGCGAACCGCAGATTGCACGGTGCGCCCGAGTCTGATCATCTGCGACTATCGACTGCGCGACGAGGAGCATGGAACCGACGTGATCGAGCGGCTGCAAGCCGAATACAACGAAGACATCCCCGGCGTGCTGATTACCGGCGATACGGCGCCCGACCGGCTGCGGGAAGCACAAGAAAGCGGATTTCTTCTGCTACACAAACCCGTATCCGACGCAAAGCTGCGCGCCGCAATCGACCGCGTGTTCGCTGCATCCGATGACGAACCTGTCATCGCCGCGCCGCCTGATTCGGCGCGGCCAATCCCATCTGCCGCGCTGCATTTGCCGCTTGCGTCCGATTGACGACGTTGAGCAGCTTGAAGATCATCGTGATGTGGACCTTGACCGTTTTTTCCGCCAGGTTGAGCTTGCGGCCGATTTCCTTGTTCGAGAGTCCCTCGCAAACCCAATGCAGCACTTCGAGCTGACGCTCGGTGAGGTGTGCACTTCCCGTCTCGACCGGCCGCGCCTGCAGCATAAGCGGCGGCACATAAACATCGCCGGAAAGAACGAGGCGTAACGCGGACAGAATGGTCTGCGGACTCGCTGATTTCGGTATATAGCCCGACGCGCCGACAGCCAGTGCATGTCGCACGTCTTGCGGCTCTTCCGAGGAAGACACCACGACCAGCGGCATGTGCGAATACTGCTCTGCAAAGGCTTGCATGACCAACATGCCGTCCATGCCCGGCATGTAGAGATCGACGAATACCGCCGCGAGATCGGCATGCGATTCGGCGATCCGCAGTGCCTCGGCTCCATCGCCGGCTTCCAATACGACCGTGCCCACCTCGACTTGACTCAACAAGGCGGCTAAACCGGCACGCAAAGCAGGATGATCGTCCACCACGAGAAGCTTCATCGGCTGCGCCTGATCGGTGAGGAGCTGCGTCGAATTATTTGCGTGCCTGCCTTTTGTGACAAGTGCCAGGACAGGTCTTAGGACCAAGGCTTGAGGCTTCGGTCCGATTTACTACCGCGTGTCTTGTGTCGAAACTGTAAGTGCGGCTTTTGCAAACAACAATAAATCATCGCCGCCATGCCATTCCGAAAAATGAAAAACAGCTAAGCCGATTCGTAGCCGAATGGCCGTATGTAACGCATTTCTGTTCGGCCAAGAATCCTGTACCCGCATTCCTTTGCGCAAGGAGACCTACGATGTGCCAACACATGCTATTCAACGCACCGCTTCATCACGGTCAAGTTGAGCCGAGACTTCATGTCAGCGCACGCGTCATGGAATTGCCCGGCTTCCCGAGCACGACGCTCTATAAAGTGCCGAGGGGGCAGCGGTTTCCGTTAGTCGAGTACCCCATTGTCAATGTCGCCGCGGCGGGCCATACATGGCTGAACCTATATGGTTTTGTGGGCATGGCGCCATCGCGCCCGCAGTTCGATGAGTTCCCGATCTTCGCCGATGGACTCAACGAGGCTGGCCTGTCGTGCGCCGCCCTCTGGTGTCCGGGTACCCGGTATCCGGAACCCGGCAGCGGAAACAATCTCTTCTATGCGGATTTCGTCCCGTGGGCGCTAGGCAGGTTCGCCACGGTAGCCGAGCTCGAGAAGGAGCTCAAGTCCGGTGCGGTCAGGCTATTCGGACCCAAGGCCGACTCCAAGTTCTACATGCCCTTGCACTTTATCTCGGTGGACAGCACTGGAGCCTGCCTGGTTGTCGAATGCATGAATGGCGAAATGCAGGTGTACGGGCAGGAGTATGAGGCGCGACACCATGACGGTCTCGGCGCGACCGTGGCAGGTGCTTTGTCGAACGCGCCAAGCTACGACTGGCATCGCACCAACATCACGTTCTACGGCAACTTCACGCCGTTTAGCGAGGAGACGAGCACGACCAAGATGTACCCGCCCCCCGGCTGCGGACAAGTTGGCCTGCCCGCTGATGCGTCTTCACCCTCGCGATTCGTGCGAGCAGCGTTCTATCAGCAAGCCTTCAGCAGGCTCCCCAAAGATGGCGGCGGATGGCTTCCCGCGCCTCAGCGGACAGCGAGTGTCCCGTTGGGCGGCGAACCCTATTCGCATTCCGTACAGACGCTGGTGAATGTCGCGTTGCAAGCGACTCAGATTGTCATGGGCACACCATACGGCACGTTGCTAAGCGAAACGCCGGAAGGCGGAAGCAAGAAAGTCGGTGTGGGCGACTACTGCAACTGGACTGTCGTCCGTGATCACACGAACAAGACGCTCTATTACACGAGCGCCTTTAACAACCTTCTGCAACGGATCGATCTGAACGGCCTGAAATTCGATGATCGCGCACGGATGCCGGACTTCCCGTCAATTGCCGTGATTCCGCCTGCTCGCAACGAGTGGTATCAGGAAGCGACGGGGGCGTTCGTTCAGCCGAGGTAGAGCCCTTTCCCCGTCAGACTGATACCGATCAATCAGGCGAGTGCGTCGCTCGTCGGGGGCGTTAGGGCTTCCAACATGCGCGTGATGCCATGTGATGCAACTGACGCTCCTCCCATGCGCTGATGTCGATGTCGACATCGACCTTGAAGGTTGCCATGACGGCCGAATTGCATGGCATTTGAACATACGAATACCTGAACGAATGCCGCCGAACTCGGGGCGTGAAGCTCCTGGCCGCTTGTGCTGTGCATTTTGCCTGACCGCTTCGCCCTACCCGCCTCCCCTCCCAGCTCCCCGCTTCGCCAAGCGACGAAGCCTCGCCCCCTTCAACGTCCTTACACTTTAGCGGCAAAACGCATAGCCACGCCTTTGCTTATTTCGAAAAGTTGCATTTGTCTGCCATCCGGTGTTTTACTAGCAGCGCCATTATTTTGGCTTGGTATGCTGCTCGCCGCGCTGCAGGCCCCGCTGGAGGCCCGCCGCAGGTATATAACCATTGCCTCCCCCTCACAGGGAGGCGGCTCCAAAACGGTACAGCCAGCCGCATTGGAGCCGATCGAACCACTCCGAGGAGTCAACGTGAAAAAACTGTTAGCCGCCATGACCATTGCCGCGATCGCCGCTTCGGCCGGTGTCGCGCAAGCGAAAGACTGGAAGCAGATCCGTTTCGGTGTCGATGCGAGCTACGCCCCATTTGAATCGAAAGCCCCCGACGGCAAGCTCGTCGGCTTCGATATCGACCTCGGCAATGAAATCTGTAACCGCCTGAAGGCCAAGTGCGTCTGGGTCGAAAACGACTTCGACGGCATGATCCCGGGCCTGAAGGCGAAGAAGTTCGACGGCGTCCTCTCGTCGATGACGATCACGCCGGAACGCGAAAAGCAGATCGCGTTCTCGAAGCCGCTGTTCGACACGCCGACGGCGCTCGTCGCCAAGAAGGGCTCGGGCCTGCAGCCGACGCCCGAAGCGCTGAAGGGCAAGTCGGTCGGCGTCGAGCAAGGCACGATCCAGGAAACCTACGCCAAGACGAACTGGGAAGCCAAGGGCGTGAAGGTCGTCCCCTACCAGAACCAGGATCAGGTCTATCAGGATCTGCTGTCGGGCCGTCTCGACGCCGCCCTGCAAGACAAGGTGCAGGCCGACATCGGCTTCCTGAAGACGCCGCGCGGCGCGAACTTCCAGCAAGCCGGCAACTCGATCCCGAGCGGCGCCGCCGCCATCGGTCTGCGCAAGGAAGATGCCGACCTGAAGGCCGACATCGACAAGGCCATCGACGGCATGATGAAGGACGGCACCTACAACAAGATCGAAAAGAAGTACTTCGACTTCGACGTCGCGCCGAAGAGCTGAAGCTGATCGTGCGCCGGGCGCAGCCTCGTCTGCGCTCGATCGCCGATGCATCGAGGGCTCCGCTATGCGGAGCCCTTTTGTTTTGCCGGCCTCCCCCTCCCGCGTTTGGCTTTGTATTGTGCACTGCGAGCGACGTACAATCGAAAGCCCTTCTCTGATGTGGCATCGCGCCACGGCGCGCACCTGATATGCACAAACAGACCCATCCGTTGATCTCCCCGGCGCTCGGCACCGAGCGTCACCTGACGAGTTTTCACTACGGCCCTGGCGGCGGGCAGAAGGTCTATATTCAGTCGTCGCTACATGCAGACGAATTGCCGGGCATGCTCGTGATCTGGGCGCTGCGCCGCAAATTCGCGGCGCTGGAGGCGGCCGGCAAGCTGCGCGGCGAGATCGTCCTCGTGCCCGTGCCGAACCCGATCGGCCTGAGCCAGCATGTGCTGGGCCAGATGATCGGCCGCTTCGAGACGAACACGGCCACCAACTTCAATCGCAGCTTCTATGACCTCGCGACGCTCGTGATGCCGCGCATCGACGGCCAGCTGACCGACGATGCGGAGGAAAACCTGCGCGCCGTACGCCTGGCCATGCGCGACGCGCTCGCGGAGCAAACACCGCGCACCGAGCTCGAATCGCAACGTCTTGCGCTTCAGCGCCTGTCGTACGACGCCGACATCGTGCTCGATCTGCATTGCGACTTCGAAGGCGCGATGCACCTCTACACGAATCCCGACATCTGGCCGGACGTCGAGCCGCTTGCCCGCTACCTCGACGCCAAAGCGTCGCTGCTCGCACTCAATTCGATCGGCAATCCGTTCGACGAAATCCACAGCTTCTGCTGGTCGGAACTACGCACGCGCTACGGCGACCGGCATCCGATTCCGAACGGCACGATCTCGGTGACGGTCGAATTGCGCGGCCAGGCCGACGTCACGTATCCGTATGCCGAACACGACTCGCAGGCGATCGTCGAGTACCTCGCGCATCGCGGCATCGTCGACGAACCGCCTGCGCATATGCCACCGCTCGCGTTCCCGGCCACGCCGCTAGCCGGCAGCGAGCCGCTGATCACGCCGATTTCGGGCGTGCTCGTGTACCGCACGCCCCTCGGCATCTGGATCGAGCCGGGGCAGGACATCGCCGACATCATCGATCCGCTGACCGATCGCGTCGTCACGGTGAAGAGCTCGACGGCAGGCGTGCTCTACGCAAGGCATCGCACGCGCTTCGCGACGGCCGGCATGGAAGTCGCCCGCATCGCGGGTGCCAAGCCCTATCGCACAGGCGGCTTGTTGTCGGCTTGAGTCTCCCCTCGCATTACGTCACCCACGCCCGCTTCGTGCGGGCGTTTTCGCTTCTGCGGCTTCATTCGCCGGCCGTCGATCGAAACTCCTCCCAACTGCTATACCCGACCGGTATTCCGGCTTCGTCCACCATACGGCACGAACCGTCGTCGTTGTTGTCAACCGGGTGACCACTCCTGCTGACGCCACAGTCCTGACGCTGTGTTGTGGCCTCAGACGGTTGGGGCCTCGGATTGCCATCCTGATACACGTGGTCGGCGGTGTCCGGGCATCTGCCGAAATGCTCGTTGCAGTACTCGTGAGCGTTATCAATGGCCGTCTGTTGGTCGGAACTCCATCCAACGGCCATATGGCCGTTCGCCAGAAAGACCGCCCAATATGCTGGCGAACTCAACGATTTGATAATCTCGCATTTACCGTGCCCCCCGGCTTGCTTCTCCTTCTCATTGCAAACGCGAAGAGCCGCCTGCTTGGCGGATTCGACGGATTTTTGGCCGCCAACCCATGCGTAACGCACCCCGCCACCCTGTGCTAGTGCAGCGGCTGCGCTCGCGCTGCCGATGTGGCCGACAATCGCGCCCGTCAGGATTGTGGCGGTGACTACTCGGATAGTTCTTTTCATTTTGAATAACTCGCGTTAACTCGTGGCCGATTACAGCCTGATTGGATCACGATCAGCTCTCCCGCTCAACAATAAACACCGCCTCACATCACTCCGAGACTGCGGCAAGCGATAGCGGCACCATGGCGGGAGACACCGAGGCAAGGAGATGCTCGCACGCACTCGGTTCGGGAACCCTTCTTGCCGTTTTTCTTCACACTATCTATAGGACGATCAGTAGAGAGTAAAGCTAAGGTGGTAGCGGCATGCCAAGGTGCTGGCGTTTCGATCGCGGCGATCGCCTTGCGTCATCAGCTCAACGCGAATCTACTTCGGCGCTGGGTAGAACAAGCCGAAGGCAAGGCACCGGGGCGCGCGGTGACTCGTCGGGCACAGAAAGTCGGCGCCCCCGGTATGAGTGGATGCCGTAGGTGGCTCGCGTCTCGAGATCAGGACACCCCGCCTGTCAAAGAAATGGCTGGGCGAGGGATCATGTTGGGTAGCAACGGCACACCTAAATCCTTTTATTTCATGGCGTTACCGTTCTTCGTGGCACACCCCGCAATGCCCCGATAGGCCCTTCGCCTTAAGGTTGGTTTAATTCTGGATCGCCAAGATGGCATCCATACCACCCCTGTTGAGCCGCCGGAGCATCGGCGGCATCTTTTTATCCCTCTCGCGCGGCCGCCGCGTATTCGATGCGGGGCCCGGAACGGAAACGGCCATGATCGAAGATACGGTCTTCAAGCACCTGCGCACGATGCTCAAGCGCGAGCATGCGTTGCCGGTCCAAAGCTGTCGCGTGTCGCAGCCCGTGCAGCGCCCATGGGGCCGCACCTACCGGCTCGTCGAGTGGACAACAGCAACCGATGCGCCTTCGCACCGCTGCGTCGTACCCGCCGAATTCACCGATACGGAAATCGCCCAGCTCGTCGCCACGCACGTGCCGGGGCGGGTGTACGCCGACTTGGCGCGCTAGTCAAACACAGCCGGGCGCGACGTTGAGTCAGGTTTGAGCTCGCCGCGTTGTCTGCTACGCTTGCGAGCCAACCACACCACGCTACTCATTATTCGATGGAAAACACGTTCAACGAGCGCGGCGTCACGATCACGCGCAACGGACTCAGTGCGGGCGGCCAAATTTTTTCGCTGCGCGAAATCCGCGGTCTGCGTACGGTGACGATTCAAAAGAACAAGGTCGTGCCCCTGTGCCTGTCGCTGGGCGGGCTCGCGCTGGCCATCACGGGCGGCGTCATGCGCTCCGGAGCGGCGCTCACGCTCGGTGTGATGCTCGTCGTCGTCGGCGGCCTCGCATGGCTCACGCAGGACGTCACGCACCGGCTCATGATCGGCACGCCCACGGGCGAGCGCGAAGCGATCTCGAGCACGGACCTCGATTTCGTCAAGCGCGTCGAGCAAGCCGTGCAGCGCGCCTGCGAAGCGAACTCCACCAGCTCCGCCGCGCTTTAACGAAAATTTAACTCGGCCACGGGGGCCTTTTTGCACGAGGTTTAGTTCGGCACAGCTACATTGAAAGCGTGCCAACAACCATGCCGGCACAACAGCCGGCATACCTCGCCATGCTAGCCCACCCTTCGCTCGATTTCCCCGTGCGCCGTATGATGCGCGTGGCTCGGGAACGCGTCGCCGAACCGCAACCGCGTATCGCGCTCGTCTCGGTCGACATCGCAGTACCGGCCACCGCGTCGAACGCCGCCCGGCGTGCCTTGCACGAAACGTTCGGCGCCGCGCTGCGTCTTTATGTCGTCACCACCGACAAATCGAGCGATAGCGTCACGTTCCGCATCGAAGTCACCGGGCATACGCTCGACGAAGTGCTGTCCGCCCTCACCCGCGCGCTGCCGGCGGCCACGCTTGGCCGCGCCGGCCGCGGCACGCCACCGAGCCTGCGCCTGACCTGAGTCACGTCGCGGCGCAGCCGGCGCCCAGAGGGCATAGCCAGCGTCTTCCCGCTATGCCCGTTTGATCACCCGCAGAACGAACAGCAGGATAACCGCGCCGATCACTGCCGTGATGATCGAACCGATCCAGCCGTGGCCCAGCGAGATGCCGAGCACACCGGACAACCAGCCGCCGATAAACGCGCCGACGATCCCGACAATGATGTCGACGATCAGGCCGAAGCCTCCGCCTTTGACGAGCAGACCGGCAAGCCAACCGGCGATGGCACCGATGATGAGCCATGCAATCAATCCGTGGGTCATGGGTTCTCCTTGTTTGGATAGGGTGTGGGTGTCGTTGTGCTCCCGCCGAGCTTCTTTTGCCTCGACGTCCAAAATCAGCTGACGGGCAATGCGCAGTGCTTCGTTGCGCGTGCAGCCTCACGCTACTCTACCCGCTCCCGGTTTTCGGATTGTTAATTTTTATTAACCCCCTCGGCCCGGCTCCGGAGTTCTCACGCGCTCCGTCATGAGCGTCGCGCGTAAGACGGCGAAATCGTTACTGCACATCGAGCGGCTTCACGCGCCAAATCTCGTTCGCATACTCGGCGATCGTGCGGTCGGACGAGAAGCGCCCCATGCCGGCCACGTTCTCGATGGCACTGGCCGTCCACGCGCGCGAGTCGCGAAAACGAGCATCGACGGCCTCCTGAGCCTGCGCATAGGCCGCGAAATCGGCGAGCACCATGTAATGGTCGCCCCAGTCGACGAGCGTATGAAAGATGTCGCTGAAGCGGTGGGGATTGCCATTCGAGAAATACCCGCCGCGAATCTGATCGAGTGCAAGCCGCAATGCTTCGTTCTCCTCGTAGATTCTGCGCGGCCGATAGCCCGACGCGCGCAGCTCGACGACTTCCTCGGCCATAAGCCCGAAGATGAACATGTTCTCCCGGCCCACCGCTTCGCAGATCTCGATGTTCGCTCCATCCATCGTGCCGATCGTCAGCGCACCGTTCAGCGCGAGCTTCATGTTGCCCGTGCCCGACGCCTCCGTACCGGCCATCGAAATCTGCTCCGACAAGTCGGCCGCTGGAATCATCAGCTCGGCGAGGCTTACGCCGTAGTTCGGCACGAACACGACCTTGAGACGATCGCCGACAAGCGGATCGTGATTGACCTTCTCGCCGACGTCGCCGATCAACCTGATGATCGTCTTGGCCAGCTTGTACGCCGAAGCCGCCTTGCCGGCGAAGACGACGACACGCGGCACCCAGTCATCTTCGGGATTCGCACGGATGCGGTTGTAGCGCACGATCACATGGAGCACGTTCAGCAGCTGCCGCTTGTATTCGTGGATACGCTTGACCTGTAGATCGAACAGCGCATCGGGATGCACCGTGCAGCCCATGTCGTGTAGCAAGCGCTGTGCAAGACGAATCTTGTTGCGTCGTTTGGCCGCGTGAAACTCGGCTGCGAACGCCGGATCGTCCTTGAGTTCACGCAGCTTGGTCAGTTCGAGCAGATCGGTACGCCAGTGCGTGCCGATACGCGCGTCGATCAACGACGATAGCGGCTGACTCGCCTGTGCAAGCCAGCGCCTCGGCGTGATGCCATTGGTCACATTGGTGAAGCGGTCGGGAAACAGCCGTGCGAAGTCGCTGAAGAACTCGCGCTCCATCAGCTGCGAATGCAGCTTCGAAACACCATTGACTTTCTGGCTCGCCACGATCGCCAGGTGCGCCATGCGTACACGCCGCTGCCCGTATTCGTCGATGAGCGAGACGCGGCGGATGACCTCGATGTCGTGTCCGACCTGCTCGCTGGCCTGCTTGAGGAAGTCCGCGTTGATGTCGAAGATGATCTCGAGGTGACGCGGCAGCAGGCGCGTGAGCAGGTCCACGTCCCACGTCTCGAGCGCTTCCGGCATCAATGTATGGTTCGTGTAGGAAAACACCTGCTGCACCATCTGCCACGCACGGTCCCACGGTACGTGGTGCACATCGACGAGCAGCCGCATCAGCTCGGGTATCGCCAGCACCGGATGCGTGTCGTTCAGATGAATCGCCACCTTCTCGGCGAAACGGCCGAACGTGCTGTGCGTGCGGTGATAGCGGCGAATCAGGTCCTGCATCGTCGCCGATACGAAGAAGTATTCCTGGCGAAGCCGCAGCTCACGGCCAGCCGGCGTCGAATCGTCGGGATAGAGCAGACGCGAGACGTTCTCCGAATGCTCCTTCGCCTCGACGGCCCGGCGATAGTCACCTTGATTGAACGCCGACAGATCGAGCTCCTCGGTCGCGCGCGCCGACCACAATCGCAGCGTGTTCGTGGCGCTCGTGCCATAACCGGGAATCACGGTGTCATATGCCATCGCATTGACGTGCTCGGTCTCGATCCATTCGACATGGCCGTCGCGCTGAATCGTTCGGCCACCGAAATGCACGACGTACTGCACTTCGGGCCGCGGAAACTCCCACGGGTTACCCGCACGCAGCCAATAGTCGGGTGTCTCGACCTGCTCGCCGTCGACGATCTGCTGCCGGAACATGCCGTATTCGTAGCGGATGCCGTAGCCGAAGCCCGGAATCGCGAGCGTCGCCATCGAATCGAGGAAGCATGCCGCCAGACGGCCCAGCCCCCCGTTACCGAGCGCCGCATCGGGCTCGAGCTCGGTCAACGCCCCCATGTCGACGCCGAGACTCGCGAGCGCCTCGTTCATCTGCTCGTAGATGCCGAGCGCGAGCAGCGCGTTCGTGAAGGTACGGCCGATCAGGAACTCCATCGATAGGTAATAGACGCGCTTGACGTCCTGCTCGTACTGCTGGCGCGTCGTCTTCATCCAGCGCGCGACGAGCCGGTCGCGCACTGCCAGGGCCGCGGCATGGAGCCAGTCCTGCGGCCGGGCCGTGACGGCGTCCTTGCCGACGCCGTACATCATACGGTTGGAGATGGAGCGCCGTAGCGCATCGGCGGTGCTGTTGAGTTGGTCGAATTCCAGATCGACGGCTGTCATCGAACCCTCCTGATCGGCGCTGCGGCACGCGCTTTGCGGACGAGGCGCGCCGTGCGCTTGCCGCGAGGAATAGGCAGATTACGCCTTTTCGCTGCGATGCGGCGATGCTCCGTTCGACAGGTGACCGATCGCGGAGATCCGTAGTCGCATCGCCGTGCGTCGCCGGGTACGCCCCGCCGCTCGCGCACGACCCGCCGAGCACTGAAGCTCGCAACATGCTCCGAACTAAGTTCACCCGGTTTCTTCTGCACTACGAATCGCTGGCGCTCGCCGCGAGTACCGGTCCGATAGACTTTTCGAGGCCCTCCCATGGGCTCCGTCCGGTTCAACAAGGAAACGAATAATGGAAAAGAAGCGCCTCGAATCGTTGGCGCGTGGGCATGGGCCCGCGCTTGCGCCCGCCGCTCAGACACGCCGATCGCCGCTGAGAGCCATCGCCTCGACGTTCGCGATCACCATCACCATCGCAAGTGCCACCGGCGCCTACGCGCAAAGCCCGCAGCCGGCCAACGTATTCGTCGACTTCACGGCGCCCGGCGTGGCGACCTCCGCGCTGTCGGTCGGGTCGACCGTTTCCACCTATGCCGATGGCGGCACGAACCTGATCAAAGGCGCTCAGCAGCCGACCTGGCAGCACTACGCAAACGACCTGGGCCCTATCGTCTGGCGCGTCCCGCTGTTCTATCACGGCGGCCAAGTCGGTTCGGCGGCTGGCGGCGTGCATGGCGGCAACGAAGGCGAAGCGTATATCCGCGCGATCAAGGGGATCGGCGGCACGCCGATGATCGCGGTCGGCGGCACCACCAACGACAACGATATTCAAGCCTCTGACGCTGCCGCGCTCGTGCACTACTTCAACGACAACGGCGGCCAGCACGGCGGCCCGATCGACGCGTACATCGTCGGCAACGAGCCCGACAACGGCTTCGGGCTCGATCCGTACTTGTACGGCGGCAACGGCAGCTCGGGCTTTCACGCAATCGTCACGGCCATGCGCGGCGCCACGTCGCGCCCGCTCACGATCGCCGGCCCGGCACTCAATGCCTGGGCCAGTTACAAGTACGCCGACTTCCAGAAGTTCTTCGCGGCGGCCAGCAGCGATGCCGATATCGTCGACTTCCACAAGTACGGCGACGGTCAACCGATCGACAACGTCAACCGCACGGGAGAGTACGAAGACGGCGTGAACTGGGTCTATCAGCAAGTCGCCAACACGTTTGGTTATCGCGCAGGCCAGGTCGCCGTGCAGGTCGGCGAATTCAACTACAACCCAAGTTACGGCGCCCAGTGGCGTGATGCGTTCTACACGTCGCGCAATGTCGTGCACACGGCATCCGTGATCGGCCATGTGCTGCGCGCAGGCGGACGCGCCTATCAGTACTCCGACAACAACGGACCGCTCGGGCTCATCACCGACGGCACGGGCCGAAACGATCAACCCACTGGCCAATTCGTGCGTATGCCGGCCTACTGGGGCATCAGCGCCTGGACGGGCGGCGCCTGGATGCGCCGTTATGGTGCTGTCATGGTGTCGGCGTCGACGAACCTGCCCGACTTCGAGGTGTTCGCGACCGACAGTGCAAAGAAGATCGTCCTCATCAACCGCTCGCCCGATACGGACCGCCATGCCGTGCTCGCGCTGACCGGCAAGCCGGACGGCACTTACTCGACGTGGCAATACGCACGCGGCATGGACCCGGCCGACTTCGCGGCGGGACCGCAGTTTCAGCCGCCCTCGCAGGGTGCGGCCAACGTGCCGTTCAGCGGCGGACACATCGAGGTCGATGTGCCGTGGATGAGCGTGGCGGTGTTGACCGTCGATTGACGGCATGCGTCGATCGACGGCACGCGTCAATTGACAGCGTGAAGTGCATGCGTGGTTCGCGGGAATCATCCCGCACCACGCTGCATGCGGTGGCGACATTCGCGCGAGCGCTTCCCGCATCCTAGTATGAAAGCGTCGACGGCGTCCTATGGAGTCCACCATGAACACGCACACGAATCTGCATACCGTCCTCGGCATGATCCACGCGCAGGAGCTGTTGACGATCTCGCTGATCCGCTCGCTACCGCCCGAGATGCGCCGCAAGCTCGCCGACGAATTCGACGCGCAGGTGACACTTTCCGAGCAATCGCAGATCTTCCCCGTCCACGAACGCGAGACGATCGAAGCGTTCAAGGCTCACATCAGGAAACTGTCGATCCTGCTCGCGTCGCTGTCGTAGTCGGATGCGTCAGAAGCGCGCGCCTCAACCGCCCGAGCGCGGCAGATAGGCTAGCGGATCGACCGGCGTGCCGGCCCGGCGGATTTCGAACTCGACGGTACTGCGTCCGTTCGCATCGGCCCCCATCTGCGCGATGACCTGCCCTTTCTTGACCGTGTCGCCTTCCTTGACGAACGCAGTGCCGTTGTGGGCATACGCCGTCACGAGCGTATCGGTGTGCTTGATGACGATCAGCGAGCGGTAGCGATCGATGGCATTACCCACGTAAATAACGACGCCGTCCGACGCGGCCTTGATCGACTCGTCGGCCCGTCCCGCGATGACGATGCCACGTCCCTCACCGGCTAACGCAACCGATTGCACGTCGCCATAGGCAGGCCACGCGAAGCGATTCGCGGCGTGCGGGCTGACGCTACCCGTTGCACCGGGCGGTACCACCCGCAAGACTTGTCCTGGCAACAGCGACGCCGTCGACGGCAAGCGATTCCATTCGGCGATGTCCTGCGGACGCTGACCGAACCCCGCCGCGACGCTCGCGAGCGTATCGCCGGGATTGACGCGGTAATAGCCGGCGCCCACGCCGCCGCGCTGTGTCGCCGTCGCCGCAGGGGCAGACCCGGGCCCGCCTTGCCACGGCGGGAGCGTGCAGCCGGCCATGAGCATAGCGCCCGTCAGCCCCAGCGCAACAGGAACCCGGATAGCGTCAAATCGCCGACGGGCGGTCATTGCTGTCATTCGCACATTGGACCTCATCGATGCAGGATTAATGCCCAGCATCGCACAACTTGCGGGATCAGCGCAAAACGAAACTGGCTCGCGCCTCCCTAGCGGGAAACCACGAGCCAGTTTCGATTAGTTCGAAGAACTGATTATTTTTCTCAATCTTTCGAATAGCTTTCGCTCACTGCTGTACTGCTCACTTGCTCAACGGCCGTAGTAAAGCGCATTCGTCTCGTCGACGTTCATCGGCTTAGGGGCATCGATACGTGTACCCGATTGAGCCGTACCAGCAGCCGCACCGCCATAGCCGCTCGTGTCGGCCGTCGCGAGCGCGTTGCCTTGCTGCGCATTGACGCGCTGTTGGGCAGCCTGGATGTCATTCGGGTAGTACGGATCGGCCGCCGCCGGGTTGTAGCCCGCCTGTTCGAGCTGGATCAGTTCGTTCTGAACCTGCGCGCGCGTCACGGGTCCGTTCGATTGAGCGAAAGACACGAGCGGAGCGGAGAGAACGGAAGCGGCGACGACTGCATAAACGAGCGATTTCATGAGTGACCTCCGGAACATGGTGGCTTCGCCACAAACACATGTTTGAAGCGATTGAGCAAAGTTTAGTCACTCCACCCCCTAGGGAAAACCACTAATTCGCAAAAATAGTGTTTAGCCTAAGGCAACAATCCCGCAATGCATTCGTAAGATTTTGCTAAAAACGGCGACAATGGCTGCCGCCGTCGGTTCCGTTTCCCACACTGCCCGAAGGCCTTATGCCCAGTCGGCGTGGAAGCTCCCCGGCCGGTCGATGCGTTCGAACGTATGGGCTCCGAAATAATCGCGCTGCGCCTGCACGAGGTTGGCGGGCAAGCGCTCCGAACGGTACGCATCGAAATAGGCAATGGCCGAGGCAAATGCCGGGACGGGCACGCCCGCGGTCACCGCCGCAACCACGACCTCGCGCAACGCGGCTTGATAGTGATGCGCAAGCTCGCTGAAATACGGATCGAGCAGCAGGTTCGCGAGTGCGGGCTCCTTCGCATAGGCATCCGTGATCTTCTGCAAGAAACGCGCGCGGATGATGCAGCCCGCGCGGAAGATCTTCGCGATCGCGCCGAAGTCGAGCTGCCAGCCGTACTCCTCAGAGGCCGCGCGCAACTGCGCGAAACCTTGCGCGTACGAAATGATCTTGCTCAAGTACAGCGCACGCCGCACCGCTTCGACGAACGCGGCACGATCGCCGGCGAACGGCTCGACCTGCGGACCCTTCAACACCTTGCTGGCCGCGACGCGCTGCGTCTTCAGCGACGACAGCACGCGCGCGAACACCGACTCGGTGATGAGCGGCAGCGGCACGCCCAGATCGAGCGCGTTCTGACTCGTCCACTTGCCCGTGCCCTTCTGTGCGGCGCGATCGAGAATCATGTCGACGAGGTCGTTGCCCGTCTCGTCGTCGCGCTTGCCGAAGATCTTCGACGTGATCTCGATCAGATAGCTGTCGAGCTCGCCGGCATTCCATTCGGTGTAGACCTTGCCGAGCGCCTCGTTCGTGAGGCCGGCCACTTGCTTGAGCACGGCATAGCTCTCGGCGATCAGTTGCATGTCACCGTATTCGATGCCGTTGTGGACCATCTTCACGAAGTGGCCGGCGCCGTCGGGGCCGATGTAGGTCACGCACGGCTCGCCGTCCGGTGCCTTCGCCGCGATTTCGGTGAGAATCGGCGCTACGAGCTCATACGCATCGCGCGGGCCACCCGGCATGATCGACGGCCCCTTCAGCGCGCCCTCCTCACCGCCCGACACGCCGGTACCGATGAAATGCAGGCCTGCCTTTGCGAGCTCCTGATTGCGGCGGATCGTGTCGGTGAAGTGCGTATTGCCGCCGTCGATGAGAATGTCGCCCGCGTCGAGCAGCGGCTTGACGGCCGCGATCGTCGCATCCGTGGCCTCACCCGCTTTGACCATCAGCAGAATGCGCCGCGGCTTCTCGAGCGAATCGACGAATTCCTGCAACGTATAGGCCGGCACGAGCCGGCGATCGGGACACTCGGCGAGCAACTCGTCCGTTTTCTCGCGGGTGCGGTTGTAGACGGCCACGGCGTGACCGCGGCTCTCGATGTTCAGCGCAAGGTTGCGGCCCATCACCGCGAGGCCGATTACACCGATGGCTGCTTTGCCCATTGTCGAATTCTCCAAGCAACAGTGCCGCGCCAGTGCTACGCGCGGCATGACGGATCACAATCCGTCAACGATAAGAAAAAGGTGTGGCGACGTGCGCCGCCAGTGCAGTCAACGCCTCGCCGCACGGCGCCTGAACCTTCAGCGCGAGCAGCGCATCGGCGCGCGTACGCCCCAGGTTCACGCAGGCAATCGGCAGCCCCGCTCGCTCGGCCCACACGCAAAAGCGGTATCCGGAATAGACCATCAGCGACGAACCGACGACGAGCATCGCATCGGCTGCCTCGAGCGCCTCGGTAGCCGCTTCGACACGGACACGCGGCACGTTTTCGCCGAAGAACACCACCGACGGCTTCAGCATGCCGCCGCAATGCGGACATGTCGGCACCCGGAACGCATCGAGCGCATGCCATTCGAGGTGCGCATCACCGTCGGCCGATGGTGCAGCCACCGCGTCGACGAGCGCAGGATTGTCGCGTGCGAGCATGTGCTGGATCGTCGTACGCGCATGCTCGGCGCCGCATGCAAGGCAGCCGACGCGGTCGATGCTGCCATGCAGCTCGATCACGTCCGCGCTACCGGCACGTTGATGCAGGCCGTCGACGTTCTGCGTGACGAGCCGCGCAATGCAACCTGTAGCCTCGAGTGCGGCAAGTGCCTGGTGCGCGGCGTTCGGCTCTGCATTTGAGAGCACCGGCCAGCCAACCATACTGCGTGCCCAATAGCGGCGCCGTGCCGCTTCCGAGCCCAAGAACGCCTGCAATTGAATTGGTTGCGCGCGCATCCAGTCGCCGTTCGTGTCGCGATAGCCCGGGATACCCGAGGCCGTGCTCACGCCGGCGCCGGTCAGCACGAACAGTCGCCGGTAACGGCTGACGAAATCGCATAGCGCGGTAATGCTGTCCGCTTGGGCGCCATCCGCGACGGCGGCGCAAGCAGCCGGCGACAGCGTGGGCGACTCGGGCGAAGCAGGCGATTCAGGCATGGTCTTCTGGCGAGCGGTTTCGATGCGGACCGCCGGCGCATCGTGCCGGCGACGACGCGCATTCTACGCCGATCAGCAGCGGTTCGTTCGTGTGTGCGGCGCCGCGGCGTGCCCAATACCGCGGCGCGCTTCGTTCGACAGCATCGTCTTGCACGGATCGCCGAGCGCGCGCTTCATCAGCTGAAGGGTTTGACGATCACGAGAATGGCAATCGCAATAGTGCTCGCGACAATCGCCGCCGGAGAGAGCCGGAGCATGCGAGGCGCTGGGCGGCTATTCTCGCGCCCCAATCGCCGCAGCATGCCCGACAGCATCCCATGCAACGCGGACAAAAAAATGACGAAACAGAGCTTGATGATGAGCCAAGGCGACCGGAACCAATCGCCCTTCAATGCCAGCGCGATCCCGAGCCCCCACACGAGCACCATGGCCGGCGATGTCACGCATCGATCCCAACGTCGCACGGCATCGAGCAGACCGGTTCGCGCTTGCCCATGCGCGATGTCTCCCAATTTCGAAAACGTCGCGACAGTCAACGCCAAGACCAACAGTCCGCCGAGCAACACGAGGACCGCGCCTACATGTAATGCTTTGAGCCAGAGATAAAGCATGTGCCGCCCCTCACGGTGATGTCGACAATGCGGCCTCGCGTCGCGCGAGCCTACGCTCGTTGACGAAAGCGCCGAATGGAATGAACGCGGCGATGACGAGTCCCGCCATTTCCGAACGAGACCAGCTTCCGTCGGAGACGGCTCTCATCAACATCCAAACGTAAAGCAAGAAGGCAAGCCCGTGGATCGGCCCCATGATGCGTGTCGCGATCGGCAGACCGGCCAAGTGTCTCAACGGCACAGCAACGAAGATCAACAGCAACAGCGTGCTTCCTTCCAGCAGCGAAACCCTTCGCATCGATCGCAGCCCAGCAAGCTCCTCGGCGCGCGCTTGCTGACTCATTACTCGACCTCCTTGAGGACCCTTTCGACCGACGCGAGCCGCGCTTCGATTTGCTCCACGATGGAGCGCAGGCCGGCGAGAACGCTCATCGTCTCTTCCTGCCCCTTCACGGCTGTTTCGACCAACGCGCGGTACGCGTCATCGCTTGCGTGCACCAGACGCGCATGGCGAGCGGCCGAGAAGTACTTCGTCGCGAATATGAAGACGCACGTGAGCAGCACGAGCACCGTAACGAGCAAAAAAATCGTCCCTTTATCAGCCATTGCCGTTTCCTTCAGGAGTCGGACTTGCTCGGCGAAGCAGCCAGCGTACGAGCTGCCTCGGCAATGACCGACGGGGTTAACTCAATCTGGAAAGGCACGACCTCGTAATAATTGAGCGCCTTGCCTTCTTCGGAAATTTCGAGCCGGCTCTTGACCAATCCGGCGTCCTCGAGCTTGCGCAGGTGAAGATGCATGAGCGGCCTGCTGATGCCGAGTTCGCGCGCCAACTGACTGACGTACGCACGCCCGTCGACGCTCAGCGCCGACACGATCCGCAAACGGTGCGGATTGGCCAGCGCAGAAATCATCTCCAGCAGTTGATCGCCAGTACTTGTCAACTTGACTCGCCTCCTCCAGTGAAGTCGATTCTATGCGCCGGGCGATAACCCGTCAATTTTTTCTTACGCATGAAATTAAAATTTTTCGACAGCTGATCCGCAGTGAGGAAAACGATGCCGCAGCGCTCGTCTGCTCGCTCGTGCCGCTCATCGCGTCGACGGCGACGATGGATTCGCAAGCACCGATGAATCGGCGCTTGCGAAAGTCGAATGCATTGCGTCAGCTCAAAGGAAGTTCTCACGCACCATGCTGTCGGGAGGGTGGCTTTCGCGCGCTAGCTCAATGCGTCGAGATGACGATCGCCGCGCGGCGGTTCTGCGCACGGCCGGCGGCCGTGTGGTTGTCACCTACCGGTTCGCTCTTGCCTTTCCCAATGGTCTCGACTTGCTCGGCAGCAAGGCCGGTGTCGACGAGTTCGATCGCCACGATCTCGGCACGGCGTTGGGATAACTCGAAGTCATAGGCGTCCGTGCCCTCCCCGTCGCTGTAGCCATAGACGCGCACGCTGGTGAGCCCCACCGACGTCAGCGTGTGGCCGATGCGCTCGACGATCCGGCGGGCTGGGGGCCGGAGGTTGTAGCGGTCGAAGTCGAACAGGATCGGTCCGGTCGAGCCGAACTCGAAACCCTGCTCGGTCTCCTGGAATCCCGCCGACTTGAGTGCCTTGACCTGCGTCTGCGTCAGACCGCGGTAAAGCGGCGGTGTGTTGCAGCCTCCCAGCAGCATGCACAGGAGCAGCGCTCTCCCGATGCCCATTCGCCAGATGTTTGCAGGAACCGAGTGTCCGTTCATCGCCTTCCTCTCGAGCGCGCCCGCTTTGCGCGCATTGTTTCGAATCCTTCCGGTGGCCCCGGCTGCTGGGCCGAGCCATCACGTCAAGCCGGTCCGGCAACCCCTTCGGCAACCTGCCATGAGCCCGGCCGCGCGCGCTTGGCCCGGTACATCGCGGCATCTGCAGCGCGCAGCAAGCCGCTCGCGTCTGACGCATGATCGGGATACAGCGCAACACCGATGCTCACCATGGTGGCCACCGTGCGGCCATCGGACAACACGATCGACGGCGTCATGCTGGACAGTATGTCCTCGGCGATCCAGGCGGCGCTGGACGCTGCGCGCATCGGCGCCAGCATCACGGCGAACTCGTCGCCGCCCAGGCGAGCCACCAGATCGGCCTCGCGCAACTCCGAGCGCAGCCGCGCCGCGATGCCGATCAACACCGCGTCGCCGGCTTCATGGCCGAGGCCGTCGTTGATCTCCTTGAAACGGTCACAGTCGAGATACAGGACGGCGACCCGCTGCCCCGTCACCGCGGCCTCGCCGAGGGCGCGCGTGAGGCGAGCCTCGAACTGCACACGATTGGGCAGGCCAGTGAGGGCGTCGTGGGTTGCCTTGTGTTCGAGCGACGCGTTTTCGTGCCGAAGGTGGTTTTGCCAGTCTTCGAATTCGTCGAGCAAGGCGTTGAAGTCGTCGCCGAGCTGGTTCAGTTCAGCGATTGCCACGGGCTCGACCCGTCGCTCGAACGCGCGCTCGCGCCGCACTGCGTGGGCGACGCCGGCCAGCGCGCGCAGCGGCGCGACGATGTTGCGCAGCACGCGCTTCGAGCTGATATAAGCGCCAAGCACACTGACGGCGAGGCACCCCAGGATGCCGCCGACGCCGCCGAGCAGGAAGCCGAAGAACTGGTGCCCCTGCCCCCGCACTTCGACGTAACCGACGACGATGCCGTCGTGCACCACGCGTACGGTCACAGGCCCAGGCAGCGCAACGTCGGCGACGCCCCGCTCGAGCCTGGCGATTGCACTGCCGGCGGGCAACTGCCATGCCGCGAATGGCCGGCCCCTGCTATCCGTGACGACGATCTCGGCCACGTCCTCTTCTTTGGCGATCAGCCCGATCGCCTCGGTCGCCGCGATGCGGTCGCCGAACACCAGCGCCGCCTCGACCGTATAGCCGAGCGAGCGGGCCAGCAGGTTCAGGTTGTTGCCGGCATAGGCACGCAATGCGATCACGGCGACCACGATCAACGACACCGCGGCCATTGCAACGGCGACGAACGCGAGACGCAGGTGCGCGCGGCGCAACACGTTTTGCAGCGTCGGGCGCGGTGTGCGCGGAGGGGAAACGGGGGGCGCGGGATGGGTCATGGCGTCACCGGCCGCCGCGCTAGATTGAGCACATTCGGATGAACCCGCACGCCGCTACGCTCCACGGCGTCGAGATTGATGTCGAACGTAACGCGTTCGCCATCGACATTGAGGCAGAACATGCTGCCCGCGGTGCAGGACGGGTCGTGTTCCGCGATAGTCAGGACCGGATGGCCGGCCACGGTGGCCCTGACCTGCTGTCGCTCATCGTCGCTCAGGTCGCCGAGATAGACGACTTCGCAGGCTGCGCCGAGGGCGGAATCATCAACGTGGACGCGCTGCACGTCGAGCGGCGTCGAGCCGACCTGCAGCGTGTCGACCAGGTCGTGCGCGTAGTCGGGGCGGCCCGTCACGCACAGGCGCAGGCGGGCGGGCGGCGTCGGCCAATGCGTGAAGCTGATGATGCCCAGCACGACCTGGCGCACGGCGGCGTCGCGTGGTGAAACGGCGGGTTCGGCGCGGCTCGGGGGGGTGACGGCGGGTGCTGTGTTGGCTGGAACAACTGCATTGGCGGGGGTGTCGGCGAGTGCAGCCGGTGCGATGCTCAGCGCACAAGCCACTGCGAGCAAGGCATGGCGAAGCGAGGCCGTCCAGTCAAACCGGCCGGATGTCGCCTGCGCGGCGATCGCCGCCGCGTCTCTTGGCGTCATTGCGGCCGCATGACAGGCAGGCGCCGCGTACAACCTCGCATGCATGATGAAAACACTCGTTGGCGGCGATCCAGGCACTGCATCCTGGCTCCCGCCATTCGCGGGCCGGCGCCGCATCACGCGCTCATCTTAGGCACAACGTCGCGCGATCAACTAGTGGGAAACACCCGCGAGCGTGTTGGAGAGAACGTAGAGCGGGTGTAATGAGCAGCTGTGTTGGTGACCTTGGCACTCACCGTCGAGCGGACTCGATTTTGTCAGTGGATATCAATGGTCGGTAGATACGAATGACATCGACCATCTGATCATTCGACGATGCCGGACCTCAGCCTGGTTATCAGCATAGCGGCCCCACCATCCGATATCGAAAGCCGGAATTGACCACATAGGTCTGTGTATTCCTCCACAGCCAACACCTATTTCCGTATCACGGAAAAGCATAAGGAAGGGAAAGTCGCGTCGGGCGCTAATGTATCTGGATGGTCAGCAGGCTGCCCCTGCTGACCAACGACACAACTCCGAGACTGCGCCAAGTCGTCAGAGCAAATGCTTTCCAATTAACCTCTTCATTAAACTCACCCGTTTAATATCGCCCTCTTCATTCCCAGGTTTTATCGCGCTCAACGCCACCTTCAGCTCCTCCAGGCTGAAGACCTTACTATCGACAAAGTGGAGACACAACATCAAGAAGGCTTCAACCGTTCCGCAACAAATATGTCCGTGAGGTAGGCCCACGGTACTTGCCCCCTCCCCAAAGTACTCGTCTGCCCGGGCATGGAGCGTCGAATGCAACGGCTCCGTATTCATCCAGTGGTCCTCCCAAACGTTCGTCGCATCCTTAAGCTCCTCTAACGCGCTGGCACTATACTTAGACAGCTTCCTCACGGCGCTCAGAAATCCTCTATCCACACCGGATCCGTCGAAATAGTTGATTTTGACTTCTGCTGCGGGCGATTCAGCATATATCGTCATGTAGAATTTTTCGTTCCGAAGAGCATAAACAAGCTTCATATATTCCTCGCATGTGGTTTGATTTTCACTATGCAACGCGACACGATCGCTCAGGGCGTAGTCGACGCGCACGTATTAAAATTAAATTTCCCGATTCTCCTCAGTGGGCCTGGCAACCGGGAAGGCGACGCACTACTTTTCAAAAATGAACTTGGCTGTTTCCTGGTATTCGGCCGGCGTTTGAGCAATCGGCCCGGCCCACACGCAATGTTCGAGATCGAATGGAACGCACTCCGAACGACCGTGCACCTTTCCGATCGGGATGGTGAAATATTTCTCCGGCTCGCCGGCCTTCGTTATGCTGAACGTCTCCTTTTCGTTGTGCATGGAAGCACGCACCTTTTTGATATCTCTCCACTTTACAAATGGAAGACTGAAGATCAGCACATATGGATTGTCGAGGTAACTTAACCCGATCTTTTCCTTTTTGCTATTTTTTCCGTCCCCAACCATGTCGGGAGCGCAAGTGGTGAGGTAAAAACCCTCAGGGTGCTGAACTTCAAATTTAGCCCACTTTTGTGGCTGGCTTATGCGGCATTCCCAGCGTTCAGTCGACTCTCTATTCAATTGATTTTTCGTGATCAAGGCCGCGGACTTTGCATCCGTGTAGTGATAGAAGAACATGATGTTTCCCTTTCCTTTTTCGTCAATTACCGCAATAGTGGGTGGCACCGCTGATCAAGCCGGCGTATTGGCTGCCGGCGTCCAATTCGCCGCCAAACTGCAGCAGCACTTCCTGCAAGTTGCCGGCTCGCCTTGCCGCCGTGGCACCGGCCACCGCAGGTAGTTCGGACTGTTGATCCAACATCGCGTATAAGCTCTCGAGCGAATCGCGCCGGTTTTCGACTGCTTGGCCCAGCGTCGACTGCAGCTTTCCCCAGAACTGCCCGCTCTCATTGAGAAACACGACGATCTTGCGGTGGTCGCCGATTCGCTCTTCGGCTTCCGCACGCATTCTGTTCATGGCCTCGCGCTGCCCCGCCAATTCGCGCTGCATCTGCTGCAGCTGCACGAGGCGTGACCGGTTGTCTTGCAGCGCCCGCGCGCGGTTGTCCAGCATCTCCCGCTTATCACGCAACGAATCGGCGGCGCGCCGCACGTTGCCGACGTCGTCATCGGCCAGCGTGCGGATGCCCAGATACAAGCCGTAGCCCGGGACCCACCAGTACGCTTCCATTTCCTTGATTTTTTGCTGGTGCTCGTCAAGCCGCTGTTGCAGTTGCCCGAGTTCCGCGTTCAGTGCTTCGACTTCCTGCTGGTTGATCTGCATCTGTGTACCGGCGCCGGCCATTTCGGCCTCGAGCTTGTCGATGTCCTGCGATAGGCGTTGCTCTTCCTGATAAAGGTCGCCGACTTCTTTCTCGAGCGACACGACCTTCGACATGCAGCGCTGCTGTTCTGCGTTGGCGTTGGCCTCATAGCCATCGAGCATCGACTTGAACTCCTGGGCGGTGCTGCTCACCGGTTGCAGTGCAGCCTGCGATCCGTCCAGATCGCCGGCTTTGAACAACTCCAGCGATTTGGCCACCTGTGTCACCGCGAAGTCGATCTTGCCGCGGTAGATGCCTTCGGCGTTCGCCGTGGTGACGCAGAGCAGCAGAATCAAGCTGCGCGCGCCGGTTCGAAAATAACGGGCGAGACGATTCATGACCGTTTCCTCAAAAAAGGTATGTGCGTATTGGAGAACGAGAAGGGAAGCCCCGGGCCTCACGCGATCGCAAAGCCGTTTTTTCTGATGAGGCCCTGGGCTCCATAACCTTCTCGAACAAGGGTGATGGGGTGCCAGCGACAGCCGCGCTCAGGCCACAACAGCTGCCTTCGGCTCGTTTTCGGCCTTGATGCTGGCCTGCAGCGCGCTCTTTTCCTTTTCGTTTTCCACGCGGTCCATCTCGGTGTCCTTGAGCAGCGTTTCGCTCATCTCCTTGGCTTTCTTACGCTTCTCCTGGATCGGGAGAGAGGTGGCGAAGTCGCGGTGCACGCGCTTTTGAATCTTCGAGGCTTCGCTGGCGTATTCCTGACAGACCACTTCGATTGCCTTCCATCCAGCGTAGTAGCCGATCACCTCTTGCTTGAAGCGGTCGTTTTGAATGTATGTGCGGCGTTTTTCGGGCGCCATCTTGCTGAAGTACTCGATCTTGTTCTTGAGCCGGTTATCCGCCAATTGCTCGCAAGCGTTCGCCATCTGAGTCCAGAATTGATTGGCCATGCGCAGTACCACCGCCACTTGCTTCAGTGCGCCGATCGCTAGGAACAGGCTTGCTACCGCGATCTCTACATCGTCGATCTCGCCGTTGAAGTTCTTGATCTCGATTGCGTACTTCTCGATGTCGCCGAGCGACTCGGCCTCCATCTGCTGCTTGGCCTCGAGCGACTTGAAGTAAGCCATCTTCTCCTTGCGCAAATCCTCGGCCACTGCAAGGTAGCTCTCGCCGGCCTTGCTCGCGTTGTCGCCGGCTTTGCTGAGCGCCTCGACCGCCGACTGCAGCAGCGCCTGCTTGCTCTTGACGAGTTCGGCCTTGTCGTCAGCCTGCTTCTTCGCGGCATCGGCCGCGGCTTTGGCTTTGCTCGCCTGCTCGCTGGCGTTCTTGGCCTCGGCTTCGGCGCGTTTGGCCGCGGCTTCTTTCTTCGCGAGCTCATCGTCGTCGGTTTCTTTTTCTGCCGAGGCGCGGGCGTTCGCGGCTTGCTCCGTCTTTTCCGCAGCGACTTGGTCAGCGGCGTCTTTCGCTTGCTTCGCGGTGTCGGCGGCTTTTTGCGCCTCCCCGGCCTGCTCCGTGGCGTCTTTGAGTTCGGCCTTGGCATCTTCCTCACGCTTCTCCGCATCGGCCTTGGTCGAATCCTTCGGCGGCGGAGTCGTCGGCAGGATGTTCTTCGCGGTATTGGCCACCGCCAATGCGGGGCCGCCCGTATAAATCGCGGCGAAGGTGCCGAGTCCGGCGCTGATCGGCTGCATCAGCGCGCTCATGAACGTCATCGAGAACGCGCGCGACTCGGCCGTATCGGCTTTCTCCGCCGCTTCGTTGTAGAGCTTTTCGAGCTTCGCCTTCTGTTCGCGCAGGCTCTTGAGCAGGGCGTTGGTTTTCGCCGTGCGAGCGTTCAGGTCGGCCACTTTCCGCTTGAATTCCGCGCTCTTGGCCTGTTGCATCGCCTGCGTCTTCTCCGTGCTGGCGAGGATCTGCACCGCGAAATCGCCAAGCTGATCGAATTCCTTGGCCAGCGCTTCGGCCTTGTTCGCCAACGCGGTGGCGGCTTTGCCGCAATCGCTCAGCGTCTGATACGCAAATTCGGGCTCGTCGTCGAATAGCGCGGTGAACGCATCGACGAGAATGCTTTGAATCTGCTGACTTTGCGCGGCGAAATAGCCAAGATCGACATCGCATTTGCCGCACAGCTTGCCGAATTGGTCGTGCAGTTCCGTCAACGAGGCGGTCAATTCGCCAAATCCCGCCACACCGTTATACGCCAGATAGATGAGGTCTCCCGTGCGGCTCAAGCCGGTCACGAGCTTGTTCAGTTCGATATTCTTGAGCACATTGGCGCGCGCTTGCACTACAGCGCCGGTTTGCGCGCCGGGAACCTGATTCAGGGCATAGCCGGTACTTTCACCTGGCAACATCACAGCGAAATCTGACATGTTGATATCCTTTGAAGAATCTTCCCGTGTGAATTCATTCGCTGCGGATCAGGAAGGGGAATGCCGCGGCGATGGACGTAGTGTTCCGTTTTCGGCCATGCTGCGTAAATAATCCGATGCGCTTATATCTAGTCCATTAGGATTAGCAAAAGCCTTCTTTCTTGCCGCTCGCAGAACGAGCAGCTAACGTTGCGATATGAATAACGAATTGAACAATGTGCGGCACATACGCTTGTTGCTGATCGACGATCACACGCTGTTCCGCACGGGCCTGCGCCTGGTCCTGGCGGACTGTCCGCAAGTGGCCGACATCCTGGAAGCCGGCTCCGTGCTGGAAGCCGTGCACGAGCACGGCAATACGCCCGTGGATGTGATCTTGTTGGACATTCAAATGCCGGGCCTGAATGGACTGGATGGCGTCAAGGTGTTGCAGCGCTACTTTCGCGCGGCGCGCATTCTCGTCGTGTCGGGCAGTTCGGAGCCGTCCCAGGTCATTGGCGTGCCCGGCGTGGCGGGCTATCTGCCGAAGTCCGCGACGGCACAGGAAATCGAAGAGGCCATCGCGCGCTGCCTGCGCGGCGAATGTTCGTTTCCACAGCAGAGCTCGCCTGACGCGCCGCCTCCTCCGAAAAGCGGCTTGACGCCGCGGCAATTGGAGGTGCTGGGGCAGCTCTGCCTCGGTCAATCGAACAAGGTGATCGCACACCACCTGGGCCTGTCGGAAAACACGGTGCGCGTGCACGTCGCCGCGATCCTCGATTACTTCGGCGTATACAGCCGTACCGAAGCGGTTCTGGAAGCTCAGCGCCGCGGCCTCGTCAGGAATACACCATGAGCCTGCTGTTACCGTTACCGCGCTTCGATCAGCCGCGCCTCCTCGCGGCGCAAATGGAACTCATCGACCACAGCTTCGGCATCGGCATGCTCGGCAGTTTTCTTGCGTCGGTGCTGTTGAGTGCCGGCATCATCTTTTCGACGGGCAGAATCGAGATCCTCTGGTGGTCGGCAACCATGGGGGCGGCCTGCGCGCTGGCGCATTTCGGACGGTTCTATTTGCCTGCACGCACCAGCGAGGAGCACGCCACACGGTATGCCAAATGGATGACGGCGCACTTGACCGGCATCGGCACGCTTTGGGGCCTGGCCGGCTGGCTGTATCTGGATTTGAGCTCGGTGATCGGCACGATCTGCCTGCTCGCGCTGATAGCCGGCATGAGCGCCGCAGCGTTGGCCATCTTCTCGCCATGCCTGCCCGTCGCCGTGGGATTCTTCCTGCCTACGATCGTGCCGGTGTGGAGCGTGTTCCTGGGCACGCGCGACATGCGCTATCTGCCGATGTTTCTCGGTGTACCGCTGTATCTGATCGTGCTATTGGTGTTCGCGCACAACTATGCGCGAGTGGCGCGCCGTTCGATCGGATTGCGTTTTGAAAATCGCGAACTGGTGGCGCAGTTGCGTGCGCAGACTCAGCGTGCCGAAGAAGCGAACCGCGCCAAGTCTGTCTTCCTCGCCTCTGCCAGCCACGACTTGCGTCAGCCGCTGCATGCGCTGGGCTTATTCGCCGTGTCGCTTGGGCGTACTCCTCTCAGTGACAAGCAGCGCGAGTTGCTGGCACATATCGAGGCGTCGTCGGGCGCCGCGCGCGAGATGCTCAATACGCTGTTGGATTTTTCGAAGCTCGAGGCCGGCGTCGTGAAGGCACAGCCTTGCGCATTTCGTTTGCAGCCGATACTGCGCAAGCTGGAAAACGAATTTGCGCCGCTGGCGGACGCCAAGCGACTCGTGTACCGGACGCACGACACGACCGCTGTTGTCTATGCCGATGCCAACCTCGTGGAGTTGATCCTGCGCAACCTGATCGCCAATGCGATCCGTTACACCGAGAGCGGCGGCGTGCTCGTCGCATGCCGGCGTCGCGACGGCCAAGGGGTGTTGGAGGTGTGGGATACCGGCATCGGTATCCCGCCCGAACAACATCGCGAGATCTTCCTCGAGTTCCATCAGTTGGGCAATCCGGAGCGTGACCGTCGCAAGGGACTGGGCTTGGGGCTCGCGATCGCCGGAGGCCTGGCCCAAACGATGGGCTTGCAGGTCACGCTGGCTTCGCAACCCGGCCGCGGCTCTGTGTTCCGGCTGGCGGTGCCGCTAACGGCGCACCCCGACGAGCCAGGGTCAACCGTCGTCGAACCGGTGCGGCCCGGTGGATTTGCCGGACTGCGGGTGCTCGTCATCGACGACGATTACTCGGTGCAAACGGCGATGCGGGAGCTGTTGACGAGTTGGGGTTGCCACTGCGTAACAGCCGAATCGGAGCAGGAGGCCGTTGCCGCCCTGGCGCCCTGGGTGCCAGATCTCATGATCGTCGATTATCGGCTCCGTGGCCACCGCACAGGGCAGCAGGCTTTGGAGGCCGTTAACGCGTATCTCGGGCTCAGCGTACCGGCCATCGTCATGACCGGCGATACAGCGCCGAACCGTCTGCGCGACGCGCAGACGAGCGGCGCTGCGTTACTGCACAAGCCGGTCGAAGCCGAGATGCTGCGTATGACGATGCTGAAATTGATACGGTCCTCTTGCCATTGAATCAACCATCCGTGGCTGCCCCATGGCTTTTGGAGCAGCCTATGATGAAGGAAGCCATCCAAAAACCAGAAATCGCCGGACGGCGGTAAGCGTTCTTCGTAGGCCGTTTCCATAAACGCATTGAACAATTGGATCTCGACGAGGGAAACCATGCCGAAACGTCGCCTTGCCCATACCGCAGCGCTCGCCTGCGCGCTCGTGCCGCTCATCGCGCTCATCTCCTCCGCCGTCGCCAATGCAGCAGGCGGCGGCATCCCTGCGCCAGCCTGCTCGACAACCGGTACGCCGCCGCTCGAAACGGTCGAGCCGGTCACGGAGCGGCCAGCTTGCAAAGACGGTCAGGTGCTGTCGTTCGATCAAGCCGGCGTAACGCGCTACGCCTGCCTCAACCTGCCGCCGCACGCCGACGCCAGTGCCGCCAAATGGCCGATGATCGTGTATCTGCACGGTTCGATGACCAATCCCGACAGCCTATATCGCTCCGGCCGCGCGCTGTTTGCGTTGAGCCACGATTACCCGTTGTCGACACGCGCTGACACCAAGGGATTCATCTTGCTGGCGCCCGAAGGCCGGCGCGCCAAGGCATGGGCATCGGACGGCCCGCATACGGGAACGGGCTTTCACTGGGACGAGTGGCAGCGCGACCCGTCGAAAAATCTCGACGTACAAGCGATCGACCACTTCGTCGATCAAGTGGTGGCGATGGGCCAGGTCGATGCGAAGCAGATCTACGTGTTCGGCTGGAGCAACGGTGCGGATATGGCGGTGCTGTACGGCGCATGGCGCGCCGAGCGCATCGCGGCGGTGGGCCAATATGCGGGCGCCGATCCATGGCAGCGCACGCCCTGCCCCGTGGACATGCCATCGGGCAGGCAAGTGCCGCTCGTCTTGCTGCGAAACATGTGCGACGCCTTCGCCAAGTGCAGTGACACGAATAGTTGGAGCGACACGCTGGAGAAGCAAAACTGGCCGTTGCGGCGCGTCGATCTGACATTGGGCGGCAAGAACGCGGGACCGAATGCGCAATGCGTTGAATCGTGCGGGAAAGCGCGCGGCCTGTACGAGCACATCCGTTGGCCGGAGAAGGCGGTGCTGGCCAATCAGATGCTCGAATTCTTCAAGGCGCATCCGTTGCCTTAAGGGCTTGATGCACCAGCGGCTGACGCCGCATTCTCAGCGGCATGACATCGTAGCAAGAGATCCCCATCCATAACCTGCCTGGAGGGTTCAAATGAATCTTGAAAATTTGAAAGCACAATTGGCCAAGATGAACCTGGCCCCCAAGTCGCTTTCTCTGGCTTACGCTTTAGCCGTCTGCATTGGCGGGCTAGGCCTACAGCAACTATACCTTGGCAAGTACAAATCGTGGCTCTGGCGCTTTGGTCTCGGCTGGCTAGTGATCGCTCTCGCAATAGTTGTCAAAGCCGACAGCTTGCACGTTTTCGGGCCTGTGTGGTTTCTTGCTCTCATCTGGCTTTTCTTGAACGTCGTGACGGACTGGCTTACGTTGTGGCGGCAAGTCTTAAAGGTCAATGAAAGAATCAATCAAGCCAAATAAAACAGAACAGCAATTCGACCACTCATCAACGAAGACACTTATCCGAACGGGGCACGACATGAGTCGGTAAGCCGAACAGGATCATGCAAACTCTTGACGACGAGGAAGAGTCCACTGCCGCCACCATCGCAGTGGAGGCTGTCGGTCCACGTGCGCTTGCGGTGGATCTCTCACCGCGTGAGAACGAGGTGCTTGCCCTTATCGCCAAGGGATTCTCACTCAAGGAGTCCGCAAAGCTAATGGAGGTCTCGCGCCACACGGTCGTGACCTTCGTGCGGCGGTTGTACCTTAAGCTGGACGTACACTCGAAGTCCGAAGCAATCTTCGAAGCACACCAGCTCGGGCTACTTGAACTGGAACGCATTGCCCCCGCCGCTCGCGCGCGCCCCACGTCCTCGGCGTCCGCAGCCCCAAAGGCAAGCATCCGACACGCCGCCCCAGCCGTTCCGACTCGATAACGTGATGGCAAAGACGCAGCAGCTTGCAGCGGGGGCGGGCATTTGGCAGATCACCATGTTCGGCGCATCGGGTGCACGCCTACTCACATCAACAGGTCTGGCTCAGTCGTGTCCAGATGCTAACCGTGTAGTAGCCGCCGCTTAGGTTCTGCGACGGCCAGCTCTCATTGAAGCCCGTCATGAGGTCGTCGCTCACTACGTTGGCGACGTCCGCGCCGACACCCACTCCCCCTGCTTCAGCCTCGCGTGACATCACGTAGGCCCCGGATTGTGATAGCGCCCAATAACCGCTCCAACCTCCTGAGCGAAAAGTGCCGTCGACGTTCAGGCAGATCTGCACGGTGTTGATGTAGGTGCCCTTGACGAAGTCGTAGTGCTTGACTTGCCAACTGCCGACCGGGGAAGCGACTGCACTGCCGCCAGCGGCGAGGCTCACAACAGCAGCAATAACCGTAATGGCTTTTTTCATGCTGTTTCTCCTGGGTTGGTCAGATGATGTGAATCGCGGATTGAAGCTCCACGAGGCGACGGTCGTCGCGGCACGCGACGCCGTCGCCGCGCCGCGTTCGGCGCTGGCGTGATCTTTCCGTGCAGTGCCCTCCCCGTCTGTCGCACAAACGTGCGACGCTGGCGGTTTGATACTCGCTTTGCGTATCGCCACGTTTGACGGGAACGAGCGTTACGGTAACGATATGAACGTTGCAGGCCGCGCCGCCACCTATGTGATGTTTGTGAAATGAAATCCCCAGCGACTGTTGGCGGAATCCGCGGCGGAGTGTAGGCGAGACGACTGCAAAGGTTCGTGCCACAAGGAGCCACGGCTCGCCAATTCATCGCAAACCAAACCGAGCATAAAGTTCATGACGACCAGCCAAGCCTATTCGCGCCCTGCACGCTTGTTGCAAATCGCCTCATGGGTGATCGCAATCGCGTTCGCCGTCTTTCTGAACATGTTGGGCAGCCTCGTCATACGCGATTTGATGTACGCGCCCCGGGGCGGGCCGCCGACCGTCGAGCAATTCGCCGACAGTAAAACCGACGAGCCGTTGAAGGCCACCCAGCGCGAGCTCGAGCGCGAACGTGCAGCGCTCGCGGACAAGGCGGAAGCGATCGGCATCGCCCGCATGCGCGCCGCGCAAAACTACAACGGGGCGAAAGAGAGCTTTCGAAATTGGGTCACCACGCGCACCGCAACTGGCGATTACAGTCAGGACCCCGCCATCGTCGCGCGTACGAAAAGGCTCGATGAACTGCAGTCGGCGGTCGTCGACTGGCAGCGGCAGCAAGATGCGCTCAACGACCAGCAACGCGCGTTGCAAGTGCGCACCATGGCGGTAGACCAGCAACTGGCCGCATCGCAGGAAACCGCCGAAAAGCGCTTCGAGCAAGCGAGCCGACGCTACGAACTGACCGTCTTCGCATGGCGGCTCGCCGTCACGCTGCCGATCCTGCTCGTAGCGGTATGGCTCTTCCTTCGATTCCGCAGAGCCCGCTATTGGCCGTTCGTCTACGGCTTCGGGCTCTTCGCGCTGTCGGCATTCTTCGTCGAGCTCGTGCCCTATCTGCCGAATTTTGGTGGCTATGTGCGCGTGCTCGTCGGCATCGCACTCACGGCATTCGCCGGAATCTACGTGCTGCGCGCGTTTCAGCGCTACGTCGAGCGCAAGCGCGAGGAAATGCAGCAAAGCCAGGTTGAGCGCGCACGCTCCGTGGCGTACGACAAAGCGCTCGGCGCCTTTCAGAAAAAGCTTTGCCCTTCGTGCGACAAATCCTGGAGCTTAGGCGGTGACAGCGCCAGCTTCTGTATCCACTGCGGCCTCAAGTTGTTCGAGGTTTGCGAGTGCGGCGGCCGCAATTTTTCGTTCTTCCCGTTTTGCAGTTGCTGCGGCAAGCCGGTACGGCGCGCCGGCGACGCCAATGCTGAACCACCTGCTCCGCTTGGAGACGCGGCAGGCAGCACAGGCCCATAGAACCGGGGATCGTCGTGGCACTGCTCGAAGCGCATCTCGGGACATTAAAAGTTCATGGGCATGGCCACGAATCGTTAGGGCTTGCGCAGCGCAAATCGCCGGGAAATACCAATGAGGCGGATTCTAACGCTGCTCACCTGGATGGCAATTTCAACAATTGCCAATACTGCAATCTCAGTATAATTCCGCCACCAAATTTCGGGGGGCGGCATGGGCAACATCAGAAAGTTGACTGTAGTGCTTTTTGCAATATTGGCCTTGAACGTTTCGGGGGCATTCGCGCGAGACATCTATGTTTCCCCCAGCGGCTCCGACAATGCGGACGGCGGCCAGCAAACCCCCATTGCATCCCTCGGAAAGGCCAAATCGATGGTGCGGCAATTGCTGCGCACGCCGACGTTTAACGAGGACATTCACGTCAAGCTCGGTAACGGCGTTTATTTTCTCGATGGGCCGCTCGTCTTCACGAACGACGACTCCGGCACAGCCCAGACACACATCTACTATGAAAATGTACCCGGTACGCAGCCGCGGATTGTGGGTGGATTGACCACGAAACTGAACTGGCAGCAATCCTCGAATAATGTGTGGGTAGCCGCCATCAACCCCTACAATTACCTGGCGGCGTATGACAGAAACGGCGCGCGTGTCGCCAATCCGGTTTTTCGGGATCTGTATGTCAATCGCGTGCCCGCCGTCCGGGCGCGTTACCCGAAATTGACCGGCGATCTTAACGCCTCCTATCCGAAGACACTCGCTTGGAATACAGGTGGAAAATTTCCGCTGATTGCTCGCTATGCCGGAGCGACGGATCTCGCCGCAGTCGTGCAGAAATCGTATCTGTCGCAGGGGCCGGACTGCACGAATGCGAGCAAGCGACATCCGGTCGAATTCGTCAGCCAGCAGCAATGGACTCAAAACGTCGTCCGTATCGGCGGCTTTGACACCGGGACGTTCGGAGGCCAGCCCCATATCTCTCTGTACCCCTGCGGCGCCGAAAAAAGCGCACTTGATCAAGGCAATGGTGCGGAGACGAAGATTTCCCAATCACCCTACCACCTGGAAAATTCGCTCGATTTCCTGACTGCCGAAAATGAGTGGTACTTCGATGCGGAAGCGTCGAAGCTGTACTACATGCCGCCACAAGGCTCGGATCCGAACAGCATGGAATTCATGATTCCGACGCTCGAGACATTGATCGGCATCAAGGGGCGCTCCGCCAGTCAACCGGTCATGAATTTGACGTTCTCGGGCCTGACGTTCGAAAACACGACGTTTTATGACCCGGCAACCTACGGATATGTGAATCAACAGGCCAGTATGTATGCACGGAACGGCGTACACGTCAGGCAACCGGCCGCGGTAAGCGTCAGCAACGCAAGCAGCATCATTTTCTCGAACGACACGTTCCAGAATCTCGGAGCGGAAGGCCTGCAATTCCTCGATGCCACGGCCAATGACAGCGTGACCGCGAGCGTCTTTCATGACATCGGAGGAACGTGCCTGAGCCTCGGTGGTGGCGATCAGGGAGAGGCCTCGTCGACTTCGGCGCCGCTATCTGCCCTGATGTCGGATCACGATACGGTTTCGAACAATCGGATCTGGTCCTGCGGGAGTCGGTATGCAGGCTCCGTTGGCATTTTCGCCCTATTCGCTAAGAATCTCACGGTATCTGGCAATTACCTACGCCATCTTCCCTACACGGGCATCAGCGTCGGCTGGGGTTGGAACAATGGCGATGTTGGCATGCGCGCCAATACCGTCATGAACAATCAAATATTTGATTACATGCGCCTGCTTTACGACGGCGGGGCCATTTATACCCAGGGAATTCAACCCTCTACCGAAATTGGCGGGAACCGGATCGGGTTGATGCTGCCGTCGGGGCTTTATCAGGGGTATCCGCCGGCCGGGATATATCTGGACCAGGGAAGCGACTACATCACGGTGAGAGGAAACAGGATGCGAATGGTGTTCCCCATCGACGGCAACATGAATTCGCTCATCAAAATCAATGCTTGCGTCGCAGGCCACAATTGGGTGACCGACAATATGGTGACGAATAGCAACGTCAACTGGTCCGGAGTGGACGATCCCGGCAGCTGGGGCAACGCCGACTGGGCAACGATCTATGCTGCTCCGAGTGGTGCTTGTAACGTAAAGAGGAGTAGCACACCGCTGCGATGAGGCTCGAGCCGTTCACGCAAAGTGCGTGAACGGCTGTTGCTCAAACTAGTTCACACGTTGATTGGGGTCGGGTATCCCCTCGTGGCGACAAATCTCTTTGACCAGCGCATTCAACAGTGCTCGCTCGTCGCTTACCTCATCGACAAATGGCACGACCCAAGCGCAGCCCGACAGTTCAAAGTGATCTCTCCAATGTTGCGCTACGCGCAGTTCGGCAAGACTGAGCGAAGAAGAGCCGCCCATATCGGCATGCCCTCCCCCAATAGACTCTCCAACCTCGAACAGCTTCTCTCTGAACGGGTAGAGCCACACACCATATACATGATGCGAAGGATGCTGTGACGTGGGCGCTTGGTTCTTGTAACTGACCCTGAGAACTTGATTCTGCAGAGTTCGACCTTCAATCGCTCTGGATTTCACATACAGATAGTCGGCATCGAGCGAGCGATCGCCTGGCCAGACTACTCGGCCCTCGTTGAAAGTGAGATTCTTGAGTTTCTGCGGGTAGGCAAGCTCAGGCCAGCCCTTCTCGATGCGAGCAATGGACGCGTCAAACAGCCGAAACTCTTTCCTCTCGAACTCGAGCACGAGCTGATAAGTCTCGTTGGGGATGACGTTAACAAGAGATGGCATCTGGTTGATGGTTTGCCTAGGTCCAAATACGTCAACGCTTGTCGCCTTCGCTTCCTGCCCCCGACTTTTCTCCCGCGGCAACAGCGAATGGTTGAGCTAGCGCCAACACTTTCGGCCTGCTCGGTTCCCCATCCATATACGGCGCCTCCGTCAACCGACCGACTGTTTTGAGGCTCCGAATCATCACCTTGCCGCTATCCGGATAGGTACAGACCTCGTGTGGATCGTTTAGCCCAACGGCAAAGTAAACAAGATCTTCGTCGAACGGATTCGCCAATTGGTGAGCGACGCCGGTTCCGGCTGGGCATGAGATGCAGTCACCGGCGCGGATTTCCTGCATCGTATCGCCGTAACGGAAGACACCTCGGCCAGACAGCACGAAAAAAATCTCGTCCTCGCGCGCGTGGGAGTGAAAAGGACAGACGGTGCGTCCCGGCGGCACTCGTGACAGATTGGCGCCAAGACGACCAGGGGTGGCATCGAGGGCCGGCGTTAGCGGCTTCCATGCGCCACCCCAATGATCGCCCTCCATCTGTTCGACTTCCTTGATGCTGTCAACGTTGACGACAAGTGGGGGCGTTGCTGCGCGTGCAGGATCTTTTTCCATGCTCATCTCTGTTGGTTATCGATATCGCCTTCGAAGACTATCGCCGAGACGATGTTTTTGCGGAGCCATAAGAGCCCCCAGTGAACGCCCCTGGCCAGGCCACTGCCCCCGTCACTATCTGGACTCCTGACGCTTCTTCCAGTCCAGCTCCGGCAGGCTGATCCGAGTATTGACCGTGCCGTCCCAAACCACCTTGAAGCCCGCCTCCCGCAGATCGTCCACGATCACGCGTGCGGCAGCAAGGCTGTTGGCCTCGGTGGTATCAAGCGACCCAAAGGCAAGCATCAGGCCATGCCCCGCAATGGCGCGCTCGACATCCTGACCGTGGTAGAAGCAGAAGGCCTGATATTCCCCCGGCGGCGCGGCAGCGATCGCTTCACTGACGTCCGAGAAGCCGTCCGACATGGTATAGCCCGCGTTGTGTAGTGCGCAGATACCTTTCTCGTGCAGTACGTCAAATACCTGGTTTAGCCGGTCATAGTCCGTCGTAGCCGGCCATGTCGCCTCAGCTTCCGCCTTCTTCTCGAACTCCGGATCGATGAGATCGCGCAGTAGTTCTTCGTCGCACTCGTCGTCCAACACATCCTCGAGCATCTCGTGGACGAGCTCGCTCGTATAGAAGCCCGACCAAACCCAGTTCTTGATGCATTGCAAGACATATTGTTCGTTTTCGTTCATCACGTCTTTCCCGCAAAGAGACTCAGGTTGCCGTTCGGATATCTTCAACCCATCGCCAAGCTGAATGGTGGCCTTCCTACAACGCCTTGTACATGTGCTCCTCGTCGTAGAATTGCCCGTCGACCCGCAGTGCACGGGGTTCTACGCCAAAAACGACGAAGCCTTGCGAGGCGTAAAGGCGCTTTGCTGCAAGATTCTCGGCGTTCACACACAGCTGGAGCTGGGCACAGCCCCATTTCTCCGATGCGTGTTCGGCTACCGCGTGCAAGAGATTCTGCGCGATACCCTTTCCACGATGCGCTGGGTCAACGAAGACGCCCCAGATCGTGGCTTTGTGACTGACCTTCATGAGGGGCAGGCGACGCAGACCGGTTATTCCAACGAGCGCATCGGAAGCAAACGCTCCAAATACGATTTGCGCATCCGTCGACGCAATTCGACCCGCTACTTCGTCGATTGATCGGCCGTTTTCTTCCTCGTGCGTAGGCCATATCGCTGTCGGTGACGTCTTGGTCGCCAATAAACGCAGGGCTTTGAAGCGCTCTGCATCAGCAGCATTCAGCGGGCGGATTGTAATCATGGGCTAAAAGTAAGATATTCAGACGCTCACGATAACGCAGAAGCCAGCGACTTGCAGATAGGTGACCGCCCCATCCTAGCCACTCTTTGCCTCTGAATCGGCTACCCCGACTACGGTGGCCCGATCGGTTCCAGGCTCCCTTGTGCCCACGCTCGCAGCCTCGGGCACAATCAGCCGCTCCGGCATGCGCACACGACGTGCGCGAGCACCAACGTAATAGAGGAGCGCGGGCACCACGAGCCCGACGATCCACGAAATGTCGGTGCCGCCCAATGCGTCTACGAGCGGCCCGGTGTAAAAGCTCGTCGCGATGAACGGCATCTGCACGAGCACACCAACCACGTAGACGCTCAGGCCGAGCCAATTCCAACGGCCATAGCGCCCGTTCGGATCAAACAGCGCGGGGATGTCGTAGCGCTCCTTCGTCACGCAGTAATAGTCGACGAGATTGATCGCACTCCATGGCGTAAAGAACGCGAGCAGGAACAGGATGAACGCCGAGAAGTGCTTCAGAAACCCATGCCGGCCAGCCAGTGCGAGCCACGCGACGATCACGACCACGCAGACGATGCTGATCACCCGCGCGCGATTCGACACACGCTCGCGCCCCGTCAGGCCCGTGGCAATCGTCGCGATCGACATCACGCTGCCATAGGCATTCAGTGTCGTCACGGTGAGCTTGCCGAGCGCGATCGCGAAATACAGTGCGGCAGCAGTCGCGCCGCTCGCACCGAGCCCGACGACGTACGCCACCTCGTGCCCCGCGAATGCCTTGCCGGCGAGCGCGCTGGCGAGCACGCCGAACGTCATCGAAGCTTGCGAGCCGATGATCGAGCCAAGCCCCACCGCCCAGAACGTACGGCTTGCGCTGACGGTGCGCGGCAAGTAGCGCGAGTAGTCGGCCACGTACGGCCCATAGGCAATCTGCCACGATGCCGATAGCGAGATCGCCAGCAGAAAGTTGGCTAGCGAGAAATGACGGTCGGCGAGCAACGCACCGATGTCGTGGCCGCTCAGCAAGCGCGCGAACAGATACGCGAAGGCCAGTACGCCAACCACGCTCGTCACGCGCCCCAGCGCATGAATCGTGCGATAGCCGAACACGGTCAACACGACGACGATCGCCGCGAACAACACGATGCTGCCGGCCGCATCGATGCCGGTCAGCTCGGCGATCGCCTGCCCGGCCAGCACCGCGCCGCTTGCCGAGAAGCCCACGTACATCAGGCACACGAGCACGAGCGGCACGATCGCGCCGAACACACCGAACTGCACGCGGCTCGAGATCATTTGCGGCAAACCAAGCCGCGGCCCCTGCGCGCCGTGCAGCGCCATCACGGCACCGCCGAGCAGTTGACCGATCGAGAGGCCGACGAGCGACCAGAACACGTCGCCGCCGAGCACGACGGCCAACGCGCCCGTGACGATCGCCGTGATTTGCAGATTCGCGCCGAGCCACAGCGTGAACTGGCTTGCCAACCGGCCATGACGTTCTGTATCAGGGATGTAGTCGATCGTGCGGCGTTCCGCGAGCGAGCGGGCCGGGTGCGGGGCGGCTGAACGATTCGTCATCGGAGGCAGGCACGGCGCACAAGCCGCGCATCGGTGGCAGATCGCACAAACATACTGCCGTGGGTATTGGCACGCAAGACGCAAAATTCTACGAAAAGCCGTAGTGAGCAATGAAATCAAAGCCGCGAAAATGGATCGTGCCTGCCCTCATCGCCGACTTGCCGAGCTCCAGCAATCGGACCTGCTTGGAATGGCGGCAGCATGCCGAATGACGATTCGCCGCGGCCTTTTGACAATGGCGTTGCGTCTACTTTAAAAGTAGTCCACATCGAGAGAAACAAATGAATCTTGGCGCGTACTCCCCCTTTCGAATTCCCAGGCAAATACTGGCAATACTGCTCCTATGCTGTTGCGCGATAGCCGGCTGCGGCGGTGGTGGAAATGCGGCGGAAGGGGGAGCCGCGATCGCAAAAAGCGCCGTTGGAACAGGCGGTGCAGCGTGCAATACCAGCTATACCGACTGGACCATCAACGCTCCGACAACCTGTACCGGCCAAACCATCACCGTGACGGGCGTCCTGACCATCGCCGACGGCGGATGCCTGACGTTGACGAACTCGACTTTGGTGTTCTCACCGGCCGCCGAAGATACGGGATCGTTCGTGATCCAAGGGAACGGGTGTTTGAACGTCGCTAACAGCACGCTGAAATCCGGCGACGACAAGCAGTGGAATCTGACGGTCAAGAACACGGGTTCCGTGTCATTTACGCAGTCGTCTCTGGCGACGAATCAAAGCGGCATGCGGTTCTACGACAACTCGAAACTGATCGCCGACAACTCGGATGTCGAAGAAGTACAGGTCCACGATAGCGCATCGCTGACCCTCCAGAACAATGCCTCCGCTTATATCGTCGCCTTCTTCACGGGCTCCGGTTCGGCAAGTTTCCCCAACGGGGAGTTCAACGCCGGAAATGGCGTGACCAGGACAATTTCCATTCCGACCGGCGATACCACGACGGGTTCGATTTCGCTCTCGAACGCCAATATCAACGGCTTCCAGCTGGATTTGCAGGATACCTACAACCTGTCGATCGCCAACGCCAACGGCGTGGTGCTCTCGCTTCACCTCACCGACTACGTGAACAACAATTTCACGAGCAATATCACCTCGACTGCCCCGACTTCAGGCACTGTCGATTTTTCTGCCTCGAGCAACCCGAAGTTCACATGGAACAACGCCCAGATTTCGATGCTCAATCTCTACCTGGACGGCGCGAGCAACCTTACCTGGAACGGCACGACGACCATGAACGAGGTGAATACCCTCGGCTCCTCGTCCCTGACGTTGAACTCGAATGTCAGCCTCTGGGCCAACCTCGCGCAAAGTTATGAATCATCGAAAATGACGCTCAACTCGGTCACGCTGCTGGAAGATGATTCGACGCATCCGTCGTTCACCGCGACGGATAACTCCGTCATTACCGCCAACAACACCGTGGCGCCTGCGCGCACCGCCCTCTATCAAACGGCCCCCGGCCAAATCTTGATCAACGGCGGTAGCGGCTGGCCATCCGTGCAGCAGCAGTGATCGGTAGGGCTCGGGTGATCTCGACACGGGACTTTCCGCTTCATGCCGGTCAAGATCACCCGCCAGGCCCCAAGGTTCGGGGCCTATCCGCGCATCAAAGCAACGGACATTGTGTCACCTGCGTACCGCGCGCGACACACTGCTGCTCGTAATCGCGCAAGTACGCACGCTCGGCATCGTCGAGCAAGTCGAGATCGATGAGGTCCCAGTCGTAGCCGACCGTCACGACATTCTCGAAACGCATCTTGCCGGGCTCGTCGTCACGATGAATGACGACGATGTTCTCGATGCGCACGCCCCCCTTGCCCTGCTCGTAAATGCCAGGCTCGACCGAGACCACCGCGTTCGGCACGAGCCCGTACTTCGAGCCCAGCGCGAACCGCACGCCGCCTTCATGGACGTGAATGCCGACACCATGCCCCGTGCCGTGGTTGTAGTCGTAGCCGCGCGCACGGCATATGTCGCGCACCTGCCCATCGACTTCGTCGCCGTTCATGTCCGCAGGAAAGCGCGTAACGAGGCCTTTGATGCAGGCCTTCAGCGCGATCGTATAGATCTCGCGCTGCCAAGGCTGCGCCTGCGTGTCCGACTGTGTGCGGCGCAGCACGACGCGCGTGCAATCGGTCGCAAAGCCGCCTTCGTAATAAGCGCCGCTATCGAGCAGCACGAGTTCGCCTTCGGTCAGCTCGACCTCGGGACTTGCCTCGGCGTAATGGGCGAGCGCACTGTTCGCGCCGTTTGCGGCAATCGTCGTAAACGTGAGGCCGAGTGCCCCACGCGCGCCATATTCGTCGTTGATCTTGCGCGACAGGTCGTACTCCGAGTGACGCACGCCCGGCTCGCCGCCCTTGGCCCAGCGCATCGTTACAGCGATCGCGTCGGAGCTGCGCGCAAACGCGTCGCGGAATTGGTCCAGCACCTCGGGCGTCTTGGCTACGCGCATCGCTTCGACAGGGCTGAAATGCGTATGCTGCGCCGCAGGCCATACCCCACGCACGATGTCCGGCACCGCGCAGTTGACTACGTCGGCGCTATAGCAGACGTGCTTCACCCCGAAGCGCACGAGGAATTGCTCCAGGCCCACCAGATCGTTGCGGAACACGCGCAACCGCGGGTAATCGAGCTCGACAGGGCTGCGCTCGCAGCCCTCGGGCAAGAACAGCGCAACGTCATCGCCGACCACGAACAGATAGCCCAGGTGCGACGATGCATTCGGAATGTGATAGCCACGGCTGTTCAGCAGATACGACAGATCATCGGCTGCACACGAAACGAAACAAACAGCGCTCTGCCCTGCGTTCAGGTTCAAGTGTGCGTTCAGTCGAGCATTCAGCGTCGCAAGATTGCCTTCGACCGTCGTGCCCGTGATGGCCTTCGATAGCCCGAAGATCGGGCGGTCGACCTGCCAGCCCGGCAGCTCGATAGCGCGATCGACCTCGCGAGCGTTGAGGCTCGTCCACACGAACGCAGCCTCCGCCGTACCCGCGATCAGCTGGTCGCGTTGCGCGACGCTCATCCGCAGCGCGTCGTAGCCGATGGTGCGCAATGCCGAGCCGTAGCGAACCAGCCACTGCGTGAGCGCAGACCAGATCCCCACGCCCAAGCCGAGCTTCTCGACAGACACGTAAGCCGGATCGCATTGCGTTTCGGCTTGCAGGTGATAGCGTCCGTCGACGAACAGCACGAACTGCGGCAGCGCCAGCCGCTCGGCCGTCGCGCGCGACAGGAAGAGGCCGGAGCCGGCCGACCCGTCGAACGCCGAAAGCGCATAGCGCTGACTATTCCTGCGCGGCACGTATTCGGAGATGAATTCGTCCTGCGACGTAACGAGGCAGGCATCGAGCTGCAATCGATCGAGCAGCGCCGACATGCCCGCATGTGTGTGCGCTACCGACGTGTCATAGGAAGGAAGGCTGGAGAAGCTGTACTTCAGTCGATCGGTCGTCATCGGATCACCTGTGGTCGACGACCATGCGCACGCAGAAATCCGCCCGCCTGCTGCACACGGTCCGTTGCATTATTCAGTCAAAAACTACCGCCGGCCATTTTTTTCGTCAAGCTAAAATTTACGTGACACTAAAATTTTAGGGCAATGCCGACTCCAGAACGGGTACGCTGTACCGCACGGTACAATGCGCCGCATCGTCGTCGGGACGCCATCTGCGTCCCGCTACCGGCTCGCCCACGAGGCAGCCGTCTCCAAGGGGACACATGGATTCGGATTCGGACATCAATCGCATTGGTCAGCGCATTCGGCGCTTGCGCCGCGAATCGAAAATGACGCTGCTCGAAGTCGCGACGGCATCGAATCTCTCAGTCGGCTTTCTGTCGCAAGTCGAACGCAATCTGACGGGCATCTCGATCTCGTCGCTTGCGAACGTCGCCAAAGCGCTCGACGTACCGCTCGGTGCGCTGCTCGAACATCCGCGCCAGGAACACCCGGATTCTCACGAAGGCCGCCGCGAGTCGTACGCGGTCGGGCCGATGCGCCAGCATTACGAACGCCTTTCGACGACGTTCGAAGGCAGCCTGCTCAATGCCGTCAAAGTAGTGATGATGGAGGGCTACAGCTCGGAGTGGGTCGCGCACGGCGGCGACGAATTCGTCTACGTCTTGTCGGGACAGCTGCGCTATACGCTCGGCAAGAAAGACTATCTGCTCTCGGCCGGCGATTCGCTGCATTTCAACGCGCAGCGGCGTCATCGCGTCATGAACGTCGGCGCCGGGCCGGCCGAAGTCATCGCCGTGGGTACGCTGCAGTTGTTCGACGACGAGCACCTGGCGTTCGCGTCGCTGAGCGGCAAGACCAAGGCGCCTGCCAAAGCAACGCGTGCCGCCCGCGCGGCGCCACACGAGGAGCTGGCGACACCGACCAAGCAGGCGAAACCGGGCACGGCAAAGCGCGTAACCAAGAGCGCGACGAAAAGCACCACGAAGGGCATCGAAAAACGCGCTACCAAGCCCCGTACCAAGACTGCGAGTCTCAAGCCCGCCCAAAAAGCAAAGCGCGCGGGGACATGACGTCCGCCGCGCGCCTCGTTTGACGCGGGTGCCCGCGCCTCGCGCAGGCACCGCACACAACCTCAATGCCCGCTGATCGCGCCCCCCTTCGCGGCGCCGGCCGCGGAGCTGCCCGGGCCGTGGACGGGCGGTTTGCCACCCGATCGCATCTGGCTCGCATCGCCGCGGCCTTGGCTGGCACTGCTGTCGAAGCCGCTCCGCACCTTGTCCTCGAAACCTGTGCCTGCCCCGGCCATATGCGCCCCGATCCACGAAAACACGTTGTCGGGAATCACATGGATCAGGCTGAATGCTGTGTTGCACAGCGTCTGGCACATGCCTACGTACAGCACCACGAAGCCGATGATCATCACGATGCCCCGTGTCGAGCTGTACTGAGCGTTCTCCATCGCCACCCAGAACATCGAGTTGAGCAGCATGCCGAGCACGACGACGCTCGCGCCAGCCAACAGGAAACCAAACACCATGAACACCGGCCGCAACATCACGTTGAGCAGGAACACGTAGCCGTGCTGCGTGCGCTGCCCGAGCCCATCGCCGTCGCCGTCGAGGTGTGTCATCGCCCACAATGGGGACGCGACCATCGCCTCCGCCACCACCATGAACCACGAGATCACGCCGCTGAACCAGACGATGAACGGCAGCATCGGCATGTAGATCGACAACATCACGCCGAAGAAGAACAGCGAGATGACGATGGCGACGACGAACGGCTGCAGCGCACTGAGCGTGGGACCTTGGTCCGGCTTCGACGCCGCCTTCTGACCGATCATGCCCGATATGCCAGCCGTGAGCTTGCCGAGATCGGATGCATCGGACCCCGTGCTGGCGTAAGTAGCCAGCATCGAGCCGCCCGCATCGATGATGTCGTCGCCGACGCTCTTCATCGCCATCAACGGATTCAACGGCAGGCCGCCATTCGCGCCCTGGCCGCTTGCCATCAGCACCATCAAATCCTGCACGAGCTTTTTGCCCGGAAAGGTCCGCGCCAGGACGGATTGCGGATCGTTCATGCCTGAAGACAGATTGCCGATCGCCCTGGCCGTCGACATCGAGCCATCGGCCGGCGTCGTCGACGCATCCTCGTCTATCTGCTGCGCGTAGCTGGCCATCACGCTGCGATACAGCTGCGGGTACGGCAGGTTCGCAGGATCGGTGCCGGTCACGGCCGTGGCAACGGCAGCGGCCAACTCCGCGAGCTGCGTGTTCGCCTGCGCAAACGATTGGTACCACGAGCCGAGCATGATCCACCCGTCGCGCGTCAGATTGGCCTCGATCGTGTGAGCCATCGCGGCGAACGCGCTATTTTCGTTGCTGAGCTCGGTCTGGATCTGCTGCTGATAGGCTTGTGCCGCGTTGTCGATCGTGGTCTGCGGATCGGGCGGGCGCGTCTGGCTGTTCACCGCGGAGACGTAGGTCTGTGCCGCGCTCGCAAGCGTCGCCTGCATCGTGGCAAGCGCGTTCTGCTGCGCGGTGAGCAACGACGCCTGCATCCCGCTCATATCGTTCGAGTAGGCGTTGAGGCCTGACATCGACGTCGTGCTCGACGACGCCCCATCGGCTGCATTCGCATTGATCTCGGCGCCGCCGCACGACAAGCCGTTGCCGTTCGTCAGCACGACCCTGCTGCCGCTCGAGTTGGCAGTGAATATCTCGGCCTGGACGTTGTCGGCGTTGACGCTCGCATCGGCAGGCAGATTCATGACGGCCTGGTTGGCCGAGGCCGCGCACAGGTTCGCCTCGAACAGCGAGCGCGACAGCGCCGTCACCTCGGGCACGATCGGCATCGCCACGAGCGAGCCGCCGCTCGTCAAGACACTGATCGACGCCGACATCGCGAGGTTCGCGATGCCTACGCCCATCATCGTGCCCCACAGCATGATGATCTGTGCGCCGCAATAGCCGCCGAACATCGGCACGAGCCCGGTGAAGCCCACGCCCATGCGGATGATGAACCACGGCGAAGACTTCTTCTGCCCGAGGAATTCGCCGTCCTGCCCGGTGGCGATCATCGCCGAACCGAAGTGATACATCGCCCATATCACGCCGACCGCGAGAATGCACGAGTTCAGCACCAGGAACACCTGCGAGATGAGGCCGCCCGAGGTCGCCCCGCCCGCCGTGCCGCCGCCCGAGAGCGGGTTCGTCGCGATGGCGCCGTAGATGAGCTGCAGGGCCGACATCGATTTGTCGGTGCCCGTCGAGGCCGCACTAGTGATGCTCGAAATCGATTGTGTCGACATCGTTTGGGCAAGTGCCATGCCCGACACGGCGAAGCCCCCCAGCAACGCGACGATGGCGCGCGCCCTTGCTGCGATTCTGTTCATGCGGTCTACGTCCGTTTGGTTAGCGATACGAAGGAATGCAAGCCGCGCCTCAAAGTGCCAGGTGCGGGTCGAGCAGCCGCTTGACCGCCCCGCCGACGGCGAAGAACTGCCCATAGCCGCCGAGCGGTGCATCGGGGAACGCCCGACCCTGCTCGATCTGCCAGAGCCGATGCTCGAACTTGAGCACGAACATCAAGCAGAACGCGACGAACAGCAAACCGAGGAACATGCCGAAGTAGTTGCGCCCCAAGCCACTGCCGAGCACGAAGCTCACGCTCACGAACGCAATGGCCATCGAGAGCTGCTTGCGTCGCACGCACGAACGCTCGATGGCCTCGAGCGGCAACGCATCGGCAGAACGCGAGGACAGCGCCTCGCTGAACGTTCGGGTGCGCGGATTCGTGCGTTGGGCGACGAGCTCGCGGTGCTGATCGACGATCGTGCGCATACCCGTAGCGGCCGTCTCCTTCATCGACGCCACCGCCTTGACGACCGAATACCCGGGAATCAGATAAAGGCCCGAGCGCGCGACGCGCGCCGCCTTGCCCGGTTTGTCCGGTGCCTGCTGCGCCGTTTCCTTTTCGCTCATGTCGCCAGCTCCGCTCTTTCGAGGCCGTACTTGACGACCAATTCGTTCACGACGGTATCGATGATGTTGTCGTCGTCGCGCCCGCCCTGTTCGACCTGACGGCTTTCCAGGTATTGCGCCGCCGTGCCGCTCGGGAATTCCTTTGCCAGAATGCGGCGTGCCTTGGCCGGCGAGGTGCGTTTGTATAGCCGCCGCCGCAGCCCCACGTCTTTGGCAGTCGTCGAGAACGCCCACAGTTCGATCGCGCCGGGCGCGTTGTGCAGCACCTGCGTGACCACGCCGCTCTTCGTCTGGTGCCAGACGAGAAACTTGCCGGCGCCGCGCACGTCGCGTTGCAACGCCGCCATCGCGGAGTTCGACAGGCCGAACATCTTTTGTGCCTCGGCACGCGAGCTCGGACTGCCCGCGTTCATGATGTAGGCCGAGAACGCCGACTCGGTGATCGACTCGCCGTCGGTTTCGAAATCGGCCATGAACTGGCTCGCCAGCGACACGCGGATGCCGTGCTTACGGCCCTCACGCCGATCGAGCGACAGCAGGCGTCGGAACGATTTCTTGCCGGCCGTACGGTGCACTTCGTCGACGCAGATCGCCTTCATCTCGTCCTTGATGTCCTCGTAGCGCACGCGATGCGCTTCGTGATAGAGCGGCGGCGCGAGATCGGCGATGCTCTCGGGCAGATAGTACTGGCGCGCCGCGATCTGCCGCGCGAACACGTACATGATTTCGGCGCGCTTCTCGCCGTCCTCGCCCGCACCGCGTGTCACCTCTTCGAGGTCGAGCGCAACGACACGCGATTGCTCATTGAGCTCGAAACGCGTATGCGATGCGATGATCGGAAAATCGCGCAGCGCCGAGGTGATGACCATGCGCATCGCGTCGATCAGCGTCATGCCGTTGTCGACGCGCGCCTTCGAGTCTTCTTTCGGCTCGAACACGCTGCGGATGCGCTCGGCGCCCAGCGATTCGATCAGGTCGGACAGGACGGGCACCGCGAAACGCTGCGCCAGGCGTGCTGGACGTGTGTGGCCGCGCGCAGTCAGATGATCGGTGACATCCCACCACGACGTGTATTCGTCGGCGACGAAGCCCGTCTGCGCGAGCGCCTCGTCGACGAACGGATCGACCGTCGGCTCGTAGCGCTTCTCCGAGCCACGCGTCGCATAGCGATCGTAGACTTCGTCGACGACCATGCCTGCGAGCTCCGAGGAGTTCGCGTATGGCAGCTTCTGTCCTACCGGTGTAGCGAGCGCGGTCAGCAGCGAAATCAGGAACTCGCGGTCGAACGCGGTCGGCCTGCGGCAACCCGGCAGCGTATCGAACGGATTGATCGAATATTCGCCCGTGTTGCGCAGACGAATGTAGATGGCTTCGTGCTTGCGATCGTCGGGCAGCGCGTTCTGGATCAGCTCGATGAGACCGCTCGAACTCACCCCCACGTCGATGATCGTGATCAGCGGCAGACGCTTGAGGCCCGGCGACAGAATCGCGCCGAGGTTCAGCGTATTGAGCCACACGGATTTACCCGAGCCCATGATGGCCCAGATCAGATCGATCCACGCGGTCTGCAGTGACGAATTCGGCTGGAACGGATACACCTTGCCGTCGAGCGTGCGCAGCAGAATCGAGCCGCCCGCGAACCAGGGCGAGGCCGCGCGCTGGATCGGGAACAGGCGCACGAGATCGCTGAGCGGCGGAATCATGCGCGGCGCGACGGACTTGTCGGTGAAGGCCGGCACCGTCGACGCAAGGCCTTGAATGGGATCGCCCGTATCGGTGCTGACCTGCGCGACGCCCCAGCCTTGCATCGCGCTCACGAGCGCCGAGAGGCGGTCTTCACAGGTCTTCTTGTCGGGCCCCCACGTGGCGGCGGTGATACGGACCGACACGTTGCATTCGCCGTCACGCTGCGCCTGCTCGAGTGCGTCGAACGAGCGCTTGATCGCCTTGTTCGTGCCGCCCATGAAGCCGATCACGCTGACGGCCAGATTCTTGAGCTTGGCCGATTCGAGCCCGCCCGGCTCGATCGTGAACTTGATGCGCCAGGGGATTTCCTTGCCGACCCGGTTGAACAGCATCATGAAGTCGTGCACTTCCTGCGGCCCGACCTCCATGTACGCCGAGCTGTGATATTCGCCGTTGACGTAGACGAAGTCGCCCTCGGTGCGGATCTTGCCCGAGCACATCTGCTCGGAAAGCTTCGGCAGGTACAAGCCCGAGATCGAATCGTTCCGCGTCTTGCGCGGCGTGAAGCGATCGCCGGGCAGCACGGGGCGCCACTTGTAATCGGTGCGGCGGCGATCGTATGCCTGCCGGATCGCGCGCACGGCGTCGTGCGTCGACATGCGCTCGACGTGCAGCTTCGCATGCACGAAATCGCGCTCCATCGCGTCGACGAACGTTTCATGCCGGCTCAGCAGGCCCTTCAGGATCGCCGTAACCGACTGCGCTTCGAGCATCGGCTGGACCTTGTGCTCTTTCATGCGCAGCCGGTGCGTTTCCATTTCGCGCTTGAGCTCGTCTGCCGACATCGACGACAGGTGCGTGTACAACATCACGTAGCACGACTCGTGCGAGCACAGCGAAGCCACGCGTTCGCAACGGTCGTCGAGCATGTCCTTGAGGTCGAGCCCCACGCGCTCGCACGTGTCGTACGACGGCTGCATGAGGCTGCGCACCTTATGGCGAATCATGTCGGGATCGCGCTCGAACGAGATCTCGACCGAATGACCCGCCTTCTGGAAAAACGAGGTCATGGCACGCCGCAGATCGTCGGTGATCTGCTCGAATTCGACCTCGCCGACCACGTCCATCGAGCCCGTCAGCTCGAAGATCGTCAGCATCGCGCACTGGCGCGTGATCAGGATGTAAGGCCGCGCGCCCTTCGGGTCCATTGCCGCCATCTGCTTGGCCCGCGGATCGTCCGGGTCCAGCCCGATGGCGGTTTCGAGCTGGCAATAAGCGGGCAGATCGGCGCCCAGCGCATGGCTCGAAATCCAGGCAATCAGGGCTTCGACGTTCTCGAGAAGGGTGCTTACGACACTCATGAATGGATCTCCGACACTTAGGTTCGACGCTGGGCGACATCGAGCGCTAGCGGCCCGAACGCGCGCGTTCGTACAGGTGTTTCCAGGTCGCGATCGGAAGCGACCGGTAGGTTTCGTCTATCCACCGCCGCACGTACTGTGCAAAGCGCGCGGGACGGTACAGCAGCGCCAGCGAGGCGAACGCGCCGACACGCTTGTCCGAATCCTCTTCGTGCAGCGCGTGCAAGGCCGTGGCGAAATCGGAGGGGTTGGCGCTGCCCCAGGCCGACGTCACCAACTGCGAACGGCTCGCCAGATGTTGAAGCAGCGCACGCGCGTCGGCCTTCTCGGCGTCGCTGCCGATTTCGAGCACGACCGCGATCGTCCGCTGCAAGTGATTGAGTTCGGCTTGCGGCATGCCTTCGAGCTGAACGAAGATGCCGTGTTTATCCGCGCCGATCTGGCCGAGGTGCTGGGTGCCGTGACACAGCGGATCGGCGACCTCGAGATTGTCGTCGCGAGAGTCGGCGTGGTTGTCGTTACGGTGATGCAGCTCCGTGTGCTGCGAACGAAAGCCGCAGAAGACGCAGCGATAGCCGCCTGCCGCCATGCGCGCCTGACGTTTTTGCGCATAGTCGGCATCGTCGGGTTCCAGGCGCTCGTCGTCCTGCCGCCAGACTTTGCGCTTGACGGAAAAGACGATGTCGCGGCAGCGGCGCGCGCCGAAGTTCGCGCCGAGCGCGCGATCGGGGGAGGCGAGCCCCGATCGTGCGTCGTCGCTCGAGCCCCCGGTCTCGCGCGCCGAGGACGCGTCCCCGACGCGACCGGTGCTCGAATCGAACGGTGAAGCCATGTTCGGGTCTCGCGAAAGGCCAGCCTCAGTGGGCGCTGGCCGGCATCGCGTCCATGTTGCTCGAGCTGGCGCCCATCGAGCCGGCAGCCGAGTTCATGATGTAGCCGATCATGCCCAGTGCGGGGCCGCCGAGACCGTAGCCGAAGATCGAGCCCGTCGTCACTTGCTGGTCGCCCTTGGACTTCTTGATGCCGTTGTTCACGCCGATGCCCGTGCTGACGATGCCGCCGCCGTAGAACGCGTAGATGATCATGTTGTAGACCGCGCCCATGTCGTTCTTGAGGCTCGTCGCCATGCCGCCGAGCGTGCTGCCGTTCGACTGCGCATTGGCGACGCCCGAGAACACGAGGCTCGTGACGGCGAACAGCATCAGCGCCGTGAAGGCCAGATGCTTGTTCGACAGACGCGTGGCGGCCGGCAGCGAAGCGTGCCAGAGCGCGGTGGCGACCATGATCACCGCGGCGATCGCCAGCGGCGGATTGATGACCATCAGGCGTCCGATGCCGGCCAGCACCATCGCGCCGACGATGAACGTGCGCGCGTGCTCGGTCGCATACAGATGCAGGCGTGCGAACGGGTTGATCAGAATTGCTTGAGGCATGGTGTGGTTGCTCCGTCAAAAGAGTGGATTGATGCCGAGTGTTCCTTGAAAAGCCGCGAGCGTGCCGTTGATGTTGACAAGCGCCGCGCCCCCCAGGATGTGAATGAAACCTTTCCAGGCGTAGTCTTCGTAACCCCCTCCTCCGCCCCCGCTGGAGGCTTTCCGTAACATCGTCCAGCCCTTCAGGGCGTACCACCACCCGAACGTCGAGATGATCGTCAGAATCGCGGTGATCGCAGGCGCAAAGGCGCCCGTTTGTGCGAGGTTCGCGTAGGAGATCACGTCGCCATAGGTGGTGTCCGATTGCCCCATGGAGCCGAGCGTGCTGTCCATCACGCCCGAGAAATTGACGATCAGCGCGCCGATGAAGAACGACGCGAAGATGCTCTGCCCCGAGATGTCCGTGCCCGGCGACGCCGATTTCTTGATCGCCTTTTGCAAGGCGCTCCCGCAATAGAAGATGCCGATGCCGACAGCCAGCACTTGTGCGAGCGCACGAAACGCGACGATGTCGGCCGCAATGCTCGTGACGATGCTGATCAGGTCCATTACTGGATCACCCCTGCGGTCGTATCGATTCGATAGTTGTCCGGATCGATCTTGATGACTTCCGCACGGCCGATCTTGTCGCCGACGGCAACGACCTGCTGCTTGCCGGTCTGCTCGTCTTCGATCCAGCCCTGCCCCGGTACGACCTGCTTGATGTGGTAGCCGACCAGCACCTCGACGCGCGCATGCTTGCCACGCGCGGCGTGGCGCGGGTGATGACGGTTCGCCGCCCCTTTCGCCGTACGCGGTGCCGACGCTGCATCCGCGCCGGATGCAGCCTGAATCATGGCGCTACCGCTCGCGTTCGTATTCGCATTGGCGTCCGAGCTTGCGCTCGCACTCGCACCGCTTGCCGCATCGGTGCCGGATGCCGCGTTCGCATCACTCGCAGCTGCAACCGTGTTCGTGTTCGCACGAAGATGCGTGTGCGCAATGCGCGTCGCATGCTTGCCGGCATGCCGCTGCGTTTTCTCGTGATGCCCGCGCGCGGCCTTCAATTCGGCTTGCAGCTTCGCGATCTCGAGGTCCTTCGGATCGGATGCGGCATTCGCACCGCCGATCGCAGCCGGTGTCGCGGCGGCTGGCTGCGCGCTTGCCGCCTCCCCCACGTTGGCGCTCGAGGCAGGGGCATTGGCATCGGCCGACGCCATCATGCCGGTCGCGCTCGTCGGCACGGCCGCCGGTGCGGCAGCCTGCGACGTCGACACCCCGGTTGGCGCAGCAGGCGTCTGTGCGGCATCGAAGACGGACGGCGGCGAACTTGTCGTCGCAGCACCCGGAGTCGCCGCAGGTTGCGCCGTAGCGCCATTGATTGCGCCTGAGGCCGTCGGCTGCAAACCACCCACAGCCGGACCCGCCACGAATGCGTTCGACGCCGACGGGTTCATCGCGGCCGGCAGCGGCGGAGGCGTAGCCGGACCGTGCGCCAGCATGCCGCCTTGCGGCAGCGGCGGCACGCCCGTCGCAGGATTGCCACCCGTGCCCGTATCGATCGCATCGGCCGACGCGTTCATGTTGTTGTTCGCCGCGCTCTGGTGCTTCGCGCCGAAGAAGTATTGATAGCCCACGCCGAGCACGACGAATACCGCCATCCCGCCGGCGATCAGCAGCAGCTTGGGCACGGCCTTCTTCGGCACCTGAACCTGCGTTTGCTCCTTGCCGAATTCGCCATACTCGTCAGCGCCCGCATAATCGGCTGCGCCGAAGTGAGGCTCGTGCGGCTCTTCATGTGCCTCCACGTCAAGCACGTTCGAGAAGTGGTCCTGTTCGCTCATTTGTCGTTGCTCGCATAGTGCGTATCGCACGTATTATACGTAAACATCGAAGCGCGCCAATGCCCTTATTGGAAGATCACGTCGGATTTGAAAAGGATCAGCAACGGCGTATTCATCTCCACGCGTCCGGTCACCGGTGGCACCGCGTTCACCTCGCGCTGAATCATGCCCTGCACACCGGTCATGCCCCCCGACACCGCGGCGCCTTCGAGCTGGCGCGCCGACGGATTCGGGTTTTGCGCGATGGTCGTGCCGCCAAGCGCGTTCTGCGTGACGGTCGAGCCTGCGTTGCTGTAGACGCTGCCCGCGGCGCTCAGCGCCCCGAGCAACGCCGGCACCGCCACACGCGCGATCACGTGGTGATCGAGGTCGGCCGGCAGCGCGTTGCTCAGCGTCGACTCGTTCAATGCGACCGCATTGATCGGGATCGTCCTGCCGCCACATTGCATCGACGTGAACGAAGCCGTCACGGCCTCTCCTGTCAGCTTGCCGTTGCCCATCAATTCGCCGCCCTTACAGGGCCCTTGGTCGAGCACTGCCAGCACATCCGACGGCGCATCGGTATCGATGGCGTTTTCAAGGTGGGCGTAGAACTTGTCGCTCGCATGAATCAGCGCCACTTTGCTTGCCTGTTGCTGCGCCGCAGCCACCGCTTGCGCCGCGCTGGTCGCCGCCGTCATCGATGCCGCCGCCGCTTGCGCCTCCTTTTGCAGCCCCAGGACCTCCTGCGATTGCGGCGCCCGATCCCATTGATTGACGAGCTGCTGAACCTGCATGCCCACCCCTTGGGTCGGCGACGGCAGCGACGGCAATGGCAACGGCGAGATCTGTCCGCCTTGCGGCTGCCCCGGAAGCGGTGCCGCCTGCGTCGGAACCATGCCGCTCGGATGCTGGAAGTCGACCTTCTGCGCCGCCGGATCGCCGCGCTGCTCGAGCACCTGCTCGATCTGCGCGTTGCGGTCGGAGAACGCCGGGATGAACGTCGCGCCGGTCTTCTGCGCTTGCGCGAGCCCTTCCTGATTGGCCTTGTTCAGCGTTTGCGTGTAATGCGGCGTTTCCGGCGAAGGCGTGCCGCCTTGCGCCGAGACGGAGGGAATGTCCATCTCGTTCGCCTTGTCGGGTCGATGCTTCATGGCGACGAATGCAACGCCAACGCTGGCCGCCGCCACGACCGTAATCGCGGCAATCACCTTCGCATTGCGCAAGAAGCCGGGGTGCAGCTTTCGCTCTTGCTCGGCCATCGTTACTCCAGGTCCAGAATGATGTTGTGACTGACGCCGTTCTCGCTGACGGTCACGACCGGCGTCGTGGGAATGTCGTAGACATGCGTGCCGTCAGCGCCCGTCACCGCGCCGTAATAAGCGGGGTCGCTCAGAAAGAGGTTCGTGCGCAGCAGGATGTGCTCGCCGATCTGCCATGCGCTCATGCCCGACGGCCCGTTTTCGATGCGGATGCGTTTGGCCTCCGGAGTCCCGGTGCCGTCGAGAATGGCCTGCATGCTGTCGCCGGGCAAATCGATGGCCGGCGTCGCCATCGCGGGCGCCGTGGCATTGGGGCCGCGACGCGGAATGCGGATGTCCTGGCGATAGTCGGTCTCGCGCTGCCCCGCGATCATCTTCACGACGATCGGAAACGACAGGCCCTTCAGGAACACGGCCACGTCCCCTTCCACATACGTACCCGCCGCCGTGATCGTGATCGTCGGCACGCCCGGCACGGGCCGCAACACTTCGAAGCGGCCCTTCGCCATGTTGTCGACTTCGGTGATGTCCCACGGCGCGCCCGCGCTGTCGATGAACGTGACGGCCGAGCCGAGGTCGCTCACGCGCACGATCGGCGGCGGCGCCCCTGGCGACAAGTCCACCGTCTGCACCGAATAGACCGGCTTGGGCGGGCGCGTAGGGTTCGCCGACGCCGCGCGCTTGGCGTCGTCGATGCGCTTGCGCAATGCGCGGATCTGCGGCCCCGTAAGCGGCGTAACGAGGTCGACGGCGGCGTCGAAATTGGCGTTCGACTGTTGCGCCAACGGCGGCAAAGGCTGCGGCGCGTTCGGGTTGGCATACACACCTTGCCGCGTTGCCCCTTGCGCACCGCCACCGGCCGCCGCCCCATAGGCGTCGCCGGCGCCCCCGTTGGCAGCCATGTTGGTGGGGCGCGCCATCTGCGCCGCCGCGATGTGAGTCAGGCCAAGCAGCGCGATGGCCAGTACCGGTCTCGTGAGCGAACGGCTCATCAGCATCACCTCAGAACGGGCTACCCGTCACCACGGCATACATCCGGCGCGTGTCCATGATGCCCGTCAGCCAGTCCTGCGCACGACGATTCGGCGCACTCTGCCAGAGCTCCTCGAGTTCCTTGCGCGTGGCAATGAACGGGTCGATCAGTTCGAACTCATGATGCCAATCGGTGCCCTCAACACTAGCCAAAGGATGCGTGCCCTCTTTGTCCTTCGATGCTTCGGCTATCTCGATCGCCGTCGGAAGGGGTTTGAAGCCGTCAGTCATGCCGTCACCTAGTTGTTTTGACCGTTGCCAATAATCTGAAGTGCTGTCGTCGAAATCCCCTTCGGGTTGTCGACAGTCGGGACGCGCTGAATGTGCGTTTCGATGATGAAGCTGTAGGAGCGCCGCTCCGTCTGGTTCACCAGCGTGATCGAAATAGGCTGCTGCACCGTCCACTTGTAGCCGCGCGGATCGCGGGCATCGACGGCCGAGATCACGCCTGCCCCGGTAGCGACGGCCGACGACACGAGCCGCGCTTCACGAATCTTCGTGAGCAGGTTGCTCTTGTCGAACGCCGTCATCAGCGCGTGAAAGCCTTCGTCGGTGTAGCAGTCGTGCAGTGACTGGAGCTTGGTGCGCATCTGGTCGGCGACGAAGTCGAGCGAGAACGAGCGGGTCACACAGTTCTGCGCGAACTGCACCACTTCCTCGGGCGACACGAGCGGCTCGGAAAGCGGAGCCAGACGCATGATTCGGCCGTCGGCTGTCACGGCGAAATAAACCGGCGGTACGTTTCTCGTCATCAGCACCACATTGGCCGTCACCGAAACCAGCAATGCAATGCCGAGAATCAGATTGGTGCCCAGCAATTTCGGCCAACTGAATTTATAGAGGAACGTCTCGGTCAATAGCCTGACAGCCGGATGGACCTCGAATACGCCGCGCGAAGCCTGACTGGGTTGAGCATTAGGCGAAGCCATGGTCTTCCACTCCGGCTTGATAACGCTGCGGATAAAGCAAATGTATTTCGCGGATGCCCTGCTCGGCGAATTCGGCATGCAATGCCTTGGTCTGCTCGAGCAGACGGCGCGCGCTTTCGAGCGATTCGGCTCGCGTGGGCGTAGTAGCGCGCTGCGGAACACGCACGCACTCGGCGCTGGTCAGCACCCGGACCAGCCGTGCGGCAATCTCGGCACTCGGTGTCGCGCCCTGTTCGACCCTCGTCAGATACGAACGCGAGATCCGGGCCTGCTCGCAGATCTTGTTCGTATCCAGATTGTTGGCTATTCGATACGCTTTGAGCAGCGTAAGTGGCTTTGGTCTTGTGCTCATATCCCCGTACGCGTTTCTATATCGTTATAACGGTACGCAATTATTCTTACTAATTTTTTTCCTGTCAAGCAATTTCAGACAGTCAAGCTGAGTTGCACTTTGTTACCTGTTTGTCGAACCTCTGCAATCCCGCTTATTCCGACTTCCGACCCCAATAGAAAGCCCCGTCATATCGGCATTCGCGGCAATTTCAACATGACGACGAACACCCTCACCTCGATCGCCGCCCCTCGATTCATGTCGCGATCGCCGCATCGCAGATCGTCGTCAATAGTACGTATGATGAACTGTATACGCAACACAGTTGCCTTTTAAATGTTTCGTATGATAGCCTTGATACGAAATACTCGACGTCACGCACAAGCATCGCGTCGATTCGGACAGACAGAGCTTTCCATATGCGATCGACATACGTTTTGACTGCGGCCTTGATCTCCTGCCTCGCTGGCTGCGTGACGCAGCCGGCGCCCGTCGACGAAACGGGCCACAAGCTCGATGGCCAACTCGACGACTCGGCGCGGCGCATCGACGCGCTGCTGGTCGACATTTCGCGTGCCGGCGGCATTTCGGCGGTCGTGCCCAAAAGCGGCACCGTGCTCGTCTCGGGCGAGTTCATGACCGTGCAGTGGCGCGGCGATGCGCCCGAGGTTCTGCGCAAGATCGCCGAAGCGAAGGGATTGCAGTTCTCCGTCAGCGGCCGTGCCGTGCCGCTCCCGGTGTCGATCGACGCGACCAACACGAGCTTCGTGCAGGTGCTCGAGAACATCGGCACGCAATTGGGCGGACGCGCCGACGTGGTGTTGAAGGCCGATGCGCTGGAGCTTCGCTACCGTGCGCTCTGAACGGCCAGCCTTGCGCACCGTCTGTGCGGCGGCGTGGTGCGGCGTGCTCATCGCTGCAGCGCCCGCTCGCGTGTTGGGTGCCGAGCACGACACGTCGGGTTTCTCCGTCGACGACATCGCCAACCTCTCGGTCGACACGATGCCGGTCGCTGCGGCGATCTCGCCGATTCGTGCCAACGAGCTGCGCGAGCTCGCCTTGCCGCTCGGCAGTCATCGCGGGCTGGCCGATCGCTCGGCCATTCTGATCGCCGAACTCGAAGCGCGCGCCGCGAGGCTCGACACGTTGTACCGCTTCGGCGCGCTGGTCACGAAGAACGGCGTGCTGCCGCCCGTCATCACCGAAGCGCGTGACGCCATCGAGGCCACGACCGACCAGGTTCGCCGCGCCGACGCCATGTACAAGATCATCGTGCCCGCACGGTTCGTGACCTTGCCGCCCACCTGGCGCGACTACCTGTTCATCGGGCTTCGCATCAAGCCGCAGGTCGACGCATTGCCATTCTCGGGAATGCTCCCCAAGACCACGGCCGAGCGCGCCTACTGGAAGGACCAGGTCATGCTCGGCTATGCGCAGGGCCAGGCGCTGGCCGATCAGATCCTCGAAACGAATCTTGCAAGACTGAATCGCGATTACACGGGAATGCTGCGCTACTCCGAATTGCTCAACAAAGGAATGGTCTCCGAACCGGAAGTGGCCGTCGCGCCGCGCGTCGTGTCGGGCGACCGCAATCACATCGACGTCGGCGACACGCTCTATCGCGTGACCGATCACGGCGGCTTCGTCACCGATCCGTCGAAATGGCAAGCCGTGATCGCTGCCCCATCCGCCCCGCAAGGCGCGTCGATAGGTCCGGCCACCTCGGGGAGCAAGCGATGATCGAAGCACCGCAACCGTTCAAGCTCGAGGCCAACTTCGGCGCCAACGAGCTCCAAGCCTTTCTCGCCTACTGCGCCGAAGTGGGCTCGTCCGACATCGTCTTTCAGACGGGCGACGTCGTATGGGGCGAAATCAAGGGCCGTCAGATTCCGTTGACCGAGCGCACGATCAAGGACGGCGAGATCAAGACGATGCTCGCGGTGTCGTTCGGCAGTGAGCTGATCGGCGTGATCAAAGGCGGCAACGATGCCGACCGCCCGTATCGCTTCGTCATCGAGCGCGATACGAGCCGCTACCGGGTCAACATCGCGGGCGCGCAGATCGGCGACGCCGAGGACGGCCTGTCGATCACGATGCGGACGATTCCCGAGACGCCGCCCACGCTCGAGGCGCTGAAGTTGCCCGCGGGCATCCTCGAGAACTTGTTCCAGCCGCGCGGCCTCGTGCTCATCTGCGGCCCGACCGGCTCGGGCAAGACGACGCTGATGTCGTCGTTCTACGCAGACGTCTCCGAGAACAACGGCGACGCGAAGATCCTGCTCTACGAAGACCCGATCGAATTTCTGTTCACGAAGGTCAAGAACTGCGGCCCGAAGATCCGGCAGATGCAGATCGGCCGCCACATCCCGAGCTTCGCACGCGGCATTCGCAACGCGATGCGCTGCAAGCCGACCCTCATCGGCATCGGCGAGGCGCGTGATGCCGAAACGATCGGCGCGCTCGTCGAAGCCGCGCTGACGGGCCACGGCGCGTACGGGACGATGCATACCGAGAGCGTCTCCGAAACGATCAGTCGCGCGATTCAAGTGTTTCCGGCCGATCAGCATTCGGCGATCGCCTCGAAGATCCTCGGCTCGCTGCGGCTCATCGTCGTGCAGATTCTGGTGCCCACGCTCGACGGCAATCGGGTGGCCGTGCGCGAGTACCTGTACTTCGACAGCGATACCAAACGCCAGATGAGCGACATGCCCTACACGCAATGGGGTGCGTTCCTGCGCAAGGTCGTCGCCGAGAGGAAGCAAGACATGGCGCATGGCCTGCGCGAGTTGCGCGATGCGGGGCTCATCGACGAGAAGGCCTACCGTCGCTACGCGGGGGAATCGAACGAATGAAAGTGCGTCGCTCAATCTGGCGCGATGCGTCGCTGACGCCGCGCATTCTCGGCATCGATGCACGCGGCTATTTCCCGATCCTGATCGCGCTTTACTTTCCGCGCATCTGGACATTTGCCGCGGCCCTCCTCGCGATCGTCGGCTTCTACCTGATGGAACGCAAGGGCTACACGCTGCCCGTGCTGTTGCGCGCCATTCGCCACACGCTGCGCGGCACGGCGATCCACGGGCGCGCCTGGTGGCATCACCGGAGATACTACGAATGAAAAGGTGCGACATGCACAACATCAAGATCGTTGCCGCACTGTCGGCCCTTGGGCTCGGCCTCGTGTGCGCCCCGGCCGCGCGAGCAGGCTTCATCAACGAAACGCCGCCGCCCGCCGCGCCGAGCCCGGTTGCCACGGCCGACGACTCGACCGACATCGCCGTCAAGCCGCTCGCCGAGCCGGCGCCGACTCCGGTGCCGGTCAGAAAGATCACGCAAGTCGGTTTTCGGCCTTCCGACATCGAGATACCGCGCGGCAAGGGGCATGACATCGCCCTGGCGGACATGTTGCCCGTCATCGTGCCGCATACGTTCCGCATCGAATTCAACGACGTCGATCGCGACCAGACCGGTGCATGGAGCGGTGGGCTGCCGTGGGACATCGTGCTTGCGAATGCCATCGCACCGCTTACCAGCGTGGCCGTGACGATCGATTGGGACCATCACCTCGTCTCGCTGCACCGCATGCCCGGCATGGCCACGCGCGTGACGAGCCACAAGACCGATGCGCCTGATCCGCAATCGAGTGCCGACACGGCCGTGTCGTTCGCGCTCGTCGGCGGCCAATCGCTCGAAACGCAGCTGTCGGGCTGGGCCAAGCAAGCGGGCTGGGCCATCACATGGAATACGCCCGACGACTGGGTCGTGCCGCACGACTACGCCTACGGCACCGACTTCCAGAGCGCCGTCGAAAAAGTCTTCACGCAAATGGCCGAAGACGGTGCCGACGTGCGTGCGGACATCTGGAAGGGGAATCACTCAGTCGTCGTCGATAAAGCAGGAGTCATGGAATGACGCGTTCATTGCCCTACGTCACCGCCACCGCTGCTGCGACGGCGATTCTGTTCATGCTTGCCGGTTGCGGCGTGCAGCAAGTGAACCGCGAGCAAGCGTCCCTCGATGCGCAAGCGCGTTCGAACTACGACAACGTCCGTGCCACCCGCCCCGTGGTCGCCGTACACGAAGGCGCGTGGCTGCTCGGCGAGAAAATCCGCGCGAGCAAGCCGCAACCCGAGGTGTACGACAAGCGCGTCGTCTTCAAGGACAGCGAATCGGCCACGCTGCGCGACATCGCCGCCTGGATCGCCGAAAACGTCGGCGTGCAGGCGGTCATCGATGCCTCCGTGCAAACATCGAGCGCCACCAACATGGCAACGGGCTCACCGGCGTCAGGCTCGCTTTCGCTGCCCTCGCCGGATGCAGCGGGCGGCACGATGCGTCTGCCCAACCTGCCGCCCGCCGCCATGGCCTCGTTTCCCACGGTAGGCGCAGGCGGTAGCAGTGCGCGCGATGGACAGGTGTTCGAGCCGCCGCGCCCGCCGCTGCGCTACGTGGGATCGTTCAAAGGCTTTCTCGACGTCGTCGATGCGCATTACGGCGTCTGGTCGCGCTATCAGGACGGCACCGTCACGTTCTTCAAGACCGAGACGCGCAGCTTCACGCTGCCCAGCATCGCCGACATCGCGAGCATGAACGGCTCGATCTCGACCGGCGATTCGAGCGGCTCGCAATCATCGCAAGGGCCCGGCGGCGGCTCGTCGACGGCCAGTTCGGCACAGACGAGCACGGGCGGCTCCAGCAACTCCGGCACGGGTGGACAGACGATCACGCTCGGCGTGCAGGTCAGTCCGTGGGAAACCCTCGAGAAGACTGCCGCCGCCGTTGCCGGCCCCGGCGCGCAAGTGGTGGCCGACAAGAACCTCGGCGTGCTGACGATCACGGGCACGCCACCGCAATGCGACCGCGTCGATGGCTGGGTCAAGAGCCTCGAAGCGATGTTCGGCAAGCAAGTGGCGATCGACGTGCACGTCTATCAGGTGCAACTCACGCAAGAGGACAACTACGGCCTGAACTTCACGCTCGCCTACAAGACAGCGGGCGGCCATACCGGCTTCAAGGTCTCCGGCGCGGCGCCGCCGACGGTCATGAGCAGTTCCGCGCCGATGACCTTCGGCGCCAACATCCTGAGCGGCACGCTCAACGGCACGAATGCAGCCGTGCAGGCGCTGTCGACGCTCGGTAACGTGTCGCAGCTGATCTCGCGCTCGGGCATCACGCAAAACGGCAAGCTGCTCGCGCTGCAGGCGGCCAAGCAGCAGAGCTACGTGTCGTCGACGCAGAGCACGCAGACGGCCAGCGTCGGCTCGTCCACGACGATGCAGACGGCCACGCTGGTACCCGGCTTCACGAGCAGCTTCCTGCCGAAGGTCATCGACGGCCGCATCCTCATCGACTTCGACATGACGTTGTCGGATCTGCTGAACCTGCAGACGTTCACGTCGGGTTCGGGCTCGGGCCAGTCGAGCGTGCAGCTGCCGACGATGCAGGTCACACGCTTCGAACAGAGCGTGAGCCTGAAGCCTGGCGAAACGCTCGTGCTGACAGGCATGCGTCAGCAGTCGACGAACAGCACGAACAACGGTGTCGGCAGCCCCTACATGCCCCTGCTCGGCGGCGGTATCGACGCGCAGCGCGCCGACAGCGTCATCGCCGTCGTCATCACGGCGCGCCTGCTGTAACGGAGTACGTCATGCATATGCACAAGCACAAGCCAAAGAACCCGACCATCGCATCGCTGATCGCTCTCACCGCGACGGCGTTCGCCATCCCTTGCGCGTTCGCGCAGGACGATGCATCCGCGCAAGCAGCGCCGCCCGCCAAGCCCGCCGTCACGGCAACCGCTTCGTCGATGTCGCCTGCCGACGAGCTCGCTGACCTGCAAGCGCAGATCATGATTCTCGAAGCCAAAGCGAAGATCGCCAAGCTGCGCGTCGAAATCGACACGGCAGGCGCCCCGCCGCAAGCGATGCAAGCCCCCGGTATGGGCATGCCCGTGATGCCGCCGATGAGCATGAACATGGCGCCGTCCGCGAGCCCGTCGGCGCCAGGTGCGGCGGCCGCGACCCACGGCGCCGGCGGCATGCAGGTCGTCTCGATCAGCTGCTTCGACAACCACTGCAACGCGATGCTCAGCGTGGACGGCCACAACGTGGCAGTCCGCCAGGGCGACACGATCGATGGCGGCTGGAAGGTCACGGGCATCACCGACTCGAGCATCACGCTCGCGCGCGGCAAGCAGGTTCACGTGCTGAGGAGTTGACGTGGCCGCCATCCTGACTCTGCCCGGCGTCAAGGGCGTCTTCGCGGCGGGGCTCTCCTGGCGGCACGAGGATTCCGTGCCGAAAGCGAAGGAACTGCGCGCGCTGTCGCTGGAGAAAGGCCGTTGGGGCCTCGTGCGCAAGACGATGACGGGCTCCGTGCAAGTCGGCTTCTGCGAGCCGATTCCGGGCGTGAGCGCGCCCTCCAAGCTCAAGTCGCTCGCGACGATCGTCGCCGAGCAGCGCCCACAGCCGTGGATGGGGCTCTACAAGCTCGACGACGACCGCTACTGGTACATCGCGGTACGCGACGGCCAGGAAGTCATTCCTGAAGGCGACCAGGTCGGCAAGCTCGAAGACCTGCTGCGCGTGCGCGAGCAGCACCTGACGCTCGGCGACTGGGAAGAGGCGGAAGGAACTGTCGACGACCTCGCCGAAATGGCGCTGTCGACCTCGAAGCACCTCGTGCTGCGCGATCTGCAAAGCCGGCCATGGGTGCCGATCGCCGTGACGTGTTCGTTCATGGCCGCGCTCGGTGCAGCGGGACTGGCCGCGTGGATGTATCACGAGCGCGAGGTCGAAGAGCAGCGGCAGGCCGCGCTCGCGCGACAACGCGCCATCGCAGCGGCCCTGCAGGCGCGCCACGACGCGCAGTCGCGCATCTTGCCGTGGACCCAGGAGCCGATGCCGTCGGCCGGCCTCGACGTCTGTCGCCAGGCCTGGAGCACCCAGCAGCTCGCCGTCGCGGGCTGGATGCTGTCGGGCTGGCACTGCGCGATCCAGATGCACGGCGTGTCGGTCAGCGCCGATTGGAAGCGTGCGGGCGGCTCGGCCGAACAGGCACCCGGCATGCTGTCCGCGGACGCGGACCACGCGGTCTCCACACGCGACTTCCCCTTGACGTTTGCGCAACCCGACACGCGTGCGCAGGTGGAGCAGGCGGCCCGGCGCGCAATCTGGACGCTCGCACAAACGTACGGCCTCGATCTCACGCTGAGCACGACGCCGCCCAAGCCCATGCTGCCCGGCGACAACGCCGCCAAGCCGGCGCCCGATCCCTGGTCGACCTGGCCCGCCAAGCTGGTGCTCAAGACACCGCCGTGGATGGGCATGGGCACTGCGTTCGACGCGATTCCCGGTCTGCGTGTCGAATCGCTCGACTGGAACGCCTCGACCCAGCTATGGGCCGCGTCGGCCACGTTGTATGCGTTGCCGGCGGGTGCCCAAGCCATCGCGGCCGAAGCGATACACAGACCGAATGCGGTCAACTCTCGAGGAGCCTTGTGATGCGACTTTCCGAACGATTTCGCAAAACGACCTTCGTGGCCGAATCGAATGCCGATGCTCGCCTGGCGAACCCGTCGCTGGTCGCCGACGAACCGGCGCCGTTGCCGCTGCCGCCCGTGGGGTTGCAGCCGCACGTCGTCTATCGCGCGACGATGGGTCGCCGCTTCGGCCGCGTCGCGCTCGACCTCGGCCTGCTCAACCAGCATCAGCTGAGCCGCCTGCTCAACGTGCAGGAGAAAGCCGGCGGCCGCATCGGCGATCTCGCGATCCGCTCGGGCACGCTCACCCAAGAGCAAGTCCAGCAGATTCTCGATGCGCAATCGCTCGAAATCCACGTCGACGCACGGCATGCGGCCACCCCGCCCTTCCTCACGTGGCTCGGCGACTTGTCGCGCAAAGGGGTCGTGCCGAAGGTGCACAAGGTCTCCGCGCAGGATCTCGAAGCGCTGCGCCAGAGCCAGGCCGGCCGCGGTGCCCAGGACGAAGCGGACTTGATGACGCTGAGCCTGGCACGCCGCATCTTCACCGACAGCGCGGCGATGGGCGCCAGCGACATGTGCGTACTCGTGCGCGAGAAATATGCCGAGGTGCAGATCCGCCTGAAGGGCGATTACAAGGTCGCCAAGAACTTCACGATGCGGCGCGAGGAAGGCGATGCGCTCGTGCGCGCGATGTACACGGGCCTCGCGACGGTCAAGCAATCGACGTATAACCCGCGCGCGTTCCAGGATGCGCAAATCCACGGCGACGTGCTGCACGACACCGGGCTCTCGAGCGTTCGTATCATCCGCGGCCCGATGTATCCCGTCGAAGCCGGGTGCAGCTTCATGGTCGCGCGTCTGCAATACGGTCCGCAAAACGATACGGGGCCGGCCGCGGCCCGGCCGATCGATCTGCGCGCGCCGTCACGGCCCGAGGGCGATTTCGAAGTCGCGGGCCTTACCCCGTTGCAGATCGAGCTGTGCGAACGTCTGGTACGACTGCCGATGGGCATCGTGATCGTGACGGGGCCGACCGGCAGCGGCAAGACGACGACGCTGTTCAAGCTCATGAAGTATCAGGCGCAGATCTTCCCCGAAGCGCGCCAGATCACCATCGAAGACCCGCCCGAATATCCGCAGCCGTGGGCCATTGCGCTGTCCGCCAACGGCGAAGACTTCCGCGACATGGTGCGCATGACGCTGCGGATGGACCCCGACATCCTGCTGCTCGGCGAAATCCGCGCGGCCGACGAAGCCGTAGCCGCGTTGCAAGCCGCGATGACGGGCCACTTCGTCTGGACCACGCTGCACGTGACCGACGCCTACAAGTCGATTCCACGGCTCGAGATGCTCGACCGCGAGCGCCTGGCGCGCGCGCAGATCTGCGACCACGAACTGATCGTCGGCATGATCGCGCAACGCGTCGTGCCGGTGCTGTGCCCCGATTGCAGCGTGCCGCTGCTCGACACGCCCGATGCCTTGCCCGCCTACATGGTGAAGGCGCTCGCGACCTGGGGCGACCTGTCGAAGGTGCGCGTGCGCGGCTGCGGCTGCGAGACCTGCCACGGCGACAAGATCCGCGGTCGTCAGGCCGTGGCCGAGGTCGTCATCACCGATGAAGCGTTCATGAGCGACTTCCTGACGCACGGCCTGCTGGTGGCCCGCCGCAATCATCGCCGCAAGGAAGGCGCAGACAAGTCGATGCTCGCCAACGCGATCGACCTCGCACTGGCCGGCAGGGTCGATCCGCTCGACGTGCATCGCAACGTTCACAAACTCGAAGCAAAGATGGAGGAACTATGACCGCCGGTTTGTCATGGAGCCTGCGCAAACGGCTGTACGAACAGGCGTCGAGCCAGATCGACAACGGCCGCACGCTCACCGAAATCCTCGAAGACTTCCGTGACCGCCTGAGCCGGCGCGGCCGCAAGCGGTCGGCCGAGGCCGCACACCGCGTCTGGCGCAAGGTCATCGACGGCGAGACGTTGATGCGCGCACTGGCCGACAACCTGACCGACCTCGAGCGCAGCGTGCTGGCCTCGGGCGAGAAAACGGGCCAGCTCGCCAACGCGATGCGTCTCGTGCTCGACGTGCGAGAACGCACGGGCCGCATACGCCGCAAGCTGCAGGCGAGCCTCTTCGCGCCGGTGATGTACCTGTTCGCCCTGTACGCCGTGCTGTTCGTGATCGGCTACTACATCGTGCCGCAGTTCACGGCCGCGGTGCCCGTGCGGAAATGGACTGGCTGGGCGTATGCGCTGTATGCGATGGGACAGATCGCGGTCGGCTGGCAGGCGCCGGTCATTCTCGGGCTGTTCGTCGCCTCGTGTCTGCTGACGTGGTGGGCGCTGCCGCGCTGGACCGGTCAGCAAGCCGTGCCGGGCCGTGCGCTGTTCGACAAGTACGTGATGGCCTTCTCGGTCTATCGCGAGATCCTCGGCTTCGCGTGGCTGCTGTCGTTCGCGGCGCTGCTGCGCGCGGGCGTGCCCGACACCGAAGCGCTCGCAGGACAAATCCTCACGTCGTCGCCGTGGCAGGCGTCGCGTCTGCGGCCCATCTACGGTGGGCTCAAGAACGGCTTGAAGATGGATGCCGCGATGCGTCGGTCCGGCTACGAGTTTCCGTCGCTGGACCTCATCGACGAAATCGGCGCGTACGTGGGCTACCCCGACTTCCCCGACAAGATCGAGGTCGTCGCGCGCCAATACGCGGAGACGCTCGAGCGGCAGCTGATGTTCAAGGGCTTACTGATCTCGGCTGTGTTTTCAGGGCTCATGTTCTTTGCGTTCTTCGTGCTGCAGCTCGGCACCAACGCGATTGCTTCGATCCTCGCTTCGTCGATGGGTTCTCTCTGACCACTGTTTTTCTTTGACTTCATAGGAGTTCGATATGGATGGGATTTTAGGTCGCGTCGTCGCGATCGTGCTGGGCCTGCTCGCGCTTGCAGGGGTCGGCCTCGCCGGCTACAAAGCGTTCGCCACCAACAAGAGCAGCACCGTGGTGACGGACATGACACAGGTCGCCACGAATGCCCGCGCGCAGTTCTCGCAGAACAACAATGGCTATACGAACTTCACGACGGCCAATGCGACGCCGCTCGTAAACGCGGGCATCATCCCCGGCGACATGGTGCGCGCCGGCGGCATCTTCGATGCCTGGGGCAATGCGGTCCAGTTCGCCCCAGTCGCGGGGAATACCGAAGGCCAGATCACGTTCGGCGGCGGCGGGTCCGAGACGGTCGAGCAGTGCTCGCACGTCCTCACCAGCTTGACGGACTACGTCTCGCTGGTGGTGAACGGCACGACCTTCTCGCAGGCCAACCAGCCCGACGCGGTGTCCGCCGCGAACGCTTGCGCCGGTACGCCCAAGATCATCCTCACGTTCCAGTAACCGCACCGCACGACGACGCGCGCCGCTCGTGTGCGCGCCGTTGCTTCAAGACGCTTCACGCATCACGACACGCTCGATGGCATACGACGAATCATTGGTAGGAGTCGCGCTGAAGGACCTGCCCTTCTCGGATCTCTATCTCGAACCGGACGGCGCATGGTTCAAGACGAGCCCCAGCGACAAGGAGCGGCGCTCGCTCGTCGATCTTTCGCTCGACGAATCGCTGGCGCTGCGTCGCCGTCTGCAGGAACACCGCACAGGGCTCGACTTTCGTGCCGACTGGGAAGGCATCGGGCTGCGCGTGCAGCGCATCGAAACGCTGGAAGGCGACGTCTACATCTGCCGCCGCCTGCTCGATCGCCCCATCGAATACAGTCGGCTCGGCTACCCGCCGCGGCTGCTCGACGCGATGCTCTCCGATGCATTCGCCAAAGGCGGCCTCGTGCTGTGGACGGGCGCCACCGGCGACGGCAAATCGATGAGCCAGGCCTCGTGGATGCTCGAGCGCTTGAAGCGCTTCGGCGGCACGGCCTGCACCGTCGAGAACCCCGTCGAAATCGTGCTGCAAGGACGGCATGGGTCGGGTTCGGTCGTCGGTACCTGCTATCAGACTGAAGTGCACAACGACAGCGAGTTCGGCACCACCATTCATCGGCTGCTGCGTGCGGCACCGAACCTCATCATGCTCGGCGAGATCCGGACGCGCGAAGCCGCCGCACAAGCCGTACTCGCGGGCACGAGCGGACACCTCGTTTCGTCGACACTGCACGCGAACGACGTGCAGACGGCACTCGAGCGGATGAAGAACATGGTGCGCGAGTCGGGACTCGACGTGAGCTTTCTCGCCGATGCCCTGTGCGCCGTCATTCACCAGAGCATGCGGATGGCCAGCTACGGCGGCTCGGAGCGTCGCGTGATCACGGTCACGCCGCTCGTCATCGCGGGCGCGACCAACGAAACGGCCATTCGCGCGACGCTGCGCAAAGGCGACTTCTCGCAGCTGTCGTCGGAAATCGATCGTCAGCGCCGCATCGTGAGCGCGACCGTCGAATCGGGGCGCATCTAAATGGCCTTCTTCGCCCTGCCCGTCATGGTCGTGTTGTTCTTCATCGGCGTCGCGGCGCAGATGAACCAGCTCGCGTTGGCCGTGGCCGGCGCAGGCAAGCCGGGCCAGATGGAGAACTTCGAGATCGTGTCGGCGCAGCGCGTCGAAGCGTTCGCGGCCGCGTGTCTCGACACGGCCATCGCCTCGCCGGGCGCGATCAGCGCGTCGCTGACGGTCGCAATGCCGACCGGCGCGACCACGCCGGTCGGTGCCGTGTGCATGACGACGCCCGCGGCAGGCGGCGCCCGCAACGTGTACGCCTACGCGCCCGTCGTCGGCGGCGCGGCGGGACAGATGATGACGGACACCCAACGCAGCGCGGCCTGGTATCGCGTGCAGAGCCAGGGCCAGGCGGTCAACGTCCAATTCGGGGACGTGTCTGCCGTGCCGGCTTCGCTTCCGGTCGGCGCGTTGCTCGAGTGGGTACAGGTCACGCCTTGAGGAGCCAAACTTTCGATGACCACACGTTTCTTCCAATCACAGTGCGATGAGGACTTAGCAAAATGGATGCGATTCTCGGCTACATGGTGGCACTCACACTATCGATGATCGGCGTCGCAGGCTTTACGACTTGGGCCAGGCTCGGCGTCACGAACGTGCAAACCGCTGCCACCGCGAGCCAGATGCTCACGTTCGACAAAGCGGCACAGCAATATGTGCAGGACAATGGCACGGCGATCGCCGGCGCGGCGACATCGAACGCCCCTGTCACCGTCACGACGGCCATGCTCGCGGCCGCAGGCTACTTGCCCAACGGCTTCGCCCCCACCAATGCATTCGGCCAGACATGGGAGCTGCAAGTCTTGCAGCCGGCGCCCGGCCAGTTGCAATCGCTCGTCACCTCGCAAGGCGGCACACCGATCTCCAATACCCGGCAACTCGCGCAGATCGCCGCGCAGGCCGGTGCCCAAGGCGGCTTCGTGCCCTACGCCAATCAAGCTGGCGATGGGTCGATGACGCCCGTCAACGCCAACGGCGCATACGGCGGATGGAAGCTACCGCTCGCCAACTATACGAACCCCGGCAGCGGACACCTCGCCTCGCTGCTGACCTTCACCAACGTTCAATCGAACAACGGCTATCTGTACCGCGTGGCCATCGCGGGGCACCCCGAGCTCAATACCATGCAGACCGCGTTGAACATGGGGGCGCAAGACATCAATAGCGCAAACAACGTCAACGCGACGACCGTCAACGCCACCAACGTCAATGCCCACGGCGTCGACGTTCAAAACCCTGGCGGCACGCCGGTCGTCACCGTCGGCAACAACAAGCTCATCGGCCTGGGCTCACAAGCCGTTCTGCAAGCCGATGGTGGCACGGTGCTGACCAACTCTACCGGGTCCGCCTATGCCCCGCTGACCGCCGGCAGCATCGGCGCGAACGGCGACATCACGTCTTCCGGCAACATCACTGCGTCCGGTAACGTCACGGCTTCCGGCAACGTCAACGCCAACTACGTGCAGCCGAATGGCGTTGCGACGGTTGGACAACCGTGCGCGCCGAACGGTCTCATCGCAACGTCGGGCAGCGGGCCGCTCTTCTGTCAGTCGAACGTGTGGGGGACCAGCATGGCATCGGCGTCCACGCGCGTTGTCTATAGCACCTTCGGAAATATCATCAACCCGGACGGCAACTATCCCGACGCGGGGTACGCCTCCTGCAACGCGAACGAAATTGTGATCAGCGGCGGCGGCAACTGCCAGGATGGGACCATCGCCTGGCTGCATTCGTCCATGCCTTCGGGTAACGGCTGGTATGCCAACTGTTTTGGCTCCAACCATGTCGACAACCCGGCTCAAGCCTACGCCGTCTGCCTCCAGGTCCACTGATGCGGTTATCAACCGGACTTGGCCAACCTATCGGGGGGCACGTACTTCAAGCCGACGCCCACCCCATCGCCATTCGCTCGTCCGTCGAATGGCCGTTGCTTCCAGCCAAGCATTGCTCCGAAGCGGCTTGATACCTGGCGCTCGCCGCCTGCCCGCGCTCCACCTTTCCTCCTTGCTTCGAATCGGCCGCCGATAGCGGCCGTGCGCAGCTTAGTGCTTCGGCGCAATGCTCGCCGAAGCGAAGGTCGCTCTCTCAGAGGAAAGAAAAGCAATGGATGCAATTCTTGGGTACATCATGGCGCTCACGCTTTCGATGATCGGGGTAGCAGGGTTCACCACCTGGGCCAGGTCCGGTGTCGCAAACGTGCAAACGGCCGCCACGGCCAGTCAGATGATGACGTTCGATAAGGCTGCCCAGCAGTACGTGCAGGACAACGGCACGACCATCGCCACCATCGCTACGGCCACTTCTCCCGTCACCGTCACATCCGCGATGCTGATCGCTGCCGGGTATCTGCCCAACGGCTTCTCCCCCAGCAACGTCTTCGGACAAACGTGGCAACTGCAAGTGCTGCAGCCTTTGGCAGGACAACTGCAATCGCTCGTTACCTCGCAAGGCGGTGCACCGATCTCCAATACCCGGCAGCTCGTGCAGATCGCCGCACAAGCCGGCGCGCAAGGTGGTTTCGTGCCCTACGCCAATCAAGCCGGCGATGCGTCGATGACTCCCGCCAACGCGAACGGTGCTTACGGTGGATGGAGACTGCCGCTCGCCAACTACACGAACCCCGGTAGCGGACACCTCGCCTCGTTACTCGCCTTCACGAACGTGCAGTCGAACAACGCCTATCTGTATCGCGTCGCCGTGGCGGGGCACCCCGAGCTCAACACGATGCAGACCGCGCTGAACATGGGCGCACAAGACATCGATAGTGCGAACAACGTCAACGCGACGAACGTCAATGCCCAAGGGGTCGACGTTCAGAATCCCAACGGTATGCCTACCGTCACGGTCGGCAACAGCAGGCTCATCGGCGTCGGTTCGCAAGCCGTCCTGCAAGCCGACGGCGGCACCGCGCTGACCAACACTGCCGGGTCCGCCTACGCCCCGCTCAACTCGGGCGATATCACGTCCAATGGTACAGTCGCCGGAAATTACCTCCAGCCCAATGGCGCTGTCACCGTCGGCCAGTCATGCGCCCCGGACGGCTCGATTGCCAAGTCGGGCAACGTGCCGGTGTTTTGCCAGGCTGGGGTATGGTCGTTGGCCGCTACCTTCCAGGATATCGCGACCACGGCAGCTGCGGTTGATGCCGCCTGCGTAGCCAACGGCGACCCGAATCCACCGGGGTACGACTACGCCGCATGGTCGATCACATGCGGCCACCGCTTTTGCTATTCGCAGAACTTTAGGTTCGGCGTCGTTACCGAGGTGCAAGGCATCAACGGGAATCACCCCTGGGGCACGGGTGGAAATGGGTTGACGGTCGTTTCTTGCTCCAAGTAAGTCCACACCACGGCTGATTTCAGCACCTCGGAAGAGGTACCGGCCTCCCCAACACACTCAGGCAAGCGTGACCGATTCTTCGAAACGCAATAAGCCTGTCAGCTGACGCAAAGTCAACCTGATCGATGCTGCGTTACACGCATCGATCAGGATCTTCACAGTCGCCGCGTATCGCCACTCACGCGCGGCGGACTCCCCTCACTGCATCTCATCGTCACGAATAGCTGACGCGTGAGAGCGAGTTAAAAAAACCGCTTTGTATTTTGTATCGATGTATCGATACATTATTTAAATCGACTGATCGAGCCACCGTCCACGGCGGCACGGTCATCGACCTTCTGTCTCCGCAAGAGACTTTTCGTCATAGACGTCACTCAACTTAAGGAAAGAAACAATGGACGCGATTCTTGGATACATCGTCGCGCTTACGCTTTCGATGATCGGGGTAGCAGGCTTTACTACCTGGGCCAGGCTTGGCGTAGCGAACGTACAAACGGCAGCCACTGCCGGTCAAATGCTGACGTTCGATAAAGCCGCTCAGCAGTACGTGCAGGACAACGGCTCGACCATCGCCGCGCTCGCGACAGCCACTTCTCCTGTCACCGTCACGCCTGCGATGCTGATAGCCGCCGGGTATCTCCCCAACGGCTTCTCCCCCAGCAACGTCTTCGGGCAGACCTGGCAACTGCAAGTGCTGCAGCCTGCGGCAGGACAACTGCAATCGCTCGTCACCTCGCAAGGCGGCACACCGATCTCCAACGCCCGACAACTCGTGCAGATCGCCGCCCAAGCCGGCGCCCAAGGTGGCTTCGTGCCTTACGCCAATCAAGCCGGCGATGCGTCGATGACTCCCGCTAACGCCAACGGTGCCTATGGAGGATGGCGTATCGCACTGACGAACTACGCGAACCCCGGCAGCGGACACCTCGCCTCGCTGCTTGCGTTCACCAACGTGCAATCGAACAACGCCTATCTATATCGCGTTGCCGTCGCAGGACACCCCGAGCTCAACACCATGCAAACGGCGTTGAATATGGGGGCACACGACATCGATAGCGCAAACAACGTCAACGCGACAACCGTCAACGCCAACAACGTCAATGCCCAAGGCGTCGACGTTCAGAACCCCGGCGGTACGCCCACCGTCACGATCGGCAACAGCAAGCTCATCGGCGTCGGTTCACAAGCCGTCCTGCAAGCGGATGGCGGCACGGTATTGACCAACTCAACGGGATCCGCCTATGCACCGCTGACCGCCGGCAGCATCGCCGCGAACGGCGACGTCTCCTCTTCTGGCAACATCACGGCGTCCGGCGACGTCACCGCTTCCGGCAATGTCAACGCCAATTACGTGCAGCCAAATGGGGGGGCAGCATCCGGTCAACCCTGCCCGACCAACGGCATGATCGGCAACTCGGGTAATGGCCCTCTGTTTTGCCAATCGCATATCTGGAAACAGGCCGGTTCGACAGGGGGGCAATACGTCCTTCGCAAATACTGGCCAAGCGGCATACTGATCCCAGGTTATCAAGAATACTGCCAACCTAACCCCATCACAGGCAACTGCAGTTGCCCTGGCGGAACGGCAGACTTTGGGTACATGACGGGCCAATCCTACGCATACAGCCCATGGGACTCGTATTATGAGACTCACTTCTGCATAAGCTGATCGGTTCACCCATGGAATAAAAACGCGCTCTGCGAGTGAGGCCTTTGTGTTGCCGGCATTCCTAGCTCATGCGGCACATTCTCTTTCTCGCAGAGACAATAACAGGCAGGCAATCACGCTCATCCTGATCGGCCTCGATCGGTTAATCGGCCGATCAGGATTTTTGCGCACCAATCAAATTTCTCTTCTCTTATATTGCCGTCACTTTCCCTTCGTCTATTCGATTAGCGATCCGAATATACTGACATCATCATTTCCCGACAAAGGCTCCTCCAATTTAAGCATCGATGACGGAACGCATGCCTCAGCGCGTTGTTGACTCAACGCCGCCCGCGAAGCTCCGTTTGAGCTGGCGTTTCCGATAGCGTCCCCCTCCTCGCTCACGTACCCGTCTCGTGCCCCGGTGTCGGACATTTCGTCCGCCCGCTAAGCCCACCTTTATGCGGCACGCTCGCGCGCCCCCTCCGTTCTCTCTCTTGCAAGACGCCGCTACGCGCACAGGGTCGCGCGCGGCCGCATCAATTCCTGTTTTGGCGCAGAAGGCGCTGAAGCGAACTCGTTCAATCACAAGGAAAGAAAACAATGGACGCAATTCTTGGATACATCGTGGCGCTCACGCTATCGATGATCGGGGTAGCAGGCTTTACCACCTGGGCCAGGCTCGGCGTGGCGAACGTGCAAACCGCCGCCACGGCCAGCCAGATGCTGACATTCGATAAGGCTGCCCAGCAGTACGTGCAGGACAATGGCTCGACCATCGCCGCGCTCGCCACAGCCACCGCTCCCGTCACCGTCACCCCGGCCATGCTGATCGCTGCCGGCTACCTGCCCAACGGCTTCTCCCCCAGCAACGTCTTCGGACAGATTTGGCAATTGCAGGTGCTCCAGCCTTCGGCAGGACAACTACAGTCGCTCGTCACCTCGCAAGGCGGCACGCCGATCTCGAACACCCGGCAACTCGTGCAGATCGCCGCACAAGCCGGCGCGCAAGGTGGCTTCGTGCCTTACGCCAATCAAGCCGGCGATGCATCGATGAGCCCGGCCAACGCCAACGGTGCTTACGGTGGATGGAAACTGCCGCTCGCCAACTACACGAACCCTGGCAGCGGGCATCTTGCTTCGCTGCTCGCCTTCACGAACGTGCAGTCGAACAACGCCTATCTGTACCGCGTCGCCGTCGCAGGCCACCCCGAGCTCAACACCATGCAAACGGCGTTGAACATGGGCACACACGACATCGACAGTGCGAACAATGTCAACGCGACGACCGTCAACGCCACCAACGTGAATGCTCAAGGCGTCGACGTTCAGAACGCCAGTGGCGCTCCTACGGTCACAATAGGCAATACCAAGCTGGCAGGCGTGGGCTCACAAGCCGTCTTGCAAGCGGACGGCGGCACCGTGCTGACCAACTCTGCCGGCAGTGCCTACGCCCCGCTTACCGCAGGCAACGTCATGGCGAACGGTGACGTCGACGCCAACGGCAACGTCAATGCGAGCTACCTTCAGCCGACCGGCGGCGCGGTAGCTGGTCAGCCTTGCCAGAAGCCCGGCATGATCGCCAACTCGGGCACCGGCCCTCTGTTTTGCCAATCGGGCATGTGGAGAAGCTTGTCGACAAATTCGATGGTGGTATCTGGATCACCAGCTTATGGCGATTCGTCGAGTGGTCCTTACACCTCTGTTGCTGCATGCCCGAGTGGCTATAACCTCACAGGCGGTGGATATCAGTTGACGAACTATGCGCCGAATAGTGGGTTCAATGCTGATGGAAACGCCCCGGATGTGAGCATGCCGTATTTCGATCCGGCGCAGGGGCGCTATACAGGCTGGCTTGTGCACCCGGGAGGATTCCCGGGGTACTCGCAATTCGTTCCCTATGCCGTCTGCTCCGGCTAGCGGTAAGCGATACCTCGACGCCTTGTCCTTTGGCGATGAACTGAAGTAGCCCTGATCGATGCCTCAATGCATCGGACGCGTCGATCAGGACAGTCACCTCTCCTTTCTCGAGCACGCCGTCGCGCGCTCTCCTCGTTCTCGTTGGAAGTCACACGCGTGCAACTGCACATCATGTGCGAAATGCGTTAGACAATTCGTTCTGTATTTCGTATCAATACAACGATACATTTTTATTAGTTCGTGAACACGCGTCTCGTCAGGAGATGTCGTTATCGCAGATTCACCCTCAACCAAAGGAGAAAACAATGGATGCAATTCTTGGGTACATCGTGGCGCTCACGCTGTCGATGATCGGGGTAGCAGGCTTCACCACCTGGGCCAGGCTCGGCGTAGCGAACGTGCAAACGGCAGCTACCGCCGGCCAGATGCTCACGTTCGATAAAGCAGCACAGCAGTATGTGCAGGACAACGGCTCGACCATCGCCGCGCTCGCGACAGCCACCGCGCCCGTCACCGTCACCCCGGCCATGCTGATCGCTGCCGGCTATCTGCCCAACGGCTTCTCCCCCAGCAATGTCTTCGGACAGACTTGGCAGCTGCAGGTACTCCAGCCTTCGGCAGGACAACTGCAATCGCTCGTTACCTCGCAAGGCGGCACGCCGATCTCGAATACTCGGCAGCTCGTTCAGATCGCCGCGCAAGCCGGTGCACAAGGCGGCTTCGTGCCTTACACCAATCAAGCCGGCGATGCGTCGATGACTCCCGCCAACGCCAATGGTGCCTATGGAGGATGGCGTATGGCGCTGACGAACTACGCGAACCCTGGCAGCGGGCACCTCGCCTCGCTGCTCGCCTTCACCAACGTGCAATCAACCAACGCCTACCTGTATCGTGTCACCATACCCGGCCATCCCGAGCTCAACACCATGCAGACGGCGCTGAACATGGGGGCACACGACATCGATAGTGCGAACAACGTCAACGCTACAACCGTCAACGCTACCAACGTCAATGCTCAAGGCGTCAACGTGCAAAACGGTAACGGCACGCCCACCGTCACCGTCGGCAATGCGTCGATCGTCAACCAGAGCGGGCTTCAGCAGATCTACCTGCAAAGCGACAACGGCACGGTCGTGACCAATGCCAATGCCAGTAACTACTCAATGCTTTATGCCTCATATCTTCAGCCCTATGGTCACGCTGTGGCCGGCACCACCTGTCCGTCAGACGGGCTGATCGGCAATTCAGGCAACGGTCCGTTGTTCTGCCAATCGGGCGTATGGCAATCTGCCGGCTCGGTGACCACTCTTACCGTCTCGTCGGGTGACTGGCAGCCGTCGGGCGTGGCCACGTGCCCGGCTTCGTACACATTGACTGGAGGAAGTTGCGACATGAGCCGCGGCGGGGACGGACGCGAGATCGGGCCACGCACCTGCGCCCCGACGAGCAACGGATACTTCTGCGACGAAGGTAACACCGGCACCTGCATTGCCCACGCCGTTTGTGCCAAGTGATGTGCGCCGCGGACAAGAACAAGATCGAATGCCCGCCTGGATGACGCATCGCTGGCGATGCTGACGAAGACACTTCCTGCTCAAACTCCTCCCTGCCTCGACGATCCTGCTTTGGTCGATGTCCTGAAGTAATCCTGATCGATGCCTCAATGCATCGTCCGCATCGATCAGGACAGTCACCCCTCCTTTCCCGAGCACGCCGCCGCGTGCACTCCCCGCTCTCCCCATAGGTCACGTGCGCGCAGGTGCACGGCATGACGGAACAATTCAGACACTTCCGTATATTTTCCGTATCAATGCAACGATACATTCAAATGAATCTGTGAATACGCGTCTCTTCAGGAGATGTCGTTGTCGCAGATTCCCCCTCAACCAAAGGAGAAAACAATGGATGCAATTCTTGGGTACATCGTGGCACTCACGCTATCGATGCTCGGCGTAGCAGGCTTCACCACCTGGGCCAGGCTTGGCGTAGCGAACGTGCAAACGGCGGCTACCGCCGGCCAGATGCTCACGTTCGATAAAGCCGCTCAGCAATACGTGCAGGACAACGGCTCGACCATCGCCGCGCTCGCGACAGCCACCGCTCCCGTCACCATCACTCCCGCCATGCTGATCGCTGCCGGGTATCTGCCCAATGGCTTCTCGCCCACCAACGTCTTCGGCCAGACTTGGCAACTGCAAGTGCTACAGCCTTCAGCAGGGCAATTGCAGTCGCTCGTCACCTCGCAAGGCGGCACGCCGATCTCGAACACCCGACAACTCGTGCAGATCGCCGCACAGGCTGGGGCCCAAGGCGGCTTCGTGCCTTACGCCAATCAAGCCGGCGATGCGTCGATGAGCCCCACCACCGCGAACGGCGCTTACGGCGGATGGAAACTGCCGCTCGCCAACTACACGAACCCTGGCAGCGGGCACTTGGCCTCGTTGCTCGCCTTCACGAACATGCAGTCGAGCAACGCCTATCTATACCGTGTCGCCGTACCGGGCCATCCCGAACTCAATACCATGCAAACCGCGTTGAACATGGGCACCCACGACGTTGATAACGCAGCCAACGTGAATGCCACAGGTGTCGACGTTCAAAACCCCAATGGCACGCCTACTGTCATGGTCGGCAACACCAAACTGACAAGCGTGGGCTCGCAAGCCATCCTGCAAGCGGACGGCGGCACCGTCCTGACTACCTCCGCGGGAAGCTCCGCGCCCCTCAGCGCGGGCGATATCAGCTCCGATGGCACGGTCGCCGGGAATTACATCCAGCCCAATGGCATTGTCGCCGCTGGCCAAGCATGCGCCCCGAACGGCACGATGGCCAAGTCGGGTACCGGTCCAATCTTTTGCAAATCCGGCGTGTGGCAACCAGCGCTATTCAACACCATTCCGGACACGCAGGTGCTTCAATGGCTCGAAACGTGGGGCGTTGAGACAACGCGATACTGCCCGCCCGGATACGCGGCGATGTCGGCAACGTCTATCGTGGTACCAAGTGGTACATATTCGTGCCTTAGTACGGTCTTCAACAACCCCGCGTCTCAGCAATCCGGTGACGTATTTGCCGGCTGCACGTCTCACATGTCCGGGGATACGGGATATATGAATCAATTGGTTTGTGCGCGATTCCAATGAGAAGAACCGGGTAGCGGCTTAGCACAGATCTGAAGTAATCCTGATCGATGCCTCAATGCATCGTCCGCATCGATCAGGACAGTCACCCCTCCTTTCTTGAGTACGCCGTCGCGCGCACTCCCCGCTCTCGCCGTAGGTCACGTGCGCAGGTGAACGGCATGACCGAGCGCACTATACAATTCTGTACATTTTTCGTATCAATATAACGATACATTCTAAAGAGTCGGTGAGTACGTGTCTCTTCAGGATATGCCGCCGTCGCAGATCCCCTCAATTAAAGGAAAAACAATGGATGCAATCCTTGGGTACATCGTGGCGCTCACGCTGTCGATGATCGGCGTAGCAGGCTTCACCACCTGGGCCAGGCTCGGCGTAGCGAACGTGCAAACGGCGGCTACCGCCGGCCAGATGCTGACGTTCGATAAAGCCGCTCAGCAGTACGTGCAGGACAACGGCTCGACCATCGCCGCGCTCGCGACGGCCACTGCTCCCGTCACCGTCACACCCGCGATGCTGATCGCTGCCGGGTATCTGCCCAACGGCTTCTCCCCCAGCAACGTCTTCGGCCAGATTTGGCAATTGCAGGTGCTACAGCCTTCGGCAGGACAACTGCAATCGCTCGTCACCTCACAAGGCGGCACACCGATCACCAACACTCGGCAGCTCGTGCAGATCGCCGCGCAAGCCGGTGCACAAGGCGGCTTCGTGCCTTACACCAATCAAGCCGGCGATGCGTCGATGAGCCCCACCAACGCGAACGGCGCTTACGGCGGATGGAAACTGCCGCTCGCCAACTACACGAACCCTGGCAGCGGGCACTTGGCCTCGTTGCTCGCCTTCACGAACGTGCAGTCGAGCAACGCCTATCTGTACCGTGTCGCCGTACCGGGCCACCCTGAACTCAATACCATGCAAACCGCGTTGAACATGGGCTCGCACGACATCAATAGTGCAAACAACGTCAACGCTGCGACCGTCAACGCCACCAACGTCAATGCCCAAGGCGTCAACGTTCAGAACCCCGGTGGCACGCCCACCGTCGTGGTCGGCAACGGCAAGCTCATCAGTGGTCCCGGCTCGCCAGGTGTGGGCCAACTGTTTCGACACGCCGGACGCGGGGACGTAAGCCGGCAGGCTTCGTTCTTTAATACGACTTGATTCACCGGCGTCGAGATCATCGCGCCGGCTCTCCGATTGGGAATGAATCGATAGCAGCCAATGTCTGAGCTGTTATGCGAACTCATGCGCCACTAGCCAGAGGTCCACCGCCTTTCCTTTTTGAATGACCGTGCAATCACCCGCACGCATGACAACGATCATGTCGTTCAACTACAAGGAAAGAAAACAATGGACGCAATTCTTGGATACATCGTGGCGCTCACGCTTTCGATGATCGGGGTAGCAGGCTTCACCACTTGGGCCAAGCTCGGTGTGACGAACGTGCAAACCGCCGCCACGGCCAGTCAGATGATGACGTTCGATAAGGCTGCCCAGCAGTACGTGCAGGACAACGGCACGACCATCGCCGCGCTCGCGACAGCCACCGCGCCCGTTACCATCACTCCCGCCATGCTGATCGCTGCCGGGTATCTGCCCAATGGCTTCTCCCCCAGCAACGTCTTCGGACAAACGTGGCAACTGCAAGTGCTGCAGCCTTTGGCAGGACAACTGCAGTCGCTCGTCACCTCGCAAGGTGGCACGTCGATCTCCAACACCCGACAACTCGTGCAGATCGCCGCACAAGCCGGCGCACAAGGGGGCTTCGTGCCTTACGCCAATCAAGCCGGCGATGCATCGATGAGCCCGGCCAACGCCAACGGTGCTTACGGTGGATGGAAACTGCCGCTCGCCAACTACACGAACCCCGGTAGCGGACACCTCGCCTCGTTGCTCGCCTTCACGAACGTGCAGTCGAACAATGCCTATCTGTATCGGGTCGCCGTCGCAGGCCACCCTGAGCTCAATACCATGCAGACCGCGCTGAACATGGGTTCACACGACATCGATAGCGCGAACAACGTCAACGCGACCACCGTCAACGCCACCAACGTGAATGCTCAAGGCGTCGACGTTCAGAACCCTGGCGGCACGCCTACGGTCACGGTTGGCAACAGCAGGCTCATCGGCGTCGGTTCGCAAGCCGTGCTGCAAGCAGACGGCGGCACTGTGCTGACCAACTCAGTAGGCTCTGCCTATGCTCCACTGACCGCCGGCAACGTCGCCGCGAACGGCGATGTTTCTTCATCCGGCAATGTCACGGCCTCAGGCAACGTCACAGCGTCCGGTAACGTCACCGCTTCTGGAAACGTCACAGCGCTCGGCAACGTCAACGCAAGCTACGTCGAACCGAACGGTAGCGCAACGGAGGGCCAGCCGTGCCAGCCATCTGGTGCGATCGGCAACTCAGGCACAGGCCCGCTGTTTTGCCAATCAGGTGTGTGGACGGCAGCGAACAGCTTCTCCTCACTCATAAACGGTTCGTTTAATCCGCCTGAGAATGGATGTCTCACCGAGCAGATCGCCGACTCCAGCTGGAAGACCTGCTCTATCAGCGGCATCAACGGGATGGGGCAGGACGAGTGGAACTACATTTACCGGTCGGGCGGAGGCTGGTTTATGACCGGTTGCCGGCTGACTTGGCCCGGTATCGCCTATTGGCATTGCCAGAAGTAGACGCGGCCTAGATTGCGAACCCTCTCCGTACTCGATACAGAGAGGGTTCGGGTACAGCCAGAAACGATCAAGCCCTCATCAAGCCATCTTCGGCGCCACGCGCGCCCGGGGCTCATAGCCGCGATCCTCGAGCCAGCGTTCGACATACGCCGAGTGCTGGGCATCGCCGCCCCCCGCCAAATCGGGACTCATGCTGCCGTTCCCATCAAAGCCGTACACATTGTGACCATCGTGCTGGTGCTGTTCGTGGTCCGCTTCATGATGATGTGCTTCGTGATCCGAATCACCGTGGCCATGCTCATGCGCTTGCTCCTGCGAATGCGCTTGTTCATGCTCGTGCTGATGTGCATGGCCGTGATGGTGGTGCTGCTGATGGTGATGATGCTCTTCATGCTCGGCAGCATGCGTGCGCGCACTTTCATGAGCACCTGCCGCCTTATGCTGCTCCGTAGCCGTATGCGACGCCTCGTGCTTCGTTGCCGCGGCTTCGTGAGCCGTCGCGTTCGTCACGACGCTGGCATGCGGTTGAGCCTGAGCTTGCGCAGCAGCAGGAGCCGCTGCCGCAGGCGCCACGCAGGCAGGCGCAACGGGCTCAGGCGCCTGCACACGCGGCTGCTTCATCATCGCCTGCACCTGATCCTTCGGTACACGCCCGAGATCGACCACGATCTGATCGGACAAGGCAGTCTTGTTGACGAAGTCCATCACCATCTTGCTCGAGTGCGCCTGCAACTCGTTTTGGACGCCCTTCTTGATGAGCCCCGCACCGGCCGATGCACCAGCGCCATCGGTCGCCACTGTTACCGCCACTCCGGCCCCCACCAGGCCCGCCGTCGAGGCCACGGTCGGGCCGACAGGCACGGTGAACTCTTGCGTGCCCTTCAGGTGACTTCCGCCGGCCAGATGCACGCCGTCGGCCTGAGCCGAAAGGTTGTAGCTCGAATAACGTGAACTGTCGCCCTTGTCAGCCAGCCGTGCAATACCGGGTGCATCGATCGACAGATTAACGAGCTTCACGTCGGCCGGTAAAAGCGGCTTCCCTGCTTCATCCTTGGCAGTACTCAGCATGACGGTTTGCCCTTGCGACTCGTAGCCACCGAGCGAATGCCCCGTCACATAGACGGCACTGGGCTTCACGCCTCTCGTGGCAAGCTTCTCCTCGGCCGCCTTCAAGCTCAGTCGAGCAAACTCGTCGGCCAATGGCTGTGCGTTCGTGGACAGGTGAAGCGCGAGCTGAGCATCGGTGTACAAATTTTTCGCATTGGCGGTACCGCGATCGGCAATGATGATCTCGCCGGTATTCATGTTGACGTTGACTTGTCCATGAAAACCGACTCGGTCGAATTTCTTCTCCAAAGAAGGGTTGTCTTTCAGAATCTTGTTAAGTGGAATCTGCTCCCACTGAGCGCCCATCACGGCGCGATCCTCAGGTTTCTCGTAGGATGCGACGGCTGCCGTGATCAAGTCTCTAGTCGTCGCCGAAGGCGCGGCCTGTGTCATGAAATGGCTCCAACGTTGTTATTGGTTATCGGAGGCGGTAGATGAGCACCGAGTGCTCGCTGCCGATTGCCAGCGTCTTGCCGTCGGGGCTCGCGTCGAGATCCGCGACCCCGTCCAGTGCTCCCGAAAACTGCACAAGCGGCTTGCCCGAAGCCGTATCGACTATGGTGTTGTCGATCGTCTTGCGCTTTTCGACGAAGGTCGAACCCTTCAGATAGATCCGCTTACCGTCCGGGCTGAACGCGTACCCGAACGATCCCGGCGCGTCGTCAGTCGGATCGAACGAGTGGTAGCGGCGAATCGCCAGCGTGGCCGCATCGACGATTTCGCCAGACTCCAGGACGACTTCGTTGGTGGCAAAGTTGGTCTTCGTCCGCGCACCAATGGGGAACGAGTGGGCCAAGTCCTGATCGCTCATCTTCGTCGGCGGGAACCACACCGCCTTGGTCGGCGACTTGCCGCTCGGATCGATCAAGCGGACCGCCGAGTCGTACCAGTCGATGACGCGACCATCGATCGTCTTGCCATGCGATGCCGGCACGACGCTCACGCTCACGAGAATCTTGTCGTCGGCTGTCCACGACGCGACCGACGATTCGAGGCCGTCGAGTTCGATCTTCTGCAATGCCCACGTCCTCGTGTCGTACACGTGGATCGTCGTGGGCTCGCCGATCGCGCCCACGATCGTCAGCATCTTCGTGCGATCCTTGTTCAAGCGCGCACTGCGGCCGATCGCGGGGTTATCGTGCAATGCTTCGCCCGTCATCGGATTCCATTGCTTCTTCGCGCCGAACGTGATCACCTTGCCGTCATGTATCCAGAGCAGATCGTCGTCGAGCGAATCGGCGTAATTGAAGGGGCAATGGATGTGCGCTTGCTCCTTGTGCTGCTCGAGGTCCCACACCGAAATATCGGTTTCGAGCCAGCTCGGACTCTCGACGATTGCCAGATAGCGACTGTCGGGACTAAAGCTGACCTTCTTGATCGTCGGCCCGGTGAGCCCCATCACACCGCGCCTGATCGTCCAATCGAGCTTTGGCGCGTCCGCATGCGCAGACACCTGGGAACTGCTCGCTTCGGCGCGAGGCGCCGCTACCGCACTAGCTGTCATGCTCATCACTCCCATAGCAAATAACGACAAGGCAATTGCACGTACTTTCATGAAGCCTCTTCAATCCCGTTGATTGAAATTTAGATAGGTATCCGAATAGTCAGAGCCGGTCATGGAAAGCACATCCGGCAAGACACAGATATCGAGCGGACTGGCCGTGACGGGCCAGGTATCGGAGAATGTCGGCAGGCCGCTCCACATTTGCGCGGCGCGCACCTCTTCGCTCCAGGCCGCGGCCGGCGAGCAGCCATCGAGATAGGCTTCGATCCACGAATCGCCGGGCCTGTTCGCACCCGACTTCGCCGTATAGTGCGGCTCGCCCCATTGCTCGCGGGCGAGCCGATCGACTTCGTCGAGCCACGCCCGGTATGGCTGGAGCCGCTCGATGCGTACCACGTGCGTGACCGCACAGCGCAGGACGAGGCCGTCCTCGCGATCGCCACCGAGCTCGACGATGTCGCCCACGGAAAATGTGGTTGTCGAAAGGCGGCGCTGTTCCCAAACGAGCCGCTGAATGAGCCCGCTATAGACGATCACGCCGTCGATCACGTAAAGCGTGGTGAGGCGCTGTCCTTGGTCTTCGAGTTCGAGCCGGAACACCACGTTCTTCTGACGCCGCTGTGCGACGTCCCCGTCATTGCGCTGACCGCTCATGACGTGTTCTCCCGAATGTCCGCGCGACGATGCGGCAGACGCAATTCGAAAAAAAGGCCGAATGCGCGAGCCGAGAACCCGGCCAGCACATTCGGCGCAACGAGGGCGAAAACCGCTGGCGGAAGGCGCCAATGGGGGCGGCGCCTAAATCGCCAACGCGATACGGAACCGCCCGGTTACGCGCTTTCGATTCCGTATGATATATACGATACATTATCGTTCGAACAGAGTCAAACGCAATGTCCACACGTCTCAATGTGCATTGGTGGCGTGCACGCGCTGCAGTTGAGCTTCGAGTGCGGGACGCTCTCCGGTACGCTCGAGCACGGCAAGGATCTGACTCATCAAGACCTCGATGTGCTGCGAACGCTGGAGGTTCTGATACGCCATGTCTGCCATGAACGCCGTCGTATAGAGCTGCTCACGCGCCAGCTTGGTCGGATCGGCGACAGCGCCCATCTCGATCTGCCAATACGGGTTACGCCAACGTCGGCCGGCTTCGAAGTCTTCGAGCTCCGCCAGACTCATCTTGCCGGAGCTCTTTGCCGCAGGCGACGCATTCGCATTGAAGTACTGCGCTGCCGAGTCGGACGACGAATTGATGTCGCGGATCAGCTGATCGCTGCCCGGGAATGGCGCACGTGACGCAATCATGTTGTTCAGCGTGCTCTGCGCCGACGAAATGTTGGCCTGATACGCTTTCTGCATCGCGATGTAGAGCTTTCCGACTTCCGTATTGGCCTCGGCCTTCGTGACATACTGCGGCGGTTCGGGGTCGATCGACATGCGTGCGTAGGCACGCGCGGCCTCGATTTCCTGCGTCGTGAACGTCAGGTCGACGTCCTTGCCCGGCTGACCCGCTCCGCTATACAGCGAATCGGCGTTGGCGTCGCCATCGGGCATCGACGAACTCGAGCATCCCGGGTAGCCGAGCAGGACTTCATTGGCATTGCAATAGTTGGCCTCATGGATCGTCGTCGATGCTCGCCGCGACGCCTCCGCCGAAGGCGCCACGTTATTGAGCGCAGTCGACAACGGCTTGCTCGACACCGGCGCGTTGCCGCCCGGCCGATAGTTCGATGCGGTGGTGTTCACGCTATGTACGGCCTGCAACGCGTAGTTGCTTCCCGAAGTCGCACACGGATCGAGCGGCAGCTCCGTGTCCTGCATCGTCGTGTCGATTTCGTGTTGCTGTTGCGTCTGGGCCGTCATTTCGCGCTGGGTGTTGGCCGCCATCACGCTACTGCCCGATTGCTTCGCGCCGATCGCGCCGATGTCGCTGTCGATCTCCATCAACGCCGTCTGCAGCGTGGTCCCGAGCGCGGTGATCGCCCCTGTGATTTCGAGCGCGGCGGCTTGCACGGCGGCCACCACGCAACCGTCACATAGCGCGTACGCACTCGTACTGGCCGACATCCCCAATGCCATGACGAGCATGGCCAACCATGAAACGGTCTTCTTCATTGGAACAACCCCGTCCACTTGTTCACGATCTTCGACCACGCACCGTCACCGCTGCCGCCCGTGCTCTGCGCGACATTCCCGGACAGCATGCCCGTGCTCCCCGTCGACTTGGTGATGCCCTGCACGATGCCGTCGATCTGCTGCTGAACCTGGGCTTGCGCGGCCGTGAGCGCCGATTGCGCCGTGTTGCGCGCCTGGTTCGCCAGGGACTGGCACGCGGCCTCCTCGATCTTGTTCAGCGCAGCCATCGCAATCGTGCTGTTGCCGATGTACTGCGTCGGGATCGCTTGAAAGCCCTGCAGGCAGGTAGTCTCGAGCTGGTTCAGCATCGACAGTGTCTGCATGCGCAGGTTGATGTTGTTGAGCCGACGCGACTGCTCCGCCTGCTGAGCGTTCTGCATCTGCGCCTCCATCGTGCAGGCTGCCATCACAGGTTGTGCAACCGTCGCGGCAAGCGCGGATACACACAGCCACCACTTAACGTTGTGCATCGTCATCGAATGCTCTCTCCGTAGAAACGGGCAGGACGCGTGAAGCGCCGTCATCCCTTGAAACTGGGCCGCGAGGGCTGCGACACCCTGTTGGCTTCCGCTTCCTTCAAGATCGGCTCGAGCCTGTCGGATGCCGACACGAGCCATTGCTGCGCGTTTGCCATGTTTTCGCGGCTCGGCACTACGCCGATGCTCATATAACCGAGCAAGCGAGCCACGTGGTTGCCTGAGTTCTGCAAGTCGCGGACTGCCTCGATGTTCTCGTCCAATGCCATGTCTAAGCCTCTGTGTGTAATGCGCGTCAATCCGCCCGCTTGCGCGTCGTCGCCTCGCGTGCGCTTCGCCACGACACGACGGCCAGCGCAGACAGGCCACCGATCGCTCCGACGATCCATACGAAGCGACGCTCGATGAGCAAGCGGTGCCACGTGCGTTGCTGCGCTTGCTCGTCGACACGCTTGCGCGGCGCTTCGAGCGCCGCGACCTGCTCGCGCAACTGCCTCAGCTCGCCTTTGTTCACCGATCCGGCCGAGAGACTCGCGGCAACGGCGAGCCTCGCTGCGTCGTTCGATGACGCCAACGTCTGCACCGTCTCGATCTCCTCGGACGAGGCGGGCAGCCGGTCATGCACGCGCATCGCGATCGTCAAGACGATCAGGACGACGAAAAAGATCTCGACGCCACTCATCGCCGAGATCTTCATGTTTCTCCCATTCATGCGAACTGACTCCGACATTCCTCGCTCATTGCCACCCTGCTCGACCTCATTGCCTATGACTGTTCGCACGCTTGCTCACTTTCCCGGCCAACAAGCCACCCAGCACCAGCAACCCCACGCCAGCCGCCCAAATCAGCACGACAAACGTTTGCATCACGTGGTAGACGATCGCGTCGTCGGCCAGGCCCTGGTACATCGCCTCGACGTGCTCGCAAAAGAACAGAAAGTGCGGAAACGGCACCTGTAACGCCACGATGCAAAGCACGCTCCATCCGACCAGTACACCGACCATCGCACGGCTCGGCCTGCCGCGCGGCTTCGTCATGCAACCCGCTCCTGCCCCGCACCGGCCACGGCGCGCAAGCCAGGTTGCTCGACGAAGCGCACGCGCTCGGCCGCCGCGCCTTCCGCGGCGGCGACCACATTGGGCACGATGCGCGTCAACATACCGTTGACCGTCGCCCCCTCCTTGATCGCCAGCGTCGTGTATTCGATGTTGCCGTTGACGATGCCCGTCTCGAGCACGACGACGCGATCGGCGAACACGTCACCTTCCACCGTGCCGCCGATCACAGCCGTGTGGGCGCGCAGCGTGCCGTGGATGCCGCCCGTCGACGACAGGACGACCTGGTGATCGCCGACTTGCGTGACGTTGCCGCGCACGACGCATTGCAAGACGATGCTCTCTTCGATGTCGAGGTCGCCATTCAGCTGCGCGGCCGCAGGCATCACGGTGCCGATGTCGGTTTCGGTGCCGCGCAACGGGCCGCCGTCGGACACCTGCGGGGCGCTTTTGAGCGGCACATGGTGTGCCGGCGCGCCAGAGCGCGTCGCGGCTGCTTGTGCATGCGGCGCGGCATGCGCGTTCGACTCCGCGCGTGACGGCATCGCGGCAGGCTGCGGGCGGCTTGCCGCGTGCGCGGCTTGGCCTGCTTGCGCCGCTTGCGGTGCCTGAGCCGATGCGCTCGGCTGCGTGCGTCGCAGTGGCGATGCGCTCTCTTGAGCCGGCACCTGCGGCGCTTCATTGATGGTCTGCGCACGCAGCGCCGGCGCGGTTCTGCGCGCCAGACCCACGCCGAGCGCGATGCGTACGAGGAAGCTCGGTTCGCTCATGACAATCTCAGTTCGTGACGTTGAGGATGCGCCGGTTCGTGACGATCGAACGGCTGACCGGATCGATCGCGACGATCGTCTCGCCGGCCTGGAACAGCTGACCGGCGGTCAACTTCTGCCCGCCGATTTCGACGACGCCGTTGCCGAAGCTACCGACGCCCAACGCTTGCGCGGACACGGACTCCACCGGCAGCGAGCCCACGTCGACATCGGTCGCGGCTTTGGCGGTGTCCGCCGCCTTGCTCAGGTTCTTTGCGCTCGCGGCCGCTTCGGCCACTGCTTCGCGTGGCACGCGGGCGGCCGGCGTAGCTTGCGCAGCCCGCTGCAACGCTCCGACCTTTGCCTCGAGCGATTGCAAGCTGGCCGCCAAATTCGCCAGCTGCTGACGATTGGCATCGTTGACGGTGCGCCATGCGGCCGTCTGCACGTTGTGATCGGCGCGCTCTTTCAGCAGCATCTGCGTCATCTGCGCGAGCGACGGCGCATTCGCGCTGGCCAGCGAGCTCGTGTTCGCACTTGGGCCGGCGTGCTCAGGCTCACTAGCTACGACTGCCGTATTCGTCGGCGCGGCGGCACGCTGCTCATGAGCGAGCACCGCATGCCGCGCTGACACCGCAGCCGGCTCGGCAGCGCCGTAGCGCTGATAAACCGACCACCCGACGAACGCCGCGCCGGCGATGACTGCCATGACCACGACCTTCCCGGACGCGGTCAGCTCTATGCGGCGCCCGTCGAATTGGGCCCCACCGTCCGCTCGCGCGGCCTGCAAAGTGTTTTCCATACGGTGCCTCGCTTCTTGCCTCAGCCGTTCGCGGCCAGTTCGAATGTGCCCTGTGTATTTCGTATCGCATGTATCATACGTATTGAAAACGACGAACGCAAGTACCGACCGTTTTGACCGTTTTCCGCTTGTATGCGGTGGACGAATGAAAAAAGCCCCGCGCATCGGATCGATGCGCGGGGCGTTCGGTGGAGCCTATCGCGGGACTTACCCGCCAATGCCGATACCGGGCTTTAAACGAGCACTTCGATGTCGGGATGGAAGCGTGCCGAGGCGCGCTCGATCAGCGGATGGTCGATTCGGAACGACGTCGCCGTGAGCGGCTTGTCGTGATAGGCGGTGATGACCGGGTGCGTGACCACGTGGATGTGATCGAACTCCTCGAGCTCGAACAGACGCGGCAGAAGATCGGGCCGTCTGGCCACGAAGTCGGCAGGCTTGGTCCACTCGTAGCGATCCTTCGCACGCTGCCCCTCGTCCTCGACGACCCACTGCTGCCAGTAGTCGGCAATGCAGGCGATCAATTCTTTCGAAGCCCGGAACAAGTTCAGCACGTCGTGCTCCTTGACGAGCTCGGGTGGCAGCACCTTCGGATAGAGCGGCAACTCGAAGCCGACGAGCAGATCGATGACGATCATCTCGAGCCGCTTGGCATCCGCATGCTGCCGCGCGTACATCATGCTTTCCATGCGCTGATGCCCCGACAGGCCCGTTATGTAGCCCGGCATGCGCCGCGCCAACGGAAGCGTGACGTCCCGCACATTCAGTTGCGGGGGAATGCTGCCCGACTTGTAAAACAGCACGACGCTCACGTCGATCCCAGGGCGCTTGGCCTTTATCATCGCCTCTCCCGCTCAGTCGTCCTTGCGCCACGAGCCGCGCGAAAGCGGATCGCGGATGCCTTGTCGCGCTGCGACCTCGCGCGCGATGCTCTCGAGAATCTGCCGCTTCTTCCTGCCCGATTCGGTCGGCAGACGATCGGTTGCTTCGATCAGCCGCTCGACCGGCTTGCTGATCCCGCCCTGCCCGCCATCCCACCGGTACGAGGCGGCCTTTTCACGGCCATGCGTGGTGGCGAACAGCGCTTTGTCGGTCGGGTTGTCGGGATCGTAGCCGAGGTCGACCATGTGCTGCCGGATGTTGATGATGCGGCGAATCGGAATCGTCCCCGGGTTCCGCTCATAGAAATCGAGCAGGATGCAGACGGTGTTGTCGGTCAGGACGGCGGACGGCGTTTTCTGTAACGCAGTCCATTTGGCTCGCTGCAAGCCGAAAATTTCGCACGCTGAACTAATGGAAAGACCGTACTTCACTCGAAATTTCTCGAGGTCGAGCGCCAGAATGGGCCCTTTACCGCTCGGTTTTTGAGTCATGGTGTCAGCGCCGCCCGATTGGCCGTGTGTGCTTGCCTCGCACGACACGAACGACTGCCGTGGACGCCCGCCCCGAACGCAGACCTTGCGCCCGACGCAAACGTTTCTCCTGCTCCACGCCAATCCATGCGGTTCTCCCTTGTGGATTATGTATCGACTGGATTATACGCATCAACCGACGGACTTGAACACTCCCTGGTCCAGCAACACGCATGCAATCGTCTGAGAAATGGAAGGATAACCGAAGATAGATGCGTCACATCGCGATTTGCCGTCGCTTTACTCGGCCCGGCCGAGCCGATAACCGATACGGACCTCTACCGTGACCGCCATGCCACCACGCGCCCCCTGACGTCCGTATGGATGAAATCACGCGCATAGAAGCCGACGCCGCCCTGGCGCGAAAGATAGGCGAGCCGCCCCATATACTCGCTTGGAATCGACGGCGTGCTGAAGTCGCCGGCGCGAAACACCATGCGTTCGTCGGGCAGGTGATACGACGCCAGTGCGCCTTCGTAATAGGTGTTCGTGGATTTGGTACGCAGCCCTGAATGAATGTCGAACCGCACATGGTGCCCATAGCCCGCGAGCCAGGCCTGCATCCACGACCATTGCTGCAGCAGCCGCCAGTCCGGCGTACCGACGATGCCAGCCCGCACATCGCGCAACATCCAGACGATCGCGCGATAGCCCTCTTCGGTCGAGTAATCGAGCTGCGCTTCGTCGGTGCCGCGACGCACCCATAGCAGCGTCGGCACCTCCGCGGCGCCAAGTTCTTCGCTGGCCCGCGCAGGCGTGAGCGTCGGCGCCAGCGCTGCGGCCGCCGCAAACGCCTTGCAAAAGGCCCGGCGTCCGATCATCGCGCCGCCTCGCTCGACAGGCGGCCCATCGTCGCCTCGATGCGGCCGAACAGGTGTGCCCACTCATCGTCGGTCAGCGGCACGCCCGGCTGGGTCCAGGTCAGATGTGAGGCGATCTGCGCCTCCATGGCCTTGACCGAGGCCAGCGGATCGTCGCGGCCCAACGCCTCTTCCACCTCCGCCAGCGCTTCGATCGTCTTGTCGGTGAAGCCGATCACCGTCCGCTGAGGATCCGACACGTCGGGCTTTTCGCACAACGGAGGCTGGTAATAGACCGGGTTGCGCTCGATCGTCGGGCGCACATCCTCTTCCTCGACCTCGGGCACCGGCACGGATGGCGGCTCTGAAACGTCAACGGTGTCGGCCACGCCAGACTCCTCCAGCGCGTGCGGCACGTCCGCTATCGACAGCGTGTCGGCTGTCTCGAGCGGCGCCGCGACGTAGGGCGGCGTTGACGGTGGTGGCGACAGTGGCGCCTCGATCTCCTTGTTCTCCTGCTGCGGTGACGACGCATCCGGTGCCGTGCTTTCGTCCGCGCGCTCGAACCCCTGTTCGTTCACTGCTTGCGCAACCTGGGCTGGCCGCCAATAACGACCCGAGTCGTCGGCACGATGCGCGCGCATCGCTTCGACCGCGGCCACATAGTAGGCGATGCCACGATTGACGGCGTTTTCAGTGGGGTTGTGTGTCTCGATGTCGCGATAGGTCGCGCGCATCGCATCGAGGATCGGATCGCGCGTAGGGGGATAGGCCGGCGCCTGCCCGAGCCGAATCGACTTGGCAATGCGATCGCCCGCGCCCGTGCGCTTGCCGGTGCCTTCGATCTTCCGAAGCTTGTCCCCCAGCGTCACGCGCGCGGGACGGTCCACCTGCAGGAAGCGGTTCAAGCGAAACGGCAGCTTCGTCTTCTGCACCGAATGAAACCACGTGAAGCTGCGTGCGCGCGTCACCTGATCCTTGAAGATCAGTACCCCTTCCATTTCCTTCAGCGCCTTCAGTTCCTGCAGGTCGATGCGGTCGCGGCGCTGGATCGAGCCCGTCATATTGCGACGATAGTGCGCCGACGTGAAGTGATTGACCGAGCCTTCGAACGAGCCGACCTCCACCGAGATCGACTCGCCCGCCACCTTGCGAAACACCTCGAGCGTCTTGTCGGGATCTTCGAGCGCCAACGAATACTTGATCTTCGTGTTGGCGATCATCGAATCGACTTCTTCCTTGTTGTCGCCCTTGGCCATCGCGGCGATGTCCTGCCCCGCCGCGATCATCATGAAGCCGAGACTGCGTGCCTGCGCGAACATCAAGGCAATGCCCTCGGCGAAGTAGTAGCCGAGTTCGTCCATCGTGATGATGTACGGCGCCGGCGACTTCGTCGCTTTGGTATCGATGATGTCCGCGTAGGTCCCTTCGAGCTTGTGGCCCAGATTCATCGCCATCATCAGGCGGATGCTCGAGACGATCAGCTTGCCGAGGTTGGCCGCCTCCTGCGAGGACTTCTCGAGCGTCGGAATCATGACGACGAGCACGCGCCGGTTCAGCAGCACGTCCATCATGTCGACTTCGGAGTACTTGTCCTTGAAGATGGCTCCGTATGTGTCCATCAGCATCGACAGCGTCCGCGCATACTGGCCCGTCAGATAGCCATGCTGGTCCCATACCGTTTGATCCCACTTCTCCGGTTTCTCGGCATACTCGGGCCGGAAGCCCGGCAAGCCTGTTTCGAGATAGGCCTTGATCGGCAGGAAAGCGAATTCGGGGATCTCGCCACGCTTGCCCTTCAGGTACAGCTTCACGAGGTTGGGCAGCGATAGATACTCGCGAATCACGCCGATCGACAGCGTGATGTTGCCGACGGCACGCTCATAGCACAGCGTACGGATCAGCGCATCCATCATGTTGACGGCCTTTTGCTGCCACTGTGCGCCGTCGCCGCTTGCCTTGGGCAGCAGTGCCGACGACAGCTGCGACAGGAAGTCGGGCCCGCCCTCGTACCAGGGATTCGTGCCGTTCGACGACTTCTCCGTCGACTTGCGTTGCTTGTACGGATCCGCCCCGCCCGTCATGAAGTTCAGCACGAGGTAGTCGTCCTCGCGCCCCACGCGGCGGCACAATGCCCAGACGGCGGCATGCAGGCTCGAGTCGGCCTTGCCGTCGGAATAGAAGAAGCCCGAGCCCCAGCTCAGCGCATTGAAGCACAACGACAGCAGCGTGACGGTCTTGCCCGAGCCCGTCGTGCCCATCAGCAGCATGTGCGTCCGTGCATCGTCGTTGGTGGCCCACAGCTCTTGCAGATGATCGGTGCGATCGGGCGAGCGCTGATTGCCCAGATACAGGATGCCGTCGGCGGGCCGGCGTTCGACGATTTCGCCCTTGCCGTTGGGGTTGGGCTTCTCGACGTCGAGTGATGGATCGATGCCGCCGAGGTCCTTCGGATAGCGCATCGGCAACGTATGGCGCTGCAGCTTGAACCACAGATGCGCCATGACCATGGCAAACGTGATCGGCAACCACGCGAACGCCAGCACGCAGGCGGCCACCGCCATCGAGATCTGAAACTTCGCATAGTTGCGCGGCCCCTTGAGCCACGCGCTGAAACGCTCGGTCAGCGTACGCGGATCGAGCGTGATGCGCTGCTGATCGATCTCCTGCCAGCGCGAAGTGCCGTACTTTTGCGCCATACGCGGTTATTGCGCAGCCGTCTGAATGCGGATCGCGTTCGCCGTGGCGCCCGGCGCGAACACGTAGCCCGTCCCGCTGACGATGCGCGGCGTCGACGTGAAACCGAGCGCATCGAACGACTCCATGTTGGCCTTGATGCCGCTATAGGCCTGCACGCAGTCGTTGCCTGCCGCGACGTCACCGGATTTCGCGTGCGTCATCGTGTCGATCCACTTCTGCTTGCGGTCCTGCGCACACAGGATTTGTGCCGCGACCTTAGCCGAGCCGTCCTGATACGCTACCGGAAACACATAGACCGAGAAATCCTTCGACAGATCGTCGATGTGCGACTCGAAGCGCCTGCAGGCGGGGCAATTCGGATCCGAATAGACATACAGCGTCTTCCCGGGCGGCTGATTCTCGAGGCCGAAATGAATCGACGTCATGGCGCGCGTGACGGCCGGTGCATGCGCGAACGCCGATGCTTCCGGCGACGAAGCATCCGATCCCGATGCCGACGCGAATGCAGGCGCGAACGCTGGCGTCGGCGCGGGTTGCGCGGAGAGCGCAGGCACGTCGGCGCGCGCGGGCGGCAACACGGCCGGTGCGCTGCCGGGAGGCGGCTGGATACCAGGCAGCAGGCCGGCTTGCGGATTGGCCTGAGCAGTGTGCAGCAACGTGTTGAGCGCTTCGATCGAGCCGTTGTGCGAATCGAGGTAGCGCACGAGCGCCATCGTGACCAGCAGCGTGACAAAAGGCACGCCCACACCGCGCAGCAACACGCGCCAGACGCGGCCATAGCGGCGGCTCAGCACATACCGCCGCAACGCGGACTGCACGAGCATCAAGGCATGGCGCGCATCCTGCTCGGTCGCAAAGCGCTCGATCAACGCAACCTTCTCCTGGCCGTCTACTTCGCTGACGAACACGAGGCCGTGATTGGCCGTGCCACGCTCGACCGGCTCGCCATCAGGCGGCGCTTCGCCCGACGAGATGGAGAACGCCCCGGTGGCGGCCGCCTGTCCACTCGCGAAGCGCGTGCGCGTGGCCGCGTTCAGATAACCGCTCTTGCCAAACGACGTGTAGACGGTGCCATCCGGCTCGACGAGCACGATGTCCCGGGCTTGCGGCCGGTTGCTTTCAAACTTGAGCTTCATAGATGTCTTCCTCATCGAACGCTACGAGACGGATTCGCCTTCGAGAATCCCTGTTTCCTCGAGATACTTTTTGAGCCCCACGATGGCGTCTTCGACATGCGGCGCCATCAGCTGGCAGTCGTTGTCCCACGCCACTTCCTCGGCTTGCATCTGGTTGAACACCCCGGCCGACTCGATGAACGGCACCTTGCGTCCTGCCGTGTTGAGCGGATACCAGAGCGCACGATCGAGCGGCTTGAGCCAGATGAAATTCGACGATGGCAGCACGCCCATTTGCCGCGCCTCGATCAAGAGCGCCATCAACAGCGTGCGCGGATACGGATGCTTGCGCAGCCAGCGGCGTGCGGCATCGGAACTCGCGCAACGCTCGAACGCAGCTTTCGCGAGCGTGAGGTCGGGCCGCGACTGAGCATTGATCGCGCTGTAGTTCAAGGTGTCGACGAGCGTTTTCGACGCATCGGTGTCCTTGAAGAACACGCGCAAGCCGAAGACTGCGAACAGCGCGCGTTCCGCGTCGCTCATCTCGGCAAACGACGCAATCGGCTTGCCCAGCTGCTGCACGAGCAACTCGCGCGTGCGTTCGACGTCGAGCCTGCCGCTCACGATCAACCCTTGCTGCGCCACCCACTCTTCGGGATGCACCGACGACGCCCACTCGCGCGAGCGGTCGTTCGACAAATCGCGCCGCAGCACGGGGGCGACGGCCGAGAAGCTGCGGCTTTGCGCTTCGAGCAGCGACTGGATCGTATGCACACGCATCGCACGCACCATCGGATGACGCCAGGCGCCATAGGCGACCCACGCCGCGAAGCCTACGGGAATGAACAAATAGAACGCGCCGATTTGCCAGCCGACGACGACGAGCTCCCAAAGCGTGAGCACGCGTGCGTAGCGGTAATAGATGCCGAGCCGCGCGCGCAGCGCATCGGCCGTGCTCGACAGATGCGCAGCCGGCCACACTTCGTAGGCCTTCCAGATCAGCAGGCTTCGAGAGATGGCCTCATGCTTCAGATGCCACAGCGCCACAAGGGCGGCCACGAACGCGAGTATGCCCAGCAGGAACATCGGCGAGCCACCGCGCTCGTTCACTTGATCTGGCATCCGTACCTCCCGACGGCGCGTGCCACGCGCCACACATAGCGATCGTGCTCGCCCGGCGTCCGGCTGTGATAGTTGCCGACGCCGGCCCAGAGGCTGCCGGTCGCATTGATTTCATAACGAATGATGTAGGCCGAGCCGTTCACGGCAAGGCACGCGTTATCGGCCAGCGCCGTGGCCGGGATGCCGAATTTGCGTTGGAAGTAGTTGGCCCACACGGTATTGATCTGCGTGACACCGTAGTCCTTCGTACCGTTGCTGTTCGGATGCACGAGGCCGGGCCGCAGATCGCCGCCCGATTCGATCTCGTGCACGGCGCGCAGGATGCATGCAGGCACCTGATACTTCTCTTCAGCCAGCGCGACGCAGTAATCGAACGTCTGCTCGGGCACGGGGGGCAGCGGCAGATAGAGCATGCTAGCGCCGCTCCATGCGCGAGACGCGTTCGAAGATGCTCGCGATCTTCTCCTCGCTCAGCAACGTCGCGTATTGCCCCGCCTTGCGGACGAGGTTCAGCCGCCGGCTCGCCTCGGGCAGCGTGTCGATGTGATGCGGCCATTTGAATTCGATCTCGATCGCCACGGCGATCGCGTCGCCGAACGGCATCGCAGCAAAGAAACGGTCCAGCTCCGGGTCGCACGCCTCGAGCTGGTCGCGATTCATCTCGCGCACGAGCGCCACCATCCGCGCGGCCCTGCGCTGAAGCCGACGCCGCTCCTCCGGTGAAGGCGTCACGCCATACGCTTCGTCGATGCGACGGGCGACCATCTGCCCGACCCGCGACTTCAGCAGGTCGATCAGATCACTCCTCGGTTTGCCAAGGCTACGCGTCATATATGTTACGATGGGCATCGATTTGATTTCGTATGATAGTGTCGATACGCAACACAGTCAATTTCAGTTCGCTTGTCGGAGACGCCTTGATGGAAGAGAACCGCAAACCGAAACCCCACCCAGGCCGAGGCCATGCGCATCGCACGGCCTCGGTCCTCGAGCCCGTCGCCGAGCTGGCAGTCGAAGGATTGAAGATGGCGCACGAGCCGGGCGTCCCGCACGTAGCGGGGCCCGACGGCATGCAATTGCTGCTCGAGATCGCGAAGCTCGCCGACCATCTGCTGGCTGCGCAGCCGGCCCCCAAGCATCATCACGCGCCGGAACCCGTCGACCCGCGCCGCTGTGTCGATCCACGCAAGCGCGTTCTGCCGCGTTGAGCGCCGCGCGGCGCCGTCTTTTCCGACGTGCGGCGCCGCGGACTACGGACTACACCCTCACGCGCGTCGTCGGACACGCCCACGGCGCGCGTCGTCCGCTCAGCCTCAGAACGCGTAGCGCATGCCTGCGAATACGCTGCGTCCCTCACCGGGATAGAAGATGGCCGTGTTGCTGACCGTGCGTGCGTTGGCGACGGTACTGATGTCGCTGACGTAGCGCTTGTTCGTCAGATTGCGCGCATCGACGAACAGCGACAGGCCGTTGCGCAGATCGATGCCGGCCTGCAAGCCGAGCAACGTGTAGCCGGGCACGCGCAATGTATTGGCGTCGTCGGCCCACGCGCCAGCCGGCACCCAATCGACACTGGCGCTGACATGAAAGCCGTTCGGCTGCGAATAGCCAAGCGCGGCACGCAACACGTTCACGGGCACGCCTGCAATACGGTTGTTGCCGTATTGCGGATCGTCCTTGAAGCGAAAATCGCTGTAGTTCCACAGTGCCGAGAAGGTGAGCTTGTCGCCGGCGCCGGCACGCGCAATGTCGCGCATCAGATCGACCGATGCCGATGCCTCGATGCCTTGCAGCACGGTCTTGTTCGCGTTGAACGTCGAGGCCGGAACGTCGGGGTTCGTCGTGTACTGCAACAGCTGATCGCGCACGAGCGAGCGATAGGCCGTCACGTCCCAGCTCATACGGTCGCGGCTGCCGCGCGTGCCGATTTCGAGCGTCCATGCATGCTGCGAACGCAACGGCACGAAGCGCATCGTGTTCGAAAACGTTTGGTTCAGGTCGCCGAAGTCGGGCACGTCCTGGCTGCGCGTGATGTCGACGAACGCCTGGATGTCGCGGCTCGGCTGCCACATCAGCCCCGCCTTCGGATCGAGGCCGCTGTAGGTCGCGCTCGTCGACTTGTACTGCGGATCGGCCACCAGCCCGCCGTGATCGACATACTCGCGCACGTCGCGCAATGCCTTGAGGCCCGTCATCAACGCGACCGTCGGCAGGAAGAACAGGCGACTCTCGACATACGCCTCGTAGTTGTAGGCGCTTTGCGTCGAATCGAGCGTTTGCGCGCCACGATTGCCGGCCACGTTCACGTATTGGCGATTCGCCGTGTTACCGCCGAAAAAACGCGCGCCCGCGATCACGTCGTCGCGCATGCCACCAAGCGACAGCGTGGCCGTATAGCGCGGCGCGAAGCCGTACGTCCAGCCATCCTGATCGATGACTTGAAAGATCGGGTGATACAAGCTCTTGTGAATCGCCCACGTGCTGAAGTCGAGCTGGCCGACGTCGAGCTTGACCGTCGTGCGATTCGCGATGCGTTCGGTGCGCGTATTGCGCGCCTGATCGCCCGCGAGCGCGCTTGCGGCGGCCTTGGTCGGATTGTGCAAGGCGTCGTAGAGCGACAGCGTGCCCGGCAATTGCTGATCGACGATATAGGCGCCGAGGTAGAAGCGCGTCTCCACGCGCGGGCTGAACCGATAGCCGACGTTCGCGTTGAATTGCTCGTATTGCCCGCGCTCATGTTGGCGGAAACCATCGTTATGGTCGACGGTGAACGTACCGATGAAATCGAGCGGCCCCACCACACGCGAGAACTGGGCACTGGTACGCACCGTTCCATAGCTGCCGCCTTCGAGACGCACGACGTTCGGCGCGATTGCCGTATAGGCCGTCGGCGTGATGAAGTCGATCGCGCCGCCGAGCGTTGCCGAGCCATACGCAAGACCGTTGCCGCCCTTGTAGACTTCGGCCGCATTGAGCGCGAGCGGATCGATCTGGTAGTAGTCGCCGCTGCCATCGGCCAGATTCGTCGGGATGCCGTCTTGCAGGATCTCGAGCCCGCGCGTGTGATACGAACGCGCTATCCCCGAGCCGCGAATCGACAAACGCATCTCCTGCCCGTAGCGGCTCTGCGCGAACACACCGGGCACATTCTTCAACACGTCGCGCAGCGTAAAGGCATACGTGTTTGCGTAGCTCTCGCTGTCGACGAAGCCGACCGAGCCGACCGTCTCGTCGAGCACCCGCTTGCGCGTCGTCGCCGGCTGCGACGTCAGCGAGTTCGCACTCGCGCCGTTGACGATCACGGGCGGCAGCGTGGTTTCGCGTAACGCCAGCGTCGATGTCGATGTGGATGCCGATACAGCGGCTGTTGCCGGCGCGCTCTCGGCGGCCTGCGCGAATGTATGCGTCGCCAGCAATGCCGCGACACCCGACAGCGCACGCCGGCGCGTAGTCAGTTCAAACATGGTCTTCAAATCCTCTTGCTTTTGTTCTTGTTCGGGCGGTTGCACTTCTGTGATGCTTGACCGCCCTGTAGCGAATGCAGGTCAGTGCGCGTGCGCCGCGCCAGACGCGACGCGGACGAACGGCGCGGGGCTGTGCACGGCGTGCCAGCTCTGCCCTTCGGCCGGAATGTCGGTCCATTCGCGACGGCCACTCTCGCAGGTCTGCACGACAGGGAAATAGAGCGTCTTGCCCGCTTCGTCGGGCAGCTTCATCACGATGCCGAACGTGTCGTACTGGCTGTCGGGCAGCGAATTGCCGCTCCATTGCACGGCCGTCACGACTTCGGCGATCGTCGTGCCATGCTCGCCTTTGAGCGGCGGATCGAGCGGACGCCGTTCGATGTCCACGTGCCAGCCCGGCTTCATTTGCGGCTTGACGGACGTCACGCCGTCGGGCATCGCGACGCGCAGCGCGACGGTCGGTGAACCATCGCAGCCGTGCGGCACCTTGAGCGCCGTTTCGAAGTAGCTGCCCGCTGCACCTTCGTTCGGTTGAGCGGTGATATGCGCATGAGCGCACAACGAGGTGGCAACGCCGGCGATCAGCGTGATGGCTGCGATAAGCGTGAGACGGCCGCAGCCGTGCCCGCGCCCGAGAAAGGGAGTGTGCATGTCGGTTTCCAGGTTGGAGAGTCAGTCAGGCGCTGCCCACAACGGCAGCGCGAAGCAACGATCAGGAAACCATGTGCGGTGGCCCGCGCGGGCAAGCCAGCGCGAATCGCACCGATACGCGCACGGTAGAGGCAGCCCGGTGCGCTCTTGGCACGTCTGCATGCAAAACCGCCCAGTCCGCCCATATCGCGTGTGTGAGCGGCGGATGATGCGCGAGCAGATTGCAGTAGCCACAAGATTTCGCGTGATGCGAAGGTGGCGATGACGTGGCGCGGTCGGGGCTATTGCGAGCGTCGAGCGGGCGCGCCGAGCACAGCGTGGCAGTGAAGGTCGCGCCCGCCTCTTCTTGTGAGGCCAGCCATTGGGTGACGATGGGTGCGACGATGGCGAGCCAGATCGCGATCAGGCCCGTCCATGCGGCACACGTAGCGTGACGACGACGCATCATGCCCCTCGTCGCTCACGCCATGCCGTAACCGTCGCGCGCACCCTTGTCACGTCGATGCGCCCTTACTTCACCGTGAAGCTGTAATGCCCTTGCGTGCGGTGGCCATCGCTGGCGACGGCTGTCCACGTCACCGTGTAAGTCCCCGGCGCGAGCTTCGACAGCGCCGCGTGCATCTTCTTGGCATCGCCGCCATCGACGGCCGATTGCCCCTCGAGCACGGACTTGCCGTTGGCATCGGCCACGGCGATCGAGCTGAATGCGGGCTCGAGCGCCTCGCCGAACTCGATCGACACCTCGTGTGGCGCTTCGGCCACCGTAGCCCCCGAAGCAGGTTGTTGCACTTTCGGCAACGCATGCGACAACGCGAGCGGAGCCACTGCGACCAACAACGCGGCCAGCGCGCCGCGAACGAACAGAGCGTTTTTCATAGACGTAGTCATAGCAAACAAACGAATCGTTGAAAGAATGGAGGGTGCCGATCGAATCGGCGATGGATCGTCGACCGCACCTGCGCGCACGAACACGCACACAGATCGTGCCTGCGCGCGAGCAAGCACCACCGCGACGCGTTGAAGGCGTCGCTAGCAGTCGAAGTGCGTCAAGCGAGGAAAGGGGGAGCGCGAGGTCGCGCGGCAGTGAGCGGCGCGACACGTCGCAGGCTTTCGTAGCGCGCCGTCACGCGCGCTTGAATGACCCAGACGACGGCATCGAAGGACAGCTCAGGGGTAGGAAGTACTGGCGCGTGCGCGAACAGATGGCAGTAGCCGCACGCCTGCAGATGGGCGAGCGCACCGTCGGTCGACGACCGGTTGCCCGTGCCATCGGCGGTGCCGCTCTGCTGGGCCGAGCAATAGGTAGCGGCCAGCGCATCGACACGCGTTCGCGCCGCCATGGCCTGCGAAATCGTCGGCGCGAGCGTCGCCATCAGGATTGCAAGCAATCCGAGCAGACAGCCGATTCTCTCGAGGCGAAGACGCACCATGCCGATGCCGACGTAAAACGGTCTGATGTAAACGAGGCGCGATTATGCCACGCAAACGTCGCCCTCTTGTGCTTCGATACGCCGCAGTTCCGGACACACGAACCGCAGCCATGCAGCCGCATAAGGGATTCTTAAGCTTGATGCGGGCACACTGGCGGCTTTGTATCTCTCCTTGCTTCCCGATAAGCAGGCTTCGGTTTCAGTTTCAGTTACGGAGGACTCACGATGACGACCCGCACGGACATCGCTTTCCAGCACGACACATTACTCAGTAAGGTACCCGCCGTCACAGCAACGTTCTGGCTCGCCAAGATCCTCGCGACGACGGTCGGCGAAACCGGCGGCGACGCGCTATCGATGACGTTCAACCTCGGCTATGCCGTCGCCACGCTGATCTTCCTGGCGTTCTTCGCCGTCACGTTGACGCTGCAGGTGCGCGCCGATCGCTATCGTGCACCCGTGTATTGGTGCGTCGTGATCGCGACGACGACGGTCGGCACGACGCTGTCCGACTTCCTCGACCGCACCGTCGGCCTTGGCTACGTGGCGTCGTCGGCCGCGCTGCTGCTCGCCGTGCTGGCGATCCTGTTCGCGTGGCGGCGTGTGTGTGGCCGCATCGAATACGCGCATATCGCGCGGCCCAAAGACGAGGTGTTCTACTGGGTCGCCATTCTGGTATCGAACACGCTCGGCACGGCGCTCGGCGATTTTGCGGCCGACTCGGCGGGCCTCGGCTTCGAGGGTGGCGCGCTGGTGTTCGCCGGCCTGCTGGCGATCGTCGCCGTTACGTGGCGCTGGAGCAAGCGCGTCCCGATGAGCGTGCTGTTCTGGTCCGCCTATGTCATCACGCGTCCGCTTGGCGCCACGCTCGGCGATACGCTGACCAAGGCCCACGCGCAAGGCGGCCTCGCACTCGATCGCGTCTCGGCCTCGCTGACGATCCTTGCCGCGATGGCCATCGTCCTCGTGCTTCAACGTCTGGGCGCGGGCTCGGCACCCCAAGCCGCCTCATCCGCCGCCGATTGAGTCCTGACTGCATAACTGCATGCGTGGGCCGCCGCTCGCTCAGCGCCGCCCACGCCACGCCACGAACGCCACACCGGCGACCACCATGAGCCCGCCCGTCACCGTCTCCGCATGGACACGCTCGCCCGTCAGCAGCATCGACAGCACGGTGGCCATGGCCGGCGTCAGATACAGAAAGTTGGCCGCGCGCGCCGCACCGAAGTAGCCGAGCGCGTAAGTCCACGTTGCATAACCGAGCGCTGCCGGGAATACGCCGAGCATCAGCACGGCCTTCGCGGTAGCCGGCGGTGCGGCGGGCAGTGCTGCGAGCGCACCCGGCAGCCACGGCGAAAGCAGCAACGCGCCGGCCAGCAAGGTATAGGCCGTGCAAGGAAGCGGGCCGTACACCGCGATCAACGGCCTTTGCAGCACGAAGTACGTGGCCGAGCTGATCGCGGCCAGCAGGATCAAGCTCGCCCCTGCTCCCGGCATCAAGCCGCCCGGCTGCGCATAGGCGATCACACCGATCCCCGCGAAACTGAACAGCGATCCGAGCCAGCCCCAGCGATTGAATTTCTCGCGCAGAAACACCGTCGCGAACAACGCCGTGAAGATCGGCAGCGTATTGACGATGAAGCTTGCGGCGCCGGCGGCAACCGTCTTCTCGCCTGTGTTGAGCAGCGCGTTGTAGATGGCGATGCCGAACAGACCGCACAGCCCGAAGCGGACCGCATCGCGTAGCGAAGGCGGCTTGGGCCGCGCATAGACGATCCACGCCAGGACAAGCAACGCGGCGGTCGCAAAGCGGGCGGCGCCCAATTGCAGCGGCGCAAGGCCTTGCAATCCGATGCGGATGAAGGGAAACGCGCTGGCCCACGAAAGTACGGTAAAAGCGACGGCCCCTGCGGCAAGCAACGGGAACGTCGAGGAACGAGATGTCAGGGAGGTATTCATATCCGCTATCGTGCGGATTTTGCGGCTGTTAAGCTAGCGCACAAATCGATAGCGAGATGTGATCATGGCGCACACCCCATTGACGGCCCGCCCGCCGCTGGCCAGCCTCGAGACGGTCTGCACCGTCGCCCGCGAAGGCTCGTTCAGTGCAGCGGCCGAAGCGACCGGCGTCACGCACGGCGCCATCAGCCGCCGCGTCCAGGCCGTCGAGAACTGGCTCGGCTACGCACTGTTCGAGCGGCATGGGCGTGGCGTGCGGCTGACGCCCGATGGCCAGATCTTGCTCGGGCGCATCGAGCAGGCGTTCTCGATCATCGACGGCGCCACCGACCAATGGCGTACCCGCGCGGCACCGCGGCTCGTCAAGATCAGCGTGTCACCGGCCTTCGCTAACCTATGGCTGCTCGATCGCCTGCCTGCGCTCGAAGCAGGGCCACCGGCCTTGAGGATCGAGCTCGCCGTCGAGCATCGCAATGCCGATGTGGCCGCCGGCGCAGTCGACATCGCCGTGCGCTATGGCAGCGGCCCCTGGCGCGGTGTCGACGTCGAGCCATTGATGCCGGAGACGCTCTATCCTGTCGCCGCCCCCGCCCTCGCCTCGCAGCTACGCGCCAAAGACCCCCGGCATCTGCTCGACTGGCCACTGCTGCACGACTCTGAGCTGACGGGCTGGCGCGCGTGGTTCGCGCCGCATGGCATCGCATTGAAACCGCGTCCACAGGATCGCCGATTCGAGGACTACAACGTCGTGCTCGCAGCTGCGCAAGCGGGTCTCGGCATCGCACTGGCCCGCGTGCCTGTCGCCGATGCATGGCTGAGCAAGCACGATCTCGTGCGAGTGAGCCGCTTCGAGGTCGCATCGCCGCGTTCCTATCATCTGCTGACGGCCAAGCGTGAGACCCGCCCCGAAGTCATCGAATTGATGGCGCGCATGCGTCGCGCCGCGCAAGAGAGGGGGACGAGCCGGCATGCGCCGTTATCGCATCGGCGAGCGCGTTGATCGTCACCGCCGAACGATGGACGTCGACGCCTGATTGCGCAGTTGTCCCTTGATCCACTTGTAGAACTGCAGAATCGCGGCTTCACGCGGATGCCCTGCCCGCCATGTAAAGAAATAGTCGAGCGACGCGGGGATCCTCACGTGACCAAGCTGGACCAGCGCACCACGCTCGAGGTAGTCGCGCGCCATCTGGAGCCGTGCCGTGGCGACACCGTGCCCTGAAAGGGTTGCCTGCAACATCAAGCCGGCGTCGTCGAAGATCGGTCCGCGATCGGGCTCGTCCGCTTGCAAACCGGCGGCCTCGAAGAAGTCGCGCCAGGACCGCCGCGTGAAACGCAGCAGCGGCATCGTCGGTAGATCCTCGATGGTGAAATCCGGATAGCGAGCCAGCAATGCCGGGCTGCACACCGCGATCACCTGGTCATCCAGCAGCTTGCGAATCTGGAAGCCCGATTCGTCGACCCGACGATGCCAGATCCCGACGTCGACCGAGTACGGGTCCGGTGGAACGACGTCGGCGTGCATGTGCAGGGTGAGGTCGATCAGCGGATGCTGGTCATAGAAATCGCCGAGCCGCGGCATCAGCCAAAGCGACAGCAAATCCGACATCGCGCTGACCTCGAGCCTTGCCGCGCCGCCGGCGCCCGTGGCGCGGCGAGCCACGTCCAGCGCATCGCGCAGGTCGTCGAGGCTATGCCGCACGCGCTCAGCCAGTTGCGCACCCGCGGCCGTGGGGATCATGTGCGCACCGACCCGGCGAAACAGTTCGACGCCGAGCTGCGCTTCGAGCCCTCGAAGATGATGGCTGACGGCACTATGTGTCAAATGTAATTCTTCGGCAGCGCGGCTGAAGCTGCGCCTGCGCGCAGCCGCTTCTAGCGCGCGTAGAGCCTGTAAAGGGGGAAGTGACGTAGCCATACCGTCAAATTTTACTCACAATCCCCGCCAAAATCTCTCGCTGGCTTGGGCTGGCTTTGTCGCAGATACTCGAACGTTCAAATTCAATAGAAAAATCTGCCGCATCATGAAAGCCGCCAGACTACGTGTTTTCGTCTTCTTCTCACTCGGCTATTTCGTTTCGTATCTGTTCCGGGGCGTGAATCTCGGGTTCGCCCCCTTTCTAACCCATGACTTGGGTTTGTCGGCCACCGACCTGGGCACGCTGACGAGTCTCTACTTTCTCGGCTTCGCCGGCGCTCAAATTCCAGCCGGGGTCTTGCTCGACCGCTTTGGGCCGGCTCGCGTGACCGCATGCACGATGCTCATCGCAGCGCTCGGCGTGTTCATGTTCGGCGCCGCGCACAGCCTCGGCACCATGATGCTCGGGCGTCTGCTGATCGGCATCGGGATGTCGGTCTGTCTCGGTGGCGCATTCAAGGCCACCGCGCAGTATTTTCCGGGCAGCCAGCTGACGTTGATCAACGGCCTCGTCATGGCAGCCGGTGGGCTCGGCGGCGTCGTGGTCGGCACGCCCCTGACATGGCTGCTATCGGTCACCGGCTGGCGCACGATCTGTTTCGATCTCACGATCGTCACGGTGGTCGTCGCGGCGTCCATTTGGGTATTCACGCCGTCCTCGCCGGCCCCGCATAGGCACACAAGCACGCTCGAGCAGATCAAGGGGACTTGGAGCGTGTTGAGCAGCCACGCGTTCTGGAAAACCGCGACGTTCTCCGCACTCTCGCAAAGCGTCTTCTATGCGATGCAGTCGCTTTGGGTGGGAGCGTTTCTGCGCGACGTCGTGCTGCAAAACACCGACCACGCGGCCGCCCGTGCCGCGTCACTCGTATCGGTGCTCGGCACCGCCTTCATCGTGGGCAATATCGCCTTCGGCGCGCTTGCGCGCATGCTCGAGCGCAACGGTGTGTCGGTACACCGATTCTCCGGCGTGACGATGATGCTCTTCGTTGTCGTTCAAGCGATCATCGCCGCCCGCGTGCCGCTGCCCGAACCGGTCCTGTGGGCGGCGTATGGGGCGCTGGGCGGGACGGGCATTCTCACCTACTCGGTCCTCGCCAAATACTTTCCGGTACAACTGATCGGCCGCGTGAACACGACGCTCACGCTCGTGATCTTCGTCGGCATCTTCGCCCTCCAAGTGGCCATCGGTGCGGCACTCGGACACTGGCCGACACAGGGCGGCTCGCATCCGGCACTCGCGCATCAGACCGTCTGGGCCGTATTGATCGTCATGCAAACGGCGGCGGCCCTCTGGTATTTCGCGCCGTCGCGCGTCGCGCAACCGGTGGCGCAGTCGGTGACTTCGCAGTGAACTAACCGCGCTTGAATGGTCCGTTTGCAAGGGGTGTTGCCGCGCTTCGCGCGATAATCGGCATAACCACAACAACAGGAACACGTCATGCCGTTTGTCGACAAGATCCGCGTCGAATTGGCCGCTGAAGTGGGCGGCATCTGCTCGGCGCCGCATTGCGGCATACCCACGGGGATGCCGGGCCAGCGGGTAGGCAACAAGCAGAATATCGGCGACGGCGCACACATTTGCGGCAGCCGCCCCGATGCACCGCGTTACGACGAGAACCAGAGCGACGAAGAACGCGAGTCGGCATCGAACGGCATCTGGCTGTGCCCGAGCTGCCATCGTCGAATCGATCGCTTTATCGACCTTCACAAAGCCGATGTCCTGCATAGGTGGAAACAAACCGCCATCGAAGCGTACAAGGGACGGATTGGGCGTCCGCCCTTGCCGACGGGCTCGTCACCACTCGACAGCGAATACGCCAAGGCACGCGCCTTTATCGCGGAGCAGCAAGATGCCTGCAAGGCGCTATTCAATCTGCGCTGGGACGCCCGTGGAGGACGAATTGCATTGCCATCCGACACAGCACGCGAAGTGAGGCATTTCTTCCTTTCGAACCATCCTCGCTTCATGCAAAGCGACTACGCAAATTGGTGTTATGCCCCGGAATTGAAGGCCCGGCAAACGGAGATCGTTCGAATCCTCTACACGCTATCCGAACGCCCGCAGTTCCGAATCCTCCCAAAGGAGACGGTGATCGACTTTCGGTGGGAAGAGCGCGACGGCATCGACCGCTACGTCGACCCAACCGCATCGGCCATCACGTGCTATCTGAATGACATCGACGCATTCGGCAAATACCTGCACGACTGCATCGTGCCCGATTTCGGCCAGAAATCGCCGCCGCAGCGCAACTAACGGCGGCCGGCGTAACGAAGTGCTTCATCAGGCCCGTAGGCCCGAGCATCAGCCTTCATCCTTCCGCAAGGCGCCTCGTCAACAACGGCCGCCGCGGGTCATCCCGCGGCAACAGCGCGAGCAACCGTTCGAGCGCACTTGAATCGTCGACGCGCGAGGCATAGCGCCATAGCGTCTCCGCGTCGACACAATTCCACACGGCCTTGACAATGCCCGCTTCGATGAAATGGCGGCGCTCGCTGATGGCCGGCGCTTGCGAACACGGCAGCAGCAGCGCCGGATAAGTGCTCAGCGCATCGTCGAACGAGCCGCGCCCGAGCGCATCTTCGACCGCGAGAAAATCCGCTTTCACAGGCACCGTCAGCCGATAGGGCCGCGAATCGATTGCGCCTGCGAGTTCACGCCGCAGATGCGAAATCTCGGCCTTCAACGTACCCAGCGATACCGAAGCATCGCCATAAAGCTGTGCATGCAGCGCGTCGAGGCTCAGCCCTTCCGGGGCCATGGCGAGCAGACACAGAATCTCGACATGCCGACGCGTCAGCTTGAGCCGCCGCCCCCTAAAACGCACGACGGGCTCGCCGAGTACGCACAGCTCGAGCTCGGCTTGCGCCGCCAGTTGCGGCAATAGTGCGGCGATGCGCTGCGCGAACGAAGCGGCTGCGGCGAGGCCCAGCGGATTGTGTTTGTCCCATGTCGTGGACAGGTCGACGACACCGGCGATGCACCCGCTCGTCGGGTCGGCGATCGGAGCGGCATAGCAGACCCAATCGTGCACCGTTTCGACGTAATGCTCCGCCGAGAATACGGTAACGGGCCGCTGCTGCCCCAGCGCCATCGACAGCGCATTGGTACCGATCGACGCTTCATCCCACCGCCCGCCTGGCACGAAATGCACCTGAGCCGCACGGCGCAGCATCGGCCGAGCCGCCGACGTCCACAGCAGCCGCCCGGTTTCATCGCCGATCGCGGCCACGAGCCCGCCCTCCTCGGCGAGTTGCGACAGCTCGTCGAGCAAAGGCGAAGCCGCCCGCCGTAAAGGCGACGCCAGCCAGGACGACTCGGCCGCCTCGTCGACGGGCGCGGCGCGGCGCGAATCGGGCACCTGTGCGAACGAACGGCGCCAGGAATGCAACACATCGCTGCCCACCGCGGCAGGCAAGGATGCCTGCACCGGTGCGCGGCCGTAACTCGCCCAGTCCCGTTCGAGCACTGCACGGCGACTGCGCAAGGCTTGGCGGGAATACGGCATCGTCCGGCCTCCCGATCGAGCTGTCTCCAATGTAGATCTGCGATGGTAAAGCAACGCTCGCCCAGCCGCATCATGCGTTTCCCCAACCTACCTTCCGCCAACCCCGGTGGCGCTACGGTGCACGAACAACCACACCGCCTTGGAGGAAACGATGCGTTACGTCCAGCCCAACCAGCCTGGCAGCCTGGTCACATTCCGTGCCCGCTACGGCAATTTCATCGACGGCAAGTGGGTCGAGCCCGTCAAAGGCGAGTATTTCGACAACATTTCGCCGGTCACGGGCAAACCGTTCTGTCAGATTCCACGCTCCACCGCTGAGGATATCGAGCTTGCGCTCGACGCCTCGCACGCCGCGCGCGAGAAATGGGGCCGCACGAGCGTGGCCGAGCGCGCCAAGGTACTGCTGACGATCGCCGATCGACTCGAGCAGAACCTTGAAATGCTGGCTGTGGCCGAGTGCTGGGAAAACGGCAAGCCTGTGCGTGAAACGTTGGCGGCCGACCTGCCCCTCGCCGTCGACCACTTCCGCTACTTCGCCGGCGTCATCCGCGCGCAGGAAGGTTCGATCAGCGAGGTCGATCACGATACGGTCGCCTACCACTTCCACGAGCCGCTCGGCGTCGTCGGACAGATCATTCCGTGGAACTTCCCGATTCTGATGGCGGCATGGAAGCTCGCGCCGGCGCTGGCGGCCGGCAATTGCGTCGTCATCAAGCCGGCCGAGCAGACGCCCAGCACGATCCTGCTCGTGATGGAGCTGATCGCCGACGTGCTGCCGCCCGGCGTCGTCAACGTCGTCAACGGCTTCGGCATCGAAGCCGGCAAACCGCTCGCCAGCAACCCGCGCATCGCGAAGATTGCGTTCACAGGCGAAACGACGACCGGGCGGCTCATCATGCAGTACGCGTCGCAGAACATCATTCCGGTGACGCTCGAGCTCGGTGGCAAAAGCCCGAACCTGTTCTTCTCCGACGTGGCTGCACACGACGACGAGTTCCTCGACAAAGCGATCGAAGGCTTCGTCATGTTCGCGCTGAATCAAGGTGAAGTGTGTACGTGCCCGTCGCGGGCGCTGATTCACGAGTCGATCTACGATCGCTTCATGGACAAGGCGCTCACGCGCGTGCAGGCCATCAAGAGTGGCGACCCGCTCGACACCGACACGATGATCGGCGCGCAAGCAAGCAGCGATCAACTCGAGAAGATCCTGTCGTACATCGACATCGGCCGCCAGGAAGGCGCGCAGGTGCTCGCCGGGGGAAATCAGAGGCATCTATCCGGCGATCTCGCTGGCGGCTACTACGTCGAGCCGACGGTATTCCTCGGCCATAACCGCATGCGCATCTTTCAGGAGGAGATCTTCGGACCGGTGGTGTCGGTAACGACGTTCAAGGATGATGAAGAAGCGCTAAGGATTGCCAACGATAGTCTGTATGGTCTCGGTGCCGGCTTGTGGACGCGCGACGGCAGCCGCGCCTATCGGCTCGGCCGCGAGATTCAGGCGGGCCGCGTCTGGACGAATTGCTATCACGCCTATCCGGCACATGCGGCGTTCGGTGGTTACAAGCAATCGGGCATCGGCCGCGAGAACCATCGCATGATGCTCAATCACTATCAGCAAACGAAGAACTTGCTCGTGAGTTATAGCCCGAAGGCGTTGGGTTTCTTCTAACCTCTTACGACAGCCAAGGAGCGGCCGGGCGGCAAGCCCGGCCGGTTGACATGACCGAACGCGTATCGTGTACAGAGGCGGCGCGCGCGTTGATCGCGAAGCTCAGGCAACGTCACGGGCCACTGTTGTTTCATCAATCGGGCGGCTGCTGTGATGGCAGCGCGCCGATGTGCTATCCGCGTAATGAGTTTCAGGTGGGCGACGTCGATGTGTTTCTTGGCATGCTGGAGAACGAGCCGTTTTATATCGGCGCAGCGCAATTCGAGTATTGGCGTCATACGCATCTGATCATCGATGCCGTACCGGGACGCGGAGCCGGGTTTTCGTTGGAAGCACCGGAAGGGCTGAGGTTTTTGACTCGGTCGCGACTTTATACGGACGAGGAAGCGAAGGCACTGGAGGCGCGAGGGGAGCCTCCGCGGGGGTGTCGGCATGGGCCTTCTTCCGAAGGCTAGAACGCCGTGGCAGACCGCACGGCTTGGCGAAAGGCGGTATGGTAAGCTGACTTTACCCGCCTCACTGCAGCAGGCACACGCCCACTGTGCAGGGCATGAGCACATGTCCCCAATATTTCATGCAAGCCTCCGATCGCCCCTCCGGCTACCTTAGCGACGTTACGTTTCCGGACAGGTTTCACCGCGAACTCTCCCCCGCCTGGCTGAATTACGTTGGCGTGTTGGGTGGCATCCCACCCCGAGATTTCGACCGGCCATTCACCTATCTGGATCTGGGGTGTGGCTTCGCGCACTCGACCATCATCAACGCGGGGGCATTTCCCCAAGCCGAGTTCCATGCGTGCGACTTCAATCCTGCGCACATCGAGGCCGCTGCACGCCGTGCGGCTGAATTGGGGATAGAAAACGTCGTCTTTCACGAGTCCAGCTTCGAAGAACTGCTCGACAAGGACCTGCCCTCTTTCGATTTCATCGTGCTGCACGGCATCTACAGCTGGGTCGATGCCAATGTGCGAAACACGCTGCAACAGATCATCTCGCGCAAGCTCGAGGACGGCGGCCTCGTCTATCTGAGCTACAACTGTTTCCCGGGATGGTCCGCCGAGACACCGCTACGCAAGCTCATGCTGGAATTGTCGCAAGCCGCGGAAGGCAGCGTGGAACGACGCACGGGAGCCGCCCTGGACACGATGCAGCAACTGGGCAACCCGAGCTTCAAGTATTTCCGGGAGAATCCCGCGGCAGTCGAAGCGGTGACGGCGTTCTCAAACGATCCCGTCAATTACCTGGCGCATGAGTTTCTGAACGGCACCTGGGAAGTGCATTACTCGGTCGACGTCGCCGACGACATGGCCCGAACAGGCCTGACCTACGTGGGCAGCGCAACGCTGGCGGACAACCATGCGCCGCTCACGATGGACAAGCAAGCGGCCGAGTCGATTGCAGCGCTTCCCAATGCACGCCTGCGGCACCTGGCGGCGGATTTTGCCGTCAATCGACGCTTCCGGCGCGACGTGTTCGTTCGCGGAACGCCGACGGGCAACGCGCCACGCCATTCGATCGGATCGCTGGATGACGCTATCGTAGGCTGCGTGCCCGATGTCGAGCAGATCGATATACGCGTGAACATTCCGCGAGGAGTACTGAGCTTCCAGGCTGATTTCATCGGCGATTTGCGCTCGGTGCTGGCGCAGGGCGCGATGCGCATCGGGGACATCGTTGCGCGCTTGAGCGGACCGCAACGCAACGCGATGGAAATACGGCAGAACCTGCTTTTTCTGGTCGCGGCCGGCGCGTTGACGCCTTTTGCGAAAGCGGGAGGTTATCCGAACGCGGCTTCCCGGCAGGCAGAAAACGCGGTCATCGGCAATGCGATCAAGCGAATCGTCGAGCGCTCTGAACCGGCATTCGTTCCGTGCGAGCTGCTCGGCAATGGTGTCCTCGTCAACGTCGAAGAGGCCATCGCCATGGAGCGATGGCTGACCGATGAAGGCGCGGCGCGCCCGGAGCGGCTCGCGCGGCTTGGGCTGGTGTGAACCCCAAAGCAGACGCGCAGCCGGCGAGCGAGCCGGCCGCGCCGGGTATAGCTACCTCATTTTCCGCTGTCGAAGACGAAGCCTTTGAAACTGTTCTGCGACAGATCCGACCAAGCCTGACGATAACCGTTTAGTCCACCGAAATAAAACAGCGTCTGGCTCTTGGCACCAGGGACGTTGGCCCCGAAGATCCACGATTTGACTTTCGGCAACAGCGTGTACGCCGCGTACGTATCGCAAAGTTGCGTCCAGTCGCGCTCGGCGTCGGGTGTGACGAGAATGGCGGTCGCCGCTTCGGACCGGGCCTTCCGGATCAACTCACCGATCCAATCGAGCTGCGCTTCGATGCCGGGCGGGATGTTGCAGAACACGCTCTTCGGGCCGGGCACCATGAAGAAATTCGGGAAATTCGCCGTCGCGACACCCATGTAGCTCGTCGCCTCGTCCTTCCAATGCTGCTGCAGTTCGACACCGTCCAGTCCGCGAATCTCGACGTCCTTGAAGCTGCCGACGATCGTCTCGAAGCCGGTCGCGAATGCCAGGACATCGAGTTGATGCTCTTGCCCGTCCGCGGTTCGCACGCCGTCCTCGGTGAATTCGACGATGTCGGTCTCCTTCAACGAGACGAGCGAGACGTTCGCTTGATTGTAGATCTCGTAGTAACCGTTGATCGAAATCGGGCGCTTGGCGTAGAGCTGATCCGGAATCAGCTTTCTCGCCGTTTCGGGATCCGTCACGATCTCATGGATTTTCTTCTCGATGAAATTCGTGGCCTCTTTGTTCGCGTCCTCGTTACTCGCGATGTCGCCGAACGTGCCGAACATGAATCGGAAGCCCGTGCCGATCTTCCAGTTGTCCTCGAACACCTTTTCGCGTTCCTCGGCCGACACGCTGAACGTCGGCACGATGCTCTCCGGGAAGCCGCACGCCACGCGCGTGTCCCTGATGCCGTCCCAGACCTTGTCGAAGTTTTCCCGGTAGTCGGCGATCTCCTGTTCACCCACGAGATCGTCGCCGGCCGGCACGCAATACTGCGCGGAACGTTGGAAGACGGTTACGTGATGTGCCGCCTTCGCGGCGGCGGAAATCAGCTGGACACCGGTGGAGCCGGTGCCGATCACGCCCACACGCTTGTCGTCGAGCGTCAGCGCCTCCGGCCACGTGCCCGTGTGAACGACGGCCCCGCGAAACTTGTCCCGATGCGGGATATCGGGAATATGCAGCTTCGACAGCACGCCAATGGCCGAAACCAGGTAGGTACAGGCATAAACGTCGCCGTTCGACGTCGTCACGATCCACTCTCTCGCGCCTTCGTCATAGACGGCGGATTTGATGAACGTGTTGAGCGTGATGTGCTCGTCGAGCTCATAGTGCTTCGTGATCGAGCGAAGATAGGCGAGCACCTCGGGCTGATTGGCGAAGCGGCTGCGCCAGTCCCAGCCGTCGTAGATCTCCTTGTCGAAGGAGTACCGATACACGCGCGTCTCGGTGTCGGTGCGCGCGCCGGGATAGCGATTCCAAAACCAGGTTCCCCCTACGCCGCCGCCCTTCTCGAAGCACCGAACGCTGAGTCCAAGCTCGCGATGCAGCTTGTATAACGCGTAGATGCCCGCGAAACCGGCGCCGATGACGATCGCATCGAAGCGCTGTTGGATCGTGCTCATGAAGACTGTCCCTCCGTAGATGGTTGATGCTTGTATTGGCTTTCGACGTTTTGCTTGTAGCGATTGACGATGCCGTCGATGGCGGCGGTTTTTTGACCGTCGTTCTTGCCGGAGATACGCCGCTCCCCCCGGTCACGCATCCGGTTTTCGAGCACGATCTTGCTCGTCGCAGGCCGCCTTGCGTTCTCGTAGTGTTCGAACGCGGACGGAATGTCCTTGCGACTCGAAATCTCGAACGCGAGCGTCGACGCATCGAGAATCGCCTGCGAGGCGCCGTTCGCGCCGACGGGGTACATGAGGTGAGCCGCATCGCCGAGCAGCGTGACGCGGCCGCTACCCCAGCGTTCCAGGGGATCGCGATCGACCATCGGGTATTTCAGAATGACGCGGCTCCTGCGGACCAGGTCCTCGATGTTGAGCCAATCCAGGCGCCATTCCGAGAAGAACGGCAGGATGTCTTCGAGCGTGCCCTGCTCGCTCCAGTCCGGGCGATCAAAACGAGCGCGCGTGTCCGCCGATACCATGCAGACCCAGTTGACGAGATCGGTGCCTCGCTGGCCATGTTCACTGGAGATCGGATACGCGATGACCCTTGACGAGTAGACATCGTTGGCGATGATCATCGTTCGCCCATCGAGGAAACGATCGCGCTCGGTCACACCCCGCCACATCGTGATAGGAGTGGGCACCAGCTTGTTGCCGTCCCCGGATAATTGCGCTCGAATCGCCGAGTGGATGCCGTCGGCGCCGATCAGGCCTTTGGCCCTCAGCCGAATCTCGTTGCCCGTCGACTGATCGACTGCCAGGGCGGACACGGATCCATCGCTGTCTTCAGTGAACGAAACGAGGCGTATGCCGGTCCGCACGGTGCGCTGCCCGAGTCGGCCTTTGACGGCGCGCAGCAGGAACATTTCGAGCGCGCCACGGTGAATCGAAATCTGCGGATAGGGGTTGCCGGCCGCCAGACCACGGGGTTCGCTAAATAGCAGCGTGCCCTTTTCGTCCCAATGCTCCACCCGCTCGGTTTTGATCCCGGACTGCTCCATCGAGCGCTTGAGACCAAGGGCGTATAGCTCGGCGACGGCTGCCGGCTGAATGTTGATGCCTACCCCGAGGGGGCGAATTTGTTTCGCTGCTTCGATGATCAACAGGTCGCTCACGCCGTGGGCATGTAGCGCCAACGCCGTAGTGAGCCCACCGATGCCTGCCCCTGCGATCAAAATTCCGGTGTCTATAGTGACTGTCATGATCGGGCGCCGATAGTAGCGGATCGTTGACGGCCGCCGAGCGCGGGAACGTAGGCGCGCGGCGGCCGCATCGCGTCAGGGTGCGTCAGGCGTGCACGGACACGACCGAATAAAGGTTCGGCACCGCCTTCGCGATCGCCGCCGTACGCTTCGCATACTCTTGCGCAGCCGGGTCCTCGCGAACCGCCTTCACGTTCTCGGGGCTTTCCCATTGCGCGATGTTGATCACGCTCGTGCCGTCCTTGCTCGCGAGGATGCTCGCGGAAATGAACCCGTCCTTATGGCGGATCACTTTCTCGACGCCTTCATTGAGCACCTCGATCACCTTGGCCTGATTTTCGGGCGTCACTTCGATGATATTCACGAACGTGACGCCTTTTCCCGCACTGATAACCGCTTCGTTCTTTGCCATGGTTAGCTCCAAATGGAAATCGTGTCGCTTCCGTCAAGCGCTATCGCACCGACGCCAATCGGTGTTACGTCCTGCTATCGGGAATCGCACTATTTACGGAAAAGAAAAGGTAAGAGAGTTGCGTAATCCGAAGCGAGTGTCGGACCATCACCGATGCTCGGCGGTACGCAAACCTCTTGAAATGATGGTAGCCTGCACGTCTACGCAGCGCTTCCGTACTTTCTACCCATTTCGATTCGAGCCAGCCGTATCGAAAGAGCATCGCGCATCGCTGGCTGAAATCGCACCCTGTCAGCGCGATGCGACTAGTCCACTCAGGAGAAATGCGCGATGAGCGATTTGATCAGCTCGGCATTTTCAAGCCTCATCGATCAGATGCCGGGCGCTTGTGCGTGCAAGGCTGTCGGATCGACATTCCTTTACGGAAATGCAGAATTCAAGCGGTCGATGGGATTGGGCGAGGAGCTCTCGTTGCTGGGTCTACGGCACTCGGATTTACCGGCCGCATTCGGTTCTTTTGACGATTCCTATGTCGCCCAGGACAGATTCGTTATGGAACAAGGCAGCACCGTGAGAAGCATCAACGTCTACCATGCGTCGGAGACAGGCGTGAAAGCCTATCTCGTCGTGAAAAAACCCTTTGTCGATTGTGAAACGAACGCGCGCGGCGTGCTCATCCACGGTACTGACATCACGAATATCAATAGCAGCATGCTGCAGTTGGCGCGCCTGGAGCCGCGCTTGCCGAAGTCGCTGCCGCGTGGAAGCTTCGTCATCAGAGGAGAAACGCAGGGAGTCGATCTCACGCCGCGCGAGACCGAGATTTTGTTTTTCCTGCTGCGCGGCGGCGTGGCACGTCGAATCGCCGATCTGCTTTCGATCTCGGTCAGAACCGTCGAACATCACATCGATGCCCTGAAGGACAAGTTCGCGGTGTCGTCTAAGCCCGAGCTGATCGAGAAAGCCATCGAAATGGGCTATTTCTACATCACGCCGGCCACGCTGTTCGGCGTGGACTGACCGGCAACGCAAGCGGCACTGCGTGTCTTCGTCGTGCCGCTTGCGCAGGTGCTACCAACCTCCACCGAGCGCATTGAACAGGTCGACGCGTGCGGCATTGAGCGACACGGCCGAATCTGCCAACGCGGCCTGAGCGGCCACCCGATCGCGGCTGGCATCGAGCAATTCGAGTTGCGAAATATTGCCGGCTCGGTAACGGTCGTTTGCAAGCCGATAGGCGTTGCTGGTTCGCTCATCCGCTTGCGCGAGTGAGACATAACGCCGCTCTTGCGCGCCGAGACTCGTCAACGCCTGCTCGACGTCGCGCAACGCGTTCAGCACCGTGCCGTCGAAAGTCGCGAGCGATGCCTGTGTCTGCGCCTTTGCCTGTTTCACACGCGCACGCGCTACGCCGATGTTGGGAAAGCTCCAGGTCAGCGCGGGCCCGACGCCGAAGGTCCAGGCCGGCGTACCGGGGCCACCGCTGGCACTGCTCGACCCGTCGCGCAGATAGTTGATGGCACCGTTCACATAGATGCGCGGATAGAGATCGCCCATCGCGACGCCGATGCGCGCCGTGTCGGCCGCGAGCTTGCGCTCCGCCTCGCGCACATCAGGGCGACGTTTCAGCAGCGCGGCGCCGTCATCCACCGGGATCGGCCCAGCCAGTTTCGGCGCATGCGTACACGCCGCGGCTGCCTCGGGGACATCGGAGGGCGCAGACCCGGCGAGTGCGGCGAGCGCGAACAACGCGTTTTGACGCTGGGCCTCGAGTGGCGGCAAGCTCGCTTCCGTGGCCGCCAGCGTGGCGGCAGCGCGCTCGGCATCGAACGGCGAAGCAGCCCCCGCATGCACCTGCTGTTGCGTCAGCCCGAGCGTCTGCCGCGCGATGTCGATCGATGCATGCGCCGTGGTGACCGATTCAGCGAGCGCGCAGGCCTCGACATAATTGCGCGTGGTGTCGGCGGCCACCTTGACGCGCACCGCGTCGCGCGCGGCTTGCACCGCTTCGACGTTGTCGCGTTCGGCCTCGACGCTGCGCCGAACGCGGCCCAACAGATCGATTTCCCATGATGCGACGACGGCCCCGGTCGAGGTCCATTGCTTATTGGGTGTCGGCAGGCCCTGGCCCGACGGCGACGTGTTGTTGCCGTAGAACTTCGAAGCCGACAGCTCGGTGGACGGAAAGCGGGCGTTGCCGACTTCCGACAAGACGGCCCGCTCGTGCTCGAGGTTCGCCTCGGCTACGCGTAAGTCTGTATTGGCCGCGAACGCGCGTTGCACAAGCGCATCGAGATTCGGATCGTCGTAGAGCCGCCACCATGCGTCGGGCAGCGGTGCAACAGCGGCTACGTTGCCCGTGCTGAGAAAGTGTGCGGCTGCGTGCTCAGGCGGCTGCGGCGACGCATAGTCGGGACCGATGGCACAGCCGCTCGCGAGCAACGCTGACAGGCATGCAGCAGGCAACAGGATGACACGCTGGTTAAGCATTCGACACCTCCTGCGTGAGTTCCTGCGCCCGTGCGGACATCGCATGCGCGCGGTGATCTTTGGCGATCAGACTGTAAATCGTCGGCAGTACGAAGAGCGTGAACAGCGTGCCGACCATCATGCCCGTGACGACGACGATACCGATGGCGAAACGGCTCGCCGCACCGGCGCCCCCGGCGAAGAGCAGCGGGATGAGGCCCGTCACCATCGCGGCCGTGGTCATCAGCACCGGTCGCATACGGATGACGGCCGCCCTGGAGATGGCCTCGGCCGGCCCTATCCCCTCGCGGGCCTGTATGTCGTTCGCGAACGACACCATCAGGATGCCGTGCTTCGAAATCAATCCGATCAGTGTGACGAGCCCTATCTGCGTATAGATGTTCAACGTCGCATAGCCGAGCCAGAGCGGCACGAGCGCACCGCAAACGGCGAGCGGCACCGTGACGAGAATGACGAGCGGATCGCGCAAGCTCTCGAATTGCGCCGCGAGCACGAGGAAGATCACCACGAGCGCGAAGCCGAACGAAACGGTGAGGCGATTGCCCTCCTTGACGAACTGACGACTATCGGACAGCCAATCGATCTTCGCGCCTGGCGGCAGCGGTTGACGTTTCAGGAAGTCGACGGCTTGCCCCATCGTCACGCCGGGCAGCAGCACACCCGACAACGTGACCGAGTTCATCTGGTTGAATTGCGGCAGCCGGTTCGCGGCCGGGCCGACCTGCACGTCGACGACGGTCGCGAGCGGCACGAGCTTGCCGGATTGCGCGCGGACGTAGTAGCCGCTCAGATCGCCAGGCGCACGACGATCGTGCTGCGGCACCTGAGCGATGACGTCATAGGAGCGGTCGAACCAGTTGAAGCGATTGACGTAGTTTTCGCCGACGAGCGTGGCCAGCGTCGACGCGACCTCGGACATCGTGATGCCCATCTCGCCGGCTTTCGTTGCGTTGATGCTCAGGTGGGCTTGCGGACTGTCGAAGGCGAGATCGCTGTCGACGAACGCGAAGAGGCCACTGCCCCAGGCCGCCCCCTTGATGCCTTCCATGGTCCGATAGAGCGTGGTGAAGTCGCTCGGCGCACGCAACACCATCTGCACCGGCAACCCGGCGCTGCCGGCCGGCAGCGCGGGCGGCTGGAACGCGGTCATGAAGGCACCGGTCACGCCGCCGCTCTGCTGATTGAGGCTGGCCTGAACCTGGCCGGCGGGTTGTCTGCGCCCCGCCCAGGGCTTCAGCAGGATGCCGCCAAAACCGGTGTTTTGTCCGTCGCTGCCGTTGTCGACGAAGCTGCTCTGGTAGTCGGGGAACTGGCGGAACAAGCCCTCCACACGCGTCCAGACCTGCTCGGTATAGCGCACGTTCGCGTATTGCGGCGCCTTCGTCTGGACGAAGACATAGCCCTGATCCTCGGTCGGCGCGAGTTCGCGTTGGACACCGGCGAACATGACGACGATGCCGACCAGCACGGCGATGCAGACGACCAGCACCGCGGTGCGCGCATGCAGTGTCCGCCCGAGCAGGCGGCCGTATTGGTTCGAGAGCGCCTGCACCAACGATTCGATGCGCCGGGCGAGATACCCCTCGCTCAAGCGCGGCGTGAGCAGGTAGCTACTCATCATCGGCGAGAGCGTCAGCGCGATGACACCGGAGACGATCACGGCGCAGGCCAGCGTGAACGCGAATTCCTTGAACAGCGCGCCCGTGAGGCCCCCCATGAGACCGATCGGCGCATAGACCGCCGCGAGCGTGATCGTCATCCCGATCACGGGCCAGATGATTTCGCGCGCCCCGAGCAGGGCTGCGCGCGCGGGCGACAGACCGTCTTCGATGTGCCGATGAATGTTTTCGACCACGACGATGGCATCGTCCACGACGAGCCCGATCGCCAACACCATCGCAAGCAGCGTGAGCAGGTTCAGCGAGAATCCGCAGGCGAGCATCAACGCGGCGGTGCCGACGAGCGACAGCGGGATCGTGACGATCGGAATGACCACGGCACGCAGTGTGCCCAAAAACATAAAGATGACGAGCACGACGATGACGATCGCTTCGATGAGCGTGTGGATCACTTCGTCGATCGAGGCGTTGACGAAGGTTGCCGTGTCGAACGCATTGAAGATCTTGATGCCTGGCGGCGCCGCGCGTTGGAGGTCGGGCAGCAGCGCATCGACGCCGGCGACGATCGTGAGCGGATTGCCGTCCGGGGTCGGCGAGATCGCCAGCGCCACGGCGGGCGCACCGCCATACCGGAAACTGCTGTCGTAGTTCTCGCCGCCGACCTCCACGGTGGCGACATCCGACACGCGCACGACGCTGTTCTCAGCGCGCTTGATCACCATGTCGCGAAAGTTCTCGACGCTGCGCATGTCGGTGGCGGCGGTGATCGGAATCATCGTCCGCGCGCCTTTCAGCGCGCCCGGTGCCGCCTGGACGTTGTTCGCCCGCAGCGCATCGGCGAGATCGCCGGCCGTCAGTCCGTGCGCGGCGAGCTTGACGGGGTCGACCCACAAGCGCATGGCGATCGTTTGCCCGCCGAGGATATCGGCCGACGCGACACCGGGTACCGATGTGATCAACGGCTGCGCGACGCGCGTGATGAAATCGGTGATCTCGGGAATCTTGTCTTTGTCGCCGACGAATGCGACGTACTGCACGGCCGACACGCCGTCGGTCACCTTGGCGATGACCGGGTCGTAAGCGTCGCGCGGCAGCTTGTATTTCACCTGCTGGATCTTCGCGAGAATCTCGGTCATCGCGCGGTCCGCATTGGCGTTCAGCACGAGCTTGGCCTTGATTTCGCTTCGTCCCTGCGTCGATGTCGATGCGAGGTATTCGATTCCGTTCGCCGACGCAATGGCCTGGGCGATCGGCGTCGTGACGAAGCCCTGCATCACCTCCTGGCTCGCGCCGGGGTAGAGCGTCGTCACGGTGATCGTCGCGCTTTCCATCTTCGGGTACTCGCGCGTCGGCAGCGAGAACAGCGAAGCGATACCCGCCAGCAAGATGAGCAGGCTCAGCGTCACCGACAGGATCGGGCGCTGGATGAACATGTCAGTGAACTTCATCGGTCAGCTCCCCGTAGCCTGCGTCGCTCCTGGCAAAGCGCTCACGCCGGCCACTGCGTGGTTGACGACGTGTACGGCGGCCCCAGGTTGAATGCGCAACTGACCTTCGGTCACGACGACGTCGCCGGCTTTGAGCCCATCCACGATGACTACTTGATCGCCGATGTGGCGCCCCGTCGTGATCGGAACGATGTCGGCCTTGCCGGTCCGTTGCGCAGACAGGCCGCGCACTACGGCAGCCGTGTTGCCTGACGCGGACGTCATGACCGCCGTCGTCGGCACGAGCAGTGCGTCGCGCTCGGCGGGCAGCGCAACCGAAACGGAGACGAACATGCCCGGGCGAAGGGCCTCTTTCGGGTTGTTCAGCACCGCTTGAACCGTTGCGTTGCGCGTGTCTTTTCCGACTTGCGGCTCGATTGCATTGATGCGTGCCTCGAGCGGCGATGCGCCGGGCGAGTCCGTCGTGATCGCCACGTGTTGACCGACTTGCAGACGATCGAGCTGTTGCTGGGGGACGTCGAAGTTCACATACAACGCGCCTAGATCGGTGAGCGTCACCACCTTCTCGCCGGCATCGAGATACTGCCCGAGATCGACTTGTCGCAGACCGAGCTCGCCCGCGAACGGCGCGCGAATGTGCATCTTTCTGATCCGCGTCTCGAGTTGTTGCACCTGCGCGGCAGCCTGATCGCGCTCGGCACGCCGCTGCTGCAGCAGCTCTTTCGACGTCGCCCCCACTGCCACGAGCTCGTTGGCGCGCTCCAACTGCTGCTGCGCGAACAGGGCGCTCGCTTTGGCCGCAGCGAGGTTCGCTTGCTCGGTCGAATCGTCGAGTTGAATCAACACCGTGCCCGCTTTCGTATGTTGCCCCGCCTCGAATCCGATGTCGTTGACGCGTCCCGGGATCTCGTTCGCCACGACCACTTGGCGCACCGCGCGCAGTTCGCCTACGGCCTCGATGCTCACGGGTGCGGGGCCGGCTTTCACCGTGGCGGCCACGACGTCGATCGGGCCACCCGGCGCCCAACCTTGCGAAGCCGCACGGCTCGCGCGCCAAAACCAGAGCGCGGCGGCGACGACAAACACAATGACGACAGCACTGGCGGCGGCCTTCCACGGCGCCCCACTCTTCTGAGGCGTCGCCGCCCCAATCGGCGAATGTTCATTCATTGCGGACTCCAGGCGTGTTCAAAACCCGACTGACAGTCGGTATTGCGCTATTATTCGACTAACGGTCGGTTTCGTCAAATGCGCGGAATGTGTCGGTTCGACGCAGGAGCGTTGCTGACCCAGCGAGGCAATCGCGGCGGCCTCGGATGACGGAGGTACATGCGAGGTAAACTAAGCACATCGAAACTAGGCACAGCACAGCGGCGAGCGCGCCCGGGCGCCCCACCGGAACACCACCCGATATCGATGCGAGATCCCCTTTTGACGTCCACTCCGAAAGAATCGACCGTGTTGGAAGTTGCCGCACAACGGCGATCGCAAGCGCGTGGCCAGCGCAGTGCCAAAAAACTGCTCGATGCCGCGGCATCGTTGTTCGTGGAAAAGGGCGTCGACGAGACGACCGTCGATGAAATCGTCGTTTTGGCGGGCACGGCGAAGGGCACGTTCTATCACCACTACGAATCGAAAGCGGCGCTTCTCATCGCATTGCGCGAAAGCGTGATTGGGGACTTCGAGTCGCACATCGAGAATGCGATGGCGAAGTGCCCCGCCGACGATCTCGCGCGCCAGCTCGACACATGGGTGAAGGCGGCGTCTGAAGCGTATGTGAACATGGGGCCGCTGCACGAAGTCGTGTTCGGCACCGAGTCGCCGCGCTGGACCGCATCCGACCGGGCGTTCATGCGCGACCTGACGGCGCTGATTCGACAAGGACACTCGAAAGGGTTATGGGCGGCGCCGAATGCGCACGTTACCGCCACATTCCTTTTCAGAGGCGTGCTTGGGGTGATCGACGATTTGATTTTGGCGGGAAAGGACCCCTTGTCGATGCAAAGGGCGAGCGTCGGCTTAGCGCGCCACCTGGTGGCGATGAAGCGTGCTTAGCGGCGTACGGCCCCGAGTAATCGGCAGCAACCGTCGCAAAATGATCTCTGTATCAATCCAACTCCCCCACATGATCGATACAGCAAGAGAAATCGAAAGGCGTTTGTCGGCACTTGACGGACTCGCCCTGAGCGGCGTGCACCACGCTGCAGGTACGCTCACCCTGCAGTTTGGCCCCCTCCGTTCCATCGTGTCCCGCAACGACACCGAAAAGAAGGTGGGAACATGGGCGCTGCATGTTCAATGTCCATGGACTATTGGACGAGATGGTCAAACTATCGCTCAGCAGTCCGATCTGTGCACATCTGACGCCGCTGCGAAGGATGCAATAAAGCGAATGCGCGAAGCGGCTGGCGGTGCTCACCCGGTATCTGTCATTGCGTGTTATGCCTCGTCGCAAAACCCAGGCGGAGCATCGATCGTTTTCTCGGGTGGTCTGATGCTCAAGATGTCGCCGACTGGTGAAGAAGGAGAAGACTGGAGGCTGTTCTCGCCAGGCTCTGATGCTCCGCACTTTGTCATCGATGGCGGGACAGTTGATCCGGATCCGATCTAGGCCGCGGCCTCTGATGCGGGCGACGAATGAGTAGCGGCGTATCCGTCCGAGCCAAGCCGCAGGCCGGGCCGGCGGCCTCGCGGCGTACGGATGGTTGCCTACCGAACGCTTGCCGCCAGCATGGGATAAGAAAACAAGAAGAAATGCACGGCATCGAGGCCGAAGTGCGCCAGTATCGAGGCCGGCAGACCGCCGAAACGATAGGCAAGCCCGTACACGACTCCGGCGACGCCAGCGAGCACGATCCAGTGCCCGCCACCTGAGACATGCTCCAACCCGAATAACGCCGCTGAGATCAGCAAGGCGAGCAAGTCCGCGCTTCCACGATGCGCGAGCAAACGGCGCAAGCCACCTTGAACATAGCCACGGAAAAACACTTCCTCCGTCACAGCGACCAACAATAGATTGTTGATCAGCCAAAGCGCGCTCTGTTGCGGCCACTTCGGCTCCCACGCGACCATGCCGAGCCATCGAGCGATCAACAGCGCCGACAGCGTAGCCACCACCCATCCGACGACGCCCGATATCAACGAAGCACGCCAGCCCCGCGCCGCGTGAATCCATGGAATGACGAGCAGTAGCCAGAACCCCACGAGCGGCTTGTCGAGGTTCAGGTACATCGTGAACGGAACAGCGTCGGGCGTCAGTCTTTCCGCAGCGATCACCCGGAGATTGTGGAAGCCGGGCAGCCAGTGCCGGTCGAGGGCGATGGCAAGCGCGATGAACATCGCGTGGCCAAGGTATCGGACGTAGCGCCGGCGTTGGGGCTGGACGGCAACGGCGGCGAGCACCAGCAGCCCGATGCCGACCATGGACAGCGGACCCAGCAGCCCGATCGCCAATGCGATCGCATATCCGACCACGAGCAACCCCAGGCCGAGCCACCGCGATACGCTCGACCCACAAGCCCGCCACGCAGCCGGAACGGCACCAAAAACCATGATGTACGAGATTGCCAGCATTGATGTCCTATCGATTCGTCCGCGTCACATGCAACGAGTGCCCGATATATCGATGGGCAAACGCTCGAGCCCGCTAAATTGCGGACGGCAGAGCATAAACTATCGGAGACTCACATCAGTTTCAGGAAACTGGATTCAGGACAGTTCGAGTACGTGCAGGCTACTTTCCGGGTGGGACACGAACATGAACATGAAATTGAGCGCATTACCAATCGGCATCGCCGCCGCTTTCATCCTCGTATTCAGCTGCATGCATATCGTTCCGGCCGGCCATCGTGGAGTCGTGAAGATCTTCGGTGACGTGCAAGACCAGCCGCTGCCCGAAGGGCTGCACTTCCTGAATCCGTTCGCACGCGTGGTCGATTTCAATGTGCGCTTCCAGAGCGCGACCGCGACAAGGGCGGAGGGAGGCACCTCCGATCTGCAGGAGGTGTTCGAGGACATCACCGCCAACTACGCGTACGACCCGGCGCACGCGCCCTACGTCTACAACAACTTCGGTGACGACGCCGACATCGAAACGAAGTTCATCGTCCCTGCGCTTTACGAATCCTTCAAGGCCGTGACGTCGCAATATACGGCCGAGCAGCTCGTGACGCAGCGCGCGAAGGTGTCGCAGGACATCGTCCAGAAGCTCCAGTCGAAGCTCTCGAAGTACCACATCATCGTCTCCGACATCAACGTGCAGAACTTCCATTTCGACACGCAATTCGCGGCTGCCGTGCGTCAAAAAGTGGTGGCGGGCCAAAACCGCTTGACCGCCGAGCAGCAACTCGAGACGGCGAAGATCACGGCACAACAGAAGATCGTCGAGGCGGAGGGTCAGGCCAAGGCGATCGCGATCCAGGCTGAAGCGATTCAGCAACAAGGCGGCCACGAATACGTCGCGCTCGAAGCAGTCAAGAAGTGGGACGGCCACTTGCCGCAGCAATGGTCCGGCGCGGCGATTCCGTTCGTCAACTTCACTACACAGAAGTGAGGCTCGCGGCAACGCATGCTAGCGCAAAAAACACAAAAGCCCGCTAAATAGCGGTGTGCCGTTAGCCTTAACCTGCCCGCGGAATAAAGCATAAGCTGTCCGCGGATGGCGGCCCTATCGTCAGTCGCCCTCCTCGCAGTAAACCATAAGCCGGCCCACCGGTAGAAAATAAAGCATAAGGCGTCCGCCAAAATCACCGATAAAACAGTCTACGTTTTCCGCTTTTACGCAACAAAGTTGCGACTAGCATGGAAGAACCGCTCAAGGGAGCGGCGCCGGAGGGGAAGCTCGAACCGACGGTGACAGCCCGCCAGGGACAAGGAGATTCCCATGCCAATCTGGACACGCGAAACAAACCGATGAAAAGCGACGCGAACGCTGGCTCGTCTGCGAAGGCCTCGCGAAACAGCTGGTGTCCATAGCTTGAAAAGATGCGAAATCCCATCTGTGACACGCGCCACTTGTGACGCTCGACGCGGGCATGTCGATTCAGCAACTGGCCAAAGCGACCGGATGGAAATGGGAGACTGCGATGCCCATATGGAAACCACGCCCCGCTTCCGAAATGCCGAAGATTCCGTTGTCTCGATGGCGCATATTCGAGACCGAGGATGGGGACCGGCATTTTGTTGGCGTGGATATGTTTGATTCGTCCGGGCGCGTCAGCTCCCCGATAGTGACGTTCGACCCCGTCGCCTTACAGGGTACGACGCAAACGGGACGTATTTATGAGCTGGTCGGCAGGAAAGGCACGTCATTGAATGTTGAGTACGTCTGGATGCGGTGGTGCGAACTGTACGAGGTGACGTCGTACACCGACGTCACCGAACGTCTTCTTGACGGAGCTCGTGGTGACGACCCCACATGAGCGCACGAAAGCCGTTACGGATACCCGAGAGCTGTTGCAGATGCTCGCGTCGGCCGATGAGATAACCATTGGCGGCCTTGTACAGACAGTGGCGCTTGGCTAGCTCAGGGACTCCCCCCTCGACGTCGAACTCGATGTGTCGGCCACAGCATTACCTAGAATCTGGGCCGCACCGAAATACCCGCGGTCTGGCTTAACAGCAGGGGTGCCAAAGAAGCCCCCGGCCGGAGCGATGCTGATGACATTCGCAGTTAGTGGGAAGGTGATGAGCAGACGACACGTGGTTCCTGAGGATTTCCCGAGAGAGCTGGCACCTGGAGTTGTGCCCGGTGCGCAGCCCAAGGTTCTCGTCCGAGAGAAGGACGGGCGGTATTACACGGGTCTCGCAGACGACGAGTTGCTGACGCGCTACGAGGTCTGCGAAGACTTCGCGCGCCAGCTATCGGCGTACGCGTCACGAAAGATGTGTCAGTTCGGTTGGTCGTTTTCCGATGCGTTCTCAAAAGTCGAAAGGAGCGTGAACCGCAAGGTGACGGCCGGCGAGTGGAATTTTTCTCCCGCTGAGATAGCGTGGGTGATGAAGCGCACACGTGCATTGCTGCTGGTAGCGGAAAACGGCGCAGGAGGTAGGAATGCGAATTGTTGATACCCGCAGATACAGAACGTGTCCGCGCCGGCGGGCAGGCTGGCGCTCGTCACTACACAGGAAAGACCATATGCGCCCGCAAAGTAATTTGGACCTTGAGATTGCGCTTCAGAAGATTCACGAACTCGCTATGGCGGATGGCGATTTGGGAAATGCCTACTGGCACGAAGTCGGCCAGCTCCTGCGGCGAGCGGCTGGCATGCAAGCCGAAATAGACTTGCTCAAGAGGGAGTTGGAACGATATCGCGCGGTGCTTCGCCACAAACCTGGTTGAAACTCGCGTCACGGTTCACTCGCGTACCTATAGTCGCATGCGGGAACTGCCTGCCTGTCTGTCGTTCGAACGAACTCGTCAGGGAGCATGACCGACAACCAGTGTGCGTTCTCACCGAAGGCAAGGTGAGCGGCCAAAGGCGGCGGCTTTCAGCGCCGCCTTCGCGAGCTAGGCCGCAATGCGGCATCGCGCGGTCACGCGACGTATTTTTAGAACGGCCTGCGTTGACGCCGCTCAGTCGGTCTTGGCGGTCGGCGTGACTGGCTCACTTGCTGACACGGGCGCACTTGCCGGTGCTGCCATGCCAGCGTCAGCCGCGGTAGCGCTAGATGCTGCTACCGCAACCTGCGCCATCGCCGAGCGGTCATGCTCGAGTGCGGTGATTGTCTCGAGCAGGTCCTTGGCGTTCTCGTCGTGCTCAGCTATGCGCTCAATGCGTTGCATGACTTGCGGCAACCACTTCGGCTTGTACTCTGGCTTGATGGTGTCCGGGTCGTCGAAGTGGAAGTCCGTGCCGCCGCCAAGGGCGCCGAAATTGCGCTCGACTGCGTCCACCAGGAAAACTTTCTCGTCTTCCTTGCCCGGGCAGGTCTTCCTGTCCAAGATGACAGCATGTCCGGCCGTATGCTCGAGGTCGGGCGGAAGGACCTCTTCCTCCTGGCCGTGGCGCACTGTTTCGGGCCAGTCGCGCACGTACGGGACGATGAGGCCCGTGTAATGGCACTTTGAGTCCGCCTTGTACCACTGCGGATGAAAGCCGGCGACTTCCACCATTTCGCGTTCCTCGGGGGCTTTGTGAAGTGGGTAAGTCTGGTCCGGCCACAGGATGACGCTTCCGACCAGTGCGCCCGCGATGTAGATGGCGTGCGCCGCTCCAAAAATAATGTCGAACATGGTTTAGCTTTCGCAACGAGCGGATAGGGCCGCCTCAATCATTGACCGCACTGCGACGGAGGCACGTTCTGCTGCGCGCACCAGCGCGCCCGGTAAATATCGCTCATAGACGGTTGCTGCTGCACTTGAGGTTGTGCTTCGACCTCACTTGGGAAGCCCGCGGTGTCTAGCCAGGAATCAATGTTTGTCTGCTGGCAGTTCTTGTAATTTGCACCGCATCCCTCGTACGCCGCATCCACGGCTGCTTGCGCGGATTCGTAGCCGAGTCTCCACGTACATCCCCCATCACCGCAAACGAGGGCGCCATACCCAGGCCCCCGGCTGCGGCTCAACACCGCGCATTTTTTAGCGGTTTTGCCGTGACCGCCACTCCGCGCTGCCGTCCGGCAACCCGTTAAGGCTGCCTTATCCGCTGCTGCCTGCGTATCGAAATTGCTCGCTCGATACAACGTGGAATTGTCGCCAGGAACTGCCGACATCGATGTGAATGCAAAGGTCGGCTCCGAAAAGGCAAGCAAAACGGAAACCCAAACCAACGATTTGAACGTCTTTGACATTTTATGTAGGCCTCAAACTAACCCCGTAGACCCAACCTCCGAAAGCGAATCCCACGTTACAACAGACAGCAACTGAACGCGTGCGTGGACGCCGGAGGCGTGAATCCGAGCCATCTTACGAATTTCGTAGAGAAATTTCAACGCAATCTTACGATATTCGTAGGATGGTGAAAAAGGAGCCCACTACCGTCTTGGGACGTCGCTTGCGAGCAGCGCGTCTGCGCGCGGACATTCCTCAAGACAGGCTTGGTGTGAAAATTGGGCTCGATGAAGCAACGGCAAGCGTCCGGATGAGTCGCTATGAGACAGGGGTTCACGAACCGCCGTTTCTCATTGTCGTGAAGCTTGCTCAAACGCTACGCGTGCCCACGGCTTACTTTTACTGCGACGACGACGACCTTGCGGATGTGGTGCTGGCATGGGGGCGCCTGTCGAAGGCTGAGCGCAAGCGTGTAAAGCCGTCGATTATGGCGAACCTTGGCGCGAAAGACGCTGACGAGCGATAGCGTATGAGTGCCTGCCTATGTGGCTGGCTTTGTACGGCGTAGCTTTGTTCGACAGCGGCGTCTCTGCAACAGAGTCTTCGACGAGTGCGCTAGCTCAATGAAGTGGTCGACTGACCGCAGCGTGAGCCTCACATGCCGACACCCACATCTGCTGCCGCGTACTGAACACCGCCCATAGTCCCGGTTTATGCGATGGCTCCTGACAGACATTCAAGCGGCCTATGGCCGTTTGCACCGGCTCGGTGATGCTCAATGCGTCGAGTTCATCTGTGGCCTCCAGTTCCCTGTCGAACTCTGGCAAGCCGAGCCTGGCCCACTCTCCGCGCATGAAATCGAAGACCCACTGACCGAACGCGAACGTGATGCCGTGCGCGCCGTCCGGCACGTCGAACGGAAGAGGCACATAACGGAGACGAGGAGCGTTGATGCAGATTACGCTGTCTGCGTCTTCCATGGAGAACCCAAAGGCCATCATGCAGTAAAGCGGTCCGTCGACGCCCCGAGCATGGTCCAGTAAGTCAAAGTCTTGCAATGCGACGACTTTCCAAGTGTCGCTATCGTCTGGTCCGTGGTACTTGTTTCGGAGATAGGCATACGATTCCGCGAGAACGCGCGAGACAAAGACCACTGGCCCGCACTTCTCCCCCGAACCAACCCACGCGGGCTCGATGAAGAGGCCCGTGCCTAGGAACCGTTTGCGCACCACGAGCCAAAGCGACATCGGTGCGATGTATTGCGTCTTCATAGCGACGACCTTCATCTAGTGGCGTACCAACAGGTAAGCAATGAAGGTTCCGATGAGCACCGCTCCGGCACCGTAGAACACCGGCTTATTTCTCAGGACGTCGAGCTTGGATAAAGGAGGCTTGTTCTCCCCGTCGAGGTCCCAGTAGTCGATGCCCGGGTCGCCGGTGAGATTGATGATAATCACGGCGGCGGCACCGACGAAGAGCACGAAAAGAACTACGAATATTGGCGTCGACATTTTTCGGCGCTCCGTTTAGTCGTTCATCCAGTGCATGAAAACAGGCAGTTCTTCCTGGTACATGTCGTTTCCCGCTTCGGCCGCCATTCCTCCCAGGTTACTCCCGATGAAGACCAGCGCGATAGCGCACGCGGGCTCAGCGGGGCCGCAAATGAATGAAACAGCGAGCCCTGCAAGGCTTCCGCCAATCATGCCGCCCGCGATGATGCTTCCCTGTCGGGCGGCCTCTTTCACTTTGTCCTTGGCGCCAACAATCTCGCCGGTCGCGATGATAGCCGTGAATAGGATGGCGACTCGGGCGCTGACCTGTAACCGGCGGACCTTGGCCGAGACATTGGCATTAGCGCCGCCCGCTTTCTTCAGCACCGTGTAGTAGACGGCGTTGCGCTCTTCCATCGTCAGCACGTCGAAGTCCTTGCCGAACTGGGCCTGGGCGTACTTGTTCAGGTAGTAGTCGAATCCTCTGGATTTGAGCTTCAGTGCCTCTGCCTGCGCGACTCCGACGGCGGACGTATACTTTCGATACTCGACGAAAAGCTTGTCGCGCAGTTGGCTGCAATATTCGGCACCCTCTTTTACGGTCATGTTGCCGTTGGCAACCTCCTGCCTCACCTGGTCGGAGATTTCCTTGATGTGCTTGCTATATTGCTGGCGGACCTTGTCATCGCTGATTGCGTTGACAGCGAAGGTCGTGGCGATTGCTTCGTAGTCCGCGATGGCTGCTTCCAGCAGGCCACTCTTGATGTCATGAACCTGCTGGGTATTGAACGAGCCGCTGGCGACCGTGTTCTTGCTTGCTGTCGTGTCCGCCATCTTTACCCCACCATCGCAATTAGAATGTTGCCCATCACCGACTGGCCGCTCGTCTGACCGCCATCTAGTACCACGTCGACCTTCTGACATGCTGAGGCGTTGGGGCGGTCGAAATGGACTTTGTTGTCGGCGTCGAACACACCTTCTTCGACTGAGCCGTCGGCGAAGTGGGCACGGCAACGCAAGCCTTCGCAACTGCCCGCATCGCTCAGGGAAAACCGAATCCAGTGCTCGGTTGCCGGCTCGTCGGCCAGGTAGTTGCCTGCGGGTCCGTAGCCCATGCTCGCCAGTTCATGGCTCTCGAAGCTCTCATACATATCGGACTGGGAGGGAAGCATTACCGGCGCCGGGCTACACTTGCATACGCAGATGTCTCCTTCCAGCGCGGGCTCCAAGCCCATAATCGACCCGGGCCAGCGCGGACCTTTCGCGACAATGTGACCGACCGATTTGCACGCAGGACAAGCGACTTGTGCCCCGATGAAAGTGAGTTCGGTGCCGTAGTGGGTGGTCTGTGGTATGCCCTCTGTTACAGTCCCGCCGGCCGATGATTTATCGCCGATTTTTAGATAGTACGTCTCATTCTGCTAACGCCCTCGGTAGTTTTTTGTATTGAGGGGCGAATAGATAGCACAAGCGTCACGCGCCTCGCAAGGAGGTGGGCCGAATCGGTTCGAATGGGAAATAGACAGGGTGGTCTGCTGGCGGCGGCCGTGCGAATGCCGAAGTACAACCTGCGGGCCAGTAGCGGGCAGTGCTGCGTGGCAATACCGAGCATCTCATAAAATGTCTGGCGACCGTGCCTTGCGGTCCCACGCAATCTGTCTCAATAAGAAGGACGAGCACCACCTCGTGCTGGTCGGGGCCGCAATAGGCAGCGACTGTAGCGGAGCATCAAATGCCCCGCACCGGGGGCATGGGCCCGGCGTCTCGCCTGTAGACGAACACATAACCCGAGAACCTGGTTATTGCTAGATAAGGCTCTTCAGTCGGTGCGGAAGCATAATGTGAGAACTTCTGACCAAAGCCTCTCGAGTCCGGCATGGTTGGGAGTTCACCAATCATTCCGCGCAATGTTTCAAGCATGCTCCCGCATGTTCGGCGCATCCGCCAGCGACGCAGCCCGGTCCCGCAGCTCATTGAGAAACTTCTCCCCCGGGGGCGTTCAGTTATTTGATGAGCCATGCCTCGACAATTTTGTCGCGTAGCAGCGAAGAAATGACTCATGCCGCAGTGGCGTGCGGGCGTTGTCGCGTTCCAGCGAAGAACGTCCCGCTGAACCCCCGCATTTGTCGCGTGGCGTCACAGAAACCGTCAATTCTGTCGCGTAGCAGCGAAGAACGCCCATTCGAAGCAGCTTCATTCCACGCGGTGATGTCGCATTTAGGCCGTCCTGAGCATGCGGTGGGAACTCGGCTTTGCCCAACACGACGAAGAACTTTGTCGGAGCGTTCAATCGTTGCTGTGAGTGCTCCATTCAGACCGAACAACGCGAACCCTCGTGCCGTCCGTCGAGAATTCGAAGCGCGCCACCCGGCTGCATGCAGGTGTTCGTGGGTCCTTAAGCTTTTCCAAGGCGCGAACGAGGCTCGCTCTGAAATTTCGCATATGGGACGTGTAACCGGAGAGGAGATATAGCCGCTCGATGGGCAGCCACATAGGCCCAGCATGCCCCGCATAGAAGCTTGCGAGCCAGCCTCTCAGCCCGTCATATCGAACGGCTTCATTGTCGACGGCTGTCCATGCGCCGGGTCCGAAGAGTTCCGCTACCGATGTTGTCACCCGCAGAAGTAGCGCATCACTGCCTTTGAAATCCTCACCCAGTCCGCCGTCCTCGAATGTTACGGACAATAGCTTGGGTACTTCGATGTTCATGCGGTTATAACGCAGACGCATCTGAGCAAAGCTCAGGCGCAGAAGACTTGCTCGAACGGCCCTGTGCGCTTTCACGCTGTATTCATTTCCCATTCGACGCGCGAACTCGTAGAACGTCGTTCGTACGTGACGGAGACTATCTTCGGGGCAAAGGGGCGCCTTGCGGTAATAGTCGAGGCACGTCGCGTAGACGAGTCGGTCGAATTGGCAAAGCTCGTATCCGCTGAAAGTCAGCGTCATGTTCCGGAGCGAGGCAATTTCCTTTCCGGCCACAAGCAAGGTCGAGTCGCCCGACAGCACGCTTGCATTGTCAGTTTGGACGCTTCGGCCCGCGGAAAACAAGGCGGAACGGAGGAACGGATTCGGCAGAGCCTGTGCCATCGCCGACCAGCTCGGCAGGTACACATCTGAGCCCCTTCGGATGGCTTGCCGACGCCTTGAGTTTTGAACCTCGTCAGTGGTGGCATTCGAGGGAAGCTCGGCGACTGCCGGCGCCGTGTGCGCACTCTTTGCGCGACGTTCGAGATTGTCGGCAAAGCGGCCGATTTGCTCGGCGGCGTCGAGCACAGCCGTTTGTCGGTCTGGAGCGGCGGTGAGAGCCGCCTTTGCTGTGCGGCTCGCGAGGTCGCGAAGCTCTGTGGCTTTACGCTCGAGCCTAGCAGGCGCTTGCTGCTTAGCCATTGTGTCGCCCCTCGCGCCGTCGGGCAAATTCAGGCGTTGTCCGCAATACCGCAGCGCCAACGAGGCGGATATTCGAACAATGTGGAGCGTGATAGGTGCGGGTGGCCTCTGAGGCGGCCCGGATTGTGACGACAGTGCGAGTCGGTGTTGGTGGCTTGCTCATGAGGAACACATGCGCGTTGAAGATACATGTGTATATGCCGAAACGATGGCCGCGAAAGCGTGCGGAATGGACGGCGGCGGCATATCGAAAAATATCTGCCGACAGCAAGTGCAAATTTCAGCGCTGGTCGTGGGTTGGCTCAGCTTGTACTCCGCATCGGCTCCACTTGTACTGTGCATCGTGCGGCCTTGTACCGCGCATCGCATCGGCTTGTACCCCACATCGCCCTTGGGGCGAGGACGGCGAAAATCAGGCTGCGGGAGAGGGAATTGTTGGCGGTGAGCGGCGTCCCATAGTATTTGTAGACTTGGTAACCCGGATAGCCAGGCCAGTTGGCCCAACGCTGGCGAACACCTACGCGGGGTAATTTCGGTTCCCGTGTGCGCGCAGACGACACTACGCCGTCAGTCTCCTTCGGGCTCGAGAGGCGCCGGCAAATCGGCGATGGAAATCGCGCCGCGATTTTGTTCTTTGGAGAAATGTAGCCCGCAACCGCCCACCCTGGTCAGCATGCCGTCAGCGGCGGGGCTGTTTTAGCTAGCGTATTGCGGAGACGGGCACCGACTTCGTCGCCGACAACAGGCTAACCAGGGCGGGTTGCGTTCTTTCTCACGGGAGGAGCGCAATCTCTCATTCCAGGAAGACATCGAGTGAATGACATGCCATACGAATATCAAGATTTCGAGCGTGAGAGTCTGTACGAGGAAGTATGGTCAGAGGCCGTTAGCAAAGTGGCGAAGAAATACCGAATCTCTGACGTTGGCCTTCGAAAGATATGTATCAACCTCAACATACCCCTCCCGCCCGCGGGCCACTGGGCAAAAGTGTCGGCGGGCAAGGCTGTTAAAAGGCCCGCCTTGGCGCCGACCAAGGGGCCAACGAGCTATCGGCGCTCGGTGTACAAAGACCCGCAAGACGAAGAGCTTTCGATGCGCACTCAGGTCAGAATCGAAGAGGACGCCGTTCGCGCGCCAGAAGTGCCTGCAGTCGCGTTGCGCACCGCCATCGACGACTGCCTGCCGCTCGTAAAACGAATGGCGAAAAAGCTTGATGGCAAGCAGCGCGATTCGCGCGCTTGGCCGTATTGTGCCGGCGCCGGGGTGATGCGCATCTATGCATCGCCGCAGAACTCGTTGCGGGCCCTACTGGTATTGAATCAGCTGCTCGAGACGCTGGCGGCGACGGGCTACTCGATTTGCGCAAAAGATGACGGCGCCGCATACGTGTCCATACTCGAAGCCAAGCTGACGTTTCGCGTCAAGGAACGCAGCCGCCAAGAGAGTGTTCCGTTGACGCGGGAGCAACAGGCCGAAAACAAGCGAGCCGGATTCGACAAGCACCGTCCGGGGTCTGTTTTTCACCCGACGGGCGAACTCGAGATATCCGCGTTCAAGGTCGGGAGCAGTTACGCTACAGCGAACACTGCGGATACGCGGAGCTTTTCGGTCGAGAAAAAGATTCAGACATTCGTCAGCCGGCTCCGGAATCTGGTTATTCGCGATGCTGTGGGTGTCGAGATGGCGGCCGAACGTCGGGCCGTAATGGCGGCAGAGCAGGCTGAGCGCGAGAGGCTTCGCGAGATTCAACGAGTCGCGCTTGACCACTTGAAGCGAGTCGAGGAGTGGGCGTCGAAACTTGAGCGAGCGAACCGCCTGCGGGCACTGGCTACCGCGTTTGAATCGAAACAGCTCGCGGCGTCGGGCGGCGGCGTCGATGCTGCATGGATACGACGAGCCGCAGATTGGTTGGACCCCACCGTCGAGCGCCGCTGGGACGATGTGGACAATGGCCCTGCGCGATAGCCGCGTGGCGGACGAAGCGTCCGATATCGCAACAATGCTGTCAAAGCTCGACGGCCAGAATCGGGATTTCGTGCGCCGGTGGGTGGCGGAGATGTGCGAGAAGCTAGCGAAGTGGAAATGACCTCAACACGCCAGCCGAGCAGTTGAAATTGACGCTGGGCCGAAGGTGCCCAAGCATCTATCAGTCAGGCGTGATGCAGACCTTGCTAACTCGAAGTTAACTGTGATTGTCTACCCAGGCCCGACACCAATTGAGGCCGGCGAGCTGTGCCTCGTCCTCGCTCTCGAAGTTGCCCAGCACACCCGATGTTTCAACTAGCTTGTTATTTCGGGTAACAGTGCCGCTGGCGGCGTATTCGTCGCCTTGCCGGATAGCATGTCCCCAAAGCGAATAGCCTTTGTAGACTTCGGCGTCCATCAGCGAACTAACTCCGGCCTGGCACTTTTCGAGTCGACGCGCAGCACATTACCCTTGGGGGCCAGGAGCGGCGGTACGTCTTGCACGCGCGGGTCGGCGTTGATGCGTACAGTGCGGCCAGCATGCCCTCGCTTTCTCGGCGTCGTCACGCAGGTGGTCACGCGAGAGGGCTTCATCTTTGCCGACCGGTTTGCCGACAGTCGACGCGCCGCTGGCTTGTGATGAGCTATATGTCGCGCATGCACCGCGTGCCTAGCCTCGGGCGGATTCCACACCTCCCGGTAGTGTTCCGCAGCATGGGCGACGGAAGCTGCTGCCAGCAACGTCAAACACGTAAGACGCAACATCTCATCTCCTACATCTGGGGCGAACCCGGTCATTTCGCGGCAGAGGTTTTCCTAACCATCACAGACCGCGCTCTGGTTCTGCTCGCGCAAGGTCTGTCGACGCGCCAACGTTTGGCTCTATCGGGCTAACAAGCCGTTTCGTGTCGTGAAAAAATCTCGTCGATGGCCCTGCCGGCAAACGCGGAGCTCGGCTACGAGCTTGCGTCTTCGCCGGCATCCAGTGACCATCGTCTTCGTAAGCCCGGCCGCTCATGGCGCGCATAGGACAAATGATACTGTATATGCATACAGGTCACTACCCTTTGCTCGCGTTCCTGGTTTCTCCCGGTCCAAGGGTCTCAGTACCCCCGAGACGGCCCGCAGGCATAGCCGACAACTAGCGCCGCAGGTGTCGGGGAAGTCTCAATTCAGCTACGTGGTTGACCTTCGGCCGATTCCCTAAAATGGCCGAAAAAAGGCGTATATTCCAGGTGCACCGGGGACCCAAATAGCCCGATTTCATGCGATTTGCATTGGCAATTCGCCGCCGCACTCCCCGCAAGGAAGAGCAGGCAACAGAGCAATCGATATGACAGCTCGACTCGAACCACGTCTTCAACAACGACGGCGATTCGGCTGCGGGCGGTAAGAATAGTGGGGAACGGGGTAATGACACACGTGCAGGCAGAAGACGCTGAAGACTCGACGACCAATATAGACGTTAATCTACCGAGCGTTCAGGTTTTCGCGGACCTTACGATAGGATACGCGGCGATACAAAATAACGTTCCGGTCGTCCGTGAAATTCTGGTCATGAACGATGGGGACGCTGCACTTTTCAATGTCGAACTGGTCGTCAAATGTGTGCCGGCGTTCGCCGAGAGCGCACGTTTTCGTTTCGAAGCATTGGCGCCCGGTGAAAGCCGGCGCCTCGCCCCCGTCGACCTGCGTCCAGACCACCAGTATTTCAGTCGGCTCGATGAAAGTGAGCGAGCCGTCATTACCGCATCGTTGCGTGTTCAAGAAACGGAACTCGTAACCGCGACCCACGATATCGACGTACTTGCCTACGACCAATGGGCCGGCGTGCGGTCGTTGCCAGAACTGCTGGCGGCGTTTTGCATGCCCAACTCGCGGGTCGTAGACAAGCTTCTCGCGCGCGCATCCGGGCTTCTGCGCCAGACGTCGTCCGACCTGTCAATGGACGGGTACCAGTCCAAGAATCGCGAGAAAGTCTGGAAGCAGGTTTCGGCAATTTACAGCACCCTCGTTGCCGAGGGCATCCAGTACTCCAACCCGCCCGCATCGTTCGGAAACGACGGCCAGAAAATCCGGACGCCCGAACGCATTCTGGATGGCAAGCTCGCGACCTGTCTTGACCTTGCCATGCTGTTCGCGTCTTGCTTGGAACAAGCCGGACTGCATCCGGTAGTGCTGTTCAAAGAAGGGCACGCTTGGGTGGGGGTTTGGCTGATAGAGACCACCTTCCCGACGGCACTGGTGGACGATGTTCAGGCGATTCGTAAGCGCGTGAAATCTGGCGAATTCATGGTCTTCGAGACGACGGGCGTCGCGAGTGGGCAGAGGCCGTCTCTCCGCTGGGCCTGCACTCGCGGCGACGAACACCTAAACGACGAAGACCAGTTTGCCTATGCGGTAGATATTCGGCGCGCGCGGGAAGTCCAGGTTCGTCCCCTGCCATCCCGTTCATCGCAGGCCGACGAAGCAACTGTGCCTATTGCCAAGGCCGAAACACCCGTCATCGAAGACGTCCCGCAACTGCCACCGCTGGACCCGGTTGTCATTCCGCTGCGCGACGACTCGACACCCGAAACACCCGAGGGTCGCCTGGCGAAATGGAAGAGCAAGTTACTCGACCTGACGCTGCGAAACAAACTCCTTAATTTCAAGCCGACCAAGTCCACGCTGCGGGTCATTTGTCCCGAACCAGGCGCGCTGGAGGACCGACTGGCAGAGGGCAACGAATTCCGCGTTCGTGCTAAGCCGAAGTTGATGTCCGGTTCTGATAGCCGCGATGCAGACGTGTACGCTGGCCGCAATGGCACGGTGGCAATGGATGACCTGGCGACTGACGCTCTCGGTCGAAACGAAATCGTCACCGACATCGACGAGGAAGCGCTGGAAGGCCGGCTTCTTGAGATATTTCGTGCGGCCACCACGGGAATGGAGGAAGGCGGGGCGAATACCCTATTTCTAGCTTTCGGAATGCTGGAGTGGCAGGAAAGCAAGGACGCCGAATCCAGTCACCTTGCTCCAATCTTGCTCATCCCGGTCACACTGTCACGCCAGTCCGTGCGCAGTGGCTTCCGACTGGCCCGTCACGATGACGACGCGCTCGTAAATCCGACCATGCTGCAGAAGTTGCAACAGGATTTCAGCCTAAAGCTGCCTTCATTCGAAGTCTTGCCGACCGATGACCGTGGCATCGACGTCGACCGAATTTTGCAAACCTTCCGGCTGCAGGTAGGTGAACTGAAGGGCTGGGAGGTCAAGGAGCAGGTCCATCTGGGTATCTTCTCGTTCACGAAGTACCTTATGTGGAAGGACCTGCAAGACCGGCAAAAGCAGCTTCAAGAGAACAGCGTTGTCGCTCACCTGATAAACAATCCGGGGAAGGCATTCGCCGACAGCGCGACAGGCTTTGAGCCCAGTACCCTGGACGAAAAGTTTCGGCCCCAAGACCTGTTTACGCCGTTGCTGTCGGACTCTTCACAATTGCGTGCTGTCTGCGTCGCTGCCGAAGGCAAGAATCTTGTCGTTGAAGGGCCGCCCGGTACAGGTAAGAGCCAGACCATCTCGAACCTAATTGCCCATCTGTTGGCCACGGGAAAGACGGTGCTGTTCGTCTCGGAGAAGATGGCTGCACTGGAGGTCGTACATCGTCGACTTAGCAGCCTTGGCCTTGGGCCATTTTGCCTGGAGTTGCATTCGTCCAAGGCAAAGAAAGCGGACGTCCTGAAACAGCTAGGCATTGCGCTGGATTCCGCTGGTGCGCGAACTGTAAAGGACTGGGAGCGAGAGTCCGAAAGACTTCTGACGCTCCGGACGGACCTCAATGGGGTCGCGCGTGCGCTCCATCGTATTCATCCCAACGACCTGACCATTTACGATGCCATTGGAATCAGCCTGCAATACGCGGAGATGCGGCCTGCTGCGATGCCGTGGGCCGATGCGGATGTGCATGACCGAGCCCAGCTAGAAGCGCTGCGTGAGACGTGTCGCCAGATGGGCGCTCTGGCCGGCCAGTTGACTGGTTTGCAAAACCATCCCCTTGCAGTCGTTAACAAAACCGAATGGATGCCGTCTTGGCAGCAAGAGTTTCTCGATGCGGCTTCGGTGCTTGAGTCCCACATCAAGAATCTCGATGACGCCGCTTCGAACTTGCTGAGTCAATTGGGCATTCTGAAGATTGCTTTCTCTCTGGACGGGCTGGGCAAATTCGATATGTTGGCCGACGTGCTCTCCGCGGCACCCACGGTTCCCGTCGGGGTGGCCCGCGTGGCACATGACGAGTCTGCCCGCAACCGGCTCGCCGCCCTTCGTCAGCATGGTCTTGCGCGCAACCAAGCATGGGAGCCGCTGAGCAAACACTACGTAGACGACGTCGCCACCCTGAATGCGACCGAACTCAAGCTGCAGTGGGCTGCAGCAACGAGTACTTGGTGGCCGAAGAGTCTCTTTGCGCAGCGCGCGGTCACCGGTCGACTGCGCTTGTATCGGCAAGACCATCGTCGTCCGCAAAACGGGGATGTTCCTGGTGTCGTCGCCGCATTGACAGCCATCAATACGGAGGACAAGGTCATCGAGTCCATGTCTCATGATGCGGCGCAACTGCTGCATGAAGCGTTCGTTGCGTCGAAGACGGACTGGAGCGCCGTCGAGTCGGCCGAACGATGGGCGTCGTCATTTGCGGATGCAGTAACGGCAATCGCGGGAAACGACATCGAATTGGCCCAGACGCTCCGTTCAAAGCTCCAGTCATTTGTATCCGACAACCGGAGCATGCTGAAAGCAGGCATGCCTCTCGGCTCCAGTTTGATGTCGTACCGCGATTGCTATCGAGACGTCGTGGCTCAGCTCCGCAAGGTCATCGAACTTGGCCATTGTCAGGCTGACCTCGGGCTTGACCCGACCGCGGCGGGCGCGGTCCCCCGGCTGCTGAGCTTGCTTCAAGGCTGGCAATCAGCTTCCCGACAACTGCAGCCGTGGTGCCTGTGGCGCAAATCGCGTGCGCACGCAATCAGCAACGGGCTGCAGGGTATTGTGGATGCATTGGAGGCCGGCCAGGCACCGTTGTCCGGTGTGGCGACATTTTTTGAATACAGTTACCAGAGTTGGTGGCTGCGGAAAGCGATTGACCGCGAGGCGGTGCTCTGCAACTTCTCGAGTGCGGAGCATGACCGCAAGATTGCCGAATTCAAAGCGGCCGACGAGCGCTTCCAGAAGCTGACCCAGCAATACATTGCAGCCAAACTCGCGGGCCAGATTCCTGCGAGCGTCGAGCTCGTGCCGGGTGCCGATTCCGAACTAGGGAAGCTGAGGCGCGAATTGCAAAAACAGCGCAAGCACATGCCGATTCGGCAACTGGTGCAAAGCCTCCCGAGCCTGATGACTCGCCTGAAGCCGTGCCTGCTGATGTCACCTTTATCGGTTGCCCAGTATCTGGACGCGTCGCATGCGCAATTCGACGTCGTCATATTCGATGAGGCTTCGCAGATTCCCGTGTGGGACGCCGTCGGCGCTATTGCTCGCGGCAAACAGCTCGTCTGCGTCGGCGACCCGAAGCAGCTACCTCCGACCAGCTTCTTCTCTCGGTCCGATGACTCGGATGATGTGGCGGATAGCGATGATGTACAAGACCTGGAAAGCATCTTGGACGAGTGCCTCAGTATCGGCCTGCCCGAGTTACGGCTGAACTGGCACTACCGGAGCAAGCATGAAGGGCTGATTACCTTCAGCAATGTCACGTACTACGACAACGAACTGGTGACGTTCCCGTCGCCGGTGACCGATGACCAAAGTGTGCGCTTTGAGCGCGTACAGGGTGTGTACGACCGCGGCGGCTCGCGAACCAATCGGGCGGAAGCTGATGCCATCGTCAAGGCGATTGAGTGGCACTATCTGGATTCGGCGAAGCGACACCTGACGCTCGGCGTAGTGACCTTCAACCAAGCGCAGCAAAGTCTAATTGAGCGCATGCTGGACGAGCGCCGCAGGGCATCCCAGCAACTCGACCAGGCTATTGCGCAGGCTGCACAGGAGCCGCTGTTCATCAAGAACCTCGAGAACGTTCAGGGCGACGAGCGCGACATCATATTCTTCTCCGTCACCTATGGCCCCGACGCATCGGGCAAGGTCAGCCTCAACTTTGGGCCGCTGAACTTGGAAGGGGGGCATCGTCGCCTGAACGTCGCTGTATCGCGCGCCCAGGTCGGCGTCGTGATTTTTAGTACGCTGCTTCCGGAGCAGATTGACCTGTCGCGTGTTCGGGCCGCCGGCGTACGAGACCTGAAGAACTACATGGAATTCGCCATTCGCGGTCCACGTGCCTTGGTTGAGCAAAGCATGCCGACTGGGCGAGAGCCCGATAGCCCGTTCGAGCGGCAGGTGATTTCCGCCCTTCGTGAGAAAGGTTGGACGGTCCACCCGCAGGTCGGCGTGTCCGGATACCGGATTGATATTGGCGTGGTCGACCCGCGTGCGCCAGGCCGCTATCTGCTGGGCGTTGAGTGCGACGGCGCCATGTATCACTCCGGCGCGACGGCGCGCGACCGTGACCGGCTCCGCCAGCATGTCCTTGAAGGGTTGGGCTGGGAGCTGTACCGCATCTGGTCGACCGACTGGTGGCTGAATCCGGAAGGGCCGATGAGAAAACTCGTGGCCCGCCTGGAGGAGCTGGTTGCGTCGGTTCCGACCGAGGACGAACCGGTTGTTGAACTGTCGGAAGAGACGGCGCATGAGGCAGAGCCGCATACTTTGTATGCTCGAGCCGAATCGGTCGCCGAGGCGATTGCACCTATCACTCAGTTGCCCGAATACGAACTGACGAGCTTGGACAAAGGCAATCCGGACCTCTTCTATGAGCGCGGCTCGATGTCGACTTTGGCGAGCCAGCTACTCCAGGTCGTCGAAACAGAAGGTCCGGTCTCGCAGGCGGTGGCATTCAAGCGCGTTACGCGAGCATGGGGGCTGTCCCGCGTTGGAAACCGCATTGAGGCTCACCTAAGCGCATTGGTACCCAGGCAGGTAACTCGAACAACGGACAACGGTGTCGCCTTCTACTGGCCAGAGCACGCCAATCCGAGCACTTGGGATGGTGTTCGAGTGCCAGGCAGCGACGCGGAAACCCGTCGCGGTATAGACGAGATTAGCCTCGAAGAATTGGGCAATGCGGCCGTGTACATCCTATCGCAGCAAGGAACCACATCGCAAGATGGACTTGCTAAGGCGGTCTGCCGGCTGCTGGGTGTCGCCCGGACGACTGCCGAGGCTGGGGCGCGGATTTCGCGGGCGTTGACGCACGGACGAGTTCAGACGGCTGTGGTTATCGAGGACGGCTCAGTCCGTTTGAGGAACTGAATTACGAAGGAACAATGCGAGCGGTCGGGGCTGGTATTTGAGTCCAGCGACCTGAACAGATGCTTGAACGGCATAGCACGGGGTTCGTCCGACTGCGCGCTACGACGAAAATGACGAGTCAAATGAGAGCGGGGGTGGCAAATGGGGTGGGGGTTTAGGAAGAGGATAAAGATAGCACCGGGCATTCACCTCAACATCAGCAAGAGCGGCATCAGCACGTCAATTGGCGGAAAAGGGTTCACATACAACACGCGCGGCCATGTCACTGCAAGCATTCCGGGAACCGGAATGCGGTTCACCCATAACATACGGCGCGCAGCGAATCCGGTTCGGTCCATTGTCGCAGGTAGCAGCCAAATCGATTCCGCGAGCACTGAGCGGCTCTCGAAAAGAGAGCAGGCTGCGCGCGACTTCGTTGCCCAGGTGCAGGCACGTACCACCGATGCACTTTTGCGATACTTCCTTTCGCACGGGGTGTACGTCCGGCGCGACGAGTTGTCTGAGGCGGTAACGTTCGACGAGCATCAGGAATTCCTCGAAACCCTGGGCCGAGAGTTCGAAGCGACCACGAGGGCCATTAAGCTTGCAGTCGACATCGGTTCGATATCGCTAGCAGAGAAAGAGAAGGCAATGCTGGCCGTCTACGAAATCGAACGCAAGTGTTCAGCCAACCTCGGGGAGCGCGGCCAACTTGCCAACGAAGCGGTCTCCCTTGGAAGTACCATTGCTTCGTGGCCCAAGGCGCCGAATTTTGTTGCGCCGTTCCTCGCCAGCCTGCTGGGCTCGTTCTTCATATTCCTGAACAACGTTCCAATTGGCCTGGTCTTCTTCGTTACGGCATTCACTTACGGCTTCTTCCGTCTTACGTCATTCAACAAGAAAAAAGCGGCCGCAGTGGAAGCGCTCGGCGCAGCCAACGCACGCTTCGATTCGTTGCTGGAGGCGGAGATTTCGCCGCGTCCAACTCCCAATGAATCCGACAGCCTCGTACGAGAGAAAGCTGCCCTCTTCGCAGTTCTGACCATCGTCGTCGCACTGTTCGCCGGCTACCATCGGACACAAGACGACAATCGGCAGGCTGCGGTGTCGTCGGGCACCGATATCCCCGTCGCCTCAGCGGCCGGCGCAGCTCCCGATGACCAACTCGGCTCACGACACTCCGACTTCCGCTGGCTCGTTGGAAGGCATCCCGTTGACGTGGTTACAGACAAGCGCTTTCGTACCGCATTCAATCATATGTCGCGTGCGGACTGGAACAAGTTCGTGGACCGCCTCACGGTTAGCAATTCCGCTGGAATTTACGTTAAAGACGGTTACATCGTCGGCGAAGGCTGCAAGGCGCATGCGTGTGCGTCGGATAACGCCGCATTCGCAATCAGCGAGGCTACGGGAAAAGGCGACATTGTGTTCAGGGAGACGGTTGATGCCGCCGCCGGAAAATCCCGCGCTAAGTACGTTACGTCGAAGGACCTTCCGTTTAACGCGACACCGCTCGCAGATTGGTTGAAGGCAAATGAAGCACAGACTGCTCCAGTTGTTGCTGCGACCGCAGAGCCGGCGTCCGCTGCAACTCTGCACACCAGCTTTGATTGCAGTAAGGCGCGGTCCGACGCTGAGCACCTCATCTGCAGCGACCATGAACTTGCGGCGAATGATGTCGAACTGGCCTCACTCTACGCCAAGGCGAAAGCGGCCGCTCACGACGAGGTTGCCTTTCGGGAGCGCACCCGTGCGGAGTGGAACTACCGTGAGCAAACCTGCCACGACCGCGAGTGTCTCGTAAGATGGTACGCTGACCAGAAGACGGCGCTGCTGCAGATTGCGGAGACCGGCACCGTTGCGGATAACAAATAGAGAAATATGTCTCTTCGTGATTGTTCTGTCCGACAAGAATCTCAAAGTTCCATTGACCCAAATACGCACGGTGATTTCTAGAGACCCTTCGTCGTGTTGTACCACACCCGTGCGGCCGTTGAGCACTCTGTCGCCTCTAATGGAACCGAGTAGAGGCCTCCCTGCGGGCGATGTCATCCGAACCGTACACCCCGCCCAGAACGCAGTCCGTCGCAACGCATTCGAACGTGCTGTCCTGAAGGGTAATAACGAAATGTCGCCGCGCATGATGCGGTGACACCACCTTCCACTGGAAGGCGACGAACGACGAATTCACTATCTCGTGTACCGAGTACCACTTCAGACCCGCGGCCGCCAGTGGATGAGCACCTAAGCCCTCGTCGTTGGGTGGTCCCAGCCGATGGAAAGCCGCCCAAGGGAACAGCAGCAAGCAGAACGGTTCGTCGTCGTCTCCGAAGGGTCCGAATCGCTCGAAGTCGATTGGAGCGATTCGATATGCCAATGCAACCTGGCGTTCGTTGGCGACGATGAATGGGTCCGTTGCACCGGAGGCCGGCCTCGGATACGAGTCCAATAGGACGACCATGTCCGTCTGTGGTGTCTTGCGGAGTAGCATATCTGACGAGAAATTTCTGCTCGAGATTCTCACGCCCCAGCTTCGATTAGGAACTTCGTGCGGTCCTTTGCATTCGCCATCCAGGCGGGCGCCGGTCCGCGCCCCGACCAAGTTGCGCCACTCTCGGGGTCTCGATACTTCGCCGGCTGCGGGCCACGCCGATAGTTGCCGGGGCGTTTCGCCTTGCTCCCAGTCGCCACCGACGCCATCGCTGCATTGCCGTCAACAAGAAATCGGTCTCGATTCTTAGCGCTCGCAATCCACGACGGCGCACGACCGCGTCCCGACCACGTAGCGCCAGTTTTTGGGTCCATGTATTTCGCCGCAACTGTGGCTTTACCTGAAGCCGCCTTCTTACTACGTCTCGCGCCGCGCTTCTTGCCACCAAGGTACGCCTCGATGTCGGCAACCGAAATTCCGCTCTGCTTCATGAGCGCGACGATGCGGTCGAGCGTAGCCGAGGCCTTCTTCGCTCTCATCGCTTCAGCTTGTTCTTGCAGGCGGCGAATCTTTGTCTCGATTGCTTCCAGGGTGGGCATGGGTTCCTCTCAAGAAAACGATTTCGACGCACTATGCCACGGAGGCTCAGAGTCTGCCACATCACCCTGGCGCCAAACCGAAATTTTCTGGAGGACTATGCGACGGCGATGGCCATGCGAGAACGCATTGAGAACGAAGCTTGAAAACGCGCGTCTTTGTGCTCTTTGCTGCGAGCCCAAGCCGCTGCGACCAAGCCGGCAAGCAAGGCCGCTGTGATAGCATAGCCGGCGCTCCATGCAGTGAAAACGAACGACCAAAAGAGAGGGCCGAAATGAGCAACGTATATCAATACAATGGGCACAACGACCTGACACCCCCGAGCTTTTCTTGTTTATTGCAATGCAGGAAACGAGCGAGCAACTCGGGATTGACGACGTAGAATACCTAATCCTCATTTTTTGTGGATTCAATTTTCTGCCGACGCGTGGGAAGCCGGCGGGCGCGACGCCGGGTACGTCAGTCGCATCCGTGATGGCTCGCTCGCTGTTCAAGTACAAATTCAGAAAGCGAGTGTTGCCGACCTTCACCATCGAAAGCATGAAGGCATTCAGATGGGTCCTAACACATAAGCTGAGTGTATTCATTGGCAGAACATTGCCGGGTGTCGGCTGGGTTTTGATGGCGAGGGACGTTGCGACGATTGGGTACCAGACGGTGCTGAAGTACAACCGGATTGCTCGACCAGAAGACCGGGTGTTCTGATGCAATACACTCGCGACGACCTGGTGGCGTTTATCCGTGAAGAAGCTTGCATGTCTTCCAAGAAGTCCATCACCGACGACATGGATGTGGTGTATTCCCCGGGGCAACACGGAGATGACGCCGATGAATTCATGGAGAAGTACTTCGACACTTTCAAAGTGGACCGGGGCGACTATGACTTTCGTCGGTACTTCTTCATGGAGGGTGAAGGTTTCATCTCGCACTTCTTTCAAAAATTCATCCTTCGAAGGCCCCATTCTCTAAAGAGAGAAATGATGACGGTCGGAATGCTCTATCAAGCAGTCCTCCGCCGCAAATGGGATTGCGAAGCTCTGTCGGAGCAGAAGTACTACTAGCGATGGCCTCTCGTGGAAGGGGCACGACCGCTTTTGGCCAGGTTGTACTTGAGGCTACGACTGGGGCCGAAAAACGCGCTCGTATGGAAACCGCTCAGCGAATGTCGTTCGCCTGGCGACAGTGGCTCGTATGGCATTCCTCGAATGCCATACGGATTACTTCTTAGTTTCGCGTTGTCGGCTCAAAACGGGATGGTGGGCGGGACCTCCGAAGGGCACCCCGCCTTAACCCATTTCGCCACCCACCTGTCGGTTGGCGTGAGCGCCGAATTCTGAAGCAGTTGATTCAGAAAATGTTCCTTCTCGTCGTCCGCCAGTATCGAAAGCGCGTAGATGTATGCACGCCGGTCCCAAGACGCGCTGGATAACACTTTTGCCTTGCCGGCCTTCGCCCACGCGACGTTGCGCATGGTGACCGTGCCAAGCGCCTGAGAAGCAACTTGTCCACGATATACAAAGTCCCGCAGCACCTTGTCCTCCAAGAACACGGCTCGCTGGCTAAACAGCCATTCCATCCAGACCCGGACGCATTGCTTATCAAACATGCCCGATACACAGGTGTTCCGCAGTACGTCCACCAGGTCTCGGTCGTCCCATGGAGGCAACGCCGCCAAGTACAGTACGACGTCGTTTGCAGCCGGAGCAAAAAAGTCGATGTTCGACAACAAGAAGAGTGCAACGTCGGAGATGCGTCCAGCCTTGGCCCGGCGAATAATTGCCCGGATGACGGCTAAATCGACCGTGCCCGAGGCGTGCGCACGTGTCAACGCATCAAGCAGCCGCTCTCCTAGGCTGCGTTCGTCTTCATCATCGTCATCGTTCCCATACTGGTCGTGGTCTTCATCATCGTCGTCGGGATGGGCTTGTGCCGCATATTGATTTCCGACCTCGATGCTGCGGAGGAAGTCGAGTTTTTCAAGCTGATATTGGTTCTGAAGTTCCTCATGCATGAAATCGGCGGTGGTCTTTACGGCGGTCTTCTCTGCCACCACGTTCAGTCTATGGGCGTCGTGCAGATAAATAACGAGGCTCTCGATACATCGCTCCAGGGCTTCTTTCGAATCGGAAAATATGCGGATATCGTCCACATAGCGTACGTGTTCGAAGCGCTCGTTGGCGATATGCTGGTCGACGTCCATCATCACCGCTTCGGCGAGAACGACCGACGGCGAGGGGCCAACGGGGATGCCCTGCGATGCCTTATTGTTGAGCTTGGTGATGAATCTCTCGATTTCCGAGCCGACGCCCTTGTTGGCGGCTACGAGGTCAAGCGCGTTGCAGACGCGATGTAGATAAATCTGGTTGTAAAAGTCGCTGATATCCGTGGTGAGCACATACTTGTATTTCTGCGACAATCTTTCGCATTGATTCCGGTATCGTGCAAACCCTGAGCCTCCGGCAAAAAAGCTGGAACGGTCGACAAGAATTCTGTACGAGCACGCCACCTCCGGTCCCATCCGAGATTTCCCAATCTGCGCTGCGACCGAATGCACCAACGCGACATAAACGATTGCGTCCAATGGCTCGAGTTGATGAACAACCCGGAATCCCCCGCGTGCTTTGGGCCACGCCACAGCACGTGGTTGCCCAACAAAGCTCTGAGCAAGTGGCGTAGCCAATAGGTACTTCTTCACATCGTCCCACTGGTACCAAAGAGCCCTGTATTCAAGCGGCTTCGGATAGAAATCGGTGTCGTAGAACGACGTGATATGTCTTCGAGCGAAGTCAAGGGAAGCTTCGGTCAGGATTTTCATGGCGTTGGATGGAAAGCCATCTTCTCAATCGACGCGAGGTGGGTTTAGCGACGAGGTAGGGCTGCAGACAACTAGTAATTGTGAGCCCCGCGTCATCGCCACATAGAGATTTCTGGCATCCAGTTCGTGGGCGTCCATCACGACGGCAACTTCCGCCTCAAGACCTTTGAATAGCAGGGTGCTCCCAACCGACCGCTTTGGGAGCGTGCGTCCCGTGAAGCGACTTTCCTCACGAACGCGTACGAACGCATCGACCAGCGGAGTATTTGCTCCTTCGGCGGCACGAAATGCGGCAAGCGCGGCCCGGAGGATGGTTGGTCGATAGACCCGGACGGCATCTCCCTCGCGCATCGAGTGTAGGAGGTCAATGGCCGACGAGTAGGTCGCGTTGCCGAGGAAGGCCAAGGCTGCCTCCTCGATGACATTGGGCGGCTTCTTCGCTGTCTGACGTCTGAGCGTGTCGAGTCGGCGATTCAACTCGGCGATGCCACAGTTCGTCATGACCGATTGTGCTAGTCCGAACAGCTGCTGCAAAGCCGTTGACGGTGAGGTCAGGGAAAATACTCGCATGAAGTTCAGCAGGTCCGTCATGTCCACGGCCTCAGCCGTCACCGCTCCTGGTGTCTGGCTCGCGAGGTCCTGCTGCCCGGTCTTGTTCATGCTGTTGCACATGATGAGGACGCGCCCACTACCGCCTGGAGTATTCACCTGAGCGGCTGCTAGCTTCCCTGGGTGGGGATTGCCTGCATCGATGCGATGCCACCGCACGTTCGAAGGTAAGCTCGTGAGGTCAACCGGAACCCCGGTGCGAAGAGCCTCGCGCATGGCCAATAGCCACTGACCGAACGGCGCTGTGCCGGCATTGCGCCAGCGCCATGGAACGTCCAAACTACCGGCATCAGCAAAATGCTCCTGGACAGTCTTCCAGCCGATGAGCGGATTCCCTCCGAAGCCAAATATTGCTTGCATTGGGTCTCCGAGAACGCACGTCGGCAGGATAAGGGACGTCTGCCAAATCAGCGAATGTTGGGGCACCAAGCAATCCTGGTATTCGTCGACAATCAAATGCGCGTAGCTCGCCTTCAATGCCGCGTCCAAACCGCCTGACGTCAAAAGTCGGATGGCGGCAAGGCGGAGGGCTGGATAGTCTTGATTAGGGTTCTGAAGCTTCAGTACGTCAGGGGCCAGCTCGCTCGTTGCCGGAAACATTGCCACTAGTCTCATGGACCAGCCATCGATTGTTGCCAGGCGATACGCCTTTGCCGGCACGCGCAGCGCCGTAAATCGTGCTCGAAGCGCCGCGACCCCAGCGTTCGTATGGGTCAGCACTAGGACTGGTTTGTTGCCCGCGTGTGCTGCCAGGGTGTCTGCGATAAGCTGCGTTTTCCCGCAACCTGCCGGAGCGGTGACGCTTCCCCTCACAACGCTCAGGAGGTTGATTGCTGGGTTAACCATTTGCCCAGCCATGAAGGTCCTCGAATTTTTTCTGAAACGCGGGGTGTAGCGAGTACCAATCGGGGAATAGCATGTTCCTCGCCACGGTTTCCATCCACGATATAGACTTGAACCAGCCGGCTTTCCGAATACGGGAAGCTCTTCCCAGCAACGTGCGCGATTCGTGACTCAAGGAGTTCGTTGCGACCTCGAGCGAGACTTTGGCATATGCCGTCGAGTCGCCCGAAATGTTCGCGAGATGGCCTTCAATTCGCTGCTGTCCGTGCAATTCTATGGCGTAGGCGAGCATCTTCTGGGCACAAGTTGACGGCACACTTGCGAAAAGTTCATCTTCGAGGGCCAGTCCGTCGCTCCAAGTCATGAACTTGCCGCCTCGCTCCACAAACATTTTCTCTACTTCCGGAGTCGGCTTCTCGTCGTCATCCCGGAGAACGAGGACTTTGTATCCGAGATTCTGAAAGACTGTCGCGCGCGCATAAGCCTTGTCCGGTGTCCCGCCGCCGCTGTCCACGAATGCGACACCCTTGGACGCGAGGGTAGCCCAACCTTTTATGACGCAGTACTGGTCGAGACCGCGGAGCAAGCCAACCTCGCTGCCTCCTTCGCAAACGACGATGCGTGGAGCGAGAAAGGCTTCTGGGAAGCTGCGCAGCGTGCTCTGAACGTCGTCATCCGTTCCGGCTGCCTGGATGTTATGCTCGGTGGAGCCTCTCCTCATCACGAATAGCTGTGCGCCGCTCAGTTCTCGAAGCACAACCGGAGAGTGGCTCGTCATAAAAGTTTGAAGCGGCGGACTGGCTTCTTTGCAGCCGAGCGAAACAAGAAAGTGCCCGATTCGATGGGGCTCCAGACCATACTCGACTTCATCCGCAAGAACTGCTGTGGTGGTAGCCGCTGCTTTGCGCTGGAGCCCGGCAACGAGAAGGCGTGTGGACCCGACTCCGAGCGCTCGCAACGGAACGCCGCCGTGGTCGTGCAGAGCAATTGTGCCGCCATTGAACGAGACCGAATGGGCGTCGAGCATCGCATGGGGATTCTCGCCGACTGGAACACCTAGCTCGTTCGCGGTAGCGCGGACCGTCTCGAGCGCGGTACCTAGCAATTTGTCGGCTTCTACGCCGAACGTTTGCCGCGCATCCCGCCCCGCCTTCACCAGAGCGCTGGATGCGTCTGCGCGTTCATCGGAAATACGATGAAGTACGCTGCCGCGCTGCCAAGCGAGATTTTGTTCGGCGAGAGCGCCGATGCGTGTAGGCGAAAGTTTTTGGCGGTCCTTCCACGAAAGATTGCGCTCTATACCTTGCGCTTGCGCTCGGTCCGACTGCAGCGTCCAGACCGGTTCCAGGTCGCTTAGTACAGTAAGATTTAGAGATAGCACTGTCTCCAATCCGCGACGAGGCTCGTCTTCGATTGCGGTCGTGTTTGGGGCCATGCCGCGGTGGAAGAGTCCATACGCATCGAGGCTCAGCAACTCCTCATCGAGTGCGCCTAGCGTCAGCGTGATGCTGATAGGCTGCTCCACGTCCAGCTTGTGGAAGTCGGAGTCGGCAATCACGATGTTCCGCCGGGCGCCGAGGCAAAGGTCGATGGCGTCCAGCACTGTCGATTTCCCGGTATCGCCGGAGCCAATCAGGCAATTGATGCCGGGCGACGGTATCCAGTCGAGCGTCCGAATACCTCGGAAGTTCCGGATTTGTATTTTTCGGATTCTCGCCATGACTACCTGCAATAAGGTTATCGTTTTCCGAATTTCTCAGCGATTGGCCGAGCGTGAGAAAGCACGGCCGACTGCATTTGCATCAACGCCTCGGCAACCACGTGCGCGACAGCGGAACTCTCGCCGACTCCTATCGCGACCGTTCGCGGATTCGTGACTGAGCAGGAACCCCGCACCCATGAGTCATCGGCCTAGTCAATTCTTGATGCCGCGTCCCAGTTGCCAGCCGTTCATATCGGTGTGGTTATTCCAGTTCTTGCCAACGACCTTGAGCACTTCATCCAGAACGTCCGGGTGGTTATCGTTCATGTCCTCAAAGTCTCGGAACAGTGCCCACACACGGGGGCGCTCGCGCATGGGATGCACGACGAAGAGGATGCCTTTAACGTACTTGTACTCATCGTCGGACAGAATGCCGCACTTCACGAGTTCGCCTTCGATGCAGCCCTTGCCAGCGAACTCCGGTTCGCGCTGAATAAGCATCCCGGGTTTGCCGAATGCCATCATCCACAGAGCACCAGTGACGCAGGTCGGGAACTCCCGATTGTCGGGATAGCTCGGTCGCAGCAAACCCGTATCGCCGTCTGGCAACGGAAGCATACTGAGGTTCAGGACGAGAAACGTGCTTTCCGTCGCGAATTGACCAGGTTTGATGTTCTGCCGAGCTTTCTCGATGAGAACGTTTGTCACGTCCAGAATCGGCGTTTCGAAGCCGACTTTCCGGCCATAGGGGGTAATCTCGCCCTCGGCCATCGCTACGCGCTCACCGGCGCGGACTATTTGTTCCAGTTTAAGATTGACATCCATCGTATCTCGAACGTGCTCGTCAATGTTGTCCTCGCCTCCTGCAACCGATAGCGTCTTTACTTCGAAGAAGAGTTTGCCCCGCGCTGCAGCCGATTCGAAGTCCGGCGTCTTCACGCCGTTGACTTCGGGAATACGATTCAGGCTGACACCAGCCTCGTGACACAACACCGCGAAGTGCGCTTCGCCCAAGGCTTGCGCAAACTTGTTGGTGAGATGCCCGTCCACTTCCATGTGCTTCACAGACAGAAGGTCATCGAGCTGCGAAATATACTGTTCCAACATCGACTGGCCGACTGCTGCCTGCTCGACCTCGGACAACGCGGACCGCATCATGGTCAAGTAATAGTTCCCTGCCGTTGCCTGTGCACTAGCGAGCGCGGTATTCAGTTTGTCAGTAAGCATATTTTTGAAGTGTTAAGGGGTAGCTCTGCGTCCGTTTCCCTGATGCCGCGAAGTCGCCATCGCCCATTGCCTTCCGGAGATGGCTCCGTTCATGGAAGGCGTTTGGTCTTGAGGATTAGACAGGGTCATCGCGGTAGTTCAACTTTCGGGCGCCAATTTTTCGTCGGCGATACATCCGGTTTTGGTGGGCGTCATTCGTACCACTTTCCGGCGTAGAGAATCATGGCACACCGCTTCCAAGGGTTTGGTTCGCCTGTCGCTCCGCCACGCAGCGAACTGGAGTGCCCCCAAGCTGCGGCGGCGCCCAATACGCTATCAACGGTGCCGTTCTCCCAACCCAGAGCGCCCGGGCCATACGGACTCGACGGATTCCGTTTCTCAAGCTCCTGCTCCATTGCGAAATCGGAAGCGAGCGCATCAACGAACGCGATGAAAGACGCTTCGTCGTTGACTCTATCGAGCAGGGCATCCAAATCCGAGGTCGGTGTCATCAGCGGCTCTTGTCAAGCAGTTCACGGCTAAGCACTCGGTCCATCGTCACTCTCTCGAGCGGGCCCGTGTATTTCGGCAGTTTGCGAACAAACTTGCTTACGACAGCTGGCGCTTCCACATATGTCGGCGTTCGCACTGGCAGCGGATAGCCCTTTTCTGAGAGCGGCTCCAAGACGTCATCAAGCTCGCTCTGCGTGACGAGGCAATGGTCCTTCGTCCTCTGACCAAACAACGGCTTCGGAGCGAGTTCGTCGCGATAGACGAATACGATGTCGACCTCTGGAAGCAAGGTCGGTATGCCGTCGCCCCACACCACGGATGACTTTGCGTGTCCGCCAACGTTCAGCATCATGATTTTGGGCACAAAGAGCGACTCCCCATGCGCCGCCTGCATTTTGGGGACTGCGCGGTTCCATTGCCATGCCCCTTCGATAGCCGCTGCTGGCAGCGAAAGGAAGGTGTTGGACTTACCGTGCGACTCGATAATGCTTCGGTACGCGACTTCGTTTCCGCAGTTCCAGCCGCGAAGAAACGCTTCCGTCGAGTAAGGGCCGTTCGCCATTCCTTGGACCTGCGGGTCTTCAATCACCGGATTGAAGCGCTCGACAAACGCCGACACTTCCGGCTCGGCTTCTAGACCGAAGATGTGCGGGCGAAAATAGTTGAGGTTGAACGCGATACGCCGCTGTGGGCCTGTACACTGCTCAACTGATGCCTCGCCTTGGTCGACTGCGAAAGAGAAGTAGACGCCCGTGTCCGGATTTTCGTATGTGGCCCCGCCGTCGACCCTGTAGTGCCTACGCTGCCGAAAGTGAGCTTCGATGTCATCCTGCGCAATGTCGGCAGGCAAGGTAAAGAAGAGGTCGTAGCTCATCGAGATTTTGTCCTTGGTTGTTGGATTATGGCTGATGACTCGGCTGCCGCGTAGCCGCAGTGCTACGCTCGTCGCTCGCCCGATAGTCTAAAGCTTTGGCCTCAGCTGCCGTTAATCCGTAAAGCCCGTTCTAGCCGCCGACGGGCGCAATGAAAACAAGGGGCCGAGGGCACGATGGCAGCAATCAACGCATATATTCCGACCGTTACGCCGCTACTGTTTGAGACCGAAGAGGGAAAGCGCACCGCGAGCGCGTGCCTGGAATTCGGCGACTGGAATCACACAGAGAAAGCGCTGACGCCGATTCGAGTCGCGGACTTGCTGGCAATGCCTCACAATCCCGCGCTCGTGTGGGTGATGGACAGCCTAGCGGCCGCCGCGGAAGCCGAACGATTGGATGCGGACCGATACGTGGACCAGCTGTTCGCAAGCCGCAGCGATGCGCGAGCGTTTCGCCTCATCCTGCGTGACGCGGGCGCCGACTGTTGGGTAAGCGACCGACACCATCACGCGCTGCGCAAGCTCGGCTGCGCGACCATGGACGCGAACGCCTATCCAGCGATTGCGTCATTCTTTGACCCGGCGGTGTAACGACCCTAGGTCCATCAAACCCTGTCTGCCATATTCCCATGGAGTTCGTCGCATTCCTGCTGATAGTCGTTGCTATCAACTGGGTTGGGCTCGAGGTTAGAAAGCGCCGGAGAGCGAAACTCGAGGCGACACGAAGCATCTGGGCATCAGAGAAGCCAGTTCGCGAGCTCTATGCGAAAAAGGCGGCACTCGCTCTTCTCGCATTCTTTGCGGCTACGCTCTTCGTCGCTGCCGCGGCCCTGGTCTATATGCTTGTGGTCCACTGGACCGTACGTCCTGTTCTTGCAACGGCGGCAATTGCCCCGTTCGCTTCCGGTGCTGCGTTGGGCGCCGTGGTGGCGGGACGCAATCTGCATCGCATCGTGCAATTCGGCAGTGGCCTTCCATGGGGTCGGCCTGCACTGCATCTGGGCGACGATTGCCTGGCGTACTTCGACCTCGTTAGCGTGCGATGGGAGGACGTCGTTGACACCAGGGACCTCGAGGTCTCCATGGGCAGAGGCGGGCATCGTAATTTTGTCCTGCTTTTCGTGCGAGGGTCGACGGCCGACTATGCGAAGGGCAGCGCGTTGAACCGGTGTGAGGTCAAATCGGCTGCGAGCATGCTTAGGTTTGCCGTTCAAAACCAATGGCCGCCATTCCCGAGGGGTGACTTCATTGTTCTCGATGTCGATTACTTAAGCGGCGTATATGCGCCGCGTCTGAAGGTCTGGATAGACCGAATTCGACGGTCTACGACAACTGTGGGGTCTGGAAACTGCGACGGAGAGCGGCAGCAGACCGTCGAGCGCCATTCACCTGGCGGACTGTCTGTGACCCACTGGGCCGGTGGCAATGCGCCCCACAGCGGAAGGTATGTTGAATGAACGGCTTGATGGCTTCCATCGCTGCAATCGGGCTCGCGCTCTCGCTCGTCGTCCATGGCGCCTCGCTGTTCGGCGTCGACGTCATGAGTCTTGTCCCGTACGTGTGGGCCTTGCATGTCGGCGTGTTCATCGTGTTCGCCCCTGCCGTCATATTCGCGCGCAAGCGATTCGGAGCTAGGCCAGCGCTGGCCGACCTGCGCCAGGCGTTTCCCGGCTGGGTCCAGGTTCTTGCAGCTGTGTTTTTCGCATATGCGCTCATCAATTTCTATGCATCTTTCGTAAGCATGGACGGGGCGCCGGCCATCAAAGCTGGGCAGTACGTACTTGAGAACCACGGAAGAATCGTTCGAGCTTTGAGTTCCGCCGAGTACACTTCACTTCGGGCTCAGGTGATTCGTGGATTTTCTGGGCATTGGATGTTTTTCTACTTCGTTGGCTTCGCCTATTTCGCCTTCTGCGGGAATGGAGAGCCGCTCAATGGGAGTGTGCGTAACAAAGCGATGTGAACGAGTTCACGCGCAACCGTTGGCCGGATACTATGTATGCCAACGACCATCACGACGCCGTCCAAAGTCCGCCATGAGGTCACGTGTTAGCGCCGATGTAAAAATGACCCAATCGGCTAGCCAATATCGAATCGGAGTTGGCCCGCGTGCTTCCAACATACGACAGCATGGTGGAGACGGCCAGGGTTGTCGGTGTAATTGAGGGCATCGAACACCTTCTCGTGGCTCTTGCTCGCACGGGGCTCGACCTTGGGCAGCCTCAGTACGCCAATGCCATCCGCGACTGCATCGCGAGCCTTCAAGAATGAGCGGAGAATGACTTGGGTTCGACATCATCATTTTGCCGCCAAGCCATTGCCTACCTGAAGCCGACGATGCGGGACGAGGAACCGGCACTGGCACTTGCCAAGGCCGATTCCCCCGTTTTGCGAAGCATCAATGAAGACTTGCTGGTGACCTACGTCGTCGACGCTGGCGACCAATTCCGGTTTGTACAGCACAGGCATCTTGAGCAGGAAGGCGTGTCGACCGACGAACTGCATGGTATCGCGGTCTCAAACCTCGAGCGCCTCGCCGAAGAAAAGCTAACTGTGCGTGAGTACGGCCCTATCTACGTCGCACTGATAGGCGGAAATTTCGAAGCCAGCCTTCTGATGATTCATGCGATGTGGACCCATTGGTATGCTCACTTGGTGCATGATACTTTCATGGTGGCCGCGCCGGCGCGGGATGTTCTCGCGTTCTGTGACGCATCATCGGCGGACGGTGTCGCGGAGCTTCGCGAGGTCATCCGAAGAGTCGAAGGTGGCGACCATCGCTTGCCGCCGGACTTATATCGGCGGGTTGGACTTGAGTGGCAAGCAATCGCGTACCCGTGACCGCCAGGGCGACCTGAGAACGAGAGTAGACCGTGTGGAGTGAACGACCAGATTCGATGATTGCGCGTTGCTTCATGGCCGCCGTCACATGCATCATCGCGGCGGGCTGGACCTATGGAGCGGTGAACTCATATCTGACATCAAAAGCGTTCAAAAATGACTCGACCGTGGTCGAGGGGCATGTCCTGCGGCTGGAGCCAGGTTCGAACGGAAATCTAAGCCCTCTCGTCGGATACTCGTATGGCGGGCGCCAGTACGAGCGACTTATTCGAGACAAGGACGGCCGCTACAATCGGGGCGCATTGTTGAAGCTCGAACTGCAAGTCCGCTTGGTGAAATCATCGCCGGCAATCGCAATCGTCACGCGTTGGGAACAACCTCCGATGGTCTGGCCGGTGGCTCTGGGAGCCTTCATTCTATTGAATGTGGCTTTAGGTCTGACCGTGAGCATCTGGCGGCCGGGACCGTTTGCTTCGACGACCGTCAAGTGACGCTCACCGGCGCGACTATGCCCATAGAACTGCTGACACCTTACGGCCTTGTGCGAGTCTTCGACGAACCGACGTACAGCGTTGGGCCCCAAGACAACGTGCGCGAGTATCCGCGGTACGTATCCTTCGCCGAGAATCTGCCGACATCGGTTCATGGCGTCGAGCTAAATGGAAGCTACATCTTCGCGATTGGCGCCGCAGCGGCTGCTCGGCCGTGCATCAGCGTTCTGTTGCCGTTGCGTCGGACCGCATCTTCGTAGCGGCCGAGGACCACGTGGTGTGCTTTTCCCTCAATGATGTGTTGTCCTTTTCTGCAGTTGCGACGAGTTGCTCCGGTTTGTCGTCGAAAGTGACTTATGACATTGTGACGTCCCCATATTTTTTGGCCGATGATAGCTCGTTGACTACAGGTGAACGACATTGATGGAATTGCCCAAGGTGTCTCGAGCGAGCGCTTCCATATGAGGGTGGTGGGTCAGGAAAATCACTTGGGTCTGTTTGGCAAGAGCGGCCAACGCCCGCAGGCCCGCAGCCGACCGCGCATCGTCATAATTGATGAACAGGTCGTCTGCAATGAAGGGCAGCTTGGATGCCTGTTCCAAACGAATCTCCAAAGCGGCCAGGCGTAGTGCGAGGAAAAGCTGGTCGCGGGTGCCGTCGCTCATGCCCGAGATGCCGACATGCTTACCGTCAGGCCGGCGCCCCTCCAGCACCATGGGTTGCTTGTCGAAGTCCACGACCAAGCGCTCGAAGGAACCTTGAGTCAGTTCCGCGAATATGGCGCTGGCCTTGACTAGCATCGGCCCCTGCTTATCCTGACGATAGCGGTCGATGGACCAGCGCAGCAAGCGGGCGGCAGTGAAGACTTTCACGTAGCGCTCGGCTGCATCGGCCATCTTCGACAAGGCCTCTTGCCGCTGGCCCTCTGCCTGCGCCGCCGCATCTGAGCCGCCAATGGCAGTTAATGTGGACTCTGCGGTCGCCAGTTCAGCGGATAGCGTTCCCTGGCGCTCGACGACAGTCATGAGGTCGCCGGACAACGCGGCAATATCCGTGGCAATCTCCGGCAAGTTGGCCGCTGCAATCTCAGCCTCGATGTCTTGTCTCGATTGACCATCTGCGCCAGCCGTCAGTTCGCGCCTTAGTCGGGCGGCGTCCTCCAGCAATCGACGCTTTTCATCGGATTGGGCGATGCATTCGGCCAAGGCCTCGCGTGTGGATACGCCGGCCCGCGCCTTCAAAGGCTCAATAACGGCTTCTGCTTCTCGCTTGGCGGTCTCCAACTCTGCGACCTGTTGCTCCGCAGCTCTTAGCGCAGCAGTTAGTCGCTCTCCTTCTTTTCGAGCTTGACTGGCCAGTTGCGCCTTAATGACAAGTTGTTGCACCGCCTCCGCAGGCTCCTGGCCGTCCAGGGGCGCGGTAATGGCATCGCACAACGCTTCGACATCCTCGGCAAACAAGGAGAGGTCAGCCTTCATCGTATCGATGCGCTCCGCTTGAATCTGGCAAACCTTGCGTGCCTTTTCCTCGATTGCGCCAATCAATTCCAGTGCACCTTCGACAGTTCCGGTGTCGTAGGCAGCGTCCAGTCCCGCATTCGACAACGTTGAGGCCCAATCGGCAGCCCACGAGGTAGCTTCCTTTCTGGCCTCGGTCAAGTCATCTTGGAGCGCAACGTAGGCTTGGCGAGCCGTGACCAACTGGCCATTCAGCGCGTCTCGACGCCCCTTGACGCCATCCGCTTCAGAAATGAGATGTTCAGCTTGAATGCACAACGCGCTCAAGTCCCCATCGCTCACTTGAGCAACCCCGTTCTCCTCGAGCAGGGTGCGCAGCTCCTGAGTCGCGTCCCCCAGAGCATTCAATCCGGACTGAGCGTCTTTTTGGACTTCAAGAAGAGTGTGGCCACGCTCGATTGCGACGTCTTTCTTGCGAACCCAGTCTGAAGCATCTTCGAGCGGCAAGCCGTCGAGCCCCGCTGCCGTGGTTAGCTCACTCCATTCTGCGGAGAATGTGCCCAGCTGCCTTTTGGCCGCATCCAGTTGCTGCTCAAGGCGAGTTTGGGCATGTTGCTGTCTTTCGAGCTCGTCTTTGCGCGATTGAAGTTCCGTCACATCTTCAACGTTACTCAAATGCGTGTCCGCCAGCGTATCCGCCTCCCGCATTGCCGATTCGAACTGCTCGGCGTTCGTCTCAAAATCGTCTGTTCGTTGTTTGACGGGCGCCCATTTCTCATCGCGTAGAACCCGCGCTTGTGCCACCATCGCGTAGGTGGTCGGATGTCTCAGTTCGGCGAATTGATTGACCCGAAGCTCGGCCTCTCCGACAGCAGAAATCTGTTCCGACAGGTCCTTGGACAGCGATTTGACCTGCGCGTCGAGATTCTGCCGCTCGCGCAGCCGGTGTGCGAGAGCTTCGCCAGAGGGGAGCTGGAGCTTTGACAGGCCCTCGAAGTCCTTGCGCCAAACGCCTAGCGCTCGCAGGGCCGCTTCAAGCTGGGTTTCAGCTTTTTCGACCAGAACACGTTGCTTTTCTTGAGCCTGTGCGGGGTCGCCCAGGGATTGGGCCTTGCGCAAAGCCGCCCGTAGCCCGGCGGTTACCTTTACCTCAGACAACCCGCCGAACTGGGCTTCAAGCGACTGAATATCGGCCTTCTTTGCCCGCTCAGAGGAGTCCGCTGCCTTGAGGGCTTGTTCAATCCCGCTGGCTTTTCTCGCAAGGTCGCCGAGCTTACGACGAATCAACAATGACGGTAGCTTGAGCAGCAAGTCTTCTTCGGCTTCATATGCCCATTTCAATTGGAGGCATGCTCGGCGAACTTCCCCCTGAAGCGCCTGAATTTCGCTTTTTCGTCGTTCGATGTCCCTGGCGTATGGCTCGTACCGGACGCGTCGTGCCTCCAGTGCGGCAATGCGCTGTTCGGCGCTGAGCAGGGATTCATCCACGGAAATCGCCGACAGCGACTCCCTGGTGGCCGTCACCTCGCTCTGGCGAATCTTGAGCACCGCTTCCGCGCGAGCGATATCGCGTTCCGCCTGGCTCAGTGCCTGAGCTGCATCTTCCGGTAGGTCGATTGCTTCTTTCAGGAATTCCAGGGCAGCATCGTTTTGACCGAGTGCGTCAACAAGTGGCGTCAGTCGACGCACGCGCTCGAGCCGCGCTCGACGCATATCAAGTTCGCGCCAACTGGCTCGCGCTGCCTCCAGAGATTCTCGTAACGTCTCGACTGCATTGTTGGCGTCGGCCCAGACCTTCGTACGGACCGAGGCTTTCTTGAGAGCGCTATTCGCCAGTTCAAGTTGGTCAGCGGCGGCATAGTAGGCGCGCTCACCCGACTTTCGAGGCGCCCAAAGCTTGTCGGCTTCTGCGGCCAACTGGTCTCGCACTGTTCCCAAGCTCGCCACCCCAGCAGCGGATTGGAACAGGATTCGGCCAATATCACTCTCTGCGTTCAGGATGTCATTGCCGCCTTCAACCAGTCGCAAGTGGTCAAGCCCGAACATGCGGTCAAAGAAGTCTCGGTCAATTCCGCCCAAAAATGGTTCAAGGGCGGAGTCTGGCAGCACGCCGCCTGCTGGGGTTCTGAGCGTCTGGCGTTGGGCCTTGATTCGGACGAAGTCCAGTGACGTCTCGCCATTACTGACGGACGCTCCCAACTTGAGTTCGTTCAATGGATGCAGAAAACCATGCGAGGAGCGCACGGGAATGCCAAAGAGTAGGTCGAGAATCGCCGCTCTCAGGGTCGATTTGCCGGCCTCGTTCGGACCGACGATAAGATGAAAATCAGTTGCCGAGCCGGGGAACTCAAGAGACCATTCAGAGAACTTGCCGAACTTGAGCAGGTCGAGTCGTTGGAAGCGCATCGCAGTTATTCCGTCTTCTCAAGATGGGCCAGCAGACCGGCACGCGCCTCGTTGACGAGTGCGCTCAGATTCCCAGATTTGATTTCGGGAAAGTAAGCAATCGCCTGTTGCAGCTCAGGCGGTGCCTTGGTCACCAGGCCAAGCAGTTCCTCCTGAAGCGCTTTCAAGAAATCTTCGTCGTCCTCGGCGGTTGCCAGCAATTCACTGAGGTCAGACAGTGCATCATGTCGCGCCTTAATGGTCTCCCCGTCATCTTTCATGGCCGTCCGAACCCGCACTTTTTCAATCCACAACCGTTCAGGTGCAAGCGCTGCAGCGACCCCTAGCACTTCCTGGCGGAGTTGTGCCTCCTCCCCAAACAGGTCTCCGTGCGCCGCCGATTCGCCAATCAACGTCACCCTCATGGCATAGGTTAGGCTGCCACCGGCGCCATTCAGAAATTGGGTCAGCACGCTTTCGACAGTTCGGACAGCCGAGACCAGCGATTCGCATGCGGATACGTCCACCTCCAAGTCGTGCCATCGCAAAACGTCAACATACACGCGCTCAAGCGTTCGCCGACCTGCGCTATCCACACTCACCAGAACAGCACCCTTGGCCCCCGTTTCCCGAATGTGTCGGCCCTGGAGATTGCCAGGAAATACGATGGTCGAAGCTCCCTCCCAGACTCGATGCTCGTGCACGTGACCCAGGGCCCAATAGTCGTAGCCCGTGGCATGCAACTCGTCCAAACTGCAGGGAGCATAGGGGGCGTGCGCCGTTTTTCCTTCAAGTGCCGTATGCAGTACACCAATGTTGAACATGCCGGGTTCGGGCGCCGGATAGGTCGTGACGAGGTTCTCATACGTCGCCGCGTCTTTGAAGCTTCGGCCGTGCAATGCCACCTTGAGATGCTCGATGCGGAAGGTTGAGCACTTCCTGGTCCCAAATCCGTAGACGTTGTCCGGTAGCTGCAGTTGCTTGGTCATCTCGCTTTCGGCGTCGTGATTTCCGTAGAGGAGATACACCGGAATATTCGCTTTTTTCAGGCGTCCCATTTCCTTGGAAAAGTAGATGCCTGTGTTGTGGTCCTTCCACGGCCCGTCGTATAAGTCCCCTGCAATAATCATAAAGTCGACTTGTAGCTCAATGGCCTCACCGACCAGATTGGTAAACGCAGCGCGCGTTGCCCCTCGCAGCAGGTCTGCAGGGGCGTCCTGATAAGAGCTCAGTCCGATGAGGGGACTGTCGAGGTGTATGTCTGCCGCATGGATGAATCTCAAGATTTTCTCCGTTTAGGCTCTTTCGATAATCGGATTCAACTCATTTGGTGCAGGAAGCGCCGACAATTGAAGACGAATTGCAGTGGGTGAAAAAACTTCTAGCTTGATGGTCGAAAGCTCGGGCAGTGTCTGAAACCGTTGGCGCAGTTCAGGCCCACCGAAAATGCGCGGCGACTTATTGGCGTTGCAGGTACGGTTGATAAGTCCGAGGATAGGCTCCACTTCGTCACCGAAGTAGATTTCCACTTTCTCGCTGTCTTCCCCGAGATGGGCAGACGACTCGACTCCGCTGTTGAAGAATCCCTTGGTCTGGTAGGTCGTCCCTAATTTGAATTCGAACTCTGCTTGCGCAATTGTTGCCGCTTTCGAGGTTACAGATACGGCGTTATCTTGCAGTGGAGGTACGGCCTCCGGTCTCGCGTCATCATTGAGTGCGTCCTCGTTCGCCTCGGTACTTGCTGCGGCCGCTTCGTCGAGTATTCGCCTGTCCTTACCGTTCCATTCAGGCGCTAACGCTGCGACCAGGCTGTCTTCGAGGCCTGCGGCCAGATTCAAGTGATACGGACCGTAGTGCATCATCCCGTTATCAGGCAACACGTAAATATCGACGGCCGCGCCCTGTGTGAGCAAGTCACGAATATTGCGATTGTTCTTAAAATTCGTCCGCTTCTGACTGGTCCCCGGAGACAGGTAGTTGCCCATGCGCTCGCGCAGTGTCCGAACCGATTTTCCGATGTACTTGACCTCGCCATCCACCACAAAGGCATAGAGTACGTTCCTGACTATTTCCAGCTTTTTCAGGTCGACGTACAGCCGGTCGTCACGCAAGACCCAATGCCCCGCGCACTCAAAACCGATGGCCAGTAATCGATTCACTTTCGGGGTCCTTCGCTCTTGGTCTAATGACGCCGGTTAGTGCTGCTCTAGTCCCTCTTGTAAAGCGGGCCAATGAGTGCCTGTACAACGCGCACTGCTCAGTATCGTAACCAGGCTTCGAAGCGGCGAGAAGCTCGGCAGCCCCTGAAACTCATGCTGAGTATTCGACCGAAACGAGAGAACGTTCACGCAATTCAGCTACCACCAACGGTGACAGTTGCTGTATCAGGGACGCTGGTTGCTGCGAGAACCAGCCTCGAACTTGGTCCGCGCTTAGCGACGAATCCGTTATCAGCGATGCCATTGCCGCGGCTGTGATGCGTGACAAGCCGAACTCGACTAGCGAACGACCGGTGCGAGTCGACACGCCCAGTTCAAGAGCCAACGAAAAGTCGTAGACCTGACTGACCATCTCATCAAGCCCCTCTTGGGCAAGAGCGTACTTCAGAAGGTCGACGTAGGCCTTCGCCCACTGGACAAGTTTGAATCGAATCGTTTGCTCAATAAGCGTGAACATGTCCCGAATTGCGCCATCGATAGCTGCCTGAGTTAGCGGCCGCTTGTTCGTTTGCTGCGCAACCTTCTTCTTGTATTTCACAGCTTCGGCGACCAACTGCGTCAACGGCTCGCCTCGCATCCACTTCAACGCCGTAACAGTCACGTGCGCGACGAACCCGCGGTTTCCTTTAGCTTCGTCGCCTTTGAGGTTCACGCCTCCCAAATACTTATAAAGCCGTCGGATAATTGAGTTGTACACCGTGTACGCGTCGCCCGAAGGATTCGAAGGCATCACTTTCGCGAAGTCGCGCTGACACACAAGTTCCCGAATCCGCTGCAGAAGGCCTGCGAGGGCTACTGGGTCGAGCATCCAGCTAGTTGTCAAAACTGAAGCCGGAAGCTCAAGGCTCGTAAGCGCCTGGTCGGCCAGCTCCGTAAGGCTGTCTTTTTGCTCAGTTGTCAGCGAGAGGCTGCGGCGTCCCAGCAACCCATCCAATGTCTTCTGGGATGAACGAAACAGGATTAGACCTGCCGCAGCGGTAATCCGGTCCCCAGCCGCGCGGTCGCGCTCAAGGATGGGAGCTTTGTCCACGGCAGCCTGCAGTAATTCAACCACTGCATCAAAATCCGCCTCTACGGTCCGCTTGAAAGCCGCCTTCATTGCGAACGGCTTGCGCTCGGTCAGTGGCTTCGACTCCCAGTGCTCGTAGTTCACGAGGAACACGTTGCCGACTACTTCCTCACCAAGACGGCCCGCGCGCCCAGCGAAGTTCCAGAGCGCAGCTTCATCGAGCGCCGCGCCCTTACCGCGAGTCGGTGTATCAATGAAGACGTTCCGCGCGGGGAGATTCACCCCTTGAAACAGGGTCGTGGTGCAACAGAGATAGTCCAATTCGCCACGCTTGAACGCAGCCTCAATCCCCTCGCGCAAGAGGCTCGGCATGTTTCCATAGTGGAAAGCGACGCCTTGCCGAACAAAATTCGCAAGGGAGTATTGCTTGTGTATATGTTGTTCGATGAATTTCGCCAAATCCGATAACCCCTTCGAGGTTCCGGGGTGGCGGTTGAGCGCGAGCAATGCCGTCAAATCTTCCGCATTCTTCGCTCCGGTGGCATAGACCAAGGACCGGCCCGAGGCGCCCAGCTCAAGCGCGACCGCCGCGAGCTTTGTGTCGTCGCCTAACGCAAACCCGCGCTGGAACTGGTACGTACCAATTGGCTCAAGCTTTTTCGGCGTGACCAAGTCGAGATGCACCAAGTGCTCGTCCAGGTCCGAAAACCCGACGCTGATACGGTTCTGCACCACAGGCGACAGGGTGGTTTCCTTCACGTTGATGTCGGGCAGTCCGATGCTGTCGCCAATGAGCTGCAGGCCGGAGGCACCGGGCGCCAAAAACAGGAAGCGAGCAGCAGGATTTGACTCGCGCAACTTCTCAAGCGTGTCCTGCAAAATCATGCCACGACTGTCATCACCGAGAGACTGCGCCTCGTCGGAAATGACAAGGTCAATGAGACCAGCAACGGCCACCGTCGACAGAAGAAACTGCGCTCGTTCCTGCGTAAGCACGTAAATCTGTTTTGGCCGGCTCTCTGGGTCGGGTACCGGGATGGTCGTGATACGGATGGACTTGGAAATGCTCGACAGGCGCTTTTCCAGCTTGCCGTGTATCTCGGTCAGTAACGCCCGTGTTGGCGCAATATAGATTGCGGCAAACCGCTCGGCGGCCATCGCGCGCTCACACATATGCTCGAGCACGACAAACGACTTTCCGGCCGAGGTCGGTGCGGAGACAGCGGTTGCCGCGGACGAGTCCAAGCTTCGCCAGAGGTCGAGCTGATACTCCGTCAGCGGGACACGCACGCCAGCCATGTCGACCGTATTGAGCTCTCGGAGCAATCCGCGCCGCATGTGCGTTTCGAAGCCCAGGTCGACAGGATGCTCGCTTTCCAGCTTACGGAGACCGGGGAAATTGCCGAGGTCAGAAAGAATGCGGATGCTTGCTTCATGAACCATGTCCTCGCTCGAGGCCAAGCTGGCGAACACTGCAATCTGCTGAGCCAGCTCCTTACTCTCTTCGTCCGATGCTGATGCGAACACGCTCGCAGTATTGAGCAGACGCGTCAGGGCCTTTTCGGCAAGAACGGGCCCGTCTACGCGGACCTGTTGATTTGCCTGCAGGACCGTCGACCGGATGCCGACCGCTCGAAGTTCGGCAAGGTCGCTCCAGAAGCCCGGCTCCCGCCGGATGTCAATCGCAACTTCGGTGGCGAATGTGCTCATGTGTTCAACTCGGCAAAGATTCGCTTGAATTCATTTACATCAGGTATAGCAACCAAAAAGACGATGCATCCGCCAAGGTCGACGCCTTTCGCGTCGGCCTGATTTTTCAAGTTCTTGCTGAAAGTCTCGTGCTTGGCTGCATACAACTTCTCCAGATGTTGCTCATGAATCTCTGGCGGCTTTTTCAGGTCGCGAGACAGTTTGTCCTGGAAGGCGCTTTCGCTGAATACGAGACTGCCGACGTGGACGTCGCGACGCCGGAGATGGCTGCCATCACCGGTGTAGGAGTTGAAGAACGACTTGGCCGCCTCTCTCGCTTCTCCCTCTAAACAGTCCAGGTTAGACAAGTCGCTAACAAGGCGAAGTTCGTTCAGCATCCGTCCGTGGTCTGCCTGGTGCTCCGCAATTGAATCGACCATTTCCCGCGACGCATCGGTTGCGCTCGGGATGAGCTTTGACTCTAAGAGGTAGAAGAAAACTGACCCGTCGTCCGCTTGACTGCCATGCAATCCGTCAACCCCATGCACCGGCATTTCGGAAGACGTCTTGAGTGCCATCTTCGCACCGAGTTGCGCCGCGCCGAGGTATCTCACCGCGACAACGTACGCAATGAGTTCGCCAACTTCGCCGTAGCGTCCGGGGTGCTTCTCGTTGTACTTAACCAGGAGCCGTTTGGCCTCGCGGCGAAGCCGTGACATCGCTGACATATCCCCGCCCGTCGCCGAGTTGCCACTCTGGGCGAAGGCGTCTCTCCGTTTGCGAAGGGGTATGACGTAGTTGACGAGCTGGTCAACCAGTAGCTCCGCAAGCGCATCGACTTGCGGAATGTGCTCCTGCATCCGAAGGAAAAGAAGCCGTGGCTGTTCAAGCGGCGGCGTCGCCGTCACTTCCTTCAGGACGTTGTCGACGCCCTGAATCGGGTCCAGCAACGCGCCAAAGCCGTCATTAGCCTTCGTCATGTGCGTTGCCCCGGTTCGCTGCCGCGACCTTCAGTCGTTCTATTCAGCACTACTCTCTCCGCCAATTACCGTAGGGCGACGGCCCCGGTTCCCGATATGTACGTGTTATTTTAATGGTTTGTTATATAAAAGAATCAACAGCCGAACGGGCTATCCGTCGTCAGGACGCACACTATCAATTGCTGTCCCGGTTGGCTTCGTCCGTTGAGTTCCGAGGTTGAAGCGCCGCAGCAGTCATATATCCGCACGTGACAACGCCTATCGATTCGATTTAACCTCTCGCCGCACGGATATCGTTGCGTCTTCCAACAACCAACAGCCTCCACGATTCGAGCTTCTCGATGTCCTCACCAAGTTCATCAGGTTGCGGAATAGGTAGCCTGCCGACCCGGACGGCGGCATCGTGCTCGAACTTCGAGCTTTTGGTCATCCCTGCTTCTATCGCACGGTAGTCGTCGTCCGAGACGGTGACTTCTTTCAACTTCTGTGTCGAGACACCCTCGCCGAAGCGTTGAATCGCTCCATTGAAAAGGACCTCTTCCACGCATCGCTCCCAGGCAAGGCGCAAATCACCGTACGCACGCGCCGTGAGGGCGCGATGCCCGTCTTCGTCTCCAACGGCATATGCCTTGCGAATCTCCACAAGCATCTGCCGGAGCTTGCCAACGCGATTTTTTGTCCCAAGCACGTCGAAGGGAAGTCCCTCGGAATGCGCGCCGAACCCATCGCCGGTACGGCGAATGTAGTTTGCCTGGAGCGTGGCTTTGAGCTCATCGGCCTTCTGCTCAAGAATGCACAGGAAATAGATGTCGTGCGTGAACACGATGACCTGCCGCCTGAGTGATTCTTCGACCAAGCGCTCTGCGACTTCCCAACGGCGGCGATGGTCGAGTGACGAGACCGGGTCGTCGAAAACGATGCCACCGAGGCCGCCGCCGAGCTTGGTTTCTGCGAGGAACGACGCGATGGCGATAGCGCGCTGCTCGCCTTCACTGAGAATTGAAGCGGGCGTGGCGTTTCCCGGCAATTGGAGCGTGAGCTTGAATTGCGTTCGGCCGCCGGGCGATTCAGGCTTCATGACGACCTGCAGCTCATGACACTTCAACCTTTTGAGCTCATCGTTCAGCGCATCAGCCAATTCCTTACTTGCAAGGGTCCGGGACAGGTCGGTGGACTTTCGGGAAATCCCACGCGTGTCCGTGCCATCGATGCACTTTTGCAACTTCGCGCAATACTCGTATTTCGAAATTGCCTCGAGCACGGCATCCTTCACCTCGCGAAGCTTGTACCTTGCGTCGAGTTCCGCTCGCTCGACGACCAGCTTTGCGCGAGCGGCCTCGTCGGCCGATGCTTCGAGGGTCTTTGCCTGAGTTTCCAGCGCGTCGGCAACCTCTCCGAGTCGGACAGCTGCGTCGTTCTGCGCTGCGGACACGCTTTCCCACGGCAGGGTACCCCCGGAAGCAAGCAACGCTTCGGATTGCCGGGTCTTCAAATTGGCTTCCGATTGCTCGCAGAGCGGCAACAGTGGTGCGTCCAGCGTGCTCAGCTCTTCTTTCAACGCCGCATCAATGGGGAATTCGAGCTTCGCATTCTTTATCGCGTTGTACGCGTCTTTCGCCAGGTTCCGCGCGTCCTTCGCAGCTTGCTCAACCCTGTCCTTGATAAACGCGTCGAAGCGACCAAGCCTGCTTGCACCTTCTGCGCCCAGCTCGTTCTGGCAGAGAGGACACTTCGCATCTTCCGGAAGAGCAGAAATCTGGCGGCCAGCGTGGGAGATGGCTGCGAAGTCACGAGCCGCTTCGAACAGTGTCTTCCACTCTTCGCCACCGGTGCCAGGCAGCTGACCCGACTCACTTCGGAACGCTTCCGCAGCGGTGTCAGCGACTTTCTTCGCGGCATTCGATTTGCCGATAAGCTCCTGAAGATTTTGGAGCTTTTCGACGGAGACAGTTTCGAGCTTTGCCTCAATCTGCGTCTTCAGCCCCTTTACGCGGAGCGCCTTGTTGCGAATCTCTCGGGCTTTCGTCTTCGGGTCCGCTTCGGAAAGCGTCTTCGTCAAGACTTCTCGGCGTTCGACTTCGTCGTCCGACAGCTCGGCTAGCTTCTCTATCTCTTCACTGGTCGTCTTCTTGGAAATGCCGCTGAGTGCGCGGCCGACTGCAGTGGCCTGGTTGATTAGCGCAGAGTACGCCGCATCGCTCGGTGACGAGTCTGTCTTCTCTTTCGTCGCGCGGGTCTTCAGTTTCGTACAGAGACTCACCAGCCCTTCGAGAATATCGAGGCCGTATGGCACGTAGGCAAAATCACCCTGGTTGTCGATATAAGCACGCGCGCAGTGGGTGTCGAAGATTGAGATGTCGGCCAACGGTAGAGGCGGTTCTGCACGATGCTTCCACACGAAGTCGACCGTCGTGCCATCGACGATGGTCTCAAATACCGCCTGTGCAGTGCCGACATCCTTCGGGTCTAGGCGCGCGTTGGGCAGGATAGGCTCTCTGCGGTCCCGCGCGCGGCACGCATGCTTGAAGATTCTGGAGTAGCCAGATTTCCCGGCTCCATTTTCGCCGTAGATAACGGTCAGCCCGGTCGGGGAAATCGGGAGTCGACCGCCTTGAACCAATGCGTTGACGTGCTGCAATTCCTTGAGGGCAACAATCTGAACAAGTCGAGTGGGATTAGTCCGAGGGGCGACCTCAGCGCTCTCCAACTTCTTGGCCACTCGACCATTCTCGTCAGGGATACCTACTTCAGCCTTGGCAAGCGCATAAATATCCTCGATGTCCTCCGGAGACAGCTCGCGATTTACGTATAGTCGGGCGATAGCGTCTTGCTGCCAGGCCGAAAGAGTCTTCGACCACTGGTAGATTTCTTGGATGATTGTCACTGGTCAAGCCCCCTCGGAATTTATCGCGGCCGAAGCAGTTACTCGTGTCGATGCTTTGCTTGAAATGTGCGCAGAGATTTTGATGTTATACGTGCGCAGACGAAGATGTATACCGGAAAATCAGTCTCCTTTTGAAAAATGTTTCTACAAACGTTTTCGGCAAGACGACGAAGCGCCAGAAAGCTATGCACGTGAGTTTTGAGCTCTTCGAGAAGTATGAATCGGCAATCCGGGGCTACCAAGCGACCCTCAATCTCCGTCTCTACGCATGCATCGAAACGGCGACCTAGTGGTGTATTACGCGACGTTCGAGTGGGTAAACCTTCGGCGAAGGTCGTGCTCGTAGACATTACTTCTTGGAAGGCGCAGACCGACATCGCATTGACCGAGGCGCAACAAGCGCTGGTTGTGAGCCTTCCGGTGCCCGAGGTGCTTCGGCGCGCCAAGCTCGCAGCTGCGTTCGCTGAGACGGCGCGTCTACGCCTCATATCGCTCCTCGACCACATCGGGCTGCACCAATGGCTGGGCCTGCGCTCAAGCGAAGACCTGTTCGGCGAGGCGAGTGACTTGCTCTAGGCGGCGCACCTGTTTCAATTCCCGTCTTCAACAAATGCGGGAATTTCCGGGGAGGGAGACATCCCGAGAGAGACCCGATGCAGCGCCAGCAGATGCGAGACCACTTCGGCAAGATGGCCAAAGCCATGCCAGATGCAGTCTTCATACCGGTGGGCGCGGCCACGTCGAGAGACTAACCAACGAAAGATTTTTGAACAAGGAACGTGTGTCCCATGGCCTCCCGCATCCGCGCCAAGAGGCCAGCGAGCACACGGCATGTTTTCTAGGCGAGAGCGAGCGCGCTAACCTGTCCGACTACACAAACGCCGACAAGATTGACACGGAGCGTGACTACCATCAGAAGGCGGTGGCGGCGCTGAGTTGAGCGCGCGCGGCTGCCAGGCGGGGAAGTGGTGCGGCGGGAGCGTACCGATGAGCGGGCGCGAAGCTGGCTGGGGCGGGGATGCGGGTGGAGAGTGGCGGAAAAAGGCGGGAGGAGCGAGGAAACCGGGGGCGGAGCCACGTGAGCCAACGGACGTGGAGGTTTCCCCGCGTTTGAGGCATTTCCGGGGTACTGCGCTTTAGTTCTATTAGTTTCCCTTAAGCCCCGTCCCGCCTGGGTTTACGGGCGGTCCGAAGGCATTAAGGAAAACTTTTGCAGCGAGCTTTAAGTAAAACTATTAGAACTTGCCACACAACCGGCCCTATAGACCTGGGCCCCAATACACCGTCACCGAATTCGCCACATTCCGCGGTATATCGACATCGATTCGCAAAATATGGCCATCGCCTCCTTCTATGGCTCAGCCCCGAGCATTACCTCGGGTTTGTGTCTCCGGGTGGTGAGGCTGAGCCCAGCCCTCCCTACGGCATCTACGCCCGGGAAAACCTTCTACTCAGCCTCTCCGCCCAAGTTGTCACCGGTATGGAGCCGCCTCGCCCGCCAGCCTCTACGCACCCTTTGGGACGCTAGCTTCGCCATCCCATTGCCGATATCTCAGACGCTATCCCCCTAGTCTCGGCTATCCCCTGCGCGCTAGTGGTGGTTTTAGCCCCCGTCCACGCAAGCGGCCACTCACCGAAGCCCGTCAGTCGGACGGGGTGGCCCTGTCGTCGGGCGGCTCGTGCTCGGCCGACGTGTGGCACAACCGTATAGCGTCTTTCGTGTGCATGAGCATGCTCGACAGCCGTCAATGCAATTGAAGCACTGCAAGTAAAGGGCGTCTTCGACGTAGGAGGCCCCGTCGTTGGCGCAGACGCCGCTCCGGCCTCGTTCCCATGCACCGCGCCACGTTGCTGTCATCGAGGACGATGTCCGAATCGTGAAGGCTTTCCTGAACTTCGTCGCCATCGACGGATGAATGCGTAAATCGTCCGCCGGCGCTCACCGGCAGGTCATCGTCACAAAACATAGCAGCATCAATGGCTTAGCGGCATCCTCAAGCACTTATCCACGGGTTTGTCGACAGTTTCTGGGGACAAGATGCGGTCGCGGTTCTGGTGGGACACGGGGCGCCTCGCCAATCCCCCCCGGTCAACGAATCTTGAACCTGACCGTCAAATTTACTAATTTGAAAGTTCGGCGCAACGCCGACCTGAGCATCACAGCCCGTACGCTATGGCCCTTTGGCCCATAGCATCGTTCCCTATTTATGAGAGGGTACGAAGTGAGAGGGCCATGCGACAGGCGGAGCAACTCCGATGGCTGAACCCGTGCGGTTTTTGCAACGACGCTCGTGTCGCGAGCGCTCGGTCACTACACAATCCGAACGGACTTGATACCCATCGCCGCCAGGCAAGCGAGCAGGAACGCGGCCGAGAACTTCTTTCGGTTGACCTTCCGGTTTATCTGGTCCGCCGACTCGTCAATTCCGAACTTCTCCAGGCGTCTAGCAAGCTGCTTGTAGCTCACGCGCTTCCGGTACATCTTCTCGACTATCAGTTCCCTTGCGGTCTCTTCCCACGAGCCATAGGGCTCCGCTTTCGACGCTGTTCTTTGGAGCGGCATGTCGTTCATCGCTGCATATTTGCCCTGAATTGGCATGTGATTTTTGACGAAGCACGAATTCTCGCACAGAACTATCGGTCGTATTCGACCGGTCGGATACCCGCAGCGCTACACGTCCTTTGTAGGCAATTTCTTTGAGGACGTAATGCTTAGCAAAGGACAACTGACCGACCTGTTCGACCATCTGGGAACGCCGCCAGCGGGCCGCAAGTTGGTCCAGGAAGCTCGAATCCATGCACCGGTTCGGGACGTAGCCTCCAACGGAGGCAACGTCATCACCTACGTGGCGAGCCGAAAGATGGCGCGCGAAATCGCGACGGAGAGCTACGGCATCGAGTTCGCCGCCGCTATCGGGTTCGAATACGACGAACATGTACTGGAGTTTTATCCGCAGCCGTGCAAGTTGCCGCTCACCCTGGTCGACGACGCCACCGGCGAAATCCGGGCGATTCATCACACCCCAGACTTCCTCTTGATTGGCCAGGATGGCATCGCGCTTGAGGAATGGAAGTCCGAGGCGAAGCTGACCCGGCTGGCAGAGAAATACCCCTATCGTTATCAACGCGACGAGGATGGGAACTGGTACTCGCGGCAAATCGAGGAGCAACTCGCCGAACGCGGCATCCGTTATCGGATTCGCAGCGATGCCGCCATTCCCCGGCGCCGCATCGAAAACCTGCAGCACCTCGCCGACTACTACCTCCCGGCGGCTGAACCGTGCCCTGCTGATGTTCTCGCTCGTCTCGATGCCGCACTGAAGGAACATGGCGCCCTGCATTTCTACGCCTTGCTCGAGCCGCCGTACGCACTGAGCGCCGACCAGTTGAACAAGGCCATCGCCGACCAGCTCGTTGTAACGGACCTTGACCGCGAGTCCCTACGCAACCCCCGACGCTTCCGAATCTATCGGGACAAAACGCTTCGCGAGTTCCTTTATGCGGAGTCGCATCGCGCAACGCCGCCCGGCTACGAACGCTTCGCGCTTCATGTCGCCGTCGGCACCCGGTTCGAATTCGAAGGTCAGGAACTGACCATCACGCTGGTCGGCGAAAAAAGCTTGGTCTGCAACAGACAGGACCATACGACCATGGAGCTTCAGCGTGACTGGCTCCTTGCGGCTCATGACGAAAATCGCATCCGGGTCCTCGAGGCGGCACCGCCTGCCGACCTCGGTCTGAGCCGATATACCGAAGAAGAGTACGCGGAAGCACTTCGGCGCCAGACGCTGCTCCAGTCGGAGTCGGCAGCGGTTTCCTCACGCACATTGCGTCGCTGGAGCAACCGTCAAGCCATCGCGCGGGCCAATGGAGACCATGAGATTCTCGCCCTTGTGCCGCACATCAGCGCACGTGGAAATCACACTGCCCGTCTGAGTGACGAACAGATTGACCTGATGGACCGCGTCATTGACGAGCACTGGCGGAACAGCAAGGCCATTAACTACAAGACCTGTCATCGGCACCTGGTGGTGATGTGCGCGCAGGAAAACGTGCTCGCGCCGTCATACCCGACTTTGATTAAGCACATCAAATCACAGGTAACCAACCGCGACGTACGGACCCGTGAAGGGAAACGCATCGCATACCAGAAGGACGCGTTCGTCGACGTCCTCCACTACCACACGCCGATACATGGCAGCCGCCCCTTTCAGTACGTGCACATCGACCATACAGAACTGGACATCGAACTCATCTCCAGTCGCACGGGCAAGAATCTCGGCAGGCCCTGGTTGTCCCTCGCCGTGGACGCATATCCGCGCCGCATTGTCGGCATGTTCCTGACGTATGACCCGCCGTCGTACCACTCAGTCATGATGGCGGTTCGCGACATGGTGCGCCGCTTTCATCGGCTACCCGAAATTGTCGTCGTCGATAACGGCAGCGACTTCCGGTCTGATGCATTTAAATCCTTTCTCAAGGCAATGGGTTGCCACCTGCGTTTTCGCCCATCCGGCAACCCGCGTCACGGTGCGGTACTCGAGCGCATGTTCGGCCGTCTGAACGTCAATTACATACACGGTCTCGCGGGCAATACGAAGGCCACAAAGCACGTCCGGATGGTCTCCGGTTCGCATCTGCCCAAGAACCTCGCCGAGTGGACGCTCGAGCCGCTCTATTACGGAGTCGAATACTGGGCCACGGAATTCTACGACCAGGAGCCGCATCCCGTTCTGGGCGAGTCCCCCCGCGAAGCATTTCTGCGCGGCTTGCGCGAAAGCGGCTCGCGCGAGCATCTGCATATCCAATTCAACCGCGACTTCCTGATTGCGACATGCCCGCCGGTTGACCGGGAAGGCCTGCGACAAATTCATCCACAGCGCGGCGTAAAGGTGAACGAGCGGCTCTACCACCACCCCGCATTCCGGTCATATCAGGTTTCCGGCCAACGACTTCCCGTCAGGTATGACCCGTGGGATGCATCGTCCGTCTATGTACGCGTCAAAGACCAATGGGTTCAGGCCGTCTGCCCAAGTTTGAGTGGTCTCGGGCAGCTAACCGAAAACGAGCGGAAAGCGCTGACGCAAGAATACGACCGACGCTTCCGCACATCCGTCAACGATGAACAGGAAGCGCAGCGGCTGAAGGAGTTCATGCGCACCTTCACGCCAGAGGGCGCGATGGCCGTTGCCTTCGAACGCCAGGCGGAAAACAAGTCGCTTTACAACAGTTTGCAGTTCGCGAGCATCGCCCCCTTCGCTCCTCTACATCGATTTAGCCTCATCGAGGAAACATCCAGTGCTGCCGAATCGCCGGCAGAGACAAGGTCATCAACGACATCAACAAACAATCCGGTCCAATCGCCGCCCGAGGCAGCGGCGTGGGACGACATTCCTGACCTTGACACGTTTTGAGGTGATTCATGCAACAAAAACATTCCGCCCCGCTCTCGCCAATTCCGAATTCGGCGAGCACTCTGCTCGGCAAGCGCATCAAACACCCTCGCATTGCGGATGTCATGTCCGAACTGGAGACCCTGATTTACCCGGGCAGCCAGGACAGCACGCTTCTCGTTTGCGGTCCAACTGGAGCCGGCAAAACCACGCTGGCCAGGTACATGGTCGAAGCGGCGGTTGAGCGGGCCGCCGTTGAAATGGAAGAGAATGCCGGAACCATTCCGGCCATCTTCGTCGAAGCCCCATCCTCTGGCGAGAACGAATTCTCGTGGCGACTGTTCTATCGCCAGATTCTCGCTGAGCTCGGCGACGACCTCGACGCACCAAAGTCGGCCTATGGCATCGACCCGCAGTCGGGACGCATGGTCCGCCCGCGCGGCGCCGGTGGCAACAGTCTCGGGGCGTTGAGGACGGCCGTCGAACGCGCACTGCGAGAGCGGAGAGTCCAATTTCTCGTCATCGACGAAGCCGCACACATCATTCACCAGACGCGGAACAGTTCCAGGCTGGAGATTCATCTCGATACACTGAAGTCGCTGGTGAACAAATGCGGCACACAGATGGTACTGGTCGGGTCCTACGACCTGTACCCGCTCATGTCGTTGTCCGGACAACTCGCGCGGCGCCATCATGTACTGCACTTCGAACGCTATCGGCAGGACCGCCCCGAAGACGTTCGTGCGTTCGTCGCCTGCATCCAGGCATTCGAAAAGATGCTGCCCGCGCTGTGGGGCGGCGAGTTGACGCGTTACGCGGAGGCACTCCATGAAAACACGCTCGGTTGCATTGGCACGTTAAGCAGCGTGCTTGTCCGAGCAGCCAGGCTGGCCAAAGCCGACGGTCGCTGGTCCACCGAGGCACTCCGGCGAGCGTTGCTCACGGAGGCGCAGCGAGACCGGATTCTCACCGAAATCCTCGAGGGCGAGGAGGCCATCAATCCCGGCCTTACCCGCATCATGCCCACACAGCGCCGTCAGGCATCGGCTGGCGGAAGGAGTGCAGCATGAGCTATTCGATTTCGAATCCACGTTCGACGCTGCATGCCCTCACGCCCATCGGCGTCGGCACGCCCGAGGTTGAGAGCCTGCTCAGCTACTTCTGCCGGCTGGCCGTATCGCATAGCGTGTCCGTCGCAGCGCTTTGTCGGCAAGTCGCTGGGACCGTTGGCTGGGAGCTTTCCGAGAAACACGAATGGCACGCGGGAAACATTGGCGGCATCGGAGACGCGGCGAGCAACTGGTCGGCCGCGCTCTCTGCCCTGACGAGCGTCGAGCGACTGGACAGGCTCACGCTGTTGCCATGGCGTGACGTCATCGCCCAGACGAGCCTCGCGGCGACGCGAGCACGCTGGTGTCCAGCGTGCTTCGCCGAAGACAAGGAAAGCGGCAAAACACCGTATTTCCGCCTCGCATGGGACGTGGGTGCAGTAACCGTATGCGCCAGACACAAGGCCGAATTGGTGCATATCTGTCCGGATTGCGGCCGCCCCGACGCGCGACACAAGTCCGCCTACGTCGTGCCTGGCTGGTGCGCACACTGCGGCGCCTTCCTCGGAGACGGCGAGCCGCCTCCCACTGCCACGCCAGAAGAGCTTTGGAAGGCCACCCAGGTCGGTGCAATGCTGAAGGCGCAAGCGTCCCTTGAGACGCCCCCAAGCCGGCAGGCAATGCTGGACGCAATACAAACGCTCGTTACCCGGCTGGACAACGGCAAGGGGGCGCTTTTCGCCCGGCGAGTAGGTCTGAGCAAGACAACGGTTCACTATTGGCTGAAGCAGGCTGGTGCACCCGCATTGCCGGCGCATCTGCGCATCGCATCACAGACAGGATTGGCACTGTCGCAGTTGCTCACGGGTGATTTAATCGGCTGGGCACCATGTTCGGCGGAAATCCATCAGCTGGCACTGCTGTTTCCGGACGAGACAAAACGTGCGGCGGCTCGCGCAATCGACTGGGAGAACGTACGGGATGAGCTGCGGGCATTCGGCAAACTACCGTCAATCATCAGCGTGTCCGAGGCCGCATGCAGGCTCGACGTCGACGCCCGACTGCTTTATCAACACGCGAACAAGGAGGCGCGCGTTTTGGCCGAGCGCTGGACGCAATACATGCAGCGCCGGAAAGAACGAAGCGTGGACAATGCTCGCACCGTCATCGAGGCCGCGTGCAGGGATATCCTCGCCGACGGCAAGGCAATCAACCTACGGGAGCTAAATGCTCGCGTACCGAAGGAGGTACTGGGCAGCATCCGAGGCGTCATCGACGTCCTACAGGAGGTTAAGGAGACGCTCGGCGTGAGCTAGGCGACCCGTCCCCCATCGACCAACGAAAACGCCGGCCTACGCGCCGGCTTTTTTACGTCTACGCCCAGCTTCACGCGGCAAAACCCATCACCCTAGCACCGTTACCCGATAAAGCAAAACGCGTCCCATCGGGAAATGAAGCATAACGTGTCCAAGTGGCCACTTTATGCTTAACGGCACAAGCGGGCTTTTGTGCGTGCAGAAAGAAAACTGGTGGGCCCGGTGGGTTTCGAACCCACGACCAATCGATTATGAGTCGACTGCTCTAACCCCTGAGCTACAGGCCCTAAATAAAACGTCACTGCAAAAAAAGACCCGGTGTGTTGTCACGCCGGGCCTGGCGTTACCTGATTACAGCAGCCTCGATCAGTTGCCTTCGAGGAACGACTTGAGCTTGTCGGAACGGCTCGGGTGACGCAGCTTGCGCAGCGCCTTCGCCTCGATCTGGCGAATCCGCTCACGCGTCACGTCGAACTGCTTGCCGACTTCCTCGAGCGTGTGATCGGTGCTCATCTCGATACCGAAGCGCATGCGCAGCACCTTCGCCTCACGCGGCGTCAGCGAATCGAGCACGTCCTTCACGACATCGCGCATGCTCGCATGCAATGCGGCGTCGGCCGGTGCAACGGTGTTCGAGTCTTCGATGAAGTCGCCCAGATGCGAATCGTCGTCGTCACCGATCGGCGTTTCCATCGAGATCGGCTCCTTCGCGATCTTCATGATCTTGCGGATCTTGTCTTCCGGCATCTCCATCTTCTCGGCCAGCGTTGCCGGATCAGGCTCGAGGCCCGTTTCCTGCAGAATCTGGCGAGAGATGCGGTTCATCTTGTTGATCGTCTCGATCATGTGAACCGGAATACGGATCGTGCGCGCCTGGTCCGCGATCGAACGCGTGATGGCCTGGCGAATCCACCACGTCGCGTACGTCGAGAACTTGTAGCCGCGGCGGTATTCGAACTTGTCCACGGCCTTCATCAGGCCGATGTTGCCTTCCTGAATCAAATCGAGGAATTGCAGACCACGGTTCGTGTACTTCTTCGCGATCGAGATCACGAGACGCAGGTTCGCCTCCGTCATCTCGCGCTTGGCTTGCCGCGCCTTCAGTTCGCCAGCCGCCATCTGGCGGTTCGTTTCCTTCAGGTCCTTCAGCGGCAGCACGACGCGCGCTTGCAGGTCGAGCAAACGCTGTTGCTGTTCGCGAATCGCCGGGATGTTGCGCGACAGGATCGCGCTGTACGAATGACTTTCGGCGACGATCTTGTCGGCCCAGTCCAGCTCCGTTTCGCTGCCGGGGAAACGCGTGATGAATTCGGCACGCGACATGCCGCACTTGTCGACGACGATGTGCAGGATCTGACGCTCGACCTGACGCACTTCGTCCACTTGAGCACGCAACGTGTCGCACAGACGCTCGACCGTACGCGCCGTGAAGCGAATCGACATCAGCTCGTTCTGGATCGTCTCTTGCGCCTTCAGGTACGCCTTCGACTTGTAGCCCTCCTTCTCGAACGCGCGACGCATCTTGTCGAACCATTCGCTGATGAGTGCGAACTTTTCGAGCGCTGTGCGCTTGAGCGCCTCGAGCTGGGCCGCATTGGCCGTCGCTTGAGCCGTGCCGTCGTCTTCTTCCTCTTCTTCCTCGCCTTCTTCTTCGGCTTCCTCGGACTCGTTTTCGATCTCTTCGGCCTCTTGCGCCGAAAAGCCGTCAGTGTCTTCCGCGTTCGGATCGATCAGGCCGTCGACGAGCTCGTCGATGCGAATTTCCTCGTTCGCCACGCGCTCAGCCATCGCGAGGATGTCGGCAATCGTCGTCGGGCAAGCCGAGATCGCCATCACCATGTGCTTGAGGCCGTCCTCGATCCGCTTGGCGATTTCGATTTCGCCTTCGCGCGTGAGCAGCTCGACCGTCCCCATTTCGCGCATGTACATCCGCACGGGGTCGGTCGTCCGGCCGAATTCGGAATCGACCGTCGACAGCGCGACTTCGGCCTCTTCCTCGACTTCGTCATCCGACGAAACGGCAGGGGCGTTGTCGTTCAGCAGCAGCGTCTCGGCATCGGGCGCCTGCTCGTAGACGGCCACGCCCATGTCGTTGAACGTGCTGATGATGCCTTCGAGCGCTTCGGTCTCGGTGAAGTTGTCAGGCAGGTGATCGTTGATTTCGGCGTAGGTGAGGAACCCCCGCTCCTTGCCGAGCTTGATCAGCGCGCGCAGCTTCGAGCGCCGCTCTTCGAGTTCCTCGGCGGTGCCCGGCTGAGTCGACGCGAACGCGTCCTTCAGGAGCGCCTTTTCCTTTGCGCGGCGGTCGCGCGCCTTGGCCTTTTCGCCTTTGCCCGGAGCCGCTTCGCTCTGGGTTGCGTCGTCATCGACGGATACTTCGTTCAGCTTTTTCGTCATGGAGTTCGCCATACCGGCAATAGTCTCGACTCGCGGCTGCTGGACTTCAGCCGGTTGCACCGTGGATACTTGGATGTCGCGTTCTGCCGAATCGTCCGGCGTGGCAGCCGCGCCCCTTACGCTCTTCGAGCCGCCGCGTTTCGCGGTGGCCCTCGTCTCCGGTCTGGCGGACGCTTTCGCCGCCTTCGTCATATCGGCCGCTGCCGCCGAAGCCCGTGCAGCCTTCTCACTTGCCGATTTCTTGCCGGCGGGAGCAGCAGATTTGGCGACGGCGACTTTTCGCGTGGGCTCCAGAGAGCCTTTGACCGAGCTCAGGGGCTTGCTCTTCCCCGTCTCCGTCACTTTTTCGCCTGTAGTCTTAGCCATCGCGTATCGCCTCTGCTTTAGCGCCCCGCTGGGAAACAAACGCTGAGAACCTTTTATTATAGCACGCGTCGTATGCTCGAACGCTGCTCAAAGCCCGAGCCGGCGCTTCATTTCCGCCCGCTCCCGGCTCAACTCCGTGAATTCGGCGATCTCTTCCGATGTCAGCCTCGACTGCCGCGACAAGCGCTCGAGCCGCTCACTGCAGCCGTCATAGCGCATCTTCAAGACCGCCGCCTGGAGTTCTTCACCCGCGATACGCTCATGTTCGCGGTGCTGTTCTATAGCGGCCGCGTCTTCCGGGTCCTGAAGCAGCAGATCACGCACGTTTTCATCATAGTCCAGAATTTCGCGGAAAATTTCTTCGAAAGTCGCTGCATTGGCCCCATTCCGAAGCAGATCCGACAACAAACGAAACTCGGCGCCATCGCCCGACGCGCGTGCATGCGTGGTCACCTCGGCAAAGAGTTCTCCGTGCGCCTGGGCCAGCAGCGTCTCTTCATCCTGCTCGCCAAGTACCGCAACGATGCGCGGATACATCACCAGATTTCGCAATGCCCGCTGCTCGATGCCGGTCACGCGGCGCCGGTCCTTGCGCGCCGGCGCCTGACGGGCCGGGGCCGCGATGCGGGCGTCGACCTCGCACAACGCCGCCACTTCCTCGAACGGCACGTCGAGCCGATCGGCGAACATATGCATGATCTGGGCGCGCAACGCGTTAGCGGGCAAGGCCTGCAACAGCGGCTTCGCATCGAACAACGCGCGTGCGCGGCCTTCCGGCGTATCAAGCTCCTTGCCCGCGAGCACCTCGTTCAACATGAACTGCGACAAGGGCATGGCCCGTTCGATCTGCTCGGAAAACGCGTCCTTGCCGAATTCGCGGACGTAACTATCGGGGTCGTGTTCCTGCGGCAAAAAGAGAAACCGGATCGTGCGGTTGTCGGCCGCATGCGGCAGGCACGCATCGAGTGCGCGACGCGCAGCCCTGCGACCCGCGCTATCGCCATCGAAGCTGAAGATCACGGTGTCGGTCTGGCGCAGCAGCTTTTGCACGTGAATCGGCGTGCACGCCGTGCCAAGCGTCGCGACCGCATTGGGAAAACCCAGCTGCGCCAACGCGACGACATCCATATAACCTTCGACCACCAACACCGACCGTGCCTCACGAATGGCAAGCCGCGCTTCGAAGAGACCGTATAGTTCGCTGCCCTTGTTAAATAAGGGCGTTTCGGGCGAATTCAAATACTTGGGCTCACCGCCGTCGAACACGCGGCCACCGAAACCGATCACCTGCCCCTTGACGTTGCGGATCGGAAACATGACGCGATCGCGAAAGCGGTCGTAGCGGCGTGGCTGACCTTGCGCGTCGAGCTTTTCGCTCACGATCACGAGCCCGGCTTCCACGAGCGCATCGCTGCGGTAATCGGGGAAGGCTTCTTCCAGGTTCTGCCATCCGTCGGGCGCAAACCCCAGGCCAAAGCGGGCCGCGACCTCGCCCGTCAGCCCCCGCTTCTTCAAATACTGAATTGCCTGAGGCGCGCCGCGCAAGGCCTTGCGATAGTAGTCGCAGGCCGTTTGCATCAAGTCCGAGAGGCCGGATGCCGCCTTGTAATCGGCCGACGAGAAGCGCTCGTCGCCGCCGTATCCACCACCATGCCCACCGCCGCCCCCACGCGACGGCGACGGCTCGTGCGGCACCGTCATGCCCACCGATTGGGACAGCTCGTTCACGGCCTCGGGAAACGACAGGCCAGCGTGCTCCATCAGAAAGCCAATCGCTGTGCCGTGCGCGCCGCACCCGAAGCAGTGATAAAACTGCTTAGTTGGACTAACGGTAAAGGAAGGGCTCTTCTCGTTGTGAAACGGGCACAACCCCATGAAGTTCGCACCGCCCTTCTTCAACTGCACGTACTTGCCCACCACGTCGACGATATCGACGCGGTTCAGCAGATCTTGCAGGAACGCGTGTGGAATCACGGTGCGTAATCCGGCGCTCAGCTCAAGCAGCTTCTCATCGCGCGAGAACTGTCTCGCGCGATGTGCTGCACGGCTCGAGCCTGCCGCCCGTTATTTGGCGAGCGCAGCCTTCACGAGCCCCGACACGGCTGTCATGTCGGCACGGCCCGCGAGCTTACCCTTGAGCACGCCCATCACCTTGCCCATGTCCTGCGGACCGGCGGCGCCCGTCTCTGCCACCGCCGCTTGCACTTCGGCGGCAATCTCGGCGTCCGACAGCTGCGCCGGCATGTAGGCTGCGAGCACGGTGAGCTCGGCGCTTTCCTTCGCCACGAGATCGGCTCGGCCCGCGGCCTCGAACTGGCTGATCGAGTCCTTGCGCTGCTTGATCATCTTGTCGATGACGGCGGTGACCGCAGCATCGTCGAGCGTTACCTGCTCGTCGACTTCGCGCTGCTTGATCGCTGCGAGCAGCAAACGGATCGTCGCAAGGCGCTCGGTTTCGCGCGCCCGCATCGCCGCTTTCATATCGTCACTGATCTGATCCTTCAGACTCATCTCTCACCCGAATACGTTAGGAAAATTGAAACCGCAACGTGCGCACATATCGAGCGCAAAAACCCGCTTGGGATAGATCCTCAAGCGGGTTGAGCTCGGCTCTCGTGCATAGCCTGTTGCGCAGTTGCATGACCGAGCGAACGGAACGACCGGGCAATTCCCCACTCGTCACCGGGCAGGGCTGCAAGCGGCGCCTCGCATCGAACATACTGCCGTTCGGCTCACGGCAGCACGCGTAAATCAGTACAGCTTCTTCGGCAGCATCTGGCTGCGGATGCGCTTGAAGTGGCGCTTCACCGCGGCAGATTTCTTGCGCTTGCGCTCCGCCGTAGGCTTTTCGTAAAACTCGCGCGCGCGAAGTTCGGTCAACAGACCGTTCTTCTCGATCGTGCGCTTGAAGCGGCGCATCGCAACTTCGAAGGGCTCGTTTTCTTTTACGCGGATGATTGTCATTTTTCCAAATGGAAATTTTCCAAAGGTTCGGGAGTATAGCAGACCTTCCACACAAGTACACGGAACTTGTCAAGCGTTATGTGTGTATTCGACGGCCGCCTGTCCTGCCGCGACGCCGGACGCCCATGCCCACTGGAAGTTGTAGCCGCCGAGCCAGCCCGTCACGTCGACGGCTTCGCCGATGAAGTAGAGCCCGGGCACACGCTCGCTCATCATCGTCGAGGACGACAGCTCGCGCGTATCAACACCGCCGCGCGTCACCTCGGCCTTACGGTAACCCTCCGTGCCGCTCGGCACGAGCGACCAGCGTGCAAACGACTCGCCGATGCGGCGCAACGCCTTGTCCGGCAAATCGGCCGCACGCGCCTCGGCCGACACGCCATGCGCCTCGAGCCAGGCGTCGGCGAGGCGTGCCGGCATCCACTCGGCGAGGAGGTTCCCGATCTGACGCTTCTGCGTGGCCTTCGCCTGCAGCAAGTCGGCCACCGCGTCGCGCTCGGGCAGCAGATTCACATGAATCGGCTCGCCAGGCTGCCAGTAGCTCGATATCTGCAGGATGCCGGGCCCGGAGAGACCACGGTGCGTAAAGAGCAGATCTTCGAGAAAAGCACCATTGCCATGTTTCTTGCCGCCGCCCGCCTTGCTGCCTGCTTCGACCTCGACTTCGAGTGAAATACCCGACAGGGCAGAAAACGGCTCCCATTGTTCCGATGAAAACGTCAGCGGCACCAGTGCCGGCCGCATATCGATGAGCTTGTGGCCGAACTGCTTCGCCACCCGGTAAGCGAAATCGGTCGCGCCGATCTTGGGGATCGAGAGACCGCCCGTCGCGACAATCAACGCGCGCGCATTGATCTGCCCGGCGCTCGTGTCGAGGGCGAAGCTGTCCGCGTCGCCATGCCGAATCTCGGCGACCGACACGGGTCGACGCCACGTAATGGCACCCGCGTCGCACTCGGCCTTCAAGACTTCGATCACCGACTCGCTCGAGTGGTCACAAAAGAGCTGTCCACGGTGCTTCTCATGCCATGTGACACGGTGGGATTTGAGCAGCGCGAGAAAATCGCGTGGCGTGTAGCGCGCGAGCGCCGAACGGCAAAAGTGCGGATTCGCGGACAGGTAGTTCGCGGGCCCCGCATGCAGATTCGTGAAGTTGCAGCGGCCACCGCCCGAAATGCGGATTTTCTCGGCGAGCCGCGGCGCGTGATCGATGAGGACGACACGCCGTCCGCGTTGACCGGCCACGGCCGCGCACATCATGCCGGCGGCACCGGCACCGATCACCGCAATATCGAAAGATTCCATGCCGCGCATTCTACCTGCGCAAGTGTCTCAAAGACCGCACTGGTATACTTTCATGCTTTTCATCGCCCCACCGGCGCTACGCGGCCAAGGCCTGCGAATCGCCCGCATCCCACCATGCTCGTTCTCGGCATCGAAAGCTCCTGCGACGAAACCGGCCTCGCACTGTACGACACCCAGCGCGGCCTGCTTGCGCACGCCCTGCATTCGCAGATCGCCATGCATCGCGAGTACGGCGGCGTCGTACCGGAGCTGGCCTCGCGCGACCATATCCGCCGCGCGCTGCCACTGCTCGAAGACGTGCTCGCACGCTCGAGCGCCGAGCCTTCGGACATCGATGCCATCGCCTTCACGCAAGGCCCCGGCCTCGCGGGCGCGCTGCTGGTCGGCGCGAGCATCGCCAATGCGCTCGCCATGGCGTGGGACAAGCCCACGATCGGCATTCACCACCTTGAAGGGCATTTGCTCTCACCACTGCTAGTCGACGCTCCGCCGCCCTTCCCGTTCGTCGCGTTGCTCGTGTCAGGCGGACATACGCAGCTCATGCGCGTCACCGACGTCGGCATCTACGAGACGCTCGGGGAAACGCTCGACGATGCGGCCGGCGAAGCTTTCGACAAGACCGCGAAGCTGCTCGGCCTCGGCTATCCGGGTGGCCCCGAGGTATCACGCCTTGCACAGTTCGGCACACCCGGTGCGGTGACGTTGCCGCGCCCGATGCTGCACTCGGGCGACCTCGACTTCAGCTTCAGCGGCCTCAAAACGGCCGTACTGACGCAGACAAAAACGCTCGGCGAGAATGTCTGCGAACAAGCCAAAGCCGACCTGGCACGCGGTTTCGTCGACGCGGCTGTCGAGGTGCTGGTCGCGAAATCGTTAGGGGCGCTGAAGAAGACGCGCCTGAAGCGGCTCGTCGTAGCAGGCGGGGTCGGGGCGAATCTGCAGTTGCGCGAAGCGCTGTCGGCCGCCGCAAAGAAGCGCGGCTTCGACGTGCACTATCCGGATCTCGCACTATGCACCGACAACGGCGCGATGATCGCCCTTGCCGGCGCACTGAGGCTGCAACGCTGGCCCGAGCAGGCCAGCAAGGATTACGCGTTTACGGTCAAGCCGCGCTGGGACTTGTCGTCACTCGCGCGATAGCGCGGCAGCGCGGCAACAAAATCGGCGCACGCAAAAAGCGCGCGCCGAAGCGCGATCAGGCCTGCGTCGCGGCGGCTTTGCGCTTGTCGTGCTCGATCACGGCGTAGGCGCTGTGATTGTGGATCGACTCGAAGTTCTCTGCCTCGAGCACATACGCGACGACACGCTCGTCGCCGTTGAGGCGTTGGGCCACGTCACGCACGAGGTCTTCGACGAACTTCGGATTTTCGTAAGCGCGCTCGGTCACGAACTTCTCGTCGGGCCGCTTGAGCAAACCCCACAGCTCGCACGAGGCCTCTTCCTCAGCCATCCGAATCAATTCCTCGACCGGCAGGTCACCTGCCAGCTCGGCCTCGATCGTCACGTGCGAGCGCTGGTTGTGCGCGCCGTATTGCGAAATCTTCTTCGAGCACGGGCACAGGCTCGTAACCGGCACGAGCACGCGCAGGAACGTGCGCGTGACGCCGTCGCGCGTCTCGCCCGTCAACGTGACTTCGTAATCGAGCAGGCTCGATACGCCCGAGACCGGCGCGGTCTTGTTGACGAAATACGGGAACGACACTTCGATACGGCCCGCCTCGGCCTCGAGCTTGATCAGCATCGAGGCGAGCAACGTGCGCAACGCCGACGTCTCTAGCGGCGCGTCATTGTCTTCGAGCAGCGCGACGAAGCGCGACATGTGGGTGCCCTTGACCTCGGCGGGCAGGTGAACATCGAGGTTCCACGTGCCGACGGTCGGCTGAACGCTACCGTCCGAGGTACGAACGCTCATCGGATACCGCACGCCTTTGACGCCGACCCGCTGGATCGGAATCTGGCGCGTATCGGCCGTGCTTTGCACGTCGGGCATCACGAAGGCAGGGTTCATCTGGTTCATCGTTGTTCTGTCCTCAAGGCGCAGCGCTACGCGCTGTCCCGCTGTGTCGTGCCAATAACGAAACATGGGCCGAAAGGCCCATGCATGCATATGAAGAATGCGGCGGCCGCCATCAGGCGGCCCACGTCCGTCACGCGTTATGCGACGCGCTGTGCCAGCTTGGCGGCCGGCTCCAGGAAACGCTTGCGAATCGACTGCTCGATACCCGCGCCGTCCAGACCGCATTCGGCCAACAGCTTGGCATGATCGCCGTGATCGACGAAGCTGTCGGGGAGACCCAATTGTAGTACGGGTAGAACAACCCCATTGGCAAGCAGGGATTCCACACAGGCCGAACCCGCGCCACCCATGATGCAGCCTTCTTCGATGGTCACGAGCGCATCGTGCGTCTGCGCCAGTTCGAGCAGCAGCTCGGTATCGATCGGCTTGACGAAGCGCATGTTCGCGACCGTCGCGTCGAGCCCCTCGGCCGCAGCCAGCGACGGCGCAACCATCGTGCCGAACGCGAGAATCGCGATGCGGCTACCCTTCGGCGCCGTCGACTGACGGCGAACCTCGCCGCGGCCGACCGGCAGCGCGGTCATCTGCTTGACGGTAGCCACGCCCGTGCCGGCACCGCGCGGATAGCGCACGGCCGTCGGGTTCGGCTGCTGCAATGCCGTGTACAGCATCTGACGGCATTCGTTTTCGTCGGCAGGCGCCATCACCGTCATGTTCGGGATGCAGCGCAGGAACGCGAGATCGTAAGCACCCGCGTGCGTCGCACCGTCAGCACCGACCAGGCCCGCGCGATCGATCGCGAACACGACCGGCAGGTTCTGCAGCGCGACGTCGTGGATCAGCTGGTCGTACCCGCGTTGCAGGAACGTCGAGTAGATCGCGACGACCGGCTTCATGCCCTCGGCCGCGATGCCGCCCGCGAACGTCACCGCATGCTGCTCGGCGATGCCCACGTCGTAGTAGCGATCCGGGAAGCGCTTTTCGAATTCGACGAGGCCCGAACCTTCACGCATTGCCGGCGTGATGCCGACCACGCGCGAGTCGAGTTCGGCCGCGTCGCACAGCCACTCGCCGAATACCTGCGTGTACGTCTTCTTGCTCGGCGTCGTCGACGGCTTGATGCCCTCGGCCGGATTGAACTTGCCGGGACCGTGGTACAGGACCGGGTCCGCTTCGGCAAGCTTGTACCCCTGGCCCTTCTTCGTCACGACGTGCAGGAACTGCGGCCCGCGCAGCTCGCGGATGTTCTGCAACGTCGGGATCAACGAATCGAGGTCATGACCGTCGATGGGGCCGATGTAGTTGAAGCCGAATTCCTCGAACAGCGTGGCCGGTACGACCATGCCCTTCGCGTGCTCTTCCAGCTTGCGCGCAAGCTCGAGCATCGGCGGCGCCACGCGCAGCACGCGCTCGACACCGGCACGCGCGGCCGCGTAGAAGCGGCCCGACATCAGACGGGCGAGGTGGCGATTCAGCGCGCCGACCGGCGGAGAAATCGACATGTCGTTGTCGTTCAGGATCACGAGCAACGGCAGATCGTCACAGACGCCCGCATTGTTCATCGCTTCGAAGGCCATGCCGGCCGTCATCGCGCCGTCGCCGATTACGGCGATCGAATAGCGGTTGTCGCCTTGCAGCTTGCTCCCGATGGCCATGCCGAGCGCCGCCGAGATCGACGTGCTCGAGTGCGCAGTGCCGAACGTGTCGTAGTCAGACTCGTCGCGACGCGGGAAGCCCGAGATGCCGCCGCGCTGGCGCAGCGAGTGCATCTGATCGCGGCGACCGGTCAGGATCTTGTGCGGATAGGTTTGATGGCCGACGTCCCAGACGATGCGATCGTTCGGCGTATCGAACACATAGTGCAGCGCAATCGTCAGCTCCACCGTGCCGAGATTGGACGACAGGTGGCCGCCGGTCTGCGACACGCTGTCGAGCACGAACGCCCGCAGCTCGTCGGCGAGCGGCTTGAGTTGGCGACGATCGAGGCGGCGCAGGTCCGCCGGATCGTCGATGGTTTTCAACAAGTCGTACATCGTCGTTCCATTGTAGGAAAACTTACGTGCCCGCCTTTCTCTCGCGCACCCCGTAGCGATTCGCGCGTGGCAGCGGACTTCGTGTTCAGCTGACCCGGTTCACGACCAGGTCGGCAAGCTCGGCCAGACGCTGCGCGCGTTCGCCGAACGGCGCCAGCGCATCGTGCGCGTCACGGCGCAATTGCGCGGCCAGTGCACGCGAGGCGTCGAGCCCGAGGATCGACACGTAGGTCGGTTTGCCGTCCTTCGCATCCTTGCCGGCCGTCTTGCCGAGCGTAGCGGAGTCGGTCGTGACGTCGAGAATGTCGTCGACCACCTGGAACGCCAGCCCCACGGCTGCCGCGTAGGCGTCGAGCGCTTGCAGCGCCCCGGCATCGGGCGTGGTGCCGGCCAGCGCGCCCATGCGCACCGACGCACGCAGCAGCGCGCCGGTCTTCATGCGATGCATCGTTTCGAGCTCGGGCCGCGTGAGCTTCAAACCCACGCTCGCGAGGTCGATCGCCTGACCACCCGCCATGCCGACCGAGCCGCTTGCCAGCGCGAGCTCGCGCACGAGCGCCGCTTGCGCGGGCAGCGCCAGCGCCGCCGAATCGGTCAGCGCGACGAAAGCCTGCGATTGCAGCGCGTCGCCCACGAGCAGTGCCGTCGGCTCGTCGTATTGCACGTGAACCGTCGGCTTGCCGCGGCGCAGCGCATCGTCGTCCATGCACGGCATGTCGTCGTGAACGAGCGAATAGACGTGGATCATTTCGAGTGCCGCCGAAGCCGCTTCGAGCGACTCGGCGCGCGCGCCGGTCAGCTCGCCGGCCGCATGGCACAGCAACGGGCGCACGCGCTTGCCGCCACCCAGTACCGCATACCGCATCGCCTCGTGCAGACGGTCCGGCAGGACGTCAGGGCCGGGCAAATAATGTTCGAGTGCTGTCTCGACGCGCGCGAGCACCGCGCGCATCCATTCTTCAAAAGTCATAGATCGTCTCCGCTATCCGCGGGAGCTGCGCCGGTGGGCAGCGGCTTGAGCGTCTCGCCATCGAGCACGCGCACCTGCTGCTCCACCTTTTCCAGTTGTTGTTGACAAAAAGCGACGAGGGCCGCCCCACGCCGATACGCCGCCAGTGATTCCTCGAGGCTCAGCGTACCGCCCTCCATGCGCGCGACCAGCCCCTCCAGTTCCGCCACGGCCGCTTCATAGCTCTCGGGCAGCGCGGCGTCGCCGTTCTGTCCGCCGGACGCGGAAGCGGTGGGGTCCTGGGGTGCGGTTTTCGCCATCTGAACAGGGTGAATTAAAAGACAAGTCGGACATTCTACGGCAAAAGCGCCAATGCCGACCCATTCTGCCCCCGTCACCCTGCTCCAGTCGCCCCACTGAACCCTCGCCACGGCCGGCATTCGGCGCCGTAGCCCATGATGAAAAGTGATGGAGCCGCAGCATCTGTCTATCGGGATAGTTTCCACGCCGTCGCGATTTTGCGACAAACGACGGGGCGCATGGTCATTCTGATCCCGCCCGATTTTCCGCAGGGCGACGCAGGCCGTCGCCGGCAATCCCCCCGATAGTCCCGAGCACGATGCGCCCATGGCGCCGTCAGGCCGGCGGGCGGCTCACGCAAGGCGCGCCACTGTCACTATTTTGCATGTAACGTTCGTCGATTTTTCATACGAACGGCCGGCGCTGCATGGCGCCGATCAAACACCCGTGGATCTCGGGTGCACCGCTCCGATTTCGCGCCCCCTCTTGGCCCGACGGGCATCCGCGCATTCCGTTGACGAACGCACTCGAACACGCCTCGTCTCAAGGCTGGGCAAAACCCACCTCACCTCCGCTCATGCCACGCGACCACCGGCGCACACGCCCACCCGCAAATGCGTAGAGTGGCTACGCTTTCCGGTTCTTCTCCCGATCGCTCCCCTCGCACGGCCATTGCATGGCACCTGAGCCACGGCGCTCCGGCGGCAGCTGGCAGGCCTGCCTTTCCGCCGTCACGTTCACGCATCGGTGGCTGCCCGGAAAGCCAGGTGTTGTGTCGTGGCTCTGTTCGTCTTTCGTTTCGTTCGCGCGCGGTTGCGTGCTGGCGGTTCATACGCGTTGCGCGCGCCCCTCACCTCTACGATAGGAAGAACATGCAATGAATCTGAGAAACCATGTCGCGCTGCTGGCCATGCTCTCCGCCTTGACGTTCGCGGGCCCGAGCTGGGCGCAAGTGACGGTCCAGGGTACCGTCACCCAGCTGATGCTGCCCGATGACGGCGCACCGCTCCTCGACTACGAGCACCTCGACTTCGAACACGCTTCACCGATGCCGCTGCCCGATCCGGGCATGAAGATTCCGAGCCTCACGCAAACGTTGTCGATGCAGGCAACGTCGGCGCAGCCCGAGATGGACAACATGTTTCGCTGGAAGAAGGCGTTCCCCGCCTCGCCCGGCGACGGCAAAGAAACACCCATTCAGATCGTGCCGGCCGCGTCGCCCGGCGTACAGCCCGCGGTCATCCCGTACGACTACGGTACGTCATTACAGCAATACACGACGGCCCGCGCCAATGCTTACGGCGACGATACTCAGCATCACTATCCATTCAGCGCCACGGGCAAGCTGTTCTTCAACGTCGGCCATTCGACCTACGTGTGCACGGGCGCACTGGTCTCACCCGGCGTCGTCATCACAGCCGCGCATTGCGTCGCGAATTTCGGTCAACGGCAGTTCTATAGCAACTGGACGTTCGTGCCGGCCTACGAAAATGGCAAGGCGCCGTTCGGCGTTTGGAAAGCACATGCTGTACAACTGCTGACGGCCTATTACATCGGCAGCGATCGATGCGCGGTCAAGGGGGTCATCTGTCAGAGCGACATAGCGGTCATCACGCTGCGCGGCCAGAACGGCACCTACCCCGGCCGTCGAGCCGGCAACTATGGCTATATTTGGGACGAAGGCGGCTACTCGAACGCCACCGCACAGGTCACACAGCTCGGCTACTCGAACCTGCTCGACGGCGGCGCATTGATGGAGCGGACCGATTCGCTCGGCTACATCGCACCGCAACTGGCCAGCAACACGGTCATCGGTTCGATGATGGACTCAGGCTCAAGTGGCGCGCCGCTCATCATGAACTTCGGCGCGTGGCCCACTTTGCCCAACGGCTCGGTCTGGGGCGAGTTCCCCGTCTACAACGTCATCGTCGGCGTGACAAGCTGGGGTTCCAAGGACCCTCAAGCCAAGCAGCAAGGTGCGTCGCCGTTCCTGCGCTCCACCCTCGATCCGATCATGACCGCTGCGTGCACAGTCGAAACAGGGGTCTGCAACTGATCGACGCGCCCCGCCGCCGCTGCCACCCACTAAGCACCTTTGCCGTTAATCGCCCTCGTCGCGCGTTCGATGCCTGCCCATCATCAGACGTTTCGCAGACGGGGCTCCAGGCGGGGCACGGCTTCGGGGCATTTTTTACGCAAATCATAGACTTAGTACCCCAAAAGGAGGGGAACGGGTATAATCGCGGGCTCCCTAAATCGAATTTTCGATGGTTGGGTTGTTCACTGCTTTCACGTCTTCATCGGGAGTGGGAATGTCCAATCTGAGCAATGCATTGCAGCTCAAGGCCATTTCGAGCCAGCTGCCAGTCACGGCTTACTTTGACGAAGCGCTTCTTGCGCGCGAACTAGAAACACTATTCAAGAAAGGTCCCCGCTACATCGGGCACGAGCTGATGGTGCCTGAAGCGGGGAATTATTTTGCGCTGCCCAGTGAAAACGAAGGCCGCATCCTCGTGCGCAACCAGCGCTCGCAGGTCGAACTGCTCTCGAACGTCTGCCGTCACCGGCAGGCCATCATGCTCAACGGGCGCGGCCAGACTGAGAACATCGTCTGCCCTCTGCACCGCTGGACGTACAACCTCGACGGCGAACTGCTCGGCGCACCGCACTTCGCCGACAACCCGTGCCTGAACCTCGGCGCCTCGCCGCTGCAAAACTGGCAGGGGCTGCTGTTCGAAGCTTCGGGCCGCGACGTGGCGAAGGATCTCGCCAAGCTCGGCACCGCGCATCACTTCGACTTCACGGACTACATGTTCGATCACGTCGAAGTGCACGAGTGCAACTACAACTGGAAGACGTTCATCGAGGTCTACCTCGAGGACTACCATGTCGTGCCGTTTCACCCGGGCCTCGGCAGCTTCGTCAATTGCGACGAGCTGACCTGGGAATTCGGCGAGTGGTACAGCGTGCAGACGGTCGGCGTGCACGCCGGCCTTGCGAAGGCAGGCAGCCCGACGTACCGCAAGTGGCACGACGAAGTGCTGCGCATGCGCGGCGGCACACCGCCCGAATACGGCGCGATCTGGATGGTCTATTACCCGGGCCTCATGATCGAGTGGTATCCGCACGTGCTCGTCGTGTCCTGGCTGATCCCGCGTGGCCCGAGCAAGACGACCAATATCGTCGAGTTCTATTACCCCGAGGAAATCTCGCTCTTCGAACGTGAGTTCGTCGAAGCGGAGCGCGCCGCCTATATGGAAACCGCGCGCGAAGACGACGAAATCGGCGAGCGCATGGATGCCGGCCGTCTCGCGCTGATGCAGCGCGGGGAATCGCAAGTCGGCCCGTATCAGAGCCCGATGGAAGACGGTATGCAGCACTTCCACGAGTTCCTTCGGCGCGAACTCGTAACGATCTGAGTTTTTGCGTCATGCCGCAAGCGGACGGGCAAGAAGGGTATGCTCCCCTTCTTGCCCGTCTTTTTGTCTAGACTGGGATTAACGCCGCTTCAGTCGGATTCGCTCGCATACGAGGAGCCACATCATGCCGCACACCCACTACACGACACTGATCTCGGCCGCCAACCTCGCGGAACGCCTCGCGAATGCGCCGGGCAGCGTGTTCGTCTTCGACTGCAGCTTCGACCTCGCGAACCCCGATGCCGGTGAAAAAGCCTATGCGGCAGCGCACCTTCCGGGCGCACACTATCTGCATCTGGACCGCGACATGTCCGGCACGAAAACGGGCACCAACGGCCGCCATCCGCTGCCCGATCGCGCCGCTTTCCTTCAGGCGCTGGTCGCTCGCGGCGTCAAGCAAGGCCAGCAAGTCGTCGCCTATGACGCACAAGGCGGCGTCTACGCATCGCGGCTATGGTGGCTGATGCGCTGGCTCGGCCACGATTCGATCGCCGTGCTCGACGGCGGCCTGCAAGCATGGCAAGCCGGAGGCTATCCGGTCGAAACGACTGTACCGGCGCCCGCCGCTGCCGGCGACCTCAAAGCCGCCGCGCCGCTGGCGGTGACGGTCGACGTGCAGGCGGTGCTGCACAATCTGACGACTCGCGAAAACATCGTCCTCGATGCGCGTGCGGCCGATCGCTATCGCGGCGAGAACGAAACGATCGACCCGGTGGCCGGCCACATCCCCGGCGCGCTGAATCGCTTCTTCAAGGACAACCTCACGGCGGACGGCCGCTTCAAGTCAGCCCATACGCTGCGTGACGAGTTCACGGCCGTCATCGGCAACCAGCAGCCCGAACATGTGATCCTGCAATGCGGCTCCGGCGTAACGGCCTGCCACAACGCGCTCGCCATGGAAGTGGCCGGCCTGCACGGCGCCGCGTTGTACGCAGGCTCGTGGAGCGAATGGTGCGCCGACAAGTCGCGCCCAATCGCTACCGGCGCGAACCCGTAAGCCCCGTTCCCGCACGGCGCAGCCGCGACGTCAGGCTACGCCGTGCACCCTGAGGCCAACGGGTCGCCTTGACGCGAGTAAAGAGTGGGGGCGATCGCGAGATAGCCGAGCTCGGCTAAGCGGCCACAGACGTCCGCCCCCTTGTTGCGCCTTAATGCAGTGTCAATGCAGTTTCACGCGCGGCAGCGTGGTACGCCTCAGCCAGTGAGCCACCGTATCGAGCATCATCCGCGGATAGCCGTGCAACGCCGCGATATGCAGCCGATACAGCGACATGTACATGAAGCGTGCAAACAAGCCTTCGACGAGCATACTGCCGCCGATCAGCCCGCCCATCAGATTGCCGACCGCACTGAAATGGCCGAGCGAGACGAGCGAGCCGAAATCGCGGTACGTGAATTCGGGCAACGGCTTGCCCTCGAGCCTGCAAGCGAGCGCCTTCAGCAGAAAGCTCGCCTGCTGGTGTGCCGCCTGCGCGCGTGGCGGCACGTTGCGCTCGTTGCCTGGCCACGGGCATGCAGCGCAGTCGCCGAGCGCAAAGATGTTGTCGTCCAGTTCGGTCTGCAACGTGCGCCGCACCGACAATTGACCGAGCCGCGTGACGGAAAGCCCATCGAGCTTGCCGAGCACGGTCGGCGCCTTGATGCCGGCCGCCCACACGCAAAGATCGGCGCGCACCGCCTTGCCGCTCGCCGTACGCACCGTACCGGGCGCGACCTCCGCCACGGTCTCGCCGATCATCTGCTTGACGCCGAGCTTGGACAGCAGCTCCGACGTCGCGCTTGAGACGCGCTCCTGCAGCGCGGGCAGAATGCGCGGCCCGGCTTCGATCAACACGATGCCGATGTCGTAGCGCGGGTCGAGCTTATGCAGCCCATATGCGGACAGCACCTGCGCGGTGTTGCGCAATTCGGCCGACAGCTCCACGCCCGTGGCCCCACCACCGACAATGGCGACCTGAATGCGCGGCTCCGGTTCGGGCGACGCGCCGGGACCATTTTCGACTGCCTCGGGCTGCTGGTGCTCTGCACGCATGCATGCGGCAATCAAACGCTTGCGAAACCGCTCGGCCTGCTCGACGGTATCGAGTGCGATCGAATGCTCCGCAGCCCCCTGCACGCCGAAGAAGTGCGTCGTGCTGCCGATCGCGATCACGAGCGTGTCGTATTCGAGCTCACGCTCCGGCAACAGCTCGGCGCCGTCGTCGTCGATGACGGGCCCAAGCGTGATGCGTTTCGCGGTGCGGTCGACGCCCGTCAGCTCACCCTGCTGAAATTCGAAGCCATGCCAGCGCGCCTGCGCCGCGTATTCGAGCTCCTGCGTGAACGGATCCATGCTGCCGGCCGCCACCTCATGCAACAGCGGCTTCCAGATATGCGTCGGATAGCGATCGACGAGCGTCACGAGCGCACGCGCGTTGCCTTTGTTTCTTCGCGGACCATAGCGGTCGCCGAGACGCGTCGCCAGCTCGAGCCCGCCTGCCCCTCCCCCCACGACGATGAAACGATGCATGCTGATCCTCCGTATGTGCCGTTGCGGATTCGTTTGCTCGCACGCGCGCCACGAGACCTGGGAGCAGCCGATAAACAGCCGATAAGCGACAGGCAGGCGAAGGACGTCAGCGCCTCAATGCGCTTCTTCCCAGTTCGCGCCGACGCCCACCTCCGCCACGAGCGGCACCTTGAGCGCCGCGACGCCGCACATCAACTGCGGCAGTTTCTCGCGGACGGTCGGCAGTTCGTCGTCGGGCACTTCGAGCACGAGTTCGTCGTGGACTTGCATGATCATGCGGCTATTGGCCTGCTCGCGCTCGAGCCAGGACTGAACCGCGATCATCGACATCTTGATGAGATCCGCCGCCGTGCCCTGCATCGGCGCGTTGATGGCCGCACGCTCGGCCGCCTGACGACGCGGACCATTGCCGCCATTGATCTCGGGCAACCACAGACGACGGCCGAACACCGTCTCCACATAGCCCTTTTGCTTGGCGCTGGCACGCGTGTCGTCCATGTAGCGCGCGACGCCCGGGTAGCGGGCGAAATAGCGGTCGATATAGAGCTTGGCCGCATCGCGCGTGATGCCGAGGTTCGATGCGAGGCCGAAGGAGCTCATGCCGTAGATCAGGCCGAAGTTGATGACCTTCGCGATGCGACGCTGATCGCTCGTCACCTCGAGCGGCGTCACGCCGAACACTTCGGCGGCCGTGGCGCGGTGGATGTCTTCGCCTTGCGAGAAGGCCCGCAGCAGCGATTCGTCGCCCGAGATGTGCGCCATGATCCGCAGCTCGATCTGCGAATAATCGGCCGAGATGATCTTGCTGCCCTCCGGCGCGATGAACGCTTCGCGAATGCGGCGCCCTTCGGCCGTACGCACGGGGATGTTCTGCAAGTTGGGATCGTTCGAGGCGAGGCGGCCCGTCACCGCGACGGCCTGTGCATAGTTCGTGTGCACACGCCCGGTGCTCGCATTGACCATGCGCGGCAGCTTGTCGGTATAGGTCGACTTCAGCTTCGAGAGCCCGCGATGCTCGAGCAACAGCTTGGGCAACGGATAGTCCTCGGCAAGCTTTTGCAGCACTTCTTCGTCGGTCGACGGCGCACCGCTCGGCGTCTTCTTGATGATGGGCAGTTGCAAGCGCTCGAAGAAAATCTGGCCGATCTGCTTCGGCGACCCGAGATTGAACTCGCCACCGGCAAGCACATAAGCCTCGGCTTCGAGCTCGACGAGCCGCGTCGCGATCTCGCTGCTTTGCCGACGCAGCTTCTCTGCATCGATCAGCACGCCATTGCGTTCGATCGTGCGCAGCACGCGCGAAGTCGGGATCTCGATCTCGCGATATACGCGCAGCAGCCCCGGCTCCGATTCGATCTGCGGGAACAGCGTCGTATGCAGCTGGTACGTGATGTCGGCGTCCTCGGCCGCATATTCGGCTGCAGTAGCGAGCGGCACTTCGTCGAAGCCGATCTGTTGCGCGCCCTTGCCTGCGACGTCCTCGTACTTGATCGTCTTGACGCCGAGGTGACGCATGGCCAGGCTGTCCATGTCGTGCGGACGATGCGATTCGAGCACGTACGATTCGAGCAGCGTGTCGTGCTCGATGCCGTCGAATGCGATGCCGTAGTTGGCAAGCACCTGCTCGTCGTATTTCAGATGCTGGCCGACCTTCTTTTTCTCGGCGCTCTCGAGCCAGGGCTTGAGCTTGGCGAGCACTTCGTCGCGCGGCAGCTGCTCGGGTGCATCGGGACCACGGTGGGCCAGCGGAATGTAGGCTGCAGAGCCTGCCTCGACCGACAACGAGAAGCCTACGAGCTGAGCCGTCATCGGATCGAGCGAGGTGGTCTCCGTATCGAACGACGTGAGCGGCGCCGCATCGATCTTCGCGAGCCACGCATCGAAGTGCTCCCACGTTTGCACGGTCTCGTAGTGGCGCTCGGGCGCGAGCGTCGGCGCAGACGCCGTGGCAAACAGATCAGCCTCGCCCTGTACGGCCTCATCGCCTGGTGCGGCGCCATTGCCCTGCGCATCTTCGGCGCGCGCGATCAGCGCTTCCACTTCACGCAGCCAGGTCTTGAGGCCGTGGCGCATGAAGAGCTCGCGTAGCTCGAGCGGCGCTTCGGGACGCGTGGCGAGCGTGTCTTCGATCGAGGCGACGTGGCCGTTCAGATCGCATGCACGCTCGACCGTGACGAGCTTTCTCGCGAGCGGCAGGAAGTCGAGCGCACGGCGCAGGTTCTCACCGACCGCGCCCTTGATCTCGCCCGCGTTGGCCATGACGCCATCGAGCGTTTCATACTGCGTGAGCCATTTGACAGCCGTCTTCGGCCCGCACTTGTCGACGCCGGGCACGTTGTCGACGGTGTCGCCGATCAACGACAGGTAATCGACGATCAGCTCGGGCGGCACGCCGAACTTGCCGATCACGGCATCACGATCGAGCGTCTCGTTGGTCATCGTGTTGACGAGCGTGACGTGATCGCTGACGAGCTGCGCGAGGTCTTTGTCGCCTGTCGAGACGATTACGTTCATCCCTTGGCGTTCGGCCTCGGCGGCCAGTGTGCCGATCACGTCGTCGGCCTCGACGCCGTCGACCATCAACAGCGGCCAGCCCAGCGCGCGCACGGCGAAATGGATCGGCTCGATCTGCTTGACGAGGTCCTCGGGCATCGAGGGACGATGGGCTTTGTACTCGGGGTACCAATCGTCACGGAACGTCTTGCCCTTTGCGTCGAACACGCACGCGCTATACTCTGCCGAGACTTCCTTGCGCATGCGTCGTAGCATGTTGACGATTCCGTAGAGCGCACCGGTCGGTTCGCCGCCAGGGCCGCGCAAGTCAGGCATCGCATGGTAGGCCCGATAGAGATAGCTTGATCCGTCGACCAATACCAGGGTCTTACCTTTCAGGTTCCGTTCAGCAGGCATTATGAACAAGAGAAAAGTGATTCCGAGTCTGCGATCACTCGCAGATCAAGAACGCGCGACAGCCAAAAAGGCTCGCGCATCGTGGCAGATGTTCACGATTATGGCAGAGTTCATCGAGGCGACCGAGTACCTTTCGGAGATTCGCCCGGCTGTCAGCATCTATGGTTCGGCGCGTTTGAAACCGAGTTCGCCCTATTACAAGCTCGCCACTCAGATCGCCCGCAAGCTGTCCGATGCCGGCTTCGCCGTCATTTCGGGCGGCGGCCCCGGCATCATGGAAGCGGCCAACAAAGGCGCGCACGCGGGCAAGGCTCCGTCGGTCGGGCTCAACATCGAATTGCCGCACGAGCAGTCGGGCAATCAGTGGCAAGACATCTCGTTGCGCTTCCGCCACTTCTTCACGCGCAAGGTTACGTTCGTCAAAAACTCCGATGCCGTCATCGTGATGCCGGGTGGCTTCGGCACACTCGACGAACTGGCTGAAGTGCTCACGCTGATCCAAACGAAGAAGTCGCGTCACGTGCCGATCATCCTCGTCGGCGGCGAGTTCTGGACGGGGTTGCTCAAGTGGTTCGAGACGGCACTCGTGCCGATGGGGCTCATCAATCCCGACGACGTGAACCTCATGCAAGTGATCGACGATCCCGACCAGGTGCTCGAGGCAGTGCTCGCGTTCTACGAGGATCGCGAGGAACAAGCCGAGCCTCATGCGGCGAAGTCGGATGAGGATCGGATGTTCTATCTGTGAGTCGTTGAAACGTTAAGACGTTGAGACGCTGAATCGAACTCGATTCGCAGATCAAAGGCCTGCCCCATCGTCATGTGCGCAGCACGGCACGTGGCGATGGGGTTATTTCGTTTACTGGGTCATGGGGCTGACCCGGCACGTTCTCGTGCGGCGATCCAATCGCCGGATTCCTACCTCTCCTATTCCATCATTTGGGTGACGTTTCCAGGCGGCAATTTTCTTTCGCATCTTCTGTATAAGCGTCTGATAAATTTGACAAAAGGTCAGCATGACTCGCATCTGGATGATGCTGCGTGAGTTGCTTGACGACTTGACGCTAGCGGGGAAACGACCGTGGACAGACAGAAATTTGAAGCTGAGCTCACGAAGCTCTTTATGGAAGCCATCAAGCTCAGCGCAGAGACTGCCAAGCTCTCGGCGGAAGCGAGAAAACTGGACCGCGAAACGCGCTGGCTCCCGTTACTCTGGGCAACCGCACTTCTTGGTGCCGCGCAAGCCCTCGGCAAACTGTTCCCCCTCTGATCCAAGACGACGAAACCCGCCACAAGGCGGGTTTCGTCTATGCGCCACACACTGCTTACCACCGCTTTTCTACTGAAACGCCACCTCTGCAAAACTACGCAGCTTCCGACTATGTAGTCGATCGAGCCCGTTCATCCGCAACAACTCCATCGCCTTCACGCCGATCTGCAAATGCTGATCGACCTGCGCGCGATAGAACTGATCGGCCATACCGGGCAGCTTGAGCTCGCCATGCAGCGGCTTGTCCGACACGCACAACAACGTCCCATACGGCACACGGAAGCGGAACCCGTTCGCCGCAATCGTCGCGCTCTCCATATCGAGCGCCACCGCGCGGCTCTGCGATAACCGCTGTACCGGCTCGCGGTGATCGCGCAACTCCCAGTTACGGTTATCGACGCTCGCCACCGTCCCCGTACGCATCACGCGCTTCAACTCAACGCCTTCGAGCTGCGTCACACTCGCCACAGCACGCTCGAGCGCAACCTGCACTTCGGCCAGCGCAGGAATCGGCACCCACAATGGTAGATCGGCATCGAGCACGTGGTCTTCGCGCACGTAGCCGTGCGCAAGCACATAGTCGCCAAGCCGCTGCGTATTGCGCAGGCCCGCGCAGTGCCCCAGCATGATCCAGGCATGCGGACGCAACACCGCGATGTGGTCGGTGATCGTCTTGGCATTGGACGGGCCCACGCCGATATTGATCATCGTGATCCCGCTGCCGTCCGCGCGCTTCAAGTGATACGCCGGCATCTGCGGCAAACGCGCAGGCACGGAGCCCTCGTCCGCCTGCTCGCCGAGATTCGCGTTGTAGGTGATCACGTCACCAGGCTCGACGAACGACGTGTACTCGCTGCGATAGGCACGCAGTTCGTCGTCATCGGTATGCTCCATCATCTGATGACCCAGCTTCGTGAACTCGTCGATATAGAACTGGTAGTTCGTGTAGAGCACGTAGTTCTGGATGTGCGTCGGCGATGTGGCCGTGTAGTGCTTGAGCCGATGCAACGAAAAATCGACGCGCGGCGCCGTAAACAGCGCGAGCGGATCCGGCTCACCCGGCAACGGCTCGAACGTACCGTTGACGATGCGATCGTCCAGCTGCGCGAGATCGGGGGTATCGAACACGTCACGCATCGCCATGAGCCGCTCGCGGCCGAGCTCCCCTTCGAGGTGGATGCCCTCGGCAAACGCGAAGTGAATCGGGATCGGCTGAGCAGACACGCCGACTTCGATCGCCACGTGATGATTCTTCGCCAGCAGACGTAATTGCTCGCGGTAGTAGTTGCCGAACAGATCGGGACGCGTGACCGTCGTCTCATAGACGCCCGGGCCCGCGACGAAACCATACGAGCGGCGCGAATCGATGTGCGTGTTGATCTCGGTCGTCACGCGCACGAACGGATAACATGCACGCACGCGCTCTGGGAACGATTCGTTGCGTCGGTAGCGGGCGAACGCATCGCGCAGAAACGCCGTATTCGCCTCGTAAATGGCCGACAGCCTGGCGACCGCATCGGCCGCGTCAAGAAAGGCTTCAGTCGGAAACTCGTTCGGGCGCATGGCCCGCGCAGATTGCGTCAGATCGTTTTTCATCGTCATTTGCCTCGTTCGATGAAACGACATTACCACGAAGTGCAAATGTGCCGAGCCCCGGCCGAACGGCCTATGCCGCCCGCGCCGCACGAGTCGCGAACCTGTGCAAACATGCGACGGAAAGCACTGTCGGGCAGCCGAAAAAGCGGCCTCATTTGCTAGAATCGAGAGATTCCTTGGAGAAATATCATGAAGCCGTACGTTCCCGCCGCCGTTGCCGCGCTGCTCGCCGTGTGCAACGTCGCCGTAGCGGCACAGCCCGCCGACAACGCGCAAGCGCGCGCCGCTGCCCGTTCTGCCAACGAGGCAGCCGGGTTGCCCGATCTGACCGCCATCAATCGTCCGGCCGCCGAGGTCACGTCTAAAGTGAACATCAACGACGTGCCGCGTACGCCGAGCTATCACGAAAAAAGCGTGAACGGCACCGAGATCACCGAGTACCGTGACAAGGGCAAGCCCGTCGAAATCGACGTGCATTCGAATTTCGGCACGCACTATCAAATGAGCGCCTCGCCCGATACGTCGCCCAAAGTGCACGATGCCGGCCAGCCGTCTACCCGCCTGCCGTCGATCAACCTGCATTATTGACCTGAACTGAACGGCCGACGGACCCGCCGCTTGACGTGGCCGGCCCGTCGGCCGTGTCCTTGCTTGTGCGCGGCAGCTCGAGTCGGTCTTCGCCGCTCCGCCGCGTTGCACCACCTCCGTTTCACCCGAACCCGAAGCCTTTTGCAATGGCCGTATTTACCGTCGTCACCGACACCGATCTCGCGCAATGGATGCGCCACTACGATCTCGGCGAAATCGTCGATTTCCGTGGCATTCCGTCGGGCATCGAAAACAGTAATTTCTTCGTCACGACGACGCACGGCGCTTACGTCCTCACGATCTTCGAGAAATTGACGGCCGAGCAGCTACCGTTCTACCTCGATCTGATGCGCCACTTGGCCTCGCATGGCGTACCGGCGCCCGATCCCGTGCCGCGCAACGACGGCGCGCTGTTCGGCCTGCTGCACGGCAAGCCCACCGCGTTCGTCACGAAGCTCGCGGGCTCGGCCGAACTCGCGCCCGGCGTGGAGCACTGCGCCGAAGTCGGCCAGATGCTCGCGCGCATGCACTTGGCCGGCCGCGACTTCGAGCACCGCCAGCCGAACCTGCGCAGCCTTGGATGGTGGCAGCAAACGGTGCCGGTCGTATTGCCGTTCGTCGGCGACGCACAGCGCGAATTGCTCGAGGCCGAGCTCGCTCATCAAACGGCGTTTTTTGCGTCAAGCGATTACGCGGCGATGCCCGAAGGCCCTTGCCACTGCGATCTGTTCCGCGACAACGTGCTGTTCGCGCCGGCCGCGCCCGACACGGGACATAGCGTGCGGCTGGGCGGGTTCTTCGATTTCTATTTCGCAGGCTGTGACAAGTGGTTGTTCGACCTCGCCGTGACCGTCAACGACTGGTGCGTCGACCTCACCACGGGCCGTCTCGATCCGGCGCGCACTGAAGCGATGTTGCGCGCCTATCAGACCGTGCGCCCGTTCACGCCAGAAGAGCTGCGCCACTGGCGCGACATGCTGCGCGCTGGCGCCTACCGCTTCTGGGTCTCGCGTCTGTATGACTTTTATCTGCCGCGTACGGCTGCCCTGCTTCAGCCGCACGATCCGACTCACTTCGAGCGCATTTTGCGCGAACGTCTGAGCGGCACCGATACGCTCAGCGCCCTGTCCTCATGCAACTGATCGAAGTCCCCGCAAAAACCGGCTATGTCTGGTTCCGCCAAGGCATCTGGCTGTTCCGCAAGAACCCCCTCGCCTTCGTCACCATTTTCTTCACCTATCTGCTGGCGATGTGGGTGGTGTCGCTAGCCCCCATCATCGGAACGGTGCTGCCGCTCGTGTTCATTCCAGGCGTGGCAGTCGGGTTCATGGCTGCCTGCCGAGACACGGTCGCGGGCAAGCCCGTGTTTCCGACCATTCTGATCGACGGATTCCGTTCTTATGGTGGGGCAGCCGCGCGGCGGCTCATCGAGCTCGGCGGACTTTATGTCGTGGCCATGGCGCTCGTATTCGCAAGCTCGGCGCTCGCCGACGGCGGGACATTATTCAGATTGATGATGATCGGTACGGGCGTCACGCCCAATGCGCTCGCCGATTCGACCGTGCCGCTCGCGGCACTGGTCGCGCTCGGCTGCTACGTGCCGGTCGCGATGGTGTTCTGGTTCGCGCCCGTTTTGACGGTCTGGCACGATGTGCCCCCCCTCAAGGCGATGTTTTTCAGCCTCGTCAGCTGCTGGCGCAACCGCGGCGCTTTCATCGTCTATGCGGGGCTGTGGTTCGGAACAGCCTCGTTCATGTCGTTCGGGCTGGCGATCCTGATGGATGCGCTGGGCGCGCGCCCTTACGTGCTGATCGTGCTGTTTCCCGCGACGATCACCCTAACGACGATGCTGTACTGCTCGTTTTACGCGACCTACCGCGGCTGCTTCGGCGTTCAGGAACGCAACGGCAACGGCGAGCGCACCAACCCGTAGGGTTGGCCGGTCAGGCAAATGCCGGTGCGCTTAATACTGGCTTTGCCACGACGGATAAGCGATCGCCGCTTCGCGGTCGAGCTTGCGCATGCGAAATTCGAGGTCGTAAAGATCGGTCGCCTCCGACAGATAGGCGTCATTGCGCTCCTTCGCGCGTTGATCGGCGGACTTCGTCAGGAACAGGAACAGTTGGCTCAGCAGGAACATGATCGACCTCGGTAGTGATTAGGGTTTGTACCTAATGCATAACCCGTATTATAGGGAAAACCCTAGACACTCGCTACCGTGTCGATCGACTGTGGTTAAAACGCATCACTGCGCGCGCTCTGGCGTCCGTACGACGGCTAATGCCGGGCTGCTGCCGGACGCTCGGCGGCTGTCGGGCGGCGCCGCCGCCGCTGATCTCGAAAGAACTCCCACAACATCGCGCTGGCATTGGGGCCCTTGTCTGAATGGAACGGCATGGCTTCGTCACCGCCCGACCACGCGTGTTCCAGATCGGCCACCTGACACAGCCGCACGAGGCTCCGCCCCTCCATTACATGATCATGCGTCACGACACCCGGATCGCGCGTCTCGCGCGTGCGGCCCGCGCGCCATGCGCCCATCGCATCGACAAAACCGTTGAGCCTTAGAAAGGCAAGCGCCAGTTGCTCCGCGTTCTTCAAAACGACCACGCGATCGGCCTCACCGTGGACGATGATCGCCGGCATGCCCGGGTAAGCGGACATGTTGGTGGCGGCATCGATGAGCGCAATCGGGTCGTGCCGCGTGCCGCGCCGCATGACGTCCATCGCCGTGATGCCCGAGTGCGCCTCGCCTAGGGCGGGTCCCGAGTGCAAGCCGACTGCAGCGAAACGCTCCGGATAATGCAGTGCCAGCAACCCCGCAAGGCCGGCCCCCGCCGACATGCCGACCAAATAGACACGCTCGCCGTCGAAGCCATATTCGTCGACGAGTGCCTCGACGAGCGAGACGACGGCATGCGCTTCGCCCCGCCCCGCGGCATCGCGATCGTCGTACCAGTGCCAGCAGCGGTGGGCATGGGCATGCTTGGACTGCTCGGGGTAGACCACGGCGAAGTCGTTCTCGTCGGCGACGAGATTCATGCGCGTGCCGGTCGCAAACTCGTCGATCGTCTGTTTGCAGCCGTGCAGCATGACGACGAGGGGCAGCCCTCGCGCCGTCTTACCTGGTGGCAGGTAGAGCCCGTAGGACAAGTGATTGACGAGTTGCCCGGCCTGCGGCGGTGCCGAATGGTAGGAGCGCACCCATTGGCCCTTGGCCCAGGCCGCCGGGCGCGGACGGACACGCGATTCGCGTGGCGTGGCGGGCTCGGTGTCGCTGGGCGGCGGGTGCGGACTCTTAGTCATCGTTCGCAAATAGTCGTCCTGACCATCCGGCAAGTTGGTCATCAAGCTCTTCAGGCCGCGCAACCACAGTTTGGTGAGGCTTTTGGTCATCGGATGAGGGCTCGCTAAATAAGACAGCGCACCGGCGCACCGCCATTCAATGATGCATTGCACAATAATACTGCGTCTGCACGTTCCGCCACGTACTTACGAACTTTCTTACAATTCGTTTCGTCGGCGATGGCTATACTGTGCACTCATGCCTTTTCGCTGTCCTCCCGTCGGGCGGCTCCTGCGTTAAGAACGTATGACGCACCGGCTTGTGACACCCGGTTGCCACGCGGCCGGCCTGCCCGATATGTACGACTTACCGACTCACCTCTGGTTTTCGATCACGCGTCTCGGCGGCGCGGGTCTCACACTACCGCTCGCCCTGACGATCGCGCTATGGCTCGCGCTCGGCTATACCTGGCGGCTGGCGGTGGGTTGGCTCAGCATCGTCGGCGCGGCCGCCGGCGTCGTCATGCTGACGAAGATCGCGTTTCTGGGCTGGGGCGTTGGCGTACGCGAGTGGGATTTCACCGGCGTCAGCGGTCATGCGATGCTCTCCACGGCAGTCTATCCCGTTGCTTTCTTCCTGACGCTACTGCCCACGCGCGCGCGCATCCGCCTGTTCGGCGTCCTGCTCGGGCTCGCGGCGGGCCTCGCGGTCGGTCTCTCACGCGTCGTGCTCGATGCGCATTCGCCGTCCGAAGCCGTCGCCGGCTGCACGGTCGGTGCGTTCGCCGCGCTGCTGTTCATCTGGTCGGCCTGGGATGCCAAGCCCGGCAAGCTGTCCGCGGTACCCGTCGCCGTGAGCCTGCTAATGCTGACGGTCGCCCTGCACGACGTGCGCGTGCCTACGCAACGCTGGATCACGCACATCGCGCTGCACCTGTCGGGCCGTGAGCGACCGTTCATCCGTGCGCGCTGGAAAGCCGGCCTCCAAGCGCCGCGCCCTGTTGCGCCCGGCAAGCCCGCGCACAGCGCCGCCATCGCCCCCACCTTCGCCTAAGCGACACCCTCCCGCATCCGGTTTGCGGTATGTTCGTCATTGATCAATGCGCTATAAGCTTCGGTATATTACGATGGCGCTTTTCTCATCCGACCCGTTTGCCATGACTGCCTCCGCGCCGTTCGTCCGCCGTTTGCTCAAGCATGCTTGCACCGTATCCGTCGCCGTTTTCGCGCTGTCCGTCCAGACGAACGCGCAGGCCGGCGAACTGGTCGTATCGGCCGCCGCGAGCCTCACCAATGCATTCAAGGATGTCGGCGCAGCGTTCGAGCACGAGCATCCGGGCACCAAGGTGCTGCTCAACTTCGGCGCCTCCGATGTGCTGATGCAGCAGATCGTCAACGGCGCACCGGCCGACGTGTTCGCCTCGGCAGACGAAACCGCGATGAACAAGGCCGTCGATGCAAAGGTCGTCGCTGCGGATACCCGGCGCGACTTCGCCGCCAATTCGCTCGTCATGATCGTGCCGGCCGACAGTACGTTGAGCATCAAGTCGGTCAGCGAGCTCGCCACACTGCCGCAGGTCAAGCGCATCGCACTCGCCGATCCGGCGTCGGTGCCCGCCGGCCGTTACGCGAAGGGGGCGCTCGAGGCTGCTGGCCTGTGGGACAAGATCAACCCCAAATCGGTGCTCGCGGCGAACGTGCGGCAGAGCCTCGATTACGTGTCGCGTGGGGAAGTCGATGTGGGCTTCGTGTTCGGTACCGACGCAGCGATGATGTCGCAGCGTGTCAAGGTCGTCGCGACACTGCCGACGACGAAACCGATCGTCTATCCGATCGCCGTCGTCGAGGGCACGAAGCGGGCCGCCGATGCGCACGCGTTCATCGACTACGTGCTGTCGCCCGCGGGTCAGGCGCTGCTCGCCAAATACGGCTTCAAGCCGCCGGCGGCGCATTGATGCGCGCGTTGACGCCGCTGCGAATCGCCTTCGCGTTACAGGATCAGGCTCTGACTCGCTCGATAGGAATGCCGCGATGACGACCGATGCCTGGATTCCGTTACTGCTGTCGCTGAAGGTCGCGCTCTGGGCAACGGCGCTCGACGTCGTGCTCGGCGTCGCGGCGGGGCTCGCACTCGCGCGTTGGCGCTCGGGCATGCGCGACGTCGTCGACTCGCTGTTGACGTTGCCGCTCGTGATGCCGCCGACCGTGCTCGGCTACTACCTGCTCGTGCTGCTCGGGCGGCGTGGCATCCTGGGCGCGTGGCTCGGCAAGCTCGGCATCGAGCTCGTGTTCACGTGGCAAGGGGCCGTCGTCGCTGCCATGATCGTCGCGTTTCCGCTCGTGCTCAAATCGGCACGCGCAGCATTCGAAGCCGTCGATCCGCAATTCGAACAGGCCGCGCGCACGCTCGGCATCGGCGAGACGGCCATTTTCTTTCGCGTGACGCTGCCGCTCGCCGCGCGCGGCATTCTCGCGGGCGGGCTGCTTGCATTCGCGCGCGCGCTCGGCGAATTCGGCGCGACGCTGATGGTCGCGGGCAATCTGCCGGGCCGTACGCAGACGCTGTCGGTCGCCGTCTATGCAGCCGTGCAGGCTGGCGACGACACCACGGCCAACCTGCTCGTGCTCGTGACCTCCGCCGTATGCATCGTCGTGCTGCTCGTGGCCGGCCGGCTCGTGCCACAGCACTCGCTTTTGACTTCGCGCTGAAATGACACCGCCCAGGCGCACACTGACATGACGCTGCTCGTCGACATCCGCAAAACGCTCGTCACGCGCGAGCGCCGCTTCACGCTGACCGTGTCGTTCGCCGCTACGTGTCAGCGCATCGTGCTGTTCGGGCCATCCGGGGCCGGCAAGACGCTGACGCTGCAAGCGATCGCGGGCCTCATGCGGCCCGATCGCGGCAGCATCTCGCTCGGCGGCCAGCCGCTATTCGATGCAGCGCGCGCCATCGATGTGCCGACGCGCGAACGTCGTGCCGCCTACCTTTTTCAGGACTACGCACTGTTTCCACATCTGAACGTGCGGCAAAACATCGGCTTCGCGCTGCGGGGCGGCTGGTTCAATCCGAGTGCGCGCGAGACGCGCGCAGAAGTCGACTACTGGATCGATGCATTCGAGCTGAGCCATTGCGCTGGCAACTTGCCGGCCCAGTTGTCGGGTGGACAAAGGCAGCGTGTGGCACTTGCGCGCGCGCTCGTGACCAAGCCGCGCATCCTGCTGCTCGACGAACCGTTCGCGGCACTCGACGCCCACATGCGCGAGCGCATGCGCCGCGAGCTCTCCGATCTGCAATCGCGGCTCGACATTCCGATGGTGCTCATCACGCATGATGCGGCCGACGTCGCGATGTTCGGCGATCAGGTGGTGCAGCTGACGGATGGCCGTGTGCAGAAAGGCGCCGACTATACGACGTTCGCCACGCGCAACGCGTCGTAAACGACTAGTCGTTCGTCCCGAGAATCACGCTCGACGCCTTGAACGCGGCGATCGCCGGCTTGCCCTCGGCAAGCTCCAGCGCATCGACGCTTTCGTTGGTCACGACGGCCGTCACGACCGGCGCGTTCGCACCGCCGTCGGCATGGTCAAGTGCCAGCGACACTTCTGCATTGACCGCGCCGCGCACGACACGCGTGACCGTGCCACGCAGCTGATTGCGGGCCGAGATGCGCAGCGTCCCACCACTTCCGGCGTCGTCGACGATCAACATGACCCACGACGCCTTCACGAGCGCGAAGGCGGAGGCGCCGATGGTCAAGCCGAGTGACTCCGTACTCTCGTGGGTGAGCACGGCAACAATCGCCTGCCCCCCCGGCAAAGCCAGCGCCACCTCGTCGTTGACCGCCCCCCGCTTGACCGACGACACGGTGCCGTAAAGCTGATTGCGTGCGCTCGTTTTCATGCCGATTCTCCCAATCATTGCCCAATCGACCGCGAAGTCTTCGATGGCCGCGCTCGCGCGTTCGATGAACTTGCGATGCTCGCGCTCGACGGCACGGAACGTTTCGATAAGCCGCAGCCCGCGCGGCGTCAGCGTCGTGCCGCCACCGCCCTTGCCGCCCGCTGCCCGCACGACCAGCGCTTCGCCAGCCAGATTGTTCATCGCGTCGATGGCGTCCCATGCGGCCTTGTAGCTCATACCCACGGCCTTGGCCGCCCCAGTGATGGAACCTGTCTCGCGAATGGCCGAGAGCAGCGCGATGCGGGTCGCGCCACCAATCGTTTCAGCCCCCGTGCGCAACCACAGCGAACCGCCGAGCTCGAGCGGTGCGGGGCTCGAGCCTGGCTCCGCAGCGGCAGGCGCAGAAGACGACAACAACGACTCGCTCATGAATTCGGCCCGAGAAAGGATAGACGTGGGCCATTATAGTTAGCCTCGTATGCGCATCGGGTTTGCGCTCACGCGTCCCGTACGATCTTCGGCTTGCGCAACTCGCGCAACAACCGTTCGCCTTCGTGCGCCGCGCAACGGTTCACCGCTTCACACCAGCCGCGCGCGAAGCCTTTCTGATATGGCGTCACCTCGAGCTCTTCGAGAAAGCGCAACGCCGTGGCCGCGTCGCTGCCTTCGCCGAGCACGCTCTGTAGGCGGCCCAGCTGTTTGGCGACCTCACGGCGTGTTTTCGGCGACGCCAACCCTTCGAAGAACTCGAGCGTATAGCGCAAGCGCTTGGCCTCGATGCGGCGACGATGTCGTCCCGCCACATCGAGCGCCGTCAGCGCGGACTCGGCCGTCAAGCGCTGGTAATGCTTGCGCACCCGCTTGGCCGCGTATGCGGTCAGCGGCAGATCGGCTTCGGGCTGCGGTCCATTCGCGAAATGCTGGCCAGCCAGCCAGTCGAGCCACGCCAGCGACAGCGCCGCATGGCGACGCGAGCGCAGCGCCTGCTGCACGCTTGCACGCGCTTGCAGCCGGCGCGCTTCGGCGGCGGCATGTGCCTTGTGCCAGGTCTTGGCGTCGATGTCGGCCGCTGCCAACGTCGGCAGCGTGGCATCGACGAAGACATCGAGATCGCGTGCCTCGCCGAGCAGTCCGCCGAGCCAGTCGATGCCCGGTGCGACGCGCGTCATCCAGGTATCGTCAGTCCAGCGCGGAAACGTCTTCAACAGGGTCTTCATGCGCCGCAACGCCACGCGCATCTGATGCACGAACTCGGTCGTCGAGCTTTCGCGCACACCGTGCTCGTTGCCGAACCAGTGCCGCGCGACGTTGCAGCCGATCGCCACGAGCGCCTCGTGCGGCGTTTTCGCATCGAAGAGTTCGACGCGCGCGGCGCGCACGGGCTCGCTCGACGGAGCCTCGCCGCGGGCGCGCGCGAATACGTCGGTCAGCGTAGGGAACGCCGGCAGGATGTCGACAAGTCTTTCCGCCACCGCAAAGACGGCGCGCGCGGCGGCCGCAGCGGCCCGTGCTGCTTCGTCATGACCCTTATGCGACTCGGTGCCCGGGTCGCATGTAGCCGACAGATGGAGTTCGCAAAAACGAGGCAACGCGCGCGGATGCGTGGCGGCGCTCTCCGGGGCTGCGAGGTCATATGCATCGAGCAGCGCGATGTCGACGACCGGCCCAACAGAGGTCTGCCAGCGCCAGACCGTCCGGTTCATCAACAACACCGACGACGGCACGAGCGCATCGGGCATGCCGAGCGCATGGCCCACTTCGGACGACAACGCATCGTTGAACGCAAGCGGTGTGCCGGCTTCGAGCGCCACGTCGCAAATGGCCTCGTTCAACCTCACGCCTGGCACGAGCCGCTTCGCGCGCGTCGCGAGCAGGCGTCGCGCGCCTGAGCGCTCTTCGAGCAGCACGCGCAGCGCGGCATCGCCGATTTGAAAGACCCGTACGGTCACGGGTTCGCGCGCGTGCAGCAGCTCGACGCTGCGCGTTCGCGAGAGCCTGTCGGCCAGTTCGTGGCCGATGCTCGGTGTACCCGCATGCGACTGGCCGCGACGCCCATGCGCTGCGCGCTCGTTCATCCATTCATTCGCGGACTGCGCTTCGATCTCGAGCACGAGTTCGACAGTACGGGACATGGGGGCTCCAAAGCGTGCTGGCCTTGTCCATGTTACACACGAGCGGCCCGGCGCGGCATTCCCAAATATGCACCGCGTCGGCATGCCGCACAAGTGCCGTGCCGGCCGTCAGAGGATCACACGTATTGCGCCATGCCGTCGCCGAACGACCAGTTCTCGGGCAGCACCTCGACGAGATTGATGAACACGTCCTTGGGCCGCACGCCGGGGCTTTCCTCGAGCCGCTCGACGATGCGCTTGTAGAGCGCCTGCTTGGTTTCGCGCGTGCGCGTGTTGCTGACGGTCAGCTGAATGACGACGAAATCGTCGCTGCGATCGATGCCGAGGTACTGCCGGTCGTAGATGAAGTTTTCTGGCTCCTGTTCAGTGATCAACATGAACTGATCGTCGGAGGGCACATTGAACGTTTCGACAAGCGCGCGTTGGACGCTTTCCGCCAGCGCTTGGCGGTATTCGGTGGATTTGCCCTTGCGCAGCGAGATTCGGGTAAGCGGCATAACGAACTCCTGTCGGAAATGGCGATTAGTGAACGGTCAACTCGATGAATGATTGAAACCGAGCAAGCAGATTACTGCCGCGCTATCATCATGAACAGTCATGATTGATGATTTCATTCATTTTCATCAGAAATGAAAGATTTGCTCGACCTCGACGCCGTGCGGGCGTTCGTCCAGGTGGCCGACTTGTGCAGCTTCACGCGAGCGGCCGATGCGCTCGCCACCACACAATCGGCTGTCAGCCTCAAGATCAAACGGCTCGAAGCGCATCTGGACAAGGCGCTGCTCGAACGCACGCCGCGCTCGGTACGGCTATCGGCGGCCGGGCAGGCGTTTCTCGGCGCTGCACGCGAATTACTGCACGCGCACGAGCGCGCGGTGACGTCGGTCGGCACCGAGCGGCGGCGGCTCAAGCTGGGCCTCAGCGAGCATGTGGCCGGCCCCGATCTGACGCTGCTGCTGAACAGCATGCATCGACACGATCCGCAACTCGTCGTCGAAATGCATCTGGGGAGCTCCACCAGCCTGCTCGCGCGCTATGACGAGCGGCAGTTCGACGCCGTCATCGTGCGCAACGAATCTGACCAGGGCTCGGCCCCATCGATGCGCAACGATGCCGTGACGTTGTTTACCGAACCGCTCGCGTGGCTGGCTGCGCCCGACTGGGTGCCGCCAGCCGGCGAGCCGTTACCGCTGGCCGTACTCGCGGCGCCGTGCGGCGTGCGCTCGCTCGCCATCCGTGCGCTCGATGCGGCTGATATTCCCTGGCAGGAAACGTTCGTCGGCGGCGGCATGGCAGCCGTGGGGGCGGCGCTCGAGGCCGGGCTGGCCGTTTCGGCGCTCGCACGGCGTGTAGTGCCCGCAACGCTCGTCGACGTCGGGGCTCGGCTGGGATTGCCCGCGCTACCCGCGTCGCAGGTCGTCATGTACTCGCGTGTGCGGGAACCCCGCTCCGCAGCGTCGTTGCGGGCCTTGGCGGCTGCGCTTGGACGGCACTGAGGTCGACATTGGCGTAGGCCTTGGTGCCAGATGTGCGGATGGGTGTCTGCGTCAATTAGCCGTGTCGATCACGTAACGCACGAAGCCGCTGTGCGGCGTATAGCTGTCGTATAGCGCACGCGCACGATAGTTGTTCTCTTTCGTATTCCAATACAGCCGCGACCAGCCTTGGCGCCGCGTCTCATCGACCAGCCAGTCGATGAGCTGGCGGCCGATGCCGCCCGCGCGCACGGCCGGATCGACGAACAGATCCTGCAAATAGCAGACGGGGGTCAGCAACGACGTGCTTTCGTGCACGAGGTAATTCGCCATGCCGACGACCACGCCGCGCTCGTCCTCGGCCACGATCGCGTACACGGGCGAGGCGGCATCGAAGATGCGAGTCCACGCGTGACGCGTGATCGCCTCCGACGGCTCGCGTTCGTAAAAGCGCGTGTAGCCGTCCCAGAGTTCGCGCCAGCGCGCCTCGTCGCGCGCTTCGATCCTGCGTATCGTGATCGTCATCGAATCGGTCTCCTGATCATCGGGGTATCGGGGTCGCTTTCATCGCTGTGCGGCGCCGTGCAGGGCCACCGGCGCAATCTACCGCAGCGCGGCAATTCCCGCAGCGAAGTCATCGCCTACACTGAAACACTGCCCCATCGCTTTGTTTGCCCAATATGGCGCACTTATTTTTCGCCGCATCGATCCAGCGGCATTTCGCCCTGCCTGAACGTGACGTGGCTGCGCGCTCGGTCGGCGAAGCGCTGTCGGCCGCGTTTGTCGACGAGCCGAGGCTGCGCGGTTACATCCTCGACGATCAAGGAGCCCTGCGCCGCCATCTGGTCGTGTTCGTCGACGGACGGCCCGTGCACGACCGACAACGGCTGTCCGATGCGGTCAGCGAAGCGAGCCGCATCTACGTCGTGCAAGCGCTGTCGGGCGGTTAGATCCGCCTGCCGCCTGCTTAGAGAAGACCGCGGGTACGATATAGGCCGTCGGCGTCACCCTTAGCGCCGCTGCGCACCGCTTACGCGTGCGCATGATCGTCGGGCTCCACCGATAACCTCATGCCGACTGCTCTCAGCACCGCAAGTAACGTCTTGAGCGTAGGATTGCCTTTCGCTGAGAGTGCCCGATAGAGTGACTCACGACTAATCCCCGCCGAGGCCGCCACCACGCCTAAACCGCCGTAGGCTTCTGCCACCGTACGCAGTGCCAGGAGACCCGCCGCCCGATCATCGGGGCTGTCGAGTGATTCCATCGCGGCTTTCAGATATGCGACCGCCAATTCGTGGTCGTTTCGCAGTTCGGCGATTTCCGCCTCGTGGTGCGACACCGCACCCGTGAGTTTGCTCACGACTACCTCCGTTTCCATTTCAACCACCATTCCTTGGCCCGTTTGATGTCTGCCGTCTGGCTGCTCTTGTCGCCGCCACAAAGCAACAAGACGATGAGCTTCCCATGCCGGCCGCAATACACGCGGTAGCCAGCGCCAACATGGACGCGCAACTCAATGACACCTTCCCCTACGGGTTCACAGTCACCGAAATTCCCAGCCTGGACCTGCCTTAGGCGCATCCGGATGCGCGCTTGAGCCGTCTTGTCGCGAATTGCACTGAGCCATTCCGTTATCGGCTCGCGGCCGTCCGCGCTCCGATATCGAAGGAGTTCGATCATGGATATGATTGTAGCTTAAAAGCTACAATTGTGCTGCGTTGGGCTGACCTAGTCGAGTCGACCAATCGGATAACCTCGCTTCCTACCCTAAGCCTGGACTTCCCCGGGGCAGTCCAGGGCCGGCTATCCTGAATGCAGCCGCAGATTCTCAGCCGGTACGTATCAATAGAGGTGCGAAAGGTAACGCCGTGTGCTGCGTCCTACAATGAAGAACTGTGGGTAAGCCGGGGACTAAAGTCCGGGACTTCTCGGAGCAAATGGATGAACGATCGACTGCTCGTCGCCACCCGCAAGGGACTGTTCGAGTTCACGCGCACCTCGCGCGGCGACAGTGCACCGCCAAGCTGGCAGCAGAATGCGTTGCACTTCGTCGGCGAGCCCGTGAGCGCGGTGCTGCCCGATCCGCGCGACGGCACGCTATATGCCGCGCTCAACCTCGGTCATTTCGGCGTGAAGTTGCATCGGCTGCGCGCAGGCCAGACCGAATGGGAGCCGTGCACGACGCCCGCCTATCCGCCCAAGCCTGAAGCGGCCACCAACGCGGACGGCGGCACCAGTGCAGCGGCGCCGGAAGACAATACGCCGTGGTCGGTCGAGCAGATCTGGACGCTAGAGCCCGGCGGCGCCGACGAACCCGGCTCGCTATGGGCCGGCACGATCCCGGGCGGGCTCTTTCGCTCCGACGACGGCGGCGAAAGCTGGACGCTGAACCGCGCGCTATGGGACCGCCCCGAGCGGCGCGAGTGGATGGGCGGCGGCTACGATCATGCCGGCATTCATTCGATCATGGTCGACCCGCGCGACAGCCGTCACGTGACTGTCGGCGTGTCGTGCGGCGGCGTATGGCAAACCTCGGACGGCGGCACACACTGGCGGCCGGCCGCGCGCGGCATGGAAGCCGACTACATGCCGCCGGAGCGGCGCGGCGAAGAGAACGTCCAGGACCCGCATCGGGTCGTACGCTGCCCGGCGCAGCCCGACGTGCTGTGGACACAGCATCACTGCGCGATATTCCGCTCGACCGACGGCGCCGAAAACTGGCACCGCATCGAGGCTCAGCCGTCGAGCTTTGGCTTCGCCGTAGCAGTGCATCCGCGCGAGCCCGATACCGCCTGGTTCGTGCCAGCGGTCAAGGACGCCTGCCGCATTCCGGTGGATGGGCATTTTGAAGTCACGCGCACGCGCGACGGTGGGCGCACGTTCGAGCGCTTCTCGCAGGGCTTGCCGCCGGCACCGGCGTACGACCTCGTTTATCGGCACGGGCTCGACGTCGACGCGACGGGCACCCGGCTCGCGATGGGCTCGACGACAGGTGGGCTCTGGATGTCGGACGATGCGGGGGAGCACTGGCAGGAGGTGTCGGCACATCTGCCGCCGGTTTATTGCGTGCGGTTCGTGTGAGCCGGAGCCCGAGACTGTGAGCTTGTTCAGGTCAGTGGCAGCACCCACGTGCTGCCGAAATGCGCGCGCGAACGCCTCGGGGCCGTCATAGCCGCACTCGAGCGCGATCTCGACGATGCGCTCGCCATTGCGAAACGCGAGTCGGTACAAAGCCCGCTTGAGCCGGGATAGCTGCACATAGCGCGCCACGCCGATACCAAACCACACCGTGAACTGTCGATGAAAGTGATGCTTCGACAGCACCGCCACGCAGCTCAAGCGCTCGACGTCGAGCCGCTCGTCGAGATGCGTATCGATATACTCGAGGACTGCGCGAAAAAATCCATCTCTGACCGATGCCGTTCCCGACTCGACAACTCGCCACGAACCCCCACACGCGCGCCAATCTGCTGATGCTGTTTGCCGCGATGATATGGGGCTCCGCGTTCGTGGCCCAGCGCGTGAGCCTCGATGTCATCGGTCCGTTCCTGTTTACGGGCCTGCGCTTTCTGCTCGGTTCGGCCGTCGTGCTGTCGATGAGCCTGCGACCCGCGTCGCGCCCGGCGCTCGTCTCCCTCGTGCAACGCCCTCGCCTCGCATGGCCCGGCATCGCACTCGGCATCGTGCTCGCCGTCGCCATCTCCATGCAGCAGATCGGCTTGCGCGATACGCAGGTCGCCAACGCCGGCTTCATCAGCTCGCTATACGTGATCGTCGTGCCGCTCTTGGGTGCCGCGCTCGGCCATCGCACCGGCCCCGGCACCTGGCTCGGCGCGCTGCTCGCCGTCCTCGGTATGTATTTCCTCAGCGTCGATAGCTCGTTCGTCGTGCACAACGGCGACTGGTATCAACTCGGCTGCGCGCTCGTTGTGTCGTTGCAAGTCCTGCTCGTCGGACGCTTTGCGCGCTCGCGCGATCCGCTCGTGCTGTCGTTCGTCCAATTCGCGACGTGCGGCATCGTGTGCCTCGCGATCGGGCTCGCGTGCGAGCCGCTGCGGCTGCAATCGGTCATGCGCGCGCTGCCCGCGATCCTGTATGGCGGCGTGCTGTCGGTCGGCATCGGCTACACGATCCAGGTGGTCGCGCAACGCCATGCGGCCCCCGCGCACGCGGCCGTCATCTTCAGCATGGAAGGCGTGTTCGCCGCGCTCGCGGGTTGGCTCGCCCTGGGCGAGACGCTGACGACACGCGCGCTCGGCGGCTGCGCACTCATGCTCACGGGGCTCATCGTCTGCCAATGCTGGCCCGATCGCGCGGCGTCTCGGGCCGCTGGAGCGCTCGACACGACGAGCTAGGCGATTCGATCCGCGCACGTGCGCGGTCTTGCTCGGCTTGCCTTAATCCAGAGATGGACTAGCATGAAGTCACAGTCCGCTTCGAGATTGTCCAGCATGCCTGCCGCCACCTCGCATCGACCGTCGTCCGCCAGTTCCAGTACGCACGCGGCCCAAGCGCCGGATACCGAGCATTCAGTCGCCGAGATGTCGGCAGCCGGACTGCGCGCGTTCTTCAACATCGCACGCGACTGGGATCTTTCGTCGGATGAACAGATCGTCCTGCTCGGCTCGCCCGGCCGCTCCACGTTCTTCAAATGGAAGGCCACGCCTGAATCCGCGCGGCTCTCGCGCGATACACTCGAGCGGCTGTCGTTGCTGCTCGGCATCTACAAGGCATTGCAGATCCTGCTACCGAACGCGCAGGCCTCCGATGCATGGGTCAAGCGGCCCAACACCGCAGCGCCGTTCGGCGGCGCACGCGCGCTCGATCGTATGCTGGCCGGCAACGTGAGCGACCTCGTCGCCGTGCGGCAGTATCTCGACGCCATGCGCGGCGGCTGGACGTGACCGCCGACGATCGGCTGTCGCGCTGGCGCATCACCGCGCTCGATTGGGCACCGGCCTATCGTGTGATCCCGACGCGCTTTCCAGCCGTCAACCTGTTCGATCGCGTCGCCACGGCGGAAGACTTCGGTGCGCTGTACGCGCTCGAAGCGATGACGAACGACCGTTTGCGCACCGAAGTCGGCGAGCTCGATCTCGTGCCCGCCGCCGAGCGCCGCTTCGGCCCCGGCTGCGGACCGATCATGGCGGCGTTCACGCATTTGAATCCGCTCGGCAGCCGCTTTTCCGATGGGACGTACGGCGTCTTCTACTGCGCGCGCGAAGCCCGCACGGCCATTGCCGAAACGCGCTTTCATGCTGGCGCGTTTCTGTCCGCTACGAACGAGCCGCCTGTCCGGCAGCAGATGCGGCTTTATACGGTAACCGCCCGCGGCGAAGTGATCGATCTGCGTGGCGAGGCCTCGTTCGACCCGGCCGTTCTTTCGCCGGGCGACTACGGTGCGGGGCAAGCGCTGGGCCGCGCCGTGCGTGCTGCAAGCGGCGCCGGTATCGTCTATCCGTCGGTGCGCGATGCTCAGGGCGAATGCCTGGCCGCCTTGAAGACGATCATCCTGCGCGACTGCCGGCACGCCGCCTATCTCGAGTACAACTGGAACGGCAGCACGATCGACAGCGTGTTCGAGCTCCATCAGCTCGAATGAGCGGGCCGCGCTAACGCTTCCCGCCCCGCGTCACGGCAGCGACATGTCGGCGGCCCCTTCCGCCAGAGCCGTATCGAGCGACACGGACCACGCGCGTGGCGTCAGCGCCTCGGTGATCGTCAGCTTGCCCGACAGCGCAAACGCGCCCGTATCGATGAAGACCTGCGAGCCGATACGGCCCATCTGGCGCATCGGCGTGTGGCCGCAGTATGTCGTCGACAAGCCGCGCTGGCGCGCTTCGTCGGCACTGCCAAGCGCGAGCTCTCGCCCCCACAGCATCTGTTGACGAACGCGCTCGGTGAAGTGCCCCGAATCGAGCTCGGCATCGTCGCCGAAGAACTCGGCATGCAACACGTTGAAGCGCCGGGCGCCTTCGCCGATCACGCGCGCAAGCGGCAGCCTGCGCAGGCGCTGCGCGTACTGCCGCAGCTGCTCGTCAGGCAGCACATCACTCCAATCTCCGCCGATGCTGTACCACCACGCGCGCGGCATGCTGCCTTCAGCGACCTGGCACAGCGCATCTTCGTGGTTGCCGAGTACCGAATAGAACCAGGGCTTGTCGAGCAACGCGATCGCATCCTCCGACTGGCTGCCGCGATCGATCAGGTCGCCGACAGAAAACAGCCGGTCGCATATTGCGTCGAATTCGATTTCGCGCAGCAAATAGCGCAACGCGTCGACGCAACCATGCAGATCGCCGACGACGAAGTCCCGGCCCTGCATATTCGACGCATGCCGGCAAATGACGGGGAAGTGCTCGCTACTCGTACCCATATGGGCATGATAGTCCCGCTCTCGCGGCGCATTCGAACGCCTTCGCGCACCCCATCACGTCATGGCTGGCGCACGCGCAGCTTGGCGACATCAGCAGCCGTCAGCGTCGCACGTGGGTCACCGAACTGCCTGGTCACATAATTGGCGAGCGCGGCGACCTCGTCGTCGTTCAGCTCGGACGCGAAGGCCGGCATCATCACGTCCGCGTCCTTCGTCTTGCGGCTCACGCCGTGCAGGATCACCATGGCGAGATTGCCTGCATCAAGCGCGCCAACGGCGCTGTTGTGAATCAGCGAAGGATAGGCAAGCGGCTTGTCGGCGCCGATGCCCCGCCCTGTCCAGGCATGGCACGTTGCACAGTTGGCGAGGAACAGTTGCGCGCCGTTCACGCCCGCGATGGCCGTCCCGCGCAAGCGCGTGACATCGTCGGCAGGCTTGCCCCATTGATCGCGTGCGCGCGTGGCGCCACCGGCAACGGGTGGCAGCGACCGCAGATAGACGCCGATCGCGCGCAAGTCGGGATCGCTCAAGTACTGCGTGCTGTTCTCGACGACATCGGCCATCGGCCCTGCTGCATTGGCCCGCCCGGCCACGGCGCCCTTCGCCAGATACCGTACGAGATCGTCGTCGCTCCAGTTGCCGATGCCACCCGCCTTGTCGGGCGTGATGTTGAAGGCATGCCAGCCAGCCTGCACTTCGCCGGAGAATCGCTCGCTGGTCTTGAGCCCTTGCATGAAGTTGCGCGGCGTATGGCATTCCTCGCAGTGCGCGAGCCCTTCCACCAGATACGCGCCGCGATTCCACTGCGGACTCATCTTGGGATCGGGCACGAAACGGCCCTCGCGGAAATTGAACAGGTTCCAGAAGACCATGAGCCAGCGCTGATTGAACGGAAAGCTCAGGTCATTGCGTGGCGGCGCATAGCGGATCGGCGCGAGCGTGTTCAGATAGGCACGGATCGCAAGCAGGTCCCGCCCTGCGACGCGCGTGTACTCCGTGTAAGGGAACGCCGGATACAGATGCTCACCGCTCTTGCCGATACCCTCCTGCATTGCACGGACGAATTGCGCGTCGCTCCAGCGGCCGATGCCCGTGTCGGGGTCGGGCGTGATATTCGGCGTATAGATCGTGCCGAACGGCGTGCTCATCGGTAAGCCGCCCGCGAACGGCCGGCTATTGTCCGCCGTATGGCAAGCCATGCAGTCGCCCGCGCGCGCGAGGTATTCACCGCGTTTGACGAGGTCGGTGCTGTTGGCGTCGTCGCGCGGCGCGGCTGCGAGCGCTGCGTTGCTGCCGGCGTTCGGGTTCGGTGCACCGGTCGCATCCGAAGCGGCGGTCTGCATCGTGGCTGGAGAAGCTGGAGAAATCGACGAAGCCGGCGGCACCCTCGAAGCACTTTGCGCCTGCGCTCGCGAAAGCGGCAACTCGTCGGTGGGGGAAGCCTCATCGTCGTCCGATGCATGCCACGCCAGAAACAGCGCGAACAGCGCAAACGCCGCGGCGAAGGACGCCACGCGAACCGGCCGGCGATAGCCGCCGAAGCTGGCGTCGTGACGTGCGTGACCCGGCTCGGAACGAAAGCGGTGGTTCGTCATCGGAATTCTCGTCGGATCGTCGCGCAATCAGAGTTCATGTTTGAGCTTGTCGGCAAGACGCAGCGCGAGCGCCGCGATCGTGAGCGTGCAGTTGACGGACGCGGCCGTCGGCATCACGCCGCTCGTGGCGAGAAACAAATTTGGCGAATCGTGCGCGCGGCAGTCGGCGTCGACGACCGAGTCGGCCGGATCGAGGCCCATGATCGTCGTGCCCATGATGTGATTGTTCGGCGCAAAGCGATCGTCGAAGGCGACTTCGGTGCCGCCGAACAAATCCGCGATCTGCGCGTAGACCTCATGCGTGTGGGCAGCGCTCTTCTTCACGTAGTCGTTGATCGCATAGTGGATCTCGGGCTTCGGAATGCCTAGCGCATCCTTGTGCTCGGCCGACGGCACGACGCGGTTTTGCGGCTCGGGCAAATGTTCGTGAAAGCTATTGATCGTCAGCGTGCGCGCCGCGCGGTCGCGGATCTGGCGGTCGAGCTCGGCGCCCGTCACGCCCTTGTCGAGCAGCGCAGCCGTGACCGCCATCGTCGGCACGCCGTTCGAGAGGTGCAGCTTCTTCGCGGCGTATTCGGCGCGAAACGCGCCGTCGCGGAAGTTGACGACCGAGGTCATCTCCATCGGACCGCGTCCGGGCCACAGCGCCTCGTTCGCAAGAAAGCTCACGCCCGTGCCGGGGTGGTCCATCAAATTGCGGCCGACCTGATCAGAGCGATTGCCGATGCCGGTCGGAAACTTGTCGGATGTCGACATCAGCATGAGCTTCGGCGTCTCGATGCCGTTGGCCGCGAGCACGAAGAACTTGCCCGTGACACGCGTGGTGCCACCGGCCGGGTTCTTGTAGTGCACGGCCGTGATGAGCCCCTTGTCGTCGGCCTCGATGCGATAGACGACGGCTTCGGGAATCAGATGTACGCCGGCCTGCTCGGCCTTCGTCGCGTGAATGCCGCCGTTGTACATCGCGGCAATCGGGCAGATCGGCATGCAATTGTTGTTGCCGCAGCAGGTCGGGCGCCCATCGTACGGGCGGCTGTTGCGTGCGACGGGCTCCGGCACGACCTTGAAGCCGTTCCCGTTGAGCACGCCGCTAAAGCGCGAGTCCATGTACGACAGCGGCAGTTGCGACATCGGATAGGGCCGTGAGCGCGGCGAGCCGAGATCGACTGACGCGTCTGGCCCGGATACGCCGAGCTGCACTTCGGCGGCGTAATACCACGGCTCGAGCGTTTCATACGGGAACGGCCAATCGCGGCCCATGCCGTACAGCGTCTTGAGCTTGAAGTCGGATGGCAGCAGGCGCCACGTAGCCGCGGCCCAGTGCCACGTCGTGCCGCCGACGAGCCGCAGGTATTGCGAGTTGTACGGATACTCGCCTTTTTGGATCAAATAGCCGTTCTCGGGCGAATACTCGGGATGCGGCGCGTACGGCATCGACGGATACGGCGTCGCAAAGTCGGCTTTGGCCGGCGAATTCCGGAAGTTCTCGACGATCTTCCCGCGTGCGATGCGCGGGCCAGCCTCGAGCATGATGACCGACGCGCCCGCGAGCGCGAGCTGATGCGCGACCAGACTGCCCGCAACGCCTGAGCCGACTACGACGACGTCGGCCGAAGTGTGGTTTGCCATATACGTGAAGACTTCTTGCCAGATCGGTTGTTCGTTCGGGAGCGATAGCAAAGTGCATGCCAATTATGGCGCTGCACGCAGGCCGCTCACGCGTCGGTCGGCTTGTGCGTCCAGTAAAACGGCACATCCCGGCAATAGGACGGGATCGTCAAAACATCGCTGACGGGATCGAACATCAATGCGCGTTCATAGGCCAGGACCTGCACGGTCGGCATGTCGCCGACCAGGCCCAGATACCAGGCACGCATGATTTTCCCGACCGTCTTGGCAAGCGGTGCGTCGCTCGCGGCCAGCGCGGCCGTCACCGTGTCGCTGGGCACCCCGCCATGGGTCTTGAGCCAGATATTCAGGTCTGCTATGTTTTTTTCGAACGCGGCGTCGGCTTTCACGAGCGCGTCATAAATACGACGTGCGAGCGTCGCGTCGAGCGTCTTGCGGCCTGTCAACTGTCGCGACAGCGCGACGAAGGCATCGAGCCCGCCACCGGCTGGCGGGGCGTAACCGAAGGCACCGGCGGGCTGGGTGGACACGCCGAGCGTCGCGGCGAACGCAAGCGAGGCGGCCGACGCGCAAGCGCCGAGTATGAACTGTCTGCGGGCGAAGGCCGGCAGCGCATCGTATTGCCGGCCTGTTCGGGCGTCTGGCATGTGGGCTTCCTGGGTCCTGGACATGACGGCTGCCGGCCGTGCTGCCGGCAGCGTGCCCCCGAATCCGGTCTTGACGCCGCCCTCCCGAACGGTGGCGGTCTTTCGTTATGTGCGGTGGCGCGCTGGGCCCACTGACCCGAAATATAGCTGCGTCGGCGCCGTTCGACAATCGTCGGGCCGCCGCCCCCGCTGCACCGACGGCGTGCGCGAGAGACATCAAGCCTCGTCGTAGGCGCGTTGCAAGCCGGCAATGTCGAGCTTGCGCATCTGCATCATCGCCCGCATCACGCGCGTCGAGCGCGTCTTGTCCGGGTCGACCAGCAAGCGGCCCAGCACCCTCGGCACGACCTGCCAGCAGATGCCGAACTTATCGCGCAGCCAGCCGCATTGCTGCGTCTCGCCACCGGCAGAGAGCCGCTCCCATAGCGTGTCGACCTCGTCTTGCGTCTCGCACTCGACGAACATTGAAATGGCCGGCGAAAACGTGAAGGCCGGGTTCGGTCCGCCATTCAGGGCGATGAACTTTTGCCCGTCGAGCTCGAACGTCACGCTCATGACGCTGCCCGTCTCGCCGGGCCCAGCCTCGCCGTAATGCATGACCTCGAGCATGCGCGAGCGCTCGAACACCGACATGTAGAAACGCGCGGCCTCCTCGGCCTGATCGTCGAACCACAGAAACGGGGTGATCGTTTGCACACTGCCTCCTGGGTTTCTCGTTAAACGAAAATCGGGCCGTAAGCCAACAACCGCGAACCACATGCACGAGCCCTCGCCGTATACGACGGTCGGGCCGCGGCGACCTCGACAAGTGTCGAACGGATGTGAGCCAAATGGCGCGTCGATGTAAAAACGCACCGCTGGCTGCTGTCACCTTTACACCGATTTACACCAGCCCGTGTCGCAGGCCCTTGGCACAAACCTTATGCCATTGGCGCTCAACGCGCGCATACTCGTCGCTATCGGCGACGCCGGCCCGCGACACGCGCCGCGCCCGGCCGCTGCGGCATGCAACCTGCTTGCGCTTCCCAGGCGCTTCGCATCGCCACAGCGCCGGACCGACGCCGATCCATCCGCTGCGTCGACGCGCACGAGGGCCTGTTCGCGTGAATGACAGGCTTCTTGAGCGCCGCCCTGTATGGCGATGCGATCGCACGCTTCTCTCGTGCATCCACCACGCCGGACGACACTGGAATCGACCGATGGAACTACGTCACGCGTATGCGCCGCGGATCTACTTCATTCACCCTCTGCTCGTCGGGCCCCTCGATGCGTGGCCCGCCCAGTTCGAGCACGCCGCGGCTCTCGGCTTCGATCACGTTCTGATCGGTTCACCGTTCGCGCCGGGTCACGCTCATCATCAGCAACTCGTTGCCGACCATCGGCGGCTGCATCCCGTGTTCGATACGTCCCTCGGGGCCGACGACGCCTTGCAAGCGCTCGCCGACACCGCGCGCCAGCATGGCATCGCGCTGCTCGCCGATCTGATCGTCGACCGCTTTGCCGCCGATGGCACGCTGTACCGCGAACACCCACACTGGTTCCTGCCGTTCGAGCCCGAGCGCACACGACTCGACCCGCGTCATGCTCGACACGAGGACAACGCCGCCTACGCGAATTTCGCCGATGCGCACGCGGCCGAGCAGCTCGGCGCCTGGTGGAGCGAACGGCTCGTCCAGCTCGTCGATGCCGGCATCGCAGGGTTTCGCTTCGACTCGCCGCACCACGTGCCCGTCGACATCTGGCGCAAGCTACGCGCAGCCGTGCGTGGGCGTCGTCCCGACGTGCGGCTGCTGGCGGCCACACCCGGCCTCACCCGCGACGACCTGGCCCGGCTCGCCGAGGCGCGCTTCGACAGCGTGTTCTCGTCGGTGCGCTGGTGGGATTTCCGCGAGGACTGGCTCGCCGATGAACACGCAGCGCTCGTGCGGTTGGGTGCGCCCATCGCGTTTCCTGAAGCGCCTTACGGCACCCGGCTCGCGAACGACTTCGCCGGCGAAAGCGATGCGATCGTCGTCGAGCGCGCCTACCGCCGTGCCATCACGGCAGCGGCGGGCATCGGCGCGGGCTGGCTCGTGCCGATGGGCTTCGAGTACGGCTTGAGCGAGCCGATGTCGTACACGGGCGGCAACGCTGAACGCTATCGCGCCGCTTGCGCATCCGCTCGCTTCGATCTGTGCGGCGAGCTCGAGCGCGCCAATGTGCTGCGGCAGCAAACGCCGCTTCTGGGGTCCGTCGGCGAACTCCGTGCGTTGTCGCCGGCCGGCGCGAACACAGCCGTGTTGCTGCGCGGCGGACATGGCGATCTGCGCCATGCTGAGGAAGCCGTACTATTGATTGCCAACCCTGACCTGCATAGGCCGACGCTCGTCGAGCCGGCCCGTTTTCTCGACGGTGTGCCAGGCAGCTTCATGGCCTTCAAATCGCTGACGAGCGCCTGCACGAACCCGTCCGAACCGTTGACGCCGTTCGCGCTCGCGCCCGGCGAAGCACGCCTGCTACGCGCGCACGCCTGCCCGCGCATCGCCGAGCGTCACGCCCCCAGGAGCGCCGCCACGGCGGCCGTCACGCAGGCGCTCGCCGCGCCTCGCATCGCGATCGAAAGTGTCGAACCGTCGGTCGATGGCGGGCGCTTCGTCGTCAAACGCGTGGTCGGCGAGGAAGTGGAAGTACGCGCGGCCATCTTCGGCGAAGGCCACGACAAAATCGCGGCGGCCGTGATCTGGCGCGCGATCGACGAAGTCGCGTGGCACGAAACGCCGATGACTCCTGCGGGGCCAGCCGGGCTCGACGTATGGCACACGCGCATTGCGCTCACGCGCCTGGGCCGTTACGAATTCACCGTGATCGCTTGGCGCGACGATTTCGCCTCCCTGGTCGATCACATCCGCAAGAAGCTCGATGCCAATCAAGCCGTCGATCTCGAGCTCGAAGAAGCGCGCCATCTGCTCGCGCGCGTGATCGTCGAAGCCAGGACGGCCGATGCGACCGGCACGCAGCATCCGGTTCACCACGAACATCGCGGTCATGACGCACAGCGCTCGGCCATCGGGCGGCTCGAGGAGATGGCATCGCAATTCGCGCATGCGAGCCCGGCCGTGCGAATCGACCTCGTGCTCGCACAGGAGACCGCCGAAACCGTGGCGCGCGCGAGGCACCGCCCGTTCCTCGCACACGATGCCAAGACGTACCGCATCGACGCCGAGCGCGCGCAAGCACGCTTTGCGAGCTGGTATGAGCTGTTCCCGCGCTCGATGAGCGACGACGGGGTGCGCCACGGCACATTCGACGACGTGATCGCCAAGCTGCCGCGCATTCGCGACATGGGTTTCGACGTGCTGTACTTCCCGCCGATCCATCCGATCGGCAAAACCAATCGCAAAGGCCGCAACAACGCCTTGCACGCTCAGCCCGGCGATGTCGGCAGCCCGTATGCGATCGGTAGCGAAACGGGTGGCCACACCGCGCTGCATCCCGAACTCGGCACGCTCGACGATTTCAAGCGCCTGCTTGCGCAAGCCCATGCGCACGGCCTCGAAATCGCGCTCGACTTCGCGATCCAGTGCTCGCCCGACCACCCATGGCTGACCGAGCACGCGGCATGGTTCGCTTGGCGGCCCGACGGCACGCTGCGCTATGCGGAGAATCCGCCGAAGAAGTACCAGGACATCGTCAACCCGGAGTTCTATGCGCATGATGCCAAACCCGCACTATGGCTCGCGCTGCGCGATGTCATCCGCTTCTGGATCGACGCAGGCGTGCACATCTTCCGCGTCGACAATCCGCATACCAAACCGTTGCCATTCTGGGAGTGGATGATCGACGACATTCGCGCGCGCGATCCCGACGTGATCTTTCTGTCCGAAGCCTTCACGCGCCCGCGCCTCATGTATCGGCTCGCCAAGCTCGGCTTCTCGCAGTCGTACACGTACTTCACGTGGCGCGAATCGAAGCGTGACTTCATCGACTACCTGACCGAGCTCACGCAGACGAACGTGCGCGAGTTCTTCCGCCCGCACTTCTTCGTCAACACGCCCGACATCAACCCGCGCCATCTGCAAGCGTGGGGCCGCGCGGGCTTCATGATGCGCGCCGCGCTGGCCGCGACGCTCTCGGGCCTGTGGGGCATATACAGCGGCTTCGAGCTGTGCGAAGCGGCAGCACTGCCGAACAGCGAGGAGTATCTGGATTCGGAGAAGTATCAACTGCGCGCGTGGGACTGGCATCGGCCCGGCAACATCGTCGAGATCATCGGCGCGCTCAATCGCATCCGGCGGTCGAACCCGGCCCTGCATACGCATCTGGGCCTGACGTTCCTACCCGCGCACAACGACCGCATCCTGTTCTTCGAGAAGGCGACGCCCGCGCACGAGAACGTGATCCTCGTCGCGATCAGCCTCGATCCGTTCGAGCCGCAGGAGGCCGACATCGAGCTGCCATGGCAGACGCTCGAGCATTGGCGCATGCACGAATGGGATGCGCTTGCCGTCACCGATCTGATGAACGGCGCCCGGTTCGCATGGCACGGGCGGCGCCAGCACGTGAGGATCGAACCGGATACGCGCCCTTTCGCGATCTGGCGTATTGCGCCAGCTGCGGGGCTGCCGCGCGACGAACAGGCGCATGCATGGCTCGCGCGCACGAACGATGCCGAGGAGGCTCACCATGAAACGTGAAGACCAGCACCTCGATACGGCCGCGGCACGCGCCGAGCAGCCACCCGACGCGCGCCAACGCACGCGTACGGGACGACGCACGAAGCCGTCCCCCCTCTCCGACGATCCGCTCTGGTACAAGGACGCGATCATCTACCAAGTGCACGTGAAGTCGTTCTTCGATGCAAACAACGACGGGCTCGGCGACTTCCCGGGACTCATCGAGAAGCTCGACTACATCGCGGAACTCGGCGTCAACACGATCTGGTTGTTGCCGTTTTATCCCTCGCCACGCCGCGACGACGGCTATGACATCGCCGATTATCGCAACGTCCACCCCGACTACGGCACGCTCGCCGACGTGCGCCGGTTCATCCAGGGTGCGCACGCGCGCGGCATCCGCGTCGTGACCGAGCTCGTCATGAACCACACGTCGGATCAGCACCCGTGGTTCCAGCGAGCGCGCCGCGCCAAGCCGGGCTCGAACCATCGCAACTACTACGTCTGGTCCGACAACGACAAGAAGTACGCCGGCACGCGCATCATCTTCATCGACACGGAGCCGTCGAACTGGACGCACGACCCGCTCGCGGGCGCCTACTACTGGCACCGGTTCTACTCGCACCAGCCCGATCTGAACTTCGACAATCCGTCGGTGATGCGGGAAATGCTGAGCGTCATGCGCTTCTGGCTCGACATGGGTATCGACGGGTTGCGGCTCGATGCGGTGCCCTACCTCGTCGAACGCGAAGGCACGAGCAACGAGAACCTGCCCGAGACGCATGAGATCCTCAGGCGCGTTCGCGCGACGATCGATGCCGAGTATCCGAACCGCATGTTGCTGGCCGAAGCGAACCAGTGGCCCGAAGACGTTCAGGAATACTTCGGCTCGGAAGACGAATGCCACATGGCGTTCCATTTCCCGCTGATGCCGCGCATCTACATGGCGATTGCCAGCGAGGACCGCTTTCCGATCACCGACATCATGCGCCAGACACCCGAGCTGCCGCCGTCGTGCCAGTGGGCGATCTTCCTGCGCAATCACGACGAGCTCACGCTCGAGATGGTGACGGACTCCGAGCGCGACTATCTGTGGAACACGTACGCGAGCGATCGCCGCGCGCGGCTCAATCTCGGCATTCGCCGCCGGCTCGCGCCGCTGATGGAGCGCGACCGCCGCCGCATCGAGCTGATCAACTCGCTATTGCTGTCGATGCCGGGCACGCCCGTCATCTACTACGGCGACGAGCTCGGCATGGGCGACAACATCCACCTCGGCGATCGCGACGGCGTGCGCACGCCGATGCAATGGTCGTCGGATCGCAACGGCGGATTCTCGCGCGCCGACCCCGAACAGCTCGTGCTGCCGCCCGTGATGGGCTCGCTATATGGGTTCGATGCGGTCAACGTCGAGGCGCAGACGCGTGACCCCCATTCGCTGCTGAACTGGACACGGCGCCTGCTGGCCACGCGCCGCTCGAGGCATACGTTCGGGCGTGGCAGCATTCGCTTTCTGCGCCCCGCCAATCGCAAGATCCTCGCGTACCTGCGCGAGATGGAAGGCGAGCCGCCGATTCTGTGCGTGGCCAATCTGTCGCGCGCGCCGCAAGCCGTCGAGCTCGACCTCTCCGAGTTCGCGGGCCGCGTGCCGATCGAAATGACGGCCGACTCGGTCTTCCCGGCCATCGGTCAGCTCACGTATTTGCTGACATTTCCGCCGTACGGCTTCCTGTGGTTCCTGCTCTGCAAGACCGACGAGCGCCCGGCCTGGAGCCAGCCCGGCTCCGAACAGCTGCCCGAGTTCGTGACGGTCGTCATCCGCACCGGGCAGACGGGGCCGACGCCCGAGAACGTGCGCCTGCTCGAATCGGAAGTGCTGCCCTCCTACTTGAGCCGGCGCCGCTGGTTCGCGTCCAAGGATCAAAAACTGCACGCGGTGCGGCTCGCCGCGTTGACCACGATCCCCGATGCGGGCTTCGCATTCACCGAGATCGAGGCCGATGTAGGCCGCCATACCGAACGCTACGTGCTGCCGCTCGCCGTGAGCTGGGGCACCGATACGACGGTGCCGCTGTTCATCCAGCTCGCCCTGGCGCGCGTGCGGCGCGGCAGAAACATCGGACACCTGACCGATGCATTCGCGCTGCCTCTGTTCGCGCATGCCGTGCTGAAGAACCTGCGCGATCGGGCGCGGGTGCCGACCGTGCAAAAGAGCGAAATCCGCTTCATCCCCACCGAGCGCATTGACGAACTCGACGCGCTCGGCGATGCGCCCGAGATCCGCTGGATCGCGGCCGAGCAAAGCAACAGCTCGCTCGTGATCGCCGAGCGGGCCGTGCTCAAGCTGGTGCGGCGACTCGTCGGCGGCCTCCATCCCGAAGTGGAGATGAGCCGTCATCTGACCGAGATCGGCTACGAGAACAGCGCGCCGCTATACGGCGAAGTGGTCCGCGTCGATCCGGCCGGCGTGCCGCACACGCTGGCGATCCTGCAGGGCTTCATCGAGAACCAGGGCGATGCGTGGAACTGGGTGCTCAATTACCTACGCCGGGTCGTCGACGAGCTCGCGCTTGCGGCCGAACCTGACGAATCCGAACCCGAAAAGATCGAGGGCTATCGCGTGCTGACGGGCACCATCGGCCGACGCCTCGGCGAGCTGCACGCAGCGCTGGCCGCACCTTGCACCGATCCGGCTTTCGCCGCGGAGAGCGCCACCGCGGCCGACGTGCGAGGCTGGATCGAGGGGACGCAGACGATGCTCGGCGAAGCGCTCGATCTGCTTGCCTTTGAGCTCGCGAAGCCGGGCGACTCGCTGTCGGACGAGACACGTGAGATCGCGCAACATCTGCTCGAGCGGCGCGAAGAACTGGCGCAGGTGATCGCATCGCACGTGCCGCACAAGCTCGACGCCCTGCGCATTCGCGTGCATGGAGACTTCCATTTGGGCCAGGTGCTCATCGCGCAGAGCGACGTGTACCTGATCGACTTCGAGGGCGAACCCGCTCGCCCGCTCGAGCGGCGCCGCATGAAGCGCTGCCCGCTCGTCGACGTGGCCGGCCTGCTGCGCTCGCTGTCGTATGCGAGCGCAGCGGCACAGTCGACGACCGAAGCCGCCCCCGCGCAGACGGCCGAACGCAAGCGCAGCCTGTTCGAACGCTTTCACGAGCAAGGTGCGGAAAGCTTCCTCGCTGGCTATCACGAAGCCATCGAGCACCTCGAGCGCCCACTCGTCTCGCCGGACGTCGAAGCCGCGCTGCTCGATTTGTTCCTCGTCGAAAAGGCTGCCTACGAAGTACGCTATGAAGCGGCTAATCGCCCGGCCTGGCTCGGCTTGCCCGTGCGCGGGCTCGCCGCGCTTGCCCGCCGTCTGCTCGGAGAAGGGGGGGGCCACGGCGGCAAGCCGTCTGCCGACACCGACGGCACGGGTGATAGTCCATCGCCTGCGTCGTCCTGAATGCGGTATCGGCCATGAACGATCAATCCGCCCTCATCCATCCGATCTTCGACCCCGACCCGCAGGCGGGCCTGGCGGCCGTCGACCTGGAAGCGCTAGTCGACGCGCGCCATCCCGACCCGTTCTCGCAGCTCGGCATGCATCGCACGTCGTCGGGCGTCGTGGTGCGCGCGATGCTCCCCGGCGCGGCCAGCGTCGTCGTGATCGAGCGCGACAGCGGGGCATGCCTCGGCAAGCTGCGGCTGATCCATCCCAATGGCCTGTTCGCCGGCCTCGTCGAACGCGCTGCGCCGTACCGTCTGCGCATCGACTGGCACGGCACCGAACAGGAGATCGAGGATACCTACTCGTTCGGCCCCTTGCTCGACGAAGCGGCTTTGAATCGTCTCGCCTGCTCCGATCCGTACGCGGTGCTGCAATGCCTGGGCGCGCGGCCGGACGTGCTCGACGGCGTGCCTGGCGTGCGCTTCGCCGTGTGGGCGCCCAACGCGCGTCGCGTGTCGGTCGTCGGTGACTTCAATACGTGGGACGGGCGCCGTCATCCGATGCGGTTCCGGCATACCGCTGGCGTGTGGGAGCTGTTCGTGCCGCGCCTGACCGCAGGCGCACGATACAAGTACGAGATCCTCGCGTGCGAGGGTCATGCATTGCCCCTGAAGGCGGACCCGTGTGCGATGCAGACCGAGTCCGCGCCGGCCACCGCGTCGATCGTGGCCGACGTCTCGCGTATCGAGCAATTCGAGTGGACCGACGGCGCATGGATGTCGAGCCGCGCCGCACGGCAAACACCACGGGCACCGATCGCGATCTACGAGGTGCATGCGCAGTCGTGGCTGCGCATCGACGAGCAAGGCCACCGCGGCCTGAACTGGACGGAGCTCGCCGATCGCCTGATCCCTTACGCGATCGACATGGGCTTTACGCACCTCGAATTCCTACCGATCGCCGAGCATCCGTTCGGCGGCTCGTGGGGCTATCAACCGCTCTCGCCGTTCGCGCCATCGGCGCGCCTGGGTCTGCCCGAAGGCTTCGCCGCGTTCGTCAATCGCGCGCATGCGGCAGGGCTTGGCGTGATCCTCGATTGGGTGAGCGCACATTTTCCGAACGACGCGCATGGTCTCGTCGCTTTCGACGGCACGCCGCTCTACGAGCACGCCGATCCGCGCGAGGGCTATCACCCGGACTGGAACACGTTGATCTACAACCTCGGGCGCAACGAGGTCGCCGCGTTCCTGATCGCGTCCGCGCTCGCCTGGCTGCTGCGTTATCACGTCGACGGGCTGCGCGTCGACGCAGTGGCCTCGATGCTCTATCGCGACTACTCGCGCGCCGAGGGTCAATGGGTGCCCAACATCCATGGCGGCCGCGAGAACCTCGAGGCGATCGCGTTCCTGAAGCGCGTCAATCACGAAGTCGCGCATGCGCCCGGCGTCGGCGGAGCCGTGACGATCGCCGAGGAATCGACGGCCTGGCCCGGCGTGACCGCTCGCGCCGAAGACGGCGGCCTCGGCTTCAACTTCAAATGGAACATGGGCTGGATGCACGACACGCTGCATTACATGCGCGAAGACCCGATCCATCGCCGCTACCACCATCACAACATGTCGTTCGGCATGGTCTACGCCTACTCCGAGCGATTCGTGCTGCCGCTGTCGCACGACGAAGTCGTGCACGGCAAAGGGTCGCTGCTCGGCAAGATGCCCGGCGACACGTGGCAGCGCCTTGCGAACCTGCGCGCGTACTTCGGCTTCATGTGGACTCATCCAGGCAAGAAGCTGCTGTTCATGGGCGGCGAGTTCGCGCAATGGGCCGAGTTCGATCACGACGCATCGCCGCAGTGGCATTTGCTCGACGACGCCCTGCATCAAGGCGTGCAGCTGCTCGTGCGCGATCTCAATCGTCTCTATACGCATGAACGTGCGCTGCATGTACTCGATGCCGAGCCCGGCGGCTTCGAATGGCTCGTCGGTGACGACGACGACAACAGCGTATTCGCCTACCGCCGCTGCGACGGCAGTGGACGCGAGCTCGCCGTCGTCTGCAACTTCACGCCCGTGCCCCGTCATGGCTACCGCATCGGCGTACAACGCCCAGGCCGTTGGGAGGAAATCATGAATACCGACGCGAGCGTGTACGGCGGCTCGAACGCTGGCAATGCGGGGCGCGTCGTGACCGACCCCATCGCGAGCCACGGCAAGCCGCAGTCGCTGCTGCTGACGCTACCGCCGCTCGCGACGATCGTCCTGCGTGCGCAATGACGGTACGCCACGTCATCTACCCATGCAAAGGGAATGGTGAGCATGGCCAACTCGCTGCCCGATCGCCTCGAAGCCGGTGCCCCCTATCCACTCGGCGCGACCTGGGACGGTCTCGGCGTCAACTTCGCGGTGTTCTCGGCGAACGCCTGGCGCATCGATCTATGCCTGTTCGATCCGAACGGACATAAGGAGCTCGCGCGCTTTCCTCTACCCGAATGCACGGACGAAGTCTGGCATGGCTACCTGTCCGGCGCGCACCCGGGCACCGTCTACGGCTTTCGCGCGCATGGGCCGTTCAAGCCGCAGCAAGGCCATCGCTTCAATCCGTTCAAACTGCTGCTCGACCCGTACGCAAAGAAACTCACGGGCGCGTTTCGCTGGTCCGATGCGCTGTTCGGCTATCGCGCGCATTCGAACCGCCTGGACTTGTCGCTCGACAAGCACGACTCGGCGCCCGCCATGCCCAAATCCGTCGTCGTCGACGAAGCGTTCGACTGGTCGCGCGACGTGCGTCCGGACGTGCCATGGGGCGAGACGGTCATCTACGAAACACACGTCAAGGGCGTGTCGATGCTCGGTACGGACTTTCGCCCGCACGAGCGCGGTACGTTCGCCGCGCTCGCCTCGCCGCAGTTCATCGACCATCTGCACAAGATCGGCGTGACGGCCGTCGAACTGCTGCCGATCCACGCATTCCTCGACGAGCGCGCCCTGCTGACGCGGCATCTATCGAACTACTGGGGCTACAACACGGCCGCGTTCTTCGCACCGCATCCGGCGTACCTGTCGACGCGGCGCCTCAGCGAGTTGCGTATCGCGGTGCGGCAACTGCATGCGGCCGGCATCGAAGTCATTCTCGACGTCGTCTACAACCACACGTGCGAGGGCAATGAGCTCGGGCCGACCGTCGCGTGGCGCGGCCTCGACAACGCGAGCTACTATCGCCTGATTCCCGGCGAGGAGCGTCACCACATCAACGATACCGGCTGCGGCAATACGCTCAATCTGTCGCATCCGCGCGTACTGCAAATGGTGATGGACTCGCTGCGCTACTGGGCCGGCGCCTATCACGTCGACGGCTTTCGCTTCGATCTTGGCGTCACACTCGGGCGCGAGGGCACCGGTTTCAATCCGGGCTCGGGTTTCTTCGACGCGATCCGGCAAGACCCGCTGCTGTCGCACTGCAAGCTCATCTCCGAGCCTTGGGATGTCGGTCCGGGCGGCTACCAGCTCGGGCATCATCCGCCCGGCTTCGCCGAATGGAACGACAAGTACCGCGATTGCGTACGGCGCTTCTGGCGTGGCGACGCCGGCATGCGCGCCGAGCTCGCCGCACGCATCGCCGGCTCGGCCGACTTGTTCGATCATCGGTTCAGACGGCCTTGGGCCTCGATCAACCATGTCGCGTCGCATGACGGTTTCACGCTGGCCGACGTGGTCTCGTACGAACAAAAGCACAACGAAGCAAACGGCGACAACAACGCCGACGGCCACAACGAGAATTGCAGCGCGAACTGGGGCGCCGAAGGCCCGACCGACGATGCGCAAATCAATGCCACGCGCGGATGCGTCTCACGCTCGATGCTCGCGAGCCTGTTCACGTCGCTGGGCACGCCGATGCTCGTGGCTGGGGACGAATTCGGCCGCAGCCAGCACGGCAACAACAATGCGTATTGTCATGACAATGCGCTGTCGTGGCTCGACTGGACGCAAGCTCGATCACCAGCAGGTCAGGCACAGATCTCGTTCGTCGCGCGCCTCGCGCAATTGCGCAGGCAGCATCCGCTGTTGCGCGAAATGCATTTTCCGCACGGCGAGCACGATGTTCTGCCCGACATCAAGAATATCGGCTGGTTCGACGAGCACGGCGAGCCGCTGACCAGCGAGTCCTGGCAGGTACCCGAGGGACGTACGCTGACACTGCGCCGCGCCGGCGCGGCCGCAGACGGCAAGCTCGAAGTGCTGCTGCTCATGCATAACGCGTCGCACGCGACGATCGCCTTCACGCCGCCCCCCCCGTCGCTGGAATGGAATGTGCTCATCGATACGACGATCCCCGACGCGCCAACGCACACACTCAGGCAGACACCACTGCCGATCGGTGCGCATGGCTTCGTCGTCCTCGTCGCGTGGCCGGTAACGGGGATGGGCTCGATCACTGCGGACGAATCGGCCTCATCTGCCGACTCGACCGGCAGCCCAGGCTAGGTGCCGACGTGCTCATCGGTAAAGCGAGGTATGACGCCATGTCCGAATCACCGTCACTGTCGAATTCGACCATTCGCTACACTCACCCGCTACCGTTCGGCGCACAATTGCTCGACACCGCTTCGTCCAACGGCAGCCGGCCACGCACGCGCTTTCGTCTATGGGCGCCGTCGAGCCATGCCGTCGCGCTCGAGATCGAATACGAATCCACAACAAACGTTGTCGACTTGACATCATCTGGCAACGGTTGGTTCGAATCCGAATTCGAGTGCGGCGCCGGCGCGCGTTATCGCTATCGGCTCGACGATGGCCTGCTGGTCCCCGATCCGGCTTCGCGCTTTCAGCCCGAGGATGTGCACGGCCCCAGCGAAGTCGTGGACGCGCGGGCCTACGCCTGGCAGCATGCGGATTGGCGCGGCCGGCCGTGGGAAGAGATGGTCATTTATGAACTGCACGTCGGCGCGCTGGGCGGCTATGCGCGCGTTGCGCAGCGCCTGCCGCAGCTCGCCGCCCTCGGCGTGACGGCCATCGAGCTGATGCCCGTCGCCGACTTCCCGGGCCGTCGAAATTGGGGCTACGACGGCGTGCTGCCGTTCGCCCCCGACTCGGCATACGGCCGCCCCGACGATCTGAAGGCACTCATCGATTGCGCCCACGGGCACGGGCTCGCGGTGCTGCTCGACGTTGTCTACAACCATTTCGGCCCCGAAGGCAATTATCTGCCGCGCTACGCAGCGGCCTTCTTCCGCGACGACGTGGCCACGCCGTGGGGCCCCGCCATCGACTTCAGGCGCATCGAGGTGCGCGCGTTCTTCTGCCAGAACGCGCTGTACTGGCTCGACGAATACCGCTTCGACGGGCTGCGGGTCGACGCGGCGCATGCGATCGGCGACGAGAGTTGGCTGCGCGAACTGGCCGAGCGCGTGCGCACGACCGTCGATCCCGAGCGCCGCATCCACCTCGTGCTTGAAAACGAGCACAACGCGGCCGGCCTGTTGCAAGCCGGCTTCGACGCGCAGTGGAATGACGACGCGCACCACACGCTGCACGTGCTGTTGACGGGCGAACAAGAGGGCTACTACCGGGCCTACGCCGACAAACCGATCGAGAAGATCGCGCGCGTGCTGTCGGAAGGCTTCGCCTATCAAGGCGAGCCCTCGCCCACGCACGACGGCAAGCCGCGCGGCGAACCGAGCGCGCATCTGCCGCCGACGGCTTTCGTGATGTTTCTGCAAAACCACGATCAGGTCGGCAATCGCGCATTCGGCGAACGACTGCGCACGCTCTGCGCGCCGCAAGCGCTGCTCGCGGCGACGGGGCTCGTGCTGCTGTCGCCGCACATTCCACTGCTGTTCATGGGAGAAGAGCGCGGCTCGACGCAGCCGTTTCTGTACTTCACCGATTACGCGGGCAAGCTGGCCGACGCGGTGCGGGAAGGCCGCTCGAACGAATTCGCAACGTTCGCGGCATTCAGCGATCCCGAGCGACGCGGGCGCATTCCCGATCCCAATGCGTTGCAGACGTTCGCGCTTTCGTCGCCTATGCAGGACGAAAGCTACGCCTCTGGCGACAGTAACGTGCAACGCATCCAAGGCTCCACCAGCGAACGCGATGCATGGCAGCACTTCTATCGCTCGGCGTTGGCCGTGCGTGCCAAGCTGATCGCGCCACGGCTCGCCGGCTCGCGGGCACTCGGCACGACGCTTCTGCGAACGACGAACGATCACGAGACGAACGCGCTCGTGGCCCGCTGGCAGCTCGGCGACGGCGAAACGCTGGCGCTCGCACTGAACCTCACGCCCGAAGCGTTGCCGTTCACCGAGCGGCCCGACGGCATGGTCGTCTTCGAGACGCCACCGCGCACGCGCGACCGCGTCGACGCCTACGAGCTACCGCCTTACGCATTCATCGCCTGGCTCACGGGCGACGTGAACACCTATGCGCTGCGGCACGATACACGCATCGCACAGCCACGCGGGAGCAACGCGTGAACACGCACACGCCATCGACGCCACCGGCGTCGTCCTCGCCAAGCCCTATCCCGAGCCGCGAGACCATCGAGCGGCTCGCCACGCTCGAGGGCCTCGAAGTGCATTGGGAAGACGTGCACAAGCGCGCACAGCGCGTCGCACCCGAGACGCTGATCGCGTTGCTGGCCGCGCTCGGCTTGCCGTGCAGCACCCGTGACGAAGCCGAGCAAAGTCTTGCGCTTGCCCAAGCCGAGCACGATTCGCCGAAGCTGCCGCCCTTGATCACGGCTGAGTGCGACCACGCGATCGCGTTGCCCCGCAACATCGCCCAATCGGGCAGCCACTATCGCATCGAGCTCGAAAGCGGCGCGCGCATCGACGGACGCTTCACCACGCCACATGATGCATTGGCATTGCTCACGCCCATCACCGAGCCTGGCTATCACATGCTGACGCTGAATGGCCGCCAAGTGCGCCTGGCGGTGGCCCCGCCGCGTTGCTACACGATCGCCGATGCATGTCGCCACGCCGGCATGCCGGATCCCGAGCACGTGCGCGCGTGGGGCATCGGCGTGCAGCTGTATGGCTTGCGGCGCATCGGCGATGGCGGCATCGGCGACTATTCGGCACTCGCCGCGTTCGCGATCGACAGCGCACGACGGGGTGCCCATGCGTTGGCCGTCAGCCCCACTCATGCGATGTTCAGCGCGGACCCGCACAAGTTCAGCCCGTACTCCCCGTCCTCGCGGCTGTTCCTGAACGTCGCCCATATCGATCCGGCCGCCGTATTCGGCAAGGGTGCCGCACAGGCTGCGCTGCAGGCCGCGCACGCACGCGACGCGTGGGCCACGCTCGAGGCACAACCGCTGATCGACTGGCCAGCGGCGCTGATGCTGCGGCTCAAGGTGCTGCGCGCGCTGTTCGAACGCTTTTGCACACACGAACGCGCAGCGAATGGACCGCTTGCCGTCGACTTCGAGACGTTCCGCGCGCAAGGCGGCCGTGCACTCGAAGACCATGCGCGTTTCGAATCGCTGCATGCCGTACAGCGTGCCCGACATGGCGGCGAACATTGGCGCGAGTGGCCGCCAGAATATGCCGATCCGCGCGGCGTCGATGTCGACACGTTCGCGCGCGAGCATCGGCATGAGGTCGACTTTCATCTGTTCCTGCAATGGCTGGCCACGAAAGGGCTGGCCCATGCCCAGCGCGCGGCGCGCGATGCCGGGATGGCGATGGGGCTCGTCGCCGATCTGGCAGTCGGCTGCGACGGCGGCGGCAGTCACGCATGGTCGTATCGCGACGATATGCTCCAGAAGGTGTCGGTCGGCGCGCCGCCCGACACCTTCAACCCGGCCGGGCAAGCATGGGGGCTCACGACGTTCTCGCCGCGCGCGATGCGTGCACAGGGCTTCACGGCATTCATCGACATGCTGCGCGCCGCGTTCGCCCATGCAGGCGGCCTGCGCATCGATCACGTACTTGGCCTGCAACGCTTGTGGCTCGTGCCCGAAGGCGCGAGCGCAGCCCTCGGCGCCTATTTGCGCTATCCGTTCACCGATTTGCTACGGCTCGTTGCGCTCGAATCATGGCGGCATCGCGCGATCGTGATCGGCGAGGATCTCGGCACGGTCCCCGCCGGCTTTCGCGGGCGTCTGGCACGGCATGGCCTCCTCGGCATGCGCGTGCTGTGGTTCGAGCGCGACGACGGGGGACGCTTCAAGCCACCCGAGCAATGGCCTGACGATGCCCTGGCCACCACGACGACGCACGATCTGCCAACCGCTTCAGGCTGGTGGCACGGCACCGACATCGATTGGCGCCAGCGCATCGGCCAAACCGTGCCGCATGCGGACTCCAGCACCATCGTGACGCTCGCACAGGAGGAACGCGCCGTCGACCGGGCATTGCTCTGGCAGGCATTCCAGCGAGCCGGCATCGCGGCAAGCGACGTCGGCGCACCACCGATCTCCGAGCCACCCATCGACGAAGCACTCGTGTTCGTGTCATCGACGCCAGCGCCGTTCGTCGTCCATCCACTCGAAGATTTGCTGGGCCTTGTCGAACAGCCGAACCTGCCCGGCACGATCGACGAGCACCCGAACTGGCGACGGCGGCTGGACAAACCGATCGACGCGCTCTTCGAGGACCCGGTACTCGCGGATCGCCTGCTCGCCGCTACGCGCGCACGCGTGCCCGCAACGAGCACACCCGCTACCCAACCGCCCCGCCCATCATGACCGTCCCGCGCTCCACGCTTCGTCTTCAATTGCATCGCGGCTTCACGCTCATCGACGCGGCCGCTCGCGTCGACTACTTCGCGGCGCTCGGCGTGAGCCATCTGTATCTGTCGCCGCTGACGACCGCCGTGCCGGGCTCGACGCACGGCTACGACACGATCGACTACAGCCGCGTGAACCCTGAAATCGGCGGCGAGCCGGCGCTCGTGCGGCTTGCCGAGGCGCTGCACGAGCGTCAGATGGGCATCATCGCCGACATCGTGCCGAACCACATGGGCATCGCGGACGGGCACAACGCATGGTGGCTCGACATCCTCGAATGGGGGCGCCACAGCGCCCATGCACGCCACTTCGACATCGATTGGCATTCGCCCGACCCGGCACTGCGTGGCAAGGTGCTCGCGCCGTGCCTCGGCGCGCCATACGGCGAGGCGCTGGCGGCCGGTCATATCGAGCTGGCGTACGATCCCGAATGGGCACGCTTCGTCGTGCGCTATCACGAGCATGTGCTGCCGGTCTGTCCCGTCGACTACGCTACGATTCTGCGAGCCGGCGAACACACTGAGCTCAACGCACTGGCGGAACGTTTCGACGGCCTCACGACGCAGCCCGAAGACCAGGCGCGAGCGATACGCGCGCTCGATGCTTTAAGTGAGTTCGCGACCACGCACGGCGCGGGTTCGCTCGATGCGGCATTGGCCACCTACGCACCACCAACGAGCGGCGCGCTCGAACGTCTGCATCGGCTACTCGAGCGTCAATTCTTTCGCCTTGCCTGGTGGCGCACGGCCGCCGACGAAATCAACTGGCGACGCTTCTGCGACATCACGACGCTCGCGGCCCTACGCGTCGAGCGGGCCGACGTGTTCGATGCGGTTCATGCGCTGATCTTGCGTCTGTTCGCGCAGGGCATCATCGATGGCGTGCGCATCGACCACATCGACGGGCTCGTCGATCCGCGCGAATACTGCCGACGTCTGCGCGAACGGCTCGCCGGATGCGAAGCCGAACGCCCGCAGCAACTCGACGGGCCGCGCGCCTACCTCGTCGTCGAGAAGATCCTCTCTGGCGATGAGTTGTTGCCCGGCGACTGGGATATCGACGGCACCACCGGCTATGACTTCATGAACGACGTCGGCGCTTTGCTGCATGCCCCCGAAGGCGAAGCGCCGTTGACCGCCGTTTGGAACGAGCTCGCCGGCACCGCCAAAACGTTTGCCGACGAAGCGCTCGCGGCGCGGCGCAAGATCCTCGCCGAAAATCTGTCGGCCGAACTCGACCGCACCGCGCGCAGTCTGCATCGCATCGCTCGCGAACAGCCTGCGACGCGCGACTTCACGTTCACCTCGATTCGCCGTGCACTCGTCGAGCTCGCCGTTCACTTTCCCGTCTATCGCATGTATCCGTACAACGGCCAGCGCACGGCGGATGACGACGTCCACTTTCGCCGCGCATTCGAGGCGGCCAGAAAGGTGTTGCCGCGTGCCGATGACAGCGTGCTCGACCATCTCGACGGATGGCTCGGCGGCACCGACGGTCGTGACGAACGCGCAGGTGTCTATCCGCCTGCCGCGCCCGGACGCGAGCGGCGCTCGGCCAGCGCGCTCTTCGCGCAGCTGACGGCACCGCTAGCCGCCAAGGCGCTAGAAGACACGGCCTACTACCGCTATGGCCGCCTGCTGTCCCGCAATGAAGTCGGAGCCGACCCAGGCGAGTTCGCGCGGTCGATCGAGGCCTTTCACGCCGCCAACGTCGAGCGCGCACGCCACTTTCCGCACACGCTCGTCGCAACGGCCACGCATGATCACAAACGTGGCGAAGACATGCGTGCCCGGCTCGCCGTGCTCAGCGAGATTGCGCAAGAGTGGTGTGCGAAGCTGCGCGCGTGGTCGACGCTCAATGCGCCGCAGCGGCGCGAGCTCGGCGACGCCTGGCTCCCCGGCGCATCGCGCGATTGGGCGCCGGGGCCGACGGCCGAAGCGATGCTGTACCAGACACTGGTTGGCTGCTGGCCGCTCGATCTCGACCCGTCGAATACGGCCGGCGTCGAGGTCCTCGCGAATCGCGTCGCGACGTGGCAATTGAAAGCATTGCGCGAAGCCAAGTTGCGCACGAGCTGGCATGCGCCCGACCAAGCCTATGAAGCGGCGTCGCGTGACTTCCTGTTCGACATCCTTGCGCCGCAACGCCGCGATAGCTTCCTGCGTGAAGTGCACGCGTTCGTGGCGCGCATCGGTCGTGCTGGCGCCGTCAACGCGCTGCTGCAAACGGTGCTGCGCATGACCTCGCCGGGTGTGCCCGATCTTTATCAGGGATGCGAACTATGGGACTTCAGCCTCGTCGACCCTGACAATCGCCACGCGGTCGATTTCGCGCACCGACATGCCTGGCTCATCGATACGCCGCCCAGCGAACAGCTCGCCAACTGGCGCGACGGGCACGTCAAGCTCGGCATCGTGCATCGCGTGCTGACATTGCGGTCCGTCTCGCCGGCATTGTTCCTCGAAGGCGAGTACATCCCGCTGACGGTGCAAGGGCGCGCCGCCCGACACGTCGTGGCATTCGCGCGTCAACATGGCGATGCCTATGCGATCGTGGTCGGCACGCGCCTCGCCACGTCGCTGCTCTCGCCAGACGACGTGCCGCTCGTCGAGCCGCGGACATGGGACGACGCCGTTGTGCAGTTGCCCCAGGTACTGGCGGGCCGTGCGTTGTTCGATTGCCTGAGCCCCTGTGCGCCGAAGGCCGACGACGCCGGACGGCTCTTCGTGCGCGATGCGCTGAGCGCGCTGCCCGTGGCGCTGCTCGTGGAAGAAGGCGTGCCGAAAAGCTGAGGCCCTAAACCGCTGCGGTAGGCACGCGCAACACCAGTGACGAAGGCTCGCCGTCGCCGGCCGCGCTTTGTTCGAACGTGCCGCCATGCGCGAGCGCCACACGCTGTGCCAGCGCCAGCACCCAGGCAATACGCCCGGCCTCGCGCGGCTGCTGCGCCTGCTTGCGCGCGAACGGTTCGAAGGCATGCGGCAATTCGGCATCGCGCAATGCCGCGAAGCTCATCGTGTACGCCACCTCCGTACGCCAGAAGCCGCCGTCGATGCTGCTCGCCAGCTTGACCGTCTCGCCGGGCGCGCTCGCTTCGATGGCGAACGCCAGCATGACCCACAACGCCTCTGTCAGGCGTTCGCTGTCGCCGTCACATGATTGCCCCTCGAGCCGCGAATCGATAGCAATCGTGACGTTGCGCGCCGCACCCAGCGCACGGCGAATGTCGTCTGACGCACGCTCGAGCGCAGCCCGTACCGTGAAGCCCTCACGGCGCAACGCCAGTGCTTTCGTTTCGGCGCGCGTGGTATCGACGGCTTGTTCGAGCAGTTGCACCTGCTGATCGACGCCCGAACGAATGCCGGCCAGCGCGCGCTGCGCAGCAGCGTCGGCCGGGTCGAGCTTGCGCTCGAGCACATAGGCCCAGCTGTGAATCGCATTCAAGGGGCTGCGTAAGTCATGGGAGACGAGCGACAGCACGTGGTCGCGCATGAATAATGCCGTCTCGGCCCGCATGCGGGCGAAACGCTCATCGGATGTGGCAGCGGCAACGACATCGAAGGACGTTGACACGATCGGCCCCCTCGTGGAGAAACGCTTGGCCGCCCCTTTCCTGGCATGTCCGTGATCTCATCGAGACATCGAACCATGCGCGCAACACCTCGGTGCCGGGGTGCGTCCATAGCGTCGTTGAACAGAACGACATTATAGGCACCCTGCTCGAAACAAGCGCCTACAATGGCGGTTTCCAACGTGATTCAAGGAGTTACTTCATGTCGATCGTGACGACGGATTCCGGCCTCAAGTACGAAGATCTGACCGAGGGGACCGGTGCCGAGGCACAAGCGGGCCAAACGGTCAGCGTGCACTACACGGGCTGGCTCGCAGACGGCAACCAGAAGTTCGATTCGAGCAAGGACCGCAACGATCCGTTCGCGTTCGTGCTCGGCGGCGGCATGGTCATCAAGGGCTGGGATGAAGGCGTGCAGGGCATGAAAGTCGGCGGCGTACGCCGTCTGACGATTCCGCCGCAACTCGGTTACGGCCCGCGCGGCGCCGGCGGCGTGATTCCGCCCAACGCCACGTTGATCTTCGAAGTCGAATTGCTCGACGTGTGAGCGTTTGATGCGCGCGTGCGGCGTGTCCTCGCCGGTCGTATCGCTGCGGCGCTTCGCCGAGGCGAACGCCTGTGACGAGCACGACTTTCATCAAATCGTGCTCGGTCTCGACGGCTCGATGGAGATGATCGTCGAAGGCCGGGGCCAGCGCGTCGATGCGCATCACGCGTGGCTGATTCCCGCCGGCGAACGCCACGAGTATGCGGGCGTCGGCGAAAACCGCCAGCTCGTGCTCGACATGCCGCCCGCCTCGCTCGCAGTGCCCGAGCGCCTGTTCGCGCAGGCGCATACGCTGACGTTGAACGACGCACTCACGCAGCTCGTGCGCGAGGTGGCGTTCAATGTCGCCCGTATCGACGGCGCGATCGCCATCGACGATACGCCGGCTCGCGCGCCGATGTGCCGCTTCGGCTGGGATGCCGCGGCGCGGCTGGCAGCGGCGCTGATGGCCAGCACGGGCAGCGACGCGCCAGCGATCGGCCTCGACTTCGCCCGCATCGATCGATGGTTGCGCGCCCATCTATCTGAGCCCCTGCGCGTGGCCGATCTCGCCGCGCACTGCGGCTTCGGCCTGCGCCGTTTTCATCAGTTGTTCGAAGAGGCGTTCGGCACCACGCCGCATCGCTACCTGCAACGGCTGCGCCTCGACACCTCGCTCGGACTCCTGCGCGATGCACGCCACTCACTGACCGACATCGCGCTCGAAGTCGGCTTCGCCGATCAAAGCACTTACACGCACGCGTTCACGCGCCGCTTCGGGCTCGCTCCCGGGCAATGGCGCGCATTGCGCGCCCATTGAGCGAAGCGCCGCTAATCATTCAACTGCGCTTCGATACTCCTGGCGTACGGTGAAGGCGTATCGCCCGTGATTACCGAAATCTAGCGTCCCTCGAGCCCGCGCGCGAGATCGTTGCAGATGTCGCCCGCATGCTCGAGCCCCAGCGCGAGACGCAGCAAGCCTTCGGTGATGCCAGCCTCCGCGCGCGCTTCGGGCGTGATGCGGCTGTGCGTGGTCGTCGATGGATGCGTGATCGTCGTACGCGTATCGCCGAGGTTCGCGGTGATCGAGCACAACTGCGTGCCGTCGATCACACGCCAAGCGTTCTCGCGTTGCGCTTCAGGCGTGTCGCCGACGACCTCGAACGCGACGACCGCGCCACCCGAACGTTGCTGACGCTGCGCGAGCGCGTATTGCGGATGCGACTCGAGCCCTGGGTAAAACACGCGCTTCACGGAGGGATGACGCTCGAGCCAGCGTGCCACTTCGAGTGCATTGGCCGATTGCCGTTCGGCGCGCAGCGACAGCGTCTCGAGCCCCTTGAGCAGCACCCATGCGTTGAACGCCGAGAGCGTCGGCCCCGCGCTACGCACGAACGGAAACACCTTCTCCATGATGAGCTGTCGCGAACCGACCAACGCGCCGCCCAGCACGCGCCCTTGCCCGTCGATGAGCTTCGTGGCCGAGTGCATGACGACGTCGGCACCGAGCTTGAGCGGCTGCTGCACAGCCGGGCTGCAGAACGAGTTGTCGACGACGAACAGTGCGCCGGCGGCTTTGGCGATCTTGCCGATGGCTTCGATGTCGGCCAGTTCGGTCAGCGGGTTCGACGGCGTTTCGACGAAGAACAGCTTCGTCTCGGGCCGCACGGCATTGCGCCACGCGTCGAGATCGTTGGGATCGACGAACGTCGTCGTGATGCCGAAGCGCGTGAAGATCTGCGAGAACATGCCGAGCGTCGAGCCGAACAGGCTCCGCGAGCTGACCATATGGTCCCCCGCCTGCATCGCGGCCATCACGATCGACAGGATCGCACTCATGCCCGAGGCCGTCGCGATGCAGGCCTCGCCGCCTTCGAGCGCGGCGAGCCGGTCCTGGAACATCGTGACCGTCGGGTTCGTGAAGCGCGAATACGTGTAGTAGTCCTCAGAATGCTTGAAGCGTTCGGCAGCCTCGGCTGCGCTCGTGAAGCAGAAGCTCGAGGTCAGGAACAGCGCTTCCGAGTGTTCGTTGAAGTCGGTGCGCACCGTGCCCGAGCGCACGGCGAGCGTGTCGAAGTTCAAAGAGTCGTCCATGATCGTAGGGTCTTTCGCGTTCGATGGAAGAATCACCGAACGACGGCCAGCAAAAAGCCCGCTTCGCGTCGGCAAAAGCGGGCTTCGTGTGCGGGGGACGCTGCGGCGTCGGGCGGCGTGACCGCCGTCTTTCGCTTTAGCTGTGTTTGGGTCGCCCCGCGTCCGCAAGCTGAATCAAATCGACGCTTGCGCATCGTAGCACATGCGGCACCGTTCGTTCTCCAACGCTCGGCATCACTCCGTCGACAACTGCAAATGCAGCTGCGAGCGGACCACCGAGTTGTCTGCCGTATCGCCGGCCGACTCGCGCTCCGACTGCGACGCCGGGGCCGTACGTGCGCGTTCGATCGCATCGAGGTACTCGGGCGTCACGTCGCCGGTGATGTACTCGCCGTCGAAGCACGAAGCCTCGAAACGCGAGATCGCCGGATTGATGTCACGCACGGCGCGCTTGAGCGCATCGACGTCCTGATACACGAGGTGATCGGCACCGATCATCTTCGCGACTTCCTCATCGGTCCGGCCGTGCGCGACGAGCTCGCCGCGCGTCGGCATATCGATGCCATACACGTTCGGGAATTTCACGGGCGGCGCCGCCGACGCGAAGATGACCGACTTCGCGCCCGCATCGCGCGCCATCTGCACGATCTCGTGCGACGTCGTTCCGCGCACGATCGAATCGTCGACGATCAGCACGTTCTTGCCCTTGAACTCGATCGCCATCGCGTTGAGCTTCTGGCGCACCGACTTCTTGCGCACCGCCTGGCCCGGCATGATGAAGGTCCGGCCGACGTAGCGGTTCTTGAAAAAGCCCTCGCGATACTCGACGCCGAGCTTGGCCGCCACCTGCATCGCCGCGGGGCGCGACGAATCGGGAATCGGCATGACGACGTCGATCCGCACGTCGGGCAGCTCGCGCTTGATCTTCTCGGCGAGGTAGTCGCCCATGCGCAGACGCACGTTGTAGACGGGCACACCATCGAGGCACGAATCGGGCCGCGCGAGATACACGTACTCGAAAATGCACGGGTTCAGGCTCGGCGACTCGGCGCACTGCTGGCTGTGCAGGTTGCCTTCGTTGTCGATGAAGATGGCCTCGCCGGGCGCGACATCACGCACGAACTCGAAACCGATGCCTTCGACGGCCACCGACTCCGACGCCACGATCCACTCGACACCCTGCGCCGTTTCATTCTTGCCGATGCACAGCGGACGAATGCCGAACGGGTCGCGGAACGCGAGCAGGCCGTAGCCGGCGATCACCGACACGATCGCATACGAGCCGCGCACGCGGCGATGCACGCCGGCCACCGCCTTGAAGACCGCGGCGGGATCGAGCTGCAGGCCCGAGGTCGCGAGCTGCACCTCGTGCGCCAGCACGTTCAGCAGCACTTCGCTGTCCGAGTTCGTGTTGATGTGGCGACGGTCGATGCGGAACATCTCGTCCTTCAGTTGCCGCCAGTTCGTCAGGTTGCCGTTATGCGCGAGGATGATGCCGAACGGCGCGTTCACGTAGAACGGCTGGGCTTCCTCCTCGCTCGAGGCCGAGCCGGCCGTCGGATAACGCACTTGGCCGATGCCTGCCGTGCCGGGCAGACTGCGCATGTTGCGCGTGCGGAACACGTCGCGCACCATGCCGTTCGCCTTGTACATATGGAAGGTGCTGCCGTTCGCCGTCGCGATGCCGGCTGCGTCCTGGCCGCGATGCTGCAACAGCAGAAGGCTGTCGTAGATCAGCTGATTGACCGGGGAATGGGAGACTACGCCTACGATGCCGCACATGGCAGGTCCTTCAAAGATACGAAAAAAAGGCTACTGGCCCCCGCTGCTTCGGGGCGCACTACCGTCATACGCGAACGTACGCGGCCAGTGTCTCGGGAAGCAACGGTTTCACCTTGTGCACGCCCTGCTCGGCAAACGGCCGCAGCAAGGCGTTGCGCCAGAATTCCTGTTTCGGCAGTTCCGTCAGGCCAGCGAGGGCGACGAGCACGAGCACGAGCACGACGCCGCGCACGAGACCGAACATCAAGCCGAGCGAGCGGTCCACGCCGCCCAGGCCGCTCACCGCGACGAGTCGCGCCAGCAGCGCGTTCGCCACGCCCGCAACGAGCACGACGCCGATGACGATCAACGCAAACGCGAGCAGCCACTGCGTCAGTGCACCGCCTGGCCAGTTAGCTGGAATATAGGGCACCAGGAGACCGACGTAGCGGCAGGCCACGAAAAAAGCCACGACCCAGCCGATCAGCGCGAAAACCTCGGACAACAGCCCGCGCCACGCGCCGCGCAGCGCCGATAGGCCGATTACCGCCATCACGGCGTAGTCGAATGCGGTCAGCATCGGAGCGGTCACTGCGCCGCGCCTGCTTGCACGTTCGCCCCCAGCCCGGCCTCACGCACCTTCGCGATGGCGGCCGAAGCCGCGCCTCGGTCGGCAAACGGCCCGGCACGCAGGAGCGTGCGCGTGCTGCCATCGGCCAGCTTGCGGTGTTCGAGATAGGCGGGCACGCCTGCGGCCCTCAATTTCGTCTCCCAGTTGCGCGCGCCGGCTTCGTCGGTGAACACGCCGAGCTGCACGGCAAAACGCGCGCCTGCCGGCGCGGCCGGTGTGCCCGATTCCGGCACGGCGCCCTGCGCGGACTTGGCCGCTTGCGTGGCGGCGACGGCCGGCTGCTGCTGCGGCTTGGCGCCGGCAGCCTGGTGAGCCGGCTCGGAGGAGGAAGATGGCTGCGTGCTGGCGAGCTTGCCCGATTTGGCCGTCTTCGCCGATTTGCCGGCTTCGTCGGACGCCGCAGCCGGCGTGGGCGAAGCCTCGGTCGCCGAAGCCAGCGGTGCGGCGCCAGCCGTGGCCGATGCGCTGTCGGGTGCGACGCCCGCCTGCGTGTCGACGGGCGCATCGTCGTTGCGCGTATTGGCCGGCACGGTGGCAGGACGGTTCGGAATGTCGATCGCGATGTCGTCCGTGACGGGCTTCGGATGCGAATCGAGCACCATCGGCAAGATGATCACGGCCGCGACCACGAGCGCAATCGCGCCGACGAGCCGGCGACGAGCCCGCTGTTTCTCGGGAAGCGTGGGGTCGAGCAGCATCGCATCGGCATCGGTGCGCTCGGTACGGCGGCTGCGCCGCTCAACGCCCTCGCTGCGCGCGGGCTTGGCATTCGCGCCACGTCGGCGCGACGCGTCGTCTTTGTTGCCGAATGAGAAAAGTCCCATGAATTGCTGAAATCGAGGCTGGCGCGCGTCGGTCAATGTTGCTGCAACTTACGGTAGGCCATCACACCGGCTACCGTATAGAAGCTACCGAAAACGATGATTCTATCATCCTCCGTCGCTCGCCCTAAGGCATCTTGAAACGCTTCGGCCGGCGTGGCGAAGCGCGTGACGCTGCTGTCCGCGCTATCCACTACGCCCGCCGCGTGCAGGGCCTGCTCGAGCTGCTCGCCCGTGGCCGCGCGCGTGAGCGGCAGATCCGTCACGCACCAGTGGTCGATTTCGCCCTTCACGTGCGCAATGACGCCCGCGATGTCCTTGTCATGCATCGCCCCGAACACCGCGTACGTGTAACGGAAAAAGCCCATGCTGCCGAGGTTCTGCGCGAGCACAGCGGCCGCATGCGGGTTGTGGGCTACATCGAGTACCACGGATGGCCGGCCCGGCAAGACCTGAAAACGTCCCGGCAGTTCGACGTTCGCCAGCCCCAGGCGCACGTCCTGCGCCGCGACGGGCAACGCATCGCGCAGCGCCTCGAGGGCCGCCAGCGCGGCCGACGTGTTGATGAGCTGGTTCGCCCCGCGCAGCGCCGGATAGGCGAGCGCCGAGCGCCGCACCGTGCGCCCGACGTAGCTCCATTGCTGCCGCTCGCTGCCGGCCTGCCCTTCGTAACGGAAATCGCGACCGAACAACCAGAGATCGGCGCCGATGGCGGCCGCATGGTCGATCAGCGTCTGCGGCGGGGCCGGATCGGCGCAGATCGCGGGCCGACCCTGCCGGAAGATGCCGGCTTTCTCGAATGCGATCTTCTCGCGCGTATCGCCGAGATATTCGGTGTGGTCGATGTCGATGCTCGTGACGACCGCGCAATCGGCATCGATGATGTTCACGGCATCGAGCCGGCCGCCGAGCCCCACTTCGAGGATCACGGCATCGAGCCCGCTCGTGGCGAACAAATGCAGGATCGCCAGCGTCGTGAATTCGAAGTACGTCAGCGAAACCGGCTCGGGCAGGCTCGTGCGTGCGCGCTCGACCGCTTCGAAGTGCGGCAGCAGCTCCGCGTCGGTCGCGTTCTGGCCGTTCAGCCGCGCGCGCTCATTGAAGGCGAGCAAATGCGGCGACGTGTGGCAACCCACCTTGTAGCCGGCACTCAGCAGGATCGACTCGAGCAGCGCGCAGGTCGAGCCCTTGCCGTTCGTGCCGCCGACGGTGATGACCGGACACGCGAACGTGAGCCCGAGCGCCGCCTTGACCGTGCCGATGCGCGTCAGGCCCATGTCGATGCCGACCGGATGGGCCGATTCAAGATGCGTAAGCCAAGCGTCGAGTGTGGGAAAGGTGGTCATCGGAGGTGTCGGTATCAAGCTGAAGCTGAAGCGGAAAAATCGGTAGCAGGCGACAGGAAACCCTGCGTGCCAAGCCGCGAAACGAAAACGCGCCGCCCGAATTCGATCGGAGCGGCGCGCTCGGGCGCCCGGCGACCAGCTCGCCGGGCCGTCGGCCAACGCACCGTCAGGCGACGGCGTCCGCCGGCTGACGCTGCAGCAGCGCGATCAGCTGGGCCAGCTCGTCACGCATCTTGCGGCGGTCGACGATCATGTCGATCGCGCCCTTTTGCAGCAGGAACTCGGCGCGCTGGAAGCCTTCGGGCAGCTTCTCGCGCACGGTCTGTTCGATCACGCGCGGGCCGGCAAAGCCGATCAGCGCCTTCGGCTCGGCAATCACGACATCGCCCAGGAACGCGAAGCTTGCGGACACACCGCCCATGGTCGGATCGGTCAGCACCGAAATGAACGGCAGCTTGGCGTCGGACAGCTTGGTCAGCATAGCCGTCGTCTTGGCCATCTGCATCAGCGACAGCAGGCTCTCTTGCATACGCGCGCCACCCGAGGCCGTCACGCAGATGAACGGCACCTGCTGCTCGAGCGCGTTTTGCGCGCCGCGTGCGAAACGCTCGCCGACGACCGAGCCCATCGAGCCGCCCATGAACGCGAACTCGAAGCACGCGACGACCACGGGCAACGTGCGGATCGCCCCGCCCATCACGACCATCGCGTCGGTTTCACCGGTGTCGTCCATCGCATCCTTGATGCGGTCCGGGTACTTGCGGCTGTCCTTGAACTTGAGCGCGTCGACCGGCACGATTTCCTGACCGATCTCGTAGCGGCCTTCCGCGTCGAGCAGCGCATCGAGACGCCCCCGCGCGTTGATACGCATGTGGTGGCTGCACTTCGGGCAGACGTGCAGATTCGCTTCGACGTCGTTGCGATACAGCACCGCCTCGCACGAGGGACACTTGACCCACAAGCCTTCGGGAATGCCCTTGCGGCTCTTCGGGTCGGTCTGCTTGATTTTCGGCGGCAACAGTTTGTCGAGCCAGCTCATCGTCGTTCCTTCAAATGGTGTTTCGGTGCGCGCTGTCGAGCGCGCCATTCAATCTCGTGTCGTCCGCGGGCAGCGGGCCACCCGGTCGAACCGTGAGCCCGCTCCGCCACCGCGCGCCATCACGCACCGTCGAGCGCGTGTCGCACCTCGGCGACGAAGTTCGTCAGCACTGCCTCGGCGGCCTCGGGCGCCGTGTCTTCAAGCAGCTGCACGATGCGGCTGCCGATCACGACGGCGTCGGCCACCTCGGCCACCGCACGGGCCGTGGCGGCGTCGCGGATACCGAAACCGACCCCAATCGGCAGCGGCACATGCGACTTGATGGCCGGGATTTTACCCGCGATGCTGGAAACGTCCAGATTTGCCGATCCGGTCACGCCTTTCAACGACACATAATAGACGTAGCCGCTGGCCACCTGCCCCACCGCCTTGATGCGCTCGTCCGTCGACGTGGGCGCGAGCAGGAAGATCGGATCGATGTCCGCCGCACGCATGCGCGCGGCGAATTCGGCGGCTTCCTCAGGCGGATAGTCGACGACGAGCACGCCGTCGACGCCCGCTTGCGAGGCTTCTTGCGCGAACGCGTCGATGCCCATGCGTTCGATCGGGTTGGCATAGCCCATCAGCACGACGGGCGTTTTCGTGTCGCGCTCGCGAAAACGCGCGACATCGGCGAGCACGTGCTTGAGCGACACGCCGCGCGCGAGCGCCCGCTCCGACGAGCGCTGGATGACGGGGCCGTCGGCCATCGGGTCCGAGAACGGCACGCCGAGCTCGATCACGTCGGCGCCGCCGGCCACGAGCGCATGCATGAACTCGACGGTCTTCGCCGGATCAGGGTCGCCCGCCGTCATGAACGGAATCAGCCCTTTCCGGCGTTGTGCGGCAAGTGCCGCAAAGGTGGTTTCGATACGGGACATGGCATCTATCTCTGCAATCGGGTTCTCGCGCAACAGCCTGCTCGTCAGCGCCTCAAGGGGCGACGGCAGGCGCGTCGAGCGGGCGGCCGCAGATGGCATCGACCCGCTCGCGCGCAATCGCGCAGTAGTTTTCGTTGATCTCATAGCCGACGAATGCGCGCGCGTGGCGCGCGCAAGCGACGGCCGTCGTACCGCTGCCCATGAACGGGTCGAGCACGCGCCCGCCCGGCGGGCAGCTCGAGAGCACCATGCGTTCGACGATCTCGAGCGGCTTCTGCGTCGGATGGTCGACCCGCTCCGCGTGCTGGCGATGCAGACGCGACACGGACCACACATCTTTCGGGTTGTAGCCGATTTCGAGCCACTTGCTGCCTTCGAAGAGCTTGCGCGAACGCGCCTTCTTCGTCGCCGCATCGTAGGGAATGCGCACTGGGTCGAGGTCGAAGTAGTAATCCTTCGACACCGCGAAAAAGCCGATGTTGTCGTGCACGGACGTAAAACGCCGCGTCGTGCCACCCATGCTCGGTACGCGCCGGTCCCAGATGATCTCGTTGACCATCGTGAGGCGAGTCTTCAGAAACGAGAAGATCTCGGGCGCGTACTGCCAAGTGCAGAACACGTACAGCGAGCCGCTCGGCTTGAGCTTCGGAATCGCCAGCTCGAGCCAGCTGCGCGTCCAGGCCAGAAAGGCTTCGCCGGCCAGCATGTCCGAGTCGTTGCCGTAGTCCTTGCCGAGCCCGTAAGGCGGATCGGCCACGATCAGGTCGATCGAGCCATCAGGCAGGCTCGCTGCATCGGTCAAAAAATCGCGGTTGCGCAAATCGCAACTGACGGCCGGCACGCGCGCACGCCCGGGGGCGCCGCCAGCGGCCGCCGTCGGCTCATTCAAGTCGTCGATCGTATTGCGCATCAGGGCGGTGCTCAGAAGCGGATGCCCGATCGCTCGGCGACCGTATGCATGTCCTTGTCACCGCGGCCCGACAGGTTCACGAGCAAATGCGTGCCGTGTCCGAGTGTCGGCGCGAGCTTGGCTGCATAGGCCAGCGCATGGCTCGACTCGAGTGCGGGAATGATGCCCTCGATGCGGCAGCAGTCATGGAACGCCTTCAGCGCTTCCTCGTCGGTGATGGCGACGTACTGCGCGCGACCGCTGTCCTTGAGCCAGGCATGCTCGGGGCCTACGCCCGGATAGTCGAGCCCTGCCGACACCGAGTGCGTTTCGATGATCTGCCCGTTCTCGTCTTGCAGCAGATACGTGCGATTGCCATGCAGCACGCCGGGGCTGCCGCCGATCAGCGACGCCGCGTGGCGTCCCGTCTCGAGCCCGTCGCCGGCCGCCTCGACGCCGATGAGCTTGACCGCCGTGTCGTCGATATACGGATAGAAGATGCCCATCGCGTTCGAGCCACCGCCCACGCACGCGATCACGACGTCGGGCTGACGCCCCGTCATCTCGGGCATCTGCACGCGGCATTCGTCGCCGATCACGCGCTGGAAGTCGCGCACCATCATCGGATACGGATGCGGGCCGGCCACCGTGCCGATGATGTAGAACGTGCTTTCGACGTTCGTCACCCAGTCGCGCATGGCCTCGTTGAGCGCATCCTTCAGCGTGCGCGAGCCCGATTCGACGGGCACGACGGTCGCGCCGAGCAGCTTCATGCGATAGACGTTGGCCGCCTGACGCCGCACGTCTTCGGCGCCCATGTAGACCACACATTCCATGCCGAAGCGCGCCGCGATCGTCGCCGTCGCCACGCCATGCTGGCCGGCGCCCGTCTCGGCGATCACCCGCTGCTTGCCCATGCGCTTGGCAAGCAGCGCCTGGCCGATCACGTTGTTGATCTTGTGCGCGCCCGTGTGGTTCAGGTCTTCGCGCTTCAGGAAGATCTGCGCGCCGCCGAGCAGTTCGCTCCAGCGTTGCGCGTGATAGATCGGCGAGGGCCGGCCGACGAAATACTTGAGTTCGCGCTCGTACTCGGCGATGAACTCAGGGTCTTGGCTGAATTTTTCGTAGGCAACGCGCAATTCGTCGAGCGCGTGCACGAGCGTTTCGGCTACGAACGTGCCGCCGTAAGGGCCGAAGTGGCCTCGTGAATCGGGGAGGTTGTACATGTCGTCACTCTTCGCAGGGGGCGGCACGTCGGGTCTCGCGTCTTACGCGACGAAATCGACCGCGCCGCCTTCAATCATCGGGCGTCCGCTTCGCGCACCGCGCGTACGAACGCAGCCATCCGGGCGGGATCCTTCACGCCCTTGGCGCCCGGCACTTCGATGCCGCTCGAGACATCGACCGCGTACGGGCGCACGCGACGAATCGCGTCACCGACGTTTTGCGCGTTCAAGCCACCACCTAAAACGGCCCGACGCGCGAGCTCTCCTGGAATAAGTGACCAATCGAAAGTTTTCCCGCCGCCGCCATAGCCTTCGACATGGGTATCGAAGAGCAGGCCGCTGGCTGCCGAATAGTTGAGGGCCAATTCTACCAAATCGGACGCGCGCGTATCTTGCGCGATGCGCAGCGCGCGCAGCCATGGCAAGCCGGCCTGCCCCGCGAGCGCCTCGCACTGCTGCGGCGTCTCGTCGCCATGAAATTGCAGCATCGTCAACGGCACATTGCTGGTCACTTCCTCGAACCACTCGGGCGACGCATTGACGAACAGGCCCACGACCGACATGAACGGCGGCACGGCATGCGCAAGCTCGATCGCCTCCGGCACGCCGACCGCGCGCGGGCTCGGCGGATAGAAGACGAGACCGATCGCATCGGCGCCGAGTTCGACGGCAAGCGCGATGTCGGCCACGCGCGAAAGCCCGCACAGCTTGATGCGCGTACGGTGCGGCACGGCCTCGGCCGGCTGCTGAGAGGGGGCTGCGGTTGCGTTCATAGGGGACTCAGTCGCTCCAGATGCCGCTCCAGGGCACGCTGCCGAGATGCGCGGGCGGCACCGCGAACGCCTCGGGATAACCGACCTGGGCCAGATAGAGCCCTTCCGGCATGAAGGTGGGGGCCGCGCAATCGCGATTGCGACTCGCGAGCACGTCGGCGAGCCATGCCACCGGGTAGCGGCCCCGGCCCACCGCGACCAGACTGCCCATCAGGTTGCGCACCATGTGATGCAGGAACGCGTTCGCGCGAAAACGGAAGTGGATCAGATCGCCGGCTTCGCGGATATCGATTTGGTACAGATGCTTGACCGGCGTCTTGGCCTGGCATTCCGACGAGCGAAACGCCGAGAAATCGTGCTCCCCGATCAGGCATCGGGCGGCCTCGCGCATCGCGTCGACATCGACCGGCGTGTGGATCCATCCAGCACGGCCCGTCAGCATCGGCGAACGCACCGGGTTCACGTACAGCATGTAATAGTAGGTACGCTCGAACGCCGAGAAACGTGCGTGAAACGCCTCGGGCATGGGCTTGGCCCATTGGACGGCAACCGTCTCGGGCAGGAACGCGTTCGTGCCGCGCACCCATGAAAAATCGGTGCGATCGAGATCGGTATCGAAGTGCACGACCTGCCCGAGGCCGTGCACGCCCGTATCGGTGCGGCCGGCCACGACCGTCTGCAACCGGGTGCGCGCAAATTCGGCCAACGCGCGCTCGAGCGCGTCTTGCACCGTCTTGCCGTGCGGCTGCGACTGCCAGCCGCAAAACGCCGTGCCGTCGTACTGAATGCCGAGAGCGATACGCATGGCCGACGCGCTCAGGACAGCGGCGCGAGCGTGGCCAGCAGCGCATGCGCTTCGTCGCGCGTGGCCGCATCGTTCGACTCGATGACTTCGTTGATCAGCGTGCGTGCCCCGGCCAGATCACCGAGCGCGATGTACTCGCTCGCCAGCTCCAGCTTGTTGCGCGCGATCTTCGCCAGCGCTTCAGGTGTGAAGGCCGGCTGCGCCGGCGTTTCGGCCGCGGGCAGATCGAGATCGAACGAAATGTTCATGCCGCCGAAGCGCGCGGCGCCGAGCCCGGCCACCGCGGCCGGTGCGGGCGTGGGGGCTTCCGGCATCTGGGACGTTGCACGGGCTTCGCTGGCCTGCGGCGCAGGCGTGTGGAGCGTCGACTGCGGTTCAGCCGGCTGAGGCTCAGCGGGAGCCTCGTGCTGGTGTGCGTGTGCAGAGTCCGCCGCCTGCGCTTCGGCAACCGGCTCCGGCTCAGCAGGCGCAGCCGGTATCTCGGCCTTCGCTTCCTCATGCTGCGCAGGTTCCGGCACGCGCGGCGGCAACGCCAAGTCGAGCGTATCGAGCGCGGCGATCGCGTCGGCGGGCAGCGATGGCGTCGGCCCGGCCGGCGGCGGCGTCTCCTCGGCTGCTACGGGCTCTGCGGCTGCTACGGGCTCTGCGGCTGCTGCGGGCTCTTCAGGCGCCGCAGACGGCTCTTCCGCCGCGGCCGGCAGTTCGCCGGTTACAGCGTCTTCGAGCGTCGGAATCAGTTCATCCGGGGGCAGATCAGTCGCCACGTGTGAATGGGGGACCAGCGGCTCGACAACCGGAGCCGGGGTAACCGGCGCCTCGGCGACCGGTGCAACAGCCTCGTTCACCGGAAGCTCGGGCTCGGCAGCAACCGTGACAGGTGTAGCCGGAGCAACAGGCGCCGGGGACTCGACCGACTCCGGCACAGCCTGTGCCTGCGGTACATCGACGGCCGGCTCGACCGCCTGCCCGTCCCCTTCGCGTGCGGGCTCCTGCTCGTGTACGGCCGGCGTCGCTTCAGCAGCGAGTCCATCTTCATGATCGGACGCCGTCGCGCCTGCCTCGGGTGCTTGCAGCGCGTAAAGCGGATTGTCGGGATCGAGTTCGCGACCTAGCGCCGCCACGTGCAGCCAGTTCGGCCCGTGCCCGCCCGACAGACGCCAGATGCGTTGCGCGATTTCGTCGAATCCACGTGCGTTGCGCCGCTCGGCATAGCGCGCGACCAACCCCATCAGGGCCCGCTTGCTCGATGGCGTACGCGCCAGGATGGCGAGATATTCGGCCTCGATAGGATCTTGCGACGCCGTATCCGTCAGCGGCGACGCCGCGCCCGGCGTGGGCGCCTGCTCGGCTTGCGCGGCCGGCGCCACTTCGGCGGTCGCCGATGCCGGTACGGGATGACGCTTGCGCTTGGTCAGCACGAAACCGAGGATCAGCGCAATGAACCCTGCAACGATCGCCGCCACGAGGATGGCCGTATTGCGCCACGAGATACGCGACAGATCGATGCCGTACCCGTTGAAGCCGACAAAGCGCTCGTTCGCGACGAAGCCATGCGATGCCGTTGCCGGCGCTGACGCCACGTTCGCGATCTGTTTTTGTACAGGCTTCGGCGCCACCGCAGCGCTCGACGCGCTCGCACCACCTTGCACCGCGCGCGGTGCCTGCGACCCGAAACCGTGACGCTGCAACTCCATCAACACGCGATTCTTGAGCGTGAGCAGCTGCTGCAGGCTCGAAACCTTCGGCTGCGCAGCCGCAGCCGACGCGACAGGTGCAGCCGCGCTCGTAGCCGCTGGCGCCACTACACGCGGGGCGACGGCTGCCGGCAGACTTGCCAGCGTCGGGGCACTGGCCAAGCTGGGTGCGCTGGCCACGCCCGCTGCGCTCGCGACGCCCGGTACGTTCGCCGCACCCGCTGCGCTGGCGCTGGCCTCGCTGGCCATTGCCGAAGCTGGCGCGCTCGGGGCCTGTTGAATGACGCCGCTCCACACGTGTCCGCTGCTCGCGCCCGCGGGCGCTTGGACACCTGCCGACGCGGCAGCGTTCGTCTGAGGATGCGATGCCGGGGCGACCGCGGCAGCGGCTGCGCCCTTAGCGGCACCGCCAGGAATGGAAGCCCCGCCCGTCGGCATATTCGCATGGCTCGGCGGCGCGACAACCGGAGCCGTACTGCTACTGCTAGCCGCCACCCCCGCCGAGGCGCCGGACGCCGGCGCAGCCACCGTGCCCGACGCCGCCTTGACGGCGTTGCCCGACGTGTCGAGCGCCGGCACGTTCAGCAGCGCGCCGACTCTCATCCGGCTCGGATCGCCTTTCATGAACGCCGCTGGATTGGCATCGAAGATGGACTTCGCGGCACGTGCGAGCACAGTGCGGTCGTGCGACTGCGTCATGTCCACGGCCACGTCGTTGAGCGACTGGCCGGGCTTGACCGTGTACTGCGTCGCCGCCGACGCAACCGCTGCTGGGGCCGAAGCCGCTGTCGAAGCAGCCGGTACAGCTACGGCGCTTGCCGCAGGCGCGGCCGATACGCCAGGCGCTGCAAACACGCTGCCGGCCAGCGCGATAGCGGCAACCAGCCGCAGCGCTTGTTGGCCATGCGAGATTGATGCACCGGCGCGCCGTGCGCCGGCACGGGACGTCGAACGTACTGTCATGGAGGTGTTCCGCGCATCGAGGCGCGGCCCTGAATGGCGTTTGGGCAAATGCAAGATTCGGAGCAGCAAAGAAAAAGGCGCCGCGATAACGCGACGCCTTTGGGGGTTTTCCACGCGTCGTAAGCGCGTAGTTTACGCTACTTGTCGAGCAGGATGCGCAGCATGCGGCGCAGCGGCTCGGCCGCGCCCCACAGCAGCTGATCGCCGACCGTGAATGCCGACAGATACTCGCCGCCCATCGCGAGCTTGCGCAGACGGCCGACCGGCACCGACAGCGTGCCCGTCACGACGGCCGGCGACAGTTGTTGCATCGACGCTTCGCGCTCGTTCGGCACGACCTTCACCCAATCGTTGGCCGACGCGAGCATGCTGTTGACTTCGTCGAGCGGCACGTCCTTCTTGAGCTTGATCGTGAGTGCCTGCGAGTGGCAGCGCATGGCGCCGATCCGCACGCACAGCCCGTCGACGGGAATCGAACCGGCCTCGCCCATCGCCGGCTTGCCGAGGATCTTGTTCGCTTCGGCGCCGCCCTTCCATTCTTCCTTCGACATACCGTTGCCGAGATCCTTGTCGATCCAGGGAATCAGCGAGCCGGCCAGCGGCACACCGAAATGCTCGGTCGGCATGACATCGCCGTTCATGGCGGCGAGCACGCGACGGTCGATGTCGAGGATCGCCGACGACGGATCGGCCAGTTGCTCCTTCACCGCGCCGTGCAGCGCACCCATCTGCGAGAGCAGTTCACGCATGTTCTGCGCACCGGCGCCCGAGGCGGCCTGATACGTCATGGCCGTGATCCAGTCGACGAGGTTCTCGCGGAACAGGCCGCCCAGCGCCATCAGCATCAAGCTGACCGTGCAGTTGCCGCCGATGAAGTTCTTGGTCCCCTTGACGAGCGCATCCTTGATCACGTCGAGGTTGACCGGATCGAGCACGATGACCGCGTCGTCCTTCATGCGCAGCGACGAGGCCGCGTCGATCCAGTAGCCGTTCCAGCCCGCCGCGCGCAGCTTCGGAAAGACGTCGTTCGTGTAATCGCCGCCTTGGCACGTGATGATGACGTCGCACTTCTTGAGCTCGTCGATGTTCGACGCATCTTTGAGCTTGGTCTCGTTTTTGGCGAATGACGGCGCATTGCCGCCCGCGTTGCTGGTGCTGAAAAACACCGGTTCGATCAGATCGAAATCGCCTTCCTGCTGCATGCGCTGCATGAGGACGCTGCCGACCATACCGCGCCAACCTACGAGACCTACGTTCATGACTAACCCTTGGAGTGGACGCTTCCCCGCAACCTTGCCCTGCGTGACCGCGCGGGGAAGATGAGCGGGCACGACGGACGATCAGCGTTTCGTGATCGTTTTGGGGGTAATCGTTTTAATCATGGCGATGCCGGCCGCATCGGCCGTGCCGATCGTACCGGTAATGGCGAACCCACCCGCACGGGCCGTTTCGCCGTGAAGGTTAGCAATCGAGGAGATTTGAGGGATTCGCGCCATCGGCACAGTCTACACGAAAAAGCTTTTCCGGCGGCTTGCATAGCCGCGGGGTTTCAACAGGAAATTCAACGAGAAATGGGGCCCGTATGCCCACTTCTCATGCGAACCGGGCGGAGACTCGTCCGCCCGGTTCGCAAAGCGGGAAGCGCTTAGAGTGCCGCGCGCACCGCGTCGCCCATCTCGACCGTGCCGACCTGACGGCAGCCCGGCGTGGCGATGTCGCCCGTGCGGTAGCCCGCCTCGAGCACCTTTTGCACGGCCTTTTCGATGCGATCGGCCTGCTCGGCCTTGTTCAGCGAATAGCGCAGCATCATCGCGGCCGACAGAATCGTCGCGAGCGGATTGGCAATGCCCTTGCCCGCGATGTCGGGTGCCGAACCGTGCGACGGCTCGTACAGCCCCTTGTTGTTCTTGTCGAGCGAGGCCGACGGCAGCATGCCGATCGAGCCCGTCAGCATGGCCGCCTCATCCGAGAGGATGTCGCCGAACATGTTGCCGGTCACGATCACGTCGAACGCCTTCGGCGCCTTCACGAGTTGCATCGCCGCGTTGTCGACGTACATATGCGACAGCTCGACGTCCGGATATTCCTTCGCCACGTCGATCATCACGTCGCGCCAGAACTGCGACGTCTCGAGCACGTTGGCCTTGTCCACCGACGTGAGCCTCTTGTCGCGCTTTTGCGCCGCCTGGAACGCGACGTGCGCGATGCGGCGCACTTCGGGCTCCGAATAGCGCATCGTGTCGAACCCTTCGCGAGCGCCTTCGAACAGGCCGTCTGGCGCTTGGCGGACGCCACGCGGCGCGCCGAAGTAGATGTCGCCATTGAGCTCGCGCACGATCAGGATATCGAGGCCAGAGACGATTTCAGGCTTCAGCGACGACGCGCCCGTCAGCTGCGGATAGCAGATCGCGGGACGGAGGTTCGCGAACAGCTGCAGATGTTTGCGCAAGCCGAGAATGGCTTGCTCGGGGCGCAGCGCGCGCTCGAGCGAGTCGTACTTCCAGTCGCCGACGGCGCCGAACAGGATCGCATCGGACTCCTTCGCCAGCGCAAGCGTCGAATCGGGCAGCGGATGACCCTTCGCTTCGTAGCCCGCACCGCCAACCGGCGCTTCTTCGAGTTCGAACTTCTCATCAAGCGCGCCAAGCACCTTGACCGCTTCCTTGACGATTTCCGGGCCGATGCCGTCGCCGGGCAGCACTGCAATCTTCATTCTTCGGGTGTCCTATGCAGGAGGTTGTTCGGGTAGTAAGCCGATGGAAACGAAGCGCGTCAGCCGATCAAACGATGGCCAAGCCACGGCTGCTTCGCGAGCCGTTCGGCTTCGAAGGCGCGGATCTTGTCCGCCTGTTGCAGCGTGAGGCCGATCTCGTCCAAGCCGTTCAGCAAGCAGTACTTGCGGAACGCGTCGACTTCGAACGCGTATTCGCGCCCGTCCGGCGTGCGCACGACTTGCGCGGCCAGATCGATCGTCAGCTGGTAGCCGTTGAACGCGTACGTTTCGTTGAACAGATGATCGACCTGCTGCTCGGTCAACACGATCGGCAGCAAGCCGTTCTTGAAGCAGTTGTTGAAGAAGATGTCGGCAAAGCTCGGCGCGATCAGCGCGCGAAAGCCGTACTGCTGCAGCGCCCACGGCGCATGCTCGCGCGAGCTGCCGCAGCCGAAGTTCTTGCGAGCCACCAGCACCGACGCACCTTGATAGCGCGGCTGGTTGAGCACGAAGTCGGGGTTCAGCGGGCGGCGCGAATTGTCCTGCCCCGGCTCGCCGTGGTCGAGGTAACGCCACTCGTCGAACAGGTTCGGGCCGAAGCCCGTGCGCTTGATCGACTTCAGAAACTGCTTCGGAATGATCGCGTCCGTATCGACGTTTTCGCGATCGAGGGGCGCAACCAAGCCCGTATGTACGACGAATTTATCCATGTCCGAGTTACTCCGCGGCCTTCTTGATGGCGTGACCTGCTTCGCTCATGTCCTGACCGAAGCCGGCCATCGTGTTGCAGCCTGCCAGACCCAGCAATGCGCCGGCGATTGCGATCAGTGCTGCGCGACACCAAAACTTCTTCGCTTTCATCGCCTTACCCCAACTTACGAATATCGACGAAATGCCCCTCGATAGCCGCCGCCGCCGCCATCGCCGGGCTGACGAGGTGCGTACGCCCCCCTGCGCCCTGGCGGCCTTCGAAATTGCGGTTCGACGTGGAGGCACAGCGTTCGCCCGGATCGAGCCGGTCCGCGTTCATCGCCAGACACATCGAGCAGCCGGGCTCACGCCATTCGAAACCGGCTTCGCGGAAGATCTGATCGAGCCCTTCGCGCTCCGCTTGCGCCTTGACGAGCCCCGAGCCCGGCACGACCATCGCGAGCCGGATGTTCGACGCGACGCGGCGGCCCAGCTTCTTCACGACATAGGCGGCCGAACGCAGGTCTTCGATGCGCGCGTTCGTGCACGAGCCGATGAAGACCTTGTCGACGTTGATCGACTCGATCGGCACGTTCGGCTCGAGCGCCATGTATTGCAGTGCGCGCTCCATCGCGTCGCGCTTGACGGGATCCTTCTCGTGCTCGGGGTCGGGCACACGGCCATCGATCGACGTGACCATCTCGGGCGACGTGCCCCAGGTCACCTGCGGCATGATCTCGGCTGCATTCAGCTCGACTACGCGATCGAACGTCGCACCTTCGTCCGACTTGAACGTGCGCCAGTACTCCACGGCGATGTCCCACTCGGCGCCTTGCGGCGAATACGGGCGGCCCTTCAGATATTCGATCGTCGTGTCGTCGACGGCGACCATGCCGGCGCGCGCGCCCGCTTCGATCGCCATGTTGCAGACGGTCATCCGGCCTTCCATCGACAACGCGCGGATCGCCGAACCACCGAATTCGATCGCATAGCCGGTGCCGCCGGCCGTGCCGATCTTGCCGATGATCGCGAGCACGATGTCCTTGGCGGTGCAGCCGCGCGGGAGGTGGCCATCGACCTTCACGAGCAGGTTCTTGCTCTTCTTCTGCAGAAGTGTTTGCGTGGCCAGCACATGCTCGACTTCCGACGTGCCGATGCCATGCGCGAGCGCGCCGAACGCGCCGTGCGTCGACGTATGCGAATCGCCGCAGACGATCGTCATGCCGGGCAGCGTCGCACCCTGTTCGGGGCCGATGATATGAACGATGCCTTGACGCTGATCGTTCATCTTGAACTGCGTGATGCCGTAGGCGTCGCAGTTCGCGTCGAGTGTATCGACCTGCAGCTTCGAAATGGGATCGGCAATGCCGTGGCTGCGATCGGTGGTCGGCACGTTGTGGTCCGACACGGCGAGGTTCGCGCTGATGCGCCAGACGGGGCGCGCGTGCAGCTTGAGCCCTTCGAACGCCTGCGGGCTCGTGACTTCATGCAGCAATTGACGATCGATGTACAGCAGCGCGGTGCCGTCCTCTTCGGTGTGGACGACGTGCGAATCCCAGAGCTTGTCGTAGAGAGTCTTTGGCATGGTATGCGGGGTGATCATGTCATCGGGCAATCCCGGTTCGGTCGATTATGCCATGCACGGTGGCGGCGCGGCACCGGCGGATAGGTAAAAAGACGATAAAAAACAGGGAGTTGGGTGGTAGTGGCGATACCTGGATCGGAACTGCCGGGCTGGGCTGGATGGTCTGCCAGTCACGCACGCAAGCCGGGCATCGATATTCTGCAGAACGAATTAAGTGATGGTGAAGTGAGAAATTTCTCGGTTTCGCCCGGAAATGCCTTGCTTTTCGTCAATCGGGTAAATGGATACGCCAGGACAAACCATAATCGGCTGGAGCACACATCGAATCCATTCACACGACGAAGCCATGACCACTCGACCACTGCATCGCCTCGCCCTGCGCGGCGCACACGAAAAAAGACCCCGCCCAAAGGCGGGGCCGATCTTTACGGTTTGTGTTGACGGATGGCTCGAACGGCTAGCAGACCGTGTCGCCGTAGCGAGACACGCCCTGCGCCCCCGTCACCATCATGACTTGCGCAGCGGAGCGAAAGTCACTTCGGGTCCCCGTACTTGAAGACCCCGACGCCGTGCAGCGCGATCGACGCGACATTGGCGGCTAACCGAGTCAGCATGGAGGAGATATAAAGCGTGCTCGATATCGGCTTGCCCCCCCATATCTTTACCCCTTCCTTCGTATAGAGAAATTCGAACAGAAGCGGAACGAGGCTGACGATGTCGCGAAAGGTGAGCCACACGAATTCTTCGCGAAGGTCTCTGTATGCCGGGGGGGCCGTCTTTCCTTCCAGTTTCTTGAGCAAGCCTCTCTCCACGGCGTCGTGGTAAAGGAGGAGGGAGACGATGATCGCCTCCATGCTTGCCGTCGCCAGCCCGACCATGACCAGGTATTCCTTATCCTTGACAAACTTCTTCATCTTGCCGAATCGTGTCGAAGTATCGATGGCTTCCACGCCGCCGTCACTCCAGGTGAGCGCCCCCGTCACGATTTTGACCACGCTCTTGGCCATCAAGATGCTGAAGGTCAGGTAAACCAAGCTTTCGATCCGGGTGGCCACCTCGCGTTGATCGCCCAACGCCGCCTTCAGTCTGGCATGATAGGCAGGCTGGGATTCGAACGTGAAGACGCCGGCGGCGACCGCGCTGAAGATGCCTTGGAAGATGCCCACCTTGGCCAAATACACCCGGTCGAAGTTGGTTTGCCGTCCCTTGCGCGTATTAGCCGTGTCGTAGTACTGCGCGTCGGCCAACGTGTCGCATACCACGGTCAGTGCGCGTGCCCCCATGTAGACGATTTCCCAGACCTTGGGGGTGCTCGGCACGACAGCGGCCCGCTCCATGCTCCCCTCTTCCCCAGTCGTATCCCCGTGCAACAGCATGGTCTCAGGGCCGGCAATTTCCTTTCGCTTGCCTCCTTGCGAATTCGCCTTGGCATCGCTGATGAAGGTACGCGCCTCGCCGTCGACCAGAAGGGTGACGAAGGCGTACAGCGTATTGAAGAAAACGCCCAACCCGAGGCAGAGCAGGCTCAAGAGCGACAGATCCTCGCCGGTTATCCACTTGTACAGTTCGCTGACGAACGGGATGTAAATCGTCGTGTCCAGGATGGCGATGATGGCGTCCATCGCCTCGGCCATGGTGCTGCAGGTATCGGCCAGCTGGTCTGCAATGGCGCTCATGCCGCCTGAAACGGCCTTCTTCACCTGTGCGATCAGGTCGCCCGGTGAAAGGTCGAGCACCGAGCCCGCCAACCCGATCAACAGGTTCTCGATCCCGGCAACCGGATCGCCGCCCGGGGCGGTCAGTTCCACTCCCTTGGGATTGCTCTGGCTTGAACTAATCTCGCCAGTTCGCGTTTTCTCGAACATCGAATTCGCCTGTACGCCGTCGGAGCCGGCGATCACGGGCGAGTCTCGCCCGCCACCCTCGCGCGCGGCGCCGTTCAGGCTGCCCTTGCCGGCCGGAACCGGCGGCGGGTTGCCTGTGGCCACGCCGAGGACTTTCTTGAGAAGCGCCTTGTCCTTGAGCGTCTTGCTTTGCATCTTGAAGGCGTCGCGCAGCAAGTCGCGGAAATAGCGTTGCGCCTCGAGAATGGCACCCCAGTCGAACAGCGCGCGCAGGAATGCGATGACCTTCTTGATCGCGACCGCTATCTGCTCGAAAAAGCCGGCCACCGCTTTCAAGGCATCCTGGACCGTCGCGACGACCGCATGCACGACCCGCTTGATGCCGTTGACCATCTTGGTGACGGCGATCTGGACGGCCTCGCCGACACTGACGACGATGCTCTTCGCGCCGTCATAGATGTTGGTTGCCGTGTCCTTGATGCCGGACCACATGTCGTCGAATATATTGCCCAGCAACGCTGGGGCATGGAGCACAGGAGTCGGCACATCGCGCGCGCGCTCGACCTCTTCCTCGGTGTAAAGGGGGCGATAGCTGAATCCTTCCGTTCCGCCGGCTTCGATGACGAAGCCCATCGCACCGCCCAACGAACCGCGGAAAGCATCGGGGTTGGCCGGTGCGATGCGCGGCGTGCCAGCCATCGTGCGCAAGAGCGCGACGCGGTCGGTTTGCGCACCCGCCTCCTCCTGGCGCATGGCCGCAATGCGCGGCTGCTGCATCGTGCCGTTCTCGCCGGCCATCAGAAGCGCGACGTCCTCGCCGTTTTCCGCCGCGCGCATCTGCGCCAGCTTGCGACGCGCGGGCGAGATGCGGTTGCGCAGCATCGTGTGATCATCCTCGGCCTTGACCGACGAAGCCACCTGCCGCACCGCTTGCGAAATGTCGCCGGCATGCGCGTGATGCTCGCGGTTCAGAAGCGTCTCGCCTTTATCGTCCTTTCCGCCATCTTCGGGGCGCTTCCAGTTGGTCACGCGTGCGCGGGTCATGTCCTCGGCTTTGATGGCCGAGAGCTGCTGCTGCGCATCCTGATCGGCGTGGATGACGATGCGGTCGTTCCGGTGCATGAAGCCGGCGCGCGCATAGAGCGTCGGCGCGGTCAATTCGTTCGCCTCCATGACTACGGTCATTTCGCCGTTCAGCTCGGCATCCAGCGTGACGGAGCGTTCGCTGTTGACCGTGTGCCGCGCACCGTTGACCTCGATCGTCGCCGTCGTCGATGCCCACAGGGTAATCGGCTCGCGCGGCCGGATCATGTCGTTGGATTCGCGTGCGCGCAGGACGATGCGCCACGTGGAGCGGTCCTTTTTGTGGTCGACCTTGTCGCCCCGGGTGTAGTGGTAGTCCTGGAGCAGCTTGGCCTGCGCCGTCAGCGTCGGCGGCGCGGGCTTGGCGAGCTTCTGATTGTCGATCAGAACGTTGACGTGGAACCGCTCATTGACCGGCATGAACGAGGTCCACAGGTCGAGCGAAGGACCGTGGCCACGCTGCGACGAGGCCACGGTCAACTTCAGCGTGCCGTCCGCGCCCGTCACGGCGGAAAAGACCCGGGCAGCTTTGGCGGCCAGCAGGACCGGATCAGGCTCCGTGCCCGGTTTGACGCCCTGCACTTCGGTGCCGTTGATCCAAATCGAAGCCGGGTCGCCAGGCTTGCGCAGGATGTACCACATTTCGACGCGTTTGCCGGCCATGCCGCTGCCGTCGGCGGCGCACACCTTGGCGGTCAGCGCGTAGAGGGGAGTGCCGTCCGCCTCGACCTGCGACACGGACGCCGCGGTCGTAATGTGCGGGTAGTTCGGCACGCTGAACGGCAAGTCGGTCAGCCACCATGCCGGTGCGGCGGCGGTAGGCGCCTGCGCCAGCTGTCCGCTATGCCCTTGCAAGGCGGAATCGTGCACGGCTTGGTAATCGAAATTCCAGTAGGCCAATAGATCGGGTTCGTCGCCGCGCAGCTTGACCTGCATGCGCGAAGCGATTTCCGGCGCTGCCCGATAGGTATCCCATACGCGTACCTCGGCGATCATGCCGCAGAACGGCCTTGCCGCGCCGAGATCCTCGGCCACGGTCGCACCGACATAGGCCTTCAGACCCGATGCGGCAACGCGTGGCGAGGCAGGCGCGGACAAGTGTTCGACCGGCACCGCCACACCGTCGACATAGAGAATGATGTGATCGGGTGCCCCCGCTTTCTCGCTCGGTAGGGCCAGGCGGCGTGATACGGCGAGGTGGTGCCAGCGGCCATCGGTGATCTTGGTCGCGGCCTTCACGTGTACGCCGCTCCAGCCCCCCTCTTCCTTGGCGCGCGAGGCGTAATGCACCGTGCCATCGGACTCCATCCAGAGGTTGATGTCGAAGCCGGACTCCTCGGTCGGCACGATGCCGACTATGCCACCGCCGACGCGCGCAGCGGCATCCTCCGTCAATCGAGGGACGTTGACCCACGCTTCGACGCAGCTCTGATGCACTTCCATCAGATGCAGCGTCGCGCCCTCGGTGTTCGTGTCGATCACGGCGTGTTGCTTACCGTCGGCAATCGGATTGCCGTGGCGGTCGAGATTCAGGCGCAGCGCCATGGTGTCGCCGAACACGATGCTGTGCATCGCGCCATCGAGTTCGAAATCGAGCGCGTTGGCAATGGTGTCGCGGCATCCCGTGTACACCGTGCCGGCATAGACGGCCGGCGTGCCGATCGCACCGTTCTCGGCGTGGTACAGGCCAAGCAGGCTGCCGGTCTCACCGGAGAGCGCGGCAATCGTGCCGCTGCTCGTGGTGCAGATGATGCGCGAGGCTTGATCGAACACAGGCCGGTTGATTGCGTTCCACGCGCCACCCGTGCGCCCGATCGGAAGCGCGGTACTCCAGGCCGGCGCAAGTTCGCTCAGGCTGAATCCGAGTACCTTGCCGGCTTCCGTGCCGATCGCGAGCAAGTCGTCGTCGAGCGATGCCGCAAGTCCAGTGGCGGCGCAGCCCAGTTCAGCCGAGACGGTCAGAGGCGCCCCCCCGATGTCGGCGGCAGCGAGCTTCTGCACGGCACCGTCGGCCACGGCGAAAATCCACGAACCTGCGGCGCAGAATGCGTCTGCTGCGATACGCCGCCGTCCGTTCACCTTCCCCGTCTTGCAGTCGACCAGATGCAGCGTGAAGTTGCCGTCCGCTTGCGTCAGCACCAGCAGGCCCGCGTTGCAGAAGGCCAAGCGGACGGGCGTGCCGGGGAGCGAGATTTCGATGCCGGCATCCGCATCGCGCGTGCAAATGACGACGGACGCACGCCCGCCCCCTGTCGCTGCCGCGATATAGTTCGGGTCGGTTGCCGGTGCTGGCAAGGCCTCGTCATGGTTGTGGCGCATGCCCGCGAATGCCGGCACTTGGATTTTCGCGCCGCTTCTCGCGTCGATGTGGATCAGGGAATCGTCCTGCGTCAACAGCAGGAAACCGCCGCCCTCGGCCACCGGGTCGGATGTGCGGCTCGCGATGTCCATCGACCATTTGCGCCGGCCGTCCTGCGCACCGACCGCGTAAAGCACGTTGCCGGTCGAGAAAGCCACGACGCCGTTCGTGGACAAAGCCGGCGAGCCGACGACCTGCGATTGCCCGCGTGCACCCCAGGTATTGGCATACGGCCATTGCTTCGCCGATTCACGCAGCAGATACGGAAAGGCCGAGCGATCCATCATCAGATCGCTCGGACGCGAGGCACGGTTGATGAACTGCGCTCGGATACGATGGCGGCTCACCGCGTTGTGCGGCTGGACCGGTTGCTTGTCACCCGGCGAATGCACTTCGTCCAGGCGCCACAGGCCGAGCAACTGCGGCTCCGCCCCCGACAACGCGGTCTTGCGGTTGGTTTCGATCAACGCGGCTTCCATCGCGCACTTCCACAACCTGACTTCGCGAATCAGCCCGGAGAAGAAGCCACTCGCTTTGGCGCCCTGCTCGGGCACGAAGGCACCGATGGCAATGGCCGCGTGACCGCCGATCGACAAGCGCTCAGCGCCTTCGATGTCGGGCAGTCGCACTTCCTGTGCAATGCCGTCGAGCACGATGAGGTAGGTGTCGGCGCGCCGCACCAGCGCGACGTGATGCCAATGACCGTCGCATGCTCCGGTGGCATTGGTCCTGCCCATGCTGTGGCGCTTGCCGTCAGTGGAAAATATCCCGACACGAATCTGGCCGTCCGGGGCAAGGTTGAGCCGGAAGCCGTGAGCATTCGAATCCTTCGTCGTCGGGTAGCCGCACAGGATTTCGCCGCCGGCGCTGCTGCGAAACCAGGCCTCGACGGTGAAGTTGCGTTCGCCGAAGTCGAACTGGTCACCGTCGGGCCGGATGTCGATCATCGACGCGGCGCCGTCGAAGTAGGCAGCCGCCTGTGTGGCGGAGTAGGGCCGCGCGGCGATGTTGCCGGCTTCGTCCGGCAAGAACAACGTGCCGTTGGTGATGACGGCCGGCTGCGTGCTGGGCAGACTCGGCAGCGTATAGGCGACGCCGGCCGCATTGCCGTTTTCGACCTTGAAGCGTTCGAGTTGACGGCCTTCGTGGGTCTTGATGTGGACGACGCCGTCGATGATGTTCGGCTCGCCGGGCGAGTTCAGCTTGCGGCTCCACCGGATGCCGCCATCGGCCAGGGACAGGCAGATCAGGTCGCCCTGCGAATTGGTCGCGACAGCGAAGCCGGCCGACAGGTTGGCGGCTTGCGCGTCAGCTTCGGCGTCGGCTCGCAGCAGGCCCTGTGCGCTGGCCTGGGGTCGCGCCGCCCGCAGGTTGACGGCCTTGGTAGCCGAGTGCACCGTCGATGGCACATGAATCGCTGGCGTATGCCAGACAGCATGACCCGCTGCGCTCGGTTCGATCCTGAAGCGCTTCGTGCCGTTGTTGATGTCGATGCCGTAAAGGCAGCGTCCCGAGGCCAGCACGACGCTCTTTGCAGCGCATGGGGCGACGACGTCGGTGATCTTGTCGTCTTCCAGAGCGAAAGTCCAACGCGCATCGCCCGAACGCAGGTTGACGCCGTGCAGTTTGTCGCCGGCGGCGAAGAACACGGCGTCCTCCCCGTAGCCTGCCGGCCCTGCGCTTCTGCGCGAGATTTCGACTGGTTCGAAGGCTTTCGCCCCGGTAGCGGCGACGAAGCCCGCGACCTTCGAAGCGCCCTTCTTCGGGTCGAGGTAGACAGCCATCACCACGCCGCGATGGGCGATCAACGAGCTTGCCCTGCCCAGTTTTGGCGCCGTCCAGTTCGGCAACGGCGAGGCATCGGCCAAGCGTAGGGCGAGGAGTTTTTCACCATCCATCAGATACACGACGCCGTCGCAGGCCGTCACGCGCGGCGCGGCGCCGTAGCGGTCCTGGAGTTGAAAGACCCAGCCGCCCTTCCCCTCTTTCGGGGTGCAGGCGAGTTGCCCATTGTGGATGTCGATCGCGAATACCGTGCTGTCGGCGACGCCGATCAGCTTATCGCCGGCACACGCCAACGGTGAAGTCAACGGCCCGAATTGCGCCTCGTATGTCCAGGTCGGGGTCAGGACTTCAGCGCTCAGCATGTCTTCGAACATTTCGCTCATGAGATTTTTCCCCTGTGTTAGGTGTTACGTGCCCCCAGTGGAGGGCCGGCAATCCAGCGCTACCTGCCGCTCCGGTAGGTGGCGGACACTTCGACGGTGATGACCGGCGTCGTGCCCTTGTCGAGCGTGACCGAATTGCAGCTGGCCGATGCGCTCGTATAGGTGCGGCCGAAGCGGCCGCCGCCGCTGCGCCTGTCCTTGAGGCGCTGAGCCAAATCATTGAGGGAGCGGAAATGCACGGTCGCCTGGCAGCGCTGGGATGCCCCGTCGAGAACGGTCGCATCGATCGTGGCCACACCGTTCTCGTCGGTCCAGATGTCTCTTTCACCACCCGACGCCAGCTTGAGCTTCAGGTGCTCGCCGCGCAGGGGTACCGTGGGTTCGGTCACGGGGGTGTAGATGAATCCGTCGCTTCCCTCCGTCCATATCAACTCGACTTTGACCCGGACCGGAATCGTGCGCGGCACCATCTCTTTCAACGCTTGAGTGGCTGACGCGCGAAGCTCTCGCAGCTTGTCGGCATGGAAGACGAACTTGGCCAGTGCATCCTCGGATCGATCGACGGCCTGCGGTGCCGGCAGGTGCTCCGCGCGGAGCATGCCGCTTTGCGTCAACGCCTCCACCTGCTGCGGGATCGCAGAAAGTGAGTGATCGGAATGCGCACCCAGTTGTTCGGCGCTGCCCACGAGCGCCCGCGGCGCCTGCGGGCGGGTGGTGCGAACCATGCAATACAGGTGCTCACCGGCCAACGTGGGACGACTGCGTATCCACCGGATGGGAAACGTGCCGGCTGCCCCATCTTTGATCGTGCCCGTCGCAAGTACGACAGCGGGCGGCGGATACCCGGAAGGACGAGCTTCGGAACTGACGTCGACGGAGTTGGCGAGCAGGACGCGTAAGCCGAGCGGTGCGTCATTCGATTGGAAGGCATCGATTTCCACGACGGCCTGCGGCGCGTCACTCGCCCCGGTAGGCAGGAATCCGACCTGCACCGGGAGCGAGTTTTGACGCAATTGCCACCGGTCTCTTTGAATCGCACTGGCGTCGTAGGCATGCAGGCGGGTGGAAGTGCCGTTCGAGAGCAGGACGAACTTTTTCTCTTCATCGACTTCGTAGCTCACCCAGCCCCCGGGGGGCGCGGCGACGATTTGCGCCAGCGAGGCCGACGAGTTGGCCTCGGTCACGAAAAAGTCCGCGCCGAAGAGGCCACCGCCCATCAGCCATTTTCCGTGGCCCGAGAGAGGCAGCACCTTGTCCGCAGCCGGTTTTCCCTTGCCGGGCCAACCTGTTCGCTGATCGAGGTTCGGCGTGGCCCCGTCGAGAACAGCAATGCCGCCATCATCGGTCACGTAGTACAAGCGGCATGAGTAGGCATTCGACGCGTCTGTCCATTCCCCGACTGCAAGTTCGGCACGCAGAGGCATCAGGCCGCGGTTGACGGGTGAGAGCGATCGCAGTTCGACATCCATGGCATACACGGTGCCGTCCAATCCGAGCGAAAACAGCATGGCCCCAGCCACGCCATAACGTTGCTCCTTGCGGACCACCGGTGCGGAATAAACGATCTTGGACACCGATTTGAGTGTCCGCTCGAGCTCGGCCCTTGTTTCGGCCACGACCTGTTCAGTGTCGCCGTCGGCCTTGAGCAGTCCGCGCACCCTATCGGCCGTTTGCGCGGCATTGGCCTGTGCATTGCCCATTGCGACGTGTTGCTCGAGGTCTTCCAACACCGTCGCCCACGCATGCCGGTTACGCGCCGCCGTCAGCTTGGCGTAAAGCGGTGCATCTTCATCGGAGAAAGCATAGAACTCGTCCGGTGGCACCTCCTGCGTCGCGTCCTCGTCCCGCCACCAAACCTGCCCCGTCGAAAGATTGCGCGCGGCAGACATCTTCTGGCTGGTCAGGGACCAGGCAGCAAGTACGGGGCCGTCTTGAACGTAAAGCTCGGAATGGTTGACGCAAAAGCCGGCAATGCCGTTTTCAAGCCGTGAGGGGATGGTTCGCAGCACGGATGGTCGACCTTGCAGCGCGAATATCGCGATCGCACGCGATCCGCCCGCGACGAGCGTGCTGCCCGACTGGGCGACGACGGGGTCGAACGGCTTTTCTCCAGGAAGCGCGCATTCCGCGTTCATGCGCAGCGGCTCGAATTGCGGGGTCAGCTCGATTTGAATGGCCATTGAGAGTCTCCGACGTGGCGAAGGTAAAAATACGGACTACTAAACAAACAATATCTGTGGGCAGGGATGCCCGCGAGGCATCCCCTACCCTATTTGCCAGGGCGCGGCCTTAAAACGGCCCCCCAAAAGTCAATCGCACGCCCTGCTGCAAACCACCCATGCCGAACATCACGCTGTAGTCCAGCCCGAAGGTGAACACGCCCGTCCGGAACTTGGTGCCCACGCCGATCTGCATGCTGTCGCGGCCGTATGGGCTGCCGCTCACGGTGTAGGCGGGGCCGAACGAGGCGAGATCCGCATAAGCAAGCCCCGCGTTGCTCTGGCCGTTGAAGTCATGCTGGTATTCCACGCGCGCGTACGGCAGGAAGGTGCCCCATCGGGTCTTCTGCTCAAGCTCGCTGCGCAAGCCGAGCGTGCCGGATACGGTGGTGACCGTCTGCGCGAAGTAAGTCAGCGCGTTCAGGCCCGCGCCTGTTTCGGAGAACTGATCGAGCGTCGATTCCGACACCGACAAGCGCCCGTACGGCGAGATCAGCCAGGTGCTGTCGCGGCGCTCATAGCCAGCGGACAACGACGCGAATACCTGGCGGCCGTTGCGATTGCCGGTAGCAAAATCGTTGGCGTCACTCACCCAGCGGCGCGAGTCGAAGCTGAGCGTGCCGAAACCCGCCACACCATCGACGAACAGCGTGGGCATCGGGCGATAGCTGCCGTACAGCGCGACGCTGTAGCTGTCGCCCATGCTTTTGGTACCGGCGCTGCCGATGTCGGTGGAGTCGTGCCCATAGCCGAAGCCAGCGCCGATCGAGAACTGGTCCGACACGCGGTAGTCCGCGCCCGCCGTGATGCCGCCCGTGGTAAAGCGAAAGCCTGCGCGCTGCGTGCCGGTGTTGGCGAAACCGAAATCGAGCGTCCCGGCACTCCAGAAGGCGACATCAGACTGGTTGGCACCAGCGGCGTCAGCACCGGGCCGATCGAGGCCGGCACCCGCGGCGCCTTTGCTGTCGGCGTTGTCCGCATTGCGTGTGCCACGCGCGAGCGCCGGTTTCCCGGCCGTGCTGTCGCCACGCAGGCAGGCGTCGCGAGCGGTCACATCGAAGACATCCTGGCAGCGCACCTGTGCCTCGCCGCGCGAGTTCGGCATGGCCACCGTGATGCCGTTGCCGGATGGTGCGCGTCCGGTGCCGTGCAGCGCCTCCAAGCGCTGGTTGTAGTTGCCGATCTGCGCGGTGGCGAAGCGCTGTGCGGCCTGGATCTGCGCGTTGATGAGGCCCGTGACGTCAGGATCGGTGGACGGATCCTTGCGCGGCATGACGCTGACCTGGATCGCGGCCGCCGCCGAAGTAGCGACGGCGTTCGACAGTGTGTATGTGATCGTGGCCGTGCCGCTGAAGGTCGCTGCGGGCGTGAAGCTGAGCAGATAATCCGGACCGGCCACCATCATCGCCTTGGCCACTCCCGTTCCTTGCGCGGACTGCTGCACGATGGTAGCCGTGCCGGCGTTGGCGGGCGTGACCGACACGATCGTCGCGCCGGTGAACGGGCCGCCGCTCGCACCGTCGGTGAGGCTCACATTCACGAGTTGACCCGCCGCGGTGCTGGCCGTCTTCTGCGAAGCGGCGATCGGCACGGCATTGACGGTCACCGTCGCCTGGATCGGTGCGGAGGTGCCCGCCGTGTTGACCAGCGCAAAGGTGAAGGGGACGTTGCCCGAGGTGGTCGGCGCCGGCGTGTAGACGATGTCCATGCCGTTGACTACGGCAGTGCCGCTTGCCGGCTGCGTGACGATAGTCACGGCGGTGAACGGGCCGCCGATCGCATTGGCCGTGGCGTGCAGCGTAACGGGCGCGACGGACGTGGTGGTGGCGCTCATCGGCGATGCGACGCCGATGGTCTGGCCGACCGCGAGCGTATAGCTGTGTGTGCCGCTGTACGGCGCACCCGTGCCCGTGCTGCTGTCGGTGGCCCGGATGGTGAACGTGCTGCTGCCCGTCGCGGTAGGCGTACCGCTCAAGACGCCGGTGGTGCTGTTCAGGTTCATGCCTGCCGGCAGCGCGCCGGACGTGACGGCATACGTGTATGGCCCGATGCCGCCGCTGGCGGTAAGCGTCTGGCTATAAGCCGTGCTCAACGTCGCGCCCGGCACGGTGGCGGGAGTCAGCGCAACGGCAGCGGCACCGATGGTGACGCTGTACGCACGGCTAGCGGTAAAGCTGTTGGCATCCGTTGTCGTGACGGTGAAGCTGAAATTGCCACCGGCTGTCGGCGTGCCGGACAGCACGCCCGTGCTGCTGAGCGACAGGCCGGCTGGCAGCGCGCCGCCGGTGATCGCGAAGGTATACGGCGCCGTGCCGTTGCCGGCCGTGAGGGTCTGGCTGTAAGCCGCGCCGATGACCGGGTTCGGCAGCGTGGACGGCGCCACACTCAATGTGGGCGCGTGCACGGTCAGCGTATACGTGCCGGACGCCACATAGGGGCCCGAGCCCGAACTGCTGTCGGTGACCGTGAGGGTGAAGCTGACCGTGCCGGCCGCGGTCGGCGTGCCCGACAGCGTACGGGTAGCCATGTTGAACGACAGACCGGCGGGCATCGTGCCGGAATTGATCGTCATCGCGTAGTTGTAGGGACTGCTGCCACCGCTGGCGGTGAAAGACTGGCTATAGCTGGAGCCAGCGGTGGCGGTCAGCCCGGAAGTGGACGTCGGCGCGATCGTCAGCGTGGGGCTGTTGACGGTCAACGTGTAGGCCTGGCTGCCGGTGAAAGGGCCCGCGCCCGCGGTGCTGTCCGTGGCGCTGATCGTGACGTTGAAGCTGCCGCCTGCGGTTGGCGTGCCCGACAGGACACCGTTGGAAGCCAGCGACATGCCCGCAGGCAAAGCGCCGCTGGTGACAGCATAGGTATAGGGCGCGATGCCGCCGCTCGATGTCACCGTCTGGCTGTAGGCCGTACCGACCGTGGCACTGGACAGCGTCGCCGGGCTCAACACGATGGTGGGCGCTGCCACGGTGAGGCTGTAGTTGCGCGTGCCGCTGTAGCCGTTGGCGTCGGTGCCGCGCACCGTGAAGCCGAACGTGCCGGCGGCCGTGGGCGTACCGCCGAGCGCCCCTGTGCTGGCGTTGAGGCTGAGCCCTGTCGGCAGCGCTCCGCTCGACACGGCGTAGGTGTATGGCGCGCTGCCGCCGCTGGCCGTCACGCTTTGGCTGTACGCCATGCCCGTGCTCGCGCTCGGCAACGTTGCAGGAGACACGGTGATGGTCGGCGCGGAGGTGGCCAGTGTGTACGTGGCCGAGACGGTGTAGGGACCCGTGCCGGTACTGCTGTCGGTGCCGCTGACCGTGAAGTTGACCGTGCCGGCCGTGGTGGGCGTACCGGACAATACGCCGGTGGCGGCGTTGAACGACAGGCCCGTCGGCAGCGTGCCGGAGTTGACGGACAACACGTACGTGTAAGGCGCCCTACCGTTGGCGGCCGCGAACGATTGACTATAGGCGACGCTGGTCGTCGCGCTCAGGCTACCTGCTGCGGGTGTGATCGACAGCGTGGGGGCGTTGACCGTGAGCGTGTAGTTGCGGCTACCGGTAAAAGGCCCCGTACCCGTGGAGCTGTCGGTGGCCGTAACCGTGAAATTGAAGTTGCCCCCGGCAGTGGGCGTGCCTGACAAAACGCCACCTGACGACAGACTCATACCCGCAGGCAACGTGCCGGCTGTGATTGCATAGGTGTAGGGGGCGGTCCCGCCGCTGGCACTAACCGACTGTGAGGAAGTCATGCCGACCGTCGGGCTCGTCAACGTGCCGGGCGAGAGCGCGATAGTCGGCGCCGATATCGTCAAGTTGAGTGAGCCGCTGATGGCCGAGAACGGTCCCGTGCCTGTGCTGCTGTCCGTGGCCGCGACGGTAAAGGTGAAGGTGCCGGCAGCGATGGGGGTACCGCTGAGCGTGCCATTGCTGCTCAGCGTGACACCCGGCGGCAGCGAGCCCGTGGCGAGCGCATAGGTGTAAGGCCCGGTGCCGCCGCTGGCAGATGCCACCGACTGGCTGTAGGCCACACCGACTGCACCGGGCGAGGGTGCTGCTGGCGCGTAGCTGAGCGTTGCGCTGGAGACCGTTACCGTCACTGTAGCGGGCGACGATGTACCGGCGCTGTTGGTCGCGGTATACGTGAAGCTATCCACGCCCGAATAGGAAGCGTTGGGCGTATAGGTCATGCCGGTGCCGCTCGCCGTGGCGGTACCGTGAGCCGCGGCAGTCGCCACTGCCACCGACGTCGCCGCGCCCCCGGAGAGGTTGAGCGTCACTGCATCGTTGGTACTGCCGTGGGCGACCGTCACGCTCGCCGCGCCGGCGACGGGCGGCTGCACGTACGTGAATTGGTCGGCACCGCTGGTCACGCTCGTGCCATTGGACGTCGTGACGGTGACATCAACGGTACCGCTGCCTGCCGGCGCAGTTGCGGTAATCGACGTTGCACTGTTGACCGTGAATGAGCTGGCGTTGGTGCCGCCAAACTTCACCGCCGTCGCGCCGGTGAAGTTGGTGCCGCCAATCGTGACCGACGTGCCACCGGCCGCCGGGCCACTGCTGGGTGAAACACTGCTGACCGCGGGGGCCGGCACGTAAGTGAATTGGTCGGCACCGCTGGTCGCGCTCGTGCCCCCGGGCGTCGTGACGGTGACATCAACCGCACCGCTGCCAGCAGGCGCAGTGGCGGTAATCGACGTTGCACTGTTGACCGTGAACGAGCTGGCGTTGGTACTGCCAAACTTCACCGCCGTCGCGCCGGTGAAGTTGGTGCCGCTAATCGTGACCGACGTACCGCCAGCAACCGGGCCACTGCTGGGCGAAACACTGCTGACCGCGGGGGCCGGCACGTAAGTGAACTGATCGGCTCCGCTGGTCGCACTCGTGCCGCCCCCGGACGTCGTGACCGTGACATCAACCGTGCCGCTGCCAGCCGGCGCAGTGGCGGTAATCGATGTCGCGCTATTGACCGTGAATGAGGCGGCGTTGCCGCCACCGAACTTCACCGCAGTCACCCCGGTGAAATTAGCGCCGCTAAGGGTGACCGACGTGCCACCGGCCGCCGAGCCGCCACTGGGAGAAACCGCCGTCACTGTCGGCGGCGCGTTATAGGTGAATTTGTCGCTCGCGCCGACGGCGCTCGTCCCACCTGGGGTGGTCACGGTGATATCCACCGTGGTGTTGGCCGTGCCCGCCGGAGCAGTCGCGGTAATCGACGAATCGGAATTGACGGTAAAAGCCGGGGCGTTGACACTGCCGAACTGGACAGCCGTTGCACCCGTCAACGCAGCGCCAGAGAGCGTGACGCTGATACCGCCCGACGCCGAACTCGACGAGGGCGAGACGGACGATAGGGTCGGGATGACAGGGCTGACCGTGATGGTGACCGTATACGGACCATAGTTGCTCCCGTTCCACGCATAGAAAGTCGCCGAGTCCGTACCGTAAAACCCGACCTTGGGCGTGTAGGCGAATTGATCTTGGGAGGCGGGATCAGTCGGTGTCAGCGTGCCCCCCTGACTGGTCGCAATCGGGTCGTTGCGCAGGGCGGCATTGCTAAAAACGCCGTTGCCGTTAGGATCGCAGCCAACAAGATTGGCCGGCGCGCTCGTCGGGGTCGGGGTCCACACGACCACGCCCCCCACCTGGTTCTCGCTCGCGGTGAATGTGCAGGTCGCCCTGGCTGCTGCAGGAAACAACAACATCGCGCAAATAGCCGCGAAGATACGCACCCAGAGCGATAGGCAGGCGTTGCCGCGCGCTACCGCACTTGATTTCCCCTTGTGGCCCATTCCGGCGACCTTTCTTTTTGATTGAATTAGATTGAATTGGATGACACGACGCCTGGCCGGCGCGTTCGTTATCAATGGACACACCGGCCCACGCCCCGCGTGCTACGAGGCGTGGCTGCCCTACGCTCTACCCCCACCCCGCTCCAGCAGGAGGTACACGCCCTTGTCTTCCAGCAACCGAAAGCCCAGCCGTTGATACAGCCGCAATGCCGGGTTCAGCTTTTCCACGTGAATTCGGACTGCTTGTTGCCGGACGCCGGCCCGCGAGAATACCTCTTTCAGCACGTCGCCGCCGATACCCTGCCCGCGCCATGCCGGCAACAAAGAGAGATCGACGATCGAAAGAGTCGTCTCACGGTCTTGCAAGTACACCCGCCCGATCGGCTCCCCATCCAGCAACAGAAGGAAAAATGCCGCATTGGGGTAGCTGTTGTAGGCGCATTGCTGAGCAGCGAACTGCATCCGTACGAAGCGCTGCCTCTCTTCCTCGTCCCAGTCGGTGAGCTTCAGTTCTTCTTCGCGCGTCGACGCGTAGAGGCGAAGCAGGAAATCCTCATCGCTGGGTGCAATGGCACGCCGAGTCAAGCGGGGGTTGGCAAAATGCATGAATGCCGCCCCCAGGTTCAGGCCTGCACGTTGAAGCACGCCTGGTAGCGATGGCCATTGGCGGTTTTGGCGATCGGCACCAGAAAGATGAACTGCTCCCCCAGTTGTGCGTGCTGCAACCTATATCCCCCTTGTGGCAGCGGTGCCGAGGACTCGTCGGCGAAGAACAGCGAAAAGCTGTGATAGCCGCTGTTTTCCATCGCGCCGTTCGTGATCGACTCCAGCAGCAAGGCAACCTCCCGGTTGTCGGGCGAATGCGTGGAAAAAGATGTGTCGACGTAAGGCCGGAACAGCGCAGCAGTAAAAGTCATCGGTTGGAGCTCAGCGGTAGCGGAAAAACAGTCAAGGCGAACCCTGGCGGCCAGAGATGGGGCATTTCCAGATCAGGCCGGTCACGCGTCCTTCAGGGCAATGCAGAAATTCAACCCGAGGTACGGCTGTCTGTTCTCATGCGGCAGGCTCTCGCCGAAGGTGCCGACTGCAAGTGGCGAAAGCTGGGTAATCGTCGGGCCGGGGGTAGTGCCCGTGGCAATGAAAGCGCAGTTGTTGGCCTCGCTCGAATGTGCCGGCAGACGGCCGTCGGGTGCGCTGGAGTGTGGCCTCAAGTAGTCGGCGTAGAGGGTATGGGTATGCGCCGGCATTTGATCCGCCGAGAGTTGCACGGTATCTGCACCTTGCGGATTGTTCAGGCCGCCGGCGTCCGGCGCCATGGCAGCCCGGCCGCGCAGATCGGGCAGAGCGAAGTTGTCTACACCGTTGCCGCCATAGGTGACGCCCAGAACGGAAAAAAGCTTCCGGTTCTGCTCGATAGGCATCAATTGGCCGTCACAGAATGCCCAGTCGGCCGGCGCGTAGTTGAATCCGAAGATGCGGATTTCCCCAAGGAATTGATCTGCCATGTTTTGCTCCGAATCTTCAACCCTGCGAAGGGAACATCCCTGCAACAGCGATGATGTAATTGATCGACAACGTGCACATCTGATTGGTGTGCGGCGTGCCGTTCCCGATCGAACCGAATGCCTGGCTGCTGAATGCCTGCTTGGCGATCGGGGTGGAGCCGTCTGCGCTGGCACCGTAGAACAGCGACACAGCCGGATCCTGGCTGATCGTGCCCAGCGTCAACGTCGGCCCGGGCGCGACGGCATCGGCAATGTTGTCGCTTGCATTGACGGCGTGCAGATGCGCCGGCAGGTTGGCATCGGTCAGGCTGACGCCATTCACGCCGACCTGCTGCCCCATGAGGCGACGGGTGAGTCCAGGGGCGGCACCCTGGCCGACCGGCAGCCTGCCGCGCAAATCGGGCAGGCGGAACGTGTTGGGACCGCTACTGCCATAGGTTGTGCCGATCAGCGCAAACAACTCGTCGTAATCGTTGATGTTCAGCGCCGACCCGTCGCACATCATCCAGCCCGCCGGGGCGGCGTTGCCGCCAAACATCCTGATTTCACCAAGAAACCATCCAGCCATGATCAGCCCTTGATTGGGTAGATGCCATCCAAAGCGATGACGTAGTTGAGCACCAGCGAAGGCTGCATGTTCTCGTGTGCAGCCCCGGCTCCCACGGGGTCGCACATGATGCGGCCCAGCTCGATCAGGTTGGTTGCAGCGGCATAGATCGGCTTACCGGGCTTGCTGCTGGACGGGGTGGACGCGTCATAGACCTGGCTGGCCGCCAGCAGATGATCCTGCGTCGTGTCGATATTGATCGCGGTACCGGGCGTGCTGGACACGTTGAATGGATGGTTGTGCGCCGGCACCTGCCCATCACTCAAGGTCACCCGTTCCAACCCGCCGGCGGTGCCCTGCGGATGGTCTACGTCACGATGCACGGCGACGCGTCCGCGCAAATCCGGCAGCGCGAAGGTGACGATTCCGTCGCCACCGTATTGCGTGCCCAGCAACGCGTACAGCATCCGATTCTGATTGATGCGGACCAGCGCGCCGTTACAGAGGGCCCAGCCCCTGGGCGGGAACGCAAAGGCGCACAGCTTGATTTCCCCGACAAATGGTTCCAACGATGGTCTCCAGCGATGCGCCACGTGCCCTGGTTGAAGACGGCCACCTAGCTACCCGCAAGGGTTTTGTGTTGATACTTATCAAGAAAGACGGGGCGAGTATAGGGAGCGGAACCTACTATTTGCTGTAGCACAAATGCGCTACACGGGGCGATCACCTTCCCCCTTTACAATCGCTCCATCATGCAATCCACCCATACCGGCTCCGAAACGCACCCCATCCACGTCGTGATCGTCGAGGACGACCCCAGCTTCTCCGAAGCGCTGAGCCGGGCCATCCAGGCCGCGCCGGATATGCGCTTGGCGGGCGTTGCGGGCACGCGTGCCGAGGGGCTCGCCCTGCTGCAGGGGCCGCCTGCCGACGTGCTGCTCGTCGACCTCGGCCTGCCGGATGGCTCGGGCATCGACGTCATCCGCGAGGCTGCACGGCAGTGGCCCAGCTGCAGCATCATGGTCAGCTCCAACTTTGGCGACGAGACGCACGTGATGCGCTCGATCGAGGCTGGGGCAGCCGGCTATCTGCTCAAGGACAGCTCGCCCGCGCGCATGACCGACGAGATCCGCAGCCTCGCCAGCGGCGGCAGCCCGATCAGTCCCATCATCGCCCGACAGATCCTGCTGCGATTCCAGCAGGGTCAAGCCGGCGCAACCGTCCCTCCGAAATCACCCGCAGCACCCGCCACCCCCTCCCCATCGCTATCGGCGCGCGAGAAGGAAGTCCTCGACTACATCACCAAAGGCTTCTCGACGCAGGAGATCGCCCGTCTGATGGAGTTGTCCCACTTCACCGTGCGCAGCTTCGTTCGCCGCATCTACGGCAAACTCGAAGTCAACTCCAAAGCGGAAGCCATTTACGAAGCCAGAACGCTGGGGCTGTTGGACGACTAAGCGGTGCCCGCATGTCCCGGGGCGTCCAAGATCCGGCGGGCAAACCGCCAGCCCACGTCAATCGCCCCCGTCTCCAGGTAACTCTGCCAGCGTGCTCTGCTCACCGCGGATCGCGCCACCCTAAGGTCGCTCCGACCCGACGCACACCCTAGCGTCATTGCCGACGGCTTCCCGTCATAAGACTTCGATAAACTGACGGCCCTGTCGCACTTCATCGTGCGCGGCTGCGCGCGGCGCATCTACGGCAAGCTCAAAGTCACCTACAAGGCGGAAAGCCATCCATGAGACCAAAATATCGGGGCTACCGGCCGATGCGGACATCCTCCGTCACGGTCCGTACGTGTTGCGTCATCGCTCAATATCCAGGCAAGGTGGTGTCGTGAGATATCGCCCCGCGACGCTGCTCGCCAATGCCGTGCTCTTCTTTTCCATTGCGATACTGATTGCGGTTGGCATTTGGTACGTCTCCGCCGATGGTGTTCAGCCCGCCACCGCGAGCGTGCACCTCACACACGCCGACTGGCAGACGACGAAAGCAACCGGCATGACCCTGCCGCCACTGACAGTAGACACGCGTGCCCTGCCTGATGCCTGGCAACCCACCGTACTGCCCCAGGCCATGCCTGCCACCCGGCCCAAGGCTCAGCCGGGTGCTCCCATCAACACGATCGGCGGCGTCACCTGGATCCGGCTCTCCACGCGAGGGCTGTCCCTGCCAGCCGGACCGTTGGTGCTCTACGGCAGCCGCATCAGGACCGACGGCACCATCGCCATCTACGCCGATGGTCGGCTGATCTACCGTGCGCAAGAGCAGGGGCCGCTATGGGACAGCCTGTTCACCCCGCTATGGGTGGAGCTGGACAGGCGCAACGGCGACGCCCCGCTCGGCGAGATTCTGATCCGCCTGGAACACACACCGACAGCACAAGTTGGCCTGGCCTCGCTCTGGCTGGGCACAGCCGATGCGCTGCGCGGGCGCTACACCATGCGCCAATGGTTGCAGCGCGAGTTGCCGGTCATGCTCAGCACGTCGTTCCTGATGGTGGGTATCTTTGCGCTGTGCGTGTGGTTCTGGCGCCGCGAAGAAACCGGCTACCTGCTCTTCTTCAATCTGGCGGCAACCTCGTTCGCGGGCCACCTGCATTACTACGCGAGTGTGTCGATCACCGATGATTGGTTTGCCTGGCTGACGCTGAACGCCCTGTTCTGGCTGATTACGGTCATCCATTTTTTTCTGTGTCAGCTACACGGGCGCCCGCTCAAGTGGCTGACCCGTGCGGTGGTCGGCATCACCGGAGCGATCACGCTGCTGACGCTACCCGTGGTGGGCGTGCTGCCCGTGCTGCCGAACACGCCCGTCATCGTTCCGTTGATCTATGCGGTCGCCATTTCGATGGGCGCGACGGTCGGCCTGGTGGGCGTGCTGATTGCCTGGCGCCGCTCGTGGGAAGCACGGCTGTTGGCAGTGGGCGTAGGCGTGTGCACCTTGCTTGGCGTGTCCGACTGGCTGATGCACAACAACGTGATCAGCCAGGAAGGCTGGTTTCTCGGCGCCTATATGAATGCCGTCACGTTCGCGATGTTCGGCTATCTGATGTACCACCGCTACGCGAGTGCCATTCTCGAGGTCGAGCAGGTTAATGCCAATCTCGCACAGCGCCTGCGGGCACGCGAAGCCGAGTTGGAGGAAAGCCACCGGCTGCTGCGCGAGGCCGAGCGACGCCAGACCATCAGCGACGAGCGGCGCCGCCTGATGCAGGATATGCACGACGGCCTGGGCTCGTCGCTGATCAGCGCCATCCGCTCCGTCGAGCGGGGCGGTGCCAGTGATTCGGATGTATCGAGCATCCTCAAGGGCTGCTTGGACGACCTGAAGCTCACCATCGACTCGATGGAACCCGTCGAGGCAGACCTGTTGCTGTTGCTGGCTACGCTGCGCTTCCGGCTGGAACCGCGCCTGGAGGGCACCGGCATCGCCCTGCTCTGGGAAGTGCAAAGACTGCCGACCCTGACGTGGCTCGACCCATCCAGCGCGCTGCACATCCTGCGCATCGTGCAGGAGAGCATCTCCAACATCCTGCATCACACGCGCGCCAGCGAGATCCGGGTGGAGACGGCCGCACAAGCGGACGGCGTGCTGGTGAGCATCGAAGATAACGGCCAGGGCTTCGATGTTCAGAGCGCCCTGGCTTCCGCCGGCAAAGGACGTGGCCTCCACAACCAGCAGCGCCGGGCTCAGGCCATCGACGGCACCGCCACTTGGGTATCGGGGCCGGAGGGAACGCGCTTCACGCTGTGGCTACCGTTGGAGCGTACGCTCCGGCCTGCCTAGGGTGTTCTCCTCGTCGTCAATCGCGCGAATCGGGGCTGAGCCGATAGTCTGCATAACGAAGGAAACGCGAAAATCAATCGGCCCAGTTTTTAACGTAGTCCGGCACGGCAATGTGCTCACCGCTTTCGGCATGGATCGGCATTCCGCGGGTCGTTTTCAGCGGTAGGATTCCTGTCCAGACGGCAAGGTCGAGATCTTCGTCCTTGTCGGATGGCAAGGAGTCGCTGACTTTCACCGCCGCCTCCGCAAGAGAAATCCGCAGTACGCTGGTCGCGTTGATCTCCTTGGAATTGCCAGGCCGTGCTTCATGGTTGCGGCCTGCGGCGATCTTGTCCATGAACACGTCCAGGGCCGCGAGCTTTTCCGCGCTGTCTTGTACGACTTCAAATTGCCCGTAAACAACCGTGGATCGATAGTTCATCGAGTGGCTGAATGCCGACTTGGCCAGAACCAGGCCATCCAGCAACGTAACGGCAACGGAGGCTTGCGCGCCTGCGGATAGCGCCTTGATCAAGCGGCTTCCGTTCGAGCCGTGGATATAGAGGTAGTCATCCTTTCTCCAATGCGCGGTCGGAATGCAGTGCGTGTCTTGATTGGCGGCGAAAGCTATGTGGCAAACGTAGGCCTCGTCCACGATGCTGTAGAGCATCGCACGATCATGGTTCGCCAGTTCGGGTAAGCGACGAATGGTGGTGCGGGCGGACGGCGATACGGTGGTTCGGTCATTCATGTTTTGTTATTGTCCTGGTCGATCAAAAATGTACTGAAAAACCTCGCCGCAACGCTGAGCGAGATGAACGTATTTGCTGCACCCGTCGGGGGGAAATACGGCCTGGGCCGCGTCTCTTATAAGCCGCCCGATCGTGAGCACCACGGACACGATCAGCGCATTTTCAAACGGCTTGGCGGAGGAAGCACGAATTTTCGAGATGCGCTGTTTAACGTGAATGCCACTCAAAGTCAACGCCACACGTTCGCTTACCACCAAAGGTGTTTCAGACTCGGCATTCAAGCGGCCTGCGCAGCCGCCATCTGGCGATAACGTCCATATGCCTGCATCAGCAGGAAGCTGCACAGGAAGCTCGAGCCGCCGATGAGCAGCAATCCCCTCTCGCCGACCAACGGAAGCAAGTTCGTGAGAAGGCCCGTCACGACCCAGGCGATGGCCATCACGGAGCCGGCGACACCCAGCGCCCAACCTTGCCGCTCGGGCGCAACGGCATCGGAGAACGCCGTGTACATCGTCGTATAGGCGACCATGTCGAAGCAGCCGATCAGTGCGCCCAGTACCCACAGCAGCGTTTCCTGGGGAAACAGGGCCGAGAGAACCTGACCGATGCCCGCGACGAGCAGCCCGGCCTTCGCGATGTCGACGACGCGCCAGACACGAAGCATCAGGCGGACGATCACCATGAGCCCCACGACGAAGAAAATGCCGATCACGCCGCTGAACAATCCCAGCCCCGCGCTCGTGTAGTGATAGACGGATTGCAGCAACAGCATGATCGTTTGCAGATACAAGCCGTAGCCGACCTGCATGAGGAAGAACACCACCGAAAGAAAAGCCACTTCCTTGTGCAGGGCAGCCTCGCAGACGATGCGCACCGGCAGCATGAGATCGACTTTCGCCTGACCGGGCGGCAGGGTCACGTCGCGGTACGACTTCCACGTCCAGATACCGCACAGCAGCGCGAGTGCCCCGACAATCAGAAACGGGGTGCCGTAATTGAAACCAGCGAGGATCGTGCGATCGGAGGCCACGCCGCCTAGAACCGGGCCGATGATGACGCCCGCGCTGAACGCCATCGACATGATGCTCATGTTGTAGGCCTTGTTCTCCGGCGTGCTCATATCGGCAATGGCCGCCTGTGCGATCCCCTGACAACCCGCCATGAGACCGCTCAGACCACGCCCGATCAACAGCAGCGCGAGACTGGGCAGCAGCGCGCCGAGCGCCATCAGGAAATAGCTGACCGACAATCCGAGCACACACAGCAGCATGATCTTGCGCCGACCAAAGCCATCGGATAACTCGCCCATTAGCGACGAGCCAAAAAACATGAAAAACGGATAGATGCCGTAGCCCAGCCCCAAATAGAAATTTCGCCAATGCGCATCGATATGACCGGATATCACACCGGAATGCGGGTCGCCAAAGATCGCCGACATCATCGGATAAACGAGGCCGAAGCCCATGGCGTCGAGTGCGATCGCAACAAGGCAAGGTCCGAGCAGTTTCAGGTTGAGCTTCGACATAGGCAGCGTCTTCGAATGGTTATGGGTGCGGCACAGCGTAGGCGTGCCCGCCCATTCGCAGAAGACAGCTCGGTGCGATTTCACTTATCGGTAAAACTGATACGATGCCCGCATGGATTTACTAGCAGCCATGCGCATCTATGTTCGAGTGGTGGAGCGCGGCAGTATGTCGGGGGCGGCGCGCGATCTCGGCATCGGCCAGCCCGCCGTCAGTGAGCGTATCGACAAACTTGAACAGTATCTGTCCGTGCGACTACTTCGCCGTAGTACGCGCGCCATTTCGTGCACCGATGCGGGCGTCCAGTTCTATGAACGCAGCAAGCAAGTGCTCGAGGCCGCCGAGGAAGCGCTGTCGGTCGTCGCACAAGACGACCAGGCTTTGCGCGGCGTGCTGCGTATCGCCGCTCCGCAAGGTCTCGGCGAGGTCGTTCTGCCGTCTATCCTGCTTCGCCTGCGCGAGCGGCATCCCGACCTCAACATCGAACTCGTGCTCAACGATCGTGTCGTCGATCCGGTCACGGAAGGCGTCGACCTCTCGCTGCGGCTTGGTGCGACCGGCGAAGGCAGCTTCGTCGTGCGCCGGCTCGCGCACGTACGCCGTGTGCTCGTTGCGGCGCCGGCCTATCTCGAACGTCACGGCGTGCCGGCGCAGCCCCACGAACTCGCAGCCCATCCGTTCATCCGCGTGACGGGGCTCTTTGGCGACCGGCAGCTGCAGCTCGTCAATCCGCAACGCACGATCGAACACGCGCCGCTCAGTATCGCGTGGGGAGCCAGTCATTGGCGGCCCGTCTATGAGTTGCTGCTCGCGGGCGCCGGCATCGGCGTGCTGCAGGAGCCGGTCTGCTTTGACGCGCTCGCGTCCGGGCGGCTCGTGCGGCTGTTGCCCGACTACACGGTCCCGGGCTTCGAGCTCAATGCGCTGTTTCCGTCAGCCAGGCCCGTGCCGCCGAAGACGCGCGCCATTCTCGCGCTGCTCGAAAAGCATCTGCCGGCCGCCCTCGCCGGCCACGAGCCCGACGCGCACAACGAGCCGCAAACGGACCAAGCCCAGGCCCCGACAATCTGACGGCCTAGGCCTGTTCATGAACGGATAGCGCGTTTCGCCCCGGCCAACATCGAATCTCGCCGCTTCAAGTCACGCACTTGGGCCTACTGAAGTTGCCGAACTCCACGCCTAGCCGATAGGTCTGCCCCATGCGCATGGCGGCATATACCGCGCTCGAGGCCTGGAAGAACTCGAGGATCAGATGTTCATTGCCATCGTGGTCCAACATGTAGACCCCGAAGGATTCCGCGTGTTCGGCATTCGCGCAGCCCCGCCGGACCGCATGAACCAGCACGCGCTTGGCCAATGGCAACAGCACCCTGAGAAATTTGATGTGGACATTGGCCTCTGATTGAAGCACATCGCCCGAATCAAATACATCGGCTGGAAATTCCGCCTCGTCCCGGCCCGCCGGCTCCACGCCTTCGGCATCAGCATCGGCTAAACCGTCCGAGGGCGTGGGCTGGGAAGAAAAGGCGCGATCGACCGCAAGGCCGACCGCAAAACCACCCGCTCCATACATCGAGGCGGAGCGGGCAGGGCACGGCTCGCTAGCGAGCCGCGCAGGCGAAACTTGCAGCGGGGTGTTCAGGGTGGTTTTGAGATACGCCCCCGACACGTAAGGCGAATACGTGACGACGCGTGTCATGCTTGAAACGTGAGGGCGCGTCAGCTCGGCAGCGCTCGGTAAAGCGCCGCCGAATTGGCGCTGCCTTGGAAAGCAAGCAGCCATGGGTGGTCTCGTTCAGAACGTTCAGGTCAAGGTAGTACCGGTGCTCGCAACACCTGCCCTACCCTCGCTTTAAGGTCTTCGCTACGCTTTTTCCTTCGACGAAAATGAATGAAATCGCTACGCCATCAGGTGGCACGCTGCAACGCATACACCATCATTATTGGTTGCCGTAAAATGAGCGCACCCATGGGTGGTCTCGTTCAATATCGTCCGTGGTAGGCCGATGTCGGTGCTCGCAACACCGACGTCGGCCGCCCCTTTCCTGCATTCACTTACCGAATGCGATCAAGCGCAAGATGCCAGCTCGAACGCATGACCTAGCGGAGACATGCGAATCCCGGGCGATAAACGTCGCCAAGGCAGCTGCGCCGGGTCGGTCATGATCGAACCAGTGCGCGTACGCGCAATGAGCACGGCTTCGGAAATCGGTTCGAAATCTGCGCGGAAATGGACCGAGCTTTTATTGACGAGTATCGCCATACGCTCGGGCTCGATACCCACCATCCGATAGATATTGCGATCCAGCATTTGAACTTTTTTGCTGGTTACCAAAATTCGCACGTCGCCGACCACTAAACATGCGCTCGGCCCCAGCTGCAATTTGGCACCAGACATCATCGGCCCACTCAACGTACATTCGCCATTGGATATCGCTTCGACGCGAAAAACGTTGCTCAGCGCATGTCTCGTTCCTTCGGCCAGCGTGAGGGGCAAGGTCACCCCCACCCCTGCGGCGTGAGCTGCGCGCGCCACCGCCGGATCGCAGAGAGGGCCGATTGCAGCCCGCGTCGCGCGTTGTTCCAGCAGCGCCGCCAGCATCTCGGTGGAGTTGCCGTCCGCGCCAGCCCCGGGATTGTCGTGCGTATCGGCGATGACGACCGGCTTTACCGCGTGCGCCGCTATGCTCATCGCCTCTCGCACCGCGTCACTCGCGGAAAGCGCCGATACCGACCAATCGGCCTCCTTATCGCACAGCTGCCGAAACAGCGTGTCGAGTGCCTGATCAACGACCTGTTGATCCGGTCCGTACCCCCAGATCGTCGGGCCGCATTCGTCGAAATCGGCAGCCGGAAAACCCAGCGCAATCGACAGATCGAGATCGAAAGCGGATTCGAGCGCGCGGAGCTTGTCATACAGGTCCGCCGCAGGCGCCCTGCCCGTCGACATCGCCTCGATCGGGATCAGGAACGGCGAGCGTCGAATCCCGCGATGCAAGGTTTCTCCACGCATCACACGTTCGAGCACGCGACCGCATCGGCGGCCGATGTCGGCCATATCGACGTGCGGATAGGTACGGTACGCAACAAGCGCATCAGCACACGAAAACATCCGGGCTGTCACATTCGCATGCAAATCGAGCGACGCCACGATCTTCGTTTGCGGGCCGACGGCGTCGCGCAGTCGTGCAAGCAGTTCCCCTTCGCCGTCGTCGACATGCTCCGCCACCATCGCGCCGTGCAGATCGAGGTAAATGGCATCGGCCTTTGCCTGCCGGGCACTCGCGACGATCTCGTCCGCAATGCGCTCGAACGCGTCACGCGTGACCGGGCCTGAAGGGGTCGCCCACGCCGCCAATCCGGGTATCAGGTCATAACCATGCGCCTGGGCGTGCGCAACGAATCCGCCCATGCTGACGTTCGCATCACGCAGTGCAAGCAATGCATCGCCGCGCAGAATCGGGCCGGTCGCTCCGCCGTCGAATTCACCGTAGTCGGCCCGCGACGGAACGAAGGTATTGGTTTCGTGCTGGAAACCGCTGACAAAGATCTTCATGTACGCCCCAACTCACGGCTGCCTGCAGCAGGCATCGTCAACAAAAGCAAAGAGCCCACCACGACCAACCCGACGATCACCAGGAGGCCGGCCTGCGCATTATGGGTAACCGTGTTCGCCCAACCGATCATCGTCGGGCTCAAAAAGCCGCCGAACAAACCAATCGTATTGATGACTGCGATGCCGCCTGCTGCGGCGCGGCCGCTCAGGATGTCGGAGGGCATGGCCCAGAACACCGAATAAGCTACGTACATTCCAGCGGTCGCAACGGTAATAGCGATCATCGCCGTCGAGAACTCGGAGAGACGGAACGCGGCAATAGCCAGTGCCACAGCTCCGATCAAGCCTGCAATTCCCGCATGCAAGCGACGTTCGCGACGCTGATCGGAACTGCGCCCGGCCAGATACATCGATGCCGCGGCAAATCCATACGGAATCGCCGAAAAGAGCCCGATCTGGACATAGCCCTTGAGACCGATGGTCTTGAGAATCGTCGGCAGCCAGAATCCGATCGCATACAGGCCGCAGATAAAGCAGAAATAGGCAGCAGCCAGCCGATACGTAAGCGGGTCCCGCAGTACGACCGACAGGGTGCGGTTCGCATGGGGCGTCGTGGAAGCCGGGCTGACCATCGCGCGCAGATCGGCCTTCTCATCTGCCGTCAGCCATCGAGCTTCGTCCGGCGTGTCGGCCAATGCGACAAGCGCCAGCAAGCCCAACACCGCAGCCGGAATACCCTCGCAAATGAACATCCACTGCCATCCCGACAGTCCGCCGACACCCGACAACGCCGACAGCATCCATCCCGATAACGGACCGCTGATGACGCCACCGATCGGCGCTGCACAAAGCAGCAAAGCCAAGGCGCGCGCCATGCGCTCACGGGGATACCAGTACGTCAAATAAAAGATCATGCCCGGTGCAAATCCGGCCTCGAATACCCCGAGTAAAAAGCGAAGCAGATAGAAAGAGGTGGTATTCGACACCAAGTACATCGCGGCCGATGTCAGCCCCCACAGGAACAGGATGCGGCTCAGCGTCTTTCGCGCGCCGATCTTGATCAGTAGCAGGTTGCTGGGTACCTCGAACAGCACATAGCCCAAAAAGAAAATACCGGCACCAAGGCCATACGCGGCTTCACTCAAGCCGAGATCGTGCTGCATCTGTAGCTTTGCGAAGCCGATGTTCACACGATCGATATACGCAAACGCATAACATAGGGCGAGAAATGCCAAAACGCGAATGTCGACGCGACGAAACACTGCCTCTCGATCCTGCTGCTGTGCCAACGTCGAAATCGACGACATCTCGCCCTCTATGTGTTGTTTTGCGAAAATGGAATAACATCTGACACAGCACTGTAAAACGAAAACCCCAATCTGCCGTTGCCGCCAGAGCAACAGGGTGTTCACAAACACAAGACCCTACAAAGTCATGCAGTTGACTAGCTTCCCGCCATAAGAATTCTTTCCATGGAAAGAGATGCAAAACGTAAAGTTTGACCGGCTCCGGTACCTGGAATCGGTAATGACTGAAGGCTCGATTCGAAAGGCTGCAGAAAAACTTGCCGTTCCTCCGTCGGCGGTGAGCCGCCAAATCCAAACGCTCGAGCAAGAAACCGGCCTGACACTGTTCGAGCGCCTGGCGACGGGCGTCGCGCCCACCGGCGCGGCCGAGCATTTACTCGATTACTATCGAGTCTGCATGGCGCAGTGGGAAAATCTCGAGCATCAGCTCAGCGCGCTTCGCGACCTACAAACAGGCAGCGTCAGCTTGGCTGTCAGCGAGGGGCTCATCGGTCCGCTTACCGAGGAAATCCTCTGGCACTTCCATCGGCGATACCCTCACGTCCGCATCTCCGTTCAAATGAAGGCCACGGCTGAGATCGTTGAAGCGGTCGAGAACGGTGCCGTTCATATCGGACTCGCATACAGCCCTCCACACACGGAGCGGATACGCTTTCACGCGAATGCCAAGCATCACGTCGTCGCAGCAGTGAGCCCCCGTCACCCCTTGGCACGACAAAAGGGCGACATTACTTTCGGCCGGGCCATCTCCTATCCATTCGCGACGATGCCGGCCGTGTATGGGCTCGGCAGGCTGATCGAAGCCGTCGCCGCGGCTGAGAATCTACGCTTCGGGCCGACGTTCCGCGCGAATACGCTCGATATGCTGAAGCGATTTGCCATCGAGGGGCTCGGTGTCTCCTTCGTCACCGACTTCTCGATCATGGATGAAGTGGCGGCAGGCAAGCTGATCGGCCGCAGGATCGACCATCCGATGCTGGGCAATCAGTACGCGCGCGTGCTCGTGAAAGCGGACCGCTTGCTCTCGCATGCGGCAACCGAACTCCTGCAATGGATCGAAACGCGATTGTCGGTTTTCAATCCCACGGCGGATTTGGGGGAAGCGATTTGTTGATGGGGCCGGCGATTTAATCGTGCGTCGGATTTACACCACGCTCGCTCGGCGCCTTATCACCCCACAACCTTGATAGGTATGTGGACCTCGGCCTTCGCCGCCCCAGCGCGCGAAGACAAAAAAATACCCCGCAGATAAATCTGCGGGGTATTGCCCTACTACTACGGTCAGCCGAAACGCTTACGCGCGCTGCGCCAGCGGCTTCGCCTCACGCGACGTCTCGCCGATAAACAGCTGACGCGGACGGCCGATCTTCTGTTCCGTCTCCGAGATCATCTCGTTCCACTGCGCAATCCAGCCCACCGTACGCGCCATCGCGAAGATGCAGGTGAACATCGACGTCGGGATGCCCAACGCGCGCTGCACGATACCCGAGTAGAAGTCGACGTTCGGGTACAGCTTGCGCGATACGAAGTATTCGTCTTCGAGCGCGATCTTCTCGAGCTCCATCGCGAGCTTGAACAGCGGATCGTCGTGCAGGCCCAGTTCTTCGAGCACTTCGTGGCACGTTTCGCGCATCAGCTTCGCACGCGGATCGTAGTTCTTGTACACGCGGTGACCGAAGCCCATCAGCTTCACGCCCGAGTTCTTGTCCTTCACTTGCTTGATGAACTCAGGGATGCGGTCGACCGAGCCGATTTCCTCGAGCATGTTCAGCGCCGCTTCGTTCGCGCCGCCGTGCGCCGGGCCCCACAGGCAGGCGATACCGGCCGCGATACATGCGAACGGGTTCGCGCCCGACGAACCAGCCAGACGCACCGTCGACGTCGACGCGTTCTGCTCGTGGTCGGCGTGCAGGATCAGGATTCGGTCGAGTGCGCGCACGAGCACGTCGTTGACCTTGTACTCTTCGCACGGGTTCGAGAACATCATGTGCATGAAGTTCGCGCTATACGACAGCTCGTTCTTCGGATAAACGAACGGCTGACCGATGCTGTACTTGTACGCCATCGCCACGAGCGTCGGCAGCTTGGCGATCATGCGAATCGCCGACACGTCACGGTGATGCTGGTCGTTGATGTTCAGCGAGTCGTGGTAGAACGCCGACAGCGCGCCGACTGCGGCGACCAGGATCGCCATCGGGTGCGCGTCGCGGCGGAAGCCACGGAAGAAGAACTGCATCTGCTCGTGGACCATCGTGTGCTTCGTGACGGTGCCGACGAACTCGTCCTTCTGCTTCGCGTTGGGCAGCTCGCCCTTGAGCAGCAGATAGCAGGTTTCGAGGAAGTCCGCGTTTTGCGCGAGATTCTCGATCGGGTAGCCGCGATACAGCAGCTCGCCCTTGTCGCCGTCGATGTACGTGATGGCCGAGTTGCACGAAGCCGTCGACATGAAGCCCGGGTCGTACGTGAATTTGCCGGTCTGGCCATACAACTTGCGGATGTCGATCACGTCCGGGCCCATCGTGCCCTTGTAAATCGGCAATTCAACGCTCGGCGAATTATCGCTGAACGACAGCGTGGCTTTAACATCTGACGGAGTCATAGCATCCTCAATCGAAGGTGTAACGGGTTTCCGATCATGCGCGCGCGGCGCTCTCATGCGTGCGACGCTTCAAACAGCGCGCAGCAACCCCAGCACCCGGATGATGTCCGGGTCGGAAAGTTCGCCTTCCGGTTCCTTGCGGCCGAGCAGCAAGTCCATCAGGTCGTTGTCGCTCAGCTCGAACAGACGCGTAAGCGCTCCTACGTCTGCATCGCTGAGGTTGTGTTCGTATTGGCTGAAAAAACGCTCGAAGATGAGATCATTTTCGAGCAGCCCACGCCGCGCGCGCCAACGAAGGCGCGCGCGGCGAAGCGGGTCGGACTGATGCGAGGCTTCTGTCATCTCAAACGGTGCGACGCACCATCAGTTCCTTGATCTTGCCGATCGCCTTCGTCGGGTTCAGGCCCTTCGGGCAAACGTCGACGCAGTTCATGATCGTGTGGCAACGGAACAGACGATACGGATCTTCCAGGTTGTCCAGGCGCTCACCCGTCGCTTCGTCGCGGCTATCCGCGATGAAGCGATAGGCTTGCAACAACCCTGCCGGGCCGACGAACTTGTCCGGATTCCACCAGAAGCTCGGGCACGACGTCGAGCAGCTCGCGCACAGAATGCACTCGTACAGGCCGTCGAGTTCATCGCGCTGCGCGGGCGACTGCAGACGCTCCTTCTCGGGCGGCGGCGTGTCGTTGATCAGGTACGGCTTGATCGAGTGGTACTGGTTGAAGAACTGCGTCATGTCGACGATCAGGTCGCGCACGACGGGCAGCCCCGGCAGCGGACGCAGCACGATCGTTTGCGGCAGATCGTTGAGGTTCGTCAGGCACGCGAGGCCGTTCTTGCCGTTGATGTTCATCGCGTCCGAACCGCACACGCCTTCACGGCACGAGCGACGGAACGACAGCGTTTCGTCGACCGCCTTCAGCTTCACGAGCGCATCCAGCAGCATCCGTTCGTGCTCGAGCTCGAGCTCGTACGTTTGCATGCGCGGCGCCGCGTCCTTGTCCGGATCGTAGCGGTAGATTTGAAAAATTCGCTTTGCCATTTCTAGTGTCCTTTGAACGGGGCCGTCCTTAGAAGGTACGCGCCTTCGGCGGCACCGATTCAACCGTCAGCGGCTGCATGTGCACCGGCTTGTAATCGAGGCGGTCGCCCTCGCTGAACCACAGCGTGTGGCGCATCCAGTTCTCGTCGTCGCGATGCTCGTAGTCGCTGTGCGCATGCGCGCCGCGGCTTTCCTTGCGCGCTTCGGCCGACACCATCGTCGCGCGGGCCACTTCGATCAGGTTCGCGAGTTCCAGCGCTTCGACACGCGCCGTGTTGAACACCTTCGACTTGTCCTTCAGGTGCACGTGCTCGACGCGCTCCGTCAGTTCCTTCATATTCTCGACGCCTTCGGCGAGCAGCTTCGACGTACGGAACACGCCGGCGTGCGTCTGCATCGTCGAACGGATGTCGTTGGCGATGGCTTGCGTGTATTCGCCCGAGCTCGACTTCTCGAGCTTGTCCAGGCGTGCGAGCGCGAAATCGGCAGCATCGGCCGGCAGCGGCTTGTGCTCCTTGATTTCCTTCACGTGCTTGACGATGTGGTTGCCGGCCGCGCGGCCGAACACCACGAGGTCGAGCAGCGAGTTCGTGCCGAGGCGGTTCGCGCCGTGCACCGACACGCACGAGCATTCGCCGACCGCGTAGAAGCCGTTGACGACTTCCTCGTGACCGCGCGGGGTGCCCACGACCTGGCCGTTGATGTTCGTCGGAATGCCGCCCATCTGATAGTGGATCGTCGGCACGACCGGGATCGGCTCCTTGATGCAGTCGACGTTCGCGAACTTCAGCGCGATTTCGCGGATCGACGGCAGACGCTTCATGATCGTCTCGGCGCCGATGTGCGACAGGTCGAGCAGCACGTGGTCCTTGTTCGGACCCACGCCACGGCCTTCCTTGATTTCCTGGTCCATCGAGCGCGACACGAAGTCACGCGGCGCCAAGTCCTTCAGCGTCGGTGCGTAGCGCTCCATGAAGCGCTCGCCGTTCGCGTTACGCAGAATGCCGCCTTCGCCGCGCACGCCTTCGGTGATCAGCACGCCCGCGCCGGCCACGCCGGTCGGGTGGAACTGCCAGAACTCCATGTCCTGCAGCGCGATGCCCGAGCGGGCCGCCATGCCGAGGCCGTCACCGGTGTTGATGAACGCGTTGGTCGACGCCGCGAAGATACGGCCCGCGCCGCCCGTGGCGAACAGCGTGCACTTGCCTTCGAGGATATAGACTTCGCCCGTTTCCATTTCGAGCGCGGTCACGCCGAGCACGTCGCCGTCCGCGTCGCGGATCAGGTCGAGCGCCATCCATTCGACGAAGAACTGCGTCTTCGCCGCGACGTTTTGCTGATACAGCGTGTGCAGCAGCGCGTGGCCGGTACGGTCAGCTGCCGCGCAGGCGCGCTGCACGGGCTTTTCGCCGTAGTTCGCGGTGTGGCCGCCGAACGGGCGCTGATAGATCGTGCCGTCGGCGTTACGGTCGAACGGCATGCCGAAGTGCTCGAGCTCGTAGACGGCGTTCGGCGCTTCACGGCACATGAATTCGATCGCGTCCTGATCGCCGAGCCAGTCGGAACCCTTGATCGTGTCGTAGAAATGGTAGTGCCAGTTGTCTTCGCTCATGTTGCCGAGCGATGCGCCGATCCCGCCCTGCGCCGCAACCGTGTGCGAACGCGTCGGGAACACCTTGGACAGCACGCAAACCGACAGGCCCGCGCGGGCCAGCTGCAGCGATGCGCGCATCCCGGAGCCGCCGGCGCCGACGATCACCACGTCGAAGCGGCGACGCGGCAGAGAATTCTTGATTGCAACCATTCTTTTACACTCTCCAGAGAATCTGCGCAGCGTAGCCCGCGCACGCGAGCAGCCAGACGATCGTCAGCGCTTGAAGGAGCAGCCGCGTGCCGACGGGCTTTACATAGTCCATCCAGATGTCGCGCACGCCCACCCATGCGTGATAGAAGAGCGAGAGCAGCGTGACGAAGGTCGCCAGCTTCATCCATTGCGCGGAGAAGATCGACGCCCAACCGTCATACGAGAAAGCCTGCGCGCCGAAGAACCAGGCGAGCAGGATCACGGTGTAGATCGCCATGATCGAGGCGGTGATGCGCTGTGCGAGCCAGTCGCGCAAGCCGTAATGTGCGCCGACGACGAGACGCTTCGGGCCGATTCCGTTATTGGCTGCCATTTTTTAGAAAGCTCCGAACAGTTTGAGCGCGAAAGCGAGCGTCAGGATCGACGACACCACGAGGACGACGACCGAGGTGCGCTTGCCGCTTTCCTTCGACACCGCGTTGTGGTTCGTGTCCATCACGAGGTGACGGATGCCGGCGCAGAAATGAAACAGGAAGGCCCACGCGAGAACGAGCGTGATGAGCTTGACGACGATGTTGGCGAGGAAGGCCTTGAAGAACTCGAAGCTGATCTCGGAGGTCAGGCTCTGATCGAAGAGGTACAGCAGGAACGGAAGGAAAAGAAACAAGAGTGCGCCGCTCACGCGATGCAAGATCGAGACACGCCCCGCTAGAGGAAGACGGTACGCCGTCAAGATCTGACCGATACCGATGTTCCGGTACTCCGGCCTCGGTTTTTTTACGGCTTCTGTCATGCTAGACCCCTACTATGTAGTCACACTAATCCGCGATTTTAGCGCCTTTTCATATCGCGGCGCAGCGAAAAACGGTCGAAGACCGTTGCGAAACGCGCAATGTCGGCGCCCTGTCTCAGCCGTCCATCCCTACCCCATCGATGTCAGCTCAGGTCGTTCTGATAGTAGTACCCGGTTGTGACATACCAACCGCGGCGCACTTCGACGGGCCGATCACCGTAGGTATAGGACACGCGCTCGACGGACAGCAAAGGAAATCCGGCCGCCACGCCGAGCAGCTCCGCCACGGCCGGCTCGGCCGCCACCGCGCGGATCTTCTCCGAGGCGCGAATCATGCGGGTGCCGAATTCCGCCTCGAACAGCGCGTACAGCGGCCCCTTGTACTCGTTCAGACGCTCGAGCGTCAGGCCGCGGAACATGGCGCCCGGCAGCCAGATCTCGTCGAGCACCGTCGTCACGCTGTCGAATTGCAACAGGCGCTTGATTTGAACGACCGGATCAGCCGGCTTCAGGTCCAGCTGGCGCGCGATTTCCGCCGGTGCGCGCAGGCGCCGGCACTCGAGCAGCTTGCTGATGTGGGGATGTTCGGCGCCGTCGTCGGCAAGCAATCGCAGGAAGCGGAACTGCGCGCGATCCTCATTGTGCGTTGCAACAAACGTGCCTTTGCCTTGGCGGCGGACGAGCAGGTTCTCGGCAGCGAGTTCGTCGATCGCTTTTCTGACCGTTCCCTGACTCACTTTATAGCGCCCGGCGAGTTCGACCTCGCTCGGGATGATCTCGCCGGGCTTCCACTCGCCCGACTCGAGGCTCTGCGTGATGAGCCCCTTGATCTGCTGGTACAGCGGACTGAACGTGGGCGAAGGCGCGCTCGCGGCCGTGCCCTCGCCGGACTGGCCGTTCATGTTCGCCGCGCTCGCCTGGTTCGCATTCATCCGCGCATTTCAACATAAAGAGGGGTGTCGAGTCCAGGTTTACCCCCTCGAATTCATCTGTCTTATATAAGACATAAGATAATGTTGACTTTGCGTAGCCTCGCTCCTACACTCCGTCGCGAACAAGGGTTTCGGGTCGGTTTAGGGCTCTACGCAGCACGCGAAATGTCGCTTCGCCTTGCAGGTTCGCGGCGTCATCCGCATGCGTGCCGACAGTCCGGTTCGCGTCGCCGCGCACGCCTTGCGCGGCTTCGCCTGCCCCCGCCCACGACACGCTTCGTGTAACGCGCATAGAATGGCGTTTTCCCTAGCGTAGACGCATCAACGCATCGTTCTGGAGAGTTCTCAATGGCTAAGTCCGCAAAGCGCGTTGCCGTCACCGGCGCCGCAGGTCAAATCGGTTACTCGCTGCTGTTTCGCATCGCCAACGGCGATATGCTCGGCAAGGACCAGCCCGTCATCCTGCAATTGCTCGACCTGCCGCAAGCGCAGGCTGCCGTCAAGGGCGTCGTGATGGAGTTGGAAGACTGCGCATTCCCGCTGCTCGCGGGCGTCGTGGTCACGGACGACCCGAAGGTCGCCTTCAAGGATGCGGACGTTGCCCTGCTCGTCGGCGCCCGCCCGCGCTCGAAAGGCATGGAGCGCAAGGATCTGCTGTCGGCCAACGCCGAAATCTTCACGGTGCAAGGCCGTGCGCTGAACGAAGTGGCAAGCCGTGACGTGAAGGTGCTCGTGGTCGGCAACCCGGCCAACACGAACGCCTACATCGCGATGAAGTCGGCTCCCGATCTGCCGAAGAAGAACTTCACGGCGATGTTGCGCCTGGACCACAACCGCGCGCTGTCGCAGCTGGCAGCCAAGTCGGGCAAGCCGGTCTCGTCGCTCGAAAAGCTCACCGTCTGGGGCAACCACTCGCCGACGATGTACGCCGACTACCGCTTCGCAACGACCGACGGCCAGCCGGTGAAGGCGCTCATCAACGACGAGGAATGGAACCGCAACGTGTTCCAGCCGACCGTCGGCAAGCGCGGCGCCGCGATCATCGAGGCGCGTGGCCTGTCGTCGGCGGCGTCGGCTGCCAACGCGGCGATCGATCACGTGCGTGACTGGGTGCTCGGCACGAACGGCAAGTGGGTCACGATGGGCATCCCGTCGGACGGCTCGTACGGCATCCCCGAGGACATCATGTACGGCGTGCCCGTGACCTGCGAAAACGGCGAGTACAAGCGCGTCGAAGGCCTCGAGATCGACGCCTTCTCGCGCGAAAAGATGGACTTCACGCTCGCTGAGCTGCTCGAAGAGCGCGACGGCGTGCAGCATCTGCTCGGCTAAACGCAGCACACGCGCAGGTATGCGTCGCATTGCGCACGCCTGCCTGCGCCCGTTGCGAACGGTGGCCCAGCCACGGCGTGCGTAGCTTGCGCGCCTGCCCCGCCACCGATCGCATCGGATTCGCGCGCGCTTTGCCACCGCAGGCCGCGGCCTCGCCCTTTCGCGAACCGGCCCGCCCCGCAGTCGGCTTTTCGCTTGCTTGATGCCGCAGTCATGCGGATCGCAGAGCCCGCCCGAATCCGGTTTCCCTGACGACGATTGACGCTTTTGACGCCGAAGATGCGCGCCCTCCCCCCCGCCGAAGTGCTGTTCGACGGCGAAGCACCGCCTGCGATCCTGCCCGTTTGCGATCACTATGCGGGCAGCGAGAAGCTGATGATGAAGTCGCTCGCATTGCAGGCGCAGCTCGGTCCCGTCTTCGATGTGACGCTCGACTGCGAGGACGGCGCGGCAGTCGGTCAGGAAGCGGCCCATGCTGAGCTCGTCGCCTCACTGATCGGCAGCGAGCACGACCCGTTCGGGCGCATCGGCGTACGCATCCACGATTTCGCGCACCCGCACTGGCGCGACGATGTGCGCCTCATTCTGCGCGCCGCCAAGCGTGCGCCCGCCTACATCACGCTGCCGAAGGTGCGGAGCACCGCCGATGCCGCCGAGATGTGCGCGTTCATCGAAGCCACACGCCGCGAGTTCGGCATCGCCGAGCCCATCCCCACGCAGATCCTGATCGAGACGCACGGCGCGCTCGCGCAGGTATTCCAGCTGGCCGCGCTGCCGACGGTTCAAGCCCTGTCGTTCGGCCTCATGGACTTCGTCTCGGCCCACGAGGGCGCGATCCCCGATACGGCCATGCGCTCGCCGGGCCAGTTCGACCATCCGCTCGTGCGCCGCGCCAAGCTCGAGATCGCGGCGGCGTGCCATGCGCACGGCCGCGTGCCGTCGCACAACGTCAGCACCGAGGTGCGCGACATGAGCGTCGTGGCCGCCGATTGCGCGCGAGCCCGCGACGAGTTCGGCTACACGCGCATGTGGAGCATCCATCCTGCGCAGATCCCCGTGATCGTCGCGGCATTCGCGCCGCGCGACGAGGCGATTGCGCTTGCTAGCGAGATCCTGCTCGCCGCCCAGGCGGCCAACTGGGGTCCGACACGGCACGGCGATACGCTGCACGATCGCGCGAGCTACCGATACTACTGGTCGGTGCTGCGTCGCGCTTGCGCGATGCGCCGGCCGCTGCCGCCCGAGACGGCACCGTTATTTGCCACCCAGGCATCCTCAGAGGAGACACCAAGATGACGAATCAATCGGCACTGGCATCGGCGGGCGCCAAATTCCGCGCGGCCGTGGCTAACGAAAAGCCGTTGCAGGTGGTCGGCACGATCACGGCCTATGCCGCGAAGATGGCCGAGGCCACGGGCTTCAAGGCCGTGTATCTGTCGGGCGGCGGCGTGGCGGCGAACTCGCTCGGCGTCCCCGATCTGGGCATCAGCTCGATGGAAGACGTGCTCATCGACGCGCGCCGCATCACCGACGCCTGCACCCTGCCGCTGCTCGTCGACATCGATACGGGCTGGGGCGGCGCGTTCAACATCGCGCGCACGATCCGTTCGTTCATCAAGGCCGGCGTGGCCGCCGTGCACCTCGAGGATCAGGTCGGCCAGAAGCGTTGCGGGCATCGTCCCGGCAAGGAAGTGGTGCCGAAGGAGGAAATGGTCGATCGCGTGAAAGCCGCCGTCGACGCGCGCACCGACGACCAGTTCGTCATCATGGCGCGCACCGATGCGGCCGCGGTCGAAGGCATCGACGCCGCGATCGAGCGTGCCGTGGCTTACGTCGAAGCGGGGGCGGACATGATCTTCCCCGAAGCGATGAAGACGCTCGACGACTACCGCCGCTTCAAGGCTGCCGTGGGCGTGCCGATCCTTGCAAACCTGACCGAGTTCGGCTCGACGCCGCTGTTCACGACCGACGAGCTGAAGACGGCCGACGTCGACATCGCGCTGTACTGCTGCGGCGCGTATCGCGCGATGAATGCGGCAGCGCTCAACTTCTACGAGACGGTGCGCCGCGACGGCACGCAAAAGGCTGCGGTGCCGACGATGCAAACGCGCGCTGACCTGTACGAGTACCTCGGCTACCACGCGTACGAAGACAAGCTCGACGCGCTGTTCGCAACTCAGAAGTGATCCCGCGCGCCCTCGGAGAACAACGATCATGAGCGAAACCGGGAAGCAAGCGGCCAGCCCCTCGGGCTTCAAACCCAAGAAGTCGGTCGCACTTTCAGGCGTGACCGCCGGCAACACCGCGCTGTGCACGGTCGGGCGCACCGGCAACGACCTGCACTACCGAGGTTACGACATCCTCGATGTGGCCACCAGCTGCCAGTTCGAGGAGATCGCGTATCTGCTCGTGCACGAGAAGCTGCCCACCGCCACCGAGCTCGCCGCTTACAAGGCCAAGCTCAAGGCGCTGCGCGGCCTGCCCGCGAACGTGAAGGCCGCGCTCGAGTGGGTCCCGGCCTCGGCCCATCCGATGGACGTCATG
>NZ_RBZV01000041.1 GCF_003628145.1 Trinickia fusca | reverse complement strand
CATGAAGCTGTTCAACATCGCCGAGCGGCTCGAGACGGTGATGTGGGACGCCAAGAAGATGTTCCCGAACCTGGACTGGTTCAGCGCCGTGTCGTACCACATGATGGGCGTGCCCACGGCGATGTTCACGCCGCTGTTCGTGATCGCGCGCACCTCCGGCTGGAGCGCGCACGTGATCGAGCAACGCGTCGACAACAAGATCATCCGCCCGAGCGCGAACTACACCGGACCTGAAAATCTGAAGTTTGCTCCGCTAAATAGGAGAAAATAGCGACCGCCGCATGCGAGCCCGGCTCGCGGGCGGCTTGTAACCGGCGCACTGTCCGCTTCACGGTCGCGTTGGGTTCACGCTCACTATGTCTCACTGTTATTCGAAAGGTCTTGAATCCATGAAGAAACTGCTGATCGCCACTGTCGTTAGCACGCTGTCCGCCACGATGCTGTTCGCCGCGACCGACGCACTCGCGCAAACCGCGAGCGGCACCGCTACGAAGAGCGCCACAGCCAAGGCCAAAGCGCCGGCGCCGAAGCACCGCCTGATCAAGCGCAAGTCGACCAAGACCGCCGCCGCCAAGACCGATCCGGTTCCGGACGGCGCGGTGAAGTGGTCGTGCAACGAAGGTCTGTCGTTCATGCTCAAGGGCGACATGAAGCGCGACCAGATCGTGACCGTGCACTGGGCCAACAAGAACTACAACCTGCCGCGCGAAACGACGACGACGGGTGCCGACCGCTTTCATGACGCCGCAACCGGCCTCGACCTCGTCGTGATCCCGACGAAGGCCATGCTGTTCTCGGACCACGACGGCGGCCGCCTGGCCGACGAGTGCAAGACGGACGAGATGGCGCAACAAGGCTCGCCGGCTCCGACGCAATCGAACGCGCTGCAAAAGAGCAACTAATCCTTTTTGAACACGGAGCTTCCCTCGATGTCCGCACCGATCTCCAACGTCCGGCCTGATCCGGATCAAGTGCTCGTCGATATCGTCGACTACGTCCTGAACTACAAAATCGACAGCACGCTTGCGCTCGACACC
>NZ_RBZV01000040.1 GCF_003628145.1 Trinickia fusca | reverse complement strand
GCCGCCAGCAGGTTCGCATTGCCCTTGTCGAGGCTGATCGTGCTGCCGCTGACCGAAATATCCTTGCCTGACACGAGATTGACCGTGTCGCCGCCCTTGAGCGTCGTGCCGGTCAGCGTCTGGTCGGACTTGTGCAGCGTCTCCGCGTAGCTGCGGCTGCCGTCGTCGCCCGAGCTGTTGCTGTTAACCGTCGACGTCGCGCTCGCCGTACCGAGTGACACATTGCCCTTGGCCACGATCGTGCCGCCCTGGCCAAGGTCGAACTGTGCGCCGCGCGCCGTCAGGTCGCCGCCCACGCCGATAGTCGAAACGCCTCCCACCTCGACCGAACTGCCGACTACCTGATTGATATTCGTGTCCGACACGCCGTTCGCGCGCTCGACAACCTTGTGCTCGCCGGTCTGCTGGGCGCCGAGCATCCAGTCGCCGCCGATCTGTGCGGCGAGATTCCCGCTGACCGTCAGGTTGCCCGCATTCTGCTGGAAGTTGCCGCCCGTCACGATCGCCGCGTCGCCCGTTACGTCGATCGTCGCCTGCGGCCCGAGCGTCGTCGTGATCCGCGTGGCGCCGGTCTCGCTGACCTGTTCGACGGTCTGCGTCGCGGTATCCAGAATCAGGTCACCGCCCGCGTTCACCAGCAGGCTGCCGGCCTTCACGTTCGCCGACGTCAGATCGACATTGCCGGTCGTCGTCAGCTTCGCCAGGCTGCCGCTTTGCAGCGCGCCGAACGCGTTATCGATCTGCTGGCCGTCGATCGACAGCGTACTCATCGCCTTGATCGTGCCGCTGTTCACGAACGATGGCACGCTCTTCAGATCGACATCATTTGCCGCGATCAGCGGGCCGTTCCAGTTCTCCTGGCTCACTTTCGCCAAGTACACGACTGGCACCAGCACCGACTGGCCGTTCACCACCCGCGTTTCCATCAGGATCACGTTACCCGTCAGCTGCGACACCTGTGTCGGCGACAGGCTCATGCCGAGCGGCAGATCGAGCGATTTCGACAGCGCGGCGCCGGACGCCAGCATGGACTCGGACATCGACTGAATATCGGTGTACGGGCCCAGCACCGCCTTGCCCGT
>NZ_RBZV01000004.1:296997-496967 GCF_003628145.1 Trinickia fusca | reverse complement strand
ATCATTTCCTGCTTGGTGTTAGTCAAAAACACAGTCTTATGCCTACTCGTTATTTTAAGTGGGAGACTGTGTCCGGTGTTTCAGGGGGCTGCTCCACTCGCCCTGTGGCGCAACCATCGCTTATAGAGCCTGGCCGAGCAGAACAATGCGATTCGCAAGCTGGTTGGCGACTTGAACCAGCGTTCATACAAAAAGCTCAACGACAACCGTCGCGAATCGTTCGAGCGGCTCGACCGGTCGGTACTACGCCTGTTGCCGACACGCCGTTACGAAATTGCGGCTTTCGTGAAGTGCAGCGTCAACATCGACTTTCACGTTGAAGCCGGTCATCGCAATTGAAACGTCCAGCACAGCCTCGTGCATCAAGAGGTCTACGCCCACGTCATACACTATGGCGTCGAAGCCTGACGAGCCGCGGCGCCTCCGTCGGCCCCGGCACCGAGGCGATAGTCGAACATCTGCAGACCAACCGGCCACACCTCGAGATGGGTGACCGAGTATGCGTTGGACTGCTGTCGCTCTCACGCGAGTACAGCAAGGAGCGGCTTGCCCACCGGCCGCCTTTTTAAAAAAATCATCTCACTCAAAAAATAAATTAGAAAATATTAAATTCGAATATTGCTACGCGACGCATCACGGTATATTGACCTACGCCGTAATTTGCGGATAATCAAAAAAACTCAACATCGCGGAATGACCCATAAAGCATATTTACAAGCACGACGACATTGCAGAATTGGCAATTTTTGCCAATCTGGAGATGATGATCTCCAGTAATTTTGCATCTTAATTAGGAGTTTTTATGGATGACTTGGAGCTGGATAGCGAATTTTCGATTCGAGAACTCACCGATGAAGAGATCCTCAGCATCTCTGGGGCACTAGTGTTGACGAGATTCTGCCCCGACTCGACGTTAGAGGCCGCCAATTGCGTTGGTAATTAATATTTTATAGGTGGCACCAGCGTGGCGCCTTTATATTTTGAGGCGCCATGTTTATGGATTTCTGCTCGGACATCGTGAATGCGAGTGACGTCGGCGAAAAAATCGCGAACTAGATTACTCAGTGCACGGGTTGTGGCGAAACTTATAGGACGTCTAGTTCGCGCGCTCGAATGTGCTCGCTGGTACAGACACCGCCCCATGCTCGGTCCGCGCGGATATATGTCGCCCCCCCGAGCGGAGGAGGCTTTCAGTTGGAATCAGGCGTTGATCGCTTGCGCGGCATGGCGCCAAACTCGGCGGTCTCTGAAAAACCCGGGGCGGTTCATGTTCGCATCAAATTGCAGCAATCATGAATTGCCCGCATGACTCCTAGCAAGGCTAGCCTCTAGAAAATCTAGCATATCAGAGGAAAATCAAAATTGAACGAAATGCCGCGTGCCCTCAAGCAGTTGGTTATAAAACCTACTGTCTACTGCTTTCACAAATGCCCTTACTGTGATCTTCGCCAGGACTACTACCAAGGGGTACTGAAAAAAAACAAGGCGCGCGTCATCCCGGTACGTGACACCAGGATGAGCGCACTCGGCCTAGAAATGAACGCCAAAGCTGCGAAGCTCAATCCTGGACACATGCCATTAGAAATGGCGTTGCAAAGTATCGACGAGGCCGCCGCCCTGGGCATGGAATCGATGCAGTTGAGCGGTGGAGATCCGCTTCTCTATCCACACCTCACAGAGGTCATAAGGGCAGCCGCGAAGCATCCAGGTGTGTTCGTCTTCATGAACTCCGTTGGCACCCAGGTTTCCGCTGCGAAGGTGCGGGAACTAATCGACGCTGGTCTGATGGCTTGGAACTTCTCCGTTGATACACTCGATCCAGTTCTGTACGAGGAATTGCGGGGCGTCAGCCGTGCGCTAGAGAAAATCATGGCCGCCATTGCAACCGTCGGTTCCGTTGCAGTGGACTACCCGGACTTCTGCATCAACTATATGACGGTAATTACCAACAAGAACTACCGGGAACTACCGGACTTGTTTTCGCATTGCCTGGAAACGGGGATCGCCTCGATCTATCTTATGAATGTCTACGGTGATGTGGAAGGGCGCTCCTTGCTATCCGTGGATCAAATACAGGAGTTTCGGAATGAAATCGTTCCTGAAATTTTGCGACGTATCAAGGACAAATCCCCTTACGAAATTGTCAAGACCAATGCCGAATTGGTGATGAGTACCTTCTTTTCCCCGGAAAATTCCGATGAAAATTATTCGAAAGGCATCTATTGGCCGAACCCCGAGGCGGCTAAGGCGGCGTGCAGGACGCCCGAGCATTACGCATTGATCGAGCCCGATGGAAAGGTCCTGCCGTGCTGTTTGGTCGAGATCTCGCACGAAGGAGAAGTTGGAGATATGTCCAGGCACTCGCTGACGGAAGTCTGGGCCGGGTCCGGCTATTCCGATTTCCGTAGAGACCGCATCGATTTCTGCGTGAAATGCTCCTCCCCCCGCAACAAGACGGTCGGGTTTATTCCAAAGCTATGTCGACAATTCAATGTATTCGAAACCGAAAATTGATGCCAGCGTAGTGATCGCAGTCTGCAACGATTTGCGATTGGGTCGGCTGCTCGAAACCCTGAGATCCCAGGATTGTCAGCCCTATACGTTCGAGGTTCTGGTTATCGAGAATGGTACTCGTGATCTGGAAGACGTGAGTGAGCAATTTCGAGAGGACATGATCATCCACTATTTCCATATCGCTACCCCCAACTCCGCAACAGCTCGGAACATTGGACTGAAGCACGCCCGGGGACGATACATCCTCATGACCGATGCGGATGTCTTTGTGGCCAATACCTGGGTGCGAAAGCTGATCGAATCGCTCGATAACTCGAATCATGGCGCAGTAGGCGGGGCAATAAGGAAGGCATCCACGAGTACGTGGATCCAGAAGGCGGCGATAACGATCGTCAACGGGCAATCGCTCCTAAACTACCTTCCCGCATCACCCTATCCGTACGTCGTTGGCGCAAATGTCGCCTACCGGGCTCAGCTTGTGCGTGAAGTTGGTGGCTTCGACGAGGAACTGAAATCCGGCGCTGACGTCGACATCTGCTACAAGCTCGGATACGCCGGACAAACCATAGGACTGGCACCGGAAGCCATCATTTACCACGAGGACCGATCCACGCTCAGGAAGCATTTTCAGCGCTTTGCCTTCTATGCGGAATACCAAGTGTTGTTGTTTGCAAAGTATAAGCGCCTGACGGGACAAAAATTTGTCCTGAATTCTTACCCTTTAAAGCGCGCCCTACTCGCCATTGCACTCGCGCCCGGCGCTGTTGTGATGGCGTTGCTTGGTCGCGTCACGCCGATTCAGAAAGTTATTGCTCAGCTGGTTGAAGCCGCCGGAATATGGTGGGGTAGCATCAAGGGTGCATTCAAACACCGACAATTCTATATCTAGGTAGCGAAAAAATGGAATATACCATCGCGAAGGATCGTCGATCCCTGACACGTCGAGGGGTACTTTGGCTGGGTCTCAAGTGCGACATCAAGTGCAAATTCTGCTACGACGAGAACGTCGACAAGAAGGACAAGCTGTGGTTGCCGCTCGACGATGCGAAGCACGCATTGGAAAAATTCCGGTTCTACTATGAAAACGAATATGTCGATTTCATGGGTGGTGAGCCGACGCTTCATCCGCGAGTATTCGAGATAGTCGGTTTTTGCGCTTCCATCGGCCTGAGGCCGACATTGATCACTCATGGCATGCACCTAGCCGACCGCAAGCGAGCTGAGGCGTTCAAGGCTGCCGGCGTTCACGACTTCCTCATGTCTATTCACGGCATCGGAGAAAACGTAGCCCGGTTGCATGGCCGCGACGTTGAGAATTTCGATCGCCAGGTACAGGCAATCGACAACCTGAACGCACTTGAAATTCCGATCCGCTTCAACTGCATCCTGATCCGCGACAACCTATGCGATCTGTCCGCCATCGTTGAACTGGCAAAGTCAAAAAACGTAAAAATCATTAACTTCCTGACCTTCAATCCTTACTTTGAGTGGCGCAGCGCACCTGAAATTCCTTTCCAGGCAAGACATTCTGAAATCATGCAATATCTTGGACCGGCCTTACGCCTGTGCAACGAATACCGCATCGAAGCAAATGTTCGATATATGCCAATCTGCCAGCTGAAGGGATTCGAATCACATGCATTTACCGGTTACCAGCTACCCTATGACGTTCATGAGTGGGATTACAATAGTTGGTACGACCGTGGACTAAATGGGCAACCGTCGCACGAATGGTATTACTCGGCATCAGCAGAGCAAAAGGCTCGTCACTCGTATATCCACACGGAGAAATGTCAGAACTGCGCCGCACGAAACATATGTGACGGATTTCATGCTCAATATTTGGCACGATGGGGAGCCGAAGAAGCTGTTCCGTACAGCGGCGAATTGATATCAGATCCCATTTTTTATATCAAGCAGCAGGCGAAACACGAATACGCGAAAGGCAGTGCCCCTTTCCCTGCGCGCGCAGTGGAGTTTGGCCCACTCGCCAACATCACGCAATTCAACGGCACCGATGAAAATCGAGCTGGTGTGCGCGTCAATCTCCCCGCGACACGGAGAAAATAATTGGCGCAGATCATAACAGCGTTCGTAGCATGTTTAATCATTCGGAATGCCTGTCTGCTCCGTGCAATCTTCCGGAGCTGGAAGTTCATTTCGTCAGCCACGGATACTTCTCGGCTCGAGAACGAGGCGCCCAGGAGGTTTCTAGTGCTTCTTCCAATGCTTCGGGAAACATCGAACATCGAGTCTGCTGTCGATCATTTCAGCGCTTTCATGCGGATTGCCAATGTTCAGATCGTGGTCATAACAACTGAACGAGAGCGCGTCGGGACAGCCGTCGCATCGAATACAGATACGATAGCCATGGCAGCCCGACTGGCATTGTCCGGTCGCTGTCTGCACATTCACTACCCACATCAGGATGGTCTGAAAGGGGATCAGCTCAACTACGCAATGGTTCGCCTAGCGAGCCAGCTTGGGGACACGCAACTTAAGCACACCTTTGGGCTGATATACGATGCCGATTCGCGCCCTCAGCCGGATACGCTGGTGGCATTCAATGCCGCCATCGACCGCCATCCTGGCGCAAATATCTTCCATCAATCATCCAGCTTTCAGGCCCGGCGCGAGCTGCGATCGATGATCGACTTTTCGACACTGCTCGCTGGTGCGGGCGCTTTGCGCGCCAATCGATTCGTCTTTGCCCACGAACTCAGAAAACTGCTTAACAGAGTCGAGGGCAGCTTCCTTGCGCGCCGCATCTATACGCATGTTACGGGCCACGGTCTTTGCGTGCGGCTTTCGTTCCTGCTACAACATCCCTTTCCCGCCCGCACACCGATTGAGGATATGGAATTCAGTTTTGAACTGTGTGTGCGTGGTGAGCCGATGATTCCGGTGAAAAGTCTGGACAACGCCGAGGTTCCTCCGGACCCGAAGGAGGAATTTCGCCAGTTGTCACGCTGGTATGCGGGTCCAGGCCGATTCCTGTCCTACTTCAGGCGCTACGGACATCGGTCACCGATCGATGCCTTTCAGTTGTCGCTATCCGCGGCGCTCATCTCGCTGGAATGGTTGAGTTGCGCTTTCATTACGCCCTTCATCTTATGGGCGTTGTTGGCATGCGATTCCTTGGCTGTGAAATCTCTCGTTGCGGCTTATTGCGGAATCGTTCTCATGCAGCTTCTCACTGTCCAGCTTTTCATGAATAGACTGAAAACAGCAGCATCATTCGCTCATATTGCATTTTATCCGATCAGTTGCATGTTATTCGGCCTAGCGGGAATTTCAGGTGCACTGCGAATTGCGGCAAATTCCATCGACAATGGCAAAACGGAGCGCTGAAATTGTCTCATTCCTCCTTGATTGTCGCCATTGAAGGAAGAAGCTGTGCCGGAAAAACGACGCTTGCGCGCTCGCTCTGTGCCAGCTGGCCCAACCAGTTCGCGCATATGGTTGATTACTGTGACATGGTTGGCGGAGGCAAAAATCTCCCCCGCGCGTTACCCCAGGATCTGCAGGAGGAAGCTCAAGCACTCAACACATTTGCTGGTCTGGATGCGCTTCGCTCTGATCGCATCCGAAACGCGGATACACCGGTCTTTTTGCTCGACCGAAGCATCCACAGCATTCTGGCTCATTGCTATGCATTGTCCGTGACGCTTCTGGAGGGATGCACCACGCTGGCGGAAAGAATGGTTCCATCGTTAAAGCAGATACTATGGCCGGATTTCATCGTCTACCTGAGCGTTCCTGACGAGGAGGCGATGGCTCGGAACCAGCGTTCGATTGCAAGGGAGTCCATCTTGATGGATTCCCTATTCAACAATCATCTTGCGGATTACTTTTCAACCGTGCATCAAAGGCATCCAACCTTACTGCACCATATTGATGCACGGCAGTCAATCGATGACATTTCACAGCAAGTCTATGAACTGTGTCGCTCACGAAGGTCATAAATGACACAATTTAAACAGGCCGAAGTACTTACTTTCAGCGGCGGACTTTACAATTTGCTGGAGCCCGAGCTCAGCCAGATTTCCATTCTGGATATCGCACACTCGCTTTCGAACCTTTGCCGCTTTGGCGGACATAGTCGGGTCTTCTATTCCGTCGCACAGCATAGTGTTCTGGTAAGCATGAGCGTAAGAAGTGATCTGCAGTTCGATGCACTTCTGCACGATGCGGCTGAGGCCCTGGTTGGCGATGTCCCGAAGCCGCTCAAAATGCTTCTTCCCGACTATCAGGTGATTGAAAGGAGGGTTGAATCGGCACTTTTTGCGCGTTTCGGAATCACTTACCCGCTGGCTGGGGAGATCAAGATTGCAGACAAACGCGTGCTCCATACTGAACTGCGTGACCTTACCTTTAATGAGCCAGCGAACTGGGACGAATTGAGGGACTTTACCCCACTCCCCGAAAGGATCGTTCCATTGAATCCGATACAAGCCAAGAATTTGTTCATGGAACGTTTTTCGTCGCTTTACAGACCTCGCGAGCAGGCACCGGAAATAGGAAACTATGGATATACACTTGAGTGATGGTTCATCGTGGTCGCTGGCCGCTATCAACTCCTTGCTTGTTCGCCGGTGCGAAGGCGGGTTTCATGATCTGCAGCTTTTATCGAATGGGCAATCGACAGTCCTAGGTGGGATACAGCGGTCGTCCGGTCTTCCTGTGGTCGTGAAGCTTACGATTGCCCCAGGCACGGCAAAGTCGGAGGCCTACTTCCTGGATTCCTGGCGAGCCGGCGGTGTTCCAGTACCCAAAGTCTTGCTGGTTGACGACACGGTCCACGACCATAGGCCCGACATTCTAGTCATGGAGAGAGTGAAGGGCGTACCGCTCGCCAGTTCCGGCCATGTGTCAATTGACATGGTAAAGCGAATTGCCAGACTGCAAAGCCTGATGCATCGTGCTGCCGGACAAGGATACGGTCGTCCTGACAGGGAACAACCGTGGAAAGGTGTGGCCGACACTTTCTCCAGCGAAATGGAGATCGAATGGGAACGGCGTCTTGCACAGATTGCGCAACACGAGATGTTCCGGGGGCAACTGCGTTCACAATTTTTCGCTGCAATCTGCACCATCGAATCGGATTTGGAACACAAAAAAAGCGGCGGTGCCTTGACTCATTCGGATCTCTCCATGGACAACATCCTGCTGAATGCGGATGGAGAAATCGTGATCGTCGATCCGAATTGCCGCCTCACGCATCCAGCTATGTGCGCGGCGTACACCTTTCTGCGACTCAGTCTCGCTGGTCAAGCCGATATCGCGCAAATTTATAGGGCCTCGTATTTGTCCGATAGCGGAATCCGCGAGCGGATATTTGGTGCAGCACTTCAGCTGCGGACGATACTTTCGATTTCCACGTGGTTGAGGAAGGGTAAATTCAGCGAAGCGGTCAATGCCGCCCGCATTGCGGGACTTTCGTGATGCAATCCAACACTGTGAAATTCCTCGTCGCCATCGAAGGCTCCGATGGTTCAGGGAAATCTACTTTGATTCAGGCGCTCGCGGCACGCGCGAAGCAGCACAATGTAAGCTTTCTGAAGCGATCGTTCCACGACCAGCCAATGGTCAAGGCGATCATCCGGAATTTCGAAGCCCATCACAGCATCACCAGAGAGATGCTTTCCGCATGTCTCTGGGCTTCCGCTGCGTACACCATGGAGGAGGTTGCCGGTTCCCGTGCACAGCTTGTGGTTTGTGACCGATATGATCTCACGGGCAGGTTGTATGACCGGTTTTCCGGCATCCCTCTGACGCTCACTTCCACAAACGCAGCATTGCTTCCCCAGCCGGATCTTTACGTCTATCTCGATCTGTCACCTCATATTGCATTGGGCCGGGTCTTATCGCGTAGCGGAAAGGTGTCTTTCTATGAAACCATGGACCAGTACGAAGTCGGTCGTCGAAACGGCGAACTGCATAAGGCTTACCAGATGGGGCTCATTGACCCGGCTGAGGCCAACAATTCCTTTCTGGAGAAGAAGAAGAACGAGCGTGCATTCGCGCACGAGTTGTTTCCGAGGATACCCAATCTTCTTATCCTGGATGCGTCCCGCCCCGCCCCCGCTCTCGTGGAGGATTGCTGGGAACAGATCGCTACAGGTCTGGTTTCATGCACGCTCCGATGCTGATTGCCGAATCTTGATAGCTTTCCAACGCGGCCTGTATTGCACCGCGCGGCGGCATCCGGTTGGCGGAAGCGATCGAACAAGTTGATTCACCACTTCACGCGCCGCGATATGCAAGAACGTTGCAAACAAGGTGCGTAGATTGCAAGACTACACAATGACAAAACAACGCATTCTCGTGGCTGGTGGTGCAGGATTCATTGGAAGTCACGTCTGTGATGCATTGATTTCCAGCGGGCGATCTGTCATTTGTCTTGACGACCTGAGCACGGGCACGATAGAAAATATTAGACACCTTCTCGCCAACCCAAGATTCGAGTTCGTGGAGGGTGATGTCACGAGTCCGAGAAGGATCGACTGTGACACGATTCTAAATTTTGCCTGCGCAGCCTCGCCTGTTACCTATCAAAAAGACCCCATCCACACTTTGCGCGTAAACTTCGAAGGTACGCGGCATCTTTTAGATCTCGCGAAGACCAACAAGGCCCTTTTCATCCAGGCTTCGACGAGCGAAGTTTATGGGGATCCCGAAGTTCATCCGCAAGTTGAGCCATATCGAGGCTCAGTGAACACAACCGGCCCACGTAGTTGTTATGACGAAGGAAAGAGAGTTGCCGAGGCCCTTTGTCATGCCTATGCTGAGACAGCTGGCGTTGAAGTGAAGATCGTGCGCATCTTCAATACCTACGGTCCCCGCATGAGTATCCACGATGGTCGTGTGATCCCCGAGTTCATCGTCAATGCATTGACTGGCAACGCGTTGCGCGTCAACGGTACGGGAGAGCAGACCCGTAGCTTCTGCTATATCTCCGACATGGTTGCGGGGATTCTCGCAACCATGGAAGCACCCACCGCGTTTCGCGGACCAGTCAACATAGGGAATCCCAGCGAGATGTCGATTGTGAGTCTTGCCACGGCAATCGTAGCGTTGACAGGGTCGCGAAGCCCGATCGAATTTTCGAAAGCTCTGACTGACGATCCCGCTCGCAGGTGTCCGGATATTGGCTTGGCCATCTCGCGGCTGAATTGGGCCGGCCCGCTTGTCGGACTCAAGGACGGTCTTCAAAGAACCATCGAGCACTTCTCAATGACGCTGTCCTCTTCGTCGTGGGATATGTCGTTCGGTGCATAGGTCGCAGAGCGCCCCGCCCACCATACCGATCAGCCCTCACAGATGAAGCGCATTTCGGTGAAGTCAAAACTCGACTTGCCCGTAGCGCAGGTTATTGACAGCGGATGTTGATGGATTCTATTGGACGGGCTCGACGCGAGCGCAAAGCGGCAACAGCGTAGCGACGGTCCACGGCAGCAACTCGTCGATGCGTTGTTCTGCGCATCGCGCATGTAACGCGTCGTCAATAGCTGCGCGGCGGCTGTCGTATTGGCGGCCAGACTGCGTAGACCGTCTCGGTCAGCAGCGCATTGAACGTCGTGCTGTAGGTGCGCGCGATCGTATTGCCGGAGCCGTCCGGCTGCTGAATCTGATTGCCATTCGCGTTGTACTGCATCGTGCGCGTGTTGCCATGGTTCGTCAGAAGGCGCACACAGTGGCGCCTCACCAAAGCTCGTATGAAGCGGGTGATACTAAACGCTGGGTTGTGGAGAGTGGGTGGAATGCTGAAGTGATGGCGTGCTCGGTTCGCTGCTCACTGTATGCGTTCGATGACGAAGCTCCCGAAAATGCTCACCTTTCGTTGAGCGACGCGACGCTTGCCGCACAAAGGACGAACCCGGTATACAGCCGGGTTCGTGGTGTGGCGACCGTCTGTCTGGGCAATTGGCCTCGTTCGCCTATCGTGCAATCACGCAGCGGGCCTCGACGAGGCTATACGCTCTACTGCGGTCAGGAACCGTGTTTCTTGAGGAGACGCTGATATTCCCGACGGTTGTAGTCGACCATCGCAAGGAACCACTCATCGAACCCTGGGAAGGTGTCAATGAGTCCACCCGCTAACCACAGAACCTTGCCCGGTGTCGTCGTGTGGGGGCGGGTCATCACCATCACGTCGATGTCGTCCGAAGACACGGCGATCGGCAGCAGATCCCCTTTGCCGAAGCCACAGAGCGGTTCGAGGGGCTCAAGCGATTCGATCAGCTCAATGGCGCGCGCCGCCCGCGGACCACCTTCGAAATCATCGGCACCGAATACATCTACGCACTGCTTGAAGGCCCGCCATCCGTTCGCATGCAACAGGAACGCCCGATGCTGCGAGTCCAGCGCATAGCCCAGCCGCGCCTCGAGAGACCGCAACCGGTCCTCCGAAGCCGCGACCTCAGGCAAGGTGTTTTCCCAGAGCTGGTCAACATCTACCTCAGCAATTTTCTGCTTGACGAGGTGGGAGATCACCAGTTCCCGTTTCCAGTCCAATTTAGATCCCCTTCGTAAATAAATCTCGTCGGCTTGTAGCCGATAGGATAATTCTGCGCTTGGCGGCCCAGACTGGAGTTGATGGAGGAATCCATATCCAACCAGAAAGGAGAGACAGGCCTCCCAGTCCACGTTGTGTCCGGGCCATGGCCAACAACGCCAGTGTACGGCCGGCCTTCAGCTTCCGCCGCTTTCCGCTCCTCGCGCGCAGCCGCGGAAGCATCGTCCCGCATCTCCCCCGCCGTCGAAACCCGGCCAGTGGGCGACATGTAACCCTCGTCGATCGCCAGGTTCGAGATGGCAGCATACTGCCGAATCTGCTCCACTTGGCCAGGTGTCGCGCCGGCCACAGGATCTCGAAGGACGACCGGTCCCGACATCGCTTCGCCAGGATTGGCTATCTCCTGGCGCAACAGATCGCGCTTCAACAATTCGTACTGGTAGGCACTATGAGCTGCGTTATCGCCAACTAACCCTGCGTCACCGGCGCCACCAACATCCAAGGGTGCTGTAACCCTGAAATCAGGCGGCATGATATAGGAAGGCCCGATCCCCAGCTGGTAATTGAACTCCTCGAACTTGGCCCCCGCGAGCTGCATCGTACGCGACGTTGCAATATCCTCGGCAGCCAGTTTTACTCCCATTGAAGTAGTGCGAGCGACGGTCCCTCCGGCCTCTGCCAAATCGGCTATCACCCCCTCACCGCCAACCGCGAGCGAAAAGATGCCCAGCACGTTCTGCGTCCGAATTGCCTGCGCCCCGGCATAATCCCCTGCCGCTTCCAGTCGATCGATCCGGTCCGATTGCCAAGCGGTGCGAACGTCTTGCTTGACTTCGTCGAGCGACACGTCACCCGTTGCCAGGCGCAAGCCGAAGGTTGCGACCTTACCCGGGGCCTCCACCATGGCATGACCAAGCGCAGAGTTGCGCTGGACCGCAGCCATCGCGTCATCGTTATGATCCGCCAGCCAGCCCCCTGTGAGCGCATTCGCCGCGACCCAGCCTTGGTCATTCACAAAGCGCGCCGTGTCTGCCACAAGGTGGACCACCCCCAGCGCTGTTCCCCCGAAGGACTGAATCAGTCGATCCACCGTACCGCCAGCGCTACCAGACGTCCCGGCTGACAGCGATGCCGCAGGAGCGGGGGCCTGCGCCGCGGTTGCTTGGTTATCCGCCAAGAAGCCCGCGAACCGATTGGCCTCTCGATAAGCGTCGTTGGCCGTAGCCTGTGCTGCCGCCTTCGCCTGCTCGGCCTGAGCAACCGCCTTCAAGTGCTCGCCGTAGGCAATGTCCTTGGAGTAGACACCGAGACCCGTCGTTGCCGCCGGCGTGCTGCTATCGGGCAACTGGAGCTGCTGGTCTGCCCCAATCCGGCGCGGATTAGCGATGCCGTTAATCTCGGCTAGCTGACCCACATAGTTGTTGATCGCATGCTGATCGGCGTCCGCCCCCAGCTGGGCACGGGCAATCCGCTCCAACGAACCACCGTAGTCACCCGCGCGCACGGTCTGCGGCGACGGTTGAGAATCTGTCGATGCCGCAGTGTCGAACAAGCCGCCACCCGAGCCCCCGAAAGTGCGGTAGTCAGGTTGCTGTAGCAACCCTCCATACACGCCAAACAACGTGCTGAAGCTTGCCGGACCGCTCGGCACCGGGTTGGCTGGCGCCGTCGACTGCTGCACCTCGCTAGCGTTGTTGGCCAGTATCTCCTCCTGCTGCCCCACGGTCTTCATGTGGTCCACCAGGTCTTGCCCCAGCGCGTTGCCAAAGGAGTCGGCAGCGACCTGTTCCAAGTTCACCCGTCCGCCCTGAACCAGGCTCACCGTCGTCCCGCTGGCGATACCCTGGAGCGTCTGGCTGACGGTCGAACCCGCGCTGCCGAGCGCATTCACGAACGCGCTGCCCTTCAATCCGTCCGCGACCTCGCCGCCCACGGCGGCACCCGCCGCCGCAGCCGCCACACCCACCCAATTGAAGCTGTGCTGCAGACCTGTGGCAACTTCGATGCCCTGGCTCATCACGCTGCCGAGGACCGCTCTCTCGGCCAGTGCCTGTACCCCATCGCCCGTGATGCCCAGCCCGGGCGCAATCTTGCCCAGCGCCGGCGCAACCTCGCCGCCTACGCCCGCCGTGATGCCCGCGGTCAGGGCGGAGATCCCGACGGCGCCCCAGTTGAAGCCACTCTGCATGCCCATCGCCATGGACACGCCCTGGCTCGCGATCGAGCCTACCGCGGCCCCGAGCGCCGCGTAACCCATCCCGGCCACGCCTAAGCCGCCCACCATCGCCGACGCTCCCGCTGCCATGATCGAGCTGAACCCCGCACCGATCCCGACAGCGGCCACACCCGCCGTAAACACCGTCGCCACCACGGCCACGACCGCCGCGACGATCATGCCGAACACACCACAACCACCACCACCGCCATGCGCCGGCGGCGCCGCGAGGTTCGGCGTGGTGTCGCCGACAGCCTTGCCCGGGTCGTACGGCTTGAAGTTCGTGCCGTTGTTGTGGATGCCACCCGGCGTCGTCGGGATCGTGATCGTCTGGCCGACCTTCAGATCCGAATCGCCATGCAGGTTGTTGGCATCGGCGATCAGATACCAGAGCTGGTTATCGCCGTAAGCGCTCTGTGCGATCGATTGCAGCGTATCGCCGGCATTCACGCGGTAGCTGCCCACGCTCGCCTGCGGATAGTTCGCGTCGATCGACTGATAGCCGACGTTGAAGCTCTCGACTTCCGCGAAGTTCGGATGGCCGTTCGAGCTCGGGCTCTGGACGTTGATGCCCATGCCCGTCGTGCCGACTTGCTGACCGTTCGCGAAGACGAAGAACTGCTTGTTTCCGCCTTGATTGCGGAACAGCACATGTCCCTGCGCGTCGTTCACCAACGTGCGGTTGTTGGCCGCCTGCGTCGCGTCCGTCACGGCGACGAGGTTACCGTTCACGTCGTAGCCATCGGTCGTCGTGCCCGGCTGCAGTACCGTGCTCGTGCCGTGCACCGTGCCTTCCTTGTAGCCCTCGTACTTGACGAGCGTCGTCTGGTACGTGTTCGTATAGGCCGAGCCGTCCTGGTTGAAGAAGCGGTACTGCAGCAGGTTGCCGACGTTGTCGTAGCTGTCGTAGTTCGTCTCGTGATCGGCCGCGCCGTTGGCCTTCAGCACGCGTTGATGCAGCATGCGCCCGTTCGCGTCGAAGCGGTTGATCGTCGTCTGCACGCCAGGCGTGCTCGCGCTGCCGAGCAGGTTCGTATAGGACAGCGACAGCGATCCCGCCGGCCCGCTTTGCACCATGCGGCCCGCGCCGTCGTAGTAACGCGTGTCGACGGGCGTGCCATCGCGGAAGATCTGGCTGATGCGTCCAACCGCGTCGTACGTGTATTGCTCGGTCGTCGCCCCCGTGCTCGCGCTGTACGTGATCGGCGTCGTCGAGTGAATCGCGGTCACGTAGATGGGGTTGCCCGATTCGTCGAGGCCGTAATACGTGCGGCCATGCGCATCGGTCGACACGTTCAGGATCGGACGGCCCGATTCGTCGAGCAGCGTCTGATTGGAGCCGTCGATCGTGTAGCCGGCCACGTAGCTGTTGCCGCCGCCCGACGTAATGCGCGCACCGATCGACGTATCGCTCGTGCGGTTGCCGTTCAGGTCGTAGCCGATCAGGTGGCCCTGGCCTTGCACGATGCCGCCTTGCGGCGACGTGCCGTCGACCACCGTCTGCCGGTTCATCGCGTCATAGGCGTACCAGAGGTCGCTGTCGCGCGCCGCATCCTGATTGTTCAGCACGTGCGTGTGCTCGTGCAGACGGTTGCCCACGTTGTCGTAGTCGATCGACAAGTGCACGCGCGTATCGGCCACGTCGCGCAGCCTGCCCAGCGCGTCGTACGCGAGATGGCTGTCCTGGTAGACGATGCCGCCTTGCACGGTCCTCTCGCGCACATGCTGGCCCGCGGCGTTGTACGCGTAGGTCGTGACTTGGCCCACTGCGTTGTCGACGATTGCCGTGAGCTGGCCCGCCGCGTCGTACTGCATCGTCTGGTTCTGGCCGCGCGAGTTCGATTGCGCGATCAGCTGCCGTGCACCGTCGTACGTATAGCTGTAGTTCGCCCCGCCGATGTCGGTATGGGCCTGCAGCTGGCCAAAATGATCGTAGCGCCACGTCGCCGTGCTGCCGTTGGCATCGACTTCGCTGATCTTGTGGCCTTCGACATCGTAGGCATCGCGCGTGACCTGGCCCAGCGGCTGCGTCGTCGCGACGATGTTGCCGCGCAGGTCGTAGTCGTAACGCACGACTTCGCCGTTGCCGTTCGACGTCCACAGCTTGCGGCCCGCCTGGTCGTAGCCCGTGCTCTCGACGAGGTTGCGCGTCGCCTGCAATTGCAGGTTGTTGTTGCCGTCGACGGTATAGACGCCGACTACGCCGTGCGTCGTCGAGATCAAGCGGTCGAGGTTGTCGTACGCGTAGGTCGTGGAGTTGCCCAGTGCATCGATGAGCCGCACTTCGTTGCCGAACGCGTTGTAGGCATGGCGCAGAACGCCGCCGTCGGCGTGCACTTCCGCCGTGACGTTGCCGGCCGCGTCGTAGAGCTTGCCGTTCACGTGCCCGTTCGCATCGACCACGGCCACTTGTCTGCCGAGACGGTCGTAGGCGATACGTTGCACCGGCCCTGCGCCCTGAACGCCGTCGCTGTTCGGCTGATCTTGTTCGATGAGCTGATTGTTCGCGTTGTAGCGATACGTCGTGACCCAGGCGCCCGAGCGCGGATCGCTGATCGACAGCACGTTGCCCCAACGGTCGACGGTGCGATTGACGACCGGACGCGCATTGGTCGCGTACGACGCACTGCCCGCCGCGGCGAGGCCATCCCTGCCGGCGATGCTGATCGCCTGCGGGTTCGAGCCCGTCGAAATACCCACGCCAAAGCCCTTGGGCGTGCCCGGGATCGTATAGCCCGGGGTGTACGGCGGTGTCGTGGAAGCGATCGACGGCGGCGGTGTCGTGCCCGGCACCCAGACCTGCTGCTGCTGGGTCTGCGTCTGCATGACCGTGTACGGCACGCCGACGATGACGTTGCCCTGCCACTGGTAATGCTGGCCGAGGATCGGATGGCCGCTTTCGTCCGTGCCCACGACGACGGGCGCGCCGTAGATCGGCTTGCTCGGCGCCGTCATGTAGCGGCTCGGATCGGGCGGCGTCACCGTGACGTTGCCGTAGACGGGCACCTGACGCGTCTGGTACTGCGTCACGTACTTCGTTGTGTATTCGATGTTGCCGGACTCGTCGCGGGCATACTGAATGTTGCCCGACTCGTCGCGAATCGGCTGCCCGTTCTCGTCGCGCAGGATGATCGGATCGCCGCGTACGGGTACCTGCACCGGATAGGTCTGCGTCGTATAGCCCGTGATCTGCGTGACCGTATAGGGCACCGCCACCACGACGTTGCCTTGCCACTGATAGTGCGGCGCGAGGATCGCGTTGCCGCTCTCGTCGTAGGTCGCGATCGGCGCGCTATAGGTCGCGCGCGTCCAGCCCGTGATGTAGTTCGACGGCGCCGGCGGATTGACGGTGACGGGCACCTGCACCTGGACGTTGTGCGTCTCATAGTGCCCCGGGCCCTGTCCATTGACGGTCAGATTGCCGGTTGCCTGTGCCGTCGGTGCGCCGTTCGGGCCCATCAGCAGAATCTGGTACTGATAGTTGCCCGGGGCAATCTTGCCGATGTCGACGCGCTGCGTGCCCACCTGTGCGCCCGATTCGGTGTTGCCCGACGGATAGGTGTAGACCGTCAGCGGCGTCCATGCCGACGCGCCCGCGGCGCGGTACTGGAAGACGACCTTCGTGGGCGCGCCTGCCTGCGGCCATTGAATGACGTTCGATTGCGTGGCGCCGATGATCGCGCCGGATTCGGTCGTCGCGTAAATCGGCTCGCCCGATTCGTCGTAGCCCGTGACGGTGCCGCCGACCTGACCCGTGCCGACCGTCACGCCCGTGATGTTCGGCAAGTTGACGGGCGGCACGTAGCGAGGCGGTATGGGGTTGCTGACGCTCAGCGAGCCCGTTGCATGCGCGTAAGGCGTGCTGTCGCCGCTGTGCGTCCACAGCAGTTCGAAGTCGTACGCACCGCCAGGCAGGCCCGACGTATCGACTGCATCGATATTGTTCGCGCGCGACGTGACGGGCAGCGTGTTCCAGTTCGACGTGCCCTGCACGCGATAGCGCAGGATCTGATCGACGCCCGCGCCCGGCGTTTGCCAGGCGAGCTGACCGGCCCCAGCGGGACCGTAGCTGATCGACGTGCCGATCGGCGCAAGCGTGATGCCGCCGACGCTCAGCGAGCCCGACAGCGCCACGGCCGTCGCCTGCCCCGGCGCCGTCGTCAGCACGCGGTATTGATAGCCGCCCGGAGGCAGGCCGGTCGTATCGGCGCGCAGCGCGTCGCCGAAGTTGATCGTCGACAACGCGAACCAGCCGTTGGTGCCGTTCGCCGCGACCTGCACCTGAACCTGCGTGGCGGGATCGTTCGGCGTGGCGACGAGGATCGCATCGCTGGGCGGTGTCGCCCCCTGATCGAGCACGACCTGCCAGTTGCCGTTGATGTCCTTCTTGTAGACGGTCACGCGCGTGACCTTGCCGATACCGCCGTTCGTCGTGTTCTGCGGATCTTGCCAGGTCAGCGTAACGCCGCCCGCGGCTTGCGCCGCCGCATCGCCCGTGTACAGCGCATCGCGCGAACCCGCGACACCGGCCTGCCACGCGCTCGGATGGCCTTGTTCGTCGTAGGCTACCGCGGCGCTGGCCGTCAGGTATTCGACGTGCACCTTCACGTCGCCCGCGCCCAGTGCGCTGAGCGGGGTCCACGACAGCGCGAGCTGGTTCGTGCCGGTCCAGCCCGTCACATGGCTGCCTTCGTCGACGGCCGGGTGGCCGTCTTCGCCCAATACGGGCGAAGCGCTCGAGGCGATCGTGGCATGGCTCGACATGCTGAAGATCGTCGCGCCGCCCATCGTATCGACGCGCTGCGACCCGATCTGCTGCACCGCATGGCCCAGCGCGTCGTAGACGACATCGGTGCGGCGCGCACCGGCCACCTGCGCGACCTGATCGGCCGAGCCGAACGCGCGCAGGCTCACGTTGTTCATCCAGGCGCCCGAGCTTTCGATCGTCGCCGTGTTGTGCCCTTGCAGGTCATACAGCATGACCTTGTCGACGCCGTCGCCCGTGTTCGTGCGCCACACACGGCCGGCGGTGTCGTAGTCGGAGTATTCGACCTGCGCGCCGTTGAGGCTCTTGGCGACCGTTTCGCCGAACGCGTTCAAGGTGACGTGCGTATCGACGAGACCAGCGCCTGGCTGGTTGGGCGCCGGATCGACGACGTCGGTCTGCCGGCCCAGCTTGTCGTATTGGAAGGCCTCGAACAGCGTGTGCGTCACGCCGTCGTTGCCCGACACGGCCTGCCATTGCTTGACGAGATGGCCCGCCGCGTCGAACGACGCGTAGTGTGTGACACCCGTCGCATCCGTGCTCTGGATCGCATTGCCGACGCTGTCGTACTGCGTGAAGCTCGTGCGGTCGGCCGCGCTCGCGCCCGCCACCGTGTAGCCGGCTTCAGTCGCGCTCGACGCGCCTTGCGCATAGTCGATCTTCGCGACGACGTTGCCATAGGCGTCGCGTCGCAACACCGAGAGCGGCGTCAGCGCCGTGCCGCCGACGGTGCTGTTGCGCGTCGGCGTGGCGATCGCCACCGTACGGCCCAGCGCGTCGTAGTACGTATAGGTCGACGCACCGTACGCGTCGGTCGCACGCGTCTGATTGCCGAGCGCGTCGTAACCGTACGTCGTCGTCAGATTGCCGGTCGTGCTGTTGCCGTTCGCCGTGTCGCTGTACTGTACGTTCAGGCGCGTTTCGCTGATCTTGCGATCGAGTCGGTCGTAGCCGTACTGTGTCGTGCGGTCCGCCGCGTTCGCGGTCGGCAGCGTATAGCCGGTCAGGCTCCACGAACCCGCGGCGATCGCCGTCGCGTACTCGGTCTGCGCCGTGAGGTTGCCGGCGGCGTCGTAGCTGCTCGCCGTCAGGTTGCCCATCGCGTCGACGGTCGCGATTTGACGACCGCCCAGGTCGTAGTACGAGACGTTCGCCGTCCACACGTTGGTCAGCGCGTTCTTGAGCACCGATGTGCGCACGACCTGGCCGAACGCGTTGTATTCGGTCTTCGTCGTCTTGCCCGCCGAGAAATATTGCTGGCCGGCCGGGGCGCTCGAATCGTAGTTGTACGCCGTGGGCTCGACGACTTGCACCGCGCGACCGAGACGGTCGTAGCTCGTCGTCAGCAGGCGGTCTGCGCTGTGATCCACGCCCGCGGCGTTCAGCGCCGCCGTGACCGTGGCGGCCGAGACCGGCTTGGTGACGTCGCTGCCGACCGAGACCGTGCTTGCATAGCGCGTGAGGCCCGTCGTATCGCCGAACGCGTTGCGCGTGTAGCTCGTTACGTAGCCGAGCGCGTCGACGTCGTACGCGACATGACCGGTCTTGTCGTAGACCTTGTAGCTGACTGCCCCCACTGCATCGAGGTTCGCGACGGCTTCGCCGAACACGTCGTAGACAACCGTGGTGCTGCGCTGCGCGGCCGTTTCCGTGCGCGTCGCCAATCCCGTCGCGCCGTTCGTGGCCAGATTGTCGGCGCCCGGCGCATACACGGTCAGGCCCGTGACCGAAGTGCCGATCTGATGGCCCAGCGGATCGTACGAATAGGTGGTCGTGCGCGCCTCGGGCCGTCCGTAGGCCTCGGTACGCGAGCGCAGATTGCCGAGCCCGTCGTACCCCATGCGCGTCACGATGCGCGCGGCGCCGCTTTGCGCAGCGTTGACCGACAGCGTACCGTTGGCAGCCGCCGTGACGGTCGCTACATCGATAGCCGGCCCCGTCTCCTGAAGCAGACGGCCTGCCGCGTCGTAGTCGTAGTTCCAGACCGCGCCCTTCTTGTTCGTGAACGCGATCTTCTTGCCGAGACCGTTGTAGGCGTACGTCTCCGTGGCGCCCAGCGCGTCGGTGCTCGAGATCAGGTTGCCGGCACCGTCGTAGGCGAAGCTGTCGGTGCGATCGAGCGCGGCGTTCGGTTTGAGCGCTGCCGCCACGGCCAACGCGTTCGTGCTCGCGGTGCTGGACGCGATGGCCGTCGCATATTGCGTGGTCCGGGTGATCTTCCCCGTACCGTCATAGCGCGTCTCCTTGACGTAGCCGAACGCATCGGTGACATACACCTGACGGTTGGCCGCATCGAACGCGAAGGCCCTTGCTCGGTCGTTAGCCGCATCGGCTTGCAGCAACGCCGCTACGTTCGACGGCAGTGCGATGGCCGGCAGCTTGCTCGTGTCGATTGCATGCGCGTACGCACGCGTCACGAGCACATTGCCAGCCGCGTCGTACCAGTTCTGTGTGACATTGCCGAGCGCATCGATCGCCATCACCTGGCGGTTCGCCGTGTCGAACACGGCACGCGTCGTGCGGTCGTTGACGGCATCGGCAATGACGGCGGCTTGCAGCGCGGCGAGTGTCGTCGGCGTGGCAAGGCCCACATTCGCCAGACGGTTCGCGTAGTTCGTGCGTGCGACGACGTTGCCGTTCGTGTCGAACACCTGACGCGCCACGCCGCCCATCGCATCGACGGCGAAGACCTGGCGGCCCGCCGCGTCATACGCGAACGTCGTCACGCGATCGTCGGCACTGCTCGTCACCGACGACAACGCGACCGTCGAGAGGGTCTGCGGATTGAGCGGCGTCGCATAGGCGATCGTGCGGATCAGGTTGCCGTCTGCGTCGTAAATGTTCTGCGTAACGGCACCCACGCCGTTGGCCGTGTAGACCAGCCGGTTCGCCTTGTCGTACGCGTTGTGCACGTGCGCGTCGAGCGGGCCCGCACCGCCGAGCTGCGCGTTGATCGCGGCCAGCGTCAGCGGCTGCGTCAGCGTGACGACGGCCGCCGACGAAACACGGTCGATCACGTTGCCGTTGCCATCGTATTGCGTCCGCGTGACGCCACCGGCCGCGTTGACCGTGCAGACCGCGCGGTTGAGCGCGTCGTAGAACGTCTGGTCGACGAGATCGTGTGCGGGGTCCGCGATCGGGGCGGGCACGCCGCCCGATTGCTCGAGTGCAGCCAGGTCGCTCGCCGACAGGTGGTTCGCGTACGCCGTGCGCTTGGTCACGTTGCCGTTCGCGTCGTAGACGTAGTTGACCAAGCCGCCCGCCCCGTTCATGGTCCACGTCAGGCGTCCATCGTGGTCGTAGCGACGCAGTTGCGTGACATCGGTCGCTGCGTTCGCCACCACGCGTGCTTGCACATCGGCGATCGCCGGTGCTTGCGCAAGGTTGGCGAGTGAGATCGGCGTTGCATAGGTCGTCGTCTGCGCGACGTGGCCTGCTGCGTCGTACGTCGTCTGCGTGACGTTGCCGGCGCCGTCGATCGTATAGACCAGCCGATCATCGGCGTCGTACACGTTGCGCGTCACGTTGCCGTTCGGATCGGTGACCGTCACCGCGTTGCCGTTCTTGTCGTAGGCCGTGTGCGTGACGAGGTTCAACCCGCTCGCATCGACGTGCTGTTCGATACGACGGCCCAGCGTGTCGTAGACGTACTGCGTGACCGTGCCGCCCGGGCTCGTCACCGTCAGCGTGTTGCCGCGCGCGTCGTAGCTGTACTGCGTGACCAGGTTCAGGCCACCCGCGTCGACCGTCTGGCTCAGCTTCTGGCCCTTCGCGTCGTAGCGAATCTGCGTGACCACCCCGTTCGGGTCCGTTGCCGAGATCTGCTGGCCCTTCGCGTCGTATTGATACGTCGTCGTCAGCTTCAGTCCGGTCGGGTCGACGATACGCGTGAACAAACGGTTCGCCGCGTCATACGTCAAGTTGACGACATTGCCGTTTGCATCCGTGCTCTGGATCAGGCGGTTCGCTGCGTCGTACTGGCTCGTCGTCTGCGTGAGCGGCGTGCTCGTTTGAATCAGGTTGCCGTTCTTGTCGTACGTGTACTGCGTGACGTTGCCCAGGCCATCGGTCACGCTCGCGATCTGGCCGTTGCGCGTGTGCACCGTCGTGACGGTCACGCCCTCGGCGCTTTTCACGGTCAGGCTACGGCCCGCCGTCGAGTAGCTGTAGGTGACCGTGCCCGACGCATCGGTCTTGGTCAGCACACGATCGAACGCGTCGTAGGTCGTCACGACGTTCGCGTTCGTCGGATCGAAGGTTTGCACCACGCGACCGAGGCGGTCGTAGCGCTGCGTGCGCACGTTGCCGTTCGCATCGACCGTGCGGATCGCGCGGCCGAAGGCATCGTATTGCGTCGACGTTGCGGCGGCCGTGCCCAGAGGGTCGGACGTGGCGCTCGTCTGCAAACCGCGATGGTCGTACGTGAAGGTGCGTGTCAGCGCATGCGTCGCATCGATCGGCGTGCTCGTCGACAGAACGTCGCCGAACGCGTCGTAGCTGTTCGCGCTCGTGTTGCCCAGCGCATCCTTCGACGAGGCGACCAGGCCCGTGGCCGTGTACGTGACGGTCGTGCGGCTGTCGAGCGCCGGATTGCGGATCGCGTTGAGCGCATTGGCGAGCGCCGCGCTCTCAAGCCCACCGCTCAAGCCCGGCAACGCAATGCGCGTGCCGTAGTGCACCGTGCCCACGAGTTGGCCCAGCGCGTCGTACTGACGCTCTTCGACTTCGCCCAGCGCGTTGACCGTGTGCGTGAGACGCCCGTCCTGATCGTAGAAGAACAGCGTCTTGTTGCCCGCGGCATCGAGCGCGCTCGTGCGGCGCCCCGCTGCGTCATACGTATAGCTCGTGCCGTACTGCGTCCAGATCGCGGCGATCTGAGCGGCCGTCATGCCGTCCGTCAGCAGTGACGCGCCCTGCGCCGACAGCTCAGCCGTCACGCGGCCCAGCACGTCGTATTGCTTGGTCAGCGTGCGTTGATCGGTCGTGCCGGCTGCGCGCGTCGTCGACACCAAGTGGCCCGCGCTGTCGTAGGCGTACTGCGTCGTCGAGCCTTCAACGTCAGTGCTCGTCGCCAGCTGGTTCAGCGCCGTGTAGGTGTTCGTCACGACGTGGTCTTCGGCCGTCGAGGCGGCGCGCAGCATAGCCACCGTCGCGCCCGCTTGCATCGTCACAACCGTCGCATAGCGGATCGTCTTCGCCACGTTGCCGGCGGCGTCGTAGACGGTTTCCGTCAGATAGCCTTCGGCATCGACCTGCCCGCTCACCTCCCCCTTGCCGTCGTACAGCGTGTAGCTGTGAGCGTCGTCGCTGCTCGCGGCAGGAATCAGCGAGCCGAGTGTGGCGCCGGCTTGTGCAGCGGCCGTGCTCGAGACCGGCGTCGCGTACGCGATGCGGCCCGTCTGGCGGCCCGCCGCGTCGTAGCGGTATTCGACGAGGCCGCCCTCGGCATCGAGCGTGCCGATGAGTTGCCCGTCGTTGTCGTAGAAGTTACGCGTGATGCGATCCTGCGCGCTCGCGACCGGCGTCGCCAAGGCAATCGTCGGATTCGCGCCGAGCTTGCTCAAGTCGAGCGGCGTCGCGTAGCGGATCACCGACACGATGCGCGAGGCACCGTCGTAGATCGTGCGCGTGACATCGCCGGCGGCATCGACAACGATCGTCAAACGGCCCGAGGCATCGTAGACGTTCGTCGTCGTACGATCACTGGCGCTCGCAGCCGGGCGGATCGAAGCCAAGCTCACGTTGACCGGCTTGCCGTTCGCATCGACGAGGCTCGCCAGGGCAGCGGCTGTGAGCGGTGTGCTGTAGGCGATCGTCTGCGCGAGGTCGTTGCCCGCCCCGTAGCGGTATTCGGTCAGCGCACCCGCACCGTCGATGTCGGCGATCTTGCGGCCCGCGTCGTCGTACAGCACGAACTGTCGCACGCCCGTCGGGTCCGTCGTCATGCGCAGCCGGCCATCGGCATCGTACGTGTAGCTCGTCTGGCCCAGGCTCTGCCCGTTCGCATCAGCTTGCACGACGCTCAACAGGTGGCCGGCCTTGTCGTAGATCGACGCGGTGGTCAGCCCGCTCGCGAGCTTGACCAGGGTCAGGTTGTGCGCATCGTCGTAGCGCGTGACCGTGACGTGGCCGGCCGCATCGGTGCTCGTGAGCACGCGGCCCAGGCCGTCGTAGGTCAGCTGCGTAGCATTCGAGCGGCCGTCGATGGTCGACAGCAAACGCCCTTGCGGGTCGTAGACGTAGTGCGTGACCGACTGCGTGCCGTCAGCGACGCCGTTGCCCGAGGCATCGACGCTCGCATAGGTCGTGCGGCTCGCGAGCTGCCCGCGGAAGTCGTAGGCGAAGTCGGTTCGCTCCGTTTGCGCAAGGTTGGCCTTCGCGGCCCAGGCCTGCATCTGATCGAGCGTGGGCACATCGGTCGAAGCTAGACCGGTCAGCGCATAGCTGTTGCCGCTGTACTGGATCGTTGCCGTGCGCTCGCCGTTCGCGTTGTAGCGATACTCGATCACGCGACCGTCGGCACTCACGACAAAGCGCAGCAGGTTCTGCGCATCGCGCACATAGCGCGTCGTCAGTGGCTGCGCGGCCTGCGTCGTTCCAGCGGCCGGGCTCGCATAGACGGTCTCTGTCAGCAGCGCATTGAACGTCGTGCTGTAGGTGCGCGTGATCGTATTGCCGGAGCTGTCCTGCTGCTGGATCTGATTGCCGTTCGCGTCGTACTGCATCGTGACGGTGCGGCCGGCCGCATCGACGATCTGCGAAACGTGGCCGCCCGTGCCGTACGTGAACGTGGTCGATTGCGCGGCGCCATTCACCGACGGGCCCGTAAGCTGCGTCAGGCGCCCTGCCGTGTCGTAGCTGAACGTCGAGACCAGCCCCAGCGGATCGGTGACGCTCGTACGGCGGTTCGTCGTGTCATAGGCAAAGCGCGTGATCTGGCCGTTGCCGTCGGTGGCCGTGGCGATGCGGTAGTCGCTGCCCACCTGCACATAGGTGAACGACTGCGTGCTGCCGTCGGACTGTGTGATCGAGGCGATGCGCTTGCTCGTGCCGTCGTAGCCGTAGGTCGTTACATAGCTCGTCGCGGGCGTGGTGCCGCTGGCGGCCGTGAGATCGACGCTGACCGTCGAGAGGCGATTCTGCGCGTCGTAACCGTAATGCACGCGCGCGATCGTCGTGCCGTCCTGCAGCACGGTACGAATCTGCGTGACGTCGTTGCCCGTGTAGTCGAGGTAAGTCGTCTCGCCGCTCGCGTCGACGATCTTGGACAGCAGGTTGTTGCTGCCATAGCTATAGGTGATCGTGTTGCCGACCGTATCGGTCGTCGTGAGCAGGCGTCCGAGGCCGCCTACTTCATAACCCTCCTGAGCCCCCGTCACGCCATTGGTAAGGATCAGACGCGCGGCCTTGTTGTCGTAGCGGATCGTGTCGTTCGCGTCGGCGCCGTCGCTGTTGACGTACAAGCTGCGCGTCGCATCGTACGTATAGACGCGTTGCGTGCCGTCGGCGTCGGTGCGCGTGATCGTGCTGCCGGCCGTATAGACGAGGCCCGTGATCTGCAAGCGCTGGCGGTTGATGCCGACGTTCCAGCTATCGCCGCCGTCGGTGTAGTTGCCTTCGCTGTTGTAGGTGCGCAGCACATCGACCGACAGGCCATGCGCGGCGAGGTAGTCGTCGCGGTCCTGCAGGATCAGATTGCCGTTCGCCGCGTTGACGTAGCCGAGCTCTCCGTTGCGGCCACCGGCCGCATTGCCGGTGACGCCGCGCTGCCCCAGCAGAGACAACGAAGACAAAGACAGGCCCAGACCATTGCCGCTGACGATCGCTACCATTTTTCTTATTCCTCGGGAGTGCTGCTGCGCGGCCCATTCGTCTCAGGTGTCATGGGCCTTGGCGCGCTCACGCCCGCCCGCCTCGCGCATCGATCGCGCGGCGAACGGACAGAAAAGTGTTCAACTGCTCGTGTTGATATGCCGATCGCAAATACACGCGAACCCGGCACGGACTTACTCAACATCGCGAAACACGGCTGTGCCGCGTCCCGCTCGCCCTGTGGATCAAGAGGGCATCAGTCGTTGCATGAACTGCTCGAATCGATCGTCACGCCGCTCGACTTCCCATCGCATGCCCAGACACTCGTCGTCATCGGCGTAACTGCTGACGACAAAACCCTCGGCGATGTAGCTGCCGCCGGCGTCGACTTGCAGATGAAACAGCGGCGTATCGGGCGACATCGCGTGATAGATCGGCCGCACATGCCGCCAGCCATCGACCGTGGCATGCGTGTTCGGCACGTCGAAGCGCAATACCTGCGCATCGATCTCGCAGGTCGCCCGGGCATCGCTGCACTTGTCGACGAGGTAGTGGCTGAAGTTGTAGGTGCCCCACCACTGCATTTGCACACCGTCGTCTTCGAAGTGCGTCCAAAACGGATGGTCGTCGCTGATGAACAGCGACCGGCCATAACTGCCCTTCATCTCGATCACGCGCCTCGTCACGCCCAGCGTCGCTCGATGCACGGCCATGACGCGCGCGTCGCCCGTCAACGTGCGGACACGTTCGCCGCCTTCGAAACATTCGATCGGTTGCGTGGAGCCGTCGGCCATCTCGATCGCCGTGCCGGCCATCACGCAGTGGCAATGCGCAGCACCGCCTTGGATGCCGGCGCGCGTGGCCGACACCGCGTCCCACAACGAAGAACGCTGTTGCGCTGTCATCGAAGTTCCTCGAGCCCGTCCGATGGATGGATGTAATGCCGGCCCGCGCCGCATTCGAGCGGCGCGAAGCTACGACATGAAAGCTTCAACACGCGATGCGCCGACGCAGCACGGCCAGCGGCTTGTCCATGCCGGCCGTACTACGCAAACGACGCACGCGAGTGCGTCAATCCGTTAGGCTGAGACGAGCGCTGCTGCGTCCCAACGCGCGCCTTCGCAGTCGGCGTCGGTTGCATGGCTGCTGATGAGGAAGCCGCCTGCGATGTAGCTGCCGCCCACATCGACGATCAGGTGGTAGATCGGGGTGTCCGGCGACATCACGTGGTAGATCGGCTGAACGCTGTGCCAGCCGTCGATGGTGGCGTGCTGGTTCGGCAGATCGAAACGCAGCGGCTCGGCATCGCGCGTGGTCATGAGGCCGTTGCCCAGGCTGCGCTCCATGAAGTAGTGGCTGAAGTTATAGGTGCCCCACCACTCCTTCGCTTGCTCACCTTCGCCGAAGCGCGTCCAGAGCGAGTGCTCGTCGGAAATCAGCAGCGACTCGCCGCGCGCGTTGATCAGTTCGATGATGCGACGCGTCACGCCAAGCGTGGGGCGATCGATCGCCACGACGGTGCCGACGCCGCCGAGGTTACGGACCTTCTCGCCGCCGACGAACGTTTCGACTGCGCGCGTGGTGCCGTCCGCCATCAGGATCGGCGTGCCGGCGAGCACGCACGAGCAGTTGCCACCGCTACCGAGGTTGACGATCGGCGACTGCGACATACGACGTTGCACAGGCTCGCGAACGATTTCCCAGCTCGCGCCGGCTTGCGTCGACGGGCGATACAGAATGCTGGTTTCTTGGTTCGAATCGATGTGCGCGGCGGAAATCTGTTGTTGCACTGCCATCTGACCCTCCTCGGGGTTGGTTATTTGAAGATCAATGATGTCGACATGAATCCGCCAGTCGCGGGTGTCGCGATCGACCGAAAACCGGTCGTCTGAGCAAGTTATCCAGTGTTTTTTCGATTCGTTAAGCGGAAGTGCGAATTTTTTTACCGTCGGCGGCTCGGCACTTGAACCGATGGTTCGATGGCGTTTGCGCGTGCTACATTAGCCGCCGTGCCGGCGCGGCCTGTGGCGCGCGCGGCCCCTCCCGTTCCTTTCTTTCACGCTTTCTTTCGCGCGCCGTCATGACCGATTCCCAGAACGCCGCCCTCGCCGCCTACGAAGAAGCCCTGCAACGCGCGAGCACCGCGCTCGCCGCCCACGACACCGACGCCGCGTTCGCGGCACTCGACGATGCACTCGTGGCGCAGCCGGGCTCGGCCGTGCCGCACTTTCTGCGCGCCGCCGAATTTGCGCGCACGGGCCGCATCGACGATGCCGAAAACGCGTTCACGCTCGCGCTCGTGCAGGATCCGTCGCTGCATATCGCGCGGTTTCAGTTGGGGCTGCTGCATCTGACGTCGGGCAAGCCGGCCCACGCGATCCTCGCCTGGCAAGGGCTGGACGCGCTGCCCGAGACGCATGCGCTGCGTCTGTTCGCGAAGGGCCTCGCACAACTGGCCCAGGACCGCTTCGACGAAGCGCGCGACGCGCTCGAGCGCGGCATGCGCGCGAACACCGACAACGCCGCGCTCAACGCGGACATGAATAAGGTGATTGAAAAGATTGCGGCACTGACGAGCGAGCAGCCTGGTCACGAGGAGCCGTCCGAGTCCAATCACTTTCTCGTGTCGGGCTACGGCAAACAGACGTTGCACTAAGCGCGCAGGCGCAATATCGGTTTCCGGGGATCCGCGAACATGACGACCATCGATGCCGCCTCGCGCCTCGCGCAATTGATTCGCGAGCAGATCGGTCGTTCGCGCGACGCTTCGGCCTTGCGCGGCAAGGCTCCCGCTCGCGGCGAGGCGCGTGCGGCATCCAGCGCCCGACAAGCGGGCGCAACCGACTTGCCCGCGCTGGCGATGCAGCGCGTCGCGTCGATCGATCCCGACGACCCTCAGCGTGCGCGCAAAGCGTTCCGCGTTTTTCTGGAGACCGTGCTGCTCGCCGAGCTCGGCGAAGAGCACGTCAACGATCCGGCCTTCTACGAACTCGTCGGCAAGGTGCAACAGCAAATGGAAGCGCACCCGACGCTCGCGCACGCGATCGAACGTGCCAGTGAGGCGCTGCTGGCCGCAGCGCCCAAGCGCTAACCGTCCTCCCTGACTTGCGCTGGCCAACGGAAAGGCCGACCGCAAGGATTGCAACGAAGTCTCTAGCCTGCAGCGCCCTCGATGCGCCGTGCCACCTGCAGCGCCTGCCCGCCCGCGCGCGCGCCGAGCAAGCGGCGCGAGAGCCTGACGATCGCCTGCGGGTCGCTGGCCTCGCCGGCGAGCAACGCCTGGGCGTAACGTGCCGAGAGGCTCGTCGCGTCGAGGCCCAAGGCGCGGGCAATCGATGCCTGCGCCTCGTCTCTGCGCCCTTCGAGGGCCGCGATCACGGCCAGCCCGCCGTGCGTTTCGCCGAAATTGCGATCGATCTCCAATGACGCGGCGAACGCGGCCTGCGCTCGCGCGAGATCGCGCTGGATCAAATAGCACCACCCCAGGCCATGCCACGTGCCGATGTGATTCGGCATCGTCTCGAGCGATCGCTGGAAATGCGCCTCGGCCACGTCCAACCGGCCATCGAGCATGTCCACGAATGCCAGCGTCGACCAGGTCCGTCCGTCGCGCGGATTGATGGTCAACGCCCGCTCGAGCAATGCGTGGGCAAGCCTGCCGTCGTCCTCGCCGAGCGCGATCGTCGCGCGTACGACGAGCGCTTCCATCTGCCGGTCGTCGCCCGCGAGCGCTTGCTCGGACCAGGTTTTCGCCTCGGCGGCTTGGCCTGCGTCGAGCGCGATCAGGCTGCCGACGCCCACCCACGTCACGCCCGGCTGCGTCGCAGGCACGGGCGCAGCGAACCTGCCGCCGACCCATTGCATGGCCTCGTCGAGCTTGGCAAGGCGATGCCACGTGCGCAACAACAGCGCCGCCGTGGCGTCGGGCAAGTCATGACGCGCGGCGAGCGGCTGCAACAGCGCGAGCGCGCGCTCGTCCTCGCCATGCCGATATGCCAGTTGCGCCAGATTGGAGACGACGGCCGGATCGTCGATACCTTGCTCGAGCAGCGCCTCGAGCAGCTGCTGCGCCTCGACATCGCGGCCGGTCGTCATGCACAGCGTGGCTTCGCGGAACTGCCAGTAGGGCCGCTGCTCGGGCTGCGCGTCGAACAACGCCGCGGCTTGATCGACGAAGCGCTGGGCGGCGGCGAACTCGCCAGCCGCAAGCGCGGTATCGAACGCATCGGACAGCAACGCCGTGTTGTGCGGATCGCGCTGCAAATAGCCTTCGAGTCGCGCGAGGCGCTCACGCATCGCCGCGCTGCCTCCCTGGGCGGTTCGGGTGTCAGTCATCGTTCTCTCTCCTTGCGCTTCGCGCATGAATGGCCTTCAGCGGGCATGCCGCGCTACCACGCGACGTCGCACGATCTCAACGCGTTGCACAACGTGCGCAACGATATCAATGCCTTTCGGTGTATCTGCGCCACGCGGGCGCGCGAAACATCGAGCTCGAGCGCAATCTCCGCGAACGGCGTGTCCTGGATGTAATGCAGCCAGATCACGGCGCGCTCCTGTTTCGGCAGCTCCGCGACGAGCGTACGCAAGCGCTCGCGCAATTGCCGCAATTCGACGTGTGCGAAATAGCCCGACTGCTCGGGATGCCCTTCGGGCTGCGGCTCGTCGATCATGCCCGATCCTTCGAGCAGCATGCCCAACGCCAGCGCAACACCGGCCTCGGCCAGCATACCGAACAGCGCATCGAGGTCGTCGGGCACCTTGCCGTCGGCCAGCGCTTGCGCCCGATCGGCGCGCAGGCGCTGCTGCCACGCGATCTGCTGCTGTTTCTCCGTCAGACGCTCGAGCCCGTTCAGAATCGCACCGCGCATGCGGATCGTCGCGAACGTCTTGAACTGCACGCCCCGCTCGGCCTCGAAGCGATCGACGGCTTCGATGAGCCCGACCGTCGCCAGCTGCAAGTACTCGTCGAAGTCGATCTCGTTGTGCGTCCGCCCCGCGTAGAGCTTTCCCGCAATGATGCGCGCGAGCGGCTGGTAATGCGTGATCAGCTGCTCGCGCGCCGTGTGCGCTTCGTCGTCGAGCTGTCCGCGCGTGCGCCACCAGTGCGCGAGCACCGCCTCGTCGCCCACATCGGGTGACGCGACAGTCTCGGAGCCTGGAGTGCGTGTCATGCCGCTATCCCACGCTCAATGAAACGAACCGACGAGCGCCTTCAGCAGCAGGCTCCACCCGTCGATTAGCACGAACATCAGAATCTTGAGCGGCAGCGCGATCGTCGCCGGCGGCATCATCATCATGCCGAGCGCCATCAGCACGCTCGATACGATCAGATCGATCAGTAGAAACGGCAGGAACACGACGAAGCCGATCTGAAACGCTGCGCGCAGCTCCGACAGCATGTAGGCCGGAATCAGCTGCACATTGCTGATGTCGTCCATCGACTGCGGCGGCTTGGCCTTCGAGAGCTCGACCATCAACGCGAGGTCTTCTTCACGCGTCTGCCGCACCATGAACTCGCGCATCGGCGCGCTGCCCTTCTCATAGGCCGCCTGCACCGACAGCGTGCCGGCCATGAACGGTTGAAAGGCCTGCTCGTTGACCTTTTGCAGCACCGGCGACATCGTGAACATCGTGAGGAACAGCGCCAGGCCGATCAGCACCGTGTTCGGCGGCGTCTGCGGCATGCCGATGGCCTGACGCAGCATCGACAGCACGATGATGATGCGCAGGAACGAGGTCACGCAGACGAGCAACGCAGGCAGCACCGCCAGCATCGTCAGACCCAGCACGATACGCAGCGCCTGCGCCGTTTCCGCCGATGGCGCTGCAGATGCCGGCGTGTGCGTGCGCGCTGGCGCGCGGTGCGCGGCAGGCGTGGCCGGCGCCGACGGCTGCGCAAACGATGCAACGGTGTGCGCCCCTTCGGCGAGGGCCTGCGTAAGCGGCGCGCCGTTCCCAGCGGGACCGGCATCGGCATCCGCGGCATGCGCGGCACCGATCGCGACGAACTGCAGCGTCCCGATCAGCAGCCCGCAACCGAGCCAGCGGCCCAAGCGGTGAGCCCACGTCATGACGCCTCCGTCGGCGCGGCGCCGCCTGACACATGGCCTGCCGCGGACGTACCGCCCGTGCGTTCGCCGAGCACCGATACCGTTTGATCGGTGCAGGCAATCAGCCACTCGCGGCGATCCCATTGCACCACGTGCATGGTCGCCTTCGGCGTCAGCCGCACCGACTGCACGAGGCGCGCGCTGGCGTCCGTCGGCGCGCCGCCCAAGCCGAACGGCAGCCGGGCGAGCGCCGACGCCCCTTGCCCGCTGGCACGTCGACGCAGCCGCACCGCGAACGTTGCCGCCAACGCCAGCGCGGCGAGCGTCACGAGCGCGGCCCAATGCGCACCACCGCCAGTCAACGGTGAATCGCCGCGCCTCACGAGCGGTAGCGAAGCGGGCAGATGGACGGTGCCGTCGGATGCGGAGGCCGATGCAGATGCCGAGGCCGCCTGCGCCCAGGCCGTCGACGGCAGCAGGCTACCCGAGCCGGCCAGGCAGCACGCGAGCGCGCAGGTGGCCGACGCGCGGCGCCACGCGCGATGAAATCGTTCGATCATGATTCGCTCGCGGCTGGCTTAAACGTTGAGCGGCACCGGCAGTTCGGTGATGCGCACGCCGAAGTGCTCGCCGACGGCAACGAGTTCGCCACGCGCGACAACCTGCCCTTCGAGCATCACGTCGACCGGCTCGCCGATGGCGCGATCGAGCCGCAGCACCTGCGACTCCTTGGCGCCGAGCAATTCGCCGACAGTGACGGCGACCGAGCCGACGTGCACGCTCAATTGCGCCTTCACGTTGTGCAGCGGGTTCGCGACGCCGGCGTGGGCATCGATGAGGGACGCCTGCGCGCCGGACGGCGGATCGGCGAGCTCGCTGAAGGCAAGTGCTTGCGCGCGCGGAGCGTCGGCTTGAGCGGGCATCGTCGTGTCGTGGTTGGCCATGATCGTGGTCTTCAAAATCAGTTCAAGCGGGTGGATCTGTCGTGTCGTATTGGGCAGCTTTGGGCAGCTTGGGCCGATGCGCGCGGCATGCCGGACGCACCGTGGCGTTATCGCCGTGCGGCCGGTTCGTTGCCGTGGCCGCTGCCGTCCGCGTTGCGTTGCAGCTCGATGGCGCGCTGTCCGTCGCGCTGGCCCAGGAATGCGGCGGCAATCGTCTGCCTTTTGCCGGCGTCTGCGGTGTTGCCGGTGTGGACGATGAGCGGCGCATCGAGCCGATGCGAGGTCTGCAACACGTCGCCGACGCGCATCGCGGACAGCGCACCGAGCCCGAGATCGAACGGCGCCAGGGCCACATCGAGCGTGAGCCGCTGCGCGGCCACCGCTTGCAGCACGGGCACGGAAGCGGTTGCAGCAGGCTTGGCGCTGGTGCGTTCGCCTGCGAGCGGCGCGCGTGCGGGCGGCACCTTGAAAAAGCGCGCGGCGCATTCGCCGTCGATCAGCAAAGCGAGTTGCGCGTCGCACCAAGGCAGCATCACGACGAGCGAGCCGGACCACGGCTGCAGCGCGTCTGCCGGCACCGGATCGCGTACCGCTCCGGGTTCGGCATCGAGCGTCGCCGCGTCGAATGACAGCGCGGCTGCGAGCGCGCGCAGGCAACCGGTCCACGCTTGGTCGGCAAGCTCGGCGGCCATACTGGACGTGGCATCGCCCCCCACCGCGGTACCGACCGCAGCGGCCGCGCCGAACAGTCGCGCGAGCAGCATGCCGCGCGCCGATTGCAGACGCGTCGGCACCGTCGTCGAGGCGGGCTCGAGCGCCCACCAGAGGCGGCCTACGCCAGAGGCTGCCGCCAACTTATGCCAGGGTGCAGCCGCATGAACCGCCGCGTTCGTCTCGCGCGCCCACTCGGATGCCGCTACGCACCGCACACCCGCATCGACGCCATGCGCGGGCACGCGGCTTACGCCCCAGTCGGCAGCCCACCGCTGCACGGCAAGCGCAAGCGCGCGTGCGAGCGAATCGCGTTCGGCATCGCTCCACGCGCGCAGCGCACGCGCATCGCGAGCCGAAGCATCGGGCGAGAGCAGCGTGGCGCGCCGCGCTGCCGGACGGCGCATAGCCAGGGCCGGATCGTCGGTCATTCTCATTTGCTTTGCATCTGGAACAGCTGGGCCAGCATGTCGTTCGCGGTCGATACGACTTGCGACGACGCCTGATACCCGCGCTGCATGATCACGAGGTTGCTGAACTCCGCCGACAAATCGACGTTCGAGATTTCGATCATGCCTGCCTTCACTTTGCCGAAGGCCTGCGTGCCTGCCGCACCTATCTGCCAGGTCTGCCCGGGTGCCATCGCGAACTCGTTGCCGTTCACGGGTTGCAGCGCGTCTTGCGACGTGTACGCGCCGAGCGCCAGGCTCTGGCCCTTGGCCGATTGACCGTTCGAATAGGTCAGCGCCAGTGTGCCCGACGGGTCGAACGTCGCACGCGTCATCGCGCCGGCGCCGTAACCGTCTTGCGAGGCCACGGCGAGGCTCGACTGGCTGCCCGAGTCGTACGACGTGACGTTGCTCGAGAAGTCGAGCGTCAGCGGCATGGCTTGGCCGCCGCTCGGCGTGTAATTGATCGTGACGCTGTTGTTGGCCGGGTCGGGCTGGCTGCTGATGAAGGCGAGCTTGCCCGTGCCCACGGTGTTGGCGCCGTCGAGCACGGTCACCGTCCAGTTGCCCGGCGAGCCGCTCACCGCGTCGAAACGCGCCGACAGCGAATGCGAGCTGCCGGTCTTGTCGATGACCGTGAGGCCGCTTACGGTTTGCGTCGTCGTCGTACTCGACAGGTTGCCCGAGAAGGTGAGGCGCGTCGAGGCCTTCGCCGCGCTGACCTTCAGCGCGCCCAGCTGAATCGGCACGAGATTGCCGCTGCCGTCGAGCCCGAGCACCGTCTCGCCCGTTGCGCTCGAAACCAGCGTACCCGTGTTGTCGAACTTGAACTGGCCCGCGCGCGAGCCGTGCACGTTGCCCGCGCCGTCGCGCAGCAGGAACAGGCCTTGCCCGTCCACGGCCGCGTCGAGATCGTTGCCCGTGTTCTGCAGGTCGCCCTGCTTCAGATCGAGCCGCGTGCCGAGCGTGGTCAGCCCATAGCCGTATTGGCCCCCGCTGCCGCCGGCCAGGTTGCCGCTCGAGTAGAACATGTCGGCAAACTGCAGACTCGCGCCTTTATAGCCGGGCGTGTTCAGGTTGGCCGTGTCGTTCGAGATCACGCGCAGGCCCTTCTCGTACCCGGTCAGGCCGCTCATCGCGATGAAGATGGAATCGAGCATCGATACTCCTTCGAAGATTGGCGATGCGCTCAGTGCACCGTCGTGACTTGGCTCAGACCGACGTTCGCCAACGTCGAGCCGCTCGTCGTCTTCACCGTCAATTGCGGCGAGCCGCTCGCGAACGACAGCGCCGTCACCGTACCCGTCACGGCACCCGCCGCCGTCTGCAGATCGACGGTGCGCCCGATCAGGCCCACCGACTGCAACGACGCCTGATTCGTCAGCAGCTGCTCGATGTTCGAGTTCATCTGCTGCGTCTGCTGCAACGTCGTGAACTGCGCGATCTGCGCCATGAACTGTTCGTTGTCCATCGGCTTGAGCGGATCCTGATAGGTGAGCTGCGTGAGCAGCACCTTCAGGAAGTCCTGCATGTTCAGTCCCGATGCTGCCGGCGCACCGGTCGGGCCGGTCACTGTGCTGATAGTCATGGAGCGTCCTTGGTGTCAGTGTCAGGTTGAATCGATGAGTCGAACGAAGCGGCCTCGCGCCTGTGCGCCGCGTCGGCGGCCGGCGCTGGCCAGACGAGCCGACCGTTGCAGACGACGCTGAGCAGTCGCGTGCGCTGTCCGGCCAGCCAGCTGTGCAAGCCGTTCACGAGCGCGGCGAGCGGCACCGGCTCTCCACGATCGGCGCCGAGCCATACGCGTACGCCGTCGGCCGACCATTCGGCGTGCAGACGCACGGCGGGTGGGTCTTCGGCGTCGCTGCCGATGCTCGGGGGCAGGGTCGACGCAAGATGCTCTGCGCTCGACGTGCGGTCACTCGCATCGGGGACTTGCGTCAATTCGATGTCGGCGATGTGGGCAAGACTTTCACGCAATGCCACCAGTGAAGGCATTGGCATGCGGGCGGATGCGATGCTCATCGGCTCCTCCGATGAGGGCTGGCTTACCGACGGCGCAACAGACTCGCGCATCGCACTCGACGGAACCGCAGCGCCTGTCGCAGTCCGCACGCCCGGCACGCTGGCGAGCGCATAGCGTTGCGCGGCATCGGCGAACGGCGACGCGCTCGTACGGTTGGCGGGCCAGCCGCCTGCGGCAGGCATCGATGTCCCGGCCGCGCTCGTGTACGCCGACTGCTGCGCCATCCGCATCGGAAGCTGGGCCGGCGCGGTGGGCATCTCGCGTGCGGCAGGCTCTGCCGGCTTGAACCATCCCTCGAGCTCGGCTTGCTCCATCGTTTGCCGCCAGACGAGATCGTGCTCGGCGACGCTGCGCTCATTGGCGGCGGTGTACTCGCCCGCTGCCGTGCGCCGCACCGGATCGCCGAGCGCCACCCATTGCGCGAGCCCCAGGTTGATCTGCGCGCTCATCGGCTGGCCTCCCGCCGCTCGGGCAGAGACGGCGAGGGTGTGAACGCATGACCTTGCGCCTCGCGCGAGAGCCAATCGCGATCGGCTTCGGCGGCCTGCCGCGCTTGGCTTTCCTGCGCGAACTGCGCCAGGCACTCGCTGCGATGACGCTCGATGAGTTCGAGCCGCTGTTCGGCAACCGCGCAATCGAGCGCGATGCGCCGGGCGTCGTCGCGCAATGTCGTCAGGTCGGCCTCGGCTTGCGCGAGTGCTGCGTGCGATTGCGCGAGCCATTCGAGCATCGGCCGGCGGGTGGCCAGATCGAGCGTGCGCAGCGAGGCACGTGTCAGCAAATCGCACTGCGCGCGATGATGGTCCTGCTGTGCGGCGAGGGCCGCCTCGGCTTCGCGAATCGCGTGCTGCGCGCGCGCCAGACGCGCACGGACCGCATCGAGCTGCCATTGGCGCTGTCGCCGCAGCGGCTCGAGTCCGTAGTCGAAGGCGCGCAGATCGACCGTCATGCGGCGCTCCCCTTCGTGCGAGCGGCCTGCGTCATGCTGGGCGTACCGGCCGTACCGAGCGCCTGAGCGAGCTGACGCAGCGCTTCGCCGCGCGCCATACCGCCTTCGGTCTGAGCAAGCCACGTTTGCAGTGCCGGCCTGCGCGCGAGCGCCGCGTCGAGCTCGGGGTTCGTGCCCGCTTCATAAGCGCCGAGCTCGATCATCTGGTGATTGCGCTCGATCATCGCGAGCACGCGCACGGCTTCCCTGATCGTGTTGCGCTCGGCGTCCAGCGTCAGATCGGGCAGCAGACGGCTTGCGCTCTTGAGCACGTCGATGGCCGGATACTGCCCCTCATGCGCGAGACGCCGCGTGAGCACGATGTGGCCATCGAGGATCGCGCGCAAAGCGTCCGAGACCGGTTCATTGAAATCGTCGCCTTCGACGAGCACCGTCAGCAGCGCCGTGATCGCGCCGCCCGAACGTGCGGTGCCGCAACGCTCGCACAGCTGGGGCAGCTCGGCGAACACGGAAGGCGTATAGCCGCGCGCGGTCGGCGGCTCGCCCGCCGCGAGGCCGATCTCGCGGCGGGCCATCGCCAGGCGTGTGATCGAGTCCATCGTCAGCAAGACCTGCTTGCCCTCGTCGCGAAAGTGTTCGGCAATCGCCAGCGCGGCATGCGCGGCGCGTGCACGTGCGAGCGCCGGCTGATCGGCCGTCGCCACGACGACCACCGAGCGCCGCAAGCCCTCTTCGCCGAGCTGCTTGTCGATGAACTCGCGTACCTCGCGGCCGCGCTCGCCGATCAGTGCGATCACGTTGACGTCGGCCTTCACGTGCTTCGCGATCATGCCGAGCAGCGTGCTCTTGCCGACACCGCTGCCTGCGAAAATCCCCACACGCTGCCCTTGCCCGAGCGTGAGCAGGCCGTCGATCGCACGGATGCCCGTCTCGAGCACGCGCGTGATGCGCGGCCGATGCAGCGGGTTCATCGGCACGCCTTCGATCGGTCGTGTCGCGGTGGTGAGGGGGGCCTCGCGTCCGTCGAGCGGACGCCCGAAACAATCGATGACGCGCCCGAGCAGTTCGTCGCCGACGCCGATCGTCGAACGTCGCCCCAGCGCGAGCACGGTGCTGCCCGCGGCCAGGCCATGCATCGTGCCGTACGGCATCAACGTGACGTGACCCGGCTGCACGCCGACGACTTCGGCAAGCACCGGTACCGAGCCGGCGTGCGACCCAGCGTTGTGGCCTTCGTGCGAATGCGCGTCCGCTTGCGCGTGCGAGTCGAACAGACGAAAAGCAGCCGATCCGCCACCGAGCGAAGCCTGTGCTCCTTGCGCCGCCTCGCTTGCGGGCGGCAACACGGCGCACAGCTCGCCGACGCGCGCACGCGGCCCTTGCGACTCGATCGCGAGCCCACGCATGCGGCGCACGACGCCCGTGCGGCGCGTGAGCTCGACGTCGTCGAGCGTGCTGCGCAAGCGGGCGAGGCGGCTCATCGCGGGGCCCCCGTCGGATGCGGTGCGACTGCGGCCGCGCGGCGCCCGCCCGCGAACCAATCGGTCAGCGCAGCAAGCTGCGTGGCAAGCCGTGCATCGAGGCTGCCTTCGGAGGAACGCACGACGCAGCCGCCACGGCCGACACTTTCGTCGGCCACCCACAGCGCGCCAGGGTCGGCATTGCCCGAGGCTGCCAGACGGGGGGCGAGCCACGCCGCCAGCATCGGATCGTTCTGCAAACGTGCGAGCTCTTGTGGGTGAACGTGCACGGCCACCAGCCCCGCGCCCCCGGCGCCCCCGCTTGCAGCCGTATCGCCGCAACAAGTCACCACAGCCTGACGCACGAGATGCGCAATGCCTTGGCCGCTCACGAGCGCGTCACCGAACACACGGCAAACGACGGCATGACAGAGCGCGACCATGTCGTCCTCTGCGGCGTCGAGCCGCTCGGTGATCTGCTGGGGCAATGCCGCGAGCAGGCCGTCGAGCATCGCCAGACGTTCCGCGACGACGCGCTGGGCCGCCTCCTGTTCTTCCCGTAATGCGTTGGCCGCCTGTTCGCGGGCCGCTTGTATGCCACGTTGCATGCCGTCCTGATAGCCCTGCTGCGCGCCGAGCTCATGACCTTCGCGGCGCCCTGCGGCGAGCCCGTCCTCGCGGCCCGCGGCAAAACCGTCGCGATAGCCGGCCACCATCAACGCTTCTTCATCGTCGGCGGATAAGACCGGGTTCGATGCCGAAGCCGAAGCCAGCGGCATCGATTCGCTCGGCGATGGCGTCGTGGTGGCAACCGCGGCCTCGCGCGGGCGTTCCGTCGCCGTCGCCTGCGTGGCGATCGTCGACTGTGACGCGCCCGGCCGCGTCAGCGTCCGCGGCTGTGTCACGAATGCGACATCGCGCAACAGCGACGCGCTAGCGCCACCAGCGGCATCAAGCGCGCGCGATTGCGACAGCGTTTCGTTCGATGTGCTCGGCTGCATCGGTCAACTCCTCGGAAAGCGCAGCGGCGTCGGCAACGCGCGCCGCGCGTGTGCCCCAACCCGCTCGAACAGACTCGAACCCGCCGACGCAAACGCGCGTGCCGCAGGCTCGGCATCGACATCGACTCGAGCGGCGAGCCGCGCAACGAGCGTCGTCAGCAAGGCGGCTTGCAGCGCCGGTGCCGTGTGGGCGGCCGGCATGTCGCGCTGCGTTTTCAGCATGTCGTCGATCTGGCGACGTTTGACGGGCCCCAGGGCCTCGAGCAGCGCATCGCGCCACGGCCAGGCGCGCGCGCGCACCAGCTGCGCGATCAGTCCGGCCGGCTCATCCCGCAACACCGCGGCAAGCCGGGCAGGATCGGCACGATCGAGCGCGCGCAACTGCGGCGATGTTGGCGACGACACGGGCGCAATGGCACCGGCCAGCGCCGCATCGGCCGGCAACGCCAACACGGCGTTCACGAGCGAGCGATCGGCGGGAATGCCGAGCGCGTTCAACTCATCGAGCAACGACAGCAGCGAGGCACGCTCGGCACCCGGCAGTTGCTCGAGCAGCCACGCACGATCGGCTGGCTGCAACGCAAGCAGCAGCAGCGCCGCCTTACGCTGCGCAGGCGGCACCGGATCGGCCGTGCCGAGGCGGGGCGCGTGCGGCGTGCTCATGACAGCTCCCGCGTCGAAGACGCAACGTGCTCGCCGCGCAACCAGGCTTCGACCTGTGCGAGCGCGGCGCGCCGTTCGTCGTCGGTCAACGCGCGCGAAGCCGCGCTTGCGTCACTGCCCGGGCGAGCGGCGCGCGCATCGCCGACCGACGGCCGACGACGTACGAGAAAGCTCGCGAGTGCGGCCAGCACGCAAAGGGCGAAGCCGATGAACCACGGCGTCAGCCTGGTACTGCCCGGCGTGCGATTCAGCCCTGCCGACGCCGGCTCGGGCACCACCGCAACCGCCGTGCTTGCGGCCTCGGAAGCGGCCGGCGCCACCATCGGCGGCGTTACACCATAAGCAGCGGCCGGTGCATTGAGCGCATCGAGCGTCTGCACGACGACGGTGTCGCCGCGATCGGCCGACGCGCCGACGCTCGCCGCCACCATGCGTCGAATCTGGTCCTGTTGATTGGAATCGAGCGCGCGGCGCACGACGACTGCCACCTGAATGCGCCGGATCGACCCGGGCTGGCTGACGACCTGCTCGACACGCCGGCCCACGGCGTAATCGACTTCACGCTGGCTGCTCCCGCCTTGCGCCGCGCCGTTATAGGCAGCCACGGTCTTGGTGTCGAGCGGCGCGCCGGTGTCGTGCTGCGACTCGCGCTCGTGCACCATGACGCCGGCCTGCGCGGCACCAGGCCGTCCCGCGGCCGGCACGACGTCTTCGGTCGTGGCCTGAATGCGATCCATGTTCAGCGAGACGTCGACACTCGCGAGCCCCTGGCCCGGACCGAGCGCGCGATCGAGCACGAGCCCGACCTTGCGCGACAGATACGTCTCGGTGTCCTTCTTCAGATCGAGCCGGCTCGCGCCGCTATCGAACTCGGCGTCGGTGCCCGTCGGCCGCGTCAGCGCGATACCCGTCTGATCGACGATCGTCACGTTCTGCGCATCGATGCCGGGCACGGAGGCCGACACGAGGCGCTGAATGCCCGTCACCTGATCGTTCGTGAGCGTCGCGCCCGAACGCATCGTCAGCGTGATCGACGCCTTGGCCTTGCCGCTCGCCTGCTTGAACAAGCCCTGCTCCGGCAGCGCGAGCAGCACGCGCGCATCGCGGATCTCGTCGAGTGCGAGGATCGTCCGCGTGAGCTCGCCTTGCAGCGCACGCTGATAGTTGATCTTCTGCGCGAACTCGGTCATGCCGAAGTCGCTGTTGTTGAACAGCTCGAAGCCGACCGCGCCGTGCAGCGGCAGATCGCCGCCCATCAGCTTCAGGCGAGTCTTGTAGACGGCAGCCTTGTCGACGAGGATCGACGCGCCGTTGTCGGCGAGCACGTATGGGACCTTGAGCTTGTCGAGCTCGGCCACCATCGCGGCCGCATCCTGCGTGCCGAGGTCGGCGAACAGCACCTGGTAGTCGGTACGCATGAGCCAGTAGCCGCCGACGGTCGTCGCCGCCGCAATCACGATGACGCCGCTCACGAGGCCCACGCGTGCGCCGCGGCCGAGGCTCTCCCAGAAGGACCGGATCACAGGCCACCCCCTTGCGTCGAGGATTTATGACGATCGATCGTGCGCGTCGTGCGCGCTGCGCATGTCGTGCGCATAGCAAAGAAACGATTCACGGCTACACCTGCATTTTCATGACGTCTTGATACGATTCGAGCAGGCGATTGCGCACCTGCATCATCAACTGAAACGACAAGCGCGCTTCTTCGAGATCGATCATCACTTGATGAAGATTCGGCGCGCTGCCGGTCGCGAGCTGCTGCAAGCCCGTCTGTGCGCCGAGCAGCTGGCCGTTCACGGCATCGAGCCCCGTGCTGACCATGTGCCCGAAGCTCGCGCCTGCCGCGGTCGCGGCCGGGGCATCGCCCGCGTTCGGCAGCGACGGCATCTGCAACGGCTGCAAGGCTTGTGCGCCCGCACTGGCCCCGGCTTGCGCCTGGCCCAGCTGCGCGACGGCTTCGATCGCGGCCCAGCTCATGACGCGCTCCCGATGTCGAGCGCGCGCAGCGCGAGCGTGCGAGCCGTGTTCATCGCCGCGACATTGGCCTCGTAAGAGCGAATCGCCGTCATCAAGCCGACCATCTCGGTGGCCGTATCGACGCCCGGATAAGAGACGAAGCCCTTCTTGTCCGCGAACGGATGACCGGGCTCGTACGACAGGCGCGGCTTGACGTCGGCAGGTTCGACGTCGGCCTGCGGCAACGGCAGCGACGTCGCTTGCGCGCCCGATGCATCGGCGAGCCCGTCGTCGACGCGCTGCGCGAACGTGCCGGCCGTGAGCGAGCGCACGATGACGCGCAGCGGCCGGTAGCTGACGCCGTCGGCCGTCTGGGCCGTGTTGGCGTTGGCGAGGTTGAGCGCCGCCACGTCGACGCGCATGCGCTCGGTCGACATGCCCGCCGCGCTGATTGCGAATGCCTGTGAATAGTCCATACGCAGATTCCGCTTGAAGTCTGTAATCGAATCGATGAAGAAGCGAACGCGTCCGCTTACTTGTTGCCGTCGCTCGCCGCGAGCTCGAGGATCGCGTAGTGCTTCGAGAGGCCTTTCACGAGCGCCTGGTACTGCACGGCGTTCTGCGCCATGCGCGCGACTTCGGCATCGAGCAGCACCTGCCCGGTGACGCCGGAGCGCGCATCGGGTACGGCCTGCAGACGCGGCGTGACGCCCGCGAGCGAAGTCGCATCGAGCTGCCCTTCGCTTTGCAGCGTGCGGCGCGCGTCGTCGAGCTGATCCTCGAAGCTCACCTGCACGGGCACGTAGCCCTCGGTCTTCGCGTTCGCGATGTTGGCCGCGATCGCCTGCTGCCGCAGGCTCGCCGCATCGAGCGCCAGGCTCAGAGCGGCCGTCGTGACGGCCTCGATTCCCTCGGTCATCCTCGTTTCTCCTTCTCGTTCTACGGGCGTTACTGGATCACCAGATCCGCGTGCAGTGCGCCGGCCGCCTTCACGGCCTGCAGGATCGCGATCATGTCGCGCGTGTCGATGTGCAGGCGCGCGAGCGTCTGCACGAGATCGGCCACTGTCGTATCGCGCGGCGCGACGTAGCTCGCGCCCGCAGGCTCGGTCACGTCGATGCGCGTGTTCGTGACGATCGCCGTGCGCACGCCGGGGCCTGGCCGCCATACGTCGATCGGCTGCGAAGCCGTGTTCTCGGTCGCCACCGAAATCTTCAAGTCGCCCTGCGAGATCGCGACCTTCGAGATCGGCACGTCGCCACCGGACACCACGGTGCCCGTGCGCTCGTTGATGACGACGCGCGCGCGCCGATCGGGCTCGACCTTCACGCTCTCGATGCTCGCGATGAACTTGACGAGCTGACTGCGCCGGTCATCGGGCACGGCGATGTCGATGCCCTCGGCGTCGCGCGCTTGCGCCAGCCCCGAGCCGAGTTGCGCGTTGATCGCCGAGGCGATGCGGCTCGCCGTCGTGTAATCCGGGTCCGCGAGCACGAACGTGATTTTTTGATCGGCGTGCAGGATCTGCGCGCCCACGCCGACTTCGACCGTCGCGCCGGCCGGAATCGTGCCGACGGTCGGGTGGTTCTTTTGCACGACGTTGCCGTTGGCGTCGTAGCGGTAGCCGCCGACCGACATCGCACCTTGCGCGAGCGCATAGACGCGGCCGTTCGCGGCCTTCAGCGGCGTCAGCAGCAAGCTCCCGCCGAGCAGGCTGCGCGCATCGCCAGCCGACGTGACGGCCACGTCGAGCGTGTCGCCCTCGCGCGCAAACGGCGGCAGCTCAGCCGTCACCATCACGACGGCGACGTTGCGGCTCTGCACTTCGTCGGGCGTGACCGTCAGATTGAATTGCGAGAACGCGTTCGACAGCGCCTGACGCGTCACGCGGTTGGTCGGCGAATCCCCGGTGCCGGCCAGGCCCGTGACGATGCCGTAGCCCGTCAGGCTGTTGTCGCGCCAACCCTGCAGCTTGCCGAGATCCTTCACGCGGATGACCTCGGCCGCATGCCCGACACCGGCCGCCACCGCCAGCGCGCACGCGAGCAGCGCCGTCAACGAGACGAACACCGCACCACGCCCCCTCACGCGCCCCATGCGTTCGGCCATGCGCGACGCGCGACCCTTGTTTTGCTTGATCCAGTCCATCAAAACCCCAGCCAGTCGATGACCTTGCGCCACCAGCCGCGCCGCTGCCGCTCGGTCAGATCGCCGTCGCCCACGTAGTCGATATGAGCATCGGCAAGACGCGTCGACAGCACGACGTTGTCGGCCGAGACGTCCTGCGGCCGCACGCGGCCTACGAGATTCACCTTGTGCTGCTCGTCGTTGACGGTCAGCATTTGCTCGCCCGCGAGCTTCAAGTCGCCGTTGGGCAGCACCTCGCGCACGGTCACGGTCAGCGAAGCCAGCAGCTTGCTGCTGCGCTTGGTCGAACCACCGCCGTCGAAGGCACCGCCCGTCGTCACGCCGAACTCGGGCTGCTTGCCGATCAGCGAGCTCGTGATGCTTGCACTGAGGTTGTTGTTGCGTTGCGTCGTCGTATCGGTGCTGCTCGTCGCGCTCGAGTTCTCGTAGACGAGCACCGTGATCGCGTCGCCGACGCGATACGCCTTCGTATCGGCGCCGATCGCGCGATACGTGCTCTCGTTGTAAAGACTCTCCGCGTGCGCCGCATTCGCCGCAGCCAATACCGCACACAACAGCACCGCCATCGGCACTCGTTTCATTCCGCCGCTCATGGCAGCACCTCCACCGTTCCTGCTCCTGTCACACGCGCCGTGATCGCGCTCTTCGCGTGGCGCAACCGCACTTGCACACGGTCGCCGAGCCGTCCGTCCTCGAGCACCTCCGCGCGGCTTTCGAGGCGCACGCCCGCATGCGATTCGCTGAGCATCGCCCAGTCGCCGCGCGCCACGAGCGGCGTAGTTTCGACCGTGCGGGCCGTCAGCACGTCGCCGGTTTCGAGCGGCCGACGCAGACGCAACGCGGCCATCGACGTATGCGCCTCGTCGTTGTCGCTTGGGCGCATAGGCGGCGCACTGCGGCCGCTCCACTGAACGTCACGGACCTCGACCGCGGAGCCGTCCAGCGTCTGCCCGGCTTTCAGCGGTTCGGTCGCGACGTAGGCCGGCGCCGTCACGCTGACATCGAAGCTCACGGGCACCGTGCGCACGAAGCGGCCGTCGACCCATACGTCGACCCACACCGACATGTGACGCGCGAGCAGCGCGGCATCGGACGCGGTGTCCGACAACCGACGCGGCTTGAGCTCGAGCGTGCCGACGGGCACGGTCAGATCGTGCGGCGTCTGCGCCACATTCAGGTCGATGCGCGCCCCATCGCGCGCGAGCCACGCACGCAGCGTTTCGCTTGCCTGACGCGCGACGAGCTCGCCGGTCACCGTGCGCGCTGCGACGCTGATGCGGCTCGCCTGCGCGCCGCGCCAGACGATGTCGGCCGGTGCGATGCCGAGCCGCAGTGCGATCCAGCGCGCAAGCGTCGCGCGCGTGAGTTCGGCCGTCTCCCCTGCGAGCGGCGCGGAGCCCAGCGGCAGCGCCTCGAGACTCGCGCGCGTCGCCGCATCGCCGGCTTCGACGTGCGCGATATCGCCCAGCGTCACTTGCGCACGGCGCACCTGGGCCTCGCCGGTCAGCGCGATCGCGATGCGGGTCGACGCGGCCGTATCGGCGATCGGCGTCACCGTTATCGACGTTTCTGCCGGCACCGTCATCGCCATCGCCGCACCGCCGCACGGCAACGCGGCAGCGGCCACGGCCAGCACGGCTGCGAACGCACGGGTCACACGAGTCACGCGGATCGATCGCATCGTCGAGACCAGGCTGCCTGCGGGCGAGGTCATTTGCGCAGGTTGTTGACCATGCCGAGCATCTCGTCCGATGCCTGCACGACCTTGACGCTGGCCTCGTACGCCCGTTGCGCGACCATCAGGTTGACCATCTCGTCGACCATCTTCACGTTCGAGCCTTCGAGCACGCCTTGTGCGAGCGTGCCGATACCCTCCTGGCCAGGCTTGCCCGCGATCGGCTCGCCCGAGTCGTCGCTAGCGCGATAGAGGTTGTCGCCGAGCGCCGTCAGCGATTGTGGGTTCGAGAACCGCACGAGCTCGAGCTGGCCCGCATCGACGGGCGTCGCCTGGTTCGGCACCGTGAGGCTCACGTGACCATCACTCGTGATCGTGATGTTCGTGGCGTTCGAGGGCACCGTGATGCCGGGCTTGAGCACCTGGCCCGACTGCGTCGTGAGCAGGCCGTCCGAGTTGACCTTCAGCGTGCCGCCCCGTGTGAAGGCGCGCGAGCCATCGGGCATCGTCACTTCGAGGAAGCCGTCACCCTGAATCGCCACGTCGAACGGCGAGCCCGTCTGGCGCAGATCGCCGGTCTCGAACACCTTGCCGACGCTCGCAATACCGACACCCCCGCCCAAATGCGGAACGGCACCGAGCGGGCCGGCGACGCTCGCTGCGTCGGGCGCCTGGTCGCCGAGCACATTGCGCGCTTCGCTTGCCATCAAGTCGGTGAAGCTCACGCGCCCCTTCTTGAACGCGGGCGTGTTCACGTTGGCCAGATTGTTGGCGATCGTATCGACGTTCATTTGCTGCGCCTGCATGCCAGTGGCGCCGATGGACAGTGCGTCAAACATGGTGATGATTCCTCTCGCGCATGGCGCGTGACTTCAGTCTTCAGTCGCGGATCTTGCCGATCTTGCGGTTCGGCCTTAGGGACGAATGCCGATCACGACACTTCGCCCAGCTTTTGCAGCGCCGTGCCGAGCATCTCGTCATAGCCCTGCGCGATCTTTTGCATCGATTCGAAGTGACGCATCGTCTGCATCAGCTGCACCATTTCCTGCATCGAGCTCACGTTCGCGTTCTCGAGCGCACCCTGGCGGATGCGTACGTTGTCGTCGCCGACGATGGTCAGACCCGGCCCCTCGCCCATCAAGCCTTCTCCGAGACGCGGCAGTTGCTCCGGGTGCTCGAACTTGACGATCTTCAGTTGCGCGACCGACACGCCAGGCGCCGACGACGACGGCCCGACGAACGTCGCATCGGGCTCGGTGATCGCGCCGAGCGAGTCGATGTGCGGCGTCGACGTGCTGAGGCGGATCTCACCGCCCTTGCCCATCACGGGATAGCCTTGCGCCGTCACGAGCCGGCCTTGCGCATCGAGGCGGAAATCGCCCTGGCGCGTGTAGGCCGTGCCGTTCGGCGTCGCCACCTCGAAGAACCCTTCGCTCTCGAGCGCGACGTCGAGCGGTTGGCCGGTCGACTTCAGCGTGCCCGCGCGCATGTCGTTGCGCACCTGCACGAGGCCGGACTCGGCAGCGGTTTCGGCCACCACGCCGCTCGTCATCTCGGCCGAGCGTGCGGCGGCGTCGGCGGCAATGCCTTCCATCACGTCGACGAACGGCTGGACGGCCACGACTTCGCGCTTGTATCCCGGCGTCGAGACGTTCGCGAGGTTGGATGCGACGCGATCGAGCCGCACCATGTCCTGGTGCATGCTGGCGAGCGCGACGGCGTAGGAATCGGACATCGAATCACCCTGCCTTGACGGCAAACGAATCAAACGAAACAAACGGAACGAGTGGCGGCATCACGTTCATAGCGAGACGACACCCCACGACTTGAGCTCGATGCTTTGCGGCACCTCGGCCATCGACAGCACGCGCAGATGCGGCACCACACGTTCGGACAGCGCGCGGATGTGCCGACGCAGTTCGGGCGCGCACAGCAGCACGGGCAGCAGGTTGCTTTTCATCATGCGTTCGGCCTGCTGCACGAGCCGCCCGATGAACTGCTCGACGAGCTTGGGCTCGAGCACGAACGGCTGCATCGCGGTACCCGCAGCACGCGCGGCCTGCACGCTCTGCATGAATTGGCTTTCGATGGCCGGATCGAGCGTCATGACCTGCAATGCGCTGGCCTCGCCGATGAGCCCCTGGCAGATCGCGGCGCCGAGCCGCTGGCGCACGAGCTCGGTCAGATGCTGCGTGTCCTTGCTTTGGCGGCCCGCGTCGACGAGCGTCTCGAGAATCGCTTCGATGTTGCGGATCGAGACCTTCTCGGCCAGCAGCCCCTGCAGCACTTTCTGCACGTCGCTGACGGACAAGATCGTCGGAACCAGCTCCTCCACGAGTCCCGGCTGGGCCTGACGGATGCGAGCGAGCAGCTTGTCGGTCTCCGCGCGCGTGAGCAGCGTCGCCGATTCGCGGCGCAGCACTTCGGTCAGGTGCGTCATGAAGACGGTCGGCGCATCGACGAGCGTGAACTTCGCCGTGTTGGCGGTCTCGCGTTCGCTTTCCTCGATCCACACGGCCGGCAGACCGTAGGTCGGCTCGCGCGTGGGCTCGCCGCGAATCGAAGCCGTATCGCCCGACGGATGGATCGCCAGGATGCGGTCGACACGCGCCTCGCCTTTCGCACGCAGCACGCCGTCGAGCACGATCTCGTAGCGATCGGGCCCGAGCTTGGCGGCGTCCTTGAAGCGCACGCGCGGCAGCACCATGCCGAACTCGGCCGCATGCTGCTTGCGGAACACGGCGATGCGCTCCATGAAGAGGCTGCCCGGCTGCGTGATCAACGGCGCCCAGCGGCTGCCGATATGCACCTCGATCGGCTCGACGACGAGCAGCGCATACGGATCGTCGTCCTCGGCGCCCGTCGCGCCGGCTTGCGCGCCCTCGCCCTGCGCGGCGCTTCCGTCTTCGCCGCTTGCCTGCGCGCGTTTTGCCGCGCGGTACGCGAACGCCGCAATGGACAGCACGACCGCCAAGAGCACGAGCGTCGGCACCGCAGGAATACCGGGCAGCACGAGCAAGCCGCCGAGCGCGGCGGCCACGAGCAGCAACGTCTTCGGAAACGACGTGACCTGACGCAGCACTTCGGTGCTCAGGTTCGCATCCGATGCCGAACGCGTGACGATGATCCCGGTACCGACCGCGATCACGAGCGCCGGCACCTGCGTGACGATGCCATCGCCGATCGTCAACAGCGTGAACGTCTGCAGCGCCTGGCCCCACGGCATGCCTTGCTGCATCACGCCGATGATGAGGCCGCCGATGATGTTGATCAGCATGATGACGATGCCGGCGATCGCATCGCCCTTTACGAACTTGCTCGCACCGTCCATCGCGCCGTAGAAGGCCGCTTCCTTCTCGATGTTCTTGCGGCGCCGCTGCGCTTCGGCCTGATCGATGAAGCCCATGTTGAGGTCGGCATCGATGCTCATCTGCTGGCCCGGCATGCTGTCGAGCGTAAAGCGCGCGGCCACTTCGGAGACGCGCTGCGCGCCGCTCGTCACGACGACGTACTGCACGACGATCAGGATCAGGAACACGATGAGCCCGATCACGTAATTGCCGCCGACGACGAACGAGCCGATTGCGCCGATGACCCTACCGGCATTGCCGTCCGACAAAATGAGGCGCGTCGCGGCCACGTTCAGCGACAGCCGGAACAGGGTCGTGATCAGGAGCAGCGACGGGAACGTCGAGAACTCGACGGGCCGCGCCATGTAGAACGTCAGCAGCAGCACGAGGAACGCAAAGCTGAAGTTCGTGAGGATCAGCAGATCGAGCAGACCTGCGGGGATCGGCGCGAACAACACGCCGAGCACGCCCAGCACCAGCATGACGAGGGCGACGTCGCTGTGCCGCCCGAACACGTTCGTCAGCGATTTCATGCGGCGGCTCCCTCGGCGGCAGTGGTAGAACGGTATGCCGCCTTGCGCGCATCGCGCATCGCAAACACCCAGACGATGATGCGCGCCACCTGCGCATAGTGGGCGGGCGGCACGTGCTGATCGATATCGAGCTCGCGATAGAGCAGGCGCGCGAGCGGCGGATTCTGAACGATCGGAATCTGATGGCGCTGCGCGATGCCGCGCATCGCGGCCGCGAGCACGCCGCCCCCTTTCGCGACGAGCTGCGGCGACGTCATTTCGCCATGGACGTAACGCAGCGCCACGGCCACGTGCGTCGGGTTGGTGATCAGCACGTCGGCCTGGCTCGTGTTGCGTACCGATTGACTGCGCTTGAGCATCTCGCGCCGCAGTTCGCGCAGTCGCGAGCGGATGCGCGGATCGCCTTCACGCTGCTTGAATTCGTCCTTGAGCTCGCGCTTGCTCATGCGCATGCGCTTGGCGAATTCGCGGCGCGTGTAGAGCGAATCGAGCAGCGCGATCAGGCCGAGCATCGCGGCAATGCGAAGACCAAGTGAAGCGAAATCATCGAGCATCGTACGCACGAGGCCGAGCGGCGACAGGCTGGCGAGGTAGTAGAACTGCGGTACGAGATGCTTGAGCGTGAAGTACGCGGCCAGCGTCAGCAGCACGAGCTTCAGGCAAGTGCGCACGCCTTGAAACAGCGTCCGCAGCGTGAAGAGCCGCTTGAAGCCGGTCACGGGATTGATGCGCGTCCAATCGGGCTTGATCGGATGAGCCGACAGCACGACGCCGTTCTGCATGACATTGCCGATCACGGCCGCCACCACGATCGTGATCAGGAACGGCACCGCTTGCACGAACGTCGTTTGTACCGTGTGCCCAAGCAGCGCGATCAGCGCAGCGGGGCTCGCATCGAGCCGCCCTGCGACGCTCATCAGCGCAAGATCGAAACGAAACTGAGTGCGCCAGACGGCCCAGCCCTGCCACGCGAGATAAGCCATCGCAAACGCGAACACGACAGCCGAGACCACCTCCGGGCTCTTGGCGACCTGGCCGCGCTCACGGGCGCGTTGCAGCTTGTAGGGGGTGGCCGCTTCGTTGCGGTCGAGATCCTGTTCGGCCATCACGCACCCCGCAGCAAAGCATCGGCCGACGAGGCAGCGAACTGGACGGCAGCCGGCGCATTGACCGACGACAGCTCGAACATCTCGTCCCAGGTGCGAAAGATCGAACCGTAGGTGCGGCCCATCACATCGCCCATTCCGACGTACCACAGCGACAGCGCGACGACACCCACGACGATCTTCACCGGGATCCCGAGCGCGAGCATGTTCATCTGCGGCAGATTGCGCGCCACGACGCCGAGCGCGAGATCGACGAGCAGCAGGCAGAACGCGACGGGCGCGGCCAGCGCGAAGCCGAGACTGAACAGGCCCGCTACCTGCTTCACGAACGGCAGCCAGGCATCTTCGAGCGCCCACGGATGACCGAGCGGGAAGCGGTTCAGGCTGTAGACGAGGCCGCGCATCAGCGCATGATGGCCGTCGACCAGAAAGAAGCCGATCAGCGCGAGTTGATTGAATGCCGAGGTCAGCAGCGGCGATTGCGTATTCGCAACCGGATCGAAGACCTGGCCGATGCCGAAGCCGATTTGCACGTCGAGCAAATGGCCGGCCACGGAGAATGCGGCGAACGCGAGCGCGATCCCGAGGCCCAGCGTGACGCCGAGTCCGACCTCGGCGACCGCCGACTCGATCAGCAGCCCCCAATGCGAAGTCGGCCCGGCCGCAATCGAATCGACGAGGCCATCGGGCTCCAAGCCCATGGCAAGCGCCGCGCACAACGCGACGATCAGCATGATGCGGATCGTCGTCGGCACAAACGAAGCGGAAATGATGGGCGCGACGACCAACATCGCGCCGAGACGCAGCGAGAGCAAAAACGCCATCGTCAACCAGGCGGCACCGAACATCTCGTCTCGCCCGCCGTCAGAACATCGAGGGAATGCTCGACCACAGTTGGGTCGAGAATTGCATGATCTGGCGCAGCATCCACGAGCCGAGCACCACGAGCACGATACCGGCCGTCAGCAGCTTGGGCACGAAAGTCAGTGACATCTCCTGAATTTGCGTCACGACTTGAATGATGCTGATCACAAGACCGACCAGCATGGTGAGGCCCAGCAGCGGAGCGCAAACGATAAAACCCGTCCAAAACAGGTTGCTCATCATATGAAGCGCCAAATCCAGATGCATGAGCACCACCCCCGAACCACGTGAATTCTCGTTTTACTTCAACCAATTACGACATCCCGGCCACAGCACAATTGCCGATGTCAGCAACCTCAAAAATGATTGAAACGCATGTTACCGCATATTACGAGATACAGTAGGAACGAGACAAGTAGAGAACTTTATATTTTTGTCGCGTTTTGTTTTTTATTGCGCAGCGTGCAATCTTTTAATTGAAGCAAGTGCGTCATTTGAATTAAACGGCAGGGGAAAATGAACAATTCCCACCCACCGTTATGCAATTCCGAACAAATCGTCGAGGATGGGAGCGTAATTGGCGGGATGCACCATCGGATGGCTGTTCATTTCCAGCAGCCATAATTGATCGTGTGCGTCGACGACGGCATCGACCGTAAACACCGTGTGCGAACGCAATTCGTCGGGAATCGCCTGCGCCAGCGAATTACCGATTTGCTGCAGTTGGGCGCGCATGATGTCGGATTGCTGTGACAACACGTCGCGATTGTTGATCACCGTTGGATCGAATGGCGTCGCATAGCGGAAATCGAGCCGCACCTGCTGCCCTTCGGCCACCACGCTATCGGGATCAAAGCCTTGCCAGGCAAGGATGTCGCGGCTCACGTCGAGATCGTAGACCGTATCGAAGCTGCCGCGTACCGTGCCGACGATCTCACGCAGCGTCCGCCGGCCGTCGCCGACGGCGAACGGTGCGGACAAACGCTCCATCGCGGTCGGGCGCCCATTCCAGCACCACACCTTCACGCATTCGCCCTTGATGAACTGCTCGAAGTATTCTCCGTCGTTCAGCACGACACCCAAAGCATGCGCGTGGTCGGCGCGAAAAGGACCGCGGATGCCCTGACCGAACGAACCGCGCTGCCCCTTCACGATGAAGTGCTCGCTTTGCGGCGCGCCTTGCTGCCAATACGCGGGAATCGGCAAGCCGGTTTGCTTGCAGTACTGCTTGAATACGAGCTTGTCGGAGGCGATCGGCCAACGCTTCAATTCGTACGGCAGCCATCCGATGAACGGCCCGCGCTCACCGAAGTAGCCCGAATAAGCGAGCCCCGCGCCGGTGTCCACGGCAAAGCGCGGGAAAAACTGCGCCGTTTGCTGGCCGCGTGTCACCCGGAGGCGAAACGTCTCGATGTCGAGCGAGACGCTCGCATCGTGCCGGCGCGCCCACTCGCGGACCCGGCGAATGTGGTTGAGCGGCTGAAAGAAGTAGAACATCGAATCGCTCTGGAGGGCAGCGTCAAGGAAACGGATGGGGAAAACGGGCCCCGCGGTGCACGCCGGCGGCCATCCCGAGCGGCAGGTCATGCGCGCCGAAGCCGATCGGAATCAGGCCCGGCACCAGCATCCGGCCCGAGACGAGGCGCTCGCCGGTCAACGTCAGCGGGGCGTCGGGCAAACTGAGGTCGACCCACAGCAACTCGAATCCGCGTGCCTGGAGATCGGCGTAGAACGTCGAGATATCGGGCGCGTGACGCCGTGCCACCTCCTCGAACGCATATCGGCCCTGCGTCACGAACAGTCCGTCGGCACGCTTGTAGTAACGTTTGTGCGCATAAAGATCGGCATGTTCGGCAGGCGTTCGAACGTCGGCCGGGCGTATTGGCTCTGCCTTCAGGCCACCCAGCCGCGCATAGGCAGCCGTCTCGGCCTCCGACAACGCCGAGTGAAGCACGCGCTCGAGATCGAGGCCGGCACTGGCGCCGACGGTCGTGAAATGCATCGCATCGTGCTGCACGAGAATCATCCAGACCGGGTGCACGGCGAGATCCAGCACCTGCACGCTGACGCGACAGCCGCGCGATTGGAGCTCGCCGATCCGCGCAAGAATGCCGGCCGGCAATGTATCGGCGTCGATCTCATCGCCGCCTCGCTGGGCGAACCAGTGCCGCATGAACGCATCGCGCTCGATCAATTCGAACAACGCGGATTGCTGGGCCATCGTCACCGAGGTACCGCTCGCACAACCCGACGAAGACGCCGCGGTCAGTCGCGTCTCGAAGTATTCGGCCGGCAGCGCATTGCGATGCAGCACGCACTCGGCCGGCACCCAGCGCGTCGCGCCCGTCAGCACATTGCGCGTTTCGGTCCACAGATAGGGCGTGGCGCGATCGAAGGGCTTGTACGGAAACCCGGCGCGGCGATATTGCGCGCGCGAATAAGCAACGAGTGCCCGCGGGTCGCATTGATCGCTGCCGGGCTGCCATGTCTCGCTGCGCCATGGACGCGGCTGACGATACGCATGCCGTTCGGCCGCCTCGGCGACCGCCTTGTCGTACGCACGCCAGGCGCTCGCGTCGCGCCCCCAGCTGAACGACTGCGCGGCGGTCTCGCCACCGCTGTCGATGCGGGCCATCGCGAGATGAAACGGCAAACCTGCGACGGCGTCGGACCACAGAAACTCGATCTCGTGGGCGCTGCCTTTTACCGCCAGTGCATCGTCCGGCAAGGCACCGAACACCCCCGCGATCAGCGCGTGCTCGCGCTGACTCAGCCCACAATGCTGCTCGACGCTCGGATAATCGAGACCGCCCAGGGTGCGCCACCCAATGTGCAGCTCGGCTGCTGCGAGCGCCAGGTTTTGGATGATCGCGCCGGCTTCGAGCAATGCGAACGGATAGCTGCGATTGCCGTATTTGAGCGTGCTCGGCGCCAGGTCCGAACTGACGATGACGAGCCCAGCCGCATGACGCAGCATGTGCGGGTGATAGACGAGGCTTGGGATATGGTCGAGCTCGTCATGCTCGCGCTCGAGATGGACGCCGCCTTGCGTATCGAAGCGCACCGCGTAGGTGCCGCTCGCGATGCCGCCGATGGGCGCCAAGAGAACGACGTGCAGCCGCAAGCCATAGAAGCCGCCAGCGGAGGCCACGCTCCGGTGCCCCGACGCTTGCATGCCATAGGCCGCGTGCAACAGGCCGGTCAACGTTTGGAGCGGCAGCGGCTGGGTTCCGAACGCGTCGGCCGAGCGCCGCTGGGCTAGCAGTCCGGCAAACGACGAGGCCCCCGACGACGGCAGTTGGATCGCCTCCGTGGCGACTTGTGCCGGCTCAGGCAACCGCGGTATCGCGGCGCGCCAAATGGCCTTGTCGGCCGGGCGGCCCATCCAGTTCGGCGTGCGCGCGGCACGCGCCGCGGATTGCAACAGCGTCGACGTGTCGATCAGAATGCCCGCGGCAAGCAAATCCTCGACGAATTGTGCGAAGCGCGGCTCGCCCCATTGCGCGACGCTTGCGGCTTCGATCTGCGCGAGCGTCATGTCGCCCTGACACCATTCGAACAGTTTCGCCAGATATTGCCGCGGTGCGCGCAGCTTGATCTTTTCTCCGGCGAGTCGCAATGACAGCGTATCGCCTCGAATCAAACCCGGTGCCGCAAGCAGAGGGCAGATACGTTCGCGGTCGTGCGCGGCTAATTCGATCGATTCGGATCCACTCATTGCAGCTCGCCACCGATTTTTTCAGAAGTCCGCGCATACTACCTTCGGTGTTTTCAACCGGCAATCAGCGCAATTGTCGCGATTTGTATTCGATGGCTGCCTGATTGGTTTGGTCTAAAGACCGACCTCCAATTAGCCATTGCATCCCTCGGCGCCTGAAAGACCGACGCCGTCTTTCGCTCGCAGCCCTCAGACCCGCCGCGACGCGACACCCTCCCCGCCGCCCTATATTACAAATTCTTGCAAACGATAACCATTCTCATTATCATTCGCATCTCAAAAAGAAGGCGCTGCGTCCGACGGTGCCAGTCCTGCCCCTACGGGCTTGTTCATTGACGGGGAACTGCCATGTCGTCGAAACGACGGACTCCTAAACGTTTGTGCCTTTGCTTAGCCTCCCTTGGCATCCTGCCGCTTGCGCAGGTGTCGCTGGCCGACGAGCCGGCAGTGGGGGCCGTGCGCGATGCCGGCACACTGCCGACGACCACGGTCAAGGCCACACGCACGAACGAAGCCAACACGAGCTACGACACGCCGCTCGCCAATACGGCCACGAAGATCCCTGTTCCGCTGCGCGACATTCCGCAATCGGTCAACGTGGTGCCGCATGCGGTGATTCAGGACCAAAGCGCGCTGTCGCTCAATGACGCACTTCGGAACGTACCCGGCGTCTCGGCCTCGCTCGGCGATGCGCAGCGCGATCAGGTGACGATTCGCGGCTTTTCGTCGATCAACGATCAATACGTCGACGGCTTGCGCGACGATTCGCTCTACTATCGCGACCTGTCGAACATCGACCGTATCGAAGTGCTGAAGGGCCCGGCAGCCGTGCTGTATGGACGCGGCTCGGCGGGCGGCATCATCAACCGCGTCACGAAGAAGCCGCAGGCGACGACATTCGCCGAAGTCGGCACGCTGTTCGGCACCGAAGGCCAGAAGCGCGGCGAAATCGACCTGAACACGTCGATCCACGACGACGCCGTGCGCGCGCGTCTGACTGGTGCGATCGAGGATTCGAGCGGCTTCCGCGACGGCTACTTCCTGCGTCGCCAGGCGATTGCGCCGTCGTTCCAATTCAACTTCTCGACCGATACGAAGCTCACGCTTCAATTCGATTACCTGCACGACAAGCGCATCGCCGATCAAGGCGTGCCGTCGTATCACGGGCGGCCCGTCGACGTGCCGATCGAAACGCGCTACGGCTCGGCCAACGCGGCCGACGGCAACGTCGAATCGACGATCAAGAGCGCAACCGGCATCTTCGATCATCGCTTCAACGATCGCTGGTCGTTCCACAGCGCCGTGCGCACGTACGAGTACACGCTCGGCCGCAACAACTACACGACGGTCAAGAGCGTCACCGACGGCCCCGTGCCGACCGTCACGCTCAACGTCAACCAGCGCAACCGCAACGACCGCGGCACGCTGTGGCAAAACGAAGTGACGCAAAAGGCCGAGACGTTCGGCATTCAGCACACGCTGTTGTACGGCATCGAGCTCGGCTATCAGGACAAGACCGACCGCGTCTCCGGCCTCGCCAAGAACACCGTCTACAACCTGTTCGACCCGACGCTCGTGGTCCTGCCGACGGTGCCTGCCAGCGCCACCCCGACGAACTACGGTCGTACGCATAACGAAACATATGCCGCCTATGCGCAGGATCTGATCCGCTTCTCGCCGCAATGGACGTTGCTCGCCGGGTTCCGTTACGAAGCGTTGAGGCAGAGCCGCGACGACCTCACGCCGAAGAATCAGGACATCGCCCGCACCGACAAGCCGTTCAGCCCGCGCGTCGGCATCATCTATCACCCGGTCGAACCGCTGTCCCTATACGCATCGTATAGCCGCTCGTTCCAGCCGATCGCCGACAGCTTCACCTACTACGCGAACAGCAGTGCGCTCGCGCCCCAAGAGACGACCAACTATGAGATCGGCGCGAAGTACGACTTGCCGATCGGCGCGAGCATCACGGCGGCACTGTTCGACATGAAGCAAACGAATCTGACCGGCGTCGATCCGGCCACCCTGCTCGCAGTGCCGATCGGCACACAACGCACGCGTGGACTCGAGTTGTCGATGGCCGGCGAAGTCGCGCCGCATTGGCAGGTGATGGCGAGCTATGCCTACCTGGACGGCCAGCTCGAAAACCCACTCGACAAGAGCGGTGGTGGCGTCAACGATAACCAACCTGCGCTGACGCCGCGTCATAGCGGCTCGCTGTGGATCAAGCGCGACCTGCCGAACGGCTTCTATGTCGCAGGCGGTGTGCGTGCCGAAGGCGCACGCTATGCGTCGCAGTACAACGTGACGACGTTGCCGGGCTATATGACCGTCGATCTCGGCGCCGGCTATCGCAGCAAGCATCTCGACGTGACGCTGACCGTGCAGAACCTGCTCGACCGCACGTACTACGTGTCCGCGCACGGTGGTGCCGAGAACTACAACATGCCGGGCGCGCCGCTTACCGCGTTGGTCGGTGTGCGTTACAAGATCTGAGGCTCACGATGCTGCGGCGGGTACTGTTTCGCTTGCACTGGCTGTTCGGCTTGACGGCCGGTGCCGTACTCGCCGTCGTCGGCATCACGGGCGCGCTGATGGCGTACGAAAGCGAGCTGTCGCGTGCGCTCAATCCCGGCTTGCTGACGTTGCCCGCGCGCGAAGGCAGTCCGTTGACGCTGCCGCAGGCGGTTGTCAAAGCCCGCGCGGCCATGCCGGAACGAGCTGTCACGTTCGTGACGATGGGCACCGATGTGACCCAGCCGTGGCGTGTCTGGTACGCGTGGCCGCCCGGCCAACACGGCACGGGCAGTCGCGGCGAACTGCGCTTGCTGGACCCCATGACCGGCACGCTGTTGCCGCAGCCGCGCGGACAGGCGTTTTTCGCGACCGTGAGGTTGCTGCACCGTACGCTGCTGGCCGGCGAATTCGGCAAGCAACTCGTGGGGGCCTGCGTGATCGGGCTCGTCGTGATGACGCTAACGGGCCTCTATCTGCGTTGGCCGCGACGCATCGCCGATTGGCGCGGTTGGTTCACCATCCGCTGGAGCCGGAGCGAACGTATCCGCTGGCGGGACGTTCATGTGGTGGTCGGCACGATCACGTTGCCGCTTTATCTGCTCGCTGCGCTGACGGGCCTCTACTGGACCTACGACGGGTATCGTGCCGCCGCGCAGCGACTCGCGGGTCAGCCGGTCAGGGTGACCGCGGCGTCTGCACTTCCACGGCATACGCGGCATAAGTCGCATGAAGCGCTCGACGACGCTGCTTTGACGCGCGTTTGGAACACCTTCTCCTCGACGGCGACACAAGTATCGACTGCTACCGTACGCGTCGACGCCGCCCACAACGGCCGTGCAGAAATCGAGTGGCTACCTGTCGACGCGCGTCATGAACGCGCCTACAACCGCACGGACATCGACATCACGTCCGGCGCGGTCGTACGCAACGAACGCTTCGTCGACAAGCCCGCTCTGCAACGCCTGCTCGGCAGTGTGCTGCTTTTGCATACGGGCCGGTACTTCGGCCCACTCGGCGTGGTGTGGATGTTATTGGCCGCCTCGATGCTGCCGGCATTCGCGATCACCGGCTGGTGGCTGTACCTCGATCGGCGGCGCCGCGCCCGGGCAAGCACGCGCAGTCGGGCGGCTTCGGTGAGCCAGTAACGGGTGCGGGCGATCACGTCACGCAGATCCCGAAAACCCTCACCTATGGGGTAATCCTCGCGCAACGATCCGGCTTGAGCCCGTACCTAAGCGACGGTCACTTTCACTTGCGAGGTGCAATTGACCACGATCGTGACGCACGCCGAACCGGTATGCGATCCGCCTGACGCGTCGAGCGTCCAGTCTCCAGGCGGCACATTCTCGATAGTGAACGCACCATCGCTATCGGTCACGGCCGTCAATTCGCTGTGTTTTTGTACCGTAACGGTCACGCCGCTCACAGGCTGCCCGTTGACAGCGACGACCGTGCCGCTGATCGCTCCCACGCCGGTGGCCGTACTGGTCGCGCCAAGCTTCACGGACGATTTCGGATGAAGCCCTTCGACCACGCCTCGTATCTGCAACAAGACCAACTCCGACCCGAAGCCGGACATGAACGCCAGTGCAATGCCCGACGCCACACCGTTCGGTGCGATAGCGTAGTAAGCCACCATCGCAATGAATGGGGCGGTGATGAGTTGCATGATTTGAAAGACGACCGCCTCGCGAACAGTGCGGTTATCGAGAGGAGGCTGGTCATCGGTGCCGACGTAACCCGGCTCCGACCGCTTTTGTAATTCGGGAATTCGGCGTGTCAGACTGATCGCCGCGCCAATCAGCGCGAGCAACAAGATGTAAAACGGAAGAACGAATCCTCCTTCGACGATCTGATAGGGGCCTGCGAGGGGCGGGTTCGTCGCCGCCTTCTCCGCCAGGCCGGCATCGGTGCCGTAGGTTCCGCCAATGACGACGAGCCACGGATACGAAGGCCTGTAATCGAATCCTTTTCGTTCCGTGTATCGTCTGCTCGGCCCCATTGCATCCACCGTCCCCTCCTGCGAATCGGAACTGGCGCTGGCACTAGCGCTGGCCACGTTGGAGACCAAACTCGCATCATTCCCCGAGTTCGCAGCGGTCAGCGTCGTCGCCGGCGCGGCATTGGGAAACAAATCGGTCGGACCGCACCGGATGGACATCGGCACAGACGTGTCCTTTTGCGCATCGACACACCCTCTAATCAGGCTGATCGGGCCAAGAATGTCCGGTTGCCATGGATTCACCATCGGATAAATCATGACGACGAATGTCGTCATGGTGAACATATAGGCAAACTTGAAGCTTTGCTGGCGACGACTGAGCGGCCGATCGGGATCGCCGGTAAAGCAATCCATGAACCACAGTCCAAACGCGACACTGAGAATGATCAGTGCGACGAACGGCGAATAGCGTTTCCAATCGCCGAGTCCACCCAGCTTGATGGCGGCCAGACAAGATACGACGATGAAGCTGAGCAGGAGAATAAAAACGAGGAAGGGGAAAATCGCGTCGACGTTCGCCCACCACGCGTGGAGATGGGCGGACCAACGCTTGCGCGACGACGGTGACACGTTCCCCTGACTGCCGGCAGAATCTGACATTGCGCCCCCCCGGAATCACGACTTCGTCGTTATCGACCTATCGGTTACCGCAAACCGATACCGATGGGTCGCTATGCCGTCGCGCCGCCTTTACCGAAAGCCCTGCTGCCTCGAAGTAGGCAGGCGCTTACCGTTTTATCGTTGTGTACGTAACAGACTGACTCGAATTGATCGAGTGAAAACCAGCATAGCAGACGACAAGCGAAGCGCTAGTCAAGGGTGATTGGTTGGGATTTGGCGCAACCGCTCAGTCGATGAGAACAACCCGTCGGATGCCGGGAAATCGACTGAGCCTCGTTGAATGCGGGTACTGAGTGAATTTTCAGAATCGGTGCCCCGTCAGAACCGCACCTTTGCCTGAAACCCGATCGTGAACGGCAGATTATCGGAAGGAATCGGCGGCACGAGAATGAAATTCACGCCGACGCGCTTATAGGTGGCCATGAGGATCGGCGCGGCGACGGGCCCGACCGTATGGTTGCGCCCGAGGCCCCAACTGCCGTAGTTGTAGCCCGAGATGACGCCGCCCATGACGGCGAGGCGCACAAAGCCCCAATGCGTGAATTCCGGCGCCCACACCCCCCCGCCGTACCACGACGGCCGCGACAGCGAGTTACGGAAACCGCCCGCGGTCAGTGCCCATTCGCCGTTGAGCCAGCATTCGGCGCCAAGGCCCGGGTTCACGTCCTCGAACGATTGCTTCGGATGGACGTGATGCGAGGCGATCATCGCGTCGACCCACAGGCCACCGCCGCACCAATCCGCGGCGTGCGCGCCGACCGGCAGCACCGCTGTGACGAACATCGCGAGCCATGCCGCACCAACCGCCCGCGCGACTCCCCCGTTTTTTCTTGCCATCCGCCAAAACCGCATGTCCGCTCCGTTCGTCGGCCGCCGGGCCGATGCCTGGTGTTGTGATCGTGATCGTGCGCGACACGCGGCGCTCGGGCCGCGCTTCGCTCGTGTCGCGCACTCTACCGCATCGCGCGGACACGAGGCTTCGAGGACATGCTCGGATGGACAAAGCCTGCGCGGCTCGATGCTCACGTGGTGTATGGCATATAGCGCTTGCCATACACCGAAGACCTCACAGGCCGAGGTCGGAGAGCCCCGGATGATCGTCGGGCCGGCGCCCGAGCGGCCAGTGGTACAGACGCTCGCTTTCGCGAATCGGCATATCGTTGATGCACGCGAAACGTCGCGCCATCAGCCCGTGCTCGTCGAACTCCCAGTTCTCGTTGCCGTATGAACGGAACCAGTTGCCCGAATCGTCGCGCCACTCGTAGGCGAAGCGCACGGCAATGCGGTTGCCGTCGTGAGCCCACAGTTCCTTGATGAGCCGATAGTCGAGTTCCTTGACCCACTTGCGACTCAAGAACGCGACGATCTTCTCGCGGCCCGTCACGAATTCCGCACGATTGCGCCAGATGCTTTGCGGCGTGTAGGCAAGCGCAACACGTTCGGGATCGCGCGAGTTCCAGCCATCCTCGGCCGCACGGACCTTCAGGATCGCAGTCTCGCGCGTGAACGGCGGCACGGGTGGGCGAAGTTCGTTGATGCTATCGGCAGCAGACATACGTTTCTCCTAGTTTGATGAAGCGGTGCGCTTCGACGTGGAACGGGTGGGAGCTGCATCGTCGAGCAGATGCTCGGCAGCCGCACGCGCGTCGCGTGCGGCATCGGCGGCACCGCTGACGAGCGCAACGCCGATGGCGCCGTCGATCAGGATCAGCCACTGCCGCGCAAGCGCCGCCGAGCGTCGGGCGTTTGGCCCCGACTGCGCGACGTACGCATCGCAGACCGTGCGCACGAACTCGAACAATGCCGCCTTGTGCTCGCGTGCGACGACGCGAATCGGATCGTCGGGCGACGCGATTTCACCCGACGCGTTGAGAAATGCGCAACCATGAAAGCCAGGCGCGGCGAACCATTCGCGCAGCACGTCGAACATCGCGAGCAACTGGGCACGTGGGGTCTTCGCACGCCGTTGCGTACCTTCGACGAACCAGTTCATCCAGCGCTCATGGCGCCGCGCCAACGCAGCCGCAACGAGTGCGTCTTTCGATTGGAAGTGCGTGTAAAAACTCTTGCGCGTGCCATTCGCCGCGCGAACGATGGCATCGACGCCGGTCGCATGAATGCCGCCCGAGTAGATCAGTGCTTCGGTCGCATCGAGCAGACGCTCGCGCACGCTGGTCTCGGCTGTCGCTTCGGCGTCGTCGGCGCCGAGATCGTGGGGTCGTAGAAAAGTATTCATGGCTGCAAATGTAGAACGATCGTTCTCCCATGTCAAGAACGATCGTTCTCCTTGCCAACATCGACGACAGGGCTAAGCTATCGCCTGTGACGTCCGGCGATGCGATGATTTGCGAAAAGGAACTCGAAGACGATGAAACGAGGTGAGATGCGCGCAACGATGGCGCGCACGATCACGCTGGCGGCGCTCGCTGCGGGCCTGGCATCGATGCCTGCCTGCGTGCCGGTGCGCGTGGTCACGCATACGGTCAGCGCGAATGAAGCGGCCGTGCCGGTGGGGCACTACACGCTCGATCCTCACCACTGGAGCGTGACGTTCAACGTCGAACATCTGAAGTACACGCGCCTCGACATGCGTTTCGACCGCGCCCACGCGACGCTCGACTGGCAGCCGGGCGGCCTCGACGCGAGCGCGGTCGACGCGACGATCGACGCCGGCAGCGTCGACACGAACGACGTGCTGCTGGACAAGATCGTGAAGGGCCCCGACCTGTTCGATGCGGCGACCAACCCGACGATCCGCTTCGTCGGGACGCAGTTCGCACGCACAGGCCCCGCGCAGGGCAAGCTCGAAGGCAACCTGACGATTCGCGGCACGACACGCCCCGTGACGCTCGATGTGACGTTCAACGGCTACGGGGCCAACCCGCTGACGAAAGAGGACACGCTGGGCTTTTCGGCGCAGGGACATTTCAGCCGGGCGCAGTTCGGCCTGGCGACGTGGTTCCCGGCGGTGGGCGATGAAGTGCGTGTGCGCATCGAAGCAGAATTCGTGCGCCACGTGAACAGCAGTGCAACGGACACGACTGAAACGCCTTCAGCGCCTGAAGCGGCAAGCGGTGCACAGGCACCGCAATAGCGTGGGCGTTGCGCCACACGCGATACGACTTGCGAAGGAGCGGCTCGCCGGCTATCGCCATTGCGGCGACGGGCCGGCAAGCCACATCGGTCAAAGCGTCAGGCTTCCCAATCGAGAATGACCTTGCCGCTCTCGCCCGAGAGCATCGTGGCGAACGCCTTTTCGTAGTCGTCGACGGCGAAGCGGTGCGTGAGGATCGGCGACAGGTCGAGTCCGCTTTGCAGCATCGCGACCATCTTGTACCAGGTCTCGAACATCTCGCGGCCGTAGATGCCTTTGATCTCGAGGCCCTTGAAGATCACCTGATTCCAGTCGATCGCCGTGTTGGCCGGCGGAATGCCGAGCAGGGCAACCTTGCCGCCATGGTTCATCACTTCGAGCATGCTCGTGAACGCGCTCGGCACACCTGACATTTCAAGGCCGACGTCGAACCCTTCGGCCATGTGCAGATCGCTCATCACGTCGCGCAGTGACTCGCGCGTGACGTTGACGGCGCGCGTCGCGCCCATCTTGCGAGCGAGCTCGAGGCGATAGTCGTTCACGTCGGTGATGACGACGTTGCGTGCGCCCACGTGCTTGGCGATCGCGACGGCCATGATGCCGATCGGCCCCGCCCCCGTGATCAGCACGTCCTCGCCGACGAGATTGAACGACAGCGCCGTATGCGTCGCGTTGCCGAACGGATCGAAGATGGCCGCGAGATCATCGGAAATGCCTTCGGGAATCTTGAACGCATTGAACGCCGGAATCACGAGGTATTCCGCGAACGCGCCTTCGCGATTGACGCCGACGCCGACCGTATTGCGGCACAGATGGCGCCGCCCTGCGCGACAGTTGCGACAGAAGCCGCACGTGATGTGTCCTTCGCCCGAGACGCGGTCGCCGATCGAGAAGCCGCGCACCTCTTGGCCCATCTCGACGATCTCGCCGACGTACTCATGGCCGACGTGCATCGGCACGGGAATCGTCTTCTGTGCCCAGTCGTCCCACTTCCAGATGTGGATGTCGGTACCGCAGATCGCGGTGCGCTTGATGCGGATCATGACGTCGTTGTGGCCGACGACAGGCTTGTCCACTTGCGTGAGCTTAAGGCCCGGGCCGCGTTCGAGCTTGGCGAGTGCTTTCATGGTGTGGCGCTCCTCAAATGATGTTGAGCGAGCGGCCGACGCGCGTGAACGCATCGACAGCGCGATCGATCTGGTCAGGGGTGTGTGCGGCGCTCATCTGCGTGCGAATGCGCGCGCGCCCCTTCGGCACGACAGGGTAGGAGAACCCGATCACGTACACCCCTTCCTTCAGCAGCGCGTCGGCCATGCGCGACGCGACGAGCGCATCGCCGAGCATGACCGGGATGATCGGATGCTCGCCCGGCACGAGCGTGAATCCAGCAGCGCTCATCGCCTCCCGAAAATGCTCACCATTGGCGCGGACACGCTGGCGCAGTTGCGCGCCCTCGTCGCTCGCGAGCAGCTCGAGCACCTTCAGCGAGGCGGCCGCGATGCTCGGCGTGAGCGTGTTCGAGAACAGGTAGGGACGCGAGCGCTGACGCAGCAGCTCGATGATCTCGCGACGCGCGGCGATATAGCCGCCCGACGCGCCACCCAGCGCTTTGCCGAGCGTGCCCGTGATGATGTCGACGCGGCCTTCGACGCCGCAGAATTCGGGCGTGCCGTGACCATGTTCGCCGATGAAGCCGACCGCATGCGAGTCGTCGACCATGACGAGCGCGCCGTAACGGTCCGCGAGATCGCAGATGCCGGCGAGGTTCGCAATGATGCCGTCCATCGAGAACACACCGTCGGTCGCGATCAGCTTGAAGCGTGCGCCGGCTGCGTCGGCTTCCTTCAGCTTCGCTTCGAGATCGGCCAGATCGTTGTTCTTGTAGCGATAGCGCTTGGCCTTGGACAGTCGCACGCCGTCGATGATGCTCGCATGATTGAGCTCGTCGCTGATGATCGCGTCGTTCTCGTCGGTCAGCGTCTCGAACAGGCCGCCGTTCGCATCGAAGCAGCTCGAGTAGAGAATGCAGTCTTCCGTCTTCAGGAACGCCGACAGCGCTTGTTCGAGCTGCTTATGCACGGTCTGCGTTCCACAGATGAAACGCACCGACGCCATGCCGAAGCCATCCTTGTCGAGCCCTTCTTTCGCAGCGGCGACCAGTCGCGGATCGTTTGCAAGACCGAGATAGTTGTTGGCGCAGAAGTTCAGGACGTTTTCGCCGCTCGCGAGATGCACGTCGGCCGACTGCGGGCTGGCGATCACACGCTCGGTTTTGTAAAAGCCATCGGCACGGATCTGATCGATCGTGTTGCGCAGATGGGCAAGATAGCTGTCGCGCATCGCAAAGCTCCTGTCAGGGTTCGAAGTGCCGCAACGCGCCACGATCAGCGGCGAAAGGGCGGCCTGTTGCTGTTATAGTCGGTTGTCGTCTTTACCGGACAATTTCATTTTTTCGAACTAAAGTTCGATATAGCGAACAACTCTAAGCGATCGGAAACCAAATGGCAAGCTCCACGAATCGACGCACCGCACAAAGCACTGCGCCTTTGACCAGCCCCACCACGCCGCCGCGCGTCGGCGAACAGATTCAGCGGCTGCGGGCCGAGCGGAAGATGACGCTCGACGATCTGTCGCGTGCGGCGGGCGTGTCGAAGTCGATGCTGTCGGAGATCGAGCGCGACAAGGCGAACCCGACCATTGCTGTGGCGTGGCGGCTGACCAATGCGCTCGGCGTCAGTCTCGACCAGCTGTTTGCCACGCAGAAGTCGCCTGAAACGATCAGCGTCGCCGGCCCGCACGACATCCCGACGCTCGACGGAAACGACGCCCGCTATCAGCTCCGTGTCTGGGGGCCGATCGAGCTCGCGGGCAAATTCGAATGGTATGAACTGACGCTGCAAGCAGGCGGGGCGCTCGTATCGAATGCGCACGAGCCCGGCACGCGCGAGCATCTGACGGTGCTGCAAGGCAGCGTAGAAGTGGAAGCAGATGGTGCAACCAAGCGGCTCAAGGCCGCCGATACGGCGCGCTACGTCGCCGATGTGCCCCATGCGATCCGCAATCTGGGGAAAGGCGAGGCGAAAGCGCTCCTCGTCGTCATTCACGGCTGAACGCGCGAGCGGCGGCACGGCTCGCCTTGCTGCTCTTCATGTTCACACTGTCATTTCCGGTAGTTGGTTGCTGTCTCGGAATACTGTATATTCATACAGCACTTCGAATCCCAAGCCCGGCCATGACAGAACAAGACTTTGCCGCGCTGCGCTATCAGGCCGCGGCGCGCGACCTCGAACACATCGTCCGTAATATCGCGGCACGCTATATCGTCCAAGGCGTGCCGCTCACCTGGCGTTTATTGCACGCCATCGAAGCGGAAGCGCTGGCGGATCTCGGTTTCGCGAGCCGGCACGAGACGTTCGTGCTCGATCTGTTCAAGCGCCCACAGGACATGTCCTATCCGGAAACCGATGATCCGGCCACGTTCGGTATATCGAACGCGCTGCCCGCTGCGTTTGCTTTTGCGGTAGCCGCCTATGAAGAAGGCGAACGAAACGCGTCTTCCTCGCGCAACGAATCACGCGGCGCCCGTTTCGTCCCATCGCCCAGCCCGCGCGGGTGAGACGCTTGGTGCCTCGGCGCCGCCCCCCGAAAACCCTCACCTTTAGATCCCGCAAGCCCTCACTTTTGGGTTTTTTCGAGACTCCCGAAAACTCTCACCTATCACCGCTACCGTCGCTCAGTTCGTCGAATAATCAAAGGCTTACACGGACGAAGCGCGCGCGGTGCTCAAGAAGCGGGTGACCACTTCGAAGCGCGAATGGCCCATGCCCGACGAATGTTCGCACTCCGGGCAAAGCAGTTCGTAGCGGCCGTCGACGTTCGACAGTTCGGGCTCGCCGTCGTCGCATTTCGGACAATGCAAGGGAATCGCCACCTGGCCGTCGACCAGGGTGCCGAGCATCGCGAACGCTTGTTCACCGAGCCGACCTTCGTCTGCGAGCGCACGCAAAAGCTGCGCAAGCTCCGGGGCGATCGTGCTTTGTCCGCGTGTGCGATCGAGTTCGCGTGTCAGTGCGTCGATTTCGTCGGATTGGCTGCGGACCTGATCCTCGAGTCGATCGGCTTTACTCTTGGCCGTACTCAATTGCTGGATGAAATCGAACTCTTTGCGGCTCGCGTCGCGAATGCCGGTCTGATAGGTCGAGGCCATGCTGCGCAACGAGTCGAGCTCGACCAGCATGGGTTTGACCCGACGCTCGGCTTCGGCAACGGCATCCTTGATTTGCGCGGCATAGTGCTCAGCGTTTTGCTGCATCTCGCCATGCAACGCATCGATGCGCTCGCGAAGCGACGCATTGGTTGCCTGTTCGACCTCGAGCCGTTGTGCGAGTTTTTCGTTTTCGGTCTCGAGTCGGCGCATCACGCTGTGAAGCACATCGTGGCCGGTCGTGTGCTGCATCGTTGCTGTCGCCGCACCGGTCTCGAGCTCGCGCACGCGTGCCCATCCTGCCTGCGCGTAAGCTTCGCTGCGTTGCAACGCTTGCTCGGACGCTTCGTGTCGAATTTGCGCTTCGCGCACGCGTTGCTCGGCTTCGTCGAGCACGGCCTGTATTTGCGAGCGCTCGCTTGCCACTGATTCGCGGGCTTGAACCAGTGCGTGTTCGAATAACGCGCCCAGCAGCTCGCCTGCTTTCTCTTCGAGCACTTTCGGAATCGCACCGGCTCCGACGCGGATTTTGGAGGCGTCGCGGATGCGCTCCCAGAAGTGGTCGATGTCCTTGGGGATGTCGCTTGCACTGCCTGTCTGTGTCAATTCACGGACAGCTGCCATCGACGGACGAATACCTAGATCAAAGAACAGCCGCTTGCAGGCATGAAGTGATAGTTCTCGGCGATGCGCGCCGTTAGCGCGTAGCGCTTCGAGCTCGTGACGGATGGCTTCTCGTTGTTCGTCTAGTGTCATAGGAGGCCTATCGGGCTTCAAAACGTGATAATCATAACGGATTACGTAGTAATTGATACGCCCTATCCCGAAGGCGTTGCTTTTTGGCTGTAGCAGACCTAGACGATACGGTGGAAGCCTTGTTTGGCGAGCTTCTCATGCAGAATCCGTGAAACAAAGCTAAAAAATGCTCTTAAGCCATTGTTATACAACGGTTTTCGGCAGCAAGTCCATTTTGGGACGTTGTTTCACGAAGGCGCTGTGAGCAAAGGTCTGGGATGTTTCAAAGAACTCGCGGGTGCTCGTTGAGAGTAATAGAAGTAAACACCCTTGAACCTTGTTAAAAACGTTAACGCCTTGGCAATCCCTTGTCGCACAAGGCTTCCAGCCCGATAGGGTGAAGCTTTGCGGGAATCGTCGTGAGCGTTTACGGGATTCAGATGTGATGGGGTTCGGGGAGACGCGTGAGCTTTAGCGGGACAGGTCGTGAGCGGATTCAGGACACGCGCCTGCACACGGTTTGAGCATCGGTGAGCATTTTCGGGGCTTCGCTCGATCCGAACCCAAGGCTGGACTGGACGACCCGGTCTATTCAAATTTCTCATAGGTGAGTGTTTCCGGGGCCATCCGAAGCCAGCCTTTTTGGCCCGCGGCAAAGCGGTAAACGACGTTCGGTGAGCGACCCCAGGAACAAAAGCGCGGAAAAGGTGAATCTTTACAGGAAAGATGGCCGCTTTCGGGGGCCCTTTTTGTGAAAGGTGAGCTTTTTCGGGGCTGTCGGATGGTCGCCAAGCGTACTTGCCGCTCAAAAGGTGGCTGTTTGGGGCGTCCAGGGGGCAAAGGTGAGGGGATTCGGGACGGTTGTTTGGGGATGATTTGAACCCTCGCCTGAGGGCCTTGATGGCCCCATTGGTGAGCATTTTCGGGACTTCATTTATGCGTATGCGATGCCATTTGAGGAAAGTTAGTCATCACTTTCATGCCTTGTGATGCCAAATGGGGGCTTTGTTGGCGGTGGTATTTCGGTATCGACGCATGAGGTGAGGTTTTCCGGGATCGTCTCGGGCCAATTCCGTTACCCAGGTTTCTGGGCATCGACTCCTGAAGGTGAGGAAATTCAGGAGTCAAGGTAGATGGAGGTGATGGGTGAGGTTATGCGTGTAAGTGTATGAAGATGTTAAGAATTTTTGGCTGGCGATGCTTAAGGTGAGCTATTTCGGGAGCGTCGTATCACGGGGTTTTGAGGGGATCGGCGTTGCGGAAAGGACGCTGAGGTGAGCGTTTCCGGGAGGTGTTCTGTCACATTGGATACCGCTGCTTTGGCGGGAGGCCCGACTGCAAGCGCTCCCACGATGATCAAAGGTGAGCGTTTTCGGGATCGATTTCCGAAGGAAGGTGATCCTTGGCGCAACGCTTAGACGAACCGGATCGCCGAAGCGGCCCAACGACATCGATCGACGGCCTTGCCAGCGAGTCGACCACGGGCGCCACGGTAGCGCTGGGCATCGAATTTCGCGTTGACCCACGTCGGAGTTGCCTAAAAGTGCATCACCCCGAGGGGTTTGGGCGTTCAGACCGCGTTTTGAGGGCGATTTCGTGCTGCCGTTTGCGCGTTCGCTAACGTTTTCGGGTCCACAGATTGGGCCGTCGCAAAATTGCGACAACCTCATTGGTGAGATCTTTCGGGAGCGTAAACACGCACCTGCGCTTAGCGGTCGAATCGCCACTTATTCCCTTACCCGCGTCCGGCAATGAGCCCTGACGAATCATGCGGAACAATAAGGTGAGGCTTTTCGGGATGGCAACGAGGTGAGCCGGTCCAAAGAAGCCGAAATCACCCGAAACGGTGAGAGTGTGCTTGTAGACGCGCATCACCGCGCTCTGTATCCTCTCGGAAATTCTCTTCCCGACCCGACGCATGGCAACGAAGCGCGCGAAGAAAACCGATGTCGATGTGGTAAGTGCAAGCTCTGCTGAACTGCGAAAGGCCGTTGAGGCGATCGCGATTCAGCCCAAGAGCGGCAAGATCACGTTGCTTACCCGCAAGCTGTTCAATGTTCTGTTGGCGGTGGCGCAACAGGCCGACGAATCGGGCGATACGTATCGCGCGTTGTTGTCGGATATCGTCGCCAACTCCGCATTCGATTCCAACGACACCGCGCTCGTCAAAGAGCACCTGCGACGCATGGTGTCGGTGCAGGTCGAATGGAGTCAAGGCACGTCGAGCCAGAAGCCGGGCCGCAAATGGGGTATCTCGACGCTGATCGCCGATGCCGAAATTCTCGAGGATCCGCAGACGCGCCGCGTCTGGGTGGAATTCTCGTTTGCACCGAAGATCAAGAAGAAGCTGCTGGATCCAGTCCAGTACGCGCGTCTGAGCTTGCAGTTCCAAAGCCAGCTGCGCAGTAGCGCAGGCCTCGCGCTGTACGAGATCTGCGTGCGCTACCTGACGAACCCCAGTCACCTGACGATGCGGGAATCGTGGGCCTGGTGGCGGCCGATCTTGTCCGGTACCCCCGATACCGAGGCCGGCGATGAAGCGAAGCGCGAGTACAAGTATTTCAAGCGCGACTACCTCCGTCCGGCGATCGCCGAAGTCAATGCCGTCACGAACATCTTCGTCGAGCTGATCGAGCATCGCGAAGGCCGACGCGTAGCCGAAATTCAGTTCCGTGTGACCGAACGCAAGCAGCCGATGCTCGCGCTCGACGAACATCCGAACGTGTTCGACAGCACGCTGGTCGATCGCATGGTGAAGATCGGTATTCCATTGAAGGAAGCGCAGACGCTCTACGCCGACAGCGAGGAAAACCGCATCCGCGCCGCACTGCAGATGACGGAGCAGCGCATGCGCAGCACTACGCTGCCGCCTGTGCGCAGTGCGCCTGCGTTGTTCAAGGATGCGCTCAAGAAGGGTTACGCGCCGCCCGTCGAGGCGTTGCCAGCGGTCGGCAGCAGTGGTGGCGGTTCGGGTAAGGCAGCAGCGGGCGCTGCACCTGCCGACGACCTCAAGGCGCGCTTGCTCGATGAATACGCGGCCTACCGCCGCAAGGAAGCGCGTTCGCTGTACGAAGAGCAAGGTGAGAAGGAACAGGAGCTCGCTCGTCAGTCGTTCGAGGAAGACGTGCTGCCGGGTCTCGGCGCGCACATGCGAGACGATTGGCGTCGGCGTGGCTTGAATTCGAAGCTGGCGGAGACGGCGTTCTTCGATTGGCTGGCCCGCAAGACGTGGGGTGAGCCGACCGACGGGGATTTGCTCTCCTTTACGCTCAGCCAGTCACGAGCTGCATGACGGTGCGCGACGACGTGATCTGATCCGCACCGATCCTGTTATTCAATGTGAAACCGGCAAGTCGAACGACTTGCCGGTTTTCTTTTGGGCGCTGGATTTAGTTCGGTTTCAGGATCTGTTCGATCTGCCGAAGAATCTCGTCACGCTTGTCTTTCGCCAGGCCGCGCAGACGCAGTTCGAGGCGGTCGTCGCCGTACGACTTCAAATCGCCGACCGCGACGCCATCAAGCTTGATCTCCATGCGCTGGGCGTAACGCTGACGGCCGGCCGGCTTGGGCGTTTCTTGCGGGGCTGTCCGGCCCTTCACGATATCGGCGACCTGACGTGTACTCAGATCATCCGAGAGGATCTTGTTGATGAGCCGGAGGGTTGCGTCGACACCGCGCGCGGAGTGATATCGACCGACTTGATAGGCCATGTTCGAGCCGAATCGATCGGGTCTTGCGACCATCTCCTGCATGATCGTTTCGGGCAGCTTCGCAAGCGACAGTGCAACGGCGACGGTGGATTCGTCGAGGCCCAGATGTTCGGCGAGTTCTTTTTGACTCTGGAAGTGCTTTTCGTCGAGGAAGCGGCGCCAGACGACCGCGTTGTCGAACACTGTTTGCGAATCGCGTTGAACGTTGAGGTCGTAGCCGAGCTTGTAGCTTTGAATACCGATCGGCAGATCGATAACGATAGCTTTGACCGTTTCCTTGTTGGCTTCTTTGAGCGCGCGCACGCGGCGGCCGCCGTCGCTGACGAAGTAGCTGCCTGGACTCGCGTAGTCGGGGATGACATGAATCGCTTGTTGCTGGCCCTGCTTGGCGAGATTCACGGCCAACTCGGCGATCGACGCTTTCAAGTAGAAGTGTCGTGGATTGAACGGGCTCGGCTTGATTGCCTTCAGCTCGAGTTCGATCACTTGTCCCGGGTTATAGCCGTGCCCGACGCGCCATGCGCGGTATTCAGCCGATTCGTGATTGGCCAGGTCGTCCGAAACAGCGTGAAGCGTTTGTTCGGTGCGAGACGCGGGGGCAATCGGTTGAACGTTGCTGTCGTTGTTGACGAGGTTGTCGATCGCGTTCAGGCGGTCAAGGGCCGTCCGCTTTTCGCTGCTCGTCGTATCAGGGCGTGCCTGGAAGCCCTTGGCGAATTGGGAGGGTTTCATTCAAGGTCCTTTATGCGCATAAAGTCAGGGGAGCAGCGCGGCGATTTCGTCTGCGCATGCGCGAATTTCTGCGGCGGCCAGCTTTGCGCCACGGTCGCCCATCTGCAATACCGTTTGGCCAAGCGCCATCGCTTGCTTGTACGCCTCCCGCGTCGGGATTTGTGTCTTCAGTAGCGGAAAGCCGAGATCCTCGAGTGCCCTTTTCAGCTCTCGCGTCAGCATGCGTTTCTCTTCGGTCTTGTTGAGCAGGAACACGGCTCGCAGGTCTTCGTTCATCACCTGTGCTTGCTGGACGAGCTTCACCAATCCGATGCTCGACCAGTAATCGGCCGGCGACGAGGAGGTGGGGATGACTGCAACCGACGCGGCCAGCAAGACGACGCCGGATACCTTTTCGGTGATCGAGGGCGGGCAGTCGACGACGATGACATCGTAGTCGGCGATGAACTTCTTGATCTCGCGGTGGATCTGCGCCCCGGCTTCAGAGAGGTTGACGACCGGGAATGGGATGCCCGTGTCCTCGTCCGTGGCGGCGCTGGCCCAGTGGATCAGCGTGTTCTGACCGTCCGCGTCGACAACGAGCACCCGTTTGCCTTTTTCATGGAAGGCGGCGCCCAGATGCATAGCGATAGTGCTTTTGCCGACTCCGCCTTTTTGTTGTGTTACCGCGACGATTTCCGCTGCCAATTTTTCACTCCTTAAGAGGTCGACGAATTTTACCGTGAAAGTTTTATATTTCAATAAGTTCGTCGCAATCGAACGACAAAATTGGCCATTCGGCCAAGCGGTTTATGCGCATAAAGGCTGTGACGCGAGTGAACCACGTCGCGCGGCTGCGAATGTCGATGTGGAAGTGAATCGAAGTCCCCGCGGTGAGTGTGGGTGCAAGCGTCCCGCGAGCAGATGGGCTGCGAATTGACGGGGTAATCGCTAGGGGAGCGTGATCTTAGGGCGCGTGGCGTGGTGGCTTGTGATCATCTCTCCGGGAGGGGACGCGGGACGGCTTTTGATCTTTCCGCGTGGGGTGGCCTGCCAGGTCGTCGTGGTCTAGCCAGCAGCCGATGCCTCATCGACGTCGCGGTCGTCGCCAGCGTGGAGACATGCGTTATTGATTCGCGTCGGAGATGCGATGGGGCTGAGATGGTAGCTAGGGCGGCGTTCTTCCTGCAGAGAGATGCCTCGCCGTATTGGCCAGTGCGTGTGTCGCTGAAAACCCCGTCAAAGCAGCGCGTTTCTCGATGCGCTACGGACGCCTTCCGCGCGCATGGCTCATGCGTAGCCGGCTTGTGCGCGAAGCGATCGCGTGCCTCGCGGTCCACGTGAGGCCGAACGACTTTGGGCCACGGTTTATGCGCATAAAGCTGGCCCTCTCCGGAAAACGCGGTGCTGCGCGTGCTGATCTGTGAACTCCCAGCAACTCGGACCATAAGCTATCGGCTACGTTGATGGAGCCTGATTGCCAGGGTCCCCTACGCAAACCAACAGCTCCTTTCATTACCGAGCGCAGCAACGCGTTGATCCCTTGCATCAGGAGATCGAACAACGGACACGCTTCACACGAAGGGCGCGCTCCGCATGTGCTCGAAAGGCTACCTACTCACAGGCAGTAGAGCGCTGCTACACGCACGCGCTAGCCTTCAGTCCACAACACCAGCGAGACGAGTCGATAACTGCACTCCCCCATCACATGCACGAATCACGTTTGAACAAGAGATAAAAAATTTATTCGTCATCCATCGCATATAGGCCCAACCTGGGCAGACGCGACCGACGACGAATGGAGCAATCAACAGCATCAGTCCATAAGCAACTTGCTCCCCCATACGACGGGTCCCGAGCACCGCAATCGCCCTCACGCGCGCCCCGGTAAAATAGCGTTCTTCAAGAACCACTCGAGGCAAATGCCATGATCACGATCTATCACAACGCTCGCTGTTCGAAATCCCGGGCGGCATGCGACCTCGTTGGCAATACGTTGAACCCGTTGGGGGAGCCGGTAACGGTCGTCGAATATCTGAAGAACCCGCCAACGGTCGAGCAGCTTCGAGCGTTGCATCGCATGCTGGGGGGATCGGTACGTGACATGATGCGCGACAACGAGGCCGAGTATCGCGACCTCGGTTTGGCCGATCCGAACCTGACCGATACACAGTTGTTCGAAGCCATTGCCGCACATCCTATTCTGCTGCAGCGTCCCATCGTGGTCCGTGATGGCAGGGCAGTGATCGGTCGCCCGACCGAAGCTGTGAACACCTTGTTCGAATGACGAGGACGACGAACACCGACGAGCGAGCACCCCGCCCCGCTCGCTTGCCATCCCTCTAATCGAGAGCGAGAGGCCCCGAGGCCGAGAAGCCAACCGTTCGCATTTCAACGACGCGGCCGGCAAGCAGACTTAGCTAGCCGTGCCCGCTTCGTCGTCCGGACCCGCAGGGTCCTCAATCACGCCCTGTGCCCAATCGTGCGCCACCTCTCGGATGAGCGTGATTTGCTCGCGATACCGACGGCACCCACTGCACATCGGCAAATGGCCAAACACGGCGAGCTGTTCTCGCATCGAAAGCGGCCTGTCCAACGCATCCGACAACAAGTGTGTAATCACCTTACACGTGTGCATACGCCTCCTCGTGGCCCATGCCTTGTTCCGAGAGACACGTGCGCAACTTCATACGAGCGCGATAGATGAGCACACTGCAGTGGTTGGCGGTCAGTTCGAGTTCTTCGCAAATTTCCGCAACGTCGAAATCCAGAAATTCGCGCATCATGAACACGCGTCCGATCTGCTCCGGCAGTCGCTCCATACACGCTTCGAAGAGGCGCCAGAACTGACGCCGCTGCAAGTCCGTCTCCGGCGTGACCCACGCACTGGGTTTCGCATGTGAGGCCCAGTGACCGTTCTCGGCAAACAGTATTTGGTCGAGCAGCTCCGCTTCGCTCAATTCCGTCTCGAGGGCCGATACGTTGATCGAGCGCTTGCGACCACGAAGCACGTCGATCAACTTGTGTCGCAAGATGCCGAACACCCATGTGCGATGCTGGGATTGTCCCTCGAACGCGTTCGCACCGGACCATGCCGCGGCGAGCGCTTCCTGCACGGCGTCCTCGGCTGCGGCCAAGTCACGTAACTGCAAGCGCGCGAATCGCAATAGATCGCGTCGCAGCCCGGCAAGATAGGCGGTATCGCCGTACATCGTGTGACCAGACGTCAAGCGCGTTTCCCCTGCATTCCTGCTGCTGTTACATGCGCTCTCCAGGCATCGAGCGACCATCGTCCTACGCCGTGCACGAAGAGGTACGCGATCAGCGCGGCCCACAAGACATGGTCCTTGATCATCACGGGCTCGAGTCCCGGATAGGACATCACCGCGACGAGATTCACGACGAATAATCCGGCTGCGGCGAAGCGCCCTTGCCAGCCCAGTACGAGCAGGATCGGAAACAGCAACTCGCCGCCCGCGCCCATGACGGCCGCGACAGCCGGCGGCAGCACCGGGACGTGGTATTCGTTCGAAAAAAGATAAAGCGTCGCGTCCCAGCTCCTCAGCTTCGTCAGCCCGGACAGAAAAAACACGCGAAACAGATATAGCCGTACACCGAGCGCAAACAGCGGTTGCACAGCGAATGCCACCGTATCCAGATGGCCCAGCAGCTTGCTAAGCGTTTTCAAGACAATTCTCCTCAATAGCTCGGATGAGACGGTGTCGAAATAGTTGTGTGAGCAACGAGTTGGGATCCGCATCGGCCGACGCGAATGCGGTCTCAATCGAGCTGCCGGCGCATAACGCATCGAATGCGCGGGCGTCGGAATCCGCGAGTGCTTGCCAGCGCACCTCGAACCCTTCACGCCACACGAGGACGGATTGACCGCCCGTATCGAGCTGCGCGACAGGGCCGCCCTCATGCATCGCGACGATGTCGGCAATGGGCCAGGCTTGCGAACGGACGAGCCCGACAGACGGCATCAAACGAAGCGATGCAGCGGCCAGTCGCTCGGGCCCGAGCGCGACGACAGACGACGGGTCGAGTGGTTGGGTGTCGTCCGCGTAGTACGCGCAGTGCATGCGCCAATCGACGATGGCCACGTCGGCCAGATACGGCAGATCGGCAGCTGGCCCGAAGCCGCGAATGAAGTCGGCGAGCGTGGCGCCGTCCTCATGCAGATTGGCCGACGTTGCTGGCGTCGCCATGACATAAGCCTGCGCAAGCGCCCGAAAGTAGTCGATGCCGACGAGCGCAACGACGTTCGGAAACGCATCGGCGAGTGCGGCCACGCGGTTGAGCCGCACATTGTTGCGATAGACATCGAGCTGTGCGCGCGTGGCAGCTGTGACGCCTTCGGGTTCAATGGCGTCGTCGAGTAGCGCCGAGGCGAACGCGTCCAGCGTGCGATCGTAGAGCGTCATGCTGGCATCTCCTCGTTCGCCGCCGTCGCCGAGCCGGCGTCCGCATCCGCATCTGCTCGCGCATGGGACAAGGTAGTTGCCATGCGTTGCCGCAGTTGCTCGTACTCGCCGACGAGCACATCGAGCGCAGGCAGATTCGTATCGCGTTCGAGCAGCACGGCAGTCGGCCCGAAACGCGACAGTGCCGCATCGAGCAGGGCCCACACGGCATCACAGACGGGCGCGCCATGGGTATCGATGGCCACGTCGTCGAGCCATTCGAAGCCTGCAACATGAATTTCGCCGACGCTGCCCGGCGCAAGCCGTTCGAGTTCCTGACAAGGATCGACGCCCAGGTTCAGCGCGTTCACATGCAGATTGTTCACGTCGAGCAAGATGCCGCAACCCGTGCGAGCGACCAGCTCGGCAAGCATGTGCGCCTCGCTGAAGCACTCCCTTTCGAACGCCACATAGGCCGAGACGTTTTCGATGAGGATCCGTCTGCCGAGGGCGTTTTGCACGAGATCGATGTGCTCGGCCATGCGTGCGATCGCGCCGTCGATGCGCGGCACCGGCAATAGATCGTTGAAATACCGTCCTGCACCACGATTCCAGCACAAGTGCTCGGACACGAGCGCGGGCTCGATGCGTTCGACAAGTGCCTTGAGCTGCGCCAGATGACGCGCATCGGGCGCGACCGTGTTGCCGAGTCCCATGCCGACGCCATGAAGGCTGACGGGATAATGCGCGCGCACGCGTTCGAGTGCGGCGATAGGCTCGCCGCCGCCGAAGTAGTTCTCGCTGTGCACTTCCCACCAGCCGATCGCCGGCCGTTCGGCAAGCACGTGAGCCACGTGCGGGCCGCGCAAGCCGAGCCCGGCGGCGAGGTGTGACGTCGAATCCGTCGACATGTCGGTCTCCCTTTTGTGCAAGCGTTGCGCGGCCGCACGTAGCGGTGCATGGTGCGGCCGCATCGCTCGACTTGCTCGGACTTACATGGCGGCCGTCATCGAGCCGCCGAGCTTCGTGCAGGTGCCGGCGGGCACGAGCTTGAATTCGCCCTTGTCCATGTCCTTCGTCCCTTGGCCTGCGCATGAGTGGTTGTTGCCCTTGCAGTCGTTCTGGCCGGCCTTGGCGACGCCATAGCACTTCTCCTGACTGGCCGCGAGCACGGGCGTGGCGAGCGTGGCACCGAGAACGGCGGTGAAGGCTGCGGCGGCGATCCATTGCTTGTTCATGTGACTCTCCTGTTCGATTGAAAGTAAGAAGCCGATGGTTGGGCTTCGAAGGCTTGAGTCGGCGTACGCTGGCCGATATGACAGGTCGGTCGAAATTTTTTTTCGCCCGGCTTGCGCTGCCGATGCCGGCGCACGCGTGACCCTTGCCCGCTGTAATACGCGGGCGCCACCGTGAGTGGATGCATTGGATGTGAAGTTCGTCGCCGTCACACAAACGTCATGGATGTGACTATTCGTAAGAGCAGTCCGTCAGTGGCAAGTTATCCACAGTTTCTGTGGAAAAAGTTGTGGAAAGCCGTGCCGAAACCCACGGCCCACCTGCATGGAGCTGGGCTGCGTGGAAAACGGGCCGGACGCTCGCCAAAAACGGGCCAGCGGCCGGCGAGCGAGCCGCCTATCATGAAAAGCGGCAAAACCTTATGCGTTACCGCGTCGTGGTTTGCAACGTCACAACGAAAGGAGCGAAGGGAATGGCTTACAACATCGAAGTCGTCGTGGGCAGTCTGCGCCGCGATTCGTTCAACAAGCACCTCGGGCATGCGCTGACGAAGCTCGCGAGTGCCGAGTTCAAGTTTTCGTTTCTCGACATCGGCACGCTGCCGCTATACAGCCAGGACTATGACGGCGATTTTCCCGACGTCGCACGCAACCTGAAGCGTCAGATCGAAGCCGCCGACGGCTTGCTGTTCGTGACGCCCGAGTACAACCGCTCGATGCCGGGCGTGCTCAAGAATGCGATCGATTGGGGCTCGCGTCCGTGGGGCACGAACTCATGGAGGGAGAAGCCTGCCGCCGTCTGCGGCATCTCGCTGGGCGCCACGGGGACGGCGCTCGCGCAGCAGCATTTGCGCAATGTGCTCGCTTATCTCGACGTGCCGACGCTCGGCCAGCCCGAGATCTTCCTCAAGTACGCCGAAGGCTTTTTCGATGCGAACGGCGACATCGCCAACGACGACACGCGCAAGTTTCTGCAGACGTTTGTCGAGCGTTTCGAGGTCTGGGTCAAACGACACGTGCAGAAGGGCTCATAGAGGCGCATAGCGCCTGCTACGGCCGTCCGTCGATGCCTCGCCACCTCTCGACATCGGCGGACGGCCATACGCTTCATCGATCACGGTTTGTGCGTCTTGCCACCTTCGCTGCCGCCATCGACGTTGCCATTGCCGTGAAATTCCTCGTCCTGCAGATATTCGTCGGGCACTTTCGACGGTGGGGCGGCGGGCGCATCGGCTTGTCCGGCGGCAGTGGGACGCACAGGAGGCGCGGGTTCGCTATCGCCGTAACCCGCCGTGAACACCGCCCCCATCCCTGGCGCCGAGCCCGCGGCTACGGCCGTGGCGGCCGCCTCGCTTTCCGGGTGTTCCGCGCTCGGTTCGGCAACCGGCGCGTTGGACATGCGCGTGTACGTGCGCACCGCCGAACGCACCGATTCGCGTTTCGCTGCGCCGCGCCGCAATCCGAGCTCCTCGAGTGGCGAGTGCTCGCGCATCGTGTCGTCACTGGGCGTATGCCACGTGGCCGCGCGCGCCTCGATGTCGATGGGGCCGGTCCGCTCGAGCGTGGCGCGTGCGAGTTCGCACTGCGCGTCGGTTGCCGCCTCGACGCTCAACATCACTGCGCCACGCCGCACGGCCTCCGCGTATTGAGCGGTTTCGTGTTGCGGGGGCGCGTTGGCGAACAGCGATTCGAAAAAGCGCTCGATGCTCGCGATGAGCCCTTCTTCGCGACGCGGACCCGTATCCTCAGCCGCTGTCGCATCGCTGGCAAAGGTGGGCTCGCAGCGCATTTGCAACGTGATGTCTTCACGCGCGAGGCCTGCGTCGAGCAGCGCGTCGCGGGCTGCTTCGGCCAGGGCGTAAGTGTCGAAGAATGCGATGACAGTGTGTTGCATGGCTTTCTCCTCGATTCCGTTACTGTGACGCGCGGCAAAAAACGGACCGCAGGCGGTTCACGTCGCCTTGCCGGCCGTTGGCGTGCGCTGTTCGCGTTCGCGTCGAATCGTTTGCAGCATCGACTCGAGCAGGGCGATATCGAAAGGTTTTGACAGCACGCGGACATTGGCATTCCGCGCCCGATCGAGCTCCTGCGCATAGCCGGTGATGAGAATGACGGGCAGCGGCACCGCGAGCGCCTGAGCAGCTTCAGCAAGATCGATGCCGTTCATGGCGCCAGGCATGTGAATGTCGGAAATAACGACGTCGAACGGCGCCTCCGACAAGCTCTGGGCGCCGCCGATCATGTGCACGGCGGCATCGGCGTTGAACGAGCATGTCACGTCATGGCCCATCATGCGCAACAGCGCCTCGGTACCAGCGGCGACTTCGTCGTTGTCCTCGACGAGCAGGACGCGCAGGCCGCCGGTGACGGCGCTCGGGTAGGCATCCTGCGGCTTGGCGGCTGGGGCCGCCGCAGGCGTCCCATGCGAGCGTGGCAGGTAGAGGCGCACCGATGTGCCCGCGCCGAGCAGGCTGTCGATCGTCGCCAGCCCCCCTGAACGCTCGCAGAATGCGAATACCTGCGGCAACCCGAGCCCCGTGCCCATCCCCTTCGGCTTGGTCGTGAACAGCGGTTCGAATGCGTGAGCGAGCACGTCATGCGGCATGCCCGAACCCGTGTCTTCGAGCGAGATCTGTACGAATTCGCCGGTCAATGCGAAGCCGCTTTCGCGCTCGAGCTTCATGTTGCTCGAGCGGACCGTGAAATGTCCGCCGTTCGGCATGGCGTCGCGTGCATTGACGGCGACGTTGATCAGCGCGAGTTCGAGTTCGGCACCGTCGACTTCGATGGGCCAGATGTCGTGTCCGATGTCGACGACCAGGCTCACTTTCGCGCCGAGCGAGGCCTTGAGCAACTCGCGGCTGGCCGACAGCCAGCGCGCGAGGTCGATCGTCTCGCTACGCAACGGCTGTTTGCGCGCGACGCCGAGCAACTGCCGCGTGAGCGACTGCCCGCTCTTGAGCGCGCGCTCGATCGCATTGATCTCGCGATCCAGATTGGCCGCGCCGCGCAAGCGCACGATCTGCGCGTTCGTCGCCACGATGGTCAGAAGATTGTTGAAGTCGTGCGCGACGCTGCCGACGAGATTGCCGAGCGCTTCCATCTTGCGCGCCTGCCGGTAGGCCGATTCGATCGAGCGTCGCATCGACGCCTCGGCTTGCCAGCGGGTCCACGCCTGCTCTTCGGCGGAAAGGCGCCGCAACGACAGCGCGAGTACGAGCCATAGGACGATCGACGGCGTAAAGATCGAGGCCGCGAAGATCGCGGCGCGCTTGTACCAGTCGGCCCAGATCGCCGCTTCGCTATACGCGCACGAAACGTAGACGGGATACGAGCCGACGCGCCGGTAAGCGACGATCTCGCCGTTGCCCTCTTCGTGTGATGGATGCGTCGTAAGCACGCCAAATCGGCTGCCGGTATCGAGGGCCGATGCCAACGCGTGCGGCAGCTCGGGCTGATCGGGCTGCGGCGGATACGACGCGAGCACGGCGCCGTCGGCGCGCAGCAACGCGATCGTCATTGCGCCGCGGCCGGAGCCCAGCACTTCGCGATAGAACGATTCGAAGTACGAACGTTTTAGCGCGACCGATACGAGCCCGGCGAACGAGGCGTCGGCTTTGCGGCGCGCCATGCCGGTGTTGAACACGGCTTCGCCGCTGCCCGCATGCCAGATCATCACTTTGGACACGTGTTCGAGAATGCGGCCGCCGCGGATGCCGACGAAATCGTCGCGACCGGCGATCGATGCATGCGGGGCCGGATAGTAGCGGCTGTTGGCGAGCAGCGTGCCTTCGGGTCCGAAGATGGAGACCGAGGCGACCTGCGGATAGCCGCCGCCGATTTGCACGAGCTTGTCGTGAATGTCGGCTTCGCCCGCGCGGATGCGCTCGTTGTCGAGTCCGCGCACGAGGTCGCTCACACGCGCATCGAGCGTCTCGTTGAGATCGAAGACCTTCAATGCGTGTTCTTCGGCGATGCGCACCGTGCGGACGGTGGCATCGGTGGCCGACGCCACGCGCGCGCGAAAGTCCGAATAGGCCATCGTGGCTGCATAGACGCACGGCAGCACGATGGCGGCGGCGAGCAGCGCGATCAGCGTGACGCGGCGAACGGCGAAATCAGGTTCGGGACCGGCGGGGAGCGCCGCGTCGTCTTGCCACGCGGCGGTTCCGCGATTCGCTTCTGCTTCGTCGAGACGGTGACGCTTCATGGTGGGGGGCGTTCCGATCGAAGGGCTATTGCCGTGCAGCAATCATAAGCGAGTTGATCGCGAGATTGGCGTCGACTGCCACGGAACCACGGGCCCCTTCTGGAGCCGGTATTCAAAACAGCGACGAATTCGGAAGCGCAAACGTACACAAAAGTAAAATTCACTCTCGCATATCAAAAAATGTGTGTCTTCTTTCTTCTTATCCTATGGTGCGGCGAAGTTTCGATGAGTGATCGAAAAATGGAGAGTTGATTTTCCGCCTGATTGATCAGAGAATTTCGCTTCACTTTTACGAGACAAGATGCGCTGGCGAAAAAAGGCGCATCGTGAGGCATCGAAAGCGTTACGTCATTGCGCGCGAGCCGCGCTTCTTGCGCCTGCCCGGCGCACCCGGAACGCGGTGCCGCCTAACGCGCCGCAGCCTGTTGACACGCTCGCTTCTCGCTAAAGAAGGATTCCGAGCTGCCGTTAACTCGATCTGGACCATTCCGATTTTCCGTCACGCTTGCCATGCCTTTGCCGATTGTGATCGCCGATGATTCCCTGCTTGCCCGGAAGGTTCTGACGAAAGCCTTGCCGGCCGATTGGAATGTCGACATCGCATACGCGTCGAACGGGCGCGAGGCGCTCGCGCTCTATCGCGCCGGCAAAGCTTCGGTAATGTTTCTCGACCTGACCATGCCCGACATGACGGGCTACCAGGTGCTCGAGGCGCTTCAGCATGAAGACCTCAATACGTTCGTGATCGTCGTATCGGCCGACGTTCAGCCGCTTGCCCAGGAGCGCGTGCGCTCGCTCGGCGCCGCTGCATTCGTCGCCAAGCCCGTGACCCCCGAGGCGTTGTTGCCCATCCTCAAGGAGTACGGGTTATATGCCTGAGAACGTGTTCAACGAAGAGCAACGCGACGCGTTACAGGAGGTCGCCAACCTGGCGATGGGTCAGGCGGCGACGCGTCTCGCTCGTCTGCTCGATACGTTCATCGAGCTGTCCGTGCCGCGTGTGCGCGTGGTGGCCGTGCAGGAAGCCGCGCAGACCTTGCGCGAAATGACGGGCATCGACGAAAGCGTGACAGCGGTGCGCCAGGGTTTTCGTTCGGACATCAAGGGCGAAGCGATCGTGATCTGCCGCAGCAGCGGCGTGGGCCACCTGTGCGAGCTCGTCAACGATCCCTACATTCATTCGGCGTACGAATCGGTCAGTCAGACCGAGCTCATGTTCGACGTCGCCAATGTGCTCACGGGTGCCTGCGTGTCGTGCATCCTGAACCAGTTCGATCGCATGCCGATTTTTTCCCCGCCGGGACTGCTCGGCGAGAAGATCGCGCTCGATGAGGTATTCCAGGCCGATGTCCTCGCCTGGCGCGTGGCGCTGCTGCTGGAAGTGAATTTCGCGCTCGAGGATCAAAGCTTCCGTGTCCACCTGGTCATGCTGATGGCCGAGGATTCGATTCGTCGTATGCACGATGCGCTCAATGCGTTGCTGTCGAGCCTATGAGCGAGTCGATGGAGCAATCTCTGAGCGATCTCGTGCTCGAGCGCGTCGGCTTCGGCATTTTCGTGCTCGACCGGTCGATGAACGTGCTGATGTGGAACCGCTTCATGCAGGACCACAGCGGGCTGCCGGCCGAGCAGGTCGTCGGCAAATCGATTTTCGACAGCTTCCCCGAATTGCCGCGCGTCTGGCTCGCACGCAAGGTCGAGAGCGTCTTTCAGCTCGGCAGCTTCGCGTTCAGCTCGTGGGAGCAGCGTCCCTATCTGTTCAAGTTCGAGCACGACAGGCCCATCACGGGCGGCGTCGACTTCATGCAGCAGGACTGCACGTTCATGCCGCTCACGCGCGGGCGCGACGTGATCGCCGTGTGCGTGACGATCTCCGACGTGACGAATGTCAGCGTGATGCAACGCGAGCGTGAGGAAGCCGTCATCAAGCTCGAGGAATATGCGCACCGCGATGGCCTCACGGGCATTGCGAACCGGCGCTTTTTCGAGGGGCGTCTGAGCGATGAGTTCTCGCGCTGGCAACGCTATGGCGGCGATCTGTCGGTGCTGCTGTTCGACCTCGATCACTTCAAGGACATCAACGATCGCTACGGTCATGCGGTCGGCGATGCGGTGCTGCGCGTGATGGCGCAGCGCGTGGGCGAGGCGGTGCGCGCACAGGATACGTTCGGCCGATTCGGCGGTGAGGAATTCGCGCTGTTGCTGCCGTGCACGCCATTGGCCGAGGCGATGGTCGTCGCCGAAAAGATTCGCACGACGATCGGCGATACGCCCGTCGAGGCCGAGGGCGTTCGCGTGCCGGTCACGGCCAGCGTGGGTGGTGCTGCGGCGCGGGCCGGTCTGCCAACTTACGAAGTGCTCATCAACGAAGCCGACGCCGCGCTCTACAGTGCCAAGCGGCAAGGGCGAAACCGCTCCGTCGCGCTCGGCTAGCGCACATTCGTTCGGTCTGCAGAACGTTTTTTCCGCGTGCAAGTGCGATACAAGGGACCGATCGCCAACGTGGCGCGCTGTGGCACTCAATAAAACGTTGCTATACTTTTGCCCGTTTCCGGCATCTCTGCCGGCGTGTCGCACTCGTCGATCCGGGCGCGATGCGTCAATGCAGTGCCCGAGCGGCACACCGCCTGGATAGCATCGATTCTCAATCGCCCGCAAGGGTGCCACAGCGGAGTTCGCCTTGGCCGTTTCCAATCCTGTCGCGGACGAACCTGAAGTCGACGCGGCAGCCGTCACGTCGAGCAGTTCGTTCTATCTCGCGATGCGCATCCTGCCGGCTGCGCAACGTGACGCGATGTACCAAATCTATGCGTTTTGCCGTGCCGTCGACGACATCGCCGATAGCGACGCGCCGCGCGAAGAACGCAGCGCCGGGCTCGAGCGCTGGCGCGCAGACATCGACGCTTGCTTTGCAGGCACGCCGCGTCCGTCGCTGGTCGCGCTCACGCGCCATATCCGCACCTTCGATCTGAAGCGCGAAGACTTTCACGCGATGATCGACGGCATGGCGATGGATGCCGCCGCCAATATCTGCGCACCCAACGAAGCGACGCTCGATCTGTACTGCGACCGCGTCGCCAGTGCCGCCGGCCGTTTGTCGGTGAGAGTTTTCGGGATGGCCGAGGAGCCTGGCCGCACGCTGTCGCACCATCTGGGCCGTGCGCTCCAGCTGACGAACATCCTGCGCGATATCGACGAAGATGCGGCGATCGACCGCTGCTATCTGCCGTACGAACTGCTGGCGCGCGAAGGCATCGCGACGACGAGTCCAGCCGAGATCGCCGACGATCCGTCGTTGCCGCGCGTATGCGCGACGCTGGCCGAGCGCGCGCTCGAACACTTCGCGAAGGCGGACGCCGTGATGGACGCATCGCCGCGCAAGGCCGTGCGTGCGCCGCGCATCATGTCGGGCGTTTACCGATGCTTGCTCGAGCGCACGCTCGAGCGCGGGTTCGACGCGCCGCGCACGCCGGTAGCGAAGCCGAAAGCACGGCTGCTGTGGATCGTGGCGCGTTACGCGCTGTTCTGATGCCGCGCTCCACCATTCCATCCAAGACAGACCGATGAACGATTTTTCCGCAGCATCCGCCGCCGTCGCGGCCGCGAGCGCATCGCACGACGCGTCGCAGCGCGCAGGGCTCGATGGCGCGATCGAGCAGGCCACCGACGCTCTGCTTGCCGCGCAGCAGGCCGATGGCCACTGGGTGTACGAGCTCGAAGCCGACGCAACGATTCCGGCCGAATACATTCTGCTCGTGCATTACCTCGGCGAGACGCCGAATGTCGAACTCGAACGCAAGATCGTGCGCTACTTGCGCCGCATTCAGCTCGAGGATGGTGGCTGGCCGCTCTTCACGGACGGCGCGCTCGACGTCAGCGCGAGCGTGAAGGCTTATTTCGCGCTGAAGATGGCCGGCGAGCCCGAAAGCGCGGAGCACATGCAGCGCGCGCGCCGCGCGATCCTCGGGGCCGGCGGTGCCGAGGCCGTCAACGTCTTCACGCGTATTTTGCTGGCGTTGTTCGGCGTGATGTCTTGGCGTGCGGTGCCGATGATGCCCGTCGAAATCACGCTGCTGCCGAAGTGGTTTCCGTTCCACTTGTCGAAGGTGTCGTACTGGGCGCGTACGGTGATCGTGCCGTTGCTGGTGCTCAATGCACGTCGGCCCGTCGCCAGGAACCCGCTTGGCGTGCACATCGACGAGCTGTTTCATGGCAAGCCGTCGGAGGCTGGGATGCTGCCGCGCGCGCCGCACCAGAGCCGCGGCTGGTTCGCGTTCTTCCGCGTGGTCGACAAGGTGCTGCGCGCCACTGACGGCCTCTTCCCGAAGGGCTCGCGTCAGCGTGCGATCGACGCTGCCGTTGCGTTCGTCGACGAGCGTCTGAATGGCGAGGATGGCCTTGGCGCGATTTTCCCGGCGATGGCCAACTCCGTGATGATGTACGACACGCTCGGCTATGCGCCCGATCATCCCAATCGTGCGATCGCGCGCCGCTCCATCGAGAAGCTGCTCGTGATCGGCGAGGATGAAGCCTACTGCCAGCCGTGTCTGTCGCCGGTGTGGGATACGTCGCTGGCCGCGCACGCGCTGCTCGAAACCGAGTTGCCGCGTGCCGAGCAAGCGGCGCTGCGTGGCCTGCAATGGTTGCGGCCGCTGCAGATTCTCGACGTGCGCGGCGATTGGATCTCGCGCCGGGGGGACGTGCGGCCTGGCGGCTGGGCATTCCAGTACGCGAATCCGCATTACCCCGACGTGGACGATACGGCGGTGGTGGCGTTGGCGATGGACCGTGCAGCCACGCTGACGCGTTCGAACGTCGACCGCGAAGCGATCGCGCGTGCGCGCGAATGGGTCGTCGGCATGCAAAGCAGCGACGGCGGCTGGGGCGCATTCGAACCTGAGAACACGCAGTACTACCTCAACAACATTCCGTTTTCCGATCACGGCGCGCTGCTCGATCCGCCGACGGCCGACGTGTCGGGCCGCTGCTTGTCGATGCTGGCGCAGCTCGGCGAGCTGCCTGGCAATAGCGAGCCGGCACGTCGCGCGTACGAGTATCTGCTCGACGAGCAGGAAGACGACGGCAGCTGGTATGGCCGTTGGGGGATGAACTACGTCTACGGGACCTGGACGGCGCTGTGCGCGCTCAATGCGGCCGGCATCGCGCACGACGATGCGCGCGTCAAGCGTGCTGCGCAATGGCTGATCTCGATCCAGAACGAGGACGGTGGCTGGGGCGAAGACGGCACGAGCTACAAGCTCGAATACCGCGGTTACGAGCGTGCTACGAGTACTGCGTCGCAGACGGCGTGGGCACTGCTCGGTCTCATGGCCGTGGGCGAAGTCAATCATCCGGCCGTGGCACGCGGTGTCGAGTACCTGATGCGCACACAGTGCGAGCACGGGCTGTGGGATGAAACGCGTTTCACGGCGACTGGCTTCCCGCGCGTGTTCTATCTCCGCTATCACGGCTATCGCAAGTTCTTCCCGCTGTGGGCGCTTGCACGCTACCGCAACATGACGCGCGCCAAGCGCGTGCGCGTGGCCGTCGGATTGTGACGATGGGCGGCGACGCAGTGGCGTTGCCCGTCATCGCCGTGACGGGTATGGCGTTTGAAGCCCGTATCGCGCGTGGCGCGGGTATGCAGGCCGTTTATGCGGCGCGTGCTGATTTGCTTGAGCGCGCGCTGAACGAAGCGCTGGCGCGCGGCGCGGCCGGTGTCGTCAGCTTCGGTACAGCGGGGGGGCTTGCCCCTGATCTCGAGCCTGGCACAGTCGTCATCGCCGATGCGATCGATGGGCCGTTCGGCCGTGTCCAAACCGATGTCGAATGGAGTGAGCGTATGGCGGCCGAGCTTGCGGCTACGCCGCTGCGCTCGGCGTTACGGCGCGGCACGTTGGCTGCGGTTGGTGCGCCGGTCGTGACCGTTGCTGATAAGGCGGCGCTGCATCGTGTAAGCGGCGCGCTGGCCGTCGATATGGAGTCGCATATCGTAGCCAAGATGGCGGCCGAACGCGGGCTGCCGTTTGCCGTGTGTCGAGCCATCGTCGACCCGGCTTGGCGGACGCTGCCGCCTGCCGCAATGGCAGGCCTGCGCGATGACGGTACGACAGCGGTGATGCCGGTGCTGGTATCGCTCGCGAAAGCGCCGCGGCAGTTGGGTGCTTTGCTGCGCGTCGCGGCTGATGCGCGTGCGGCACGCATTGCGCTTATGCAAGCGCGGCATGCGGTGCCGTTGGTGCGCTGATGCCGGCGTGAATTGCATCGGCGTTTCGTTCAGGAAGACGTCGCAAGTCCGCCAGTCTCCTCCTTCTTTTGCTTCCTTTTCGTCAGGACGCGAGACATAAAGCTCTTCGCTTTGATCGCCTCGGCCCACCGATGGAGTGTGGGCAGATCGGCTCCCGTCGATTTGCGAAGGTACGCGTTCATCTTCAGATTTTCTTGTCTTGTAAGACCAACTGGGACCGCCGTTGCAGCGGTAGATTTCCGAATGGAAAGTGGCGCTTGTCAATTGACTCAACGTCGATTCGCCGATACCGTTGCATCCGCTGCGCAACGGACCACGATTTGAATAAGAACCGGAGAAGAGCATGACCCGTCCAGAACCGAACCCCCTTTTGACGGACTGGCGTGAGGCCGGCCAATTCCCGCCTTTCGCCGTCATACGCCCCCATCACTTTGCTCCAGCCGTCGCCCAACTCGCGAGCGAACGGCTCGCACGCATCGACGCCATCGCATCGAACCCGGAACCTGCAACGTTTGCCAACACGGTTGCGGCGTTTGAGGCAACGAGCGGGCACCTCGAACGAATCGACGCGCTGTTCGAGATCCTGCGGCTCACGGTCGGTACCGACGAGCTTTGGGCGGTCGAGGCGGAGGTCTGTGCATTGTTGGCGCAATACCATGCGAAGGCGTTGAGCCACCGGTCTTACTTCGAGCGCCTCGACTCGCTTTATCAGAGCCGGCATCAGCAGGGGCTTGCGGCAGACGAGTTGCGTCTCCTCGAGCGGATTCACCTGGATTTCGTTCGCAATGGCGTCGCGCTGAGACAGGACGATGCGGACCGCTTCGCTGCGATCAAGGAACGGCTCGCGCAACTGTGCGTGACTTTCAGCCAGAATCTAGTCGCTTCAACCGATGCCTTCAAGCTTGAGCTAACTACCGCAGACGAGCTAAAGGGGCTACCTGATTTTGTGCGCGATGCCGCACGGATTGAAAAATCGAAGGAAACGTCAGCCCGCTACGTCTTCACGCTGAAGTACTCGAGCGTCGTCTCATTCCTGACCTACTCCTCGCGCCGAGACCTTCGAGAGCGCATCTGGCGCGCGTGGAGCGCACGATGCACCGAGCCGGCATTCGACAACCGCCCGGTCATCCGCGAAATCGTTGCGCTTCGCCTCGACCTGGCGAAGTTGCTCGGATACCGGAGCTACGCGGATTACGCGTTGAGCGACCGCATGGCGGGCACGCCGCAGGCCGCGCGAGCTTTGCTCGATAGCCTATGGGCGCCGGCTAAGGCACTTTGCCAAACTGAGCTCGCCGACCTTCGAGCGATTGCCGCTGATCTCGGGGAGTCAACTGATATCGAGCCTTGGGACTGGCGCTATCTCACCGAAAGATTGAAGGCGCGAAAGTTCAACATCGACGCCGCTTTCGTCAGTCGCCATTTCGAACTGGAGTCGGTGATTCGCGCGGTGTTCGACTGCGCGCATCGTCTCTTTGGCTTGTCCTTTCGTGAACGCAACGACGTGGTGCTCTACCACCCGGACGTTCGCCTCTGGGACGTGGAGCAACAAGGCCGCATCATCGGTTACTTCGTTGCTGACTACTATGCGCGCGATCGCAAAAATTCTGGAGCGTGGGAATCTGAGTTCCGCATGCGCTGCGATGGACATGATCCGATGCTACCGATCGTGATCAACAGTGCATCACTCCAAGGCCGTGCTGGAGCGCCAACGCAACTTGGCATCGACGATGTCGATACGCTCTTCCATGAATTTGGCCATGCGCTTCATAGCCTGTTGTCCAACGTGCGTTTCAGCCGGCTCTCCGGCACGCGGGTAGCGCGAGACTTCGTCGAGTTTCCTTCCCATCTGTTCGAGAATTGGGTGCTTGACCCGGAGTTGCTCGCACTTCATGCGAAGCACGCCGATACCGGCGCCCCGATCCCCGATGAATTGATCGCGAGTCTGCGCGCCGCACGCGTCTTCAACGAGGGCTTTGAACTCGTTCGCTATCTGGCATCGGCGCTCATCGATATCGAGCTGCATTCGCTGCCTGATGCCACCGGGCTTGATATCGAAGCATTCCAATCGAAGCAATTCGCCAGCTTCGGCATGGTTCGCGAAGCCGACGTCAACCATCGCCTTTCGCACTTTCGACACATCTTCTCGGGCGATGGCTATGCCGCCGGCTACTACGTCTATCTATGGGCGCAGGTACTCGAGGCTGATGCATTCGAGGCATTTATGGAGATCGACGATCCATTCGATCCGCAGGTCGCAAAGCGATTGCATGACTGCCTCTTGAGCATCGGTAACGCGAGAGACCCGGATCTGGCATTTCGCGATTTCAGGGGGCGTGCCCCCGATCCGATGGCGCTTGCCCGCAAGCGAGGGGTCGCGGAAGCGTAACGTGCCTTTCGAGATCGGCCTCAGCGGATTGGAGGAAGACGACTTTGACGGTCACTGCGCGTCTTCCTTGTCCAGTTCAGCAAACACGTCGTCAGCGGCTCGAAAATGTCCTTGCTCGATTTCGCGGTTTCCGAGGGCCAGGATCTTGAGGAGAGCAAGCGTCTCCTCATTCTCCTCGTAGGAGTGCACTTCCATGGCTACGAGCTTGGCGTCGCCGTTCTGGGTGATCAACATGGGTTCGCGACTCTCCGGAATATCTTGGACGATTTCCGCCGTGTGGCTTTTGAGGTAGCCGATGGGCTTAATCTGGGTGGAGAACTTCATGGTGTCTCTCGCACGCGATGTGGCTTCGCTCGCCACACCATCCCCCCATCACCACCCCATCGCCTTCCGAATCATCTGCAGGGCAGCGGCCAGCACGAACAGCAACACGACGAGACGAAACGCGTGCGGCGGCAGCTTGTCGCGTAGCGGCCGGGCGAGCACCATGCCGGCGATGACGGGCACGCTGGCGGCGGCGGAAATGAGCAGATCGAACCCGCTTGCGTGTGCGCCGCCTTTGAACGCAATGACGAGCGTCACGATCGAGACGACCAGGATCATGCCCATCTGCTTCGTGAAAGCGCTTCCGCGTGCGCCCGACGCGATCAGATAGATCGCGAGCAGCGGACCAGGAATCGACGCGATGCTCTCCATCATCGCCGCGCCAAAGCCGAGCACGAAGCCGACCGGCTTGACCCAGCGAGGCGGCAACGCAAAGCGTGGCGAGGCGAGCAGCAGCAGCGCCGCGAAAATCAGCAACGCGCCAGCGGCTGCCTGCGCATGGTGCGGCTCGAGCGAGACTAAGATCGCCACGCCGACGAGATTGCCGAGCACCGTGCCGATAAGCGGCGCGGCGATCTTGCGCATGGTCGCCCAGACTTCGCCGCCTTCGAGCGCTTGCGGAATGTTGCCGAGGATGACGGGCATCGACAGCAGCAACACGGCTTGCTTGACGGGCATGAACTGGCTCAGGATCGGCATTGCGACGAGCGGCACGCCGATGCTGACGACACCTTTGACCATTCCGCCCAGCACGAGCGCCACCACGATGCCTGCGAGCGCGTAGGCAGGCAGCGCTTGCAGGCTGGCGGTCAGGATGCCTGAGCAGCAGTCGAAGTGAGTCATCACTGACCCTGCGTGGCGCTGGCAGGTGCGGCAGGTGTGGCGGGCGTAGGTGCGTCGCCGCTAGCCGGCGAGGCCGGTGCGGCGGGCGTCGAAGCAGGCGTTGCCGTGGAGGCGGGCGCTGCGGCCGCAGCAGGGGCCGATGCAGGCGCCACCCCTGAAGCAGGCGCCGCTCCCGAAGCAGGAGCGGCCGGCGCGGCCCCACTGTCTTCCTCGTCGCCGTAATTCGGCAGCGCGGGCGGTGCCGCTTCGCCGCCGCTCAAACGTGCGCGCCGCTGCTGCGTGTAGGCGTCGCGAACGAACGAGTATTTGTCGAGGGCCGCCTGTTCGAGCACGTTGGTCGCACCGAGCAGATCGGAGCGGGTGCTCACGAACTGCAACGCGTACAGCGACGTGCGCACGGCGGGCTCCGTCGCATAGTTGAGCGGATTGAAACGCACGTCGACGGCGAGGCCGATGCCGTCGCGCACCGAACTAGGTCCAAAGATCGGCAGTACCAAATAAGGCCCGGACGGCACGCCCCAGTGGCCCAGCGTGAGCCCGAAGTCCTGGTGGTGCTTCGGCAAGCGCGCGGGCGTCGCGAAGTCGATGAGCCCGCCGATGCCGAACGTCGAGTTCATCGCAAAGCGCACGAGGTCTTCGGTCGCATCGGTGATCTTCAGCTGCAGCAGCTCGTTCGCGATGTTGGTCAGATCGCCGAGGTTCGAGAAGAAGTTGCTGACGGCCGTGCGCAGCGGATGCGGCGTGATCTTCTGATAGCCCTTCGCGATCGGCACCGCGATGGTCTGGTCGATGGTGTCGTTGACCTTGAACACCACGCGGTTCATCGGCTCGAGCGGATCGCCCGGCGTGCGATTCGGCGCGCTCGCGCAGCCAGCCAAAGACATCGCGGCGACCAGCGCGGCGACGGAAATTCGAATGTTAGCCATCGATTCCTTCGAGTTCTTTTTTCGAAACGCGCGCAGCGCGCGGCTTGCCCATCAACACCGGCTGGAAGACCACGGCCCCGATCAGCGTGCACGTCAGCGCGAGCGCAAGCAGACGCCCCATGCTGGCCGTGCCGGGGTGATGCGAGAGCCACAGGCTGCCGAACGCCGTCGCCGTCGTCGCCGCGCTGAACAACACGGCATGCGTGAGGCTCGATTGCAGCAGGCTCGTTTGCCCGGCGCGCCACGCCATCACGAAGTACACCTTGAAAGCCACCCCGACCCCGAGCATCAGCGGTAGCGCGATGATATTCGCGAAGTTCAATGGCATGTCGAATACCACGCACAGCTCGAGTGTAACGAGCGCCGAGACGAGCAACGGAATCATCGTGCGCAGCACGTCGCCGAAGCGGCGCAGCGCGAGCCATAGCAGCAGCGTGATCGACATCACGGCCCATGCCGCAGCCTGCAGGAACGCCATGATGATCGTGTTGGCCGAGTGCAGGATCGAGATCGGTCCTCCGATCGCGCCCGGTTCCGCGTGTTTTACGGCATTCGCGAAGCGGCGCAGCATCGTATCGTCGTTGGGATCGGTGCCAGGCAGCACGCGCGGCGAGATCTGCACGAGCGCACGGCCGTCGGGCGCGACCCAATCGCGCACGATCTCGGGGGGCAAGTTCTCGCGCACGATCGCGGACGGTTGCAGCAGCAACGTCAGCTGCCGCAGCGCGAGACGCAGGGGCAGCGCGAACGCCGCTTCGGCGCGCTCGCGCGTAGCCGCATCGGCAGCCGCGAGCTTCGCCAGCGATGCCGACAAGTGCTTGGCTTCCTTCGCACCCGGGCCCGGGTAGTCCTCGGCCGCGTACGACAGCAGGTTCGACGTCCGCTTGAGCGCCGCCACACGTTGCGCGTCGGTCGCAGCCGGGGCCGGCGTCTGCGTCAAAGCGGGCAGCAGCGCTTGGGCGGCATCCTTGATCAGCGCGAGCTTGGGCGGCTGGTCGTCGGGGATGAACGTCGTCAGCGTCGTCACGCGCCCCACCTCGGGCAGCTTGCGCAGGCGTTGCGCGGTCGCATCGGCCGCTGCAAGCGACGGTGCGAGCACGGCGACGTCGTTGACAGAGGCTTCAGGTGAGTTCTTCAGCGACAACAGCGTCGCCATCGATTCGGTCGACGGATCCTTCAGATTGAGCGGATTGAAGTCGAAGCGCAGATGCAGGAGCAGCGGCGACGCGCCGAGCAGGACGACGAGCGTGCCGATCAGGATCGGCTTGCGGTTGCGCTGCAGATAGTCGTCGACGGGCGCGAGCCGGGGGAAGCCGGGCTGAGCCGCTTCGCCGGGCGGCGCGAGCAGCCTCAGCAACGCGGGCAGCAGCGTCATCGTGCTCAGATAGGCCACGACCATCCCGATGCCGGCGATGAGGCCGAGCTCCGACACGCCGCGGTAGGCGGTTGGCAGGAACGAGAAGAAGCTCGTTGCCACGGCCGCGGCGGCCAGCGTGAGCGGCATGCCCATCGAATGCGCGGCACCGATGAGCGCATGATCGAGCCGCTCGTCGCGATAGCGCTCCTCTCGGTATTTCACGCCGTACTGAATGGCGAAGTCGGCGCCCAGACCGACGAACAGCACCATGAACGCGACCGAGATCATGTTCAGCGAGCCCACGATCATGAGCCCCAGTGCTGCTGTAATCGGCAGACCTACCGCGAGCGTCGCGAAGATCGCGAGGATCATGCGCTTGGAGCGCAGCGCGAGCCACAGGATCGCCAGCACGACCACCAGTGTGCCGATGCCGTTCACGGCGGCGCCGTCGGCAACCGATGCGAACTCCTCGTCGGCAAGGGGCTGCGAGCCGGTGAGCCGAACGACGGCGCCGAAGCGCTGTTGCAAGTTGAGCTGGCGGGCGACCGCACGGATCGTTTCGGAGGTCTGAGCGCCCGCTTGGAGCGCCGCGTAGTTGACGACGGGCTCGACCGTCACGAACGCACGGGCCGGCTGCGCAGCCGCATCGCCATCGACGAGCGCGCGCCACGAGAACGCCGCGCTCTTGCCTGCCAGCACGTCGTCGACGGTCGCGGCGCTGCGTTCGAGCAACCGCGCCAGGTCGGGCAGTTTGACCTGCCCCGACTGCAGCGGCGTGCCGAGCAGCGTCGAGAGCGTGGTGGCGAGGCCCGTCACGCTTGGGTCGTGCGCGAGCGTGTTGACGAGCGGGCGGGCGCGCGCCAGTTGCGAGGTGGTGTCGGCGACGGCGTTCTGCGGCAGAAAGAGCAGACCGTCGTGCTCGAACAGCGGACCGCCGCCCGGCTGCGAGACCGCGCCGATGCGGCCGGCATGCGAGGCCTCCTGGAGGCCGGCCGCGAGCGCATTGGCGGCGGCGTCGGCCAGTTCGGGCGCGCCGGCTTCGACGACGGCCAGGACCGTCTCGTCGCGTTGCGGGAACGCGCGATCCATCGCATTGCTGAGCGCGGACCACTGCGGCTCGGTGTCGATGAGCTTGCTGACGTCGGTGTTGATGCGGAAATGGCCGACGACGTAGACGCTGCTTGCCACGGCAAGCACGAGCGCCAGCGCGACGACCCATAGCGGGCGGCGCACCGACCAGACAACGAGTCGAACGATGAGGGACGTCAGCATGGTGGGGCGGAAACGAAAGCGGTGGGGTAAAACGTCCAAGTATACCGGCGTATCGGGCCGAGCCGTGCCGGGCGGGGCAGAGGCCCCCGGTATCGGGCCGAGGTGCGGCCGGAACGCTGCGTATCTGAATACGAGCGCCTCGACAGTGCAGAAGTGGGAACAGGGGCAGAAGCGTCCGAACGGCCCATCGCTAAAGTTGCTTAACCTGGTTGATCGCAAGGGGCTAGAAGTTCTGCTGTAACGTTTTGCATATGTTGGCTCGCCGCGCCCGGCGCGGCAGTGGCTTAGGGATTTCTCGGTGCAATTGGCCCTTGACGCCCCAAGGGGCCAGGATTCAGCTGAATTATTCCTGCGAGCCTTGGCTGGCTTCTAACTGGTGCGGTAGCGGCGCAGTCGAAATTTTCACGCCCAAGCCGCTGTCCGCCAACGATTCCATTTCCGTTGGCGCTCGGTCCCCGCCAGCACTCCAATCATCTCTTTCCGGCATTCGTCCAACATGCAGTCATGATTTGAAAATAGGAGCGACGCATATTCTGCGTTTCCATATTGGCCACGTTTTCCGAAACAATTGGCTGGTAATTCGCCTTAAGTTGAAACAATTTGTAATGAATCGTGGAATTCTGATATCTTCGCGCCCGGGCCAATAATTACTAACAAAACGCTTAAAAATGAGAGCGGCAGACGGGGTGGTTTATTACCACGCACTGCAACGTGCGATGGCGTTGGACAGGCGCCGAAATTGGAGCGCAGAGCGGTTGACTCCTGTGCGATACGCCTTATGGCGGCGTGTCACGGCAGTTCTAACCGCCTGGGCGGTATACCTTTGCCCGATGGCGCTTTTAATCGATGAGACCGCTCAAGCTGCGGCTATCGTTGATCCGCGCGCGCCCATTCCGTTCCAACCCACCATCACGCAGACCAGTACGGGGATTTCCGCTGTCAATATCGCCGCGCCAAATGCCAATGGCGTGAGCTTGAATCAATACCAGTCATTTAATGTCGACAGCACAGGCTTAGTGCTGAACAACAGCCTGGTAGCGGGAACGCCGCTTCTGGGTGGTGCGCTCCCAGCCAATCCGCATCTTGGTGGGCGCACGGCGAGTACGATCATCAATGAGGTTACGTCGACTGGCCCTGCGTCGACGCTGATGGGGCCACTCGAAGTTTTCGGAAGCCCAGCGGCCGTCATTATTAGCAGCCCTAACGGAATTTCAGTCAACGGGCTCGCTTTGACGAACATTTCAGGGCTCGTGCTGACCACCGGTACTCCGCAGTTCCTGACAGGCAGTGGTGGTACGCTGACCGATTTTCCTCACGCAAGCGCGGTTGCTTACAACGTCAGTTCGGGACGGATCATCATCGACGGCCCGCAAGGCGCGATGAATCCCGGCGTTGGCATTGAGGGTACGGTCGGGGACATCGACCTCATCGGGCAGACCGTCAGCATCAACGCGCCGTTGCGGGCGGACCAGCGCGTGAACATCATCGCCGGCAACCAGACCGTCACGCCTGCGGCATCAGGCAGCGCGTCCTACAGCACGATACCTAACGGCACGGCGAACAAGGCTTCCGTTATTGATAACAACGCGGCCATTGACGCGAGCCAGTACGGCTCGGTTACGAGCGGACAGATCTTCATCGTGTCGACGGCGGCCGGTATGGGCGTCAACATGCAGGGCACGCTGGCTGCGGCGGCAGGCAATGCAGTCGTGACATCGAACGGTGATATTTCCGTTGGCAACACGTTCGCAAACCAGGATGTCACGCTAAGTAGCGCAGGCAACACCACTATCGCCGGCACCGGGCTCGCGAATCAGAACTACACCGTCAACGCGAACGGCGACGTCAATGCGCCCGCTTCGGTATCGGCGGTTCATGGCCTGTCGATGAATGCGGGAGGGAGCCTTTCGGCTGGCAAGCTTGCAGCTAACGGCCATGTTGCGATAGCCGCTCAAAATTCGATGACGCTTGGGTCCGCCTCCGGACAGGATCTTACTCTGCATACCGCTACTGGAGATCTCGCGGTCAATTCATCAATCACCTCTCCTGGCAAAGTTGAAGCAAATGCAGGGCGCGACCTTTGGGTAAGCGGCTCCGTCGAAAGCGGGAACACCGTAACTCTGAAAGGCGCACGCAATGCCAGCGTCAACGGCGCCATTGCAGGGGCGAGCGATATGACGCTGATGGCGTTGAGCGGTACCCTCGCTACAACAGGCAATGTCGGAACGCTCGGTGCTTTGACTGTAACTGGGGCGCAGAGTGTAAGCCTGGGTGGCGCGGTGTTCAGCTCAGGCGACGCAGCGGTTAGCGCTTCGACGGGCTCCCTTTTCATTGGCGGCGGATTGTCGAGCGTGGGCGCTGTCACGGCGGGCGCTGGGCAGGACGTCACGATTACTGGCAGCGTTCATAGCAGCAAATCCTCAACGATTACTGCCGCACGTGATGTAGCCCTCAACGGTAGTCTCGAGGCCGATGGCGCAGGGAATGCGGCGATTAGCGCGGGGCGTACTCTTGCCGGCAGCGGCGCGATAAGTGCCGCGCATGACGCGCAGCTATCCGCGGGGCGCGATATAAGCATTAGCGGCGGAATTCAAACAGGCAATAACCTGTTTGCGACAGCGGGGGCGAACCTTTCGGTCCGCGCGACGACAGTCGTGGGTGCGGAGACACTTACGGCGACGGCGGGTAGCGCGACGCTTGCGGGTAACGCGCTTGTCGGTAAGGCAATGAGCGTGACTGCCGGCAATGATCTAAATGCAGAGGGCGGCATTACCAGCCTGGGCGACCTCGGCTTAAACGCGCAAAGCGGCAGCTTGAAAGCAAGTGGTCAGGTATCGACGGCGGGCGCCGCGGTCTTGAACGCTGGCCGCGACATCGCATTGAACGCGCAGACAACGGTCACGCATGATGCCAGGTTGACGGCCAACAACATTACGACACAGGGGGTGTCGGTAGGCGGCAATCTGATCGCGCAAGCGGTGAACACGTTGGATACGTCTGCCGGACAGCTCAATGCCGCGTTTAACGCGAGCGCGCCTGAACTCAACGTTACCGGCAGCGCGACATTAAAAGGTGCCAATGTCTCGACGGCCAATGCCGTAGTCGGTGGCACGTATGCCGCGACGGGCACCACAACTCTGAAAACGGGTGGGACGGCAGCGTATTTGAGCGATGCGACGCTGGCGGGCGGTGGCGTCGCGAACGTTGGGCGCCAAATGGCGAGCGGAAACCTGAATGTATCGGGAGCCGCTATCACTAACCAAGGCCAGCTATCGTCCCTCAAGATGGCGACGTTGATCGCGGTAACGCTCGATAACGAGGGCACCGTTTACGCGCCCACATTTAACGTCAGCATGTCGGGCGGTACGACAAATTCAGGAGGGCTATTCGCGTCGAATGCGCTGACGTTCACTGCCGGTTCGCTGAACAACAGCAACGGATTGATCTTTGCCGGTGACGTCAATCACCCGACTGCGGCCACCGGTAATGCGACCGTGACGATTACCGGTGGAAACGGGAGCTTCAACAATACGAACGGCAAAGTGCTAGCTCAAAACGTATTGACGCTCAGCTTACCGAATCAGACGATCGATCCATCGACTGCCGCATTCGGAACAATAAGTGGCGGATATGGCATGAGCATAGCCGCGCAAGCGATCAGTAACTCAGGATCGTGGGCGTTGCCTAGTACCAAAACGGCCATCACGACGAGTCAAGGCACTAGCAATTCTGGTTCGTTGAGCCAAGGCGGCGGTACCTTGACGCTCACAGGGGGCGTTTCAAATGCGGGCACACTTAGCGCCACGAATCTCACGATCAACGGCTCGTTGACCAACCAAACGGGCGGGATCATTAGCGCGGGCAATGCGCTAATTCTAAATGGGTCGGCCTCTAATCGAGGCATCGTCCAGGCTCTTAACGCGCTCAATATTTCGGGCACAAATTACGACAATACGAACGGCATCACTAGGGCGGGCAACAGCTCAAGTGCCGCAGGGCAGGGTAACGTCAGCGTCAATCTCAGTGGCGATTTGGCGAATGGGGGCGGCACGCTGACGGCAGTCAACGATTTGGCCATTGCAGCGGCCAATGTGAACAATTCGACAGTATCGGGTGCCCCTACCACATCAACGGCTACTACCACGGTAGTCAACATCCCGCTCGTGATGGCCACCGCCATCGGCACAGAGCTCTTCAATTACCCGCTAAAGATCGGTGGCGCCGGGATGCTCAGCCTGAACTCGACGACGCTTCAGGCGACGATTGGCGGTTTGCTGTCCTCGACAGGCAATACGCCGGGGCCATCAGCGGTGTGGTCCTATGGGTGGGGCGGTGTCATCCTCTCGCAGGAAAACCCCGTCGCGACTTCAGGCACGGTGCAATTTGTGAAAGTGCCTGTAAAGGTAGGGGAGAATACCGACGGCGGTACCGCTGTTTACCCAGACATGTGGGTTGTGCAGGATGGCACCATCTCCGGATATACCGCCACGCGCACCGTCTCGTTGCCAACCGTCGACGAGACGACGACGATCATCCAGTCGAGCGGCGTCAATTCGGTGATCGCCGCCGGCCACAATCTGACCCTCACTGCAAACAGCCTGAACAATCAGGCGGGGACAGTCACGGCCGGCAACGACGTCAATGTGCATGTTCAGTCGCTGTCCAACGGAGGTCAAGCTTACTCGTCGTCGGTCACGGACACGGTCAACGCGGCATCGCTCAATGCGTTTCTTGCCACGTTGAATTCGATGAATGCTCCGGTTATCACTGGTGTCACGGTGCCTTCGAGCGTGCCGGTGCAGGACCTCTGCCCTCCGAACGGGGGCGGGGGCTGCATGGACGTGCCTCCAATCTCGTTCACGTTCGACAAGCAAGCAACATCGCTCCCTTCAACGTCTTCCTCTGTGACGGTTCAAGGCCCCACAGGCCGTATTGCCGCGGGCCACGATCTCAATTTGTCAGGCGGAAGTTTGACGAATGCAGGCGCCTTGGCCGCGGGTAACGACGTTAACATCGCCGCCAAGGGCTTCACTAACCAAGGCACGAATACCGGCACGACGACAACCACGGCTGGCTGTGCAGCTGGCGTTTCGAACACGGGTTGCTCGATACTGAACACCAGTAACCCCAATTCTCAGAACTACAGCTACCAACAGATCAACAGCAACGTTACTGCTGGAAACGACGTCGTTATCGCCGCCGGCATGTTGAATAACAAATACGCCAATATCGCCGCAGGCCGTAACGTGATTATCGGCGGTGCTGGGACACTGGCAAATGACGGTGTTACGGTGTCGGCCGCGCTGACTCAGGCGGGCAGCGTAGCGAATGTTTCCGGTGCGATCGAGGCTGGTTACGACGTCAACATCAATGCCGCCTCCTTGACGAACTCGATATCGGCACCGGCATACGTCCACGAAAACTACGGACGCAAAGGCCCCTTCGCTGGCTGCGAGCAAAATTGCGAAACGTACATCGGCGTCCAATCGGGCAATGCTGCGATCGTCAGCGCCAATCACAATGTGAGTCTGCAGGCAAGCGCGTTTAGCAATACTGGCAGTCTCGTGACGGCGCTGAACAACGTGTCGATATCGGCCACCAATGGTGCGTCGAGTGACAACCAATATTTTCAATCCTTCTGGCATGCAGATCTCTATGGTCCGTCATGGGGTTGCGCAGGAAACGCGGCTCAATGCGCAAGTCTTTATGGGGCTGCGTACTCGCCGGGTGATGCGCAGGCGGCCCCCGGATTGCCTTCGGCTGCGGGCTTTGCCGATTTCGTGCCATCGACGATCCAGGCGGGCAATGCACTGTCGGTGAAGTCGCCAACGCTCACTAACACCGGTAATGTCATCGGTCAGGCGGTATCGCTAAGCGGCGCACAACTCGTTAACGGCCTGACGAATCCTCACGTCTATACGCCGGCTCCGGTGGTTTCGGGCCAGGTGATTACGTTGGGACCGCCTGCGATGCCGGAGATGGCGTCGACGACTGTTAATAGTGCTGGCCTCGTCACGACAATGAGCGGCGAGGCTATTTCCGTCACGGGCGGCGCAGGCCCCCCGCCGACTATGCCGATCGGCGTACAGACGATCGGGAAGCCGGTCGCTCCGGTCGTGGAAGCGGCAACGGCGCAAACGACTGGCTCAGCGACTGTTTCGTACTTTGTCAATAACCCGGCGTCGTTCACGATGCCAGCCTTGTCGCCGGGGGCGCTTTTGGCTGCGCTACCGGCCAATTTGCAGCCGGGCAAGGTGCCGTTCTACTACGATCCCTACACCGAGAATCAGCAGATCGAGCAGGCCGCTTTGCAATCCACGGGACGGGCGACCTTCTACAGCACGACAAGTGCTGCGGACAGTACCGACCAGGCTTCGGTTCAGAATCAGCAGAAGAAGGCCTTATACGGTGCGGCTCTTCAGTACGCTAAAGAACACAATATTGCCCTGGGCACACAGCTGAGCCAGACACAGCTCGCGCTTGTGAGCGAACCGATGCTCTGGTACGTCGAGCAAAGCGTGCCGGAGCCTGGGTGCAGTGCCACCGGTAACGGGACCTGCCCCACAGTTCGGGCGCTCGTCCCGGAAGTGCTGTTGCCGCAGAATTACGCTCAGGTCAATGCAGACGGCGAGATAAGCGGCAAGAACGTCACCCTCGATTACAACAACAGCATTTTGAATACAGGCTCTGTCTCTGCGCAGAGTCTGGCAGTCAACACTGGAACGCTGACGAATGAGCAGCGCTCAACGGATGTTGGCTTGATCTACCAAGCGATTGACGACGGCTACATTGCGAAGACTACGGGTACGGTCGTCCAGCAAGGCGGCTTTATGTCGGCTGCCAACTATACGCTGAACGCGCAAGCCATCCAGCAAATCGGCGGAGCACTCCAGCAGGTGGGGAGCGACGGAAGCGTCGATCAAGCAGCAACGACACAGTTGCTCACGAGCCTCAAAGGCAGTCTTGGTGGCAACTTTACCCAGAGTGCGGTTAGCAACCACCTCGATACGTCGGTGATCGGTGCCGAGGCTTGGTACGACCAGCTCTGGATGGTCGCGGTCATTATTGGGATCTCCATCATGTCCGCGGGAGCCGCATCGGCGGCAATCGGTACTGCGGCGGGCGCGACGGCGGGGTCTGGGACGATGTTCGCAGCGGGCGGAGGCGGCGTTGGTTTAGTGGGCGCGGGCGTCGGCAATGCGGCACTGTCGGCTGGCTTCGCTGGAATGATGAATAGCGCGATGAGCCAAACCGCATTCGGCAATGGCTCGTTCAACGTCGGTACGATGTTCGAAACCGGGGCAGTATCGGCGACAACCGCAGGCCTGTTGAACGGCATCACGGTTAACGGTGGCAGTGTGGGTTGGTCATGGGGGTATTCGCCCAACAGTCTCGCTGCGTTGGCCGGAGTGCAGTCTGCTGGCAGTGCATTTGTCCCCGTTGCGGGAGGCTCGTCGCAATCGCTTCCGACAGTGATTGCAGCCATTGGGGCCGAAGCGACGATCCAGGCTGGGGTACAAACGGCGATACAGGGGGGCAGCTTCCTCACGAACCTGCGCAATAGCGTGGTGAGTGATGCAGCCGCTGCCGGGGCGTATGCAGTCGGCGAGGCCGCTGGTACGTCGGGCTCGTTGATACCGGTCGGTTCGCCGCAGTACATCCTGACTCACGGGTTGTTGGGCTGCGCGGCGGGTGCGGCTGAAGGAAACGGGTGTGCGGCCGGGGCGATGGGGGGAGCAGCTAGCGCTGCGTTCTCGCCGGACTTCATTAAGGCAATTGATCCGTCTGGTGCGTCGCTAGATCAAGGGCAGTTGGCTGCGCTGGCGACGTTTTCGACGCTGGTGGGCGGAGGCCTAGCTGGATTGGCGGGGCTCAATGCGCAGTCTGCGGTGACGACTGCTCAGAATGAGGCGCTGAACAACTCCGGGGCTGGGGACCATACGGCGCAGGCGGTAAAGAATGGCGGAGTGCTGAGCACATTGGCAGACGCGTTTGTCGATGCGCTGCAGTTCAAGCAGCGAATGGACAACTGGCTGACGGGGCAGGCGAGTCAGTTCGTTGGCGTGATGAACAGGAACAGCGCGCAGACGCCGCCGTCGGATCCGAATCCATTGGTGCAGGCGAACAACGGCAATCCGCCGATGACTGGAGGGGCCGTTGTGACGCCGCCGGTTTCCGTTCCACTGCCAAATGGCACGGTTGCGACGACACCACCGTTGATCCAGCCTGGTGCGCCGATCCTGTCAAGTGGTGATAGTGGCGATGACACCGGAGGCGGAGCAACTGGCCAAGGGCCTGCCACAAACACACCTGTGGCGTCAGAAGGTACGGCCAACGCAGCAACCCTTCAGGGTTTGAAAGGCCAACTCGCGAATGAGAATCTTGCCAATATCGCGGCGCAAGATTCGAGGTTGGCAGCGGCGGTGACCGGTAGCGGCACGTCAAATCCAAACTTCTCTATTGGGACGGGAACAGTCGCTGAGGCTAACGCGTTGGGGCAGGTTTGGGTCGGCGATGGCGCTACGTTGGTCTCAAATCAAGTCGCTTGTCCAGGTTGTTTAGTTAGCGCAGACGGAACTATGATCTATAGACCGCCACAGCCTAAAGCTTCGCCCTTTGCGACAACAGGCGTTCAAGCAAATTTTGTAAGGCAGACCCCGGGTGGGGCAATAATTAGCAATGGTCATTTGAATGTAATACCATGAAAGCAATTATCAAATCGATGTGGGTGAATAGCCCGACCGTGGGTCTGGATAGTTATTTCCCGGATGACCCGAAAAATTTCAGTTTGTGGATTGAATTTAGGGTGGGTCCCGATGATTCACCGGGTGCAGATGATTACCGTGTCCTGATCTGCACGCCAGAGTGGCTTAGTCAAAATATATGGGAGCCCCGGTGGGGACGTCATATGCTGATCGTTCGAGCATACGATCGTTTTGCCATCGAGAAGTGTGTCCGCGATTACATTGCGAAATGTACAGGCGATGAATGGGGTGTCGTCGCGCAGAAGGTCGCGCGCAATCTGTCTTGGGAATTTGAGGACTATCAGGGTTAAAGTCGCGTAAATCGTCGCCACAAACACGAGCAATATCACAATCGACAGAAAACTTGAGGCCCAAGATTAGACAGGCAAGAAGTGCAAGCGGTCATTAGCGAAGTTCCTGCCGGAACCACGACGGATAACCGATTCGCAGCCAAGATGCCGGATGGCGTGTCGAGAAATGACCCAACGCCTGTGTATGGTCCGAAGAGTGGTTACGTCGTGATAAATGACCGGAATGGAGAGGTTCGGTACCTCATGTCGACGCTGAGCTTCCCGGCCGAGTGACTACGAATGTAACGGTATCGCCTTGAGCAGAGGCTGCATTTGGCCCTGGCAGGATTTCTATCTTACAGGATGGAACCAAGATTATTGCTCGGTCAAGCAGTACGACGACCGGTTGGCCTACCAGTGATACAGTAATTCCAGGGGCACCAGGGAAATGAATGAAGCGACGGATGTACTTGCGGCTAGCGTGCGACTGGTGTTGCTGAAGGAGTGGGATCCCATCGGCATAAATGATGTGCTTGAGGCGCAGGACGAATACGATTCCTATGTGCCGAAGATATGCGAGATGCTTCGTGGGGACTGCTCCGACGACGACGTCTATAGGCACCTACGGTGGATTGAGTTAGAGCATATGGGACTTGATGGGGATGAGGTCCATACAGGAAAAATCGCCAAAAGGTTAGCGGACCTGCGAGGGCGGGGATAGCAGTAGTGCCTCAATTGACGTGGGCAGCGAACCTGGCTTCGGCCGGGTTCCCTGCTTTTGGACCGGTCAATCGGACGTGATCACAAGCCGCTCGTGTTGGACTTCGACCTTGATCTGCTGACGAGGCTTGAAGCGTGCTCAGATTATTGAGCGTCCTTCTAGATGGCTTCGTCAATTCGGAAATAAATAGAATTATTAAGATAACCTAAATAATAATGCTTTTCAGTCGATGCCTCTCCAAGCGTTTGCCCGTAAAGGTCGCTCTGCTACCGTTACTGTTCGCCATAAAAAAAGCGTCTGCCACCGGCATCGTCGCCGACGGTAACACGGCGACATCCGTGTCTATGGCGGCAAACGGCCATCAGACAGTGAACATAGCGCTGACCGTCGGTGGCGTGTCCCACAACACCTATTCCTCGTTCAACGTTTCATCGGCTGGCGCCGACCTCAACAACGTCGGTGTTAACGCTCGCACGATCGTGAACGAAGTGACGAGTACGAATCCGTCGCTGATCCAAGGCGCGATTGCCGTGCTGGGGCCTCGGGCGAACGTCATCCTGGCTAATCCCAACGGCATCACTGTCGATGGCGGCGGCTTCGTCAACGCCGGCCACGTCGTGTTATCAACGGGACAAGTGACCTTCAACGACCTGACGTCGGCGCTCGGTAGCATTCAACGTAACGTCGTACTAACGACGAATGGCGGAGCCATCACCATCGGCCCTGGTGGCCTGTCCGGGACCTTGGTGAACCTCGACCTTGTAGCGAAACGTCTCGCCGTAAGCGGCCCCATCACGAACGATTTCACGACTTCACTAGGCGGTGTACGTGCAACGATCGGCAATAGCACGACGAATTGGGATACCAGCTTCTCCCCGTCGGACAACGGTCACGATTGGCTCATCAGTTCGACATCACCAGGCGTGGCAAATCACGGCTTTGCGATCGATATAACAGCCGCAGGAGGCATCACTGGCGGGCGTGTGGAATTGATCGTCACAGACCAGGGCGCCGGTGCACGCAATCTCGGCAAGGTCTACGCAAGTGCTGGCGACGCGGTCGTTGCCGCCAATGGCGATGTCACCGCGGTAGACGGCTCGATCAACGCCGCGCACGATATTTCGATCACGACACCGGGCAACGTAACGCTGCAGGGCGCCCAAGTTCAAGCCGCGAACAACGTCTTGGTCAAGGCCGGAGCCGTAACGCTGACCGACGATGCGACTGGCTGGTCGACACTCGTCGCCCAGGCTGGGGCAGTCAACGTGACGACCAGCGGCAACATTTCCAATACCGGCAGCCTCATTCAGGCTGGTGCTGCGGCGCCCAATGGCAATGCGATCGGGGGGGACGTGACGCTAATCGCAGGCGGAAGCGTCACGAATCACTCTTCCGCAGTCAACCTTGGCGTCGTCTTTTCAGCGAACGGCGCAACATCGATTTCCTCGCAGGGCGACATCACAAACGACAACGCACGCCTGCTCGCCAACGGTGCCGTGATCCTCGCCGCACAGGGGGACGTACGGAACGTTATAGATCACACGGGTGGTGCCAGTGGCGGTCAGCCCAGTGCTTACTCGTCGTCACGCGGCCGCTTTTTATTTCTCACACATAACACAAGCGGTTTCAACGTCGACTATGGAACCGTGACGCAGCCGTCACAGCTGGCCTACGTGGCTTCGACTGGCGGAACCGTGACGATCAAGGGGCACAACGTCGCCAACTCGGGCGGGATCATTCAATCGAACAACGCGGATATCAATATCGCGGCACAAGACACTTTCACGAACGCTGCAGTGTTCGATGGGCAAGCCAGTTATTCGCGCAGCTGCTGGATTTTCTGCCATGCAAGTGCGTCAAGCACGGTGCGACCGTTCGGGGGCACGATTCAATCCGGTGCCAATCTCTCAATCAACGCGGGTACCGTCGCGCGAAACGTTGGCGGCAACGTCTATGCAACCGGCGATCTTCGCGTAGCTGCGCCCACCACGTATGCGCAGGGCGTCACAGGTTATAGCGCCATTACCCAGGATCGGGGCTTCAAAGCATTCTTCGGCAGCAGTTGGGCACAGATTCTCGCATCGGATATCGGCGGAGGATTTACAGCCGGCGGAACCGTAAGCCTCACCGGAGACGCAGTCATCGATGGGGGCTCCATCGCAGCGGTTAAGGGTGTATCGGCCACTGGGACGATCACGACTGTGCGTCGACCGTCGAGCACGCCTGTGCAAATCGGTCAGCACCTTGGCTTGTTTAGCTGGGTGGGGTACTGATGCGAGCGGTGCAGGTATTTGCTAAAGCTGTGCGATTGCTGCCGCTTACGATTGGCGTTGCCGTTCTTTTCGCACAGGCCGTGCGTGCGCAGACGGCGCCGGCTGGAACGTTGCCGCTGTCTCTCGGCTCGCCCGTGAGGCCGATACAGGATCCCGGTCAACAGTTGATTGACGAGCAGCGGGAAAGAGCGCGGCAACAGCAGTTGAATCAAGCCCCGGCTTCGATTACCGTCGCGCCGTCAACGACGGAAATGACGCTTGATATTCCGCTCGATACGCCGGTAGACCAGATTGCGGAGCCGGGCCCGACGTTCCTCGTGAACCACATTCGACTGGTGGGCCGGGACGGCGGAGCGTTCATTTCGCTGCCTGATGTTTCGCAACACGAGCTCGAAGCGATTATTGCGCCATTTTCGGGGCACGCGCTCGGTTCACACCGCATTAACGTGCTGCTGAAACGACTTACTGATTCGTTCACGTCCGCAGGGTATGTCACCACGCGCGCTCTGCTTGCGCCACAAAACCTCGGCGGTGGCACCCTTGTCGTCACAGTCCAGCTTGGCCGTATCGAGGCTTACACCGTCAACGGGAAGCCGGTGCACAGGCTTAAAGAAATGGAGAAGTCCTCGGGTGGAGGCTTGTTCACCGACGCCGGATATGAGAATGCGTTTCCAGCGGGGGCCGGCGATCTACTGAGACTCGATGGCATCGATGAAGGCGTGTCACAGATCAACCGCTTGAGGCGCAATCAGGCGGAGGTACAGATCCTCCCTGGCCAAGCGCTGGGCAACTCCATCATCGCGATCAATAACGCGCCCGGCGACCGCGTGTACTACAACTTGGGCGTCGACAATTTCGGTAGCGAAGCGACCGGCGTCACACGATACCGCGCCGGCATTGAAGCCGATAACCTGATCGGCTTGCAGGAAGCCATCAGCCTCAACTACATCGATAGCATCGAGAGCAATGCGCTCGTGGCGTCGATGGCTGTGCCGTATGGGCGGCATACGTTTAGTTATACGCTTTCGGATTCCGAGTATCAGCAGGTGATTGGCACTACTGCGCTTTTATATGGGCGCACATTGAGCCATATCGCCGGCTGGAACTACACACTCGAGCGAACGCGAGCCGATATCGTCAGCATCGATGCGACGCTTTCTTGGCGACGCAGCGATCGCGTCGTGAACGACATTGCCCTGGATCCACAACATATCTCGGTGTTGCGCATCGGCGGCAATTGGCTTCATAAGTTCGAGCTCAACGGCGCGCTGGGCAACGTTACGCTCGACGCAGGGCTGTCGCAAGGATTGCCATGGCTGGAAGCCGATCACGACGCACACGGCATCGCTCGCACCGATGCGCATAGTCAGTTCAGCAAGCTGGATGCCACCGCGACTTTCGCGGTTCCTTTGCCGAGCCTGGGGCGTGCGCACTTTGGGTACCGAGGCGTACTCGGCGGCCAATACACGAACGTTGCGCTCTTTGGCTCCGAGCAACTGTATCTCGGTGGCATGGATTCGATTCGAGGCTTTCGCTCAGGTGAGCTTGCGGCGGACCGCGGGTTCTACTCGCGGAACGAACTCGCGTGGATCGATATGCCCGCATGGCGAAACGGCCGTCTCGAGCCCTATGCTTTTCTTGACGCCGGCAAGGCGAACCTGATCGCCACGTCGGGTTTTCCGTCATTGGTCGGTGTCGGCGCGGGCATGCGTGTGCAGTGGCAATGGCGAGGACAACTGCTCTCGGGAGAAGTGTTGGCGGGGCGGCCGCTGACTCAACCGTCGGTTCTTGGCCAAAAGGCCACTCTTATTCTCGGGACGCTTAACTACACCTATTAGGATCGACACATGAAAGGGCTATCACACCGTATGGCCGTCGCGGCGTAGTCTCGCCAGACGACGCCGGGAAAACTCGAGCAACGGCAGGTTCGCCGGACACCGTCTGGCGATCTGGTCTCCGGGCCACCCCCGGTCCGCCTAGGTATACTGCCTATTCGGCCACCCCACGCCCCCGCGCGAGCTGGCCGGCATTTCTTCACTCGGGCCCGATATTCCATGAAACGTCATTTGTTTGCTTTCCTTACCGCGGCGTTCGTCAGCGCCGCCGCATTTGCACAAAGCGCGCCCGTCGACGTGGTCAAGAGCGCCGTCTCCGGCACCGTCGAGGCGATGAAGAAGGATCCCGCCGCACGCGGCGGCGACATGGCGAAGATCACGCAGATCGTCAGGGACAAGTTCCTGCCGGCGACGAATTTCGAACGTACGGCGCGCATCGCGACGGGCGAAGCGTGGAAGCAGGCTACGCCGGCTCAGCAGCAGGAACTCACCAAGCAGTTCACGACGCTGATGACGCGCACCTACGCTGCCTCGTTGGCTCAGCTCGGCACGCAGGATGCGAAGTTCACGTTCGAAGGCAAGTCGGCGACGGCCAACGACGCGTTCGTCTCGTCGACGGTAGCCACGCCCGGCGATAGTCAGAGCGTCGGCTATCGGCTCGGCAAGGTCGGTGGCGACTGGAAGATCTACGACATCGACATGTCGGGCGCCTGGCTGATCCAGGTGTATCAGGGGCAGTTCAAGGCGCAACTGCAGCAAGGCGGCGTCGATGGCCTGATCCAGTATCTGACCAAGCACAACGCGCGCGCCGAATAAGCGCACGTTTCAACAGCCGTTCGCCGGTGCCCGCAGATCGAATCAGCGGCGCCGGCGCTCGACGGCGAACTTGGTCAACTCGGCTTCCCTAATCCCCCACCAACCCCTGCAACGCCGCATACTGCAACAACATGATCGTCTTGCCGTCGACGATCTCGCCTCGTGTGATCGCCGCGAGCGCGTCCTCGAGCGTCAGCTCGATTACTTCGATGTCCTCACCTTCATCCTCGATTCCGCCACCGTGCCCCACACGTGACGACGCGTCGTATTCGCCGACGAAGAAGTGCAGCTTCTCGGTGACCGAGCCCGGGCTCATGTACGCCTCGAACACCTTGTGCACGTTGCGCACGCGGTAACCCGTCTCTTCCTCGGCCTCGGCAAGAATGCGCGTCTCGGGCGCCGCGTTGTCGAGCAGACCGGCCGCCGTCTCGATCAGCAGGCCGTCGTGGCCGTTGACGAACACAGGGAAGCGAAACTGACGCGTCAGCACGACCGTCTTCTTCTCACGATTGAACAGCAGGATCGTCGCGCCGTTGCCGCGGTCGTACGTCTCGCGGCTTTGCCGCTGCCATACGCCATCGTTGCGCTGGAAGTCGAACACCGTCTTCTTGAGCACGTACCAGTCGTCGGACAGCACCCTGGTTTCGATAATACGCACCCTGTCTTTCGTTGCCTTCATCGTCGTCAGCCTCTTCGAATGGGTTTGTGCAAGCGCATCGATGTGCCTGTCGGCATAGGTAACCGCGTAAACGAAAAAAGCGCGACGGCATCCGTCGCGCTTCTCCCGTATTACCTCACCTTGGCGTGAGCCGTGGCAGTGCTGCTCAATGCGCCGTGGCCGCCTGGGTTTCGCCCTTCTTCGCGCTGGTGGAGCGCTTGATCTCGTCGAGCTTGATCTCGACGTGGCGCGAGAACACGTATTCGGCCGGACGCTGCTTGTCGAGCGGGATGTCCTTCGTGAACGCGCCTTCGACCTTCGGGCCGCGCAGGCTGACGCCCAGCGCCTTCAGCGGATGCGCGACGGTATCCATCACGGCCGTCGCTTCGAAACCGCTGTGGACCATGCAGTCGGCGCACTTTTCGTAGTTGCCGGTGCCGTAGGCGTCCCAGTCGGTGGTTTCCATCAGTTCCTTGAAGGTCTTGGCATAACCTTCGCCGACCAGGTAGCACGGACGCTGCCAGCCGAACACGGTACGCGCGGGGTTGCCCCACGGCGTGCAGTGGTAGGTCTGGTTGCCGGCCAGGAAGTCGAGGAACATCGCCGACTGGCTGAACGACCAATTCTTGCCACGATTGCCGCGCTTGAAGATCTCGCGGAACAGGTGCTTGGTCTTGTCGCGGTTCAGGAAGTGCTGCTGATCGGGTGCGCGCTCATACGCATAACCCGGCGACACCGTGATGCCGTCGACGCCGATCGGGCCGAGCGTGTCGAAGAACGCGGCCACGCGTTCGGGCTTCGCGTCGTTGAACAGCGTGCAGTTGATGTTGACGCGGAAGCCGCGGCGCTTCGCTTCGCGAATGGCTGCGATGCACTTGTCGTAGACGCCTTCCTGCGACACCGAGTGATCGTGCATCTCCTTGTCGCCGTCGAGGTGGACCGACCACACGAAGTACGGGCTCGGCTCGTAGTCGTCCATCTTCTTTTCCATCAGCAGCGCGTTCGTGCACAGGTACACGAACTTCTTGCGCGCGATGATGCCCTTCACGATCTGCGGCATTTCCTTGTGCAGCAGGGGCTCGCCGCCTGCGATCGAGACGACCGGCGCACCGCACTCATCGACGGCGCCGAGGCATTCCTCGAGCGACAGCCGTTGATTGAGGATCGGGTCCGGATAGTCGATCTTGCCGCAGCCGTTACAGGCGAGGTTGCAGCGGAACAGCGGCTCGAGCATCAGCGCGAGCGGGTAGCGTTTATTGCCGGAGATGTGCTGGCGAAAGATGTACGAGCCAACGCGAACTTTTTGCAACAGCGGGATCGACAAGGCGTCCTCCTTAAACTTTAGCGTGCCGCGACGGGCTCGGAGAGCTTCGCCGGCAGCTTGAATTCGACTTTTTCCTCGCGGCCGGCCATCGTCGTCACTTCGACGGGGCCCAGCGCGCGCAATGCGCCGATGACATGTTCGACCATTTCCTCGGGCGCCGATGCACCGGCCGTGATGCCGACCGTCTGCGCCCCAGCGAACCATTCGGCCTTCACTTCGGAACCGTCGGCGACCAGATAGCTCGGCACACCGCTTTCCGCGCCGATTTCGCGCAGACGGTTGGAGTTGGAGCTGTTCGTTGCGCCCACCACCAGCAGCACGTCGACGTGCTCGCTGAGCTCGCGCACCGCGGCCTGGCGGTTCTGGGTCGCATAGCAGATATCGCGCGTGTCGGGGCCCACGATATCCGAGAAGCGACGCGTGAGCGCTTCGATGATGCCACGCGTATCGTCGACCGACAGCGTCGTTTGCGTCACGTACGCGAGCGGCGTGTCGAGCGGCAAATCGAGGCTCGCGACTTCGGCTTCGCTTTGCACGAGCAGCACCTTGCCCGGGATCTGGCCGATCGTCCCTTCGACTTCGGGGTGGCCCGCGTGGCCGATCAGGATCAGCGTGCGGCCGGCCGCCACGTACTGACGCCCTTGCACGTGCACCTTCGTGACGAGCGGGCAGGTGGCATCGAGCACGTCGAGGCCGCGCGTTTCGGCGTCGCGCTCGACGCTTTGCGCTACGCCGTGCGCGCTGAAAATGGCGACCGCGCCATGCGGCACTTCGTCGAGTTCCTCGACGAAACGGGCGCCTTTGCTGCGCAGGTTCTCGACGACGTGACGGTTATGGACGATCTCGTGGCGCACATAAACCGGGGCGCCGTGTCGTTGCAGCGCGCGGTCGACGATCTCGATCGCACGGACGACCCCCGCACAAAAGCCGCGGGGTTGAGCAAGGATGACTCGCATGTTCTGGCGAACTCCGACTGAATCAGAGCAAGGAGCAAGCCAATCTCGAACGGCTTGGTCGCCCTGATTCCAACTATTATTAGAAAGCGGGCAGGATCGCCGGCAGACTTCAAAACGCGCATTCTACCGCTATCAGGCAGATAGCGCTTCAAAGGGGGCTTGCGAGCGTTGCGAGAATGCCCTATAGGGCTTGCGCGACGGGCCCCTTGGCCTGGTTCGCGACAGCCTCGGCCCTACCCCGGTAAACTGGGCGGCCTTGCCGAGAACCTTACGTTCTCTTTACTAATTACTCTGACTGATTGCCGGTCTGCACAGCATGGACGTCAATTCCAACAAGAACTTTTCCATTGCCGGCGCGTGTTTCGGGTTGATGAGGTCGGCGCCATCGGGCCTATCGCACCGCCGCGCCGTCCGCGCCTGCCGTATCGGGAGGCGCGCATGACGGCCCTGCTGTTCGCCCTCTCGATCGTCTCGCTGCTGATCTGGTGCGTGCTGCTGTTCGCGCGCGGCGGTTTCTGGCGCACCCGTCCCGCGTCGCTCATGGCGATCGAGCCGCGCGAAGTCTGGCCGGCTGTCGTTGCCGTCGTGCCGGCACGCAATGAGGCGGACGTGATTGCCCGGGCGGTTTCGTCGCTGCTGGCCCAGGATCATGCGGGCTCGTTCCACGTCATCGTCGTCGACGACCACAGCACCGACGGCACGGCCGATGCCGCGCGGGCCGCGGCGCTGTCGCTCAGGTGTCCTGAGCGGCTCACGGTGATCGCCGCAAAGCCGTTGCCAGCCGGATGGTCGGGCAAGGTATGGGCGCAGTCGCAAGGCATCGCCGCGGTCAAATCGCTGGGTTTGCCGGCCGATTACCTGCTGTTGACCGATGCCGACATCGGCCATCCGCGCGACGCCGTCACGCAACTCGTGGCGCGCGCAACGAACGAGGGGCGCGATCTCGTCTCGCTGATGGTGCGTCTGCGTTGCGATTCGTTCTGGGAGAAGGCGCTGATTCCGGCCTTCGTATTCTTCTTCGCGAAGCTGTACCCGTTCGCCTGGGTCAACAACCCGCGCAACAAAACCGCCGCGGCCGCCGGCGGCTGCATGCTCGTCAAGCGCTCGGCGCTCGAGGAAGCGGGCGGCATCGAATCGATCCGCGACGCGCTCATCGACGATTGCAGCCTTGCCGCACGGATCAAGCATCGCGGCACGGGCCGGCATCCGATCCGGCTCGACGTGGCCGCCAATAGCGTGTCGCTGCGCCCCTACGACGGCCCGGGCGAGATCTGGAACATGATTGCGCGCACGGCGTTCACGCAACTGCGCTATTCGCCGTGGCTGCTGGTCGGCACGCTGATCGGCATGACGCTGATCTATCTGACGCCGCCAATCGTCGCGCTCGTGCTGGGGCGGCTCGGCTGGCCCGCGTGGCTTGCCTGGCTGGCCATGTCCTGCGCCTATGCGCCGATGCTGCGCTATTACGGCCGCTCGCCGGCCTGGGCGCCCGCATTGCCGCTCGTTGCGCTGTTCTATGTCGGTGCGACGATCGCGTCGGCTGTGCGTTATTGGCGGGGCAAGGGCGGGCAGTGGAAGGCGCGCGTGCAGGCCCCTATACAGGACCAGTGAGCAGCGTGGCCGAAAAGGCATGGAAGCGCTGAAAAGCGCTTCAGCTTTGGCTGCGGCTTCGCTGTCAGCTCTGCGCGAGCATCATGTAGAGCTCTACGGCCGCGTCGGCCGAAAACGTGAACGGCACCCAGCCGTGGCCCGTATGGCGCGCCAATAGCAGGCGATCGCCGTTCGCTTGCTTCTTGATCGCCATCATCGGGTTCTTCGTTGCGGCGAAACGCCAGCCTTGCGGGAGCGACGTCGGCGGCTCCGGCTGCATCGACGCGCGCGCGTTGGCGAGCTCCTCGATGAGCCTGCCGATCTGCTCGGGCTGCAGCGTGACCGATTGAGCGCCGATCGTCAGCGTGATTTCGTTTTGCGAGGGGCGTGCGACGCGCAGCGTCGGTTTTTCCTCGACGGCGGGGGCGACGGGCTCGGACGGGGCGGGTGCCGCGACGGCCTCGTCTGCGTGGCTGCGCTCGGCGGCCGCGGCGAGGGCGGCCTGCGCGAGCTTGTCGATCTCGTTCAGCCGATCGACACTCGCCTCGAGCGCCTCGATCTGTTCGTGAAGGTTCATGCGCGGCATGGCTCTGGACTGGAAAGAACCCGCGATTCTACCGGCTGCGCGCCGGCTTCATTCTCCTGCGCGCGTCACGACTTGTAACAAAATGCACGCGGCGTGCTCACGCGCCCAGATAGCCGGCTTCGCGGAACCAGGCAAGCGCGTCGCGCAGCCCCTCGCGATACGGGCGTGCACGATAGCCAAGCTCGTGCTCAGCCTTGGCCGACGTGAAATACATCTTGTTCTTGGCCATCTTGAGCGCGTCGATCGTGACGAACGGCTCACGCTTCGTGATCTTGGCGACGCATTCCGCGCCGAACGCCAGCGGATAGAGCGGCCAGCGAGGCAGGCTCAGCGTGGGCGCCTTGCGGCCCGTCTCTGCGGCGATGTCGGCCAGCATTTGCTGGAGCGGCAGATTTTCGCCGCCGAGGATGTAGCGCTCGCCGATGCGTCCGCACTCGAGCGCAAGCAAATGTCCTTCGGCGACGTCGTCGACGTGCACGAGGTTCAGGCCCGTATCGACGAATGCGGGAATCTTGCCGAGCGCGGCTTCGACGATGATGCGGCCGGTGGGCGTCGGCTTGACGTCGCGCGGGCCGATCGGCGTCGACGGATTGACGATGACGGCCGGCAGCCGCTGCTCAACCACCATGCGCTCGACGGCGCGTTCGGCCAGCACCTTGCTGCGCTTGTAGACGCCGATGGCCTGCTCGGCAGTCAACGGTGCGGTTTCGTCGGCGACGTTGCCTTCGCGCGTGACCTTCAGCGTCGCGACGCTGCTCGTATAGACGATCCGTTCGACGCCTTCGGCGAGCGCAGCGCGCATCGTGGCTTCCGTGCCTTCGAGGTTCGCGCGCTCGATGTCGGCGGGGTCGGGAGCCCACAGCCGATAGTCGGCCGCGACGTGAAAGAGATAGCGGACCCCACGCAAGGCGGCGCGCATCGAGGCTTCGTCGCGCATATCGCCGACGACGATTTCGGCATCCAGCGCCTCGACGTTCTTGCGCGGGCTGTTCGCGCGTACGAGTACGCGCACGGCGAAACCGCGTGCGAGGGCGGCACGTGCCACGGCCGAGCCGACGAAGCCCGAGGCGCCCGTCACGAGCACGAGATCGCGTGAAGTAGCGGTCATTTCTGGTGTCTTCCTTATCCGTTGCGAAGCGATGCGATGCTGCATGCAAGGCGCATCGGCCGCGCTTTGCAGTCGCGTGTCGCCGGATTGTAATCGGGACGGCCGGATGGTTACTCGCAGCCGGCCGTTCAGCTCGTTCAGCTGTAGGCGAGCGAGCCTTCGTTGAACTGCAGGATGAAGTTGTGGGCCTCGGCTGCCTGCATCGGTCGGGCGAAGCGATACCCCTGCACGACATTGCAGCCGTGACGGCGCAGGAACGCGAGCTGCGTGTCGGTCTCGACGCCTTCGGCCACCACCTTGAAGCCGAGCGCGCGTCCGAGCGAGAGGATCGCGCGCGTAATCACTTCGTCTTCGCGATGCACGCCGATGCCGCGCACGAACGACATGTCGAGCTTCAGGCGCTCCGCGTGGAAGTTGCGGATATACGAAAGGCTCGAATAGCCGGTGCCGAAGTCGTCGATGGCGATGTCGATACCCGTGGCGCGCAGCGCGCGCAGCACGTCGAGCGAGCCCAGATGCAGCAGCGCGCCTTCGGTGATTTCGAGCTCGAGCAGATGCGCCGGTAGCTGTGCCAGGGCGAGCGCGTGCTGGATCACGCGCACGATGTCGCCGCGGGCGAACTGCCGTGGCGAGAGGTTCACCGACATGCGCAGCCCCGGTAGCGTCGCTTGCCAGACCTGTGCCTGGAAGCACGCCTGCTGCATGACCCACTCGCCGATCGGCACGATGAGTCCATTCTCTTCGGCGATGGGAATGAAAGTAGCCGGGCTCACGGGGCCGAGCTCCGCATCGCGCCAGCGCAACAGGGCTTCGACGCCGGTCACGCGATTGGTTTCCAGATCGATCTGCGGCTGATAGTCGAGTCGGAATTCGCCGTTCGCAAGCGCCGTGCGCATGCGGCGCGACAGCGCAAGCCGCTCGTCCGCGCGCTTGCCGAGCTCGGGTGTGAAGCGCTGCACGCCGTTACGGCCGTTCGATTTTGCGCGGTACATCGCGAGATCGGCGCGGCGCAGCAGCGTTTCCGCATCACTGCCGTCGGTCGGATAGGTGGCGATGCCGATGCTCGTCTCGACATGGAATTCGGTATCGTCGATCCAGACGGGACGGGCGAACGCCTGCGACACGCGCGCGAGGACTTCGGTCAGGCGGTCCTGCGTGCCGCCTTCGCTCACGAGCATCACGAACTCGTCGCCGCCGTAGCGCGCCACGGTGTCGGCTTCGCCGACGCACGCCGACAGCCGCGCACCGATCTCCTGCAACAGCCGGTCGCCGACGCCGTGTCCAAGGCTGTCGTTGACATCCTTGAAGTGATCGACGTCCATGAACACGAGGGCGACGCGCGTGCCTGTCGCTTGTGCGTCGCGAATCGCTTGCGCAAGCCGGTCGTTGAGGCGGTTGCGATTGGGCAGCGCCGTCAGAGAGTCGACGTTGGCCTGCTGACAGAGCAGGTCGCGCGATTGCACGAGTTCGGTCACGTCGTTGACCACGCTGATGTGGTGCGTGATCTGCCCGTTTTCGTCGCGCACGGGTGCGATGTAGATCTGATTCCAGAACAGTGTGCCGTCGTGCCGGTAGTTGCGCAGCAGCGTGGCCACTTCGCGTTCCTCGGCGAGCGCGCGGCGGATCGATTCGATACCGTCCTGGTCGCGGTCGTCGCCTTGCAGGAAGCGGCAATCGGTGCCGATGACGGCATCGATGGAATAGCCGGTGATGCGCTCGAATGCCGGGTTCGCGTATTCGATCAGGTTGCCGCTCTCGGTCGAGCGCGTGATCAAGACGGCATTGACGATCGCATCGAGCGCGCGGCTGCGCAGACGCAGCGCGAGCTCGACACGCTTGCGCTCGGTCACGTCTTCGTAAGTCGCCAGCAGACCGATGACTTCGTCGCGCGCATTCCTGAGCGGCACCTTCGTTTTGCGCAGCCAACGCCAGACGCCGTTGGCTGCCGGCGAAAACTCCTCATACTGCGCGAGTGGCTTGCCCGTTGCGATGACTTCGCGATCACGGCGGCGCGCGCTCGCAGCCGACGTATGCCACGGCAGATCGTAATCGGTGAGCCCGATCACTTGCGAGGCGTCGCCAAGGCCGACGTCTTCGGTGAAGCCTCGGTTGCATCCGAGGTAGCGCGAGTTCGTGTCCTTCCAGAAGATGCGCTGCGGCACGCTGTCGATGACGGCTTCGAGCATCTGCTTCGACTCTTGCAACGCTTCCTTGGCGTGTTCCTTCTCGGTGACGTTGATGGCGACGACGAAGCAGGCACGCCGGTTCGCAAACGTCAGGAAGTGGAAGGTCGGCTCGACGAAGAACAGCGTGCCGTCACGATGCATGTGACGGAGCACGCCCGGCGAGCCGCTCGGCTTGCCGGGCTTCGACGCGAGTTCGGCAAACAGCGCGAGGAATTGGGGTTCGTCCTCGCGCGGACGCAGCGCCCCGATCGGCAACTGTTCGAACTCCTCACGGGTATAGCCGTATTGACGGACTGCCGCATCGTTGGCCGCCGCGACCGTGAGCGTGTCGACGTCGTAGATGAGCATCGGCAGCGGATGCTCTTCGAAGTACTCACGAAAGCGCACTTCGCCTTCCTCCGCGGCGATCCGTGCGCGGGCGCGCTCGAGGCCGATGCGGTGATTGACGAGGAAGCCGTAGACGAGGAAGACGAAGGCCGCCGTGGCCGCCGCGGCGAAGGCGACGCGCTCCGACGCGTGCCGGCGCGCGAGCTGGCTCGCCCGGCCGCCGGCGGACAGATCTTCTGTCGCGTCGAGGCTGCGCAGGCCGGTGGCGACACGGTGGCGCGTCTCGTCGACCGCCAGTAGCGCATCGCGTTGCAGCGTGACGGTATTGCCGGTCGTGCGCGCGCCGAGCGTCGACTGCGCGAGCCGGCGCTGCCATTCGTGGGTGGCGTTGCGCAGCGCATCGACTTTCGTGAGCCGCTCGGGCGTGTTCGCAAACGCTTGTTCGAGCGTACCAAACGCCGTTTCCGCCTGCGTGATGCGCTCGACGGGCCACGGCTCGGCGTGCGAGTCGGGATCGACGACGAGTCGCAGGAAGTCGGCGTCGGCCTCTGCATAAAGCGCTTCGAGGCCTTCGACATTGTCGCGCACGAGCAGCGCTTTCTGCAGCCGTGCGTCGTCGATTTCGCGCGCGGCGAAGATCTGGCTGGCACCGAACGCGACGATGCCGACCGCGATCGCGCAGACGGCGACGGTCACGATGGTGGTGCTATGTTCGTCGAACCAGCTCCTGACGACTCGCGAGCGATCGACTCGTGCTGTGTGGTTCTTTTTGGCCACCGAAAGGTCTCCTGGCGCGCATGAGTTGCCGCGCTTGGCTTGTGCGATGCGATCAGGAATATTAACGACCGGTCACCGCGATTTCTTTAGTGCCACCAAAACATGTTGCGGTGTGTTGCGGGCGGAGCCAAGCCTGGCGCGGCTACAATGCCGGATTGAAATGGGCGGTCAGGAGAGCGGGCATGAGCGGTCCCGATTTGAATACGAGGATGGAGACGTACTACGTGCGCGTGCGCGGCGTCGTCCAGGGCGTGGGCTTTCGTCATGCCACGGTGCGGCAGGCCCATTCGCTCGGTATCACGGGCTGGGTCGCCAATCTTTCCGACGGGTCGGTCGAGGCGATGCTGCAAGGGCCGGCCAATCAGATCGACCGCATGCTCGAATGGATGCGGCGCGGCCCGCCGTCGGCGCGCGTGATCGATTTCTTCAGTGAGGAGCGTGCCGTCGACAAACGTTTTGCACGCTTCGAGCAGCACTGAATGACGGCGCTCAATACGGGCAGGGGCATTGCACTTTCGGTAGGCTCCTCTGCGCTGTTTGCGCTGCTACCGGCGTATACGCGGCTGCTCGCGCCGCTCGGCGGTCTCGACATTTTCGCGTGGCGCATCGTGTGGACTGCGTTCGGCGCACTCGCATTGCTGGTGTTGCGCGGGCGCGTGCCGCAGCTCGTCGAACTGGCCTTGCGTGTTTGCACGCAGCCACGGGTGGCGGTGACGCTCGTCGCGTCGACGGCGCTGCTCGGGGTGCAACTGTGGTTGTTCTTGTGGGCACCGCTGCATGGCCGCGTGCTCGAAGTGTCGCTCGGGTATTTTCTGCTGCCGCTGACGATGGTGCTGGTTGGCCGCTTCCACTATCGCGAGGAACTGGTTCCGCTGCAATGGCTTGCTGTCGCGTGCGCGGCGCTCGGCGTGGCGCATGAATTGTGGATGACGCACGCGTTTTCGTGGCCGACGCTTCTGGTTGCGCTCGGCTATCCGCCGTATTTCGTGCTTCGCCGCACGATCGGTGCCGATTCGCTCGTGACGTTTGCCGCCGAAATGCTGCTGTTGCTACCCGTAGCCTTGCTGCTGGTGGCGACAAGTGCTACCGCACGCGCGGCGTTCGATCACATGATGTTGTTGACCGTATGGCTGCCGGGGTTGGGCGCGCTCAGTACGGTTGCGCTCGGTTGCTATGCGAGGGCCAGCCGCCTGCTGCCGATGGCGCTGTTCGGCATCCTCGGCTATGTCGAGCCGGTTTTGCTCGTCGTGCTGTCGGTCACGCTGCTGGGAGAATCGTTGTCCGCGCAACAGTTGGCTACGTATGTGCCGATATGGATCGCAGTTGCGATCACGGCTGTGCATAGTGTGCTGTTGCTGCGCGAGACGCGGGAGCGCGTTTAGCGTTTCAAGAGCGAATGACTTCGCGGGCGGGTACGGCCCGCTTCATCGAGCCTGATGCTCGGGCGCGCTCGGGGCACTGCCGTGCGCAGGCCCCACGCGCTGTTCGACGGCTTCGCGCAGCGCAGGGCGCCAGCCCAGCGCAAACAGCAGTTCGGCCATGATGAACAGCGGCCCGATCAACAGGCCGACGATGTCGTCGGCAAACGCGGGCTTCTTGTGTTCGTAGGCCACGTGCCCGACGAATTGAAAGACCCAGCCGACCACGAACAGGGTGAGCCCCGAGACGAGCCATACGCCGAGCGACGCATTGGCGAGCCAACTGCCGAGCGCGAGGCTCACGATCGACAGCGCGACCATCGCCAGCGCGAGACTGGCATCGAGCAGGAAGTAGAAAACGTTTGCTGCGATGAAGAGCAACCAAGCCGGCGAGATGGCAAAGGGCAGAACCCCTACCGTCGATTGCGGCCGGCTCAACAGGACCGCAATCGCCACGACGATCATCGGTATGCCGACGAAGTGCGTGGCGATGTTGCGCCGGTCGCGGTGATAAGCCGCGTATTGCGTGAGCTGATCGGTCAGTGTTTTCACGGTGCCGCTCCTTTCGTCGAGCGCGTCGATCCCTGCAACATGGCACGTCTGTGCGCGATCTTCAAGCGATTGAATGTGCCATTCGACGAAGAACGGACACAGCCAACCGCGATCCGTCGATTCAAAGCGACAGGCAAACCTTGCCGAAATGCTTGCCGGCCGCTTGGTGGCGGAACGCGTCTGCTATCTCGTCGAGCGGGAACGTACGGTCGATCACAGGTTTGGTGCCGTTCGCATCGATCGCACGGATCATGTCGACCTGATGCCTGCGACTACCGACAATCAGGCCTTGCAGCTTCTGCTGACGAAGCATCAGCTCGACCGTCGGCACCTGCCCAGCAATGCCGGTCAATACGCCTATCAGCGCGATATGGCCACCGATCCGGCAGGCCCGGATCGACTGACCGAGCGTTTCCGGGCCGCCGACTTCGACGACGTTGTCGACGCCGCGGCCGTTCGTGATGTCGAGCACGTTCGCGGCCCAGTCGGTGTTGCGCCGGTAGTTGATCAGGTGATCGGCCCCGAGTGCGGCAGCCCTCTCCAGCTTTTCGTCGGATGACGACGTCGCAATGACGGTCGCACCCATCTGCTTCGCGAACTGCAGTGCGAAGATCGAGACGCCGCCAGTACCCTGAACGAGCACAGTGTCACCGGCCTTCAGCGCATCGTCGACGACTAGCGCTCGCCACGCGGTCAGGCCGGCAGTGGGCAATGTCGCGGCCTCCACATGGCTGTAGCCCCGTGGCGCGTGTGTGAACCAGTGAGCGGGGCGCACGACGATCTCGCACGCGTACCCGTCGACACCATCGCCCGGCGTCGTCGAAAAGTCGGCGAGCGTCGGGCCGCCGTCGAGCCAGTGCGGAAAGAAGGTCGATACGACCGTGTCGCCGACCGAGAATTCGGTCACGTTGTCGCCGATCGCTTCGACAACGCCCGCGCCGTCCGACATTGGAATGCGACCGTCGGCGGTCAGCAGGCGTCCTGTGACGACACTCAGGTCATGGAAGTTGAGCGAGTTCGCGTGTATGCGCACGCGGATTTCGCCCGGCGCTGGCGCACCGGGGTCGGCGGTATCGACGCGTTTGAGCTGTTCCAGTCCGGCGGGTTGGCGCAAGGTAATGGCTTTCATCGAAGCAACTCCTGATGGTCAATTGACAGACACACAATGCGCGATATTGCATCGGCGTCAAAAAGGCGATTGCGCGCGCTGGTCGGTGCGCGGGGCCGGGGAAGGTCCTCGGCCACGTCGTGATTGTCGGAGCGTGCGTCGATTACCGCAAGAACGTACAATTAACGCAGGTACTATCAATTATGTATGTAACCCCGCTATGCGACCTAAACGCTTGAACGGCAGGAGCGGCTGCGCCGTCGAAGTCACGCTTTCCGTAATCGGCGGCTTGTGGAAACCGGTGATCCTCTTTCATTTGTTGCAAGAGAAAAAGCGATTCATGGAACTCACGCGACTGATGCCGAACACCACGCAGCGCATGTTGACGCTGCAATTGCGTGAACTGGAGGCGGACGGCATCGTCGCTCGACATGTCTACCCGCAAGTTCCGCCGAAGGTCGAGTACGAGCTAACGCCGTTCGGGGCGACGCTCGCGCCGGTGCTGATCAGCCTCAGGGAGTGGGGCGAGTCCTATCGAGGGCGCCGGGTAAAAGACGTTGCGCCAGACGAGGCAATACAGAAAACAACGGGAGCGCGTCGACGTCGCACGAGCTCAGCCGCATGAGCTAACCTCAATCGGGATCTTCAAGCGATTGAACGTGCCATTCGAAGAAGAACGGCTCCACCCAACCGCTATCCGATCGCGTCGTTCAGGCGAACGGGTTCTCGACGCTGCCCGTGGGGGCCGGCGGCTCATCAATGAGCTTGGCAGGCAGCGGTGCCCGCTGGAGTTCCGCGACGATTGTGTCGACGGCCGCTTTAAGCGCGAGCGCCGCTTCGAGCCCGCGCCGGTCCTTCGCGATCTCGAGCGTGCCCGAGATCGTCACGCGTGTCGTGCCGTTCGAGACCGTCAGTGCGTCGCCCGCGATGTTGAGCACTTCGTCATCGTTCGAATAGGCGTGAAAGTCAGACACCTTTGAGTCCTCCGATGCGTTGATCCTTGAGTGCCTCCGGTATGCCCGGGAAGCGCATGCCGCTCATCGCTTCGAGCTCGTGCACCGTCTTCACGTCGTAGCGATCGGTAGCGACGTTGTCGACGACGATCGCGAACGCCGTTTTCGTCGACGGCACATAGACGAGCTTGAACAGCTGGGTCGGCACGAAGACGCGATTCGCGCCGATCGTGTGCAACTCGCGCCCCGCGAACATCGGGCCCGTCAGCACATAGGCCTCGTCGTTCTTGACGGCGATCTTGCGGACTGCCGATTCGATGTGGGCCCACAGATGCTCGTTGTTGTCGCGATTCTGCGGGACCATGTTGGCGAGCGTGAACGATTCTGCCATGGCTTCGCCGTTCCAGCGGTCGCCGGCGGGGCTCATATGGCCGCGGTCGAAGCCGCTGCGTTTGTAGTCGGCCAGCGTGGCGCCGTCGCCGGCCGGCAACGCGCTCTCTTCATAGAACTTGTTGGTGCGCACCTGTTCTTTCGCGTCGCCGAGATGCGCGCGCGTCAGATGTTCGGCGGACCAGAGCGGGCCATGGGTGATGCCCGAGTGCAGCACGGCGAAATCGGAATAGCACAGCAGGTGAGTCTTCGGCGCCATCTTCGCGTTCGTGAGCACCGGGAACTGGGCGTTCGGAACGAACTGCGGGCAGGTGGGGGCGGCGACGGCGTGGGCGGCCCATGCAGCGAGCAGGCCAACAAGCAGCTTCTTCATCGATAACCAGGAAAAAGGGTGAGGGGGCGCGGAAGTATACCGACCGACGACGCCAGACTCACCGAGTGCCCTGGTGCGCTCTGACGCCGTGCAACATGAGGGAGATGCATGGATGACAGCCAACGTTCAAATTGGCGGCCAATCCGAATTGATTAGGAAAGCTATTCGAAATGCAATTGTAACTATTGGATTGACCGGGTTAGATGAATTCCTCTAAATACAATTGCCACGGTGGCAAATTTCATCCTGCTATCGTTGTGACGCTGCGTCGAGTGCATGACGTTGGTGCATGCCACGATGAGTGGGAAGGGAGTCGACGGATGCGGGGCTGCTCACCATTGCACTCATGCGGCGTATCGCCCAAACCGCGATGGGCAAGGGCGTTTTGGGGCAGATAGACCTGCTCGTCATGCAAGTGACACGACGCGTGAGGTCGCATGCTGATGACATTGCCAACGATGCTCATTAAGAAGGCATGCCTACTAGTCAGCACTTGGATGGTGCGTCGAGGAGGAATCAGCTTCGGGTAAACCTAATTTGCTGATATCAAACAAATTTTGACTGCCGGTTTCTGTCCTGCTAAGGTTCCCCGACACTCAAGATAAGACATGCGTTGCTCTGGTGCTGAGCAGCAAAATTGGTGGCAGGTGGGGATGACATTGCAGCACTTCGTCGATATGCCGACAGAGGCCAATCAGTCCGTCGCAACGACGAATTGAAGTCTGCAAGGATGGATGATCAATACACTCGGCGAAGAAGCCGTGCCCGTCCGGGGCGGTGCGCCGAAGCTGTTTAAGTTTGCCGTTTGTTCGTTTTTTCGCAGGAAGCGAGTCTACGCAAGAGCTTAAGGATTCCTAAGCGCTTCGGACGCGCTCGGCCGTGCACGTCTCGTCGCTGCGTTGCGCGGACTTGATGATTGCTTGCCATCGGATGCTCACAGGCTCGATGGGTCGGTAAAGAGTTAGGACACCTATCTAAGTTAGACGAAGCCTTCCAGACAGGTTCGTATTGCAGTCGTGGTTGCGTTGTAGGGAGCAGTAAAAGAGCGGTGCAGGGGTGCCGCGAGCGAGGGGGCCTGCCAAACCTTCTCGCATACAGCTTGGCCTTCACTGACGAGAGAATGGGAAAAATGAAACAAACGGCTTTAGGATCGGCAATAAGAAAGATACTGTGGGCTGAGATGGCGTTGACGGCCGTATTGGGCACATCGGCTTTCGCGCAAAGCCAGCCGGCCGCAACGGGGACCACGAATTCGTCGACCGCCACGACGGCGCAGTCGAACGGGACGAAAAAGGCGGCGGCTGCTCCCGACGCCGCGTCAGGTGCCGCCGCAGCCGCACCGGCTGCCAAAGGCGAGAAGGTCCAGCAGCTCCAGCGCTTCGAAGTGACGGGTTCTCTGATCCGCAGCGCCGATAAAGTCGGTTTCAACCAAGTCCAGACCGTCACCGCGAAGGACATCTCGGATAGCGGCTACACGAACGTCGCCGACTTCTTGCGCGGCGTCTCGGCCAACTCGGCGAGCAGCTGGAGCGAAGGCCAGACCAGCAATTTTGCGGCAGGCGGTGCGGGCATCGCGATGCGCGGTCTCAGCATGAAATACACGCTCGTGCTGGTCGACGGTCAGCGCGTCGCGCCGTATGCGTTCTCGTCGAACGGCGTCGATACGTTCTTCGACTTGAACACGCTGCCGCTGAACATCATCGACCGCATTGAAGTCGTGAAGACCGGCGCCGTGTCGCAATACGGTTCCGACGCCATCGCGGGCGTGGTCAACATCATCACGAAGCACAACTATCGCGGCTTGCAGCTCGACGGCAGCTACGGCATGTCGACGCAAGGCGGCGACGGCACGACGAAATTCAACATCCTCGGCGGCTTCGGCGACCTGAACGCCGATCGCTTCAACGTCACGGCGGCTGCGAGCTTCTACAGGAACAACGGCTTCACGCTGGCCGACCGCGACACGACGAAGGGCCAGGACTTCACGAATCGTCCCGGCGGCTTGTCCATGATGGCGCCGACGTTCTGGTCGCCGACGGTAAACGGTAGCCAGGTCGCGCAGGCGCCGAGCAAATGCGCCTTTGGCGGCTCGGTGCAGTCCGCGAACAACAACTATCTGACACAGAGTGCGGGACTGCCGGGCACGGTTTGCGGCTTCAATTCGGCCGAAGACACGTCCATCATGCCGATGACCGAGCGCCTGAGCGCCAAGGTTCACGCCGACTTCAAGATTAGCGATGCCGTGACGGCGTTCGCGGACATCTGGGAATCACGCAACACGACCGACTCGAACATCGGCTCTCAGCTGTTCGGCAACCCGAATTCGCCGGCGCTCATCTTCAACCCGGCGACGGGGGGGCTTACTCCGTTCAGCAACGTCGTGCCCGCGAGCAATCCGTACAATCCGTACCACGTGGATACGCCGCTGACGTTGAGCCTCCCGTTTGCGACCGACGACAAGACCGTCTCGAACTACTGGCGCTACTCGATGGGCGTCAAGGGCTCGTTCAGTCTGCCGCGCGGAGACTGGGACTGGGCGACGTCGTACAGCCACTCGCAAAGCACGGTCACGAACACCTGGTCCAACTGGCCCACCGTGGCGGGCGCAACGAACATTTACCAGAATGGCGCCCTCAATTTCGCGGATCCGTCCACGACGCCGAACGCGTTCAACGGCTTGTTCGAGAGCGTGAACAACTTCGGGATCTCGAAGCTCGACACAGTTGACGCGACGCTGTCGACGCCGAACCTGTTCAAGCTGCCCACGGGCGACGTCGGCTTCGGTCTCGGCGCGCAGTTCCTCCATGAGAGTCTGTTCATTTCTCCAGGTGCGGAATACCTGTCGGGCGCGACCCTGAACCCGGGCCTTCAGACCGTGCAAGGCTCGCGTAACGTGGCCGCGGCCTACTACCAGTTCGACATTCCGATCATCCGCAACCTGACCTTCAGCCAGTCGGGCCGCTACGATCACTACAGCGATTTCGGCGGTGCGTTCTCGCCGCGCTTCGCTCTGCGCTATCAGCCGATCCAGCAGGTCACGATGTACGGTTCGTACAATCGCGGCTTCCGTGCACCGACGTTCATCGAGAACACGCCCTCGAAGACGCTGGGGTTCCAGCAGCTCGGCAACTCGCTCGTGACGACGATCACGTCGGGTAATACCGCTGTGCAGCCGGAACGCACGAAGAACTACAACATCGGCTTCCAGCTCTCGCCGACCCGCACGACCGACTTCGGCCTCGACTGGTACAAGATCAGCATCGACCACGTGATCGGCCAGGCGAACCTCAATCAAGTGGTTGCCCAAAACGACCCGAGCCAAGTTGTGCGCGATTCACAGGGCAACATCGCGTTCATCAACCTGCCGTACATCAACCTGGGTTCGCTCGAGACCGATGGTTTCGAAGGCACGTTCCGTCAAGCGGTGCCGACGCCGGCCGGTACCTTCACGCTGTCGGGCGACTGGGCGTACGTCCATCACTTCCGCATCGGCTTCCCGAATGGCAGGACGGTCGACTCGGCCGGCAACAACTTCGCGATCACGCAGCCGTTCGGCGCCAGCTTCCCGCGCTGGAAGGGCAATACCGAGCTGAACTGGGCTTACCACAAGTGGAACGCGACGCTGAGCTGGGAATACACGGGACCGTATTCGCAGACCCAGGCTATCGCCGCGCCGACCGCAGCAGCGGACAGTGTGGCGTCCTACAGCCAGTTCAACTTCTTCATGAGCTACACGGGCTTCAAGAACTGGACGCTGTACGCCGGCGTGAACAACATCTTCGATCGCGCACCTCCGTTCGACCCGGCCTGGCAGAACACGCTCAGCCAGAACGGCTACGATCAGTCGCTGTACATGTACTACGGCCGCTTCGCCCAGATCGGCGCGACGTACAAGTTCTGATGCTGTAGCGACAGTTGCACGTTTGACCGCCTTCCGCCTGGTACCCACTCGGCGGGAGGCGGTTGCACGTGCGACGTCCCCCTTCGAGTCCCCCGATACGTCGATCTCCTTGCGCGCCTCTGTTGCCATGCAGCATGATGGACATGCGCCGATGACAGTCGACGGTGCAATCGGCGGAAATTCGAATTGGTTAAGAAAGCTATTCGAAATGCAATTGTAACTATCAAAGCAACTAGTTTAGATTGCTTCCTCTAAATCTATTTGTTCCGGTTGCGAATTTCATGCTGCTATCGTCATGCCCCTTCGCCGCATGCATGACATTGGTGCATGTGACGAAAAACGGAATAAGAGTGGGCGCACGCAGGACTGCCAACCATTGCGCTCATGCGGCTCATCGCTCGAATCGCCATGTGGGCGGGCGTTTCAGGGTAGGTAGGACTGCTTGTCACGCAAGCGACACGATGCGTGAGGCCGCATCGTCGACAGTATTGCCAATGGCGCCTTCGGAGGAGGCGTGCCTGGCGGTCGGCACCTGGACGGTGCGTCGAAGAAGAATCGGCTTCGGGTAAACCTAATTTACTTATATCAAACAAATTTTGACTGCCGGTTTCTGTCCTGATATGGTTCCGCACACTGAAGATAAAACATGCGCTGCCCTGGTGCTGGGCAGCAAAATAAGAGCGCTTCGCAAGCGGCTACAGCGCACACTGGATGAGACAGCAACGGCGGCGGGAATCTCCAAGCCGTTCCTTTCCCAGGTCGAGCGCGGGCTGGCAACGCCGTCCATTACGTCATTGGCCGGTATCGCGAGAGCGTTGGGGGTGACAGTGCAGTATTTCGTCGAGACGCCGACAGAGGCCAAATCGGTCCGTCGGGGCGACGAATTGAAGTTCTTTGGCTTTGCTGATTCGGCGAATCTGTTTGCGCGACTCACGAATGTGTCAGGCGATAGGCAATTGGACGCCATTCTCGTGAGGATGCCGGCAGACCAGCCGCCGTCGGAAGTGACGACGCATGCAGGCGAAGAGTTCCTGTACGTACTGAGTGGTGAAGTATCGCTGAGCCTGGAAGGCACGACCTTTGTGCTGCACGCTGGAGACAGTGCGCACTACGAGTCGACGGTCCCGCATGGATGGGCCAATACAGCCGGCGAAGAAACTGTGCTCGTCTGGGTCGGAACACCGAAGCTGTTTTAAGTTTGCCGTTTGTTCGTTTTTTCGCGGAAAGCGAGTCCAAGCAAGAGCTTAAGGAGTCCTAAGCTCTTCGGGCGCGCTCGGCCGTGCTCGTCTCGTCGCTCCATATGCGCGGACTTGATGCTTGCTTGCCATCGAATGGCCGCAAGCTCAATGGATTTGTAATGAATTAGTACACCTATTTAGATTCGAAGCGTCGTTGTGGATAGGTGTTCATTGCGGTTTTGGGTTGTGCGCTGTGTGGAGCAGTAAAAGAGCGGTGCAGTTGGACGCGCGGTACAGGGGTGCCGCGAGCGAGGGGATGCCAAACCTTTCGCGTACAGCTGGCCTTCACTGACGAGAGAAGGGAAAAAATGAGACAAAAGGCTTTAGGATCGGCCATAAGAAAGATAGTTTGGGCTGAGATGGCGTTGACGGCAGTACTGGGCACTTCGGCTTTCGCGCAAAGCCAGCCCGCCGCGACGGGCAACACGAATTCGTCGGCCGCCGCTACGGCGCAGTCGAATGAAACGCAAACGGCGGCGGCTCCTGCTGCCGCTGCAGGCACCGCTACCAAGGCGGCTGCCAAAGGCGACAACGTCCAGCAGCTCAAGCGCTTCGAGGTGACGGGTTCCCTGATCCGCAGTGCAGACAAGGTTGGCTTCAACCAGGTTCAAACGTTCAAGGCAAAGGACATCGAGGAGGCCGGCTACACGAACGTCTCCGACTTCCTGCGCGGTGCATCGGCCAACTCGGCGAGCAGCTGGAGCGAAAGCACGCAGAACAACTTCTCCGCCGGCGGTGCAGGCCTTGCGCTGCGTGGCCTGAGCATGAAGTACACGCTCGTGATGGTCGATGGCCAGCGCGTCGCGCCGTACGCATTTGCGTCGAACGGCACGGATACGTTCTTCGACCTGAACTCGCTGCCGCTGAACATCATCGACCGCATCGAAATCGTGAAGACGGGCGCCGTGTCGCAATACGGCTCCGACGCTATCGCGGGTGTGGTCAACATCATCACGAAGCGCAACGTCCAAGGTTTGACGCTTGATGCGAGCTACGGTGGCGCCACCAACAACGGCGGTGGCCTCGGCACGACCAAGTTCAGCGCAGTCGGCGGGTTCGGCGACCTCAACGCCGATCGCTTCAACGTCACGGCAGCCGCGAGCTACTTCCGCGAAAACGGCGTGACGCTCGGCGACCGCGACTTGACGGAGAACGAAAGTTACCTCGGCAAGCCGGGCGGCCTCTCGGCGCAACCGGTCTCGTACTGGCGCGTACCTGGCTCCACCACCGGCGCGGTCCAAGCATTGAACGGATGCCCGTACGGCGGCAGCGTGAAGCCGGCCTCCAGCAACAGCGCCACGTCCGCTCGTGATGGCACCATCTGCGCGTTCAACGGCGCGGACAACACGTCGATCGTCCCGTCGAGCGAGCGCCTGAGCGCCAAGGTCCATGCGGATTTCAAGCTGACCGATGAGATGCAGGCGTTCGCGGACTTGTGGGAGAGCCGCAACACGACCAACATCAACGGCTATCAAGCGGGCTTCGGTGGCTCCACGCTGGGGTACAACCCGGCGACCGGTGGCGTCAATGTAATTTCCAACGTCATCCCGGCGAGCAACCCGTCGAACCCGTTCGGCGTTCCGGCCAAGCTCGTTTATCACTTCCCGGAAGTGCAAACGACCAAGACGGTCTCCAATTTCTGGCGAGCCGCTGGTGGCGTCAAGGGATCGTTCCATACGCCTAACGGCAGCGATTGGGATTGGTCTGCTGCGTACGGCCATTCGCAAAGCACGGTCGACAACACGCAAGGCAACGTGCTGAATGTGCCCGCGCTTCAGAGCCTCATCGGCGGCGGCACCTTCAACTTCAACAATCCGGCGCCCGGCTCGACGAACGGGCTGTTCACGACCGCGGACTACGAAGGTATTTCGAAGCTCGACACGGTCGATGTGAACCTGTCGACGCCGAACCTGTTCCACCTGCCGACGGGTGACGTAGGCCTTGGTCTCGGCGCTCAATTCGAGCACCAGAGCGAATTCATCGGCCCGGCCACAACCTTCATCCAAGGTCTGGGCGCGCCGGCGATCATCCAGTCGGTGAATGCGAGCCGCAACGTCGCGGCGGCGTTCTACCAGATCGACATTCCGATCATCCGCCACCTGACATTCAGCCACTCGGGTCGATACGACCACTATAGCGATTTCGGCGGCGCGTATTCTCCGCGCTTCGCCCTGCGTTATCAGCCGGTCCAGGCGCTCACGGTGTACGGCTCGTACAACCGCGGTTTCCGCGCGCCGACCATGATCGAGAACGCGCATTCGCAAACGTTCGGTGCTCAGTACGCGCAGGATAACTTCGCCGGCAGCCCGCAGGCTGGGCAGTCCGGTTTCTGGGAAGTCGTTCAGGCCGGCAACCAGAATCTGCAGCCCGAGCGCACGAAGAACTACAACATCGGGTTCCAGCTCTCGCCGACGCGCACGACCGATATCGGTATCGATTGGTACAAGATCCATATCGACAACGTGATCGGCCAGGACGACGTCCAGACCCTGATCAACGCGAACGACCCGAACATCGTCCATCGTAATTCCGACGGGTCGATTGCATTCGTCGACGCCCCGTACAAGAACCTCGCGTTCCTCGATACGGACGGCTTCGAAGGTACGTTCCGCCAAGCGTTGCCGACGAGCATCGGTACGTTCACGCTGTCGGGCGACTGGGCTTACGTGTGGCACTTCAAGATGCCGCAGGGCGGTGTCACGTCCGATTTCGCCGGCAACAACGGCGCGATCAACCAACCGTTCGGCGCGAGCTTCCCGCGTTGGAAGGGCAACACGGAACTGGCCTGGAACTACCACAAGTGGAACGCCGCTCTGACGTGGCAGTACACGGGGCCGTATGCGCAGACTCAGGCCGTGCCAGTGGGCGCTGCTGATCACGTGTCGTCGTACAGCCAGTTCAACATTTACATGAGCTACACGGGCTTCAAGCACTGGACGATCTACGGTGGCGTGAACAACATCTTCAATCGCCCGCCCCCGTTCGACCCGGTCAACCAGAACGCGAACAACCCGCAAGGCTACGACACGTCGCTCTACTCGTACTACGGTCGTTTTGCCCAAGTCGGTGCGACGTACAAGTTCTGATGCTTTAAATGCTTTTTTTGTAAATGTAGTGTGTGTCGTTAGTGGGTTCGCCGCTCCCGCCGCTCGCCGGCAAGGGAGCGACGGGAAGCGGCAGCCCGTGTTCTAGATGGACCGAGGAAGTCTCCTGTGCCTCAAGTACTCCAGGAGGAGCAAAGGTGGGCATGAAAACTGAAGGGAATTTTCCGGCGGCGGCAGTTCGGCCCGTCGTACCGGGACGTCCGCGAGAATTCGGGCGCAAGCAACAGAATCCCGCACGCCGCTTCGGCGGTATCGCAGTCGTCATCGCACTGCACATCGTGCTCGTGTACGCACTGCTGAACGGCCTCGCAACAAAGGTCGTGCACGTCATCCAGCATCCGATCGAAACCAAGATCATCGAGCCGGTGAAGCCTCCGCCCCCGCCGCCGATGCCGCCGGTGCAGCTGCCGCCGCCGAAGTTCGCGCCGCCGCCGCCGCCGTTCGTGCCGCCGCCCGAAGTCCCGGTGCAGGCGCCGCCGCAAAACACCATTACGCACCAGGCTACGCCCGTTCAATCGGCGCCGATGGCTCCGCCCGCGCCGCCCACGAAGGCTGCCCCTGTCGTGCATACGGAAGTTGGCGTCGTGTGTCCGAATTCGGATCAGATTCGCGGTTCTATCGCCTATCCTAAGGAAGCACAGGAAAACGGCGATACCGGCGAAGTCGTCGTCGAATTCACGGTTGATCCGCAAGGCCACATTACCGGTGAGCGCGTGTCGAAGTCGTCCGATCACGACAGCCTCGACGATGCCGCCTTCAAAGCGGTCAAGCGATTCAATTGCATCGCCCAAGGTCAAGCTGTCCGGGTGCAAGTGCCGTTCTCGTTCAATTTGAATTGAACAGCAACGTCCAGCAGCAACCGGAAGCAATTGGTTAATCAGATTTCACAAGTTCAACGGACTTGAACTGGAGCAGATTATGAAAAAGCGTTCTATCGCCGCACTGGCAACCAGCATGTTGATCGCCGCCGCCGCCGTGGGCACCGTCGCCCCGCACGTGGCCTTCGCTCAAGCGAGCGCGCCGGCCGCGACCGCGACCGCCTCGGCGCCCGCTACGGCTGCGCCGCAAACGGCCGCACCCGCAGCCGATCAACCCGTGCCGCCGCCCGCACCGGCTGCGACCGAAACCGTCAACAATCCGTACGGTCTCGGCGCACTGTGGAAGAACGGCGACTTCGTGGCGCGTTTCGTGCTGATCCTGCTGGTGATTATGTCGATGGGCAGCTGGTACATCATGATCACCAAGTTCTTTGAACAATTCCGTGCCAACCGTCGCGCGAAGCACGCCGACGAAAACCTGTGGAACGCACCGACGCTCGCAGACGGCGCGAAGAAGCTCGACGAGCAATCGCCGTTCCGCTTCATCGCCGAAACCGCGATCGAAGCCGGCGAGCATCACGACGAAGCGCTGCTCGAAGCCGTCGACCGCAACACCTGGATCGACGTCTCGGTCGAGCGCGCGATCACCAACGTGTCGAACCGTCTGCAAGACGGCCTCGCATTCCTGGGTACGGTCGGTTCGACGGCACCGTTCGTGGGCCTGTTCGGTACGGTGTGGGGCATCTATCACGCACTGACGGCCATCGGTATCGCAGGCCAGGCCTCGATCGACAAGGTCGCAGGCCCGGTGGGCGAGGCGCTGATCATGACCGCAATCGGTCTGGCAGTGGCCGTTCCGGCGGTGCTCGGCTACAACTTCCTGGTTCGCCGTAACAAGTCGGTGATGGAGCGTGTGCGTGGCTTCGGCGCCCAACTGCACACCGTGCTGCTCGCAGGCAGCAAGCGCCCGGCTCGCAGCAACAACCGTGCCGCTTCGCTCGTGCAGTAAGTAACCCCGTCATCAAGTAAGAGAGGTTCGTCATGGCTATGAGCGTTGGAGGGGACGGCGACGAAGACGAGGTCATCTCCGCCATCAATACGACGCCGCTCGTCGACGTCATGCTGGTGCTGTTGATCATCTTCTTGATCACGATCCCGGTCGTCACGCATACAGTGCCGCTGCAATTGCCGAAGGAAACGGTGATGCCGCTGCAGACGACCCCGAAGAGCATCGAGATCGCGGTCAACCGCGATGGCGACTTCTTCTGGAACGAGCAGCACGTGGATGCACCGACGTTGTTGACGCGGCTCAAGACCGTCTCGGTCCAGTTGCCGCAGCCGGAGGTTCACGTGCGTGGCGATCAGAGCACGCGCTATGAATTCATCGGCCGCGTCATTACGGCGTGCGAGCGTGCCGGCATCGCCAAGGTGTCATTTATCACGGAGCCGCCGGCGCGCGGCGGCTAGCTTTGTGTGGGACCAGGGTGAGCGTTAAAGCGCTAAACCTGGTCGACCGCTGCGGGATTGGAGTAAGCGCTAAAGCGCTAACTCCAATCAGCCGCAGCATGGGATCAGAGTAAGCGCTAAAGCGCTAACTCTGATCGACAGGAGTCCAATATGGGGATGAACGTATCTTCGGGCGGTGGCAGCGAACCAGAAGTGATGGTCGACATCAACACCACGCCGCTTATCGACGTGATGCTGGTGCTCTTGATCATGCTGATCATCACGATCCCGATCCAGATGCACGCGGTCAAGATGAATCTGCCGGTCGGCAATCCGCCGCCGCCGCTGGTGCAGCCTGAAGTCGTGCAGATCGACATCGACTTCGACGGCACGATGATGTGGAACGGCGTCGTCGTGCCGGGCCAGGCCGCACTCGAGGCCAAGCTCGCACAAGTGGCGGCCGAGCCCGTACAGGCGGAGATTCACCTGCGCCCGAACAAGCTCGTGCCGTACAAGGATGTGGCTGCCGTGATGGCCGCGGCAGAGCGCGTCGGCGCGACCAAGATCGGGTTGATCGGCAATGAGCAGTACATGCAATAAGGAAGTCGCAATGCGAACGATCCATCGACGCTTCAAGCAGGCCGCGTTCGCGGCCGTCGCGAGCGGGCTCTTCATGCTCGCTGCCGCGCCGGCCACCACGTATGCCGCGGACACGCTGCGCCCGGATGTGGCCAAGCCGCTGAATGCGGCTCAGGATCTGTACCGGGCTCACAAGTACAAGGATGCGCTCGGCAAGATCGCGCAGGCCGCGGCAGTGCCGGGCAAAACGCCGTACGAGACCTACATGGTCGAGGAAATGCGCGGCGCGGCTGCGATGGCCGCCGGTGAAACGGGCACGGCCGCGCAAGCGTACGAGACGCTGCTGGGCTCGGGTCAGCTCAAAGGCGAGGACGAGCAGCGCGTGACGGCCACCCTGGCCGGCGTGTACTTCCAGCAGCACAACTACGCACGTGCGATTCAGGTCGCACAGCGCTATCAGAAGGCCGGCGGCGGCGATCCGCAGATGCGTACGCTGCTCGTGCAGTCGTACTACCTGTCGAACGACTGCGGCAACGTCGTGGGTCTGCTCAAGAGCAGCGCCGATGCCGAAGTGCGCGGCGGACGTGCCCCCGACGAGTCGAACCTGCAATTGCTCGCCACCTGCGCGCAACGCAACAAGGACGACACGGCTTATCGCGGCGCACTCGAGAAGCTCGTCGCCTATCACCCGAAGCAGTCGTACTGGGACGACCTGTTCCACGCGATTCGCAACAAGCCGGGTTACTCGTCGCGTCTCGACGTCGACACGTATCGCCTGCGCCGTACGATGGGCTCGCTCGCGACGGCTGACGACTACATGGAGATGACGCAGCTCTCGATCGTCGCCGGTACGACGGCCGAGGCCAAGCAAGTCATCGACCAGGGCTTCACGTCGGGCGTGCTCGGACACGATGCACAGGCTGATCGCGAGAAGCGCTTGCAGGCGCTCGCGGCCAAGCGTGCGCAAGGTGGCGCGACCGACAGCAATGGCGTACCCATCCCGGCGATCGACCAGGGCTTCAACAAGGTCTACGCAGGGCAGGCCAAAGACGGTCTCGCGATGATGGAAGCGGCTATCGCTAAGGGCGGGCTCGACCATCCCGACGAGGCGCAGCTGCACCTGGGCATCGCGTATTACGTGGCTGGCCAGAAGACGCGCGCCGTACAGGCGTTCCGCGCGGTCAAGGGCACGGACGGCGCGGCCGATCTCGCGCGGCTCTGGCTGCTGGTTGCGTCGAAATGATCGGGCGGGCGAACACGCCTGCGTCATGGGCCGCACCGTGCGGCGCATGAACCCAGGCGCCTGAGCGCCCGCTCCCTCATCATCGATCCGATGAACGGCATACCGGTCATGCATCGCGTGAACCGGTATGCGCCCTCACGCACATAGAAAATGAGACCAGTCACGTTTCGCCTGCTGCTCGCGACGACGCTCGGTGTCGCGCTGGCCTTGCCCGTGCACGCGAAGCCAGGCATCGCGCAATTCGGGGAGCCGAAGTATCCGGCGAATTTCACGCATTTCGACTACGCGGACCCTAATGCGCCGCGAACGGGCGACCTGAACTTCGAGAACTACAATCAGGCGCAAAGCTACGATTCGCTGAATCCGTTCATCGTGCGCGGCTCGGCAGCGCCGGACATCCAGAACCTGATGTTCGACACGCTGATGCAGCGCAGCTGGGATGAGCTCGCCTCCGAATATCCGCTGATTGCCGACGATGTCGAAGTGGCGCCTGACAACCTGTCGGCGACGTTCCACATCAATCCTGCCGCGCGTTTCTCGAACGGCGATCCGATCACCGCAGCCGACGTCAAATACTCGCTCGATACGCTCAAGAGCCAGCAGGCGTCGCCGGTCTTCGGGTCGCAATTCTCCGTCATCAAACGCGCCACGGTGGTCGATCGCCATACTGTGCGCTTCGACTTTGCCGATGCGTCACGTGTCGCCCCGCTGGTGGCAGGCGATATCCCGGTGTTCTCGCAGAAGTGGGGGATGCGCTCAGACGGCAAACGTGTACCGTTCGATCAGCTCGCCGTCGATCCGCCGATCGCGAGCAGCCCGTACCTGATCGAATCGCGCAAGAACAACAAAGAGATCATTTATCGCCGCAACCCGAACTACTGGGCAGCGAACCTGCCCTCGCGACGCGGCATGTTCCACTTCGAGCGCGTGAAGTTCAAGCTGTACCTCGATCAGTACACGATGCTCGAGGCGCTGAAGGCCGGCGATGCCGATGCGCACGTCGAATACAGCTCGACGCAGTGGGCGCGCAAGTACGTGGGCAAGAACTTCAAGTCGGGCCTCATCACGAAGGGCGTGTGGAACGATGGCCCGGCGCAGATGCAGGGCTTCCTGATCAACACGCGCAAGTCGCAGTTCAAGGACCGTCGCGTCCGTCATGCACTGGCCCTCGCGTTCGACTACGACTGGATGAACCGGATGATGTTTTACGGCCAGTACGTGCGTCTGAACAGCTTCTGGGACGACAGTCCGTTTGCCGCCAAGGGCATGCCGAGCGACAAGGAGCTCCAGCTGCTCGAGCCGTACCGCAAGGAACTGCCGTCCGAAGTTTTCGGGCCGATGGTGAAGTCGCCGAGCACGCTGGCGCCGAGCTCGCAGCGCGCGAACCTGCGCGAAGCGCGCCGGCTGCTTGGCGAAGCGGGCTGGCACTACCGCGACGGCGCGCTGCGCGATGCCGACGGCAACGCGATGACGATCGAGATCATGGACGACGAGCCCGGCATGGATCGCCTGATCGTGCCGTACACGCAGGCGCTGCAGACGCTCGGCATCCAGGCGCATCTGCGCGAGCTCGACTCGGCGCTCTATCAGAAGCGGCTCGACAACTTCGAGTACGACATGACGACGTTCATCTATCCGCCTGTCACGATTCCTGGCATCGAGCTCGTGCGCCGCTTCACGAGCCAGGCGGCGTCGGAAGTCGGTTCGGAGAACTACTCGGGCATCCGCTCGAAGGCCGTCGACTCGCTCGTGAAAACGGCGATCTCGGCGACCACGCTCGACGATCTGGAGACGGCCACCCATGCGCTCGACCGCGTGCTGATCAACGAGTATTACCTCGTGCCGCAGTACTACATGCCGCACGCGCGCATCGGCTACAAGACGTCGCTCGGATTTCCGGCGGTTGTGCCTGATTCGTATCAGTACGAGGACTGGGTGATCGATTACTGGTACCGCAAGCCGCAGGGCGCGAGCGCAGGCGCTCCGCAGGCGGCACCGAAGACGCAGACGGCGGCTGAGCCAGCCGCTTCCGCAACCGCAGCGCATTGAGGAGTGCCATGCTTGCTTACATTCTCAGACGTCTGCTGCTGATGATCCCGACACTGATCGGGGTCATCACGCTGACTTTCGTCGTCACGCAGTTCGTACCGGGCGGACCGGTCGAGCAGATGGTGATGCTGATGCGCCACGGCGCGCAGCACGGTGGCGGCGGCGATGGCGGCGGCGGTGGCGGCGGCTACCACGGCAGCCAGGGCGTCGATCCGCAGCAGATCGAGCAGATCAAGAAGCAGTTCGGCTTCGACAAGCCGCCGCTCACGCGCTACTTCCTGATGATGAAGAACTACGCGACGTTCGACCTCGGTCAGTCGTACTTCCAGCACGAGAGCGTCTGGCAGGTCATCAAGGACAAGCTGCCTGTGTCGATCTCATTGGGGCTATGGACGGTGATATTGACGTACGCCGTATCGGTGCCGCTCGGGATCGCGAAGGCGGTGCGTAACGGCACCCGCTTCGACACGGTCACGAGCGTACTGGTGCTGATCGGCTACGCGATCCCGGGCTTCGTGCTCGGCGTGCTGCTGCTGATGCTGTTCGGCGGCGGCACGTTCTGGCAGGTGTTCCCGATGCGCGGGCTGACGTCGGACAACTTCGACGATCTCAGCACGATCGGCAAGCTGCTCGACTATCTGTGGCACATGGTGTTGCCCGTGACGGCATCGGTGGTCGGCAACTTTGCGATCGTCACGATCCTCACGAAGAACACGTTCCTCGAGGAGATCGGCCGTCAATACGTGCTGACGGCGCGTGCCAAGGGGGCGCCCGAGCGCGACGTGCTGTGGAAGCACGTGCTGCGCAATGCCGCGATTCCGCTGCTGACGGGTTTGCCGACAGCATTCGTCGGCGCGTTCCTGAACGGCAACCTGCTGATCGAGACGCTGTTCTCGCTCGACGGCATGGGCCAACTCTCGTACGACTCGGTGATTCGCCGCGACTACCCCGTAGTGCTCGGCTCGCTGTTCCTGTTCACCTTGATCGGTCTCGTTACCAAACTTATTGCTGACGTCTGCTATGTCCTCGTCGACCCCCGCATCCAATTCGAGCGCATGGACCGCTAAGCCGGCCACCGCTGCACCGGCGGCGTCGATTTCGCCGTGGCGGCGTACCTGGCTGCGCTTCAAGCGCGAGCGCCTGGGCTACTGGAGCCTCGTGCTCTTCGTCGTGCTGTTCGTGGTGAGCCTCGCCGGCGAGCTGATCGCCAACGACAAGCCGCTCGTCGTGCGCTACGAAGGCCACTACTACTTTCCGATCGTGAAGGAGTATCCGGAGACACAGTTCGGTGGCGACTTCCCCGCCAAGACGAACTACCTCGATCCGTATATCCGTTCGCGCATCGAATCGAACGGCAACTTCGCGATCTATCCGTTCAACCACAACTACTACGACACGATCGACTACTTCGCCGTGCGGCCGTTTCCGGCGCCGCCGTCGTCGGCAAACTGGCTCGGCACCGATCAGTTCGGGCGTGACGTGCTGTCCCGGCTGTTGTACGGCTTCCGCGTCTCGGTGCTGATGGCGTTCGCGTTGACGATATCGGGCGTCGTGTTCGGTGTGCTGACGGGGGCGATACAGGGCTTCTACGGCGGACGCACCGACCTCATCGGGCAGCGCCTGATCGAGATCTGGGCGTCGATGCCGGACCTGTACCTCTTGATCATTTTCGCGTCGATCTTCGAACCGACGTTGTGGCTGCTGTTCATCCTGCTGTCGATGTTCGGCTGGCTCGTGCTGTCCGACTACGTGCGGGCCGAGTTCCTGCGCAACCGCTCGCTCGACTATGTGAAGGCGGCGCGCACGATGGGTCTGTCGAACTGGCAGATCATCTGGCGCCATGTGTTGCCCAACAGTCTCACGCCCGTCATCACGTTCCTGCCGTTCCGCATGAGCGCGGCGATTTTGTCGCTCACCAGTCTCGACTTCCTCGGCCTTGGCGTCCCGGCGCCGACGCCGAGCCTCGGCGAGCTGCTGCAAGAAGGCAAGAACAACCTCGATGCCTGGTGGATTTCGATTTCGGCGTTCTCCGCGCTCGTCATCACGCTGCTGCTGCTGACGTTCATGGGCGACGCCTTGCGTAACGCGCTCGATACGCGCAACCGTGGTTCGGCCTTCGGAGGGGCGAAGTGATGAGCAACAATCAGCCCCTGCTGCGGATCGAGGACTTGTCGATCGGTTTCGGCGATAAATCGGTCGTGCGCGATCTGAATCTAGCGGTCAGCCGCGGCGAGCGTGTCGCGCTGGTCGGCGAGTCAGGCTCGGGCAAGAGCGTGACCGCGCTGTCGATCCTGCGTCTCGTGCAACATGCGAAGTACGCGGGCCGCATCATGTTCGACGGCGAAGACCTGCTGAGCAAGAGCGAACAGCAGATGCGCGGCGTGCGCGGCGCCGATATCGCGATGGTGTTCCAAGAGCCGATGACGGCGCTCAATCCGCTGTACACGATCGGCAAGCAGATCGCCGAAAGCCTGCGGCTGCATGAAGGCTTGCGGCCCAACGCCGCGCGTGCGCGCGGTATCGAACTGCTGCGGCGCACGGGCATTCCCGAGCCGGAGCGACGCATCGACAGCTTCCCGCATCAGCTTTCGGGCGGTCAGCGTCAACGCGCGATGATCGCGATGGCGCTGGCGTGCCGTCCGCGCCTGCTGCTCGCCGACGAGCCCACCACGGCGCTCGACGTGACCGTGCGCCAGCAGATCGTCGACTTGCTGATCGGCCTGCAAGAGCAGGAAGCCGCTGACCGTGGCATGGCCGTGCTGTTGATCACGCACGACCTCAACCTCGTGCGACGCTTCGCGCAGCGCGTGGCCGTGATGGAGAAGGGCGTGCTCGTCGAAACGAATACGACCGAAGCGCTCTTCACGAACCCGCAGCACCCGTATACGCAGCGCCTGCTCGATAGCGAACCGCGCCGCAACATCGATCCCGTGCCGGCAACGGCGCCGAACGTGTTGGACATCAAAGGGCTGGCCGTCGATTACCGCATGAGCGTCAAGGGCGTGCGTGGCCTGTTCGGCAGCGCGAAGTTCCGCGCCGTACAAGACGTCGACTTGACGCTGCGCCGTGGCGAGACGGTCGGCATCGTCGGCGAGTCGGGCTCGGGCAAGTCGACGATGGCATCGACCGTGCTGGGCTTGCAGCGCGCTGCGGCCGGCGAGGTGAAGATCGGGGGCCGCTCGCTCGCGTCGTTCCGTGCGTCCAGCGCGGAATGGTGCGCGCTCTGCGCCCGCATGCAGGTGGTGTTTCAGGATCCGTTCGGTTCGTTGTCGCCGCGCATGACGATCGAGCAGATCGTCGGCGAGGGGCTGCGCGTGCACAAGCCTTCGCTCGACGCGAAAGCGCGCAGCGCGCGAGTGGCCGAGCTGCTCGAAGAGGTCGGGTTGCCGGCCGATGCGCTGCTGCGCTATCCGCACGAGTTTTCGGGCGGTCAGCGGCAGCGTATTGCGATCGCACGCGCGTTGGCGGTCGAGCCCGAACTGCTGGTGCTCGACGAGCCGACGAGTGCGCTCGACGTGTCCGTTCAGCAACAAGTGCTGGGCCTGCTCACGCGTCTGCAAAAGAAGTACGGCCTCAGCTATCTGTTCATCACGCACGATCTGGCCGTGATGCGCGCGATGGCGCACCGCGTCGTCGTGATGAAGTCGGGGCGCATCGTCGAATCCGGCGATACGCTGCAGGTGCTGCAGGCTCCGTCGCATCCGTATACGCAGTCGTTGCTCGCTGCGTCGATGCAGATGCCGGAAGCCGATACGCGTGAGGAGCTTGCATGATCGATGAGCGGTGGAGTGAAGCTGCAGCGGGGCTGACGAGCGAAGCGGATTTCTGGTCGCTACGGATCGTCGATGAGCGCATCGAGGACCACGTCGTGCGCAACGACGTGGCTCAGCCGTTCACCACGCTGCGCGATCGCGGCGCCATGTTGACGGCCTGGTGTGGTGCCGGTGCCGGCTACGCGGCGACGGCCGACCTCTCACCGTCCGGCCTGCAAGCCGCGCTCGCACGAGCGGGCGAACGCGCGCGGGCCGCCGCTCGCGTGTCGCTGATCGATCAGCGTCTCGTCGCGCGTCCGGCCACGAGTGGCGATTACGTGTCGCCGCATGCCGAGCGCGCGCTGCCTACGCGCGGCGAATGGCTCGACCGCCTCGCCCACGAATGCGCGAGCGCCCGCATCGACGAGCGCATCGTCGAACGCACGGCAAGCGTGCAGATCACGCACACCGATCAGCTGTATTTGACGAGCGACGGCGTGCGCATCACGCAACGTTTTCGTTTCCTGAAGCCGTATTTGAGCGTGGCCGCGCACGCGCGCGGCGACACACAGGTGCGCTCGCTGGGCGGGGGCCATGGCCTGCTCGGGCAGGGCGGCCTCGAGATCCTTGCGCGTCACGGCTTCGACGGCGCGGGAGCGCGTGTGGCCGACGAGGCATTGCAGCTGCTGGCCGCGCCGAATTGCCCGTCGGGCCGGCGCGATCTGCTGTTGATGCCCGATCAGATGATGCTGCAAATCCACGAGTCGATCGGTCATCCGCTCGAGCTCGACCGCATTCTCGGCGACGAGCGCAACTTCGCCGGTTGGAGCTTCGTGAAGCCCGAGATGTTCGGCAATTACCGCTACGGCTCTGAGCTCTTGAACGTCACGTTCGATCCCGAACTGCTCGAAGAAGCCGCGACCTATGCGTTCGACGACGACGGCGCACAGGCGCGCAAACACTATCTGATCCGCGACGGCATACTCGAACGGCCGCTCGGCGGCACGCTGTCACAGCAGCGCGCCCAATTGTCGGGCGTGGCCGCATCGCGCGCATCGAACTGGAACCGTCCACCGATCGATCGCATGGCGAACCTGAACATCGAGCCGGGCGCGAGCTCGCTCGACGAGCTCATCGCCGGCATCGAGCACGGCATCCTGATGCGCTCGAATACGTCGTGGTCGATCGACGATCATCGCAACAAATTCCAGTTCGGCTGCGAGTTCGGCCAACTGATCGAGAACGGCAAGCTCACGCAAGTCGTCAAGCAACCCAACTATCGCGGCATCTCGGCGAGCTTTTGGCGCAGCCTGAAGGCCGTCGGCAACGACACGACGCGCGAAATCTACGGCACGCCGTTTTGCGGCAAGGGCGAGCCCTCGCAGATCATCCGTGTGGGCCATGCGTCGCCCGCGTGCGTGTTTGCCAACGTCGACGTATTCGGAGGGGCATGATGGATTCATCGAATCGCACGGGAGAGGCTGTGCCCATCGCGACCAGCCCCGATTGGCAGCAACACTTCTCGTGGCTCGCCGATGCGATCGAGCGCATGCGCTCGGGCGAGGAGACGATGCTGCTGTCGTTGTCGGCCGAGGAGTCGGAGTTCATTCGCTTCAACGAAGGCAAGGTGCGCCAGATCGGCAGCGTGTCGCAGGGCAAGCTGACGCTGCGGCTCGTCGACGGCGCGCGGCAGGCCTACTCGACGCTGACGTTGGGCGGCGACGCCGTCGCCGATCTGCGCGACGTGACCGAGGCGCTCGCGACGCTGCGCGACAGCTTGCGCGATGCGCCCGACGATCCCCACCTCTTGTTCGACCGTTCGCAATGGACGCAGTCGACGCGGCGCGCGGGTGTCTTGCCCGAGCCGCACGCGCTCGTGCGGACGGTGGCCGAATGCGCGCGCGGGCTCGACTTCGTCGGGTTCTATGCGGGCGGCACGATCATGCGCGGCTTCGCGTCGTCGAGCGGCAGCCGCGGCTGGTACGAGGTGGCCAACTTCAATTTCAGCTGGTCGCTCTACGACCGCAGCGGTCGCGCGATCAAGAGCGTGTACACGGGGGATGCGTGGAGCGATGACACGTTCGCGCGCAAGGTCGAGCAAGCCGCTCAGCGCCTGCCCGTGCTCGGACGTGCGCCGCATGTGCTCGGGCCTGGCCGCTATCGCGCCTATCTGGCGCCGGCCGCGATGCAGGAGTTGCTCGGAACGGTTGGGTGGCAGGGTTTTTCGGCGCGTCAGCAGGCCGCTTCGCGCAGCGAGCTGTACAAGCTCCACGTCGGCCAGGTTGCGCTCGATCCGCGCGTGACGCTGACCGAAGACCTGAGCCTTGGCATTACGCCGGGCTTCAACGATGACGGCTACCTACGAGAAAGCGTACCGCTCGTGCAGGCGGGGCGTAGCGTGGAACGGTTGACCGACGCGCGCAGCGCCCGCGAATACGGCTTCAAGCCGAACGGCGCGCTGTCCGAAGAGATCGTCACGACACTCTCGATGGCGGGCGGCGATCTGGCGGCGGACGATGTGCTCAGCGTGCTCGATTCGGGGCTGTATGTCGGCAATCTATGGTATGTGAACTACTCGGATCGCATGAATTGCCGCCTGACGGGCATGACGCGCTTCGCGACGTTTTGGGTCGAGGGCGGCAAGATCGTCGCGCCCGTCGATGCCATGCGCTTCGACGACAGCCTGTACCGTCTGCTTGGCGATGAGCTCGAGAGACTCGATGCGGAGCCCGAGCTGTTGCTCAGCGATTCGACGTGGGGCGAGCGTGCGACCGGAGGGATGCGATTGCCGGGCATGCTCGCGCGATCGTTCGAACTCACACTCTGAACGCATGACCGAAACAACAACGATAAAAACCGAATCTTTGCCTGAGGGGTTGCTGCTCCGGCCGCTGCGTGCGTCCGACGCGGAGCAGTATCACGCGTTACAGGAGCAGCCGGGCTTGTTCGCGCAGGCGAACCCGCATATGCCGCACCGGTCGCTCGACGACCGGCGCGACTGGCTCGCGCGTATCGGGCCGCCCGCGATCGTGCTGGGCGCGGTGGTGGGCGAGACGCTCGTCGGCACGGCCGAGCTTCAGCCGGGCCGGATGCGCCGCGCGCACACGGCCGTGATAGGCATGAGCGTGCACGAGGCATGGCAGGGTCGCGGCATCGGCAAGCGGCTCATGGTCGAGCTCATCGACATCGCCGACAACTGGCTGGGCTTGCGCCGGCTCGAGCTGCAAGTATTCGTCGACAACGCGCGTGCGGTCGGCCTGTATCAGCGCTTCGGGTTCGAGATCGAGGCACGGCAACGCGGCAGCGTCGTGCGCGATGGCGCGCTCGTCGACATGTATCTGATGGCACGCCTGCGCGATGCCATTCCCTTCGGAGCGCCTGCACGATGAACGCCACGCAATCGATCGAACAGGAAGGGTCGCGCTTCGAGATTCGCCCGCGCGAATCGTTCGACGGGGAGGCGATCGCCCAGCTGATGAACCTGCCCGGCGTGCGTCATGGCACGCTCATCCAGCCGTATGTGCTGGCTTCGACGCTGACCGAGCGCGAGAAGGGCTCGAGCGAGCGCAGTGTGCGCCTGTGCGCGACGATCGACGGTGACATCGTCGGTCATGGGACGTTGCTCGTCCATAAGCCGCGCCGCTCGCATTGCGGGAACGTCGCGCTCAGCGTGCACGACGCTTACGTCGACCGTGGCATTGGCACCGCGCTCATGCACGCGATGATCGATTGCGCCGACCGTCAGCTCGGCTTGCGCCGTCTCGAGTTGACCGTCTTCGCTGACAATGCGCGCGCGATCGCGCTGTATCGCAAGTTCGGGTTCGCCGACGAAGGCTACTCGCGCGCCTACGCAGTGCGGGACGGCGAGCTCGCCGACGTGCTGCACCTGGCCCGCCTGGTCGACGCGCCGGCGTTCGCTTCACTGTGAGGACACCCGCGTGCCATCATTTTTCATCGACCGCCCCGTCTTCGCCTGGATCGTCGCCCTCGCGATCATCGTCGCCGGCGCGCTGGCCGTGCCGATGCTGCCGGTGTCGCAGTATCCGCACCTTTCCCCGCCGCGCATCGTCATCTCCGCGACTTATCCGGGCGCATCGGCCGAAGCCGTCGACAGCGACGTAGCGAGTCTCGTCGAGCAAAGCCTCGACGGTGCCGACGGGCTCCAATATTACGAAACGACGAGCGATGCGCTCGGCAACCTCGAAATCGACGTCACGTTCACGCCGGGTACCAGCCCGGATCTCGCGATGGTCGACGTGCAGAACCGGCTCAAGCAGATCGAGCCGCGCTTGCCGCAGGCGGTCGTGCAGCAAGGCATCAGCGTGTTCAAGGCCACCAACACGTTCCTGATGCTCGTGTCGATGGTCTCGACCGACGGCACGCGCGATTCGACGGCGCTCAGCGATTACCTGAACCGCTATCTGCTGCGCGAGCTCAAGCGCACGCCGGGCGTCGGCGCCGCCGAGCTGTGGGATGCGGACGAAGCGATGCGCATCTGGCTCGATCCGGTCAAGCTGCGCGAGTTCAATCTGGCGCCAGCCGACGTCGCAGCCGCTATCCGCGCGCAGAACACGACCGTGACGGCCGGCACGCTCGGCGATGCGCCTGCCGTCAACGGTCAGGTGCTGACCGCGTCGGTCAGCGTGCGCGGCCAGCTGCGTACGCCGGCCGAGTTCGCGCAAATCGTGCTGAAGGCGCTGCCCGATGGTTCGGTCGTGCGCATCGGCGACGTCGCGCGCGTCGAGCTCGGCCGCGATAGCTACACGTTCTGGTCGCGCCTGAACGGCAAGAACGCGGCGACGGTCGGTATCCAACTGGGCCCGCTCGGCAACGCACTCGAAACGTCGAATGCGATTCACGCGCGGGTGGCCGCGCTCAAGAAGTCGCTGCCGCCCGGTATCGATGTCCAGATTCCGTACGACGGCGCCCACTTCGTGAAGATCGCGATCAGCGAAGTCATGATCACGCTGATCGAGGCGATCGTGCTCGTGTTCTGCGTGATGTGGCTGTTCCTGCGCGACTTGCGCTACACGCTCGTGCCGACCGTCGTGATTCCGGTGGCGCTGATGGGCGCGTTCGTCGCGATGTACACGTTCGGGCTCTCGATCAACGTCTTTACGCTGTTCGGCCTCGTGCTGGCGATCGGCATTCTCGTCGACGATGCGATCGTCGTCGTCGAGAACATCGAGCGCATCATGCGCGACGAAGGCTTGCCCGCGCGCGAAGCGACGCGCAAGGCGATGGCGCAGATCGGCGGGGCCATCGTCGGCGTGACGGCGGTGCTGATCGCCGTGTTCGTGCCGATGGCGTTCTTCACGGGCGGCGTGGGCGGCATCTATCGGCAGTTCTCGATCGCGATGATCTCGGCCATTCTCGTGTCGGCCTTCATGGCGCTGTCGCTCGCGCCCGCGCTATGCGCGAGCCTGCTGAAGCCGCCAGCCGCCGACGCCCACCATGCGACCGGCCTGGTCGGGCGTTTTCTGGCTGGCTTCGATCGCACCTCGGTGCGCTATCGCGGGTTCGTCGAGCGATTGTTGCGGCGCCCGGCGCGCGTATTCGCCGTGCACGTCGCGCTCGTGGTCGCGGGCACGTTCATGTATCAGTCGCTGCCGAGCGGCTTTCTGCCTACCGAAGACCAAGGCCAGGTGATGGTCATGGTCATTCTGCCGCCCGGTGCGTCGCAGCAGCGCACGTTCGCCGTGGTGCAGAAGGTCGAGAAGATCTTGCACGAACAGCCGTCGATCGAGAACGCGACGACGGTGATCGGCTGGAGCTTCATCGGCCAAGGGCAGAACGTCGGGATGGCATTCATCGACTTGAAGGACTGGGGCCATCGCGACATCGACGCCCAGACGCTGCGCGACCGGCTCAACGAAGCGTTCTCCAAGATCGACGAGGGCCAGGTGTTCGCGCAGTTGCCGCCATCGGTGCCGGGCCTCGGTCACTCCGAAGGCTTTACGTTCCATCTCGAGGATCGTGGCGGGCTCGGCAAGGATGCGCTCGATGCCGCGCGCGAGCAGCTGCTTCGACTGGCCGAGCACGATCCCATCCTGGCCGACGTGCATTCGGAAACGCTGCCCGACGCGCCGCGGGTGACGCTCGAGATCGACCGCGCGAAAGCCTATGCGATGGACGTATCGTTCGATGCGATTCAGGACGTGCTCGGCAACACGTTCGGCATGTCCTACATCGACGACTTCCCCGCTGGCGGGCGCATGTTGCGCGTCCTGGTCGGCGCCGACGCGCCCACGCGCATGACCGATGCCGACCTGATGAAGCTGTCGGTGCGCAATGCGAGCAACAAGATGGTGCCGTTCTCGGCTTTTGCGTCGCTGCACTGGAGCCGTGGCCCCATCATCGTGCAGCGCTACAACGGTTATCCGGCGCTCGATCTGAACGGCCGCGCCGCGAAGGGCTACAGCTCGGGCGCGGCAATGGCCGAGATGGAGCGGCTCGCCGCGCAATTGCCGGAGGGCTTCGCCTACGACTGGGCCGATGCGTCGCTGGCCGAAACGCTGGCCGCGCGCCAGACGCCGCTGCTGATCGGGCTGTCGCTGCTCGCCGTATTCATGGCGCTCGCGGCGCTATACGAGAGCTGGACCGTGCCGCTGTCGGTGCTGGTCGTCGTCCCGCTCGGCATGATCGGGGCCGTGGCCGCGATGCTCATCCGCGACATGCCGAACGACATCTACTTCAAGATCGGCCTCGTGACGGTGATCGGCCTGGCTGGCAAGAACGCCATTTTGATCGTGCAATTCGCGCGCGATCTGCGCACACGCGGCGTGGCGTTGGCTGACGCGGTCGTGCAGGCGTGCGCGATGCGCTTCCGGCCCATCGTGATGACGTCGGCCGCATTCCTGCTTGGCGTCGTGCCGCTCGTGTTCTCGACGGGCGGCGGCGCCGAAAGCCGGCACTCGATCGGCACCGGCGTGTTCGGTGGCGTGATTGCCGCGACCGCGCTGGGCCTGGTGTTCACGCCCATCGCGTTCTACGTCGTGATGCGATTGACTGAACGGCGCCGGCCGGCAGCGGCCAGCGGCGACAAGCATGGCGACACGACCCCGACGTCGGCCGGGCCGGCTGGCCGCGCGCTGGACGATCAAGCCCTGCGTGATACCGAGACGGAGCGCTCATGATGGATGGCAGTATGACGCGGCATCGCAAGACTTACGAACGAGGCTCGTGGCTCGACCAGGATCGGCCAGCCACGGTGCTCGGCTCGAAGATTCGGTCGTTGCGTCAGCGCTTGTTGCTGACGCTCGACGAGACTGCCGCGTGCGCGGGCATCTCCACGCCGTTCCTGTCGCAAGTGGAGCGCGGGCTCGCGCGGCCGTCGCTCGCGACGTTGATGGCGATCGCGCGCGTGCTTGGCGTCGACCTTCAGTACCTGCTCGAGGCGCCGCGCGAGGGGCGCTACATCGCGCGCGGCGATCAGCTTGCGTTCTTCGGCTTTGCCGATGCCGGCAACTTGTTCGCGCGCCTGACGCAGGTGTTCGACGGCGGGCGCATGGAGGCGCTGCTCGTGCGCATGCCGGCAGGGCAAAAGCTCGCCGAAGTCGCGACGCGCGCGGGCGAGCAGTTCTGGTACGTGCTGTCGGGCACCGTTGCGTTGACGCTCAAGGGCAAGACGTTTTCGTTTCGTACCGGCGACTCGGCGCACTATGACGCGACCGACGAGCACAGTTGGGAAAACACCGGCGATCTCGAGGCCGTACTGATGTGGGTCGGTACGCCGAGCTTGTTGTAACGCCGCTAATTCAAACGTTTGCTGAACAAAAATAAACATGACGACCTCGAATGCGATGAATCCGTTACTTGAGCCATGGAACGACCCTCACGGTCTGCCGCCGTTTGCGCGTATCGTGCCCGAGCACTTCCCGCCCGCGTTCGAGGCGGCGATGCGCGAGCATCGGGACGAGATCGATGCGATCGCGAACGCGAGCGATGCGCCGACGTTCGACAACACCATTGCGGCCATCGATGCCGCAGGGCAGACGCTGTTTCGTTTGACGGTGCTGTTCGAGAACCTCGCGGCGAGCGCGACGTCGCCGGCGCTGCAAGCCGTCGAGCGCGACTGGTCGCCGCGTCTGGCCGCGCACGAAAGCGTGATCTATCAGCACGAAGCGCTGTTTGCGCGCGTCGCGGGCGTTTACGCTGAGCGCGAGTCGCTCGCGCTGACGGCCGAGCAGCGGCGTCTGCTCGAGCGCTTCTATCTGGATTTCGAGCGCGCGGGCGCGACGCTCGCCCCGCAGGCCAAAGCGCGCTTTGCAGAAATCGTGGAGCAATTGGCCGCCCTGGCTGCACAATTTCGTCAGAACGTTCTGGGCGACGAAACCGCATTCGCGCTGACGCTGAGCGGCGACGAACTGGCCGGCCTGCCCCCATCGTTGCTGGAATCCGCGCGTGAAGCGGCCCGTGTGCGCGGGTTGCCCGACGGGACGCATGCGATCACGCTGGCGCCGTCGCTGGCCGAGCCGTTCCTGACGTTCTCCGAGCGGCGCGATCTGCGCGAGCGCGTGTGGCGTGCCGGCAAGGAGCGCGGCGCGCACGACGGCGAGCGCGACAACCGCCCGGTGGCGGCCCGCATCGTTGCGTTGCGGCAAGAGAAAGCGTCGCTGCTCGGTTACGCGACGTACGCCGACTACCGGCTCGCCGATCGCATGGCGCATACGCCACAGGCCGCGAACGATCTGCTGACGCGCGCGTGGCAGCCTGCGCTCGTCAAAGCCGGCGAAGATCGTGCCGCGCTGACGGAACTCGCGCGCGAGCTCGGTCAGCCTACGCCGATCGCCGCGTGGGACTGGATGTATCTCGCGGAGAAGCTGCGTCAGAAGCGCTTTTCTATCGACGATGCGCAAATCAAGCCGTACTTCTCACTCGACGCGATGGTCGCGGCGATGTTCGATTGCGCTTCGCGCCTGTTCGGCTTGCGATTCACGGAACGCCACGACGTGACGCTTTATCACGCCGACGCCCGCCTGTGGGAAGTGGCCGACAGCGAAGGCAAGCCGGTCGGCGTGTTCATCGGCGACAACTTCGCCCGGCCGGGCAAGCGCAGCGGCGCATGGATGAGCATTCTGCGCGCGCAGTCGGGCCTGAACGGCGGCACGTTGCCGATCGTGCTGAACAACAACAACTTCGCGAAAGGCGCTCAGACGCTGCTGAGCTTCGACGATATCCGCACGCTCTTCCACGAGTTCGGGCATGGGCTGCATGGCCTGCTGTCGAACGTGCACTATCACCGGCTGTCGGGCACGAACGTGCTGATGGATTTCGTCGAGCTGCCGTCGCAATTGTTCGAGAGTTGGGCGCGCGAGCGCGACGTGCTGCAACGCCATGCCCGGCACGTCGAAACGGGCGAGCCGATCCCGGAGGTGCTGCTCGATCGGCTCGAGGCGGCAAGTCGCTTCGATCAGGCGTATGCCACGGTCGAATATGGGGCGTCGGCATTGGTGGACATGGCCTTGCATTCGCTGCCGCGCGGCGAAGCGGTCGACATTGCCGAATTCCAAACGGCGCAAGCTGCAAAACATGGTGTGCCGCCCGAAATCGACTTCAGGCATCGCTTGTCGCACTTTCAACACCTATTTGCGGGGGAGGATTACGCGGCGGGCTATTACGTCTATTTGTGGGCCGACGTGCTGGCGGCCGACGGCTATACGGCTTTCGAAGAAGCGGGTAATCCATTCGACCGGGCTACGGCCGAGCGCTTGCACAAATGGATTTACAGCAGCGGCAATTCGATCGATCCCGCGCTGGCTTATGAACGGTTCCGCGGCCGTGCACCGGCAGTCGAGCCGGTATTGAAGAAACGCGGTTTGCTGTAAGGCCGCTGGTTCAACCGGTTGCGGGCCATCTGGCCTGCAGCCGTTGAACCCCACTCGTCGCCGCTCGGCGCAGCCCGTCTGCGAAATCGCACCGCTCGTCGCATGCGCGAGCGCACCGGCACCCGCGCGAATACAGTCACGATCAAGCACTCCCGCTCGATCACGGCACTTCGCGAGGCATCCGATGCAATACGTTCCGACCTACGTCTATGTCCTGTTGTGCGTCCTGGTCTACGTCGGCATCAGGCGCTGCTACCCACGCACCATCCGTGTCGAACGCACGATCGTGTTTCCCCTCGCGTTCGTGCTGCTCGGGGCGTCGAGCGTAAACCGTCTGTTCCCCGGCGCCGGCTGGCCCGACTACGCGCTGGCGCTGTTCACGCTCGCTGCGGGCATCGTGCTGGGCTGGCTGCATGCGAGCCGTTGGCGGCTTGGCTTCGAGCCCATTGCAACCGTCGACGATAGCGGCGTACGACGCAGGGGCATGCGTGTGCGACTGCCTGGCGATCCGAGCCTGCTCGTCACGCTGCTGCTGATGTTCGCCCTCGAAGGTTTCCTGCATTACGCGGTCGAAACGCGTCAACCCTGGGCCGCCTCCGAGCAGTTCGTTTCGCTTGCGTTCGCTGCATGGGGCATGCTGGCCGGTATGCCGCTCGGCCGTGCCTTGAACGTGCTCGTCCGCTCGATCCGGGCAGCCGGAGAACGCTCCAGCCATCCCGCGACAAGCTTTGAATGAAAGGCGCCGGGCACTCGCACCGATGTGCCCCTTGTGTGCCTTCGATGCCGGCTGCGGCGCAATTCGTTATGCTGGGCGGTGTGCTGTAGCCGTATGTTCTGTCCGGAACCGATGGTTATGCGGCGGGCTACTACGTTTATTCTTGGGCCGACGTATTCGCAGCCGACGGCTAAACGGCATTCGAAGAAGCAGGCGATCCATTCGAACGGGCCACGGCCGAGCGTTTGCGCAAATGGATTTACAGCAGTGGCAATTCGATCGATCCGGCGTTGGCTAACCAGCGGTTCCACCGCCGTGCACTGGCAGTCGAGCCTGTATTAAAGAAACGCGGTTTGCTGTAGGTCGATGCAAAAGTAATAGAACGTCAGCCTTCCATTCGTCACTATCGACGTCAGGAAGCCAGCGCTATACTCGTTGCCGCATTTCAGTGCGGTAGCCGGTATTTTTGTCTGCTCCGAACAATCGGAGCATTTACGTCGATTCGGTTTTCCCATTCGAACATGGATAACAACGTGCGCGGCGTACCACGCCGGCTACCCAGAGCATGTCTAAGTCGTGTGCCGCTAGGTCGCTCGCTGGTGGCATTCGCCTGCTCGGTGGCGCTCGGCGCGTGTGCGGTCGGCCCCGATTTCAAGGCGCCGGCTGCGCCGAGCGTGACATCCGTCACCGAGCAGCCGATGCCTACGCAAACGATGGCCACGCCGGTGGCCGGTGGCGAGCCACAGCAGTTCAAGGCGCGCCTGGCGCTCGATTCGCACTGGTGGACGCAATATGGTTCGCCGGAGCTGGACCGCCTCGTCGACGGCGCGCTGACGAACAGTCCGACGATCGACTCGGCGCAAGCGGCATTGCGTGACGCGCAGCAGCAGCTCAACGCGCAGCGCGGCGCGCTGTTTCCGTCCGTGAGCGGCTCGCTTGGCGCATCGCGCGAGAAGATCAACGGCGCCTCGCAGGGCTTCCCCGGGCCCTTCAATTTCCTGTTTACGCTCTATAACGCGTCGGTCAATCTGTCATACAACTTCGACGTATTCGGCGGTGTGCGGCGTGGAATCGAAGCGGACGAAGCCGCGCGCGATGCGCAGCGCGAAGAACTGCAAGCGACCTATCAAACGCTGGCAGCCAATGTCGTGACGGCTGCCGTGCTCGAAGCGTCGCTGCGCGCGCAGATCGATGCGACGCACGATCTGGTTGCTTCGGCGCAGCATGAGGTCGAGCTCGCGCGCAAGCAGTTCGAGCTGGGCGGTTCGCCACGCTCCGACGTCCTGCAGGCCGAGTCGAACCTCGCGTCGGTCGAGGCTACCGTGCCGCCGTTGCAGCAGCAGCTTGCCGAGGCGCGCAGCCAGTTGGCCGTCTATGTCGGCAAGCTGCCAGGCGAGTACGGCGAGCAACCGCTGGATCTGGCTGCGCTGCGCTTGCCGCCCGACATTCCGGTCATGGTGCCGTCCGAGGTCGTGCGGCAGCGTCCCGACATCCGGCGTGCGCAGGCACAGCTGCATCAGGCTAGCGCGCGGGTGGGCGTCGCGACGGCGAACATGTTCCCGCAGATCGGCATTACGGGCAGCTTCGGCGATTCGGCCGAAACGTTGGGTTCGTTGCTCAAGAGCAATGTGTTCTCGCTGGCCGGCAACCTGACGCAGCCGCTGTTTCAGGGCGGCACGCTCAACGCCAAGCGGCGTGCCGCGATTGCGGAGTACGATCAGTCGTACGCGCAGTATCGGCAGACGGTGTTGCTCGCGTTCAAGAACGTGGCCGACACACTGCGCGCGCTCGAGCACGATGCGCAGACGCTCAACGCGCAATATCGCGCGCAAACGGCGGCGGCCGACAGCCTGCATCTGATCGAGCAACGGTTCGGCCTCGGCGGCGCGAACAACCTCGATCTGCTGATCGCGCAGCAGCAATATCAGCGCTCGCGCATCGCGTATGTGCAGGCGCAGGCGGCGCGTTATCAGGACACAGCTGCACTCTTCCTCGCATTGGGTGGCGATTGGAGCAGTCCGGCCGAAGACGCGATGCAAACGGCGCCTCGAGCGCAGACGCAGACACAAACGCAAACACATTGAGCGGGCCAGGCCCACCAACTCTTTTCGATTTCGCGGAATTCCTTTCATGACGGACAAATCCGACTTGCTGCGCGAATTACGTATCGACCGGGGGCAACGGCCCGCCGATACGCAGACCGGTCATCGCTCGTGGTGGATCGCAGGCTTGCTGGGCCTGCTGATCGTGTTGGGCTTGGGCGCATTCTTCTGGACGCGTTCGGCCGCGCCCGAGGTCAAAGTGGCCGTGGCACGCGCGCTGCCTTCGAGCTCGGGCGTGCAGGGCGGCGCCTCGATGCTCGATGCGTCGGGCTACGTGGTGGCGCGCCGGCAAGCCACGGTGTCGGCGAAGATCACGGGCAAGCTCGAGCAGCTGTTCATCGAGGAGGGACAGCACGTCAAGGAAGGCGACGTCGTGGCCAAGCTCGACGATACGAATGCGTCCGCGTCGTTGCTCGAAGCGAAGGCCGGCGTCCAGCAGGCGGAGGGCACGCTGGCTCAGGCGAAGGCCGCGGCAGAAGACATCGCGCCGACGTATGCGCGCGACAAGAAACTCGCGGCGACAGGCGTGATCAGCACGGCGGCGCTTGAAGCGAGCAAGTCCGCCTACGACGCGAGGCAAACCGATCTGTTGGTCGCCGAAGGCAATCTCGCCGTGCGGCGTGCGGCACTCGAAGTCGCACAGCGCGACTATAACGACACCGTCGTGCGCGCGCCGTTTACGGGCGTCGTCACGACCAAGAACGCGCAGCCCGGTGAAATCGTGTCGCCGCTGTCGCAGGGTGGCGGCTTCACGCGTAGCGGCATCTGCACGCTGGTCGACATGGATTCGCTCGAAGTCGAAGTGGACGTCAGCGAAAACTTCATCAGCCGCGTGCGCACGCAAGGGCCCGCCGTCCTGAAGCTCAATGCGTATCCGGACTGGCAGATCCCGGCCTACGTGATCGCGGTGATACCGACGGCCGACCGCAGCAAGGCGACCGTGAAGGTGCGCGTGGGCTTCAAGTCGCGCGACCCGCGCATCCTGCCCGAGATGGGCGCGCGCGTGTCGTTCCTCAGCGATGCGCAGGGTGCGCAAGGCGCAGCGCACTCGGCGGGCGGCGGTGTCCTGCTGCCGCCGGAGGCCGTGCAGGTGGGCGGGGCGGCCGGCTCGAATACGGGGACCGTATTCGTGTTGCACGATGACACGCTCGAACGCCGCGCGGTCAAGCTCGGCGCGCGCAACGACGACGGGCAGACCATCCTGGCCGGCCTGAATGCGGGCGAGCGGGTGGCAGTCGGCGATTTCGCCAAGCTCGCCGATGGCACCCATGTGAAAGTGGTCGATCGATAAACGAATTAGAAGGCTGAACGAGGAGTGATGCAATGACTGCGATGGTATCGATGCGCAATGTCGTGAAGACCTACACGCGAGGCAAGCAAAGTGTCGAGGTCCTGCACAACCTGAACCTCGAAGTCGAGCAAGGCGACTTCGTCGCGCTGATGGGGCCGTCGGGCTCGGGCAAGACCACCGCGCTGAACCTGATCGGCGGCATCGATCATCCGACGAGCGGCGAGATCATCGTGGCCGGCGAGCGCATCGATCAACTGCGCGGCGGCCGTCTCGCGCGCTGGCGCGCCGACAACGTCGGCTTCGTGTTCCAGTTCTACAACCTGATGCCGATGCTGACCGCCGAGAGCAACGTCGAGTTGCCGCTGCTGCTGACCTCGCTGTCGAAGGAGCAGCGCATGCGCAACGTGCGTACGGCGCTGAAGGTGGTGGGCTTGGAGGAGCGGCTCAAGCACAAGCCGTCGGAGCTGTCGGGTGGTCAAGCGCAGCGGGTTGCAATCGCACGCGCGCTCGTATCCGATCCGAAGCTGCTCGTGTGCGACGAACCGACGGGCGACCTCGACCGCACGACGGCCGACGAAATCCTGCACTTGCTGCAGGTGCTCAATCGCGAGTATGGCAAGACGATCGTGATGGTCACGCACGATCAGAAAGCGGCCGACTACGCGACGCACACGCTGCACCTCGACAAGGGCAGATTCGTCGACGAGCGGGCCAGGACCGAGGCTTGAGAAGCGGAGCGCACGCATGAAATACATACCCCTGATGTGGGCGATGTTATGGCGCAAGAAGTTGCGCACGTCGCTTTCGCTGCTCTCGATCGTGATTGCGTTCCTGCTGTTCGGCATGCTGCAAGGGATCAATGCGGCATTTCAGCAGACGATCGAGCGCTCCAACGTCAACCGGCTCATCGTGACGAACCGTATCTCGCTCACCGAGTCGCTGCCGCTCGCCGATCTGACGCAGATCGAATCGATCCCGGGCGTCGAGCGCGTCTCGCATGAATCGTGGTTCGGTCCGTACTATCAGGATCCGAAGAACCCGCTTGCGGCGTTTCCCGTCGAAGCCGAGCGCGCGTTCGCCGTGCGGCCTGAATTTCAGGTGCCGCCCGAGCAGTTGAAGGCGCTCGAGAAGACGCGCACGGGCGCCATCGTCGGCAAGACGCTCGCGGACAAATACGGCTGGAAGGTCGGCGACCGCCTGCCGTTGCATTCGACGATCTGGGTCAAGGCATCGGACGGCACGTCCGATTGGGACTTCGACATCGTCGGCATCTACCAGGACCCGGGTAATCGTCAGCGTGAAGAGGCCCTGTACTTCAACTACAAGTACTTCGACGAAGCGCGCAGCTTCGGCAAAGGCACAGTCGGCTGGTACGTGGTGCAGTTGAAGGATCCGCGGCAATCGGCCGAGGTCGCGGCGGCGATCGACAAGCGCTTCGCGAACTCGCCCGACGAGACGAAGACGCAGACGGAAAAGGAATTCCAGCAGTCGTTCCTCAAGCAGATCGGCGACATCAGCCTGATCGTCACGTACATCCTGTTCGCGGTGTTCTTCGCGCTGTTGTTCGCGGTGGGCAGCACGGTGATGCAGGGCGTGCGCGAGCAGGTGCCGCAGCTGGCCGTGATGAAGACGCTCGGCTTCAGCGATACGCGCGTGCTCGTGCTCGTGCTGTTGCAATCGCTGCTGCTGTGCGTGTTCGCGGCGGTGCTCGGCATCGGTATTGCCGACCTGCTGTTCCCAGCGCTCAGGGATACGCTCGGCGTCGTCGAAATGCCGCCGAAGGTGATTGCCGAAGGCTTGTTGATGGCGATCCTGCTGGCAGCGGCCACGGGCCTCGTACCGGCCTGGCGCGCCAAACGGTTGGTCATTGTGGAGGCCCTGCGGTCATGATCAAGCAAATCGTAGCAGTCACGTCGATGAACCTGCGCAGCCTGCCGCAGCGGATCGGTATCGCGTGGGTCATCGTCATCGGCATTGCCGTGACGGTCGCCGTCATGGTGTCGGTGCTCGCGATGGCCGAGGGCTTCACGCAGACGCTCAAGGGCACGGCGCGCATGGATCGCGCGATCGTGCTGCGTGCGGGTTCCGAAGCCGAACTCGGCAGCACGATCTCGCGCGAGAACACGCAGACGATCCTCGATGCGCCTGGCGTGCACAAGGATGCTGCCGGCCGCCCGGTTGCGTCTACCGAGGTCGTCGTCATCGTGTCGCTGCCGCAGAAGAAGGACAACGGCGATGCGAACGTCACGCTGCGCGGCGTCAGTCCCAATGCGATGAAGCTGCGCCCCGAGATCCACTTGGTCGCTGGCCGCATGTATCGGCCCGCCGTGCGCGAGATCATCGTCGGCAAGTCGGCCGTCACGCAGTTCAAGGGGCTCGAGCTCGGCAGCCATATCGCGTTCCGCGATTCCGAGTGGACCGTCGTGGGCATCTACGAGAGCGGCGGCGATGCGCACGAATCGGAAATGCAAGGTGATGTCGAGACCGTGTTGTCGGCCTATCGCCGCAACCTGTTCCAGTCGGTGACGGTGATGCTCGACTCGGCTGCGGCGTTCGATAGCTTCAAGGGGGCGCTGACGACCGATCCGACGCTGAAGGTCAGCGTGCAGCGCGAGGCCGACTACTACGCGTCGCAGTCGCGCAATCTGTCGAAGCTCTTGAACTTGCTCGCGTATTTTGTCGGTGGAATCATGGCGCTGGGCGCGTGCTTCGGCGCGGTCAACACGATGTACACGGCCGTGTCCACGCGTACGCGCGAGATCGCCACGTTGCGCGCTATCGGCTTCGGCGGCGCGCCGATCGTGATCTCGGTGCTCGTCGAATCGCTGCTGCTCGCGTTGATCGGCAGCGTGGTCGGTTCGATCGCGGCATGGCTCGGCTTTAACGGCAACACCCTCAATACGCTGGGCTCGAACTTCACGCAGGTGGTGTTTCACTTGACGGTCACGGCCTCGCTGCTTGTATCGGGGGTGTTCGTCGCCTGCGTGGTCGGCATGCTCGGCGGTCTGCTGCCGGCCGTGCGCGCGGCGCGCTTGCCGATCGCCACGGCATTGCGTGCCAATTAGTCACTGGTTACTAGTAACGGGTAAAGGAATGGATTCGCAAACGATCGACAGTGTGACCGTGCGGCGCCTCAGCGGCGCGGAAGCGGCGGCGGCCGTCGAAGGGCTGGCCGACGTGCTCATCGATTGCGTCGAAGGCGGCGCAGGAGTGAGTTTCGTGCTGCCGATCGCGCGCGAGACCGCCCTCGCGTTCTGGCGAAACGTGGCCGAAGGGGTGGCGCGCGGCGAGCGGGTGTTGCTCGTCGCGCAAGAGCCGAACGGGCGCATCGTCGGCACCGTCCAGCTCGTGATGGCGATGCCCCAGAATCAACCGCACCGTGCCGACGTGGAGAAGGTGCTCGTGCATCGCGATGCGCGGCGGCGCGGCGTGGCTCAACGCTTGATGGCTGCGATCGATGGCGCTGCGCGTGAGGAGAACAAGAGCGTGCTCGTGCTCGATACGGTAACCGGCGGTGACGCTGAGCGCTTGTATGCGCGCGCGGGCTGGCAGCGCGTCGGCGACATACCCAATTACGCGCTGAAGCCCGACGGCACGCTGGGCGGTACGACGTTCTTCCACAAGCAGCTGTGATGTTGCTTTAACGTGGCACGTGCGGCGTTTCATCGGCTCTGGCTTCATCTGGTCGCAGCATTTCGCGGTTCATCGCGCCGCACGCTATGGCTTGGTTGCATGGGGTACAGTCGGGACACCCCGTTCGTCGTATGACAGGTTCTCCCGAGGCCATGTCGAGCAAACCTGATTCCCTGATTTTGTACTACCAAGGCTTGCGGCGTGGACGCGCCCGCATACCGTTGTCCGTGCTGGCGCTCATCGCCTTCAACTGCCTCGTCGGCCTCGCGTTCTGGGTGTCGATTCGCGACGCTCCATTGAGGGTGTATTTGGTCACATCGAATGGCATCGGTGTCCCCGCCTGCCTGCTGAGCTTGCTGGCCGACCGGATCGTGCCGGGCCGGCTGCGACTGTTGACGAAGGCGCTGGTGGTCACACCCATCAGTGTCATGATGGGCGTCGAGTTTGCCGCGCGGACGGTCGGGTACGTGCCAGAGTTGATCGGCAAGACGGCCCTTGACGTATGGTTGTCCCTCTCGCCGTCGTTCCTGATATCCGCCGCCATATCCGTGTTCCTGTCCGTGCTCGTGCAGTGGTTCCGCATGCGCGCGACGCTCGAACGGCAGCGCCGCGAGGCAGCCGAGCTGCGCCAGTCGGAGACGGCCGCGCGCCTGGCCTTGCTGCAGGCACAGATCGAGCCGCACTTTCTGTTCAACACGCTCGCGAACGTACAGAGCTTGATCGAGCGTGATCCTGCGCGGGCGTCAATGATGCTCGAGAACTTGAACTGCTATTTGCGCGCAAGCCTCGCACGTACGCGCAAGCCTACGTCGACGCTCGATGAGGAGCTCGCGCTCGTCGAGGCGTTGCTGCGTATCGCGTCGATCCGGCTCGGCGATCGGCTCTCATACGCCATCGACGTGCCTTCATCGGTGCGTGAACGGCCATTTGTGCCGTTGCTGCTGCAGCCGCTCGTCGAGAATGCGTTGCTGCATGGTATCGAGCCCTCGCTCGAGGGTGGCCAGATTCGTATCGCGGCCCGCTGCGAGGACCAGATGCTGCGCCTCGATGTCAGCGACACGGGCGTCGGCCTGGGCAACAGTACGAAGGTGCACGGCGGCGTCGGGCTCGCGAACGTGCGCGAGCGCATGCAGAGCCTTTATGGCGCCGAAGGCCAACTGTCGATCGGCGCGAACGCCGACGCCACGCGGGGCGTGACCGCGACGCTGCTGATTCCGATTCGCTGACCCGTTGCGCGGCAAGCCCCGTCCTTTCAGGGCGGGGAAGGATAGCGCGGACGGCGTAGCCGTCCTTCGTTCAATGTGGCGTTTGCTGTTGCTCGATGTACTGCCGCACGATGGAAATTGGTGCGCCCCCGCAAGATGAGGCGAAGTAGGACGGCGACCACAGGGCGCCCTTCCAGTAACGTTTCTGGATGTCGGGCCGCTCCCTGCGCAGCAGGCGGCTCGATACGCCCTTGAGGCTGTTTACCAGATTCGAGACGGCCACCTTGGGCGGGTATTCCACCAGTAGGTGCACGTAATCGTCCTCGCCGTCCATCTCGATCAGGTCGGCCTCGAAGTCGGCGCAGACCTTGGCGAAGATGGCTCGAAGTCGCCCGATAGCGTCCCCATCGAATACCCTACGGCGGTATTTCGCTACGAAGACCAAATGGACATGCATCTTAAAAACACAGTGCCGTCCGTGCCGAATATCGTTGTCGTTGCTCATAGACCAAGAGTATGATTGAGCCATGCAACGTCTTCAAGCCTTCAAATACGAACTGATGCCGACCGGCGAACAGCAGCGCAACATGCGCCGCTTTGCTGGCTCGTGCCGGTTCGTCTTCAACAAGGCGCTGGCGTTGCAGAAGGCGAGGTACGAGCAAGGCGGGAAGAAACTCGGCTACGCAGGCCTGTGCAAGGAACTCACGGCATGGCGCAATGGCGCGGAAACACCGTGGCTGGCCGATGCGCCCGTGCATCCGCTGCAACAGACGCTCAAGGACCTGGAGCGGGCCTATGCCAATTTCTTCGCCAAACGGGCCGACTTCCCGCGCTTCAAGAGGAAAGGCCAGGGCGACAGCTTTCGCTATCCAGACCCCAAGCAGATCAAGCTCGATCAGGCCAACAGCCGACTATTCCTGCCCAAGCTCGGATGGCTGCGCTACCGGAACAGCCGGGACGTGCTCGGCGCGGTGAAGAACATCACCGTCAGCCAGTCGTGCGGCAGGTGGTTCGTCTCGATCCAGACCGAACGCGAAGTTGAGCCGTCCGTGCCTCAGGCCACGAGCGCGGTCGGCATCGACATGGGCGTGGCTCGTTTCGCCACGCTCTCGGACGGCAGTTTCTACGCGCCGCTCGACAGCTTCAAGCGGCAAGAAACTGCTCTGCGTAAAGCGCAGCAGGCGATGAGTCGCAAGACCAAGTTCAGCAACAACTGGAAAAAGGCGCAAGCCCGAGTCCAGCGTATCCATGCCCGGATCGGTAACGCCCGCCGCGACTACCTGCACAAGAGCTCAACCGCGATCAGCCAAAACCACGCGATGGTGTGTATCGAGGACTTGCAGGTGCGCAACATGTCCAAGTCGGCAGCGGGCACAACCGATGCGCCTGGGAAGAACGTTCGAGCCAAGACCGGCCTGAATAAATCCATTCTCGATCAGGGCTGGTTCGAGTTCCGCCGTCAACTGGATTACAAGCTGGCGTGGAACGGCGGCTATCTCATCGCCGTGCCGCCGCAGAACACGAGCCGCACCTGTCCGTGCTGCGGGTACGTATCGAAGGAAAACCGCAAGACGCAAGCGCTGTTCGCGTGTGTCCGGTGCGGCTACGAGGAAAACGCCGATGTAGTCGGCGCAATCAACGTTTTAAGGGCGGGACACGCCCGGTTCGCCTGTGTCCCCCAAGGGGATTTCCTTCGGGGCAAAGTGAGTGACGCAGTAGGGTCGCCAGCAGCAGGAACCCACCGAAGCGACTCATCCCGGCTCGATGCCGCGATGAGCGCCGTAGGAATCTCCGGCCTTTAGGCCGGGGAGGAAGTCAATATGCCGACTGCCCTCATTGCCGACGACGAACCGAATCTCTCGGCCGAACTCGCCTCGAGGCTGTCTCGTCTGTGGCCCGAACTCGAGATCGTTGGGCAGCCGCGCAACGGCATCGATGCGCTGGCCGAGTTGGGCGCGAAGCGGCCCGACGTTGCGTTCCTCGACATCCGCATGCCCGGCATCGATGGGCTCAAGCTAGCGAGCCTCGCGCCCTATGTGCGCGTGGTGTTCGTGACCGCTTACGACGAGTACGCCGTGCAAGCGTTCGAAGCGTCGGCACTCGACTATCTGCTTAAGCCGATCAGCGACGAGCGGCTGCAGCGCTGCATTGCCAAGTTGCAGCGCGGCGGCTGGACGCCACCCGATGCGGCGACGCTGGCGGCCGCGTGCGAGGCCAGGGAGACGGCGCCGATACGTTGGCTGACGGTGGGTTTGAAGGACACGACGCGGCTCGTGTCGATCGATGACGTGTTGTACTTTCAATCGACGGACAAATACACCGAGGTGATCACGGCGCAGCAGCGCCACGTGATTCGCACCCCATTGAAGGAGCTGTTGCCGCGTCTCGACGCCGAGCGCTTTGCGCAGGTGCATCGCGGCGTGATCGTCGCGTATGCGGCGATCGATCGCGTCGAGCGTGATCTGCTCGGCAGGCTGCGCATTCATCTGCGCGGACATACCGATGTCTTGCCCGTGAGCCGCGCTTACGTGGGGTTGTTCAAACAGATGTAAGTGGGCTCATTGGCATTCGAATGCCTGCACGATCTCATCGATCATCGCCCTGATCCGCGTGGTGTGGCGTAGATCCTGGTGTGTGACGAGCCATACTTCGTAGAGCTCCGCGCGTGTGCGCTCGGGCCACACGCGCACGAGCCCATCCCGTTCGCCAAGCAGGACCGGAATTTCCCCGAGACCGAGGCCGGCCTTGATCTGCGAGCGCAGCATCAGATTCGAGTTGACGGCCGACACGATCCGACCGGCATGGATCGGCTCGCCGGCGAGTGTCGGTGCGCGGTTGCCGCTCCCCGGCATGTATGAGTGATACAGGACGATATCGTGACCGGCGAAGGCCGTTCCCGGATTCGGTTCGCCGCGCTTCTTGAGGTAGCCCTTCGACGCGAAGAGCCCCATTGGCCATCGCGCGAGGCGACGGGCGATCAGATCGGGATTCTCGGGTTTGATCGTTCGCACCGCGATGTCGGCTTCGCGCTTCGCGAGGTTCAGCGTCTGCGTCGACGTGCTCAACAGGACTCGCACGTCGGGATGTTTGGCGTGCAGACGAACGATGGCGGGAATCAGGAACTCCTGCGCGATCGAGTCGGTGGTCGTGACCCGCACGTCGCCTTCAAGCCGCGTGTCGACCCCGTGCGTGTGACGCACGAGTTCATGCGCTGCATGCTCCATCTTTTCCGCCGCCTTGAGCGCGAGTTCGCCAGCAGGCGTCAGCACGTAGCCGTCCGAGGTACGCAGAAACAGCGTCGCGGACAACGAGCGTTCAAGCGCGGCAATGCGCCTGCCTACCGTTGCCTGGTCCAGGTCGAGCGTCTTTGCGGCGCCTCTGAGCGTTCTCTCGCGTTGCACGGCGAGGAAGATGCGGGTGTCGTCCCAATCCACGATCACGTCTCCGATAGTGATGCAAAATTGCATCGCTCCATGGCCATATTGCATCACAAATTCATCGGCTTGCGGACCTATACTGACAGCCATGTATTCGCATCGTGGTGCTGAGCGACTGCTCCGCCTCGACCCCAAACGCCGCTTATTCGTATAGGAGATTCCATGCTCACGACTAACGAAACCTTGCCGTCGACGATGATGGCGATTGAAATCCGCGAGCCGGGTGGGCCGGAAGTGCTGGCGCCAGTGACGCGCGCCGTGCCGCGTCCAGAGGCGGGTGAGATTCTGATTCGTATGCTCGCGGCGGGTGTAAATGGCCCCGATGTCCTACAGCGCAAGGGGTTCTACGCGCCGCCGCCGGGCGCATCGGACATTCCTGGGCTCGAAGTGGCGGGCGAGGTGGTCGCCGTCGGTAGCGGTGTGACGCGTTTTCAGGTGGGTGACCTCGTATGTGCGCTCGTCACTGGGGGCGGCTATGCCGAGTTCGCCGTGGCGCATGAAAACGCGACGATGCCGATCCCCAAAGGGCTCAGCGTGGTCGAAGCAGCCGCGATGCCCGAGACGTTCATGACGGTATGGCTGAATCTTTTCCGGCGCGGCGGATTCAAAGCGGGCGAATCGGTACTGATCCACGGCGGGGCTTCGGGCATCGGCACCACGGCCACGATGCTTGCCAAGGCGTTCGGTGCGTCGAAGATCATCACGACAGCGGGTTCCGAAGCACACCGCGAGGCAAGCCTGCGACTCGGCGCCGACCTTTCGATCAATCACCGGGAGGCCGATTTTGTCGAAGAAGTGAAGCGATTCACCGACGGTCAAGGCATCGACGTGATTCTCGACATCATTGCCGGCGACTACCTCGCCCGCAACTTCGAGGCGGCGGCGATGAACGGGCGCATTGTCCAGGTCAGTGCGTTGAAAGGGGCAGCGAAGGACTTCAATATCTGGCCGCTGATGCACAAGCAGCTCACCCATATCGGATCGACGCTGCGTCCGCGCAGCTACGAGGACAAGGCGAGCATCATTCGCGATCTACAGCAACACGTGTGGCCGCTTTTTGAGGCGGGAGCGGTCAAGCCGCTGATCTGCCGAACCTTTCCGCTCGGTGAGGCGCGGCTTGCACACGAATTGATCGATTCGTCGCGGCACATCGGCAAGATTGTGTTGGTCGCCGATAACTGAAGTCGAAACCGAAACTGAAGCGTTCAAGCTCGTCGCTGGCAGGGCTCGACCTCCCAGCGACGATAAGCAGAACGACCAGCTGGATCAGCGCATCAACTGCATCGCGATCCGAGGCCCATGCCCTTGCCTGTAGGCCATATGCACCACCAGCATCATCGCAGGCTCGATGAAGCGCGACGCTTCGAGCGGACCCGCATCCGTGACCGTGGCCGGCAGTTCGCTCATGAGCTGGGCAACCGCTGCCTTTGCTTGAGCGTCCGCACCCGCGACGAAAACGCTCGGGGGTTGCCCGCCAATGGTCGGATCGTCGGAGTGCAGCAACTGCGCGAAAGGCGGCACGCCTTTGACGACTCGGGCATCGCTGGCCCATTGCGCGACTAGTTCTCCGGCCGACGTCGTCGTTCCGACTTCCAGGCCGCTCATGTCCGATTTCAGCGCATTGGTGCAATCCCACAGGATCTTGCCGTCGAAGCGTCCCGCCTCCTTCAGGGCATCGGGGACCACGCCCCAAGGCACCGCGAGCACCACCACCTCGGCAAACTCCACGGCTTCGGCCGGCGTACCGGACGCCACGCCTAGCGAAGACGCCAATTCCGATAGCGCCGCGCGATCGCGGTGGAAGCTCAACATCAACTCATGTCCGTGAGGGGCCAGGCGCTTGACCAGCGCCGTTCCGATATTGCCTGCACCGATGATTCCGATTCGCATTGGGGGATCTCCAGTTTCTATCGTTGTTGTTGAAATTGCGAAATGCCAGTGATCGGCGATGCGGAATATCTCACGAATCGTCATGGCGCGTGGGCGGTGCGAGCGAGCTTTCGAGGCTGATGCTACGCGGAGAATCGTCGCGCTAATCTCCGCAAGAAATGCGGAGATTGGTTGCCGATGCGGAGAATGGCGGTCATAATCTCCGCATGGAAAGCGGAGATTACACCTACATCTGGCAGGCCGATGATTGGCCGAACTGGCGCTACGACTTGGCCGCACTGGCTGCGCCGATGGCCGAGGTCAGCCGCGCCCAGGGGCTCTTGCTCGGGCGCTTGGCCGATGTCGGCATGACGCTGCGTAGCGAGGCCAGTCTTGCTGCTTTGACCGAAGACGTGGTCAAGACTAGTGAGATCGAGGGCGAGCATCTGAACGTCGAGTCCGTGCGCTCATCCATTGCACGTCGCCTCGGTGTCGACATCGGTGCGCTCGCCCCCGTTGATCGGCATGTCGACGGTGTGGTCGAGATGGTGCTGGATGCCGCGGAGAACTACCATGCCCCGCTATCGAAGGAGCGGCTCTTCGGTTGGCACGCGGCGTTGTTCCCCACCGGTTACTCGGGTATGTCCAGAATTACGGTTGCCGCGTGGCGGGATGACGCTCGTGGGCCGATGCAAGTAGTTTCGGGGCCAATCGGTCGCCAACGCGTGCATTTCGAAGCGCCGCCAGCTGACCGCCTCGAAGCCGAGATGGCGCGCCTGCTCGACTGGCTCGATGCAGAGACGCCCGAGCCACCCCTCATCAAAGCTGCCCTCGGTCATTTATGGTTCGTCACGCTGCATCCGTTCGACGATGGCAATGGACGCATTGCCCGTGCGATCGGCGACTTGCTGCTGGCGCGCGCAGATGGCGCGTCACAACGCTTCTACAGCCTTTCGGCTCAGATCCAGCGCGAGCGCAAGGCGTATTACGACATCCTCGAGCGAACCCAAAAGTCGACGCTGGACGTGACGCCCTGGCTTAGCTGGTTTCTGACGACGCTCCATGGCGCCGTCGATCAGGCGCAACGTTCGCTCGATGCAGTGCTGACGAAGGCGCGTTTTTGGCGGCGGTTCGCCCATACACCGATGAACGCGCGGCAAGTGAAATTGGTGAATCGCCTGCTCGACGGTTTCGACGGGAAGCTGACCAGCAGCAAGTGGGCAGCGATTGCCAAATGTTCGGCGGATACGGCGCTGCGCGACATCAGCGAGCTGATCGCCCATGATGTGCTGCGCAAGTCCGCAGCCGGCGGGCGCAGCACCAGTTACGAGCTCAACGATTCGTCTCAAGCCTGACCCTCGACCCTTCCCCGCTCGCCGATACCGCATCGTCCACGCCATCACCAGCGGCTTCGTATTTCAGGTCTCAACTTCTGATGGCGCAGGATCGAGCCTCAAGGAAATATTTGTAATGGCCGTTCCGTGTATGTCGTGAGAATTCACCATGATGAACAACGTTTCGGCGACCGGTTCCGCCGAGGCTACCGACGCGCCGTCGGAGCACGCCTCAAGCAATCAACCTAGCGTTCAGAGCAGGAGGCTCGCCGTTTCGCCGGGCTTAGCAGGGCTCGTACGGAACGAGGCCTACAAGATGCGCCAAGCGCGGTTCAAAACGGCTCTGGAGAGCAACGCGGTCGGACGGGGATTGCTCCAGGATCCGCGCATCGTCAACTCACGGCTGAGCAATGACCCGTCGCAGCCTCCTGTCTATCAGGGCGGCGAAAATGAGTTCGAAGGCGTGATCAATTTGCGCGACAAGAGCAGCTTCCCGTCGGAGGCGGAGCATCACGCCACGTTCACTCACGAGGCGCTGCATAAGTTGCATCATATGGAGGCGCCTGCCGAATACGCGCGCCGCAAGCAGGCCGATGGCACCCATCCCGGCTGGAGCAACGCCGAGGAAGAGTACACGATTACGGGCACAGACCCGTCTGCCACGCACCCAGCTGACCCGGCGCCTTCCGAAAACGCCGCAAGAACGGAGCTGGGCCTAAACGAGCGAAATTCGCATTTCGCCGTGCATGACGATCTGCCGCACAGAATGACCAATGAGCAATATCGTGCTCACCGCCGTCAGGATCAGGGAGAGGCTTTGCTTCAGGTCGCCAACGAGGCGCCCAGCAGACCGATGCCGGCGCGCTTGCGAGCCAGGCTTGAGGCACAAAGAAACAATAGAGGCTGAGGCCTTGCGGCACTCTGTGCCTGCGACGTGTCGTAGGCACACCCCTCACCCTCTCTCCGCCCGCCGATACCGTGTCGCCCAGACCACCGCCAGCGTCGCCGCGAACAGCACCGTGCATCCCGCCGAGAAGTCGTTGAGCGCGAGCATGTGCGCCTGAACGTCGACCGCTCGCGCGATCGAGGCCAGCGCGCCATCCGTGCTCATCCCCGCATGCCGCAACGTGTCGAACCATTCGGAGAACGAACGATTGAATGGCGTGATGCGCTCGATCAGATAGGTGCTGTGCACACGCGAGCGGCGTTCGAAATACGTCGGCGCCAGCGCGGTCGCCGTGCTCGTACCGATGCGGCGCAGCGCATTTTGCAGACCCGATGCCGCGGGCAAACGTTCGCGCGGCAGCGCCGCGATCGACAGCGATACCAGCGGCGTGACGAAGAGGGCGGTTGCCGCGCCCATCAGCAGTGAATTCCAGCCAATTTCGTCGATCGTCACCTCGGTATTGAAGCCTGTCCGCCAGAACGATGCCGCGCCCCAGCCGACCAGCGCGGCCGTCGCGAACCAGCGTGGATCGACGCGATGCTGAATACGGCCGATCACCGGCGCGATGAGAATGCCGGCGATGCCCAGTGGCGCCGTGGCGATGCCGGCCCACGTCGCGGTGTATCCCTGCTCCGTCTGCAGCCACAGCGGCACGAGCACGAGTGCCCCGTAATACGCGCCGAAGCCGACCGTCACGGCGACGGTGCCCGCGAGAAAGTTGCGATCGGCAAAGAGCCGCAAATCGACGATCGGATGTTCGTCGGTCAACTCCCACATCACGAGCGCGATGAAGCTGATTGCGCAAATCACGGCCAGCACACGGATGGGCGTGGCACTGAACCAGTCCAGTGTCTGCCCGCGGTCGAAGATCAATTGCAGCGAGCCGAAGGTCAGGGCGAGCAGCACGAGGCCGACGGCGTCGACGGGCAGCCTGCGCGTCGGGTTGTCGCGTCCGGCCAGGCCGCGTGTCAGGATCAGCAGCACGGCGATGCCGGTCGGCACGTTGATGTAGAAGATCCACGGCCACGAGATGTTGTCGGTGATCCAGCCGCCCGCGATCGGCCCCAGCACCGGCGCGACGAATGTCGTCGTCTGCCAGACCGCGAGCGCGACATTGCGGCGGGCGGCCGGAAACACGGCGATGAGCAACGCTTGCGACAACGCCGTCAACGGCCCCGACACCGCGCCTTGCAGCGCGCGAAACAAGAGCAGCGTCTCGAAGTTCGGCGCGACACCGCACAGCGCGGACGTCAGGATGAACAGCGCCAACGACACGCAAAAGAGCCGTACCTGTCCGAAACGCTGCGCGAGCCAGCCCGTCAGCGGCAGCGTGATCGCGAGCGGTGTGGCGAAACACGTGAGCATCCACGTGCCCATGTCGGGCGATACGCCGAGGTCGCCCGAGATCGTCGGCACGGCGACGTTGGCGATCGTGAGGTCGAGCGTCTGCATGAAGTTCGCGATGCTGATCGCCATGGCGATCGGGATCAGCGCCGCACCGTGCAGCGGTTCGAGTGGCGACGTAGGGCCACGGCGCAGAAACGATAGGGCTTTCATGGTGCAGCTTTCTCGTCGATACCGATACCGATGCCGCTATTAGCGCGGATCGTGCGGGCGACGAGCGCGTCGCCGACATGCGCCTCGTCGTCGTAGACGGTCGTCGTATCGGGCGTGCGAGCGGTGTGCTCGGAGAGGGGGGGCATCGCCATCGTCGTCGCCATCACCTCGCCGGGTCGCGCAACGCCCGTCATCCGCACCGTCGCCGTCATCGACAGGCCGATCAGCAGCGGATGAGCGCGCAGCTCGCGCGCATCGAGCGCGATGCGCACGGGCACGCGCTGCACGACCTTGATCCAGTTGCCCGTGGCGTTCTGCGCGGGGAGGGCGGCGAACGCGGCACCCGTGCCGGCCTCGAAGCCTTCGATGGTGCCGTGATAGACGACGTCGTCGCCGTACAGATCGGCGCGCAACTCGACGGGCTGCCCGGGGCGCATGCGTCGCAGTTGGGACTCCTTGAAGTTCGCATCGACCCACACGCGATCGAGCGGCACGAGCTCCATGACAGGCGTGCCCGGCGCAACATGCTGGCCGACTTGCACGAGTCGGCGCGTGACGCGGCCCGCGATCGGCGCGCGCACGTCGGTGCGCGACAACGCAAGTGCCGCACTGCGGACCTGGGTGGCGGCGGCCTTGACCAGCGGGCTCGAATCGATCGTCGTGCCGTCGACGTGCGCGAGGCTCGCGCGATAGGCGGCGCGCTGCGCATCGAGCGCTGCTTGCGCGGCGGCGACCGCATCGTGGGCGTGACGAATCTCTTCTTTGGCGACCCCGCCGTCGGCCGCCACGGCCAGGCGCCGCTGCAAGTCGTCTTGCGCACGTGCGAGGTCCGACTCGCGCAACCGGATTTGCGCAAGCTCGCGCGAAGCGTCGGCGTTGGCCGAGCGATAGTCGCGGACCGAATGCGCGAGCGCATTGACAGCCGCATCAAGTGCCACGCGCATGTCGGTCTTGTCGATTTCGACGAGCGGAGTGCCCGATTCGACCCAATCGGTGTTTTGCGCGAGCACGGCCACGGCGGTGCCCGCCACGCGCGGAGAGATCTGCACGACATCGCCGGCGACGTAGGCGTCGTCGGTGCTCTCGACGTTGCGCGATTCGAGCCACCACCAGACGGTGACGACTGCGGCGATCAGCACGAGCGCGACGCCGAATGCACGGAAATAGCGGCGTCGTCGCGCAGCGAACGATGCGTGCGACGCCTGTGCTTGATCGGTCGTCGGCGCGGCTTGGGAAGGGGTGGGCTGACTCATTGGACGTCCTTGTCGTTTTGGGTGACGGCGCCGCCGAGCGCGCCGATCAATTGAACGTGGCTGATCAGCAAGGCCGACTGGGCTTGCGCGTAGGCCGCACGGTCTTCATGCAAGCGGTTTTGCGCGAGCAGCACGTCGAGATAGCCGGAGACACCGTGTTCGTAGCGGCGCGTCTCGAGGTCGTAGCTGCTTTGAGCACGCGTCAGCGCTTCGTGCGTGAAGTCCCGCTGTTTGCGTTGGGTCGCGATCGTGGCGAGCGTGTCGCTGATCTGGGCGAGCGCACGCACGACCGTGTCGTCGTACTGCGCTACCGCTTCGTTGTAGACGGCCACCTGCGCGCGAAGATTGGCGCGCAGTCGTCCTCCTTCGAAGATCGGCAGCGTGAGCGCAGGGCCCACGCCGAGCGACGCGCTGTTGCCGCTCAGCAGCGCACGCAGCCCGAGGCTTTGCCAGCCCGCGAACGCGAGCAGGTCGATGTCGGGGTAGAACGCGGCACGCGCGACGTCGATCTGCGCCGTCTTCGCCTCGACGTCGGCTTTGGCGGCAGCCACGTCGGGGCGGCGTGCGATGAGGTCGGCCGGTAGCGCCCGCGGCAACTGCGCTTGCACGTCGAGGACAGCGGGCGCGGGGACGAGCGTCGCCGTATAGCCGGGGCCGCGTCCCGCGAGCACGGCCAGGCGGTCGCGCAGCACCGCGATGTCCGCGTCGTAGCCGGCGAGTTCGCTCTCGGCCAGCGGAATCGGCTCGGCGGCGCGCAGCGAGGCCATGCGCATATCGAGCCCGGCTGCCACGCGCTGGTCGGTCAGTCGAAGTAACGCGCGATGCTGCGCGAGCGTATCTTCGGCGATCTGCCGCAACTGCCAGTCGCGCGCGAGTTCCAGATAAGTGGCGACGAGTGCCGTTTCCAAAGCGAGCGAGGCGCCGCGTTCGAGCGCTGCCTGTTCGTCGGCACGACGGCTCGCTGCACGCACGGTGGCGTCGATGCGTCCGGCGAGGTCGAGATCGAACGAGAGCCCGGCGAGCACCTGCGTATCGGTTTGCCAGTGCCCTGCCGCCGGCGGCGGAATCTTGTAGCTGCCGGGAAAGCGCGTGGGGGTGACGGACAACGAGCCGTCGATTTGCGGCCGGCCAGCCGCGCGTTCGACGTCGGTGCGCGCCAGCGCTTCGTTGACGCGTTCGCGCACGACCGTCAGCGTCGGTGCGCTCGCCCGTGCATCGTCGACCAGGCGATCGAGCGCCGCATCATGAAAATCGCGCCACCACTGTGGGGCCAGGTCGGGGCCACCCTGTACATCGCGAATGCGGTCGCCGACGTCGTAAGTCTCGACCGGCTTGACCGCGCTGGTCGGGGGCACTTGGCCGAAGCCCGCGCAGCCGCCAAGGATAGCGGCGCTGAGCGCGCAGGCCCAGACGCGCGGAACGTGTGGGAAGAAGGAAGCGGACACCATAAGGAATCGCTAAGTTGAGTCGTAAGATATATCGTTAGATATAACGTACGCTTTTGCATGGCCTGGCGACAACTGACAGAAATGCCAGTCGGCGCCGTGCGGCAACCCATGCCGAGCGGCGCGCGACACGGGTTGGGCGGGATCAAAGCGCGCTGCGCAGCGGGGCGAAGCAACGCGTGGCGAACGTGATGCGCCGGCGGTAGACCGCGCTCGCGAGCAGGGACAGAAGGGCGTGGATGTCATCGAATGCTTCGTCGGTATGGTCGACGGACGGTGCGAGCAGGAGGCCGCACGCGTGGGCGACACCGCATTCGATGTCTTGTGCCGTCTGCGAGGCGAGCACGGTTTGATCGATCGCATCGCCGGAAGGCGAGCAGCCGACGACAAGACGTGTGGCGACGGTATCGATCGAGCTTGCCTGACCGGGCTCGTCGATCGTGTCGAGGCGCACGAGCACGACGTCGACGGGGGCCGTCGACCCGGCGGCCAAGCGCGGCTCCTCGCCGTCGCACCATCCCCATCGCTCGAAGCGAGCTCGACGTGCGGCCCGCGTGCCGGCCGGCTCGGGTGGCAGCACGCCGAGCACCACCGGCACGCCGACCGTATGCAGACGTTGCGCGGCGCTGCGTGCGCGCTCGATCGCCGGATCGTCCGCCGCCGTGCCGCGGACGAAGGCGAGCACCTCGAGTTCGTCTTCGTAGATGGTGCGCCACGCGTCGATGCGCACGGCGACGTCATGCGCGGCCGATGCGCACCTCGCATGCGCACCGACTTCGATCAGGACGAGCAGGCGGTCGTCAGCGTGGTGGCGGATCGCCTGCACGTGGCGTTGAGTGCGATTGCGCATCAGCATGGCACGTCCTCCGTTTCGGGCGAGAGGATGAGCGAAGCCGACGCCGCCCCTTCGTCTCGCGGATAGGCGCCGAGCACATAGACTTCTTCGGCTACCGCGCCAAGTGCGTCGAGTGCCGCAGCCACGGGCGGCTCGTCGCGATGGCCGGCCACGTCGACGAAGAACCAGTAGGCCCAGCTTTCGCCGCGTAGCGGGCGCGGCTCGAGCCACAGCACCGAGACACCACACTGGGCAATCGCGTCGAACACGCGAGCGAGCGAGCCGACCGAATGCGCGAGGCGCACGACGAGGCTCGTGCGATCGCGTCCGGTCGGTCGCGGCGCCGCACCGCCCAGGACCAGAAAGCGCGTGTGATTGTCGGGACGGTCCTGAATCGCGCGCGCTGCGATCCGCAGGCCGTATTGGGCTGCGGTACGCTCGCCGGCGATGGCCGCACTGCCGCGCGCGTTGACGCTGCTCCGCACGGCGGCCGAATTGCTGGACGCTTCTTCGAGCCGGGCATGCGGCAGATGCGTGGCGAGCCACTGCCGGCACTGAGCGAGTGCATGCGGATGCGCGATGACGGTGTCGATCGAGGTCAGGTCGGGTTGCATCGACAGCAGACAGTGCGAGACCGGTATCACGATCTCGCCCGTGATCGACGTGTGCGTATCGAGCAAGCGGTCGACGGTACGCACCACGGCGCCTTCGCTCGAGTTCTCGATCGGTACGATAGCGGCACGCGCGCGCCCGTCCGCGAGCGCTGCAAAGATTTCGTCGATGCTCTCGCAGGCGAGCGTTTCATCGGACAGCGCAACGCGCGTACGCATCGCCTCTTCGGTGTAGCTGCCGCTCGGGCCGAGGAACGCGACCGGTGATGGGAGACCCGGCAAAGGCAGGCTGGTGCTCCTGAACGCGGCGCCGGCCGTGTCGTGGCCAAGCGGGGCGGCCACACGCAGCAACCTCGCGCGCGCGGCATGGAATTCGCGCTCGAGCTGCGCGACGATTTCGCCGGCGCCAAGGACGGCATCGATCGTGCCGACGCCTTGCCCCGCACCCCAGATGTCGCGCCATTGCTTGACGCCCCCGTCGCCGGAGAAGTCGATCGCGGCGCCTTCCGCGCGCGGCAGGTTGCGCGGATCGAGGCCTGCTGCTTCGATACTCTGCCGCAGGTAGTTGCCGTGCACGCCCGTGAAGGCATCCGTGTAGATGATGTCAGCGGCGTGCGCGTCGACGAGGGTCTGCTTGTAGCCCTCGACGACGTTCGCCTCGTGCGAGGCAAGAAAGCGCGTGCCGATGTAGGCCGCATCGGCACCCAGCGCGAGGGCTGCGGCGATCGCATCGCCGTTCGCGATCGCGCCGGACAGCACGAGCAGGCCGGCGTGCATGCGCCGTACCTCGCTCACGAGCGCGAATGGCGAAAGCGTCCCTGCATGGCCGCCGGCACCCGCCGCGACCAGAATGAGCCCGTCGACACCGGCTTCGAGTGCTTTCTCTGCGTGTCGGATGGTGGTGACATCGTGAATGATCACGCCTCCATAGCGATGCACCTCGTCGACGATTTCGCGAGGCGGCGCGCGCAGGCTCGTGATCCATAGCGGCACGTGACGGTCGAGGCAGATCCGCATATCGGCTTCGAGCCGGCCGTTCGATTGATGGCAGATCTGATTGACGGCATAAGGCCCGATCGGTTCGCCCGGATGGGCCATGCGATGGGCGGCGAGCGCCTCGTCGATCTGCACGAGCCAATCGTCGAGTTGCGCGCTGGGCCGCGCGTTGAGCGCCGGAAACGCACCGACGATGCCCGCCTTGCATTGGGCAAGCACGAGCTCGGGATAGCTCGCGATCAGCATCGGCGAAGCGATGACCGGAATGCGCAACGACTGGAGGAGGGGCGGCAGCATGAGTGTCTCCTTGCGCGTAGTTCGCGTAGTGTGTTGTCGAGGCGGTACGCGCGGCGATTACTGCTCGACGAGGGCGGCGCTCGCGCGACGTTGCGCGAGGCGCTCGTGGAAGCCGTCGCGCTCGACGGCGCAACGCGTGTGCAGCCCCTCGCCGACGACGCCGGCTGCATCGCGCACGCTGACTTTGTAGGTCATCATGCGGCCGTCGGAGCGGATCAGTTCCGCATCGACGGTCACTTCCCATTCGGGCGGCGTGGGCTGAAGGTGCTTGATCTCGAAGTAGTAGCCGACCGTCATCAACGACGGATCGAGCAGATGGTCGGTCGCCTTCATGCAGGTCTGCTCGATGAAGATGATCATGATCGGGCTGGCGAGCGCGTGCGCTTCACCCCCCCATTGATCGGCGAGCGAGAGCGTGTCTACGCGATATGAGGCTTGTGCCTTGAGGCCGGGGACGATGGGCAAGATGTTCTCCTTGACGAAAGCAAACGGAACGTGCGCGTGCGCCGGGCGCGGCGCGCACGTCGGGTGGGGACGACGGTCGATGGAATCCGACGAGAAAAAAAGCGGCGAATGCCGCGCGGCGCTCAGGCCGGCGCGGCCTCGCGTCTAACCGGGGCCGCGCTTTTGGCGGCGGCGTCGGGCCGGCGCTGCATCTGCGCGAAGATGTTGCGGCGATGCATCTCCTCGGTGCCGCCGGCCGAGATCATCGCGAGCGCGTCGGCTGCGAACGCCGACAGCATGCCGCTGCGATAACCGTTGCTGCCGTGCAGCGCGAGCAGGTCGATGGCCGATTGCGTCAGGTCTTGCGCGGCCGTGAGTTTCGCGATCGAGCAGTTCTCGAGGGCGGCTGGATGGTCGTCCAGCAATTGGCCGAGCGCAGCCAGCGCCATCCAGCGCGAGCGTTCGGCGCGTATGCGCACGTCGACGAGACGGCGCTGCACGTGCTGGTGCGTGTCGATCGAGACATCGAGAATCGAGCGGGTGCCGGCGTAGGCGAGCGCATCCGCCAGGAACGGATGAATCGACGCAGCGCATAGAAGACCGAAGTAAGCGCGGTTCATCGAGGCGATATGCATGAGCGTCTTGAGGCCCTCGCGCGGGGTGCCCAGCAGGCTGCCGGCGTCGATCGGCACATCGTCGAATTCGAGTTCGCCGATCGGCAGGTCGTGCACGCCGAGCGTGGCCTGCGGCACGCTGCGCGATACGCCGCGCAGGGCGGTGTCGAGCAGCACGAGCGCGGTGGCGCTGCGCGGGCCGTCGTCGTAGCGCGATGCGACGAGCACGAGCGCGGCATGAGGGGCGAGGCTGACGTTGTACTTGTGGCCGTTGAGCCGGAAATCCTGCTCGTCGTTCGTCAGGGCCGTTTGAAGCGCGCGTATCTCCGTGCCGGTGCCGCGCTCGGAGATGGCCGTCGCACCGGGTTCGCCATTCAACAACCGCGGCAGCACGTTTGCCTGCTGCCCGCGCGAGCCGTGCGCCAGCAACGCATGAATCAACGTAGCCTGGTTGGCGACGGCCATCGCGAAGCCGATCGAACGCAGGGTGCCGACCAACGCTTCGAACGCTGCCGTGAAGTCCGCCCACGTGCCGCCCGCGCCGCCGAGCGCTGTCGGCACCGCTAGCTGCCACAGACCGGCGTCGGTGATGGTGTGCCAAGCGTTCCAGTCGAACCCGTCGCGTGCATCCAGCCGCGCGTGATGAGCGCCGATGTCGCGATACCGGCGGGCAAGTTCCTGCTGACGGTCGGTGAGGGCGAAGTCCATGTCAGGTGGGGCGCGCAAGCGCTTGAAATGACGATATGGGCGCAATGTAGCGGCAGTCGATGCGCACCGAAACTGGCAGGAATGTCAGACACTTTTGCACGCGCGCTGTCGGTCCCCGCGATCATCGGAGAAGAGCACATCGATCTTCACGTGGCACGGATCGGATAATTGATTCGGATGACGAATCAATATGAAACGGGAAAAGAATTCAGGAGGGGCGAGCGTTGCGGTAAGAACAGGATTGAAAGGTGCGCTGGCGGTCCGCCCTGGATAGGCATTCACCATGCGAATACGACGCATCTACGTAGTGTCGCGCGGTGCCGAGATTGCTATCGTCGGCATAGAAAATGACAATTGGGGAACCCGTTCCCGACCTCCTAGATTTTAAGCACACGGCCCCTTCTGACGTGGGGGCCGCGATGTGCGTCGTTTCCATTCCCACAGTGCAGAAGATTCGGCCGTGCGTCGGGTATCGACCGCCGCACGTGCCGCCCCACAAGGAGGTTCAGATGGCACAGTTGAAAGGCTCGAAAACGGAAGAGAACCTGAAGTCCGCGTTTGCTGGTGAATCTCAAGCGAATCGCCGCTATCTGTATTTCGCGGCGAAGGCCGACGTCGAAGGTCAGAACGATCTGGCTGCGCTGTTCCGCTCGACGGCGGAAGGCGAAACGGGCCACGCGCACGGTCATCTGGAATATCTGGAAGCCGTGGGCGATCCCGCAACGGGTCTGCCGTTCGGTACGTCACGCTTGAATCTGCAATCGGCCATCGCCGGCGAGACGCACGAATATACGGATATGTATCCCGGCATGGCGAAGACTGCTCGCGACGAAGGCTTCGACGAAATCGCCAACTGGTTCGAGACGCTCGCCAAGGCCGAGCGCAGCCACGCGAACCGCTATACGAAGGCCCTCGAAGTGCTGGCCGACTAACGGCGGTCCGGGCGGTCGCCAGCTCGCTGGCGACGCGCTGCATTCGACGCGCGGCGTGCATGAGCACGTCGCGCGCATTTGCCTTGCCCAGCGCATCCGGTGCGCCCGCCACCCTGAAGGAGTGTTGCTTCATGCCGCACAAGGAAGGGAGTCTCGAAGCGCCGACGCGTCATCCGCTCGATTGGCGCTCGGTGGAGTTCTACGATCAGGCATCGATCGATCGCGAGTTGGGACGCGTGTTCGACATCTGCGCGGGCTGCCGGCGCTGCGTGTCGTTGTGCGGCGCGTTTCCGACGCTGTTCGATCTCGTCGACGCGACGGAGAGCGGCGAGGCACACGACGTCGATCCGCAGGCCTATCCGAAAGTCGTCGATCAATGCTATCTGTGCGACCTGTGCTACATGACGAAGTGCCCTTATGTGCCGCCGCATCCGTGGAATGTCGACTTTCCCCATTTGATGCTGCGCGCCAAGGCGGCCAGGTACAAACGCGGCGAGGTGCCGCTGCGCGACAAGGTGCTGTCGAACACCGACGCGTTAGGGCATTTCGCCGGCATTCCCGTCGTCACTCAAACGGTGAACGCCGTCAATCGCATGAAGCCCGCGCGCGCGGCGCTCGAAGCGACGCTGGCCGTCGACCGCCACGCTTGGCTGCCCGACTTCGCCGCGCGCAAATTTCGCCGCGCAGCGAAAGCCTCGCCTGCTGCCCCCGTGCGAGATGGCGAACGGACACCGGGCAAAGTGGCGATCTACGCGACCTGCTATGTGAATTTCAACGAACCGGGCATCGGTCATGACCTCCTTGCTCTGCTCGCGCACAACGAGGTTCCCTATGAGCTCGTCGCAAGCGAGGCTTGTTGCGGCATGCCATTGCTCGAGCAGGGCAACCTCGACGGGGTGGCGGCAAAGAAGGAAAAGAACATCCCCGTGCTCGCCAGGTATGCTCGCGAAGGCTATGCGTTGATCGGGGCCGTACCCAGCTGCGTGCTGATGTACAAGCACGAGCTGCCGCTGATGTTTCCCGAAGACGAAGACGTGAAGGCGGTCAGCGAAGCGTTCTGGGACCCATTCGAGTATTTCGTGTCACGTCATCGCGATGGGTTGCTCAAGACCGACTTCAAGCACGAACTGGGCAAGGTCTCGTACCATGTGCCGTGTCACGGCCGCGTGCAGAATCTCGGTCGCAAGACGTTCGACGCGCTTTCGCTGGTGCCCGGCACCGAGATCAAGGTCGTCGAACGTTGTTCGGGACATGCGGGCACGTTCGGCGTCAAGAAAGAATTTCACGCGACGGCCATGCGTATCGGTACGCCTGTTTTCAAGGCGATGGCCGAACCTGAGCCGGCTTATATTGCTTCGGATTGCCAACTCGCAGGACACCACATCGCGCAGGGTATCGAAGAGGCCGGTTTAAATCCGGCGCCGCTTGCTCATCCGCTTACATTATTGCGTAAGGCTTACGGTATTTGAGCCGTGAACCGCACTTGAAATCGGTAAGGATAACTCGCCATGACGATAACGAGGGATTCGCTGTTGACGCTCGAAAGCTATGCGAAAGTGCGTAAGGCGATGCGCGACGAAGTAATCGAGCACAAGAAAAACCGGTTGGTCCATGTCGGTAATCACTTGACCGTTCTGTTCGAAGACGAGACGACGATCCGTTATCAAATTCAGGAAATGCTTCACATCGAAAAAATCTTCGATGAGGCAGGCATAGATGCCGAGCTCGATGCCTACGTGCCGCTCGTGCCTGACGGCAACAATTTGAAAGCGACGCTGCAGATCGAATATGTGAACGAGGTCGAACGCCGGGCGGCACTGGCACGGCTCATCGGCATCGAAGACCGCATGTTCATGCGTGTCGAAGGCGAGCAGGCGGTGTATGCGATTGCTGACGAAGACCTCCAGCGCGACAACGACGAGAAGACTTCTGCCGTGCACTTCGTGCGGTTCGAATTCACGCCGCGCATGAAAGAACGGTTGCGCGATGGTGCGCGCCTCACCATCGGTTGTGATCATCCGAACTATCCGGTTCCCGATCAGGATATCGCGCCGCAAGTGCTCGCTTCGCTGCGCAACGACCTCCGATAACGCCGCCCGGCGTTATTGAAAACGGCTGCATTCCCGATAGAATTTTCCGGGCACGAGGATTGCATTCGAAGGCTCGCTCGAAATCGTTTTGCTTCGAGCTAGTCATGCGATAAGCATTCCCGTGCTGGTGGGAATTTTCTAATATAAACAAATTTAACAATTTCACAATGGAATGCTTGCCCATAATCTGTTAGGTTGACCTAACATATGCGGCATCAACCGACGTATCGGCATATTGCTGTGCCGAACGCGATGGTATGCTTTCTGCAGCATTTTTCCCATGCACGAGCGAGACCGCCTTTTGTGCGTCACCCGAGGGCAAAACCGCACTGCCTGTGTGCGGTTTTGATCGCTGTAACGAGAACAACAAAGCCATTTGTGCAACCCGGCAGCTGTTGCGGATGACCCGTTCGCAACAGTCGAGCGTCGCGGCCAGGCCAGGCCGTGTGGAGAAAAATATGTTCTTTGAAGAGCTGAACGACGACGAGTGGGCGCGTATCGCCGCTCTTGCGGCGGACGAGCCGGTCCATCCGCATCGACGCGGCCGGCCTCGAGCCGAGACGCGCGTCGTGACCAACGCAGTGCTATGGATTTTGACGACAGGCGAACGCTGGTCCAAGTTACCGGCGCGTTATCCATCCGGCCCGACGTGCCGACGTCGGTTCGACGAGTGGCTCGCCGATGGGACGTTGATCGAAATAGTCAGGGTCTTGTCCGAGACGGGCCGCGCCTTTGCTTATGTGCCGCAACCGCAGCCCGTCGCGCAGTCTGCGCCCAAGCCGGCGCCGGCGCCCGAGTCGCCGCGTCTGCGCGGCGTGTTCTGGACCAATCCGGAATCGTGGCAAGCCGCGAACGGCGCATGCGCGAACACATGCCACACGAGCGACGTGCCGATTGCATCATCGCGGCCATTTCAAGTGCCAGGTACGACGCTGCGCATGCGAGAGCAAGCGCACGATGTTCCGTTGTTGAACGCGACGTCGACGGACAAGCTGACGCAAGATTATCGCGGCTATACGATCCAGGCGCAGGCGCAGGCCGTTGCAAAGCACACGCAGCTGACCTATCGTGCGTCGGCCGAGCTCTTGAAGGACGGCAGGCGTATCGAACGTTCTGGCCTCATCGGTCCGTCCTTCGCCGATCATGAAAGTGCGGAGCGTCATGCGCTCGAGTGGGCGCAGGATTGGATCGATCGTCACGAAAGCGCAGCGGCTGCAGCGGCTGCGGCGTTGGCGAGCCAGGCGCAGGCGGCGGAGCCCGTCGGCGAAATTCCGATTGCACCCGCTGTGGCGGAACGCGCGCTAGCGGCGCCGATCACGGCCATGACGGTTGCCTCGACCACGACACGCTCGCTCGACTCGGCGGTCATCACGACACGAGCGGCGCATGAATGGCTGCTGCACTCCGACAGCCACGGCGACGCCAAACCCCCCGAGTTGCTCTATCACGCCTGACAAGGCGTCACGCGATACGAGTCGAGCGGGGCGGCCGGCGCCGCCTCCCGTCTTCCAGGTTCGACTCGTTTCTATTGCCGCCCGTAGGTATCGTCGAAGCGGACGATGTCGTCTTCGCCGAGATACGAACCGGACTGTACTTCGATGATTTCGAGGGGCAGCTTGCCGGGGTTTTCGAGCCGATGGACTACACCGAGCGGGATGTACGTCGATTCGTTTTCCGAAAGAAGGAACGTTTCTTCCCCGCGTGTCACGCGGGCGGTGCCGCGCACGACGATCCAGTGCTCGGCTCGGTGATGGTGCATCTGTAGCGACAGACGCGCACCAGGCTTCACGACGATGCGCTTGACCTGGAAGCGTTCGCCGTTGTCGACCGAGTCGTAGTAGCCCCACGGACGATGGACCTTACGATGGTTCGCCGCTTCGGGCCCCCGCTGGGCCTTCAGGCGGTTCACGACCTTCTTCACGTCCTGCACGTGAGACTTGTCGGCGACCAGCACGGCATCGGCGGTTTCCACGACGACGAGATCGCGCGTGCCCACGCATGCGACGAGGCGTCCCTCCGAATGCGCGAGCGTCGTGTGCGCGTCTTCGAGCAGCACGTGCCCTTGCGCGACGTTGCCCTGGTCGTCCTTGGGCATGATCTGCCAGATCGCATCCCATGAGCCGACGTCGGACCATCCCGCGCCAAGCGGTACGACGACGCCTGCGCATACCGCGTCGTCATCGCTCAAGTGCTCCATCACCGCATAGTCGATCGAGTTCGACGGCGATTGCCCGAATGCATCGCGATCGAGGCGGAAGAACTCGCCATCGACGCGGCCTTGTGCATAAGCCTTCGAGCACGCGTCGTACATGGCCGGTTCGAGCCAGCGTAGTGCACGCAGCCACGTGGAGGCGCGCATGACGAAGATGCCGCTGTTCCACCAATATTCACCTGATTCGACATACTGCCTCGCCAGCTCGAGATGCGGTTTCTCGACGAAGCGTACGAGCTGGCGTGCGGCGATGCCGCCGGTCGCATCGGCCAGACGGGGCCCGAGGCGCAGATAGCCGTAGCCCGTCTCCGCGTGCGTCGGCACGATGCCGAGCGTGGCGATCATGCCTTGCTCCGCATAGCGCACCGCCGTAGCAACCGCCGCCTGGAAGCCTCGCGCATCGGCTATCGCGTGATCGGCCGGCATCACGACCAGTACCGCGTCGTTGCCCTCGCCGGCGCGCGCGAGCACGTCGAGCGCCGCGCTCGTCAACGCGGGCGCGGTATCGCGCCCGAGCGGCTCGAGCATGATGCGAGCGGTGGCACCGCACGCGCGCAGTTGCTCGGCGGTCGTGAAGCGATGTTCTTCGTTGCAGATGACGACGACTTCATCGGCGAGCGAGAAATCGGCCGTGAGGTCGGCGAGGCGATGTGCGGTCGATTGCAGCAGCGATTCGTCGCCGAGCAGCTCGATCAATTGCTTCGGATAGTGTTCGCGCGACATGGGCCACAAGCGCGTGCCCGATCCTCCGGCCAGCACGACCGGATGAATCTTGAGCCTTGCGCGAACGGTGGGCTCGAGGGCAGCGGATGAGGACGGTGCAAGCGAAAGATCGGTATCTGGCGCGGAAATCGGCATAGTCATCGAGGCCCCCTGGGGCAGGAATCGGTGGCTTCGAGTGTGTCAGGAAGTAAATCGACAATAAAACGGATACCTGTGTGCTGTTTGGCTCATGGGAGCTGCGCGGGGCTCGACCCGTTCGATGTCATCGACGCGCATGCGAGCACGGCTGCAATTGCGACAAAAAAATAAAAAATAATGGGGAAAACCCGGCCGCAATAATTTTGAATATTGGTCCGCTTGCCCTGCGCTTTTTAATAGCGCTTGATGAGAGCCCACGAATAAACGGCTGAAATCGAGGTATCGCGATGATGGGCCTTTTCTCACGGACGATCGACGTTGCGCTTGCGAGCTTCGGTGCGCTCATCGCCGCCGCGCTGTATGTTGGCCGGCCGGTATGGCTCAACGACACGCAGAGTATTGCCGTCGCGTTCGACGGCATGCTCGTGATCGCGCTGTTTCCCGCGTTCGGCATCTATGGCTCGTGGCGCGGCAAGCCGGTGGGCGATCTGTTGTGGCGCACGGCGCTCGCGTGGCTCGTCGTCGAGGGCGCGGGCGTGCTGATGAGCTTCAGCGTGCATCGGGTCGACGCCTTGTCGCGCGGCTGGCTTGCGTTGTGGGCCGCCATGACCGTTGCGCTGCTGTTGGCGACCAAGGGGTTGGTCTATACAGCGCTCAAGCATTTGCGTCGCGGTGGCTTCAATCAGAAGGAGGTGGCGATCGTCGGCACCACGGCTTATGCGGCGTTTCTGATCGAGCGCATGAAGGCACGGCCCGACGCCGGGTTCGCACCGGTTTGCGTGTTCGAGGAAGGCGACGATCACGAGCAGGACCGAGTCCATGCGCTTCGCCGTGACATCGCCGGCGTGCGGCTCGAACGCGATTTCGCCACGTTGGTCTCGCTCGTGCAGCGTCGCGCGATTCGCGAGCTGTGGCTGGCGTTGCCGATATCGTGCGAGCCGACCATTCATCGGATCGTCACGCAATTTCGCAACGATTTCGTCAACATTCGCTTCATCCCCGACGTGCGCAGCTTGTCGCTGTTCAATCAGGAAGTGGTCGATCTGCTCGGCGTGCCGGCGATCACGCTCGCGGCGTCGCCGATCACCGATGTGCGCGTATTGCCGAAGGTCGTGTTCGATCGCCTGTTCGCGCTCGCGGCCCTCGTTGCGCTCGCACCGCTGATGGCCATGATCTCGGTGGCCGTGAAGCTGTCTTCGCCGGGGCCTGTGTTCTTCCGGCAGACGCGTCTTGGCATCGACGGCAACGCGTTCAAGATCTACAAGTTCCGCACGATGAAAGTGCATGCGGAGACGACGGGCAAGGTCACGCAGGCGACGCGTCACGATACGCGCGTCACGCGCGTGGGCCGTTTCCTGCGCAGAACGAGTCTCGATGAGCTGCCGCAGTTCATCAACGTGCTCAAGGGCGAGATGTCGGTTGTCGGACCGCGCCCGCATGCACTCGAGCACGACGATCTCTACAAGGACCTCGTGAAAGGGTACATGTCCCGCTATCGCATCAAGCCCGGCATCACCGGCTGGGCCCAGATTCACGGCTTTCGCGGCGAGACCGACCGCATCGAAAAGATGAGCGGCCGCGTCAAGCTCGACCTGTACTACATCCAGAACTGGACGTTCTGGTTCGACATCAAGATCGTTGTCCTGACGATGTGGAAGGGATTCTCAGGTAGCAACGCCTATTGACCGACACGAGTGCGTACAGGCTTCGCGGCTACGTCGCACGCCACGCTTTTGTCGTTTTTCCTGGGGCCATCGAATTATGAACGTGACCATCATCGGCTGCGGCTACGTCGGCCTTGTGACCGGTGCTTGCCTTTCGGACATCGGCAACGATGTCTGCTGCTTCGATGTCGACGCATCGCGGATTGCGGTGCTCGAAGGAGGCGGTGTGCCGATTCACGAGCCGGGCTTGCGCGAGATCATCGCGCGCAACCGGACGGCGGGCCGTCTGTCGTTCACGACCGATGCGCGCACGGCCATTGCGCATGGCGACGTGATCTTCATTGCCGTCGGGACGCCGAGCGACGAGGACGGCTCGGCCGATCTTCAGTACGTGCTCTCCGCCGCGCGCGAGATCGGACGCTACATGGAGGGTTTTACCGTTGTCGTCGACAAATCGACGGTGCCCGTGGGCACCGCTCGGCGCGTAGGGGACACGATCGCCGAGCAATTGGCGCTGCGCGCCATGGAGCCGCTTTTCTCGGTGGTCTCGAATCCCGAGTTTCTCAAGGAAGGCGCCGCGATCGAGGATTTCACGCGTCCCGAGCGGATCGTGTTGGGTTGCGACGACGACGTGCCGGGCGAGCGCGCGCTCGAGACGATGAAGCGCCTGTACGCGCCGTTCAATCGCAACCGCGAGCGCACGCTGCACATGGACGTTCGCTCGGCCGAGTTCACGAAGTACGCCGCGAACGCGATGCTCGCGACGCGCATCTCGTTCATGAACGAGCTCGCGAATCTGGCCGAGCGCGTCGGCGCCGACATCGATGCGGTGCGCCGCGGCATCGGCTCCGATCCGCGTATCGGCTATCACTTTCTCTATGCGGGTTGTGGCTACGGCGGCTCGTGCTTTCCGAAGGACGTCGAAGCGCTCAAGCGCACCGCACAGGAAAGCGGCCAGGCGCTGCGCATCCTCGAGGCCGTGTCGGCCGTCAACGCCACGCAAAAGCGCGTGCTCGAACGCAAGATCGTCGCGCGTTTCGGCGAAGACCTCGACGGACTCACGTTCGGCGTGTGGGGGCTCGCGTTCAAGCCCGAAACCGACGACATGCGCGAGGCGCCGAGCCGTGTGCTGATTGCGGCGCTGCTGGCGCGCGGCGCGCACGTCGTGGCGTTCGATCCCGTTGCACTCGGCGAAGCGAAGCGCGCGTTCGAGTTCGATCTGCGCGGCGACGACGATGCGCTGAGCCGGCTCACGCTCGTGAACGATCAGATGGAAGCTGCCCAAGGTGTGGACGCGCTCGTCGTCATGACCGAGTGGAAGGCGTTCAAGAGCCCCGATCTGCGCAGCCTCAGGCATCTGCTCAAGCGGCCTGTGATCTTCGATGGGCGCAACCTGTACGACCCGCTCGCGATGGCCGAAACGGGTATCGAATACCACTCGATCGGGCGGCCCTCGTTCGGCACGCCCGGTGTCGAACGTTCGACGCGGCCCGGTGATTCGATTGCCGCCTTCTCCGTATGACTTCACGCCGAGCGCCTATGAATCGTCGTCTCCCATCCCTGCTCCTGTTGACGCTCGTTGTCTCCTGGCTGCCCGGTTGTGCGCTGGTGCCCGGCAACTCGCTCGATTCGTCGCGTCTGCGTGACGACGCCAATCAGCCGCAGAGCACGGACACGTATCTCGTGCATCGCATCACGCCGGACGTGATCTTGTCGCTCGAGACCGCGCAGCCCGTGCCGGCGCAGCTGCCGCAGCCGAACTTTGCGAGCCTGTCGCAGTATGTCTACCGCATCGGGCCGCAAGACATTCTCGGCATCACCGTGTGGGATCACCCTGAGCTGACGACGCCGCAAGGCACGACGTTCTCGGCGGGCGGCACGACGACGCAAACGGTGGCCGGCGCGCTCGCGCAGCCCTATACGACGGCGCTGCCGGGGCAAGCCGATCCGTACGGGCAGACCGTTTCCCCCGACGGCACGATTTTTTTCCCGTTCGCCGGGCGCGTATCGGTAGCGGGCAAGACCGCGCAGCAGGTGCGCGAGCAGCTCGTGAAGGCGCTCGGGCCGTATCTGAAGAATCCGCAACTCGATGTGCGCGTGCTCGCCTACCGTAGCCAGCGCGTGCAGGTGACCGGCCAAATCAAGGCGCCGGGGCCGCTCGCCATCACCGACGTGCCGCTCACGCTCGTCGACGCGATCACACGTTCGGGCGGCACGGCGGACAATGCCGATCTGCAACGCGTGCGACTGACGCGTAACGGCAAGTTCTATCAACTCGACGCGAACGGTCTGCTCGATCGCGGCGACATCTCGCAGAACGTGCTGCTGCAGGACGGCGACATCCTCAACATTCCCGATCGCGCCGACAGCCGCGTGTTCGTGATGGGCGAAGTCAAACAGCCGACGCCGGTGCCGATGATTCGCGGTCGCTTGACGATCGCCGATTCGCTGACGAATGCGGGCGGCATTCTCGATACCGATGCGAATCCGCGTCAGGTGTACGTGATTCGCGGCATGCGCACACGGCCCAGCGCGCCCGACATCTATCGGCTCGACATGACGCAGCCCGACGCGCTGCTGCTGTCGACGCAATTCCAGCTTCAGCCGATGGACGTCGTGTACGTCGGCACGGCGAGCTCGGTGCAGTTCAACCGCCTGCTGCAGCAAGTGTTGCCGACGCTCGAAGCGCTCTTCTACCTGAAGCAGTTGACGAAGTGAACGCCATGAACACGCTCCCTACGCTTCCGCCCCATACGAGCGCTCCCGCCCCCGCGCCGGTGTTGCATGCCGAAGATGAGGATGTGGTCCTCGGCCAGTTGCTGCGCGTGCTCGTCGAAGACGTCAACTGGCTGCTCGGCGTGACATTGACGATCATCGCGATGGCAGCGCTGTACTGCTTCCTGGCCAAGCCGATCTACTCGGCCGACGCGCACGTGCGCGTCGAAGCGGGGAACAACGCCTCTCAGGCGCTGACGCAGACCGTCAATGGCGGAACGGTCGCCAGCGGCGGCCCGACGCTGCCGACCGACGCCGAGATCGAGATGATCAAGAGCCGTGGCGTGGTCGGGCCCGTGGTGGCGCAGTGCAAGCTGAACTACTCGGTGTCGCCGAAGACGATTCCGCTGCTAGGTACGATCGCGGCACGCCTCGCCACGCCAGGCGTGCCGGCTCGGCCATGGCTCGGCTTGTCGTCGTATGCCTGGGGCGGCGAAGTTGCCGACGTCGATTCGATCGACGTGCCCCCTGCCCTCGAAGGGGCACAGCTCACGCTGACGGCGATGGGCGGTGGCCATTACACGTTGCATGACCCCGACGGCAACCTGCTGATCGACGGGCGCGTCGGTCAGCGCGAGAGCGGTGGCGGCGTGACGATCGTCGTCAAGCAGATCGTCGCGCGGCCGGGCACGCGCTTCGTCGTCGTGCGCGCCAACGACCTCGATGCCATCACCGGGTTTCAGATGGCGATCCAGGTGACCGAGCTGGGCAAGCAAACCGGCATCATCGAGATCGAGCTCGAAGACAAGAATCCCCAGCATGCGGCCGATATCGCCAACGCGCTCACGCAGTCGTATCTGCGTCAGTACGTGGGCGCGCGCCAGCAGGAGGCCAGCAAGATGCTCGACTTCCTGAAAGGCGAGGCACCGCGCCTGAAGGCCGATCTCGAACGGGCCGAGGCCGCGTTGACGGCCTATCAGCAGCAGTCGGGCTCGATCAATCCGAGTGATGAAGCGAAGGTTTATCTGGAAGGCAGCATTCAATACGAGCAGCAGATCGCGGCGATGCAACTGCAGATCGCGGCGCTGCAACAGCGCTTCAGCCAGAATCATCCGGTCATTCAAACCGCACAGGAACAGCTCGCGAAACTCGAGGGCGAGCGCGAAAAGTTCAGCGAGCGCTTCCGTAATCTGCCAGCCTCCGAAGTGAAGGGTGTCGCATTGCAACGCGATGCGAAGGTGGCCGAGGACATCTACGTGCTGCTGCTCAATCGCGTGCAGGAGCTATCGGTCCAGAAGGCCGGCACGGGCGGCAACGTGCATCTCGTCGACGCGGCGCTGCGCCCCGGCGTGCCCGTCAAGCCGAAGAAGGTGCTGATCCTCTCTGCTGCGGCGATGCTGGGCCTGATCGCTGGCACCGGCTTCGTGTTTCTGCGCCGCAGCCTGTACCGGGGCATCGATGATCCCGAGCAGATCGAGCGCACGTTCGGTCTGCCGCTCTATGGCCTCGTGCCGTCGAGTGCAGAGGCCGAGGGGCTCGACGGGGCGTTCGTGCGCGGGCAGGGGCGCACGCGGCCGATCCTCGCCTTCACGCGGCCCAACGACGTCTGCACGGAAGCCCTGCGCAGCCTGCGCACGTCGATGCAGTTCGCACTGGCCGAGGCAAGAAATGGCGTGATGGTGTTGACGGGCCCGGCTCCCGGCATTGGCCGCAGCTTCCTGATCGCGAACATTGCCGTGCTGTTTGCCGACTCCGGCAAGCGCGTGCTCGTGATCGACGCGGATATGCGGCGCGGCACGCTCGACGAGTACTTCGGCGGCAATCTGGAGGGTGGGTTGTCCGAGTTGCTGAGCGGGCAGATTTCGCTCGAAGAGGCGATTCGCTCGACGCCGGTGCCCGATCTGAGCTTCATCGCGTCGGGCGCGCGTCCGCCGAACCCTTCAGAACTCCTGATGTCGCCGCGGTTACAGCAGTATCTCGACGGCCTCGCACGACGTTACGACGTGATCCTCGTCGATACGCCACCCGTGCTTGCCGTCACCGATGCCTCGGTGATCGCGGCGCTCGCGGGCACCTCGTTCATCGTCCTGCGCTCGGGCATGCATGCGGAAGCGGACATCGCCGCGTCGCTGAAGCGGCTCGCTACGGCGGGCGTGCAGGTGCAAGGCGGCATTTTCAACGGAATGCCGCATCGTTCGCGGGGCTTCGCCCGTGCCGGTTTTGCGGCTGTTAGGGAATATCTGAACCCATGAAGCTGACGGTCCTCATTCCAACGTATCGCCGGCCCGACGACCTGGCTCGTTGCCTGCTCGCCTTGCAGCGACAGACACGGCAGGCCGAACAGGTCATCGTCGTGGCGCGGCCTGACGACGAGGCCACGCATGCGGCGCTTGCCGACCCGAAGGTGCGCGGTGAGCTCGTGCTCGAATGCGTGATGGTCGATGTGCCCGGGCAGATCGCAGCACTCAATCGAGGGCTCGATAGCGCAAAGGGCGACGTGATCGCGATCACCGACGACGATGCGGCGCCACGTGCCGACTGGCTCGAGCGCATCGCTGCGGCATTCGCGGCCAATCCGCGGCTAGGCGCGGTCGGCGGACGAGACTGGGTGCATGAGCGCGGACGTCTGCTCGATGGTCAATGCCGTCAAGTGGGGCGCGTGATGGCGTCGGGCAAGATCGTCGGCAATCATCATCTTGGCGTCGGCGAGGCGCGTGAGGTCGATTTGCTCAAGGGTGCCAATATGAGCTATCGGCGCGCGGCGATAGCCGGCATCCGCTTCGACGAACGACTGCGTGGCAAAGGCGCGCAAGTCCACGGCGATATGGCGTTCAGCATGAGCGTGAAGCGCTCTGGCTGGAAGCTCGTCTACGATCCGCGCGTGGCGGTCGATCACTATCCGGCGCCGCGCATCGACGAAGATCCGCGCCATGAGCAATCGGCTGTGGCGATTTGCAACGCCGCGTACAACCTGCATCTCACGCTGCGCGAACATTTGCCGCCGCTGCATCGGCTCACCGCGTGGTGGTGGTATGCGCTCATCGGTACGCGCGTGTACCCGGGGCTCGTGCATGCTGTGCTGGCCCTCGCTTCGAAGAACGGCGGCGCCGTTCGCGGACGCTGGCGAGCCGCGCGGCTTGGCGCGCTCGAGGCAAGGCGGGCCACCTCGTGATGCCGTCTGCGCGCGCAGTGCGCGCTCCCGCGATCGACCGCTTGCTGACATCCGATCCCAAGCACTGGGCGGCACAGGCGCTGCTGTGGTCTGCGACGCTCGTGCTTGCGCTTGCCCATCAGGGCGGACTGTTGACGCTGGCGTTTCCGGCGCTCGCGACGCTCGTCGGCCTCTGGCTTTTCGTCGTGAGTCCGGCCCGCTATGTGGGCTTCGTCTGGTGGATGTGGTTTCTGAGCCCCGAAGTGCGGCGCTTTGCCGACTTCGTGCATGGCGGCTACACGCCGACGAGCCCGATTCAGATCGCCCCAGTTGCCGTCACGATGATCAGCGGCCTCGGGCTCGTGCGCCGCTATCGCTTGCTCGGCACGTGGCGCGGCTTGCCCATGTTGTTGATTCTCGTGGCGATCGGTTATGCGTTCGCGGTCGGCATCGTTTCGAGCGGACCGGCCGCGGCCGTCTACGATCTGGCGAACTGGCTCTATCCCGTGTTGATCGGGTTTCACATCGTTGCCCATTGGCGAGATTACCCGGCCTACCGTGAAGTGATCGTGACGACGTTCGTGCGCGGCATGCTCGTGATGGGTGTCTACGGCGTCGTGCAGTTTTTCATCATGCCGCAGTGGGACGCGATGTGGATGATCGGCTCGGAGATGGCTTCGCAGGGCGATCCCGTCCCGATGGGCGTGCGCGTGTTCAGCACGATGAATTCGTCGGGGCCGTTCGCGTTGGCGATGATGGGCGCGCTCGTGCTCGTGCCGGCGTCTACCGATCGCTTGCGCTGGGTGGCGGCCGCGGCGGGCTTTGCCGCATTCGGCTTGTCGCTCGTGCGTTCGACGTGGGGCGGATGGGTCATCGCGCTCGCGATTCAGCTCGCGAAGTCGAGCAATCTCGTTCGCATCCGCATCGTTCTTGGGCTGGCAGTGCTCGCGGCGCTCTCGATGCCGATGCTGGCGTTCGGGCCGGTGGCCGATCGCGTGTCCGCGCGGCTGCAGACCATCACGAATCTCGACGACGACCAAAGCTACGCATCGCGCAACGCATTCTATGCGACGTTCGCGGAAACGGCCTTCACGAACGTCGCGGGCATGGGGCTCGGTGCGACCGGCACATCGACGAAGCTGTCGAACGAAGGCGGCAAGCTCGGCAAATACGGCAACTTCGACAGCGGCGTGATGAACATCCCGTTCGTGCTCGGCTGGCCCGGCACGCTGCTCTATCTCTCGGGCCTCGGCTGGTTGCTGGTCCGCGCGTTGCGTGTGTCGTTTTCGCTAGGCGGCGACAAGTTCGCTCAAGCCTGCCTCTCGCTCGCCGGCTCCGTCTTCGCCATGATCGTCTTCGCGAATTCGTTTATCGGCACGGGTGGGCTATTGATGTATATGAGCATCGCTTCGCTGTTGTCGGCTGCGCAATGGCGCAAGTCGCAGCGTCAGGCCGCGATACGTCGCGCCGGCCCGTCACTTATTTAGCGAGGCATCGAAGTCATGAGAGTGGCGATCGTTACGCATGCGGTCCGTCATAACGACGGTCAAGGCCGCGTCAATCATGAAATCGCTTCGGCAGCGCTTGCCGAAGGCTGCACGGTGACGCTCGTCGCCACGCACGTCGCGCCTGCGCTGCTTGCCCATCCCAGGTTGCGCTGGGTGCCGATCCACGTAGGCCGAGTCTGGCAGACGAATCTGATTCGGCATCAGGTCTTTGCGATCAAGAGCGCACTGTGGCTGCGCCAGCATCGCCACGAGTTCGATGTCGTGCACGTCAACGGCTTCATCTCGTGGGTTCATGCCGATGTGAACACGGCCCACTTCGTGCACAGCGGGTGGTTCGCGAGTCCGTACTACCCCTATGGGCTTTCGGGTGGGCTGAACGCCGCTTATCAATACCTCTACACCTGCCTGAATGCCAGGCTCGAGCGCTGGGCCTATCGGCGCTCGAGCGTCGTTGCTGCCGTGTCGGAGAAGGTTGCGGCCGAGTTGCGCGAGGCCGGTGTACCGGCTCAGAGGATCGAAGTGATCCACAACGGGGTGGATGTTCAGACGTTCGCAGGCGCACGCGGCGACAGGCGCCGGTTCGGGCTGCCCGACGACGCGTTCCTGCTGCTCTTTGCCGGCGATTTACGCACGCCGCGTAAAAACCTCGGCACGGTACTCAGCGCGCTCGTGCATCTGCCGGAGAACGTGCATGTCGTCGTAGCGGGACGGCTGCATGGCAGCCGTTATCCCGACGTCGCACGCACGTTGCGGCTCGATCATCGTGTGCATTTTCTCGACTTCGTCGAGGATGTGCCGAGCCTCATGCACAGCGTCGATGCTTACGTGTTTCCGTCGAGATACGAGGCGATGAGCTTGTCGCTGCTCGAAGCGATCGCCGCAGGGCTGCCGGTCGTCACCGCGCGCACGGCGGGTGGTGCCGAAGTGATTGGCCCGGACTGCGGCATCGTGCTGCCCGACCCGGATGATCCGCGCGAGCTGGCCAAAGCGATTGCGGCGCTCGCCGACGATGAGTGGCGCTGCCGTCTGATGGGCGCGCAAGCGAGCCGGCTCGCGCGCCAATTCGAGTGGTCGCGGATGGCGGCACGCTATCTCGACCTGTATCGCCGCGTCGCGCGGCAGGCCGCGCATGCGGCGAGCGGTACGGGGGAGGGCAACCGTGCGAGCGATACCATCAACGATCGCCCGGCGGGTGCCCGCTTGATCCCGACCGATGGAGGTGAGCCTAAATGACACTAACGATGAAAACGGGACAAGTGACGCAAGCTGAGATCAAATCGTTGCAGATCGGGATGCACTGGTTTCCCGAACGCGCTGGCGGTCTCGACCGCATGTACTACTCGCTCGTGCGCGCACTGCCGGGAGCGGGCGTGGCCGTGCGCGGCATGGTGGCCGGTTCGCACCGCGTGGCGCATGATACGGGCGGCGCGATTCGCGGCTTTGGGCCGGAGGCGCAGCCGTTGCCGCTTCGCTTGATGGCAGCACGCAAGGCCTTCATGGAGGCGCTAAAGAGGGAGCGGCCCGACGTGATCTCTTCGCACTTTGCGCTTTATACGTGGCCGAGCTTGAGTCTCGCGCGCGACATCGCGCAGGTGTCGCACTTTCAGGGGCCGTGGGCCGATGAGAGCAGTGTGGAGGGCGCGGCGTCGTGGGGGCGAAGCGCGAAGCGCTGGGTGGAGCGTTCGGTGTACGCGCGTTCGACGCGGCTCATCGTGCTGTCGGATGCGTTCGGCCGCATCTTGACGACGCACTACGGTGTGCCGGCCGAGCGCGTGCGTGTGGTGCCGGGGTGCGTGGACGTGTCGCGCTTCGACGTGAAGATGACGAGCCGTCAGGCAAGGCAGCGTCTGCAGTTGCCGCAGGATAGGCCGATCGTCTTGACGGTGCGACGGCTCGTGCGCCGCATGGGGATCGAGGATCTGATCGATGCGATGGCGCTCGTGAAGGCGCGGCGAGGTTCCGATGCGTTGTTGCTGATCGCGGGCAAAGGACGGCTAGCCGATGAATTGGAGGGGCGTATCGCGGCAGCAGGGCTCGAGAACGATGTGAAGCTGCTGGGCTTCGTGCCTGATGAACGTTTGCCGGAGTTGTATCGCGCGGCGACGTTGAGCGTGGTGCCGACGGTGGCGCTCGAAGGGTTCGGGCTCGTGACCGTGGAGTCGCTTGCTGCTGGCACGCCTGTGCTGGTGACGCCGGTGGGTGGGTTGCCGGAGGCGGTGGCGGGGTTGTCGAGCGATCTGGTGCTGCCGGCTACCGGGGCCGATGCGATCGCGGAGGGGATCGACGCGGCGCTCGATGGGCGGTTGAGGTTGCCGGATGCGCAGGCGTGCAGGGAATATGCCCTGGCGAACTTCGATAATGCGGTGATCGCGCGACGGGTTGCGCAGGTTTATCGGGAGGCTATTGAGGTGGGGGTGGTTTGAGGGGGCGTGTTTGGCCGTATTCGCCGGCTCTTGATTATCATATCCCCGTTGGGGATATATGATCCCCGCACCATGCCTCGCTTCGAGAGAAAAATGCCGAATCAACCTGCTGCGCTGCTGAAGACGATCGACGCCGACAAGGCAACGCTCGATGCTGCGCGCCCACTGCCGTCGCATACGGTCGCATCGCTGCGCGAGAAGCTGATGTTGGAGTGGACGTATCACTCGAATGCGATCGAGGGCAACACGCTGACGCTGCGGGAAACGAAAGTGGTTCTTGAAGGGATCACGGTTGGCGGAAAGTCTATTCGCGAGCATTTCGAGGCAACGAACCACCGTGACGCGATCCTATACGTCGAGGAGATCGTCTCGCGGCATGAAACATTGACCGAGTGGCAGGTTCGCAACCTCCATTCGCTCGTTCTGAAGAGCATCGATTCCGAACAGGCGGGCCGCTATCGCCAAGAGAACGTCGTGATCGCAGGCGCGAGCACGACGCCGCCTGACTTCGTCCACCTCCCTGCTGAAATGGTCGCGTTGATCGACTGGTACGGCCAGGCTGGCGCGATGCACCCCGTCGAACGCGCGGCGGAACTGCACACCCGGTTTGTGAAGATTCACCCATTTGTCGATGGCAATGGTCGGACGGGACGGTTGCTGCTGAACTTCGAGCTGATGAAGGAAGGCTACCCGCCCGCGATCATCCGTAAGGAAGATCGACTCGCTTACTACGATGCGCTCGATGTCGCGTGTGTCAACGGTGACTACAGCGAAATCACCGATCTGGTCGCAGCGTCGGTGCAGCGATCGCTTGATATTTATCTCGAAGTGCTTGGGCTGCGTCACACACATGATCCTGACAAAGCTCCGCGTTCGCCAGGAGGTAACTGAGGGACAAGCAGAATTTCTGGGGCACCCTGAACTTTGCTGACTCGACGGCAAGCATCGCCTTCATTCGTGCATGATTACCGGCCCAGTTCTGGATACGCGGCCGATAAACCACGAATAGCTCCACAGCAAATGGAGGTGAATGTCATATGAGCACACTGCGCACCTATGCGGCCGTCGGCCTTCTGGCTTCGATGTTGCTGACGAGCAGCCTGTCGAGCCCGGCCGCGACGGCTGCCCCCGCATTTACGTGGGGCATGTGTGGGCATCCCAGCCCGAGTCAGGCGCTTTGGAGCGACTATCCCACGCAATTCGCGACGCTTGGGCACCGCGGCCTCAAGACCTACCGGTTCGATGTTGCGCTGACGGGAGATAGCGGCACAGCCACTACAACGCTCCAGGCACTGGGTTCCCTGTCCAAGGCTTATCACATCACCCTGCACCCCATTCTCTACGTGCCGTTTACTTGGGGCGATGCGACGGACAGTGGCAAGTATCCGAACACGGACGCGGGCCTCGAGGCACAGGGCTATGATCGCGTCTATCCTATTGCCCGGGAATTCGCAGGTTCGATCCACGACTGGGAGCTCGAGAACGAGCTGAGCTTGCGCAAAGGATTCAAGAGCGGCGTCGGAGGTTCTGCCGGTGACTATGCCACTCCCTTGGCGCACCAATGGGCGGCGGTGCTGCGCGGCATGTCGCGCGCGATCCACGATGCCGGCACGCAAACCGGTCAACCGCTCAGAACAGTTGTCGACACCGTTTATGCGGACTTCGGACTGGTGCCGTTCCTGGAGGCGCAAGGCGTTGTCGTCGACAAGCTGGCCTATCACTACTATTACGGTGCGGGAACCAGCCCTTACCGAGTCAGCACGCCGAGCGGCACGATCGATGTCTTCGCCGAAATGCACAAAATCGGCAAGCCCGTCATCGTCAACGAGCTCAATGCGGCTGAGATATACGCACCGCTGCAGGGCAAGCCCTACGACGATGCGAAGGCCCTCATCAGCCTGAAGACGCATATCGAGTACTTGCTGAGCCAGAAGGACGCCAATATTGAGGGCGCGGAATTCTACGAGCTCTATGACGAGCCGCGCAAAAACGCGGCCGAGTCGAACTTCGGCTTTCTGACCGATCCGGCGCATCCGAAAACCCAGCTGTTGCTGGGCACCGTCTACGCCTGCGGCCGACTCTCACCGGGTGAGCGGGCGACGCTCATCGCCCGAGGGCTCTTTACCGAAGCCAGTCTGGCCGCGAGATTGGCGCTCTGCCCATCGGGGCAGCCGTAATTCGGTGAGCTGGGGCGGTCGCTACACGGCTAAGCGTTGTAGTCGGCCCTTGGCGCGCCAAATTGATCGTTGCATCGACGGCGGACAGCTCGACTTCGGCAGCCGGGCCCGCCACCCGTGTATCATCGCCCCCGCGCCGCTCAATCCGATAGCCACCCCCATACACGATGTCAGTTGCCGAACTCAAGCGCCGCCGCACGTTTGCGGTCATTTCGCACCCGGATGCCGGGAAAACCACGCTCACCGAAAAGCTCCTGCTGTTTTCGGGGGCAATTCAGATCGCTGGCACCGTCAAGGGCAAGAAGAGCGGCCGCTTCGCCACGTCCGACTGGATGGAGATCGAAAAGCAGCGCGGCATTTCGGTGGCGAGCTCGGTCATGCAGTTCGAATACGGCGACGCCGTCATCAATCTGCTCGATACGCCGGGCCACGAGGATTTCTCTGAAGATACCTACCGCGTGCTGACGGCTGTCGACGCGGCCGTGATGGTCATCGACGGCGCAAACGGGGTCGAAGCCCAGACGCTGAAGCTGCTCGAGGTGTGCCGCAGCCGCCGCACGCCGATCGTCACGTTCATCAACAAGCTCGACCGCGAAGTGCGCGAGCCGCTCGACCTGCTCGACGAAATCGAACAGCACCTCGGCGTGGCCGCCGTGCCGTTCACCTGGCCCATCGGCATGGGCAAGGAGTTCCAGGGCGTCTACGACCTTCAACGCGATCAGGTGCGCGTGTTCCGCGCGGGCCAGGAGACGGCAGGCGGGGCCGTCGAAACGCTGAGCGCGCTCGGCGCGGACGAGGGCGAGCAACGCTTCGGTTTCGCCTGGACGCGCGCGAAGGACGAGATCGACCTCATCACGGCGGCGACGCCTTCGTTCGATCGCGAAGCCTTCCTGGCCGGCGATCAGTCGCCCGTGCTGTTCGGTTCGGCGATCAACAACTTCGGCGTGAAGGAGATTCTCGACGCACTCGTCGATCTCGCACCGCCGCCGTCGGCGCGCATGACCGTGCAGCGCCCCGTGCAGCCCGAGGAGCCGAAGTTCACGGGCGTCGTCTTCAAGGTGCAAGCGAACATGGATCTCGCGCACCGCGATCGTGTCGCGTTCATCCGCGTCTGCTCGGGCCGCTTCGAGCGCGGTATGGCACTCAAGGTCACGCGTACGAACAAGTCGTTTCGCGCCAATAACGTCGTGACGTTTCTGTCGCAGCGTCGCGAAACGGTCAGCGAGGCTTACCCTGGCGACATCATCGGGATTCCTAACCATGGCACGCTGAGCCTCGGCGATACGCTGACCGAAGGCGAGGATCTGCAATTCGTGGGCCTGCCGTTCTTCGCGCCCGAGATCTTCCAGACCATCGAGGTCATCGATCCGATGCGCGCCAAGCAGCTTGGCGAAGCGCTCAAGCAACTCGGCGAGGAAGGCGCCATTCAGGTGTTCCGGCCCACGCACGGCGGCTCGATGATTCTGGGCGCCGTGGGGCAGCTGCAATTCGAAGTGGTGTCGCACCGGCTGTCGGCCGAATACAAGGTCGACGTGCGCACCTTCCCGGCACGCTATCGCATGTCGCGTTGGGTGACGTGTGACGATGCCGGCGAGTTGCGTCGTTTCTGCGATGCCTACGCAGCGCGTATCGCGCACGACGTGTCGAACGCGCCGACGTACCTGGCCTCGCACATCTCCGAGATCGAAGTCGCGCAAAAGGCATGGCCCAAGATCGTCTTCAACGAATTGCGCGAGCATTCGGGCGCGCCGTTCAAGAAGTCGATGTAGGCATTGGGTG
>NZ_RBZV01000004.1:79048-296765 GCF_003628145.1 Trinickia fusca | reverse complement strand
GCTAGCAATCAATGGTGGATGCGCTTCGCCGCTGAGCTAGCTCCCTTTGCTGGCAAGAGACTCATCCTTCTCAAAGAAGGACGATGCAGACACTTGTAGCGTTACAAAAAAGTCTTCAGTGTCACAATAAAGTTTTCAGTGTGACAAGAAAGTCTTCAGTTCGGTGCGTCGGTGCTCTGAGCTGAAGGCTTCAGTGACGCGCGAACGTGCGGCCACCGATGCCCCTTCGCGGCCTACGCTAGCAATCAATGGTGGATGCGCTTCGCCGCTGAGCTAGCTCCCTTTGCTGGCAAGAGACTCATCCTTCTCAAAGAAGGACGATGCAGACACTTGAGGAACTGCAAGAAGAGGCTCTGAAGCCGCTAGCCCTTCTATCCTGCGTTATTGCGGGTCTCAAGCGACGCAGGGCGGAGTAATTCGGAAATAGCAACTCCCAGGGCGTCAGCTAGGTCCTGCAAATCGACCACCATTGGGCTGGCCGCTTCGTTCTCCAACCGGCCGACGTACGTCCGAAATCGATGGGCTTTGACCGAGAGTGCTTCTTGACTGAGCCCTGCCTCACTGCGCAGCCGTTTCACATTCGCTATCGCCCGAGCCGTGGCGTCTTCGCCAGCCGGTTGCTGTTCTTCGATAGGTCGGTCGCCAAAGAAGTCGACAACGTCGACATCGAGCACGTCCGCTAACCGAGAAAGCGTGGAAAGCCTTAGGTTTGCCCGCCGGCCTTGTTCGACGCTCGCGAGGTTGGGACGAGCCAGCGACGCCCTCGCAGCGAGTTCGTCTTGCGAGAGGCCGGCACGTTTTCGAATCGTTCTAAGTCGTTCGGACAGTCCGCTGGCGACCGCGTCATGGAGCTTCGGCATAGCCGCACAGCATCCCTTGCAGTCAAAAAATTTTCTACCACTCCGCATATGCACGCTTGAAATAAGCACGCATAAAAAGCTACAATTAGCCAGAGTCGGCCGGGTGAGCGGCTCCGTCTCGGACACATTGTGAGTAGCGCCAGTGATAGCCCATCGGAGCGATGCCCCGAGGGACGCGTGCGCAATTGATAAGGCCCGTGGTTTCCGCATGACCGGCTGGTCAGTCACGAGAATTGAAAACTTTCCGGTGGTGAGCCGGCCGCTACCTTCCCGATGGGGCACATATGGTTTTGCTTTTCTTCTGCGTCAGCGGTGTACTGGGCGCGATTGACCGACATCCGTCCATCACGACTCGTGAGAACGAGCCTGCAGCGACCCGTTCACTCGAATCGGACGCTCGCCTGTTCGCACAGGCAATCGAGCCGTTCCCAGGGGCTCTCGTTGTCATTGCAAACGACTGGCCACTGCTCTACGACCTCGAGTTTTTGAGGCAGGAATGCGCGTTGTTTGGGCCGCGCATCGTGAACTCGGTGAAAATTCTCGGCGGAACGAAAGAAGAGTCCATATTGAAATTTATGTCCTCCCGGTCCGAGCCGTACGTCGTGGTCACCTCGTCGGATTTCGAGTTCAGCGAGGGGACAATGGGAAGGCGCGTCAACGTTGATTCGGAAGCGGGTTTTGACGAAGAGGCTTCTGACCGCTTGCGACAGCTATTGGAGGAATACGGCGAGGCTGCCCAACGGCCTGCCTCTGCCGACGACATCATGAGAGCGACCGCCGGCAACCCGTGGATGCAGCGTGTTCAGAGCTACCTTGCCCATGGCAGGCAGCGAATCATTTGAATGCGCGACACCGACTCGGCCTGGTGTTGTGAGCTATTTGCGCATGGGCCGCGCAATGATGAAACTGCCCGTCACTTCAGGTCAGATTCTCTCTTGGTAGCTGGCCGATGGCCGGCAACTACACTACGCCTGCGAATTACGCGCGGCGTGCGCCGTAGCGGGACAACGAGCACCGATGATGAGCCAGCGTCAAATTCTGTTTCTCGACATCGACGGCGTTTTGCATCGAGGGAACTCGTATGTCGCCGGACATCACATCGTTAGTAGCTCGCCCGGGCACATCGAGCTCTTCGAGTACCTGCCCGTACTGGACGACGCACTGAATTCGTACCCGGCCGTGCAGATTGTCCTCGCGAGCGATTGGGCTTATCGATTCGGCGTCGACTATGCCTGTTCTCAGTTGCCGTCGCCCTCGCTGCGCGCAAGGGTAATCGGCGGAACGTACCAAGGCTGTGAGTTCGACGAACAGTTGTGGCCGATGCTGTCTCGCGGAGCGCAGATTCTGGACTACGTACGACGACAAGGACGCGAGCGCCTCGAATGGCTTGCGATTGATGACCGCAGCGACGGATTCGAGAGCTGCAGAGAGCGGCTCATCCATTGTCAGTCCGAGTGCGGGTTGGGTGACCCTGCTGTCGTCGACCTTCTGCGGCGCAGACTATGCGAACGATTTTCATAGTCGATAGCGGCTGGCGGCACTGCGAGCTGGAGGGCGCGTAGTCCGTATCGAGCAAGAAGAACAATGCGAACCAAAAAGTCGACCACGAAATCGACCGACTCACTTCAACCGACGCTTGACTGCGTGATTGCGGACGCTATGGACCAGGGCCTCATGCAGGTCCTCGGCGAGATGACGCCACGACAGTACGTCGCACTTCGGACGATGTCCCCGTTCGAAATCGGCTACAGGTTCAAGCAGCTGTTGCGCGACGAGCTGCATGAGCTGCATGAGCTACGTCGCAAAGCGATGAAGCGGCAGCCACACGAAGTGACAGGGTCGACTGGCCATTGAGCTTGGAAAATCTTGAGCAGCGGCTTCCGCAGAGGCTCGGCTTAGCCGCAAGGAAAAACGCATCGGTATTGCAAAGGGGAAGTTTGATGTCCCGGACGACATCGTCAGCATGGGTGACGACGTCCGAAAACACATTGCCAGGTGAGCGCCAAAGAGGCCTACAGCGTTACGAGCTGCCCGAGATTACCGAGGGTTGCGCAGACGCCAGCAGCGTCACACCGAGAGCAGGGCTTCAGAAATTCACGCGCCGTGACGATATATCAGTGCCGTAACAAAATTTAACGCTGAGAATGGGATATCAAGCAGACTTCGCGCAGGCTCAACGCAACACAGCAGCGCTCGGTTTCGTTGTACCCCCCGTTGCTACCGTTTCTGGTCGACGTATCACGGAGGAGCACGGTGCGGAGCTCATGGCCCGGCTAACGCGCTTTTACCCTTCGCCGGCTCTGTTTGCATTGCAGTGTGCGAGCAGGACGAGCGAATTGCGTCCGACGGTCGAGGAGGTTATCGGCATGCAATGCACGATAACGGTCGGAAGCCTGCACATACAGGGACACCCGCTGTTCGCGTTCGAGCTTTCGAAGTTTCCAGCGATGGGGAGAACCGGCACCTATCACGTCTGGCTCACCGCTTCGAACGGGGAGGTAGTAGATTTGACGGCAATGGTTTCGCTACACGATGCCTTCGGTAAGCCGCTGGACGAAGCGGTGCCAATCGCTGGATTTCCGGATGCGATTCCCCCTTTCGAATGGGTTCCGGAGTTGGTCGGGGACGACGCGCTCTCGGCTCTCTTGGCAGATGCGGCAACCGGATATCGTTGAAGAAGAAAGCCGCGCTCGCGAAGGTCTTCGCACAAGCGGTCGAACTCGGCAAGAGAAATGAATTGCGTGATGTTTGTTTTTGTCATTGACGTGTAAAACGTAGCGTGAAGTGTAGAGGTATGATGCTCTTGCTTTTCTCCAAAGGCAGCGCACCTGCCCGCTGAGTAGCAGAATCTTCCGAAACCTAGCGTTGTACTGCTTCAACGAATGTAGAGTCGCCGTTTATACCGTTTATGCGGCATCCCTTACGAGCGGCTCTCGTCGGCGAAGGCCGGAATTCCGGAACGAATCGAAGGCTGCACGCGAAGATGCTGAGCGTCTTCGCGTAGCGTTCCTTTGAGCGGCTGTCGATGCCCACGTGCTCGCTGCGATTGACGAAAGACCTCTGATATCGACTTCCGTCGTGCTAACAGTAGGTGGGATACCGGCGCGTGGTGTCATGGCCGGCAGTTCGTGCGCAGCAGCGTGGGTCGGTTGCGGGCGAACCTGTCGCCGTATTTCCGACTAGTCGCCCAAAGGGATGGTCGGCCCGAGCAACTGCCGCGCTCTCAAAATAGACGAATCCCGTCTCGATTGGCCGCAGGGGTGCTCGAACGCGCCCGAATACCGGCACCTCGTTATCGCAGATATGGTCCGTTCGATTTGCGGGTTGGCCCATATTCACGGGCTTGGTCGGCGTGGGCTATGCTCGTGTTTCGCCATCGCAAAGAGCACATTTTTGGTGGCGCATAACCATGAGAACGAGGACCAACTGTGAATATTGATTTTCATTACGGGGTCATTTATGCCGTCGCGCGACTGGGCGGCCTGGATGTAGCTGAAGCACGGACCGTTGCCCACTCCTGTCAGTATGTCGACGACGCTACGACGGACGGCCTACTCAAGTTCGCCGACGGAGAGCGATTCGAGCGTATCGCCAGCGCGCACGAAATGATTGATTACAAGAACGAGGAGGACGACCAAAATCGCCGGATATGGGTGCCGTTCCATTTCCTGCCCGGCGCGCAGGGGAAGTCGGTCGCTGAGAAAGCCGTATGTCGGCCAAACAGTGACGTTGCCAAAGATGTCGTCCGGCGAGCGCTGAATGCGCACGGCGCCTACAACGCGCTACACCGTCTCGGCGTAACGCTGCACGTTTACGTTGATACTTGGGCACACCAGGGTTTCAGCGGCGTTGCGAGCGATTACAACCGTATCACGCACCTTGAAGGCGATGACCACGACCACGAAACTTGGCTCGGGAAATTGAAGGAGACGTTGATTTCTGCTGGGGAGAAGGTAGAAAGCCTTGCAATAGACGCGCTGTCCGGCCTGGGCCACGGGGCAGCATTGCATTTTCCCGACATGCCCTGGGCGACGTGGAGGTACCGCTGCAAGGTGTCGGAGGAGATGGTTCATCGCGACAATCTTCCGGACTTCGTCCAAGCGGCCGACATGGCCTGCAAGGTGGTGCAGGCATTCAAAGCCAAGTCGCAGGAATTCGAGTCTCAGCCGGGCCTGCCTCCGGACGCAAAAGCCGCTCTCGGGAACCTGCTTCGCGAAAACTGTAGCCATGACCCCGACGAGCGCTTGTCTTTCTGGAAAGAAGCCCTCGCTTCGGGCAAGCTTCCTGGCCTGAACGAGGCGCTGCCGGACTACATCGCGAAAGGCCCAGGTTCGTGGAAGCATGCCGCCACACGTTTGGCCGGCGACGACGACAGCGGTGAAGCGCCCGTTTGGTCGGAAGTGTTCGAACAATCGGACTATCGGAAGTTTCACGATGCTACGAAGGAGCACCGCTTCGTGGCTGTGCAAGAAGTGTTGCCGGAGGCCGGACTTCGGCTCTGCTAGCGCTGTACGTGTTGTTGTGGGAGCCGTGCAACGGGCGGCTCCGTCGACCATCGTGGAGCTGGTGACACAGCTTGATATCACATCCCTTCGAGTTCGCCGGCATCGTGTTCGAGCACTGCGACTTCCCAGCTTATCCTATGTTATTGATTTAAAACCTTTGGCCGCGTAAATCTCAAATTTCGATTTCATACGGCCAATGAGTTCTAGGGCAACGGGGCTGCATTCATTTTCAGCCTCGGAAAGGTGTCTGGGAGCAGGAACAACGGCTGTCGTTGCTTCGCGTAACGCGCAGCAACCGCTGGTTTCGCCCCTCATGTCCAAATTTCGGCGACATGCTAGCTAGCAAAAACTGGCCTGTCTTTATATATAACGCGCAATGCATAAAAGAGACGGCGACTTCGTCTGATTTTGCCTGAGGCACTGTGCTCTCGTTGCGTTTTAATCTATGATTCCCGGTTTTTCCGCGCATGTATAACCGGATGCTTGACACCTACTGGCGGGAAGTGGAAATCAGTCGAGATTTGCACGAGAGGCGCGTTCGGAGCGGCCGTCGAATCGGGCAATGGTCAGATAGAGGTATCGCATGAAACGCAATATGCTCGTGTTAGGGGATAGAACGACGGCGGGTGGCATTGTGCAAGAGGGAGTGGCTGCGGGCTTCAATAATGGAACGCCTCTCGCCTATCATGGCGCGCTTGTCCACTGCCCTGCTTGCAAATCGAATGGCCGCCTTGTTGGCGCGGGTCCGTCTTGGCCGATGACGTTCGATGGCAAGCAGGTGGCCTTGGAGAATGACCTGTGCATCTGTAAGTGCGACCCTCCGCCTCGGATGATTGCCTCGAAGAACGATATGTTCATGACCTTCGAGGGACATCAACTCGCGCAGATGGGGTATGCAGCCGACGGTAGCCCACTGAGCGACCAAGCCATGCATGCCTTTGACGAGCAAGTCCGAATCCTCGATGAGCATGGCGAACCTCTCGCGAACGTTCCGTATCACATCCGGGACCAGTCTGGTAACGAATACCAGGGTTTGACGGACGAGGATGGGCTGTGCCCGCGAGTTTCGACGGGCAGCATCGAAACCTTGTCGATTGCAGTCGGCGTCGCCGCTTTGGAAAAGTGGAAGAAATAATGCCCGCCTATCACTACCAGACACCGACCAACGACAAGGAAGGTTCGCGGCACGATGTGACCGGACACCTCATGCCGGCACGCGCATTCTTCTTCGCGATTGTCGACGAGCCAGGGAAAGACGGATTTCTCGTTCGCAAAATTTACGCGGCACCGGACAACGTGTTCCTGCGGGACATGGGGCTTTCTCCGCTCCAGCAGCTGCAGGAGTTGCATCCAGAGAAGTACGGACTGTCTCCCAAAAGCTTCGAAGCCGGAACGAGCGTCGCTGAACACGTGATGGGCAACAATATGTCGTCTTACGTCTCGACGAGCGAGTTGTTCCCCGGTGGCTCGCCTCGCTTCGAAGGCCGCAGCATCGTCATCGATATCGCGAAAGCGAAGCGCGCGGGCGCGAAGCTGGTGCAGACCGATGAAATCTTGACGGCTCTTGAGCAATACAAAGCCGAGAATCCGCACCTGGCCAAGCGGGTGTCAAAGATTGCGGGGTATGTAAAGGACATCGACAAGGAGGTGCTTGTTCAGAGTCCCAAGGTTCCGGCATCGGCCATCTTCAACGAAAGGTCGCTACGGACTGCGCTCGGATTCACGAAGTACGCGCGCGTCGTCCAAATTTTCGGAATCGTGTTCACCGCGTACGACCTCGACGTGGCGGCTGAGCAATCGGTGCAAACAAAGAGCATCCGTCCGATTCGAAGGGAAGCCGTAAGACAGATGGGCGGCTGGAGCGGCGCCACGGCGGGGGCGCGGATTGGGGCAGCGCTGGGCGCGAGCATCGGTGTTGAGACCGGCCCTGGGGCTATCATCACGGGAGCGATTGGCGGGCTTTTGTTCGGTGCAGTTGGGTACTTTGGCGCGGACTGGCTCAACAAGAAATTCGACCCACTCTAATCTTCGCCACATGTTCAGCTTGAAAAATACGCTTATGGAGCGCCGAATCCGAATCGAGCGGAGCAATACCTTCGAGCGCTTGTTTGGCCTTGACACGAAGGCTCTGCGCAAAACGTATGGCGACTCAGCCAGCCGGTCACTGCGTCGGCCCGACGTTGGATATCCCGTCGTACAGGACCTTGCCGAAGCGGGAATCAGGGCATTTTTTGCTCAGTTCCAGGTTTGCGAATCGGATGCCACCCCGCTCGTACAGGCGGCGACGCGGGGATACGAGCCTGCCGGTGGAGCCGCTTACAGCAAGGCCGGTGGAGGCGCGCACTTCCATATCCACCTGAGTCAGGCGCCGAAATTCTCTGGCGTCGTCGTAGCCGTCGTTTCAGACGATGCTGAGGTGTTTCACCATATCGCAGAAGGTAGGTTCTCACCACCTCCGCCGTGGACCGTGTTCCCACACTTGGACCCGCTCGGGTTGGGCGCGCTGCAAGGCGATGTTGCGTACTGGTGGCGTCAGTTTTGGAGCCCCTTCTGGAATAGCCTGTCGCCTATCGAACGAGATACGTACCTAGTATCCAACAACGCTAGTGCCGATTGGGCTGACTGCGTCAGGCTCCACTCGATGTAGCTCGAGAGAATATTGCGTGTGTACGCGCAGTGCAAAAGCAAGGCCGCCGGAAGGCGGCCTCCCGCCTTTTGCGTCAAGAGGCGTCTTCTCAGTAGTACTTCTTCTCCGACAGAGCTTCGCAATCCCATTTGCGGCTGACGATTGCCCTATAGAGCATTCCGACCGTCATCGTTTCTCTCTTTAGCGAATGGGGCCGTCTTAGTATGAACTTTTGAAAGAAGTGCGAGATAAAACCCTCGCCCTCCATGAAGAAGTACCGACGAAAGTCGTAGTCACCTCGGTCCACTTTGAAAGTGTCGAAGTACTTCTCCATGAACTCATCGGCGTCATCCCCATGTTGTCCGAGGGAATACACCACGTCCATGTCATCGGTGATGGGTTTCTTGGAAGACATGCAAGCTTCTTCCCGGATGAACGCCACGAGGTCGTCGCGAGTGTATTGTTGCATCAGAACACCCTGTCTTCAGGTCGAGCAAGCCGGTTGTACTTCAGCACTGTCTGGTAGCCAATCGTGGCGACATCTCTTGCCATCAAGACCCAGCCGACACCCGGCAACGTTCTGCCAATGAATACGCTCAGCTTGTGCGTCAGGACCCATCTGAAGGCCTTCATGCTTTCGATGGTGAAGGTCGGCAACACACGCTTTCTGAATTTGTACTTGAACAGCGAGCGGGACATCACAGATGCGACCGACGTACCCGGGGTCGCCCCTGCCGGCTTCCCGCGCGTCGGCAGAAAATTGAATCCGCAAAAGATGAGTATTAGGTATTCGACGTCGTCAATCCCGAGTTGCTCGCTCGTTTCTTGCATCGCGATAAACAAGAACAGCTCACGCGGTGTCAGGTCGTTGTGCCCATTGTATTGATATACGTTGCTCATTTCGGCCCTCTCTTTTGTTTGTTTTTCACTGCGCGAAGCGCCGGCTATGCTATCACAGCGACGTTGCTTGCCGAGTAAGTCGCGGTGGTTAGGACAACACCGCCAAGAGGAAAGAGACGTGCCCTTTGAGGCCTCGGTTCGAGTGTGCTCTCGCATGGCCGGAGCCGTCGCATAGTCTTCCAGCAAATGTCTGCTTGGCGTCAATGTGGTGTAGCGGACTCTGTGCCGTCGTGGCATAGTGCGTCGAAATCGTTTTCTTGAGAGGAACTCATGCCCACCCTGGAAGCAATCGAGACAAAGATTCGCCGCCTGCAAGAACAAGCTGAAGCGATGAGAGCCAAGAAAGCTGCGGTTATCCTCGACCGCATCGTCGCGCTTATGAAGGAGAGCGGAATTTCGGTTGTCGACATCGAGGCGTACCTCGGCGGCAAGAATGGTGGAGCACGACGCGGTAAGTCGGCCACGACGCGCACCGCATCGGTCGCGGCGAAATATCAGGACCCGAAGTCAGGCGCGACATGGAGCGGTCGCGGCCGTGCGCCGGCGTGGATTGCGAACGTAAAAAACCGCAATCGTTTTCTTGTCGATGGGAATGCTGTGAGTACGTCGATGTCTGACGGAGACACGGCGAAAAGGAAGGGTAACTACGTTCGTGGGCAGCAGCCCGTGAAGTACCGCGACCCCAAGACCGGCGCGACCTGGTCGGGCCGTGGTCGGGCGCCAGCATGGATTGCGGATGCGAAGGACCGCTCGAAGTTTTCGATTGGTGTCGACGGGGCTATTGAGGTAATGCCCAGGAAGTCGAAAGGCAAAGCAGCAACCACTGCTGCATCGCGGACTCGGAAGGGACCGCCGAAAGGCAAGCAACCCGCGAAATATCTCAATCCGGAGACTGGCGCGACTTGGAGCGGACGTGGCCCGGCGCCAGCGTGGCTCGCGGCTGCCGGCGACCGCTCTCAATTCCTCATTCGCCAGGACACGGCGCAGGCAGGTACCGCCTAAGCAATGTTAGGTCGCGTGTGGCCGTCGGGCCTTGGTAGTTTGACCAGTCAACGGCAGCGGCCCTATCAGCGCTGCTCTTGACTGCACCGGCAGCCGTCGGTTATTTTCGGCGCGTTCGCACCTCTTCGCGAGCTCTCATATCTCCCGTTGGTAGCGAATCCTTTTAAGACCCGAGCGACTTCGTCGCCGGCCAATGGATTCGTTCGCACAGAGGTACACATGCAAAAGAGCTCCGCATCGAGCGGCAACCCCCACCGCCGCCATCTTTCGATTACGCCTACCCGTCGCGTCATCTGGGCCAGCGACCCGTTCGTCGGGCGGCTCGGCACATACGTTGGCGTCGCTCTCGAAGCGTCGGGGTTGTGTGTGGCGATACATAGTCCCAGCGGCCTCCGCTGGGTTCCCGCAGATGAGGTGCTTTCCTTCGCAGAAGCGAATGCGTGGGCTGCGTCGGGATTCAAGCGGAACTGAGAAGAGCTCCGAACATCGCGGCGCCGCCGCGAGAGACGGACACGGCACGCGTGGATGAGGCTCTGCTGTGTCCGAGCGGTCTTTGTGGTTCAGAGTCGCTGACGCCGCGAGGGATTCTTTCGCGGCGCCCAACACCGCCTCCACGTACATGTCATTGCGAGCGCTGCCTTAGCCCGAGCACCCAATGTCCATCGCATACTCGCGAATATGAAGAACAGTACAAAACTAATCAAAGTCGAGGTCGCGTTCCTGTTCCAACTGGCGGACATGACCGTCGGCAGTGAGACGCCTGCCGAACTTCAAGCGAAGGCATTCTCGGCCTACGAGGCGGCCCACAGGGCGGTCGCCGCTGACTACGAGAAGCTGGCGTCAGCGCGAAAGGCGGACGGCACTCTAGCGTATCGTCTGGAGGCCGTTGCTGGGCTAGCGGAGCCTCGAGACGGCGCGAAAGTGTTCGCGCTCTGGTTTTCAAGTGCAGATGAGTTCGCTCGGGAAGCGCGTGTTGACTTGGCAGCCCTGTGCGGGCGTTGCATGTTCGATGCTGCATATGAACTCGGCGTCAACAGCGTGTTCTACGGAGCACGCCAATGTCGCACGTTCGAATCGGTCGAGTGGACCGACATCATGTAATCGCCGTTCTGTGCGGCAACCGAGAAAGATTGCCTGCATCGTTGACGCTCGCCTATCAAGAGCGTCGACGTCTCGATGACTGCGCCGTACATCAACGGCGCAGTCATCCGCTCCGGCAGCGAGTCCAGAACTATGCGCGACCTCCTCGAGTTGTTGCGTTACCTGGTCAGACTCGATGCGGTGTTTATCGCTGGCGTCGCTGCTGCTTGAGCTGGCGTGCCGTTGATAGAGCCGGTACTTGCGTCACCAGGGATGCCTGGCAGCTCATCGCCGTTTACAAACGACGCTGTGATGGTTTCCGGATAGGCGTAGGCCGAGCCATTTGCCTTGTCGACCCCATCCAGAACCAAGGCGCCTACGCCTAATAGGACGACATTTCCAACTATCGTTCCCGTGCGTGTCCTCGACTTAACGGCCATGATGATGTCGCGTTCACCATCTTTCGAGCAATGGATATTCAGGTCGTCCTTTGCCCGATGGACGCTCACCGTGCCGGGCGTGGCCACCGTCCAGCTACCCCTTGAGTTCGACAGGGTGCAGTCCGCTCCTGCAACATCGGCTGCGTTCTTTTGTGTCTTCACTGATACGTTTTGCGTGGTCCCGCCAGTAACCGTCGCGCAGCCGGTTGTCAGAATCGCGAGAAAGATGCAAGCGGTCGTCGCTGCAATTTGCCGATGTTTCATGTTTAGTTGTCCCAAGTATGGTCGTGAGTCTTTCCCGCCGAGCGCTAACATGCCGCTCAGCGGTGCCTTAAGAATGGGACGCATCCGACTGAGGCGTGCTCGTATGCCGTCGCTAGTCGTGACGTCATCGGAGACGATGGCGGACACGTGGCGGAACGGAGGCGCTACGTGGTAGCGCGCCGGACGGTTTCGCGCACGCGAATCAGGGAACCCAGTAGCCCTTCAGTGGCCGCCAGTATTCGCCGTCGTGAAGTTTCATGTAGAGCTGCTTGAAGCTCTCCGGGGCATCGAGGAAGTTGTGCCCGAAATCCCAGTAGATATTTGTCAGCTGACACTCCTCCGCTTTGTCCTTATGACAAAGTGCCATTGCCTTCCGTACTGCGGTGTTCGTGTCCGGGGAAGCATATGCTGACCAGTAGTGGTTTTCAGCCGTTACAAGGGCGATGACAGCCGGGCCGTCGAACGTAGCGATTGATTGGCAGCTACCGCGAAAGCGGTCCTCGAAGCTGTTGTCCTGCACGCACTCCATATGCGCCTGGGCCGACGCCTTCCCCTTGGTTGGCCAAACGCCGGATACGTAGAAGGTGTGCGAAAAACCGTGCTGGTCATTCTCGAGGTAGGGGCCCGAGACAATGTCGGTCCACGCGTACGTCGCTGGCGAGGCGACGGCTAGCAAAGCTGCGGCAAGCACGGCCGCGACAATCCCCGATTTCTTCATGTTTTCCCCGTCTGTCCAAATGTCGACCGACGTCGCGCCGCTCGGTCATGAGCTCGGCCACGGACGCCGATGCATGGGCGAAATATCGCCGGCCCGCTGGCAGGAGCCAGCTTCCTTTGTTTTCAGCGGGTACCCGAGGCGGGCTCGCGGCGGCGTGTCGCCGGCGAGTCGTCCGTGGGCGACAGTCTGCGTTTTGTGGGCGACCCGGACTAATATGTTGGTTGTCTACAGATTGAAACCTTACCAAACCGCTGCCAGCAACTCAACATTTTTATGTGTCTCTCCACAGGTTGAGTTGAGTAATGGCTACAAGCCTCGCGTCGGTCATTGGCCGGAACATCGCATCGGTTCGGAAGCAGCGCGGGCTGACGCAAGCCGCCGTCGCAGAGCAAATCGACGTCGATGCCGAGACGGTCTCTAGGTTCGAGCGAGGGGCGGTGATGCCGGGTGTTGCGACACTCGAGCGGCTCTGTGCGGTACTCGAGTGCTCGTGGATGGACCTGTTGGAAGGGAGTTCGGGCGACGCGCAGCAGGTCGCGCACGATATCGTGCGTCTTCTAGAGCCGCTCGCCGGAGACGACCGACTGTTCCTGCTTGAGCAGATGAAGGTCTGGACTAGTAAACTGCTTGAAAGATGCCCGCCAGCCAGGCGGCGAAACCGTTCGAGCGGTGCAAGTTGACCACATCGACCGCTGGTTTGAGCGAAAAATCAAGACACGGAAGTGGACGCATCTCAGGCCAAGGCCATCCCCGACAGGCCCCACGAGTTTGAGGCTCGTGGGGAACTCGCTTTCATGCTTTAACGAACATCTGACGTGGCGCAACCTGTTCGGACATTCTATTGCCCGTGAAGCTTAGTGTGTGGAACGGAGTACGAGTACCTTGTACGTTGACGAGAGGATGTCCCTCGGCAAGCCCATGTTCAATCAGTGCGCGCTCGATGACGTCCAACGCCGTTCCTACGTCTTGCGAACCGTGAACCTTCAGATACCCAAGCAAAAGGACCCGAGCGCCGTTTTTTTCCCAGTCCTGGATTTGGCGCATCAGTCGCAAGTTGTTTAACTGTTGCTTGATTCTCCCTTTTAGGTTTAGAGCTTTCCCCACATACAGCGGGGTAACGCGACTGCCGTACTTCCGCGCGAATACGTAGACCCCCGGCACGTCGTCCACGCTTTCAAGTACAGACGGGCTATATATGAGCTGTGGGTCAGCTCGAAGGGTCAATGCGGTGGTCCAATGAATCTTTATCTTCATCACTCTATCAAATCAGAAATTACTTAGGGCGCTCGGAGAGCTTCAACCTACGACTCGCCGACCTTTGCGAAATGGAGCCTATCAATCTGGTGCTCGCATGGCGTCTTCCTCGTACCGAGGGCGGCTATCCCCCAGCCTCTTTTCGTTTGAGATACTTTTGATATCGCTCCGCAAGAGTGTAGACGTAGTCGAATATCGCGACTGTAAAGTCGATGATGTCTTCGGCATCGTCTTTCGTCGTTTCCGTGTTGGACGCATGAGCGCCGATATTGCGCTCGACACGTAAGGCATCTGCCCACGCGTGAAGCCGTTCGTCGATGACACCTTGCGCTCTCAATTCGGCAAGGCCCCTAACAAGGGACTGTGGTTTCCCCGTCTTTTCCGCGACGAGTCGCTCTAAAGCACGGCCGCACATAACCGCAGCGGCGGGATAGATGCCGTGACTAAAGCACTTTTGCGCGGCGCTCACGTCTCGCCGCGCCGCAGGCGGGACCGACGGACCCAAGTCCGCTATCAGCGGCGCAGGCCAAAGCCGTTCCGCTGTGTCCCACTCCCAGTCACCCCGCTCGTCTCGAATGAGGGACGACGAACCGAACAGCGGCTGTCGACAAGACGAACATTCCGCTAGGAAATATGCTTGTTCTTGCGCATCTCCGACCCAGCAGGAGGCTTCGGACTTAACGCGTACGGCACATTGCGGGCAATCGATAACGATAGTCTGATTTGTACTCATACGTTGCGTCTAACTGGGACGCCCCTTGTAGCCAGCGGGAGGCGCCTTGAGTTCTTGTGTGGCCTTCGGCGTTGTCGTGGACTTGAACGGTGCGGGGTCGACTTCGAACACGCTGACCGCTATCTGATTGCTGCCATGCACATGCGCCACGAGGCGCTCGTGTTTTGGCAGCGGGACTTGAGCGGTCGAGCCGCCGAACTCGCCGGAGTTCGCCAATATGACGGGCTGGTACATGTGGAAATGCAAGGCAGCGACCATATTGTCGAATGTCTGAACATCCTGGTTGAGCGCTGCAACGAGAAAGACATCGGACCTGGTCCGGAGGTCTGCAACCAAATCAAGGTCTGTCGCATCGTAGCAAATCGCCGCAGCTATCCGAGTCGGCGACTTCGTGCCGATTGGTAACTCAACAAGTGTCACGTGTGGCCGATACGGCTTAATGCCCATGACTCGTTCCAGCTTCATCGGATGAAGCTTGCCTTGCCAAACGTACTGGATGCTTCGTCCGTGTTCGGCAGTTTCGCTGCGAATCAACCAAATTCCTTGATTTATCGGGCCTCCGACCTTGTCAGAATGAACGAAGGTCAGACCGGAAAAAACGTTTGCTTTTAGTTTGTCCGACAGTCGACGAAGCAAGCCGATGTGCTCTGGATGCACCGAGAGTTCGGGGAACAACACTATGTCGACTAACGGGCCTTCGTCCGCGCCGACGTGGCTGCGCGCTGACGCCCACGTTCGTAGCTGCTGTTCAGCGAGTCGGCATACTGCAGCAAGGTGCCTTCGATGCTCGGCAAGCATCCCCTGCGTCCAATGCGTCGGGTCCTTCGCATCGAAATCGTCACGCCTTGGCCGAAGCGGCTGCACAATTGCAACGTGCAATGGTCTATCGCTCAGTGGCGCATCATCCCCTGATGCAGGTATGACGTACATCGGGGTGCGGCTGCGCGAACCGTACAGCGCACGCTGTTCCGTCGCTCGTTGCTCGATTAGAGCTAGCAGTTCTTCCGGGGTTTTGGCGTCACCTGCAGCAGCGGCGTCGTTCGCCCTGAATTCGACCCCTGGCCACTGAAGCAACGTCGACAACAATCCAGAAAGCCAAGGTGAGATGGGCGTCGGCTCGTCAAGTAAGCCGGTTCCCGAGTTCAGCATGCCGAACCGGCGCTTATACCATGTACTTCGAAGACCGAAATACCGGCCGACATCTTCCGTCACGAGATAGCGCCGGCTCGTAAAGTCGAATTCACCAGTCAACGCAGCGCGAAGTATTCGTCCTAGTCCGTACAGCCAAGCCTTTTCCTCATCAACCCAAGGTGGTGTTTCATACAATGGATTCTGCCTGCCCGAACCGGGAGTGAGTTCGACCGTCAAGAAGTCCGTGATTGTTGGAATCGAATGAATTTGGTCCCATTCCTTACACCGGAGAATAATCTCGCTAGCGTCTAAGCCTTCAGATAGGCGAGTTTGAATGTCCGGGGCGTGCAGCAGTGCTTGGGCGAGTACCAGCAAACCGTTTTCTTGCGCAAAGATGTTGTCGTTGTCGAGCATGCAACGAATGAGGGTCCGCGTGCCGTCGGTCGACTTTCCCCTCTTGTGCATCTTGCGGTCAACTTCGGCGAGCGGCGTCGGCACGTGCTTGACCCATCCGTTGGCTTTGATGGTCTTCGACCTCAATGCTTCCAGCATCAAATCCGGCCGGTTGAGCGCGACCGTTGTAACGGCTTTGGCCTGTTCGCTTTCGCTCCGCGTCCGACGAAGGCATTCGGCGAGCCACACGCCGAATCGTCGCGGATGGGGATTCAGCTGCTGGGCTACGAGCGCAAACGGCAGGAGGCGGAGCAGGTCTCCGGAACGAACTGGCTGATATAGCGAGGCGCGATGGAGCAACGTGTAGGACTCCTCCACGATTCCATTCACAGCCCGAACGTTCGAGAAATCGCCAATGGAGGAAAGGTAGAGACGGACCTGTTGAAGCAGATACCAGGGCGCATGCTTGTACTCAAGCAGTATCCATCGCGCAAATGCACCGAGGCTCTCCCGATAACCTTCGATATCGACGAGCTCCGGGTATTCATCCCTGTCGCGATAGCCAGTCTCTGTGGCACCGGCGCGCAACAAGTCAGCGGCTACGTATTCGGCTGTGCGAACCTGTCTAAGCTGTTTGCTGTCGAACGTGTTTTGTGCTCCTGGTAGCTTGGATATTAGCGCCTCGGTAACAGGGGAAAGCAGCCTTGGGTGAGGAAAGAGGTCGAGGCCGCATCTCAGCAACAGTGCAAGTGAAGGATTCTCGGCCCAGCACTTTATGAGTTTTCGAGCGGTTTGTTCGAATTCATGGGAGAGCGCCGCTCCGGCGGTCACGGCGTCGGAGCCTGCCACATCAATGTCCGCCGGCGATTCGGTATCTGTCATCGTCAACCTGTGGCGCATTACCTGAGCCAGCCTACTTGCTACGAAACGTTTGACGGTATCGTCCCGCACATCGGTGTTGGGAGCGGCTACATTTGCGAGGGCGAGTCGTGAGCGGCTGGATGGAGGAGCGTCTTCGATTTGCTCCGACATCCATAAAAGACCCTCGAGGCCTCCTGCCGTCTGGACCAAGGATTCAAGGTCGAACGTTCCGCTTAGCTCGGCGTTTAACGCTTCCATTAGCGATGAGACATTGCTCTGCGCTGAAATCGACCGGTATGGTGTGATGCTGCATTTTTGTTGGGAAAGCGTAAGTGACACGTTTGCCTGTAGACGCCGGCAGTGATTCGCCAACATCTCCGATACAAATTGTTGGACTCGTTGCAGCGTCCTTTCGCTCCCGGCGGTACCCATCGCTAGCGGTGCCTCGACCACAATCCGAAGGTCGTCAACATAGCGACAATAGTCCAGCACGCGAATATTTTCCGGCAGTTGCTTCTCCGCCTCGCATGCAGCCCACATTTCGGCGTCGAATGCGACAAGATAGGCATTGGCAAAAAATCCCGACGCGACGAGTCCTTGCGGGAGACCTCGCGCAAGGTGCTCGAAGTCCGGACCGTGAATCAGCGGTGCAGATTCGTGGTCGCTTTCGCGCCACCGCCAACTAAGTATGCGCGATGTCAGTTCCCAGAACGGCACGTCTGCGGAGTTCTTCTCGGACAAGCCCTCGTGTTCCTGATAGCTTTCCTGTAGCCGATAAAGTTCGTGTACCAATGCCGTGCTATCGACACAGTCAAAGAACGACTTGATGTCGAGCGACACGACGAAAAGTTCCTTGCGCGATGCGGTTTGCGGCGAAAGCTCAGCACAGACCCGTCGCGGTCGAGAAAGGAATGCGCGGTAGTCTTCGAAATATTGTCTGTAGGTTCGGCTATTACCCCAAGAAAAGCGGGCGCGCTTTCTGCCGTTCACCCTCTCCACCCAGCGACACTGGAGCCGGTTGCCATAGCTAACGACCCCAGATTTTCGTAGCTTGGTTAAGTCGCGTTCGGTGGCGTCCCCCTGCTGGGATTCAATGCCCTCAGCGAGACACATCATGATGGCTGTCGCGAGCGTCTGGTCCCGTATCGCGACGTGAGCTAGTGGGCGCAGCTTTTGACCGGAGTCCGGGGAATTCTGAGATTGAGCATCGCTATTTTCGATTGGTACCCAGTCCCCAAACGATGGTTCGGAACCGAAATCGTCCAAGTTGACGTCGAGAATGTCGGGAATGGCACGTAGGTCTGGAGCTGCCTTGAACTCCCATCGCGCGTTCTTTGGGGCAGGCACGAGCAACAACTCAGCGGTCGAAAACTGCGGCTGCGCGACTTCATCCGCCCATTGCTTGAGGCGCTCCTCGAGGTCAACTGTTGAGCAATCGAGCTCGAGAACATCGGCGTACCAATTGTGTCTTCGAATGAAAGTGTGTGACTTCTTCCAGGCCTGTGCGAGAACAACGAGGTCCGAAAGACATTCGCCCTTCGGGGCTAGGCTTTCGTACTGCTGCTTGATGACTGACACGGTTCCTCTCAATTCGACAGAGCTTTTAAGACGCCGACACGCATCGCAATGGCAGTTGTCAGGCTAGGTTTACCGCACGTCGAGTGAACGAGCCTCGGGCGTAAAGAAACGGCCCACCACCAAGTCGGTCTCCTCGAACTTCGGGTTTATGTCCGAAGTCGCGAAGATGAGCTGATAGTCGGCGTCATAGCTCGCGCATTCCTCGACGATAATTTCCTGCAGGCGGTGGCTGCGGGCCTTTTCCATGCCCCCATCGTCGATTCCGTCGAGCATCATGAAGCGCGGTACGCGCATGAACGGCTTCTGAACGCTTGCTGTGAGCAGCGCGAGGTGGAAGACATGGCGCAACACTACAGCCGAGCTCTCAGAAAAATTCTTGGAGCCGTTAACGTAGACGTTGTTTGCGACGAAGTCGAAGTTCGCTGCTTGCGCATTAATGAATTCAGGCGTCAGGGGCAGGTCGAGCTTGAGAAGCCGCACCATTGCAGCGGTAATCGCATTCGCGACTTCGACCTTCCGCTCGGCTTGCTGTTGCTCCAAGCGTATGATGCTTTCTTGCAGTCGCTTGATTTCGGCGGTTAGTGCGTCACGACGCTTCTGCAGTTCCGAGATGACGGCAGCGAGTTTTTGATGCTCGTACGCTTGACGTATTTCTTCATCGACCGCACCAAGCTTGCGGGCGTTTTCCTCGAGGGCAACCTCGAGTTCGCTGGACCAAGACGTGGCTGCCGCAGCATAGTCCTGCTCCAGCTTTCTCACTCGTTGTGAAAGGTAGGGGACCTCCACACGGAGCTTTTCGGCATCCTGCAGACGAGCTTCAATGAGAGTCGTTGATTCTTTGAGTTGGATGTTCAACTCGTTCTTCATCCGCAGAAGCTGCGTATCGGCCCGGCCGTCACCGAGAGAGCTCGTACAAAGATGACAAACGTGAGAGTCCGCCTTTGCTTTTGGAAGCTCGGCGAGGCAGCTCGGGCAAAACTGAAATTGCAGGTTACTAAAATACGTCCGCGTTTCTTTCGACTCACCCAGGCTCTGCAGTCTGGACTCGAGTTCGCGAACGAACAGACGAGAGTCTTCGATGTCGAGTTCGAGTGCGGCGAGTCGGTCCTTGGCTGCGGATTCGGCCTGGCGAGCGGCGTTCAAGGCGCTACGCAAAGTGTCGGCGGAGGCGCGCGCGTTGTTCGCGTCTTTGCGAGGCAGAGTTCGGTCCTGCTTCAGTTTTATCAGCGTATCGGAAAGTGCCTTGCGAGCTGCTTCGAGTTCAGAAATTTTATCGGTCAAAAACTGAAGGTCCGGGGTTTGCCCAGAACGTCCAAGTACGTGAAAGATGCCCCGTAACTCCGTCTCCTGCTTAGCAATCTGCCCTTCAAGTTCACGAAGTCGCAGTTGCGCTGAATAAAGCCGGTCGTCATATACGCCGCTGAGGTACCCGCCGACCATGTCGCGCGTTAGCGGACTATCAAAGTTGTCGAGGCGGAAAATCGGGCTGTGTACCGATGGCTGGTCTGCATAGAGGACGCGCAAAAGCTGATGCATCGTTAGGTTCGATGCTCCGTCACCCTGCGCTTGCGGCATGTCAAGCGCATCGAACAATGCTTGCGAGAAGCTGATGCGATACGCGCTTCGCTTGAAGGGGTACAGCTCCCACTGTTGCGGGCCGGCCTTCAGTGATGCGTCGAGTGCGCCCCAAAATATCGACATTGGGCGTTGAAGTGCCGTATCAATCTCACGACGAAGACACGCGACGGCGCCGTTAAGCTGTACTTCAACGAACGTATCCGTGCAACGCAGTGCCTCGGGCTTCCATCGGATATTTTCTGCGCCCAATGAGAACGCGAGAAGGTCCATGATGGTTGTTTTGCCGGAGCTATTTCGGCCGCGAATGACGTTGACACCGCTGTGGAACGAGCAGTCGAATGCGACGTGACCGCCCTGGAAAACGACGAGTCGGTTTACGCGCAGCGTCGGGTCAAGCATAGTCATACCGGTACTCCATGAGTTCGGAACGATGCTTCAGCCCGTTGTTCCCAAGCAGTGGAATCTGTGAGAGGCCGTCAAGGATACTCTCGGCCATAGGCGAGTTTGCGGCCACAAATTCGTCCAGCTTTGCCGCGAGCGAAGGCGGAACCGGCGCTTGCGAGCGCACAACATATCCGGCCGAGAATCTCTCGAGGTCAATCAAGCCAGACGCGGCAATTGACTTGAGTGCAGCTTCCTGTATATGCCGCATCTCCATAAATGTAGAGGTACTGCTGACAGGGTCGCGGTACACGTTACCAGCGCCTTTTGCATGGGCCCGGAGTACTTTGAGTGTGTCCGGCAAACGTATCTTTTTCACCATGCCCGGGAAAACCAGATAGAAGTCCAAGATTCGCGCTTTCTCCACCTCGATGCCAGAGACTCGCTCGGCAATGAGCAGCATCCGGAACACACAGTGATAGGCGTCATAGGCAGGGTGGTATATCAGCATTTGTCCCACCGGATATGGCAGTTGCCGCCGAGGTAATAGAGCAACGCGAGCAGGTCCATGGCATCCAACTCAAGAACGTTCTCGCCCAACACGTTTTGAGTCCCTTGAATAATCGTATTGATGCACTGGTCGACTGCGACGCGGTCGAGACCCTGCTGGATAACCGGCGTGACAGTGAGAGTGAATCGCGCGTGCAGCTCGGTGAGGACAATGGTGAAGATTCGCTGCGCCGTTCTCGACGTCTGATGCTTCATGATGGACTTGGCGGCGCGCTCTTTGAGGCTGAGAGCGGCATGCAGGAGGTCTTCTCTCCCGCTTTCGCACAACTTTCTCTCAAGCCCTCGCACGTCTCCATCGGTCACCGACGACATGTAATGCTCGAGCTTCTCGGAAAATTTTCCGCCTGACGGGTCACCGATGCCGTCAGTTTTTAACTTCTCGTAGAGCTTTGACAACTCTTCGCTGGCCGAGCCATTCGACGTGACGTGGATGACTGTAGTCGTGCTGTTATCGACCTTGTCGCCCGCAACGAGGTCTCCGCCATTGACCTCGTTATTGCTTTGGTTCGTGAACACGAATACTACTCGCGGGTGCTCTTGTCGCCGCCGACGATATCGCCGCCTGCCATGTTGCCCCTCTGTGAAACAAAGGTAGCGCGGTGCGAACGGTTCGAACGATTGGAAATCACGACCTTTAGCGTCCAGCCGGTCGCTAAGCCGGCCAGAAACGTGGCGATGTGCGTCCACAAGTCCATGGTGCCCCCGAAGTGCGAAATCTTTGAGTTGTTAGCGCGATTGTATTGGCGGCCAGGCGCGACATCAATGATTACGAGCCGAAAATATCGGGCATGGAAACTTTCGAGAAGATTTCAAACAAGCATTTTCATTGGCATGGGGCGACGGTTTCCCTGCCCGGGCACGGCTCCACCTCAAACTCGGTGGAGCGATAGTGGCGCCGGGGAACGAAACCGAAACGGTATCAGCCCTGTGCGGACCTAACATTTAGCTTGCGATAACCGGAGCTTGCGCCCGCTGTCTGGGGAGCCGACACACGACTTCCATTCCGCAACCGTTTGCCCTTTGGGCTGAACTCGAAAGGAAATCGTTTTCAATCGCCGTCGCCATGCATATGGCATATCTGCGGGGAGAAATGTGCTGTAGTTTCTGTACTGCCGTGACAAGCAACCTCCAGCAATAGCGGCCGCCGCTGGCATATCATGATGGCTGCTGGTATGTTTGCGGTTAAATAAAATTAGGCAACGGTACCCCCACACGGAGAACAATATGGCTTACCAGGCAGCCATTCAGCGCAGTGACCCTACCGCATTGCTGTTTCTTGTTGACCAGTCACGGTCCATGGAGGACAGGATGGCGGGAAGCGAACGCACAAAAGCGCAATTCGTTGCCGACGTCCTGAATCGGACTCTGGCAACCCTCATCGTTCGCTGCAGGAAGTCGGATGGCGTCCGAGACTATTTCAATGTTGGGGTTCTCGGCTACGGTGGCGACTCGGTAACGAACGGCTTTCACGGTGTACTTTCGCAGACGACCTTGCAGCCAATCTCGGTGGTCGAGGCCAATCCGCTCCGTATCGAAGAACGAAAACGAAAGGTGGATGATGGTGCCGGCGGACTCGTCGACCAGTTGACGAAGTTTCCCGTGTGGTTCGAGCCCAAGGCCGATGGCGGTACGCCTATGAGAGCAGCAATCATGGCGGCGGCCGAAGCGCTCGCTGGATGGTGTGACGCGCATCCCAGGAGCTATCCGCCAACGGTTCTACACGTTACCGATGGTGACTCAACTGATGGCGACCCGGAAGAGCTTGCCGATACGCTGCGCCAGTTCCAGACGGAGGATGGCAACGTACTGTTGCTGAACCTGCACGTAAGCTCTCAAGCGGGACAACCAGTGCAATTTCCGGCATCAGAGAACGCCCTCGCAGACCAGTACGCCAAGCTGCTTTTCCGTATGTCGAGCCAGCTTCCGGAGCATCTGGTGCGCGTTGCCCAAGAGAAGGGCATTGCGGCTTCGTTCGAGAGCCGAGGTTTCATGTTCAACGCCGAGGCTGAACAAATCGTGAACTTCTTCGACATCGGCACCCGCGCGTCGCAGCTCCGATAATTTATGCGGCTGGTTCTAGAGTTTCAGTCGACTGTGGCAAAGGTCGCCGACGAGCCTGAGCGGAATGAGGATGCGGTTTGCATCGACGAGGGCCGTGGCGTCTTCGCCGTTGCAGACGGCGCTTCGGAATCGTTCGATTCACGTGCCTGGGCAAACCTGCTCGCGTCTCGATTCGTCGAGCTTCCCGCCGTGAGCCCTGAATGGGTCAGTGCGGTGCGCCAAACGTATGACCGTGGATGGGACTACAACAGTCTTGGCTGGTCCGAACAAATGGCGTTCGACCGTGGTAGCTTCTCGACCTTACTTGGCTGCGAATGGCGAGAAGACTTGGGGGACCTCGAGATTGTTTCGGTGGGTGACAGCATCGCCGTACATTCCGAAGGCATGAAAATCGTGCGGTCGTACCCATACACATCCGCTGTCGAGTTCGACGAGCGTCCGCGACTTCTGTCTACACGCTCCGAAGCGAATGAGTTCGTGAGTGCGGCGTCGTTTAACAACGATTCCGGTACGGTCTGGCGCCTCAGCGAAGGCAGCGTTGTCCTTCTCATGACGGACGCATTGGGTCAGTGGCTATTGTCGGAAAACCACACAGGCTCGCGCCTGGAAAGGCTGCTGTCGGTGAATACTGATGCTGCGTTCACCGAGCTTGTTCTGTCCGAAAGACGCGAAGGAGCCCTGCGTATCGACGACACCTCTCTACTCGTCCTTGCAGTGCGTAGCCGACCCGAAGCGAAATGACGTACCCGACTCTGGAACGGTACCAAGAGGTACTGCAATTCCCCAATACGGCATTTCGTGGGGACGCTGAGCTTGCACAAGGCTCCGTTGCAAGAGATGGCTTTGGACTTCCGCTCGTCATGTGCGGAGGCTTTGCCCTCACCTATACCTTCACACTGGCGCAAAATCGGAAAGTCGCTCTTCGGTGCTTCCACAAAGAATCGAAGGACCGCGAAGACCGTTACACCGCCGTCTCACGTCATCTTGAGACGTTGAGGTCGCCGTACTTCGTGCGGTTCAACTTCGCGAGGAACGGGATATGGGTGGATGGCACTGCCTACCCTATCGTGAAGATGGAGTGGGCGAGCGGCGTCACTCTAGGCGAATTCGTTGAACAGTACTACGACGACCGGACGAGGCTGGCTAGGCTAATCGAAGCGCTTCGTCGGCTCGCACAATATCTCGAGAGTCAAGGTATAGCCCACGGCGACATCCAACCCGGCAACTTGATGGTTGCACCGGACGGTGCGTCAATAAGGCTTATCGATTACGACGGCATGTTTGTTCCGGCGCTTGCGGGCATGCATAGCGCTGAGATAGGTCACCGAAACTTCCAGCACTCGGGACGAGACCATACGCTGTTCAACGCGAAACTGGATAGATTTGCGTTTATTTCGCTCGACATCGCACTCCGAGCGATTAGCGCCGCAGCCGAGCTATGGGGCCATACAAACAGCGACGCAGACGCATTTGTGTTCCGGGCAAATGATTTCGCCTCGCCGCAGAGTTCTCGTGTGTTCGCGTCGCTGTCGCGGATTGGTGAGCTCGCACGGGACGTCGCGAGCTTCGCGACCATATGCCTCGCTGGCGCCGACCGCGTGCCTTCCCTGGCTGACTTCATTTTGGGTCAGGGTATCCCCACGGGACCGAGATATCTTGCTCCGGAGTTGGGAGCCAAATTCGCGCGCGGACGCTATCTCCCGTCCCATCCTGTCGTCGATGCGTCGAACTTTGCTGGCGCTCTCGATGAACTGGACGAGGTGGTCGAATTGGTGGGTATGGTCGTGGACGTCGCGAACAAAAAGACGAAAGACGGTAACAACCGTCCGTACGTCTTCATCAATTTCGGCGATTGGCGACCAGGAAACAGCGTGCGGCTTACGATTTGGGACGACGTCCTACGCAAGATGAAAATCAAGCCGCAAAGCTCATGGAAGGGGCGGTGGTTGAGTGTGAAGGGCCAAATTCGAAGGAGGAGAGAGCGAGACGGGCGCGTATACGTCCAGCTAGTCGTTTCTGCTCCGGGGCAGATTCACACCATCGACGAGCATGAGGCACGGTATCGCATGGATTCCGAACGGCCGGATGCAATGAAGGATAGTCCGAGCCCTCGTGTCTCCGCGACTGACAATCGGAAATTGCTTGCTGGGATGGGCGCCAACCAGCCCACGCCGCAAGAGCCGAAGGCTCAACGACCGTCACCAGTACAAACCAACATCTCGACCGGTGCGACAGCTGCGAACGCGCAGCGTTTAGCGCAAATGAAGATGAAGGCACAACAGCAGGCGCCTACGGTAGCCCTGGCAGCCCGCAACCCACGTCCATTGCCATCGACCAAAACAACGCAGAATCCACCGTCGTCGACACAAGCACCACGACCCGTTGTTCCACAATCGATGTCGGCGCCGCGCCCAATTCCGCAGCCGGTCGAACGGGGGCATCGCGAACCACCGGCGGCAGCGTCTCCTGCGGCAACCACAACACCGACGTATCAGCAAGCGCCTTTCGACTCCAAGTCGGGTAGACAGGCCGTCCCGGGCTGGGTTTATGTGGCGGGGGGGCTTTGCCTCCTCGCCCTAGTGATGCTAGTGCTGCATTAGCTCGCTCGAAAATTCGGCCGTTGCCTTCGCCATAGACAACGGTACATCAGCTCTACGGTGTGCAAGGCGCCGGCAAAGTCTGCGACCGAAGTAGCGCCAATCACCAGGAATGAGCGAGTCTCAGCGTCCCCATCCGAGCTCTCTCAGCAAGAAGCCGGTTGCGTGCAAGGCAAGTTCAGCGTCCTCCTTTGATACCTCTCGAAGCTTGTAGCGTTCGCGTTCGTTGTCCTTTCCCCTCGGGTGGAGGAGATTAACCGTTTCGAGGGACGCGCGAATGAGCCGTTGCTCCTTTTCACCGAAGTGCTTCTTGACCGCTGTAATGGAGTCGCCAAGGTCTTCATCGAGCATTGCTCTGTTTCCGGTCAACTTGTACAGCCACCGCGCGCTGACGACGGCGCACAGGTTACGGCATTGGTCGACGACCGATGTTGGCGAGTCCCTATACGCCACTTGCATGACGCGCTCGTAGGCATCCGACACGGACTTGCGCGTTTCGTCCGGAGCTTGGTCAATGTTGAGAGCGGGAAGGACACCAAATGCAGACTCTGCTCGAAGCGTCACCAACACATCCTGACTCACCGTCTGCTCAGTCTGCAAGATTCGCCAGAGCGAGTGCGCCTGCGCGTTGCCTATCGCGAGTTGGAGCCCCTCCCCTCGATTGGCGCGTCCCAACAGTTCAGTGCAATGAATGAACACATTCAATTCCTTCTGAACCCGACCGTCTTCGGTCCTCCGGCGACTATCCGATAGCAAGTTGGGATGTGCTTCAACGAAATACGATACGCGATTGGCTCTTTCAAACGGCTGGAAAAGGCGACCTCGTCGAACTCGCGACACTGGGTCGAATGAGTCCTCGCGAAAAATCCATCGAAACGGGTCACTCAGCATCCCACGAGGTAATTTGCCAAGGTCTGACGGGGACTCGATGAGCGCACACTGCGAAATTATCGGCGTCGGGACGGTGAGATGGCTTGGATTTTCGGGGCCTTCGTAGATAAGGCCATGGTCGTGTTCGATGCCGAGGCGGGACATGATTGTCTCCGTCAAAAGAATGACCGCTCAACTATATCGCAGGTCCGCCTTGAGGCCAGGCACTCCACATCTTCCGCAGAGATGAAGCAGCGCGGCCGCTTTGCGGGACCGTACTATATGGAAGCTGCTGGATGCGTACTTCACGCGTCTACGACGCAGCGGCTACCGACTGACCATAACTCCTGCGACCTTCGCAAAAATTTCCGCGAACTTGTCGCTTTTTGGCCGCGTCTCTGTCCAGAATGTAGTCCAGCGGATTTGCTTAAGATTCCGAATGAGCGCGGCAACATCCTCTCTCGGTGCCGCAAGCATATACAGCTTTCGCAATGTTTCCTCTCGTGGCTTTTTGCCAGCTTCTAGCGGACCCACCCGGAGCAGGTAGACCTTGCTCGCGTTATCAATATAGTCCGCACAGTGGGTTTGGATAACAGTCCTATGCTCCTTGATAACAGCCATCTTCGCCTCGAGTGAAATCGACGCCGGAATCATCTCATTCAGCTTGGCGAGGAAATCGTGCAGCACAAACGCCGCCGCGCCGGTCGCGGATTCCCCGAGCCCCAGCTCTGCGCGGATAGCTTTCTCGTTGTCATTTGTGAGGTAGGCCGTGAAATCCCCTGCGGCTCTGTGGTGCCCGTATAGCTTGCGTCGTATCACTCCTTGTGTTCGGGCAAGCAGTATGAATAGCTCGAGTTCGCCCCAAACAATCTTGCCCGCCGAATCCGTTCTCAAGAATAGCAGGAAGGTGAACTTGCCGAGCCCGTCGATGAGCGTAAAGGCAATGGACGGCTCATGCCGCTGGACCGCCTCGAGAAACGCCGGGTGCAGGCCGGTAAAATTGAATTCAGTTGTCAAAGCTTTTCTCCTTTGGTTCGCGTCTATCGGTCTGGACCGCCGAGTTACCAACCTAGGTGGCCTTGCGGGAAGGTGTCGGCCCCTTGATTCAATCGGGGAAGTCAAGGAATCAGCGGAACAGAAACGATGTCGCGTTGAGCATGGTCTTCAAGAATGTCAAAGCCTACAGCTCGGTGCGCGTCAATGGACGATTGTGTCGGGTGACCGTATCCTTGGTGGGTCCCAGCGGAGAAAAATGCTTTAGACTCGCTCCCCACGGGTAAAAATACTTGCTCAGAACTCGCCTCGTCCCCATGGTGTGGTACAACCACTGCATCAAATTGCCCGGCAGAGAGAATGGAAATGGGGGTTCCTGTCTCGGATTTCATGCGCTTGTAGACATAATCTCCGGGCAACAGAGCTTTTTTGCCTGCGGCTTCACAGACGGTCACGAGGCATTCGCCGTTCTTGTCACTTGACGTCGGAGCGCTACGATAGACGCTTAGGGACGCCGCGCCGCTATGGAAAAGCGTCTGAGTGCCAATCCCATACACACGCGGCTTTATGATGTGCGAGTTGAACGCTAGTGAAGGACGTCCGCTTGGCAAATAGACTGGCCCTACCCTGTTGAGTAACTCCACGTCCCAGTCCAATATCCTCCAATGGTCCGCGTCCGGATGTGAGATTATCATTGGAAGTCTTGTATCACTCGTCGCCAGCTTCTTCACGAGGGGCATCAACTCGTTGGCTATCTTCTGGGCCTGATAAGAATCTCTGTTGACGGGCGTGCCTGCGCCAGCATCGAGAAGAAATCCCGACTCGTCGTTGTGAAAGACGGAGCACATCCCCTGTCCTACGTGGAATCCCTCCAATTTCCAATCGTGCTCAGAGCCTTGAACCCGATGTAAAGGAACATTCGATGTCATGGCGAATGAGGGGAGGGCTGGCCCCCGAACAAACGCCACCGTGTCGATTCCGATATAGGTGGGTGCGGAACCGGTGAATGCTGGGTAGGCATAGCTGTCAGAAGGCCCGTGTGCCAGCTTGTACGTGACTTCGACCCAAAGCGATTCTTTCGATGAATTCGGAGGAACTGCCTCCTCATCGAACGAGCGCAAGGCTTTGTACCATCTAGCGCTCAATTCTAATCGAGCTCGATTCGCTAGGCTTAACCAGTCCCGTATACTGATATCGAGGATGTGGACCTCGCACCCACTTGCGTTCGCCCATTCCTCGTTTTGGAAGCTGGATAGAGAGACGCCGAATAGCCGAACGCATGGTATGCGTGGGGCATAATCCTTGACGCCATTGAACGTCTCAATCTGGCAATACATCACCCCGTCGGGGATGTGCAGCGGTTGACCATCCATAAAGTCATCTCCACGGAGATTGCGTTCGAGGAATGCGTTCGCCTCGCCGGCACTACTGCTTCGGAGGCCTTGGAGTCCCGAAGTCGTAGTGAGCTACTAGCCTTTCGCTGAGTTCGTCAGCTTGTGCAAACAGCACCATCTCAACCATCTGGTTCGTGATGCTGTCACCGAGCGCGGCAGCAACATCGGCGAGCAGTTTGTTGTAGACACGATAGGTCGCAGTCGGCTTTATGCTCTCGTATTCGTTCAGTTTTTGCACGCGCTTCGCAGTTTTTTGCGCCAGCGGTACGCGTGAATTTCGGCTGGGCAGTGACGGGAAGATAAGCGGTTTGGGCGTACGACCAAGCAACTGAAGAGCATTCAGTGAAATCGAAGTGCGAGCGTCGAAGGTCGTAAAGCGCATCGGGTCACGAATAGTCAACGCCTTCGACCACGAGGCAATTCCCGTAGCCCCCCGAGCGAGAATGTCTTCCTCGTTTGCTGTTGCATATAGAAGGAGCGTTTCGGGTGCGTTCGTTCGAACGCGTCCCCAGTCCTTTATATACCAGTCGCTTATCACTTTCCGCTCGATGTCGGAGCCTCGGCGCCAGGCCGCGTTGAGCATCGCCTTCAACGCGAGATTCTTATCAACGAGCGTCTTGGTGTCGGGTAGTCGAATTCCCAGCGGAACTGTTGTCTCGTCGAAGTCCCAGCCGTATAGCTTTGGCAGTTCGCGAATGGTCGCCCGAACGTGCCGCAATATCGTGTCGTACATGTTGTAGAAGGTCGAAGTCGGGTCATCAGCGGGGACATAGTGGACCACATGAGTGGAGGACGGCTTGGCCGATATGAGGCCCGCGTGAAAGCAAAACGCCATGTTTCGGTACGGTAGTGCGAGCATCTGTCTTGACTGGTCTTGCCCAGTGGTGCTTCGGAGGGCGAGGATTGTCGAAACGGTGTTCGATTCTCACCATCGTTGCTGCCGAGCAGCTCAGACGTGCTGGGGCCGAGAATACCTGTCGACGGGATGTCGTCTATATCAGACCTGACGGTCCTTGTCGAAAGCGCAACGCCGTGCAAGCTATTCTGAATCTTCTTCACCGTGCGTTGGCCCCGGTCCATGTGATGTTAGGATTTTGAGCTATTGTAAGGCTAAATATCAGAAGCGCGACGCGCGCACGCACTGTACGTCTGCCGTGCGTCAGTTGAGCTCGCGGACAAGATGTATCGACAAAATTTCGCATCCGGGCCGGATGTCTTACGCGAGGAACTAGCTAATAGCTGAGACAAGGTCTCAGGCGAACCGGAACAGTTGGATGCCGCACTGTATTGTTGTCTCGCTGAAAGTAATGAATTCTGCAATGGAGGATTTGAACTGATTGAGGAATAGGCTAGCGCACCTGCACAACACGTATACTCTGCATCTTGAGTACCTGACCTGACGGTTTCGTTGAGTTAGCGAAGCACGCTCGGTTGGTTTATCGAGGAGCGAAACCGGTACGATGTAGGGAAGCAAGCGGCAGAGGTACTGAGTCGAGGACACCGTGTACATCAAACAGCTAAGAATCGAGCGGTTTCGGGGCATAGGTTATCTGAAGTGGGCGCCAAAGAGGGGGGTCAACTGCCTAATCGGGGCCGGTGACAGCGGAAAGACGACTATTCTCGATGCGATTGACCTTGTTTTTGCTGAGCGGCATACGGCTACGTTCGGGGACCTCGACTTCTACAAAGGCGACCCTTCCAAGGGGCTGAGAATTATCGCTGTCGTCGCTGATTTACCTCGCGAATTTTTGAGCGATGACCGCTACGGGTTAACGCTGTCAGGATGGGAAGAGGCGACCGGCAAGTGGAAGGAGGAGCCAAACGAGGCGGCCGGGATTACCCCGGTCCTTACTGTAGCCCTTGAGGTTGACTCCGCGCTGGAGCCCAACTGGCACATCCTTGTTCGGAGAAACGGGGGTAACGACAAGACCAAGCGGATACCTTTCGACGACCGCAAGCTTCTTTCTCCGGCACGACTCGGCGTGTATGCCGACCGTCACCTATCTTGGGGGCGGGGGTCAGCGTTGCAACGAGTGGGCTCCCATCCTGAGCAGCTTCCATCGACCTTAAACGAACTCGCGAGAAAAGCTCGCCAAGCGTTCGGAGAAGAAGGGGCGAAGGAATTTAAGGAACTCACCGATATCGTCGAGCCTGAAATCAAGAAGCTGGGTGTTCTGTTTGACGTCGGCCCTTCAGCGAATCTCGACCACGCCCAGATTTCCATGGGTGCCAGCGGCGTCGCTCTGCATGATGGCGACATACCGGTTCGATGTATGGGGACAGGCTCCTCGCGTCTCGCGGTTGCTGCGCTGCAAGCCACTAATTCGGCATCACGCCTTTTCTTCCTGGTAGACGAACTAGAGTACGGCCTGGAACCACATCGTTCGTCTTTACTCATCAGTCATCTTAGGTCCAGAGTGAAAACCTCCGGGCAAGTTTTCGTTACCACCCACTCCTCGTCCGTGCTGCGCGACCTGCGGTTTGACGAGGTATTCGTTTGTCGGCGAAACCGTGCTGATGGCGTAGTTAATGCCTTTACATGCAATGGCGAACCAACATCGTCGAAGAATGCTAGGCGCTTCGTTCGAGACCGTGGGGAAGCATTTCTTGCAAAAACCGTTCTTGTGTGCGAGGGGCAAACGGAGGTCGCCTTAATGAAAGGGCTTTCCTCGACGTTGCCAATTGATTTTCATAGTCTGGGTGTTGTGTTCGTCGACGGTGGTGGCGACCCATCCGTCTTCGACGTGGCGCTGTATTTCGCCCGTCTCGGGTACCGAACGGCCGTGCTGACCGACAGCGACAAGCCGACTGCTCCAGCCACAATAAAAGCACTGAGGGACCTCCAAGTGCCGCACTTTGCGTGGGGCGGCGGCAACTGTACCGAAGTCGAGCTTTTCTCCGGGTTACCCATCGCGCAGCGTCGAGACCTGTTTCGCCTCGTCTTATCCGATGATGGCTATGACGCTGCAGCTGGACTTGGCCAGCTTGGAAGCGTGTTCAAGACGACGTTCTCGGATGTGGACAGCGTGACGGCGCACCTCAACAATGACGAGCCAGCGAAGAAGATTGGGTTGCAAGCAAACTGTCATCGCTGGATGAAAGACCACTACGACCTCTGTTACGCAATAGGCGAGCAGATTCTCTCGGAGGCGCTCGCCAGTGGCACGGGCTCATGTGTGGCGCTGCTTCAGCGGGTCAACAAGTGGATTGACGACGATGCTCGAAGCTAGTGTCAAAACTATGGTAGCGTCTCGACTCGGTGCCATTGAAGCGCCCGCCGGAACAGGGAAGACCGAGCAAATCGCTCGAATTGCCGGCTATATGCACGGCCGGTGGCTTGTCTTGACGCACACCATCGCAGGGCGCGACGCAATCCGACGCCGGCTTGCAAAGCTGGATGTCGCAGCAAGTAAAGTGCAAGTCGACACTATTGCCGCGTGGTCCCATCGTTGGGCGAGCGCATACCCAAGGGCCTCGGGGCTGCCGGTTGCCACAGCAATACGGGCGGACAGTTGGCCAGCGATTCACAGTGCAGCCGCCAAGCTTGTGGAATCGGGAGCAGTCGAAAGCATACTGACCGCGTCCTACGATGGCGTTCTGATAGACGAGTATCAGGACTGTTCTGCATCCCAGCACGCCCTCGCACGCGCACTTGGCAGAAGGCTACGTTGCTACGTTTTCGGTGACCCGTATCAAGCGATATTTCAGTTTTCGAAGGAGGACGCCCCGGTTGATTGGGCGGCGACCGCCTTATCAGTGTTCCCTTTGCGCGGTAAGCTGAGCGAACCTCATCGATGGAACGCGGCGAAGAACCAGGCGCTAGGTCGCTGGCTGCTGACAAGTGTGCGTGAGTCCATTTCGAGCGGCGTGTTGGACCTGCGCTCTTCACCATCGACTGTCGAATGGGTGAAATGCGCCGATGAGGAGCCGGTGAGTGCTTTGGCAAGGCACTGTTGGATGAAAGGGCAAAATGCCGGTGAGGTTCTCGCGGTAATCGATTCGAGCACCCGAGTCGCACGTCGCGCCGAACTGGCCAAGCGTATCCAAGGAACTACCATCGAACCGGTAGCCGGAGCTTGCGAGATAGGATTTTACTCGGCTCTTGCTTCGAAAGAAGGCATCGAACGCGTTCGAGCCCTCCTTGACCTGGCGGGCAGCGGGTATGTCGGTTTGAACGCCGCTCAAAAATTAAAACGTGTCGACAGTATCTTGGAGCGGCCGGGACGCGTATCGAAGCCACCCACAGAAGCAGAGCTGTCGTTGTGTGCTGTCGCGCAGAGGTCCACATGGACCACTGTGCTCGATGCCTTGGAGTCGATAGAACGAGAAACAGGCGTTCGGACGGTACGGCCGGATTTGGTCAACTCCGTGAAGGCAACCCTACGGCTGGTAGGTGCTGACCCCTCGCTCGATATTGAAGACGCTTGCTGGAAAATAGCCAATCAGAAGCGCCAGAAAGGCCGGGTCGTGCGGAACCGCTCCGTCGGAAGCACTTTACTGGTTAAAGGCTTGGAGTTTGACTATGCGGTAGTCACCCCACAAGCATGCACCACACGCTTCGAATGGTACGTCGCTCTCACTAGGGCGACGCGCAGGCTTCGTGTACTTGCTCCCGACCAGGTCATCCATTTCAACTGAACTCGCTTCAATGTGCGCTTGGGCAGGGACGTAGTCTTCGGGGTGCCACAGTCGTAGGCCTGTGGTATCGCTGAGGCCGGATAGCTTGTACCAAGTGGAATTTTTGGAACTCATGAAATGGCAGATTCCGGAAGCACTTTAGAACGGCAAAATTGCTGGATTGCTATGTCTGATGTCTTCGTCGACAACGAAATTGACTACCGCGATGTCGCTGTGTCGCTCGCACGGAATTGCCCCACCATGTCGCTTCCTCTGCTGCGAGAAGCTTTCTTCGGGGAAGTAGCGCCTGCACTCGCATCGAATGGCATGACGCCGGCGCCTGAGGTATGGACCGGTTTCGACAGCGACAAGGTCGTTAAAAAAATATGCGAAATGCTGGTGCGTCGCCACCGTTCCTGGGTCTATCGTGTCGGCAACTGCCTGTGGTGTCTTATTTGTAGATTGCTGTGTAGTGAGATGTGGCAGAAGCTGGAGAGTGAGTTGCGTGTCGTCCGGCATTCGTGATGACGCAGCCAGTCGAATCGCCGAATACGGGCTTCCGCCACCATCGTTGGCGGATTTCCAACCTCGGACCCATTCGTGAGAGCACATTGCGAGGCGACCTTGCGTACCGTGGATGTCCGGTTGTAAGCGGTGCCGCCTGCGCAGTCGTGACTAATCACTGTCGCTATCGTCAACTTCATAGCCATACAGAATGCCACGAGGAAATCCATCGACGAGCTAAAAAGAACTGATTCTCCCCAGTTCGATAAAGTTTTTTAAACGCGCGTCTTTGTTAGCTTGTGAAAAGTTGGCAGTCCGTGGTAATGTATAAAAGAGGTCATTGACTTCGTGAACGTGCTGGAAGAAATGCCAGCGAACGGGACCGCTGCCCGAAAGAACACGAAGATACTTGCAGAGCAATCTGCCTTATACCCCAGCCAACTCTCCGTACCCGACCTCACGGGCAAGCTGTAATGCCCGTCCTAGTCCAATTTCAAAAAAGATAGGTGCCGTTCTCTCAACGAGGCGGCTGGGGAACACTCGTGCTTAAAGTAGTTGTCAATCGTTTGACCGGTTCGCGGTGCATTGTCGCGGCAGCATACGGCGCATGGCACTCCTCCTCGCGGGGGGCGGTCTGATGGCCAAGCGCAGATATTCAATCGATGAAAAGAAACGCAACAGGTACATCAAGGAGGGACGAGGGCAAGGCGCGAGCGCGACCTACAAACCTTGGCTGACGGTCCAGGATGTCCCGAGCGACGGTCGCGCTCACCGGTCCTTTGGATGGACCACAAAGCGGGTTCACCATCTTCTCTCTGATATCGAATACCGTCACTTCCTGCTGCTCGACTGGGCAGACGAGGTGACCGATATCCGTGAGCAGTTTCCGCTCGATTTTGAGCGGACGCTGGCCATCGCCGAGGAAGCCGGTATTCCCCATCCGTGCGAGCCGGGTACAACGGATATGCAGGTCATGACGACCGATTTCCTGTGTGTACTTGGGAGCGGACTCGCTAGACGGCTCGTCGCATGGGCTATCAAGCCCGCAGAGAAACTCAACGACCCCCGTGTTGTAGAGAAGCTCGAAATTGAGCGGCGATACTGGGAGGCCCAGGGCGACGTCGAGTGGTACATCAGCACCGAGCGACAATTGGACATGGAGCGAGTCGAGGCGCTCGACTGGATGCACGGTTGCTGGGACCTGACCGGCGTCCACGAGCCTCGGCATGGTTTTCTCGACGATGCGAAATTCAGGTTTGCCTCGGCGGTCAAGTCCAACGCTCACCGCTCATTGCCGCTCAGCACCGCATGCACTCATCTAGACGCGGAAAGCAATTGTATGGATGGAACGCACCTGATGGTCGCGCGACATCTTCTCGCGCGCCGCGTCGTGACCACCTCGGTGCAGAAAAAACTCTGGCAGGCGGATGTCGGCGCGCTCGAACTCGATGAAGCCGTCTTTCGTGAATTGATGACCGAATCGCGTAATGCAGACCAGGCGCGAAACGCGGCATAAGGCGGACTCATGACGTTTCTACGAAATGAGTTGGTGAACCTAGTCGAAACCGGCACCCGAATGCGAGTGCTCTGGGTCTCGCCGTCGGCTGATGCGCTCGTCGCAATCGATGTCGATGCCAAGCTGGGCGTGCCGCAATGGGTTAAACGGTCGGCGTGGGAGCAACTTCGGGAGGAGGGGCACCTCGAGATAGTCGTCGACGACCCGTTTATCCGTCTACCAGTGGAAGAGGCGCTTAGCCAATCGTCCCGCAACCGTCGCGACCGAGCTTGGTCGTGCATCTATCCTCTGGTTGGCGACGAGCCAGCGGTCTATGTATCCGACACTCGCGCAAAGTTGATTGCGAGTGCGGCGGAGGAGCATGAAGTCCACCCGGACACTGTACGCAACTGGTTGCTGAACTACTGGAAGCGCGGCATGACCCGCAACGCTTTGCTTGGCGATTGGGACAAATGTGGCGGCGCGGGTAAGGATAAGGCTGCCGGCGCCCCGAAGCGTGGACGCTCTCGGTCCATTAGTCCCGGAATGGGAATGAATGCCGATGAGGCAACCAAGAAGATATTCGAAGTCGCAATCAAGAATTACTTCTTGGGCAACCCGAAGGCGAAGTTGCGGGGCGCGTGGCGCACTATGCTGCGCAAGTTCTACTCTGACCACATCGCAGAGGACGGACGTCGTCTCGTTCTCCGCGACGTAGACCAAATTCCCTCATATCGAACCTTCGATTACTGGTATCGAAAGCGGCGTGACATTAAACGGGAGGTGACTGCACGGAAGGGGAAAAAATTCTGGGAAAAGACGCTGCGCCCGCTCCTTGGCAACTCCACGGACGAAGCTATCGGGCCGGGGTTTCGCTACCAGATAGATGCGACCATCGCCGATGTGTATCTGGTTTCGAAAGCGGACCAAAGGAATATCATCGGGCGGCCGGTGCTCTACGTGGTCATCGACGTCTGGTCCCGCATGATTGCTGGCATCTACGTTGGTATCGAAAGGCCGTCCTGGACGGCGGCGTTGATGGCGTTGCTCAACGCCGGCTCGAACAAGGTGGAGTTTTGCGCACAGTACGGCATCCAGATTGAACCTGAGCAGTGGCCTTGCGAGGCGTTGAGCAGTGTCGTCCTCGGAGACCGTGGCGAGCTTGAATCGAAGCTCGCGGAACGGTTATCGAATGTACTGCACGTTACGGTCGAGAACGCTCCTCCTTATCGCGCGGATTGGAAGGGTATCGTCGAGCGACAGTTCCGGTCTCTCCATGCGGTGTTCGCCCCGTTTGTCGACGGCTATATCGACGTCGATTACCTGGAGCGCGGAGGTCATGACTATCGCTTAGACGCTACGCTGACTCTCGATGACTTCATCCGAGTGGTTATCCATTCCGTTCTTGAGCACAACGCGTCTGTCATTGATGGCTATCCGATGACAGTTGAGTTGTCCCGTGATGGCGTCGTGGCCTCGCCAAATGAACTCTGGAAATGGGGCGTCAGAAAGCGTTCCGGAGCGTTGAGAACTTACAGCCCCGACACCTTGCGATTCGCTTTGATGCACACAGCACGGGCCACAGTCACGGCGTCTGGCATCGAGTTTCATTCGCGCCTCTATGTGTGTGCATACGCACTCGAAAAGGGATGGTTTTCCGCTGCGCGTCGCGATGATAGCTGGAAGGTTGACGTCTCGTACGACCCTCGCAACCTCGACGAAATTCTCCTCCATGACCCGAAGGATAGGAAGCTCTTCAAGGTTTGCCGTCTAGCTACAAAGGACGAGGAACAACGCGGCATGTCGCTTCAGGAGTTGCTCGCCATGCAGAAGCAGTCGAAGCGGGCGGTTGCGGCGGCAGCCCATGGTGTTCTCGAGGAAAAAATCAATCGTGAAGAAGAAATTTCGCGCGTCGTCGAGCAGGCGAGAGCCCGGAAGAAGAGTGCCGGACCTGACAGACGTAGCAAGGCCGAGCGAACCGGCAACATCAAGGAGAACGGCGAACGCGAGCGCACAAAACAACGCGAGGCCGAGAGCTTTTCCTTTGTAAAGCCCATCCCCACTGTACCCGACAATGTTGTGCCAATTGCGCCACAGCCCAAAGCGACCTATGCGATGCCCTCCATCTTTGACCTTGCTGACGACGAATAGGTATGAATGAAATCCCTTATAACTCCGGGCCACTGCCAAATTGCCCCGCTGTTGAAGCTCGTTACCTCCCGGCAACGCTTCCGGAGTACGCCGGTAACCCCTTTATTGAGGCGTTACCCGCAATGGCAACACAAAAACAGTTGCTTCTGACGCTGCAGGAATATCCTCCTTATGCGGAGTCGGAGCGTGACCGACCCACGGCCGAACGCGGTCAGATGATTTCTCGGCTATTCGATTTCTTCCAGCCGCTCGGGCGGCACATCGACATCGGCATGCGTGTCGATATGATGATGAGGGCTGGGTATCGCAAACGAAATCCCAAAACGCCGGAACTACTTGCGCGCATGCAGCATATCTATCGAATGAGCCAAGGCGAAGCCTTCGATGGGAGCCTTCTTGCGAGCCCTGCACCCTCGATGTCTATGTCGCTCATCGGCGTTTCGGGAATGGGCAAGACCCGGTCCCTGAGTCGAAGTCTCGCGCGCTACCCGCAAGTCATCTGGCACCCGAAGCATGGGGTGTATCAGATTCCATGGATTATCGTGGAGTGTCCTCACGATGGTAGCGTGAAGCAACTTTGCCTATCGTTCTTCAAGAAGGTAGACAAGGTGCTGGTGGACACCGACTATGCAACGCGCTTCGGAGGCAAGGGCGTAACGACCGAACAACGGTTGCTCGAGGTCGCTCAGATTGCTCGTCTGTACAACATTGGCCTCATTGTTTTCGACGAGCTTCAGCACATTCGTCCTGCTGGCGAGCAAGGTATCGTGAAAATGCTCAACTTTTTCGTGACCCTCGTTAACCTGTCGGAGGCCCCAGTTGTCCTAGTTGGCACGATGTCGGCGCAACACCTGCTGCAGGTAGATTTTCGTCAGGCAAGACGCGGCGCCGGCATGGGTGCACTCGTATGGCCCAGGTTCGAGCGGGACGCGGAGTGGGACTTTCTGATGAAAGCGCTCTGGCGCTATCAATGGACGAAAAACAAGACCGATTTCACGTCGGAAGTGGCCGACGTATTTTATGAGCGTACTCAGGGAGTGGTCGACCTTGCCGTGAAGCTCTACATGCTCTCACAGTACCGCGCGATGGCCAACAAGGTGGAAGCAGTGACTCCGGAATTGATGAACCAAGTGGCGGACGAAGAGTTCAAGCTGCTTAAGCCAATGCTGGAAGCATTGAAGTCGGGAGACATGCTGCGTATCGCCGAGTTCGATGACCTGCGACCTCTGGATTTCGAGCAACAGTTAGCGCGAGAGCAGTTGCTCCTTCAGGAAAAGATTGACGTCATCGATTTGCGTCGTGCGATGGAGAATGACAACGAATTGCGCCGAGCGAAGATGGTGCAACTGATGAGGAATGCGGGGATGGACGCGGCGAGTGCGGAGTTGGCTGCCAACGTGGTTTTCGACACATCCGGGAGCGATTTCAAACTTCCGGAGACGACGTCAGAGGTAGCGTCACAGCGGCGAGGCAGGCCAGCGTCAGGGGTGAAGCGGAAGAAGACTGCGGTGGACATAGACCATCTTCCGCTGGAAGACTTGCGACGCATTACATCAACGCGAGGCAGTGACGAGAGCGCATACGACGCACTCGCCATGGCAGGAGTGATTTGCGGTCCGTCCGCGTTCCTTGCGGCTTGAGGCGAGGAGGCCGATTTTGACTTGCATTCCCGAATGCCATTCCGGCTAGCTTTTGTATAGCGCGGATGCCCGACACCTCTGGCGAGTGCCGCCGTATTCGCGGGCGCAACCGTATATGACGCGCTATTGGCACTACGTTACACAGCCCCAACTCTATTATTTGCGTTGAGGAGTTTTTATAATGATTGGCTATTTTCCGTCGTTCCACGAGGACGAGTTACTATGTAGTGCGATTGGCCGCTATCACCGACACACCATGTCCAGGTCATGGGCAGAAACGCTGCGAGAGGTGTATGGTGAAAATGTTCGTCATGTCGCCGTTGAATTTCCCGTCTATTTGACGAGATTAAAGCAGCATGTAGGTGGCCTGATTTCAGAGACAGTGGATGAACTTATATGGAACAGGACGCTATTTCCCTACTACACGGCATTCATTGGCTCGGAGCGCCAGCGCGCCTTGTCGGTTGCGATGCGGGCTGAAGCACCGTCCCGGGGAAGTGTGTTCGGGCGATTGGGACTGGCGTTTACCGGAATCCCGATGCCGAAATATATGCGTACATGCCCAGCGTGCCTCGACGAAGACGCCACGGTCCGAGGGGAGACGTACTGGCGTCGCTCCCATCAGTTACAAGGTGTGCATTTTTGCGTCCGCCACGCTGTCGGTCTCGTGGAGACGGAAATTGAAACGCGGCCGGTCGATGGATACCCATCTGCGCAACATGCCGCAAATTTACGTATGGCCACGCGCCCCTATCTGATTGGACTGACAAGCCGCGAGCAAGCGTTGTTGTTGAATATATCGGAACTCGGCGTTGCCTTGCTTCAAAGACGGCCGTCGAGAAGCCAGGATGAACAGCAGGTTTTGTTTCTCGATAAGTTGCACCGGGCCGGATTTATGAAAAACAGTTATATGATTGATTGTCTAAAGCTCGATAGGGAATTCAAAGATTTTTATGGCGATAATTTGTTAAGAATTCTGCATTCCGAAATCGAGGAAGGATGCGTGCATAACTGGCTCAGAAAGATTGTGAAGGCGCGGAAGGGGAGCCCTCATCCGTTGCGCCGACTATTGGCGATGCATTTTCTCGATGAATCGGTGAACAGCGCTTGTGATAGAGGGACGACCATTTGCCGTGGACCATGGCTCTGCAAAAATCCCGCGTCGGACCATTTTGGTACCCCAACGATAACAAGCTATACGATTCTCAGGCATCACAAGTTCGGAAATCGGGCGGGACGGTTCCTGTGCGGATGTGGGTATGAGTTCACCGCCCGCCTGGATGACGTAGACGCGGCTGGGCAGCCAGTCAAAATGCGGGTTACAAAATACGGTGACGTTTTCGTCAAGAAGGTACATGAACTTGTTGGGAAGGGGTATCGGCATACCACCGTCGCCAAGATGCTAGGCGTTGACTTCAAGATTGTTCGCCGGATGCTGTCGGGGCCCGGTGGGCGTCGTAGTCACAACGGAACGAGTCAACTGGCGCAAAAGATGCGTTCGAAATTTGTTGCCCGTATCTCAAGAGGGAGAACGCGTAGCGAAAAAGGGCGGGTTGACTGGGCTGCGCGTGATGAAAGGCTTAGCGAGCAGGTACGTCAGGCAGCGGCGAAGATTGCGGCTTACGAGCCGCCGCAGCGAGTGACGAGAGCCGCTATCAAGCATCTTATTGGTGCCCGTTCCTTGAGCATCCGGCTTGCGAAAGAAAAGCTTCCGAAGACTGCTGTTTTGCTGCCCGAACTGGTCGAAACTGTGGAGGCTATTCAGTTCCGTAGGGTGAAATGGGTACACGCGAACTGGCCGGCAGCAATTCCGCTCACCGCATGGAGACTTCGGCACACAGCGCGGGTTTCTTTGCCCGAGGTGATTGAATTCGTTGACACACTTGTCAACGAAGGGAGACGTTGAGGCGGTGTTCTGGTCGGGAGGCCTCGTGGGCCTCGATGACGCGTCGTATTTTTTCTACTTACGAGTCGGCGTGGGTGCCCACCTCGGTAGGCACTTCTCTCCACGAACTGACGACCGCAGTGGTGAGGATAGATACCCGGTTACGGGCCGCCCGTAACTGAAAACTTTCTTGGTACGTTTTCCGACGGTCTGACCGCCGGGACCTGCCGCAACTGAAAACTTCCCGCGCTCGCAGCGAGGCCCGGCCCATGAGCAATCAAGCATTTATCGGCGGTCCACCGGAAGACTTTTTTGTAACGCCACAGGGTGGTCGCTCAAGTCCGATAGAGCGCGTCATCTGCGAGTGACTCGGGCTGCTGGCCGCAGCGGCTGGCGGAAACGCGTGTCGAAAGCAAATGAACTATGCTTTCGACGCGCGGCGGCGACTCATGCCGAACGCGCATGCGCACAGCCTTCGTTTCTCGAGGACGACCATGACCGTTCGCAATCTCGACGCGCTGTTCCAGCCGAAGTCAGTCGCCGTGATCGGCGCCTCGCCGCGTTCGCGCCGCATCGGCGCGATGGTGTGGGCGCGCGTGCTGGCCGGCGGCTTCGACGGTCCCGCGTGGCCCGTCAATCCCAAGTACGCTGAGCTCGACGGCCGAGCCGTGTTCGCCGATGTCGGCGATCTGCTCGAAGCGCCGAGCGTCGCACTCGTCTGCACGCCGAGCGCGACGTGGCCCGACATCATCGCGAAGCTCGGCAAGCTGGGCACGCGCTCGGCCATTCTCGTCGGTGATGCGCGCGGCGACGGCGCCGCGCGCGCACTCGCGCAGGCACTCGCCGCGGCGCGCCCCTATCTGCTACGTATCCTCGGACCCGGCAGTCTCGGCGTCGTCACGCCGGCGCTGAAGGCGCAATTCGGCGCGCCTTCTTGCATGGTCAAGGAGGGTGGCGTGGCGTGGGTGTCACAGTCGAATGCGCTGACCAATGCGGTGCTTGGCTGGGCACATGCTCGCGGTCTGGGCTTTTCGCATGCGATCGCGCTCGGCGACGAAGCCGACGTCGACGCCGGCGACGTCCTCGATTACCTCGCGAGCGACGGACGCACGCGCGCGATCCTGCTCGAATTGTCGGCCGTGCGCGCCGCGCGCAAGTTCATGTCGGCGGCACGGGCCGCGGCGCGTAACAAGCCCGTACTCGTGCTGCGCACGGGCCATCATGATCCCGCCGATGCGCTGTATGCAGCCGCGTTTCGGCGAGCGGGCATGGTGCGCGTCGACGCGCTCGACGATCTGCTCGACGAGATCGAGACGCTGGGTGTGGGGCGCATCGCGGCCAGCTCGACGGCGACGCTGATTACCAGCGATCGCGGCGTCGGCACGCTGGCGGCCGACGCCTTTTCCGCCGCGGGGCACGGTCTCGCGCAATGGTCCGATGAGGCGGCACGCGCATTGCGCGTCGCGTTGCCGCACGTGGCACCCGGCAACCCGCTGCTGTTGGGCGGCGATGCCACGCCCGAGCAGTTCGGCCGTGCGCTCGAGGCGCTTGCGCCGCATCGCGAGACGGGTACGGCGTTTGTCGTGCATGCACCTACGCACAGCGCACCGGTGGCCGAGGTCGCGCGGATGCTGATCGAACGGCAGCGCTTCGCCTATCGCGGCCTGCTCGCGTGCTTTTTCGGTGGGGTAGACGATTCCACGCGCGATGCGCTGCGTGCGCACGGCATTGCGGTACACAGTACGCCGCATCGACTGGCGCGCGCGTTCGCACGTCTGGTCGACTACCGGCTCGGCCGTGAGCTGTTGATGCAGACGCCGCCAGGTTTGCCGGAACAGGTGCCGGCGTCGATCGAAGCGGCGCAGGCACAGGCGCGCGCGGCGTTGGCGGCGGGGCAGGTCGAACTCGCCGGCGAAGCCGCTGCAGCGTTGCTCGTCCACTTTGGGCTCGACGTGCTCGTATCGGGGGCGGGTGAAAAGGCGGTGAGCGATATGGCTACCGCTACCGCGCTCGACGAGGATGGCCACGCAGACGCCGACGCCGACGAAACGATCGTCGACGTCAAGATCGAGCTACGTGACGATGCACAATTCGGCCCCGTGTTCCGCTTCACGGCCCCATCGCACGACGGCATCGCAGCGCCGTTCGCGACCTATGGCTTCCCGCCGCTGAACCCGGTGCTGGCGCGCGAGATCGTTGCACACTCGCCCTATGCGCGGCGCGCAGCAGTCGAACCGACGCTGCATGCTTTGACGGCGCTATCCGAGGCCGTGTGCGATATCGAGGAGATCGTCGCGCTCGATGCCGTGCTGCGCGTCACTCGTACGCGCGCGTGGCTGGTGGCGCCGCGCGTGCGGCTCGCGCAAGCGCGCGGCCGGCTGGCGATCGTGCCGTATCCGCGCTGCCTCGAGCAGACGATCGACTGGCACGGCGAGCCCCTCACGATCCGGCCGATTCGCCCCGAAGACGAGGCGGCGCACAGCGCCTTCATCGCGGCGATGACGGCGGACGATCTACGCATGCGGTTTTTCGCGGCCGTCAGCGGCTTCGACCACTCGCAGCTCGCGCGCATGACACAGATCGACTACGACCGCGAAATGGCACTGATTGCGACGACGGGCGAGGCGAGTGGCGCGATGCGCACGCTGGGCGTCGCGCGCATCGTCACCGATCCCGACAACGAGCGCGCCGAGTTCGCGATGGTGGTACGTTCGGACCTAAAGGGCAAGGGGCTCGGCAAGCTGCTGATGCAGCGCATGCTGGGCTACACCCGCGCGCGCGGCACACGCTCGCTGGTCGGCTTCGTCCTGCGCGAGAACGCGCCGATGCTGGGCCTGGCTAAAGCGTGTGGTTTTGCGATCAGGCCGTCGGACGATCCTGCCGTCGTCCAGGTGGAGCTTGCACTGGACGTGGACGGCAGGGAGCGGGCGCCGGCTTAAGCAGCCAGTTTCGCCAAGGCCTCGTCGACCTGCTCACGCGTGACCGACAGCTCGGCGAGCCACGCCTCGGCATAGACGCCACCGGTTTCGCGTTCGAGGCGCGCAATCGTCGCGACGCAGCGGACGGCGTCCTTCGGCGTCGACAGGAAGCTCTTGATCGATTCGCCGGCCTTGAAGGCGTCGAACAGCGGCACGCGCACTTCGTCGGGCAGCGTGCGCGTCCATTGGTAGGGCTTGCCGTTGAACGTGAGGGCCGGCGGCAGCGCGCGTTCCTTTTTCGTATTGGCGATGAGGCCATACGTGCGTGCGGCTTCGCCGATTTGTTCAGGCGAGAACAGCTCGTCGGGCGTGATGTCGAATTGACCGATATAGGCTTCGATCGCTTGCATGGCCGCGGAGCGGTCGTCGCGCTTTTGCTGCGCGCGCTCGACGATGCCGCGCAGTTCGTCGGCTTCCTCGGTCGTGATCGTGAAGCTTGCCTGCTTTTGCTGGAGTTCGGAAAAGCGTTGGAATTCGGTATCGGTCAGAAGTTTGGCCATGAGATCGATCGACGGTGCCCGCGCGGGAGGGAACGGCGCGCGCGGTTTTTTGAAGGGCCGCCATTCTAGCGCCATCCGGGGGTGCCGATCCAGATTTGTGGCGTGCGTCGCATGGGCGTCACACGTCGCACGTCCGTGTTGCGCGCGCTGCAATAGTCGGTATGCCGCGCAAGCTATTCCTGTCGGCCCCGCGCCGGTGATACAAAGACTCGCGAATGCTTTGCCAACGTGATGAGGAGGGGCGACACGATGAAATTGCTTCGCTACGGCCCGAGGGGCCAGGAAAAGCCAGGGCTGCTCGACAGCCAAGGCGCGATTCGCGATCTGTCGGGCATCGTGCCCGATATTGCCGACGCCGTGCTCAGCGATGCCGGCCTCGCGCGGCTGCGTGAGGTCGATCCCGCGGCGCTGCCCGCCGTCGGCGGTAATCCGCGCATCGGCCCGTGCGTGGGACGGATCGGCAAGCTGATCGGCATCGGGCTCAACTATGCCGATCACGCGGCCGAAGCGGGCATGCCGATACCTAAGGAGCCCGTGGTCTTCTGCAAGTGGACGAGCGCCGTCTGCGGTCCCAACGACGATGTGATCATTCCGCGCGGCTCGACGAAGACCGATTGGGAGGTCGAGCTCGGCGTCGTGATCGGTCGTGCGTGCAAGGACATCGACGAAGCGCGCGCGCTCGACTACGTGGCCGGCTACTGCATCGTCAACGACGTCTCCGAGCGCGAATGGCAACTCGAGCGCGGCGGGCAGTGGGACAAGGGCAAGGGCTTCGATACGTTCGCGCCGTTGGGGCCGTGGCTCGTCACGCGCGACGAGATTGCGGACCCGCAGCAACTCGACTTGTGGCTCGAAGTGGACGATCGCCGTTACCAGAGCGGCAACACGCGCACGATGATCTTCGGCGTGGCCCAGCTCGTCGCGTATCTGTCGCGCTGCATGACGCTGTATCCGGGGGATGTCATCACGACGGGCACGCCGCCCGGCGTCGGCATGGGCGTGAAGCCCACGCCTATCTATCTGCGACCCGGGCAGACGATGCGGCTCGGGGTCACGGGGCTGGGCGAACAGTTGCAGCGGGCATGCCCGGCCGATTGAAAGCAGCCTGTATGGCTTCGATCCATGCGCTCATGCACTCATGAGCCGCTTTGGCGAGCCGTGGCTGCGGTCATCGAGCGGATGAAGTCTTCGGCCAGCGCGAGCACGGCGTCGGCCTGCTCCTTGTGCGGGGTGTGGCCGCAATCGGCCAGCAACGTCTCGCGCGCGGGGCCGTGCGCATGACTCGCGATCGAACGGACCTGACGTGGCGTGCCGTATTGATCGTCGTGCCCTTGCATGACGAGCAGCGGCGCCTCGATCTGCGGCAGCAACGCCTCGATGTTCCAGGCGGCGAAGGCCGGGTCGAGCCAGGTATCGGACCATCCGCGAAACACGCTCTCCGTCTTGTCTCCGTGATAGCGCGCCAGGCCCGCGAGCTTGCCCGCCTCGTAAGCAACGACGGCATCGCGAATGCCGGCGAGCGTGATGTCTTCGACGAACACGTGCGCGGCCTCGGTGATGAGGCCGCGCAACCGTGGCGGCCGCGTGGCGCCGTGGATCAGCGCGATGCTGCCGCCGTCGGAATGGCCGAACAGGATGTACGGCGCGTCGGCCGGCAGCGTCTGCTCGATCACTTGCGGCAAGTCGCGCAACGCGGCCGTATGCAAATAGCGCGTGCCCCAAGGGAGCGGCGCCGCACTCGACTTGCCGTAGCCGAGGCGGTCATAGACAAGCCCCGGGCACGACGTGGCCGCGCACAGGCGCTGCGGGAAGTGCCCCCACATGGCGGTGCTGCCGAGGCCCTCGTGCAGGAAGATCAGATGCGGCAGCGACGCATCGCCCGCGATCGTCGTATAGGCAACCGTTCCATCGGCAATCGTGATGTGGTTCATTCGTTTACTACCGGTTCGCCGGCGTGAGCTATGCGTGCTGGCGTGCGACGTCAGCCCTTGTGGCAGACGGCTTCGATGTTGTGGCCGTCCGGATCGAGGAGAAACGCGCCGTAGTAGTTCGCGTGATAGTGCGGGCGCAGGCCAGGTGCGCCGTTGTCCTTGCCGCCTGCTGCGAGGCCGGCGCGGTGGAATGCATCGACCTGCTCGCGGCTGTCGACGCGAAACGCGATGTGCACGGGCGGCTCGTTCGGCGTGCCTTCGCTGATCCAGAAATCGGTCACGCCGTTTGCGCCGAAGCCGGCGACGCTCGTGTGGCCCGTGATTTCGGGGCCGAACTCCTTGAGCTTGGCGTATCCGATTGCTTCGAGCGTCGCTTCGTAAAAGCGCTTGCTCTTGTCGAAGTTGCTGACCGATACGCCGGTATGGTCGATCATCTACGTCCCCTTCGCGCGTTCAATTTAAATTGTCTGATGGATAGAAATGGCTCAATCGGCTTTCAACGTGCGAAAGACGGGCCATCAGCCATGGTCGCCGGTATCCGTATGGTGGTCGGCCGACGCCAGCGTACCATTTGTACCATCCCCGATTCGGTTGATCGTACCCTGAGCGACAGCCACCAGCGTTTCTTTCTCGCCGTCGACCACCCATATGCGGCATTGGCACGTCGCGTGGCCCCGGCCCGCGTAAACGAGCTCGGCGCGCGCGAGCAGCACGCCGCGCACGGCCGGGCGTAGATAGTTGATCTTGTACTCGCCGGTGACGACGCGCGGCCCGAGCGCGATGGCGCCTGCGAACGTGAGCGCGTTGTCGGCCAGATAGCTGATCACGCCGCCGTGCACGAAGCCATGCTGCTGGCGCAACTCGTCGCGGATCGGCAGGCGCAGCGTGATTTCGCGCTCGCCGATCTGCATGAGCTCGGTGCCGAGCAGCACGCTGAAAGGCTGGGCGTGCAGCGCGCCGCGTGCGAGGTCGAAGAAATCGGTCATCGTAGTCCCTTCAGGGCTGAGCCCCGTGTGGTGTCCGTTCCACTCTAGAAACCGTTCGCGGGCCGTGCAAGGGGGCTCGAGCACTTCGTCGGCCCGCCTGCCATTGCACCGAGTGCGAGCTATGGCCCTACTAAATTTCACAAAATTGACTTCAAGCAAACGTTTTTCCTGCCGTTAACCCTTACTAGCGGCCCTGCGCCCGTTTTTTCTGCCCTTCTCGTCTTTCAGGTGTTTTGATGTTCAGCAAGATCAAGCTCGCTTCCGGCCTCCTGTCAGTATTGGCCGCGTTCTGTTTGCTTCAGCTCATCACGGGCGGGCTCGGTTTCTGGTCGTTGACCAGCACACATCACGACGTCGGCGAACTCGCCAACGTCGCCCTCACGCAGGTCGATGCCGTCAACGAAACCACGCAGCATTTGATGGACGCCCGGATCAATCTGTCGCGAGCCGGCACGCGCATGGTGCGCGGCGGCACCGAGCCGACTGATATCGTGCAGCATGCGCGCGAGCAGCTCGTATTGGCCGACAAGTCGTTCGCACGTTTTACCGCGGCGCCCAAGATCAGCGATGAAAACCGTAGCCGCGCGACCGCGCTGACGGACAAGTACCAGACGCTGCACACGGCGCTCGGCGAGCTCGTGCAGGATCTCGATACGAACAACGTTCAGGCGTTTCTCGATCAGCCGACGCAGTCGCTCCAGGATGCGTACCTTGCCGAGCAGCACGGCTTCGCGCAATTCGGCGACGCGCAAAGCCGCGCCTCGATCGACTCGATCGACGGTCGCCTCTCGTTGTTCGACGGTGTGAGCCTGGCGATTCTCGTCGCGCTCGTTATCGGCACGGCCCTGGTGTATCTCGCACTCAAGCGCGGCGTGGTCGCGCCGCTCGAAGAGGCTGGGCGTCACTTCGACCGCATCGCACGCGGCAAGCTCGTCGAGCGGATCGCTTCGCGCGGGACCAACGAGATCGGCCGCCTGTTCGACGGCCTCGCGATGATGCAGGCCAGCGTTGCACAAACGGTGAAAACCGTGCGCGATGCTGCGGACTCGATCCACACGGGCGCCGACGAGATCGCGACCGGCAACGCCGACCTGTCCGCCCGCACCGAGAGCCAGGCTGCCTCGCTCGAGGAAACGGCGTCGAGTATGGAGGAGCTGACGGCGACCGTGCGTCAGAACGCCGATCACGCGCGCGAGGCGAGCTCGCTGGCCGAAGACGCGCTGCAATCGACGGCGGAAGGGACGAGCGTTGTCGACAGCGTCGTGCAGAAGATGCGCAGCATTGCGCAAAGCTCCGATCGCATCGCCGAGATCATCTCGGTCATCGACGGCATCGCGTTCCAGACCAACATTCTCGCGTTGAATGCGGCCGTCGAAGCGGCGCGGGCAGGCGAGCAGGGGCGCGGTTTTGCCGTGGTGGCGGGCGAAGTGCGCGGCCTCGCGCAGCGCAGCGCGCAGTCGGCCAAGGAAATCAAGGCGCTGATCAACGAATCGGTCGCGCAGATCGAAGGTGGCTCGGAGCTCGTCGAGCGCGCGGGCGAGACGATGGAGAAGGTGTCGAACTCGATCGCGCGCGTGACGCAGATGATGGCCGAGATCAGCGCGTCGTCGCTCGAGCAGAGTACCGGCATCGAGCAGGTCAATACGGCCGTCGTGCAGATGGACCGCATGACGCAGCAGAACGCGGCGCTCGTCGAGGAAGCCGCGGCGGCCGCATCGTCGCTGCACGATCAGACGCGCCAGCTGAAGGAGGCCGTGTCGGTCTTCGAAATTTCGCAGGCTGTCATTGGCGAAGCGCGTTTTGCCGCGGCCGCGCACGCGGCTATGACTGGGGGGGCTGTCGAGGCTTATTGACGGCTGGGCTGGGTTGGCAGGTTTCTCTGCCTGTCCGGGTCTAATGGCCTACGGCAACAGACGCCCGATGAGAACCTCATCGGGCGTTTTCTATTTCAGGGCTTGAGGCGGGTGCTCTCGGCTATCGATGTGTATGGATTCCCAAACCACCATACGGGCGGCCCGCTGTAGGTCGGCGGAGTGAGGCAAGGGGCGTTCGGTCCTCGGGATGCTGTTGATGCGTTCTGCCATGGCGTTTTGATAATAGTCGTAGCCAGCAATTCTCATTGCAGCAGGTTTTGCGGGGCGATGAATGCGTTCATCCGTCTGCGTCTGCAAGGTAGCCAATTGGTGACGCAGCTAGCGTTGGCGGGATTCCATCCTTAGCAATGGGCCGCTAAGCCAATGAGGGCACCTACCCCGCAGCTAAGACATCCGGCAATGGTTGCCCGGTGACGACGAACTTCCGAGATCGGCCAGGAAGCGCCGTTTGGGGTGTCGCGGAGCCGGACAGTCGAACAACTTCCCTAGCCCATTAACCGGCCCTTCGACCGCCGACGCCCCGAATATCTCTCTGTTCCAAGTAGTTCAAATTCCCTCGAAAACGGTACTCGTCCACATCCGCGCTATACCTGATCGTGTGTCTAATACACCGAGCTACAGCTTTCGCCGGATAAGCACGCCACCGTCTCTGAACACAAGCCGCTTAATTACCTTGTTCTTCTCGTCAGGCTCGCATACCTCCTCCCATCCTTCCTCTACCCGCACATCAAGACGGTTGCGGCTGCACCGCTTTAGCTCGAAACCCTGCGCCAGAAGTTCGGCTTTAATGTCTTTGCGTTCGAGCCATTCAACGTCAACGATCTTGTCTTCTTCCTTCCAGTCGAAGTACTTGGCCTTGATGTCCTTCAGCGCGGTGTAGACGACACCAGCCAGTGATAATGGCAAATGAATCATGCGAACCTCGCACAGGTGACATAGGCGTAAATGTTAAACCGGGCCGAAATTTGCTCTACTAATCCGCGAGTACTATGTCGCGTCGGATGATTCGTCTTCATCGATACCGAACAGGTTTTCGCGTGAGTCAACGGGGACGAGACATAACGCTGGCACTTTTTTCGCAAACGGAAGGCTGCGCAGCGTGTGCGAATCGACTAGGAATCCCTGTTTCCGAAGTCGTTCAGTGAGGCTGTCGTCTCCAGCCAAGTCGGACATGTTTCCATTAGTCAAAATGTCTTTTAGCAGTTCGCTGAACTCGGATTGCCCTACGTCTTCCCCCGATTCTCGGGCCGAGAGTGCAAGCTCAACCACAAGGCGGGGTGCTGCGAGGCACTTCAGGACTCCGAGTTTGCCGCGCCACACGGCGGCTTCTGAGATGATGTGCCAGCGATAAATAGGAGGAAAGCTACTCGACAGCAGCTTTTCGGTGTCAGAGGAGTCCTTCCTTACTTTCCGGTGCATCACAATGACCTTCCGTTTCGACACCATGGAGGCGCTGTAGGTGACGCTGTCCCGCGTGTTGGTCGCAGTGACGATCATGGCCTCCTCCTATCGCTGTCTCCCCCAACGGGAATTATGGGAGATCGGGCCCAATTTCGCTCTGCTAATCCATAAAGTTAGCGCCCGCACACAGGCGTTCGGTTTCCTCCACGTGGTCCGCCTTCAAACGCGCCGGAGAGTCGGGAGGGTATCCCTCGGGAGCAGCAGTGTTGCGGTGCAACTTCCCTGTTCAGTCAATTACCGACGTCCCGCCAACCGCTACACATGACGAAATGACCGATCTACCTTGGAAGCTGTCTTTGCAGCCGTGAGAGCCTGAACGGCCGAAACGGGTCGACTACAGGAGTTCGGGGCTGAGTCGGGAAGATCGATCGTCGTCGGACGACGAACTTCCGAGATCGGCCATGGGGTGCCACTCACCCCGGGCCCAGGGTTGACATTCCGCTGTCGGCCTCGGGCCAGTTATCGGTACGCTCGCGTACCGATGACGGACGCGGCATCTCGGCCGTTTCGAGCGCCCAAGGGAAGTCGAGGTCGGCGAGCGTCTGCGTTTTCAGAATGCGTCGGCATTTGTCTCTCATGGGGGGCTGCCGACTCGTGCGCGCGGTTGGCATGCGTGTCCCCGTTTGCGTGCCGGTCACCTGACCTCCGATAATCCCATTACCTGCTGTTTTTGCCCGGCGCACCGGCCCCATTTAAATGACCGACTTGCTTCCCAACTCGCCCGACTACGCCGTATGACTGACCGACCTCAAATCGCGTGTCGAACAAGCGCGGCAACGAGCGGCACTCTCCGGCAACCGCGAATTGATCTCGCTTTACTGGCAGATTGGTCGCGACATCCTGGAGCGACAACGGCGTCAGAGATGGGGCGCAAAGGTGATCGACCGGCTGGCCAAGGACCTGAAAGCCGCGTTTCCCGACATGCGGGCTTCTCTCCGCGGAACCTTAAATACATGAGAGCGTTCGCCGAGGCGTGGCCGGACGGTATATTTGTGCAGCAAGCTGCTGCACAATTTAGCGTCGCCTCAGTCGGATTTGGCGCACGAAGTGCTCAAGGATCCGTACATTTTTGATTTTCTCGGCTTCCCCGCTCCATTTGTTTCAGACCTTCCCACGATTGAGCAAATCGAAGCCGAACTTGGTTCGGAAACGGAATAGAAGGCGAGAGCTCGTCGATCAATTCGATGGAGCGATCGCCGTACATCGAAATCGGACATTGCGGTGGCCCGAGTGGGAACAGCGGTTCAGGAGCCGAAGAAGTCTTTTGCCATGGATCTGGGGCTGCTGCCCACATCTTGCACCTCGACTGACGGAGCAGAGCGTTGGCCGCTCACGATTCTTTTGAACCTGTCTTCACGCGAATCTGTGAAGAATGCTAAACAAAGCCTACCGCTTCGAGTCGTTATTCCGGCAGCGACGCGTAAGCCGTAGCGAGGTGGTACGGCGTCGTCGACGGCATGTCGGCACGTGCCACGTCGCCTTGCGGCGTCTTGCATTCGTACCAGCCGCGCGGATGCAGAAAGCTCGTGCGAAAGCGCTCGATCTGCGGCGCAAGCGCGCGAAGGTCCTCGGGCCGGCCGCGCGTGGCGAGTGCCCGCAAGTATTCCGTTTGTGCCCAGATGCGCTGGGTCGCATCCTTTACCGTCCCGTCTTCCGCGAGTGCCGCGCACACGCCGCCTGTCTGCGCGTCGACGCCATGCCGCTGCGCGAACTCGAATGCGCGCTCGAGCGAGGCTGCCAGCCCTGACGCCGCAATCGTCTCGCCTGCGCACTTCACAAGATAGAACCACTCGAATTGATGGCCTGGCTCGAGGCGATTGTCGGCTGAGCCGATCGGCAGCTCGGCGATCGCGCCGGTCGGCTCGTGCACGAATGCGCGCGCGATGGCGTCGGCCAGCACGGCGAGCCGCGTTTCGAAGCTCGGCTCGCGCGTGGCAGCCAGTGCGGCGAGGTACGCTTCGGTCAGATGCATCAGCGGGTTTTGCAACGGGCCCGTGATGACCGACGCGAAGCTGCGGTCGAGCGCGGCGTTCAGCAGGCCTTGCCCGGCGGCAAAGCGCGTATCGATGACGGCTGTCGTCTCGGCAATCACGTCGAGCGCGGCGGCGTCGCCACATGCCGACGCGTACTGCGCGCAGGCGAACACGACGAACGCGTGCGTGTACAGATCTTTCGTCGTATCGAGCGGCGCGCCTTGCGCATCGACGCTGTAGAACCAGCCGCCGTGACGCTCGTCACGAAAGTATCGGCATAGCGCATGAAAGAGACGCTCGGCATGCGCCTTGTCGCCGGCTTGCGCGAAGACGAACATCTGACGCGCGCAGGCCATCGCGCGGTAGCGCGTGACGGGCAGCGGCGCGCCATCGTCGGCGCGTACGGCCTCATACGGCAATTGCGTGGCCACGTTGAAGCCGGGGCCGCGCCAGAGTGGCAGCACGATATGCGTGAAGTGCTCACGCAGGGCGGTGGTCTGAGCCGCGAGGGCGGCGTCGATCGAATTGGACATAGGCTTGAGGCAAAAGCTCGGGAGGCATGGTCTGACGGCTAACTGGGGCGGGTCAGGCCCATGCGCGAAGCGCCAAGGATAATTCAAATGGTCCGGAGCGGGGCGGGCCTGGCGTCAATCGTGTCGTGCCGCGTGCTTTACCGGGTGTTTCATGTCCCGATCATGAGACAATGCCGCGTTCGCAGAAACGATCAGACAAGCGGCGCCGCCCGCAACCGACCTCCTATCTATGGCAGATTCCGCAGCATCCTCGACTTCCCGTTCTTCACGTCGTTCGACCACGGCCAAGCGGCGTGCGCGTGCCGCCTCGTCGAACGCCGATCAGCGCGCCGCACGCACCGCCTCGGCCGTGCAGCAGCACGACGCGGGCGGCGCTTTGCCGCTCGGCAACGAGGATGTATTGCGCGCCGCGCCTATGCTCGAGTTCGATCCGCGTCAGGGCACGTTAGTCGGTTTCGAGTTGCCGGCCGATGCGTTGGCTCCGCTCAATGACGAGGTTGGAGACGCTGGCGAGGGCAACGCGGAGGGTGATGCCAAGCGGGGTGAGGTGAAGGCAGAGGGCGGCGGACTGTTTGATGCGACGCAAGGGGAGGCCGAGCAAGCCGAAGCCAAGCAAGCCGAGGCCAAGCAAGCCGAGGCCAAGCAAGCCGAGGCCAAGCAAGTCGAAGCCAAACAAGTCGAAGCCAAACAAGTCGAAGCCAAACAAGTCGAAGCCAAACAAGTCGAAGCCAAACAAGTCGAAGCCAAACAAGTCGAAGCCAAACAAGCCGAAGCCAAGCAAGTCGAAGCCAAGCAAGTCGAGGCCAAGCAGAACCGCCCAGCACCGGCTGCGACGAAGCGACCTGACACAAAGCCGTCCCAAGCCGCCCCGGCTCCAGCGGCTACGACCACCAACATCGCCGTGCCGCGCGATGCGGCGCCGCCTGACGACACGGCTACTGTCGTGGCGAAGGTCGTCGCTCAAGCAGCCGAGCGCGCCGCGCGACCGACTACGCCATTGGGGGCGCCACGCGCTGCCCGCCCCACCGCCAATTCGGTCGCGCCGACTCCGGCGGCTGTAGCGGCACCCGCATCGGCACCCGCATCGATCGCCCGGCCTGCGCCCGCCGCCGAACCGGCCGCTGACGCCGCAGCTGTGGCCGCAATCAATCAGACGATTGTGAACCTCCAAGGCATGCTGGCCGACGAGCGTCGCAGTGCTCGCGAACGCGCGCAACGCACGAGCCGGACGCTCACGATCATGGCGGTAGCGCTGGTCGTGCTGGCTATCCTCGGCATTGCGCAGATGATTGTTGTCCTGCGCTTCGCAAACGAAAGCGCGGCTGCGCAGCAACGGACCGAGGCGTTGCTGGCCAATCAGCAGACCACGCTGGCGGCGCTATCCGATACCGTCGTCAAAGCAACGACCGATGCGGCGACGGGCGCAATCGTGGAGGCTCCGGCGCAGCCCGACGACAGCGGTGCACAACCGCCCGTCAAGCACGCGAGGGCACATCAACATAGATCGAAGGACAAGGCAAAAACGTCGGCCACGCACTGAGCGTGCTTCACGCGCCGGCCCAGCTTTCGAGTCGTCGCAGCGCATACCTTCAGTTGAAACGGGCACAGCGGATGCTTATCAATCGATAGGCACGTAAGCCGGAACTGGAGGTAATGATGAAATCTATGACGATTGCCACGCGGGCCGCGACGATCGCAGCCACTGCGCTTTGGGCGCTGTTCACTGCGAGCGTCGCGACGGCGCAAACGTATGGGGAGCCTGCGCAGCCGGGCGTCAACATCCAGCTGTCGCTGGGGTGGCACGGTGACCGGTATTGGGACGGCCATCGCTACTGGGAGCACGACGAATGGATGCGTCGACATCCTCACGATCATGATCCGTACCGCGACCGGGACCATCGCCACGACGACGACCATGAAGTCCACTAACCGCTGCTAAACGAACGGCGGCCTTATCGGGCCGCCGCTTCACGCTTCAAGAGCCGCTCGCGTCGATCACTGTTTCCACCGCTTGAGCAGCAGCGCGTTCGTCACGACGCTGACGCTCGAGAACGCCATTGCCGCACCCGCGAGCATCGGATTCAACCAGCCCAGTGCGGCCAGCGGAATACCGATCAGGTTGTAGACGAACGCCCAGAACAGGTTCTGCTGGATCTTGCGATAAGTTCGCCGCGAGATGTCGATCGCATCGGCGACGAGCGCCGGATCGCCGCGCATCAGCGTGACACCGGCCGCATGCATGGCGACATCGGTGCCGCTCGCGAGGGCGATGCCAATGTCGGCCGCGGCCAGCGCGGGTGCATCGTTGATGCCGTCGCCGGCCATCGCCACGACGCCGTTCGTGCGTGCCTTCAACTCCTGCACGACGCGCGCCTTGTCTTCCGGCAACACCTGTGCATGATATTCGTCGATGCCGAGCGTGGCTGCCACGCTGGCGGCTGCACCGTGGTTATCGCCCGTCACCAGCACGCTTTTGACGCCGCGCGCGGCCAGGCGCTCGACGGCGTCGCGCGCGTTCGGCTTTACCGTATCGCCGAACGCGATCAGCGCGCGCACGGCAGCCGGTTCTGACGGCGTCGCCGCGGCGATCAGCCAGGAGACCGTGTTGCCCGCCGTTTCCCATTGATTCGCACGCGCAGCCACCTCGGAGGGGGGCTCGATACCGAGCTCTGCCAGCCAGCGCGCGTTGCCGACGAAATAGGTCCGACCGTCGACGTTTGCTTCGACGCCACGTCCGGCGACCGCTCGCACTTGCGATGCGCTGGGCAATGCAACCCGCCGGGCCGCCTCGTTCGCGTCGAAGGCAGCGACGAGCGCCTGGGCAAGCGGATGGTCGCTGCCGCGTTCGACGGCGGCAGTCAGCGCAAGCGCGCGCGCCTCATCGATGCCGATCGCTTCGAACCCCACGAGCCGCGGCTTGCCGACGGTCAACGTACCGGTCTTGTCGAAGGCGATCACGGCCACGCGCTGCGCAAGCTCGAGCGCTTCGGCGTCCTTGATCAGCACGCCGTGACGCGCGGCCACGCCTGTGCCGGCCATGATCGCAGCCGGCGTCGCAAGACCCAGCGCACACGGGCAGGCAATGACGAGCACCGACACCGCATTGAGGATGGCCGTCTCCGCTGGGGCGCCCGCGAACAACCAGCCGACCAGCGTCGCCGTCGCAATGATCAGGATGACCGGCACGAACACCGCGCTGACGCGATCGACGAGCCGCTGGATCGGCGCCTTTTGCGCCTGCGCGGTCTCGACGAGCCGGATGATGCGCGCGAGCGTTGTTTCGGCGCCCGTCGCGCGGGTGGTGACTTCGATCAGGCCCTCGCCGTTGATCGACCCTGCCGTTACGCGTTCGCCAGGACCCTTTGCGACCGGCAGGCTCTCGCCCGTGATCAGCGATTCGTCGACATGGGTATGGCCGGCACGAATCACGCCGTCGACGGGCAAGCGCTCGCCGGGCCGCACCGCGACGATCATGCCCACGCGCACCTGCGCGAGCGGCACCTCGTGCTCGGTGCCGTCGTCGCGCTTGACGTGCGCGCGCTCGGGCCGCAGCGCATTGAGCGCGCGAATGGCCTGGGTGGTTTCGCGCTTGGCCCGCGTCTCGAGCCACTTGCCGAGTCGCACGAGCACGATGACGACGGCCGCCGCTTCGAAGTACAGATGCAGGGTGTCGCCGGGGTGGGCCAGCATCTGCCACAGGCTCACGCCGTAGGCCGCCGACGTGCCGAGCGCCACGAGCAGGTCCATGTTGCCGGCACGCGCGCGCACCGCGCGATAGGCGCCGACGTAAAAGCGCGCCCCCGCGCCGAACTGCACGACGCTCGCGAGCGTCAGTTGGAGCCAGGCGGGCAATTCGAGCGCGAGGCCCAGCGGGCCTGCCACCATCGGCAGCAGCAGTGGCAGGGCCAGTACCGCACAACCGGCCACGATCGCGAGCTCGCGGCGGGCTTCGCGCAAGCGGGCCGCCTCTGCGGTTTCGGCGGCTTCGGCTGCGCTGGTGGCTGCGTCATCGTGCACGACGGGTCGTGCCTCATAGCCTGCGTCGACGACGGCCTTCACGAGCTCGTCCATGACTTCGGCCGCTTGCGTGGCCGGCAGGCCGACGGTGGCGCGCTCGGTGGCCAGGTTCACGGACACCGTGGCGACGCCCGGCACGCGCGTCAGCGCCTTCTCGACGCGCTTGACGCACGACGCGCAGGTCATGCCGCCGATGTCGAGCTCGGCTGTTGCGAGCGCGGGGGCGGGAGTAGATAGGTCGGTCATGAAAGAAAGTCTAGGAAAAGACGGCGCACTGCCGCGACAGACGACAGTGTCGACATTCCAATGATGGGAAGGTCAAGCGATATGACGCTTCAACCACGTCATGCCACAGCTGCGCACATTTTGCGCACATTCCATGCTGCCGCCGCCTTCGACCCCACTCAACCGAGCTCGGGCGGCGCGGCACGCATGGCCGCGGCCACGGCGCGGCTCTCGTCGTCTCCGAGCGCCTCGAGCGCGGCGATCGCGCCGAGCCGGTCGCGCGCATCCCGGTTCTGGCTCAGCTTCCACTTGCCGACGAGCCGCGTGACCTCGATTTCGATGCCGACGATGTGTTCGAGCAACTGCGCGATGAACTCGGGCGGCGCATCGCCCATCCGCCACGGGCGCGGCTCGCCGGCCTGCGCCTCCATGCGGCGCGTCAGGCGCGCGACCAACCCGCGCAGGAAGGCTTCGTCCTCACGGATGACCATGCGGCCATGCGCGTGCACGACCATGTAGTTATAGGTCGGCACCAGCCGGTGCGTCTCATGCTTGCTCGGATACCAGTTCGGCGAGATGTAAGCCGACGGGCCCCGGAAGATGACGAGCGCCTCCGGTTGCCCGGCCGCTTCGCGCCAGACCGGGTTGGCACGCGCAACGTGCGCGCGCAGCGTGCCGTGCGGCCCGGCGGCGGTGTCGAATTCGAAAGGGACATGGTTCGCGTCGAGCCCGTTTTCGCCGACGTTGACGAGGATGCCGAGCGGATACCGCTCGATCAGCTCGCGCAGCGTGTCGGGACGGTTTTCTTCGAAATGGGCGGGTACATACATCTTGAGAATCCTTGAGAATCCCGACGTGCCCGGTGTGCGAACATGAGGGCGAAGCGGATACGGGCGCGGCGTTGTCCTTGCCTAGCGATCGAGGATACGATAAAACGCTTTCGCGATTCATTCGACAACGCAGCGCGCGAGCCGGCTTTGCCCGAGCGGCGCGCAACGGCCTGGTGGCGAGAGCGCCGGCCGCTTCCCAATGATTGCTCCCATGACAACAAAAATTCGAAAACCGCTTTCGCCCGCCCGGGCCTGTTCCTGGTTTGCCTGCGCTGCCGTGGTCCTCTTGGCCGGCTGCGCCGCACAACCTCCCGCCACGCCGGCCGCCAGTGCGAGCGGCTGGACCAAGGACGAAGTCGCCGATTCCTACGTATTCGGCTACCCGCTCGTCGTGATGACGACGGCGCGTGCGGCCGCGCTAGGCAGCGCGAGCGACGCGCAGGCCGCGAACGTCAATACGCTGCGCCACACCGATACGCTGCCGACGGCCGGCGATACGCCGTCGATGCCCGACATCGATACGCTCGCTTCTTCGGCCTGGCTCGATCTGACGGCCGAGCCTGTCGTCGTTTCGCTGCCGGCCACGCGCGGCCGCTACCTCGACGCGCGCGTGCTCGATATGTGGACGAACGTCGTGTGGTCGACGGGGACGTCGGCTAACCCGCATAACGGTCAGCCGAAAGCGCAAACGGTTGCGCTCGTGCCGCCGGGCTGGGATGGTAAGCTGCCGGCCGGCGTCGAGCGCGTCGATGCGCCGGGCAAGAGCCTGTGGTTGTCGGTGCGCGTCGCCGCCAACGGCGCGCGCGAAGTGCCGGTCGCGAAGCGGCTGCAAGAGGAAGTGCGCGTGGCGCCGCTGTCGGGCTACGTCAGCGAAGCGCACACCAAGCAGCACGAGCCGCGCGGTAAGCATATGGCCAAGCGCGATGCCCGCGAGCGTGATGCGGCGAACAACGATCCGGACGGCACCGCCGTGCTGGCCGATACGCCGGCGGCGCAAGCCGAAGCCGTCGTCGAGCTCGATGCGGCCACGTTCTTCACGCGGCTTGCCGACGCCCTGCGCGACAACCCGCCGTCCGACGCGCATGCGCTGAAGCTCCTCGCCGATTTCGGTGTCAAGCCGGGCGAAGCCGTGCATCTGCCTGACGGCTCGGCCTCGGCGATCGCGGCGGGTGTGGCCGAGGCACGCACGCGCATGGCGACGCCGCCCGTCAATGGGTTGTCGAGCAACGGCTGGGTCTGGCTCGGCGACGGTGTCGGCCACTACGGCGAGGACTACGCGCTGCGCGCGTACGCGGCCTACACGCGTCCCGGCACCGGGACGAAGGACGATGAAGTGTCGCCGATCGTGAAGGCCGATGGCGATGGCCAGGCACTCGACGGCTCGAACCGCTATGTGCTGCATTTCGCGGCGAAGTCGTTGCCGCCCGTACGCGGCTTCTGGACCATCACGGCCTATACGACCGACGGCGCGCTCGGCGACGCGCATACCGCGCGCCGCTCGATCAGCTCACGTGACGTGCTGCGCCGCAACCGCGACGGTTCGATCGACATCTACGTGCAGACCAACGCGCCGATCAAGGCCCACCAGCCGAACTGGCTGGCCGTGCCGAGCGGTCCGTTTCAGCTCGTGATGCGGCTTTACGCGCCGCAGGCCCGCGCGATCGACAGCAGTTGGCAACCGCCCGCGGTAACCCGGCAGTAACCTGGTATTTGATATTTGGCGGTAACGGAGTACATGAATGACGAACGAGCCGAAAGCCGATGTGGCTTCACCCCTCGGCAGGCTGAGTGATGCGTTGCGTGCCCGCCGCACACGGCGGATCGCGATCGGGCTGGCGATTTTCCTCACGCTGTTCGGTCTGCTGGGGTTCTTCGCGGCGCCGCCGCTGATCCGCCACGTTGCGCAGCAGCAGCTGACCGAAGCGCTGGACCGCCCCGCCAGCATCGAGCGCGTCAAGCTCGATCCGTACACGCTGCGGCTCGAGGCGCGGGGCATTCGGCTTGGCGAGCGCGGCGGCAGCGGCGAATTCGCGAGCATCGAGCGGCTCGTCGTGCAGGTGTCGTGGATGTCGTTGCTGCGGTTCGCGCCGATCGTCAGCGAGGTCACCGTCGACTCGCCGCATGTGAACGTGGTGCGCTACGACGCGCAGCGCTTCAACTTCACCGACCTCGTCGAGAAGTTCTCCAAGCCGTCCCAGCCGAAAACGACGCAGACGCTGTTCTCCGTGTCGAACATCGCCGTGCAGAACGGTCGCGTCGATTTCGACGACCGCCTGCTCGGCGCGCGGCATGTCGTCGATCGGCTGTCGCTCGGCGTGCCGTTCATTGCGACGCTGCCTTCGCAGACCGATATTTTCGTGGACCCGCATTTCGCCGCGCGCGTGGACGGCAGTCCGCTCGAAATCGACGGCAAGACGAAGCCGTTCGCGGCGTCACGCGAATCGGAGATATCGCTCAAGTTTGATGACATCGACGTGCCGCGCGTGATGTCCTACGTGCCGGCGAAGCTGCCCGTGTCGGTGCTGAGCGGCAAGCTGGCCGCCGATCTGAAGCTGCATTTCCTCATCAGGAGCGACGCGCCCACGCTGACGGTGACGGGCACGGCCGATCTGGCCGATGCGCAGATCGTCGACGAACGGCGCGCGCCATTGTTCTCCGCGCATGCCGTGCATGTCGCCGCGGCGACGCTCGAACCGCTGGCGAGCGTCTATCACTTCGACGAGATTCGCCTCGATGCGCCCGCGGCGCATCTGGCGCGCGATCGGGCCGGCGTGCTCAGTGTCGTGCGCACATTCGCGCCGGCTGCCGCAGACGCCAATGCGAAGGCAAACACCAACGCCAAGGCGAACACGGCAACGGTAGCGGCGGCGAGCATGGCCGCAGCCGCGAGCGCGGCGAAGCCCACGGGTGCGTCGAGCGTCGAGGCCGACAGCAACACCACGCCGCCGCTCGATCTCTCGATCAAACGTTTCATCTTGACCGACGGTACGGTCGGTTACGAAGACCAAGCCACGGCGCGACCTGTCACGGTCGAGGTCAAGCCGTTGTCGATCACGCTCGATGACGTCTCGACGCTGGCCAAGACACCCGCCCGCTATGCGATTCACGCCTCGCTCGCGCAGGGCGGGTCGCTCGCGGCCACGGGCTCGTTCAACCTGGCCGGAAAGACCGCTGACGCCAAGCTCGACGCCGATGCGTTGCCGCTGCCGCTCGTGCAGCCGTACCTCGACGATGTGACGGCGGCGCGTATCGTCGACGGCACGCTCGGCACGTCACTGGCCGTCGACGCGGCATGGGCGAAGACGCCGCCCGAGGTGCACGTCGGCGATAGCACGATCACGTTCAAGGGCCTGAAGATCGCGAACGCGAACGGCAGCAACGGTGGTAATGGCACCAATGGCACCGCGGCATCGACGAAAGCCGCGCCTGCCCTTGCGCTGACGGAAGGCCGTGTCGGCATCAAGCGGGTCGATCTTGCGGCCCGCACGGCGGAGATCGCGAGCGTCGATGCAACGGGGCTCGCCGTCAATGTCTCGCGTGCCAAGGACGGCAACATCGATCTGGCCGCACTCGGCCACCCGCCGGGCCGCGCACCGCGGCCTGCCGCGGCGGCGGCGCCCGCCAGCGGCGCGCAGCCGGCCTGGCACTACACGATCGGCGAGCTCGACGTGAAGGATGCGGCGGCCAACCTCGTCGACAATAGCCCCGCGCGGCCCGCGACGCTGCATTTCACGGCGGTCCAGCTGAACGCGCACAACATCAGCGACGATCTCTCGCGGGCCTTGCCCGTCAAGCTCGCCGCGACGCTGAACGGCAAGGGCGCACTGACGATCGAGGGCAACGTCGCGCCGAGTCCGCTCGACGCCACGCTGACGCTCAGCGCGAATCGTCTCGATGTCGCGGCTTTCGAACCGTATTTCGGTTCGGCACTGAACGCGACCGTGGCGAGTGCGTTGCTCAACGCGCGCGCCGACGTGAAGGTCGGCATGCCCAAGGGTACGGTGCAAGCGAGCTACCGCGGCGGCGCGGCGCTCGTCGACGTGCGGCTGCTCGATCGCATTACGTCGGCACCGTTGGCGGGCTGGCGTGCGCTGGCGCTCGCGCGCGTGAACGCGCGCTACGACGGGCACGGCACATCGCTCGATGTAGGCCGCGTCACGTTCACGAACTTCTTCGGGCGCGTGCTGCTCGATGCGCAGGGCAAGCTGAACCTCAACGACGTGCTGGCACAGCAAAAGGCCGCCGCCGAGGTGGCCGCGTCGAGTGCCGGTGCGGCGAAGCCGTCGGGCGGTTCGGCCGTCGCGGCCGTCGAACCGAGCCCGAGCCAGCCGTCACCGGGCGCAGCGGCGAACCCGTTCAAGGCCCGCATCGGCGAAATCGTGCTTCAGCAAGGCCACGTCAATTACACCGACGACTTCGTGAAGCCGAACTACAGCGCGAACCTCGTCGACATTACGGGCACGATCGGCACGATCGCCACCGACGCGACCACGCCCGCCCCTGTCGACGTGAGCGCGAGCCTGGCCGGCAACGGGCCGATTGCGATCCGCGGCACGGTCAATCCGCTCGCGCACAAGCCGTCGCTCGACTTGAACGCGAGCGCGCACGACATCGAGCTCACGAACTTGTCGCCGTACTCGACGAAGTACGCGGGCTATCCGATCACGAAGGGCAAGCTCAACGTCGATCTGCATTACCAGCTCGACAATGACCTGCTGGCCGCGAACAACCATATCTTCATCGACCAGCTCACGTTCGGCGAGCATGTGCAGAACGATACGGCGACGAAGTTGCCCGTCCGCCTGGCGATCGCGCTGCTGAAGAACTCGCGCGGCCAGATCGACGTGAACGTTCCGGTGTCCGGTTCGCTGTCCAATCCGCAGTTCAGCCTCGGGGGCCTGATCTGGAGCGCGATCGTCCATCTGGTCGAAAAGGCCGTGACCGCACCGTTCGCGCTGCTGACCAACGCAATCGGCGCCGGCGGGGCGAGCGGGGCGGAGCAACTGCAGTATCTGGCGTTCGCGCCGGGTTCCGCGGACCTGACCGATGCATCGCGCGAGAAGCTCGACACGCTGGCCAAGCTGCTGACCGAGAAGCCCGAGGTCAAGCTCGACTTGAGCGGCCGCGTCGATCCCGCCATCGATACCCCGGCGCTGCGTCTCGTGTATGTCGACGAGCTCGTGCGCAAGGAGAAGATCAAGGCACTGGTGGGGCATGGCGAGAGCGTCGATCCGGCCACGGTGAAAGTCGACACCGGCGAGTACAGCGGCTACTTGGCGAAGGTGTACAAGAACGCCGACTTCAAGAAGCCGCGCAACCTCATCGGCCTCACGAAGACGCTGCCCGACGACGACATGAAGCGTTCGCTGGCCGCGCACGCGCCGATCGACGAGGCAAGCTTGCGCGCGCTCGCGCAGCAGCGTGCACAGGTGGTGCAGCAGTACTTGGCCGACAAGGTCGATACGAAGCGCCTGTTCGTCGTGGCGCCGAAGCTCGACGCGCAGGATCTCAAGGACACCGGACCGTCGACGCGCGTCGATTTCGGTCTCGAATGACCACGATCACTGCGATGACCGCTTGATCTGATCGAGCGGCTTGACGACATGCGGCGCGCGGGGGCTCGAACCTCGCGCGCCGCTGTGCTTTCTGCATGTGCTCCATTCAGTAGCGGCCCTCCTGTGGGAAAACGCTGACACGCGTAGTGCAACGGACGACACCAAGATCAGGTCTCGCCGATTTGCGCGGGCAATCTTCTGGCCAATACTTCGCACACAGCAAACGCGTTGGTGTTTTCCCGATCGGTTGCACTACCGACGCGAGGACATCAGGCCCGTCAAGCGGAGAGACGCCATGGACACTTGGGACTCGCAGGAAGCGATTCAGGAAGTCAATCTGTCGTACCTCATCCTTGCTCAGCACATGCTGCGGTCCGATCGCCCGATCGGCATGTTCCGTCTCGGCCTGTCGGCGCAGCTGGCGGATTTGTTGAGCAGCCTGTCGCCCGCGCAGAGCATCAAGCTCGCGGCATCCGACGAGTTGCTGTGCGGATTTCGCTTCAACGACGCCGCCATGCTGAGCGCGCTTGCCGAACCCGCGCGCGACGTGGACGTCACGCGGACGCACGCGGCGCTCCTGCTGGCCGGTCAGCCGGCCGAGCAGTTTGCCTGATACGGGGGGAGCCATGGCCAAGACCAGCCTGATCGAAGATGCACACGAAGTGGCCCGCGCGGTGGCGTTGATCGAACTCGGCGCGCGCATGCAGGTGCTCGAGAGCGAACTGTCGTTGTCGCGCGACCGCCTGATCCGCCTGTATCGGGAAGTGAAGTCGGAGTCGCCGCCCAAGGGCATGCTCCCTTCGTCGGCAGACTGGTACATGACCTGGCAGGCGAACATTCATGCTTCGCTGTTCTACAACACCTATTCGTTTCTGAAAAATGAAGGGTGCTGTTCGCACGTCGATGCGCTGACCAAAGGCTATCGGCTCTACAAGGAGCACTGCGCCTACGGCTGCATCGAGCCGCAGCTCGACCTCACGCGCGCGTGGACACTCGTGCGCTTCTTCAACGGCGGCATCTTGCAGTTGTCGCCCTGCCGGCGCTGCGGCGGCAAGTTCGTCGGCTACAAACACGATCTGCCGGGCCACAAGGTGTGCGCGATTTGTCAGCCGCCGTCGCGTGCCGGCAAGAAAGTGCGTGGCACAGAAGCGGGCGCGTCTGCGCCGGCGCCGATGCTCAACTGAGCCGTCGCGGCAGTGCCATGCCATGACGCAGTAACGCGACGCATTTGCGAGGAGGTAGCGTTGAATAGCGCAACTCAAGCTTTGCTTCAGGACGACGTGCCCGTGGGCACGCCGCTCGCTTGGCCCATCGTCAACGAAGACGGCACACTGCTTCTCGATCGGGGCTTTACGCTCGCGCGTGCCGACGAACGCACGTTCCTGTTCGAACACTTTCGGCCCGTGCGCGGCGATCTGGACATGGACCACGCTGACCCGCTCACGTTCGATGCTGCGCAGCCCTCGAGCCTGAAGGCGGCCGACATGGGGCTGTCGCTCGGCACGACGCTCGGGTTGCGTCCACGTCTGTGCGCGGCGCAGCCGATGCGCTCGAGCCGCATCATCGGCATCGCGCCGAATCACGAGTTGTTCGTCACGCTGCCCGCGCGCGGGCAGCCGCCGCTCGAGTTCGTGCCGGGTGAGCAGCTCGAAATGGTGTCGGTATCGCGTCAGGTGGTGTGTTGGTCCATCTGCACGATCGAGGCGGTCTACAAGGAGCCGCTGGGCCACGCATTGCTTTCCGCACCGTCACACATCCGGCGCCTGCGCATGCGCCGGGCCGTGCGCGTATCCGTGCACATTCCGGTGCGTTACGCGCTTGCCGCGACGGCCGACGGCGCCTATGACGGCCTCGCGCTCGGCCGCAGCATCAGCTCAGGCGGCATGTCGCTGGCCGTACCGGGGCAGCTCGGTGCGGTCGGGGCGCGTTTGCGCATTGCCTTCCGGCTCAAGACGAGCGACCTCGATCTGCGCGTGCAGACGTCGGCCATCATCCGCAACGTGCATGCGCAGAAGGGCGCATCGAAATGGATCACGCACGGCATCGAGTTCGAAACGATCGAGCCCGCGCAGCAATTCGCCATCAAGGCATTTGTCCTCGATCGCGTCTATGCGTCGATCTATGAGAACCGCGTCGATTAAAGAACGAGTGCGAACGACCTATGTCCGTTTCACTACGAGATCTCGTTGTTGTGAAATAACCATATGACGTAGAGCAACATGTCGCATGCCAATCGCGACGCTGCTAGACTAGGCATTCCCATCCCTAAAACCCTGAAAGGAGGCATTAAATGATGTCGAAAATGCTCGCAGCCGCCCTTTCCGTGGCCTTTGTTGCAGGTCGACGCTGACGTCGACGTCAATCGCCGCTTTAGTTCGGCAAATCCAAACAAACCAGTAACAGCAGTCAATCGCGCATCGGCTTATGCCGACGCGTGCGGTTTCGTTTCTCTTTCAATTCGATTTCATTCGATTGCTCGGCCGCTTTGCACGCCGGGCGGAGGACATATGACTCTTAAGAATTCAAATAGTGGGTCGCAAGTGTTTCGCAAGGTGTTGGGCTTCACGTTCGCCCACTGGAAAAATCAATGGCTACGCGGCAGCGTAGTAATCGTGCTGTCGCTGCTGACAGCGATGGCCGACGTGCTCATGCCGGTGTACTCGGGCCGGCTCGTCGATGCGCTCGCGGCCGGACTCGGGCAGCGCGATGCGGCGTGGCATATCGCGGTGGTGGCGCTTGCGATGTTGATCGCACTGGGGGTGGCCAGCGCGCTGATGCGCTACGCCATGCTCGTCAATATCAGCGTGTTCACGCTGGGCATGATGCGCGAGATGATTGCCAACGCATTTCATCGTGTGCAGCGCTTTTCGACCGACTGGCATGCGAACAGCTTCGCCGGCTCGACGGTGCGCAAGATCACGCGCGGTATGTGGGCCATCGACTTGCTCAACGACGCGCTGCTCGTGGGCATCTTGCCGTCGTTCGCGATGCTGGTGGGATCGATCGTCGCGCTCGGTGTGCATTGGCCCGTCATGGGCGGCATCGTCGGCGTCGGGGCCATCATCTATATCGCCGTGACGAGTGCGATGGCGCTCAACTTCGTTGCGCCCGCCGCGCGGCTCAGCAATACGTGGGATACGCGCCTCGGCGGTGGGCTGGCGGATGCCGTGACCTGCAACTCGGTCGTCAAGGCGTTCGGGGCCGAAACGCGCGAAGAGGCGCGGCTCGCACGCGTCGTCGGCAAGTGGCAGCGCCGCACGCTGCGTGCCTGGTTGCACGGCTCGACCAACGGCGGTCTGCAGATGCTCATGCTGGCGGTGCTGCAGGCCGCCATGCTCGGCACGGCGCTGGAGTTGTGGCGGGAGGGCAAGGCGGGTGTCGGAGACCTCACGTTCGCACTGACGATGTTCATGGTGCTGAAAGGTTACCTGCGCGACGTCGGCATGCTCGTGCGCCACGTGCAGCGGTCGGTCAACGACATGGAAGAACTCGTCGAGCTCGATGCGTTGCCGCTCGGCATCGAAGACCGCCCCGGCGCGAAGCCGATCGCGATCGAGCGCGGCGAGATCCGCTTCGAACGCGTGACGTTCCGCTACGACGCGCACGTCGCGCCGCTCTACGTGGACTTCTCGGTGCGCATCGCGCCGGGTGAGCGGGTCGGGCTGATCGGCCACTCGGGCTCGGGCAAGACGACGTTCATCAAGCTGATTCAGCGTCTCTACGACGTTGCCGACGGCAGGATCACGATCGACGGGCAGGACATCTCAGCCGTTCGTCAGGCCTCCTTGCGTTCGCAGATCGCGATCGTGCAGCAGGAGCCGTTGCTGTTTCACCGCTCGCTGGCCGACAACATCGCGTATGCACGGCCCGGCGCCACGCAGGCGGAGATCGAGCGCGCGGCGCGGCTCGCGAATGTGCACGAGTTCATCGAGACGCTGCCGAACGGTTATGACACGTTGGTCGGCGAGCGCGGGGTCAAGCTCTCAGGGGGCGAGCGTCAGCGCGTGGCGATTGCACGGGCGTTCCTCGCCGATGCGCCGGTGCTGATCTTCGACGAGGCCACCTCGAGCCTCGATAGCGAGAGTGAAGCGCTGATCCAGCAGGCGATGGAGCGGTTGATGGTGGGCCGCACGACGCTCGTGGTGGCGCACCGGCTCTCGACCGTGCGCGCGCTCGACCGGCTGCTCGTGCTCGACAAGGGCAAGGTGGTCGAAGAAGGCAGCCATGACGCGCTGATCCGTATCGAGAACGGCTTGTACCGGCGCTTCTTCGAGCGTCAGGCGCTCGAGCTGACGAAGGGGCTCCACCCGGCACTCGGCACGCCGTCGCTCAGCGTCCCGGAAGCGCAAGTCTAGGCCTGCGCATGCCCGCTGGCACCCTGCTCCGGTCCCGGGGCAGGGCTGCTTTGCCGATACACGTCGGGCCGGTGCAGTTCCATGTACTTGTGCGGATGCGCGAGCGCCTCGAAGCCGCATGGGCGGTAGAGGCCATGCGCGTCCGACGTCACGAGCACGACGCGCCGTAGTTGCGTGAGCGGCTCCGAATCGAAGATGTGCTGTACCAATGCCGCGGCGTATCCACGCGAGCGGTACTCGGGCAGCACGAAGACATCGCACAGATAGCCGAACGTGGCGTAGTCGGTGACGACGCGCGCGAAGGCGACTTGCCGTTCACCCAGATAGGCACCGAAGCATAGCGACCCTTCGATGGCCCGCTCGACGATGGGGCGGGCGATGCCGAGGGACCACGGCGCGTGGTCGCGCAGGAAGGCGTGGATGACATCGACATCGAGTTCGCGCTTGTCGGTCGAGATGCGTAGCGGTGCGTCTGTCATGGGGCTCCTCAAGGTTGGGCTCGTAACGGGGCGCTCGCTGGGAGCTTACCTGCGGTAACGCGGACCAGGTGGCGTATTCGGCATACATGCTCGAATTCGAATGTGCCACTCGGGTCAAGTGCCTCGCATTTTCGTTTTCGCGCTGATTATGTTCGGAAAAGAAAATTCGGACGTGATTGAAACGACAAGCCCAGGACCTGCGACATATCTCGTCGCGCGCAAGGCACTGCCATTCCCAGAAAGTCTGCGAGATCGCGAGCGGGTGCTCACATGAGCGCCTGGATCGCATCATTCAACGATCGGCGGCCGATTGTCGCATTCAAGGAGTACATCTCGAAGTTCCGGAAAAGGAAAATAATTGTGCGTGAGGCATCGTGCGGTTTTGGTTTGATTGATGTGTTGGATTTTAAGGAATTTATTCCGTATTCGGGTTGTTTGTTTAATTTGAAAAGTGGATTGGTCGTATTTTCGATTAAGCAATGTATGTGATTTTCAGGTGCTTGAAAGTCGATTGTCGGGGTTTCAGAAAATACCCGGATGGCTTGTCGGAAGGCTGTCTCGCCCAGCGGGGCGAAGCTTCTGCCGGACCGCGGCCCGGTTGACTCCGGCAGAAGATTAGAAGGCTGCAAAAAACGGTAGTTGAAATCCAGCTCGGCCCTCGTGGCGATTCCATCATTCGATTAGGGATACTCTTCTAAATTCGATTTTTGGCTACGCAATTCCTCCTTTTGCTGCTTCACTGCAATGCACCGCGCAATGGTCGTTGTGCGGTATTTATTAAGCGGAGTTTTAAAAAATGATGTTTTAAACGAAATTGATTTTCGTAAACGAAATGGAGGAAACGGCATGTCCAGGATGGTGAAGAAGAAACTGCTCGCAGGTGTCGCGGCGCTCGCGCTCGGTAGCGCGCCGTTGGCTGGTCTGACCGGGTTCACGACGTTGCTTTCGCTGTCGACCCCAAGCACGGCGGTAGCCGACACGGGCCCTGCGGTGGACAACTACGCGGCGACGCAGTATCCGATCGTGCTCGTTCACGGGCTGTCGGGGACCGACAAGTACGCACATGTGATCGACTACTGGTACGGCATCGCGGCGGACCTCGAAGCACATGGCGCGAACGTGTACGTCGCCAACGTATCGGGCTTTCAAAGCGACGACGGCCCGAACGGGCGTGGCGAGCAATTGCTCGCATACGTGAAGCAGGTGCTGGCGGCAACGGGCGCGCAGAAGGTCAATCTGATCGGCCACAGCCAGGGCGGCCTGACTTCGCGCTATGTGGCTGCCGTCGCGCCTGATCTCGTGGCTTCGGTGACGACGATCGGTTCTCCTCATTGGGGTTCGGAGTTCGCCGATTTCGTCCAGGAGACGTTGGCCAAAGATCCGACGGGGCTCGCTGAACCGGTCATCGCGAAGATCGTGAACGTGATCGGTGCGTTGTTCGGCAGCACCATCAACACGGACCAGGATGCGCTCGCGGCATTGACGGCCATGACGACGTCGGGCGCCGCTGCGTATAACCAGCGCGTGCCGACTGCGGGTCTCGGCGCGCCGGGCTCGTGCCAAACGGGTGCGCCGACCGAGACGATCAACGGCAACACGCATTTGCTCTACTCGTGGGCGGCCAATGCCATCCAGCCGAACGGGTCGTTGCTCGGCGTGCAAGGTGGGACCGACACGAGCGTGTCGGGAGCGCTCGATCCGGCCAACGCGACCGATCCGTCGACGCTCGCGCTGCTGGGCTCGGGCACGGTGATGCTCAATCGCAACTCAGGCCAGAACGACGGCCTGGTTTCCGTTTGCAGTGCGCTGTATGGGCAAGTGTTGAGCACGAGCTATCACTGGAATCACCTTGACGAAGTCAACCAGATGTTCGGCGTGCGCGGCGCGAATGCCGAAGATCCGGTGGCAGTGATTCGCGATCACGCGAACCGTTTGATGCTTCAGGGGCTGTAAACGATGACGCGCCCTGCCGATGCAAAGAAGGCCGTGCGCAACGTCGCGCTGTTCGGCATTGCCGGACTCGCGGCGGTTGCGGCGGTCGTTTATCTGAACGCGCCGGCGCGGGCGCCTCGCGCGAGCATGCAGACCGCCGCGGCCGACGGGCCCGGCACGTCTGCTGCTCGTGCGGCGCCAATGCCCACAGCGCCGAACGCGGCCGCGTTGCCCGTTTCGCTGTCGGGGACGGTGCCGCCGCATTTGCCGCTCGACGCGCATGGCCACCTCGCGAAGGTACGCGCGGTGCGCGACTTCTTCGACTATTTCCTGACGACCCGCAACGAGGTGTCGGCTCAGGCGCTCGATGCGCTCGTGCGCCGGGGCATCGCGGCGCAGCTCGACGGCACGCCGGCGCAGCGCGAGGCGCTCGATGTTTGGCAACGCTACCAGGCGTACGACCAGGCGCTTGATCACGCCTCGCCGCTCACGCCTTCATCACAAGGCAGCGGGATCGATCTTGATGCGATGCAGGCGTCGGTCGAGCAGCAAGCCGCCCTGGCGAGCCGGACGATGGGGCCCGAATGGAGCGAGGCGTTTTTCGGCGCCGAGTGGCGGCACGACTTCTACGAGATCGCGAGGCTTCGCATCGTCAACGATCGCACGCTGACTGAGGCGCAAAAGGCCGAGCGTCTGCAGGCGCTCGAGCAGACGTTGCCGCCCGACGAGCGCGCCGCACTCGAGCGTCAGCGGCAGGCGAGGGCATCCATCGATGCGATCGCGTCGCTGCAAAAGCAGGGGCTCTCGACCGATGAGCTGCGTGCGCGCGTGACGCAAACGCTGGGGCCGCAAGCCGCGGAGCGTGTCGTGCAGATGCAGAAGCAAGACGACGCTTGGCATGCGAAGTACGCCGATTACGCGCAGCAGCGTGCACGGATTGAAGCGATGGGATTGCCGGTGGCCGATCGCGACGCGCAGATTGCGCAGTTGCGGCAGCGCGTGTTCACGAATTCGTCGGAAGCGCTGCGGGCGGCTTCGCTGGACAAAGGCGGTTGAGAGAAAGAGCGGTAGTTCGACTGCCAAAAAAACCAATTGAAGGGGGTGATATGTCCAAGATGATCAAGAAGAAAGTGTTGGCAGGTGTCGCGGCGCTCGCGCTCGGTAGCGCTCCGTTGGCTGGATTGACTGGGTTCACGGCGTTGCTCTCGCTGTCGACGCCGAGCACGGCGGTAGCCGACACGGGTCCCGCGGTGGACACCTACGCAGCGACGCAATATCCGATCGTGCTCGTTCACGGCGTATCGGGCACCGATAGATACGCGAACGTGATCGACTACTGGTATGGCATCCCGGCCGACCTCGAAGCGCATGGCGCGAACGTGTATGTCGCCAACGTATCGGGCTTTCAACGCGACGACGGCCCGAACAGCCGCGGCGAGCAATTGCTCGCGTACGTGAAGCAGGTGCTGGCGGTGACGGGCGCGCAGAAGGTCAATCTGATCGGCCACAGCCAGGGTGGGCTGACCTCGCGCTATGTGGCTGCCGTGGCGCCTGATCTCGTGGCTTCGGTGACGACGATCGGTACGCCGCATCGGGGTTCGGAATTCGCCGATTTCGTCCAGGAGACGTTGGCCAAGGATCCGACGGGGCTCGCTGAACCGGTCATCGCGAAGATCGTGAACGTGATCGGCGCGGTGTACGGCAGCACGATCAACACGAACCAGGATGCGCTCGCGGCATTGACGGCTTTGACGACATCAGGGGCCGCTGCGTATAACCAGCGCGTGCCGAGTGTTGGTCTTGGCGCACCGGGCTCGTGCCAAACGGGCGCGCCGACCGAGACGATCGACGGCAACCAGCATTGGCTCTATTCGTGGGCGGGCAGCGCCATTCAGCCGAGCATCTCGGTGTTCGGCGTGCAAGGCGGGACTGATACGAGCGTATGGAGTCCGCTCGATTGGGCCAATGTCACCGACCCATCGACGCTCGCGCTGCTGGGCTCCGGCACGGTGATGCTCAATCGCAATGCAGGCCCGAACGATGGGGTGGTTGCGGTTTGCAGCGCGCTCTATGGGCAAGTGCTGAGCACGAGCTATCACTGGAATCACTTTGATGAAGTCAACCAGATTCTCGGCGTGCGCGGTGCGGATGCCGAAGATCCTTTGGCGGTGATTCGTGATCATGCGAATCGGTTGAAGCTGCAGGGGTTGTAAACAATGGTGCGCCCTGCCGATGCAAAGAAGGCCGTAGTTCGACTGACAACAAGACCCGTTGGAGGAGGCGGTATGTCCAAGATGATCAAGAAGAAAGTGTTGGCAGGTGTCGCGGCGCTCGCACTCGGTAGCGCGCCGTTGGCTGGATTGACCGGGTTCACGGCGTTGCTCTCGCTGTCGACGCCGAGCACCGCGGTAGCCGACTCGGGCCCCGCAGTGGACGACTACGCGGCGACGCAATATCCGATCGTGCTCGTTCACGGGCTGACGGGCACCGACAAGTACGCGAACGTGCTCGACTACTGGTACGGCATTCCGGGAGACCTCGAGGCGCACGGCGCGAACGTGTACGTCGCCAATGTATCGGGCTTTCAAAGCGACGACGGTCCGAACGGGCGGGGCGAGCAATTGCTCGCGTACGTGAGGCAGGTGCTGGCGGTGACCGGCGCAAAGAAGGTCAACCTGATCGGCCATAGCCAGGGTGGGCTGACCTCGCGCTATGTGGCTGCCGTCGCACCTGATCTCGTGGCTTCGGTGACGACGATCGGCTCGCCGCATTGGGGTTCGGAGTTCGCCGATTTCGTCCAGCAAGCGGTGGCCGCCGATCCGACGGGGATTACGGCGCAGGTCATCGCGAAGATCGTGGACGTGATCGGCACCCTGTTCAGCAGCAACTTCAACACGAACCAGGATGCGCTCGCGGCATTGACGGCTTTGACGACCTCGGGGGCCGCCGCCTATAACCAGCGCGTGCCGAGTGCCGGTCTCGGCACACCGGGCTCGTGTCAGACGGGCGCGCCGACGGAGACAATCGACGGCAACAAGCATTGGCTCTACTCGTGGGCCGGCAGTGCCATTCAGCCGAGCATCTCGTTGTTCGGCGTGCAAGGCGGGATGGACACGAGCGTATCGGGTCCGTTCGATTGGGCCAACGTGGCCGATCCGTCGACGCTTGCGTTCCTGGGCTCGGGCACGGTGATGCTCAATCGCAACTCGGGCACGAACGACGGGCTTGTTTCGAACTGCAGTGCGCTCTATGGGCAAGTGCTGAGCACGAGCTATCACTGGAATCACATCGACGAGATCAACCAGATTCTCGGCGTGCGTGGCGCGAATGCGGAAGATCCTTTGGCGGTGATTCGCGATCATGCGAACCGGTTGAAGCTGCAGGGGTTGTGAGCGAGGGTGGGGCCGGTGCATCGGTCATCGGACCCTGCTGTCGTGCACCGTCTCGGATATGAGCGGTTTATGCAAGTGTTGATCCTTGGCGAGAATTGAGGGGCTACAGTTTTGGCAACTCGACGCGCGGCTGCGCGTTGGTGCCTGGCTTGATGCCAGGTTTGTTCCAAGAATGGGCATCTAGCGCGAGGAGAAGTGATGTACAAGTCATGCTGGCTGAAAGAACAGGTAGTCACGAATGGTCGTCAGTTTCTCGATTTGTTGCGGCTTGCCGCCCGAACTAGGGATGGACTCGACTTAAAAGCAACTCTGGCGCTGCGTAATCATTTGGACAAGTTGAAAGGCGGGGGCAAAGGGACGTTCCCTGACGAAGTGGCTGGGGCGGCAATGGTGGGACGAGTATTCGAACACATTGTGTTTACGCGCGACGATTTACGGCTTATCCGTACGTTGCGGGCATTTGCGCGTGAGGAAGGCATCGACTGCTTACGGACTATCCGTAGGCTGCGGGCAATTGCGCTTGAGGAAAGCCACGATGGCTGCCAAGGTTGGGACCCCGTGCTGCGGAAGAGCGACTTCGTAGCATTGGGGATGCAGGCTTCGATCAGTATCGCCGTTAATGACATCGCTTCGCAAGGCAACGGAACGGAGGGCGGTCGAGATGCGGCTTACCGCAACCTCATGGCGCGGGTGAGCTGTCGAGACAGTGACGCACGCGACGCATTCAAGAAAACTAGCCTCGGGAAAGCGTACTGGGACCAAACCGAGAAGCTGAGGGATTGGGTGGAGGGCCGGGGCATACTGCTACCCGTCCCGTGTCCGGGATCGCCCCAGACTGTGGGGTGCTTTTCATGGTGAAGGCCGGTGAATCGCGACTGGCCATTTCGTTTCACCGGCCGTGATCGCGCTGCTTGCTCACGCCGCTCGCACACCACCCTGCGTCATTTGCTTCTCGATCACCCGCGCAAGCGTATCGAACGCTGGGCCGATTTTCTCGTGCGGCACGCACGCATAGCCGAGCAATAGCCCGCGGCGCGCGACATCCTCGTCGCTGTAATACGCCGACAGCGGCCGCACGATGACGCCCGCATCGAATGCGGCTTGTGTGATGGCGCGATCGTCGGCCGTCCCGGGAAGTCCCAGCACCAGATGCAGACCAGCCTCATCGCCCATCACGGGCAGCGAGTCGCCGAAGCGGGCGGCGATCGCGTCGATGAGGAAGTGCTCGCAGGAAGCAACTGTCATTAGCCGAGTGTCGAATCTCCGGCGCGACTCGCCGCGCTTCGCGATTTGCGGCCAACGTGATCAGCTGCTAGTGAGGCAACTGCCCCAACCAGAGCGAGTATTGCCATACCGGTTATAACCCGCTCGATGCCCTCCGCTAATCCTCTACGGAGCGCGTCTCCCGTCAGTCCATTCAGCCCTACGTTGGACGCAGCGACCTGTGCAGCAAGCACCAAGGCTCCCCCGATCTGCTGAGCGGTCGATGCAATTCCCGATGTAATTCCTTGCTCCTCATCCGGCACCCCGCGCGCTGCTAAAGCCCACATAGCGGTCCATACCAGCCCCTGGCTAACGCTAGAGAGACAGAGCCCGGGCAGGAGCGAGAGGTAGCCCGTAGGCAGCGCAAATCGGATCAGCACTATCCCGCAAGCACCGGCAACAAAGCCGTATCGCAGTGCTGAACCAACACCCGTCCGGCTGACGACTCGCTCCGAGAGTCGAATTCCAGCCGCGCAGACCGCGGTTGGTACGAGAAAGGCAAGGCCAGCCTGCAGGGTGGTGTATGCGTACACCTCCTGGTAATAAAGGCTGAGAAAGTAATATTGAGCGCCGAAGCTGCCCATGAAAATTACAGTTAGCAACATGACCAACTGCAAACCTTGGTTTGATATTATATTCCAGGGTATTAAAGGGATTTTGACGCGCTTTTCGATCTGCCATAGCGTTACAAGCAACGCAGCGGCTACACACAACGTAGCAACGACGGGCAGCGACAGCCATCCTAGGTCTGGCGCTTCGACAATCGACAATACGAGAAGCGTGCCGGCACAGGTTGCGACAATTCCGCCGCCAAAATCAATGTCCGTCACGCTGACGGATCGGCCGTCTCGAGGTAGCCAGCGGATCGCCATGAGCGCACACCCGCTGGCAATGGGAACGTTCACCAAGAAGATGGCTCGCCAACTAAACCATTGCGTCAGCAGGCCTCCGAGCAAGGCACCGAGCGCGAGTCCTGCTACGGACGCCGTACTCCAAACTGCCAAGGCGCGCAGTCTTGCCGGTCCCTCTTCAAACCACGCGTTGAGTGTTGCGAGCGTAGCAGGAAAAAGGATTGCAGCACCCACTCCCTGGACAGCCCGAGCGCCGATCAGCAGTGCGCCGCCATTTGCCAAGCCGGCTGCCAAGGATGCAACGGAGAACAATGCCTGTCCCGCGATGAACATGCGCCTATTCCCCAATACATCTGCCAAACGCCCGCCGAGCAACAGGAATCCGCCAAAAGTAATCGTGTAGGCGCTGACAACCCACTGCACCGTTTGTCGGGAGTATTCAAGCTCGGATGCAATTGAGGGGATGGCGACAAACACGATTGTGGCGTCTAACGCGATGATCCCCTGTGCCGCCGCCAATAGGGCAAGCATGGCGTTCCGGGATCTCACAAGAGATAACGTAGTGGAAAGATTGGCGGTCATAATGCAACGGTGCTTGTAAAGCGCACAAAAGGTTGGCAAACAATGTGCCGGGAGGGGGCGGCCGATAGCGAGCAGCTTGCTCAGTATCCAAAAACAAAGCTATGCCCTCGATGATGACCTTGCTTTCCGAGCGTGGTTTCCCGATACGACAGCACCCGGAGCGGCGCGTATGCCTTCTCTATGCAACTGCGAGTTCGGTAGAACATTTCATTGCCGAATGCGCCGCGTGCGCTTGTTTGCCCCTTCGCATAAAGGTTTGTGTCTGAGTAACACACTACGAGCAGTCTGGCATCGGGTCTCAGCAGGGACGCGAATTGCTGTGTGTGGCGAGCGAATGCGTCTGGAGGTAAGTGGTGCAAAAGACTGTAGTCAAGTATCAGATCGAATCGCCTGTCAGCGGGGAGAGTAAGCGAAAGCTTTGTGACATCGCCTTCGATGTATTCAATGGCTGTCGTCTCGGCGCAGTTCCTGGAGCGTGCGACAGCCAACGCATGCGGCGAGAAGTCGATTGCAGTCACCCGGTATCCGCGCGAAGAAAGAAACCGCGAATAATTCCCTGTACCACAAGCAACGTCGAGTGCTTGCCCTCCAGTCGGTGTTGAGTGATCTTCGACCAGCGCCGATAGATCGTGTGGCGGAGTCGCAATCTCCCAGGGAATTTTCTCCATCGGCAGGTCATACTGCTCGTTCCAATGTTCGATTGCGGTTTTCATTCGAATCTCCTATGGAGAGCTACGGTTATCTGCTTCCGCTCTCTGCGATCTTGCTCTTAGCTTCGTCAACTACAATTGACCGGATGCCGTCGAGAAAAGTGTCAAAGCTTGTGTATGCCTCCAGCGAGTGCATTAGGTTTCTCTCCACGTCTAGCCACGTAGCAAGAGGAGCCTCGTTGTGCTGGATCTGCGCTTCTAGTTTGTCAAGGGCCTTTGCGACTTTGGCCTCAATGGAGGAGGATGTCTCGAATTCACGCCACAGGCGTTCCACCTCCTCACCGTTAATCTCTGGAAGCATCTCGAATATCTGTTTCATCGCGTCGTCCTCACGTTTCCTTTTGAGTATGCGCATGGTGCTGTCGTTGACAACATCGAAGACGGGTATGTCGCCCGCTATGGCTTCGACCAAGTCATGAACAATTACCATCTTGAGCAACTTCTCGACGTCCACATTTGCGTCCAGATGAGGGGCGACCAACAACGCCATAAGGGACATTCGCCAGCTATGCTCCGCGACACTTTCGTGTCGTCCGTCCGAAAGCCAGCTGTGGCGTAACGTATATTTGAGTCGCTCGGCGAGTCGAACGGCGGCGAGAACCTTCTCGACAATTTCTACCATAATCTTTCCGAAAGGTGGAATTTCAGTGAGAAATGAATTTCATCGACTACTACTCGCTACTAGGTAGACATAAGTAAATTGGATTTATCGTTTTGCGGGGTCAAAAATCAGGGGATCGAGAGGTTAAAGAGGCTTTTGTCTATGTGGTTTTGGTAGTGTTTCCTTTCATTGTGGAGATCTCCCACCATTCAATGGGTGAGTCGCCAAGCTGTAGTGGTTTAATGTATTTCAATGCTTCTAAGGGCTGCTCAACGAGGTCAGTTGAGTATCCAACGCTGTTTCTTGAGAAGCCTTGTCGAATCGTCTCTTTTATTGATGTACGCTTTGGGTTGTTTGAGTGGATTCCATGATGATCAAACGAGAATTCTGGCTGTAGGAGGACAAACGCAGAGTCGCGACGCCATGAAAATCGCGGGTGATCGCCTCGATAGAATGGGGCGAAGGTCGTAATGAAGAATGAGATCCCGCAAAACCTGAAACGCCACTCTGGAGATGAGAGATTTTCTTCCATCGGATTGTCCCAACCAGCTTCTTTGCTGGCGCGACCAAGCTCGGCGACAATATGAAAGAACGCCGATGAAAAGGATGCCAGATCCCTGATCTGTTCCGGAACGTGTATACGAATCACAAAACCGTCAAGTCCCTCGGTTGGGGCGACACGACAAAACCGGCATAGAACCTGCGCAATCTGCGATGCGTTGTACGCGAAATCCTTCTTGTCATCAATATCTGGTGCTCCCCAAATTTTTGCGTGTTGGGCGAACGGGCATAGTGTTTTTCCGATAACCGCCCCAAACCGGTCCCGAGACAAGGCCGTAGACGGATCCCAGTTCGATTTGAATCGTGCACGATCGCGACGTGCATTCATGTCGAGTATCGCGTTTACTACTTTCACAAGGTTCTCACCCGTTGCGGCAGTCATTCGGAATAAAATGTGTTGAATGCAAGCAACTTCCGTGGTGACGTTCGATACGGGCTCGTTCGGTTTGGGCGTCTTATCACCTTCTAGGTAGTTGATCAGGCGGCCAAGCCGGCCGGTGCGTTGTGCCAAACAACAGAACATCACCCTTAACGAGGCATAGTCACCCGCGCCTCGTTCGCCATCCGCGGGGGGCATATTTTTTAGTAAGTCCACGACATTTGCGCAGTACTGATCGGCGATGCATGTCGTGATAATGAACATGTCGGCTAATTCGGCGGCTAGGTGACTCTGGTCGGCGCTGTCATCCACCAGTAGCTCGCCGATCTCTCCCAACTCTTCGAGCACCCTCGCGACTGCTGATAACGGTCTCCAATAGCCTCCCAGATTAATTGCGGTTTCACGCACTTTTTTGGAAAGATGAATAATCTGAGTGGCATCAAGAAATGTGTCATGTTTCATTTTTTGCCTCAAGTGCGAGTAGATGCGGAAACTGTCTTTACCGCTTCGGCGAGGTGTGTATGGAGATTGATGGAGAAGTGCGAGTCAAGTCAAGTTTGCTATTTATCGAAATTTGGTGTTGTGAATTTTGATGAGGAGGTGCTTGGGTGATGCGGAAATAACATTAATTTTACGGGGGTAGTCCAGTGATTTGCATTGAATCTGTTCGATAGTTGAGTCGATTTGTGCGATGTCACTATGTTTATTTTGCATTGAATGAAAGCAAAAAGAAAGAATTTGATTCGAAGATTTTATCTAGTAAAAAATGGAACCCGTAAAAAATGGGGGTGCTGTTTGGTTGATGGCGTAAATTTATTGATTTCACTTATTCTTCGGCGTAGTCGCAACATGGCGCGGCCGTACTGTGGCGCCAATCCTTGGGGTGTGAGGGATAGTAGGAGTGCGTGCCGATGTGCGCAGCTGACCCGGCCTCATCGCTAATGCGGTTATTGAAAGCGAAGGCCGTCATGAATACGGGGCGGCGATAGCCCTGCGAAACGTGCAGGGTTAAGCGGCTAAAGCGAAGGCTTCAGCAGGAGTTTTTGTCGTCGGCGCCTGAGGGGCGTCGTTGGTTGTAGAAGTGCATCCAGTCGGAAATCACGCGGCTGGCATGCCATAGCGTCTCAGAGCGGTGGCGATGTACGCATGGCTCCTTGAGTATCTAGGTGACGTGCCCGACCATGTTGTTTAGCTCCGGGAAGCGTAGCCGCGAACGAGCGCAGCGCAACCGCGGCTCTTGAAGATTCGGCGCCAAGCACGCTGCTTCTCAATTGGCCGAACAGACTCCAACGGTTTCTGGATCTCATCCGCCGATGACCTTGAACACAGTCATCGGCGATGTGTCGCAGCACACATCGCTTCACGCCGCCCGCACACCACCTTCTTCCATCTGCTTCTCGATCACCCCCGCAAGCGTATCGAACGCCGGCCCGATTCGCTCGTGCGGTACGCACGCATAACCAAGCAGCAGACCGCGCCGCGCGACCTCCTCGTCGCTGTAATACGCCGACAGCGGCCGCACGATGACGCCCGCATCGAATGCGGCGTTCGTGATGGCGCGATCGTCGGCCGTACCGGGAAGTCCCAGCACCAGATGCAGACCAGCCTCATCGCCCATCACGGGCAGCGAGTCGCCGAAGCGTGCGGCGATCGCATCGATGAGGATCTGACGTCGCTCGCCATACAGCGCACGCATGCGCCGCACGTGCGAGGTCAGATGGCCGTCCATGATGAATTCGGCCAGCACCGCCTGGTGCATGAGTTGCCCTTCGCGATAGAGCTCGGCCACCCCTGTGCGGAACGTCTCGACCAAGTGCTCAGGCGCGACCATATAGCCGATACGCAAGCCCGGATAAAGGGTCTTGCCGAGACTGCCGACGTAGATCACGCGGCCCGCTTCATCGAGCCCCTGCAGCGACGCGACGGGCCGGCTGCCATAGCGGAACTCGCTGTCGTAGTCATCCTCGACGATCCACACATCATGCTGGCGCGCGTATTCGAGCAGCGTGCGCCGGCGCGCGAGGCTCATCACCATGCCGAGCGGATACTGATGCGACGGCGTCACGAGCGCGAGCCGCGGCGGCTCCTTCAACGCGCGTCCGCGCGGATTCAATCCTTCGCTGTCGACGGGAACGGGGGCCAGCACGAGGCCGGCCGATTGCAGTACGCTGCGCGCGCCCCAATAGCAGGGCTCCTCGACCCACGCGCGGTCGCCCACGTCGGTCAGCAGCCGTACGGCAAGATCCATCGATTGATGAATGCCTGTCGTGATGATGATCTGATCGGGCGTGCACTTGACGGAGCGCGCGACGCGCAGGTAATCGGACAGCGCACGCCGCAGGGGACGATACCCGCCGCCGGGCGCGTACGTCAGCAGCTCGGGGTTCGCCTGCTTCCATAGCCGCGCTTGCAAGCGGCTCCACGTCCGTGACGGAAACTCGGTGACGTCGGGCACACCCGGCATGAAGGCTCCCCACTGCTTTGGAGCGACGCCTGCACGCGCGATCAGCTGCCGGCCGCGCGCCGACAGATGTGCGTGGGCCGGTGCAGCCGGTGCGACTGCCGGCGTTGCCGAAGCATCCGTGCCAGCATTACCGGCGCGCGCGACAGGCCGCGCACGCACGGCGGCGGTGTCGGGGCGCGTATCGGCGACGTAAGTGCCACTGCCGGTCGTCGACAGCACATAGCCTTCGGCCGTGAGCTGGTCGTACACGCGCAGCACGGTGTTGCGGGCGATGTCGAGATCCTCGGCGAGCGTGCGCGAGCTTGGCAGCTTCGTGCCGGGTGCGAGCTGGCCAGTCAGGATCGCTTGCTGCACGAGCCGCAGCACCTGCCGATACATGGGCTCCGTGGTGCCGCGTTCGAGTCGTGCGGCGAGCCAGTCCGACAAGATGATCGTATCCAAAGTGGTTCCCTTCGGAATAATGAAATGGCTCCGTCTCGTAGAGCCGTGACCGATTATATTGGATCGCAAATGATGTGCGGTACTCGCTTGTCGATGGAGCCAATCGGGGCGTGGTGCGCTGCATGGGGCCCAAGTAAGCGCTAAAGCGGCAACTTAGGCCGACCGCCGAACAACTCCCGGTAAGCGCTAAAGCGCTAACCGGGACTATTTCGGCATGGGGCCTAAGTAAGCGCTAAAGCGCTAACTTAGGCCGACACAGGAGACACGGACGATGAAAACGGACGAAGTGATCGTGAGCTTTCGCGGCGTGCGCAAGACGTACGACGGCGAGACGCTGGTCGTTAAAGCGCTCGATCTCGACATTTATCAAGGCGAATTCCTCACGCTGCTCGGTCCGTCGGGCTCCGGTAAAACGACTTGCCTGATGATGCTGGCCGGCTTCGAATTTCCGACGGGCGGCGAGATCCGGCTCGACGGGCAGCTGCTGAATTCGGTGCCGCCGCACAAGCGCAACATCGGCATGGTGTTTCAGAACTACGCGCTGTTCCCTCACCTGACGGTCGCGCAAAACGTCGAATATCCGCTGACCGTGCGCAAGATGCCGGCCGCCGAGCGCGCCCAGCGCGTGCACGACGCCTTGAGGATGGTGCGTATGGAAGGCTTCGCGAAGCGCTATCCGTCGCAGCTCTCGGGCGGCCAGCAGCAGCGCATCGCACTCGCCCGCGCGCTCGTGTTCGAGCCACGCCTCGTGCTGATGGACGAGCCGCTCGGCGCGCTCGACAAGCAACTGCGTGAGCACATGCAGTACGAACTGAAGGCATTGCACGAAAAGCTGGGCCTCACGTTCGTCTACGTCACGCACGATCAGGGCGAGGCGCTCACGATGTCGGACCGCGTGGCCGTGTTCGACAAAGGCGTCGTGCAACAGCTCGACACGGTCGATGCGCTCTACGAAACGCCGTGCAACGAATTCGTCGCGAGCTTCATCGGCGACAGCAATACGCTGCGCGGCACGATATCGGGCGTCGACGGCCAGTACTGCGAAATCAAGCTGCGAGACGGTACGCGCGTGGTCGGCCGCAGCGTCGGCCAGGCTCGCACGGGCTCGGACGCCGTCGCCTGCATTCGCCCCGAACGTTTGCGACTGGCCCCCACAGCGGGCCGCGGCCTGCACGGCAACACGCTCGCGAGCGAAGTGCGCGGGCTCATCTATTTCGGCGACCACGTGCGCATGCGCTGTGCGTTGCCGGAGCAGGACGAGTGCTTCGTGAAGGTGCCGCTCGGCACCGAAGCGCTCGATACGTTCGTGCCTGGCGCACCGGTCGCACTCGAATTCGCGCCCGAGCACCTGCGCGTTTTCGCCTGATGTCGGGCGATTTGCGCGCAAAGTGCGACATCGTTCGGTCCGTGTTTTGGCGGACACGAATCACCCAGAGGAGAACCTGATGATGACGAAGCTCACTTTCACGCCCCGCGCTTGCGCGCTGCTCGCCGCTGCCGCGGCCTCGACGCTGTTCGGGATGGCCGGTGCCAGCGCGGCCGAACTGACCGTCGTGAATTTCGGCGGCGCCAACGCCGATGCGCAGAAGGTCGCGTTCTACGGCCCGTTCGAGAAGCAGACGGGCAACAAGGTCACGGCCGTCGAGTACAACGGCGAGACGGCCAAGATCAAGGCGATGGTCGAGGCCAAGCACGTGAACTGGGACGTCGTCGAAGTCGAATCGGGCGATCTCGGCCGCGGCTGCGACGAGGGGATGTTCGAAAAGCTCGACTGGTCGAAGATCGCCAAGAAGGCCGATCTGATTCCCGAATCGCCGCGCACTTGCGGCGTGGGCTTCTTCGTGTGGTCGACGGCATTGGCCTATAACGCCGACAAGCTGAAGACGGCGCCGACGGGCTGGGCCGATTTCTGGAACGTCGGCAAATTCCCGGGTAAGCGCGGGATGCGCAAGGGCGCGCGCGGCAACCTCGAATTCGCGCTGATGGCCGATGGCGTAGCGCCCAAGGAGGTCTACAAGGTGCTGGCGACGAAGCCAGGGCAAGACCGCGCGTTCAAGAAGCTCGACGAACTGAAGCCGAATATCCAGTGGTGGGAAGCCGGTGCGCAGCCGCCGCAGTTCCTCGTGGCGGGTGACGTCGTGATGTCGACGGCCTACAACGGCCGGATCGACGCGGCGCAGCGTGAAGGCAAGAACCTGAAGGTGGTCTGGGCCGGCAGCATCTACGACCTCGACTACTGGGCGATTCCGCGCGGCACGCCGAATAAGGCCGAGGCCGAGCAGTTCATCGCGTACTCGCTTTCGTCCAAGTCACAGCAGGACTACGCCAAGCACATCGCGTACGGCCCGGCCAACGTCGCGGCGATTGGCTCGCTCGACGCGAAGACGCTCTCGAATCTGCCGAACTCGCCGGCCAACGGCAAGAGCGCCGTGCTGCAAGACGCCGCGTTCTGGACCGACTACGGCGACGAACTCGAGCAACGCTTCGCGTCGTGGGCATCGAAGTGAAGTGTGACGTGGTGAGGAGAATAGGGCGCGTATAGCGCTCGCATCTGCGCCGCCCGTGATACGCGGGCGGCGCAGGAAGCAGAAAGTTGCAAGCAACAAGCGGGGCGGAAGACATGACCGTGAACACGATGACGATCACCGGCGAGCCGAGCGCTCGTTCGACGGCTGCACTGAAGCGCGAATTGAAGGCCGCTCAAGTGCGCAAGCAGGTAACCGCGCTGCTGTTGATCGCGCCACTCGCGATTTTTCTGCTGCTCGTGTTCGTCGTGCCGATCGGCGCGCTACTTCAGCGTGCCGTGCAAAACCCTGAAGTGGCCGAAGGTCTGCCCAAGACCGTCGTGGCGCTGCGGCAGTGGGACCGCACGAGCGTCCCCGATGCGGCGGCCTACGCCGCGCTGGCGGCCGATCTGACTGCGCTCAGCGACGGTGAGACGCTCGGCGGGCTGGCTCGGCGCCTGAACGTCGAGATCCCGGGCTTTCGTTCGCTCGTGGCGAAGACGGCCCGCGCGATGCCGCTCGACGACGATGCCGGCCACGCGCTGGCACCCGAGAAAATTCGCGCGAAGCTGATCGAGCTCGATGCGCGCTGGGGCGAGCCGCACTACTGGCGCGCGATCGCGAAGAACGGCTCGCGCTATTCATCGTTCTATCTGCTGGCTTCGCTCGATCATCGGCAAGACGCGTTCGGCCGCATCGAGCGCACCGATCCTGACCAACGCATCTATCTTTCCGTCTTCGCGCGCACGTTCGCGATCGGCGCCGTCGTGACGTTGGCCGCGCTCGCGCTTGGCTATCCGCTCGCGTACTGGATCTCGACATTGAACGAGCGGCGCGCGAATCTGGTCATGATCCTCGTATTGATTCCGTTCTGGACGTCGATCCTCGTACGCGTGGCCGCGTGGATCGTGCTGCTGCAAAGCGAAGGACTCGTCAACCGGACGCTGCGCGCGATGGGGCTCATCCATTCGCCGCTCGATCTGTTGTTCAACCGCGTGGGCGTGTACGTGTCGATGACGCACATCCTGTTGCCGTTCATGATCCTGCCGCTCTACAGCGTGATGAAGTCGATTCCGCGCAGCTATCAGCGCGCGGCCGTCTCGCTGGGCAGCCATCCGTTCGCGGCGTTCTGGCGCGTGTATGTTCCGCAGACGTATCCGGGCATCGGCGCGGGTGCGCTGCTCGTGTTCATTCTCGCCATCGGCTACTACATCACGCCGGCGTTGCTCGGCGGACCGAACGATCAGATGGTCAGCTACTACGTCGCGTACTTCACGAACGTGACGATCAACTGGGGCATGGCTTGTGCGTTGGGTGGCTTGCTGCTGGCGGCCACGCTCGTGCTGTACGCGATCTATGGCCGCTTCACGCGCGCCCAGCCGACGCTTTGACGAAGCCTCTGGAACTGAGAATTGAGCCGACACCGTTATCGGAGCCGACGATGAAACTTTCGAAACCGTGGTTCGCGCCGCATACCTCGCTGACCGAACGCGTGTGGTACTTCGCTTTGCGCGGCCTGGCCGTGTTGACGCTGCTCTATCTGGTGCTGCCCGTGCTCGCAATCGTGCCGTTGTCGTTTTCGTCGAGCACGTTCCTCGTCTATCCGATTCCGGGCTGGTCGCTGCGCTGGTACGAGAATCTGGTGATGTCCGACGAATGGCGCACGGCGGCCAGGAACAGCTTCATCGTGGCGCCAATGGCGACGCTGCTGGCCACGGTGCTCGGCACGCTCGCGGCGTTGGGCCTTGTCAAGGCGAATTTTCGCGGCAAGGCGCTCGTGATGGCGATCCTGATTTCGCCGATGATCGTGCCTGTGATCGTCGTGGGCGTCGGCATGTATCTGTTCTTCGCGCCGCTCGGCCTCGCGAATACCTACGCGGGCCTGATCATCGCGCATGCGGCGCTCGGCGTGCCGTTCGTCGTGACGACGGTCGGTGCGACGTTGCAAGGCTTCGATGGCAATCTCGTCCGCGCGAGCCTGTCGCTCGGGGCGAATCCCACGCGCACGTTCTTTCGCATCACGTTGCCCGTCATCGCACCAGGCGTGATCTCGGGCGCGTTGTTCGCGTTCGCCACGTCTTTCGACGAGGTCGTCGTGACGTTGTTCCTTGCGGGCGCGGATCAGACAACCTTGCCGCGCCAGATGTTCACAGGCATTCGCGAGAACATCACACCGACGATCGCGGCACTCGCGACGATCCTCATCGTCTTTTCGACCTGCCTGCTGCTGGCGCTCGAATGGTTGCGTGGCAGGAATGCGGCGAAAGCGACCGGTTAGCGGTGGGACTCGCTGACTGCGCGATGTGCGCCATGCGGCTGGCGTATGCGATTGTCGAGCTTCGTGTTGCGGTGCATCAGTTCGTAGCCGCGCCAGCGGTACGCTCAGCGTTCCTTAATATCGCTCATCTCTCAATCATACCCATTCGTGGGCGAAGGAGCAGTGATGAGCGGCATCGGCGGCGTTTCCGAACTGAAAGATGTAGAACAAGGGTCTCGCGACACGCAGATCACGCCAACGGTGACTGCGCACACATCGAGTCCGGCACCTCAAGCGTCAGCGGCAATAGGGGGGATTCCTACACGCCCGAAGCTCGGTGGTGTCGGGGGCAATCGCCCGAAAATGAGCCTCAATCTCGGCGGCTTGATGAGGCCTCCGGCGATCCCCGGCGCGGCGACCCGGGACCACCTGCAATCGAACCTCGGGTCACTGCGAACGGCGATGGCCGGGCTGGAGTCGCATACGTTCCAGTCCAACGATGCCGCGCTCGACTACAAGCAAATGCAGGGTACGGGATTTACTGGTGAGCACGAGGGTTTCAAGCTCAGCAACGTGCCGTTGCAGGACGTCTTCATGCATGCGAAGCGGCCCGGGGATCAGCCGAGTGGCGAGTTCGCGGGCGACAAGCTCCATGTGAGCCTGGCCGAAGGTCAAGTCGAAGAAGGATTCAACGCGTTAAAGGGCCTGCTGTTCTCGCAGAACAGCCCGATCAACGAATGGAAGATCACTGACATGGGACGTGCCCCGGCCGGAGAGCGGGTCACGCAAGGCGCACAGTTGACGCTGTACGTGAAGCCCGGCGCGAACGGCAACTATTCGGCTCAGGATCTGAAGAAGCTCCAGGACTTTACCGGCCAGCTCGAGCACACGCTGAACGCCAATGAAATCGGAAGAGGCGCACGGCCGGAATCGGACGTGGCCCCGGACCACTGGAACTACGTCTCTTATCGCAACGAATTCAGAAGCGGTCGCGAAGGAGGCGAGGCACAGGCCGAGTCGCTCAAGAACGAGCCTTTCTTCAAGCTTGTGTCGGGCACGTAGGCGCATGCTCGGGAGGTCGTCGCATCGAGCGCCGACCCGATCCGTTTCGCAGCAATGTGACACAGCGACGACTCGCGTATTCCGCGCGACTCGTCGCTTCGTTTTTTTCGCTGCGCCATCGCGTGCGAGCAAAAAACGGTATTTCCGCTACCTATAGTCCCATTGACCAAACAGCGAGGATTCGCGAACGAAAAGGGGATTACCATGTTGCACAACGTTACCGAAAGCGAGGGGTCGTCAGGCGCTTCGCATCAGATAGAAAACGACGCTCAACCGAGCACGAGCAGCGAGTTGTCGATACGCTCGACACCGTTGGCCAGATCGAGCTCGCTCGGGGCGCTCCCGTCGATGCAACACACACAGACCGAGGCGCACGCGGCACCCGCATTGCGCGCGCGGTTGCCGCAAGGAACCCTGCATTCGTCGGCCGGCGCGCTCGAGACGTCGCGTGGGACGCAGGTCGACCACCCGGTGCCGGCCTCGCTGGAGCAGGCGCTCGCCATGCTGGGCCGCGTGCTGCCACCCGGGCCGCGTCCGTCGCCGGCACAAGTGCGGAATCAGGTGGAGAACGCACTCGACGTGGTCGAGCAGAACCTGACGGAGGACGAGCAAGCGGTCCGGACCACCACGCAAGCGCTGCTGAATGGCAACTTTGCTCACAACCCCGAACTCGCCAACCTGATTGCCAGCGGAGCAGGAGACCCGGGGTTGTTCGCCAAGTGGGCGACGATGAAGCCGCGGGACCAACAGAACGTGCTGCTGCGCTTTCTATCGGATGTGGCCAACAACAACTTCGAGAACAAGGCCTCGGCGGTGCTCACATCGTTGTTCAACATGACGGCCAAGTCCGCGTTTTGCGTGATGGCGATGACGACGGCGCGACAAGGCGCGGACCATGCGCTGAACGACGATAGCGAATTTTCTCAAAACGCACGGGCCGTGCTCGGCACGGCCGCGATGGTTGTCCCGATGGCCCTGCTTGCGGCCGGCGGCGCGAGGGATATCAACAAAGGCACGGCTACGACATGGTCTACGCTCGGACGCTCCGGGCTGTTGCTGGCCGGCGGCGCGTCGCTGGCGATGACGGCCGCGTGGGGCAACCTCGGCGCAGCAGGTGCTGACATGCTCGCGTTTTGCGTGGGCTACTGCCTCTCGCGTGACGTCGGTCAGCTTTTCGTTCGTACGCCGGGGCAGACGGGGCCGTTGCAATTCGCGCCGACGTTGGTCGCAGGCCTCGAATACGGCGGCGTCGAGGAGGGCGTCAATACGCTGATGTCTTACCACGCTCAAGGCAAGACAGGCAACGCCGACGCATTGCGCGGCGCGATCAACGGTGGCGGCGAGTTCTTCGACAACGTCAACCTGGAGGTCGCCCACCTGGTCGCCGAGGGCGCACAAAAGACCGAGGGCGGTATGGTCGGCAAGGCCCTCGGCGGCGCGAAGAACATCGGCAACATGCGTAACCGGCTGTCGCTGCAGGTGCCCACGGGGGCGGAAGTTACCAATATGCTGTTCGGCAGCTACGCGGGACGCGCCGTCTTGTTCGGCATCGCCGTGCTGGCCGCGACCAACTTCCAGATGAAGACGCCCAAACTCGATCCGCAGGCTGAAACCAACGACGGCAACGCGATGGGCGCGGCGATCCTGGCCCTGCTCTATACGGCGTTCGCAGGGATCTTCGCTCAGCGGGATCCGAACGCGACGCGCGGCGACGATATGGAAATGGGGGTTCGACGTGAAGGCCCCGAAACGCCGACGGCGAACTATCAGGCGATGAACGACGAAACGCCGCATTGATGCAGACTGCCGTCGAAGCTCGTCAGGGGCGTCACGCAGACGCTCCCGAATAAGCTCACCTTGCCGGTCGACGGCGAGGTTGTTTTCCTCGCGGCACGCCTGCATCTGGCGCGCCGCGAGTGACTACCCTTCACTCGTGCCCCGACGCCTGCCAAGCCGCTCCCTTTTCGACGCGAACGACCGCCGTTTTCAACGGCCGCGGAAACAGAAAATACGTCACGGCACCGCACACAGCGGCCGCAAACCACACCACGGGCCAAGACCACACGGCGATCATCCACGGAATGACGGCGGGCACGAGAAAGAACGCCGTATACATGAACGTGTTGGCCATCCCCAACGCCGTGCCGGCGCGCGACGTGCCCGCGAGCGTCGCGAGCTCCGCGTAGGCCACGCCTTGCCATGCCATCACGAGCAGGCCGGCGATCGCGATGATGATCGACAGCGCGGTGGCGCCATACCCCGATGCGACCAGCGCGTGCCACCCCGCCACGGCCCCGAGCAATCCGAACGAAAGCAAGCTAGTCACGCAGCACAAGCGAAGATATTCGCGGCGATTGCGTCGCTTGTCGGTCCAGCGGCCACCCAGGACGCGAAGCACGATGGCCAGCATTTGAATGGCCGACATCGTTGCACTGATGAACGGAATGCTTGCCCGGCCGTAGTCGTGCAGGAACACGGTCGCGAACGTGAGGACCGCGAACTGAGGAATGCAAAGCACGCCCATGCCGACGACGAGGCCCCAGATGACCGGATCTTTCAATGGCGAGCGCGGCGCGGCCACCGATGCGGCACCGGAGCCGATCGAATGGGGCGCGTCTTCTTTGGGCGGCTCGTAGACCCAGAGCCAAACGAACGACGTGGTCACGGCACACACGGCTGCAAGTGTGGCAAACACGGCGACGAAGCCCCAGCGACCTGCCACGTATGGCAGTACGGCTGCACCGAGCCCGCCTCCGAGTGGCACCGCTATCTGCCGGATGCTCATGGCGAGCCCGCGCTCGCCCTCGTCGAACCAGCTCATCACCGCGCGTCCGCTCGACCCGTTGACGCTCCCGCCCAGCACGCCGACGACCAGCATGCTCAGCGCCAGGTAGTAAAACGCAGGGACATACGCGCCGTGCGGGCTCGCCCACGCGGACATCATCGCCAATGCGGCGGCTGTCGTGCCCAAGCCGGTCAGCAGCACGCGCCGGTCGCCCCAGCTGTCGGTCAGCAGCCCCCACGGCAGCTCGCTGACGGCGATGCCGAGACCCAGCAGTCCGAGCACCAGTCCCAGATGGGCATTGTCGAGCCCGTATGCGGTGCGCATGAGCACCGCGGTTGTCGGGATGCCCAGGAATGCTGCGGAAAAGCTCGCGTTCGCCGCGACCCCGATCCCCAAAACTTTCCATCGATGCGACCGATTGCTCGGCAATGTCATGGTGTACGACATGCGCTTTCTCCCAGTTGATGAGATGCCTTCCAAAGGAATGCGAAAACGGGCCGAAGCGAGAGGACCGGGCGGGGATGTACAGCCTCGCCTGGTCGTGACAAAATTGTCCTGTGTCCAATCATATATTGGCATAGGACAAAAATGAAGATTGTGGGGAAGACTGCCGCGGAGATTTTCGACAGCGTCCGCACGCTGGCCCAATCGGGACAGCTGGGGCCGGGGCAGGCGCTGCCGCCGGTGCGCGACTTGGCCGCCTCGCTCGACGTCAATCGCAACACGGTTGCCGCCGCCTACAAGCGGCTGGTGACGGCCGGTATCGCCGTCACGCAGGGGCGGCTAGGGACCGTCATCCGCCAGCGGGAGGCGCCAGGCGAACAGGAGGGGTCGTTGCCGGACTCGCCGTTGACGGATCTGGCCGGCGGCAATCCGAACCCGGCGTGGTTGCCGGACCCGGTCGCGGCGCTGAGCCAGCGCCCGGGACGGCCCCGGCTTTATGGCGAAGCGCCCGTCAATCCCGAGCTCGAAGACTATGCACGCCGATGGTTGGCGGCCGATTGCCCGGACGAGTTCGAAGTCGACGTGACGCACGGTGCGGTGGATGCGATCGAACGCTTGCTCGCCGGTCATCTGGTGGCGGGCGACAAGGTCGCGGTGGAGAGTCCTTGCTTTCTGACCAGCATCAATACCGTTCGCATCGCGGGGCTGCAGCCGATCGGCGTGCCCGTCGATGGCGAGGGCATTCGTGCGGACGCGTTGGAGGCGGCGTTGTCAAAGGGGGCGCAGGCCGTGATCGTGACCCCGCGCGCCCACAATCCCACCGGCTGCAACCTCAGCGAAGCGCGGGCCAAGGCGCTGCGCCGGGTGCTCGCGCGGCATCCGAACGTACTCGTCATCATCGACGATCATTTCGCACTCCTGACAGACTCGGCATATCGCTCGATCGTTCCGCCTTCGACACAGCGCTGGGCCTTGATCCGCTCCGTGTCGAAAGCGCTGGGGCCCGATTTGCGGCTCGCCTTGGTGGCGAGCGATCGCCGGACGTCGCAGCGTTTGCGCTTGCGTCTGGCGCCCGGCACGAGCTGGGTCAGTCATTTGCTACAAGACATCGTGTGTGCTTGCCTGAGTTCGCGGAAGGTCATGCAACGTCTGGCCGATGCCAAGCTCGACTACGCGAACCGGCGCGCATGGTTGGTCGACGCACTGCACGAGCAGGGTCTGGCAGCGTTGGTGCCGGCCGACGGTTTGAACCTGTGGGTGCCGCTCAGTCATGACGGGCAGGCCGTGGTGCTTGGGCTGGCGCGGCGTGGTTGGCTCGTGCGCAACGGCGAGGTGTTCTGCGTGCAAGACATCTGGCAGGGCATGCGCGTGACGATTTCGAATCTCGATCAAGCCGGCGCTCGTCGCTTGGCGCAAGATATTCGGCGAAGCCTCGACGAACTTGCGTCGGCCGAGGCGCGTGTCGGTTGAGTCGCCTGCCCCATCTACGCGACTGCGATCACCCGATCGCTTCGATTTCCTAAATAGCCCCACCGAACGCAGAAAGCGGGCACCGTCGCACGGTGCCCGCTTTCTGCCGTACCCATCCGACGCGATAGAGCGCCCAGAGTGCGAAGCCGCGTACGCCAAATTCGGCAAGTGACGGTCGTCATGAGTTGCCGACTTCTAAATTTATGTCGATGCGCGATTATTCGTATTGAGTTATTCAATAAAATGCTGAATGCATATTATTCGATAGAATTATCATTTAATGTGTTCCGGTGAATAACGAAATACTACGATATTTGGCAGATGCATCGTGATAGGTATTTGCTTAACATGCATCGCCAGTTAAACCAGTTCCGCGCTGCCGAAGTATCGGCAGATCATCATGCTCGCCTCGGCTGTCGCGCTCAGATCCTTTCCTGGGGCGGGGAGGGATGTCGCCATGAAAATCAGTAGCTTGTGGCGTCGTGGATGGGCGTGAATCTTCGCTTTCGAATCATCGATTGGTAATGAATCTGTCATTGGGCTCGATTTGCCCAGGGCGGATGCTTGTCTGTTGAAAATGGAAACTTGAATTGGGAAGTCGTATTTCTTTATATTGGAGGCGGGAAAATGGCGGTCACTCAGGAATTCCTTTCTGAACAAAAACCTGAATCAGGCGATGCCGGTTCGGACATCTTTTCGCGTCTGGATCACGTGGTCAATCAGGGGTGGGCCGAGGTTCACGCGGGCAGGCTATGGAAGCACATCCGCGAGCACGGCATCGACCAGGATCTTTATCAGGCGCTGATGGTCGAGCTGTTCCACTACACGCGCCATAACTCGATCAATCAGGCATTTGCCGCGTGGAAGGTGTCGCCGGAGAACATTGGCCTGCTCAAGTTTTGCTACGAGCACGCCGACGACGAGCTCGGCCACGAGAAGATGGTAGAGCACGATCTGCGCGTGGTCGGTCTGCTCACGCCCGATCTGCTCGCCCGTGCGCCGCTGCCGCCGACGCAAGCGCTGATCGCCTACCTCTACTACATCGGCTTCACGAAGGGAGCGATTGCCCGCCTCGGCTACAGCTACTGGGCTGAAACGGCATACGACCACATCGCCGAAGTGCTGACGGCGATCCGCCAGCATCTGGGCTTCACGGACCCGCAACTGACGTTCTTCGTGAGCCACCAGAAGGTCGACGTGCATCACGCGAAGCAAGTGCACGACGCGATCGAGCGTTATGCGGTGAGCCCGGAAGATCAAGCGTCGGTGATCGAGGTCGCTCGCACGACGCTATACCTGACCGGCAAGCTGCTCGAAGCCGCTTTCGACGCCTATACCGCCGGCCGCTCGAAGGAGTAGTCATCAAATGGAAACGTTACTTACTTTCGGTCCAGTTCGTACTCCCGCCGATCTGGAAGATGCCAGGGCCGTGCGCGAACACCTGTATCAAAGCCGCCTGGGGCTAACTTTCCATGAGCGGGAGAAAGAAGATCAACGCGACGCCCAAGGCGCGGTCATGCTGCTGCGCCACGGCGAGCGGTGCGTGGCGACGGTACGTCTGACGCCCGTCGGTGCCCGCCATGTCGAGATGCGCGATCTAGGGCTGCTGCCGACCGAGTTCGAGGGGGCCGACGATTTGCTCGAAGTGTCGCGGTTGGCGGCGGTGCCGAGCGAGCCGAATGTCCGGTCCTACGCCGGCATTCTGCTGCCCGCTGCCGCGAAGTGGGTCCAGCAGCATCTTGCGACGACGCGTTTCATCGCGTACTGCCGGGTCAGCGTCTTGAAGTTGATGGTGGCGATGGGCTCGGAGCCTATCGGCGAACCGTTCCATCTGCAGGAAAGGACCAGCGAACCGTATCGCGTGATCCTCGGCAACATCGCGCGCACCGCGGCGCTGCACGACTCGTCCAACGTGATCTTCACCGGGGCGCAGGGTGGCGAGCCGGCGCGTCTGCTGGACGAGGGCGCATTGGCCATCGACGAACAAGATACCTGGAGCTGACCATGCAGCGACGAAAAGTCTTCATCTATGGCTATCACGGCTTTCGCAACCTCGGAGCCGAGGCGCGCCTGATCTCGATGATTCACAACTTGCGGCAGCGGGCGCCGCACATCGACATCACTGTGTCGACATTCGACAAGAAGCGGCTCGCTTATGTCGGGCGCGACTACAACGTATCGACGGCCTACCTGCATCCTGCCTTCTACAAGGGCAAAGCGACGCGGCTAATCGGCGACACCGACGTGATGATCCTCGCCGAAGGGAACATGCTGACCGATGAGTTCTCTCCGCTCATGATCGAGGTGTTCGCGCATGCGATGGAGGAGGCCGAGCGGCAGCAGAAGTATGTCGTGGGCCTGGCGCTCGATTCGGGGCGCATCAGCCCCGTGCGCAAAGGCAGGATGGTCTCCGCGCTCAACAGCATCGAGCTGCTGACGGTGCGCGCGCCGTCGGCACGCGATGTGTTGCTGCAATTGGGCGTGAAGATTCCGATCCAGGTCACGGCCGACTGTGCGCTGTCGATGCCGTTGCCTAGCGACGTGTTGCGTCGACAGCTCGCCAGTCGTTACGGCATCAAGGATCAGCGTCTCGATGCCGTGGCACCGGTCGACTTTCATATGTGGCCTGCGAAAATCGCGCTGTTCGGCCGTCGCGACGAATATCTGCGCTGGCCGATCAAAGCGACGTGGGGCGATGGCGGCCGGCGGATGAGCGAGACCCTGATCGCCGATTGGGTGCGCTACGTCGATTACCTGCTCGATTTCTCGAAGGACGGCCTCGTTCCGCTGCTCGTGATGGACCCGGCCGACCGGCGCATCGCCGAGCGGATCGCGCAGGCCGTCAAAGACCCGAGGCGCGTGCTGCTGCTGGCCGGCGACGACCTGACGCCGCCGCAGATGTCGGCGTTGATGTCGATGTTCTCGTCGGTCACCACGTCGCGCTACCACGCGCTCGTGCTTCCGCTGCCCTATGCCGTGCCGTTCATCGGCTTGGGGCACGACACGCGCACGAAGTTCATTGCCGAGCACCTGGATATGCCCGAGTGCTTCGTGCCGTATGACAGCGTGGACCGCATCGATCGACTGATCGCGCTGCATCGTCAACTGGCCGGCAACGCCGAGAAGGTCGAGAGCACGCGCGCGCGCATACGGCCCGGCGTGCTGGCGCTGCAACGCGAGGACCAGCGCAACTACGACATCGTGGCGCAGCATGCGTTCGGCTGGCGCTCGAACGTAAGTCAAGGCGAGCGTAGCGTGCCGGCCTACGGGCCCGCGCTATGAAAGTCGCCGCCGATCTCTCGCCGGCCCGGCACGGCGACGACGTCCGCAACCGGTGGTATGCGCTGGTGGTGGTCGTCACGGCCATGTTCATGGCCTTGGTCGACGTGTTCATCGTGAACATCGCGCTACCTTCGATCCAGATCGCCTTCGGTGCGACATCGGAGCAGCTGGAGTGGGCCGTGGCGAGTTACACGCTGTGTTATGCGCTGTTTCTGATCATGGGGGGGCGCGCCGGCGATCACTACGGCCGCAAGAAGGTCTTTCTCGCCGGCATGCTGCTGTTCTCGATCTTTTCGCTGGCGTGCGGTCTCGCGTCGAGCGTGGGCATGCTGATCGCCGCGCGCGCGTTTCAAGGGGTGGGCGCGGCGCTGATGGTGCCGCAGGTGTTCGCCACGATTCAGACCTCGTTCGACGATCGGGAAAAGCCCAAGGCATTGGCCATCTACGGGGCCACTGTCGGGCTCGCGTCGATCCTGGGTCAGGTCCTGGGGGCGCTGCTGATGGGGCATGGCCGAGGCGGTCCCGAGTGGCGCATGCTGTTCCTCATCAACGTCCCGATCGGCATTGCTGCGATCGCGGCCGGGCTCGTCGTGTTGCCGGTTGCGAAGACTAACAGCAAGGTCGGCTTCGACGTGGGTGGGGCGGCGCTGCTGACGATCGCTCTCGTCGCATTGTTCTATCCGATCGCCGGGTTGGCATCGGGGCATGTCGACGTCTGGAAGCTGGCCGTGCCGCTCGCGCTGTTTCCGATCGTTGGCGCGCTGTTCCTGTGGCATGAGCGACGCCGCGTGCGGGCGTTGCGCAATGCGTTGCTGCACCCCAAGTTGCTCACTCAGCGGCGCTTCACGGCGGGGCTCTGGGTCGTCTTTGCATTGCAGGCGGCACTGGCGGGCTTTCTGTTCGTTCTCACGCTGTTCTTTCAGAACGGGCTCGGCATGTCGCCGTCGCGGTTCGGGCTCGTGCTGATTGCGCCGGGGTTGGGCTACGGAATCGCTTCGCTGCTGGCGCCGGCCGCGCTGCGCAAGTTCGGCATACGCCTGATGATCGTGTGCAGCGGCCTGACGGGCGTCGGCTACTTGTGGCTGGCCGTGCTACCGCAGCTGGGCGGTGAGGCCGGGTCGCTGATTCGTGTTTCGATCGCACCGATGTTTCTGATCGGATTCGCGACCGGCATCATCTTTACGCCGACCGTGGGCCGGGCGATCGGAACGCTCGAGCCGCATCTCGTCGGCGCGGCGTCCGGCGTCCTTCCGACCGTCATTCAACTGGCGAACCTGGTCGGGGTCATCGGCATCGGGACGCTGTACTTCCGTATGTCGACGGTGCTGCCTGATGCGAGAGCGACGTACAGCGCGGCTTGCGTGTTGATTGCCGTGCTGTCAGCGGCGTGCACGTTTGGCATCGCGAAGGAGGAGACGGCAGGGAGTCGGCCGTAGCAGGACAGGCGCGGGGCATGTACCCTGCGCCGCCGCGCCAACGGCGTAGTGTTTCCCAGGCATTCGGCAAGAGCGGCTTCCGCAGCAACCTGGCCCGCGGGAGCAGGCGCTCATCGACGACATGACGCAGTTCCTCAAGCGCGCTTCCGGGGCACGGCGATGGCGCCGGAATGGGCCTTTTTAGCGCGGGTTGAGCGAGGGGCTCGGGCGACGTCGCCAGCAGTCTTCGATTTCGCCGCACGCGTGTTCCGGCGCGCGGCGCGCGCGGTCTCGCGATTCTCGTGCATCGCGTGCGCATCGCTGGTCAGCTCGGGCAGCGGGTGCGACTTGATCCAATCGAGCGCGAAATCGATGAAGGCACGTACGCGCGCGGGCATGCGCTGGTGTTGCGGGTAGTAGAGATAGATCTTGCCCGGCTCGCTCCAGTGTTCACGTATGACCGGCTCGAGCAGACCGGCGCGCAAGTAGTCGGCCACCAGGTGGTACGGCAACAAGCCAATGCCGAGGCCCGCGCACATCGCATGCAGCTCCGCTGGGGCATCGTTGAACGCAATCGTGGCCGGCACGTGCTGGTGGACAAGCTCGCCGTCGATCATGAGCTCCCACGGGTCGATCCGGCCTGTGTTCGGATTGCGAAATCCCGTACACGTATGCGTGAGCAGTTCGTCGACGGTGGCGGGTGTTCCGTGCCGCGCGAGATAGGCCGGCGACGCGCAGACGGCGAACGCCAGCGTGCCGATGGGTCGCGCGACGGACAGGCTCGGCGGCTCGCCGCCGATACGGAAACCCACGTCGATCTTCGCGGCGACGAGGTCGGTAAATTGCGCATCGAGCGTCACGTCGAACCGCACGGCGGGATGCGCTTCGCGAAACGCGGCGATCAGCGGAACCAGCACGCAATGGTTGATCGACCGCGTGGCCGTGATGCGGATGACGCCGGCGAGGCCGCGCGTCAGATAGCGGGTCTTGTCCATCGCCTCGTCGAGCAGCCGTAGCCCCTCGTCGGTCAGCTCGAACAGCTTCTCGCCTTCTTCGGTCAGGCTGACGCGCCGCGTCGTGCGGTGAAACAGGCGCACGCCGAGATGCTTCTCGAGCAGCGCGATCGAGCGGCTGACGGCGGGCGGAGTGATGCCCGTTGCCTGCGCCGCGTGCGTGAAGCTTTTGGCGCGCACGACGGCGGCGAAAATCGAAAGGGCTTTGGCGGTATCCATCGAGTCGAATGCGAGTGGCGGCATCAAGCGGCGGTACGAGCGCACGGCTGCCTCGTGCGTGCGATGTTATCGGCTTTCGCGTGTGTGCGTTGCGTATTGCGCGTTGAGCGTTGTGCGTCATTATGAAGCGTCGCGCAAGAATCAATTGAGCATCGCTGTCTTGGTGTCGTACCACGTGCTGCATAGAGTCGCGTTCATCTTCAACCCGATTCATTGGACCTTGAGAATGAACACGTCCCGCACCCTCGACACGCCTACCGTCCATCTGAGCGAACGAGCCGAGAGCTTGGCTTGCGTGGCCTGCGGCGTGGCGATCGGCAGTGCCTACTATGCGCAGCCGTTGCTGATTCACATCGCCCACGCGTTTTCGCTGCCGATTGCCTCAGTCGGTCTCGTGCCGATGGCAAGCCAGATCGGCATCTGGTTCGGCGTCCTGCTGCTGTTGCCGCTCGGCGATCGGCTCGACGGCCGCAAGCTCATCGTGACGCTGCTGCTTGCCAACGCCGTGGGCCTCGTCGCCGTCACGATGGCTCGCAGCAGTACGGCACTGCTCGCCACGAGCTTCTTCGTGGGACTCACGACGGTCACGCCGTACCTGCTGCCGCCGCTCGTATCGCGCTTCATCGATCCGGCCGAACGCGGCAAGATCCTCGGCAGACTGGCGAGCGGCATATTCGCCGGCATTCTGGTCGCGCGTGCGTTGAGCGGCGTATTGGGTGAGCATGTGAGCTGGCAGGCGCCGTTTCGCATCGGCGCGCTGCTGTGTGTCGCCATGGCGATCGCTATCCGCTTCGTCATGCCGCGCATGACGGCGCTCGCGCACAGTTCCTATGCCGGCATGCTCGCATCGCTCGCGACCGTCTGGCGAAGCGAGCCGACGCTGCGCAGCGCGGCGCTGACGCAGGCATTGATGTTCGGCTCGTTCAACGTCTACTGGATCGCGCTGCCGCTGCGCTTGGCGAGTCCTGCGTTCGGGCTCGGCAGCACGGCCGTCGCATGGTTTGCGCTCGTCGGTGCGGCGGGTGTCGTCGTGGCGCCGAGGCTCGGCAAACTCGTCGATCGGCGCGGGGCTCACTTCGGTGTCGCATTCGGCGCGGCATGTGGCGTGTCGGCGTGGCTCGTGACGGCGGTGTCCGGTAGCAGCCTGACCGCGTTGGGGCTGGGAGCCATCCTGCTCGACGTCGGACTCACGATCGCTCACATTTCGAATCAAACACGCATCTTCTCGCTCGGGCAACAAGCGCGCAGTCGCGTCGGCGCCGTTTATATCCTGGGCCTTCTCAGTGGCGCAGCCATTGCTTCGCCGCTGACGACATGGGTCTGGAGCCGCTTCGGTTGGCAAGGCGTGATCGTGCTCGGCGCTTTGCCGCCGGTTGTCGTGGCACTGCGCGCATTCGTGAGCCGCAAGCGCGCGCCCATCCCGGCCTGAGCGATCAGGTCAGAACGCCGGCACCGGATTGCGCCCCTGCGTCAGCGTGTACTTGCCGTTGCTGATGCGATAGATGGCCACCTCGTCGATACTTTGCGCCTGTGTAGCCGAGTCGCCGATCGTCATCGCGCCGCTGAAAGCGATATGCAAGTCGCCGGGCGCATCGGTGCCCGGCACGACGTCGATATTGCCGCCGATGTCGAAGCATTGCGGCGAATCCGCCGCAATGCCGGGGTGGTTCGAAGCGGGTTCGCTGCGCTTGAGCACGGCCTCGCATTCTTCCTTCGCGCCGAGGTTGCTGGCGCTGACGGGCACGGTATCGGCGAGCTTGTCGATGTGGTCGGGCTCGATGCCGAACACCGTGGCCCACGATCCACAGTAGCCTTGCCAGCAACTGCCCGAGGTCACGACCAGGCCGAACGTGGCGGCCGACAGTTTGATGACGTTCGTTTGCCCATAGCTGCCCGAGGCGCCTTGATAGGCGACACCGTCGATACGTTGCTCGAGCGTCCACCCGGCCGGTTCGTGCAGGAAGAAGTAGGCGCCGAGCCATGCCCCCGACGCATGCGAATCGACGCGCTCGCCGTCCTCGGTCACCTCCACGCCTTCGGTGATCAAGGCCGCATGCGTATCGTCGAGCCGGATGACTTCACGCGGTTTGATGTCGAGCCGGCTGCCGACGAGGTCGTTCGAAAGCTTGCCTTGCTGATCGCGATCGGGGACTTCGGCATCGACGATACGCGTGTCGCCTTTCTCCGAGTCTTTCCAGCCAGGAAATATGGCTTGCATGAGCTCGGCGCGTCTGAGCGAAGGTGCAATCGCGGGCGCTTCGTTCGACGACGAAGCTGCCGACGATGTGTTCGTTTCGGCGTGTGCCCGCTGGGCGGATCGGCTCGGCGATGCGTTCGAGCTGGTGCTGCCTTGATGACAAGCCGTGGTCGCGAGCATGGCGGCCATGCACAGCACCGCCACGCGAGGGCGTGTCGTGATCGCGGTTCTCGGAAGCCCATGCGGGCACGGCATGAACGGTCGGGCAGATGTCATTGCTGCTGTTGTTGATGTTGTGGGGCAATGCGCTTGAGCGCGCGGTCTGCAACGGCGCACGAAATGTTATATCAACGTCGTGTTTATTGCCGCGCAACAGCACATACCTCTTTCGCATACTCCACGACTCGCGAATCGACCGACAACGGCCGCTACCAACGATCTCTATTGGGCGAACCTGTCTGTCGCTGAGACCAATGCGCGCAGGATGCCGGGCTCGCTGTACGCGTGGCCCGCGTCGGCCACGATCTCGAGCGTCGCCTTCGGCCAGGCGCGCGACAGGTCCCACGCGGAGCGAGCCGGCGTCGTCACGTCATAGCGGCCTTGGATGATGGCGCCGGGGATGTCGGCGAGGCGATGCGCGTCGCGTAGCAGCTGTCCTTCGTCCATGAACCCTTGGTTCGAGAAGTAGTGATTCTCGATGCGAGCGAGTGCGATGGCGCGCTCGTCTGTGCCGAAGTGGGCTTGCACATCGGGATCGGGGAGCAGTGTGATCGTGCGGCCTTCCCACAGGCTCCATGCCCGGGCAGCCTCGCGTTTGACGGCTTCGTCGGCGCCGGTCAGCCGATGGCGATAGGCCGTGATGAGGTTGGTTCGCTCGGCGGGCGGGATGGGCGCGATGAAGTCTTCCCATCGGTCGGGAAACAGCCACGACGCGCCGTCCTGGTAATACCAATGCAATTCGGCTCGGCGCACCATGAACACGCCGCGCACGACCAGTGCACTTACGCGCTCAGGATGCGTCTCGGCGTAAGAGAGCGCCAGCGTGCTGCCCCACGAGCCGCCGAAGACGAGCCACTTGTCGACGCCGACCATCGTTCGCAACCGCTCCATGTCGGCGACGAGATCCCAGGTCGTGTTGTGCTCGAGGCTCGCGTACGGCAGCGAACGACCGCACCCGCGCTGATCGAACAGCAAGATGTTGTAACGGGCGGGGTCGAATAGCCGGCGATGATCGACGCTGCAGCCGCTGCCGGGGCCGCCGTGCAGAAACACGGCAGGCTTGCCGTCGGGGTTGCCGCACAGCTCCCAATAGACGCGATGACCGTTGCCGACGTCGAGCAGGCCGTGAGCGTAGGGTTCGATGGAGGGGTACATGGCGTTTCGCTTGTGAGGAAGGGGTTGTCGGGCGAATGCAATGAGACCGTGTTGGTGGTCATTATGCGCAATTGCGCGCGTCCAGGTGAGCGAGGCACTACGGGAGCGTTGGATTGCCGAGACAGACCCGATGCACCTCGCATGACGAGCAGTCAACCCGCCACGTTAAGGAACGTTAACGGTGATGAAGCATCCCGCTTCATCTCACCCTGGAGGGATGGTCATGTTCAAAAAATTTGCTGCTGTCGCTATCGCTGGCCTGTTCACCGTTGGTCTCGCCCATGCTCAAGCGTCGGCTGCCACCGCTGCTTCTGCTGCCAAGATGGCGCCCACCGCTGCCGCTGCACAACCGGCTTCGTCGAGCTGCGACGCGAAGGCGATCGGCAAGAACGGCAAGCCGCTTGCTGGCGCGGCCAAGGCATCGTTCATCAAGAAGTGCGAAGCCGATGCGAAGAAGAGCGCGGGTGACATGAAGAGCGCAGGTGCATCGGACTGCGAAGCGAAGGCCGTCGGCTCGAACGGCAAGCCGCTGGTCGGTGCTGCCAAGGTGGCATTCGTGAAGAAGTGCCAGGCCGCGGCGGGTAAGTAAGCGCGACAGGCGGGTGGCGGAGTCGTGGGGAATGAGCTCGAGAGGTCGGGCTCATTCGACGTCGATATTTTTCTGGCGCCCGCCAGGCTGGCGAATCACGCCTTCTTGACGAACTCCGATTTCAAACTCATCGCACCAAAACCATCGATCTTGCAATCGATGTCGTGATCACTGTCCACGAGCCGGATATTCTTTACTTTGGTGCCCATCTTGATGACGCCGCCCGAGCCCTTGAGCTTCAAGTCCTTGATGACCGTGACGGTGTCCCCATCCTGCAGGACGTTGCCGGCTGAATCGCGATAAACCTTGCCGGCTGTTTCGGTCGACGTGGCCGTTTGCGCCGACCATTCATGCGCACATTCCGGGCAGATGTACACGCCCCCATCTTCGTACGTGAACTCGGAATTGCATTTCGGGCAATGGGGCAATGTGCTCATGGGGAATCCTTAGGACCTGACGACGGCAGCGAAAGCGAGAAAGTATAGCGCCGTCGGTACGTTGATCCTGTCGGAGGATGGCGGCGCGTTGACGCTATAAGTCAGTAATCCTAAGAAAAAGCGAGTCCGAAGACTCGCCTTTTAACGACATGCTCAGCGTGGTGACTGACGAGCTGGAGCGTGCCGAAGCGCGCTGATCTTATTGCGTCTTGACCGTGCCATCGGTCTTGGTGTCGGCCTTCGCGGGTGCCGTGGTGGCGTCGTTGCCGGTATCGGTCTTGGCCTTTTCGGCACCCGTGTCCACGCTTTCCTTCTTCTTGCTCATCTTGTGTGCGTGAGTCTTGGCGTGGACGGCAGCCTTCTTTTTAGCGTGAACGTCGGCGCCCGCCTTGTCGGTTGCGGGGCTCGCTTCGTTGGTCGAAGCGTCGGCCTTCGTCGCGCCGCTCTGCATTTCGGTGCTGGCCTTCAAGTCTGCTTGACCGGCCGGAGCAGCGGTGGTGGCGGCGGTTGCCGCAGTCGACGATGCCGGTGCGGCGGTCTGCGCGAAAGCCGTCGAAACGAGCAGAGCGGAAGCGAGAGCAGCGAAAATCGTCTTCATGTGTGACTCCTTTTAAGGCGGCTGAGAAAGTTCAGCGCTGCCTGTTTAACGCGAGCCCGACGACATGAGTTGACCCTGATCTCGTGACAAAACGTAAGCACTGTGAGCAAACAATTTTGCTGAGGCTAAAACGGCTTTCAGCCTGCGGTTGCCGTTGCCATCGCGTTGCGCACCTCTGCGCCGATTTCGAATGAGCGAAGCCGCGCCGCGTGATCGTAGATTTGCGCAGTGAGGATGAGCTCGTCGGCCTGGGTCTGCGCGATGATCGATTCCAGTCCGGCGCGTACCGTCTTGGGGCTGCCGATCGCCGAACAAGCCAGCGAATGCGCGACGCCCGCCAGTTCGAGCTCCGATGCTTCGAGCCGATCGACGGGGGGCGGCAGCTGTCCGGGCGTGCCGCGACGCAGTGCGAGGAACTGCTGCTGTAGTGAAGTGAAGAGCCGTGCGGCCTCGGCGTCGGTATCGGCAGCGAAGAGGTTCACGCCGACCATCGCATAGGGCTTCGCGAGTGCCGCGGACGGACGAAACTGCGAGCGGTACACCTTGAGTGCCGTGAGTAGCTGATCGGGCGCGAAGTGCGACGCGAACGCGAACGGCAAGCCGAGTGCCGCCGCGAGCTGCGCGGAGAACAGCGATGAGCCGAGCAGCCAGATCGGCACATTCAGGCCCGCGCCGGGCACCGCGCGAACGCGTTGACCGGCAACCGGCTCGGCGAAATAACGCTGCAACTCCACTACGTCGTCGGGAAACTGCTCCGCACTGCCACGCAGGTCGCGGCGCAGCGCTGAAGCGGTGGTCTGGTCGGTGCCCGGCGCGCGGCCGAGCCCCAGATCGATACGCCCTGGATACAGAGACGCGAGCGTGCCGAACTGCTCGGCGATCACGAGCGGTGCGTGATTCGGCAGCATGATGCCTCCCGAGCCGACGCGGATCGTTTTCGTGCCGCCCGCAACGTGGCCGATCACGACTGCGGTCGCCGCGCTCGCGATGCCTGGCATGTTGTGATGCTCGGCGAGCCAGAAGCGCAGATAGCCCAAGCGCTCGGCATGTTGAGCGAGATCGAGCGTATGGCGGAAGGCATCGGCCGGCGTCTTGCCGACGGGCACGGGGGAGAGATCGAGTACCGAAAATGGAATCATCGCTGTGGCGTGCCGCGCAGGGCGACCGGGCGGAAACGAAAGGGGGCATTGTGCCAAAGCGTTCGCAATGCTGCTGACGGTGGCAAAGAAGCCCTGCGACGGGCAGGGTCAAGCTTCTTCGTGAGCGCCTGCCGCTCGCCTGAAGTCCGGCATGACGGGTGCGCTATGCTGTTGTCTTGATCGGCAACGCGATGCAGCGATTCTCTTACGCAAGATGGCATCCCTGTTTAGACTGCTTACCGTCGCTTCGTTGGGCGTGACGCTCGCGCTTGCCGGCTGCGACGATCACGAGGGCGAGCGCGCCATGGAAAAACTCAAGGCCTTCTTCAACGCGATCAAGCCTGATGCGCTCCTGCTCAGAGGGCTCACGCCGGGTGTCACCACCGAGGCGCAGATCCGTGAGCAGCTGGGTAAGCCCGAGACCGAGCGCACGTTCGCGGACGGCTCGAAGCGCTTCGAATATCCGCGTGGCCCGCAAGGCCTCAACACCTACATGGTCGACATCAATCCGCAGGGCACGCTCAGTGCTGTCACTCAAGTGCTGACAGCCGAGAACTTCGCGAAGGTCCACATCGGCATGACGCAGGACGAAGTGCGGCGGCTGCTTGGCAAACCGGGCGAGGTCGCCGTTTATCGGCTGAAGCCGGAGACCGTATGGAGCTGGAAGTGGCAGGAGGGCGGGCCGACGGGCGAGGCATTCTTCAACGTGCATTTCGATGCGTCGGGTGTCGTCTATACGACTTCGCGTTCGGACGTGCTGCGTGGGCACTAGTCTAGAACGCTTGGACACCCTGGACGCAGTCCTAGCCGACAAGGGTTTTGGCCGTCAGGGGGCATGGCCGAAGCATCACACACCGTGATCACCCCATCGCGCGAATCCGCCGCCGCACATCAAGCCACGTATCGCGCCACGCTCACGAACTGGCATAAGCTGCCGCCCAGCACAAACAGATGCCAGATACCGTGTCCGTGGCGGATACGCTCGTCGTTGATGAAGAAGTAGATGCCGGCGCTGTAAATTACCCCGCCCACGAGGAGCCAAGCCGTTCCCGCCGCCGGCAGCGCATGAATCAACGGGCGAATCGCAACGAGCGCGAGCCAGCCCATCACGACGTAGAGCGCCATCGAAATGCTGCGGGTACGTCGCCCGAGCGTGAGCTCCTGCGCGATGCCGAGTGCCGCGAGCCCCCAGCTTACGCCGAACAGCGACCACCCCCACGGCCCGCGCAGCGTGACAAGCGTGAACGGGGTGTAGCTGCCTGCAATCAGCAAATAGATCGCCGAATGATCGCATTTCTGAAGGACAGCCTTCAGTCGCGGGCTGCGCACGCTATGGTAAAGCGTCGAGATCCCGTAGAGCGCGCAAAGCATCGCGCCGTACACGCTGAAGCTCACCACCTTGTATGCATCGCCGTCGAGGGCGCCCATCGTTACGAGCGCGGAAAGTCCCACCGCCGACAACACCGCGCCAACAAGGTGGGTAATGCTATTGAAACGCTCACCGACATGCATGACACGATTCTCCCGCCGTGCGGCCTGGTCAAGAAAAATAGCTTAAATGATACCGATCCCGCGAAGAAAGCGGACGTTGCACGCGCATTTCATTTCTACAGCAGATCGACTGGCCGTTATCGCGATCGCGCAGCTGCACGAGGCACCGCAAAGCGGTGCCCCGGACGGTATCGTGCTTCTCAGGACGTCAGCAGAGTGATGCGCAGGCCAGGGATGGCTGTGCAGAGGGTGTCGACGAGGTTCGCGATCACGACACGATCGATCGGCGCCGCTGTTTCGAATACCTGGGTCGTCCCGGTCTTATCGGTAGCACCCAGCATCGTCGCTGGGCCAACGGGCGTGGCGTAACGGTAGCTTTGTGACCACACTTCGCCTTCTCGCTGGCTGATGAACTGCAAGGAAGGGCAAGAAAGGTTGGCGAGCATCGGACCTAGTGAACCGAGCTCTCCCCAGATCTGCGCGCAAAGGATCGACTCGATTTCCGGCGTCGCGGGGCGACACGGATAGATGCTGGTTAGCGCACGCTGCGCGTGTGGAAGTGTATCGCCTCGATCCGGTATCAGATTCATGCCCCGACCCGTATCGGAGATCTTGCCTCCGGTTTCATTCAGCTCGACGGTGATGGCTAAGCTTGGCGTGTAGCTGTATTCGACGACGCTGAGGGCGAGGAGCTCAGCGCAAACCTGATTCGGCGTCAGCAACTGAGTTTTTCGGCGTATGGAGTTGGAATCCATAATAAGCTGTTATCTCCTTGTGATTTCCGTCGTGACTACCTGCTAATTTTACCGCGTCATGCATATCGCTATCCTTACGTTCGACGGTTTCAACGAACTCGACTCCCTCATCGCCTTGGGCGTTCTCAACCGGATCAACAAGCCTGATTGGCGGGTGACCTTGTGCTGCCCGCAACAAGCAGTCACTTCGATGAACGGCGTCACCGTCCGTGCCCAGTCGATACTGGAGGACGCACGTACAGCCGACGCAGTCATTGTCGGCAGCGGGGTTCAGACCCGCCAGATCGTCGCCGACGCTGGGCTGATGGCTCGCCTGACACTCGATCCGTCCCGTCAGCTGATCGCCGCACAGTGCTCCGGCACGTTGGTTTTGGCCAAGCTGGGGCTGCTCGGCAGCGTCCCGGCATGCACAGACCTGACGACGAAGCCGTGGGTACAGGAAGCGGGCGTGGAAGTTCTGAACCAGCCGCTTTATGCACACGGCAATGTCGCGACTGCGGGCGGCTGCCTGGCTTCGCCGTACATTGCGGCCTGGATCATCGCGCGGACGGAAGGCATCGAAGCCGCGGCCTCGGCGCTGCATTACGTCGCGCCTGTCGGCGAGAAAGAGGCGTACGTGGAGAACGCGCTGAAGCACATCTCACCGTATTTGCCGGGTTGAATTGGACAAATCCCTGAAACATTGGAGTACGTCCGAGAGCCCGGCGTATAGGCGTTTGTCACGTCTGACAACCGATGCCAGTCGACGGTGGAGCCGGGGAGACAGCGAGCGGATCACGACCTCGCCGGCCGAAGGTAGGTTGCCGGTGGCAAGCGCCGGAAGAATCGCACAGCCGAGCCCGGCGCTCACCATTGCCTTGATTGCCTCCACGCTTCCCATCGACATGATCGGCGTGATTTTCGTGCCGCTTCGCGCAAACCACTCATCGGTAATTCTGCGGGTGTTGCCGCCCTGTTCGTAGAGAATGGCAGGCCGGGTCGCGAGCGCGGCGGCCGTGATGCGGGCGGGTAGCGTCATATCGGCCGGCGCGATGAGCACGAATTCATCGTTCATCACGGGTGTGACGTCCAAGCTGCGGCCCGATACCGGCATCGTGACGAGCCCGACGTCGAGGACGTTTTCTTCGACCGCCTTCGTGATGTCCGCGGTGTTGCCGGTCGTTACCGTGATCTCGAGGTTGGGATACCGTCGACGCACGGTTGCCACGATGCGTGGGAGCAAAAAAATGCAGGCGGTAGCGCCGGTGCCGATGCGAACGCGTCCTGTGCCTTCTGCCACATGCTGGGAAACGTCAGCGATCGCTGACCTGACTGCAGCGTCGATCCCCGTAGCGTGTCCTAGCAACGCCTCGCCGGCTACGGTCGCCTTGGCCACTCGGCCGACGCGCTCGATTAGCGTCGTTCCAAGGCTCCTTTCCAGTTGCCGAATTTGAAGGCTTACCGCCGGCTGGCTGAGTTGGAGCTCATCGGCGGCAGCGGAAAAGCTACCGAGCCTGACGACGGCGACGAAGGTGTTCAGATAGTCGAGATTCAGGTTCTTCATTTCATCAAAGAAATGCTTATCGATCGCATAAGCTGTCAACGCTTCTTTTATGCGAGAGGTCACGGCATTATCCCTGCTGGGCACCGCGGAGCGAGAGCATGCTGCGGCGAATGTCGGGTTCGGCGTTTAGGGACGATAAATGGAATCAACGGTTGACAGCAAGATCTGGGTGCGCGATGCCGAAACGGCCGACATAACAGCCGTTCAGGGCATCTACGCGCACTACGTGCTGAACGGAATCGCCTCGTTCGAAGAAACGCCGCCTTCTCGTGACGATATGGCGGGGCGTCGGGATGCCGTGTTGACGGCGGGGCTGCCTTATCTAGTGGCGGAGGTAGAGGGCAAGGTGGTTGGCTACGCGTACGCGACACCTTATCGGCCTCGTTCGGCGTATCGCTTCACGATCGAGGATTCCGTCTATGTTGAAAACGGCTTGGGCCGGCGAGGGATCGGTCGGGCTCTTTTGAGCGAACTGACTCTCCGATGCGAACAGGGACCATGGCGACAAATGCTTGCCGTCGTAGGCGATAGCGGCAACGCGGGATCGATTGCGCTTCACGAGAGCCTGGGCTTCCGGAAGATCGGGGTCTTGGCTGCAGTCGGATTCAAACGGGGTCAGTGGGTGGACACGGTGCTCATGCAGCGGCCGCTCGGTAGCGGCGCAACAAACCCGCCATTGCCTGCGGGGACGCGTGACGACAGGGCGTGATTCCCTGCGACACCGGGGACGCTATTGATCCACGCGTCGTCATCCTACGAGGATGCGTGCCGCCACCGGCGTACTCGGCGCGCTACCGCTCTTGACACGATTTTCCGTAAATACCCCGGGCCACCTATCGCATTGAATTTACGGAAAATACTCGCTCGTTCAATGAGGGTGTCGACCATGATATCGCGTGCTTTCATCCGTATCGTCTCGACAGGAGAACTACCCTATGAACAACGCGATCCAAGGTGGGGCACTGCCCCTGCAATCCCCGCTCATCGATGCCGAAAACAATGCATTGAAGCAATCGCTGCAGCGCTATGACGCGGCGGCCACCGCCAATCCGCAGCCACCGACGGGTAGCGCCGCAGTGAAGGCACAGGGGGCTTATGAACAGGCGCACCGGGACTTGACCAATTCCGTGACGAGAGACGTACTCAAGTACTACCAGGCCGAAACCGGCAACGCGGGCGCGACTGTCACGGACATGGAGGCCGATCAGCACGGATTCGACGAAGCGAAGGCGACCGTGCTCAACCAGTACTCGGGTAACGACGCAGCGAACGTCAAGGCCTCCGAAAATGCCATCCAATTGCAGGCGGACGTCGATCATGCCGAAGCGGGTGCTTCGTCCCAAGGGCGCGGGGCCGCTGCGCTCGCAGGGCTCAATCAGATCCTGACGGACTTCAAGGGGCAAGACGCGAATACCATCGCGTTCGAGAATGCTGGGCCGACGGTGCACGAGGTGCTCGAGCACTTGCAGCCGACGCTGAAGTCGGACGGACCGGACGGGCTGGATGCGACGCAGCGCGGTGTCGCCGATCAAGACTTGCGTGAATTGCTCAATCCGGCGAATCATTACGTGCCCGTCGACTCGACGTCGTCGAGCCCGGAGGCAATCGAAGTGGACAAGCAAGCCAGTTGGCCTGCCGAGACTGACATGAACAAGGTCGATCCGCAGTACTTCCATGGCGCCTACACTGGCGCGACGGCATCGGGCGAGGAAGTGACTGTCGTGAGCTCGACGGCAGTACGGCATAAGTAACTGGGCGCTGACCGCGTTGTTGAAAAAGGGGAGTGCCCAAAGTCGCTCCCCTTGAACCAAACCATCGGTGTTCTCAACCGCTACCGCGGGTCACGTCGAACCTCATTGAGCGCCGACGACAGTAGTCAAATACTTGGACTTGTCGCTGCTCAGTGCTTGATACGTTGCCGCCCCGACGGGGTGGTCGGCCAGCGTGAAGTCTTTCCCCTGCGTGATGAAATCGAAATAGACCAACGCTTGAACCGCCGGGTTTGCCGTCGCCCAGTTGAATACCAGATTGAACGGGTCAGCGGTGTCGGGATGCGGCGTATTGGGCGCCCACTCGGCGAGCATCATCGGCTTCCCGTGTGCCAACGCGAAGTTGGCCATTTGATTCATGCCATCGGTCTCGGTGAGCAAATTGTTCGGATTAGGGTCGCTTTGAGGATAGGAATCCAGTCCGACCCAATCTACGACATCGTCGCCCGGATACCATGAACTGGTTCTTACCCGCGCACCGGTCTTGGTGAAGTGGTCGCCGACGTTGGGGCACCATACGAAGGCGACGTTCGTCGCACCTTCCTCGTTGAAGATGGCTACGACATGTCTCCACGAAGCGACGTACTCAGCCGGTTGGACCGGGTCCATGTTCCAATTGGGATACCAAAAGGCATTCATTTCCCAGTCCAGACGAACGAAAACCGGCTTGCCAAATGCTTTAGCCGCGTCCGCCTGAGTGCGTATGTAACCGTCATGGCTGCCATCGGTGACCTGGCCCCCTACGAACGGCAAATTCCAGGTCACCATGGGCGTGAGGCCAGGACGGAGCGCCGTTTGATCTAAGATAGGTTGGAAAGGGCCGTCCGGTGTCGTCCAGCGCCCGTAGATTGCCGGGCCGGTGGGCAGTCCGGCGTTCTGGTCGAATTTGTCCAGCCGATCCCAGTCAGTCGATACGCCGAGATAGATATCGCCACTAGGTGGAGAAAATTTTCCCGAGATAACGGGACCTGCGTTCGCCGCTGTAGTCAGCAAGACACCGATTGCGATCGACACTATAGAGGACCACGTATGTCGCGTTCTAAACATGACTGCTCTCCAATGGGTGTACTAGTGAAAGGAATATTTCTCGTAGCGAATGCTGTATAAAAATAGATCACTCTGTTAGGAGACCTATTTGCTTGCCAAATGGCAGAGGCAGGCCGAATTTAGCATGCGCGTACATTCGCTTGCAGTGAGGTTGACATTCAATTTGTGTGGGATCGGCAATTGAGTAGGTTTGAGCGGAGAATTACGAAAATGACGCGCTTTTCCTACGAATTTGCGACGAATTTAATTCGTGAAGGACGCAGTCATGGAATACTTGACTGACAGCACCAATGCATCGATGCAAGGTGGGGCCGAGTTCAGCGATTGCGGCTCGTATCGATACCTGCTGTGGCGCGAGTGGGATCGCGCACATCCAACGGTTGCATTTCTGATGCTCAATCCGTCGACTGCCGATCATCGCGTGACGGACCCGACGATCGCGCGCTGCCTCGCCTGGGCTGTCAAAGAAGCCTTCGGGCGGCTCGAGGTCGTCAATCTGTATCCGCTACGCGCAACTAATCCAAACAAGTTGCTTCAGCATCCCGACCCGCTCGGCGAGCGCGCTCTGGCAGATGCCGCAATTGTGAAGGCGATCGAGCGCGCGTCGACAGTGATCTGCGCCTGGGGCTCGCATCGCGCTGCGCGCGAGCGCGCGATCGAGGTCATGCGGCTATTGTCCGCTGCCGGTGCGCAACACAAGCTATTCCATCTTGGGCTCAACCACGACGGCAGCCCGAAGCACCCGCTTTATCTGGCCGCGAGTGTGCGGCCAGGGCATTTTGAGCTCCGCGCTTGCGGAGAAGGATCATAGGCGAATCGCGAAATGCTGCATCAACGCGTGCTGTCGTTCCTCGGGCGTCCGAAGCTCGGTCACTTGCCGGGATTCGCCAGTGGTTTCGATCAACTGTGTCCCGCTGATCGTGATCCGGCCTGAAGGCGTGACGCGCGAGCAGATTTCCTTTTTGGTGAAATGCGAACGTTCGGATGTTTGATGGTAGATGCACATCTCGTTGAACTCCGCGAGCTGACGCGGGGTGGTCGAAAATCTGTACAAAGGTTGCATTGAATGGGGCTCTGCCGCAGTCCTCTTCATCAATGTAAGCCCGTTCGTATCGGCGCAGATTTGATAGACTCCGCGGCCACTCGCTTGCTCACCCCGCTCGCTGAGTCGCAACGGCATAGTGGAGGAATCGCCGAATCCGACATCGACAAGATATTGCTCGTTGCCGACGGCGACCAACAACGCCAGGTGATCGAACGGAGGGCCGATCGTCCCGTCGTCTTGAAATACCTGTGCGGCGATAAGGGTCACCTGAAAGCCGAGTTGCGTCAGCAGGCTGGCAAACAAACTATTGAGCTCGTAACAGAACCCGCCGCGCCGTCGCTCGACGATTTTGTCGAACAGCTGCGCCTCGTCGAGGACGATCTTCCGCCCGAGATGAACGTCCAGGTTTTCGAAGGGAACGGACAGCATATGGGCATATTGCAGGGCCGATAGACCTGACTTGTTCGGCTCAGGTGTCGAATGAAAATTAATCCGGGCAAGGTACGCTTCGATGTTCATCCTGGTGCTCACTTTTTCGTTCCAACGCTTCTGATCAGCAATTGTACAAACGCCTCGCCTGCCGCCGTGCGATAACCCTCTTTGCATAGCGGGAGCGCGGCCGTGCGCGCCGACATCGTGAATCGCATCGGCCACTGGCGATCCATGCAAAATGGGTAATCACGTCCGATTCACTGGGTATTAGTGGACTAAATCTAGTGGTGCCTTTGACGATGAGGGTGTTTCGTCCTAAAACCTAGTCGCGGATAAGCAGCGTAAAAAGCCACGACGACCCAACAGGGAGGCGGCGTGAAGCAATCGAAAACGCTTTGGAGACGCGCGTTGCTAGTGGCGGCCATCGGTGCCGCTATCGCAGTCTGGCGATATGAGACGCCATCGCAGGCGGTTGCCACTCGGCCCATACGATCCGATACGACGGCGAGTGTGCAGGGCGGGCTGCCCGTCGGTGCGTCCGCGGATGCGCTTGTCAAAGCCGGTCCCGCAGAGCGCGCGCTGGATCTGAACGCATTGCGCAAGAGTTTGGCGGGTCGCAAGGACGCGGAAGCGGAAGTACGGCGCATCGTCGAGTTCGCGCGTTTCCGCGATCAGGTCGAAGCCTACGGCAACGGCAGGAGCAGCATGCCGGAGGCGGAGAGGGCCCGGTTAGCGCGCGCGATTCTTGCCGAACTGCCTGAGCATGTCGCAAGCCACGAGATCGTGCCGGTGCAAGCGGAAGCACTCAGCGTAGCGCTGCTGACAGACGCGGAAAGCGATCCGACCACACGCAGCGCAGCCATTCAGGCGGCGCAGCAGCAGTGGGATGCCTATGCCCGTCAGACCGTGGGGCCATCGCCTGCACAGGATCCGCGCTATTTGACCTACACGCAGCAGAGCCGCGACATCATCCAGCAGGTTCAGGCTAGTGTCCCCGATCCCGCCCAGCAACAGCTCATCATCACGCAGCGTCTACAGGCACTGCGCGTGCAACTGTTCGACAGCACTTCTTCACCCAATACGCATTGACCTTCCCGTGTGCGCCTCGTCGCGCCTGTACGCGGTGGAGACACCAAGTCAATTAAATGGAGGAGATATGTCTGTGCCTAAATTGTTGAAACCCCTATGCGTCGGCACTTTGCTAGGCTGTGCCGCACTCAACGGCAATGCCTCGGATACGACAGTGCCGGATCCGTCGATTCCCTATTATTCGTGGTACGAAGTGACGTTGCCGGAAAGCACCGGCGCCTCATGCGGCAACGGTACGCCGATGCGCTTCTATATCAATCGCGCGCAATCGAGCAATCTCCTCTTCATGATGGAACCTGGCGGCGCATGCTGGGACTACGGCACCTGTACTGAAGCCGCGACTGGCCCGGAGGCGGGGCTAGGCGCCTTCAATCCCAATGGCATTCCGCAGAACTACATGAACGGCACGACTAACGAGAGCTTGTTTTCGTCGTTCCTGTCGCCGTTGATGATCCGGATGGATCTCGCGCATATCCTCGTTGGCGAGCCGAAGGTGGAGACGCAGGATTGGACCCAGGTGTTCGTGCCGTATTGCACGGGCGACATTCACATGGGCAGCGCGGTGCGCAACTACACCTCGCCCACGGGTGACTGGCGGGTCCAGCACTTCAACGGGATGCAGAACATCCAGGCCGTTGCGCAGTGGCTCGTCGCCAACGGGTTCGGCCAGCCGAGCCGGATGTTGGTGTATGGGACGAGCGCGGGTGGCTACGGGACCCTCGCCAACTACGCGACGCTGCGCAACACGTTGCAACCGCAGGCGCATAGCTCGCTGCTCGACGATGCCGGCACGGTCTTCAATACGCCCTTCGACGCGGACCCGACGATACACCCATCGGTCGGCTTGTACGACAAGGCGCGCACCGAATGGGGGATGAACGCGCCCAACGGCATGATCACGATCAATGCCCAGCTCGCTCCGTCCTTCGATCCGAACAACATGGGCAGCGCGTACGCGGCACTGTCGCAAACGTATCCTCACGATCGCTTCGGCTATTCGACGTATCAACAAGACAAAATCATCGCGGCCTACCACTACCGCCCGTTCGTGCCCGCGGTGATCGCCGCGCCGGACGGCCCGACCAAGGACGCCCTGTCGCTCACGATGTTCGACCAGGAACTCGATCTCCTGAAAGAGACGTTGAATCCGCTGCCGAACTGGGGATACTTCATGCCGTGGGCGCGCAGCGACTTCATGAGGAACCATCAGGTGACCGCCGTCAGCTTCACGGGCTCGGGTATCCATGAGAACGGCATCGATGCGGATATCGGAACGTTCGTCAATGATCTGCTCAACCAGCAGGATCCGGCCGATACGCCTGTCATGAAAGCATTCCGCACGCAGCAATGGTCGGACTTCACATTCTCGACGTTCCTCTCGTGGATCGACAGCATCTTCAATCTCACGGGGCAGGCAGGGGGCTGATGGTGTAGTCGCTCCTCCGGGCGACGATCCCGGCTCTGGGCCGCTCGAGTGTGCGGCGGCCCAGGGAAACTGCGTTCAGGAGCAATAGGAGGGGGAGCGACGACGAAAGGCCGTGCCTACCGAGTGCGTCAATGAAGGTGCCACTGCACGCCCGCCGATGCGGCCATGGCGGCACCGATCGCCACACTGCTCAGGATGACGTAACAACTGCCCAGCAGCATGCCACGCGCCAATTGTGGCCACCACCGGCCGCCGTGCACGCGTTTGAGCGCGACGACGAGGTAGAGGAAGATCACTGATGCGGCCCAGGCAGCATGAGCCTGCACGGCAGGGATCAAACCAAGCAGAAAGACCGCAAAGATGAATGCGTTCAGGTGCAGGGTAAACAAGACATGCATGCCATAGTTCTGACGCCGTCTCCGATAGACGAGCGCACACATTGCCGCGAAGATCGGCATCAGCGCGAATATGGCATACGGCAGACGATGCAGAAGATGTTCTCTGAACTCGGCCAATTTGTCGGGGTCTTGCAGCTCGCTCACGGCGCTGGCTAGCGCGCCGAGCACCTTCCGCTCATCGGGGTCGGCTTTGGCGGCCGCGAGCCCGGCAAGGTGTTGCTCCGGATGAGCGACGGGCCGATTGTCGACATAAACGAAGTGGTCTGGCGTGCTGGAACTCGTCAAGCTCAGGAAAAGAAAAAACAGAAAGCTGAACGTGACATAGAGCGACAGCGGTTTGACATAGCGCTGCCGACGGCCTGCCAGATATTCGAGCGTCAATTGCCCAGGCTTGAGCAGGAGCAGCTTCAGCGTGGGCAGCAGCTTGCCATCCGCTGCGACATAGTGGTGCAGGTACTCGTGTGCGAATTCGCGTAAGGTCGGCAATTCATGCACCGTTTCTTGACCACATTGCGCGCAATAAGGCCCATGCACGGCAGCACCGCAATTAGGACAGTGATCAGGAAGTGCATGAGCGTCGTGAGCCATGGGATTGCACAGACCGGTTTGGGACCGGCGCATTCTGAGCGTTCGCCAATTGCGCGTCAACTTGGGAAGGCCATACTAGCGATGCTCGTGAATCAATCGCGCTAATTGCCGGATAAGCGGCACGAACAGCGACTCCGACGTGTTGCCATACCCGAGAACAAGCCCATTGTCTTCGGGGCGCGGGCACAGCGCAAAGTGGGACAACGGCGCCGGCGCCATGTCGAATTGGCGAGCCGCTTGCGCGATTCGCCGGTCGATGCATTCGGCAGGCAGCCGGATAGTCAGATGCATGCCGCTGTCACCCCCCATGACGACGTGCGGCACATCCAAATGCTGCTTCAGGGCTGTTCTGAGTGCGTCCAGTCGTCTCCTGTAGAGGCGGCGCATGCGTCCGAGGTGCCGGCTGAACTGGCCGCTCTCGATGAACTCGGCCAAGGCGAGCTGCTCGTAACGGTGGCCGCCGCGCAGTGTTTCCCTTAGCAACGGCGTAGCCTTGGCGACCAATACCTCGGGAAGCACCACGAAGCCCAGGCGCAGCGACGGAAATAGCGTCTTGCTGAACGTGCCTATGTACAAGACCGGCGCTTGCGGCACCATGCCCTGCATGGCACAGATGGGTTCTCCGGAATGGCGGAACTCGCTGTCGTAGTCGTCCTCGAGGATCCAGGCACCATGCGCCTGGGCCTTGCCGATCAAGTCGAGCCGGCGTGACGCCGTCAGGACAGCGCCTGTCGGGTATTGGTGAGAAGGCGTCGTGTAGACGAGCCGCGGGGCCTCGGCATTCCAGGCGTCGTCGGAAACGTGTAGGCCATTGGCATCGACCCGCACCGGCACGACGTTCAAGTCACCGCATAGCAACGCAGTTTGGGCGCCGCGCCAGCCGGGCTCTTCCACCCAGGCGACCTGCCCTGGATTCGTCACCAGCCGGATGCATAGGGACAGCGCCTCTTGCGCACCCTCGGTAATGACGACCTGTTCCGGTTCGCAGCGCGCGCCGCGCGCGACCGCCAAGTGCTGCATGATGGCGACGCGCAAGGCCCGCTCGCCTTGCGGATCGCCATAGCCGAGGGCGGTGACACCTGCGCTCCGAATCGCGCGATCGAGGCAGTTCTTCCAGGCGCTGAGCGGGAACCGCCCCAAAGCGGGAACGCCGGGCCGAAGGGCAAGGGTGTCTGGCGCGTCGAAGAATGCATCCCGAATACGAGTGCCGCGTGTTGAAATTTCGGGCGATGCGGTGTGCTGGACCCGCTGGTGTTCCGCCTTCAACCGCTCCAGCGTGGTGACCCTCGTTCCTTGGCGGCTCAACGCGATATATCCTTCCGCCCCCAGCAACTCGTACACCGCTGTCACGCTGTTGCGCGAGATGCCAAGCGCGGCTGCAAGGGCACGTGAGCCGGGCAGGCGGCAACCGGATGGCAACCGGCCATCCAGGATCGCGCCGCGGATGCGGTGGAGCAATTGCCGCTGCAAGGACTCTCCGTCCCGGTCTCTGACGAGCGGTGTTTCGAGAAGAAGGTCCAGCACCGGGCTGGAAGATTCATCGGTTGCAGACATGCGTGTGAGCAAGCCTCGTAGAAGCCGCTTTTGTTCGTGGCACCATTGAATTCCATGCTTTTGGCTCTTTTGCATGAGCCACAGGAATTCTAAAGTCTTCTCCATGCCACGCAAACCGGGAGATGCCATGTCCACGCGCACCAACGAATACGCTCAACCTATCGGCGAACCGGTGCCGGGATGGTCCTCGCGCCCTGTACCCGCGGGCGTGACGCTCGAGGGCACGTCCTGCCGGCTCGAACCACTGGATGCGGAGCGCCACGCCGACGATCTCTACGCGGCCTACCGTGCCGCACCCGATCACCGGGACTGGACTTACCTATTCGTCGGGCCGTTCGACCATGCCGAAGACTATCGCCGCTACGCTGAAGGCGCCGCGCGCAGCACCGATCCTCGGCACTACGCGGTCATTGAACGCAAGACGGGCAAAGCGGTCGGCGCCCTGGCGCTGATGCGCATCGAACCGACCCACGGCGTCATCGAGGTGGGCAGTGTGGTGTTCTCGCCGCTGCTCAAGCAGACGCCCATTTCGACTGAAGCGCAGTTCCTGCTCATGGCCTACGTCTTCGATGAACTCGGGTATCGCCGCTACGAATGGAAATGCGACAGTCTCAACGCGCCTTCCCGCAAGGCGGCCGAGCGGCTCGGCTTCAGTTTCGAGGGGATCTTTCGTCAGGCGGTGGTGTACAAGGGGCGCAACCGCGATACCGCGTGGTTTTCCATCCTCGACAAGGAGTGGCCTTCGCTCAAACAGGCCTTCCAGGCATGGCTGTCGGCCGAAAACTTCGATGAGCAAGGCCGGCAGCGACAATCACTGACCGATGTTCGCCAGCGCTATTCGGTTTGAAGGGACTCGTGCAAATCGGATGCGCACGTGAATAGCCATTCGACAAAGGCGTTGAGCGGCTTATTGTCAGTGGTTTCACGATAGAGGCAATGAAACGGAGGGCCTTCGAGCTTCACCTCGGGAAACAGCGCGACGAGGCGCCCGTGCGCTATCTCATCCTGAACGACCGCGCGCGGAGCGAGGCCGACGCCTAGCCCGCTCACCACGGCCTTTACCTGCAAACAGAATTCATCGTAGAACGGTCCGCGGAGTGTCTCTCCGGTCGGCACGCCTGCGCGCTGGAACCAGTACTGCCATGCTCGCGGCACACCGGCGTAATGCAGCAGCGGCGCGGCGAGCAAATCGGATGGCGTACGCATCGCAGGCAACGCCGGAAGATGCGGCGAACAAACCGCCACGACTACGTTGCCCAGCAACGGCTTCGACACGAAGCCCCTGCGCCGTAACTCGGGCGTGTAGCGGCGAATGACCACGTCGCACGATTCGTCGATGCGTTCGACTTGCATGTCGGGCGTCGACACCACGTGAATCTCGATGTCGGGATGTTGCGCATGGAAACGCGCGAGTTGTCCAAGCAACCAGCCATGCGCGAACGAGGCTGACGCGTTGACCCGGATCTGATGCCGGTCGGGCTCGAACATCTGCTCCGTCGCCTCGGTCAGGCGCCCGATGCAGCTTGCGACATCGACGAGGTAATGCTGCGCGCGCAGTGTCAGACGTAATGATCGTCCGTCGCGTTCAAAAAGCTTCTGTCCGAAAAACGCTTCCAACACGCGAATCTGTTGGGCAATTGCGCTCTGGGTGACGTTCAACTCCTCGGCGGCGAGGGTCAGGCTATTCAGACGCCCGGCGGCTTCGAAACTGCGCAAGGCATTCAACGGCGGCAATCGACGCATGACTCGATATCAAAGAATTACTACGGAGTTAGAGAGAATAACTCGTTTGTTGCTATGCGGAATGGTCAATATCATAAGCGCCATTGGGGTTTAGAGATAATGAACATGTCGGCCATTTCACGAAGAATAATGAAGCGGCGCCGCGCGAAAGCGATTGGCCGCACAGGGACTACGCTAGCGCTCGCCAGCGCACTCTCGATGCTGGGCGCCTGCGCCAGCCCGCCCAAGAATGAACGGGAAACGGGAAATGGGGGAACACTGGTACGATACAGCTCAAGTCAGGTAGCGGTTGATCTGACTGATGCGGAGCAACAGAGCTTGCGCGCCATGCGGGACCACGCCTATGCCAATGTGACGCGAGATCGGACGATGGATGCGGTGGCCAAAGTGCTGGGTGACCTGGGCTTCGCTCCCGTATCGGTGGACAGAGACTCAGGGCTGGTCGAGGCTGAGCACAATGCAACGCTAGTGCCGAAATGGCGACAACTTCTCCGGGGCGCGCTGAAGTCCTATACCAGCATATTCCCGGCTAAAGCCGACCACGAAAGAGTCGCGGCCATCGTCACCGTCAGGGCTGGCGACGACGGTGGGGCAACGATCGTTCGGACGAGGTTCGACGGCACCGTTTGGGACAGCAACGGTGATTCACGGACGAAGACCCTCTTGCAACCCGAGCTCTATGACGACTTCTTCTCGAAGGTGAGCAAGGCGCTGTCTCCGGCTGCCGACAAGGATGGCGCCCCAAAGTAGGCGCGTTGCCGATAGATTGGGTGTCGCCCATTCGCCAGGATGTCGATTTCCGCTGGCCTCGTTCGTCGTATGAAACACAATCCGTGTTCATCTGGGGGCGACTCAACAATGAAGATATTCGACGACGATCTTGCTCACTTCGAAGCACATGGCGCCAAACCGCTGCCGGCTGCGAGCGATCAGGGATACGTGGACCATGATGGCGCCCGAATCTGGTACGCGACGTACGGAGACCGAGCCGACGCCCCCGTGATCTTGCTGCATGGTGGCCTCGGCCATAGCGGCAATTGGGGCTATCAGGTTTCGGAACTGGTCGGCTCCGGTCATTGCGTATTGCTGGTCGACAGCCGCGGCCACGGCCGCAGTACACGCGATACCCGCGCCTACACGTACGAGCTGATAGCATCCGACGTTCTGGCCGTCATGGACGCATTGCATCTCGAACGAGCGCCCATCGTGGGTTGGAGCGACGGCGCCTGCATCGCCATGATCCTCGGGATGAAATTCCCCGAGCGCGTGGTAGGCGTGTTCTTCTTTGGCTGCAATATGGATCCGAGCGGCACCAAGGAATTCGCGCCGAGTCCGGCCCTTGATCGGTGTTTCAAGCGGCATGCCAAAGACTATGCCGAGCTATCGGCCACACCGGACGAGTTCGACGCGTTCGTGCGTGCGGTCGGTGAAATGATGAAGACCCAGCCCAATTACGACGCTCGCGATCTGGCCGATATCTGCGTGCCCGTCGCGATCGTCCAAAGCGAGCATGACGAATTCATCAAGCTTGAGCACGCCGAATATCTTGCCCGTAGCATTCCCGGTGCCGAGTTGATTCTTCTACCGGGCGTCAGTCACTTCGCCCCGCTGCAAAGGCCCGGGGAATTCAACCGCGCGATACGTTACTTTCTCGACAACGTTGCGCTCTGAAAGGGAAAGACTCGCTGCGCGCTCAGCCCCCCCCCCGGCTAGCTTCCGGGGGCGGTGAAGCGTGGTTCACCACTCCGCATGACACTTGAACCCCAACAGCGATGGCCTATATTGAATCGACCGCTTGCGAGGCCAGTCGTCAAAAAGGGGGCAAGGTCATGTGCGACATATTTGGGTATCCGAAGCAATACCGAGGCTCGGGTCGTCGGAGTTTCCTCAAGTTGGCTGGCACCGCGACGGTGGTTGGGCTCACGGGACCGCTCTTCACCGAGCCTGCGCATGCGGACGCATTGACCAAGGCGCAGCGCGACAGCATGACGCCAGATCAGATCATCGAGTTCATGAAACGAGGCAATGCTCGCTTTCAGAAGGGCGAAAGGAAACCGCGCAATTACTTGCGCGAGCAGAGAGCGAGCGCATCCGGGCAGTATCCCGCTGCCGTGCTGCTCAGTTGCATCGACTCGCGCGCACCGGCGGAAGTGATCATGGACCTGGGTATCGGCGACATCTTCAACTGTCGCGTGGCCGGCAATGTGGAAAACAACGACATCCTTGGCAGTATGGAGTTCGCCTGCAAGTTGTCTGGGGCAAAGGTCGTCGTCGTCATGGGGCACACGGCCTGTGGCGCCATCAAGGGAGCCATTGCCAATGCCGAGCTAGGCAATCTCACCGGATTGCTGTCCAAGATCAAACCTGCCGTTGAGGCAACGACCTACGACGGCGATCGTTCTGCAACGAACTACGCTTTCGTGAATGCCGTGGCGCGCAAGAACGTCGAGTTGACCGTTGCCAACATTCGTCAGGATAGTCCCGTGCTCGCGGAACTCGAGACCAAGGGCACGATCAAGATCGTCGGTGCGATGTACAACCTTGGGACGGGGGCGTTGGAGTTCTTGACGTGAGCGTGAGTGCGTCGTGAAGGATGGCACGGGGGCTCGCCTGGCCCCGCTGTGGCCCCCTATCTCCAGGCTGCGATTGTCTTGTTAAGGGAAACAGTGTTTTCGGAATCTAGGTATTTACCCTAAAGATTCTTGCTCCTAGAATTCATTTCAACAGCTAGAGACAACCGTTTATAGCTGATTACGAAATAATCCTTGGAGGTAGTTACCATGAAATCGCTCATCAGTGCCGTCGCTCTTGCCGCCGTTCTGGCCACCCCGATCGCTTCGTTTGCCCAATCGAACCAGCCGGTGACGCGTGCAGACGTTCAGCAGCAACTCGTCGATCTGGCCAAGGTCGGCTACGTTCCCTCGCGCGGCAGCGACCCGTACTATCCGGCCGACATTCAGGCAGCAGAAGCGCGTGTCGCTGCGCAACACGCCGGTACGCAACAAGCGGCGGTGACGCAGACGGCGGCGAACGACGTCGGCGGCGTGGCTGACGTCAAGGTCCAAGCGGGCCATGCCGCAGGGGCCGCTGAGAAGTCGATTTTCTTCGGTCAATAAGCCTCGGTGAGGTCGCATCGCCCGATGCTGCGTCTCTCGCCTTCTCTTTCTGCAAGACACAACGAGCCTGCCTTTAACCAAAGCAGGCTCGTTGCATAGGACAACGTATTACCTCCGCCGTTGGGATACCGACGGTTTCGCCCGGCCTTGGTGGGCCGGGCGCTTTTTGGCGCGGTTGGATTCAGTGGCGGTTTTTCGGCAGCTTGAAGACGACGGCCGCCTCGCGCAACTGGTTCGCTCGCGTATTCATCGACTGCGCGGCGCCTGCCGCCTCGCTGACGAGGGCGGCGTTCTGCTGGGTGACCTGATCCATCTGGCCGATGGCCTGATTGACCTGCTCGATGCCGATCCCCTGTTCGTGCGACGCGGTCGAAATCTCGCCGTTGATCGACGCGACCCGCCGGATCGCCTGCTGCACTTCTTCCGTGAAGCGGCCGACTTCCCGCGCATGCACCGAGCCTGCTTCAACCGTCTGCGCCGAGCTCTGAATGAGGGTCTTGATGTCCTTCGATGCGTTCGACGAGCGCTGTGCCAGACTGCGGACCTCGGAGGCCACCACCGCAAAGCCACGTCCGTGCTCGCCCGCACGCGCAGCCTCGACGGCGGCGTTCAGCGCGAGGATGTTGGTCTGGAAGGCGATGCCTTCGATCAGCGCCGTGATGTCGGCGATTTTCGTCGAGTTGGTGGTGATGTCTGCCATGGTCGCCAGCATTTGACCGACGACCGCGTGGCACTGATCAGCGATGTCGGCGGCCGCGGCCGCCAGCGTGGTGGCCTCGCGTGCGTTCTCGGCGTTCTGCTTTACCGTCGTGGTCAACTGCTCCATGCTGGCCGCGGTTTCCTCTAGCGAGGCGGCTTGTTCCTCGGTCCGCTGCGACAAGTTGAGGCTGCTTTCAGCGATCTCGTCCGATGCCGCGGAGATCGACTCGGCCGTTGCCTTGATGTTGCTGATGAGGCTGGCCAGATGCTCACGCATCGCATTGAGCGAGGCCATCATGCTCGTGCGGTCGTTCGCGTGCAGCGCGATCGACGTTGCCAGATCGCCGCTCGCGAGGCCCTTCAACGCGGTCCGCGCATCATCGGGATCTCCTCCTATTTCCGTGCGGACTGTCCGCGTCAGCAGCCTGACCATCGCGAACGCGCTCAACAAGGCCGCGAGCGCGAGCACAAGCGCGAGCCTGACGGCGTTTTGCGCGTGCGTGATGGCCTCGGTACGGACCTCTTCCGTGTGCGCTTGCGAGCGCTTGATGTCCTTGACCAGCTCGCCGCGCAGGCGTCGCCAAGCAGGCGTTTCCTCGTTGACGAGGAGCTCGCCCGCGTGGGTCAGGTCGTTGCCGCGGATCGCGAGCAGGACCTTCTGTTGCGCCGATCGATGCTCGTCGCGCAGCTTCGATAGGGCGTCCAGGGTGGCTGCCTCGGACGTATCGCGCGCATAGGTGGCGGTCTCCGCCGCGACCGTGGCGTATTGTTTTTCGGCGTCGTCGAGATTGCGAAAACCCTGCGCGTCGGTCGGCTTCAGCAGCACGTTGCGCAAGGCCTGTCCCATTTGCAGACCTTGTGCGTACATCTCTTCCAAGCCGCCGCTGATCTTCTGATCGACCCCGATGTAGTGCTCGAACTCCGACTGCGTGCGCATCGATCCCCAGATGCTGGTGCTCACCGCGACCATGAATATTGCAGCCGGCACCGCCGAGCAAACGATCAACTTTCTATCGAATCGCATTTTTTTCTCTTCTCTTACTCACTACACCACACGGTCGTCCGGCATTTACTGCGAGCCGAGAACATGTCCGTTGACCGTGCGGCCATACATCGACCACGGAGAGTCGTGGTAACGCGTGCGCGTTGTTTCTACCGAACCCGTGAAGCGAGGGTCCTGCGGACGTTCGTGACTGTCCATGAACTTCGCGACATCCCATGCTTCCTGATCCGTCAACGTGCCGCCGAGGCCAAGCGGCATGTTCGCCTTGATGAAGGCGGACGCGTTCTGCAGTTCGTGCATGCCGGCGCCCCAGTTGAACGAGCGCGGGCCCCACAACGGCGGAAAGACCGTCTCGCCGTGGCTCGTCTGGCCCTGCCCATCGTCGCCGTGACACAACGCGCAATGCTGCGCATAGACCTGGCCGCCGCGCGCATAGTCCGGCACTTGGGCAGGGGCGGGCAGCTTGGGGTAGCCGCGTCCCGACAGCGTGCCACCCACCGGCGCACCCTGGGCAAGCCAGAAGGCGTAGGTTTCCAGCGCAACCATCAATGGATCGTTGGCCGGCGGCGCCTTGCCATTCATGCTGTACAGGAAGCACCCCTGCATGCGTTCGGCCAGCGTGCTGACTTTGCCGTCCTTGCTGCGCCAGGCGGGATACGAGACATAGGCGGCCCACAGCGGACCCGAATCGGCTTTGCGCCCCGCGTCGAGGTGGCAGCTCGCGCAGTTGAGTGAGTTGCCGACGTACTTGCCGGCCAATTCCCCGGTGTGCAAGAAGATCTGTTGGCCTAGCCTGACCGTTGCGCCGAAGTCGCCGGTCGCCGGCATGCTGCTTTCGGGCGGCGGTGCGAACGGCCGCGTCACGGCTGCTGCTTGCGTTTGTGCTGCGGGGGCGAGTGTGGTTTGCGCGTGCGCCAAGTGTGGCAGCGCGCTCACGATGGCCGTGATAGCGGCGGCGAGCGCAAACCGGATCGATGCGCGCGTGTTCATGGCTGGCCCTCCGGCTTGGCGTCTTGCGGCGCGGGCGTGCCAAGCGTGGCGTAGTAGTCGGCGACGGCGGTGATCTCCGCGTCCGACAGCTTCTTCGCAATGGCGGGCATCAGGCCGAGCGGCCCGGGTGGACGTTGTCCGGCCTTCCAATCCGACAACTGGCGTGCAAGATACGTCGCAGGTTGGCCCGCGAGCGGCGGGAAGTGCTGGCCGACCCCGGTACCGCCCGGTCCGTGGCACTGGACACAGGCGGGCAAGCCATCGTTCCAGCGTCCGCGTGTGGCGAGCCAGGCGCCGGTCTGCGACGGCGTGACCGGGAGGCGGGCGTCGGTCGGCGCAGCCGCGGGCAGCGTGCTGAAGTAGCGGACGGCCGCCTCGCGCTGCTCGGGCGACAGGGCTTGCGCGAACGGCTGCATGACGGCGCTCGCGCGCTGGCCGGACGCGAAGTTGGCGAGTTGCTCGGACAGATAGGCGGCGCCGGTGCCCGCCAGTCGCGGAAAGCCGGCAGTCACATTGCCCTCGCCGCGTGCGCCATGACAGCCGATGCAGACGGCAACTTGTGATGGCATTTCCGCGGTGCTCGCGTGCTTATCAGGTTTGGCGGGAGCCGCTTGCGCATTGGCTCCCATGCAAAGGGCGTAGGCCGCCATGATCCACGACGACATGCGTGTCGCGAGTTCCCGAGTTGCGCGTTGCCTCATCGATTGAGTGTGTGGGGTTGTTCTCGAGGTCTGTCCCATGTCCGCGTCGGACGGGCAGGCTTATGTTCTCCGCGAGATAACGACGCTTGCAGACGAAACTTTAGGGAGCGCTTAAGTGCGTGCGCCTTTCCGAAGGGCCGGCATACGCATCTGCGCAAACATGGCGGGCTCCCATTCCCGAGTCGCCAGCAGCATGCCGACGCCGCGCCGCTGCGCCAACGGAGCCGTCGACGACTCGTCATGCAATAGCGCGAGTCGCGCTCGAACCTTCTGCAATTCCAGCCGTAGCTGTTCCAGCGCCGGTTCGGTCAGCATGGCGTGAGCGAATTCCAGTGTCTGTTCTGGCTCGTCAAAGCTGTTGCTCAAGAAGTCGCCCAAACCCTCCTGCATGAAAAAAGCGCGAATAGGGCCGTCGGGCAGCCAATGAAAATCGCGCATGACGATCAGCCTGATTCGGTCATTCGGCAAGAGCGCGATCAAGCCCATGCGTTCGAGCACCAGAAGCCTCTTGAGGCATTCGGCGTACGTGACCCGGTAGGCAGCGACGATCTCCGCCACCGACCAGTGGTTCAACGCGCAGACCGCCACCAGCAGCAACTTGCGATCGGAGACTAGTCGTGTTTCCTGTTCGATGGTGAGCGTGCGCAGCGCCGGCAGTTCGGCAGCGGCATCCTGAGCAAGCTCGGCCAGCGTGAAACCCAGCAACGTGCTGAGCTGCACCAGACGATCCACCGTAAATCGTTCGCTGGCAAACAGCCGCTTGATACTGGCCTCGGACAGTTCAAGCGCGTTGGCCACCTCGCGATAGGTCAAGCCTTGCGCTTTGAGGTGTCGTTTGATGGTGGCGATGAGTTGGGCAACTTCGTTCATAGGTCTACGGCGTCTGCGATGGCGTCTGCCCAATTTCTGGGATTGGTATCGATTTTTAATACTCTACCGCTCGTAAGTTACCACTAACACCATAATGTGGTGCACTTTGCGAGACTCGATAGCAAGCTGTGGTCCCTACATCCAAAACCACCAAGAATCGACCATGCGCTTCGATACCGACGTTCAGGCACTGTCCGCCAGCTTGCAGATTGGCGACGTCCTCTTCATCCGCGTTCGTGCCCGCCCGTTCCGCGAAATTTCAATCGCCACGGGATCGTGGACCAATCATGTCGGCATCATCGTCCGCAATTCGGAGGGCGAAATCGCGATCGCAGAAAGCGCATTTCCCCGTAGCCGAATTACCTCCATCGAGCGCTTTGTCGCTCGCTCCGAATATGGTCGTATCGCCGTTGCCCGGCTTAAGCGCTCATTGGAGCCATCGCAACAAATTCGCGTGTCGGAGGCGGCTCGCCGGCGCATGGGCATCTGGTACGACACCGGGTTCAACCTGCATTCGAAACGCCAGTTCTGCTCGCGCTTCGCACGCGAAGTCCTTGCGGAGGCAACCGGCATCAACGTGGGCGAGGTGGAAAGCTTTGCGACATTACTCGAGCGTCAGCCCGGGGCTGCGCTCGGCTTCTGGCGTATGTGGTACCTCGGCTGTATCCCGTGGGAACGAGAGACGGTCACGCCCGCCAGCCTGTTGAACAGCCCTTCGCTGGAACGGGTATTCGATGGCGTCGTGCGATCCAACCATGGCACCCGCCGCCATACGCAGGGAGGGCGAGCATGATTGCCATCGCGTTCCTTGTTATTGCTTGCTGCTTCCTCGTCGAGCGCCTGATCCCAGGTTGGCCGTTGCCCAAAGTCCGCCATTGGCCCGCGCGTGTTCTGCTCATCAACGGCATCCAGATCGCTGTTGTGCTGCTTGCCGGCGTGAGCTGGGAACGGTGGTTGGCATCGTGGTCGTTATTTCATCTCTCACGGCATGTCCCCCCTGTTGTTGGAGCCGTGCTTGCTTACTTCGTCGCAACGTTCGTCTTCTATTGGTGGCACCGCTGGCGTCACGAATCGGACTTGCTTTGGCGTGTGTTCCACCAGATTCATCACAGCCCGCAACGGCTCGAGGTCATCACGTCGTTCTATAAGCACCCGGCCGAAATGGTGGTGAACTCATTGATCGGCAGCTTGCTGGTTTATACGTTCCTTGGACTGTCTCCAGCGGCAGGCGGCATCTACACGCTTTGCACCGCGTTGGGCGAGTTTTTCTATCACACCAACGTCAAGACACCGCGCTGGGTTGGGTTCGTCTTTCAGCGACCGGAAATGCATCGCATCCATCATCGCCACGGATGTCACAAGAACAATTACGGCGACATCACCTGGTGGGACATGCTGTTCGGAACCTATGAAAATCCTGCCGAGTGGCGTCATCGATGCGGCTTCGACGATGCGCTCGAGCAACGGTTGCCGAAGATGCTGGCATGGCGCGATGTCCACGTCGAGCCATGTCGAAATTTTTCGAAGGAATCCTGATCTCATCACGGTCCTTATACAGCGGAACCGATCGGTTGAGCCGGCACGGTGAACTGAAACTCGGCGCCATGAGGCACGTTCGGGCTCGCCCACAACCGTCCCCCGTGTGCTTCCACTATCGAACGACAAATCGACAACCCCATGCCCATTCCACCGGTCTTCGACGTGTAAAACGGCTCGAAGAGGCACTCGATGTCGTCGACCGTCACCCCCGGCCCTGAATCGCACACGGAAACGACGATGCCACCGGAATGATGCCTGCCGGTCCTGATGGTCATTTCTCGAGGCCTATCGTCGACCGTGCCCATCGCCTCGATAGCGTTGATGATCAGGTTCAGCATCACCTGCTGAAGTGCGACGCGATCGCCTTCCACGGGAGGCAGATCCTGTGCAAGCTGCGTTCGCACGAAGACGCCGTGCTTCGCGAGCTCACTGCGCATGAGGGCGATGACCTCGCCAATGGCCTCGTTGATCTGCAGCCTCTCCATCGACGGCGGCGCCTTCTTGACGAGGCCATGAATCCGGTTCATGACTTCGCTGGCGCGCCTCATGTCCTTGTTGATTCGATCGAACGCTTGTCGAACTTCCTCCAGATTGGGCGGCTTGGCATGTAACCAAAGCAGCCCTGCCTGAGCATTGGTGGCGCTCGCCGCGATCGGCTGCTTGATTTCATGGCTGATGGAAGCCGTGAGCTGCCCCATCGTCATGACGCGGTTCGCGTGTGCCAGCGCCATCTGAACCTCGCGGTACCGCCGCTCGCTCTCGCGCAATTCGGCTTCCGCACGCTTGTGCTCCGTGATGTCGCGCGAGATGCCGAGCAAAAACTGAGGCTCGCCGCGCACGTCGACGATCGGAATCTTCATCGTATGCACCAGGCGCGGCCCGTGACGTGTCAGAACGGGCTCCTCCGGAATGTTGACCATCTGCCGCGACTGAAGCACGTCACGATCCTTCAGAGCGAAGAAATCGGCCTCCTGAGCCGGAAACAGTTCGTAGACGGACTTGCCGATGAGTTCCTCGCGCCGGTAGCCAAGCAGTTGCTCCCCCGCCTTGTTGAAGCGGACGAAGCGCAGCGTCGCGGCATCCTTGACGAAGATCATGTCCGGGATGTTCTCGATGATGCTGTTCAGGAAGTGCTCGCTCGCCCGCGCGGCCTCTTCGGCATGCTGCCGATCGCGGATCTCGGCCGTCCGTCCCAAAAGCGCCGTGCTGAGGTCGGCCGTGCGCCGCACCACGCGCTCCTCGAGTTCAGCGTTGAGCACCTTCAGCGCATCCTCGGCCTGCTTGCGCTGGCGCCGGTCTTCGAGGAACTGCTCGACGGCGCGCGCCATGTCGGCAATCTCGTCGCGTCCGTACACGGGGACACCGGTTTGGGTGCCGCCGACATCGCCGTGCCGCAAATAGTGGCTGACTCGGCGCAGTCGACCCACGATATGGCGACCGAGGAAGACGCGAGCGATCAGCCAGGCCAACAACAGGCTCACCGCCACTTCGCCGACGACCCACGCACGCGTGCGATCCGAATCGTCGGCCAGGTTCTGGACCGCTTGGCGGTATTCGCGCGTGAGTTGAGCCGATTGCTGGCGCGCTGCGACGGCCAGGGTATTGGCCTGGCGGTGCAGATCGTCGTCGAGGCTGGACAACGACGCGTTGGGCCGCGGCGCGGTTCCCAGGGCCAGCGCAGTCTCGCGCACCTGCGCCTCGATGTTGACCGTGTTGCGAAAGCGCTGGCTCGATCGATGCAGCGCCAGCGTGTCGACGCCAACCTCTTCGCGCGCAGGCGGCGCGGAGGCGAGCCCGTCAACGAGGCGATCGAACGACGTCAGGCTTTCGATGACATGCCGTTGCGTCTCGCGCACGGCGTCGACGGTTTCGTCACTCGAGAGCTGCAGCGCCATGCGTTCGATCATCAGGGTTTGCTGGACCAGGTCCTGTGCGTCCTGCAGGCGCGCGAGCCGATCTTCTGCCAACTGGCGCAGCGCGTGAGCCGACCCGGTCAACGAGTAGAGGGTCGTTGCACCGACTGCGACCACGAGCGCGGCCAGGCATGACGCGACGAGCGAGAATTGCGCGGTGAGGGACTGGGGAAGCGGTAGTTTCACGGGCGTTGCCAGATGTGGCGATAGATGTCGCGGTAGCCGTTGGCGGGATCGTAGAGCAGGCGATCGCCGCCGTCCGCGTCGATGTTGCTCGCCGTCACGAGATGCACCGGAAATACGTAACCGGTGACGCGTTCCCCAGCGAAGCGCCTGTTCATCTCGTCGATCAACTGCCAGCCGTGCAGATTCAGCGGTTCGGCGACGGTGGCTGTCTGGAACGTGCTTTGCCGGATGCGCAGGAAGGCGGACTCGCTGCCGTCGCCTGCAGACAGCATCACCATGGCACCGTTCGGAATGCCGGCCTCGGTCAGAACGGGGGCAGCGTAGTCGAAGTAGATGTCGTTGATCGCCAGCGCATAGGTCCAGCGCTTGCCATACTGCGCGAGCAAGGCGTGTGTCGTGCCCGGCATCAGTGCCTCGCATTGCGAGATCGCCACGTCGCGCACGCCGAGCAACGTGCAGCTGCGGCAAGCGCGTACGACCGCAGCCATTTCATCGGCCTTGTCTTGCGCAACTTGAAAATTGGAGTCGGTGAAAATGACGACGCCTGCGCGCCCACCGGACTGCACGATGGCCGCCAGCGCGGTGACCCGCGCGACTTCGAGCGGATCCGTCGATACGTTCATCGCCACAGGCGTGCCAGGCACCGGTCCGGCCTTCGCTGCGACATGCCAGCCGACGATCGGGAGGCTCTGCTTGGCAAATGGCTGCAGGCCGGGCAGCAGCGCGTGTGCGTCGCCGCCGACGATGATGAGGCCGTCCGGACGACTTGCCAGCGCATTCGCCAGCACCTTCAATCGCAGATCCGGCGAGCCGCCGGAGTCGAATATCTTCACGCTCCAGCCTATGACCTTGGCCGCCTCCAGCACACCGTCGATGACGCCGAGGATGCCGCCGTTGCGCAAATCCTCGGCGACTACCGCGAGGTGTTTCCCGGGTTGAGCGCGTGGCCCGGTGCGCGGCCCGTTCCAAGGGGGAGCAGGTTGCGCCGCGGCGTCGACGACGCGCTTCGCTTCGGTCAGGTAGCCCCGCCAGGCGGCGACCGGGGACTGGGGTACGGAGGCCGTGGACAAACCCTGAGCCGTGGTACCCAAGGGCATGCACGCGAATGCCCATACCCATGCTAGAAGCAAGCCCCTCATGCCGCTCCCCAACGGCCCCATCGGGGGCGAGTTGACCACCATTGAAGGCGAACCACCATGCTGCTCGCAGCGTAACCCTGCGAACAAAATACTATTCCAGCGGCCTCGCCTAAAGACACGGCTGCCGCACATTTCTTGAGCGTAGAATGACCGCCAGCAACGCTCATGGCCACTCGCAAACAACAGACAAAAACATCGGCTTGTACGATCCGATTCTCTTCGTCAGACAGAAGATAGAAGATCGGATCGATCCGGCACGGCGAGATCGCTGTAAGCGTCTACCCCGCGGCATCGCATCGTTACGAGGCTTGCCGTCACCAAGCAGCGATCCCACCGGGAAGAGGAAGGGGAATGGGATGAGCCTGGGTTCCGATCAGACGCCGTGCGGCTGCGCGGCAGGAGACAACCCGCCGGTCGTCTATGTTCTGGACGATGACGAATCGATGCGGCTGGCGCTCAGCTGCCTCTTTCGCTCGATTGGATTGCATGTCGAGACGTTCGAATCGTCGCAGGCGTTCCTCGCGTTCCCGAAGTACGACGCGCCTAGTTGCCTCGTGCTCGATGTAAGGTTGCGCGGCGAAAGCGGACTCGCGTTTCAGGACGAGTTGGCGAAAAGCCACCTGTGCATGCCGATCGTATTCATGACGGGGCATGGCGATATTGCGATGACGGTGAAAGCGATGAAGGCGGGCGCCATCGACTTCCTTGCCAAGCCGTTTCGCGATCAGGACATGCTCGATGCGGTGTCGAGCGCGTTGACGCGAGACGGCGAGCGTCTTGCTGCCGAACGATCGATCGCCTCACTGCGTGCTTCGTTTGAGTCGCTGACGCCGCGCGAACGCGAGGTGATGGAGTTCGTGGTGGCCGGGCTGCTGAACAAGCAGATTGCCTCGGCGATGAATCTCAGCGAGATCACCGTGAAGATTCATCGTGGCCAGGTCATGAAGAAGATGGGCGCTCGCTCGCTGGCCGATCTCGTCAGAAGGGCGGAAGCGCTGCGCGTCTGTCCGCGGATGGCGAAGCCGAACGTCATGGCCGGTTCAGCGCAACGTTGAGCCAATGCTCGATCGTTTGCGCGTCGACCGGCTTTTCGACGACGGCTAGTACCGCATTCGTGCCGATTTTCGCGCACAGTTCGGGCGTTGGAAACGCGGTGACGAAAATGGTCGGCATCGCATAGCCGCGCCGCAGGAGACGATCGTGCATGGCCGTGCCGGTCATGGTCGGCATGCGCTCGTCGGAGATCAAACAGGTCGTGTCGCTCAGGTGCGCGGAAGCGAGGAATTCCTCGGCCGACGCAAACAGCTGTGCCTTCCATCCCAATGAACGAACCAGGCTCGCGACGGCCAGACGGACAGCCTCGTCATCGTCGACGATCGAAACGGTTCGGCCGGCACCCATACGGCCCTCCTCGCTGCGTCGGGTGATGCAGCGTGATCAGGTGGACATCTGGCACGCGTTATGAGGGTAGTCTAGGTCGCGAGCGACGGAACGGACACTATACGAACGTATCGGCCGATGCCCTATACGAAAGGATGATCGGCTCATGCTCTCGTCCGAGGCGGGCCACCTGTTCGTAGATTTGTGTATTGCGCGCCGCTCTTATATCGTGAAGATGTCATCGGCATACGCGACCGGCGAAGCCCGAAAATGAAAACCAGAAGCCGGCATTGATTCGTCTGTCCCGATCATGCGAAGCCATTCATCGCTTTTTCCTCGAGAGGCGCCCATGTCGACTCAACCTCAGCGAGGCCGCGTCCGCCCTTACCGTACCCGGCGACGCTCCCCGATCGTCATCCTGCGCGGTCGCGATCGGCCCGCTTCTCCGGCTAGCCTCACGAGGAGTAATACCCGTGTGCCGATCATGTGCATGCTGTCCAATGGCCGTCCGGCTGATCGTATCTCGCTGCCGAAGAGTTGAAGTCGCCGTGGGTGTATAGCGCGCAGCATAGGCGTCGACGCGCCGATCGGCGGCTTCGAGTGATCGAGGCCGCTTCGACCTAGGGGCGCGTACGGATATACCTTTGTATGAGGGCGGCATGCCTATGCAGGGGCGAGGCGAATCGTTTGTAGGATGGTGTCGAAGACGCAGCAGGCCTACCTTTGCTCTATGGCCGATACGCGGCCATACCGTATGCGACGAACGCAGCGCGTACGGCGGCGAGATTGTCGATTCACAGGTAAGGGCTATGACGAACGTCTTGAGTCACTGGATCCATGTTTCTACTCACGCTTACTACGAGTACACGTTCGTGCCGTGGTTGAACAGAAGTGTATTTCGCAGGACCGTGGATCTGAGCCGTATCTGTATTCAATGACGATTCCCTCGGCGAGGCTTCATAGCGAAGAATTCAAGCGACGTGCGATCGACATCATGGTCGAACATCGAATCGAGGTTCGGCATCCGGGATGCACGGCAGGAAGCGCAACGGCGCGCCAGGGTGGCGGACTCATCGAAGCAGCAACGCGTACGAGCGCCACGCCGTCCCGGCAGGCCATGAACGACGCGATCGGTTTTCGCAAATATCAGGGCAGCATGGACTACAGCAGCAACCAGGTCTATAGTAGTCGGAGGTATTACCTTTTGCTATAGAGGCCGCGTCATGGTAACGGCAACATCCATCAAACTCGATGATGAGCTGAAAGGGCGGGTGCAGCACCTGGCCGAAGCCCGTCGGCGCACTCCGCATTGGATTATGCGTGAAGCCATCGAGCAGTACGTCCAGCGCGAGGAGAAGCGGGAGGCGTTGAATCGCGAGACGCTCAACGCATGGGATGAATTTCAGGCGACCGGCCTGCACGCGACGGCTGCGGAGGTCGATAAGTGGCTTGCGGGCTGGGGAACCGAAGACGAGCTGCCCACGCCTGAATGCCACAAGTAATCTTCGCGCCAGCAGCAATCCGAGACATGCAACGGCTGCGCGACTTCCTGCGGCCGAAGAGCATCGAGGCCGCGAGGCGTGCTGGCGAAGCGATTAGACAGGGCGTACAGGCCCTCGGTGCGCACCCTCGAATGGGACGTCTTGTGGAGGATCTGCCCGAGCAGTATCGGGAGTGGCCCATCGACTTCGGGGATAACGGCTATGTGGCCAGGTATCGCGTTGATGCCGATAGGGTGACGATTCTGGCGGTCCGGCACCAGAAGGAAGCGGGGTATTAATCGTGAGCGACGACGCCAAAGCGCAGATTGCCGTACTCCATGATGACGCGGTGGCGATCCTGGCCGCGCTAGGGCTGACACCCCTGCAGGCGTACTAGACCCTCACGCAATCATCGAAAGACGACCATCATCTTTGTCATAGAAGACCCCGCAGCGGACGAGTTCGATGACTTGGGCTTCCGTAATGACCTTGGCGAGCGCCCTGCAATCTATGTCGAGCCAGATATAATTTTCCGCTGCGTCGGCGATCATCTCGTCCTCCGACGGCTGGATCGTGTTCAGCAGGATGAAAGCATGTAAGTCCGGTCGGCTACTCAGCTTGTATGTCACCCGGTCGAATTTCAGGAACTCATCTTGGAACTTCTCGAACATCTGGAACAGGTCGATTGCCATATTTTTCTCGCAAAGAGTGGTCTGATCGTACTGGCCGGGTTTTCAAAAAGTGCATCGTCCTGGGCTGGGGCTTTGCCCGTATATAAGTCTACATTCGCTTAGGAGACGGTTTCCTGGTTCGTTGCATGCCGGTTATTTCGGCATGCTCAGTATTAATCGTGCGCCGCCGAGCGGCGACGTGTCGATGGATACGATGCCTCCCTGCGCTTCGACGACAGTCTTGACAATCGACAGGCCGAGGCCAAAGCCGCCCGTTTCCCGCGTTCGGCTTTGATCAAGTCGATAGAAGGGCTCGAAGACATTCAAGCGTTCGGATTGCGGTATGCCGGGCCCGTCGTCGTCGACGACAATGGTCCAGGTTCCATGTTCTGCCGCTCGGGTACTGATCCGCATGCGTCCGTGGCCGTATTTCATGGCGTTCTTGACAAGATTCATCAGCATCCGCGCAGTCAGCCTTGGTTCCACCTGCACGACCTGAATCGTTGGATCGAGATCCAGCTCGCATTCGATGTGATCGCGCTGCATTTCTTCGGCGAACGATTCCACGGCGTCGTAGATCAGTTCGCGAACCGAAACCGATACTCGCGGACGGTTGGATGCAGCATGCTGGAGACTACCCAACGTCAGTAATTCATTGACCAGTTCATCGAGTTCCCGCAAGTCAGCCGCAATGCTGTCGATCCGATGTCCATTGGATTCCAATTCGGACTCTTTGCGAAGCAGCGCCAGCCCGAAGCCGATCCGCGAAATCGGCGTGCGCAACTCATGTGACACGGCATGAAGCAGCTCACGCTCGTAATTGACCATGCGTTGAACACGTTCAGCCATGCTGTTCCACTGTAGCGCGAGCTGCCGTACATGCGAGCGCTTACCTACCACCGCACGTTGCGTAAGCTCGCCGCTACCGAACTTTCGCGCGGCGTTGGTGAGTACTACAAGATCCCTCCACAAAACGCGTACCCATGTAAGCAACGGGAGCAACATGGTCAGGGCGAGCATGGGCCAACCGATGTAGCTCAGCATGCGCAGTGCACGTGGCTCCGCCAGTTGGCGAGCCTGGAGTACCGTTTTGCCGTCGGCGAGCAACAGATATTTTGTACAGTCCGGCACCGTGAATTTCGTGCAGTCCGGCATCGCGACGACTATCTGATGGTGGCGTAACTGGTTCTCCTGATCGCGATCGAGTTTCAGCGATGCGGCCGGCACCAAGGATATTGGCGTGGCCGTCAGCGCCCTCACGGATTGCATTCGATCCTCGCGCCCGGAGCTCGGGGCCGAGTTGAGCGCTTCGGCGATCAACTGCATTTCGCCTCTTGACGTTTCTCGGGCCTGCGCCGCAAAAGAATCCGAAAACGTGTATTCGAACGTCTTGTTTAGCGCGACGACAGCAATGGCCATGACAAGCGCCGCTGGCACGTAAAGCCGCAACAACATTTGAAGCATGTCAATCTTCCCACTCGGAAGGAGCAAACAAATAGCCTCGCCCCCATACAGTCTTGATACGTCGTGGTTCGGCTGCGGAGTCATCGAATTTTCTGCGCAGCTTCGAAATACCGACGTCAGTCGAACGGTCGATGCCGTCGAAGCCGATTCCTCGAAGCTTTTGCAAGATCGCGTCGCGACTCAGCACAACCCCCGGCGAGGACGCAAGTATGTTCAGAAGGTTGAGTTCGGTCGACGTCAGGTCCATCGGCTGATCGCGCCAAATCACCTTTCGGTCCTGCACGTAAATGGCAAGGCGGCCATAGCGCAGCGGATCGCGCTCGGCCGATGTGCTCATTGGCGTGGATTCCTTAGCGCGGCGCAGCAAGGCACGAATTCGCGCCAGCAATACGGGTGGGTCGACCGGCTTGACCACGTAATCGTCCGCGCCTATCTCCAAACCCAAGACCTGATCGTGTGATTCGCCGCGCGCCGTGAGGATCAGCACCGGCACGGACGAAAAAGTACGGATTCTCTTGCAAACGTCGACGCCATTGAGTCCCGGCAACATCACGTCGAGCACGACGAGGTCCGGTGTGTCGTTCTGTACACGCTCGACAGCGGTATTGCCGTCATTCGCGATGGTCACGTCAAAGCCGTAATGCCGGAGATACTCGGACATCAGCGTCGCGAGCTTCTCGTCGTCTTCGATCAAAAGGAGTCTTTGCATGGCACGTCTTTCCGCGTCCAGAATGGCGCATTTTAGGGGCAGGTGACGCTTGCAGGGTGGTCGGCGCCCCATCTGAATTCGCCCGGTTGTCACTTGAGACTAATGTAAGCGTTTCGATGCGCCCAACACCACTGGGATTTTGTTGGTGGTTTGTGAAAAAGTGTGTATACACATCAAGAGGAACAAGGCGATTCGTCGGGCGCGATGCGCCATCGAACGCGATACGCGTCACAGGTTTACACATATTCCCGCCAATCGTTCACAGACGCGCCTATCGCGTGTCCATACCATGCATCGTCTTTCAATCAACTCCAAGACGATGATGAACAAAAGGCATGCGGTGATTTTCGGTACGATCCTATTCATCTCAAGCGGCGCGCGCGCTGAAAGCGGACCTGTTGTAAATGGGCCGGAAAAAGCGGGGAACGGCTACGCTCTCAGCGTGGGTGTCGGCGGTGGCTACGGGCCGCGCTACATGGGAAGCAAGACTTATCAATTCGCGCCCGTCATACTTTTCGACGCGAAGGCCCCCTGGGGATTGTTCGCCAGTTCCTCGCGCGGGATCGGTTATGAACTGGCGTTGCCCTTCAATTTTTTCGCGAGTGCTGCGCTTAACTACGATGCGGGCCGTAAGGCCAGGAACACGCAATTTGGCCAAGGCTCCGATGCCCTGAAGGGGATGGGGGACATCAAAGGGGCTGTGCTTGCGAGCCTGACGACCGGCTACCGATTCGGCGAATGGGGTAGCGTTGATATGTCTGTCGATTTGCCATTGACGGCGCGTGAGCGGGGCATCACCTACCATTTGATGGCCGACGCAACCGTGCTCAATGCGCTCAACGACAAAATTGCGGTCAACGCGGCGGCCCATTTTGGCAGCGCAAAATATAACCAGACATTCTTTGGCGTGACGCCTGCGCAAAGCGCGCAATCCGGGTTTCCGGCGTATATGACCGGCGGTGGCCTATACGCCCTGGGTACCGGCGTCGAGTGGACTCACACGTTTTCGCGACACTGGTCCACGACGGTAGCTGGCCAGATCATGAGGTACACGGGCACGGCGTCACGCAGCCCAATCGTCAAGAGCAGATTCAACTATCAGGTGCAGGGCGCGGTGAATTACACGTTCTGAGGCATCGCGTTGGGTATAGGAGAGGTCTCGTGGGCAAAGCCTGGGGGGACGGATTGATAGCGATCAATCCGCCGGAGTGAAGCGGGAGCGGTCGGCCGAGCTTAGGCCTTACCGTCACCCGCCGCGAGACCTTGCCGCAGCAACTCGTCGAGCAAACCCGTCATACCCTCCGGATGAGCCGCCGCACGTTCCTTGAGCACGCTCACCAGCTCGCCATCGAGCTTGCACGCAAACGGCACGAGCCCTTTCGCTTGATCGAGCTTGCGCTGCTCGCGCCGGTCGAGCGGCACTTCAGTCGCGCCTTTGCCGAAGCGCTCGGAGCGCGTTTGCTTCATCGAGTGCGTCAGTTTCAATGCCTTGTTCTTTTCAAGGTCGGTTTTCTTCATTGCCATGCGACAGTGTCCTGCAGTTGGAATCGGGAAACCCGTATTGTACGCAGTGCGAGCGGGCCCCCGACGTGAAGCTCGATGCTACGAGCGTAGCGGCGACTAACGAACCAGCTTCGCTTGCCGCCTGAACTTGTCGTTGATGATCTGATGACGTCGATGGTCCGTCATCTTCTTCCAGTCCCGGATTTCATCGCGTGTACGAAAGCAACCGACGCAGAGCCCGGTCTTGCCATCGAAAGTGCACACGTCGACACACGGGGATTTGATTGCCATAGCTCAAGCCGCGACACGCGGAGCGTTCACTTCGACCGTCACATGCGACAGGTTCCTGAAGCGCTTGAGTGCCGCGTGATAGAAGCCAGGATGGCGCGCGGCGTCGTTGGTGATGACCGACACCACGGCGCTCATGTGCCCGGGGCCTACGCGCCAGACGTGCAGGTCGAGCACCTTGTCGCCGTTATCCTCGATGACGTGACGAACGTTGTCGGCCATGCGTCGATCCGAGCTCATATCGAGCAGAATGCCTCCCGTATCGCGCATCAATCCCCACGACCAGTTGGCGATCACGAGGGCGCCAATGACACCGGCCAGCGGGTCCATCCAGAGCCAGCCGAACGCGCGGGCCAGGACCAGGCCGATGATCGCCAGCACCGACACAGCGGCGTCGGCGATCACGTGAATGTAAGCCGAGCGGATGTTGTGATCGCGCGTCGCGGCAACATGCGCGTCTTCGTGGTCATGCGTGTGCTCTTCAAATTCAATTTCGTGCTCGCCGTCCGGCAAGCCGACGATGACCTTGAACGCGTGTGGCTCGGGGATGTCTTGTTTCGATTCCAGATAGCCGCCCCGGTCGGAAAACGCGAACGTTTGACGTGTTCCGTCGGGCCGAATCGTCGTGACGGAAACGGCATCGGCGGTGAGTTTGGAATTCGATGTCTCAGGCGCGATGCGGAACACCGGCGGTACGCCATCTTCGAATATCGACACGGCGAATACGCCAGCCGGGGCGAAGATGCGTCGTACTTCCTCATCGTGGGCGTGTTCCTCGTCATGGTCATGTCCATGTCCGTGACTATGCCCATGACCGTGACCGTGACCATGGCTGTGACCGTGATGATCGCCGCTCAGCAGCCATACGCTCGCGAGATTGACCAGCAGGCCGACCACGGCGATCGGAATGGCTTCGCCGAAGTGGATGGGCACAGGCGCCAGGAAGCGCGCAACGGCCTCGTATCCGATCAGTAGAGCAATCATCGCGAGCACGATGGCGCTGGTGAAGCCTGCGAGGTCCCCGAGCTTGCCGGTCCCGAAGACGAAGCGAGGGTCCGTCGCGTGCTTGCGCGCATACGTGTAAGCCAACGCGGCAATCAGCATCGCACCTGCGTGCGTCGACATGTGAAGGCCGTCGGCAACGAGTGCGAGGGAGCCAAAGAGGCTGCCACCGACGATCTCCGCCACCATCATCGCGCTGCACAGTGCGATGACCATCCACGTCCTGCGTTCGTTTTCTTCATGAGCCGCGCCCAGGAAGATATGGTCGTGTCCCGCCCCGAATGCGGCATCCTTGAAGTCGCTCATGTCTGGCTCTTACTTGAAATAGCTGTGGACGATCTCGATCAGCTGCTCGGTCGGGCTGCCGTGGTCGTGGTCGGTTTCCGCATCGACGAGATGCGTGCGGATGTGATCCTCGAGCACCACGGCGAGCAAGCCGTTCATCGCGCCCCGGCAGCTGGTCAGTTGCTGCAGTACCTCATTGCACCCGCGCTCGTCCTCGAGCGAACGTTCGATGGCCTCGATCTGCCCTTTGATGCGGCGAATCCGGTTGAGCAGTTTCTGTTTCTCGCGAATGGTGTGGCTCACTGTCGGCGGCCTTTTATATAGGGTAGGGGGGTATACTAACACGAGCTCGGCGCAACACCATTCGTCGATCGAAATGGGGTGAGGAACTCGTCCCTCCGCGCATCGCTTTCCGCAGGATTTACAGCATTTTTATTCCTGCCACGGTATACCTCGACTGGACCAATTCACATTGCGAAAGGGCGGCTGCCACGCGGGCGGTCAACCCAGTCGAGGCCTACAACATGAAGCACAAGCTGCCGAGCCTGCGGACATTCTTTGGACGGAATGCCGGTATGCCGCACCATCGCGCTCGTCCTGACTCAGACCGTAACGTCATGCTGCGCGTCACGCTCGATGCGCAGCATGCGACACCGCTGCGCCAGGCGTTGACCAGGGATTGTGGTGACCAGCCTTGGACCATGCGGGTAGAGCCCCTACATGGGACTGGGCGAGTGCGGCTGGCGCTCTATCTACCCAAGGCGGCCGTAGGCGACGCGATACAGCGGGTGACGGCGCTCGAGCCGTCGGCACAATTCGGGCACTTGCTCGAGGTGCCGAACGTACCGACCGACGGGTGGCAGGATTTGATGCAGCCGGTGCAAAGGGCGAAAGCGAACGGGCGTGACGGACACAGCAGTGGTCGGATGGTGGAAGACTCGCTTGCGAAATTGATCCCGCCGAGCCATGTATTGATAGGGCTGGAGGTCGCCAGCCGGCGCGCGCTGTTCGATGAAGTGGCGGTGCGCGTCGAGCGACTGGACGGCATACCGGCGAGCGCCGTGATTCGGGGGCTGGAGGAACGCGAAGCGATGGGTTCCACAGGGCTCGGCCAGGGCGTGGCCGTGCCGCACGGCCAGATCAAGGGGCTGCATCGCGTGATCGTCCTTTATGTTCGGCCTGTCACACCGATTTCGTTCGACTCACCGGATGGGCTGCCTGTAAGCGATGTGGTCGTCCTCTTCGTCCCGGAGTGGGCGAACACCACTCATCTGCATTTGCTGGCCGACGTGGCGCAGTGCTTCTGCGATCGGGATTTCCGCGAACGGCTCCACGCATGCCGTGATCCGCAGGCCGTTTGCCGGCTGTTCTCCGAATATCAGGCATAGCGGGATGTTCGCCCTCGCGCGAGTTGACCTGCGTCAACGATCCTAAGCGTTACGCCCCCCTTTCACTAGGTTCGGGGTTGGTGTGACCCTGCAGAACTACGGAACACCGCGTGCAATGCGCGGTGCCAACGTGCGATCTTCTTCATCGCGCAGTGGACGTACCGATCTTGCAGCACCTGCCGTCCAAGCTTTACCCCTTCCCCTGCGACAGTCGTTCAGCGCACTACCCTCGAGAAAAGCCTGTGCCGGCGCTAACGGCCTATGCGCCGGTACCGATCGATCATGGCCACATTGCGAGAAACCATGTCCTTCATTCGAACTTTTGCTTTGGTTGCTTCAACGGCAATTGGCGTGACCGCGTGCGGTCCTGGCGGTGCTTCGGCCGATGGATCGAGCTTGGCCAGCGCGCATGGCGCAGCAACGGCCTTGGGCGTATCGAATAGCGTCAAAGAGGCGGCGGCGTTGCCGCCCGGCGTCACGCTTCAAGACATCGATGGAGGGACCAGCTACTACGCCAAGTGGACCAATGCCTTTCCCTCCGGCGCGAACTTCTACCCTATCGGCGTCTTTCCCTCCGAAGCCACGCCGTCTTCGCTTGCCGCGATCGGCATCAACTTCTTCGCGCCGACGCGCGACGATAACGCCGGTGTTTGGGCGCCGGTCTGGAACAACCCGAACGGCAACGATATGACCGGCGTGTATGCCCAGCCCGGGTTCTACGCCGGCGGTGCGTTCTATACGCAGTCAGGGAGTACCCCCTGGGGGCCTCGTGCCGCATTCGACGTTTTCGGCGACGAGCTCGACGGTAACGGAACACAATTTTTCGAGCAGGTGCCCACGTCCATTTCATCTAACAACCAGAAGAACGAGTGGGGCGGCCTGACCGCAGCGGCGTTCCTGGGTGCCCTGAAAGCGTCGCGAGCCGCAGACCCGACGCGTCCCATCTATCTGCAGGTCACGACGAGTTTGATGGACGGCGGGATCAACGACCATTACAGCCTGGCGGACAAGCAGGCGATTTGCGCCTCGACGGACATTTTCAGCTTCGACATCTATCCGCTCGTATTCCGCGGCGGCTCGGTTTTCGATATGGCGGACCAGGTGAAGGAAGCGCGCGGATATTGCCGCAATGCCAAGGCGGTCTTCCCGTTCGTCGAAATGGACCATATGGACGGTGGCTCGATCGACCAGATTCCTATCTACCCGATGCCTGCCCAGACGGTGGCCGAGGTCTGGAATGCCGTCATCGCGGGCGCGCGGGGCGTTCAGTACTTCGATCAATTCGGCAACATCGACGAGCCCGCCTACGACGGCAACGGCCACTACGCCCCGGGCGCGATGTACAACGCGATCAAGACCGTCAATGGACAGCTGACGGAATTGGCGCCCGTGCTCAATGCGCCTTTCGCCAACGGCTACGTCACCACGACCGGCAACATGAGCGTCATGGCGAAGTACGGCAACGGCCACTTCACGATCTTCGCCATCCCCCACCATGCCGGTGCTCAAACGATCACGTTCAGCGTGGCGGGTGCGCCGGATACGACGGCGACCGTCCTGTACGAAAATCGCAGTGTCTCGATCAAGGGCGGCCAGTTCAACGATACGTTTGCCGATGAAAACACCGTGCATATCTATCAGGTGAACTGAACGACGTCATCGCCAACCCAAGCCACCAGTGCACGCAGATCGATGCTGCAATCCGGCAGCGGTCGAGGAAAGATGTGTCGGGTGGTCTTGGGCGGATAGAGCTCGCGTGAGCGCGAGCGCGCGATGATCTGGTCGCCGTCGACGCGAAAGCCGGGGCGTCGCGGCACCACGTCGACCTGCAGATAGTCGAGCAACAGGCACGGCACGCGCGGCAGTGACAAGCGCCGTGCCGCTGCCAGCCGGTGATGGCCGTCCATCACCGCAAGGCTGGCGCGCTCGAGCACGATGGGCGCGGTCCAGCGCCCGGTGTGCTGGATGCTTTCCAGCACCTCGAGCATGCGTGCTTCATCGTGTTCCTCATTGGGCAGGATATGGTCGGTGGCGATCAGCTCGATGCGCCAGATGTTGTGGTGCATGGCGATGTCCCTCAAAGGTCGACAAGCGGTTTGGAGTGGGAAAGACTCAGGTAGGACGATGCGATGGCATGCAGGTCGGGCGGCGCGAACCCATCCGGGTGAAGGTGGGCAGCCGCCTCGGCCAGTACGGCATGGCGGGCGATCGGACCGAACGATTCGATCCAGTGATCGCCCACTCGCACGATGCGCGCGCTGCGCACGGCCGACAGGTGCTGCCACACCGGGCTCCGCTCGAAGGCACGCGACGGTCCGTCGTCATAGACGAAGATCGTGTCGGGGTCGGCCAGCAGCAGCGCTTCGAGACTCATCTGGAATGCCGTGTTGTCGCGTTGTGCCGGGAGCGGGTTGTGACCCGCAACATTGATGGCGCCCAACGCGTTCAGCAGCGAGCACGTCATGTTCTCGTCGTAGAACGCCCAGGGCGCGGACCCGGCACCCCAGACGAACAGATAACGCGGCGCGCGGTGCGGCGTCACGCGCGCACGATACTGCGCCAGCACGCGGGCGAATCGACGGTTCAGATCGGCAGCCGCCTCAGCTTTGCCAAGCGCCGCGCCGACAAGCGCAATACCGTGGTCGCTGTCTTGCGAGGTCTCGAGATCGAGCGCGAGATAGGGGGCAATCCGCTGAAGCCGCCCCGCATTGGCTTCGGTGTAGCGGCGAATCGCGACGATCAGGTCGGGTTGGGCGCGCGCGAGCAGTTCGAGATTCGGGCTGGCGCGCTGGCCGAGATCCATCACGTCGTTCATCCGGTCGAGCAGATAGGCGGGCCGCCTGCCCCGCACGAGAAACGTCGAGGCAACCGGCTGCACGCCTAGCGCGAGGGCGGCATCGGCGCCGAAGTAGGAGATCGTCGCGAGCCGGCGCGGTGCGGCATCGAAGCGCAGTTCGGCGCCGCGATCGTCGGTCACACTGAATGCAGTCCGTGCGTGTGCACGTGCACGGGACTGCCACATCAGCGCGGACGAAAGCGACACGGATAACGCGAGCGCTCGCCGCTTACGGTCGATCATGGGACGTCCGCCTCGCGAGTGTCACCACGTTGCCGACCTTGCTTGCCACAGTGGATGCGTCGACGTCGTGGGTGTTGCGCATGCCCTGTACAGGGCGCATAGGGCGGACCGGGTTCGGCGTCGCCACTGGGCTGAGCGGGTGGCAAACGGGAAAGCCATCGCTTGCCCCTTGTAGCCGCTCGGTGCGCACCTGAAACACGTCGGCGACGAATTCGGGCGTCAGCACGTCGACGGGAACGCCATCGGCCACCAGCCGTCCATTGCGCATCACCAGTGCGCGATGGGCGTAGCGCATCGCCTGGTTCAGGTCATGGAGCGACATCACGAGCGTCAAGCCGAACGCCGCGTTGAGGTGATGCAGCGTCTGCATGACTTCGATTTGATGACCGAGGTCGAGATAGGTCGTCGGTTCGTCGAGCAACAGGATGTCGGCTTTTTGGGCGAGTGCCATCGCAATCCATACGCGCTGCCGCTCGCCGCCCGATAGGGCGATGAGCGGGCGATCGCGCATGGCGACGAGGTTCGTCACGTCGAGCGCCCATTCGACGGCCTCGCGATCTTCAAACGTCGTGCCCCGCAACGCCGCCCGATGGGCAAAGCGGCCATGACGGACGAGATCCTGCACCGACAAGCCGTCGGGTACGTCCTGCGTCTGCTTCAGGAAGGCGATGCGCCGCGCGAGTTTTTTGCGCGGCCAGTCCCGTAGCGGCACGCCGTCGAGCAGCGCCGAGCCTTGTTGCGGCGCGAGCAGGCCGGCGAGTGCGCGCAGCAGCGTGCTCTTGCCGCAGCCGTTGGGGCCGAGCAGCACGGTGATTCGGCCCGTTTCGATGGTGAGCGACAGGTCATCGACGATACGGCGCGAGCCATAGCCGAGCGAAAGTTCACGGGCAACGAGCGTCATGAGGAGCGTCGAGAGAGCAAATAGAGAAAGAGTGGCGCACCGAAGACGGCAGTGACCGCGCCTACCGGAATTTCAGCGGGCGCTATGACGACGCGCCCTGCCAGGTCCGCCAGCACGGTAATCAGCGAGCCGATCAGGACCGCGGCCGGCGCGGTACGCCCGAGCGATGCGCCGATCAGCAGGCGCGCCAGATGCGGTGCGATCAAGCCGACGAAGGCAATCGGCCCCGCGATCGCGACCGCGCAGGCGGCCGCAAAGCCCGCGTAGGCGATGGCAGCCAGGCGCCAGCGTTCGACATCGAGCCCCACGCTGGCGGCTGGATCGTCGCCGAGCGAAAGGACCTGCATCGCGGGCAGAATCAACGGCAGCAGGGCGAGCGTCGCGACTGTCCACGGCGCGAGCAGGCGCACGTGTTGCCAGTCGCGTGCATACAGATTCCCGGAGAGCCAGGTCAGCAATACTTCGATACGGCTCGACCCCCAGCCGGCGAGGATCGTCATCGCGATGGCGTACAGCGCTGCGCTGACGGCCACCCCCATCAGAACGAGCCGCAATGGCGACGTCCCGTCGCGCCACGCCAGCGCATAGACGGTGAGTGCCGCTCCAGCACCGCCGAGTTGCGCGACGAGCGGCATCCACGTGGTGTCGTACGAATCGAGCCGGCTGCTGTCGAGCGACCCGGCGAAGTTCGTGGCGAGCAGCAAGACCATGACACCGAGCATGGCGCCGGACGAAACGCCAATGACACTGGGTTCGGCGAGTGGATTGCGGAGCGCGGCCTGCAATACCAAGCCGCTCGCCGCGAGCTGCGCACCGATCATGAGCGCGAGCAGCACGCGCGGCATGCGCAAATCCCACAGGACAAAGGCGATGTCGTGAGCGGCATGACGGCGGGCAATCGCTTCGGCTGCGGCCCAGAGCGGAAAATCCGTTGCGCCGTACAGCAGGGCCAGCACGGTGGCAATGGCGAGCGCCCCCACCAGCCCTGCATACAGGCCGTATGCACGCACGGGCGTGCGACGCATAGGAACGTCAGGGGCGAATGTCTTCGGGCTACCCATCATGCCGGCGCTCCTATATCGCGGCGAATCATCGCGATCAACAGCGGCGTGGCGACCAATGCAGTCAGAAAGCCGACAGGCAGTTCGCGCGGCGCAGCCACCGTTCGCGCTACGAGGTCCGCTGCGGCAACGAGCAGGGCACCGGCAAGCGCTGCGATGGGTAACGTGCGCCGACAATCGGTGCCGAGCGCCAGCCGCGCCAGATGCGGCACGCACAGCCCGACGAAGCCGACCGGTCCGGCCATCGCGACGACCGATGCCGACAGCGCAACGGCGATGCCGCCCAATATCAGGCGCCAGCGCAACAAGTCGAGGCCCACGCTCTGCGCGGCGTCGTCGCCGAGCGCCAGCGTATTGAGCACGCGCGCGCCGGCGAATGCCGCAGCCAGACCCGCCGCGGTCCACGGCGCAACGGTGGCGACTTGCTGCCAGCCGACGCCCGCGAGCCCGCCAGCCAGCCAATAGAACAACGGTCCGGCCTGCGGCCCCGCCGCGATCATCAGCGACACGATTCCGGCGCTGCCGAGCGCAGCGACTGCCGTGCCGGCCAACGACAGCCGCAGCGGCGACAGCTGGGCGCGCCATGCGAGCGCAAACGTAAGTGCGGCGGCGCAGAGGCCGCCGCCGAGCGCGACGAACGGATAGGCTGCCGCGGGAACAGCGGGGCGAAGCACAGTGACGGCGACGACCGCGAATGCCGCGCCGCCGACCACGCCGGTGAGCGTCGGATCGGCGAGCGGGTTGCGCGTGATGCCCTGCATCAGCGCGCCCGCCGCCGCGAGGCTCGCGCCGACCAGCAACGCCGCAACGAAACGCGGCAGCCGCAACGTGGTGACGATCATGGCGGCGGGTGTGTCGCTGTCGCTGATGATGGCGTGCCGCGCAAAGCCGGGGCTCAGCGAGCGATTGCCCAGGCACAGGCTGGCGACGGCGACGATCACCAACGCGGCGACCAGTACAAGTACAAGCGCTAGGGCCGAACCTGCCGCACGCTGCCGCCCGTTCATGGCCGCTCTCCGGACACTTGTTTTGCCAAGACGCCGAGCCGGTACTCGAACTTGCGCAGCAACAGCAGGGCGGTCGCCGCGAGTCCGGTGGCGAGCCCGACCCAGATCCCATACAAGCCATAGCCGAACACGACGCCCGACGCCCAAGCGATGGGCAGACCGATCATCCAGTAGCCGACCAGCGAGATGCGAAACGAACTCTTGACGTCGCCGAGCCCGCGCAAGATGCCCACCCCGATGTTCTGGCTGCAATCGAAGATCTGCAGCAGCGCCGCAATCGCCAGCAATCCTGTTGCGAGTTGCAGCACGTCGGCGTTCGCGGCCGCGTCCTGCTCGAAGAAAGGCGACAGCACGCGCGCTGGGGCCGTCAGATACGGCAGCGCGACGAGGAGCATCGCGGCGATGCCGAGCGCAAGCCCGGTATAGCCCAGCCGCCGCGCCCCCCGATAGTCGTGACTGGCACACGCACGGCTGATGCTGATCGACGACGCGTGAGACAGCCCGACCGAGATCATGAACACGATGTAAATGACCTGATTGACGACCGTCTGCGCCGCGAGCGCTTTGGCGCCAAGCGTGCCGATCACGAGCGTGAGCACCGTGAAGAACGCCGCTTCGGAACCGTAGGTCGCGGCAATCGGCAGGCCCATCTTCCACGTGCGTGCGAGGGCGGCCGCATCGGCACGCCAAGCCGCAAGCGACAGATGTTGCGCGAGCCCCGCCCGCCTCGAAACAATGGCGAGAAACAGGCCGAACGAGATCAGGTACACGGCGCTCGTCGCGTAGGCGACACCGGTCAGCCCCAGCTTCGGCAGACCGAATCGGCCGAACATCAGCGCATAGTCGAGCAACGCGTTGACGACGATCGACACGAGCGTGATCGCGAGCAGCGGCCCCGGCTGCCTCAGTCCCACCGTGTATTGCCGCAACGACTGGAACCATAGGCACGGCAGCATGCCGGGCGCGGCTGCGGCGAGGTAGCACGCCGTTTGCCGCGCAATCGCGGGATCTTGGCCGAGCCACGCCAACGGCTTTTCGACGGCGAGCATCAGCAGGGCGAACACGAGGGCGGCGAGCGTCGACAAGGCAAAGCTCGCGCGCAGCAAACGTTGAATTTGCGCGTGATCGCTTTGCCCGTCGGCAAAAGCAACGAGATTGCCGGTGCCGGTGACGAGACCGGTGCCCATCGTGCGCATCTGGTTGAAGATCGTCAGCGCGAGACCGCCGGCGGCGATCTCGCGTGGGCCGAGCATCCCCATCATCACGACATCGGTGGTGGTGAGGGCGACCTGCGCGAGCTGCGTGAGGATCAGCGGCGCGGCGAGGGTGCCGATTTGCGTGGCATCGGACCAGAACTGTCGATGGAACGTCATACGGCGTTCGCGAAGATGGGATCGAGTTCGGGGGCGATCGTGTCGTCGAGCAGGTCGCGTTCGCGCATCCAGTCGTCGTCGAACACGCTGTCGAGATATTTCTCGCCGCCGTCGCAGACCAGCACGACGACGGTCGCGTTCGGCGGCAGTGTCGCGAACATCTTCAATGCGTGCCAGATCACGCCGCCCGCCGAGCCGCCCACCAGCAGCGCCTTCTTTCGCGCGATGTAACGCGCGGTATTGAACGCGGCCGCATCCGATACCTTGATGCCTTCGTCGAGCAAGGCGTAATCGACGAGCGCACCGATCTCGGCGCCGGGCGGCGTGCCGGTGCCCGACTGATAGTACGGGCCGCCGTCGCCGCCGAACGCGATCGAGCCGATCGGTTCAACGCCGATGACACGCGGTGCCGGGCCGGTTGCCCGCAGTTCGCGCGCCGTGCCGAACAGCGAGCCGCCCGTGCCGACCGCGCCGACGAGGTAGTCGATCTGCTCGCCAAGCACCTCGCGCAGCTCGCGCGCGACCATGCGATAGCCGTTGCCGTTCGCGGGATTGTTGTGCTGCTCGGTCCAGATGCTGTCCGGATCGTCGGCTGCCATCCGTTCGGCCAGCGCTTCGCGGTCTGCCGTCGCCAGCGCGTCGCCGTCGCAGACATAGACGAGTTCGGCACCGAATGCCTGCATCGCGCGCAGCTTGTCCTTCGACGCGTGCCGGTCCACGACGGCCGTGAAGCGATAGCCTCGTTCGGCCGAGAGCAGCGCGAGACCCATGCCCGTGTTGCCGGACGTCGACTCGATCACGCGTCCGGCTGACCGCAGGCTGCCGTCCTGCTCGGCTTCGTCGAGCATCTGGCGCGCCATGCGGATCTTGGCGCTGCCGGTCGGGTTCGTCGATTCGAGCTTCAGCAGAATGCGCGCACCGTTCGCACCGCGAATCAATTCGAAGAGCGGGGTGCGGCCGATCAGGTCCGACACCTTCGATACGATCGGCGGATGCATGACGGCGGATTGCTCACCTATGAAACGCATGTTCATTCTCAAGCTCCTGAAAAAGGGGAAATGCGGTCGATGCGCCAGCGTGGTCGATCGCCGGCGAGCGTGACGACGATCTTCGGCGGCAGCGGCAGCTCGTGGAACGGCGATTCGTTCGAATCCATCTGATAGCCCGCCGTGTTCGGATAGAGCAGCAGGTCGCCCGCGCGAGGACGTTGTGGGAAGGCCACCTTGCGCCAGGTCAGCATGTCGCTGTCGAGACAGCTGGCGCCGCCGATGCATGCGCGGTACGGTGTGCCTTGCGTGTCACGCACGGCAGGCAGCAGCTCGGGATCGGGCAGGAATTCGCTCGCGAACCATTGCTCCGAGACGCTGAAACTCGTGCCGTTGACGGTCGCGATGCCGTAGCCGTCGCGATCCTTCACGCCTTGTACGGCGAAAACCGTGAAGCCGGCCTGATCGAGCAGCGCGCGCCCAGGCTCGAGCATCAGTTGCAAGTCGTGCTCGTCGAGCAGGGCGGCCAGCGAGCGGGTTTCTCCGTCAGGCACGCCGCCGAGGATCGCATCGAGCATCGCGGCGCCAAAGGGTGCCTGGTAGTAGGGATAGAAGCCCTCGAACGTCTTGCCCGCGTGGTAGTCGTGCGGTTGATGGGTGGCCAGAAACGCCTGCCAGTCGGACTCGCGGACATACGACATCGCGAACCCGCCGCCGATGTCGATCATGCGCGGCGAGAGTCCGCGCGCGCGGGCCGCCACACAAGCACGCACTGCGCGTCCCGCCTGTGTGCAGCGTGCCTGCGCGCTATAGCCGGAAAGATGGAACGAGAGGCCTTCGAACCGAAGATGAGGTTGGTTCGATACACAGAACGCCAGAGCCGATTCGAGCGCGTCGTCCATCCAGCCGAAGCGGCTGCGCTTCTGGTCCGCTGGCTGCATGCGCAGCAGCACACGCGCCGCACGCCGCTGGTTGCGCGCCATGGCTGCCAGCCGGGCGAGTTCGTCAAGGCTGTCGACCGCGACGAGCGCATCGTGCATCACCGCGAGCATCAGCAGGTCGCTCGCTTTCGCGGGACCGGATACGCCGATGTCCGCGCCACGCACACCGGCCGCCAAGGCGTCGGCGAACTCGCCCGTGCTGGCTACGTCGACGCCGATGCCCGATTCGGCACACGCACGCACGAAGCAACGCGCCTTGTTCGCCTTCTTCGCGTAGAACGTGCGGCCGGCAATGCCGTGCTCGGCCAGCACCTGCTGAAAGGCTGCGACGTTGTCCGCGAACGGCTCGGGAAACACGAAGTGGAGCGGTGCGCTGAAACCGTCGGCGAGTTCGCGAATCAGCGTGTGATGGTCGTCGACGAATCGTCGCAGAGCAGGGTGCCATAGCGCGGGTAAGGACGGCGGCATGGTCGCTGTCGCCATGGCGCTCACCATAGCTCGACCTCCTGCCCGAGACCCTTGGCGCGCGCGGCTTCCGCGAGCGTCCGGCCGAGTGCGATGTCGGTCACGACCATGCCGCTGTTGTAGGCGAACACGATCTGTTCGGGCGAGCGGCGAGCGGGTTTGCGGCCGAGCAGGATGTCGGGCAGCTCGGCATCGATCGGCGGAAGCTGGCCGTGCGCATCGGCAAGATCGGTCCCGGTCACGCGCATTTGAGCTTCGCTCGTGGCGATTCGGTAGTCGGCACGATGGAGTGCCTCCGCGTCGATGCCATAGCCCACCAGCAGCGCGAGTGCGCCGGGTTTCAACGATTCGTATCGCACTGCTTCAGGCGCGCCCGCTCCCGCGACGCCGAGCACGATGTCGGCTTGCCGCGCGCTCGCATCGAGATCGGAGGACACCTCGATGTCGCGATGCGGATGGTGGCGCTTGAGGTTCTGCCGCACGGCGTGAATGCCCTCGTCGTGATGCCCGTGCAGGATCACGCGCTCGATCCCGGGCAAAGCAGTCAGCAGAAACGGGGCTGCCATGCGGCCCTGCGTGCCGGTCCCGACAATGAGCGCCGTGCGCGCATCCGGCGCAGCCTCGCGGGCGATCAGCGCCGACACCGCGGGCGTGCGCAGCGCACCCACGAGGCTAGCGTCCATCAGCGCGACGGGCAGCCCGGTGGCATCGTCGAACAGCAGCAGCGTGGTGTAGTACTTCTGCAGGTCGCGATGGTGGTCGGGGTCGTACTTGTATGACGTCTTGAAGCCGACGGTGCGGCGGCCGCCGTCGCGGCCCAGCATCGAATAGGCCACCGAATGCTTCTCGGGTGGCTCGCTCTTGAGCTTGCGCGGATTGTCCGATTCGCCGATGCCGAGTGCGACATACGCGTGCTCGATCGCGGCGAGCACCTCGGCCGGCGAGACGTCGATTTCGTCGAGCAACGGCTTGCCGAGCACGAGCAGACGCGACGGCTGATTGGCCAGAGCCGGCCGCACGGCGGCGAGCTCATTCACGGCGGATGCGTCGAAAGTCACTGCATTCATTCGTTGCCTCACATCACAGGATTTCGCGCGTGGACGGCGCTTGCCGGAACGGCAGCGTCTCGCGCAGGTTGACTTGAACGTTCACGCGGCGCAGCCAACGCTGGCGCGGACCATAGTTCGGGCGATAGACGGTGCGCCCGTGCACCGCGCGCTTGTTGTCGATCCACACCATGTCGCCGGGCTGCATCTCGACGGCGGTCTGCTGTGCGTAACACGCGTCGAACAGCCATCGCAGCGCGTGCTCGGCTTGCTCGTCGCCGGGCAGCGCACGCATGAACGCCTCGTCGATGCGTACCCACGGCTTGGCGCGCTGGCCGGCGAGGGCGGCAACGGGCTGTGGGCTTTCATGCATGAGACGAATCTGCTCGAACACGTGATCGTCGAGCCGCCATTGCGCGCTCACGTTCTGCTCGGGCAAATGGGACTTGTCGGGGAGGATCGTGAAACGCGGCGCCGATAGCACGCGCCACATCTCGTCCGGAATGTCGATTTCGTCGATGCCGCAGAAGATCGTCTGCGCGCGTTCGTCGTTGCGGTAGCAGAGCAGCGACAGGAAGTCCGCGCGATGCTCGTGAAACGCCTCCTCGTTGTGCCAGACCAGCGTCACGCTGCTGCCGCCGCCTAGTTGCTCGGCGCGATCTTTCTCGATCGGCACGATGTGGCGCAGGAAGCGTCCGTTCTCCTGCGTGCGCCAGCCGAACATATCGCCGAGCAGCGAGGTCATGAGGCACTGCATCGTCTCCTCGAGCAATGACGGCGGGCTGCGCCAAGGGGCGTCCCAATGCGAGGGCGACGGACCGATGCGCGCATCGTCGACGGGCATGCCGCGCAGCATCAGTACGCTGCACGGCAGTTCGAGTTGACGGTAGCGCTGGGCGAGCGCGCGCAGCGAGCGAGGCAGCTCTTGCGACGCGAGCGCGCAGTCGGTGGCGAAGTGGGTGCTTTCCACGCTGTCGTGAAGCGCGAGAAGCTCTTGTGCTGTGTCTGCCAGGCCGGCGATTTCGTCGTCGCGCAATTCATAGATCGCGAGCGACTTCGAAATGGGCTGCAGACCACATATATCGATGCCTTCAGCGAGATTCATACGTTTCCCTTGTGTAATGACGGGCGCCGTCACGCCGGCGGCGCAACGGATGACCCTCGGTCATGCCTGTTTTTGTGGGGAAACGACCAGCGCGCTCAGTGGCGCGTCTCTGAAGGCCGTGTTGTATGCGTCATGCGCTGGCGCAGCGTGCGTGTGTCTAGATGTCGAACTGCGCCGAGATGAAGAACGTTCTAGGTTGACCTGGCCACACCGCGTTGTAGTTCGCCGCCGCCCAGTAGCGTTTGTCCGTCAGGTTCTCTACGCCCGCGCGAAATACCGTCGTGTAGCCGCCGATATGCGTCTGATAGCGCGCGCCGGCATCGAAGCGCACGTACGCGGGCATGGACACCGTGTTCTGCGCGTTCACCGGACGGCTGCCGACGTAGTACACGCCAGCATCGACGCTGAGCCCGCGCACGGGTGCGATCCGGTAATCGAGGAACGCATTCGCCTGGAAACGCGGTACGTTCGCTGCGCGCTTGCCGTTCGTCGAGGCGTCGCCGGTGTCCTGCTGTACGGTGTCGAGATAGGCGGCGCCCGCCATGACCGACAGGTCGCGTGTCACGCGGCCATTGAGTGTCAACTCGGCACCCGTATGGCGTTGCGTCCCACCCTGCACGAAGTAGTTGGCGGTGTTCACGTACTGCAACGTCTTCTCGATACGAAACACCGCGGCGTTCACGGTCAGGCTGTTGCCTACATCGGCCTTCACGCCCGCCTCGTATTGCTTGCTCTTGATCGGCGATAGATATTGACCGGCGTTGACCGTGTTGTACGGCGCGACACCGCCCTGCTCGAAGCCTTCCGCGTAGCTCACGTAGGTCGAGAGCGCGGGCAGTGGCTTGAAGATCAGGCCGGCCGACGGCACGCTGACGTTCGCTTCGTAATGCGATGCCCCGCCTGACGCCGGGTACGAGTCGTTGCGATAGCGCACATGGCGTACGCCGAGCATCACGCTCCACTGCGAGCCGATGTCGACGATATCGCTGACGAAGACGCAGGGCTGGTAGTTCTTGTTGACGTTCTTTGCCGGGAACGACCCCGCAGGCAATCCCGGCGCGTAGACGGGATTGAAGATGTTGCCGACGGTCAGCGGAACGTCGCGGAAGCCACCCTCGCGCGCCTCGTAGTTGCGCGTGGATACGCCGGTCACGAGCTGGTGCGCGAGCGGGCCCGTATGGAACCTGCCGGTCACGAACGTGTTCGTCGACAGCACACGGAAACTCTGGTCTGGCGAGAGGTAGATGTCGCCGCTGAGGATGTCGCCGTTGGGCGCGACCGAGTACACGTCCGGAAAGGCCGCATCGCGGTTGTTGTACGACTGCGCGACCTGCGTCGTGAAGCTCCAGTTGTCGGTCAGCTTGAAGTCGAAGCGGCCGCCCAAGTTGAAGCTGCTCGTGCTGTATTGCAGCCACGGCTGGCCGAGCAGCGTGCGCGGATCGAACTGCGGCGGCAGCGAGCCGTCCGGCTGAAGCCCGATGACGGGCTGCGCGGCGAGCCGCTTGTTCTGATAGTCGAAGTCGAGCCGCAGCAACGCGCGCGGCGAGATGGCCCAGTCGAATGCGCCGCTCACGAATGTGCGGCGCAGATCACCGGCGTGCCCGAAGTTGCCGACCTTTTCGCCGGCCACGTTGAAGCGGTAGCCGAACTGACCATCGCCGATCGGGCCACCGGTGTCGACCGCACCGTAATAGCCGTCATAGCTGCGCACCTCGCTGGTCATCGTCGTGAATCGATCGCGAGTCGGACGTTTGATGACGTAGTTGACCGTGCCGCCCGGCGAATTGACGCCATACAGGAAGCCCGACGGCCCCTTGAGCAAGTCGATGCGCTCGATGTTCTCGAGCGGCAGATCGTAGTACGGGGCGACGGGCATGCCGTCGCGTCGCATGGTGTTGGTCCAGTCGATCGGGAAGCCGCGGATGCTGATGTTGTCCATGGCACCACCGACCGCCGTGTTCTGCACCGACGGGTCGTTCTTCAGCACATCCATCAGCGTGCGTGCGCGCTGTGCCTCGATCAGATCGGCCGAGTAGGACTCCACCGACATGGGCAGGTCTTTCGGGTCTTTCGAGCCGAGGGCGCCGACATTGACGTCGGGCTCCGAATAGAGCGACGCGCGGGTTGCGCGAACGCTGATCGTGCCGAGCGACTTCGCGGCGCTGTCGGTGCTCGCGTCTTGGGATTGCGGCGTCGCGCCTGCCGCGCTTTGTCCATGTGCCTGCAACGACAAGAACGCGAGCGTGCAAGCGAGCACGAGGGAGTCTCGACGCAGCATTGCCGGGCACCGGGGTGTGTAAGCCACGGCGCTCATTTGATTCGTAGTGCTAAATGGATGTTGCATATCTGTTTCTATCTTCTTTTGTTACCCAATTGACTCGACGACACGCAGCCGCCAGCGACATCCGGCTGCGCTTCCAAAAGAGACACTACGAACTGGCGCGCGTGAATCAGGTGACGCGCGTTTGAATGAGACAGTTGCCACCCGACGAAGCAAGTGGGGATACATGCAATTTCAGTAAATGAGAATTATTCGTGTTTACAGAAACTTGTCAAGAATTTTGTTGAGTTTGCCTCATCGTTCACGCGATGAGGCACGCCAGTTTGATGAGAGCAGAACGTTCCGTTCATTCGTGCTCGAGCGGCTTATCCGGCAAGTTTGGTATGCCGTGTTCCGGTCACTTCCTCGTGGTAATGCGGCTTCGTCAGTTCTGCTGCCATGACGATCGGGTTGGCCAGAATCGTCTCCGTCGTCAACGTGGACCGCGATCCGTCGAACCAGCAGGCGAGGGCCGAATTCCGGTTTCCATGCAGATCGATGATGCTTCTGCGGCGCTTGTCCGGGGGCGTGCCTTCGGCAGGCGGCGGCGGGAAGAACTTCGGCGGCAGAACGAGCGCATCACCGGGCGCCACCCAGAGATCGGCGAGGGAAATCTCGTTCACGTAAGGGCGCCAGCGTGCCACGGAGACGACCAGCGGCAGGTGTTTATCCTGCGAGAAAAAAGCATGCGTAAAGGCGTGGTATTCGAGGTCGGTCGGATTCCAGGGCAGTAATTCACGCCGCCGGGATCGTTCCAGATAAGGCGACTGATGCCCCGCCCATTTGCCGTATTCGTATTTCGTGCTGACCAGGCCTTCGTATTCGAAGGGGATCGACTGCCCGCTTTTGAGCAAGGTCATGCCGAAAGCCTGCGCAGTCTCGCGCGTTGCACGCAATGCCCGGTAGTGCACTTCGTTCTGGTGGAAATTGAACAGCGTGATTTCGTACGGCGGGTCGCCGGCAATGGTTTTACGTGTGTGCTCGATACCGGTGTACTTGGTGCCTAGATCGAGATCCGGGTTGTCGGGCGCGAGGTCGATAGGCGTACCTTTCGGTCCCGAGACGAATTCGGGAAAACCTCCCGCATTGAACAGGTAGCGCTTGCCTTCGACTTCGGGCAAAGGGACCGCGCTACCGTCGAAGATGAACACGACCGGATCGAAGACATTGGCGTACACGGGTTCTGCTCCTCACTGATGACGATGGGATAGGCGCATTTCAACAAAAAAAGACTCAGGCTGAACTGACATCGATCCCCCGTGGGGGTGTCAGCTCGGCCTGAGTCAGGTACCGGCGCTAAGAAATGTGTCTGGGCAGATCAGGCGAACGATTCCGCGGTGATTTCCAGCGGGCGCGTGCTCGGTGTGCTCGCGTGGCCCGTGGACGACACGGGCGTAAACGAAACCGTGAAATCGTGGCACTGAGAGCCCTTGTACGTGCCTTCGATGCGTGTCCTCACTTTGGTACCGGATTGGTATTCAATCGCGACCGTTTGCGTGTAGGGCACGACGAGCGTCGAGCGAGTCGCCGAGACCTCCGCGGACACGGCCGAATTGGCCGGCACCGAAACCGGCGTACTGAAGCTCCAGGTCTTCGTGACCGTGGTTGAACCGTTCCAGACGAAGTTGCCCGCATCCAAGGAAATCACGACCTTGCCGTTGGCGGTGATGTACGGAACGCCCGGATTGAAGGACGTGCTGACGCCGATCTTGGCACCTAGGGGATCGGACCAGGCCGACGTCTCGGTCGCGGAGGCCGAACCGGAGAGGGTAACGATTTGCGGTTGCGGCGTCTTGTTGCTGACGGTCTCGTTGTAAAGGTTGGACTTGCCGTCGGTCTTCAGCTGGCGCCGATCGAGATCGTAGACCAGGCCGATAATTTCCGTGATCTCTTTCACCGAGTCGGTATTGCCGGAACTCCAAACCAGCGCGCCTCGGTCCGCCAGTCCCTTTCCTTTGTAGATGCAGAGATTGCCGTCGTCCTGCAAGACCAGGAAGAACTGACCGCCGCTGTCCAATTTCTGCGTGCCCCACAGCCAGCGCGGGTGCTCAACGGGGGCGGCACCATAGTAGACGCAGAAATTGCCGTCGCTTTGCAAAATTGCATAGAACTCGCCGCCGTCGCCGAGTACCTGGCTACCCCACAACCAGACACCCCCTTTGTCGATATCGGCGCGGTAGACGCAAAAATTGCCGTCAGGTTGGACGCCGGCGAAAAACAGGCCGTTCTTTGAATACAGCGTATCGCCCACGTGCAAGGCCTCATTCATCGGCAATACCGATCTCTTTTCGGTTTGGGGGGCGTGTGCGGCGAGCGGTGCAGGTTGGTTCATGATGGCTTGCTCCATGGATTTGAATTGAATTTCTCGTTTTTCGATTAACGACTTGGGCTGAAGGCGGCCCTTTGGTCGTCGGTCTCCGCCGGCATTAACTCCGCGCTCTGCTTCAATTCCCGAGCGGATACTCGTCCACTTGCCCGACGTATAATCACGTCTTGGCGGCGAGCGGGGCGTCGTGCTGTGTGCGTATTGCGGAACGAAGTATGCGAATCAGCCGCGGTGCAAGACAGGCCAGTGCGGTATCAGCCTGGTATCAGTTCGGTATCAGAAACCGACGGAGGTGACGCGAATACGCTGCCCGACCAAGGGCCTCCTGCGACGCGTTCGTCTCCACAAAGGGGGCAACGTTGTTCGTTTCAGAGCTAACGGATTCTCCGCGGCGCGATGCAGCGCCGCCCGTCCTGTCGGACGCGGCATCCGCCGCATCGGATGGACGCATCGTGCTCGATTCACGGTTGCTGAAAGGCCTGCGAAAAAACCTCGGCATCAGCCAGGAAACGCTTGCCGAACGCTGTTTCAACAAACAGCTTTGCGTATCGATCGCTTCCATCAAGCGTGCTGAGACAGGCAAGCCCGTGCTTTATCGCACCGCGCGCCATCTTGCGGACATCTTCGAAGTCGACGTGCGCGCGCTGGTGGGCAAGGCCGGCACGGCGATGTTCGTCGAACATGAACCAGCGAACCCCCCATCGGATCTGCCCTCTGCTCACGCTGCCAAGCCGCTCACGGCCAACGACTACACGCAAGACGACCTCCTTCGCTACGCGCTGGAATTGCGTTTCGAATGGCATCCACAGGCTGCCGCATCGCCCGCTGCTCGCAACGAGCTGGCGCAGTTGATCGGGCAATTCGGCGGTGTGCTCGACACCGGGCTGGCCAGCCAAAGCAGCTATGCGGTCGCGTATTTCGGCATGCCGCGTGCCTATCGCAGCGACGCCGAGCGCTGCCTGTTGTGCGCGCTCGCCATCAGCATGGAGAGTGCTGCGTTCATCCACCCTGGTCGCGCGATTCGCGTGCGCTTGCAGCGCTGGCCATCCGAATCGCCGAAGCTCGCGTGTGCCGGTCCGGGGCCGCAGGACCGTGCCAGCAGCACATACGGACATGCATCGATTTACGTGGCAGGTGGCCTGATCGCTCAGCTGGCCGACCGCTTCGACTTCGCGCCTGCCGACACAGAGAGCGCCCCTTACCGGAAGTGTCTGCGTGTACGGACGCCCAACAGCGGCTCGGAGCGCAGCTTGACCGGGCGCACGGTGGAAATCCGCCAGTTCAAGGGCATCGTCGATGCCACGCGGGAATGCCAGAACGGGCACGTCGTTTACGTGCGTGGCATGGCGGGAGTGGGCAAATCGCGCTTGGTAGCGGAATTTGCCGACATCGCGCGTCAGGCTCAATTCGCTTGCCACTACGCCGAAGTGCTCGACTTCGGCATGGAAAGCGCGTTTGCGCCGCTCGGTCAGCTCGCGCGCAGTCTGCTGGGGCTGCCGCGTCAGCCGCTACGCGGTACGCGCGAAGTCGCCCTCGAGCGCTGGCGGCTGCCTGCCGAATCGAACCTCTTTCTGCAAGTGCTGGCGGGCGTGTCTCCCGATCAGGCGCAAATGGCCGTTTATGCCGCGATGAACAACGAGGCGCGCACGACCGGTATGCTGCGTGCCGTGCAACTGTTGCTGGTGCGACAGGCGTTGCAGCAGCCCTTGCTGGTTTGCATAGAGGATCTGCATTGGGGCGACCCGCCCCTGTTCACGGCGCTGTGCAGCCTGATGATGGGAACAGACGAAGCCCCCATCGTGTGGGTACTGACCTCGCGCAACGAAGACGATCCCCTGGAAACCGCGCTGCGGCCGCATTTCTCGAACCCGCTGAGCCTGCTGGACGTGGCGCCCATGCGTGCGCGCGAGGCCGCTGCGTTGGCGGAGCAGTATCCCGAAGTCGACCTCGCCTACCGAGCGCATTGCGTCGAGCGGGCGCAAGGCAACCCGCTCTACCTCACGCAGTTGCTGTCCAGCCCCGACGTTGCGGTCCCTGAAAGCCTGAAGCACTTGGTTCAGGCGCGCCTTGACAAGTTGGGGCCATCGCATCGACACGCACTGTCGGTGGCGGCCGTGATCGGCAACCGCTTCGCGCTGAACTTATTGACCCGAGCGGTGGGTCAACTGGATGCGGTCTCCATGCGCGCGGATTATCAGCACATCGTCCGCGAAATCGAGCCGGGCCTTTACGAGTTCGTGCACGACCTCGTCATGCACTGCATCTACGACGTCATTCCGCTGCCGCTGCGCAATCACTTGCATCGCATCGTGGCGAACCTGGTACGAGAGTCGGACCCAGCCCTTTACGCCAGGCACCTCGTGCGGGCCCATGATCCCGCCGCGTTCGACGCGCTGCTCGATGTCATGCAGGCAAAACTGTGCGCCTATCAATACGAAGACGTGCTGGAACTGGCGCAGCTGTGCGAATCGTTCCCCGAGCAGGCAGAGGCGAACTTTGTCCTGGCCTTGCTGCGTGCCCAAGCCGCTGCTGGCTTGGGGCAGACTGCGTCGGCCCGCGAGTGTTTCGAGCGCGCCGTGGCGCTCGCCCTGCGACCAGCCGACCACATCGAGGCGGCACTTGGCCTGGCTGCGGTGCTCAACACACTGGACAGCCTGACCGAAGAGGAACAGCTGCTGGAAGCGACGCTGCCGCTTGCCAGAAACCTGCAAGCCGATCATGCGCTGGCGCGCCTGTTCCACCTGCGCGGTAACCTCTATTTCCCGCGCGGCGACTATCTGCGTTGCCGTGGCTACCATGAGGAGGCGTTGCACTTTGCACGCATGAGCGGGCAGCTGGAGATCGAGGCTTGCGCGCTGAGCGGCATTGCTGATTCCTACTATGCGGAAGGGCGCATGCAAACGGCGCACGACGTATTCGACCAGTGCGTGCGAATTTGCGAGAAAAAGGGGCTGCCCGGCGTCGAGGCCGCCAACCGCAGTGCGCGTGGGTCTACGCTGATCTATCTGGGCCAGCCGACACAGGCTCTGCAAGATGCGCTGGATTCCGTGCAGCGCAGCCGCGCCGTCTGCAACCGGCGCGCTGAGATATTTTCCCGCTTGACCGCCGCTTGGGTCTTATTGGCCACGGCCGAGGACCGACGCGCCGCGCAAGAGCTCGACACGGCACTCGAACTGGCCCGTAGCATGGGGGCCAGCCGTTTCGAAGCGATACTGCTCGAAGGCAAAGCGCGCCTCGCCAGTCGCGAGGGCGACCAGACGGCGGCCCAATCGATGATTCTCGAAGCTGCCGATCTGGTCGAACGCTTGCAACTCCAAAGCTACGTCGGTCCCTGGATATGGGGCACCTTGGCGTTGATTACCGACGATGCGCCGTCGCGCGAGCGCGCGTTGCGGCTAGGCGAAGCGCAACTGGCAAGTGGGTGCCTCGCGCACAACGCGCTTCGTTTTCACGTGGCGGCCGCGGAAGCGAGCCTGGTGATGGGGGACTACGGCCGGGCCAATCGATACGCACAGCAATTGTCGGCGTTCGTTCAAGTCGAGCCGTGCAGCTGGGCGAAACATCACGCGCAGTTCATTTTGCTGTCGCGTGATTGGCTGCAAACGCGTGATGCGTCGATGGGGAACGCGCTGCAAATCATGAAGCGCGAAGCGGAGCAGTTGGGATTCTCGGCGACCATGCCGAAATTGATGGAGGTGCTGGCGTCGGTTCAGCCGTGAGTTGGAATGTTCATATGTTTCGCGGGTGGTTGCAGTTGTAAGCGAAAGTGTCACAGCTGGTTACACAAGCCACAGCGTAGTTTCACCTTCTCCGAACCCCAGGCGCTAGCATGCTCGCCGTGTATGAAGGCAGTCGGTCTTGGGGTCAATTTCCAATTTCTATAAGAGAAGAGGGGAGATCATGAAACGCAATATCACCTTATTGGCAGTAGCGATCGCTGCTGCTTGCGCCTCTCTTGACGCGTCCGCACACGCCAATGTGGGCATTTACTTAGGTATCCCTGCTCCGGTCTACGAAGCGCCGCCGGTCGTCTATGAGGCACCTCCGGTTGTGTACGCGCCGGCACCGGCTGTCTATGGATACCCCTACTACGACGGGGACTATGGGCATCGGGAATGGCACGACAACGGCTGGCACCACGGGTGGCATCATCATCACCACCACGATGACGATGATGATTGATCCAGGGCCAAGCCCGAGCACACCGCTCGGGCTCAGCGCTTTGTCTCCACAGCTTTAACCGCTCGTAGCGCAGGCCAGCATAGGCAGCACGATCAGATTCTGCGCGGTGAGCGACGGATCTTGCTCGATCAGTGCGCGGGCACAGGGTAATTTTCTTCAATACGGGTCACTCGATCGCTCGATACATTCCGGTTCGATGTTTACCGAAACACGTATCGAGCGAAAACATGAGTGCTTACCTTTCAATGGCTGCCTTCGCTTTGGCGGCATCGATCACCCCCGGGCCAGTCAACATCGTCGCGCTGACCGCTGGCGCCCGGCATGGGCTTGGCGCCAGCATGCGGCACGTCACGGGGGCCACCGTCGGCTTTTCCATGTTGCTGCTGCTAATCGGGTTGGGGCTGCATGAACTGCTCGGCCGATGGCCGAATTTGACGACGTTGATCCAATGGGCCGGGGTAGCGTTTTTGCTTTATATGGCCTACAAGCTGGCCGTCGACAATGGGCAGCTCGGCGCCGACGACGCAACGCGCGGCCCGTCGATGCTCTCCGGAGCCACGATGCAATGGCTCAATCCGAAAGCGTGGCTTGCCTGTCTGGCCGGCATGGGTGCCTACGCGGCAAACGGCGATAGCCGGTTGGTCTGGCAGTTTGCGGCGATCTACTTCGTGATTTGCTATGCGTCGATTGGCTGCTGGGCTTACGTCGGAACGTTCTTGAATCAACACTTGCGCAACCCTGGGCGCGTGCGGCTATTCAATCGACTGATGGCCTTGCTGCTGGCTGGCAGCGCGGTCTATCTGGTGAAGGTGTAGCGAGTTTAGATGCCACTGCGGTATTGCCCTGGCGTGGCCGCCACGAGTTGCCTGAAGGCTCGCTGCAGGTGCGCCTGATCGGAGAATCCTGCCTCGATGGCCACGTCGGCGATCGCACGTCCACGCTTCAGCTGCGATCGGCTGTATTCGATGCGGCGATTGATCAGGTATGCGTGGGGCGTCATGCCGTAGTGCTCCTTGAACGCACGGATGAGGTGAGACGCTGAGAGCTCCGCCGCTGCGCAGATGTCTTCCAGTCGCAGCGCCTGCGTGCAGTTCTCCCGGATGTATTCGGCCGCGCGGACAACTTTCTGATTGGCCTCTCGTGCCGGCTTTGGCACGGGATTGAGCGTCCGGTGCGCCTCTGAAAAGAAGGTCACTGCCGCGCTGTGCTTGCGAAGATGATCTTCGTTCGGGTCCGTCAGTACCGTGTAGAGCTTATTCAGGTCGGTATGTAACGCAGGCTCGTTGACGGCTCTGGTCGAAAAGCCTCGATATCCCAGGTTCTGGCTAAAACCTAAGTCATGCTGAAGATCGGTGAGCCATGCGGCATCGACATAGAGCATGCGATATGCCCACGGCTGATCGCCGATCGGGTTGCATGCGTGGGTTTCCTCCGGGTTCATGACAACCACTGTCCCCGCGCCGACCTGTTCCGACGACTGTCCGTTGAGATAGGTGCTACGACCGCCCGTGATCGCGCCGATCGAGAACGTATCGTGCGTGTGCTTGCCGTAACTGACTTTACGGCCATCTTGAACGGAACGGGCTTCGACGAACGGCAACGTTTCATCGCGCCAGAACCTTGGGGCCGTCGCCGCTTCCACCAGCAATGTTCCGTTATTCGCTTTCGTCATCATGGAGGGTCGTCGTGACCGGCTGTCGCGGTACTTGACCGGGCGCAGGGGCGTCGGCCATTCTACGCAATTTCCTGCGTAGACGGAGTGCATTCAGTGATTCAACCCACCAGCGTATTCAAGGATAACCTCGCTCAGTTGCCAGCCATCGATGGCATCGAGCGTATCGATCTGATCGACGGAAAGGGCGCCGTGGTCGCAAGCATCGAGAACAAGCCGGGCAAGCAGGGCTCGCTGGCCGTGTATCACTATCTACAGCAAGCGTTCGGCACGCTCGACGCCGAGGCCGCCGAGCACGGCCTCGCGGTGTTCGCCGAGCACACGGCCGATGCGCGCAACCGTCCGGGGGCGCATCCGAACGTCGATCGTCTGCTCGAGATTGCGGCCGGTGGGGAAGCGTTGCGTATCGAGGTCGTTGCCAAGGTCTGAGCGTCTGCGCCGACGTCATTGCCGGCAAGCCTACAGTCGGGGGCAATAACAGGGAAGGCACGAGCCTGACGCGCCCCTACCGCCCGCCGACCATCGTCAAATGCTCGGCGACGGGCCCGAGCGCAAGTGCTGGCATGTAGGTAAGCAGCGTGACGAGCAGGATCGTGGCGATCAGCAGGATCACGAAGATCGGGCCGTGCGTGGGCAACGTGCCCGTTCCCGGCGCACGCCTGACCTTCGGCGCGAGCGAGCCGGCGATCGCGAGCACCGGCACGATTACGGCGAAGCGCCCGAACCACATCGCCACAGCGAGCATCCAGTTGTAATACGGCGTATTCGCCGATAGCCCCGCGAACGCGCTGCCGTTGTTGTTGGCTGCCGAGGTAAAGGCGTAGAGGATCTCGCTGAGCCCGTGCGCGCCCGGATTCGCGATTCCGGCCAGCCCGGCCGGCACGAGCACCGATGCGGCCGTGCCCAAGAGCACGAGCAGCGGCGTCACGAGCACTACGACGGCGACCATCTTCATTTCGAATGCGTCGATCTTCTTGCCGAGGTACTCGGGTGCCCGGCCGATCATCAATGCTGCGATGAACACCACGAGCATCGCGTGCACGAGCATGCTGAAGAGCCCTGAACCCGGTCCGCCGAACACCACTTCACCCGTTTGCATCAGCAGCAGCGGTGCCATGCCGCCGAGCGGCGTGAACGAATCGTGCATCGAATCGACGGCACCGTCTCCGCTCGCCGTCGAAACAGCCGCATAGAGCGCCGACGAGGTGACGCCGAAGCGCGTTTCCTTGCCTTCCATGTTGCCGCCCGGCGCGAGCGCCGAGATCTTCGTATCGACGCTGGCCGTGGCGAGCTGCATGCTGCCGGCCTGCTCCTCATGAATCGTGATGGCCGACATGACGACGAACATCAAGGTCATCGCCGCGTAGAGTGCCCACCCTTGCCGGCGATCGCCGGCCATCACGCCGAACGTGTAGCAAAGCCCCGCGGGGATCGACAGGATCGCGATCATCTGGAGGAAGTTGCAGAACGGCGTGGGGTTTTCGTACGGATGGGCAGAGTTGGCGTTGAAGAAGCCGCCCCCGTCGCCCGACATCAGCTTGATCGATTCCTGCGAAGCGACCGGACCCATCGCCAGCACCTGCTTTGTCGTGGTCTGCGTTTGCTGAACCACATTGCCGGCCGCATCCTTGACCGGGTTGCCGTGGGCGTCGAGCATCGGCTGTTGCCACGTGACGGGCTGCATGGTCGACACTTCGCGATAGCTGTCGAAGTTCTGGATCACGCCTTGGCCGATGAACGCGAGCGAGAACAGTATCGCCATCGGCACGAGCACATAGAGCGTGGCGCGCGTGAGGTCGACCCAGGCGTTGCCGATCGAGAGCGTACCTGCCGAGGCATTCTCCTTGGGCACCGCACCGCGTCTTGCGAGCGCGCGTATCAACGCGTACATGACCGCCATGCCGCTTGCCGCGGACAAAAAGCTTTGTGTCGTGATGCCGAGCATCTGGCTCAGATAGCTCAGTGTGGTTTCGCCGGCGTAGCCTTGCCAGCTCGTATTCGAAGCGAAGCTGACGGCCGTGTTCAGTGCGGAATCGGGGCTGACAGCCGGCAGGTGCTGGGGATTGAGCGGCAACCAAGCTTGAACGCGTTGCAGCGCATAGAGCCCGAGCGTACCGGCGAGGTTGAACAGGATCATGGCGACCGCGTAGGTCTTCCAATTCATGTCTTTCGCCGGGTCCACGCCCGCGAGCCGATAGATCGCCATTTCCAGAGGCCGCACCACGCGCGAGACGAACGGTATCTTGCCGTCGGCGGCACGCGCCATATAGAGCCCGAGCGGTTTTGTCAGCGCGGTCAATACGGCAAGAAAAAGCGCGATCTGAAGAGCTGAATTGGCGAACATGGTTTCTCCCGCGGCCGCCGCATCGAGGCTTGCGCCTCTTCTCCATGCGTTCTTGTCCGTATTGAAGACCATGCAAGGTCAATTCAACGACAAGAGACGTTGCAGCCGCGTAAAAATCGGGTTAACGCCGCGGGGGGCGTGGCGCGCGTTTTCGGTCGAGTCGGAGGGCTGGCGCTTGTCGCCGTGCGTCATGCAGTGCAGGCGGTAGACGGAAGGGCGTAGCGAGGTCGGGTATCGCTCGCGATTTCGGCGAGCGGGGCGGAGGCTATCGATGGCTTGCTGAGGACTGCGCTCTCGTAGCATCGTCCCGCAAAGCGCACGACGTCGACGAGGCGAAAGCCGCGCCGCAAATAGAAGGAAACCAGATGAGCTGCCGAATGGGGCGTATCGAGTGCGAGCCGTGCGAAACCGTGCATCGCGGCCCAGCGTTCGGCGAACGCTAGCAGGGCTTTGCCGATGCCGCGGCTCTGCCAGCGCGGATCGATGCCGAATTGGTGGATCGTTGCAACGTCGGAATTGCGGTAGTACGTACAAGGGGAGTCGGGCTTGCGCGCACAGAGCGTCAGGGTGCCGACTACCTGGCCATCGCAGACGGCGACGAAGCATTCGCCGGCTTGCGCGCGCGCTTGTGTCACGTCCGGAGGCTGACTCGCGCTCTTGCAGTTGAAACCCATCGCGACGAGCGGCGCGAACGCCCGATGCAGCAGCGTAGTCAGGCGATCGTATGAATCGCGTGCGGGATCGAAGCGCCTCAACACCACGCGGCTGACAGCGCGACGATGCGTCGCCTCGCGTGCGCATCGAGCGGTTCTCGAGACTTGTTTCGGCATGGCTTTCTCCAGACCTCGTCAGTTGCCCGCAGTCTAGAGGTGGGCCGTCGCGCGTCGCAAGGAAAAATGTCGTAAAAAAAACTCTGCTTTTGATGCCGCGCGAAAAGAGTCGTGCACCGTTCGACGCGCTTTCATAAGGGGAGGGCCGGGAAGCGTCGCGCACTGAGGTCGCGGCGAAAGGGGGCGTCGGCTTGTACGCCCCCGCACCCGGCTTCAAAAGATTTTCTTTACCCTTCGGCAAGTAATCGTCGTTTGTCAGTGATTTGAGATAGGGGGATATTCCGTCCCTACTCCGATCAACCGACATCTACAGAAGGGAATCCAAAAAGTGAAGCGTGGAACCAGACGCCTTATCACGACCGCTCTGTTTGCCGCATGCGTGGCCACGACGGCCAGCTGTGCGGCCGACGACCGGCAAGCCGACCTCAGACAAGCCGTAGACGCCACGATCCAGCCGGTGATCGCAAAGAACAGCATTGCGGGCATGGCGGTCGGCATCGTCGTGGGGGACAAGCATTACGTCTTCAACTACGGTGTGGCATCGACGGAAACGAAACAGCCGGTCACGGACGACACGCTGTTCGAACTCGGTTCCGTCAGCAAGACGCTGACGGCGACGCTCGCGTCGTATGCGCAGGTAAGCGGTGATCTTTCGCTATCGGACCCGACCGGCAAATATGTGCCGGCGCTGCGTGAGTCGAAGTTCGGTGCGGTCAGCTTGCTCGAGCTGGGCACGCACACGCCCGGAGGGTTTCCGCTGCAAGTACCCGATGACGTCAAGGATAACGAACAGCTGATCGGTTATCTCAAGCAGTGGCAGCCGACCTATGAGCCGGGAACGTATCGAACCTACTCGAACCTCGGAATCGGGATGCTCGGTTCGGTTACGGCGCGGAGCATGGGGCGCGACTTTACGTCGTCGATGGAACAACAACTGTTTCCGGCGCTCGGCATGAGGCACACCTATATCGACATCCCCGCGGCGAGGAAGCCTGATTACGCGCAAGGCTATACGAAGCAAGGCGCGCCGGTCCGCATGTCGCCGGGTGTTCTGTCGGCCGAAGCCTACGGCGTCAAAACGACGGCCGCCGACATGATCCGTTTCATGCAAGCGAACATGAGCATGATCGAGCTGGACGCGAAGCTTCAGCGTGCGGTCACGGCTACGCACACCGGCTACTTCACGGCGGGACCGATGACGCAGGACTTGATATGGGAGCAATACCCGTATCCGGTGGCGTTGAAGACGCTGCTTGAAGGAAATTCGCCGCACGTGATTTTCAACGCGATTCCTGCGACGCGAATCACACCGCCCAAGGCTCCAAGCAGCGATGCGTGGATCAACAAGACCGGCTCGACCAACGGTTTCGGGGCGTATGTCGCATTCGTTCCAGAAAAGCGGCTGGGCATCGTCATCCTCGCCAACAAGAATTTTCCGATCGAAGAACGCGTTGCCATGGCATACAAGATTCTTACCAACCTTACCGCAGGCGAACGGTAAAAGGAGGAAGAGTAGATATGAATCGTTATCGTAGCGTTGTTATTGGCTTGTTCGCCGCCCTGGTCGCGCACTCGGTCCAGGCTGCAGGAAAAGTGCCGGATGCCAAGGAGACCGTCGTTCTGCAAAGAGTTGCGGTACCAGGAGCGGGCCGGGAGATGGGCATGGGTATATCCGAATTTCCCCCTAATGCCGTAAAGCCCAAGCATAAGGCAACCGGCCCTGAGGTTTGCTATGTGCTCGAAGGCGAACTGAGCGTGCAGATAGAGGGGCAACCAGTGAAAGTCGTTCACGCAGGCGAGACGTACCAAATTCCGGCGAACGTCGTCCATGTCACGAGTGCAGGGCCTGCCGGGGCGAAAGTTGTTGCTTCCTGGGTGTGGGTGCCAGGGACGCAATTCAATATCGCCGTGCCGGGCTGACGCTAGAGAAAGATTTATCTGTGCGACGAGGCGCCCTGTATCTGAGCAAAGAAGGCTTGCGCAGTATGGAGTTCGCGGCCACGGCTTGGGGAGGGAGAGGTGGAGCGGCGTGAATTTTTGGACGACCTGCCGTTTGACGGCAGGTCGATTGCGTGATTGCCTACGAAGTAGGCGTGCCACTTACAGCTTTGCGCTGACGCGCACCCACGCGGTACGTCCCGGCTCGGTCACCGGCGTGTTCGCCGAGTAGCCGAAGCCGGCGTTGCCGGCGAGGTTCAAGTGCTCCGTATAGGCCTTGTTGAGCACGTTGTCGACGCCGACGGAAATCTGCACGGCCTTGCTGACGTTGTACTGCGCATGCAGCGACAGCACGCCGAAGCCCGCGCTCGAACCGAAGTCCTTGCCGACCACGTTGCCTTCGTTCAGCGCATAGCGATGCTGGGGCGCAACGACTCGCCATAGGCTGCCAGCCGACCATGCACCGCGCGTGTACTCGAGTCCGAAACGCGCTTCGAGCGGCGGGATTTGCGGTAGCGGATCACCGGTCGCCGTGTTGCGTCCCCACGCATAGGCAATCGATGTCTCGACGCGCAGCGGCGCGGCCGGCCGCCATGCCACACCAGCCTCCCCGCCCATGATCTGCGCGTTGACGTTGGTCGCCTGCGTCGTCTGGCCCATCATGCCGTTCATGTAGTTGAACAGAATGAAGTCCTGCACGTAGCCTGCATACGCCGAGACCCATGCATCGAGCTTGTCGGTCTTGTACTGCGCGCCGATGTCGAGCTGTGTGGTCTTCTCCGGCTGGAGCGCCGAAAACGCGTTGACCGATCCGGCCGGGCCACTGTCGGCCGAGAACAACTCCCAGTAATCGGGATAGCGCTCCGCATGACCGATACCAGCGTACCACGTGACCGGCAACGATGCGAGGTCATGCTCATAGCGGACGAAGCCGCTCGGCAGCACGCGCGAGCGGTCGTTATCGAACGTCGGATTCGTCCCGCCCATCATGTCGTCGGTCGTCTCCCGTTTGTCACGTGCACTCGCATAGTCGACGCGCGCGCCGCCGATCACGCGCGACGCTTCGGTCGCATACCAGGTCAACTCGCCGAACATGCCCATGTTCCACATCGTCGCCCGCGGATCCCAAGGCAGGTCCGCATAGTTCTGCGACCCCATCGCCGAGCGCGAAGCAAGCTGGTTCGATTGCGCGTCGACGCCTGCAACGAACTTGAAATCGTTGCCGAAGCGCAGCGTGGCCGCCGTGCGTGCGCCGAACGTTCGGCGGCGGACGTCCGACGCCATCGGCATCGGCATATCGCTCGTCGGATCGGGCTGCCTCAGCGTGTAGTTGTCCATCACATGATCGGCTTCGTTGTAGTACACGCGTGCCTCGATCCGGTCGAGGATCTTGCCGATGTGCTGCTTGTCGAACGACAGGCCGAAGGTTTCGCGGCGGAAGTGCACGCCGTCCATGCCGCGACCCGCGTAGCGCGCGTAGCCGTCGCCGGTACCGGCCGTCAATTCGACACGTGTGTTGGCGTCCGGCGTCCAACCCAATGCGGTGTCGGCGTTCCATTTGTCCCACTGTGACGGCACCGTGTGGCCGTTGCCGTCCTTGTAGTCCTGCTCGTGCGCATGATTCGCGGTTACGCGGCCGTAGAAGTCCGGCGTGCCGGCCGTCACGTCGACGTTCTGGTCGTTGCGGCCGAACGAGCCGCCGACGAGGCTTCCGTCGAAGCGCATGCCGGACTTGTCGAAGCGCTTCGTGTCGCGCTCGAAGAGAATCGTGCCCGCGGACGTGCCGGGCCCGTACAACACCGTTTGCGGCCCCTTGATGACGGTGACCTTGTCATAGCTTTCAGGTGCGATGTACGACGTCGGCGCGTCCATCCGGCCCGGACACGCGCCGAGCGTCGGCGCGCCGTTCGCGAGAATGTTCAGCCGCGAGCCGAACATGCCACGCAGTACCAGATCGCCATTCGTGCCGCCGCTGCGGATCGCCGCAAAACCGGGGATCGTCTTCAGATAGTCCGCGCCGTCGCTGGCGGGCAGCGGCTGGCGCGGTGTCTTCGGATCGGTGACGACGACGAGCGGCGTCCTCAGCGGCGACGCGACGACTTCGATCGGCGGCAGCGTCGTCACCGCGCCGGTTTGCGCTGCTGGCTCCGCATCGGCTGCGCGTGCAGCCTCTGGAGCGACACCGGCTGCGGTCAGCGCGCTCGCGGCCAACGTATGCACCGTCAGTTTCAACATTAGAAGCACACGCTTCTTGCTGTCATTGCGACGGGCGGAGCGTGCGTGCAGTTGGAGAGAATTCATGATTGATAGCCCGAGAAACGCCCTCCACGCGATCGACGGTGGATCGCACGGATAGGAGGCGAAAGACGAAACAGAGGAAAACGCGTCAGGCGTTTCCGGGCGGCGCGCGCGGATAGGCGCGCGTATAGCGTTCGACGCTCGCCGTAATGCCGGCAGGCATGACGGACGACGCGATCGGGAGTGACGCGGTGAGCTCCGGCACGGCGGACAAGCCGCCGATCGCCGGGCTGTGCGTGAAGAGGTTGCAGTAACCGCACGCGTCGAGATGCAGTGCGTGATGCCCGCTGCCTGAAGTGGGTGAGGTGGTCTCAGGCTCGCCGTGCTCTGCACTGCAGACGGCCGTATCGGGTGCGGCTGCCTGGGCGACCCGCCATTGCGACGCCACCGGCCCGACGATCGCGAGCCAGATCGCCAGCAGGCCCAGCCAGGCGGTCAGGGAGCGATGTCGATACAGCATGCGCGGCGTAGAGTAAGCGGAATGAAAACCAGGCCGAATGTTATAGAATATTTAGCGCAATAACCAGCTAGCTAACACCAGGAATTACGTGTGCGGCGATTTGAAGCAGCGAATTAGGCGTTGTCCGAATTTGCGCCGCCACTTCTCCGCGGCCGCCTTTTTCGAATTGAGCCAAGTACGATCGTCAATTTGAGGGAGACAACCAGCTAATGAAGAAGGCTTATATGTACAGCGCCGTCGGCGCACTCTTCGCTATTACCGCATCGTCCGCATTCGCACAAAGTTCAGTCACGCTGTACGGCATCATGGATACCGCAATCCGATACCAAACGAATGCCGGCCCGGATGGCAAAGACGTCCTCGGCATGACGAGCGGCCCGGTAACGACCAGCCGCTGGGGTCTGAAGGGCCAAGAAGATCTCGGTGGCGGACTGTCCGCGGTATTCCAGCTCGAAAACGGCTTCAACGTCAGCAATGGGAAAATGAGTTCTCCTAACACGCTGTTCAACCGAACGGCGTTCGTCGGTCTTTCGAGCAATCGATACGGCACGTTGACGTTCGGCAACAATCAGGCGCCGCTCCTTGACACGATGGGTAACGTGTTCGACCCGATGATGGTCGGCAACTACTGGCAGGACAGCTGGATGTGGAACGGCGTCGGCCAGTTCCTGTACGTCGACAACTCGGTCAAGTACAACGCGACATTCGGTGGGTTGAACATCGATGCCATGTACGGCTTCGGAAATCAGGCTGGCGCGCTGGGCCTCGGTTCGATGTACGCCGTACAGCTCACCTATGTGTACGGACCGGCCAGCATCAATGCCGGCTTTCAACAGAACGACGTAGCGTCCACCACGAGCGGCAGCCCGGTGAACGGAGCGAAGTTCAATCTGCTGAACATCAGCGGCAAGTATCAGCTCACCCCTACTGTGAGCCTCTTGGCCGGCTGGGTGCACTCGCAGGATCAGACCGGCATGACCGATGCCAACATGCAGCAGGCTGGCGCGCCGACATTGCCGGGGAGGAGTCCTAATCGAATCGACGATACCTTTTACGTGGGCACCCACTGGCAAGCGACCAACCCCCTGTTGATCACGGTGGCCGGTTACTACGGTCACACTCGCAACGCCGAACGGCTGGACGGCACGCTCGGCTCAGGGATCAACTACTCCGCTACCGTTCTGGCCGAATACTCGCTGTCCAAGCGCACGGAGATCTACGGCACGGCGGATTTCGCGCATGGCAATGGCGCATTTGCGGCAGACTACCCGGGTGTGACCAATCGAAACACCGGCGCGATCGACACGGTCGGTCGTACCAATAACGTCGGTGTCGCCATTGGTCTGCGCAACATGTTCTGATGCTCGGTGGGGCGAGGGTAGCGTAGAAGTCGGACGCTGCGGTCGCCCCGCGCCGCCCGGGCATGAGTTTCGGAAACGGCGTCTCGCCTGATCACGTGAGGCAATCGCGCGTCAGAGATCCGGCCGGATCTGCAATGCTTGCGCGTGCGACAGCGGATACGCGGTAATGACCATGCCGTTGTGGCCGAGCACGATCCTCACGTTGGAGATGACATAGTCGGCGTCGTCGCTGCGATAGATGAAGCGGCGATAAGTGCGCACGACATTGCCGTTGCGGGAGCGTTCCTGCCGGTACTCGGCATGGGCATCGGTCAAGGCCGCCATGATGACCCGGGCAAGCACATCCTGCGACGAGACCGACAAGCCCCGCAGGTGGAGCCAGTCGCCGCGATGGCCTGCGTTATCGCCGCCACCGGCCCCAGGCGCCAGGATATGGCTGACGCCGTAGGGGAAACGCCGTGTGCGAGCGCGATCGTCAGGATCGTTCAGATAGACGATGCCGAGATTGTCGCCCGACATCGCCCCGTCGTGCGCGATCGCATAGGTGAGATTCGCGAACTCCGCGGACGACATGCCGGGCGGCAAGCTCAGGCCGGCATTCCTCCACGCTCTGACGAGCCGATCGAACTCGAGCCCGCTGCCGCGCAAGGCATAAACACCGCCCCGCTGAAGCTGCGGCGTTACGGCAATGCGAGGGGTCGTGATGCCTCGCTTCGCTTTCGCCTTTTGTACGCACTCCCATCCTTCATCGATGGAATCGAGATGGACCTTGTACTCCGCGCAGCTCGCTTTGATCACTTTGTCGCGCCGCTTGCGCAGGTTGAGCGGCTCGCTCGGCTGCATCCTCGTGTCGGAGGCGCGAGCGATGGCGGCGGCGCTATCGAGCGCGTTACGCGCACGTTCGGGGCTTTCGTTGAGCCACGTGTCGAGCGTCGCGTTACCTGTGGTCAGCCGCAGTGCCGAGCCCGATGGCTGCGTGCCGCTGTCGTAGGTGTCGATACGTTCGATAAGCGAAGCCAGCGTGAGCGGGGACAACTCCCCGATCGCCTCGATGGCTTCGCGGTCGCGCAGCGTGCAAGCGTCGGGAGAAGTCGACGGAAGCGGCGACATGCCGCAGAACGTGAGGCCCATCGCGAGCTCGAAGTCGGCGATGTCCGTCCCGCCGATCTCGGTGCTTTCATAGACGGTCAGATCGACGTTGGGCGGCGGCTCGGGCGTGGGCGTGATCGGGATCTGCGGCGCGCTCAGTGCGTGGGCAGGCCCGCTTGCGCAAGCGCTCGGCGAGCCGTGCAGCCTTTCAAGGGCCCAGGCGCCGAGGCTGTACACACTTTGCAGCCAATCCTCGAAGCAGCGCCGCTCGCGGTGTTTATTCAGGTCCGACTCGTCGAACGCGATCGAGTGTTGCTCCGCGAGCGCAAGCTTGTCAGTGATTGGCTCGCCGCGATCGTCGCCGGTGACGAGAATGGGTGCAGTCTTCCATCGTGCCATCGCGGACGCGCTTATTTTGAGGGTGAACGGGCGGGCCAGCATCTTTCCGGCGACGATGTGTTGATCCAGCACTTGCGCTTCTGACACTGAGATGACGATGTCGTCATAGGACTTGCGAACCGGATCGTCGGCAACACGCGGCACGATAAAGGCCGTGACGAGCAGATACCCCGTCTTGGGGACCGGGTGCACCAGCGGCACGGCGTATGCCCAGTTCCGCGTCGGCCGGCTGCCAATGACGCCGAGGTCCGTTATTTTCAGCGCGTCGGCGTGTGGCGTGTCGTGGGGGAACGGGCCCCGATAGTTGAGTCGCAGTAGGTCACCATCGATCGCTCCATCGATCATGTAATTGGGGCCGGCGTCGAAGACGAAGAAGCCGTTGCTGTCGTTGTCGATCTTGACGAGCTCCCTGACGACGCGAAACGATGCCAGCTGGACGGGTGTCAGCGCCAATTTGGCCGAGCTCGGCGGTGTGCCTTCGAACTTGGGGAACACAGTCGTGCTGGCGATTTGCTCGACGACGTCCCCGCCTTCGCTCGTCTCGCTGCTAGCGAGAAATGTGGCTGCATGCGCGCTCGATAGGGACATCAGGCACGACACGACAGAAATGAGCCATATGACAGGCCTCTGTCGGAGACGGATATAGGTCGGCATTGATCCTTTCCAAGGAATGCTGAAACTGCGTGGATAGGCGTGCTCGTCGGCCGTGATCGAATTGCTCTCGGCTTCACGAAGCCGGCGACGACTCTATCGGTCGGTATGCCGAGTGAATTGGCTGCAGTCAGTATTGGGACCGAGTTACGCTTGCGTAGCTGTTAGCGGCGGCGGTGGGCAGCGAAAAAATGAAACATGTTTAATGTTTCGCACACCTGCACATAGGTGCTCGCTCGCTATCCTCGAAGGCATCTTCAACCCCCGATGCCTATAGCGAGCGCTAGATGAACCATGTCATTCGATTCGTGGCCGGGGTTGGCTTCGTGCTCGCAAGCGCCGGTGTATTCGCCACCCCGAAGCTGACGCCGCAGCAGTGTAACGACTACCCGTTCGTCAAGCCTCGCGGCTCACCGACGCACGACCAGGTCGTGAACGAGCAGGTGGAGTTGCAGGCATTCGGCTACGACTCCGATGAGGATCCGTATCCGAGCAATTTCGAAGCGGCTCGGCGCCGGCTATGGCAAGCCTACGCGGTCGATTGCAAGCCGTCCGCATCGTCCAGGCCTGCGGCCGAAGCACACTGAAACGTGCGGCAGCCGCCGCGCGTTTCGCTTTCATCCCACGTTGGCGCACCGCGATGCCGAAGGTGTTGCGGACATCACCGGCTCCCGCTCAAGAAATTCGTTCCGCCTCGTCCGCGCGGACTTTCGCTTCCGGGCATGGGCACGCCATGCCCGCGTGGATCGCCCAGCATCTCCGACTGGAACCCCAACATGCAGAAATTAGTCCGGTTAGCCCTGATCCGGCCCTACACCTTCATCGTGCTGGCGATGTTGATCGTCATCGCCGGCTTGCTTGCGATCCTGCGTGCGCCGACGGACATCTTCCCCGACATCCGCATTCCCGTCGTCAGCGTCGTGTGGAGCTATACGGGCCTCGAACCCGAGAGCATGTCGGGGCGCATCGTGACGTACTACGAGCGCGTGCTCGGCACGACGGTCAACGACGTGCAGCACATCGAATCGCAATCGTTCCGCGGCAGCGGGGTCGTCAAGATCTTCTTTCAGCCGACCGTCGATATCCGCACGGCAACCGCCCAGGTCACGTCCATTTCGCAGACCGTGCTGAAGCAAATGCCGCCCGGTACGACACCGCCGATGATTCTGAACTACAGCGCGTCGACCGTGCCGGTATTGCAGCTGGCCGTGACCAGCGACACGCTCGACGAGCAGAAGCTCGGCGACTACGCGACGAATTTCATCCGGCCGGCGTTGCTCAGCGTGCCGGGGGTCGGCATACCGTTCCCTTACGGCGGCAAGAACCGGCAGATCCAGATGGATCTGGATCCGCAGGCCTTGCAGGAGAAAGGCCTTTCCGCCCAGGACGTCGCGCAAGCGCTGGCCGCACAGAATCAGATCATTCCCGCGGGCACGCAGAAAATCGGCCGCTTCGAATACAACGTCGAGCTCAACAACAGCCCTCGCGCCGTCGAGGAGTTCAACGCGCTGCCGATCAAGACGGTCAACGGCGCGACCATTTACATGCGCGATGTTGCGCACGTGCGCGACGGCTATCCGCCGCAAATGAACGTCGTGCGCGTGGATGGTCACCGCGCCGTGCTCATGACCATTTTGAAGACCGGCTCGGCCTCGACGCTCGACATCATCAATGGCGTGAAGGCGCGGCTGCCGCGCATTCAGGAAACGCTGCCGCCGAGCGTCAAGATCGTCACGATGGGCGATCAGTCGACGTTCGTCAAAGGCGCCGTCAGCGGTGTCGCGCGCGAAGGCATCATCGCGGCCGCGCTCACATCGTTGATGATTTTGCTGTTTCTCGGCAGTGCGCGCTCGACGCTGATCATCGCATCGTCGATTCCCCTTGCGGTGCTCGCCGCGATTGCCGCGCTGGCGGCTCAGGGGGAGACGCTCAACGTGATGACGCTCGGCGGGCTCGCGCTGGCGGTCGGCATTCTCGTCGACGACGCGACCGTCACGATCGAGAACATCAATTGGCACCTCGAGCACGGTAAAGACGTGCATAGCGCGATCATCGACGGCGCGAAGCAGATCGTCATGCCGGCCTTCGTTTCGCTGCTGTGTATTTGCATCGTGTTCGTGCCCATGCTGTTCCTGCACGGTATCGCGAACTTTTTGTTCGTGCCGATGGCCAAGGCGGTCATCTACGCGATGGTGGCATCGTTCCTCCTGTCGCGCACGTTCGTGCCGATGATGGCGCATTACCTGCTGCGTCCGCACGTTCACCACGATCGCGCGCCGGGCGCGCCAGCGCCCTCGCGCAATCCGCTCGTGCGTTTTCAGCGAGCTTTCGAGGCGCGCTTCGAGCGTCTGCGACATGCCTACGTCGCGACGCTCTCGCATGCGCTCGCGCGTCGCAAGCCCGTCGTCACCGGCTTCATCATCGTCGTCGCGCTTTCGTCCTTGCTCGTGCCCTGGCTGGGCCAGGACTTCTTTCCGCAAATCGATGCCGGGGCCATCGTGATGCACGTGCGTGCGCCGATCGGTACGCGCATCGAGGAGACGGCCGCGCTGTTCGATCAGATCGAGCAGACGGTGCGACAGACGATCCCGCGTCAGCAGCTGGCGAGCATCGTCGACAACATCGGTCTGCCTTTCAGCGCTATCAACCAGAGCTACAACAACAGCGGCACCACCGGTGCGCAAGACGGCGACGTGACGATCTCGCTGACGCGCGATCACGCGCCGACGGCCGACTACGTGAGCCGGCTGCGGGAGACGCTGACGCGCGCGTTTCCGGGCGTCACGTTCGCCTTCCTGCCGGCGGACATGGTCAGTCAGATTCTGAATTTCGGTGCGCCCGCCCCGATCGATATTCAGGTTGCGGGCCCCGACCAAGGCGGCAACCGCCGGTACGCCACTGAGCTCCTGCGACGCATCAAGAGCGTGCCCGGTATCGCGGATGCGCGCATTCAACAGGTGCCCGCCTACCCGAACCTGACGGTCTCCGTAGACAGGTCCCGTGCCGATCAGCTCGGCATCACGGAGCAAGACGTCACCAACGCGCTCGTCGCGAGCCTGTCGGGCACGAGCCAGGTGTCGCCGACATTCTGGCTCGATCCCAAATCCGGCGTGTCGTATCCGGTCGTCGCGCAAACGCCGGAACACCGCGTGACGACGCTCTCCGAACTGCGCAATTTGCCCGTGACGGCCAAGAGCGGCGCGCGCCAGGTTCTTGGCGGCATTGCCTCCATCGAGCGGGGCGTCGGCAGCAACGTCATCTCGCACTACGACATCGCACCCGTCATCGACGTGTTCGCCACGACGCAAGGCCGCGATCTCGGCGCCGTTTCTGCCGATATCGAGCGTGCCATCCATGCGATGGCCAAGCAGGTGCCGAATGGGTCGACCGTGACCCTGCGCGGGCAAGTGCAAACGATGAACGACGCCTTCACCGGACTGCTGCTCGGCATCGTCGCCGCGATCGTGCTCGTCTACCTGCTGATCGTCGTCAACTTCCATTCCTGGGCGGATGCGTTCGTCATCGTCAGCGCGCTGCCCGCCGCGCTGGCGGGGATCGTCTGGATGCTGTTCACGACCCAGACGCCGCTTTCCGTTCCCGCGTTGACGGGCGCGATCCTGTGCATGGGCGTGGCCACGGCGAACAGCATCCTCGTCGTCAGCTTCGCGCGCGAACGGCTCGCCGTCACCTGCGACGCGTTGCAGGCCGCCATGGAAGCGGGCGCGACACGCTTTCGCCCGGTCTTGATGACCGCGCTCGCGATGATCATCGGCATGGCGCCGATGGCGCTCGGCCTCGGCGAAGGCGGCGAACAGAATGCGCCGCTCGGACGCGCCGTGATCGGCGGTCTCGTCTGCGCCACGATCGCCACGCTCGTCCTCGTTCCGATCGTCTTCAGCCTCGTGCATCGCAAGAGCGACGCCTCCCACTCATCGCCCGTTTCCGAACCAGGAGCTACTCATGTCCTCTGAAATCGACTTCGCTGCGCGCAAGCATCCTGCTCGCTTCAAGTACACCACCATCAGCGTCGTGGTCGTAGCTGCATTGATCGTTACCACAGGCATCGCTAGCCGGGTCCACGCCAAGAGCACACTCGCGGCCGCCGCCGCCGAGCTGGCCATTCCCACGGTCGCCGCGCACGTGCCCGTGCGCTCGGGCGCAGCGCAGCCGCTCGAATTGCCCGGACGGCTCGAAGCGTTCGTCAATGCGGCGATCTATGCGCGCGTGCCCGGCTATCTGAAGACGTGGTACGCCGATATCGGCGCGTCGGTGAAGCAAGGCCAGCTGCTCGCCGTCATCGACACGCCGGAGCTCGACCAGCAGTTCCAACAAGCCAGGGCCGATCTGCGCAACGCGGTTGCCAACGAGCAGCTTGCGGAGACGACGGCGCGGCGCTGGAAGCAACTGCTCGACACCGATTCGGTTTCGAAGCAAGAGGCTGACGAGAAGTGCGCAGACCTCGTCGCCAAGCGGGCGAACGTCGCAGCCAACGAGGCCAACGTGCGACGCCTCGAAGCGCTCGAGTCGTTCAAGCGCATCACCGCGCCGTTCGATGGCACGGTGACGGCTCGGCGAACCGATGTCGGCGCACTCATCGATACCGGCGCCGACCAAGGGCGTGAGCTGTTCACGGTATCCGACTCGCGTCGGCTGCGTCTCTATGTGAACGTGCCTCAGCAGCTCGCCACGTCGATCAAGCCGGGCATGACCGTGACGCTGACCGTGCCCGAGCGCCCCGGCAAGACATTCTCGGCGACGTTGACGTCCACCGATGGATCGATCGCTTCGTCATCGGGCACCTTGCTCGCCCAATTGCTCGTCGACAATGCCGCCGGCGAACTGCTGCCAGGCGAATACGCGAGCGTGCGCTTCTCGCTGCCGTCCGATGCGAACGCCATGCGTATTCCGGCGAGCGCGCTGATCTTCCGCAAAGCCGGCTTGCAAGTGGCGGTCGTCGGTAGCGACGACCGTGTCACGCTCAAGCCCGTCACCGTGGCCACCGACTTCGGCTCCCAGGTGGAAATCGCCTCCGGCCTCGATGCGCAGGACCGGGTCATCGACAACCCACCCGACTCGCTCGCGTCCGGCGATCGCGTGCAACTGGCGACGAAGGAGGAACGGGCTCATGTCTGATCCCCGCGCTCGTCTCGCGCTCGCTGTCCTGACGGTCTTCAGCTTGAGTGCGTGCTCATGGGCACCCACCTATCGGGTGCCGGACGTCTCGGTGCCCGCCACTTTCAAGGAGGGCGGTCAATGGCAAACGGCTCGGCCGGCGGACCGCATTGCGCGCGATGCCTGGTGGTCGATCTACGAGGACCCGGTGCTCGATGGCCTCGAAACTCGCGTTGGGACGGCCAACCCCGATCTGGCCGCGGCCCTCGCACGCCACGACGAGGCGCTGGCTTATTTGGCACAAGCTCGCTCAGGCTGGTATCCGAAGCTTGGCTCGGGCGCCGACGTGACGCTCAATCGTCAGTCCGCGGGTAAGCCGTTGCGCGGCACGGGCCAGCCGAATGTCTACGGCTCTCACACACTTGGGCTCGCGCTCTCCTATGACCTCGATCTGTGGGGCAAGGTGCGTAACGAAGTCGCGGCGGGGCGGGCAGACGCGGACGCGGCCGCCGCCGATCTTGCCTCGGTGCGGCTCAGCCTCCAGGCTACGCTGGCGAAGACGTATTTCACGCTGCGCGGGCTCGACGAGCAACAGTCCCTGCTCGAGGATACGGTCGCCGCATACGAGCGAGCGCTTCGATTGACGATGAACCGTCATGCTGCCGGCATCGACTCGGCACTGGACGTCTCTCGCGCCCAGGCACAGCTGGCATCGGCACGCGCGGCGGACGACGATCTGAAGGCCCGCCGTGCGCTCAGCGAGCACGCAATCGCTGCGCTCGTCGGCGAGACGGCTTCGACCTTCGCGGTCGAGCGCGCGGCCATCGAGGCTCGTTTGCCCGCGATTCCAGTCGGTGTCCCGGCCGCACTGCTCGAGCGACGGCCCGACATCGCCGCAGCCGAGCGTCGCGTCGCGGCCGCAAACGCACAGATCGGCGTCGCGCGGGCCGCGTTCTTTCCCGACCTGACGCTGGGCATCGCAGGCGGATTCCAAAGCGCCACGCTGTCTCCCTGGCTTGCGGCGCCCAACGAGCTGTGGTCGCTTGGGCCGCAGCTGGCGCTGACGTTGTTCGACGGCGGCCTGCGCAGCGCAGTCACGGATCGTGCGCGCGCCGAGCTCGCGGAGAATGGTGCCAAGTACAAGGCGACCGTCCTGAACGCATTCCGGGAAGTCGAAGACAACCTCGCGCTCGGGCAGCATCTCGGCGACGAGGCGCAACGCGAGCAGGAAGCGCTCGATGCCTCGAACCAGGCATTGCGACTGTCGATGTCGCGCTACCGTGACGGCGCGGTCAGCTATCTCGACGTCGTGACGGCACAAACCACCCAACTGCAAGCCCAGACGGTAACCGTCGAATTGAAGACACGCCGTCTGCTCGCCTCGGTTGGCCTGATCGAGGCACTCGGAGGTGGCTGGTCGGCCCCTCGTACCGAACCGGCGAGTGCTTCGTCACCCACCCTCTAAATTTTTTTTAATGTTCGGCTCACGTGCCCGCAGCGGGCCGACGCTTATTCTCACTATCAACCGAATCGGGAAGCCGATCTTCCTGCTCTCGAATCCGGTTATTTCTTCAACTAACGTTTAGGATTCCATATCATGAAAAAGATGATGATCGCCCTGTCCGTCATTGCTGCCGCTACGTCGACCGCCGCGTTCGCTCAATCGGAGGGCGGCCTCTATCAAGCGCCCCAGGCAGCCGTCCAAGGCACCGCCGTGACGAAGGCGCAAGCTGACGCCGCGGCGGTCCCGTATGGCGATACGTTGAAGGGGAAGACGCGTGCCGAAGTCTATCAAGAGCTCGTTCAAGCCGAACAGGACGGTTCGCTCGAGCGTCTGAACACCACCCTCTACAAGAATCCGTAAGGCGGGGCTCACGCATGCGTGGGCTGCCGATATTCCGAGCGCCGTGTGGCGGGAGGCGGCGGCAGCAGCACGATGCGGTACCCGTGATGGCTGACCGTGTCGATCCTCACCCGCGGCAGGTCGCGCGCGAGCTTGCGACGCAGCCGGGACACGATGAAATTGACGCTGGCCGGGTCCGCATCGTCCGATTCGGGCCATGCGTAACCGATCAACTGCGCGCGCGACACGGGGACACCCGGCTCGCGCAACAGGCATTCGATCACCATGAATTCGCGCTGCGTCAGTGCGATACGCCGGTCATCAGACCGGAGCTCGCGCGTCTTCGCATCGAGTTCGAGCAAATCGTGTTGCGCGATGCCGGCGTCACGATTCTGCGCGAGGCGCAGGCGGCGCAGTGCTTGCAGGTGCTCGTGCAACTCGAGAAACGAATGCGGCTGGCTGAAGCAGGCATCCGCGCCCGCACGCAGTATGCGTGAGCGATCACGAGCGGTGGAGGGCCCCAGCAGGGCAACCAGTATGGCGCCGCGACCGGCGACCGACAGCGGCTCCACGGCGGCAAGCAGAGACGGATACGTGGACGGCTCGAGCGCCATCACGATGAGGAAATTGAAATATTCCTGCCCGGCGAGAAAAACGCCGTCACGGATTTCTTCGATGCGTTGTACGCTGTGCGCGCTTTCACGCAGTGCGTGTTCGAGCCAGTCGGACTCTGGCTGCCGGCGGGAGATGAACAGTGTGCGCATTCGAAGGTGTTCCTGCTATCGTCAAGTGGTTCAGTCGCTCGGGAGGTCGCGGTTACGCGAGCGTGTGGCACCACGATTCGACCGTCACGCGCGTACCGGGTGCCGCGTCCTCGATACGGATCGAAAAGTCGTGCAGTCTCGCTACGGCGGATACGACGCTGAGCCCCAGCCCCGAACCCGCGATGTGGCGCGCGCTGTCGGCCCGATAGAAGCGTTGCAGGACGGCCTCGCGTTCGTGCGGCGCGATGCCGATGCCGCTGTCGATCACGTCGACGCGGGCCCCCGCGGGCGTGTGCTTGAGTACCACGCGCACCGTGCCGCCGTCGGGCGTGAACTTGATGGCGTTATCGATCAAATTGACGAACATTTCGAACAACAGAGCACGATCGCCGTGAACCGGCTCTACCCGCTCCTGTTCGATCGCAAAGCCGATTGACCGGTTTTCCGCGACCGGCTCGTAGAGTTCGCCTACCTCCGCGAGGATCGTGTCGAGCTGCACGGATGCAAACCCGCCCTGACGTTGCAACGCGCCGATCTCCGAGATACGCAGCATCGCTTGAAAGCGGGCCAGCAGACTGTCTGTTTCGACGCTTGCCCGGGCGATGAGCGTCGACATCGCCTCGTCGCCGATCACATTCGATCGCTCGGTGGCGCGTGCGAGCACGCCGTGCAGGTGTGCAAGCGGCGTGCGCAAGTCGTGAGCGATACCGTCGCATGCCACCTTGACCTCGTTCATCAGCCGCTCCACTTCGTCGAGCATGTGATTGACGAGCTGCGCCAGCATGTCGAGTTCGTCCCGGCCGCCGACGGGCAAGCGTTGCGCGAGATCGCCGTGCGAAATGCGCTTGGTCACGCGCCTGAGTTCTTTCACTCGACGGAGCAAACGTAAACTCAACGCGTAGCCGCCGGCCACACCCGCGAGCAGACACAACAGCCCGCCGCCAATCAGCGATTCGATGACCGTTTTACGAAATTCCCGTACGGCGGCCAGGCTGCGGGCGATGACGAGCATGCTTCCGTCCGCGCGTTTGCGCGCCATGGCGCGTACGACGGGCGGCTGATCTTCAGGCATCACCGACAGTGTCCGATCGAGCGTCTCGCCCGACGCAACGGCGGCTACGTCCGACGGAAGCGTCGTGATGTCGCCGGCGAGATGCCGGCCGTCCGGCCCAAACAGGCCGTAGTAGTTCATGTGCAAGCGGGTGCCCGCGTATGACGGTCGCGTATGCTCGCGCTCGAGTCGGGCGGCAATCGCGTCTCGCAGCGCGCTGTCCGGCAGCGCGTCGAAGTAAAGGAACTGCCAACCGAGTACCGCGTCCGTCTTGCTCTGCATATCGGTCACCACGGCCCCGCCGATGAAGCCGAGCAGCAGCAGCACCGACAGCGAGAAGATGACGGCGTACAGCGACAGCAGCCATGACGTCGTCGAGTGCCAGCGACCAAGCCGCGGAGCCTTGGCAGGTGAGGTGGCGAGCGCTTTCATTCGAGCCTCAGGCAAGACGGTAACCGGAGCCGCGCACGGTCTGGATCAGCGGCGCGCTACCCGTGGGCTCGATCTTCGCCCGCAGTCTGCGCATATGAACGTCGATCACGTTCGTGCCAGGATCGAAGCGATAGCCCCATACCGCCTCGAACAACATGCTGCGTGTAATCGTCTGGTGCGCGTTGCGCATCATGAATTCGAGCACGCGATACTCGGTGGGCAGCAACGTGATTTCCTTGCCGTCGCGCCGCGCTTGGCGCGTGATCAGATCGAGCGCGAGCGGCCCCACCTGCAATGCCGTCTCGGTAGGGGCGGGCGACGATTGCGTGCGGCGCAACAGTACCTCGATGCGCGCCATCAGCTCGTCGGGATCGAACGGCTTGGTCAGGTAGTCGTCGCCACCTGCGCGCAGGCCACGCACACGGTTGTCGACGTCGCTGAGCGCACTCACCATCAGGACAGGCGTTTGGACACCGATGCCGCGCATCGCCGTCACGATCATGAGCCCGTCGATTCCCGGCAGCATCCGGTCGAGCGTGACGATGTCGTATTCGTCCTTGATTGCCCGCGCCAGTCCCTCCCGGCCATCGGGACACCATACGGTGCTGAAGCCTCGATCCGTCAATGGCGCGGCAATATCGGCGGCGGCAATTTCGTCGTCTTCTATGATCAGTACACGGGACATGGGTTGCTTTGCAGGCAAAAAGCGGTGGGTGGCACCGCATCTTCGTGATTGCGGCGCACTCGTCCATCGGCAGATTCGGACAACGGGAATTGTCACAAAATAACCCTTTGCGCGTAACGTCCCAGGCGACGATTGGGTAAGGTCGGGTCGCAATTGGGAAGTTTCCGATGAAGACCTCGCTCGCGTTGCTCGACGTCTTGGCTTCTAACCCTGCTACTGTCTCGATGCACGATGGGGCGGTACGAGTTTTGGGACGAGGTCACGGCTCGTCTGACGCGTGCGCTATCGTAAAATGACGGCTCTACCGTTCCGCGAACGTCTTCATCATCACCGGCGCGGGGCCGCTCGAGTCGTTCTCTTGCAAAGGAGTTGTCAATGCATCGTGTCGTGCTCGTCGACGACCACCCCGCCATGGTCTTCGCGCTGACCAGTATTCTCGAGCGTGAGCCCGACATGAAAGTCGTCGGTTCCGCCAACGACGGCAGCGAGGGCTTGAAGTGCTATCGGGAATTGCGGCCGGATCTGTTGATCATCGATCTCGACATTCCCGGTCTCAACGGCTTCGATCTGATCCGGCGCGTGCGAGCCACCGACGACGTCGTCAAGATTCTCGTCATGTCTTCCTATCCGCCCGAGTTGCACGCGGTGCGCTGCCAGGCGGTCGGCGCGAACGGCTACGTGAGCAAGAGCGAGGATGCGTCGCACATCGCCAGCGCGGCCAGAGCGGCGGTAGCGGGATTCAATTGCTTTCCGGCGATCGTCAACGCGGCCGCCGCGGGCGAGTCTGCCGAGGGGCCGCTCGCCATGCTGACGGAGCGCGAACGCGCCGTGCTGCGCTACCTCGCGCAAGGCCGCAGCAACAAGGAAATCGGCGAAACGCTCTCGCTGAGCAACAAAACCATCAGCACGCACAAGAGCAATATTCTGGCGAAGCTCGGCTTGACGAACGTCGTCGATCTGGCGGCTTTCGCCAAGGCGCATCACCTCATTTAGCGAACGAGCGAACGTTGATGATTCGTTGCCGATCGAGCTTGCTTGCGTGGATCTGGGTCGTCGCGTCGGCGCTTTGCCTACCGGGCGAGGCGTGGCCGGCGCCGGCCATACAGCTGGTCTCGCATTGGCACGACGAAGTGCCTGCACTGCGTCTGTCGAACACGCAGCGCGAATGGCTGGCGCGGCATCATGGCGTGCTGCGCGTAGGCGTGGTAGCGACCGACGAGGCCGGGCCGCTCGACATGATCGACGGCGCGGGCAATTACGAGGGCATTTCTGCCGAGTATCTGGGCATCGTCGAAGCGGCGCTGCGTGTGCGCGTCGAAGTGGCCGCTTTTGCCGACCGTCGCGCATTGATCGAGGCGCTGCAACAGGGCCGAATCGACATCGCGACCGCGGCACGGCGCTCGCGTGACGGCCCACGTCTGAGCTATAGCGAGCCGTATTTGGGCAACAAGTTCGTCGTTGCGACACGGGCGGACAATCCGAACTATGCGATTCGCGCTGATGCTGGCGATCATGTACTCGCGTACGAAAAAGGTTCGGTGAACGAAGCTTTTCTCGAACGCGCCTACCCCGATATGCGCTTGCTGGCGCTGCCGTCATTGTCGGCCGCGCTCGACGCGGTGGCATTCGGGCAGGCACAGGCCTGCTTGGGTAACGCGACGATCATCAGCTATCTGATCGAGCAGCGCCAGCTGTTGAACGTCAGTGTGACGAATTTTGCGCCCGTTCATGTCGATGAGTTCCGCTTTGCGTCCGCAAGCGGCAACGAGGCGTTGGTGCAATTGCTGGACAACGCGCTGAGCGGAATATCGAGCGAAGTCAAGGCCGTGATCCGCACGCGTTGGGAGGGGCTCGGCGCACATTACGCGTTCAAGGGAACGTTGGTTCTGACACCCGCCGAACGCGCATGGATCGCGCAGCACCCGGTCGTCAAGTACCAGGTGACCCACGACCATCCGCCGTTCGTCATCGACAACGAAGATGGCACGGTGATGGGGTTCGGCGTCGATCTGCTGGACCTGATCGCCGCGCAAACGGGCCTGCGATTCCAGCCTGTCCTCGCCGACATCGATATCGATGCTTCGCGCGCGAACCGGGGCGACACGACGATGCTGATCGCTTCCGTGCCCGGCGAAGCGGCACTGCGTGACTGGCGATGGTCGCAGCCTTATTCGTCGACGCCCGACGTGATCGTTGCGCGCCCGGGGCGCGAGTACCGCGACCTGGCGTCGCTGCGGGGCATGAAGATTGCATTGGGGCCGCACCTGACGAAGCGCAACACGGCGTTGGAAGGGCTCGGGGTCTCGGTGGTTGCCGCGCACGACATTTGGTCCGCGGCCAGTCTCGTCGCGGCGGGCAAGGCCGACGCGCTGGTCACGAACCTTGCTACCGCCAATTACATCATCAGCACGCAGTTTCGCTCGAGCCTGGCCATCGTCGGCCGCACGGGCATGCCGAATGCCGGTGTGGCCTTTGCTGTCCGGCCTGGGGACGCCGCGCTCGTCGCGATTCTCGACAAGGCGTTGGCCGCGATTCCGCTGACGCGCATGGACCAGTTGCATAACCGGTGGCAGTTCTCGCGTCACGCGCTGACGACGTGGGACCGGCGGCGGCCTCTCATTTTGATGCTCATACTGGGCGCGGTGTCGCTGGCTGCGCTGTTCTTCGTTTGGAATCACGCGCTACGCAGGCAGATCAGGCGGCGAAAGGCGGCGGAGGCCGACATGCGGGCTGCGATGCGGTCCGCCGAAGATGCGAACCGGGCCAAGTCGACGTTTCTCGCCACGATGAGCCACGAAATCCGCACGCCGATGAATGCGGTGCTCGGCGTGCTGGAGCTGCTCAGAGAGACGCGCGGAACGGTTGACGCGCAGTCCGAGTCGATCGACGCGGCGCATGATTCGGCGCGCGCGCTGCTGTCGCTGATCGAGGACATTCTCGATTTGTCCAAGATCGAGTCGGGCAAGCTCGAATTATCAGCTGAGCCGACCGATTGCGACGCGCTCGTGCGCAGCGTCGCGACGGTGTTCGGCGGACTTGCGCGGCAGAAGCACCTTCGCTTGAACGTGCACGTCGACAGTCCGCAACGTCTCGGCGCGCTGATCGACCCCGTGCGCTTGCGTCAGATTCTGAGCAACCTGCTGTCGAATGCCGTGAAGTTCACCGAGGCTGGGGAGGTTTCGCTGATCGCCACGATCCGGCAAGACGAGCGCGAGCATGAGCAGGTTCGCATCGATCTTCGCATCTCCGATACCGGCATCGGCATTTCGACGGAAGACCAGGCGAAGCTGTTCCAGCCGTTTGCCCAGGCTGACGCGACGGTCGCCGTGCGATTCGGCGGCAGCGGCCTGGGCCTGTCGATTTGCCGGCGGCTCGTCGAGCTGATGGGCGGCACGTTGACGTTGGCGAGCGCACCGGGCGAGGGGACGACCATCGACATTGCGTTGCGCGTGCCTCACGCCATGCTTGGCAAGGCACAAGAGTTGAACGCCGAGCCCGTCGGTAGCTTGCGTGACGCATTCTCCTCCCGCTCGGCGTTGATCGTCGACGACCATCCGGCCAATCGATTCGTGCTGTCGCGTCAGCTCGCGTATCTGGGTTTCGGCGTGACCTGCGCGGAAGGTGCGCGCGAGGCTTTGGCACGTTGGTCATCCGGGCAGTTCGACGTCGTCATGACCGATTGCTTCATGCCGGACATGACCGGTTATGAGCTGACGCGCGAGCTTCGCGCCGCGGAGGCCGCATCGGGCCGTGATAGGACCATCGTGATCGGCTGCACCGCCAACGTGCAACAGGAAACCTTGCACGCGGGGCTCGACGCCGGCATGGACCTGTGCGTCACGAAGCCCTTGGGGCTCGCCATGCTTGCCAACCAGTTGTCGGCCTTGCTCGGTCATCCGTCGCCGCTGCGGCCGTCGCCAGGAGAAGAACAGCAGCCTGCGCACCTGCAACATCCGATCGATGCACGGGCAACGATCGAGGGCTGGATCGATTCCTCGGCGATCGAGCGGATCGTGGGCGGCGATACGTCGTCGGAGATCAAGCTGCTCAGCATGATTGCGAAAGCGAACCGCGACGATCTCGTCGTGTTGCGGCAGGCGGTTGCCGACGACGATCGCTCGCGTTTCAGCGCCGCGTTGCATCACCTGCGCGGCGGGATTCGGCTGATCGGCGCATCGGTGCTCGAAGGAGCATGCCGCGAAGCGGAGCATCGGGAGCGGGACGGCCTGCCGCTGCAGGCGCTGGCGCAAGCGATCGTCGCCGATGTCGAGCGGCTCGACGACATGCTCGAGAGGCGGATGGCGGCATTGCGTCCGGGTGCATGCGGGAAGCAGCAGCCCGCGGGCACTGTCTGAAATGATCGCGCGCGGGTCGTCTGCGTGGGCAATCTCCAACTGGGCGGCTCAGTAGCCATTTAGAATCCAGATTCCCTCCACCGTGCTTCTTCGCGGCCGGCATATCAATCAAAACCACAGGAGACGCGAACCCTATGGCTTCGACCCAACCTCTCCCGCAAACCTCCGCGGCGATGCTGCCCGACGCCACGCTCGATGCCGGCTCCATTGGGGCGAGGCTCGATCGTTTGCCCGCCACGCGGAGTATCTGGAAATACGTCGTACTGCTGAGTCTGGGTTTTTTCTTCGAGCTGTACGACCTGCTCTATAGCGGCTATATCGCTCCAGGCCTCGTCAAGAGCGGCGTGCTGACGGTGACGACGCACGGCCTGTTCGGCACGACCGGCGTGGCCAGTTTCATCGCCGCATTGTTCGCGGGCCTATTCATCGGAACGATCGCATGCGGCTTTCTTGCCGATCGATTCGGGCGCCGCGCGATTTTCACGTGGTCGCTGCTGTGGTACACGGCCGCCAACGTCGTGATGGCATTCCAGGACACCGCGGGTGCGCTCAATTTCTGGCGTTTCGTCGTGGGGCTGGGGCTTGGCGTGGAGATGGTGACGATCGGCACATACATCTCCGAGCTCGTGCCGAAGCGCATTCGTGGGCGTGCGTTTGCGTGCGAGCAGGCGGTCGGTTTTTCCGCCGTGCCGGTGGTCGCGTTTCTCGCCTATCTGCTCGTGCCGCACTCGCCGCTTGGGCTCGACGGTTGGCGTTGGGTCGTGTTGATCGGTGCGCACGGTGCGATCTTCGTCTGGTGGATTCGCCGCGCGCTGCCGGAGAGTCCGCGTTGGCTGGCGCAGCAAGGCCGCGTCGAGGAAGCGGACCGCGTGCTGCGTATGCTCGAGGCCAAGGTCGAGGCCGAGTACGGTCGTCCGTTGCCGCTTCCCGCACCCGCTGAGCCGGTGGCCGGGCACGGCGGCTTCAAGGACATGTGGGTGCCGCCGTATCGGACGCGCACGCTGATGCTGACCATCTTCAATGTGTTTCAGACGGTCGGGTTCTACGGGTTCGCGAACTGGGTGCCGACACTGCTGATCAAACAAGGCATCACGATTACGACGAGCCTCATGTACTCGAGCCTGATCGCGCTGGCCGCGCCGGTTGGGCCGCTGATCGGGCTCTTGATCGCCGACCGGTTCGAGCGCAAGTCCGTCATCGTGGCGATGTCGGGCACAGCGATCGTCTGTGGGCTGCTGTTCAGTCACAGCTTCGCGGCATGGGCACTCGTGGCGCTCGGCATCGGGCTCACGCTCGCGAACAACATCATGTCGTACAGCTTCCACGCCTATCAGGCCGAACTGTTTCCGACGGCGCTGCGCGCACGGGCGGTCGGCTTCGTCTACTCATGGAGCCGATTCTCGGCGATCTTCACGTCGTTTGCGATTGCTGCGGTATTGAAGGGCTTCGGGACGGCCGGCGTGTTCGTGTTCGTTGCCGGCGCAATGGCGATCGTCATGGCGGTGATCGGGTTCCTCGGGCCGAGAACCAAGGGCTTGGCGCTGGAGCGGATTTCGCGTTGAGCGGCGCGGGGCTTGGGCGGCATGCGCCGCCCTTTCGTTTGGTGGCTCGGCGCGGCCGCCCCACCTTGGCGAGCAACGTTCGCCTATTGCATCGTGCGGCGCTCACCGCCTCGTGCCGGCTCGCAACGGATTGTCTTCCTGCTGAACGCGCAATGCGTTCAGGGCGCCTCAGCGGCGTGCAATAGCAGGACTGAGCGTGTCCCGGGTTGCCGCCAGCGCCAGCGGCCGGCGAGTATCAGCTCCAGCGCCGGCTGCCGGCCTGACGCCCGAACCTCTCTTTCAGGAACAGCGCCAGACTGAGGTCGTCGGGCAGATGCAGTTTGCGCATCGCGCTGCGCTTGTGCGTGCTGATCGTTCTTCTGCTGCGATTGAGCCGATCCGCCGTTTGCGTGACGGTGAGGCCCGTCGCCATGTGCCGGAGCACTTCCATTTCGTTGGGGGACAGCCGCTCGTCGTCGACCCATGGCTCGGCGGCCTGGACGGCACCGTTGCGCACGACCAGAAAATCCTTCGGTGAACTCATGGAACGGCGGACCGCCTCCGCAATCATCGACAAGTCGACGGACTTTTCGACGAACGCGTTCGCTCCCGCCCGGTAACACACGCTTTCGAAGTCGTTCGCCGGAGCGGCGGAAAACACGATGATCGCGAGTGAAGGTGCGTGCAAGCGCAATCGCTTGACGAACGACGCACCGTCGAGGCGGTCGTTCGGCATATGAAAATCGACCAGCGCCGCATCGCACGCGCCGCGACCGACGACATCGAAGAGTTCGTCGGCAGTCGATGTACTGGCCACGATCTCCAGATCGGTAGCGCCGCGGAAATAGCTGGAGATGCTGAATGCGACGACGGGATGATCATCGAGCAGCGCGACCCGGATGCGATGCTTGGGGCGGGACATCAAGAGGATTTGATGGTTCGTCATATAGGGCGCTAGCGTGCCTTTTTGAAAGTCCTATCTTTTCACACCTTAAAACGGCTTTCTTCGATTCGCCGTTCAAACCAACGTTTTCCTCGTTCGTCTGGGAAAGTTCCCATTCCGATTGACCTAGTCTTAGTGAGCTATTAATGATGAAATGCATTCCAAGCGACTACCTACATCCTTCACCTACATGACATTCTGGTTCCCCGTCTTCCTCGTCCTGTTCGAATTCGCCACCTACGTTTCCAACGACATGTCGCTGCCCGCGATGCCGACCGTGGTCCGCGAGTTCGGCGCGGGGCCGGGCCAGATCACCTTGGCGCTTACCGTATCGCTGCTTGGCAATGTCGCGCTGCAGTGGCTGCTCGGCCCGTTGTCGGACCACAAGGGACGGCGCATCGTCATGCTCTCCGGTGTGGCCTTGTTCGTGCTGTCTTGCTCGGCCATGTACTGGTCCGAGTCGATGCCCTCGTTCATTGCGCTGCGCTTCGTGCAGGGCATGGGGGTGGCATTCGTGGCGGCGGTTGGCTATCCCGCCGTTCATGAGGCGTTCGACGAGGTGAAGGCAGTCGAGACCATCGCCTTGATGGCGAGCGTCGCGTTGTTTGCTCCGCTGATCGGCCCTGTTCTCGGCGCGCTCGTACTCGAAGTCGCGCCCTGGCGGACGATCTTCGCGCTGATCGCCGTGGTCGGCGCGGTGGCTGGGTTGGGCATGGCGAAGCACATGCCCGAAACGGCCTCGGTGACGAGCGAGCGCCTATCGTTGTGCACGATTGCGCGGACTTACCGGCGCCTGCTCGGCGAAACGGCGTTGATCCGCGCCGCGTTCGCCATCGGTGCGCTTGCTATTCCGTTCATGACGTGGATCGCGCTGGGGCCTGTCATTTTCATGACGAATCGACATCTCGGGCCGCTTGCCTATGCGTGGCGACAATTGCCCGTCATCGGCGCGATGAGTGTGAGTTGCCTGATCGCCGGGCAACTGGCCAGCCGCATTTCGTTGGGTCGTCTCGCCGCGGGTGGGCTCACGGTCGTCGGCGCAGGTGCCGGCGTCATGGTGGCGGGCCGCCTGCTCGGTGAGGGTTTTACGAGTGCGGTGCCGGGCTTCGTCGTCTACGCGGCAGGGCTCGGTGCGAGCTATACGGCACTCTATCGATTGGCATTGTTCTCGAGCGATGCGCCGAAAGGCGGGGTTGCCGCGATGATCAACTCGATTTTATTGCTGACGATGGTGGTGGGCGTGGAAAGTTTGAAGCGGGTCTATCTTTGCTATGGCGACTGGCCGTTGGTCGTTGCCTGCGCGGGGATCATCGCTTTCGGTTGCTATGTCGGCGCGGCGTTTCTGATGAAGCGGTTGGATATTGTGCCGAAGCAAGCGGTCTTGGATTACTGAGTTCGTCGTTCAGGATTGCTTCAAATACTGGTCCTCGACCTCGACACTTCGACGTGCCGACCTAGGGTACGAGAGCGGTCGCGCCTTTGCGGCAGAATCAGCCATCCGATGCTGCGATGATGTCTCTCGCCAATGGGGACGCGCGCCCAATGGAAGATGCGGTCATCACCGTCAGCGTTGCTAAGGCGGACAGGGCGAGGATATGCTTCGAGCGTTAATCAACATAGATAGGGCTGCTTTTCTTATGGAATTTTCCCGGATTCACCAGGAAGCGGCTGGCCTCGAATTGGGCCGCGCGTAACGTAGCATTCAAGGGTTATCGATTTTGCAGACGCATTAAAGTCGGACCCGATAACGGTTCGCATCGATGCCCCGCAGTGCTGCAGCGCACCGCCAGTCCCGCCATTGCGCGCCTCACCCCTCCCCCCAAAAACACTTGGGGCGCTTTGCGCATTCAGCAGGAACGACCATCCGGCAGTCCGCTGTGTCCCAAGCATTTTCAGTGCATAAAGCGACTGTCTGCGCCAGCTCCCAGCATTGCCGAGCACCAGGGGGACCATTCGACCGGAGATTCGCCAGTAGTTGGCATTGAAATTAGGCGAACTCAATGCGAGAACTCATGTCGTCATTCAGTCTGAATTGTCGACATCAGCTGCGATTAATTGGCAGGTTGGGATCAACAATTCGCGTCTCCAAAATCTATTGTCAATGTAGCCGTCTTTCGAGGCCAGCCCGATAGATAGCGGCTGGCCTTCGAAAACGGCTCGTCGCCCGTTACTCGACGGCTCGCAGCCGTTAAGGAAACTCCTCAAATGTCGAATGCCTGCCGTTCCCCAAGATTACATGCCATCTCATGCTTCATTTTGATGGCAATTATTCGCACCGGATGGGCTATGCAGCCACAACCGTTGCCGCCCGATCCGCCTGCAGTGCTCTATCGTTACGACGACCGCGGCCCGGACATCGTCTTCGACCAAGGGTTCTCATCGGTCGGTCGCGATATGAATCTCCTCAACCACGTCCTGGGGGTGGGCATGTACAGGGCTGCAAGCAGTGAAGCTGAGGCCCGACGCTCAAGCGCGTTCGTCGCCACCACCGCCAGAGAATCGGTCGTGCGACGTATGGCGCGGGGGCGGTTGCAACCCACGCCCGGAGATATTGGGGAGCGGCGGGTGTGGATTTATGTGATACGCGCAACCAATCGCTTCTTTGGCGTAATCAGGAGCCTGCAACGTGCGATGGATCGCATGGAAGATTGCGAGCTCACAGGACAGCTTCAGGCAAGAGTATTGACGCTCGATGGCGCCATGAATACCGCGAGGGGAGAATCGGAATGGGTTGCGTATCGATACATTCCGCCGACCCTCATTAGTCACGCAACACAATATCGGCTCGCCGCCGACGGACATGAGATTGAAGCGGTGCCGAATACTCGTGTCGACAACCCGAGATACATCCCGGCCGATACGCATGGCAACACCACGCCATGGTTCATCGACGCGCTTCCCAACCCCGCCACAACCGTCGCATACCGCGTCTACAATCAAGCCCGGGCAGCCGCTATGAGCCTCCAGGACAGATTGCGCAACGCTACTTTTGGTGCTCAATTCTGTGGGATTCCGGCAAGTTCGAGCCGGTCGGAACGTTCCGTAAGCGAGGCTCCACCGGATAGCGAAATCGACGCGGAAATCGATCGTGTTACCGAGATCGTGCTCGGTGATGAACTGCATGATCGAGCCAACTCCAGAGTCTGTGCAATTCTTCCATTTCAAACCTCCACGTTACCGGACTCGTCGCCGGGAAGCGGCACTTGCGAGGATCCGGAGGCCATCGGCTTATCCAAGCTGCCGGTCGGCTACGCATGGGTAGACGATCAAATCGTCCCCACGACAGTACCGTGGGCATCGTGGAACGTGGATGACGCTCATGGCATAAAGAACCGTCCAATATTTTGCAAGATCGATCCGGGTCTCGCGAAACACAATGTGCTGAATGTAATGTGCGAGAAAAACGAGCAATTCACCGATTTTGTCATTCAATTAAAGGCGACATCGGGGTGGGATGTGATCAACATAGATTTCCGCGGTAAGACGGGGTCTCCTGGAGTCGAGCTCGATCCGACGCAAATCCCGCTTGGGGAGTTCGGTGGCGGTTGGCAACCTCGGATGCTGGCCGACGTTGCGCATGGCAATCCAAGAAGGCAAGATCAGATGATTCAGGAGGTTTTCAATACGCGAGATTGGAATGCCTCTATAATCGTCGCGCCCGTTTATACCCCGGAAGGGGATGCCCACCCCGCACCTTGGATACATGATGAGTTGCGGTTTTGATTGATTCTTTTCCGCTTCGCTACGCAAACCGCTCCCGATATGCCTGCGGGGGCACGGAATACGTTCGCAGAAAAGTGCGCCTCATCGTCTCTTCACTGCCGAATCCGCATTTCATAGCGATGCGCTTGACGGACCACGACGTCTCGACGAGCAATCGGCTCGCCGCTTCGATTCGAATGCGCGCGACGGCCTGAGCAGGCGTGGTTCCCGTTGCCGACCGATAGTGGCGCATGAAACTCCTTTCGCTCATCTCGAGTCGAGCGGCCAGTCGTGTCACGGACAGGTCCCCCGATAGATGTTCCGCGATCCATGCATGCAGGTCGCCGAAGCGGTCTTCCTCATGCTGTAGCGACAGCGTCGTGCTGAATTGGGCTTGTCCACCAGGCCGCTTGAGGAAGACCACGAGATGCCGGGCGACGTCGAGCGCCACGGCGCGCCCGAGGTCTGCTTCGACCAGCGCGAGCGCGAGGTCGATGCCGGCCGTGACGCCGGCCGAGGTCCAGATCGGACCGTCGTTGATGAAGATGGGGTCGCGCTCGATATGCAGCGCGGGATAGCGCCCGGCGAGCTCGTCGCAGTGTGCCCAATGCGTCGCCACACGGTGCCCGTCGAGCAATCCCGCCGCAGCGAGCAGAAACGCCCCCGTGCACACGGACGCCACGCGCCGTGATGTTGCTGCGCGCCTGCGTATCCAGTTCGTCAATCGTGCATCCTCGCTTGCTGCCCGGACGCCTCTGCCTCCGGCGACGATCAACGTGTCGCAGCGCTTGCCTGCTGCCGGCAAACGCGATGTGGCGAGCCCCAGGCCGGCCGTCGACATCACCTGTCGCGACTCCGCCGAGACGACATGAAGGGCATACCGAACATCTTGTCCGTGCAGAGGCGCGACCTCGTTCGCGGTGGCGAAAACTTGCAACGGCCCCGACACGTCGAGCAGTTGAACGTCCGGGAACGCGAGCACGTAGATCGGGAGTCGATTGGCGGAACGCATAGCGAAGTGGCAGGAAACGAGGGGTGTTTGGCAATTCTGCCACACGATGCAGGCGTACACTTTCGTCAATACACGCCCTTGTCGGAGGAGTGCTTCATGACGATCCACGTCGGTTTTCTGTTGTTTCCCCAGGTTCAAGCGCTCGACCTCACGGGGCCGCTTGATGTATTCGCGTCGTTGTCGGACGTGTCGATACACCTCGTTTGGAAGACGCTGGAGCCGATCAAGGCCAGCAGCGGCCTCGTGATGACGCCCGATACGACATTTGCCGATTGTCCGCAGCTCGACGTGCTGTGCGTGCCGGGGGGCTACGGGGTCGGCAAACTCATGGAGGATGCGCAGACGCTTGATTTCATTCGAGCTCACGCCCGGCAGGCGAGGTTCGTCACGTCGGTCTGCACGGGCTCGCTTGTGCTCGGTGCAGCCGGTTTGCTGCAAGGCCGCCGCGCGACGACGCATTGGGCCTACCACGACATGCTCGCGCCGTTTGGCGCGATTGCCGTTCACGATCGTGTGGTCCGTGACGGCAACTTGTTCACGGGCGGCGGAGTGACGGCAGGTATCGACTTTGCGTTGACGCTCGTGAGCGAACTGTTTGATGCAGAGCAGGCGCAGGCGGCGCAATTGGCGATCGAATATGCGCCGCATCCGCCGTTCGATGCGGGCAGTCCTGATACGGCGCCGGCGTCGGTCGTCGAGCTGGTGCGCACACGGTCGGCCAACGTTCGGGCGGAACGCGAGGCGATTGTCGAGCGCGTGAGGACGGTGCGCTAATCGATAACCGTTAATCGGTTCATAGGGGCAGTGGCCTGTTCGCCGGCTTATGGCAGCACGGAGAACAGGCGCGCAGAAGCGAGAACGAAAGAAGCCCGCTCAATGTGGGCTTCTTTCGTCAGGCCTTTAGAACGTCAACACCGTCCGTACGCCCGCGACCGCTTCGTTGCCGATGCGCTGGCCGTTGTCCGGGTTGGCGATGCCGCCGCCCGGGCGGAAGAAGTACTGGAAGTCCGCTTGCATGAGCCACCACGGCGTGACTTGATACTGATACGTCGCTTCGACCACCGTTTCGGCGGAGCGCACAATGGCGCCGCTGTCGCGATCGGCCGCACTGGCGCTCGAGCTGACGTTCGCATAGCCGACCGCAAGCCCAACGGAATCGTTGTCGCGCCCCTTGAACGGCGCTTTCAACACGACGCCCGCATCGACGTGGAAGTCGATCGGGTTACGGTTGCTCGGTGCACCCATCACGCGCGCGAATACGCCGATCGATTGCGGGCTGTCGGCGGCCGGGCGCCACACCATCTGGTCGGCCACGGCATAGATGCTGTAGTTGCCGCGATGCATGGCGGGCGTGCCGGTGGTCGAGCTCGCGAGCGGCACGCCGTTCTGATCGAAACGCTGGTCGGCGAAACGGTTGTTGTTGTACCAGAAGCCGAGCTTGTAGGTGCCCGGCAGGCCGCTCGACTTGTCGGGCGTGCCGCTTGCGGGCGGCTGATTGATCGCGTATTGCACTTCGCCGATCAGCAGCGTGCCGTTGTGCAGATTGAACCGCGTGCCGTCGGCGTTGAGCTTCTGGACATCGCCGTCGCCAGGCGCCGGGTTGCCGTCGAAGATGCCGCCCAGAACCGTGAGCGAATCGGTGGGCTTGACGCGCAGGCGCACGCCCAGCGACGACAGCGGATAGGCGGGGCCGCCAGCGGGCAGGTCGGCGGACGGCAAAACCGGCCAGCCGAACGTGGCGTTCACGAAGGTGCCCGCGTACTGGCTGACGATGAACTCCTGATCGAGGCTTTGCTGGCCGACCTTCACGTCGAACTTGTCGCCGAACGATTGCTGGTACCACATTTCCCACAGGCGCGTCGTCGGTTCGGCCTCGACGCCGCTCACCGTTTGCAGCGTGTTGAGTCGAGCGGCCGTGATGCCGTGCCCGTGGATCTGCAGGGCGTCGATGAAGAATTGGCCGCCTTTGAGGCCGAACGCCTTGTCGGTATCGACGCTGAAGCCGAATTGCGTGGCGCCGTTATAGGAAGCACCCTTGCTTAGGCCGCCCGAGAAGTTGCCGTACAGCTCGCTCGTTTCCTGAAGATTCAGCGTGACGCCGTGATTCCCGAGCAGCGTACGCAGCCCACCGATATCGCCGAGCAGGTTCGAACGTTCCCAGAAGCCGGTCGGCGCGGCGGGCTGCGCATCCGCTTGTGCGGGCTTCGCGCCGGCGTCGGCTGCCGCGGGGGCGGCGGATGCGGCCGGTGCTGCGTCCGTTGCCGTCTGTGCTTGCGCGGGTGCGGCGAGGGCGGCCATGGCGATGGCGAGCGCAGCGGCTGCACAGGTCGGCTTCAGGCTCGTGAGCGGGGCGATCAGGCGCGACGGACGGCCTTCGATATCTTGAGTGAGCGTGCTAACGGAGGTCATTTTGCTTTCTTCTAAACGGATTGATCGATGAGCTGAGCCAACCGCGCGTTCGCGCGTCGGCACCGCTCGTTACTGCGGGGTCCAACAACGGCTTGAGAAAACGACTGAATGGCTGTGCCGAAACGATCAGGAGTGCAGAGCAATGGTCTGCGCTAGAGAATCGGCAAGCGAAAATGAGGGCGGCGGATCGTACGATCCGAGCACGCGTAAAGGTACTCGCGCTGGAAGCGCGACGTAGGTGCGATGCTCGATACACATGGCTCTACTCCCGTTGGGCCTGGCCGAGCCAGGCAACGTTCGACAGACGACACGCCGCAGCGCTTTGCGCGCACGGCGGGCGTTCGTTTCAAGGGGAGCGTGCTGCTGCTGAGGCCGACTCTATCGGCCTGGGGAGAAGCGCGCTGACCCGGGCAATCCGAGTCAGCGGCAACAGAAGAGATCTGGGACGCTAACGCGAGATTGCAGTGACGGTTCCGGCACAGGCCGGCATGCAAGATCGACTACTAGGGCTTGCGTCCACGAAGGACTCTCCTGAATTCAAAACAGGCGGATTCTATGCTCAGCATTCGACGATGTGCAAGCGAAAGCTGCACTGACACGTTCGAACAAGTTGGCGCGTTCCCGTGACGCTTGGATGACGGGGCCACGATAGGCGATTGCTCTGCGGGATCGTGCGCAACACGACCATGGAAAGTTGCAAATAGGGGTTGACGAGTACGTGCGCCGATGCCTACACTCGCCGAGTTTTCGTCAATGGGGCAAATGCCTTGGACAGTTGCAGTAGTCGATCTTCGAACAGTTTTTCGGCCTGACTGGCACGACGCCCGCTGATTTCCTTAGCCGCCGTCTCGCCAGCAGGCAGACGGTGCGCGCCGCAGTAGTTCTCTCTGTAGATTCCCGCGCATCTTTTCGATAGCAGCCGTTTCGACGGTGCACGCTTGGCGTGCGCGCGTCCGCACGGCACAACGCTACGAGCCATTTGGCTCGCGGCGTGGCTTGGTCACGTCACTTCTTTGTGTTCAGCTTTCATCGCTGTGCATAGGACGGCGTGCGGTTAAACACGCATGTACTTAGTAGTGCAGAGCAATCGATACGGGAGAAAAATCATGCCTGACCCCGAGCCTGGTCGATCTTGGATCGATCAAGCGTTCATGCCGAACGCACCTCAATCTGCTTGAGTTCCAGGTCTTATCCGTTCCTCCCGCGTGCCCGATCCTGAGGGCTGCGCACGATGAGCAGAAAGTGGCCGCGTCTCAGGCGCCACGTTTCGCATTCTCGTATTTCGGAGGAATCGCCATGCAATTGGCTCTGCTCGTTTCCCAACTGCCTCACGTTTCGGAGGCTCGCGCTTACTACGATGGGTTGCTCACGCTTACGGGCGGCCCGCGTGTCGCAGCGCGTCTCGTACGCATGGTCGCCTCGCTCCAGGCGGCCCTCAGCAAACCCGGTCACTGACGACGCGTCGCGGTTCGCTGCATCGATGCGCGTGTGCATCGCTGTGCGGCGGCGGACCGCGACGCCTTCGTCTCGCTGTCACGCGTCAAATAAGGAAGTGCGTCGTGGCGCATGCCGCCGCTCGATTTGCTGCCGCCGCCGAATCTGACGCTTTCGAATCGCATCTGGATGGGTGTATTGCGCGGCTATCTTTTGATCGCTGTTGCGTTGGTGGTCGTCAAGGTCGTGCAGTCGGCGCTGGCGTAGGGTTGGCGCGACGGTTTGCCCGGCCGCGCAGGCGGCCGGACACGTGTTCGGGAAGTATGACTGACACGTCGACGTGGCACACTATGGCGCTTCGAGGTGGCGGGCTGTGGCCCGCCATTTTTTCTCAACCTGTACGTGAGCCGTGAATCGACATGACTTTGGAATTCGTTTGGCGTCTGCTTGCCGCTTTTGCGTGCGGTGTCGCGATCGGTATCGAGCGGCAGATGAGGCAGCGCACGGCCGGGTTGCGCACGATCACACTCGTCGCGAGTGGAGCATGTCTATTCGTGTCGCTAGGCATGTTGCTGGGGACCGGCGTCACGCAGATCGCCGCCTATGTCGTGTCGGGCGTGGGCTTTCTGGGCGGTGGCGTGATCATGCGCGACCAAGGCTCGATACAAGGCATCAACACGGCGGCGACGCTGTGGTGTGCCGCGGCAGTCGGCGTACTGTGCGGCACGGGCTTTTACGGTCCGGCGATCGCCGGCACCTTGGTCGTCCTGGCCTCCAACACCGTGCTGCGAGAGGTCAGTCGTGCCATCAATTCCGCGCCCATGAAGAATGCCGACATGGTGCGCGAATATCAGCTGCAGATCGTTTGCCGTACCGAGGACGAGGTGCACATCCGTGCGGTCTTGTCGAATGCGATGCACTCGGCGCCGCTGCAGTTCCAGAGTCTCACGAGCCGGGACTGCGAAGGCGAGCCGCCGCGCCTCGAGGTAACGGCGAAGTGCCGTAGCCATCCGAAAGATCAGGCCAGGCTCGAGCAGATCGCGAGCCGTCTCAGTATGGAGATCGGGGTGTCCAGCGTCAGCTGGTCGGCCAACGAAGCGGAGCTGACGCCGGAGTAGCGTTCGCGATGGCCAGGCCCTGCGAGGGCCCGATGCGGCATAAAAAACGTCGATGGTAGTATCGGCCACGTACAACTACGATTCGGCCACCCATGCCTCTGATCCGGATTTGGGCAGTCGAGCATGCGCTCGCATCGGGGATCGCGGCTCCCGTCGACATCCTGATGGCAGCCAATCGCCTCGCCGCCGGCTCGCTCTCTCCAAGCGAGCGTTGTGAGAAGCCGTTCACCTGGCGCGTCGAATCGATCGACGGCAAGCCTGTGCGTACGGCGTCGGGGCAGATCGTCGAGGTCGATGGTCGCATCGACGGCAAGAGTATCGCCGACGCCATCTGGCTTGCCGGACCGTTCGTGTCCGACATCGAAAAGCTGCTGAGCGATCCCAAGCTGCTCACGCCGCTGCTCGAAGCGCTACGGCACCAGCATGCGCGCGGCACGTTGATCGCGGCCTATTGCACGGGCGCGTTCCTGCTCGCCGAGGCGGGATTGCTCGATGGCCGGCTCGCCACCACGCATTGGTCGAAGTCGACGAGCTTTCAGGCGCGCTACCCGGATGTCCAGTTGCGCGCATCGGATGTCGTGACGGAGCAAGACGGCGTGCTTTGTGGCGGCGCGGTCACCTCCTACCAGAATCTTGCGCTGCGTATCGTGGAGAAACTCGGTACGGCGAAGCTCGCGGCGGCAACCGCGAAGGTCATGCTGATCGACATCAATCGTGTGTCGCAGGATTCGTTCATCGACTTCAGCCGAACAGACAGACTCGAGCATGACGACCCGGTGGTCGCACGAGCACAGCGCTGGATGGAGCGACACCTGCGCGAGCGTTTCGATCTGACTCGGCTCAGCGATCACCTGGCGGTCAGCGAGCGCACGATCAATCGTCGCTTCAAACAGGCAGTCGGCGCACCGCCGCTCAGGTATTTGCAGACGCTCCGGATAGAAGTCGCCAAGCGGCTGCTCGAGGAGAAGCGGCTCAGCCTCGACGCTGTCTGTGAGCGGGTCGGCTATACGGACATCAGCGGTTTCCGGCAGTTGTTCAAGCGCGTGACAGGCGTGTCCCCCGGCGAATATCGGCGTCGCTTCGCTCGTTGAGCCTGTGCTTAGTAGAGAGGCGATGTCCGAAATGGCATCGTCGAATGGCAATTCGGTCACTTCCAGATCAGTGTTGGCGATTTTTACACTGGCATCGTGGTGCTTCGACGTTCGAGCCCACTGACCATTCCCTGGAACTGGAAGAAGGAATTCACCATGCCGATGATCGATGCATTCATTCCGGAGGGCGCGCTTGCCCCGGACGCCGAGGCGCAGTTGATGCGCGAACTGACGGACATCCTGATCCGACACGAGGGCCTCGACCCGGAGGAGCCGCGCGTGCGGGACGTCACGTGGATCTTCGTGCATCGGCCAGCAGCCCTATACCGGGCCGGCGCGCTGGCCGCCGCGCCGATCTACCGCATCGTGCCGTCGGTGCCGGAGGGCCAATACACGGATGCCGCGCGCGCGGGCTTGGTGAGCGCGGTAACCGAAGCGGTCGCGCGCGCTGAAGGGGCGTCGGTGGACGACGTCGGCCAACGGCTCTGGGTTTTCCCGACGGAGTTGAACGACGGATGCTGGGGCAGTCGCGGCGTTGTGCGCCGGTTGCCGGACATCATGGAGTATTTCGGCGGCCCCGAGTGTCGAACGCTTGGAGAAAGGCGCCTTGCGGCCCAGCGGCGAGCGGATGCCGCCAAGATGATCGAAGCGATATCGCAATCGTTGCGCGTCGGCGCGCCGGGCCTGTAGCAGCAAGGGGGAGCAGGGGGTAGGCAATGCCTATTGCTTAGATAAAAACTATCAAATATACTAGGCAATAGCTAGTCGGTAGGATTGAGCCTGTCCGAACGACGAAGCCCCTTGAAACTCCCTTACACAGGACCACCTCATGTCGCTGATCAACACGCAAGTCCAGCCTTTCAAAGCAGAAGCTTTCCGTAGCGGTGAATTCATCAAAGTCACCGAAGCATCGTTCAAAGGTAAGTGGTCGGTCGTGATCTTCATGCCGGCTGCGTTCACGTTCAACTGCCCGACCGAAGTCGAAGACGCTGCTGAACACTACGCCGAATTCCAAAAGGCAGGTGCCGAGGTCTACATCGTGACGACCGACACGCACTTCGCACACAAGGTGTGGCATGAGACGTCGCCGGCTGTAGGCAAGGCGAAGTTCCCGCTGGTCGGCGACCCGACCCACGTCCTGACGCAAGCTTTCGGCGTGCACATCGCCGAAGAAGGCCTGGCACTGCGTGGCACGTTCGTGATCAACCCGGAAGGCGTGATCAAGACGATGGAAGTGCACGACAACGCCATCGCTCGCGACGTGCAAGAAACGCTGCGCAAGCTCAAGGCAGCGCAGTTCATCGCGGCCAACCCGGGTCAAGTTTGCCCGGCCAAGTGGCGCGAAGGCGCGAAGACGCTGACCCCGTCGCTGGACCTGGTCGGCAAGATCTAAGCGTCAGCTTCCAAGTATCAGCGTAGTTTGAAGTTCCGGCCGGGATGCCCCGGCCGGGATCGACGTCGCACGACCCTCTTACCTCAAGCACCGGGACCATCATGTTGGACGACAGCCTCAAAGCCCAGTTGCAGGCCTACTTGCAGCGCGTGGTTCAGCCCTTCGAAATCGTGGCATCGCTGAACGAGCAACCGAGCTCGCGCGAACTCGAGCAATTGCTGCAGACGATCGCGGGGTTGTCGGACAAGATCACGCTGCGCACCGACGGCGACGATGCCAGAAAGCCTTCGTTCAGTTTGCGTCGTGCAGATAGTCAGCAATCGTTGCGATTTGCCGCTATCCCGCTGGGCCACGAATTCACCTCGCTCGTGCTGGCGCTGCTGTGGACCGGCGGTCATCCGCCGAAGGTCGAGCCCGAGGTGATCGAGCAAATCAAGGCGCTCGATGGCGACTATCGGTTCGAGGTGTACATGTCGCTGTCGTGCCACAACTGCCCCGACGTCGTACAGGCGCTGAGCCTGATGGCCGTGTTGAACCCGCGTGTGCAGACCGTGGTCGTCGATGGCGCGTTGTTCCAGGAAGAGGTCGAATCGCGTCAGATCATGGCGGTGCCCGCCGTCTACCTGAACGGCGAGATGTTCGGCGCGGGACGCATGGCGCTCGAGGAAATCGTCGCCAAGCTCGATACCGGCGCGGCCGAGCGCGAGGCCGCCAAGCTCAACGCGAAGGATGCGTTCGACGTACTCGTGGTCGGTGGTGGCCCCGCTGGCTCCGCTGCAGCCGTTTATGCCGCCCGCAAGGGGATCAATACCGGCGTGGCCGTGGAGCGCATGGGCGGGCAGGTCAACGACACGATGTCGATCGAAAACTATATTTCCGTGCTCGAGACCGATGGGCCGAAGTTCGCCGCGGCGCTCGAAGCGCAGGTGCGCCACTATGGCGTCGACGTGATGACGCAGCAACGTGCCGTCGAGCTCGTTCCGGCTGAAGAGCCGGGGGGCCTGGTCGGCGTTCGCATGGAAAACGGCGCGCTGTTGCGCAGCCGTAGCGTGATCCTGTCGACGGGCGCGCGTTGGCGCAACGTCAATGTGCCCGGCGAGCAGGAGTACAAGAACAAGGGCGTGGCCTATTGCCCGCACTGCGACGGACCGCTGTTCAAGGGCAAGCGCGTGGCGGTGATCGGTGGCGGCAACTCGGGTGTCGAGGCCGCAATCGATTTGGCAGGGCTCGTGTCGCATGTGACGCTGATCGAATTCAGCGACCAGCTCAAGGCTGACGCGGTGCTCGTGACCAAGCTCAATAGCTTGCCGAATGTGACGATCCACGTGAATGCGCAGACAACCGAGATTACCGGTGACGGGAGCAAGGTCAACGGGCTGCGTTTCAAGGAGCGCGTCAGCGGTACCGAGCAACTGATCGAGCTTGAAGGCGTATTCGTCCAGATCGGTCTCGTGCCGAATACCGAGTGGCTCAAGGGCACGCTCGAACTGAGCCGCTTCGGCGAGATCGTCGTCGACGCCAAGGGGCAGACCAGCGTACCCGGCGTGTTTGCCGCAGGGGATTGCACGGGCGTGCCCTACAAGCAGATCGTCATCGCCGCCGGCGAGGGCGCCAAGGCTGCGTTGAGCGCGTTTGACTACCTGATTCGGACTCCTTTGGCTGAGGAGCGGAGGATGGCGGCGGAGGTGGTCGCTGCTTGAGCGTATAGATCGCCTGAATCGGCGTTCCTGCTGATGAGCGCCCTGACGGTTACCGTTTCGGTATCCGTCAGGGCGCTTTTTCTTTTTGCCTTGATCTAGCCGTCATTGGCCGGACACGGAATACCTGCGCCGGAGATTTCCCAAAGTAGATGCAACTCGGCTTAACTGCCGGGAAGGTGGTTATATCGGCGCCGCGGATTCTGCACAATTCGCTCACCGGAGAGCGACTGCGACGGCGGAGGCACGCATGTCGATCGGCGCGAACGCAGTAACGCGCCCTATGAGGATGCAAGGTTCAGTCGGTCAAGGATAATTGATTTGGACTCCGAATGAAGCGTTCGATCCCGGTCCCGAGGCCAACAGCATCGAGGGATGCACCTCGCCGGCTTCGCGCAGGTGGTGGTAGCGCAAGCGGCGACTTCAATTCATAACGAGGAAAAAGAATGACGCGAACTCCAATCAAGGCCTTAGTGGCATCGTTGCTGTCGGTAGGTGCGCTGACGTCGCACGCGAGCAGCATTTACGCACCGTTCGTCGATATGGGTGCGTATCCTACGCCGCTCATCGATCAGATTGGCGTGCAGCAGGGCATCCAGCAGTTCGAGCTGGGCTTCGTCGTCGCAGACGCGACGAACGGCTGTGTGCCGTCGTGGGGCGGGCTCAGCGCGCTGGACATCGTCGCGGGCAATACACAGGATCAGATGGTGGCGATCTCCACGGGCATCACGCAGTATCGGGCCAAAGGCGGAGAGGTGTCCGTCTCGTTCGGCGGCGAGAACGGCACGCCGTTGATGACGGCATGCAAGGACGTCCCCTCGTTGCAGCGAGCGTATCAAACGGTCATCGATACCTACGGCTTGACGCATATCGACTTCGACATCGAGGGCAACGCCCAGGAGGACCAGGCTGGGTTGACGCGTAATTTCCAGGCGGTCTCGAACTTGCAGAAGGCCATGGCGGCCAAGAACAAGCTGCTGCATGTCACGCTGACGTTGCCGACCCTGCAGTCGGGACTGACCCAGGATGGCATCAACATCGTCGAGACCGCCATTCGCAATCAGGTCGATTTCGACGCGGTCAACGTCATGGCGATGAACTATGGTCCCGCCGTCAGCGATATGGGTAAGGCCGCGATTCAGGCGGCACAGTCGCTCTATTCGCAACTCGACACGGCGTACAAGTCCTGGGGCGCGCCGATGAGCAGCGAGCAGCTCTGGCAGATGGTCGGCGTGACGCCGATGATCGGCACCAACTATTCGGCTGGCGAGACGTTCACGACCCTTGACACGCAGAACCTGGCGGCGGCGGCGCGCACGAACGGTTACGGCATGTTAAGCGACTGGTCGTTGAACCGGGATCAGTCATGCCCGGGCGGCAGCACAGCGGTGTCGACGAGCTGCTCGGGTGTTCAGCAGGTGCCCTATGAATTCGCGGGGATGTTCCTCAAACAGTTCGGTGACCATTGGGGCACGGGCGTGAAGAAGGATCCCAACTACGGTGGCGGTGGCGGCGACGGGTCGTGGTCGCCCTCGCAGGTTTATACGAATCCCATGACCGTCAAGTATCAGGGCGCGACCTATGAGGCGCAGTGGTGGACGAAAGGCGACGTGCCGGGGCAATCGCCGGTGTGGAAACAACTCGATGGGCCCACGCCCACGTGGTCGCCGACCGCGGCTTACTCGGGCAAGGACTACGTGATGTATCAAGGCGCCGAGTATCAGGCGAAATGGTGGACGCAAGGTGAGGTGCCGAGCGCTGGCGGCGTGTGGGTGAAACAGTAGTGTTCAGGATGTAGGACCTGGCGCGGCCGCTCTCCGGCCGCGCTTCGCTCATCTAACGTCGCCGTGCCCTCAGTACCCGAGATTGCTCAACGCACTCGGCCCGCTACGCTGGCACAACTGTGCCAGATAAAGGCTCTTCGGTGCGACCGGCACGTTGAGCGAGTCGACGTCGCCCGGTGTCGCCGTCGTTTGCTGCATGACCGGCCCTGTGCTGCCGATCAACCAGTTCATCGATCCCGGCGGAGCCTGGATGTTGAACGAGCCGACCGAATTCCACACGACACCCCAGCCGATCGACCAGCCTTGGCCCGAGCCGGCCGTGCCGCGGTTGGACAGGTCGACCGAGTAAGCCTTGCTGCTGACCGGATCGGGTGCCAGCGTCGCGCCGTCGATCAGCAGGCCCGTTGCCCAGCGCTGGTGCGGTTGAATCGAGCTCGATCCGCACACGTTGTCGGGCGTGCCCGTGAAGTTCAGCAGCACGTTGGGGCCGGGTACGCGCGCAGCCGTCGCGTAGTAGAACGAAGCCGCGGAGCCCGTCGACGAGCTGCGATCGACGAGCACCTGCGAGCCGCCCACCGAAATCTCCGCGAACTTGGCGCCCGTGCACGGCACATCGTCACCGTTGTTCTCGTGCGTCAGTGCGACCTGCGTGACGGTCACACGCGACGCCTTGCCACCCAGGATCAGGCCCGACGTGAAGTTGTCGCCGACCACGTCGCTGACCCAAGCGTCGGAGGTGTTGTCCATCGCGAGCATGTTGTTGTTCGTATAGCTCGTGCGCGGTACCCCAACCAAGCGCAGGTGCTCGATCCCGACTTGCTGGATTTGTCCGCCGATCGTGTAACTGCTGACCTTCGTGCCCGGCGGGTTCAGATAGGTGGAGTCCAGCGAATCGGACATGGGCGAGTCGAGCGTGATCGTGTTGCCCGTGATGGCCGCGATTCTGCGCGGCGTGTTGAGCGTCGAGCCGACCGCGATCCAGCCCTTGCCCGGCCCGAGGTTCGACATCTGCATGAAATCGAGCCAGGCTTGCGTCACGGGACGCTGGATCAGCACCGAATCACCGACGTGAAAGCCGCTGGTGCTCGTGAGCGTCAGTGTCGATGCCCCGGCCGGCGCATAGCTGTCGGTGACGGAGGCCGTCGTTGACATCGCGTAGCGGCCGCCGCTACCTCCGACCTGGAGCAGCGTCTGCCCCGTGACTGCGCCCGGCGAGGGCACCGCGGGCGAGCTGCCGTTCTGCGAGGCGCTCGTATCGTTGACCGTCGTGCCGCCGATGCCGGAACCGCTGCCGCGCAGGATGACGCCGGAGGTCGAGATCGTCAGGGTGTTCTGAACCGAGAACGTGCCCGCCGCGAGCAGTACGACGCCGCGCAGGCCATTGCCGTCGGCCGGCAGGCTCGACACCTGGTTGATTGCAGCTTGGATATTCGATGTGTCGTCCTGACCGTTGCCGAGCGGCGTGACGGTCACGGTGGCGGGTGGGGTCGGGAATGCGACGCCGCCCCCCATGTAGCCCGCGGACGAGTAATCCATGATGGTGTCGCCGTTCGCATTGAGCGTCTGGTAGGCGAGCTGGTCGTTCGAGGGGTACACCCAGGCGCTATGGGCCGTACTGCTGCCCCAGGCGTTCGGCGTCGAGCAGACTTGAACGCCGTATTGCGTACCCGTTGCAGCATGGCTTACGGCTGCGGCAGGCGATGCTGCATGGTTGGCCACCGCATCGGCGACCGCGCTGCCGCCGCCACCGCCGCATGCGGCGAGGCTCGAGAACATGACGATGGACGTCGCGAGCCGGTAGGGCATGGTGCTGCGATGATGCACGTTTTTCATGGGTGTCCTCTGTTTGTTGTTGATCGATGTCGGAGGAGGGCCATCGCTCCGTTTTCAGGAACCGGTTCCTGAAAGGCTAGGAGCTTACGTCATACTATTGGTCATCTTTATGACGTAGTGCGAAGACTCAACGTGCATTGCGCATGCATAGGGCTATCCGCCGCACGGCGGGCGGCGGATGATCAGGTCTCCGGATCAATTACGGGCGCAGCCAGCCGCTGCGGATCGGGTGCGCGAGCAGCGCTCGGTATAGCGACACGACGAGGCGCGTCACGGCTTGCCCGCTGAGCGTCCAGAGTGGCGCCAGGACGCCATAGATGAGGCACACGACGGCAACGGCGCCGAGCATGTCGAGCGGAAAATGGACGCCGAGAAATACGCGTGCCCAGGCCACCGCGAGTCCAACGATCAGCGCGGCGCCACCGAGCCGCTTCATGCCGCCGACCAGCAGCGTCAGCGTGACGGCTGCAAATATCGTCCCGTGGTCGCTCGGAAACGACGAGTCCGGCGCATGTTGCAAGAACGTATGTCCGAGCCCGATCATGAAGGGCCGCGGATGCTGCCACACGAGGCCGATCAACTGATTCAGGCCCAGTGCGATCGCCGTGACCAGGCATGAACGGATCGCCAACTCACGCCGACGGTCGCCCCCGGTCAACCACATGCCGATCAATGCGAGCGGGATCAGCCAAATCAAGTCGTTTGCGATGAACGACGCGGTGCGGATCAGCCAGGTCGGAGTCAAGGGCGTGGCGTTCATCGTGAGGAACAGCGCCTGGTTCAGTGCTTCGATTTTTTGCATCGAGGATCTTGTTGTGGTTGCTCGTGCTCAGACGAATGTCGATAGTTTGGCAGAGTCACCTTAAGGGACTGTTAACAACAAACAACGACAGATAGCGCACGATCACCTTATGGAATTCAGCAAACGCTGCGCTCATCATCGCGACGAGCGCGCGGGCGCATGCACTGTTTGGGCAAGCGACACAAGCCAGGAAAACCGAGCGTCAAGATTTGCACGCGGGTGCCGACAAACAGACATCGCCGCGCTTTCGGCGGCGATTCGTAAGACGGTACTGGAGAAAACATGTCGCACGCGGACGTCCTTCAAGACGAGCGCACCAAGCTCACGAGTCGAAACAAGTTCGAACTCCTTCTTTTTCGACTCGGGGTCGCGCGGCCCGGCACGGAGCCTGGGCTTTACGGAATCAACGTTTTCAAGGTACGCGAGATCATCACCAATCGGTCGGTGACGCCGATCGCGGGCGCGGCCGGGGCGATTTCGGGCGCGCTCGAAATCCGCGGGCAGATCGTGCCCGTCATCGACTTGTGCCGGCTGACGGGCAATACGCCGACGCGGGAGCCGTCGATTTTGCTGATCACCGAGTTCGCGCGCACGACGCAGGCGTTCGCCGTCGAGGACGTCGACGACATCGTCAGACTCGACTGGAATCAGGTGCATCCGGCCGAGTGCGCGGGTGCCAATACGTACGTGATGAGCATTGCCCGCTTCAACGGCGATTCCGGCGAGCTGCGGCTTGCTCAAGTGCTGGACGTCGAGCAGGTCATGCGCGATGTCTTCCCGGAGCAGCACCCGGACATCGATCAGAGCGCCGTGAAGGCGGCGATGAAATATGCCGGCGGGGGCAAGATCATCGCGGCCGACGATTCCGCCTTCGCACGCACGTTGCTGGGCCAGGCGTTGACGGCCATCGGCGCCGCGCACACGCTGGCGAACACGGGCGAGGAAGCTTGGCAACTGCTGCTGCGTTACGCCGACGAAGCGGCGAAGGAGAACGTGCCGGTCCGGGAAAAGGTGCCGCTCGTGATCACCGATCTCGAGATGCCGGAGATGGACGGCTTCATGCTGACCCGGAAAATCAAGGCGGATCAACGGTTCCGGCACATTCCCGTGCTAATTCATTCGTCGCTGACGGGCGCGGCGAACGAAGCTCACGTGCGCAATGCCGGGGCAGACGGCTATATCGCGAAGTTTGATCCGGAAGAGTTGTGCTCGGCGATTTGCGAGGCGCTGGCTTCTTGATTCTTGATGATTGGTGCTCTGACGTCTTTGTCGTTTATGGCAGGGCGTCGAGCTCGATTGCATCGCCGACCGCGCCACTGTTAGCCGATTGCGAATAGTCGCGCCGAAGCTTGAACCGGCCATGCCGAGTACTCTATGCTGCGCTGTTGGCATGCGAGGGGAACGCAATGGACCGGATTCAGGCAATGGAAGTGTTCACACGTGTGGTGGACGCGAACAGCTTCACGCGGGCGGCCGACACGCTCGGGATGCCGCGCGCATCGGTGACGACGATCATCCAGAACCTGGAGGCGTTGCTCGGCGTGCGCTTGATGCACCGGACCACGCGCCGCCTGTCGCTGACGCCCGACGGCGCGGCGTACTACGAGCATTGCATCAAGATCCTCACGGAGATCGCGGAAACCGATGCGAGTTTCCAGGTGGGCAACAGCAGGCCGAGTGGCGCGCTGCGTGTGCACATGCCGTGCGCGGTCGGGCGCCAGCTCGTACTACCCGCATTGCCGATGTTTCATCAGCGCTACCCGGACATCAAGCTGGATCTGGGGCTATCCGATCGGCCCGTCGATCCGGTCGAGGAGGGTTTCGATTGCATGATCCGGGTCGGCCCACTCGAAGATTCCTCGATGGTTGCACGCCGCATCGGCATGCTCAGGCGCGTCACGTGCGCATCGCCCGCGTATTTGAAGCGATATGGCGAACCGAAAGCGATCGAGGATCTGGCCACCCATCATGCGGTGAATTTCCGGGCGAGCCACGGAGGTCGTCCTGTGCCATGGGTTTTTCTGATCGACGGCAAACCTGTCGAAGTGCAGATGAAGGGCATCGTCACGGTCAACGATTCGGATGCCTACGTCACGTGCGGGCTCGAAGGATTCGGGCTCATTCAGCCGACGCTGTTCACGGTGCTTCCGCACTTGCTCGATGGGACGTTGACAGAGGTGTTGCTGGGTTTCAATCCGAAGCCCAAGCCGATCTCGATCGTTTATCCGCACAACCGGCATCTTTCGGCGAAGGTCAGAGTGTTTGCCGAGTGGGTCGCCGAACTGTTCGATTCGATTCCGGCGCTCGAAGGCGGGGAGGCGTGGCGTCGGAGCGGGACTGGGGCTGGGGCTGATAAGGCACAGCGGCAGCGCGGCAAGGCGGTGGCGGTGTGAGAGCCCCATCGCCGTCGTGACGATGGGGTTCCGATCGACCCTGTGGTCCTATCACTGCCGCACATCTCCTCCCCGATAGGCGACAAGCCCAGGCGAGCGTTCGGCAGACGGAACGACTATCTGCCCGCCAATCGCAGCCGCAAGGCGCGGGCCGATTTCCTTCAGTGGCTCAGTGCGCATCATCGTTTCATGCAGACACGCCACGTCGTGGACGACGATTTTGCCCTCGACATAAGGTTGCCATGCGCCGGGCTTGCGCCATGGATACTCGTCAGACTGGCTCAGGGCGGCCCGGAAGAACAGCACGTCGCCGCGGAAGACCTTCGGCGAGAAACTGCACGCGAGCGCCGGTGCCTGCTTGAACTGCTCGAACACCGCTTCGAGGGTCCGTTCTCGAGGGCTCGACAGCAACGGATGGCTGTGTCCGAGGCCCGCTTTGAGCGTCTCGATCGTCAGCGTGCCGTCGCCGAGTTCGGTCTGTGGCGACTCCGTCAGCGCGCGGACGAGGACTTCCATCACTTGTTCGTCGGTCGGTTCCGAAAACGCCTCGGTACGCGATAGCGGATAGCCGTCGAGCATGATGAGCTGTTCGACTTCCTCTCCGTCTGCCTGCAACTGCGTGGCGATAGCATGCCCGATATGGCAACCCAACGACCAGCCCAGCAGGCGATAGGGGCCGCCGGGCTGCACGCTGCGAATCTGCTCGAGGTAGTCGCGCGCCATCTCGTCGATGGTCGGCGTGCGGTCGCTCGCCTCGGTGAGGGCGCGTGCCTGCAAGCCGAACAGCGGACGATCGGGCAGATACGGAATCAGGCCGGCGTAGGGCCAACTGAAGCCCCCGCCCGGGTGAATGCAGAACAACGGCGTACCCGCGCCGCGCGGTTGGATCGGTAGCAGCACGGCCAGTGCGTCCGATGAGCTTGCCGTGCTCAGTCGGGTCGCCAGCTGCGCGATCGTGGGTGCTTCGAACAGCGTGCGAATCGATACCTCGTGGCCGAGTGTCGTTCGAAGTTGGGTCAACATGCGGGCCGCAAGCAGCGAGTGTCCGCCGAGGGAGAAGAAGTTGTCGTGTCGGCCGACGCGGTCCAGGGTCAGTAGTTCGCACCAGAGGGTGGCGAGGGCTGTTTCGATTTCGCCTTGCGGCGCTTCGTAATGCGTGTGTGCTTGGGCGAAGGCGTGATCGTCGGGCTCGGGCAGCGCGCGCCGATCGAGCTTGCCGTTGGCCGTCAGCGGCATGGCCTCGAGTACGACGAAGGCAGCCGGCAGCATGTATTCGGGCAGGCGGTCGGCAAGATGGGCGCGCAGGTGCTGGGCGAGGTCGGCATCGGATGCGCTCGTGCGTGCGTCTTCCCGCACGGTGACGTAAGCGAGCAGACGTGCTTGGCCGCCTGCGTCGTGGCGTGCGACGAGGACTGCTTCACGAACGGCCTCATGCGTGGCGAGCTGCGCTTCGATCTCACCCAGCTCGATGCGAAAGCCGCGGATCTTCACCTGGTCGTCGTTGCGGCCGAGGAACAGCAGGTTGCCGTCAGGTAGGTAGCGGGCCAGGTCGCCCGTGCGGTACATGCGGGCCTCGGCATCGGCATTGCCCGAGCCGGCCGCGCGTGCGAACGGATCAGGCAGGAAGCGTTGGGCCGTGAGCTCGGGGCGGTTCAGATAGCCGCGTGCGACGCCGGCTCCACCGATGTAAAGTTCGCCGACCGCGCCGATGGGCACCGGCGTGTGATGCTCGTCGAGCAGATAGAGGCGCGTGTTCGCGATTGGCTTGCCGATGGAATGCACGGCCTCGCACGGCGTGATCACCCCGGACGTTGCAACGACGGTCGTCTCCGTGGGACCGTAGTTGTTGACGATCTGCACGGAGGGCGGCAGGCCCGCGGGTAAGTTCGTTATGCGATCGCCGCCGATGAGCAAGTGCCGTAAGCCATCGGGTAGTCCAGCCTCCATCGCGAGCAAGGCCAGCGGCGTAACGAGGAACGCGGTCTCCATCGACTGGCTGCGCCACCATTGCAGCAAGGCGGAGGAGTCGAGTGCGCATTGAGCGGGAGCGAGCAGCAAGGTCGCCCCGCTGGTCAGCGCGGGCCAGATTTCCCAGGTGCAGGCGTCGAAGGCCAGGCCCGCTGCGGAAGGCACCTGGCACCCGGGACGCAAGTGAAAGCGCGTGATGTGCCAGGTCACGAGATTGGCGAGCTGGCGGTGCTCGACCATGACGCCCTTGGGGGTGCCGGTGGAGCCGGAGGTATAGATGACGTAGGCCAGGTGCTGGGAGGTGAGGCGCAACGTATGCGGCCCGATGTTGCTGGCAGGCTGTGCGGCCCAGACGCTCGCGTGGGCATCGAGGTCTATGAGCGTGAAGGTTGAGGGCGGGGCTTCGTCGCGCGGACTCAGTAGCTCGCCCAGAGCGTGGCGTCCGGCCTGATCGACGAAGACGACCGAAGGGGTGGCATCGACGAGGATGTGCGCCAGGCGTGCGCTCGGATAGGCGGGATCGAGCGGCACATAGGCGCCGCCGGCCTTAAGAATGGCCAGCAAGGCGATGATCATCGCGGGACTGCGTTCGAGGCAGACGGCCACGCGCGCATCGGGGATGATGCCAAGATCGAGCAAATGGCGAGCGAGGCGATTGGCTTGAGCATTGAGCTCGGCATAAGAAAGCCGCACATCCCCCGAGATCAGCGCGATCGCCTCGGGCGTGCGCTGAGCCTGCGCCTCGACGAGTTCATGGATGCACAGATGCTCGGGATAAGGCGCATCGGTCGCGTTCCAAGTCTCGATCAGCACACGACGCTCGTCGGCACCGAGCAGATCGATCTGACCAACAGGCCGCTGCATCTCACTGGCCATCGCTTGTAGTACCGCAAGCAGATACGCGCAATGGCGAGCGATCGTGCCGGCTTCGAACAACGCGCTCGTGTAACGCAGCGCGCCCGTGATCGTGCTGCCGTCGTCCGCCAGATCGAGCTCGAGATCGAACTTGGCACGATCGAGCGTGCCCGAGATCGGTTCGAGCCGGAGTCCCGGCAGATCGAGCGGTCCGATGTCGAGCTCCTGCCATGCCAGCATCACCTGAAACACCGGCGTGTGATCGAGTCGGCGCGGCGGTTGCACGATGTCCACCACTTGCTCGAACGGCAGATTCTGATGTTCGTGGGCGGCCAACACCGTCGTGCGTACGCGAGCGAGCAGCTGCGCCAAGCTGGGCTCGCCCGACAGATCGATGCGCAACGCGAGCGTGTTCAAGAACAGGCCCGCAAGCGGTTCGAGCTCGGGCCGCGGGCGATTGGCCGTCGGCGTGCCGATGACGAGATCGTCCTGGCCTGACAGACGTGCGAGCACTACGGCCCAGGCTGCTGCGAACACCATGAAGAGCGTCACGCCGTGCTGGGCGGCGAGGCGCCTGAGCGCTTGCGTGAGTGCTTGATCGATCTCGATCGCAAGCCGTGCCGCATCGAACGTTTGATGCGTGGGCCGTGGGCGATCGGTCGGCAACGTCAGCAGCGTCGGGATGCCGGCCAGCGCTTCCCGCCAGTAGCGTGCTTCGCTCGCGAGACGTTCCGCACTCAACCATTGCCGTTGCCAGGCCACATAGTCGGGATACTGGATGTCGAGATCAGGAAGCGCCGGCGCAAGGTCGTCGGTCAAGGCGCGGTAAAGCGTGCAGAGCTCCTTGATCAACACGCGGATCGACCACCCGTCGCAGACGATGTGGTGTTGAGTCAGCATGAAGACATGTTCGTCTTCCGTCACTCGAATGAGGTGTGCGCGAACGAGCGGCCCACGCGACAGCGCGAACGGTGCGGCCGCTTCTTCCTCGCACAGGTGTTGCAGGCGCTCGAGTGCATCGGGCAGCGACGATACGTCGTCGTGGCGCCACGGCATGCCGCGTTCGGCGGCAAGGAGATGGGCCAGCGGTGCACCGCTGCCGTCGGCGGCTGTGTGAAACACGGTACGCAATGCCTCATGCCTGGCCCACACCAAATCGAGCGCGCCACGCCACGCTGTAACGTCCAGTGCACCATGAAGCCGCAGCATGAGCGGCACGTGATAGGTCGTGCTCGCGCCTTCGAACTCGTTCAAGAACCACAGACGCTGCTGAGCGAACGACAGCTGTAACGGTTCGTCCCGGCTCGTGCGCGGGATCGGTGGCAAGGCGCTTGGTCCTTTGCTCGTACGTTGTTCGCCGATTGCCTGTGCGAGCGCGCCGATCGTCGGATGCTCGAACAATGCGGAGAGCGGCAGTTCGACGGCATGCGAGGCGCGCAAGCGATTCAACAGCCGAACGGCAAGCAGCGAGTGTCCGCCGAGGGAAAAGAAGTTGTCGTGTCGGCCGACGCGGTTCACGCCCAGCAATTCGCACCAGAGGCTGGCGAGAGCCGTTTCGATTTCGCCCTGAGGCACTTCGTATTGCGCTTGGGCGAAGGCCTGATCGTCGGGTTCGGGTAGCGCGCGGCGATCGAGCTTGCCGTTGGCCGTTAGCGGCATGGATTCGAGTACGACGAAGGCAGCTGGCAGCATGTACTCGGGCAGACGTTCGGCAAGATGC
>NZ_RBZV01000004.1:73108-78857 GCF_003628145.1 Trinickia fusca | reverse complement strand
GTGGCGTGCGATGACGGCCGCTTCACGCACGGCCTCGTGCGTGGCGAGCTGCGCTTCGATCTCGCCCAGCTCGATGCGAAAGCCGCGGATCTTCACCTGGTCGTCGTTGCGGCCGAGGAATAGGAGATTGCCGTCGGGCAGGTAGCGGGCGAGGTCGCCTGTGCGGTACATGCGGGCATCGGCATCAGCATTGCCTGAGCCGGTCGCGTGTGCGAAGGGATCGGGCAAGAAGCGTTGCGCGGTGAGTTCGGGACGGTTCAGATAGCCGCGTGCGACGCCCACGCCACCGATATAAAGCTCACCGACCGCCCCGATGGGCACTGGGGTGTGATGCTCATCGAGCACGTAGAGACGCGTGTTCGCAATCGGTTTGCCGATTGGGACGGCCTCGCCATCGAAGCCGACGGGGCAGGTCCAGGCGGTCACGTCAATGGCCGCTTCGGTGGGGCCGTAAAGGTTGTGCAGCTGCGCTTGAGGCAGCAGGGCCTGGCAGCGTCGCGCGGTGGCGGCGGGCAACGCCTCGCCGCTGCAGACGATGCGCACGAGCGAGGTGCAGCGGTGCACGCCTGGGGCATCGAGAAAGCCGCTGAGCATGGAGGGCACGAAGTGCATCGTGGTGATCTGGTGCCGGCTGACGATGTCGGTCAGATAGTCGGCATCGCGGTGGGCACCGGGCTCAGCCATGACGAGCGTGGCGCCGTAAGCAAGGGTCCAGAAGAACTCCCAGACGGAGACATCGAAGCTGAAGGGGGTCTTTTGCAGGACGACGTCGTGAGTGCTCAGGCTGTAGGCGGCCTGCATCCAAGTGAGACGATTGATGAGAGCACGATGCTCGTTCTGAGCGCCCTTGGGCATACCGGTGGAGCCGGAGGTGTAGATGACGTAGGCGAGGTGGCGTGAGTTCAGACCCAGGGCATGGGGATCGAGGTTGCTGGCGGGCTGCCGGGTCCAGGGGCTCGCTTGCGGATCGGCATCGACATCGACGACGATGAACTGACCGAATCGATCCTCACCGATACTCTCGCAAAGCGCTTGGCGCCCGCGTTGATCGACGAGCGTGACCGCAGGTGCTGCATCGGTAACGATGTGCGCCAAGCGCGCGTTCGGATAGGCAGGATCGAGCGGCACGTAGGCACCACCGGCCTTGAGAACGGCCAGCAGGGCCACGACCATCGCGCTGCTGCGTTCGAGGCAGACGGCGACGCGTGCATCGGGCACCACGCCCAAGCCGAGCAAATGACGCGCGAGGCGATTGGCGCGGGCATTGAGCTCCGCATAGGACAGGCGCTCATCGCCCGAGATCACCGCGGTGCCATCGGGCGTGCGCTCGACCTGCGCCTCGACGAGCTGATGCAGACACGCATGTTCGGGATAGGGCGCATCGGTCGCATTCCATGTTTCGAGCAGCAACGCTCGCTCATCGTCAGGCACGACCGAGATGGCACGAGCGGGCGCATCAATAGCGGCACATGCACGCTCGATGAAGTCGAGCAACCGCTCCGCATGGCGCGACACCGTGACGGGATCGAACAGCGCAGCGTTGAACCGAAGCTCGACGTCGATCGGCGCGTTCCTGCCGAACTGAGTAAAGAGGAACGACAGGCCGCTCTCAGGTCCTGAGAGCCACTGTACCTGCGCGGGCTGGCCGGCGATTTCGACGGGATGGCGCAAGAACAACGTGTTGACGCTGACCTGCGTGTGACGGCGATCGAGCCCGAAGCGTCGGACCATCTCGCCATAGGGAAATCTGCCATGCCGCAATACGTCTCTGAAGTTGTCGCGGATGCCGCGCAACGCGGTCGAGAGCGGCGCGTCTCCATCGAACGAGACATGAAGCGGAATGACCTGAGCGAACTGGCCCGGGATGTCGAGTGCCTCTCTCGCCCGATTGAGGAACGATAGGCCTACGACCGTGCGGTTTTCGCCGGTCAGGCGCGAAAGGTAGTGTGCCGTCAATGCGGTCAAGCATTCGGCTTGCGATAGCGCCAACGTCTTCGCCGCATCGGCGAGCCCGCCTTGCAGCGTGGGCGAAAGCGTTCGGCGTGTCGACAGCACGACTGGCGGCACCTGTGTGGCGCGAGGGCGGTCGGCAACGAGCGTCACCAGCGCGGGACCATCCATCTTCGAGCAGGCCGATTGCCAGAACGCGGTATCGCGCTCATAGGTGGGCGAGCACAGGTAGCGCTCCTCGAGCGGCAAGGTGTCGAGAAACAGGCGATCGGTTTCAAAGCGTTGTGCCGGGTCCTTTTCGAGCGCCGCATAGTTCTGCGTGACGCGTCCGAATGCGCGGAGGGCGGACCACCCGTCGTTTTGCAAGTGATGGGAGCGTAGCGCGACGAGCACGCTGTCGGGCCACTCGAAGACGCCAATGCTCGTGGTCCTGTCTTCGGCTATTTCGTTGAGCCTATGGTGCCAGGCGAGCACCGCTTGCTGCTGCGCCTCCACCGTAGCCGATTCACGCATGACGATGTGTTCAAAACACGCAGTGGCCGGCATCGCTGCTTCGCGTTGAAGGCCGGTATCGGCGAATTGCAGCGAGGTCGATTGGCACTGCGTCAGCAGCGCCTGCGCGGCGACGGTGAGCCGCGCACGATCGATCGCGGACGGGCATTGCATGACCGCCAAGGCGAAGAACGACGTACCGCGAGGAGACGTTTGCTCTTGCAGCCAGACGGCCTGTTGAGCAGGCGAGAGCGCATACCAGGTGCCGGGCTCGTTCACGCGATGGTCGATCAGCCGTGCGATCTCCGTCGCCGACGGGTGCGTTCGGACCTGATCGAGGCTTGCATTCCAGAGCTCGGCGACCGACAGGCTCGGTCGGCTCAGCCCCTCCGACAGAAACGCAAGGTAAAGATCGAGGATGGCTTCTGCGCTGGCTTGATCGAAGAGATCGGCACTGTACGTCATGTCGGCTCTCACGCGTTCGCCGACTTCCTGGAAGACGAACGCGAGTTCGGCGCCGCGACCGACGTGTTCGCGCGCGACGGCTTCGAGCGTCAGATCGGCCACCGTTGTGCGCATCTCGCCGAACCCATGCTGGAACTGGCAGAACACTTGGAAGATCGGGTCATGCGACGAGGCGCGCGGCGGATTGACGGCCGCGACGATATCGGCAAACGGCAGCTCGCTGACTTCGAGCGCCGACACGAGCTCCTGCGAGGCTGCGAGCAGGTGGCTCGACAAGGAAGCGGTTCGATCTACCTTATGACGAAGCGCAATCGTGTTGACGAAAAGTCCGACCATCTCTTCGGCAGCCTCATGACGTCTGCCTTCGGCCACCGTGCCGATGACGACCTCGCGGCTGTGGGAGAGCTGCATGCACAGCAGCGCCAGCATCGTCTCGAGCACGAGAAACGGCGTGACGTGATGCGATGCCGCGGCTTGCCGCATGCTACGCACGAGATCGGCGCCGAGCATGCGCTCGGTCCGGCCGCCTCGTTCGGATATGACCGGAGGGCGTGGGCGATCGAACGGCAGATCGAGGCAGACGGGCGCGCCCGCGAGCCGTTCACGCCATGATTGCCGCAACTGCGAAAGACGCTCGGCGCTCAGGTGCTGCCGTTCCCACGCCGCATAGTCGCGATACTGCAGCGGCACGGGCGCCAGGTTCGGTGCTTCGTTCGCGGCCAGTGCCGCGTAGGCATGCGTGAAGTCGCGCCAGACGACGTTCCATGAAGCGGCGTCCATCGCGATGTGGTGAATCGCAATGACCAGGACCGCACGCGTGAAAGATTCGATCCATAGCGAGGCGCCGAAGACCGGGCCATGCAAGCAATCGGAGAGCGTCGCAGCTTCGGTCTGCGCCAGATCTATCGCGTCGCGCGTGGGGGCGTGACGACGCACGAGCCGCAAGCGTTCGGCTGGATCGATGACGGGAGCGAACGATCCGGTCGTGTCGTCGCGTACATAGTGCGTGCGCAGAATCTCGTGCCGCTCGACGACGGCGCGTAGCGCCTGCTCGAGCAGGTCTGGTTTCAATTGACCGGTCACGATGAACAGGCGCGAGGAATTGAGCATCGCCGAGCGTGCGTCGTCTGCTTCGATGGCCAGCACGCGTGCTTCGGCGAAGGACAGCGGCATGACGGCGTGGCGATCGACGCGGACCATGTCGTGCCTGTTTTCTGGAGAGGGGGCATCTTCCAGCGCCGCGGCGAGCTCTGCCACGGTCGGTGCTTCGAACACCTTGCGCAGGGGTAGCGCTTTGCCCGTTTCAGTCCGAAGGCGCGAGACCATGCGCACGGCAAGAATCGAATGGCCACCCAGCTCGAAGAAATGGGCGTGGCGTCCGACGCGGGCAACGCCGAGCAGCGATTCCCAGACTTGTGCGATCGCACTTTCCAATGCGCCCAGCGGTGCTTCGTATTGCGCTTGGGCGAAGGCCTGATCGTCGGGTTCGGGTAGCGCGCGGCGATCGAGCTTGCCGTTGGCCGTCAGCGGCATGGCTTCGAGCACGACGAAGGCGGCTGGCAGCATGTACTCGGGCAGACGTTCGGCAAGATGGGCGCGCAGGTGCTGGGCTAGGTCGGCATCGGATGCGCTCGTGCGCGCGTCTTCCCGTACGGTGACGTAGGCGAGCAGACGCGCTTGGCCACTCGCGTCGTGGCGTGCGATGACGGCCGCTTCACGCACGGCCTCGTGCGTGGCGAGCTGCGCTTCGATCTCGCCCAGCTCGATGCGAAAGCCGCGGATCTTCACTTGGTCGTCGTTGCGGCCGAGGAATAGGAGATTGCCGTCGGGCAGGTAGCGGGCGAGGTCGCCTGTGCGGTACATGCGGGCCTCGGCATCGGCATTGCCCGAGCTGGCGGCGCGCATGAAGGGATCGGGCAGGAAGCGTTGGGCGGTGAGCTCGGGACGGTTCAGATAACCGCGAGCGACGCCCACGCCACCGATATAAAGCTCACCGACGGCCCCGATGGGCACCGGGGCGTGATGCTCATCGAGCACGTAGAGACGCGTGTTCGCGATCGGCTTGCCGATTGGCACGGCCTCGCCATCGAAGTCGACGGGGCAGGTCCATGCGGTCACGTCGATGGCCGCTTCGGTGGGGCCGTAAAGGTTGTGCAGCTGCGCTTGAGGCAGCAGCGTCTGGCAGCGTCGCGCGGTGGCGGCGGGCAACGCCTCGCCGCTGCAGACGATGCGCACGAGCGAGGTGCAGCGGTGCACGCCTGGGGCATCGAGAAAGCCGCTGAGCATCGAGGGCACGAAGTGCATCGTGGTGATCTGGTGCCGGCTGACGATGTCGGTCAGATAGTCGGCATCGCGGTGGGCGCCGGGCTCAGCCATGACGAGCGTGGCGCCGTAAGCAAGGGTCCAGAAGAACTCCCAGACGGAGACGTCGAAGCTGAAAGGGGTCTTTTGCAGGACGACGTCGTGGGTGCTCAGGCTGTAGGCGGCCTGCATCCAAGTGAGACGATTGATGAGAGCACGATGCTCGTTCTGAGCGCCCTTGGGCATACCGGTGGAGCCGGAGGTGTAGATGACGTAGGCGAGGTGGCGCGAGGTCAGGCCCAGGGCATGGGGATCGAGGTTGCTGGCGGGCTGCCGGGTCCAAGGACTCGCTTGCGGAGCGGTATCGACATCGACGATGGTGAGCTGGGCCAGCTGACTGTCACCCACGGAGTCGGCGAGCGCTTGGCGCCCGCGTTGATCGACGAGCACGACCGCAGGTGCTGCATCGCCAACGATGTGTGCCAGGCGCGCGTTCGGATAAGCAGGATCGAGCGGCACGTAGGCACCACCGGCCTTGAGC
>NZ_RBZV01000004.1:21587-72921 GCF_003628145.1 Trinickia fusca | reverse complement strand
ATTGGCGCGGGCATTGAGCTCCGCATAGGACAGGCGCTCATCGCCCGAGATCACCGCGGTGCCATCGGGCGTGCGCTCGACCTGCGCCTCGACGAGTTGATGCAGACACGCATGTTCGGGATAGGGCGCATCGGTCGCATTCCATGTTGCGAGCAGCAACGCTCGTTCGTCTTCGGGCACGACCAGCAGGTGCTCGAGTGTGACCGGCTCAGCGCCCGTCTCCGTTCCCGTGCGCTCGAACGCATCGGCCAGTTGCTCGAGCGCGCATTGCATATACGCGCATATCCGGTGCGGATCGATCGGCTCGACGACCTGAGCGGTCAGCGCAAGTGCATCGCCATAGTCTTCGACGGAGAGCGTCAGCGGATAGTTGGTGCGCTCGTGTGCGGCCAGCAGTTCGACGCCGAACAGCTGCGGCCCGTTCTCGGCTTGAGAGACCGGTGCGTTATGACGGTAGTTCAGCAGCGCGCTGAAGAGCGGATCATTGGTGCCCACCCCGCTACAGCGTTGGGCCAGCACGAGAGAAGCATGCTCATGCGCGAGCAGGGCCGCCAGCCGCATTTGCGTTTCGCGTACAGCTGCCCGCACGTCTATAGCATCGACGTCGATCCGCAACGGCAGCGTATTGATGTAAAGACCCATCGCGCGGTCGGCACCGGCGCCGGCCTCCATGCGCCCGAACAGCACGGTGCCGAACACGACGCGCCTCTGACCGCTCGTGCGGGCGAGGACGAGTGCCCAGGCGAGATGGCACAGCGTGGCCAGACTGACGCCGGCATGGCGCGCGTGCGCGAGCAGCCGGGCATGCAAGGTAAGCGGTAGCCTGCGCTGCGCCTCATGCACTTGCGCTGCGCCGCGATGATCAGGGGTGAGGCCGTATGGCAACGTGGGTGCGTCGATGTCCTCGAGCATCGATCGAAAGAACGTCTCATGTGCCTGAGCGGGCATCCCCAGGCGAGCCTGAGCGACGAGGTTGCGATACGGCTGCGGTTTGGGCAGCACGTGTTCCTGTCCATTCTCGATCGCCTGAACTTCCTCGTGAAGGATCTCGAGCGTCGTGTGATCCCCGACGAGGTGATGCAGCAACATCAAGGCGTGCCAGCGGCCGTCGGGCGCTGGGGCGATGGCAAAGTGCAGCAGCGGGGCCTGCGTCAGATCCATTCTGTAGCGCTGTGGATCGAAGCGGCCATGCAATTGCCGGGTGACCGGGGAGATGAGTTCATCGAGTGCCAGCTCGGTCACCTGTAGGCGGGCGCGTCGCCACACGACCTGCGCGGGCGTGCCGACATCTTCCCAGACGACGGCCGTGCGAAGGATGTCGTGTCTCTCGATGACGCGCTGCACCGCTTCAAGGTAGCGATCGAGGGCTACGCGATCGCGAAATGCCAGGTGCGCACTGAGCAAGTACGGGTCGCCTTCGGTACTGATCGCATGGTGAAAGAGGATGCCGTCCTGCAGCGGCGAGAGCGCATAGATGTCCTGAATATTGGCTACACCTTCAGGGACACGCGCCACGATGCAGTCGATATCCGCTTGCGAGAGATCGATGAGCGGCAACAACGCGGGCGTGAGCGCGGTTGTATCGTGTTCGATCCGGTTGGCCGGGATGACGACGTCGGCGGATTTGACGAGTGTGCGTGCGAGCGCCGCGAGGCCCGGATGCTCGAACAGATCGCGGATGGCGAGGGCGAGGCCCATGCGCCGCAGACGCTCGATCAACTGAACGGCAAGCAGCGAGTGTCCACCGAGGGAGAAGAAGTTGTCGTGTCGGCCGACGCGGTCCAGGGTCAGTAGCTCGCACCAGAGGCTAGCGAGGGCCGTTTCGATTTCGCCTTGCGGTGCTTCGTAGTGGGTGTGTGCTTGGGCGAAGGCCTGATCGTCGGGTTCGGGTAGTGCGCGGCGATCGAGCTTGCCGTTGGCCGTCAGCGGCATGGCGTCGAGCACGACGAAGGCGGCCGGCAGCATGTACTCGGGCAGGCGGTCGGCAAGATGGGCGCGCAGGTGCTGGGCGAGGTCGGCATCGGATGCGCTCGTGCGTGCGTCTTCCCGCATGGCGACGTAAGCGAGCAGACGCGCCTGGCCGCCCGCGTCGTAGCGTGCGACGAGGACTGCTTCGCGCACGGCTTCATGCGCGGCGAGTTGCGCTTCGATCTCGCCCAGCTCGATGCGAAAGCCGCGGATCTTCACCTGGTCGTCGTTGCGGCCGAGGAACAGGAGATTGCCGTCGGGCAGGTAGCGAGCGAGGTCGCCCGTGCGGTACATGCGGGCATCGGCATCGGCATCGGCGTCGGCATCGCCCGAGCCCGAGCCCGAGCCCGCTGCGCGTGCGAAGGGATCGGGCAAGAAGCGCTGGGCGGTGAGTTCGGGACGGTTCAGATAGCCGCGAGCGACGCCCGCCCCGCCAATATAAAGTTCGCCAACCGCGCCAATGGGCACCGGCGCGCGATGCTCGTCAAGCAGGTAGAGGCGCGTGTTCGCAATCGGCTTGCCGATGGAATGCACGGCCTCGCCTGGGGTGATCACCCCTGAGGTTGCGACGACGGTCGTCTCCGTGGGGCCGTAGTTGTTGACGATCTGCACGGAGGGCGGGAGGCCCGCGGGTAAGTTCGTGACGCGATCGCCGCCGATGAGCAGGTGCTGTAGCCCATCGGGTAGTCCAGCCTCCATCGCAAGCAAGGCCAGCGGGGTGACGAGGAACGCCGTCTCCATCGACTGGCCGCGCCACCACTGCAGCAAGGCAGCGGAGTCGAGTGCGCATTGAGCGGGAGCGAGCAGCAAGGTCGCCCCGCTGGTCAGCGCGGGCCAGATTTCCCAGGTGCAGGCGTCGAAGGCCAGGCCCGCTGCGGAAGGCACCTGGCACCCGGGACGCAAGTGAAAGCGCGTGATGTGCCAGGTCACGAGATTGGCGAGCTGGCGGTGCTCGACCATGACGCCCTTGGGGGTGCCGGTGGAGCCGGAGGTGTAGATGACGTAAGCCAAGTGCTGCGAAGTAAGGCGCAACGTGTGCGGCCCGATGTTGCTGGCAGGCTGTGCGGCCCAGACGCTCGCGTGGGCATCGAGGTCGATGAGCGTGAAGGTCGTGGGCGGGGCTTCGTCGAGCGGGCTCAGTAGCTCGCCCAGAGCATGGCGTCCGGCCGGATCGACGAAGATGACCGCAGGGGCGGCGTCGACGAGGATGTGCGCCAGGCGTGTGCTCGGATAGGCGGGATCGAGCGGCACATAGGCGCCACCGGCCTTCAAGATGGCCAGCAAGGCGACGACCATCGCGGGACTGCGTTCGAGGCAGACGGCCACACGCGTATCGGGGGTGATGCCGAGCGCGAGCAGATGGCGAGCGAGGCGATTGGCCTGAGCATTAAGCTCGGCATACGAGAGCCGCACGTCCCCCGAGATCAGCGCGATCGCCTTGGGCGTGCGCTGCGCCTGCGCCTCGACGAGTTCATGGATGCACAGATGCTCGGGATAAGGCGCATCGGTAGCGTTCCAAGTCTCGATCAGCAATCGACGCTCCTCGGCATCGAGCAGATCGATCTGACCGATCGGCAGCCAAGGGTCGGCGAGCGCAGCCTCGATGAAATGCAACAGGCGCCGCTTATGCGCCTCCACACTCGCTTCGTCGTACAGCTTTGCGTTGCCGTCGACGAACAAGGTGCAAGCAGGGTGGCCGGGGATGCCGTTCACGGTCACGGCGAAGTCGTTGACGAGGCCGTTGGCGAGCGAGTGAATGCTCGATGCGCCGCCGTCGAAGGTCCATCCGTTCTCGAACGGAATGATATTGATGCGGGGGCCGAAGATCGGTCCAGCGGCGATGCCCCACATCTGCTTGATTTCCTTCACGCGAAACTGCTGATGCTTCAAGTGCTTGAAGATCTCTGCGTTCGCAAGCTGCGTGAGCTCGGCAAGCGTGTGCTCCCCGGTCATGGGCAGCCGCAACGGCAGGATGTTCGCGAACGTCCCGGGCAGGGCGCGCGTCTCCTTCGTGCGGGCCGCGACCGGAAAGTCGAACACCGTTATCCGGCCGTTGCTCACGCGGAACAGATAAGCCGCCACGATGGCGGTGAGCACCTGCGGCCACTTGTGGCCGAGCTGTGCTTCGAGCGCTGCGAGCTTGTCGCCTAAAGCAACGGGAAGCGATGCGGAGGTCCGCCTGAAGAAGCCGCTCGAATCGGCTGGTGCACCCGATACCGTTTCAGCAGCCGGCAGCGTAGCGACGTAATCGTGCCAATAGAGACGATCGTTTGCGTAGCGCTGCGACTGCCGGTAGGCCGGATCGCCTTGCAGCATCGGCTCGATCGACCCGAAGTTCGCGGCCGGAACCGGCTGTTTGCACATCAGCGCCGTATAAATCTGTGCGACCCGGTCGATCGCGATCGACACGCTCGCGCCGTCCATGACGATGTGGTGATAGCGCTGATACCACACGTAACGCTCGTCGCCGAGCTTGAACAGCATGTGACTGAAAAGCGGCCCGTTGAGCAGGTCGTAGAGCTTGCTGGCCTCGGCCTGCATCGCATCCCAGCAAGTTATGAAAGGATCGGCTTCGCCCGATACGTCCACGAAGCGCAGCTCAGGCAGGGCGGGCTCGCCGAGCAGTTGCATGGGGCCCTTGGATGTTTCGACGAAATGGAAATGCAACGCCTGCGCATCCATGATGAAGCGGTGCAGCGCCTGCTCAAACACGTGTGAATCGATGGAGCCTCGAATATCAACATAAGCGCGGCTGTCAAAGAGTGGGTTCTGCGGTTCGAGCTGCTGAGCAAACCACATTTCCAGCTGGGGCGCGGTGAGCGTCTGGAGCTCATCGATTTTCGGTTTGTTCACGGATGCCACCCTCCGAACGGAGTCAGTCGAGTTGTCCTTGAATGGGGTGCGTTGCTTGCGGCGCGCCATGGCGACAGCAGCGAAAGGCCGAGCGCAAGCAGCCGCCAGCTTGGCGGCGGGTACGGCACTACGTAGCAGTAAGCAGAACGGCTAAATCGGTGCGGAGACGTTCAGCCGCACTGAGCCCGGTAAAAGGCTGTGTTGCGCGACGAATCGGCGCTTACGGGGTGAATTTCGTTGCAAAGAATGGAATATCGATCGACAGCGGAGGAATATAGCTGTTCCGCATCGATCAGGTTACGCATTCGATGTGACGAATCGATGATCGAATGCGAATCGTCATCTGATAAGGCGAGACAAATCCTTTCGATCGTTATTGTCTTTTCGCTGGGTTTTGTGGGCATGGATGCCTCCTGCCGGATAATGGGCTGCGGCAATTTTTTGTTCTGGCGTGAATTCTCCATAACCTAGCAAATGCGCAGCGTATAGGCAAATATGAAGAATAGTAGTGTCGACCGATAAAAGCCGCTTGCCTCGAAATGCTTGCTCTGCCTGTGCGTGCACGCACTACGGCGCGTCGTAGTAAGACAGACGTGTGCGTGCGTTATTGGGTGTTGATGTTGCGGAAAAAATGACTAACAAAAAAGAATGAAAATCGCGAAGGGTCAAATTTGCAGGTGTGGGCAATTTTTTATTGAATCGGGTTGTTGGGTGGGCGTTGAAAATTGAGTGTCGTCGATATTTTGATTTTTAGGAAATTGATATTAGCCATATCGGATATGAGGAGTGGGTTTCATTTCGGTGGTCGATAAAATATGCGTGACGCGTAACGGGGGATTTCTATGGGGCATTGATAGGAAAGCGGAGCCTGGTCGCCTTCCCGACGAATATTGCCTTTGCGTTCGATGACAAATTCGCACCGAGGACGGCCGCCGTATCTGGCTCTGCCTTCCTGACAGGTGATGGGCCGGCGCATTGACGCCGAGCCTCCGAGCTTGTGTGGCTCAAGGCGCTTCAATGGCTGACGCGACTGGTAACATGCGCGCCCACGAGGGCAGTTCGAGGCCAGGCCGATGATGCCGCACCCGGAGCCCTCGTCAGTCATTCGAACCAGCGCTTGGCGTCCTCACCATGCAACGACCCGCATTGCCGACCATCACCGCATACTTTCAGCTGTTGTCTTCGACAACGGTATTCCTGTTGTTCTACCGCATGCATGTCGCAGGGCGTTTCGCTACCGCCCCCCTCCTGCTTGGCTCTTCGCTCCCCGTAAACGTTCAATGGATCTGGCTCGGTATCGGGGCTGCCGCCAACGTAACGATCGCACTCGGGCTCATGCGCGGCTATCGTTGGGCAAGGTCTGGCCTGTACGTATCGACCGTCGCCAACGCATTGCTTGCAGCGATGACGTCCCACTCCACTTGGTCATGGCAATTGCTGGGAATTGCCATGGCAGCCATCCCGTGCGTCATGGCGGCGATATCTGCGCGACAGGTCGTGCAAAAGCGCGCGGGAGTCAACCGAACCCCATGGGAGGCCGTCAGGTACGTGGCCGGCATGAGCCTCTACTGGGCTGCTGCCTTCGTGATGTTCGTTGTTCTGACTTCGATGTTCGTGGGGGGCAGCGATCGGAATGCTACGGGAGGAGAAAACAACGGCCTCTTCATTGCGTTCGCACTGGTCATCATGCTGGCTGGTGCGGCACTGATGGGAAAGTGGGCGGGGGCTACACGGGAGGCCGCGTTGCTGCTCATTTCCCTGTCGTCGTTTCTGATCGTCTACTGCGTCTGGGAATTTCTGTGCTTCAGGCTGGCTACTCCGCGGTCCGACTGGCATTTCCAATGGGACCAGACATGGGCATGGCTGATGATGCTCGGCATGGGTGGGTTTGCGCTCATGGCAGCGGCGGATCGGATGCAGACGAAATAACTGCCGTACCGCGACCGAAGGGCTTTAGCCAAGCCTCGACTTGGCAGACAGTTGGAGATGTTGAGCGGAGCCCTTGAGCGAAATCCAAACAAGCGGAAACGCAGCCACAATCGCCCCTCCCATCATGTAGGCGCAATGCCGGCTGCCGTAGCGATCGAACAACGGGCCGGCCAACGCGGTACCCGTGCCCACGCCCAAGAACGTCACGACGACCGTTCGCGCGACGAGCGAGCCGTCCGGATCGATCTCCGACAGCAAGCCCGTGAGGAATGGAACGATCGCAAAGAACGCGCAGTTCAGCACGAGCTGGCTGACGAAGTACGACGTGGCGCCCGTCGATGCGAAGAACACCGTGATGCAGACGATCATGACGAGCTGCGCGAGCCCGATGATGGTGAGCCGATACGGGTGACACGCGCGTTGCATCGGCACGATCGCACCCGCGAAGCCAAGCAGAGACGAGACCGAAAGCAAAATGCCGATGGTCGTCTGCGACAAGCCTGCCCGCTCGCCGACGATACCGGCCACGGCCCATTGCGACGCCTGCGCGCCGTAGATCAGCACGGTCACGATCCAGAGCGCGACGACGAGCCGCTTCGGCAGTCTGGCCGGCGTGCCGGCGAGCGATAGACGACTCGTTTCGGCAAAGCGATCGATGCGCACGACGAAGGGCGCCAGGATCGCCACGATACCGGCGAGCAACGCGAACAGCCATCGGCCGAACCAGATCGGCGGCAGCAGCGACACCGCGACGAGCACACTGCCATTGATGCCGCCCGCGAGCACGTTGATCTTCCCCCAGATGCTGTCCGCACAGGCGCGGTGCGCGACGCTAGACGCAACCACGACGAACAGCATGCCCTCGAACACGCCGCTGACGGCGCGCGCCGCGCTCATGAGCGCGATGCTGGGCGCGAGGTCGCTGGCCACCTGTCCCACGATCGTGCCGACGGCGCCGGCGACGGCGAAGGCGTGTGCGCCACGCGCAATCCAGCGCGGCAATACCGCACAAGCGAGCGCGACGCCAAGGATCTCGACACCGGCTATCTGCGTCGCCATCCCTTCGTCGACATGAAGCCGCGTCATGATGGCGGTCACCAGAAACGGCATGAGGATCGTTCCGTTGATGGCGATCGCATAAGCGAGTGCGAGCCGCGCGGTGGCGTAGCCGGTCAGTTCGGGCCGTAATGTGGCGTCCGTGATCTCGGCGGGCGAATGCGTCGTATGCGTATGCGTCATGTCACGTCATCTCACGGTGTAGAAGAAGAGGCGGCATCGACCAATGCATCACGCCGTGGGCCGCGCTCGTGCTCCAAGCCGAACAGCGCGCGCAGATACGGCGTGAGGAACCTGCCATGCGGATCCATGCGCCGACGCAGCGCCAGAAAATCGTCCCAACGTGGATAGAGCTTGGCAAAGTCGCTACCGCGCAGCGAATGAACCTTGCCCCAATGCGGCCGGCCCTCGTAGCGCAGGCAGATGGCTTGTACGGCGTCGAAGTATTGCTCGAACGGCATGCCACGGTACTGGTGGACGGAGATGCGCACGCTGTCGCGTCCATAGTCGGGGCTTAGCCAGATGTCGTCGCCGCGCACCCAACGGTACTCGATCGGGAACATCAACGGAAACGTCTTTTTTGCAATCAGCGCGCCGATTTCGCGTAGCGCTTGCTCGCCCTGTTCGGCCGGCACCGACCACTCCATTTCGTTGAAGCGTACGCGGCGCGCCGTCGACAGCATGCGATGGCTCGCATCGACGTGCTCATCGTGCCCGAGCAACGACGCGCACAGGCGGCTCAGCGACGGACAGGTCGACGGCAAGCGCCGGCCGATGCCGCACAGCAAGCCGAACGCGGTGTTCTCGAGCAGATCGTCCGTGACGCGGCGTTTCCAGCTTCCGCGTGTCGGTGGCTCGTCAGTGATGTCCCATGCCTTGGTGAGGACGGCATCGGTATGGGGCAACCAGTAGAACTCGAACGAGCGATGACGTTGTACGAGCGCCGCGGCCTGAGCGAGACATTCGTCCAGCCCCATCTTGCCGCGTTGCAGCTTGAGCCGGAACGACGGCACGACGTTGAGCGCGAGCGCGGTCACGATCCCGAGCGCTCCAAGGCCGATGCGGCCACCTCTGAAGAGATCGGCGTGCTGCCGCGTATCGGCGACGATCTCGTTGCCGTCGGCGTCCATGATCGTGAAGCTCGCGATTTGCGTGGCCAGGTTGCCGAGCGTGATGCCCGTGCCATGCGTGCCGGTGCTGGTCGCGCCGGCGACCGATTGCACGTCGATATCGCCGAGGTTTTCCATCGCCAAGCCGTATCGGGCCAGCATCGCGCCGAACGTCGACAATCGGGTGCCAGCATGCACGCGCGCGATGCGCCGCGTCGTATCGACGTCGATGAGGCCTTGCAGGCGATCGAGCGACACGATCGTGCCGTCGGTTTGCACGAGCGGCGTGAACGAGTGACCCGCGCCGGCTACGCGTACGGACGTGCCGGTCTGCGCGGCGTTGGCCAGTAGTGCTGCCAGCGCGTCGCGCGAGTCGGGATGGGATACCGTCGCGTGCGGACAACTCACGTACCCGGACCAGTTGCGCCACATGGTGTAGGCCTCCTTTCTTCGGCGGTCAAAAGAAACTCTTGCCGGCGCCGCGATAAGTCGGCACGCGGTCGACAACGGCGCCGTCGGCGATCAGCAGCAACGTATTGAATCGCTCGCATAGCTCGCCGGCCTTCGCGTGGCGGAACAGCATCGGCGCGCCGATCTCGAACTTCACCGAAGGCGGATGACGGACGGGTGTCTGCACTTCGCCTGCAGCCTCGTTGGCGAGCAGGGCGCAGCCGCGCGGCAGCCACGGTTGCGGCAAGCGGCTTGGGTCGGGCGGGCCCGACGCGATGTAGCCACCACCCGAGCAGGTCACGATGCCGGGCCGCGGCATACGCGTGACGGGTAGTGCGAAGCCGGCCGCGGGCATCACGCGAAACGCGTCGTAGTGATCGAACAGCGTCGGCGCATAGAGCCCTGAGCCGGCTGCCAGTTCGGTAATCGAGGCATCAATGCGCGTCGACTCGAAACTGCCGGTCCCGCCGCCATTCACGAAGCGTAGAGGGAAGCCGGCCGCTGCCAGCGCGTCGACGACGCGGCGCCGCCGCTGTGCGACTTGTGGGATCGAGCGACGCTTCAGGTAGCGGATGACCGCGCTGCGCAGACGCGCGCCCGGTATGCGGTCCATCAATCCGGCGATTTGTCCTTCGTAGCCCATGACGCCGTCGAGCCGGACGCCGGCTCGGCTGGCGATGTGGTGCGCCAGCGCGAGCGCAGCGGTGGCATCGGCAATCGGCGAGCGATAGACGCCGAAGTGCAGGCCCGGGAATGCAACCGACATGTCGACGTCGATCGCCAGTGGAAACACGACGCGCTCGGCACGCGCGACGGCATCGATCGCGTCGACGTGCGCGGCGCAATCGACCATCAGCGTGATCGAGCGGCCGGCTCGCAACTGGGCGGCGACGGCACGCAGGTCGACGGGCTCGACCGACGGGTAGGCAACGACGATGTCGTCGAAGCCTTCGCCGGCGAGCCAGGCGGCTTCTGCCGCGCTATAGCACAGCAGACCACGCATGAATGGCGCTGCTTCGAAGATGTGCCGCATCACGGGCAGCGAACGAATCGACTTCGTGGCGAGCCGCACGGGCGCGCCGCCGGCGCGTGTGCCGAGGGTGGCCAGGTTCGTGTCGAGGCTGTCGAGGTCGACGAATGCGGCAGGCAGATGCTGCCCCTTCAGCACCTCGCGGTAGTAGGCGTAGTCGCGTGACTTTGTGGCAACGCGCACGGGTAAGGCCATTTCGCTCATGTCAGGGCTTCCGGGGAAGTGAGGCCGAGTCGCAGTTCGATCGCCGTTTTGCTCGCCAAGGCTATCGGGGGCGCTGGCGCGCTCCAAGGTGGAAGTTGGCCGTTCTGAGGGTCTTTTTCGGCCACCCCATGCGACTGTCGGCAACACGATGCCGCATGCCGCGCGGAACGTTCCGTTATGCGCAATCGCACCGACATGGCCGCGACGCACTCCGAAATGGCCGCTTTTGCCTTGGTATGCCGGAATTTGGCTCCGTAAGTTGTCATCGATCGCATGGCGACCATGCCGTCATGGTCGCAACGAGCCGACGAAGCCGAACCTCGAGGGGTACGCAATGGGGCGTGACAGGCAATGGCGGGTGATGCGCAAGGCGGCAGCCGGTGCGGGCCTGATGCTGTGTGGCGTCGGCGTGGCGCTCGCGCAGAGCAGCGTGACGCTGTATGGCGTGATCGACGTCGGCGTGCGCTATGAAACCCGAGGTGTCTCGTATGGTTCGGACGGCACGCCGGTCTCGACCGGCAACCGTGTCTCTATGACCGACGGTGGTGGCCTCGCCGAAAGCTACTGGGGCATCAAAGGGCAGGAGGATCTCGGCGCAGGCAATCAGGCGGTGTTCGACATCGAGAGCCATTTCGATCCGAGCAGTGGGACCGTCGTGCCGCAAGGGTCGGTCAACTTCTTCGAGGTCTCGTACGTCGGCCTGCTATCGCCCCGATTCGGCGAGCTCACGCTGGGCCGCCAATACAACGTTGCCTTCGAAGGTGTGACGCTCGCCTATGGGTCCAATATGTGGACCGGCGATCAGGATCCCTACGTCAATCTGTTCAAGCCTGAGCAGACGCTGCTGGGCGGCTCGCGGACGAGCAACATGGTGCAATACGACGCGCAGATCGGCCCGCTTGCGATTCTCGCGCAGTACGCGCCGGGCGGACAGGCCGGTGGAGGCGGAGCGGGCAGCCAGGCCGGCTTGGCATTCGCGTGGCTGCCGACCGATGGCCGCTACAAGCTCGACGTGGGCTTCTTGCGAACGCGCGACATGTTCAACAACGCCAAGTTCGACATCTATACGGCAGGCGGATCGGTCAGCATCGGCAAGCTCACGTTCAATGCCGGGTTCATCGGCAACTCGCGCGACAACGACTTCACGTCGTTCGACAACGGCCCGTTCTCGGCGACCGATCTTGCCGGGCTCGGCATCATCTCGCCGGCGCAGGTCGTCGACCCGACGGTGCCTGGCGGCTTCGAGAAGCGGCGCATGGTGCTGGCCGGCATCACGTATCGCGTGAGCCAGGCGTTCACGGTTGCCGTCAACGGCTGGTGGACCAGACAGACCGGATACACGCCCGATTTCGACGGCACGGCCCGGCAGTTTCAGGTCGTCGCCGGCTATAGCCTGTCCAAGCGCGACATGCTGTATGCCGAAGCCGATCGTTCGATCTATCACGGCGGGTTCGTCGGCGCGCAGCTGGTTGGCATTAACGGTCTGTCTCCGTCGACGAGCGTCACGCAAACCGGCGTGATGGTCGGGCTCAGACATTACTTCTAGCTTGCCTGCCAGGCGTGCGGTGGCCGGCGCATCAAGCGTCGGTCGACTGTCGTTTTCACCAAGCGACGCACCCGGCATCGTCCTCCTACACTCGACGTTCGACGGAACATCGAAGGGGCGATCATGCAGAACGGCACGCGCTATACGATGGCGAACTTGCAAGCCTATATGCTGCGATGTCTGGCCGACGTGAGTCCCGGATTCGGCATCGATCCCGAACGATTGTGTCTGGGCCTCGGGTTCGAGGTGGCGGACCTGGCCGACCCCGATTGCCGCCTCTCGTTTCGGCAGGCCAGCGAAATGATTCGCCGCGCCGTGACGCTGGCACCGGGGCGAGGCATCGGGCTCGAAGTCGCCAACCAGGAGACGATCAGCTCCATCGGCCTCGTCGGCTATGCGTTGATGACGAGCCCGACGTTCGGCGACGCGGTGCGTCTCGGCATGAGCCTGCAAAACCATGCGGGTGCCATGCTCGAGTTCGACTGCGTGGAAGAGGGAGCAACCATGTCGGTCGTCGCCGCGAATCGCTTTCACGAACCCGACATCGAAGTCTTTCTCGTGGAAGAGGCGTTCGGCAGCTTCATGACGATTGCGCGCACGTTGGCGGGCGGCGAGTTCAGGCCGTCGAGCATCGATTTCAGCTATGCGTGTCCCGCTTATGTCGCCCAATACGAGCGCACGTTCGACTGCCCGTTGCGTTTCGGGCAGAAGGACAACGTATTCTCTTGCGACCTGGCCTGGGCCAAGCGGCCCATTCCGACCTACGACCCATTGAGCCACCGTCAAGTCTTGAGCTTCTTCGACGAACTGCGGGCGCAGGAGGACGAGGATTCCGAGCTGATCGAGTCGGTCGAGCGCATCGTGCGGCGGGATTTGCGCCGGGCGCCGACGCTCGAGGCCGTCGCCGCTCAGTTGTGCATGAGCGAGCGCACGCTGCGAAGGAGATTGGCGCGCAGCGGCGTGTCGTTTCAGGCGCTGCTCGACGGCGTGCGCCAACGTCGGGCGACTGCGTTGCTGAGCAATCCGAGGCTATCCATCGAGGAGGTCGCTTACGAGGTCGGGTTCAGCGACTCTCACAACTTCCGGCGTGCGTTCAAGCGGTGGACCGGGCATGGGCCGAGAGGCGTGCGGTTCGCGGTATAGCGTTCGAGCAACCTTCTATACAATGCGTGGTTTTTGGGGCCGGCAATCGGTTCGCCAACTTCGAACCAGGGGAATCCATGATCATCAAACCGCGCGTGCGTGGCTTCATTTGCCTGACGACTCATCCGGCAGGCTGCGAGGCCAACGTCAAGAAGCAGATCGAATACGTGACTGCCCATGACCCGATCGTCAGTGGTCCGAAGAAAGTACTCGTGATCGGCGCATCGACGGGCTATGGCTTAGCCGCGCGCATCACGGCCGCTTTCGGTGCCGGTGCCGATACGCTCGGCGTCTTCTTCGAGCGAGCCGGCACGAGCGACAAGCCGGGCACGGCTGGCTGGTACAACACGGCGGCCTTCGAAAAATTCGCGACGGCGAAAGGTCGGTACGCGAGGAGCATCAACGGCGATGCATTCTCGAACGAAGTCAAGCAACAGACGATCGACGTCATCAAGCGCGATCTGGGGCAGGTCGACCTCGTAATCTACAGTCTCGCGGCACCGCGACGCACGCATCCGGTAACGGGGCAGGTGTTCGCGTCGACGCTGAAACCGATCGGCAAGGCCATCGACGTGCGCAGCATCGATACCGACAAGGAAGTCATCAAGGAGACCGTGCTCGAACCCGCTACGCAAAGCGAAATCGACAACACGGTGGCCGTGATGGGCGGCGAGGACTGGCAGATGTGGATCGACGCGCTGCTCGACGCCGGCGTGCTCGCCGAGGGGGCGAAGACCACGGCGTTCACGTATCTCGGCGAGGCGATGACGCGTGACATCTACTGGAACGGGTCGATCGGCGCAGCCAAGAAGGATCTCGATCTGCGGGTGCGTTCGATTCGCGAGAAGTTGGCGGCCAAGGGGGGCGACGCGCGCGTGTCGGTGCTCAAGGCGCTCGTCACGCAGGCCAGCTCCGCCATTCCGATGATGCCGCTGTACCTGTCGCTGCTCTTCAAGGTCATGAAGGAGAAGGGCACGCACGAGGGCTGCATCGAGCAGGTGTATGGGCTCTACCAGGACAGTCTCTACGGCGGTTCGCCTCATATCGATGAGGAAGGCCGTTTGCGGGCGGATTACAAGGAACTCGATCCCGACGTGCAAGCGCGCGTGAAGCAGTTGTGGAGTCAGGTCGACAACGACAACCTCTACGAGACTACGGATTTCGCGGGGTACAAGTCCGACTTCCTGCGTCTGTTCGGGTTCGAGATCGAGGGTGTCGACTATGAGGCCGACGTTAATCCCGAGGTGCCGATTCAGGGCCTCGTTCAGGTCTGAGTTCCGATTGGACTGATTGGGCTGATCGGGCCGCGCCGTTCGCTACCGTTCAGGTACGGGCGCGGCCCTCGCTACGCTTCATTTGGCGAACAACGAGGCCATGTCGGCAAACGCCTTTATCTCGATCGCGTTGCCCGACGGATCGAGGAAGAACATCGTCGCCTGCTCGCCAACCTCTCCCTTGAACCGGACGTGCGGCTCGATGACGAACTTCACGCCGGCTGCACTGAGCCGGTCCGCTAGACCCTGCCACTGATCCATCGACAGCACCACGCCAAAGTGACGCACAGGTACGGCGTCGCCATCGACGGCGCTGGTGCTGTGATGTCCGGCTTCGTCGGGTGCCAGATGCGCGACGATTTGATGGCCGTAAAAGTTGAAGTCGACCCAGTCGTCCGTGCTGCGCCCTTCCGGGCAGCCGAGCAAGTCACCATAAAACGCGCGCGCGGCAGCAATGTCGTGAACGGGGAATGCGAGATGGAAAGGCGGGAGGTGGGTGGGGGTATCGGTCATCGTTCGAACTCTTGCGGAATGGAATGCGAAGGAGGGGCGAGCGTACGCAGGTCCCACTGAGCCAAGTCTATGCTCGACGGAAATCGATGAATAGCGATATATTTTTGTCCTTGGTAGCAAAATTTTTGATCAATGCTCATAGGCCATGTTGCGAGAGCTCAGGACATTTCTGGCAGTGGTGCGTTTCGGCACATTCGCGAGCGCGGGCGCTAACGTCGGTTTGACGCAGTCCGCGGTCAGTGCACAGATCCATCGTCTCGAGGAGGAACTCGGGTTTCCGCTGTTCGATCGGACGGGGAGGGCCGCGACGCTCAACGAAGCGGGGCGCCGGACGGCGGACGTCGCCGAGGAGTTGTTGTCGGTGTACGAGCGGCTTCAGCAGCAAGGTGGTGAGACGCAGCGTTCGGGGCTGCTGCGCGTGGGGGCGATCGCCACGGCGCAGACGTCATTTCTTATCGATGCGATCGCGCGGTTTCGCCGCGATTCGCCGGGGTGGCAAATACGTCTCGTCCCCGGCGTCTCCCTGGACCTGTTGGCCAAGGTGGATGCCGGCGAGTTCGACTGTGCCGTTATCATCAGGCCTCCGTTCGCGTTGCCGCCCGAGTTGAAGTGGCACACGCTGACGACCGAGCCCTACGGATTGCTCGTGCCGCGTGCGTTGCGCAATCGTCCTTGGCGGGAGCTGTTGTCGAGCGAGCCGTTCATTCGTTACGACCGCCATTCGTTCGGCGGCGGTCTCGTCGATCGCTTCTTGCGCAAAATGCGCGTCACGGTGCACGATGCCATCGAGCTCGACGAGTTGCAGGGCATAGTCGGATTGGTCGGCAAGGGTGCTGGTGTCGCGCTGGTGCCGCTCTCGCAAGCGTTGAACATGCCGCGTAACGTCGCCACGTTGTCGCTCGGGACTGATACGTTCGTGCGCGAGATCGGCGTGCTCGAGCGCAGCGCGACGACGCAACGCGATGCGCTGACGAAGCTGCTCGCTTGCATCGAGGACGCAGTCGATCAGGCATGATGGTGGCGATCTTTATGGAATTACCGAAGGAAGCCGAAATGGCGTACTTTCAACCCGTGGCGCTCGAACATGCGAGCCGACTCGTCAATCATGGGTCGACGGTGCACTTGCGCGCCCGATAGTACGTGTTGGAACTGGCCTTCATGCCGATCAGGCACCCGCGTAGATACGAACGTCGTCACTCGAATGCGCTTGAGTTCGATATTTATTTTGCGTATTCGTATTCCACGGTTTATTTTTCGTTGTGCGGCGCAGCGAAAGCGGGGGCAAGTGGTTACCGAGGTGACGCAAAACGGCCGGTTTGCGACACTCGCTGGCGTGCTCTGAGGGACGCTCGAGCGGCTGCTCTGCATTTGCCAACGGACCTTCGAGCGTTGAGTCGAAAAAGCCGACTGCACTGGAGATTCGATCACCCGTTGCACACTCGCACTCAATGGCGAACGTCTTCGAGGTTGCATCACTGTCAAGCCGCCATTTTTCACATCAACAGTACGCTCATCCCTGGGCCATCATCTGAATCCACAGGTTTTCCATCCGATAGTCGATGGGCAAAGGGACCGCTTCGGTCGAAGGTTGCTCGTCCATCTTCGTGGCATTTTTCTTGTGATTAGGTCAGCTACGCGGTGGCCGCATTCGCCGCGTCGCGGTTTGCCAGCATTGATACCAGCAGCGTGTTCTGGTTATTTTCGAGTTCGCTGCGTACCAGTTTGAGCGCGTGTTCCTGCCTGTCGAAGAATTCTCGTGCGCTGCTGAGCGTAGGATGCCGGTGCAATGCCTCCAGAAACGTTGCCAGCACGGTTTTCAGATAGAACTCGAGGTTCGCACACAGCAGCGTCGCGTCGACCATGCGTTGTCCGCTATGCACGATGTCACACCGCGCCCGATAGATCCGCTGCACGTGCCATCGCATCCGGCGCTCGTGGTTCGACAGGGTTTTCAGCAGGGTACCTTTGTTGGTGAACGCCTCAAACAGCCGACGAAGATGAAGTCGCACAAATGGTGAATCCGCGCACGCATGTTCGATCGCATCGCGGTGTACCTGGTCCTGCAGCAGCGTGTAGAAGTCGGCGAGCCCCATGGCCTTGATTTCAATGGGCTTGCCCTTGGCATCCACAAGCGTGAGTTTCAGTTCGTTGACGAGAATATCGCGCAAGGCCACGAGGTGCTTGGGCAGGTAGGAAAGCGTCACAGTCGGCGCGAGCGATTGCTCGACGCCGTTGCCGATGCCGTCACTCCCACTTCCGCTGCCTTTGACCAGATATTCGACAGCCGTCCACCAGTTGACGAGTTTGTTCTCAAAATTTGAGGAGTCTGCCCCAGTCCGGTAGAGCCGGAACGCCGAGTAAATCCTATCCTTCGTCTCGGTCGCAAGCGTTCCGCTGGCCACCAGTTCCTGGAGCCGCCGCATGAACACCTCAAGTTGTGCCGCGCTGAGCGACGAGTCAGGATTGGGCACGCTGCCAGGCAATGGCAGCAGAATATGCTTGCCTGGCTTTTCCACGAGGAACGTGTCTGCGAGTTGGACGTTCTTGCGTTCATAGTCGTAACGGACGACATCCAGCACGCCGGCGATGTGATCGCTGGCAATCGAACCGGCAATGCGGCCATCCTGTGCTTCGACGGTCATCGTCGCAAAGAGCCTCCCGCCAAACGCGCGAGCATACCGCTGCACATAGCCGCTCGACGCGGCGCCGATTGGGGGCGGAGCCGTGGTGAACGCGATTGCGCCGACGTTTGGCGGAAAACTTGTCGGCTTGCTTACGCCATTGATCTGGAACGTGATGCGATAGGGCTTCGGGTCGCCGGTCAACCGCTTGAACACATCGCGCAGTGCATCGGCAAACGCATACGGCCTGCCTGGCGTTCCTGCGGCGGCAGGCAGCAGCATCTCACGGTATAGTTTGAACAGTGAGGGGAAACTCCACCCTTGGTTAACGAGCGTGCTCAACAGGGCTGACAGCACGTTTTCGACCTCCCTGAATTGCGACCCCTGTGCGTCGAACGTCGCCCCGTTGTCTGGAATCGCCAACTCAGTGGTCAGCCATGCGATGCTCCTCGGCACGAAATGCAACTCAAGCGCATGAGCTAGTTCTCGGCCGAAGGCATCGACCAGGAAACGGTTCTTCATTAACTGCGTTCCGGCAAGCTTCGCCGCGTCTGTGCTCTTCCCCCCGTCCTCTGACGCGGTTTTCACAGGCTTGCTGTTGGCCGCTTCCCTGAGCAGCGCAAGAAGCTGAGACGCGACCGGCTGAAAGGCCGAGTCTGTGAGAATGGAAGTGGTCGCAAGAACCTCGCACGCTTCCAGCGCGATCCGGCCGATGTCGGGTTCCTTCGCGTGCTCGACGTCGAACATGCGAAGCAGTTCGCGCGTGACATTTAGCGGGTTCATCGCACGGACGCGGAAGGCGTCCAACGATGCTTCGTGCACGAGGTTGAACCAGCAGTCGCAAAAGAAACGCTGGCGCGAGGACAATGCCTGCACGGTGCTAATCCGGCGGTCGGTGCGCATCAGTTGCCCGAGATGTGGAAAATGGCTATTCTATGCATACAGTCGGCACCCGATGGCGCCGGCGACAGAAAAAAGGGGTCAGGGTTTGTTGGTCTGGACGTCGTTCCGCGGCATTCTCCGCCCCGCCTATACTACGGCCTGCACGCGCAGGCCTTTTTTTGCATGTCTTCGACCGGCGCGCCAACCTGTGTGAAGTTACCTTGCGGCGATGCAGCACGCGGCGCAAGAGGCGCGTTGCCACGCGGCCAGTTGCAGCCGTTCGCCTGTGCGCACAGAGATGCACTCAAACGGCGGCTTCACACAGTTAACTGCCATTGAAGTGTCGCTGGGGTCGAGTGACGCTTGTGGGTCGAAATGAGCCCGCCGAGCAGCGCACGGTTAGCATGCCAAACTTTTGCTATGCAGCAGAGACCGCCGGTATCAACCACCGAATACCGATACCCTTTATTCTTTGACCCGCGTGGCCCCGAAAACATGGCAATCCCGCGCCTCCGGACCAAAAGCCGGGAGAACTGCCCATTTCCTTAGAATTCCCTCGTGCGTCAACCCCAACTTTTCGAGGACTCGTTTGGATCCAATATTTTCCGGATCGCAAAAGGTCCAAATACGTTGCGTATTAGGTGACTTCCACAATGCTTCTAAAGTGGCTTTTCCAGCTTCGGATGCCAAACCTTGTCCCCAAAAACGCTTTCCGATCCCGTAATGAAAATCCGTCTTGTGTCCATCGGGAAACGCCAAAAATAAGCCAATTGGCTCATCTGTTTCGCGTTTTGCTATCACCCAGGAAAATGGTGTCCCGGAGACATTCCACGCCTCGTCACAAAACTTCTGCAGCATGCTGTCTGTTTGAGACACCGTTGAGTGCGGTTTCCGCTGCAAAAAGTGGGAACAGTCCACATCGCTAGTGTAGTTGGAGAACAGAGTCTTGGCGTCGCCTCTTTGGGCTCTGCGTAGATGTAGGCGCTCTGTTATAAGTGCGGTCCGTTCAGGCAAAGAATATTTGCTGGCGGGTGCCTCACTATTATCGGCGGTCGAATTTTTTCTGAGGGTTAGGTCGCGCATCGACTTCTCGGTGAGTTTTTCCAAAGCCCCCCCCCTGTTTGGAATGCATGTTGAGCCTGCGCTTCTGGTGGCACCCTAGCGAAGGCTGTCTCGAGCATGAAAGCTCGTTAAATTATTTACCATAATCAGGCGTCGCGCAGCCTGTTTGTCGCGCGGGGCCGATACGTTCATGCGCTAGATCGGCGTGCACGCGTGCAGCGCGACGACGCAACGTGAGGCGCAGACGAAGTGGCTCGCTCGCATCGAGGGCGTACCCGATCAGGTACGATGGCCGCCATCTTTACCGAATTACCGAAGGAAGTTCATATGGCGTACTTTCAACCCGTAGCACTCGAACACGCGAGCCGACTCGTCAATCATGGACCGACGGTGCTCGTGACGAGCGCGAGTGACGGCCGACGCAACGTGATGGCGGCGGCATGGTCGATGCCGGTCGAGTTCACACCGCCGCGCATCGCGGTGGTCATCGACAAGAAGACGTTCACGCGCGAACTCATGATGGAGAGCGGCACGTTCGGCATCTGCGTGCCGGGTTCGGCGTTGATGGACATCACCTATGCCGTTGGCTCGGAGAGCGGGCGCGACGTCGACAAATACGCCAAGTACGGCATCACGCCGACAACAGGCCCGGTGCTGGGACTGCCGCTCATCGAGACTGGCTGCGCGGCATGGCTGGAATGCAAGCTGATCAGCGAGCCGCATACCGAAGAGGCGTACGACACCTGCTTCGGCGAAGTCGTGGCGGCTGCCGCCGATAGCCGCGTGTTCGACCGCGGACACTGGAAATTCGACGATTCGAACGCATCGCTTCATACGATTCACCACCTGGGCGCGGGCAACTTCGTGCGCGTGTCGGGTATGGTGGCGGCGAAGCGTTTGTAAAGTCGCGATACCGCGGTACATTCCCATCCCCGCAACCAGAAAGATAGAGAACAATGCGTCGTTTCCTGAGCAACCGCCCGCGCATCTTCATCGGCGTGATCTTCGGCATCCTCGTCTACCTGCTCGAGCCGTGGCACCTGCGGCCCATTCAACGCGCACTGCTGGGCTGGGACGCCGGCATGTGGCTGTTTCTGGTCATGATCTGGTTCAGGATGGTGACGGCCAGCCCCGACGAAGTGCAACGCGTGGCGGAGCGCGAAGACGAAGGCGCGACGACGGTGCTCACCCTCATCACCGGCGCCGCCGTCGCGAGCATCGCGGCAATCATCGTCGAGCTCGCCACTGCAAAGGGGCTGGGCCCGCGCGCGGCAAGCATCAACTATGGGCTGACGGCCGCCACGATGATCGGCGCATGGCTGCTGATTCCGACTATCTTCACGCTGCAATATGCGCGCTACTATCACCAGTCCGGCGATAAGACGTCGCTCAAGTTCCCCGATCAGGACGAGCCGCTAGACTACTGGGACTTCCTCTACTTCTCGTTCACGATCGCGGTGGCCTCGCAGACGTCCGACGTCTCGCTCTGTTCGCGTGAGGCGCGCCGCACGGCGCTCGTGCAATCGATCCTGTCGTTCTTCTTCAATGCCGCGGTGCTGGGCCTGTGCGTCAACATCGCCGCTGGCCTCGTAGGCTCGTAATGGCAAGGCCCGGCTGTGCGCCGCCTCGTATCATCGCGTCGCTGCTCCGTTTATCCGACGACACGCCACAGCGCATCCATATCGACACTCGCAGCGACCTCGTCGGCAAGCCGTTCGATCGAGGCGAGCCGGCGCGCGTCGTGGTCGATGCGCTCGGCCTCACGCAGCCCGGCCCAGCTCAGCAGCGCCTGGCATGCATCGGGCGCATCGAAGAGGCCATGCAGGTAAGTCGCGAGGATCTGGCCGTCGTCGGACAACGCCCCTTCGGCGCGCAGGGTGCCGTCTCTAGCACGCAGCCACATGGCTGGCCGTGCGAGGGCCGGGCCGTGCGTCGCCCCCATGTGGATTTCGTAGCCACGTACCGGCGCATCGTCGAACGCAAGCGTGCCTTGCGTCGTGACGAGCTGCTTCTCGGCTTCGAGCGTCGTCGTGAAGTCAAGCAAACCGAGCGCGCGCGCGCGTTCGACGCCGCTCTCGATGCCGTGCGGGTCCAGCAATTCGCGGCCCAGCATCTGCATGCCGCCGCAAATACCGATCACCTTGCCGCCGTAGCGAAGGTGGCGATAAAGGTAGGGTTCCCAACCCTGTTCTCGCAGCCAGGCGAGGTCGCGCTGCACGCTCTTGCTGCCGGGCAGCACAACGAGATCGGCGGCGGGCAGCGGCTCGCCGGCCCGCACGTAGCGGAAGTCGACTTGCGGGTGGGCGCGCAAGGCGTCGAAGTCGGTGTGGTTGCTGATGCGCGGCAACGCAGGCACGACGACGCGAATGGCATCTTCGCGCTGGGCTTGCGTGCGGCGCGCGGCGGGCAGCATGTCCTCGGCATCGAGCCACAGGCCGGGTACGAACGGCACCACACCGAACACGGGCTTGCCCGTGCGTGCCTCGACCCAGTCGATGCCGGGCTTGAGCAATGCGACGTCGCCGCGGAACTTGTTGATGACGATGCCTTTCACGCGCGTGCGCTCGGCCTCGCTCAAGCACGCGAGCGTGCCGACGATCTGTGCGAACACGCCGCCGCGATCGATGTCGGCCACGAGCACGACGGGACAGTCGGCGGCTTCGGCGAAACCCATGTTCGCGATGTCGCCCTCGCGCAGGTTGACCTCGGCGGGGCTGCCGGCACCTTCGACGACCACGAGGTCGCTCTTGGCGCGCAACCGTTCGAACGATTCGAGCACGGCTTGCATCGCCACGGGCTTGTACGCGTGATAGGCGCGGGCATCGAGATTGCCGCGCGCGCGGCCGTGCACGATGACTTGTGCGCCGATGTCGCTGTTCGGTTTGAGCAGCACCGGGTTCATGTCGATCTCGGGGGCGAGCCCTGCAGCGAGCGCTTGCCAGGCCTGCGCGCGACCGATTTCGCCACCGTCGACGGTGACCGCGCTGTTGAGCGACATGTTCTGCGGCTTGAACGGCGCCACGCGTTTGCCGGCACGCACCGCAAGCTTGCACAGCGCGCCCACGAGCGTGCTTTTTCCCGAGTCGGAGCTCGTTCCTTGAATCATCAATGCGCGGGACATCGAAGCATTCCTGGTGGTGTGGCGAGTGCGGCACGGCGCGCGCACGGAAGCGGGCACATAGCCCGCGCGAATGGGCCGCATTATGTCATCGTCGCGCATGAGCAGGAGGCCAAGCGATGATCGGAACGCTTTCGATCGCGGCCGTCTGCGCGCTCGCGTTTGCGGGTGTGGCGCTCGACAGGTTGTGGGGCGAGCCGCGTCGCGCGCATCCGCTGGTCGGCTTCGGGCGCGTGGCAAAGCGTCTAGAGGCGACGATGAATCCCGATCACGATGCGGGCCATGCCGATCCCGATGACGATGAGAACGGCGTGCCTGCCCGGCGTGCGTCATCGGTTGCGACACGCGTGCGTGGGGTCCTCGCTTGGCTCGTCGCCGTGGCGCCGCCCGTTGCGCTGTCGGCAATCGCCGTGCATGTGCTGCCTGTTGCGCTGGCCTGGGCACTGCACGCGCTGTTGTTGTGGTTTGCCCTTGGCGCACGCAGTCTTGCCGATCACATCGCGCCCGTCGAGGCGGCGCTCATCAAAGGCGACCTCGCCGACGCACGCATGCTGACATCACGCGTGGTCACGCGCGATCTGTCCGATGCCGACGAAGCAGCCGTCGCGCGCGCAGCGATCGAATCGGCGCTCGAGAACGGCAACGACGCGGTCTTCGGCGCGCTGTTCTGGTTCGTCGTCGCGGGCGGGCCCGGTGCGCTCGCGTTTCGTCTCGCAAACACGCTCGACGCGATGTGGGGCTATCGCACGCCGCGTCTGCGCTATTTCGGCTGGGCTGCGGCGCGGCTCGACGACGTTGCCAATTACGTGCCCGCGCGTTTGACAGCACTCACTTACGCCTTGTGCGGCGATGCGCGCACGGCGTTGCGTTGCTGGCGTATGCAGGCGCCAGCATGGGACAGCCCGAACGCTGGGCCCGTGATGGCGAGTGGCGCCGGGAGCCTCAACGTTGCCTGCGGCGGCGCGGCTCGCTATCACGGCGTCGACGAGGCACGGCCAATGCTTGGCGCTGGCGCGCCCCCGCTTGCGCGCGACGTGGGCCGTGCGCTGACGCTCGTGAAGCGCTCGCTCGCCGTCTGGCTGGCCGTGCTTGCAGTCGCGGCGGCTGCATCCGCTTTCATTTGAGTTGAACAAGAGATCATGTTGGACACCGCTCATCCTCCTCTAGTGCCGCACGGCGGCAATCTCGGCTATGCCGTGCGCCGCTATGGCATCGCGCGCGAGCACTGGATCGATTTGTCGACGGGTATCAACCCGCGCGGTTATCCGGTACCGGCCATCGACCCACAGGCATGGTTGCGTCTGCCCGACGACGACGACGGCCTCGAAGACATCGCCGCGCAACACTATGGTGCCTCGCGCGCACTGGCGGTGGCCGGCACACAGGCGGCCATCCGCATGTTGCCTGCGATACTGCCGGCCGGGCCGATCGGTGTCGGCTTGCTGACCTACGGCGAATACGCGCCGGCCTTCGCGCAAGCGGGGTTTCGTGTCGAACGTTTCGTGACCGAGGTGCTTGCCGATAGCGGCGCGCAAGCGGACTTCGTGCTCGAGCCGAGGCGTGCGCTCCCGACACACCTCAAGCACCTCGTCATCGTGAATCCCAACAATCCCGGCACGGAACTGTTCGAGCCGGAAGTATTGCTGGGCTGGCATCGGCAATTGGCCGCGCGTGGGGGCACGTTGATCGTCGACGAAGCGTTCGTCGAAGCGGTGCCGGGTTTTAGCGTGGCCTCGCAGGTCGACGTCGAAGGTCTCATCGTGCTGCGCTCGATCGGCAAGTTCTTCGGCATGGCCGGTGCGCGTGCGGGGTTTGTGTTGGCGAGTGCGTCGGTCGATCGAGCGATGCGCCACGCACGTGGTCCGTGGACGGTCGCCGGCCCCGCGCGTGCGGCCGTGCGCGCGGCGCTGCTGGACGGGGGCTGGCAACGCGAAACGCGCACCTATCTGGCCGAGGCCAGCGCAAGGCTCGCAAGTAGGCTCACGCAACATGGATTGAGCGTGCGTCATACGCCGTTCTTTGCGTGGGTATGCGATGCCGATGCGGAGCGCAGACAGGACGCGCTTGCGCGTCACGGCGTGTGGGTGCGTCGCTTCGACGTCGTGCCGGGCTTGCGGTTTGGATTGCCTGCCGATGAGCTCGCATGGGACAAACTCGATGCGGCGTTGCGCGCGGCATGTGACAAGGAGAACGCACGATGATCGATGACAGCTTGGAAGCGCTGTGCGCCGCGCGAGCGCGTGCCGTCGCTTTGGCGACCGAGTTGCGGCCCATCGGCTCACCGTGTTGCGGCGTGTGCCGGCTCGATCGCGAGACCGGCTACTGCGAAGGCTGCCTGCGCACGCGCGACGAGATCAAGGCATGGAAGACGATGACCGATGACGACAAACTGCGCGTCTTGAGCGTGCTTTCGGCGCGCAGCGATTGAGCCACACAGCGAGCCATCAAATCACGCCTTGCGCCTTCAGTTCGGCAATCTTGTCGGCGCTCAAGCCGAGCCGTGCTTCGAGGATCTGCTGGGTGGCATTGCCGAGCGGCGGCGGCGCATGACGGATCGGCATGCGCATGCCGTCGAAGCGGTAGGGCGGCGCGAGCACGGGTGTGCTGCCGGCCTCGGGGTGTGGCTGCATCGTGACGAGCCCGCCCGCCAGCGCGCGCGGCGAGGTCAATGCTTCATTGAGGCCGGCTACTTCGCCGCACGGGATGCACGCTGCGCTCAAGCGTGCCAGCAATTCTCGGCGTGGACGGCTTCTCAGTTCGCGATCGATTTCGGCCACCAGCACGGCCCGGTTCGCCGAGCGCTCGAGGTTGGTCTTGAAGCGCGCGTCATCGGCGAGATCGGGGCGTTCGATGACCTCGCGGCAAAACCGCTCGAACTGGCTGTTGTTGCCGACCGTGATGACGAGCGGACCATCGGCCGCATCGAACACGCCATAGGGGATGATCGACGGATGCGCGTTGCCGTAGCGCGGTGGGTCTTCGCCGCCCACGAGCGCCTCGAGGCCGTAGTAGGCCGTGATCATGAGACCGCAATCGAACAGCGCCATTTCGATGTGGCGTCCCTTGCCCGTGCGTTCGCGTTCGTATAACGCAGCCAGTACGGCTTGAGCCGCGTACATGCCCGTGAACAGATCGACAGCCGCCACGCCGAATTTCAGCGGCGGCCGGTCGGCTTCGCCGTTCAGTGCCATGAGGCCCGCCTCGCCCTGCACGACGAGGTCGTAGCCGGGACGTGCCGCTTCGGGACCGGTGCGGTCGTATCCCGAGATCGAACAATAGATGAGTCCGGGATGGTCGCTGCTCAGTTCCGCGTAGCCGAGGCCCATCTTCTCTGCGCCGCCGAACTTGAAATTCTGGATCACGACGTCGCTTTGTCGTGCCAGTTCGCGCGCGATCTGCTGGCCCTGCGGCGATTGCAGGTCGAGCGTCATCGATTCCTTGTTGCGGTTCACGCTGTTGAAATAGGTCGTCTGCGTCGAGCCGACCCGGATGCCCCAGTCGCGCGTATCGTCGCCGCGCTCGGGATGCTCGACCTTGACAACCTCGGCGCCGAGATCGGCCAACACCATTGCGCACCACGGCCCGGCCAGGACGCGCGACAAATCGAGGACTCGCACACCGGCGAGCGGCAGGGCGCGTGGCTGAACGGTGTCGCTCATTGATTGATCTCCGGGATCAGTAGATATCGAACAAGGCGGCGGCACCCATACCGCCCGCGATACACATGGTAACGACGGCACGCTTCGCGCCGCGGCGGCGGCCTTCGAGCAGCACATGGCCCGCCAGGCGCGCACCCGTCATACCGAATGGATGGCCGACGGAGATGGCCCCGCCGTCGACGTTGAGCAACGCTTCGGGAATGTCGAGCTGCTGCCGGCAATAGATGGCCTGCGACGCAAACGCCTCGTTGAGTTCCCACAAGTCGATGTCGGCCACCTTGAGTCCGTGGCGCGCGAGCAGCTTCGGCACCGCGTGGATGGGCCCGACGCCCATTTCGTCGGGCTCGCAGCCGGCGATCGCGAGGCCGCGGAAGGCGCCGAGCGGTTCGAGGTTGGCGCGCTCGGCCGCTTTCGCTTCCATCAACACGCAGGCCGATGCGCCGTCGGACAGCTGAGACGAGTTGCCGGCGGTGACGAACTGATCGGGGCCCCTGACGGGGGCCAGCTTGGCGAGCGTTTCATAGGTCGTGCCGGGGCGGTTGCAGGTGTCGGCCGAGACCGTCACCTCGCGCTCGTGCACGTCGCCGGTTTCCTTGTCAGTCATGGCCATCGTCGTCGTGACGGAGACGATCTCCTCATCGAAGCGGCCTGCCAGCTGCGCTTGCGCGGTCTTGCGCTGGCTCTCGACGGAGAAACGGTCTTGCGCTTCGCGGCTGATGCCGTAGCGACGCGCGACGATGTCGGCCGTTTCTATCATCGACAGATAGAGCTCGGGCTTGTGCTCGACGATCCACGGGTCGATGCCCGTCAGGCCATCCTCGCGCGTGCGGATGCCCGAGATGCTTTCGACGCCGCCTGCGATCATGGCCGGTGCGCCGTCGATTATGATGTGGCCCGCTGCGATCGCGATCGCTTGCAGGCCCGACGCGCAGAAGCGGTTGACGGTGGCGCCCGCGATCGAGATCGGCAAGCCGGCGCGCACGACGGCCTGCCGCGCGACGTTGCGGCCGGTCGTCCCTTCGGGATAGCCGCAGCCGAGGATCGCGTCCTCGATCAACTGTGGGTCGATGGCGGCCCGTTCGACCGCGGCGCGCACGGCGAACGCGGCGAGCGTCGGGCCCGGCGTGATGTTGAATTCGCCGCGATGCGCTTTGGTCAGCGGCGTACGGGCGGTGGAGACGATGACGGCTTCGCGCATGATGAGGTCCTCGGATGAGCGAGACGATGCGAAGCAGTGTCGCCGTGCGAACGTTCGTTGACAATCCCATTGCTCATTGACAGACTGTCAAAATCTATTTGACGGTCCGGATGCAATGGACGTAAACGCCTTGACCCTGCTCGTCGAGATTCTCGATGCGGGCAACCTTAGCGAAGCCGCGCGCCGGCTCAAGATGACACGTGCGAACGTCAGCTATCACCTGAATCAGCTCGAACGGTCGATCGGGCTGCAACTGGTGCGGCGTACCACGCGCCGCGTCGAGCCGACCGAGGTCGGTCTGCGGCTCTACGAGCATGGCCGCACGATCCAGAATGCGCTGCTGGCGGCGCAGGAGTCGGTGTCGCAGCTGGGCCAGAGCTTGCAGGGGCGGGTGCGGCTCAGCGTGCCGAGCGGCTATGGGCAGCTCGTGATGTCGAAGTGGCTGATCGCGTTCAAGCGGCTCTATCCCGACATCGTGCTCGACGTGATGTTCGAAAACCGCGTCGATGATTTGTTGCGCGATGAGGTCGACATCGCCGTGCGCGTGATGTCGGAGCCGCCGCAGAACGTCGTGGCGCGTGATATGGGTTCGGTCCGCTACGTGGCCTGCGCGTCGCACGAGTATGCGAAGGCGCACGGCATGCCGGAACAGCTCGACGCTTTGCGGACTGCACCGCTGATCACGTCGGCCGTGGTGGGCCGGCAGTTGCGCGTGGCGGCTTATCTGGGGGGCGAGCGGCATGAGGTACTGCTCGAGCCGTCGATCATTTCGGAGAACTTTCTTTTTCTTCGTGAGGCGATTCTTGCCGGGCTCGGCGTCGGGATCGTGCCCGACTACGTCGTGCAGGAAGACCTGCGGCGCGGCGAAGTGGTGACGACGCTCGATGCATGGCGACTCAGCATCTTCGGCACTCAGATGTACATGCTTTACATGCCCAATCGTCATCAGACGCTGGCCGCATCGACGTTCATCGAGTTCATTCTTGGTGCTGCGAGTGAAGCGGGGCGTGGTGAGGGGAAGCGTGTGGGGGGTTCATCCGTCGATTGACGAAGAAGACGGTCTGTGGGATTTGTGGCAATCCAATCATCGCTCCGCTTGATTCGCCCGTTAGACGGGCGCTTTCTGGGCAATACGGGGACGGGACTGCTTGTGATGGAGGCTAGGAAAAGATATGGCAACGCGTTATCGACACTACAAGGGTGGCATCTACGAACTCGTGTGCGAGGCTACGATGGAGGCGGACCATACGCCGATCGTCGTGTATCGGGCGGCTAACGGCTCGATTTGGTGTCGACCGAAGGCGGTGTTCTTCGAACTTGTAGACGTGGACGGAGTGCAAGTCCAACGTTTCCAAGCGATACCCGATCTCCCTGTGGGCGACGACTGAACAACGGCCGTCGGCCTGGCGTGATACGCGTATGGGTATATCGACGCAGCGTTGAATTTGGACAAGGAAAAATGGAAAGCACGCTATGGTGAAGGGCAAAATTCCAGACGAAGAGGCGCGCGAACGGCTGATCCTCTGGATTCGGCGTCGCATGGCCGAGTTCGGGATCACCCCGCAAGCCCTTGCCGACTCGATCCAGCACGATCTGGATCACCGCCCCCTGTACCGCGACGCGCGCGGGAACGAGTGGAACGGACAAGGAGAGATGCCCGATTGGCTGCGCGCCGCAAAGAATGCGGGTGTGAGTCCCGACTTCTTCCGCATCGACCCAACGCGCCAAGATGCAGCCGCCAGCAGCAAGATAGACCCGCGCCAACTCGACCTTTTCTTCTAGCCGTCGATAGGATGACAAACGCGTCCACAAAACCTATCGCGCTGTGCAGCCTGGCGGCGTCGTGCGGACGTCTGGAGAAGCAAGCAATAGCAGAAAAAGGCGATGGTCCGCTAAATCGCCCTAAACCTAAAACGCCGCCCCGCTGAAAAGCGCCGCAGCCAACGCGGGATTCGACGGCCAGTAGCCGTGCATGTAGGTCGCGACGATCGAGCCGTGACGGAACACCGCTTCGCCGGCTGCGCTCGTTTGGGCACGTTTGGCCGTGGTCACGGGCACGAGCGGCGTGTGCATCTGCGAGTAATGGAACGTGTGGCCCGTCATCGATCCGTGCGCACTATCGATCTGCTGCATGCCGAGCGCGGCCAGCCTCGTCAGCATCGTCGCCTGACCGGGCATGAGGCCGAGCATCGGCGTCGTCGTGCCTTCGACGTCGGTTAGTCGCTCGAGTAGATACAGCATGCCGCCGCATTCCGCGACGACCGGCTTGCCGTCCGCCACATGCGCGTTGATCGAGCTGGCGCTGCGTGTGCAGCGCGCGAGTGTGGCCGCGTGTAGTTCAGGGTAGCCGCCTGGCAAGTACAGTGCATCGGCCGTGCCGGGGACCGGCTCGTCGGCGAGCGGCGAGAAGAAGCTCACACGTGCGCCGAGCGCTTCGAGCAGACCCACGTTCGCCGGGTAGATGAAAGCGAACGCAGCATCGCGTGCGATGGCGACATGCCGGCCTGCCAGCAAAGGCCGCAATGCCGCGGGTGCAGGCGCGGCGAATTCGATCGCCGGCGGCAGCTCGGCCAACGCAGTGCCGGCGAGCGCATCGGCTGCGCGCTCGATGCGTGCGTCGAGGTCCGCGATTTCGTTGGCTTGGTGCAGGCCGAGATGGCGTTCGGGCAGTTCGAGATCGTCAGCACCTTCGACATGCCCGAGCCAGCGGATATCGGAGGGCAACGCATCGACGAGCATCTGCGCATGGCGCGCGGAACCTACGCGATTGGCGAGCACGCCATGAAACGGCACGTCGGGCCGGAACCGCGCGAGGCCGAATGCGATGGCGCCGAACGTTTGCGCCATGGCTTTGGCCGAGATCACGGCCGCGACGGGCACACCGAACGTGCAAGCCAGATCGGCGCTGCTCGGTGTGCCGTCGAACAGCCCCATCACGCCTTCGATGAGGATGAGGTCGGCTTCTTGCGCCGCTTCGGCGAGCAACCGGCGACACGCCTCTTCGCCGACCATCCATAAGTCGAGCGACTCGACCTGCGCGCCGCTCGCGCGCGCGAGGATCATCGGGTCGAGGAAATCGGGGCCCGTCTTGAACACGCGCACGCGCCGCCCTTGCCGACGATGCAGCCGCGCAAGGCCGGCCGTGATCGTCGTCTTGCCTTGTCCCGAGGCGGGCGCGCTGATGAACAGGGCCGGGCATGACGCCATCGTCAGAACTCCACGCCGCGCTGCGCTTTCACGCCTTGCTCGCGATACGGATGCTTGACGAGACGCATCTCGGTGACGAGATCGGCCGCGTCGATCAACGCGTCGGGTGCATGGCGGCCCGTGATTACCACATGCACCATCGGCTCGCGGGCTTGCAGGACGGCGAGCACTTCATCGAGCGGCAGGTACTCGTACTTGAGTACCGTGTTCAGCTCGTCGAGGATCACCATGCGGTACTCGCCGCTTTCGATCATGCGGCGCGCTTCGTCCCAGCCCTTGCGGGCGGTGGCGATGTCGGCTTCGCGGTTCTGCGTGTTCCAGGTGTAGCCGTCACCCATTGTGACGAAGTCGCATTGCGCGTGGCTGCCGAGGAAATCGCGCTCGGACGTATGCAGCGCGCCCTTGATGAACTGCACGACGCCGATGCGCTGGTCGTGCCCGAGCATGCGCACGGCCATGCCGAATGCCGCCGTGCTTTTGCCTTTGCCGTTGCCCGTGTGCACGATCAGCAGGCCTTTCTCGACCGTGGCGGCGGCCTGCTTCTTGACGTGGCCTTCTTGACGCCGTTGCGTCATCCGTTGATGCGATTCGGGATCGGTTTTCATGAGGTCCTTTGTGGAGCGTATTCGCCGTCGCGTTGGGTTTCGTCGACTGTGGGGTTCGTCATTCGGATAGCGGATGCTGCGGCGATGTCCACCGCCGCCGCGACCGTCACGCCGTCGTGCGCATGTTTGCGGACCAACAGATGGCCGCCGGGAGCCGCGAGCAGTGCGCACGGCTCGCATACGCCGTCGACGTGTGCATGGGCATGCACCGTGGCCGAGCGGGCTAGCGTTTCATGTCGGGCCAGACATGCTTCGATATCCTGAATGCCGAACGTGACGAGCGGCAGTGCCCGGCGCGCACAGTATTCGATCAGTGCCGGCTCGTCCGCCTTCGCGGCGATCGTCGCGACTCGCACGATGCGGTGCGTCGCACGCGCGCCGAGCGCGGCATGCACGGCTGCCTCGATTTGCGCGACCGTCACGCCGCGTTTGCAACCGATGCCGAGCGTCAGGGCGAATGGCGCATCGTGCGGGCTCCCGACAGAGGGCGCTGCATCGACGCTGCTGGCCAGCGACACGACTTCACCGATCACGACAATCGCGGGCGCGCCGAGCTGGGCATCGGCGACTGCGCGCGGCAGCGCTTCGAGCGAAGCGAGCACATGACGCTGAGCGGGCAGCGTGGCTGAAGCGATCGCGGCGCATGGGGTGCCGGGCGTCATGCCGGCTTGCAGTAGCTGTGCGACGATTGCATCGAGCCGCCGCATGCCCATATAGATGACGAGCGTGAGCCGAGTGGCCGCAAGTGCGCGCCAATCGGGCTCGTCTTCACCGGCACCGTGGCCCGTCACGAACACGGCGCCCTGTGCGAAACCGCGGTGCGTGACAGGGACGCCGAGTGCGGCCGGCGCTGCGATGCCGGCTGTGATGCCGCTTACGATCTCGACCTGCACGCCGGCCTCGCGCAGTGCTTGTAGCTCTTCGCCACCGCGGCCGAACACGAACGGGTCGCCGCCCTTCAAACGCGCCACGCTGCGGCCCGCGCACAGGTGCGTGAGCATCATCGCGACGATGTCGGCCTGTGGCGTTGACGGCTGGCCGCCGCGCTTGCCGACGTGCACGATCTGCGCGTCGACGCGCGCCCATTGCAGAACGTCGGGGTTGACGAGGTCGTCGACCAGTACGACGTCAGCCTGAGCTAATGCACGAACGGCCTTCAGCGTCAGCAGCTCGGCGTCGCCGGGGCCGGCTCCGATGAGCCAGGCGCGGGCAGTGGTGCCGTCGGTGGGGGCGGATGGGGGGCGGCTCATGGGTGCGCACGATACCACGCAACCGGCAATGCCCCTTCCTTGACGCTTCCCCCCCACCCCCCTAAACTCCCACCCATTCTGGTGCTCGCGTGCGCGTTCTGGCGCACGCAGTTAAACGGGAAACAGGGCGCTCCCTATGCCGCGCGACGGCATGGCGCGAGCCAACCTGTGCTGCCCCCGCAACGGTAAGCGAACGCATCGGCAACGATGCAGAGCCGACTTCGACCCATACGCGCAAGGCCGTGTATGGGATGCAACCACTGCGCAAGAAACATCATGACTCGCGCGGGAAGGTGAAGCGGCGCTTTCGCTAGCCCGGATACCGGCCGGAAAAGAGGATTGGCGCCGCGGGGAAGCGGTGTTCATCCGCGACTTCATGGCGTTTCTCCGTAGCCGCATCGCGGCACATCGTCTTTTGCTTCATCGTGCTGCATTCGGCAGGAGAGGCGTCGTGTGGTCCGTGTCCCTATCGACAGCAAACGTCGACCATTCACGAGGAGCGAACGTGCTCAAACTGGTTTTCCGGCTTTTCGATGACAGCCCGGCCACCTTGCGCCGCAAGATCGTCGGCATCTATGCCTTGCTGATTGCTTTCAACGTGGGCGCCTGGATTTGGGCGTTCATCGCATTTCGTGGCCAACCCGTGCTGCTCGGCACAGCGCTGCTCGCCTATACGTTCGGGCTGCGCCATGCCGTCGACGCCGACCACATCGCCGCGATCGACAACGTCACGCGCAAGATGCTGCAGGAGCGACGAAGCCCGCTTGGCGTCGGCTTCTTCTTCTCGCTCGGGCATTCGACGATCGTCGTCGCGATGTCGATCGCGGTGGCGCTGACGGCGGCCACCTTGACGACGCACTTCTCGCAGATGAAGGACCTCGGCGGCGTGATCAGCACGTGTGTGTCGGCGTTCTTTCTGCTGCTGCTCGGCTCGGCCAATCTGACGATTCTCGTGTCGGTCTTCAAAACGTTTCGCGCGGTGCAGCGCGGCGAGCCGCTCGTCGAAGAGGATCTGGACCTGTTGCTCGGCAACCGCGGCTTCCTCGCGCGTTTGTTCCGCCCGCTGTTCCGTCTGGCGTCGCGTAGCTGGCATATGTATCCGATCGGTTTTCTGTTCGGCCTCGGCTTCGATACGGCCACCGAAGTCGCGCTATTCGGCATCTCCGCGTCGCAGGCATCGGGCGGCATGTCGGTGTGGTCGATCTTGGCGCTGCCGCTGCTGTTCACGGCCGGCATGTCGCTCGTCGATACCACCGACGGCATTCTCATGATGGGCGCCTATCGATGGGCGTTCGTGCGGCCGATCCGCAAGATCTACTACAACATGACGATCACGTTCGTGTCGGTGCTCGTCGCGTTCGTGATCGGTGGTGTCGAGGCGCTCGCGCTCGCAGCCGATAAACTCTCGCTCAAAGGGCCGTTCTGGGATGCCATGGGCGCCATTGCCGATCACTTCGGCTTGCTCGGCTACTTCGTCATCGGCCTGTTCCTGCTGAGCTGGATCGTCTCGGCGCTCATCTATCGCATCAAGCGTTACGACGAAATCGACGTCAAGCTGTCGGTGTGAACCCGGTCGCTCACGATAACCAAGAATGGGAAACAACATGCAGACATCCATGCGCAAGATTCCGGTGACGATCGTCACGGGCTTTCTCGGCAGCGGCAAGACGACGCTGCTGCGTCATATCCTCAAGCACGCAGGCGGCTTGCGTATCGCCGTCATCGTCAATGAGTTCGGTGAACTCGGCATCGACGGCGAGATCCTCAAGGGCTGCGGCATCGGCTGCGACGAAACGGGCCGCGAGGTCGAAGGCCAGCTTTACGAACTCGCCAATGGCTGCCTGTGCTGCACGGTGCAGGAGGAGTTCTTCCCGGTGATGGAGGAACTCGTGGAGCGCCGCGGGCAAATCGATCACGTGCTGATCGAGACGTCGGGCCTCGCGCTGCCCAAGCCGCTCGTGCAGGCGTTCAATTGGCCGGCGATCAAGAACAGCTTTACCGTCGATGCAGTGGTGACGGTCGTCGACGGCCCTGCTGCCGCCAGCGGCCAGTTCGCAGCCGACCCGCATGCCGTCGACGCGCAGCGCCAAGCCGATCCGAATCTCGATCATGAATCGCCGCTGCACGAGCTGTTCGAGGATCAGTTGAGCGCGGCCGATCTCGTGATCGTGAACAAAACCGACCTCATCGACGAAGCGCAGCAGGCGGCCGTGGAAGCGCTCGTGCGCGAGGAGATTCCGCCGCAAGTCAAGATCGTGCGCGCGCAGATGGCCCAGCTCGATCTGCACACGCTGCTGGGTCTGAACGCCGCGTCTGAAGAGACGATTCATCTGCGTCACGATCATCATGGCTCGGCCGACGACCCGGATCATGCCGATCATCATCACGACGAGTTCGATTCCGTCGTCGTGGAAGGGCGCGTGAGTTCGCGCGAGGCTGCCATCCACGCCTTGCAGCAGCTCGTGCAGACCCACACGATCTATCGCGTGAAGGGCTTCGCGGCACTGCCGGGGGCGCCGATGCGGCTCGTCATTCAGGGCGTCGGGCGCCGGTTCGACAGCTACTTCGACAGGCGTTGGCAAGCGGACGAAACCTTGCTGACGCTGAGCCGCTTCGTGCTGATCGGCGAGGACCTCGAGCAAGCAGCGCTGCAACGCGCGTTCGACGCCGCGCTCGGCGGTGCGGATGCGGTCGGTGGTGCGGCGCATGAGGCCGCTGCTCTACGCGAGGCCTGAGCGCGTCATGCATCTTCTGCGCACTGTCCCGGGCGGCTTCGTCGACGATACGGCTGGCGTCGTTCGCATCGACCAGCGGCCCGGCGACATCGTCGTGATGAGCTCGGCCGATACGACGCTGTCGCTGCTTGCGAGCGTGGTCGAGCGGCTGGGCCCGGGCTTTCCCAGCGTTCGGCTGACGAACGTCACCTATCTGCGGCAGCCGGCTTCCGTCGATTTCTACGTCGACGATGTGCTCCAGCACGCGCGTGTAGTCGTCGTCGATCACCTGGGCGGTGAGGCTTACTGGCCCTACGGCATCGAGCAGGTCGTCATGCTCGCACGACGCAAGCAGCAGACGCTCGCGATGTTCTCAGGTGACTTGCAGGAAGATCCGAACCTGGTCGCAAAGAGCACGGCGCCGGCATTGCTGTGCCAACAATTGTGGCGCTATCTGCGCGAAGGCGGCGCGCGCAATGCCGAGGCGTTCCTGCGCGCGATCGCCTGGCATGCGTTCGGCTGGGGTAGCGAGCCGGCGCCGCCGATCCCGCTGCCGGCCGCGTCGCTCTATCACCCCGCGCGCGACGTGCCGACCATCGCCGACTGGCAGGCGCGTTGGCGGGCCAATGCTCCCTGCGTGGCGATCTTGTTCTACAAGGCCCACTTGCAAGCGGCCAACACGGCCGTGTTCGATGCGCTCATCGAAGCGCTCGAGCTACGTGGCCTCAACGCGCTGCCGGTCGCCATCACGTCGCTGAAGGACACGGTGAGCCGCGAGGTGATCGCGCAATTGTGCGAGCAGCACGAGGTTGCGCTCGTGCTCAATACAACCGCCTTCGCGGCATCGGCCATCGACGACCCGGCGCCGCTCGCGCTTGCCGGCGACGCCCCGGTCTTGCAGGTCATTCTGAGCGGCGGCAATCGCGAGAGCTGGGAGCAGGACAACCACGGCCTCAATTCGCGTGACATCGCGATGCATGTCGCGCTGCCCGAAGTCGATGGGCGCATCGTCACGCGCGCCGTCAGCTTCAAGGGGCTCGCGTATCGATGCCCGCACACGGAGGTCGACGTCGTGCGGTATCAGCCCGATACCGAGCGTGTTGCGTTCGTTGCGGAGCTTGCGAGCCGCTGGTGCCGGCTGCGTGGACTGGGCAACGACGAGAAGAAACTCGCGTTGATCCTCGCGAACTATCCGACGAGTGAAGGGCGTATCGGTAACGGCGTCGGCCTCGATACGCCGGCGTCGGTCGTCGGCATCATGACGATGTTGCGCGATGAAGGCTACCGTGTAGCAGAACTGCCCGAGGACGGCGACGGGCTGATGCGCCTGCTCACGCAAGGCGTGACCAACGATGCGCAGACACGCGCGCTGCGTCCCGCCTGGCAAAGTCTTGCGCTCGACGACTACCTTACGCATTTCAATGCGTTGCCCGTGAGCGTGCGCGAGGCATTGAACGCCCGTTGGGGCCCCCCCGAAGCGGACCCGACCGTACGTCGCGGCCGCTTCATGATCGCAGGCTGGCGCTGCGGGCACGTCTTCGTCGGCATTCAGCCCGCTCGCACACGCGAGGCCGGGGACTACGCGAGCTATCACGATGCGGAGCTCGTACCGCCGCATGCGTATCTGGCGTTCTACTTCTGGCTGCGCCATTCGTTCGGCGTCGATGCGATCGTGCACGTCGGCAAGCACGGCAATCTCGAATGGTTGCCCGGCAAGAGCGTGGCGCTGAGCGGGGAATGCTGGCCTGATCTGACGCTCGGGCCGATGCCGCATCTTTATCCGTTCATCGTCAACGATCCCGGTGAGGGCAGTCAGGCGAAGCGCCGCGCACAGGCCGTCATCATCGACCACCTGATGCCGCCGCTCACGAGGGCCGAAACGTATGGCCCTTTGCAGGATCTCGAGCGTCAGGTCGACGAGTACTATGACGCGCTGATGGTCGATGCCCGCCGCGCCAAGCTGCTGCGCGGCACGATCCTCGCGACGATCGTCGAGCATCGACTGCACGAAGAGCTCAGCATTTCCGTGCCAGACAACCAGGATGCCGAGGATGCGTTGCTCACGCGCGTCGACGCCTGGTTGTGCGAACTGAAGGAAGCGCAGATTCGCGATGGCCTGCATACGTTCGGTTGCTCGCCGCAAGACGTGCAGCGACGCGACACGCTGCTCGCGCTCGGGCGCTTTCCGATCGGCGACGGGCAGGGCGCGAACGCGGGTCTCATCGACGCGCTGGCGAAGGATCTCGCGATCGATCATCTGTTCGATCCGCTGACGGCCGAGTGGTCGACGCCGTGGCAAGGACCGCGTCCCGCGCTGCTCGAGCAAGCGAGCGAGGCGCCCTGGCGTCACAACGGCGATACGCGTGAGCGGCTCGAACTGTTGGCATCCATGCTGCTGACCGGCCTATGTGACGGACGCATGCCGACGACGCTCGAAGTGCTGCCGCACGCGGCGTGCGTGCTCGGGCGCTTGAAGAATGATGTGCTGCCGAGGCTCGACGCGTGCGGGGACGAAGAGCTGCGGCAACTGAAGCGCGGGCTCGAAGGGCGGTTCGTGCCGCCAGGCCCGAGCGGTTCGCCCTCGCGCGGACGCCCTGACGTGCTGCCGACGGGCCGCAACTTCTATTCGGTCGATACGCGGGCGATCCCGACGCAGGCGGCTTGGTCGCTCGGCGTGAAGTCGGCGCGACAGTTGATCGAACGTCATCTGCAGGAGCATGGCGACTACCCGCGTGCCGTGGGCTTGTCGGTGTGGGGCACGGCAACGATGCGCACGGGCGGCGACGACGTCGCGCAAGCGTTCGCGCTGATGGGCGTGCGGCCGAAGTGGGCGCCGGGCAGTCATCGCGTGACCGACTTCGAGATTCTGCCGGCCGGCGTGCTCGAGCGTCCGCGCGTCGACGTGACGCTGCGCGTGTCGGGGTTCTTCCGCGATGCGTTTCCGAACGTCATGCATCTGTTCGATGCAGCGGTGCAGGCCGTGGCGGAGCTCGACGACGAGCCCGAGGACGTGAACCCGATCCGCTCGCGCGTGCTGCGCGAGCGTGATGCCTGGGTCGCGCGCGGCCTCGATGCGAAAGAGGCGCGTAAGCGAGCGGGCTGGCGCGTGTTCAGCGCGCGGCCCGGCGCGTACGGTGCCGGTTTGCAGCAGACGATCGACGACGGTAACTGGCAGACCGATGCGGATCTGGCCGATGCCTACGTTGCGTGGGGCGGCTATGCCTACGCGCAGCAGAGCGCGGGCGAGGCGGCGCGCGGTGCGTTCGGCACGCGGCTCGCCACACTCGATGTCGTGCTGCAGAACCAGGACAACCGCGAACACGACTTGCTCGACTCGAACGACTACTACCAGTTTCAGGGTGGCATGGTGGCGGCCGTGAGGCACTTGGCGGGCCGCCAGCCGCATATCTATCACGCCGATCACAGCAATCCGACCGCGCCACGCGTGCGCACGCTCAGCGAGGAAATCGCGCGCGTGATCCGCTCGCGCGTGGTCAATCCGAAATGGCTCGAGGGCGTCAAACGTCATGGCTACAAGGGAGCGGCCGAGATTGCGGCGACTGTCGACTATTTATACGGCTATGACGCGACCGCGCGCGTGATCGCCGATCATCAATACGCGCTCGTGGCCGATGCCTATGTGAACGATGCCGATACCCGCACGTTCTTGCAGCAGCACAATCCGCATGCGTTGCGCTCGATCTGCGAGCGTTTGCTCGAAGCGATGCAACGCGGGTTGTGGCAGCAGCCCGGCGACTATCGTGCGCAGGTCGAACAGCACTTGCTCGCGAACGAACAGCATCTCGAAGGAATCACTCAATGAATGGCGCTTTGCCTTCCTCGTTGCCCAAGCCGTTTCCGTTCAGCGCGCTGATCGGGCAGGCGGCCTTGCAGCAGGCCTTGCTGCTGGCCGCGATCGATCCCGGTATCGGCGGCGTGCTCGTCACGGGGCCGCGCGGTACCGCGAAATCGACTGCTGCACGCGCCTTGGCCGAGCTGTTGCCAGAAGGGCGCTTCGTCACGCTGCCGCTCGGTGCCAGCGAGGAGCGATTGATCGGCACGCTCGATCTCGATGAAGTGCTACGCGGCGGCGCCGTGAAGTTTTCGCCGGGGCTGCTGGCTGCCGCGCATCGCGGTGTGCTGTACGTCGACGAAATCAATTTGTTGCCCGATGCGCTCGTCGACGCATTGCTCGATGCGGCGGCAAGCGGTGTGAATGTGATCGAGCGCGACGGCGTTTCGCACAGCCATGAGGCGCGCTTCGTGCTTGTGGGCACGATGAATCCTGAAGAGGGCGAGCTGCGACCTCAACTCATCGATCGCTTCGGTTTGATGGTCGAGCTCGAGAACTGCTTCGATGCAGAGGTGCGGCAGGGCATCGTCAAGGCTCGGCTGGCATTCGATATGGATGCCGAAGCATTTCGTGTCGCGTATGCGTCGAAGCAGCAGGGACTGGTCGAGCGTATTCGCGCTGCGCGTGCTTTGCTGCCCATGCTTACGTTTAGCGACGATGTGCATGCTCGTGTCAGCGCACATTGCATCGAAGCCGCCGTTGACGGCGTGCGCGCCGATCTCGTGATGTTGCGTGCGGCGCGTGCGTTGGCTGCGTTCGAAGGGGCCGATGCGGTGACGCGCGAGCACGTCGAGCGTGTCGCGCAAGCGGTGCTGCTGCATCGCAGGCGGGAGCATGGGGAGGCGCCGCGATCGGGTATGGCTCACGATGACACACCGGCGCATGGCGATGACCGCCGCAATGGTGCTGATGCTTCATCGTCGGCCGGCGCATCATCGCCGCAGGAAAGGACTCAGTCGACTTCAACAGATGCAGGCGGAGATCGGTGGGGCTATCTACCGCCCGAGCCCGCAGGCATGGCCTCCGTCAAAGGCGTGATTCCGCTGACGCCAAAAAAACGCTGAGCCATCGAAGCGGCGCCGCCGCGGACTCGCTTCGCGGTTTTCGATGGCTAGAAGGTGCGGGACAGGCAGCACGACGCGATGCCGGGCCTCGTGCCGGCAAGCGCATTGCGTGGCCCGCTACGCTGGCACGCAAGCGGAGCGACCCGTTGTGTGCCGAGCATGTGCGCTTCCTGGCCGAGGAGTCGAAGGGTGGAGTACTCCATTGTTTCGCACTCGATTGTTCGGCTTCGATGCTGGCCGGCGAACGGCTTGCGCTGGCTAAGGGGCTGCTGACGGCATTGTTCGATCGTGCGGGGGCTGAACGGGCTGAGGCGGCACTCATTTGCTTCGGCGGTATGCGTGCGGACGTGCGCTTCGGGCCGGCTGTGCCGCGCTGGTGGAACGAGCGCTGGTTGAGCCCTGTCGGCGGTGCGGGCGGGACGCCCCTCGCGCTCGGCGTCGACACTGCCGGACAAGTGTTGGCGCGCGCTGCTCGTACGCAGCCGGCGCAGCAGCGCGTGTTATGGGTGCTAACGGATGGTCGCAGTAACGACCGACCTGTAAGGCCGACCGCAGTCGACCGGATCGTGCTCGTCGATTTCGAGCGCGATGCGATACGGCTCGGGCGGTGTGCGCAGCTTGCCCGCGAATGGGGCGCTGAGTGTGTGCGGCCTGAGGAGTTGATCGCTTTGTCCTGAGCAAGCCGTCGTGCAATCGATGGCCGTCACATCCGCGCGCATGGCGATTCCTCGAGGTTCACGGGCTTCGGTCAGCGTCGATTCAGCGAGCAGCCATCACGCTGCTCTCCATTCCGCCGTGGTCAGCTTGGCGATGAAGAAGTCGGCCAGGGCGCTGACCTTTGCGGGTCGTGCGCGGGCCGTGGGGGTGACGAAATAAAGGCCGCCTTCGGGCAAGCGCCAGTCAGTCAAGATCGGTTCAAGCTGATTGCCAGGGAAGTACTGCGTGGCAACGAATTCAGGAAGTTCGGTGATGGCAAGCCCTGCGAGGACCGTGGGCAGCAAGGCTTCCACACTCGTTCCTCGCAACGCGCCGGTAGGGGTGACCGCGCACTCCTCGCCACTCTCGTGAGTAAAGCGCCATACGTCGCGTCGGCTCCGGTTAGCGTAGGTCAGGCACTGGTGGGTGCCGAGATCACGCGGGTGCTGCGGTCGGCCGCAGCGAGACAGATAGGCGGGCGATGCGACGACGAATCGGCGCACTGGCGCGATGAGGCGTGCGACGAGTGACGAGTCCTCCAGGATGGCGATGCGCAGCGCGGCATCGAAACCTTCCCCAATCAGATCGGCATGGGCATCCGTGAGATGTAGCTCCACGGAGATATCCGGATAGGTCCGGAAGAACTCGGGCAGCAGCGGGGCGACCCATCTCGCGCCAAAGGAGAGCGGCGCCGCGAGCTTGACGAGACCACGCGGTCGGCTCGAGGTCTCCCGTGCGAAATCCTCTGTTTCCTCGGCCTCGGCGTAGATTCTCGCCGCTCGCTCGGCGAGCGTGTGGCCATAGTCCGTGAGGGCAAGTCGTCGGGAGGTCCGGTTGAACAGTCGGCCTCCCAGCCGTGCTTCGAGGCGGGTGACGGCCCGGGAGACCGTGGCCACCGAGACCCCCATGGCGGTTGCCGCCGCAGCGAACGAACCTTCTTCGGCGACCTTCGCGAACATCGCAAGCCCTTCAAAATCCGGCAGCTTCGACATCTGCAATCATGCAACGATGATTTGCGTTCATTTCTATTTCGAAAAATAGCATGTCGCCATAAATTTGTCTCACCTCAACCACAGGCGATCAATCGCCAAGGACATTGCCATGCGCAACCCGACCTACGTTCAGTCCGAGATCATGCCCTCGGCCACTTCCAGTGCTGTCACCACGATTGTTCCGGCCCTGGGCCGCGTGATGATCAGCGCAATTTTCATCCTGGCCGGGTTTTCGAAGCTCGCCGCGCCCGCGATGACGATCGGCTACATCCAGTCCGTCGGACTGCCGCTGCCGACGGTCGCGTTCGGTGTCGCTGCGTTCATCGAGATCGTCGGCGGGACCGCGCTGCTGCTCGGCTACCGCACTCGACTTGTCGCGAGTGTTCTTTTTCTGTTCGCGCTGGTGACCGCCGCGTTTTTCCACCGCCATTTCGCCGACCAGGACCAGTTCATCCATTTCTTCAAGAACGTCGCGATGGCGGGTGGCTTGCTGCACGTCGTCGCTTTCGGTGGTGGCCGCGTCAGCCTCGACGGCCGCCGCTCCTGATACCTCGGCTGGCGCGGCGCCAGCCGTTCCGGTCGGCAATCGATCGCCAGGGAGAACTGTTATGCATGACCGTATCCATGAATTGCTTCATCGCAACCTTCAGGAGGTCTTTGGTGAAGGGGATGCAGCGCGCCGTCGCAAGGCCATCGAGGCGCTCTATACGGAAGACTGCGTGCTCTACGTGCCGCTGGGCGCGTTGATTGGGCACGACGCACTCGACAAATTCGCCGGCGATCTTCGTACGACGCATCCGCATTTTGCCTATACGCCGCACGGCGAACCCCAAGCGCTACACAATGCCGGTCGCCTGGCTTGGGGCTCCGGCCCGCGTGGCGAAGCACCTGACTATACGGGCTTGGATGTGATCATCGTTCGCGATGGGAAGATTGCGGCGCTGTACGTCTTTCTCGATTCCGTGCAGTAACGGGGAAGGGCGCGCGAGGCTTCTGGGATTTGCTCGCTTACCGGGCCATCGCGGGCATCGGCCTTGGCGGCGAATTCGGCATCGATGACCTAGCGGATACGGTGTGTCAGTACGACGGAGCCCCAGCACCGATTCGCTCGGTTTGCGCGAGCACGAATGCGTAAACGTCCACGAGCGACGAAACGATTCGCGTATCCGGCGCGACCCCATCGAAGGCGTCGGCCGCGCCGATGCAGATCAGTGGCTTGGCAAAGCGCGTCGCGAGGCGGATCTCGTCGAGCGTGCCCTGGCTGCCAGGCAGCGCTACGACGACGTCGCTCGTCAACACGTTCACGAAGTTGCGGCTCAGTGCATCGTCCGGTTCGCCGGCTTGCTTGCGCGGCAGTGGCGTCAAGATCGGCAGATCGATGAACGGATTCGGATAGCCGGCGACCGGCACGAAGCCGAGCACAGGATGCGTTTCGCTCGGCACGATGCCGATCGAGCGGCCCTTGCGTCCTTGCGTCGTCGAGAACGCTCGCGCGGTAGATAGCATCACGCCGCGGCCTGCGCCCGTCAGCAGGTCGAATCCCCGTTCGGCGATCCACGTTCCCAGGGGCGCCGCCAGCTCTGGCCACTCATTTTTGCCAGAGCCCATCACGCCAATGATTGCCATCGTGTTCTCCTGGTTGATTGGAGTAATTAGGGTAAGCCCTAAAGAATACGTGTTTCGAGCCGTAAAGGAGGTGTGCCGATGCCAGATGGGTAGGTAGACATGCCCAACTGAGCATCGTTTTTTTTTGGTTGATCCAAATCTACGGGGACCTTTGAATGAAGAAACTCTATCGCACGCTATTGCTCTCGGCCGGCGTGGCATTGCTTGCAGCAGGCTGTGCATCGGGACCGCAGTACAAGGACGTGGCAGCTTCGATACCGACGCTTGCCGCCGATCATGGTCGTATCTATTTCTTCCGTGAGAGCGCCTTCGGTGGGGGGATGATCCAGCCGGAGATCAAGCTTAACGATCAGGTCGTCGGTCGTTCGATACCAGGTGGATTCTTCTATGTCGACGAAACCCCGGGCGATTACACCGTGTCGACTTCTACCGAGGTGAAGCGGGAAGTGAAGTTCAGCTTGCATGCCGGCGACACGAAATACGTGCGCACCTCCGTCAGCATGGGGCTGCTGGTTGGACATATCACGCCAACGCTGGATGATCCGGAAACCGCGCCGAAGGAAGTCGAGAAGCTCAAATATACGGGTGCGCAAACCGCTGCGGTCACGCAATAGAGATTTTTGATACTCGGAAGTGCTAGATGGGCGGTGTAGCCGCCCATCTGTGGAGCCGCTTCCGACTCCTTCGTTCTATGGACCTCACTTCTATCTAGTCACTGATATTTTTCAATGACTTGTGGTGGTCGCTTGTCCCGGCCGTACATAGGCATGCCGTGCTCCGGGCGATCGCTCGGCCAGCGACACACCAATTCGCGCGCAGCGTTTTTGATCCGCGTCAATATTACGAATTATTTCAACGGCACCCGTCTCGATGAAAATCGCATCGGGATTTTGGGTTGAAAAAGCTTGTAAAAATATGCATCCCACATTTCGCCTTCCTATTCCCTTTTCCTGATTTGCTGCGGCACGCAAACGCTTGCGCATAAGCCGTCGGACATGGGGTGGGCGCGCGCAGCGGTTTTGTAGACAAAAAATCTGTATTTACTTAAAACAATCAAGGCTCGGGTTATTACGTAGATGATCTGAAGTTCATTGCGTCGTAATAATGCGTCGGATAATATTCAGACGAAACCAGCTAAATGGAGCATTCCGGCCGTAATCAATAGTCGAGCCGATCGATATCCGGCCGCGTTCACTCATTCACGTTGAGAGGCGATCTTCGTGGAACCTTCCGTCGCCGTGGCATCCGGCTTGACCGATCAGATCGAAGAAGACCGTATCCGCCTACGTGCCGCAACGGCCGCGGATAGCGACTTTCTTCATGCGGTCTTTGCCTCCACACGGTTCGACGAGTTCCAAAACGCGGGTTGGAACGCGAAGGAAATCGACGACCTGCTCGCCAGCCAGTTCTCGATGCAGGACGCGTACTACCGCCGCCACTACCCGTCGGGCCGGTTCGACGTCATCGTGCACGGCGTGACCGGTATCGGCCGGCTCTATCACGATTGGAGCGATGACGCGGCGCGCGTCATCGACATTGCGCTGTTGCCAGCCTATCGCGGCAAGGGCGTGGGTACGCGGCTCATGCGGGCGATTGTGGCCGAGGCGGCCAGGCGGGCGCTGCCGGTGCATCTCTACGTCGAATTCGACAATCCCGTGCGTGCGCTGTACCACCGGCTCGGCTTTGCCGGCGTCGGCGAGAACGGGCTCTATGAGCGGATGTGCAGAGAGGCCGGGCCATTCGAAGTCGAAGGCCCGATCGACTCGATAGCAGGACTGCATGACGGAGCCGAATAACGCAGCGCGTTTCGGTGGCCTGCGACGGATGGACAACTTGGCCGCGGCGACGGCCGCAATCGAAGCGGGGGAGGGATAGCCGTGCATTCGATTCCTAGTCATGACGCGCTCATCGCGTCGATCGGTCAGTCGTTCACGTTCAGCACGCCGCAGGGACGGGAGATCGAGGCGCGCCTGGTCGCCGCGCCCACCGGCACGCCGATGGATGACGACTACGTCTGCTACGCGGCCACATTCGAACTGCCCGCTGGCATCCAGCTTCCACAAGACGTCTACCGTATCGCGGCGTCCGACGGCGCCGCTTGGGATTTGCTCGCCACGCCGACCCGGCCGAGCGCCGATGGCAAGGCGAACCTGACCGTGGTGGTGCACTGCCTGCGCGGCTAGCGCCGCGGGCTTTGCAGCATCAGGGAGCCGTCACGCCGCTCGCGTGACTTTGTCTGTCCATGATCCGTAACGAATCAGGAGGCAGTGATGAGCGATCCGTATCTCGGCGAAATCCGCATGGTCGGCTTCAACTTCGCGCCGTACGGCTGGGCGCTTTGCCAGGGCCAGATCTTACCGGTCAGCCAAAATCAGGCGTTGTTCTCGTTGCTCGGCACGACGTTCGGCGGCAACGGCTCGTCCAACTTCGGCCTGCCCGACCTCCAGGGCCGTGGCCCGATAGGCACGGGCACCGGCACCGGGTTGTCGCCGATCACATGGGGCGAAGTCGGCGGTCAGGAGGAGGTCACCCTCACCACCAACCAACTGCCCACGCACACCCACGCTTCGCAATCGTCGAGCAGCAGCATGACGTCGACGGGCACGATCTCGATTCCGGCCACCACCTCGTCGACAGGCGGTACCGGAACGCCGTCGGCAACCACGGTGCTCGGCCCGATGTCCCAGGGCGGCCGCGCCGGTGAGCTCTACAGCACGTCGGCACCGAACGTCACGCTAGCGCCGTTCGGCGTGACCGTCATGGGCGATGCGCCGCGCGTCACGATCGGCACGACCGGCAACAGTCTGCCGACGCCGCTGCGCAATCCGTACCTCGGCCTTACCTGCATCGTCGCGCTGCAGGGCATTTTCCCGACACGAGGGTAAGCGCTCTCGCGGGAAATCAAGCCGCTTCGGCGCGGGGTCGTCGAAGCGGCGGTGCCGCCGGCGCTCCGGGTGGCGGCATGTTTCGGAGGTTCATCACCATGAAGTTCGCTGCCAGGTTGTTGAAGTACTTCGCGGCTCGGCCCGCGCCACGCGTCACGGCCGTCGCGCCGGCTCCGCTGTTGCTCGCGCTCGAGCCGCGTATCGTCTACGACGCGTCCGTGGCGGCCGTAGGCGCGGCGGCCCGGCATCATGTCGAGCCGGGCGCCGACGCGGCGCACAGGATCGGCGAAGCCGTGGCGCACGGCCGGCCTGCGCAGAACGATAGTGTTACGCCCGCGAACGGCGGCGCAGACCGGCATACGAACCAGGCGAACCCGGCGCAGCGCAACGTCATGGCGGACGCCGTGCAGGGCAGCACGCAGGTGGTGTTCGTCGACCCCGCGGTGACCGGCTATCAGACCCTCCTCGCGGGACTGCCCGCCGGCACGCAGGTGGTCATGCTGAACGCGAACACCGATGGATTCGCGCAGATCGCGCAGTATCTGCAGCAGCACCCGGGCGTCAGCGCGATCCACCTGCTCTCGCACGGCGCGGAAGGCGACGTGCAGGCGGGCTCGGCGTGGCTCGACCCCGCGAACTTCTCGAAGTACAGCGCGGAGCTCGCGCAGATCGGCGCGGCGATGCAGCCGGGCGGCGACTTCCTGATCTATGGTTGCGACGTCGCCGAAGGCGCGGACGGCCGCCTGCTCGTGCAGGAGATCGCGGCGGCGACGCACCTGAACGTGGCGGCATCGACGGACCTGACGGGTGCGGCGTCGCTCGGCGGCAACTGGACGCTCGAGTACCAGGTCGGCAACGTGCAGACGCCGGTGATTTTCTCGGCGGCAGCCGAACAGCAGTATGGCTCCCTGCTCTCGGAGACGATCGAGGACTACACGAGCGCGGCCGCGTCGAGCCTGAATACCGGCGACGTGACGAGCTTCAGCCTCGACGGCATCACGTATACGTACAACGTGGCGAACGCCACGACCGTCGGGCCAGACAGCAACCTGCAGTCGCTGCCCGACGAGAATGGGTCGAGCGAGTCGCTGGTGGTCAATCAGGACGGCGTCTCGGGCCTGACGTCGATCACGATCACGATGCAGGACGGCAAGGCGTTCAGGATGTCGAGTTTCGACATCGACATCGTCACGAACACCGTTGCCACGATCGAGGCGAACGGCAGCACGTTGAACGACATCACCATTACGTCGAACGGGGTGTTCCAGACGGAGACGGTCGATCTGACCGGCGACTCCGCCTTCGACGTCACCAACAGCATCACCATCACGTTCCAGAGCAACTCGATCGTCAACCTCGGCCATCTCGTCTACCAGGAAGTCACGCCACCGGTCGTCACGGCCACGGGCGGCGCCACGACGTTCACGTCGGTGGACAGCAGCACCGCAACGCCGGTCGCGGTCGATTCCGGCGTGACCGTTTCCGACACCGAAAGCGGGACGATGAGCAGCGCCACGGTCGCGATTACGGGCAATTTTCACAGCGGCCAGGACGTGCTGGCGTTCACCAACACGAGCAGCGTGATTTACGGCAGCATCTCCGGCTCGTACAACGCGACGACGGGCGTACTGACGCTGTCCGGCGCGGGCACCACGGCGCAATATCAGGCGGCGCTCGAAGCCGTGACGTATCTCGACACCGCTGGCACGCCGAACACGTCGGCGCGCACGATCAGCTTCAGCGTCAATGACGGAATAGCGTCGAGCACCGTCGTGACGAAGACGGTCGACGTCGATTCCCCACCGGTCGTGACGACGACGGGCGGCACGACGAACTATTACGGCGGCACAAGTGCGACCGCGGTGGACAGCGGCGTAAGCGTCACCGATGCGAGCCAGGGCACGCAGGCGTCGGGCACGGTGACGATCACGAGCGGCTACGACAGCAGCAACGACACGCTTGCGTTCACGAACACGAGCCTCACGCTGTTCGGCAACATCTCGGCCTCTTTCAATTCGTCGACGGGCGTGCTGACGCTGAGCTCGTCCGGCTCGACGGCCACCGACGCACAGTGGGCGAACGCGTTCGAAGCGGTGATGTTCTCGAGCGCAAGCACGACCTACGGCAACCGGACGATTTCGTTCGTCGTCAACGACGGCACCGACAACAGCGTGGCCGCGACGAAAATCGTCGACGTGCTCAATCCCTCTCCCGTCGTGACGGCCGATTCGGGGTCGGCTGCGTTCACGGCGGGCGACAACACGACGTCGACGCCGGTGGCGATCGACTCGGGCTTGACGGTGACGGACGGCAACAGTTCGACGCTGGCCTCGGCGACGATCGCGATCACGGGCAACTTCCATAGCGGCCAGGATGTGCTGGCGTTCACGAACAACGGCTCGACGATGGGCAATATCGCGGGCGCGTACAACGCGACGACAGGTGTGCTGACGCTGACCTCGGCAGGTGGGATCGCGACGCTCGCGCAGTGGCAGGCGGCGCTCGATGCGGTGACTTATACCGACACGGCGATTACGCCGAACAACGCGACGCGCACGATCAGCTTCACGGCCAGCGACGGCGTGAACACGAGCAATACGGCCACGCGCACGGTGACGGTGGCCGACGTCGACCAGACGCCGATCGTGACGACCACGGGCGGCACGACGAACTACGTCGGCGGTGCGAGCGCGACGACGGTCGATGGCGGCGTGACGGTGAGCGACCTCGACAACGCGACGCAGGCGTCCGGGACGGTGTCGATCGGAAGTGGCTTCCACAGTGGCGACACGCTGTCGTTCACGAACACGAGCCTCACGCTGTTCGGCAACATCTCGGCTTCTTACAACTCGGGGACGGGCGTGCTGACGCTGAGCTCGTCCGGCGCGACGGCCACAGATGCACAGTGGGCGAACGCGTTCGACGCAGTGACGTTCTCGAGCACGAGCACGACTTACGGCAATCGCACCGTGTCGTTCGTCGTCAACGACGGGACCGAGAACAGCGCGGCGGCGACGAAGACCGTCGACGTCATCAATCCCAATCCGGTCGTGACGACCGATTCGGGCTCGGCGGCGTTTACGGCGGGCGACAACACGACGTCGACGCCGGTCGTGATCGATTCGGGCTTGACGGTGACGGACGGCAACAGTTCGACGCTGGCCTCGGCGACGATCGCGATCACGGGCAATTTCCACAGTGGCCAGGACGTGCTGGCGTTCACGAACGATGGCTCGACGATGGGCAACATCGCGGGCGCGTACAACGCGACGACGGGCGTGCTGACGTTGACCTCGGCAGGTGGGATCGCGACGCTCGCGCAGTGGCAGGCGGCGCTTGACTCGGTGACCTATACCGACACGGCGGTCACGCCGAACAACGCGACGCGTACGATCAGCTTCACGGCCAGCGATGGCGTGAACACGAGCAGTACGGCCACGCGCACGGTGACGGTGGCCGACGTCGACCAGACGCCGATCGTGACGACCACGGGCGGCACGACGACCTACACCGCTGGCGCGAGCGCGACGACGGTCGACGGCGGCGTGACGGTGAGCGACCTCGACAACACGACGCAGGCGTCCGGGACGGTGACGATCGGAAGCGGCTTCCATAGTGGTGACACGCTATCGTTCACGAACACGAGCCTTACGCTGTTCGGCAACATCGTCGCGGTCTACAACTCGGGGACGGGCGTGCTGACGCTGAGCTCGTCCGGTGCATCCGCCACCGACGCACAGTGGGCAAATGCCTTCGACGCGGTGACGTTCTCGGCGGGTGCGTCGGCAACGACAGGCAACCGCACGATCTCGTTCGTCGTCAACGACGGCACGGAGAACAGCGCGGCCGCGACGAAGACCGTTGACGTGCTGGGGCCACCGACGGTGACGACCGATTCGGGCTCGGCGGCGTTCACGGCGGGCGACAACGTCACGTCGACGCCGGTGACGATCGATTCGGGCTTGACGGTGACGGACGGCAGCAGTTCGACACTGGCCTCGGCGACGATCGCGATCACGGGCAACTTTCACAGTGGCCAGGACGTGCTGGCGTTCACGAACGATGGCTCGACGATGGGCAACATCGCGGGCGCGTACAACGCGACGACGGGCGTGCTGACGCTTACCTCGGCAGGTGGGATCGCGACGCTCGCGCAGTGGCAAGCTGCGCTCGATGCGGTGACGTATACCGATACAGCGGTCACGCCGAACAACGCGACGCGCACGATCAGCTTCACGACCAACGACGGCGTGAACACGAGCAACACGGCTACGCGCACGGTGACGGTGGCCGACGTCGACCAGACGCCGATCGTGACGACCACAGGCGGCACGACGAACTACGTTGGCGGGACGAGTGCGACGGCGGTCGATGGCGGCGTGACGGTGAGTGACCGCGATAACACCACGCAGTCGAGTGGGACGGTATCGATCGGAAGCGGCTTCCACAGCGGCGACACACTGTCGTTCACGAACACGAGTTCCTTGCTGTTCGGCAACATCGTCGCGTCCTACAACGCGGGGACGGGCGTGCTGACGCTGAGCTCGTCCGGGGCATCCGCTACCGACGCACAATGGGCGAACGCGTTCGACGCGGTGACGTTCTCGGCGGGTGCGTCGGCAACGACAGGCAACCGCACGATCTCGTTCGTCGTCAACGACGGCACCGAGAACAGCGCGGCCGCGACGAAGACCGTCGACGTGCTGGGACCGCCGACGGTGACGACCGATTCGGGTTCGGCGGCGTTCACGGCGGGTGACAACGTTACATCGACGCCGGTCGTGATCGATTCGGGCTTGACGGTGACGGACGGCAGCAGCTCGACAC
>NZ_RBZV01000004.1:0-21389 GCF_003628145.1 Trinickia fusca | reverse complement strand
CAACGCAACGACAGGTGTGCTGACGCTGACATCGGCAGGTGGGATCGCGACGCTCGCGCAGTGGCAAGCTGCGCTCGATGCGGTGACGTACACCGACACGGCGATTACGCCGAACAACGCGACACGCACGATCAGCTTCACGGCCAACGATGGCGTGAACACGAGCAACACGGCCACGCGCACGGTGACGGTGGCCGACGTCGACCAGACGCCGATCGTGACGACCACAGGCGGCACGACGAACTACGTTGGCGGGACGAGTGCGACGGCGGTCGATGGCGGCGTGACGGTGAGTGACCGCGATAACACCACGCAGTCGACTGGGACGGTATCGATCACCACCGGCTTCCACAGCGGCGACACGTTGTCGTTCACGAACACGAGTTCCTTGCTGTTCGGCAACATCGTCGCGTCCTACAACGCGGGGACGGGCGTGCTGACGCTGAGCTCGTCCGGCGCGACGGCGCAGGACGCCCAATGGGCGAACGCGTTCGACGCGGTGACGTTCTCGGCGGGCGTGTCGGCAACGCCGGGCAACCGCACGGTGTCGTTCATCGTCAACGACGGCATCGAGAACAGCACGGCGGCGACGAAGACCGTCGACGTGCTGGGACCGCCGACGGTGACGACCGATTCGGGTTCGGCGTCGTTCACGGCGGGAGACAACGTCACGTCGACGCCGGTGACGATCGATTCGGGCTTGACGGTGACGGACGGCAGCAGCTCGACATTGGCCTCAGCGACGATCGCGATCACGGGAAACTTCCACAGCGGCGAAGACGTGTTGGCGTTCACGAACAACGGCTCGACGATGGGCAACATCGCGGGCGCGTACAACGCAACGACAGGTGTGCTGACGCTGACATCGGCAGGTGGGATCGCGACGCTCGCGCAGTGGCAAGCTGCGCTCGATGCGGTGACGTACACCGATACGGCGATTACGCCGAACAACGCGACGCGCACGATCAGCTTCACGGCCAACGACGGCGTGAACACGAGCAATACGGCCACGCGCACGGTGACGGTGGCCGACGTCGACCAAACACCGATCGTGACGACGACGGGCGGCACGACGAACTATACCGCTGGCGCGAGCGCGACGACCGTCGATGGTGGCGTGACGGTGAGCGACCTCGACAACACGACGCAGGCGTCCGGGACGGTGACGATTGGAAGCGGCTTCCACAGCGGCGACACGCTTGCATTCACGAACACGAGCCTCACGCTATTCGGCAACATCACAGCGTCCTACAACGCCGGGACCGGCGTGTTGACGCTGAGCTCGTCCGGCGCGACGGCCACCGACGCACAATGGGCGAACGCGTTCGACGCGGTGACGTTTTCGGCGGGCACGTCGGCAACGGTGGGCAACCGGACGATCTCGTTCGTCGTCAACGATGGCACAGAGAACAGCGCAGCAGCGACGAAGACTGTCGACGTGCTGGGGCCGCCGACGGTGACGACCGATTCGGGCTCGGCGGCGTTCACGGCGGGTGACAACGTCGCGTCGACGCCGGTGACGATCGATTCGGGCCTGACGGTGACGGACGGCAGCAGCTCGACGCTGGCTTCGGCGACGATCGCGATCACGGGCAACTTCCACAGCGGCCAGGACGTGCTGGCGTTCACGAACGATGGCTCGACGATGGGCAACATCGCGGGGGCGTACAACGCGACGACGGGCGTGCTGACGTTGACCTCATCGGGTGCGAGCGCGACGCTCGCGCAATGGCAGGCAGCGCTCGATGCGGTGACCTATACCGATACCGCGATCACGCCGAACAACGCGACGCGCACGATCAGCTTCACGACCAACGACGGCGTGAACACGAGCAACACGGCTACCCGCACGGTGACCGTGGCCGACGTCGACCAAACACCGATCGTGACGACCACAAGCGGCACGACGACCTACGAGGCGGGCGCGAGCGGGACGACGGTCGATGGCGGCGTGACGGTCAGCGACCGCGATAACGCGACGCTGGCATCCGCGACGGTGACGATCGGGAGCGGCTTCCAGAGCGGCGACACGCTGTCGTTCTCGAACACGAACAGCACGCTCTTCGGCAACATCAGCGCTTCCTACAACGCCGGGACCGGTGTGCTGACGCTGACCTCGGCGGACGCGTTGGCCACCGACGCGCAATGGGCGAACGCGTTCGACGCCGTGACGTTTTCGGCGGGCACGTCGGCCACGGTGGGCAACCGCACGATCTCGTTCGTCGTCAACGACGGCATCGAGAACAGCACGGCGGCGACGAAGACTGTCGAGGTGGTGGGGCCGCCGACGGTGACGACCGATTCGGGCTCGGCGGCGTTCACGGCGGGCGACAACGTCACGTCGACGCCGGTGACGATCGACTCGGGACTGGCGGTGGCCGACCCGACCAGCACGACGCTCTCGACGGCGACGGTCGCGATCACGGGCAACTTCCACAGCGGCGAGGACGTGCTTTCGTTCACGAACGACGGTGCGACGATGGGCAACATCGCCAGCTCGTATAACGCCACCACCGGCGTGCTGACGCTGACTTCGTCCGGTTCGAGCGCAACGCTTGCACAGTGGCGCGCGGCCCTCGACGCGATCCTCTACACCGATACCGCGATCACGCCGACCAACACGACGCGCACGATCAGCTTCACCGTCAACGACGGCACGGCAAGCAGTGCCCTCGCGACGCGCACGGTGACGGTGGCCGACACCGACCAGACACCGATCGTGACGACCTCGAGCAGTACGACGTCGTTCACCGGCAATGTGAACGGTACCGCGGTGCCGGTGGCGATCGACTCGGGCATCGCCGTGTCGGACCGCGACAACACGACATTGGCCAGCGCGACGGTGTCGATCACGGACGGCTACAAGAGCGGCGAGGACCTGCTCGCGTTCAAGAACGACGGCGCGACGATGGGCAACATCTCGGGCTCGTTCAATGCGGCGACGGGCGTGCTGACGCTGACTTCGTCGGGCAACAGCGCGACGCTAGCGCAATGGCAGGCTGCGCTGGCGGCCGTGACCTACGTCGACGACTCGACGAACGCAACCGGCGGCACGCGGACGGTCGCCTTCACGATCAACGACGGCACGAAGAACAGCGTGGCGGCGACGCACATGGTCGCCGTGAACCCCGGGGAGGCCCCGGCCGAGACGCTGATCGTCCAGGTGACCGACGACATGCCGCCTCCGCCCGACACGCCTACTGTCGCGGACGGCGCGCACTCGGCGCCGCTGATCGTGCTCGTGGAACTCGACAACGCGTCGGAGCCGGGCGCTATCCCAACGAACGTGCACACGGCAACCTTCTCGGGCGACGCACACCAAGGGAACCGCGGCTCGGTCGGCGAGACGAGCGTGACGGCGCCGATCGAGACGCCATCCGAATCGACGCACGCGCCGATCGACATCCCGGTGGTGATCGACCACAGGAATGCACTGTTGGGCCAGCCGTTCGCGCTTGCGCTGCAGACCGCGCCGACGGGTCGCGGAGACGAGGGCACGGGCGGCCTCGTGACTATCGCCGTGAGGCAAGCCGACGGCCGCCCGCTGCCGGCCTGGGTGCACTACGACCCCGCCACGGGCGTGCTCTCCGGCACGGCGCCGGCCGACGGGCCGCGTGAACTGCATATGGTCGTCGTATTGCGCGACACCTCGGGCCATGTGACGCGCCGTGATGTCGTGCTCGATTTCCGCGGCTCGCGGAACGTGCACGCTGCGGGTCACCACGATGTGCCGCATGCGGCGCGTGCCGCAGCGAAGCCGTCGCTCGCCGACCAGTTCGTCCGTCAGCGGCGCGCCTTTCACGTAGCGCAGGCAAGCAGGACCGCATGAGCCGATTCCGACATTCAAAAGGGGATAACAAGACGTGAACCGACCTTTCGCCGCAACGCTCACCGTGCCGCGCGTCAGCCGGCCGACCCTTGTCGCGCTCGCCGTGGCGGCGCTCTGGCTGTCCGGCTGCGCGGTTCGTCCGATACCGTTTACCGACGCCGAACGTGCGCAGACCGCGCAGAAAGACCGTACCGAGATGTTCAGCAAGCAGGAGCCGGTGCGCGGTCCGATCACGCTTGAAGAGGCGATGGCGCGCGCGATCAGCTACAACCTCGATCATCGGCAAAAGATGATGGAAGAGGCGTTGGCGCAGAAGCAGCTCGACCTGTCGAACTTCGATCTGCTGCCGAAGCTGACGGCGCAGGCCGGCTATACGTATCGCAACCATCCACTCGCATCGACGTCGGTGAGCCTGACTAACCCGAATACCACGACCGTGCCGCCGTCGTATTCCAGCGACCAGAGCGACCGCACTGCCGACCTCGGCCTTTCCTGGAACCTGCTCGACTTCGGTGTCAGCTATTTCGAGGCCAAGGAGCAGTCCGACCGCGTGCTCGTGCTGGGTCAGCGTCGCCGCAAGGTCGTGCAGCTGATGATGCAGCAGGTGCGCGAGGCGTACTGGCAGGCGGCGGGTGCCCAGCGGTTGCACGACCGGATCGGCCCGCTGGTCGAGCAGGCGAGCGCCGCGCTCGACGATTCGCGCCGGGCGCAGAACGAGCGGCTCGCCGCGCCGCTCGAAACGCTGAACTACCAGCACGACCTGCTCGACATCCTGCGGCAGCTCGAAGCCGTGCGCGCCCAGCTCGACGAAGCGAAGCCGCGGCTCGCCTCGTTGATGAATCTCGAGCCCGGCAAGGACTTCACGCTCGCGCCTCCGAACGGCTTTGCCGAGCCCGTCGTCGACATGCCCGTCGAGCAGATGGAGACATCGGCCCTCGAACGTCGCCCGGAGCTCGTCGAGGCGAGCTACAACGAGCGCATCAGCGTCAACGAAACGCACAAGGCGCTGGCCAAGCTCTTGCCCGGCATCGAAGTGGAGGTCGGCACGCACTACGACAGCAACAGCTTCCTCGCCTTCCACGCGTGGCGTGAAGCGGGCCTGCGCGTCAGCTGGAACCTGCTGAACCTGCTCAACGTGAAGACGATCAAGGGGACGGCCGATGCGCAGCTCGAGGTGGCGCGCACGCAGCGGCTCGCACTTTCCATGGCGGTGCTGACGCAGGTGCACGTCGCACGCACCGATCTCGACGCGAAACGTCGACAGTTCGAGCTGTACAAGCAGATGAACGACGTGGACCAGCAGATTCTCGAGCACACGCGCAACGCCGCGCAGGCCAGCGCGGTCGGCAAGCTCAACGAGATCCGCGCGGCCGTCGGCGCCATGACGACGGAACTGCGCCTCTACGAGAGCTATGGCGAGCTCGAAAGCGCCTACGGGCAGATGCTCGCGACGCTCGGCCTCGATCCGGTGCCGGGCACCGTGAAGGGTTACGACCTCGCGTCGCTCGAGCAGTCGATCGCCCAGGAGCAGCAGCACTGGGACCAGTTCGCGCGTGCAGGTGGAGCGAAGCCATGACGTTGAAGCAGGGTTTGACCGCAGTCGCCGTCGCCATTGTCGCAGCGGCATTGCAGTGTCCTGTTGCATCGGCAGCTGGCAGCACGCCCGGCGCGCCGGCTGCGGGGGCGGCGGCGCCGTCGTCTCACGCGGGCGTGCAAACCGTCGCCGTGCAGCCGAATCAGCAGAATGCCGTCGCCGACGACGGCCGCATCCGCATTCAGCTCGTGTCGCGCGACGAGGTCGACGTATCGAGCGAGATCGGCGCGAAGATCGCGTTGCTGCCGTTTCGCGACGGTGATTCGTTCCGTGCCGGGCAAACGCTCGTCTCGCTCGACTGCTCGTTGTACGCGGCGCAACTGCACAAGGCTCAGGCCGAGGCCGACGCCGCGCATGAGCTGTCGCGCGTCGATCAGCGGCTCGCTCAGCTGCACTCGATCGGGGAGCTCGAAGTGACGCAGGCCGAAGCGAAAGCCAAGGCAAGCGCCGCCGAAGTCGCCTACATGCAGGCGAGTGTGCGCAAGTGCGCGATCGTCGCGCCGTTCAACGGCCGCGTGTCGAAGCGCATGGCCGCGGCCGATCAGTTCGCCGAAACGGGCAAGCCGCTCCTGAAAATCGTCGATACCAGCCATCTCGAGCTGAAGATGATCGTGCCGTCGAAATGGCTTGCCTGGCTCAAGCCGGGTCATCCACTGACCGTGCAGGTCGATGAAGTCGGCAAGACCTATGAGGCGCGCGTCGCGCGCATCGGCGCGCGTGTCGACCCGGTCACGCAGACCGTGGACGTCACCGCCGCGCTCGTCGGCGAGATGCCGGAACTACTGCCCGGCATGAGCGGCTGGGCCACGTTTGCTGCGAAGTAGAAGAGACGGATGTCGGACAACGTCAGAATCGACACAGGACAGCTCGCGCTTCTTTGGCAGTTGGCGGCGCGTGCGCGGGAGGCCGCGAGCGAAGAGACGCTCGCGTTCACGATCGTCAACGAGACGCGCTCGCTCGTGCCTTACCGGCAAGCGGCATGGTGGCGTGCGAGCGCGCTGCTACCAGGCGCCATTGGCGCGGTATCGGGATTGCCGCAGAGCGATCCGAGCGCGCCGTACATCCAGTGGCTCGGCGCGGTGTGCCGTGCGCTGGCCCGGCACACTGGACGCCATGCCGGGCACGCGGGACACGCGAACCCACCCGAAGCCGCGGCTTCCACCGGCATGCCGGCCGATCCCGCTGCCGATGCGCCGGCCCGGCCACACGCATTTTCGGCCGCGGACCTTCCGGAGGAACTGGCTGCGGATTGGAGCGCCTGGTGGCCTGCGTGCGCGCTGTGGGTGCCGCTCACGGATCGCGCGGGCCGCTCGTTCGGCGCCGTCGTGTTCGCGCGCGAAGCGCCGTTCAGCCTCAGCGACGAAGTGCTTGCCGCCGAACTCGCGCAGGTCTGGGCTCACGCGCTTTCCGCCTTCGCTCCGCGCGCCACGTGGGCCACGCGGGCGCGCGCGCTGTTGCGCCCCGGCCGTCAGCGACGCCGCGCGCTCGCGGTGCTCGCGCTCGCCGTCGTGATGCCTGTGCCGCTTACCGTGCTCGCGCCGGCAGAAGTCACGGCGAAGGATCCGTTCGTGGTGCGCTCGCCGCTGGACGGCGTCGTCGAGCGTATCTACACGCAGCCGAACCAGCCCGTTGCACCCGGCACACCGCTCTTTGCGCTCGATGCGACGACGCTCGCGTCGCGCTACGCGCTCGCGCACAAGAACTTCGACACGGCCCAGGAGGAATACCGGCAGACGGCGCAGCTCGCCGTCACCGACGACAAGGACCGCCTCGACATGGCCGTGAAGAAGGGCAAGCTCGACGAGAGCGCCGTCGAGCTCGACTACACGGCGGCGCAGCTTGCGCGCGTGCGGGTGCTTGCCGATCGCGCCGGCGTGGCCGTGTTCTCCGACCCTAACGACTGGAACGGCCGCGCCGTCTCGGTCGGCGAGAAGATCATGTTGCTCGCCGATCCGGCGAACGTCGAGCTCACGGCCTACCTGCCTGTTGCCGAAAACGTCGACGTGAAGCCGGGCGCTACGCTCACGCTCTATCCGAAGAGCTCGCCGCTCGCCGCCTACGACGCGCGCATCGACACCGTCTCCTACCGTGCCGAACCGACGCCCGACGGCGTGCTCGCGTACCGCGTGAAGGCGACGTTCGTCGGCGGTGCGCGACCCGTGCTCGGTGTGATGGGCACGTCGCGCATTCACGGCCGCTGGGTGCCGCTCTCGTACTACCTGCTGCGCCGCCCGCTCGCGACGGCGCGGCAGTGGCTCGGCTGGTAAGTGGCACCGATGGACCAGACTGCAACGACCTCCCGCCTTCCCCAACTGCGCCAGGAGCTGACGCTCACGCGCGGCGCCGCCGCGCCCGACGGCGCGCCGACCTGGATGCTGCACGACCCGGCTGCCAATCGCTTCTTCCAGATCGGCTGGCCGGCGTTCGAGATGCTTTCGCGCTGGCCGCTCGACGATCCGCAGGCGATCGTCGCGGCCGTCAACGACGAGACGACGCTGACCGTGTCCGCCGACGACTTCGACGCACTCGTGCGCATGCTGCGCAGGATGAACCTGCTCGTCTCGGCGAGCGCGTTTGACACGGATCGGCTGCAATCCACCGCTGCCGCGAACCGGTTGTCGCACGCCATGTGGCTGCTCAAGCACTATCTGCTGATCCGCGTTCCGCTCTGGCGGCCCATGCCGTTTCTGCGCCGCTTCGCGCGCTATGCCGAACCGGCATACCGGCCTGCGTTTTGGATCCTCGTGCTCGTCTGTGCGACGGTGGGGCTCGTGCTCGTCTCGCGCCGTTGGGACGAGTTCTTGCACACGTTCCATTCGTACACGGATTTACAAGGGCTCGTGGCGATCGGGCTCGCACTCATGTGCGCGAAGGTGCTCCACGAGTTCGGCCATGCGATCACGGCTTATCGCTATGGCTGCCGCGTGCCGACGATGGGCGTGGCGCTGCTCGTGATGCTGCCCGTGCTCTATACCGACACGACCGAGGCCTGGAAGATTCCAGGCCGCACCGAGCGGCTGTTCATCGGCGCGGCGGGGATGCTGAGCGAGCTCGCGCTGGCCGCCTTTGCGACGCTGGCCTGGAACCTGTTGCCCGACGGCCCGCTGCGCGCCGGCGCATTCCTGCTCGCGACGACGACCTGGATCGGCACGCTGACGATCAACGCGAGCCCGTTCATGCGCTTCGACGGCTACTTCCTGCTGTCGGACTGGCTCGGCATGCCGAACCTGCACGACCGCGCGTTTGCCTTCGGCCGCTGGCGCATGCGCGAATGGCTGTTCGGTTTCGGCGATCCGCAGCCCGAACCGTGCACGCCGTCGCGTCGGCGGTTCCTGATCGCGTTTTCGTTTGCTACCTGGTTGTACCGGCTCGTCGTGTTCTTCGGGATCGCGCTCGTCGTTTATCACGCGTTCTTCAAAGCGCTTGGCGCACTCTTGTTCGCCGTCGAGTTCGGCTGGTTCATCGTGCGGCCGATCGCGTACGAAGCGATGGCGTGCTGGCGCCGCCGCGATGCGTTGCACTGGCGACGCGAGATGGTGCGTAGTGCGATGTTAGGCGCGTTCGTCCTGGCGTTTTTCGTGTTGCCCTGGCACGGCGGCGTCAATGCGCCGGCTGTGTTCGGTCCGCTGAGGGCACAGGGTCTCTATGCGCCGGCGGCCGGTTACTTGTCGGCGCAGGCTGCGCTGCCGCGCGACGGCCAACGCGTGCACGCCGGCGACGTGCTGGCGGTGCTCGTATCGCCCGACCTCGAATACCGGCTGAAAACGGCGCAGTCGGAAGAGGCGCTCTTGCGCTGGGAAGTCGAGCAGCAGCCGTTCGACGATCGGCTCTTGCGCGAGGGCGTGGCGCTGCGGCGGCGTTGGGATGCGGCGCGCGAGACCGTCGCCGGGCTCACGGCGCAAGTGGGGGAGCTGACGTTGCGGGCGCCGTTCGACGGGAAGGTCGAGTCCTTGGACGAAGGGCTCGCGGCAGGCACTTGGTTGCCGCGCGGCGAGCGCTTGTTCAATGTGGTTGGGCCGACCGGTATCAAGGGGGAGGCATTCGTCGGGGAGGGCGATGTCGGGCGGGTCACGGCCGGCGATCCGGTTCGGTTCGTCGCGGCGGCGGTTGAAAGTGCTACGTTGCGCTGTCGCGTCGCCGCCGTCGATCGCGTGAATTTGTCGACGCTCGACGAGCCCGCGATTGCGAGCCTTTATGGCGGCCCGGTCCCGGCTCAGATGGAACCAGGCTCGAAGCAGCTCGTGCCGCTTGCTGCGACGTATCGCGTGCGGATCGGGGGCTGCGAGGGGAATGCGGCGCTCGCGCGCCAGATAGTGGGGGCTGCGACGCTCGGTCATGCTCGCGAGAGCTTCGCGTGGCGGGGTGTGAAGTGGGTGGTGGCGGTGTTGCAGCGGGAAGGTGGGGGGTAGAAGAGGGTCTACCACCTGCCGTTTCCATTCGTGGGGGTTGAGTGGCTTGATATCGGGTTGCATGAGCGGGCTTCGGTCATGCACGAGGCCTCGATCACTCAACGCTTGTTTTGAGTACGCTTGCAGAAATTGGCTTCGGGTTTGAGGCCAGAGGTGACGTTGCCAGAGTCTGGGGCTATGCCCCGAAGTCTTATGAAAATTTTCCGCCAGACACATCTCTCTGGCCGACACGGCGCTAGTTTTCAGGGACCTTGAGCGACTTGCCTCGATGGGCGCCGACCGTGTGTCTTCTACTTCGATCATTGACTGGCGTTGTGCCTACGGCTACCGCACCACATCCCGACACCGCGGTGAATGGCCGCTACCGGCAAATCCGACGGACCGCTTCGGGTCGAATGCGTTCGCAGAGCCGCGGAGCCGCCATCGACGTGTCGCACAACGGGCCAACTTCGGACCTTCGACACGGCCGGGCACGATTGACGACAATCGGCGTGCGATGAGCCTGATCGCACCAAATCCGTGCGTTTCCTCAGGGTCGCGGAGCAGACGCCTGCCTCTGTTTCAGCTCGTATGTTGCAAGCGCCTTCTCGATGTCGACAGGTGGACAATAGTTCACCGCGAACTCGAATGCCTTCCTAGCCGCTTCGTTGTCGCCGCGGCTGAGGCTTGCTTCACCGAGATACGTGTTCGCCTCACAAAGCCGACTCTTACGATTACCTTCAACCGCTCCGTCGGCACTCGCCAGTAGTTGGGAATCGCTCAGCTTGCCGGAATAGAAAGCGATGACTGGCCACGGCCATTTAGCGTGATCGAGCACAGCCGCGTCGTTCGCGAGATCGGTCTGGTCATCGAGGTGCGCTTTCATCGCGGCCAAGTGCCGCCAGATCACCGCGTAGTATTGCTGAGCGCCGTCGGCTTTAAAGTCGCCTCTATGAAGGCGTTGCAACCACACTTCCAAGTCCGCTCCGGACTCTGCCCAACGCCCACGATAAAAGAGAACTTGAGCTTTCGCGAACAGCAGATGAGGAGACACCGGGTCCAACCGCTGTGCAGTGTTCAAGTCGCTTAGTGCGTCATCGTAGCGACCCATTATGGTCAGATCTTTCCCTCTGAATACCCAGGCGTCTGCCTCAAGGGGGGCGGTCCGTATGATCCGCGTGTAGTTATCGATAGCTTCCGCAAAGTTGCCCGCGTTTTCCCAAAGTTCCGCCCGATCCCAGTAGACGTCGAGATCCGATGGATCAAGCCGCTGTGCAGTGGCGAGATCTTCGAATGCTTGCTCGTATCGCCCCGCATGACGATAGGTTCGCGCGCGTAGCACGTAGGGCCGCACGGCTTGCGGTGTCATGCGGATAGAATCGCTGAAGTCCGCAATCGCTTCGTCGTACTTGCCGGCCTTGTCGAAAGCGATACCGCGCATGCGATGCGTGAGCTCTCTGTAGGGAAACGCGGTTAGTGCCGTGGTGTAATCGCGTATCGTCAGGTCCATCTGATTGAGTTCTTCGAAAGCAGATGCCCGATAGATCAGCGCGAAATAGTCATTGGGGTTCTGGGCTAGAACCGTGTCGAGCTCCTTGATCGCGTCGGCGAAACGATGAAGCTCTGTCAACACAATACTAAGATCCACGCGATCGTTCGGCGAGAGCGGCTCGAGTGCTTCGGCCGAGTCGTAGTCTGCGAGCGCAGCAGCGTATTGCTTCGTTTCCTTGTATGCGAAGGCACGCCCTGTATAGGTAACGCTAAAGCGTTGGTTCAGTTCAATAGAGTGCGTGAAGTCGGCGATTGCGAGTTCGTACTGCTGCTTGTGAAGACGCGCATATCCGCGGTTCATGAACGCAATCGCGTCGTCAGGATCGATCCCAATCGCTCTCGAGTAGTCATCGATTGCCGCATCATAATCGGCAAGCTGCTGCTTCGCGATTCCGCGGTCCACCAATGCAAAGTGGTTGAGCTCGATGCTAAGCACCGCGTCGTATCCACGCACCGCATCTGCAAATCGGCCCGCGTGAAGATCCTTCAACGCTTGACGGAAATAGTGCTGTGCCAGCTCGTGCGCGCCATTCGCGATGGGTGTCGATGCATTGTTATCCCGAGAACCGGTGGAAGCCGCGGCCTCGAATGCGCTCTCGGGGCGCGGAAAATCGAGGCTTGCAGCGTTGTCGCTACCCATGGCGTATGCAACGTTCAACGCAAGAAGCGCCGTAAGCGCGCTGAGGCAACGTCGAGCGGTGCTCATCTGTACTCCGTCAAATCGATCTACCTCGGCTATAGGCAGAGCGACCTGGCACTTAAATTCGAAGATAGCCAGACTCTGTTGAGATGGGCGGCCGCTTTAGGACGATCTGCAGGACGCAGGCATCGCATGCCTTCCGCATAAATCCTGCCGTCGACGAAGGTGCTACGGCCGGCGATGTCAGGCAGAAGTCGGCCAGGAGGGGATGTTCGTCTAAAGTGTGTGACTGACCGCTCTTGACACTGAACAGTGTCCATCATTAGGGCAGTGGAGAGACACCAACATTAGGGATGTCACTCGCAAAGATCGTAGGCCCCGAAGATGATTGTGCTGACCGCTTCCAGGGCTTGCGCTTCAGCAAGGGATGGGGGGACACCGAAACGGTTCGAATAGTACCTCGCCAGCCCATCGGTGGCGTTACGAATCAACACAGGATGCCGTGCCACGAAGCGCGGTTCATCCTCGTCTTTCGCAGGGTCGTCGTTACTTTCGTCCTGACCTCCCGGACTCACATCGAGTTTTTTAGCCTTCCATAAGTCAGTGCGGTGCAAACGAACGGCCACCAGTGTTTTGCCGAAGTTACGTCCGAGACTAAACCGAATCGTGCTTGGACAGAACGGTTGGGCGGCCACCGCCGCTTTCGTCAGGCGATCCAGAGCTTCCAGGCTCGACGTCATTGCCTCGCAGTCGCTCCGGATCAATTGACCATCGATTGCTCCGCCGTATACCGCATCCAGGGCATCGATCAATCCGGGGCGTCGCGCAAGTGCCGAACACGGCATCGTCAGCGCATAGTCACTGACCGATGCGACGTCCAGGAATGCGGAGAAGTTTTTATCAGACGCCGCCGCATCATGTGCGTCCGCAACGTCGGACAAAGGTTGTGCCCAGGGCTTTTCGTGAAACGACTCGAACGCCGGGCCGATCAGTTTGGCGACTACACTCGCGCGGCCGACGGCATCGGCGATGGTGGCGTAACGATAGATAGCCTCGTATAACACGGCAGATTTCGGATTTTGCCGATCTAGTTCTGTAAGCGCGACATCTGGGGCCTGGAAAAGTGCCGCGACCGCCAATTCATTCAACCGCTCGTCGTACGTTTCGACGAGACACGAATGCATGTCGCCTTTCGCACATCGCTCGTTGCGCGTCTTCAGCCACTGTCGTTGGAGGATTGGCTGTTGAGACATGCCCTGGTTGAAGGCGTCCGTCTGAGATGCGGTGAACAACGTAGCCATTGTTCGATCACGTGCGGCAAGCGCGGCATCGCTACAAATCGTCGTTTCGATGGCGTTGTTCGCTGACCCACACGAAAAGCTTGGGCCGGAGATCGCCCGATTCTGCGCGAAACATGCCATTGGCACTTCCAGCGCCGCGGCTAGCAGAGCAATGAGGACAATCAAACGCATTGCGCGCGCGGTCCATATCGTGACCGACAATCCAGTCTTGGCTTCCAAGGCTTGATCCCCGCTTATTCGCTATGTGGCGAGATACTACCGTTGCTGCCGAACTTGTCCAAGTATTCTCGCAAACGGACATCCGGGCGTGTATCGCAAACGTCCGTTGTGGGTCGAGGGAGGCCAGTTGCGTGCGGCTACTCTCGGCCACTTTCGGACGTCCACACCTCTCCAGACCTACGACGGATTTCGTCGAAAACCGGTCGCTGGTTGTTCTCTTCCGCCGACCGGCTTACCTAGCGTACGACACGGCCGTCAGGGGCATGGGCGCTCAACCGGCGCGCGTCGATTCTACTGACACGTCGATCATCGTCGACCTCATACTTATCAACGCTGCCACTGTGGTGGCGACGGCGGCTACGATCATCATCACGCCCCAGCCGACAAGTTCGACGAGTATCCCGGCTGCCACGGCGCCGCAGGCTCCGGCCCCGTAATAGAGCATCAGGTATGCCGCATTCAACGCACCGGCGCGCGCTGGCTGAATCGCAACGACACTCGCCTGGTTCGCAACCTGAGCGGCAAAGCAGCCCGCATCAAAAGTTGCAAGCGCAACTACCAACCAGCCCGGACGGCCGAGCGAAACGCCGAGTACCAGGGTTGAAATTGCCGACACAGCCAACCCATAGCGGATGACTGCACGGCCACCGTATCGATCAGCGAGTCGTCCCGCGACCCGCGTTACAGCGAGACCGAGCACACCGGCGAGACTATATGAGCCAATTGTCGCGGCGCTCAGGCTGTATGGCGATTGAGCGAGACGGATGGCGAGTCCAACCCACACCAGATTGAACGCAAAAAACCACAACATGCCGGCGCAGGCGCGGCGCCTTAGCTCAACGTACTCGCACAACAATGACGGGATGGCACCGACGGTTGTCGAATAGCCGCGATATCTCCCGGCACCGCCGCCTGGTAAAAACGCTCTCCCCCCGATGGCCGAGAGAGCAACAAATCCCGCGAGGACGAGCAGGGCTCCTCTCCATCCACACCACTGCGCCAAGAGACCGCCCACGAAGCGACTTAGCAAGATCCCGGCGGAAATGCCCGCAGATACCGTTCCCATACCGCGCGCACGTGTCTGTGGATCTACATATTTTCCGACAACAGCGCTGCACTGCGCCGCGACCGTCGTTGCCGCACCAACGAGAAAGAAGCCGATATCGAGCGCGACCGGTCCAGCCGCAACGGACGCACATGCGAGCAGCAGAGCGAGTGCGCCCATCTGCACAGGAATGAGCCCGCGCGGACTGAACCGGTCAACCAACGGAACAAGCAGCGCGAGGCCGACCAGATAGCCGAGCATCGTCACCGACGCAAGGGGCGTCATTCGCGACGCCGACACGCCGAAATCTCTCGCGATATCCGACAGCGAAGGCTGTAACGCATAGCCGTTGGCGATCGCCACACCTGCTGCAAGAGCAAGCGCGGCGACTGCGGCACCAGACAGTCGCGTGCCCTTGTCGGTGACGGTCATGTTCGTGTTCTGACCGCGACCGCCTCGACCTCGACAAGTATCGATGGATCGACGAAGGGCAGCGCATGCACCAGCGAAAACGCCGGGCGAATATCGCCGTAGATCTCGCCATGTGCACGTGCGGCAGCTTCCCAGTTGTCGAAGTCCGCAACCACCAGTCGGCTCTGGACGACATCGGTCAACGCGAAGCCGCTATCCACTAGAACTTTTTCGACCGTCGACAGCGCGTCGCGCGTCTGTGCATACACGTCCTCCCCTTTACCAGCCGTTCCCGAAATGTAGATGGTGTTGTCGACGACCACTGCGCGCGAGTAGCCGACCTTCGGCTCCCACGGAGAGCCGGTGCTGATCCGATGATGCATGGTGAGCGATCTCTTCGATAAGGTTGATGGCGGTACTTACTACTTCAGTAGTAAGTGTCGGGGATTGTATACTACTCCAGTAGTTAATCAAGCGATCCGGTAACCGATCGAGATGGAAACAAGAGCGAGCACACATGAACGAAGACGCGGAACTGATCACATCGTTGATCCGTCTTGGATTTACCCAATACGAAGCGCAGGCATACGCGGCCCTCGTCGGGCAGGCCCCACTGACGGGTGCCGAGGTTGGTCGACGCGCCGGAATGCCGCCGTCAAAAATCTATGAAACGTTGAACCGCCTCGAAGCTCGCGGCGTGGTGCTCGTCAACCGATCCGAACCCGTCCGCTATGCGGCCGTGCCTCACCGGTCGTTGCTGGAGGAACTGCGCACGCGATTCAATGCTGATCTCGAACTGGCTGCTGCTGCGCTCGATCGTCTACCGGCGCGGCAAGAGCCGGGACTGGTGTGGTCGCTGAGTGGGCGGGAAGCGATCAATAGCGCGTTCGCGCGCATCATCCTGAATGCGAAGAGGCAGATTTTTGCGGGCATCTGGGACGAAGAACTCGACGATCTGGGGAGCTTGCTCGAAGCCGCCGCAGCGCGCGGTGTGGATACACACGTTGCGATTTATGGCAATCGCGTCCTCAACGGGCCGCGAATCTACGATATGGCCAAGTGCGGCGCCAGCGCGAGGCTCAGGCTATCGGGACGCCGGCTTGCGGTCGCGGTCGCGGACGACACCGATGCGGTAGTGGCGGAGTTTGGTGGCCACTCTCCCGACCAGGCAACCTTGACGACCAATCCGGTCATTGCTCTGCTGGCGGTCGAATACATCAAGGCCGACGTGAGCGGGCGGGTATTGATCGATGCATTGAAGCCGGCGGAATACAAGAAGCTCCAGAAGAATCCCGACATGCAAGTGATGCTTGCGCCGCTTGATAAGAAGAACTGAGGAAGGCCGCGATAGTGGTCTCCGCTAGTGCCGACGTAGGCTGAGTATCGCGTTGCTCGTACCTCTGGCGACGACGATCGTTGTGCCTGCAAAAGCCGTCATTGAAGTCGTAGCCGCTCGAAGTCTGCTCTGGGGCGATTTCCACCGACGGCTGCCGGCTGGGATCGGCCAGATTGAGACGTTCGACAGAGCCGTGGTCGAAGGTTCGCCGGAGCTTGCGGATACGCGCGGACGGTAACGTAACCGGCCGCGCGTGACGCGTCAGTTCTTGTCATACGAGAACTGGATGCCGGCCGTGCCGCCGGTTTCGATGAACAGGTTGATGAACGCCGGGACCGTCTCGCTGCGTGCCCAGTCGCGTTGTAGCTCGCAGAACAGCTGGGCGACACTGATCATCTTGCCGCCTGCCTGTTCGATACGACGCAACGCGGCTTCGTGCGCTGCGACGGACGTGCCGCCGACCGCATCGACGACGACATAGACCTCGTAGCCGGCCTTCAACGCGTCGAGTGCCGGAAACGTCAGGCAGGCTTCCGTCCAGAGCGCGGTCATGATCAGCTTGTTGCGGCCGGTTGCCTCGACGGCCTTGCGGAATTCGACGTCTTCCCACGAGTTGATGCTGGTGCGATCGTAGGTCGGATAGTCGCCAAGCACCGCGCGCAGTTGTGGGATGGGTGGCTTGTTCAGGCCAGTCTTCACGTTGACCGTCGAATGGACGATCGGCAGATCGTATGCGATAGCCGCCTTTGCGGTCCCCACAATGTTGTTGATCAGCAGCTGACGATCCATCGACGCAATGGAGTTCACCTGAACCGGCTGGTAATCGATGACGATGAATGCCGCATTCTGTGGCGACAGAAGATGATCGTTCGCGGGGTCGCGAATGGGTTCGCTTGCCATGTTTGTCTCCAGAAAACTGTGCAGGAGGTGAAAGAGGGATCCCGAGGATCAAGGCGTGATGCATCGGATCTGCGTGCAACGTCAATCCTATGCCTGCGACAAGCCGGCTTCCAGTTCCGAAAAACTGCCGACTGTGTTCTATGAGCGGAACAACGACGATCCGTTGGTCGGTCCCGATGCCTTAAGATGCCTTTATTGTTCTGCTGAAGGAACAGTGATGGACGACCTGAACGACATCTTCTACTTCGTGAAAGTGGTCGACAACCGCGGTTTCACGCAGGCCGGACAGGCGCTCAACATGCCCAAGTCCAAGCTGAGCCGTCGCATTGCCGAGCTCGAAGCAAAGTACGGCGTTCGCCTGCTTAACCGGTCCACGCGGCATTTCTCGATGACGGAGACGGGACGAGAGTTCTACGAGCGCTGCATCGCGGTGCTCGTGGAAGCCGATGCCGCTCGCGAGGTCATGGAGCGCAGGCTTTCGGAACCCCAAGGCGTGGTGCGCATGAGTTGCCCGACGACGCTGCTCGAATACCGCATCGGGGGTCTCGTGGCTGACTTCATGATGCAATACCCGAAGGTGCAGATCCTTCTCGATGCGACCAATCGCCGGGTCGATGTCCTCGGCGAAGGCCTCGATCTCGCGCTGCGCGTGCGTTTCCCGCCGCTCGAAGACAGCGGGCTCGTCATGCGTGTGCTGTCCGGAAGTCCCCAGCGGCTGATTGCTGCTCCGGCGTTCCTGGAGCGGCAAGCCAAGGTTGCGCATCCGGCGGATATCGTCGGCATGCCCAGCCTCGATTGGGGACCGCGGCGCGATCATGCCTGGGCTCTGGTCGGCCCGGACGGAACGGAGGCGCGCGTGCCTCATGCGCCGCGCTACATCACCGACGATATGACCGCGCTTCGGCAGGCCGCGCTGAAAGGCGTGGGCGTCGTGCAACTGCCATACATGGTCGTCGAAAACGAGATGGAAAACGGCGCGCTGGTCGAAGTGCTGCCGGGCTGGACGCCCAAGGGTGGGCTGGTTCATGCCGTCTTTCCGTCACGCAGAGGCCTGCTGCCCGCCGTGCGACTGCTGATCGACTACCTCGCCACGCACATTCAGAAGGATGAGTGAGCGCTTTGCGCGAGCTATCCCGCTGAGCCGCGCATACCTAAAGTATGCCTAAAGTCTCCAGTCCAATTGCAGTTACTCAATACGAAGAGGGTGCGAGCGTTGATAATCAACGATTTCGCCGGGGGGCTCGGCACCCCGCAACCGTCTTACTGCTTGACTGGAACATATCGGAGTCGCTCCGCGGCTGGTGAAATCCATAGCGTCAAGCCACTTAATTCGATGCCCCGCTCCATATCTTCGATGCGACGTCCCATACCGCTTTCCCTCTATGCATATCTCCAGCTCTACGAGCTTGTGCCACTTCTCCTGCTCCTCTATCGAGTATTCCTGTTTGAATATCGGCCGCTTCTTACGTGGCACGATCACTGGCTGATAGAGACTGATGTCTATCTGGTCGCTATGGTCATGCACCTGCTGTGTGCTCTCACTGCATTGAAAGGCAGCCGATGGACGCAGCCTTTCTACATCGCCTGGCTTCTCCTAGAGGCACTTTCGGCAGTCTTCGCCACACGCTACGGAGGGGTGCATATTCCTCCACTTGTCTGGATCACAGGCCTAGTGCCGCTCGTCCTGCTCTTCATGCCATCCGTTTCGACCTATCTGAAGACACGCCCGCAGATTCGTGCGAGATGGCCGGGCCTCGGAAGCGTGGTGAGAATCGTCTGCTGCGTCTTTTCGCTGGGCGTGTCTAGCCTGTCCATGTACTTCATGCTTGCCTCCGCTCTGCCACACGATAGCCTGGAGAGCGTGCGTAACGCGTTTACTGTGCCCGGAATCGTGCTGCTTGCCACCCTGTTCGGCACTCGTCGCCGACTGGGCGCTATGCGCGAGATTGGATTGGCACTGGTGGCCAGCGTGGTAGCCAATATCCTTCGCGGCGTCGAATTCGCTATCCTGCATGTCTTAAATGATCGGCTACACAGTACATATGTTGTCTGGTGCTGGATCGTCTTCACGGTAGCCGGAGCCGGACTTGTCGTCTATGCTGCGCCGCGGGGGCAACATCCAGAACCGAACATGTGACTTGGCGCGTCTCCGATCGTCCGCCAACGAGAACGCTGAATGTCGGTTCAGGGTCGACGAGCGCCGATTGCCACGCGTAAAAGTCGGCCAAGACCGGACGCTCGACATCGGCGGCTGGATTGCTAACAATCCCGGCAGGTCCGAACCGAAAGAGTGCGCCGAATGATGCAGTTGCAAGTTCTGACATGAGATATGGGATGACAACTACATTCGACGAGGCAACAACGGCGGCGATCGCCGCGTTTGCCCAACTGGATTTCTACACGGCTGTGCAGGCGATGCGCGCTGAGGCGGACTACGACCGCGAACAGGACCAGTGGATCTCGCGCTACATCGACGAGCACGGCGGCGGCGCGGACGATGCGGAATACGACGCCTTGCACGCGCAGGCCCAAGCAACCCCGGAATACGCGCAGTTCGTTGATGCCGTCCGCAGGGAAATCCTTGACTACTTCGGTGTGGCCGACGATCAACTGGACTGGGTGGTCCTGCTGCGCAATGACGACAGCGATGAGCTTTGGGCGGAGGTCAACCGGCGGCGGAGCGTGCTCGGAACCGGTGAAGTGCGCGGCGATCTCTGATCATCGCTTTTCATCGAGTCTTCTCGTAAATCTTCGGGTTTCCCGCGTTTTATGGTAATTATATGGACGCGTTGATTGACTGCTTGAGTTACCTCGATGAGCCCGACGGCGAGATGAGAAGCATATGCGCTAGACCGGGTGACACGTTGGCGATATAGCTTGGCGCCGTCAACAGTTTCAGGAAGCGCTGCCCGAATCAGTTCGAGGCTTTGCAAGACGCGTGCGCTTTTTTGAACTGGCGTCGCACGCACGAGCACGGATCTGCGTTGGTCGCACTTTCGCGCTGCGACTGAATCGATATTGGACTAGGGAACCCCGTTTGACCGCGCAGGGCGGAGTGCGCCGTCCGCACGTCGAGGAGCATCGACGCAACGTCGTCGGTCGCAAGGCAGCCAGAACGGGACATTCGACAGGGCAGTGCAAATCGTCAGCAATCCCCAGAAACTAGCGGATTCTGGCGATGATCGCCCCTTTGATCACTACCTTGAAATGAACGAGCTGACTGTTGGTCTCAATGCGTGGATTATCCAAGATGGAAACTATGACGACTTCAAGCGCGGCGAGTCGTACAAGCTTGCGCTTGAGTTCGGTGGTTCAGCATTGACTCCGTCCTACGAGCGCGCAGTGCGGTGCAAGTACAATGGCACTTCCCGGTACGACGTTGTGGCGCAAGTAATATTTTCGACTCCTGAAGTGTGGGTCATAGACTTCGGTGTCAAGGTCTTTAGCGAAAGCAGGCCGCCTAGATTTGCAAAAATCGGACAGTGGGTGAAGGGTGAAATATGGCTTGGCGTCGACCCGTTCTTTTATAAGGAGCGTCTGCATCGAATGCCACGAATGCCGAACCTTTTCGTCGAATGGGTAGTCGCTCGAATACAGTTTGAAGCCACACCCTGGATCGAAGAAATTTCTGGAATCAGAAGAGTACTCAAGCGTGACAGTGAGCGCGAGGGGTGGATTGATCGAGCAGAGACCGATGCGTGGGCAGACGACGGAGGTCTAGCAGAGTATCTCCTGTCACTGTCGAGATAGATGATTAGATGATTAGGTGATCATGCGGCATGCCTGTCGTTGGAGTTGCCCTATGGGCTAATCTGGTCAACTCGGGTCGACACCGCGACGTGCTTTGGCGTCTACTGGGACAAGAAGCGGGAAGCGCTCATCTCTCACGAGGAACTGGAGATTGCACGCTTGTCACTACAGGGCGGTCTAATTTGGCACGCGTCCGGAGCCGACATGTTTTCCGAAGGCTTTCGCTTGCTACCCGACTATATCGAGGCAGTGGATTTCAATCAGGCCATTTATCGGTTTGACTACGCGACTGGCGAAGCTGTTCTTCGCTAGCGTATGAACGGATTGGAGTGGAGTTGACCCTGTAATCCCGGACACAGCATCACACTAAGGTTGCTGAATCCATCGCACGTCGGAACGCTCGTGGCGAACGATATTTCAACGCG
>NZ_RBZV01000039.1 GCF_003628145.1 Trinickia fusca | reverse complement strand
ACGACACCTGCGCCGACGGTACGGCCACCTTCGCGGATGGCGAAGCGCAGACCTTCTTCCATGGCGATCGGGGCGATCAGCTTGACCGTGATCGACACGTTGTCGCCCGGCATCACCATTTCCTTGTCCTTCGGCAGCTCGATCGAGCCCGTCACGTCCGTCGTACGGAAGTAGAACTGCGGACGGTAGTTGTTGAAGAACGGCGTGTGACGGCCGCCTTCGTCCTTGCTCAGCACGTACACTTCAGCCGTGAAGTGCGTGTGCGGCGTGATCGAACCCGGCTTGGCCAACACTTGGCCGCGCTCCACATCTTCACGCTTCGTGCCGCGCAGCAGGATACCAACGTTGTCGCCTGCTTGACCTTGGTCCAGCAGCTTGCGGAACATTTCCACGCCCGTGCAGGTCGTCTTCACCGTCGGCTTGATACCGATGATTTCGATTTCCTCGCCGACCTTGACCACGCCACGCTCGATACGGCCCGTCACCACGGTACCACGGCCCGAGATCGAGAACACGTCTTCCACCGGCATCAGGAACGTGCCATCGATCGCGCGCTCCGGCGTCGGGATGTACGAGTCCAGCGCGTCGGCCAGGCTCATGATCGCTGCCTCACCCAGCTCGCCCTTGTCGCCTTCCAGCGCCAGCTTGGCCGAACCCTTGATGATCGGCGTGTCGTCGCCCGGGAAGTCGTACTTCGACAGCAGCTCGCGCACTTCCATTTCCACCAGCTCGAGCAGCTCGGCGTCGTCCACCATGTCGCACTTGTTCAGGAACACGATGATGTACGGAACGCCAACCTGACGCGCCAGCAGGATGTGCTCACGCGTTTGCGGCATCGGGCCGTCAGCGGCCGAGCACACCAGGATTGCGCCGTCCATCTGCGCTGCACCCGTGATCATGTTCTTCACGTAGTCGGCGTGGCCCGGGCAGTCAACGTGTGCGTAGTGGCGGTTCGCCGTTTCGTACTCGATGTGTGCCGTGTTGATCGTAATGCCACGTGCCTTTTCTTCCGGCGCCGCGTCGATTTCGTCGTACTTCTTCGCTTCGCCGCCGAACTTTGCCGACAACACCGTCGCAATCGCCGCCGTCAGCGTCGTCTTGCCATGATCCACGTGACCAATCGTGCCGACGTTCACGTGCGGCTTGGTCCGCTCAAA
>NZ_RBZV01000038.1 GCF_003628145.1 Trinickia fusca | reverse complement strand
CTGCGGATTCAACCGGTCGATGCAACAGCTAGATGGAATCGTTCAGCCGGTGTATCGAAGTTTAGTGTCTTGCGCGGACGTTCGTTGAGCCGCCTGGCGATGGCGTTGAGCTTGGCTTGCGAATGGACCGAGAGATCGGTGCCTTTCGGCAAGTACTGTCTCAAGAGGCCATTCGTGTTCTCGTTGGAGCCGCGTTGCCACGGATGCTGAGGATCGCAGAAGTAGACCTGGATGTCCGTGGCCACGGTGAAACGCTTGTGACCAGCCATCTCCGTGCCACGATCCCACGTCAGCGACTTGTACAGTTCCTGCGGCAGCTTGCCGGCGTGCTTGATCAGAGCGTTGACCACAGCCTCGGAGTCCTTGCTGGCAATCTTCACCAGCATCACGAACCGGGTCTGGCGTTCGACGAGTGTTGCAATCTGGCTGTTGGCGCTGCCGAACAGCAAATCGCCTTCCCAGTGCCCGGGTATCGCGCGATCCTCTGCGGTGGCAGGGCGTTCACTGATCGATACGGCGTCCCGGATGTTCGTACGGTCGTCGGTCTTCAGTGTGTGTTGGCGCGATCTACGCATGGCTCGAGAACGCCGTAGATGTTCCAGCAACTCTCTTTTAAGCGCACCACGGGCCTGGACGTAGAGGCTCCGATAGATTGTCTCGTGCGACACCTGATAGTCCTTGTTGACCGCATACACGTGCTTAAGCCAACCCGCAATCTGCTCTGGCGACCACTGCAATCGAAGCTTGCTTGCCACCACCTGGGCGAGTATCCGATTCCTGACGAGCTTACATGCCTTTGGGCGCCGTGCGCGCTCCCAGGCGAGCTGGTCAGCCTGGTTCGCCAGATAGCCCTGTCTGCCACCATTTCGCCGGACCTCGCGGCTGATAGTAGAAGGAGCACGACCTAGCCGGGCAGCTACGGATCGGATGGAGTGGCCGGCGACTACTGCGCGCGAAATCTCCTCGCGTTCAGCAAGCGTCAAGGCCAGTCTGGAGCGATGTCGTTGAGCTGGCTGTATCCCGCCAGTCCTCGCGAGTACGCCTTGTATCGATGAGTGGTAGCGATCGAACAGTCGGGCAATCTGCGCAAGCGTGTCCCCTTTTCGCCACCGCTCCCACATTAGTGCCCTTTGAGTCTCGGTGTAGTAAATCCGCCGTCTTTGTTTCATTTGCAGCACCCCTCAGGCTCGCAAAGCCTTTAGTGTGTTGCATCGACCGGTTGAATCCGCA
>NZ_RBZV01000037.1 GCF_003628145.1 Trinickia fusca | reverse complement strand
CACGAGCGCGAGATCGTGCGCCGCAACGGCCTGCTCGTGCCGGTGACGCCGCTCACGCCGATGCGCGAAGGCGAGCGCAGCGAGACGGCGCTCGTGCGCTTTCGCACGGTGGGCGACATCAGCTGCACGTGCCCGGTCGACAGCGATGCCGATACGGTACAGAAGATCATCGCCGAGACGGCGGTGACCGACATCACCGAGCGCGGTGCCACGCGCATGGACGATCAGGCCTCCGAAGCGGCGATGGAGCAGCGCAAGAAACAAGGGTATTTCTGAGCACGGCACGAGACGAGAGGCGAGGAACAGGCAAACATGGAAACACATCAACCGACGGATCTCGGGGTGCTGCGCTTCATCACGGCGGGCAGCGTCGACGACGGCAAGAGCACGCTGATCGGGCGCCTGCTGTACGACAGCAAGGCGGTGCTGTCCGACCAGCTCTCGGCGCTCTCGCGCGCGAAGAACAAGCGCACGGCGGGCGAAGAGATCGACCTGTCGCTGCTGACGGACGGGCTGGAGGCCGAGCGCGAGCAAGGCATCACGATCGACGTGGCGTACCGCTACTTCGCCACGGCCAAGCGCAAGTTCATCATCGCCGATACGCCGGGCCACGAGCAGTACACGCGCAACATGGTGACGGGGGCCTCGACCGCGCATGCGGCGATCATCCTGGTCGATGCGACGCGCGTGACCTTCGACGAGAAAGGGCTGGCGGTGCTGCTGCCGCAGACCAAGCGCCACAGCGCGATCGTGAAGCTGCTGGGCTTGCAGCACGTGATCGTGGCGATCAACAAGATGGACCTGGTGCAGTACAGCGAGACGCGCTTCAACGAGATCCGCGATGCGTATGTGGAGCTGGCGCGGCAGCTGGGTCTGACCGACGTGCGCTTCGTGCCGGTGTCGGCGCTCAAGGGCGACAACATCGTGGCGGCGAGCGAGCGCATGCCGTGGTACGCGGGCGAACCGCTGCTGGACGTGCTGGAGGCGCTGCCGGTGGCGCAGGCAGCTAGCGAAGCGCTGCGCTTCCCGGTGCAGTGGGTGGCGCGGCAGGACGGCAGCAGCGCGGACGACTTCCGCGGCTACATGGGTCGCGTGGAGGCGGGCGAGGTGCGGGTGGGCGACACGATCGTGGTGCTGCCGGCGGGCCGCGAGGCGACGGTGGCCGAGATCGTGGCGCCGGTGGTGGGCGGCACGGCGCAGGTGGACCGCGCGTTCGCGGGGCAGACGGTGACGCTGCGGCTGACCGAGGACGTGGACGTCTCGCGCGGCGACACGTTC
>NZ_RBZV01000036.1 GCF_003628145.1 Trinickia fusca | reverse complement strand
GTGCGCTATCCATTAATAGGATGGTCCGCCCCTCCCATAATCGCGTAATCTGGGCCGACGCCTGTTTCTGTCCTCGGAGGTGTGCCATGAGCCAGCAATGCTCTACTGCGATCGCCCGCATGGGCATCGATATCGGGAAGTCCGTGTTCCACGTCGTCGGACTCGACGCCAAGGGCAAACCGGTGTTCCGGAACCGATTTACGCGTGAGCGACTGCTCGAGTTCCTGGCGCGTGCGTCACCAACGATCATCGGGATGGAGGCGTGCCCTGGTAGCAACTGGCTCGCTCGCAAAGCGATTGATCAGGGACATCAAGTCCGTATCGTTCCCGCACAGTTCGTCAAACCGTTTGTTAAGTCGAACAAGACCGATATCGTCGACGCAGAGGCTATTGCCGAGGCGATTTCTCGTCCCACCATGCGCTTCACGCAGCCGAAGACAGAAGCACAACTCGATCTGCAGGCACTACATCGAGTTCGGCAAAGACTGGTTTCCAGCAAGACAGCCATCGTCAATCAGGCTCGTGCATTTTTGCTCGAGTATGGCCTGACTATCGGAGCCGGCCCCGCATACTTCGTTCGAGATATGCCAAGCATCCTCGCCGACGACGGCAACGGTCTAACGCCTGCGATGCGCGATCTGTTGCAGGAGCAGTGGCAGGAACACCGCTCCATTGAGGCACGCCTTTTGCAATTACGCCGCCAGATCGAAGCAATCGCAGGGGCCGACGATGTCGCCACACGACTGATCTCGGTACCGGGTATCGCGCATCTGACCGCAACCGCGATTACTGCCTTCGCCGGTACCGGTACGCAGTTCAAATCCGGACGCCATTTCGCTGCCTGGCTAGGCCTTGTTCCCGGCGAATTCTCCACCGGAGGCAAGCAGCACTTGCTAGGGATTACCAAGCGAGGCAATCCATATCTGCGCAAGCTGTTGATCCACGGTGCCCGAGCGTGCGTCCTGCATCTCGATCGGACCAAGGACCATCTCGGACTCTGGATTTCGCAGATGGAGGCGAAGGGTATACACCGCAACAAGGTCATCGTCGCACTGGCCAACAAGCTCGCGCGTATCGCATGGACCATCCTCACGCGACGAGGAACGTTTTATCTTCGGCAGCCGCAAGTGCAGTAGGCTGCCGATCACCCGTCAAGGTTTGCAGACGTGCAATTGATGACGAAACAGCGCACCGGCGTTCGGTAAACCCGGGACAAAAAAACGGCCTTCGAGGTCAGTCCACTTATTGGGAACTGAGCGCGCATATCCCATCATGGCCTTGCCGCCAAAAGCGGCTGACTCGCGAGAGGCCGGATACATTTACGCAAACTGTCTCGTCGGAGAACGCCCGCTTGCAAAGCCGGGGCGGACCATACATTTTTTGCTCGGCCATATTC
>NZ_RBZV01000035.1 GCF_003628145.1 Trinickia fusca | reverse complement strand
CAGCACCAATCGGGTCTATTACCAGATGGCCGACATCACCTACGACGAGTTGAATCGCGTCGCCGAGGTCGACAGTCCAGGGGTAAAGATCAACTATGAGTACGACGCCAATGGCAACCGGCGCAGGGTGCTGAGTGCCTACACCGACATCAACGGTGCCCCGCAGGTGCAGGACTACTGGTACAAATACGATAGCCAGAATCGCTTCGTGTTGACAATGGGGGCCAAGGGGATGGGCCTGGGCGCAAGCGGGGTGGCGATTACCTACGACGCTGCCGGCGAACGCACCGGTGCGGCTTATGCCGACGGTCACACCGAAAGTTACGCGTATAACGCGGACGGGTATCTGACCGATGTTTACATCAGCCAGGACGGCAAGGACGCGGACAAGGTGTTGCGGGCCCATCGTGTGTCCGATGCGCTTGGCCGGGTGACGGAATACTTCGAATATGCCAGTGACGGTAAGACGATCACGAAGGCCGACACGAGCGTATTCGATGACGACAATCGCCTGACGAAGGACACGCAGGTGCTCGCACCTGCCGGGCAGACATCGCATACCGTCACGCTCACCTACGACTATCGGCTGGACGACGGTCATGGCAACTACACGGGGGCCGATCAGGGCGTGGTGACGCACACGCAGCAGCGCGATACGGCCAGTCCCAGCGTGATCGACACGGCGACGGGCTACGTCTGGTGGGACCAGGCCGAGCAAAGCAGGATCCAGGTGCGCGGGAGCGACCCGACCAATCCGAACGCGTGGCTCTGGGGAACCGGGATGTCGGAGTTCCGCTACGACGTGAACGGCCACCTGCAGCAGGTCATTGCTCACGGAACGGACAATCAGAGCAGGCTGTCCACCGATACCTCGGCAGACCGCGCGATCACCTATATCAACGATGCGCATGGGCAGGTGCTGCAGCGCGACGACGTCGGGCTAGGCGGTGCCCTGACGGTGACGGAGCGGTACTACTATCTGGACGGCAATCGGATTGGCGATGTCAGCAACAATGGTCCTGCCACGGTTTCGTACGCGGAAGGCGTTTGGGCAGTTCCGCTACGGACACGTGGTGACATCGGCCGACTTCGACCAGAACTATGAACCGATCAACGCGGAATATCCGGGCAAATCTCCGCTCCGTTATACGGTTCACGACGGCGACACGCTGAGCACGATTGCGCGTGCGCTGTGGGGCGATGCCTCGCTGTGGTACCTGATCGCCGATGCCAACGGCTTGACGAGCGACAACCATCTGAGCGCGGGCCAGGTGTTGTCGATCCCGAACAAGGTCACCAATTTCCACAACAACGCGTCGACGTTCAAGGTCTACAACCCTGGGGAGGCGATCGGCGATGCGATGCCGACGTTGCCGCCAGAGCCTATGCCGCCGCCGCCGCCGATGCC
>NZ_RBZV01000034.1 GCF_003628145.1 Trinickia fusca | reverse complement strand
CAGCACCAATCGGGTCTATTACCAGATGGCCGACATCACCTACGACGAGTTGAATCGCGTCGCCGAGGTCGACAGTCCAGGGGTAAAGATCAACTACGAGTACGACGCCAATGGCAACCGGCGCAGGGTGCTGAGTGCCTACACCGACATCAACGGCGCCCCGCAGGTGCAGGACTACTGGTACAAATACGATAGCCAGAACCGCTTCGTGTTGACGATGGGGGCCAAGGGGATGGGCCTGGGCGCAAGCGGGGCGGCGATTACCTACGACGCTGCCGGCGAACGCAGCGGTGCGGCCTATGCCGACGGTCACACCGAAAGTTACGCGTATAACGCGGACGGGTATCTGACCGATGTTTACATCAGCAAGGACGGCAAGGACGCCGACAAGGTGTTGCGGGCCCATCGTGTGTCTGATGCGCTGGGCCGGGTGACGGAATACTTTGAATATGCCGATGACGGTAAAACGATCACGAAGGATGACACGAGCGTATTCGATGACGACAATCGCTTGACGAAGGACACGCAGGTGCTCGCACCTGCGGGGCAGAAATCCCATACCGTCACGCTCACCTACGACTATCGGCTGGACGACGGTCATGGCAACTACACGGGGGCCGATCAGGGTGTGGTGACGCACACCCAGCAGCACGATACGGCCAGCCCCAGCGTGATCGACACGGCGACGGGCTACGTCTGGTGGGACCAGGCCGAGCAAAGCACGATCCAGGTGCGCGGGAGCGACCCGACCAATCCGAACGCATGGCGCTGGGGCACCGGGATGTCGGAGTTCCGCTACGACGTGAACGGCCACTTGCGGCAGGTCGTTGCGCACGGAACCGACAATCAGGGCAGGCTGGTCAGCGATCCCTCGATAGACCGCACGACCACCTATACCAACGATGCGCATGGTCAGGTGTTACAGCGCGACGACGGTGCAGGCGGTGCCCTGACGTTGACGGAGCGGTACTACTATCTGGACGGCAACCGGATTGGCGAAGTCAGCAACAATGGTCCTGCGACGGTTTCGTACGCGGAAGAGCTGGCCCAGGCGGACAGGCTGAAGGCGTTTGGGCAGTTCCGCTACGGACTCCCGGTGACCTCGGCTGACTTCGATCAGAACTATCAACCGATCAACGCGGAATATCCGGGCAAATCTCCGCTCCGTTATACGGTTCATGACGGCGATACGCTGAGCACGATTGCACGTGCGCTCTGGGGCGATGCCTCGCTGTGGTACCTGATCGCCGATGCCAACGGTTTGACGAGCGACAACCATCTGAGCGCGGGCCAGGTGTTGTCGATCCCGAACAAGGTCACCAATTTCCACAATAGCGCGTCGACGTTCAAGGTCTACAACCCTGGGGAGGCGATCGGCGATGCGATGCCGACGTTGCCGCCAGAGCCTATGCCGCCGCCGCCGCCGATGCC
>NZ_RBZV01000033.1 GCF_003628145.1 Trinickia fusca | reverse complement strand
ACGGATCTGACGAACCACGGCGGCAAGATTACGCAGTATGGTGCGTCGCCGATGACCATCAGCGTTAGCAACAGGTTCGACAATTCCGTCGGCGGCACGCTGCAAACCAACAGCACGGACCTCACCCTCGCACCGGGCACACTCGTCAACGACGGTGGCGCGATCACGCATGCAGGCACCGGGACCTTGACCCTCGCGCCCAGCAGCGGCACAGGAGCGATCAGCAATGTCGCGGGCAAGATCACCAGCGCCGGCCAGATCGGCGCGAACGCGGGCAGTTTGAACAATGCACAGGGTGTCCTCGCCGCCAAGCGAGATATCACCGCCACGGCCGCAGGCGAAGTGAACAATGTGCAAGGGCAGATGCGTGCGTTGTCGTCCCTGTCGCTGCACAACGGCGGCACGCTGACGAATACAAGCGGCCGCATCCAGTCGGGTACCGGCGCGTCCAACGGCGCCGACACGCTCGACGTCCAGTCCGCGTCGATCGACAATTCGGTGGGCTTGATCGGTAACCTCGGCGCAGGCGCGACGACCGTGCAAGGCGGCAGCGAGCTCGTCAATCGCAATGGCACCGTCACCGGCAATGGCGAGGTAACCGTTGTCGCATCGTCGATCACGAACACGCAGGGCGGCCAGTTGAGCGGCTCCAATCTGAAGGTGCTCGGTGACACGCTGGACAACTCCGGCGGCACCATCGGCAATGTCGCGAACGGTGACGTCAAGGTGACGACCACCGGCGCGATCACGAACACGAACGGCCGAATCGGCGCGACACACGATTTGTCGGTCAACGCGAGCACGTTGACGGGCGGCGGCACCTACAGCGCGGCCAACGATGTCGCAATGAACCTGCAGGGCAATTTTGCGGCGACGCCCGATGTCCAGTTCAACGCCGGACACGACCTGGCCTTTACCCTCTCCGGCACGTTCACGAACAGCACGGGGCTGCAGGCGGTCAACAACCTGTCCGTCGATGCGGGCGATATCGTCAATAGCGGTTCGATCGCGGCCGGCAACCTGCTGCGCACGCATTCGAACACGCTGACCAACACGGGGGCGATGGTCGGTGGCAGCGTATCGCTGGCGGCGGACAGCACGCTGTCGAATCTCGGGCCGACCGCGCTGATCGGCGCGTCGGACAGCAACGGCACGCTCGAGCTCCTCTCGCACGACATCGAGAACCGCGACGACACCACTGCCACGGACACGCAGGCGCAGACGGCGATTGTCGGCCTCGGCAAGGTCATCTTGGCGGGTGGCAAGGACGCAAACGGCAACTACACGAACGCCGCGCTGATCCGTAACCAGTCGGCGCTGATCCAGTCCGGCGGCGATATGGCGCTGCACGCCGACCAGGTGACGAACACCCGGCGCGCGATGAAGACCTCCGGCTATACGCGTAACGTCGATCCGGCGCTGCTCGAACAGA
>NZ_RBZV01000032.1 GCF_003628145.1 Trinickia fusca | reverse complement strand
AATCGGTGGTTTCTCTCCGGTTGAGCGCGTTGGTGTGGCTGATGCGCTCACCCTGGGTGTCGTAGGTGTAGCTATCGGTGTCGCCACCCGGCCTGCCGACCTTGATCAGGCGGCCAGCCGTGTCGTACGTATTCGTCGTCACACGGCCGAGCTCGTCCGTCTGCGTGATCACTTCGCCGAAGATGTCGTAGCCGAATGTCTTCTTGCCGCCACCCGCTTCAAATTGCGTCGTGGCGTAGCTGCTATCGCTGCTGTTCCGACCGTCACATACAACAACGCCCGCTTCACGCGGGCGTTGTTGCTTTTTAGACTACTTAACTCCCGTACACAGTTGCCGCCAACAGCATCTCCGCTGCCATCCGCCAAGTTATGGTATTGACGTCTACCGTCTCTCCCATGTTCTTGTAGTAGCCGGCCATATCCGTCGCAAACGCAGACAGCCCACCCAAGTATGAGCCAAGCGTGAGATTTTCCCACTGGCCTTGCTGCTGCCCATAATCTTCGTTGAGGTATTCAACGAATTTTATAAAGTCCTCACGAGAATTGACCGTCCTTGCATAGTCGTACAGATCATCACCGACCATTTCCACCTCCGCGAATAAACAACGAGACACCATCGTTCTGTGTCGTGAACTTAAATAATTCCCGCTTAGGGATTGCATCCAATTTTTGATATGGAACATCCACTCCAGCTTGCTGGAAGCTATAGAGACGCCGGTTATCCAATGTAAACACCATGTCGTTTCGCTCAACAATCCGAATCGGCTCAATAGAAACTGGATCGATATCACCGGCCATCAATCCTTGCGAGAACTCATCTATAGACCCATAGGGAGGCTTAAAGTTAGCTTTAGCACTGTCCTGACTAAACCGAACGACTTGCGGATTAATCCGTCCAGTCTCCGGCAACTCTGCAAATTGTGTCTTGGTCAGGAACTGCGGCGTCGTACCGCTACCCTCAACAACCGATAGACGAAGGCCCAGTCCATACTGATCTCCAAGGCCGGCGACGGTCGATTCAGCGTATTCTCCCGCAGCCGTAACCGCCCGCATCGCTGGGCCTGTAGCTGCCCGCGCAGCAGAACCAAGCCCCATCAACGCCAGACCAGCTTCACCGAATGCCTGAAACTCCTTCGCCGTAGCAAGCCCATAGTTCTCGCTATTCCACGCTGCCCGAGCTTCATCCGCAGTCTGCGCACCAGTCATCTGGTAGCCAAACTGCTTGAAGCTTTGTGCCGCGTCGTTCAGGAAATTACCCGCATAGGCAGCACTCGGATTCGGATCGAGCACACCCGCGTAGCCACCCTTGGCACCACGTACAAAGGCATCGAGCGCCGTTTCACTCGAGCCCGCTGCAGCCATCACACCAGCCCCTGGCATTGGGGTAACCGCAATCTGCGGATACGGCACAGCATACCCTACTACCTCTGGCGAGAACGACGAATCAACAATCGAGGCCTCGTTATCCACCGCCATCAAGCCGCGTGATTGCTGCGGCGTCAGCCCAAGGCTGGCCGCCGTCGTATCGAACGAGCTATTCGGGTCCAACCGGCTATTGGCCAACCACGCGAACTGTTTGCCAGGATCGGCCGCGTAACCCGACTGCGCTACCAGATCATCGACGTTGCCACTTACGCCATACAGCGTGCTCGTACTATTCGATTGCAACTGCTGTTCGATTTCACTGCCGACCGTATTGCCGGCGATCGCGCCAATCATCCTCGGCAACCGGTCCCGCATGCTCCCGCCCAGAACCACTCCACCAGCCGTTTGTGAAGCAACCCCGCTCACGATATTGCCCAGCACCGGAACCTTGCCAACACTGGTCTGGCCCACTTCACTGTTAACGCCCCCAGCAATCGCGCTGGCCGCAACGCCGCGCCAGTCGAAATGGTGCTGCAGGCCCGTCGCGACATCGACACCCTGACTGATCGCGTTACTCAGGGCTGCCTGGCCTGCACCACGCGCGAAGCTCGTGAAGTCGTCTGCACCCTTCAGTGCCGGTGCGTATTCACCCACCTCCGCACCCACCGCCCCCCCAATGGCTCCTATCGCTACG
>NZ_RBZV01000031.1 GCF_003628145.1 Trinickia fusca | reverse complement strand
GGGGAGTCGGGCGTGTCGGAGGAGTAGAAGAGGTAGCTCATATCGGCGCCTTCGCCGAGCAGGATCAGATGGGTGCGGGCGATGACGGCGGCATGGGCGAACAGGACGTTCTGGGTCGGATAGTTGGGGCCGTAGGCGGTGCCGTTGTCGTAGCTGATGCCGGTCTCGGTGACGAACAGACGTGCACCGGGCTTCAGGTATTGGGACATGGCGGCGCGCAGCTCGCGCATCGAGGCGGGCAGGGCGTTGGCGGCGGTGGCCGGATCGGGGTCGGTCGCCAGACGCTCGGGCGGATGCGACGGCGAAGTGCCCGCGTCGTAATAGCCGTGCACCGTCACGCCATCCAGATAGTGCGCGAACCCTAACGGTGCAAGCCGTTTGAGCCAGCGCACGTTTTCGCGCACCGATGCGTTGGTCGGTCCCATCACGACGGCATGCGCGTCGCTTGCATGGATCGCTTCATAGGTCGCCTGATAAAGCGCGACGAAGCGCGCGTCGCTGTCGCGCCACGGCAGTCCGCTGTCGTGATCGGGCTCCCAGGTCACCTGGTAGTAATTGGCGGTCTGCTGCGGGAAATACGTGGCCCGAATCTGCGCCGAATCGGTGCCTACGCGGCGCATGTAGCTGCGATAGGCGGCCTCCGACACGGGCGGGTAGCTGTGCGTCGCGGCGCCGGTCGGGCTGGCCCAGCCGGGGATGCCGTCGAGCTGGATCAGCCGCAGCAGATCGCCGCCGCGCAGGTAGGGCGCCAGCGTGTTCGTGCCCGGCGCGAAGGTGTCGGCATGCTGCGGCTCTTCGACGTACCAGTTGCGGTTGTCGTTGATCCACGTGAGGCCGAGATCCGGATAGAGCGGACGATAGCCGTCGCCGCTGCAGCATGTCTGCCCCGGCTTCAGATAGTTGGTGCCCTGGCCGCCGAAACGGTGCTGATCGGCGCGCGCATAGGAAACGGCCGGCAGCACGGCCGACACGTCGGGCCGCACGCCGAAGGTGGCGATGCCATTCGGGCGTGTGCCGCGCGCGGCCAAGTGCACATCGGCATGAACGAGCGTGGCCGACACGACGAAGTAGCCGGCCAGCCTCGACGTGCAGCGCAGCGTGATGTCATGTGCGCCGGCCGGCACGGCGAAGTGCCCGCTCGCACGGACGGCATCCCAGGTGTCGCGGATCTGCCACTCGAGCGTATCGGGCTCGGTCGGTCGCGCCGTGAAGGCCAGTTCGAATGGGCTGCCGAACGCGAACGTGCGTGTGCCATCGCTGCCCGGGGTGTCGGCGTCGAGGGCGTCGCCGTGTTCGCGCGCGGCTGCGGCCGGGGCCGAGGGCGGGCCGCAACTCAACGCGGCCCGCGTAGCGCCTGGAGCGGGCGTGTGCTGCGCGGCATCGTTACCTGTCGTGGCGGCACGGCTCGTTTCGAGTCCTGAAACGATTAGGATAGCTGAAACAAAACATGCCAGAACCGGCACCACATGAAACGACGCGCAGCGCACCTTGCGCATGAACGCAAGACGCACGGCGCGTCGACGGAACCCAGGCGCGCCGTCGTGCGACGCGCTCGTGCAACGATCGTTGAGGGCATCGGGCATGGTCGAAAACCGCAAAACCGCTTCTGGCGGCCGGATTGTCGACTTCATCACAAGGCGTGCCAGCCGACTGTGGCTTGCCGAACATTGGGAGTTCGGCAAGCCGTCGGTGCACGTGCCGGTCAGTGTGCGACGTACCCTAGAGGTGGGGTGACGTTGGCCTTGATGACGGCGGCGTTGGTGGAGACGACGTAAAGGGGCGACTCGGTGAGGGTGAGCGCGACCTGTCCGTCGGCGTAAGGGACGGAAGAGGCGTTGCCCATGGCATCGAGAAGCATGACGCTGCCGGAGGAGCCAGGGGCATCGACCTGCAGGCTGTAGGGCACGCTGTAGGAGGCGCTGAAGCCGGAGGAGGCGCTCCAGTTGGCGTTATTGTGGGTCCACAGGGCGGTGACGACCTTGCCGCCGTTCAGGCGCTGGAAGGCGTAGCCGTAGACGCCGGCGGGCACGTTGTTCAGATAGCCGAGGGTGGAGGTGCCGTCGACGATGCGGGTCATGGCGGCGACGGCCATGGCGGCGGGCTTGGGGCTGATGTTGCTGGCGCCGTAGGCGCCCTGGGCGTCGCTCAGGTCGAAGAACAGGCCGTATCCGGGCGGGGAGTCGGGCGTGTCGGAGGAGTAGAAGAGGTAGCTCATATCGGCGCCTTCGCCGAGCAGGATCAGATGGGTGCGGGCGATGACGGCGGCATGG
>NZ_RBZV01000030.1 GCF_003628145.1 Trinickia fusca | reverse complement strand
CGCTCTGGTCATACATGAAGTGCTCTTCGACGCCATCCGCAACGCGCCGTGCCAAGCGCCCGCCACGATCGTGCTCGAACTGAGTGACTTGGCCGGTCTCTTCAACCGAGAGCAAGCGCCCGTTGCCTTCTTGGTACGTATAGCGCGTGGTCTTGCCGTCGAACGCCGTCTCTTCGAGCAGCCTGCCAACCGGATCGTAAGCGAACCGATAGGTCGCGCCGTTTTGGTCGGTCAACGCCGTGAGACGCCCTAAGCGGTCGTACCGATAGGTAAGCGCTTGATCGAGCGCGTCGCGACGACGCGCAATCCGCCCCGCCTCGTCGTAGCTGTAACGTGTCGTGCGCGACAAGCCATCGGTGTGGCTCAACAACCGCCCCTCAGCGTCGTAGCTCAGTTGCTCCACGCTACCCGGAGCACGAATCGCGATCGGATGCCCGTTCGGGCCGTATTCGATCGTAGTCGCACCGCCTTCCGCATCCTTCGTTTCGGTCAGGCGACCTTGGGTGTCATAGTCGTACTGCGTCACGCTCCCCGGGGCATCCGTGACGAATGTTCCATCCCCCGATCAGGTGCTCTGCTGCAAACGATCTAAATGGTAGGATGAATTGGTCATTTTTTGCCCATATTCCCCAGGGCAGCCAACCTCGTTATGAGCTCGTCTGCGAACTGACGATCGCTTTCCCGCAAAGCGTTGTAGTGGCGATGCAATCGATCCGAGCCCGCCAGACCATTGATTTCGGCGACTCGCCCCAGCAGGTAATCAGTGGTCACGTCCAGTGTGTCAGCGAGCAGCCGAAGATTATCGAATGATGGCTTGCGAGCGCCGGTTTCGAAGTGGGAAACCGCGGAAGGCTGTAATCCGGCACGTTCAGCCAACTGTGTCTGTGTGAGACCACGGTACTCACGAGCACTGCGTAGACGCTCGGGGAAAACGGCAGATGGAGGGCTTGACGTTGACATGACGACTCCGTATTATATGATATGACGCATTCGTCATGGCCTTACCGGCCTTTTTTTGGGCCAACATGTTGACGATTCCGTCGAATCTTAATTGACGAGTCCGGCACAATCAAGCCGAAAGGAGCCAGCATGGCCGACGTTCAAATTACCTGCATCACCAAACCGCACCCACAAAGCCCGCACGAGCACATTACCCACGTTGGCAATCCGCCAACCTGGGTCTGGCCACGTGAACAGGTCATTGTCAACATCGAAGCCGGAGTTGACACGTTCTTTGTTCGCGACCCCTACACCGGGAGGCGAGCTGACGTGGGCGTCGTGCGCGAGCCAGGGAAAGCCCCCTATCTGCGTACACATGCGGACGGGTACTGGAACGACAACCTACTCTCCCTCAATCAGTGCCCCTTCCGATAAGCCGTTCCTCCGGCGTACGCCGGGACTCATTGTCAGACTGGCCCCGGTCGGACTGACGACCGAGGCCGCTCGCTGCGGCTTTCGCTCTTTATAGGTGGTGATTCAAATGAAACAGCCAGGACTCGACAACCGTCATCGCGACGAGGCGCCGCCCAAGACTGGGCAGATCCAACAGAAACGCGGTGACACGCTGAACAAAAACCTTCCGCAACCGATTCCTCAATTCTCGCCGAATGCCAAGCTCTCCACTATGCGAAAGGCAACCGGCAAAACGAGCGTGGAAGACGTACGGGAGGCAGCCAAGCATCGACTCCGTTAGCCAGGGCCAGCCCAGCGCGGTGATTCTTGACGGGCGCACCCTGCAATCTACTTGCGAGATTGAGGTGATGTAAGCGAAGCGCGGGCCGTCAGTGCTACCAACACTCACGGCCCGCTGTCCACAACCAACTCGAATGAGGAGTTGATCATGGCTGACGCCAATCATAAGGTACGTCCCGTCGTCTCGGAACGGTTCGTCACCATTCATCAGTCACGACGCTTTCAACCAGCGTGGCATAAGCCCGCGCATCAACGCACGGCCTCGACGTGCTATCCGTGGATGAAGCTCGCCGGCCGCTGGATCGAACATGCCGGCTTCGCACCCGGCCAGCGCGTCAAGATCGCCGTCGAACATGGCAAGCTCATCATCACCGCAGCTTGAAGCGACAAGGGCCGCACAAGTGGCCCCTGGTCATTCCTAGATCGCGTGACGGCGTTCCCATTTCCCACTACTGCCCCGCCAGACGCTGACGTCATCGATCTTGGGTAAGTCATGTTCGACGATTGTTGTATAGCGGTAACGTTGTTTAAGTCCCTTCTGCCTGACTGCCTCGATATTTGTTGCACTCCCCGACTGCGCCTCAGTGTCAGCTAGAACCGCTTGGTCGTACTCAGGCGGCTGTCCTGTCCCTAGGGTATCGAGTCGCGCTGCGCCAAGATCATTCAAGGCTTTCATGCTGAGGTTTTCGGAGAATATCGTCCTCAACCTGGACTTGGCGTTTCGATCAGCCTGATCTCTGTAATTCGGATCTTGCTTGTATGCATCGCTCCTCTTTTCGGCGTGAAAACTCGTCTCCCACTCCGACATCTGACGGAGAAAGGTTTTTACTCTATCAATCGGTGACATGGTCTTGCTCCTTCCTCAACACTTACATGGGCAGGGATTGCTGAAGATCCGCGATTCGGTTTGCCCGTCAACCCTGGCTTGGTAAAGAACGGAATGAGGCCGTGTTGAACCCTCATCGTACTGTGGAACAACTCGAACGATAACGTTGCTGCCGCTCTTTACCGCTTCAGCAATGTCACCTTCGAAGTCCCGGAATTCGCCACGATTGACGCTTGCCGCTTGAGGGAAGACGTTGCCCTTGCCACCGCTTCCACCAAGCCGGTTACCAATAGCGTGACCGGCATCGTCTCCCTTGCAACCCAAAGTCCGAGCGAAAAGACGAGAACTGGCATTTGTCGGCGTCCCGGTGCCTAGGTCTTCAGGACGAATCTTCGCGGTTGCGCTCTTGAGCGAGCCATCAGCGTTATAGCGATATTTTGTGAGTGGGCTCGATCCCCAAAGGCCGAGCGGATCGATCCACTGAGCTGGGTTCGGCACATATTGATGCAAGTTGATGCCACCAGCCAGTCCGATCGGGTCAGCCGATATGAACCTGCCGGTATTGGGATCGTAATACCTGTGCCGGTTATAGTGCAGCCCGCTTTCGTCGTCCAGCTGCTGGCCTTGGAACCTCAGCAAGTTCTTCGGTGCAATCCCCGCAGCCTTCGACGCCCGCGCGATCACCTGCTGCGCCTCGCCCCACGCCTTATAAGAGGCTTCCCACACCACCTCGCCAAGCTCGTCCGTCATCATCAGCGGCGTACCGATCTGGTCGCAGTGGTAGTAGAAGACGTGCGCGTCCGAGGTGCGCTGTGGCACTTGTCGTAGTGAGTCTTCCTCCGGGAGGTAGTGGTCGTCGGGGCGCCACACCGGCGTCGCGGTGCCCTGTACCGGGCCAGCGACGAACTGCACCAGCGGCACGAACGAGCCGGCTTCGTAGACGTAGTGTGTCGCGCCATCTTCGGTGCTTTCGTACGCGAGCGTGTCGCCGTCCCACCCAAAGACGGTGCGCGTGCCGTTCACGTCCTTTGCGATGCGGCGACCCAGCGCGTCGTAGTAGTAGCGCGACTCGCTGCGGCGCGTCGTCTCATCCACACGAGCGGCATGTAGGCGATTGAAGGCATCCCACTCGTAACGCTGCTCATCTTGTGCCGAACGCCGATGGATCAGGTTGCCGCGCGCATCATAGGTGAAGTGCGTGCCCGCATAGGCTTTCAACAGATTGCCCAACACCTTCGGCACTTGCGCTGGCAGCGTGCTGTCTTCCCGGGCATAACTCACGGGAGTACGCGTCTCAGCCGTCGCAGGCGGGTCCACAATATTACTGGCCGGATCGAACGCAAACCGTTCGCGACCGACGGGGCTCTTGGCTTCAATCAATCGCCCGATCGGATCGTAGCGGTAATCCGTATAGCCCTGATACCGATCCTCGATCTCCGTCAGCTGCCCCGCCGCGTCGTACCGATACTTGCGCTCGGCCAGCGGCATCGGTGCTCGCTCGCGCTGCACCGTGCGCCGAATCATGCGGCCCGCAGCATCATATGCGGTGCTCTGCGTGAGCCTG
>NZ_RBZV01000003.1 GCF_003628145.1 Trinickia fusca | reverse complement strand
CGTGTGCGACACGTACGAGGCGCATCCGGGCACGGGCGCGTTCGTGCTGATCGACGAGGCCACGCATCATACGGTCGCGGCCGGCATGATTCGTGCGTTTTCGGCGTGATGGTTCCCACGTTCACAATCGGTAAGGATTGCGAATCATCGTCAGAACGCCGGTCATCGAAAATCGGCGGGAACGCTGCGATGATCTTGTAAAGCGGTAACGTTGAATGAAAAAGCTGGATTACTTGCCGAGCTCGTAGCCGACGATACCGCCTGCTACGGCACCACCGACCGTACCAACGGTGCTATGCGTCGTTTCGTGACCGATATAGCCGCCTGCAGCCGCACCGCCCAATGTGCAGCCGCTCAGCAGCGCAAGCGCCGCGAGCACGCCACCGATGCTCAAATGCTTGAATCGTCCAGATCGAATCATGGGTTGCCTCTTTGCTCGATGGTTTCGCTATAGGCGAAAGCGAGCAAGAGGCGTGCCTTGTTCTCCGATCCACGTGAAGGGTCCCTGCCACTACCGGGCGGTTCAGCCCGCCCGCCACCGCAACGTCAGTGGCCGGCCTGCGTCAGCCCGCCGAAGTCGAGGATGCGCACCTCCTTGCCCTTCACGGAGATCCAGCCTTTCTTCTGAAAGCGCGACAGCGTGCGGCTCACCGTCTCGAGCTTGATGCCGAGAAAGCTGCCCGTTTCCTCGCGCGTCATGCGCAGCACGAACTGCGTCGGCGAATAGGCGCGCTGCTTCCAGCGGCGCGACAGATCGAGCAGGAACGTGGCGACGCGCTCATCGGCGGTCATGGTGCCGAGCAGCAGCATGAGCCCGCTCTCGCGCACGACCTCCGCGCTCAGCACCCGGTACAGGTGGTGCTGGACGGCGCCCACCTCGCGGCTCAGCAACTCGAGCTTTTCGAACGGCATTACGCAGACGCTGCTGTCTTCAAGGGCGATCACATCGTTCGCGTAGCGGCCTGCCGAGATACCGTCGACGCCGAGTGCCTCGCCGGCCAGGAAGAAGCCCGTCACCTGCTCGCGACCGTCGGGCAGCAGCGAGAGTTTCTTGAACGATCCGGTGCGGACCGCGTAAAGGTTTTTGAAAGAATCGCCGACCCGATATAGGGCCTCGCCTTTCTTCAAGTGACGGTAGCTGTGTACAAGTTCGTCCATTTGATCAGTGGACTCGAGCTCCTCCGGCGTCATCGCGCAGAAGTGGCGCATCGAGCACGACTTGCACGAAGGCCCCTTTGCTTCCCCGTCCTTCATGCGCGTTGTGGAGACAGACTCCTCGCACCCCGCGGCAGGCAACGCCGTACGCTCGCTCGCTACCAACATTTGCTTCCCCTTATTCAATCGTTGTCGGACGCCTACGCACGTCCGTGACACCGTTCCCGTGATACGGCCGGTTGCCGCGGGGAAGGCGCCTTGTCCCACCTGCGACAAGCTTCGCTCGGATACGGCCCGTTGTCATCCGATCGCGCGCGGCTAACCGTCGCACAAAGCCGCCGAGCCAAGCCCGGCGTGGCACCCCCTGCGCAGAAGGGCGCCGACTGTCGTTTGTGCACCATAAAACCGGTGCGGATCATGATCTAGATCAAGGTTTGTGTTATGCGCAACAGGTTTAATAGCCCCGTTTTGGCGACCGAACCGGTCTGGCCGACAAACCTGCATGGCGTGGCTCGCTCGGCTGCGAACGCATGCAGGCAAGGACGCTTGGGCCAGGTCGTGTCATTGACTAGAATCGTCGGCACAGCCACAAAAAGTAGCATTGCCGTTCCGGTTCCCACCGCTGTGCGCGTCGCGTGACACTGACGTGACAAGCCGCCCGCGCGTGGCGTATCGATCGTAACACCGGAGTCGAGATTGTGATGCTGAGAAGAACCGCTGCATGGGCTCTGTCGTGCCTACTGTGGGCAGGGGCGCTCCACGCGCAGGAACCGCACATGGAGCGCGCGCCGGACACGATGCAAGCGCGCGTGCTCGGCTGCGCCGCCTGTCACGGCGCAAACGGCGAAGGCACCGACAACGATTACTTCCCGCGCCTGGCGGGCAAGCCTGCCGGTTATCTGTACAACCAATTGATCGCGTTTCGCGACGGGCGGCGTCAGTACCCGCCCATGAACTACCTGCTCGCCTATCTGCCCGACGCCTATCTGCGTCGTATCGCCGAGTACTTTGCCGCGCAGCGTCCCCCCTACCCGCCGGCGCTTACGGCGGCCGTGACGCCGGCCGTATTGCAGCGCGGTCAGCAGCTCGTGAAGGCTGGCGACCCCGCGCAGCACATTCCCGCGTGCGCGGCGTGTCACGGCGCAGCGCTGACAGGCATGGAGCCGGCCATCCCGGGCCTGCTGGGCCTGCACGCCGAGTACATCAGCGCGCAACTGGGCGCTTGGCGCTACGGCACACGCGCTTCGATCGCACCTGATTGCATGCACGACGTGGCCTCGCGCCTGAGCAACGACGACATCAGCGCCGTCGCGGCGTGGCTCGCGGCATCGCCGGGGCCTGCCAATCCCGCGCCCGCAGCCCAGGGCAGTCTCAAGATGCCGCTCGCATGCGGCAGCGAACCGCAATGACGGAGTAACCGGTGGCAGCTTTTTCCATGATCCCACGCATGATTGCGCGCCTCGGCGCAGGCGTCGCGCTGGCGGCGGCGAGTGCGCTTGCCGTGGCGCAGGGCCCCGCCGGCGCGGCCGACATCGTCAAGCGCGGCGAATATCTCTCGCGCGCGGGCGACTGCATCGCCTGTCACACGAAGCCCGGCGACAAGCTGTTCGCGGGCGGTCGCGCGATGCCCACCCCGTTCGGCACCCTCTATTCGCCGAACATCACGTCCGACGGTGAAACGGGCATCGGCAAATGGAGCGCCGACGAGTTCTACACGATGATGCACACGGGCCGCTCGCGCGACGGTGCGCTGCTGTATCCGGCCATGCCGTTCGCCGCGTACACGAAGATCACACGTCCCGACTCCGATGCCATCTTCGCGTATCTGCGCTCGGTGCCGCCCGTGCGGCAGCCGAATCGCCCGCATGAGCTGCGCTTTCCTTACAACAATCGTCAGCTGCTGATCGGCTGGCGCACGCTGTTCTTCCGCGAGGGCGAGTATCAGCCCGACCCGACGCGCTCGGTCGAATGGAATCGCGGCGCCTATCTCGTGCAAGGGCTCGGCCATTGCTCGATGTGCCACACGGCCATCAACGCGCTGGGTGGCAGCTCCGAATCGAAGGCGTTCGAAGGTGGCCTGATTCCGATGCAGGACTGGTACGCGCCGTCGCTGACGTCGAACAAGGAAGCCGGGCTCGGCGACTGGAGCATCGAGGACATCGCCGACTTGCTGCAAAAGGGTGTGTCGCGACGTGGCGCCGTGTACGGGCCGATGGCCGAGGTCGTCTACGACAGCATGCAATACGTGACGGACGACGACGCGCGTGCGATGGCGGTCTATCTGAAGTCACTGCCGCAGCACGGCAACACCGAAAGCGGCACTGCTCCGGCCACGGCCTCACACGAAGAGCGCGCGCTGCTGTTCAAGCTCGGCGGCAAGATTTACGACGCGCAGTGCTCCACCTGCCACGGCAACGTGGGGCAAGGCAAGCTGCCCGACTTTCCGCCGCTCGCGAACAACCAGTCGATCCAGATGACCTCGGCCGTCAATCCGATCCGGATGGTGTTGAACGGCGGCTATGCGCCGGGCACCATCAAGAATCCGATGCCGTACGGCATGCCGCCGTTCGCGCAGTCGTTGTCGGACGAGGAGGTCGCGGCCGTCGTCACGTTCATCCGCACGGCATGGGGCAATCGCGGCACGCCGGTCACGGCGAAAGAAGCGAACGCGCTGCGCTCGGCTCCGCTTAATTGATCGAGGACGTCATGGAACCACGCAACGACGCGCGCGCATCGTTTGACACGGACGAGCAGCGCATCCACGAAATCGTCGGCGCCGGGCCCAAGGGTGCCCTCGCCGTTGCCGGCATCGCGACGGCGATCGTGATCGCCCTCTGGTTCGCGTTTTACTTTTTGATTTTCCTGCCTCGCGGCGTCATTCAATGATTCACTGATCGAGCCACATGTCGAACCTTCCTCTACCCGGCCACTCCGATGCCGGCGACGTCGCGGCGCGCGTCGAACGCAAGTGGGCGTTCTTCGTTGTCGGCCTGATGTTGCTGCTGGTGGCGATGGTCGTCTACACCGGCCTGCACTGGGCCATGATGCCGCCCTCCCGCGTCGAAACCATCGATCCGACGACGCTCCATGTCTCGGGCGAATTCATCGAAAGCAACCTCGGCACCGCGCGCGAGGCGGACGGCTCGGCGACGGTGCGCATCGTCGCCCAGCAGTACTCGTTCACGCCGCAGTGCATTCTCGTGCCGGCCGGCACGCCCGTGACGTTCCGCGCGACGAGCGCCGATGTCGTGCACGGCTTTCTGATCGCCGACACGAATATCAACTCGATGCTCGAGCCCGGCTACGTCGCCACGTTCAAGACCACGTTCGACAAGCCGGGCGAGCACCTGATGCCGTGCCACGAGTACTGCGGCACGGGTCACGAAGGTATGTGGGCGCATGTGAAGGTCATCGACCGCGCCCGTTTCGATTCGCTCGCGGCAACCGCCCGGAGGCTCAGCTGTGCTAACTAACCGACGACTCGTGCTCGCGCATTTCTGGCTGGCGTTCGCGACATTCGGGGTCGCCTTGCTGCTCGGCGCATGGCAGATGTATGTGCGCAGCCCGCTCAGTGGCTGGCTGCATCACCCCGAGCTCTACTATCGTTCCGTCACGGCGCATGGCTCGGTGATGGGGTATGTGCTGCCCACGCTGATCGCGATGGGCTTCGGCTATGCGATCACCGAGCTCGCGCTCGAGCAGCCGGTGCGCGGCGCGCGCTGGGCGTGGCTCGGCTGGTGGCTCGTCGCCATCGGCTCGGTCGTTGCGATGGTGCCGGTGTCGCTTGGCCACGCATCGGTGCTGTACACGTTCTATCCGCCGATGATCGGCAGCCCGTTCTATTACATCGGTGTCGTGCTCGTCGTCGTGGGCTCGTGGATCTGGGTCGCGCTGATGTCGGTGAACCTCTACGTGTGGAAGCGTGCGAACCCCGGCAAGCCGGTGCCGCTCGCCATGTTCGCGAACGTCGCGGGCTCGTATCTGTGGGGCTGGACCGCGATCGGTGCGGCCATTGAGATCCTGTTCCAGATCCTGCCCGTCGCGCTGGGTCTGAGGTCGACGATCGACTCGGGGCTCGCGCGCGTGTTCTTCTCGTGGACGCTGCATGCGATCGTCTACTTCTGGCTCATGCCGACCTACATCGCCTATTACACGCTCGTGCCGCGTGCGATCGGCGGGCGGCTCTACAGCGACATGATGGCGCGCATCTCGTTCATCCTGTTCCTCGTGATCGCGATGCCGATCGGTATTCACCACCTGTTCGCCGATCCGCAAGTGGGTTCGGGCTTCAAGTTCCTGCAATCGGTGTTCACGGCGCTCGTCGCCGTGCCGACACTGCTGACCGTGTTCACGATCTGCGCCTCGGTCGAGATCGCGGGCCGGCTGCGTGGCGGACGCGGCATCTTCGGCTGGCTGCGCGCGCTGCCGTGGCATGAGCCGATGATGCTCGCGCTTGCGTTCTCGTTCGTGATGCTGGGCTTCGGGGGCGCGGGCGGCCTCATCAACATGAGCTACCAGCTCGACTCGACCATCCACAACACGCAGTGGATCACGGGGCACTTTCACCTGATCTTCGGCGGGGCGATCGTCATCATGTACTTCGCCATCGCCTATGAGCTGTGGCCGTACCTGACCGGCCGTGCGCTCGGGAGCGTCACGCTGATCAAGTGGCAGCTGTGGCTGTGGTTCATCGGCATGCTCGTGACGACGTTCCCGTGGCACTACGCAGGCATTCTCGGCATGCCGCGACGCATGGCGTACTTCGATTACAGCAATCCGGGCATCGCACCCGAGGCCATCACCGTCGTGATCTCGTTCATCGGGGCGTTGATTCTCGTCGCGTCGGCCGTGCTGTTCTTCATCGTGCTCTGGAAGGGGCACACAGGTAAGCGGACTACCGCACCACGCTTCACGTTTGCCAAGGCCGTGCATGAGCCTGCGTCGTTGCCGGTGGCACTGAACAGCTTCGGTTTGTGGATCACGCTGATGATTGCATTGACGGTCGTCAACTATGGCTACCCGATCGCGCAGTTGATGGTGCTCAAGCAAACGTCCGTGCCGGCCGTCTGGATGGGAGCGCCGCGATGAGCCAAGAACGCCTTTTCTCGCTGCGCAATCGGTGGTTCACACTGAGCGTCGGCGCGACGATCGTCACAGTCATCGTGTCGATCCTGATCGGCTTCGTTTGGCTGCCGTCGGCGCAGCGCGACGCGCAGTTCACCGGTATCTGGAACGCCATCTGCAGCGCGGCCGGCGTGCCGCAGAAATGGCTCGTGTCGGAGCCTGAAACCTCGCATGTGAAGACGAGCGAGGTCGTCCTTACGCCGACGACGCTGGCCGGCGCCGACGCGCTGTCGATTGGCCGTGGCGCGACGCTGTCATTGCGCTGCACGATGTGCCATGGCCCGCAGGGGCTCAGTTACGCCAATTCACCGAATCTGGCGGGACAGTATGCGACTGTCGTCTATAAGCAGCTGAAGGATTTTCAGAGTGGTGCGCGCGTCAATGCCGTGATGAGTCCGATGGCGACCTCGCTGACTGATCAGGACATACGCGACCTCGCCGCGTACTATGCGTCGCTGCCGCGGCTCGGTGCTGAGCATCCGGTGGGGCAGAGCGTGCCCGAGATCGTTGCAACGGGTTCGCCGATGCGCAACATTGCACCGTGCGCGGCATGTCATGGGGCGGCTGATCATAAGATCGGTACGCCGTGGCTCGAGGGGGAGCCGGCTGTCTATATTCGTGCGCAGTTGCAGGCTTTCGTTTCGGGCGAGCGGCACAACGATATCAGCGCGCAAATGCGCAATGTGGCGCGGCAGATGACGCCGGCCGAGGTCGAGGCAGCGGCAAGGTATTACTCGGGGCAACCGTAAGCGTTACGCTGACGAACGAGTACAAGAAGGGGGCTGCAAGCGACCGATGCTTGCGGCCCTTTTGCTTTTTGCTATGCGTTGGGACTGGCCGCGTGCCGGTGGCCATAGCGTCGCGCGAAGAAGCAACCAAACGATGCGGACTGCCTGCGCAATTATCTCGCGGGTTTCGGCGTCGATTGGGGGATGTGATCAGGCGTTAATATGTGCTGGCTGAGTATAAAAGTTGGCAACCACAAAGGGCACTTATCCCATGCTCAAGGCTATTACCCAAGATCTCTGGCATGTCCAGCATGCGTTCAAGATAGCAGGCATGCCTGTGTCGTCGCGCATGACCGTCGTGAGGCTCAGCGATCGGTCTCTCTGGCTGCATTCCCCTGTGCCGTTGTCGCACGAGGTTCGTGCTCAAGTGGACGAGCTGGGGCCTGTGCGGTACGTGATCGCGCCCAACAAACTGCATCATCTGTTCGCCGGACCATGCCTCGCCGCATATCCGAAAGCCGTGCTGTTTGGCGCGCCAGGGCTGTCGAGCAAGCGCCCCGACTTGCGGAACATGCGCGAACTCGGCGGGTCTGCGGAGCCCGAATGGGAGACCGATCTCGATCAGGTCTTTTTCGCGGGGATTCCGTTCGGTAACGAAACCATTTGGTTTCACAAGCCATCACGCACGTTGATCGTGACGGATCTGTGCCAATGGTGGCAAGGAGACCTGTCTTTCGGGGCACGCGCCTATGCCGCGCTGACAGGTGTCAGGACGCGGCTGGCGGTGCCCCGCACGATCCGCTTGGCCGTCAAGGATCGCCAGGCCGCGCGCGCCAGCGCCCAGCGCATTCTCGATTGGCCGTTCGTTCGTGTGATCACGGCGCACAACGCGATCGTCGAGCACGACGCACACCGTGCCGTGGAGGCGGCGTTCTCTATCTTCTTGCGCGACTAGGCCGAGTCTGGCGCTGCCTTACCTTATTTGACGGTGAACGTGTAATGGCCTTGCGTGCGGTGTCCGTCGGCCGCGACGGCTACCCACGCCACCGAATACACGCCCGGCGCCAGTGCGGCGAGGCGAACCGACATGCGCTTGGCATTGGCCGGGTCGAACACCGCTTTGCCGCTGGTCACGGATTTGCCGTGCGCATCGGTGACGGCGATCGAGCTGAATGCCGGTTCGAGTGCGTCGTCGAAGTCGATGATCACTTCGTTCTGCGAAGTGTTGACTGTGGAGCCTGCTGCCGGCGCTTGATGAGTCGGATAGGCATGTGCATGCGCGAGCTGCGCGACGGCAAGCGTCAGTGCGGCGGCGAGGCCGCGAGCGCTTAGTGCATTCAAGCGATACGTCTTCATGATGGTCGATGGCTCTCAAGAGAGTCGGCGCGAATGGCCCGCCGACGATAGTTGTTGGACGTTCTGCCCGAGCGGCCCGCTAACCGGTTTCCCATAGCGGGCCGCTCATTGCGGATTGCTTTGCTGGCTACTGGAACAACGGCTTGCCCAATGTCTTGGGTGCGATGTCGTCGAAGAACAGATGGGCCTGCACGAGAATGCCTACGTGCGACCCACTCGCACTGTTGATCGGTATCTGCGCCTCGACGCCGAACTGGCCATAGCGATTGATCCAGATGAAGCCCGGGTTGATCGTGCCGGTCGTCTGGCCCTGACTTCTCGACAACGGCACCTCGACGATCGGAATCAGATTCGCCAGCGGCTGCGGCAGACCGATATCGCGCACGTGCTGCTGCAGGTACGGCAGACTGTACTGCACGGTGAAGCCGTAGTTGAACGCATTGGGCTGGTCGGCGCCGGTGTTCAGCGCGGGCGCGGCTTCGGCGGTCACCGCAATGGGGCGCAGGTATGCCAAAGCATCGGGCAGATCGCCCATCCCCTTGCCTACGTAGACAGTCGGCGAGATCGTCGAGAAGTTGTTGGCGATCGCGTGGCTGCCCGTGCCGCCGAGCTCCGCATGCACACCGACCGACGTCATGAATTCATGGGCGTCGTTCACATACAGCAGATACTTCAGGCCGATGCCGAAGTTGTCGAAGCCGCGCGTGGTCGGGTTGTTCTGCATGACGTAGCTGCCGTCGATCGATGCCGCCAGCCTTGGTGTGATCAGCTTGTCGTATTCGAAGCCGAAGGTGTTGATGCTTTGATCGCCGTTGTCGCCGGAGGTGCGCGTGTGGCTGTATTGGAGGTTGGCTTCGTCGCCGACGCCGGGATCGTCGACGGCCAACGTGGCGGGAAAGACGCGGTCGCCGGCAATGGCGTGGGCGCTAGCGGGGGACGATGCGAGCGACAGGGACAGCGGCAATACGGCCGCGGCGGCGGAAATGAGCGTGATCGAGAAAAGCGGCTTGCTACGGTGCTTGGAGGTGGTCAGCACGTTTCATCCTGCGTTTTGATGTTGTTCGAGGTCGTAGCGACGCCCTCGCACGCTTGATACAAACGTGCGAGGTTCTGCGATGCGATCGATGCATCGCGTCGGCTGCGGTAAGGCTCAACGTAAACTTAGGATGAAATCGGCGGGGCGCGAGGCTGCGTGAAGGTGACCGGCTCGGCGAGGCGAACGCTCTCGAAGGTGGTCGCCGCTTTGTGCTGAATGACCCAGACGGCCACCGCGAAGGCGGATTGCGCGCCAGGCAGCACGACGGGCATATGCGCGAGCAGGCTGCAATAGCCGCAAGTCTGCCAATGGGCGGTCAGCGAGTGGGATGCGTCCTGATTGCCCGGTGTGTCGTCGGGCGCAGATTGTGCGGAGCAGATCGATGCCGAAAGCGCCGCTGCTTGCTCGTGACCGGCTAGAGCATGCGAAATCGTCGGCGCGAGCGTGACCAGCAGGATGGCAAGCAATCCCAAGATGCAGCCAATCTTCTGGTGAAAGCGGTTCAGCACGGCGCCGGCAGTTCGTGGTCCATGAGGGGGGAGCAGCGCGGCGGATTATGCCATGCACGGGAATCGCGTCTGAGCGTTTTTGCTGAGTGTGTTTGCAAGCGACGCTGTGCCTGGCATCGCGCGCGTGTCGATGCTATAGCGCACGCACTTCGGGCAACAGATCCGGGTGCTTGTCCAACACCTTTAGCAACTTGACGAGCGCCACGGGCGGCTTCGTCTTGCCTGTCTCATACCGCGAAAATGCGTTTACGCCACCGCCGAATATTTCCGCGGCTTCGCGTTGATCCAAAGCCAGCTTCTTCCGAACACTTGTGATGAACGCGGGATCGACCAGCGACGCATTGACTTCCTTGGCAAAGGTGTTCATCGCATCCATCACGCGCGTCGATTCGGCCGCTTCCAGAACCGACTCACCGCAAGCTGCGCAGAAATCGCCCGTGACATCGGGAATCGTGGTTGTTTCGCCCTTGTACATATAGGGTATGTCGCGCGTGTCGTGAATCAGATCCGCCGCGCCGCACACAGGACATTTCATTTTCACAACTCCTTGAAGGATACGATCAACACGTCGTCGATCACGGTAAGTTTCAGATACCCATCACCGTGTGGCGTGCGCGGGCGATACACGTCTTGCCAGACAGTGTGATCCGCGTAGGTCGTCATGCTCTTGTAGAAGTCCACCGACTGTAGGGCCGCTACGACTTCGAGCAACCCTTCGTAGTTGAGCCCCAACGCGACTGCGCCGACACGCGCCGAATTTGTGGTGCGCACCTTGCCCTGCTGAACCAAGGATTTGACGACGCTTAGCTTGCAATGTGGGGTTCGTTTCTCCATGAAAGAAGATTAACCTACTAGGTTAGTATAGCAGGTAGGCTAGGGAGAATCAGACGGACTGAATATGCAGACGCGTGGGTGCGTGCTTGAAAACGGTGAGGTCGTTTTGTCCGGGGAGGCCGCGATGCTGCTTGCCGACGCGCGCATTCGAAGTGCTTATTTCGGCATTTGAGATCGAGGGGGGATTCGGGATTCAGAAAGCAAAAAGCCCAGTCACGAGGACTGGGCTTTTTGCTTGAATTTTTGGTGGGGCGTGAGTGACTCGAACACTCGACCTACGGATTAAGAGTCCGCTGCTCTACCAACTGAGCTAACGCCCCAACAGAAGGCGAATTATGCAGGACTTTTTTTCGCTTGCCTAGCCCCTTTCGTCATTTTTTCTTAAAAATTGTGCACCGGGGCCTGCGAAGCCCCGTCCTACAGCCCGCCACTAACCCCGATGTCCCCCTCCCCGGTGCGATTTTCCGCGCGCCGGTATGATTGCGCCACGACAAGCGCCGCTCGCATGCGACCGACACGGTGACGGCGTCCGCAGCAAGCAGCCAGGAGACCTTCCCATGAACGAAAACGCGATTATCGCCCTGCTCGACCGCGTGCTGGCCCCGTGGGTGCGCGCCCTCGGCCTCACGCCCGTCTCGGCGACGGATGAGAGCGCCACGTTGCGCCTGCCCTTCTCCGGCGAACTGCGCCATTCGGGCGGCGTCATCTGCGGCCAGGTCTTCATGGCCGCAGCCGATACCGCGATGATCGTCGCGATTTCCGCCGCGCTCGGCGAATTCCGGCCGATGACGACGGTCTCGCTGAACATCAGCTTCATGCGCGCCGTCCGCAAGGGCGACGTGCTCGTGACCGCGCGCGTGCTGCGCATGGGCCGTAATCTCGTGTTCGGCGAAGTCGAGCTGTTCGACGAGGACGGCAAGATGGCCGTGCACGCGACCACCACCTACGCACTCGTCAACTGACGGTGCGCTCATCGACTAACTAACGACGGGCGCGCGCGCACCGCCAACGCAAGGAAACAGCAAGCATGTTCGATCAGGTCGTCTTTGCTGGCGGCGGTAACCGATGCTGGTGGCAAGCGGGATTCTGGGACGTCGTTCAGCCCGAAATCGCACTGAAGCCGCGCGTGATCGCCGGCATCTCGGCCGGCGCGGCCACCGCATGCATGCTCTACACGCGCGACTCGCAATGGGTCATGCGCTACTACGAGCAGGTGCTGCGCGGGAATACGAAAAATGCCTATTGGGGCAACCTGTGGCGGCGCGGCGCGTCGGTGTTTCCGCACTACCGCATTTATCGTCAAGCACTACTCGACATCTACGGCGAGTCGTTCGCAGGCCTTTCCAGTGCACCGGAGATTCGCGTCGGCGTGTCGCACGTCCCGAGCTGGCTCGGCGCGCGCAGCGCGGTGGCGGCCGGCCTCATCGCGTACAACATCGAAAAGCACGTCCGCAAGACGCTGCATCCGACGCTGGGCCAGACGCTCGGCTTTCGCCCCGAATACGTGCGCGTACAGGATTGCGCGCGCGTCGACGAACTCGCCGACCTGATCCTGCAATCGTCGTGCACGCCGCCCTTCACGCCGGTGCTCCGGCGCGGCGGCAAGCCTGTGCTCGATGGCGGCATGGTCGACAACGTGCCTGTCGGCGCGCTCGATGCGTCGCCAGGGCGCGTCCTCGTGATGGTCACTCGCCAGTATCCGCGTCCGCAGATGTTCGTGCTCTCACACGGCGAGCAGCAGCGCCTGTACGTGCAGCCGTCGCGCAAAGTGCCGATTTCGAGCTGGGATTACACGCAGCCGGCGTTGATGCGGCCGGCTTATGAGCTGGGTCGCGCCGACGGCGAAGCTTTCCTGCGCCGCCTGCCGACACTGTTCCAGCCGGCTACGCACGCCTGACGTGCGCAGCCGTTCCATCAGATCAATCGCCGATCAATAACCTCGCCGTCGTCCGACCGTCAGTGCCGCAGGGTTCACGGCGCTCGACACATCGCCCTTGTCGAAGGCGAGGATGTTCTTGAACGCCGCGCTGAAGTAGAGCTCGTAGCTTTCGCGCTCGACGTAGCCGATGTGCGGCGTGCAGATGACGTTCTCGAGCCGCAGCAGCCCATAGCCCTGCAGGATCGGCTCGCTTTCGAAGACGTCGATTGCGACCATCCCGGGCCGGTTGCGCGCCAGCGCGCTTGCCAGCGCATTCTCTTCGAGCAACTCGGCGCGGCTCGTGTTGACGAACAACGACGTCGGCTTCATGCGCAGCAGGTCGGCCTGCTTGACGATGCCGCGCGTGTCGTCGTGCAGACGCAGATGCAGCGTCAGCACGTCGCTTTGCTCGAACAGCGCCTCGCGGTTTTCCGCCACGTCGTAACCGTCGGCCTTGGCCGCTTCGAGCGAATGCTCGCGACCCCAGATCAGCACCTTCATGCCGAACGCTTTGCCGTAGCCGGCCACGATTCGGCCGACTTTGCCGTAGCCCCAGATGCCGAGCGTCTGTCCGCGCAGCACTTGGCCGAGACCGAAGTTCGGCGGCAGCGCCGACGTCTTCAAGCCCGATTGCTGCCACGCGCCCTGTTTGAGGTTCGCAACGTACTGAGGAATGCGCCGCTGCGCGGCCATGATCAGCGCCCACGTCAGTTCGGCGGGCGCCACGGGCGAGCCTACGCCTTCGAGCACGGAGATGCCGCGTTCGGTACAGGCGCCCAAATCGATGTGATTCGAAACTTTTCCCGTCTGACTAATCATCCGCAGATGCGGCAATTTATCGAGCAGCTGCGACGTAATGCGTGTGCGCTCTCGAATCAGCACGAGCGCATCGACTTCGGCGAGTCGGCTGGCCAACTGACCCAAGCCGCGCACGGTGTTATTGAAGACTTTGACTTCATGGCCCACAAGCAGCTGAAAACAATCGAGCTTGCGGACGGCGTCCTGGTAGTCGTCAAGAATGGCAATCTTCATAAGTAAGCGGGGATATTGCAGTGCACGATGTACACAGTAGACGGGGTGATATCCTTGTCGGTTCCAACCTGTCATAGGGAGCACAAGTTGGCATGAGCGATGCAACGCCGCTGGTTACGATGCCCACAGCTTCGACTAGGCAGGACCGCTTCTTTTTAACAGCTTGTCGCACCCGCGCGCAAGCTGCTTAGCTCCTGACGTACTGCCCGTCGTCACGCGCAGCGTTCGCGTGCCCACGCGCCTCTCGCCCGCAGCGTCAGCGAGCGCAACCGTTTCCTTTAATGAAGACAAAACGGAGACTGCTCGATGAATCACCCCGCTTTTGCAGGTATGGCTACAGTTGACGCCCCTGCCTACGTCAAGAATCACAAGCTGATCGAATGGGTGGAGCGCGTGGCCGCGCTCGCCAAGCCCGACAAGATCGTCTGGTGCGATGGCTCGCAAGAAGAAAACGACCGTCTCTGTGCGCAGATGGTCGAGGCCGGTACGCTCAAGCGTTTGAACCCCGAGAAGCGCCCGAACTCGTATCTCGCGTGCTCCGATCCGTCCGACGTCGCGCGCGTCGAAGACCGCACGTTCATTTGCTCGCAGCAGCGCGAAGACGCTGGTCCGACGAATAACTGGGTCGAGCCCGCGCAGATGCGTGAGACCCTCAACGGTCTGTTCGACGGCGCGATGCGCGGTCGCACGATGTATGTCGTGCCGTTTTCGATGGGCCCGCTGGGCTCGCCGATCGCGCACATCGGCATCGAGCTGACCGATAGCCCATACGTCGTCGTCAACATGCGCATCATGACGCGCATGGGCCGCCAGGTGTACGACGTGCTCGGTGCCGACGGCCATTTCGTGCCGTGCGTGCACTCGGTGGGCGCGCCGCTCGTCGACGGGGCCAAGGACGTGTCGTGGCCCTGCAACGACACGAAGTACATCGTGCATTTTCCCGAGACGCGCGAGATCTGGAGTTTCGGCTCGGGCTACGGCGGCAACGCGCTGCTCGGCAAGAAATGCTTCGCGCTGCGCATTGCGTCGACGATGGGCCGCGCCGAAGGCTGGCTCGCCGAGCACATGCTGATTCTGTCGGTGACGTCGCACGAGGGGCGCAAATACCGCGTCGCGGCCGCGTTCCCGTCGGCGTGCGGCAAGACGAACTTCGCGATGCTGATTCCGCCGCGTGGCATGAGCGGCTGGTCGATTTCGACGATCGGCGACGACATCGCATGGATCAAGCCGGGCACGGACGGCCGCCTGTACGCGATCAATCCCGAGGCCGGCTACTTCGGCGTCGCGCCGGGCACGAGCGAGAAGACGAACTACAACGCGATGGCGACGCTCAAGCAGAACGTCATCTTCACGAACGTGGCGCTGACCGACGACGGCGACGTCTGGTGGGAGGGTATGTCCGATGAGGCGCCCGCGCACCTGATCGATTGGCAAGGCCAAGACTGGACGCCTGCGATCGCCAAGGAGACGGGGCGCAAGGCCGCGCACCCGAACGCGCGCTTCACGGCGCCGGCCTCGCAATGTCCGTCGATCGATGCCGACTGGGAGAACCCGGAAGGCGTGCCGATCGACGCCTTCATCTTCGGCGGCCGCCGCTCGAGCACGGTGCCGCTCGTGACCGAGGCCCGAAACTGGGTCGAGGGCGTGTACATGGCCGCGACGATGGGGTCGGAGACGACGGCGGCGGCAGTGGGGCAGCAAGGCGTCGTGCGTCGCGATCCGTTCGCGATGCTGCCGTTCTGCGGCTACAACATGGCCGATTACTTCGATCACTGGCTCAAGGTCGGCGCGCGGCTCGATGCGCTCGGTGCGAAGCTGCCCAAGATTTTCTGCGTCAACTGGTTCCGCAAGGGGCCGGACGGCAAATTCGTCTGGCCGGGCTTCGGCGAGAACATGCGCGTCCTGCACTGGATGATCGGGCGCATCGAAGGTCACACGGAGGGCGTCGATCACGCATTCGGGATGTCGCCGCGCTATGAGGACATCGACTGGAATGGCCTCGATTTCACGCGCGAGCAGTTCGAGCAGGTGATTTCGGTCGACGACGCGGCCTGGCGCCAGGAACTCGCGCTGCACGCCGAGCTGTTCGATACGCTGCGCCACCGCTTGCCCGAGGCATTGACGCAGACGAAAGCGCAGATCGAGGGGCGGCTCGCCGCTGCTTGAAGGATTCCTCAAACAAGCTGTTTACGTTTGATTTATCGAAAAGACCGCCTTCGGGCGGTCTTTTTTTGCGCGTTCCGGCCAGCCGATGTGGGTTTTCTGCCGGAAATGCGCTTATTTGCGGCGAACCTGACGATTCGAAAATTAAACACCGTGTTTAGGCAACTCTGCGCGAGATTCAAAGTCGTAGGACAATTACGAATTGGCTCGGGATTTTTTTTCTGAGCAACAACAGCGGTAGGAGTCGTCAATGGATCATTTGCAGTCGATGCGTGTGTTCGTGAAAGTGGCGGATCTCGGCAGTTTCGCTCGCGCAGCCAGCGCGATGGACATTTCGAACGCCGTTGCCACGCGCCATGTGGCCGATCTCGAAGGCCGCCTCGGCACCCGTCTGCTCAACCGCACGACCCGCAGCCTCTCGCTGACCGAATCGGGGCAGGTCTACCTCGAACGCGCCCGGCAGATTCTCGACGAACTCGAGGACGTCGAGCAAATGGTCGTCGCCCGCAATCACGAGCCCGTCGGCACGCTGCGCATCGTCGCGCCCGTCGTGTTCGGGCTGCATAACCTCGCGCCCGTGCTGCAAACGTACGCGCAGCGCTATCCGAAGGTCATTCCAGATCTGACCCTCGTCGATCGCGGCGTCGATCTGGTCGAGGAAGGATTCGACGTCGGGATCGTGATCGCGCAGAAGATGCGCAGTGCGAGCATCGTCACGCGCCGGCTCACGACGGGCTGCATGATCGTCTGCGCCACGCCGGCGTACTTGGAGAAGCACGGCACGCCCACGCGTCCCGAACAGCTGGCCGAGCACGCGTGCCTGAGCCTGCCTTCGGAATACTGGGGCGACGAGCGCGTGTTCACGGGGCCCGAGGGCGAAATTCGCGTTCGTCCGTCGAACGTCATCGTCGTCAACAACACCGAGATGCTGCGTCAGTTCGCGCTGCTCGATATGGGCATCGCGATTCTGCCGAGCTATCTGATCGGCAGCGACGCTACGCGCGGCAATCTCGTGCGGCTGCTGGCCGATTACCGGTTGCCGCAGCTCGAGGTCAATATCGGCTACCCGAGCCGGCGTCACCTGCCGGCCAAGGTGCGGACCTTCATCGATCACCTCGTCGACCACTTCAGCCAGACACCGAATGGCACGCTCGGCGAGCTGTGGCTCAAGGACGGCCCGCTTCCGGTGGCGCCGGTGATGCCGCGGGCGGAGGAACCGCAGTTGGCCGCGGAGCCGTTCGAAGCCGGCGCCAAGCCCTACACGGTGCGGCGCGGCGGCGGCAATTCGGCCCCGAAGGTGCCGCGGGCTGCGCGTGAGCGCGTGACGACGCCCTCGCCGGTTTGATTTGATATCTCGATATTGCGGATGAGGCGCGCGCCGGCTTCAGCGCGTTTGCTCACGCATTGATCGAAACGACGCAGCGGCGCTTCACCGATTCGTGAAGCGCCGCTGCGTTTTATCGGGGCTCGAGGGGTTTGACGGTCAGGTGGCGACGCGCTTGCGGGTGGTCGTCTTCTTTGCGGCCGGCTTGGCGGCAGTCTTGGTCGCCGTCTTCGCGGCGGTTTTCACCGCCGTTTTCACCGCCGTTTTCTTGGCCGGTGCTGCAGCGGTTTCACCCTCACCGTTGCCATTGGCTTCCGCCTCACCGGTCGAGCGTGCACGCGAAGCCGACTTGGCCGCGGTTTTTGCCGACGGTTCCTTCTTCTCGAACTCGAAGCCGATCTTGCCGTCGTTCTGCTTGACCAGGTAAGCCTTGAAGTTGCGGCCCGTACGCGAGGACTTGAAGCTCGTGAGCAAATCGGTGCGGCCTTCGCCGAGCAGCTTGGCCATTTGCTCGCGCGTGATCTCCTGCTGCAGGATGACCTTGCCCGAACGGAAGTCGCAGGACTTCGGCGTGGCGACCGAGTTCTCGCAGACATAGCTCATGCCGTGTTCGAACACGCGTGCCTGGCACTTCGGACACGCGCCGACCGGCTCCTGCTCGGAGAAGTCGGGCGCTTCGCCGTCTTCGCCGCCCTGGTCCTGGCCGAAGTCGAACTCGAGCTTGTAGTTCTTCGTTTCGTCGTCGAACGCGAGCTTGAGGATCGCCGAGAACGGACGCCCCATCTTGCTGCGAAAGCCCGACAGCGGCCCGATTTCCTTCGCGGCAAGCAGCGTCTCGACTTCCTCGATTTCGAACTGGCGGCTGCCCGGAATCTTCGAAATCGAGAATTCGCACTGCGTACAGGCGAAGCGCCGATAGTTCTCTTTGACCTGCCCGCCGCAATTGGGGCATGGCGTGGAGAGCGTCGCGTAGTCGCCAGGGATCGTATCGGAGTCGTACTCTTTCGCGCGCTTGACGATGGTCTGCGTCATGCGGGCGATTTCCTGCATGAACGTATCGCGCGCGAGCTTGCCGCGCTCCATCTGCGAGAGCTTGTATTCCCATTCGCCCGTGAGCTCGGGGGCCGTCAGTTCCTTCACGTCGAGGCCGCGCAGCAGCGTCATCAACTGGAAGGCCTTGGCCGTCGGGATCAGCTCGCGGCCTTCGCGCACGAGGTACTTTTCGCCGAGCAGGCCTTCGATGATGGCCGCGCGCGTGGCTGGCGTACCGAGGCCCTTCGCGGCCATCGCCTCGCGCAGCTCGTCGTCTTCGACGAGCTTGCCCGCGCCTTCCATGGCCGAGAGCAGCGTCGCTTCGTTGTAACGCGCGGGCGGCTTGGTGACGAGGGCGTGCGCGGCGATCTTGTCGGTCTTGACCTTCTCGTCCTTTTGCACGGGCACGAGGTTCGCGTCCTCACCGCTCGTCTCGCGGCCGTACACCTGCAGCCAGCCCGGCTCGACGAGCACCTTGCCTTCGGTCTTGAAGTGATGGCCCGCGATTTCGGTCAAGCGCGTCGTGACGCGGTATTCGGCGGCCGGGAAGAACACGGCCAGGAAGCGCTTCACGACGAGGTCGTAGAGTTTCTGCTCGGGCTCGGACAGCGACTTCGGCGCTTGCAGCGTCGGGATGATGGCGAAGTGATCGCTGATCTTCGAGTTGTCGAAGATGCGCTTGTTCGGCTTCACCCAACCCTTGTCGAGTACCTGCTTCGCGAACGGCAGGTAGTTGTTGCTCTCCTTGAGCATCTCGAGCGTGCTTTTCACCGTGCCCAGATAGTCTTCGGGCAGCGCGCGCGCATCGGTACGCGGATAGGTCAGCACCTTGTGCTTTTCATACAGCGCCTGTGCGAGGCCGAGCGTGTTCTTTGCCGAGAAGCCGAAGCGACCGTTCGCTTCGCGCTGCAGGCTCGTCAGGTCGAACAGCTGCGGCGAGAGCTGAGTCGATGGCTTCGACTCCTCGCTGACGGTGCCCACTTGATCGCGGCACGCCGCCACGACCGATTCGGCCGCAGCAAGGCTCCACAAACGCGAATCGCGCTTTTCGGGATCGAACTCGTCGCGCTTGAATTTCGTATCGAACCAGCGGCCTTCGTAGAAGCCGCCCGCGCACACGAACTCGGCACGCACTTCCCAGTAGTCGCGCGGCACGAATTGGCGGATCTTCTCTTCGCGCTCGACGACGATCGACAGCGTGGGCGTCTGCACACGGCCGACGGTCGTCAGGAAGAAGCCGCCGCCCTTGCTATTGAATGCGGTCATCGCCCGCGTGCCGTTGATGCCGACGAGCCAATCGGCCTCGGAGCGGCAGCGCGCCGCATCGGCGAGCGGCTGCATGTCGGCATCGGTGCGCAGTTGCGCGAACCCGTCGCGGATGGCGGCCGGTGTCATCGATTGCAGCCACAGTCGCTGAACCGGCTGCTTGGCCTTGGCGTGCTGTGCGATCAGACGGAAGATCAGCTCACCTTCGCGGCCCGCGTCGCAGGCATTGATCAGACGTTCGACGTCCTTGCGCTTGATGAGCTTGGTCAGGACTTTGAGCCGCGACTCGCTCTTGGCGATCGGCTGCAAGTCGAAATGCGGGGGGATGACGGGCAGATGGGCAAAGCTCCATTTGCCGCGCTTCACTTCATATTCTTCCGGCGCCGCGATCTCGACCAGATGGCCGACCGCCGACGACAACACGAATTCGTCGTTTTCGTAATACTCGTCATGTTTGGTGAAGCCGCCGAGCGCGCGCGCGATGTCGTTCGCGACAGAAGGCTTCTCCGCAATGATCAGTGCTTTGGACATGACAGGATGGTGTAGTAACCGGGGTCAAATCCCGGATTGTGGTCCCTTTAACGACCGCTTTATAGCACACGCCGAGTGCGCGGCGTCCGTTCGTCGGAAAAAGTGCCTTGCTTGGGCAACATAGCTTCCGTATGAATGAAGCCCTTGCTGCCGTCTGCCGCACGTCTTGTAGCGGCCCTTGCCAGGCACGGTTTCCGACCGCGCGAACAGCGTCAAACCGCGGCGAGCGCCGGTCGCAATTTCGGCGCGCCGATGGCACCCGGCAGCGCAGTCAGGTCCGACAGCATGCGTTCGGCGATCGATACGTGCGGCAGCACCGTGCCGAAGAATCGGGTGGTCACGCTGTCTTCGATCAGCAGCGTCGGGAAGTTCTCGACGTCGAGATCGTCGAAGCGGTCCGCGTGCGTTTCGATGTCGATCCACACGAAGCAGATCTCGGGGTGCGAGTCGGCCAGGCGATCGAAGCCTTCGCCATACTCGCGGCATGTCCCACACCATTGCGCACATAGACACGCGACGAGCAGCGTGTCGCTATCGGCAATGCGCTCGGCGATCCGGTCTCCGTCGGTATCGAGATTCAGCGCGGGCATGATGGCATTCCTTGCGTGATATTCCATGTCTTTGATTCGAGCGAATGTAGCACGGTAGTGCGGAGAGTCCGTTGTGGCCCTACTTCAGTGCCGGGCAATGCGGGCGAAGCGTCCACCCGGCAAGGTGGTCAGGTGACCGGCCAGTTCGAGCGAGAGCAGTACGCCTTGTAGCGACGCGCTGTCCATCTCGGTGCGCTCGGCCAGGACTTCGAGCGTTGCCGGTGCGTGGCCGAGCGCGGCCAGCAAACGCTCGGCGGCCGGTTCGAGCTCGCGCGTCGAGACCCGATGCGAAGTGGGGCCTGATGCCAATCTCGAGGGCTTGTCGACGGACGCACCAAGCGGCATCCGTGCCTCGCTTTCGCCCTCGCCCTGCGTCCCCGTCGCTGGTTCGGGCGGTGCTGCGGGCTGCGCGATACCGAACTCCTCGAGCACGTCCGCCGGCGTTTCGGTGAGCTTCGCGCCTTCCTTGATCAACTGGTGACAGCCGCGCGCGAGCGGTGCGTGGATCGAGCCCGGCACCGCGAACACGTCGCGCCCGGCTTCGTTGGCCAGCCGCGCCGTGATCAGCGACCCCGAGCGCAGCGCGGCCTCGATGATCAGTACTCCGCGCGCCAGCCCCGCGATCAGACGATTGCGCTGGGGGAAATGCGCGGGCCGGGCCGGCGTGCCGAGTGGCCATTCGGACACGATCGCACCGCAGGCTGCAATCTCGTGCGCAAGCGCCCGGTGCTTGGCCGGATAGACGAGGTCGGCACCCGTGCCGATCACCGCCAGAGTGCCCGCGTGCGCGTTGAGCGCGCCGCGATGTGCGGCGGCGTCGATGCCGAGCGCGAGGCCGGACACGATCGTCAGGCCCGCGTCGGCGAGCGTGCGCGCAAAGTGCCCGGCATCCTCGAGACCTTGTGGCGTCGCACTGCGGCTGCCGACGATCGCGACGCTCGGCGCGTGCAGCAGCGCGAGGCGGCCTCTTACATATAGCAACGGCGGCGGATCGTGCGTGGCCAGCAGCATGGCCGGATAAGCGGGATCGCTGAGTGTGACGATGGCGTTGCCCGGCACTTCGAGCCAGGCGCGCGTGATGGCAAGCCGCTGCTCGAAGCCTTCCTCGGGTTCGGCAAGGATGGCGCGCGCGGCGTTCTCGCTGGCTGCTCGCGCAAGTGCCGCGAAGGGCTGGGCACGCAACGCCTCGGGAGCGCCGAACTCGGCCAGCAGCTTGCGCAGCGTGGCGGGTGGCAGGCCGCGCGCAGCCGCAAGCGCGAGCCATGCGGCCAGCTCTGCATCGGTCATCGACAAGGCCTGCATCGTGTGTCGCCCATCGGCCGCCGCCAGCGAAGGCGCGGGGGCCATGCTAAAATTTTCACCATCCGGAATCACCTTCTGCGCGTCGCGAATGCTCGCCTGCCTTCGCGTGGCGGCACTTCGGCGCGCGTTGTTCGACGTATGTTCGATGTACGGCAAGACGCGTACAAGCTGGCCGAACGGCCTATCGAACCTCGACGGCACATGCCGTAACTTACGGACTGTGCCCCGCGTCATGCGTAACCGACGACTTTCACATCATGGCCTTACTGAGCATCCTCAATTACCCCGATAAACGCCTGCACACGGTCGCGAAGCCCGTCGCCGAGGTCAACGATCGCATTCGCAAGCTCGTCGCCGATATGGCCGAGACAATGTACGCGGCGCCCGGCGTCGGCCTCGCCGCGACGCAGGTCGACGTGCATGAGCGCGTCATCGTCATCGATGTGTCCGATGCGCACGACGAGTTGCGTGCGTTCATCAATCCCGAGATCGTGTGGTCGAGCGACGAGCGCAAGCTGTCCGAGGAAGGCTGCCTGTCGGTGCCCGGCGTCTACGACAACGTCGAGCGCGCCGAGCGTGTGCGCGTGCGCGCGCTGAACGAAAAGGGCGAGCCGTTCGAGCTCGACTGCGAAGGCCTGCTCGCCGTGTGCGTCCAGCACGAGATGGATCACCTGATGGGGCGCGTGTTCGTCGAATATCTTTCGTCGCTCAAGCAGACACGCATCAAGACCAAGATGAAGAAGCTCGCGCACGCGATGTAACGCGCGACCCAGCGATCCCTCGACGTTCGTTGCCATGACCCATACGCTGCGTGTCATTTTCGCCGGCACGCCCGAGTTCGCCGCGGCGGCCCTCGCCGCGATCGACGCGGCCGGCTTTCCGATTCCGCTCGTCCTGACGCAGCCCGACCGCCCTGCCGGTCGCGGCATGAAGCTGCAGGCGAGCGCCGTCAAACGCTATGCGCTCGAGCGCGGGCTCGAGGTGGCGCAGCCGCCGTCGCTGCGCCGTAGCGGCAAGTTCCCGGCCGAAGCCGAGGCAGCCATCGAACGGCTGCGAGCGACGCCGCACGACGTGATGGTCGTCGCAGCCTACGGGCTGCTGCTGCCGCAGGAAGTGCTGGACATCCCGCGCTACGGTTGCATCAACATCCACGGGTCGCTGCTGCCTCGCTGGCGCGGCGCGGCGCCGATCCACCGCGCGATCGAAGCCGGCGACAGCGAAACCGGCATCACGCTGATGCAGATGGACGCGGGGCTCGACACCGGCGCGATGCTCAGCATGGCGCGCATGCCCATCGAGCCCGTCGACACCACGGCGACGCTGCACGACAAGCTCGCGGCCGACGGCGCACGGCTCATCGTCGAAGCGCTGACGCAACTCGAGCGCGACGGCTCGCTCGCCGCCACGCCGCAACCGGCCGCAGGCGTGACCTACGCGGAAAAGATCGGCAAGCACGAAGCCGCACTCGACTGGCGCAAGCCGGCCACTGTGCTGGCGCGTCAGGTTCGTGCGTTCGACCCGTTTCCGGGCGGTGTGGCCACGCTTGGTGATGGCACGGCACTGAAAATCTGGGCGGCCGAGCCGATGGCCGATCGCTCGCATGTCGCGCCACCGGGTACGATCGTCGACGTATCGGCCGATGGCGTCGTCGTCGCTTGCGGCGAAGGGGCGCTGCGCCTGCTGCAATTGCAGAAGCCGGGCGGCAAGCGCTTGCCGGTGCGCGATTTTCTGGCCGGTGCGACGCTCACCGCAGGCGAGCACCTGAGCCTGCCAACGCAGGCGTGACGCCGGTGAAGGCGCATTTGGCCTCTATTTGAACCGCAGGTCAGCGAAGGAGCCCAGGATGTTCGGTATCGTGCATTTCCCGTTGTTCGTCGCCGCAGTCTTTCTTCTGAACATCACGCCGGGACCGGATACGGCATACATCGTCGGGCGCAGCATCGCGCAAGGCCGTGGCGCGGGCTTGATGTCGGCGCTCGGCATTTCGGCCGGCTGCTGCGTGCATGCACTCGCTTGTGCATTCGGGTTGACGGCGCTGCTGGCGGCATCCGCGGCGGCCTTTACCGTGATCAAGATCGCGGGCGCGATTTACCTGATCTATCTGGGCGTGCGGTTGCTGCTCGCGTCGCCCGACAAGGTCGCGCAAGTCTCCGAAACGCGCATGCCCGGCGCGCCCAAGCCGCTCCGGCAGCTGTTCGTGCAAGGCTTTTGGACGAACGTGCTGAACCCCAAGGTCGTGCTGTTCTTCGTCTCGTTCTTCCCGCAATTCGTGTCGGCCGACGCCGACCACAAGGTGCTCGCGTTCCTCGCGCTGGGCGCCGTGTTTCTCGCGATGAGCACGGTCTGGAACAGCTTCGTCGCATGGGTGGCCGGCAGTGTGACGCGTCGGCTCGGCGGCAAGCCCGGCGTGAAGAAGTGGCTCGATCGCGTGGTCGGCAGCGCGTTCGTCGGCCTGGGCCTGAAGCTCGCCACCGCGCACCGCTGATTGAATTTTTCCTGCGCGCGCTTGCCTGACGAATCGCTTACAATTATTCGCTGTGCTGCCCTGACGGCAGCGGGTACTGGTAGGCAAGGCAACGAGAAAAGGAGTCGACATGTTCAACTGGGTCAAAACTGCGATGCTGATGGCCGCCATCACGGCCCTCTTCGTCACTATTGGCGGGATGATCGGCGGCTCGCGCGGCATGATGTTCGCGCTCGTCATCGCACTGGCGATGAATTTCTTCTCGTACTGGTTCTCGGACAAGATGGTCCTGAGCATGTACAACGCGCAGGAAGTCGACGAAACCAGCGCGCCGCAGTTCTACCGGATGGTCCGCGAATTGGCCACGCGCGCAAGTTTGCCGATGCCGCGCGTCTACCTGATCAACGAAGAGGCGCCCAATGCGTTCGCAACGGGCCGCAGTCCCGAGCATGCCGCCGTGGCGGCTACGACGGGCATCCTGCGCATCCTGTCCGAGCGCGAGATGCGTGGCGTGATGGCGCACGAGCTGTCGCACGTCAAGCACCGCGACATCCTGATTTCGACGATCTCGGCGACGATGGCCGGCGCGATCTCGGCGCTGGCGAACTTCGCGATGTTTTTCGGCGGTCGTGACGAGGAAGGCCGCCCGGCCAATCCGATCGCGAGCATTGCCGTCGCGCTGCTCGCGCCGATCGCCGCGGCCATGATCCAGATGGCGATCTCGCGCGCTCGCGAGTTCGAGGCCGACCGCGGCGGTGCGGAGCTGTCGGGCGACCCACAGGCGTTGGCTTCGGCGCTCGACAAGATTCATCGCTATGCGTCGGGTATCCCGTTCGCCGCAGCCGAAGCCCACCCCACCACGGCGCAGATGATGATCCTGAACCCGCTGTCGGGCGGCGGCGTCGCCAATCTATTCTCGACGCACCCGGCGACGGAAGAGCGTATCGCGCGCCTGCAGGAGATGGCGCGCACGGGCCGTTACGACTGATCGATACCTGAAGGCTGAATGGCATGCCGTGCGCGGTATGCCCTGATGGGAAAGAAGGGCGGGCTGTGCAGCTCGCCCTTTTTGCTTGCGGGACGGTGCGCGGCAAGGGTCGTCCGCGGTCACGTTACAATGCGGCGTTTGTCTTGCTTGTGCGCGGTGCCCCGTACCGTGCCCGGTTCACCCTCCTTCCATGACTCGACCTTCCTCCGCACGTCGTCATTCGATTAAGCCGTCCGCTTCTGCTGCGCGCCCTATGCCTGCCCGCGAGTCACGCTTGTCGCAACTGCATCTGCCGCCCGACTCGCTGGGCTTCGCGCTCGATGGCGCCGCGCAGGCGGTCGGCGCCGTGCGTAGCGGCACAGCTTTGCCGGCGGCGCTGGCGGCCGTGCAAGCTGCGCTACCCGCCACTTCGGCTGCCAGCGCGCGCGGCGCCATGCAGGACATTGCTTACCGCACGCTGCGCCGTCTCGGCACGGTCGACTGGATCGCTGCACGGCTCGTGCGCAAGGCGCCGCCGCAGCATGTCGGCAACATGCTCGCGTGCGCGCTGACGTTGCTCGTCGATGAAACCGACGCGGCCCCCTACGCGGCGCATACGGTCGTCGATCAGGCGGTGAACGCAATCGGGGCACGTCGCGAAGTCTCGTTCGCGAAAGGCCTCGTCAATGCCGTGTTGCGCACTTTCCTGCGTGACCGCGACACGCTGATGAGCACTGCGCGTGCCGACGCGCCGGCCGCGTGGAACTATCCGCAATGGTGGATCGACGCCGTCAAGGGCGCATGGGACGAGCGCTGGCAGGACATCCTCGCTGCCGGCGATCGTCCCGGCCCGCTGACGTTGCGCGTGAACGCACGCCGCGCGACGGTGGCCTCCTATCTGGATACGCTGCGCGAGCATGGGATCGAGGCCGCTCAGATCGGCACTCACGCGGTGCGACTGGCCGCGCCGCTCCCGGTCGAGCGCATCCCCGGCTTTGCGCAAGGCGTCGTCTCGGTGCAGGATGCCGGCGCGCAACTGGCGGGCGAATGGCTGGGTGTGCGTGACGGCATGCGTGTGCTCGATGCTTGCGCGGCGCCCGGCGGCAAAACAGGGCACGTGCTCGAGTTGGCCGACGTGACGCTCGTCGCGCTCGAAAGCGACGCAACGCGCGCCGCGCGCATCGGCGAGAACCTCGCGCGGCTCGAACTGCAAGCACAGGTGCGCGTGGGCGATGCGGGTGAGCCCGCGCAATGGCACGACGGCATCGCATTCGACCGCATCCTGGCCGATGTGCCGTGCTCGGCCTCGGGCATCGTGCGGCGCCATCCCGACATCCGCTGGCTGCGGCGTGCCTCCGACATCGCTGCGCTCGTCGCCGAGCAGCGCCGCATCCTCGATGCGCTGTGGCCACTCCTGAAGCCGGGCGGCGAGCTGCTTTACGTGACGTGCTCGATCTTCCCCGAGGAAGGCGAGGCGCAGGCCCAGTGGTTTGAACGCGTACATGAAGATGCGGTACGATTGGACGCGCCGGGGCAACTGGCGCCCGTTTCGGCAGCGGCCGGAGCCACGTCGTCGGTGCCCCAATCGACCGGCCTGCGCACCGACGAGCGCACCGGGTTTGCCATCGACCACGACGGTTTTTTCTACGCGCGCTTTCAGAAACGGTGACGATCAGCAAACGCTTCTTCCCGCTGCGGCTTGCGGCCTCGCTCTGGATTGGGCTGACCTTGTTGCTCGCTGCGGCGGTGCCTGCGCATGCCGAGTCGATTGCCGTGCAGCGCGCTTCGCTGCAGGCGGACGGCAGCGGCTGGACGCTCGATGCGCGCTTCGACTTCGAGCTCAACAGCAGCCTCGAAGATGCCGTGAACAAGGGCATTCCGCTGTACTTCACGACCGATTTCGTGCTGTCCCGTCCGCGCTGGTATTGGCTCGACGAGCAGCCCGTATCCGTGTCGCAAACGCTACGCCTGTCGTTTCAGCCGCTCACGCGCGAGTACCGCGTCTCGACGGGCGGCTTGCAGCTCGGCTTCGCCTCGCTTTCCGATGCGCTCGCCGTGATCAAACACGTGACGTCGTGGCATGTGATCGAACGCAACCAGGTCCAGCAAGGCGAAACCTATACGGCGTCGGTGCGTATGGAGCTCGATACGGCATTGATGCCCAAGCCGTTCCAGGTCGATGCGGTCAACAACCGCGACTGGACGCTCGCTTCCGATTGGAAGCGCTTCCCCTTTACGGTGGCCGAACGTGCTAAGTAGGGTGCGCCGCGTCGCGGACGCGAAAAGCATCGTCGCCCGCGTGCTGGTCTCGACAGTCGCGATCACCGCGTTGCTGCTGCTCGTGCTGCTCGCAGCCGCGAGCGCGAACACGGAGTTCTTCGACCGCTACTACTCGTGGCTGTACGCCGCGAACATCGTGGTCGCGCTCGTGTTCCTGCTGGTCGTCGTCGCGCTCGCCGTGATGATCATCGCGCGTTTGCGCAAGGGCAAATTCGGCACGCGGTTGCTGGCGAAGCTGGCCATCTTCTTTGCGCTCGTCGGCGTCGTGCCAGGCGGGATCATCTACGTCGTTTCGTATCAGTTCGTTTCGCGCAGCATCGAGTCGTGGTTCGACGTGAACGTCGAAACGGCGCTGACGGCGGGTCTCAATCTCGGGCGCGGCATGCTCGACGCCTCGCTGTCCGATCTGCAGACGAAGGCGCGGCTGATGGCTGAGCAGCTCGCGAGCACGCCCCCCAACAACACCACGCTGACGCTGCTGCGCCTGCGCGATCAGTTCGGCGTGCAGGAGGCGATGCTGGTCGAATCCTCGGGCAGCGTGATGGGCGCGTCGCCCGATCTGCATGTGGTCGCGCAGGCGTCGAGCAACATCGCGTCGTTCGTGCCCGACGACATGCCGACGCAGATCATGATCGATCAGGCGCGCGGGCACGGCTATGCGTCGATCGAAGGCGAAATCGACGGCGATCCGCACGCCCGGGGCAGCAAGGGCACCTTGCGCTTGCGCGTGCTCGAACGCATTCCCGATGCGAATACGACGCAGCTGCTGCCGACCGAACGCTTCCTGCAGCTCACGCAGCCGGTATCGCCGACGCTCGCGCGCAACGCCGACTCCGTGCAGCGGGCCTACCGCGAGTATCAGGAAAAGGCGCTTGGTCGCACGGGGCTGCGCAAGATGTACATCGGCACGCTGACGCTCGCCCTGTTTTTGGCGACGTTCGTGGCGATGATGCTCGCGTTCGCGCTCGGCAATCAGCTCGCCCGGCCGCTGTTCCTGCTCGCGAAGGGTACGAAGGAAGTGGCTGAAGGCGACTACACGCCCAAGCGCGAGATCAAGACGCGCGACGAGCTCGGCTTCCTCACGCAGTCGTTCAACGCGATGACGCGCCAGCTGTCGGAGGCGCGTGCGGCCGTCGAGCGCAATCGCGTCGCGCTCGAACATTCGAAAGCGTATCTCGAGAGCATTCTGGCGAACCTGACGGCCGGCGTGTTCGTGCTCGACCGACAGTTTCGGCTCACGACGGCCAATCGTGGCGCCGAGCGGATTTTCCGGCAGCCGTTCCAGTCGATGCTGGGCGCCTCGCTCGAGCACATCGGCGTGGTTGCCGAGTTCGCCGTGATGGTGCGCAAGGCGTTTGCCGATCGCGAGGCCGCGAGTACGAACGGTGTCGACGACGGCGGCCACTGGCAGCAGCAATTTGCCGTCCCGGTGCCGGGTGAGAGCGAGCCGCTGACGCTGCTCGTGCGCGGCACGCGGCTCGCCTCGGGCACGCAGGGCGACGAGGCGCAGGCGACCGGCTACGTAGTCGTGTTCGACGACATTTCGGATGTCATATCGGCGCAGCGTTCGGTGGCCTGGGGCGAGGTGGCGCGTCGGCTTGCGCACGAGATCAAGAATCCGCTCACCCCGATCCAGCTGTCGGCCGAGCGCCTGCAGATGAAGCTCGCCGATAAGCTTTCGCAGCACGATGCCGACGTGCTCAAACGCGGTGCGACGACGATCGTCAATCAGGTCGCGGCGATGAAGCAGATGGTCGACGATTTCCGCGACTACGCGCGTACGCCGCCGGCCGTGCTCGCGCATCTCCAGTTGAACGACCTGGTGACGGAAGTGCTCGGGTTGTACGGCATCGAGGAAGGCAAGAGCCCGATCGCGGTGGAGCTGTCGGCGCTGCCCGTGATCAAGGGCGACGCGACGCAGTTGCGTCAGGTGATTCACAACCTGCTGCAGAATGCGCAGGATGCGGTGGCCGATGCGGAAAGCCCGCATGTGCTCCTCGAAACCAAAACAGTAGAATATGGCGACCCCGACGTGCACGGCAAAGTGAGCGTCGCGGTGCGCCTGACCGTGTCGGACAACGGCCCGGGCTTCCCCGCGCGCATTCTCACGCGCGCGTTCGAACCTTACGTGACGACGAAGGCCAAAGGAACGGGGCTCGGGCTTGCCACGGTCAAGAAGATCGTCGACGAACACGGCGCACGCATCGACATTCGCAATCGCGTGAAAGCGGGTAGCGAGACGGTCGAAGGCGCGCAAATCTCGATTTTGTTCCTGCAAATGGCAGACGACGCTCCAGCAGCTGGGGCGGCGAGCGCGCCATCGCGCGGCGGTGCCGCGCCGGGAACGACAAAAGCAACAGTGCAGACAAGGGCAGCATAAATGGCAACCATCCTGGTAGTAGACGACGAAATGGGTATCCGGGAATTGCTCTCGGAAATCCTGAGCGACGAGGGACATGCCGTGGAAGTGGCGGAAAACGCGCAGCAGGCGCGCGAATCCCGCTTGCGTCAGGCGCCTGATCTGGTGCTGCTCGATATCTGGATGCCCGACACCGACGGCGTGACGCTGCTCAAGGAGTGGGCAGCGCAGGGGCAGCTGACCATGCCCGTCATCATGATGTCGGGCCATGCGACCATCGACACGGCCGTCGAAGCGACGAAGATCGGCGCACTCAATTTCCTCGAGAAGCCGATTGCGCTGCAAAAGCTGCTGAAAGCCGTCGAGCAGGGGCTGGCGCGGGGCACCGCACTGCCCACCGCGCAAGCGGCAGCGGCCAAGGCGGTGCCGGCCAATGCGGCAACCGTCGCGCAAGCCGTCGCATTGCCGATGATGGCCGTCGACAATGTCGCGGCCAGCAGCTTGCCGGCGCAAACGGCTTCGATCTCGTTCGACATTCCGCTGCGCGATGCGCGTGATGCATTCGAGCGCGCCTACTTCGAATATCACCTCGCGCGCGAGAACGGCAGCATGACGCGCGTGGCCGAGAAGACCGGTCTCGAGCGCACGCACCTGTATCGCAAGCTCAAGCAGCTCGGCGTCGACCTCAGCAAGAACAAGGGCGAATAAAGCCGAAGCCGAAACTGAAGCCGCTTGCGAAAAAATGCTTGCGGCAGACAAAACCCATTGCTATACTCTCGCTTCTTCGTGGCCCGGTAGCTCAGTTGGTAGAGCAGCGGATTGAAAATCCGCGTGTCGGTGGTTCGATTCCGCCCCAGGCCACCAGCAGTATCCAACCCCAAGAATCGCAAGGTTCTTGGGGTTTTTCACATGGCCTTTCATGGTTGGGGCCGTCGATGGGCGGCTGGTCAGCGCGTTTCCTTGGCCTTCACTTCTGGTCAATATAAGCGCCGCGCGGCCTGGCCCCAATAGGCGCAGCGTATACTGCGAATGGGCAAGAGGCACGCGCGCATGCGGCACGACGCTTATCATTCATCACGGTCCACGGAGTTTTCACGGTGATTCGGACAGACGCTAACGGCGGCGCGCTCGTGCTGTTTTCCGGTGGTCAGGATTCGACTACCTGTCTCGCCTGGGCGCTCGAGCGCTACGCGACGGTCGAAACGCTCGGCTTCGATTATGGCCAGCGCCACCGCGTCGAGCTCGAATGCCGCGAAGGCGTGCGCCAAGCGCTCATGCGTGAATTCCCGCAGTGGGCTGAGCGGCTCGGCGAGGATCACATGATCGACCTGTCGGTGCTGGGCTCGATCAGCGACACGGCCATGACGCGCGAAATCGAGATCGAGGCCGCAGCGAGCGGACTGCCGAACACGTTCGTGCCCGGCCGCAACCTGATGTTCATGACGATCGCTGCGGCGATCGCCTATCGGCGTGGTCTGCGGGTGCTCGTCGGCGGCATGTGCGAAACCGACTTTTCGGGCTACCCCGATTGCCGCGACGATACGATGAAGGCGCTGCAAGTCGCGCTGAACCTCGGCATGGACAGCCGCTTCATTCTCGAGACGCCGCTGATGTGGCTCGACAAGGCCGATACGTGGCGCCTCGCACACACGCTCGGGGGCGACTCGCTCGTCGAGCTGGTCCGCGTCGAGACGCATACGTGCTATCTGGGCGAACGCGCCGAGCTGCACGCGTGGGGTTTCGGTTGCGGCGAATGCCCTGCCTGCCGCCTGCGCAAGCGTGGCTACGAGGCCTATCTAGCGGGCGAAAAGGTGACGCAGCCGGCTTAGGCCTGGTGCATATCGGCCGGATGGCGAGCGGCATGGGCAGTGTCATCGATATCGTCCGCGATGTCGGTGACGAACCATCGGTCATCGCCCACGGCCATTGAGACGGAACAACGCAGTATGACGTACGCGGTCAAGGAAATTTTCTACACGTTGCAAGGCGAAGGCGCGAACGCGGGCCGCCCTGCCGTGTTCTGCCGGTTCGCCGGTTGCAATCTGTGGTCGGGCCGTGAAGAGGACCGTGAGACGGCCGTGTGCCGCTTTTGCGATACGGACTTCGTCGGCACCGATGGCGAAAACGGCGGCAAGTACCGTGACGCGCAAGCGCTCGTCGAACAAATCGCCTCGCTATGGCCGGCAGGGGAAGCGCATCGCTTCGTCGTCTGCACGGGCGGCGAGCCGATGCTGCAAATGGACGAGCCGCTCGTCGATGCACTGCATGCGGCCGGCTTCGAAGTAGCGATCGAAACGAACGGCTCGCTGCCGGTGCTCGAATCGATCGACTGGATCTGCGTGAGTCCGAAGGCCGACGCCCCGCTCGTCGTCACGAAAGGCAACGAGCTGAAGGTCGTCGTGCCGCAGGACAACCAACGTCTGGCCGACTACGCCAAGCTCGATTTCGACCATTTCCTCGTACAGCCGATGGACGGGCCCGCGCGCGATTTGAACACGCGGCTCGCGATCGACTGGTGCAAGCGTCATCCGCAGTGGCGCCTGTCGATGCAAACCCACAAGTACCTGAACATTCCCTGATTCCATCGTGCTGACGATTACCCGAAAACTCGAATTCGACGCGGGCCACCGCATTCCCGATCACCGCAGCCAATGCCGCAATCTGCACGGGCATCGCTACGTGCTCGAGATCACGCTGCAAGGCGATATCGTCGAAACGGAAGGCGCGTCCGATTGCGGCATGGTGATGGACTTCGCCGATGTCAAAGCGCTCGCGATGGAGCATCTCGTGAGCCGTTGGGACCACGCGTTCCTCGTCTACTCGGGCGACGCGCGCGTGCGCGAATTCCTCGAATCGATGCCGGGCCACAAGACGGTGGTGCTCGATCGCGTGCCGACGGTCGAGAACCTCGCGGCCATCGCGTTCGACACGCTCGCGCACGTCTACGACGCGCACTACGGCGTGAACCTGCGGCTGCACCACGTGCGGCTCTATGAGACGCCAAACTGCTGGGCCGACGTCGTGCGCGACTAATTGCGCGTGCTCGGGCGCACTCCGGTGCACGACCCAACCGCCCGTTTATTGTCACGGTATGATCGAGCCAGGCTGGCACTGCTCTCAGGGCAGCCGGCACTGACGAGAAATCAACAAAAGCGAGACATGCCGGGCAACGATCGCCGATGAGGCGTCGCTCACGTCGCTTGGCGGCTGCGCAAGGAGAGCGTCGATGAGCGCGTTCACGAATCCCCTCAAACAACGTCTGAAGGAAGCGGAGCCGTTGTTCGGCCTGTGGCTGTCGCTCGGCAGTGCCGACGCGGCCGAAGCGCTCGCGCATGCCGGCTTCGACTGGCTCTGCATCGACATGGAGCACGCGCCGAACGATTCGGCCGACGTGACGGCGCAGTTGCGCGCGATTGCCGCCGCGCACTTGCCGACCGAGCCTGTTGTGCGTGTTCCGGCCGGCGAAGGCTGGCTCGTCAAGCGCGTGCTCGACGCAGGAGCCCGGACGCTGATGTTCCCGAATATCGAATCGGCCGAGCAGGCTGCCCACGCGGTGCGCCTGACGCAGTATCCGTGCGCCGGGGCGACCGACGGGCTGCGCGGCGTCGCGGGCGTCGTGCGCGCGGCGGCATTCGGCGCGCGGCGCGACTATCTGCAAAGTGCCAATGCGCAGATCGCCACGATCGTGCAGATCGAGTCGGCGCGCGCACTCGAGCAGGTCGAGCACATCGCCCAAACGCCGGGCCTGGATTGCCTGTTCGTCGGGCCGGCCGATCTGGCCGCCAGTCTCGGTCATCTCGGCGATGCCAAGCACCCCGATGTGCAGGAGGCCATCGCCCACATCGGGCGCGCGGCGCAGCGCGCCGGCGTGGCAGCGGGCATTTTTGCGCTCGATGTCGCGAGTGCGCGGCAATATCGCGAGGCAGGTTTTCGCTTCATCGCGCTCGCAGCCGACGTCATGTGGCTCGTGCGCGCGACGCGAGCTGCGTTGCAGGAGGTACAGGCATGAAGATGCGCGCAATCACGCTGGCCGCGCTGGCGGCATTGATCATGGCCGGTAGCTGGGTCGCGAGCCCGGCACGAGCGCAAGCCTCGGCCGCGAGCGCGGCGCAGGACGATCCGCAAACGCAGACGGCCGTGGCCGATTACAACGCTGGCAATTTCGGCGCGGCGCTCAAGGAATTCCACGACGCTGCCGAGCGCGGCAATCGGCTCGCGCAATTCAACTACGCGATGATGCTGCTGAACGGCGAAGGCACGAAGGCGGATGTCGACGAGGGCCGCAAATGGCTGCGCAAGGCGGCCGACGCGAACATGTCGCATGCGCAATACGTGTACGGGAAGATGTATGACGACGGCGATTTCGTCGCGCGTGACCCGGCCGAAGCGCATCAGTGGTTTCTGAAGGCTGCGCAGCAAGGGCACGTCCAGGCGGAGCTTGCGCTCGCCAATCAGTTTCTCGACGGGCGCGGCACCGCGCGCGACGATAAGCAGGCGTTCTACTGGTACAAGAAGGCCGCCGAAGGCGGCGACATGACGGCGCAGTACGTGACGGGCTCGTTCTACGAACGCGGTGGCGCTGGCGTCGAGCGCAACCTGAACGTCGCGCGCGCCTACTACGCGGCGGCCGCCGCGCAAGGCGACCCGGCCGCCCGGCTCAAATTCCAGCAATTGAGCGCCGAACTCCAGCGCGAGGCGAAATCGCCGGCGGCCAAGCCGAAAGCTGCTTCGCAATGAGCGTATGAGCCGCGTGAGTGGCGTGGGCGCTGGCCCGCGTCACTCAACTCTTCATCAAGCGCTTCTGGCGTCCGACGCTCATGATGAGGCCCACGGCGGTGCCGAGCGTCGTGAGCGCCGTGCCACCGTAGCTCATGAATGGCAGCGGCACGCCGACGACGGGCAGGATCCCGCTCACCATCCCCACGTTGACGAACGCGTAGGTGAAGAACGCCATCGTCAACGAGCCGGCCAGCAGCCGGCCGAACAGTGTCGCGCCGTTGGCCGCGATAAAGAGGCCGCGCGCGATCAGCGCGATGTATAGCGCGAGCAGTACGAGTTCACCCGCGAGGCCGAACTCCTCCGAGAACACGGCAAAGATGAAGTCGGTGTGCTTTTCGGGGATGAAGTCGAGGTGGGCCTGCGTGCCCTTGAGCCAGCCTTTACCGAGCGGGCCCCCCGAGCCGATCGCGATCACGGCCTGAATCGTGTGAAAGCCCTTGCCCAGCGGATCGGACGTCGGATCGAGCAGCGTGCAGATGCGGTGCTTCTGATAGTCGTGCATGAGGGGCCATTGCACCTGCGGCTGACAGATCTTGTCCTGGAACGTGGCGATCGAGCCCGCCGCGATGACCACGGCCACGAGCACGGGCACGATGAGCTTGAACGACAGCCCGGCGAAGTAGATCACGAACAGGCCCGCGGCGAACACGAGCACGGCCGTACCGAGGTCGGGCTGCTTCGCGATGAGCCCGACAGGCACCATCAGGATCGCGAAACCGGCGACGAAGTCGTACCAGCGGATGTTGCTCTCTCGGCGCTGGTAGTACCAGGCCAGCATGAGCGGCGTCGCGATCTTCAGGATCTCGGACGGTTGAATGACGACACCGACGTTGATCCAGCGTTTGGCGCCCTTCTTCGTGATGCCGAACGCCGCCACCGCGACGAGCAAGGCGACGCCGAACGTATATAGCGGGACGGCAAAGCGCATCAGCGTGGTCTGCGGTACGTTCGCGAGCCCCCACATCAGCACGAACGTGAGCACGATGTTGCGCAGCTGGTCTTCGACGCGCCCGGGCACGTCGAGACTCGCGCTGTACAGCGTCACGATGCCGACGCACAGCAACAGGAACACCGTCAGCGCGAGCGGACGGTCAAAGCCCACGAACATCTTCTTGATGCGTTCGAGCCAGGCGCGCTTGTCGAAATGCATGCCTCTCTCCGTTATTCGTCGATGCCGGCTTGAGCCGGCGTAGCCGGTGCCGCGCCCTCGCCCGCAGCGCCCTTATCGTCGGTGCCGTTGCGCGTTGGGGCGAGCGCCTCGTTGTGCGTGTCGCTGGCAGGCTGTGGTGCCGGTGCCGATGGCACGGGCTTGGCGGTAGCCGGTATCGCGGACGCGGCGGCGGCCGCCTTCGGGCCTCGGCCGGTTTTCACGGCTTGGTTGGCGTTGCCGATGGCGGACGAAGCCGGCATAGCGCGCGCCGTGCCGATGGCGGCGGACGCCGCACTCGCCGCGGATGCCGCCGTAGCTCCCGATGCCGCCGCAGCTCCCGATGCCGCCGCAGCTCCCGATGCCGTCGTGGTGCCCGAAGCCGCCACCGCACCCGACACCGTCGCGGCGCCCGACGCATCGCGCGGCGCGGAAGCCGGCACCACGGGCATCGGCAAAGCCTTGAAACCCGCCGCGATCTTGACGGGCTGCGCGCCTTGCGCCTCCGAGGCGCCGATCACGGGACCATTCACGACTTGCGTGGCCGAAGCGGCGTCGGCGACGGCCGCAGCCAGCACGCCAGGCTTGTTGCGTTGAAGCAGGTAGTAATCGAGCACGCGACGCACGATCGGACCGGCCACGCTGGCGCCCCACCCGCCGTTTTCGACGATGACCGCCACCGCGATCTTCGGATCGTCAGCCGGCGCGAACGCGATGAACAGCGAGTGGTCGCGCAGATGTTCGGCCAGCGCGCCGCCGTGATACTTGGCGCCTTGCAGCGAGAACACCTGTGCGGTCCCGGTCTTGCCGGCCACGGCGTACGCCGAGTTGCGGAACACCTCATAGGCCGTGCCCGACGGATTGCTCGTCACGTTGATCATGCCACGCTTCACCACGTCGATATCGGCCTGCGAGACGTCGATGCGCCCGCTTTCGTGCGGCACCGTCTGCCGTAGCAGGTGCGTGATCGGATTTTCGATTTCCTTGACGAGGTGCGGCTTCATCACGACGCCGTTGTTGGCGAGCGTCGCCGTCGCGTGAGCGAGCTGCAGCATCGTGTACGAGTTGTAGCCCTGCCCGATGCCGAGACTGATCGTTTCACCCTCGTACCAGCGCTGCTGTTCGGGCTTGCGATACGCCTTCTTCTTCCAGTCGGTCGACGGCAGGATGCCGCGCGCTTCGCCTGCGATGTCGATGCCGGTGATCTGGCCGAAGCCCCACGGCTTCATGAAGTTGGCGATCGTGTTGACGCCGAGGTCGTGCGCGAGCATGTAGAAATAGGTGTCGTTCGACACCATGATCGCGCGGTTCATGTCGATCCAGCCCTGGCCCTGCGGCACGTCGTTGCGGAACACGTGGCCCGCGAACGTATACGAGCCCGGATCGTGGAAGCCCCAGTCGGGCGTGCGCTTATGCAGTGTCAACGCGGCCAGCGCCATGAACGGCTTGTAGGTCGAGCCCGGCGGATAGGCGCTGTGCAGCGGGCGGTTCAGCAGCGGATGATCGGGCGAGTTGTTGAGCTCGTCCCAGTTTTGCTGGTCGATGCCGTCGACGAAGGCGTTCGGATCGAAGCTCGGCGCGGAGACGAACGCGAGGACGTCGCCCGTGGCCGGCTCGATCGCGACCAGCGCGCCGCGCCGGCCCGCGAACGCCTGCTCTGCCACCTCTTGCAGGCCGATGTCGATCGACAGCACGAGATTGTTGCCGGGCGTCGCCTGCGTGCGCGACATCGTGCGCACGGGACGCCCGCCAGCCGTCACTTCGACTTCCTCGAAGCCGGTGAGCCCGTGGAGCTCGGCTTCGTAGCTCTGTTCGACGCCGATCTTGCCGATGTAGTCGGTGCCGTTGTAGTTGTTCGCGTCGAGTCGCGGATCGTAGTGATCGGGGTCGCTGTCGTTCTGATCGCTGGTGTCGTCGATGCGCTCCTGATCGCGCTGCGAGATGCGGCCGATGTAGCCGATCACGTGCGCGGCGGTCGTGCCGAGCGGATATTGGCGAAACAGGCGCGCGCGCACGTCGACGCCGGGAAAGCGGAACCGCTGGGCCGTGAAGCGTGCGACTTCCTCGTCGGTCAGGCGCGTGCGGATCGGCAGGCTCTCGAAGTGCTTCGAGTCCTCGAGCAGCTTCTTGAAACGGCGCTTGTCGCGGGCATCGATCGTGATGACCGTCGAGAGCTTATCGATGACGTGATCGAGCGTGTCGTCGAGCTTGGACGGCGTGATTTCGAGCGTGTACGCGGAGTAGTTGCGCGCGAGCACGACGCCGTTGCGGTCGGTGATGATGCCGCGGTTCGGCACGATCGGCGCGACCGAGATGCGGTTCTCCTCGGCTTGCAACGAATACTTGCTGTAATGCCACACCTGCAGGAACAGGAAACGCAGTACGAGCAGGCTGAAGAGAACGAGCACGAACAACCCTGCCGCCGCGACGCGTACGCGGAACTTCGAGAGCTGCTGCTGGGTGTTCTTGAATTCCGTCATGCTACGGCGCGCGGGCGCGCTCAGATGGGCCGCGTGTCGTCAGGATTGGCCGGGCGACGTTGCGGCATCAACAACAGGGTGCAGGCGAGCGGCCACAACGCCGCTTCGACGAAGCCGTGCACGAGATAGCCCCAGCCGGGGAACGCCGCGCCCATCAGCAGACGCGTGACGAACGGCACGAGCTGGGCGACGACGAGCAACGGGGCGACGGCGAACACTTGTACGCCGCGCGGCATCCACAGCACGCGCCGGTGAATCGTGATCGCGCCGTACGACAGCAGCGTGTAGGCAAGCGCGTGCTCGCCGAGCAGGCTCGCGTCGTGTACGTCCATCAGCAGACCGAGGAAGAATGCGATGCCCATGCCGACCTTGCGCGGCTGATGGACGTTCCAGAACAGCAGCACGAGCGCGACGAAGTCGGGCACGCCGATGAGACGCCCCCACGGCATCAGGTTCAGCAGAAACGCGCAAGCGAGGCTGAACGTAATGAAGTACGGATTGACCGGCAGCAGGATGTAATGCGGACGGTTCATCGCTGCGCTCCCGATGCGGCGCTCGGCGCCGCCGCGTTCTTCTCGGTCGGCTTGGCCGCCGCCGTACTTGCCGTTTGATCGGCTGCCTTGTCGGCTGCCTTCTCCGCCGGCTTGTCGCCCTGCTTTTCACCGGCCTTGTCGGTCTTTTCGACATTCTTGGGCGCGGCCTTGGCGCCCTTCTTGCCTTTGGTTTCCTTCGTCGACGAGGCGGCTTCCGGCTCCTCGGGGCGCGGCGGCACGTTGCTCTGGTAATGCAGCACGAGCACGTCGCGCGCGCCGCGCACGGCGGCCACCGGCAGGCAGACGACGCGCGCGAACGCGGTATCGGCCTGCTTGTCGACGCGCACGACCTTGGCGACGGGCAGCCCCGACGGGTAGACGCCGTCGAGCCCGCTCGTCACGAGTTCGTCGCCGACCACGAGATCGGCGCTGATCGGCACGAAGCGCAGTTCGAGCGAGTCGCCGTTCGGCGTGCCGTAAACGATGCTGCGCAGCCCCGTGCGCACGATTTCGACGGGCACGGCCTGATCCTTGTCGGTGAGCAGCGTGACTTCGGACTGCAGCGGGAACACACGCGTGATCTGGCCGATCATGCCGTCTTCGCTGACGACCGGCGAGCCGTTCTGGATACCTTGCTGCGAGCCGCCGCCGAGCACGACCTTCTGCGTGAACGGATCACGCGTGTCGTACTGGATCTCGGCCGGCGTCGAGCGTGTGGCAGCGCGTTGCGACAGCTCGAGGATCGCGCGCAGGTGCGCGTTCTCGGCCGCCAGCAGGGTGACTTGATTGGCCCGCTGGGACAGTTGCAGATTCTTGTCCGAGAGCTTGCGGTTGTCGGTGCGCAGCGTGGCGTTCGTCACGACGAAATCGGCGGCCCCGACGATGAGGTCACGCGGCACGAGCGCCGTGCGCTGCAGCGGGTAAAGCCCCACGTCGAGCACCCCGCGGACGATTTCGAGCGTCTTGAAGCGTGCGTCGGAGATCAGCAGCGCGAGCGCGAGGACGACGAAAAAAACGAGCCGGGCGAGCGCGGACGGGCCTTGCTTGAAGAGAGGCGGCGGACTGTATTCCATGGTCGACGCCGAGGGCGCGATCGTAGGCGGCGGGCGGCGCGCTCAGTCGGCGCAACGAATGCGACGGACCGAGCGCGAGAACCGTACTGCGTGTCGCATCACTCGTACGAGAAGATGCTGCCGAGCTTGTCCATGCGCTCGAGGGCCATGCCCGAGCCGCGCACGACGCAGGTGAGCGGGTCTTCCGCGACGAGGACGGGCAGGCCCGTTTCTTCCGCGAGCAGGCGGTCGAGGTCGCGCAGCAGCGCACCGCCGCCCGTCAGCATCATGCCGCGTTCGGCGATATCGGCGCCGAGTTCGGGCGGCGTCTGCTCGAGTGCGATCTTGACCGACGAGACGATCTGATTGAGCGGATCGGTCAGCGCTTCCAGGATTTCGTTGCTCGAGATCGTGAAGCTGCGCGGAATGCCTTCCGACAGATTGCGCCCCTTCACTTCCATTTCCTTCACTTCGGAGCCCGGGAATGCCGAGCCGATTTCCTTCTTGATCGCTTCGGCCGTTTGTTCGCCGATCAGCATGCCGTAGTTGCGGCGGATGTAGTTGACGATCGCCTCGTCGAACTTGTCGCCGCCCACGCGCACCGAGCCCTTGTAGACGATGCCGCCGAGCGAGATCACGCCGACTTCGGTCGTGCCGCCGCCGATATCGACGACCATCGAGCCCGTCGCTTCGGACACCGGCAGGCCCGCGCCGATCGCGGCGGCCATCGGCTCTTCGATCAGATACACCTGCGAGGCGCCCGCGCCGTGTGCCGCTTCCTTGATCGCGCGGCGCTCGACCTGGGTCGAGCCGCACGGCACGCAGATGATGATGCGCGGCGACGGCGAGAACATGCGCGACTCGTGTGCCGTCTTGATGAACTGCTTGATCATCTGCTCGGTGACAGTGAAGTCGGCGATCACGCCGTCTTTCATCGGACGGATCGCTTCGATGTTGCCGGGCACCTTGCCGAGCATCTGCTTCGCTTCGCGGCCGACTGCCTGAATGGTTTTCTTGCCGTTGGGACCGCCTTCCTGACGAATCGAGACGACGGAGGGTTCGTCGAGCACGATGCCTTTGCCGCGCATGTAGATGAGGGTGTTGGCGGTGCCGAGGTCGATCGCCAGATCGTTGGAGAAGTAGCTGCGCAAAAAGCCGAACATGAAATTCCTGTCTCGCGGGAGAGGCCGGGTTTCGCCACTGGGGGCGCCGCCCGACAGCGGAAAAAACAAAAGCTTCGGGTTCGGGCGTGAGCGGCCGCCACACGAGCTCGAAGCTGCAATGAAATTCGACCGGAGGCCGCCGTGCGAGAGGCGAGGTGAGCTGCAAAGCACCGAAAGGCCAGGGGGCTAGGCGGTCCGGATTTGGTTCGAACGCGTAATGATACCTTATAATTTCGTCCTATTTGCAGTAAACGGACGGTCCTTTTTGTCGTCCCCGGCCCGCAGTTTGAGGGCTCGATCCCACGACCTAACTCCCTGGCGCAGCACGGTTTTTTCCCGTTGCGCGCAGCGTTTGTTTTTTCCGGTGAGACGCATGGCTTTGACCTTGACCGATGTGAAACGCATCGCCCATCTCGCGCGGCTCGAATTGGCCGATGCGGACGCCGAACGTACCCTCGTCCAGCTCAACGAGTTCTTCGGGCTCGTCGAGCAGATGCAGGCAGTCGACACCGCCGGCATCGCCCCGCTCGCACACCCGATCGAGCAGATCGAAGAAGTCGCGCTGCGCCTGCGCGCGGACGCCGTTTCCGAAACGGTCGACCGCGACGCCTACCAGCACAGCGCGCCGTCCGTTCAGGACGGGCTGTACCTCGTGCCGAAGGTCATCGAGTAACCGCGCGAATCGCGCTCAAGCGCTTAAGTCCCCCGATTCAGGACAGGAAAGAAATCCACATGCAAGCGAAAAGTCTGGCCGAGCTCGCGAGCGCGCTGCGGAACAAACAGGTATCCGCCGTCGAGCTCGCGCAGTCATATCTCTCGCGCATCGAAGCCACGCGCGAGCTCAACGCGTTCGTGCAAGTGCAACCCGAGCTCACGCTCGAGCAGGCGCGCGCGGCCGATGCGCGTCTCGCGCAGGGCGACGCGAGCCCGCTCACGGGCGTGCCGGTCGCGCACAAGGACGTGTTCGTCACACGCGGCTGGCAGTCGACGGCGGGCTCCAAGATGCTCGCGGGCTACCAAAGTCCGTTCGATGCGACCGTCGTCGAGCGCTTGACCCGTGCCGGCATGGTCACGCTGGGCAAGACCAACATGGACGAGTTCGCGATGGGCTCGTCGAATGAAAATTCGGCCTTTGGCCCCGTGCGCAATCCCTGGGATACGCACGCCGTGCCGGGCGGCTCCTCGGGCGGTTCCGCGGCGGCTGTCGCGGCGGGCCTCGCGCCGGCCGCCACCGCCACCGATACGGGCGGCTCGATCCGTCAGCCCGCGTCGTTCTCGGGCGTGACCGGCATCAAGCCGACTTACGGACGCGTGTCGCGCTACGGCATGATCGCGTTCGCCTCGTCGCTCGATCAGGGTGGCCCGATGGCGAAGAGCGCAGCCGACTGCGCGCTGCTGCTCAACGCGATGGCCGGCTTCGACGAGCGCGACTCGACGAGCCTGCAGCGCGAGGACGAAGACTTCACGCGCCATCTGGGCCAGGCCTGGCGTCCCGAGAATGCCGCGGATAAGCCGCTCGCAGGCCTGCGCATCGGCCTGCCGAAGGAGTACTTCGGCGCGGGGCTGGCCGACGACGTGCGTGCGGCCGTCGACGCGGCGCTCAAGCAGTATGAGGCGCTCGGCGCGACACTCGTGTCCGTGTCGCTGCCGAAGACGGAGCTGTCGATCCCGGTTTACTACGTGCTGGCGCCCGCCGAGGCGTCGTCGAACCTCTCGCGTTTCGACGGCGTGCGCTACGGTCACCGCGCGGCCGAGTACCGCGATCTGCTCGACATGTACAAGAAGTCGCGTGCGGAAGGCTTCGGCCCCGAGGTCAAGCGCCGCATTCTGGTCGGCACGTACGTGCTCTCGCACGGCTACTACGACGCGTACTATCTGCAGGCACAGAAGATTCGCCGCATCATCGCGCAGGATTTTCAGGAAGCGTTCAAAGCGTGCGACGTCATCATGGGGCCGGTGGCGCCATCGGTGGCGTGGGACATCGGCGCGAAGGGCGACGATCCTGTGCAGATGTATTTGGCCGATATCTACACGCTGTCGGTGAGCCTGGCCGGTCTGCCCGGCATGAGCGTGCCGTGCGGCTTCGGCGCGGGCCAATCGGCCAAGCGTCCGGTCGGCTTGCAGATCATCGGCAACTATTTCAACGAAGCCCGGATGTTGCAGATCGCGGATGCATTCCAGCGCGCAACGGACTGGCACGCGCAAGCGCCTGCAGGAGTCTGAACATGGAGTGGGAAGTCGTAATCGGCCTCGAGACGCACGCGCAGCTATCGACGGCTTCGAAGATCTTTTCGGGCGCTTCGACGCGCTTCGGCGCCGAGCCCAACACGCAGGCGTGCGTGGTCGACCTCGCGCTGCCGGGCGTGCTGCCCGTGATGAACAAGGGTGCCGTCGAGCGCGCGATCCGCTTCGGTCTCGCGATCGGCGCGACCGTCGCGCCGCGCAGCATCTTCGCGCGCAAGAATTACTTCTATCCTGATCTGCCGAAGGGCTATCAGATCAGCCAGTACGAGATTCCGGTCGTCCAGGGCGGCACCGTTACGATCCAGGTGCCGGCCAACGAAAAGGCGGGCAAGCCGGCTTACGAGAAGACGATCAATCTCACGCGCGCGCACCTCGAAGAGGACGCGGGCAAGTCGCTGCACGAAGACTTCGCCGGCATGACCGGCATCGACTTGAATCGTGCGGGCACGCCGCTGCTCGAGATCGTCACCGAGCCCGAGATGCGCAGCGCGGCCGAGGCCGTTGCCTATGCGAAGGCGCTGCATGCGCTCGTCGTGTGGCTCGGCATTTGCGACGGCAACATGCAGGAAGGCTCGTTCCGCTGCGACGCGAACGTGTCGGTGCGGCCGGTCGGGCAGAAGGAATTCGGCACGCGCGCCGAAATCAAGAACCTGAACTCGTTCCGTTTCCTCGAGGAAGCGATCCAGTACGAAGTGCGCCGCCAGATCGAACTGATCGAAGACGGTGGCACCGTCGTGCAGGAAACGCGCCTCTACGATCCCGACAAGCGTGAGACGCGCTCGATGCGCAGCAAGGAAGACGCGCACGACTACCGCTATTTCCCCGATCCCGACCTGATGCCGCTCGTGATCGATGCGGCGTGGGTCGAGCGCGTCCAGGGCGAGATGCCCGAGCTGCCGGCCGCGATGCAGCGGCGCTTCGCCGAGCAATACGGCGTGACGCCGTACGATGCGACGGTGCTGACCTCGAGCAAGGCGATGGCCGCGTACTTCGAGGCGGTGGTCGCCAAGGCCGGCGCGGCACAAGCCAAGGCTGCCGCGAACTGGCTGATGGGCGAGGTGTCGTCGCAGCTCAATCGCGACGCGCTCGAGATCGACGCCTGTCCGGTGTCGGCGGCGCAGCTGGCGCTCGTTTTGCAGCGCATCGCCGACGGCACGATTTCGAACAAGATCGCCAAGGAGATCTTCCTGGCGATCTGGGAAGAAAAGGCCACCGACGAAGGCGCCGCAGACCGCATCATCGAAGCGAAGGGCTTGAAGCAGATCTCCGATACGGGCGCGCTCGAGGCGATCATCGACGAGGTGCTCGCCGCGAACCAGAAATCGGTCGAAGAGTTCCGCGCCGGCAAGGAGAAGGCGTTCAACGCACTGATCGGCCAGGCGATGAAGGCGACCAAGGGCAAGGCCAATCCGCAGCAGGTCAACGAGCTGCTGAAGAAGAAGCTGTCGTGAACGAGCGGGCGCCGGCCTCGAACCGGCGCCCGGCCGCTTCCATCCGGTAGCCGGCCCGGCAAGCTGGCAGGTGGCCCGCGTGGTCTGCTGCTGCGTCCGGGCCTCCCGCGAACGAGCGTAGGACACCTGGGAATAGGGCATGGCGAAACAACCGCATCTGGACGATTTCCTGGTCCCGTTTTACGGCAACGGCAAAAAGTCGGAGACGTTCGCACTCACCGACTACGACACCGCGGCCAAGCCGTTTTCGACCGGGACGAAGCAGGCCGATCGCGAGCGGCTGGCCGAGTTTGCCGTGCGCCTCGACGAGATGCAGGAGCGCCTGCACGCGCAGCGGTGCGAGCGTGTGCTGCTCGTGCTGCAAGGCATGGATACGAGCGGCAAGGACGGCACGATCCGCGCCGTGTTTCACGAGGTCGATCCGCTGGGCCTGCGCATCGCCCCGTTCAAGGCGCCGACGCCTGATGAGGCCGCGCACGATTTCCTGTGGCGCGTGCACGCCCATGCGCCGGCTGCCGGCGAGCTGACGGTCTTCAACCGCAGCCACTACGAGGACGTGCTCGTGCCGCGCGTGCTCGGGCAGCTCAGCCACGGCGACCTCGTGCGCCGCTACCACCACATACGCCAATTCGAAGAACTGCTCGCCGATTCGGGAACGGCGATCCTCAAGTGTTTCCTGCACATCTCGAAGGACGAGCAGCGGCGCCGTCTGCAATCGCGCATCGACGATCCGACCAAGCACTGGAAGTTCGATGTCTCCGATCTCGAGGCCCGCAAACAGTGGGACGAGTACCAGGCCGCCTACCGTGACGCGCTGACGGCCACCTCGACCGAGCGGGCGCCGTGGTACGTCGTGCCGGCCGATTCGAAAACGCACCGTAACCTGATGGTCGCCGCGCTGCTGCTACGTGTGTTCGAGGGCTTGAACCTCGCGTACCCGCCAGCGAAGGAATCGCTGAAAGGCATTACCATCGCGTGACGGCGGGTAGGGGCGTCGTGTCGGCGAGCGGGCCGAAGAACGGCTGAAGAAGCGGCCGCGCACTCCACTCTATCGCTATCCCATTCATTGATTGCTAAAACGAAGGAACACCATGCTGCGTGTGATCACCGCGAACCTGAACGGCATTCGCTCGGCTGCCAAAAAAGGCTTCTTCGAGTGGTTCGGGCAACAGGAATCCGACATCGTCTGCGTGCAGGAAGTGAAGTGCTCGCAAGAGGACATGACGCCCGAATTCCTCGCGCCGCACGGCTTTACCGGCTACTTCCAGCACGCCGTCAAGAAGGGCTACAGCGGCGCCGGCCTCTATACGCGCCATGAACCCGACGACGTCATCATCGGCTTTGGCAGCGAAGAGTTCGACCCGGAAGGGCGTTATGTCGAAGCGCGCTTCGGCAAGCTGTCGGTGGTGTCGGTGTACGTGCCGTCGGGCTCGAGCGGCGAGGATCGCCAGCAGGCCAAATACCGCTTCATGGACGAGTTCATGCCGCATCTGACGGCGCTGCGCGCCGAACGCGAAGTGATCGTGTGCGGCGACGTCAACATCGTCCACAAGGAAATCGACATCAAGAACTGGAAGAGCAATCAGAAGAATTCCGGTTGCCTGCCCGAAGAGCGCGCCTGGCTGACCACGCTGTTCGACGAAGTCGGTTATGTCGACGTGTTCCGCACGCTCGATCAGCGGCCCGAGCAGTACACGTGGTGGAGCAATCGTGGCCAAGCTTACGCGAAGAACGTCGGGTGGCGTATCGATTATCAGATCGCCACGCCGGGCATTGCGGAGACGGCCAAATCTACGTCCGTCTTCCGCGACATCAAGTTCAGCGACCACGCGCCGCTCACCGTCGACTACGAGTACAGCGTTGCTTGACGGCTGCGCCGTGTGGCCCGCTTGCGGCTAAGACGCCGTGTCGCCTTTGCGCACGGGGGAATGCACTCTGAAAAACGACTCGAGGAACGCTTGGCGGGCAGCCGAGCGATCGACGGTCGTTTGGGTGCGTGTATCGATGACTTGACGCAGTAACCCGCCTTGGTCTTCGCGCACAGCCGGCCAGTTCGGCAGCGTGGGGCCGTTCGGGTTGCCGTGCTTGACGAATTGCAAGAAGTAACCCGAGAACAGGCGTGATACTTGGCGATCGTCGGCCGTCCAGGCATAGGAAGGCTCCCGGTCGAGATTGGCGAACACGTATTCGATCTCGCTGCTCTGCATGGCGCCGGCCGCCGGGTGCGTATCTGGCGACGTGTCTTGCCTGGGTGGTCGCGTGTGCGTGTATGAATAGAAGTACACGGGCGCGTGGCCGGTTTCGCGGTGAACGTTCATCCAGCGCCAGACGCCGTTATCGATCAATAGGTCGCCGGCGAGCGCACTGGACGCGTTCGCGATTTCGGTGGCGTTGTGGCCGGGGTAGTGGGTCAGTGCCTCGTCGGCGCGGTCGTCGAAGATGCTCGTCAACAAATCGCGCCACTTGGCGGGTGCCAAGTCGCGATTGTCTCGCAACCAGCTGACATCGGCTTCGTGCGAGTTGGTTCCCACGAGCAGTGGCACCTGTGCCTGCGCGCCTTTGCGAAACGTCGCTTCAGGAGGCTCGGTAAGAAAATAGCCGTCGACGTGCGGCCAGAAGAGCGCTGCCTCTGGGCTGCTGCTTTCGTGGTCGCGGCTGGCTGTCTGGACAGTGTCGGCGGGCAGGTTGCGCAGCGCGTCGAGCGACGGGGCGCTTAGCTGCCGCAAGAACGCTTGCCCCTTTTTTTCGGCGTCGCGGCGCTGTAACGGCACCCCCGAAGCAAACGCCGCGCCGCTTTCGCCGATCGCGTGCGCGAAGAGCCCGCTCGAGAGCGGCGAGGCCATATGGGCGCTGACCGAAGCCGAACCCGCTGATTCGCCGCCGATCGTGACGCGCTGCGGATCGCCGCCGAACCGCGCGATGTTATCTCGCACCCAACGCAGCGCCGCGACCTGGTCGAGCAAACCGTAATTGCCCGACGCGCCGTGCGGCGACCCCTGAGCGAGCTCTGGCAGCGCCAGAAAGCCGAAAACGCCGAGCCGGTAATTGACGGTGACGCTGACGATGCCGCGCGCGGCGAGGTTCGCGCCGTCGTAGCGCGGCTCGGAGCCATCGCCGGCCTGGAAGCCGCCGCCGTGGAAATAAACGAGGACGGGCAGTTTTTCATCGGTGCTGCGTGCGGGCGTCCAGACGTTGAGGTAAAGACAGTCTTCGCTCATCGAGGCCGAGCGAAATCGCATGTCGCCGAACGACTGAGGCTGCATGCAGCGCGGCGCGAACTGCTTGGCGTCGCGTATGCCGGCCCAGCGCTCGACCGGTTGCGGCTCGCGCCAGCGCGATGCGCCGACCGGGGCGGCCGCATAAGGCACGCCCTTGAAGATATGCAGCCGCGTGCCGTTGACCTGTGCGCGTGAGCCCTCGATCCTGCCGGCAGGTAGTTCGATTCGCGGTGCGGGGGCCGCTATCGAGATGGGCTCGCCGTGCGCGGTGCGCGGCAAGGCGGACGTGAGCGACGCGGCGGCGAGTGCGGGCAGGACGACCGCGGTGAGGCGAGCAAGCGGCGGCGGTTCGGCGTGTTCAAAGGCGGGCTGCCGACGCAAGAGGCGTCGATCGACGAGAGCCTTCAAGACAGATGGCGGATGGCGATTCGAAGCGATAGGCGAAACCGATGACGAAGCGGGTGATCGCATGAGAAACCTCTCATAGATGATGCGCTGCACGAAAAGGGTGACCTCACGTGTTGGACGTGTCGCGCGTGCGGCACCTCGGCTACGGTGCGGGGGGCTATGTAGCCGAGGCGCGTGTGGCCGGCCGTGGTTATTGCGCCGGATTGTTACCGCGCGAGGAAGGGCGCGAGTTGAAGTGCGACGTCAGGAAGGCATGGCGCGCGGCCGAGCGATCGATCTGCGTCTCGGTGCGCGTATCGATGATCTGCCGCAGCAAGCCGCCCTCGCTTTCACGTGTGGCTGGCCAGTTCGGCAGCGAGGGGCCGTTCGGGTTGCCGTGCTTGACGAACTGTGTGACGTAGCTCGAGAACAGACGCGACACCTCACGGTCGTCAGCGGTCCATGCATACGACGGCTCACGGTCGAGATTGGCGAACACGTATTCGATTTCACTCGCGTGCACGGCGCCGCGTTCAGCGAGCGCACCCGGCGACGCATCGCGTTTGAGCGGGCGTGCGTGCGTATACGAATAGAAGTACACGGGCGCATGACCTGTCGCGCGCTGCGCGTCCATCCAGCGCCACACGCCATGGCTCAGGACCATGTCGCCGGCAAGCGCCACGGACGAGCGCTCGATCTCCCGAGCATCGGCGCCGGGGTAGAGCGCCAGCGCCTCGTTGGCGCGTCGGTCGAACAACACCGTCAGCACGGTGCGCCAATTGGCCGGGGTCATTTCGCCGTCTTGTTGCATCCACATTCGATCGGCTTCGTGCGAGTTGGTCCCGATCAGCAGCGGCACCTGCGCTTGCGCGCCGTTGCGAAACGTCGTCGCCGGGGGTTCGGACAGGAAGTGGCCGTCGACGATGGGCCAGAAATCGAAGTCCCGATTCGTGTCGAGGCCGGCGTTCACCACTCTGTCTGCCGGCATGCTGCGCAGCGCGGCGAGTGTCGTGACACCCAGTTCGCGCATCAGCGTTCGCCCGGTCTTCTCCGCCTCCTTGCGCCGCCACGGTGCTGCCGATGAAAACGCGGAGCCGCTTTCGCCGATCGCGCGCGCGAAGAGCCCGCGCGAGAGCGGCGAGGCCATATGCGCATTGACCGCCGCCGCCCCAACCGATTCGCCACCGATCGTTACCTTCTGCGGATCGCCGCCGAAACGCGCGATGTTCTCGCGCACCCACCGCAGCGCCGCCACCTGATCGAGCAAGCCGTAATTGCCCGACGCACCGTGCGGCGACTCCTTCGCGAGCTGAGGCAGCGCCAGGAAGCCGAATGCGCCGAGCCGGTAATTGACGGTGACGGTGATGATGCCGCGTGCGGCGAGATTGGCGCCGTCGTAGCGTGGCTCGGAACCGTCGCCGGCCGCATACCTGCCGCCGTGGAAGTACACGAGCACGGGCAGTTTTTCGTCGGTGCTGCGCGCCGGTGTCCAAACGTTCAGGTAGAGGCAATCTTCGCTCATCGAATCGGAGCGAAACCGCATATCGTCAAACAGTTGCGGTTGGATGCAGCGCGCCCCGAAACGCGTGGCGTTACGCACGCCAGCCCAGCGCTCGGCCGGTTGCGGCTCGCGCCAGCGCAGCGCGCCGACGGGAGCCGCCGCATACGGCACCCCCTTGAACACTTGAAGCTGCGTGCCGCTGGCTTGTTCGCTCGAGCCTTCGATCGTGCCGGCCGGCAGTTCGACGCGCGGTGCCGATGGCGTCGGTGTCGGCGAAGCGTCCTGTGGCGAGGGCGCGCCATGCGCCATGCTCGGCCAGGCCGATGCAAGCGATACCGCCGCCAGTGCCGGCATGACGAACGTGGCGAGTCGCGCAAGCGGCCGCAAGGTGGGGGGGGAAGCGCTCTGCCGACGCAAGCGGCGTCGATGGACGAGCGCTGGGTCGACAGACAACGGACGGCGATTCGAAGCAACAAGCGAAACCGATGACGAAGCGGGTGATCGCATGAGAAACCCCTCGTGAAGGATCAGTTGCGTGGGAAGAACGACATCGCGGATCGGGCGTGCCCGCACACGCTGGCCTGGCGGTGCGGGAAGGCCCATGTGACCGGGGCGCCCGGGCAATCGAAGCTCAGGGACGCGACGAGCACGACGCCATCGTTTCGCCAATGGATTTTTTGATGGCGTCGCAAATTTCAAATAAGACCGCGTGAATCCAATCGATTCGATCGCGAGTGGGGCATGAGACTAACGCGCCGCTCCGGGCGTGAAGCGGCCTTTGGCAAACTCCGATTCGAGGAATGCATGGCGCGCGGCCGAGCGATCGATTTGGGTCTCGGTACGCGTATCGATGACCTGGCGCAGCAGGCCGCCTTGATCTTCACGCACGGCCGGCCAGTCCGGCAGCGTGGCGCCGTTCGGGTTGCCGTGCTTGACGAACTGTACGGCGTAGCCCGAGAACAGACGCGATACTTCGCGGTCATCGGCTGTCCACGCGTATGACGGTTCACGATCGAGATTGCCGAGCATGTATTCGATCTCGCTGGCATGCATGGCACCGGGCTCCGCAGGCGCCCCAGGTGGAGCGTTGCGCTTAGCCGGGCGCGCATGCGTGTACAGGTAGAAGTACACGGGAGCGTGGCTTGCCGTGCGGTGCGTGTCCATCCAGCGCCAGACGCCGTGGCTCAAGGCCATGTCGCCGGCGAGCGTCGTGGACGCGTGCGCGATTTCATTGGCATCGACGCCGGGATACAGGGCCAGCGCTTCGTCGGCGCGTTCGCGGAACAGGGCCGTCAGCGAGGCACGCCAGAGGGCGGGCGTCAGTTCGCGGTTTTGTTCGAGCCAAGCTTGATCGGCTTCGTGCGAGTTCGTCCCGACGAGCAGCGGCACCTGGGCCTGCGCGCCGTTGCGAAATGTGGTCGCGGGCTGCTCGGTGAGGAAGTAGCCGTCGACGACGGGCCAGAAGAACATCGGGAGCTTGTAGCCGCCTCTGCTGGCCCTCAGCAGGTCGAGGGCCGTTACGTTGCGAAGTGCCACGAGCGACGTGGCGCCTAGCCGCCGGACGAACGCTTGCCCGTTCTTCTCGGCTTTCTGCCGTGACCACAGCGTGCCGGACGCGAACGTGGAGCCACTTTCGCCGATGGCGCGCGCGAAGAGTCCGCGTGAGAGCGGTGAGGCCATATGCGTGTTGACCGACATTGCGCCGGACGATTCGCCGCCGATCGTGACCTTCTGCGGATCGCCGCCGAAACGCGCGATGTTCTCTCGAACCCATTGCAGCGCGGCGACCTGATCGAGCATGCCGTAATTGCCCGATGCACCGTGCGGCGATTCCTGCGCGAGCTGCGGCAGCGTTAAAAAGCCGAACACGCCGAGCCGATAGTTGACCGTGACGCTGACGATGCCGCGAGCGGCAAGGCTCGCGCCGTCGTAGCGCGGCTCGGAGCTGTCGCCGGCCGAGAAGCTGCCGCCGTGGAAGTACACGAGCACGGGCAGTTTCTCGTCCGGGCTGCGTGCCGGGGTCCAGACGTTGAGGTAGAGGCAGTCTTCGCTCATCGTGTCGGAGCGAAATTTCATGTCTCGGAACAGGGCAACCTGCATGCAGCGCGGTGCAAACCGTTTGGCGTCGCGTACGCCGGCCCAGCGCTCGACCGGTTGCGGCTCTCGCCAACGCAGCGCGCCGACCGGGGCCGCAGCATAAGGAATCCCCCTGAAAACGTCCAGTTGCGTGCTGTCGGCCTGCTCGCGCGAGCCTTCGATCCTGCCGGCAGGCAGTTCGACGCGCGGCTGCGGTCGCGCGATCGAAACAGTCTTGCTATGTGCGTCACGCGGAAAGACGGAGACCAGCGATGCGATTGCGACCGCAAGCGCGGGGATGGCGAACGTGACAAGGGGAGGGATCGATGTACGCCACGCGCGGATCGCCGCCGATCGGCTTTCCGAGGGAGTCATTGCCGCGCGCGCTCGCGCTGGACGGGCTCGCTCTGGCAACGGTGGCGTGGCGTTTTGAAGATCCGGCTGTCTACGCAAAGCGCGCCGATTGACGAGCGTCCGGATGATAGTGCGTGGAGGTCGATTCGGTGTGGCAGGCGAAACTGATGACGGAGCGGGTGATCGCATAAGAAACCCCTCGTAAAAGGATCAGTTGTTTGGGAAGCACGACACCGCGCGTCGGACTTCTTCTGCGCGCAGCGTCGTAGCAGGGCAGGAAGGCGCATGTGGCCGAGGAGTCCGGGCCCGGAGAGAGCCGGACGCGACGAGCACGATGCGATCGTTTCGCCGATCGATTTTTTGATGGCGTCGCAAATTTCAAATAAGACCGCGCGAATCCGATCGATGCGATTGCGAATGGTGGATGTGCTGCGCACCGCCCATGGGGTTGGCGGCTATCGCACGGGTGAGACGGGCGGGAGGCAGTGGGAGCGCGCGGCGCTCGCCGTCAGTTGTGATTGGTGCGGCGCGTAGGCACTTTGATGCCTGCGTAGGACGGCAGCTGTTCGACGGCCACGCCCTTGGCTTTCGCGAACAACGCCAGCATGTCGGGCAGGCGCTTGACGAGGTCGCGCCGTCGGGCGGCACTGTACGGATGCAGCGCGACGAACGATCCGGCCTTCTCGCCACGGGAGGCCGCGGCAAGCTTGTCCCACAGCGTCACGGCCGCACGCGGATCGAAACCGGCGCGCGCCGCGATGTCGCTGCCGATCACGTCGGCCTCGGTCTCGTCAGTCGCGTCGTATTGCACGTGCACGCCGAAAACGGACGTGTCGCCGCCGGCCGTTGCGGCTGTGCCGAGCTCACCCACGCCGAACAGTTGCGACATCGCCTGCCCGCCGAGCGGTGCGGACTGCTGCGCAACGAGCCGCTCGCGCGCTTGCTCGCGCAGCGCGTGGGCGATCTCATGGCCGAACAGCATGCCGAGCTCGTCGGGCTTGAGCCGCGCGCGATCGAGGAGCCCGCCGTAGACGACGACCTTGCCGCCCGGTAGAACGTACAGGCGAGTGTCGCGCGAGCGCACGACGTTGACTTCCCACTTCCACGTCTTGACGCGGTCGTTCCACTTGTCGGCGAACGGCGCGATGCGCGTGACGAGTTCGCGAATGCGCTGCACGCGCGGATCCGAGGGCGGCAGCAGCTGGCCGCTTTGCTGGGCATGCTCGAGCAGCTGGCCGTAATCGGCCAGCGAGCGCGCCTCGACGAGCGGCGAGGGCATGGAGTTGCGAAACCGGGTGCCGTTGCCGAAGCGAATCTGCTCGCTCGCCTCATACGGGGGCGCCGAGGCGGCAGCACCAGCGGCAACCGCCGATGCAGGCATTTCGCCCGCGCCGGCACGAGGTGGCGCGAGCGACACGGCGGATGCCGCGGCCAGCATGAAGGCAATCGCCCAATGCGAAGACCGGCGGTTCAAGGCGCAGGCTATTGCGCTCAAACCCGAGCCTTCCATGGGGCGATCTTCGGCAGCAGCAGCATGCCTGGCACCGCGAGCACGGCGCAGACGAGGAAGTAGTCGAACCAGCCGATGCGGGCGACGACGAAGCCGCTCGCGGCCGAGGCCAGCGTACGCGGCACCGATGCCAGACTCGTGAACAGCGCGAATTGCGTGGCCGTGTAGCGCGGATCGGTCGTGCTCGCGATATAGGCCGTGAACGCGGAGAGCGTGAGGCCCGTGGCGAACGTCTCGAAGCCGTAGATCAATGCGAGCGCGGCCGGCGACGGGCCGATCTTCGCGAGCCAGGCGAAGCCGAGCGTCGAGACGATCTGCAAGACGCCGAAGATCCACAGGCCACGCGCGATGCCGATTTTCACGAGCCAGGCACCGCCGACGATGCCGCCCGCGAGGCTCGCCCAGAACGCCGTCGTCTTCGCGATCACGCCGATGGTCGTCTTGTTGAAGCCGAGGTCGAGAAAGAACGACGTCGACAGCGTCGTCGCCATGACGTCGCCGAGCTTGTAGAGGAAGATGAACCCGAGCACCAACAGCGCGGCTTTGAGCCCGTCGCGCGCGACGAACTCCTTGAATGGCAGCACGATCGCCTCGCGCAGGTTCTTCGGCGGCGCGCCGTGCACTTGCGGTTCGCGCACCACGAGCGTGAGGATCATGCCCGGCAGCATGAAGGCAGCCGTTGCGACGAATACGGCGTGCCACGGCAGGTGATCGGACAGAATCAGCGACAGCGAGCCCGGTATCAGCGCCGCGATCTTGTACGCATTGACGTGCACGGCATTGCCGAGCCCCTGCTCGGTGTCGGCGAGCAACTCGCGCCGGTACGCATCGATGACGATGTCCTGGCTCGCGCCGAACAGCGCGACGAGCGCGGTCAGCGCGGCCACCGTCCAGATGGCGTCGCGCGGCGACACGAAGCCGAGCGACGCGATCGCCCCGGCCACGAGCAACTGTGTCGCGAGCATCCAGCCGCGCCGACGTCCGGGGCGCCAGAGCGGCAGGCGCGGCACGTAACGGTCCATCAGCGGCGCCCAGACGAACTTCCACGTATAGGGAAACTGGATCAGCGCAAACAGGCCGATCTCCTTGAGGTTGACCCCTTCGGAGCGCAACCAGGCCTGCACGAGGTAGACGAGCGTGAAGAGCGGCAATCCCGACGTGAAGCCGAGAAAGACGCAAATGAGCATGTGCCGGTTCAGGAACGCCCGCCAGCCAGGATGCTCTTCGTGCGCGCTCAATGCGGCAGGCTCGTGCGGCGGGGGGGACATGTCTCGTTTGATGATCGGCCTCTTTGAAACGACGGGACGGCGAACGGCTGGCGAGAAGCGCCTTAGCCGTTGCGCTTGGCGCCTTCAACCGCTGCGCTTGACCCGGTAGACCGCAAGACTACCACGCCAGTTCGCGCCCCAGCGCACCGCGCGCCCGCCATGCAGCACGACGCGGTCGAGGATTTCGATGCCGACCTCGGGCGCGAGCGCCTCGAAATCCCTGATCGTCAGCACACGCACGTTCGGCGTGTTGTGCCACTGGTACGGCAGCGATCGAGACACCGGCATGCGTCCGCGCAGTACCGCGAAGCGATGCGGCCAGTAGCCGAAGTTCGGGAACGACACGATGCACTCCTTGCCCACGCGCACCGTCTCTCGCAGGATCGCGGCCGTCTGATGGATCGTCTGCAGCGTTTGCGACAGGATCGCGAAATCGAAGCTGTCGTCCTCGAAGAGCCGCAGGCCGTCTTCGAGATTCTGCTGCATCACGTTCACGCCATGCTTGACGCATGCGAGCACGCCCGCGTCGTTGATCTCGATGCCGTAGCCCTTCACGTCCAGCTCTTTGGCGAGCAGCGCGAGCAGCACGCCATCGCCGCAGCCGAGGTCGAGCACGGTCGCGCGCGGTTCGACCCAGCGCGCGATCGCGCGAAAGTCGGGGCGGGTGTGGAGCGAGTCGATGACCACCGGGTTCATGCGCCAACCTCCTCGGCAATGCGTTCGTAATAGGCACGCACGACGTTGTGATAGCGCGCGTCGTCGAGCAGGAAGGCGTCGTGGCCGTGCGGCGCGTCGATTTCGGCGTAGGTCACGTCGCGCTTGTGTTCGAGCAGCGCCCTGACGAGTTCGCGCGAACGCGCCGGGGCGAAGCGCCAGTCGGTCGTGAAGCTCGCGATCAGGTACTTAGCGCGCGTATGCGCGAGCGCGGCCGTGAGGTCGCCGTCGAACGCCTTGGCGGGGTCAAAATAGTCGAGCGCGCGCGTGATCAACAGATAGGTGTTCGCATCGAAGTAATCGGCGAATTTGTCGCCTTGGTAGCGCAGATACGACTCGACTTCGAACTCGACGTCGAAGCTGAAGTTGTAGGCGTCGGCCGAACTGTTCGCCGAGCCGTTCTCGCGGCGCAGCGCGCGGCCGAACTTCGTGGCCATGTCGTCGTCGGACAGATACGTGATGTGGCCGATCATCCGCGCGACGCGCAGCCCGCGCTTGGGCTTGACGCCGTGTGCGTAGTAATCGCCGCCGTGAAAATCGGGATCGGACAGGATCGCCGAGCGCGCGACTTCGTTGAACGCGATGTTCTGCGCCGACAGCTTCGGCGTGGAGGCGACGACGATGCAGTGGCCGACGCGCTCGGGGTACATCAGGCTCCACGCGAGGGCCTGCATGCCGCCGAGGCTGCCGCCCATCACGGCCGCGAAACGCTCGATGCCGAACGCGTCGGCCACGCGTGCCTGCGCGTTGACCCAGTCCTCGACCGTGACGACCGGAAAGCTCGCGCCATACGGTTTGCCGGTGGCGGGGTCGGCGCTCATGGGCCCCGTCGAGCCGAAGCACGAGCCCAGGTTGTTCACGCCGATCACGAAGAAGCGGTTCGTGTCGAGCGGCTTGCCGGGCCCGACCATGTTGTCCCACCAGCCGACGTTCCTGGGCTCGTCGGCATAGACGCCGGCGACATGATGCGAAGCATTGAGCGCGTGGCATACGAGCACCGCATTCGAGCGTGCAGCGTTGAGCGTGCCGTACGTCTCGACCATGAGGTCGTAGCCGGCCAGCGAGCTGCCGTTTTGCATGGCAAGCGGCTCGCTGAAATGCATGCGTTGTGGAGCGACGATACCGATCGATTCCATTCATTCCGCCTTCTGACAGGGGCGGCTAAACGGTGTCGGCGGTGCGCGGAGGAAAGACTGGGCGCGGCTGACGACCTCTTTAGCCGCATTTATAGTGAACCGCGAAGGTTCGCGCGCCCGCAATCGAGTCGACAAATCGGCGCGCCGCTCAAGCGTCGTCAAAACGGACGCTTCAAGAGCTATAGCCGGCAAAGAATAGCGGAAAACCTGCGGACGCGCTATTGGAGAATCAGCCGCAATTGGGCGTCGGCGTCGTCGGCAGGGGCCCGCGCGAAGCCGCTTTTCGCGTAGCGGTGCCAGCGCCCCAGCACATAGCTCACGAGCAGGCTTGCGCGCACGGCCGGGTCGTAATCGCCGGGCAGCGGCGCAGGCGCGGAGCCGGCTTCGACGTCGGTTTTGGCTTCGGCTTCGCGCGCATGGGACAGCGCGAGCCGCAGGCACTGCTTGACCGAGATTTCGACGCGCTCGAGCATCTGCGCGACGCGCTCGGCCAGCCGCTCGTGTTCGCCGACGAGCGCCTCGCCCGTCAGCACGCGCGTCATGCCGGGGTTCCTGGCCGCGAAATTGAGCAGCATGAGGCCGATGGCGCGCGCCTGCAGCACGCCGTTCGGCTCTTTGGCCGTGATCTGGTTGATGAGGCCGAAAAACGTCTCTTCGATAAAGCTGATCAGCGCCTCGTACATCTGCGCCTTGCTCGCGAATTGGCGATACAGCGCGGCTTCGGAGACGCCCAGGCGCGCCGCGAGCGCCGCCGTCGTGATTTTTTCGCCTTTGGGCGCCTCGAGCATCGCGGCGAGCGTCTGCAGGATGTGCACGCGCCGCTCGCCGGGCTTCATGCGTGGAGGGCGCGCGCTGCGCGCCGACTGCTGCGTCTGCGTGTCGCGATCTACCGCTGCGTCCTGCTGTTCGATCCGCTGCATGTGCGCCCCGTCTGATGGTGACCCGGTCGGAGGGATTTTAGCGAACGAATGCGACGATCGACATAGTGTGGCCGCCCGGTGCCGGGCATGCGCGCGGGAGCGCCGCCCGCGCGCGGCGGCACGCTCAGGTGGCCCACGATCCACACGGTGCCGATGCCGAGGCGCTTGTAGCGTTTCAGGTGCGAGCGCGTGTCTTCGACGAGCACCGCATCGGCGAGCCGCACGTGCGCCCCGCGCAGCACGTGGCGCAGCATCGCCAGATCGGGTTTCGCGTGCCACTGGTGGCGCCGGCGCATGTGTTCGATCGCGATCACGCGCTCGAACAGGCGCTCGATGCCGAGTTCGGCCAGCACCGCGCGCGCATAGGCTTCGGGCGCGTTCGTGAGGATGATCTTGCGACCGGGCAGGGCGGCCACGAGCCGCGCGATGCCGCGTTCGGCCCGCACCATCGCGCGCAGATCGGCGAAGGTATGGACCGCCTCGAGGAAATCGTGCGGATCGATGGGATGGTGGCGCGTGAGGCCCAGCAGCGTCGCGCCGTAGCGCCGCAGGTAGCGCGTGCGCAGGCGGTTGGCCTCGGCACGCTCGACCTGGAGGGCGTCGACGATGTAGCGCGTCATCGCCTCGTTGATCGCAGGAAAGATCGCGTGCGACGCGTGGTGCAGCGTGTTGTCGAGGTCGAACAGCCAGACGGGGCCCGCTTTGGAGGGGCGCGGCCGGCGCCGGACGGGCGGCGAAGTACGCATGACGGCGGTTACGCTGCGTGGCGCGCGGGAAAGCGCGCCACATGTGGTGCTCAGTGCGAGCGGATCATCGTGCCGAACGGCTGCTCGGTCAGGATCTCGAGCAGCACCGAATGCTCGATGCGGCCGTCGATGATGTGAACCGAGCGCACGCCGCTCTTGGCCGCGTCGAGCGCCGAGGCGATCTTCGGCAGCATGCCGCCCGAGATCGTGCCGTCTTCGAACAGCGCGTCGATCTCGCGCGCCGAGAGGTCGGTCAGCAGGTTGCCCGATTTGTCCATCACGCCCGGGATGTTCGTCATCATGACGAGCTTTTCGGCGTTGAGCACGACGGCCAGCTTGCCGGCCACCAGATCAGCGTTGATGTTGTACGACAGGCCGTCTTCGCCGAAGCCGATCGGCGAGATGACCGGGATGAACGCGTCGTCCTGCAGGGCGCGCACGACGGCCGGGTTGATTGCCTCGACTTCGCCGACCTGGCCGATGTCGATGTACTGGCCCGGGTTGTCGCGGTCCGGCATCATCAGCTTGCGCGCGTGGATGAGGCCGCCGTCCTTGCCGGTGAGCCCGACCGCATGGCCGCCGAAGTGATTGATCAGCGTGACGATGTCCTGCTGCACCTCGCCGCCGAGCACCCACTCGACGACTTCCATTGTTTCCTCGTCGGTCACGCGCATGCCCTGGATGAAGGTGCCCTGCTTACCGATCTTCTTGAGTGCCTGATCGATTTGCGGGCCGCCGCCGTGCACGATGACCGGATTGATGCCCACGAGCTTGAGCAGAATCACGTCGCGCGCGAAGCCCTGCTTCAGGCGCTCTTCGGTCATCGCATTGCCGCCGTATTTGATGACGACGGTCTTGCCGTGATATTGGCGGATATAAGGCAATGCCTCGGCCAGAATTTCGGCTTTCAGGGTCGGTGCAATCTGGGAGAGGTCGATGGGCTCGGACATGGCGGCAAGCTCTGACAGGCAACGGTTCAACGGGCGAAAACAGGGCGAATTGTACAGGACTGGTACGCTCGGCCGTGGTTTTTGGTCGCACGCGACAGTGTGCCGCGGACCTTTGGCCCAAACGCGCATGCGGCGTGCCTCGATCGCTGGCATGATGCGCTCATCGTCTTATTTTTGGATGTTCCGATCACCGTCGTCGTCGCCATGATTGCTCCCACCAACCCGTCCGCGGCTGCCTGCACGCGCGCACGCTGTCCGCGTTGCTCGGTCGCGTTCGACTGCGAGTGCGGAGCCGCCCCGGGTCAGTGCTGGTGCGCATCGATGCCCGCGCTGCCAGCCGGGCGGCTCGCTCCCGGCATGCCCTGCCTGTGTCCAGGGTGCCTGGCGGCCGAGCTCGCGGCGGCCGACGTGAACCAGAGCGCGCTGTCAAACCACTCCGATGCACCGTAACAACAGTACCGGCCGCGTGAATCTCGGCCATCTCTTCTGGCTGCGCTGCCTTGCCATCATCGGCCAGCTCGTCACGATCGCGGTCGTGCAGCAGTTCATCGGCGTGCATCTGCCGCTGCCGGCGATGCTGCTCGTGATCGCGCTCGAGGTGATTTTCAACGCGCTCACATGGGTGCGTGTCGCCAGCGCGCAACCGGAGACCAATCTCGAACTGCTCGGCCAGCTGTGGGTCGATCTCGGTGCGTTGTCGGCGCTGCTGTTCCTGTCGGGGGGCACGACCAATCCGTTCGTCTCGCTCTATCTGCCTTCGCTCGCGATCGCGGCGGCCGTGCTGCCGTGGCGGCACATGATCTGGCTCGCGATTTTCGCGATGTGCTGCTACATCGCGCTCGGTTTCGATTCCGTGCCGCTGAACCTGGACAACCCCGCGAACCTGTTCGATTACTACCGCACGGGCATGTGGGTCAACTTCATGGTGAGCGTCGGACTCATCGCGTGGTTCGTCGCGCGCATGTCGAATGCCCTGCGCCAGCGCGATGCGGCGCTCGGGGAAGCGCAGCAGCGCCTGCTGCGCGACGAGCGTGCCGTTGCGCTCGGCGTGCAGGCGGCCACGGTCGCGCACGAGATCGGCACGCCGCTGTCGACGATCGCGATCCTGGCCGAGGAGCTGCGCGGCGCGGCGGCCAGCGACAAGAATCTCGCGCCGTACGCGGCCGACCTCGAGCTGCTCGAGCAGCAAATGACGCTGTGCACGTCGGCACTCGCGCGTCTGCGCAGCCGCGCGTCGCTGACCTCGAACCGCGAGCAGCTCAATGAATGGCTCGCGCGCTTTTGCGAGCAATGGCGACTGCGGCATCCGCACGTGACGTTCGAGCGGCGCGATGCGCAGTGCGAAGACGTGTGGCTCGAGGACACCTCGGCCGTCGGCCAGATTCTGACGATCCTGCTCGACAACGCCGCGCGCGCGAGCCGCGAACGCGTGACGCTGGTCGCCGGCGTCACCGACGGCCACATCGAATTCGAGGTACGCGATCACGGGCCCGGCATTCCGGCCGCGCTGCGCGCGAAGCTCGGCGCGGCACCCGTCGACAGCACGCAAGGCGGCCACGGCGTCGGGCTCTATCTGGCCTTCGCGGCGGCGACGCGCCTGCGCGGCTCGATCGAGCTGCTCGAGGCCGAACCGCGCGGCACACGGGCCGTGTTTAGCGTGCCCGTCGCCCCCTCTTCATCCGACTATAGGGAGAACGAACTATGAGCGAAACGAATTTTCTCGTCATCGACGACGACGAGGTGTTCTCCGGCATCCTCGCTAGAGGTCTGACGCGCCGCGGCTACACCGTGCATCAGGCGCACAACGCGCAGGACGCGATCACGCTCGCGAACCAGCACCGCTTCGGCTTCGTCACGATCGATCTGCATCTGGGCAGCGATTCGGGGCTGAGCCTCGTAGCGCCGCTGCGCGAGCTGCAGCCCGATGCGCGGATGCTCGTGCTGACCGGCTACGCGAGCATCGCGACGGCCGTGCAGGCGGTCAAGGACGGGGCCGATAACTACCTGGCCAAGCCGGCCAACGTCGAGACGATCCTGGCGGCGCTCGAGACGGAAGCGAGCGTCGAGCAGGCCGAGGCCGCGATCGAGAACCCGACGTTGCTGTCGGTGGCGCGGCTCGAGTGGGAGCACATTCAGCGTGCGCTGGCCGAGAACGGCGGCAACATTTCGGCGACCGCGCGGGCGTTGAACATGCATCGGCGCACGCTGCAAAGAAAGCTGGCGAAGCGGCCGGTCAAGCAGTAACGACCCGAGCCGTATAGAATAGAAGCGGTAGAGCCGTTGCCGTGGCGGCTCCAATGCGAGCGAAGCCTGATAGAAAGAAGGAAACGACAATGCATCTGTCCGCCGCGATTCCCGTTCTGCGCATCTTTTCGGTCGAGAAGGCGAAGGAGTTCTACCTCGACTTTCTCGGCTTCACCCTCGACTGGGAGCATCGATTCGGCAAGGACTTTCCGCTCTACATGCAGGTGCGCCGCTCCGGACTGACGCTGCATTTGAGTGAGCACCACGGCGATGCGACGCCGGGTTCGACGGTGTTCGTGCCCGTCGACGATATCGATGCGCTGTGCCGCGACCTGCAGTCGCGACCCTATACCTACGCGAAGCCCGCCGTGGAGGCCGTCGATTGGGGCAAGCAGATGCAGCTGACCGATCCATTCGCCAATCGCCTGCGGTTTTGCGAGCAGCGTAGCGGCGGCTAGGCCGGGCAGGCGGGCAGCTCATGGAGCCGCCCGCCTTGGCATCGGCATGGCTGCCGTGCCGTGGTGCGGTTACCCGATCACGCGAATCACAGCACGTAGCGCGACAGATCCTCGCTCTGCGCCACTTCGCCGAGCGCGCGATTCACATAGGCCGCATCGATCGCGACCTTCTGGCCCGTGTGATTGCCGGCCGCGAACGACACTTCCTCGAGCAGCTTTTCGATGACCGTATAGAGCCGGCGCGCGCCGATGTTCTCGGTGCGCTCGTTGACCTCGAACGCGATCTGGGCCATGCGGCGGATGCCGTCCTCGGCGAATTCGAGCTCGACGTCTTCGGTCGCGAGCAGCGCCTGATACTGCTTCACGAGGCTTGCATCGGTCGCCACGAGAATCGCTTCGAAGTCCTGAACAGACAGCGAATCGAGTTCGACGCGAATCGGGAAGCGCCCTTGCAGCTCGGGGATCAGGTCGCTCGGCTTCGACAGGTGGAACGCGCCGCTCGCGATGAACAGGATGTGATCGGTCTTCACCATCCCGTACTTCGTGTTGATCGTCGTGCCTTCGACGAGCGGCAGCAGGTCGCGCTGCACACCCGCGCGCGACACCTCGGCGCCGCCCGTTTCGCTGCGCGACGTGATCTTGTCGATCTCGTCGAGGAACACGATGCCGTTCTGCTCGACGTTCTGCACGGCCTTGGCCTTCACTTCCTCGTCGTTGAGCATCTTCCCGGCTTCTTCGTCGGTCAGGGCCTTCAGCGCTTCCTGGACCTTCATCTTGCGGCGCGTTTTCTTGCCGCCGCCGAGGTTCGCGAACATCGAACGGATCTGCTCGGTCATGTCCTCCATGCCGGGCGGGCCCATGATGTCCATGCCCAGCTGCGGCAGCTCGACGTCGAGCTCGATCTCCTTGTCGTCGAGCTGGCCTTCGCGCAGGCGCTTGCGAAACGTCTGACGCGTGGCGCTGTCTTCGCCATGCTCGCTCGACTGGGTGACGCCGAAGCCGACCGGGCGCGCGCTCGGCAGCAGGATGTCGAGGATGCGGTCCTCGGCCTGGTCCTGCGCCTTGGAGCGGACCTTGCGCATTTCGGTTTCGCGCGTCTGCTTGACCGAGATTTCGATGAGGTCGCGCACGATGCTGTCGACATCGCGGCCGACGTAGCCGACTTCCGTGAACTTGGTCGCTTCGATCTTGATGAACGGCGCGTCGGCGAGCTTGGCCAGACGCCGCGCGATCTCGGTCTTGCCGACGCCCGTCGGTCCGATCATCAGGATGTTCTTCGGCGTGATTTCCTGGCGCAGCGGGTCGGCCACCTGCTGGCGGCGCCAGCGGTTACGCAGCGCCACGGCGACGGCCTTCTTGGCCTTGCCCTGACCGATGATGTGCTTGTCGAGTTCCGAGACGATCTCGGCGGGGGTCATGGTGCTCATCGTGTCCTCACTCGATCGTCTCGATGACGCGGTTATGGTTCGTGTAGATGCACATGTCGCCGGCGATCGCGAGCGACTTTTCGACGATTTCGCGCGGCGTCAGATCCGTGTTGTCGACCAGCGCGCGGGCCGCGGCTTGCGCGTAAGCGCCGCCCGAACCGATCGCGCAGATGCCTCCTTCGGGGTCGAGCACGTCGCCGTTGCCGGTGATGACGAGCGTCGTCTGCTCGTCGGCCGTGATCAGCATCGCCTCGAGGCGCCGCAGCATGCGGTCGGTACGCCAATCCTTGGCGAGCTCGACGGCCGCGCGCGTGAGGTTGCCCTGGTGCTTTTCGAGCTTGGCTTCGAAGCGGTCGAGCAGCGAAAACGCGTCGGCCGTGCCGCCCGCGAAACCGACGAGCACCTTGTTGTTGTAGATGCGCCGGACTTTCCTCGCGCCGCCTTTCATGACGATGTTGCCGAGCGTGACCTGGCCATCGCCGCCGAGCGCGACCTGATTGCCGCGCCGCACGGAGACGATCGTCGTGCCGTGAAATTGCTCCATGGTGCGTTCCTTGAGAAAGCTAATGAGCTCGCGCGACGCTGGCGCCGCGCGAGCGAATCGGGTGGGCGGACGAGGCGCCGCGCCGCGATGGGCGCGCGCTCGATGCTACGCACGCCCAGTCCATTTTAGGGCGCACGCTCATTTATCAAGGGCAGGCGGGAACAGGCGAGCAGGAAAAAGGCGCCATCGATACGCTACGAGGCCCCGATCGGCAATGGTGCGCATCGGGCTCGGCCGCTATCGGTTGCCGCAGGCGGAAAAAGAAAAGGCGCGCGGTGAACCGCGCGCCTCTGTCGAAGAAGCGTGAAGGCGCGCGGCGGCCGTGGCCGCGCGAAAAGTGCCCGATCAGTCGCCGAACAGCTTCTGACGCAGTTCGCGGCGCTCCTGCGCTTCGAGCGACAGGGTCGCCGTGGGGCGCGCGAGCAGACGCGGAATGCCGATCGGCTCGCCCGTTTCTTCGCACCAGCCGTAGTCGCCCGAGTCGATGCGCGCCAGCGATTGCTGTACCTTCTTCAGCAGCTTGCGTTCGCGATCGCGCGTACGCAGCTCGAGGGCGTGCTCTTCCTCGATCGTCGCGCGGTCGGCGGGATCGGGAACGATCACCGTTTCGCGCAGGTTCTCGGTCGTCTGGCCGGCATTGCGGAGAATCTCCGCCTGCAGCTGTTCGAGCCGGTTCTTGAAGAAGGCGAGCTGATCTTCATTCATGTAATCCTTCTCGCTCATCTTCAGGATTTCGGCTTCGGTCAAGAGTCGTTTCGTCGTCATCTGCGTGCTTCTTCAATGTGGGGCAAAACCCATACATATTGCCCGCACTTTCGTGTTGCCCGCAAGCGGCGCTATATGACACGTCTGGCGCGTACGGCAATTGGCCGTCGCGTCGCCTCGCGCGCCGATGCGGGGCCGAACTCCTCTGGAAACCGAGTGTTGGATTGCTCCTTCCCGTTTCGCAGCGGCCTCTCGAAACCGGGCCGGCCGCTTGTCAATTCGACCGGAGTTCCAACGGATGTTTCGCCCTGGTCTTGCTTATTTTATCGGCGTATCCGGATAAGGTTTTCCGGCGCCGTGGCGTGCCTGTGCGCATCGTGGCGGGTGCCTGGCCGTGCGCCGACCGTTCGCCAGCGGGCACGTATTGTAACTGAATCGCCGTTTGGGACCGCAACAGGGACACATCCAGTCGAGGCCCGCCAATATCCTGAAAATATAGCTCGCGTCCCGCCAAAAAGCGAACGCCCGCCGCGTATCGGGCAGGGCGTTCGCTGCTACGGTCAAGCGAGGCAGGCGTCGAGTCCGTCCGTGATCAGATCCTGCGGCAGGTCGATGCCGATGAAGACCATCTTGCTCGTCTTTTTCTCGACCGGCAGCCACTTGGCGGCCAGGTCGCTGCCCATCATCTGGTGCACGCCCTGGAAGACCACCTTGCGGTCGACCCCCTTCATGTACAGCACGCCCTTGTAGCGCAGCAGGCGCTCGCCGTAGATCTGCAGCACGCCGCCGAGGAAATCCTCGAGCTTGTTCGCGTCAAACGGGCGATCGCTGCGATAGACGAACGACTTGATGCGATCGTCATGGTGCGCGTGGTGGCGGTGATGGTGCTCATGGCCTTCGTGGGCGCAGTGACCGTGATCGTGGTCGCAATGCTCATGGTCGTGGCCGTGCTCATGCTCGTGACCGTGGTCATGATCATGGTGCGCGTGGGCGTGATCGTCTTCGGCCAGGAAATCGGGATCGATCTCGAGCTTCGCGTTCAGGTTGAAGCCGCGCAGGTCGAAGATCTCCTTGATGTCGGCTTCGCCGAAGTTCACGACCTTGATGGCGGCCTTCGGGTTCATGTGCACGAGGCGATGGCGCAGGTCGTCCAGTTCGGCTTCGTCGACGAGATCCGATTTCGTCAGGAACAGCCGATCGGCGAAACCGACCTGGCGCTGTACGACTTCGTGCTCGTCGAGCTGCGCGTTGGCGTGCTTGGCATCGACGAGCGTGATGATCGCGTCGAGCAGGAACTCGTCGGCGATCTCGTTATCCATGAAGAACGTCTGCGCGACGGGGCCGGGATTGGCCAGACCCGTCGTCTCGATCACGACGCGATCGAACTTGATCTCGCCCGAGCGCTTGCGGGCCGCCAGATCGCCGAGCGCGCGCGCCAAGTCGCCGCGGATCGTGCAGCAGATGCAGCCGTTGCTCATCTGCACGATCTGTTCGTCCTCGTTCTGCACGAGGATCTCGTTGTCGATGTTTTCTTCGCCGAACTCGTTTTCGATCACGGCAATCTTCATGCCGTGCTTTTCGTTCAGGATGCGCTTGAGCAGCGTGGTTTTGCCGCTGCCGAGGAAGCCGGTCAGGATAGTGACTGGAATCATGAGGATCGCCTGTTTTCCGTGAAATTCGGGGTCGGAGCGGTGCGTGCCGCATTCGACGAATAGTGAAGCATACCTGTCAAGGGGCCGTCGCCGTGCGACCGCCCGCGTTCGCACGCCAAATGGGGGCGGCTTACACGATTTGCAACAGCAGCCCCTTCAGATACTCGCCTTCGGGGAACGCCGCCAGCAGCGGATGATCGAACCCGGCGCCGAGGCGCTTCAGGATGCGGGCATCGACGCGCGCATCGGCGGCCGCGCCCGCCACGATCTTCTGGAACAAATCGGCGTCGATCGCGCCCGAGCACGAGTAGGTGAACAGCAGGCCACCCGGACGCAGCAGCTTGAAGCCCGACAGGTTGATGTCCTTGTACGCGCGGGCCGCGCGATCGACGTGCTCGCGCGCCGGCGCGAACTTCGGCGGATCGAGCACGACCAGATCGAAGCGCTCGCCTTCGTCGACCAGACGGCGCAACGTGCGAAACGCATCGGCGTCGAGCCACTCGGCGCGTGCGGCATCGAATCCGTTCGCCTCGACATTCGCGCGCGCCAGTGCGAGCGCTTCGCCGGACGAGTCGATCGAGACCACGCGCCGGGCGCCGCCTTTCAATGCCGCGAGCGAGAAGCCGCCCGTGTAGCAGAAGCAGTTCAGCACGTCGCGGTCTTGCGCATAGGCCTGCACGAGCGCCCGGTTGTCGCGCTGATCGACGTAGAAGCCGGTCTTATGGCCGGTGCGCACGTCCACGTGGTAGCGGACCCCGTTTTCGTTCGCGATCAGCGTTTCAAGCGGCTCTTCGCCGGCCAGCACGCCCGTCGTCTGGGCCAGGCCCTCCTTCTCGCGGATCGTCACGTCGGAGCGCTCGTACACGTTCGGACAGCCCGTTGCGCCGACCAGCGCGGTCACGATCGCCTGCTTCCACGCTTCGACGCCGGCCGCCATGAACTGGCACACGAGTTGCCCGGGGGCGGCGCTGCCTGCGGGCGCGTCTTGGATGTAGTGATCGACGATGAGCCCCGGCAGGCCATCCGCTTCGCCAAAGATCAAGCGCACGGCGCCTGTGCCCTGCACGAACGTGCGGCGATGCGCGATCGCGCGCTGCACGCGGCGCTTGAAGAACGCGTGGTCGATTGGCTCGGCTTCGTCGAAGCTCCACACGCGCAGGCGGATTTGCGATTGCGGGCTGTACGCGGCGCGTGCGAGAAAGCGGCCGTCATGGGCGCGGACGACGACGGTCGCGCCGGAGGCCGGCTTGCCGTCGACATGCTCGATCGCGTTCGCGTACACCCACGGATGGCGGCGCAGCAGCGATTTTTCCTTCGACGGTTTGAGCGTAACGGTATTCATAAGCAGGTAAAAAACAAGGTTTCGCGCTGGAAAGCACGGGCGATGCGCGCGGATGCGCGTCAATCGCGCTTCTTTGCACGCGGGTGTGCAGTGTCGTAGACCTGCGCGAGATGCTGGAAGTCGAGCGACGTATAGATCTGCGTCGCCGACACGCTGGCGTGCCCAAGCAGCTCCTGTACGGCGCGTAGATCGCCGCTCGATTGCAGCAGATGCGTGGCGAACGAGTGGCGCAGCACGTGCGGATGCACGTTGGCCGGGATCCCGGCCACGAGCGCAGCGCGTTTGACGCGCTCGCGCACGACGTTCGGCGACAGGCGCGCGCCGCGCACCGACAGAAACAACGGATGGGCGTCGAGCTTCACGAACTCGCTGCGCACAGCGAGCCATGCTTGCAGGGCCTCGACGGCTTTGCGGCCGACCGGCACCGTGCGCGTGCGCTTGCCCTTGCCGAGCACGGTCACCTCCGCGCCAGCCAAGTCGAGCCAGCCCGCGGACCGATAGCCATCGGCCTCGGCAAATGCCACGTCGAGCCCGACCAGTTCGGACAGTCGCAGCCCCGACGAGTAGAACAGCTCGAGCATCGCGTGGTCGCGCACGCCCTCGGTGTTGCCGGCGACGGGGGCTTCCATGAGCGCGGTGGTGTCGTCGACCGACAGCGCCTTCGGCAGGCGTTTCGGCTGTTTGGGCGCGCGTACCGTGGCGACCGGGTTCGCGGCAAGTTCGACGCGCTCGGCCAGCCAGCGGTAGAACGCGCGCCAGACCGACAAACGGTGCGCGATCGAGCGCGCCGACAGGCCGCCTGCGTGCGCGCGTGCCACGGCGCCACGCATGTCATTGACGGTCAGGCTCGCGAGCGGCCGGCCGTTGGCGAGCTTGTGGAGCGCCTCGAGTTCGTGCGTGTAGCTGCGCAGCGTATGCGCCGACAGCCGGCGGCCGTGTTCGAGGCTCGCGAGATAGGAGGTGATCAGCTCGGAGTCGGCCGCAAGCACGAAGGGATCTCGATCGAAGGGACGATGGCGCGAGGCACGGCTCGTGACTTGCGCTCAGTGCGTGAGCAGTCGGCTCAGCGCCGCGCTGGCGAGCGTGCCGATCTGCGTCAGGAAATCGGTCGCCATGCCGTCGTGAAAGCGCCGCAGATCGGGCGAGCCCATCACGAGCAGGCCAAACGCGGGCGCGTCAGGGCCTGCCTGCGGGTCGCGCAGCGCCAGCAGCGCCACCGACTGAGGGGCCGAGTCGAGCGGCGCCACCTCGTTGCCGTCGGCCGTGGCGACCGCCACGGGGGCGTTCGTCGCGAGCCACTGCGCGGCTTCGAAGCCCGAATTCGCGCCGCAGTACGGCGCCGCGAGGCCATTCGTGAACAGGCGCACTTCTTCGCCGACATGGCGCGCGAAGTCGGCCTCACGGTACGGCTCCGCCACTTCCCACAGACGCAGCGCCGCTTGCGGCACGTCGAAGCTCTCGATCAGGCCTTGCGTGATCGTGCGCGGCAGCGCGTGGGCATCGCGTTCGGCGATCACGCGCGCGGTCCAGCGGTTGAACTTGGAGGCGATGCTGTCGTTCTCGTGGCCATAGCGCATGAGCTCGGCCAGGCGCCGCTCGAGCACCTTGTACTTATCGCGCAGGATGTCCATCTGCCGTTCTTGCAGCGAGACGGCCGCCTTGCCGTGCGGATTGGCGAGGCGGATCGTGGCGAGCAGCTCGGCATGCTGCGAGAAGAACTCGGGGTTGGCAAGCAGGTATTCGGCGACTTCGCGATCGTTCATGAGGGTGTCGGCTATAAGAATGCGGGGGCAGGCGGTGGGTGGCACTCGCTCGCGCGTCAGTCGGCGAGCTCGATCTCGCCTTCGAACACGGTGACGGCTGGGCCGGCCATCGTGAGCGCGGATGTTTCGTCGCGCGCGCCGTCCCAGGCGATCGTGAGTTTGCCGCCGTGCGTATGGACGGTCACGGGCGAATCGAGCAGGCCGCGCCGGATGCCGGCGGCGACTGCCGCGCATGCGCCCGTGCCGCACGCCAGCGTTTCGCCGGCGCCGCGCTCGAACACGCGCAGCTTGATTTCGTGGCGCGAGACGATCTGCATGAAGCCGGCGTTGACGCGCCGCGGGAACCGCGCATGGCGCTCGAGCACGGGGCCGACGTGCTCGACCGGGTATTGCTCGGCGTCGTCGACCACCTGGACAGCGTGGGGATTGCCCATCGACACGACCGACAGCCAGTGTGTCGCGCCGTCGATTTCGACCGGCCAAACTGTATCCGCGCCTTCCCGGCGGCCGGCGAGCCCGTTTGCGTCGAACGGCACGCGGGCCGGCTCGAATACGGGACATCCCATGTCGACGACGACCTCGCCGTTGTCCTGCATCGTCAGCGTGATCAGGCCGCTGTGCACTTGCACGCGCACGCTGCGCTTGTCGGTCAGACGCGTGTCACGCACGAATTTGACGAAGCAGCGCGCGCCGTTGCCGCAGTGCTCCACTTCGCCGCCGTCGCAGTTGAAGATGCGGTACTTGAAATCGGCACCTTCGACGCTCGGCCGTTCGACGAGCAGCAACTGATCGGCGCCGACGCCGAAATGCCGGTCTGCGAGCGCGCGTACCTGCTCGCTCGTCAGCGCAAGCGGGCGGCTGTAGCCGTCGAGCACGACGAAGTCGTTGCCCGCGCCGTGCATCTTGATGAACTTGAGTTTCATGATGGACGCTATTGTAAGTGACGCGCGGCGCATGTCGGCGCCGCCGTCCCCGCGCGCAAATCGATCAATAGACGCCGGGCTCGCCGGGCGGCCGCGTCTTGAAGCGCCGATGGACCCAGTAGTACTGCTCAGGGTAGTTCAGGATCTGCTCCTCGAGGAATGCATTCATGCGGCGCGCGTCGGCATTGTCGTCACCACTCGGATATTCGGCCCAAGGTTTGAAGACTTTTAGCCGATAACCCTTGTAATCGGGCAGCACCTCGCCGATGAAGGGCAGGATCTGGGCGCGGCCGACCGCGGCCAGCCGGCTCACTGCCGTCAGCGTGCAGGTCTGGACGCCGAAAAAGGGAACGAACGTGGAGTTGCGCTCGCCGTAGTCCATATCGGCGCCGAGCATCACGGGCTTGCGCTCGCGCAGCCAGCGCAGCACGATGCGGGCGCTGTCGGCACGGCTGGCCATATCGCACCCGAAGCGGCCGCGCGCGGCTTTCGCGACTTCCTCGAGCAGCGGATTGGACATCGGCTGATAGAGCGAGCCGCACTGCCGGTCGAGTGCGATGTTGATGAAGATCGAGCCGGCCTCGATGCCGACGAAGTGAAACCCGAGCAGCAGCGTGGGCGGCATGTCGGGATCACGCAGGTCGACCTCGCTATCGAGTTGCACGAGTTTTTCGAGCTTCTCGGCCGAGCCGAACCATTGGATGCTGCGTTCGAGATAGCCGCGGATGGCGTGCCGGAAGTGCTTCGACGCGATCTCTTCGCGCTTGGCTTCGCTCCACTCGGGGAAGCACAGCTTGAGATTTGTGTGCACGATGCGGCGGCGCCGGCTCGGAATCTGATAGAGCAGCCAGCCGAGCCCGTCGCCGAGACGCGCGACGAAGCCGTACGGCAGGAGCGCGAACAGCTTGAGCAGCCCGATGGCGCACCGCGTGCCGAGACGCGTCAGCATGCGGCCGCTCCGGCCGTGCGGTGGGCACTGGCATGTGTCGTATGCATTTGGACTAAAAATGGTAGGGGAACGAACACGACGAACTCTGTGACAATCTTGAGAAGCCGCTATAATACGGGCTTCGCCGAGTTAATAGACAACTTGCGGGGCGAAGCCGCCGAGCGCCAGTAGCGCTCACCGCGGTAATGAAATCCGCTAAAGCGTCGCCGCTTCAGACTCCACGAAGCTGGCTACGTGAAGCCAACAACCGTAACCATGGAGTCTGCAAACGTGGCAAACGACTATCTCTTTACGTCCGAATCTGTTTCCGAAGGCCATCCCGACAAGGTCGCCGACCAAATCTCGGACGCCATCCTCGACGCCATCCTTGCGCAGGACAAATACTCGCGTGTCGCCGCCGAAACGCTGTGCAACACGGGTCTCGTCGTGCTGGCCGGTGAAATCACCACGACGGCCAATGTCGACTACATCCAGATCGCGCGTGACACGATCAAGCGCATCGGCTACGACAACACCGACTACGGCATCGACTACCGCGGCTGCGCGGTGCTCGTCGCGTACGACAAGCAATCGCCCGATATCGCCCAGGGCGTCGATCGCGCGCACGACAACAACCTCGACCAAGGCGCCGGCGACCAAGGCCTGATGTTCGGCTACGCATGCGACGAAACGCCCGAGCTGATGCCGCTGCCGATCTATCTGTCGCACCGCCTCGTCGAGCGCCAGGCAAGCCTGCGCCGCGACGGCCGTCTGCCCTGGCTGCGCCCCGACGCGAAGTCGCAAGTGACCGTGCGCTACGTCGACGGCAAGCCGCACTCGATCGACACCGTCGTGCTGTCGACGCAGCACGCGCCGGATATCGAGCTGTCGGCGCTGCGCGAAGCCGTGATCGAAGAAGTGATCAAGCCGACGCTGCCGGCTGAACTGATCAAGGGCGACATCAAGTTCCTCGTGAACCCGACCGGTCGTTTCGTGATCGGTGGCCCGCAAGGCGATTGCGGTCTGACGGGCCGCAAGATCATCGTCGACACGTACGGCGGCGCAGCTCCGCACGGCGGCGGTGCGTTCTCGGGCAAGGATCCGTCGAAGGTCGACCGCTCGGCAGCTTACGCAGGCCGCTATGTGGCGAAGAACATCGTGGCCGCGGGCCTGGCCTCGCGCTGCCTGATCCAGGTGTCGTACGCGATCGGCGTGGCCCAGCCGACGTCGGTCATGGTCAACACGTTCGGCACGGGCCGCGTGTCCGATGCAATGATCACCGACCTCGTGCGCGAGCATTTCGACCTGCGTCCGAAGGGCATCGTCCAGATGCTCGACCTGCTGCGCCCGATCTACGAGAAGACGGCTGCCTATGGTCACTTCGGCCGCGAAGAGCCGGAATTCTCGTGGGAAGCGACCGACAAGGCGCTCGCGCTTGCCGAAGCGGCAGGCACCACGGCGATCGCGGAAGTCGCTTGATCGTTGGGCGCCGCTCAGCGAGCGCCATCGAGCTTCAAGTCAAACACCCCCGGCAGCAGCTTGCCGGGGGTTTTTTTGTGGCCGTCGATTGAGGTTTCGGCAAGCGAAGCCGCTGTGGCCGTTAGGACCGCTAGGACGCGAGCTTCGTGAAGTCCGGATCGGTGAAGAACTGGTTCAGCAGATCCTGGAAGATCGACCCGGCTCCGACGTAAGCGGCCGGAATCGCGATGCTGCCGACGAACGAGGAGCGCCAGCGCGATTTCGCATGCAGGACCTTGTCGTAGCGCACGTCGCTACCCTGCGTGACGACGAAGCGCGCCGCGAGATCGGCATGGCCGTCGGCCAGGTGCACGGCCAGCAGCGTTGCCTGAATCGACTCGGAGGCATTCGCATCGTAGTTGCCGGCCGTCGTCAGCTCGTTGCGGATGCCGTCGTCGAGATAGGCAGCCCACGTCTCGCCTTTGGGCGTCGTGAAGTAATAGGCGCGCACCTTGTTCTGGACGTCGGCATGATCGCTGCCCGGCGCGACGCGATAGTGCGCTGCATGCGGCAACTGTGCGAGCACCTCCTGGTTCGCGACGCTGACCTGATAGGGGTGCAGCTCCTGGGTCACACAGCCGGTGAGCCCCAATAGGCCTGCACCGGCCGCGAGCATGGCGAGTCCGCGCGCGGCGCGCGCAAGCATCGACGTGGGCCGCTTCATTTGGCGATGTCCGAAGCCTGATCGATTTCCTCGAGACCCTTGCCGACGACTTGACGGAACACCGTCTCGATGGCCTGCTGCGGCGGCAGCGGCGCGAGGCCGGTCGGGCTCTTCTCGTTGCCGATCGTCGCGTGGATCGCGTGGTGTACTTCCTTGGTGACGGTGTCGTGACCAGGCTCGAGATAGCTGAATTTGCAGACGTAGCCGTCTGTTACGGTCGTGCCGACGAGCCCGAACGTGAGGCCCGTCGTGAAGCCCTTCTGCGACGCGTCGGGCGTCAGCGGGACGTTGTCGATCGAGATCATCAGCTTGCGGCCCGAGGACACCGGCTCGTTCGACACTTTGCTGAACAGGCCCGATTGCTCGACCTGCTGCTGGATGTAGGGGCGCCATCTCTCGGTCACGGCCGCATTGGCGTTGCCCTTCGTGCGGAACTCGAACAGCATCTGGATCGGCTGCGGGTCTTGCGGTTTGACGAGGTCGGCGGCATGGGACTCGCCTAGTGCCGGGTCGACGTACAGCTTGGGGGCGATACAGCCGGTCAGCTGCAGCGTGCCGGCCGCGACGCAGGCAATGGCGATCAAGCGCTTGACGATATGCATGTGGTAAATCCGCTTCTCGTTTTGTTCGAGAGCGCCGACCATCGAACAAGGTGACGTCGGCGCCCGGCGGGACTGCCCATGCATTACGGCAAAGGTGGCACGAACTTGAACGGCGCAACCCGCCACTTGCTCGAGCCGCGGGTTGCGCCGACGCTAGGCGGCGTGGCGGCGATAAAGCGCCAGCGAGCCGGCCAGTGCGACGAGCATGCCGCCGCAGAGACGCTCGAGCCAGCGCGCGCCCGCTTGCTTGAGCAGGCGGATCGCTCGCGCGCCGAGCAGCGCGTAGCCGGACATGACGATGAGATCGACCAGCGCGAACGTCACGGCCAGGGTCGCGTATTGCGGTGCGAGCGGCTGCGACGGCGCGATGAATTGCGGCAGGAACGCGGAGAAGAACAGATAGCCCTTCGGGTTGGTGATGGCCGTCAGGAAGCTCTTGAGGAAGATCGTGCGGTTGGCGGCGCCCGCGCTTTCTGCCTGTTCGGTCGCGGCGTCGAATGAACCTTTCGACAGCAACAGGCGGATACCGACGTAGGCGAGGTACGCGGCGCCGACCCACTTGACGACGTTAAACCAGAACGCGGAGGCCGCCAGCAGTGCGCCGAGCCCCGCCGCCACCGCGAGAATCAGCACGAAATCGGAGGCGACGGCCCCTGCAAAACCGTAGGCCGCGCGGCGCACCCCATAGCGCGAACCGTTCGCGAGCGCGAGAAGGACAGTCGGGCCCGGCATCGCGGTACTGACAAGGGAGACGGCAGCGAACACGAGCAACGTGGTGTCTTGCATCGGGACCTCCTTTTTTTTGTTGAACTTGGTCGCGACGAGTATAGCGACGCGATTCGTTCAACGTATGCGGCGTGAGCAGGGCAGCGGCGCTCGGCGCGCCCCGGCCTACGAAGCTTCGGAGTTCAACGTAATGCGGTAGCGCAGCGCTTCGTGTCCGCTGTACGCGGGGTTCTTTCGAACGTGCTCGATCAGCACGCCATGGCGGCGTTCGATCGCTCTTTGCGAGGCGATGTTGTCGGCATGGGGTGGTCGGCTCGACGCAGTGTCAATCGCGTACTGCTCCGAACAACGGGGGCGAGTTGAGGAATGGCCCGGCTAATCCCAGCAGTTGCGAAACGCGACGGCCACGATGACGGGCATGCACAACACGAGCGGGATGGCGAAGTAAGGCACTTCGAGATCGGTGATCCAGCTGTAGACGAGCCAGCCGATGCCAAGCGCGAGCGTGGCGACCCCTACGAGTGCCGTCAGGATGTTCAGCGTGCGCTTCGAGGGGGACTTGCGCTTCGGTGAGCGCTCGTTTTGGGGGGGCGGATGCATCGTGGTTCCGTTATCGGCAGGCTTGTCCGCGCGATTTTACGTCGCGTCACCACCCCGCCCGCAGGCTTTTAGGGCCTGCTTGCTGTGTCAGCGTGTGCCGAAGGCGAACCAGCCCGTGCTCGTGGCGAGTCGACGCGGGCGCCGGTTCGACGCACGCTGCGGCGTAGCGCTGGATGCGAGCGTGGCGCGTCGATGCAAGCTGCTGCGCAACAGCGAGCGCAGCGAAAACCGTCGCGCGCCGTTTTTCATCCGCAGCGCGGAGATCAGCGTATCGAGCCACGCGCGCAGCAGGCCGTTTGGCGCTTGCGCGGGCGTGCGCGCCTCGGCCAGACGACGGGTACGGGCGACATGGTGACGCAGCGCGCGCACCGTGCGACGGCGAGCGGGCCGGGCCGCGATAAGGGCGATGTGCTTGAGGCGGGAAGCGAAACGTCTATGCATGGTAGAAAGGGAGCGAAGCGGTGTCGCAAGTCGTGCGGGGCGCAGCCAGCGGTGCAGCAAGCGTGCCATCGCGGCGCGAGCGCGGGCTTGGGAGCGAGAAATCGGATGAAGCGGCGACGGCGCGCGAGCGCGGCGCGCCATCGGCAGTGGCAGTCGACATGCATGGCAGCCTACACGCGATTCGTGACGCGCGTAAGTCGTGCGTGCCCCCAAACGGGGATGCCCTGGCGCGGTGCGCCGACGCATCGTTCGCGTGCGCTTTACAATGAGCCGTTTCGGCCAAACCTGCTTACCTGCTTCTCCGAACGGACCGTCTCATGTCAGAGCATTCGAAAAAAGAACAAGTGGAAATGCTGCGGGAACGCGGCTTCGTTGTAGTGCCGGGGCTCGTGTCGCCCGAACGCTGCGCGGCGATCAGAGCTGTCGCGCTGCAGCAATTGCAGGAGGCCGGGCAGCCGGTCGAATTCGAGGCCGACTTGCGCTATCCGGGGGCGCCGGAATCGAAGCATGCACCGGGCGGCCATACGGTGCGGCGTCTGCTCGATGCGTACACGCGCGATGCGCTGATGCGCGAATGGGCGACGGCGCCCGAGATCAAGGGCTGGATGGAGCTGTACTTCGGCGAGGCGCCGGTTCTTTCGCGCGCGCACCACAATTGCATGATGACGAAGCACCCGGCGTACGGCAGCCTGACGGGCTGGCACCGCGACGCCCGCTATTGGTCGTTCGAGCGCGACGATCTCGTCTCGACATGGCTCGCGCTCGGGCCCGAGTTCGTCAACAACGGCGGGCTATGGTTCGTGCCCGGCTCGCACACGATGACGTTCACGTCCGAGCGGTTCGACGAGTCCAAGTTCTTCCGCGCCGATCTGCCTGAGAACCAGGCGTTGATCCATACGGCCGTATCGCCGGAACTACAGCCGGGCGACGTCGTCTTCTTTCACTGCAATACGCTGCATTCGGCCGGCCAGAACCTGACCGACGACGTGAAGTTCTCGCTCGTGTTCACGTACCACGGGGCCAGCAATGTGCCGCTGCCTGGCACGCGTTCGGCGGCCAAGCCCGAGGTGCGGCTCATGTGATGCGCCGGCGTGCGCCAGAGCGGCGCACTTCTTCTCGCTTCTGATCGAGGATTCCTATGGCCTATGAAGCCGCTCAAAACCGCTATTCCGACATGCAGTACCGCACGTGCGGCCGATCGGGGCTGAAGCTGCCGGCGCTGTCGCTGGGCCTGTGGCACAACTTCGGCGACACGACGCCGCTTGCGACGCAACGTGAGATCCTGCGCACGGCTTTCGATCTCGGCATCACGCACTTCGACCTCGCGAACAACTACGGTCCGCCCTACGGCAGCGCCGAGACAAACTTCGGACGCCTGATCAAAGAGGACTTTCGCCCGTACCGCGACGAGCTGGTGATCTCGACGAAAGCGGGCTGGGACATGTGGCCCGGGCCGTACGGTCAAGGCGGCGGTTCGCGCAAGTACGTGCTCGCGAGCCTCGATCAGAGCTTGCAGCGCATGGGGCTCGATTACGTCGACATCTTCTATTCGCATCGTTTCGACGCCGAGACGCCGCTCGAAGAAACGGCCGCCGCGCTCGCGAGTGCGGTGCAGCAGGGCAAGGCGCTCTACGTGGGCATCTCGTCGTATTCGGCCGGCAAGACGCGCGACATGGCGCAGCTGCTGAACGACTACAAGGTGCCGTTGCTCATTCATCAGCCGGCTTACAACATGCTGAACCGATGGGTCGAGGGTGAACTGCTCGATACGCTCGGCGAGCTCGGCACGGGTTGCATTGCGTTCACGCCGTTGGCGCAGGGGCTATTGACGTCGAAGTACCTGCAAGGCGTGCCGTTCGACGCGCGCGTCAACAAACCGGGCGGTGACTCGCTTGCCCAAAGCCACCTTAGCGGCGAGAACCTCGAGCATGTCCGCAAGCTCGATGCGATTGCGCAGCGGCGCGGGCAGAGTCTCGCGCAGATGGCGCTGGCATGGGTGCTGCGCGATGCGCGTGTGACGTCGGCGCTGATCGGCGCAAGCCGGGCCGAGCAGGTGCGCGAGAACGTCGGCGCGCTCCAGCAACTCGCGTTTTCCGACGACGAGCTCGCCGAAATCGATCGCTATGCGACCGAAGGCGGAATCAATTTGTGGGAGAAGCCGTCGACCGATCAGCCGATCTGACGGGGAGTGGCTCTCGTGAATGGGGGGCGCCAGCGCTACATCAGTGTCGGCAATCCTTCGACGAGCACGACGGCGAAGGCCACGCCGAGCAGCGCGCCGAGCACGCGCAGGACGTTGTGCATCAACGTCGACGATGTCGGGAGCGCCCCTAAAAAGAGCGCACCGGCAAGGGCCATCGGAATGACCAGGATGAAATCACTGACGGTGAAGTACGTCGTCATACTCGTCTCCTCCTCCTTATCGGTCGCCGCGCGGCGCCATGCGCCGTGCGCACATGGGTCGAGTATAGGAGACGGTTGCGATATGCGCCTTGAGGGTCCCGGCATGCGCCTCGGTGTCAGCCGTGTGACTGCGCCGGGTTAGGGGTGGGCGTTGCGGGAGCTGGGGCCGGAGCGGTGTTCGGCGCACCCGGCTGAGCATCGTTTTCGGGCTCTGCCGTTTTCGGCGTGGAGGCCGTCGTCGCTGTCGGCTTCACATAGTCGGAGTCCGGCCCGGCCGCGCAGGCGCCGAGCATGCCGAGCGCGGCAAGCATCCCGGCTGCGCCGACCCATGCGGCAAGCGTATTGGCGCGTTGCAATAGACGGCTCATGGCTGGTTCTCCTATCCCACTGCGGTCGACGAGACGCATACGGGCCTGCACATAGTGCAATGCTACCGCGTGCGGTCGGTCTAGGTCTTACGACTAGCTCCTACAATTATTGGACAGACCTTCTCGGACAGTCAGGCTTTCGTAAGCATGATCGGATGAAATGGCGGCAGATCGGCCTCCTCTTTTCACTTTGCCGGACGGGCCAATCGGTGAACAATTGAGGTGTGCGGCGGTACTTCGAAAGAACGTGCCGTCTGCCGCTCCATCGGGCCATATGTGGTCTCATGGCGACTAACTCACCACCCACCATTCGAAACGGGGGAAACATCATGCAAGTCGGTTCGATCGTCAGGTCGGTGCACATCGCAGTGCCTGCGGGCGCGCGCGGAATCGTCATGCGCATTTTGGGCGACATGGCGATGGTCGCCTGGTACGCGGGCGAGCCCGGCGCATCACTGCAACTGAACACCGAACCCTTCTTCCTCGAAGACCTCATCGACACGGGCACGCTCGTGAGCCAGCCCGCGGGCGCATTGATGCACTAGGGCCGTCATTCGCACGAGCAGGCTCCAACGTATCGCACCCGCCCGCAAGCGGGGATGCCGGTCCGCGGCCATTGCGGCACAATGCGGGCATGCACGATCTACCCTTCGATTCCCCTGACGAGCGCGGCACGCCTGCCGCGCACCCTTTCACCCGACTCACGCCCGAATGCGTGCTCGATGCGCTCGACAGCGTGCTCGCCGTCACCGGTGTGCGCACCGACGGGCGTCTGCTGCCGCTCAACAGCTACGAAAACCGTGTTTATCAGGTCGGCGTCGAAGACGGCCCGCCCGTGATCGCGAAATTCTATCGGCCCGACCGCTGGTCCGATGAAGCGATTCTCGAAGAGCATGCGTTCGTTGCCGAGCTGGTCGCCCACGAGATCCCGGCCGTTCCCGCGCGCGAGATCGACGGCCGTACGCTGCATCCCTTCGACGGTTTCCGTTTCGCGGTGTTCGAGCGGCGCGGCGGCCGCGCGCCCGAGCTCGACCGGCGCGACACGCTCGAGTGGATGGGCCGCTTCATCGGCCGTATTCACGCGATCGGCCGGCGTACGCCGTACTGTGCGCGCCCCTCGCTCGACATCCAATTGTTCGGCCATGAGCCGCGCGAGTTTCTGCTCTCGCACGACTTCGTACCGGCCGATCTGCGTGCGGCTTACGAGGCCGCATCGGCGCTGGCACTCGAAGGCGTCGAGCGTGCGTTCGAAGCGGCCGGCGATGTGACGTCGTTGCGCCTGCACGGCGACTGCCATGCGAGCAACGTGCTGTGGACCGACGGCGGCCCGCACTTCGTCGACTTCGACGACAGCCGCATGGGGCCCGCCATCCAGGACTTGTGGCTGCTGTTGCCCGGCGATCGCGCCGGTGCTTCGCGCGCGCTGACCGACCTGCTCGCGGGCTACGAGGACTTCTGCGAATTCGAGCCGCGCGAACTGCATCTGATCGAGGCGCTGCGTACGCTGCGCCTCATCCATTACGCCGCGTGGCTGGCCCGGCGCTGGGACGACCCGGCATTCCCGGCTGCGTTCCCGTGGTTCAACACGCAGCGCTATTGGGAAGCGCGCGTGCTCGAGCTGCGCGAGCAGATCGGTGCGATGCAGGAAGGGCCGTTGTGGCCCGTTTGAGGCGAGGCGCGGAGCGGCCCGGCCCGGGATGGGCTTCGGGCGGACCGCAGCGCCCTATCACCACTTGAGCAATAGCTTCATCAACGCGTCGAAGCGCCGCCCGTAAGGCGGCAACAGCAGCGCGCGGGCATTGAAGCGCGCCTGCATCAGCACGGGTTTCATCTTCGAAAACGTCATGAAGCCCTCGTAGCCGTGGTAGGCGCCGATGCCGCTTGCGCCCACGCCGCCGAACGGCAGGCCCTCGCAGGCGATGTGCAGCAGCGTTTCGTTGACGGCGACGCCGCCCGAGATCGTCTCGTGCAGGACGCGCTCGATCGCGATGCGGTCGTCGTCGAACAGATACAGCGCCAGCGGGCGCTCGCGCGCGTTCACGTAGCGGATCGCATCGTCGAGCGTGTCGTAAGGCACGAGCGGCAGCAGCGGGCCAAAGATCTCTTCCTGCATCAGCGCGCACGAGTCGGGCGCTTGCGTGACGATGCTCGGTGGGAACAGCCGGCGTGTCGCGTCAGGTAGCGCGTCGGTCAGCGGATGCAAGTGCGCACCGGCTTGCGCAGCTTCGTCGGCGAGACGCTGCAAGCGTTCGAAGTGGCGCGCCGAGACGATCGTGGTGTAGTCGCGGTTCTGCGCAAAAGCGGGATACAGCCGCGCGACGCGCGCACGGGCTCGCGCGATGAACGCCGCTTCGCTGCCGCGCGGCACGAGCACGTAGTCGGGCGCGATGCAGGTCTGGCCCGCATTGAGCGTCTTGCCGGCGACGATGCTGTCGACGGCGGCATCGAGGCGCGCATGCGGCCCGACGATGACTGGCGATTTCCCGCCGAGTTCGAGCGTGACGGGCGTGAGGTTGTCGGCCGCGGCCTGCATCACACGACGGCCCACGGCGGTCGAGCCCGTGAACAGAAGATGATCGAACGGCAATGCGCTGAATGCGGCGCCGATCGCTGCATCGCCATTGACGACGGCTACGTGGTCGACCGCAAACGTCCGTGCGATCAACTGCTCGAACAGCGCCGATGTGCGCGGGGTGAGTTCGGACATCTTGATCATGGCGCGATTGCCTGCTGCGAGCGCACAGATCAGCGGACCCACCGCGAGGAGGATCGGATAGTTCCACGGCGCGATGATGCCGACGACGCCGAGCGGCTGTGGCACGAGCTTAGCACGTGCGGGGCGCAGCCAGATACCCGTGGCGCGCCGCTGCGGCTTCATCCAGCGTTTGCCGTGCTTGAGCGCGGCATCGATCTCGTTCTTCGCGAGCCATAGCTCCGAAAGCAGCAGCTCCGCTTTGGCGCGTTGGCCGAAATCGGCATCGAGCGCGTCGGCCAGCGCATCGCGATTGTCCAGCAGCATCGCACGCAGCGCCTTCAGATGGGCGGCACGCGTGTCCCACGACGGATACGGCGCGCGTAGATACGCTTGCCGCTGTGTGTGCAGCAGTTCTTCGAGTGTGGCGGCGCTGGGCAGATCGTTTTTCATGAGGAGTCGTCTCTTCTTGGCGGCGTCAAGATGCGAAGGCACGCGCGACGATCGCCGCGTGATCGAACGAGGTCGGCAGCGTACCGTAGACGCGTCCGCAGTGCTGTGCGCCGCTCATGCCCGGCGCGAGACGCGTAGCGATGAAGGCTTCGGCGTGCGCGTCCGGTGCGCCGCGCAGCATCAGTACCGCTTGCGCGCACAGCACGAGCTGCTGCGCGAGGCGGCGCGCATTGGCCTCACGGACCTCGGCGGGGGCGGTCAGCGTCGCCTCGAGGGCGTCGAGCGCCGCGCCCAGTGCTGCATGTGCGCGCGCCTCGCCGCGCCATTCGCGCAACAGCGCATGCGCGGCCTGCGGATCGCGCTCGATCCCGCGCAGCACATCGAGACACATCACGTTGCCAGAGCCCTCCCAGATCGAATTGACCGGTGCTTCGCGATAGAAGCGTGCCATCGGCCCTTCTTCGACGTAGCCGTTGCCGCCCCACACTTCCATCGCCTCGCCCGTGAATTCGAGCGTGCGCTTGCAGACCCAGAACTTCGCTGCCGGCGTGACGATACGTCGCCAGGCCCGCTCGAGATCGCTTTCGGCGGCGCCGTCGCCTTGTGCCGCCTGGGCGGCCAGATGCGCATCGAACGCGCGTGCGAGCCGCATGAAGAGCAGCGTGGCCGCTTCCGATTCGAGCGCGAGGTCGGCGAGCACGTTGCGCATGAGCGGCTGTTCGACGAGCAGCCGGCCGAACGCCGTGCGGTGGCGCGTATGGTGAATCGCTTGCACGAGCGCGGCGCGCATCAGCGCTGCGCTGCCGATGACGCAATCGAGCCGCGTGTAGTTGGCCATTTCGATGATGGTCGGTACGCCGCGTCCTTCCTCACCGATCATCACGCCGTACGCATCGGCGAATTCGACTTCGCTGCTCGCGTTCGAGCGATTGCCGAGCTTGTCCTTCAAGCGCTGCACGCGAACGGCGTTGCGTGTGCCGTCGGGCGCAAAGCGCGGCACGTAGAAGCACGAGATGCCCTCGGCGTCGTCCGTGCGGGCAAGGACGAGATGTGCGTCGCATTGCGGGGCCGAGAAAAACCACTTGTGACCGACGAGTCGATAGGCTGCCCCGCGTCCGCCGACATCGAGTGCGTAGGCGCGCGTCTGGTTCGTCCGTACATCGGAGCCGCCTTGCTTCTCGGTCATGCCCATGCCGATCATCATCGAGCGCTTTTGGGCGAGCGGCACGTCGCGCGAGTCGTGCTCGCGTGCATAGAGCTTGTCTTCGAGCGTGGCGAACAGCGCCAGCTCGCGGCGTAGCACGGGAATGCTGGCGAACGTCATCGTGAGCGGGCACAGCGAGCCGGATTCGAGCTGCGCATGCAGAAAGTAGCCGGCGCAGCGCGCCGCCATTGCGCCGGGTCTTGGCTGCTCGAACGGCAGCGCATGCAGGCCCTCGCGGCGCAGCAGCGTGAGCAGTTCGTGCCAGCTCGGATGAAATTCGAGCGCATCGATGCGTTCGCCGCGCGGGTTGTACGTCGACAGCTCGGGCTCGTGGCGATTGGCGAGCGCAGCGAGCGCCAGCACGTCGGGCGTGCCGAGCAGGGCGCCATCGCGCGAGAGCGCCTCGGCGTGCCAGGCGGCGCCTTCACGCTCGACGGCTGCCGTGAGTGCTGCATCGCTCGTGTAGAGGTTGTAGTGCTCGAGCGGGGGAACCTGATTCGTGACTTCATGCGTCGCGAACGGGGCCAACGGATTCATGGTGACTATCTCCTCTGATCCCATGCCGGACTAATCCCAGTTAGCGCTTCAGCGCTTACTGGGACTTGTTCGGCGGTCGACGAGAGTTGGCGCTTTAGCTGTCGGTAGGAGTTAGTGCTTTAGCACTTACTCCTACCCCATGCAGAGCACGTACTCTGGTCATCACGCTCATGCAGCATGGACCGGTTATTGTTTTGACCGCGCGCGGCGCCCGGCGTTTGACGGTCGGCGCCAAGGGCGTGCGCCGCCTGGCTGCCGGGGGCCGCCTGCTGTTCGGATGCAATGGCGGCATGCCGCGCGGGCGGTTGCAATGCCCTTGCATGATAGGTTCGGCCTGCCTCCTCCGTTTAGAGGAATCGCTCTCGTGATAGGGACGTGCGGGGCATCGAGCCCTCTCTACAATGCGCAAAAAATAGGCACTGAAAGCCGAGCGAGGAACCCGACGCGGGTTGCCGTCCGCGCGGACAAGGCGGGCCTGGAGGAGCGAATGGAATACGACTACGTCATCGTTGGCGCCGGCTCGGGCGGCGCGACGCTCGCCGCGCGGCTTGCGGAGCGTCTTCCCGAGGCGAGCATCGCGCTCGTCGAAGCGGGCCCGCACACGCGCACGAATTGGCTCGTCAATACGCCGCTCGGCCTCGCGGCGCTCGTGCCGTTCAAGTTCAAGACCAACTACGGCTACGAAACGGTGCCGCAGCGTGCGCTCGACGGACGACGCGGCTATCAGCCGCGCGGGCGCGGCATGGGTGGCTCGAGCGCGATCAATGCGATGGTCTATACGCGCGGGCATCCACTCGATTACGACGAATGGGCGGCGCTCGGCTGCACGGGCTGGGGATGGGCCGACGTGCTGCCGTACTTTCGCCGCGCCGAGGGCAATACGCGCGGCGAGGATGCCTGGCATGGCGCAAGCGGGCCGCTGTCAGTCTCCGATCTGCGCTTTCGCAATCCGTTTTCGACGCGTTTCGTCGCTGCCTCGATCGAGGCCGGCCATCGTGCGAACGAGGACTTCAACGGGCCGGACCAGGAAGGCGTCGGCTTCTACCAGGTCACGCAGCGCGACGGCCGCCGCTGCAGCGTGGCGCGCGCGTATCTCTACGAGACGGCATCCGGCGCGCACGACAACCTGCATCTGATTGCCGATGCGCATGCGCTGCAGGTGGTATTCGACGACTCGCGTCGCGCGCGTGGCGTGCAAATCGTGCGGGCGGGCCGCGTCGAGACGCTGCGCGTACGGGCTGAAGTGGTGCTGGCTGCGGGCGCGTTCGGTTCGCCGCAGCTCTTGATGTGTTCCGGCATCGGGCCGGCTCAGATGCTGCGCGCGTTCGGCATTCCCGTGCTGCGCGACGTCCGGGCCGTCGGCACGAATTTGATCGATCACGTCGACTTCACACTGAATGTGCGTGTGAAGTCGACGCAGCCCGTCGGCTATTCGTTGCGCGGCACGGCAAACATGCTTGCGCAATTGCCGGCGTTCCTCCGTCGCGGCGAAGGCATGTGGTCGAGCAACGTGGCGGAGGCGGGTGGTTTCATCAAGAGCGAGCCGTCGCAGGACCGGCCAGATCTGCAACTGCACTTTTGTGCCGCGCTCGTCGACGACCACAGCCGCAAGCTGCATTGGGGACACGGCTACTCGCTGCACGTGTGCGTGCTGCGGCCAATGAGCCGCGGCACCGTGACGCTGGCCGGGGCCGATGCGCGTATGCCGCCGCGCATCGATCCGCGTTTTCTGTCCGATGCGCGCGATGCCGATCTGCTGCTGCGCGGCGTGCGCATCGCGCAGCGGATCTTGGCGGCGCCTTCGCTGGCGTCGCAAGGCGGGCGCACGCTTTACGTGCCGCACGATGCCGACGACGCGACGCTGCGCAGGATCATTGCGCAGCGCGCCGATACGATTTATCACCCGGTCGGCACGTGCCGTATGGGCCACGATGCGACTGCCGTCGTCGATCCCGAACTGCGCGTGCGCGGCGTGCAGGGGCTGCGCATCGTCGATGCCTCGGTGATGCCGACGTTGATCGGCGGCAACACGAACGCCCCGACCGTCATGATCGGCGAACGCGCAGCCGATTTCATCGTGGCCGCGCGCCGTGCGGCTCAGCTGTCTCCTGGCGACTTGCCGACGCTGCCCGCGCGCGTGTAGACGAAGTCGTCGCCTGGCTGGCCCGGCAGCGTTTCGCGCGCGACCTCGAGCCACGCGCGCGCCGCATGCGACAGATAGGCGTTGCGCCGCCACGCGATCGCCATCTCCCAACGGATCTCGGGCTCGACGATGGGGCGGCACGTGAAATGCGCCGGGTCGAGCCGGCGGCAGTATGGCGCCGGCAGCAACGCGATGCCCACGCCCGCATGCACGAGCGCGGCCATGAAGTCCCAATGGCTGCTGCGCGCGACGATCGTCGGCGAGAAGCCTGAATCGCGACAGGCTCGCGTGACGACGTCGTTGAGCGCCAGGCTCTCGCCGTAGAAGACGAACGGCTCCATCGCCAGATCGTCGAGCCGCACCTGACGTTCGCCGTCCCAGCGCGAACCCTGGCGCGCGACGAGCCACAGCGGTTGCAGCGACATGGGCAGTACGTCGTACACCTGGGCGTCGACGGGCAGCAGGACCCCGCCGAGTTCCAGCTCGCCTGCCGCCAGCGCGGCCTCGATGCCGCGCGAGCCCTGTTCGAACAGCTTGAGCTCGATCTTCGGATAGCGGCGGCGAAACTCGGCGATCGCAGGCGTGAACAACGAGCCGCCCATCGGCGGAATGCCGATCGTGAGCGCGCCGCGGCCCAGCGTGCCGACGTCGTCGAGTTCGGCCTGCAACTGCGCGTAGACCGCCAAAACGTCCTGCCCACGCTGATAGACGATGCGGCCTTCGTCGGTCAGCTCCATCTGACGCCCGTCGCGCAGCAGCAGCGGCGCGCCGATTTCCTCCTCGAGCGCCTTGACCATCTTGCTGATGGTCGGCTGCGTCACGAACAGCCGCTCGGCTGCCTGCGTGAAGCTTTGCTGGCGCACGACTTCGACGAAGTAGCGCAACGCACGCAGTTCCATGATGTGCCCCTGTTAAATGTTCCAAATTGGAATGCTGGCGATGAGTTTAAGTCATTTTATTTATGGGTCATGTCTCATTACCATTTCGTCATGGAGTCAAGGGGGGGCATGACGATGAACCGCATGGGAGATCTTGCGCAGGTTGCTGCGCAAAGCGCGCTGCTGGGTGCGTTATGGTGGATGGCCGATTTCGCGGCACGGCACTTCGCGCTGCCGGTGCCGGGCAGCGTGCTCGGCCTCGCGGCACTGCTCGCGCTGCTGGTGACGGGGGGCGTTGCGCCGCGCTGGGTCAAGGCCGGCGCCGATTGGCTGCTGTCGAATATGTTGCTGTTCTTCATCCCGGCGGCCGTGGCCGTCGTGCAGTACGGCGGCCTTTTCAAGACCGATGGCTGGCGGCTGGCGCTCGTCGTCGTGACCGGCACGCTGACGGTGATGGTGGCGGTTGCCTTGACGGTCGATCAGGCCGTGCGGTTCGAGCGCCGGCTCGCGCTCAAGCGCGCACGCGTGACGCACCCGGTATCGGTCTGAGCGGCACAGGTCGTATTCGAAAAGGAGGGGATGTCGATGTTCGCGTCGTTTCCGGCGTCGGTCGGTAGTGCGAAGCCACAGGCCGTGGCGGCCGTCTGTTTCGTGTTGACGATCGTGCTGTACGCCGCGGGCAAGCGTCTCTATGCGCGCTTCAAGCGGCCTTGGCTGACGCCGCTCGTGGTCGTGCCGGCATTGCTGGCGGCGATCGTCGTGGCGGGCCACATTCCCTATGCCGTCTATTTCGCCGACACGCGCTGGCTCATGTGGCTGCTCGGCCCGGCCACGGTGGCTTTCGCGGTGCCGATCTACGAATACCGTGAGCTGATGAAGCGCCACTGGATCTCGCTTGCCACGGGTGTGGCGGTGGGGATCCTCGTTGCGGTCAGCGGCTCGTTCGGGCTCGCCAAGCTGCTGCATCTCTCGCCTGACGTCGCGCGCAGCCTCATGACGCGTTCGGTGTCGACGCCGTTTGCGCTCGCCGTCTCCGATGAGATTCATGCCCCCAAGCAATTGACTGCGCTGTTCGTGATCGCGACGGGCATCTGCGGCATGCTGCTCGGTGAACTCGTGCTGGCGTTCCTGCCGCTGCGCACGCGGCTCGCGCGTGGCGCGATGTTCGGCGCGGCCGCGCATGCGGTCGGCACGGCCAAGGCGCGTGAGCTCGGCAGCGAGGAAGGGGTGATCGCGAGCCTGACGATGATGATCGCGGGTGTCGTGATGGTGCTGCTGGCACCGTTGATTGGTGGGGTGCTGGGGTGAGCAGGCAACGCAGCGCAGCGCTCAGCAGCTCAAGCGTCGGCGGCGAGTGAAAGGTAGGTGACGTTGAGTGTCTTGATTTCGTCGTATCGCAATACGAATACATCGCCAGCGATCGGATAAAAGCGCGACGAGTCTTCGACGTATGTGCCGACGGCCCTGATGTAGCGACGATCTCGCTCGAGCTTGCGGCGCTGGGCTTCGCCGAGTAGCAAGCGGTCGAGTTTTCCGTTATCGCTAACTTCGTAATCGAGCAGCACGCCGGTGTAAAGGTATGCCCCCTCCTTGAATTCCACGATGGCAGCGACAATCGCGGCATCGATGCCCTGTGGGTTGCGATGATCCAATCCCGAGAACAGGTAGTACCAAGGTGCGTCTCCGCGTACCCAATGCCATAACGGGAAACTCCCTCTACGATCGAGCTCCTGCCATTCGATCAATCCACGCCACGCGAGTGCGGCAATGAATGCCGTGACATTGGTCAACGCGAAATATCCTGGGGCCGCGAGCGGATTGTCGTTGAGCCAGGCCAGGTGGTCGCTCAGCTCTGCGAGCGCCGTGGAGCCTCCTGCTAGCAATCGCACTATATCGCCTACCGCGATGCGATAGCCCGCTAAGCCAACGGCGGCTGTGACAGCAAAATTGATGACAGCTGCCCAATACAGGGCTTGAAGCGCTGCGGTGCTCAGTGGACGATGGTCGAACGTGCGGACGTCTCTGCGTTGGCAGAGCTGCCGAAAGAGGAAACCGGGAATGATGAGCAAAAAAACGAATGCAGCCGGGAAGGCGACATTCATTCGGCGGAACCGAAGACGCGAACAAGTTTAGGCACGTACCGCACCTGTTTGCCATTCGCATCGAGCGTATCGATAGCGGTGTTGGTGTTAGCCGATTGGTCCAGCGAAGCCGATGCGAGAAAGGCGCGAAGCTGCTCGGCGGCCTTAGGGTCTCTCAAGACGTTATCGAGACGTTTGCTGCGAACGACTTTCATGGCGCTCCCCGGTTGCAGGCTAGCCAGTCTAGGCGAGGCGACCGAGGGTACTCCGCTCACGCTCATCGAATCGGACGATTGCGCGGGTCCGCCTCTCATCCTCACAAAAAGTTTCCCTTCAATGCCAACCAACTCGTGCCGCAACTCGCAATTTTGCTACAATGCCTCCCGTTTCCGAGGAGCGTTGCGACGGATCATCCCGCCAGGCTCGGAAACTTCAATCGGACGGTTAGCCAGGTCGCGCATGTCGACCCAGCCAGCCGGCTCCATCGAACGGCGCTCACGTCTATTTTCTTTCCATTTAAGAAAGGAGGGCGTGATGAACGCCGCAGTTTTCGAATCGAATGCTTCCCAAGATTTCGTCGTTGCCGACCTGTCGCTCGCTGACTGGGGCCGCAAGGAACTGAACATCGCCGAGACCGAAATGCCCGGTCTCATGCAAACCCGCGAAGAATACAAGCAGGCGCAGCCGCTCAAGGGCGCACGCATCGCCGGCTCGCTGCACATGACGATCCAGACGGCCGTGCTGATCGAGACGCTGCAAGCGCTCGGCGCCGAAGTGCGCTGGGCGTCGTGCAACATCTTCTCGACGCAGGATCACGCCGCCGCCGCCATCGCGAAGAGCGGCACGCCCGTGTTCGCGTTCAAGGGCGAATCGCTCGACGAATACTGGGAGTTCTCGCACCGCATCTTCGAATGGCCGAACGGCGAGTTCGCCAACATGATCCTCGACGACGGCGGTGACGCCACGTTGCTGCTGATCCTCGGCTCGAAGGCGGAAAAGGACCGCGCGGTCATCGCCAAGCCGACCAACGAAGAGGAAGTCGCGCTCTACAAGTCGATCGAGCGTCACCTCGCCATCGACCCGACCTGGTACTCGAAGCGTCTCGCGCACATCCGCGGCGTGACCGAGGAAACGACGACGGGCGTGCATCGCCTCTATCAGATGGAGAAGGAAGGCCGTCTGCCGTTCCCCGCGATCAACGTCAACGATTCGGTCACGAAGTCGAAGTTCGACAACCTGTACGGCTGCCGCGAATCGCTCGTCGACGGCATCAAGCGCGCGACCGACGTGATGATCGCCGGCAAGATCGCCGTCGTGGCGGGCTACGGTGACGTGGGCAAGGGCTGCGCGCAATCGCTGCGCGGTCTCGGCGCGACCGTGTGGGTCACCGAAATCGACCCGATCTGCGCGCTGCAAGCCGCGATGGAAGGCTATCGCGTCGTGACGATGGAGTACGCGGCCGACAAGGCCGACATCTTCGTGACGGCCACCGGCAACTTCCACGTGATCAACCACGATCACATGAAGGCGATGCGCCACAACGCGATCGTCTGCAACATCGGCCACTTCGATTCGGAAATCGATGTCGCGTCGACGCGTCAGTACACGTGGGAAAACATCAAGCCGCAAGTCGATCACATCGTGTTCCCGGACGGCAAGCGCGTCATCCTGCTCGCCGAAGGCCGCCTCGTGAACCTCGGCTGCGCGACGGGTCACCCGTCGTTCGTGATGTCGAACTCGTTCACGAACCAGACGCTCGCGCAAGTCGAACTCTTCACGCGCGGCAACGACTATGAGAACAAGGTGTACGTGCTGCCCAAGCACCTCGACGAGAAGGTCGCGCGTCTGCACCTGGCGCGCATCGGTGCGCAGTTGAGCGTGCTCTCCGACGAGCAGGCCGGCTACATCGGCGTCGACAAGAACGGTCCGTTCAAGCCGAACCACTACCGTTACTAAGCCTCGCGTCGACGGCGCCGGGCCTCGCACGTTCGTCATCGAACGGCGGGCCCGGCGAGCGCACCTTTGCCGAGCCGTTCGTTCCGTACGATCGCTTTCTCGCGTACCATCGTCCGCCAACCGCGAACAACGTCAAAGGAGCCTGACATGACCGTGCTGCTGACCTGGGTGATCAATGCGCTCGCGTTGTTGATCATCACGTACCTCGTGCCGTCGATTCACATCCGCAGCTTCGGTACCGCGCTCGTCGTCGCGCTCGTGCTCGGGCTCATCAATGCGGTGATCCGGCCCGTGCTGATCGTGCTGACGCTGCCCGTGACGATCGTCACGCTCGGCATCTTCATCCTGGTCGTGAATGCACTGTGCTTCTGGATGGCTGCGGCGTTGCTCAAAGGCTTCGAAGTCTCGGGATTCTGGTCGGCGTTCTTCGGCTCGATCCTCTACAGCATCGTGTCGTGGCTGCTGTCGGCGCTGATCTTCGGCAATCGCAGCCTCGGCTAGGACCGGTTCTCAATCACCATGAACCCCATCGAAATCTCGTTTGAGTTCTTTCCGCCGAAAACGCCGGAAGGGGTCGAGAAGCTGCGCGTCACACGCGCGCAACTCGCGCAGCTCTTGCCGTCGTTCGTTTCCGTGACGTTCGGCGCGGGCGGCTCGACGCAGCAGGGCACACTCGATACCGTCCTCGACATGAGCAAGGACGGCCTCCAGGCGGCGCCTCACCTGTCATGCATCGGCTCGTCGAAGGAGAGCCTGCGCGCGATCCTCGCACGCTATCGCGAGCACGGCATTCGTCACATCGTCGCGTTGCGCGGCGATCTGCCCTCGGGCATGGGCGAGGTCGGCGAACTGCGTTACGCGTCGGAACTCGTCAGCTTCATTCGCGCCGAACACGGCGACTGGTTCTGGATCGAGGTCGCGGCTTATCCCGAGTACCATCCGCAAGCCCGCTCGCCGCGGCAGGACCTCGAGAACTTCGCGCGCAAGGTCAAGGCCGGCGCGAATTCGGCGATCACGCAGTACTTCTACAACGCCGACGCCTACTTCCGCTTCGTCGACGATGCGCGCAAGCTTGGCGTCGACGTGCCGATCGTGCCCGGCATCATGCCGATTACGAACTACTCGCAGCTCATGCGTTTCTCGGAGATGTGCGGTGCCGAAGTGCCACGCTGGATCGCGCGACGGCTCGAGAGCTTCGGCGACGATCGCGAAGCGATCCGTGCGTTCGGGCTCGACGTCGTCACGCAGCTTTGCCAGCGGCTCGTCAAGGAAGGCGTGCCGGGGTTGCATTTCTACACGCTGAACGCGGCGATGGCCACCAAAGCCATCTGCGAGCGCCTGGGCTACGGGCGCGGCAGCTGACGAAGCAGTAGACGTCGTAACGATCGCGGGCGTTCAGCCCGCGATCGCTTCACCCCGTCCGTTGCCTTCGCTCGATCAATAACCGAGCGCGTCGCCGGCCGGCCGGCGCTCGTCGTTCGCGCCGTAGAAATAGCCCACACGAACCTTGCCCGAGACGGACGAATCGTTTCCTGAGCTCGCCGAATCGGCGGCGGCAAGCCCCGGCAGGCCCACTTCGATGAGCTCGGCGGCTCCCCACGGCGTCTGCTGGACCAGCTTGTAGCCCATGCCCGTCAAGAGCTTCAGCGTATCGGCTGAGAGGCCATACGGCTCGTAGTACACCTCGTCGGGCAGCCACTGCTCGTGGATGCGCGCGGCATCGACGGCCTCTTGCGGCTCCATGCCGAAGTCGATGATGTTGAGCGCCGTCTCGAGCGTGGTCGTGATGATGCGCGAGCCGCCCGGCGAGCCGATCACCAGAAACACCTTGCCGTCCTTCGTGACGATGGTAGGCGCCATCGACGAGAGTGGCCGCTTGCCCGGCGCGATCGCGTTGTTCGGCCCTTGCACGAGCCCGAACAGGTTTTGCGCGCCGACCTTCACGGTGAAGTCGTCCATCTCGTCGTTGACGAAGAAGCCCGTGCCCGGCGCGATGACGACGGCGCCGAAGCGGCCGTTGACCGTGTAAGTCGTCGATACCGCATTGCCGTTCCTGTCGACGATCGAGTAATGGGTGGTTTCGGGCTTCTCGGGCAGCACGTTGGCCGACGCGAGCTGCATCGACGGCGTGGCCTTGTCAGGTTGGATCGACGCGCGGATGTCGGCCGCGTATTGCTTGCTCAGCAGCTTGCCGAGCGGATTGTCGACGAAGGCCGGATCGCCCAGCAGCGTGTTGCGGTCGACGTAGGCGTGGCGCATCGCCTCGGTCATGTAGTGCACGGTGGCGGCCGAGTGCCAGCCGAGACCCTTGAGGTCATAGCCTTCGAGCGTGTTCAGGATCTCGCACAGCGTCGTGCCGCCCGAGCTCGGCGGCGGGGCGGAGATGAACGTGTAGCCGCGATAGTCGCAGTTGAGCGGTGCCGTTTCGGTCGCGTGGTACGCGGCGAAGTCCGCGGCGGTCAGCAGGCCGCCGCCGGCCTTCGAGGCGGTCTCGACGGCGCGGGCAACCTTGCCCTTGTAGAACGCGTCGGGGCCGTTCTTCGCGATTGCCTCGAGCGTGTTCGCCAGATCCTTCTGCACGAGACGATCGCCCGGTTGCAACGGCGTGCCGTCCTTGCGCAGGAACAGGCGTGCGGCCTCGGGATCGTCCTTGAAGCGCTTGACGGTGGTATCGAGGATGTCGGTATCGGCGCGTGTGAGGACGAAGCCTTCGCGCGCGAGGCGGATCGCGGGCGCCATCACTTGCGCGCGCGTGAGGTGACCGTACTTGCGCTGCGCGAGGTCGAGCCCAGCAACCGTGCCCGGCACGCCCGCCGCAGCCCAGCCGTACAGGCTCGCGCCTTTCTTCACGTTGCCGTTCGCATCGAGATACATGTTCGCGGTGGCCGTGGCCGGCGCCGTCTCGCGGAAATTGACGAACGTATCGCGGCCGTCGGCGAGGTGGATCGTCATGAAGCCGCCGCCGCCGATATTGCCGCAGCACGGGTTCACGACTGCCTGCGCGTAGCCGACGGCGACCGCCGCATCGATGGCGTTGCCGCCCATCTTGAGGATGTCGACGCCCACTTGCGAGGCGAGATGCTGCGAGGTGACGACCATGCCGTTGCGTGCTTCGACAGCTGGACGGGAGGCGGCGAGCGCCGCGTCGGTGGCGCAGGTGCCGAGGGCGAGGGCGGCCGCCAGTGCGGTGAGGAGGGCGTTGGGTTTCATAGGCGCGTTCGGGGTCGTGTCGTGGGGCGGGTGAGTGGGGGAAACGTATGGCTCATGCTTTGGCGGGGAGGTCGACGTCGGCGCTTCTGAGCGCCTCGATTCTCTGAAGCCTCGCTTTGGCCTGATCGGGCAGGCGTTGCACGAGCGCGGCGATCAGCGATTCGCTTTGCGCAAGCGCGGGCACCTTCGTATCGAACGGTGAGGCTGTCTGTGCGAACGAGACCAGGACCGTTTCGGCAAAGGATGCGATCGGCGAGCGCCACTCGTCGGTGAACAGCAGGATCCGCGCGCCGCGCGCATGCGCGGCCTGCGCGAACTGCACGACGCTCTCCTGATAGCGGCGATAGTCGTAGACGACGAGCACGTCGCCCGCGTCGATATCGACGAGTACTTCGTGCGCACGCTCGAGCGATGGCTCGATGTGCCGGGCACGCGGGCGCAGATGACACAGAAGCGTCACGAGCCGCGATGCCAGAAAGCCGCTGGCACGTCCGCCGCAGCAGTAGACGGCATGGCCCATGTCGGCCAGCAGCGCGACGGCCTGCTCGAAGTCGTGACGCGTTGCATGTTCGGCCGTCTTGCCGACCGATACCGCGAGGCTGCCCAGCATGGCCTTGTCGAGGTCGACGGCGCTCTGTGCGTAGGCGGCGGTTTCGAGCATCGACAGCGGCGAGTTCATGCGCTCGTCGACCTCGGCGAGCAACGCCTTCTGGAATTCGGGGTAGCCCTCGAAGCCGAGCTTGACCACGAGCCGGTGCACGGTCGGGTCGCTGACGCCGGCCTGGCAGGCGAGATTCGAAATCGAAGTCAGGGCCGCGCTTGGGTAGTTGGCGAGTAAGACGCCGATGACCCGTTTCTCTGCTACGGTGAACGTGTCGTGCTTGTGCTGGAGTAGCACTCTCACGGATGAGCTCACCATGATGCCCTTTCGATTGGCGGACGTACCGTTGCGTATGCAACGACGAGTTGTAACGTCCGTTACGGTGTTAGGAATGCTAACAAACCAAAAAGGTCCGTCAATGGCGCTGGAGGCCCGTGTTTACCCGTGGAATTGGCAGATTGGGGTCCGATCGTAGAGTTCGCCCGTTACGGGCATTACATTTTTGTTTGGCCGGGCGTGGTGTAGGGCTGTGCTACCCTCGCCGCTCCCGGTCATCGTAGGAGCGATCATGTCGGCTTGCCGTCCGCTGTTTGCTGTTCGCTTGGCTTCGTTCATCGTAGCGGTGGCCGGTGTGGCCGCCGCGGGTTTCGGCGTAGCGGCCAGTGCCGCGCCGTTGCCTGCGAAGACGCTCGTCTTTTGCTCCGACGCGAGCCCCGCGGGATTCGATCCCGCGCAGTACACGACGAGCGTCGAGAATTCGGCTGCCGGCTACACGGTTTACAACCGGCTCGTCGAATTCGAGCAGGGCGGCACGAAAGTGGAGCCCGGGCTCGCGCAGTCCTGGGACGTATCGCCCGACGGCAAGACCTATACGTTCCATCTGCGGCACGGCGTGAAGTTCCAGACGACGGCATACTTCAAGCCGACGCGCGAACTGAACGCCGACGACGTCGTGCTCACGTTCGAGCGCATGCTCGATCCCGACAATGCGCTGCGCAAGCAATACCCGGTCTCGTTTCCGTATTTCGTCGATCTCGGGCTTCAGAAGAACATCGAGAAAATCGAGGCGCTCGATCCGTACACGGTGCGCTTTACGCTGCGCAACGTGAGTGCGCCGTTCCTGTCCGAGCTCGCGATGCCGTTCACGTCGATTTTGTCGGGCGAGTATGTCGACCAGTTGCTGCGCGCGGGCAAAGCTCAAGACCTCAATCAGTATCCGGTCGGCACCGGGCCGTTCATCTTCCGCAGCTATACGAAGGATGCGTCGATCCGTTTCGATGGGAATCCTGATTATTGGAAGCCCGGCGTCGTGCGCCTCTCCAAGCTCGTGTTCGAGATCACGCCGGACCCGGCCGTGCGCGAAGCGAAGCTCAAGAAAAACGAATGCCAGGTCATGGTCTACCCGCGCCCGACCGACATCACCGAGCTGCAAGCGGACCCCGACCTGCAGGTGCCGCAGCAGGTCGGCTTCAATGTCGGTTTCCTCGCCTACAACACGACGCACAAGCCGCTCGACAACGTCGACGTGCGACGCGCGCTCGACATGGCCATCGACAAGCTGACCATCGTGAAGCAGGTGTATCAAGGGGCGGGGCAAGTGGCGAGCAATCCGATGCCGCCGACGCAGTGGTCGTACGACAAGACGCTGACCGATGCGCCGTACGACACCGCGAAAGCGAAGGCGCTGCTGGCGAAGGCCGGCTATCCGGACGGCTTCGACATCACGCTGTGGGCCATGCCCGTGCAGCGTCCTTACAACCCCAATGCGCGCCTGATGGCCGAGCTGATTCAAGCGGACTGGGCGAAGATCGGCGTGCGCGCGAAGATCGTGACCTATGAGTGGGGCGAATACGTGAAGCGTGCGCATGCCGGCGAGCACGACACGATGTTGATCGGCTTCACGGGCGACAACGGCGATCCCGACAATTGGCTCGGCGTATTGCTGAGCTGTGCGGCCGTGAAGGGCAGCAATTTCGCGAAGTGGTGCTATCAGCCGTTCGACGACCTGATCGTGCAGGCGCGCGAAATGACCGACCAGGCGCAGCGCACGAAGCTCTACGTCCAGGCGCAGCAGATCTTCAAGGACCAGGTGCCGTTCACGCCGATCGCGCATTCGATCGTCTATCAACCGATGCGCAAGGACGTGATGGGATTCAAGATCGATCCGTTCGGGCCGACGCAGTTCTGGAACGTGGGGATGAAGTAGGCGGTACACGCGCCGTCTTCGCCGGAGCGAGCGCGATTCGTTTTCGCCTCGTATCCGGCTGCCCCCCTTCCCTGCTTTCCCGCTTTCCCCTCCGGTTGTTCCGATTCCATTGCGCTTCATTCTTTAGTCGAGCGATCTTCATTTCTGTCTGCTCGACTTATCTCAGCTCGATCTTCCTCGTCAAGTAATCTGTATTACATTCCGCTACAACTTTGGTGCATGCAATCGTATTTGGGAATTGATTCCCCAGTTTTTGGAAATTTCCGAGGCTCCATTTTGGGTGTTGGGTGATATCTTTGCATCATGTTTTCGGTTGTGTGGAGGAGATTGTGAGCGCATTTGCAGAATATGATGCCACTGCGGGATTTCCACTTCAGCACATAAGGGTGTTTCAGCAGGTTTGTCGGGAATTCAAAGTCGTAATCGCGTCTCGTGAATTGAACCCGTTGTGTACCGATCTCCTGTTGGAGGGGTATGCCGCAAAGGGTTTTCACATCAAAGCAAAAACGTGTGATGAGCGGTTTCCCCTGGCGGCCGGATTCGTTCCACTCGTGCCGCAGTTCACAAAGGCGCAGCAGAATATCGAAAAGCAGAAAAGTGCTTTGAGAGACGCTATAGAGAACCATGGGGCAAGGAAGGTGGCGCTGGTAATTTCAGATCAGCGTTTTGAAAAGCTGAAAGCGAAGGGATTGATCTCGGTTGGACAGGTTAAAGGTGGCGTTATCGAGATTGGTGCGAAATCGCGGTTGGGTGCCGAAGAATTCCAATTTTCCGTGACGCGGCACGCAAAGCCTGGTTACTGGGATGTCTGGTACAAATCCCGAGTCCCCGTTCCAAGCTTCGGGCATGACGCTGCCAGCGGCAGTGAGGCCGAGAAAGACGGGTGGAAGAGGCTGTACGTGATGGGCAACCCTGAAAAGACAGGTCGCTCAGATTATCTGGACGCCGTATGTGGCGACTACGATCTCTGGGGAATATTTCCTCATGAGTCCACGCCGGATCTTGGAATCAATAACAGGCCTGTGCCTACGCGAGCAGTGTTGAGGAAAGATTCAAAGCCACATCTCGTGCGACGCGCAACCGAGGGTCAGATTATCTATCGCGAGGATGATCTCGCTGATTTGGCAAAAAAACACGAGCATCCGAATCTCGGAAATATTTCGGTTGGAGTCAATAAGATTAGATTTAGTTTAAATCAGCTTTGTCGGCCAGGTGGCGGCCCTGTTGTGATGCATAGCGACTATTGTGGGAATCCATTCGGAGAAATTGACTTTCCTTTGATCTTCTTCATTCCCGCGCTGCCATCCGGATCGGATGTGATTATAACGGGCGATGAATATAGGGTTGCGAAGAATGTCGGCGATTTGAGGACGAGCTTGCGGGAGATCAAGTGCAAGGGATTTTTGGTCGAGAGCTATCTAAATAGGAAATGGTCCATTCCAAACTACGTTGCCGGTAACAATCGACTTTCCGTTGGTTGAATCGCACCTTCACCAGTCGCCGCATGAGCCGATTGCACCACCAACGAGAGCCATATACATCATGTCCGTGATCGACCTGGCAACGCTATTGCAAGACCTTTCCACAGATGCACCCTGCGGCCCGGATCTCGAATATTCGCCGGACTACATCGAGCTGTCCCGCTTGCTGCAAGGCACGCCCGATATCCAATACGGGAACATGCATCGCCCGGCCGAGGAGCCGGACTGGAAAGCGGTCAAGGCACTGGTGTTGGGCTTGCTCGCGCAAAGCCGCGATTTGCGTCTTGCCGTGCACGCGACACGCACTTTGCTGGCGCTCGATGGCCTTGCCGGGCTGGACGACGGCCTGGCATTGATCGAAGGCCTGCTGGAGCGCCACTGGGATCACGTTCACCCGCAATTGGACGCTGACGATGCCTACGATCCGATCGCTCGCATCAACACGCTCGTCGCGCTCGAGGATAAGGACGGGTTGGTTCGGCACGTCTCGCTCGCGCCCCTCGTCGAATTGCCGGCTCACGGTCGCTTCTGTCTGCGTGACATCGATAAGGCCGAGGGCGAATTGGTTCCACAGGCCGACGAAGCGGTTCAGGACATCGCGGTCATCGACGCGGCGTTCAAGGCCGTGGCATTCGACGCGCTCAAGGAAACGGCATCCGTGCTGACGCGTGCCTGCGGCCGAGTCGAACGGATCGAAGCGTTGCTGACCGAACGTGTCGGTCATTCGCGAGCCATTCGATTCGCGGCGTTGAGCCTGCTGCTGCGCCGTGCGGAGAGCGTGGTGACCGCGCGGCTTCGGCAGCACCCTCAGTGGTTCGTCGAAGCCGACGCACGACTCGACGTGCAAGGCGGCGACGCGGCGGACCCTGCATCGCGAGCCCTCGACGAGATCGCGCACCGCGACGATGTGGCGCGCCTGCTCGATCGGATCTGCGAGTACTACGCCCGCGAGGAGCCGGCCAGCCCGGTGCCGTTGCTGCTGCAACGCGCGAGGCGCCTCGTCAACATGGGCTTCATCGAAATCCTGAGCGACTTGTCGCCTCAGAGCCTCGGTGAAATCAATCACCTTGCGGGTATAGCGCCAAGCTGACCGGCGCCCCGCTGTCGCCGAAACGCGGTGGCCAACCGCAACCCACTCATCTTCCAAGGGAGATCGCCTAGATGGCTAAGGAAAGCAGTCAGAAATTCATCGGCCGCACACGGCCGCCACGTGTGCAAATCGAATATGACGTCGAAGTTTATGGCGCTCAGAAGAAGGTCAATCTGCCGTTCGTCATGGGCGTGATGGCCGACCTGTCCGGACAGTCGACCGAACCGTTGCCGCCCGTCGCAGAGCGTCGCTTTCTGGAAATCGACAGCGACAACTTCGACGACCGCTTGAAAGCCATGAAGCCGCGCGTGGCGGCGATGGTGCCGAACACGCTGACGGGCGATGGCAACCTCGGCGTGGACCTGACCTTCGAGTCGATGGACGATTTTTCACCGGCATCGATCGCTCGCAACATTGAACCGCTGCGGCAACTGCTCGAAGCACGCGGTCATCTGGCCAATTTGCTGACCTACATGGACGGCAAGAACGGTGCGGAGGATCTGATCGCGAAGCTGCTTGCCGATCCGACGCTGATGCAGAGCCTCTCCGCTGCACCCAAGGCCGAGCCGTCGCAAAGCGGCGACGCATCCGATGAGACCTGATACGAAAGGAAATCAGCTATGAGCGATGTCACCACCGCACAGGAACAAACCGCCGGCACAACCGAGTCATTCTCTGCCGACGATTTCGCCAGCTTGCTGCAGAAGGAATTCAAGCCCAAGACCGACAAGGCGCAAGAGGCCATCGAACATTCGGTTCGCACGCTGGCCGAGCAAGCGCTGGCCGACGCGACACTGATCTCGTCGGATGTGCTCGATACGGTCGAGGCGCTGATCGCCGAAATCGACCGCAAGCTCACCGAGCAGATCAACCAGATCCTGCATTGCGCGGAGTTTCAGAAAGTCGAGCAGGCGTGGCGTGGCCTGCATTACCTGGTCAGCAACACCGAGAGTGACGAGCAACTCAAGATCCGCGTCATGAACGTGCCGAAGGCGGATCTGCACAAGACGTTGAAGAAGTACAAGGGCTCGGCGTGGGACCAGAGCCCAATGTTCAAGAAGCTGTACGAAGAAGAGTATGGTCAGTTCGGCGGTCAGCCCTACGGCGCGCTCGTCGCCGACTACTACTTCGACAACAGCGGCCCCGATGTCGATCTGTTGACGCAAATCGCAAGGATCTGCGCGGCGGCGCATACGCCGTTCATCTCGGGTGCATCGCCTGCCGCACTGTTGATGGATTCGTGGCGAGAGCTGGCCAATCCGCGCGACATCACGAAGCTGTTCCAGACGCCCGAGCATGCGGCCTGGCGCTCGCTGCGTGAATCGGAGGACTCGCGGTATATCGGTCTGGCGCTGCCGCGCTTCCTTGCGCGCGCACCCTATGGAGCCAACAGTAACCCCGTCGACGAATTCGCTTTCGAGGAAGACGTTGCCGGTGGTGACGCGAATCGCTACGCGTGGGCGAACGCAGCCTATGCGATGGCCGTCAATATCAACCGCTCGTTCAAGGAATACGGCTGGTGCTCCCGCATTCGCGGTGTCGAATCTGGTGGTGCCGTGGAGGGGTTGCCGGTTCACGTGTTTCCGACCGATGACGGTGGCGTCGATACGCAATGCCCGACCGAGATCGCGATTAGCGATCGGCGCGAGGCGGAGTTGTCGAAGAACGGATTCCTGCCGCTCGTGCACATCAAAAATTCCGGCAAGGCAGCCTTCGTCGGCGCGCAGTCATTTCATAAGCCTGCCGAATTCGACGATCCCGAGGCAACCGCCAATGCTGCCCTAGCAGCACGATTGCCGTATCTGTTCGCTTGCAGCCGTTTCGCGCATTACCTGAAATGCATCGCACGCGACAAGATCGGCTCATTTAAGAACCGCGATGACATGCAGCGTTGGCTCCATAAATGGATCGTGAATTACGTCGACGGTATGCCTGAACACTCGTCGGAACAAGCCAAGGCAACCAAGCCGCTAGCCGACGCGTCGGTGACCGTCGAAGAGGTCGAGGGAAGACCAGGCCATTACACGTCACGGTTCTATCTGCGCCCTCATTACCAGCTCGAGGGCCTGACCGTATCGCTGCGCCTCGTTGGCAAGCTGCCGTCGGTATCGGCGACATAAGCGCGATTACGCGACGTTTTTTGCTGCGTACACGTCGCTAGCAGTAACGCACGCAGCAATACTTTCATTTAATTAGGAGTGCATAGTGTCTTACGAAATTACCAGGACGATGCAGGTCGATACCATCACTGGGGATTCCCAGCTGAAGAATGCGACCGGGCACATTGACGTGATGGCGTTTTCGTTTAGTGCCAGTAAGCCGACGGACCTGTACGGTCTCGGCCTGGCAGAAAGCGGCGCGCCGTGGCTGTCGCCCGTCAGCGTCCATTTCCGGGTCGACAGCGCCACGATCCAGCTGAAACTGAACCAGCTGAAGGGCACGACCTTCAAGACGGTCACGCTGATCCACTACAAGACTGATCAGAGTAACAACCCGGAGAAATTCCACGTCGTGACGCTGACGGACGCCCAAATGATCGACATCAGTGCGAATGAGGTAGATGGCTCCTTGACTTGGGCTTACAAGCAGCTCAAGGAGGAATACTTCAAGCAGGATACGGCAACCAATCAGCTCCAGTCCGCAGGCACGGTCACATTCGACATGCAGACGCGGGAAGTTTCCTGACGCTGACGCCGGAGTGTGTCATCCGATTCGCTCCGGCTCCCCCAGTTGATTCATCCCGGCATCGAGCACGCGATGCGCTGGCATCGCGTGCTCGTTCACCCTCAATCAGCAACTCAGCACGATTCGCCATGGCAGAGCTCATTAGCAAAGACCGTTTGCAACCCGCGCTGTTGGATCGCCTGACCGACCACGAGCCGGACCACCGCTCGGAACCGCGCGAGCGCCGTGTCGTATCGATGCGCCAATTGCGCGAAAGCGTGCTGCGCGATCTGGCGTCGCTGCTCAATGCGACGAGTCTGTCTTCGAACGACGATTTGGCGAGCTACCCGCTCGTCGAGCGCTCGGTGCTCAATTACGGACTGCCCACGTTGACCGGCAAGACGTTGTCGAGCCTGAATGCACTCGATATCGCAAACGCGATCTCGGAAACGATTCGCCGTTTCGAGCCGCGCATCGTCAGCTATAGCCTGCGCGTATCGCCGTTGCCGGCGCAGCCGGGGAGCCGGCACAACGCGATCGCTTTCCTGATCGAAGGAGATCTGTGGGCGCAGCCGTACCCGGAACGTCTGTACTTCAAGACCGAATTGGACCTGGAAGCCGGTGAGGTGTTCGTCAGCGCACAGGGCGAAGCGAGCCTGCAATGAACGCATCCCTGCTCAAGTACTACAACCAGGAACTGCAGTATCTGCGGGAGATGGGCGGCGAGTTCGCGGCGGCGTATCCGAAAGTGGCGGGCCGGCTCGGGCTCGAGAGTTTCGAATGCGCCGATCCGTACGTCGAGCGCTTGCTCGAGGGCTTCAGCTTTCTTGCCGCCCGCGTGCAAATGAAGCTCGACGCCGAGTTTCCGCGCTTCACCCAGCACCTGACCGAGATCGTCTATCCGCAATACCTCGCGCCGACGCCTTCGATGACGATCGTGCAATTCGAACCCGAATGGCGTCATCCCGCGCTGGCCGGAGGGGCCGTGGTGCCGCGCCATACCGCTTTGCATAGCCAACTCGACCGCTATGGCACGACACGCTGCGAATACCGCACGGCGCATGAGCTGACGCTCTGGCCGCTGCGTCTCGTCGAGGCGAACTATTTCGTCTATAGCGGGGCTGTCGGTGGCGTGAGCCTGCAAGTGCCGAGCAAGCCGCAGGCCGCCCTGCGCTTGCGCTTCGAAGCGAGTGGCGACGTGACGTTGCGCGCGCTCGATCTCGATCGGCTGCCGCTCTACCTGCGTGGCAGCGAGGGTTTCGCGGAACGCGTTTATGAACAGTTGATGGGCCACGTCGTGCAAGCGCTCGTGTTGTTCCCCGATCCAAGCGAAAGCGCGACGCCGGCGATGCAACACGCGATGCTGCCCGATGACTGCATCCTGCCGCTCGGCTTCGACGACGAGGACGCGCTGCTGCCGTTGTCGAGTCGAACGTTCTGCGGCTATCGCCTGTTGCACGAGTATTTCGCGTTCCCGCCGCGATACCTGTTTGCCGAAGTCACCAGCCTGCGCGACGCGCTGTGCCAGTGCGACGCGTCGGCATTCGAACTCGTCTTGCTGCTCGACGAGTATGACCCGGAGCTCGAACGAACCGTCGACGCTTCGCATTTCGCGCTCTATTGCACGCCGGCTATCAACCTGTTCCCGAGGCGAGCGGACCGCATCGCGTTGAACGACGAACAGTTCGAATATCACGTCGTCACCGATCGAACGCGGCCCATCGATTTCGAGGTCTATGCGATCGAATCGGTCGTCGGCTACGGCGACGGCAACCTCGAGCCGCAGCGTTTCGAGCCGTTCTATCGCGCACATGATTCGAATCCCGATGGCGGAACCGGCGGGGCCTATTTCCAGTTGCGGCGCGAAACGCGCATGCGTTCCGAACGCGAGCGGCAATACGGTGCGCGTTCGCGCTATTTGGGCAGCGAGGTGTCGATCGCATTGGTCGATGCCGCGCAAGCGCCGTTCAGCGGCAAGTTGCGTCAGCTGGGGCTGGACTTGCTCTGCACGAATCGGGACTTGCCGCTGTCGATGCCCGTAGGCGTCGGGCGCACCGATTTCACGTTCGGAGCAGAACTGCCGGCCAAATCCGTGCGCTGCCTGTCCGGACCCAGCGAGCCGCGCCCCGTTCTCGCCGAAGGCGCAGCGGCGTGGCGCTTCGTGAATCACTTGTCGCTCAACTATCTGTCGCTCGTCGACAGCGACCCGGCAAGCGCGGCGCACGCCCTGCGCGAGTTGCTTGAACTGTATTGCGCGAGTGGCAACGATACAGGGCGCCGTCAGATCGCGGCGCTCAGCAGCCTCGCTTCGCGCACGGTCACGCGACGCTTGCCGGGAGCCGGGCCGATCTGCTTCGGCCGCGGGCTCGAGTTGACGCTGACATTCGACGAAGCCGCGTTCGAAGGCGCCGGAGCGTTCCTGCTCGGAGCAGTCCTGCAAGCGTTCTTCGCATCGTATGTGTCGATCAATCACTTCACAGAGACCGTCGTGCGCAGTTCGACGCGCGGCGAGATCATGCGCTGGCCGGCGAAGGTGGGGCTATGCCCGATTTTGTAGCGCTGGAACGCCGCCTGACGCAAGCGGCCCACCGATTCGAGTTTTTCCAGGCAATGCGGCTCATCGAGTGCGCTCGTGGGGATCGGCCACGTATCGGGCAATCGCTGCGCCCCGCCGACGACGTGGTCCGCCTCGGTCAGGACCCGGACTTTCGTTTCGTGGCGACGGCCTTGGCGGGGTATCGCCAAGCGAGCGATCGACGTCCGGCCCGGCTCGCCGTCAACTTCCTGGGATTGCTCGGACCCAATGGCCCCATGCCGTTGTGGCTGACCGAATACGTGCACGATCGGGTGCAACACGGTGGAGACACGACGCTCGTCAGCTTTCTCGACATGTTCCAGCATCGGATGCTCGGCTTGTTCTATCGCGCATGGGCGGCAAGCCAGCCGGTGGTGAGCCTCGATCGGCCCGATGGCGAAGGCTTTTCCCGCTACCTCGGAAGCCTGTGCGGGCTCCGCGCGCCGTCGCGGCGCGAACGGGGACGCGAGAGGGACGGCGTGCCGGATAGCGCGAAGCTGCATTTCGCGGGCCTGCTGGCTGGCAGAACGCGCCATGCGAGCGGCCTGAGTTTGCTGTTGTCGCAGTACTTCGGGTTGCCCGTGGCGATCGAGCAGTTCGTCGGCCAATGGGTGCGCTTGCCCGAGGACGAGTGCACGCGCCTGCGCTCGCGCGGCGCGAAGCAACTGGGGCAGGGCGTGGCGCTCGGCACGAAGGTCTGGGACCGGCAGCACAAATTTCGCGTCGTGATCGGGCCGCTCGACGAAGCCGACTACCGACGTCTGCAACCGGGGGGCGGCAGCTTTCGACGCCTCGAGCATTGGGTGCGGCTCTACACGGGCGGCGTGCTCGATTGGGACGTTCAGCTGAATCTTGCTCCGGGTGCCGCGAAGGGCATGCGGCTCGACGCAAACGCGCGCCTCGCGCGCAGCACCTGGCTTGGCCGGCCCGACGCGGCCCAACGACAACCGACGTTGCGCTTCCATCCTGGCGGCAACGTTTGAGAGACCATCGACAAGGACACCGCTTCATGGCTGAAATCAGTCGCGCCACGCTGTTCGGCAAACTCAACGCACTCAGTTTTCGCTCCATCGAGAGCGGCACGGTATTTTGCAAGCTGCGCGGCAACCCGTGCGTCGAGCTCGAACACTGGCTTCATCAGATCCTGCAAGGGCAGGATTCGGATTTGCATCGCATCGTGCGCCACTTCGACGTCGATGCGGCGGCGCTAGCACGCGATCTGACGCTGGCGCTCGAACGCCTGCCGCGCAACGCCGCCGGCTCGATCGACCTGTCGAGCCAGGTCGAGGAAGCGGTCGAGCGTGGCTGGGTCTACGGCTCGCTGATGTTCGGCGCGACGCAGGTGCGCACGGGCCATTTGCTGATCGGCCTGCTGAAGACGCCGTCGCTGCGCCGCAGCTTGCTGGGCCTGTCGCGCCAGTTCGAGCGCGTCAAGCTCGACCGGCTCGTCGAAGCGTTCGATGCGCTGCTGACCGCTTCACCCGAAGCGAAGGACAGCGCGCAGCCCCTTGGCGGCGCCGTGCCCGGCGAGGCGAGCGGTGCCGTACCGCCGGCGCAGCTTGGACAGCAGGTGGCGTTGGCCCGTTACACCGTCGATCTCACCGCGCTGGCGCGCGAAGGCAAGCTCGATCCGATCGTGGGCCGCGACGATGAGATTCGTCAGGTATCCGAAATTTTGATGCGCCGACGGCAGAACAATCCGATCCTGACCGGCGAGGCTGGCGTCGGCAAGACGGCCGTGGTCGAGGGGTTAGCGCAGCGCATCGTCGCCGGCGACGTACCGCCCGGATTGCGTGACGTCGCGCTGCGCACGCTCGATGTCGGCTTGCTGCAAGCGGGCGCCAGCATGAAGGGCGAATTCGAGCAGCGCTTGCGACAGGTGATCGAAGAAGTGCAAGCGGCGCAACAGCCGGTCATTCTGTTCATCGACGAAGCTCACACGCTGGTCGGCGCAGGCGGCGCGGCAGGCACGGGCGACGCGGCCAATCTGCTCAAGCCCGCGCTCGCGCGCGGGACGTTGCGCACCATCGCCGCGACCACGTGGGCCGAGTACAAGAAGCACATCGAAAAAGATCCGGCGCTCACGCGACGCTTTCAACCGGTGGCGGTGGCCGAGCCCGACGAGGCGAAGGCGTTGCGCATGCTGCGCGGCCTCGTTCCCGCGATGGAATCGCATCATGGCGTCCAGGTGCTCGACGAGGCGCTGGAGGCGGCTGTCCGGCTCAGTCACCGCTATATCGCCGATCGGCAATTGCCCGACAAAGCCGTGAGTCTGCTCGATACGGTCTGTGCACGCGTCGCTGCCAGTCAGTATGCGACGCCGCCCGAGCTAGAGCGCGCACGCGCGGCGATCAACGCGCTGGAAGCGGAGCTGACATTGATCGAGCGCGAAGCCGTCGTGGGCATCGACAGGCAAGCGCGCGCCGCGCAAGTCAACGCGGATCTCGCTGCAGAGCGGACACGGCGCGAATCGCTCGAAGCGCGCTGGCAGAGCGCAAAGGAATTGGTGAGTGCGGGATTGGCTCACCGTGCCAAATTGCGCGAACTGAGCGAACAGGCGCCTGGAGACGAACGTACGGACGAGAGCGAGCGCGAGTCTCGGTTGTCGGAACTCGAGCGCTTGGAGCTCGAGCTGCACGAGTGCCAGGGCGAGGCCCCGCTCGTGCTCGCCAGTGTCGATCGACATGCCGTCACGGCCGTAGTGCAGGACTGGACCGGCATTCCGGTCGGGCGCATGGTCGGCAACGAAATCGACGGTCTGCTCCATCTGGCGGACAAGCTCGATGAACGCATCGTCGGGCAAGGCCATGCGACGCAGTCCATCGCGCGCCGCGTGCAGATCTCGCGGGCCGGGCTCGACCGGCCGGGGCGCCCGGTAGGCGTATTTCTTCTCGCCGGCCCGTCGGGCGTCGGCAAGACCGAGACGGCGCTGGCGCTGGCCGACACGCTCTATGGCGGCGAACAAAACCTCATCACGCTCAACATGAGCGAGTACCAAGAGCCGCACACGGTCTCGACGCTCAGAGGGGCGCCGCCGGGCTACGTCGGCTACGGCGAGGGCGGTGTGCTGACCGAAGCGGTGCGGCGCCGACCCTACAGCGTCGTGTTGTTCGACGAGGTGGAAAAGGCCCACGCCGATGTGCTCGAGGTCTTCTATCAGGTCTTCGACAAAGGCTGGATGGAGGACGGCGAAGGCCGCCTGATCGACTTCCGCAACACGCTGATCCTGCTGACGACGAATGCAGGCGCGGCGCTCACCGCTCGACTATGCGCCGATGAGAGCCAAGCTCCGGCGCCCGATGCGCTTGCAACCGCGCTGCGTGAACCCCTGCTGAGTGTTTTCCAGCCGGCGCTCATGGGGCGAATGACGGTGATTCCGTATTACCCGCTCGATGTCGACTCATTGACGACGATCGCCAAATCGCAACTCGAACGCTTGCGGCAGCGCATGCAGGACGAGCACGGCATCGCGCTCGGGTACGGCGATGACGTCGTGCAGGCGTTGATCGACCGGTGCGACGAGCCCGACAGCGGTGCACGGCACATCGATGCGGTGCTCACGCAGATGTTGTTGCCGCAAATCGGGCGGGTTCTTCTGCAGGCGCGCAAGACGGGGCAAGGAATCGAGCGATGCGACGTGGGTTTCGAGGCAGGCCGCTTTGTAGTGAGTTTGCCGCAGGAACGTGTTTAAGAGGCGCAGTTGCACGAGACGTGTGGCGCGACGTGCGATTGGTTCGTATTGGTGTGAGTTGAGTTAAGGAGAGAAAGGCTATGAACGAGAGAAAGGCTATGCCCGATTCGATCATGTCGCATCAGGAGTGGATCCGTGGAGTAGGTGGAGTCCATGCCGTCGAAAAGAACCAGCAACTGCTGGCGATCGACGAAGTTTTCTACGCGTACACGAGCAAGGTTGGTCTTCGGGACGGCAGGGGGCGGGCTCCGGTCGTCTACCGCTCCAATGCGATGCGCGACGACCGTAGCGAGAAGCAGTTGCTCGGGGCGCTTCATGATGCATTGGCCAAGTGGTATGCCTCCGCGCCGACCAAAGACGGCAAGACGTTGGAGTTGTACAAACAGACGTTGAAGGCGTACAACCCGAGCAATCCTGACTTGCCGCCTCTCAGCGCACTCGAAATGGAGCTTCAGCAGGCACGGCTGGGCGTTCTCTACTTGTTCTCCAATTTGAATGTGCGCGTTCTCTGCGCAGAGGAAGTCGCGGGCATCCTATTCAACTCAGTGAAATTGGCGCTGCTCGAGACGCACGACATCGAGGCGGTGGATGCGCCTTTTTTGCGCGCCGGTATGTCCTCAGCGGCAACCGAGTTCGTCAAGGATAAGATGAAAGAAGTGGCTACGACGGGGGGCGGCATCGCGGAGAAAGCGATTAGATCCAACGTGTTGTCTAAAGACGACGTTGAGTATTCTCGATTTGAAGCTGTGCTTCGTGCGGCAATTTATAAAATCTGGCGAACCGTGGTTAATTTCATGGAAGGGGCCAGGGATAAGTTCGTTAGCGTGATCGGTGGATATTGGGAGGATCCGAACGAGTTGATAGCTTTGGTGGTCGAAGTTTTAATGAACCAATACTTGCCAGCCATTATTCCGCTCTACGCGACGACCAAAGCGCTCATAAACGACATAGGCGGCTTGCTGCAGGATAGTGTCGATGCGCTCATTCAATACATCCAAAAGCGCTCGGTTGCGTTCTCGGAGTGGGGGGCATCCATTATCGATGGAGTCCATCGAGGGAATGCCTGGATGCTAGGAAATAAGATCGTCAAGACCATATCGGATTCCGTGTCGCTTGCGCTCATTGTTGCAGGTGGACCTGCGGGAAGCGCCGCGCGTAAGGTCAAGAATGTCGTCGTGGCCATGGCCATGGGTATCGCCAAGATCTGCTACCGAACATGGGAATGCCGCAGGCTGCAGGCATTTTGCAGGGAGGCGAAGCTGCGCTATACAAAGAGCGGACTTTCGTCGGGTCAGGTAAGCCAAGCCAATGCGGCGCTGTCGATAGATGTAAAGAGGTTCGACGAGTGGTTTTTTTCCTGTGCTCGATCGGTTCCGGCCATTGCCGCGCTGACGCTGTCGAGCCGCATCTGTGGCGGGAAATATGTCCAATTGCGGATGTCGGATGGCGGGCGAGATATCAGGGGGAGTGAATACGATAGAGGTTCAAGTTATATGAACTACTTGGCATCTATCGCTCAACGCTATATCAAACAAAGCGGCTTGAATCCGTCTTTCGGAAATGAGCAGCTTAACGCGATCATGAGTAGTTGGAATAGCGTCGTCGCGAAATTTAGCGTTCCGCCCGGCGGTTTTCAGATCAACCCGAAATTTGCCAAAACGGATGTCACCATCGGAACGCGGGAACTCGCGGGGTACCGCGCTCTGCGTTGACATTCGGCGTCGATATCCACGTTCGCTTTCAATCACCTTTTTGAGGAGAACCGACATGGCAGAACAAGTCGTGCTGGGCGCCGTTCTCTCGTGCACGTTCGGCGACGCACCAGCGACGCTGATCGTCGAGCCGGAAGCCCGGGTCATGGTGGAGGGCCGCCCGGCGGCGACCATGATGGACAGCAAGCCGCTCGTGAATATTCCGACCTTCGTCATGTGCAATTCGCTCGCCAATCCTGAGGTGGCGATAGCGACGGCGGCGGCGGCGGGCGTGCTGACGCCGATGCCCTGCGTCCCGTGCATCACTGATCCGTGGGTGCCCGCTGCGCCCACGGTGCTGATCGGCGGTCTCCCCGCACTCAACAACACGTCAATGTGCATCTGCGATTTCGGAGGCGAAATCTCGATCGATTTCGGCGGCGCCGTCCGAACGATGGTGCCGGAGTGACCGGCTATGCCGCGAACATCAATCACTTAAGCAACCAACTCGATTCCCATGCCAACGACAGCGACCCAAGACAATCGTGAAGCAGCCGTTACCAGCAAGCTTGGAAAGGACAAGCTGCTGTTTCGCGGCATGCGCGGCCGCGAGGAATTGGGTCGCCCGTTCGAATTCCAGCTGGAACTGCTGAGCGAGGATCCCAACATCGAGGCCAAGCAGCTGCTGGGCACGAGCATGTCGATCGAGTTGGCCGCGGCCAGCGGCAGCACCCGCGAGTTCAACGGCGTGGTCAGTCAGTTCAGCATCGTCGACTATCGGCCAGGTGACCGATTGACGTGCTACGAGGCGGTGGTTCGGCCGCGCCTCTGGTTGCTGACGCGCTCGTCGCACTGCCGCTTCTTCTACAACAAGACCGTACGCGACATCGTGAAGGCGCTGCTCGACGAGGGCAGTGTCGACTACGAGGACAAGTGCACGGCCACCTATCCGAAGCTCGATAACTGCGTGCAGTTTTGCGAAACCGACTTCGATTTCTTCAGCCGCTTGCTGGAGCGCGAGGGCATCTACTACTACTTCGTCCATCAAGGCGGCAAGGACATGCTCGTTCTCGCCGATTCCACCACCGCGTATGCGCCGATTCCCGAATATGGGTCGATATCGTTCAACCCGTTGCTGATGGGGCGCGCGCCGCTGACCGAGTGCGTTTACCGATGGAGATCGCATGCCGCAGTCGCAACGGCTACGAGTCAGTTGAATGCATTCGATTTCAGGAATGCCAAGAGCAGCGACGATCGGGGATTGATCGCGCGTGCAACCGTTCATGGCGGCAGTAGCGCTTACGCGACGGAAGACTATACGACCCGCTATACGACGGAAGAAGATGGCCGTCGTTATGCGCAGGCTCGCATCGACGCGCACCAGATGCAGGCTGCCTACGCCGAGGGCTGGTCGTCCGCTCGCGGCATTTGCCCGGGAGGGGTGTTCAAGCTGACGGGGCACCCGCGCAACGACCAGAACGGCGATTACCTCGTGATTGCAGCGACTTATGACGTGCAATCCGATTATTACCTGCCCGTCGAGAATGCGGGCAACCCGCCCCCCCCGGTGTTCGACTGTTCCTTTTCCGCGATTCCGAAAGCGAACACCTATCGCTCACGACCGCTGACGCCAAGGCCTCGGGCGGGACTGCAGACGGCGAGCGTGGTGGCGCCGGAAGGCGACGAGATCGAGACCGATCAATACGGCGAGATCAAGGTCCAGTTTCATTGGGAGCAGTTCAATCCGCCCGAGCAAAGCGAGCAGACGCAGCGATGCTGGGTGCGCGTGGGGCAGAACTGGGCCGGCAAGGGCTGGGGCACGATGTTCCTGCCGCGCGTCGGGCAAGAGGTCATCGTGGCGTTTCTCGACGATGACATCGACCATCCCATCGTCGTCGGCTGTGTCTACAACAGCACGAACGAGGCGCCCTACACGCTGCCTGCCAATGGCGCGGTGTCCACTATTCGCACGGCGTCGGTCGGCGAAGAGGAGAAGGATCGCAACGAGCTGCGCTTCAACGACAAGAACTTGCAGCTGCTCATGTACACCGGGGGCAGGTACGACAGCTACATCAAGAAGAACGGTTACACGTGGATCGGCGAGGACAAGCATCTGATCGTGCAGGGCAAGGAGCTCGTCAAAGTCGGCTCGCAGCATTTGACCGTGACTGAAAACCAGAACGTGAAGGTCGATGGCAGCGTTTCGCTCAAGGCCGGCATGAATATCTTGCATCAATCCCAAGCCGACTACGTCGTGAACAGCGAGGCAGTCCTGCATTTGAAAGCCGGTGCGGAAGCCGTCATCGAGGCCGGCGCGATGCTGACGTTGAAGTCGGGGGACAGCTTCATCACGCTCGATGCGGCCGGCGTGCAGATTTCGGGGCCGATCGTCGGCTTGAACAGCGGCGGCGCGGCCGGGTCGGCGCCGGGTGGCTCGCCCGAGGCGCCGAGCGAGCCTCAGAAAGCCGATGACGGATCGTCGGTGAAATGAAGCAAAGCACGGTGAATCGACTTCTCGACGCGGCGCTTGGCGGACGCGACGTGCTATCCGGCGCCCGCGTTCTGTCAGGCAATCCGGTGTTGAAGCGCAGCGAGCCAGTCCTGGCCGGCACCGATCCGCTCGATCTCGCGCTCGCTCGGCAACATCGGCCAGGCTCGACGCCGGCATCGCGCACGGCCTCGTCCGGCGATCATGGCGCGCCTGAGCGCGAGCGCTTTTGCTTGCCGACGCCGCCGACCGCGACGCAAGCGCCCGTTTCAAAGGAGGGCCGACTTGCCGAACGCTAGCTGCCGCATCGTCGTCGTGCTGCTGGCGCTCATCGCCCTCTCGTTGGCGAGCTGCGCCACCAGTCCGCCAAAGGCTCCACCGGCAACGCAGTTCACGTTGAATGCTTCGCCGAAGCTGAACCCGAACGTCGAGGGGCGTCCTTCGCCCGTCATCGTGCGCATCTATCAGCTTGCGGCACGCGACGACTTCGACCGGGCCGGCTTCTTCGACCTCTACGACCACGATAAGGACGTGCTCGGCGGCTCGGCATTGGCGCGCACCGACATTGCGATCCGTCCCGGCGAGCAGCTGCATTTCTCGCATCAGCTCGATCCGAAGACGCGCAATGTGGCTGTCATGGCCGCCTATCGAGACATCGAGGCGGCGCATTGGCGCGCGGTGGCCGACATCTCCGCGCCGGGCACACACGCGCTGTCCGTTGCGCTCGGCGCGTCGTCGGTCGCGATTTCGGATGACTACAAGGGTCCGCAGGCCGATTGGGGCGCGCTGAAGAAACTCGTGATGCCTGTGTGGCAGGCATTGGGCGGCGCGTCGGGCGTGCCGTCGACAGTGGCGATGCCGGAGATGCCGAAGGTGGAGATGCCGAAGGTGGAGATGCCGAAGGTGGAGATGCCGGAGGTGGAGATGCCGAAGGTGGAGATGCCGGAGGTGGAGATGCCAAAGGTGGAACTCCCAAAGGTGGAACTCCCAAAGGTGGAACTCCCGAAGGTGGAACTCCCAAAGGTGGATGCTCAATAGCAAAGACACGCAAGCAAAGAGGAAATATGCATTGGAACGATAAGGTGATCTGGTCGGAAGGCATGCTGCTGCAACAGCAGCATCTGCAGCAACACGACCGCTATTGGCACAACCTGCTCGAGGCGCGCTGCGGCACGCAGCTTCACTACGGGTGGGGCTTTTCGAAATTGACGCTCGACGAGCAACTGCTCGGGCTGGGCAAGGTCGCGCTGCTTGCCTGCGAAGGGGTGATGCCGGACGGCACGCCGTTCGCGATGCCGCTCGACTGCGATTTGCCGTTGCCGCTCGATATTCCCGAAGGCAAGCGCGACGCGCAGGTGGTGCTGGCCTTGCCGTTGCGGCGGCCCGGCATGCCTGAAGCGGCGGGCGACGAGGGCGAGAAGCGCGATGGCAGTCAGATCCGCTATCGCCGCACCGAGTGCGTCGTATTCGACAGCAACGCGTGGGGGAACGATAGCGTCGCGATGGAAGTGGCGCGCCTGAACTTCACCCTCGCGCTCGCCGAGGAGGTCAGCCAGGGCTACGCGACACTGGGCGTCGTGCGCGTCCTGGAACGCCGTGCCGACGATCGCGTCGTGCTGGACCCGACGTATTTGCCGCCATGCATCGATTATCGCGTCGCGCCGAGGCTGGCCGGCTTCGTCGAGGAGCTGGTCGGTCTGCTGCATCAGCGCGGCGAGGCATTGGCCACGCGGCTCGGACAACCGAATGCAAGCGGCGCGGCCGAGATTGCCGACTTTCTGCTGTTGCAACTGATCAATCGGGCCGACCCGCTGTTCGCGCATTTGGCGAAGGTGAGCGGCTTGCACCCCGAACGGTTGTACCGCGAACTGTTGCAATTGGCAGGCGAACTGGCGGGCTTCACGCGAAGCGGCAAGCGTTCGGTGCCGCCGCCGCTTTACCGTCACGACGCGTTGAAGGCGACGTTCCAGCCGCTCATCGACGATCTGCGCCATGCGCTCAGCATGGTCATGGACCCGCACGCGGTGGCCATTGGGCTAGAAGAGGGGCAATTCGGCTTGCGTGTCGGGCGCGTGCCCGACGCGAGCCTGTTCAAGGCGGCCGGATTCGTGCTCGCGGTCAAGGCCGACGTGCCGGCCGAGACGCTGTGGGCCAGCTTGCCGGCTCAGATCAAAATCGGTCCCGTCGAAAGGATTCACGATCTCGTGAACCTGCAATTGCCCGGCATCGGGTTGCGCGCGTTGCCGGTCGCGCCGCGGCAGCTGCCGTTTCATACCGGCTGCACCTATTTCGCGCTCGACGGCAGCGATGAGCTTTGGCCGCAACTGGCCGCGTCCGCGGGCATTGCGCTGCACGTCGCCGGCGACTTTCCCGGACTGGAGATGCAACTGTGGGCGATTCGCCAATGACCCAGACCGAGTCCGTCAATCCCGCGCGCGCGAGGCTCTTGGATGAACTGTCGGGCCGGCCGCTTCGCGCGCCTGCCACCGCGTTGCCGGACGGGGCGGCGCTCGCCGCATCGACGGAGCCGGCGCGGGAGCCGGTCATGCCGCCAGCCGAATCGGTCCCGCCGTCGCACGCCTCGCCGCTTGCTCGACACGACGATCTGACCAGCGATGCTTTCAACGAGCCGCTGTTTTCCATCGGCGCCAGCTTGGCGAATCCACTCGTCGGTGCCGCCCATCCGCTGCTCGAACTCGGGGCCGTGCTGCGGCAATCGCACACACCATTGCCGCTCGAAGAGTTGCGGGCGCGATTGGTCGCCATGGTCGACGCCTTCGTGGAGCGGTGCGTGCGCATCGACGTCGAGACGTTGGCGGCTGCTCGCTACGGTCTCTGCACGTTCCTCGACGAAGTCATCGCGGCGACGCCGTGGGGCGGTGGCGGGGCGTGGTCCAGCCGCAGCCTGCTGGTGACGTTTCACGGCGAGGCATCGGGGGGCGAGCGTTTTTTCACGATCCTGCATCGGTTGTCGCAGGATCCGACGGCCAACGTCGACGCGCTGGAGCTGTTCTATCTGATCCTCGCGCTCGGCATGGAAGGGCGCTATCGCCTCGTCGAAGGCGGCAGCGCCGAATTGGCGCGGTTGCGCGAGCGGTTGCGCCAGCTCATCCGGAGCACGCGCGGCGCGCACGAACGCGCGCTGTCGCCGCACTGGAAAGGCCGGATCGACCAGCGCCGTCCGCCCTGGCACGTGCGGCCGTTCTGGTGGGTACTGACGGGCTTGGTCGTGGCAACGCTCGTGCTCTTCGTGACACTCGACTACCGCTTGCGCGCGCAAGCGTCGCCGGTGATCGGCGCGTTGCAGCAGGTACGCCTCGCACAAGGGGCCGCTTCGCCCGAGCCTGCCTCTGCCGTCCCGTACGCACCGAAGCTCGTCGTCCTGCTTGCGCCGGAGATCGACCAGCAGTTGTTGCGCGTCGACGAAACGGCGGACCGTGCAGTCATCACCGTGAATAGCGACGGGCTGTTCGCATCGGGCAGCGCGCATGTCATACCTGCGCAGTTGCCGCTGATTCGCCGCATCGGCGACGTGTTGCGCGACGTGCCCGGGCGCGTGATCGTCGTCGGTCACACCGATAACCAACCGACGTCGCCGGGCAAGCCGTCCAACTGGCAGCTATCGCTGCAGCGAGCCGGGAGCGTCGTGGACCTGCTGCGCGACGAAGCGGGCGAGCCCGAACGATTTCTCGCGCAGGGACGCGGCGAGTCGGAGCCGGTGGCGCCCAACGACTCTGCGGCCGACCAGGCGCGCAATCGACGCGTCGTCATCACGGTACTCGCGCCGGGAGCTTCGATATGACGAAGGCGTTGGTTTTTCCCATTGCGTCGCGAAGGGGGCGACAGGCATGAGCAATCGCATGTTCAGGAGACCCACGTTCCGATCGTTCCTCATGGCGCTGGCTTTACTGCTTTGCGTGCCGTTCATCTGGTATCAGTCGCCGCGTCTTGCGATCGACGGCCGCTCGCCGTTCGCGACGCCGACCTCGCGCGCCTGGCTGATCGTCGTCGTGTTCGCGCTCTGGCTCGTGTATTGCGGCATTCGCTGGCTGGTGCGCAAGCTGTCGAAGATTCGGATTTCATGGCAACCGACCGAATCCGCATCGCAATCCGACGCGCTGGCTGATGAGGTGACCGCCCGGTCGCAGGAGGATCGGCGGCCGCCGGCAGTCGCTTCGCTCCACTTGCAGCACCGTTTTCAGACCGTGCTGCAAGTGCTGCGCAAGGGCGGGCCGTTTTGGCGGTTTGGCCGGCATAGTCTTTATCGATTGCCTTGGTATCTGCTGCTTGGTGATGAAGCGAGCGGCAAAACGGCGCTCATGCGTGAATCGGGCTTGAAGTTCTGGCATGGCGATGTGCTGCCGGCCGCGCGTGAAGCGGACGAGGCATGTCAATGGTGGCTCGCCAAGGAGGCGGTGCTGCTGGAGCCGAAAGGTGCAATCAGCCTGTCGCGCGAACGCGGCATGCCCTACCGCGCGGTTTGGGAGGATTTGTTGCGGCGCGTGAAGCGGGCGCGCCGCCGCTGCCCACTCAACGGCGTGATCGTCACCGTCGGCGCGAGGCTGTTGCTCGAGGGCGATGAAGCGGAACGCGCGGCATTCGCGCAAGCGCTGAGGGCGCGGATCAAGGACATGCATCTCGCGCTGGGCATCCGCATTCCGATCTACGTCGTCGTGACGCATTGCGACAGACTGGCCGGCTTTCGCGAGTTTTTCGACGATCTGGCCGGCGAGGAGCGGGCCCAGGTGTGGGGCATGACGTTCGATGACATCGACGCCGATCGAGTCGACGCTTGCCTGGCGACGTTCCCCGACGAATTCGACGCCCTCTCGCGCCAATTGCATGCACACGTCGTGGACCGGATTCAGCGCCACTTCGACGTGGAGGGGCGCGCGGCGATTTACGGCTTTTCCACACAATTCGATGCGCTGCGTGAACCGTTGACCCGGCTTCTCACGGAGGCCTGCGGCGCTTCGCCGTACGCGCGCAATGCGTTGATGCGCGGCGTGTACTTCACCAGCGCGGAGCAAGACGGCGTGACGCATGCGCGCAGTGCGAGCACCCTTGCCGCGTCGTTGCGTGCCTCGGCATCGTCTGGTCCGATGGCGGCAGGGAATGGGCGCGGCTATTTCATCACTCGCCTGTTGCGCGAAGTCGTGTTCCGGGAGTCGGGTTTGGCTCGCACGCGTTTCAGGTCGGAGGCGCGTCGCGTCACGTCGCACCGCGTTGCGGTGGCGGCGCTCGCGGGCCTGGCCGTTGCGCTATGCGCGGCCCTGGCGATCAGTTACGACCGCAATCAAAAACTCATCGCTCAAACGGAGCAAGCGAGCGAAGCGCTGGCAAAACTCGCACAGGACGGCATTGGCGTCGACGATCCTCAGTCGATGCTGGCCTTGCTCGATGCCGCGCGCGATCTGCCCGCGGGTTATGGCGCACGCGATGCACGCGTGCCGTGGCTCTCTCGTGTGGGGCTCTATCAGGGCGATCGCTTGGGAGCGGTCGCGCAAGCACAATATGGGGCGTTCCTTCACGACACGGTGCAGCGCTGGCTCGTCGAGCGCATGGAGCAGCGTTTGCGCGACGGCAATCTCGATTCCGCGGAGCGCTACGATTTGCTGCGTCTTTATTTGATGTTGGCCGACAAGTCGCATTACGACGCCAACGCCGTTCTAGGCTGGGCGCAGCGCGATATCGGCGGTCTCGGGCTGACCGCCGCGCAGCAAGCGGATCTCATGGCACACGTACGCGCCCTGCTCGATGCCTCGACGTTTCGCGCCGATGCATCGTTGGACCCGTCACTCGTTCAACAAACCCGTGCGGCGTTGATGAACGATGCAGCCGCCAAGCGCTTGTTCGAGTCGATTCGCCCGCAGCTGGAAAAAGCGATGCCCGATCCGCTTTCCGTCTCGCAGATGGCAGGCGTCGATGCCCCGCTGGCGTTGCGCCGCAAGAGCGGACAACCATTGAGCGGCGGTGTGGCGGGCGCGTATACGTTGGCGGGGTATCGGCACTACGTCGAACTGCGCGAGGCGGCGCTCGCCGGTTCGAACGACGACGGCTGGGTGCTAGGCAAGCCCGAGGGCACGCAGGACGCGGACGGGCTGTCGGCACTCAGGGCGGGGCTGGACGACGTTTACTTCGATCACTACATTGCCGCGTGGGACGCCGTGATCGACGATATCGAGGTGCTGCCTCTGCCGAGATCGGGCGATGGTGCGTCCGGGATCGTAAAACTGCTTGCCGGACACGATTCGCCGTTGCGCTTGTTCCTGCTCGCCGCCGCGAAGCAAACGACGCTCGAGGGTGCGAATGCCGAGTCGACGAAAGACGTTGCCGTGCCAGCGGGGCGACTCGACAAAATCGTCAGCAAGGCGCGTGGCATGTTTCATCATCCGGCAGAGCGAACCCGAGCCCAAGCACCTGTGCCTGACGCGGTCGGGCCAACACCTGTAGACCGCCATTTCGACGCGTTGCATCGCCTGATCTCAAGTGCAGGCGATGGCGCGGCGGCGCCATTCGATCAAGTTCAAGGCGGACTCAAGGAACTCGCGGTGTTTCTGGACGCAGTGAGCGCGGCGCGCGAAGGCGGATTGCCGCCGCCTCCAGGCGACGCGCTCGACAAGTTCAAGCAGCTGGCGCAAGGGCAGCCTGCGCCGCTGGGCGGCATGCTGGGGAGTCTGTCGACGAATGGTCAGTCGGTCGCGCTGCACAGCGAGCGTGGGCGGTTGACCGATCTTTGGCGTGCGAACGTCGTGCCGTTTTGGCACGCGGCGCTCGACGGCCGCTATCCGCTCGACGCGCAGTCGAAAGTTGACGTGACGCTGGACGACTTCACGCATGTGTTCGGTCCGGGTGGGCTCGTGGATACGTTCTTCAAAACGAACTTGCAACAGTACGTCGATACGACGACCGAACCGTGGCAATGGCGCAGCAACGCCAAGATGCTGCATATGTCGCCCGATACGCTGACCGAGTTTCAACGCGCAGCGGCCATTCGCGATGCGTTTTTCGCGGACGGCGGCAAGGCGCCGTCGGTTCGGTTTCAGCTTGTGCCGCGTGCGATGGATGCGGCGATCACACGCTTTACGCTCAAGTTGAATGATCAGACGCTTCAGTATGCGCACGACCCGCAGCGCGCGGTGTCGTTTCAATGGCCGCGAACCGATGGTGCGCAAATCGCGCGCGTCGAATACGAGCCGGGGAGCAGCGACGGCCGTGGCGGTTTCAGTACGAGTGGGCCTTGGGCGCTCTTTCATATGTTGGATAAAGGCAAGCTCGCCGCGATCCAATCGGATCGCTTTGATCTGACTTTTGAGCTGGACAGGAAAAAAGTCGTCCTCGAGTTGGATGCGAGCAGCGTGGTCAATCCGTTTGCGTTGTCGGCGCTGACGCAAATTTGCTGTCCGGATCAGTTATAGATTGGCTATCCCTATTGAGGCTCATAGTATGTTTTACTTGAACTATTCTCCAGTTAACTTCTTTCCTTATGAGTTCAGATTGCGTGTCGAGATAGAAGGGGGGAAGGATTTCCGATGGCTCACCAGTTCGATGAATGGAATTCATCAATTGATCAAGGATGGGGCTTCCGGTGAGACGGTTCGGCGGGCGCTGGGGAAGTTGCCGGCGGGCAAAGCGGTGAAGTACGAGAAATCGATCAAGTACTTGATTTTTAACTATCCGGGAGTGGTCGACTCTTACCATGCGACCGGCGCGATGATTGGTCGCCCTGTTTCGGGGCGTGGCTTTAAAGATGTTTTTAATGAAAATAGGCTGAGCCGGCAGGTGCCGGATGGTGTCGGTGACATGGTTTACGGCCTTGCGCCCGCACGCTCCCTCGATATCTACGCAGGCAAGAGAGAGGGGGGCTCTCCATATTTCTATTGCGATGATTTTAATGGTGCAATAGGGGTTGCGACGAGAGGCGTCTTCAATTTTAATAAGGAAAATGGATGGGATTTGTCTGTCAAGCCAGGGGATATTGTAGAAAATATAAATAGGGCGGCTCTGGATGCGAAAAATTTGAGCGAATGGGGAATTTCGAGGGAGGCAATGGGGGCTTATGCGGGTCAGTTGGCGGCGGGGCGCTACAGCCCCGCTCGAAGTTTGAGTGACAAGCCCAATAAGCTATCTAGAGAGTTGCCCGAGCCACTTCCACGTGGTGGCCTGAATGGGCAGGATCCAAATCTATTGATGCATGCCCGTTACTCAAAGGCGATACGACGGGCGTGTAAGCATGGGATTGCAATGGTTGCCAGGTCGGAGCTCTTTCGCAGCCACGGTTGTCGCGTACATTTTATTTTGGACATGCTGGGTGACCTCGGAAATATTCCCATGAAACTTGCTCCCGAGCGAACTGGCGGGAATTACGTCCCGATTACCTACTCGGAGCTAAGTTTCTGTTTCCGCTATTGGCGGGATGTGCGTGAGTGCGTGAGGTTCTTTGTCGCTGGACAGGAGGTCAACGCGCCCTGGGAGAGTAACTGGCGGTTGATCGACGCAACAGGAAAGCCTGTGTTTGCTAACCAGGAGGCTTGGCGGCGGTATGCCTTATACCGGGAGATCTGTCGGCGGGGAGACGTTTTTCCCTATTGAAGCTCGAAACAAGAGGCTCAGGGCGATGTGTTCGGAAATTACGTGAAGATGTGTGGATCACTCATATCAGGAGGATCCCCAATATTCAATGGTCACCTCGCAGTGGCGATTGCCGACGAATCGCGTGAAGTAGATTGAGCGAGGATATGGATATGCGATTTCAATTTGCGACGCGAGCGAAGGCGAACGGGGCGGTGACGGCTTCTAAGTGGAGTCAGGCCGATTGGCTATCCGAAAAGGCACGCCGCCGTGGATTGCGCGACCCGTTCGGTATGGACGAGCGCGCTTGCTTCCAATTTTCTGCTGAATGGTTAGTCATGGCCAAGAAAGGACTGACGGAGATTTTCGGCTGTCATATGAGCACTCTGCAGGTTCACGACACGATGCAGTTCTTCAAGATCGAGCAGAAGAGGTTGGGTTCCAGGCATTCTGAGCAGATAGCGGACTATCTGCTGATGAATGGACTCAGGCCAGTGGGAGCGAAGCGATACGGTCGGCCCACTGCCGCGGAGCTCGCGCAGGAGGTAACTACCTACAGTGGTTCTGGGCTTGTCGAACCTCCGGCCCGTCTTGCCGAAAACCGCTCCGCAATCTGGCCACGCAGTCGCCGTGCACATCGGCAGCTGGTCCCGCGTGTTCGATCCCAACTACGGCATAGCGGCCTTCTCGAACTCCGACGACCTCTGCAAGTTCCTGATCGAGCTACTGAGTAGTTACCGTGACCTCTCCAATGCTTCAGAAATCTGGAGGTATTCGTAAGCGGCTAGTGTCGCGCCCCAGAAATAACGTTGCATAGACGCTCGATCTTGGCGAGGATGGAATCGGCGGTGGCGGCCCACACGATCCCGGCGCTACCGCGTCTCGGTTGCGCGCCAGCTCCCGGGAAACCGTCGACACGCTGCGTCCGGACAATCGCGCAATCGCCCGCGTGCTGCTGTGCCCTTGCCATGTTCGATCAAAGGTCGTCGCCGAACACGGCAGCGCGTGTACAGCGACGACGTGAAAACCTGCACGTGTTCGCGCTGTTCCGCACAAGTCGTAAGTTAAGACGAATCACTGGCCGCAGCGCGACCACGCTGCCTAGGGACTAACACCGATTTTAGTCCCACAAAAATCCAATTCCCCGCGAAAGCGACACCCGTCGCCCAGACCTTTCCGTCGATGACTACATTACGCAGAGCCTTTTCCCGCGCCGTCTTGCGCGAAAAACCGAGTGGTGAGAAGGTGCTGAAAACCCGCCGCCGCGTGGCGGGCTTCCCTATCCCCGACCGCTTGTTCGGGTAATCAAAGGTCAGTAATATCCGGCTACACCGGCCCTGCCGGCCCAAGATCTGGAGGAAACATGAAGCAAAACAGACTGCTGCGCGCCGCTCGCATGACCGCATTCGCAGCCGCAGCCGTAACGGTGTCGCTGGGCGCCGCGACGATGTCGCACGCCGCCGATATCCCCAACAAGACCCTCGTCTACTGCTCAGAAGGCAGCCCGGCCGGCTTCGATCCGGCCCAATACACGACGGGTACCGACTTCACCGCGAATACGTTCACCGTCTACAACCGCCTCGTCGAATTCGAGCGCGGCAGCACGAAGGTCGAACCGGCGCTGGCTGAGTCGTGGGATGTTTCCCCCGACGGCAAGACCTATACGTTCCACCTGCGCCACGGCGTGAAATTCCAGACGACCTCGTTCTTCAAGCCGACGCGCGAATTCAACGCGGACGACGTCGTGTTCACGTTCGAGCGCATGCTCGACCCGAACCAGCCGTTCCGCAAGGCCTACCCGGTGCAGTTCCCGTACTTCACCGACATGGGCCTCGACAAGCTGATCACGAAGGTCGAAAAGGTCGATCCGTACACTGTTCGCTTCACGCTGAAGGAAGTAAACGCTCCGTTCATCCAGAACATGGCGATGGAGTACGCGTCGATCCTTTCCGGCGAGTATGCGGACCAGCTGCTCAAGGCGGGCAAGGCATCGGACATCAACCAGAAGCCGGTCGGCACGGGCCCGTTCATCCTGCGCAGCTATACGAAGGATGCGACGATCCGCTACGACGGCAACCCCGACTACTGGAAGCCGGGCGCCGTGAAGATCTCGAAGCTGATCTTCTCGATCACGCCTGACGCCGGCGTGCGCGTGCAGAAACTGAAGCGCGACGAATGCCAGGTGATGAGCTATCCGCGTCCCGCCGACATCGCAACGCTGAAGGCCGATCCGAACCTCCTCACGCCGTCGCAAGCGGGCTTCAACCTCGGCTACCTGTCGTATAACGTCGAGCACAAGCCGCTCGACAAGGTCGAAGTGCGCGAGGCGCTCGACATGGCCATCAACAAGAAGGCCATCGTCGAATCGGTGTACCAGGGCGCCGGTCAATCGGCGACCAATCCGATGCCGCCGACGCAATGGTCGTACGACAAGAGCCTGAAGTCCGCCGCCTACGATCCGGCCAAAGCCAAGGACCTGCTCGCGAAGGCCGGCTTCCCGAACGGCTTCGAGATCACGCTGTGGGCGATGCCCGTGCAGCGCCCGTACAACCCGAACGCGAAGCTGATGTCGGAGATGATCCAGGCCGACTGGTCCAAGATCGGCGTCAAGGCGAAGATCGTCACGTATGAGTGGGGCGAATACATCAAGCGCGCGCACGCCGGCGAAGACGACACCATGCTGATCGGCTGGAGCGGCGACAATGGCGACCCGGACAACTGGCTCGGCACGTTGCTCGGCTGCGAAGCCATCAACGGCAACAACTTCTCGAAGTGGTGCTACAAGCCGTTCGACGATCTGATCCAGAAGGGCCGTACGACGAACGGCCAGGAAGCGCGCTCGAAGATCTACACTGAAGCTCAGCAGGTCTTTGCACAGCAGCTGCCGTTCTCGCCGATCGCGCACTCGACGATCTATCAGCCGACCAGCAAGAAGGTCGTCGACATGCGTATCGAGCCGCTCGGCTATGCGCGTTTTGATGGCGTCAGCATGAAGTAACGATCAAGCGGTACGTTTTCGGCAGCACCGGAACACCGCAGCAAGTCATCCGGCGACAGGGGCCTTGAGCCCCTCGTCGCCGGTCGCATTTTTCTTCCTCGAAGATATAGGGACGAACCATGTTCCGATTCGCTTTACGCCGCATCGGGATGGTGATACCGACGTTCATCGGCATCACGATCCTCGCATTCGCGCTGATTCACCTGATTCCGGGCGACCCCATCGAAGTGATGATGGGCGAGCGCGGCGTCGATCCCGCGATGCACGCGGCGGCGCTGCACCGGCTGGGCCTCGACGAGCCGCTGCCGATGCAGTACGTCCATTACGTCGGACGCGCGCTGCACGGCGACCTCGGTATGTCGATGATCACCAACACGAGCGTGATGGGCGAATTCCTCGCGCGCTTTCCGGCGACCGTCGAGCTGTCGTTCTGCGCGATGCTGTTCGCACTCCTGATCGGCCTGCCCGCGGGCGTGTTCGCCGCGCTCAAGCGCGGCTCGCTCGTCGACCACGGCGTCATGGGCACCGCGCTCACCGGCTACTCGATGCCGATCTTCTGGTGGGGCTTGATCCTCATCATGTTCTTCTCGGTGTCGCTGGGCTGGACCCCTGTGTCGGGCCGCATCGCCGTCGAATACGACATCCCGCACGTGACCGGCTTCATGCTGATCGACGCGCTGCTCGCGCCCGACGAGGGCTCGTTCAAGTCGGCGGTCAGCCACCTGATTCTGCCGGCCATCGTGCTCGGCACGATTCCGCTTGCCGTCGTCGCGCGCATGACGCGTTCGTCGATGCTCGAGGTGCTGCGCGAGGACTACATCCGCACCGCGCGCGCGAAAGGGCTGTCGCCGGTTCGCGTGATCGTCGTGCATGCGCTGCGCAATGCGTTGATTCCCGTCGTGACCGTGATCGGCCTGCAAGTGGGCACGCTGCTCGCGGGCGCGGTGCTGACCGAGACGCTGTTCTCGTGGCCCGGCATCGGCAAGTGGCTCATCGATGCGATCAGCCGCCGCGACTATCCGGTGGTGCAAGGCGGCATCCTGATGATCGCCACGCTCGTGATCGTCGTGAACCTGTGCGTCGATCTGCTCTACGGCGTGTTGAATCCGCGCATTCGCCATACGCGCTAAAGAGAAAGAGGCAAGACATGGCAGATATTCAAAATACCGTCCCCCAGGCGGTGACTCCCCCGAGCGGCCGCGCGCTGGTCGCCCGCGAGTTCTGGGCGCAGTTCTCGCGCAACCGCGGCGCTGTCGTAGCAGGCGCCATCGTGCTCGTGCTGCTGCTGCTCGCCATCTTCGCGCCGCTGATCGCGCCGCACAGCCCGATCGAGCAGCACCGCGATTTCGTGAAGATTCCGCCCGCGTGGCTCGACGGCGGCAACTGGCACTTCCTGCTCGGCACCGACGAAGCCGGCCGTGACATCCTGTCGCGCCTCATGTTCGGCGCGCGCATGTCGTTCTGGATCGGCTGCGTGTCGGTCGTGCTCGCGCTGATTCCGGGCGTCGTGCTCGGTCTCGTCGCCGCGTTCTTCGAACGGCTCGATACGCCGATCATGCGTCTGATGGACGTGCTGCTCGCGCTGCCCTCGCTGCTGCTCGCGGTGGCCGTCGTCGCCATCATCGGCCCGGGCCTGTTCAACACGATGTTCGCGATCGCGATCGTCGCGCTGCCCGGCTATGTGCGTCTCACGCGCGCATCGGCGCAAGGCGAGCTGCACAAGGAGTACGTGACGGCTTCGCGCGTGGCGGGCGCCGGCACGCTGCGCCTCATGTTCTCGCAGGTGCTGCCCAACTGCACGGCACCGCTGATCGTCCAGGCGACGCTCGGCTTTTCCTCGGCGATCCTCGATGCCGCCGCACTGGGCTTCCTGGGCCTGGGCGTGCAGCCGCCGACGGCCGAGTGGGGCGCGATGCTGGCCTCGGCGCGTGATTACATCGACAATGCATGGTGGATCGTGACGATGCCTGGCGTGTCGATCCTGATCTCGGTGCTGTCGATCAATCTGCTCGGCGACGGGCTGCGCGATGCGCTCGATCCGAAACTGAAACGGATGGCATGACCATGACGAATCTTCTGACCATCCGCAATCTGGCGGTGAACTTCGGCGCCGCACCCGCCGTGGACGGCGTGAACCTGACCGTCGCACCGGGCGAGGTCGTCGGCGTCGTCGGCGAGTCGGGCTCGGGCAAGAGCGTCACGATGATGGCGCTGATGGGCCTCATCGACGCGCCCGGCATCGTGACCGCCGACGAGATCACGTTCGACGGCAAGGACTTGCTGCGTGCGTCGCCGAAGGCGCGGCGCAAAATCATCGGCAAGGACATCGCAATGGTGTTCCAGGACGCGTTGACGAGCCTGAACCCGAGCTACACCGTCGGCTATCAAATCAAGGAAGTGCTGAAGCTGCATGAAGGCCTGCGCGGCGCGGCGCTCGAAAAGCGCGCGCTCGAGCTGCTCGATCAGGTCGGCATCCCCGATGCGAAGAACCGCATCACGGCGTTCCCGCATCAGATGTCGGGCGGCATGAACCAGCGCGTGATGATCGCGATGGCCGTCGCCTGCAACCCGAAGCTTCTGATCGCCGACGAACCGACGACGGCGCTTGACGTGACGATCCAGGCACAGATCATGGATCTGCTCGTGAAGCTGCAGAAGGAGCGCGGCATGGCGCTCGTGCTGATCTCGCACGATCTGGCCGTCGTGTCGCAGGTGGCGCAGCGTGTGGCGGTGATGTACGCGGGCGAAGTCATCGAGACGAATCGCGTGCCCGACATCTTCGCGCATCCGCATCATCCGTATACCGAAGCATTGCTCGCGGCGATCCCCGAGCACAATCGCGACGCCAAGCGCCTCTCCGCGCTGCCGGGCATGGTCCCGGGACGCGATGACCGGCCCAAGGGGTGCTTGTTCGAGCCGCGCTGCAAGTATGCCGTCGACGACTGCAAGAAGGCCCGGCCTGCGCTCGCGCAACTCGATCCGGCTCATGAAAGCATGCGTGCGCGTTGCATCAAGCCGCTCAATCTCGATTCGACTCACTCGAGCACGACCCCGCACGGAGGCGCACGATGAATGCAGTACCCCAAGCGCCGCGCGCGCCGCAGCATGACGACGACGTGCTCGTTGCCGACGGCCTGACCAAGCACTACGACGTGCGGCGCGGCATGTTCGGCCGCGGCGTCGTGAAGGCGCTGAACGGCGTGTCGTTCTCGCTGACGCGTGGCAAGACGCTGGCGGTGGTCGGCGAGTCCGGTTGCGGCAAGTCGACGCTGGCCCGGCAACTGACGATGATCGAGCCGCCGACCTCCGGGCGGCTGCTGATCGAAGGCGAGGACGTAGCCGGCGCCAGTCACGAGCAGATTGCATCGCTGCGTCGGCGCGTGCAGATGGTGTTCCAGAATCCGTTCGCGTCGCTCAATCCGCGCAAGACCGTCGAGCAGACGCTGGCCGAGCCGCTCACCATCAACACGCCGATGAGCGCGACGGAACGCACCGAACGCATCGCGCACATGATGCGCACGGTCGGCCTGCGGCCCGAGCACGCGAAGCGCTATCCGCATATGTTCTCGGGCGGCCAGCGTCAGCGCGTGGCGATCGCGCGCGCGATGATTCTGGAGCCGCGCATCGTCGTGGCCGACGAGCCCGTCTCGGCGCTCGACGTGTCGATCCAGGCGCAGATCCTGAACCTCTTCATGGATCTGCAGGAGCAGTTCAAGACGAGCTACGTGTTCATTTCGCACAACCTCTCGGTCGTCGAGCACATCGCCGACGACGTCATGGTGATGTACTTCGGCGGCGTGGCCGAGCTCGGCGACAAGAAGACGATCTTCCAGCGGCCGCGCCATCCGTATACGCGCTCGCTGATGTCGGCGACGCCGGCCATCTTCGAGTCGGAGCGGCGCATCCAGATCAAGCTGCAAGGCGAATTGCCCTCGCCGCTCAATCCGCCGTCGGGCTGCACGTTCCATCAACGTTGCCCGTATGCGGTCGAGCGTTGCCGGGTCGAGGAGCCGAAGCTGCGTGAGGTCGATGGACGCCAGGTAGCGTGTCACCGCGCCGAGGGGGTGGGGGAAGCGGATGCCTGAAGCGCGGGCGGCGCGTGACGAAACGCGCCGCTCGTGCGAAGGTGGCTCTCTCGCCCCCTTCGCGCGGCGCGCGCGCGGATTCGCACGCGTGCTCGTGCTGTTCGTTGCCGCCACGCTGGGCTCGCCTGCGCATGGGCCGATCGTGGCTGCGCATGCGGCGGGCAGCCCGGGCGGCACGCCGCTGCCGCAAGCGCGCTTGCCGGCGCGTGCCAATCTTGCCGCGCAGGCCTCGCCTGCCACCCCCGCTCAACCTGTTGCGCCGACACCGCCGCGCGCGACGATTCCCGGTTTTCATAGCCCACCGCCGAACTCGGACACGAGCGTTAGCGGCGTCGTGCGCGCAGCGCCTGCGCACATGCCGTTCTACACGGCGACCAAGGGCACGACGACGATCTACGTGCTCGGCACGCTGCACATCGGCGACCCGTCCGACTATCCGCCCAACGCACCGTTTCGCCGGCCCATCCTCGCCGCGCTCGCGGCCTCGCCGACACTCGCGCTCGAGCTGTCGCCGGACGACCTCATCGAGTCGCAGGACGATGTGTCGAGGTACGGCGTGTGCTCGTACGCATGCTTGCCGCGATTGTTGCCCGACCCGCTGTGGCGCAAGCTCGCCGCACGTTTGCAGAACAACCCGGCTGCGCTCGAGGAAATCAAGAAGACGCGTCCGTGGCTCGCTGCGCTGCTCGTCGAAACCTACGACTCGCTGAACGCGGGACTGCAAACGGAGTACGGTACCGAGGCGCAGTTGCAGAACGTCTATTTCCGCACGCGCGGCAAGGTGGTCGGGCTCGAGACGCTGGCCGAGCAGATGCGTGCGTTCACGAACCTGACGTTGGCCGAGCAGCGCGAGATGCTGGCACAGGATCTGGAGCAGACGCCGGCGCAGAATGTGGCCGACGTGAAGGAGCTGCACCGGCTTTGGCGCGCGGGCGATGCCGATGCGATCGCGGCCTGGGCGACGGCGAAATCGGAGCGGCTCGCGCGCACCGAGTGGACGGCGCGCGCGCTCGATAACCGCATCGTCTACGACCGCAACCGGCGCTTCACGGCGCGCATGCTGCTGATTGCGGCGCCGAATCGGCCCGTGTTCGTCGCGATCGGCGCGCTGCATCTGGGCGGGCCGAAGGGGGTGCTGGCGTTGTTGCGCACGCACGGGTTCGTGGTCGAGGCCAATTGAGCGTTTGAACGGTTGAACGCGTGCGCGGCAGTTGCCGAGGCGGCTCAGTTCATCTGAACATCAGGAAGTTCAACAGCACGATGTTGACGATGAGCAGCAGCACGCCCGTCGGCGCCTGTGCCTTGATGACCGCGTTCCTGTCGGGCAGTTCGAGCAGGGCCGCCGGCACCATGTTGAAGTTCGCGGCCATCGGCGTCATCAAGGTGCCGCAGTAGCCCGAGAACATGCCGATTGCCACCATCACGGCCGGATTGCCGTGAAAGACGTTCACGAGAATCGGCACGCCGATGCCGCCCGTCATCACGGGGAACGCAGCAAAGCCGTTGCCCATCACCATCGTGAACAGCGCCATGCCGATGCAATAGACGGCCACCGCGACGAACCGATAGTCGAGGCTGATGTAGGCCGTCGTCACGTGCGCGACGGCCTTGCCGACACCCGCATCGGAGAAGACGAGTCCGAGCATGCCGAGCATTTGCGGCAGCACGGCCGCCCACGAGAGCGCATCGATGAGCCGCCGCGTTTCCTTCATCGACTGGCCGACGGAATCGCGCGTCACATAACACGCCGCCGCGAGCGCGACCACACAGCCGATGCCGAAGCCCACGAGCGTGACGTTCTTCGGATCGATGAGCGGCTTGCCGCCCGCACTCAAATGACTGGCTGCGAGCGTGACGACGACGGTTACGAATGGAATCGTGAGCGCCGGCACGAACAGCTTGTTGCCGATTCGCTTGGCGTTCGCGCGCCGCACTTCGTCCGACGGCATGTCGGACTTGCCGCCCGTCACGCCCCCGAAGCCTGCGATCAGCGCCATCACGATCACGAGCGCGCCGACGACTTGCACGGGCAGCCAGTCGCCGATCAGGAAGACCAGCGCATAGAGGATCCAGAAGCCGCCTGCGCTCAAGCGTCGCGGGTGCGACTTGTCGGTGAGGATCATGCCGCCGACGACCAGCAGGACCACGCCGACGAGCCAGAACAGATGGGTCAACAAAAGCGTCATGCTTGTTCTCCGGCAGCGTCGGGCGACGAGTGGGATGCTTGCGGTTCGGCCGCTTCGGCCCGAGGGCAATCGCGCAGCGTTTTCTCGAGTTGCCGATCGAGCAGGTGCAGGCGCGTGGCGTGAATCACGAACGCGCAGAGTGCCGTCGGCATGCCCCATACGGCCACGCGCATCGGCTCGACAGTGATACCGGCCTCCTTCAGGAACGTGACCATCAGCACGATCGCCCCAAAGGCGACGAAGATGTCTTCACCGAAGAAGAGCCCGACGTTGTCGGTGGCGGCCGCGAAGGCGCGCAGCCGATAGCGCACGGCATCGCTGATACGGCCGTAGCGCGCCTGAGTCGCACCTTCGGCCATCGGCGCCAGCAGCGGGCGCACCATTTGCGGATGACCGCCGAGCCCGGTGAGCCCCACTGCGGCCGTGAGCTCGCGCACGAGCAGATAGACGATCAGCAGGCGCCCCGCGGTGGCGGCCTTGATGTTCCCGATCCACATCTGGGCGCGCTCGCGCAGACCATGCCGCTCGGACAGGCCGATCACGGCGAGCGGCAGCAGGATGATGAGCGGAATGTTGCGCGTTTTCAGAAAGCCCGCACCGATCGCAGCGAGCATCTTTTCAGGCGGAAAGTGTGCGGCAATCGACGTGACGATCGCCGCGCTCGCGACGATCAGCATCGGATTGAAACGCAGCACGAAGCCGACGAGGATCACAGCCACTCCGACGAGGGGCCATAGGCTGGTTTGCATGGATGGTCTCCAAACACGGATGTCGAATGCACCGCGTACTGCGTCTTGCTGCGTGTTCGCGCGGTGTACTTCGGCGGTGCGGCAAATGTTGCCCGCACGGCCTGTACTGCCCGTATTGCTCGTGTTGCCTTTTCCTGCGTTCGCTGCCTGCGGCTCTTGGTCGATCCGGCCGCTCGTCTTGCTTCCGTCGATGCCCCGCGGCCCATGCGGGGCGCTACCGTACTTTTCTGTCGTCTATCGTCTGTCTTTTATCGCTAATCGTCGCGTGAGCTCGATCGGACACCTAAACGTCGTTCACGTGCGTAAGGTCGAGGCGGCATGTACGTCCACGCCTTGGGCCTCGAGCGCGCTGCGCAGCCGGCGCGCGAACGCCAGCGCATGGGGCCCGTCGCCGTGCAGGCATAGCGTGCGCACATTCAGCGGCACCCATTCGCCGGTCACGGCACGCACGCGCCGGTCGCGCACCATCGACAGCACGTGCGCCAGCATTTCGTCTTCGGAATGAATCAGCGCGCCCGGATCGCTGCGCGGCACGAGCGAGCCGTCGGCGCGATAGCCGCGATCGGCGAAGCCTTCTTCGATAGCCACGAGTCCGGCGTGGCGCGCCATGTCGATGAAACTGCTATTGGCAAGGCCGAACACGGCCAGCGACGGGTCGAAGTCGTGCACGGCCGAGACGACGGCCTCGGCGATGGCCGGGTCGCGCGCAGCCTGGTTGTACAGCGCGCCGTGCGGCTTCAGATGGGCGACGCGGCCGCCTTCGGCCTGCGCGATGGCGGACAGCGCGCCGAGCTGATAGAGAATGCCTGCGTAGATGTCGTCGGCCGGCAGGTCCATTTCCTTGCGGCCGAAGTTATCCGGGTCGTGAAAACTCGGATGCGCGCCGATCGCCACGCCCTTTTGCACGGCCATTCGCACGCAGTCGCGCATCGCGTTGGCGCCACCCGCATGCCAACCGCACGCGATATTCGCCGAGCTGACGAGGTCGAGCAGCGCCTCGTCGGAGTCGCCACCTTCGCCGAGATCGGCATTCAAATCGATATCCATGACTACCTCATATAAAACTGCTCAAGCGGCGCGCGCGGAGCGTTGCAGCCGCTCTTCATGCATGGCGATCGCGACGTCGATCTGTCGCAGATACGCCTGCTCCTCGCCGAGGGCGAAGAGCGCTTCTTCCCGTGTGGTCGGCACAAAGCGGATGTTGCCGTTCAATCTGACTTGCGCGAGCTTCCAGAGGTCCGCGCGAATGACGGCGCCGATGCGCGGATAGCCTCCGGTTGTCTGCGCATCGCTCATCAGCACGATCGGCTGCCCGTTCGGGGGAACCTGGATGGTACCGGGCAATACCGCGTGCGAGAGCAAATCGATTTGCTCGCTGCGCGCGAGCGCCGTTCCGGCTAGACGATAGCCCATCCGGTTGCTGTGCGTCGTCACTCGCCATTCATCCGACCAGAACGTTTCGCGCGCGGTATCCGTGAAGCTGTCGTATTCGGGGCCACGCAGCACGCGAATCGACATCGCGCGCTCACTGCCCGCCGCATGCTTGCCCCGGCGCACGGGCTCGTGCGCCACCGAGGCGAAGCGGCACCATTCCGGGGCCTTGACGCCGAACTTCGGCGCATCGAAGGGGATGCCCGCACCGAGCTTCGCGTTCGTGGTGCCGATGGCGAGCCGGTCGCCGTCGCGCAACATGCGGCCGGCGAGCCCGCCGAAGCGCGCGCCGAGATCGGTGCTGCGCGAGCCCAGCATCGGCAGCACGTCGATGCCGCCGCGTATGCACACATAGGCGCGCATGCCGCGCTTGGCCGTATGCAAGACCAGTTCCTGTCCTGCTGCGACGGGCAGGCTCCACCAGGCGGGCACGGGTTCGCCGTCGAGCGTCGCACCGTATTCCGCACCGGTGATCGCGACGCGCGTCGCGCGCGCAAAGCGCAGGACGACGGGCCCGAGCGTCACTTCGATCGCCGCAGCCTGCGCAGCATTGCCGACGAGCCGATTGCCGACCTCGAGCGCGATCGTGTCGAGCACGCCGCCCGTGGCGATGCCGAGGTGCCGGTAACCGGGCCGGCCGAGGTCCTGCACGGAAGTCAGCAGCCCTGCGCGAACAATCTCGATCATCGCTCGATCCCCTCGACGACAAAGCGCACCCGGTCGCCTGGTTGAAGCAAGGTGGGCGGTGTGCCGGCCGGGTCGAACAGCGAGAGCGCCGTGCGACCGATCAGCTGCCAGCCGCCTGGCGAGGCGGCCGGATAGATGCCCGTCTGAACGCCGCCGATACCGACCGTGCCGGCCGGCACCTCGAGACGAGGCACCGCGCGCCGCGGTGTGTGCAGCGACGCGTCGAGCCCGCCCAGATAGGCGAAGCCGGGCTGAAAGCCGAGAAAGAACACGATGTACTCGGCGCCTGCATGGCGCTTGACGACTTCGTCGATGGACAGCCCCGTATGTTCGGCGACGGCCCCGAGGTCCGGGCCGTACTCGCCGCCGTAGCGCACGGGAATCTCGACTTCGCGCGCGGCCATCTGCGCATCGGCGGCCCGCTCCCAGGCGAGCGCAAGCTCGGCTGCGAGCGCCTGGGCATCGGCCGCGAGCGGGTCGAAGACGATCGTCAGGTTGTTCATCCCGGGCACGACCTCGAGGACGTGCGGCCACTTGCGCGCCGCGTCGGTCACGGCCCATACGCGCTCCTGGCAGGCGAGGGTCGCCGGCGGCGGCGCTTCGCAGACCAATGCGGTATCGCCGAACGGATAGATTCGAGGCTGGCTCATCGGTTAAGTCCAGAGCGGCGTCCGCCGCGTCGGTGGCACGCAGCGCCGTGCAGCGGCCACCATGTCGGGAGGTTGCATTATCGATAAATTATCGACATTTTACCAATAAGCGTTTTTGCTAGGCTTACAATACCGTCTGGCCGGCATACACTGCCGGCACCGCTGATCACTGCCTGCTCAAACTGCCGTCATGTCGCGTCATCCGACCAAGATCGTGTCGTCTGAACATCTCGTCTCGGAAACGAGCGTGGAACTATCCGAGTTCGAGTACGGGCTCATCATGGCGAGCAATGCGTTCAATCGCTGGATGGTGCGCTGCATGTCCGCCGCCGGCGCGAAGGACATGACCGCCATCGAAGTCTCGCTGCTTCATCATGTGAGCCATCGTGAGCGCAAGAAGAAGCTTGCCGATATCTGTTTCGTGCTCAATATCGAAGACACGCACGTCGCGACCTACGCGCTGAAAAAGCTCGTGACTAGAGGGTATGTAAAAAGCGAAAAGACCGGCAAGGAAGTGTTCTTCTCGGCTACCCCGGCAGGCCGCGAGCTGTGCGCCAAGTATCGCGAGGTGCGTGAGAGCTGCCTGATCGCGGCCCTCAAGGAGAGCGGGCTCGCCAACGAGCAGATCGGCGAGGCCGCGCAGCTGATGCGCAACGCGTCCGGTCTTTACGATACGGCCGCGCGCGCAGCGGCGTCGCTTTGAGTCAGGACGACCCGTCCACACCCACGTGAAGGCCTGCTTCGGTGACGACCGCATCGAGCGGCATGTCGTGCAATTCGCGCGGCAGCGCGGCCACGCGGCACGCTTCGTATGCGATGCCGATCGTGACGGGCTTTGAGGCGCCGGGCCAGGCGGCGAGCGTGCGGTCGTAATAGCCGCCGCCGTAGCCGAGCCGGTATCCGTCACGGTCGAATCCCACGCAAGGCACGAGCAGCAGATCGGGCTCCACCGCGGGCGTGGTGTCCGGCTCGGGGATGCGATGGTGGCCGACGCGCATCGGCGTATCGGGTGTCCACGCGTGAAACGCGAGCGCGTAGCCCTTCATCGCGACGACGGGCAGCGCGGCCTGCCGCCGCGCATCGAGCGTAAGCCAGTGGGCGAGCGTTGCGCGCGCATCGAACTCGCCCGCGAGCGGCCAGTAGAAACCCACCGTATGCGGCGCATAGCGCGCCAGGACTTCGCTCAGGCGCTCGCCGAGCGCGGCTCCGGCCTCGCTTTGCGCGGCGGCAGCGCGCCGCGCCGCGAGCAGTGCTTTACGCAGCTCCGCTTTCGAATTTCCGAGGGGGTTGCGTGCTATGCTTTCGCTCAATTTTTGCTCCACGAACCACGATGTCGAAACGCCTCGTTCGAGTATATCGCGCGGTCGCCTGGGCGCTCGCCGCCGCCGCACTCGTATCGGGCGGCTCCGCCTGTGCCGGCCGCCGTCCAGCTTCTTCCGCGCCGCTTAGCGACGATCAGATCTTCGTGCAGTTGCGCGAAGCCGCGCGCAATAACGATGCCCCGCGTGCGGCCCAGCTCGCCGGCATGATCCCGGACTACCCGGCGCCTTCGTACCTCGAGTACTTCCAGTTGAAGCCGCAGCTGTTCGACGGCTCCGGCCATGCGCGTGTCGATGCGCCCGATTCGCCGGTGCTGTCGTTCCTGCAGCGCCATGACGGCGAGGCGCTCGGCGATCGCTTGCGCAACGACTACCTGCTCGTGCTCGGTGCTCGTCATGACTGGCGCAATTTCGAGGCGCAGAACGCGCGTTTCGTGCTCAACGACGATACGCAGGTCAAGTGCTATGCGCTCGAGGCGCGCGCCGCGCACGGCGAGAATGTCGCCGATGCCGCCCGCGCGCTGCTCGTCGAGCCGAAGTACTACGGCGACGGCTGCGTCGATCTGATCACGGCGCTGGCTACCAGTCAGCAGCTCTCTTCCGAAGACGTCTGGCAGCAGATCCGCCTCGCCTACGAGCAGGGCGCGACGACGACGGGCAGCAAGCTCGTCGATGCGCTCGGCGCCGCACGTCCCGATCCGCAGTTGTTCGAGCAGGCCACGAGTGCGCCGCCGCTGCTGCTGGCGCGCGGTGTGCAGACCGACCCGGCTTCGCATCAGCTGGCGCTGCTCGCGATCACGATGATGGCGCGTAACGACGCGGCGGGTGCTAGCGCGGCATTCGCTACGGTCGCGCCGTCGTTGACGCTGGCCGAGCGCGCGATCGGCTGGGGCACGGTCGGTTATCAGGCCGCCGCGCGGCAGGTGCCCGGCGCGGTAGGCTGGTTCCGTCTGTCGACCAACGCGCCGTTGTCCTATCCGGCTTATATGTGGCGCACGCGCACGGCGCTGCTGGCGGGCGACTGGACGATGGTGCGCTGGTCGATCGAGCAGATGCCCGCGGCGCTGCGCAATCAGCCGGCCTGGGTCTACTGGCACGCGCGCGCGCTCAAGCAGGGCGGCGACACGGCGCAGGCGAACCTGGAGTTCGAGCGCATCGCGTCGGGCTTCGATTTCTACGGTCAGCTCGCCACCGAAGAGCTGGGCCGCAAGATCGCGGTACCGCCCAAGACGAGCGTGACCGATGCCGAAGTCGAAGCCGCCGGCCATACGCCCGGCTTCGATCTCGCACGGCGCTTCTACGGGCTCAACCTGCGGCTCGAGGGCAACCGCGAATGGAACTGGCCGCTGCGCAACATGAGCGACCGCCAGCTGATCGCCGCAGCTGAGTACGCGCGCCGCATCCAGCTCTACGACCGCACGGTCAACACGGCCGACCGTACGCAGAACGAACATGATTTCTCGCTGCGTTACCTCGCGCCGTTCCGCGATGTGGTCGAGCATGACGCGCAATCGAGCGGGCTCGATGTCGAATGGGCATACGGGCTCATCCGCCAGGAGTCGCGCTTCATCATCGACGCCCATTCGGAGGTCGGCGCGGGCGGCCTCATGCAGCTGATGCCGGGCACCGCGCAGATGGTGGCAAAGAAGATCGGCCTTGGTCAGCTTTCGCGCCAGCAGATGAACGACATCAACACGAACATCCTGCTCGGCACTAGCTATCTGGCGATGATCTACAATCAGTTCGACGGTTCCGCCGTGCTCGCCACGGCCGGCTACAACGCCGGGCCGGGCCGTCCGCGTCAGTGGCAGGCGGCCTTGCCGCGCCCTGTCGAAGGCGCGATCTTCGCGGAGTCGATCCCGTTCAACGAGACTCGCGACTACGTCAAGAATGTGCTGGCCAATACGGTCTACTACGCGGCGCTGTTCGAAGGCCGTCCGCAATCGCTGAAGGCGCGGCTCGGCTACATCCTGCCCTGAGGCGGCCGCGCGCGCCGCTTCAAGGCGCGCGCGGCGCGTGGTGCACGCAGCCGTGGCGGCGGCCGCCCTCAGGGAGTCGAAGATGCGACATCAATCCATTGCGCTGATCGGCGGTTCGGGTTTCATCGGCAGTCATCTCGCGAATGCGCTGGTCGCAGCCGGCAAGACCGTGCGCGTCGCCACGCGCAGGCGCCAACATGCGAGCCATCTGACGCTGCTCCCGCTCGACGTGATCGAGCTCGACGTATTCGATCCGGTCGAGCTGGCGCGCTTCGTCGAAGGGGCCGATGCCGTCGTCAATCTCGTCGGCATTCTGCATAGCCGGCGCGGCGAGCCCTACGGTCCTGACTTCGCAAAGGTGCACGTCGAGTTGCCGGGCAGAATCGCGGCTGCATGCGAGGGCAAAGGCGTGCACCGGCTCATTCAGATGAGCGCGCTGGGCGCCAATCCGGCTGGCCCCAGCATGTATCTGCGCTCGAGGGCCGATGGCGAGAAAGCCGTGCGCGCAGCCACGCGGCTCGCGACGACGATCTTTCGTCCGTCCATCGTGTTCGGTCCCGAAGACCGCTTCCTCAACCTGTTCGCGCTGTTGCAGCGGCTCTTCCCCGTGGTCCCGCTTGCCAAGCCCGACTCGCGCTTTCAGCCGGTGTACGTCGGCGACGTCGCGAAGGCGATCGTCAATGCGCTCGATCTCGATGCCGCCCACGGGCGCCTCTACGAACTGGGCGGGCCGACCGTCTATACGCTCGAGGCGCTCGTGCGCTTTTGCGGCGAAGCGATCGGCAGTCGTGCGCGCATCGTCCGTTTGCCCGATGCGCTCGCGCACATGCAGGCGCTCGCGTTCGAGATGCTGCCGGGTGCCCCGCTGATTACGCGCGACAATCTGGCCTCGATGTCGGTCGATGCCGTGATGACCGAGCCGCTCGCACCCGAGCTCGATCTCGAGCCCGCGAGCGTCGAGGCGATCGCGCCCAGCTATCTGGGCAACGCATCGCTGGCCTCGCGCTTCAGCGGATTTCGCACGACAGCCGGGCGATGACGCCGGCGCATCGTGCGCGAGCGTTCCAGTTGTTCCCTTTGCCAACGTCGTTCCCTTTTTAGGTAGCACATGAAACTGATCATCGGTGACAAGAACTACTCTTCATGGTCGATGCGGCCCTGGGTGCTCATGAAGCACGCGGGCATCCCGTTCGAGGAGGTGCTGGTCGAACTGCAGCAACCCGACACGACTGAACGCATCCGCGCGCACTCGCAGTCCGGCAAAGTGCCGTGCCTCGTCACCGATGGCGGCGAAGCGATCTGGGAGTCGCTCGCGATCGCCGAAACGTTGGCCGAGCGTCATCCCGAGCTCGCGCTGTGGCCGCGCGATGCGGCAGCCCGCGCGCATGCACGCGCGATCTCCAGCGAGATGCATGGCGGGTTCGGCGAGTTGCGCACGTCGATGGCGATGAACGTTCGCGCGCACCGTCCGGGCGTGGGCGCGACGCCGGGCACGCTGGCCGACATCGCACGCATCGAGACGATCTGGCGCGACTGCCTCACGCGTTATGGCGGGCCGTTCCTGTTCGGTGCGTCGTTCGGCATTGCTGACGCGATGTATGCGCCTGTCGTGATGCGCTTTTTCACGTACGCGCCGCCGCTTGCCGATACGACGCGCGCCTACATGGAGCGCGTGGCGGCTGTGCCCGCCGTGCGCGAATGGGTCGAAGCCGCACACCGCGAGACGCATCGGATCGCTTACATCGACGACGCGGTATGAATGTTTATGCCGTAGGTGGTGCGATCCGCGACGAACTGCTCGGCGTGCCCGTGTCGGACCGCGACTACGTCGTGGTCGGCGCGACGCCCGAGCAGATGGTGGCCCAGGGGTTTCGTCCGGTCGGCAAGGATTTCCCCGTGTTCCTGCATCCGCAGACCCACGAGGAGTACGCGCTCGCGCGTACCGAGCGCAAGACGGCTGCGGGCTACCACGGCTTTCAGTTTTACTACGCCCCTGACGTGACGCTCAAGCAGGATCTCGCGCGCCGCGATCTGACGATCAATGCGATGGCGCGCGAGGTGCGGCCCGACGGTGCGTTGAGCGGCCCGGTCATCGATCCGTTCGGTGGGCAGGACGACTTGCGCTCGCGGCGTTTTCGCCATGTCGGCGAGGCGTTCGTCGAAGATCCGGTGCGCATTCTGCGCGTGGCGCGTTTCGCCGCGCGCTTTCACGAGTTCACCCTGGCTGACGAGACGCTGGCGTTGATGCAGTCGATGGTGGCCGCGGGCGAAGTCGATGCACTCGTGCCCGAGCGCGTGTGGCAGGAGATCTCGCGCGCTCTGATGGAGCGCAAGCCTTCACGCATGTTCGAGATGCTGCGCGTGTGTGGCGCGCTCGTGCGCGTGATGCCCGAGGTCGATGCGATGTTCGGCGTGCCGCAACGGGCCGACTACCATCCCGAGATCGACACGGGCGTGCATGTGATGATGGTGCTCGACTACGCGGCCGCGCGTCACTATGCGCTGGCCGTGCGCTTTGCCGCGCTTGCGCACGATCTGGGCAAGGCGACGACGCCCGCGGACGTGTTGCCGCGTCATATTGGCCACGAGATGCGCAGCGTCGATCTACTGAAGCCGTTGTGCGAGCGCTTGCGCGTGCCCAACGAATGCCGTGATCTGGCCGTGCTGGTCGCGCGCGAACACGGCAACATTCACCGCGTGATGGAGATGGGGGCGGCCGCGCTCGTGCGTCTGTTCGAGCGCAGCGATGCGCTGCGCAAGCCTGCCCGGTTCGCCGAAGCGTTGCAGGCCTGCGAGGCCGATGCGCGCGGGCGGCTCGGCTTCGAGACACAAGCGTATCCGCAAGCGGAGCGGCTGCGCGTGGCGCTCGCCGCGTGTCGTGCCGTCGATGCGGGCGCCGTGGCGAAGGCATTGACCGATACGCCCGAGCGCATCAAGGACGCCGTGCATCGCGCTCGCATCGCCGCAGTGGCCGTGGCGCTCGACGAAGGGAAAGACGAGGCGTGAACCGCCCTTAAGCCGCACACTGCGCGGCTTGCCTTCGTGTCGTCATAAGGTGTGCGAACGATCGCCGCGCACGAATACATCGAGCGTCTCGTCGATGCCGCGCGAGAACGCAACGACCTTGAACAGCTCGCCCATCTCGGCTTCGGACAGCAGCTTTTGCACGGCGCTCGCCGCCGGCAGAAAGCGTGCTGCGTCAAGCGGGTCGAGTTCGGCCAGGGCATCGGTGATGCCGGCGTTCATCAGAAAGCGCGCTTGCGTGGTGTAGCCGAGCAGGTCGGCGCCGGTCTCGACGCCCGCCTCGAAGATGCCCGTGAATTCGACGTGTGTCGTGATGTCCTGCAGGCCCGGGTAAAGGAACGGATCGTCGTGCGCGCGATGGCGGTAGTGGCACATCAACGTGCCTTGCGCGCGTTGCGGATGGTAGTACTCGTGGCGCGGAAAGCCGTAGTCGATGAAGAACGCCGCGCCGCGCGTGAGCATCGTGCAGACCGTGTGCGTGAACGCGCAAGCGGCCGCGTGCGTCTCCGTCACATAGTCGAAGCCTGGGCCCGCTTCTGCGTCGATCCGGGCCAGCAGCGCGGCTTGCTGCGCGGCGCCGGCCGACCCGTCCTCGGCGAACGGGCGGTCTTCGAAGGCGAGCGTGCCGTCCGGCCCGTGCGTCACGCCACGTTCGTGCCAGTGCCCGGCCCGACGCGCGAATAGCCGCACCGGCATGGCATCGAGCACTTCGTTGCCGAGCGCGACACCTTCGAACTGCCGGGGCAGCGCATCGAGCCACTCGACGCGCGCGGCGAGCGGGCCGGCCAGCGCCGCGATCGTCTCGCGCTGGCGCTCACGGAGCTCGCCGGAGAGTTCGACGATGAAATAGCGATCGAACGGCACACCCAGCGCGTCGAGGGCGTGGATGAGGCTAGAGGCGAGCTTGCCGGTGCCGGCGCCGAATTCGATCAGCGTGCGCGTGCCGCTCGCGGCCAGCGCCTGTGCGACCGGGCGGGCCAGCGTCGTGGCGAACAACGGTGAAAGCTCGGGCGCGGTGATGAAGTCGCTGCCGTCTTCGGCGCGACGGCCGAATTTACGGGCGCCGCCGCTGTAGTAGCCGAGGCCGGGCTCGTACAGCGCGCGCTCCATGTAGCGATCGAACGCGATCCAGCCGCCGGATGCCGCGATCTCGTCGCGAATGCGCGCGAGCAGGCCATCGGATTGCGCGAGCGCATCGGCGTCGGGAACAGGTAAACTAGCGGGTTCGTGAGCTTTCTGATTCATTCCGGCATTGTAAATGACGGCCAGCCCTGACCTACGCCCTCGCGCGACCACGCAAGCCGAGCCTGCCCGCATCGTCCTCGTGACGGACGGCACGCACGGGCTCGGCCGCGCGTTGGCGCTCGGATTTGCCGAACAGGGCTGGGATGTGGCGGTGCACCACGCCGGCGCGCCTGACGCCGCCGAGCCCCTGCTCGTGCAGATTCGCGCGCTGGGCCGCCGGGCGGTGGCCTTGCGAGCCGATCTCGGCATCGAGCGAGAGGCCGAGCAACTCGTGCCCGCTTGTACGGCGGCGCTTGGGCGGCCCGTGTGCGCGATCAATCACGCGTCGCTCACCGCCCAGGATTCGGTCCACAATGCCGGGTACGACACGCTGCTGAAGCTGACGGCCGTGAACGTGGCTGCACCGGTCGTGCTGGCGCGCGCGCTCTACGATGCGACGCCCGAGACGGCGCGCGAGCACGAGCGCGAGCGTGCGGTCGTCATCAACATGCTCGATCAGAAGCTCGACCATCCGAACCCGGATCGTCTTTCGTACTCGCTGTCGAAGGCCGCGTTGCAAACGGCGACGGTGGCGCTGGCGCGCTCGCTCGCGCCGAAAGTGCGCGTGGTCGGTCTCGTGCCCGGCGATGCGCCGCCCGAGGCCGGCTATGCTTCGTTTGCTGAAGATGTCGTCGCGGCGGCGCGCTATCTGGCCGGCGCCAACGGCGTCACTGGGGCCACGCTCGTGGTGGACGGCGGCCGGCATCTGCAGCCGCTTGCGCGCGATGCGACGGTGTCGGCTCGGTGACGAGGCGAATGCGTCAGCCGCGCGCGCAATGACGGGCGCGGCCGGCGCACCAAGCCGAGCCTGCTGCGCGCTTGCCGCGTATTTTTTGTTTTGACTGGAACGAACATGGTTGCCGCTCTCTTGCACCCCCGACTCGCCGATTGCCGCAGGCTGTTCCTGCGCAACTATGAGGTCTACGTCAACATCGGTGTGCACGACTATGAGAAGCGTGCCGAACAGCGCGTCATCATCAACGTCGAGCTGTTCATTCCGTTTGCCTGTTCGACGCCCTTGGAAGACAAGCTGCGCGAAGTGGTCGACTACGACATCATGCGCTCGACGGTCGCCAAGCGCGTCGCGCAAGGCCACATCCATCTGCAGGAGACGCTCTGCGATGACGTGGCCAACGCGATGCTCGAGCACCCGTTCGTGCGCGCCGTGTCCGTGTCGACCGAGAAGCCCGATGCTTACCCCGATTGCGACGCCGTGGGCGTCGAAGTCTTTCGCTTCAAAGAGGATTGAGAATGAACGCGCCCGAAACCCATGTGCTGCCCGGCGCGGCCGACGAGCCCGATCACGATGCGGCGCATGCCGACGCATCGCTGACCGAGGAGGCCCGCGAGCGGCGTGCGCTTACGCGCCGCGAGCAGAAGGACGCCTACGAGAACAACAAGCTGTTCAAGCGCTTGGCGCGGCAGGTCGGTCAGGCGATCGGCGACTACAACATGATCGAGCACGGCGACAAGGTCATGGTCTGCATGTCGGGGGGCAAGGACAGTTATGCGATGCTCGACGTCCTGCTGCGCCTGCGCGAGCGTGCGCCGATCGATTTCGAGATCGTTGCCGTCAATCTCGATCAGAAGCAGCCCGGTTTTCCCGAGCACGTGCTGCCCGAGTACCTGAGCAGCCTGAACATCCCGTTTCACATCGAAAATCAGGACACCTACAGCATCGTCAAGCGCCTCGTGCCAGAGGGCAAGACCACGTGCTCGCTGTGCTCGCGGCTGCGGCGCGGCATCCTGTATCGCGTCGCGGGCGAGCTCGGTGCGACGAAGATCGCGCTTGGCCACCATCGCGACGATATCCTGCAGACATTGCTGCTCAATCTGTTCTACGGCGGCAAGCTCAAGGGCATGCCGCCGAAATTGCAATCGGATGACGGCAAGAACATCGTGATTCGCCCGCTCGCCTACGTGAAGGAAGTGGATCTCGAGAAATACGCGCAATTGCGTGCGTTCCCGATCATTCCGTGCAATCTCTGCGGTAGCCAACCCAATCTGAAACGTGCGGAAATGAAGGCGCTGATCCGTGAATGGGAAAAGCGCTTTCCGGGGCGTGTCGACAACATGTTCACCGCGCTCACGAATGTCGTGCCGTCGCACTTGATGGATACGAAGCTGTTTCCGTTTGCGAATCTGCGGGCGACCGGCGAGGCCGATCCGCTTGGCGACATCGCGTTCGACGACGAACCGTGCGCTACGCCTTCGGCCAGCGACACGGGGGCCGCGCAGCCGATCTCGATCGTCCAGTTCGACGAGCTCTGAGCGCGCGCCGCGCTGCCCGCGGACAGCGGGAGACTTGAACGGAACGAAAGGCCGGCAGGGCTTGTCCGCCGGCCTTTGGGCCTTTGAGCGCGTGTTAAAATCGCGGACTTCAATTCAAACGTCGCCGATGCCATGAACATCGTCATTTTGGCCGCAGGCATGGGCAAGCGTATGCACTCCGCGTTGCCGAAGGTGCTCCATCCGCTTGCGGGCCGCCCCCTGCTTTCCCACGTCATCGACACCGCACGTGCGCTGCGGCCTGCGCGCATCGTCGTCGTGGTCGGGCACGGCGCTCAGGTCGTGCAGCAAGCCGTCAGCGCTCCCGATATCCAGTTTGCGGTGCAGGAGCAGCAGCTCGGCACCGGGCACGCTGTGCAGCAGGCGCTGCCGCTGCTCGATCCCGCGCAGCCGACGCTCGTGCTCTACGGCGACGTGCCGCTCACGAAGGCCTCGACGCTCAAGCGCCTTACCGATGCTGCTGCCGACGGCTGCTATGGCGTGCTGACGGTGACGCTCGACGATCCGCACGGCTACGGCCGCATCGTGCGCGATTCGGCCGGCTGCGTGGTGCGCATCGTCGAGCAGAAAGACGCGACGCCCGAGCAGCTGAAGATCGCCGAGATCAACACGGGCATCGTCGTCACGCCGACGGCACAGCTGGCGATGTGGCTCGGCTCGCTGAAGAACGACAACGCGCAGGGTGAGTTCTATCTGACCGACGTGGTCGAGCGCGCGATCGAGGCCGGCTTCGAGGTCGTGACGGCGCAGCCCGACGAAGAGTGGGAGACGCTCGGCGTGAACAGCAAGACGCAGCTGGCCGAGCTCGAGCGCATTCATCAGCGCAATGTGGCGACCTCGCTGCTCGAGGCCGGCGTGACGTTGCTCGACCCGGCGCGGCTCGACGTGCGCGGCAAGCTGTCGTGTGGCCGCGACGTGTCGATCGACGTGAATTGCGTGTTCGAGGGCAATGTGACGCTGGGCGACAACGTGACGATCGGCGCGCATTGCGTGCTGCGCGACGCGACGATCGGCCCGGGCACGCGCATCGAGCCGTTCACGCATGTCGAAAGCGCGACCGTCGGCGCGCAGGTCGTATTGGGGCCGTATGCCCGTCTGCGGCCCGGCACGACGCTGGCCGATGAAGCGCACGTGGGCAACTTCGTCGAAGTGAAGAACGCCGTGCTCGGTCGCGGTTCGAAGGCCAATCACCTCACCTACATCGGCGATGCCGACATCGGTGAGCGCGTGAACGTCGGCGCGGGCACGATCACCTGCAATTACGACGGCGCGAACAAGCATCGCACGGTGATCGAGGACGACGTGTTCGTCGGTTCCGACACGCAGCTCGTCGCGCCGGTGCGCGTGGGCCGCGGGGTCACGATCGCGGCGGGCACGACCGTCTGGAAGGACGTGCCGCAGGACATGCTCGTGCTCAACGACAAGACGCAAACGACCAAGAGCGGCTACGTCCGCCCGACCAAGAAGAAGAGCTGAGCTCCGGATGAACGCCAGAAGCGCGCGTCACGATCGCGCGCCAGGTGACTGTCAGAACGCATTATCAGCAAAGGATTTTCCATGTGCGGCATCGTCGGCGCAGTTGCGCAACGTAACATCGTTTCCATCCTCATCGAGGGATTGCGGCGCCTCGAGTACCGCGGCTACGACTCGTGCGGCGTCGCCGTGATCGCCGGCGGCGAGCCGCGCCGCGCGCGCAGCGTGGCCCGCGTGGCCGACCTCGACGCGCAAGTGCGCGACACGCATCTGGAAGGCATGACCGGCATCGCGCACACGCGCTGGGCCACGCACGGTGCGCCCGTCACCGACAATGCGCACCCGATCTTCTCGTGTGACACGGTGGCGCTCGTGCACAACGGCATCATCGAGAACTACGAGCAACTGCGCGAGATGCTGCGTGGCAAGGGCTACACGTTCGTTTCGCAGACCGATACCGAAGTCATCGCGCACCTGATCCACAGCCTGTATCAAGGCAACCTGTACGACACCGTGCGCGCGGCCGTCGGCCAACTGCACGGCGCCTATGCGATCGCAGTCGTCCACAAGGACGAGCCGCATACGGTCGTGGGGGCGCGTCAGGGTTCGCCGCTCGTCGTCGGGCTCGGCGAAGGTGAGAACTTCCTGGCTTCCGATGCGCTCGCGCTGGCCGGCAGCACCGACCGATTCATGTTCCTCGAGGAAGGCGACGTGTGCGAGCTCACGCGCGACGGCGTGCGCATCGCCGATCGCGAGGGCCGTATCGTCCAGCGCGACGTGCGCACGGTGCAGGCTTACGGCGGCGCCGTCGAGCTCGGGCCGTATCGCCACTTCATGCAGAAGGAAATCTTCGAGCAGCCGCGCGCGATCGGCGACACGCTCCCGCAGGGCGACACGTTCGAGGCGACGCTGTTCGGCGAAGCCGCACCGCAGGCCTTCCGCGAAATCGACAGCCTGCTGATCCTCGCGTGCGGCACGAGCTTCTATTCGGGCCTTACGGCCAAGTACTGGTTCGAGTCGATCGCGAAGATTCCGACGCAGGTCGAAATCGCCAGCGAGTATCGCTATCGCGAGTCGGTGCCGAATCCGAACGCGCTCGTCGTGGTCATTTCGCAATCGGGCGAGACGGCCGACACGCTCGCGGCGCTCAAGCATGCCCAAGATCTCGGCCATCGCCATACGCTGGCGATCTGCAACGTGGCCACGAGCGCGATGGTGCGTCAGACCGGCATGGCGTTCCTCACGCACGCGGGCCGGGAGATCGGCGTGGCGTCGACGAAGGCGTTCACGACACAGCTCGTCGCGCTGTTCGTGCTGGCGGCGACGCTGGGCAAGCTGCGCGGCCGTGTCGACGAGGCGGCCGAGGCCAACTACGTGAAGCAGCTGCGTCACCTGCCGGCGGCGCTCAACAGCGTGCTGGCGCTCGAGCCGCAGATCATCGCGTGGTCGGAAGAGTTCTCGCGCAAGGAGAATGCGCTGTTCCTGGGCCGCGGTCTGCATTATCCGATCGCAATGGAAGGGGCGCTCAAGCTCAAGGAAATCTCGTACATCCACGCCGAGGCGTATCCGGCCGGCGAACTCAAGCACGGGCCGCTCGCACTCGTGACCGAGGCAATGCCGGTGGTGACGGTCGCGCCGAACGACGCGCTGCTCGAGAAGCTCAAGTCGAATATTCAGGAAGTGCGTGCTCGCGGCGGTCAGCTCTATGTGTTCGCCGATGCCGATACGCGCATCGTGAACGACGAGGGGCTGCATGTGATTCGCATGCCTGAGCATTACGGCGTGCTCTCGCCGATCCTGCACGTCGTGCCGTTGCAGCTGCTGGCCTATCACACGGCCTGCGCGCGCGGCACCGATGTCGACAAGCCGCGTAATCTCGCCAAGTCCGTCACGGTCGAGTGACGTTCGGGCGGTGGCCGGTTACGTGCGACACGAACCGGCCGCCACGCCCGCTCCGATCGACAGCGCGCCCGGCATCGGCAGCGCGCGCTGTTTCCGATAGCTCATCCAGGCTTTATCTCTTCCGCCTTCGGCAGGCTCGATGTCGCCTGCGCTCGCGCGCGAATCATCCAGCACGCAGCCGTATAGCGGACTTCCGTTCCCTGCACATAGCGATCGAAGGCGGCACGGACCGTTTCGATGACTTGCGTGCGCGTGCGCTCGTCGACGTCTTGCAGCGCCGCGCCAACCGGGCCGAGCCGCGTGAAGTAGCCGACCAGCTCTTGCTCGGGCAGCGCGCATTCGACGTCGATCGGGTGGATGCCGGTTTCCGCCCAGCCGCTTCTCTCCAGGATCGACGAGATGCGCTGCCGATCGCCTAACGAGAACTGACCGGGTGTACCGGGCCGGCGTGCCGGCAGGTTCGGCAACAACGGCGCCGCGGCGTGCTCGGCCGTCGTCATGAACGGATTGTCTGCGGCGCTGCGCCAGACGAGAAAGCGCAGCTCGGCATCGTCTCGGGCTGCGCGGCGCAGGTTCGCGAAGGCCTCGACCGGCTCGTCGAAAAACATCACGCCGAAGCGCGAAATGAGCATGTCGAAGGCGGCCGGCGCGAACGCGTGCGTTTGCGCATCGGCATGAATGAACTTGGCGGACGCTTCTGGCTCATGAGCGGCACGCACCCGGGCAGCGGCGAGCATCGGATCCGATACGTCGATGCCCGTGCAGGTGCTGCCTGCACTCAACTGCCGCGCCACAGCGAGCGTCGTACTGCCCGTGCCGCACCCCACGTCGAGCACGTGGTGCGCGTCGATGGCACGCACTGCCGTGACGAGCAAGTCTTCGAACGGCTTGAACATGCGATCGAGCAACGCCTGAGCGTCGACCCAGGCGTGCCCGGAGCGGCCGTTCCAAAGCGCGGCCTGCTCACGATTGGTTGGCAATGTGGCATTCATCTCGTCTTCCTTTGCATGCGCTCGTGACGCGGAAGCTAAACTGTGCCGGTTCAAGTCGACTTGAGGTCAAGGGGGCAGCCGATGACACATCTGGACATTGCCGAGGTGGCGCAGCGATCGGGCGTGCCGGCCTCCACGCTGCGGTTCTACGAGGAAAAGGGGCTGATCGCTTCCAGTGGCAGGCGAGGGCTGCGCCGCCTGTTCGACGCCGGTGTGCTGGATCGGTTGGCGTTGATCGCGCTCGGGCGCACCGCTGGCTTCTCGCTCGACGAGATTGCGCTCGTGTTCGCGCCGGACGGCCAGCCGCACATCGACCGGCAGAGGCTCGCGGCCAAGGCGGACGAACTGGACAAGACGATCCGCGAGCTGAGCGCCGTTCGCGACGGCCTGCGACACGCCGCGGTCTGCTCCGCACCGAGCCACATGGAATGCCCCAAGTTTCGTCGAATCCTCCGTGCCGCGGCGTCCGGTGCGCTCGGCGCGCGCAGGAAGCGGGCGCCGCAGCGTTAGGGCAACCCGCGCGGCACACCGGATTCTCGGTGCTGCTGCGTCCGCGCGAACGCAGCAGCACGCGGCTCATGAGCTCATTGGCTCAGTAGTAATACTTCGTGGCGTGAGCCGCCGGCGTGAAGAAGTACCAGTGATGCAGCAGGCGGAACGCGGCACGAGAAATCTTCGTTTCATCGGCACCGCGCGAGTCTTCGACGAGGCTGGCCAGCAAGTGCGCGTTGCGCAGGCTGAACGGATGGTGCTTCACGTGTGCGACGAGCGCATTGCCGAAGTAAGCCACGCCGCCCGACATGCCAGACAGTTCGGCGAGTTCGCGCGCGGCTTGCTGCTCGTCGGCTTTGCTCTGAAACAGCACGGGAGCAGGCTGCTCGTGGTTGCTCGAGCCCAACTTGGTGTCGCCGGTGCTGGGTGCCAACTCGGACGATACCCAGCCGCTATCGGCCAGTAACGCCGACAGCGAGGGCTGTTCGAGCGCGATAGCCGTCAAGCGGAACAGTTGATCGTCGGGGCCGCTGGCCTTCACATAGGCATCGACATCGTCGGCGATCGCCGGATTGAACCGCTTGAAGTCGTCGGCGAGGAGCAGCGTCACGTCGTTGCGGTGCAAAAGCGCCGCGCGCATCCACAACATATTCGTCAGCGCCAGGTGCGACGGGTCGCTGCCACCCGCGCCGACACGCCACAACGCGACAAGCTTGTCGACCGGCATGCGCAGGTTCATTTGCTTGGCGAATTCGTCGGCGAAGCCCGCGGTGCGCGCCTGCTTGTCCGAGCCCGGCTTGAGCGGCGACTCCTCGGCTGCCTCCATCCATGCGTTCGCGACATACGTCTTGGGGTCGCGCGCATAGGTTGCGCGGATGCGATGGATCAGATTGAGGCTGCGTTCGGGAAAGTGGCGTGCTTCCTTGTCGAGCAGCTTTTGCGCGTCGGCGGCGATCGCGAGTTCGAGCGGGCGCGTGTCCTTGCCGGCTGCACGCGCAGCGCGAATGCCCACATCGCGCAGCCGCAGCAGCTGATATTGCAGCGTGGCGAAGGCCGGGTCGTTGTCGGGCACGGCCGCGGCGGCGGTCGCGACATCGGCCGGCAGCTCGAGCGGGCTCGAGGCGTTCATCAGCGTCGGCACGAGCCAGACGTTGCTTTGCGTCACGTGCCACTGATACAGCGAATCGGCGAATGCAGCGGAGGCCGTCTTGCTGTCCCATGCGCTCTGCACGGCCGTGATCCACGCGGTCATGCTGCTCTTGCCCGCGATCTGCACGAGGTGGCGCCGCCAGTCGACGCTCCCCTCGTCCTCGTGATTGGCCGCAAACAGGTAGTCCTTCAGGTCCTGCACGGTGTCGGGCGTCCAGGCTTCGGTCGCAATCGCGTTCTCGATGCGGCGCAGTTCGTCCTCGGGCTCCTGCTCGAACGCGATGTGGCGCGCGAGCGAATGCAGACGCGCCTTGTCGACGCCACTCGCGGCTGCCTCTTGCGCGCTGACGGTCTGAGCGAGCTGCGTGAGCGCATCGACGCGCTCGGCGCTCGTCTTGGCAAGGGCCTCGTCGAACGCGATGCGATCGACCGTGTAGGCGGCCATCGCATGCCACGGCGACTCGGGTTGGGCCGCGATCGCGGCAAACATCGCGCTGGCATCCTCGCGTTTGCCAGCGTAGTAGGTGGCGGCGGCGAGCTGGTACGTGCGCGCATCCTTGAGCCATTGCGGCGCTTCCGACGACAGCGCGACCGGCATGCTGCCCTTGCCCGCCTTCGTGCAGTTTGCAAACACGACCGTTTGCGCATGGGCCCAGTCGCGCACATCGTCGGTCACCCCGTACTGCTTCTTCAACGATTCGAGCTGGCTGGTTGCCGTGCGGAATGCATCGCCGTGGCAGGGATTGGCCGGATTGTTGTAGTCGTCGACGTCCCAGGGCTTCTGCTCGCCGAGCACGGCGTCGCGCGCTTTTTCCCAATGGTCGCGGTCGTCGTTGTCGTATTCCCAAGTATCGGGCGCGGCGACGAGGTAGCCGAGATCGCGGTCGGTCAGCGGCTTGCCGGTCAGCACGCGATAGGCGGTGATCAGGGTGAGCCGGCCGTAGTGCTCCGACAGCACGCCGAGATTGCCGTGCGCATAGGAGCGGTAGGTATTGGTCGGCGCCTCGTCCGGGTACGCCGTATGGACGAGCTGGGCACGTGCGGGCGCGGCGGCGACGCACGCTGCCAGGCAGGCGGCGGCGATGAGGTTTCTTGGCGGCATTGTTATTGGTTTGATTCGCAAAAGGAAACGTTGAGCGGACGGCAATTTTAGCCGTAGCGCTTATGGGCCGCAGATCTTTGTGTAGGTGGGGAGCTCTGCCATGCCGATGGTGCATGTCATGCACGTCGGAGGGCGGGGAAGGGCGCAGTCGGGTGCGATGAGCCGGAAGGGCGGGGGAAGGCAGGGAGAGGGTGTTCAGCGAAGCATCGTGACGGGCTTGCGTGTGAGCTGCCACAGGCGTGCGAGCATCGCGAACCGGCGCCAGAGGCCGACGTGGCTCGCGTCGATGACGACGATGTCCGATTGCATCTGTGAGGCGTAAGCCGCGATCGTCGGCGCGGGCTCGCCGAACACGCGTCGGCTCGTGCACGGTACGCCCGCGCGTTCGAGGATCGCGCGCGTCGCCAACAATCCACTCAACATCGAGCGTTTCTCGCGCCGCTGCAATTGACTGCGCGAGTGAAACGCCGACGCACGGCCGACATCGATCGGTTCGAGCACTTCGAGCAGCTCGACTTCACAGGCGCAGTGGCGCAGGAACATCGCAGCCGCGTACTGGGCGGCCAGCGCCGCGCCGTGCGGCTCGACGATCGGGATCAGCAGTTTGAGCATCGTGCGCGGCCATTCGGACAATGGCCCGTGTTTCGATACCTGCATTTGAGCAAAGCGGACGTCAACGTGCGGCAAAAGAACGGCGCGGCCTCGTAAACGTTGCGTTAACGCGTATGCGCGCTGCGTGGATGGACGATCCTTCTCATATTGGAAAAGATAAATTCTCCTCAAAGGTCTATTTCACCGATATCGGAAAACTTAGCATGGAGGCTCTTTCCACAGGCCACCGCACCGCTCACGCGATTCACGCAAACGGTGCCGCCTCGCTTCCACACGGAGAAAACATGTCGCTCGCTTTTGCCTCTCGCGCTCACCGGTGGAGCCGGCTCTTGCCCGCCATCCTTTCGGCCGCGCTGACGATGCCGGCGCTTGCGGCAACCGATGCTCCGCAGCTCGCCGAGCCGCACACGCTGCTCGTCGATGCGAGCCTGGCGCCCGCACAGGCGCAAGCGCAGATCCTCGCCGCGCGTCGCTATGCGACGTTCTGGACGACCGGCGATGCCGCGCTCGAGCAAGCCGCACTCGCACCCGACTTCGCCGACCGCACGCTGCCGCCTGGTCGTCCGCAGGGGCTCGCCGGCCCGCTCGCGGCGGCGAAGTTCGTGCATGCGGCCGTGCCCGACATCCATTGCGACGTCGAACAGATGATCGTGGCAGGCGATCGTGTCGTCGCGCATCTGCATTTCACCGGCCACTTCACGGGGCAGTTCAAGGGTGTGCAAGGCAAGGGGCAGCCGATCGACTTCATCGCCACCGACGTCTACCGCATCGCCGATGGTCGCATTGCCGAGAACTGGCACATCGAGGACAACCTGACGTTCCTGCAGCAACTCGGCGTCGTCGCCAAGTAACCCCGCTTACCGATAAAGGATCGAATCATGTCATCGCTCGCATCCCTCCCAGTGCTCGTCGTCGGCGGTAGCTCCGGCATCGGTGAAGCCACGGCCAAGGCTTTCGCGGCGCTCGGCGCCGACGTTACGATTGCCTCGCGCAACGAGGTCAAGCTGGCGGCGGCCGCCGTACGCATCGGCCTGCCCGTCCGCACGGCCGTGGTCGATACGTCCGATGAGGCCGACGTCGAACGGTTCTTCGCCGAGCGCGGGCCGTTCCGTCATGTCGTCGTCTCGGCCGCTCAAACGCCGACCGGACCTGTGCGGCAGCTTGCGCTGGCCGATGCCTATGCCGCGATGGACAGCAAGTTCTGGGGCGCCTATCGCGTCGCGCGTGCGGCGCGTATCGACGAGGGCGGCTCGCTGACGCTGATCTCGGGCTTCCTGAGCGTGCGCCCGAGCAAGACCTCGGTGCTGCAAGGCGCGATCAATGCCGCGCTCGAAGCGCTGGCGCGCGGGTTGGCGCTCGAGCTCTCGCCTGTCCGCGTCAATACCGTTTCGCCGGGCCTCATCGCTACGCCGCTATGGGACAAGCTGTCCGACGAGGCGCGGCAGGGCCTGTACGACGGCGCCGCTGCGCGGTTGCCTGCACGTCGCGTCGGACAGGCCGAAGATATCGCCAACGCCGTCGTGTATCTCGCGACGACGCCTTATGCCACGGGCTCGACGGTGCTGGTCGACGGCGGCGGCGCGATCGCCTGACTGCTATCCGCCGATGCCTTTGAGGCTCGTGTTTCTTTCATTCGGATTCAATGGAGGTATCCATGCATATCGATTTGACCGGCAAGACTGCGCTCGTTACCGCTTCGACGGCCGGCATTGGCTTTGCGATCGCGACAGGGCTGGCCCGGGCCGGCGCGCATACGGTGCTGAACGGTCGCAGCGAGGCTTCGGTCGAGCGCGCGGTCGCACAGTTGCGTGCTGAAGTGCCTGGCGCGAGCGTGGCGGGCGTGGCGGCCGATCTGGCCACGGCAGAGGGGGCTGCGCGCGTGCGCGGCGCGGTGCCGTCGGTCGACATTCTCGTCAACAACGCCGGCATCTACGCGATGCAGCCGTTCTTCGACATCGAGGATGCCGAATGGGAGCGCTTCTTCCAGACCAATGTGATGTCGGGGGTGCGCCTCGCGCGGCACTACATGTCGGGCATGCTCGAACGCGACTGGGGGCGCGTGGTGTTCATCTCGTCGGAGTCGGCGCTCAACATTCCGGCCGACATGATTCACTACGGCATGACGAAGACGGCGCAACTTGCTATCGCGCGTGGCCTGGCGAAGGTCGCAACCGGCACGCGTGTGACCGTCAACTCGGTACTGCCTGGGCCGACGTTGTCGGACGGCGTGCAGGCGCTGCTGAAGGACGATGCCGAGCGCTCGGGGAAAACCGTCGAAGAGGCCGCGGCTGAATTCGTGCGCGCGCATCGTTCGAGCTCGATCCTGCAACGCGCGGCTACGGTCGAGGAAGTGGCGAATCTCGTCGTCTATACGTGCTCGCCGCAGGCTTCGGCTACGACGGGGGCTGCATTGCGCGTCGATGGTGGGGTGGTCGACAGCATCGTCTGATTTGTCTGATGCGATGCGGCCTTCGATGCAATCTGTATCAACCTTGATTTGGAGCCCGTTTGTGAACGATCTATAATTGATCGTGGCTGATTTAATTATAGGTCGTGAAATGGAAATGCTAGACGTGTCGCAGGCGAGGGCTGCCGCTCATGCGGGTGGGGTGTTATCGGCCATCCTGCGTGCCGACCACGGCTCCTTTTACGTCGAGCTCGAGACTCGCGCGGCTGGCACCGCGATGCTCGTCACGTCGAACGACCGACGGCCGCGTGTGTTCCGCAATCCGGCTAAAGCACTCGAGGTAATCCTCGAGCTCGGTTTATACAACGGGCGGTTTTCGCTCGAGGCATGGCGGCCAGACGAGACCGAGTCCGAACGCAAGAGCCGGCCCGATCGTGCGCAAGCGATGCGGCAAACGCACGCTAGTGCGGCAGCCTACGAGAAGTGGGTGCGGGCGCAGGTGAAGGAAGCGATCGATGATCCGCGCCCGAGCATCGAGCATAGCGAGGTAATGAAGAAGGCACAGGCACGCATCGCGGCAATGGGAAAGGGCAAGCGTGCGAAGGCTTGAATGGCGACCGCTTGCCGAAGCAGACTTGTTCGAGATCGTCGAATATATCGGCGAAGATAACCCCGATGCCGCGCTCGAGCTCTTGCAGAAGATTCACTCGAAGGCGGAGGCGCTGCGCTCGCGACCCACGCTCTATCGCGTCGGCCGCGTTCGCGGCACGCGAGAAATGGTTGTTCACCGCAACTATGTCGTTTTCTATCGCGCGAACGACGAGGCGGTAACGATTCTCCGCGTGAAGCATGCGCGGCAGCAGTGGCCGTGACCGAGCTGAATGCGGAAATCACCGCTTCGCGGTTTGAGCGCTCGACTCTACGGCTTAACCTTTTAGTGCGTCTGCCACAGTGAACCGACAGAACGCACCAATCCCCCTCAAACCCGATCCCACCGCCACGCGTTCGTCAGTCGCTCTCGCAAGAAATCGACGAACACGCGCACGCGCGGCGCCAGGTGCTTGCTGTGCGCGTAGATCGCGTGCAGCGGCGCTGCCGACAGCGACAACTCCGGCAACACGCGGCGCAGCCGTCCTTCGAGCAGATCGTCGCCGACGTCCCAGATCGATTTGAACGCAATCCCCGCGCCTTCGAGCGCGAACTGATGCGCTGCCTCGCCGTCGTTCGTGATTGACGCCCCCGTCACGCGCACGCTGATCGCCTCATCGCCTTCGAATCGCCATTCGGCGCGAGGCTGATCCCCATTCAGGATGCAGCGGTGCGCAGCAAGGTCGGATGGTCCGCGCGGCACGCCGAACTCCGCGAGATAAGCGGGCGAGGCGCACAACACACGAAAGTTCGGCGCGAGCGGCGTCGCGATCAGCGACGAGTCATCCAGGCTGCCGAAGCGGATCGCCAGGTCATAGCCGCCGTCGATCAGATCGACGATGGAATCGGTCAGTTCGAGCTGCACGGCCAGCTTCGGATGCGCGCGTTGAAACTCGGCCACGAGCGGCGTGAGGCGACGACGACCGAACTGGCGCGGCGCCGTCATCTTGAGCAACCCGCTCACTTCCTGGCGCCTCGCCGTCACGAGCGCCTCGGCCTGCGTGACTTCGTCGAGGATGCGCACCACCTGCGCGTGAAACAGCTCGCCTTCCTCGGTGAGCGTCTGGCGGCGCGTCGTGCGCTGAATGAGCCGCACGCCGAGGTTCGTTTCGAGTTGAGCGAGCCGCTTGCTGACGACCGATAGCGGCAGATCGAGCTCGCGCGCCGCAGCCGACAGGCTGCCCGCCGCCACGACGTGTGCGAACGAGACAAGGGCGGGCAGGCTGTCGATCGTCGTCGGCTTCATTCTTCTCGATCCTGGAAAGGTGAGTGGATTCGGGTGCTGTATTCTCTCAAAAAAACGAAGAATTTGCGCGTCCGCGTGCAGCGCCTTATCTGGCGAGGCTTTCACGGCTGCGGAGCAATTTGCGCGAGGTGCGCCGGAACACCGTTAAGGTGAGATTTCGATTGTCGACCGGTGCGGCGGCGCGCGTTCGCGCCCGTTACGCCGCGTGAAGGACGCTGGACGTTCAGCGACTGAGCGCTGCCTGCGCGAGTGCGCCGAGCTTGCGAACACCCTCGTCGATCGACGTGTTCCAGACGTGTCCGGCGCTCAGGCGCAGGCAATGACGAAACCGCCGGCTGGCCGAGAACACGTCGCCAGGCGCGAAGCAGATACCGGCCTCGAGGGCATCGTCGAACAGCGCGCGTGTATCGAGGCGCTTGGGTAACTCGACCCACAGCACGAAACCGCCGTCAGGGCGGCTCACGCGCGTGCCGGCCGGAAAGCTGGCTTCGATCGCGCTCGTCATGCGCGCAAGGTTGTCCTGGAAGAGGCGACGGATGCGGCGCAGATGCTGGTCGTAGCCACCCGACGTCAGAAATTCAGCCAGCGCGACTTGCGGCAGCACTGCACTCGTCAAGCTGAAGCCGAACTTGCGTTCGACGATGCGCGGCATCAGCGCGCCGGTCATGACCCAGCCCACGCGATAACCCGGTGCGAGGCTCTTCGAGAACGAACTGCAATAGACAGTGTTTGCGCCGCCCTCGAGCGCGATGAACGGCTTCGGACGTTCGCGTCCAAAGTAGATGTCGCCGTAGATATCGTCCTCGATCAGCGGCACCGCGTGCGTCTCGAGCAGCCGCAGCAGCTGCCGCTTGCCGGCCTCGGGGATCGTCGAGCCGAGCGGGTTGTTGAAGCTCGACGACAGCACGCACGCGGCTACCGTTTCGGTCGCGAGCAGGCGTTCGAGCGCGGCCACATCGACGCCGCTAGTCGGATCGGTCGGCAGCTCGAAGGCCTTCAGGCCAAGCACCTCGAGCGTGTGCAGGAGCCCGAAGTAAGTGGGCGATTCGATCGCAACGGTGTCGCCATGTTCGGTCAGCGAGGCCAGCGCCAGTGCCAGCGCTTCGGTGCAGCCGCTCGTCACGACGATGTCCTCGGGCGACACGGCGTGCCCCCAGCGCATCGCGCGCTTGGCGATCTCCTGGCGCAGCCGCAGCTCGCCGCGTGGTGCCGAGTAGACGTTGTAGGCCGTGCCGTTGGTGCGCGCAGCGTGCGCGAGCGCGCGATCGAGCCGGTGCGCTTCGAGCAGCGCGCTATCGGGCACGGCGCAGCCGAGCGGCACGAGCGTCGTGTCGGCCGCATGTTCGAGCAGCGTCGCCACGACGCCGGCGATCGACACGTTCGCGGCCTTCGCGGGTGGCCGCGAGCGCGACGGCAGCGCGAGTGCGCCGGGACGTGCATGGCTGACATAGAAGCCTGATTGGGGCCGCGCGACGAGCACGCCGCGGTCTTCGAGCAGCCGATATGCCTGCAGCGCGGTCGACACGCTGATGTCGTGCTGCTCGCTGATGTTGCGCAGCGATGGCAGCCGCTCGCCTGGCGCGAGCGTGCCCACCTCGATCATGCCCGTGATCAGATCGGCGAGTCTTTCGTAGCGATGGGGAGCGCTTGCGTTCACGGCGGGCGGGGGCGGCGGAACAAACGCCGATTATCGGCGCTGGCGCGCGGGTCCGCCAAGCGAAATTGTTATGGTCCAAGTCGCCGGAAATTGTGACTGTTGTAGTTGCATGCAGGCCGCTACCATCGGTTTTCGCCGTCAACCAACAAAGGACTTGAGCGAATGCTGCCGAATCGAATGGAAGGCGCCCCGCAGGGCACAGGTTACGTCGTCAACCTCGACGAGAAGCTCGGACGCATCGACGAGCACTGGAAGCCGCGCGTCGTGGCCCAGATGAACGACTACCAGTTCAAACTCGTCAAGATTTGCGGCGACTTCGTGTGGCACTCGCACGCCGACACCGACGAGACGTTTTTCGTCATCGACGGCGAAGTCCGCATCGATCTGCGCGGCGGCCCGGTGGTCATCCGCGCGGGCGAATTGTTCGTCGTGCCGAAGGGCGTCGAGCACAAGCCCTACGCCGAGCATGAGGCGAGCATCATGCTGATCGAGCCATGTGGCGTGCTCAATACCGGCGACGCGCGCAACGAGCGTACCGCGCAAAACGACATGTGGCTGTGAGCGCTGCCTTCGGGTAGGCCGGCTAGGCGAGCTTGCGTACGCGCTCAGCCAGGGCGCTGCTGCCGTTCAGCGGCGCGAGACCTTCGCCGAACCGCGGCACGTCCTGACGCACCGTCGCCAGGTAGGCTGCCCACCCGCGCGGATTGCCGACGAACAGATGGTCGCGCACCGACGAAGCCAGCGCACCGTAGTCGAGCGAATCTTCGAGCAGCTGCTGCGGCCATAGGCAGAACGCATGCAGCAGACCAGCCGCGAAATCGCGCACGGTCATGCGCTCCATCACGTGCTCGATGAGCGGCACGTCCGACAGGAACGGTTGGGTCGCGACGAGCTCGCCAATCGTGTCGTCGTTGCCTTCGTGTTCGAGGATCCGGCTCAATGTCTGCAACGCGCTGCCCAGATGAAGCAGTAACGCGCGGCGCTCGTACGGGTCGTTCATGGAAACGCTCCTCTTTGCTGCGGCGCATCGAGATTTTCCGGCGATCGCCGCGTGGCTCGAGCTAGAAGATTATCGTAAGACAACGGCGGGCGCTTGGTGCGACTGGTTTGCCCGGGCACGCGGCTGTCGCTCGCTGGACACAAGTCTAAACGCTTGTCAGTCCTGATTGCCCTCCGTAAACTCGCGCGTGATTTCAACAACCAGGCGCCGCCACGCAGCGGTGTCCCCCACGCCGCCAAAGGAGCGCAACGACCATGGCCGATTCCTATTTCCCGCGCTGGCGCCTTGCGCCACGCGCCGTCGAGGGCCGCGTAGTCGGCCCTGACGAACGCCTGGCGTGGCCGCAGACGTTCGCGATGGGCGTCCAGCACGTCGTCGCGATGTTCGGCTCCACCGTACTTGCGCCACTGCTGATGGGCTTCGATCCGAACCTGTGCATCCTGATGTCGGGCATCGGCACGCTGATCTTCTTCCTGCTGGTAGGCGGGCGAGTGCCGAGCTACCTCGGTTCGAGCTTTTCGTTCATCGGCCTTGTCATCGCCGTGACGGCTTACACCGGCCACGGCGCCAATCCGAACATCCCGGTTGCGCTGGGCGGCATCATCGCGTGCGGCGTCGTCTATGCGGTGATCGGGCTCATCGTGGCGGCCGTCGGCACGAAATGGATCGAGACGCTGATGCCGCCCGTCGTGACGGGTTCGATCGTCGCGGTCATCGGCCTGAATCTCGCACCGATCGCGGTCAAGGGCGTGAGCGCGTCGACATTCGATTCGTGGATGGCGCTCGTGACGGTCCTGTGCGTCGGCGTCGTGGCCGTGTTCGCGCGCGGCATGGTGCAACGCCTGTTGATCCTCGTGGGCCTCGTGATCGCCTATGCGATCTATGCGGTCGTCACGAACGGTCTGGGCCTCGGCAAGCCGATTGACTTCTCGATCGTTGCGCAGGCTGCATGGTTCGGCATGCCGCATTTCACCTCGCCGGTGTTCGATGCGCACGCGATGACGCTGATCGCACCGGTCGCCGTGATCCTCGTGGCCGAGAACCTCGGGCACATCAAGGCCGTCAGCGCGATGACGGGGCAGAACCTGGACCGCTTCGTCGGCCGCGCGTTCGTCGGCGACGCACTTGCCACGATCGTCTCGGGCTTTTCGGGGGGCACCGGCGTGACGACCTATGCCGAGAACATCGGTGTGATGGCCGTCACGAAGATCTACTCGACGCTCGTGTTCGGCGTGGCTGCGCTGATCGCGCTCGTGCTGGGCTTTTCGCCGAAGTTCGGCGCCATCATCCAAACGATTCCGGGCCCGGTGCTCGGCGGCGTGTCGATCGTCGTGTTCGGCTTGATCGCCGTGACGGGTGCGCGGATCTGGGTCGTCAACAAGGTCGATTTCTCCGACAACCGCAACCTGATCGTGGCGGCGGTGACGCTCGTCGTCGGTGCGGGCGACTTCTCTCTGAAGCTCGGCGCATTCGCGCTAGGCGGCATCGGCACCGCTACATTCGGCGCGATCCTGCTCTATGCGCTGCTGCGCCGCGAAGCGGTGCGCGGTCCCGTCCTTTAAGCTCGCCTCGAGCCCGAGCCCGAGCCCGAGCCCGAGCCCGAGCTCCGCGCCTTTCCCCCGATCCGCTAGCGCTGCACCGTGACGGTGCAGCGCTTTCTTTGGGCAGCCCGCCTCGCACTCGGTCAACGCGCCGGCCTCACAGGGCGGACACGCACGCTGCACCGCAGCGCGCACGGACCTTGCTTTCACGGCGACTGAGACTAGAGTTCAGAACTCAGGAGCCGAGGATGAGACCCTGCGCTTTCCTTACCCGCTACGCATGCCTGCCGAGGTTGCCATGACGACTTCGCTGCAGGATACGAGTACGAGCAACGGCACGAGGCTGCCGCCGAGTTTCGAGTGCGACACGGCTTCGGGGTCGCCGCGCTGCTCCCTGCGCCATCACGATCTGACACTGACGAGCGTATTCCAGCCGATCTTCAGCCTCGCACACTTGCGCGCCGTGGGCTACGAAGGCCTGTTGCGCGCGCATGACGTGTTCGATTGTGCGGTGCCGCCGCTCGACGTGTTCGGTACGGCGGCGCGGCAAGGCGAGCTGCTTCACGTCGATCGCCTCGCGCTCGCGCTGCACCTCGAAAACTTCAAGATGCTCGGGGCCGAGCGTGAGTGGCTGTTCTTGAACGTGCATGCGGGCGCACTCAGCGATTCGTATCACGAGGCCACGTTCGCGGCGCATCTGGCGCGCCTCGAGTTGACGCCGCGGCGCATCGTGCTCGAGGTGCAGGAGGCGCACACGCAGGACCTCGACAGACTTGCCGAGGAAGTGCGCCGCTTTCGCGAGCAAGGTTTCCTGATTGCGCTCGACGATTTCGGCGCCGGCGATTCGAATCTCGAACGCATTTGGCAGATCGATCCCGACATCGTCAAGATCGATCGCATGATGCTGTCGCATGCGGCTCACCGCACTGAGGCGGCCGCGATCCTGCCCGGCTTCGTCACGCTGCTGCACGAGGCCGGCAAGCTCGTCTTGATCGAGGGCGTCGAAACCGATCAGGATGCGCAGCTGGCGTTTTCGTGCGATGCCGATTTCGTCCAGGGCTTCTTCTTCGGCCGGCCAGCGCCGGGGCTCGCCGACCGTGCCTATGCGGCCGCGCGCATTGCCGACCTTGCCGAGCGCCACCGCATGCAGACCGAGCGGCGCGAGCGGCGTCGGGCGAGCCGCCTGGCACCGTACGTGCGCGCGTTCACGCGTGCGGGCGAGCGGCTGTCAGCTGGCGAACCGCTCGAGGAAGTGTGCTGGAATTTTCTCGCGCTGGATCACGCGGTGCGGTGCTTTCTACTCGACGAGCAAGGGCGCCAGGCCGACCGCAACATCGTGCTGCGCTTCGACCGCGCCGGCAACGAGGCCCGCTTTCTCCCCGTGGCCGACGCGCAGGGCGCGAACTGGATGCGCCGGCCTTACTTTCGAGCGGCGATCGAGACACCCGAGCGCGTGCAGGCGACCAGGCCCTACCTGTCGATCAACGAAGCGCTGCCTTGCGTGACGCTGTCGATCGCGGTGCGCGTGGGCGAGCGTCTGTGCGTGCTGTGTGGCGACATCGACTGGCACGAGGACGACGAAGCGTCACGCTGAAGCGCGCTTGCACCGGCCCTCCCGGTTTCCCCGACCGTGTCCGTTCCTTGGCAAGCGTGAGCACGGCCGGGGTACGGCGTTTCCCCGGCGCTTCTTTGATTCGTGCGCCGCGACACCTATCATGAAGCGAGCGCTTTCGGGTCGGGTCCCAGGTCGGAGCGGCCGATCAGACGCATCCCGTTTCACGCCGCGAGCTTACGGTCGTCGTCGTTCGTTCGCCACGCTTTCCACAGCGATCATGCCCGGACGCGCCGGTCCCTTCCCAGAACCAGGAGTTACAAAATGATCGTTCGGAAAGTTGGAGCGCTTCGCGTGGACGGCATGTTACGGCTGGCGGCGGCTTGTTGCGTGTCGGCCGCGCTCGTGCCCGTAGCCGCGCACAGTGAGGAGACGATAAAGATCGGCGTGCCGGTGCCGCTGACGGGCAGCTACATGCATGCGGGTCAGGACATCCTGAACGGGGCGAAGCTGGCCGTCGACAGGATCAACAAGGCCGGCGGCGTACTCGGCAAGCAGCTCGAGATCGTGCCGGCCGATGACCAGTGCGATGCCAATATGGCCACACAGGCCGCGCAAAAGCTCGCCGATGCGGGCGTGGCGGCTGTCGTCGGCGGCTATTGCTCGAGTGCGGCGCTGCCCGAGCTCGCGGTATTTCATCGCGCGGGGCTGCCCTACGTGCTCGATGCGTCGACGAATCCGCAGCTGACCGACATGGGCTACAAGGAGGTGTTCAGGGTGATCGGTCGCGACGACGAGCAAGGGCCGTTCGTGGCCAACTTCGTCGCACACAAGCTGCATGCCAAACGCGCGGCCGTCATCGACGACGGCACCACTTACGCGACGGGCCTGGCCGAGACCACCGTCGCCGCGCTGAAGAAGGAGGGCGTCGACGTGGTCCACGCAGGCGCCATCTCGCCGGGGCAGCAGGATTACGGCGATACGCTCAAGCAGGTGGCCGAGCTCAAGCCCGATGTGCTGTTCTACACGGGCTACTACCCGGAAGCGGCGGTGCTCGTGAAGCAGGCGCGGCAGCTCGGCTACAAGTTCACGTTCATGGGGGGCGACGGCACGACCGATCCGACGCTGATGCAGACGGCCAGCGGGGCGGCCAACGGCATGTACGCGTCGACCTCGCCGCTGCCGCAGTTCCTGCCGAGCGCCCGCGGCTTCATCGACAACTACACGAAAGCGTACGGGCACGCACCCGGTCTCTATTCGGTCTACGAGTACGACGCGATCGGCGTGACGGCCAAGGCGATCGCAGATGGCAAGTCGACGCGTCCCGCGGACATCGCGCTAGCGCTGCACAAGGCGTCGGGCTACAACGGCGTGACCGGCGACATCACGTTCAACGACAAGGGCGACCGCGCCAAGGCCGTCTATATGACCGTGGTGGTGCGCAACGGGGCATTCTCGGCGGACAGCCGGCTCGATGCGAATGGGCATTGGGTGGCGGTGAAGTAGCCCCCATCCCCAAAAAAACGGGCGCGACGTCGTGTTCGTCGCGCCCGTTGCTCGTTGGCTTGCCGCCTCGTTTCGTTGACTACTGCTTACTTCGCGACGACGACGGGAATGCCGCGCAACGTGCCCACGCCTTTTGCCTCGTCGAGCGCCTGCTGTACGGCAGGGCTCGTCGCGGCCTCGAGTGACAGACGCGTCGCGAGCGCCCGCTCGCTATGTTTGACCCCGGCGAGGTTCGCGAGCTTCACGTGCCCGTAGCCGCGCACGCGCACATGCAGCTCGGCGAGCTTGGCGATGTCTTCGGCATTCGAGGTGTCGAGCGTCGCCAGCGCGCGCACCATCGTGGTTTCGTAATCGTCCGCCAGCGCGCGCTCCATGCGGCGTTCGACCGTGCGGCCGAACGGATCGAGCGCCGTACCGCGCAGGCCGCGCCATTTCGCGAGCATGCCGAGCACCGGCCACAGCCACTGCCCGAACGTCATCTTGCGCGGCACGCCGCCAGCCTTGGCCTTCGAGAGCGCGGGCGGGGCGAGGTTGAACTTCACCTGAAAGTCCGTGCCGGCCTTGCCTTCGAATTGCGCTTCGAGTGCCGTGCGGAATGCCGGATCGGTGTGCAGGCGCGCGACTTCGTATTCGTCCTTCACGGCCAACAGCCGGTAGAACGTCGTCGCTACTGCACGCGTAATGCTTTCGCCCTGCACGCGGTTTTGCGCCGCGCGTGCCTGCGCAACGAGTTGGCGGTAGCGCTCGACGTAGCGTGCGCCGCCGTAGGCCGCCAGGCGCGCTTCACGATCGGCGATCAGCGCGTCGAGCGTTTCGACCGGCGACCCTTCGGCCGCGGTGCGCGTTGCCCGCCGCGCGTTCCACAGCGCATCGAGCGCCGCGGCATCGCCGGCTGCGAGGCGGCCGACCGAGAACGCGAGCTTGTTCATCGGCACGGCCACGTTGTTGAGCTCGATCGCGCGCATCAAAGCGGCGTGCGACACGGGCACGAGGCCGAGCTGCCACGCGTAGCCGAGCATCAGGATGTTCGCGCCGATCGTATCGCCGAGGAACTTCGCAGCGAGCGCCTGGGCATCGCACGAAGACATGAACTCGTCGCCTGCCGCATGGCGCATCTTGTCGATCAGCGCATCGGCGTGCAGGTTCGCGTCCGGGTTCTGCACGAACGACGCGTTCGGAATCGCGTGCGTGTTGACGACGATGCGCGTGCGTCCGCGTCGCACCGTCTGCAGCGCATCGGCACTTGCGCCGACGACCATGTCGCAAGCGAGCAGCATGTCGGCCTGCTGCGTGTCGATGCGCACCTGGTTCAGCCATTGGTCATGGGAGGCGAAGCGCACGAACGAGAGCACCGAGCCGCCCTTTTGCGCGAAGCCCATGAAGTCGAGCACCGAGGCGCTCTTGCCTTCGAGGTGGGCGGCCATGCTGATCAACGCGCCGACCGTCACGACGCCCGTGCCGCCGACACCGGTCACCAGAATGTCGTACGGTGCGTCATCGAGCTTGCCCGCGGGCATCGGCAGCGCATCGACGCGCGCGGCCAGTGCCGCTTCGTCGAATGCTGCGCCAGCGGCTTTCTTGAGCTTGCCGCCTTCGATCGTCACGAAGCTCGGGCAGAAACCGTTCACGCACGAGAAGTCCTTGTTGCACGAAGACTGATCGATGCGGCGCTTGCGGCCGAGCGGCGTCTCGACGGGCTCGACCGACAGGCAGTTCGATTGCACGCCGCAATCGCCGCAGCCTTCGCAGACTTCCTCGTTGATGAACAGGCGCTTGTCGGGATCGGGGAACTCACCCTTCTTGCGGCGGCGACGCTTCTCGGCCGCGCAGGTCTGGTCGTAGATGAGCACCGTTACGCCGTCGATTTCACGCAGGTCGCGCTGCACGGCATCGAGCTCGCGACGATGGTGGAACGTCGTGCCCTTCGGGAACTGGTCGTGATGGCCGTCGTACTTCTCGGGTTCGTCGGAGACCACGACGAAGCGCGAGACGCCCTCGGCCTCGACCTGGCGCGCGATCTGCGGCACCGAGATGCTGCCGTCGACGGGCTGCCCGCCCGTCATCGCGACCGCATCGTTGTAGAGGATCTTGTACGTGATGTTCGTCTTGGCCGCGACGGCCTGACGAATCGCGAGAATGCCCGAGTGGAAGTAGGTGCCGTCGCCGAGGTTCTGGAACACGTGACGCGTCTTCGTGAACATCGAATGCGCGGCCCAGTCGACGCCTTCGCCGCCCATCTGAATCAGGCCGGTCGTCTCGCGGTCCATCCACGAGGCCATGAAGTGGCAGCCGATGCCCGCATGCGCGATCGAGCCGTCGGGCACCTTGGTGGACGTGTTGTGCGGGCAGCCTGAGCAGAAGTACGGCGTGCGGCGCACTGCGTCAGCCGCATTCGAGAGGATCTGCGGCGCGACGAGATCGACGACGCGCTCGCGGCGATCGAGCGCCGGCTTGTGGCGCGCGAGCCATTGCGCGAACACGGGCAGCACGCGCGACGGACGCAGCTCGCCGAGCGACGACAGCAGCAGCGCGCCGTTCGCGTCGTGCTTGCCGATCACGGCCGGGCGCGTGGCTGCGTCGCGGTTGTAGAGATAGTCCTTGATCTGCTGCTCGACGACGGGCCCTTTCTCCTCGATCACGAGCACTTCGCTCAAGCCTTCGACGAACGTGTCGAGGCGCGTCATTTCGAGCGGGAACGACAGGCCGACCTTGTAGATACGCACGCCGGCCGCGTCGAGATCGGCCACGCTCAGATCGAGCCGCCGCAGCGCTTCCATCAGGTCGAGGTGGGCCTTGCCGCAGGTGATGATGCCGACGTTCGCACGCGGGCTCGGCGCGATCCATTTGTCGATGCTGTTCGTGCGTGCGAAATGGCGCACGGCGTCGAGCTTGGCGGCGAGCCGCGCTTCGATCGTGAGGCTCGGCAGGTCGGGCCAGCGGTTGTGCAGGCCACCGGCCGGCGTGGCGTAGCCTTCGGGCGCGTCCCAGACGGTCGTCAGCGCATCGAGATCGACGGTCGAACCCGACTCGACGGTCTCCGAAATCGCCTTGAAGCCGACCCACGCGCCCGAAAAGCGCGACAGGGCGTAGCCGTAGGCGCCGAACTCGAGCATCTCGGCCACGTTCGACGGGTTCACGATCGGCATGTGCCACGCGATCATCGCGAAGTCGCTCTGGTGCGGCATCGACGACGACACGCAGCCGTGATCGTCGCCGGCCACGACGAGCACGCCGCCGTGCTGCGACGAGCCGTACGCGTTGCCGTGCTTGAGCGCATCGGCGGCGCGGTCGACGCCGGGGCCCTTGCCGTACCACATCGCGAACACGCCATCGACGGTGCGCTCGGGGTCGGCCTCGACACGCTGCGTGCCGAGCACGGCCGTACCGCCGAGCTCTTCGTTGATCGCGGGCAGAAAGCGGACGTCGGCCGCGTCGAGCAGCTTCCTCGCCTTCCACATCTGCTGGTCGACCATGCCGAGCGGCGAGCCGCGATAGCCGCTCACGAAGCCCGCCGTGTTCATGCCGCGCGCCGCATCGAGCTGGCGCTGCGTCAGCATGATGCGCACGAGCGCCTGCGTGCCCGTCAGGAAGATGCGGCCGCGGGTGGCGGTGAGATTATCGGTGAGCCGGTAATCGGATAGGGCAGGCGTGCCGTCGGTCGGCAGGCGGGCGGTCATGGGAAGTCTCCTGTTCTGTCTCGGCGGTCGAGGCCGCGCGTTTGTCCCCCGCGTCGCCCCCGGCAATGAAGGCTCTATTCTTTAGCCGCTATCCGGGAGGATTTTTGCTATATGGCTCTGAAGCGCATGATTGGCCGCCGATTTTTGCGCTAATTTGGCCATGTTCGAGTGAAATTTTTCCCAGTACACTCGTCGTTCTGGTTTTCCCTACCCAAAAATTGAGAGGACATGCGATGGAACGCCCAAGCTTCATTCGTCATTGGACCGAGCTGGAAAACGAAGACAACAGCCATTACCGCGGCGACACCGAGCTCATGGCCATCACGGCTCCGCTCGGGACCAAGCTGGGGCTCGCGCGCATCGCCGTGAACCATGTGCGGCTGCTGCCGGGGCGCCGCACGTCTTACCCGCACTGCGAAAGCCTCGAAGAAGAGTTCATCTTCGTGCTCGAGGGCACGCCCGACGTGTGGGTCGACGGCCATCTGCACCGGCTCTCGCCGGGCGAATCGGTCGCGTTCGTGCCCGGCACCGGTATTTGCCATACCTTCATCAACAACACGGACGATGAGGTGAAACTGCTCGTGATCGGCGATCGTCCGCTCGAAGCCAACCGCATCCGCTATCCGAGGAACGAGGCGTACGAGGCCACGCGCAAGGATCGCTGGGTCGACTGGCCCGCGCGCGAAATGGGGCCGCACGACGGCAAGCCCGATCGCCAGCGCTAGCCGTCACGCCAGCGCGGCGCGCCCGAGGCCTTGCCGACGGGCGGCGGCCGCGCCGTGTATGAGTAGCCGATCAGTAGCCGATCGTGACGGCGAGCGTCATCGTCAGCATCGACAGTACGAGCAGCACGAGGAACAGCGGCAGCACGAAGCGCAGCCACTCGCCATAGCCGACGCGTGCCGTCGCGAGATAGGCGAGCAGCAGGCCCGAGGTGGGCGTCACGAGATTGGTGAGCCCGCCGCCGAGGATCAGCGCGAGCACCGACGTCTGGCCGCTGACGCCCGTCAGCTGCGCGATCGGGCTGATGATCGGCATGCTGACGGCCGCTTTGCCCGACACGGAAGGAATGAACACGTCGAGCAGCATCTGCACGAACAGCAGGCCGTTGGCGACCCATACCGGCGATTGTCCGTTGGCGAGCTTCGTGAAGTAGTTGATCAGCGTGTCGAGCACGAGGCTGCCTTGCAGCACGGCTTCGACCGACGAAGCGAGGCCGATCAAGAGGCTCGCGAGCACCATGCCCTTCATGCCGTCGACGAACGCGTCGGCTGCGCTTTGCGTATCGAGCCGGCCGATCACGGCCGTCACCATGCTGACGAACGCATAGAATGCGGCCAGCTCGACGTTGCCCCACTTCCATTGACGTGTGCCGATCACGAGCATCGCGGCTGCCAGCGCGAGCACGACGAGCGTGGCCTGATGGCGTCGCGTGAGGCGCGCATGCGTGTGGGTCGCATCGGCGAGCGCCGCGCGTGCAGCCGCGACGCGATAGCCGCTGCGTTTCACGTCATAGAGCAGATAGGCGATGCCGAGCCCGAGGAACACGACGAATACGGCGACGCGCAGTCCGATGCCGCTAAACAGCGGCACGCCCGCGATCGGTTGCGCGATGGCGAGCGAGAGCGGGTTCGTGACCGACGCCAGGTACCCGATCTTCGCCGAGATCGCGACCAATCCGAGCGCGAACAGGTCCGAGAGGCCGAGCCGTCGCGCGAGCACGATCACGATGGGGATCAGGACCAGATACTCGGAGATGAAGCCGAGCAGCGTGCTGCCGAGCCCGAGCAGCACCATCAGGAGCGGGGCGAGCAGATAGACGTTGCCGCCCGTCACCTCGATGAGCCGGTCGATGCCGGCGTCGATGGCGCCGGTCTTGCGCATGACGCCGAACATGCCGCCGACGAACATCACCATGACGATCAACGGTGCGTGCTTCACGAGCCCGCTCGGCATCGCGTAGAACACCGACACGAGGCTGGCCGGCGCGGCATGCTCGCCCGTGCTTTGCGTGACCGATGGTGCGACGAGCGCGCTCAAGGTCGCCGTCTTCGGCACGACGTGATAGGTGCCCGGGACGACGAGCTTGTTCTGCCGGTCGAAGTGACCTGCGTCGATGAAGTACGTCATCGTGAGCGCGACGGCGAGTACCCACAGCATCACGACGACAGGGTGCAGCAGCCGGCCGCGCGGGTGGGCGACGGGCTCCTCGGAGGGGGCGGCGGTGGTGTCAAGGTTCATGTCGTCCTCTTAGCGGTCCTCATTATTCTGGTGGCGGGCTCGCACGTTGGGTCGTGCGCTCACGCGATGGCGCCCGCGGGCGCACTGTAACCGAGTTCGGCCGAAATCGTGCGGCTGCACGCAGTAAGCCGTTCGAGGTAGTCGGGAATCTCGATGCGGCTGATACGCATCTCGGGGCCCGAGATGCTCAGCGAAGCGATCACGTTACCCGTCATGTCGCGCACGGGCACGGCGATGGCGACGGCGCCGGCCGTCACTTCGCCGACGCTGACCGCATAGCCCTTGCGCGCGACCGCGTCGAGCTCTTCGGTCAGCTGAAGCACGATGGCCTCGCCGGCTTGGGGCAGCTTCTTCATGCGCGCGAGAAAGTCGGCCCGCACGGCGTCAGGGGCAAAAGCGAGCAGCACTTTGCCGGAGGCTCCCGTGTTGAGGGGCCGCCGGTTGCCGACGGCGCCCACGGCACGCACTTGATGGGTCGTTTCGCAGCGGGCGACACAGACGGATTCGAGCCCTTCGCGCACGCGCAGCACGACCGTTTCGTTGATGGCCTGATTGAGCGCGAGCATGTGGCGGTGCGCCGCGCGCACGAGCGCGTTCTGCTGCTGCGCGGCCACGCCGAGCACGAAAGCCTGCGGCCCCAGCGAATAAGTCGCGCTGCGCGCGTCGAGCACGACGAAGCGATGCAGCTCGAGCGTGCACAGCATGCGATAGGCACGCGACTTGTTGATGCCGATGCCGTTCGCGAGCTCGGTCACGCCGAGCCCCGGATGTTCGGCGACGTAGGACAGCAGTTTCAGCGCGCTGTCGACCGAATCGACGATGTAGTTCATCCCAGCTCCTGGCTCCTATTCCTATTGCGGCTGTCCGGCGGCCAACTGCTCGCGCACGTGTTCGGCGAGTCGCTGCGCGAACGCATCGAGCGTGCGTTTCAGATCGGCGAAGCCGGCATGCGGCACGAACGCCGTTTCGTCCATATAAAGCGCGCGATTCAATTCGATCTGGATACTGTGCCGCCTGCGCGCGGGATCGCCGAACGTGCGCACCAGATCACCGCCTTGATACGGATCGTTCACGCGCACCGTGAGGCCTGCTTCGCGAAGCTGCGCGGCCACCCACTCGGTGAACGCTGGCTCGGCGCTCGTGCCGAGCCGGTCGCTGACGACGACGTCGGGGCGTGCCTGTCCCGCATCGACGTTCATCGCATTGCCGCGCGATTTCATCGAATGGCAGTTCACGTGCCACACGGCGCCGTGTGCGCAGGCGGCCTCGTCGATCGCGCTGCCGAGCGCGGCGCGGTAGGGCCGGTAGTACGCGTCGATGCGATGCCGCACTTCGGCGAGGGTGAGCTTGCGCGCGTACAGCGGCACGCCCGGCAGCGCATAGCGGCGGATCAGCCCCATGCCGCGCTTCGTGTAGGGCTCCGGTGAGAGCGGCTCGGGCCACGGTTCGGCGAGCAGCTCCGCGTCGATGTCGGCGAGCGCGCGATTGGCGTCGATGTACGCGCGGGTGAAGCGGGCGCCGATCAGCACGCCGCCGTGTTCGGGCACGCCCGTCCACAGCTCGTCGACGAACGCATCCCATGACGAGAGGATCGCCTCGCGCGGCGCGTGGGTCCCGAAATCGGCCGGCATACCCGCGCTGCTATGCGGCGAATCGAACACGATCGGCAGCGCGTTGGTGCCGGGGGCGGGTTGCGTCACGAACAACGCGTCGGTGGAGAGCGGGCCAGGCATGTTGCGGTCAAGCGTCACGGCGAGGGTTCCAGTCGGTCTGAGGGCGTCGGAGGCGTCGATGAATCGAAATCGATATCACGCTCACGTTTCATTCATTAAAACAACGTATCAATATTTAACGATGGCCCTTATGCGCGGTCAAGTTTTTTGTCGAGTGGGCGAGTTTGATGATTAAGCGTGAAGAAGGGTGAAGTTGGCAGTGTTTTAGCTCGTAAAACCGTTTTAGCCGGGCAAGGAAGTCAACGAGGGCTAACCATGATGCCAGTTCGCTTGACGTGAAATTTCTGCTTTAGAAATAATTAATAACACAGTGTTTTATTGAATAAAACAAATAATCAGATTAATTGGTGTTTTTCAACGGCAGGGGGAGACCTCATATGAAGCAGCAGGGTTGGTGGATGGCCGCCGCGGGTGCGGGCCTTGGGATCGCGTTCGCAGGCAACGTGTGCGCGCAGTCGAGCGTGACGCTGTACGGGATCGTCGATTCCGGCATGACCTACACGAACAATCTGAACGGGCACGTCGCGTGGCAGGCCACGAGCGGCAACGAGCAGGGTGCGCGCTGGGGTTTGATCGGCAGCGAAGACCTCGGCGGCGGCACGCGCGCGCTGTTCAAGCTCGAGAACGGCTTCAACCTCGAGACCGGCGCGGCTGGACAAGGCAACCGCATGTTCGGGCGTCAGGCATGGGTCGGGATGTCGAACGACCGGTGGGGGAATGTGACGCTCGGCCGTCAGTACAACGCCGCACAGGATGTGCTGGCGCCCATGCAGATCGGGGCGAGCACGTCGCTGACGCAATACGCGCTGCATCCGTTCGACACCGACGACCTCAACAACACGTTCCGCACCGACAACTCGGTCAAGTACGCCACGCCGAGCCTGGCGGGCGTGCAGGCCAGCGCGATGTATGCGTTCTCGAATTCGTCGGCTTTCGCACGCAACCGCAGTTACTCGCTCGGTGTCAGCTACGCGCACGGGCCGGTGCACCTGGGCGCGGCCTATGTGCGGCTCGACGATCCGGCATTCGATACGGGCGGGGCGATTCCTTCGGACAACTACTTCTCATTTTTGAAGGGCATCGTGCGCCAGCAGATCTGGGGCGCAGGCGGCACGTACGAATATGGCGACGCCACGTTCGGGCTGCTCTACACGACGTCGCTGTTCTCGCTGCAGACGGGTGCGTCCGAGCGGTTCACGAACTACGAGGCGAACTTGCGCTATCGCTTCACGCCGGCGCTGTGGTTCGCCTTCGGCGAGACGTACACGCAAGTGCATGAAACGGGCAGCACGACGCCGAGCCTGCACTATCTGCAAACGAGCACGGGCTTGCAGTACTACTTGTCCAAGCGTACCGACGTCTATGTGAATGCGATCTACCAGCGCGCCTCGAGCAACACGGTGGCTGCCATCGAGGGCCTGAGCGGGCCGTCGAGCACGCGCACGCAGGTGACGGGCGTCGTGGGCATTCGTCACAAGTTCTGACGCCAGGGGAGGGGCGACGCGAGCGAGCGGCCGGGGCGATCAAGTCACGGGCGCTTCGCTCGCCTCGTCGAGCGGGACGACTTCATGGAACTTCGCATAGTCGACGTGCGTGACGCCGTTTTCGTCATCGGACAGCAGATCGACGAAACGGTGGCGCCAGCGGATCGCCTCGTGCGGCCAGGAATGACGAGCGCGCATCGTCTGCGTAGTGGCCTCGTCGGCGCCCTCGATGATGATCATCAGCGATGCCTCGCGCGCGGCCAGGCTTTCGGGCGTCTGACCGAACAGCGGGCTCGACTCGTCGATCACGTGCATCAGGTTCCAGCCGAGCATGAAGATCGGATGCTGGTCGCGCACGAGATCGAGGTCGAGGATGCGCCACAGCCAGTAACCTTCGGGCGTCGATTCATGGAACATGAAGCGCAGCTTCGCATTCGCTTCGACGATCACGTTCTGTCGGGCGTTGGCTGCGCGCACCATCAGCGTGGGCTGGCCGTTGATCTCGCGCACGACCGCGTGGTTCGAAAAGATGATGCGCGCGCGCGGATGCGAAAAGCGCACGAAGATGAGGCCGGTCGCCAACGCAACGCCCGACATGCCGACGAAGATCTCCAGCGTGGCGATCGCGTGTGCATAGACCGTCTGAGGATGCATGTCGCCGTAGCCGACGGTCGCGAGCGTTTCGACGCTGAAGAAGAACATGCCGAGAAAGCCGGCCGGCGACTGGTTCGCGATCGGTGCCGTGCCGCATGCGTAGAGCGCGGCGAAGACGGTATTGACCAGCAGGAAGAGCAGCGCCAGCGCACCGAAGAACACGGGCCAGCGCGACGTCACCGCGCGGTGATAGAGGTCGAGCCAGCCGTGCCCGGGCATACCGTGCGTGACGATCGATGTCACCGACCCATGGATGACGCGGCCGCGATCGCGCCAGACGCGCGCGCGAGCCCGCGCCCGGATACCGCCTTTCGCTTTCGGAATGTCAGTGTGCGTTTGCGTCTGTGATCGCGTCATCGCGCCGGCCCGAATTTGGAATCGGGCCAGAGCGTAGCATGCCGACGCGGAGCGCGGCAGGCATCAAGGGAATGCGCGAGGCTTCGGTACGCCGGCGCCGTGCTCGATGTCGTCGACGGCTTGCCGATGGGCGGCCTCGACCGCATCGTCTGCGTCGTTCAGGCCCAGGTCGCCACCGACCGTGGTCCACCGTTGCACGGCCTTGTTCCGGTGACGGATTTCGTACTCGGCATCCCACCGTCCGCCTTGCAGCGCGATCGGGTGCACGTGAATCGAGTACACGCCATAAAGGAACTGTTGGTCGTTCAAGTTCATCATCGTCTCCAATCGCCGGCGACCCGGCACGTTCAGGAGAGGGGCGAACAAAACATCGGACGGACGGGCGTGCGGCCCGTCACAGCTCGAGCTCGCCAAGGATTTGATGGGCCAGCGCCTTCGCTTCTTCGAGCGCTTCGTGCGCGCTCGGGCTGGTCGTCTTCGCCTCGTAGAGGCTCGTTTCCGCATCCGCTCCGTCGTCGCGGGCGAGCGATACCACGCCCTGGTACTGCCCGTTGTCCAGGTGGCGCACTTGCGGGGTGGCGGTGTAGATGCCCTTGGTGTAGGTCAGCTCGTCCATGATGCCGCTCCTTGCGAGACGGATGCTTTGCATCGTAGCACGCGCTTTGTGGACGCATCGTGACGCACCGCGCAGTTACCGCAGTCGAGCCATCATGCCTCCAGCAGCGAGACGACCTCGTCGAGCGTCGGGGAGTGGGCACCTGCATGCCGGCACGCCGCGGCGCCCGCGGCGAGCGCGAACGCCAGATGTTCGCGCCAGCCGCGTTGCGGCGTGCGAAGCAGGCTGAAGATCAGGCCGCCGATCGAAGCATCGCCCGCCCCGACCGTATCGACCACCTCGACGCGCGGCGGCAGCGCCTCGATCGTCTCGCCGGACAGCAGCAGCGTGGCGGTCTGCGCCCCGCGCGTCACGAGGATCGCGGCGTGCGGGTTCAGCGCGCGCAACTGCGCTATCGCTTGCGTCTCGTCGGTATGAAACAGGTGCCGCAAGTCTTCGTCGGATACTTTGATCAGATCGGCGAGCGCCGCCATCGTCTCGAGCATCGGGCGATAGCCGCGCTCCATCAGATTCCGGTAGTTGGGATCGAAGCTGATCTTCACGCCGCGCGCGCGCAGTTCGGCCGCCAGCGTCGCGAGCGTCGCGCCGAGCGGTTCGCGAGCCAGACTGATACCGCCGAAATGCACCCACTGCGCCTGCGCCATCCAGCCTTCGGGGAGCAGCTCGGGGTCGAACGCGAGGTCGGCGCTCGCCTCGCCGATGAAGAAGTAGGCGGGCGGATGCGTCTGGTGCACGATCGCCAGCAGCGGCGCGCGCTCGACGCGTTGCATGAAGCGCGTGTCGAGGCCCGCGGCGACGCTGGCCATCCACAACTCGTCGGAGAAGCAATCGGTGCCGAGCGCACCCGCGCAGGCGCTCGGCACGCCGAGCCGCGCGACTGCGCGCGCGACGTTCCAGCCGGCCCCGCCCGGATGCGAGACCCATTGCGTGCCGCTCGTGCGCACGAGATCGGTCAGGATATCGCCGGCGCTCACGAAGTGCGGATAGTCGTCGATTCGCGTCATGTCGGTCACCGTTCGTCCGCCGGCGGTTGCAACGGCTCGTCGGGGCCCGGCTGCGCGGTGCCCGGCCCGGGCAGCGCGTTCAACACTTCGTAGCACGCGCCCATCGTGTGATAGTCGGTCTTGCCGGCCGGACTCTTCTCGTCGCTGTACTTGCGGTTGTCGCACGTGAGGATGCGATACCACGCGCCATGGCGATGATCCACGAAATGGTTCCAGCTATAGCGCCAGATCTCGTCGTACCAATCCCAGAAGCGTTCGCTGCCCGTGCGTTCGGCAAGCAGCGCGGCGGCCGCGAGCGTCTCGGCCTGCACCCAGAAGTACTTGTCGTGGTCGCACACCGTGCCATCGGGGCCGAAGCCATAGCACAGCCCCCCGTGCTCGTCGTCCCACGCATGCGTGAGCGCCGCATCGAACAGCTCGACCGCGCGCGGCAGCAGCCACGGCTGCGGCCGATGGCGCTCGAGAATCAGCAGCAGCTTGGCCCACTCGGTCAGATGGCCCGGCTGGAAGCCCCACGGGCGGAAGATGTTCGAGCTGTCCTCTTCGTTGTAGTGCCAGTCCACCGACCAGTCGGCGTGGTAGTGCTCCCAGATGAGCCCGTGCGAGAGCTTGGCCTGCCGCTGCGTGATGTTCGTCGCGACGCGTTCGGCGCGATTCAGATAGACGAGGTGCCCCGTGGCCTCGTAGGCCGCGAGCAGCGCCTCGGTCGCATGCATGTTCGCGTTCTGGCCGCGATAGGTCGAGACGTGCCAGTCGGGCGTCGCATCGTCGGCATACAGGCCCGCGGCCGGATCCCAGAAGCGGCGCTCCATGAGATCGAACGTCTCGGCGATCTGCCGGCGTGCCTCGTCGATGCCGGCGAGTGCCGCCTGCGCCTGCGCAAGCATCACGAACGCGAGCCCGTAGCAGTGCCGGGTGCCGTCGAGCGTGCGCTTCTCGCCGTTGCGCCATTCGATTTCCCAGTCGTAGCCGTGGTGCCGCTCGTCCCAATGGGCGTCGCGCAAGAATGCCAGCGCGTGGCGCGCATAGGTCAGATGCTGCGGATCGCCGAAATGACGATAGGCCATCGCGTAGTTGAAGACGAAGCGGCAGCTGCTGACGAGATGGCGCGTCGTGCGGTCATAGACCGTGCCGTCGTCCTTGAAGAAGTGAAAAAAGCCGCCCGACGGATCGTGCGCATTCGGCGCGTAGAACATCAGCGTGTCGGCGACATGCTCGAGCAGAAACGTGCGGTCGCGGAAGTTCTCGACGGGAGGCACGGTCGTGTTCGTGTGAACGACGACCGGGGCTGGAGACGGCGATTTGTTGGTCTTCGAGGCGTTGGGTAGCTTCGTCATGTCGTGATTTCCGAGGGGACGTCGGGGCCGGACGCAGGGGCTGTGGGCGTCGCGCCGCCTGTGCTGGCGCGCACGACCAGCTGCACGGGCAGGCGCACTTCGAGCTCGGCGGGCGCATCGTCGAGCAACAGTTCGACGCCGCGCGCCCCGAGCGCTTCCTTGTCGGCGGCGAGCGTCGTGAGTGGCGGGGCGGAGTGAGCGCTAGCGGGGATGTCGTCGAAGCCGACGATCGCCACGTCCTGCGGCACGCGCAAGCCGCGCGCCAGACAGACACGCATCGCGGCGAGGGCTGCCATGTCGTTGTAGGCGAACACGGCATTCGGCACGTCGCGTGGGCCGCGTGCATCGAGTAGTCGTTGCATGGCCAGTGCCGCACCCGCATCGGGTGGCAGCGTCGGGTCGATCGTCGTCTCGAGGGACGGATCGAACAGCAGCCCTGCTTCGAAGAATGCCCTGCGGTAGCCGAGCGCGCGCTCGGCGATGCTCGAGTGCGCGAGCGGCCCGCCGATGAACGCGACGCGCGTGCGCCCGAGCGAGAACAGATGCCGCATCGCGAGCGTGGCGCCGGCTGCGTTGTCGAGATTGACCGAGCGCAGGTTCGGTGCCCACAGATCGATCAGCACGAGCGGGCGGCGCGTCGCTGCCAGGGCCGCCAGTGTCTCGGGTTCGACGAAGCCGGCGACCGCAATGGCGTCGGGCGCGTGCAGGCGCAGCTGCTCGGCGATGTCTTCGGTGGGGCCGGCCGTCAGCAGCGACGGCACGATGCCGCGTGCGCGGCAAGCGTCCTCGACGCCGTGCAGGACGTGCGAGAAGAACGGGCTCGCGGCGAAGTTGTTGTGCTGGCGGTGCAGCAGGAACGTCAGGCGGCGGATGCGCGGCCGCAACTGCGCCGCGTCGTAGCCGAGTTGGCGTGCCGTTTCGACGACGCGCACGCGCGTGGCCTCCGACAAGCCCGGCTGGTTTTTCAATGCCCGCGACACCGTGCCGATCGACACGTTCGCCGCGCGGGCGATGTCGCGAATGGTGGTGGCCATCGTCTTCGATCCTCTGCCCCGAATGCGGCCGATTGTATAGTAAAAATCTAGGGAAATCGCCGGATCAATGCGGGACTATTTACAATAAATACCCGTTTATAAAGGGTTTCTAGAACATTTTGAAGTTTAGTAAACCATGCTAAACGGGATCCGGTTCAGGCATGCGTGACCCGATGCGACCTGCTATGGGATGCGGCGGGCCCATCGGCAAGCAAAGTACGAAGTGGGAAGAGCGGGGATGGCGAGCGAGCGTCAGGCGAGCGCTCGATAGGGGCGGGACGGCGTGCGCGCGACGATCATCGACCGCCGCGCATGGCTGATGCTCGAAGTGAAGCTTGATTGGCCGCTTGCTTGGCCACCTGATTGGCCACCTGATTGGCCACCTAAGCCGCGACGCGGAAGATCGCCACCGCGTCGCGCAGCGCGGCCGCTTCGTCGGCGAGTTCGACCGCGGCCGCCGCGGCCTTTTGCACGAGCAGCGCGTTGTGCTGCGTGACTTCATCCATCTGCGAGACCGCGCGATTGATCTGCGCGATGCCCGAGCTTTGCTCGTCCGAGGCGTGCGAGATTTCGTCGATGAGCGCGGCAACGCGTTTGACCGAGCCCAGCATGTCGACGATCGTCGAGCCCGCGCGCTCGACCGTGGCCGAGCCACCGTCGACTTCGGACGTCACGTCGTTGATGAGGCCCGTGATCTCCTTGGCGGCCTCCGAGCTGCGATGCGCGAGCGCGCGCACCTCCTGCGCGACGACGGCAAAGCCGCGCCCCGATTGTCCCGCGCGTGCCGCCTCGACGGCTGCGTTCAACGCGAGCAGGTTGGTCTGGAACGCGATGCCTTCGATGACCGATGTGATGCTGCGGATCTTCTGTGAACGTTCGCTGAGCGAGTGCATGCGTGAGATCGCGTCGGTGGCGGCCTCGTTGCCGTGCTCGGCCTTCGACGAAGCCTGTCCGGCCAGCACGTTGGCCTCGCGCGCATGGTCGGCGTTCGCGCGGACGGTTGCCGCCAGCTGCTCCATGCTGTTCGCGGTTTGCTGGATGCCTGTCGCGTGCTTTTCCGTGCGTGCCGACAGATCGGCGTTGCCGCTCGCGATTTCGTTGGTCGCGTGCGAGATGCCTGCCGCGGCGCGCTGGATCGTGCCGATCATCACCGCGAGCCGCTCGCGCATCGACTGCATCGCGTGCAGCACGCTATGTGTGTCGCCAGGCTTCACCTGGACCTGAACCGACAGGTCGCCTTCGGCGATCGCGTTGGCGATGTCGGCGGCATAGGCCGGCTCGCCGCCGAGCTGGCGGAACAGTTCGCTCGCCATCGCCCAGCAGAGCGCGGCCACGATCGCGATGCCCACGACGATGCACACCGCTACGAGCACCTGCACGGTATGGGCAAGCGTTTGTGCACGATCGTATTCGCGCTGTGCCGATTCGAGCTGCAACGCACGCAGGCGCGCCGTTTCGGTCTTCACTTGCTTGGCGTTCGGCTCGAGCGCCTGGGTGACGACCCACTGCGCCTCGGACAGATTGTTGGCCTTCAGATAGCCGAGCGTCGGCGCGAAGCCCTTGTCGCGGAGCAGCGCCCAGTCGGCGGCAAAACGCTCGGCGAGCACGCGCTCGTCCGCTTCGAGCGGATAAGCGCGGTACTCGCGCAGCAGAGCGTCGATGGCCTGGAGGTTGCTCGCGCTAGCGGCCAGCACCGCCTCGGTTTTGCTGGCCGAGGGATCGAGCACGGCGTCGCTGACGGCAAAGTGCGTCTTCGCGACGAGTTCATCGATGCTCGAGATACGTTGCAGCGCCTTGGCGCGGCCTTCGAATACTTGGCGCAGCGCATCGTCGGTGCGTTCCACGCCGGTGAGACCAATGCCGCCCACGGCGACGAGGACGGAGACGACCACGGCAAAGAGCGCGTAAAGCCGGCCTTTGACGGTAAAGCGAGAAGGTTTCATGCGAAGGAAAACCGAAGAAGCGAGCGCGATGCCGCGCGGGTGAGCCGCCGCAGAGTGTGCTGGCGGTTCACGACAAATTCATGAAAGATTCACAAAAAGTTCTGATGAATAGGCGCGTGGCTCGTGTGAGCGCGCGCGTCGTGCGCGACGGTTCGTCGTGGCGTCGTTTGCTTCAGGCGAGCAGCGAGGCGCCGCGCGAGGTCATCGCCGCCCCTTCGTGCAGATGCAGTTGGGCTGCGCCTTCGTCGATGTCGATCAGGAAAAAACCGCTCGCTTCCTGCTTGGCGCGATGCTTGGCCAGTGCCGCGACCGACGCGATTTCCTCGCTGCCGTAGCGTCCCCCTGGCGTCGACGCGGGCTTCACGCATACGCACCCGATCGCCATCGTCACGAAGCCGAAGAAGGTCGGGTTGCCGCGCCGGTCTTCACCATGAATGCCGCCGGCTGCGACGTCCTCGTCGGCGTAAAAACGCAGGGCGCCCTCGTTGAACGCCGCCATTGCGCTGCGAGCGCGCTCGCGCCAGTTGTCGCTCTGAAAGAGGATCAGGAAGTCGTCGCCGCCGACGTGGCCCAGAAAATCGCGCGTCGGATCACAGGCCTTCGCGAGCACGGCCGCCCCGAACTTGAGCACCTCGTCGCCTTGCCAGTAGCCGTAACGATCGTTGAACGGCTTGAAGTGATTGAGGTCGACGTAGCACGCGTAGAACGCCGCCTGGCGCTCGACGAGCCGCGCGATGTGCGAGCTGATCGGGATGTTGCCGGGCAGGAACGTGAGCGGGTTCGCGTAGCGCGCGGCCTCGATGCGCACTTCGGTCACGGCCCGCACGAGGCTCTCGCCCGTGCCGAGGCCGAGGTACTTGCCTTGGTCGGTGATCACGAAGCCGTCCGCCAGATAGCGCTGATCGTCGCTCGCGAGCAGCTTGGCCATCTGCTCGACCGTCATCGACTTCTCGATGACGACCGGCGACGCGTTCGCGAACAGCAGGCACGGACGCTTGCCGAACAGTTCGCGGTGATAGGGCAGCGCATAGCGGTCCATGAAGCTGCGGCGATTGATCAGCGCGATGGGCTGGTCGTGCTCGACGACGGCCAGCGCATGCAACGTCGGCAAGCGGTTGAACAGCTCGAGCACATCGTTGTTGCTCGCGATCTTCGGCAGCGCGGGCGCGTTCACGAGCATCTTCGCAGCGGCCACGCCGCCCATTGGCGAGCCCGGCGTCTGGCTGCGCGTGGCGCCCGGGAACACGGCGATGTGTCCGGCGCTGAGCGCTTCCCTTGCGGCATCGGCCACCGAGCGCTGCGCGTTCGCATCCGGACGGCCGAAGAAATAGCCCTGACCGAAGGCGATGCCCATGTCGCGCACGACGATGAGGTCCGCTTCGTTCTCGATGCCTTCGGCCACGAGCCGCGCGCCGCTTGCGCCCGCGAAGTGCTGCATCGCGCGCACGGCTTCGAACTTGAGCGGATCGTTGGCGATGTCGTCGATGAAGAAGCGGTCGATCTTGACGACATCCGGTTGCAGGCGCACCCACAGGTTCATGCTCGCGTTGGCCGTGCCGTAGTCGTCGAGCGCGAATTGCGCGCCGGTGTCGCGCAACGCGGCGATGACGGACTCGAAGCCCGGCACGTCGTCGATCGGGCACTGCTCGGTGAGCTCGAGCACGATGCGAGCGATCGGCATGCCGATGCGGCGCAGCCACGCGACGGTCTCTTCGCGTGTGTGCACGAGCGCGGCGAGCGCGGCCGCGCTGAAGTTCAGGAACAGCTTGCCTTCGCAACCGAGTTTCGCGAATTGCGCGACGCACGTGCGCGCGGCCGCGTGTTCCAGCTCGACCGACAAGCCTTCGCGTATGGCCTGGTCGAACAGCGGCCCCGGTGCTTCGAGCGACGTACCCGCGGGTCCCCGAATCAGCCCTTCGTAGCCGACGATCGTGCCGCCGTCGAAATCGACGATCGGCTGGAAGACGGCGGACAATCCGCGCCGGGCGATGAGTTCGGCGACGGATGGCGCTAGGGACTGCAACGACGGGCTACGTGACATGGCGCTGGGTTAAGCGAAAAGAAAATAGGATGTTCGGCTTAACGACTGCAGTCCTTAAGAATTCAATGAACTTTTCGTGAAGCGTTGCACTGCGATGGTGCAATGCCAAGTGTGTGGTGCACGTGCTTCAATCGACGGCCCACTCGCGCGGCGCAACAGGGTTGTCGCCCTCGGGTTGTGCCTCGCTCGATGCGTCGGCATGCGGGGCGGCTGCATCGGCATGACGCGGCGCTTCCTTGGGCGCCGACGTACCCTGCTCGACAGGCCGCGGCGCGATGACGACACGGTTGCGTCCGCTGCCCTTGGCATCGAGCAGCGCCGCATCGGCACGCCGGATCACGCGGTCGATCTGCTCGCCGCGCATGTGCTGTGCGACGCCCACGCTGATCGTCAACGTGACTTCGAACTGCCGCATGTCTTCGATGCGCTTGCGCAGGCGCTCGGCGATACGCGCGGCATCGAGCTGATCGGCGCCGGGCAGCAACGCGACGAATTCCTCACCGCCGAAACGGCCGGAGACGTCGGTCGGCCGCATGCTGTCCTGGATCTCGCGCGCGATGAGCTTGAGCGCCCGGTCGCCGGCGTCGTGACCGAAGCGATCGTTGACGGACTTGAAGTGGTCGGCATCGATGTAGAGCACCGAAACCGACTGCCCAAGACGCTCGGCGCGCGACAGAATGCGGCGCCCGAGCTCGAACACGCGGCGCCGGCGCGGCAGTTGCGTGAGCTCGTCGATGTCGGCGAACGCGCGCAGCTGGCGCTCGAGCCGGAAGCCTTTCTTTTGCGAGCGCAGCGCGAACAAGTTCGTGACGAGGCTCGTCGAGATGGCGATGAACATCGACAGCACGAGGCCGAACTGTTCGACGGCCGGCGGCCGGCTCAGCAGGTTCAGCGCGAGCGGGCCCCCGATCGCGAGCACGGCCGCCGCGGGAAAATCCCAGCCGCGCAGCAGCACCGGGCTGAACGACAGCGGAATCAGCACGAAGGCCGGCAGCACGATCAGCAGGCCATCGCCCCATTGCAGCGCATGCAGGACGATGCCGGCCTCGAGCGAGGCGATAAAGGCAAGCGCGGCAAAGCTGGCGCGCCGCCCGCTGCCTCTGACCCATGCGATGACGAGTGCGGCGGTCATCGGCATGGCCGGTGTGGCGCTCGCGAATGCGGTGCCGGCGAAGCGCTGTTCGTCGAGCCACGCGCCGCCCGCGATCATCACGACATAGCCGACGAGCGCCGTGGCGAGTTGAGCGCAGAGGAACGACCACAGCCGATCGGCGGCGTAGTCTTCGAACGACTGATTGTCTTCCAGCGCCTCGACCGTCTTCGCGCGCCGCGCTCGCGCACGGCGTTTGCGACGATTCGACGCCACCCCGTCATGGCGATCCTCGTGAGATCGGTCCTCGCTGCTCATTTATTTTCTCTCTTAGACGTGCAACTTCGGCTTTCACCGGAAACAGGGCCGCTTTGTTCCGTTGCGCCATTCTAATAGTGCGAAATGATGCTCGCGACGATTTTAAAGGCATTTAATTATGGCTGATAGTCTCGTTCATAGGGCCAGAACGCTTTACTGGACGGCGTGGGGCAGAGCGCCGACATGCGTATATCGCCGCATGACGTAATTTGGATAATCAAGCGAATTGCAAACGTTTGCTTTCCGCTATTTCCAATTTCAATTGTCTGACGATTGTGAAAATCGATATTTGCACGGGCGACGCGGACGGCGTCGCCCGTGCAAATTCGTAGAGGGCTGTTTCAAACATCCGTGGTGCGCGCGCCCCAGCGTTGCGCGAGCACCGCACACACCATCAGCTGGATCTGATGGAACAGCATCAGTGGCAGCACGATCGCTCCGACAGCATGTGAGGCGAAGATGACTTTGGCCATCGGCACGCCCGAGGCGAGGCTCTTTTTGGACCCGCAGAAGACGATCGTGATACGGTCGGCGCGATTGAAGCCGAGCCTTTTACTTACCCATGCGGTGACGGCGAGCGCAGCAGCGAGCAGCACGCCGTTCACGACCAGGAGGCCCGCGAGCGCCGTGAGCGGCACATGGTGCCAGAGGCCCTCGTTGACCGCTTCGCTGAATGCCGTGTAGACGACGAGCAGGATCGAGCCTTGGTCGACGAAGCGAAGTACGCGGCGATTGCGATCGACCCATGGGCCGATGAACGGGCGCAGCACCTGGCCCGCGACGAACGGCACGAGCAATTGCACGACGATATCGCCGACGGTATGCCAGGCCGAGCGCGACGCGGCGGCCTGGTTCGTGACGATGAGCCCGACGAGCGCCGGCGTGACGAAGATGCCGATGAGGCTCGACGCCGATGCCGCGCAGACGGCGGCCGGCACGTTGCCCCTGGCGATCGACGTGAACGCGATCGACGATTGGACCGTCGAGGGCAGCGTGCACAGGAACAGGATGCCCATGTACAGCGCCGGCGTGACGAGCGGCGCGAGCACCGGCCTGGCGGCCAGGCCCAACAACGGAAACAGCACGAACGTGCTCGCGAGCACGAGCACATGCAGCCGCCAATGCGTTGCGCCGGCCACGACGGCCTCGCGCGACAGCTTGGCGCCGTGCAGGAAAAACAGCAGACCGACGGCGACATTGGTCAGCGCATTGACGGCGACGGCGGTCTCGCCGCGGCACGGCAGGACGCTGGCCAGCGCAACCGTAACGACGAGCGCCAGCGTGAAGTTGTCGGGGACGAACAGCGGACGGGACATGAGCGGAGATCTTTTTTCGAAAGGGAAAGCCAGTGCGTTGCGTGAAAGCGAGCCGATGAAACGGGCGGCGACAGACGGCGCCGACGCGCGCGCAGCGGGACTCGTGAGACGAAAGAACGTCACGGTAACACCAGGTTACAACGGCGTCGCTCGCCTAACACTTTTTGCCTCGACACGTTAACGGGCGACCCATAAATTACATCTCGACGACCTCCCGGTGCATCAATCTTCCGACGACCCCGCGGTAAAGATGGCGCCTGTCCACGATGCGCGCCGCGCCCGGGCGGGCCGGGGGGCGAGTGATCGATATGGTGGATTCAGGTTTCAAGACGGTCGGGCGTAGGATGGCAGCTGCATTGTGCGCAGCGATGCTGTCGCTTGCGCACGCGCAGCCTCTGCACAAAGGGCCTACAGACCCTCACGGCACAGGCGCGATGGTCGGCAGTGCCGGACCCGCAGGCGCTGCGCATAGTGGGACTGGTTCCATTACCTTGATCCGCACGAGCAGCGCGTTCGCGCAAGCGCCGCGGCAGGCTGTGCGCCGCCGCGCGGGCGGTCCCGCGCGAATGACGCAGCCGGCGCCGAGTGGCTGGCCACTGCGTGCGGTCAGCGACGACTCGCGCAACGTGCCGCGTCCCCCGGGCGCCGCGCCTGACTTGCGAGCCGGTTCGATCCGCGCAGCCGTCACGCGCTACAACGAAGAGCACGAGGCCAACCGCGTCGTGCCGCGCCCACCGGGCCCCAGCGGGCGGCTGCCCGATCCCTCCCTTTACCGCAACTGACCCTCTCGCACGGCGCGGCTGCCCCATGAAGAGGCAGGGCTCGCCGGGTGCATTCCACTCCCTGGTCGCTTTCACCGGAACGCTGGCAGATTGACGGCGCGTCCCGTGTGATGCAAACACGCCACACTTTTTCGTTCGAACGGCCGTTTGATTGCCTCCTGGTGGCGTCCTCCGACGAAATCATTTTGTCATGGCGTTGTGGTGCGTCACTATTCGGTCCTATCGTAGAAACGCCCGCGAAACCCCGTAGCCATTGCGCATTGGCACCGTTTCGAGATTCGCCATCGTGGTGCATGACGCCTCAAAGGCATGCGTGCGCGAAGAGAATTAATCGGATCGCTATACCGGCAATAAGCGAGTGCTTTTTTGACCGGAAAAATGGTCCGCAACGATGGTTCCGCCCCGCAGCACATCGCCCCATGTATCAGGTGAACACGGTTCGCGCGAAGCGTTTCGTCACGCTATTGCCTTTGCTAAAAACAGGAGATCTTATGAAAGCCACCGTCAGCCGCACGCTGAAAACGAGTTTCCGATGGGCGGCCACGGCCGCCTTCATTGCCACGGGCTCGGCCGCTCACGCGCAATCGAGCGTGCAGCTTTATGGTCAAGTCGACGAATGGGTCGGCATGCAGCAATTTCCGGGCGGTCAGCGTGCATGGACAGTCGGCGGCGGTGGCATGTCGACTTCGTACTGGGGCTTGAAGGGGGCCGAAGACCTCGGCGGCGGCTATAAGGCGATCTTCACCATCGAAGACTTCTTCCGGGCACAAAACGGCAACTACGGGCGCTTCGATGGCGATACGTTCTTCGCGCGCAACTCGTACGTCGGCATCGAGTCGCCGTACGGCACGGTGACGGCGGGCCGCCTGACGACGCATCTGTTCGTCTCGACCATCCTGTTCAATCCGTTCGGCGATTCATACACCTTCTCGCCGATGGTCTACCACGTATTCCTCGGCAACACGGCGATTCCGACGGGCGCGACTTACGCGACGGACATGGGCGTGGTCGGCGATTCTGGCTGGAACAACGCCGTGGGGTATTCGACGCCCTCGTACAACGGCCTGTCGGCTGGCGTGATGTACGGCCTCGGCAACCAGGCCGGCAGCAACGCCGCGAAGAAATGGAGCGCGCAGTTCCTGTACTTCCATGGTCCGTTCGCGGCGACCGGCGTGTTCCAGTACGTGAACTTCAACAATGCGCCGGGCGACCTCGTCAACCCGGTCGCGTTCGGCAGCCTCGTGCCGTTCAAGAGCCAGAGCGTCGGCCAGCTCGGCGCGTCGTACGACCTCAAGTTCGTCAAGTTCTACGGCCAGTACATGTACACGAAGAACGACCAGATCGGTGGCGGCAGCTGGCATGTCAACACGGAGCAAGGCGGTGTGACGGTGCCGGTCGGCCCCGGCACGGTGATGGCTTCGTTTGCGTACTCGCGCGACGGTGGCGGCCTCGATCAGACGCGCCGCACCTGGGCGCTCGGCTACGACTATCCGCTGTCCAAGCGCACCGACCTCTACGCGGCGTACATGAACGACCACCTGAGCAGCCTCTCGACGGGCCAGACGGTCGGCGCGGGCATTCGCGCGAAGTTCTGAGCTTTTCGTTTCTCGGGACGGCCGGGCGTCGTGTGCCCGGTTTCGTTTCATCATGCGGCGCTTGCTAGTTGCAGCGCCGTTTTTTTTGTCGAGCCGCTTCGCGCTATCTCAAGCCGTCTCGAGCAACTGCACGGCGTAGCGACGATAGAGCCACGCAGAACACGCCGCGTGGAGCGAGCAGGTGGCGTACATCCAGACGGCCGCGCCGAGGGCGATCAGCTGGGCTTGATAAGCCGCGCCGATCATGTCCCGCAAAGCCAGCTCGTAGCCGGCCACGAACACCAGCGCCACCGCGATCAGCGGCAGCATCGCGATGAGGTAGGTCAGCGTGATACTCCAGAAGTGACCGCGGGAATCCTGCCACGCCGCGCGCCACTGGATCGTGTTGCCGATCGCGATGTGGGTGAAGACGAGACTCGCGCGCACGCCGACCAGCCAGGCGACCAGCGCAATGAGGGCCATCGGCCACCACCACGTCGGACGTGAGCCGAGCGCGAACACCACAACAAGCGAGAGCACGACAACGGCAGCCAAGATGCCGAGGACGATCAGCAGCGACGCACCCACGTAGCGCCAGAATGCTTTGTCGACGAACGCGAACCCCTGCGTGGCCGTGGCGCCGAGCAGCGTGTGGCGGACGACGAACAGAAACACGTCGATGATCACACACGACTTGACGAGCGCCGCGAGCGCGCCGATCAGCGCGAGGCCCGTGTGCGCCGTCTGCGATGAGTCTTGCGCGAGGACGAGGTTGGTTTTCGCCTGCATATAGCTCGTGAGCAACAGCGCCACGAACAGAATCAACGCGACGACGGGTCTTTCGAAGGTCGTCGACCTTGCACTTTTCCAGGCGCCTCGGACGCACTGGCTGAATGTGACGGTTTCCATGTGTCATTCCTTGAATTATTGTGATTACATCTCGCGCGCGACGACACGACTGCTTTCGGGAATCTGAACCAGTTCGAGCAGCAGCCGCGCATAGCGCCGGTACAACCACGCACAGCTCGCCGCCGTCAGTGCCCAATTCAGGTAGTCGCAGGTCGCTCGCGCCACGGCGAGCACGATAGGTGAGACCGCGATCCCATGCAGGTGCACGTTCGGCCCTGCCGTGAACAGGATTCTTTCAAGCACGTCGAACGGACCCGAGGCGATCAAATAGAGCCGCGCAATGGTCCAAAAATGGCCCCGCGTGTCGCGCCACGACGCGAACCAGTCGGCGTCATGGCCGATCGCGATGTGCGTGAACGTCAGGCCGAGGCGTGTCGAGAAGAACAAGCCGACGCCGTAGACCGACGCTACGATCAGCCAGACGTTGGTGCTATCGGTCGCGACGACCTGGCCCACCAAGATCGACATAGCCAGCCCGAACACGCCCAAGTCGAGCAGCGTGACCGCGCCGACACATTTCCAATACGCGAGGTCGATCAGTCGGAAGCGTGCCTTGGCGCCGAGCATCGCATGGCGAATCACCAGCATGGCAACGGCGACCCCGATCAGCAATCTCGCGCCGCCTGCCAGCGCGCCCAAGAGCCAGTCCCCGAAATGGGCCAGGCTGCCTTTTTCCGAAGCCGCTTCGGCGAGGTTGGCGTTGATGCCGACATAATTGCCGAATGTCAGTGCGATCAACAAAATCGACGCCGTTATAGGTCTTTTCAGCGTGGCCGATTTCGCGTCTTTCCAGACGGCTGCCAAATACTGCCTTAACGCTACGGTTTCCACTGGGTCCATCCTTTGTTGTTCTTCAGGTCTCGAGGCAATTGCGCCGGTATTGTGCCACGCACGTTTCCGGCCTTCGCTGCCCGCCCACACCGTTGCCTATACTGCGAAAGACACCCGCGTAACGTTTCGCATGCGAACGGGGGGAGACATGACTGATCTTTCGGCGCCCCGGCGCGTCGGCCAGACTGGGCCGGCCGCCGGCGCGCGGCTGCGCTTCGTGACGGCGGCGGCGCTGTTCGACGGGCACGACGCAGCGATCAACATCGTGCGCCGTATCTTGCAGGCGAGCGGCGTCGAGGTCGTGCATCTGGGGCACAACCGCTCGGTCGCCGACGTGGCGAGCGCGGCGCTCGACGAAGATGCCGACGGCGTCGCCGTCTCGAGCTATCAGGGCGGTCACGTCGAATATTTCCGGTATCTCGTCGACTGGCTGCGCGAACACGGTGGCGATCGCATCAAGGTGTTCGGCGGCGGCGGCGGCGTGATCGTCGCCGACGAAATCGACGAGCTGCAACGCTACGGCGTCGAGCGGCTTTACTCGCCGCAGGACGGCCAGCGGCTCGGTCTGCAAGGCATGATCGACGACATGATCGCGCGCTGCGCCAAAGTCCGCGGCGGCCAGCCGGCGCCCGCAATGGGCGCGCTCGCGAGCCTGGCCCGCCGCGAACGCACAGGCTGGCGCGCGCTGGCGCAGTGGATCACGGCGCTCGAGAACGGGCGCGTCGACGCATCGGTGCGAGAAGCGCTGACCAAGCAGGCCTCGCACGTCGTCTCGGTGCCCGTGCTGGGCGTGACGGGCACGGGCGGCGCCGGCAAATCGTCGCTGACCGACGAGCTCGTGCGACGTTTCCGGCTCGATTACGGCGATACGCTCGACATTGCGGTGCTCGCCGTCGACCCATCGCGGCGCAAGTCGGGCGGCGCACTGCTCGGCGATCGCATCCGCATGAACGCGCTCGGCGATTGGGGCCACGGCCCGCGCGTGTTCATGCGCTCGTTGGCCACGCGCGAGGCGCAGGCCGAGTTGCCGGAAGTCCTGCCCGACGCGATCGCGGCATGCAAAGCGGCAGGCTTCTCGCTCGTGATCGTCGAGACGTCGGGCATCGGGCAGGGCGGCGCGGCGATCGTGCCGCATGCCGACCGGTCGCTGTACGTGATGACGCCTGAGTTCGGCGCGGCGAGTCAGCTCGAGAAGATCGACATGCTCGACTTCGCCGATTTCGTGGCGATCAACAAATTCGACCGCAGCGGCGCACCCGACGCATTGCGCGATGTCGCCAAGCAGGTGCAGCGCAATCGCGGCGCATGGTCTGTGTCGCCCGAGACGATGCCGGTCTTCGGCACGATCGCCGCGCACTTCAACGACGACGGCGTCACGGCGCTTTACCAGCGTATCGCTTCGTCATTGCGCGAGGCCGGGCTGCGCGAGCAGGACGGCGGCGGACGACTGCCGCGCATCGACGCGCGCCATTCGAGCGAACTGGGCGCGATCGTGCCGGCCACGCGCGTGCGCTATCTCTCGGACATCGCGGGGACGGTACGCGGCTATCGCGCGCGCGTTCAGACACAGGCTCAGATTGCGCGCGAGCGCTGGCAGCTCGGCGAGGCACGCCGCATGCTGACGGTATCCGCGGCTCAAACACAGGCGAACGACGCCAGCGGCAACACGCACGACGAAGCGCAGGCTGCGGCACTGGCTCGCCTCGACACGTTGATCGCGGAGCGCGAGGCGCTACTCGGCGTGCAAGAGAAAGCGCTGCTCGAAGCTTGGCCGCAGAGGGTCGCCGCTTACTCGGGCGATGCGCGTGTCGTGACGGTGCGCGGCCACGAGATCCGCACCGCGCTGACGGTCACGACGCTCTCGGGCACATCGATGCGCAAGGTGTCGCTGCCGAAGTTCGTCGACCCCGGCGAGACGCTGCGCTGGCTGGCGCTCGAGAATCTGCCCGGCTATTTCCCTTATACGGCCGGCGTGTTCGCGTTCAAGCGCGAGAACGAAGAGCCGACCCGCATGTTTGCCGGCGAAGGCGATCCGGCCCGCACGAACCGGCGTTTCAAGCTGCTCTCCGAGGGGATGCCGGCCAAGCGTCTGTCGACGGCCTTCGATTCGGTCACGCTCTATGGCGAGGACCCGGCCGAGCGGCCCGACATCTACGGCAAGATCGGCAATTCGGGGGTCTCGGTCGCCACGCTCGACGACATGAGGCTGCTCTACGACGGCTTCGATCTGTGCGAGCCGACGACATCGGTATCGATGACGATCAACGGGCCGGCCCCGACGATCCTCGCCATGTTCTTCAATGCGGCGATCGACCAGCAGCTCGCACGGCTCGCCGATGAATGCGCATCGCAGGGCCGCGAGCCGACGCTCGATGAAATCGCGACCACGCGCGCGGGGGCGCTGCAGAACGTGCGCGGCACGGTGCAGGCCGACATCCTCAAGGAGGACCAGGGGCAGAACACCTGCATCTTCTCGACCGAGTTCAGCCTCAAGATGATGGGCGACATCCAGGCGTATTTCATCGAGCACGGCGTGCGCAACTTCTATTCGGTGTCGATCTCGGGTTATCACATCGCCGAGGCGGGGGCGAATCCGATCACGCAGCTCGCCTATACGCTCGCGAACGGCTTCACGTACGTCGAGGCGTACCTCGCGCGCGGCATGTCGATCGACGACTTCGCGCCGAACCTGTCGTTCTTTTTCTCGAACGGCATGGAGCCCGAATACTCGGTGCTGGGCCGCGTCGCGCGGCGCATCTGGGCCATCGCGCTGCGCGAGCGCTATGGCGCCAACGAGCGCAGCCAGATGCTCAAGTATCACGTGCAGACCTCGGGCCGGAGCCTGCATGCGCAGGAGATCGACTTCAACGACATCCGTACGACGCTGCAGGCGTTGATCGCCGTCTACGACAACTGCAACTCGTTGCATACGAATGCGTTCGACGAAGCGGTCACGACGCCGACCGAGGAATCGGTGCGCCGCGCCATCGCGATCCAGCTCATCATCAATCGCGAATGGGGGCTCGCGAAGAGTCAGAACCCGAACCAGGGCAGTTTCGTCATCGAAGAGCTCACCGACCTCGTGGAAGCCGCCGTGCTCGACGAGTTCGATCGGCTGACGGCACGCGGCGGTGTGCTCGGGGCGATGGAAACCGGCTATCAGCGCGGGCGTATCCAGGACGAGTCGATGCTGTACGAGCATCGCAAGCACGATGGCTCCTATCCGATCGTCGGCGTGAACACGTTCGTGAGCGAGCATCGTGTCGATGCGCCGCCTCCCCTCGCGCTGGCGCGCTCGACGCGCGAAGAGAAGCGCGGCCAGCTCGCGCGGCTCGCCGCGTTTCACGAGCGCCATCGCGACGAGGCGGGCCCGATGCTGGCCCGCCTGCAACGAGCGGTACTCGACGACACCAATGTGTTCGCCGTGCTGATGGATGCGGTGCGGGTGTGCTCGCTCGGGAGCATCACGCACGCGCTGTTCGAAGTAGGGGGGCAGTACCGGCGCAACATGTGAGCGCCGGTCAGCGAGACATCACGCTTCCACGCGGGTCGACAACAGCGCGCTGAGTTCGTCGACGGCCGTGCGCTCGGCAAGCGCTTCCCCTGGGCGGTTACCGCCTGCGATGACGGCACCGTGGAACTGCATGGACATGTAATCGGCGGTGAGTCTCAGCGAGTCGATCAACGGAGCCGCGGCGCGTCGGTCGCCGTCGCTGACGGTCGTCACCACCGACATCGACTTGCCGGCCATGCGGCGCTTGAACTCGACACCGGGCACGCGCAGCCAGGCGCTCCAATAATCGAGGTAGCGCTTGGCGTCGGCGGGCAGGCTGTACCAGTAGAGCGGCATAGCGAAGACGAGATGCGAGGCGGCGAGCGTGCGTTCGAGGAGCCGCGCTTCGTGCCCGGTCGGCGCTTCATAGACGCTGCCGGGTTCATGCCGCTGATCGACGAACGGCGGCAGCGGATAGTCGTGAAGGTGGAGCCAGTCCTGCATGGCCGTCTCCGGCAGGGCAGCGGCGGCAATACGGGCCAATTGTTCCGTGTTGCCGTTGCGCCGGGCGCTGCCGAGCAGGAAAAGAAACGATTCGTTTTCCTTCATGTTCGTGTCCGCTGATGGATGAGAGATCACAGCATAAGAGGCGCTGCTGGCGCCCGGCAAACGAGAATTTCTCGATGTCGAGTTAGTTTCGCTAAACTGGCGCGATGCCAAGCGTGATCTCCACCAACAACATTCCGCTGAACGCGTTGCGCGCCTTTGAAGCGGCTGCCCGCTTGGGCAGTTTCAAGGCCGCCGCGGCCGAGCTGTTCGTCACGCCGGCGGCGGTCAGCCAGCAGGTGCAGGCGCTCGAGTCTTATCTCGGGACATCGCTGTTCGAGCGGCTCAATCGCGCCGTGCGGCTGACTGCGACAGGTGCTGCCTTGGCGAGCGAAGTGTCGGCTGCATTCGCGCGCCTCGAGACGGCGCTGATGGCGGCTGCCCCGGCCGAGACGCGAACCCGCAACACACTTGTCATCAGCGCCGTGCCTTCGTTTGCGTCGCGTTGGCTGGCGCCCAGGCTCGACCGCTTCCAGCAGCGCCATCCACAGATCGATTTGCAGCTAATGTCATCGGAAACGCTCGTCGATCTGGCCGCCGACGGGCACGTCGATATCGCGTTGCGTTATGGGCCCGGCCCGTATGGTGATCTGCACGCCGAACGGCTATGGTTCGACGACATCGTCATTCCCGTCTGCAGCCCTGAACTTCGCGCCAAGTTGCCGGCCGGTCAGGCTTGGCTCGACGAGTCGATGCCGGTCACGTTGCTGCGTGTGGCGCTGCCGTCATCGTCGCGTGCCGCCGCGGAGCGGCCCGGCAACGTCTGGACGGCCTGGTTGGCTGCAACCGGCCATGCCACGCCAGCGTGGCTGGCGGCGGCGGAGTCGGGGCCGCTTTACGGCGTGACGCATCTGGCCATCGAAGCGGCGATCGCCGGACGCGGCATCGCACTTGCGCCACGCGCGCTCGTGGCCGACGACCTGGCCGCGGGGCGACTCGAACGGGTCGGCACGGCGGCTGCGCCCGACGTCAATTCGTTCTGGCTGCTGTGCCGCAAAGAAAACGTCGACAGGCCCGGCATCCGGGCCTTTGCCGACTGGATACGAGGCGAGATCGCCGCCCCGTATCGCTGAGACCCACTACGTCGTCATTAGGCCGACAGCACGCGGGCACGCGCCTGCTCGTACTCTTCCTTGAGTCGCGCGACGAGCTCGGCGACGGTCGGGACGTCGTGCATCATGCCGACGCCCTGGCCGGCACCCCAGATGTCCTTCCATGCCTTGGCCTTGTCGCCGCCGAAGTTCATCTTCGACTTGTCCGACTCGGGCAGCGCATCGGGGTCGAGCCCGGCGTTGACGATGCTCTCGCGGATGTAGTTGCCGTGCACGCCCGTGAAGAGGTTCGTGTAGACGATGTCGGAGGCGTTCGCGTTGACGATCGCGTGCTTGTAGCTCTCGACCGCATGCGCTTCCTGCGTGGCGATGAAGCGCGTGCCCATGTACGCGAGGTCGGCGCCCATGGCCTGCGCGGCGAGGATCGAGCTGCCGTTGGCGATCGAGCCCGACAGGACGATCGGGCCATCGAAGATGCGCCGCACTTCGCCGACGAGCGCGAACGGCGAGGTCGTGCCTGCATGGCCGCCGGCGCCGGCCGCCACGAGGATGAGTCCGTCGACGCCGGCTTCCAGCGCCTTCTCGGCGTGACGCAGGCTGATGACGTCGTGCAGCACGATGCCGCCGTAGCTGTGCACGGCATCGATCATTTCCTTCACGGGCGCGCGCAGGCTCGTGATGTAGATCGGCACCTTGTGCTCGACGCACACGCGCACGTCCTGCTCGAGCCGCACATTGGACTGATGCACGATCTGATTGACCGCGATGGGCCCGATCACGGCATCGGGATTCGCGGCCTTGTGCGCGGCGAGCTCCTCTTGCATCTGCGTGAGCCATTCGTCGAGCAGCTCGACAGGGCGCGCGTTGAGCGCAGGGAATGATCCGACGATACCGGCCTTGCATTGGGCGAGCACGAGCTCGGGATAGCTGACGATGAACATCGGCGATGCGACGACTGGCAGGGCCAGGTTCTTGAGGACGGCGGGCAAGGCCATAACGCGTGTCTCCTAGGCAGTGCGCAAAGAATGAATGTGGCAGAACAAAAGAACGATCGTTCGATTATAGGCGAGTCAGTGTGGGTGCGCGCCACGCGTGGCGTTGGAGTGAGTGCTCTGGTTCTACGTTTTCGTGGCGCTGCGAACGAGCGCGTGTCATGTGCGCTCCTAGAATACGGAAAGCGCCAATCACTGCGCGAACAACGACAAGAGACAAGAGACAGGAGCGAGCGTTATGTCAGTGCCCGACTTTACTCCGTTCACGCTCACCCATGACGGTGTCGACATCTTTGGGCTCAAGGGCGGCGCGGGGGCGCCGCTATTGCTGTTGCATGGCCACCCGCAGACGCATCTGATCTGGCATCGATGTATGGAGCGGCTCGCGCAGCACTTCACCGTCGTCATGACGGACCTGCGCGGCTACGGCGCATCGGGCAAGCCGCCCAGCGATCACACGCACCTGCCGTACTCGAAGCGTGCCATGGCAGCCGATCAGGTGGCCGTCATGCGCCATCTCGGCTTCGAGCGCTTTCTCGTCTGCGGACATGACCGCGGCGGGCGTGTCGCGCATCGCATGGCGCTCGATCATCCCGATGCAGTCGAGCGGCTGATGCTGCTCGACATCGCGCCGACACTCGCGATGTACGAAGCGACCGATCGCGCTTTTGCGACCGCGTACTTTCACTGGTTCTTTCTGATTCAGCCCGAGCCGTTGCCCGAGACGCTGATCGGCGCCAATCCGCGGGCCTACATCGAGAGCGTGATGGGCTCGCGCCATGCGGGACTTGCACCGTTCGCGCCGCATGCGCTGCAGGCCTATTGCGAGGCGTTGAGCCAGCCCGGTGCCGTGCATGCGATGTGCGAGGACTACCGCGCCGCGGCGACGATCGATCTCGAACACGACCGCGCCGATGTCGAACGCGGCCGCAAGATCGGCTGTCCGCTGCGCGTGCTGTGGGGCGAGCACGGCGTCGTCGCGCGGTGTTTCGATCCTTTGAGGCTGTGGCGCGACGTCGCGCGGGACGTGAGCGGCCGTGCGCTCGCATGCGGCCATTACATCCCCGAAGAAGCGCCCGATGCGCTCGTCGACGAAATGCTCGACTTCTTCGAAGCGGCTGAGCCGACGGTGTCCGTCAAACGTCACGCACGTTAGCGTGTCCGACGGACGGTGCCGCGCGTGGCCTCGCTGTCGTGCGGCTCCGCTGACTGGAGCGGCGGCAGCCGGCGTGGCACCGGTGTCGATTTGACGATGGCCGTGCTGGTTTCCGCGCGTTCCGTCACCTTCGACAGGATCTCGTCGAGCTGTTCGATCGAGCGCAAGTAGAGGCGGCATACGAAGCAATCGTCGCCGGTCACCTTGTCGCATTCGACGAACTCGGGAATGCGGCGCAGCGCCTCTTCGACCAGGTGCAGCTGGCCCGGCAGCGGCTTGACGCGCACGATCGCCTGCAACGTGAAGCCGAGCGCGCGCGGATCGATCGCCACCGTGTAGCGTTCGATGACGCCGTTCGCTTCAAGGCGCCGCAGCCGCTCGGCCGTACTTGGCGCCGAGAGCCCCACCTGACGGGCCAGGTCGGCCACCGGTGCGCGGCCGTCCTCGGCCAGCGCGACGAGCAGTGCGCGATCGGTTTCGTCGAGCAGCGCGCCGTTTGCTGCATCGGAAAGGCGTTTCGCCATGTTCACCTTCGTTTCGAAGTCAAGTTGGCCGGTGTGGGCTTAGTTTAGCCATGTCTGCGACCAAGGGGAATCGCTACACTGATTTGCATCGAAACCGCTTCCCGTTGGAGTGATTCACATGGCTACCCAGGAAATCCGGCGCGGCGCCGCCGAAATGACCGCAGCAATGCTGATGTCGGGCACGATCGGCTGGCTCGTCGTGGCTTCCCAGCAGTCGCCATTGAACGTCGTGTTCTTTCGTTGCGTGTTCGGGGCGATTACGCTTGCGCTCGTCTGCGTCGCGCTGGGTCTCGTGCGGCGCGACGCGCTGTCGTGGCGTGTCGTCGGTCTTGCCAGCGCGGGCGGCGCCGCGATGGTCGCGAACTGGGTGCTGCTGTTCGCCGCCTATTCGCGCGCCTCGATTTCGATGGCGACGGCCGCCTACAACACGCAGCCGTTCATGCTCGTCGCACTCGGTGCACTGATATTCCGCGAACGCGTGACGGCGTCCACGGCGACATGGCTTGTCGTCGCGTTTGTCGGGCTCGCGTTCGTCGTCAAGGTCGAGCCCGCGGTGCTGGCCGTGCCGGGGCAGTATCTGGAAGGCATCGCGTTTTCGCTCGGTGCGGCATTCCTGTACGCGATTGCGTCGATCATCACGAAGCGCTTGAAGGGCACGGCGCCCCACTTGATCGCGTTGATCCAGGTGACGATCGGTGCGGTGATGCTCGCGCCGTTCGTCGACTTTCATGCGCTGCCCGCGACGCATGAGCATTGGGCACAGCTCGTCACGCTCGGCGTCGTCAATACCGGGGTGATGTACGTGCTGCTGTACGGGGCGATTCAGAAGCTGCCGACGGCGATGACGGGCGCGCTCTCGTTCATCTATCCGGTGGTCGCAATCATCGTCGACCGCTTCGCATTCGGCCAGACGCTCGCCGCCGTGCAATGGCTCGGTGCCGTGCTGATTCTGATGGCGGCGGCCGCAATCAACCTGGGCTGGCGGATCGTGCCGGCACGGCGCTCGTTGCCGCGGCCGCAAGTACAAGCTGCCGCCGCCAGCGTTTGTGAATGTGATTGAAAGGCGATGTCGCCTATTCGCAGGGAAATCACCGATGCGGCCTTGCCCACCGCCTCGGTATGATGTTTACGACGCTGATCACGTCGGAAATTGGCCGTTCGCCATAAGGTGGCGAACGGTTTTCTTTTTTTGGGGCCTTGCCCCTTCTGCTTTCTCTTCTCGCTAAGCCGAAGATCATCGGCGTCAGTCCCTCGCGAACGCATGTCGCAAGGCGGCTCCCGCTTCGTCGAACACGCGGTGAGCGGCCGGCGCAATGCCGTCCATATGCAACGCCGCGTGAATCATGCCTGGCAGCCGCACGAGCCGCGTCGTTACACCGGCTGCGGCCAGGCGCGCCGCAAACGTCTCGCCGTCGTCGCGCAGCGGATCGTATTCCGCTGTGATGACGGTTGTCTGCGGTAAGCGTGAAAGGTCGCGTGCGCGCAGCGGCGAGGCGTAGGGTTCGTCACCCGCTTGCGCATCGGGCAGATAGTAGTCCCAGCACATACGCATCGCGGCCGTCGACAGCATGTAGCCGGTGGCGAACTCGCGATACGACGCGGCCGAGCAGGCATGATCTAGCGGCGGCCAGAACAGCAGCAGGTGCGCCAGCCGCGGACCGCCGCGCTCGCGTGCCATGAGCGCGCCGGCCGCCGCGAGATTGCCGCCCGAGCTGTCGCCGCCGAGCGCGAGCCGTGCTGCGTCGCCGCCCAGCTCGCTTGCGTGTTCGCGCGCCCAAGCGAGCGCGGCGTAGACATCGTGAAGCGCGAGCGGATATTGGTGTTCCGGCGCGAGCCGGTAATCGACGGCGATCAAGAGGCAGCGGCCTGCGTTGGCGAGTGCGCGGCAAGGGCTGTCGTACTGATCGAGCGTGCCGCGAATCCAGCCGCCGCCGTGCGCATAGACGAGCATCGGCAGTGGTGCCGTCGTGTCGACATGGGGGCGATAGATGCGCAGCGGAATCGATGTGCCGTCGGCGGAGCGTATCTCGAACGCATCGACGCTTGCGACCGGCTCGGATGGCCGTTGCATGCGCGGCAGTCCCTGCGCCGCTGCGCGTGCTTGCTCGACGGTCATTTGTTCGAGTGCGGGCGCACCCGATTCTTTTGCGCGGGCAAGCAACGAAGCGATGTCGGGATCAAGCGGCATGGTGGGGGCTCCGAATAGCGTGGAGGCGCGCAAGGCGCCAAAGCATTAGTACGGTCGAACGGCGGCACGCGGCCAGGGCATGGTATGCTCGGGCACGTCACGCATTGCACTGTACAGTGCAATATAGGGCGCAACTATGCACGGATGAGTGCAGTGCTGTCAATGCACTGCATGGGCCGCTCCATCAGTCGCTCGACTGCCATTGCATTGCTGGAAACCGAATCGTCTATGTCGAATTCACCGACTTCCGCGCGCAGCGCCGCTCAAGCGACGCCGGACGCCCCGGCCTCGCTCAAGCGCGAGGCGATCGTCGACGCCGCCATGCGCGTCTTTCTCGCTTTGGGCTATGAAGGCGTGAGCATGGAGCTGGTCGCCAACGAAGCAGGCGCCGCGCGGCGCACCGTCTACAACCAGTTCGAGAGCAAGGAAGCGCTGTTCGAGGCGGCGGTCGAGCGAATCTGGCGTGACTTCCCGATCGTGCAGATCGCCGCCGACGCTGCCGCGCTCGACGATGCCGAGCAAGGATTGCTGCGGCTCGGGCATGCGGTGGCCGACTTCTGGATGCCGCCTTCGTCGATCGCGCTGATCAAGATGGTCGTCAGCGAGAGTGCGCGGTTTCCCGAGTTGCCGAAGCGCTTTTTCGAAGCGGGCAAGGCGCCCGCGATGAAGGTGCTGGTCGGCTATCTGCGCGAGCTCGACGAGCGCGGCGCGTTGCGCGTGCCGCATGCCGAACTTGCCGCGAAGCAGTTTCTCGGTCTCATCAACGAGTCGTTGCTGTGGCCACGCGTGCTGGGCCTCGCCGTGGCGCCCGGCAAAGCCGAGCGCACGCGCGTCGTGGAGCAGGCCGTGGCAATGTTTCTCGACCACTATCGGCCGTGAACGACGTGGGCCGCTGCCGCATCGCAGCGGCCCACGCCGGATCGCGCGTCACGCGCGCAGGGCGACGTCGGCCACCGGCGCGCCCGTCAGCGCGACGAGCTCCTGCGGCGACAGATTGAACACTGCGTGGGGATGACCTGCGGCGGCCCACAGGCTGTCGAGCGCCAGCAGGTCGGCGTCGATCAGCGTGACGGGGGCCGTCAGATGCCCGATCGGGCAGACGCCACCGATCGCATAGCCCGTTTTCTCGCGGACGAATTTCGCGTCGGCGCGCGCGATCGGGCCGACCTGCTGTGCGACCTTGTGCTCGTCGACGCGATTCGCGCCGCTGGCGACGACGAGGACAGGCCGGTCGTCTTCGCAACGGCGAAAGAGGATGGACTTGGCGATCTGCGCGACGGAGCAGCCGAGGCCGGCTGCGGCCTCGGCAGAAGTCTTGCCCGTCGCGGGTAGCATCACGACCGGTTTGCGATGCCCGCAATCGCGCAACAGCAGCGCGACGCGGCGAGCCGCATCGGGCAGTGCCGCGAGCGGGTCAGCCGCGTCGAACGCAGGGGCCGATGAGGAAACTTCGTTATCCATATCGAATCGTCTCGGGGTTCTGATCGGTTGGTGCGCGCTCAGCAGGCGCTTTCATCGCTCTTGGCCTTGGCCAGCAGTGCACGCCCCGCACGCGAGACGTTGGTGCGACCGATCGCGTTCGAGATGAAATCGCCGATCGCGACGACCTGATCGAGGTCCACGCCGGTTTCGACGCCCAGACCGTTCATTAGGTAAAGCACGTCTTCGGTCGCCACGTTGCCGGTTGCGCCCTTTGCATAAGGGCAGCCGCCGAGACCTGCCACGGACGCGTGGAAGATTTCGATGCCTTCGAGCAGCGCTGCGTAGATGTTCGCAAGCGCCTGGCCATACGTATCGTGGAAGTGGCCCGACAGCCGTTCGCGCGGGAACACCTTCGTGACGGACGCGAGCACCTCACGCGTGCGCTTGGGTGTGCCTACGCCGATCGTGTCGGCGATGTCGATCTCGTCACAACCGAGCGCGGCCATGCGTTGCACCACGTCGAGGACGGACGTCACCGGCACGTCGCCTTGATAAGGGCAGCCGAGCGAGCATGAGATGCTGCCGCGCACACGGATGCCGTTCTCTTTCGCGGCGCGTGCGACGGGCTCGAAGCGCGCGATGCTCTCGGCGATGCTGCAATTGATGTTCTTTTGCGAGAACGCTTCGCTGGCCGCACCGAAGATCACGATCTCATCGGCGCGCGCGGCGAGCGCCGCTTCGAAGCCCTTCATGTTGGGCGTCAGCACCGAGTAGATCGTGCCGGGCCGGCGCGCGATGCCAGCCATCACCTCGGCACCGTCGGCCATCTGCGGCACCCATTTCGGCGAGACGAACGACGCCGCTTCGACGTTCTGGAAGCCTGCGGCCGCGAGGCGGTCGACGAGCGCGATCTTCACGTCGGTCGAAACGAATTGCTTTTCGTTTTGCAGCCCGTCGCGCGGGCCGACTTCGACGATCTTCACTGCGCGTGGCAAGGACATTTTTTGTCTCCTGAATGAATGTTTGTTGAAATAAGCGCAGGGTGCATCGCGACGGCGCGGCTAATAACCGCGTGTGTAGTCAACGATGCCTTTGATGGGCGCGCCGCGTGAGAGCGCTTCGATCTTGGCGACGATTTGTGCGATCGAGGGTTCGCGCAGCGTCAGCGCTGAGATATGCGGTGTGATCGTCACACGCGGCGTGTGCCACAAGCGGTGCCCGGGCGATAGCGGCTCCTCGGCACAGACGTCGAGCGTGGCCGCGGCGAGCTGACCGTTCGCGAGCGCGTCGAACAAGTCGTCTTCGACCAGATGCGCGCCGCGCGCGACGTTCACCAGATAGGCACCGCGTGCGAGCTTCGCGAACGTGTGACGGTTCAGGATGCCGTCGGTGGACGGTGTGCTCGGCAGCAGGTTCACGAGCACCTTCAAGCCGTCGAGAAACGCATCGAGATGCGCCGGGCCCGCAAACGTGCGCACGCCGTCGAGCGCTTTCTCTCCGCGGCTATAGCCGCGCACGGGAAAACCGAACGCCGCGAGCGTCGTGGCGACGTGGGCGCCTAGCGTACCGAGGCCCAGCACGCCCACGGCAAACGTCTCGCGCGTGTGCGGCTCGAGCGGCTGCCAGCGCGGCGCGGCTTGCCGCTGCGCGAGCTCGTATTCGTCGAAGCGGCGCAGGTAACGCAGCACGGCATGCGTGACGTACTCGGCCATCTGCGTGGCCATGCCGGCATCTTCGAGTCGCACGAGCGGCACGCCGTGCGGCAACGTGCCCGGTTCGTGGCGCTCGAGCGCGAGCAGCGCGTCGACGCCGGCACTGAGTGTGAACACGGCCTTGAGCTGTGCGCGCGGCGTAAAAAACTCGCGCGGCGGCCGCCATGCGATGGCGTAGTCGGCGCTATCGGTATCGCCGGGTTGCCACAAACGGATGTCGGCGTGGGGCAGCGTCCGGGCCAGCGAGGGCAACCAGGCGGCGGCTTCGTCGGAAGACGGCAGGTACACGAGGATCTTCATGCGCGAGCGGCGTGCATTGCGGCGCGGCGCGCCGAACGTTGATCGATAGCCGCCATTCTACGTTTTCGGCCGCGCTCGCGTGAACCGGCCGGTCCGACCACCATAAGCAAAGCAGAAAAACTTGGTTCGCACGACCCACCGCCCGCCAGAGAATGGTCTGCGCTATTCCGACGCTCACGGGAGTCGACATGCTTGGATGCAGCAAATCGATGTGGCCGCCGCGCCTGGTGACCGTGCCAGGGTTGCACGGCAGCGAGGCCGGTCATTGGCAGACTTGGCTCGAGCGGCAGTTCGCACGCTCGGTCCGCGTGACGCAGGACGATTGGGATGCGCCGCATGTGGCCGGCTGGGCGCAGCGCGTGCGCGAGACGCTCGACGAGGCGCGCGGCCCGCTCGTGCTCGCTGCGCACAGCTTCGGATGTTTGGCGACGGCCCATGCGCTGGCCGGTGGCGCCTATGCAGGCCAGGTGGCCGGCGTGCTGTTCGTCGCCCCCGCGAGCCCTGAGAAGTTCGCGTACGCAGGTGCGTTCCAGGCCCGCAAGCTCGGCGTGCAGTCGATCGTGGTCGGCAGCGAAACCGATCCGTGGATGCCGCTAGCCGATGCGCGTTGGCTCGCGCAGCATTTGGGCAGCGCGTTCGTGAACCTTGGCGATGTCGGTCACATCAACGTCGCTTCGGGTTTCGGCCCGTGGCCGCGCGCGAAACACTTCGTCGACACACTGATCCGATGTGCGGCGCCGTTGCGCTTTTCCGAGGAGCCGCAGCAAGCGGGGCGGCACGCGGTTGCGTGAGCAGCTTGGTTGCGGCAGCGCCCATCGGTGAGCGCCCATCGGTGAGCGCTGCCGCATCGACGCGTTACGCGAGCGACGTAACGGGCGCCACCGCAGCCGGGTCCGTGAAGCTCGCGTGGCCCGTCTCGATGTGGCCTGCCAGGCGCCGTACGAACGTGCGCGTCTCGTGCTCGGAGACGGTCAGGTCGTACCAATGGTGGCTGCCGGCGAGCGGCCAGCGTTCGACGCGCTCGCTTTCGGGCGGCAGCTCGACATGGCGTGTACGTTCGCCATACGCGTTGTCGACGATCGCGAGCCGCACGGGCGCGTTGCCGCGATTGACGAGGGCGAGGCACAAGTGGCCGTCCATGACTTCATAAGCGGCCTTCACTTCGGGCCGCGCGGCGTGCTTGTGCTCGTGACCGCTCGCTGCCGCCACGTTGCCGGCGAATTCGCGCATGAACCCGTTCGGGCCGTATACGCGGAACGAATAGGCACCACCGGTCACACCCAGGTCGAACGTTTCGCGCAGCGACTTCTTCGCTTCGACCGTATAGCGCCACGGGCCGTCCGTACGATCGGTCGCGTAGACGTGGAAATGCGCCCCCTGTTCGCCGGTATTGACGAAGTCGACGATCAGACGCGCCGGCGCTGCGTCGACGTGCGCGTGCACATGAAGCTCGTAGGGCAGCGCACGTGAGCGGCGCACGCCGGGCTCCTGCGGATCGATCGCACTCGGCGCAGCGGGTACGCTCGGCGTGGGCAGCGTCGCGCATTGATTGTCGGCGATCGTCTTGTAGTTGCTGGTGTCGGGCAGCGCCGGCATCGACGCGTCCGGCGAGCGGAAGTCGAAGGCAGACGTCAGGTCGCCCGAGACCGCGCGGCGCCACGGCGTGATGTTCGGTTCGTGGATGCCGAAGCGCTTGCCGATGAAGCGGATCACCGAGGTGTGATCGAACACTTGCGAGCACACGAAGCCGCCCTTGGTCCATGGCGAGACGATCGTCATCGGCACGCGCGGCCCGAGGCCGTACGGCAGGTTGTCTGGCGTGTAATGGCCGCCGCGCCCCGGGTTCACGACGTCGTGGATTTCGCCGTCGGTCGTGACGGTCGAGAGGCCTTGCGCGCGCGAGGTGGGTGGCTGGGGCGGCACGATGTGATCGAAGTAGCCGTCGTTCTCGTCGTACATGATGAACAGCACCGTCTTGCTCCACACCTCGGGATTCGCGGTCAGCGCGTCGAGGATCTGCGACGTGTACTCCGCGCCATAAGCGGGCGTGTACTTCGGGTGCTCCGAATAAACGGCAGGCGGCAGCAGCCACGACACCTGCGGCAGATTGTCGGCCAGCACGTCGGCCTTCAACTGGTCGAGCGAGCGCACGGTGTTCGCGCGGCGTTGCAGCGACGAGCCTTGCGGCGCGTCGATGTACTGCGCGAAGTTCATGAGGATGTTCGTGCCGTAGTTGCCGTTCACGGGGTCCTGCCACGTGAGGCCCTGCTGATAGATCTGCCACGAGATGCCGGCTGCTTCGAGGCGCTCGGGAAACGTCGTCCACGAGAGCAGCTGATAGGCGGGCGGCACGTCGCCGTCGACGTAGTCGTTGTTGTCGAGCAGCGGGCCGCCCATCGTGCCGGTCGGATCGATCGTGCCCGTCATCAGATACGAGCGGTTCGGATGTGTGGGGCCGGGCAGCGAGCAGAAGTATTGGTCGCAGACGGTGAACGCATCGGCCAGCGCGTAGTGGAACGGAATGTCGGCGCGCAGGTAGTAGCCCATCGTCAGGTCCGACTTGTTGGCCGGCCACTGGTCGTAGCGGCCGCCGTCGATTGCGCCGTGCGTCTTGCCCCACGAGTGGTCGAGCGCGCCGACGCATTGGGCACTGGTCGTCTGCGTATTCAGATGAAACGGCGTGACGGGCTGCGCCGGATTGTTTTGCGACGGCTGATACCAGACGGGCTTGCCGTTCGGCAGCGGGATCGGAAAGCGATCGTTATAGCCGCGCACCCCCGACAGGTGTCCGAAGTAGTGATCGAACGAACGGTTTTCCTGCATGAAGACGACGATGTGCTCGACGTCGCGCAGCGTGCCGGTGCGCATGGCAGCGGGAATGGCGAGCGCGCGGCGGATCGATTCGGGAAACATCGTGAGCGCGGCGGCGGCGCCGGCCGAGTGGGCCATCGATTGAAGGAAACGGCGGCGGCTGTTGGAAGTCATCGGTTTCTCTTTTCGTTAACGTCTTTGTCGGGAGGAGGCCGGGCGCAATCGATGTCGATGGTTGGATCGACGTTGATCCATCTCGATTGCCATAGCGGCCCTTGGCTGTCGTCGGCTTGATGGCGCGCGAGACACGCACGGCGCGGGCACAGGCATGCCGATGACGGGCACACTAGTGTGACGAAACGATAAGAAAAATATGTGAAATGCGGAGGGGAGGGGATGGGCGGACGTGTAAATAGTCAGGCCGGTCTGCACAAAAACTTGGCGTACGCGCCGAAGGGGGACTTAGGGGGCGCGCGTGCCGCGCCCGGCGAGGCACCCGGGCGCGGTGAAGGATGGCGTCAGGTCGTGCGGCTGACGCCAGGAAGCAGGTGCCTCAGTTCGTCGCACACCCCGTGCCGCATTCACTCGCGGCAGGCGCCTGCTGCAAGCTGTCGGCACGCATGCCGAGCCGCGCGAGCAGCTTATTGTCGGCGTCGGTCTGCGGGTTGCCCGTCGTCAGCAGCACGTCGCCGTAGAAGATCGAATTGGCGCCGGCCAGGAAGCACAATGCCTGCAAGCCCTCGTCCATCTTCTGACGGCCCGCCGACAACCGCACCATCGCTCGCGGCATCGTGATGCGGGCCACGGCGATCGTACGCACGAACTCGAAGGGATCGATCGGCTCGGTGCCGGCGAGCGGCGTGCCTTCGATTTGCGTGAGGTTGTTGATCGGCACGGACTCCGGATACGGATTCATGTTCGCCAGCTGCGTGATCAGGCCCGCGCGTTCGCGCCGCGATTCGCCCATGCCGATGATGCCGCCGCAGCAGACGTTGATGCCAGCATTGCGCACGCGCTCGAGCGTTTCGAGCCGATCTTCGTACGTGCGCGTCGAGATGACCTGGCCGTAGAACTCGGGCGACGTGTCGAGGTTGTGGTTGTAGTAGTCGAGCCCGGCTTCACGCAGGGCATGGGCCTGATGCTCCTCGAGCATGCCGAGCGTCATGCAGGTCTCGAGGCCCATTTCCTTCACCCCGCGGATCATGTCCTTGATCGGCTCGAGGTGGCGGTCCTTCGGGCTGCGCCAGGCGGCGCCCATGCAAAAGCGGGTGGCGCCGCTGTCCTTCGCCGCGCGCGCCGCCTCAAGCACGTCTTGCACGTCCATCAGCTTCTCGGCCTTCAGGCCCGTGTCGTAATGCGACGATTGCGAGCAATACTTGCAATCTTCTTCACAGCCGCCGGTCTTGATCGACAGCAGCGTCGACAGTTGCACGGTGTTGGCGTCGAAGTGCTCGCGGTGCACCTGCTGCGCGCGAAACAGCAAGTCGTTGAAGGGCAGGTCGTAAAGCGCGACGACGTCGGCGACGCGCCAGCGCACGGGGCTCGGCGCATTGATGGAGGCGGTGGCCGGCGCGCTGGCGGGTTGAGCTTGAGTCATGTCGTCAATCCTCGTAGGAAGTGAGTTCGGGTGAGTCAGCGCCGCGTCGCGCGCAGCGTCTGCAATAGCAGGTCGATGTCGAGACGGCGCGCGGCATCAAGCGCCGAAGCGGGCGTCAGATGCGGCACCGTGCCGATGAGCGGCGCGTCGTGCTCGCGTGCGAGCCATCCGCGTACCGCTTCGATGTTTTCCTCGGTGTAGTGCATGGCCGGGTCGACGCAGTTCGCGACCCAGCCCGCCAGGCGCAGCCCGCGCGCAGCGATCGCTTCGGCGGTCAGCAACGCGTGGCTGATGCAGCCGAGGCGCATGCCGACCACGAGCACGACAGGCAGGCCGAGCGCGACTGCGAGATCGGCGGTGTCGAGCGAATCGGTCAGCGGCACGCGAAAGCCGCCGACGCCCTCGACCACCACGACATCGGCTTGTCGCATGGCTGCTGCGTGAGCCTCGACGATCGGCGCGATGTCGAGCGTGACGCCTTCGTGCGCGGCGACGATGTGGGGGGCGGCCGGCGCCTTGAGCAGGAACGGCGTTCGCAGCGCGGGCGGCAGCACGACGCTTGCGGCTGCATCGAGCGCGTCGGCGTCTTCGTTATGCCAGCCGTCGTCACGCTCAAAGGCACCCGCGGCGATCGGCTTCATCGCCGCCGCGCGCAGGCCGGCTTGTGTGAACCCGCGCAGCAGCGCGCACGAGACGAGCGTCTTGCCGATTTCGGTATCGGTGCCGGTGACGAATAGCGACAGGGCTGGGTTCATGCCGTCTCCCCCAAGCGATCGAATGCGGCTTCGAGCCGCGCGAGGTCGTCGAACGAGTGGCCGGCCGACAGCGAGATGCGCAGCCGCGACGTGCCGACCGGCACCGTCGGCGGACGGATCGCGGGCACCCACAGGCCAGCTGCATCGAGCTTCGCCGCCAGTGCCAGCGTCGCTTCGTTCTCACCGATGATGAGCGGCTGGACGGCCGTCATCGAATCGACGGGTTGCCAGGGAGTGCGCTCGAGGATGGCGCGCGTGCGCTCGATCAACGCAGCCAGGTGCGCACGCCGCGCATCGCCCTCGCTGCTGGCGATCAATGTCAGGCTCGCCGATACCGCGTGCGCGACGGCGGGCGCGGCGGCCGTCGTGAAGATGTAGGGGCGCGCACGCTGCACGAGCCATTCGATGACGGTCTCGTGCGCGATGACTGCCGCGCCGGCGACACCCGCTGCCTTGCCGAGCGTGCAGACGTAGACGAGATGCGGCGAGCGCAGTGCCGCATGCGCAAGTGCACCACGTCCTTGCGGGCCAAGGACGCCGAAACCATGCGCATCGTCGACGACGAGCCAGGCGCCATGCTGCTCAGCCAGCGCGAGCAGCGCGGCGAGCGGCGCGATATCGCCGTCCATGCTGAACACGCTGTCGGTCACGATCACTTTGACGGGTGAGTCGCAAGCATCGAGCATCGCCGCAAGTGCCTCGGCGTCGCCGTGCGGATAGATCTGGACATCGGCACGCGACAGGCGCGCGCCGTCGATCAGCGAAGCGTGGTTCAGCGCATCGGAGAACAGTGTCGCATCGCGACCGGCGAGTGCCGTCAGCGTCGCGAGATTGGCCATGTAGCCCGTGCAGAACGACAGCGCGCGTGGCGCGTCGACGAATCCACCTGCGAACGCGGCCAGGTCGTCTTCGAGCTTGGCGTGCGCACGCGAGTGTCCGCCGAGCAGATGCGAGCCGCCGCTGCCGGCGCCATAGCGCTGCGCCCCTTCAGCCTGTGCGGCAACCAGCGCAGGGTGCGCGGCAAGGCCCAGGTAATCGTTGCTCGCGAAGCCGACGATGTCGCGGCCATCGACGGTCATATGCGCGGCACAGGCTGTGTCCGCGATGCGGCGGCGCCGCGTGAGGCCACGCGCCTCGAGATCGACGAGTCCTTGGGTCAGGGTATCGAGCAGCAACATCAGCGAACCTTGGCGAGCGTCGCATCGAAGGTCTCGCGCGTGCGTGAGGCAAGCAGCGAGATTTCTTCGTCGTCGAGAATGTAGGGGGGCATCAAATAGACCGTCGTGCCGATCGGACGCAGCAGCAACTCGCGCGCGAGGGCCTGCTCGAAGAAGCTGCGCGAGAACGCGCGTGCGCTGTCGCTTTCGAGCGCGGCGTCGAACGCGACGATCGTGCCGCAGCGGCGCAGATGGCGTACCGAGTCGTGCCCGGCAAGCGGCGCGAGCGCCTCGAACAGCCTGTCCGACTTGCGCGCATTGGCGGCCAGCACGTCGTGCTGGTCGAACAGATCGAGCGTGGCGAGCGCCGCGCGGCACGCGAGCGGATTGCCCGTGTACGAATGCGAATGCAGGAAGCCGCGCGTCGTATCGTCGTCGTAGAACGCGGCGAAGATCGCGTCGCGCGTGAGCACGAGCGAGAGCGGCAGATAGCCGCCGCTGATGCCCTTGGACAAGCATACGAAGTCGGGCCAGACACCGGCTTGCTCGCAGGCGAAGAAGGTGCCCGTGCGGCCGCATCCGACAGCGATTTCGTCGGCGATCAGATGCACGCCGTAGGCGTCGCACAGGGCACGCAGCCCCGCGATGTACGACGCATCGTGCATCGCCATGCCGGTTGCGCACTGCACGAGCGGCTCGACGATCAGCGCGGCGATGTGCGATGCGCGCCGCTCGAACAGCGCTCGCACGTCGGCCAGCGCGCGCGCCGCGACATCGAAGGCGCTTTCACCGGCTTGCGCGCCGCGTGCGTCCGGCGAGCAAACGACGTGCGCGCAGCGGATCAACGGATCGTAGGCGTCCTTGAACAGGGCGACATCGGTCACGCCGAGCGCACCGATCGTTTCACCGTGATAACCGTTAGCAATGCAGACGAATTCGCGCTTCTCGTCATGACCTTGATTGCGCCAGAAGTGAAAGCTCATCTTCAGCGCGATTTCGACGGCCGACGCGCCGTCCGACGCGAAGAACGCGTGACCGAGCGTGCCGTGCGTGAGCTGCGAGAGCCGTTCGGCCAGTTCGATGGCGCCCTCGTGCGTGCAGCCGGCCAGCATCGCGTGCTCGAGCGTATCGAGCTGCGCCTTCAGCGCCTCGTTGATGTGAGGATTGGCATGACCGAACAGATTGACCCACCAGGAACTGATCGCGTCGAGATAGCGGTGTCCTGCGCGGTCGTACAGCCATGCGCCTTGGCCGCGCGCGACGGGAATCAGCGGCAGCCGCTCGTGATGCTTCATCTGCGTGCACGGATGCCAGACGGCCTTGAGGCTGCGCGCGACCCAATCGTCAGTTGCTTGTGCTCGTGTGTCCAATAGCCGCTCCGAAGGACGAGCGCGCAAATCGTGTGACGGGTGCGCACTCATGCAGAAAACGCGTGACAGGTCCCTACTTTCGCGCATCGACGTAGTGGCCGACGCGCTCAAAAACGGCGTGAGCGTACCGCGTTCCGGTTCGCATTGCACGCTTTTGCGCGTCGATTTCTAACCAGCAGTTAGCGTCATTTCCAGGCAACTTGCGACGGTTCATGGCAAATCGATTGAAATGTTCGGAGATAGCGACGGCAGAGTGAGCCTATCCGCCGAAAAAAATCGTGTTTGAGCGGCGCGGAACCGGTCCGCTCAAGCGGGAAAATCAGGCATGCGCGGGGGAGTCAGACGGAAAAAATGCGAGGGTGCGAGGCGTTTCGTTCGAGGGGACGTAATGCGCGTGACAAGGCGCACGCAAGAAGACGCGCGTGACGCGAGCGACAAAGGGCGCGCACCGATGGCGGTGCGCGCGTAGAACCCGCGTGGAGTTAGTTCCGGCTGGCGAGCGCGTCGACGCCCGTCACCGTCGTTTCGTCGTTCGAATCGGCCGTCTGCGTCGTGTCGCTCGAGCGCTCGTTCCAGACGACCGTATCGTCGACCGCATACAGGCGGCACGGCGAGCCGTGGTTTTCGCGCCGGCAACTGGCGAGTGCCATGGTGCGCGGATCGTCGCCGCCCTCGGCCCACGACCAGGCGCCCGAGGACGACAGCGCGAACGCGCGGCTCGGATATTGGCTCAGGAACTTGCGGTAGGCGGCGCGGCCGGCCGCATCGACATAGGGTACGGCGCTGACCGAATCGACCGTCGCGTAGCCCGAGGCATGCGGCGCGGCCTGTTCGGCCACGCGGTACGCGACGCGCGTCGGCATGCCGACACGGGCAAGGAACGCATCGACGACCGGCCACCACACTTGCACGCCGTCGCGATCGACGACGAGGCGATGCGCGTCGTTCTTGTACGAACCGTAGTCGATCATGTTCGCGTGCGCGCCGTGCTCGACGTAGGCCCCGTACATGCGCGCGGTGAGCTCGGAGGTCCACACGGAATCGTTGTCACCGTACAGCCACAGCGACGGCACGCGCGCGTGCTCGCCATAGTGCCCGAACGCCTGCGTGAGATTGTCTTGCCAGCCCGTGCAGGCGTCTTGCCGCAAGCCGCCCGAGAAGTTGATGAGCCCGCGCACGCCTTGCGCGGCGCTGGAGCCGTAGGCAATCGTCGTCAGGCCGCCGTGCGAAGTGCCGGCCACGACGATGTGCGACGCGTCGACGTACGATTGCTTCGACATATAGGCGATCGCTGCGGCCACGTCGCCGGCTTGTGCGACGCCGTTCTTCTCCACGTCGCAGCCTTCCTGGTGGTAGCTGCCGCCCGACTCGGCGAAGCCTTCGCGATTGGGCGCCACGACTACATACCCGCGCCGCACGAATTCGCGCGCGAACGCGATCGGCCGGCTGCGCGACTGGTTGTGCGGGTCGCCCTCGGTCTTGCCGTGGTTGAACACGATCATCGGGAACGGGCCAGGGCCGTCGGGCCGAAAGATCGTCGTCTCGAGCGTGACCGTACCCGCGGCATCGACAGGGATTCGTACGATCTGCTCGTTCAGGTTCGCCGGCAGTTCGGGCAGGTCCGTATCGACGAAACCGAGATGTTCGATCGGGGCCGAGGCCAGGCGGCCCGGGCTGTTCGACACGAGCTCGATGCCCGACGTCGCCTGCTTGCCGTATGAGGGACCGGCGTCACTGGAGGACGCGCTCGGGGCTGCATGAGCGCCTGCCCATGCACACACGCATATCGATCCGACGAAAACTTGTTTCCAACTCATGCGCGTGCCCGCTTTGATGTTCATGCGTGGATGCCGACATGGGTCAGTATCCACGCGCCCCGTTTTGATCCGTTGCTCGAAAAGAGACCGGCAATGGCCGCAGTTCACGCTATCGGCGGGTCGGCACGAGCCGACAGCCGGACGGCGTAAAGCCGCTGAAAACATGGCGGGTCGGTTGCGCCGCTAGGGGCGCGTTTGGGTGACCGGTAAGCGGTGCTGACGTCGACGCGATTAAACGTCTGATGATTCCCGCCACAAACGAGGTTTATCGTAGCCGGTTCGAAATTGCCTGCGCAATGCAGGAGAACCCGCAACGCATGCCGGCGCAACCGACCGTTCGCTACTGCACGGAGAGATGCAATTGTCGGGCCACCACGACCGCATCGGGCCAGTCGGGCCACTTCGGCGCACGGACGTAATAGAGCCACGGGCTGCCGTCGCTCGTCGTCGTATCTGCCGTGTCGCCGATCAGCGTGGTGTAGAGGAAGCTCATGCCGGGCGCGCTGATCGCGCCGCTCGCGAGGGGCGCCGACCAATCGAGCAGCGTATCGCCCGAGCGCATCACGATCGCGTTGTTGTTCACCGTGTAGGCGAGCACATAGAGGCCGACCGAAGTATCGTAGACGACGGTCGGATAGTTGCCCGCGTCAGCGACGACGGGCGTGTAGTGGCCGGCGGGCTGCGCGGCGTTGGCGTCGCCGCTCGTGGCCGGCTCGGTGAACGCGCCCAGATAGAACTTATGAAACAGCTGCGGAAACGCGGCCGTGTTGCGCGCGAGCGCCGCTTGCGCGACATCGGCGAGCCGCGCGCGGGCCACTGCCAGGCAGGCATTCGCAGCGCAGGGTGCCGTCGTGCTCGCCGCGGGATCCTTGTCGCTGTAGAAAATATAAAGATAGACGTCGGCGGGATCGGCGAGGGCCGGATTCGACAGGAACCGACCGTTGCCGTCGGCAATGACCATCGTGCCGCCGCCGACGTCGAGATTTCTGCCCGCATCGATCGAGGTCATGCGCGGGATCGTCGGCTGCACGATTTCGCCGAGCTTCGCGAAGGTCGCGCCGCCGTCGAACGAAACGGCCATGCCCAGCGACCCGTAGAAGCACTTGTTCGTCTTCGCGCAGGTGCCGCCTTGCCACTCGCCGTGATAGGCGAGCAGCAGTGCCGTTTGCCCTGCTCCGTTCGAAATCGGCAGGACGGGGCCACCGCCAGCGTAGTCGCGATCGAAGGTGTAGCCGTTCGGGTCGCCGCCCGCCGTCATCAGCGCACGACATGAGCCCGACGCGCCGATGGCGGTCAGGCTGCCGGCCAGGCGATAGGTGCCTTGCGTGAGAGGGCTGCCGCCGCAGGTCGAGTTGCTGCGTGCGGACACGAAGAACGTGTACGTGTTGTCGGCATTGCGCACGGCGCCGAGCGTGCCGTCGGGCGGGCCGAACTGGAAACCGAGGTTCGTGCGCGCTTGTGTGTCGAAGACGAGGTTTTCTGCGCCCAGTTGCACGGTTGCTACGGTTGGCGTCGGCGTGGCGCCGCTGCCGCTCCCGACGCCGATGCCGATGCCGATGCCGACTACGGTGCTCCCGCTGCAAGCGAGCAGCAGACCCGTGAGGGCGAGTACTGCGATTGTGAGTGCACGTTTCATGGTCGTGACTGCCGCGAGCGTCTTCCGGTTGGACACGTCGCGCGTCAGACCTGACTGACCGTTTCACCTTGCTGTCTGACGCAAGCGCTTGTTTGCTTTCGTCAGACTCGTGGGCAGGCACCTGAAAGTCAAGGAGCCTGTTTTCTATGTCAGCGCTCGCTTACGTCGCCGTCCACGTAGCGCCAGCGCCCGTCTTCGCCGCGTGTGAAACGACTCACCTCATGCAGCCGATGGCCGCGCGCGCCTTGTTTGTAGCGCGCGACGAATTCGACGATGGCGTGCGTCGTATCGAGCGCCTCGAAGCGCTTGACCTGCAAGCCGAGCCAACGCGGCGAGTCGGCGGCCTGCGGATCGACGTCGAGGTCGGCGGGACAGGTGGCCGGATCCCACGTCGCGCGCAGGTACGCCACGTCGCCGAGCACGTAGGCCGTATAGCGCGAGCGCATCAGTTCGAGCGCCGTGGGCGCTGCCAAGCCGCCGACGTCGAGGTAGCGGCCACAGCAATCGGCGAAGCGGGGCGCTTGGGCGGACGGCGAGCGCCCCGGTGCCGTGCCGCCGCACGGGCACTCGCGCGGTGCGTCGAACATTGAAATGCCCGCGCTCATGCCGCGTAGTCGGCGGTTGCGAGACCGCGCGCGATGAGGATCTTTTGGATGTCGCTCGTGCCTTCGTAAATCTGACACACGCGTACGTCCCGATAGATTCGCTCGACCGGGAAGTCGTTGACGTAGCCGTAGCCGCCGAACGCTTGCAGTGCCGCCGAGCAAATGCGCTCAGCCGCCTCGGAGGCAAACAGCTTGGCCATCGCTGCCTCGGTCAGACAGGGTCGTCCCGCATCCTTCAGCGCCGCCGCATGCCAGACGAGCTGGCGTGCCGCTTCGAGCTGGGTCGCCATCTCGGCAAAGCGAAACTGCACGGCCTGGTGCTGGTACAGCGTTTGCCCGAAGCTTTCGCGTTCCTTCGCATACGCGAGCGCGGCTTCGAATGCCGCGCGTGCCATGCCGACGCTTTGCGCCGCAATGCCGATGCGGCCGCCTTCGAGCCCCGACAGCGCGATCTTGTAGCCTTCGCCTTCGCCGCCGATACGGTTCGCGGCGGGGATGCGGCAGTTTTCGAAGACGATTTGCGCGGTGTCCGACGAATGTTGGCCGAGCTTCTCCTCGACGCGCGCCACCACGTAACCGGGTGTGTTGGTGGGCACGATGAATGCGCTGATGCCGCGCTTGCCGGCTGCCTTGTCGGTGACGGCCATCACGATCGCCACGTCGCCGTGCTTGCCGCTCGTGATGAATTGCTTGACGCCGTTCAGCACGTAGCCGTCGCCGTCGCGCACCGCAGTCGTACGCAGCGCCGAGGCATCCGAGCCGGCTTGCGGTTCGGTCAGGCAGAACGCGCCGAGCATCTCGCCGCGCGCGAGCGGCGTCAGCCAGTCGCGCTTTTGCTCATCGTTGCCATAGGCCAGCAGGATGCTGCACACGGGGCAGTTGTTGACGGAGATCGCCGTCGACGTGCCGCCGTCGCCCGCCGCGATCTCTTCGAGAATCAACGCGAGCGCGAGCGCGTCGAGTCCCGCGCCACCGTATTCCTGTGGCACGAGCACACCGTACGCGCCGAGCGCGGCCAGTTCGCGATGCACGTCCTTCGGGAAGATGCGCTCGCGATCCCAGCGCGCCGCGTGCGGTGCGATCGCCTCGCGCACGAACGTGCGCACCGCGTCGCGGATCATCGTGTGATCCTGATCGAGCACCATGCCGTGAGTCTCCTTAGTCCTTGATTTCGATTGCTTGGTTGTCCTACCAATCGATGGGCAGGCCGTCGAATTGCAGAAAGCGGCCGTTGAACGACGCGTGCGCGGCGCCGGCCTGCGCGATGAGCTGGCGCATGCCCGCAACGCTGCGATCGACGTCGACGGCCGCTTGTGGTCCGCCCATGTCGGTGCGCACCCAGCCCGGATGTAGCGCGACGCAGGTGGCATGCCGCGTTTGTAGCGACGCCATGCGCAACGCGTTGTTGAGTGCGGCCTTGCTTGCGCGATAGAGCCAGCCGGTCGTACCGGTCGCTTCGCTCGTGCTGCCCATGCGGCTCGAGAGCACGGCCAGCACGCCGTCCGCGGCTTCGACGAGCGGTAGCACGATCGGCATCAGCAACATCGGGCCGCGCACGTTCGTCATCATCACGTAGTCGAAGTCGTCGGCCGTGAACGGCTCGACGCCTTCCGTATGCGGGCCATACACGCCGGCCACGATCACGACGGCATCGAGCCGCGTCTGTCCAAGCTTACCTGCCAGTGCGGCGATCTCGTCAGGCTCGGTCACGTCGAGCGAAATCGGCTCGGCGCCCAGGCGCTCGAGTGCGTCGAGCGATTCGACGTCGCGCGCCGTGGCAATGACGCGCCAATTCGCGGCCCGATACTGGCGCACGAACTCGTGGCCGATGCCGCGCGAGGCGCCGACGATCAATGCGGTACTCATACTGTCCTCCCGCAAAAGGGGCGCGCAACGATCGGAGACCGTGCGCGCCACGTACTACACGTGCGTGCGCGGCATCAGGCGATTTCGATGCCCATCGCCGTCGCCTCGCCGCCGCCGATGCACAGGCTCGCGACGCCACGCTTGCCGCCGCGCTTGCGCAATGCGCCGATCAGCGTGACGAGAATGCGTGCGCCCGATGCGCCGATCGGATGGCCGAGCGCGCAGGCGCCGCCGTTCACGTTGACCTGCTCGTGCGCGATGGCGTGCTCCTTCATCGCTGCCATGGTGACGACGGCGAATGCTTCGTTGATCTCGTACAGATCGACGTCGCTGGCGCGCCAGCCGTTCTTGTCGAGCAGCTTGCCGATCGCGCCGACGGGCGCCGTCGTGAACTTGGACGGCTCTTGCGCGAACGTCGAATGGCCGACGACGCGTGCGAGCGGGACCAGGCCGAGCCGATCGGCGACCGACGCGCGCATCATCACGAGCGCGGCCGCGCCGTCGGAGATCGACGACGAGTTCGCGGCCGTGACGGTGCCGGTCTTGCTGAACGCGGGCTTGAGCGTCGGGATCTTCTCGAGGTTCGCCTTGAACGGCTGCTCGTCGCGCGAGATCGTGACTTCGTCGCCCTTGCGGCCGGCGACCTTCACCGGTGCGATTTCCCAGTCGAACGAACCGTCTTCGTTCGCGCGCTTGGCGCGTTGGAGCGATTCGATGGCAAACGCGTCCTGCGCTTCGCGTGTGAAGCCGAACGAGGCTGCGCACTCCTCGGCGAACGTGCCCATCAGACGGCCTTTCTCGTAGGCGTCCTCGAGGCCGTCATAGAACATGTGGTCGATGACCTGACCGTGGCCCATACGCATGCCGCCGCGCGCCTTGGGCAGCAGATACGGCGCGTTCGTCATGCTTTCCATGCCGCCCGCGATCATCACCTCGACGCTGCCGGCCGCGAGCATGTCGTGCGCGAACATCGCCGCACGCATGCCCGAGCCGCACATCTTGTTGACGGTCGTGCAGCCCGTCGCGAGCGGCAGCCCTGCGCCGAGCGCTGCCTGCCGCGCGGGTGCCTGGCCGAGCCCGGCGGGCAGCACGCAGCCCATCAGCACTTCCTCGATCTGTTCGGGTTTCAGGCCGGAGCGGGCCAGGGCGGCCTCGATCGCGACGGCGCCGAGCTGCGGTGCCGTCAGCGAAGCGAAGTCGCCTTGAAAGCCCGCCATCGGCGTGCGGGCCGCGCTGACGATGACGATCGGGTCCTGTGCGTTACGCGTTGCTTCAGTCATGTTTGAGCTCCTTGATCACGCCGTCGACGACCGTCGCGACGTCTTTGAGTTGTGCGGCATCGGCAGCTACGACATCGTTTTGCGCCGAGCTCGCACCGTGGGCGGAGACGGCGGCAACACAGCGTTGATACGTTTCTTCGAGCATCTCGGGGTTCGAGATCGTCATGCCGAGATTGCGCACGCGCCCATCGTGCACGCCGTAGGCCCAGCCGTGCACCGTCAGCGGTTGCGCGCGCGCCCAGGCGTCGTTGACGATGGTCGTGCGGCACACGTTGACGACCTGCTCGATCGTGTTGAGTTCGACGAGGCGGCGGTGGCGCGCGTCGCCGATCGGCCATTCCTCGAGCAGCGCGGCATGCTTGGTGCGCACGTCCTGGATGTGATGCAGCCAGTTGTCGGCCAGCCCGATCCGGCGATTGTTGAGTGCGGCGCCGACACCCGAGCAGCCGTAATGGCCCACCACCATGATGTGCTTGACCTTCAGCAGATCGACGGCGAACTGGATCACCGACAGGCAGTTCAAGTCGGTATGCACGACGACGTTCGCGATGTTGCGATGGACGAACACCTCGCCGGGCGGCAGGCCGATGATCTGGTTCGCGGGCACGCGCGAATCCGAGCAGCCGATCCACAGGTATTCGGGCGTTTGCTGATCGGCAAGGCGCGAGAAGTACTGCGGATCTTTCGCGAGCTTGCGCGTGACCCAGGCTTCGTTGTTGGCAAAGAGTTGGGCGAGCGGATGATTTTGTTCGTTCATGATGCGTCGTGTCGATTGAGCTGAATTAAGGCGTCAGGGCGGGTTCGCGCGCGTGGCGCGGTAAGCGATGCGTATTGCACGTTGGCGGCACGCACGCGGCTCACACTGCGTTCGCCCTGTGCGGTCGGCCGTCGGCTTCGCCGCTTGGGTGATCACGCTGGCCGAAGCGCTCGGGGTAGCGCTTGCAAAAGCGCACGCCCTGATCGTAGGGAAAGAAGTCGGGCAGCTCGCCCTTGAGCAGCAGCTCCTTGTGTTTTTGCCATAGCGCGGGATCGAAGAAGTCCGCGTGATGGCGCATGAAGTATTCGCGCACGGTCGGGTCGCCGAGCAGGAACGTGCCGTACGTTTCGGGAAAGATGTCGTGGGGACCGACCGCGTACCACGGCTCGGCCGACAGTTCATCTTCGTCATTGTGCGCCTGCGGCACGTGCCGCACGTTGCAGTCGGTCAGGTATTCGATCTCGTCGTAGTCGTAGAACACGACGCGGCCATGACGGGTGACGCCGAAGTTCTTGTAGAGCATGTCGCCGGGGAAGATGTTCGCCTGCATGAGCTCCTTGATCGCGTCGCCGTATTCCTTGATCGCGTGCTCGATGTCGGCCTCGGTGCCGTGTTGCAGGAACAGGTTCAGCGGCACCATGCGGCGCTCGATGTACAGATGCCGGATCACGAGGCAATCGCCTTCGTATTCGATCATCGACGGCACTTCCTTCTCGAGCTCGCGCACGAGTGAGTCGTCGAGCCGCGCGAGCGGCAGCGCGACGCTCGAATATTCGAGCGTATCGGCCATGCGCCCTAAGCGGTCGTGCCGTTTGACGAGCAGGTACTTCTCCTGGATCTTCTCGCGCGTCGTGTCCTTCGGCGGCGGGAACGTGTCCTTGATGACCTTGAAGACGTACGGGAACGAGGGCAGCGTGAACACCGTCATCACGAGCCCTTTGATGCCGGGCGCGATGATGAAGTGATCGCTCGAGTGCGACAGATGCTTGAGCAGATCGCGGTAGAACAGGTTCTTGCCTTGCTTTTGCAGGCCCACCGAGGTGTAGATCTCGGCCTTGGGCTTGCCCGGCATCAACGTGCCGAGAAAGTCGACGTAGGCCGACGGCACATCCATGTCGACGAGGAAGTACGAGTGCGAGAAGCTGAAGATGATCTGCAGCTGCTCGCGCTTGAGCAGCACCGTGTCGAGTGCCAGCAGGCCCTGCCTGGTATGACGGATCGGCACCGCGAACGGCAGCAGCAGCTCGCCGTTGATGATGCGGCCGATGATGTACGCAGCCTTGTTGCGGAAGAACAGCGAGGACAGCACGTGCACCTGGAAGTTGAACGCTTCGGAGAACGGGCCGTAGATCTCATGGATCGTGTCGATGACGCAGGCGACGTCTCGCTCGAGGTTCTCGAATGGCCGCTCGAGCTGGAAGTTCGTGACGATACGCTCGAGCGTGGCCGCGAGCCCGTCTTTACCCGGGTAGTAGGCGCGATAGGTGGGCTTGGCGGCCGGCTCGTCGTTCTCGAGGTATTCCGTCGAGATGACGGGCCGCACGAAGATGAAGTCGTTGTTGAAGTACGAGCGATGCAGGATCTTGCAGCAGACCGAGTTGAAGAATGTCTCCGCGCACTCGGGCTGAAGATGGTTCGTCAGCAGGCCGATGTAGTGCAGCTTGATCTGCTGCCAGATCTCGTCGTCGATGTTCTCGGCGTCGTATTCGTCCTCGAGCCGCTGGACGCATTCGTCGACGCGATCGTCGTACGACGCGATGCGGTCGCGCGCGAGCTTTTGCAGCGCATGCCAGTCGGACGCTTCGAAGAGCGTCTTGGCCCGCACCGCCGCTTCGCGAAACACGTGGTAGTGGCGGTTGAAGCCTTCGAGCATCGTCTGCGCGACATCGAAGCCGATCTGCGACGACAGCAGCTTGGGGAAGTGGTTCATGAACGCTCGGCTTGTGCTGCGCCGTTCACAGCCAGCATCGCGCGGCATTGGGTTTCGTATTGCGCCAGATCCTCGAGTGTCGCGTTGAGGTCTTCGAGCTGACGTTCGAGCACCTCACGATGCTCGGCGATCGTCGCGAGAAACGCATGCAATTGCGACACGGTGTCGGTCGGCGACTCGTACAGGTTCAGGAGCTCGCGGATCTCCGACAGCGTGAAGCCGAGCCGCTTGCCGCGCAGCGTCAGCTTCAGGCGCGTGCGGTCGCGGCCCGAGTAGACGCGCCGCAAGCCGCTCGCGCCCTCCCGGCTCGGCGAAAGCAGGCCTTGGTCTTCGTAGAAGCGGATCGCGCGGGGCGTCACGTCGAATTCGCGCGCGAGTTCAGTGATCGTGTAGTGCTGGGTCATGGTCTTCGCGTCGAGCTGCGGCCGCCGGTTCGGGGTTCGGCATACGGGCGGCCAAGGTCCGGGCGGATTGGGAAGCGCGGCCGACGTTTACGTTATCGTCAACTTGAGGAAAGTGCAACTGGCGGTTGCGAGCGTTGAACGCGCAAAGTGCCCAACGCGTCTAGGGGCCAACCTTGCCCCGCATCGCCGAGGCGTATCAATGCGGGCCGTTATTTGGTCTGATTCGGCATTTTATGGAATCGGTTCCAGTTCTTGAGCGCTACTGTGTGTGTGCGGCCTGACACAACGCAGGTCGTTTCCCGGTAAATCCCATCGGCTCATACAGAAGTGTCGGCGTTACCGCGGCGCGGCGTTGTTGCAACGCCGTGTCGATGTGCCGATAGACCGGGGCACGACGCGAAGGCCCACTCTACTCAGCGGGAGCGAAACTATGAGCGGCAGCAAGCAACGGAATGACTTTGTCGAGGATGGCGTTCGCGAAAAGACCGAAACGAAATCGGTTCAACTTGAAATCTACGATCCGACGTTGAGGGATGGGAGCCATGCAGTGAAGCACTGTCTCTCGTTGCGAGACATCGCGACCTACTGCGCGGCCATCGACAAGTGCGGCTTGAGCGCGGTGGAGGTCGGTCACGGAAATGGTCTGGGCGCGTCCTCGCTACAGCTCGGCTTCGCTGCTCATTCCGACGCGCAGATGTTGGAGTGCGCGCGCGAGAACCTCTCCATCACGAAGCTTGGCGTGCATGCAATCCCCGGTTTCGCCAAGATTGGTGATCTGAAGCTCGCCATCGATATCGGTGTCGACGTGGTCCGAGTTGCCTCCCACTGCACCGAGGCGGACACCACGGAGCGCTACATCGAATACGCGCGAAACCGCGGCGCTGTCGTTCACGGCGTCCTGATGATGTCCCACATGGCGTCGGCGCTAAAGCTCCTCGAGCAGGCGACACTGCAGCAGGAATATGGCGCCCACGCCATCGTGCTGATGGACTCGGCGGGCGCCTATGTCGAGGCGGATGTTCAAGAAAAGATCGGGCTCCTGGCGTCCGAGCTCAGCATTCCGGTCGGATTCCACGCGCACAACAACCTCGGCCTCGCGGTCGCCAACAGTCTCGCGGCGGTCCGCTGCGGCGCGAAGCTCATCGACGGAACCCTCAACGGCTTCGGCGCCGGCGCGGGCAACACTTCATTGCAGGTGCTGGTGGCGGCGCTGTCGCGCGTTGGCCATGAGACTGATGTCGACATGTTCGCCCTGCTGAAGGCGTCGGACAGGATCGTCCGAGACGTCGAGTTGTCCCCACCGGTGATCAAGCAGGCGAACATCCTGAGCGGCCTTTTCGGCGTCTTCTCCGGGTTCGAGAAGCCCGTCGCTCGCGCCTCCCTCCAATTCGGCGTGGACGAGGGTTCGATTTATCGCGAGCTCGAGCGGCGCAAGGTCGTCGCAGGCCAGGAAGATCTCATCGTCGAGGTGGCGCAGGAGCTGTCGAAGACCGAGCATAGGGCTGTGCGATTGCGCGCCACGGAGCCCGCGAAAGAGGCGACGTCGTGATTGCTCGGGAGAGACCAATGAACAACAGAGTCGCGATTATCGGCAGCGGCAACATCGGATGCGACCTCCTGACGAAAGTGAAGAGGTCACGGTTCCTGTCCTGTGCAATCGTCGCGGGGCAGCGGCCGCAGTCGCCGGGGATAGCTTACGCGAAGAGCCTGGGCGTACGGACTTCGGCGGACGGCGTATCGGCGCTGCTGAATGACCCCGACAGCTTCGACATGGTTTTCGATGCGACGTCCGCGCTCGCGCACATGCAGCATGCGCGGTTTTTCGAGGAGATGGGGAAGACCATCATCGACCTGACCCCCTCTGCGCGGGGGAAATGGTGTGTGCCGGTCATCAACGGTGGGCAGATGTCCCGCGGGATGAACATCAACATGGTCACCTGCGGAGGTCAGGCCGCCGCGCCGATCGCCCACGCGCTGGCAACCGCGTCGAACGGTGTCGAGTACGTGGAGGTCGTGTCGTCGATCTCCGCGACGAGCGCGGGCCCCGCTACCCGGCTGAACGTGAATGAATACCTGAGCGTGACGGAGGCGGCGATCAGGGGCTTCGCGAAGTGCGATCGCGCGAAGGCGATCTTGAACATCAACCCGGCCGTCCCCCCGGTGACGATGCAGACGACGGTGTTCGCGAAGTTGAGGAACGCCGACGAGGCGAAGGTATCCGAGGCGGTGCACGCGGTCGTCGAGAAAGTCACCAAATACGTCCCTGGATACGAACTCATCGTCGAGCCGAGGATCGACGGAGATCGGTGGATGACGATGGTTCGTGTCCAAGGGGCCGGGGCGTACCTGCCGAGCTATGCCGGGAACCTCGACATCATCACGTCGGCCGCCGTGCAGGTGGCCGAGACGATCTCGAATCAACAGTACACACGCGGGGAGAGCCATGTCGACCGTCTACGGTGAATACGGGCCGAGGCTGAAGCTGATCCCGCGGCTGGTGAAGGCGCTGGTCGACCAGGCGTACTCGCGGCTCGGTGCGCGGTCCCGCTTCTTCGGCGCGAAGAGCGCCTTTGCTTCGCAGAAGGGACGCGAACTCGCGGCGCGCCTCCAGGCCGGCGAGGCACTCTATTTGATGGGTATCGGTCCGTTCGGACACAACACCGGCATCGCGCTCGTCAAAGTCAGTGCACGCGACGGGATCGAGGTGATCGCAAACAACGAAGAGGAGCGCTTCAGCGGAGAGAAGCACACCAACAAGTTTCCGGAGCACAGCATCGAGGCCATCAAAGAGACGATGGCCCGGCGCGGCATCGCACCTCAGGACATTTTCGCCGTCCTGGCAAGCTGGGATTACATCGCCACCATGGGGTTCGATCTGCGTGTGATCTTCGAGCACGCACCGCGGAGCCTGGTGCTGATGAATCCCAAATACGACCCGACGTTCAACCTGGGTCACCTGATTCAAGCCCTGTCGGCTCCGCAGCGGCTCTCTCGTCAGCTCGGACTCGACGAGACCCTGCCGATCATCGGCATGCATCACCACAGCAATCACGCGTACCTGTCCTATGCGATGTCGCCGTTCGCGGGCAGTCGCGAGCCGGTGCTCGTCACCGTCCTGGACGGGACGGGCGATAACGGCGCCATATCGCTTTACGTGGTGCGCGACGGAGTCTGGGAGTGCCTGCGCGAGAACGAGAGCACCATCGACTCCCTCGGGCATCTGTACGGGTATCTGAGCTCGACCCAGGGGGGCTGGAGCTTTCTCAGCTCGGAGGGCCGCTACATGGGGGCGGCTGCGTGGGGCAACGGCGATCGCCTGACGAATCCCTATTATCGACGGCTGCGCCAGATCCTCTATTTGGCGCGCGATGGTCAGGTCTTCGTGAATCGGCGGATGATCAACTGGCACGTCAAGAGTCACATGGAGCCTTACGCCGAGGAGCTCGTCGACATTTTGGGCGCTCCGATCAAGCCGTCGGAAATGTGGAATCCGGACCGGGTCCTCGAGGTGGAGAACATCCAGCACTCGCCGATCACCCAGGATCGAGTGGACAAGGCGCAAGCGCTGCAGATGGTCTTCGAGGACGCGCTCACGCATATCGTCGAGCACCTGATTCGCAAGACGTCGGCGAGCAAGCTGGTGATGACTGGAGGGACCGCCCTCAACTGCATCGCCAACATGAATCTCCTGAAGAGCTTCAACCGCGAATATTTCAAGCGGTATCTGGGGCAGGACACGTTCCTCCGGATTTGGGTCCCGCCCATCCCGGGCGACGCCGGCGCGGCGCTCGGTGCGACCATCCAGTTCGCCGCCAAGAACGGCGCTCCGTGCCGCGTGAATCTGGAGTCGCCCTACCTCTGCGGAGTGGCCGCTTCCGGCGCCGCCATCGCGGCCGCGGTTCACGCGGACGGGCAAGCGTGCTCGATCGAGCTGGGCAACATCAACGATCCGAACGATCGAGACAGGATCGCGGAGCTCCTCGCGCACGCCGTCTCCAACGACGCAGTGGTGGGAGTTTTCCAAGGCCCCGCCGAGACCGGTCCAAGGGCGCTCGGTAATCGAAGCATCCTCGCCAATCCGTGCAACGTGCGGACGCTGGACTACCTGAACGCGAAGGTGAAGCGGCGCGAACGTGTGCGACCGCTGGCGCCGATGGTGACGCTGAAGGAAGCGAAGCGCTTGTTCGAGCTCGACGAGGGGGCCGAGGCGGCCGACTACACCGCCTACGACTACATGGTGCTGACGGTCCGCGCCACCGCGCTGGCCAAGCGCCTGGTGCCAGCCGTTGTGCACTTCGACGGGACGAGCCGAATCCAGATCGTTCGTGAGCGAACGAACCCGCTGATATACGCGTTCTTGAAGGCGATGGGCGTGCGCTGCGGCGTCGAGGCGTCGGTGAACACCTCGCTCAATGTCGGCAGCCCCATCGCGCAGACGCCGGCGCAGGCGCTTCAGGCGCTCTCGAGGGCGAAGGCCATGGACGGCCTGATCATGGTGGACCGGGATGGTCGAACCTACGCCGTGTGGCGAGACACCGAACAGTACCAGTCAAAGCTGCCGATTTTTGTCGACGACGTCATGAAAGAGAGGAGCTGAAGTGCGCATAGAAGCTAATGGTGTTCCGCGTTCAGAGCCGACGCGGAATCGATATCGCAACGGCAAGAAGATGATCGAGATCGGGAATGCCTTCTGGAACGAGACTGAACAAAACGGGCTCGCCGGAATCGTCGCCGACCTGCGCCCAGACGGCCGCCTCATCACGGCGAGCGGCCACGAGTTCGTGAACTTCAGCTGCTGCTCGTACCTCGATCTGGACTCGCATCCGAAGATCATCGACGGGGCGATCGAGGCGCTCAAGCGGTTCGGCGTGCTGGATCACTGCATCTCCCGGATCCGGCTTCAACTCCCCGCGCTGCTCGAGCTCGAGGCGTCGCTCTCGTCGCTCTTCCGAGCGAGGGTGATCAGTGCAATCTCGGCCAGCGCGGCCACCGCGGGGATTCTCCCCATCCTGGCGTCCGGCTATCTGACGGGCGGCGTACGGCCGACGATGGTGTTCGACAAGAACTGCCACTTTTCGATGAATCTCTACAAGCCGGTATGTGGAGACGAGAGCCTGGTGGTCACCTGTCCGAACAACGATGTGAATTTCATCGAGGACCTGTGCAAGTCCCACCAGCGGGTCGCCTACGTCACTGATGGCACGTACAGCATGGGGGGGCACGTCCCGATCAAGGACCTCCTCGCATTGCAGCAGCGATACGGTCTTTTCCTCTATCTGGACGATTCGCATTCGCTGTCCATCGTGGGCGAGCACGGCGAAGGCTATGTCCGATCGGAGATGGACGAGGTCGACCCGAACACCATCATTGTGGCGACTTTGAACAAGGCGTTCGGCACCAGCGGGGCCGCGATCATGTTCGGCCCCGATGGGCCGGAGGTCGGCAAGATCCTCGAGCGGTTCGGCGGCCCGTTGGCCTGGTCGCAGCCGATGAACACGGCGGCGATCGGGGCCTCACTGGCCTCTGCGCAGATCCACCGAACGCCCGAGCTTGCGCAGCGTCAGCGCCGACTGCAAGAGAACATCGAGCTCTTCGACCGCCTCGTCGTCACCGAACAGGCGGGGAACAAGTTCCCCATCAAGCTCGTCACGATCGACGACTCGAGGGTCGTTCAGTGCGGCAAGACCCTGTACGAGAACGGCTTCTATGTCTCGCCGGTGTTCTTTCCAATCGTCGCTCGCGATAGCGCAGGCCTGCGCGTCATGTTGCGCGCGGGGAACACGTCCGAAGAGATCAAGCGTCTGTGCGAGCTGATTCGCGAGTTCGTTAGTTGAGATGGAAGGTAGATAGCCGATGTCGACCAAGTTCTACGCCCGCAGCATTCTCTACACGCCCGCGCTGGATGTCCTTGTGCTGAAAAAGGCACAGAAGACGGCTGCTGATATTTGCCTGTTGGATATCGAGGATTCGGTACCGCCGGTGCGCAAGGAAGACGCGCGACGGCTGTGCATAGAAATTCTGCAGGCATGGCCGAAGACGCGGCCAACGGCCGTCCGGATCAACGAAATCCGCAGCCCAGAGTTTCTCCAGGACATCGCAGCGTTCGTGGCTGCGAAGGTCGTGCCCGACATCATCGTGATGACGATGGTGGACTCCGGCGTGGAAGTGGAGATTCTCCGAACGCTGCTCGGTCGACAGCACCTGTTCCCGGAGATTTACGTCACGATCGAGACGCCGGCGTCCATCAAGAACCTGGAAGACATTGCGCGAGAGAGTAACGGGCTCATTCTCGGATCGGCGGATCTGGCGGCGTCGCTGGGCGTCGATATCGATTGGGACAACATGCTCTATGCGCGCCAGCGGCTCGTCGTCGCGGCCGCTCGGTATGAGATCGCCGCCATCGATACGGCCTGCTTCAACTTCGAGGGCTCTGCGGCCGAGCTTCAGGAGGAGTCACGCCGCTGCGTCAGTTTGGGTTATCACGGCAAGGTCGCAGTGCACCCCGCGCAAGTACCGGTGATCAACGAGATCTTCGAGGTCAAAGACGAGGCGCTGGACTGGGCGCGTCGGGTGATCGAAACGTGGGAGAGAGCAGGCGGAGGCGTTGAGCGCCTCGGGGACCGGATGATCGGGCCTCCCTTCGTGAAGAAGGCTCAACAGCTCTTGCGGCGCGCCTCGGGGAGGCGCTGATGCAAGCGCTTGAGCAAATTGGGCCGCTCGAATACGTCGAGACGCTCGGGATGTATCTGGAGGAGTTCGTAAAGGGGGCGGTGATCCATCATCGGCCCGGCCGGACAGTCTCGGAGGTAGACAACACCTGGCTCACGCTTCTCAGCATGAACCAGCATCCGCTGCACTTCGACGCCGAATATGGTCGTGGCACGGAGTTCGGACGAGTCCTCGTCAACAGCGTGGTCACCTTCGCGATCATCAATGGAATGAGCGTCCGATCCATGAGCGCCAAAACGATAGCCAATCTGGGATGGGACAGCGTCCGTCTCACCCATCCGGTGTTCATCGGAGACACGCTGTACGCGAAAAGCAAAGTGTTGAATATCCGCGACTCCCAGTCCCGCCCCGGTCAGGGAATCGTCGTCATCGAGACGATCGGTCACAAGGGCGACGGCACGGTCGTGCTCACTTACCGCCGGAGCTTCCTGGTTCCGAAGCGCAATCAGGACAGGACATGACGACACGTATCCTCACTGCGAGCGACGTGCTCTCCGTCTTCTCGTACGAAGACGCCATCCGTGCACTGGCCGGCGCGTTTGCTTGCTTGCAGGAAGGCGCAGTCGTGATGCCGAGCCGAGGGATTGTTCGCATCGGAGAGACGCAGGTCTTGACGATGGCCGCTCATGTCGGACATGTGGCGCCCTTCGTCGTGAAACTCTCGTCGATCGCCCCCCGGAACAAGGCGAGAGCGCTTCCGCTGATCCACGCGGCGGTGGTGTTGCTCGATGGATCGACCGGTCGAATCCTCGCCTTCATGGAAGGGGCGTCGCTGACGGCGCTGCGCACGGGCGCCATGAGCGGCCTCGCGACCAAGCTCTTGGCGCGCGAGGATTCGACGTCGCTGGCCATCCTCGGCGCAGGGGAACAAGCCAGGACTCAGCTAGCGGCCGTGTGCGCCGTTCGGAAGATCGAGGAAGTGTTCGTTCATTCGAGGACGCCCAGTCGTGCGGACTGCTTTGCGCGGTGGGTGCAGAGCCAATCGTCGTCGCGGGTGACCGTGACGGCGACTGCCGAAGATGCCATTGCTCGTGCGGACATCGTCTGCTGCGCGACCTCGACCGCGTCGCCGATACCGCTGATGGGCGAGGAGCACATTCGCCCGGGTATGCATTTCAACGCCATCGGCGGCGTCGACGAAGTGGCTTGTGAGCTGCCGCCTGGCGCGCTCGGCCGCAGCTATACCGTGGTCGAGCAACGCGAGGCGGCGCTCACGGAGGCGGGAGAGGTCATCGAGGCCCTCCGCCTCGGCGTGACGACACCCGAGCAGCTCGTCGAGATTGGAGACATCGTGAGCGGCCGGGCTCGCGCGCGAAGCTGCGCCGAACAAATCACGATTTTTAAATCCGTGGGTGTCGCTATCCAAGACGCGGCAATAGCAGCCTTGGTCTACGCCAAGGCGCTCGACGCGGGCGTCGGAGTGGACGTGTCGCTCACCGCCTAACCAACCGAAGAACAGAGAGGCAATATGCGCTTGAAGGACAAGAACGCCATCATCACCGCTGCGAGCCACGGAATCGGTCGCGCCATCGCGTTAGCGTTCGCGAGCGAAGGGGCGAACCTCGTCGTCACGTTCAACTCTGACGAGGCGGCGGCGCGCGAGCTGGTGAATCAGCTCCAGGCCAAAGGAGCGCGCGCCCACGCGGAGCAGCTCGACGGTGCGAACGTGGCGTGCGCGGGCGCGCTGGTCGAGAGAGCCGAGCGCTTCCTCGGAAGCATCGACATCCTGGTCAACAACATCGGCGTGACGACGCGAACGCCGTTCATGGACGTCACCGCGGATGAATACACGTATGTGCTGGACGTCAATCTGAAGTTCCCGTTCTTCCTGTTGCAGCGGGTGGCGCGGCACATGGCCTCCCGCGAGATCCGAGGGAGCGTCATCAACGTCTCTTCGATCAGCGCTTACAAGGCCATCAGCAAGATGGCGCATTACCAGTGCTCGAAGGCCGGCTTGTCGATGCTGACCAAGAGCACTGCGTACGAACTCGCCCCGTTGGGCATTCGAGTCAACACGCTCTCGCCTGGTCTGACCGCGACCCAAGGCAATCGAAATCAGTGGGAGGACCATCCGGCGCTCTGGAAAGAGCGCGGAAAGGACATTCCGCTCGGTCGGACGGGGCTGCCGACCGATCACGCGAGCGCGGCAGTCTTCCTGGCTTCCGAAGAGGCGAGCTGGCTCACAGGCTGTGATCTGGTGATCGACGGCGGCGAATCGACGATTTGAGTGATGGCGATGATGAACTTCGTAACGATGACACAGCAGCTTCACGAATCGCTGCGCGCGGCCGTGGGTGATCGACTGACGAGCTGCGTTCCACTCAAGGAACTGATCCCGATACCGCTGGTGGTCTTTCCGGAAGAAGAATTCGCCAAGCTCGCAGGCGCTCTGCACCTTGTGCTGAGCGCTCAGCAGAAGATCCTGCGAGCTCTGCGCGCCACTTCTTCGCAAGAAGCGCTCCTGGAGCGATTCTGCGTTCCGCGTACGGTGTGGCGCTGGGTGGACTGGGACGTACTGGACGCCGGCGAGTACGTGATCGGCCGCGTGGACATCGTGCCGATGCCGTCGGGGGGATACAAGTTCTGCGAGCTCAATATCGGCCCGGCGATCGAGGGGCCGCAAATGCATGGCCACTGCGAATCGTTCCTTCGCACGCTCGGTCTTTCGACCCGCACGTTCAGCGGTGGTGGGTCACCGTACCTCGACCTCGGACGGATAGTTCGCGATCGCTGTCGTAGAGAGGAGCGCGACCGGGTCGTGATCCTCGATCTGGATTCGTACCATACCGATGGACCGCTCGTTTATGACGAGCTCAAACGGTATTTCGACGCTCAGTGCACCGAGTGTGAAGTGCACCTCATCAAGGTCAGCGAATACCGCGAAGAATGGCTGCGCAAAGACGAAGGCAAGAGGACACTCGTCTATCGCCTCTTTCTGGAAGACGAGATGCACGGGCAAGCCGAGTGGGACTTGCTCGGAAAGATCATCGACTCCGGGGCCGCGCTGCTGAACACATACGAGAACTACATTCTGAGCAGCAAGTCCTGGTTTCATCTCTTGCACGACGTCACTTACCGCCCCCTCTTGAGCAAAGAGGAAGTGCTCGCCATCGAGACGTTCGTGCCCGTGACGCACGAAATCAACGCCGGGAACATGGACGCGCTCCTCGTCGACAAGGATCGATTGGTCTTCAAGATGTCGAACTCGACGGAGGGCAAAGGGGTACTGATCGGGAGCGAGCACTCGGCGGCCACCCTGCAAAGCGCCCTGGAAGACCGGCTCCACGAGTGGACCGCCCAAGAGTTCGTGCAGGCGATCGCGCCCGAGTTCCCCCAGACGCATTGGTCGCGCGTGGTGGCGCAGAACGCGGTCCTTGGCCTTTATCACGTCGATGGACATTGCTCGGGCCTCCTCTATCGGTGCAACGCGAACAAACGAGTCGTCAATTTGGCGTCGGGTGGAAAGGTATCGTGGGCCCTGAGGGTCACTGACGAGGAGTACCGCGCGCTCCTCCGTCAGGTCGCGGCCCTCGCGCGGGCCGCATAGCTCACGGAGCCGCTCGTGCTTGCCGCGATCAAGAAAGAGTATCGGAGCCTCCCGGTGACCTACTGGACGTTGTGGCTCGGCACGCTGGTCAACAAGGCCGGCGGCTTCGTCATACCGTTCCTCGCGCTCTACATCACGGCGCAGGGCGGCAGCGAGGCGGACGCCGGGCTCGTGATGGCCCTTTATGGCGCAGGGGCGATCCTCGCCGGCGTGACCGGCGGAGTGCTCGCCGATCGGGTGGGGCGACGGGCGACGATCCTGTTCTCGGTCTTCGGCGGCGCCGTGTCCATGTTGGCCATTGGCTTCTCCCGCTCTCTGCCGGCCATCGGCGCCACGACCTTTCTCATGGGGTGGGCGGCGGAGATGTACCGTCCCGCGGTCTCCGCGGCCACCGCCGACCTCGTGCCGGCCGCGGATCGCACGCGCGCGTATGGCCATCTCTATTGGGCGAACAACCTCGGCTTCGCCATCGCGCCGACACTCGGCGGGATCCTCGCTTTGGCGAGCTATACGTCGCTCTTTATCGGCGACGCCGTGACGATGGTTGCCTTCGGAGCGCTCGTGCTCGCACGCGTACCTGAGACGCGCCCCGAAGCCGCGCCGCCCGAGGGAGAGGAGAAGCGGAACGAGGCCGCTGGTCGAGCGGGCGCGGGGCTCGGGGCGGCGCTCGCGGATTTGCCGTTCCTTGGCTTCGTTCTCCTCATGCTCGGCTTGATGCTGGTCATGTGGCAGGACCGAACGTCGCTCCCGCTCGACATGCGGCGGCACGGAATCGGCGAGGCGACGTACGGGTGGATCGTGTCCATCAACGGCGTCCTCGTCGTGTTGTTCCAGCCTCGCATCACGCGAGCGCTGTTGGCGTACCCGCGCGCCGGGGTGCTGGCTTGTGCGTCGTTCCTCTTCGGCCTCGGCTATGGCCTCTATGGCGTCGTGGGCAGTGTCCCCGGGTACGTCCTGGCGGTCGTCGTCACGACGGTCGGCGAGATGGCCGCGGTGCCCACAGCCTCGGCGGTGGTGGCGGACCTGGCACCGGCGGCTCAGCGCGGCCGGTACCAGGGCGTCTACTCCATGAGCTTCGGCGTGGCTTCATGCCTCGGCCCGCTCCTGGGCGTGGCCGTGCTGCACCACGCAGGCGGGCGGGCGCTGTGGCTCGGCTGCTTCGCGGTGATGCTGCTCGTTACCGTCGGGCAACTCGCGCTTGGGCCCGCGCTTACGGCCCGCGAGACGGCCGCTCGCGCCCCGGCCCGCGCATAACTTCTCATTGACACAACGAATCAATCATCACCATGAGGTAATCGAGAATGAAAGAACATCCCTTGACCGCATTGATCGCCGCCCACCTGCTCGGCGGAACCACGGGCCTTGATCTGTCCCACTCCATGACGGACCAGGAAATCGGCAGCAAGGTCAGCGTGGGGGTGCGAATCGCCAAAGAGATTCGGATCCAGGTGGCGGAACAGATTGCGGAGTCCGAGTGCCTGATCGTCGCGCACCTGCTCGGTGGCACCAACGGGCTCAATCTGTCGCCGACCATGACCGACCAGGAAATCGAGAGCATGGTCAGCGTGGCGGTACGAGTCCTCAAGGAGATGGATAAACAGGCCAAGCAGGCAGAGAGGATCGAGCCATGAAAGACTCGTTGATCATCTCGCATCTCGTGGGTGGAGCGAGCGGGCACAACCTGACCTTGAGCATGACGGATCAGGAGATCCAGGCCACGGTCGGCTCCGCCATGCGAATCACCCAGGAGATAAAGCGGCAGATACCGGACAACGCGGATCGCTTGATGGCCGCGCATCTCCTTGGTGGAACCAGCGGTGTCGATCTCTCGAACGTCATGACGGACCAGGAAGTCGAGAAGAGGGTCCACGTGATCGCACGAGCGCTCAAGGAGATGGAGAAGCAAGTCGTATGAGCATGAGCTCCAATCCCCTGCGCTTCGATATACAGCTCTTGCGTGGTCTGGCGATCTTGCTGGTTGTCGCGTACCACACCGGAATCGGCGTGGGGGCCGGTTACCTGGGCGTCGATATTTTCTTCGTTGTCTCGGGCTACCTCATCACGCGGATGGTCTCGCGGGAGTTGGACGCCGGCACGTTTCGCTTTCGTGACTTCTACACGCGCCGCGCCAAGCGTTTGCTGCCGGCCGCGTACGTCACATTGGCGCTTACGACGTTGGCGGCCATCTGGCTGCTGACGAGCCGGGAGTTCATCGACTTCGGCAAGACGCTCGAGGGCGCCGTGACCTTCACGGGCAACATCGCGTTGCTCGGGCAGACCGGCTACTTCGACGGCTCCCCGGAGACCAAGCCGCTCTTGCATACGTGGTCGCTGGCGATCGAGGAGCAGTATTACCTCGCCTTGCCGCTGCTCCTCTGGCTCTTGCCCAAACGCGCGCGCGTTCCAGGGATGGGCGTGCTCATGATCGCGAGCATCGGCCTTTGTTTCCTCTTGCGCGGCAGTCAGCCGAACGATGTCTTTTATCGCGTCGAGTTCCGCGCCTGGGAGCTCGGCATAGGCTCGCTTGCCGCGTTCGCTCCGGAGGGCGGCCGCGCCGTCCGCCGGCTGTTCTGGCCAGCGCTGGCCGTGGTCATCGTGCTGCCATGCCTGCCCATGTTTCGCCCGCATCCGGGCGCGCACGCGCTGGTCTTGGACCTGGCGACAGCCGTCGTTCTGGTGCGGAATCACTCTTGCTTCGCCACGCGCTCGAGCCAGCGCTGGCTGCGTCCCCTCGCCTGGTTAGGTGACGTTTCTTATTCTTGGTATCTATTGCATTGGCCGCCCATCGCGTTCCTCCATGCCGTGTACTTGGGTAACCCCCCCGGCTTGGTGAAGGTGGTCTCGGCGTTGGGCACGTTGCTCGCTGCGGCGCTCATGTACCGATTCGTCGAACAGCCGGCGCGGCACCACCCGTTCCGCTTCACGCTGCCGCGATTCGCGGCCGCCTTCGCGGTATCGGGGCTGTTGTTCGCGGCGCCGTACGCGTGGAGCACGTCGGCACACCTCGAACAGCGGGCGCTGGCGCGCGCTGACAACGTGGGATTCGACGAGCGGTGTGATTTCGACGGCATCTATAGTTCTTTGCCAGAGTGTGAGAACGCCAAGAATCCAAAGGTGCTCGTGTGGGGCGATTCGCTGGGGATGCACCTGGTGAGCGCGCTCGCCAAGGTCTCGCCGGACGGGATCCGCCAGGCCACGAAGACGAGCTGTGGGCCGCTCCTCGGTCGCGCGCCCGTCAACGACAAACGCTTGACCCAGGCTTGGGCTACCGATTGCCTACGGTTCAATCAGGATGTGCTCACCCAACTCGAGCAGAGTCCCAGTATCGGGACCGTGGTGCTCGCGAGTTCGTTCCAACGGTATGCCAATCCGAGCTTCGGCGAAGTGCTGATGACGACCGACCACGGCGATGTCGTGACCAAGCCCTCCGTCGAGCTTGCAGAGGACGGCCTCCGAAAGACGGTCACGGCCATTACCCGACTTGGCAAGCGGGTCGTCATCGTGGCGCCGCCGCCCTCCGCCACCTTCGACGTGGGAGCTTGTCTCGAACGACGCTTTTATGGGAAGCCCACCCTGGGACCACACGCGAGCTGTCAAATCGCCGACCTCGAGCGACTCGATGACCAACGCAACGTCCTGGCCTTGATGGCGGAGGTCGCACGCTGGCCCGGGGTGAAGCTTGTCGATCTCGCCGGTCCGCTCTGCGAGGCGGGGGTATGTCGAACCGTGCAAGGGGGCGTGCCTTTGTATATCGACGAGCAGCACCTCACAGTCGAAGGCAGCACGCTACTGGCCAACGCGCACGATTGGGGAGGTTGGACGCGCCGTGATGCGAGCCCCTCGGGAACTTCGCAACAAGAGGCGGGCCGTTGAGGATCGGCATCGCATGACGCGGGCTTACCGGGTTCAACGGCACTGCGAAGGACCTTTATGCCGTCATCGAAAGTAAACAGATCCTTCCGCACTCGACGCCTTCGGCGCGCGGATGTGTATAAGCGGATGCCCTATCGTCCCTGCTCCAGCTGCTGATAGCGCACCGTGCCCTGGCGTTCGAGCATCCAGCCCGGATATTCGGGCGGCAATGCGCTGGCGGCGTCGAGCTTGGCCAATTCGTCGCCGCCGAGGCGGATCGCCGTCGCGGCGAGATTGTCCTGCAACTGGTCCACGCGCTTGGCGCCGACGATCACGCTCGTGACGACTTCACGATGCAGCAGCCAGGCCAGCGCGATCTGCGCGACGGAGACGTTGTGCGCGTTAGCGATTTCGCGCATCGCATCGATGGCGTCGTAGGCGCGTTCGACGTTGACGGGCGGGAAGTCGAACGTGGTGCGGCGGCTGCCGGCTTCGCCTTGCTGGTCGCGGCCGTACTTGCCGCTCAAGAGTCCGCCCGCAAGCGGGCTCCACACCATGAGGCCGACGCCTTCACTGCGCAGCAGCGGCGCGATTTCGCGTTCGAGGTCGCGGCCCGCGATCGTGTAGTACGCCTGCAGCGACTCGAAGCGTGCGAGGCCGAGCCGCTCGGAGATGCCGAGCGCTTTCATGATCTGCCAGGCCGCCCAGTTCGAGACGCCGATATAGCGCACGAGCCCTTGCTGCACGAGCGAGTCGAGTGCGCGTAGCGTCTCCTCGATAGGCGTGGCGGGATCGAAGCCGTGTACCTGATACAGATCGATGTGATCGAGTTGCAGGCGATTGAGGCTCGCCTTGACGCCTTCAAGAATGTGAAAGCGCGACAGGCCACGTGAGTTCACGTGCTTCGTGCCGGTTTCGCCGAACACTTTGGTGGCGACGACGACATTCTCGCGCGGCACCTTGAGGTTCTTCAGGGCCTGGCCCGTAATGATTTCCGAGCGGCCTTCGGAGTAGACATCGGCTGTGTCGATGAAATTGACGCCGGCGTCGAGCGCCGTGCCGACGAGCCGTTCGGCGTCGGCCTGCTGGACCTTGCCGATCTGGCTCCACATGTCGCCTTCGCCGCCGAAGGTCATCGTGCCGAGGCACAGTTCGGAAACGAAGAGGCCGGTACCGCCGAATTTCCTGTAACGCATGTCGTTTGCTCCGTGGCAGAGAGAGTCGCAATCGATCGCACGTGGTGTTGGGCGGCGCTCAAGCTCGCCATGCAATCGAACGCAGCGGAAATTATCGATGGGCGATCGGGGCGGCGGATGCTCGATTCTCTTGGAGTCGTGCCTATTTCTCTGTCGATAGGGGCGGAACGACCACCGTGAGGGCCGGCGTCGGTCATACGCGTCATGCAATAGAATGAGCCGTGTTGCATAAACCTCTCCAGAACCGACGCCCGCGATGAACGCCCTGGAACACCAACTCGAGTACCCGTTCGGCGATACGCTCGTCGAGCCCGGCCGCACGCGCGAAGTTGCGCCAGGCGTTTTCTGGCTGCGCATGCCGCTGCCGTTCGCACTCGATCACATCAATCTGTGGCTGCTACGCGATCGCATCGATGGGGTAGAGGGGTGGACCGTCGTCGATTGCGGCATCGCCGACGACACGATCAAGGCCCATTGGGAGCAGATCTTCGACACGCAGCTTGACGGCTTGCCGGTGTTGCGCACGATCGTCACGCATTGCCACCCCGATCACCTCGGCCTCGCCGACTGGATCTGCAAGGGCGGCGAGCATTCGCGCTGGAACGTACGACTGTGGATGACGCTTGGCGAGTATATGCTGGGCCGCGTGATGGCGGCCGGCGATGGCTCGAACGCGGGCGGCGAGGGCGCCGCGCGTCACTTCGCGCGACACGGCCTCACCGACCCCGATGCGCTGGAGACGCTGCGCAACCGCCGCGGCTATTACCCGAAGCTCGTGCCCTCGATGCCTGGGCAGTACCGCCGCCTGCGTGAAGGTGACACGCTGACGATCGGCGACGACACGTGGCGCATCGTGACTGGCTTTGGTCATTCGCCCGAGCACTGCGCGCTATTCAGCGAGCGCGCAGGCGTATTGATTTCGGGCGACATGGTGCTGCCGCGCATCTCGACGAACGTCTCCGTCTTCGACATCGAGCCCGAGAGCAATCCGCTTGCGCTGTATCTCGAGTCGCTCGCACGCTACGAGCCGATGCCGGCCGACACGCTCGTGCTGCCCTCGCACGGCAAGCCGTTTCGCGGCCTGCACACGCGCATCGCGCAGCTGCGCACGCATCACGACGCGCGGCTCGCGGAAGTGCGCGAGGCTTGCGCTCAACAGCCGATGAGTGCGGCCGACATCGTGCCATTGATGTTCAAGCGCGCACTCGACATTCACCAGATGACGTTCGCGATGGGCGAAGCGCTCGCGCACTTGCATCTGCTATGGCTCGCGGGCGAACTCGAGCGTAGCGAGGACCCGCACGGCGTCATGCGCTTCACCCTTGTGAGCGGCAGCGGCTCGGCCGTCTGACGAGGCGATATCGTCTGCAGTACGGACTAACTCGCTCCCGCGCCACGCTTGTTCGCGGCATCCGCCCGAACGGCTTCGAGTGCACGTTCCGCGTCGAGCGTGCCCGCGCCGCACACTGTCCCGTCGGCGTTCGGTGCGCACGTCGAACCTTCGGCATATGGGCGCGTCGAGGCGAGCAGCGTGGTACGCAGCTGCTCGGGCGTCAGCGTTGGATCGACCGCCAGCATCAGGCTCGCGACGCCGGCCACGTGCGGCGCCGCCATGCTCGTGCCGTTGTACCTCTCATAGCCGTCTCGCGTGGGCACGGTCGCGCCTTCGTCGACCGTCGACAGAATGTCGACGCCGGGTGCGCCGATGTCGGCACGCGCACCGTAGTTGCTGAACCAGGCCCTGTTGCCGTTCATATCGACGGCCGAGACCGCAATGACGCCGGCACAATTGGCCGGCTGACCGACCTCGCGGTTGCTGTTGCCCGCCGAGGCAACGACGATGGCGCCCCGCGCAATCGCATCGTCGATAGCGGATTGCTTGGTTCGGTCGCATGAGCCCTGTGATCCGAGGCTCATGTTGATGACGCGGGCCGGGTGCTGATTGACCGGCGCGCCGGGAACGGCGAGCCCCGCCGCCCAGCGGATGGCGTCGGCGATGTCGCTGGATTGTCCGCCGCATTTGCCGAGTACGCGAACCGGCAACAACTTCCCGTGCCAGTTGACGCCCGCTCCGCCGCGGCCGTTGCTGGCCAGCGCGCCGATCGTGCCCATCACATGCGTGCCGTGCCACGAGCTGGCGCGGAACTGAGAAGACCCATAGCAGGCTAGCGTCTCGGCCTCGGTTGTCCAATCTCCGGGATCGGCGGCGTCGGCATCGCGCCCATCGCCGTCGTTCGCTCGCTCGCGATCGGATATGAAGTCGTAGCCGGGCAGCACATTGGCGGCCAGATCGACATGGGGGCGATAGCCGGTGTCGATGACCGCCGTCACGATGTTCGTCGAGCCTGTCGTGATATCCCATGCGGCGGGGAGCCGCGCGCCTCCGGGCGGCCAATTACCACGCGGCCCCCCACCTTGTAGACCCCATTGCACCCCGTAGCGCGGATCGGTGGGCTCGATCTGCCGCTCGACGCGATAGTCCGGTTCCGCGTATTCGACCTCGGGCTGCGCTTGAATGCGCCCGGCCAGCGCCCGTGCCTCGTCGGCCGTCAGCGGCTTGGCGAGCCCGACCACGTGCGCATCGCCCGACATCGCGCGCGTAAAGCGCGTGACCTGGGCAGCGCGCCGCACGCGCGGCCGCGCATCGGCTTCGACCCGTGACGAGGGTTGCCAAGCCTGCGCGACGATGTGTTCGAGCAGGGCTTCGGCGGTTTGCCCGGCCAAGCGATCCGGCGCCGACGCCGACGCCGATGCTGTTGCTGTTGCTGTTGCTACGCGGGTCATGTGAGGCTCGCGCAGCTTGACGATGAGTTGCTCGACCTTCTCATCCTGCTCCTCGGCTTCGATGGCGCGAGCCGTTTCAGCGGCAGGCAGCAACGACATGAGAACGGCAGCGAAACGAGCCACGGTGGCAACGCGTCCGACATCTTTCATGAGTTCTCCTATGTGCTTGTTTGAAAGCTCTTGGAAAGCTTCGGCACCCTATCTCATAAATAACGATCACCCAACTAGCAATAGTGTTTGCTGGTTTTTCCCTATCTCGTTTATGCCGACTCAATTCGCATCGCGCGCGGCCGTAAAACAGTGGCAGGGAGGCCGGCCGTGACGGCCCGTTTGCACCTTCATTCATCAGAGGAAAATCATGAATATCCGGCGCAAGCTGCAACTGTTCTCGTTGATCACGGTCGTGTCGATGACGGCCGGGCTGCTCGTCAGCGTCATCGGCTTGAACGGTGCGATGAAGGCCGAGGACGTGTCGCATCGCAGAGAGACAGAGCTGCAAGGCATCACCGAGATCAAGGCGAGCGCGCTGTCGACGATCCAGCTCGATCCGACCTCCGACGACACCAAGAAAATCTTTGCCGACGCCGAGCACAACATCGATAAGTGGTCGTCGACGATCGGGCCGATGTTCGAGTCGCAGCAGCACTCCGAGGGCTTTCACGCGTTGATCGCAAAGTGGGCCGAATACGATCGCAAGTCGCATCAGCTGTTCGATCTCGCGACGCACGACGCCAAGGCCGCGAATGACCAGACGACCGCGCTCTATCATTCCGACTTCCAGCCGTTTCAGGCCGACCTCGAGAGAATGGCCGGCGAGCTCAACACGCTTGCGACCGAGCAGAGCGATCACGCTCACCACGTCGTCGATACGCTGTTCGTGACCGAGTTGTCGGTGATGATGGCGGGCATGGCGATCGTGTGCGCGATGATCTTCCTGCTCGCGCGCTCGCTGAACGCCGGCATCGCGTCGCTGCAGGCAGCCATCGGTCGCATCAGCGAATCGCGTGACTTCACGCTGCGCGCGCCGGTGCGGCAGGACGACGAGATCGGGCAGACCGCGACGGCGTTCAACAGCCTCATCGAACGGGTGGCTGGCGCGCTGCGCGAGGTATGGACCGCATCCGAGTCCGCCAGCTCGGCCACGCGCGAGATCGCGATGGGCAACGCTGATCTGTCGGCCCGCACCGAAGCGCAGGCGGCCTCGCTCGAAGAAAGCGCCGCGAGCATGGAAGAGCTGACGGCCACGGTTGCGCAGAATGCCGAGAACGCCAGTGCGGCCAGTGCGCTCGCGGGCAATGCGTCGACCGTCGCGCAAACGGCGCATGGCGTCGTCGAGTCGATGGTCGCGACGATGAACGAGATCAGCCGCCACTCGGCGCGCATCGGCGAGATCACGGCGCTCATCGAAGGCATCGCGTTCCAGACCAACATCCTTGCGCTCAACGCGGCGGTCGAAGCGGCGCGTGCTGGCGATCAAGGACGCGGCTTCGCCGTCGTCGCAGGCGAGGTGCGCAGCCTCGCGCAGCGCGCTTCGAGCGCTGCCAAGGAGATCAAGGAGCTCATCGAGGCGTCGGGCGCGACCGTCTCGATCGGCGAGGCGCAGGCCGAGCAGGTGCGCAGCACGATGGCGCAGCTTCAGGATGGCGCCGGCAAGGTCGCCGACGTCATCGACGAAATCTCGGCCGCTTCCGGTGAGCAAAGCCGCGGCATCACGCAGGTGAATCAGGCCGTCAGTCACATGGACGAAGTCACGCAGCAGAACGCAGCGCTCGTCGAGCAGCTGTCGGCGGCTTCCCAGTCGATGGCTTCGCAGATGCAGACGCTGCGCGATGCCGTGGCCTCGTTCAAGGTCGACGAGGGCGGCCGCGGCGCGTCGTCGGCTGGGCGCGAGCCCTCTTTGGCACGTGGCTACGCGGGTGGCGCAGCGAGGCACGCAAGCGAGGAAGGGCAATGGGTTGCGGCATGAGTGCGGCGCGCGTGGCGTGCGCGAAGTGATACCCGACGCGCGACACTATCCGATGAACGAGACGCCGATCGCTTTGGCCACGAGCATCGAGCGGTTCCTGGCGAACGTGTCGGACGACTAGCCGTCCGACATGCCTGCGTCCCGCATTTGCTGCGCACGCGCGAGCAGCAGCTCGCGTTCGCGCACGTTTTGCGTCATCGTCGCCGCGCGCTCGAATTCGACGCGCGCTTCGTCGCATCGCCCGAGCTTGGCGAGCAGATCGGCGCGCACGCTGGGCAGCCAGTGATAGCGTGCCAGCGCGGGATCGGCCGTCAACGCCTCGACGATCGCAAAGCCCGCTTCGGGACCGAATGCCATGCCGACGGCTACGGCGCGGTTCAGTTCGACGACCGGCGAGGGGCTGACCTGCGCAAGTGCGTCGTATAGCGCGACGATGTGTGTCCAGTCGGTGTCCTCTGCCGTGCGGGCGCGCGCATGACAAGCCGCGAGCGCCGCCTGCAAGGCATACGGGCCCAGCGTGCCGCCGAGCGCCTCGGCACGCGCGAGCGCAGCCAGGCCCCGCCGGATCAGCAGCTGATCCCAGCGCGAGCGGTCCTGATCGGCGAGCAGCACGGGGCGTCCCTTCGCATCGGTGCGCGCATGCAGACGCGACGCCTGCAGCTCCATCAACGCCACGAGGCCGTGCACTTCGCTGTCTTCGCGCGCCAGCTCGGCCAGGATACGGCCCACGCGCAGCGCTTCGTCGCACAGCTGAGGGCGCATCCAGTCGTCGCCCGCCGTTGCCGCGTAGCCTTCGTTGAAGATCAGGTAGATGACTTCGAGCACCGATGCCATGCGGGTCGCACGAGCCTGAGGCGGCGGCACCTCGAACGGCACATTGGCCGCGCTCAGCGTGCGTTTGGCGCGCACGATCCGTTGTGCGATCGTCGTCTCCGAGACGAGGAACGCGCGCGCGATCTCGTGCGTCGTGAGCCCGCCGATCAGGCGCAGCGTCAGTGTCACGCGCGCGTCCGTCGACAGTACCGGGTGGCAGGCGGTGAACACGAGGCGCAGCAGATCGTCGCCGATGTCGTCAGCGCGTGCCGCATCGAGCGTATCGACGAAGTCGGGCACCACGTGCGATTCGAGCGCATCGAGATCGTGGCCGAGCGCTTCATGCTTGCGCGCGTGCAAGGCATCCTGGCGCAGCTTGTCGAGCGCGCGGTGTTTGGCCGTGGTCATGAGCCAGGCGCCCGGGTTGTCGGGCACACCCGTTTCGGGCCAGCGTTCGAGCGCCGTGACGAAGGCATCCTGGGCGAGCTCTTCGGCGAGCCCGACGTCGCGCACGAGACGCGCGACATGGGCGATCACCTTCGCCGATTCGATGCGCCATACCGCTTCGATGGCTCGATGTGTCGCAGCGGCTGCGGCCTGGTTCGTCACGATGCCCTCGCGCTTACGACGCGTTCGGCGCGCTGGTCTGTCCCGCTGCGCCCGGATGCGAAGCGCCGCCTTCGGCAAGCGCCTTCAGGTTGGCGAGCCCTGCCGCGAAATCGTTGCCGACCATGCTGTCCATGCTGATGAACACCTGCATCACTTTCGAGAAATACGGCGTCGGCCCATGCATGGCCCACGTCACGTCGGTGCCGCCCGCGTTTGGCGTCAGCGTGAAGTCGGCCATGTTGTGCGCTTCGAACGGCTTGATGAAGTCGAGCTTCAGCGTCACGTTCGAGGACGGCGTCACGGAGACGATTTCCATCCGTCCGGAGCCGACCTTCGCGCTTTCCCAGGCATAGCTCGCGCCTGCGCCGCTATCGTGGGCGCTGTAATGGCCTTGGATCGCCGGGTCTTTCTTCTCGAACGGGTTCCACGTGTTGAAGTTGCGCAGATTCGAGATCAAGGCGAAGACGCGTTCGGGGGGCGCCTGAATGTGCACGGTACGTTGAACGCGGAAGGTGTCGGGCTTCGTGGCAGCGTAGATCAGCACGAAGCCGACGACGACGATGAGGGCGATGATTAGCGTCTTGAACATGACGGCCTCTCTAGAGGGTGGGGTGTTTGCCGCCGGACCGGTGCCCGATGAGCGCAGTCAATCGCGCTCGATCGGGACGGGCTCGGACGGCACAGGCGGTTGGGGCGTGTGCCAGCCGTGCTGGTGACTCAGCGCGGGTTGAGCCGCGACGTGTCGAGCTCGCGGATGCGATCGACGGCTTCGCTCGGCGTGAAATCGTCGAACTCATAGAGCTGGCGCACTTCGATTTCGCAGTCGGCCGTTTCGCCGAACGGTGCCGGAAAGCGCCGCGTCCACTCGAGCGCTTCCTCGCGCGAGCGCACCTGAATCAGCGTATAGCCCGCGATGAGCTCCTTGGTCTCGGCGAACGGTCCGTCGATCACGGTACGCTGGCCGTTCGCGTAGTGGATGCGCCAGCCCTTGGCGCTCGGATGCAAGCCGTTCGCGTCGAGCAGCACACCCGCTTTCGCGAGCTCCTCGTGGAAGGTCGCCATGGCGGCGACCAGTTCGTCTTCGGGCGGTGCGCCCGATTCGCTCATCGCCGTCGCCTTCACCATGATCATGAATCGCATTGCTTCGCTCCTTGGATAGTTGAGGAGGCCACCGATCGGCCTCTTGCTGATACGACGAACGAAGCGTCCCGCACTCGACATCGTCGTGCGGGGCGTTTTAACTGGGGAAAACCCTTATTCGAAGCAGGGCGCGAGCCGTCGCACTTCGACCGTGCACCACTGCGCGGCCGGGCATTCGGCGGCGATCGCGATGGCGTCCTCTTCCCTGTCGCAGTTGAGCAGGAAGAAGCCGCCGACCATTTCCTTGGCCTCGGCGAACGGGCCGTCGATGAGACGGCGTTCGCTGTTGCGTACCTCGACGCGCACGGCTTCGTCGGTCGAGGCCAGCGACTGCGCCGAGACGAGCAGGCCGCGCTGGGTCAGATCTTCAGCAAAACGAACCATCGAATCGTAGGCTTCGCGTCCCGCTTCCGGCGAGCGCTGGCTGCGTTGATCGGTGGGCTCGACGATGAGCAGCAAGTAGGACATGACGGGGCTCCGATGAGCGGCAGCGCACTTTTTCGAGACGTGCGTTGCACAATCGTCTAAGGATAGCAGGTGCCGTATGCGTGCCAGCACGAGTGCTACAGCGCCCGGCCCTCCATGCCGCCGTTTAGTCTGGTCGTGAGCGCTTCCCAAGTGGCTATTTTGCCGCCGACGCGATCGAATGCCGGCGCCTGTGCGACTTGCATCAACGCGGCGGCGTTTGCGCGTCGGCCTGTCGCAGTGCCGCCAGGTTACCGACGAACTGATTGACGATGTCTTGCGCCAGCGTGTCGACAGCCGCGTTCGCCTCGGTTCGCTTGAAGACGAACTTGGCCGCGACGATGTAGGGGTTCCAACTCGCCACGGTGCCTTGTCCATGTATCGCGTCCTCGGCGCCGAGCGCCGCGAACGGCGTGTCGGGCCGACGTGCGAGATCCGTGACGGTGACCGTGACTTCGGTATTGGCTGCTGCGCCGGCGCTCGAGGCGTCGTCGGCTGTCAGGCGCGACAGCAACCCGCCTTGCAGGTCGCGCGAATAGAAGACGCCATCGATGAGCCAGCCTTGTGGCGGCAGCGGCTCGCCCGGTGCAAGGTAACGGGCGGCTACGCCCGTGCTGCCCAGCCTGTGCACGATGGCCTGCGCGAGCATCGCGGCATTGCGGTCGGCCGAGCGCGCATGCGTGGCTTCGCGCAGGCGCGCGAGCGGGCCCCTTCTGTGGGCACCGGCCTGAACGGCCTCGAAGTCCGTCACGTAGACGGCTTGCGGCATCGCGACGGTGGCCGCGGCCGTCGGCTGGTTCGGCGTTTGCGCATGCGCTGCGCCGGCGACCCATGCCGATGCGCACACCATCGCTGCGCCCCACATCCGCGCGGCGAGCGCGCGCCATCCATATCCGTTCTTTCGCATGACAGGCCTGCTCCACAAGAAATGGGGAGCCCAGCTTACGGCGCCGGGGCGATGGACGTCAACGCGCCGGGCGAACCAGTCAGTCAAATCGCTACTGCACCGACACTGTCGCGAAGTTCAGTCGTCCGAACGGACTCACGCGATAGCCGCTCACGTTTGCGCGCGTGATGCTGGCCGCCGTCGGGTAGCCGAGCGGAATCCACAGCGCCTCGTCGTGGATGATCTTCTGCGCGGCCTCGTAAGCTTTCGCGCGCACCGCCTGATCGGCGCTCGCGCGTCCTTGCGCGATCAGCTTGTCGAGCTGCGCGTCGCAGTAGCGCGCGAAGTTGATGCCCGACTTCACGGCATTGCAGGTGAAGAGCGGCGAGAGATAGTTGTCGGGATCGCCGTTGTCGCCGGCCCAGCCCATGAACAGCAGATCATGCTGGCCAAGCTTGGCCTCCTTGATCAGCTCGCCCCACTCGATCACCTTGACCTCGGCCTTCACGCCGATCTTCGCGAGATCCGCTTGCAGCAGCTCGGCGCCGGCCTTCGGGTTCGGATTGAGCACGCTGCCGTTCGGGCGAACCCAGATCGTCGTCGCGAACCCGTTGGGCAAGCCGGCGTCGGCGAGCAGTTGCTTGGCCTTGGCCGGATCGTACGGATAGGCCGCGATCGACTTGTCGTAGCTCCACGTGTTGGGCGGATACGGATTCGCGGCCGGCGTGGCCGTGTTTTCGAACACGGTCTTCAGATACGTCGTGCGGTCGAATGCGAGATTGAGCGCCTGACGTACCTTGTCGTTATCGAGCGGCTTCTTCTGCGTGTTCAATGCGACGAACGCGGTCATGAACGCAGGCGTCTCGACCACCTTCAGTGATTTGTCGTTCTTGGCCTCGGCCACGTCGTGCGGCTTCGGCGATAGGGCGATGTCGCACTCTCCGGCCTTGACCTTTTGCGCGCGCACCGAGGCGTCTGGCGTAATCGCGTAGATGAGCCGGTCCACCTTCGGCTTCGGCCCCCAGTAGCCGGGGTTCACGTCGTAGCGGATGATCGCGTCCTTCGTGTAGCTGCGCAGCACGAACGGCCCGGTGCCGATCGGCTTCGCATTGAGGTCGGTTTGCTTGCCGGCCTTGATCAGTGCATCGGCGTATTCGGCCGAGTAGATCGACGCGAAGCCCATCGTGAGGATCGACGCGAACGTCGCATTCGGCTCGTTGAGCTCGAACTTGACGGTGTCGTCGTCGACTTTCGACACGCTCTTGACGAGCTTCACGAGCCCCATCGATTGCGCGTGCGGAAAACCGTTCGGCCCCGCGACCTTGTGCCAGGGGTTGCTGTCGTCGAGCATGCGGCTGAACGTGAAGACGACATCGTCGGCCGTGAGCGGACGCGTGGGCTTGAAGTAGTCCGTGCGCTGGAACTGCACGTTCGGCCGCAGATGGAAGGTATAGGTGAGCCCGTCGGCGCTGACGTCCCAGCGCTCGGCGAGTGCCGGCACGACCTTCCTGGCGGCCTCGTCGTAGGCGACGAGCGTGTTGAAGATGACGTCGGCCGACGCGTTCGTCGTGACCAGCGAGTTGTACTGCACGACATCGAAGCCGTCGGGGCTCGATTCGGTGCAGACCGTGAGCGGCTTGGCGAGCGAGAGCGCCGGCAGGAGGGCGAGCAGGACGGCGAGCGGTTGGACGCGCATAGGTTCTCCGAAAACGTGACGGTGACGCGAATGAGCCGGTTCGATCGCAGGTTGCCGGCTTCTCGTGCGGCGTGTGTGCCGCCTGGGCGTCGGGGCAGCTTATCGGAAGCGCGCGGCACCGACAACGATCCGTCCCGCATATTCATATGCCAGGAAACAGCGGTCGTGCGTCATGGCCCCGCAGCTGTGCAGGCGGAAACGCAAAAGCCTGTCCGGCCGACGATGTGCCGCTCGAGACCGAGCGCGAACAGCCGTTCGGTGATGCTCGGAACCAGCGAGACGATGCGCGCCCCAGGACCCGCGACCGCCTGTTCGACACCGGCGGCATCGACGCGGCGCGCGCCTATCAGGGGGCTCCGATCAGACTGTGGCGCGCGGCTTGCGCGGCGCCTTTTCGAACAGCATGTCGTAGAGCCAGCGCGGCAGCACATGCAGCAGCATGGCGACGATGCGCATCTGCCACGGGAAGACGGCAAAGCGCGTGCCGCGCGCGATCGCGTTGGCCGCCTTGGCGGCGAAGCGATCGGCGTCCATCAGGAACGGCATCGGGTAGGGATTGTGCGCCGTCATCGGCGTGCGGATGTAGCCGGGCGCGATCGTGACGACGGGTACGCCGTGCGGGCGCATCTCGACGCGCAGCGATTCGAGGTACGCGAAGGCCGCCGCTTTCGACGCGCTGTATGCCGCCGAGCCAGGCAGGCCGCGCACGCCCGCGACACTGGCGATGCCGACCAACGTGCCGCGTCGCGCGCTCGCCATGCGCGCCGCGAATGGCTCGAACGTGGCCGCCATCCCGAAGCAGTTGATGTCCATGACCTCGCGGAACACCTCGAGGTCGCCTTGGCCCGTGGCGACGCCCTTGCTGACGCCGGCATTGGCGATCACGACATCGGGCAGACCATGCGCGGCGATGAACTGCTCAGCCGCGTCGGCGAGTGCGCCGGCGTCGCGGACGTCGGCGGGATAGAGCGAGATCGTGGCGCCGGGAAGGCGCTGCGCGAATTCTGCGAGGCCCTCGGCGCGGCGGGCGACGAGGCCGAGAATGGCGCCGCGCTGCGCATATTCGGCAGCGAGCGCGAGACCGATGCCGCTCGAGGCGCCGGTGATGAAGACCTTCAGTGGCTGGCTCATACCGGCACCCCTGGGCTTACATCTTCTTGGCGCGCACTTGGGCGACGAGGTAGTCGAGCACCTGCAGCGTGCCCGGCAGGCTGTTCGTCGCGGCGGGGCCCGTTTCGTACTTGCCTTGCACGGCGAGCGTCGGCACGCCTTCGATCTGGTAGTCCTTCACCATCTGGTCGTCGCGCTTGATGGCGCTTTGCGTCGAGAACGAGTTGTACGCGTCGAGAAACTTCTTCTTGTCGACACCTTGCTTAGCGAGGAAATCGGCCTGCGCTTCGGGCGTGAGCAGATAGTCCTTATTGACGTGAATTTCGTTGAAGACGACCGGCGTCAGGTCGCCGGCGCGGCCCAGCGCGTCGAGCGCATGATAGAGCTTCGAATGCGGCACGAAGTCGTCACGGAACGCGACGGGCACGCGCTTGAACACGACGTCCGGCGCTTGCTTCTTGATCCACGCTTCGAGGAACGGGTCCAGCTCGTTGCAGTGCGGGCAGCCGTACCAGAAGAATTCGGTGACTTCGATCTTGCCTGCCGGCACGCTGATCGGCTGCGGGGTCTTCAGGACCGTGAAGTCCTTGCCGGACACCGGAGCGGCCGGCGAGGCGTGGACGACGCTCGCACACGCGAGGCTGAGGGAGAGCAGAAACGTACGGATCAGTTTGTTCATCATGTGGGTTCGTGCATACGTTGATCGGGTTGAACGCTGCGCACCGTGCGCGGGGCCGCTGTCTGAGACAGGCGCCGCACGCCAAGGTTTCGGCGCGCGGCGGGTGGCAGGCAGCGCGCCGGGTACGGCTCGGTTACTGCTTGGCGAAACGGATCACGGCCGTGTCGATGCCGGCATCCGAGAGACGCTGACGCGTCGTGTTCATATCCTCGAATTTCGAGAACGGCCCGATGCGCACGCGGAAGTACGTCACGCCGCCTGCGTCGCGCTGCGACACTTTGGACTCGAAACCCTGAAACGCGAGGCGTGCGCGCTGCTGCTCGGCGTCGGCCGCGGTCTTGTACGCGCCGACTTGCAAGAAGTAGCCCGTGTTCGCGTCGTTGGCCGGTGCTGCGGCCGAGGCCGCGTTGTTCGGATGCGCGGTGGCGTTGCCGGGTGCGGCCGGCGTGCCGCCGACCTGCGCATTGGCGGCCGGGGCCGGTTTCTTCTGCGGCGCCGGGGCCGGGTTGTTGTTGGCCTGCACTTGCGGTGCGGGCTGCGTTTGTGTTTGCGGCGCGGGGGCGACGCCGTTCGTGGCTGCGCCGTTGTTCGCCGACGGCACCTCGACGATCTGCGGCTCTTGCAGCATGCCCGGCGTCTGAGCCTGGCCGGTCGATTGACCGGGCGCGGTGTTGGGCGGCGTCTGCGCGGTTTGCGGCACGGGTTGGCCAGGCGTCTTGCCTTGCAGCGCGCGGTTCGGGTCGTATTGCTGCTGGATGGTGCCCGCGTCGGAGGCGGCCGGCGGCGCGACCTTGGCGACGAACGGCGTGGGCGCGCGTGTGATGTACAGCGCGACTACGACGGCGATCGCGAGGCCGACGATCAGCCCCAGCACGATGCCTAGGAAGGTCCCGCCGGTTTGCTTCGACTGCTTTGGCGTGTTGCGTGGCGAAGTGCGGCTCGGTTTTGCCATTGTCTGAATCACCTGCGAAAAGAACTCGGAAGAGCTTGAAAGCGCGTGGACGCGGGGCAGAGCGAAGGCCGCCCGAAGGCGGCACAGCGATTATAGCGACGGCTTGTTGCCCCGCGCGGCGAGCCGTTACATCTTGGCCGGGGCCGAAACGCCGACGATCGCCAGACCGTTGGCCAGCACTTGGCGCGTGGCGGCCAGCAAGGCGATGCGCGCTTCGCGCTCGGCGCGCTCATCGACGAGCACGCGTTCGGCATTGTAGAACGAGTGAAATTCACCGGCGAGGTCGCGCAGGTAGAACGCGACCGCATGCGGCGCGAGCTCGGCGGCCGCGTGCGTGAGCACGTCGGCGTACTCGGCCAGCTTGTGCATGAGCGCCATCGCGCGCACGCTCTGAAGCGGCGTCACGTCGGTTTGCGTGAGCGTGGCCTCGTCGCCGCCGAAGCGCGACTTCCATTCGCCGAGCACCGAGCAGATCCGCGCATGCGCGTACTGCACGTAGTACACCGGGTTCTCGTCGTTCTGCTTCAGCGCGAGGTCGATGTCGAACACGAATTCGGTGTCGGCCTTGCGCGAGATCAGGAAGAAGCGCACGGCGTCGCGGCCGCGCGTGATGGTGGCTTCGTCGAGCAGATCGGGCGCGGTTTCCGAGCCCGGCGTCGCGCCGCCCGACCATTCGATGAGGTCGCGCACCGTCACGTAGCTGCCGGCGCGCTTGGAGATCTTGACCTCCTGGCCGTCGCGCATGACGGTGACCATCTTGTGCAGCACATAGTCGGGATAGCCCGTGGGGATGCCGACGCCGAGCGCCTGGAGCCCCGCGCGCACGCGCGCGATCGTGCCGTGGTGATCGGTGCCCTGCACGTTGATGACCTTCGTGAAGCCGCGCTCCCACTTCGCCACGTGGTAGGCGACGTCGGGCACGAAGTACGTGTAGGTGCCGTCGGACTTGCGCATCACGCGGTCCTTGTCGTCACCGTATTCGGTCGTGCGCAGCCACAGCGCGTCGTCTTCCTCGAACGTCTTGCCCGACGCGATCAACGCCTGCACCGCCTTGTCGACGCGGCCTTCCGTGTACAGCGACGATTCGAGGTAGTACTGGTCGAACTTCACGCCGAACGCCTGCAAGTCCATGTCCTGTTCGTGACGCAGATAGGCGACGGCGAACTTGCGGATCGCCTCGAGATCCTCGACCTCGCCGGCACCCTTGACGGGCTCGCCGTCCTTGGCTGTCACGGTTTCGCCGTTCATGTAGTCCCGAGCGATGTCGCCGATGTATTCGCCGTTGTAGGCCGACTCGGGCCAGCCGGCGTCGCCGGGCTGCAGGCCGCGCGCGCGCGCCTGCGTCGACAGGGCCAGGTTGCGGATCTGCACGCCCGCGTCGTTGTAGTAGAACTCGCGGTGCACATCGCAGCCCTGCGAGGCCAGCACGTTCGCGAGCGCATCGCCGAGCGCGGCCTGACGGGCATGACCCAGGTGCAGCGGGCCAGTCGGGTTGGCCGAGACGAATTCGATCATCGCGTGCTTGCCCGCGGCTTGCGTCGAGCGCCCGAACGCAGGGCCTTCGTTGAGCACGCTGGCGACGACGGCCTGCTTGGCGTTCGACGTGAGACGCAGGTTGATGAAGCCGGGGCCGGCGATCTCGGCGGCTTCGACGAGCCCTTGTGCGGCGCTTTGCGCGTTCAGCGCGTCGACGATACGCTGGGCGAGCGCGCGCGGGTTCTTTTGCAGCGGCTTGGCGAGCTGCATCGCGACGTTGCAGGCGACGTCGCCGTGGGCAGCGACCTTCGGGCGCTCGAGTGCGATGGCGGGGACGAGGGTCGCATCGCCCTGAAGGTCGGCGACGACTTGTTTCACGCTCGCGGTGAGCAGATTTTCGAGAGTCTGTTTTTGTGCGGGCAGCATGCTGGTTCAGTGCAGTCGAATGAGGCGGTCCGCTTGAGCGGACCGGAATGTGGCGAGCGCCGGGCGCGACGAGCGGCGGCGGCTGGCCTGAAAGCTGCGTGTGCTGGTGCGCGGGGCAACGGCGCGCGCTTTCGGTCTGAGACGAATTTTAGCAGGTGCTAATATGTTCAATCAGATGCCCGGACAAGGGCCGCGCCACGCCGGCGCACGGGGCGCTGGCGGCCCAAGGTGCGCGCCTGCCGCGCTGTCTCAACAGAATAAGGGAGTGGGTCATGTTGATTACTTTCAAATGCCGTGCAGCGCCCGACGTCGTCATGCTCGAGAATTTGGCTCAGTATCTGGTTGCCATCGTCGGCAAGCAACTGGGCCAGCGCGGCGTCATCGCGCACGACGAACTCGATAAGGCGATCGCCAAGCTCGAGGAAGCGATCGTCGTCGACAAGAAAGAGACGGCCGAACACGAGGGGCATTTCCACGAGGGCGAGGAAGGTCATGAGCTGCATGAGCTGCCGATCGGCCTCGCGCAGCGCGCCTTTCCGTTCCTCGACATGTTGCGCGCGGCGAAGAAGGAAAACGTCGACGTGCTCTGGGGAGTATGAGGCGCCTCGACGCCTGAGCGGGCAGCCGGTGCACCCGGCCGCCGCACGCTGGTGGTCAAGCGCGTGGCACGCCCGGTGCGGGTTTGCGCTTGACGTTCCACGAATGACGAGAGCCCGCATCGTGCCTGTCGGTCGAAGCGGGCTCTTCGCGTTTACCGGCCCGTGAGCCTCGGGCCGCTTATCGTTCCATCACAACAGCGGCGCCAACGCACGCTGCGCATCGGCCGCTGACAGCCCCATGCGGCGCGCGTAATCGTCGAGCTGATCGCGGTCGATCTTGCCGACCGAAAAGTAGCGGCTCTCCGGGTGCGCGATGTAGAACCCCGACACGCTGGCAGCCGGCAGCATCGCCAGCGATTCGGTCACGCTCATGCCGACTTCTTCCGCTTTTAGCGCCGCGAACATGTCGCGTTTGACGAGGTGGTCAGGGCACGCCGGATACCCGGGCGCCGGGCGAATCCCGGCGTAGCGTTCGGCGATCAGCGCATCGTTGTCGAGCGTTTCGTCGGCCGCATAGCCCCAGAATTCGCGTCGCACGCGTGCATGCATCGCTTCGGCGAACGCTTCGGCGAAGCGGTCGGCCAGCGCCTTGAGCATGATGGCGCTGTAATCGTCGTGATCCGCCAGGAATTGCTGTTCCTTCGCATCGACCCCGAGCCCGGCCGTCACGGCGAACATCCCGATGTAGTCGGCCACGCCGGACTCCTTCGGCGCGATGAAGTCGGCCAGCGAACGGTTCGGGCGCATCACGCCGTCCACGACGGGCCGCACGCTCTGCTGCCGCAGGTTGCGCCAGGTCAGCGCCACTTCGCTGCGCGACTCGTCGGTGTAGATCTCGATGTCGTCGTCGCCGACGGTATTGGCCGGCAGCAGCGCAATGATGCCGTTCGCCGTGAGCCAGCGCCCTTGAATCAGCCGCGAGAGCATCGTCTTGGCGTCGGAGAACACGCGCCGCGCCGATTCGCCGACGATCTCGTCGTTGAGGATCGCGGGGTAGGGGCCGGCGAGGTCCCAGGTCTGGAAGAACGGGCCCCAGTCGATGAAGTTCGCGAGCTCGGCGAGGTCATAGTTCTTGAACACGCGCCGGCCGATGAACTTCGGCTTGACGGGCCGATAGGCCGCCCAATCGAATTTCGTCTTGTTCGCCCGCGCAGCATCGAGCGTGACCATCGGCTGCGCCTTGCGGTTCGCATGCTGCAGGCGGATGCGCTCGTACTCGACTTTCAGTTCGTCGACATAGCGGGCCGCGCCCTCGTCGGAAAGCAGGCTCGATGCGACCGACACCGAACGCGACGCATCGGGCACGTAGACGACGGGCCCTTCGTAGTGCGGTGCGATCTTGACGGCCGTATGCACGCGCGAGGTGGTCGCACCGCCGATCAGAAGCGGGATCTTCTTGATGCGGAAGTATTCGTCACGCTGCATCTCGGAGGCGACGTAGGCCATCTCCTCGAGGCTCGGCGTGATGAGCCCGGACAGGCCCACGATATCGGCGCCTTCGACCTTCGCTTTGGCGAGGATCTCGTTGCACGGCACCATCACGCCCATGTTGACGACTTCGAAGTTGTTGCACTGGAGCACGACCGACACGATGTTCTTGCCGATGTCGTGCACGTCGCCCTTGACGGTCGCGATGACGATCTTGCCCTTGGCGCGCACGTCGCCGCCCGCCTCGGCGAGCCGCCTCTTTTCTTCCTCGATGAACGGAATCAGGTGTGCGACGGCCTGCTTCATCACACGCGCCGACTTGACGACCTGCGGCAGGAACATCTTGCCCTGGCCGAACAGGTCGCCGACGATGTTCATGCCGTCCATCAGCGGACCTTCGATCACGTTGATCGGGCGTCCGCCGGCCGCGGCGATGTTCGCGCGCGCCTCTTCGGTGTCCTCGACGATGAACGTCGTGATGCCGTGCACGAGCGCATGCGCGAGACGGGCTTCGACGCCCTGATTGCGCCACTCGAGGTTCTCCTCCTTCTTCGCGGCGCCGGTCTTGAACTTGTCGGCGATCTCGAGCAGGCGGTCGGTGGCGTCGATGCGGCGATTGAGGATCACGTCTTCGACGCGCTCGCGCAGCTCGGCATCGAGGTCGGCATAGACGCCCAGCTGGCCCGCGTTGACGATGCCCATGTCCATGCCCGCCTGGATCGCGTGATACAGGAACACGGTGTGGATCGCTTCGCGCACGGGATCGTTGCCGCGGAACGAGAACGACACGTTCGAGACGCCGCCGCTCACCTTCGCATAGGGCAGGTTCTGCTTGATCCAGCGCGTCCCTTCGATGAAGTCGACGGCGTAGTTGTTGTGCTCTTCGATGCCCGTCGCGACGGCGAAGATGTTCGGGTCGAAGATGATGTCTTCGGGCGGGAAGCCGACTTCGTCGACGAGGATGCGATACGAGCGCTGGCAGATCTCGGTCTTGCGCGCGCGCGTATCGGCCTGGCCCGTTTCGTCGAACGCCATCACGACGGCTGCCGCGCCATAGCGGCGAATGAGGTTGGCGTGATGCTTGAACGCTTCCTCGCCTTCCTTCAGCGAGATGGAGTTGACGATTGCCTTGCCCTGCACGCACTTGAGGCCCGCCTCGATGACTTCCCACTTCGAGGAGTCGATCATGATCGGCACGCGCGCGATGTCGGGCTCGGAGGCGATCAGATTCAGAAAGCGCACCATCGCGGCTTTCGAATCGAGCATGGCCTCGTCCATGTTGATGTCGATGACTTGCGCGCCGTTTTCGACTTGCTGGCGGGCGACGGCCAGCGCGTCGTCGAACTGGCCGTTCAGGATCATGCGTGCAAACGCCTTCGAACCGGTGACGTTCGTGCGTTCGCCAACGTTGATGAAGAGTGTGCCCGGCGTGACGTTGAACGGCTCGAGGCCGGCAAGGCGCATCGTGTGATCGGTCATGGCGAATGCGGTTTCAAGGTCGTTGGGTAGACCGGCGTAGCCGGCCCGTTTGGAGCGGGAGGTAGCCTGGTGTTATGCAGCGTCGCGATACTGGCCCGGCCAGCGACGCGGCTTGACTTCGGCGAGCGCGCGGGCTATTGCCGCAATATGCTCCGGCGTCGTGCCGCAGCATCCACCGGCGAGATTGACGAGCCCGGCCTGCGCGAATTCCTTCAGGAGCCCTGACGTATCTTCGGGCGTCTCGTCGAAACCCGTCTCGCTCATCGGGTTCGGCAGCCCCGCGTTCGGATAGCACGACACATAGGTATCGCACAGCTTAGCGAGCTCGGCGATGTAAGGACGCATCAGCGCGGCGCCGAGCGCGCAGTTCAGGCCGAATGTGAGCGGCTTCGCGTGGCGCAGCGAGTTCCAGAATGCTTCGACGGTCTGTCCGGACAGGATTCGGCCCGAGGCGTCGGTGACGGTGCCCGAGATCATGACCGGAAGACGCTCGCCCGTATCCTCGAATAGTTCGTCGAGCGCGAACAGCGCGGCCTTCGCGTTCAGCGTGTCGAAGATCGTCTCGACGAGGAACAGATCGGCGCCGCCTTCGAGCAGCGCCTGCGCTTGTTCGTAGTACGCCTGGCGCAGTTCGTCGAACGTGACGTTGCGCGCGCCCGGATCGTTGACGTCGGGCGAGATGCTGGCTGTCTTCGGCGTCGGCCCGATCGCGCCCGCGACGAAGCGCGGCTTATCGGGCGTCGAGTACTTGTCGCATGCAGCGCGCGCAAGCTGCGCCGAGGCCACATTCATCTCACGCACGAGTTCCTGCATGTCATAGTCGGCTTGCGCGGTGACTGTGGCGCCGAACGTATTCGTTTCGATGATGTCGGCGCCGGCCGCGAGATACTGCTCGTGAATCTCACCGATGATTTGCGGCTGCGTGAGCGAGAGCAGTTCATTGTTGCCCTTGATGTCTCTCGCGAAATCCTTGAAACGCTCGCCGCGATAGCCGGCTTCATCGAGCTTGTAGCGCTGGATCATGGTGCCCATCGCGCCGTCGAGAATCAGGATGCGCGAAGCAAGCAATGCGGGCAGTGCCGCGCCACGGGTGTAGTCGGTACGCAAGGCAGGCGAAGCGGTAGAGGCGGACGAGGTCATGGCAAACGAGGCATGGCGCCTGAGCATGGTCGGAATCCGCCATTGTAGCGGCAGCTGTCAGACCTCGCCGGACGCGTCGCCGCGTACCCGCCGTCCAAAAGAAAACCCCGCCCGGCGAGCCGGGCGGGGTCGTATGGTGCCGTCGTGCGGGGTGGTCAGTGCAGCACGACGGGCTGGGTCATGAGGCTGTCGAATTGGCCGAGAAACTCGTCGACTTCGTCGAGTGTCGGCTCTTCCTCGATCAGTTTGCGGACATGTTCGCGAAAGCGTGCCGCCATCGCGCCATCGATGAAGATTTCGCGCTGCGTGTTCTTGTCTACGATTTCGTAGCCACCCGCGTTCATCGCAAGATGGCCGGCTTGCGGCGCAAACTCGACGACACAATAGTTGGGGCTGTTGTAGATCATTTGCATGGCGACACTCCTTATTCCGATGGGCTCCTGGCCGTCTTCCGCCTTATACGTGGAGCGTGTTGTATGGAATTTCAAGGGGTGGGTCTTAAACGACGCTTAAAACCACCGTACACGGACAAACAAACGTACACGTACAAACACAAACATAAAGCATCGTAGACCTGAAGTTTAGACCCCGGCCATACAAAACGTTCGAGCAGCGAGGGAAAACGTGAAGATCGTCCCTACGCTGCCCATGCCGGCCGTTCAGGGTTTTTCGTATACCGACGAGGGCGTCGTGTCGGACGAATCATCCGCTGTCGGTTCAGATCCAGAGGGTGCATTTTCCGCGCCTGGTGGCAGCAGCTTGCCGCGCCAGAGCAGTTCGAACTGTGCGCCGTTCGGTTCCGTCTGGACGATACGCGCCGGCAGCCAGCCCAGCGATTGGGCCAGCCAGATATCGATGCGTCGGCGATCGCCATCGTGGCGTGGCAGACGCATGAAGTGACGTGCCTGGACAAACCCGTCTGCCGTGTGCACCGTTTCGTCGCCGATCGTCTCGATCGGCCAGGTTTCACCGCTGTCGTCGTCGGCCACGTAAAACGCGCGTGTGACACCGGGCGTGTAGGCGTTCGGGTCGCCGCGCACGAGGCTCGCCAATTGCATCACCATGCTGAAGCGGTCCTGCGCACCATCAGGCAGGGCGAGCGTGGCCGCCGTGCGCGTAAAGGCAATCCGCTTTGCGTCGCGATCGAACGTCGTCACGTCTTCGGGACGGCGGCCACGCTGCTCCACATAGCGTACCGGTGCGAGGCCGAATGCATCGATGCGGCCGCGGCTCGCGTACGAAAACGTGCCGACGAACGGCAGCGGGACCGACACGATCATCTCGTAGCCGTTGTCGTCGCTGTGCCAGCGGATCGTGCCGGGCTGGTTCTGCACACCGTTGTAAAACGTCTCGTAGTGCAGATTGCCCGAGGGCGGGACGGAGAATTTGACGCCCGAACTGACGCTCGTGCTGTTGGCGGCGGCTGCCACCGTGACGCTGGCGGCCGGCGCCTTGACCGCACTCGCTGCTGCCGCTGTGCTCACCGCCGCACTCGCGGCAGCGGGCGCCGCGGCCTGCGCATCGAGCGCCTGCAAGACCGGTTCGGCCTGTTGCATATGCCGCTGCACGTGCGTCACGCGAGCCCTGCCCGGACTGTGTGCTGGGGCGGGCGTGTTTGCTTGCGCGATCCGCTCGGGTTGGAGCAGCGTCACCTGGACAGGCGGAGCGGTCCTCGTCGGCGCGAACGTGTCGCGATGACGCTCGATCCAGGTTCCGGCCACGGTGTGCAGCACGAGTGTTGCCGACAACGCGACACCCCAACGCCACGCGCGCGCGGCGCCTACCCGACAGGCGGGCACGGCGCAGGCAACGGTGGCGGCGATGGGAGAGGGCATGGTCGGTTCAACGTCGAGGTATCGATCGGACGTTCCAATCGTTCGAACAACGAAATTTTCCGTATGGACTACGGATGAAAGATACAGCAGAACGCCGCATTTACGGGGGCGCTTAAAGCAAAACACGGGGTTGGACCGTGCACGATGCGGCGATGTTCCTGCCGCGTCGGACCGTTCGGCTCAGCGCGGCTCAGGGCTGTAGCCGAGCTCGTAAGAGAGCTTGTGTGCGCATGCACGCAGCGCGGAAGCGATCTCGCCATCCCACGCGATGTCGAACACGCCCTCATGGCCGAGCGCGATGAGTCCCAGCGCCAGCTGGCCCACGGCGTCGAATACGGGCATGCAAAACGCGTGAATGGTCGGCAGCAACATGCCTTCGACACGCGCGGCGCCGTGCTCGCGCACCTGCTCGAGCGCGCGTTCGACTTCGTCCTGCGTGCGCGGTGCATTGCCGTAGGCGAAACGCTGTGCGTCGGCAAGCTCGCGCTCGATCAGCGGTTGCGTCTTGCTGCGCGGCAGGTAGGCGGCAAACAGCAGTCCCGTGGCGGAACTGAGCAGCGGCATCACATCGCCGAGCTTCAGCGAGGCCTTGGCCGGGTGGCTCGATTCCATCCAATGCACGACCGTCGGCCCCTGATTGCCCCAGACGGCGATGCCGACCGTCGTGTCGAGCCGGTCGCGCAACGCCGTCAGCGCGATGCGCGCGAGCTTCACGCCGTCCACACGCGCCAACCTCGCCAGCCCCATTTGCAGTGCAAAGCCGCCGAGCTCGTAACGGCCGGAGACCGGGTCCTGGGAGACCACGCCAAGGCGTTGGAAGCTGACCAGATAGCGGTGCGCCTTGGCCGGGCTCATCCCTGCGCGCGCCGCGAGGTCGCGCAGCATCATGGCGCGCGGCTCGTGCGTGAGCACGTCGAGCAGGCGAAAGCCGACTTCGATCGACTGAATGCCTGAACGCGCTTTTTCCTCGCCATCGCTGGCGTCATCGGCAGCATCGGCGAGCGGCTCGAGCGCGGCATCGAGCGGGTCGGAATCGGAGCGGACGGAGAGGGGGGCAGGCATCGAAAAGACGTGGCGCGGAAAAATTACACGGCGAAATTACACGGTGAAGCCGACGGCTACGTCGATGCGGCCCTCACCCCGGCGGGGCAGGCTTTGGCACGACGACGCCCAGGCAGTGAATTCACCATCGTAAAATAGATTCCCTCTATCGTCACTACATGCTCCGACCCCTATGAAACTTGCCACGCTGAAGGACGGCTCGCGCGACGGGCAACTGATCGTCGTGTCCCGTGATCTGCGCACGGCGGCCATCGCCGACGCCATCGCGCCGACGCTGCAGCGCGCCCTCGACGACTGGCCGTTTTACGCGCCGCAACTGGCCGAGCTCTATGACGCGCTGAATCATGGCCGCGCGCGCAACACGTTCGCCTTCGACGCGAAAGACTGCATGGCGCCGCTGCCGCGCGCCTACCAATGGGCCGACGGCTCGGCCTACGTCAATCACGTCGAGCTCGTGCGGCGCGCACGCGGTGCCGAGATGCCGCCCGAGTTTTGGACCGACCCGCTGATGTATCAGGGTGGCAGCGACGACTTCCTGGGCCCGCGCGAGGACATCGTCTGTCCTTCGGAGGCATTCGGCATCGACTTCGAGGCCGAAGTGGCGGTCATCACGAGCGACGTGCCGATGGGCGCCACGCCCGATGCGGCGCTCAGAGGTGTGCGGCTCTTGATGCTCGTGAACGACGTGTCGCTGCGCAATCTGATTCCGGCCGAACTCGCCAAAGGCTTCGGCTTCTTCCAAAGCAAGCCGGCTACGGCGTTCTCGCCGGTCGCGGTGACGCTCGACGAGCTCGGCGATCATTGGCGCGAGGGGCGCGTGCACCGGCCGATGATCGTGCATTGGAACGGCAAGAAGGTCGGCCAGCCCGATGCCGGCACCGACATGGTGTTCCACTTCGGCCAACTGATCGCGCATATCGCGAAGACGCGCAACGTGCGCGCGGGTTCGATCGTCGGCTCGGGTACGGTCTCGAACAAGGACGCGAAGCTCGGCTATTGCTGTATCGCCGAGAAGCGCTGCCTCGAGACGATCGCCAACGGCACGCCGCAAACGGAATTCATGAAGTACGGCGACACCGTCAAGATCGAGATGTTCGACGAAGCGGGCAAGTCGATCTTCGGTGCGATCGAGCAAGCGGTGGCGCCGCTCGATCAGACGAGCTAAAGTCCGCACGGCCAGCACGAGTCGCCGGGTTTCGCCCGATGCCGCACGAACGGCCCGGCGGCCTACACTGGGCGGGCAGACCGGCGGCGCCTGACGGTGTGGCAAGCAGCAGCGGCCATTCATGAATCTCATTCGACAGGAGCCACGACGCATGACCGACACGACGAGCCCCGAGCCTCACATGAGCGACCTTGCCTGCTACGCCCACTATCGATCGCTGCGTCTGCAGCGTCATCCGCACGGCGTGCTGGAAGTCGTGATGAGCGGCGAGGGCATGAACCGCAGCAACCTCGCAGCGGCCGACGCGGACATGCACCGCGAGCTCGCCGATATCTGGCGCGACATCGATCGCGACCCGGCCACGCGCGTGGCGATCATCCGCGGGGAAGGCAAAGGCTTTTCGGCCGGTGGCGACCTCGGGCTCGTCGAGCAGATGGCCGAACATTTCGAGGTGCGCGCACGCGTGTGGCGCGAGGCGCGCGACCTCGTCTACAACGTCATCAACTGCAGCAAGCCGATCGTTTCGGCGATGCACGGGCCGGCCGTCGGCGCAGGGCTCGTCGCGGGTTTGCTCGCCGATGTGTCGATCGCCGCGAACGACGCGCGCATCATCGACGGGCACACACGCCTCGGCGTCGCCGCTGGCGATCACGCGGCCATCGTCTGGCCGTTGCTGTGCGGCATGGCCAAGGCCAAGTACTACTTGCTGCTGTGCGAGGCCGTGAGCGGCGTCGAGGCGGAGCGCATCGGCCTCGTCTCGCTGGCCGTCGACGAGCAGGCGTTGTTGCCCAAGGCATTCGAAGTGGCGACGCGGCTCGCGCAAGGCTCGCAAACGGCCATCCGCTGGACCAAGTACGCCTTGAACAACTGGCTGCGCATGGCAGGACCGACGTTCGATGCGTCGCTCGCGCTCGAATTCATGGGCTTTTCGGGGCCGGACGTGCACGAGGGCATTCGTTCGCTGCGCGAGCGGCGCGCGCCCGAGTTTCCGGACAACGGCGACGCGTTCTGAGCGCCGTCACGTGGCGAAGCGCATGCGATCACGCTGAAGCGCTCGCGCCCATTTTCTTTCCGTTCGATTCGCTCGCAAGGGAGGACAGACGCAAATGACCGAAACCGCTGGCGAGAAGCCTTTTCCTGGCTTCCCGGGTTTTCCACCCGCTGAAATGCTCGACAAGATGTGGGACATGATGCGGCTCACGCCGTTCGGCGCGGCGTTTCCGGGCATGAACCCGGGCACTGCGCAGGGGATGGGCTCGCCGCTCGCGGCGATGTCGGACCTGATGACGCCGCTCATGAACGTCGAAGAGCTCGACAAGCGCATCACCGACATGCGGGCCGTCGAGCAATGGCTCAAGCTGAACCTGAACATGCTGCAATCGGCGATTCAGGCGCTCGAGGTGCAACGCGCGACGCTCTCGACGCTGCGTGCGTTCGGTGCGTTCGCGCAGGCGTCGATGTCGCAGCCGGCATCGTCTTCGACAGAGTCGGCTTCGCCGTCGCCGTGGTCGTCAGGGGCCGCCAGCGCGACCGGCTCAGCGGCTGCCGATGCCGACCAGGCACAGACGGGCGGCGCGGCAGAGGCCGGCGCGGCTGCACAAGCCGCGCAGTTCGATCCGTCGGCCTGGTGGAACCTGTTGCAATCGCAATTCAATCAGCTCGCCTCGTTCGCGATGACACAGCCCGGCACGGCCGAGGCGGCGAGCGCGGCCGGCAAGCCGGGCGCGCGCAACGCGGGTTCACGGGAGCGCAGCGCGACCGGGGCGGGGGAGACCGCGGGGGCGGCAGGTCCCAAAGGCGCCGCGGCCAAGCCCGCCGCGAAACGCGCCGCGCCGCGCAAGTCGGCCGGCAAGCCGCGTGGCCCGGCCGCTTCGTCGTCGCAGTCGAAGTGAGTAGGGTCGCTTTGATCAGGGCGCGCACCCGCGGCGCTTCGCCATCACCGAGTCCTGACGCTCCGTGCGGCTCGCGCTCGTCCTGATGGGGGGCGGCGCGCGTGCCGCCTACCAGGTCGGCGCGCTGAAGGCGCTCGTCGAGATCGCCCACGACGTCGACCCCGAACGGCGCTCTTCGCCGTTCACCGTCATCTGCGGCACGTCGGCGGGCGCGATCAACGCGGCCTCGATCGCGAGTCATGCCGACGACTTCGCGCATGGCGTCGATCGGCTCATCGATTTCTGGTCGCACATCCGCCCGGGCCAGGTCTACCGGACGGACTGGCCCGGCGTCGCGGCGGCCGGGGCGCGCTGGCTCGCCGCAATGAGTTTCGGCTGGGCGGTGCGGCGCACCCCGCGCGCGTTGTTCGACAACGGCCCGCTAGTGCACTTGCTGCGCGATGCCCTGAGCTTTCATCGCATCCAGGAGGTGCTCGATGCACGGGCGCTGCATGCATTGTCGATTACGGCACTCAGTTATTCGAGTGGACGCCATCTGACGTTCTACCAGGCCGCCGAGCCGATCCAGGCGTGGCGCCGTGCCCAGCGCGGGGCGCGCATGGTGGCGCTTACGCCCGAGCATTTGCTGGCGTCGGCGGCCATTCCGCTCATCTTTCCCGCCGTGCCGCTCGAACTCGACGGCCGTGTCGAGTATTTCGGCGACGGCTCGATCCGCCAGATCGCGCCGCTGAGCCCGGCCATCCATTTCGGTGCGCAACGCATCGTCGTGCTCGGCGCGGCTGCCCCGCGTCCCGAGGTGCCGGTGGCCGTGCCCGACGAACGCGGCTATCCGTCGCTCGCGCAGATCGGCCAGCAGGTGATGGCAAGCGTCTTCCTCGATTCGATCGGCGCAGATATCGAGCGTATCGAACACATCAACAACGTGATCGATCATTTGCCGCAGCAGGTGGAGCCGGAAAGCGGCTGGCGGCACATCGACGTGTTGCCGATCGCGCCGAGCGAGCGCATCGAGGTGCTGGCCGTGCAGCATCTGAAGCGGCTGCCGCTGACGGTGCGCGGACTGCTCGGCGCGGTCGGCGGCAACCGTGCGGCGGGGGCCTCGTTCGCGAGCTACCTGCTGTTCGAGGCCGAGTTCGCGCGCGAGCTGATCGAGCTCGGCTACCGCGACGCGCTCGCGCGTCGCGAGCAATTGGCTGCGTGGATCGCCACGGCCAATCACGGCACGCATGCGAACGCGCAAGGCCGGTCCGGCGCGAACGGCAACGGCAATGGCGATGGTAACGGTGGCAATCACCCTAGTGCCGAGCCGAAGATCGGCGTCGATGCGCAAGGCAGTCGCACGGGGCGTTGAAGCGAAGCGAGGTACGACGTGGGCATGAACGGTCCTGAAAGGTCCACGTGCTATCATTCGAAAGCTTTCGATCCGTGGGCGCACCCAACGAAAACCATGATCGCGGCAGTTTCGTCTCGCCGCCGCCCGCGCGAGCAAAGACCTGAAGGCTCGGCGCCACGGGGCGAGCCTTGCGTTCCCGCAACGGGCCGTCCGATTCCCGGCGATGATGAACGTGCGCTCCGCAGGCGGACAACTGTCGCGGGAATGGGCTTTGAGCTTCGTCAATTGGCGGAGACAATTACCGCGTAAAATCACAAACTTTGCTGCGCTTGCGCGCCTATCGGCTTGCTCGCAGCAATAGTTGAAACGTTGAAATCAGGCGAGTCGCAAAGGCAGAACAGGGGTGGGACTATGAACACCATGCTTTATCCGGAACTTTACAAATCGCTCGAATCGGTCCGATGGGACATGGAGAAGGACATCCCCTGGGACAAGTTCGATGCGTCCCTGCTCACTGACGAGCAGGCGACGACGATCAAGATGAACGCGATCACCGAGTGGTCGGCGCTGCCCGCCACGGAGATGTTCCTGCGCGATAATCGCGACGACAGCGACTTCTCCGCGTTCATGAGCGTGTGGTTCTTCGAAGAGCAAAAGCACTCGCTGGTCCTGATGGAGTATCTGCGCCGCTTCAAGCCCGAGCTCATGCCGACCGAAGAAGAACTGCATGCCGTGCGCTTCGCGTTCGATCCGGCGCCGCCGCTCGAGACGCTGATGCTGCACTTCTGCGGTGAAATCCGTCTGAACCACTGGTATCGCCGTGCCGCCGAGTGGCATACCGAGCCGGTCATCAAGCACATCTACGAAACAATCTCGCGCGACGAGGCCCGTCACGGCGGCGCGTATCTGCGCTACATGAAGAAGGCGCTCGTCAACTGCGGCGACGTGGCGCGCGCGGCGTTCTCGAAGATCGGCGTGCTGATGGCGTCGGCGCGTCGCACCGAAAAGCCGCTGCACCCGACGAACCTGCATGTGAACCGCGATCTGTTCCCGCGCGATACCGTGCAGTCGCGTCTGCCCGACCCCGAGTGGCTCGAGCGCTGGCTCGACGAGCAGATCCGCTTCGACGACGGCTGGGAGAAGAAGGTCGTCGAACGCATTCTGCATAACCTGTCGATCCTGTTCGAGCGCACGTTCACGACGGCGCAGGAACTGAACCGCTACCGCAAGGAAGTGACGGCACGTCTGCAATCGCAGCAGGGCCCGGCCGAGCATCAGCCCGCCTGACGCTGTCGTCATGTCCGAATTCTTCGAACGCAAGATCCTCACGCGCGAGGCACTCGTTGCACGGCGTGCCTCGATGTCCGCGCCTGTCGTTTTCACGAACGGCGTGTTCGACATCCTGCATCGCGGGCACGTGACCTATCTCGCGCGGGCCAAGGCGCTCGGTGCGTGCCTGATCGTCGGTGTGAACAGCGACGCGTCGGTGCGCATGCTCGGCAAGGGCGATGACCGCCCGATCAACCGCGAGGACGACCGCATGGCACTCCTCGCGGCGCTCGAGAGCGTCGACTGGGTCGTGCGCTTCGAGGAGCAGACGCCGGTCGACCTGATCGCGGCCGTGCGGCCCGACATCCTCGTCAAGGGTGGCGATTACGACATGGATGCGTTGCCCGAATCCGCGCTCGTGCGCGGCTGGGGCGGGCGGGCACTCGCCATTGCGTTCGAGCATGAGCGCTCGACGACAGCGCTGCTGAAGAAGGTCCGCGCGCACGGCGCGTGACGCATGCCGGCCTGTCGGCCGGGGCAAGCTGCTTCTCTGGTCTACCTCATTTCCCTATTCGCTCAGCCGCTCAGCCGCTCAGCGCCGAAGCCGCGATGGCCGGCGCCGGTGCCGGCTGGCCGACGACGGCCTGATCGCCGGCTTCGGCCGCCGACAGCGGTCGCGTCTTCAGCCATTCCGGATGGACCTGATGGTTCAGGTGGTCGGGCTCGCGCGCGCCCGAGGCGGGCAGCGCGCCCAGCATGCCGCTCGCCAGCGCGAATGCAACCAGGTTGGCGAGCAGCAGGATGACGATCAGCCAACGCAACATCGTGAATCTCTCCGTAAAAAGGATCAGACGGCATCGGGCGGCCTAAGTTGCCGCGGCTTGTCTTGCGATCAGCGCGAGTCCGGCCAGCACGAGGCCGTCGTGCCGCGTGTACGGCACCAATAGCGCATGCGTCACTTCGGGCGCCGCCCCGCCGCCGATCACGAGCCGCACCGGGGCATCCCAGGCGCGGCATAGCTCGTGCCACGCGCGTTCGATGAGGCCCGTCTGGGCGAGCAGCGCGCCCGACGAAATCGCGGCGCGCGTGTCGGTTGCGAACCAGCGGTGGGCACGCGCATCGCCGACCAGTTCGCGTGCCGAATCGGCCGCCAGCGTTGGCAACTGTGCCGTGTGATCGCCGAGGGAGCGCATCATCAACGCCCATCCGGGAGCGATCAAGCCACCCGTGAACGTGCCGTCGGCGCGCAGCGCCTCGAGCGTCGTGGCGGTGCCCAACGTGGCGATCAGCAGATGCTCGCCCGCAAATGCCGCGTGCGCGCCGATCATACCGGCCCAGCGGTCGCTGCCGAGCTGCTGCGGCTGCTCATAGCCGTTCGTCACGCCGCATTGGTGTGCGCATGCGCGAATCGTCGTGCGGGGCAGGGCGGGCCAGTGTGCGTCGAGGAGCGCCGCGAGCCGGGCGGCCACGGCGTCGCCGGCCACGTTCGAAATCCATGCGCTGCCCGGCGCCGGCAGCGACTGCCACGCCGGTTCGTCGACCGGGCGGGTATCCGGCTTCGCATCCGCATCGGCATGGTCGAACGCGCCTTGTTCGACGGTGATCCCTTGCGCATCGACGAGCGCCCATTTGATGCGGCTGTTGCCGGCGTCGACGAGCAGAAACGGGGCGCGTGGCTTCATGGCGTCGAGGGCGCGAGGCGCAGCGAGACGTCGCCCGTGGCCACCGCTTGTACACCGTCGGCTGTGGCGACGAGCAATTGGCCGATTTCGTCGACGCCGAGCGCGCGGCCACGCAGCACTTCTTTGCCGTGCTCGAGCAGCACGACGTCACGGTCCGCATACGCGTGGCAAGCATGCCAGTCTCCGCGAAACGGCGCGAAGCCCGTCTCGCCGAAGCGCGCGAGCATGGCGGCGAGCGCCTCGAGCACGGCACCGAGCGTATCGGTCAGGTTCGCGTCGGGCAGCGCCTGCGAGAGGGCGGCGGGCGGAGTCGCGCGCGCTTGCGCCGGCACATTGGCGGCGCTGGCAGCCAAGTGTGCCAGCAGTGCTTCGTCGTGCCGCACATTGATGCCGGCGCCGATCACGACCGCGCATGCCGCAGGCGTGCTCCACGCCGTTTCGATGAGGATGCCGGCGAGCTTGCCGCCGTCGAGCAGCACGTCGTTCGGCCATTTGAGCGCGATGCGCGAGCGGTCGTCGAGCGGCAGCGTGCGCAGCCCTTCGACGAGTGCCGCACCTACGGCCAGGCTCAAGCCGGCCAGGCCGCTCAGTGTGCGCGGCAGCACGCAGGCGAGCGAGAACATCAGCGTGTGCCCCGGTGCCGCATGCCACACGCGGCCTTGACGACCTCGCCCGGCCGTCTGCAGATAGGCGACACGCACGGCCTGGATGCCGGGCGGCACGCTTTCGCGCGGCATCGCCTTCACGCGCGCCATCAGATCGGAATTCGTGGAGGCCGTTTGCTCGACGATCTCGAGGGTGCAAGCCGTGACGGCATGCGGCGCGCGGGCCAGCACGCGCGCGCGGTCGATGCCCCAGTCGGGCGCTGACGGTATTGCCGGCTGCGAAGAGGAAGTGAGGTCGGTCATGATGCGTATTGTAGTAGTAGGGCCGCACCATAGCCTCGCTTCAGCGCTCAATGTGGCACGTCGAGGCAGTCGCCGAGCGTCCCCGGAGCGGCGGGATATCGAGTCGCTGCGGGCAACGCACCGCCTTGGCTACAATGACCCCAGTTCATCGCTGCGCTCTTCATCCACGTGGACTTCGATACGCCTCCTGGTCTGCAAGTCGACGCCGGCAGCCCCGGCCCGCTCGTGCGCCTGTCCGGCCAATGGACGGCGCTGGCGCTCGCGCGCGATCGCGCACGCAGCGGCGCGTCGACGCGTCTTGCCGCGCTCGCGCACGCCACGGCGGCGCGCTGGGATCTGGCGAACATCGAGCGCATGGATCACGTCGGCGGTCAGGCCCTGTGGCGGGTCTGGGGGCGCAAGTTGCCCGAGCACGTCGCGCTGACCGAGACGCAGCGCGACATCTTCGCCCGTATCGCGCTGCTCGAGACGCAACGCGAGGAGCCTGAGCCCGTCGAGCGCATCGACCTGATCACGGCGCTCGGCTTGGCCATCTTCCGGTTCGCCGATCACGTGACGGGCGGCATCACGATGTTCGGACGCGTCGTGCTCGATGCGCTGAGGGTGTTGCGCCGCCCGGCCAGCGCGCCGTGGACGGAAATCTCGGCCAACGTCTACCAGTCGGGCACGAGGGCGCTGCCGATCACGGCGCTCGTCGCGTTCCTCATCGGCATCGTGCTGAGCTACCTGTCCGCGCAGCAGCTGCGTCTGTTCGGGGCGAACCAGTACATCGTCAACATTCTCGGCCTCTCTGTGATCCGCGAACTCGGTCCCGTGCTGGCGGCGATTCTCGTCGCGGGCCGCTCGGGTTCGGCGATCACGGCGCAGATCGGCGTCATGCGCGTGACCGAAGAGCTCGACGCGATGCGCGTGATGGGCATTTCGCACGGTCTGCGGCTCATCTTGCCGCGTGTCGTGGCGCTTGCGATCGCGATGCCGCTGCTCGTCATGTGGACCAACGTCATCGCGCTGATCGGCGGCGCGATTGCCGCACGGCTCGTGCTCGGCATCGATTTCGTCTTTTTCGTGCGCGCGCTGCCCAGCGTCGTGCCGATCGAGAATCTGTGGATCGGCTTGGGCAAAGGTGTCGCGTTCGGCATGCTGATCGCGATCGTCGGTTGCCACTTCGGCTTTCGCATCAAGCCGAACTCGCAAAGTCTCGGGGCTGGCACGACGTCGTCGGTGGTCACGGCGATCACGGTCGTGATCCTGGCCGATGCGATCTTCGCGATCGTGTTTCAGAATGTGGGGCTGCGATGATTGCGCCGCTATCCGCTGCCGTACGCGATCGGCCGCCGCCGACCATTGCCGAGCACGTGATCGAGGTGGTCGGCTTGACCAAACGTTACGGCCGCACCGTCATTCACGAGCATTTGGACTTCGATGTGCGGCGCGGCGAGATCGTGGCGGTCGTCGGCGGCTCGGGCTCCGGCAAGACGACGCTCGTGCGCCAGATTCTAGGGCTCGAGCGGCAGACATCGGGCACGATCCGCGTGTTCGGCCAGGATACGGCGAGCATCGACGCACACACGGCGCGGCTCATGCGCAGCCGCATGGGCATGCTGTTTCAGCAAGGCGCGCTGTTCTCGTCGCTGTCGGTGTTCGACAACATCGCGCAGCCGCTGCGCGAACTCGGACGCGTGCCGCGGGCGCTGTTGCGCGACATCGTGATGCTCAAGCTCGAGATGGTGGGGCTGCCGTGCAAGCACGCGTCGAAGATGCCGGCCGCGTTGTCGGGCGGCATGGTCAAGCGCGTGGGCATCGCCCGTGCGCTCGCGCTCGAGCCCGAGCTGCTGTTTCTCGACGAGCCCACCGCCGGGCTCGATCCGCAGTCGTCGGAGGAGTTCGTCGAGCTCATCGCGACGCTGCATCGTGCGCTCGGCTTGACAGTCGTGATGGTCACGCACGATCTCGACACGATGACGTCGCTGTCGACGCGCGTGGCGGTGATCGCCGACCGCAAGGTGCTCGTCGCGGCGAGCGTCGAGGAGGCCGCGGGCGTCGATCATCCGTTCATCCGCGAGTTTTTTCTCGGGCGGCGCGGCCGGCGCGCGTTGCAGGCCTTGCCGCCCGAGCGCCGCGCGAAATTGCCGCCGGCCGCGCTCGCCTCGGCATCGTCGGAGGTATCGCTATGACGCGCGTGCGGCGACACGAACCGGGCACGCGGCGGGCAGCCTAACGGGGAACGAGGACAGTTGCGCATGGAAAACAAGTCACATGCATTCATGGCGGGGCTCTTCGCGATCGGCTTGACGGTCGCGATCGGCGTTGCCGCGTTCTGGTTCAACTTCGATCACGTGGTGCGCGTGCCGTACGACCTCATCTCGCGCACGAACGTGACGGGCCTGTCGACCGATGCCGATGTGCGCTATCGCGGGCTCGAGGTCGGCAAGGTGGAGTCGATTCGCTTCGATCGCGAGCATCCGGGGCAGATCGTGATCCGCATCCTCGTCGACAAGGCGGCGCCGATCACGCGCTCGACGTACGGCAGCCTCGGCCTGCAGGGGGTGACCGGCATCGCGTTCGTGCAGCTCGACGACACCGGAAGCGATTTGACACCCGTGCCGTCGTCGGTGAAGCACGTCGCGCAGTTGCCGATGCGGCCTGGCCTGCTCGATCAGCTGCAAGAGCGCGGCGACGTACTGTTGCGCGAGCTGCAGAGCGTGGCGGGGCACGTCGACGAGATGCTCTCGGCCGACACGCGCAAGCAGCTGATCGCGACGGCCGCCAGCCTGCAGCACGCGGCCGACGCGGTGACCGTGCTGGCGCAGCAGGCGGGCCCGGCCGCTCAGCAGATGCCGGCAACATTGAGCGCACTGCAACGCACGCTCGCGTCGACGAACACGCTGGTGACGAATCTGAATGCGCCGGGCGGCCCGCTCGTGTCGAACCTCGACAAGATCGGTGCCGCGGCCGATCGGGCGGGCGCGGCTGTCGGGCAGATGGATTCGGCGTTGCAGGGCATGTCGGCACGTCTCGACTACGAAACGCTGCCGCGCATGAGCGCGCTCGCAGCCGACGTGGGCGGTGCGGCGCGCTCGGTCGATCGCGCGGCCGACGTGTTCAGCACGAGCCCGAAGAGCGTGCTGTTCGGGGTGGCTGGTGCGGCGCCGGGGCCGGGCGAGCCCGGCTTCAAGTGGCCGGGTGCCGACCATCCGGCGCGCTGAATGGGATCGCAAAGGAATGACGACTATGCAAGCTCGAGCTCGACTCGATCGTTTCGCGGGGCGGTTCATGCGCGTCGCGCTGGCCTGCACGCTCGGCGCCTGCGCCTTGCTCGCCGCGTGTTCGTTCGGCACGCCGGCGGCTGTCTCGAACGTTCGCTTCGATCTGGGGCCGGCCGCGGCCGTGCCTCCTTCCGCGGACAAGCTGCCGGTGACGATGCGCGTGTTCGAGGTACGCGCATCGCATGCGCTCGACAGCGATGCGATCCTCTATCGTCTCAGCTATGCGGACCCGCGGCGCACGGCGGCCTACGCGAACAGCCATTGGACGATGACACCCGCGCTGCTCCTCACGCAGCGCGTGCGCGCGGCACTGGCCGCGCAAGGGGCGGTGCTCGCAGGCGGGGAGGCTGTCGATGCGCCGCTGCTGACGGTCGATCTCGAACAGTTCGAACAGGTGTTCGACAGTGAAGGGCAGAGCATTGGCGCGCTCACCGCGCGTGTCACGCTTTCGCGCGCGGGAAAAGTGCTGGCGCAGCGCACGTTCGTCGCGCGTGCGCCGGCCGACCTCCCGAACGCGGCCGGCGGGGTGCATGCGCTGGCTGTGGCAAGCGATGAATTCGTCGCGCAGCTCGTCGCGTGGCTCGGCATGCAGACGTTCGCCAGCACGCCGTGACGGACGCATGCGTGGTATTGGAGTGATCGGTCTGTTCGATTCATCGAGCGTGCCGGTCTGTGCATCAGCGAACGTGTGCGGCGGTCGCTATAATCAGCCCGATCTTTTCTGCATACCGGCGGGCTCACCGCGCGACGACGCGACACATTGCACCGCGCCTCGCCCGCACCCTCCACATCCCGACATTCCGCGAGAACATGGATTCCTTCTACAAGTACCACGTCTTTTTCTGCACCAATCAGCGCGAGCCCGGCGCCGAACGCCCGAGCTGCGCCAACTGCAACGCGCAGACGATGCAGGAACACGCCAAGAAGCGCGTGAAGCAACTGGACCTGTCGGGCCCCGGCAAGGTGCGCATCAACAAGGCCGGGTGCCTCGATCGCTGCGAGCAAGGACCGACCGTCGTCGTGTATCCGGAAGGGACTTGGTACACGTACGTCGACGAGACCGACATCGACGAGATCGTCGATTCCCATTTGGCGAACGGTAAGGTCGTCGAGCGATTGCTGATCGATCGTTGAACGAACGGCGGTATCGCGATGAATGCTCAGACGAAGAAGTTCCTGATCGACGGTCCGGTCGGGAGGATCGAGGTCGCGCTCGACGTGCCCGATAGCGTGCGCGACGAGACGGCCCCGGCGCGCGGTCTCGCGCTCGTGGCCCATCCGCACCCGCTGTTCGGCGGCTCGATGGACAACAAAGTTGCGCAGACGCTCGCGCGCACGCTCGTGCAGCTCGGTTACACGACGTACCGCTCGAATTTTCGTGGCGTGGGCGGGACCGAGGGGGAGCACGACAACGGCATCGGCGAGCGCGACGATCTGCTCGCCGTGATCGCTCACATGCGTGCACAGCCGGGGCAACGTGAGCTGCCGCTCGTGCTCGCGGGCTTTTCGTTCGGCACCTATGTGCTGTCGCACGTGGCCGCCACGCTGCGCGAGGCGGGCGAATCCATCGAGCGCCTGGTGTTCGTCGGCACGGCTGCGAGCCGTTGGGAAGTGGCGCCCGTGCCCGAGAACACGCTCGTCATTCACGGCGAAATCGACGATACGGTGCCGCTGACGTCCGTGCTCGACTGGGCTCGGCCGCAGGAACTGCCGGTCATCGTGATTCCGGGTGCGGAACATTTCCTGCACCGAAAGTTGCACGTGCTCAAGCGCATCGTCGTCGACGCATGGCGTTGAGCGCTCACGACCGGCGCGCGTTGCATTCACGCATACAGGTCCGTCTAAAATGAAAATTCGCGGCGACGCGCCGCGTATAATGGGCGCAATTTTTTTGCGCGCCGCCACGCGTCGACGCGACTTTCCGCCTGCCCTGTCCGCCGGGGCGGATGTCGAGCGGGAGTCGATCGCCGTTACGGTGTTCGCGTGAACCGAAACGCGTCGCCGCCAGTCCAACGGGCGCCGCACCGACCGCATCGATTGCTGTTTCGCGGTGCTGACGGCGCGTCGCCTGTCCCTCGCTGGCGCTCCCCTGTCGCGCGCATCGCGCGCAATGCTCTATCTGCACGAATCGATCTATGCGTTCTACCTTCCCCGGCATCCCGTCGTTTGCCTCGTCCCTTATTTCCGAACCAATCGGCCGCACCGTACCGGTCGGCCTGCTAGCCGCGGCAGCGGTCGCGGCCGCCGTCGCCTACGCGCCGGCTGCTTCGGCGCAGGTGCCGCCGCCGGCCGTCAACGCGCACTCGTGGGTGCTCGTCGATGCCACGGCCAATCAGGTGCTCGCATCGGGTAACGCCGACGAGCGCGTCGAACCGGCCTCGCTGACCAAGCTGATGACGGCGTACCTCGTCTTCGAAGCGCTGCAGACGAAAAAGATCTCGATGGACCAGATGGTCACGCCGAGCCTGGCCGTGCGCCGTGTTCGCAACGACGAATCGCGCATGTTCATCGAAGCCGAGAAGCCCGTCACGGTGCACGACCTCGTGTACGGCATGATCATCCAATCGGGCAACGATGCCGCGATCGCGCTGGCCGAACTCGTCGGCGGCAGCGAGGCGCACTTCGTCGACATGATGAACACCGAGGCGCAGCGTCTCGGCATGAAGGGTACGCATTATGCCGACGTGAACGGCATGCCCGATCCGCAGCACTACACGACGGCGGGCGATCTCGCGACGCTGTCGGCGCACTTGATCCGCGACTTCCCCGAGTACTACAACATCTTTTCGGTCAAGGAATTCACGTACAACAAGATCAAGCAGCCGAACCGCAACCGTCTGCTGTGGCTCGATTCGTCCGTCGACGGCCTGAAGACGGGCCACACGCAAGCGGCCGGCTACTGCCTGATCGCGTCGGCCAAGCGCTCGGTGCCGGGCACGGCCGATGCGTCGCGTCGTCTGGTCAGCGTGATGATGGGCGAGCAGAAAGAGCACGATCGCGTCGAGGACAGCATGAAGATGCTGAACTACGGCTATAGCGCCTACGACACGGTGCGCCTGTTCAAGGCCAATCAGCCCGTGCAGGCGTCGCGCGTGTACAAGGGCAAGGCCGATACGGTGTCCGTCGGCGTCAAGACCGATCAATACGTGACGGTGCCGCGCGGCATGGGCGACAAGGTCAAGCCGCAAATCACCTTGAACGCGCCGCTGATCGCGCCGATCGCGAACGGCCAGCCGGTGGGTACGGTGCAGATCGTGGCTGACGGCAAGGCGCTTGCGCAATTCCCGATCGTCGCGCTTCAAGAGGTGCCGCAGGCCGGCATCGGCGGCCGCGTCTGGGATTCGCTGATGCTGATGTTCGGCAAGAAGAAGTGACTGCTATGACGGAGAAGGCTATGGGCCCATCGGACGAATCGTTGATCGAGTTTCCGTGCGACTTTCCGATCAAGGTCATGGGCAAGTCGCACCCTGACTTTACCGACACGATCGTCGCGGTCGTGCGTCAGTTCGACCCCACTTTCGACGCCGAGCGCGTCGAGGTACGGGCCTCGAGCGGCGGCAACTATGTCGGGGTGACCGTGACGGTGCACGCGGTGAACCGTGCCCAACTCGACGACATCTATCGCGCGCTGACCGGCCATCCGATGGTGTCGGTCGTTCTCTAAGGACGACCAAGCATCGCGGCAGCGGGCGTTTCGTCCGCTGCCGTCCGCTTGCGCGGGAGAGCGCGCTCACCTGCGCTCAAGCGCCGGCATAACGGGCGCGAAACGCCTCCACCTCTTCCCAGAGCCAATCGCGGAACGCTTGCACGCGCGGGCTTGCCAATAGCGGCGGCGGACACACGAAGTAATAGCTCCACGGGCTGGGTCCGTCGATCGCGAACAGCCGCACGAGTCCGCCCGTTTCAATCGCCTCCATCGCAATCGAGCGGCGCACGAGCGCGACGCCCTGACCGTCGATCGCGGCCTGCAACAAATTCGACGAATCCTGATAGAGCACGCCACGTCGCGGTTCCACGACGTCGGGCACGCCTGCCGCGTCGAACCATGTGCGCCAGAGCCCGTCGTCCGAGCGCAGCAGGTTCAGGTGCGCGAGCTCGGCCGGGGTGCGCGGCAGCTGTCCGCCGTTCAGGTTCGGCGAGCACACGGGGAAGTAGACCTCTTCGAGCAGCAGCTCGCTGTGCAGATCGGCGTACCGGCCGGAACCGAAGCGGATCGCCACGTCCACGTCGTCGCGTGCGAAATCGGCTAGGGCGTTGGTCGAGACGAGCTCGAGATCGATCTCGGGATGGCGTTCGATGAAGCGGCCGATGCGCGGCGTGATCCAACGCGCCGACAGCGCCGACACCGACGACACGACCAGCCGCCGCTCGCGATGGCCCAAGCGCACTTCGCGGGTGGCGTCGGCCAGCACCATCAACGCCGCACGCACGTCCTTCGCGTAGCGTCTGCCCGCATCGGTGAGCCGCACGCGCTTGCCGTCGCGCGCGAACAGGGCGACCCCGAGTTCGCGCTCGAGCGCGCGCATCTGGTGGCTCACGGCGCCGTGCGTGACGAACAGCTCGTCTCCGGCTCGCGAAAAGCTCTCGTGACGGGCCGCGGCCTCGAAGGTCTTCAACGCATTGAGCGCCGGCAGTTGTCTCAGATCCATATTAGTGAATTTATCTCACATAGGCGTGAGAATTGATCGTTTTACGCTGATCCTTGCGGTGATTACGATTCTAGCCATCGATAGATACTTTGGTGGAGCCGATCATGCGAGAAATTTCCTCAAGCATCACGTTCGAAGTCGAACCTAACGAAACCGTGCCGATGATGATTGCGCACAGCACGCGCTTGCGCGTCAGCGGCGCTTGCGTGTGGGTCACGCGCAGCAACGACATCGAGGACTACCTGCTGGCCGATGGCGAGTCGCTGGTCCTGCGGCGCGGCGAGCGGCTGTGGCTCAGCGTTTGCAGCTCAAAGCCGGCCCAGGTCGCGTTTAGTGCTCCTTTGGCTCGCAGTGCTGTCGCGCGCGACTGGTTTGCGACGCAGATCGAGCGTCTCGCCGCGCAGTGGCGCGGAGGGTGGCGCACAGTATGAGCATGGAGGCCGGGCGCGGCGCGGTACGGCTCGCTCGGCCGCGAAAGCGCGTGGCTTATATGCCGTGAGGTGTTTTGCCGCGCGTGACCCGCTCGGGCGCGGTGCGCCCGATTCCGGTAAACTGCCGCGATCATGTGTGCTGAGCCGGTTTCCGAATCCGTTTCCTCGCCGCCCGTCCCGTCGGTCGTTGCGCAAGCCAGCACCCCGCCTCACGCGAGCGCGCCGGCCCCCCAGTGCCCGCCGCTGAACGTGATCTGGCGCGGTGTGCAGTCGTACGAAGAAAGCTTCGCCGCCATGCGCGCGTTCACCGATGCACGCACGAGCGAGACGCCTGATGAGCTGTGGCTCGTCGAACACCCCCCCGTTTTCACGCTGGGCCAGGCTGGCGATCCCGCCCATCTGCTGGCGGCCGATCCGTCCATTCCGCTCGTCAAGGTCGACCGCGGCGGGCAGATCACCTATCACGGCCCGGGCCAGATCGTCGGCTACCTGCTGCTCGACTTGCGCCGCCGCCGCCTGATGGTGCGCGAGCTCGTCACGCTGATCGAGGACGCCGTGATCGATACCCTCGCGGCGTATAATCTCGCGAGCGTGCGTCGGGCCGGCGCGCCCGGCATCTATGTGGGGCCAGGGCCGCATGCCGGCCTGCACGAGGGCGCGAAGATCGCGGCGCTGGGCCTCAGAATCCGCAACGGATGCAGCTATCACGGCGTCAGCCTGAACGTGAACATGGACCTGCGGCCGTTTCTCGCGATCAACCCGTGCGGCTATGCCGGGCTCGAAACGGTCGATATGGCGACGCTCGGCGTCGCTTGCGGCTGGGACGACGTGGCCCGTACGCTGGCGGCGCGCCTTGCCGCCAACCTCGACGACGCCTTCGCGCATCGCACATCGACTGGATCTACCGAATGACTGACGTTACCGCCCAACCGAACGACGCCTCCACCGCGCCGGCTTACGACGCCACCGCCAAGCAAAAGGCGCAAGCCAAGACGGCGCGTATTCCGATCAAGATCGTGCCGATCGAGAAGCTCAAGAAGCCCGAGTGGATTCGCGTGAAGGCGGCCACGGGCAGTTCGCGTTTCTCCGAGATCAAGCAGATCCTGCGCGAGCACAACCTGCACACGGTGTGCGAAGAGGCGAGCTGCCCCAACATCGGCGAATGTTTCGGCAAGGGCACGGCGACGTTCATGATCATGGGCGACAAGTGCACGCGGCGCTGTCCGTTCTGCGACGTGGGCCACGGCCGCCCCGATCCGCTCGATGTCGACGAGCCGCTGAACCTCGCCCGGACGATTGCCGCGCTCAAGCTCAAGTACGTCGTGATCACGAGTGTCGATCGCGACGACCTGCGCGACGGCGGCGCGAATCACTTCGTCGAGTGCATCCGCAACGTGCGCGAGCTCTCGCCCGAGACTCGCATCGAAATCCTCACGCCGGACTTCCGCGGTCGTCTCGATCGCGCGCTGTCGATCCTGAACGCCGCGCCGCCCGACGTGATGAACCACAATCTCGAGACGGTGCCGCGCCTGTACAAGGAAGCGCGCCCCGGCTCCGACTACGCGCATTCGCTGAAGCTGTTGAAGGATTTCAAGGCGCTGCACCCGGACGTGGCGACGAAGTCGGGCCTGATGGTGGGCCTGGGCGAGACGGAAGAGGAAATCCTGCAGGTCATGCGCGATCTGCGTGCGCATGACGTCGACATGCTGACGATCGGCCAGTATCTGCAGCCGTCCGATCACCACCTGCCGGTGCGTGCCTACGTCCACCCCGACACGTTCAAGATGTACGAAGAGGAAGCCTACAAGATGGGCTTCACGCATGCGGCGGTCGGCGCGATGGTGCGTTCGAGCTATCACGCCGACTTGCAGGCGCACGGCGCGGGCGTCGTCTGAGGCGGGCGGCGTTTGCCGCCGCTGCTCGATCCGCAGTCCGACCGTTTAGCGCCAGTGCCTCGTCGCTGAAGCCAAGCCATTGGGCGGCCCAGCCGGACATCCGGTTGCGCCGCCCAAGTCGTTTCTATGGCGCTCGAGTCCTCAGGCATGCTGATCGGATCCGTGCCGTGTTCCGGATCCTCGGACGCATCTGCTGGCCAGATTCCGGGAGCCTGGAATCGCATCGTTCGTTATCCGAAATTTTTCTTTAAGAATCAACGCAAAAGAAGTTTCGTTGCGTTGGCATCGACCTTGCAAGCGATGGGCCTGCGGCCGCGATGGCCAGCTCGCTCGACCTATCAAAGCAAGGAGACACCCGATGCGCCCCCCGAAGAAACCCTTCTACCGAATTCTCTACGTGCAGGTGATCGCGGCGATCGTCGCCGGCGTCGTGCTCGGCCACTACGCAAGCGCGCTCGCCATCGACATGAAGCCACTCGGCGACGCGTTCATCAAGCTCGTGAAGATGGTGATCGGACCGATCATCTTCTGTACCGTCGTCTCCGGCATCGCCGGCATGCAGGACATGAAGAAGGTGGGCCGCGTCGGTGGCAAGGCGCTGCTGTACTTCGAGGTGGTATCGACGTTCGCGCTCGTGCTCGGCCTCATCGCCACGCACGTACTCAAGCCTGGTGCAGGTTTCAACGTCGACGTAGCGACGCTCGACGGCAAGTCCGTCGCGGCCTATGCCGCGAAGGCGCACGGCCAGAGCACCGTCGATTTCCTGATGCATATCATCCCGAACACGATCGTCGATGCGTTCGGCCAGGGTGAGATTTTGCAGATCCTGCTGGTCGCGTTGCTGTTCGGCAGCGTGCTCGCGACGATCGGCGAGCGCGGCAAGCCCGTCACGGATTTCGTCGAAAGCATCTCGCACGTGCTGTTCGGCATCGTGCGCATCGTCACGAAGCTGGCACCGATCGGCGCGTTCGGCGCGATGGCCTTCACGATCGGCAAGTACGGCGTGAGTTCGCTGTTGCCTTTGATGAAGCTGATCGGCACGTTCTATCTGACCTCGATCGTGTTCGTGCTCGTCGTGCTCGGCACGGTCGCGCGCGCGGTGGGCTTCAGCATCGTGCGTTTCGTCGCCTACATCAAGGAAGAGATGCTGATCGTGCTCGGCACGAGCTCGTCCGAAGCCGCGCTGCCGCAGCTGATGGCCAAGCTCGAGAAGCTCGGCTGCTCGCGCTCGGTCGTGGGGCTCGTCGTGCCGACCGGCTACTCGTTCAATCTCGACGGCACGAACATCTACATGACGATGGCCGTGCTGTTCATTGCGCAAGCGACCAACACCGACCTCACGCTGACGCAGCAACTGACGCTGATCGCGGTGGCGATGCTCACGTCCAAGGGCGCGAGCGGCGTGACGGGCGCGGGCTTCATCACGCTGGCGGCCACGTTGGCCGTCGTGCCGACCATTCCCCTTTCGGGCATGGTGCTGATCCTCGGTATCGACCGCTTCATGAGCGAATGCCGCGCGCTGACGAACATCGTCGGCAACGGCGTGGCGACGGTGGTCGTCTCCGCCTGGGAAAAGGAACTCGATCGCACCAAGCTGGCCAGCATGCTCGGCCGTAACGTGAAGGTCACCGAGACGGCCGGCGTTTGAGCCCACTCGGCCCGGCGGAGACGGGCGCGGGCTATGCCACAATAGCCGCCTGTCATCGCCCGGAATCCGCCACTGTGACGCGCCGCCTCATCGTCGTCCTCGCGCTCGCCGCCACGCTCGCGGCGGCTTGCGCGCTGACCTGGCGCATCGCCTGGCAGCACGGCATCGGCACGCTGCGCCAGCAAGCCGCCGTGCGTGCCGATCGCACCGCGAGCGCGCTCAAGAGCACGCTCGATCGCTACGAGTCGCTGTCCTATCTGCTGGCCACGCACCCGTTCGTCACCGATGCGCTCGAGCACCCGGCGCCCGAGTCGCTCGCGCGCGCGAACCGCTATCTCGAAGATGCGAACCGCCACACGCACGCGACCGTCACGTATGTGATTCGCGCGGACGGGCTCTGCATCGCTGCCAGCAACTGGGATCGTGGCGACAGCTTCGTCGGCTCGGCCTATCGCTTCCGTCCGTATTTCATGGACGCGATGAAAGGCGAGGTCGGACGCTTCTTCGGCATCGGTACCGTGTCCCACGTGCCCGGCTATTTCATCTCCGAGCCCGTTTATCGCGACGGCAAGATCATCGGCGCCGCTGTCGTGAAGCTCAATCTCGAGTGGTTTCCTGGCATCGATGCGAGCGAGCCGCTACTCGTGGCGGACGAGCATGGCGTGGTGTTTCTCTCGTCGGTGCCGCAGTGGAAGTACCGGACAGTGCGACCGCTGTCGCAAGCGGTGGCGACCTCGATCGACGAGACATGGCAGTACGCACGCCAGCCGATTACGCTGCTGCCGATGACGACCTTGCGCTCGCTGGGCGCCGATGCGCAGATCGTGCGTCTTGGCGACGGCCGGCTCGGGCCGTATTACCTGGCGATGCGGCGTTCGCTCAGCGTGCCGGCCTGGCAGCAGATCACGATGGCGCCGATCACGTCCGTGTTCGAAGACGCGCGTAATGCCACGGCTGCGGTTGGTTTCGGCTTTGTCTCCGTCTGCCTGCTGGTGTTCTACTGGCGCACGCGACGCGCACGGTTACGTGAAATGATCAGAGGACGGGAGCTGCTGCAGCGCGCTTATGCGGAGCTCAATCTGCGCGTCGAAGAGCGCACGGCCGACTTGTCCGAGGCCAATGCGCGGCTGCAGACCGAAGTGAGCGAGCGCACGCGTGCCGAGAGCGAGTTGCGCGCGGCGCATGACGAGCTCGTTCAGACGAGCAAGCTCGCGGCGTTGGGGCAGATGGCCGCGGGCATCACGCACGAGCTCAATCAGCCGCTGGCGGCCCTGCGCGCGTTTTCGGACAATACGCGCGTGTTGCTCGAGCGCGGTGATCAATCCTCTGCCCGCGAGAATCTCGAAGCGATTGCGGCATTGACCGAGCGCATGGGCAAGATCACGAATCAGCTCAAGCTGTTCGTCGGCCGCGCTCAGCCGCGCAACGCGCGTGCGGGTGTACCGCGCGCGTTGCGCAACGTGCTGAACGTGCTCCAAAAGCGCCTGCAAACGGTCGCGGTCGAGGTGTCGCTACTCGATGCCGACGCCGGCGTTGGCGCGGTTCGCGTGCCACTCGATCTGAGCGCCGATCTTCCCGGGCTGACGGTCTATTGCGATGACTTGCGCCTCGAGCAGGTCCTCATCAACCTGATCGGCAACGCGCTCGATGCAGTCGCGATGGTGCCCGAGCCGCGCATCGCGATCGATGTGGAGGTGGCCGATGCTTCGCTCGTCGTGACCGTGCACGACAACGGTCTCGGCATCTCCGCCGAGGCGTTGCCGCGGCTTTTCGAGCCGTTCTTCACGACGAAGGAGATGGGGCAGGGGCTCGGCCTTGGCCTCGCGATCGCGTCTTCGATCACGCGCGATTGCGGTGGCTCCCTGAGCGCGCGCAATGGCCCGCAAGGCGGCGCGGCGTTCGTGCTGACGCTGCGGCGCGTGCGTGTACCGGCGATGCAGCTCGGCACGCCGTCGGCCTAGGTCCCGCGTGCCCATCCATACTCGACTTGACGACGCGCCATGACGGCGACTGCAACGATGGCAGAGACAGACAACGCGGAAGTGATTTTCATCGAAGACGACGAGCTCGTGCGACGTGCTAGCGTGCAGAGTCTGCAGCTCGCGGGCTTTCATGTGGCCGGCTACGCTTCGGTCGAAGCGGCGCGCGCGGTGCTGGTGGGCGAGGGCGCGGGCGGCGACGCCTTTGCCGGCGTCATCGTCAGCGACATCCGGCTGCCCGGCGCGAGCGGTCTCGATTTGCTGGCCGAGTGTCGCGAGCGGGCCCCCGAGACGCCCGTGATTCTCGTGACCGGGCACGGCGATATTTCGATGGCCGTCCAGGCGATGCGCGACGGCGCTTACGACTTCGTCGAAAAACCGTTCGCGGCCGAGCGGCTGATCGAAACGGTGCGCCGCGCGCTCGAACGGCGGCGCCTCGAGCGCGAGAACGTCGCGCTGCGGCGAGAACTCGCGCAACGCGATGCACTCGTGCCCGGCATCATCGGCCGCAGCATGGCGATGGATGAGGTACGGCGTCTCATCGTGAACGTCGCGCCGACCGACGCGCCGGTGCTCATCAACGGCGACACGGGCGCCGGCAAGGAGCTCATCGCGCGCAGCCTGCACGAGTTGTCGCCGCGTCGCGCGAAGCCGTTCGTCGCCGTCAATTGCGGTGCGCTGCCCGAGTCGATGTTCGAGTCCGAGATGTTCGGCTACGAGCCCGGCGCGTTTACGGGCGCGGCGAAACGTCGCATCGGCAAGCTCGAGCATGCATCGGGCGGCACGCTGTTTCTCGACGAGATCGAAAGCATGCCGCCTGCGTTGCAGGTCAAGCTGCTGCGGGTGCTGCAGGACGGTGTGCTCGAGCGGCTCGGTTCGAACCAGCCGATTCACGTCGACTGCCGCCTGGTCGCCGCCGCGAAGGGCGATATGTCCGAGCATGTGGCGGCGGGCACGTTCCGGCGCGACCTGCTCTACCGGCTCAATGTCGTGACGATTGCGTTGCCGCCGCTTGCCGAACGCCGCGAGGACATCGTGCCGCTGTTCGAGCACTTCGTCCTCGATGCGGCCGTGCGCTACGGCCGGCCCGCGCCGATGCCGACCGAGCGTCAGCGCGTAGCGCTGATGGAGCGCGACTGGCCTGGCAACGTGCGCGAGCTGCGCAACGCGGCCGACCGTTTCGTGCTCGGCATTGCCGATGCCGGCGGCGCGGCCGGCGCCAATGCGACCGCGGGCGAGGCCGGGGCGCGGTCGCTGAAAGAGCGCGTCGAGCAATTCGAGCGGGCGGCGATCGCGCAGGCGCTAGAGGCGGCTGGTGGGGCAGTGGCGACGGCGGCTGACCGGCTCCAGATCGGCAAGGCGACGCTTTACGAGAAGATCAAACGATACGGCCTCGCCGAACGTGGCGAGGCCGGTAAAGAAGTGGGGTAGTGCGCGGAGCCGGCGTTATGCGCCGAGCGCCTTTTGCAGCAGCTGGTCGAGCTCGGCGAACTGCGGCTCGCCGACATAGCGCTTGAGGATGGTGCCGTTCTTGTCGACGACGATTGTCGTCGGCGTCAGCTGGACGTTGCCGAATTGCTTGGCGGCGCTGCCGTCGTCGAGCGCGACCTTGAACGGCAGCTGGCGCGTTTGCGCGTAGTTGGTCACATACATCGGCGCGTCGTAGTTCATCGCGACGGCGACGAACTCGAGCCCGTGGCTCTTGAAGCGGTTGTACGTGTCGACCATCTGCGGCATTTCCTTCATGCAGGTCTCGCAGCTCGTCGCCCAGAAGTTGACGAGGTAGACTTTGCCCTTGAGCTCCGAGGTCGACACCTTTTGCCCCGACAGCAACGTGAACGTGGCATCGGGCACATGCTGCGCGCTGCCGAACGTGAAGTAGCCGGCGACGGCGATGGCAACCGCAGCGACGGCGATCGCCACATAACGCAGCGGGCTCGCTCGGCGGGCGGGGGAGGTAGAAGTCTGGCTCATGGGGCGGATCTCGCAGGCTCATTGGCGCAAAGAGGGCGCCGCCATTTTACCGTCAATCGCCGAAGCAAGCAGGCGATCGTCGTGCGCTCGCTGACGGATAATCGCGCATTAGCCGCCACGCGGCCCGGCTGCAGCAAGGTTGTATATCGGCGCGGCTTCGGGCCCTATTTTGTTCAACTATCTCATTATGTTCGGAATCGCTTTTCGCCGACGCTCCTCGCCGGTCTCGCTGCGCGGGGTCGGCCGCTTCGCGCGTGTCGTTTCGCTTGCGGCGGCGCTTGCTGCTTGTTCGCCGGCTTACAACTGGCGCACGGTCACCAATGCGGCCGATGGCTACTCGATCGATCTGCCGGCCAAGCCGACCGTCGACGAGCGGCCCGTCGACATCGCAGGCAGGCCGATGACGATGAAGGTGCAGGCGGCACACGCGCAAGGCGCGGTATTCGCTGTCGGCGTGATCGTGCTGCCGGGCGACGATGCGCAGTTGCGCCGCACGGTGGCCGATTACGTGCGCACGAGCCTCGCGCGCAATCTCGGCGTGGCAGCCGAGGGACGCGCCGTGCAGGTGCCGCTGGCTGCCGGCGGAAATGTCGAGGGTGTGGCGCTGGAGCTCAGCGGGGCAGCCGGTGCGGGCCACGAGCACAAGACGCTGCGAGCCTGGATCGTCGCGCGCGGCAATCACGTCTACGAGGCGACCCTCGTTGCCGGAGAGCAGCCTGCCCAGGAGCAGGTCGACCAATTTTTTCAGTCTTTCAAACTTTTTTAAGGGGCGATGGAGCAGCTGAAAACGGGCCTATGACCCCGTTTTGTACTGAAGGTTCCATCGCAACAAATCGAGCTAATCCCCGGATTTCTTGTAGGTTTTTAGTCTATCCACAGCTGCTGTGGATAACTTTGTTGAAAAGTGGCCGTCGTTTCCTCCAGAGGCCCGCGCGACGGGCATTTCGTTACGTTGCCGCGAAACTTGGCAAGGGAAAAAATCGTTAAAAATCAATGGGCTGAAAGTCGATGCTACGGCAGTGCCTTTAAACACCTGTCCAATGGCATAGATCTCGTCAGTGTGCATAAGTCAAGTCTTGACAGGTGTTTTCGTCTTAGGGTTACGTAAAAACCCTTCTGTACTGAATCGCTTCGGCCACATGGGCGGCATCGGGCACGTCGGGGCCGGCAAGGTCGGCGATCGTCCGGGCTACCTTGAGCACGCGGTAGTAAGCACGCGCCGACCAGCCGAAGCGGTCGCTCGCTTCGCGTAGCAGCAGCTCAGCTTCCGGTCCTAGCGGACACATGTCGTCGATTTCGCGGCCGGTCAGTTCCCTATTCATCTTCCGCTGACGCACGAGTTGGCGCTCGCGTGCCCTCGCGACGCGCAACGCGATCGCCGCACTGGGCTCGGCGGGCTCCGACGCGCGTGCCGATAGCTCCGCTGGCGTGAGCGCCGGCAACTCGATCTGGATATCGATGCGATCGAGTAGCGGCCCCGACAGCTTGCGCAGGTAACGCGCCGCGACTTCGGGCGTGCAGCGGCAGCGGCCGGCAGGATCGCCGCGCCAGCCGCACGGGCACGGGTTCATCGCGGCCACGAGTTGGCAGGCGGCCGGGAAGTCCGCTTGCAGTGCCGCGCGCGAGATGGTGATGCGGCCCGCCTCGAGCGGCTCGCGCAAGGTTTCGAGCACGTGGCGGTCGAATTCGGGCAGTTCGTCGAGAAACAGCACGCCCAGATGCGCAAGCGTGATTTCGCCGGGTTGTGGTGGATTGCGGCCTCCCACGAGCGCGGCCGCGCTCGACGAGTGGTGCGGCGCACGAAACGGGCGCCGCCGCCACTGACCGGGCGAAAAGCCGACCCGGCTGGCCGACAGCAGGGCCGCCGAAGTCAGCGCATCTTCGTCGCTCATCGGCGGCAGCAGGCCCGGCAGGCGCGCGGCCAACATGGACTTGCCTGCGCCGGGCGGGCCCACCATCAGCATGTGATGTCCGCCAGCGGCGGCCACTTCGAGCGCTCGCCGTGCGCCACGCTGGCCGATGACGTCCGCCATGTCGGGATGCTCGGCCGGGACGACCTGCTCGAGGCTCGGTGCGGTAATGGGCCGCAGCCGACATTCGGGCGTACCGGCCAGGTGCGCGCATAGGGACGGCAGATCGGCGGCGCCATAGACGCACACACCCGGCACGAGTGCGGCTTCGCCGGCACTTGCGAGCGGCAGATACAACTCCGGTGTGCGAGTTCGCATGAGTTCAGTGGTCGACTCTCGCACCTCGGCGCTCGCATCGCGCTTGAACTCGGTGTCGTCGGCCGAGTCAGCCGCTCTGGCCGGCACGCGCAAACGGCCACGGGCCATGCCGCAAGCCATCGCGAATGCGCCGCGCATGGGCCGCAGCGCACCCGTCAGCGAGAGTTCGCCGGCAAATTCGCGCTCGCCGAGCGAGGCAGCCGGAAGCTGTCCACTCGCGGCGAGGATGCCGAGCGCAATGGGCAAATCGAAGCGCCCCGATTCCTTCGGCAGATCGGCGGGGGCGAGGTTGACGGTGATGCGGCGGACGGGAAAGTCGAAACCGCAGTTCTGGAGGGCGGCGCGCACGCGTTCGCGGCTTTCGCGGACTTCGAGATCGGGCAGTCCGACGATCGAAAACGACGGCAGCCCGTTGGCGAGGTGGACTTCGACTGTGACTTCGGGCGCGCGGCCAGCAGCCGGCGCGCGCGAGCGCACCACGGCAAGCGACATGTGTTCTCCTGAGCGGGGCGGCGCTCGATGCGCTGCCGATTTCTGCTTCGGTAGGGACGGCTCGCTTGCCGGGTGGCGGATTAGCTGGCTTATCCAGGCGGCACTCAGGCAGCGCTCACGGCTCCTGCGATTGCGCGAGCTTCTGCTCGAGTTCGGCCACGCGTCGCTCGAGCTCCTCCAGGCGCGTGCGCGTGCGCATCAGCACCTGCGTCTGCGTGTCGAACTCTTCGCGCGTGACGAGATCGAGTTTCGAAAAACCTTGAGAGAGCATCGCCTTGACGTTGCGCTCGACATCCTTCGCGGGCGAGTGCTTGAGCAGGTCGCTCATGCGCGCCTGAAAGTCCTGAAAGAGATCGTTTGGTTGCTTCATGGTGGTTCCCTGGCGCTGCACAAAAAATGTGCAGCCGTTCGTATGAGTAGCGTCTATAACGCACCGATGAGCGAACTTGGTGCGCCCGCTGGACGGGGCGCGGGCATCCGAACGCCATTGGTGCGTGCCGGCATGAGCCGGGCGTGCGAACACTCTAGCAACGATCGAGGTGCCACGCCAGCGCGGCAGGCTCATGTCGACCGTTCGGACAAGGCGCAGGCACGGCCCGGCCATGGCATCGGACCCGCTTGAAACGGACTGATGGCACGCTAGTTGCTAGTTCCAACCGCACGCGTCGGCGGCGACCACGGGGGCGTCGGCGGACCGGCACATGGCGCGGTGAATCACCCGCGCCCGGCGCATGGCAACAAGGTATTCGCAACGAACAAGAGGATTTTCATGAAGCTCATTACCGCAATCATCAAGCCGTTCAAGCTCGATGAGGCGCGCGAAGCCTTGTCGGCGATCGGCGTCTCGGGGATCACCGTGACGGAAGTGAAAGGGTTCGGACGTCAGAAGGGGCATACCGAGCTGTACCGGGGCGCCGAGTACGTCGTCGACTTCCTGCCGAAGGTGAAGATCGAGGCCGCCGTGTCGGACGACATCGTCGAACAGGCGATCGAAGCGATCGAGCGGGCTGCGCGCACGGGCAAGATCGGCGACGGCAAGATCTTCGTCACGCCGATCGAACAAGTGATTCGGATCCGCACTGGGGAGACGGGCGCGGAAGCGCTGTAACGCCGTAACGCCGTAACGCTGTAAATCGAATAGATAGCGACAAGAGGAAACCGAACATGCGCAAAATCTTGATGTCCCTGGCGATGGCCGCCTCGCTGCTGGCGGGCGGTATCGGCGCCGCCCTCGCGGACGACGCGTCCGCGCCCGCCGCGGCCTCCGCTCCCGCCGCCGCCTCGGCCCAGGCATCGGCGACAGCGCCCGCTTCTGCGCCCGAAGCTTCTGCCGCGGCAGCTGCTTCCGCCGCCGCTGCGCCCGCCGCGCCGACCGCCCCGTATTCGGTCGACTCATCGAAGATCAATGCCGGCGACACAGCCTGGATGCTGACCTCGACGGCGCTCGTGCTGTTCATGACGATCCCGGGCCTCGCGCTGTTCTACGGCGGCATGGTGCGCAAGAAGAACGTGCTGGCCACCGTGATGCAGAGCTTCGCGATCACCTGCGTCGTGACGGTGCTGTGGACCGTCATCGGCTACAGCCTCGCATTCACGCCCGGCAACAGCTTCATCGGCGGCTTCTCGCGCGTGCTGCTGGCCGGCATGAACTACATCAAGGGCGACAAGGCGACGACACTGACCGTCAGCCATCTCGCGCCGACGATCCCGGAGACCGTCTATTTCGTCTATCAGATGACGTTCGCGATCATTACGCCGGCCCTGATCACGGGCGCATTCGCCGACCGCATGAAGTTCTCGGCGATGCTCGTCTTCATGACGCTGTGGTCGATCATCGTCTACGCGCCGATCGCGCACATGGTGTGGGAGCCGACGGGTTGGCTCAGCAGCGCCGGCATTCTCGACTTCGCGGGCGGCACGGTCGTGCACATCAACGCCGGTGTCGCGGGTCTCGTGTGCTGTCTCGTGCTCGGCAAGCGCGTCGGTTATGGCCGCGAAGCGATGGCGCCGCACAATCTCGTGCTGACGCTGATGGGCGCGGCGATGCTGTGGGTGGGCTGGTTCGGCTTCAATGCAGGGTCGGCGGTGGCCGCGGACGGCCGTGCCGGCTTCGCGATGCTGACGACGCAAGTGGCAACCGCCTGCGCCGCGCTCGGCTGGATGTTCGTGGAATGGCTGACGAAGGGCAAGCCTTCGGCGCTCGGCATCGCGTCGGGAGCCGTGGCTGGCCTGGTGGCGATTACGCCGGCTTCGGGCTTCGTCGGTGTGGGCGGATCGCTCGCGATCGGCTTCATTGCCGGCGTCGTCTGCTTCTGGTCGGCGACCTGGCTCAAGACCAAGCTCGGCTACGACGACTCGCTCGACTGCTTCGGCGTGCACGGCGTGGGCGGCATCGTGGGCGCGCTGCTGACCGGTATCTTCGCGGTCAAGGACATCGGTGGCGCCGACGGCAGCCTGATCCTGCAAGCGAAGGGCGTCCTGACGACGCTCGTCTACAGCGGCGTGATCAGCTTCGTGCTGCTCAAGGCAATCGATCTCGTGATGGGCCTGCGCGTGCCCGAAGAAGCCGAACGCGAAGGTCTGGACGTCGTGCTGCACGGCGAGCACGTGGAATGAGGCGAGGCGGCCTGGCGCCGCTTCGCGACCTCTTTATCGAGTGCAGGGACTTTGGCCCGCCACCTAGTGGCGGGTTTTTTCTTTTGGGGGAGACCCTGCGCGCGGTCTCACCTCACCTATATGCCGTTCGACCCTGCCATCAATCGGGTCAATAGAGAAAGTCGATGCGGGGCCTTCTTGCGAATGGCAAAACCATCCCCAAATCGGCAAAGCAATTAATTGCTCTACAATCTTTTTCTCTCCTGTTCTCGCGAGTGATCAATGGTTCCGCACCTAGTTACGGCATTAAATGGTCCGCTGCTCGACCTCGAGCGGAAGATCCTCGATGCCACGCCCGCGATCGAACGCTGGTTCCGGCTCGAATGGCAGGAGCACACGCCGCCGTTCTACTGTTCGGTCGACTTGCGCAATGCGGGCTTCAAGCTCGCGCCCGTCGACACGAATCTGTTTCCCGGGGCGTTCAACATCCTGCCCAACGAAGTGCTGCCGCTTGCCGTGCAGGCCGCCATGGCGGCGATCGAAAAGATCTGCCCCGACGCCAAGAATCTGCTCGTGATCCCCGAGCGGCATACGCGCAATGCGTTCTATCTCGAGAACGTCGCGCGCCTGTCGACGATCATGCGCCAGGCGGGCCTGAACGTGCGCTTCGGCACGCTCGACGAAAACATCGCGGGCCCCGTCACGATCGCCCTCGCGGACGGCCAGAAGATCGTGCTCGAGCCGCTCGAGCGCACGCCGCGCCGGCTCGGTCTGAAGAATTTCGACCCGTGCTCGATCCTGCTGAACAACGATCTGTCGGCCGGCATCCCGCCCGTGCTCGAGAATCTGCACGAACAATATCTGCTGCCGCCGCTGCACGCGGGCTGGGCGGTGCGCCGCAAGTCGACGCACTTTGCCTGCTATGACGACATCGCCAAGAAGTTCGCGAAGATGGTCGAGATCGACCCGTGGATGGTCAATCCGTATTTCGCGCACGTCGAGGGCGTCGACTTCGAGGCACGCACCGGCGAAGAGGCGCTGGCCGATGCGATCGATGCCGTCCTCAAGAAGATCGCGCGCAAGTATCGCGAGTACGGCATCAGCGAGAAACCCTATGTCGTCATCAAGTCGGATGCGGGCACGGATGGCCGCGGCGTGATGACCGTCCACGACGCGACCGAAGTGGCCAATCTGACCAAGGGCGAGCGCGCGCTGATGGCGACGACCAAGGGCGGCTTGCAGGTGCACGACGTCATCGTGCAGGAAGGCGTCTACACGTTCGAGCGCATCGGTGAGGAAGTGGCCGAGCCCGTCGTCTACATGATCGATCGCTATGTCGTCGGCGGTTTTTATCGCGTGCACGGCAGCCGCGAGCGAGACCAGAACCTCAATGCGCCCGGCATGCACTTCGTGCCGCTCGGCTTCGAGCATACGGCGCTGCCCGACGCGCACGCGAAGCCCGGCGCGGCGCCGCCGAACCGCTTCTACATGTATGGTGTCGTCGCGCGGCTCGGCTTGCTCGCGGCATCGGTCGAGCTCGAAAAGACCGATCCGGAAGCGATCCAGGTCTGACACCCGCCCTTTGATGAACGAAACGGCCCGCTTCGGGGCAGCAGAGACTTCATGGACATTCTTTTCATCGCCGACCCGCTCTCGCACTTCAAGATCTACAAGGATTCCACCTACGCCATGATGGCCGAGGCGGCGCGGCGCGGGCACACGCTGTACGTCTGCGAGCCCAAGGATCTTGCCTGGGCGGGCGACGTCGATGCGACCGTGCGGCGTGTGACCATCATCGGCGACGAGGCCGATCTCCATCGTCATCCGTGGCACGAAAGCGGTCCGCGCGAGCATCGTTCGCTGACCTCGTTCGGCGCGGTGCTGATGCGCAAGGATCCGCCGTTCGACATGGAGTACGTCACGTCGACCTGGCTGCTCGAGCTCGCGCAACGTGCCGGCGCACGCGTGTTCAACAAGCCGCAGACGATTCGCGACCATTCGGAGAAGCTCGCGATCGGCGAGTTTGCGCAGTTCGTCGCGCCGACCCTCGTGACGCGCGACTCCGCCCGGCTGCGCGCATTCCACGCCGAGCATGGCGACGTGATCCTCAAGCCGCTCGACGGTATGGGGGGCATGGGCGTGTTCCGCGTGACGCGCGACGGCATGAACCTGGGCTCGATCATCGAGATGCTGAGCCACGACGGCGCGCGCTCGGTCATGGCGCAGAAGTTCATCCCCGAGATATCGGCTGGCGACAAGCGCATCCTGCTGATTGGCGGCGTGCCCGTGCCGTATGCGCTCGCGCGCATTCCCCAAGGCGGCGAAGTGCGCGGCAATCTGGCGGCCGGCGGCGTTGGCGTTGCGCAGCCGCTCAGCGCGCGCGATCGCGAGATCGCCGAAACACTCGCGCCTGTGCTGGCCTCGCGCGGGTTGCTGCTGGTCGGCCTCGACGTGATCGGCGACTGGCTCACCGAAGTGAACGTGACGAGCCCCACGTGCTTTCGCGAAATCATGGATCAGACCGGCTTCGACGTCGCGGCCATGTTCGTCGACGCGCTCGAGCGCGCGGCGAGCTGAGCTCAGTGCGAGCCGGACGGCGGCAGTCGCGCGCCGCGCCGGCTGGCCGCTCGCAACACGGGCGTGAAAAACGCGCGAAAATGGCCTGCTACAATTCCGATCTCACAAAAAAGGCTTCGGCGGCGCGCGGCGGCAGTGCTCATCGGCACAGCGGCGTTCACCCGAGCCAGGTGGGGCCAGTACACGGCCCCGGCCGCATCGACCGCGCCCCACGTCGATGCGGCATGCCCACAGGCTATGAGGGGCTTGCCGTGAGCCGGACGCACAGCGGCCGCCCGGTGAACCGGTCCTCGAGCCGCTTATCGTTGCAAGGCTGACATGGCAGGCATTTTGATCATCGCGCATGCGCCACTGGCCACCGCGCTTCGGGAGTGCGTCGCGCATGTCTATGGCGCACTCCCGGCACGCATCGGCGCCATCGACGTGTTGCCCGACAGCGATCCCGTCCAGGTGGTCGCGCTGGCCCATACGGAAATCGACCGCTTGCGCGAAGAGAACGGCGCGCTCGTGCTGACGGACATGTACGGCGCAACGCCGGCGAACATTGCGAGCCGGCTCGCGGCGATACCAGACGTGCGCGTCCTCGCGGGCGTCAATCTGCCGATGCTGATGCGTTCCGTCTGCTATCGGGCGACGCCGCTCGATACGCTCGTCGACAAGGCGCTGGCCGGTGCGAGCAAGGGCATCCATGCGATAGCGCCCGGCGAGTGCGTGCCGCCGGGCATGCCCGTCACGGCGGCGGGGGCGGCTGCGCCAGCCGTCGCGTCACCTGCCGCAGGGTGCGCGAGTTCAAGTCCGAGCGTCGCAAAGCCGTAATACCCTTCTTCCGTCTCTCTTTTTCCTGGCCGATCGGAACATCAGATGCTTCAACAAGAAACGACCATCGTGAACAAACTGGGGCTGCACGCACGTGCGTCGGCCAAGCTCACGCAGCTCGCGGGCAACTACCAGTCGGAAATCTGGATGACCCGCAATAGCCGGCGCATCAACGCGAAGAGCATCATGGGCGTGATGATGCTGGCGGCGGGCATCGGCAGCACGGTCATGATCGAGACCGAGGGGCCCGACGAGCAGGAAGCGATGCAGGCACTGCTGCAGCTGATCGCCGACAAGTTCGGCGAAGGGCAGTAACCCGGCCGACCGGCATCGGCGCTCATGCGCCGGCTTGGAAATCGAAGCCGCGGCATGCCGCGGCTTTTCTTTCCGGGTGTCGCTGAGCCGGGGGCCAGCGGGTTTGATGCCGCCGCGCAGCATGCGTTTGTTGCGCCGCACGCAGCCAGCTGCCACAGACGGAATTTATAATCGTCGCCTAGGGTCACACGCCCATTGCAGCGGTATTGCCCGCGGCATCACACATTCGAGGAGGTGCGCGTGTCGTTCTCGCTGCATGGAATTCCAGTGTCACGCGGCATCGCCATCGGGCGTGCCTATCTGATCGCGCCCGCCGCACTCGATGTTGACCACTACCTCGTCGAGCCGCATCAGATCGAAGGCGAGCTGGAGCGGTTCCGTGCTGCCCTGAAAGCGGTGCAGACGGAGCTCGAACGCCTCAACGAAGATCTGGCCGCCGACGCGCCAAGCGAGGTCGGTGCCTTCATCCATGTCCACACGATGATCCTGAACGACGCGATGCTCGTTCAGGAGACGATGGATCTCGTGCGCACGCGCCGCTACAACGTCGAGTGGGCGCTGACCGAGCAGCTCGAGCGGCTGTCGCGTCACTTCGACGACATCGAGGACGAATACCTGCGCGAGCGCAAGGCCGATATCCAGCAGGTCGTCGAGCGGATTCTGAAGGCGCTGGCCGGCGCGCCGTGTGCGGCCTCACTCGTCGGCGATGCCGCAACCGGGCAGGCGAGCGAAGAGATGATCGTCGTCGCGCACGACATCTCGCCTGCCGACATGCTGCAGTTCAAGACGCAAACGTTCCAAGGGTTCGTCACCGACCTCGGCGGGCGCACGTCGCATACGGCGATCGTCGCGCGCAGCCTCGGCATTCCGGCCGCGGTCGGCGTGCAGCACGCGAGCGCGCTGATTCGCCAGGACGACTTGATCATCGTCGATGGCGACCACGGCATCGTGATCGTCGATCCGGCACCGATCGTCCTCGAGGAATACACGTATCGGCAAAGCGAAAAGCTGCTCGAGCAGAAGAAGCTGCAGCGCTTGAAGTTCTCGCCGACGCAAACGCTGTGCGGCCACAAGATCGCGCTGTGCGCGAACATCGAGCTCCCCGAAGATGCACGTGCGGCGGTCGACGCCGGCGCGGTCGGCGTGGGGCTGTTCCGCACCGAGTTCCTGTTCATGAATCAGAAGGGCGGGCTGCCCGAAGAGGAAGAGCAGTTCGCCGCGTATCGGCAGGCGGTCGAGCTGATGGGTGGTTTGCCCGTGACGATCCGCACGATCGACGTCGGGGCCGACAAGCCGCTCGATGCGATGAGCGGCGACGGCTACGAAACTGCGCCGAACCCGGCGCTCGGCCTGCGCGCGATTCGCTGGAGCTTGTCCGAACCGCAGATGTTCCTGACGCAGCTGCGCGCGATCCTGCGCGCATCGGCCTATGGGCAGGTGCGCATTCTCGTGCCGATGCTGGCGCACGCGCAGGAGATCGACCAGACGCTCGACCTGATCCACGAGGCCAAGCGTCAGCTCGACGAAGCGGGCCTGACGTACGATCCGGGTGTTCGCATCGGCGCGATGATCGAGATTCCGGCGGCGGCCATTGCGTTGCCGCTGTTCCTCAAGCGGCTCGACTTCCTCTCGATCGGCACCAACGACCTGATCCAGTACACGCTGGCCATCGATCGCGCCGACAACTCGGTCGCCCATCTGTACGACCCGCTGCATCCGGCCGTGCTGCATCTGATCGCCTTCACGTTGCGCGAGGCGAAGCGGGTGGGTGTGCCGGTGTCGATTTGCGGCGAGATGGCCGGCGATCCGCAGCTCACGCGGTTGTTGCTCGGCATGGGGCTCACCGAGTTCTCGATGCACCCGAGTCAGCTGCTCGAGGTGAAGCAGGAGATTTTGCGCGCCGACCTGCGCGCGTTAGAGAAGCCGGTGGCCGATGTGCTCGCCGCGTTCGAGCCCGGCGAGCTGCAAGCGGCGCTCAAGCGCGTCGCCGAAGTTTAAGTCACGCGTCTGTCGTAACGGGGCGGGCGGTCAATGATGCTCGCCGCACACGGGGCAGTCGGGCTGCCTCGCGATGGTCATCGTGTTCCACTCCATGCGCAGCGAGTCGAGCATCATCAAGCGACCGGTCAGCGTTTCGCCGATGCCGGCGATGACGCGCAGCGCCTCGGCTGCCTGCATCGCGCCGATGATGCCGACCGTCGGTGCGAAGACGCCCATCGTCGCGCAGGCGACTTCCTCGAACGGCTGGTCCTCGGGAAACACGCACGCGTAGCACGGCGATTCGGGCCGGCGGAAATCGAAGGTGCTGATCTGACCGTCGAAGCGCAGCGCCGCACCCGACACGAGCGGCACGCCATGCGCGACGCACGCACGGTTGATCGCGTGGCGCGTGGCGAAATTGTCGGTGCAGTCGAGCACGACGGTCGCGCCCGGCACGGCTGCATCGAGCCATGCGTCGTCGACGCGGACATCGACCGCTTGCACGACGACGTCGGGATTCAGACGCGCAATCGCCTCGCGCCCCGACTCCACCTTCTTGTGCCCCACCGATGCCGTCACGTGCAGAATCTGCCGCTGCAGGTTCGTCAGGTCGACGGTGTCGGCATCGACGAGCGTGAGCGTGCCCACGCCCGCTGCGGCCAGATAGATCGCGGCCGGCGAGCCAAGGCCGCCAGCACCGACGACGATCGCATGCGCATCGAGAAAGCGCTGCTGCGCCTCGATGCCGAGCTCATCGACGAGGATATGGCGGGAATAGCGAAGGAGTTGATCGTCGTTCATGGCGCGGGAGCCGTGGTGTGGATGCCGGCCCTGGGCGCGCCACGGAGGCGGGGCCTTCGCTGCGCCCCGCGGCCGGCAGGCTGAGCGAAGCGAAGGCGTCTTGATGGGTACGGCTTACTTGCGGGGCGCGGAGGCTGCTGCCGGCGTAACGGCACCCGGCTTCACGGCGATCGGTGCCGAAGCCGAACGCGGCGGCTTGTTCTCGGCGAGCTTGCGTTCGGCGATCGACTTCGATTCCAGCACAGGCTTGCCTTGCAGCTTGTTCAGCGCCTGCTGCAGCATGAAGTCGTCAGCCGAGCCGAATTCGACGGGCTTGCGATCGCGATCCTTCGCGCGCTGCTCGGGCGTCTTCTTGTCGTTCTGCTCTTCGAGCAGTTGCAACTGCTTCAGACGATCCTGCTCGCGCTGCTCCTGTTCCTTCTTCTCGTTCGGATCCTGCGTGTTGGCCAGGTGATTCGTGTAATCGACCTCACGCGTGACGAGCGCGTCGTCGGGATCGCCGTCCGCGAATTGATCGACCGGAAGGTCGGGGCGAATGCCCTTGTTCTGGATCGAGCGGCCGGTCGGCGTGTAGTAGTAGGCCGTCGTGAGCCGCAGCGCCGTGTCGGACGTCAGCGGACGCACCGTCTGCACCGAGCCCTTGCCGAACGTCGTCTTGCCGACGATCAGCGCGCGATGCTGATCCTGCAGCGCGCCGGCCACGATTTCGGAGGCCGATGCCGAATACGCATTCGTGAGCACGACCATCGGCACCGTCTTGAAGACGGCCGGCAGCTCCTTGAGCGGATCGGTGTCGAACGACGGCAGGCGGTAGTTATCGTAGGTGTCGCGATAGACCTGCTTCGAATCGGCGATCTGGCCGTTCGTGGAGACGACGACCGAATCGGGCGGCAGGAACGCGCCGGCCACGCCGACCGCGCTTTGCAGCAGGCCGCCGCCGTTGTTGCGCAGATCGAGCACGAGGCCCTTCAGATTCGGCTGCTCGCGCGCGATGTCCTGCAGCTTTGCGGCCAGATCGGGGACGGTGCGCTCCTGGAAGCTCGTGATGCGCACGTACGCGTAGCCCGGCGTGACGACCTTCGACTTCACGCTCTGCACGCGGATGATCGCGCGCGTGACCGTGATCGGGAACGTGCGGTCGTCGCTCTTGCGGAATACCGTCAGCGTGACCTTCGTGCCCGGTTCGCCGCGCATCTGCTTGACGGCCTGGTCGAGCGTCATGCCGCGCACGGGCTTGTCGTTGATGCGCGTGATGAGGTCGCCGGGACGGATGCCAGCGTGGAACGCCGGCGTGTCCTCGATCGGCGAGATCACCTTGATGAGACCGTCTTCCTGCGAGATCTCGATCCCGAGGCCGGCAAAGCGGCCCTTGGTCTGTTCCTGCAGCTCTTGATAATCGGTCTTGTCGAGATACGACGAGTGCGGATCGAGGCTCGCCACCATGCCCTTGATCGCTTCCGTCAGCAGTTTTTTGTCGTCGACCGGCACGACGTAGTCATGCTTGATCTGGCCGAAGACTTCCGCGAAAAGCCGCAGCTGATCGAGCGGAAGCGGCGCAGTGACGGCTTGCTGCTGCGCGGCAAACGAAAATTGCAGCGTCGCGAAGACGCCGGTGGCGAGGCCAGCGGCGATCAAGCCGATGTTCTTGAGTTTCGTGCGCATAGAGTCTGGTGCGGTCGGAAGGCGGATGGAAGCGCTCGATGGCGAATGACGTTCAAGTATAACTGCTCGACTCGCGGGCTGCGGCTTGCCGCCCGCATCCACGTTCGACAGCGAACGCCCGAGCGCGGTTCGTTGCTGCCGGCGGGCATCGGGCGCCGGCGCGCGCGTGGCAAGCGCGCGCACGCCAGGGCCGCGGACAGGGGCGTCAGCCTGCCTTGCCTTGCTTGGCGACGGCCGCCTGAGCGTTGGCGATCGCCTCGGGGTCGCCCAGATAGTAGTGGCGGATCGGCTTCAGGTTTTCGTCGAGTTCGTAGACGAGCGGCACGCCGTTCGGGATGTTCAGGCCGACGATGTCGGCGTCCGAAATCCCGTCGAGGTACTTGATCAGCGCGCGCAGCGAATTGCCGTGCGCGGCGATCAGCACCTGCTTGCCTGCCTTCATGGCCGGCGCGATCGATTCGTTCCAGATCGGCAGAACACGCGCGACGGTGTCCTTCAGGCATTCGGTCAGCGGCAGCGCTTCGCGCGGCACCTTCGCATAGCGCGGATCGCCGAACGGCGCGCGCGGATCGGTCTCTTCGAGCGCGGGCGGCGGCGTGTCGTAGCTGCGGCGCCAGACCAGCACCTGGTCGTCACCGTACTTGGCGGCCGTCTCGCCCTTGTTCAGGCCCGCGAGCGCGCCGTAATGGCGCTCGTTCAGGCGCCACGAGTGCACGACGGGGATGTACATGAGGTCCATCTGGTCCTGCACGTGCCACAGCGTGCGGATCGCGCGCTTGAGCACCGACGTGTAGGCGATGTCGAACGTGTAGCCGGCCTCCTTTAGCAGCAGCCCGGCCTGCTGGGCTTCACGGGCGCCTTGTTCGGTGAGGTCGACGTCGACCCAGCCGGTAAATCGGTTTTCCTTGTTCCACGTCGATTCGCCGTGGCGGATGAGGACGAGCTTGTACATGAATGAGTATCGGTCGGTAGTGAGGAAGCGCGTGATTGCGAGGCGGCGCGTGCTTTGCACCGGCGTCCGCCAACGTGTCAAAGGGATATTTTATAATGGTCGGATTGCCCTCTTCGTTTTCTTCCTTTTTCGACGGATTGTCCGTGACGTTCTTCACCGATTACACGAACCTAGTGCTCATCGTGGCCCTCCTCATCTCGGGAGGGTTGCTCCTGTGGCCGGCCATCAACGGCCGTGGCCGCGGCGGTCTGTCCGCCGCCGAAGCGACGCAGCTCATCAACCGGCGCAATGCGGTCGTCGTCGACTTGCGCCCCGCGGGCGAATACGCGAGCGGCCACCTGCCGGCGGCCCGCCAAGTCGAGTTCGCGGAGCTTCAAGCGAAAATCGGCCAGATAGCCAAGAATAAGGCTACGCCGGTACTGCTCGTCTGCCAGACGGGATTGCAGTCGAACAAAGCGTCGCGCATCGTCGCGCAAGCGGGCTATACCGAAGTCCACGTGCTGCAGGGCGGCTTGAACGCCTGGCAGCAGGCCGGCATGCCGGTCGTCAAATAAAGGAGTCGCGAGCGTGAGTTCGATCGTCATGTATAGCACGCAGGTCTGCCCGTATTGCATCAGCGCGGAGCGCCTGCTCCGATCCCGCGGTGTCGAGCACATCGAAAAGATCCTCATCGACAAGGAGCCTGCGCGCAAGCAGGAGATGATGGATCGCACCGGCCGCCGTACCGTGCCGCAGGTGTTCATCGGCGAGACGCACGTCGGCGGTTACGACGATCTGGCCAAGCTCGATCGCGAGGGCGGCCTCGTGCCTTTGCTGGCAAGCGTCGCATAACGCGTACGAACATCGTCTGTCACGCGCGCGGCCGTCGCATCGTTCGTGCCCCATTCGCGCGTCATTCGCGCCATTAACCAGCAGCGGTCGGCTCTAAAATGCCGGCCGCGACGAATTTTTCCACCGGAGCCATCATGTCGGACCAGAACAATCAGCCGTTCTTCAACATCCAGCGCGTCTACCTGAAGGACTTGTCGCTCGAGCAGCCGAATTCGCCGGCGATCTTCCTCGAGCAGGAGATGCCGTCGGTTGAAGTCGAAGTCGACGTGAAGGCCGAACGTCTTGCCGAAAACATCTTCGAGATCGTGGTTCGTGGCACGGTCACGGCCAAGGTGACGGAAAAGGTCGCCTTCCTGATCGAAGCGAAACAAGCGGGCATCTTCGACATCCGCAACATTCCGGCCGAGCAGATCGATCCGCTCGTCGGCATCGCGTGCCCGACGATCCTGTTCCCGTATCTGCGCTCGAACATCGCCGACGCGATCACGCGCGCGGGCTTCCCGCCGATCCACCTCGCCGAAATCAATTTCCAGGCGCTCTATGAGCAACGCCTCGCGCAATTGAACGCGGCGCAGCAGGAAGGCGCGCCCGGCAACGGCGCAACGCAACACTAAGCATTGCGAGCGGCGCCGGCTATGAAGGTCGCTGTTCTCGGGGCCGGTGCTTGGGGCACCGCACTCGCGGGCCATTTGGCCGCGCGTCACGATACCGTGCTGTGGGCGCGCGATCCGGCACTCGTTGCCGAGCTCGGCGCCCGCCACGAAAATACCCACTACCTGGAAGGGGTCGCGCTGCCGGCCGCGCTTCGCTATGAAGCCGATCTCGCAACTGCGCTCGCGCATTGCGCCGGTATGGATGCGCTGTGCGTCGTCGCCACGCCGGTGGCCGGCTTGCGCACGCTCTTTCGCGCGATGCGCGATGACGCGCGCTGCGTGCCCGCGCACATCGCGTGGGTCTGCAAAGGGTTCGAAGCCGACACGCAGCAGCTACCGCACCAGGTCGTCGCTGCCGAACTCGCCGGACATGCGAGCAACGGCGTGCTGTCGGGGCCGAGCTTCGCACGTGAGGTCGCGCTCGGCCTGCCTGCTGCCTTGACGATCGCGAGCCGTTCGGCCGACTGCCGCGAACGCACGCTGGCCGCGTTCCATCACGGCGCGATGCGCATCTATACGGGCGACGACGTCGTCGGTGTCGAAGTGGGCGGTGCGGTGAAGAACGTGCTGGCGATTGCCACCGGCATCGCCGACGGGCTTTCGCTCGGCATGAACGCGCGCGCTGCGCTGGTTACGCGTGGTCTCGCCGAGATGGCGCGGCTCGGCGTCGCGCTGGGCGGCCAGCCCGAAACGTTCACGGGCCTCACGGGGCTCGGGGACCTGATTCTGACCGCGACGGGCGATCTATCGCGCAATCGCACGGTGGGCTTGCAGCTTGCGCAAGGGCGCGCGCTCGACGAGATTCTCGCCGCGCTCGGTCACGTCGCAGAAGGCGTGCGTTGCGCGCGCGCTGTGCTGGCGATTGCCGAGGCGCAAGGCGTCGAGATGCCGATCACCGCCGCGGTCTGCGCGGTGTTGTTCGACGGCGTGGCGCCGCGCGATGCCGTCGACGCGCTGCTGCGCCGCGACGCGCGCGCCGAGTAACGCCTTCCTCGTTCACTCTGCCGGTGTCGGGGCTCGCCCGACCGTCTGAATCGTCTGAATTCGCTCTCATGCGGGCGAACGTACTACGCTGTTTGGCAAGGAGCGCGGCTTGGCGCCCGCTCCGCTCCCTATCCGTATGGACGAAGGAGGGCCGACGATGCTCACGGTAAGTGGATGCACGCTCGAGGCGTGTGTGGCCGATATCACCACGTTGGCTGTCGATGCGATCGTCAACGCGGCCAATTCATCATTGCTCGGCGGGGGCGGCGTCGACGGCGCGATTCATCGCGCAGCGGGGCCTGAACTGCTGCGCGAATGCGAAACGCTCGGTGGCTGTCGCACCGGCGATGCCAAACTCACGGCCGGTTATCGTTTGCCTGCCAAGCACGTGATTCACGCAGTCGGGCCGGTATGGCACGGAGGCGCGAGCGGTGAGCCTGAGCTGCTGGCGTCATGCTATCGGCGCGCGCTCGGACTCGCGCACGAAGCGCGCTGCACGAGCATCGCCTTTCCCGCGATCAGTTGTGGCGTCTACCGATTCCCGGCCGATGAGGCCGTTCGTATTGCCGTCGATACCGTCATCGATACGCTGTCGCGCCTGGGCGGGTTCGACCGCGTGGTGTTCGCGTGCTTCGACGAGCCCATGTTCGCGCGCTATCGCGCCGAGCTCGCGCGCCGGCCTTCAGTTCACGTCCCGCCTTCGAAGCCGGCCTGACGCCACGCTTCGAACACGACGACTGCCACCGTATTCGACAGATTGAGACTGCGATTGCCAGGCCGCATCGGCAGGCGCACACGCTGCTCGTTCGGAAAGCGCGCCAGCACCTCGGCCGACAGGCCGCGCGTTTCCGAGCCGAACACGAACCAGTCGCCGGGCAAAAAGCTGTGCTCGTGAAAGCGTCCCGAGCCGCGTGTCGTGAAGGCGAACATGCGGGCGGGGTCGGGTGTTTCGGACGCGATGAACGCGTCCCAGTTGCGATGCACGCGCATCTGCGCGTACTCGTGATAGTCGAGACCCGCGCGACGCATCCTCGCGTCGTCGAGCGGAAAGCCGAGCGGCTCGATCAGATGCAGATGCGCGCCGGTATTGGCGCACAGCCTGATGACGTTGCCGGTGTTCGGCGGAATTTCGGGTTCGACGAGAACGACGTTGAACATAGTAGAGGATACGGAATCAGTCTTTCGGAGTACGTAGCGCCACGAACACGGTGACGGCGCGTGCCCCGGCCGTCTTCAGTGCGTGCGCTGCTGCTTGGAGCGTCGCGCCCGAGGTCATCACGTCGTCGACGAGCGCAACGTGCATGCCGCGCACGCGCCGGGTGACCTGGAAGGCCGCTGCCACATTGTGCTGCCGTGCCTCCCGGTCGAGCCGCGATTGCGGTGCCGTCTCGGTCGTGCGCCGCATCAGCATCACGTCGGCCGGGATCGCAAGCGCGCGTGCAAGCGGCTTGGCGATCTCCCAGGCCTGGTTGAAGCCGCGCTCGGCGAGGCGCTTGCCGGCGAGCGGTACCGGCGCGACGACATCGGGCCAGTCCGTGTGCTCGAGGTGATCAAGGGCCAATCGGGCAAGCCTTTGACCGAACTCCCGCGCGACGGCCAGCCGTGCGTGAAACTTCAGACCCAGTGCGAGCCGCTCGAGCGGGGCACGATAGTCGGCAAGCGCGAGCACCCTGTCGAACGACGGTGGCGTGCTCGCGCACACGCCGCAGCGATAGCGCGTCACGCCGCGTCCGCGCGAACGCGAGGCCGACAGCGGCAGCGCGCACGACGTACAGCGCAGGCGGGGCTCGTTCCAGTATGTCGAGTCGCACGCGTGGCAAATCGGCCATTGCGACATATTGACGCATGACATGCCGCACAGCGCGCACTGCCGGGGCAGCGCGAGGGCCGTCAGGCGTGCCACGAGTTGCACGGCACGCGCTCGGCCGACCCGAGCGTTCGCGAGGAGCCCGATGCGCTCACGCACCACGGGCGCAAACGGGCGGCGTGCGTGAGTCATGCGCGTGTTCCTCGCTGGACGGATCGGAGCGAGCGAGTATACTTCGGGCTCTTCGCCAGTTCGACCACCATGCCCCCAACTCCCGCAAAATCAAGCCGTCCGGCCTACAACTCACGGCTTTTGCGGCAGATTTTCGATCGCCGCGCAGCCAAGTTCGGTGAGGTGGCCTTCCTGCCGCGCGAGATCGCGCAGCGGATGCGGGAGCGGCTCGACTATATCAAGGTGAAGCCGGCGCGCGTGCTCGACGTGGGCTGCGGCAGCGGCGAGGATCTGCCGGCGCTGCGCGAACGATTTCCCGAGGCGCCGGTATTCGGCGCCGATCTGTCGCATGCGATGCTGAGGCACGCGCTGCCGCGTGCGAGCAGCGACACGAGCTGGCGGCGTCTGCTGCCGGCAACGCTCGGGCGTGCGCTCGGCGCGCATGGCCCGCGCATCGCGCAAGCCGATTTCTCCGCGCTGCCGTTTGCGGCCGATGCCTTCGAATTGCTCTGGTCCAATCTCGCGCTGCACTGGCATCCGCGGCCCGACCTCGTGTTGCCCGAATGGCAGCGCGTGTTGAAAGTCGGCGGCTTGCTGATGTTCAGCACGCTCGGCCCCGACACGCTGAGCGAGCTGCGCGGCGCCTATGCCGAGGTGGAAGCGGCGCACGGCCTGGCGACCCGGCCGCACGTGATCGACTTCGTCGATATGCATGATCTCGGCGACATGCTCGTCGAGAGCGGCTTCGAGATCCCCGTGATGGATCAGGAGAAAATCACCATCACGTACACGTCGCCCGAGTCGCTGCTGGCCGATGTGCGTCGTTGGGGAGCGTACCCGTTCGTCCGCGATGCGGCCGGCGCCGGCGCAATGGGCGCGACGCCCGGCTCGTCCACTGCCCGACGCCTGCACCAGGCACTGCTGGCGGCGCTCGAAGCGCGCCGGCGCGCGGACGGCACGCTCGCGCTGACGTTCGAGGTGATTTACGGCCACGCATGGAAGGCGGTGCCACGTATGACGGCCGAAGGCCACGGCATCGTGCGCGTAGAGGACATCGTAAGGAAGCGGCCACCCCGTTAGCCGGCGTGCGATCTGCGGGCAAGCGGACGGGGAGTCGCGGGTTGCAAGAGGGGTAAAGATCGTATCCGTTATGGCCGAAATTAGCGTCGGAGAGCGTGCGAAAAAAGCATGCGAAAGGGGCGCAGAGGCTTGTCGTGCCTGGGTTACAGGCCGATAGCCGTTTGCTTGTGGATGCCACTGAACGCGCCTATAATGCGCCAGTTTGTCGTCCGCAGACCCCACAATGCGGCGCGACAGGCCCCGAAAAGCGTGTGCTCGAAACGGTACGCGCAGGAGGCGGCGATGGAAGCGACAACCCTGCTGACGGATGCGGAGCCGGTCCTGATGGACTGGTTGATGAAACGTAATTGCTCGGTATCGCCGCGGCAATTCGTCTGTTTCTATGCGTCGCTGGCGCTGTTTTCGTTGGCGATTGCGTTGTTGCTGGTCGTGCGGGGAGCATGGCCGGTATTGCCGTTCACCGGCATCGAGTTGCTGGTGGTCGGTATCGCGTTTGTGATTCATGCACGTCATGCGGTCGATTACGAGCGTATTCGGCTGTTTCCGAACCGGCTCGTGATCGAACGGGTGAGCGCAGAACGGTTGACGCAGTTCGAATTCAATCCGCGTTGGGTGCGGGTCGAATGGGGGACGTCGCTGCGCGACCCGGTGAAGCTCGTGTCGCGTGGAGAGACAGTCGCCGTCGGGCAGCATCTCGCACAATATCGGCGCGCGCAGTTCGCGAACGAGTTGCGCATGTGGCTGCGGCGGTGCGGTTAGCAAGCGGCGAAGCGTGCCATCGAGCGGGGGCGAGGGTTTGAATGGAAATTTTGGGTAAGGATGCTATGAAAACAATCAAGCGAGCCCTCATGGGCGTGCTGGCGTGCAGCGGGCTGCTCGGCGCCCACGCCGCCTTGGCAGTAGGCGATAGCCCGGGCGGCCCCGCCGTCAACGAGATCAATCTGCAGCCGCCCGTGACGAAAATCGCTGAGGAGCTCTATCACCTCCACACGATGATGCTGATCCTGTGTACGGTGATCTTCGTCGGCGTGTTCGGCGTGATGTTCTATTCGATGTTTGCGCACCGCAAGTCGAAGGGGCACAAGGCTGCGAATTTCCACGAAAGCACCACGGTCGAAATCATCTGGACGATCGTGCCGTTCATCATCGTCGTGCTGATGGCGCTGCCCGCCACCAAGACGGTCGTCGCGATGAAGGACACGAGCAATGCCGACCTGACGGTTAAAGTCACCGGTTACCAGTGGAAGTGGGGCTACGACTACGTGAAGGGGCCGGGCGAAGGCATCAGCTTCCTGTCCACGCTGACCACGCCGCGTAGCGAAGTGAACGGCCAGCAGCCGATCACCGATACCTATCTGCAAGAGGTCGACAACCCGCTCGTCGTGCCGGTCGGCAAGAAGGTCCGCATCATCACCACGGCTGCCGACGTCGTCCACTCGTGGTACGTGCCCGCGTTCGGCGTGAAGCAGGATGCGATTCCGGGCTTCGTGCGCGATACGTGGTTCAAGGCCGAGAAGGTCGGGACGTACCGCGGCTTCTGTACCGAGCTGTGCGGCAAGGAGCACGCGTACATGCCGGTCGTCGTGACCGTCGTGTCGGACGACGACTACGCGAAGTGGGTCGACGAACAAAAGAAGAAGATGGCCGCGGGCGCCGATGACCCGAACAAGACGTACACGCTGGCCGAGCTCACTCAGCGCGGCGAGCAAGTCTACAAGGCCAACTGCGCGGTCTGCCACCAGCCGAGCGGCAAGGGTGCGGGCGCATTCCCGGCGCTCGACGGCAGCAAGGTCGCCAACGGCCCGCTCGCTGGCCACGTGAGCATCGTGCTCAAGGGCAAGAACGCGATGCCGTCGTGGGCACCGACGCTGAACGACGTCGAGATCGCATCGGTGATCACCTATGAGCGCAATGCATGGGGCAACCACACGGGCGACATGCTGCAACCGAAGCAAGTCGCGGATGCACGCAACGGCAAGCTGCCTGAAGGCGGCGACCATCTGAGTGGCGGCGCAGCGCCGGCGAGCGGCGCGCAAGCAAGCAGCGCGCCGACGGCGTTCAACGCGTCGCCCGCCCACTCGAACAAACCGGAAGCGGTGGCGGGTGCAGCGGCGAAAGACGCCGCGCAAGCCCACGCCGCGCCGGCGGCTTGACGTGTCGCTGTGCTTGTCACAGTCGGTGCCGCACTAATTGCTCTAGGAGATTCTCATGTCTAGCATCGGACACGATGTAGCCGCGGGTCACGGCCACGCGCACGATGACCATGCGCATGCGACGCCGCACGGTTGGCGTCGGTGGCTGTTCGCCACCAACCACAAGGACATCGGAACGATGTACTTGTTGTTCTCGTTCATGATGTTCCTGTCCGGCGGGGTGATGGCGCTGATGATTCGCGCCGAGCTGTTCTCGCCCGGCCTGCAGATCATGCGTCCCGAGTTCTTCAACCAGTTGACGACCATGCACGGTCTCATCATGGTGTTCGGCGCGATCATGCCGGCGTTCGTCGGCTTCGCGAACTGGCAGATTCCGCTGCAGATCGGCGCGGCCGACATGGCCTTCGCGCGGATGAACAACTTCAGCTTCTGGCTGCTGCCGGTGGCGGCGGTGCTGCTGGTCGGCTCGTTCTTCGCGCCGGGTGGCGCGACGGCCGCGGGTTGGACGCTCTACGCGCCGCTGTCGACGCAGATGGGCCCGGGCATGGACTTCGCGATCTTCGCGGTGCACATCATGGGCGCGTCGTCGATCATGGGTTCGATCAACATCATCGTGACGATCCTGAACATGCGCGCGCCGGGCATGACGCTGATGAAGATGCCGATGTTCGTGTGGACGTGGCTCATCACGGCTTACCTGCTGATCGCGGTGATGCCGGTGCTCGCGGGCGCGATCACGATGGTGCTGTTCGATCGTCACTTCGGTACGTCGTTCTTCAACGCGGCGGGCGGCGGCGACCCGGTGATGTACCAGCACATCTTCTGGTTCTTCGGTCACCCCGAGGTCTACATCATGATCTTGCCGGCGTTCGGGATCGTCTCGCAGGTGATTCCGGCGTTCTCGCGCAAGCCGCTGTTCGGTTATAGCTCGATGGTGTACGCGACGTCGTCGATCGCGATCCTCTCGTTCATGGTCTGGGCGCACCACATGTTCGCGACGGGCATGCCGGTCACGGGCCAGCTGTTCTTCATGTACGCGACGATGCTGATCGCCGTGCCGACGGGCGTGAAGGTGTTCAACTGGCTCGCGACGATGTGGCGCGGCTCGATGACGTTCGAGACGCCGATGCTGTTCGCGATCGGCTTCCTGTTCGTGTTCACGATGGGCGGCTTCACGGGCCTCATGCTCGCGATGGCGCCGCTCGACATCCAGTATCACGGCACCTATTTCGTGGTGGCGCACTTCCACTACGTGCTCGTAGCCGGTTCGCTGTTCGCGCTGTTCTCGGGCTGGTACTACTGGTCGCCGAAGTGGACGGGCTGGATGTACAACGAGACGCGCGGCAAGATCCACTTCTGGGCGTCGATGATCTTCTTCAACGTGACGTTCTTCCCGATGCACTTCGTCGGCCTCGCAGGCATGCCGCGTCGCTACGCCGACTACCCGGCGCAGTTCACGGACTGGAACCAGGTCGCGACGATCGGCGCGTTCGGTTTCGGTCTGGCGCAGGTCTACTTCCTGTTCGCGGTCGTGCTGCCCGCTTACCGTGGCGGCGGCGAACTCGAGAAGGCGGCCGAGAAGCCGTGGGATGGCGCAACGGGTCTCGAATGGACGGTGCCGAGCCCCGCTCCGTTCCACACGTTCGAAAACCCGCCGACGGTCGAATGAACGAGCTGACCCGGGTTGTGCCGACGTCGCGCTTCACGCGCACGGCGGCCGCCCGGGCGGCATGAAGCGAGGCGAGGGCATAGGCTGCTCGCCTCGCGCACAAGAAATCTCAGCATGAACCGGAATCCACAAAAAAGACGTACGCCCGAGCAGATTCGCGCCGGCAATCTGCGCATGGCGCTGATTCTGATCGGTATCGTCGTCGTCTTTTTTATGGGTGCCGTCGTAAAGCAGTTGCTGCTGCGTTGAGCAGCATTCGGAATTGACGAGGAAAGCTCGATGTCGACGCGTTCGCCGCGCGAAGCGGATCGCTCCTTCAACCGTTCGATGCTCGTGAAGCTGGTCGTGATGGCCGTGGTGATGTTCGGCTTCGGCTTCGCGCTCGTGCCGCTTTACCGTGCGATTTGCGAGGTCACCGGGGCCAACAGCCTCACCAAGCGCGACGCGACGGTCAAACAGGCCAAGAACACGCAGGTGGACCTGACGCGCACGATCTCGATCGAATTCGACGCGAATGGGCGCGGCCCGCTGGTATTCAAGCCGGAGAGCGCGAGCCTCGACGTGCATCCGGGCGAGGTGACGGTCGTCAAATATCGGGTGACGAACGAGCAGAACCGCCAGGTGCAGGCGCAGGCGATTCCGAGCTATGCGCCGGGGCTGGCGACCGAATATTTCGAGAAGATCGAGTGCTTTTGCTTCAGGCAGCAGACGCTTGCGGCGCACGAGACGCGCGAGATGCCGGTCGTGTTCTACGTCGATCCGAAGCTGCCCAAGGACGTGAAGACGATTACGCTGTCGTACACGTTCTTCGAATTGAATGCGCCCGCGCCGAACGCGGGCACGACGAGCGCCGCGCTTGCGTCGGCGAGCGGCACGTGACAGGAGAAGTGCGCATGGACGGAGGCAGCATGGCCGCAGGCGATGGCAAGAGCAGTTTCGCAAAGACGATGAAGGCGGTGCTGTGGTCGTTCTTCGGTGTGCGCAAGCGCCGCGATCTCGAGGCCGACGCGGCGCAGCTCAATCCGCTACACGTGATTGCGGCGGCGTTGCTGGCGGTGGCGATTTTCATCGGGGTGCTGATCGCGGTCGTGCACGTCGTCACGCGCTGAGCGCGAAGAGAAAAGTGAAGCGGCGCGGTATCGACGCGTTGCTCAGGTGAACTACTGGACTGAAGTGGAGAATTCAACAATGAGCGGTCAAAACGAGAGCCCGTATTACTTCGTGCCGAATCCGTCGCGGCACCCGGTCACTGCGGCCGTTGGCCTGCTGGTCATGCTCGGATCGTTTGCGCTATGGCTGAACGATACGCCGTGGGCCCCGTTCACGATGCTCGCGGGTCTGCTGTGGCTCCTCTTCGTGCTGTACCACTGGTTCGGCGATGCGATCGGCGAGTCCGAAAGCGGCATGTACGGCAAGCGCGTCGACACGTCGTACCGCTGGAGCATGAGCTGGTTCATCTTCTCCGAAGTGATGTTCTTCGGCGCGTTCTTCGGTGCACTGTTCTATGCACGCGAAATCGCCATGCATCAGCTCGGCAGCCTCGACTACAAGCTCATTTGGCCCGACTTCTCGGCCGTGTGGCCCAACGAAGGCCCCGCCGCGCTGGCTGGCCACTTCAAGGCGATGGTGCCGTGGCCCGTGCCGACCATCAACACGGCGCTGCTGCTGAGCTCGGGCGCCACGCTGACGGTGTCGCACCACGCGCTGCGTGAAAACCACCGCACCAAGGCCATCGCCTGGCTGGCCGCGACGCTGCTGTTCGGCATTTGCTTCCTGTTCCTGCAAGCGTTCGAGTACATCCATGCCTACAACGAACTGAACCTCACGCTGTCTTCCGGCGTGTACGGCTCGACGTTCTTCCTGCTGACGGGCTTCCACGGTTTCCACGTGTTCCTCGGCGGCACGATGCTGGCTGTGGTGCTCGTGCGCCTGATCCGCGGTCACTTCACGGCCGATCACCACTTCGCATTCGAAGGCGCCGCGTGGTACTGGCACTTTGTCGACGTCGTCTGGCTCGGCCTTTACATCGTCGTCTACTGGCTGTAATGGATGGGCGGCTCGTGCCCTGTCTCAGGGGCGAGCCGAATGCGCAGGACATGAAGCCTTGCGCGCGATACCGTTAGGGCGCAGTGATGGCGTTAGGGCGCCGCCTTCGAGTCGATCGGGGCGGCGTTTGTCTTTTGTGGCGAAGAGATGCGACGTTTGGCCGCGGCCGCGTCGAACGATTCTGGCGCGGTTCGGCGAGCCAGGCCGCTCAGCGGCCGAGCGGCACGTGGCTGTAATCGATCCAGCCGAGCCAATGCGCGAGCAGGATGAACAGGAACAGCGAGATCGACAGGCCGACGCGCGTGGCCAGCGACCACACCATCCGTTTGGTCTTGCCGCGGTCGTGCATCATGAAATACAGCGCCGACACCATGCTGGCGATGATGAGGATGAAAGCGAGAGCTACGAGGATGTGCATGGAACTCACTGAAATTCGGGAGCATGAAGCGATGATTGCAATTATCGCACCCGTGTCCGCGACTCGCGCAGTCCGAGGAGCGAGCGTATGAAAATTCGCCTCGTTCCCGCGCTGCTGATCCTGTTCGTGATGGCCGTCACGATCCGGCTCGGTTTCTGGCAGCGTGATCGCGCTCATCAAAAGGAAGCGCTGCAAGCGCAGATCGAGCGCTATGAGCATGCGCCGTCGCAGACGGTGACGGCCGCACCGGTCAGCCTGGGCTCGATCGAATACCATCGCGTGCGGGCGCACGGCCGCTTCATGCCGGAGCAAGTCGTGTATCTGGACAACCGTCCGTATCAGGATCAGCCCGGCTTCTATGTCGTGATGCCGTTCAAGCTGGACGACGGCGGCTACGTGCTCGTCAATCGCGGCTGGCTGCCGCGCAACGTAGACGAGCGCACTGCGATCGCGCCGTATGCCACGCCGGCCGGCGACGTCACGATCGAAGGCATCGCCCGGGCCGATGCATCGCGGGCCTATGAAATCGGTACTGGCGGCTCGGCGCCGCATCAGCGGATCCGGCAGAACCTCGACGTCGGCGCGTACGCGACCGAACTGGGCCTGCCGCTGCAGCCGTTCGTGATCCAACAGACGAGCGACGACGGCGACAAGCTCGTGCGCGACTGGCCCGCGCCGACGATGGGTGTCGAGCGCAACTACGGCTACATGCTGCAATGGTGGGGCATGGCGGCCGCGGCGCTCGGGTTTGGTCTCTATGCGGCTCGCCGTGCCGCCAAGAAAACGGCGTAAAGAGGTTTGACACTGTGACTGTGACGAAGCCAACTTCCCCATCTCCCGAGTCCGGCGCGGCTCCTGCGACGCCTTCGCGCGGCTCCTGGCAGCGTGGCCGCTGGGTCGTGCTGCTCGTCGCGCTCCTCTGCGCGGCGCCGGTCGTCGCCTCGTATCTCGCGTATTACGTGTTCAAACCGGCAGGCGGCAAGACCAACTATGGCGCGCTGATCGATCCGCAGCGGCCGATTCCTGAAACGTTGCTCGTGACGGACGAAGCGGGGCACCCCATGCGTCTCGCGTCGCTACGCGGGCGCTGGCTCATGATCGCCGTCGATCGCAGCGCGTGCGACGAGGCTTGCGCGACCAAGCTCTACTTCATGCGTCAGGTGCGCGTGACGCAAGCGGGCGAGCGCGAGCGCCTCGTCACGGTCTGGCTGCGCACGGACTCCAACGCTGTGCCCGACGTGATCAAGCGCGCCTATCCGGACACGCGGATGCTGGCCGCCGATCCGGCTGCGCTCGCGGCATGGCTGCCGGGTGAGTCCGGCACGCAGGACACCGATCACATCTATCTCGTCGACCCGAACGGCAACCTGATGATGCGTTTTCCGAAGAACCCGAATCCGAGCAAGATCAAAGGCGACGTGACGAAGCTGCTCAAGTGGTCGAGCATCGGGTAACGGCCCAAGCGGGCACGATAAGGATTCCGAAGATGTTTCTCGTACAACTGGGTTTGACCGGGCTTTTCATCGCGTTGGTGCCGCTCAGCTATGTCTGGGTGAAGGCCAGCGACGACAAGTTCCGCAAGCTCGTCTGGGTGACGACGTTCCTCACGCTCGACCTCGTGATGTTCGGCGGCTTCACGCGGCTCACCGATTCGGGCCTTGGGTGTCCCGACTGGCCCGGATGCTACGGCACAGCGTCGCCGTTCATCGCGCATGCGCAGATTGCAGCCGCGCACGCGGCATTGCCGAGCGGGCCCGTCAGCATGCAGAAGGCGTGGATCGAGATGATTCACCGCTATTTCGCGATGGCGATCGGCGTGCTGATCATCGCGCAGACACTGATCGCATGGGTGGCGCGCGTCAAGCGTCGGCCGCTTCACGTCTCGCCGTGGTGGCCGACGGCGCTGCTGCTGCTGATCGGCGTGCAAGGCGCCTTCGGCGCGTGGACGGTGACGATGAAGCTGCAACCCGTCATCGTCACGACGCATCTGCTGCTCGGACTCGCGTTGCTCGGCACGCTCGGCTGGCTCGCGGCGCGCGTCACGCCGGTTCCCGCGTGGGAGCCGGAGGTCGCGCGCTGGCGCGTCGCCGCGCTGGTCGGCCTCGCGCTGCTGGTCTTGCAGATTGCGCTGGGTGGCTGGGTCAGCACGAACTACGCGGTGCTGGCCTGTACCGACTTCCCGACGTGCAACGGCCAATGGGTGCCGCCGATGGACTTCGCGCACGGCTTTCACCTGTGGCGTGCGCTGGGCATGACGAGCGACGGCGACGCCATCGCGCAGGATGCGCTGGTGGCCATTCATTGGACGCATCGCACGTTCGCGGTCGTCGTGATCGCTTATCTGGTTATGCTGGCCCTGAAATTGCGGCGCTTCGAGTCGTTGAAGCGGCCCGCGAACGGCGTGCTGGCCGTGGTGGCCTTGCAGTTTGCGACTGGTCTGTCGAACATCGTCCTGCAATGGCCGCTGCCGGTCGCGGTCGCGCATAACGGCGGCGCCGCCATCCTGCTGTTGCTGCTCGTTGTGCTAAACTTTCGAACCGCTTCCAGCCGTCCCGGTCGTGCCGCCATTCCGACGCACGACGCCGCTCCCGCGTGATCTACATGGACAGCACAACACTCCCCCGTCATCCCGGTTCCCGCATTTCTCAATACCTCGCGCTGACCAAGCCGCGAGTGACTCAGCTCGCCGTCTTTTGCGCGGTGATCGGCATGTTCCTGTCGACGCCTGGCATGGTGCCGTGGAAGGTGCTGATCGGCGGCACAGTCGGCATCTGGTTGCTCGCGGGCGCCGCGTTTGCGATCAACTGTCTCGTCGAGCAGAAGATCGATGCGATGATGCGCCGCACCGCATGGCGCCCATCGGCGCGCGGCGAAATCACGGCCACTCAGATCCTGCTGTTTTCCGCGGTGCTGGGCGGTCTCGGCATGTGGACGCTCTACACGTTCACCAATGCGCTGACGATGTGGCTCACGCTCGCCACGTTCGTCGGCTATGCCATCATCTATACGCTGCTGCTCAAGCCTGCCACGCCCCAGAACATCGTGATCGGCGGTGCGTCGGGCGCGATGCCGCCGGCGCTCGGCTGGGCCGCCGTGACGGGGGCCGTGCCCGGAGATGCATGGATCCTCGTATTGATCATCTTCGTGTGGACGCCGCCGCATTTTTGGGCGCTCGCGCTCTATCGCCGCAAAGACTACGAGAATGCGGGTCTGCCGATGCTGCCCAACACGCACGGCGAGCAGTTCACGCGGCTGCATATCCTGCTCTACACCGTGATCCTGTTCGTGGTCACGTTGATGCCGTTCATCTCGCGCATGAGCGGCATCGTCTATCTCGTGTCGGCCGTGCTGCTCGGTGCGGTGTTCCTCGGCTATGCGTGGAAGATCTACCGCGAATACTCCGACGAGCTGGCCCGCAAGACCTTCCGTTATTCCATCGTCTATCTGTCGCTGCTGTTCGCCGCGCTGCTCGTCGACCACTACGCGCGCGCGCTGATCGGCGCATGACCTCCTCGCCATGCTGATGAATTCCCTCGTGCGCCGGGTCCTGGCCGCGTGCGCCTTCGGCGCCGCGTTGCTGCTTGTGGGCTGCGGCAAGGATGCACCTGCATTCCAGAACCTCGATATCACCGGCAACGCGCAGTTCGGCACCGACTTCGCGCTGCCCGATACGGCCGGCAAGGTGCGCACACTTGCCGACTACAAGGGCAAGGCCGTCGTGCTGTTCTTCGGCTATACGCATTGCCCCGACGTGTGTCCGACGACGATGGCCGAGCTCACGCAGGCCCTTCAGCAGCTGGGCCCCGATGCGAAGCGCGTGCAGGTGCTGTTCGTGACGGTCGATCCCGCACGCGATACGCCCAATGTGCTCGCGCAATACGTCGCAGCCTTCAATCCGACGTTCGTCGGCTTGCACCCCAGCGACACGCAGCTTGCCAAAGTCGCCAAGGATTTCCGCGTCTACTACGCGAAGGTGCCGGGCAAGACGCCCGACAGCTACACGATGGATCACACGGCGGCGAGCTACGTGTTCGATCCTTCGGGCAAGCTGCGCCTGTTCGCACGCGACGGGCAGGGCGCTTCGCCGTGGGTACACGACTTGAAGCTGCTGCTCGATTAGTTCGCATAACGAACTTCCACGCTGCGCGCTTGCCTCGCGTAGTCGGGCTGGCCAGGTGCCGGGCCGGATCGCATATCGATATGCGATCAACGTATTTCCCATTGCGCGAACGCTGTGACACCATGAGGCCGTCACATCTCTAACCAATAAAGAGCGATTCGTCATGCACCACACCGCTTTCTCTCGCACGCTTCTCAAAGCACTCCTCGCCGCCGCCACGGGTACCGCACTGATCGCCAGCACGGGCGCACACGCTGACGACAAGGCCATCAAGGTCGGCACGATCAGCGGCCCCGACGCGCAGATCTGGTCGGTCGTGACGAAGGTCGCCAAGCGCGATCAAGGCCTGACCGTGAAGGTCGTCGAATTCAACGACTACGTGCAGCCCAACGCGGCACTCGATGCGGGCGACCTCGAGGCGAACAGCTTCCAGCACCAGCCCTATCTCGACAGCCAGATCAAGCAACGCGGCTACAAGATCGTGAACGTCGGCCTCACGTACATTTCGCCGCTCGGTGTCTATTCGAAGAAGCTCAAGTCGCTGAAGGACCTGCCGCAAGGCGCGAAGGTGGCGGTGCCGAACGATCCGTCGAATGAGAACCGCGCACTGTTGCTGCTGCAGGCCCAAGGCGTGATCAAACTGAAGGCCGGTGCCGGCGCAAGCGGCAACAACGCCACGCCGCTCGACATCGCCGAGAACACGAAGAAGATCAAGCTCGTCGAGCTCGATGCCGCGCAACTGCCGCGTTCGCTGGCCGATGTCGATGCCGCCGCGATCAACACGAACTATGCGTTGGCCGGGGGCCTGCAGCCGACGAAGGATGCGATCGCGCTCGAAGACGTGCACAGCCCGTACGCGAACCTGATCGCCGTGCGTGCACAGGACAAGGACAAGCCGTGGGTGAAGAAGCTCGTGGCGGCCTATCAGTCGGAAGACGTGCGCGCCTTCATCAAGACGCAGTTCAAGGGCGCGGTCGTGCCGTCGTTCTAAGCGTCAGCGACGAGCACGGGCAGTCCCGCTCGATCGAAAGGCAAAGCGCCGCGGGCCCCTCGAGGGCTCGCGGCGTTTGTCATTGGGGCCCGCACTTTGGTTTAGAGCCGGCGTTCCCACGTTTGCGCGACGAGGTTGCGGCCGAAGCGCCGCTCGGGCTCTGATGCCACGCACGTGAATCCCGCACGTTCGAACAACCGCCGTCCGCCGTTGAGCAAGCCGTGCGTGGCGAACGTCACGGTCTCATAGCCGGCACGCTCGGCAAAGCGCATGCCTTCTTCGATGAGGCGCGTCCCGATGCCCAGGCGCCGTACCTCGGGCTCGACGAACAACAAGCGCAACTGCGCCGCCCTTTCCGAGATCGGCGTCACGAAGGCGGCGCCGACGGCCGCGTGGTCCTGCTCGGCAACCCAGCACATCGCGCGTTCGCGATCGCGCTGGCGCGCAAAGTCGGCCATCTCCTGCACGACGAATGCCTCGAAGCCCACATCGGCGCCGTATTCGGCCGAAAAGAGCAGGACCTGGCGCTGCACGAGCCAGCCGAAATCGCCTGGCTTGGGGGCGCGCAGCGTCAACGCCAGATGACGCGGCGTGTCGTTGAGCAGCCGCTCGATCATGTGCATCGCCTGGATCAGCAGTTCCTGTCCGGCTGCGCTGAGCCGGTTCAGGACCGCACACACTTCGTCGATCGCCGCGATCTCGAGCGGCGCGTAGACCGTTCGGCCTTCTTCCGTCATCTCGAGTAACGACTGGCGCGCGTCGATGTCGGATTGACGTCGCGTGATCAGCTGGCGCCGTTCGAAGCTCGTGAGCAGACGGCTCAGATAGCCGCTGTCGAGGCCGAGCATGCGGGCGAGCTCGGTGGCGGTCGCGGCGTTGCCGAGCGCGAGCTCGCGCAGCACGCGCACCTCGGTCAGCGAGAACGGGCTCTTTTGAAGGCGCTCGTGCAGCACGCCGATGTGCTGGGTATAAAAGCGGTTGAAATGGCGGACGGCTTCCGCGCGCCGTAGCAGGATAGTGTCAGTCAACGAGAACTTTCTCCGTTTGTACTCGTGCAATGGTCTGAACTATATGGGATCGGCGTGAACAAACAAGCCGAAGTCAGCTAGACGAGTGGTCCTAAACAGGTATCTATCTCGCACATGGCATGCAAACCGATCATATGAATCGCCTGCTTGTCAGCGCGCGTCCCATGCTCAATGCGGGTAAATCCCGATCCGCTCGGAGCCCGGAGGGCAGCGCTCGGAAGGGAGCTGAAGCCTTATGCTGCAAGGCTTCCAGGCTGAATGCCGAGGCTGTCATGCTCGACGTTAACTGGTCCTATTCTGGTTATATAATGGGCTCCGCCTCTGAAGCCCATCCCTCGACAACGCAGCCATCCCGGCCGCGCGGGAATCGCGGCCGGCCTTGCTTCTTGCGTGCCCTCGCGCCAGCAAGCAGCGCGTATTACCGAGACTGAATACCCCATGCTCAACGGAAACATTTTGACGCCGGACGGGTGGATTCACGGCACCCTCGAATACGAAAACGGACGCATCACGTCGCTCGACGGCGTGCGCGCCGATCCGTTCACGAACGGCGATCCCTACGTCCTGCCGGGCTTCATCGACCTGCACGTGCACGGTGGCGGCGGCGCCGACGTGATGGAGGGCGGCGGCGCCATCGAGGCTATCGCGCGCACGCATGCGCGTCACGGCACGACGAGCTTGCTCGCGACGACGATGACGGCGCCGCGTGACGAACTGATGGCGGTCGTCGCGGGCCTCGGCGATGTGGCCCGGCGCCGCACGCCAGGGGGCTCGCGCGTGCTGGGCGTCCATCTCGAAGGACCCTACATCAACCCCGGCAAGCTCGGCGCGCAGCCCGACGCGGCCGTGTGCGCCGTGCTCGACGAGGTGCTGAAGTACCTGTCGATCGCGCCGATCCGCGTCGTCACGCTGGCGCCAGAGATCGCAGGCCATATGGAGATCATCTCGGAGATGGCGGCGCGGGGTGTGCGCGTGCAGCTCGGTCACTCGCTCGCGACCTACGATGATGCCGTGGCGGCGCTCAAGCATGGCGCATGCGGCTTCACGCATTTGTTCAATGCGATGTCGCCGATGCATCACCGCAATCCGGGGCTCGTCGGCGCGGCATTGGCGCATGCCGAATTCGCCGAGATCATTCCCGACCTGCTGCACGTCCATCCGGGCGCGATCCGCGCCGCGCTGCGCGCCATTCCGCGGCTCTACGTGGTGACCGACAGCACGTCTGCGACGGGCATGCCCGACGGCGAATACCGGCTGGGCAGCCAGCATGTCACCAAGTGTCTCGGCGGTGTGCGCCTCGCGGACGGGACGCTGGCCGGCAGCACGTTGACGATGGACGACGCGCTGCGCAACCTCGTTTCGCTGGGCCTGCCGCTCGCCGATGTGTCGAACCGCATGTCCCGTTACGCCGCCGACTACCTCGGCATCGAAGACCGCGGCCGCATCGCGCGTGGCGCATGGGCCGACCTCGTGGTCTTCGAACGCGATCTCACGCTTGCTGCGACCTACGTCGAAGGGGAACCGATTGTCGAATATGCTTGAGGAGGCGCTCGCCGCGAGTGCCGCCGTTGCCGCGCAATGCGCCGATACCTCGCGTATCGAAGCGCTGGCCGCCGTCCTTGCCGAGAAGCCCTGCCACGTCGCCCTCACCGTAGCGCGCGGCAGTTCCGATCACGCAGCCAGCTATTTCGCGAGCCTCGCGATGAGCCGCGTCGGCATCCCCGTGGCATCGCTGCCGATGTCGATCGCGACGTTGCAGGCCGCGCCGTTGCGCGTGGCTGGCGAGCTCGCTATCGCCTTCTCGCAATCAGGAAGAAGTCCTGATCTTGTCGAGACGATGAGGGCTTTGCGTGCCGCGGGCGCGCTAACCGTATCGGCCGTCAATGCGCCGGCGTCCCCGCTCGCGGACGCGTGCGAATGGCAACTGCCGCTGCTGGCGGGCCCCGAGCATTCGGTGGCCGCGACCAAGAGCTACATCGCGATGCTTTCGCTGGCCGCGCAGCTCGTCGCCTTCTGGCAGCGCGACCCGTTGCTGCTCGATGCGCTGCGCGCCTTGCCCGACACGCTGGGCCACGCCGCGCGGCTCGACTGGTCGCCGGCCGTCGACGCGCTGTGCGAAGTCGAGCGCATGATCGTCATCGGCCGCGGCATGGGCCTTGCCATTGCGCAAGAAGCCGCGCTGAAGCTGAAGGAGACCTCGGGTATCCAGGCCGAAGCGTTCTCGAGCGCCGAGGTGCGGCACGGTCCGATGGAGCTCATCGAGCGTGACTACCCGTTGCTCGTGTTTGCGCCGCGCGGCCCCGAACAGGCGGGTCTGATCCGGCTCGCCACGGATATGCGCGAGCGCGGTGCGCGCGTACTGCTGGCGGCACCGGACGACGTCGAGGGCGCGACGCTGCCGCTGGCGGCGAGCCGCCACGTGGCGCTCGATCCGATTGCGGCCATCCAGTCGTTCTACGTGATGGCGGCCCAGCTGGCCGCTGCGCGCGGACGCAATCCCGATACCCCCCGACATCTGAACAAGATCACCGAAACTCACTGAGCGAGAACGCGGATGGAACGTGCTGAGGAGTCCAGATTAATGAGTCAGTCACAAGGCAAGATCGTCTTGCTCGCCCCGCTGACCGGCCCTGTGGTGCCGCTCGCGGAGGTGCCGGACCCGGTGTTCGCGGGCGGCATGTTCGGTGACGGCATCGGTATCGATCCGCTCGAAGGGCGCTTGAGCGCGCCGTGCGCGGGCATCGTCACGCATCTGGCCCGAACGGGCCATGCGGTGACGTTGCAGACGCCGGAAGGCGTCGAGCTCCTGCTGCATATCGGTATCGATACGGTCGAGCTCGAAGGGCGTGGCTTTACTGCCAAGGTCGCCCAGGGGGCTCACGTGCGCGCGGGCGAACTCCTGATCGAGTTCGATCAGGATTACGTGGCACGCCATGCGCCGAGTCTCGTATCGGTGGTCGCGATCGCGAACGGCGATGCGTTCGAAGTCATCGAGCGTGCGCCGGGCGGGCTCGTGAAGGCAGGCGAGACGCCGTTGCTCGCGTTGCGCCGGAAAGGCGTAGCACAGGGCGGCGAACCCGCTCCTGTCGATGGGGTTGCCGTGACCGAAGCGCATCGCGACATCGTGTTGTCGCAGGCGGGCGGGCTCCATGCGCGGCCTGCCGCGCGCGCACGCGACGCAGTGCGCGGGCTCGACGCGCGCGTGTACGTGCATTACGACGGGCGTCAGGCGAACGTCGAGAGCGTCGTCGCGCTGATGGGGCTTGGCGCGGGCGAGGGTGCCGCGGTCCGCGTGCACGGGGCGGGTCCCGATGCGGCGCGAGCGGTTGACGCCGTGGCGCGCGAGCTGTTGCGCGAGGTGCATGGCGAGCTCGAGGAGACGCCGGCCCGGATGCGCTCGCCGGCACCGCGTCAGCCCGAGACAACGACCGGTATGCCGCTCGATCCGAACACGCTCGCCGGCGTGTGCGCGGCCCCCGGCATCGCCGTCGGTACGCTGACGCGTTGGGATGACGCGGAATTCGATCCGCCCGAAATCGCGACCGGCACACCTGCGGCCGAGAGTCGCCTGCTCGATCGCGCACTGGCTGCTGTCGATGCCGAACTGAACACGACGGTACGCGATGCATCACAGCGTGGCGCCGTCGGCGAGGCCGGCATCTTCGCCGTGCACCGTGTGCTGCTCGAGGATCCCACGCTGGTCGATGCGGCTCGCGACCTCATCAGCCTCGGCAAGAGCGCGGGCTTCGCATGGCGCTCGGCCATTCGCGAACAAATCGCAGTCCTGACCAACGTCGAAGACCTGCTGTTGGCCGAGCGCGCAGCCGATCTGCGCGACATCGAAAAGCGCGTGTTGCGCGCGCTCGGCTACGCGAATCACGTCGCGCGCACCTTGCCGCAGGAGGCGGTGCTTGCCGCCGTCGAGTTCACGCCGTCCGATCTGGCGTCGCTGGATCGCGAGCGTGTGGCGGCGCTCGTGATGGCCGGCGGTGGCGCCACGTCGCATGCGGCGATCATCGCACGGCAGTTCGGCATTCCCGCGCTCGTCGCCGTCGGCGATGCGCTGCTTGCAATTGCCGACGGTACGCAGGTGGTCGTCGATGCAAGCGCGGGCCGTCTCGAGTACGCGCCGACCGCACTCGAGCTCGAGCGTGCGCAGCTCGAGCGCCAACGGCTGGCGGGCGTGCGCGAGGCCAACCGCCGCACGTCGCAGCAAGCCGCGACGACGAGCGACGGCCGTCGAATCGAGGTTGCCGCCAATATCGCGACGCTCGACGACGCGCGCGCGGCGGTGGAGAACGGTGCCGATGCCGTGGGCCTGCTGCGCACCGAGCTGTTGTTCATCCATCGCGAAGCGGCGCCGAGCGTCGATGAGCATCGGGACAGCTATCAGGCCGTCGTCGACGCGTTGGGCGGCCGCACCGCCATCATTCGCACGCTCGACGTCGGCGCCGACAAGGAAGTGCCGTATCTGACGCTGCCGCCCGAGGTGAATCCGGCGTTGGGCTTGCGCGGCATCCGGCTCGCCCAGCTGCGCCCCGAGCTGCTCGACGATCAATTGCGCGGCTTGCTGGCCGTCCAGCCGCACGGCGCCGTGCGCATCCTGCTGCCGATGGTCACCGACGCGAACGAGCTCGTGCGGCTGCGCAAGCGAATCGACGATTTCGCCCATGCAGCAGGTCGCAAGGAGCCGATCGAAGTGGGGGTGATGATCGAGGTGCCGTCCGCTGCGCTGCTGGCCGATCAGCTTGCGCGACAGGCCGACTTCCTCTCGATCGGGACGAACGACCTGACGCAATACACGCTGGCGATGGACCGCTGTCAGCCCGACCTCGCCGCGCAGGCCGACGGCCTGCATCCGGCCGTGCTGCGCCTCATCGACGCCACGACGCAAGGCGCGGCAAAGCACGGCAAGTGGGTGGGCGTCTGCGGCGCACTCGCGGGCGACCCGGTCGCCGTGCCGCTATTGATCGGTCTTGGCGTGACCGAGCTTTCGGTGGACCCGGTCGCAGTACCGGGCATCAAGGCGCGTGTGCGCCGCCTCGATTACCCGTTGTGCCGGCAGCGAGCCCAGGACGTTCTGTCGCTCGATTCGGCACAGGCGGTAAGAGCAGCAAGCCGCGAAATCTGGCCGCTCGATTGAGTGGCAAAAGAGTGGCAAAACTGGCCGCTCGATTGAGCGCCTACGTGGAAAGTGCGCGGTAAAACAACGACGAGACATCACTGGAGGACTTCATGGACGCAAATCCATTCTTGAAGGTGCAGCGCCTGGGGCGGGCGCTGATGCTGCCGATTGCGGTGCTGCCGGTCGCCGGCATCCTGCTGCGGCTCGGGCAGGCCGACGTACTCAACATCAAGATGATCGCCGACGCGGGCGGCACGATCTTCGATAACCTGCCGCTGCTCTTTGCCATCGGCGTGGCGGTCGGCTTCGCGAAGGACAACAACGGCGTGGCCGCGCTGGCCGGTGCGATCGGCTACCTGATCGAGATCGCGGTCATGAAGGACATCAACGACAAGCTCAATATGGGCGTGTTGTCGGGGATCGTCGCCGGCGTGGTGGCCGGTTTGCTCTATAACCGCTACAAGGACATCAAGCTGCCCGACTATCTCGCGTTCTTCGGCGGCAAACGCTTTGTGCCGATCGCGACCGGGCTGGCGTGCGTGGTGCTCGGCATCGTGTTCGGCTACGTCTGGCAGCCGGTGCAGGCCGCGATCGATGCGGCTGGCCATTGGCTCACGACGGCCGGCGCCATCGGTGTGTTCGTCTATGGCACGCTCAATCGTCTGCTGCTCGTCACAGGCTTGCACCACATCATCAATTCGCTTGCGTGGTTCGTGTTCGGCACGTTCACGCCCGCGCACGGTGCGGCAGTCACGGGCGACCTGCATCGCTTCTTTGCCGGTGACCCCACCGCGGGGGGCTTCATGACGGGTTTCTTCCCGATCATGATGTTCGGTCTGCCGGCCGCTTGCCTGGCGATGCTGCACGAGGCGCCGAAGGAGCGCCGCGCGATGGTGGGCGGCCTGCTGTTCTCGATGGCGCTCACGTCGTTCCTGACCGGCGTGACCGAGCCCGTCGAGTTCAGCTTCATGTTTCTCGCGCCGGTGCTGTATGTGATCCACTCGCTGCTCACGGGACTCTCGCTCGCGATCTGCCAGGCGCTCGGCGTCAAGTTGGGTTTCACGTTCTCGGCCGGTGCGATCGACTACGTGCTCAACTACGGGCTGTCGACCAAGGGCTGGCTCGCGATTCCGATCGGGCTTGCCTATGCAGCGGTCTACTACGGCCTGTTCCGCTTCTTCATCCGCAAGTTCAACATGGCGACGCCGGGACGCGAGCCTATCGTCGAGGCTCAGCTCGACTCGTTCGCCGCCGGCGGCTATGTGGCGCCGACGGCTTCTGCGGCGGTGCCGCGTGCGACGCGCTATATCGCTGCGCTGGGTGGCGCGACGAACCTGACGCTCGTCGATGCCTGCACGACGCGTCTGCGTCTGTCGGTCGTCGATGCGGAGAAGGTTTCGGAAGAGGCTTTGAAAACGATCGGTGCGCGCGGTGTGCTCAAGCGTGGCGCGGGCAACGTGCAGGTCGTGATCGGGCCCGAGGCCGACCTGATCGCAGACGAAATTCGCGCGGCGCTGGGCAGTGGTGGCGCGGTGGCAGGCATGCAGGCGGTGTCGAACGCGCCGGCCGGAGCACATGCCGCGGCGTCGCAAGGACAGAGCGGTCCGCTCGATCCCGATCCGGCGCGCTGGCTCGCGGTGTTCGGCGGGGCGACGAATGTGGCGGCGCTCGATGCAGTGGCAGCCACGCGCCTGCGCGTGGTCGTGCGCGATCCGTCTGCCGTCGACCGTCAGCGTCTTGCGGTACTCGACGTGGCGTGGGTATCGGCCGATACGTTCCACATCGTCTGCGGCGCGGCGGCACAGCGTTACGCACAGCAGATGTCGGCTCGCCTGACGGCTGCCGGTGGCCCGGCTCCGCAACCGATTTGACCCTCGGACTGCGCTGCTGAGCGAGCGTCCGCTTTTCGGCGAACACGCGCGGTGCTGCGGCGCCGCTTCGTGACGACCTGCTTCTCAAAAAAAAATCCCGCCGCGGTAAGGGCGGCGGGATTTTGTGTGGCGAACTTCAGCGGTGCCCGAACGGTCTGGCCGGTCTGGCAACCTGCTGCCAGATCGCCTTACGCGTATGCAGCGAGTGCGGTGCGCATCTTCTTCATGGCGCTCGCTTCGATCTGGCGAATCCGCTCGGCCGATACGCCGAATTCGTCGGCCAGCTCATGCAGCGTCGAGCCGCCCGAGCCGTCGTCGGCCACGTTGAGCCAGCGTGCTTCGATGATGCGGCGGCTGCGTGCGTCGAGCGAGTCGAGCGCTTGGGCGATGCCGTCCGTTTGCAGTTGGTCGCGCTGGCGTGCAGCGAGCACGGCCGTCGGCTCGCTGTGCGGATCGGCCAGATAGGCGATCGGCGCATACGATTCCTCACCGTCCTCGACGTGCCCTTCGAGCGCAATGTCGCCGCCCGACAGCCGCGTCTCCATCTCCGTCACTTCTTCGCGCTTGACGTTGAGTTCCTTGGCGAGACCGTCGATTTCCTCAGGCGTGAACGACTGAAGCCCCTGCTTGTGGCTGCGCAGATTGAAGAACAGCTTGCGCTGCGCCTTCGTCGTGGCCACCTTGACCATGCGCCAGTTGCGCAGGATGTGCTCGTGGATCTCCGCCTTGATCCAGTGCATCGCGTACGACACGAGGCGCACGTTCTGCTCGGGATCGAAGCGCTTGACGGCCTTCATGAGCCCGATGTTGCCTTCCTGGATCAGGTCGGCGTGCGGCAGGCCGTAGCCGAGGTAGTTACGGGCGATCGACACGACGAGCCGCAGGTGCGACAGCACGAGACGGCGCGCCGACTCGAGGTTGTTGTGCTCGCGGTATTCGGTGGCGAATTGCCGCTCCTCGTCGGCCGTCAGCATCGGGATGCGGTTGACTGCCTGGATGTAGGCGTCGATGTTGCCCAGCTGGCCAGGCAGCATCGAGAATGACGCGAGCGTCAGAGCACCTGCCGGAGCGGCCTTGGCAGGCGCCGGGCTCAGGGTGTTCGGAAGGGTCATTGCGTTGCTCACGTAGGAAGCTCCTTGGGATCAAGTATCCACTCGGTCCTAAAACGGTTTCACGGCATATTAGCACTCCGTGCGATCGAGTGCTAAGTGTTGGAGCCGCGCATGGATACGAAGTTCCATAATGCTATCGAAAATTCTATCTGATAGAAAATTGACCCATATCGAGGGAGGGAGATAGGGGAAGCGGTTGGGGTGCTCAGTGCGAGAAAGCCAAAATTCGTCTAACTTTTCTGGACCAAAAGAAATGTTCTGCGGGAAACGGAGCCATCGCCCGTTTTTTCTTAACGTAAGATTACTCGGCCCCAGTTCGAGATGCCTGGGAAGGCAGCAGTAGGCGAAGCATTCAACGTAGACGTTGGGAGTATCGCGATGAACAAGAAAAGCTGGACTCGGCGCTCTGCTCGCATCACACAGGCCGCCCTGGTGCTAGTGCTGGGCGGTCTCACATCAACCGCTGACGCGGATACCGTCGGCGTGCAAATCGCGGGCGGCATCGGGCGGCACCACGTCCGTGCGGTCGATCTGGGGCTCGTCTGGGATCCAGGGTGCAACTTTTGGGGGATCGGCGGCTGGCACTTCTCGCTTCTTGGCGAGGCGCACGTTGCCTACTGGCACACGAACGAGGACGCCGTCCACAACGACGTCTATGCATTCGGTGCGCAGCCGATGCTGCGCTTCATCAAGGATGAGGGCGCGATTCGCCCATACGTCGAAGCCGGGGCCGGCGTGCGCGTGCTGTCGCACCCGACCATCACGGACCACTACACGTTGTCGACCGCGTTCCAGTTTACGGAGCTCGTCGGCGTCGGCGCGCAGTTCGGCAGTCATCAGCAATACCAGGCCGGCTTCCGGTTTCAACATGTCTCGAATGCCGGTATCAAAGAACCGAATCCTGGTATAAATTTCAGCCAGCTATACCTGCAATACAACTTCTGACGCGGGTGCCCGTGCGGCACCGTAACGCATGGGAGCTGAGCAATGGCGGCAAAGATGATCGAGGCGATTCGCGTGCTCGAGCGCGACCGGTTCCGCGCAATGGTCGACGGCGATGTCCCGCTACTCAACCAGTTGTTGTCGGATAACGTGAGCTTCGTTCATACCAACGGCAAGCGAGAGACGAAGCAGCAGTTCATCGACGCCATCATGGGCGGGCATCGCCGCTATCGACAGATCGAAATCCAATCGCAGGAAGTACTGCCCGTGGGCAGCGAAACGTGCGTCGTGACAGGGCGCGCGCTGATCGAAATGGAAGCGAACAGCGGCGCCCTGTTGTACCCGATCGCCTATACGGCGATCCAGGCGCAGGAAGGCGGGCAGTGGCGGCTCGTGGCCTGGCATGCGACGCGCTGCGCGCTCGAGTAAAGCACGCGGCACTTGCCTCACAAATGCGGTCTTGTGGACCGCTTTGTTTTTGGGGGAAGGGGTAATCGTTCTTTAGGTCTTCTTTAGGTCTTTACGCGGCGGCCCGGCGTTCGCCGCAATCGAGATCGAGCCGGTTCACGGCGGCAACGAGCGCATCGGCGGCGGCCGTCGCCAGATCCTCATGCAGGCCGGCGCCATAGCGCAACGGTTGTCCCGCGACACGACAGCCGATGAATGCAGCGGTGCGTCCATCGGCGGCGCGCACCGTTTCATACGCACACACCTCGAGCACTTCGCCGGTTGCCGCGGCGAAAGCCTGGGCGAGAGTATCGGTACACGCTTGCACGTCGGCCGCCGTCGCGCCGGGCACGATGCGCGCGATTTCACGATGCCGCCAATGCACACTCGTCGCGTCGACGCGTGCGGCCGGCCCGGGCACGTTCAGATATTCGCGCGCGAACAGATCGCAGATTTCGTCGCTTGTTACTTCGGACCCCGAATCGTCCGCCCTGCGTTGGATGGCATGGCTGAATTCGATCTGCACGCGGCGCGGCGGTGCGAAGCCGAGGCCGCGTTCGAGTAGGTACGTCGCCCCGCCTTTGCCCGATTGGCTGTTGACGCGGATCACGGCGTCGTAGCTGCGACCGAGATCGGCCGGATCGATCGGCAGATAGGGCACTTCCCACCGTGCGTGACGCGCCTGCTGCGCGAAGCCCTTGCGGATCGCGTCCTGATGCGAGCCCGAAAACGCGGTGAAGACCAGGTCGCCCGCATACGGGTGACGCGGATGCACGGCGATCGCGTTGCAGCGTTCGACGACACGGCGCACGCCATCGATGTCGGAGAAGTCGAGCCGCGGGTCGATGCCCTGCGTGTACAGATTCAGCGCGAGCGTGACGAGATCGACGTTGCCGGTGCGTTCGCCGTTGCCGAACAGGCACCCTTCGATGCGGTCGGCGCCGGCAAGCAGCGCAAGCTCGGCCGCGGCGACGGCGGTGCCGCGATCGTTGTGCGGATGTACGGACAGCACGATGCTGTCGCGATAGGCGAGGTTGCGGTCCATCCATTCGATCTGATCGGCGAACACGTTGGGCGTCGCGGCTTCGACGGTGGCCGGCAGATTCACGATCATCTTGTGCTCGCGGGTGGGACGCCACAGTTGCGTGACCGCGTCGCAGACTTCGCGCGCGAACGACAGCTCGGTCATGCTGAACGTCTCGGGCGAGTATTGGAACGTCCAGTGTGTCTCGGGGCGGCGCTGCGCGTGCTCCTTGATGAGCCGCGTGCCTTCGGTCGCGAGCGCCTTGACCTCGTCTTTCGATGCGTTGAACACGATGCGCCGGAACGACGGGCAGATCGCGTTGTAGAGATGCACGATCGCGCGCGGCACGCCGTCGAGCGCTTCGAAAGTGCGCGCGATCAGGTCTTCGCGCGATTGGACGAGCACTTCGATCGTCACGTCGTCGGGAATGCGCTTTTCCTCGATCAGCATGCGAACGAAATCGAAATCGGTTTGCGAGGCGGAGGGGAAGCCGACTTCGATTTCCTTGAAGCCGATCGCGACCAGCATCTCGAAGAACTCGAGCTTCTGCGCGGCACTCATCGGCTCGATAAGTGCCTGATTGCCGTCGCGCAGATCGGTGCTCATCCAGATCGGCGCTTGCGCGATCGTTCGGTTGGGCCAGTTGCGCCCGGCAATGTGCACGGGCGGGAACGGCTGGTACTTCTCAGCAGGGTTGTCGAGCATGGCGAACCTTGTTCGTCGGGTCGTCTGCGAAAGGCAACAGGGTCGAGCGGCTGGCTGAACCTGCCTGGGCGCGTGCAAGGCGCCGGCGCTTTCGCGATCCGTCCGAGCGGTACTCGGCCGAATGCTGACGACTACGGTTGGTAGAAGGAACTGCGGTTGGGATGAAACGGGAGCAGCGTGTGGCTTGCTGCGAACTGCGGGAGGAGACCGCGTAGACGGCGCGCGGCGCTACGTCTGGCTTACGCTAGTCGTAGCGATAGCGGCCGCGCTAGGCGGCCGGAGGTAATTCGGAGGGTGTTCGGAAAGGAACGCATGAGGTGCAATGTATGACAGGGCGCAAGGCGCTGTCAACCGGGCCGAGCGCGAACGATGCCGACGATCAAGTCGACCTGACGCGCCAACGTCGGCGGCACCGGTGCGTCGCCGCGCAGCGCGGCTTCGGTCCAGGCGGCCGTCGTCGCGGCATCGCGCGCTTCGGGCAGATCGACTGGCTCGGCGTCGGGCGACGAGCGCTCGGGTGCGGCGAGCGTCTCGCTGAGGCCGTCGTGCAGCCAGTCGACTTGCACTTGCCGGCGCGTATCGGCAACGGCTTCGCCCTCAGTGCCGCGCGCCAGCAGCGCACCGCCCTCGGCAGCCTCGGGATGGCCCAAAAACAGCGCGGCAAGGCTCTCGCGATACTCGGGGTGGGTGTAGTTGACGAGTCTCAGCCCGGGCGCTGCGAACGGCTGCAGGAGCTTCACGAGCGTATGCGTCGAATTGCGCACGCCCATGATGCGGCGTAGCGACAGCAGACGCGCAAGCTTCGGCGCCAGCGTATCGACCGGCGCGAACGCGAGCCGGCGCATGGCAAGGCTCGCTTCGATGTCGGCATGCGACGTGGCCGGTTCGATGCCGAGCTGCTTGAAGATCTCGGCGCTCGTCACGCGGCCCGGGTCCTCGGTGACGCCGTGCACGAGCGTCGGCACCCCAACACGCGCCAGCAGCAGCGCGAGCAGCGGCACGAGGTTCGCTTGCTTGCGCGCGCCGTTGTAGCTCGGAATCGACACGGGCCGGCAGGCTTGCGCATCGACGCGGACGCGTTGCAGCGACGCATGCGCGGCCGCCAGCATCGCGGCGAGCTCGTCGGCGCTCTCGCCTTTCAAGCGATAGGCAAGCAGCACGGCACCCAGTTCGAGGTCCGACACGCGGCCGTCGAGCATCGCTTCGTAGAGCGCATAGGTGTCTTGCGCGGATAGTGCGCGCGCGCCGTTCGGGCCGCGCCCGATCTCCTTGATGAAGCGGGCGCACGGAAAGGGCGCGGCAAGCGCGGGGGCGGCGGATTCAGTCATCGAGCACGGGAAGGCGCGTGGACTGCCGCCCTCGAAGAATCAGAAAGTCTATTCAGTACCGCATTCGTCGCGAGATGGCAAGCCGGCTGCTTCAACGCATCATCGAACCGTTACGGATGCACCGTCGGAGCGCGGTCGGAATTGCCGCGCGCATAGGTGCGGTGCAGCCACGGCGAACCGGTGCGCTATCGCGCAGCGTCGTCGCCGGCGCGTTACACTCGTCGCTCACTCGGCGTTGCTCGACGCGCGCCGTGCAATGAAGCCAGAGGAGAGCGGGATGGACTACGTGTTTGCCCCGGCACCGGTCGTCGCGGTGCCGGTTGCCGAAACCGACCAACGATATTGCGTGCACCGGATTTACTGCGTGGGTCGCAATTACGAAGCGCATGCGCGCGAGATGGGCCACGATCCCGATCGCGAGCCGCCGTTCTTCTTCACGAAGCCGGCCGACGCGGTACTGTATGTCGCACCTGGCACGACGGGCGAGTTTCCCTATCCCTCGCGTTCGAGCAACGTCCACTTCGAAATGGAACTCGTCGTGGCGATCGGCAAGGGCGGCCGTGACATCCCGGCGCAGCACGCGCGCGACCACATCTACGGCTACGCGCTCGGTCTCGACATGACGCGCCGCGATTTGCAGGCCGAAGCGAAAAAGCTCGGGCGCCCGTGGGACGTCGCCAAGGGCTTCGATCTTTCGGCGCCGCTCGGTCCCATTCATCGCGCGTCGACGGTGGGGCACGTCGAGCGCGGAGCGATCTGGCTCGACGTGAACGGTGCGAACAAGCAGCGCGCCGACGTCGCGCAGATGATCTGGTCGATCGACGAGACCATCGCGTATCTGTCGACCCTTTACGAACTGCAGCCGGGCGATCTGATCTTTACGGGAACGCCCGAAGGCGTCGGGGCGGTCGCAAAGGGTGACCTGATGACGGGCGGCGTCGACGGGCTGGGTCAATTCAGCGTGCGCGTCGCGTGATCGTTTGGTCAGGAGTCCTTTCATGAAGCTATACAGCTATTTCCGCAGCTCAGCCTCGTTTCGCGTACGCATCGCGCTGAACCTGAAGAATCTCTCATACGACTACCTGTCCGTTCACCTGCTGCGCTCGGGCGGCGAGCAGCTTCAGCCGGAGTATCGCAAGCTCAATCCCGACGCGCTGGTGCCGACGCTCGTCGACGGCGACGCCACGCTGCAGCAGTCGCTGGCGATCATCGAATATCTCGAGGAGACGCATCCGGCGCTGCCCGTGTTGCCGCGCAACCCTGTCGATCGCGCGTACGTTCGAGCCATCGCGTTGCAGATCGCGTGCGAGATCCATCCACTGAACAACCTGAGGATCCTCAAGTACCTCAAACATGAACTCGATGTCAGCGAGGAAGCGAAGAACGCGTGGTATCACCATTGGATCGAGCAGGGCTTCGACACGCTCGAAACGCGGCTCGCCAACGATAGCCGTACCGGCCAGTTCGCGTTTGGCGATACGCCGACGCTCGCCGATATCTGCATCGTGCCGCAGGTGTTCAACGCGCAGCGCTTCAACGTCGATACGCAGCGCTATCCGACGATCCAGCGGATTTACGATCACGCGATGCAGCTCGATGCGTTCGCGCGCGCGGCGCCGGGGCAGCAGCCCGATGCCGAGTAAGCAGTAAGGGAGGGCGCGAGGGCCGGCACATGGGCGGCCCTCGGCATTCAGGCGGGTCAGCCGAGCAGCGCGTCGGCGAATTCGGTCGCGTTGAACGGCTGAAGGTCTTCCACCTTCTCGCCGATGCCGATGAAGTAGACCGGCACGGGCCGTTGGCGCGCGATAGCCGCAAGGATGCCGCCTTTGGCGGTACCGTCGAGCTTGGTCACGATGAGGCCCGTGAGCCCCAGCGCATCGTCGAATGCCTTGACCTGCGCGAGCGCGTTTTGCCCCGTGTTGGCATCGATGACGAGCAGCACCTCGTGCGGCGCGCCGTCGAACGCCTTGCCGATCACGCGCTTGACCTTGCGCAGCTCTTCCATCAGGTGCAGCTGCGTGGGCAGCCGTCCGGCCGTATCGGCCATCACCACATCGATCCTGCGCGCGCACGCGGCGCTGACCGCGTCGAAGATGACGGCTGCCGGATCGCCGCTTTCCTGCGCGACGACGGTCACGTTGTTGCGCTCGCCCCAGATGGCGAGCTGTTCGCGCGCCGCCGCACGGAACGTATCGCCGGCGGCGAGCAGCACCGATTGCTCGAAGCTCTGCAGATGCTTGGCGAGCTTGCCGATGCTGGTCGTCTTGCCGGCGCCGTTCACGCCCGCGATCATCATGACCATCGGCTGTGCGCGGCCCAGCACCAGCGATCTTTCGAGCGGCGTGAGCAAGTCGACGATCAGCGTGCGCAGTGCCGTCTTCACTTGCTGCGGATCGGTCAAGCGCTCAGTGCGGACCTTTTCGCGTAGCGCGCCGAGCAGGTACTCGGTCGCTTCGACACCGGCATCGGACATCAGCAGCGCCGTTTCGAGCTCTTCGTACAGATCTTCGTCGATCTTCGTACCGACGAAGATGCCGGCAATGCCCGCACTCGTCTTGGACAGTCCCGACTTCAGGCGCGTGAGCCACGATTGCTTGGCGGCGGGCTCGGGTGCGGGCGGCGGAATGATCTCGACGACTTCCTCGACGTCGGGCGTGGCCGCGGCGCCAGCAGACAGCGTCACATCGTTCGTCACCATCGCGGTGACGATAGGCGCGATCGACGCGTTCACGTCGGTCGCCGCAGGTGTGGGCGCAGCGACGGGAGCCGCAGGCTGTGGTGCCGGCGCGCTCTGAACCGTCGATGGGGCCAGCGGCGCCTGCGCGGGCTCGTTCGGCGCCTGCGTGGGTTGCTCGGCGGCCGCGTCGCTCGCGTTGGGGGCGGCATCGGGCGTCTTGGAGCCCTTGAATCGTTTGAAGAAACTGAACATGAGTCTGACGTGATCGGTGCGCGGCGAAACCGGCGCGGGTTCGCGCATGCGCGGGTGCGAGGATGAACACTCGACCCGCATGGATGAGTGCGGCAAAGCGTTGCAAGCCCGCCATTTTATCAGGGGTGCCCGGCGGGCGAGAGCGAAGCGGCACGATGCGGCGTGCGCTGTGGTAACGTTGGTCGTCCGACCTCGCGCGCAGCGCTTCTCGTTGTGCCCTCGTTGCCGCGAGAATCTCCCGTTTTCGATTCGATTTTCCGCATGTCCCGTTCCTCTTCCGTTTCGCACGCGCGCAGCGCATCGGCCGCTCGCGCGAGGCCGCACACGATCCGCATCATCGGCGGCGAGTGGAAACGCACGCCATTGCCCGTGCTCGATCTCGAAGGTCTGCGGCCGACACCCGACCGTGTGCGCGAGACACTGTTCAACTGGCTCGGGCAACGGCTCGATGGCCAGCGTTGCCTCGATCTGTTCGCGGGCAGCGGCGCGCTCGGCTTCGAAGCGGCCTCGCGCGGCGCGGCGCGCGTGGTGATGGTCGAGCGCAACGCGCGTGCCGCGCGGCAGCTGCGCGAGAATCAGGCACGCCTGGCCGCGCGCGCGATCGAAATTGCCGAAGCCGATGCGCTGCGCTTAGCCGAGAACCTCGCACCGGGTTCGTTCGACGTCGTCTTTCTCGATCCGCCGTTCGGCGATGGCGTGCTGGCGCGCGCGCTCGAACTGACGCTGCGGCTGGTTGCGCCGGGCGGGTTCTTGTATGTCGAATCGGGCGAGGCGCTCGAAGACGATGCGCCTCTATTGGCGGGTTGGGTGATTGCACGCCGGGGCAAGGCCGGCGCGGTCCATTACCATTTGCTGCAACGCGAAAATGATGAATAATGCGCAGCCGGCGGTGCCTTTTCTGCGCGTGCCCGCGTTCCAAATGAATAATGACAGGAGATGCTCATGGTAGTCGCCGTGTACCCGGGTACGTTCGACCCCCTCACGCGCGGTCACGAAGACCTCGTTCGGCGCGCGTCGAGCATTTTCGATACCTTGGTTGTCGGCGTTGCCGACAGCCGCAACAAGAAGCCATTCTTTTCGCTGCAGGAGCGGCTCGACATTGCGCAGGAAGTGCTCGGCCACTATCCGAACGTGCAGGTCATGAGCTTCCAGGGGCTCTTGAAGGATTTCGTGCGCGCGAACAACGCCCGCGTGATCGTGCGCGGCCTGCGTGCGGTGTCCGACTTCGAATATGAGTTTCAGATGGCAGGGATGAACCGCTATCTGCTGCCCGACGTCGAAACGATGTTCATGACGCCGTCCGATCAATACCAGTTCATTTCGGGCACGATCGTGCGCGAAATCGCGCAACTGGGCGGCGACGTGAGCAAGTTCGTGTTTCCTTCGGTCGAGAAGTGGCTGAAGGACAAAGTCGCCCAGATGGGGCAGGGCTCCGCAGCGCAGCCTTGATTGATTCGCTGATGACGCCGGACGGCAGGCCGGCGTCACGGCTCTTCGGGCGTGTCGTCACATCGTCTCGCACACAGTTACGACAGCAATCCCATCTGCATCCTTCGGGGTGCGCGGTTCCTCAAAGCGGACGCGGTAAAGGCGTCCGACCGCTCGCCGGGGCGGACGGAGCAGGGGGCATGCAGCGGCGACAGCAGGTGGGATTCTTTCCAGTTCATCGCCGAATGTGGCCTCGGCACTTTGCTCTACATCCCCAGTAGCGGCCGCTACGCACTCTCTGAATGCCTTCGACATTCCTTCGCAGCCACAATGGACAAATGCGTCTCTAACGGTTGCCGCTCTGCGTAATACGCCAGTCTGTTCGAAGACTTCAATCCGCGCACTGACCACGAACCGATCGCGGTGAGCAACGAGGTTGGCAACGGCTGCTGCGGCCCCGCCGACAGCTACCGCGCCGCAGATGACTCCTCCCGCTTGCAGGTCGTCCGTCGTCGAAGAGGCGGCCCGTGCACCAGGTAGGCGTAAAATACCCGGGCGGCGCTAGCCGCGAGTCTGTTGCGCACGCCTGACAGCGTCGGCAGTTCGACAAAACGCCGGCGCGATATCTAGGAGCACTTTTCTCGTGGTTTCGAGGCGAGTTGAGCGTCGTCGGAAGGCTTGGAAGCGCTAAGTTATTGTTTTTATTATTGTTATATTTGCAACCATGGCCTTGATGATTACCGACGAGTGCATCAATTGCGACGTCTGCGAGCCAGAGTGCCCGAACGACGCAATTTCGATGGGCCCGGAGATCTACGTGATCGATCCGGCCAAATGCACCGAGTGTGTCGGCCATTTCGATGAGCCGCAGTGCCAGCAGGTGTGTCCGGTCGAATGCATTCCACGCGACCCGCAGCATCTCGAGACGCCGGAAGGGCTGCTCGCCAAGTATCACGCGCTACAGGCCGCGAAAGCGGCAGCCGCGCAGCGCGCCGGCGACAACAGTTAAGGTCCGGGCTCAGCCGCCGTCGGCCGAGCCTGTCCTGAGCCGCTTCCTCACGCGTTCCGATGCAACAGCATCATCGCGCGCTCGAGTTCCCCCTTGACCACATGCGGCATGACGACGAGCGAGCGCTCGATGGCCGCGTCGATGACATCCTGCTCCTCTTTGCGCGGCGGCTTCAGCACGAAGTTCGCGACGTCGGGCTTGGCACCCGCACGCGCCGATTCGGGAATCAGGTCGCGGGGATGACCGATGCCGATGCGCAGCCGCCAATACTGCTGCGACGACAGGTGCGCCGAAATGTCCTTGAGCCCATTGTGACCGCCGCTGCCGCCGCCGAGCTTGAGCTTGACGGCGCCGGGGGGCAGATCGAGCTCGTCATGCGCGACGAGAATCTGATCAGGCAGGATCTTGAAGAAATGGGCGAGTGCGACGACCGACTGGCCTGAGCGGTTCATGTACGTCTGCGGCTCGAGCAGATGCACTTCCTCGCCATGCAGGCGAGCCTTGGCATAAAAGCCATGGAAGCGCCGCTCGTCGCGAAGCTGTGCGCCGGCTTCGCGCGCGAGCTGGTCGACGAGCCAAAAGCCTGCGTTATGACGTGTCGCGGTGTACTCGGCGCCCGGATTACCGAGCCCGACGATCAGCTTGATCATGGTTCTTCCAAGAGCCGAAAAGCCGAAAAAAAACCCGCCGGGCAGTTGCTCGGCGGGTTACGTCGTCCGTCTTCAACGAAACGGATCGAGAGGATATCGCTAGGAAATCCTTATGCTGCGGGCGTTTCGCCTTCAGCGGCTTCGCTCGACACTGCGCCAGCCGGCACCGTTGCCGATGCGATGACCGGGTTTTCGCTCTCGACGTGCGCCACGAGCGACACGCCCTTGGGCAGCGTGATGTCCTTGGCGTGCAGCGATTGACCGGCTTCGATCTTCGCGAGGTCGAGCTCGACGAATTCGGGCAGGTCAGCCGGCAGGCACTCGATCTCGACTTCGGTCACGACGTGCGAGATCACTGCGCTGTGCAGCTTCACAGCCGGATTCGTTTCCTGGTTCATGAAGTGCACGGGAATCTTCGTGTGCAGCTTCTTCTTCGGGTCGACGCGCTGGAAGTCCACGTGCAGCACGAGCTGACGGAACGGGTGGTATTGCACGTCGCGCAGGAGCACCGGCTGCGACTTGCCGCCGATCTCGAGGTCGAGGATCGACGAGTGGAACACTTCCTTCTTCAGGGCGTGCCACAGCGCGTTGTGATCGAGTTCGATCATTTGGGGTTCAGCACCAGCGCCGTACACGATAGCCGGGGTCTTGCCGGCAATGCGCAGGCGGCGGCTCGCACCCGTACCTTGCAGGCTACGCTCGAAAGCGACTACTTTCATATTCAATCTCCATGGACTGCCCGCGACCAGGCAGTAAAACGGAGCCTTGTTTCGTTGCATCAATGCTGACGCAGCGTTCGTAGGCTCCTAACAAAACGGCGCGTTTCGTGAAAAACGCGCCCTACAAGCGAAAGGCGCCGCAATGTGCAGCGCCTTCCGTCAATCTTGATGCTTGGCTCAGCTTTCCGCGAACAGCGACATCACCGAGTCGCCGCGGCGAATGCGCGAGAACGTCTCGGCAAGCAGGCCCGCGCACGACAGCGAACGAACCTTCGCGCACGAGCGCGCTTCGTCGTTGAGCGGAATCGTGTCGGTCACGACGAGTTCGTCGAGCGCCGAACCGGCAACGCGCTCGCCCGCGCCACCCGAGAGAACCGGGTGCGTCGCGTAGGCGACGACTTGCTTGGCGCCACGTTCCTTCAACACTTGCGCAGCCTTGCACAGCGTGCCGGCCGTATCGACCATGTCGTCCATGATCACGCAGGTGCGGCCTTCGACTTCACCGATGATGTTCATCACTTCAGCGACGTTCGCCTTCGGACGGCGCTTGTCGATGATCGCCAGATCGCAGTTGAGCTGCTTGGCGAGGGCACGCGCACGCACGACACCGCCGACATCGGGAGACACGACGAGCAGGTTCTCGTAGTTCTGCTTGCGCAGATCGCCGAGCAGCACGGGCGTCGCGTAGATGTTGTCGACGGGGATATCGAAGAAGCCTTGAATCTGGTCGGCGTGCAGATCCATCGTGATGATCCGCTCGACACCGGCGATTTCCAGCATGTTGGCCACGACCTTCGCCGAGATTGCCACACGCGCCGAGCGCGGACGACGATCTTGACGGGCATAACCGAAGTAGGGGATGGCTGCAGTGATCCGGCCGGCCGACGCTCGTTTGAGCGCATCGACCATGATCATGAGTTCCATCAGGTTGTCGTTGGTCGGCGCGCACGTGGACTGGAGGACGAAGACGTCCTTGCCGCGCACGTTTTCCTGAATCTCGACCTGGATCTCGCCGTCGGAGAAACGGCTGACCATTGCTTTACCGAGGGGGATACCGAGGATCTTGACGACTTCCTGAGCAAGCGCCGGATTAGCGTTGCCAGTAAACACCATCAGGCCGTCATGGCTGCTCATCATGCACCTGCTGCGGGAGGCGGGGACTGCGGGAATTTTTGGCAGGGGAGGAAGGACTCGAACCCTCGAATGCCGGAATCAAAATCCGGTGCCTTAACCAACTTGGCGACTCCCCTACACTAACTTTGAGCTTCATCGGGCGTGCGGGACATTCCCGATGAGGCGAAACCTATGCCGCGAAAGCGAAGAGTGGATGCGTATCCAGACTCGGCGCTACTGCGCTCTTCCAGCCGGCAGGCAGTTTGGCTTGCGCCGCTTCCGCTTCACCGATGGTCGAGAACGCTGCAAAAACGCTTGATCCCGATCCGGTCATCCGCGCGGGTGCGATGTTTTCAAACCACTTCAGCACCTGCGCAACTTCCGCGTATTTTCCCACGACAACGGGCTGCATGTCATTCCGGCCAAAACTTTCAGGCCATCTTGCGTCGCAGCTTTGTTGTGCAAGAAAGTCCGTAATTGTGACGGGCTTTGAATCTCTTGTCAACAACTTATCGGAAAAAATCTCGACCGTCGGGACGTGAGCTTCTGGTGTCACCACCAAAAAGCAGCGCGGCGGCAATTGTACAGCCTCCAGCGCTTCTCCGACACCCTGTGCGAACGCATTTTTCCCAAAAATGAAGAAAGGGACGTCGGCGCCGAGCTGCAAGCCCAGCGCCTGCAACGTTTCGCGCGGCAAACCGAGCTTCCAGAGCCGGTTCAGCGCAAGCAGCGTCGTCGCCGCGTCGGAGCTGCCGCCGCCCAGGCCCGCGCCCATCGGCAGGCGTTTGTCGATCTCGATGTCGACCCCGCACTTCGTGCCCGTGTGCGCCTTCAACAGCGACGCGGCGCGTACGACGAGGTCGCTTTGCTCAGCCACGCCCGGGACGTCGGTCTTGCGGCGGATCTGGCCGTCCTCGCGCAGCGCGAAGTGCAGCGTGTCGCCCCAATCGAGCAATTGGAAGACCGACTGCAACATGTGATAGCCGTCGGACCGGCGGCCCGTGATGTGCAGGAACAGATTGAGTTTCGCGGGTGCTGGGCACGCGCGCAGGGAGTCGTGTGTTTCGATCATGCTTGAAGTGACAGTGACGCAGCGCGCGCCTAGCGATCCAGGACGAGCTTGATGTCGAGCGGCGGCTGGTATCGCGTGAGGTTCACGCGTTTGACGCCCGTGCCCGGCGCATCCGCGTAGGCCAGGTATTGAATCGTCCAGCCATCCTGATCGATTTCTTTCAGCTGTGTGTCCTGCTGTGGGTCGACGATCGTTTTCGCGTGCGAGGTCGGCGCCGGCGACGGCTTCAACCAGTAACGCAGCCCTTCGACGGGCAGCGCGAACCCGAGCGTGCTTTGCATCAGCGAACTCACGTTGTCGGCCGTGACCGGCTGGCGGTTAGGCAGCTCGAGCGTGGCGGCGGACGGTGAAGACGTGACGATCGCGAGCGTCTGGCCGAGCGGATTGAGCAGCTGCAGCGTGACGGTGTCGCCTTGCTCCTGCCAATCGAAGTTGCCGTACGCGTTGCGTGTCTGGCCGTTCTGGTCCACGTAGCGCACCGCGAAGCGGCCGTGATAGGCGCGGCTGGTCTGCGTGGCGAGTGCCGTGGCGGCATTCGAGGTGGACGGCCCGTGCGTCGGTACCGACGAACAGCCTGCGAGTGTGGCGGCCAGCAGCGCCGCCGCCAGAGACGCTGTGCGCACGCGGCGCACAGCGGGCAAAGACAGAATGTGCATCAGAGATCGTTGCCGTTGACTTGGAAGCGCTTGAGCGTTTTCACGAGCGTGTCGTTATGCGGCTCGAGCTTGTGCGCGTCGCGCCACGCGGCGAGCGCATGCGCCTGATCCCCGCTCTTCCACAGCACTTCACCGAGATGCGCGCCGATTTCCGCGTTCGGTTGCAGATCGTACGCGCGCCGCAGCAGCTTCGCCGCGTCGCTCGTGTTGCCTTGCCGATACTTGACCCAGCCCAGGCTGTCCATGATGAACGCGTCGTTCGGTGCGAGCGACGAAGCCTTCTCGATCAGCTTCTCCGCTTCGTCGAGATGCTGATTGCGATCGGCGAGCGAATAGCCGAGCGCGTTGTAGGCCTGCGGGTTGTCGGGTTGCTGCTTGATGAGCTCGCGCAGCTTGTCCTCCATCACGTCGTAGTGGCCGTTCTTCTCGGCGGCCATCGCGTAGTCGTAGAGGATCTCGGGATCGTTCCCGAACGACTGCGCCGCTTGCGCGAGACGCTTTTCGGCCTCGGGGTAGCGCTGCGCGTCGAACAGGATCGCCGCATCGGTGCGTGCGATCAGCGCCTGTTCGCGCGGGTCCGACGTGTCCAGGCCCGACAGCAGATTGCGCGCGTCGTCGGTCTTGCCGTCCTTGGCGAGCAACTGGGCGCGGGTCACGCGCGCAGCCACGTACTGCGCGCTCGACGGCGTTACGCGATCGAGCCACTTCGCCGCTTGCGCGTCGTTCTTCTGCTCGAGCGCCAGCTGCGCGAGATAGATGTAGGCCTGGCCCGCATCGGCACCGGGCGTCTTTTCGGTGAGGTCGGCGTATTGCGTCAGATACTTCTGCGCGGCGTCGTACTGCTTTTCCTGGACCTTAAGCAGACCGAGCGCCATCAGCGGCATCGGGTCGTGCGCGTCCATCGCGCGCATCGCCTCGAACTGCCTTTGCGCATCGTCGAGCCGATCGCTCGACAGATACAGCTGCGCCAGCGCGAGTCGCGCATCGCGCGACTTCGGGTTCTGCTTCACGTACGACTCGAACGAGGCAATGCCTTCGTCCCGCTCGGTCGGCCCCATCTGCGCGAGCGCGAGCGCGGCCGGCAAGTAGTCGGGCTTGATCTTCAGCGCGCGCTCGAGCGAGGTCTTCGCGCCGGCATGATCGTCGACGAGCAATTGCTGACGGCCGAGCGCAAGCAGTGCCTCGGGGCGATCGAGATCGTTCTTGAGCAGATCTTGCAGCACATGCAGGCCGCCTGCGTGGTTCGGGCCGCGCGAGAGCAGCACTTGCAACGAGAGCAGCGAGGCGCCGCGGTTCTCCGTCGGCACCTTCGCGAGTTCGCGCGCAAGCAGCGGCTCGGCTTCTTCAGGCTTGCCGGACAGCACGAGCAGCGAGGCATCGAGCTGCGCGGCGCGCTCGGAATCGGGGGCGTATTGCTGCCACAGTTGCGCGGCCGTCAGCGCATCGGACGGGCTCTGCGCCGCAATCGCGATCTCGGCGGCGCGCTGCGCCATACGCGGATCACGCGTGTCGCGCGCGAGTGCGAGGTAGGTCTGATACGCCGGCGCGGGCTGATCGCGCTGAAGCGCGACTTCGGCCGCGAGCACCTGGAAGACGATCTGACTCGTCAGCGGGACATTCGGCAGGTCCTTTTGCTCTTGCGGCAACGTGGGCGCAAACAGATCGTTGGCGCTCGAGTTGTCGTCTGACGAGGAGGGGTCCTGCGCGTGGGCAGGAAAGGCGGCAAGCGTCCACACGCAAAGCGCGGCGGCGGCGATACGGCCGATCGGTGCCATGCGCCTTGCGGCGCGTGCGTCGCCCGGGCGCTTCGAGAGCTGCTTCAAGGACAAAATCATGGAAATCCGTTCGAGGTTTCGGTCGATTGTAACGCGCTCGCTACAATACACGCAGATTCGACCACGCAAGTTACACACCCATTTTGAACCGTTAGACATGCCTGAGCTGCCAGAAGTTGAAGTTACCCGGCGCGGTATCGAGCCGTATGTGCGCGGGCGCCGCGTCGAGCGCGTCGACGTGCGCACGCCGGCGCTGCGCTGGCCCGTGCCGGCCGACCTCGCGCGCACGCTCGCACGGCAGGAGGTGCTGGCCGTCGAGCGGCGCGGCAAATATCTGCTGTTCGAGGTGGCGGCCGGGTGGTTCATCGTGCATCTGGGCATGACCGGGACGTTGCGCGTGATGCGCCAGGCCGAGCTCACGGCGCCGGCCAAGCACGATCACATCGACTGGATCTTCGACGAATTCGTTCTGCGCTACCGCGATCCGCGCCGGTTCGGGGCGGTGCTGTGGCATCCGCGCGAGGCCGGCGACATCCATGCGCATCCGCTGCTTGCCGGGCTGGGCGTCGAGCCGTTCGGCGACGAATTTTCGGGCGAGCTCATCTATCGGCGCACGCGCGGGCGCAAGGTGTCGATCAAGCAGGCGCTGCTGGCGGGCAATATCGTCGTCGGCGTCGGCAACATCTATGCATCCGAGAGCCTCTTTCGCGCCGGCATCCGGCCGACGACCGCGGCGGGGCGCCTGTCTCTGCCCCGCTGCGAACGACTTGCGCAAGCCGTGCGCGCGACGCTGGCGGCCGCGATCGAGCGCGGTGGCAGCACGCTGCGCGATTTCGTCGGCAGTGACGGCTCGAGCGGCTATTTCCAACTCGAGTGCTTCGTCTACGATCGCGCGGGCGCGCCGTGCCGCGTGTGCGGCACGCCGATCCGGCAAATCGTGCAAGGCCAGCGCTCGACCTATTTCTGCGCGCACTGTCAGCGCTGATCGTTTCGCTTATCCCCTTTCATGTCCGCTCTTTCGACTTCGCCGGGTACGCCCGGCTCGCCGCTGCAGGCCGCGTTCGCCGAGCGGCTCATCGCCTGGCAGCGTCAGCACGGCCGCCATGATCTGCCCTGGCAGAACACGCGCGATCCCTACCGCATCTGGCTGTCCGAGATCATGCTGCAGCAAACGCAAGTCTCGACCGTCATTCCCTATTACGCGAAGTTTCTCGCGCGTTTTCCCGATGTCGGCGCGCTCGCCGCAGCACCGATCGACGATGTGATGGCGTTGTGGGCCGGACTCGGCTACTACTCGCGCGCGCGCAATCTGCATCGTTGCGCGCAGGCTGTCGTCGAGCAGCACGGCGGTGCATTTCCGGCATCGGCCGACGAGCTGGCCGAACTGCCCGGTATCGGCCGGTCGACGGCGGCGGCGATCGCCTCGTTCGCATTCGGTGCGCGCGCGACGATTCTCGATGGCAACGTCAAGCGCGTGCTCGCGCGCGTATTCGGCATCGAAGGATTTCCCGGCGAAAAGCGCGTCGAGAACGCGATGTGGGTGCTCGCCGAAACGCTGTTGCCGACCGAGGCCACCGACGCGGACGTCAGTGCCTACACGCAAGGTCTCATGGATCTGGGCGCCACGCTCTGCGTGCGGGGCAAGCCCGAATGCGCGCGTTGCCCGTTTGCCGGCGATTGCGTCGCCCACGCAACGGGCCGGCAACGCGAGTTGCCGGGTGCGCGCCCGAAGAAGGCGGTGCCGACGCGTCGCACGTGGATGCTCGTATTGCGCGACGGCGCATCGGTGCTGCTCGAGCGTCGACCGCCATCGGGCATCTGGGGCGGACTCTGGAGCTTGCCCGAAGCCGCCGACGAAGCGGCGCTCGCGACGCGCGCCAGACAATGGGGGGCGACGGCCGAGCCCGAGCGGCTCGCACCGCTCACTCATACGTTCACGCACTTCAAGCTCGACATCGAGCCGCGCGTCGTCGAATTCGGGGGCGGTGCGGTGGCAGCCTGCGATGCGCGCGATGAAGAGACGGCCTGGGTGCCGCTTGGCGAGATCGAGGCGTACGGGGTGCCCGCGCCGGTGCGCAAGTTGCTCGACGCGCTCAAGGGTTCGTTGCTGTAGCGCGTGCTCGCGACGTCAAAGCAACTGATGCTGCTGCATGTAGTGATGCACGGCGTCGATGCGCACGCCCGCATCGGCCAGCTCCATCAGCTTTTGCCGTGTGCGTAGCGGAATCTGCAGCACCTCGGACAGACGGTTCGACACCCACGTCGGATCGTCGAAGCGAAACGGCTCGGCGAACGGCAGGCTCGCCGCATCGCGCTCGCGAATCGTTTCGATGATGCGTTCGAGTACTTCGGCGCACGCCCCGAATTTGGCGAGCGCGTCGGTGCCTTCGAGCGGGATGTCGTCGGGCACGGGCTCGGCCATGCCGACGAGCAGGCCGCCCGGCTCCGTACGGTGCGACAGCAGCCTGAATCGCCGCGTGCCGCGGGCGCAGACGCGCAGCATGCCGTAGGCGTCGACGTCGCATTCCTCGATCTGCGCCAGGCAGCCCACGCTTTCCGGCACGGCCGGCTCGTCAGGCTGTGCGACTTCCGCGCCGCTCTTGAGCAGACACACGCCGAACGGCGTGTTCTCGCGCAGACAGGCGCGCGCCATGTCGAGGTAGCGCGCTTCGAAGATCTTCAGGGGCAACAGGCCATCGGGGAACAGCACCGCGTGCAGTGGGAAGAGCGGCAGATCGGCGTAGACGGCAGGGGTAGAGGACATGGCGCAACGCTTGAAATGTGCCGCGCATGCATGTGCGGCGGGATTAAGCCACTGACGCTACCAGTCGTGAGGAATCGTCGATTTCGATCGGCGCGTCCCGGTGCCGCACGATAACTGTCGCTTCGCGCGCGAGACGCGCGGCAAGCGTCTCGGCGATGAAGACCGAGCGGTGCTGCCCGCCCGTGCATCCGATCGCAACCGTCAGGTAGCTGCGGTTGTCGTCGCGGAACCGCGGCAGCCACTTCAGCACGAACGAATAAATGTCGTCGATCATTTCATGCACGACCGGCAACGCATCGAGAAATTCGATGACGGGCAGGTCGCGCCCGGTCAGCGGACGCAGGCGATGGTCGTAGTACGGATTCGGCAACGCGCGCACGTCGAATACGAAGTCGGCGTCGAGCGGCAGGCCGCGTTTGAAGCCGAACGATTCGAACATCAGCATCAGCCCTTCGCGCTCTTCTTCGATGAAGCGACGCACCCAGGCGCGCAGCACGTTTGCGCGCAGGTTGCTCGTGTCGATCTGGTGACCGAACTCGGCCAGCGGGGCGACGAGTTCGCGCTCGCGCTCGATCGCTTCTTCAAGCGACGCGAGCAGGCCCACATCGGCATCGTGCACCGGCGAGCCCGACAGTGGATGGCGGCGGCGCGTTTCGGAAAAGCGCTGGATCAGCGATTGCGTGCTCGCGTTGAGGAACAGCACGCGGACGTTATGTTCGCTCGTCAGGTCGTGGATGATGCTGGGCATTTCGTCGAGCGAGGCGCTCGAGCGCGCGTCGATGGCGACCGCGAGGCGTTCGTGACCCTCTTCGCCGCGCGACAGATATTGGGCGAGCGCAGGCAGAAACCGCGGCGGCAGATTGTCGACGCAGTAGTAGCCTGCGTCGGCGAGCGCGTTCAACGCAACAGACTTGCCGGAGCCGGAAATGCCGGTGATCAGAACAATGCGCATGGAGAAAGACCCGTTCGTTTCATCATAGCACTTGGCCTCAGGCGCCGTTCGCGCCAGAGAAGCGCGCGGTGCGCGACGCGCCACCGCATACGTTACATCAGCTTGCCCGGCAATTGGCTATCGGGATCCTGCATCGCGAGCCGCTGGCGGTCCATGAAGTCGCGCAGCGTGTCGATGCCGCGCAACTGCAGGATCGTGTTGCGCACGGCGGCTTCGACGAGCACGGCCAGGTTGCGGCCCGCCGCCACTTGGATCGTCACCTTGCTGATCGGCAGGCCCAGCACGTCGACGGTCTGGCTCTCGAGCGGCAGCCGCTGGAACTCGCCGTCAGGGCGGCGCACCAGTTGCACGATGAGCTTGAGCTTCATCTTGCGGCGCACGGCCGTCTCACCGAAGATCGTCTTGATGTCGAGCAGGCCCAGGCCGCGCACTTCGAGCAGGTTTTGCAGCAGTGGCGGGCAGCGTCCTTCGACGAAATCGGGGCCAAGTCGCACGAAATCGACGGCATCGTCGGCAACGAGTCCGTGCCCGCGGCTGATGAGCTCGAGGCCGAGCTCGCTCTTGCCGAGACCGGAGTCGCCGGTCAGCAGCACGCCCATGCCGAGGATGTCGAGGAACACGCCGTGCAGCGTCGCGCGCGGCGCGAGGATGCGCGACATGTAGAGCCGCAGATTGTCGATGACGCTGGCTGCCGACATCGGCGTCGTGAACAGCGGCGTCGACGAGCGCGTACAGCGCAGCACGAGCTCGGGCGGCGCCGCGACGCCGCCCGCGACGACGAGAAACGGCGGCTCGAGCGCGATCAGCTCGGCCATGTGGCGCGAGCGGTCTCCGTCGGTCTGACGCTGGTAGTAGTTGACTTCGGCGTCGCCGAGCACCTGGATCCGGTTCGGGTGAATGAGGTTCAGGTGGCCGACGAGGTCGGCGCTCGACGTGGCATTGGCGACCGTTTCGGCCGAAAACCCGCGTTCCCAGCCTTCATGCCCCGTCAGCCAGCTCAGCTTGAGCGCGGCGGCGTTGTCGTCGAAGATGCTTTGGGCGTTGATGCTGGACGTATCCATGAATCCGTGGCTCCTGGTTGACCGTGCCTCGCGCGCGCAAGACGCGCGCGTCACCGGGCCGCGTTCGGCATGCGCGCGGCGCCGGGCGCCTCACATGGCAAGACGCGGCAGTCTCAAGCGTGCCACTGGGTCAGCAATTGATGCAACTCTTCGCGGCTCGGTTCGGTGTGGAGACGTTCGCGCGCGTCGCGATCGGACAGCAATTGCGCGATCTCCGAAAGAATTTCGAGGTGCTGCTGGGTTGCCTGTTCCGGCACCAGCAGGAAGATCAGCAGCGAGACGGGCTTGCCGTCCGGCGATTCGAACGCAATTGGCTGATCGAGGCGCACGAATGCGGCCAGCGGCTGCTTGAGCCCTTTGATCCGGCCGTGCGGAATCGCGACGCCTTCGCCGAGCCCGGTCGAGCCGAGACGTTCGCGCGCGAACAGGTTGTCAGTGACTGTGCTACGGGCGATTCCGTTCTGATTTTCGAAAATCAGGCCTGCTTGCTCGAACACGCGCTTCTTGCTGGTGACGGAAAGGCCGACTACGACGTTCTCGAGAGGAAGGAATTTGGCTAAACGATTCATGTTGGCAGGCTAACGCGTCGCCTGGGCGCTCCCCGTGGCAACTGGCTGGTTGTCCATTCTCGGCCGTGCTCGCCGGATCGGTGAATCCGGGCCGTCTGGCGTTCGGCCGGCTGCCCCTTCAATAACCGGCACATTATAGAACAGGCCAAGCATGATGGTGCGCCGCGCCAATGTGCAAATACGGATTGTTGTGTGTCGTTGTGTACGCAAGCAAGGCGTTTGCACTGCGACGTCTCATAAAAAACCGCCCGGATGGCCGGGCGGTTTTGCGGGGTGACGGCGCGAAGCGCGCCGGTCGTCTCAAGCTTCTTGCTGCGGCAGTTCGCCCAGCGGGACCTCGTGATGTTTGATCGCCTCGTGCTGATGTTCTTGAATGCGGCTCTTGTGGCGCACTACTTGTCGATCGAGACGGTCGACCATGAGGTCGATCGCGGCGTAGAGGTCGCCGTTGGCACTTTCGATGAAGATGTCTTTGCCCTTTAGGTGAAGATTGATTTCAACCTTTTGACGCTTATCCTTTTCCTTCTGATTGTCGACCGAGAGGACCACATTGCCGTCGATCACCTGGTCGAAGTGTCTTAGCACTTTGTCGAGCTTGGTGATCACGTATTCTCGCAACGCTGGCGTGACTTCGAGATGGTGTCCACTGATCTTCAGATTCATAGTGCTCTCCAAACGAATGGCCGCCTGACACCATTCGGTGCGGCTATGCCGGTCGGGAGCGGCCCGCTCGGATCAATCACCCCGCGTGACTGACGAGCGGCGGGTCGTATCGGCCGGCCATAGCGTGAACAGCGTCGCGGCCGGAAAATGCTCCCCGCAAAAATGCGGTGAGCTACAAAGACTTACGCAAATTCACTGCGGGGATCTTGAGGGCTTCGCGGTACTTCGCGACTGTCCGGCGTGCGACCACGAATCCTTGTTCCGCCAGCAGTTCGGCTATGCGGCTGTCTGAAAGAGGCGTCTTTGAGTCTTCTGCTCCTATCAGTTGCTTGATGAGCGCGCGAATAGCCGTTGACGAGGCCGCGCCACCCGTATCGGTCGACACGTGCGAACCAAAGAAGTACTTGAATTCAAGCGTTCCATACGGAGTGAGCATGTACTTGCCGGTCGTCACGCGCGAAACCGTCGATTCGTGCAAGCCCAGCGTATCAGCAATTTCTCGCAAAACCAAGGGGCGCATGGCGATTTCGCCGTGAGCGAAGAAGTTCTTTTGACGCTCGACAATCGCCTGCGCGACACGCAGGATCGTCTCGAAGCGCTGCTGAATGTTCTTGATGAGCCAGCGCGCCTCCTGCAATTGCTGACGCAAGGAGCCGCTGCCCGGATCGCCGCGGTTGTTGCGCAGGATGTTCGCGTACAGATGGTTGATCCGCAGGCGCGGCACCACCTCGGGATTCAGTTCGGCGTGCCATCCCTGCGCCGTTTTCCTGACGATGATGTCGGGCACGACATAGTCCGCTTCCGCCTTGCCGTAGGCCGCGCCCGGGAACGGTTCGAGCGAGCGGATCAGCGCATGTGCATCGCGTAGCGCGTCGTCGCTGGCCTTTAGCTGTTTGCGCAGACGCGTGAAGTCGCGCGCCGCGAGCAACTCGAGATGATGCGCGACGATTTCGAGCGCGAGCTTGCGCGTGGGCGAATCGTCGAGCCGCACCAATTGCAGCCGCAGGCACTCCGCAGCCGAACGCGCGCCGACGCCCGCCGGATCGAAGCTGTGCAGCAGCGCAAGCGCCGCGTTGAGTTCGTCGAGGTCGACTTCGAGTTCTTCGGGCAGGTCGGCGAGCACTTCGTCGAGTGACGCAGTGAGATAGCCGTCGTCGTCGAGCGATTCGATCAGGAACGTGATCAGTGCGCGATCGCGCGGGCTTGCCTGCGTCACGCGCAACTGGGCCGCCAGATGGTCGCGCAGTGTCGTGGTGGATTCGTGGATTTGCAGCGGTGGCAGATCGTCATCGTCCGACGCGCCCGACGAGCGGCCGTAATCGTCGAGATTCCACTGCGAGGCATCGCCGCTGTCTGCGCTGCTGATACCGTTGTATTCGTCGCTGCCTGAATTGTCGCTACTATCCGTGCGCTCGGACGATTGCGCGCTCGGCGCGCCGCTCATGGGCTCGGGCACGGTGGGGCTCGGCGTTTGTGCGATGACCGAGCCGTCGGCCGCCACGCGCAGCGGGCTCGCGATCCATTCGTCTTCGCTTTCGAGCAGCGGATTTTGCGAGACGGCCATCGCGACTTCCTGCTGAAGTTCGAGCGTAGACAACTGCAGCAGCCGGATCGACTGCTGTAGTTGCGGTGTCAGCGCAAGGTGCTGCGATAGGCGGAGTTGGAGGCTGGCTTTCATGGCAAGTGTCTTTCATTGTAGAGACTTTGCCACGTAGGCGAAACCTCGTGGAGAGCCGTGAGGTTTCGTTAGGCGGCCGAGGAGGGCCGGGAGAATAGGGAAAGTGCGCGCGAACTGCGCGCGAATTGCGTAAAAATTGCTGATCAGGCGTTTAGACGCGCCGTGCGTCACATGCGGAAATGCTCGCCGAGATAGACGCGGCGCACGCTTTCGTTCTCGATGATTTCGCTCGGCGCACCGGCCGCCAGCACGCTGCCGTCGCTGATGATGTAGGCGTGATCGCAGATGCCGAGCGTTTCACGCACGTTGTGATCGGTGATCAGTACGCCGATGTTGCGCTGCTTGAGGAATTTGACGATCTTCTGAATTTCGAGCACGGCGATCGGGTCTACACCGGCAAACGGCTCGTCGAGCAGGATGAAGCTCGGATTCGTTGCGAGTGCGCGCGCGATTTCCACGCGTCGGCGTTCGCCGCCCGACAGCGAGAGCGCCGGGTTTTCGCGCAAATGTCCGATCTGAAGCTCGTCGAGCAGCGCCTCGGTGCGCGCTTCGATAGCCGATTTCGACAAGCGCTTGCCGTCTTCGTCGTGTTGCAGTTCGAGCACGGCACGAATGTTTTCTTCCACCGTCAGCTTGCGAAACACCGAGGCTTCCTGCGGCAGATACGACAGGCCAAGCGACGCGCGCCGGTGGATCGGCAGCAGGCTGATCGACTTGCCGTCGAGCACGATCTCGCCCGCATCGAGCGGCACCAGGCCGACGATCATGTAGAACGAAGTGGTCTTGCCTGCCCCGTTGGGGCCGAGCAGACCCACGACCTCGCCGCTCTTCACGTCGAGCGAGACGTCCTTGACGACCGTGCGCGAGCCATAGCGCTTCTTGAGGTTGCGTACGACGAGCGAGCTGGCGGTTTGCACGCTCTTGCGATTGACGTCGGCCTCGTCGGCCGGCGCGGTGCTGGACAGGGTATTCACGGCTGAACCGTTCCTTCGATCTGGGGGGCGGGTGCGAGCGTCGCCGGGCCGCCGCTCAGCGGGGCGGGTCCGCCGCTGCGCGGGGCCAGCATGGCGCGCACGCGGCCGCCGGGATTGCCGGGCCCTGCAACATCCTTGCCGGCTCGCGCCGTATAGAAGTCTTTCTCGCCATCGTAGGTGATGACGCTGCCGTGCACTTGATCCATCAACGTCGAGAGGCCTTGCAGGCGGCGCACCGTCGAGTTCGTCGTCAGCGTCGTCAGGTCCTGCTTGCCGTCGTAGTCGATCCGCTCGGCGTTGCCTTCGATGTATTCGTCGATGCCATCGCGCTTCTGGCGGAAGTAGGCGAGGCCGTGATTGTCCATCGTGCCGGTCGCATATTGGTAGCCTTGCGGATCCTGCCGCACTTCGACGTGATCGGCCTTGATGACGATCGTGCCCTTCGTCGCCACGACATGCCCTGTGAACACGTTGACCTGCTTCAGGTCATCGTACGTCATGTTGTCCGCTTCGACGTTCAGCGGTTTGTCGCGGTCGGCGCGCTCGGCATGCGCGAGCGGCGCGACGAGCGCGGCCACGCCGGCCAACAGCGCAGTCGTCAGACAGGCGCGCATGTGCTTGGGCCCGAAGGAAAGGAACGATACGTTCATGCAGTCACGCTACGAATGGATGGCCCGGGTTACTTTTGCGAGCTGCCGCCAGTGTCGGATGTCGCGATCGCGCCGCGCACATTGCCGAACAGCTGGATGACCCGGGTGACGTTGTTGTAGTTCATGGCGCTTGCCGTCATCACCGACAGGCCGCGCCGCAGTTTAACCGGCTTTTCGGTCAGGATGACGTCGTCGTTGACGAGCACGCGAAAGTGCGACGAGTCGGCTTGCATTTCAGGGTCGCCGTAGCCCGGCGCCCGCAGAATGCGTGCATTGTCGTACAAGTCGACGATCGAGGCGTCGGCGTTGACCTTGCCGCGCTCGCCCGTGGCCGTGACGATCGGCTTGCCGGGCTGGAATGCGCGGATGGCCGGATGCGTGAGGTCGCTGTTTTCGTCGTCCTCGTAATGCACGAGCTTGCTCGCCGTCAGACGGTACTGCGTCATGCCCGAGTTGTCGAGCTCGGAGACGGACAAGTTGTCGGAGAAATAATCGGGCGTATGCGTCTTCGGACGCTCGAGGTCGCGGTCGTCGGGCGGCCGCGTGGCCTGCAGCAGCCAGTAGGTGACGCCGGCGAGGGCTGCCATCGCGAGCAGCGAGAGCAACGAAGCGACGCGGGAAGCGTTCATGTGCCGTGCGCTCCGCTGCATGCGGCCGCAAGCAGGGCCTCATAGCGGTGCTGGGCGCGCAGCACCGCATCGCAGACTTCGCGGACGGCGCCCTGTCCGCCGCGCGCTTCCGACACCCAATGCGCCCGCGCGATGACTTCGGGGTGCGCGTTGGCCGGTGCCGCGGCGAACCCGCAGCGCATCATCACGGCCAGATCAGGCCAGTCGTCGCCCATGTAGCCGCACGCGTCGGCCGCAAGGCCCGTCGCGGTGAGCAGAGTGGCCAGCGCGTCGACCTTGTTCGCGACACCCTGATAAATGTGAGGAATCCGCAATTCCTGTGCGCGCGCCTCGACGATGCCCGAACGGCGGCCCGTGATCAGCGCGGTCTCGACACCGGCTTCGCGCAGCAGCTTCAAACCGTGGCCGTCCAAGGAATTGAACGACTTCATGCGGTCGCCTTCGGCCGTGAACAGCAGGCTGCCGTCGGTCAATACGCCGTCGACATCGAAGATCATCAGCTTCACGCGGCTCGCGCGTTCGGAGGCGGTCAAGGGAGCGGCAGCCATCAGATCACCTTCTTCGAGAACAGGTCGTGCATGTTCAGGGCTCCGATCAATTTGCCGGCCTCGTCGATGACGAGCATCTGATTGATGCGGTAGCGCTCCATCAGTTCGACGGCCTCGACGGCCAAATGATCGGGGGCGATCGTGCGCGGCGCGCGCGTCATCACGTCAGCGATCGGCAGATCGCGGAAGTCGCCCGTGCGTTCGAGCACGCGGCGCAAGTCGCCGTCGGTGAAGATGCCTTCGACGCGATCGTCAAACCCGACGATCGCCGTCATGCCCATGCGCTTGGCCGTCAGCTGGAACAGTGCGTCGCGCACGGTGGCGCTCGACGGCACCTTCGGCAGTTGCTCGCCCGTGCGCATCACGTCGCGCACGTAGGTCAGCAGACGCCGGCCCAGCGCGCCGCCCGGGTGCGAGCGTGCGAAATCGTCTGCGCCGAAGCCGCGCGCATCGAGCACCGCCACGGCGAGCGCATCGCCGAGCGCGAGCGCGGCCGTCGTGCTGGCCGTCGGCGCGAGATTGAGCGGGCAGGCTTCCTTCGCGACGCTGGAATTCAGGTGCACGTCGGCCAGCTTGGCGAGCGTCGATTCGGGGCGCCCCGTCATCGCGATCAGCTTCGTGCCGAGCCGCTTCACGATCGGCAGGATCGCGACGAGCTCTTCCGATTCGCCCGAATTGGACAGCGCGACGAACACATCGTCAGCTGTGACCATGCCGAGGTCGCCGTGGCTCGCTTCGGCCGGGTGCACGAAGAACGCGGGCGTGCCGGTGCTGGCCAGCGTGGCTGCGAGCTTGCGCGCCACGTGGCCCGATTTGCCGATGCCCGACACGACGACGCGGCCGCGGCAACTTAAAAGGAAATCGACGGCGCTCACGAAGCTACCGTCGATCTGGTCGCGAAGGCCGCGCACTGCGTCGGCTTCGATATCGAGCACATCCCGGGCGAGCGCCAACGCCCGGTCACCATTGATTTTCGCTATCATGCCCGGAAGTATACCAAAGGCGTTGTTCGCCGCGCCCGGCTGCCCTCCAGCCGCACGGCCGGTTTCCGGCCCTTCTTGCCCACGATGCGCGACCTGCCTGGGCGGCGCATCCCGCTGACGAACGAGGACGCTTCGCACGTGATATCTCCGCTCGAGATGACGCTCTTTCTGCTGCTCGCGTCAGTGGCAGGCGTCGTGCTGTTTCGCTTTCTGAATATGCCGCCGATGCTCGGCTATCTGACCGTCGGCATCATCGTCGGCCCGCATGCGCTAGGCATCGCGCCCAACACCGAGCGCGCCCAGAATCTCGCCGAATTCGGCGTCGTGTTCCTGATGTTCTCGATCGGCCTCGAGTTTTCGCTCGCGAAGCTGCGTGCCATGAAGACGCTCGTGTTCGGGCTCGGGCTGCTGCAGGTGATCGGCACGGTGGCGAGCGCCGTCCTCGTCGGGTTCGTCCTGCAGCGCTGGGCGCACGTGAGCTGGCAAGGATGCGTCGCGCTCGGCGGCGCGCTCGCGATGTCCTCGACCGCGATCGTGAGCAAGATGCTGGCCGAGCGGCTCGAGATCGAAACGGAACATGGCCGCAACATTTTCGGTGTGCTGCTGTTTCAAGACCTGGCGGTGGTGCCGCTGTTGATCGTGATCGCCGCGCTCGGCGGCAATACGGACGATCTGCCGATGACGCTCGGCGTGGCGTCGCTGAAGATCGTCGTTGCGCTGACGCTGCTGCTGTTCGTCGGGCAGCGCTTCATGACGCGCTGGTTCAACGTCGTCGCGCGGCGGCGCTCGCAAGAGCTGTTCGTGCTGAACCTGCTGCTCGTGACGCTCGGCGCCGCCTTCATCACCGACCGGTTCGGGCTCTCGCTCGCGCTCGGTGCCTTCATTGCCGGCATGCTGATCGCCGAGACGCCGTATCGCCATCAGGTGGAAGAGGACATCAAGCCGTTTCGCGATGTGCTGCTCGGGCTGTTCTTCGTCACGACGGGCATGCTGCTCGATCCGCGCGTGCTGATTGCGCATCCGCTGCTCGTGCTCACGTTCCTGCTCGGGCCCGTGCTGCTCAAGATCGTCATGATCACGGGCCTCGCGCGCGGGTTCGGGGCGACGCCCGGCGTGGCGATGCGTACCGGGCTTGGCCTGGCGCAGGCCGGCGAGTTCGGCTTCGTGCTGCTCAATCTGATTCTCGACAAGCATCTCGTCGATGCCACATTGCTGCAGGCGATTCTCGCCTCGATGTTGCTGTCGATGCTCGCGGCGCCGTTGTTGATCCAGAATGCCGACCGCATCGTGCTGCGCTTGTCGTCGACCGAGTGGATGCTGCAGTCCCTGCAAATGACGCGTATTGCGACGCAGAGCCTGCGTCAGAGTGCGCACGTGATCATCTGCGGTTATGGCCGCGCGGGGCAGAACCTGGCTCGCATGCTCGAGCACGAAGGGCTCTCGTACGTCGCGCTCGACCTCGACCCCGATCGCGTGAGCGCTGCCGCGGCGGCCGGCGAATCGGTCGTGTTCGGCGATGCGGCGCGGCGCGAATCGCTCGTGGCGGCCGGCCTCCATCGCGCGCGAGCCGTCGCGATCACGTATGCGAACACGCCGTCGGCGCTGCGCGTGCTGCACAACGTGCACGAACTCGAGCCGGCGTTGCCCGTGATCGTGCGGACGGTCGACGATGCCGATCTCGAGAAGCTGCTCGCGGCCGGGGCCACCGAGGTGATCCCGGAGATCGTCGAGGGCAGCCTCATGCTCGCGTCGCACACCCTCGTGCTGATGGGGGTGCCGATGCGGCGCGTCGTGCGGCGTGTCGAGGAGATGCGCGATGCGCGCTACAGTTTGTTGCGCGGATACTTCCGCGGGTCCGACGATCTCAGCGACGACGACGGGCACGAGCAGGTGCGGCTACAATCGGTGCCGGTCGACGACAACGCCGAAGCGGTCGGACGTACGCTCGAAGAGCTGGGCCTCACGACGCTGGGCGTCGAGGTCACGGCGATCCGGCGGCACGGCATTCGCGGCATGCAGCCGGTGCCCGAGACCAAGCTGCGCGCGGCCGACATCGTCGTGCTGCGCGGCTTGCCCGAGGCGCTGGCCGTGGCGGAAGAGCGTCTGCTGCGCAGCCGGCGTGCCGGCATGTCCGCCGCCTGAGTGGCCGGCGCGACGGCGTCGTCCACCATCATTGATTGATCGATTTGGCCCGCCGCGCGAGCGCGGAGCGAGGCCGCTGCCCCTTCGGAGAGTTTTCATGTCCAATGCGCCCGCGGATGCGCCGCACGATGCCCCCGCGTTCATCAAGAGCCAGATCCGTACGATTCCCGACTGGCCGATGCCCGGCGTCCAGTTTCGCGACATTACACCGCTGCTGCAGCGGCCCAAGACGTTGCGCGTGCTCATCGACCTGTTCATCGAACGCTATGTCGAAGCCAAGCTCGACTACGTCGCCGGGCTCGACGCGCGCGGCTTCATCATCGCGCCGATCGTCGCCTACGAGCTGAACCTCGGCTTCATTCCGATCCGCAAGATCGGCAAGCTGCCGTATCGGACGGTGTCCGAATCGTATTCGCTCGAGTACGGCACGGCTACCGTCGAGATTCACGAGGATGCGTGTCAGCCCGGCGAGCGCGTCGTCATCGTCGACGATCTGATTGCGACGGGCGGCACGATGATGGCCGGTAAAAAGCTGCTCGAGCGGCTCGGCGCCGTCGTCGTCGAAGGCGCGGCGATCGTCGACCTGCCGGATCTCGGCGGCTCGAAGCTGCTGCGTGAAAGCGGCCTGCCGCTCTATACGATCACCGACTTCCCCGGTCATTGATTACGGCGCGTGAGCGCTTTGCGCCGCGCGCACATTCGCGCCGCGGCCAGGGCGGCGGCGCTTTCGCTTTTTCGTCAGGAATGCTTGTCATGTCGAATCTCGCGCTGTTTCTCGCCTCGTCGGTGGCGGTCACCGTCGCCCCGGGCCCCGATAACCTGCAGGTGCTCGCGCGCGGCATTTCGCAAGGCCGCGCCGCCGGTCTTGTCGCGGCGCTCGGCTTCGCGGCCGGCGTCACCTTCCATACGACGCTCGCCGCGCTCGGCGTCGCGGCGCTCCTGCGTTCGTCGCCGCTCGCGTTCGAGATCGTCAAGCTCGCCGGCGCGGCCTATCTCGTGTGGATCGGCATCAAGGCGCTCACGAGCCGCGGGCTCGCCAATGCACATGAGAGTGCACCGCAGCCGCTCGCGCAGGTGTTCCGGCAAAGCGTGATCGGCAACATGCTCAATCCGAAGGTCACGCTGTTCTTCATCGTGTTTCTGCCGCAGTTCGTCGATCGGACGAGCGCGCAAAGCGTGGCCGTGCAGATGCTCGTCCTCGGTCTGGTGTTCATGCTGCAGACCGTTGCCGTGTTCTCGACGTTCGGGCTGTGCGCGGGCACGATCGGCGCATGGCTCAAGCGCCGTCCGCGCGCCGGCGTATGGCTCGACCGGCTCGCCGGCGTGACGTTCATCGCGCTCGGCCTGCGCGTTGCATTGCGCGACTGATCAAGGAGTGTCGATGAGCTTGCCTTGTATCGAGCACGCGCGCCGCTTCGATGCGCGCGTGCATCGCCCGTTCTGGATGGCCGGCCGGCAGGTCGGCTGGATTCGGGAGTCGGATCTGCCGCTGCTGGCGCGCTGGCCCGACGTGTTCGCGATCGAGCCAGCGCGCGTCGCGCTCGTGCCGCATGTCGACGAAAACGTCGACCGCCGCTCGGCCGCGCTCGGTATCGTGATCGGTGCGCTTGCCGCCGACGGCCGTATTCCGGGCTGGCGCGACGAAACCTATGCGATCCGCAACGCGTTCGACGACGCGCCGCTTGCCTATATCGAACGCGCGGCCTCGCGCTTCTTCGGCACGATGACGTACGCGGTGCATCTGAACGGCATCGTAGAATACGGCGACCGTGCGCCGATGCTCTGGATCGCACGACGTAGCGACACGAAGGCGACCGATCCCGGCATGCTCGACAACGTGGTGGCCGGCGGCATCGCCTGGGGCCACGGCCTCGAAGCGACGATCGCGAAGGAGTGCTGGGAAGAGGCGGGCATGAGCGCCGAGCTGGCCGCGCGTGCCGTGCGCGGACGCACCGTGCACGTGTTGCAGTCACTGCCCGAGGGCACGCAGGCCGAACAGGTCTTCGTCTACGACTTGCCGCTGCCGGCCGATTTCGCTCCACATAATCAGGATGGCGAAGTAAGTGAGCATCGGCTCGCGCGCGTCGACGAGGTGGCCCGCTGGATCGAGGACGGCGCGATGACCGTCGACGCGAGCCTCGCCACGCTCGACTGTCTGCTGCGGCACCGGTGGATCGACGGCGACGCTTGCGTCGGTATCGAGGCGCTGTTCGCGCCGCCCCCGGAATGCTGACCGCCATTGCATAACCAAAGGAGTTCTCAGGTCATGTCGACCGAACACAGCTTCATTCTGAAATTGTCGTGCCCTGACCGGCCCGGCATCGTTCACGCGGTCTCCGGCTTTCTGTTCGAGCGCGGCAGCAATATTCTCGACTCCGCGCAGTTCGGCGACAGCCACACTGGCGAGTTCTTCATGCGTGTGCACTTTCAGCAAGTCGGCGGCGACCCGGGGCTCGACGCGCTGCGCGCTGCGTTTGCACCGCTCGCTGAGCAGTTCGCGATGCACTGGGAAGTGCATGATGCAGCGGTCAAGCCGCGCGTCGTCATCATGGTGTCGAAGATCGGCCACTGTCTGAACGACCTGCTGTTCCGCTATCGCACGGGGCAACTGCCGATCGAGATCCCCGCGATCATCTCGAACCATCAAGAGTTCTATCAGCTCGCCGCGAGCTACAACATTCCGTTCCATCATTTCCCCTTGATGGAATCGACGGCCGGTGCGAAGGCGGCGCAAGAGGCGCGCGTGTATGAGGTGATCGAGCAGCACCAGGCCGATCTCGTCGTGCTGGCGCGCTACATGCAGATTCTCTCGCCCGAGCTGTGCGGGAAGTTGGCGGGGCGCGCGATCAACATCCATCACTCGTTCCTGCCGAGCTTCAAGGGTGCGAAGCCGTACTATCAGGCGTTCGACCGCGGCGTGAAGCTGATCGGCGCGACGGCGCACTATGTGACGACCGATCTCGACGAAGGCCCGATCATCGAGCAGGAAGTCGAGCGCGTCGATCACAGCATGACGCCCGATCAGCTGACGGCGATCGGCCGCGACGTGGAGTGCGTAGCGCTGGCACGTGCGGTCAAGTGGCACGCCGAGCATCGCATCGTGCTGAATGGCACGAAGACGGTGGTGTTCCGGTGATCCGCTGATGTTCTGCTGATCGAGGCAGACGTTGCGCAAGAAAAAAGCGGCCGACAGGGGCCGCTTTTTTTATCTGCTCTTGCGTCGAGTCTTCTGCATCAAACCAGCCGCAAGTAGATAAGCTCGCGCTTGATATACGCGTAGAAGATCGGTGCGGCGATGAGGCCCGGTACGCCGAATGCCGCTTCCATCAGGAGCATCGCGAGCAGCAGTTCCCATGCGCGCGCTTCGATCTGTCCTCCGACGATGCGCGCGTTCAGGAAGTACTCGAGCTTGTGGATGAGCACGAGGAACACGAGCGAGGACACCGCCGTCGACAGGCTCACCGACAACGAAACCGCCACGATCAGCGTGTTCGAGATCAGGTTGCCGATGACGGGCAGCAAGCCGGCGATGAAGGTGACGAGCACGAGCGTCTTCGACAGCGGCAGCCGCTGGTGGAACACGGGCAGGGCGATGAGCAGATAGAGCGCCGTGAACACGGCGTTGATCGTCGAGATCTTGATCTGCGCGAACACGATGCGGCGGAATGCATCGGCAAAGCGCGTGATGCGCGCCACGAAGGCCGTCGAGAGCGGCAGGCGTTGCGCGTGGCGCTCGCCCGTGACCGCGATCATCGCACCGATGATCATGCCGAACAGCACATGCCCGGAGGCGCGCGCGACATTCTTGCCGCTTTGCTGCAGCTGCGCCATATGCGAATTGACGAGCATGCCGGCCTTTTGCTTCATTTGCGTGACGTCGCCGGGCAGCATGGCCGAGAGCCATTCGGGCGTGCGCGAGCGCGCCTGATCGACGATCTGCATCACCTGGCCCAGCAGGCTTTCGAGGTTCGGCACGGCGTGCTCGAAGTGCTCGATCAGGCCGATCGCCAGCCCGGCCAGGCCGCCGACGATGGCGGTCGCCATGACCACCACGGCTACCCAGCGTGCCCGCTGGCTCGACATGTGCCGCTCGATGGGCGGCGCGATCGTATGCACGAGCTGATAGACGAGCATGCCCGCGAGCAGCGCGCCGAGCAGCTTCAGGTGCAGCACGGCCCACATCCCCGCGAGCGCGGCCGCGTAGCTGCCCAGTTCGACCGCCGAGAGCCTGGGCAGGCTCATGTCGCTTGTGAGCCGTACCGGACGCGGGGCGAGATCCCGTACGTGCGGGTCCTCGGGTGCTTCGTTGCGCTTAGCCATGACGCATTTTGTCTCCAACTTGTGTCGGCGGCTTCACTGGTCCACGTAAGCCGCCGGTATTGCCGCGTCAGCCGCGCTTGAGCAGCGGCGCCAGGTATTTCCCGGTGAAGCTTGCTTTCGACTTCGCGATTTGCTCGGGCGGGCCTTGCGCGATGATCTGCCCACCGCCCGCACCGCCTTCGGGGCCAAGATCGACGACCCAGTCGGCGGTTTTGATCACATCGAGATTATGCTCGATGATGATCACCGTATTGCCATGATCGCGCAGCCGGTGAATCACTTCGAGCAGCAGCGCGATGTCGTGAAAGTGCAGGCCCGTCGTCGGCTCGTCGAGAATGTAGAGCGTGCGGCCCGTATCGCGCTTGGACAGCTCGAGCGAGAGCTTCACGCGCTGCGCTTCGCCGCCAGAGAGCGTCGTCGCCGACTGGCCCAGACGGATGTAGCCGAGCCCCACGTCGAGTAGCGTCTTGAGCTTGCGCGCGATGACGGGCACCGCGCCGAAGAACTCGTACGCATGCTCGACCGTCATGTCGAGCACATCGCTGATGTTCTTGCCCTTGTACTGCACGTCGAGCGTCTCGCGGTTGTAGCGCTTGCCGTGACAGACGTCGCACGGCACATAGACGTCGGGCAGGAAGTGCATCTCGACCTTGAGTACGCCGTCGCCTTGGCACGCCTCGCAGCGGCCGCCCTTCACGTTGAACGAGAAGCGGCCCGGATCGTAGCCGCGCTCCTTGGCGGCCGGCACACCGGCGAACAGTTCGCGGATCGGCGTGAACACGCCCGTGTAGGTGGCCGGATTCGAGCGCGGCGTGCGACCGATCGGTGATTGATCGACGTTGATGACCTTGTCGAAGTGCTCGAGCCCTTCGATCGATTCGTAGGGCGCGGGCTCCGTCGCCGAGCCGTACAGATGCTGCGAGACGGCGTGATACAGCGTGTCGTTGATCAGCGTCGATTTGCCCGAGCCCGACACGCCCGTCACGCAGGTGAGCAGGCCCACGGGCAGTTCGAGCGTCACGTGCTTGAGGTTGTTGCCGTGCGCTTCGACGATGCGCAGAAGCCGCTCGTCGGGCTCCTTGCGCTCGTCGGGGAATTCGATGCGGCGTGCGCCGGACAGGTACTGGCCCGTGGTCGACGCAGCATCTGCCTCGATCTGCTTGGGGGTGCCCTCGGCGATCACCATCCCGCCGTGCTCGCCGGCGCCCGGCCCCATGTCGACGATGTAATCGGCCATGCGGATCATGTCTTCGTCGTGCTCGACGACGATGACGGAATTGCCGAGATCGCGCAGATGCTTGAGCGTCGCGATGAGGCGGTCGTTGTCGCGCTGGTGCAGACCGATCGACGGCTCGTCGAGGACGTACATCACGCCGGTCAGGCCCGAGCCGATCTGCGAGGCGAGCCGGATGCGCTGCGCTTCGCCGCCCGAGAGGGTATCGGCGCTGCGTTCGAGCGACAGGTAGTCGAGGCCGACGTTATTGAGGAACATCAGCCGCGCGACGATCTCCTTGACGACTTTGTCGCCGATCTCGCGCTTGGCGCCTTCGAGCTTGAGCGTCTGGAAGTAGCCGAGCGCATCGCGCAGCGGCCAGCCGCTCACTTCATAGATCGCGCGCGCATCGCCGTCGACGCCGAGCCGCACGAAGCGCGCCTCGCGACGCAGCCGCGAGCCGTCGCACGACGGGCAGGCACGATTGTTCTGATACTTCGCGAGCTCCTCGCGCACGGCTGCCGAATCGGTTTCGCGGTAGCGCCGCTCGAGGTTCGGGATGATGCCTTCGAAGACGTGCTCGCGCACCGTCGTGCGGCCCCGTTCGTTGATGTACGAGAACGGGATCGTCTCCTTGCCGGAGCCGAACAGGATCAGCTTGCGGATCTTCTCGGGCAGTTCCTCGAACGGCGTATCGAGGTCGAACTCGTAGTACGCCGCGAGGCTCTGCAGCATCTGGAAGTAGAACTGGTTGCGCCGGTCCCAGCCTTTGACGGCCCCCGCGGCCAGCGAAATCGACGGATGCGCGACGACGCGCTTCGGATCGAAGAACGTAATCTGGCCGAGCCCGTCGCAATCGGGGCACGCGCCCATCGGATTGTTGAACGAGAACAGGCGCGGCTCGAGTTCGGGCAGCGAGTAGGAGCAGATCGGGCATGCGAACTTCGAGCTGAACAGGTGCTCACGATCGGTGTCCATCTCGAGCGCGACCGCGCGGCCGTCGGCCAGGCGCAGCGCCGTTTCGAACGATTCGGCGAGCCGCTGCTTCATGTCGGCGCGCACCTTGAGCCGGTCGACGACCACATCGATCGAATGCTTGTCGTTCTTCTTGAGCTTGGGCAGCGAGTCGATGTCGTAGATCTTGGCGACGCCCTCGTTCGCCGCGCCCCCGCCCGAGCGGATCCGGAAGCGGATGAAGCCTTGCGCCTGCATCTGCTCGAACAGCTCGACGTGCTCGCCCTTGCGGTTCGCGACGACAGGCGCGAGGATCATGAGCTTCGTATCCTCGGGCAGCGCGAGCGCCGCATCGACCATCTGCGACACGCTCTGCGCTTCGAGCGCGATCTCGTGGTCGGGGCAATAAGGCGTGCCTACGCGTGCGTACAGCAGGCGCAGGTAGTCGTGAATCTCGGTGACCGTGCCGACCGTCGAGCGCGGGTTGTGCGAAGTCGCCTTCTGCTCGATCGAGATTGCTGGTGACAGACCCTCGATGAGGTCGACGTCGGGCTTCTCCATCAGCTGCAGGAACTGGCGCGCGTAGGCCGAGAGCGACTCGACGTAACGACGCTGCCCTTCCGCGTACAGCGTATCGAACGCGAGGGACGACTTGCCCGAGCCCGACAGGCCCGTGATCACGATCAGCTGATGGCGTGGCAGGTCGAGATTGACGTTTTTCAGGTTGTGGGTACGAGCCCCACGGATACGAATCTGTTCCATGAACCTGGGGGGGCGAAGGGGGCCAAACCTGCTACTATAGCGACTTTTCCAGACCGCCGTTACGGCGTCCTTACAGCGCGCGACAGGCGTGAGCGACGTCGCTACGACTTCCTTCGCTCGCTTCCGATGTCCAATCCTTCCGCCACTTCTTCACGCATGAGCGCGCCGGAGCTGCGCGCGACCGTGTCGCTTGCCGGCATCTTCGCGCTGCGCATGCTTGGGCTGTTCATGATCATGCCGGTCTTCTCGGTGTACGCGAAGACGATCCCGGGCGGCGACAACGTGCTGCTCGTCGGCATTGCGCTCGGCGCCTACGGTGTGACGCAGTCGATGCTGTACATCTTCTACGGCTGGGCCTCCGACAAGCTCGGGCGCAAGCCGGTCATCGCCACGGGCCTCTTGATCTTCGCGCTCGGCAGCTTCGTGGCCGCATTCGCGCACGACATGACGTGGATCATCGTGGGGCGCGTCATTCAAGGCATGGGCGCGGTTTCGTCGGCTGTCATCGCATTCATCGCCGACCTGACGGCCGAAGAGCATCGCACCAAGGCGATGGCGATGGTGGGCGGCAGCATCGGCATCTCGTTCGCGGTGGCGATCGTCGGTGCGCCGATCTTGTTTCAATGGGTCGGCATGAATGGCTTGTTTGCCGTGGTGGGTATGCTGTCGTTGGTCGCGATCGGCGTCGTGCTGTGGGTGGTGCCCGATGCGCCGCGGCCCGTGCATGTGCGGGCGCCATTTGCCGAGGTGCTGCACAACGTCGAGTTGCTGCGCCTGAATTTCGGCGTGCTCGTCTTGCATGCGACGCAAACGGCGCTGTTTCTCATCGTGCCGCGCATTCTCGAGGCTGGCGGGCTGCCCGTCGCTTCGCACTGGAAGGTGTATCTGCCCGTGATGGGGCTGTCGTTCGTCATGATGGTGCCCGCGATCATCGCCGCCGAAAAGCGCGGCAAGATGAAGCCGGTGCTGCTCGGCGCGATCGGCGCTATCCTGATCGGCCAATTGTTGCTCGGCGCCGCGCCGCATACGATTCTGACGGTCGCGGCGATTTTGTTTATTTACTTCCTTGGCTTCAACATTCTCGAGGCGTCGCAGCCGTCGTTGGTGTCGAAGCTGGCGCCAGGCACGCGAAAGGGCGCTGCGGCGGGTGTCTACAACACGACGCAGTCGATCGGGCTGGCGCTCGGCGGCGTGGCGGGCGGCTGGCTCATGAAGAGCGTCGGCCAGAACGCGGTGTTCTTTGCGTGCTCGGGGCTCGTGTTGGGCTGGCTTATAATCGCCGCCAATATGAAGCCGCTGCGTGCCGCACGGGATCAGAGTAAGCGCTAGCCCAACGCGGGTCGGCAGCAAGGCAACTGGATTATTTGGAGAAACACATGGCATCCGTCAATAAGGTCATTCTCGTCGGCAATCTCGGCGCAGATCCCGAAATTCGTTACCTGCCGAGCGGGGACGCGATCGCGAACATCCGCCTCGCCACGACGGACCGCTACAAGGACAAAGCCTCGGGCGAGTTCAAGGAAGCGACGGAATGGCACCGCGTCGCGTTCTTCGGCCGCTTGGCCGAAATCGTCGGCGAATATCTGAAGAAAGGCTCGTCGGTGTACATCGAAGGCCGCCTGCGCACGCGCAAGTGGCAAGGGCAGGACGGTCAGGATCGCTACTCGACCGAAATCGTCGCCGAGCAAATGCAAATGCTGGGCGGTCGTAGCGGTGCGGGCGGTGGCGGCGGTGGTGGCTTTGGCGGTGACGACGCTGGCTACAGCCGTGAGCCGATGGAGCGTAGCGGCGGCGGTGGCCGTTCGAGCGGCGGCGGCGCGCGCGGTGGTGCGGGTGGCGGCGGTGGTGGTGGCCGACCGAGTGCTCCGGCCGGCGGCGGCCTCGATGAGATGGATGACGATATTCCGTTCTAAGGAGCATACCCACGAGGGGGAGGACGATTCCTTCGCTAACTCTTGGATGGGTAACGGAAAAATGGCTGTTTGGGGCGCCTCCTTGGGGGCGCCTTTTTTATGGCGTGGACTCGGCTTGGAGGCTTTCACTGTAGATTCTTTGATAAACCAAGAAACATTTCAGCAACATCCAGGCCCCTATGTAGCAGCTAAGAGCCGCCCCGAAAAAAACGGGTGCGTGCCCTCGCGGTTGATGTATTGCACACGGAACTTACCTGCCGCCTCAAGTCTCCCCGGTTTCCTTCTTGTTGATGTTCGGAGCGTGCTCAAAGAGCACTAACGGATAAGGCACGGGCCGAGCAATCGAACGAACGACGACTCCGAGGTTTTTGCAGGGCCAACCAATTGGTTAGACAAAAGCCTCGTCAGCATTTAACATTGCCGGTAAAATTTTGTAATAGAAGAAAGGCAATCCAGTCAAATTATGACGTTCATATTGCATGAGTCTTTCGCTGCGATCGGGGGCGGCGCGAAAGGGACCACCGGCGGATGACGTCCTCAACCTCCGTTCGTGGCTAGTGACGGGCTGTCGCCACAGCCATGCCCTTGTTTCACTCGGGTTGCGCGCTGCGCACCTGGCGCACCTATTCCGGCTATTGAAGCCGGCTCGTTGACGACTCGTTCCGCTTTCGAATGACATCACTAAGGCTTAGTGGCGTGACCAGAGGACTGTTCCTTCTGGCTTCCGTGATCTCGGCTTGCGCTTTGGTCGAGACGAGATACCACGTGCTTCAGTTCGCGATGCATCTATTGATTGATCTCGTTCTTGCGCTGGTAGGGCTCGGCTGCAGCATGCGCGCTTGGTCTTCGGGAAAGCGACGTCAGTCAATGCACTACGGATTAGGCGTTTTCGTGATTGTCGGCAGTCTGGCGCTCCACCTGGCAGAGCGGCAATACCATATCGGCGCACTGATTGCGCTCAAGCTCGAGGCGTCCAAGTACGAATCTTGCAAGAGTCGAGGCGCATCCATCGTCTCCGGCAAGATCTTGAGCGTTTGCTCTCTGGACGCGCAATGGAATGAAGCGCTATTCACCGAGGCAGTGATTTACGACTCCAGTGACGAGCTGGCAAATAAAGATCGGCACTATAGCGCAAGATGGCGCGCGGCTGCGCTATCGCTAGAACCGCAAGCCCCATTTTCGCAATACAGTTTTGAAGCATATCCGCTAGGACGCCACTACTACCTTGTAACGTTCAACTACGATACAAGCTCAATTCTATAAATAAAATATGGATAATATATTCTACGTCAAAGACGGTGCGGGTCACCCTGTTCAGGCGAAATTCCTTGAGCAAAACGGAAGCTACGCCCTTGATCCGAACAGTTACAGTGCGGCGACGGCCAATATATTTCAAATGGTAAATGGCGCACTCGTGCCGGTGTCGAATGCCAATCCAAATGGGTATCTTATCGTTCCAGTCGACTATTCCATCGACAATGCAAAGTCGTTCGCATCATTCATCGCCAGTGTTCGGGCCGCAGGGAATTCGACTACCGCCTATCTGGACATGGCCAACGCGTTCAGGGCATTCGGCACGCAAGACCTGCAAAGAACCTACCCGGGATCAGATCGATCGAAGACTTGCTTTGTCGACGCGTTTCGAGATGTTGCCTCTTTTCATCTTGGTCTGGTCTCCGAGTTATCTGGAATAGGGTTATATAACGCAGAATATTATGGCGGGTTGTATAACCAATTAATGAGGCAAGTTAACCCAAATGTCAGTGCATTAGGGTTGATGGGTAACAATCCCAGGAACGTTAGATCAATGGTGGCAGGGGGTGTGTTTGCTCACACGATCGACGGCTCTCCGGTTACCAAGGGATTAGCTTCAGGTTTCGCTGGTCCCAATACGTATATGCTGGATAAGGGAACTGGAAAAGCCTACGCATATCCGCCCACTGCAGACTCGAGACCGGGCGACCTCATGGTCGTTGATGGAATAGATGGTGTCCTTCTCGCGGTTTTTGCTCCGGGTTCGATCGTATCCGAATCAGCGAAGGCCGACGGATCCATTGTTTTCATGCTTGCCGGCAACAGGACGGTCACGCTTAATCAGGATAACTCCGTAACCCTCATTGACGAAAATGGGCGCGTCAGCACATATCCGACCGGCACGTTCGTCAACATTCGAGCCGGAGGCCCCTCAATTGTTCAGCCCCCCGGCATTGGGCCCGCGCAACTCATTTTCAGGCCCAATCATGACGACAAGTCTTCAGACCTAAGAAGCTACACGAATACGAACACGTCTGTCGTAGCTTCAAATGCATTCCCGAACACGACCGCTGGCGGTGACAGCGACGCGCAATCGGAGGCGCTGGCAAACGGCGTTGCGCAAGACAGGCTGCGCAAGGCGCTGGACACCTACTTCGGCATGGTAGTGGGAACGACGCCGCTGTATGTTTCACAGCACGATCGGATGGTCACGGCGTGGAATTCGTCCCTCGAGGTGACCGTCGACGACCAAGGCACCACGGCCACGCGGACGGAGCCTAACGGCTATACCATCGTCGACGTACTAACCGTCGATTTGGTACCGATATCGAAGTCGGTATTTGACGCGAGCGGCCGCCTGATCTCCGAAATTGACTATGACGCGAGCGGCAATCCCGAGACCACGTACTCGTATACATACGGTGCAAACGGCAAGCTCACCGGCGTTGATGTCCGAGACGGCCACGGGACTTTGATCTCGTCCACTACGGTCGCGCCGGACGGCAGCGCTCAGCAGACGACATACGACAATCCTGCTGACCCGAAGCAAACCACGGTTACCTCCACGAAGCCGGACGGTACGGTGACTGGTGTCGTTCAGACTACCGCCGGTAGCACGCCCGGCAGCTACGTCACGACCACGACCGACGGCTCTGGGCGCCCACAATCCTCCGTGACGTCGACTGTCAGCAACGGCACCAGGACGACGACCGAGACCGATTACGGCCCCGGCGGCAATATCACGCGTAGCGTCACGACGTCCGGCCCTGCCAACGGCCAGGGCGGCACGATCACGACCATCGACGTCTACGACAGCGACGGGTCCCACCTATCGCATACCGTCATTTCTGCCGACGGCACGACGGTCGAAACGATCTACAACAACCCGGGCGACAACAAGCAGACGACTGTCGTCACGACGACCCCCGACGGTCATCAGACCACCACGTCGACAACCGGAACTTCAGGCGGCAGTACTCACACCAGCTACGACAATCCGGCCAATCCGAAGCAAACAACCGTCACTACGACCAACGCTAGTGGTACGGTGACCGGTATCGTTCAGACTACCACCGGCAGCACGCCGGGCAGCTCCGTGACCACATCGACCGATGGCTCGGGCCATACGTTGTCGACCACGACGACGACCGTCAACAGCGGTACGCGAACGACGTCTGAAACGGACTACGGCCCTGGCGGCAACGTCACTCGCGACGTCACGACGTTCAGTCCCGTCAATGGCACGGGCGGCACGACCACGACGATCGATGTCTACGGCGACGACGGTTCTCACCTGTCGCATACCGTCGTCACCGCCGACGGCACGACGATCGAGACGACCTACAACAACCCGAACGACAGCAAGCAGACCACCGTCGTCACGACTGCACCCGACGGCCATCAGATCAGCACGTCGACAACCGTGCCTTCCGGCGACGGCGGCTATACGACTACGACGACTGCAGGTGGTACGACAACGGTCAACACGACTACTGCAAGTGGCGCTCTTCAATCGAGCACGGTCACGTCTTCCAATGGTTCGACCTCGCAGACTACCTATACGACGCCGGGCAGCACCAGCTCAGCGACGGTCGTCACGACCGATTCGAACGGCCATGTGACGAGTACGTCGACTTCCAGTGGGCAGGTCACCAGCAACGATGTTCGTGACGCGAACGGAAATGTGATTTCGTCTACCACGATTACGAAGGATGGCAGTACCCAGCAAACGACGTACAACAATCCGACCGATCCCAAGCAAACGACGGTTGTCACAACCAAGCCAGATGGGACGGTGAACGGGATCGTCCAGACTGTCGCCGGCAGTACGCCTGGCAGCTATGTCACGACTTCGACGGACGGCGCGGGTCACTTTGTGTCGACCTCGACGACAACCGTCATCGACGGTACCCGGACAACGTCCGAAACCGATTACGGCTCAAACGGCAACATTAGCCGCAGCGTCACGACATCGGGCTCCGTAACCGGCACGGGCGGTACGACCACAACCATCGATGTATATGGCAGCGACGGATCTCATCTGTCGCATACCGTCATCAACCCAGACGGCTCGACCGTCGAAACCACCTACAACAACCCGGGCGACAGCAAACAGACGACGATCGTGACGACCGCGCCGGACGGTCATCAGACGAGCACATCGACAACGGTGCCTTCGGGCAGCGGAGGCTATGTCACTACGACTTCCGCGGGCGGTACGACCACGGTCATTACGATCACTGCAAGCGGCGCTCTTCAGTCGAGCACGGTCACGCATCCCGACAACTCCAGCACGCGGACGACCTACACGACGCCCGGCAACACCAACTCCTACACCGTTGTTACGTCCGGTCCCGGCGGCCACACGACGAGCACATCGACGACGTCCCCAGGCCCGCTGCCCAATAGCTCGGAAACAGTGACCTGGGACGGTGCCGGCAATCCGCAATCGGGAAGCGACACGCTCACGAGCCTGGACCCGGCTGGCATCAAAACGACGACGACCACGACTTATTTCGACGGCAACGGCAACGAAACGGGCCGCACCGTCACGACCAGTTGGAGCAACGGCTCGCATCCGACCACAACGATGACCTACGACGGCCATCACAATCCGCTGTCGCAGGTCGTCACCTTTCCGAATGGATCGCGTCGGGAAACAACGTACAACAGCCCGACGGATCAGAACCTCGTAACGATCATTACCGTGGCGCCTGACGGTACGGTGCTCAGCACGGTGACGACCACTTGGTCCAATCTAGGCAACTACATCACGACGACCAACCAGGGCGGAACTTTAACGACCACGACATCCGCTCCTTCGGGGTTGAGCACCCTGAATAGCCTTGGCAATCAAGCTAGCGGCACGCTGGCCAGTTTGGCTAGTGGCGGTGGTGGCGGTGGCGGTGGCGGTGGCGGTGGCGGTGGTGGTGGTGGTGGCTTCGGCGGTGGCGGCTTCGGCGGTGGTGGCTTCGGCGGTGGTGGCTTCGGCGGTGGTGGCTTCGGCGGCGGTGGCCACGGCGGCGGTGGCCACGGTGGCGGTGGCCACGGCGGCGGTGGCTCGCACGGGGGCGGCGGTGGTGGCTCCGGCTGGCCCGGCCCCTCCGGCGGAAACTCGATGTCGGCTCTCTCCAGCCTCGGAAGTGCTGCCTCGAGCTTCGGAGGCTTTTCCAATGCTTTGTGGGGAGGTTCATCCCCCTACAGCATGTCTACACTATGGGGTCCTAACTATGTCCCGCCGCTTTCCGATCCGTTCGGATTCGGCGGCGGCCTGGGCGGACTTGCGGGCTCGACTTACCAGCCTAACGGTAACTACGGATTTACCAATTCTGGCGTTGCGAACGCCTTTGCAAACGGCAACTATTACGGTGGCTCACTTGCCGCCCTTGGATCAATGTTCCCCTCGATGGGCAACCAGGCATCCAAGCTCTCGCCCAACCTACCGGCGAATGTTGGCAACGGGCACTTCGGCTTCTCGTACAACGGGAACGGCTTCGTCATGTCGACGACGGATCCGGTGACAGGTCACCCCGAGTCGTTCGGGTTCGACTCCAACGGCAATCTCGTCAGCGGAGGCGGGGGCGCGCTCGCCGCGCTCGAGGCTGCCGACCCTGGCGGCGAAGCGCTCGACAGCGCGCTCGGCGACAGCTCCGTCGGCCTGCAAGAGTGCGGTCAAGCGTACGCGGATGCGCTCGCGGCGGCGCTGGGCCAGGGCGAAGGCGGCGCCGGTGAAGGTGGCGCGGGGGGGGGAGGTGGCGAAGGTGGTGGCGGCGAGGGCGGTGGCGAAGGAGGCGGCGGTGGAGAAGGCGAAGGCGGTGGCGACCCCATCGTGATCGACTTGCAACATAAAGGCATCACCACCGTCGCAGCGCAAAGCAGCAACGTCTATTTCGATCTGAACGGCGATGGCTACAAGCACAACGTTGGTTGGATCGGCAATCAGGACGCCTTCCTGTTCATTGACCCGACGGGCTCGGGCCAACTGACGAACGGTAAGCAGTTGAACCTGATGAACTACGTGCCTGGCGCGAAGTCGGAACTGGCCGCGCTGGCTTCTTTCGATGCCAAGCATGCCGGTGTCTTGAACGCGTCGAATGCCGTCTGGAACGATCTCTTCGTTTGGGAGGACGCCAACGGAGATGGCGTAGTCGATCCGGGTGAAATCAAGACGCTCGCTCAAGCAGGCATTACGTCGATCTCGCTCGCCGAAACCGGTAAGACCAGCACGCAAAACGGAGCCACGATCACTGGTGGCTTCAGCATGACGCTTGCCGACGGCTCGAATGTGCAGGCTGACGAAGTCACGCTACCGGTCACGAACAAGGTCCAGGTACAGGGCGCGGACGGCACGACACAAGTCGTCACTCAGCCTGCCAATGCTCCGGCAAGAACGGTGATTTCCGGGGATGGCCTGCTGCTTGGCAATATCGGCAACAGCATGATCAAGGCCGGCGATGGCAACGACATCATCCTGACCGGCGACGGAAAGGATGTCGTCCAAGCGGGCAACGGTAACGACGTGATCTATGCGGGCAATGGAAACGACATCATCACGGCCGGTAACGGCAACGACGTCATCTATACGGGAACCGGCAACGATCTCGTGATGGTCGGTAACGGTGCCGACGCCATCTTGCTCGGTGGCGGCAACGATATCGTCATCGCCGGCAACGGCAACGATGTCATTTACGGTGGCAACGGGAGCGACGTCATCCGCGTCGGAAATGGCAACGATACCGTCGTAGCCGGACAAGGCGCGAGCCAAATCATTGCGGGTAACGGGAACGACCTGCTGCAAGGCGGGGCGGGTCTCACCCGTATCGTCGCCGGCAGCGGTAACGATACGCTCGTGGCGGGAACTGGCCTCGCTACGCTCGTCGGGGGCAGCGGCAACGATACGTTCGTCGTCAACAACGCGGGCGATGTCGTAATTGCTCAACATGGCGCTCACACGAACACCGTACTCAGTTCGGTGAGCCTTGGCTCGCCCGCCAATGTCCAAAACCTCACCGGCATTGGCAACGCGAACATCGTCCTGACTGGCGGCACCGGCGACCAGACCATCACCGGCAATGCCGGCAACGACACGCTGATCGCCGGCAACGGGAACGACACGCTAGCCGCGGGCGCAGGCGTCGCGGTGATGATTGGCGGGGCCGGCAACGACACGTTTGTGGTGAACAATGCCGCCGATATCGTGAACGCCCACGCGGGCAGCCAGACGAACACGGTGCTGAGCTCGGTCAGCTACGCTGGTCCGGCCAATGTGCAAAACCTGACCGGCGTCGGCAACGCCAATATCACCCTGACGGGAAACAATCAGGCGCAGACGATCACCGGCAACGCCGGCAACGACATCCTCATTGCCGGCACAGGCAACGATACGCTCGTCGCGGGCTCCGGCATCGACACGATGATCGGCGGCAGCGGCAACGAAACGTTCGTCGTCAATAACTCGGCCGATACCGTTAGCGCACAAGCCGGCAGCAATACGAATACGGTGCTGAGCTCGGTCAGCTATGCCGGCCCGGCCAACGTGCAGAACCTGACCGGTACCGGTAACGCCAATATCACCCTGACGGGGGGCTCGACCGCGGAGACGATCATGGCCAATGCCGGAGACGATACGCTCGCCGCCGGTACTGCCGTCGATACCCTGGTCGGCGGCGCAGGCAACGACACGTTTGTCGTCAACAACGCGGCCGACGTGGTGAAAGCGCAAGCAGGCAGCAACACGAATACCGTGTTGACCTCGGTCAGCTACACCGGCCCGGCCAACGTGCAGAACCTGACCGGTAGTGGTTCAGCCAATCTCACGCTGACCGGCGCGGCAATGACGTCTCAGACGATCACGGCCAACGCGGGCAACGACACGCTCGTCGCCGGTGCGTCTATCGATACGCTGGCCGGTGGTGCCGGGAACGACACGTTCATCGTGAATAACGCAGCCGACGTCGTGACAGCCCAAGCGGGCAGCAACACGAATACGGTGTTGAGCTCGGTGAGTTACACGGGCCCGGCCAACGTGCAGAACCTGACCGGCACCGGCAATGCCAACCTCACCCTGACAGGCAATGGCCAAGCTCAGGTGATCACGGGCAACGCGGGCAATGACATGCTGATCGCAGGCACGGGCAACAACACGCTCGTCGCGGGCACCGGCATCGACACGATGATCGGCGGCACCGGGAACGACACGTTCGTCGTGAATAACGCAGCGGACGTCGTCGCGGCGCAGGCCGGCAGTAACAGCAACACGGTCCTGACGTCGGTCAGCTACACGGGTCCGGTGAACGTGCAGAACCTGACTGGCACGGGCAGCGCCAATCTCACGCTCAGGGGCAGCACCGGCAAGCAGACGATCACCGGCAACGCCGGCTACGATACGCTGATCGCGGGCACGGGCGACGATACGCTCGTCGCGGGCACCGGCATCGCGTCGATGGTGGGCGGCGCGGGCAACGACACGTTCGTCGTGAACAACACGGCAGACACCGTCTCGGCACAGGCGGGCGGCAACACGAATACGGTGCTGACCTCGGTCAGCTACACCGGTCCGGCCAATGTGCAGAACCTGGCCGGCATCGGCAACGCCAATATCACGCTGACGGGGAACAACCAGGCTCAAACGATTACCGGCAACGCCGGCACGGACATCCTCGTTGCAGGCACCGGCAACGATACGCTCGTCGCCGGCTCCGGCATCGACGCAATGTACGGTGGCACCGGCAACGACACGTTCGTCGTCAACAACTCGGCAGACACCGTTTCGGCACGCGCCGGCAGCAACACGAACACCGTGCTGACCTCCGTCAGCTACACCGGCCCGGCCAATGTGCAGAAGCTGATCGGCACCGGCTCAGCCAATCTCACGCTGACCGGCGCGGCAACGACGTCTCAGACGATCACGGCCAACGCCGGCAACGACACACTCGTCGCCGGCACCGCCGTCGATACGCTGATCGGCGGCACCGGCAATGACACGTTCATTGTGGACAACATCGCGGATGTCGTCGTCACCCAAGCCGGCAGCAACAGCAACACGGTGCTGACCTCGGTCAATTTCACGAGCCCGGCCAACGTACAAAACCTGACCGGCACGGGCAGCGGCAACCTCACGCTCAAGGGCGGTGCAGGTGATGAGACGATCGCGGCCAACAGCGGCCGCGATACGTTGATCGCCGGTAGCGGCAACGACACGCTGGTCGCGAGCGACGGTACCGCGGTGATGATCGGCGGTTCGGGCAACGATACGTTCGTCGTCAACAATCGGGCTGACGTCGTGATGGCCCAGGCGGGCAGTCACGTCAATACCGTGCTCACGTCGGTGACGCTGACAGGCCCGGACAACGTCCAAAACGTCATTGGAACCGGCAACGCGAATATCACCCTGACCGGCAATGCCACGACCTCGGAGACGATCACGGCCAACTCCGGAAACAGCCAGCTAATCGCGGGCTCGGCCATCGACACGCTGATCGGTGGCACCGGCAACGACACATTTGTCGTCAACAACACGGCCGACGTCGTCGTGGAGCGCGCCGACAATAAGGGCAATCTCCTGCAGACGTCGGTGAACTTCACCGCCTCGGCCAACATCAAGGTCATGGCGGCGACGGGCAGTGCGAATCTTGTGTTGACCGCGAACGCTCAAGATATGACGCTGATGTCGAACACCGGAACCGACACGCTGATCGGCGGTGCAGGCAACGATACATTTGTCGTCAACAACACGGCGGATGTGGTGGTTGCGCAAGCCGGGGCTGAGTCCAACACGGTGCAGACTTCCGTGAACTACACGGCCCCCGCAAACGTGAAGCAACTAGTAGGTATCGGATCGTCGAACATTACTTTGCGAGCGGGCGCCGGCGATGTCACGATCATCGCCAACCAAGGCTCCGATTGGCTCTGGGCCGGTTCGGGTAACGACACGCTGCAGTCGGCCGTTGGTGCTGTCGACATGCTGATGGGCGGAGCGGGCAACGATACCTTCATCGTCAACAACAAGGCAGACAGCGTCTCTGCGCAGGCCGGATCGATCAACACGATCCTCACGTCCGTCGATTACACGGCCTCGAACAACGTACAGACGATGACGGCGACGGCGGCAGGCCTCACGCTCACGGGTGGGGCGACCGCTGCTACGCTCAACGCCTACACAACCGGCGGCCAGCTCGTTGCCGGTAGTGCCGTCGACACGCTCGTTGGCGGCACATCGGGGTTCACTCGATTCACCGTCAACAACAGCGCGGATGTCGTCGTCGCCAGCGCAGGCGCAGCCAACGAAGTCGACACGTCAGTCAGCTATACGGCGGGCGCCAACATCCAGACGATGATCGGCACCGGCAGCGGCATCACGTTGACCGGTACCACCGGTGATCAATACCTGCAGGCTCGCCAGGGAAGCGAAACGCTGATCGCCGGCAGCGGCAACGACACGCTGGTCGGAGGCGCGACGATGATCGGCGGGACCGGCAATGACACGTTCGTCGTGTTGGGTGCGGGCAGCACCGTCGTTGCGAAGGCCGGAGGCATCAATACGGTCGACACGGCGATCAGCCTCGTCGGGCCGGACAACGTGCAAAACCTTGTCGCGCTGAACCAGAACATTACGTTGACCGGCGGCAACGGCCCGCAGACGCTCGTGGCCAAGGGGCAGGATACGCTCGTAGCCGGTGCGGGGATCGATACGCTGGTCGGCAGCAGCGCCGGCGGCGATACATTCGTCGTCAACAATGAGGCCGACGTCATCATCGTGCAAGGGCCACCGACGAAACAGGATCTGATCGAGACGTCGGTGAGCTATACGGGCGCAGCGAACGTCAGGCAAGTCCTGGCGACCGGCAACGCGAACCTCACGCTTACGGCGGGCAGCGTCGGCGATCAGTGGCTGACCGGCAACGCGGGTAATGACACCCTCGTAGCCGGCACGGGTAACGACACGCTGCAGTCGGGAGCCCGCGCTACGACGCTCATCGGCGGTTCGGGCAACGACACGTTCCTCGTGTCGCATACGAGTGATGTCGTCATCGCCCAAGCCGGCGGCAACGTGAACACGATCGATGCGCAAGCGGACTACACAACCGGTGCCAATGTCCAGTACCTGAACGGTGTCGGAGCAACGGCCATCAAGCTGACCGGCAGCACGGGTAACCAGACCATCACCGCCAATAGCGGGAACGACACGCTGCAGGCTGGCAGCGGAAACGACACGCTGGTGGCGGGGATGGCCGCCGACACGATGATCGGTGGAGCGGGTAACGACACGTTCGTCGTCAACAACACCGGCGATGTCGTGATCGCACAGGCCGGCAGCAACACGAACACGGTGCTGAGTTCGGTCAGCTATACCGGCCCGGCCAACGTGGAGAACCTGACGGGTACGGGTAGCGCGAACATCTCGCTCACCGGCAGCGTCGGCAATCAAACGATCACAGGCAATGGCGGCCATGACACGTTGATCGCGGGCGCAGGCAACGACACGCTCGTGGCTGGCACCGGCGTCGACGCCATGATCGGCGGTGCGGGTGACGACACGTTCATCGTCAACAATGCAGCTGACGTCGTGACAGCGCGAGCAGGCAGCAACACGAACACGGTGTTGACCTCGGTCAGCTACACCGGTCCGGCCAATGTGCAGAAGCTGACCGGCACTGGCTCGGCTAATCTCACGCTGACCGGCGCGGCGACGATGTCTCAGACGATTACCGCCAACGCTGGCAACGACACGCTCGTGGCCGGTGCGTCTGTCGATACGCTGGTCGGTGGCGCCGGGAGCGACACGTTCATCGTGAACAGCGCGGCCGACGTCGTGACGGCACAAGCGGGCGGCAACACGAATACGGTGTTGAGCTCGGTCAGCTACACCGGCCCGGCCAACGTGAAAAACCTGACCGGCACCGGCAATGCCAACCTCACGCTGACGGGCAACGGCCAAGCTCAGGTGATCACGGGAAATGCGGGCAACGACATGCTGATCGCCGGCACGGGCAACAACACGCTCGTCGCCGGCTCCGGCATCGATACGATGATCGGTGGCAGCGGCAACGACACGTTCGTCGTGAACAACGTGGCCGATGTGGTCTCGGCGCAAGCGGGCGGCAACACGAATACGGTGTTGAGCTCGGTCAGCTACACGGGTCCGGCCAATGTGCAGAACCTGACTGGCACGGGCAGCGCCAATCTCACGCTCAGGGGCGGCGCCGGCAACCAGACGATCACCGGCAACGCCGGCAACGATACGCTGATCGCGGGCACGGGCGACGATACGCTCGTCGCGGGCACCGGCATCGCCTCGATGGTGGGCGGCGCGGGCAACGACACATTCGTCGTGAACAACGCGTCCGATGTCGTCTCGGCACACGCGGGTGGCAACACGAATACGGTGCTGAGTTCGGTCAGCTACACCGGTCCGGCCAATGTGCAGAACCTGACCGGCATCGGCAATGCCAACATCACGCTGACCGGTAACGCAACGGCATCGCAGACCCTCACGGCGAACGCCGGTGACGATACGCTCATTGCGGGTAGCGCCATCGATACGCTCGTCGGGGGAGCGGGTAACGACACATTCGTCCTCAACAACGCGGCCGATGTCGTGGTCACCCAAGCGGGCAGCAAATCGAACAGGGTGCTGACATCCGTGAGCTACACGGCGGGGTCCAATCTTCATAACCTCACGGGTACCGGCAACGCCAACCTCGTCCTGACCGGCGCGGGACAGAACCAGATCATCGTGGGCAACTCGGGCAACGACGTGCTCGTCGCCGGAGCCGGAAACAACACGCTCGTGTCCGGCAGCGGCGTCTCGACCTTGGTCGGTGGCGCGGGTGCCACGACGTTCGTCGTGAACAACGCGAATGACGTGGTGATCGAGCAGCCTGGCAACGTCGACGATATCGAGTACACGTCCGTTAGCCTGACGGCGCTGGCTGGCGTCCGCCGCCTGTACGGAACGGGCTACGCGAACTTGCAACTGCGTGGCAATAGTCTCGATGACGTAATCACCGCCAATAACGCCTTCGACACACTGATCGCCGGCAGCGGCAACGATACGCTCGTCTCCAGCGATGGCCACGAGAATACGCTGATCGGCGGCAGCGGCAATGACACGTTCGTCGTGTTTCAAGGTGGAGACGTCGTACAAGCGCAAGCCGGCGGCTATAACAAGCTCGTCACATCGGTCGGCTTCACTGCCGGGGCCAACATCAACCAGATGACGGCGATCGGCAAAAATGCGGTATGGCTGACAGGTAATGGCACGACGACCACGCTACTGATCGCGAACGACGTCAATACGTCGATGTCCGATGTCGCCATGACCAGCGGAACTGCGGCGTCGAAGGTGGCGGTCACGATGGTCGGGGGCTTGGGATCGAACACCTTCAACGTGACGAATGCAAGCGACCTCGTGATCGCGAATGCCAACGCACTTTCGAACACCGTTCAAACGTACCTGAGCAACTACGTGTCGTCCGATAACATCACGACCCTGACCGGTGAGTTGGCAGGGCCACAGGTGTTGACTGCCAACAACGGCAACGAAACGCTCAATACGAGCAACACCGGAAACGACACCGTCATCGCGGGACACGGCAGCGACGTTGTCAATCTCGGGGCATGGCAAGGCTTCCACGACACGGTCGTCATCGATGCAACGGCTGGCGATGCGTCGAACGTCGCATCGACTACGGTCGCCATCCCTGCCGGCAATTGGTACGCCACGACCAACGACATATCGTTCTCGAACGCCGCAAGCGATCAGCTCTGGTTCTCGAAATCCGGCAACGATCTGCTCGTCAACGTCATCGGGACGCACGAGCAGGTTGACGTCCAGAACTGGTTCAACGGCGCGCAGAAATCCTTCAAGTCGATTGAAGCAGCGGACGGCAAGGCGTTGATGGCTTCGCAGGTCAACGCGCTAGTTAACGCGATGGCGGCCTTCGCGCCACCGCCAGCCGGCTCGACCAAACTATCACCTGCAACGGAGAACCAACTAGCCCCAGCCCTGGCGGCAAACTGGCATTGATGAAGTCCTGACGGAACCGCGATCGCCGCGCACGCACAGCTACATCACTTTGCGTGTGCGGCGACGCCACTGGAATAGATCAAGCGAGTCGCCCTAGCGCCTCAACGCATGGCTCCACCGCTCGATGATTACCGAGGCTACGGCTCCGCGCACAGAAAACCAGCATGAAGATTCTTTTTGTACATCAGAACGCGCCGGGGCAGTACCTGCATCTCGCCCGGCACTTCGCGTCGATACCGGGCAATGAAGTCGCTTTCATTTCGCAGCGGGCCGACTTTTCCATGGCAGGCATTCGCCACGTCACGTATCAGCCGCGACGCTCGATCACGCGTCAGATCCATCACTATCTGGGCGACGTGGAAGCCGCGATCCTGAACGCCCAGGAAGTCGCACGCGTGGCCTTGGACTTGCGGCAGTCCGGCTTCGTCCCCGACCTGATGCTCGGTCACAACGGATGGGGCGAGATCTGGTATCTGAAGGACGTCTTCCCCCACGCTCCGCTGATCGGATACTTCGAATTCTTCTATCGCGCGCATGGCGCCGATGTGGGCTTCGCCCCTGACGATCCGCCGCTTTTCGATACGGCGTTACGCGTGCGGACGAAGAACCTCGGCAATCTGCTCGGGCTCGATGCAGTCGACTGGGGGCAGACACCTACCCAGTGGCAGCGATCGCTCTACCCGGCAACCCACCAGCCGATCATCAGCGTGGTGCACGAGGGAATCGACACGCGATTGGTCACCCCTGATTCGGCCGCGCAATTCACTGATCCAACAACGGGTCGAACCTTCCATGCCGGGGACGAAATCGTGACGTACGTCGCGCGCCATCTCGAGCCGCACCGAGGATTCGACACGTTCATGCGAAGCCTTCCCCGGATTCTGTCCGAGCGCCCGAACGCCCAGGTGCTGATCGTCGGGGCCGACGGCGTCAGCTACGGACCGCGTCTGGCCGAGGGGGAGTCGCACAAGAAACGCATGCTGGAAGAAGTCGGAGCATCGCTCGACTTGCCGCGCGTGCATTTTCTCGATCGCGTGCCTCACTCGCAATTTCAGAAGGTCTTGCAGGTTTCGCGCGTTCACATCTACCTCACCTATCCGTTCGTGCTTTCCTGGTCGATGCTCGAAGCGATGGCCGCCGGATGTCTGGTCGTCGGCTCGCGTACACCGCCTGTCGAAGAGGTGATCTCCGATGGCGTGAACGGCTTGCTCGTCGACTTCTTTTCGCCCGAAGAAGTCGCTTCACGTGCAATCGACGCTTTGAAGGATGCGCGTCTTCACGACGGACTGCGGGCCGCCGCCCGCGAGACCGTCAAGACGAAATACGACTTGCACCGCGTTTGCCTGCCGGCTCAGATCGGCCTTATCGAGCATGTTTTACGCTAGTGAGGCTCAGAAGGGAAACACGATGACGGAAGCGTCGAACACCCTGCTCGGCGTCCCGGCTCACGCCGATGCGCTCGCAGCTATTCGTGTATCGAGCGAATGGGAAACGTTACGGCGTCAGATTTACACAAGAGCCATTCACTTCACGACGGATCTCAGGTTCGATTTTCGTGAGCTGTTGAGCGACGCCCGCTACATGCAGATGGCCGGGCGCCTGATGTGGGAAGCCATCAAGCGTTTCGAGCCGCAAGTGCTGATCGGCCCCGGCCTCGGGGCGGCGCCGCTGCTCTGTTCCACGGCGATGGCGGCACTCGCAGATGGGTGTGTGCTGCAAACATTGATGGTGCGGGACAACCGAAAGGGGCACAACAGAAAGCGGTGGGTGGAAGGACGGCGTCAGCCGGACGGCAGCCGCGCCGTGATCGTCGACGACTACATGGAGTCGGGCTCGGCTGTTCAACTGATCGATACGGCGCTTGCCGCTGACGGTCACGTACTGGACATCCGGGCAGCCGGTGTGCTGTTCGATATGTGGCAACCACTCGGCTCCCGGCAATTGTCCGTCAGTCGCTTCCCTGTCATGGCGCTGTTCAAGCGACACGACATCGGTCTGTCGCGCGATTGTTTCGACGCGCGGCCCCCGACGATGAAGGGTGACTACCCGCCTTTCGTCGAGGCACCGCTTTGGCATCGTTTGGACCTCAATAGCAACGCAGAGTACCTTTACAAAAGTACGCCTGCCATTGCCGGGGGCGCGGTATTCGTTGCCGACGATTCGAGCCGCGTGTGGTGCCACGACGCCGGAACCGGCGATATCGTCTGGCGCTATGACAGTGTCCAGCGCCCGCTGAAAGGCATTGTCCAGCGCCTTCAGTACGCGCACGGAAGTCTCGTGGTGGGGTGCTACGACGGCACGGTCACCCGACTCGATGCTGCAGATGGACGCGTACGATGGCGTTGGCGCCAAGGCTCAAGCATTCACGCGACGCCCACGCTCGACCTCGGGCACAAGCGTCTGTTCGTCAACACCGAGCAATGGAACGGCGGCAAGCCATGCGGACATCTCCAAGCGCTCGATTGGGAAACCGGGCGTCTGCTTTGGGTGTACCGCCATGACTATTGGCCGCCGGCTACCGTCGCGCACGATCCCGCGCACAACGCCCTGATTGCCGCTTGCAACGACGGAACAGTGTGCTGCGTCGATGCAACCATGGGCACGCTGCGGTGGAAGGTGCCAAGCTCGGGCCTCGTGCGCGGGCAGCCGGCAGTTGCGCGTGGACGAGCCTACTGGGCGACGGAAGACGGCACGTTGGTCTGCGTCGACGTCCTCACGGGGGAAGCGGTTTGGCACCGGCAGTATGGCAACCCGCTCGCGCATCAATTTCTGCTGGTCAAGGCTGAATGCGTCTACGTGCTGGACGGACGTTGGCACCTTATGGCATTCGATCTCGCCACCGGCGAACTGCGATGGCTGAGCCGTCTGAGGGCGCCAGGTTGCGGCTGCCCGGTGGAGTACGGACGCTATCTGGTCGTCTTGTCACAGGGCGGGGAAATCGCGGTGTTCGACGCGGAAAGGGAGATCAAGGTCTGGGAGGGCTTGATTGGCGGGCAATACCGACAACCTCCGGCACTTTCGAATGACTTGTTTGCCGCCGCCAGCAACGACGAAGGCTTGAAGGTCTTCAGGGTTTCGCCTTTTTATCAACATTCAAGATGAAGAATTCGATGCAGCAAAACGTTGCCCCGACCGTCCCCGGCGACGAAGCGTCCGGCGCCGTAGAGTCGACACCGACACGCTATACCGTGCTGACGCAAGTCAAGTCGAATCGCGTCGTCTATTTCACGGATGATCCGGAATACGTCCCTCCGGCTCAGGAAGACTGGCATTTCGCAAGCATGTATGTCGGCGCTCTACCCGAAACGATGACGCTTCGAAATTGCTGGGGCTGGCGCTTCGACGGAAATCGCTTTACCGAAGCGCCCGCGGACGTTCGCGCGCCTCATGCGGTCCGTCTTTTGGAACACAATCGTCGCGCGCTGATGCGGGTTCTGGTCGACAAGGTGAACGAGCTGCGCAAGCCCTATGTCTCGGAAGCGCTGCTCGGTGATGAACTACGCAGGCTCAAACTGGAAGACGCACGCGCCTACCTGAATGCGAGTGGACCTGCAGGATCTGCGCAGGATCGTACCTACTCCGCTCTGCAAGCCGTCGCCGTGTCGCGCAATGCATCCCTGAAGGATACGGCTGAGCTCATCTGCAAGCGTGCCGAGCAAACGAACGAGGTGCTGATCGCGACCGAGCGTGTTCGCGAGCGTTTTGCCTTGCTGATCGCGCAGGCGAAATCGGATGGCGACCTCCTGTGGTTGCGGGCGGTCCTGGTTCAGGAGGTCTATCCAGAACTCGCGCGCCAGTTCCGATTCGTGCCCGACAACACGGAGCCAAGCGATCCGACGGCGCGTCTGTCCGAACATCATCTGGTTCACGAGATCGCACGGCTCAAAGCTCAGCTACGGGAGGAAATCAACCGGCAACGTACGGAGATCGACGCCGGCTATCTCGCCCACACGGAAGTGCTGAAATTCAAGGCGCAAATCGCGCACTGGGTGCTGGCCCCGTCAGGCGAGGCTCCAGCCGGTGTCGACCTCCTCGAGGATCAGGCCCGGCACAGCGGCTTGACGCTCGAGGCGGCGGCAAAACGTGTCTTGGCGGAACTCGCCAGGTCGGGGGCCGTACTTTCGAGCACCGAGCGCTTGAAGGATCAGATGCTTTCCCGCATCGACAAAGTCCAGACGCTCGAGGACGTGCGGCAGCTAGACGCCGAGTTGCAGCGCAGAGGATGAGTCGCGCGATATGCGGCCCGACGTTTCATCGGCGAAATGAGGCATATCCTCGCGCTGGCACTCCCATTGACGAGATGGAGCGGGAGCGCAAGCCGCAGGCGCATCAAGATCGGCTCCCGGGCTCGACGCTACCGCGTCACCCGCACTCGACGGACTGCGTGCTCGTCTTGAATCGAATGACGAATTGAGAAGCGGCCGAAGGGGGCCCGGTATAATGCGACCCTTTCCAGAGTGATCCCGCCCTGATGAGTCGATTCTTCTGCATCTTGCTCGTATCGCTCGGCGTTCTTGCGCCGGCTGTTGCACAGGAATCCGCTCCAACGCGCGCGGCAGTGCCTACGAGCGAGACTAACGTCTCGGCAGCATCACTTGCATTGCCAACTTCGCAGGCCGCCAGCGCGATAGCTGCATCGCACGCATCGACGACCTCTGCGGCGACACCAGACGCCGCGTCGGCCGCGTCTTCCGCATCCGCCGTACTCACCGACGGATCATCGAACCCTCCCGGCCAGATCCACCGCATCACCGACATGCTCACGCACAAGTTCGGTCTCGCGCGCGAGAAGGCCGAGCAAATCACCTCGGCCGTCATGACGTCGGCGTCGAAGTACTCGCTGCCACCCGCACTCGTGCTCGCAATCATTTCGATCGAGTCGCGCTTCAAGGAAAAGGCGCATGGCTCGCATGGCGCGACCGGGCTCATGCAAGTGGTGCCGGCTGCGCATCGCCGGCTCGTCAAGAACATCGACCTGACCGAGCCGAACGCCAACATCGAAGCCGGCTCGGCCATCCTGCACGGCTACCTCGAATCCGCGCGCGGTGATGTATCTGCGGCATTGAAGAGCTACGGCGGTTCCGCGGCCTATGCACGCAAAGTCAACTTGCGCACGAAGGACTTCGAAGTCGACATGCCAGCCAGCGACGCGAGCGGCGCGCATTGAGTGCGGAGTCTTTGGTGTTGCGCTGAGGGGCAACGCTTACGTCGTTGGCCGACAGCAAGGCATGGCGCAACTCACGCTGCGCCGATCATCGATCCGACGACCACGATCATCAACACCAGTCCGGTAATCGCGCTGAAACGATAGTCGCGTTGATGCAGGAAAACGCTCAGCATCAATATCAGGCGCATGACCGGGAGGAGGATGAAGAGCGCAACACCTGCAGTCATGACATGGGCGCCGATGACCGCCGTCATGGCGCGCCAGTTGCGAGCCCAGGGGCCGAGCAGCGCCATCGCGAGGCCCGCGGCGACCGTACTGGCGGCGAGCCACGTGCCGTAGTGTAGAAGCCCGGCCAGCCGCCGTTCGAGCCCTGACGCCTTGGCTGCGAGGGGGCTCATGCGGAAGCTCCGAAAAGGCGGACACCCCATGCTTCGAGAAGCATTTGTACCACGAGGACTGCGAGCACGACGACGAAAAGCACACGCAGTTTGTCGCTCGCTACCCGCATGAGGACGCGGGCCCCGATTATCGCGCCCACGACCGATCCCAGCGCCACGGGCGCAGCGATGGCGGTCACGATTTCACCGCGCGCGAAGTAGGCGCCGGCGCTGGCTGCCGCAGTCACACCGATCATGAAATTCGACGTTGCTGAGGAAACCTTGATCGGCAGGCGCAGTGCCGTATCCATTGCCGGGATCTTGAGGACGCCGCTACCGATGCCGAGTAACGCCGAAATCAGTCCGGCGCAGTACATCAAGGACATGCCGAGCCCGATGCGATGCACGCGATATTCGATCTCGCGTCCGAGCGCATGATCCGGGTAGCGAGAATCCAGGCATAACCAGGCACTCCGCGGATCGATGCTCGCGGTGGCGGCGACAGGATCGGAACGCCTCGCCAGCATCTGCTGTGCCGACAGCATGAGGATCACGGCAAAAATGAAGTAGAGCACGGGTACCGGAATGAGACCGCTCATCATCACGCCGGATAATGCACCCAGCGTCGTGGCGGTTTCCAGAACAATCGCAAGCCGGACGTTGGTCAATCGACCACGAAGAAACGGTGCGGCACTGCCACAGGAACATGCGATCACCGAAACGATGCTGGCACCCACTGCGATATGAATGTCGAGGTGACCGAACACGGTCAGGATGGGCACGATGAAAATACCGCTCGCCATGCCGAGCATTCCGCCTAGCGCGCTAGCCCCTAACGACACGGCAAACAGCCAGAGTATGTAACCTGTATCCATTGAAGAAGCCCAACCCGCGCTACCGGCCATGCGGCTTGCGCCGGGTGAGATGGGTGACGAACTGGATCTGGTCGCCGCGGTAGTGCAGTTTTTCGTAATCGACAGGACGGCCCCGCTCGCTGTAAGACGTGCGTTCGATGAGAAAAATCGGGCTACCCACCTTGATCTCAAGGGCTCGTGCGACAGTCTTATTCGCAGCGATCGCTTCGAGTTTGTACTCGGCCTCCCTGAGTGGCACATCGTACTTTTGTTCGAGCAACGAAAAGATCGGCTCGACCTCCAGATCATTCTCGAGGATCTTCTCGCCGATGTCCTTCGGCAGCCATGTCTCGTCGAACGATAGCGGTGTCCCGTCAGCGATGCGTATGCGCTGAATGTGGACCACCGACGCACCAGCCTCGAGCGAGAGCTTGTGAGCGACGAGATCGCTCGCGTCTTCAATTCGCTTGCCGACCAGCCGCGCTGTCGGATGGCGGCCGTGCAAACGCATGTCCTCGACAAAGCCGCTCAGTTCAGTGAGTTCTTGCGTAAGGCGTGGTTGAGATACGAATGTGCCCTTGCCGCGGCGGATTTCGATCAACCCTCGGGCGATCAAATTCTGTACGGCCTTCTGAAGGGTTGTCCGACTGATCCCAAAGGTTGCCAGCAAGCTGGCTTCATTGGGCAGTTGCGCTCCCGGAGGGTAAGTCCCGTCGGCAATACTGGCCGTCAGGGCGGCTTCCACCTGCGCGTAAAGGGGAAGTTGGCTGTCATGATTCGCACTCATGCAGACATCATGACGTCATGATGTCTGTGGTGTCAAGTGGCGGCAACGCTCCCGCTGATCGTGCTGCTGATGTCCTGGTATCGCCGCGCTTCGCCGTTCGTTCATTTGGCTTACTTGGCAATGATGCCCAGAAGATCGTGAACAGGTTCTACAAATCTCGACGCAATTCCCTAGGCTTGATCACGGGCTGCTCTGATAGAATTCCGAGCACGCTGCGGGAAAAATAACAAAAACAACAAGATAAAAAGTACATCGACGTGGTTGGGCCATTTCGAATATTAGGAACCAGAAATGAAATTGCTCCGTCGATTGCTGATCGTTACCTTGCCGTTCACCGCGATGGCCTATGCACAGGCCACTCAATGGACCAACCTGGCTGCCGAGAGCGATCTCGCGTATGCCGTGGACGTCGACAGCATTACTACGGACTCCGAAGGCTACGTCGAATATCTGGCCAAGACGACCTGGAAGACGCCGGCCACGCTGCCCGGTGCGACCGCTCCCGTTGCCGTCTCGCTGACGCGCTACCAAATGGACTGCAGAAAAAAGCGCTGGCGCATCGTCGACACGCACTACCTCGCGCCCGAAGGTGCGGCTGCCGGCTCGCTGCGTGCGAACGATTCGAGGTGGACGGCGATCGGCCCGGGCACCGTCGTCGATGCGATGTTCCGCAAAGTCTGCTAATCGCACCTCGTTATTTTCCCAACCCCTGAGTCGGCATCTCGCACGCGTGGCTCCACGACTTGCTCTATAGTGTTTCGGTCGCTAATGGGGCGCGCATCGAGAGCGCGTCGGCGGCGCCTACCCACAGGAGAACAAGATGCGTGCAATTCGAAAGCTGAATGTGGCGGTACTGATGTTGGCGATGGCGGCGGGCGTGGCAGTGGCCAAGCCGGTGACCTATTCTGCACAGCTCACGTCGTCGGCCGAAGTGCCGCCGAACACGTCGCACGCGACGGGCAACGTCGATGCAACGTTCGATACCGATTCGAAGATGCTGATGTGGACCATCACCTACGACAAGCTGAGCGGACCGGCGACGATGGCGCATTTTCATGGCCCGGCACCCGTCGGCGTGAATGCGAAGCCTGTGATCACGATCGACGCCAACGAGCTTGGGAGCCCGATCAAGGGCATGGCCACGCTGACCGATCAGCAAGTCGCGGATCTGAGCAGCGGCAAGTGGTACTTCAATGTGCATACGGCGAAGAATCCCACGGGTGAGATTCGCGGCCAGCTGATGCCGAAGAACTGATCGCCTCGCATGCAGTAGTGGCGCAGGCTTTGCAGTGCCGTGCCGAGCACCCATCGCGCAAGCACGGCACGCGAGGCCGCTCCTCTTCGTTGCGCATCGTGCCGATCGAGGGGCGCCAGCATCCGCTTAGCGGGAGCGGCAACGAACGTTTCGGTTTCGGGAGGGCAGGGCGATGAGTTGGCAAAGCACCGTCGTTTGCTGGTTCCTCAAGCGGCAGTTTCGTCCCGAGACGCGCAAGCCTTACGTGAACGTCGAACGTGCGCGTGCGCATGCGGCGGCGCGCGTATGGTCGCCGAAGGTGCCCTCCGGCTGGCAACTCGTCGAGCGCTATGAGGACGGTGATGCGCCGCTGCGTGGCGAATGGCTCGAGCGCCGCGCCGACGCGGTGCCTGGCACGCCCATACGTACGCTGCTGTACTGCCACGGCGGCGGCTACTACTTCTGTTCGCCAGGCTCGCATCGCTCGCTCACGTTCGGGCTCGCCGCGCGGACCGGCGCACGCACCTTCTCGCTCGATTACCGGCTCGCACCCGAGCACCCGTTTCCGGCCGCGCTCGACGATGCGCTCGCGGCCTATCGCCAGTTGCTTGCGGACGGCACGCCGCCCGAGTCGCTGGTCGTGGCGGGTGATTCGGCCGGTGGTGGGCTTGCCCTCGCGCTGCTCGTCGCGCTGCGCGATGCGGGCGAGCCGCTGCCTGCGGCCGCCGTGCTGTTTTCTCCGTGGACGGATCTGGCCGCGACGGGCGCCACGCTCATCACGAACGACGGCGTCGATCCGATGTTCTGCGGCGCGTCGATCGGCCGGGCCGCCAAGCTCTATGTCGGCGACAGCGATCCGCGCCATCCTCACCTGTCGCCGCTCTATGCGGACCTTTCGGGTTTGCCACCGCTGCTGATCCTCGCCGCAAGCACCGAAGTCCTGCTCGACGACGCTCGACGGGTAGCCGAAAAGGCCCGCGCGGCCGAGGTCGACGTCGAGTTCGAAGCGTGGCCGAAGGTGCCGCACGCCTGGCCGCTGTTCGCGCCGTTCGTCCCCGAGGCGTGCCGTGCGCTGGACCGCGCCAGCATGTTCGTCGAACAGCACGCGCAGGCGCGCGTCATTCAACCATTAGGGGCGGGCTCGATCGTTTGATACGCCGCGCGCACCGCGTCGGTGCCGTAGCGGCGCTCGAGCCGGCGCACGGTGAAGTGGCCGTGCGCGGTGTGCTGGAAGTGATCGATGAAGACCGTGTTCGCGAGCGCACCCAGCACTGCGCCGATGGCCGGGATCGACTTGGCCGCCACCTGTTCGCTGACCTGCACCGAAAAGCGCGCGGCAATTGCATTGAGCAGGCGCATCAACGCGGGCGAAGCGTGCGACATGAGGCCCTTCGCCGCCAGGTCCGAGGATGCCTTCGACACCGACTGCGCGAGCGCGGCCCGCACCACGAAGTAGCCGAAATCGGCTTCTTCGTCGCGGCTGGCGCTGCCTCCGCCCAGGCCGAATACAGACAGGCATTGCAGCCGCGTCTCGATGCTGCCCAGGTTCTCCCCCTCGCTGCGCGCGATGTCGAGAATCGAGCGGAACATCAGCGTCGTCGTCAGCGGCAGCTCGGCGGGCAGGGCGATCAGGCCGAACGCGCCTCCGGCCGCACCCGTCGTCGCGACGGCAAGCTTATGCAGACGGTCGCGCGCGCCGGTCGACGCGACGCCGTTCGTTCCGCGCGTGCCGAGCGTACTCGAGGCCACCTGCAGACATTTCTCGAGCGCGCGCCGTGTCGCGTCGGTGACCGCCTCTTGTGCGCTAGCCGGCAACCGCGCAATGAGTCGCTCGATCGGCGTGCCGACTGCGGCGGCAAGCTTCATGGCGAGCGGTTCGGTCTCGAGCGCGCGCTTGGCTTGGCCGAGCGCGGCGAGATCGTCCGCCTCCAGCGACGAAACGGGAAACGGAATGGGCTCCATGCGGGCAATGTTCCTCCATCGGTCGGCGGGCGTGGCCGAGACGCGGGCGGGTAGCGGACAACGCCGCCGCCGAGTAGGCCATGCTGTATGCATGCTATCATCTCAAGTTATTTGACGACTCAACGATTGAGCGAGCAAAAAATGGCCGTCCATACCGCTGCCCACCATTCGCGAGGGCAGGTTCTGCCTTTCCGGGAATCGCTGCTCGCGATGCTCGGCCTCTCGTTCGTCACGATGCTCGTTGCGCTCGATCAGACTGTCGTCGGCACGGCGCTGCCGACCATCGTCGCCGAACTGCGCGGCTTCGAGCTCTATGCCTGGGTCGCTACATCCTATCTGCTCACGTCGATCATCACCGTGCCGATCTTCGGCCGGCTCGGTGACTATTTCGGCCGCAAGCCGTTCGTGATCGTGTCGATCGCGCTGTTCACGGGCGCCTCGGTACTGTGCGGCGCCGCCAACAGCATGCTGTTCCTCGTGCTCGCGCGTGGCTTGCAAGGGATCGGTGGCGGCATGCTGGTCGGCACGGCGTTCGCGTCGATTCCCGATCTGTTCCCCGACTCGGTCGTGCGACTGCGCTGGCAAGTGATGATGAGCACGGCGTTCGGCATCGCCAATGCGGTGGGGCCGTCGTTGGGCGGTTTCCTCACGCAGTATTACGGCTGGCGTTCCGTGTTCTACGTGAACTTGCCGGTGGGGCTGCTCTCGCTCGTGTTCGTGTTTCGCTATCTGCCGCATATCCGCCACATCGAGCTGCGCGGCGCCATGCGGCTCGACTGGCCCGGTGCGCTGTTGATCGCGCTGACGCTCGGGTCGTTGCAGCTGTTCGTCGAATGGGTCGCGCAGCACGGCTTCGCGCCGCGTGTCATCGCGCTGCTCGCGGTGAGCGCCGTCTCGGCGTTCGCGCTCGTCAAATGGGAGCACCGCTGCGCACAGCCGATCCTGCCACTCGACATGTTTCGCAACCGTAGTCTCGCCGCGCTGTTCCGGCTGTCGGTGCTCGGTGGCTTCGCGATGTTTTCGCTCATCTTCTACGCGCCGCTGCTGCTGCAAGGCGGCTTCGGACTTGCGCCGAAGGATGCGGGTCTCGTCGTGACGCCGCTCGTCGTGTTCATTACGATCGGCAGCATCGTCAACGGACGTCTCATTACGCGCATTCCGAATCCGAACGCGATGATGTTCGTGGGCTTCGGGCTGTTGGCAACGTCGTGCCTCGGCATCATCTTGTCAACGCGATTGACACCGCACGCCATGCTGATGGGATTCATGATGTTCGGCGGGCTCGGCCTGGGGTTCGTGCTGCCGAACCTGACCGTGTTCGCCCAGCAGACGGCCGGGCGCGAGCATCTGGGCATCGCGACCGCGTTGCTGCAATCGCTACGGATGATCGGCGGCATGTTCGGCGCGGCGATGACGGGTACGCTCGTCACGCGCATGTACGCGAGCGGCGTGCGCCATGCGCTCGATGCCGACGGCGCGTTGCAATGGCTGGCGCAGATGCGCGATCCGCAGATCCTCGTCAACCGGGAGGCGCAGCGCACGCTGATCGATCAGCTCGTGCACGCGGGCCATAACGGCGCACTGCTGCTCGAAACGGCGCGCGAGACGCTCGTCGGCTCGATCCATGCCGGTATTGCCGTGGCGATGGTCGTCGCCGTCGTGTCGATCTGGCAATGTCGGCGTGTGCCACCTATCAAAATCAAGCGGGCGGCCGAGCCGGCGGTCTCTGCGGAGTAACCGGGAGAGATCATGGAAGAGCAATACTACGTCGGCATCGTTCAGCAATTTGGCCGGACCTATCGCGCGTTCCTCTCGGCCTTCGAGGCGCACGTCGGGCACGCGATGCCGCGTTGGCGAATCCTGCGCACGCTGGCTGAGCCCGGGGAGGGCGAGTGGTCGCAAAAGCGTCTCGTCGAGTGTCTGCGCATGGACCCCGGCGCGCTCACCCGCTATCTGAAGGCGCTCGAGGCGATCGGCTGGGTCGAGCGCAGCACCGATACGCGTGACAATCGCATCACGAACGTGCGGCTCACGCCGGAAGGCGCCGAGATCGTGGCGGCGAGTCTGCCCAGACGCAACGCCTTCCTGCGCGAGACAATGGGGTCGCTGTCCGACGAGGCGTTGGCGGGACTATCCGATGCGCTCGCGCAGCTGGAGGCGCGCATTGTCGCCGTGGCGACCGCAGACGGCGTCGCCGCCCCGCTGACCGACGAGAGCTAGCGCCGTCGGCTTCCTTCGAAGGCCGCAAGCTCAGCCGGCCGAAAGGTCAGAAGAACGTCTCGACGACTTCGGTGACGCGGTATGCCTGATCGACGATCAGCACCTGACGCCACTTGTCGAACGTCAAGCACGGATGCGAGATATCGAACGAGAGCATGTCGCCCACCTTCAGATCGGCGCCGGGCTTGATGCGCATGAACGCGTGCTGATCCATCAAGCCCGTCACCTCCCAGCCGTCGCTTGCCGTCACTTCGCGCGGCGTGCTGTTACCCGGCCGATAGTGGCGTGCCGGCACGGGCATGCCGGCGTCGAATGCCGCATCGCGCTTGCCGAAGCCGACGATCGCGCGGTCGGGTTCGGGAATCGACTGCACGTAGGCCCACAATTGCAGCGCCGGCAACAGTGCCTCACCCATCTTCCTGGCGATTGGATTGCGCGCCAGGATGTCGGCCTGCGCTTTCTTGTAGATGCCGACATCGTGCGTCAGGTAGCAGCCGGGCCGCAGCACGACTTCGACGTGGCCGCTCTTCGATTCCTTGGCAAACTCTTCCGCCACCACGTCGTACCAGGCCGAGCCTGCCCCGGTGAGGATCGCCGGCATGCGTTCGAAGCGATCGCTCGCGGCCAGCGTGTGCATCGTTTCGACCGTGCGCCGTAGAAACGCGCGCACCTGTGCTTCGTCGTTGAGGATGCCTTCGAACAGCTCGACGCCGGCCAGACGCAGCGTGCCCGGATAGCGCGCGATCGCGGCCACCACCTCATCGCGCTCGCTGTCGTTGCGCACGCCCGTGCGTCCGCCCGGCACGCCGAGCTCGAGCAGCACCTGGAGCGATTTGCCGGCCGCTTCGAAGAACGTGCCGAGCTGCTCGACGTTCTCGACCGAATCGACGAGGCAGAAGAACTCGAATTCCGAGTCCGTCAGCATTTCGGCGACCATCGTCATGTTGTGCCGGCCGACGAGCTGGTTGGCCATCAGCACCCGCTCGACGCCACCCAGGTAGGCCGCGCGCGACTGGTGCGCGGTGGCGAGCGTGATGCCCCACGCGCCCGCATCGATCTGGCGCCGGAACAATTGCGGCGCCATCGTCGTCTTGCCGTGCGGCGCGAGCTTCACGCCGTACTCGGCGACGAACGCCTGCATCCAATTGAGGTTGTGCTCCATGCGGTCGGCGTAGAGCACGGCGGCCGGCAGGCTCACGTCTTCGGCCAACAGGTTCCATTCCAGATTGGCCGCCTGATCGAGCGGTACGCTTGCACTCGGCACGACGCCCAGGCCCTTGCTATAGGGATCGATCGTCGCGGTCTGGTAGCTAACCAGTTTCATATTCATAGGGTCTATCCCTGATAGGCGTCGGGGAGGGCTGATCGGCGATGCGCGTCCTGATGGTACAGAAACTCGGGTAGGATTTGCAGCGAATACGCCATTCGGCATAGCCAAGGAGGCCGCTCATGCATTCCCATCCCGAAGCCGCCGATACGCTGATTTATGGAGCCTGTCTGTATGACGGCACAGGAGGGCCTCCGGTTGAGCGCGATGTAGCATTGCGCAACGGCAGGATCGCGGCGATCGGCAACTTGTCGAACTGGCTGGCCGAAGACGTGATCGACGGCACCGGGCGCGCGCTGGCGCCGGGCTTCGTCGACGTCCACACGCACGACGACACGCACGTGATTCAGGCGCCGCAGATGTTGCCCAAGATCTCGCAGGGTGTGACGACGGTCATCGTCGGCAATTGCGGCATCAGCGCGGCGCCGGTCACCTTGAGAAGCGACCCGCCCGACCCGATGCTGCTGCTCGGCGAGCGCGGCGCGTTTCGCTATCCGACCTTCGCCTCGTACGTCGACGCCGTCAATGCGGCACGGCCGGCCGTCAACGTGGCGGCGCTCGTAGGCCATACGGCGCTGCGCAACAATCAGATGGATCGGCTCGACCGTGCGGCCAGCGCCGACGAAATCGCGGCGATGCGCGCGCAACTCGAGGAGGCCCTTGTGCATGGTGCGCTGGGATTGAGCTCCGGGCTCGCCTACCGCTCCGCGTTCTCTGCGCCGACGGAAGAAGTGATGGCGCTGGCCGAACCGCTCGCGTTGGCGGGCGCGCTCTATACGACGCACATGCGCAGCGAATTCGACGCGATCCTCGAGGCGTTCGACGAAGCCTGCCGCATCGGCCGCCATGCGCGCGTGCCCGTCGTGATCTCCCACCTCAAGTGCGCGGGGCCGCGCAATTGGGGGCGCAGCACCGAAGTGCTGGCATCGCTTGACCGCGCGCGGACGCTGCAGCCGATCGGCTGCGACTGCTATCCGTACGACCGGAGTTCGACGACGCTCGATTTGAAGCAGGTGACCGGTGACGTCGAGATCACGATCACCTGGTCCACGCCGCATCCCGAAGTCGCGGGGCAGCACCTGTCGACGATCGCGGCGCAATGGGGTGTCACGCAGCAGGAAGCGGCCGAGCGGTTGCGGCCCGCCGGTGCCGTCTATCACAACATGTCGGAGGACGACGTGCGCCGCATTCTCGCGCATCCGGCCACGATGATCGGCTCGGACGGCCTGCCCAACGATCCGCGGCCGCATCCTCGGCTATGGGGCGCGTTTGCGCGCGTGCTCGGGCACTATGCGCGCGATGAGCAGTTGTTCCCGCTCGAAGAAGCCGTACGCAAGATGACGAGCCTTGCCGCACGGCGCTTCGGCCTCGTCGGGCGGGGCGAAATCCGCATCGGCTATCACGCCGATCTCGTGCTGTTCGATCCGGCGCGCGTGCGTGATGCGGCTACGTTCGAAGCGCCGCAGCAGGCCGCCGACGGCATCGAGGCGGTGTGGGTCAACGGCGTGCTGTCGTATTGCGACGGCGCGTCGACGGGCGCGCGCGCCGGCCGCTTCCTCGCCCGCGAGGCCGCGCCGGCCGGCGATGCGCACGGCGCGTTTTGAACCCGGCCGTGTGCCCGTGACCGACGTGAGCCGATATTACTGACGCGCGGTGCGCGCGTTGTCGGGCATCGGCAGGTTGGTGTTGGTGCGGAACGGATTGATGTCGAGCCCGCCGCGGCGCGTGTAGCGCGCATAGACGGCGAGCTTGACGGGCCGGCATTCGCGCAGGATGTCGATGAAGATGCGCTCGACGCACTGCTCGTGAAAGCCCGTATGGCTGCGGTACGAGATGATGTAGCGCAACAGCCCCGCATGGTCGATCTGCGGGCCGACGTAGTGGATCTGCACGCTGCCCCAATCGGGTTGTCCCGTCACCGGGCAGTTCGACTTGAGCAGGTTCGAGAACAGCGTCTCCTCGACGGGCGCTTCATCGAGCGCGGCCTTCAGCAGCGACGGATCGGGATGATAGACGTCGGCTTCGAGATCGAGTCGATCGAGCGAGAGCCCGTCGAGTTCTTCGAGTTCGAGCGTGGCGAATTCGGCCGGCGTCGCCAGGCGTACCGAGACGCTCGCGCCGCAGGCCGCCGAGACATCGCGCTTGAGCATGTCGCGCAGCGCGTCGATCGATTCGATCCGCGTCTGCGTGAACGAGCCCAGATACAGCTTGAACGACTTCGATTCGACGATATTGGGCGACTCGGCCGGCACGTAGAACGTCGCGATGGCGATCTGCGGCTTGCCGTGCGGGTTGAGCCACGAAAGCTCGTAGGCGTTCCAGATGTCGGTGCCGAAAAACGGCAGTTGCCCGCCGAGGCCGATCGCCTCGCGCGCATGGCTGCGTGCGATCGGAAACAGCAGGCTCGGATCGTATTGTTCGCTGTAGGCGGTCGCCTTGCCGAGCGGGGAATGAGCTTCGGGATTCATCGCAATCGAAGTAGGCAAAAAGGCGGTTAAGCCAGAAAGAGCCGGTAGACCGGGTTGTCGCTTTCGTCCCAATGCGGGTAGCCGAGCGTCGAGAGAAAGCGCTCGAAGTCAGCATTATCGGCCACCGGCACCTGAATGCCGACCAGAATCGAGCTGTAGTCGGCGCCCTGGTTGCGGTAGTGAAAGAGACTGATGTTCCACTCCGGCGCCATCGACGAGAGAAACTTCATCAGCGCGCCGGGCCGTTCGGGGAATTCGAAGCGGAAGAGCCGCTCGTCGTGCGCGAGCGGCGAGCGCCCCCCGACCATGTAGCGGATGTGCTGTTTCGACAACTCGTCGCCGGTCAGGTCGACGGTCGGAAAGCCGTGCGCCTCGAACGTCTGGGCGATCGCGGCCGATTCGCCGCGGCTCTTGATCTGCACGCCGACGAAAATGTGCGCGGCGCTCGCATCGGCGATCCGGTAGTTGAATTCGGTGACGCTGCGCTCGCCCACGAGTTGGCAAAAGCGCTTGAAGCTGCCGCGCTCCTCGGGAATCGTCACGGCGAACACGGCTTCGCGCGCCTCGCCGACCTCGGCCCGCTCGGCCACGAAGCGCATGCGGTCGAAGTTCATGTTCGCGCCCGAGGTGACCGCGATCAGCGTTTCGTTTTCGACGCCGCTGCGCTCGGCGTACTGCTTCGCACCGGCCACGGCCAGCGCACCGGCTGGCTCGAGTACGCTGCGCGTGTCCTGGAACACGTCCTTGATCGCGGCGCACAGCGCGTCGGTGTTGACGGTGAGCACGTCGTCGAGATACGCGCGACACAGGCGGAACGTCTCCTCGCCGACGAGCTTGACGGCCGTGCCGTCGGAGAACAGGCCCACCTCGGTCAGCGTCACGCGTTCGCCGGCTTGCAGCGATTGCGCCATCGCGCACGAGTCTTCGGTCTGCACGCCGATCACCTTGATCTCGGGGCGCACGGCTTTCACGTACGCGCCGACGCCGGCCGCCAGCCCGCCGCCGCCGATCGGCACAAAGATCGCGTGAATCGGAGCCTGGTGCTGGCTCAGGATTTCCATCGCCGTCGTGCCCTGGCCCGCGATCACGTAGGGATCGTCGAACGGGTGCACGAACGTGAGCGCGCGCGCCTGCTGCAATTCGAGCGCGTGGGCATAGGCATCGCTGTACGACTCGCCTGCCTGCACCACTTCGACGGTCGGGCCGCCGTGCGTGCGCACCGCGTCGACTTTGACCTGCGGTGTCGTGATGGGCACCACGATGACGGCCTTCACGCCGAGCCGGGCAGCCGAGTAGGCGACCCCTTGTGCGTGGTTGCCGGCCGAGGCTGTGATCACGCCGCGCGCAAGCGCGTCGGCCGGGATGTGCACCATCTTGTTGTAGGCGCCGCGCAGCTTGAACGAGAAGACCGGCTGGTTGTCCTCGCGCTTCAGATAGACGCGGTTGCGCAGGCGTGCCGACAGATTGCGCGCGGGCTCGAGCTCCGTTTCGCGGGCGACGTCGTAGACGCGCGCGGTCAGGATTTTCTTCAGGTAATCGTGAGACGACGAAGACATGGGAGAGCGCGCGAGCGTATCGCGCGAAAACGTTGCGGAACTTGGAAGCTGTCAATGATAGCGCCAACGGCCGCGTTTCAGGCCCGCTTCGATGGCTGATTGACCGTCCGTTCGGTTATTTTCACGCGTCAGGGGGTGTAAAAATGCGCGATTGCCGCGCCGACATCCCAAAATTTCGCTGAAACCCCGCATCAACGCATAGTGGGATAGTGCGGTAGAATTCGTTTTTAAAATCAGGACCGGTAAATGCGCTGGCAGCTTCGGACCGCCCATTTGACACCTGTGCCGCGACGAGCGTGTCCCGCGGCGCAGCGGCACGTCCGCCACGCGCGATCGTGCGGTTGCCTTAGCCTCTGCCTTTAATTCGCGAAGGCTGGACGGTATCGCGCTCGCGTTGCCTCTTCGCCCTTCGTCAGCCCAGTTTTGAATTTGCGCCTGGCGCGCATTGCCGGCTGCGCCGTCCGTCATGACGGAAGCGCGGTGGGCCTATCGATCCGTCCGACCATGAACGCACCTCAAGTTTTCGATCCGCATGGCGCCGCCGCTGTCCTGGCCGCCGATCCTGAACCGCGTCTGCGCGAGATTCCGTATAACTACACGTCGTTCTCCGACCGCGAGATCGTGATCCGCCTGCTCGGCGAAGAGGCGTGGAAAGTGCTCGACGAGCTGCGCAACGAGCGTCGCACTGGCCGTTCGGCACGCATGCTGTACGAGGTGCTCGGCGACATCTGGGTCGTGCGCCGCAATCCGTATCTGCAGGACGACCTGCTCGACAACCCGAAGCGCCGCACGCTGCTGATCGAAGCGTTGCATCACCGGCTCGCCGAGATCGAGAAGCGCCGCCATGCCGATTTGAGCGAGCATGCGGACGAGGCCGGGGTGGAGCGCGCCGCGCGTGTCGAGATGCTCGTGGTCGCCGCCCGCCGCGCCGTCGAGGCGTTTGCTGTCGAGTTCGATGCGAGTGCCGACCTGCGCCGCCGCGCCATGAAGGTGCTGGGCCGCTGCACGCAGAAGGACAACATCCGCTTCGACGGCTTGTCGCGCGTCTCGCACGTGACCGATGCGACCGACTGGCGCGTCGAATATCCGTTCGTCGTGTTGACGCCGGACACCGAAGCCGAAATCGCGCGCCTCGTCAAAGCATGCTTCGAGCTGGGCCTGACCGTGATTCCGCGTGGCGGCGGCACCGGCTACACGGGCGGCGCGGTGCCGCTCACGCCGTTTTCGGCCGTCATCAACACCGAGAAGCTCGAACAGCTCGGCGCCGTCGAGCTCGTCGAGCTGCCCGGCCTCGCGCGCAAGGTACCGACGGTCTTCTCGGGCGCGGGCGTCGTCACGCGCCGCGTGACCGAGGCGGCCGAAGCCGCGGGCTATGTGTTCGCAGTCGATCCGACCTCGCTCGACGCGTCCTGCATCGGCGGCAACATCGCGATGAACGCGGGCGGCAAGAAGGCGGTGCTGTGGGGCACCGCGCTCGACAACCTCGCCTGGTGGCGCATGGTCGATCCTCAGGGCGACTGGCTCGAGGTCACGCGCCTGGCGCACAACCTCGGGAAGATCCACGACGTCGACATGGCGCGCTTCGAGCTCAAGTGGTTCGACGGCGAGTACGCACCCGGCGAAAAGCTGCTGCGCAGCGAGACGCTCGCGATCGAAGGCCGGCGTTTCCGCAAGGAAGGCCTCGGCAAGGACGTGACCGACAAGTTCCTCGCGGGCCTGCCCGGCGTCCAGAAGGAAGGTTGCGACGGGCTCATCACGTCGGCGCGCTGGGTGCTGCACAAGATGCCCGCACACATTCGCACGGTCTGCCTCGAATTCTTCGGCCAGGCACGCGAAGCGATTCCGAGCATCGTCGAAATCAAGGACTACCTGTTCGAGACGTCCAAGCGCGGCGGCGCGATTCTGGCGGGCCTGGAGCACCTCGACGAGCGTTATCTGCGCGCAGTCGGCTATGCGACGAAGTCCAAGCGCAACGCATTCCCGAAGATGGTGCTGATCGGCGACATCGTCGGCGACGATGCCGATGCCGTCGCGACGGCCACCTCCGACGTCGTGCGCATGGCCAACGGCAAGAGCGGCGAGGGCTTCGTCGCCGTGAGCGCCGAGGCGCGCAAGCGCTTCTGGCTCGACCGCAGCCGCACGGCCGCGATCGCCAAGCACACGAACGCGTTCAAGATCAACGAAGACGTCGTGATTCCGCTGGGTCGCATGGGCGAGTACACGGACGGCATCGAACGCATCAACATCGAGCTGTCGATCAAGAACAAGCTGCAGCTCGTCGATGCGCTCGAAGCGTTCTTCAAGGCGGGCAACCTGCCGCTCGGCAAGACCGACGACGCGAACGAAATCCCGAGCGCCGAACTGCTCGAAGATCGCGTGCAGCAGGCACTCGATTTGATCAAGCGCGTGCGCGAACGCTGGACGTTCCTGCGCGACAAGCTCGACATGCCGCTGCGCGAAGCGCAGCACTACCTGGTGCAGCTCGGCTACGAGGCGCTGGCCGAGAAATTCGCGGACCGTGTCGACGCGCAAGCGCAGACGAACGTCTTTCATGTGACGCAGGACCGTACGATCCGCGTGTCGTGGAAGCAGGAGATTCGGGCTGAACTGCGGCAGATCTTCAACGGCGGCGAGTTCAAGCCGATCCTCGACGAGGCGCAGGCGATCCACAAGCAGGTGCTGCGTGGGCGAGTGTTCGTCGCGCTGCACATGCATGCGGGCGACGGCAACGTGCACACGAACCTCCCCGTCAACTCCGACAACTACGAGATGCTGCAAGACGCGCACCAGGCGGTCGAGCGCATCATGAAGCTCGCGCGCTCGCTCGACGGCGTGATCTCGGGAGAGCACGGCATCGGCATCACGAAGCTCGAGTTCCTGACCGAGGACGAGATCGCCGAGTTTCGCGCGTACAAGCAGCGCATCGACCCGGAAGGCCGCTTCAACAAGGGCAAGCTGTTGCCCGGCGCCGACCTGCGCAATGCCTACACGCCGAGCTTCGGGCTCATGGGTTACGAGTCGCTGATCATGCAGCAGTCCGACATTGGCGCGATCGCCGATTCGGTGAAGGACTGCCTGCGCTGCGGCAAGTGCAAGCCCGTGTGCGCGACGCACGTGCCGCGCGCCAATCTCCTGTACAGCCCGCGCAACAAGATCCTGGCGACGTCGCTGCTGATCGAGGCGTTCCTGTACGAGGAGCAGACGCGCCGCGGCGTATCGATCAAGCACTGGGACGAGTTCAACGATGTGGCCGATCACTGCACGGTCTGCCACAAGTGCGCGACGCCGTGCCCGGTGAAGATCGACTTCGGCGACGTGTCGATGAACATGCGCAACCTGCTGCGCAAGATGGGCAAGAAGAAGTTCAACGCCGGCGCGGCCGCGGGCATGTTCTTCCTGAACGCGACCAATCCGCAGACCATCAACCTTGCGCGCACCGCGATGATGGGCATCGGCTACAAGGCGCAGCGCCTCGGCAACGATCTGCTGAAGAACTTCGCCAAGAAGCAGACCGCGCATCCGCCGGCCACCACGGGCCGGCCGCCCGTCGTCGAGCAGGTGATCCACTTCGTCAACAAGAAGATGCCGGGCAACCTGCCGAAGAAGACGGCGCGTGCGCTGCTCGACATCGAAGACAACAAGATCGTGCCGATCATCCGCAACCCGAAGACGACGACCGTCGATTCGGAAGCGGTGTTCTACTTCCCGGGCTGCGGCTCGGAGCGCCTGTTCTCGCAGGTGGGCCTAGCGACGCAGGCGATGCTGTGGGAAGCGGGCGTACAGACCGTGTTGCCGCCGGGCTACCTGTGCTGTGGGTATCCGCAGCGCGGCGCGGGCCAGTACGACAAGGCCGAGAAGACCGTCACCGACAACCGCGTGCTGTTCCACCGCGTGGCCAATACGCTGAACTACCTCGACATCAAGACCGTCGTCGTGTCGTGCGGCACCTGCTACGACCAGCTCGCCGGGTACGAATTCGAGAAGATCTTCCCGGGTTGCCGCATCATCGACATCCACGAGTTCCTGCTCGAGAAGGGCATCAAGCTCGATGGCGTGAAGGGCATGCGGTACATGTATCACGATCCGTGCCATACGCCGATCAAGACGATGGACCCGGTCAAGCTCGTCAACGAGCTGATGGGCTCGGAACAGGACGGCTACAAGATCGAGAAGAACGATCGCTGCTGCGGCGAATCGGGCACGCTGGCCGTCACGCGTCCGGACGTGTCGACGCAGGTTCGCTTCCGCAAGGAAGAGGAAATCCGCAAAGGCGCGGCCAAGCTGCGCGCGATTCCGGTCGTGGCCGGCAATGGCGCGCCGGCTGCGCAGTCCGGCAACGGGGCGCAAGCCGGTCCTGAGATCAAGGTGCTCACGAGTTGCCCGTCATGCCTGCAAGGGCTGTCGCGCTATAACGAGGATGCCGGCATCGAGGCCGATTACATCGTCGTGGAAATCGCTCGGAACGTACTCGGCGATAACTGGATGGCCGACTACGTGCAACGCGCTAACAATGGCGGGATCGAGCGCGTGCTGGTCTAATAGCGCTCACCGACGTATATCTAGCGCTAGAGGGCGACGATGGACTGTGTATTCTGCCGTGAGGAAGGCGGTGTCGTGCTGTGGCAGGACGATGCATTGCGCGTCGTCCTGGCCGACGAGCACGACTATCCGGGCTTTTGCCGCGTGATCTGGAACGAGCATGTCGCCGAGTTTTCGGACCTCGAGCCCGTCGAGCGCCACCGCGTGATGCTGGCGGTGTACGCGGTCGAGCGGGCGATACGGACCGTGCTGAAGCCTGCGAAGGTGAACCTCGCGAGCCTCGGCAATCAGGTGCCGCATGTGCACTGGCACGTGATTCCGCGCTTCACGAACGACGCGCATTTTCCGCTGCCCGTCTGGGCGCCGCGGCAGCGCGCCGTCTCGGAGGTGCTGCTGGCGTCACGGCGTGCGCAGGCGACGTTGCTCGGCGACGCCGTACGCGAGCAGATCACCCGGGCATTCGCCTGAGCCGGGCCGGCCCGGCTACTGTTGCATTCCGAGGAAGTCATGAGTGGACTGAACCCCGACACGCCCGTTCCGACGGGCGTTGTCGTGCACGCCAAATCGCGCGTGCTCGAACTCCAATATGCCGACGGCGCGAGCTATCGCGTGCCGTTCGAGTTGTTGCGCGTGTTTTCGCCGTCGGCCGAGGTGCGCGGCCATGGACCGGGACAGGAGACGCTGCAGACAGGCAAGCGCGACGTGACGATCGTTTCGATCGAAGGCGTTGGCAACTACGCGATCCAGCCGACGTTCTCCGATGGCCACAATACCGGCATCTACTCGTGGGACCTGCTGTACGACTTCGCGACGCGCCAGGACGCGCTGTGGCGCGAGTATCTCGACCGGTTGGCCGCCGCCGGCGTCGACCGCGATGCGCCGATGGGCGCACCCGGTGCCCCGCGCGGGCACTGTCACTGATACGATCGCGAGCCGCCTGGCGTCCTGCCCGCCGGGCGCAATCATTTTGAGAATACGCGGAGGATAAACGCGATGAGCAAGACCCACTTTGGTTTCGAGTCCGTCGACGAGAAGGACAAGGCGAAGAAGGTGGCGGGCGTGTTCCATTCGGTCGCGACCAACTACGACTTGATGAACGATCTGATGTCGGGCGGGCTGCACCGGGTGTGGAAGCAGTTCACGATCGCGCAGGCGAACGTGCGTCCCGGCTACAAGTGCCTCGATATCGCCGGCGGCACGGGTGACCTCTCCAAGGCGTTCGCGAAGCAGGCCGGGCCGACGGGCGAGGTCTGGCATACCGACATCAACGAATCGATGCTGCGCGTGGGCCGCGATCGGCTGCTCGACCGTGGCGTGATCACGCCGGCGCTGCTGTGCGATGCCGAGAAGATTCCGTTTCCCGACCATTACTTCGACGTCGTGACGGTGGCCTTCGGCCTGCGCAACATGACGCACAAGGATGTGGCGCTGGCCGAGATGCGGCGCGTGCTCAAGCCGGGCGGGCGCCTGCTCGTGCTCGAGTTCTCGAAGGTTTGGGAGCCGCTCAAGAAGGCCTACGACGTCTATTCGTTCAAGGTGCTGCCGTGGCTCGGCAGCAAGTTCGCGAGCGACGCCGACAGTTATCGCTACCTGGCCGAGTCGATCCGCATGCATCCCGACCAGGAAACGCTGAAAACAATGATGGAACAAGCCGGCTTGGATGCCGTCAAATATTACAATTTGTCAGCTGGCGTGGTAGCCTTACACGTCGGAACAAAGTATTAGCGTTCCTAACTCATTGTTTTCGTAGGAGATTCATCTATGGCCGATTCGCTCTGCATTTCTTCCAAACAGCTTTCTGTGTTTTCGGCGAAGCGAATCCGGCTGCTGGCGGTGGCCGCTTTGATCGCGGCGGGCACCGTGGCTTCGCTCGATGCCGAGGCCAGGCGGATGGGGGGCGGCCGCACGATCGGGCGCCAATCGCAGTCGCTGCAAAAGCCCGCCACACCGCCTGCTCAACAGTCTCTGCAACAATCCACGGCTCAGCCCGCGCAACGCGCGCAAACGGCGCCCGCGGCTCAGCCCACGCCGGCTGCGCCGAGCGCCCGCTCGCGCTGGCTCGGGCCGCTGGCCGGGCTCGCGGCGGGCCTCGGCATTGCGGCGCTGCTGTCGCATTTCGGTCTCGGTGGGGCATTCGCGAGCGCCATGGCGAACGTGATCGTCGTCGCGCTGCTAGCGATGGTCGGCATTTGGCTCGTGCGCAAGATCATGGGCAGCCGTCGCCGTGACGCCACGCCGGCTTACGGCGCGGCAGGCGCCGGTGCACTGCGCAGTGCACCGGGCATCGACCCCTATCAAGCGCCGTCGCAACCGGCTTACGATGCTACGCCGCCTGCTGCCGCTGCCGCTGCCGCGCCTGCGGTGCCGGCCGGCTTCGACGCGGATGCGTTCCTGCACCATGCCAAGGTCAACTTCGTGCGTCTGCAAACGGCCTGGGACGACCGCAATCTGGCCGACTTGCGCGAATTCACGACGCCCGAGATGTTCGCCGAATTGAAGGTCGACATGGACTCGCGCGCCGACGAGCGCAACCAGACCGACGTCGTGCGGCTCGATGCCGCACTGCTTGCGCTCGAGGACCGCGGCAGCGAGTATTTCGCGAGCGTGCGCTTTTCGGGCCTGATCCGCGAAACGGCAGGCGGGGCGGCCGAGCTGTTCGCGGAAGTCTGGAACCTGACGAAGGTGGCCGGCACGAGCGAAGGCTGGCTGCTTGCCGGTATCGAGCAGGTCGCGCCGAACTGAGCACATCGTCATAGGCCGTGTGGCCTGGCTCGGCCACACGCGATCGGACGTTACAATAGTGGCCCGCGCAGGTTTTCGCCTGCGCGGGTTTTTTCATGCCGCGCTAATGACCTTCGCCACCAAGCCCTTTGCTGCCGCCGTCAATCATCTGCTCGCCCGCGAAGCCTGGGCCCGCGAGCGTCTCGCGCCGTACGCGGGCAAGACGGCCCGGTTCGTCTTTTCATCGGTATCGCTGACACTGGCGGTTCAGCCCGACGGCTATTTGTCCGCCGTCGACGAAACGCAAGCGTCGCTGGTCGACGTGTCGATCGCCGTGCCTGCCGACGCATTGCCGTCGTTTCTGCAAGGTGGGCAGGCGGCGGTGATGAAGCACGTGAAGATCGAGGGCGACGCTGAATTCGCGACACAGCTCGCGAAGCTTGCCGAGCATTTGCGATGGGAGCCGGAAGAGGATCTCGCGAAGCTGATCGGCGACGCTCCCGCGCATCGCATTGCGACCTTCGTGCGTGCGGCCGGCGGGCACGCGGCGCGCGCCGGACGTAACGTGCGCGATTCGGTAGCGGAGTACCTGCTCGACGAGAATCCGCAGCTCGTGCGACGCGCATCGCTCGATGTCTTCAATGCCGAACTGGCGCGAGCGCGCGATGCGCTCGCACGAGTCGAAAAGCGCTTCGAGCGCCTCGAGCAACAAGCCGAGAGTCGCGGTAAGGCGCCGCGCGGCATGCGTTAGCCCACGGACCCGCTCATGCGTTTTCTGCGTTTTATCAAAATCGTTTTTACCGTCATCCGGTTCGGCCTCGACGAGATGATGCTGAGCCGCATCAACGATCGCCGCGTGCGCGTGCTGCTGCGCATCGGCACGATCGGCCGCCGTTTCAAGGCGCCACCCGCGGTGCGGCTGCGGCTCGCGCTCGAAAGCCTCGGGCCGATCTTCGTGAAGTTCGGCCAGGTGCTGTCGACGCGTCGCGATCTGCTGTCGGTCGACGTTGCCACAGAACTGGCCAAGCTGCAGGATCAGGTCCCGCCGTTCGATTCAAAGGTGGCCATCGACATCATCGAAAAATCGCTGGGCGCCCGCGTCGACGAACTGTTCGACGAATTCGAGCGCGTGCCCATCGCGAGCGCCTCGATCGCGCAGGTGCACTTCGCGAAGGTCAAGGCCGGCCAGCACGCGGGCAAGCCTGTTGCGATCAAGGTATTGCGGCCCAACATGCTGCCCGTCATCGATTCCGATCTGGCACTGTTGCGCGATCTGGCCGTCTGGGCCGAGCGCCTGTGGGCCGACGGCAAGCGCTTGAAGCCGCGCGAGGTCGTCGCCGAATTCGACAAATATCTGCACGACGAACTCGATCTGATGCGCGAGGCCGCGAACGGCAGCCAGCTGCGGCGCAATTTTGCCGGGCTCGACCTGTTGCTCGTGCCGGAAATGTACTGGGAGTTCTGTACGCAGAACGTGCTCGTCATGGAGCGCATGGTGGGGGTGCCGATCAGCCAGGTCGAGATGCTGCGCGAGGCGGGCGTCGACATCCCCAAGCTCGCGCGCGAAGGGGTCGAGATTTTCTTCACCCAGGTGTTCCGCGATGGCTTCTTCCACGCGGACATGCACCCCGGCAATATTCAGGTGAGCCTTGATCCCTCACATTTCGGGCGCTATATCGCGCTCGATTTCGGCATCATCGGCGCGCTGTCGGACTTCGACAAGAACTACCTCGCGCAGAACTTCCTCGCCTTTTTCAAGCGTGATTACCATCGCGTCGCCACGCTGCACCTGGAATCGGGCTGGGTGCCGCAGAACACGCGCGTCGAGGAGCTCGAAAGCGCGATTCGCGCCGTCTGTGAGCCGTATTTCGATCGCGCGCTGAAGGACATCTCGCTCGGGCAAGTGCTGCTGCGGCTCTTTTCCACGTCGCGGCGCTTCAACGTCGAGATCCAGCCGCAACTCGTGCTGCTGCAAAAGACGATGCTCAACGTCGAAGGGCTCGGCCGCTCGCTCGATCCCGAGCTCGACCTGTGGAAGACGGCCAAACCGTATCTCGAGCGCTGGATGAACGAGCAGATCGGGCTGCGCGGCTGGTATGAACGGCTCAAGGTCGAGGCGCCGCAATGGAGCAAGACGCTGCCGCAGCTGCCGCGTCTCGTGCACCATGTGCTGGCCGAGCGTCATGACGCCGGGCGCGCGCACCACGACGAGACCATGCGTATGCTGCTGATCGAGCAGAAGCGGACGAACCGTCTGTTGCAGGCGCTGCTGCTGTTCGGCGTCGCTGCCGGCGTCGGTGCCGTGGTGGCGCGCTTCTGGCTCGTCCTGGCGTACGGCGCGTGACGAGCGATGTCGATCGATTCCACGCGCACGATCAGGAGGCCACGATGAATTCGCCACAACGCCCGTCAGCACCCGACGCCCCGAAGGCTGCATCGGCCGATGCCAACGCGCCGGCTTTCGATACGCGCGACCCCGATACCGCCGAGTTCTGGGACGAGCGATTCGGCAAAGGGTTCATGCCGTGGGACCGGGCCGGCGTGCCCGAGGCGTTTGGTGCATTTGCGATGCGTCACGCACCGTGCCCCGTGCTGATTCCGGGCTGCGGCAGCGCTCACGAAGCGCGGTGGCTCGCGCAGGCCGGCTGGACCGTCCGCGCGATCGATTTCTCCGCGAATGCCGTCGCGCAAGCGCGCTCGCAGCTCGGCGAGCACGCGGCGCTCGTCGAGCAAGCGGATTTCTTTGGCTATCAGCCGCCTTTCGAGCCCGGTTGGATCTATGAGCGGGCGTTCATGTGCGCACTGCCGCCGGCGCGCTGGCCGCAGTATGCCGCGCGTATGGCGCAGCTTTTGAGGCCGGGCGGGATGCTGGCGGGCTTCTTCTTTTTGGGGGCCACGCCGAAGGGGCCGCCGTTCGGCATCGAGCGCAGCGAGCTCGATGCGTGGCTGACGCCGTATTTCGATCTCGTCGAGGACGAGCCCGTCAGCGACTCGCTCGCCGTCTTCGCCGGCCGTGAGCGCTGGCTGACCTGGCGGCGGCGCTGACGGCTCCGCCGGCCGCGATCTTGATTTCGCGCCCGGCCGCCTCCATCTGCAGCGCGCACGGCGCCGCGTCCAACCGTTCGGGCGGGCGCCGAATGCGGCTATAATTCAACGCTTTGCAAGCGTTCAACCGTTTTTTTGTCGGAAATTGTCGGGAAGAGAATCATGCCGATCTACGCCTACCGTTGCGAATCGTGCGGCTTTGAGAAGGACGTGCTCCAGAAGATGAGCGATGCACCGCTGTCGCAGTGCCCGGAATGCGCGAAAGACACGTTCCGCAAACAAGTGACGGCCGCCGGTTTCCAACTGAAGGGTTCTGGCTGGTATGTCACCGATTTTCGCGGTGGCTCGAACGGCGCCGGTACGTCGGCGGCCGGCGGTGCCGTCGCCGGGAAGACGAATAATTCGACCGACGCCGCTTCCTCGACGGCCAGCGCCAGTGCGCCTGCGGCCGATTCGAGCTCGGCCCCGAAGGCGTCCAGCACCACCGACGCTTAACGGACATCCGGGACATCGGAGGCGTCGGGACGAGTCGCTCGCGACACGATCGATCGACACCTCGACCCGGGCGCCGTCGCAAGTTGCCGCCTTCTGCGGCAGCGCGCAGGCCGTGCCGATTTTCCCTGCGGTTCTCTGGCGGTACACATGAAAAAGACGACGCTCAAATCCGTGTTCTTGACCGGTTTGCTGGTCCTGGTGCCCTTGGCGATCACGCTGTGGGTGCTGGGGCTCATCATCGGCACGATGGACCAGACCTTGTTGCTGCTGCCTGGATCGTGGCAACCGGAGAAGTTGTTCGGGTTTCATCTGCCCGGCATCGGGGCGCTGCTGACGCTCGCGTTCATTTTTATCGTCGGCCTGTTCACGCAGAACTTCATCGGCCAGAAGCTCGTGACGTGGTGGGATGCGATCCTGCGTCACATTCCGGTGGTGGGGCCGATCTATACGAGCGTCAAGCAAGTATCCGATACGCTGCTCTCGAGCAGCGGCAATGCGTTCCGCAAGGCGCTCCTGATCGAATATCCGCGTCGGGGTTCCTATACGATCGCGTTTCTGACCGGCATTCCGGGCGGCGATGTGGTCAATCACCTGAAGGACGAGTACGTGAGCGTGTATGTGCCGACAACGCCAAACCCCACGTCGGGCTTTTTCCTGATGGTGCCCCGGAGCGAGGTCATCGAGCTCGATATGACCGTCGATGCGGCGCTCAAGTACATCGTCTCGATGGGCGTGGTCGCGCCCGCGGCTCCCGCAGCCGCGCCGACGCGCCGTCCCGTCGAGCCGCCCCTTTAATGGTGCAGCGCCGGCTCGTGCCGCGCGCTTCGCCCAATTCATGCAAACGATAGACGAAAACCATGTCGATGAGATCTGAATACTGCGGTCTGGTGACCGAACACCTGCTGGGCCAAACCGTCTCGCTGTGCGGCTGGGTGCATCGCCGTCGCGATCACGGCGGCGTCATCTTCATCGACTTGCGCGATCGCGAAGGTCTCGTTCAGGTCGTGTGCGACCCCGACCGCGCCGAGATGTTCAAGGTTGCCGAAGGTGTGCGCAACGAGTTTTGCGTGCGGGTGGTCGGCGTCGTGCGCAACCGTCCCGAGGGCACCGCCAACGCGGGTCTGGTGAGCGGCAAGATCGAAGTGCTGTGCCACGAGCTGACGGTGCTCAACGCATCGGTCACGCCGCCGTTCCAGCTCGACGACGACAACCTGTCGGAAACGACGCGCCTCACGCACCGCGTGCTCGACCTGCGCCGTCCGCAAATGCAGCACAACCTGCGTCTGCGCTATCGCGTGGCGATCGAGGTGCGCAAGTACCTCGACGCGCAAGGCTTCATCGACATCGAAACGCCGATGCTCACGAAGAGCACGCCGGAAGGCGCGCGCGACTACCTGGTGCCGTCGCGCGTGAACGCCGGCCAGTTCTTCGCGCTGCCGCAATCGCCGCAGCTGTTCAAGCAATTGCTGATGGTGGCGAACTTCGATCGCTACTACCAGATCGTCAAGTGCTTCCGCGACGAAGACCTGCGCGCCGACCGTCAGCCCGAATTCACGCAGATCGACTGCGAAACCTCGTTCCTCAGCGAGCAGGAAATTCGCGATCTGTTCGAGAAGATGATCCGCCACGTCTTCAACGAGACGATCGGCGTCGCGCTCGACGAAACGTTCCCGATCATGCCGTACTCGGAAGCGATGGCGCGCTTCGGCTCGGACAAGCCCGATCTGCGCGTGAAGCTCGAATTCACCGAGCTCACCGACGCGATGAAGGACGTCGAGTTCAAGGTGTTCAGCACGCCGGCCAACTCGAAGGACGGGCGCGTGGCAGCGCTGCGCGTGCCCAAGGGCGGCGAGCTCACGCGTGGCGACATCGACGGCTACACCGAGTTCGTGCGCATCTACGGCGCGAAGGGCCTCGCGTGGATCAAGGTCAACGAAGTCGCGAAGGGCCGTGACGGTCTGCAAAGCCCGATCGTCAAGAACCTGCATGATGCCGCGATCGCGGCGATCCTCGAGCGCACCGGTGCGCAAGACGGCGACATCATCTTCTTCGCCGCTGATCGCCTGAAGGTCGTCAACGATAGCCTCGGCGCACTGCGCCTGAAGATCGGCCACTCGGAGTTCGGCAAGGCCAACGGCCTCGTCGAGCAAGGCTGGAAGCCGCTGTGGGTCGTCGACTTCCCGATGTTCGAGTACGACGAGGAAGAGAACCGCTACGTGGCCGCGCACCATCCGTTCACGAGCCCGAAGGACGAACACCTCGAGTACCTCGAAACCGACCCGGGCCGCTGCCTGGCGAAGGCGTACGACATGGTGCTGAACGGCTGGGAAATCGGCGGGGGGTCGGTGCGGATCTATCAGGAGGACGTGCAAAGCAAGGTGTTCCGCGCGCTGAAGATCGGGCCGGAGGAGGCGCGTGCGAAGTTCGGCTTCCTGCTCGACGCGCTGCAATACGGCGCGCCGCCGCATGGTGGTATCGCGTTCGGCCTCGACCGTATCGTCACGATGATGGCCGGTGCCGACTCGATTCGCGACGTGATCGCGTTCCCGAAGACGCAACGCGCGCAGTGTCTGCTTACGCAGGCGCCGAGCGCAGTCGACGAGCGCCAGATGCGCGAGTTGCACATTCGTCTGCGTCAGCCCGAGCAGCCGAAGGCGTAAGCGAGAACCGAGGCTCGCGGCGCATGCCGCGGGCGGGAAATCAGGAAAAAGGCGCGCACGCGCCTTTTTTCTTGTCGTGTACTAAAGTCGATAACCGCTTTCCTCGAATGGTGCAGCGCGCTACGCCATGCGCTGCGCCTTGACGCCATGCAAAAGCCGCCCAAGATTCCCGAGTCCGTTCTCGTCGTCATCTATACCCCCGAGCTCGAGGTGCTCATCATCGAGCGCGCCGATCGGCCCGGGTTTTGGCAATCGGTGACAGGCTCGAAAGATCGTCTGGACGAACCGCTCGTCGAGACAGCCGCGCGCGAGGTGGGTGAGGAGACGGGCATCGCGATCGGCAGCGAACTCGTCCCGGTGCACGCGCTGATCGACTGGCGCGAGCAGATCGAGTACGAGATCTACCCCGTGTGGCGCCACCGGTATGCCGAGGGCGTCACGCGCAACGTCGAGCATTGGTTCGGGCTCGAGGTGCCGTATCGGTTGGCGGTCACGCTGGCGCCGCGCGAGCATACGGCCTACCAATGGCTGCCCTATGAGCAAGCGGCTGCGCAGTGCTTCTCATGGTCGAACCGCGACGCGATCCTGCAACTGCCACGCCGCTTACGAGCGTCTCGCGCATGAGCCGACGCGGTGCGCGCCGCATTGCACGGCTCGGCGCCGCCCTGGTGTCGCGCAGGCGTGCGACACGGCTGGCTTTCACCGTCGATAACGACGTCCGCCTGTTCAGCACAGGCGCCGATTATTTCGCAGCGCTGATCGAATCGATCGACTCGGCACGCGAGCACGTCGCGCTCGAAACCTATATTTTTCGCGACGACGGTGCCGGGCGGCTTGTCTCCGATGCGCTTCAACGCGCAGCCAGGCGCGGCGTGCAGGTGCGCGTCATCACCGACGGCATCGGCACAGGGCGTCTGTCGTTGTTCGACGAGTGGCTGGCTGCCGCCATCGAGCACCGCATCTACAACCCTCACTTGTTCGGCCGCTTCGGCTTCTCGCGCACGCATCGCAAGCTCGCGCTCGTCGATGGGCGCGAGGCGTTTTGCGGCGGGATCAACATCGCCGACGATTTCGACCGCGACGGCGAGCCGCTCGCGCATCCCGCCTGGGATTTCGCGCTCAAGCTGACCGGCCCGAGTGTTGCGCAGGTGAGTGCAGTGTTCGACGCGCAATGGCAGCGCATTGCGCTGGGCCATCGGCCGCATCCGCTCGAGATGTTGCGCGAGCGCGCTCTGCCATCGATGTCGCCAGCTTCGTGGCGGCGCGCGCAGGTGCGGGCATTGAGCCGGCCGAGCGTGGCGTTCGTCGCGCGCGACAACGTCGTCAACCGGCGTGCGATCGAGAAGGCCTATCTCGTCGCGATCGGCCGTGCCCGCCAAGAGATTCTTCTGGCGAATCCTTATTTCATGCCCGGCCGCAGGCTGCGACGCGCGCTCGTGCGGGCCGCGCGCCGTGGTGTCGACGTGCGGCTGCTGATCGGCCGCAAGGAGTTTCCCGCGCTCGATCACGCCGTGCGCTATCTGTACGGCACGCTGTTGACGGCCGGCGTGCGCATCGCCGAGTACGAGAAGACGATGCTGCACGGCAAGGTGGCCGTCGTCGATTCCAACTGGGCGACCGTCGGCTCATCCAACCTCGACGCGCTGAGTCTCGTGCTCAACAACGAAGCCAACGTCGTGCTCGTGCAGCACCCGGAGATTGCCCAACTGCGCGGGGCGATGCTGGCGGCGTTTGCCGAGGCGCGCCCCGTCGACGTCGACCGCTACGCGGCGCGGCCGCTCGTCGAGCGGCTCGTGAACTGGTTCGCCTACACGGCCTATCGGGCCGCGATGAAACTGATCACGGTGGGCGGTTACGATTGATGTCCGAGGCCGGCGCCGACAGTCGGCGAAAGCCTGCTGAGGTTAGATACGGCTTTCTAATAAAGTCCTTGTTTCAAGGACGGTCGCGCTCAATAATAGTACGGCCGTTCTATTTTTTGATTCGGTGTCGACTACAGCCAGTCCTCCGGCTCTAAGCAGAGCACTGACTGCGGTCCCAAGCAAAGCTATAAGAACGGTATGAAGGCCATGCGAAAAGGTGAACAAACGCGCGCCGCAATTCTCGAAGCAGCGCTGGATCTGGCGAGCCGGGATGGGCTCGAAGGTCTGACGATCGGTCTTCTGGCCGAGCGGATGCAGATGAGCAAGAGCGGCGTTTTTGCGCACTTCGGATCGCGCGAGGACTTGCAAGTCGAGGTCGTGCGCGAATACCACCGTCGGTTCGAGGAGGAGGTGTTCTTCCCGAGCCTGCGCGAGCCGCGCGGATTGCCGCGCCTGCGTGCGATGTTGAGCCGCTGGATCGAGCGACGCATCCAGGAAGTGATGACGGGATGCATCTACATCAGCGGCGCCGTCGAGTACGACGATCGCGGGGACAACCCCGTGCGCGAGCAACTCGTACGCAGCGTGACGACCTGGCGGGCCGCGTTGTTGCGTGCCATTTCGCAAGCCGTGGAAGAAGGGCATCTGCGTTCCGATACCGATCCGAACCTCATGCTTTTCGAACTGTACAGCTTCACGCTCGGTCTGCATCACGACGCGCGCTTCCTGCATCTGCCCGATGCGGTGCGCCTCACGTGGGCCGCGCTGGAAAAAACGATCGTTTCGTATCAAAGCGAAAGCCGTTAGCGGGACGCCTCAGGCGCATCGACCCGCGAAGCGGCCGAGCTTATTGCTGCAATCCTTTGGGAGAGAGAGTCATGGGTCAGTACGCCGCGCCGCTGCGCGACATGCAATTCGTGCTGCACGAGTTGCTCAACGTCGAAGCCGAAGTCAAGGGCATGCCCAAGCATGCGGATCTCGACGCCGACACGATCAATCAGGTGCTCGAGGAAGCCGGCAAGTTCTGCTCCGAGGTGTTGTTCCCGCTGAACCAGAGCGGCGACCGCGAAGGCTGCACCTACGAAGGTGACGGTGTAGTTCGGACTCCGAAGGGTTTCAAGGAAGCGTATCAACAGTACGTCGAGGCGGGCTGGCCCGCACTCGGCTGCGATCCCGAGTACGGCGGCCAGGGGCTGCCCGCGTTCGTCAACAACGCGCTGTATGAAATGCTGAACTCGGCGAACCAGGCCTGGACGATGTACCCGGGCCTGTCGCATGGCGCCTACGAGTGCCTGCACGCACACGGCACGCCCGAGCAGCAGCGCATCTACCTGCCCAAGCTCGTGGCCGGCGTCTGGACCGGCACGATGTGCCTGACCGAGCCGCACTGCGGCACGGACCTCGGCATCCTGCGCACGAAGGCCGAGCCCAACGTCGACGGCTCGTTCGCGATCACCGGCACGAAGATCTTCATCTCGAGCGGCGAACACGACCTCTCCGAGAACATCATCCATCTCGTGCTCGCGCGTCTGCCCGATGCGCCCCCGGGAACGAAGGGCATCTCGCTGTTCGTCGTGCCGAAGTTCATCCCGACGGAAGCAGGCGAGCCGGGCGAGCGCAACGGCATCAAGTGCGGCTCGATCGAGCACAAGATGGGCATCCACGCGAACTCCACCTGCGTGATGAACCTCGACAACGCGAAGGGCTGGCTCGTCGGCGAGCCGAACCGCGGCCTGCAGGCGATGTTCGTGATGATGAACGCGGCGCGCCTGGGCGTCGGCATGCAAAGCCTGGGCCTCACCGAAGTCGCTTATCAGAACTCGCTCGTCTACGCGAAAGAGCGTCTGCAGATGCGCTCGCTGACGGGTCCGAAGGCGCCCGAGAAGGCAGCCGACCCGATCATCGTGCACCCGGACGTGCGCCGCATCCTGCTGACGCAAAAGGCCTACGCAGAAGGTGCACGCGCGTTCTCGTACTGGTCCGCGATGCAGATCGACAAAGAACTGTCGCACGGCGACGAAGCGGTGCGCAAGGAAGCGGCCGATCTCGTCGCGCTGCTTACGCCGATCCTGAAGGCGTTCCTGTCGGACAACGCGTTCGAATGCACGAACCACGCGATGCAGGTGTTCGGCGGCCACGGCTTCATCGCCGAGTGGGGCATGGAGCAATACGTGCGCGATGCGCGTATCAACATGATCTATGAAGGCACGAACGCCGTGCAGTCGCTCGACCTGCTCGGCCGCAAGGTGCTCGCCGACATGGGCGCGAAGCTGCGCAAGTTCGGCAAGCTCGTGACCGACTTCGTCGAAGCCGAAGGCGTGAAGCCCGAGATGCAGGAGTTCGTCAACCCGCTCGCCGATATCGGTGACAAGGTGCAGAAGCTCACGATGGAAATCGGCATGAAGGCGATGCAGAACCAGGACGAAGTCGGCGCTGCCGCCGTGCCGTATCTGCGCACCGTCGGTCACCTCGTGTTCTCGTACTTCTGGGCCCGCATGGCACGCATCGCGCTCGACAAGCAAGCCTCGGGTGATCCGTTCTACAAGTCCAAGCTCGCGACCGCGCGCTTCTACTTCGCGAAGCTGCTGCCCGAGACGGCTGCGACGATCCGCCAGGCGCGTGCCGGCGCGAAGTCGTTGATGGAGATCGAGGAAGCGCTGTTCTAAGCGACGCGCTGACTGTGCGCCATGTCGATCGATGACGTGGCGCGCTTTTCGTAAGTTTTCCGCAGCTCGACCCGCGTTTCCGCCTCTTGCGCGAAAGCGCGTGCATCGAGCAAGCGAACTGAATGACTCCGAGGGAGATAGACGTGAGCAATCTGATCATTCGCAAGGTGGCCGTGCTCGGCGCCGGCGTGATGGGCGCGCAGATCGCGGCGCACCTGATCAACGCCAAGGTGCCGGTGCTGCTGTTCGATCTGCCGGCCAAGGAAGGCCCGAAGAACGCGATCGCGTTGAAGGCGATCGACAACCTCAAGAAGCTGTCGCCGGCACCGTTCGGCGTGAAGGACGACGCACGCTACGTCGAGCCCGCCAACTATGAAGACGACATCGCGCGGCTCGCCGAATGCGATCTCGTGATCGAGGCGATCGCCGAGCGGATGGACTGGAAGCACGACCTGTACAAGAAGGTGTCGCCGCACCTCGCGCCGCACGCGATCTTCGCGACGAACACGTCGGGTCTGTCGATTACCAAGTTGTCCGAAGGATTCTCGGATGAGCTGAAGGCGCGCTTCTGCGGCGTGCACTTCTTCAACCCGCCGCGCTATATGCATCTGGTCGAGCTGATCCCGACCTCGCACACGCGGCCGCAGATCATCGACGATCTCGAGACGTTCCTCACGAGCGTCGTCGGCAAGGGCGTCGTGCGCGCGAAGGACACGCCGAACTTCATCGCCAACCGCGTCGGTATCTTCTCGATCCTCGCGGTGATGGCCGAAGCGGCCAAGTTCGGTCTGCGCTTCGACGAAGTCGACGATCTGACGGGCTCGCGCCTCGGTCGCGCCAAGTCGGCGACGTTCCGCACGGCGGACGTGGTCGGCCTCGACACGATGGCGCACGTCATCAAGACGATGCAGGACAACCTGACGGACGATCCGTTCTTCCCCGTGTACGAGACGCCGGCCGTGCTCGCCGAGCTCGTGAAGCAAGGCGCGCTGGGCCAGAAGTCGGGGGCCGGCTTCTACAAGAAGGAAGGCAAGACGATCAAGGTGCTCGATCCGAAGGCGGGTCAGTACGTCGAGGGCGGCGCCAAGGCCGACGAGCTCATCGGCCGCATCCTCAAGCGTCCGGCCGCCGAGCGCCTGAAGCTGCTGCGCGAATCGGAGCATCCGCAAGCCCAATTCCTGTGGGCCATCTTCCGCGACGTGTTCCATTACATCGGCGTGCATCTGGAGTCGATCGCCGATAACGCGCGCGACGTCGACCTGGCGATCCGCTGGGGCTTCGGCTGGAACGAAGGTCCGTTCGAGGGTTGGCAAGCGGCGGGCTGGAAGCAGATTGCCGAGTGGGTGCAGGAAGACATCGCGGCAGGCAAGGCACTCTCGAGCGCACCGCTGCCCTCGTGGGTGTTCGAGAGCACCGTCGCCGAGAAGGGCGGCGTGCATACGAACGAAGGCTCGTGGTCGCCGGCTACGAAGACGTTCGCGCCGCGTTCGAAGCTCGCGGTCTACGACAAGCAGGTGTTCCGTGCGCCGCTCGTCGGCGAGACGGGCATCGATCCGAAGACCTACGGCAAGACGCTGTTCGAGACCGATGTGGTGCGTGCATGGGTCGACGATCGCGCGGGCGAGGACGACGTCGTCATCGTCTCGTTCAAGAGCAAGATGAACACGATCGGACCGAGCGTGCTCGACGGCCTCGTGCAGGCGATCGAGCTGGCCGAGAAGGACTACAAGGGCGTGGTGGTTTGGCAACCGACGTCGCTGAAGCTCGGCACGCCGGGCGGCCCGTTCTCCGCCGGTGCGAACCTCGAAGAAGCGATGCCCGCGTTCATGATGGGCGGTGCCAAGGGCATCGAGCCGTTCGTGAAGAAGTTCCAGCAAAGCATGCTGCGCGTGAAGTACGCGAGCGTGCCCGTCGTGGCGGCCATCTCGGGCATCGCGCTCGGCGGCGGTTGCGAGCTGCTGCTGCAAAGCGCCAAGCGTGTGGCGCACATCGAGAGCTATATCGGGCTCGTCGAAGTCGGCGTGGGCCTCGTGCCGGCCGGTGGCGGCCTCAAGGAAGCGGCGCTGCGCGCAGCTGACGCGGCCGCTCAAGTCGGCGCATCGAATGGCGACATGCTCAAGTTCCTGACCAAGTCGTTCGAGAACGCGGCGATGGCAAAGGTGTCGGCTTCGGCGCTCGAAGCGCGTGCGATGGGCTACCTGAAGCCGTCGGACACGATCGTCTTCAACGTCTTCGAGCTGCTCGACACGGCGAAGAAGGAAGCGCGTGCACTGACCGCGGCCGGCTATCGTCCGCCGCTGCCCGCGAAGGGCGTTCCGGTGGCAGGCCGCTCGGCGATCTCGACGATCAAGGCCCAGCTCGTGAACATGCGCGACGGCAACTTCATCAGCGCGCACGATTTCCTCATCGCGTCGCGTATCGCGGAAGCGGTCTGCGGCGGCGATGTCGAAGCGGGCAGCCTCGTCGATGAAGAATGGCTGCTCACGCTCGAGCGCCGTGCGTTCGTCGATCTGCTCGGCACGCAAAAGACGCAGGAGCGGATCATGGGCATGCTGCAGACCGGCAAGCCGGTGCGCAACTGAACGAACGCGGTGAGGACAAGGAGCTGCAAATGAGCAAACAATTGCAAGACGCATATATCGTCGCCGCGAGCCGTACGCCGATCGGCAAGGCGCCGCGCGGCATGTTCAAGAACACGCGCCCGGACGAGCTGCTCGTTCACGCGATCAAGGCAGCGGTTGCACAGGTGCCGGGTCTCGATACGAAGGTCATCGAAGACGCGATCATCGGCTGCGCGATTCCCGAAGGCGAGCAAGGCCTGAACGTGGCGCGTATCAGCGCGCTCGTCGCCGGTCTGCCGCAGTCGGTGGGTGGCGTGACGGTGAACCGTTTCTGCGCGTCGGGCGTGACCGCCCTCGCGATGGCGGCCGATCGGATCCGCGTCGGTGAAGCCGATGCGATGATCGCGGGCGGCTGCGAATCGATGAGCATGGTGCCGATGATGGGCAACACGCCGTCGATGCCGCCGGCTATCTTCGAACGCGACGAGAATTTCGGCATCGCCTACGGCATGGGCCTGACGGCCGAACGTGTGGCCGAGCGCTGGAAGGTGAGCCGTGAGGACCAGGATCGCTTCTCGTTCGAATCGCACCAGAAGGCGATCGCTGCGCAGCAAGCGGGCGAGTTCAAGGACGAGATCGCGCCGTTCATGATCACCGAGCGCTTCCCCGATCTCGCCACCGGCGAGGTCAAGGTCAAGCAGCGTGAAGTGTCGCTCGACGAAGGTCCGCGCCAGGACACGTCGGTCGAAGGCCTCGGCAAGCTGCGCCCCGTGTTCGCGAACAAGGGCTCGGTGACGGCCGGCAACAGCTCGCAGACGTCGGACGGCGCCGGTGCGCTGATCGTCGTGTCGGAGAAGGTGCTCAAGCAATACAACCTCACGCCGCTGGCGCGCTTCGTCAGCTTTGCCGTGCGCGGCGTGCCGCCCGAAGTGATGGGTATCGGCCCGAAGGAAGCGATTCCGGCTGCGCTGAAGGCCGCGGGCCTGAAGCAGGACGACATCGACTGGTTCGAGCTCAACGAAGCGTTCGCGGCGCAGTCGCTGGCCGTGATCCGCGATCTGGGCCTCGATCCGGCCAAGGTCAACCCGATGGGCGGCGCGATCGCGTTGGGCCACCCGCTCGGCGCGACCGGTGCGATCCGCGCGGCGACGGTCGTGCACGCGCTGCGCCGTCGCAACCTGAAGTACGGCATGGTGACGATGTGCGTCGGCACCGGCATGGGTGCAGCGGGCATCATCGAACGCTTGTAATCGGGCAGTAACGCAGTGACGACGGTTCGCGGGTCTTGGGGCATTTCCTCAAGGCCCGCGAACCGTTTTTCCATTCAGGGTTTCACAGTGCGAGGAGTGAGCAATGGACATTTTGGTTGAACGCGCCGACGAAGGCGTGATGACGATCGCTTTCAATCGGCCCGGCAAGAAGAACGCGATCACGGCCGCGATGTATCAGACGATGGCCGACGCGCTGGCTGAAGCGCAAGAGGACACCCGCGTGCGCGCGATTCTGTTTCGCGGCACCGAAGGCGTGTTCAGCGCCGGCAATGATCTCGAAGATTTCATGAAGTCGCCGCCGAAGGACGAAAACGCGCCCGTGCTGCAATTCCTGCGGCAGATCAGCAGCGCGCAAAAGCCGATCGTGGCGGCGGTGAGCGGGGTGGCCGTCGGCATCGGCACGACACTGCTGCTGCATTGCGATCTCGTCTATGCGGCGGAGTCGGCGACCTTCTCGCTGCCGTTCACGCAGCTCGGCCTGTGCCCCGAAGCGGCCTCGAGCCTGCTGCTGCCGAACATTGCCGGCTATCAGCTCGCGGCCGAGAAGCTGCTGCTTGGCGAGGCGTTCGACGCGCAGGAGGCGCATCGCATGGGTATCGTGAACCGGTTGCTGCCGGCTGCCGATGTCGATGCGTTCGCGTTCGCGCAAGCGGTCAAGCTTGCGGCACTGCCGGCGTCGTCGCTGCGCGTATCGAAGTCGCTGATGAAGCGCGCACATGAGCAGGCAATCGCCGAGCGCATGAAGGAGGAAGTCGTGCACTTCAGCCAGATGCTGCTGGCGCCCGAAGCGCGTGAGGCAATGATGGCGTTCTTTCAGAAGCGCAAGCCCGACTTCCGGCAGTTCGATTGAGCGCGGCGGCGGGCGAAGCGGCGCCGTCGTGCTCGTATCGCTCGCATCAAGCGGTGCCGTAGTCGACGTAGCCCGCCTCACGGCAGAAGCTGACGAGCCGGATGCCGGCCTCGCGCGCAATCGCGATGGCCAGCGAGGACGGTGCCGAGATCGTCGCGACCATCGGAATGTCCACACGCGCCGATTTGCGCACGAGCTCGTAGCTTGCGCGGCTCGACAGGAAGACGAAGCCGTTGGTCGTGTCGGCGCGCGCGAGCACGAGCTGGCCAATCAGCTTGTCGAGCGCGTTGTGGCGGCCGACGTCTTCGAACGCGTGCAGGATGGCACCGTCCGCGGTACACCATGCCGCGGCATGCAGGCCGCCCGTGCGCTGCGTAAGCGCTTGATGCGCGGGCAGCTCGCGGGCCGCCCGCGCGAGCGCATCGGGTGCCAGGCGCCCGAGAAAGCCGGTGTCGGGCACGCGTTGCGGCGCCAGGTCGAGCGCATCGATGCTTTCGATCCCGCATACGCCGCAGCCCGTACGACCCGCCAGTGCGCGGCGCTTGTCCTTGAGCGCGGCGAAGGCCTGCTGCACGACGGTGAGCTCGACCCGCGCATAGGGGATGGCCGCATCGCAGTGCAGCGCGACTTCGATGTCGTGAATGTCGCTGCCACGCTCGACGATGCCCTCGGAGATCGCAAAGCCGACCGCGAACGCTTCGAGCTCGCGCGGCGTGCACATCATGACCGCGTGCGAAATGCCGTTGAACACGAGCGCGACGGGCCACTCCTGCCCGATGCTGTCGACGATGGCATCAACCGCGGCGCCGCGATGCCGGTGTACTTTTTGCTCGACGAAGCCGGGTTGTTCGGCAGGGTCCAACGAGTCGTTCAAGGTTGCTCCTTCTTGCGTGGGCCTCTTGTCGGCATGAACAGGCCCTAATGCGCGTCGAATAAGGTTCTAAAATACCCGAAGCAAACAACGCGTGCCGTATCTGGCCGCATCGTATGCCGATATGCGTGAGGGGACGCCAATCATGGGACTGCACGAAGCGCCGCTGTTATTCGATTTCGAAGTTGTTTCCAGCGAAGACCTCACCTACATGCCAATGTCGGTGCGTTTCAATCTCGATCGCTTCGGCCTGCGCATCTCGCTCGCGCAATGGCAAGTCCTGCCGCATGCCGATCGTGTGCTGCTCGCGCGCTTTCCGGTGGACGACGATACCGCGATCGAACCGAACTTCGATCACGCCTTGTTCGAAATGATGCGCACGCACGCGAACGTCGAGCCCGACTGGTTTACGCCCGAGGCCGAGCCGGCCTGGCGCAACACGGCCGCCGTGCCCGACGGCCTCGCCCGCCATTGCAGCCTGGCCGACCTGCCCACGCCGAGCGTCCAGCGCTGGGCGCAGCTCGATCCGTTCAAGCGCTATGTTCTGACGAAACTGTCGCGCAAGCCCGAAGCCAGCCACGACTTCGTTCCGGCCATGCGTGAATTCGGGCTCGCGCCTTAATCGATTCGTAAGCAATTCGTCATATCCGTGCGGTGACGCCGTCTCCGGCCGTCGAGCAAGACTGCGGCGCTGTCGCTGATTTTTTCGGCACCGACCCCTTAAGCCGGTGCCCGGCGTGCCGTTATCCAGAAGTTGGCGCGACATAGGCTCATCCAACGAGCCGTATTGCCTCCTCGTCGGACCGATGCACGATTTGGGACCGGGGGCGCTTATAACGACATCGCGCAGCCCCCGGCTCCAACAGCTTCGGATTCCATGACCTCTCTTTTTTCGAAACGGCTGCTGATCAACCTCGCAGTCGTGGCGGCGGCGGTCGGCGCCAATGCGTTCGTCGCTTACTCGCAAATCCGCAGCGAGCGCGCGACCAACGTCAGCACGCTGCGCTCCATGACCGTCAAGCGCGATCTCGACGCTTACCGTGCCACGCTCGGCAATGGGCTGGCCGCACTGGGCCGTTTCGAAGCCGCGGGCACGCTGGTCGAAGGCACGTTCGGCGCCGAGCACGAGGCCAAGCTTGCGCGCATCAAGGCGCAGCTGCGCGGCGAGCTGACCGACGACGCGCAGATCAGCGCGCAGCTCGAGGCGTTGTTCGCGTTGTCGCAGCACGTCGAGCGCGAGACGCAGACCGCGCTGGAACGCGCGGCGCAGCCTGGCGACGACGCGGCGCAGTCGGCGCTCTCGCGCGCATGGGCCGCGTCCGCCTACACGCGCATCGGTTCGGCGCTCGACGGCGTCGACAGCGCCTTGGCGACGTTGCGCCAGCGGGAGGATGCGTCGCTCGACGCCTCGCTTGCGGCATCCGCGCATTCGACGCGGCTTGCAACCCTGCTGCTGATCGCGACGATGGTGGCCGGCTGCGGCATGTTGATCTACACGTTCGGCGTGCGCGAGAGTGCTGCGCGCGCGAAGATCCGTGTGGCGCGCGCGATGCGGCGCAGCGACGAGCGGTTTCGCGAGCTGTTCGACGCGCATCCCGTGCCGATGTGGATCTACGATCGCGAGACGCTGCGTTTTCTCGCCGTGAACGCGGCGGCCGTCGAACAGTACGGCTACAGCGAGAGCGACTTCCTGTCGATGACGATCCGCGAGATCCGCCCGCATGAGGAGATCGGGCGTCTCGAGTCGTATCTCGTGCGCATGGTTGCGGCGCCGCGGCGCGGCCGCGTGATGGCCGGCGTGTGGCGGCACCAGCGTCGCGACGGCACGCAATTGAGCGCCGACATTTCGAATCATCGGCTCACGTTCATGGGGCGCCCGGCGATGTTCGTGCTCGCCGACGACGTGACCGATCAGATCAAAGCCGAAGCCGAGGCGCAACGCTCGGCGCAGATGCTCGAGACCGTCATCGACAACATTCCGCAGCGCATCTTCTGGAAAGACCGCGAATCGCGCTACCTCGGCTGCAACATGGCATTCGCACGCGATGCGGGGCTCGCCTATACCGAGCAGGTGATCGGCAAGCGCGACGAGGACATGCCGTGGAAGACGCTGGCCAAGACGCTCAAGCAGGCGGACGAGGAAGTCATCGCGACGGGCGTGCCGAAGATGAACTACGAGTTCGATGTGACGATCGACGGGACGCATCGCGCCGGCGTGACGAGCAAGATCCCGCTCACGAACAGCGATGGGACCGTCATCGGCGTGCTCGGCTCGTACATGGACGTGACCGAGCGCAAGCGTTCGGATCTCGCGCTGCGCTTGCAAAGCCGCGCGCTCGACGCGAGCGTGAACGCGATCCTGATCACGGGCCCCGCCGAGACGGGCCATCTGATCGAATACGCGAACCCCGCATTCAAGCGCATCACGGGTTACGAACCGGTCGAGGTGATCGGCCATGATTGCCGCTTCCTGCAGCGCGACGATCGCGATCAGGAAGGCCTCGTGGCGATTCGCGAAGGGCTGGCCGCGAACCGCGAGGTCAGCGCGGTGCTGCGCAACTACCGCAAGGACGGCGCGCTGTTCTGGAACCAGCTGCTCATCGCGCCGGTGCCGGACCCCGATGGCAAGATCACGCATCACATCGGCGTCATCAACGAAGTCACCGATCTGATCCGCTACCAGGAGCAGCTCGAATACCAGGCCAACTACGACGCTCTGACGCGGCTGCCGAACCGCAACCTGCTGCGCGAGCGGCTCGAGCACGCGATTGCCCGCGGTGCGCCGCTGGCCGTCGTGTTCGTCGACCTCGACGGCTTCAAGAACGTCAACGACAGTCTGGGGCACAGCGTCGGCGATCGCCTGCTGCGCGTCGTCGGCGAGCGGCTCGCGCGCAGCGCGCGGGCGAGCGACACGGTGGCGCGGCACGGCGGCGACGAGTTCGTGATCGTGCTGACGGGCGTGGTCGATCAGGCCTCGCTGATCCAGTGGATGGAGCGCGTGCGCGCGGCCATCTCCGAGCCCGTGTGGCTCGATGGCACCGAGCTCTACGTCGGCTGCAGCATGGGCGCGAGCCTGTTCCCACAAGATGGTGAGGATGTCGAAACGTTGCTGAAGAAGTCCGATCTCGCGATGTATCGCGCGAAGGACATGGGCCGCAACACGTTCCAGTTTTATCAACCCGAGATGAACACGAGCGTCGGGGCGCGGCTCAATCTCGAGCGGCGTCTGCGGCGCGCGCTACGCGACGGTGAGTTCCTGCTGCACTACCAGCCGCAGGTCGACATCGAGTCGGGCAAGATCGTCGGGATGGAGGCGCTCGTGCGCTGGCTCGACCCGGAGGTAGGGCTCGTGCCGCCGTCGGCGTTCATTCCGGTAGCCGAGGAGAGCGGGCTCATCGGGCCGCTTTCCGAATGGGTGCTGCGCGAGGCATGTCGTCAGAACAAGGCCTGGCAGGACGAAGGGCTGCCGCCTGCGCGGGTATCGGTGAATCTGTCGGCGCGGCAGTTCCAGCAGCGCGACATCGCCAAGCTCGTGACGGCGATTCTCGAGGAAACGGGGCTCGAGCCGCGCTACCTCGAACTCGAGCTGACCGAGAGCACGATCATGCGCAATGCCGAGGAGGCCGTCGTCATGCTCAACGAGCTGCACGCGCTCGGCATCGGCCTCGCGATCGACGACTTCGGCACCGGCTATTCGAGCCTCAGCTACCTGAAGCGCTTCCCGGTCGACCGGCTCAAGATCGACCGCTCGTTCGTCTCGGACATCGGCGCGTCGAGCGACGACGAGACGATTACGTCGGCCATCATCGCGCTCGCGCATTCGCTGCAATTGCAGGTGATCGCCGAGGGTGTCGAGACGGCCGCCCAGCTCGACTTTCTCAAGGAGCGCGCCTGCAACGAAATGCAGGGTTACTTCTTTGCGCGGCCGATGTCGCACGAGGCCATCGCCGGGCTGCTGCAGCGCGAGCGCGTGGCCGCATAACGCCCGGACTGCCCGGCAAAAGCGCCGGGTACCCGGCGCGGCACGAGCGGCTTACGCGAGGGCGGGCAACTTGCGCGGCTTGCGATCCTGATCGGTGGCGACGTAGGTCAGGGTCGCCTCGGTCACCTTCACGACTTCTTCGGCCAGGCTCATGCGCTGCGCGAACACTTCGACCGATACCGTGATCGACGTGTTGCCCGTCTTCACGATGTCGGCGTAGAAGCTCAGCAGGTCGCCCACGAACACGGGCTCCTTGAAGAGGAACGAATTGACCGCGACGGTCGCGACACGGCCGTTGGCGCGGCGGCTCGCGGGGATCGAGCCCGCGATATCGACCTGCGCCATGATCCAGCCGCCGAACACGTCGCCGTGCACGTTCGCATCGGCCGGTTGCGGCACGACGCGCAGCGCGCAGCTCTTCTGCGGAAGCGAGGAAAGGGAAACGCTCATGGGGACACCTTAGGAATAAGGAAACGTCGTGTGATGCCGGCGCCGACGCGGCCGTCTGGCTTCTGCGACAATACTCGAGCGTTTGGCATTGTACGGGCAAACGGGAGGCGCGGCGAACGGCCCGCTGCCCCCGCCTGCAAGCGATACTCCAGCGCTCCGGGTGCTTTTTTCGATTCAACCGCCGCGCCGTTTTCGCGGCTTGCCAAGCCAACGACGCCATGCAACGCCATCGCGCCCTAGCCGAACCCGCTCCCGCCTCGACCGCGCCGCGCCGCGACTGGCAGACGATTCGCTCGCTGCTGCCTTATCTGGCCACTTACAAAGGGCGCGTCGCAATGGCCCTGGCGTGCCTGATCGGCGCGAAGCTCGCGAACCTCGGCGTGCCGATCGTGATGAAGCGCATCGTCGACGGCCTGGCCCCGATCCAGCACCTGACGGCGCTCGGCCGCGCTCAGCACGAGAGCGCGATCGTGCTCGTGAGCGGCATGGGCATGCTCGTCGTCGCGTATGCGCTCGTGCGCCTGTCGACGTCGATGTTCACCGAGCTGCGCGAAATCCTCTTTTCCAAGGTGACCGAAAGCGCCGTGCGCGAGCTCGCGCTCCAAGTGTTCCGTCATCTGCATTCGCTGTCGTTGCGCTTTCACCTCGAGCGGCAGACGGGCGGCATGTCGCGCGACATCGAGCGTGGCACGCGCGGCATTCAGCAGCTGATTTCGTATTCGCTGTACAGCATCCTGCCCACGCTCGTCGAGGTCGCACTCGTACTGGGCTTTTTCGTCGTCAAGTACGAGGCGTACTACGCCGTCGTCGCGCTGTGCGCACTGGTCGCCTACATCACGTTCACCGTCAAAGTCACCGAATGGCGCACGCATTTCCGGCGCACGATGAACGAGCTCGATTCGCGCGCCAACTCGCGCGCGATCGATTCGCTGCTCAACTACGAAACCGTGAAGTACTTCGGTAACGAGGAGTGGGAGGCACAGCGCTACGACGAAAACCTTAAACGCTACCGGGCAGCGGCCATCAAGTCGCAGAACTCGCTGTCGTTGCTGAACTTCGGGCAGCAGGCGATCATCGGGGCGGGGCTCGTGTTCATCTTGTGGCGCGCCACGCAGGGCGTGATGGCGGGACGTCTGACGCTGGGCGATCTCGTGCTCATCAACACGTTCATGCTGCAGCTCTACATTCCGCTGAACTTCCTCGGCGTCGTCTATCGTGAGCTCAAGCAAAGCCTCACCGACATGGACCGCATGTTCACGCTGCTCGGCGCCGCGCGCGAGGTGCCCGATGCGCCGGGCGCGCCGGCACTTGCCGTGCGCGGCGGCGAGGTCCGTTTCGAGCATGTGCGCTTTGCCTACGATCCCGCGCGGCTCATTCTCGAGGACGTGAATTTCACGATTCCGGCAGGCACGACGACGGCGGTCGTCGGTGCGAGCGGCTCGGGCAAGTCGACGCTCGCGCGGCTGCTCTTTCGCTTTTACGATCTCGACCGTGCGGCGGGCGGCGCGATCACGATCGACGGGCAGGACGTGCGCGACGTGACACAGGATTCGCTGCGCGCCACGATCGGCATCGTCCCGCAGGACACGGTGCTGTTCAACGACACGATCTACTACAACATCGCTTACGGGCGGCCATCTGCGACGCGCGAAGAGGTCATCGCGGCCGCGCGCGCGGCGCACATCCACGATTTCATCGAAGGCTTGCCGGGCGGCTACGACACGCCGGTCGGGGAGCGTGGCCTGAAGCTGTCGGGGGGAGAGAAGCAGCGCGTCGCGATCGCGCGCACGCTGTTGAAGAACCCGCCGATCCTGCTGTTCGACGAGGCCACCTCGGCGCTCGATTCACGCTCGGAGCGGGCGATCCAGAGCGAGCTCGACCACATCGCGCGCGGCCGCACGACGCTGGTCATCGCTCACCGTCTGTCGACGGTCGTGCATGCACAGCAGATCATCGTGATGGACCGCGGCCGCATCGTCGAGCGCGGCACGCATGAGGAGTTGCTGCGCGCGGGCGGAACATTCGCGCAGATGTGGGCGTTGCAGCAGCGGGCTGCCCAGCGTGAGCATACGGAGCAGGCCGAGCACGCGTCCGCCAGTGGCGAAGCCGGCCACTGACCGGCTCAGGACCCACTAGCCCTGGCAGCGGTTCAACTGGCAGCGTGCTCTCGGCCCGCGCCGGCGAGCACTGCATCGAGCGTGCGCAATTGCTCAGGTGTCCCGACGTTTTCCCACAGACCTTCATACAACGCGCCGCTGACGAGGCCGGCAGCAATGGCTTCGCGGTAGTAGGGCGTGAGCGCGCGACGCTCGCCGCGCGGCAGCGCATGGAACATGCGCGTGTCGTACAGGCCGATGTTGCCGAACGTGAAGCGTGGGGCGCCGTCGAGCGACAAGCGTCCGTCGACGAGTCCGAAGTCGCCACGCTCATGAAACGGCGGATTGCGCACCATCACGAGATGCATGCCGGGCTCGTCCATCATGGCGAGCCGCTGCGCGGGCTCACGCAGCCGCGCGTAATCGAAATCGCAGTAGATGTCGCCGCTGACGGCGACGAACACCTGCGCCTTGCCATCCTTTTCGAGCAGCGGCAGTGCTTGGGCGATGCCGCCCGCCGTCTCGAGCGCGTCGCGCTCGGCCGAATAGGCAAGCTTGATGCCCCAACGCGAGCCGTCGCCGAGCGCGGCTTCGAGCTGTTCGCCGAGCCAGGCGTGGTTGATGACGATCGTGCGAAAGCCGGCGCGCGCGAGGCGCTCGATCTGCCAGACGATCAGCGCCTTGCCGCCGACTTCGAGCAACGGCTTCGGGCAGGTATCGGTGAGCGGACGCATGCGTTCGCCGCGTCCGGCGGCGAAGATCATCGCTGTGGTGAGCGGGGTGTTCATCGTGATGGGCCCGTGCTCAGAACGTGTAGCCGACTTGCTGCGCGCGGCCCTCGAGCTCGTCGAGCAGCCGTGCGAACGGCGCGAGCGGGCGATAGCGCTCGCAGACCTTGCGGGCATAGCCGACGAAGCGCGGCAGATCGGCCAAATAGCGCGGCTTGCCGTCGCGATAGTGGAGCCTCGAGAACAGCCCGAGGATCTTGATGTGCCGCTGCAAGCCCATCCACTCGAGCTGCCGGTAGAACTCGCCGAAGTCGGCGTCGACGGGCAGGCCCGCCTTTTTCGCACGCTCCCAGTAGTAGACGAAGCAATCGAGCTCGAACTCCTCGTCCCAGCTGATGAACGCGTCGCGCAGCAACGAGGCCACGTCGTACGTGATCGGCCCGTACACCGCGTCCTGAAAATCGAGCACGCCGGGGTTCGGCTCGCAGATCATCAGATTGCGCGGCATGAAGTCGCGCAGCATGTAGACCTGAGGCTGCGTCTGCGCGCTCGCGACGAGCAGCGCGAACGTGCGGTCCAGTATGCCGCGCGTCTTCTCGTCGACGGGCTGGTTCAAATGCCGCGCGATGTACCACTCGGGCAGCAACTCCATCTCGCGGCGCAGGAAGGCTTCGTCGAAGGGCGGCAGCACCTGCTCGCGCGAGGCGAGCTGCCAGCGGATCAAGGCATCGAGCGCATCGCGCATGAGCGGCTTGGCGCGCGCGGGCTCGTTCGGATCGAGCACACCGATGTACGGCTGCGTGCCCAGATCGGTGACGAGCATGAAGCCGTGCTCGAGATCGCATTCGAGCACGCGCGGCGCGTGCACGCCGGCCTCGGCGAGCAGGCCCGCGATCTCGGCGAACTCGCGGCATTTCTCGGGCGGCGGCGCATCGACGGCGATCAGCGAGGCACCATGCCCGCCCGAGCTCGCGAGGCGGAAATAGCGGCGGAAGCTGGCGTCGGCCGACGCCACGGCGAGGGAAGGAAGGTCGAGCCCATATTGGTGCTCGTGCGTGCTGAGCCAGGTGCGCAAGGCGGCCAGGCGGGTGTCGGCAGAGGGAGTCGTCGTCATACGGAAGGGGGGGCAAAACGTCTTGCCATATAATACCCGACGACTTTTTTTGTTGCGCCCCGTGTCGGCCTTCGCACGACGCCGTTTGACCGCCTGTCATTGCTCCAGCCGAACGTGCCTCGTGCGCGTGCGGTGAGGCTGCCTCCCATGGCGGCGGGGTGCGAACGGGCGGCAAACATGCCGTGCCTCCCGGCTGCCGGGCCGCTCCGCCAAACGATACATGCCGCCAAAACCGCTTCTCCCAACGAATTTTGTCGACGATGCGATGCCGCGTATGAGGCGCCTCGCTGCGGCATTGATCGCCGTGCCGGGGCTCATGCCGTCGGTATCGCACGCGCAGCTTGCCGGCGACGCCGCGGTGCCGCAGCAGGTCGACACGCCGTGGGGCCTGCGGCTGGCGCCGCAACTCGAAGAGCACACGCCGCCCGCGGGGCAGGCGCCGTCGTTGTTCGTGCTCGGCGAGCACCTGAGCGGCACGTCCGATCAGGATCTGGCCGCCAAGGGTTCCGCCGAACTGCGGCGCAACACGTCCGTCGTGAAGGCGCAAGCACTGCACTACGATCAGGACACCGACATCGCCGACGCGTACGGCATGGTGCGCCTCATCAACAACGGCGTGCTGTTCGCGGGGCCCGAGGCGCATTTGAAGGTCGAGTCGAATGCGGGCTACATGCCGCAGGCGAAATACCGCTTCACGCTGCGCGGCGGCTCGGGCAGCGCCAAGCGCGTCGACCTGCTCGACAACGAGCGGTCGGTCTTCACGAGCGGGACCTACACTGCGTGCCAGTGCACGGACCATCCGGCCTGGTACATCCGCGGCACCAAGTTCGATTTCGATACCGGCGCGGACGAGGGCGTCGCGCACAATGGCGTGCTGTTCTTCCAGGGCGTGCCGATCTTTGCGAGCCCGTGGCTGTCCTTCCCGCTCAGCGACGAGCGGCGCAGCGGTTTGCTGCCGCCGTTGTTCTCGGTGAGCTCGACGAACGGGATCGAGTTCTCGCAACCGTACTACTTCAACATCGCGCCGAACCGCGACCTGACGCTGACGCCTCGCCTCATCTCCAAGCGCGGCGTACAGACACAAGCGGCGTTCCGCTATCTCGAGCCTACGTATTCGGGCCAGTTCACGGGAGAGTTCCTGCCGAACGACGCGATGCGCCATGAGAACCGCTACGCCGTCTACTGGACGCACAACCAGAATCTCGGCCATGGTTTCGGCGCGTATGTGTACTACAACAAGGTCTCCGACAACACCTATCCGGAAGACCTTGCCTCCGCGGGCAATTCGTTTCTGGTCGGCACACAGCTGCTGTTCCAGCAAGAGGCGGGGCTGACGTACTCGAACGGGCCGTGGTCCGTGTTGGCGCGGGAGCAGCACTGGCAGACGCTGACGGGCTCGTCGCCGCCGTACGCCCGCGAGCCGCAATTGAACGTGAAGTACGCGAAGTACAACGTCGGCGGCTTCGACTTCGGTACGGAAGCCGACTACTCGCGTTTCAGGATCACGACGGCGGACATGACCGAAGGCGACCGGTTGATGTTCAACCCGTACGTCTCGTATGGCTTCGTCGGACCCGGTTATTTCGTCGTGCCGAAAGTGCAGATGCACTTCGCGGCTTACGACCTCAGTCACATCGCGTCGGGCGCGCCGGCCGGGCAGCCGAAGAATTTCACCGAGTCGGTTCCGACGTTCAGCTTCGATAGCGGACTTATTTTCGACCGGTCGATGCGCCTGTTCGGCGAAGACTACATCCAGACGCTCGAGCCGCGTTTCTACTACGTCTATACGCCGTACCGGAATCAGGACTTCGCGCCGCTCTTCGATACCGCCGAGTCGGACTTCGGACTTGCCGAGATCTTCACGCCGAACACGTTCGTCGGCAACGACCGCATCGCCGACGCGAACCGCGTCACCGCTGCGCTGACCTCGCGCTTCATCAATGCACAAACGGGTGACGAGCGAGCGCGCTTCGTCATCGCGCAGCAGTACTACTTCACCGATCAGCGCGTGACGCTGACGCCGGGGACGAACCCGTCGGCCGCGAGCCATTCGGACTTGATCGCTGGCATGTCCGTCAAGCTCGGCGCCGGTTTCGCCTCGGAAACGGCGTTCCAATATAATGCCGACGACAATCAGCTCGTGCGCTCAAGCATCGGTTTCGGGTTCAGTCCCGAAGACCGCAAGGTTGTCAACGTCGCCTATCGGTATACGCGGGCCAATTCGACGCTCAGCAACCAGCCGATCAATCAGGTCCTGGTGTCGGGCGAATGGCCCATTACGCGACGGCTGTACGGCGTCGGGCGCTTCAATTACGACCTGGCCGGGCATCGCGTCGTCGACGCCCTGGTGGGCTTCCAGTACGATGCCGATTGCTGGGCGTTCGGCATCGGCATGCAGCGCTACGCGAACGGCTTGAATGGTTCGGGCCAGAACGCACCGGCGACGCGCGTGCTTGCGCAATTGACGCTCAAAGGATTGTCGAACGTCGACAACGGGCTCGTGGGTGCCTTCAGGGCTGGTGTTGCCGGCTACATGCCGCCTCCGCCGCCTGCGCCGCCGCTGGCCCGGTTCAGCAACTACGAGTGACCAGAAGACGACGCCCGCGCGTGAGGCCGCCTGCGCGAGCAGGGCGCGCGAGAACAGAGACATCAACGGCCGGACATCAATGGAGTAGCTGTGGCAATCATCAATAAGCTTCGCTTGGCAACGTTCGCGGCCAGTCTTGCCGCTGCCGTCGTCATCAATCCGGCGGCGCCGGCCATGGCTCAGGCGCTCAAGACGCAAAGCGGCTCGACGGTCGATTCCGTCGTGGCCATCGTCAACGACGGCGTCGTCACCTCGCGCGAGCTCGATCTGCGGGTGGGTCTGATTCAGCGCCGGCTCGAACAGCAGAAGGCGCCTGTGCCGCCGCTCGACCAGTTGCGCCAGCAGGTGCTCGATCAGATGGTGCTCGAGCGTGTGCAGCTCGAGAAGGCCAAGGAAGACGGTATCGTCATCGACGATGCAACCGTGCAGGCGACGCTGCAGCGCCTCGCGCAAGCGAACAATCTGACGCTCGAAACGTATCGCGCGCGACTCGAGTCCGAAGGCGTGCCCTGGTCCGTATTCGAGGGCGACGCGCGCACCGAGCTCACGCTCCAGAAGCTGCGCGAGAAGGAAGTCGACAGCAAGGTCTCCGTGTCCGACGCCGAAGTCGCGAACTACATCGCAAGCCAGCGCGGCCCGGACGCGCAAACGCGGCAGGACCTGCGCATCGAGCGCATCCTCGTGAAGGTGCCCGACAACGTGACGCAGGCCGAGCTGGGCGCTGCGCAGCAAAAGGCCCAGGCGATTCTCGATCAGGCCAAGGGCGGCGCGAAATTCGAAGCGCTCGCGAAGGCGCAGTCGCAGGCCGCGGATGCTGCCAAGGGCGGCGACCTCGGCTTCCTGCCGCCGACCCAGCTGCCGCCTGAGTTCGTCGCAGCCGCCTCACAGCTGCGTCCTGGTCAGGTCAATCCCGACCTCATTCGGACGACCGACGGCTTCGAGATCATGCGACTCGTCGATCGCCGTACCGGTGTGGGCGGCGGCTCGTCGGCCGATGCGCCCAAGCTCGTACAGACACACGTGCGCCACATTCTGCTGCGCGTCGGCGAAGGCGGCATGCCGGAGCAGAAGGCACGCGAGACGCTGATGCAGATTCGCCAGCAAGTGGCCGACGGCGGCGATTTCGCCAAGTTCGCGCGCACGTACTCACAGGACGGCTCGGCGTCGCAAGGCGGCGATCTGGGCTGGATCAGCCCGGGGGAGACGGTGCCCGAATTCGAGCGCGCGATGAACAATCTGAAGGACAGCGAAGTCAGCGGTCCGGTGCGCAGCGAATACGGCTATCACCTGATCCAGGTGCTCGAGCGTCGCGATGCGCAAGGCTCGGTCCAGCAGCAGCTCGATCTGGCGCGTCAGGCGATCGGCCAGCGCAAGGCCGAGCAGGCTTACGCGGACTGGCTGCGTCAGCTGCGCGATTCCGCGTACGTGCAGTACAAGCTCGGCGGCCCGGTCGCCCAGCAATGAGCCGATAAGCCATGACGAGCGTCTCGCGCCCCGCGCTGCACATCGCGATCACGACCGGCGAGCCTGCCGGCGTCGGCCCGGAGCTGACGGCGATGGCGCTCGCGGGCGCCGCGGTGCATTGGCCGGACGTGTGCTTCACGGTGCTCGGCGATGCGGCGTTGCTCGAGGCGCGTGCGCATGCCGTCGGCGTCGATTGGGCGGCGCTCGTCGGCTCGCGCGTGAAGATCGGGCATCGGCCGCTCGCGGTGCCGTCGGTGGCGGGGCGGCTCGATGCGGCCAACGGGCGCTACGTGCTCGCGCTGCTCGACGATGCGATTGACGGCGCGCTGGCCGGCACCTTCGATGCGATCGTCACCGCGCCGCTGCAAAAGAGCACGATCAACGATGCGGGCGTGCCCTTTACGGGCCATACCGAGTATCTGGCCGAGCGCACGCATACGGCGCGCGTCGTGATGATGCTGGCCGGCACCGGCGTGCGGCCGCTACGCGTGGCACTGGCGACCACGCATCTGCCGCTCAAGGACGTGCCGGCCGCGATCACGATCGACAGCCTGCTCGAGACGCTGACGATCGTCGACCACGACTTGCGGCGCGACTTCGGCTTGCCCGTACCGCGCATTCTCGTGACGGGCCTCAATCCGCACGCGGGCGAGAACGGCTACCTCGGGCGCGAGGAGATCGACACGATCGCGCCGGCGCTCGCGCAGGCCAACGCGCGCGGCATCGACGCGCGTGGTCCGTATCCGGCCGATACGCTGTTTCAGCCGCGCCATCTCGACGAAGCCGACTGCGTGCTCGCGATGTTCCATGACCAGGGGCTGCCGGTGCTCAAGTATGCGACGTTCGGCGAGGGCGTGAACGTCACGCTCGGGCTGCCGATCGTGCGTACGTCGGTCGATCACGGCACGGCGCTCGATCTCGCGGGCACAGGGCGTGCCGACGCGGGCAGTCTCATAGCCGCGATCGATACGGCCGTGTCGATGGCGCGCAACCGTCGCGCTGGCTGAGCCGTTCCGGCTGCTTGCCGCGACTTCGTTCGACTTTTCTTCGGTTTCCTCACGATTTCGATGTCCACCAGTAAATCGCACCAAGGCCATTTCGCGCGCAAGCGCTTCGGGCAGAACTTTCTCGTCGACCTGGGCGTGATCGACTCGATCGTCTCGGCGATTCGGCCGGAGCCGGGCCAGCGCATGGTCGAAATCGGCCCGGGTCTCGGCGCGCTGACCGAACCGCTGATCGAGCGGCTGGCAACGCCCGGCGCGCCGCTGCATGCGGTCGAGCTCGACCGGGACCTGATCGTGCGCTTGCAGAAGAAGTTCGGCGATCGGCTCGCGCTGCATGCCGGCGATGCGCTGGCGTTCGATTTCGCGTCGCTCGTCGATACGCAAGCGCAGCCTACGCTGCGCGTGGTCGGCAACTTGCCCTACAACATCTCGAGCCCTTTGCTGTTTCATTTGATGTCGTTCGCGCCGATCGTCGTCGATCAGCACTTCATGCTGCAGAACGAAGTGGTCGAGCGCATGGTGGCCGAGCCGGGCACGAAGGCGTTCAGCCGCTTGTCGGTGATGCTGCAATACCGCTACGTGATGGACAAGCTCATCGACGTGCCGCCCGAGTCGTTCGAGCCGCCGCCGAAAGTCGATTCTGCGATCGTGCGCATGATTCCGTATGCGCCGCACGAGGTTGCAAAGGTCGACGAGCGCGTGCTCGGTGAAGTCGTGACGGCTGCGTTCTCGCAGCGGCGCAAGATGCTGCGCAATACGCTGTCGGACTATCGCGACAAGGTCGATTTCGAGGCGCTCGGCTTCGATCTCGCGCGGCGTGCCGAAGACGTGCCAGTCGACGAATACGTGCGTGTGGCGCAGACGCTGGCAGGAGCCGACAACGGCTGACGAGCGACGCGCACGCGATCAGCTGACGCGTGCACGCCGGGCGGGCGCGTTCACGAGCATGATGCCGACGAGCACGAGTGCCGAGGCCAGCAGAAAGCGCGTGCTGAACGACTCGCCGAGCAGCACGACGCCGAACGTCACGCCGAATAGCGGCGTGAGGAACGAGAATACCGACAGCCTCGAAGCCATATAGCGCGTGAGCAGCCAGAACCACGTCAGGTAGCTGATGAAGGCGACCACTACGGCCTGATAGGCCAAGCTCGCGACCGCCAGCGGCGTGATGTGCACGGCACGTCCTTCGCCGAGTACGAAGGCCAGCGCAAGCAGCGCGACGGCCGATACCGCGAGCTGATAGAACAGCGTCTTGCTCGCGCTCGCGTGCGACAGCGAGCTCGCGCGTACGACGACGGTCGTGGCGGCCCATAGCGCGCCGCCGAGCACGCCGAGCGCATCGCCTGCGAGCCCGGCCAGCATCGAGGTGCCGGCCGCGCTGGCGTGCGCGAAGCCGTCGGCAAATGCCAGCACGGTGCCCGCGAACGCGACCCCGACACCGATCCACTGCATACGCCGCATGCGCTCACCGGCTACGAACAGGTGCAGGCCGAGCGCCGTGAAGCAAGGGGCCGTATAAAGGAACACGGCCATGCGCGAGGCGCTCGTCAACGTGAGCCCAAAGAAGATGCAGACGAATTCGCCCGCGAACAGCAGCCCCGCGAGCAACCCGGCGCCAAGGGTGCCGTCTTCGCGAAAGAGCGGCGTGCCGCGCGAGCGCGCCCAGGCCCACACGAGCACGGTCGCAATGGCCGAGCGTACGCCCGCTTGCAGGATCGGCCCGAGCGCGCCGTTCGTCGATTTGATCGCCACCTGCTGAAAGCCCCAGATCGCGCACAGCAGGAGCATCAGCATGACGGCAAAGCCGTCGGGCGCGCGACGAGTGGCGATTGGGCCGGCAAGTGAGGTGGCGGTGGTGTTCATTGATCGTTTGGCGGGCAGGCAAGGCGAAATCGGTTCTCGTTTCCGTACGACGGCCATCCGCCGTGACGGCGGACACGGTGCGCGGTAGCGCAGGCCGACAGTGCCTTAACATAGCAAATCGCTATGCATTGCGCTTACGTCCGCCGAGAGACCGTACGCGCGTCAGGGCCAAGCGGCCGCGCCGCTTTCTTGGTAGATTCGCCTTTTTCACGCAACTGGAGTTCACGATGCGTCTGCTGCATACGATGCTGCGAGTCGGCGATCTCGATCGCTCGATCGCGTTTTACTCGGACCTGCTGGGCATGAAGCTGCTGCGCCGGCAGGAGTATCCCGACGGCCGCTTCACGTTGGCCTTCATCGGCTACGAAGACGAGAGCAAAGGCACCGTGCTCGAGCTCACGCACAACTGGGACACGAAGTCCTACGATCACGGCAACGCGTTCGGTCACATCGCGATCGAAGTCGACGATGCGTACGCGGCGTGCGAGCGTATCAAGGCGCAAGGCGGGACCGTCGTGCGCGAAGCGGGCCCGATGAAGCACGGCACGACGGTGATCGCGTTCATCAACGATCCCGACGGCTACAAGATCGAATTCATTCAGAAGAAGGCGCAATAAGGCTTGCCGGCCGCACGGTGCGGCCTGCGCGCTCGACGCACTCAAAGGGCCGGCAGCAGTTCCGGCGGATGATGCTTGAGCGTGTGCCGCGCCTCGCGGAATTCGGGAAAGATCGATTCGACCGTCTCCCAGAAGCGCGGGCTGTGGTTCATCTCGCGCAAATGCGCGAGCTCGTGTGCGACCACGTAATCGATGATCGATAGCGGAAAGTGGATGAGCCGCCAGTTCAAGCGGATGCGGCCGTCACTCGAGCAACTCCCCCAGCGCGTCGCGGCCGACGACAGCGCATAGCCTTTGAACCCCACCCCGAGCTTTTGCGCGTAGACGGCGAGCCGCTCGCCGAACAGGCGTTTGGCTTCGTTCTGCAGCCAGCCCTGCACGCGATCCTTGATTTGCTGCGCGTCCGCGTGTGCGGGCAGCGCGAGCGACAGCGCCGCCTGCTCCGTATCGAACGCGAGCGCGCCGTGCGGCGAATTCAGCGAGATGCGCACGGGCTTGCCCAGATACGGGATGTGGGCGCCGTCGCGCCATTCGATGCGCGGCAGGGCGCGCTGTTCCGTGCGTGTCTGCCATTCGGCGAGCTTCGCGAAGATCCAGCGCTCCTTGCCGACGATCGCGCTTTCGATGTCGGCCAGCGTGACCCAGCGCGGTGCCGTAATGACGAGGCCGTTGCCGTCGATCGTGAAGCCGATCGTCCGGCGCGCCGAGCGCTTCAAGCCATATTCGAGCGTGCGCCCGTTCAGCGTGAGGCGGCGCAGCTTGGCGCCGGCCGGCAGGCTCGACGTATCGGCGGCGGTGGATGCCGGCGAGGGCGCCGACGTAGGGTCCGCCGGCTCGGCAAAGAGCGGCAGGTCGAGCTGCTGGTGATCGAGTGCGCTGGGGGCGCGTGGCATAACGGGCTTAGGCATGGATTAGCTGTGCCACACGTGTGGGACACGCGCCGGGCGAGCGCCGCGACGCGTGGGTGCCAGGGCCGGCCACGGTAGCGTGAACGGGGGCTAGATCCGTGCCGTGCGGGCAGGATCGGCATCGGCCGCGCTGCGGTACGCATCGGGATCGATGCGGCGCATCTCGGCTTCGATCCACGTCTCGACGCGCGTATTCAGTTCATCGGGGGTGAGTCCCGTCGAGTCGATCGGCTTGCCGATGGAGACCGTGACGATGCCCGGATACTTGATGAACGAATTGCGCGGCCAGACACGTCCGGCATTGTGCGCGATCGGCACGACGGGCGCACCGGTGTCGACGGCAAAGCGTGCGCCGCCCGTCTTGTACTTGCCCTGCTTGCCGACCGGCGTGCGCGTGCCTTCGGGGAACATGATGACCCATGCCCCTTCGTTCATGCGATGGCGGCCTTGCTTGACGACCGACGCGAACGCGTATTTGCCTTCCTTGCGGTCGATATGAACCATCTTCAGCAGGCCGAGCGCCCAGCCGAAGAACGGCACGTAAAGCAGTTCGCGCTTGAACACGAAGCACAGCGGACGCGGCATCAGCGCGGGAAGCGCCATGGTTTCCCAGGCCGACTGGTGCTTGGACAACAGCACGGCCGGACCGTCGGGCAGGTTCTCGACGCCTTCGACGCGATAGCGAATGCCGTTCAGATGGCGCGCGACGACGATCGACGAGCGGCACCAGCCCGCCGCCATCCAGTAGCGGCGGTCCGCATGCATGAACGGAAACGCGATGAAGCAGGCGATCGCATACGGAACCGTGTAGACGATGAAGAAGATGAACAGCAGCAGCGAGCGGAGAAAGCGCATCGGTATCGTGGATCGGTTGGCGTTACTCGTGTCGTTCGGCGAGGAACGTCAGCGCGAACGCTTTCAAGTCATCGTGGACTCGCGTGCCGTCCGGCAGGCCGCCGGCCGCGAGTGTCTTCTTGCCTTTGCCCGTCAGCACGAGGTGCGGCGGGAAGCCCAGCGCGGCGCCCGCTTGCAGATCGCGCAGCGAATCGCCGACGACGGGCGTGACTTGCGGGTCGATCTCGAAACGCTCGACGATCATCTGCAGCAGGCCGGGCTTGGGTTTGCGGCATTCGCATTGGTCCTCGGCCGTGTGCGGGCAGAAGAACACGGCATCGATGCGCCCGCCGACGGCCGCGACCGCGCGCTGCATCTTGATGTGCATCGCATTGAGCGCAGCCATGTCGAACAGGCCGCGCCCGATGCCCGACTGGTTCGAGGCCACGGCCACGCGGTAGCCCGCCTGATTGAGTCGTGCGATGGCCTCGAGGCTGCCGGGGATCGCGACCCACTCGTCTGGCGACTTGATGAACGCGTCCGAATCGACGTTGATGACCCCGTCGCGATCGAGGATGACTAGTTTCTTGCTGGAGGTCATGGCGTGATCCGTACCGCGTCAGGCTGCAAGCTTCGAGATGTCGGCGACGTAGTTCATGCGCTCGTGCAGGGCGCCGAGCAACGCGAGCCGGTTCGCACGCAGCGCCGCATCGTCGGTGTTGACCATCACGTCGTTGAAGAACGTATCGACGGGATCGCGCAGCGCCGCGAGCGCCGACAGCGCCCCCGTGTATTCGCGTTGCGACAGGTGCGCACGCACGCGCGGCGTCACGGCTTCGAGCTCGGCGTACAGTGCCTTCTCGGCCGACTCCACGAGCAGCGGCTCGGCGATTTGCTGCGGCGCCTGACCGTCCGACTTCTTCAGGATGTTGGCGATGCGCTTGTTGGCGGCCGCGAGCGCACTCGCTTCGGGCAGCGCCGTGAATTCGCGCACGGCGTCGAGTCGTGCGATCACGTCGTCGAGGCGCGACGGGTTCAGGCTCAGCACCGCGTCGACTTCGCCGGCCGAGTAGCCGCGCTCGCGCAACAGGCCGCGCAGGCGGTCCATGAAGAATGCGACCAGCGCATCGGTCGAATCGGTCACTTGCGGCACGTTCGAGAATGCGCCGCAGGCCGCACGCAACAGGTCAACGAGATCGATCGGCAACTGCTTCTCGATCAGGATGCGCAGCACGCCCAGCGCGTGGCGGCGCAGCGCGAACGGGTCTTTCTCGCCGGTCGGCACGAGGCCGATGCCCCAGATGCCGGCGAGCGTCTCGAGCTTGTCGGCCAGCGCGACGGCCGTGCCGACGCGCGTCGTGGGCAGCGCATCGCCCGAGAAGCGCGGCTGGTAGTGCTCGGTGCAGGCGAGCGCGACTTCTTCGGACTCGCCGTCGTGGCGCGCGTAGTACGTGCCCATCGTGCCTTGCAGCTCGGGGAACTCGCCGACCATGTCGGTCAGCAGGTCGGCCTTGGCCAGGCGTGCGCCACGCGCGGCCAGCTCCAGTTCCGCGCCGACGAGCGGTGCGATCGTGCGCGTGAGCGTTTCGAGGCGCTCGATGCGCTGCAGCTGCGAGCCGAGCTTGTTGTGATAGACGACGTTCGCGAGCAACGGCACACGGTCGGCCAGCGGCTTTTTCTTGTCCTGCTCGAAGAAGAACTTGGCGTCGGCCAGACGCGGGCGCACGACGCGCTCGTTGCCTTCGACGATTTCGACGGGCGTCTTCGTCTCGATGTTCGAGACGATCAGGAAGCGCGAGCGCAGCTTGCCTGCCGCATCGGTCAGCGCGAAGTACTTCTGATTAGTCTGCATCGTGAGGATCAGGCATTCCTGCGGGACTTGCAGGAACTCGTCCTCGAAGCGGCATTCGTAGACGGTGGGCCATTCGACGAGCGCCGTCACTTCGTCGAGCAGCGCGTCGGGCATCACGACCTGGTCATCGCCGGCATGCGACAGCAGCTGCGTGCGGATGAGCTCGCGGCGCTCCGCGAGGTTCGAGATAACGTGGCCCTTCGTGCGCAGCGTCGCTGCGTAGTCGTCGGCATGCAGGAGCGCGACGAGGCCGTCCGACAGGAAGCGGTGGCCGATCGTCGTATCGCCGGCATCGATGCCGAACGCCGTGACGGGCACGACCTCTTCGCCGTGCAGCACGGTGAGCCGCTGCACGGGGCGCACGAACTGCACATTGGTGCCGTCGGGGCGCTGATAGGTCATGACCTTCGGGATCGGCAGCTTGACGAGTGCTTCGTCGAGCACGGCCTGCAAGCCGTCGACGAGCGTGGCACCCGGTGCCGCATAGTTCAGGAAGAAGGCTTCGGCCTTGCCATCCGAGGCGCGCTCGAGATCGGCGAGCGTCGCGTTGGGAAAGCCGAGCGCGGCCAGCTTCTTCGCGAGCGGCGGCGTGGGCTGGCCGTTCGCGTCGAGCGCGACCGATACGGGCAGCACCTTTTCGCGGACCTGCTTCTCGGGCGCGACGGCGCGCACGTTCTTGATCAGCACGGCCAGGCGACGCGGCGTGGCGAAGCGTTCGAACGACGGCGTGCCGTCGATCAGGTCGCGCGCCGCAAGGCGTTCGACGACGCCTTCGGCAAACGCGTCGCCCAGGCGCGCGAGCGCCTTCGGCGGCAATTCCTCGGTCAACAGTTCGACGAGCAGAGTGGCTTGAGCTTGATTCATGTTGTTCGGTCTCGTCATTCCTGGTCGATTGCGCGCTCGACCTTCAGCGGCGGCGCCCATGCGGGCATCGCGGCTTCCTGGTCGTCCGTCGTGAGGCCCGGCACGCCGTGCACGGGATTGCCGAGCATCGGGAAGCCGAGTTTTTCGCGCGATTCGTAATAGGCTTGCGCGACGAGGCGCGAGAGCGCGCGAATGCGGCCGATGTAGGCCGCGCGCTCGGTCACGGAGATCGCGCCGCGCGCATCGAGCAGGTTGAACGTATGCGCCGCCTTGAGCACGAGCTCATAGCCGGGCAGCGCGAGTTGCATCTCGATCATGCGCTTGGCTTCCGACTCGTAGCTGTTGAACAGCGTGAACAGCAGGTCGACGTTCGCGTGCTCGAAGTTGTAGGTCGACTGCTCGACCTCGTTCTGGTGGTACACGTCGCCGTAGGTGAGGCGACGCAGCTCGGGACCGTTCGGGCCCATTTCCTCCCATTCGGTCCATACGAGGTCGTAGACGTTCTCGACCTTTTGCAGATACATCGCGAGCCGCTCGAGGCCGTATGTGATTTCGCCGAGCACGGGCTTGCAGTCGAGACCGCCCACTTGCTGGAAGTAGGTGAACTGCGTGACTTCCATGCCGTTGAGCCACACTTCCCAGCCAAGCCCCCAGGCGCCGAGCGTCGGGTTTTCCCAGTCGTCTTCGACGAAACGCACGTCGTTCTGCTTGAGGTCGAAGCCGAGTGCCGTGAGCGAGCCCAGGTACAAGTCGAGAATGTTCTCGGGCGCGGGCTTGAGCACGACCTGGTACTGGTAGTAGTGCTGCAGGCGGTTCGGGTTGTCGCCGTAGCGGCCGTCCTTCGGACGGCGCGACGGCTGCACATAGGCGGCCCGCCACGGCTCGGGGCCGACGGCGCGCAAGAATGTGTGAACGTGCGAAGTGCCCGCGCCGACCTCCATGTCGATCGGCTGGAGCAGCGCGCAACCCTGCTTGTCCCAATAGGATTGCAGCGTCAGGATGATTTGCTGAAACGTGAGCATGTCGTGCCTTTTGAGGCGAGGCGGCGGATGGGCCGGTTTGCGGGCCGCACGTGGGACGATGCGCTGGGCGCGTGGCCCCTGCGCAGCTGGTCTGCACGAGCGCGGGCCGACCGGACGCACCGAGCAGCCCGGTGCTAAAACGAGGAATTTTACCGGATTGCAGACCGCTTGCTAACTTCGCTGCATCGCTGCCAGCAAGCGGCGCATATCGGATCAGCGTCGATCGTCTTTCCGACGCGCTTTGCTACGTGCCGGCCCGAACGCGAAGCCGAACGCCAGCAGGATCAGCGAGACGGCCAGTACGGTGTTGTTGCCGCTCGTGATATACGGCGTGAGGCCGGCCGTGCCCTGGATCGCGACGTCGAGCGAGCCGACCGTAAATGCCGGCAGGCGCGCGATGACGCGGCCGTGTGCATCGATGGCCGCCGTCGCGCCCGTGTTCGTGGCGGCCAGCATCGGGCGGCCCGTTTCGAGCGTGCGCATGCGGGCCATCTGCAGATGCTGATCGAGCGCGATCGTATTGCCGAACCAGGCCAGATTCGACGTGTTGATCAGCACGCCAGCGGGGACTGCCGCGTCGCGCAGCGTACGCGCGATCTCCTCGCCGAAGATGTCCTCGTAGCAGATGTCGACGGCCACGGGCTGGTTGTGCACGACGAATGCCTTCTGCACGGGCGTGCCGCGCGCGAGGTCGCCGAGCGGGATGTTCATGAGCTGCACGAACCAGTGAAAGCCCCACGGCACGAATTCGCCGAACGGCACGAGATGGTGCTTGTCGTAGCGGTAGAGCCCCGCCGTGTCCGGCGTCACGCCGTACAGGCTGTTGGTTTCGTCCGTGTATTGGCCGCCCTCGCCCAGCGTGGCGCCGAACGCGCCGAGCAGCATCGAGGTGCCCGTCGTGTCGGCAAACGTACGCAGCGCGTGCGCGAACGGTTCGGGAAACTGTTCGGGCAGCATCGGAATGGCGGTTTCGGGCGTGACGACGAGATCGGCCGGCTTCTCGGTGATCATCTTCTGGTACAGCGCGAGGGCGTCACGCACGCCGGCTTCGTCGAACTTCATCTCCTGCTTCACGTTGCCTTGCAGGATGCGCACGGTCAGCGGCGCGTTGGCCGGTAGCGTCCACGTCACACGGGGCAGCAGCAAGCCGGCCGCCATCAGCGCCAGTGCGAGCACGACCGGCATGGCCGTGCCGGCCCCTACGCGGCGCGGCCCACTGCGTCGTGCAGTGGAGTGCAGCGCTTGCACGAGCAGCGCCGCGACGAGCGCGAGCACCCAGCCGATGCCGTACGTGCCGACGAGCGGCGCAAAGCCCGCGAACGGGCCGTCCGCTTGCGCATAGCCGCTAGCGAGCCACGGAAAGCCCGTGAACACGGTGCCGCGCAGCCATTCGCCGAGCGCCCAGGCGCTCGCGAATGCAAGCGCGCCGTGCCAGGTCGGCGCGAATGGGCGCACGTCATGCTTGCCATTGCCGGCATGGCCCGCGCAAAACGACCAGAGCCCCGCCGAGAAGGCCGGATACAGCGCGAGGTAGAGCGAAAACAGCACGAGCGCGGCAAGCGCCAGCGGCGCGGCCATGCCGCCGTAGTCGTGCATGCTGACATAGAGCCACCAGACGCCGGTCACGAAATTGCCGAAGCCGAACGCACCGCCTGTGAGCGCGGCGCTTTTCCAGCCGGTCGTGCGCGTGAGCCACGCATAGAGGAAGACGAAGACCGCGATTTCGAGCCAGCCGCCGTGCGGGGTCGGCGCGAACGACAACGTGTTGGCCGCGCCGGCGGCCAACGCGGCGAGGTAATGCCAGCGCGGCAGCGTCCGGCTCACGACGACGGCGTCGGGTGGGGAGGGAGGGACGCTTTCGCGCAGACGGGTGGACATCGACGTTGTAGGGTGTTCGGCGGTGGCGGTTCAGGCATCGAAGGGCCGGGCGCGTGCCAAAGCGCGCCGGCACCTGCTGGCGCTGCGGTCAGGTCTGTACGTGTTGCGCTTCGCGTTCGCGCTGGCCCGCGAGCGGGTCGCGCCGCACGAGCAGCATGTGGATCTGCCGGGCATCGGCGCGCAGCACCTCGAAGATCAGGTCGTCGATGCGTACGCGCTCGCCGCGGTGCGGGACGCGGCCGAAATGGTGCGTGACGAGCCCGCCGATCGTATCGACTTCCTCGTCGGAGTAATGGGTGCCGAACGTCTCGTTGAACTGTTCGATCTCGGTGAGGGCGCGCACACGGTAGCGGCCGTCGGGCGAGGGGATGATGTTGTCGGCTTCTTCGTCGAAGTCGTATTCGTCCTCGATGTCGCCGACGATCTGCTCGAGCACATCCTCGATCGTGATGAGCCCCGCCACGCCGCCGTATTCGTCGACGACGATCGCGATGTGGTTGCGGTTCACGCGAAAGTCGTGCAGCAGCACGTTCAGGCGCTTGGCCTCCGGGATGAACACCGCGGGCCGCAGCATGCCGCGCACGTCGAATTCCTCTTCCGCGTAGTAGCGCAGCAGGTCCTTGGCGAGCAACACGCCGATGATGTTGTCGCGGTTGCCTTCGTAGACGGGGTAGCGCGAGTGTGCTTTTTCGAGCACGAACGGGATGAATTCAGCGGGGCTCTGCTCGATGTTGATGGCGTCCATCTGGGCGCGCGGGATCATGATGTCGCGCGCGCAGAGATCGGAGACCTGGAACACGCCCTCGATCATCGACAGCGAATCGGCGTCGATGAGATTGCGCTCGTGCGCATCCTGGAGGATTTCGAGCAATTCGCTGCGCGATTCGGGCTCAGGCGAGATGAGATCGGTCAGACGCTCGAGCAAGGAGCGTTTTTCGTGCGGTTTGTCGGTATGGCGTCGACTGGGATAGGGTTCGTTCATGGTGTTGCGCCCGAGACGACCGGGCGCGTGGTAAGCGGAGAGTTAAGGATACACCAGGCACGCCAACTGCCATTTTCGCCGTGTCAGCTGCTAAAGTCGCGCTGCAGGCGGCCATTTGATCGGCGTGCCAAGTCTCACCATTCTTTTCTACCCTGATTGCGCGAAGGAAATATGTCGGAAGAGTTCGAAGTGCGTGGACCGCACGAAGAAGCGGTCGAAGATGCCGGGCATGGTGCTCACCATGGCACGCAAGATTCGTTCGCGGGCCGTGTGGCTGTCATGACGGCCGTGCTGGCAACGATTGGCGCCATTTTTTCGTACCAGGGCGGTTCCACCGAAGGGCTCGCGCTGTTTTACAAGAACGAGGCAGCCATTCGCAAGACCGAGGCAGCCAATCAGTGGAGCTACTACCAGGCCAAGGGCGAGAAGCAGAACCTGGCCGAGCTCGGCGCCGCGCTCGTCGCAAGCGACCCGAAAGGCATCGCCAAATTCAACGCCGACATCGCCAAGTATCAGCAGCAGAAAACGGCGATCCGCACCCAGGCAGAGTCGCTCGAGAAGGCCGTGACCGAAGCCGATGAGGCCAGCGAGCGGCAACTGCACATGCACCACCGCTGGGCGCAGGCCACGACGCTCACGCAAATCGCGATCTCGCTTGCGGCGATCACGCTGCTCACGCGCCGCCGCTGGCTGCTCGGCGCCGCGCTCGGCGTCGCGGGCTTTGGCGTGCTCGTCGGCGGGGCCGCGTTCTTCGGTATCTGACTACCGCGCTTCGTGCGCCCGCTGAGCGCTAGACGCACCGCTTGAGCAGTGCTTCGAGTGCGCGGTCGGGCATGCCGCTCGCGCGCAGCGCTTCGACGGTGCGGCTCACGTAGTCGAGTGTCGTGCCATAGCGTCCGCGCGCACAGCCAAAGACGGTCTTCACGATCGCATCGGGCAGCTTGCCGGTGTAGGTAGGGACGTCGCGGCGCATCACGAAGGCCAGTGCCGGCACGCGCCGGCCATCGGCAAGCAGGCACGGCAGCCAGGCGGGCCGGTACGAGCCCATTGCCATTTCGCGCAGCCACAGCGCTTCGAGGTGTGGCATGGCCGTCGCGCCGGCTAGCCGGAACGCGATGCCCGTGCACGAGCCGCCGCGATCGAGGGCCAGCACGAGGCCGGGCTGCTCGGGCGTGCCGCGGTTCACGCGTGACCACAGATATAAGCCGCGGTGATAACCGCGCACGCATGCGCGCACGCTTTCGGCTGTCGGCATGCCGGGGTTCCAGATCAGCGAGCCATAGCCGAACAGCCACAGATCGCTTGCTCCGTCCCAGTCCTTCAGCATGCAGGCCAGTGAGGCCGCAAGCTCTCCATCGGAGAGCAGCCGCGCTTCGCCGAGCGAGGGCGGGTATGGGCGCGGCAAGGGTGCGAGGTCCTCGCAACCGTCGGAGTCGACAAGCGGAGTAGAGGCGCTCGCGCGGGCCATCGTCAGCGATCGCGGTCCGCGTAGGGATCGGCAAAGCCGAGGCGGCCGAGGATGTCGGTTTCGAGCGCCTCCATCTCCTGCGCTTCGTCGTCGACCTCGTGGTCGTAGCCCTGGGCGTGCAGCGTGCCGTGCACGATCATGTGCGCATAGTGTGCCTCGAGCGGTTTGCCTTGCTCGGCCGCTTCTTGCTCGATGACGGGGCAGCAGATGATCAGATCGCCGGAGACCGGATCGTCTTCGTGCTCGGCATAGGCGAACGTCAGCACGTTCGTCGCGTAGTCCTTGCCGCGATACGTGCGGTTGAGCGTGCGGCCTTCGTCGGCGTCGACGAAGCGCACGGTCAGCTCGCCGTCGGCGAACAGCGCGGCCTTGATCCAGTTGCCCACGCGTGCGCGCGTGAGCAGGGCCTTGTGCTCGGGATAGGCCTTGGACGCGGGAAATTGCAGCGACAGCGTCAGTTTGGGCGGGTGGCTCATGCGGCGTCAGCGCCCTTCCAATCGAGGCACGTCGTCATGCTTGGCATGTTTGTCGTAGGCCTCGACGATGCGCGCGACGAGCGGGTGACGCACGACGTCGGCACTCGTAAAGCGCGTGAGCGCGATGCCACGTACGTTCGCGAGCACCTGCTGCGCTTCGATGAGCCCGCTCTTGGCGCCGCGCGGCAGGTCGACCTGTGTCGTATCGCCGGTCACTACCGCCTTCGAGCCGAAGCCGATCCGCGTGAGGAACATCTTCATTTGCTCGGGCGTGGTGTTCTGCGCTTCGTCGAGGATGATGAAGGCATGATTGAGCGTGCGTCCACGCATGTAAGCGAGCGGCGCGATCTCGATCATCTGACGCTCGAACATCTTGGCCGTCTTGTCGAAGCCGAGCAGGTCGTACAGCGCGTCATAAAGCGGCCGCAGGTACGGGTCGACCTTTTGCGCGAGATCGCCGGGCAGAAAACCGAGGCGCTCGCCCGCTTCGACGGCCGGGCGTGTCAGCACGATGCGCTTGACCTGGTCGCGCTCGAGCGCGTCGACGGCGCAGGCGACGGCTAGGTACGTCTTGCCGGTCCCGGCCGGGCCGACGCCGAACGTCACGTCATGCGACAGGATTTGCTTCAGATAGTCGCGCTGCGCGGGCGTGCGGCCGCGCAAATCGGCGCGGCGCGTGTAGAGCTTCGGCCCGAGCTGCTCTTCGACGCTTTCGTCGTCGAGGCGGGCCGGCTCGTCGAACGGATGGTCCGGGTCATAGCGCGTGGGCGCTTCGAGTTCGCCATCGTTGTCGGCCTTGCCGCGATGGCCCGGGTGGCGCGTCTCGACGAGCGCGAGCTGGATGTCGTCGACCGACAGTGGCTCGCGCGCGCGGTTGTAGAACGTCTCGAGCGCGCCTAGTGCGAGCTTGGCGCCCCGGCCGCGGATCGCGATGCGATGGCCGCGCCGTTGCAGCGTCACGTCGAGGGCTTGCTCGATTTGCCGCAGGTTTTCGTCGAGCGGCCCACACAGGTTGGCAAGACGCGCGTTGTCGTCGCGCGGTGCGGTGAATTCCAGAGGCTGGGCGGTCTTCAAGGCGAACGAACGATCCTTAGGCTCAGAGATCCGCATGTTAGGCAAGCACGAGCTCGCCGCGCAGCGAATGCGGGTAGGCGTGGTTGATGCGCACGTCGATCATCTGACCGATCAGGCGCGCATGCGAGGCGACGGGCGCCGGGAAGTTGACGACACGATTGTTCGCGGTGCGGCCCGCGAGCTCGCTCGGGTCCTTGCGCGACGGGCCCTCGACGAGAATGCGCTCGACGTTGCCGACCATCGACTCGCTGATGCGCACGACGTTCGCATCGATCGTGGCCTGCAGGTGCTGCAGGCGCTTCAATTTGACTTCGCGCGGCGTGTCGTCGTGCAGGTTCGCGGCCGGCGTGCCGGGACGCGGACTGTAGATGAACGAAAAGCTCGTGTCGTAGCTCATCTCGTCGACGAGCTTCATCGTCATGTCGAAGTCGGCGTCGGTTTCGCCCGGGAAGCCGACGATGATGTCGGTCGACAGGGACAGGTCGGGACGAATCGCGCGCAGCCGGCGGATCACCGACTTGTATTCGAGCACCGTATAGCCGCGCTTCATCGCCATCAGGATGCGGTCCGAGCCGTGCTGCACAGGCAAGTGCAGATGCGAGACGAGCTTGTCGACCTTCGCGTAGGTATCGATGAGGCGCTGCGTGAATTCCTTCGGATGCGACGTCGTATAGCGGATGCGTTCGATGCCGGGAATCTCGGCCACGTATTCGATCAGCGTCGCGAAATCGGCGATCTCGGACGAGCCGGCCGTCAGCGCGCCGAGATACGCGTTCACGTTCTGGCCCAGCAGCGTGACTTCGCGCACGCCCTGGTCGGCCAGGCCCGCGATCTCGGTCAGCACGTCGTCGAGCGGGCGCGAGACCTCCTCGCCGCGCGTGTACGGCACGACGCAGTAGCTGCAGTATTTGCTGCAGCCTTCCATGATCGAGACGAACGCGCTCGGGCCTTCGACACGCGCGGGCGGCAGATGGTCGAACTTCTCGATCTCGGGGAACGTGATGTCGACTTGCGGACGGCCGCTCGTGCGGCGCGCTTCGATCATCTGCGGCAGGCGGTGCAGCGTCTGCGGACCGAACACCAGGTCGACGTACGGGGCACGCGCAACGATCGACGCGCCTTCCTGGCTCGCCACGCAGCCGCCCACGCCGATCACGAGATCGGGGCGCGCTTCCTTGAGCTCGCGTACGCGGCCGAGGTCGGAGAAGACCTTTTCCTGCGCCTTTTCGCGTACGGAGCAGGTGTTGAAGAGGATGACATCCGCGTCTTCGGGGGAGTCGGTCTTGACGAGACCTTGGGCGGCACCGAGCACGTCGACCATTTTGTCGGAGTCGTACTCGTTCATCTGGCAGCCGAAGGTCTTTACATACACTTTCTTGATCATGAAACTCGCCGTTCGCAGTGGTTGACCTGGGGGCGTTAGGGGGAAATGAATATTATAGCCGCTCGGCTTTTCCGGGCGCCGCGGGCGGCCCGCCCGCGGCCGCGTCGATGCCGGGCAGCCCTGCCCAGTCGCGCTCGACGCACGCGAACCGCTCGATCAGAAAGTCGAGCAGCGCGCGCACGCGTGGCGGCCGATAGCGATTGCGGTGAAACAGGGCGTGCAGCGGCGAATCGGGCGCATAGCGCCACTCGGGCAGCACCACCTGAAGCCTGCCCGTCCGCAGATCGGCGTCGATATCCCACAAGGACTTCAACACGATGCCATAGCCGTCGATGGCCCACGTGCGCGTGACGGCCCCGTCATTCGTCTCGCGCGAGCGCTCGAGCGGCACCGTGTACTGCTCCGTTTCGTCGCCGCGCACGAAGCGCCATTCGTTGAGCGGCCCCGACGCGATGACGAGCACGATGCAGTCAAAGCGCGCCAGATCGGCCGGCGAGGTCGGCCTGCCGTGGCGGGCCAGGTAGTCGGGCGAAGCGACGAGCACGCGCCGGTTCGATGCGAGCCGACGCGCGACCAGTGAACAGTCTTCGCGCGGCGCGCCGAAGCGGATCGCAAGGTCCAGATCGTCATTGAGCAAGTCCGAAACCGAATCCGATAGCGACAGCGCGAACGTGACGTCAGGGTGCAGCGCGTTGAATTCGTCGAGCCACGCCATCAGCAGATTGCGGCCGAAATCCGACGTGGTCGAGATGCGGATCTTGCCGCTCACGACGTTGCGGCCCGCCTGCAAGGCCGCGTCGGCATCGTCGAGCGCTTGCAGGGCCTGCATGCAGTGGCGCAGGTACAGGCGCCCCTCGTCGGTGAGCCGCAGCTGGCGCGTCGTGCGCTCGAACAAGCGCGTGGCGAGCGCCGCTTCGAGCTTGGCGAGGCGCGCACTGGCCGCAGCCGGTGTCACACCTAGCTTGCGGCCCGCCGCGGAGATGCCTCCCAGGCGGGCGGCTTCGACGAAAAGCCGGATGTCGCCGAGTCTGTCCATCGTTTATTCGATTTCAATTGAAAATGATTCAAACGATAGGCCAATTATCAAATCGGCGCAGCGTCGCGAGAATACGGCGGTCTCCTGTCCCCGTCTCCATCTCCTCGTATCGGACCGCATCCATGCCCATTCCCCTGCTCGCGCTCGCGTTGAGCGCCTTTGCCATCGGTACGACCGAATTCGTGATCATGGGCCTGCTACCCGAGGTCGCGCACGATCTGGCCGTCTCCATTCCTTCTGCGGGCCTGCTCGTGTCGGGCTATGCGCTCGGCGTCGCGGTGGGTGCACCCATACTCGCCGTGCTGACGAGCCGGCTGCCGCGCAAGGCCGCGCTGCAGCTTTTGATGGCCGTGTTCATCGTCGGCAATGTGCTGTGCGCGGCCGCCGGTGACTACCGCATGCTGATGATCGCGCGCATCGTCACGTCGTTTGCGCACGGCTCGTTCTTCGGCATCGGCGCCGTCGTCGCGGCCTCGCTCGTGCCGCGCGAGAAGCAGGCGAGCGCGATTGCGCTGATGTTCACGGGCCTGACGTTGGCCAATGTGCTGGGGGTGCCATTCGGTACCTTCGTCGGACAGAACTTCGGCTGGCGCATGTCGTTCTGGATCGTCGCAGGCCTCGGCGTGCTCGCGTTCGCCGGCGTCACGGCGCTCGTGCCCAATCGTCACGACTCGGGGCCCGTTGGTCTCGCGCGTGAAGTGCGCGTGCTCAAGGAGCCGCAGGTTTGGCTTGCGCTGGCCATGACGGTGCTCGGCTTCGGCGGCGTGTTCGTCGTGTTCACCTACATCGCGCCGATCCTCGAGCAGGTTACCGGCTTCTCGCCGCGCGCGGTCACACTGATCCTCGTGCTGTTCGGCGCGGGGCTCACGGTCGGCAACGTCGTGGGCGGCAAGCTCGCCGATCGTGCGCTGATGCCTTCGCTGATGGGCATGCTAGTCGCGCTCGCGCTCGTCATGGGCGTGTTCGCCAAGACCAGCCATCTGCCCGTGGCGGCGGCCGTCACCGTGTTCGTATGGGGCATTTTCGCGTTCGCGACCGTGCCGCCGCTGCAAATGCGCGTCGTCGAAAAGGCCCGGCATGCACCGCATCTGGCCTCGACGCTGAACATCGGCGCGTTCAACGTCGGCAATGCGGCCGGCGCGTGGCTCGGCGGACTGGCCCTCACGCACGGGCTCGGTCTCGATGCGCTGCCGTGGGTGGCGGCGGCCGTCTCGCTGGCGGCGCTCGTTGTTACGGCGCTGGCCGCGCGTCTGGATGGCGTGCGCGGCAAGCACGAAGCCGCGCCCGTGCCCGAACGCGTGTGCTGAGCGCGCTTGCTGTCGCCCGCGGGCTGGGTCGCCTGGTCAGGCGGGCCGCTTTTAGAGCCCGCGGTCGAGCCGAGGGTTGCTTCGCTGCAAGCGATTCACGTCTGTTGTATGCTCTTTCACGCCGGTCATCCGGCAACATTCAGTGCGTCTTCAGGGCGGGGTGAAATTCCCCACCGGCGGTAGGCCGGCCATGTGCCGGTGAGCCCGCGAGCGCCCGCGCGGAAATCGGCTTTACGCCGTTCGCGCGGGGTCAGCAGATCTGGTTAGAAGCCAGAGCCGACGGTTACAGTCCGGATGGAAGAAGATGCGCAGATAGTCACGTTCGTCACTTCACGTGCCGCGCGGCCCTCGAGCCTGGCGGCGGTGAGGCGTCGTTCTGTCTGTTTGCGATGCCCTGAAACGTTTTTCGCCCATTTTTGATTGCGAGGAGCGTTTCATATGTCCTTATCCGTTTCTACGGCGTTCGCCGAACTTCCCTTGCTGCAATCCGGGGCCGTCCCGGTTCCGCCGCGCATCGCTGCCGCGCTCGACGCATTGCGCGCGGGCCAAGCCGTCGTGCTGCTCGACGACGACGACCGCGAGAACGAAGCCGACCTGATCGTCGCGGTCGACCGCTTGAGCGTCCCGACGATGGCGCTGTTGATCCGCGAGTGCAGCGGCATCGTCTGCCTGTGCTTGACCGACGAAACGGTGCGCGCGCTCGAATTGCCGCCGATGGTCGCGCAGAATGAAAGCCGGCACGGCACGGCGTTCACGGTATCGATCGAAGCGCGTGAGGGGGTGACGACCGGCGTGTCGGCTGCCGACCGCGTGACGACGATCAAGGCCGCCATTGCCGACGGCGCCAAGCCCGAGGACATCGTGCGCCCAGGCCACGTGTTTCCGCTGCGCGCGGTGCCGGGCGGCGTGCTCGCACGCCGCGGCCACACCGAGGGCACGGTCGATCTGGCGATTCTGGCGGGCTTGAAGCCGGCTGGTGTGCTCTGTGAGCTGATGAATCCCGATGGCACGATGATGCGCGGCAGCGACGTCGACCGTTTCGCGGCGGCGCAAGGCATGCCGATTCTGACGGTCGAGGAGCTCGTCGCGTTCCGCCGCACGCTGGCAGCGGCAGCCGAACGCGAGCGCTGCGTCGAGCTGGCGTAAGCGCCGCACAGGCGAAGCCGGCGGTGCCAGCGCACGGTGGTGGTGCCGGCGCGCTGCCGGCGTACAGAGGATAGCGAGGGCGGTTGGGGTGCCCTCGCGCTCACGCCCGTCTTGCCCGTCTTACGACTGCAACTCCCCGAATTCCCCGCGCAAGCCCGCTGCGATCATTTCCGGCAGCTGTTCCATGTGCTCGATGATGCGTGTGACGCCGAGGTTGCGCAGTACCTGTGCATAGCCTTTCGGCACGTGGCTCGCGCCGACGAACGCGATCGTCTTCATGCCGGCCGCGCGCGCGGCATTGAGGCCCGTCACGCTGTCTTCGACGACGATGCAGCGCGACGGCTCGACGCCGAGCTGCTGCGCGGCGTGCAAATAGACATCAGGGTGGGGTTTGGGCCGACGCACCTGTTCGGCACTGAACAGGCGCGGGCCGAACAGATCGGTCAAGCCTGCGCGACGCAGCGAGGCGGCCACGCGCGCCAGACCGCTGTTCGAGACGACGGCCGCCGGCAGCGGCACGCGTCCCAGCGCATCGCGCACACCCGTGATCGGGGCGAGCGAACGCTTGAGCTCGGCGTCGATATTGCGCTCGACCGTGGCAAGAAAATCGTCGGGAATGTCGATGCCGAAGCGCGTTTCGAGGTCGGCGAGAAAAGCGGAGATCTGTTGGCCGAAAGCCGCTTTGGCGGCGACTTCGAAGTCGATGCCGGGAAATGCGTCGACCAACGATTGAACCAGCACCCGGTCGGCGATGACTTCACTGTCGACGAGCACGCCGTCGCAGTCGCAGATGAGATGATCGAACATGAAAGAGAGCGCACGCGTGTGGTCGGCCCAACCGTTGGCATGCTTTTTTGTCTATGAGATGCCAATGATACGAGCAATGCACGTGCGACGCTCTCTTATTTTGCGCTTACTTAATTCGCTCTCGAACGACCGCTCGGTCGTCCGAGATAGCCGTCTCAATGGATGTGCAGATAGAGCAGCGAGGCCAGCGCGCCGCCCGCGAGCGGGCCGGCGACGGGGATCCACGAGTAGCGCCAGTCGCTGTTGCGCTTGCCCGGGATCGGCAGCAGCGCGTGCATGATGCGCGGCGCGAGGTCACGCGCGGGGCTCATCGCGTAGCCGGTCGCGCCGCCCAGCGAGATGCCGATGCCGAGCACGAGCAGGCCGACGGGCAGTGCGTCGAGGGCGCCCAGGCCCACTTGCGGCGAGGCCAGGTACAGCACGCCGAGGATCAGCACGAACGTGCAGATCATTTCGGTCAGGACGTTGTGCACCACGCTGCGAATCGCAGGCGCCGTGCAGAAGCAGGCGAGCTTGATGTCGGCGTCCTCGGTGGCCGAGAAGTGCTGGCGATAAGCGAGCCAGACGACGAATGCACCGGCCATGCCGCCCAGCATTTGTGCCGCCACGTAGCCTGCGACCTTGCTCCAGGCGAACTTGCCGGCGATCGCGAGGCTCACGGTGACGACCGGGTTCAGGTGCGCACCGCTCGACGAGGCCGTCACGTAGACGGCGACGAACACGGCCATTGCCCAGCCCCAGACGATGACGATGAGGTCGGCGCCTTTGCCCTTGGTGCGCGCGAGCAGCACGTTGGCGACGGCACCGTTGCCGAGCAGCACGAGCAAGGCTGTGCCGAGGAATTCCGCGATTAAAGGCGACATGGTTGTCTCCGGTTTGTCTATGTGTTGTGTAAATTGTGTCGGGGACAGCCGGCGTGAGCCGGCTGGTCCGCATCATCGCCCACTGGCGGCGGCGCGCGCCGCCAGTGGGCGATGAGAATCAGCTCGCGTCGGCCCAGGCCTTCGCGGCCGTGACCGCGCGCTGCCAGCCGGCCAGGCACCCGTCGACGTTCGCGCGCTCCATCGCGGGCGAGAAGCGCTTGTCGAGTTGCCATTGGCTCTCGACTTCGCCGACGTTCTGCCAATAGCCGACCGCGAGGCCTGCCAGATAGGCCGCGCCGAGCGCCGTCGTTTCGCTGATGCGCGGACGCACGGTCGAGACGCCGAGCAGATCGGCCTGGAACTGCATGAGCAGGTTGTTCGCGCAAGCGCCGCCGTCCACGCGCAGTTCGCCGATGCGGATACCCGAGTCGGCTTCCATCGCCTTGAGCACGTCGAGCGATTGATACGCGATCGAATCGAGTGCTGCGCGAGCGACGTGCGCGTTCGTCGTGCCGCGCGTCATGCCGAACACGGTGCCGCGTGCGCGCGGATTCCAGTGCGGTGCACCCAGGCCCGCGAATGCCGGCACGAGGTAGACGCCGTCGCTGTGCGCAACGCTGGCCGCCAGTGCTTCGACTTCAGCCGAGGTCTTGATGATGCCGAGCCCGTCGCGCAACCACTGCACCACGGCGCCGGCGATGAAGATGCTGCCCTCGAGCGCGTAGTTCACTTCGTTGCCGATCTTCCAGGCGACCGTCGTGATGAGGTTGTTCTTCGACTCGATCGGCTTCGTACCGGTGTTCATCATCAGGAAGCAGCCGGTGCCGTAGGTGTTCTTCACCATGCCCGACTTCGTGCACATCTGGCCGAACAGCGCGGCCTGCTGGTCGCCCGCGATGCCGGCCAGTGGAATCTTCGAGGCGAACACGGTCGTGACCGTCGTGCCGTAGAGCTCCGACGACGAGCGCACTTCGGGCAGCATGCTGCGCGGAATGTCGAGCGCTTCGAGCAGGTCGTTGTCCCACTGCATCGTGTGGATGTTGAACAGCATCGTGCGCGATGCGTTCGTCACGTCGGTGATGTGCAGCGCGTGCTTCGTGAAGTTCCAGACCAGCCAGCTGTCGACCGTGCCGAACGCGAGCTTGCCTTGCTTGGCCTTCTCGCGCGCGCCTTCGACGTTATCGAGAATCCAGCGGATCTTGGTGGCCGAGAAGTACGCGTCGATCGGCAGGCCCGTCTTCGCGCGCACTTTCTCCTCGAGCCCTTGCGCCTTCAGCTCGTCGCACAGCTCGGCCGTGCGGCGGTCTTGCCAGACGATCGCGTTGTAGATCGGCTGACCCGTTTCGCGATCCCAGACGATGGTCGTTTCGCGTTGGTTCGTGATGCCGATCGCGGCAATCGACGTGCCGTTCAGGCCCGCGCGCGTGACGGCTTCAGCGGCGACGCCGGCTTGCGTCGACCAGATTTCCTGAGGATCGTGCTCGACCCAGCCCGGATGCGGATAGATCTGGCGGAATTCTTTTTGAGCGACCGAAACGATGTTGCCTTTTCGATCGAAGAGCATCGCGCGGGAGCTCGTGGTGCCTTGGTCGAGCGCGAGGATGTATTGATCCTGCATTGTCTCTTCTCCGTTCGTTGTCGTAATTCGCCGCGCTCGCGAGCGCGACGCTCCTGGTGGTAAAGCGCGTCCTGCGGGTGCTGCGTGAAAAGGGTCTTCGTGCGTGGTGCGTTGCGCGCTGTCTGCCTGCTCGCGGCGTTCGGCCGCGAGCGGCTAGGCCGTATGCGGCAGCGAGGCAGACGCGGCCGGCGAATGGGCGAACCAGTCGTCGATGTCGGCGCGCACGGCGCTCAGCGTGCCCGGTGCAAGATGCAGACCGAGCTTCGAGCGGCGCCATAGTACGTCATCGGCCGAGCGGGCCCATTCGACGTCGCGCAGGTAGCGCAGCTCGCATTCGTGAATGCCTGGCGCGAACGCATGGCCGAGGTCGGCCAGCGTCTTCGCCTGACCGATCACGCGCGTGGCGCGGGTGCCGTAGGCGCGCGCATAGCGGCGTGCCAGGTCGGCCGGCAGCCAGGGGTGCTCGCTCGCGAAGCGTGCGGCGAACGGCTCGAATTGCGCATTGGCGATGTCGCCGCCCGGCAGCGGCGCACCCGCGGTCCAGGTGCGCGCCGTGAGGCCGATCGTCGGACCCAGCAGGTCGACGGCTTCCTCGGCGAGCTTGCGAAACGTCGTGATCTTGCCGCCGAACACCGACAGGAGCGGTGCCTCGCCGGCGGGGGCATCGAGCTCGAGCTTGTAGTCGCGCGTGACGGCGGAAGGATTGTCCGCACCTTCCTCTTCGAGCAGCGGACGCACGCCCGCGTAGGTCCAGCAAACGTCGGTCGGGCTGATCTTGCGCTTGAAGTAGCGGTTGATCGAATCGCACAGGTAGCGCGTTTCGTCTTCGCTGATCGCCACCTGCGCCGGGTCGCCGTGGTATTCGACGTCGGTCGTGCCGATCAGCGTGTACTCGCGTTCGTAAGGAATCGCGAAGATGATGCGCTTATCGGGGTTCTGGAAGATGTAGGCGTGGTCGTGCTCGAACAGGCGCCGCGTGACGATGTGGCTGCCTTTCACGAGCCGGACGCTGTAGTGCGCGCCGCGGCCCAAGGCATTGTGCAGCAGCTGGCCGACCCACGGCCCTGCCGCGTTCGCGAGCGCGCCGGCGCGGATATCAAACCGCGTGCCATCGGCGCGCAGCAATTGTGCGTGCCATTCGCCGCCCGCACGCACGGCCGAGACGAGCTTCGTGCGCGTGGCGACCGTCGCGCCGCGTTCGGCCGCATCGAGGGCATTGAGCACGACGAGGCGCGCATCGTCGACCCAGCCGTCCGAGTAGACGAAACCGCGCGCGATCGAATCGACGAGCGGCGCGCCCGCCGGATGGCGGCGCATGACGATGCCGCGCGAGCCCGGCAGCAGTTCACGCCGGGCAAGGTGATCGTAAAGGAACAGGCCCGCCCGGATCAGCCAGGCCGGACGCAGGTTCGGCATGTGCGGCATCACGAAGCGCAGCGGCCACATGATGTGTGGCGCGGCACGCAGCAGCGTCTCACGCTCCTGCAGCGCCTTGCGAACGAGCCCGAATTCTTTGTATTCGAGATAGCGCAGGCCGCCATGGATGAGCTTCGTGCTCGACGAAGACGTGTGCGATGCCAGATCGTCTTGCTCGACCAGCAGCACGGACAGGCCGCGCCCTGCGGCATCGCGCGCGATACCCGCGCCATTGATCCCGCCGCCCACGACGAGTAGATCGTATCGGCTGCCTTGCGTCACTTGCGCTGTCCCCTGTATGCCAGACGGCTATGATGGAAAATAAAGCGAACCTATCATGTTCGTTTGCGAAATCTATCGAACATTATCGAAAAAGTAAAGATCGAGAATAAGGTTCGGATGCGAACCGCGCATGCGAACGGTCGTATCAGCCGCGAACGCGGCTAACATCTCGGGAAATTTCGTGCGAGGTCGGCGATGAGTGCAACCAAGGCAAAAGTGGTGATGGCAGCGGCAGGTGCAGCGGCGGTGCTGCTCGCCGGCTGCGCGGGCGTGGTGTTCGTCAGGCCATCGTTCACGGCGCTGCAGCAGGAGTGCGGCCCGGTGGCCGAATACGGCGAGGACGGTCCGGCCGTTTATTCGGCGTTTTTCGATGCCTACGTGGCCTATCGGCACGGGCGCGTTTCAAAAGACGAATACTGCGCGTTCGAGCGCGGGATCGCCGAGCATCATGCTGCGCTCGGGTCGCACGGTGCCCAGGGGCGCGGCGACTGGGCCACGTTTTTCAACGGTGAGCGCGTGAAGGCGATCGATTGGCGCGCGAGCGTCGATCCGACGTTGCGCGGCGGCTAAGGCGAAGGGGTCAGGTCAAGGGCCGAGCGGCGCGTCGCACCGGGCGCCCGACCGGCACGAAAGGTGCGCGCATCCCGCGGCGCCGTGCCGCGAGCGGGCGGCGCCGGGTCTTGCAAGAGAAATCGAAGCTAGGAAAACCGTTTGATGGCCTTGATGGCCGAGTCGCCTGACTCGGTCAGACGCCATTGCTGATGGCCGGAAGCGAGGCTCTCGAGTTGCACGAGCTGTTGCTCGAGCAGCGCGTCGAGCTCTTCGCGGTCCATGTCGACTTGGTTAGGGGCATCCTTGACGAGCAGCAGCGTGGCGAATTCATGCGGACTCAGCATCGTTCTCTCCGTGGCAATCGAATTAAATTGCCCTGACAGCCGGGTGCTTCGGCTGCCGGTACGCTCAACTATCGGGAGCGGGGAAGGGACACCGCAACACGTGCTCGGGTGGCATGCGTCGGGGAACTGGAGTGTAGTCAAGCCCCCGTTCTTATCCAAATCTCCCTTGAAAATTTTCCGTTTGACAAATATGGGCGCGCCAAGCGGTTCGAGCGGCGCCGCGATTTCGCGAAATGACTTGAGGTTTCGCTTGCGGCGCAGCACGGCGCCGGGCGATCGGGCATTGAGGCTGGCTTGCGGCCGAGCGGCGGCAGCCGTCAATCGGTCCCGGCGACGTACACCTGCGTTCCGGTTTGCGCGAACGTTTCGGCCATTTCAGGCGGCGTGGGCGCGTCGGTGAACAGCGCGTCGATCTGCGACAGGTGCCCCTGGCGCACGAGCGCAGGGCGGCCGAACTTCGAATGGTCGGCGACCAGGAAAACGGTGCGCGAATGCTCCATGATGGCCTCGGCCACCCGCACCTCGCGTGTGTCGAAGTCGCGCAGCGTGCCGTCGGTTTCGATGCTCGAGGTGCCGATGATCGCGAAGTCGACTTTGAACTGACGAATGAAGTCGATCGCCAACTCGCCGACGATGCCTTTGTCCCACGGCCGCACGATGCCGCCCGTCACGAGCACCTCGCAATCGGGGTAGCCGCTCATCATGTTGGCAACGTTCAGATTGTTCGTGATCACGCGCAGGCCGTGATGCCGGTTCAGCGCGCGGGCCACCTCTTCGGTCGTCGTGCCGAGGTTGATGAACAGCGACGCCTGATCCGGAATGTGCGTGGCCGACAGGGCCGCGATGCGCCGCTTTTCCTCATGGAACATGCGCTGGCGCGCCGTGTACGAAACGTTCTCCGAACTCGTCGGCAGGCTCGCACCACCGTGATAGCGGCGCAGCAGGTTCATGTCGGCCAGCCAGTTCACGTCGCGGCGGATCGTCTGCGGCGTCACCTCGAAGTGCGAGGCCAGGTCGTCGACCGTCACGAAGCCGTCGCGCTGTACCCACTCGAGCAGTTCTTGCTGGCGGGCGTTGAGGCTGAGGCGCGGATCTCGGGTCATGGCGTTGTCGGCGGCGCGGCAGTTGAAGTGAGCGTATTGTAAGACCTCCGCGCGATGTCTTTTTGGCGAGAAAAACGTTCCCACCCGCGAGACTACGACATGACCCGATTCGATTGGCACAATCCGTACCCGACGCTGCGCTTGCCCGTGTTTGCCCGCAACGTCGTTTCGACGTCGCACCCGCTCGCCGCACAGGCCGGCTTGCGCGTGCTGTGGCAGGGCGGTAATGCCGTCGATGCGGCCATCGCGGCGGCCGCTGCACTCACGATCGTCGAACCGGTTTCTTGCGGCCTGGGCGGCGACGCATTCGCGCTCGTGTGGGACGGCGCGAAACTGCACGGGCTCAACGCGTCGGGCGTGGCGCCGGCCGCCTGGAGCGTCGATTACTTCAAGCGCCGCCATGGCGAGAGCGACCGCGGCCTTGCGCACCAGCCCAGGCGCGGCTGGGACACGGTGACCGTGCCGGGCGTGGTGGCTGGCTGGGAGGCGCTGCATAGCAAGTTCGGCGTCCTGCCGTTTGCCGACCTGATGGCACCGGCGATCGAGATCGCCGAGCGCGGCCATGCGGTGGCGAGCATCGTCGCGCGCAAGTGGGCGGCGGCCACCCCCGAACTGCACGACCAGCCAGGCTTTGCCGACACCTTCATGCCATCCGGCCGCGCGCCGAACGTGAGCGAGCTCGTGCGCTTTCCCGACCACGCGAAAACGCTGCGGCTGCTGGCCAATTGCGGCCCGCGCGCGTTTTACGAGGGTGAGGCGGCCGAGCGCATCGCGGCGTTCGCGCGCGAAGGCGGCGGCGCGCTGACGCTCGGTGATCTGCGTGGCTACCGGGCCGAGTGGGTCGAGCCGATCGGCAAAGACTATCGCGGCTACACGGTCCACGAAATTCCGCCGAACGGCCAGGGCATCGCCGCGCTGATCGCGCTAGGCATCCTGGAGCATTTCGATCTGCGCGCGCTCGCGTGCGACGGCATCCATTCGCAGCACTTGCAGATCGAGGCGATGAAGCTTGCGTTTGCCGACGTGTATCGCTACGTGGCCGACCCGCGCGCAATGGAGCTCACCCCTGAGGCCATGCTCGATCCGGCCTATCTCGCATCGCGTGCGGCGCTGATCGATCCGCGCCGCGCTACGCACTTCGCTTCCGGCATGCCGCGAGCAGGCGGCACGATCTATCTGACGGCGGCCGATGAGCGCGGGATGATGGTGAGCTTTATTCAGTCCAACTACATGGGCTTCGGCTCCGGGGTCGTTGTGCCGCAGACGGGCATCGCGCTACAGAACCGTGGCTGCGGCTTTTCGATGGACCCGCGTTCGCCCAACGTCGTGGCGGGTGGCAAGCGGCCGTTTCACACGATTATTCCGGCGTTCGTGACCGAGTGCATCGATGGCCGCCGGCAGCCCGTCATGAGCTTCGGCGTGATGGGCGGCGACATGCAGCCGCAGGGGCACCTGCAATCGATCGTGCGCATGCTCGACTACGATCAGCAGCCGCAGGCCGCGTGCGATGCGCCGCGCTGGAAGGTGAATCGCGATTTCACGCTCGACGTCGAGGCCACTTTCGATCGCGATGTGGCGCGCGAATTGCAACAGCGTGGTCACCGCATCGAAGCGATCGACGATCCTTATATGGATTTCGGCTCGGGCCAGTACATCTGGAAGCTCAATCGCATGGACTCCGAGCGCGGCTACGTGGCGGCCAGCGACAGCCGGCGCGACGGTCTCGCCGCGGGGTTCTAGCTGCCCGGCTTCACGCGGGTTCGCATCCGCGGCCCCGTGGAAGTCGTTATACATGGCGAGTCGAGGCATTCGTCTAATGCATGGGCGGTGCCAACGTATCGCCATTCGTCACAGGGCCGGAACCGGGCGTTCCTAATGTGGTCTTTACTTGAGAGCCGAAGCAGGTTCGGCCAAGTGCGGCTAACATGCCGGAAGATAAGGTTTAACGAATTCACGCACCGCATTCGATTCCCGCACGAGGTTCGTGCGTCGCGCGAGCTTTTGGCGCGGCATCGGGTGATCGACGACGGCTTTGGGAGCGCAACGATGCATACCGACTCCAACCATGTGATGCCCTGGCGTATCGAGGACATCGACCTGGACCGGATCGATCGCCAACGCGCCGCAGCCAACGAGGATCTGTTGCTGCTGCTATGCGCGGCCTCGTTTATCGAAAGCGGCACCGATCTTTACACGAGCAATCTTACTGAATATTTCCACGGCGACCCCGAAGTGTCCGCCTGGCTCAACAACGAATGGGAGCCCGAGGAGCTTCAGCACGGGCGAGCGCTGAAGGCCTATATTCATCACGTCTGGCCGGAGTTCGACTGGGACACGGCGTTTCACCATTTCTTCGAGGAGTACTCGAAGACGTGTTCGGTCGAAGAGTTCGAGAAGACGCGTGCGTTGGAGATGGTGGCGCGCTGCGTCGTCGAAACGGGCACGGCCACGCTCTATCGCGCGATCAACGAGTGCTCGGACGAGCCCGTGCTCAAGGAGCTGACCGATCACATCCGCACCGACGAAGTGCGCCATTACAAGCACTTTTTCAAATACTTCAAGAAGTACAACCGGATCGAGGGCCATGGCCGGCTTGCGGTGCTCGGCGCGTTGATGCGGCGGGTCATGGAGATCAAGAGCGAGGATTCCGAGATCGCGCTGCGTCACGTGTTCGCGGTTCGTTATCCCGAGCGCGCACACGATAGCGCATACAACCGCGAACGGGTAGCACGCATTAGCGCACTCGTGCGGCACAATCTGTCGGCTGACATGTGCGTGAAGATGCTGCTCAAGCCACTCGATATTCCCGCACGCATTCAGCCTGGCGTGCACTATCCGCTCGCCAAGATCACGCAGCACGTGTTCTTTCGTTGATCGCTGCCCATGACCGATTCCGCTTCCCGTGAGCGCGCGCTCGAACAAACCGTTTTCGACGAATGGCCGACCGAGCTGCGTGCGCTATTTGACGGCACGTCGCTCGAGACGAAGGCCGGCTTCACGGCTTCGTTGATTCTTTGCGAGGCCAATGGCCATCTGCGCACGTCGCTGCTCGGCGTGGGCGAGCTCTATGCGCCCGATGCGCGCACGCTGGCCTTCGCGTTGTGGCCGAGCTCGCGCGCTGCGCGAGCGTTGCGCGAGCAGGCTGCGCGTGGGCGTGCGCAGGCCGGGCTCACGTTCGTGTATGAGGCGGCGTTTTATCAGGTGCAGCTCGATGTGAGGCCGCTGTCCGATGCAGACGGTGAGCGTGGCGCGCAGGACGCGCTCGCGTGCTTCGTCGCTTCGATCGAGACGGGGGAGGCGCAGCAGGTCCGTTATGCGCGCTTGAACAGTGGCATCACGTTCGAGCTGGGTGCGACGAAGCCGGCAGTGCTCGAACGATGGGGGCAGCAGGTTGGGCGCTTGAGGCAGGCTCTGCTGGGGGCGCGCTAGGCAGCAAGGAGCGACCGTCCGGGCAGTGAATGGCCGCGGGTGATTCAGGCAATGACAAAGGGGCCACGAAGGCCCCTTTGTCATGGTGCGGAAGCGAAGCTGGTCGGCACATCGGCGGCGAGCTTCCTAAGCATTGCGCTCAGCGCCCCCGCGGGCCGTTGCCGGTCGGCGAAGACGGGCGTGGCTTGCCGCCGAGCAGCGCGCCCGGGTTGCTCGACTGCTTGCGGCCGCCGTGGGCGGGCGCGTTGCCGTTGCCACTTTCAGCTCGCGCAGCCTGCGGCTTCGCGGGCCGTGCTTCATGACGCGCTGCGGGTTCGCGCTTCTGCTGCGGGCGCGCTTGCGGCTGCTGTTGCCGCTGCTGCGATTGCGCACCACGCGCGCCACCGTTGTCGTTGCCATTGGCATTGCCACTGCGTTCGCGGCGTGCGGGTTGAGCGGCCTTCGTCGCTTGCTCGCTGCGCCCACGGTTCTCACCTCCGCCTTCACGGCGCGCATTCTGAGCCGGCCGCGCGTTCGACTCCTGGCGCCCACGCGGCTGAGCCTGCCCTTGCTCCTCGCGCGGCTTGCGCGCGCCGCCTTGCTGTTGCCCGCGACGCTGCTGGATCGGCTCGGGCTTCGCGTTCGGATCGGGCTCGAAGCCAGGAATCACTTCCTGCGGCACCGTGCGCTTGATGAGCTTTTCGATGTCCTTCAACAACTGCTTCTCGTCGACGCACACGAGCGAGACGGCTTCACCGCTCGCTCCGGCGCGGCCCGTGCGGCCGATGCGGTGCACGTAGTCTTCGGGCACGTTCGGCAGGTCGAAGTTGACGACGTGGGGCAGCTGATCGATGTCGATGCCGCGCGCCGCGATGTCGGTCGCGACGAGCACTTGCAGCGTGCCGTCCTTGAACTCGGCCAACGCGCGCGTGCGGGCCGACTGGCTCTTGTTGCCGTGAATGGCCAGTGAGCTGATGCCGTCCTTGGTCAGCTGTTCGGCCAGGCGATTGGCGCCGTGCTTCGTGCGCGTGAACACGAGCACCTGGAACCAGTCATGTTGGCGGATCAGATGCGTGAGCAGCTCGCGCTTACGATCGCGATCGACAGGGTAGACCTTCTGGTCGACGAGTTCGGTCGTGGTATTGCGGCGCGCGACTTCGATCAGTGCCGGCGCATCGAGCAAGCTGTCGGCGAGCGCTTTGATCTCGTCGGAGAACGTCGCCGAAAACAGCAAGTTCTGGCGCTGCGCCGGCAGCCGGGCCAGCACGCGCTTGATGTCGTGGATGAAGCCCATGTCGAGCATGCGATCGGCTTCGTCGAGCACGAGGATCTCGAGCGAGGACACGTCAATCGTCTTTTGCTGCATGTGATCGAGCAGGCGGCCAGGCGTCGCAACGACGATCTCGACGCCGCGCTTGAGCGCGTCGATCTGGGGATTGATGCCGACGCCGCCGAACAGCACCGTCGACTTGAGCTTCAGGTACTTGCCGTAGGCACGCACGCTCTCTTCGACCTGCGCGGCGAGTTCGCGCGTCGGCGTGAGGATCAGCGCGCGTACGGCGCGCCGGGCCGGCGCACCATTGGCGTTCGCCGAGGCCAGACGTTGCAGGATCGGCAGCGTGAAGCCGGCGGTCTTGCCAGTGCCCGTCTGCGCGCCGGCGAGCAGGTCACCGCCCGCGAGCACGGCCGGAATCGCTTGCTTCTGGATGGGAGTCGGCGAGGTGTAGCCGAGTTCATTGACGGCTCGTACCAGCGGTTCGGACAAGCCTAGGGAATCAAAGGACATAAAGGGTTCTTAGCAATGCGGGTATGGCGGCCGGCTGGAGAGTCGCAACGCGCGGCGCTTGTGGCGCCGGCTGGCCGCTTGCGTCCGGGTGCGGCCGATTTGCCGCGCCGGAAATGCGAAGGGGCGCGGCCGCGGTTTCCCGCAGCCGCGCCCCTGGTGCGTCATGCGCTTAATCGAGCGGCGCCGAACGCAGGTCGACGATTTGCTGCGGCGATACCGGCGTACCGTGGTTGCCCCACGACATACGGATATACGTCACGACCGCAGCGACTTCCTGATTCGACAGCGATTGCGCGAACGGCGGCATGCCGTACGGCTTCGAGTTGGTGGCCGTGCTCGGCGGATAGCCGCCGTTCAGCACCATGCGAATCGGATTGACCGCCGACGGCATCTGGATCGACTGGTTGTTCGCGAGCGGCGGGAAGTTCGGCGGCATGCCGAGGCCGTTATCGGCGTGGCACTTCGCGCAGTTGTCCGCGTACACCTTCTTGCCTTGCTGCAGCAGTGCGTCGCCGAATTTCTCCGACGTCTCGTACTGCATCGATTCAGGCGCTTCGCTCTTTTGCGGGATCGTCTTCAGGTACGTCGACATCGCGCGGATGTCTTCGTCCGACAGATACTGCAAGCTGTTGTGCACGACTTCGGCCATCGGACCGAACACGGCACCGCGTTGCGACACGCCCGTCTTCAGCAGATCGGCGATGTCCTTGACTTCCCAGTCGCCGAGGCCGGCTTCCTTGTTCGACGTCAGCGACGGCGCGTACCAGTTCTGCAGCGGGATCAGGCCGCCTGCAAACGCCGCCGAGTTCACGGGGCCGCCCATCGCGTTGATCGACGTGTGGCACATGCTGCAGTGGCCGAGGCCTTCAACCAGATAGGCACCGCGGTTCCATTCGACCGACTTCGTCGGATCGGCCTTGTACTCGCCTTCGCGGAAGAACAGCGTGCGCCAGCCGATCAGCAGGTTGCGGTTGTTGAACGGGAAGCGCAGCTCGTGCGGACGGCTCGGCACCGCGACCGGCGCAACCGAGCGCAGGTACGCGTAGATCGCGTCCGAATCGGCGCGCGTGACCTTCGTGTAGCTCGCGAACGGGAAGCCCGGGTAGAGCAGGCTGCCGTCCTTCGAACGGCCCGTGTGCATCGCGCGATAGAAGTCGTCGGACGTCCACTTGCCGATGCCGTTTTGATCGTCGGGCGTGATGTTGGGCGTGTACATCGTGCCGAACGGCGTCGCCATCGGCAGGCCGCCCGCGAACTGCTTGCCGCCGCGAACGGTGTGGCAAGCGATACAGTCGCCGGCACGGGCCAGGTACTCGCCGCGCTTGATCAGCGCTGCTTGATCGGCCGGCGTGGCCGCGGCCGCCGTGCCGTTATGCAGGTTGTCGCCGCCCGACCACAGGACGGGAACGAGCGCAGCGGCCGCCACGACGACGGCCGACAGCGCGAACAGGGACTTGCGTTTCATGAGTAGGTCTCTCCTCGCGCTTTATTGCGGTTCGCTGCCGCAGGTAAGCGGAGTCTTCATCGAGCGGGCCGGGGCCGGGACAGGGTTCTGCGGAGCAGGCTGCGTGGACAGCCACGCGGCGACGGCGCTCACGTCTTCGTCGGTCAGGCGCGTGGCGATCTCGTGCATGCAGTCGGGCGCGATCGCGTGACGCGTGCCCGAGCGCCAGGCGCCCAGCTGCGCGCTGATGTAGTCGGCGTGCAGGCCGACCAGACCCGGAATCGCCGGCTCCATGCCCGTCAGCGCCTTGCCGTGGCAGGCCGCGCAGGCAGGGATGTTCTTCGACGGATCGCCGTTCAGGACGATCTGCTTGCCGCGCTTGACCGTGTCATCGGACGCCGCTGCCTTGGCCGGCTGCGGATACGGCGGGCGCTGCTGCGAGAAGTAGGTCGCGATTTGATGCAGATAGTCGTCCGAAAGGTACGTGACGAGGTAGTTCATCGGCGGGTACTTGCGCCGGCCCTCGCGGAAGTTCTGCAACTGGTTGTACAGGTAGTCGGCCGGCTTGCCCGCGAGGCGCGGGAAGTAGTCGTTGTCGGTACCCTGGCCGTGCGAGCCGTGGCAGGCCGTGCAGCCTTGCACGCGCGCTTCCATCGTATCGGGGGCTTTGGGCTGAGTCTGCGCTTGCGCAGCGCTGAAGACGCCGGCACCGCCAATCAACAGAAGGGCGAGTAGCGGGCGAAAAATGCGTCTTGAAGACACGCGTAACTCCATCGTTATCGGGGACCTACCGGGCTTCGATCGGCACGGTATGGCGCTGTGACTTGGTCTTGACTACGGGTGCGAAGAGGTTGCCAGGCAGGCAGCCGGGCGCTGCGACGCAGCATTCTATCATTGATGGCAAGCCCCGGCTATTCAGGCTGGACGGCATGTTTGGGGGCTGTCGACGGCGCGCGACAATTTGCCGCGTGACCCAAGCAGGTCGCCGCTACTCCGTCACTGCCGCACGTCGCCGGTGCTGGCTGCGCGATGCGCTCGCGTCGCGGCCGCCGCCCGGCGTACACTCTCGGCTTCACAGCCGGGCCGCTCGCCCGCGCGCGGCGTTTGGCGCGGTCCGGCTCCCTCCGTTTGCAGATTTTCCCCCGTTTTGCCAATGAAGCTCAATTCGCCGTTCCGTGTGGTGCCTCTTTCCGCGCTTGCCGCGCCTCGTCGCGCTTCGACACTGCAACGGATGGGCATGCGATGAACCTGGACGGCCTCTCGATCGGACAAGTCGCGCTTGCCGCGTTGATGGATGTCGCGTTTGCTTTCGCGCTCGGCTCGGCGCTGTTGGAAGGCTGGCTCGCCCGGGACGGCGCGGGCATGCGCAGCGCGCCGTCGCACGCAGCCTGGCATCGCGCGCGCGGCTCGCTCGTGGCGGCGGCGTTCGCGCTCGTGCTCGCCGACGCCGGCTGGTTTTTCTACCAGGCGGCCTCGATGAGCGGGACCGGGCTCGTCGCGGCGATCGGCGTCGTGCCGACGGCGATCGCGAAGACGCATGTCGGCCACGCATGGTGCGCCGCTTTCGCGGGCTCGGTGTTGCTGCTGCTGGCGGCGCTCTCGCACCGGGGCGGCCGGGTGGGGCGGATCGCGTTCTGGTTGGCGGCGCTCGTCGTGGCGGCGAGCAAGGCGTCGCTCGGTCATGCGGCCGACGCGGGCGCCTGGTCGGCCGCCGTCGGCATCCATGCACTGCATGTGCTCGCGACCGGCGTGTGGGGCGGAATCGTGCTGGCGGGCGGCTTCGTCGTATTGCCGGCGCTCGATGGGTCGCCGGCGCGGGGCGCGCTGATTCGTCTTGCCTCGCGGGTGTCGCAGGCCTCGCTCGTGGCGCTCGGCGTCGTCGTGCTGACGGGTTCGCTCAATGCCGAGCGCGGCCTCGGCGGCTCGGTCGCGTCGCTTCAGTCGAGCGCCTGGGGGCATCTGCTGACGCTCAAGCTCGCGCTCGTGCTGCTGGCCGTGGTGCTGGGCGGGCTCAATCGAATTTCCGCGCTGCCGCGCCTGCGGCGCACGGCGGCGACGACGGACGCCCATACGTTCAACAACGTGCTGCACCTCGAAGCGCTGGCGATGGTCGCGATCTTCATCGCCGCCGCCGTGCTGGCGCATACTGCGCCGGCCGCGTGACCGGCGACGCCGTGGCAAGGCGGCAAGGCAGTGCCCGCTCACCACTCGGCGACGCTGCCATCCTCATGACGCCAGACCGGATTGCGCCAGCGGTGGCCGACCTTCGCCATCTCGCGCACCTTGTCCTCGTCGACTTCGATGCCGAGCCCGGGCCCTTGCGGAATTGAGACGAAGCCGCCCTCGTACTTGAACACCTCGGGGTTGCGCAGGTAGTCGAGCAGGTCGTTGCCTTGGTTGTAGTGGATGCCGAGGCTCTGCTCCTGGATGAACGCGTTGTAGCTGACGGCATCGAGTTGCAGGCACGCCGCGAGCGCGATCGGGCCGAGCGGGCAGTGCAGCGCGATGCCCACGTCATAGGCCTCGGCCATCGATGCGATCTTGCGGCACTCGGTGATGCCGCCCGCGTGCGAGGCGTCGGGTTGCAGGATGTCGACGTAGCCGCCGGCCAGAATGTGCTTGAAGTCCCAGCGCGAATAGAGCCGCTCGCCGAGCGCGATCGGCGTGTTCGTCTGGTTGACGATGTCGCGCAGCGCCTCGACGTTCTCCGACAGCACGGGCTCCTCGATGAACAGCAGCTTGTACGGGTCGAGCTCCTTGGCGAGCACCTTGGCCATCGGCTTGTGGATGCGGCCGTGGAAATCGACGCCGATGCCCACGTGCGGGCCGACGGCCTCGCGCACGGCCGCGACGTTCGCGATCACGCGCTCGACCTTATCGAACGTATCGACGATCTGCACTTCCTCGGAGCCGTTCATCTTGAGCGCCTTGAAGCCGCGCTCGACGACGGCGCGCGCGTTGTTGGCGACGTCGTGCGGGCGGTCGCCGCCGATCCACGAGTAGATCTTGATGCGATCGCGCACCTGGCCGCCGAGCAGCGCGTGCACGGGCACGCCGTGGTGCTTGCCTTTGATGTCCCACAGCGCCTGGTCGATGCCGGCGATCGCGCTCATCGAGATCGGGCCGCCGCGATAGAAGCCCGCACGGTACATGACCTGCCAGTGGTCCTCGATCAACAACGGGTCCTTGCCGACGAGGTAGTCGGCCAATTCGTGTACGGCCGCCTCGACCGTATGCGCGCGGCCTTCGACGACGGGCTCGCCCCAGCCGATCACGCCCTCGTCGGTCTCGATCTTCAGAAACAGCCAGCGCGGCGGCACGACGAACGTTTCGAGCTTGGTGATTCTCATAGTGCAATCTCCTCCTGAAGCGGTGCGCGGTTCGGCCGATGGCGGGCGTGAACTTCGGCGACCGACGTCGACGACGGAAACCCGCATCCTACCGCAAATCGATAAACAGTACTATTAATAGTACTGTTTGAGAGGGCGAAAGCCTCGGGCTTTGCACGCGTCGGCTTGCCAATTCGGCGCGGGCCGCGATAATCGCTCGTCGCGGTGGGCCAGGTCCTTCGCCTGGCGTTCCGCTCAACTTTTCTGCTTTCAGCTTTCCAGGAGAACGATCATTCAGCGCGATCTGCACGGCCGTGTGACTTATCTGCTCGCGACGGCGATCCTGCGCGGCGACTACGCGCCCGACACCACGCTGCCGCGCGAGGCTGAGCTGATGGCGTCGTTCGGCGTGAGCCGCACGGTGCTGCGCGAGGCCCTGCGGACGCTGACCTCGAAGGGCCTGGTGGAGTCGCGGCCCAAGGTCGGCACGCGTGTGCGGCCTCCCGGCGCGTGGAACCTGCTCGACGCGGACCTGCTCGAGTGGTACTCGGAAGTGGCGCCGCCTTTAGCGTTCGCGCTGAAGCTGCAGGAGATGCGCGAGATGATCGAGCCTTATGCGGCCGGGCTCGCGGCCCGCGCCCATACCGACGCGACGCTTGCTGCGCTCGCCGCGGCGCATGCGTCGATGGAGGCGGCGCGTCACGTCGACGAATGGGTGCGCGCCGATCTGCGTTTTCACCTGGGCGTGCTGGCCGCGACGGGCAACGAACTCCTGCTGCCGCTCGGCGCGCTGATCGAGCGCACACTCGAAGCGCAGCTGCGGCTCAACGCGAAACGCGCAGACGTCTTCAATGCGTCGTTGGCCGAGCACACGGCCGTGTTCGACGCGATTCGTGCACGCAATGCGCAAGGGGCGCATGAGGCGATGGCGTCGTTGCTCGGCGTAACACGCAAGCGCATCGAGAAATAAGGTTTGAAGGGCGCGTATGCGGCAGCGCGCCTCACACGAGCAGCACGGACGAACCACTCACCAGCGAGGGGCGATATGGATGAAAAGACCTTGTCGGTCTACGACGCAGCGGCGGCGAAATTCGCGCAGGACTGGGTCGAGCAGCCGGCACCCGAGGACATGTACAGCTTGCTGCGCACGTACTTCAAGCCGGGCTCGACGGCCGACATCGGCTGCGGCGCAGGCCGCGATACCGCGTGGCTGGCCGGGCACGGCTTCGACGCATGCGGCTACGACGCGTCGGCCGGCTTGCTGCGCGAGGCCGCAGCGCGTTATCCGGGCGTGCGCTTCGGGCTCGCGGCGCTGCCCGAGCTGCCTGGCGTCGCTTCGGCTTCGTTCGAGAACGTGCTGTGCGAGACGGTGCTCATGCATCTGGAGCCGACTGCGATCGGCCCATCGGTACGCCGCCTCATGGAGATCCTCAAGCCGGGCGGCACGCTCTATCTGAGTTGGCGTGTGACCGAAGGGGCGTCCGAGCGCGACAAGCACGGGCGGCTCTATGCGGCGTTCGACAAGCGGCTCGTCAGCGACGCGCTCGGTACGTCATGCACGGTGCTCGTCGATCGTGAAGAGGTCAGCGAATCGTCGGGTAAGCGCATTCACCGCTTGATCGTGCGTAAGGCGTAGCGGCGTGTGCCTCAGATCATCGATGTTTTCGGCGCGACTTGCGCAGATTCGTCGTCCCGATCGTTCTTGCTTCCGGCTTTCCGCTTTTGCGCAGCATCGAAAGGTTTTGTGCGCGCAGGCCTGTTTAACCGAAAGGCCGTGCCTCCTATAGTGGCAAGCAATTCACCACGACATGCCGCAGGAGGCCAGATGTTCGCAGTCCGTATCGATCGCTATGGTCCGCCCGACGCGCTGTCCGCCGGCGAAGTGCCGATGCCCGCTCCAGGCCCGCACGATGTGCTCGTGCGCGTGCACGCGAGCGGCGTCAACCGGCTCGATTTGTTGCTGCGCGAAGGCAACGTCTTCCAAGTGCCGTTGCCGCGCATTCCCGGTTCCGACTTCGCAGGTGAGATCGTCGCGCTCGGCGCCGAGGTGACGGACCGCCGTATCGGCGAGCGTGTGTTCGCCGCGCCGATTCTGTCTTGCGGACGCTGTGAGCATTGCCTGCGCGGCGAAGATAACTTGTGCCGAACCTTCGGCACGGTCGGCTCGACGATCGATGGCGGCTATGCCGAGTATGCGGTGCTGCCCGCGCGCAACGCCGTGCCGCTGCCCATGAGTATGGACTGGCACGTCGGCGCGAGCTTCGGCCTGACGTACGCGACCGCTGCCGCCATGCTGCGTCGCGGCCGTTTGCTGGCCGGCGAATCGGTGCTGATCCTCGGTGCGAACGGCGGCCTGGGCTTTGCCGCCGTCGAGCTTGCACGCGACATGGGCGCGCATGTGATCGCGGTGAGCCGCGAGCCCGAGGCGAAGGCGCAACTGCTCGCACGTGGCGCGCAAGCCGTCGTCGCGCCGGGGCCCGACATGGCGCAAGCGGTGCGCGACGCGACCGGCGGGCGCGGTGCCGAGCTCGTGTTCGAGCATGTGGGGGCCGCAACGTTCGAGCAGTCGATCGCCGCACTCGCCATGGATGGCCGGCTCGTGCTCGGCGGCGTAACGACGGGCATCGAATCGAAGCTGGACCTCAAGGCCATATTTACGAAGCGTCTCGAGATCCTCGGCTGCCGCGGCAGCGGCCGTCGCGATCTCGACGATGTGCTCGTGCGCGTCGCACGTGGCGGCGTGAATCCGCACATTCAGCGTATCCTGCCGCTCGCGCATGCCGCACAAGCGCACCGTCTGCTCGACGGCCCGGGCGTCCTCGGCAAAATCGTTCTGACCGCATGAATCGTCGTTGCCAATCAAAAGAAGGAGAAACCATGTTTATCGTCATGCTGCATTACCTCCAGCCGATCCCGGTCGTCGAACAGCACGTGGAACAGCATCGCGCCTTTCTCGATCGCCACTACGCCGCAGGTCATTTCATCGCGTCGGGGCCGCAAGTGCCGCGCATTGGCGGCGTGATCCTCGCGCAGGGCCTCACGCGCGAAGCGCTCGACCAAGTGCTGGCCGAAGATCCGTTCTATCGCGAAGGTGTCGCGCAGTATCAGGTCGTCGAATTCGTGCCGCGCAAGTTCGCGCCGGCCCTCGCGCCGCTCTTCGCCGCCGAGCAATAACGCGCGGGCCGATCACGCATGGACATGCTCTTTGCAATGCGCGTCTTTCAGCGTGTAGCGACGACGCGTAGCTTCACCGATACGGGTGAGCTGCTCGGTGTCGCGACGTCGAGCGTTTCGCGCCACATCGATGCGCTCGAATCGTTTCTCGGCGTGAAGCTGCTCACGCGCAGCACGCGCCGGCTGTCGCTGACCGACACGGGACGTACCTACAAGGAACAGGTCGACGCGCTGCTCGCCGATCTCGACGCGATGCACGAGAACATCGCCGCGAACGGCGCCGAGCCGCGCGGGCGCTTGAAGGTCAGCGCGCCCCGCGTGTTCGGCAAGCGCCTGCTGACGCCGCTCGTGCCCGCGTTTCTGAAGGCGCACCCGAAGATCACGCTCGAACTGTCGCTGACCGACGACTACGTCGACCTGATCGAGACCGATACCGATCTCGCGATCCGCATCGGCGCGCTCGGCGATTCGAGCCTCGTGAGCCGCGCGCTGGGACGCTATCGCCGTGTACTGTGCTGCCATCCGTCGTATCTCGAGGGCCGCGAGGTACCGCGCGTGCCCAGCGATCTCGCGCGCCATAACTGCCTGCGCTATCGCCGCTCGGGCGAGCGCGTCGTATGGACTTTCTCGCGGCCCGATAGCGGCGAGACGTTCGAATTCACGCCGCAAGGCGACCTGGCCGCCAACGATGTCGAGGTGCTGTTCGAAGCCGCGTCGGCGGGTACCGGCATCGCGCAGCTGCCTCATTGGCTCGTGCACGATGCACTCGGGCGTGGCGAGCTCGTCCAGGTGCTGCCCGAGCATCCGCTTGCGAGCAGCCTGCAGGCGGCCGGCATTCACTTCGTCTATACGCTGAACCGGCGTAAATCGCGCAAAGTGCACGCGTTCATGGAGTACGTGCTCGCAAAGACGAGTACGCTGCTCGTCTGAACAGGCCCTACAATACGGCGGTCCCTGGAATCTTGATCCGGCCGCCGGTTGGCGGGCGGCACGCGCGATGCTCGCAGAACAACGTCATCAATACATTCTCACGCGCGTCGCGCAAAGCGGCGCGCTGTCCGTTGCCGAACTCGTCGGCGAGCTCAACGTCTCGCGCGAAACGATCCGTCGCGATCTGCATGCGCTGGCCGCTCGCGGGTTGCTCGTCACGACGCACGGCGGTGCGCTCGCCAACGATCGGCACGAGCCCGACCTCGACGTGCGCGAAGCGGCGCATGCCGCAGCCAAGCTCGCGATCGGCGAACGCACGGCGCAGTTCGTGCCCGACGGTGCATCGGTCGTCATCGACTCGGGTAGCACGACGCAGGCGGTCGCGCGTGCATTGGCTGGGCATCACCGGCTCACCGTCTACACGAACGACTGGCGCATCGCGCTGCTGCTGGGGCGGCGCAACGACAACCGCATCGTGCTGCTGGGCGGCGAGCTGTCCGACAACGAAGACGCCGCGTTCGGCCTCGATACCGTGCAGCAGCTCTCGCAGTACCACGCCGATCTGGCGATCGTGGGCGCGGGAGGCATCACCGACGACGGCCACCTGACCGACTACACGCGCATGGCGGCCGAAGTGCGCTCGCGCATGCTGCTCTCGGCCGGGACGGCCATCGTCGTCGCCGATCATTCGAAGTTCGGTCACGTCACGCCCGTGCGCGTCGCGGGCTTCGAACATGCGCGCTATCTCGTCACCGAGCGCGCGCCCACGCGCGCGACAGCGAAGGCGATTGCCGCGCACGGTACGAAGATCGTCACGGCATAAGTAGCCCGCGCGTCCGCGGGCACCGTCAGGCGTGGTGCTACGCCAGTTCGGGGGCGCGCACGCGAATGCCGAGTTGCTTCGTCGCCGTATCGATGGCGGCCACGGCGCGGCGCATGTCGTGCTCGTCGATGGCGCCGATACAGCCGACGCGGAACGTTTCCAGACGCGTGAGCTTGCCCGGATACAGGATGAAGCCGGCCTCGCGCACCGCTGCGTAGAACGCGGCGAAGTCCCAATGCGGATCGTTGGGCGCATGAAACGTCACGATCACGGGCGCCTGCACGTCAGCCGGCAGGAACGGCACAAAGCCGAGTGCCGCCATGCCCTCGACGAGCGTTGCACAGTTGTGTGCATAGCGTGCGCCGCGTGCCGGTCGCCCGCCTTCCTTCAAGAAGCGATCGAGCGCCTCGCGTAGTGCCGCGACGACGTGCGTGGGCGGCGTGAAGCGCCACTGCGACGTCTTCTTCATATAAACCCACTGATCGTGCAAATCGAGGGCAAGCGACGGTGAGCGCCCCTCGCACGTTTCGAGCAGCGCGCGGCGGGCGATCACGAAGCCCATGCCCGGCACGCCCTCGAGGCACTTGCCGCTGGCCGAGACCAACGCGTCGATGCCGCCCTTGCGCAAATCGATCGGCAGCGCGCCGAACGAGCTCATCGCATCGACGATGAGGCGCTTGTCATGCCGCGCGCATACCTCTGCGATCGCCTCGAGCGGATTGAGCAGGCCCGCGCTCGTTTCCAGGTGAACCTGCGCAACGTGCGTGATGTGCGCGTGCTCTTTGAAGGCGGCCTCGATCGCTGCGGCGGTGACGGGCTCGTCGTCGGCGAGCGGCAGTGTCACATGGGCAATGCCTAGCCGCTCGAGGATGCGCACGATGCGTGTGCAGTAGGCGCCGTTGACGGGAACGAGCACGCAGCCGTCGCGCGGCACGAGCGTGCCGAGAGCGGCCTCGACCGAGAATGTGCCGCTGCCTTGCATAGGAATACAGACGAATTCGTCTTCGCCATGCGCGATCGCGAGCAGATCGGCGCAGACGCTTTGCGTCAGACGATTGAAGGCGGCATCCCACGAACCCCAGTCGCGCAGCATCGCGGCGCGGGTGGCGGGCTCGGTCGTCAGCGGTCCCGGTGTAAGCAGGATGGGTTCGTTTTCAGGCATGACACGGTCTCCGTTCAAAAGCAGTCGTCACAAAGAGGGGATCAAAAAGTGGATCCGAAGCGATGTGCAATTTAGTGGCATTGTGTGTCATTTTGAGGAATTTGTGGGCGTCGTCATCGCTTTGTCACCAAACCCTGTGATCCTTGCGTTGCCGATTCGATGGAGCGCCATCGCGATCGCGCCGTCCGGATTGTCGGCAATCTGCAATCGATGCAGCGTTGCGATGTGCCCGGGCGCTCTGAATCACTACGGGAAACAATCGGGTTGCCCGGCAAACGGGCTTATGCCTTGGAGAGAGCGACATGACAAGCAAGCATCCCCTTCGTGCGAGCGCCGGTTTCGTGCGCAAGCTGCTGCCGGCCCTGGCCGCAGCCCTGGTGTTCGAAACCCTCGCCATGCCGGCCCATGCGGCAGGCGCGGTGGTGCTCTATACCGCGGACGGGCTCGAGAACCTGTACAAGGATGTCCTGCCGGCCTTCGAAAAGCAGGAAGGCGTGAAGGTCAACATCGTGACGGCCGGTAGCGGCGAAGTCGTGAACCGCGCGACGATCGAGAAGGATGCGCCGAAGGCCGACGTGATCGTCACGCTGCCGCCGTTCATTCAGCAAGCCGACCAGAGCGGTCTCCTGCAGCCGTATCAGAGCGTGAACTACACGAACGTGCCGGCGATCGCGAAGGCCTCGAACGGCGCCTGGGCGACGTTCGTCAACAACTACTTCTCGTTCGCGATCAATCCTGAGGTCGTGAAGAGCCAGCCGAAGACGTTCGCTGACCTGCTGCATCCCGACTACAGCGGCAAGATCGCCTACTCGAACCCGGCCACGGCCGGCGACGGCATGGCCGTCATCATCCTGACGACGTCGCTGATGGGCGAAGACAAGGCGTTCGACTACCTGAAGAAGCTCGAGCAGAGCGCGAAGTTCCATACGAAGGGCACGGGCTACCTCGACGTGCTGCTCTCGCGCAACGAGATCTCGGTGGCCAACGGCGACCTGCAGATGGACCTCGACGATGCTGCGAATGGCGGCCTGACGCTGAAGCCGATCTTCCTCGCGGCGACCGCGGGCGGCCAGCCGACGACGTTCCAACTGCCGTATGCCATCGGCCTCATCAAGAACGGTCCGAGCCAAGCTGAAGGCAAGAAACTGATCGACTACCTGATGTCGACCGAAGTGCAGGCCAAGGTGCCGGACATCTTCGGCATCCCGGGCCGTACCGACGTGAAGCTCGCCGGCAAGAACGGTGAGGCGGTCAAGCAGGCGATCGCGGGCGTCAAGCTGATTCCGGTCGACTGGAACATGGTGATGGCGAAGAAGGCCGACTGGACTGCGCGCTGGAAGAACGACGTGATCGGTTCGTCGGGCAAGCAGCTCGATGTCGTGAAGCCGAAGCAGTAAGCCGTTCATTGCAAGCAGGAGGACGAACCTGGTGAACACCGCCATCCTTGCCAGCTCCGGCGCGCCGAATATCGGGCGTGCGGCGCACGAGAAGACGCACGCGGGCGCGCCCGGCGGCGTGCAGATCGACCACCTGAGCGTGCGTTTCGGCACGCGTACGGTGCTCGACGATCTGTCGCTGTCGATCGGGCGCGGCGAGTTGCTGACGGTGCTGGGCCGCAGCGGCTGTGGCAAGACCACGCTGCTGCGGTTCATCGCCGGGTTCGCGCAGGCCACGAGCGTCAGCGGAAACCTGACCATTGCCGGTCAAGATCTGACGCACGTGCCGCCGCACAAGCGCAACCTCGGGCTGCTGTTTCAAAGCTACGCGCTGTTTCCGCACCTGAACGTGTTCGAGAACGTCGCGTTCGGGCTGCGCGCGCGGCGCTTGCCCAGCGCCGAAGTCACGCGCCGTGTGACCGATGCGCTCAAGCTCGTGCAGCTCAGCGATTGCGAGCACGTGATGCCCGCGCAGTTGTCGGGCGGCATGCAGCAGCGCGTGGCGCTCGCGCGTGCACTCGTCATTGAGCCCGACGTGTTGCTGCTCGACGAGCCGTTGTCGGCGCTCGATGCGAACCTGCGTGCGTCGGTGCGCTCTGAAATCAAGGCGCTGCATGAGCGCTTGCCGAATCTCACGATCGTCTGCGTCACGCACGATCAGGACGATGCGCTTGTCCTGTCCGATCGCACGCTGTTGATGCGCGATGGCCGCATCGCGCAGCTCGGCACGCCGCAGCAGCTGTACGACACTCCCATCGACGCATTCGTCGCGCGCTATCTGGGCGCGGCGAACCTGCTGCCGCCGCGCGTCGCGTTCGCGCTCGGCGATGCCCGCTACAGCGAGCGTGAGCGGCTCGCATGCCTGCGCCCCGAGGCACTGCGCATCGTGCCGCTCGGCGAAGGCCACTTGCATGGCGTGATCGCATCCGTCGACTGGTACGGCGCGGTGTTGTCGGTATCCGTCGTGCTCGATGCGATGCCGGCGACGCCGGTGCTCGTCACGGCACCGCGCGGGCAGGGTATGACGCCCGAGAAGGGCGCGCGCGTGTCATTGCGTTATGAGGCTGACGATGTCGTCCTGGTTCAGCCCTGATACCGCGCCGCAAGCCGGCGCGTCGAGCGACGACGTCCGGCAGGCCAGTGCGGCCGCACACGCGGCGCAGGCCCGTCGCCGTGAACGGATCGCGCAAGGTCATCTGCTTTTCATCGCACTCGTCGTGCTCGCGCCGCTCGTCGCGTATCCGCTGCTCAGGCTCGTGTTGTTGAGCCTGAGCGGTGCGCATGGCTTGACGCTGGACGCGTATGCGAAGTTCTTCTCCAATCCCGATGCGCGTGGCGTGATCGGCACGACGGTGTGGATTCTGGCCGCGAGCGCGGGCATTGCGTCGGTGCTCGGCGTCGCGTTGGCGGCGCTGCTTTTCTTCAAGCCGTTTCCGGGCGCAAGCCTCGTGACGCGGTTTCTCGAACTGTTCGTCGCGTTCCCGTCGTTTCTCGTCGCGTTCACGCTGATCTTTCTGTATGGCTCGCAAGGCTCTGTCAGCATCGGTCTGCAACGGTTGCTGAATCTGCAGCAACCGCCGCTCGATTTTCTGTTCGGTGCCGGCGGCGTCATACTGGCCGAGGTCGTGTTCTATGCGCCGTTCGTCGTGCGCCCGACGCTGGCCTCGTTCGCTTTGATCGACCTGCGGCTCGTCGAAGCGGCGCGCAGTCTCGGTGCCAATGCCTCGATGGTGGCGCTGCGCGTGATTTTGCCGCTCGCGTGGCCCGGCATCGCGGCGGGCACGATCCTGTGTTTTCTGTTGACGCTGAACGAGTTCGGCATTCTGCTCGTGCTCGGCAGCGCGCATCTCGTGACACTGCCTGTCGCGATCTACAGTTCCGCCACCGTCGATCTCGATCTGCCGACGGCCGCGGCCGGCGCGGTTGTGATGCTGGCGATGTCGCTGTCGCTGTATGCGCTGTATCGCCGCGTCAATCGTCGTTCGTTGCAAGGAGTGTCCCGTGGCCGCTGATCCGATCCGGACCGTTGCCGCCCCCGCGCTTGCCGCGCTGCGCGTGCCTCACTGCAAGCTCGGGCGAGTGGTGAGCGCCACGCTGCTGGCCTGCGCCGCGTTGCTGTGTGTCTGGCTGTTCGTCTTGCCTGTCGCGGTGGTGGCGCTTTCGAGCGTCGCCGCGCACTGGTCCGGCACGATCGTGCCCGATGGCTTTAGTCTGCGCTGGTTCGAACGCCTCGACGGCAGCGACTTCGATGCGATCGCCACGAGCCTCGAAATCGGCTTCGGCGTCGCCGTGCTCGGTACGGCGCTGGGCCTGTGGCTCGCGCTCGCGCTCGAAGGGCGCGATCGCCGCGGCCTCGGCGCGCTCGTCGACACGATTGCGATGATGCCCAACGGGGTGCCGAGCGTCGTGTTGGGGCTGTCCGTGCTGATCGCCTATCACAAGGCCCCGCTCGACCTGTCGAGCTCGGCCGCGATTGTCGTATTCGTGCAGCTCGCGCTCGTGTTGCCGTTTTGCTATCGCTGCGCCGCAGCCGCGCTGCGTCCCGAGCTCACCGTGCTGCGCGAAGCGGCCGCGAGCCTCGGCGCGCCACCCGCGATGGTGCTGCTGCGTGTCGTGCTGCCGCAACTGGTGCCGGCCATTCGCGCAAGTCTTGCATTGGGCTTCGCGTTGTCGCTCGGTGAGCTTGGTGCGACGCTGACCGTCTATCCGCCCGGCTTTGCGACGGTGCCGATCGTCGTGGTGGGACAGGTCGAACGCGGTTATTACCTGCCTGCATCCGCACTGTCACTGATTTTGCTGGCCGTGTCGCTCGCGGCACTGATGCTCATCGCGGCCCGCGCGCCGCGCCGCCGCCAGGACTAACCCGAGCGCTGAAAGAGCGTTTTTCATGCCAGACCTGACGATGCCGCGTCGAGCGGCATCCATTTCGCTCGCGGAATAATGTGGCAAAAATTGGCGATATGACCGAAAATATGCAAATCGACCTGACCGATCCGATCGCGGTGGTCCGCAGTCGTTCGCTGACGACGCTCGTGCGCGAGGCGATCGAGCGCCACATCGCCGAAGGTGCGCTTGCGCCGGGCGAGAAGCTGACCGAAGCCGATTGGGCCGCGCGTCTGCATGTGTCGCGCGGGCCTGTGCGCGAGGCGTTTCGCTCGCTCGAAGAGCTAGGCCTAGTGCGCATCGAGAAGAATCGGGGCGTGTTCGTGCGGACGGTTTCGCTGGCCGAGGCCGACGAGATCTACGAATTGCGCGCGGTGCTGGAAGCCGGCGCATGCCGGCTCGCTTGCGCGCGCATCGATGCGATCGGTCTGGCTCGCTTGGACCGCTGCGTCGAGGCCATGGAGGCTGCGTGCGCGGCGAGTGACCGCGATAGCTATGCGCGCGCGAACGTCGAGTTTCACGACGCGATCGTCGCGGCCGCTGGCAACGCGAAGCTGTACGACACGTATCGACGCCTGGTCGGCGAACTCAATCTGTTCCGCCGTGCCGCGCTGGGTGCGCATGCGGGGGCCATCGAGCATTCGCTGGCCGAACATCGCGCGATGCTGGCCGCGCTCGGGGCGCAGGATGGCGAGCGTATGGCGCAGCTCATGCACGAGCATGTGAGCGGCGGCAGACGGCGCGCGCACGAAGCCTATGCGCGGCAGGCGGGAGAAGACATGGCGGGCTGACCCGCATGACGCCGGCCGTGCACGACCTGCGTCACCTTGGATCGACGCGAACGCGCGCAACAAAGCCACGAACGCGACAACGTAACACCGCAACACCGAAACGCAATTACGACACCGCACGAGAATCCCACCATGCAAGAGTCCAACGAACGCGACATCGACGCGTCTTCCATCGTCGTCAACGGCCGTGCCTATCGCACGGCACACCTGGACGCACGGCCCGTGGCGGTCGTGTGCGTGGATGGCTGCGAGTACGACTATCTCGAGGCGGCCGTCGCTTCCGGTTCCGCTCCGTTCATCGCGCGCATGCTGCGTGAAGGCACGGCGCTGCAAGGCGATGGCGTGATGCCGTCGTTCACGAACCCGAACAACCTGTCGATCGTGTGTGGCGTGCCGCCATCGGTGCACGGCATCTGCGGCAACTACTTCTGGGATCCGCACGCGAACGGCGGTGCCGGTGCCGAAGTGATGATGAACGACCCCGCCTACCTGCGCGCGGGCACGATCCTCGCGCAAGCCGCCCAGGTGGGCGCACGCGTGGCCGTCGTCACGGCGAAGGACAAGCTGCGCCGTCTGCTCGGCTGGCAGCTGCAGGGGATTTGTTTCTCGGCGGAGAAGGCGCATCTGGCCACGCGCGAGGAGAACGGCCTCGAGCACGTGCCCGAGTTCGTCGGCTTGCCGGTGCCCGACGTCTACAGCGCGGGGCTGTCCGAATTCGTGTTCGCGGCCGGCGTCCGTCTGGCCGAGGCCGGCTTGGCCAATCTCATGTATCTGTCGACGACCGACTACGTGCAGCACAAGAGCGAGCCGGGCAGCAGCGACGCGAACGCGTTCTACGCGATGATGGATCGCTACCTGGCACGACTCGACGCGCTGGGCTGGACGCTCGCGATCACGGCCGATCACGGCATGAATGCGAAGCACGATGCGCGCACGGGCTTGCCCAACGTCATCTATCTCCAGGACGTGCTCGATACCTGGTTCGGCAGCGGCGCCACACGCGTGATCCTGCCGATCACCGATCCGTACGTCGTGCATCACGGCGCGCTGGGCTCGTTTGCCACCGTGTATTTGCGCGAGCAGGAGAAGGCCGCGATGCCTGAGACGATCGCGCGCCTCGCCGCACTCGACGGCATCGAGGTCGTGCTCGACAACGCGAGCGCGTGCGAGCGCTTCGAGCTGCCGCGCGATCGCGTCGGCGACATCGTCGTCATCGGCCGTCGCGATGTCGCGCTGGGCACGCGCCAAGCCGAGCACGATCTGTCGGGTCTCACGGTGCCGCTGCGCTCGCATGGCGGGCTGTCGGAGCAGACGGTGCCGCTGGTTTTCAACCGCAAGCTCGTTGCGCTCGAACAGCTCGAAGGCGGCCGGCGCCTGCGCAACTTCGATGTATTCGATATCGCCTTGAACCAAGCGAGCACGTTATGAATGCCCTCTTCCAGACGACCTCGGGCGACCATCCCGACTTTCGTGTCGAAGCGCTGCGCTGGTGCGGCGAACGCGCAATGCGCGCGCGGACCTTCGACGTGTTCGACCCGTTCACGGGGCTGCGCGTCGGCACCGTGCCGTGCGCGAGCGTCGACGACGTCCGCGCGGCCTTCGACTATGCCGCGGCTTATCGCTCGACGCTGACACGCTATGAGCGTGCGCAGATTCTCGAACGCGCGGCCACGCTGCTGCGCGAGCGTACCGAGCAGGCATCGGATCTGATTACGCTCGAGTCGGGGCTTTCGAAGGAAGACTCGTGCTACGAGATCGGACGCGTGGCCGACGTGTTGAAGTTCGCGGCGATCGAAGCACTGCGCGACGACGGGCAGTCCTTCTCCTGCGATCTGACGCCGCACGGCAAGAAGCGGCGCGTGTTCACGCAACGCGAGCCGCTCGCGGGTGTGATCGTGGCGATCACGCCGTTCAACCATCCGATGAACCAGGTCGCGCACAAGGTGGCGCCGGCCATCGCGACGAACAATCGCGTGTTGCTCAAGCCTTCCGAGAAGGTGCCGCTATCGGCGCTGTGGTTCGCGGACCTGCTCTACGAGGCAGGGCTGCCTGCACCGATGCTGCAAGTGCTGACCGGTGACCCGCGCGAGATCGCCGACGAACTCGTCACGCACCCGCTGGCCGAGCTCGTGACGTTCACGGGCGGGGTGGCGATCGGCAAGCACATCGCGGCGAGGGCCGGCTATCGACGCGTCGTGCTCGAGCTCGGCGGCAACGATCCGCTGATCGTGCTCGACGATGCCGACGTCGAGCGCGCCGCGTTGTTGGCCGCGCAGGGCTCGTACAAGAATTCGGGCCAACGCTGCACGGCCGTCAAGCGCATGCTGGTTCAGCGCGGCATCCTGGCGCGCTTTACCGAATGCCTCGTCGAGAAGACGCGTGCATGGACCTACGGCGATCCGTTCGACGCCGGCAACCGCATGGGTACCGTCATCGACGAAGCGGCCGCGCGGTATTTCGAAGCGCGCGTCGACGAAGCGGTGGCGCAGGGTGCGCGCGTGCTGGCAGGCCATCGGCGCGAAGGCGCGCTGTATGCGCCGACCGTCGTCGACGGAGTGCTGCCGCACATGACATTGGTGCGCGAGGAAACGTTCGGCCCGGTCTCGCCGATCATCGCGTTCGATACGCTCGACGAAGCGATCGCGATTGCCAATGGGACGGCGTTTGGACTGTCATCAGGTTTGTGCACGAACCGTCAGGATGCGATTGCACGTTGCGTGAATGAACTGCGCGTCGGGACCGTCAATGTGTGGGAGGTGCCCGGCTATCGGATCGAGCTCACACCGTTCGGCGGCATCAAGGATTCGGGGCTCGGCTACAAGGAAGGCGTGCAGGAGGCCATGAAAAGCTTCACGAATCTCAAGACGTTTTCTCTTCCGTGGGAGTAGAGCAGCATGGCGTTGAGTCTCGACGATATCGGCTATCTGTTCGAACGGCACGGCGATATCGCCTATAGCGGCGAGCCTGTCACGCAGCGTGCGCACGCGCTGCAAAGCGGCTCGCTCGCCCAGCAGGACGGCGCTGACGACGCGCTCGTTGCCGCTGCGTTCCTGCACGATCTCGGGCATCTATTGAATCTGCAAGGCGAGACGCCGAGCGAACACGGCATCGACGATCAGCATCAGTACTTCGTGCTGCCGTTCCTGCGGGCCGTGCTGCCTGATAGCGTGCTCGAGCCGATTCGTCTGCATGTCGATGCGAAGCGCTATCTGTGCGCGGTGGATGAGGGCTACTTCGAGCGTTTGTCGCCCGATTCGAAGCGCAGCCTCGTGTTGCAAGGCGGCGTGTTCTCGGCGAGCGAGGCGCAGGCGTTCATCGCGAAGCCGTATGCGACCGATGCCGTACGTCTGCGTCTGTGGGACGACGTGGCGAAGGATCCGGGTATGAGCACGCCGGATGTCGTGCATTTTTTGGCCGTCGTTGCACGGGTGATGCTGCCGCAGCACGTGTAGGGTGTGTTCCAAGCGCGTGGCTTTTGATCGCACGTTTCGTCAGATCGAAGCGCGCGTATCTGACGTTGCAGCGCAACAGGCGCCGTGTCACATTCGTAGGGAGGAACCGGGGCGACGCATCGTTCATGGCGCTCGCTTGCCGTGACGACGATTCGCCCCTGCGAGGCACCGCTTTGCCTCGACGGCCCGACATGCCCACACCACGCTCGCGTTGATCCATATCAACGCGTTGCGTATTCGCACATTGTGCAGTGCATCGTCGAAACCCCAATATCATCGGACGTTGGTGCTGCGATACGATAGGCGTCCTTTCGTGGAGCGCGCCGGCGTGGCTGCGCTACGCCGTTTCACGCCATTGCGTGCCTCTTTTTTCGCGCAGCGTCATCCATGTTCAGTCCCGTCGCTCTCGTCGGCATTGCGATCATGTCCTGCGTGATGAGCGTCGCGGTATTGGGCTCGCTGCTGCGAGCTTCCGTGCAGGGGCTCACACGCTGGTTCGCTGCCTATAGCATCCTCACCCTCGCATTTCTGCTCCTGCTGATCGGCCCGACGCCGCAGCCGCCGCTCGCGGCCATCGTTGGCGCCAACGTGCTGCTGATCGTGGCCGCGTTCATGATCCTGCAAGGCACGCGGCAATTCTTCGGACGTCCGGCCACGTCGTGGCTCGAATGTGCGGGCGTCGGCGCGTTGCTCGTCGGTGTCGTGCATGGAGCGTTCGTGTCGCCGGATCTCAGCGTGCGCGTGGCGATCACCTCGGGATTCTTCGGCTATGTGCGCGTCGTCATCTCGTGGATGGCCTGCCGGCTGCGGCCCGCGAATCGTCCGCGCTACAGCTACTGGTTCGTCAGCGGTGCGGCGCTCGCGGGCGCGCTCGTGCACCTCGCGCGCTTTTTCGTCTATGGATTCGGCCACGGACAGCAGACGAGCGTGTTCGATCCGTCAGCGCTGAACGTGACGTTTCTGGGCCTCGGCATTCTGTCGCTGCCCTGCCTGTCGATCGGCATGGTGATGCTCGCGCACGATCGCCTCGCACAGCGCATGGAGCGGCTTGCAACCATCGACGAGCTCACCGGCGCGTTCGTGCGCCGCGCGTTTTTTGCGCAGGCGCAGGGCCTGTTGAGCCACGCGCGTGCCGCGCATGAGCCGCTGTCGGTTGCCATTCTCGACCTTGACCACTTCAAATCCATCAACGATCGCTTCGGGCATGCCGCGGGCGACCAGGCGCTCGCGAGCTTTGCCGCGGTGATCCAGTTGCGGATGCGACCCGGCGATTTGTTCGGGCGCCTCGGCGGCGAGGAGTTTGCGCTGGTGTTTCCCGATACCGGCAAGGACGAGGCGATTGCTCTGACGAACGCGCTGCGCATCGAGGTCGAAACGTCGCTGCGAGGTGAGGCCGCGTGTACGTTCAGCGCGGGCGTCGAAGCGTGCGAGGCGGGCGACACGCTTACCGTAGCGATGGCGCGAGCCGATGCGGCACTCTATGCGGCCAAGGCGATGGGCCGTAACTGCGTCATGATGGCCTCCGGCAGCGAGCCGGCAGCCGAGGGCTTGGACGCTGCGTAGTACTGCCGACACGCATGGGTGATTTGCACAGCGCGCGGCAGGGTGAGCGCCCCTTGTGCTACCGTCCATCGCTTACCGCTCGCTAGCCGCTTCGCCACTGACGGCTGCGTGCTCCCTTCACGTCCCATGAATAGGCTTGCGATGATGCTGCGTCAGCCGGTCGTTGCTGCTTCGTTCGTCGCCGCGGCGACACTCATGCTCATGCCCGCCGCCCCTGCTGCGGCCTACCCCGTCAGGCTGCAACCCGATTACGGCAGCGCTTTCGTCGCGATCTGCGTCGATGCGAACACGACGGTGCAGGTCGCCGCGCTCGTGCGTGCGCGCCGGCGCGAAGGGGACTTCTCCTACGAATGGCTCCGCAAGTACAAGGCGCTCAAGCGGCAGGGGCAATGCGTCGAGGATCACGGCAGCCGCGTGCGTGTGCTCACCTCGAAGACGATCTCAACGGGGGACGCCACGTACGACTTGCTGCAAGTCGCGGTCGACGGCCAGTTCTACGATCGCTACTACGTGCTCGAGCGCAATGCCGTGCCCATTACCGAACGCGAGCTCGAATCGGCAAAAGGCAAGCGCTTCGGGCGCTGAGCGCGGTTCGGCTCCGGCGCCGCGCAACGTACGATGCGCGGCGTGCTGCGCGGCAAAACGGCCGCCGCGCAGCGGGAGGGGCTGATCAAGCTTGCTGCATGTGGCGCTTGAACTCCAAACGGAAGCGATGCAGCAACGGCTCCGTGTAGCCGCTCGGTTGCTCGCGACCTTGCAGTGCGAGCGTGCATGCGGCGCGGAACGCGAACGATGCCTCGTAGTTCGGTGCCATCGGACGATAGTTCGGATCGTCGGCGTTCTGCTTGTCGACGACGATGGCCATGCGTTTGAACGTTTCCTCGACGAGCTCGCGCGTCACGATGCCGTGATGCAGCCAGTTCGCGATGTGCTGGCTCGAGATACGCAGCGTCGCGCGGTCTTCCATGAGGCCGACGTTGTTGATGTCGGGCACCTTCGAACAGCCGACGCCCTGATCCACCCAGCGCACCACGTAACCGAGAATGCCTTGCGTGTTGTTCTCGAGTTCGCGACGGATGTCCTCTTGCGACCACGCGGCCTGTTCGACGACCGGGATCGTCAGCAGGCCGTCGAGCAGCGCATCGCGTTCGCTAGCGTAGTCGATGCGTTCGAGTTCGGCTTGCACGGTTTGCACGTCGACTTCGTGATAGTGCAGCGCATGCAGCGTGGCCGCTGTCGGCGACGGCACCCATGCGGTGTTCGCGCCCGCGCGCAACTGCGCGCCTTTCTGCTCGAGCATCGCGCGCATGAGGTCCGGCATCGCCCACATACCCTTGCCGATCTGTGCGCGGCCGCGCAAACCGCACGCGAGACCGACGAGCACGTTGCTGCGCTCATAGGCCGTGATCCACGTCGAGGTCTTCATGTCGCCCTTGCGCATCATCGGGCCCGCTTCCATCGCCGTGTGCATTTCGTCGCCAGTGCGATCGAGGAAGCCGGTGTTGATGAACGCCACGCGTCCGCTGGCGGCCGCGATACAGGCCGCGAGGTTCACACTCGTGCGACGCTCCTCGTCCATGATGCCGATCTTGATCGTGTGACGCGGCAAGCCGTACAGGTCCTCGACACGATCGAACAGCTCGTTGGAGAACGCGACTTCGGCCGGGCCATGCATCTTCGGCTTGACGATGTAGATCGCACCCGTGCGCGAGTTGCGCTTGTTTTGCCGATCGTGCAGCGCACACAGCGTCGTCACGACCGCGTCGAGGATGCCTTCGGGAATCTCGTTGCCGTCACGATCGAGCGCGGCGCCGTTCGTCATCAGGTGGCCCACGTTACGCACGAACAGCAGCGAGCGGCCGTGGAGCGTCAGCGGTGCACCGCCGGGCGTTTGATAGGTGCGGTCTTCGTTGAGCTTGCGCGTGAAGGTCTTGCCGCCCTTGGTCATCTCCTCGGTCAGCGTGCCTTGCATGAGGCCGAGCCAGTTGCGATAGAGCAGCACCTTGTCGGCAGCGTCGACGGCTGCGACCGAGTCCTCGCAGTCGATGATCGTCGTGATCGCCGATTCGATCAGCACGTCCTTCACGTGTGCCGGGTCGCTCTTGCCGATCGGTGCATTCGCGTCGATCTGGATCTCGACGTGCAGGCCATGGTGCTTGAGCAGGATCGCGCTCGGCGCATCGGCCGAGCCTTGGAAGCCGGCGAACTGTGCGGGGGAAGCCAGCGTCGTCGTGCCGCCGTTCGTATCGACGGCAACGTGACCGTCGCGCACGGCGTAGCGCGTCGCGTCGCGGTGCGAGCCAGACGCGAGCGGGGCGATGCGGTCGAGGAACGCGCGCGCGTAGTCGATCACGCGTTGGCCACGTACCGGGTTGTAGCCGCCGGCACGCGTGGTGCCGTCGTCTTCGGGCAGCGCGTCGGTGCCGTACAGCGCATCGTAGAGGCTACCCCAGCGCGCGTTGGCCGCGTTCAGCGCATAGCGCGGATTCGAGAGCGGCACGACCAGCTGCGGTCCTGCCTGCTCGGAAATTTCCGTATCGACGCCAGCGGTGCTGACGGCGACCTGTGCCGGCGGCGGGACCAGGTAGCCGATTTCTTCGAGATGCGCGCGGAACGCGCGCGTATCGCGCACCGGGCCGGGATGCGCGCGATGCCAGCTATCGAGCGCCGTTTGTAGACGGTCGCGTTCGGCGAGCAGCGCGCGGTTCTTCGGCGCGAGCGCGTGAACGATATCGGAGAAGCCTTGCCAGAAAACCGCGCGGTCGATGCCTGTACCCGGCATCGCTTCTCGTTCGATGAACTGCTCGAGCACGGAGGCAACCCGCAGCCCGTGATGGTCGGTCATGTCATGCATGGTGTCTGCCTTGTTACTGTCGTTAAGAAAACGGCTCATTCCGCGACGCACTGCGCCCCCGCTTTCGCGATCTGCGCATCCTGATCGGACTTCACGCCCGATACGCCGATCGCGCCGACGACTTGTCCGTCGACGACGACCGGCACCCCGCCTTCGAGCGTGCCCGCTAATGGTGCACTCAGAAATGCGACGCGGCCGCCGTTGATCATATCTTCGTATGCTTTCGATTCGCGCCTGCCGAGTGCCGAAGTGCGTGCCTTCTCTAATGCAATGTAGGCGCTTGACGGGGAGGCGCCGTCGAGCCTGAGCAACGCGAGCGGGTGGCCGCCGTCGTCGACGACCACGATGGAGACAGCCCAGCCGTGTCGGTCAGCCTCGGCGCGTGCGGCCGCTGTCATCCGGCTCACTTCGGCGAGGCCGAGTACGGATTTCGTGTTCATGATCGATTTCCCAGGAAGTCAGGGAGGTGAACTCGATTGCCAAGTGTTGGACCGGCGGGCACCCCGAGCCGTTCAGGCTGGGTTCGTGGGTTGTCCAGCTATGGGCAAGCCTGCTCCGGCCGCGTGACGGACCGACTTATTTCGGCTGCGAGCGCGTCGTCATGGACGGGGGCATGCGAGCAAGGGCCTGGAGTACGCCGATGTCGCGATACCCGGCATCGGCCTGTTGTCGGAGGATGCAGCCGAACTCGAGCAGGAGCGCGGCTCTTTTACATCGCCGCGACGCGCTCGACGGATCGACTGCTCGTGACTGGCAGCGGCGATTCGCTATTCATGCGCAAGCTGTTTCTGCAGTCGGCTTCGGCAGGGTGAGCACAGACATCGGGCGGCCTCGGTCGGCGCCCGATGAGGTTGATGCGGTCAAATGATGGAGTCAGATGACGCGCAGGTTGCGAATGCGACCGATTTGCGGCGAGCGTTGCCGGATCAAGTCGGTCAAGTATTCGGGTAGTAGCGCGCGCGGAATGTCTGAGGGAACGTCCGAGACCAATTGCGATGGCACGTGGACAATGAAGTTGTCCGGATCAGTCGCAAGACTGTGTTCGTAGGTGACGCGGTAGTCCACGATGGTTTGCCGTAACCGTTTTAGTGAATGTCGAGCGCGAGCGAATCTCGCACCAATTCGGTTGGCCCCGCACCGTCGGCCTTTTCCTTTTGTATCGATCGATTGATCGAGGGGGCCGAAGATGTACAACCGTTGCAAGCGTTGGCTTGCACCCCGTGTTTTTGTTGGCGGCGCAATCGCGGAGGGGGAGCCGGATGGCGCTTCGAATCTGCTGCCGTGCGCCTTGCGCGATCTTGAGGATGGCGCAAGGCGGCAACAGGCGTGCGGTGATGGTATCACGGGGCCGACGTCGATCCGACCTGCACGGATCCCGGGTCGTGCTGATCTGCACGGCGAATACAACCAAAGAGAATGCGGCTCGGCCTGCTGCATCAGTCGCGTCATGCTCAAGTATCGGTGTCCGACGTGCGCTTGACCGAAACAGGTTGACGGGGTGGTTGACGAAGCGTAGGTTGCGTAGTTGAAGTCCTCAAGAAGCGCGATTGCTGCTCATCACTGACCGCGGACCGCGGTATTCGTTGTCCTCTCCCTCCTTGATTCTTTTTTGCGCCCTCGTATCGGGGTGCATACCTTCATTTGTTTTCAGGAGATCTTTATGGATACCGGTACCGTCAAGTGGTTCGACGAGGGCAGGGGCTTTGGTTTCATCACGCCGGACAAAGGCGGCGATGACCTGTTCGCACACTTCTCCGAGATTCGCGGTGATGGGTTCAGAACGCTCACTGACCATCAAAAAGTGAGCTACGAGACGAAGCGTGGCCCCAAGGGGTTGCAAGCGGCGAACATCACCCCGCTGTAAGTTGCGTCAGGCGCCGGCCCCGAATGCGGGACCGGTTGCGTAGGCTACTTTTTTGCGCATCACGCACCTGCATTGCAGGTGCGAGCGGTCCACCGTGAGTTCATCACGACTACCGCTCGGCATCCGAACGACCCGTGCGCATAGACGCGTATGTACCGTGCCAGGAAAGCGGCGAGTGCGTCGCGATATCGGTGGCGCATGGCCAATCCGTTCGAGCGTGGGGCGCGCCTGCGAACGTGCGTCGCACCCTGCGTCCCAATGCCGGACTCCCGTGCTTGGGCGCACCGCGTTGCGGCGCCGATGAAAGGGAGTCGATGTCGCCGGCCCGATGCTTGAAATGCATCGAGATCCTCACTGGAAATAGGCGTTGGACATGCTACGCCACGCGCGTATGATGGCCACATCAGAGCAGTCATCTGTCGAGCGCCCCTCCTGACTGCTTGCCGCCTCATCTATCTGATTGTTGCGTCGCGCCTCCCCCTCCCGCGCGCATTGTTTAACCCCCGCACTCTCGCCTATCGCACTGACAGTGCCGATATCGGCTTGACTGCCTTCGTCCGTACGATCCGATGTTGTCGATCGCCAGGAGTTCATCATGAGTACGCATGTGTACCGCGGATTCGAAATATATCCGCTAATTTATTCTCACCTCCCGCCCCAAGATGGTCGGGCTCACGACTACGAAGCCGGTTTCGACGCGGCAGTCAAGATTTGCCTTCGTGGCACCGACACGACGATTACCCGAAGCCAGACCTTCAAGCTTCTCGACGATTCGCCGTTTGCCAGTGCCGGCGATGCGCGCCGCGCTTCACTGCACTATGCCGAAGGCATCATCGACCGAAACCGAGGCGAGCAGTGGACGCTTGCCGAGGTTCTTTCATAAGGCGCTCCGATTAGGCGCGAGCGGCCAGCGACATGCGGTGCCGAGGTACCGCCAAATTGATTCGCAATCCTTATTATTTAGTTGGGTGTGCTTGCGCCCAATTTCGGGGTATCCCATTGCTCGCTTCGTCGATGTCACCTGCTCGCTAACGGGCCATGCACTGGCCGCTTCGAAGTTGACGAGCAGGTTGTTTCAGCGAAAGATTCGTCGAATAAACAGAACCGTCCATGAAAATCGAACACAGTTCCATTCCCTACTACCTTGTTCTTCGTGCAGGCTGGGCACCGTATGTGTTGAATGCAGACCGCCTGGTGCTCCGCCGTGAAGCGAGTCCGCTGTTGCGGGCGTTTGCGCGAACTCGCGGAAGGTTCGCACATATCGATGGCGTCGCGTGGAACGACTTCTCGGACGCTGAAGGCGTTTCGGTGGTCGAGCGTCAGGAGACAGGGTTCTATGCGCTGATTAAAGGGACTGAGACCGAGCATCAATTGCGATTGCTGGTCACCCTCTGACGTCGCTGTTGGGGCGGCCGTACGACTATACGGAAGCTCATCTTCCATGCCGCATTCCTTGCGGGCGGTCGCGAGGAGGTGGGAAATGATCGGCTAGCCCGGGCCGGATCGCGAGCGCGCCAGGAACGCCGTCGGCAAATCGAGCAAGTTGAACGCCGAACGCCGCGAACTACGCGTAATGGACCGGCCACTCAGATCGGGCTTAGACCTTTGTGCGACTCGAAGTCAGAGGTGGGCGCAAGACACGGCTATGTCTGCGGCCCCTTAGTCAGAATCAACCCCCAGTATCCAGCCCTCGACTTCCGCAACAGCTTGCGTCGCTGGGTCCAGACGCGGATGAAGCACCGCTTGCAATCGCCCCTCCTGGTCTGCACGCCGCAGCCACGCCGCTACAGTGTAGGCGTCGTGTTGATCGTTGGTCATGCCTTCCTGCGCGGCGAAAGCATGCCGCCACATCGATGGATAGGCCTCGACGATCGCGGAACGACCCGACGGAATGTCCCACCCGTCGAACGGCCAGAAGTGAACCCTATCGCCAAGCTGTCGATGCAGATACAGCAGCCACGGCAGGCCTGAGTGCGTCGATTTGGCAACCGAGCCTTGTACGTCGAAGTGGAACACCGACTTGGCCTTGCAGCGCTGTTCGCTGATACGCCGCCACTTGGCGCTCCCCTGTCGTGCCGAGCCATTGCCAGCGAGGCCGTCGCGGACGAAATCGACGTAGACGTATGGCTCGTCAGTTGGCCAATGCTTCTGAAAGTCCTCAAGGAAGACGTACCAGTCGAGCTCCAATTGATGAGCCTCGAAGTAGCGCAGAGGGAAGGAGAAGCTATGGTCGATGCCGACAATCGTGGGAATGTCCTCCCGCAGGAGGTCCGCCAGCCACATCGCGAGGCCACGCCGAGTCCAATATTTGCGCGGGCTGGGCGGAGGGAAAACCTCCGCAGGCTCGGCATGCTCATGGTCGGCCATGTAGGCTCGCAGGCCCTTGAGGCTGTCGCTGGGTGTCTGGGCACCGGAATAATCGATGCCCACGTAGCGTCGAAAAGTAGTCGACATGCTGAGCTTTCGTTCGAGGTTTAAAGCCGTAATGAGATGACCAACATCGACGTGGCGAAACTCACTTCACCGGGGTGGCGGGTCATTCTGACGGTCTTCAACCGTGCGCAGTGAAGCTGCGAACAACCGAGTCTGCCACGCCGCCTGGATTGATATTGGGCGTTGTCACCTACGATGACAACGCCTCACACGAGCGCTGAAAAATCGACTTTTCAGCCTGGCAATGATGGTGTGGGAACAACAGGTCCTACCAGCCAGTACTCCTGAGGAGGCTGCGAATCTGCCATGGAGCAACGGTGGGCACGACGCTCCATGCCCCATGCCCATGCAACGGTCTTCAGCTCACTTGCTTCTTCGTGCCGAGCCCCAACCAGCACATGGCGCTTCCCGCCAAGAGCAGCATGACCGCTGTGCCGATCGACCAGTGCATACCCGTCATGAACGCTTGCTGCCCGGTATCACGCACCAAGTAGCCGAACACTGCAACGCCGAGCAAGCCTCCGACCTGCCGGGCCGAATTGAGCACGCCCGACGCGACACCTGCTCGCGAGGCGTCCACTGACGACAGCGTGACGTTGGTCATGGTTGGGACCATCAACGCGACGCCGCTGGCCGCCATGAGCATGGGCACCACCAGCCAGCCATAGGCGCCGTCGATACGAACAGGTAAGAGCAGCAGGTATCCCGACGCGGCGATGAGCAAGCCCAGCACCATCAACGGCCTTGCCCCTACCCGGGTGATGAGACGACCAGCGAGTACGTTGACCGCCATCAACACGATCGTCATAGGCAGGAATGCCATCCCCGTTTGCTCGGGTGACAGCCGCTGCTCGATCTGAAAGAAGAGGCTGAACACGAAGATCAGCCCGTAGTAAGCGAAATTGACGATGACGCCGGAGATCGAAGAGATCGAGAACGCCGGTACACGAAACAGTCCCAGCTGTAGCATGGGTGACTTGCTGCGTGACTCGATGCAGATGAATCCGGCAACGCCGACTACTGCCAGCAGCAAACCGCCTTGCACCCAGGCACTCCCCCAGCCCAGGCGGCCCACCTCCGTGAGTGAGGCCGTCAGTGCCGCCAACGAAAGAACTGCGGCAATCTGCCCAGGCCAGTCCAGACTACGGTTATGCCCCGCACCGTCGGCGGCGGCATATCGAAGCGTGAGGAAACCACCGAGTAGTCCGATCGGCAGATTGACGAGAAAGATGCTGCGCCAGCCCCAATGCGTGACCAGCACGCCACCGAGCACCGGTCCCGCCGCCAGCGAGATACCGCCGATGGCGCTCCACCAGCCCACGGCGCGGCTGCGCTGGAGCTTGTCCGGAAAAGCGCGCTGAAGCATGGCGAGCGAATTGGGAACCAGCAGCGATGCCCCAACGCCCTGGATCAGCCGAGCACCGACCAGCATCGTCAGATCGGTGGCCAGACCACAGGCGACGGAAGCTAGCGTGAAGAGCGTGAAACCGCAGAGGAAGACACGCCGAGACCCAAAGCGGTCACCCAATACACCGCTGGTCAACAACAGTGCGGCGAATACCAGCGTGTAGGCGTTGAGTACCCATTGCAGCCCGGCCACGTCGGTGGCGAACTCGCGGCGCAATGCGTCGAGCGCGACATTCACGACACTGACGTCCAACAACACGACTACGAAGCCAAGCGCGGCCGCAATGAGCGTGCCATTCGGCGAAGATGAAGAAGACGATAAAGAAGACGCAGAAGACGAGGAAGGCATAGATAGTCATCCGGAACATTGAACAAGACGGATGCTATGCTTCGGCGATCTCCGCGTAAATTCCCTAAAACTGCAAGCCAAGGTGGAGAAAACGCACCGATGTTCGATTGGGAAAACCTGCGTCATTTCCTCGCCGTGGGCCGAGCTGGAACTCTGTCTGGCGCAGCGCGGTCGCTGCGCGTGGATCACGCCACCGTCAGCCGCCGGTTGGCGGCGCTGGAGGATGAGCTGAAAGTCGCCCTAGTCGAGCGATTGCCTCGTGCCTGTCGGCTGACGCCCGCTGGCATTCAGGTTTTCGAGCAGGCCAAGGCCATGGAGGCGGCTGCCTTTGCCGTCGAACGGCATACCCGCGCGAGCCAGGCGCCCTTGAGCGGCAAGGTCACGCTCAGCGCGCCACCCGTGCTGGTTACGCATTTTCTGGCCACCCGCCTGGCGGATTTCCAGACTGCCTACCCGGGCATCCAGCTTTCCATCACGGCCGAAGCGCGGCAGGTGTCGCTAACTCGCCGGGAAGCGGATGTGGCATTGAGGCTGGTACGCCCGAAGGAATCCAGCAACGTCATCCGCCGCATCGGCCGCATGCCGTTCGCGTTGTACGCCAGCCGCCGCTACTCAGCCCTGAGCGAACCGAGCCGTTGGACCTTCATCGCCTATGACGAGCAGTTCGCTGACATGCCACAGCAGCAATGGCTGCTGAATATCGCCGGGCAACGCCCCGTGAGTTGCGAGCTTAGCGACATCAGCAGTCATCTGATTGCGGCTCGGGCCGGAGCGGGGGTGGCGGGCTTGCCGTGCTTTCTTGGTGATACCGACAAGCAACTGGTCAGAGTCGATGATCAAGGCGCTCCCTTCGCGCGCGACATCTGGCTAGTCACCCATCGGGATCTCAGGCGCTCGGAAACCGTACGGGCAGTCATGGATTACTTGAGTGAAGCCTTTCGGAGCGACACCGCGTTTGGAGAGGCGGGGTAACTTGCGCATGGGAATGACGCACCAAGTGAACCCCGAATGCAAAAAGCCCCATGTAACCGATTGGATGCATGGGGCTTTTTGCATTTGGTGGCGAATCAGGGACTCGAACCCCTCGGGTTTGCGCGGTAGTCTGGAAAGCAGGGCTAGATAGAGGTGTCGTTGACGCTTTGTTGAATCGTCTCATCCTGTGCTGGGTGATCCAGGCGGGAGTTCTTCAGCGCACGGTTGCCGGCGGTCGCCGGTGGCGAGCGGATCGCGGCTGCATACTGATGACGTATATACTTCCTCTGTACTTCCCGGCGTTGAGGCGACCATGATGAAAGAGGCTATTTTCACTATGAAGTTGGAATCTGATCTGCGCGATGCCTTTATGGCTGAGGCGAAGGCAGCGCATCGGCCGGCGTCACAAGTCGTTCGCGATTTGATGCGTGATTTCGTCCAGCGTCAGCGTGAAGCGCGGGAGTACAACGACTTCTTGCGTCGCAAGGTTGAGGTTGCACGTGCCTCGGTGCGAGCAGGTCGGGGCCGATCCAATGAGGAAGTCGAGGCGGAAGCTGCTGAGTGGCGCGCGGAGATGTTGCGCAACGTTGGAGAGTCTGACACGTGAGGGTTATTTGGACGTCGGAGGCTCAACAGGACCGGAACGATGTCCGCGAACGTATTGCGGCCGACAATCCTCGTGCTGCGTTGCGGATGGACCAGCTTTTTAGCGACGCCGTTACGAAGCTGGCTGATTTCCCGAATGTGGGGCGGTTAGGCGAGATTACCGGCACGCGCGAACTGATTCCGCATGAGAGTTACCGCATTGTGTACGAAGCTGTGGATGACACCGTCTGGGTTTTGGCAGTGGTGCATACGGCTCGGCAGTGGCCACCAGTGGCTTAACAGAGGAGATCGAAGCAGCGGCTGGGAGGGATGAATTGCGGCGGGTGCGCGATTGAACTTTCGTTGAACCGCAGAAAAGAACAAGGGCCTAGCGCGAACGCTAAGCCCTTGGTAATGCTGGTGGCGAATCAGGGACTCGAACCCCGGACCTGCGGATTATGATTCCGTCGCTCTAACCAACTGAGCTAATTCGCCGAAGAGCCGAATTATGCTCACGGCGAGGCGGGCTGTCAACCCCTTATTATCGCCCGCCTACCGAGAGCGGTCTCCTGCACCCCAAACCCCGCTCAATCCCTCGCGTAGATGTCGGAATCCTTGGTCTCCTTCACGAACAGCATCCCGATCACGAACGTGATCAAGGCCACCACCACCGGATACCACAGCCCCGAGTAGATGTTGCCCTGCGCCGCGACGATCGCGAACGCCGTCGCCGGCAGGAAGCCGCCGAACCAGCCATTACCGATGTGATAGGGCAGCGACATCGACGTATAGCGGATGCGCGTCGGGAACATCTCCACGAGCATCGCCGCGATCGGCCCGTACACCATCGTCACGTAGATCACGAGCAGCGTCAGCACCACCACCGTCATCGGCCAGTTCAACTGCGCCGGATCGGCCTTGGGCGGATAGCCCGCGCTCTTGAGCGTCCCTCCGAGCGACTTCTCGAACGCCTTGGCCTTGTCCTTCGCGCCGGGGGCTTTGCCGTCATAGGTGTCGATCGTGGTGTCGCCGACCTTGATCTGCGCCAGCGTGCCCGCCGGCGCCGCCACGTTCGAGTAGTTCAAGCCGGCCTTGGAGAGCGCGCTCTTGGCGATGTCGCACGAGCTCGTGAACTTGGCCGTGCCGACCGGGTTGAACTGGAACGAGCACTCGTCGGGATTGGCCACCACGACGATCGGCGACTTCTGCGTCGCGGCCTCGAGCGCCGGGTTCGCATAGTGCGTCAGTGCCTTGAACAGTGGGAAGTAGGTCAGCGCAGCAATCAGGCACCCGGCCATGATGATCGGCTTGCGGCCGATGCGGTCCGACAGCGAGCCGAAGAACACGAAGAACGGTGTGCCGATCAGAAGCGCCAACGCAACCAGGATGTTGGCGCTTGCCCCATCGACTTTCAGCGTCTGGGTCAGGAAGAACAGCGCATAGAATTGGCCCGAGTACCACACCACCGCCTGGCCGGCCGTCAGGCCGATCAGCGCCAGAATCACGATCTTCAGGTTCCGCCATTGGCCGAACGACTCGGTCAGCGGCGCCTTCGACGTCTTGCCTTCGGCCTTGATGCGCATGAAAGCCGGCGATTCGCTCAGTTGCAGCCGGATCCACACCGAGACGCCGAGCAGGATCAGCGACGCGACGAACGGCACGCGCCAGCCCCAGGCACCAAATGCCTCTTCGCCTACCCACGTGCGCACGCCGAGAATAACGAGCAGCGACAGGAACAGGCCCAGCGTCGCCGTCGTCTGAATCCATGAGGTGTAGTAGCCGCGCCGGTGCGCGGGCGCGTGCTCAGCCACGTACGTCGCCGCGCCGCCGTACTCGCCGCCCAGCGCGAGCCCTTGCAGCAGCCGCATCGCGATGAAGATGACCGGCGAGGCGAAGCCGATCGCGGCATACCCGGGCAGGAAGCCGACGACGAACGTCGACAGCCCCATGATCACGATCGTGATGAGGAACGTGTACTTGCGCCCGACCATGTCGCCGAGCCGCCCGAATACGATCGCGCCGAACGGGCGCACTGCGAAGCCGGCCGCAAAGCCGAGTAGCGTGAAGATGAAGCCGGCTGTCGGATTCACGCCGGAGAAGAAGCTCTTGCTGATGTAAGCCGCCAGCGAGCCGGCCAGATAGAAGTCGTACCACTCGAAAACGGTGCCGAGCGACGACGCGAAGATTACCCGCTTCTCGTCGCCCGTCATCGGCGCGTCCGAAACGCGCCCGCCAACGGTTGCCATAAGTCGTCTCCAAATAATTTTGATATCGGTACGTGCGAGGCGCGCCCGGCGCACCTGTCGTCGATTATTGGAAGACTAGCTTACGGTGTACTGACGCGAAAGCGCATAGCGAAGCGGGTGTGGGTGAAGGCGCAGTTCTTTGAACGTCGCGTTTTGTTGTGCTTACATCCGCTAAAGTCGCGTAAATTGGCTGCTTGGTCGTGCATTCGTGCCCCGTTTTTGGGGGCTATCGGGGACGGCTTTAGGGTAAGTCCGGGGCCGGGGCATGCACCGGCAAGCTGACACGCACGAGCGTGCCCGCGAGGCGGGGCGAAGTCTGATAGACGTGGTCGTCGAGGGTCAGCGTGCCGCCGTGCATCGTTGCGATCTCGCGCACGATCGCCAGGCCGAGCCCGCTGCCGTCGCCTTCGCGGCCAAGGATGCGATAGAAGCGCTCGACCACTTTGGGCCGTTCGGCCGGCGCAATGCCTGGCCCGGTGTCCTCGACCTCGAGATGAACGAGGTTCTTCGCCGGCTCCGCCATCACGCGCACGGTGATACGGCCGTTCACCGGCGTGTAGCGGATGGCGTTGTCGATGACGTTCGACAGCATCTCGCGCAGCATCACGGGATTACCGTCGACGAAGACGGGCTCGCCGGGCCCTTCGTAGCCGAGGTCCATCTGCTTGGCGAGCGCCGCCTGCACCCATTCACGCACGGCGAGCCGCGCAAGATGCGCGACTTCGACCGGCGCGAAGACCTGCCCCGAGAGCCGGTTCTCGGCGCGTGCGAGCGCGAGCAGCTGCGTGACGAGACGCGCGGTCTGATCGGCGCCTGCCGCGATCTGCTCGAGCGAGTGCCGCACCTCGGGCGACACTTCTTGCCGCAGCGCCAGTTCGGCCTGCATCTGCAGGCCGGCAAGCGGCGTCTTCATCTGATGCGCGGCATCGGCGATGAAGCGCTTTTGCAGATCGATGTTCTGGGCAAGACGCGTGAGCAGATCGTTGAACGACGTGACGAGCGGTTCGATCTCGGGCGGAGCGCGCAGCGCGTCGAGCGGTGAGAGGTCATCGGGGCGGCGCGCGCGCAGGTTGGCCTGCAATGCCGTGAGCGGCGCGAGGCCGCGCGAGAGCCCGAACCACACGAGCACGATCGCGAGTGGCAGGATCACGAACTGCGGCAGGATCACGCCTTTGATGATGTCGTTCGCGAGTGCGCTGCGTTTGTCGAGCGTTTCGCCGATTTGAACGAGGGCGGAAGCAGCCTGCCCGCTGGCCGCCCCGCAGAGCGCCCCGGAGGGGTGGGCCAGGACGTCCTCACACGGGGGCGCGGCCGGAAACTCGACCGTTGTATAGGCGATGCGGATGTCGTTGCCGTGGAACGTCTCGTCACGAAATTCGACGAGCCCGGGCGGCGGGCGATCGTCTTCGGTGGGCAGCGGCATGTCGGCGGCACCGGCGACGAGTTCGCCGCGCGTGCCGAGCACCTGATAAAAGACCTTGTCGGTGTTGTCGCTGCCGAGGAAGTCGCGTGCCACGTCGGGCAGCGTCAGCGTCGCCACGCCGTTGACGGGATGGATCTGCCGCGCGAGCACATAGGCGTCGGTCTCGAGCGCGCGGTCGAACGGGCCATTCGCGATGGCCTTGGCCACGAGATAGGTGACGGCGATGCTCATCGGCCACAGTAATAACAGCGGCGCGAGCATCCAGTCGAGGATCTCGCCGAACAGCGAGCGGGGACGGGCGGTGGCCGTGCCTTCGGCCTCATCGGGCGGCGCGAACGGATTGGGGGGCGCGGCCTCGTGCTCGGTGTCGGGCGTATGCGCCGCAGGGTTCGGCTGTGCAGGGCGGGGGCCGTCGCGCGGCGCGTCGTCCTTCGTAGAGGCGGGCGAAGCCACGGAACAGCCTACTTCGGTGGTGCGGTCGCGGCGCTGTCCGCTGCCCCGGCAGGCGGCGCGGTACCGTTGGGCAACGGCGCCGCGGGCGTTTCGCCTGGCGCGGGCTGACTTGCGGCAGGCTTTTCCAGGCAGTAGCCGAGGCCGCGCACGGTGACGATACGCACGCCGCTCGGCTCGATCTTCTTGCGCAGCCGGTGCACGTACACTTCGATCGCGTTGTTGCTGACTTCCTCGCCCCATTCGCACAGGTGGTCGACGAGCTGCTCTTTCGAGACGAGCCGGCCGATCCGCTGCAGCAGCACTTCGAGCACGCCGAGTTCGCGTGCCGACAGTTCGAGCATCTGGTCGTTGACCGAGGCGACGCGGCCGACCTGATCGAACGCCAGCGAGCCGTGCCGCACGACGGTCGGACCGCCGCCCGAGCCTCGGCGCGTGAGCGCGCGCACGCGCGCTTCGAGTTCGTTCAGATGAAACGGCTTGGTCATGTAGTCGTCGGCGCCGAGATCGAGCCCCTTGACGCGCTCGTCGACGCCGTCGGCGGCCGTCAGGATCAGCACCGGCAGATTCGAATTGCGGGCGCGCAGGCGGCGCAGCACCTCGAGGCCCGTCATGCGCGGCAGGCCCAGATCGAGGATCAGCAGGTCGAATGTCTGCATCGACAGGGCCGCATCGGCTTCGGCGCCGCCCTTGACGTGGTCGACGGCATAGCCCGATTGGCGGAGTGATCGAACGAGGCCGTCCGCGAGTATGCTGTCGTCTTCGGCAATGAGTATTCGCATGATGCGCCGTTGGCTTGCCGGCGCAGTGCGGCCGGCCGCGCGGCTGTCTCCGGATGGTCTCGTATGGCCGCGGCTCCAGCGCATCGCTGCCTTGTTGCCACAACGCAAATCCGCACGCATCGGGCTTGCACAAAACCCTGTTTTTTTATACAGTGTCTGCGTTTCGTGCGCCGGCCGGCAAGCAGTGCTGCTGCAGCCCGTTCGCCCCACCTCAGACGCCGCTCATCATAGCAAAGGACGATTCATGGAAGAAAGCAAGAAAGGCTCGGCTGGACTGACTGCTGAAAAGAGCAAGGCACTCGCTGCAGCGCTCGCGCAGATTGAAAAGCAGTTCGGCAAGGGGTCGGTCATGCGGCTCGGCGACGGTGAGGTGGCCGAGGATATCCAGGTTGTGTCGACGGGCTCGCTGGGCCTTGATATCGCGTTGGGCGTCGGTGGTCTGCCGCGCGGCCGGGTGGTCGAAATCTACGGGCCGGAATCGTCGGGTAAGACCACGCTGACGCTGCAAGTCATCGCGGAAATGCAAAAGCTCGGCGGCACGGCGGCGTTCATCGATGCCGAGCACGCGCTCGATATCCAATATGCGGCGAAGCTCGGCGTGAACGTCGGCGATCTGCTCGTGTCGCAGCCCGACACCGGCGAGCAAGCGCTCGAAATCACCGACGCACTCGTGCGTTCGGGCTCGATCGACATGATCGTCATCGACTCGGTCGCGGCACTGGTGCCGAAGGCCGAAATCGAGGGCGAAATGGGCGACTCGCTGCCGGGCCTGCAGGCACGCCTGATGTCGCAGGCACTGCGTAAGCTCACGGGCACGATCAAGCGCACGAACTGCCTCGTCATCTTCATCAACCAGATCCGCATGAAGATCGGCGTGATGTTCGGCAACCCCGAAACGACGACGGGCGGTAACGCACTGAAGTTCTACGCATCGGTGCGGCTCGATATCCGTCGCGTCGGCTCGATCAAGAAGAACGACGAGGTGATCGGCAACGAAACGCGCGTGAAGGTGGTCAAGAACAAAGTGTCGCCGCCGTTCCGCGAAGCGATCTTCGACATCTTGTACGGCGAGGGCATTTCACGCCAAGGTGAAGTCATCGATCTCGGCGTGCAGGCGAAGATCGTCGACAAGGCCGGTGCCTGGTACAGCTACAACGGTGAACGTATCGGCCAGGGCAAGGACAACGCACGCGAATTCCTGCGTGAGAATCCCGAGATGGCTCGCGAAATCGAGAATCGCATCCGTGAATCGCTGGGCGTGAACGCGATGCCGGCGGCGCAAGGGGGCGATGTCGAACTGGCCGACGACGAAGAGTAAGTCTCGCGTGATACGTAAAGGGCGGGCTGCGCCGGGTGCCGATCGCGGCAGCCGGCGATATGGTGAGTCGGGCGATTCGCGCGATGGCGATACTGCCGAGCGTGGCTCGCTCGATCCGCTCGATCCCGCTTCGGGCTACGAGTCGCCGGAATCCTCCGAGTCGTCGCGCACTTCGCGCGAACGCGAGACGCGCTCGAACCGGCCCACTCGTTCGCTCAAAGCACGCGCGCTCGATTACCTGTCGAGGCGCGAATACAGCCGGACTGAACTTTCCCGCAAGCTGGCTCCGTTCGCCGAAGAGGGCGATTCACTCGACGCACTCATCGACACGCTCGAGCGCGAAGGCTGGCTCTCCGATGCGCGCTTTGCCGAGAGCGTCGTGCATCGACGTGCCGCGCGCATGGGCGCCAATCGCATCGTCAGCGAGCTGCGCCGTCATGCAGTCGACGATACCTTGATCGAAGCGGTTGGCGCGGAGCTGCGTGAGACTGAGTACTCACGCGCGCAGGCCGTATGGCGCAAGAAGTTTGGCGAGCTGCCGCAGACCCCGGCCGAACGCGCGAAGCAGGCGCGCTTTCTCGCGATGCGCGGGTTCTCGAGCGCGACGATCACCAAGATCCTCAAAGGCGACGACGACTGGGGCGAATGACTCGCGTCTACGTGTAGCGCCGTGGTGAGTGGTGGCCAGGGCCGGGGCTGATGTCGTCGCACCGTCAATCACTATCCGCCACGACCAGGTTGCGCCCAGTGCAACCACCCGTCGGAGGGTGGGGCAGGCCGACAGCGCGCTGCCCTCAGTCTGAAATACTCAGTATGCTAAAATTCAACGGTTTTCCTCTCCAGCCGTCTCCCCTCGCATGCCGCTTTCGCCGCCCGTGTCCCGCCACTTGCGCCATCGACGCGCAATTCGCGCGGAAGCTTTCGAGCGCGACGACGGTCTATGGGACATCGAGGCGTGCCTGACCGACCATAAGCCGCGCGACGTCGAGTTAGCGTCCGGCGTGCGGCAAAATGGTCTGCCGATCCATGAACTCTGGCTCCGCATCACCATCGACCGCAAGCTCACGATCGTCGACGCCGAGGCGTCGTCGGATTGGGTGCCATATCCCGGTCATTGTGAAGCTGCCTCTCCCGCCTACCGCGCCCTCATCGGGCTCAACCTGTTCGACGACTTCCGCCGCCAGGCAAACCGCTTGTTCGGCGGCACCGCAGGTTGCTCCCATCTCACCGAACTCTGCTCCATCCTGCCGACCGCCGCGATTCAAGCGTTCGCGGGCGACGTTTGGAGCACGCGCGACGTGGCCAGCGATGCCGGGAAAAGCGAAGCGAACGGATCGACGCGCGCTGCAGAGCAGGAAAAGCCGCCGTTTCAACTCGATCGCTGCCAGGCGCTGCGCTTTGACGGTGAGGCGGTGCGGCGTTTTTATCCGCGCTGGTACGGCTATACGCCGCGTCATGCGGCAACGCTTGACAGGGCGACCCACGAGGCAGCGGCACGCGCAAGCGATGCAGCGGTCGCGTCCGGCCCGACCAATGTCAGTGATCAAGAAGTTCAATCCAACTCAGACTGAAGGGAATCACGCATGAAGATTCACGAGTACCAGGGTAAAGAGATCCTGCGGAAATTCGGCGTCGCGGTACCGCGCGGCACGCCGGTATTCTCGGTGGACGACGCGGTCAAGGCCGCTGAAGAGCTCGGCGGCCCGGTGTGGGTCGTCAAGGCTCAGATCCACGCAGGTGGCCGTGGCAAGGGCGGCGGCGTGAAGGTTGCGAAGTCGCTCGAGCAAGTGCGCGAGTACTCGAACCAGATCCTCGGCATGCAGCTCGTCACGCATCAAACCGGCCCCGAAGGCCAGAAGGTGAACCGTCTTCTGATCGAAGAAGGCGCGGACATCAAGAAGGAGCTGTACGTCGGCATCGTGATCGACCGCGTGTCGCAGAAGGTCGTCGTGATGGCCTCGAGCGAAGGCGGCATGGACGTCGAAGAAGTCGCCGAGAAGACGCCTGAAGCGATCCACAAGGTCGCCGTCGAGCCGTCGACGGGCCTGAAGGACGCCGAAGCCGACGACCTCGCGAAGAAGATCGGCGTGCCCGACGCTTCGATCCCGCAAGCACGCGAGATCCTGCAACGTCTGTACAAGGCATTCTGGGAAACCGACGCGTCGCTGGCCGAAATCAACCCGCTGATCCTCACGGGCGACGGCAAGGTCATCGCGCTCGACGCCAAGTTCAACTTCGATTCGAACGCGCTGTTCCGTCACCCGGAAATCGTTGCGTACCGCGATCTCGACGAAGAAGATCCGGCTGAAGTCGAAGCGTCGAAGTTCGACCTCGCGTACATCTCGCTCGACGGCAACATCGGCTGCCTCGTGAACGGCGCCGGTCTGGCGATGGCCACGATGGACACGATCAAGCTGTTCGGCGGCGAGCCGGCGAACTTCCTCGACGTCGGCGGTGGCGCGACGACCGAGAAGGTCACGGAAGCGTTCAAGCTGATGCTGAAGAACCCGGGCCTGAAGGCGATTCTCGTCAACATCTTCGGCGGGATCATGCGTTGCGACGTGATCGCCGAAGGCGTGATCGCCGCATCGAAGGCCGTGCATCTGCAAGTGCCGCTCGTCGTGCGCATGAAGGGCACGAACGAAGACCTCGGCAAGAAGATGCTCGCCGAATCGGGACTGCCGATCATTTCGGCGGACAGCATGGAAGAGGCTGCGCAGAAGGTCGTCGCGGCTGCCGAGGGTAAGGCCTAAGCGGCCCCCAGGCGCAACAGGCTACGAACAGAGGTCAATACATGTCGATTCTGATCAACAAAGACACGAAGGTCATCACGCAGGGCATCACCGGCAAGACCGGCCAGTTCCATACGCGCGCATGCCGTGAATACGCAAACGGCCGCGAAGCGTTCGTCGCGGGCGTGAACCCGAAGAAAGCCGGCGAAGATTTCGAAGGCATTCCGATCTACGCAAGCGTGAAGGAAGCGAAGGCTGAAACGGGCGCGACCGTTTCGGTCATCTACGTCCCGCCCGCAGGCGCTGCAGCTGCAATCTGGGAAGCCGTCGAAGCGGATCTGGACCTCGCGATCTGCATCACGGAAGGCATCCCCGTGCGCGACATGATCGAGCTGAAGGACCGCATGCGTCGCGAAAACCGCAAGACGCTGCTGCTCGGACCGAACTGCCCGGGCACGATCACGCCGGACGAACTGAAGATCGGCATCATGCCGGGCCACATCCACCGCAAGGGCCGCATCGGCGTCGTGTCGCGTTCGGGCACGCTGACGTACGAAGCGGTCGGCCAACTGACGGCGCTGGGCCTCGGCCAATCGTCGGCGGTCGGTATCGGCGGCGACCCGATCAACGGTCTCAAGCACATCGACGTCATGAAGATGTTCAACGACGATCCGGATACGGACGCCGTCATCATGATCGGCGAGATCGGTGGTCCGGACGAAGCGAACGCTGCGGAATGGATCAAGGGCAACATGAAGAAACCCGTCGTCGGCTTCATCGCCGGCGTCACGGCGCCCCCGGGCAAGCGCATGGGTCATGCCGGCGCGCTGATTTCGGGCGGTGCCGATACGGCGGAAGCGAAGCTCGAGATCATGGATGCCTGCGGCATCAAGGTCACGCGCAACCCGTCGGAAATGGGCCGCCTGCTGAAGTCGGTGCTGTAAGCCGTCATTCGACCGGTCAAGTGAACGACCGGGGCTCGGCGCCTGCCGTGCTTCGGTCCTAAGTCTCACCTGACATCGAACGTCGAGCCGTCGAGCTTTTGGTATCCTTGCGAAATTCTTTCGTAAGGTATCGATCGACGATAGAAGCGAGGAAGCCATTTATGGCTTCCTCGCTTTTTTATCGCGCGTCGAGTGCCGAAATCAGGAACGCTGTCTGCGCCTATGTTCGACTCCATGCTCGAGTTCTTTGTGACGCTCCATTGGGGAGCCGTCTTTCAAATCGTCCTCATCGATATTCTGCTCGGCGGCGACAATGCCGTCGTGATCGCGCTCGCGTGCCGTAATCTGCCGGCTACGCAACGTCTGCGTGGCGTACTGTGGGGGACGGCCGGGGCTATCTTGTTGCGTGTCGCGCTGATCGCTTTTGCGGTCGTGCTGCTCGACGTGCCGCTGCTCAAGTTCACCGGTGGATTGCTGTTGCTGTGGATCGGCGTGCGGCTCATCGCGCCGGCGCACGATCCGCATGAAAACATCAAGCCTGCCGACAAGCTGCTGACCGCGATCAAGACGATCATCGTGGCCGACGCCGTGATGAGCCTCGACAACGTGATCGCGATCGCGGGCGCGGCCGAAGCGGCCGATGAGCACCATCGCGTGGCGCTCGTCGTGTTCGGCCTCGTCGTCAGCATTCCGCTGATCGTCTGGGGTAGCACGCTGGTCTTGCGGCTGCTCGATCGTTTCCCGGTCATCGTCACGCTCGGTGCGGCGCTGCTCGGCTGGATTGCAGGCGGCCTCATCGTCAACGATCCGGCCGGCGACCGCTGGCCGTTGCTCGATACGCCGGCGGCCGAGTATGGCGCACGTATCGCCGGCGCCTTGCTCGTCGTCATCGTCGGCTATTGCCTCAAGCGCCGCGCGTTGCGGCGTGAAGCGGCGCGGCCGTCCGCGGGCACCTCTCACCCGTCCGACTCGCACTGAGCGTTCGCGGCGCGCATTGGCCGGCATGAGCCCGCATTGGCCATTCGGCCGACTGCCGCGACCATTTCCTCACCGCTACGCTGTTCGAATCGCTGCCCCCTTGGTGCGGGCAGCCTCGATTCGAGGAGTGTGCCGATGGTTTTCGCTGTTCCGTTTGTTCTACTTAGCGCTCGCACCGACCGGCCGCGTGCCGGCTTCACGTTGATCGAGCTGATGATCGCGCTCGCGATCGTGGGCGTCGTGGCCGCTTACGCGATTCCTGCTTACCAGGATTACGTGGCGCGCAGCCGTGTCGGCGAGGGGCTTTCGCTGGCGTCCGCCGCGCGCCTGTCCGTCGCCGAAAATGCGGTCAGTGGGAGTTTGCTCGGCAGCGGCTACGTCGCGCCACCGGCCACGCGTAACGTCACGTCGATCGACATCGATGACGACAACGGCCAAATTGCCATCCGCTATACGTCGCGCGTGGCGCCCGCAGGCAGCGAAACGCTCGTGCTCGTGCCGTCGGTGCCCGACGATGCGGCGTCGCCCACTTCTCGTGTGGCGTTGGCCAAGGGGGCCGCGCAGGCGGGGACGCTGACATGGGAATGCTTCTCGCGCGACAAGCAGGCGTCGTCGCTGTCGGCGCCCGGTTCGGGGCCGCAACCGCGCGAGCAAGCGACGTTGCCCGCGCATCTCGCGCCTGCCGACTGCCGTGCGTAACGAGCGGGAAAAGCGGCTGGCAGGGGGCGAGCGGGGTCACCCGAGGGGCGGCCGGTTAGTTGACGGAAGACAACAGACCACGCTACCCGCGCACAGTGAAACGATTTTTTTGTATAGTGCGCCGGTTGCTGACGCCCCCATTGCTCATGACTTCCCCTTTCGCACGATATCTGTCGCTCGCGCTGCTGGCCCTTGCAGTGCTGTTGCCCTACGCGGTGACGAACCACACGTACCCGATTCCGACGTTCTATTCCGAATTCACGGCGCTGTCGCTGTATCTGCTCGTCGGTGCCGGCGTCGCCTGGATGCTCTCGAGCGCCAGGCCGCGCATCACGTTGGCGAGCCCGACGGTGGCGCTCGTGCCGCTCGCGTTCGGGCTCGTGCTCGTCGCGCAGACGTTCATCCTGCCGGTCGCGCAGCCGTCGATGAACTGGCTCGGCGCGGGCTTTCTCCTCGCGGCGTTCATGGCCACGCATGCCGGTTACGGCTTTGCGCGCGCGAATCTCGCTGAAACCGCGCTGCGCTGGATGGCTGTCGCGATGATGGTCGGCGGCGTGTTCGCCGTGTTTTGCCAGCTCGTGCAGCTGTTCCACGCCGAAGCGCACTTTGCGCCGTTCGTGGTCGCGTACAACATCACCGTTGACCGGCGCCCGTTCGGCAACATGGCGCAGGCCAATCACCTGGCCTCCGTCATCGCGTTCGCGCTGGCCGCGGCGATGTATCTCGTGCAGGCGCGCCGCTTGAATGTCGTCGCGTGGGTCGCGCTGTCGGTGATCTACGTGCTGGGGCAGGCGCTGACGGTCTCGCGCGGCCCGTGGCTGCAAACGGCCGTGGTTGCCGTGGCCGGATGGTGGATGGCGCTCTCGCTCGCACGCAGTGATACGACTGGGCGGCGGCACACGCGCGAATGGATGCTGCCGGTTCTGCTGCTGGTGCTGTTCTTCGGCGTGAACATCGCGGTGCGCTGGGCCAACGTGCACTACCACCTCGAGCTCGACGTCTCGGCTGCCCACCGCTTCCAGGACAAGGGACAGATCGCGCCGCGGCTGGCAATGTGGAAGTACGGCTGGACGATGTTCAAGGAGAGCCCGTGGCTCGGTGTCGGCTGGGGCGAGTTTCCGCGCTATCAGTTCGCGCTCGTGAAGGCGCTCGGCAGTGTCGAGATCGCCAACAACTCGCACGACATTTTCGTCGACTTGCTCGCGAAGTCGGGCTTGATCGGCGTCGGTGTGCTCGTGATCGGCCTCGTCGCGTGGTTCGTGCGCGTGCTGCGCGCGCCGCACACGCCCGCGCGCGTGTTCGGCCTGTCGCTGATCGGCGTATTGCTGATGCACGCGCTCGTCGAGTATCCGCAGCAGTACATGTTCTTCCTGCTGCCGGCGATGTTCGTATTTGGCGTGCTCGAGACGAAGCCGCTGCGCATCGTGCCGCCGCTTGTCTCGACGGGCATGTTCATGGCGCTCGTGCTCGGCGGACTGGCCGCCTTGTGGCCGATCTATCGCGACTACGCGCGTGCCGAGGTGCTGTACTACGGTGCGCATCCGGCCGACGACTATCGCGCCGATCCGTCGGTGCTGTTCGGTGCATGGGGCGAATACGGGATGGCGACGCTGCTGCCGATCGACCGCAACGATCTCGCGACGAAGCTCGCGATGCACAAGCAGGCGATCGCGCTGCTGCCGGGCGAGACGGTGCTGCGCCGTTATGCGGTCCTGCAAGCGCTCGACGGCAACGAGGCCGATGCGCTCGATACGGTCGAGCGTCTGAAGATCTTTGCCGACATGCTGCATGACTGGCCGGCGCAGCTTGCCGCGCTGTACGACCTGTGCAGCGACGAGCCGACGCTCGACACGTTCAAGGCCAAGCTTGTGAAGCTGTACGGCGTGCCGCCGAGCGGCGCGCAGGACGATAGCAGCGACGATTGATCGATCGCTATCGGGCGGTGCGCCGGATCTTGTGGTCCGGCGCGCACCCGCGCAGCGCGCTGATCAAGGCGCGCTCCAATCCCCCGATTTCCCGCCGTGCTTTACGTGTTCCGCCGTCGTCGAGGCCGGGACTCGATACCATGTTCGGCCAGCAGCTTGCGTAACCGGTGGTTCTCTGCGAACAAGCCGACGATCACGATAGTCATGATGATCGGCCCGGACCACTGACCGGTGTAGTGGTAGAAGGCCCACGCACCGAGGGCACACGCTATCGCGGTCAGCATCAGTGCGATACGGTCGAGAATCCAGTTCATGCGAGTGCCGCCTGTTTTTTGGGTGTCGCGGTCCGATGGCGGAATGCATAAGTGGCCCGAGACGGCGAATTAATGATCACCTCGGGGTTACGTTGCAGGAATGCCATCATTGTCGCTGGAACCCGAATACCGCTGCTGCCGGCCCATCGAGTGACGGCCGTCGACACCTGTGTGCTTTTGGTGCAGACCATCGAATCACTGGCTGCGACGATAAGACTACCGATCACCGCGCCGGTATAGCCCGCAGCACCGATTCCCGAGATTGCAGCGAGAACTTCCAAGCCGGTGGTTGCACCGATCATTTCTGCGACTGTTGCGTCCGCCCCCAGCTTCGACAGCGCGCCAAGCATTGCCGACAGGTTCGTTATTGCAGTGGTGTAGGTCGAAAACAGACTGTCTGGTGCAGGCAGGTGAAGCGCGGCCATGTTTTTCTGGAATGCCGCTTTGAAGCTAGGGCAAGTTATTGGCATCTTCGGACCTCGGATAATTGTTGTCCGAGCATTCTAGCGAACAGACAGGCAGCTCATGTACCTGAAAGGTGAGATAGGCGAACTGCGTAGAGCGACACGGAGAAGGCGTTGGTTCCCACGAATTTGATGGATTTGATCGCTCAGGAAGGACTATCGGTTTCGAACTCCGTTCAGCGAATTGAGGCTTGCACAACAAGACCTTAACCTTCAGCTACCCAATCTCCCGACTTCCCGCCATGCTTCTCCATCACCTTCACATCCGTGATCGTCATCCCCCGATCCACCGCCTTGCACATGTCATAGACGGTCAGCAGGCCCACCTGCACGGCTGTCAGCGCTTCCATCTCCACACCGGTCCGGCCGAGCGTCTCGACCTGCACACTACAGTGCACACCGGGCAGGGCTTCATCGAGTTCGAATTCGACGGCCACGCGAGTAAGCGCGAGCGGATGGCACAGCGGAATCAGATCGGCCGTGCGCTTGGCGCCCTGAATCGCCGCGATACGCGCGACACCGAGCACGTCGCCTTTCTTGGCATGACCGTCGCGGATCAGGGCGAGCGTGGCGGGCAGCATGCGGATCGTGCCGCGCGCAATGGCGATGCGCTTCGTTTCCTGCTTGCCGCCGACGTCGACCATATGGGCTTGGCCGGCCGCATCGAAGTGAGTGAGTTCTGGCATATCGGGCTCCGTCGAAGGGCGCTTATCTTAGCAGCGTAGTGTCGCGCCGCGCGGCTCGCGCCTGCTGCCGCTCAGTATCCTCCGATCGCCCCCCGCGTGTAGCGAGTGAGTACCTTGAGTCAACCGAACTTGAACAGCGCAGCCGGTGTATCGACGAGCACGACCTGACGTTCGTGCTCGCTCGACAGCAGCGTGCGCATCACGCAATGCGTGTCTTCGTAGGTCAGTTGCTGTTCGAATTGAGTGTGCGGCCAGTCGCTGCCCCAGACGAGCCGATCGAGACCGAACGCATCGCGCAGCAGCGTCAGCGCGGCGAGTGCCGTTTGCAGGCTCGCCGCATCGCCGATTCCATTGCGATAGGCGGCTGAAATCTTCACCCATACGCGTCGCGTCGCACCGAGTGTGAGCAGGTAGCGAAGGCCCTCGTCGGCGATGCCGAGCGTGGGCTCGGGCCGGCCGAAATGATCGACGACGACATCGACGCCATACGCGAGCAGCGGGGCAACGATGCGCGGCAGGCGGCGCGCTTCGCAGTGAACTTGCACGCACCAGTGCAATTGCGCGACCTTACGCAGCGTCGCACGCCAAGCCGGATGGTCGTATTCCGGATCGGCCATTTTGAGCACGTTGATCCGGATGCCGACGATGCCGCTCCGGGCGAGCGCATCGAGTAGTTCGGGGTGGGCGGCCACCACATGCGGATCGACGACGGCGATGCCGCGCAGGCGCCCGGGCGCGGCTGCGATGGCGCGCAACAGGTAGCTGTTGTCGGTGCCGAGAAAGCTCGGTTGCACGAGTACGCCGTGCGACAGACCATGCGCGTCGAGGCGCGCGAGAAAGTCGGCAAGCAGCGCATCGGAGGCGGGCCGATAGCGAGGCTGCTCGGCGAAGACGGAGGCGCGCGCAAACACATGCGCATGCGTGTCGATGCCGGTGATCGTGGTGTGCTGGGCGCAGCGCATGGCCGCTGCCGGGTGTTCGCGCGCGTTCATCGTGATGCGTCGGTTGGCTGGCGGCGCGTCGCGCGTTCACCGAACGCGGGGAGGGGACATCGAATGCGGGCGGGGGCGACGTCGCGGGAGGCGGTGCGTCGCGGGTGCCCGTTGGCCGTCAACGCTCGGCGGTTGCGAGGCAGGGCGCCTCGGTCTCGGCCGATGGGCGCACGATGCGCGTCTTGGGCAATGCGAAGTTGCCGAATTCGAGGCCGAGCCGATAGACCTGCGCGATGCGCATGGCGGCGTAGACGGCGCTCGGCGCGCTGACGAAGTCGAGTAGCGGGTGCTCGTTGCCGTCCTCGTCGCTGACGTAGATGCCGAAGAACTCGGGCGGCGTCGTCGCGATGCCTTGAACGGCGGTGGTCTTCGCTGTCCTGCCGCGCACGCGATGCACGGCGAGGCGCTTCGCGATCTGCGGGCGTTGGCCGAACCAGGCGAGACATTCGGTGTGGCGAGGGGCGAGCAAATCGCCGTCTTCGAAGAGATCGTCGGGAAAGTCGGGCGGATGGGGAGGTTTCGCTTGTGGCGGAACACGCTGGCGGGATGCCGGCTGGCTCATGGTCCGTTCTCCGTTGCCGATGATCGATAGCACGCTGGCCGTTACCTTCGAGGGGTTCAACGTTGGACAAAAGGGCGGTCGCTGTACGAGCCGACCGCCAAGCCGCCTGCGTCCGAGGGAGGAGAGAGACGAGGATTGCAAGCGGGACACGGCGCTGGCAGACGCCATGTCGGGGAAACCGGTAACGGTGCCGCGGCGCGTGGCCGGCTAGCAGCAGGGCGCAACGCATCGCGGCACCGTTTTGCATACGAGGCTACGCGGCAGGCGGCGAGCCCGCCGACCACTGCGGCCGTGCGGTGCCGGCCAGGCGCGCGTCGGCGAGCGTGCGTCCGCGCGTCTCGGGCAGCATCAGCACGGCGAGCGCGACGATCGCGTAGGCGATCGCGGCATCGACGCCGATCGCAAAACCGAGCGAATGCGTCTTCGCTAGATGCCCGACCATCAACGGAAACACGGCCGAGACCACGCGCCCGAAGTTGTAGCAAAAGCCGACGCCGGTGCCGCGAATGCCGTGCGGATAGAGCTCGCTGAACAGCGCGCCCATGCTGGCCGGAATGCCGGCCGCGAAGAAGCCGAGCGGAAAGCCGAGGATGAGCATGGCCGTGTTGCTGAGCGGCATCAGCAGATAGACGATCACCGTGGCCACGCACAACAGCGAGAACGTGAGGATCGTGCTGCGTCGGCCGATGCGGTCGAGCAGGTGCGAACAAACGATACAGCCGCAAAAGAACGCGACGATGATGACGGCCAGATACCCGCCCGTGCCGAGTACCGACAGGTGCCGCTCGGTTTTCAGGTAGGTGGGCAGCCAGGTCATCAGTGCGTAGTAGCCGCCGTGCGCGCCGACGCCGAGCAACGCGCCCACGAGCGTCATGCGCAGCACGCTCGGCGCGAAAATGCCGAGCAGCGGCAAGCTCGGCGCATGCTGCGAGCCTGAAGGCGTGGGCGCTTGCGCATCGAGTGCGTCGTTCATCGAACCGGGCGTCGGCTCCGGCACGGCGCGCCGCACGTAGAAAATCAGCAGTGCGGGCAGCAGGCCGATCGCGAACATGACGCGCCACGCGGTAGCGCCCGGCAGCAGCGAGAACATCGCGGCGTAGAGCAGCACGGCGGCCCCCCAGCCGACCGACCAGGCGCTTTGCACCGTACCCATCGCCTTGCCGCGGTGCGACGAGCGGATCGTCTCGGCCATCAGCACCGCGCCGGCCGCCCACTCACCGCCGAAGCCGAAGCCTTGCAGCGTCTTGAGCACGAGGAACTGCGTGTAGTCCTGAGCGAACGCGCAGGCAAACGTGCAGACGGAGAAAAAGACGATCGTGACCTGCAGCGTGCGCACGCGCCCGATGCGATCGGCGAGCGCGCCGGCGAACCAGCCGCCGAGCGCCGAGGCAATGAGCGTCACGCTGGCAACGAGGCCGGCTTCCGTCTTGCTGATGGCCCATTCGGCGATGATGGCCGGAATGACGAGACTGAAGATCTGCATATCGAGCGCATCGAGCGCCCATCCACCGAAGCACGCCCAGAAAGTGCGGCGCTCGGTTGGCGAAACCTTGCTGAACCAACTGAACATCAACGTCTCCTTCGGAATGGAATACACGATTCACGGGAAGGTGCGCGTTTGACGCAGCGCGAAAAGCTAATGAATCTCGACCTGGTATTGGAATTCGCTCGCCGATCCGCGCGAGCGTCTCCATTCGAGTGGCCGCCTGTCGTAGCCATAGGCCAGCCGCTCGATCACGATGACGGGCGTACCCGGCTCGATCCGCAGCAGCCGGGCATACGCCGCATCGACGGTCTCCACGGACAGCATTTCGCTGGCCGAGGCAATGACCTGATCGCAATGCGTCTCGTACACCGGGTACAGAAGATCGCCGATCGCAGCCATATCGAGCACCGCGAACGCCGCAAATCGGGCGTACGGCAGCCAGATCTCTTCAGCGAGCATCGGCGTGTCGTCGATCAGACGCAGACGCGACATCCGGATGACCTGCGCACCGGGCTCGATCTGCAGCCGCTCCGCGACGGCCGTCGGTGCGGGAATCACTTCGCGCACCAGAATCCGGCTGGCCGGGATGCGTCGTTCGCCGCGCCGGCTCTGAAACCGGAAGAAACGGAACAGCGAAGCATCGAAACTGGCGCGCCGCACGAACGTTCCGCGGCCCTGAAAGCGCTCGAGCAACCCGTCGGCGACGAGCTGATCGACCGCTTTGCGCACCGTGCCAATCGCCACGCCATAGATGCGCGCGAGCTCCTGCTCGGTCGGGATCGCTTCGCCCGGTCGCCATCGATGATCGGCGATCTGGGAAGCGAGTTCGTCACGCAGACGTTGATAGCGCGGTAAGCGGCTGTCGGTTTGCATGTTGGCTCTCCAACGGGACGGCAAATCGATCGGACTGCGCGATCATATATTCATTTGTATGAATTCGCATCGAATGCGACCGAGGGTCGCTTCGGTGGCAAAAAATGCAAGGGCCGATTCTTAGAAAAACGGAAAAAACGACTCGTTTGCGGTGTTAATGCGTACCGCGAACGGCGTTCTCAGGCGGGGCGGGCGGTATCGGCCAGGCGCGCGTTGGCCGGGCTTGCGACGAAGCCGAAGCGCCTGGCGACGTCGGCGTGATGGATGGCGGACAGCGGCAGCGTCGCGTCGGCACGCCACGCAAGACGGCCGGTGCAGCCGTCCGGCTCGAGGTGCGCCAGATCGGCGAACAGATCGAGATCGTGATCGTGCAGCAGCGCCACGCGGGCGGGCTGCGACGTGTCGACCAACAGGACGCCGCCTTCGTCGTCGACGAGTCCAGCGGACGGCGCGAAGGGGCGGCCGGTCTGATCGGTCAGCGTCGGCGTGCCCGAGGCGTCGAGCGCGAGCCGCACGACCCACGGTGCGTAGGCGAGCTCGACGTAGACCCGCTGCGGCCCGTTCTGAAAGAACCATTGACCCTGTTCGTCGCACTCGTAGTTGCGATTGATGAAGCCGAGCAGGGCGGCGTGGCGCACCGGTGTGCCAAGTGCGCCTTGCTGCTGTGCGGCCTCGTCGCGCATGCGCCATTGGCCGCGCCGATCGAGCAGCAGCCAGCCGGTGCAGTGCGGCACGTCAGGCCATTTGGCCAACGCCGCCTTGACGATGTCATCCATGAGGGGCGAACGGTTCGAGAAACGTGAACACGCGCCGCGACAGCCAGTCGATACGGCCCGGGAACGGACCGGTCATGAAGCCGACGTGGCCGCCCGCTTCAGGCTGATCGAGCTCGATGGCCGGCGACACCTCTGCGCGCGTGGGGAGTGCCGTGCTCGGCAGGAACGGGTCGTTGCGCGCGTTGAGCACGAGCGTGGGCACGACGACGTCGGGCAGCAGCGGCCGCGTGGTGGCTTCGGTCCAGTAGTGCTCGGTATTGCGAAAGCCGTGCAGCGGCGCAGTCACGACGTTGTCGTAGTCGTACATCGTCCGGCAGGCGAGCATCGCGTCGCGGTCGAACAGGCCCGGGTATTGCTCGAGCTTTTGCAGCGCTTTCTTCTTGAGCGTTTTCAGAAAGCTCATCGTGTAGACGAGCGCGAAGCCCTGTGACAGCGCCCGGCCGCCCGCGTGCACGTCGAGCGGCGTAGAGATCGCGGCGGCGGCGGCGACGAACGCGCAATCGCGGCCGCGCTCGCCGAGCCAGCGCAGCAACACGTTGCCTCCCAGCGAAACGCCCGCGACGACGATCGGCCCCGCGTGCGAGGCGCGCAGCCGGCGCAGCACCCAGTCGACTTCGGCACTGTCGGCAAGGTGATAAAAGCGCGGCGCCAGATTGAGCGGCCCGCTGCAGCTGCGAAAGTGCGGCACGACGCCGTGCCAGCCTTGCGCCTGTGCGGCGGCCATCAGCGCGCGTGCGTAGTGCGAGTCGGAGCTGCCCTCGAGCCCGTGAAACAGCACGAAGAGCGGTGCTCCAGCGGCGGGTTGGGCCGCGGAATCGGCTGGATGGGCGAGCCAGTCGAGATCGATGAAGTCGCCGTCGGGCGTATCCCATCGCTCGCGCCGGTAGGCCACGTCGGGCCGGCGTGCGAACAGGGCGGGGACGATGGTCTGAGCGTGGCTCGTCGGCAACCATCGCGGCGGGCAATAGAGCAGATCGACGAGCGTGTTCCTGGCGGCCGGCCCCGGGGCCGGGATCGATGCGGGCTTATCGTGCGCCGTGCTCATGACCATCCCCAAACCTGAAAACACGGACGAGGCGCGCTTCGCGCATCGTCCCTCAGTGCAGCGCTCCCTGACCGTGCCGGAACTTCGCGGCGAACTGGCTCGCCGTCTCGTCGGGCATCGGGCTTGCGTGAATGTGCGCGATGCGCCATTCGCCGCGTTCATGAACCAGCACGTAGCTCGTGTACACCATGCTCGGCGCCGCGAGCGGATCGATCGCGCGATGCGCCTCCACGACCGCGTAGACGACGGTCCCGAGACTGTCGTACACGCGGACATCGAGCGGTTCGATGGAAGTGGGCAGCGTCTTGGTGTCGATCAGGCCGACCAGGCCTGCGCGGATGTCGTCGACTCCATGCCAGTGTCCGCCGCCCGCATGGATGAAGCTCGCGAACTCTTCGTCGATCCACATGGCCATCAACGCGTCGATGTTGCCTTCGGCGATGGCTTGGTAGTACGCGTTGAGCGTGTCGGCTGCGGCTTCGAACAGGCGGGCAAAACGTGGCATGGCGGGTTGGCTCGTTGAGGTTCAAACGTCGCACGATCGAATCGGGCAACGTCGATGCGCTTGCCGCGCCATGCGCCGCGAGCCCGATCGACGCGCGTGCTCGACTCGCCGCACGGCGCCAGCAATCCATGAACGCACGAACGCGAAATGCGTGTCGGTGCGTCAGCGCTCGCCGAGCAGCATTCCGCGCAGGTCGCCGAACACCTGTTCAGCCGACAGATCGCGCAGACACTTCAGATGGCCGAGCGGGCATTCGCGCGCAAAGCAGGGACTGCATTCAAGGTGCAGCCATTGTACCTTTGCGAGGTCCGATAACGGTGGGGTGTGGCGTGGATCACTCGAGCCGAAGACGGCGACGAGCGGACGGCGTAGCGCCGCAGCCACATGCATGAGCCCCGAATCGTTGCTGACGACGGCGCCGGCACGCGAGATCAGCGCGCACGCTTCGCCGAGCGAGGTCTGCCCGCAGAGATTGCGCACCTGCGGGGCACGCTCGACGATCGCTTGCGCAAGCGGCGCATCCTTGTTCGAACCGAGGGCGACGATCTGCGTATAGGGGAACGATTGGCCGATCATCTGCGCGAGCGCCGCGAAATGCTCGGGCGGCCAGCGCTTGGCGCTGCCGTATTCGGCGCCGGGGCAGAACACGACGAGCGGCACGCGCGTGTCGAGATGAAAGCGCGTCGAGACGCGGGCCGATTCGTTCGGGTCCGCCTCCAGGCGCGGCATCGGCAGGCGCGTCTCCAGATCCGGCACGTTGGCGCCCGGCGCGTAGGCCAGCGCCGCATAGTGCGCGGCCATCGGCCCGCGCTCGTCCTTGCGCGGATTGGCGTGACGGACGTTCAGCAGTCCGTAGCGGCTTTCGCCGGAGTAGCCGATGCGCAGGCGGATGCCTGCGAGCCATGGGATCAGCGCCGACTTCAGCGAGTTCGGCAGCACGTAGGCGGCGTCGTAGCCGACTTCGCGCAGATCGCTCGCGAGCTGCCAGCGGCGCAGCAGTTGCAGTTTGCCGTGCGCGAGATCGGTCGCATGGACATCATGGATCTCCGGCATGCGTTCGAGCACGGGCGCAACCCAGGTGGGTGCGACCGCGTCGATGACGATGCGCGGATGCAGTTGCTTGAGCAGCGCGAACAGCGGCTGCGCCATCAACGCGTCACCGATCCAGTTCGGTGCGATAACCAACGCGCGACGCATCAGTAGGAATGTCCGAGGTGGTGGGGCACGAAATGTACGACATGCGGCGCCCGCGGGCGCCGCATGCTATCTGCAATGGAAAAAACGATGCGGGGAAGCGGCCGCCATGCGCGGCCGGTCTCGCCGGTTCGGCGTCGCGTTTGGCCGCTCGCGCGCGCTCTGGCCGAGCGCACGCACAAGCGGTGCACGCGAACGGAGCGGCTTCAGTGACCTTTGACGACTTCGCCGTCGCGCAGCTTGTAGCGCGTGCCGCAGTACGGGCAACGTGCTTCGCCGTGCGAGACATCGATGAACACGCGCGGATGCGAGCTCCAGCGCGGCATCGACGGGTTCGGGCAATATGCGGGCAGATCTTTGGCCGACAGCTCGACCAGCGGCATTTCCTTGAGTTCGCTCATGGGGACCAGTTCTCGTTTCTCGTTATAGCGGGTGGGGTGCGGCCGGATGGCCGCGCCTTGCGTTCAAATCTTCGTCAGCCAGTGCGCGTGCTTCTCGTCCTTGCCGGACACGATGTCGAAGAACGCCGCTTGCAGTTTTTCGGTGATCGGGCCGCGCGTGCCGGCGCCGATCGTGCGGTTGTCGAGCTCGCGGATCGGCGTGACTTCGGCGGCCGTGCCGGTGAAGAATGCTTCATCGGCCGTATAGACTTCGTCGCGCGTGATGCGCTTCTCGATCACCTCGATGCCGGCCTCCTTGGCGAGCCGGATGATCGTGTCGCGCGTGATGCCGTCGAGGCACGAGGCCAGATCGGGCGTGTACAGCTTGCCGCCGTTCACGAGGAAGAAGTTCTCGCCCGAGCCTTCCGACACGTAACCGTCGACGTCGAGCAGCAGGGCTTCGTCGTAGCCGTCGGCCGTCGCTTCCTGGTTCGCGAGAATCGAGTTCACGTACCAGCCCGAGGCTTTGGCGCGCACCATCGACACGTTCACGTGATGGCGCGTGAACGAGGACGTCTTCACGCGGATGCCCTTCGCCATGCCTTCCTCGCCGAGGTAGGCGCCCCACGGCCAAGCCGCGATCGCGACGTGGATCGTATTGCCGCGCGCCGACACGCCGAGCTTTTCGGAGCCGACCCAGATGATCGGACGCAAATAGCAGGATTCGAGCTGGTTCGCGCGCACGACCTCGCATTGCGCCGCGGCAAGCGTGTCGTGGTCGAACGGCACGTCCATCTGGAAGATCTTCGCCGAGTTGAGCAGACGTTTCGTGTGTTCCTGCAGGCGGAAGATGGCCGTGCTGCCGTCGACGGTCTTGTATGCGCGCACGCCTTCGAAGACACCCATGCCGTAATGCAGCGTGTGCGTGAGGACGTGGATCTTGGCGTCGCGCCACTCGATCAGCTTGCCGTCCATCCAGATCTTGCCGTCGCGATCGGCCATTGACATACGTATCTCCTAGCGATGCAGCGTGAAGCGCGTGCGGTGAAGCGTAAAGCTAAAGCGACAAGATCTCTATTTTAGCGTCTTTTGCATGACGCCCGACCATGCAATGTGCGAAGCGACTCTATAATCGGGCTCCACCTTGATTCCTCCGAAGGCGGCTTCGCACGTACGGAGCCGCCGCGGCACGCTGCCCACATGCTTGCTCGTTTCTCGCCTGTCGATCGCGCCGCCTTTCGCGAAGGCCTGCGCGACTACGCCCCGACCTTCTTCGCGTTGCTGTCGTGGGGCCTCGTCACCGGCATCGCCATGAACAAGTCGGTGCTGACCGTGCCGCAGGCCATCGCCATGTCGCTGTTCGTGTACGCGGGCTCGTCGCAACTGGCCGTGCTGCCGCTGCTGGCCGCGAAGCTGCCGTTGTGGGCCGTGCTGTTGACCGCCGCGATGGTCAATACGCGCTTCGTCATCTTCAGTGCAGGTCTCGCGCCGCATTTCGCCTATCAGCCGCTGTGGCGCCGGCTCGTGATCGGCTATTTCAACGGCGACGTCGTCTATCTGCTGTTTCAGCGCAAGCCGTTCGCGAACGGCTACGTGCCGGGCAAGGAAGCCTATTTCTGGGGCATGGCCGCCGTCAGCTGGATCGGCTGGCAGATCTCCTCGATCGTCGGCATCCTGCTCGCGAGCCTGTTTCCCGACAATTGGGGCCTTAGCCTGGCCGGTACGCTCGCGCTCGTGCCGCTGCTCGTGGCGGCGGTCGTCAACCGCTCGACGCTCGCGGCAGTCGGCGTGGCCGGCATCGTCGCGCTCGTGGCGATCGACCTGCCTTACCGGCTCGCGCTGCCGCTGGCCGTCATCGCCGCGCTGGGCGCCGGCAGCGTCGTCGACATGCTGGTCGAGCGCGCCGATCTGCGGCGCATCCGCCGCCACACCGGCCAGGGCGCACCGGGGCAGGTGCCGCGCGTGCTCGACGCGAACGAGGAGAAGAGGTGATGACGAGTGCTTACGTCTGGTGGGTCATTGCCGGGATGACGTTGGTGACGGCCGTGACGCGCGCGTTCTTCCTGATCGGCGGCGAGCGCGCCGTCCTGCCCGAGCGCGTGCAGCGCGCGCTGCGCTATGCGCCGGCTGCGGCACTGATGGCCGTGGTGTTGCCCAACGTGCTCCAGACGTCGCACGGCATCTCGTTCGCGCCCGCCAATCACGCGTTCTACGCGACGCTTGCGGGGCTCGCTTGGTTCCTGTTGCGACGCGGCATGCTCGGTACGATCGTCGTCGGCATGCTGGTGTTCACGCTGCTGCGCTTAGTCGGCTGAAATGGCAGGCGCGCGGGCGGCAAGCTGCGCCATGCGCGCCGCAAAATACGCGAGATTCGTTGCGACGGCGGCCGGATGCAGGCCTCGATCGGCTAAAATGCACGTCTGCTGCTGCTCGGCGTATTGCTCGGGCGCACCGGTTTCAGGCCGGCACCGCCACGTCGCCAGGGCAGCGTTTCGCCCGCCACTAACCCGCATGCGTACATTCCCATGAGCCAAGTATTGCGTCTCTCCGATCTGATTGCCGCAGGCAAGCTGTCCGGCAAGCGTGTCTTCATCCGTGCCGACCTGAACGTTCCGCAGGACGATCAAGGCAACATCACCGAAGACACCCGCATTCGCGCCTCCGTGCCGGCGATCCAGGCCGCGCTCGGCGCGGGTGCAGCCGTGATGGTCACCTCGCATCTCGGTCGTCCGACGGAAGGGGCGTTCAAGCCCGAAGACTCGCTCGCACCCGTGGCCAAACGCCTCGGCGAACTGCTCGGCCGTGAGGTGCCGCTCGTGGCCAATTGGGTCGAGAACGGCGTGAGCGTCGCGGCAGGCCAGGTCGTGCTGCTCGAGAACTGCCGCGTCAACCAGGGCGAGAAGAAGAATTCGGACGAGCTCGCGCAGAAGATGGCGCGACTGTGCGACATCTACGTGAACGACGCGTTCGGCACGGCGCACCGCGCCGAAGCCACGACGCACGGCATCGCCAAGTATGCCGAGGTCGCCTGCGCAGGCCCGTTGCTGGCGGCCGAGCTCGATGCGCTCGGCAAAGCGCTTGGCAATCCGAAGCGTCCGCTCGTGGCGATCGTCGCGGGTTCGAAGGTCTCGACCAAGCTGACGATCCTGAAGTCGCTGGCCGAGAAGGTCGATCAGCTGATCGTGGGCGGCGGCATCGCGAACACGTTCATGCTCGCAGCGGGCCTGCCGATCGGCAAGTCGCTGGCCGAGCACGATCTCGTCGACGAAGCCAAGGCCATCATCGAAGCGGCGCGCGCGCGCGGCGCCTCGGTGCCGATCCCGACCGACGTCGTGACGGCCAAGGCGTTCTCGGCGACGGCCGCGGCGACGACCAAGTCCGTCGCGCAGATCGAAGCCGACGACCTGATCCTCGACATCGGTCCGCAGACGGCCCGTGCGCTGGCCTCGCAGCTCGCCAGCGCCGGCACGATCGTCTGGAACGGTCCGGTCGGCGTGTTCGAGTTCGATCAGTTCGGCGGCGGCACGAAGACGCTCGCCGAGGCGATCGCGCATTCGTCTGCGTTCTCGATCGCCGGTGGCGGCGACACGCTCGCGGCTATCGCCAAGTACGACATCCAAGACAACGTCAGCTACATCTCGACCGGCGGTGGCGCGTTCCTCGAGTTCCTCGAGGGCAAGAAGCTGCCGGCCGTCGAAGTGCTCGAATCGCGGGCCTGACGCGTGGCCTCGCGCGCGCCCAAGGCCGCCAGGTCGTCCGCGCCCAAGCGGGCGGCCAAGCCGGCACGGCCGGCGCAACCGGCGGCCGGCGTGGCAATCGCACACGCCGCGGGCAGCGACAACAACTTCTGGGGCGGCGCGGCAGCCGCCCCATCCAACGACAAAGCGACGCCGGCACGAACCGGCGCGCAACCGGGCGGGCACGCTCAAGCGCTGCTCGCCCTCACGCATCCGTCTCGCAGCGCTTCCACCCGCGATCTCACCCAGACGAGGAGACACATGCATCGCGCCACCAAGATTGTCGCCACCATCGGCCCGGCATCGAGCTCGCCCGATATCCTGCTGCAGATGATGCAGGCGGGCCTGGACGTCGTGCGCCTGAATTTTTCACACGGTACGGCCGACGATCATCGCCAACGCGCTGAGTACGTGCGCGAGGCGGCACGCAAGGTCGGCCGCGAAGTGGCCATCATGGCCGATCTGCAAGGGCCGAAAATCCGCGTCGGCAAGTTCGAGAGCGGCAAGACGACGCTCGTGCCGGGCTGCGCCTTCATCCTCGATGGGGCCTGCGAGCTCGGCAACGACGAGCGCGTCGGTCTCGACTACAAGGATCTGCCGCGCGACCTGAAGCCCGGTGACGTGCTGCTGCTCAACGACGGCCTGATCGTGCTGACGGTCACGCGCGTGGTGGGCGAGGAAATCCACACGATCGTGAAGGTCGGCGGCGAGCTGTCGAACAACAAGGGTATCAACCGCCAGGGCGGCGGCCTGACGGCGCCGGCGCTGACGGCCAAGGACATGGAGGACATCCGCACGGCGATGTCGATCGGTGTCGACTACATCGCCGTGTCGTTTCCGAAGAACGCGACCGACATGGAGATGGCGCGCCAGCTCGCCAACATCGCGGGCATGCCGTACGGCCTGAAGCCGAAGATGATCGCGAAGATCGAGCGCGCCGAGGCGATTCCCGTGCTGCAAGGGATTCTCGATGCGTCGGACGGCATCATGGTCGCGCGCGGCGATCTGGCCGTCGAAGTCGGCAACGCGGCGGTGCCGGCGCTGCAAAAGCGCATGATCCGCATGGCGCGCGAGTCGAACAAGCTCGTGATCACGGCGACGCAGATGATGGAGTCGATGATCCACGCGCCGGTGCCGACGCGTGCCGAAGTGTCGGACGTCGCCAACGCGGTGCTCGACGGCACCGACGCGGTGATGCTGTCGGCCGAGACGGCGGCTGGCAAGTATCCGGTGCAGACGATCGAGGCGATGGCCGCGATCTGCATCGAGGCCGAGAAGTCGGAGCACGTCGAGCTCGACAAGGATTTCCTCGACCGCACGTTCACGCGCATCGATCAGTCGATTGCAATGGGCGCACTTTTCACCGCCTACCACCTCGGCGCCAAGGCGATCGTCGCGCTGACCGAATCGGGCGCGACGGCACTGTGGCTCTCGCGTCACTGGACGCACGTGCCGATCTTCGCGCTGACGCCGCGCGTGGGCAGCGAACGCGCGATGGCGCTGTTTCGCAACGTCACGCCGCTGGCCGTCGAGATCAACCAGGATCGCGATCAGGCGCTCAAGCAGGCCGTGGAAGTGGTCGTCGCCAAGGGCTTTGCGTCGCGCGGCGACATGATCGTGCTGACCGTCGGCGAGCCGATGGGGCAGGCGGGGGGCACGAACACATTGAAGATCGTGCGCGTCGGCGATCCGTACTGAGCCGCGCAAGTTGAAAACAAGGGAACGCCGGCCACGAGCCGGCGTTCGCCGTCAGGGGCGATAGCAGAGCAGATTGACCGCGATTGTTCGCGCGAACACGCTCAATCGACCCCGAATGCGGGAGTGCCGCCCGCTTCGCGATAAAATCGCGTAATTCGCACAAAAGTGCCGACCGAGCACCCGATTTCAATCCAAGGAGTAACAGCATGCCTCTCGTATCAATGCGTCAACTGCTCGACCACGCTGCCGAGCACGGCTACGGCCTGCCTGCGTTCAACGTGAACAACCTGGAGCAGGTTCAGGCGATCATGGCCGCGGCGGATCAAGTTGGCGCCCCGGTCATCATGCAAGCCTCGGCCGGTGCACGCAAATACGCGGGCGAGCCGTTCCTGCGCCACCTGATCGAAGCGGCGATCGAGTCGTACCCGCATATTCCGGTCGTGATGCACCAGGACCACGGCCAGTCGCCGGCCGTCTGCATGGCTGCGATGCGCAGCGGCTTTACCAGCGTCATGATGGACGGTTCACTCGAGGCCGACGGCAAGACCGTTGCGTCGTATGAATACAACGTCGACGTGTCGCGCAAGGTCGTCGAGATGGCGCACTCGATCGGCGTGACGGTCGAGGCCGAGCTCGGCGTGCTCGGTTCGCTCGAGACGATGAAGGGCGACAAGGAAGATGGCCACGGCGCGGAAGGCACCATGACGCGCGAGCAGCTGCTGACCGACGTCGAGCAGGCGGCCGACTTCGTGCGCGCGACGCAATGCGACGCGCTGGCCATCGCGATCGGCACCTCGCACGGCGCCTACAAGTTCACGAAGAAGCCGACCGGCGACATCCTCGCGATCGAGCGCATCAAGGAAATCCATGCGCGCATCCCGAACACGCACCTCGTCATGCACGGTTCGTCGTCGGTGCCGCAGGAACTGCTGGCCGAGATCCGCGAGTTCGGCGGCGACATGAAGGAAACGTACGGCGTGCCCGTCGAAGAGATTCAGGAAGGCATCAAGCACGGCGTGCGCAAGATCAACATCGACACCGACCTGCGTCTGGCGATCACGGGCGCGATCCGTCGCTACCTGTTCGAGAACCCGAGCAAGTTCGACCCGCGCGACTACCTGAAGCCCGCACGCGAAGCGGCCAAGAAGATCTGCGTCGACCGCTATCTGGCGTTCGGTTGCGAAGGCCAGGCGGCCAAGATCAAGGTGGTGCCGCTCGATAAGATGGCCGAGAAGTACAAGGCGGGCGAGCTCGCGCAAGTCGTGCGCTGACGCCGCCTGGGCCGGTCGTGCTCTCGCGAATGCGCGTTAGCCGGTCGGCCAGGTTGTAGATCGATCGCCGTTCCCGCATCATCGTTGGGAACGGCGTTTGCCTTTTGTTTTGAACGCTTTATTTGATCGTTTTCGAACGCTTGACTGAACGCTTCACCAGCCCCGTGTTCACCTTGGTTTCCATCCACTGACGGTTTACGACGATGTCTACCCTTTACGAATCCTCGCTTCGCTCGCTGCCCATGCTGGGCCGCGGCAAGGTCCGCGACAACTATGCCGTCGGCAACGACCGCCTCCTGATCGTCACGACCGATCGCCTGTCGGCATTCGACGTCGTGATGGGTGAGCCGATTCCCGACAAGGGCCGCGTGCTGAACCAGATGGCCAATTTCTGGTTCGAGCGCCTTCAGCATATCGTGCCGAATCACCTGACGGGCGTGGCGCCCGAGAGCGTCGTGGCTGCCGACGAGGTCGAGCAGGTCAAGGGCCGGGCCGTGGTCGTCAAGCGCCTCGAGCCGATCCTCGTCGAAGCCGTCGTGCGTGGCTATCTGGCTGGCAGCGGCTGGAAGGACTATCAGGCAACGGGCGCCATTTGCGGCGTCGCGCTGCCCCCTGGCCTGCAAAACGCAGAGAAGCTGCCCGAGCCGATCTTCACGCCGGCCGCGAAGGCCGAAATGGGGCAGCACGACGAGAACATCAGCTTCGAGGATATGGAGCGCCGCATCGGCACCGAGCTGGCCGCCACGATCCGCGACATTTCGATCAAGCTGTACCAGGAAGCGTCCGAGTATGCGGCGACGCGCGGCATCATCATCGCCGATACGAAGTTCGAATTCGGCCTCGATACCGACGGCAAGCTCTACCTGATGGACGAAGCGCTCACGGCCGACTCCTCGCGCTTCTGGCCGGCGGACCAATACCGCGTCGGCACGAACCCGCCGTCGTTCGACAAGCAATTCGTGCGCGACTGGCTCGAGACGCAGGACTGGGGCAAGACGGCGCCCGCGCCGCAGCTGCCGGCCGATGTCGTCGCCCGCACGAGCGAGAAGTACTGCGAAGCGCTCGAGCGTCTGACCGGGCAAAAGCTTGCCTAACCTCGCGTAACCACTAGCATCGATATCGAGAACGCATTCTCGAAGAAGGAAGACCGCTGATGAGCGAACAAGTCCAGACCGCCCACACGCATCACGCGCCGCTCGTCGGCGTGGTGATGGGATCGAGCTCGGATTGGGACGTCATGAAACATGCGGTGACGATCCTGCGCGACTTCGGCGTGCCGTACGAAGCGAAGGTTGTCTCCGCGCACCGCATGCCCGACGAGATGTTCGATTACGCCGAGCGCGCGCGCGAGCGCGGCTTGCGCGCGATCATCGCGGGCGCGGGCGGTGCGGCACACCTGCCCGGCATGCTGGCGGCCAAGACGACGGTGCCCGTGCTCGGCGTGCCCGTTGCCAGCAAGTATCTGAAGGGCGTCGATTCGTTGCACTCGATTGTGCAAATGCCCAAGGGTGTGCCCGTCGCGACGTTCGCGATCGGTGAGGCCGGTGCCGCGAATGCGGCGCTGTTTGCCGTCGCGCTGCTGGCCGGCACGTCCGAAGATTTTACGCAGCAGTTGGCGGCATTTCGCGTGCGGCAGAACGAGGCCGCGCACGCCATGGTGCTGCCCGAGCTTTGAGCGTCGTCGGGCGCCGAGCCTCTCGCGAAGGCGCCATTCGACTTCGACCGTTTTACCGTGTGACCCCGGCCCGATCGACATGAGCGGCGATGCTTGCCGCGCTGGTGCGTATCGGGCGCGACCGACCACTGAGATGACTCCAGAGAACACCCCCGTTTCCCCGATCATGCCCGGCGCCTGGCTCGGCATGGTCGGCGGCGGCCAGCTCGGCCGCATGTTCTGCTTCGCCGCGCAAGCGATGGGCTATCGCGTGGCCGTGCTCGATCCCGACGAGACGAGCCCTGCCGGCAGCGTCGCCGACAAGCATCTGCGCGCCGCTTACACCGACGAAGCTGCGCTGACCGAGCTCGCGCGGCTGTGCGCGGCGGTGTCGACGGAGTTCGAGAACGTGCCGGCCGCGAGTCTCGACTTTCTCGCGCGCACGACGTTCGTGAGCCCGGCGGGCCGCTGCGTCGCGATTGCACAGGACCGCATCGCCGAGAAGCGTTTCATCGCGTCCTCGGGTGTGCCGGTGGCGCCGCATGTCGTGATCGAGTCGGGGGAGGCGCTCGCGGCGCTCACCGACGATGCGCTGCAAGCGGTGCTGCCCGGCATCCTGAAGACCGCACGGCTTGGCTACGACGGCAAGGGGCAGGTCCGCGTGACGAACGCGCAGGAAGTGCGCGACGCGTACGCCGCGCTCCGCGGGGTGCCGTGCGTGCTCGAGAAGCGGCTGCCGCTCAAGTTCGAAGTGTCGGCGCTGATCGCGCGTGGCACGAGCGGCGCGACGGCCGTTTATCCGCTCGCGCAGAACGCGCACCGCAACGGCGTGCTCGCGCAAACGATCGTGCCGGCGCCCGACGCGAGCCCGTTGCTCGTCGCGCAGGCCCAGCAGGCCGCGCTGCGCATCGCCGAGGCGCTTGGCTACGTCGGCGTGCTGTGCGTCGAATTCTTCGTGCTCGAAGACGGTTCGCTCGTCGCCAACGAAATGGCGCCGCGGCCGCATAACTCGGGCCATCACACGGTCGACGCATGCGCCGCGAGCCAGTTCGAGCAGCAGGTGCGCGCGATGACGGGCATGCCGCTCGGCGACACGCGCCAGCATTCGCCGGCCGTCATGCTGAACATCCTCGGCGATGTCTGGTTCACGACGGGCCCGAGCGGCGCGCCGCAGACCAGCGCCACGCCGATTACGCCACCGTGGCACGAAGTGGCCGCGATGCCAGCTGCGCGTCTGCATCTGTACGGCAAGGAAGACGCACGTCCCGGCCGCAAGATGGGGCATATCAATTTCACGGCCGCGACGCTCGACGAGGCGCGTACCGCGGCGCGCGACTGCGCGCGTCTGTTGCACATTCCGCTCGGCTGAAGCCGGCTTTGCCATTGCGTTGAACCGATGTCCGATCGACCGACCCCACCCATTGTGTCCGCCACGCCCTTCGTGACGGACGCGCAGATCGCCGAGGCCGCCGCGCTGCTCGATGCGGGCCAGCTCGTCGCATTTCCGACCGAGACCGTCTATGGTCTGGGCGGCGACGCCGAGAATCCGCAGGCTGTCGCGCGCATCTACGAGGCCAAGGGGCGGCCGGCGAACCATCCGGTGATCGTCCACCTCGCGCCGCATGGCGACCCGCAGTACTGGGTCGAGCATTTGCCTGCCGACGCGCAGCGGCTCATCGACGCGTTCTGGCCGGGCCCGCTCACGCTGATCCTGAAGAGGGCCGCCCGCATTCCGGCGGCCGTCAGCGGCGGGCAGGATTCGGTCGGCCTGCGCTGTCCGTCGCATCCGGTCGCGCAGGCGCTGCTCGCGGCTTTCGGCGCGCGGCGCGGCGGCCACGGCGGTGTCGCGGCGCCGTCGGCCAACCGTTTCGGCCACGTGAGCCCGACGACGGCGCAGCACGTGCGCGACGAATTCGGCGCGGGCGTGCATGTGCTCGATGGTGGGGCCTGCGAGGTCGGGATCGAATCGACGATTCTCGATCTGTCCCGCGGCTTCCCGGCGCTGCTGCGCCCCGGGCGCGTCACACCGCATGAGATTGCCGACGTGCTCGGCGTTGCACCGCGTTTGCCCGATGGCAGCGATGCGACTGCGCCGCGCGCTTCGGGCACGCTGAAGGCGCACTACGCGCCACGTACGCCGCTCGCGCTGTTGCCGTTCGAAGCACTTGAGCCGCTGCTCGCACAAGCACGGGTGAGCGGCACGCGCGTCGCGCTCGTGGCGCGGGCGTCGCGTGCGGGCGCATGGGCCGACATGGCCAACGTGCATTTCGTCGCAGCACCTGAAGACCCGCACGTGTACGCGCGCGAGCTGTACGGCTTGCTGCGCGCGCTCGATCGCGCCGACGTGTCGCGCATCTTCGTCGAGAAGCTGCCCGACACGCCTGACTGGATTGCCGTCAACGACCGGCTCGGCCGTGCGGCGGCGGCTTTCGAGGCGAGCGAATGATGTCGGTTCGCGCTGCGCGCTAACGCTACCTCGCCTAGGCCTGCACCAAAAACAACGCCCGGTAATCGCGAACGATACCGGGCGTTGTCACATCTACATCTGCGCGAAGGCGCGGTAACGAAGACGCGCCAACGCGCCTTCGCGCGCGACGATCAGTGGCCGAGGCCCGTCGCAGCGATCTGTTGCTCGACATACTGCGCGAACAGCGCGTGCAGGTGCGTCGTCGGATGGACCGAATCGGCGAACATGTACGTTTGGTCCGCGCCCGCAACGGTCAGCGTCTGCGGCGAGCAGAACAGCGACGAGGCCAGTGCCGCGCCGAATTGGGCCGCCGTCTGTCCCGGCAGCAGCACGCTCGGGTTCTGCTGCGCGTAGCTGGTGGCTGAGGCCTGCATGGCTGCCAGGTTGCACGCCGTGGCCGTGTTCGACACGGTAAAGCCGTTGGACTGGTAGCTGGCGAGAATCTTGTCCTGCCAGGTGGCTGCGTCGATCAAAGTCACCGTGCCGGCCGGCAGATTGGCTCCTTGCAGATAGGCGCCCACCAGCCCGTTGAACGTCTGGACGATGCCCGACAGCAGTTGCTGTGCCGCCGCGCCTTGTTGTTGAGCGGTCGCTACGCCGAGCGGGGTTTGGCCGATGTCGGGAACGTTCGACAGCACGACGTGCGTGGCACCCTTGCTGACGATCGTCGCAACCTGAGCAACGAGTGCCTGTGCGGCAGGGCCGAGGGTCGTGCTCACTTCCTTCAGCGTAGCGGCCTGCGGCGTCATGCCGCCCGCGATGTCCGTCTGAATGGCCGTCACGAGCGCGGTCGTGTTGGCGAAGATGTCATTCGCGCCGCCCTGGATCAGCACCAGCTGATTCGAGTTGAACGTGCCATGTGTGGCCAGGTAGTTCGCCACCTGCGTGACGATCGGGGTCGTGGTCGCCGCGAGATTGTTGGGCGCCCAGCCGAGACCTTGCGGATTGATCACGCGTGCACCGCCTTGCGCGTAACCGAGCCCGCCTGTCGCTTGCGGCGTGACACCAAAGCCACCTTGAACGGCGGGCGTGAGCGTGTCGCCATAGTAGTTCGCCACGTCCTGGGCCCAGACCTGGCCCGGATTCGTCGTGAACTGGCCGCCGCCGAACTGCAGCTTGATGGCCGAGTAGGTGCCGACGTCCGAGAGGCTGTCGCCGAACGACACAACTTGCAGCGCCACGCCGCCCGGGGGCGTGCTGCTCGAAGACGAACTATTGCCGCCACCACCACCGCCGCCACAGGCGGCGAGCAAAGCAAAGGCCGCGCAGGCGACCGCGGTTTGCGCTACGCGCAGCAGGCTCTTGTTGTTGTGTGTTTTCTTGCGCTGTTCCATCGACTTCATCTCCTCGTAGGTGCGGCTTGGCCGTGATGTGATGCAAATGCAAAAACAAAAACGCACCTGCCGTGATGGTCGGGCGGTCAGGCGCAGGTTGAAGCGAAACGGTCAGGTTCTGCTGGGCGTCCCCGTGCTCTTGAGGCCGGCGCGGTCGCTCTCCACTGTGCGAGCGTGCTCGGCGTGAAATGCGGTGGCCCACTCGGGCGGGCCGAACAGCGCGCGCAGCTTGTTGCCAAGCCCCCGTGCGCGTGCGACGTCGGAGAACATCGACCCCCACTCGTGGAACGTTGCCTTGAGGGGGTTATACGTATCGAGGGGCTCGACGATACCGTATTGCGGTGCCTCGAGTGGATCCTCTTCGACGTAGGTGCCGAACAGGCGGTCCCAGATCACGAGTACGCCGGCGTAGTTGCGGTCGATATAGCGCGGGTTGCACGCATGGTGCACGCGATGGATCGAAGGTGTATTGAACACGTATTCGAGCCAGCCGAGCTTGCCGATCGCCTGCGTGTGCACGAAGAACTGGAACGCGAGGTTGATGAGGACGATCGCGACGATCTGCTTCGGCGGGAAGCCGAGCACGGCAAGCGGTGTCCAGAATGCCCACATGCCGGCGATCGGATACATGAGGCTTTGGCGGAAAGCCGTCGACAGATTGAGCCGCGACGACGAATGATGCACGACGTGCGCAGCCCAGAACCACCGTACGCGATGGCTGCAACGATGAAAAACGTAGTAGAGCAGGTCCTGCGCCACGAACAGGGCGGCGAACGCGAGCCAGCCGGGGTGCCAGTCGATCACGCGGAAGTGGCGGTAGACGTAGGCATAGACGGGCACGACCGCGAGCCAGGCGAGCTTGTCGGCGCTCTGGTGCATCAGGGCGAGCGCGGCGTTGCAGACGGTGTCGTACCAGTTGTAGAGGCGGGCTTGGGGCCGCGTGCGCGCGAGGTGCCACGCTTCCCAGCCGATACATGCGAGAAAGACGGGCGCCAGGGCGAGCAGGAGCAATTCGGCGTCGAATTGCATGACGTCTTCCTCCTAGAGTCTCGTATTCGTGTCTTTGCAGCGTGAGCGCTGTCGCCTTGTGCGGAACGTGTGCGGTGCATGGTGCCCGACGCCGCATCGAACGTTGCCGACAGCGTACACGCTCGCGCTTCGCGCGGCGCCTTTTCTCGTAGAAGAAGTACTCGATGGCGCAAGCCCGGCAACGTTTTCCGGGCTTGCGCCGTCAGCCTTAGCGCAAACCCCGATAGACCCACTCGAGCAGTGCGTCGTGGGCGGCGCGTGCCGCTTGCGCGTGCTCGTCGTTGATGAGGCTCACGACGACGTAGCTCTCGCCGTTGGCGGCGGCCACGTAGCCCGCGATCGCGCGCACGTCGCGCAGCGTGCCGGTCTTGATGTGCGCGTTGCCGAGCACGGGCTCGTTTTGCAATCGGTTGCGCATCGTGCCGTCGACGCCGGCTACCGGCAGCGAGGCCACGAACACCTGGCCGACCGGGCTCGCGTTCGCGCTTTGCAGCAGATCGGCGAGCGAGAGTGCGCTCACGCGTTCATCGCGCGAGAGGCCCGAGCCGTTGGTCAGCGTGAGCTCGGGCATCGGCAGGCCGTTCGCGTGCAGGAAGCTGCGGATCGCGCCAGCCGACTTCTCGGGCGTGGCGGGCGGCGAATCGGACACGGCGCCGATCGTGAGGAACAGGTTGCGCGCCATCACGTTGTTGCTGAACTTGTTGATGTCGCGAACGATGTCGGACAGCACGGGGCCATGATGCGTGGCGACGGGGCGGGCACCGACGGGCACCGGACCTTCGCGTGTCGCGCCCGTGAACGTGCCGCCCGCTTGCCGCCACAGCGCGAGAAAGCCGCCCGCGAAGAACGCCGTGTGGTCGAGCACGGCCAGGTTGAGCGTGCGCGCGCCGCAGCGCAGCGGGTAGTCGCCGGCAAACAGCGCGTCGACGGTGCCGTTGGGCTCGGGTGTGACGTTCGGCGTCAACGCCGAGTCCACGCCGACGCATGCGCCGGCGCTCGCGTGCAGTGTGTTGTCGATTTGCAGTTGAGCCAGCTGCGGCACCACGTCGATCGACACGGTGCCGTCCGGCGACGGCGTGAGCGTAAACGAGAGCGACTTGAACGCGTACAGCAGCGGATCGGGGCCGACGTTGTAGGGTGCGTTCGCCTCGTCGTCGAACGGCGGCAGGTCGCGCGTCGCCGGGTCGAAGAAGCGCTTGTCGAGTACGAGCGAGCCCTCGATGCCCGTGATGCCGGCCTTGCGAATCTTGTCGACGAGATCGATGAGCTCCTCCGGAACGAGCTTCGGGTCGCCGGTGCCCTGGATGTACAGATCGCCGTGCAGCACGCCGTTCGCGTCGACGGTGCCGTCGGCGTAGGCGCTCGTGCGCCAGCGATAGTCGGGACCGAGGATCGACAGGCCTGCATAGGTGGTCACGAGCTTCATCGTCGAGGCGGGCAGCATCGCAAGGCCCGCGTTCATCGCGACGATCGGCGTGCGGTTGCCGATGCGCTCGATGACGACGCTCATCGACGAGGGCGGCACGTTCGCGCGCCGCAGCGCCTGCATGACCTGTGGCGGCAACTCGGTGCTCACCGACACGCGCGGGTGGTGGCGCAGCTTGTGGGCATCGGCTGGCGCGACGGCGGTGAGCGTCAGGCAGGCGAGCAGGGCCGACGCAGCGCGCACCAACGTGCGCGCGCGCGGGCGGCGCGGCGCACGTATGCGTGGCGGCGAGGCCGGGGGCTGGGGCGGGCTGCCGTTGCAAAACGGAGAGGCCGTGGGTACGGCAAAGCACGTGGCAAGCGGGGAGTGGCGAATGAACGAAGCAGGCGTCATCGAGGGCACGGCACGGAAAATCGGAAGCGGTTGCGCGCGGATCGCACGGCCTTGAGCCGCGCAAAGCGCTCATTGTAGGGGCAGTTGCGCGCGGCGGGCTCGAGACGGCTGCGCGTGCCGAAATCGCTACAATGCACTCCATGAATGACTTCGGAACGCGCTCGAGCGCGAGCGCCAGGCAATGCGGATACTGCTAGTCGAAGATGACCGGATGATTGCCGAGGGCGTGCGCAAGGCGTTGCGCAGCGAAGGCTTTGCGGTCGACTGGGTGCAGGACGGCGAAGCCGCGCTGACGGCGGCCACGAGCGAGACCTACGACCTCGTGCTGCTCGATCTGGGCTTGCCCAAGCGCGACGGCCTCGACGTGCTGCGCTCGCTGCGCGCGCGCGGCAAATCATTGCCGGTGCTGATCGTCACGGCGCGCGACGCGATCGCCGATCGCGTGAAGGGACTCGATGCCGGCGCCGACGACTACCTCGTCAAGCCGTTCGATCTCGACGAGCTCGGCGCTCGTATGCGCGCGCTGATCCGCCGACAGGCCGGGCGCAGCGAATCGGTGATCCGCCACGGCACGTTGACGCTCGATCCGGCCGCGCATCAGGTGACGCTGGACGGCGCGCCCGTCGCGTTGTCGGCGCGCGAGTTCGCCTTGCTCGAGGCGCTGCTGGCGCGCCCCGGTGCCGTGCTGTCCAAGAGCCAGCTCGAGGAGAAGATGTACGGCTGGGGCGAAGAGATCGGCAGCAACACCGTCGAGGTCTACATTCACGCGCTGCGCAAGAAGCTCGGGGCCGACCTGATCCGCAACGTGCGGGGCCTCGGCTACATGATCGCCAAGGAAGCCTGAGTCCGATACCGATGCGTTCGATTCGTCGTCAACTATTGATCTGGCTGCTCGCGATCGTCGTCGCCGGCGTCGGTGCCGCGGGCTGGCTCATTTATCGGCAAGCGCTTGCCGAAGCCAACGAGCTTTTCGACTATCAGTTGCAGGAGATCGCCGCCGCGCTGCCGTCCGAGCCGTTCGCGCAGATTTTCGGCGCGCACAACGATGCCGACGAAGGCATCGTGATCCAGATCTGGAGCCGCACGGGTGCGCTGATGTACTACTCGCATCCGCGTGCGCCGCTCGCGCCGCGCGCCGAGCTCGGGTTCTCGACCGAGCGCACCGAACGCGGCGACTGGCGCGTGTACGGCGCGATCGTCGGCGACAACGTCGTCCAGCTCGCCCAGCCGATCTCGGTGCGCAACCGGCTCGCCGCCAACGTCGCCTGGCGCACGCTGTGGCCGCTGATCGTGCTGCTGCCGTTTCTGGGGCTCGCCGTGTGGATGATCGTCGGGCGCGGTCTCGCGCCGCTCGCGCGCGTCACGCGTGCGCTCAATGCGCGTCGGCCCGATGCGCTCGAGCCGCTGCCCGACAGGCGTCTGCCGCAAGAAGTGCGGCCGCTCGTGCACGCCTTGAACGGCCTGCTTGCGCGGCTCGCCGCGGCGCTCGACACACAGCGCGCCTTCGTCGCCGATGCCGCGCACGAGCTACGCACGCCGCTGGCCGCCGTGCAGATCCAGTCGCAGCTCGTCGCCCGCGCGCAGGACGACGAGGCGCGCCGCGAGGCACTGGCCGATCTGCAGGCGGGTGTGACGCGCGCCACGCGGCTTGCCGAACAGCTGCTCGCGCTCGCGCGGGCCGAGCCCGAGGCCGGCGCGGAGAAGGCGCAGGTCGACTTGCGGACCATCCTGGCCGAATGCGTGGCGGCCCATGCGCCGCTGGCCGAGCGCGGTGGCGTCGATCTCGGCTTCGAAGACTATGAAACCTCGGAGCCGGCGATGGTGCGTGCCGATGCCGATGCGCTGCGCGCCATGTTCGGCAACCTGCTCGACAACGCGGTCAAATACACGCCGAGCGGTGGCCGGATCGACGTGACGCTGTCGCTCGACGCCGGCGCGGGCGCGGGCGCGGGCGCGTGCGTGCGGATCGCCGACAGCGGTCCCGGCATCCCCGAGCAGGAGCGCGCCCGCGTGTTCGACCGCTTCTATCGCGACGAGTCGGCGCGTTCGCGCACCGACGTGTCGGGCAGCGGACTCGGGCTGGCGATCGCCAAGCGCGTCGCGCAGCAGCATGGCGCGAGCGTCGAGCTCGGCGACGCGCAGCTCGGCGGCCTGCTCGTCACGGTGCGGTTCTGACAACGGAGCGCCACGCGCAAGCGGTGCGCGCTGGCCCACGCCGGGCCTGGGCACCCACGGTTTCGCGATTAAGTCTCCTTTAAGGCAATCCCCTTACTCTGCGTACGTCAAGCTAGGAGGCCCCTTCAATGCAAGCAAAAACCCTGTCTCGCGGCGCCGTCGCCATTGCAGTGGCCGCCGCGCTTTTGGCCGGTTATTTCGCCGGCACGCGCCATGCCGAGCCGCAGCTCATTTCCTCGGCGCAGGCGGCCGCGTTGATGCCAGCCGAGGCCGCCGCCAAGACCGGCATTCCCGATTTCTCCGGCCTCGTCGAGACGTACGGGCCGGCCGTCGTCAACATCAGCGCGAAGCATGTCGTCAAGCGCACCTCGCAGCGCTCGACGCGGCAGCTGCCGATCGACCCGGCCGATCCGTTCTACCAGTTCTTCAAGCGGTTCTATGGCCAGTTCCCCGGCTTCAATGGCGGCGACGACGGCGACGGCCCGCAGCAGGACGATACGCCAAGCGCGAGCCTCGGATCGGGCTTCATCATCAGCAACGATGGCTACATTCTGACGAATGCGCACGTCGTCGACGGCGCGAACATCGTGACCGTCAAGCTCACCGACAAGCGCGAGTTCCGCGCGAAGGTGATCGGCTCGGACAAGCAGTCGGACGTTGCGGTGCTCAAGATCAGCGCTGCCAATCTGCCGACGGTCAAGATCGGCGATCCGAACCAGAGCAAGGTCGGCCAATGGGTCGTCGCGATCGGCTCGCCGTACGGCTTCGACAACACGGTGACCTCGGGCATCATCAGCGCGAAGGCGCGTTCGCTGCCCGAGGAGAACTACACGCCGTTCATCCAGACCGACGTGCCCGTGAACCCCGGCAATTCGGGCGGGCCGCTGTTCAACCTGCAAGGACAGGTGATCGGCATCAACTCGATGATCTATTCGCAGACAGGCGGCTTCCAGGGCCTGTCGTTCGCGATTCCGATCGACGAGGCCATCCGCGTCAAGGATGAGCTCGTGAAGACCGGCCACGTGAGCCGCGGCCGTCTGGGCGTGGCTGTGCAGGGCGTGAACCAGACGCTGGCCGATTCGTTCGGTCTGCAAAAACCGTCCGGCGCGCTCGTGAGCTCGGTCGATCCGGGCGGCCCGGCCGCGAAGGCGGGCTTGCAGGCAGGCGACGTGATCCTGGCCGTCAACGGTACGCCCGTCAACGACTCGACCGATCTGCCGTCGCAGATTGCGAACATGAAGCCGGGCTCGAAGGCCACGCTCGATGTCTGGCGCGACAAGGGGAAGAGGCAGTTGAGCGTGACGCTCGGCGCGATGACCGACGCGAAGGTGGCCGATCGCGGCACGCCGAACGGCGATCCGGGCCGGCTAGGCGTGGCGGTGCGGCCGCTCACGCCGCAGGAGCGCAGCGGCACGTCGCTGTCGCACGGGCTGCTCGTGCAGCGCTCGTCGGGCCCGGCGGCCAGCGCCGGTATCCAGCCCGGCGACGTGATCCTGGCCGTCAACGGCCATGCGGTATCGAGCCCCGATCAGCTGAAGGAAATCATCGCGAAGGCGGGCAACAGCGTGGCGCTGCTGATCCAGCGCGATAACGCGCAGATCTTCGTGCCGGTGGATCTTGGCTGACGGATGACCCGGCGCGCGAGCGCGCGCCGGGCACATTGCTTGCTCGATCCATTGATGGGCTGCGTGCGGTGCGCGCAGCAAAGATAAGGAGCGATGCTATGAGAATGTCATGCAACAGACGAATGGGCGTAGCGGCGATCATCATTGCAGCCGCGTCGCTCAGTTGTGCGGGCGCGGCGCTAGCACAGCAAGCATCGGGTGCGGTCGGCGGCAATCCCGCCGACATGACGAGCGCCGGTAACGTCAATGGCGGCGGCATGCCGCAAATCCAGCATCAGGGCGATATCGCCTACGTGTCGGGCGGTGTGGGCCTCGACGAATCGACCGCACTCAAGCACGCTCAGCACGACTGGCCGCTCGCCATGAGCTTTACGGGACCGGGCGCCGACTATCTGTCGGACGTGCACGTACGGATCGTGGGCGACCATGCGCAGGTGCTCAAAGCCGATGCGCGCGGCCCCTATATGCTCGTGAAGCTGCCACCGGGGCGCTATACGGTGCATGCAAGCTACAAGGACGATGAACAGACCCGTGCGATCACGGTATCGAAGCCGGGCAGCGCCAAGGCCGACTTCCACTGGAATATGCAATAGCGCACAGGCGGCCCGCACAAGCGGCCAAGCTTTATCAGATAATGAAAGCCACGGTGTCCGATCCGTGGCTTTTTTTGCATCGCCGCAAATCGGGCACCGTCGTGAACCCGTGCGAAGGGAATGGTCATGACGAATGCCGATACGCCTCACCGTGTCGAAATCGCGCCAAACGAACATCGTCTGCGCGTGATTCACTATGGCATCACGATCGCCGATACGACGAGGGGTTTTACGCTGCGGGAAACGGGTTTGCCCGATGTGCTGTATTTCCCGCGCGAGGACGTGAACATGTCGCGGCTGCGTCCTTCCGACTACACGACCTTCTGCCCGTACAAGGGCACGGCCACGCACTTTCATCTGGTGACGGAGGAGGCCGGCATGGTGGAGAACGTGGCATGGAGCTACGAGGATCCGCTCGAGACCGCAGCGAGAATCAAAGGGTGCATCGCGTTTTATCCGGCCCGCGTCGAACAGATCCATCAGACATCGTGAGGAAGGCGAGGCCCGTGAAGCGAGAACGACGATGGAACTGACCGACGCGCTGCGTATTCCGCTCGCGCCTTCAACGGTCTGGGACGCGCTTACCGACACTGCGCTGTTGCGGGCCAGCCTCGAAAACTGCGAGTCGTTCGGGCGGCTGCCGAGTGGCGAGTACACGCTGACGCTGACGGTGCCCGTGGGGCCGCTGCGCGCGCGCTACGACGTGCGCGCGCATCTGGCCTCGCTCGAGGCCGCCACAGAAAAGGCTTCCGACGCCGCCACTCCGCTGCATCGCACGTTGAACTTCAAGGCCTGTGCGACCGGAGTCGGCTCGTTGCGCGGACAAATCGACATTGCGTTGGCGCCCGACGATACCGTGCAGCCGCAAAGCGACGGCTCGCCGCAAACTACGCGCATCGATTATTCGATCTGGGCCACGCTGACGGGGCCGCTGGCGGAACTGCCGCCGCGCCAAATTGAAAGTGCGCTGCACGAGCTTGCCGACGATTTCTTCGCGGAGTTTTGTGCGGTCATCGAGACCAAACATGGCAAGCGGCCCAATCGCGCGCGCACGGCACACGCGCGACGCCAGCACGTGTTTCTGCGCCCGATCAGCCTGGCGGGGCTCGGTCGCCGCTCGGCCGCGCTCGATGCGCCGGGCTCCGTGAGCGGGACCACGGACGGCACGCTGGTCGGCCGCCGCGGCACACACGGGATGCCGCACCGTCCGTCGTCGCCGCAAGCGATGCCCGTCTGGGCCTGGGGGGCGGCAATCGTGTTCGTCGCTCTCGTGCTGTACGCGCTGCATTGGCTTCGCTGAGCGCGGCCGGCGACCTTTCGCGTCGCCGTGCGCTTGCTGTCCTTCCCCCCTCGGGTGTCCGTGCTTCGCGGTTGATGGATGCTGCGGCACGGCGATAGGGCGTAAGCGTTGCGTCGGCGATTTTTCCGAGGAGCATGCGGCTCTTAGAGCCGTTTTTTCCTTGGTGACGAGAAAATCCCCCTAACAGGTGCTATATAGCGGAGCGTGCGTTACGAGTGATCGGCCACCCTTGAGGTGATTCAAAATGACTTGTGATGATGGTCATTTTTGACTACGATTCTGACTATGTCAGATGACTATGGGGAAGATGATGGAAGGCAACCAGGTTTCCAAGACGGAATTCAAGGCAAAGGCGCTTGAGTTTTTCCGACAGGTTGAGGCGTCCGGCGAAAGCGTGGTCGTAACCGATCACGGCAAGCCGGCGTTGGAAGTCCGGCCGTACCGCAGCCATGAGCGCAATCCGTTCGACGTGTTGCGTGGCTCGGTTGTCCGCTATATCGATCCCACGGCACCGGTGGATGTGGTGTGGGAGGCGGCTCGGTGATCGTTCTCGATACGCACGTGCTGGTGTGGTGGGTGAACGGTGATGATGCCCTGAGCGCGAAGGCTGGGAAGGCTATTGAGCGGGAGTTGGATGGCGGTCAGATTGTGATCTCGGCAATTTCGGCGTGGGAAATCGCGATGCTGGTAGAACGCGAAAAGCTAGTGCTATCGATGGACGTCGGGAGCTGGCTTAACACCGTGGCACAAATCGAGGCGGTGCGCTTCATGCCCGTCGACGTTGAAATTGGTCTGAAATCGGTGGATTTGCCAGGAGAGTTTCACAAGGACCCGGCCGATCGCATGATCGTGGCGACGGCGCGTAAGCTGGCTGTTCCACTCGTGACTCGTGACGAAAAGATTCGCGCTTACAAGCATGTCAAGACGATCTGGTGATGGGACGGGAAACACCTTATCGTTGCACCGTAGCATCTATCAACCGCGAAACGGGGATATACCTGTCTTCGTTTTCGCTCGCAGCCGTTGCATATAGCCGCGCGTCACGACGCGTCTTTCACGCGCCGCGAAACTCGCGCCGATAAGCGGTCGGCGATGTCTTGAACACTTCGCCGAAATGCTGGCGCAGCGACACGGTCGAGCCGAAGCCGGCTGCTTCGGCGATTGCGTCGACAGTCTGATCCGTCATCTCGAGTAACTGTTGTGCATGGGTGAGTCGCGCCTGGAGCAGCCACGCGCCGACGGTCGTGCCCGTCGCCTGCTTGAAGCGTCGCGTGAAGGTGCGTCGGCTCATCAAGGCGCGCTCGGCCAACGTATCGAGCGAATGCGCCTCGCGCAGGTTCGCGCGCACCCAGTCGAGCAGGCTCGCGAGCCGCGCATCGCGTGCGTCGGCGCTGACCGGCTGCTGAACGAACTGTGCCTGCCCGCCCTGGCGATGCGGCGGTACGACGAGGCGTCGCGCGACATAGTTGGCCACCTGCGCGCCGCAGCGCTTGCGCAGCAAATGCAGACAGCAGTCAATGCCGGCCGCCGTGCCGGCCGATGTCATCACCGTGCCGTCGTCGACGTAGAGCACGCCCGCATCGACCTGCACGGCCGGGAAGCGGCGCGCGAACTCGTCGGCCCAGGCCCAGTGCGTCGTGGCGCGGCGGCCGTCGAGGATGCCGGCGTAAGCCAGCACGAACGCGCCGAGGCACAGTCCGATCAGTTCGGCGCCGCGTGCGTGGGCGGCCCGTAGCGCGTCGAGGAGCGCCGCGTCGGGCGTGTCGCGGACGTTGTGCCAGCTCGGCACGATGACGACGTCGGCGGCGGCCAGCGCGTCGAGACCGTGCGAAGCGGCGATCGTGAAGCCGGCTGTCGTCGCCAGCCGCCCGGGCAGCGGCGCACATACGCGCAAGTCGAAGCGCGGAGCCCCCCCGGCGCTGTAGTCCTCACCGAGCACGATGCACGGCACGGACAAATGAAACGGGCTGATGCCGTCGAACGCGACGACGGCCACGACAGGATTGGGCGTGGAGGCTGGGCTGGCTGGCATGGGCGGGCGTTCGGCGTAACGGGTAAAGGAGGCGTCGAGGAGGGGCGGCAGAAGTGGCCCGATTATATCGATTAATGGCATTTGGGCCGCTATCGACGAAGGGGCAATAAGGGAACAATGGATCCCGTCGCCAAGCATGAAGCGAGGCGAGAAAAACCCCGAAGACGCACCCGAAACCGAACCGTTACGAACCAGGAGCCGAACATGTCCAACGCACCGCGCCGCGCCCTCATCGTCATCGACGTGCAAAACGAATACGTGACCGGCGATCTGCCGATCGAATACCCGCCTGTGGAAACGTCGCTGGCGAACATCGGTCGTGCAATGGATGCGGCGAACGCCGCCGGGGTGCCGATCGTCATGGTTCAGCAGATGGGGGCCGCCACCGATCCGATCTTTGCGCAAGGCTCGCACGGCGGCGAGTTGCATCCCGTCGTCGCCGGACGTGCCTACGACCACCTCGTGAAGAAGGATCTGCCGAGCGCCTTTACCGGCACCGATCTCAAGCAATGGCTGGCGGACCATGACATCGATACGCTGACGATCGTAGGCTACATGACGCACAACTGCGATGCCTCCACGATCTACGAGGCCGCGCACGCTGGCCTGCACGTCGAGTTTCTGGTCGATGCGACGGGCAGCCCGTCGTACGAGAACGATGCCGGCTACGCGAGCGCCGAGGACATTCACCGCGTATTCAGCGTCGTGTTCCACTCGCGCTTCGCGGCGGTCGTCGGCACCGATAAGTGGATCGACGCCGTGAAGGCCGGCACGCCAGTGCCGCGCGGCTCGATCTACGCGTCGAATCAGGCCGCAAGGGCACGCGCACGGGCCGCTGCGGCAGCGTAACGGCGCGCCGGGTCGCCGTCGGACAGGACAAGGCTATGCCGCCGCGCGGGCCTTGTCCGTCTCGAGCCCGGTTCAACCCGGCATAAAACCGGCCTCAAGCCCGTGTGTTCGCGGCGCTGGTCGGGCGACGCAGGGCCGGGCTCGTGCGCAGCATATCGAGGCACGCGTCGACGAACGCCTCGGTGTGCGATCCGAACGCGAGGCCAGGGGCCAGCAGCAGGCTGTCGCGCAGGCAACCGCCGATGAACGCGTGTAGAAACAGCGCGCCGCGGCGCGTATCGAGGTCCGCCGGCAACTGCCCCAGCGCCACCGCATTCGTCAGCCCGGTTTCCATCTTGCTGATGCCTTCTTCCATGCTCGCTTGATGACGCGCCTTGACGGGCCCCATCTCTTCGACGAACTCGCACTTGAGAAACAGGATGTCGAACGCGCGGCGCCTGCGCGGATCGCTAGCTGCCATATGCAGGCACCACTTGAGCGCCTGCGTGAGCCGCCCGAGCGGATCGGGATCTTGTTCGCCCTCAGCCGGCCGGGTCAGCTCGTCGAGCGGTAGCAGCACGCGGTCGAACATCGCCGTGAACAGGTCGCCCTTGTTCGCGAAATGCCAGTAGATGGCGCCGCGCGTGACGCCCGCGTGGGCCGCGATGTCGGCCAGCGACGTGCGCGAGACGCCCTTGTCGTAAAAAACCTGCTCCGCCGCATCGAGTATGCGGTTGCGCGTAGCGAGCGCTTCTTCCTTGGTTCGTCTGACCACCGTTTCTCCTTCCCCTGACAGGCCTACCTGACCGCATTGCGCATGGCGTGCGTCCGGTTTGCTTGCCGGCCCGCCACGTCGGGAGGCGATTCTTGTCCTCGTCCGACATATCCGGTAATTATATGCTTTTACATACAATCATGAATGTATAATACAATCCTGTCCGACGAGACAAGGGTGTTCGCGCAATTCCCGGTAATATCCGTCACTGTCGTTCGCGCGCCTGCAACAAGCCTCATCTAAGGCGGGCGCCATCGCGCAGATCTTTCGGCACGGCGAGCCTTTGGTCGTGCTGCCAGGCAAGCGCCTGTCGTATTCATCAAGTGTTCCGCGACGCGAGTCGCACCGCGCGCCTCTTGGGGTGAGGCGCCGCGGGCTCATTTGTTCCCAGTCATTGTCCAGAGGTCGCTCCATGCGTGTCGAACCGGTTCCCTTTCGCCTAATCAGCGTCGCGATGGCTGCCGTGATCCTTACGGCGTGCGGGCCCAAGCAATCGGCGCCGCCACAACAGACGCCCGAAGTCGGCGTCTATACCGTACAGACGAGCGCTGTGCCGGTGGTCACCGAACTGCCGGGCCGCACGAACGCCTTCCTCGTCGCGCAAGTGCGTGCACGCGTGGACGGCATCGTGCAGCGCCGTGACTTCATCGAAGGCAGCGAAGTGAAGGCAGGCCAACGCCTGTACAAGATCGATCCGGCGCCCTACATCGCGGCGCTCAACAGCGCCAAGGCTGCGCTCGCGAAGGCGCAGGCCAACCTCGCGACGACCACCGCGCAGGCCAATCGCTACAAGGTCCTGGTGGCCGCCAATGCGGTCAGCAAGCAGGACTACGACAACGCCGTGGCCGCGCAAGGGCAGGCCGAGGCCGATGTCGCCTCGGGCCGTGCCGCTGTCGATACGGCGCAGATCAATGTCGGCTACACCGACGTCGTTGCGCCGATCAGCGGTCGCACGGGCGTGTCGCAAGTGACACCGGGCGCCTATGTGCAGGCGGGGCAGGCCACGCTGATGGACACGATCCAGCAGCTCGACCCGGTCTATGTCGACCTCACGCAATCGAGCCTCGACGGCCTGAAGCTGCGCCGCGACATGCAGGAAGGCCGCCTGAAGACGAGCGGCGCCGGCGCGGCGAAGGTCACGCTGATCCTCGAAGACGGCCGGCCGTACCCGTTGACGGGCAAGCTGCAGTTCTCCGATGTGACCGTCGACCAAACGACGGGCTCGGTCACCGTGCGCGCGATCTTCCCGAACCCGAACCGCGTGCTGCTGCCGGGCATGTTCGTGCGCGCGCACATCGAGGAAGGCGTGAACGAACGCGCGATGCTGGTGCCGCAGATCGGCGTGACGCACAACCAGAAGGGTGAGGCGATCGCGCTCGTCGTCGGCGCTGACGGCAAGGTTGCGCCGCGCACGATCGTGACCACGGGCATGCTGGGCGCGGACTGGGTGGTCGACAGCGGCTTGCAGCCTGGCGATCGCGTGATCGTGCAGGGCACGGAGAAGGCGCGTCCGGGCATGACGGTGAAGGCGGTACCTGCCCAGCTTCCCGCGGCCGCGACCGCCACGAGCAGTGCCGCCCCGCAGGCGGCTTCGGGCGCGTAATTCAGGGAGTTCGCTCTTATGTCTAAGTTTTTTATCGATCGCCCGATCTTTGCGTGGGTGATCGCGATCGTTCTGATGCTTGCCGGCGTCGCATCGATCTTCAATTTGCCGATCGCGCAGTATCCGACGATCGCGCCGCCGTCGATCCAGATCAGCGCAAGCTATCCGGGCGCGTCGGCCAAGACCGTCGAAAACACGGTGACGCAGGTGATCGAGCAGCAGATGAGCGGTCTCGATCACTTGCTGTATCTGTCGTCGACGAGCGATGACTCGGGCACGGCCACGATCACGCTGACGTTCGCGGCCGGCACGAACCCCGACATCGCGCAGGTGCAGGTGCAGAACAAGCTGTCGCTGGCCACGCCGCTGCTGCCGACCGTCGTGCAGCAGCTCGGCACGAAGGTGACGAAATCGAGCAGCAGCTTCCTGCTCATTCTCGCGTTCGTGTCCGAAGACGGCAGCATGAAACGCAACGATCTGGCGAACTACGTCGCATCGAACATCCAGGATCCGATCAGCCGTCTCGACGGCGTCGGCACCGTCACGCTGTTCGGCACGCAGTATGCGATGCGTATCTGGCTCGATCCGCACAAGCTCACGAACTTCAACCTGACGCCGGCCGACGTGTCCACGGCGCTGCTACAGCAGAACGTGCAGATCGCGGGCGGTCAGCTCGGCGGCACGCCGTCGGTGCCGGGGCAGATGCTGCAGGCGACGATCACCGAGCAGACGCTGCTGCGCACGCCGGCCGACTTCGGCGACGTGCTGTTGAAGGTGAACCCGGACGGCTCGCAGGTGCGCATCAAGGACGTCGCGCGCATCGAGCTCGGCGGCGAGACGTACAACTTCGACACGCATTACAACGGTGCTCCGGCCGCCGGCATGGGCATTCAGCTCGCCACGGGCGCGAACGCGCTGCAAACGGCGAAGGAAGTGCGCACGAAGATCGACGAGCTGTCGAAGTACTTCCCGCACGGCCTCGTCGTGAAGTACCCGTACGACACGACGCCGTTCGTGCGGCTGTCGATCGAGGACGTGATCAAGACGCTGCTCGAAGGCATCGTGCTCGTGTTCCTCGTGATGTATCTGTTCCTGCAGAACCTGCGCGCGACATTGATCCCGACGATCGCGGTGCCGGTGGTGCTGCTCGGTACGTTCGCGATCATGAATGCAGTCGGTTTCTCGATCAACGTGCTGTCGATGTTCGGGCTCGTGCTCGCGATCGGCTTGCTCGTCGACGATGCGATCGTGGTGGTCGAGAACGTCGAGCGCGTGATGAGCGAGGAGGGACTCTCGCCACGCGAGGCGACGCGTAAGGCGATGGGGCAGATCACGGGGGCACTGGTCGGCGTGGCGCTCGTGCTGTCGGCCGTGTTCGTGCCGGTGGCGATGTCGAGCGGTTCGGTCGGCGCGATCTATCGGCAGTTTTCACTGACGATCGTGTCGGCGATGGTGCTGTCGGTGCTCGTGGCGCTGATCCTGACGCCCGCCCTGTGCGCGACGATTCTCAAGCCGCTCGAGCCGGGCCATCACGAAGCGACGACGGGCTTCTTCGGCTGGTTCAATCGCACGTTCAATGCGAGCCGCGACAAGTACCATTCCGGCGTGCACCACGTGATTCGCCGCTCGGGCCGCTGGCTGCTGATCTATATCGCGGTGATCGCGGGGGTCGGGCTGCTGTTCGTGCGGATGCCGAAGTCGTTCCTGCCCGACGAAGACCAGGGCGTGATGTTCGCGATCGTGCAGACGCCGACGGGCTCGACGCAGGAGACGACGGAGCGCACGCTTCAGAACATCAACAACTATCTGCTCTCGCAGGAGAAAGGCCTCGTCGAATCGGTGTTCACAGTGAACGGCTTCAGTTTCGCGGGCCGCGGCCAGAACTCGGGCCTCGTGTTCGTCAGGCTGAAGGACTATGCACAGCGCCAGCACGCGGATCAGAAGGTGCAGGCGATCATCAAGCGCATGTTCATGCACTACTCGCGTTATAAGGACGCGATGGTGATTCCGTTCAACCCGCCGTCGATCCCTGAACTCGGCACCGCATCGGGCTTCGACTTCGAGCTGACCGACAACGCGGGTCTCGGCCACGACACGCTGATGGCGGCCCGGAATCAGCTGCTCGGCATGGCCGCGAAGGACCCGATTCTCGCGCTCGTGCGTCCGAACGGCCTGAACGACACGCCGCAGTTCAAGGTCGATATCGACCGCGAGAAGGCCTCGGCACTTGGCGTCACGCCGCAGGCGATCGACCAGACGTTCTCGATCGCATGGGCGTCACAGTACGTGAACAACTTCCTCGATACCGACAACCGGATCAAGAAGGTGTACGTGCAGGCCGATGCGCCTTTCCGCATGAAGCCCGAAGACCTGAACGTGTGGTACGTGCGTAATGCATCGGGCGGGATGGTGCCGTTCGGCGCGTTCGCGACGGGTCACTGGACTTACGGTTCGCCGAAGCTAGAACGCTATAACGGTGTGTCGTCGATCGAAATCCAGGGCGCCGCCGCAGCCGGCAAGAGTACGGGCCAGGCGATGCAGGCGATGGAACGCATCGCGGCCAAGCTGCCGGCCGGCATCGGCTACTCGTGGACGGGCTTGTCGTTGCAGGAAATCCAGTCCGGTTCGCAGGCCCCGATCCTGTACGGCGTGTCGATTCTGGTCGTGTTCCTGTGCCTGGCCGCGTTGTACGAGAGCTGGTCGATTCCGTTCTCGGTCATCATGGTCGTGCCGCTCGGCGTGATCGGCGCACTCCTGGCCGCGACGCTGCGCGGGCTCGAGAACGACGTGTTCTTCCAGGTCGGTCTGTTGACGACGGTGGGCTTGTCGGCGAAGAACGCGATTCTGATCGTCGAGTTCGCACGCGATCTGCAACAGAAGGAAGGCATAGGTCCCGTCGAGGCGGCGATGGAAGCGGCACGGCTGCGGCTGCGTCCGATCCTGATGACGTCGCTGGCGTTCATTCTCGGCGTGCTGCCGCTTGCGATCAGCAACGGCGCGGGCTCGGCGAGCCAGCACGCGATCGGGACCGGCGTGATCGGCGGCATGTTGACGGCGACCTTCCTCGCGATCTTCTTCATTCCGATGTTCTTCGTCGTGATTCGCGCGAAGTTCGCGGGCGAGACGGAGGATGCGGACACCGCGGCGGCGCGTGCCGAGGCGCATCACCACGCACAATCGCATGCGGGTGGCAATGACAACGGCCAGAGCAACGAAGGACAGTGATATGCAGATGCGAAAACATTCTTTGATTGCCGTGGCCGTGACGTTGTTCTCTGCCGGCTGCACGCTGCAGCCGCACTACGAGCGCCCGGCCGCGCCTGTCGCGGCGACGTTCCCGAGCTCGGGCGTGTACGCCACGCAACCGACCGCGTCGGGTGCCGCGAGCGCGCACGGCCAAGCGGCGGCCGACATCGGCTGGCGCGAATTCTTCGCCGATCCGCGCCTGCAGCGCATCATCGAGATCGCGCTCGCCAACAACCGCGACTTGCGCGTCGCGGTGCTCAACGTCGATCAGGCGCGCGCGCAGTACCGCATCGCACGCGCCGAGCTGTTCCCCGCGATCGATGCGAAGGGCGGCAAGAGCGTAACGCGCACGCCGAAGGACTTCTCGCAGTTCGGTCAGACGATTTCGGAGCAGTACACGGTCGGGCTCGAAGCCTCGTGGGAACTCGACTTCTGGGGCCGCGTGCGCAGCCTGAAGGACCAGGCGCTGGAGCAATATCTGTCGACCGCGCAGGCGCGCAAGGCGGCGGAGATTGCGCTCGTGTCGCAGGTCGCCGATCAATACCTGCAGATGCTGTCGGTCGACGATCTGCTCAAGGTGACCGAGGACACGCTCAAGACGGCGCAGTCGTCGTACGACATCACGAAGCTGAAGTTCGACAACGGCACGGGCTCCGAGCTCGATGTGCGGCAAGCGGAGACGGTGCTCGAAGCGGCGCGCGCGAACCAGCAGGCGCAGGCTAGAGCGCGGGCGCAGGCCGAGAACGCGCTCGTGCTGCTGATCGGCGAACCGCTGCCGGCCGATCTGCCCACAGGCCGTCCGCTCGACGATCAAGGCCTCTTGACCGATATCCCGGCAGGCTTGCCTTCGGATCTGCTCACGCGGCGTCCCGACATCATGGAAGCCGAGGCGTCGCTGCTGGCGGCCAACGCGAACATCGGCGCGGCGCGCGCGGCGTTCCTGCCGAAGATCACGCTGACGGGCTCGGGCGGGACGACGAGCCTGACGCTCGACGGGCTCTTCAAGCCGGGCTCGGCCACCTGGAATTTCGCGCCGCAGATCACGCTGCCGATCTTCGAAGGCGGTCAGAACCTCGCGAACCTCGATCTCGCGCACGTGCAGAAGAACATCGGGATCGCCAAGTATGAGAAGGCGATCCAATCGGCGTTCCGCGAAGTGGCCGACGGTCTTGCCGCGCGTAGCACCTACGACGAGCAGATCGCCGCACTCGAGCGCAACACGTTCGCGCAGCAGCGCACGCTCGATCTGTCGCAACTGCGCTATCAGAACGGCGTCGACAGCTATCTCCAGGTGCTGACCGCGCAGACGAACCTGTACTCGGCGCAGCAATTGCTGATCGATGCGCGCGCGGCACGGCTCGCGAACCTGGTCGACCTGTACACCGCGCTGGGCGGCGGCTGGCTGCAACATACGGGCGAGACGCCGCGTCCGGCCGATGCGCCGGTCGACTACCAGGCGGCGCAAGCAACGGTGCCGGCTTCGGCTTCAAAGGCTGCTCCGGCCAAGGCCGCGTCGGCCAGCTAAAGCCTCTTGTCCGCTTGTCCGCCCGGGTGCGGACAAAGCAACGGCGAGCCTCCAGCAGCAGGCTCGCCGTTTTTTTTCGTCGGTCACCAGCGGCGCGGCGCGCGCGATCGCCATCGTTCTCCCTATCGCGCGCGCACCTGCAGTCTGTGACGACCTCGCGTCTACACCCCGCGCAGCCTGAACGTGCCGACCACACCCGAGAGGCCGTGGGCCTGCTCGTTCAGCGTCGACGACGCGGCCGTCGACTGCTCGACGAGCGCTGCGTTCTGCTGGGTCGCATTGTCCATCTCGGCGACGCTGCGATCGATCTGGCTGATGCCGGCGCTCTGTTCGTTCATCGCGGTGTCGATCTCGGAGATGATGCGGCTCACGCGCTGGATGCCGTCGACGATCTCGTGCATGGCGGCGCCGGCCGCTTGCACACGCTCGGCGCCGACGTTCACGCTGGCCTCCGACGCCTGAATCAGATCCTTCACTTCGCGGGCGGCGCTCGCGCTGCGCTGCGCGAGGGTGCGCACCTCGCCGGCCACGACCGCGAAGCCACGGCCGTTTTCGCCCGCGCGCGCCGCTTCGACGGCGGCGTTGAGCGCGAGGATGTTGGTCTGGAACGCGATGCTGTCGATGACGGCGATGATCTCGGTGATGCGCGCCGAGGCTTTGGCGATGTCGTCCATCGTGCCGACGGCGCTCGTGACGACCTCGCCGCCGCGCACGGCCGCGTCGCTGGCCGAGTTGGCGAGGCGCGTGGCCTGCATCGCCGCTTCGGCCGAATTCTTGACGCTGGCCGTCAGCTCGGTGAGGGCGGCCGACGTACGCTGCAGGTTGCCGGCCGACGTCTCCGTGCGCTGCGACAGATCGCGGTTGCCCATCTCGATCTCGCTCGTGGCCGTCTTCATGCTGTCGACGCCGGCGCGCACCTCGATCAGTACCGAGCTGATCTTGTCGACGAACGCGTTGAACGAGACGCTGATCTGCGCGACTTCGTCGCTGCCCGTCACGGGCAGGCGATGCGTGAGGTCGCCGCCGCCCGAGCCGATCGTGTCCATCGCGTCGCGTACCTGCGAGAGCCGCTTGAACGAGTGCGAGGTGAACCATGCCGCGATGCCGACCGCTGCCAGCGTCATCAACAGCATGGCGGCGCCGAGCGTCTTGAGCACGTTGCGCAGCCCGGCCGTCGCTTCGGCCTTGTCGAGCGCGATCACGAGGTACCAGTCGGTGCCGTTGACGGCCTGCGCCTTCAGCAGCTTCGTCGCGCCGCCGAGTTCGACCTCCATCGGCGTGCTGGCCTGCGCAAGCGAGTCCAGCGCCGACGGCGTGAGCTCGGGCGACACGTCGGTGGCGGACTTGAGGATCAGTTTCGCATCGGGGTGCGCGATGACCTGGCCGTCGCGCGAGACCACGAATGCGAGGCTCGAAGGTGTCGGATGCACGGCGCTCACGACTTCGCGCACGCCGTCGAGCGGCACTGCGCCACTGACCGCCCCGACCGTCTCGCCGTTGCGGATCATCGGCGCCGCGAACGCGACGTAGGGTACGCCCGTCGAGGCATCGCCGTATGGCTTCGTGACGGTGAGCTTGCCGGCCGCGACGGCCGTCTTGTACCAGGGGCGAGCGGTCGGATCGTAGTCCTTCGGCGTCGTGCCGCTCGTGGAGAAAAACGTCTTGTCGGTCCAGCCGACCGTCGTAATCGGAAAGCCGTCGGCGCGGCTCAACTGCTTGACGTAGCCCTGCGGATCGCCGTGCTCGACGGTTTCGGCGGCAGCCGTAACGGCCTGGGCCTTGGCTGCGGCCCACTTGTCGATCGCCAGCGTATTGGCGCTCGCGACGGCGGCGAGGCTCTCCTCGATCGCCTGCATCGTGTTGGCACGGACGGTGGCATACGTAGCGGCCCCGGAGAGCACGAGCGCGCCGACGACGGTCGCGCAGGAGATGATGAGGATGCGGGTTCGGAGGGACGAAATCATCAGATTCTCAAGAGGGTTGTACAGCTCTGCCGGAATCGAACATGCGTACCGCAACAACGAGGCACCGGCGCGAAACGCGCGCCTTCCCGCGGCCACGGCGCCACATCGTCAACTACGGCAGAAAGTCGGTGAAACTTGAGGCGGGTGGCACGCCGCGCTTGCAATCGTCGGGTTTCGACGCGTTTCCGTAAGGAAGCGTAAGGAAACAGCAGGGCAGGAATATGAAAGCGTGAAAGTGACGCTTGTCCCGCGCTAAAGCGCGAGCCGTGGCGCGACATACGCGCCGTAATTCGGGCCGACGCCCGAAGCCTGCGTGGGAATGCGCCAGCCCCCGACGAAGTGCCCCTGGATGTACTTGCTGCTGCCGTCGTAGGAGCCGTCGATATAGAACGCCGCGAACGCGACGATCGGCACGTAGGAATGCGTATCGATCTGCGTCGCGACCGGCACCACGACGGTCGTGCCGACCGGCACGCTGCGGTAGATCGTCGTCTTCACGCCCGGCTCGATCCAGATGCTGTCGCCGATCGACAGCGGCGTCGGATTGCCCGAGGCGATGAGGCCGCGCACGGTCGGCACGTCGTTGGCGTTGATGAGGAACGAGGTCCACTGGCCCGCGTTGCAGGTGCCGCCGTACGTATGGCCGTTGCCGATCTGAAATTCGTAAGGCAGGCCCGTCGACGGGTCGGTCATCGGCTCGTTTGTCTCCGCGTCCCAGTACTCGTTCAGCACGCATTGATCGATGACGACCGGAAAGAGCCCGCCCGCATCGACCGTCGACGGTGCAGCCGCCACCGCAACGGCCGTCGCGCTGCCCGGCGCGGTGAGCACGTCGAGAAAGCCACCCATCAGCAAGGCGATCGCGCCACCGTTCTGGCTCGCCGAGCGCGTGACCGTCACCTGCACGGCCGGCGCGTCGTAGAGCCCGGGCAGAATCGTCGTTGCTTCGAGCGTCGATGGGCTGCCCGTCAGGTTCCAGAAGCCCGTTTGCACATTGCCGACAGTCAACTGCGCACCATCGGACGCATTGAGCGAGACGGCCGCGCTCGTCGCACTGGCGGCATCCGTCCAATCGGGGCCAGCCGTGCCTGCGAGCAACTGCGCGGCGCCGCTCAGCGCCGCGGCATCGGCCGCGTTCTGGAGTTCGTTGCGCGCCGTCGCCACGCGCGGCAGGTCGATGGCAAACGCGCCGAACGTCATGACTAGCGCGACCATCAGCAGGAACCACAGCACGACCGAGCCGCGCTCGCGCGAAGACGCACGCGAAGGCCTCGGCGCGCCGCCATGCCAGCGGGCAAGCGGCATGCGGCGGCTCGCGAGCGCACGTTCACTCATAGTTCATGACCGTGACGGCGCTGATCGTGACCGGCCCCGTCAGTGAACTGAACGCAGCGCCCAGTACGAGCCCGCTATACGTGTAGCTGACGGTGACCTTGAGCGGGTCGCCCGGCGCAGTGCCGGCAGACTGGTCGACGGCGACGGTCGGCGTCGTGGCCGTGCCACCGGTCACGAGGTTGCCCTGCGCGTACGAAAGCGCGACGTTGGTGATGTCGGTCGAGGACAGCTGCGGCACGCGCACGACGATTCCCGCGCGCGCTGCCTCGCGGCTCGCATTCGTGATGACGGCCTTGTCGCACAGCAGCAGGCTCGTGTCGACGATGCCGAACACTACCGTCATCACGAATGGAAACACGAGCACGAACTCGAGTGCGACGACGCCGCGCTCGTCGCCGGGAAGACGCGCGAGGCGCTTCATTGCGGTGCCCCGGCCATCGACCACTTCTCGCGCACGATTCGATAGAACTGCAGATTATCGTCGGCGGTGGCGGCCGGCATTTGCGTGACGAGAATGCGCTTGGCCGCCTCGCCGTTGCCGAGCAACCCATAGGCGAGCGCGAGGTTCTCGCGTGCCTGCGGCGGCGCATCGGGCAGTGCGGCGATGTCGAGCAGCACGTTCGCGCCTTCGCGCGCCTGCCTGCCGAGAATCAGCGACAGGCCCAGGTCCGCCTTCAGGCCTTGCTCTTCGGGATGCCGCGCAAGCGCCGCACGGTAGACGGCCTGGGCTTCATCGTGCTTGCCTTGGAGATCGAGCGCCGTGCCGAGTCCTTCGGCGGCCACCGCGTGGTCGGGATGGGCGGCGACGAGCTGGCGATAGCGTGCGACCGCATCATCGAGCCGGCGCTCGCGCAGCGCGACGCGAGCGAGGCCCAACTGAGCGCGCGGATCATCGGGCGCTTGGGAGGCCACGCGTGCATACAGCACGCCGGCGCGTGCGAGATCGCCGGTCTGATACATGACGTCAGCCAGCCCGATCTGCGCAGCGCTCGATTGCGGGTCGGCTTTCAGCGTCTTTTCGAACAGCGTCGTCGCGAGCTCCGTGTCGCCGCTGGCAAGCGCCGTCTCGGCCAGACGCAGATCGGTCGACGTATCGGTGCCGTGCTGGGTGAGCACGGGCCGCGGAGTGAAATTGCCGCCGCTCGAGCAGCCGGCCAGCAGCATGGCTGCGATGAGCGGCACGGCAACGAGGCAGCGGCGCATAGGTAGGGCAGAAGTGCGGGACGTGTTCATGAGACCTCTGCAAGCGATGCGACCATCATTTGTGGAAGACGGCGATGAGCCGGATCACGGCAGGCCCCGCTGCGATCAGCGCCACGGTCGGCATGATGAACAGCATCATCGGCAGCGTCATCTTCGGGGCGAGCTTCGCGGCCTTTTCCTCGAGCGCGATGATTTGCATGGAGCGCTCGGTGCGCGAGAGCATGCGCAGCGATTGCGTGATCGGCGTACCGTACTGCTGCGATTGCACGAGTGTCGTCACGAGGGCGCGCATCGATGCAAGGCCGATGCGCGCGGCCATCGCGTTCAAGGCGACGGCGCTGTCGCCGCCGATACGCAACTCGTCGGCCGTCACCGAAAATTCGTCGGCCAGTGCGGGGCAGATCGTGTTCAGCTCCGTGGCCACGCGCCTGACGGCCACGACGAGGCTGTTGCCCGCGTTCGTGCAGATCACGAGCAGATCGAGCGCATCGGGCAGCGCGGCTGCAATCGCCTTTTGGCGGCGCCTGATCAGAAAGCCCAGCGCATACTCGGGCAACATCATGCCGACGATGAACGCCCCCGCCATCATCAGCACGCGAAACACGAAGTACTCGCCGATGCGCGGCACGTGTCCGCCGACGACGATCGCACCGATCGCCAGGCACGCGCCGCCCACGATCTTGAGCCCGGCCATCACCGACACGGCGCGCCGTTCGCGGAACCCCGCGCCCGCGAGCCGCGCCGCGAGTTTCATGCGGTGTGCGGCATCGATGACGGGCATATGCTCGCCGAGCGTCGCGACGCGCTTCGCGAGCCGTTGCGGCACGCTGCCCGCGCCAGCGCTCGGCGCGTATTCGTTGGCTGAGCGCGCGACCCCGGCCCGCGCGCGGTGGGCGATGCGTTGGCGTGTGCCCGTGCCGCGCAGCACGAGCCATAGCGTGCCGAGTGCCAACAAGGCGAGCAGGGCGGCCGTGCGCCACAGATCGGGGCCGTTCATCGCGAGGTATCCAGGTTCGAGATCTTGCGGATCAGCGTCAGGCCGATCGTCAGCAGCACGCACGCCAGCACGAGCATCTTGTGGCCGGCGCGCGTGCGAAACAGCAGTTCGATGTACGGCCGATTCACGACGTACAGAAAGCCGGTGATGGCGAACGGCACCGCCGAGATGATCTTGCTCGCGATGCGGCCTTCGGCCGTCAGCGCCTTGGTCTTCATGCGGATGTCGCGCCGCGTGCGCACGATCGAGGCGAGGTTCTCGAGCGTTTCGGCCAGATTGCCGCCCGTCTCGCGTTGCAGGATCAGGCACACGCTGAAGAACGAGAAGTCGGCCAGTTGCAGGCGTTCGGCCGCTTGCTCGAGCACGTCCTTCACTTCGGCGCCGACGAGCAGGGCATCGCCCATCGTGCGGAACGTCGTGCGCACGGGCTCCTCGCTTTCGACGCCCGCCGTGCAGATTGCCTGGACGGCCGGGATGCCGGCGCGCACGGCGCGGATGATGAGGTCGAGCGTATCGGGGAACACGGCCAGAAAGCGCAGCCGGAATCGTGCGACGAGCCAGACGTAAACGGCGCGGATCGCAATCAACGGCGCGGCGATCGCGCTTGCCAGGCACCACCCGAACGACAAGCCGATGAGCGACGTGACGACGGCAGCCAGCACGAGCGCGAGCGCGGCGCACACGCCGATCAGGCGCAGCGCGCCGGGGCCGCCCACCGTCTGCACGCGTTCGCGGCGGGTACGCAGCCACGCGAGCCATGCCGCTTGCTTGCCGTGGTGCCGTTCGAGACTCACGAGTGCGTGTGACGGCGTGTCGATGCGTTCTCGCTTGGCTTGTGCGCGCGGATCGCGCAGCGCGTCGACGCGTTGCCGGATGCGCTGCGATGGACTATTGCGCGCGATCCCGCGCAGCGAGCGCACGATCAGGCCCGCGACCAGGATCGCAAAGAATGCACCGACGGCGACGACGTCCGCGGGCGTCACGATTGCATGGCTCCGATCAAGTCGTCTTCGAGCCCGTAGTAGGCCGCGCGCTGCGCGAACACGGGCCGTAATGACGAGTTCTCGAACGTGCCGCGCACCTGCGCTTCATAGGCGCTCGCGTTGTAGCGGAACGTGAACAGATCCTGCGTGATGACGACGTCACCTTCCATACCCGAGATCTCGGTCACGCGCGTGACGCGCCGCACGCCGTCGCGCATGCGCTCGATCTGCAGGATCATGTGCACGGCGCTCGCGATCTGTCGGCGGATCGATACGAGCGGCAGGTTGCCGTTGGCCATCATGACCATGCTTTCGAGCCGGGTGATCGCATCGCGCGGCGTGTTCGCGTGAACGGTCGTCATCGAGCCGTCGTGGCCCGTGTTCATCGCCTGCAGCACGTCGAACGCTTCGGTGCCGCGCGTTTCGCCGAGGATGATGCGATCGGGGCGCATCCGCAGCGAGTTGCGCACGAGATCGCGCTGTGAGATGCCGCCGAGGCCCTCGCTGTTCTCGGGACGCGTCTCGAGACTCACCACGTGCGGCTGCTGCAGTTGCAGCTCGGCCGCATCCTCGATCGTGACGATGCGCTCGTGCGGATCGATGAAGTGCGACAGCGCGTTGAGCAGCGTGGTCTTGCCCGAGCCGGTACCGCCCGAGATGATGATGTTCAGGCGGCAGGCGCTCGCGATGCGCAACACTTCGACCATCGCGGGCGAGATGTTGCCTTGCTGCGCCATGCGTGCAAGCGTGATGTTGCGCTTGGCGAACTTGCGGATCGAGATCGACGCGCCGCGCAGCGCGATGGGTGGTAGCACGACGTTCACGCGGCTGCCATCCGCGAGGCGCGCATCGACCATCGGACTGCTTTCGTCGACGCGTCGGCCGACGGCTGCCGCAATGCGCTGCGCGACGTTGATCACGTGCGCGTTGTCGCGGAACTTGAGCGGCGTCAATTCGAGCTTGCCGCTGCGCTCGGCATAGACCTGATCGGGGCCGTTCACCAGGATGTCGGTCACGCGTTCGTCGGCGAGCAACGGTTCGATCGGGCCGACACCGAACATGTCGTTGAGGATTTCGTCGACGATCTGAGCCTGCTCGGACAGCGTGATCGTGAAGCGCTCGCGGAGAATCGCGTCGGCCGCGATCTGCTCGATGCCTTCGCGCACCTGCGCGCGCGACATCATCAGCGCGGCCGACATGTTCATCGACGAGAACACCGCCGAGCGGATCGACTTGAACGTGTCGGAGCGGATCAACGCTTCGTGGCGATCGACGGCCGAGGCGCCGCCGCCGGTTGGTGGCGCAGTCGATGCAGAGTGGGCGGAGGACGGTGATGGCGAGTGCGTGTGTGAATGCGACGTCGACGGAGCAACATCGGCGCTCGGTGGCGCGGCTGTCGACGGTGAGCTTTCGAGCGAGCGCGTTGGTTGCGTCGGCTCGTCCGGCATCATGCTTCGGCGTCCGAACATTATCCGGCCCTCCGCTTCGACAGCAGGCGCGCGTACCACGGCGCGTCGTCGACGGCCGGTCCCTCGCTGCCGGTGATCGCGTCGGCCAGCGAGACGACAGCGCGCGAGAAGGCCGAATGCTTCGCATCGGCCAGCGCTTCGCCGAGGTTCTCGGCCAGCGCGAGCGTATTCGGTTCGTAGGGGAACTCGTGTACCGAGGCGCGTGCGAGCGCGTGCGTGAAATCGGTCGTGGCGACACGTCCGCGCACAGGCTGCTGCGCGTTGTTGAGCAATACCGAGATCGCGGGGTCGGCCGGCCTGCCTTCGGCGAAGCGGCACAGGCGCGCCGCTTCGCGCGTCGCGTGGACGGAGCGGTCGGCCACGACGTGGATCATCGCGCACGCATCGAGCGCCTCATCGACGAGACCGCCTGCGCGCTCCGGCAGATCGAGCACGACGTAGTGGAAATGGTGCTTCAGCGCCGTTACGAGCTCGGTCACGGTGCCGGGCCGCAAGGTGAAGTCGTGATCGTAGGGCAACTCGGCGGCGAGCACGAACAGACGGTCGCTCTGCGCGACCACTGCCTGGTTGATCAGCTGCTGATCGAGCCGTTGCGTGTTTTGCAGCAGCTCAGCAAGGCCGTTGTTGCAAACGACCCCGAGCATCGTCGGGGCCGCACCGCCGTGCAGGTCGAGGTCGACGTAGGCGATGCGTCGGCGCGTCTTGTCGGCCAGGAATCGCGCGAGGCTTGTCGCGATCGTCGTCACGCCGACGCCGCCGCGTGCGCCGACGAAGCCGATCGCCTTGCCCGTGCGCGCCGAGGCGGCCGGGTCCGTGGAGGCCAGCGCCCGTTGCACGAGCTCGACCGTCAGCGGCTTCACGAGGTAGTCCTGGACGCCGATGCGCAACAGATTGCGAAAGAGCCCGACATCGTTGCGATCGCCGGCCACGACCACCGTGACCGACGGATCGACCACTTCGGCAAGCCGCATCAGGTCGGACACCGGCATCGTCGATGACGACACATCGACGAGCAGATGTCGCGGCGAGTGGCCCAGGTCGCGCATGAGCTCGATCGCGTCGTCGAGGGTGCCGCGTGCGACGTGTGCGTTAGCGATGCCCTGATCGAGCATGAGGTTCTTGATGACTTCCTCGCTGCCGGCGTCGGATACGACGGCAATGAGTCGATCGGTCGCCGACGGCTGTGCGCGGCGTGTGAGCAGAGTGGTGTCGAAGACGCCCATCGTTCGTCGCTCCGTCAATGCGAGGCAGGCGCCGTCGTCGACGTCGGATTGAGCGGCGTGACGTGCCCTTCGTCGTAGCGGCGCACGGCACTGGCGGCAAGCGCGGCGTCGGCGCCTGCGTACGGCAGCGGGGCCACGAGATCGGCGGGGCGCGCGAGCATCGCCGCGAGATTCGTGTAGGTCGCGCAACCGAACGCGACGCCCGGGCGGCCAGCGCCTGCGTCGATCATGTGCGACGGCTGATTCAGCGCCGCGCACTCCGGCGGGACCGCTCGAGCGCTTGGCGCATCGAAGCCGATGACCGAATCGTCAGGCATCCCGAGCGGCGGGTGCATCGACATGCAGCCGGACAGGCTCGATGCCAGCGCGCAGACCAGCGCGGCAAGCATCGGCGAACAGGTGAACCGTGCGTTCATCGAACGTCTCCTCGAGTTCAGTAGACGAAGCCGGCCGCGCCGACGAGGCGCGGAGTTTGCCCCGACAACGGATCGAGGCCGAGCGATCGCTGCAGCGCGTACTCGATGTCGCTGGCCGGACGCGTCACGCCGTCGAGCGCGTCGTGCAACTGGCCCGGACCGGTGGGCTGCACGATGTACGGCGTGACGATCACGACCACTTCGGACTTGTTGTTCAGATAGTCCTTCGATGAGAACAGCTTGCCGAGCACGGGCAGACGGCTAAGGCCCGGCAGTTGCGACAGCACGTCGCTGGTCTTGCTTTGCAGCAGCCCGCCGATCGCGAAGCTTTGCCCGCTCGAGAGCTCGACGGTCGTATCCACGCGCCGCACCGTCAGTGCCGGCACTTTGATCGAGCCTGTCGTCACGCTGTTGGTCGGATCGATCTCGCTGACCTCGGGACGTACCTTGAGGCTGATGCGGTTGTTCGCGAGCACGGTCGGCGTGAAGTCGAGCGAGACGCCGTAGGGCTTGAACTCGATCGTGATGGCACCGGTCGTGTCCTGCGCGACCGGGATGGGGAACTCGCCGCCCGCGAGGAAGCTCGCAGTCTGACCTGACATCGCGGTCAGGTTCGGTTCGGCGAGCATCGTGATCAGGCCTTCCTGATCGAGCGCGTCGAGCACGCCATCGATCGAATAGCGCGAGGTGTGAAAGCCGCCGAGCACCGAGAACGCGCCCGAGGAGGAGAGGTTGAACAGCTTCGAGGTGGAGTCGAACAGCGTGCGGCCGTTGAAGAGCCCGCCGATGAAATTGCCGCTCGAGCCTAACGCGCTCCAATTGATGCCGAGTTGCTGCGTGATGTTGCGGTCGATCTCGGTGATGCGCACGCGCAAGTGCACCTGAATCGGCTGCGCGAGCGTCAGGCGGTTCACGAGCGCTTCCTGATCGTGCAGGTAGGGCTTCAGCGTCTGGACGATCGCGTCTGCGTCGGCCGCGCTGGGCACGCGGCCTGCGACCATCAGCGAGCCCGGTGCGCTAGTGACCGTCACGCGCAACTGCGGGAAGCGCGCATCGACGAGGCGCTGGATCGACGCGGTGTCGGTTGCCACGTTGATCGTCTTGCGCAGGATCGTGCGATTGTTGGGGCCGAGCGCGAACAGCGTCGTCGTGCCCGCTTTCTTGCCGAGCACGAAGACGGTTTGCGGCGTCGGCACATGGACGTCGGCGACGTCGGGATCGGCCACGAACACGGCCACCGCCGGCTCGGGCAGCTTGACCATCTCGCCGCTGCCGGCCGGCACTGCGAGCACGGCATTCGTGTCGGCGGCCTGGGCCGATGTCGTCGCCGTGCCTATGCACGCGGCCACGACGAGCGTCGCGAGAACGAGCGTAGCCAGACGCCTGATCGGGCGTGCGCGCAGGGGGGAGTGCAAGGAACGCAACATGGTCGTACTCAAGCTGCAGGGTGTGCCGGGGCCGGCGCGGCGGTTGGCACGCCGAGCGGAAGGGGAGGCGTCGAGCCTGTCGAACCAGTTGGCAATCCTGATGAATCGGTGCCGAACGAATCCGATTGCTTGGAGCCGCGATAAACGACGACGGGCCGTGAGCCGGCGCCGGCATGCAGGTGCTTCGTGCTCGGCTCCGTTGCGGCAGGAGCGGCGCGCAGGGCACGTGACACATCACCGGCCCAGACGGGCGGTGTGTGCGGCTCGGCCGCGGTCATGGGCTCCGGCATGGTGCGATCGCGCGTAGCGAAGCTGCGCAGCGCGAGCGACAGCGAGCCCAGGTGCGCAGCGACCGTCACGACTTCGGCGCCGTGCGGCGTCACTTCGAACGTCACGGTGCGCGCGCGCGTGTTCGGCGCGGCCGCGTCGTCCTTGGGCCGATGAAACGCGGAGCCGACGGCCAGTACGCGGACATGCTCGACGATCGTCTCCGATTCGACGGCGCGCTCGGGCGCTGGCGGCAGCCCGGCTTGTGAGCGAAGCTGCTGGGTCAGCAGCACGTCGACGAAGTCGCCGGGCTCGATCAGGCCCGCGTTGCCCGACACGTCGTCGATCGCGACGGAAATCGCGCGCATGCCCGGTTGCAACGCCGCGGCCAAAAAGCCCGGTGAGTTGGGCGAGATGACGTCGGACGCGCCCAGCGGCGAGCCGGCACGTACGGCGTGGCGCAACAGGTCGCCCTTCAGATCGAGATCGGCGCTGGCAAGGACCTGACGCTCGGTCAGCGCGCCGGGCGGCACCTGGCTGCGCGGCATGCTTTTCCAGACGAGGTCGCTATCGCGCAGCAGCAGGCCGTCGGGCAGATTCGCGCTAGCCGCCCGCACACGCTCCATCGCCGGCGGTATCGCAGGGCCCGGCCGCGAGGCGGCGACGAACAGCGCACGCAGCACGAATGCGCCGATCGCGGCGATGACGACGAGGGCAGCGAGTTTCAGCGTGTTTTGCATGGATGCAGCCTCGGGTTAGGCCAGCCGCGCGAACAGCTCGAGCGCGAGTGAGGCGTGAAGGGCGAGGGGGCTCGCTGGTATGAGCGGTAGCCAGACAGCTGCTGCGCCTCCTGCCGCCAGCGCGATGCCATAAGGCACGCCGCGTGCGGGCGCGAGCCAGGCGAGCCGGTCGGCAGTGGGGGCGTGGTGTCGCGCAAGCACGCCGCAGGCGATCACGGCGAGCCCGATGGCGAGCCCGGACACCGAGACGATGAAGAAGACTTGCGTCGCGAGCGTGGGCCCGGACCAGAGAAAGACGGCAGCAGCGAGTTTGGCGTCGCCGCCGCCGAGCCAGCCCAAGCGAAACAGCAGCGCAGCGAGTGCGAGCGACAGGCCGCCCGTGAGCGTATGGACGGTGAGGGAAAATGGGGCGCTGCCTGTAAGCAGCGCGTCGACGAAATACAGCGCGGCGAAGCTCGCTACACCGAAATTGGAAAGCCGGCGAGAACGCAGATCGGAGACTGCGAGCATGACGAGAACCCAGCAAGCAGCGACTCTCACCCAGTCCATCGTGTGTGCCTCATCGAACATCGAAACGCGCCGGAAGCAACGTGAGCATGACGCGGGCCGCTCTCATGCCTCGCAATCGAGCGGACCCAAGCGTGGCGGTCAATGACCGTTCGTCTGAACGCTCGTGACCTTCGTGATCATGTTCTGGAACAGGTTCGGCAGACCGTCGGTGCCGCCGAAGATCGCGCCGGCAGCGGCCACGGCAACCACGACGATGCCTGCCAGCACCGAATATTCGAGCGCGCTGACACCGCGCTCGTCACGCGACAAAGATTGAATGAAACGCAGCATGGATGACTCCTGAAGGTATTGACCGAGATCGGCCGCTTCATCACGTTCGCAACATCGGGAGGTTGGCGCTCCCGAAACTGTTTACGGCAATCGTTTGCGGCGATTTAGAGGGATAGGTAGGAATCCCTACTAATCAGAAATCGAGATGGAATTGATAAGACGAATAATTAGGTTGCCGAATTAAAGTGTGCGGAGGTAGTAAGAGGTAGGAAAATTGAAAGCCCGACTTTCATCGGATGATTAGGCGAGGGTGTGGGGACGGGCTGTGCGAATCGAGGTGACAGGCGCGCGGGCCTTGTCGGCCGGCGCGCGCCAGGGAAGGGACGGTCAGCGCAGATCGGCTGCGCTGCGCGCGAGTTCGCTGGGAAGTGTGTCGTGCGTGTGCAAGGCCGATTCGGCACCGTGGCCCGTACCGTTGAAAACGATGTTGAGCAGTACCGCCGAGGCCGATGCGAGCAGGATGCCGCTATGCAACAGCGGGGTCAGCGCTGCAGGAAACAGTGCGAAGAAGCGTGGCGATACGACGGGCACGAGGCCGAGCCCGATGCTGACGGCTACGATGAACAGGTTGTGCGGATGGGTGTTGAAGTCGACGCGCGAGAGCGCCTTGATGCCGTTTGCCGCGACCATGCCGAACATCACGATACCCGCGCCACCGAGCACGAATGGCGGGACGGACGCGACGACCTGCGCCATCTTCGGAAAGAGCCCCAGCAGGACGAGGATCACGCCGCCCGTTGCGCAGACGAAGCGGCTCTTGACGCCGGTCACGCCGATCAGTCCGACGTTCTGCGAGAACGACGTATGCGGGAACGAGTTGAAGATGCCGCCGATCAGTGTGCCGAGTCCGTCCACGCGCAGGCCACGCACGAGCGTTTCCCGATCGACAGGCCGCTCGACCATGTCGCCGATGGCCAGAAACATACCGGTCGATTCGATGAACGTGACGAACATCACGGTCACCATCGTCGCGATCGCGAGCGGATCGAAGTGGGGCAGGCCAAAGTGGAATGGCATCACGAAGCCGACCCACGGTGCGCTGCGCACGCCATCGAACGATACGTGTCCGGTCATCGCCGCGATCGCGAAGCCGGTGGCGATGCCGAGCAGCACCGAGATGTTGGCGACGAAGCCACGGCAGAATTTGTTGATGCCGAGGATCAACGCGAGCACGGCCAGTGCCAGGCCCAGATAGCTCGGGTTGCCGTAAGCGGGGTTGCCCACGCCGCCCGCGGCCCAGTTGATGCCGACTTCCATGAGCGACAGCCCGATGACCGAAATGACGGTCCCCACGACGACAGGCGGGAAGAAGCGCAGCAGACGGCCGATGGCGGGCGCGAGCACGATGCCGATCGCGCCAGAGGCGATCGTCGCCCCGAATACATCGAGGAGGCCGAGCTGCGGGTTGGTGCCGATCGCGACCATCGGGCCGACCGCCGCGAACGTGCAGCCCATGATGACGGGCAGGCGGATGCCGAAGATCCAAAGGCCGAGCGTCTGGATCAGCGTGGCGATGCCGCAGGAAAACAGGTCGGCGCTGATCAGGAAGGCGATCTGATCCTTGGGCAGCTTCAACGCGCCGCCGACGATGAGGGGCACGGCCACCGCGCCGGCGTACATGACGAGGACGTGCTGAATGCCGAGCGTAAGCAACCGGCCCGCAGGCAGTCGCTCGTCGCACGGATGAACCGTGGTCGAATGCATGTGTCTCGCTCCTGAAGATTGTTGTCGGTCAGTGGCTCCAAGTTAGGCGTGCACTTGCAGGCGAACAAGTGGGCGCGCGGCTATTTCGGCCTTTTGCGGCTCGATATGGTCAGCCGGTTGTTGCACCGCGTTATGCGGCATCGAGAGCGGGGGGCGTATCGCAGCCGCTATGATGTGTATTTCGCATCGCATATGGCGATGAGCGGCCGCGTTCGAGCGTGCGCCGCAAGCCTTTCGGCGACGATGGTCGCCTGACAGAATACGAACAACGCGAAACTGACGAAACAGGAGCGAAGCCACGATGAAGACGAAAGCCGCAATCGCATGGAAGGCCGGTGAACCGCTGACGGTCGAGGAAGTCGATCTCGAGGGGCCGCGCGCGGGCGAAGTGCTGATCGAGGTAAAGGCCACGGGCATTTGCCACACCGATTACTACACGCTGTCGGGCGCGGACCCCGAGGGCCTCTTCCCGGCGATCCTGGGCCACGAGGGCGCGGGCGTCGTCGTCGACGTCGGGCCCGGCGTGGGCACGGTGAGGAAGGGCGACCACGTGATTCCGCTTTACACGCCCGAATGCCGCGAGTGCAAGTTCTGCCTGTCGCGCAAGACGAACCTGTGTCAGAAGATTCGCGCGACGCAAGGCAAGGGCCTCATGCCCGATGCCACGTCACGCTTCTCGATCGACGGCAAGCCGTTGTTCCACTACATGGGCACGTCGACGTTCTCGAACTACATCGTCGTGCCCGAGATCGCCGTGGCGAAGATCCGCGAGGACGCCCCGTTCGACAAGGTCTGCTACATCGGCTGCGGCGTGACGACGGGCGTGGGTGCCGTCGTGTTCACGGCGAAGGTGGAGGCGGGCGCGAACGTGGTCGTGTTCGGGCTCGGCGGCATTGGGCTCAACGTGATTCAGGGCGCGAAGATGGTCGGTGCGAACAAGATCATCGGCGTCGACATCAATCCGGGCCGCGTGGCGCTCGCGAAGCAATTCGGCATGACGCACTTCGTCAATCCGAACGAGGTCGAGAACGTGGTCGACCACATCGTGCAGTTGACCGATGGCGGGGCCGATTACTCGTTCGAGTGCATCGGCAACGTGAAGACGATGCGTCAGGCGCTCGAATGCTGTCACAAGGGTTGGGGCCAGTCGATCATCATCGGCGTGGCGGCGGCCGGCGAAGAGATCAGCACGCGGCCGTTCCAGCTCGTGACCGGGCGCGAATGGAAGGGCTCGGCGTTCGGCGGCGCGCGCGGACGCACCGACGTGCCGAAGATCGTCGACTGGTACATGGACGGCAAGCTCAACATCGACGACCTCATCACGCACACGCTGCCGCTCGATCGCATCAACGAGGGGTTCGAGCTCATGAAGAAGGGCGAATCGATCCGCTCGGTCGTGCTGTACTGAACGGGAGCGCACGATGCTCGAACTCATTGAGGAGCACGCCTGCCACGGCGGCGTGCAACGGCTCTACCGGCACGCGTCGACGACGATCGGCCTGCCGATGCGCTTCTCCGTGTATCTGCCGCCGCATGCGCAGCACGCTCGCGTGCCGGCGTTGTTTTATCTGGCGGGCCTGACGTCCACCGAAGAGACGTTTCCGATCAAGGCTGGCGCTCAGCGTTTTGCGGCCACACACGGTATCGCGCTGATCTCGCCCGACACGAGCCCGCGCGGGGCCGGCATCGCCGGCGAAACCGATGCGTGGGATTTTGGCGTCGGGGCCGGCTTTTATGTCGATGCGACGCGCGAGCCTTGGTCGAAGCACTATCGCATGTACTCGTACGTGCGCGACGAGCTGCGCGAGACCGTGCTGGCCGAACTGCCGATCGACGGCGCGCGGCTCGGCATCTTCGGGCACTCGATGGGCGGACACGGCGCGCTCGTGCTCGCGCTGCGCAACCCCGGGCTCTATCGGTCGGTCTCTGCGTTCGCGCCGATTGCGGCACCGATGCGCTGCCCGTGGGGGCAAAAGGCGTTCGGCGGCTATCTGGGCGAGGACCGCGAGGCCTGGCGGCAATACGACGCGAGCGAGCTGGTCGCACGCGCCGATGCCGCGCGATTCGACGAGGGTATCCTGATCGATCAGGGCCTGGCGGATCGCTTCCGCGTCGAGCAACTGCACCCCGACGTGTTCGAAGCGGCGTGTCTCGCGGCCGGACAGCCTTTGATGCTGCGCCGCCACGAAGCGTATGACCACGGCTACTACTTCATCGAGACGTTCATCGAGGATCACCTCGCGCATCATGCGCGCGTGCTGACGTAGAACATGCCGATTCAATACCTGCGCGGATTCACGACGCCAGAGCGCACGGACGAAGCCAACCGTCGCCTCGGGCGTTCGCTCGCCTTCGTCGCCGGTGCGGCCAACGCAGGTGGATTTCTGGCGGTCGGGCAGTACACGTCGCATATGTCCGGCATCGTCTCGTCGCTGGCCGACAGCCTGGCACTTGGCGAAATCAGTCTCGCGGCGGCAGGTCTCGCGTCGTTTATGTCATTTGTCTGCGGTGCGGCTACGTCGGCAATCCTCATTAACTGGGGACGCCGCCGTGGACTGCGCAGCTTCTACGCGATGCCTTTGATGCTCGAGGCCGCGCTGCTGCTTTGCTTTGGCTTGCTGGGCTCGAACCTCGAAGCGCATCGCGTGCTGTTCGTGCCCGCGACGGTCGCGCTGCTGTGCTTCGTGATGGGCTTGCAGAACGCGATGATCACGAAGATCTCGAAGGCCGAGATTCGTACGACGCACGTGACGGGGCTCGTGACCGACATCGGCATCGAGCTCGGCAAGCTGTTCTACTGGAACGGGCCACCCGACAATCCGATGCGCGATCGCATGCCGCTCGTGCGTAGCGACCGGCAGCGGCTCGCACTGCTTGCATCACTGCTGCTGGCGTTCTTTTGCGGCGGACTGGCAGGGGCGGTCGGATTCAAGCATATGGGGTTCGTTTCCACTGTGCCGCTCGCGACGCTGCTTGTCGCATTGGCCGCCGTACCGCTCGTCGATGATGTGATGGGGGCGGGGCGGTAGACCGTGACGTCCACGGCTTTGGAGATCGGATTGTGGCGCGAATGGAGCGGCAATGCGCTGGGAGAGGCAGGGATGGCGGGGCGCCGGCGTTGCGCCCCTTGCAAGCTTCGAGTCGCCCGCTCAGCGTCGCGGCAACAAGCTGGCACCGTACACGATCGCGGCCAGCGCCGTGATCCAGAAGCTCGTGGGCCAGTCGGTATAGAACGCGAGCGTGACGCCGAGCCACGCCTGGGCGAGCGCGAAGACCGCCGCCAGCGCGACGCCGCTGCCGAGCCGTGTCGTGAGGTTCTGCGCGGCGGCGGCGGGGCCGACCATCAGCGTGAACACGAGCAGGACGCCGACGATCTGCGTGCAGGCCGCCACCGACAGCGCGGCGATGGCCAGAAACAGCATCGACACGAGACGCAGCGAGACGCCCTTCGCTTCGGCCAGCTCAGGCTGCACGGTCGCGAACAGTAGCGGCCGCATGATGGCGGCGAGCGCAAGCAGACACGCGACGCCGATGCCGGCCAGCACGATCAGTGTCGAGGTCGTCACCCCCAGCACGTTGCCGAACAGCAGCGCCGTCACCTGTGTCGCGTACGCAGTGAAGAAGTGCAGGAACAACAGCCCGCAGCCCAGCGACAGCGACAGCACGACGCCGATCGCCACGTCGCGTCCGGCCAGCCGTTCGCCGAGCGCGCCCATCGAGAGCCCGGCCGCGAGCGTGAAGCCGATCATCCCCCACAGCGGCGAGATGCCGACGAGCACCGCACCCGTCGCGCCGGTGAAGCCGACGTGTGACAGCGCGTGGCCCGCGAAGGTCTGGCCGCGCATGACGAGAAAGTAGCCGACGATGCCCGCGAGCACCGCGACGATGCCCGACGCGGCAAACGCGTTGACCATGAAGTCGTATTCAAACATCGTGGGTATGTCCGTGAGGATGGTCGCTGCCGCCGTGTGCGTGACCCTGTCCGTGTGCATGGCCGTGCGCGTCACCGCCGTCGTCTTCGTGTTCGTGATCGTGCTTTTCGACTTCGACATCGCCCGACATCACGAAGATGCGCCCATTCACGCGCATGACGTCGATCGCTGAGCCGTACAAACGCGACAGCACGGGGCGCGTGATGACTTCGTCGACGGTGCCGAGCGCGGCCGCGCCATTGCCGAGATAGAGCACGCGGTCGAGCGCGCCCAGCAGCGGATTCAGTTCGTGTGCCGAGAACAGCACCGTGATGCCGAGTTCGCGCTGCACGCGGCGCACGAGTTCGACGACACCGCGCTGATGGTGCGGATCGAGGCTGATCAGCGGCTCGTCGAGCAGCAGCAGCCGCGGCTTGCCGAGCAGGCATTGCGCGATCAGCAGCCGCTGCCGTTCGCCGCCCGAGAGCTCGGATAGCGGACGCGCCGCGAGCGCGCTGCCGCCGACGAGCTCGAGCACGCGATCGACGTCCGCACGCGTAGTCGCGTCGGCATGCGGTAAGCCCCAGCGATGGCCTTCGGCCGCCATCGCGATGAAGTCGCGCCCGCGCAGCCGACGGCCCGCGAGCGCACTGCGCGTCTGCGGCATGTAGCCGACCGCCGGATTGCCGCGCGTGACCGGCTCGCCCGCGACGCGGATCGTACCGCTTGTCGCCGGCACGAGGCCGAGCACGGCGCGCATCAGCGTGGTCTTACCTGCGCCGTTCGGGCCGAGCACGCCGATGAACTCGCCGTTTTCGATGGTGAGGCTCGTGTCGGCGAGGATCGTGCGCTCGCCGAGCTTCAACGTGACATTAGACAGCTCGAGCGCGTAGCCGCGGGCGGGATCGATTCGTTCGGTCATTGCTTCGCGTTGCCGAGCGCTGCCGCGAGCGCGTCGAGCTGGCTCAGCATCCATTGTTGAAACGTCTTGCCGGGCGGCTGCGTCTCGGTGACGCTCGCGGTGGGGACGTGCGAATCCTGCGCGAGCTTGAGCATGCGCCGCGTCAGGGCTTCGGTCGCCTGGCTGTTGTAGATGAGCACGCGGACCTGCTTTTTGCGCAAATCCTGCTCGAAGGCCGCGATGTCCGAGGCACTCGGCTCCGTATCGTTCATGACGGCCAGCTGAAACCGCTCGTTGCGCATAGCAAGACCGATGGCGTCGGCCATGTAGCCGAACACGGGCTCAGTGGCCGTAACCGGCACGCCCGCATAGCGCGCGTGCAACTGCGCGACCTTGGCGTCGATCGGCTTCAGCGAGGCGACGAACGTGGCGAGGTTCGCGTCATAGTCCGCACTATGTGCGGGATCGGCGGCCTTCAGCGCGTCGGTGAGCGCGTGGGCGACCTTGGGCATCGTTGCCGGGTCGTACCACAGGTGCGGGTTGTCGCCGGCATGCTTGCCGACGAGCGCAGCCGCGACGATCGTCTTGCGCTTGTCGTTCTTCGCAACCGCGAGCAGCTTGTCCATCCACGGATCGTAATCGGCGCCGTTGTAGACGACGATGTCCGCGTGCTGCAACGCGCGCGCCGTCTTCGGGCTCGCCTCGAACAAATGCGGGTCTTGGTCGGGACTGTTGAGAATGCTCTCGACGTTGACGTGCGTGCCGCCGAGCTGACGCGCGACATCGCCGTAGAAGTTCTCGGCCGCGACGATGCCTACCGTGGCCGCCTGCGCGAGTGCGGCGCCGGCCAGAGCAAACGCGGTAAGCCCTGCGGCCGCCAAGCGCCATGCGAGCGTGTGCCTGGCCTTTGCCGCCGGTTGCGGCAGATCGACTGCTTTCATGAGTTCTCCTTGGAATTGAATGGCGGCTTGTCGCTGAGTTCGTTGCTGAGTGAAGTGACGGGCGCCGCGGACGAGGGTAGCGTTCAGCGCGTGCGCGAGGCGCCGGTACGCTTGGTCTTGCAATCACCGCACAGGCCGCTGAGCTCGACGACCTGCTTGTGTACTTCGAAACCGTGCGCGGGCGGCGTGGCGGAGAGCCGTTCGGCGAGCTCCTCGCCCGGAATTTCGAGCGTGTCGCCACATTTTTCGCAGATCAGGAACTGGCTTTGATGTGGACGGCCGATCTCGCAGCAGGCGACGAATGCATTGCGCGACTCGATGCGATGCACGAAGCCGTGCTCGACGAGAAACTCGAGCGCGCGATAGACGGTGGTGGGCGGCACGCGGCCGCGCTGCGGCTCGAGCGCGGCCAGCAGGTCGTAAGCGCCGATGGGCCGCTCGGCGGCGGCGACGAGCTCATACACCTGCCGGCGCAGCGGCGTCAGCATGAGCCCGTGTTCGGCTGCGAACGTATCGGCGCGCGCAAGGCGCTCGGCAAGCGGATGGTGATGAGCGGCGGCAGACATGGCAGCGAACCGAAATGATGTTGTCAGAATGATATGTTATATCATCTCGGTATGCCAGTACTTGGTGCCGCCGCTGCGAGTCAGGCAGCGACCCGGCCGCTGGTGCCGGGCGCAATGTTGAAGTCGATGGCCGACGTCTCAGGTCGTGAACGCGAGAAATGCCGCAACGGCGATCATGCAAGCGCCGAACGCATACCCCTGAATGCGCATCGACCTTTCGCTCTTGATGCGGTTGAAGGCGACTTGCCCGCCGTAGATCCACGGAAAGTGGCACGCGAAGCCCAGCATCGTGAACACGATCGAAATCTGCATGACCTGCTGGTAGAGCGGCAGTGCCGGGCTCAGAAACTGCGAGAACAGCACGAAGATCATCGAATGAATTTTCGGGTTCAGCGAGACCGACACGAAGCCGTCGAGCATCTTGAGCCGACGCGTATCTTCACCTTCCTTCAGCGCCCCCGATTTGAAGAAGCCATAGGCCAGGTACAGCGTATAGAGGATGCCGGCCCATTTGAGCGCGTGGCCGAGCGACGGATAGCTGTGCAGCAGTCGGCTCAGACCGAGGCCATACACGAAACACCAGAACAGATTGGCGGCTTCGAAGCCGAGCCAGAACGGTGTCGCGCCGCGCACGCCGAACCTGCCGCCGACCGCGGCCAGAACTGTGTTGCCGGGTCCGGGGCTGATGATCATCGGCACGGAAAAGCCGACGATGAGTGCCCACATCTGCAACGGAATCATGCAACGCTCCCTTTACCGAAGTCACGATTCGCGTCATTAGACCCGTGCCGCATGCCTGAGCAAAACGAAGATTTTTCATGGGTTCGATAACGTGAGATGATCGAGCGCATGCGCCGATTGCCTCCACTTAGCGCGCTGCGAGCCTTCGAGGCCGCGGCGCGTCAATTGAGTTTCACCCAGGCTGCCGCCGAATTGTGTGTGACGCAGGCCGCCATCAGTCATCAAGTCCGTCAACTCGAGGATTGGCTCGGCTTCCGCCTGTTCGAGCGGCGTGGTCACGCGTTGTCGCTGACCGATAAGGGGCGCATCTATCTGGCGGAGCTCACCCCTGCGTTCGATTTGCTTGCGCGCGCCACGATGCGCGTGAGGGAAAAGGAGGACGGGCCGCTGCGCATCACCGCGCTGCCGTCCTTCGCATCGCGCTGGCTCGTGCCGCGGCTGCATGGCTTCCAGGCACAACATCCCGATATCGAGCTCAAGCTCACGAGCTCGGCCGAGCTGTGGAACGGGATGGACGACCGGTTCGACGTCGCGATCCGCTCGGGCATCGGCCGCTGGCCCGGCATGAAGTCGGAATTGATCGCACGCGAGATGCTGAGCCCGGTGTGTGCACCGCAGGTTGCAGCTGGCCCGCCCGCACTTCGTTGTCCCGATGATCTGCGTTACGCGCGCTTGCTGCACGATACGCCGAAGCACGGCTGGAAGACATGGAGCGAGCAGGCGGGCGTGCCTGGGCTCGACGGGAAGACGGGGCTTGCGTTCGACGATGCGGCGCTTGCGCTGCAAGCCGCCGTGCAAGGGCAGGGCGTCGCGCTGGGCCGCTTGATGCTGGCGGCCGACGACTTGCGCAGCGGCTTGCTCGTGCAGCCGTTCGATCTCGCGATCGCCAACGATTACAGCTACTGGCTCATCTACCCGTCCGCGAAGGCAGAGCGGCCCGACGTGGCCGCGTTTCGCCTGTGGCTGCTCGGGCAGGCGCGTGAAGCGAGGCGGCACCTGCCCGCAGCATAAGGCTGGTGCGCGGTACCGGCCTTACGTCAGGTGCGTCACAACACCGTGCGCACGTGCCACAACTCGGGAAACAACACGACGTCGAGCATCTTGCGCAGATAGGGCGCGCCGCTCGTACCCCCAGTCCCCTGCTTGTAGCCGATGATGCGCTCGACCGTCGTGACGTGACGAAAGCGCCATTGGCGGAACGCATCCTCGAGGTCGACGAGCTCCTCGGCCATCTCGTAGAGCTCCCAATGCTGCGACGGATTGCGGTAGACCTCGAGCCAGGCGGCTTCGACGGTCGCATCGTGCACGGTCGGCTGCGACCAGTCGCGCTCGAGCCGTTCGGGCGCGATCGCGAAGCCGCGCCGCGCGAGCAATCGAATGACTTCATCGTAGAACGACGGCGCTTCGAGCGCGGCCTGCACTTGTGCGAGGATATCGGGCCGATGCGCATGGGGCTTGAGCATCTGCTCGTTCTTGTTGCCGAGGATGAACTCGATCTGACGGTACTGATACGACTGGAATCCCGAGGACGAGCCCAGGTACGGCCGCATGGCCGTGTACTCGGACGGCGTCAGCGTGGCCAGCACGTTCCACGCTTGCACGAGCTGTTCGAGAATGCGCGAGACGCGCGCCAGCATCTTGAACGCGGGCGGCAACTGATCGCGCCGGACGGACTCGAGCGCTGCGCGCAGTTCGTACAGGGCGAGCTTCATCCATAGCTCGCTCGTCTGATGCTGGATGATGAACAGCATCTCGTTGTGATCGGGCGAGAGCGGATGCTGAGCCTCGAGGATCTGCGTGAGCGACAGGTAATCGCCGTAGCTCATCGACTTCGAGAAGTCGAGCTGCGCATCGTGCCAACCTTCGCCCGGGGTGGGCTCCCCGCTGCCGTGCCCGAACGGGCAGCCTTGCGCGCGTGCGGCATCGGTAGGGCTGGCGGAAGGCGCGTCGGTATCGGGCAGCTCGGGTACTTGCATAGGGTCGGTCATGTCGAAATCCTTAGGTCACCGAATGACGGGCCGCGAACTCGGGGGCCCGCCAGGCTTCGGTATCGAGTATGTCGCGCAGTGTCTCCACCGCGTCCCACACATCGACGAAACGCGTGTACAGCGGAGTGAAGCCGAAGCGCAGCACATGCGGTTCGCGATAATCGCCGATCACGCCGCGTGCGATGAGCGCCTGCATGATCTCGTAGCCGTGCGGATGCTCGAAGCTGGCATGCGAGCCACGCTGCGCATGCGCGCGCGGCGTGACGAGCGTCAGCGCGTGGCCTGCGCAGCGCGCCTCGACGAGCTCAATGAAGCGGTCGGTCAGCGCGAGCGACTTGCGGCGGATCGCGGCCATGTCGGTCTCGAGAAACACGTCGAGCCCCGCTTCGACGAGCGACATCGACACGATCGGCTGCGTGCCGCACAGAAAGCGGCCGATGCCTTCGTCGGGCGCATAGCGCGGGTCCATCGCGAACGGCTTGCGGTGTCCCCACCAACCCGAGAGCGGCTGGGCGAGCGTGTTCTGGTGACGCTTGGCGACCCATGCGAACGCGGGCGAGCCGGGGCCGCCGTTCAGATACTTGTACGTGCAGCCCACCGCGAAATCGGCGCCGACGCCGTTCAGATCGACGGGCACCGCGCCGGCCGAATGTGCGAGATCCCACAGCGCGAGCGCGCCCGCCTGATGGATCAGATGCGTGAGCGACGCCATGTCGTGCATGTAGCCCGTGCGGTAATTCACGTGCGTGATCATCGCGACGGCGGTTTCGTCGTCGATGGCGTCCGGCAGGTCAGCCGGATCGTCGACGAGACGCAGCGTGTAGCCGCGATCGAGCTGCTCGATGAGGCCTTGCGCGATGTACAGGTCAGTCGGGAAGTTCGCGCGCTCGGAGACGATCACGCGGCGGCGCGGATCGCGCTCGGCCATCATGCGCAGCGCGGCCGACAACAGCTTGAACAGATTGACCGAGATCGTGTCGGTGACGACGACTTCATCGCGGCCCGCGCCGATCAGCGGTGCGAGCTTGTCGCCGAGCCGGCGCGGCAGGGCGAACCAGCCTGCCGTATTCCAGCTGCGGATCAGGCCTTCGCCCCATTCCTGGCCGATGACGGCCTGGGCGCGGGCGCTGGCGGCCACGGGCGGCACGCCGAGCGAATTGCCATCCAGATAAATGACACCGGGGGCCAGCGCGAATCGGTTACGTAAGGGGGCAAGCGGGTCGTCGCGGTCGAGCGCGAGTGCTTCGTCACGGGTTTTCATGGTCGGGTCGATAGACGCGGAAAGAAAGTCGATGAACGGAACGAATCAGGTGAACGGCAAGCATGGCGTCGCAGCGGTAATCGCAGCGTCATGCGCGTCGGGCAGGCTTTACGCGCCCATGCTGGTGGGCAGCGCGCGCAACACCGCCCGTACCGGGCTGGCGTCGAGCGTCGCGAACTTCAGCGGCAGCGCGATCAGCTCGTAGTCGCCGGGTGCGACGGCATCGAGCACGAGCCCTTCGAGGATCGCCATGCCGTGTGCGCGCACACGCCCATGCGCCTGCATCGTCTTCGAGTCCTGCGGGTCGAGCGACGGCGTGTCGATGCCGATCAGCTTGACCCCATGCTCGGCGAGCAGATCGAGTGTTTGCGGCGCGACGGCGCAAAAGGCGCTGTCCCAGCGCTCGAGCGGGGCGCGCTCGTAGGTGCGCAACAGCACGCGCGGCGGCACATCATCGAGATGGGCACGCACGTGCTCGGGCATCACGAGCGGCGCTGCGCCGATGCAGTGGATCACGCGGCAGCGGCCCAGGTACGCGTCGAGCGGCACGGTGCCGATCGGCATGCCGCCCGCGTCGTAGTGCAGCGGCGCATCGGCATGCGCGCCCGTGTGCGGCGAGAGCGTGGCACGCGCCACGTTCACGGGCGAACCGGCCTCCATCCGCCAGACGCGCTCGATCGTGACGGGCGTGTCGCCGGGCCAGACCGGCGTGGCGGTGTCGATGGCGGGAGAGATGTCCCAGAGCGTCTCCATGTCGTCTCGTCTCTTCTGTGGGGCGATGGCTCGATGATAGGCAACTTGCCGTGCAAAGTGCTTGCGAAATCGTCGCCCAAAACGAGCCCGACTAGAACATAATTCGAGACAAGAGAAGAAAGGGGACCAAAAATGAATGCGATCTCACTCGACGCCACCGATTGCCGCATTCTGACTGTGCTGCAGAACGAGGGGCGCATCAGTAATCTGGATCTGGCGGAACGGATCTCGTTGTCGCCGTCGGCGTGCCTGCGCCGCTTGCGCCTGCTCGAGGAGCAGGGCGTGATCGAGCGGTATCGGGCGTGTCTGAACCGTGAAGCGCTCGGCTTCGAACTCGAGGCGTTCGTGCAGGTATCGATGCGCAACGACCAGGAGAACTGGCACGAGCGTTTTGCCGAAGCCGTACGGGAATGGCCGGAAGTGATGGGGGCGTTCGTCGTGACGGGCGAGAGCCACTACATCCTGCGTGTGCTCGCGCATAACCTGAAGCACTACTCCGACTTCGTGCTGACGAAGCTGTACAAGGCGCCGGGCGTCATCGACATCCGCTCGAACATCGTGCTGCAGACGCTCAAAGAGGATTCGGGCGTGCCCGTCACGCTGACGCCCGCCGCGGCCGGCGCGGCGCGTTAGGACAGTTACGGCCGTTTGGGTTAGCGACGTCAGCGTCGCTTGCGGCCCATCTTCGGCGCGCTGGCCGGCGTGGTATGGCCGGTTGCGAGCCGGGTCTCGAGGTAGTCGACGAACGTCCTCACCTTGGGACGCGGCCGTGCATCGGGCAGATAGACGAGATAGACGGGGCGCGGCACTGGGGCGAATTCCTCGAGCACGCGTACGAGCCGCCCGCAAGCGAGGTCTTCTGCCACGAGCACTTCCGGTTGCAGCAGCAGCCCGGCGCCACCCACCGCGGCCGCCCGCAGCGCGTGACCGTCGTTGGACAGGAAGCGGCCGTTCACGGGCCACACGAATTCCGCTTCGTCATCGCGCAGTCGCCAGGCCGTACGATGGTTCCAGACCGTATGGCCGAGGCAGCGATGTTGGGCGAGATCGGTCGGCGAGCGCGGCGTACCGTGCTCGCGCAGGTAGCCCGGTGCCGCGCAGATCGTCATGCGATAGGGCGGCAGTGGCTTGGCGACGAGGTCTGGATCGACGTTCTCGCCGATGCGAAATGCAACGTCGTAGCCGTCCGCGATCAGATCGACGAGTGCATTGTTGAGTACGAGCTCGACCTTCACGTGCGGATACTGCGCCAGATAGTCGGCCACGAGCGGTGCGACGACCGACGTGCCGAGCGTGACGGGCGCGCTCACGCGCAGCGTGCCCTGTGGCACCGTATTGAGCGCCTGCACCGATTGTTCTGCGGCGCGTACTTGCTCGAGCGCCGCCTTGCAGTTTTCGTAGAACGCGGCGCCGGCTTCGGTCAGGCCTTGCTTGCGCGTCGTGCGATGGATAAGCCGTGTATCGAGGCGCTCTTCGAGATGCCGCACGTACTTGCCGACCATCACCGACGACATCTCGAGCGCGTCGGCTGCCGCGCTGAAGTTGCCCGTGTCGACGACGGCGACGAACACTTCCATCGAGCGCAGCTTGTCCATGCCATTCCGAACCGTGAGTTAGCAAAGCTCGAATGATAGTGCCGTTTATCGCTGTATGCGTTCGTTCGAGAATGGGCACCTGTAAAACGAATGCGTGGAGCGGAACATGAAGACGAAGAAGGTACTGGTGGTCGGTGCCACGGGCACGGTGGGGACGGCGGTGGCCGAGCGGCTGACGGCCGTCGGTCATGAGGTGATCCGGGTGGGGCGGCGCGGCGGCGATTTGCAAGTCGACATCGCCGACGAGCGCAGCGTGGCCGCGCTGTTCGAGCGCGTTGGCCGTATCGATGCGCTCGTGTCGACGACGGGCGAGCTGCACTTCGGCGCGCTCGGCGAGATGACGAGCGCGCAGTTCGAGGTCGGCCTGCAGAGCAAGCTGCTCGGGCAGGTGCGTCTTGCGCTCGTGGGGCAGGCGTATTTGAACGACGGCGGCTCGATCACGCTGACGAGCGGCATCGTCGGCGAAGAGCCGATTCTTTATGGCGCCAACGCGACCGCGGTCAACGCGGCGATCGACGGCTTCGTGCGCGCGGCCGCGACGGAGCTCGCGCGCGGCGTGCGCATCAACTCGGTCAACCCGACGCTGCTGACCGAGTCCGAGGGCGTGTTCGGCCCTTACTTCCCGGGCTTCGAGTCGGTGCCGGCCGCACGCGTGGCACTCGCGTATCAGCGCAGCATCGACGGCGTGCAGACGGGGCGTGTGTATCGCGTCTGGTGATGCGCGCCCCGGCCGCGGGCTGCGCTCAGAACCGGCACGCGGCCGTGCTCGTGAGCGTCGCGAATGCGCCGTCCAACGTCGCGTTGTGATGGTCGATGATCGCGCGCGCCGGCAAGGCAGGCGTGTCCATGCACGTGTGCGCGTCGGTCACGAGATGCGCGCGATAGCCGAGATCGCCCGCGGCGCGGCAGGTCGCGTCGACGCAGTATTGCGTCTTCATGCCGACGATGACGACTTCGCCGATCCCTGCGTCGCCGAGCCATTGCGCGAGCGGCGTGTCGTGAAAGCAGTTGGGGCGGGTCTTGTCGAACGCCGCATCGACATGAAGCTGAGGCAGCAGTTGCGTGAGCGCGCTGCCCGGTGCGATCGGCGAGCCCGGCGGGCCGGTATGCCGGGCGGCATAGACGGGGGCGCGCGCTTCGCGTGCCCGGCGGATCAATTCGACGATGCGCTCGAGTACGCGCTCGCCTTCGTAGGGCCGTTCGGGGCCGTGAAACAGGCCGACTTGCATGTCGACGATCAACAGGGCGCGTTGCGCGCCGTTTGCCGCTTGCATGGCTTCTCCTTCTTGAGTGTGCCGGGCGTGACGCGGGCAAACAAAAGGCCCCGTCCGTTACCGGCGGGGCCTTGGGTCATCGATGAAATGCGTTGTATCGCGCTGCTCGCAAACACCGACGTCACGGCCCGCCGAAGGCGGTCGTGACGGTTGTCGTCGAAAGGGGGCGAGCGGTGAAATTCATGGCTGCATCATGCATGCTGCTCATGTCGGATGTCAACGAATCGGGTTCTATCACTGCCGCGCACGGTGCGAGGGGCACCTTCGCTTCGACGCTCAAAGCGACTTCAACCCATGGAATGCGCCGCCATGGAAAATCAGCGGCGCGATGTTTTCCGCTTCAGGATGCACGCCGCAACGCTCGACTTCTCCCACGAAGATGACGTGGTCGCCTTCCTCGTAGCGGCTGCGGTTGTGGCATTCGAACCAGGCCAACGCGCCGTCGAGCACGGGCATGCCCGTATCCCCGGCCGCATGCGAGACGCCTTCGAAGCGGTCGCCCTTGACCGTGGCAAAGCGTTTGCACAGATCGAGCTGCGACTGTGCCAGCACGTTCACGACGTAATGGCTGTTGGTCTGGAACACGGGCATCGACGCCGACCTCGTCGCCAGGCTCCAGAGCACGAGCGGCGGCGTCAGCGAGACGGAGTTGAACGAGCTGGCCGTGATGCCGATCAGTTGTCCTGACGGGGCGCGCGTCGTGATGACGGTCACGCCGGTCGCGAACTGCCCGAGGGCGCAGCGAAATGCTGCGGAATCGAAATTCGGAGGGCTCGCGCGTTTCATCGGCTCGGCGCTCCGGCTGGTGGCAACGCGTACGAGGCGGGCGCCGCGAACGAGAAAGGGGAATAGAAGGTCATATCGATAGTCGCGATCAGCCGAGATTCTAAATGAATACGTACGCGCTGCCCGACGATCTGCCGGCGCAGCCCCCGGCGGAGGCAAAACGCACTAAGCTTCTGGTGACGCACGGCGCCTGGGCGCCGCCGCAGTGCTAGGTACGCAATCGAAAGGAGCAGCCATGAGTCAGGCAAGCGAGACCGCTACGCTGGGTGGCGGGTGTTTCTGGTGTCTCGAAGCGGTCTACGTCGATGTCGACGGCGTGCAGTCCGTCGAGTCGGGCTACGCCGGCGGGAAGGTCGAGCACCCCACCTACGAGCAGGTCTGCGACGGTGACACGGGGCACGCCGAGGTCGTGAACATCGTCTTCGATCCTACGAAAATCAGCTATCGGGAGATCCTGCAGATTTTCTTTTCGATCCACGATCCGACGCAGCTCAATCGGCAGGGCAACGACGTGGGCACGCAGTACCGCTCGGTCGTCTTCACGCATTCGGACGCGCAGCGCGATAGCGCGTTCGAGGTGATCCGCGAGCTCGAACACGACAGCGTGTTCAGTGCGCCGATCGTGACCGAAGTCTTGCCGCTCGACGGCAATTACTGGCCGGCCGAGGCCTATCATCAGAACTATTTCGCACAGCATCCCGAGCAAGGGTATTGCGCGTTCGTCGTCGCGCCGAAGGTGGCGAAGTTTCGTGCGAAGTTCTCGAGCTGGATGCGGTCGGGGGTGTGAGGGTTTTCTTGGGCGGGTTTGACCTCTTGATGACGCGTCGTTGCGCAGGTCTTTGCGCGGCGGCGCACCGTCCGAGGGTGCCGTCAAGCGACGCAGACTAGATCGATAGCAAAGTTATCCCGGTTTATTCACTGGTCGAATAACTTTGATAAACCGCAGTAACTTCCCTATCGATGCGGCTCTTCGCGCATCCGCGCGCAGGCCGCAGCGATCTCCCCTGCCAGCGCAATACAAGTGAGCGGCGCAGACCCTTCCGCCTTGTTGTTCGCCACGATCAGCACCGGCTGTCCCGCAATCGCATAACGCGCCGCCAGCTCGGCCAGCGCGGCTCGCGTAGCCAGATCCTCGTCGACGAGGCGATTGAATGGCTCGTACTTCGCCTTGGCCTGCTCGTACTTGAACCCGCCGTGCAGACTCCAACGCACGATCAGCGGCCCCGCTGGCTGCTCACCGTCGAGCAGGGCAAGCGCCGCCGCTTGCCGCAACGGATCGGGCATACGCGCATGCAGTCCTACGCAGTACCGCACGCCATGTTCGCGCAGCATGCGGATCAGGCGCGGTGTCAGCAGGCACGCGTCGCGAATTTCGACGGCATAGCAGGGGCCTTCGGGGAGCGGAGGCAGGGCAGCAAGAAACGCCGACAACCGCTCCATGAACACCGCGGGCTCACCCAGCATGCGTTCGGGCAACGGCGGAAACTGGAACACGAGCGCACCGGCTTTTTCGCCGAGGCCGGCGAGACACGGCTGCACGAACTCGTTGGCTGCGAGCCTCGCATCGAGAAAGCAAGGATTCGCGGCAACGGGCTCGCCACGCTCGGCCCGTACGGTCGCATCGGTGACCGAGGCCGGCGCTTTGACGATGAAGCGAAAGCCGTCGGGCACCTGCTGCGCATAACGCAGATAATCGGCGACCGAGAGCGGTGCGTAAAACGACCGGTCGATGCTGACGGTGCCGAGCAGCGGATGCGCACCGTAAGCCGCGAGTCCGTCGCGCGCGAGCTTCGAATCGCTGTAGGCCTCGCCATAGACGATGCCCTCCCAGCCCGGAAACGACCACGACGACGTGCCCAGGTGTACCGTCGGCGGCAGCGTGCCGGCCAGCTCGCGCAATTCATCGGTGGGTTGAGCCGGGAGCACTTCGCGCGCGCGGCGGGCGCGCTTTGCCGGCTTGGCACTGCGGGTGTCGGCCGTATCGATGGGAGTGCCCGGCGCCGCTTCGGGCGCCGGCATGCCGAAAAGATCGTACTGCGGGTCTTCTTCTCTTTCTTCCATCGAAGAGCGGCGCTCGGGCGGTCAGGTCAAAGCGGCCGATCGTACATGTAGCGGCGCGACCACGGCAACGTTTTTGCACTGCGCCCTGCCTTGCGGCAGACGACTTGATAGAGCGACACGTCGTCGTGCTCGAACGCGTACGCGCAGCCGGCCAGATAGACGCGCCAGATGCGGAACTTCTCGTCCTCGACGAGCTTCTTTGCCTCCTCGGCCTTCGCCTCGAAATTCTCGGCCCAGATGTCGAGCGTATGCGCATAGTGCCGGCGCAGGCTTTCGACGTCGGAGGCCTCGAGCCCGCCGCGCTGCAGCGATTCGAGCACGAGACCGATGTGGGGCAGTTCGCCGTCGGGGAACACGTAACGATCGATGAACTCACCGCCGCCGAGTGCGGTTTCGCCGCTGTCGTAATCGGTCGACGTGATGCCGTGGTTCATCGCGATGCCGTCGTCGGTCAGCAGCTCGCGGATCTTGCCGAAGTAATCCGGCAGATTCTTGCGGCCCACATGCTCGAACATGCCCACGCTCGTGATGCGGTCGAACTGGCCTTGCACGTCGCGGTAGTCCTGCAGGCGAATCTCGATGCGATCGGCGAGCCCGGCGGCCTTCACGCGCTCGGTCGCGAGATCGAACTGGTTCTGTGACAGCGTCACGCCCACGCACTGCGCGCCAAATTTCTGCGCGGCGCGCAGCACGAGCGCGCCCCAGCCGCACCCGATGTCGAGCAGGCGCTGTCCCGGCTGCAGTTGGATCTTCGTGAGGATGTGGTCGATCTTCTTGAGCTGGGCCGTCGCGAGATCTTCGTTGCCGTTCTCGAAGTACGCGCACGAATAGACCATGTTCTCGTCGAGCCACAGCTTGTAGAACTCGTTCGAGACGTCGTAGTGATACTGGATGGCCTTTTTGTCCGACGTTTTCGTGTGACTGAAATAGCGACGCACGCGGGCGAGCTTGCTGGCGTTCGTGACGGTGCTCTTCGCCAGCGAGTAGCCGATATCGATAATGTCGGACAGCTTGCCTTCGATATCGATCTTGCCCTTCACGTAGGCCTCGCCGAGATTGTCGAGGCTCGGATCGAGCAAGAGCGGCAGTGCCGATGCGTGATTGACCTTCAGCGTGACCTGCGGCGCCGCGAATTGACCGAAGTCGAGCTGCTGCCCGTCCCAGAGGACGAGGCGCGCGGGCAGGTTCGTTTTCTTCCGCACTTCTTCTACCCACTGCGCCAGCTTTTTCTCCCAGAACATGCGATTCTCCGTGTCCGTTGAAAATGAAAGCAGAGCAAAGCTTGCCGTGGCGGCCCGCGCGGGGCGATGCCGGACGGCAGGGACTGCGAAAACGGTCAAACGTCGGGCCGTGCGGCCTCTTGTGGCGATGGCTGCCCGTGTGCGGGCAGCCGGGCCGGTCGCGTCACGGCGATAACCGTCCGATTCGCCAGCGGCCGTCGGCTTCGCGCGTGTACACGATGCGATCGTGCAGGCGCGACGGACGGCCCTGCCAGAATTCGATGGCTTCGGGCACGAGCCGGTAGCCGCCCCAATGCGGCGGGCGCGGCGGGTGCTCGCCGAAGCGCTCGGCAAACTCCTTCTCGCGGGCATCGAGCACCGCGCGGTTCGCAATGACGCGGCTTTGCTCGGAGGCCCATGCGCCGATGCGCGAGCCGACCGGGCGCGAGGCAAAGTACGCGTCGCTTTCCTCGGGGCTCGTCTTCACGACGGTGCCTTCGATGCGCACCTGGCGCTCGAGCTCGATCCAGTAAAAGAGCAGGCTCGCATGCGGATTGGCTGCGAGATCCTGGCCCTTGCGGCTTTCGTAGTTAGTAAAGAAGACAAAGCCGCGTTCGTCGACCCCTTTGATGAGCACGATGCGTGCAGAGGGACAGCCGCGCGCATCGACGGTCGCGAGCGTCATCGTGTTCGGCTCGGGCAGCTGCGCGTCGAGCGCCTGCTTGAACCAGATATCGAACTGGCGGATCGGATCGGCCTCGACGCTCGTTTCGTCGAGCGAGCCGCGTGCGTAGTCTTTGCGAAGTTCGGCAAGTTTCGTCATGTTTCTTATGCGACCGCTTCAATCAGGGCCAGTATAGCCAAGGCAGGAAAAACGTGCGTCGGGCTGCGCAGGCGTCTTTCCGAATGAAAGGCGCTGGGCGCCATTCAGGCACAATACGGGCTTCGAACGCCAGCCAATCCGCACGCATCATGTCCGTCCATCGCGCCCAAGCGACGAGCCCCGATATTACCTCCGCCGACTTGCCCGGCAATGACCTGGCGCAAGCCGATCGCGCGCGACGCTTTGGCGGCGTGGCGCGACTTTACGGCACGCGCGCACTTGCAGCATTCGAGCGCGCGCACGTGGCCGTGATCGGCATCGGCGGGGTCGGCTCGTGGGTGGCCGAGGCGCTCGCGCGCAGCGCGGTCGGCACGCTGACGCTGATCGATCTCGACAACGTCGCCGAAAGCAATACGAACCGTCAGGTGCACGCGCTCGACGGCAACTACGGCAAGCCAAAGGTCGAGGCGATGGCCGAACGCATCGCGCTGATCGATCCTGCCTGTGACGTGCGTCTCGTCGAGGATTTCGTGGAGCCCGACAATTTCGATGCGCTGCTCGGTGGCGGCTTCGATTACATCGTCGACGCGATCGACAGTGTGCGCACGAAGACGGCGCTGATCGCATGGTGCGTCGAGCGGGGGCTGCCGCTGATCACGGTAGGCGGGGCGGGCGGCCAGCTCGATCCGACGCGTATCCGCATCGACGATCTGGCGCTGACGATTCAAGACCCGCTACTGTCGAAGGTGCGCGCGCAGCTGCGCAAGCAGTACGGTTTTCCGCGCGGGCCGAAAGCGAAATTCAAGGTCGGCGCGGTGTATTCCGACGAGCCGCTCATCTATCCCGAGACGGCTGTCTGCGACGTGGACGAGGGCGCGCAGCACGTGGCGACCTCGCCGGGCCACGCGGGGCCGATCGGACTGAACTGCGCGGGTTTCGGCTCGAGCGTTTGCGTGACCGCCAGCTTCGGGTTCGCCGCGGCCGCGCACGTGCTGCGCGCGCTCGCGCGGGCAGCCGGCTGAGGTCGAAGCTGCCGCGCGCGCCGCGTGAAGAAAGGAATCGGCTGATTAATCGGCTGACTACTCGCGGCTGACTAATCGGATGACTAATCGGCCGACGATCAGTGCAGCACCGCGCTGAGCTTGCGGCGCCAGGTCGACACGATGTCCGGCCGGTGTGCGGCGAGATCGAACACCGACAGCATCGTCTTGCGTCCGACGTCGTCGCCGAACGAGCGGTCGTGTTGCACGATCTTCAGCAGGTGCTCGAGCGCGCCTTCGTAATTGCGCCGCGCGATCAAGGCATTGGCCAGATCGAGGCGGGCTTCGAGATCGACCGGATTCTCCGCCACACGCGCTTCGAGCGCGTCGGTTGGGGGCAGGTCGGTCGCGATGTCGAGCGCATCGAGCCGTGCCTTCAGCGCGTTGTAGCGCGCGTCGATTCCCTGCGTGACCTTCGGCGACAGCAGTTGCACTTCACTACGGGCGTCCTCGACGCGTTCCTGGTCGAGCAGCAGCTCGATCAGATCGAGACGCGCCTCGTCCAACCCGGGATCGAGCGCGAGCGCCGCTTGCAGATGATCGAGCGCTGCGGCCAGATCGCCGCTCTCGAGCGCCACGAGCGCCTCGCGGTGCTCGAGCTGCGCCGGATTGGGTACGAGCCGGTCGAGGAAGGCACGCAGCTGGCCTTCGGGCAATACGCCGGTAAATTGATCGACGGGACGCCCCTCGACGAAGGCCACCACGTGCGGAATGCTGCGCACCTGAAAGTGTGCGGCGAGCGGCTGGTTTTCGTCGACATTGACTTTGACGAGCCGCCATTTGCCTGCGTACTCGGTCTCGAGCCGCTCGAGCAGCGGGCCGAGCGACTTGCAAGGGCCGCACCACGGCGCCCAGAAGTCGACGAGGACCGGGGCGAGCATCGACGCGTCGATCACGTCCTTTTCGAAAGTGGCCAGGGTGGTGTTCATCGCTTCCTCTCATCCTCGTAACAAGTCGATCTGCACACACAGATGGGGCCTGCCCCGCCTCGTTTCAACCCAGGCGTATCCGCGTCGACGCTAGTGTTTGGCGGAGGCGCGTTCGGGAAGCGGAATCCATTGCGTTTCGCCGGCAATGGTGCCCATCGTCTGCTCCGTCCAGGCGCGCTTGGCCTGCTCGATGCGCTCGCGCGAACTGGCGACGAAATTCCATTCGATGTAGCGCTCGCCCGGGAGTTTCGCGCCGCCCAGCAGCATCGCCGTCGCGCCGCCCGCGCTGGCGAGCGAGGCCGTTTCGCCGGGGACGAGCACCGCCATCTGGCCGATTGCGAGCGGCTCGCCGTCGATGCTCAGATCGCCCTCGACCAGATACACGCCGCGCTCCTCGTGCTCCGGCTCGAGCGCGAACGCACCGCCCGGTGCGAAGCGCACGGCTGCATACAGCGTCGGCGAGAACGTGCGGACCGGTGAGCGCACGCCGAACGCGGTGCCGGCAATGACATCGAGGACGACACCATTGCGTTCGACACGTGGCAGCGTAGCGGCGGCATGATGCTCGAACGACGGCGCATCGTCCTCGTGCTCGAGTGGCAACGCGACCCAGGTCTGGATGCCGTGCATCACCGAGCCGGCCGCGCGCATGTCTTCGGGCGTACGCTCCGAGTGCACGATGCCGCGTCCGGCCGTCATCCAGTTCACGTCGCCGGGGGTGATTCTCTGTACCGACCCGATGCTGTCGCGGTGCTGGATCGCGCCGTCGAACAGGTAGGTGACGGTAGCCAAGCCGATGTGCGGGTGCGGCCGCACGTCGAGGCCGCCACCCGGCGGCAGCGCGGCCGGGCCCATGTGGTCGAAGAAAATGAACGGGCCGACGAGACGGGTGGCCATCGCGGGCAGCACGCGGCGCACGACGATACCGCCGACGTCACGCTGCGACGGCTTGAGAATGGCTTTGATCACGGATGTCATGACGCGCTCCTGGTCGGGCTCGGGCGGACTGCCCGCCGCGGCCCATTCTACCCGGGGCGCCGGCGACAGACCGGGGACGCGATCAGGTCATACGGTTCTTGGCGAGCGGCGGATTGGCGGCGAAGTAACGCTTGATGCCCTTGAGGATCGCGCCCGCCATCTGGCTGCGGTAACTGTCGTCGTTGAGCCGCGTCTCTTCTTCGGGATTGCTGATGAACGCCGTCTCGACGAGGATCGACGGGATGTCAGGCGCCTTCAGCACCGCAAAGCCCGCCTGTTCGACCGAGCCCTTGTGCAGCTTGTTGATTTCGCCGACTTCCTTGAGCACGAAGTCGCCGTAGCGCAGGGAGTCGCGGATCTGGGCCGTCGTCGACATGTCGAACAGCGCGCGATTGACCGTCGCGTCCTGCGTCGAGACGTTGATGCCGCCGATGACGTCGGAGGCGTTTTCCTTCGTCGCCATCCAGCGCGCGGCGGCGCTCGATGCGCCATGCTCGGACAGCGCGAAGACCGACGAGCCGCGCGCGGCCGACGTGGTGAACGCGTCGGCGTGAATCGACACGAACAGATCGGCGCCGACCCGCCGCGCCTTCTGCACGCGCACGTTCAGCGGCACGAAGAAGTCGGCGTCGCGCGTCATCATCGCGCGCATGTTCGGCTGGGCGTCGATCAGCGCGCGCAGCTTCTTCGCGATGTCGAGCGCGATGTGCTTCTCGTACGTGCCGGCGCTGCCGATTGCTCCCGGGTCCTCACCGCCATGGCCCGGGTCGATCGCGACCGTCAGCAGACGCACGGTGTTGCCCGATTTCGGGGCGGTGAAGCGGTAGGTGTCATCGTCGGCGAGATTGTCGTCGCGATCGTTGCGCGCAACGCCGTCGTTATTGCCGTTGCCGTTACGGCGCGCGATGACGGGCGGGGCGGGCGGTGGTGCAGCAGGGCTGGGCCGCTTGCGCGGCACGCTCGTGCCGGGCGTGCTAGTGCCCGGCGCGCCAGAGGGCGTGTTCTGCGCATAGCGCTCGAAGAACGCGTCGCTGTTGTCGGCTGGCGGGCTCGGCGGCACGGGCGGGGCGACCGGACCGGCAAGCGGCGCTGGCGTGTCGCTGCCGGCCTGGTTTTCGCTTTCGTTGAGGCGCTTTTCCTTGTGCTCGGTCTGCGCGAGCAGTTCCATCAGCGGATCGGGCGCGACGGTCGGATACAGGTCGAGCACGAGCCGGTAGCGATAGGTGCCCACGGGCGGCAGCGAAAACACCTGTGGCTTGACCGAGCCCTTCAGGTCGAACACGAGTCGCACGACATGCTGCTGATATTGCCCGACGCGCACCGTGCGGATCTGCGGGTCATTGGGTGCGATCTTCGAAACCAGATCACGCAGCGCCTGATCGAGATCGAGGCCGTTCAGATCGACGACGAGCCGGTCGGGCCCTTGCAGCAGCTGCTGCGTGTTCTGCAGCGGCTGGTCGGATTCGATCGTCACGCGGGTGTAGTCGCGCGCGGGCCACACGCGCACGCCCAGCACCGAGCTGGCCCACGCCAGCCGCGGCGCGACGAGCGGGGCCGCGAGCCCGAGGATGAGTGTCGACGCGCCGGCGCGCAGCACCTGGCGGCGGCGCCAGTTGTGCGTGGCCGTCGCTGCCGATTCGATCGATTTGAACGGCTTGATCAACATCTTTCGAGACATGCTTTTCCTGATTCGCTATACGCACGCGCGTCGAGCACGCGGCTCTCGCCGTCGGCTTCGAGCGCCAACACGAGATCGGGCACACCGAGCAGGACGCCGGCCTTTTGCGGCCATTCGACGAGGCACACGGCGCCGGTGTCGAAGTACTCGCGAAAGCCTGCGTCGGCCCATTCGGCCGGATCGGCAAAACGGTAGAGATCGAAGTGATAGACCTCGAGCTCGCCGCCCTCGCGCGCGAGCGCGTACGGTTCGACGAGCGTGTAGGTCGGGCTGCGCACGCGGCCCTGGTGACCGAGACCTGCGAGCGTGGCGCGCACGAGCGTGGTCTTGCCGGCGCCGAGGTCGCCGAACAACTGCACGTGCAGGCCGTGGAAAGCCGGCAGCGTCCGTATGCTGTCGATGGCATGGGCCAGGCGCGCGCCGAATGCGTCGGTGTCGGCAAGCGTGGCGAGCGAGATGCGGCGCTCGAGCAACGTGCTGGCGCAGGGATAAAGCGACGGATCGGGCGCTGCGGGCATTCTCGTAAAATAGCGTGATGAAACGATGTTCGGAACACGCCGCATCCCGCACCGACGCTCACGCGTCCGACGAGGCCCTAGCGTGTCGCGAAGCCGAAGCCGCCACGTGCAGCCTCGATACCGCGGCGCTGGCTGCGCTCGCGCAACGCATCAAGACGTGGGGCCGGGAACTCGGGTTCGGTCAAGTCGGTATCAGCGACACGAATCTCGCCGACGCCGAAGCGGCGCTTGCCGCCTGGCTCGAGGCGGGTTGCCACGGCGAGATGGATTATATGGCGAAACATGGCGCCAAACGTGCGCGTCCGGCCGAGCTTGTGGCCGGCACGCGACGCGTGATCACGGCGCGCATGGCCTACCTGCCGGCTGCGACGCTGGCGCCCGAGACCGGCGAAAGCGGCGCCGCGCACGGCGATTGGCGTGCGCGCGAGCATGCGCGTCTGGCCGATCCGTCGGCGGCCGTCATCTCCATCTATGCGCGCGGCCGCGACTATCACAAGGTCATGCGCCAGCGGCTCCAGCAGCTCGCCGAGCGCATCGAAGGCGAGATCGGCGCTTACGGCTATCGCGTATTCACCGACTCGGCGCCCGTGCTCGAAGTCGAGCTCGCGCAAAAAGGGGGCATCGGCTGGCGCGGCAAGCACACGCTGCTGCTCGAGCGCGACGCGGGCTCGCTGTTCTTTCTGGGCGAGATCTACGTCGACCTGCCGCTGCCGACCGATGTCGAGATGGCGCCAGACCAGACGCCGCGCACGGCCGGCGCCCATTGCGGGCATTGCACGCGCTGCATCGATGCCTGCCCGACTGGCGCGATCGTCGGGCCGTATCGCGTCGATGCGCGGCGCTGCATTTCGTATCTGACGATCGAGTTGAAGGGCAGCATTCCCGAGGAACTGCGGCCGCTGATCGGCAATCGCGTGTATGGTTGCGACGACTGCCAGCTCGTCTGTCCGTGGAACAAGTTCGCGCAAGCGGCGCCCGTCGCCGACTTCGATGTCCGTCACGGGCTCGACCGCGCCACGCTCGTCGAGCTGTTCGACTGGAGCGCCGACGAGTTCGACACGCGTATGCAAGGCAGTGCGATCCGCCGCATCGGCTACGAGCGATGGCTGCGCAATCTGGCCGTTGCGATGGGCAACGCACTGCGTGCGGCCGACGCGCTCGCGCTCGATGCGACCGAGCGCGAGCGGATCGTCAGCGCGCTGCGCCGGCGCGCCGACGATCCGTCGCCGGTCGTGCGCGAGCACGTGCAATGGGCGCTGGCGGCCGCACAACCGGCCGCCTAGCGCGGCGCACGACCACGGACAAGGGAAGAGCGCGATGACGAGATTCAATGCCGTAATCGAAGCGCCGTTCGGCAAGGTCGGCATTCGTGTGGATGCCGCAGCCGGCGTTGTGCAGGCCATCGAATATTTGCCGGCGACGGTGCCTGGCGTGGCGCCCGATTCGGCGCTGGCCGAGGAGGTGGTGCGCCAGATCGAGCAGTATCTGGCGTGCCCGAGCGTCTCGTTCGACGTGCCGCTCGCCGACGTCGGCACGCCGTTCCAGCGGCGCGTCTGGCAGGCGCTGTGCGAGATCGCGCCCGGCCAGGTGCTCACGTATGGCCAGCTCGCCGACCAGCTCGGCGGTGTCGCGCGTGCGGTCGGCCAGGCTTGCGGCGACAATCCTTGGCCCATCGTCGTGCCGTGTCATCGCGTCGTGGCCGCCAATGGCCTCGGCGGATTCGCGCACCACTCGGGCGACGGCTTCTTCCTGCGCGTCAAGCGCTGGCTGCTCGCGCACGAAGGGCCGCAAGGCAACCTGGGACTATGAGCGATACGACGATGCCCGCCATCGCGCCCGATGCGGCGCCGGCCAATGAGGAGGCCGCTGCCCGTGCGGCTGCGAGCGCGCTCGCGATCGACACGTTTTGCGACGCGCTGTGGCTCGAGCACGGGCTCTCGCGCAATACGCTCGATGCGTATCGGCGCGACTTGAAGCTGTTCGCGCAATGGCTCGCCCAGGTGCACGGTCTCGCGCTCGAAGCCGCCCATGAAACGCACGTGAACGGCTATCTGGCCGCGCGCAGCGACGGCAAGGCGACTTCGGCGAACCGCCGGCTCTCGGTGTTTCGCCGCTTCTACGCATGGGCGATCCGCGAGCATCGCGCTACGGCCGATCCCACGCTGAAAATCCGTTCGGCCAAGCAGCCGCCGCGCTTTCCAGGCACGCTCAGCGAAGCGCAGGTCGAGGCGTTGCTCGCGGCCCCGGACATCGCGACGCCGCTGGGCCTGCGCGATCGCACGATGCTCGAGCTCATGTACGCGAGCGGGCTGCGCGTGAGCGAGCTCGTGGCGCTGAAGTCGGTCGAGGTGGGGCTCAACGAGGGTGTCGTGCGCGTGATGGGCAAGGGCTCGAAGGAGCGGCTCGTGCCGTTCGGCGAGGAAGCGCACGGCTGGATCGAGCGCTACTTGCGCGAGGCGCGCGGCGCGCTGCTGGGTGCGCGTGCAGCCGATGCGTTGTTCGTGACGGCGCGCGGCGAGGGCATGACGCGCCAGCAGTTCTGGAACATCATCAAGCGCCATGCGCGCGCGGCCGACATCAAGGCGCCGCTGTCGCCGCACACGCTGCGCCACGCGTTCGCGACGCATCTGCTCAATCACGGCGCCGACCTGCGCGTCGTGCAGATGCTGCTCGGTCACGCCGACATCTCGACCACCCAGATCTACACGCACGTCGCGCGCGAGCGTCTGAAGATATTGCATGCAGCCCATCACCCGCGCGGCTGACGGTGCTCCGCTTCGGCGGGCCGGCGCCGCGATCGCATTTGCAAATTGCCCTTAAAATGCGCCGATGAGCAAAACAAAACATGTGTCGGAGACGCCGGCCACGCAACTCCTGCGTCGCCATCAGGTGAGCTTCGGCGAGCATCCGTACGATTACGTCGAGCATGGCGGCACGTCCGAGTCGGCCCGTCAGCTCGGCGTCGACGAGCATCATGTCGTGAAGACGCTCGTCATGGAGGACGAGCACGCCAAGCCGCTGATCGTACTGATGCACGGCGACCGCACGGTGTCGACGAAGAACCTCGCGCGGCAGATTGGGGCCAAGCGCGTCGAACCGTGCAAGCCCGAGGTCGCGAACCGGCATTCCGGTTATCTGGTCGGCGGCACGTCGCCATTCGGGACGAAGAAGGCGATGCCGGTCTACGTCGAGGCGAGCATTCTCGAGCTCGATGCGATCTATCTGAACGGCGGGCGGCGCGGCTATCTGATCAGCATCGCGCCGTCGGTGCTGGCGCAACTGCTCGCCGCGCAGCCCGTGCAGTGCGCGAGCGTCGATTGAACGGGCCGCACCCTTCGGTAGAATGAGCGCCGCGCGGCGTGTGCCGCAGCCTTCGCTGCCGCCTCGCCACGCATTCCCCACGCCACGTTGAAAGAGTCCTCTCTATGGAAATCCTGCTCGCCACCGTACTGGCCTATCTGCTCGGATCGGTGTCGTTCGCCGTCGTCGTCAGTGCCGTGATGGGGCTCGCCGATCCGCGCTCATACGGTTCCAAGAACCCCGGCGCAACCAACGTCCTGCGCAGCGGCAACAAGAAAGCGGCCATCCTCACGTTGCTCGGCGACGCGTTCAAGGGCTGGCTCGCTGTCTGGCTCGTTGCGCATTTCGGGCCGCACTATGGGCTCGGCGACGGTGCGATCGCCCTGGCGGCGATCGCCGTGTTCCTCGGCCACCTGTATCCGATCTTCTTCAAGTTCCAGGGCGGCAAGGGGGTGGCGACGGCAGCGGGCGTGCTGCTGGCCGTGCATCCGGTGCTGGGCCTGGCGACGGCGCTGACGTGGCTCATCATCGCGTTCTTCTTCCGCTATTCATCGCTGGCCGCGCTCGTCTCCGCCGTATTTGCGCCGCTGTTCGATGTGTTCCTGTTCGGCCCCAACACGATCGCATGGGCGGTGTTCGCCATGAGCGCGCTGTTGATCTGGCGCCATCGGGCGAATATCTCGAAGCTGATCGCGGGGAAGGAAAGCCGTATCGGCGAGAAGAAGGGCGCGGCGCAGCAAGACGGCAGCGGCGCGCAGGCCCGCAAGCATTGAGATCGAGGTGAGGCGCCGACGTGCGTCGGCTCGGGCGCCTCGCAGCCTCGACCGGCGAGGCTGCGCCTCAATCGCCTCAGTCGCGGAAGTTATTGAAGTCGAGCGGCGTATCGGTGACGTCCTTGCGCAGCATCGCGATCACACTTTGCAGATCGTCGCGCTTGGCGCCCGAGATGCGCACGGCATCGCCCTGGATGCTCGCCTGCACCTTGATTTTGCTGTCCTTCACGAGCCTGACGATCTTCTTCGCGAGATCGCCCGACACGCCCTTCTTCACGGTGACGACCTGCTTGACCTTGTCGCCGCCGATCTTCTCGATCTTGCCGTAGTCGAGAAAGCGCACGTCGACGTTGCGCTTGGCCATCTTCGACACCAGCACGTCCTTCACTTGGCCGAGCTTGAATTCGTCGTCGGCGAACATCGTCAGTTCGCCTTCTTTCTGCTCGACTCGCGCGTCGGATCCCTTGAAGTCGAAGCGCGTCGAGATTTCCTTGTTGGATTGCTCGATCGCATTTTTCACTTCGACCATATTGGCTTCGCAGACGACATCAAACGACGGCATATTGATTTCTCCCAGGTAAGGCGGCGGTGCCCGAGCGCGGTCGCGCCCGCGGCACTCGCTATAATCGCGGACTGAACGCCATTCTACCGACCCCTCTCCCATTTGCCCAAGCTGCGCCGCACCGGCGCTGTGCACCGAAAGCGCTTTTGCCGATGTCCTTGCCCGATTCCGTTCCGTTGCTCTCCGATTACTCGCTGCGTGCGCACAACACGTTCGGCTTCGACGTCCGCGCGCGCCTGGCGTGCAGCATCGAGGCGCCCGAGCACTTCGAGCAAGCGGTCCACGACGCGCGCTGTGCCGGCATGCCCAAGCTCCTGCTGGGCGGCGGCAGCAACGTCGTGCTTCAGCGCGATTTCGACGGGCTCGTCATGCTCGTGGCATTGCGCGGCAAACGCATCGTGCGCGAAGACGACGAGGCCTGGTATGTCGAAGCCGCGGCCGGCGAGAACTGGCACGAGTTCGTGGCGTGGACGCTCACGGCAGGCGTGCCGGGGCTCGAGAATCTCGCGCTGATTCCGGGCACGGTCGGCGCCGCACCGATCCAGAACATCGGTGCGTACGGGCTAGAGATGGGCGAGCGGTTCGCGTCGCTGCGCGCTGTCGAGCTCGAGACCGGTGAGTCCGTCGAATTCGATGCGGCGGCGTGCCGGTTCGGCTACCGCGACAGCTTCTTCAAGCGCGAAGGGCGCGAGCGTTTCGCGATCACGTCGGTGACGTTCCGTCTGCCCAAGGCGTGGGTGCCGCGCGCCGACTATGCGGACGTCGCGCGTGAGCTCGACGCGCGCAAGGCCGCCGCCACGCCGCAAGCGATCTTCGATGCCGTCGTCGCGGTGCGTCGTGCGAAGCTGCCCGATCCGCTCGTGCTCGGCAATGCGGGCAGCTTCTTCAAGAATCCTGTCGTCGACGCCGACACGTTCGAGGCGTTGCGCGCACGCGAGCCGCAGATCGTCTCGTACCGTCAGCCCGATGGGCGCGTGAAGCTGGCTGCCGGCTGGCTCATCGATCAATGCGGCTGGAAAGGGCGCGTGATGGGCGGCGCGGCCGTGCATGAACGGCAAGCCCTCGTGCTCGTCAATCGCGGCGGTGCCACCGGCGCCGAGGTGCTCGCGCTCGCGCGCGCGATCCAAGACGACGTGCGCGCGCGCTTCGGCGTCGAGCTCGAGCCGGAGCCGCTCGTCGTGTGAACGAGCGCGCGGAATGAAAAAGGCCCCACCGGTTGGCGGGGCCTTGGCTGTGCTGCGTGTCTTTTCGCGGCGATCGGCGCGATTGCTACGATCAGTGATTGAGCTTGCCGAGCAGCAGGAACTCCATCAGCGCCTTTTGCACGTGCAGGCGATTCTCGGCTTCGTCCCAGACGACGCTTTGCGGCCCGTCGATCACCTCGGCGCTGACTTCCTCGCCACGGTGCGCGGGTAGGCAGTGCATGAACAGCGCATCGGACTGAGCGCGGCCCATCATGTCCGCATCGACGCACCAGTCGGCGAATGCCGCCTTGCGCGCCTCGTTTTCGGCTTCGAAGCCCATGCTGGTCCACACATCGGTGGTGACGAGGTCCGCGCCTTCGCAGGCCTCGTTCGGATCGTCGAATTCCTGGAAGAACGGCACGCTTTCCGGTGCGACGAGTGCCGGATCGAGCTTGTAGCCGGCCGGCGTCGAGATGCGCAGCTTGAAGTTGAGGATTTGCGCCGCCTCGATCCACGTGTAGAGCATGTTGTTCGCATCGCCGACCCAGGCGACCGTCTTGCCCTCGATCGGACCGCGATGCTCGTAGAACGTGAACACGTCGGCCAGCACCTGGCACGGGTGATATTCGTTCGTGAGCCCGTTGATGACCGGCACGCGCGAATTTTCGGCGAAGCGGCGGATGATGTCCTGGCCGAACGTACGGATCATGATGATGTCGACCATGCGCGAAATGACCTGCGCGGCGTCTTCGATCGGCTCGCCGCGCCCGAGTTGGGTATCGCGCGTGCTCATGAACACCGCATGGCCGCCGAGCTGGAAGATGCCGGCTTCGAACGACAGGCGCGTGCGCGTCGAGTTCTTCTCGAAGATCATCGCGAGCGTGCGGTCGTGCAGCGGGTGATAGGTCTCGTAGCTCTTGAACTTGCGTTTGAGGATGCGCGCGCGTTCGAGCACGTACTCGTAGTCGTCCCGCGAGAAATCGTTGAACTGGAGATAGTGGCGGATTTTTTTTGCGGACATGAAACAAATACGGCGGACTCACCCGGCGAAAAATTGCCGGACGGCGCCGCCGTCAGATGTGGTAACTACAGGCAGCATAAAGGATTTTCTTCTGTTTGACGAGCTTGCAGGCGGCACCGGCGGACGGCCGGCCCCTGTTTGTGTGCAGTGCGGAAAAGGGTGCGCTGCGGTATAATCCAACGCGTTTTTTCTCCAGCCCGGCGGGCAGACTTCGGGCAAGTCACATGGGTTTGGTACATGGCCGAAGCACCCTTCACCGAATATTTCATTCAAGGCATCACCAAGGACGGAAGGAAATTTCGGCCGAGCGACTGGTCTGAACGTCTCGCGGGCGTCATGTCCTGCTTCGGGCCGGGGGCCAAAGGGCCTAACGCCCGTCTCCAGTATTCCTCCTACGTGCGTCCGACGCTGCTTGGCGATCTGAAGTGCGTGATTCTCGATTCCCGGCTGCGTGCGATCGAACCGATGGCGTTCGACTTCGTCATGAACTTCGCGAAGGACAACAACCTCGTTGTCACCGAGGCGTGTGCGCTGCCCGAGGCGGCGGAACTCGCTGCCGTGAAGTCCGGTAAATAAAAGGTGGTGGGTGGCGCGCTCGCGGTGTCATCGAGCGCCGGACGCCGTGAGCCGTGGATTCGCTTGATTGAATGCTACGCCTACAGCGCCTGAGTCCGAATGCAAAAAAGCCCGCAATTGCGGGCTTTTTTATGTGCATCGCAACCCCGAAGGGAGGGCGGTGCAACCTGCCGCGCTGGAAGGCGGCAGGCGTCGCGCGAAGACGGCTTACGCGGCGGCGACTTGCAGGCCCTTGATGGCTGCAGCCAGGCGGCTCTTGTGGCGAGCAGCCTTGTTCTTGTGAACGATCTTCTTGTCGGCGATGATGTCCATCGCCTTGGCCGACAGGCGGAAGACTTCGGCAGCCTTGGCTTGATCGCCGGCTTCGATCGCCTTGCGGACGGCCTTGACTGCGGTGCGGTACTTCGAGCGCAGCGCCGAGTTGTGCGAGTTTGCCTTCGCGGCTTGGCGGGCGCGCTTGCGTGCTTGTGCGGAGTTTGCCATGAGAGTTCCTTGTCCTGTACTGTTCGCGGTGCTCGGCAGAAGAGCCATTCGAGCGCCGCTTTTCGATCTAAACCTCTGGAAGCGATTGCCCAGAGGCGCAAAAAACATCGGCGAAGTGTGTTCGCGACGTGCCGCGAACACAGCCCCCATAAGACCCTACGAGGCACTGCGCGCCGCAGCCCAACCCGAAGCCGGCCGAGGAAAATCGGGTGTGAGCTTCGAAACGCGAAAGTATAGCAACAAAATCAGGCACATGGCAAATTCGGCGAGCGGCTGGGGCGGTCGGCAACGGCTTCGGCCGACGGCAGCCGGCCGTTAGGACCGTCAATTGCGGGAACCAACGAGCGAACCGGTCGCGGTGAAGGAGGGTGTCCGTATAATAGGCGCCCCATGAATCTCTTCCGAGCCCTCCTGACGGTCAGCGGCTTCACGCTGTTGTCGCGCGTGACCGGCCTGGTCCGCGAAACGCTGATCGCGCGCGCCTTCGGCGCTAGCCAATTCACCGACGCTTTTTACGTCGCCTTCCGTATTCCGAACCTGCTGCGGCGCTTGTCCGCCGAAGGGGCGTTTTCGCAAGCCTTCGTGCCGATTCTCGCCGAATTCAAGAATCAGCAAGGGCATGACGCTACCAAAGCGCTCGTCGACGCGATGTCCACCGTCCTTGCATGGGCCCTGGCGCTGTTGTCGGCCGTTGGTGTGGCCCTGGCGTCCTGGGTCGTGTTGGGCGTCGCCTCCGGGTTGAAGGCCGAAGGGCCGGCGTTCGGCATGGCTGTGACGATGACGCGCATCATGTTCCCGTACATCGTCTTCATTTCGCTGACGACGCTGGCCTCAGGCGTGCTCAACACCTACCGCAGCTTTTCGCTGCCGGCGTTTGCGCCGGTTCTGCTGAACGTGTCGTTCATTGCTGCAGCCGTGTTCGTGGCGCCGCACTTGAAGATGCCCGTCTATGCGCTCGCCTGGGCCGTCATCGTCGGCGGCGTCGCGCAGTTTGCCGTGCAACTGCCGGGGCTCAAGAAGATCGACATGGCGCCGCGCATCGGCATCAATCCAAAGGCGGCGCTCGCGCATCCCGGCGTCAAGCGCGTGCTCTGGAAGATGCTGCCGGCGACGTTTGCCGTGTCGGTTGCGCAGCTGAGCCTGATCATCAACACGAACATCGCGTCGCGGCTCGGCCCGGGTGCCGTTTCGTGGATCAACTATGCCGACCGGCTCATGGAGTTCCCGACCGCGCTGCTGGGCGTCGCGCTCGGCACCATCTTGCTGCCGAGTCTGTCCAAGGCGCACGTCGATGCCGACACGCACGAATATTCGGCGCTGCTCGACTGGGGCCTGCGCGTGACGTTCCTGCTCGCCGCACCCAGTGCGCTCGGGCTGTTCTTCTTTGCCGAGCCGCTCACGGCCACGCTGTTTCACTACGGGCATTTCGACGACCGTTCCGTCGTCATGGTGGGCCGGGCGCTCGCCGCCTACGGGGTGGGCCTCGTCGGTCTTATCCTCATCAAAATCCTGGCCCCCGGCTTCTACGCCAAGCAGGACATCAAGACGCCCGTCAAAATCGGGGTCGGTGTGCTCATCGCCACGCAGCTCTCCAATGCGCTGTTCGTGCCGCTGTTCGCTCACGCGGGGCTCACGCTCAGCGTCGGGCTCGGCGCCTGCGTCAACGCATTGCTGCTCTTCATCGGCTTGCGACGGCGCGGCATCTATACTCCGCTGGGTGGGTGGCGGCTGTTCTTCATGCAGCTCGCCGGTGCCTCGCTCGTGCTGGCTGGCGCCATGCATTGGTGTGCGCTCAATTTCGACTGGATCGGTCTGCATGCGCGGCCCTTGGCGCGCATCGCGCTGCTCGGCGCCTGCCTGGTGCTCTTTGCCGCACTATATTTCGGTATGCTTGGGCTGATGGGCTTCAAATACGCTTACTTCAGAAGGCGTGCCAAGTGACGGCCATGACCTCCGTTCTCGACTATTTCGCCACCCTCGTTGCGGAAGACGAGAGCCTGCCGCTGACTGAGACGGCGCTCTCGATCGCGCAGGACGCGTACCCTGACGTCGATTTGCAGGGCACCCTTGCCGAGCTCGACGAACTGGCGCTGCGGCTCAAGCGCCGGCTGCCGGAGAACGCCAGTCTCACCGACAGGATCGGCACGCTGAACCGGTTCTTCTTTCGCGAGCTCGGTTTCGCCGGGAACCTCAACGACTACTACGACCCCGACAACAGCCATCTGAATATCGTGCTCAAACGTCGGCGCGGCATTCCGATTTCGCTGGCCGTGCTGTATCTCGAGCTCGGTGAGCAGATCGGCGTCCCGGTGCGCGGCGTGTCGTTCCCGGGGCACTTCCTGCTGCGCGTGACGTTGCCCGAGGGCGACGTGATGCTCGATCCCACCACCGGCCAGTCGTTGTCGGAAGCCGAAATGGTCGACATGCTCGAGCCGTATCTGTCGCATGCGAACGAGTCGATCGACAGCGCGCTGCGCATGCTGTTGCAGCCCGCGACACACCGCGAAATCATCGCGCGCATGCTGCGCAATCTGAAGGCGATCTATCTTCAGACCGAACGCTGGCAACGGCTGCTGGCCGTGCAGCAGCGGCTCGTGATCCTGCTGCCCGAGAATATCGAGGAAGTCCGCGATCGCGGTTTCGCGTATGCGCGACTCGACTATCTGCGTCCCGCGCTCGAAGATCTCGAACGCTATCTCGGCGATCGCCCCGACGCCACGGATGCGACAGCCGTCGAATCACAGCTGCACGAGCTTCGTCAGCGCACCGATCACGGCAACGACTGAGCACGATTGAGCAGGTGTCGCGGCGCGTTTGCCGCGCTTCGCTTCAAAAACAAACGCCCGCGAAGCTTGGCTTGCGGGCGTTCTCATTGGCGATGACACGGGCGTACAGACGTACTGCGCGCCCGTGGAGCGCATTACTTCGGCTGCATGCGGATCGCGCCGTCGAGACGGATCACTTCGCCGTTCAGCATCGTGTTCTCGAAGATCTGCTTCACGAGCATCGCGTACTCGACGGGTTTGCCGAGCCGCGGCGGGAACGGCACCATCTGGCCCAGCGCGTCCTGAACTTCCTTCGGCATGCCGAGCAGCATCGGCGTCTCGAAGATGCCGGGGGCGATCGTCATCACGCGGATCGCGTTGCGCGACAGATCGCGCGCGATCGGCAGCGTCATGCCGGCTACGCCGCTCTTCGATGCGGCATAGGCGGCTTGACCGATTTGTCCGTCGAATGCAGCGACCGATGCGGTATTGATGATCACGCCGCGTTCGCCGTTCGCGTTGGGCTCGTTCTTGGCCATTGCCGCTGCGGCAAGGCGCAGCACGTTGAAGGTGCCGATCAGGTTGATTTCGACCGTGCGGCGGAACGCGTCGAGCGGATGCGGGCCGTCCTTGCCGACCGTCTTCACGGCGGGCGCGACGCCTGCGCAGTTCACGAGGCCGACGAGGGTGCCGAGCTGCGTGGCAGCGGCCACTGCTTGCACGGCGTCCTCTTCGCGGCTCACGTCGCATTTGACGAACACGCCGCCGAGCTCGCTCGCGAGCGCCTTACCCGCGTCTTCGTTCAGATCGGCGATCGCCACCTTGCCGCCTTGCTCGGCGATCATGCGTGCCGTGGCCGCACCGAGGCCCGATGCGCCGCCGGTGATCAAAAATGCGTTGCCGCGAATCTCCATGCTTTCTGCTCCTGTTTGTTTCCTCAGGGTTGCGGGTGTGCCGCCCTTGGTTCGTTGCGTCTCGCTTCGTGTGCGGACAGCCGATGATTGTAATCGCTTGCGGGCGTAAAAAAACCCGCCGACAGGGGCGGGTTTGCCTGCATGCGAGCTGGCATGCGCGCGGCGTTCGGTTGCACCGCGCTGCCAGCCGCTGGCCGGCTTACTTGAGCGCGTCGAACACGCGCTGACGAATTTCGTCGACGCCGCCGAGGCCCGAGATGCGACGGTATTGCGGTGCCTGCAAGCCGTTCTCGACGCCGCGCGCGGCCCATTGCTGGTAGTAGTCGACGAGCGGCTTCGTTTGCGCCACATAGACGTCGAGACGCTTCTTCACCGTCTCTTCCTTGTCGTCTTCGCGTTGCACGAGCGGCTCGCCCGTCAGATCGTCCTGGCCTTCGACCTTCGGCGGATTGAACTTGACGTGGTAGCTGCGGCCCGAGGCCGGGTGCGTGCGGCGCCCGCTCATGCGCACGATGATCTCGTCGAACGGCACGTCGATCTCGAGCACGTAATCGATTGCGACGCCGGCTTCCTTCATCGACTCGGCTTGCGGCAGCGTGCGCGGGAAACCGTCGAACAGATAGCCGTTCGCGCAGTCCGCCTCGAGCAGGCGCTCCTTCACGAGACCGATGATCAGCGTATCGGGCACGAGTTCGCCCGCGTCCATGTAGCGCTTCGCTTCGACGCCGAGCGGCGTGCCCGCCTTGACTGCCGCGCGCAGCATGTCGCCGGTGGAAATCTGCGGAATCCCGAATTTTTCCTTGATGTAATTCGCCTGAGTACCCTTGCCGGCGCCAGGTGCACCCAACAGGATCAAACGCATGGTGGTATCTCCGAATCGTATGTGAATGCTGCAGCGCGATACGTTCAACGCAAAATGGATCGGTACGGTGGCCGTTTCGTCGCGCAAAAGAACGACGACCCGCCGTGCGGACGCATCGTTCGGAACGACGCGCCGACCGAGGCGGGCGGTAAAAGACGAACGGGAACCGAATACCGAATGTTGCGAAAAACTCGCGCAATCGGCCCTGATTATGCCATGGCTCGTTACGGCTCCGAGCGGAAAAGCGTGCGCACGCGCTCGAGATCGGATGGCGTATCGACACCGGGCGCCGGCGCGGCATGCGTGACGAGCACCGCGATGCGCTCGCCGTGCCACATCGCGCGCAATTGCTCGAGCATTTCGGCTTGCTCGATCGGCGCTTGCGCGAGCGTCGGATAGGTGCGCAGAAAACGCGCGCGGTAGGCGTACAGGCCGATGTGGCGATACACGGTGTCGGCGGGCGGAGCCGGCATGGCGGCCACGTCGAATGCGTCCGCCCCGCAATGCGGCTGATAAGCGTCGCGCAGCCACGGGATCGGCGCGCGCGAGAAGTACAGCGCCACGCCGCGTGCGTCGAGTGCGACCTTCACGACGTTGGGGCTGAAGACCTCGGCTGCATCGGCGATCGGGTGCGCCGCCGTGGCGATCGCACAGTCGGGATTGGCGGCCAGATGCGCGGCCACGGCGCGCACGAGCGCGGGATCGATCAGGGGCTCGTCGCCTTGCACGTTGACGACGATCGTATCGTCGGGCCATGCGAAATGCGTGGCGACTTCGGCGAGGCGATCGGTGCCCGACGGGTGATCGGCGCGCGTCATCAGCGCGTCGATGCCATGCGCGCGCGCGGCATCGATGACACGTTGCGCGTCCGACGCCACGACGACCTGGCTGGCACCCGATTCGCGCGCGCGCTCGGCAACGCGCACGACCATCGGTTTGCCGGCAATGTCGGCGAGCGGCTTTTCAGGCAGGCGCGTCGAAGCAAGGCGTGCCGGGACGACGGCGACGAACGCGGGGGCGTTGGTGCGAGCGGATTCGGTCATCGGATGGAGGGGCGAAGGCGGTTCGATACAGCTCGCGCCCATGCAGGGGCGAGCCGAGGTGCAAGGGGGTGACGGCGGCGGCCGATGCCCGGAGGCGATGGTCTCTGGCCGCGCGAGCCGGTGCGGTATTACGCGATGCCGCTCGGGTCGAGCGGCTCGACAACCGTGCCTTCGACCGTCTGCCGCGCTTCGTCGACGAGCATCACGGGGATGCCGTCGCGAATCGGATACGCGAGCTTGTCGGCGTTGCAGACGAGTTCCTGCTTGGCACGGTCGTAAGCGAGCGGACCCTTGCAAATCGGGCATACGAGGATTTCAAGCAGGCGAGCGTCCACGGAGTTTCTCCACAACCAGAGCGATGAGGCGGCCAGGCAACGCGGCTTCCACTGGGACGACCCAGATGCGCGCGTCGCGCCAAGCGTTTAATTTTACCGCATCCTTTTCAGTGATCAGGATGGCGTCGGCTTGCGCGTCGGCGAACGGATTGTCGCGAAACGCGTAGTGATCGGGCAGCGCGTGCGTGGCCGGCGCAAGACCCGCCGCGCGCAGCGTCGCGAAAAAGCGCTCGGGCGCGCCGATGCCGGCCGCGGCCAGCACGCGTTCCCCTGCAAATTGCGTCAGCGGCCGGCGCAGGTCCGGCTGCTCGAGGTGCCAGGCGTCCCCGGGCGTCAGCGTGAGCGCGAACGTGTCGGGCCACGGCGGCAGCGCGCGCTCGAACGGGTTGTTCACGAGCGTCGCGTCGCGCCGGCGCGAGAGCGGCTCGCGCAGCGGGCCGGCCGGCAGCAGCAGACCATTGCCGCCGAGGCGCTGATCGAACACGACGAGCTCGACGTCGCGCGCGAGCCGATAGTGCTGCAGGCCGTCGTCGCTGACGATCACGTCGACTTCGGGGTGCGCGGCGCGCAGCGCCTGGGCCGCCGCGACGCGATCCGGGCAGACCCACACGGGCGCGCGCGTGCGGCGTGCGATCAACAGCGGCTCGTCGCCGGCGTCTTCGGGCGAGGAGGCCGGGGCGACGCCGCGCGGCGTGCGCACCTTCGCGCCATAGCCGCGCGAGACGACGCCGGGCGTGAAGCCCGCCGCGCGCAAGGCTTCGACGAGCGCGATCACGGTCGGTGTCTTGCCGGTGCCCCCGACGGTCACGTTGCCGACCACGACGACGGGAATGCCGACCTGCACGCGCTGGCGCCAGCCCAGCGCAAAGCTGGCGCGCCGCAGCGCGGCGAGCGCGCCGAACGCGCACGCGAGCGGGCTCATCGCCCAGGCAAAGGTGCCGCGGCGCTGCCACTCGTGCGCGACGAAGGTTTCGAGTCGCGCTTTGATCCGATCTGCAAAACTTTTCATGGCGCGCGCACCGTCGTGTGAAAGAAGCAGTTCGAAAGCCCGCCACTCTAGCGGCGCTACGTAGGCCGGGCAAGTCGGGGTGCGCTTGAAACAGCGCCGCTGCGCGGTCCGAGCGCCTGTGGATAACTCTGTGAAGAAGTTCCTCCCGAAACGACGCAAAGGCCCATCAATCAAGCGTCTTGTCGGCAACGAGTCAACTCTTACGAAATAATAAATCGTTAAAAATCAATGGGTTGCATTTTTGACTTTTGACCCTGCCCAGCGTGGCATGCATGCGAGGCCGGCACGCCGCCATGTGGGAAAACTTGCGCGGCATGCACAAATGGACCCGTCGGACTGGACGCGCGGCGCCGGGCGGTCTATCGTCTGTCCGGCCAGAAAAATCGGGTCCCGTATGCATTCGCGTTCCTCCTTTCCTCCGTCCGGTTCGGGCGCTTCGACGCCCGGTCAGCCATTCGACGGTGACGTCGCCGTCCCTGTCTCGGTGCTCAATCGTGCGATCAGCACGGCGCTCGAGCGCTCGTTTCCGCTCGTCTGGGTGGCCGGCGAAGTGTCGAATTTCACGCGTGCGGCGAGCGGTCATTGGTACTTCTCGATCAAGGATGCGCAGGCGCAGATGCGCTGCGTGATGTTCCGCGGCCGTGCTCAATATGCGGAATTCACGCCGCGCGAGGGTGACAAGATCGAAGTGCGCGCGCTCGTCACCATGTACGAGCCGCGTGGCGAATTGCAATTGAACGTCGAGGCCGTGCGGCGCACAGGGCTCGGACGCCTGTATGAAGCGTTCCTGCGTCTGAAGGCGCAACTCGAGGCAGAGGGGCTGTTCGACGCCGACAACAAGCGGCCGCTGCCGACGCATCCGCGCGCGATCGGCATCGTCACGTCCTTGCAGGCTGCCGCGCTGCGCGACGTGTTGACCACGCTGGCACGACGCGCGCCGCACATTCCCGTCATCGTCTATCCGGCGCCTGTGCAAGGCGCTGGCGCCAGCGAAAGGCTGGCGGCGATGATCGAGGCGGCCAACGCGCGACGCGAGGTCGACGTGCTGATCGTCTGCCGTGGCGGCGGCTCGATCGAAGACCTCTGGGCCTTCAACGAAGAGGGGCTGGCGCGCGCGATTGCCGCGAGCGAGCTGCCGATCGTGAGCGGGGTCGGCCACGAAACCGATGTAACGATCGCCGATTTTGCCGCCGACGTGCGGGCGCCGACGCCGACCGGCGCGGCCGAGCTCGTGAGTCCGCAGCGCACGATGCTGCTGCGCGAGCTCGATCATCGCGTTGCCACCCTCGCGCGCGGCTTCGGACGCTTGATGGAACGCCGCGCACAGCAACTCGACTGGCTCGCGCGCCGGCTCGTGAGTCCGGCCGAGCGGCTGCGGCGTCAGCGCGCGCTGCTGGAGCAACTCCAGGCCCGACTCGCCGCGGCGGGTTCGCGCCCCGTGCGCGATGCGCGCGCGCGCTTTGCGCTCGTGCAGGCGCACTGGCAGCGCTGGCGTCCCGATTTTGGCGTGCATCGCCAGACGCTGGACGGCTTCGCGCGACGGCTCGAGCACGGGCTCGCGCGTCAGCACGAACGACACGCGGCGAAGGTGGCGATGCTCGGGGCGCGGCTGGAGGTGCTGAGCCCGCAGCGCACGCTCGAGCGTGGCTATGCGGCACTGCTCGACGCCCAAACGGGGCGTGCCATTCGCTCGCCGAGCGCGCTCAAGCGCGACCGCCGTCTGACCGTCCACCTCGCCGAAGGGGCGGCCGATATCTCGCTGGCCGACGTCCAGCCGCGCCTGACCGACGGGTTCTGAACGCGCGCGAGAAGCAAGCGGGACGCACGCACGCGGCGGGCAGGACGCAGCCGGGAAGCAAACGCGTCTTTGGCACGACGAATACGGCCGATGAGAGCATTTTTCACGCCGATCAAACGCGGTCGGTGGTCAATGCTGCCCATAAAGAGCCGCTGGTTTGCGGGGTTATTCCAACTCGCCTACAATCCAGTGCTCCAAAGCGTCACGGCCATAGTCCCCATACTTTCGATAGAAGGAACAGCATCATGGAACATACGCTCCCGCCGCTGCCGTTCGCCAAGAACGCGCTTGCTCCGCACATGTCCGAAGAGACGCTCGAGTATCACTACGGCAAGCACCATCAGGCTTACGTCACGAACCTGAACAACCTCATCAAGGGCACGGAGTTCGAAAACCTGTCCCTCGAGGAAATCGTGAAGAAGTCCTCGGGCGGCATCTTCAACAACTCGGCACAAATCTGGAATCACACGTTCTTCTGGAACAGCCTGTCGCCGGCAGGCGGCGGTGCGCCGGCCGGTGCGCTCGGTGACGCGATCAACCAGAAGTGGGGTTCCTTCGACGCGTTCAAGGATGCGTTCTCGAAGGCCGCGGTCGGCAACTTCGGCTCGGGCTGGACCTGGCTCGTGAAGAAGGCGGATGGTTCGCTCGACATCGTGTCGACGAGCAACGCTGCGACGCCGCTCACGACCGACGCCAAGGCGCTGCTGACGATCGACGTGTGGGAGCATGCCTACTACATCGATTACCGCAACGCACGTCCGAAGTTCGTCGAAGCGTTCTGGAACCTCGCCAACTGGGATTTCGCAGCGAAGAACTTCGCTTGACGCATCCCGGCTGAGTCGACGTCGTGCGTGACCGCTTCATGCGGCGCACGGCGCGACGAAGGCAGTGCAAGACAAAAAGCCCTCGATTTCGAGGGCTTTTTGCTTTTGAAGCTTTGGGAATTCAAAGCGTCGTACGTCGCGCGATGTCGCTCAAGGCCGCGCGGTCGGTCAGCACGTCGTCGATGAGGCCGTATTCCTTGGCTGCTAGAGCCGACATGAAATTGTCGCGATCGGTATCCTTTGCGATTTGCTCGACCGATTGTCCCGTGCGTTCGGCCAGCACCTGGTTGAGCCGCTCGCGCAGGAACAGCACTTCCTTGGCCTGGATCTCGATGTCGGCTGCGGTGCCCTGACTGCCGCCCGACGGCTGGTGAATCATGATGCGCGCGTTGGGCAGCGCAAAACGCTTGCCCTTGGCGCCGGCTGCCAGCAAAAACGTGCCCATGCTGGCGGCGAAGCCCGTGCATAACGTCGAGACGTCGGGCTTGATGAATTGCATCGTGTCGAAGATCGCGAGACCGTCATAAACCGAGCCACCCGGCGAGTTGATGTAAAAGGAAATATCCTTGTCGGGGTTCTCCGATTCGAGGAACAGCATCTGCGCGACGATGAGGCTGGCCGTCTGTTCGTTCACGGGGCCGACGAGAAAGACGATGCGCTCGCGCAGCAGTCTGGAGTAGATGTCGTAGGCGCGCTCGCCGCGGCCCGAGGTTTCGATGACGGTCGGTACGAGCTGGCTGTAAGGGTAGGGATGCATGGCGTTCCTCGCATGAATGGTCGACGGTGGCCGCGCATGCGTGACGCACGGCGCTCGAAGCACATGACGCACGGATCGAACCTATTGTGACAAGACTGAGCGAGAAATGCAGCGGACGGCCCGTAAAAAAATATTGCGCGGCTGTCACGTCGCGATGAACTCGAACGTCAACGCGGTAGACGCTGTGCGACGCGCGCAGCCACGACGAGGACGACGCCTGGAGCGTGACGAATGACGCAACGACCCATCGACAAGACACCCGGTTTCCGAGCCGCTTCGGCGCGGCTCGTGTCCATTGCCTATCGGATGCTCGGCAGCCGTGCCGAAGCGGAGGACGTGGTGCAGGAAGCGTGGCTCAAATGGCACACGGCCGACGTCGATGCGCTCGACGAGCCGCTCGCGTGGCTGACGACGGTCACGACACGGCTCGCGATCGATCGCTTGCGCCGCTTGAGGTCGGAACGCGACGCCCGCACGCGCGAGTGGCTGGCCGAGCCCTGGCTCGAGAATAGGGCGCCGTCCGCCGAGGACGAAGCGTCTCGCACCTCGTCGTTCCTGCATGGCCTCGCGCTGCTGTTCGAGAAGCTTTCGCCCGACCAGCGCGCGGTGTTCGTGCTGCACGAGGCATTCGACTGCGACTATGAGCAGATCTCGGACGTCGTCGGCAAGACGCCGTCGCATTGCCGCCAACTCATGCATCGGGCGCGCGCTCGCCTGCAGCGCAAGGCCGACTTGCCGTTCGACCCGACGCATCTGGCGACGCGCATGCAAACGATCGAATGCTTGCGTACGGCGATCGAAACGTGTGATGAAACCGGGGCGATGCGCTTGTTTGCGCAATCGACGGTGCTGGTGACCGATGCGCTCGATGCGCCGCCCGTCACCACGGCGAGCCTCGCCGCACAGGCGCTCATCGGCTCGGCCGCGGCGCTCGCGGGGCGCGGTATGGTCCGTGCGGAAACACTCGTAGGAGCGGGCGGCCTATGCATCGCGCTCATGCGGGGGCTCGAGATCGTCGGGCTCGTCGGTGTGTCGTTCGCCGGCGTATGTATCGGCCGCATCCATTTGCTGACCGATGCGGCGCGCCTGCGCGAGGTCAACGAGGCGTTCGGCGCAAGCGCGGTCGCGCGCTTGCTTGCGCGTGTACGTGCGTCATGCATCGACGATGCGCGCGGTGCCGAAAACGCGTTGCTCAAGGCCGCGCCGGCTTGAGTCGCCCAGGTTCAGCGAACGTGCGCGGTCGCATCCCAGTTGATGTCGGCGCACAGCACCTGCAAGCCTTGCGCCGTTTGCGCGGCGATCGAAGCGGTCACGCACAGATGGGCTTCGTTGATCGACAGATACGGGGCGGTCAGATGCACGTGGCCCGGCGCACGCACCGCTTCGATGAAGTACGGGCGGCGTTCCCAGCTGGCCCCCTCCGAATGCAGCAGCGGGCTGAAACGCTTCGCGCGGCGCGACACGCGGCCCGGCGGCAGGATGTTGTCGCCGATCTGACGGCCCTGCGCATCGAGCAGGAAGCACCGCGCGGTATCGGGCAACGCGAGCAGCGCCTCGGTGCCCGTGTCGACCGGCTCACCGCCCACCACGCGCAGGGAGGCTTCTTCGAGTGCCGTGACGTACGGTGCGAGACGCGCCGCTTGCGCGCGCTCGCGTGCCGCTACGCGCTCGCGCAATTTGGCCGACAGCGCATCCATCAATTGCGCCGCCACGCGCGGCTCGACGGGCTCGACGCTGGGGCCTGCGAAGAACGTCCCTTGCACGAAGTCGACGTTGCATTCGAGCGCGATCAACGCGTCGCGCTCGGTCGTGAGCCCGCCCATCAGTACGAGCTGCCCCGACTCGTGCAGCAGCGAGACCAGCCCCGGCAGCACGCGTTCGATATGGGAGTGCTCGCTTGCCTGTGCGAGGATGCAGCGATCGAGCGAGACGATGTCGGGATGGAGATGCCAGACGCGATCGATGTTCGAGTGTTTGGCGCCGAATCCGCCGAGCGCGATCAGAAAGCCCGATTTGCGCAGACAGTCGACGATTTCGGCGAAGCGGCTCGTCTCCCCGCCGGCCTGCTCGGGCACTTCGAGCACGACGCGTTGCGGCGGCAAGCCCAATGCCTTCAGGCCCGCGAGCAGGGCGTCGCCGTAGCTCGTGTCCATCAGCGCGGCCGGATGCAGGCTCAGGAAGAGCCACTCGTCGTGGCTGTCGAATGCGCTGAAGTTGCCCAGGTGCAGCGACTCGGCAAGCCGGCCGAGTTCGAGCAGATCACCGCGCCGAGCCGCCTGCGTGAACACTTCGTGCGACGGCACCTGCCTGCCTTCCTCGTCGTGCACGCGTAGCGACGCGTGATAGCCGATCGCCCGGCGATGTGACACCGAGAACACCGGCTGGAATACGCTGAACACCGTGTAGCCGCCGTAGACGACGGTACGCCGGGTGTCGGCGTCGCCCGCAACGGGGCGCGGCGGCTGGAAGCCGGGGGGATCGAGTTCGATCATGCTTATGACTGACGTATGGGGAAAACGCGGCGCGCAAGGCGAGGCGAGTCGCTCACTTTATCGCACGAACCAGCAAGTTCCATGCGCAATATCAAAAAAAGCCTTCTGAGCCTTGACCGGCAACGACTTGCGACGGACGGGCCGGACCGTTCTCATGCCGTTTCGCGCGAGCTTGCACAATTTCGGTGCGTTGCGGCTCGGTGTTGGGTAGGCGAGCGGGGCATGCGCAGGACGCGGCTTCAAGTTTAGGCCGATCTGTATTTTTTGCTTCGATTGGTTGCGCGCTCAATCAATCGAGGCGGGTTCGCGCGCGGTCGCTTCGAGGTCATCGGGCGCGAGTTGTGCGGCTCGCTCGAAGAACGCTTTCGCGCGCGGATCACTTGCAAATGCCGCGTTGATGCGAATCCACGGACTGGTTTGCGCATGCGGGCGGAAGTAGCTGCCCGGCGCCACGGTCACGTCGCACGAGGTTGCGCATTGCACGAGCCGCTGCGAGTCCGCGACGTGCGGGACACGCGCCCACAGGAATTTACCGCCCGAAGGCCTTGCGAACAGTTGCCAGCCGTACGATTCGAGCGTCTGCGCGGTCGCCCCGAGCGCCTCGCTCATACGCCGGCGCAACCGGTCGAGAAACTTGTGATAGGCGCCGCGCTCGAGCATGGTGAGCACGACGGATTCGCCGAACATCGATCCGCTGATGCTCGTGAGCATCTTGATGTCGGCGAGGTGTTTGACGATCGCGTGGCTCGCGGCCACGAAGCCGATGCGTAGCGACGAGGACAGCGTCTTCGAGAGCCCGCCGATGTAGATGACCTGCTCCAGTTGATCGAGCGCGGCGAGGCGGTCGGTCGGGCTTGCCTGGAAATCGGCGTAGATGTCGTCCTCGACGATCATGAAGCCGTACTCGCGCGCCAGCTGCAGCAGACGGAAGGCGACAGCCGGTGTGACCACGGTGCCGGTCGGATTGTGAAAGACGGTGTTGATGAAGATCGCGCGTGGACGGTGTCGCTTGAGTTCGGCTTGCAGCACGTCGAGGTCGGGGCCTTCGTGCGTGCGCGGAATGCCGACGACGTTCACGCCGTGAAGCTTGAGGAGTCCGAATAAATTGTAGTAGCCCGGGTCTTCGACGAACATCGTGTCGCCGGCCTTGAGCAGATAGCGCACGATCAGATCGACGGCTTGGCTTGCGCCGAACGTGGTGAGGATTTGCGACGTATCGGCGCGGATGCCCAGCGGCGCGATGCGTGCTTGCAAGTGCTCGCGCAGCGCGGCGCAGCCGAGTGGCGTGGCGTAATCGATCGTGCTCGCGCGATCGGTCCGCACGACATGTCGAATCGCTTGCGCAATGCCTTCCATGTCGCGCCACGCCTCAGGGATGAAGCCGCTCGCGAGCTTCAGCGTATCGCCGGGGTGGTTGAACTGCTGCAGGATGTAGCTCGATTCGTCCTCGGCGCGGCGTGGATCGGACGTGCCGTAATTGTTCGGCAGCGCGTGCGCATGGCCGCTCACGTAAAAGCCCGAGCCGTGCCGCGATTCGACGTAGCCCAGCGAGACGAGGCGATCGTAGGCCTCGATGACGGGAAAGCGGCTAATGCCGTATTCGGCCGCGAGTGCGCGAATGGACGGCAGTTTCGCGCCCGCATGCGCCTCGCGCGAGCGAATCCAGTGCTCCATGCCGGCGACGATCTGGTCCGTCAGCGGCACGCCGGTGCCGCGATCGAGTTCGAGCTTCATCCGCGCTCCAGACTGTTCGTTTTTTTAGCTGCACAGTTTAGATAAAACTGTTCGGAACTGTGCATGTGATTGTACGTGGTGTGTCGCAATAATGCTCTGACAGTACGCACTTTGGGAAGGAGCCTCGCGATGCGCGAAATCCGCATATTCGAAATGGAGCAAGACGAGCCCGCGACGGTCTGGTCGATTGCAAGGCCGCTCGTCGTGACGGTGACGGCAGGGCAGTTGTGGCTGACGCTCGAGGGCGATGCCGAAGACTATTGGCTCGACACGGGGCAATCGTTCCGGTTGCCGGCCGGCGCACGGGCATGGGTTGGCGCAGGGCGTGGCGACGTCCGTATGACGGCCGCGAGCATCGGCTCGCGCGCGCAGCCCGGCGTGGCTCGCCGCGTGCTCGGGTTGATGCCGCGCCGGGCACTAGCGTAAGCAGCGCCTGGAACAGATCGAGACAGGTTGATTATTTGAATCAAGATTGATCGATATGGCCGGCGATTCTAGACTCGTTTGCAGCTCGACTACGGTCTTTCGCCGAACATGACACCGCTTAGCGCTCTCGACCATCTGTGGTCCCTGGCTGGCTGCGATCGCGCAGCCGTGGACGATATCCACTTCGAAGGCGAAGACCCGGGCCTGCCGTCGGTCTATCGTGTCGGCACGCTCGCAAGCGCGACGATCGGTGCGCAGGCGCTGGCCGCTGCGCAGTGTCATCGTTTGCGCACGGGCCGGGGGCAGCGCATCAGGGTCACGATGCGCCGCGCGCTTGCAGCATTTCGCAGCGAACGATACTTGCGCATCGACGAAGGGCCGGCGCCCGAATTACGCGATCCCTTGACGGGTTTTTACGAGACGCGCGATGGTGAATGGATCCAGTTGCATACGAACTTCGCGCATCACCGCGCAGGTGTCGTCAAGCTGCTCGGCTGTGCGAACGAATACGAGGCCGTGGTAAAAGCCATTCGCGGGAGGGATGGCGCTGAGCTCGATCAGGCACTCGCCGATGCAGGATTGTGCGCGGCCTTGATTCGCAGTCCAAACGAATGGGCCGCGCATGAACAAGCGGCAGCCGTTGCCGCGTTGCCACTGTTCGAAATCGAGCGCATCGGTGATGCGCCGCCGTTGCCGATCGGACGGGAAGCAGCGACGCAAGGTGCTGCGCAACCGCTCACGGGCACGCGCGTGCTCGACTTGAGCCGTATCATCGCGGGGCCTGTCGCAGGGCGCACGCTCGCGCAGCATGGCGCCGACGTACTACTCATCAACGGTCCGCATCTGCCGAACGTCGCACCGCTCGTCATCGACAACGGGCGCGGCAAGCGCTCGGCCGTGCTCGACCTGCGCGACACGAGCGGCCGCGATGCGCTGCTGGGGCTTGCCAAGGAGGCCGATGTCTTCCTGCAGTCGTATCGCCCCGATGCATTGGCGGCGCGCGGGTTCTCCCCGCAAGCGCTGGCGCGGGTCAAGCCCGGCATCGTCTATGTCTCGGTCAGTGCATATGGCCGCGAAGGGCCGTGGGCGATGCGCCGCGGCTTCGACAGTCTGGTGCAGTCGGCGAGCGGCATTGCGTGGACCGAGCGCGAGGCGGCAAGTGCGAGCGCACCCAAACATCTGCCGTGCCAGGCACTCGATCATGCGACGGGCTATCTGGCCGCGTTTGGCGCGATGGTCGCGCTGGCGCGTCGTGCCGTCGAGGGCGGCAGTTGGCATGTGCGGCTGTCGCTGGCGCAAACGGGGCATTGGTTGCAGTCGTTCGGCACCATCGACGATGGCTGGCGCGCCGCCGACGTGAAACGCGAGGAGGTACCCGACTGCATACAGCACGTCGCATCGCCGTTCGGCAGCGTGGCCGCCGTCGCACCGGCCGAGACGATGTCGGCGACGCCGCCGCGTTTCAGTTGCCCGCCGGTGCCGGTGGGCACGCATGAGCCGCGCTGGCTCGGCTGACACACACGACGTTCAGCGCCCACGAGAACGCATGCGCAACGTCATTGGACGAGCCGCATGCGTTCATCCGCCGATGTGCATGGTGCACGGTACGTCTACTTGCGCAACTCGGCGACGAAGTCGTAGTAGTCGTTACGGCAGTACGTGTCGGTCAGTTCGATGGCGCGCTGGTCGGCCGTGTAGCCGATACGCGTAATCAGCAGCAGCGCGTCGTGCGGCGCGATGCCCATCTGCCCGGCGAGCTCGTCGCTGGCGTTGACGGCGCGAAAGTGCTGCAGCGCCCGCACGATCGCGTGGCCTCGCTGTTCGAGGTAGCTGTACAGCGAATCGCCGATCGCATGCGGATCGGGTACGACGGAGGCGGGCAACGTCGAATTCTCGACGGCCATCACGATGCCGTTGGCCAGACGCAGACGTTTCAGGCGTGCAACGGCAGCCGCGGGCGACAACCCCAACTGGATCACTTCTTCGCGGTTGGCGGGCTGAATTTCGCGCGAAAGCCATTGAGAGCTGGGCGTGAAGCCGCGCTGCCGGAGCATTTCGCTGAAGCTCGACAAGCGCGAAAGCGGATCGTCGTAGCGCGGCGTGATGAAGCTGCCTGCTCCTTGCGTGCGGCGAATGAGCCCTTGCTCGACGAGCAGCGCGATGGCCTTGCGGGCCGTGATGCGCGAGACGCCGAGCGCTTCGGAGAGCACGCGTTCGGACGGCAGGGCTTCGCCCGCGGTCCAGCGGCTTTCGTGGATCGCATGGCTGAGCTTGCGGGCGAGTTGGAGATAAAGCGGCGTGTCGTTGTCCGGGTCCGGGCGCAGGTCGCGCCAACGGTCTTCCGAGGGTGCGTTCATGGAATAGGCACAGGCATAGGGCAAGCGGCCATTCTAAGTCATCAATGCCCGGCTGTACGTGATGGCGACCTTTTCGGATCGAATCAGCTGGTCGGCGTGCGGGCCGCTAAACTCGAACGCATCGCGACAACGAAGGAGAGCGGCATGACGCACGACGACTCTGTCACGCTGCCGGGCGGCGAACGAATCGCGAAGCTCGGGCAGGGCACGTGGGAGATGGGTGAACATCCGAAGCGGCGCGCGGCGGAAATTGCAGCGCTGCGCGCCGGCATCGAGCTCGGCATGACCCTTATCGATACAGCCGAGATGTACGGTGAAGGCGCCACCGAGACGCTGCTCGGCGAGGCGCTGGCCGGGTTGCGCGAACAGGTGTTTCTGGTCAGCAAGGTCTATCCGCACAATGCGAGCGCGCGTGGCGTGGTGGCCGCGTGCGAGGCGAGTTTGCGACGCTTGCGGACGGATCGGCTCGATCTCTATCTGTTGCACTGGCGTGGCCAGTTCGGGCTCGAGGAGACGATCGAAGGATTCGAGGCATTGCATCGTGCCGGCAAGATTCGTTACTGGGGCGTCAGCAATTTCGACGTCGACGATATGCGCGAGCTCGTCGATGCGGGAGGTGCGGCCTGTGCAACGAATCAAATCCTTTATAACGTCGCGCGGCGCGGGGCCGAGTTCGATCTGTTGCCGTGGATGAGGGAGCGGGGGATGCCGGCGATGGCATATAGCCCGATCGATCATCTGCGCTTGCCGAAACGTTCGGTACTCGACGAGATCGCGCATGCGCGCGGGATATCGGCGATTCAGGTCGCGCTTGCATGGGTGCTTGCTCAGCCCGGTGTGTGCGCCATTCCGAAGGCCGGTAGCGTCGAACACGTGGAAGAGAATCGCCGCGCGCTCGATCTACGACTCGGAGAGGACGAGCGGGCGGCGATCGACGCGTTCTTCAAGCCGCCTCGATCGAAGCGGCCGCTCGAGATGTTGTGATCGACTCGTGAGGGCGGGGAAGCGCGCCGTCCAACATGTTGCAGGTTTGAGCGACGGCGCGATAGCGCCGTCGTTTCGCCTGGGTCAATGCCCGTGGCCGTTGCCACCGCCGTGGCCATTTCCGCCATTGCCACCGTGGCCATTGCCGCCGTGGCCGTTGCCATTGCCCTGGCCACCACTATTGCCACCGCCTTGACCGCTGCCGTCGCCGTGGCCGGCGTTGCCATTGCCGTTGCCATTGCCGTGTCCGTTGCCGTCGCCATCGCCGCCGCTGCTGCCGCCACCGTGACCGCTGCCGCCGCTGCCGCCGCTGCCGCCGCTGCCGCCGCTGCCGCCGCTGCCGCCGCTGCCGCCGCTGCCGCCGCTGCCACCGCTGCCACCGCTGCCGCCGCTGCCGCCGCTGCCACCGCTGCCACCGTGACCGCTGCCACCGTGACCGCTGCCGCCGCTGCCGCCGCTGCCGCCACTGCCGCCACTGCCGCCGCTGCCGCTGCCGCCGCTGCCGCTGCCGCTGCCGCTGCCGCTGCCGCTGCCGCTGCCGCTGCCGCTGCC
>NZ_RBZV01000029.1 GCF_003628145.1 Trinickia fusca | reverse complement strand
GCGACCAGCCAATCTGGGAAGAAGTATTGTGTGTAATGAGGTAGTGATTGCGGCACGAATGCGGACTCAATCCTGAGCGTGTAGAAACACACTTGTTATAGGATCAAGCCGTACGGGCAATTAGTATCGGTTAGCTGAACGCATTACTGCGTGTACACACCCGACCTATCAACGTCCTGGTCTCGAACGACCCTTCAAGGGGATCAAGTCCCCGGGGATATCTCATCTTAAGGCGAGTTTCCCGCTTAGATGCTTTCAGCGGTTATCTCTTCCGAACATAGCTACCCGGCGATGCCACTGGCGTGACAACCGGTACACCAGAGGTTCGTCCACTCCGGTCCTCTCGTACTAGGAGCAGCCCCCTTCAAATATCCAACGCCCACGGCAGATAGGGACCAAACTGTCTCACGACGTTTTAAACCCAGCTCACGTACCTCTTTAAATGGCGAACAGCCATACCCTTGGGACCGGCTACAGCCCCAGGATGAGATGAGCCGACATCGAGGTGCCAAACACCGCCGTCGATATGAACTCTTGGGCGGTATCAGCCTGTTATCCCCAGAGTACCTTTTATCCGTTGAGCGATGGCCCTTCCATACAGAACCACCGGATCACTATGACCTGCTTTCGCACCTGCTCGACTTGTCGGTCTCGCAGTTAAGCACGCTTATGCCATTGCACTATCAGCACGATTTCCGACCGTACCTAGCGTACCTTCGTACTCCTCCGTTACACTTTGGGAGGAGACCGCCCCAGTCAAACTGCCTACCATGCACTGTCCCCGACCCGGATGACGGGCCAAGGTTAGAACCTCAAACAAACCAGGGTGGTATTTCAAGGACGGCTCCACCGAAACTAGCGTTCCGGTTTCATAGCCTCCCACCTATCCTACACAGATCGGTTCAAAGTCCAATGCAAAGCTACAGTAAAGGTTCATGGGGTCTTTCCGTCTAGCCGCGGGGAGATTGCATCATCACAAACACTTCAACTTCGCTGAGTCTCGGGAGGAGACAGTGTGGCCATCGTTACGCCATTCGTGCAGGTCGGAACTTACCCGACAAGGAATTTCGCTACCTTAGGACCGTTATAGTTACGGCCGCCGTTTACCGGGACTTCAATCAAGAGCTTGCACCCCATCATTTAATCTTCCGGCACCGGGCAGGCGTCACACCCTATACGTCCACTTTCGTGTTTGCAGAGTGCTGTGTTTTTATTAAACAGTCGCAGCCACCAGTTTATTGCAACCCTTTCACCCTTCTGGCGCAGGCCAGTCAAGCTACAAGGGCGTACCTTATCCCGAAGTTACGGTACCAATTTGCCGAGTTCCTTCTCCCGAGTTCTCTCAAGCGCCTTAGAATACTCATCTCGCCCACCTGTGTCGGTTTGCGGTACGGTCATTGTTAGACTGAAGCTTAGAGGCTTTTCTTGGGACCCCTTCCGATTGCTTCGCGGCTCAAGGCCGCTCGCGCCACACCCTTGAATTATGCGCCCGGATTTGCCTAAGCGCCTTCTCCAATGCAGCGACCGGGACTTCCAACACCCGGACAACCTTCCGCGATCCGTCCCCCCATCGCATCTAACAATGGTGCAGGAATATTGACCTGCTTCCCATCAGCTACGCATTTCTGCCTCGCCTTAGGGGCCGACTCACCCTACGCCGATGAACGTTGCGTAGGAAACCTTGGGCTTACGGCGAGGGGGCCTTTCACCCCCTTTATCGCTACTCATGTCAGCATTCGCACTTCCGATACCTCCAGCACACTTTACAGTGCACCTTCGCAGGCTTACGGAACGCTCTCCTACCATGCGTGCAAGCACGCATCCGCAGCTTCGGTATATGGCTTAGCCCCGTTACATCTTCCGCGCAGGACGACTCGATCAGTGAGCTATTACGCTTTCTTTAAAGGGTGGCTGCTTCTAAGCCAACCTCCTGACTGTTTTAGCCTTCCCACTTCGTTTCCCACTTAGCCATATTTGGGGACCTTAGCTGGCGGTCTGGGTTGTTTCCCTCTTGACACCGGACGTTAGCACCCGATGTCTGTCTCCCGTGATTGCACTCTTCGGTATTCGGAGTTTGCTATGGCGAGGTAATCCGCAATGGACCCCTCAACCATGACAGTGCTCTACCCCCGAAGGTGAGACACGAGGCACTACCTAAATAGTTTTCGGAGAGAACCAGCTATTTCCAAGTTTGTTTAGCCTTTCACCCCTATCCACAGCTCATCCCCTAACTTTTCAACGTTAGTGGGTTCGGTCCTCCAGCACGTGTTACCGTGCCTTCAACCTGGCCATGGATAGATCACTTGGTTTCGGGTCTACGCCCAGCAACTGAACGCCCTATTCGGACTCGCTTTCGCTACGCCTGCCCTAATCGGTTAAGCTTGCTACTGAACGTAAGTCGCTGACCCATTATACAAAAGGTACGCCGTCACCCCTTACGAGGCTCCGACTGTTTGTATGCATGCGGTTTCAGGATCTATTTCACTCCCCTCCCGGGGTTCTTTTCGCCTTTCCCTCACGGTACTGGTTCACTATCGGTCGATCACGAGTATTTAGCCTTGGAGGATGGTCCCCCCATCTTCAGACAGGATTTCACGTGTCCCGCCCTACTTGTCGTACGCTTAGTCCTTTCATGCTGTTTTCGCTTACAGGGCTATCACCTGCTATGGCCGCACTTTCCAGAGCGTTCAGCTAACAACACAAATAACACGTACAGGCTCTTCCCATTTCGCTCGCCACTACTTTGGGAATCTCGGTTGATTTCTTTTCCTGCGGTTACTTAGATGTTTCAGTTCACCGCGTTCGCTTCACATAGCCTATGTATTCAGCTATGGATACTCCATACGGAGTGGGTTTCCCCATTCGGACATCCCCGGATCAAAGCTTGTTTGCCAGCTCCCCGGGGCTTTTCGCAGGCTACCGCGTCCTTCATCGCCTGTGATCGCCAAGGCATCCACCACATGCACTTGTTCGCTTGACCCTATAACGAGTGCGTCTCTTTCGATTCGCTATCGTTACAGGAATTGAGTTCTCGCGTTGTGCCGTATTCCAAGTCATCTCGTTGAGAACTTTTGTGTCTCGCTTACGCGATCCACAAAGTCATCTTTCGATCACTTTTCATACATTGATACAATCACTACCCATGATATTTTCCACGTCCATCTCATAGACGCTTCCAATATCCATTACTACTTCTTCCAGATTGTTAAAGATCGACAGCCGATACTTGCGTATCGCTCTGACTGGCTCAATCGCCAATGGCAAGCATTCAATCCAAACGCTTCCCATTGGGGATTGGTGGAGGCAGACGGGATCGAACCGACGACCCCCTGCTTGCAAAGCAGGTGCTCTCCCAGCTGAGCTATGCCCCCATACAGATGACATCAAGGGTTGCTCGCCTCAGACAAAGATGGTGGGTCTGGTTGGATTCGAACCAACGACCCCCGCCTTATCAAGACGGTGCTCTAACCGACTGAGCTACAGACCCCTGAGTCTGTCTTATTACAGCCGATAAGCGTGAGTACTTAGATTTGGAGCGCTAAGCTCGAGAAAGGAGGTGATCCAGCCGCACCTTCCGATACGGCTACCTTGTTACGACTTCACCCCAGTCATGAATCCTACCGTGGTGACCGTCCTCCTTGCGGTTAGACTAGCCACTTCTGGTAAAACCCACTCCCATGGTGTGACGGGCGGTGTGTACAAGACCCGGGAACGTATTCACCGCGGCATGCTGATCCGCGATTACTAGCGATTCCAGCTTCATGCACTCGAGTTGCAGAGTGCAATCCGGACTACGATCGGTTTTCTGGGATTGGCTCCCCCTCGCGGGTTGGCGACCCTCTGTTCCGACCATTGTATGACGTGTGAAGCCCTACCCATAAGGGCCATGAGGACTTGACGTCATCCCCACCTTCCTCCGGTTTGTCACCGGCAGTCTCCTTAGAGTGCTCTTGCGTAGCAACTAAGGACAAGGGTTGCGCTCGTTGCGGGACTTAACCCAACATCTCACGACACGAGCTGACGACAGCCATGCAGCACCTGTGCGACGGTTCTCTTTCGAGCACCCCCACCTCTCAGCGGGATTCCGTCCATGTCAAGGGTAGGTAAGGTTTTTCGCGTTGCATCGAATTAATCCACATCATCCACCGCTTGTGCGGGTCCCCGTCAATTCCTTTGAGTTTTAATCTTGCGACCGTACTCCCCAGGCGGTCAACTTCACGCGTTAGCTACGTTACTAAGGAAATGAATCCCCAACAACTAGTTGACATCGTTTAGGGCGTGGACTACCAGGGTATCTAATCCTGTTTGCTCCCCACGCTTTCGTGCATGAGCGTCAGTATTGGCCCAGGGGGCTGCCTTCGCCATCGGTATTCCTCCACATCTCTACGCATTTCACTGCTACACGTGGAATTCTACCCCCCTCTGCCATACTCTAGCCCGCCAGTCACCAATGCAGTTCCCAGGTTAAGCCCGGGGATTTCACATCGGTCTTAGCGAACCGCCTGCGCACGCTTTACGCCCAGTAATTCCGATTAACGCTCGCACCCTACGTATTACCGCGGCTGCTGGCACGTAGTTAGCCGGTGCTTATTCTTCCGGTACCGTCATCCCCCGACCATATTAGGGTCAAGGATTTCTTTCCGGACAAAAGTGCTTTACAACCCGAAGGCCTTCTTCACACACGCGGCATTGCTGGATCAGGGTTTCCCCCATTGTCCAAAATTCCCCACTGCTGCCTCCCGTAGGAGTCTGGGCCGTGTCTCAGTCCCAGTGTGGCTGGTCGTCCTCTCAGACCAGCTACGGATCGTCGCCTTGGTAGGCCTTTACCCCACCAACTAGCTAATCCGCCATCGGCCGCCCCTTGAGCGCGAGGTCCGAAGATCCCCCGCTTTCCTCCGTAGAGCGTATGCGGTATTAATCCGGCTTTCGCCGGGCTATCCCCCACTCCAGGACACGTTCCGATGTATTACTCACCCGTTCGCCACTCGCCGCCAGGCCGAAGCCCGCGCTGCCGTTCGACTTGCATGTGTAAGGCATGCCGCCAGCGTTCAATCTGAGCCAGGATCAAACTCTTCAGTTCAAACCTGTTACTGTTTTCGATTCAGTTAAGAATCGGTCGCTCACTCAACGTACTGACAGTTCATATTCATCTCTCGACGAACAAAACCTTCCTCAATACTGTGTGAGACTTGATACTTTCGCTATTTGTCAGA
>NZ_RBZV01000028.1 GCF_003628145.1 Trinickia fusca | reverse complement strand
ATCATTTCCTGCTTGGTGTTAGTCAAAAACACAGTCTTATGCCTACTCGTTATTTTAAGTGGGAGACTGTGTCCGGTGTTTCAGGGGGCTGCTCCATCGTGAGTGAGTGTGGCTCCCGCTTAGGCGGGAGCCACACATCATCTCGGTGCGACATTTTGTCCATGTGGGGCAGCCTCCCCCCTGAAACACCGGACATAGCTTCTCACTTAAACTAGCGGGCAGGCATAAGACTGTGTTTTTGTTCACTTCGGTGGAAGACACGAGCTGAGCCGGATGAACTTCCGGCCAGTGATGAAACGGGAGATTGTTCAAGACCGATTCACGACGTGTAGACACAACCATTCTGCTTCTGCCTCCGCTTCTGTTTCTGCCTCGCTTCTGCTTCTGCTGATTCGCATCGCTTCTGCTGACCGACCCAGCTCGGGTCGCGGCGATGATTCGCGCCCTGACTCATTGAGCAAACACTACAACACTAAGCTGCGGGATTGCTTCCCACTGCCGAAAGCCGGGAGGTGACATCGCGGGTTTGGCCACGTACAACAATGACGAAAACCCTCCCCGAATCTACTGCTGCGGTTGCACGCTCGCATGTTTACCGCGCCGATATCGATGGCCTGCGCGCGGTTGCGGTTCTGGCTGTCGTCATATTTCACGCATTTCCTACCGCCTTGCCGGGTGGGTTCGTCGGCGTCGACATCTTCTTTGTCATCTCCGGCTACTTGATCACCGGAATTCTGCTGAATGACTTGCGAGCCGATCGATTTTCGATTGCCCGCTTCTACTCGAGACGGATACGGCGAATCTTCCCGGCGTTGCTGACCGTGCTGCTGGTGACCTGGACGCTGGGTTGGTTCAGCCTGACGGGCGGCGAATACAAGGAATTGGGCAAGCACGTACTCGCGGGCGCGGGCTTCATGTCGAACTGGGCGCTGTGGACGGAAGCGGGTTACTTCGATCAAACCTCGTCCGCCAAGCCACTGCTGCACCTGTGGTCGCTCGGCGTCGAAGAGCAGTTCTATATCGTCTGGCCGATCTTGCTTCTGATCGCATTCAGGATGCGGCGCGTGGGACTGTTCTGCGCACTGGCCGGTCTTGCCTCGTTCGGCTGCAATCTCTGGCTGACTTGGCACCATCGCTCGGCGGCGTTCTACTGGCCGACCGGTCGAGTGTGGGAATTCGCGGCAGGCGCGGGATTGGTGATCGCATCGGCAACGGCTGCATTGTCGCGCGACGGACGCGCGACCAAAATTGTCGTTTCGATCGCCGGGTTGCTGCTGTGTGGTGCAGCATTCGTCGGGCTGAATTCGACACTGGCCTTTCCGGGATGGTGGGCCGTCTTGCCGGTGCTCGGCGCAGTCGCACTGGTTGCGGCAGGTCCGAATGGCCCGGTGAATCAATATGTCCTGTCCAATCCGGTAGCCGTATGGTTCGGGAGGATCAGCTACGCGCTCTACCTTTGGCATTGGCCGCTGTTGTCCTTCGCGTTCATCATTGCGGGTGACGAACCGTCTCTGCTGGTGCGAGCCAGCATGGTCGTCGTGAGTATTGGGCTGGCGTGGTTCACGACAACTGTGATCGAGCGGCCGGTACGGCTCGGATCATCGGCAAAATGGAAACTTGTCGCGCCTTGCGTGCTGATGTTGGGGATCGCCTGCCTTGGTTGCATGACGTATGTGTGCGGCGGACTGGGTTTCCGTATCAATAGATACAGCCCGGACGCCGACGTGACAACCGCGAAGCTCGGCGCTGGACACGAGTTCGTCAATCTCCGGTGCGGCGTATCCGCGGCTGATCAGCAGTTCTTTCCATTCTGCGCGACGGACAAGCGCGCGCCCTCCCACTTCGCGGTATGGGGCGACAGTAAGGCGGATGCCTTGTATTGGGGGCTGGTACGGAAGTCTGCACCGGGTATTAGCTGGACGCTTATTGCACGTCCAAGCTGCGCGCCGATGGTAGGCGTTTCCCGCATCTCTTCAAATGCAGGCGATGATCCCTTGCTGTGCCGTGAGGCGAATGACAAAGCCCTACGCATGCTGCTTGGCAATGCGGCGCTCACCACCGTCGCGCTTGTCGCTGCCGACCGGGATATCATCGGTCAGCAATTCGCCTACGACGGCGTGTCGCAAGCCAAGCCATCCGCGGCAGTCGATGGCCTGGACAACGCCATCACCACATTCCAGCGAGCAGGCAAGCGCGTCATGCTGGTCCTCGATACGCCGCGACTGCGCGATCCCCGGCAATGCGTGGACCGGAGGCCGTTGCAGTGGCCGTTCGTCCAGCAAGCGCTGGGGGTTGCGAATCCCAACGCCACGAAGCGATGCGCCATCACCTACAGCAGCCACGTCGACAGCACCGTGGCCTATCGCACCATCATTGATCAACTGGAAAAGCGTCACCCTGATCTGGTCGTCTACGATCCGACACCGGTGCTATGCGACATCCACCGAAACGTCTGTCCGATGGTGATGAACCGGAACTATCTCTATAGCTATGGCGATCATATGTCGGACTATGCGAATGGCCTAGTGGCGGAGCAATTTCTTCCGCTTGTGGTGCGTTGAGCGCCATGCTTGCTGACATCGCCAATCCGGTTACCGTCCAGATTCACTTCAATCTCAACGCCTCCAGTAATCGCGCTGGCGGCAATGCCGTGCCGGTCGAAATGCTGTTGCAGGCCGGTCGCGACACCCACGCCCTGACTGGCCGTGTTGCTCAAAGTTGTCGGTACTGCAGCGCGCGCGAAGGTTACTTTGCGCGCAACATCGCGGTGATATCGGCCCTGGACCACCACACCACGTCACACAGATCCGCCAATGTTCCCTTGGCTCAAGCTCGCTGGACGCTGGCTCGAGCAGGCAGGGTTTCAACCTCATCGGCGCGTGCGCGTAACCGTCGAACACGGCAAGCTCATCATCACCGCCGCGTAGAAACATGAAAGGCCGCTTACGCGGCCCTCGGTGCTGTTATTCGACCATTGCACTACTTGACCACACTTTTCTCAGTCTCCGCAGTGACGCCAAGCACCTTGCTGCCAAGCTCATCACCACAAGCATCGGCATATACCATCAGTTGCCGCTTAACCCATTCGCCTCCATCATCGGTGAGTTGGCTATGGCTCGGCGCATCGTCGGCGTACTCCGGATTGCGTGCGCACAATGCTTCAGCCAAAACGCTTTTGGTATGCGTGTCTATCAAACGCAGTCTCACGCTGTACATAAGCCGATAGCTATCCCAGTGAGTTGGGTAATAAGCGTAAGACCAGTTAATTGTTTGACTATCCAATACAAAATCGCTTTCCGGATATCGAGCCGAAATCACATCTATTGAATCGTCACTAAGCGGATCAACATCGCTCCGCATAACCCGCATATCATATTGGGTAGCCAGCCGGCCCGCGACCTTATTTCCAATATACACCGCTGGATCGCGGATCTTGTTTTCCTTTACGAATGCATTACCTGTGCCAATCATCACAAGACCGCCAATCAATCCAAACACCGCCTTTCCTGGCGTCATGGCTGAAAATGATGGCGTCTGATACTCGTCTACTACAAGACTCTTACCACGCAGCACATCACCCTGTTCAGCGTTAAGCGCCTTTGGCTGAATTGAAACGCACCCGGAGAGGACACTACCCGCAACTACGCAAACTGCTAAACGAATATAAGTTCTCATTCTTTATTTTTCACCCTCGATAACAGCACCGGCATCATATTACCCAGTGCTTAGCTCAACTCCGTCAATCTGTTACCTGATGAACTCCCCAGGAATAAAGTCCGCCAGCCATACCAGATCGCGCCGACAATCACAGCACGCTGAATCCTTGATCCAGCGTACTGCCGCTGCCATCAACCTACGATATTAGCTTCAGACCCCGGTGATTTGCATAGATGCCTTCTAGTCGCTCTCCTCTATCAGAATTTGCGTGTTCTCCGGAACCTTGGTCCTTGATATGCGCAAACCAGAATTGCAGCTATTGCACCAAACAAGCTTCCAGCCATAGGCGCTACCCTTGAACCCAAAAATACTGATGTTCGGATTGGTCGGGTCGCTCCCGCGCACCTGGATCTTGCTTTGCTCGGCCTGGTCCCACCAGACGTAGCTGGTCGCCGTGTCGATCACGCTGGGGTTGGCCGTATCGCGCTGCTGCGTGTGCGTCACCACGCCCTGATCGGCACCCGTGTAGTTGCCATGACCGTCAGCCAGCCGATAGTCGTAGGTGACCGTGACCGTATGCGATGGCTGCCCTGTCGGTGAGAGCACCTGCGTGTCCCTCATCAGCCGATTGTCGGCATCGAATACGCTCGTGTCGGCCTTCGTGATCGTTTTACCGTCATCGGCATATTCAAAGTATTCCGTCACCCGGCCCAGCACATCGTTCTCACGATGGGCCCGCAACACCTTGTCGGCGTCCTTGCCGTCCGGGCTGAGGTAAACGCCTCATCAGCGCGTGCGCATCACCGCCGAACAAGGGCGGCTCATCATCACCGCCGCGTAAAAGTACCAAGGGCCGCTTGACGCGGCCCTTGGCTCCTCACTAACTACAAGTACCCGGCTTTTCCAAATAAATCTTTAAGCAGAGCGTCTAGATCTTCGTCGCTCAACCCCTGACTCTTGCCCGGCCCCTTCCAGTGCCAAACAAGCTGTTGGGCCTCACTCGATAGATTGACGAACTCATCACTCAGCAATTCGCCAAGGCGGAGATTCCCGATCGATGGGTCAGCCTCGATCAAACTTCTAAACACCTTGCTCGGTGATTCGCCCTCAAGGATTTTCTCTAGCATCTTTCTCACCGCCCAAAGATCACAGTTGTTACCGAGTACCCAGTGTTAGGCATGCCAACGTTCGTGTAGCCATATCGTGCAACCATGCGCCCTGTCCATGTATTCGCTGCTGCCTGCTGAGGAGGCATTCCACGATCGAGGTTAGATAGATACTGAGCAGCATTCACGCTATCGGTTCCTCCAATCCACATGCCACGAATTGCGTTTACTTGAACACCTTCTCGTTCGAGTCGTTCCATTGCACTGGCAAACATATCAGTCCCAGAAGCATTCGACAGCGAGCTACCTCCAGGGGCTGAACGAATGTCAAAGCCAAGAACACCTTGCCGATCTACATTCACAATCAAACCATGCACGCCCTCTGGATCGCCATATTGCAACGTAACACTTCCATTCTTGTTTTCCCTATAGGCAAAGTCGTCAGCGACATTAACTCGAGGAATAGGTGGTTTTAGCGCTATCGACGAGCCTTCCGGCACGATATTCATCTGAAGCCCTGGCACCAAGCGCCCGGCCATTTGCTCAGTTCGGCTTCCCGCCGCGGCCCAGCTCACGCCCTTCAGCCCCGCCCCAGCCAACGGCATCACACTGCCAACCGTCCCGACTTCGCTTAGCGCCGCTCCAGCGTAATCCCCGCTCATCACCTGCTGAGCAAAGCTACTCGACCAACCATCTCGCGCACCACCCAGCGCCGAGAACACATCGCGGTACTGACTCCCCACTTCCTTGAGCGGGTCAAGCGCGAAGGTATCCGCCACCCAGCGCACGCCCCTACCCAATTGCTCCGAAAGCGGTGCCTCTTGCTCAAACACGTTGCGTGGTGGCCCAAACAACCCGCGACCAAAGCCGCCTTCGGTCTGCGCCAGACGTACATTGGATTCCGGCAGCGGCGACACCGCAATCTGCGGATACGGCACAGCATACCCCACTACCTCTGGCGAGAACGACGAACCAACAATCGAGGCCCCATTATCCACCGCCATCAAGCCGCGTGCTTGCTGCGGCGTCAGCCCAAGGCTGGCCGCTGTTGTATCAAACCCGTTATCCGGATTCAACCGGCTATTGGCCGACCACGCGAACTGTTTGCCAGGATCAGCCGCGTAACCCGACTGCGCTACCAGTTCATCGACGTTGCCACCTCCGCCATACAGCGTGCTCGTACCATTCGATTGCACCTGCTGTTCGATTTCACTGCCGACCGTATTGCCGGCGATCGCGCCAATCATCCTCGGCAACCGGTCCCGCATGCTCCCGCCCAGAACCACTCCACCGGCCGTTTGCGACGCAACCCCGCTCACGATATTGCCCAGCACCGGAACCTTGCCAACACTGGTCTGGCCCACTTCACTGTTAACGCCCCCAGCAATCGCGCTGGCCGCAACGCCGCGCCAGTCGAAATGGTGCTGCAGGCCCGTCGCGACATCGACACCCTGACTGATCGCGTTACTCAGGGCTGCCTGACCTGCACCGCGCGCGAAGCTCGTGAAGTCGTCTGCACCCTTCAGTGCCGGTGCGTATTCACCCACCTCCGCACCCACCGCCCCCCCAATGGCTCCTATCGCTACG
>NZ_RBZV01000027.1 GCF_003628145.1 Trinickia fusca | reverse complement strand
GCCGTCCGGATTGACCTCTTGCAGCAAGCCGCCGATCTGATTGAGCTGTGCCACGTTCAGCGACATCTGCCCCGCCGCGGCGCTCATGAACCCGCCAGGCTGCACCCTCGTGCCCGTGGTTTCCTCGTACCCCGCGTCAACGTCTTTGCCGGCGTTGGCCCAGACCTGCCCAACGTCAACCTGATTGGCGCGATTCGTCAGCGTTCCCGTATTGACCGTCAGCGATCCCGCCGACGCGATCGTGCCCGTATTCAACACGCTACCGCCGCTCTTGGCGTCACCGAAGTCCAGCTTCAGGCTGTCGCTCGCCACGATGTTGCCGCCCGCCGACAGCGCGCTCGCGTTGGCCGCCAGGTACACCTGCGGCATCAGCGCCGTTACCATCGGGCACGTGGCTACGCCGGTCGCTGTGCAACTGGGATCCGGCACGGTCTGCTCCACGTACCAGAGCATTGGCTTGTCCAGCGCGCTCACTTGCGCCTGTGTCAGCGCCTGACCTAGCTTCAGGCCATTAGCCTTCGCATAGTCGAGCGCATTCCCGTACAGGTAACCCTTCTCCTGCTCAGTCACTGACAGCTGGTTTTGACTGTCATACGAGAGTCCATCGACGAAGGCGGCCTTGCCCGTTTGCGCAAGCGCGACTTGCTGCAACAGCAGGTCTTCTTCTTGTGGGTTGTAGTAGAACAGCGTCGTGCCCGGCTGAAGCGACGACGGCAACTTGTCGAGCAAGTTTTGCGCGCTATAGCCCGCGGAGCTTGCAAGCGGTGCATCGAAATACGACGCCTTGCCTGCCTCCAACTTCTCGGGTGCACCGCTACCCATGACGTGAGGCAGCGACACGTGCAGTCCTGGCAGCGTCAGCGGACTGAGCGCTATGACCTGCGACGGTGCATTCACGAGCGGGGTATATGTGTTCGCTTTCGTGATGCCGTTGATGAGCTTCTGCCCTGTCAGTGCCACCGACGTGCCCAGCACATTCCCAACGTTTTGAATCTCCCCCGCCCGATTCGGGATTTGGCTAAGTGACCCTCCCAATTAAAGTATGAAGATAAATAATAAAATTGGCCTAGCGATCGAAAAATATTATTATCAAAAAATCTCTTCAGCCGCCTACACAAACTAACCCTCCGACTATTTTGAGCATAAAATTGGCCACCAGATTGCCAATCTGGCAGACATCTAGGCGGCGACACTTTGACGGACATCAAAATTATCGGCTAGACACCGTTATAAGGTGTGCCAACTGAATTTTCCGACGTGAAGGAAGCGTGGATCGCAGCTAGCTTCGCGCAGCCAAGGGGAAACACGTCAATGATCAGCCGAGCTACGCCACGTCCTGCGCTAAGTGTGCACTCTGTGCGCGTCCGGACATATGGGGGACTTTTAGCCGGCTACCTGCTGCTATGTTTCGTGTTATGGCTGTACGCACTGGTCTGGCGCCAGTGGATAGAACTGCTGAATGGTGCTACGTGGCCCGGCAATGCGGAAGAAATGTTCCGATCCCACGGAACAAGTTTTGCCGCCGCCCTAGCCCTACGAACTTTGCTGAACTTTGGCCCACTAATCGCATTAGGAATCGCGGTTGTTGAGTTTCTACTTATAAAACGAGAGAGTATTATGAAAGTCTCTGAGCTGCTATCTAGTCGAGAGACGGCCGTCCTAAACGCTGTAGCGACTGCCCTAGACCTCGAGTCACCCGAGCAGAGAGACAGGATGCTTGATGCTGCTCATAAGGCCGCAACCGCGTGGAACGAGGCTTACCTACCTCGTCTGATCGGTGATGCGGCCGCTCGGCAGATCATGGAAGCCGAGGTCGAGGCACTAAGGGGGCAAAAAACCGGGGAGGCGTAGATGGCTAGGGCAACGTCCTTGTTGAAACCTGGATCGCGTGCTGCTTGGGCGGTAGCACGAGCGCTGGCGGATGCCAAAAAATTCAATTCCTGTTTTGCTGACCAGATTGCCGCAGTGCATGCGATAGCGCATACAATCCGCGACGCTAATGGAAACCCCACCGCAATGGAGTTGGATGCTCATTTCAGAACGCTTAATGTGCCTTGCGGTTGCCTACCGCTGTGCAAATAGCAGGTCAAAAGAATTGTCCTCGCTGCACGGATAGTTGGGTCAACGCTCCCGATTGGGACGACGACAGATAGACGTATTCGCCTTCGACATAGCCCTGCCAAGTGGGGGGGCTGCTTGGTGGCAAACGGCGAGTGCGATGGCAATGACGTAGGGCAAAAGGCGGGCGGCCATGACACGCAGATGGGTCATGGCTTTTCCAGCAAAGAGCCGGGTGGCGCGCACGCGCGGCCGATGCCCGCCGCAGTGCGACGGCAGCCCAATGGCTTACGCAAGGCGAGCGCGTTCCGGTTCATCGGATCCAGTTTAATTGGCTGGTTAGTTAAATCAAGACCGGGGGAACGGTGGGGTGTGGGGTGGGTAACACCCATGGCTGACTTGACTTGCCGTCTCGTTCATTATTTAATAAGGGACGTACCAAGCGTTAAAAATTTTTGGTCCAGGGTGAAATAGGCTAGCGGGCCAAATTTAACGGACGCGAAGTTCACCATCTACGAGAATGCCCGGCGCCCCCCCAACAAACCTTTCGTCGCCAAGTCAATTCTGCAGTCACCCTTAAAGTGCTAGGATTGGACCGAAGCTGGGGGCGCGATGTGCAGCATCAAGCAGAGAGGCCGATTTGAGTTGGTAAAAAGCACGGTCGCTCAGCTTATCGCTGGGTCGCTTATACAGCGGAATGAGCGGTTTGGTATGGTCTTTAGCGCTTTACGTCTTTTTTATTTCACCCCATTCCTTCGAATCCTACGCCGTCTTGTGGCTGCTTCAGCACTTCAGAGACTGGGATCCTTTATGATCCACTAAAGTGGCATATGGGCTTAACGTAAAATATGAAAATACCAGATAAAATAGGACCCATTCCACCCCGCCAAATCCGCGCCTCGTACGACGATCGCACCATCAGGGTGTATCAAGCGTACTCGGATGCCATCGCCGATGCCGCTCTGATGCATGGCACGTTCGTTTCACCACCGTTCAAGATGGAGCGGATGACGTGGATAAAGCCATCGTTCCTTTGGATGATGTACCGCTCCGGTTGGGCGCTGAAGGACGCCGGGCAGGCCCGTATCCTTGCGATTGATATTTTGCACCAAGGCTTCCAGTGGGCATTAGCCCATAGCTGCCCAAGTCATCCAGGCGAGTCGATGAGTCAGAAAGAATGGCAGCATGCGAAGGAAAGTGCTCCTGTGCGCATCCAGTGGGATCCAGAGCGGGACCTGCTCTTACAGCCGCAGACACATCGAGCTATTCAGATCGGCCTAAGCAAGCAGGCCGTCGATCTCTACGTGCGGGAGTGGATACAGCACATTACCGACGTGACGCCACTGGCACACCGCATTCATGCGCTTGTTGTCCAAGGGGATTTGGAATCTGCGCGAGCTTTGCTGCCTGTTGAGCGTCCCTACGGCGTTGACTCCTAGAGCCAGCCCGAGTGTTTAATCTGGCTTGTCAGCGTTTTCGCGGCTGGCCTCCAGGGCACGACCACGCTTGTTCAGTTCATGGAGCAAATCTCTGCCGTCCACGATCCAAAATTTGTCTGCCGACGGAAATATCTCTTCAGGGTAGGTATTAGCGAAGTCCACAAACTCACCCACCCACCCGTAAGGAACATAGCGTTCCAGGCGCGGGCCATCATGATAAAAACCAGCAAAGCGCTTGTTATCAAAATCAACGAAGGCAATCGGAAACAGAAAGCCCACATCCCACCATGACTGCGCACCAGGGAATCTCTGCAAGAGAGCCTGCCGCAAAAACTGAAGACTCAATTTATGAACTTCTGGCACACTCATAAATTCATCGATTGTATTTTGATCAACAACCACAATGCCTGACCTTTGAACCACCCCCACGCTCAAATCAGGAACTTCGTAGCCCGCCGCAACAAACTCATCTCGCCATTTTTTCCAGTCGAGCACCAAGTTGTCGCGATTTGTCAACAGCCAATGAATGATTCCTTTGTGACGCACTGCAGCAACAGCGTATTGTGGGTCAAGCAATTCAGCGGGAGCCGACCCTAAAATTTTTTCGAGACTTGTCATTTCACCTTCCCTGATCCCGGAATCGCATTTTCCTGCAGCCACTGTCCCCATGGAGATGGGAGTTCGTAAGAGCGACCAGGAGTTGTTGGATCAACAATCTTTGGAGCCAGCTTATTTTGATTCAAAGGGTTACTGTTATAGCCCCATTGAGGAATTGCATTTTCTTGAATGAAATCATCCATCCACGAAGGTATTTCAAACGAAGTCACCGTGCTACCAGGGCGCAACGTCTGGAAATACTGTGCATGCGAAGCATCGCCAATACTGACGTTCAGTGTCCCATTTTTAATAATCGGGTTGCCGTTACCATCGAGTGTGATAAGCGTCTTGCTTGCATCGGGCATCACGCCACCCTGCACTCGGTACACAGTAGAAGCGCCGCCAGCGCGGGTTGCTAGTGCAGCCTCATCCGCTGCAAACACGCTCTCCGCTCCCTCGATAATACCCTCTTCCTCCCCTGCAGCACCGGACGATTCGCCGGCCATTGATATCATGTTCATCGTCAACTGACCGTCCGGTGAAGCCATCCATGTCGCCGCACGCTTCCCGCCGGAGGCCAAGCTCGATGTAACCGAGTTCGCTGCACCCGTTACCGCATTCTTCAGCGACTGGAGTTTATCGCTCAACGAATTGTTCAGGACCTCGTTCTCTGCCGCACCCAACCCGCCCAGGCTGTTCTGCCCGGCCGCGCCAGCCAGCCCACCGCCTGCCAACGTCGACGCTGCTGTCGTCAACCCGTTCAGCGTGCTGTTGTCGTAGGTCGTCACCTTCACGAGCGAGCCATCAGCGCCCTGCTCGTATTTGACGGTTTCGTTCCCGTCGTACAGCGCGTCACGAACGAGCGGTGCCACGATAGCGCTCGTTGCTCCCCCAATGGCCCCACCTGCACACCCCGTGCCGCTCGCCGCCGACAGTGCGCAACCGAGCCCCGCATGCGCTAGCACATAGCCGGGACTGCCCTCGGCAAGCACCGAATCCTTGTTCATCGACGCAGCACCAATCGCCCCTGCACCGACCGCACCAACATCGCTGATCACGCTGTTTTCGAAGGCGCGCCCAAAGCTACCCCCTTCGACCGCCGTATCGATACCCGCCGTCACCACCCCGCGCTCGGCAATCGTCCCCACCGCCTGCCCAAGGTCCGACAACGTGACGCTACCAACGTTGTTGGCAATCTTGCTGCCGAGCTGCTGCAAGCTTTGCGTACCGGCACCCAGTGCGGCGAACGCACCCGTTGTCAATGCGCCAATCGCACCGCTCTTTAGGACCTCGCCAAAGTTCAGGCCCTGGCCAGACGCCAACTGACTCACCGCGCTCCCAACCATGCCACCCAGCGCGCCGATCGCGACCGAGCTGACCGACAGCGTCGTCATCGCGACGCCCGCTAATGCCGCCGCCGCTCCCATCGTGATAATCGAAGCTGCAATCGCAATCACCGCAACGACAACCATCGGCAGCCCGCTCTCTTCTTTCACGAAGTCCGTATGCAGATGATCCGTGAGCGTCTGCTGCGTGAAGTTGCCCCCCAACTGCTGGCCGAGTGCGGCAAGCAACTGCTTCGTGCCCGCATCGTCGACCACGCCATCGGCGTTCAGCTTCTGCAACGCACCGCCGATCTGGTTCAGCGTCTGCACATCGAGGCTCATGTTCGCTGCACTCATGAACCCGCCCGGCTGCACCACCGTGCCCGTGGTATCGATGTACCCGCCCTTGACCTTGCTCCAGATCTGGCCTACGTCGACCTGATTCGCTTCGTTCGTTAGCGAAGGCGTCTCGACCGTCAGCGTATCGGACGCCGTGACGCTACCGGTATTCAGAATGCTGCCGTGCCCATCGCCCTTGAAGTCGAGCGTCACGTCCTTGCCGATGATGTTGCCGCCCGCCGCAAGTGCCTGCGTGTTCGAAGGCAAATACACCTGCGGCATCAACGCGGTGACCGTCGGACACGTGGCTACCCCTGTCGTCGTGCAACTGGGATCTGGCACGCTCTGCTGTACGTACCAGAGCATCGGCTTGTCGAGCGCGCCTACTTGCGCTTGCGTCAGCGCCTGACCCAGCTTCAGGTCATTCGCCTTCGCATAGTCGAGCGCGTTCTTGTATAGGTAGCCCTTCTCCTGCTCCGTCACGGACAGTTGGTGTTCGCTGTCGTACGTGAGCCCATCGACGAATGTCGCCTTGCCCGTCTGTTGCATCGCCACTTGTTGCAACAGCAGGTCTTCTTCCTGCGGGTTGTAGTAGAACAGCGTCGTGCCCGGCTGAAGCGACGACGGCAATTTGTCGAGCAGGCTTTGCGCGCTATAGCCAGGGGAGCTTGCAAGCGGCGCATCGAAGTACGACGCCTTACCTGCCGTTAACTTCTCGGGCACACCACTTCCCATCACGTGAGGCAGCAACACGTGCAGCCCTGGCAATGTCAGCGGACTCAGCGCAATGACTTGCGACGGTGCATTCACGAGCGGGGTATACGTGTTCGCTTTCGTGATGCCGTTGATGAGCTTCTGCCCCGTCAGCGCCACCGACGTGCCCAGCACATTCCCGACGTTTTGAATCTCCCCGCCAGAGGTGATCGAAAGGTTCGGCGCCTGAATCGTTGCAGCGATATTGCCCACCGGCTGCGGCGGATCAATCACGCCGCCTGTGCGCGTGTACGCGTCGCCATACAGCGCCGTGCAGTCGGCTGCCGAACCGCAGGCCCAAATGTCATGACGCTTATCGTCGCTGAAGTCCCCCGTCTCTTGCACCCAATGCGAGTGCCAATAGGCATTCAGAGTCTGTGCCTCGTTGACGACGGGGCCCGCAACATTGATCTTTGCGCTCGTGCCGGCTGAAATCAGGCTACCGATGTTCGTGAGACTGCCCGCGTTGATCTGTAGATTGTTCCCCGCGCTGATCCGTCAGAAGCCATCTACGTCACTTCGCATACATCTCGCCAACCCGGACGCCGCCTGCAGGAGTAGTATTGACCTTGCCTCGATCATGATCCAGGAAACGTAATAAATGGGCACAGAAGAGAATCGCCTTAACGAAATTAGTAAATTCTTGAGTTATGTCCTCCGTCACCAGCCAGACGCCATAGGTTTACAGCTTGACGATCAAGGATGGGGGGACATAGACTCCCTTATCATTGGCGCAAACAAACAAGGCCATAAAATAAATCGCAGCGTTATTCAAACGGTGGTAGCAATCAACGACAAAAGGAGGTTCACCATCTCCAACGATGGCCAGCGTATCCGAGCCCTACAAGGACATTCGACAACAGATGTTCGATTGCGCTACCCCGAAAAGGAGCCTCCAGAACACCTCTACCACGGCACGGCGACACGCTTTCTTCACTCGATTCGAGAAGAAGGCATTAAACCTGGCGCTCGCCATCATGTCCACCTATCGCAAGACAGGCAAACTGCCATTGCTGTCGGCAAAAGATATGGAGCCCCATCAACGCTCAAGATAGAAGCCCTGAGGATGCACCAACAAGGCTTCAAGTTCTTTCTTGCAGAAAATGGCGTGTGGCTAGCTGATTACATTCCGCCCAGCTTTATCGTTGAGTAGCCGTCATATGTCATCGTGATTTTCTGATTTATAGCGGCGAGACTCCTCCTCTGCCGCCCTAAGCCACTCAGTAAAGTTGGTAACGCTGCCTCGGTCCTCCCATCCGGGAGAGGCGTACGCATGAACATAATAGACCCGTGGATCAACGGATGGTCCGCTCGCATCGAAGCAAGCGACATCATCAGAATCCTGCATCTTTGCAAATGGAATTAAATGTCGATTCGGATATAACCGCCGAAGCGCATTTATCCAAGCATCAGCATGATCCTTGAATTTACAAAAAAACCACCATGGCTCCAGATCGGGAATTGGATCTCTGGCCACAAATTCAAGAAAGGAGCAAGGAAACAGAAACCCATTAGGCAACTGCTCCTCATTAAAAAGATAACGCTCCATCATTACCCCCCAGGTTTACCAGTTATGCGAGGTGGCTGATATGCACCGTTGGGGTTCACCCTTCCGAACCCTCCCGTTTGGCTGCCAATGCGCCCCGAAATTGCCTCCCCCCAGGTTTTTGGGTTAAAGCCTTTCTCCGGCTTAGCAAAACGACTTAGCTCCTCTGAAGTCAGTGGGTCATTGAAGCCACGAACATTGGCCTGAACATTGATTCCAGCCTCTCTAGCGGCAGCAATACGTGTATTGTCCATACTTGTCAAATTGCCATCCGGCATCTCGACTACATCAACCGGAGCACCCTGCCAGCCATTGGTTCTCATGCTCTGAACCAAATCATCATAGGTGTACGCCCCTCCCGTCAGACGATCTGTTTTGTTGAACGATACGGTATTTTGGGAGAATCGGACATCGTTAGCAGACAGCGTTTCGAAAGCCCCCACACCATTTGTTGCTACGGAGTTGGCAGCCCCTGCCGACGAATCCAGCGATGTCGTCACCGGCCCCGCTAAGCGGCTCGCGTCCGCCGTGCCAAGGCCAAACCAGTTGCCAATCTTGCCGAGCAATCCCACACCCGGCAGTTCGACCGGCACAAGTTGCAGCCCATCGGCAGTGCTCTGGGCGATCTGCCCATCGAACGAGCCCGAGTAGATGCCCGCGTATTTGTCCGGCAGGTTCTTGATCGCCGGCGCGTTCGGGTCGAACGCGTACATCGTGCCGTTGACGGCGTGCACATCATTACCGGCCGCCAGCGCCGCGGCAACCTGCGACCGACAGGCCGGACTGCTGAAGGCGCCCGCACAAGCACTCGCTAAATCTGCATCGCGCTTTTGAGACAGTGCATCCCACTGCCTGGCGGCCTTGCAAGCGTCGCTATCTCCGCTTGAACACGCAGCAGCGACACGGTCGGAGCGCTCCTGCTCCGACGGCGTCATAGGGCTCGGGCGTCGATGGCTGAGGTAGTTATTCAGTGTCTCGTTTTCCGCCGCCGTCATTGCGCCCTGCACATTGACGCCCGCTACCGCCGCCAGCCCCCCAGCAGTTAGCATCGAAATCGTCGTCTGCAGTGCAGCAGGCGTATCACCGCCCAGCAACTGATCGACCTTGCTGTTGAAGAACGCACTAGCCGCCCCGCCAATGGCCCCACCCGCACACCCCGTCCCCTCAGCCGCGCTGGCAGCGCACCCCAGCGCGCTGTGCATGCCAACGTACGCTAGTTGTCCCGGCAGCCCATCCTTAGTCAAACCGTGATCGAGATTGAACTGACCAATCACCCCGGCTCCTACAGCCGCGACGTTGCTCACTGCCGACATTTCAAGGGCTTGCCCGAAACTCCCCCCATACGCCGCTGTATTAAGCGTCGCCGACACCAAGCTCTGGCCGACGACCTCC
>NZ_RBZV01000026.1 GCF_003628145.1 Trinickia fusca | reverse complement strand
CGGCCAAGCAGCAACAAGCCATTCTCGACGTCTCGCTGGACCAGGCCAAGCTCGAAGCCATGCCGGTGCACGAGTACGTCGATCTGTATGTGATTTGAAGGTTCGAACGCTGGTTCAAGGTTTAAAGAAACGTAGCAACGTCATTTCCTCGCTCTAAACACAGGAAGAATCATGGCCCACAATATCCACCAAACGCTCAAGGAATTTGACAGCGGCGCCGGCAAAGGCAAGTTCTACTCGCTGCCTCAGCTCGGCAAGGCATTGAACGTCAAGATCGATCGCCTGCCCGTGTCGATTCGTATCGTGCTCGAATCGGTGCTGCGTAACTACGACGGCAAGAAGATTTCCGAGGAGCACATCGCGCAACTCGCGAACTGGAAGCCGAACGCCTCGCGCGTCGACGAAATCCCGTTCGTCGTGTCGCGCGTCGTGCTGCAGGACTTCACCGGCGTGCCGCTGCTGGCCGACATCGCCGCGATGCGTGGTGTGGCCAAGCGCGCTGGCAAGAATCCGAAGTCGATCGAGCCGCTCGTGCCCGTCGACCTCGTCGTCGACCACTCGGTGCAGATCGACTACTTCCGCCAGAAAGACGCGCTCGATCTGAACATGAAGCTCGAGTTCCAACGCAACAACGAGCGCTATCAGTTCATGAAGTGGGGCATGCAGGCGTTCGACACGTTCAAGGTCGTGCCGCCGGGCGTCGGCATCGTGCACCAGGTCAACCTCGAATACCTCGCGCGCGGCGTGCATAAGAAGGCCGACGGCAGCGCGACGCTCTACTACCCGGACACGCTCGTCGGCACCGACAGCCACACGACGATGATCAACGGCATCGGCGTGGTGGGCTGGGGCGTGGGCGGCATCGAAGCCGAAGCCGGCATGCTGGGCCAGCCGGTGTACTTCCTGACGCCCGACGTCGTCGGCGTCGAGCTCAAGGGCAAGCTGCGCGAAGGCGTGACGGCAACCGACCTCGTGCTCACGATCACCGAGCTGCTGCGTAAGGAAAAGGTCGTCGGCAAGTTCGTCGAATTCTTCGGCGAAGGCACGGCCTCGCTGACGCTGCCGGACCGCGCGACGATCGGCAACATGGCGCCCGAGTACGGCGCGACGATGGGCTTCTTCCCCGTCGACGAAAAGACGATCGACTACTTCAAGGGCACGGGCCGCACCGAAGCCGAGATCGCCGCGTTCGAAAACTACTTCAAGGCACAGCAACTGTTCGGCATTCCGAAGGCTGGCCAGATCGACTACACGAAGGTCGTCACGCTCGACCTCGGCAGCGTCGCCCCGTCGCTCGCCGGCCCGAAGCGTCCGCAAGACCGCATCGAAATCGGCCATGTGAAGTCGACGTTCGCCGACCTGTTCTCGAAGCCTGTCGGCGAAAACGGCTTTGCGAAGAAGCCGGCCGATCTGAAGGCCGAGTACAAGACCTCGGATGGCATCGCCGTCAAGAACGGCGACGTGCTGATCGCCGCCATCACGTCGTGCACGAACACGTCGAACCCGAGCGTGCTGCTGGCAGCCGGTCTGGTCGCGAAGAAGGCCGTCGAAGCGGGCCTGACCGTCGCACCGCACATCAAGACCTCGCTGGCCCCGGGATCGCGCATCGTCACCGAATACCTGACGAAGACGGGCCTGCTGCCGTACCTGTCGAAGCTCGGCTTCGAAGTGGCGGCATACGGCTGCACGACCTGTATCGGCAACGCGGGCGACCTCACGCCCGAGCTCAACGAAACGATCACGAAGAACGACGTCGTCGCGGCAGCTGTGCTGTCGGGCAACCGTAACTTCGAAGCGCGTATCCACCCGAACATCCGCGCGAACTTCCTCGCGTCGCCCCCGCTGGTCGTGGCCTACGCGATCGCCGGCACGATCACGCGCGACCTGATGACCGAGCCGGTCGGCAAGGGCAAGGGCGGCAAGGACATCTACCTCGGCGACATTTGGCCGACGAGCGAAGAAGTCAACGCACTGCTCAAGTTCGCGCTCGACGCCGACGCGTTCCGCACGAACTACTCGCAGCTCACGAAGAAGGGTGACCTGTGGAGCAAGATCGAAGGTGAGGAAGGCCAAGTCTACGACTGGCCGCAGTCGACCTACATCGCCGAACCGCCGTTCTTCGGCGAGGACTTCTCGATGACGCCGTCCGACGAGATCCCGCGAATCAAGGGTGCGCGCGCACTCGGCATCTTCGGCGACTCCGTGACGACCGACCACATCAGCCCGGCAGGCTCGATCAAGGAAGACTCGCCGGCCGGCAAGTGGCTCAAGGCGAACGGCGTGCAGAAGGCCGACTTCAACAGCTACGGCTCGCGCCGCGGCAACCACGACGTGATGATGCGCGGTACGTTCGCGAACGTGCGGATCAAGAACCTGATGATCCCGGCGAAGGCGGACGGCACGCGTGTCGAAGGCGGCCTGACGATTCATCAGCCGAGCGGCGAACAGCTGTCGATCTACGACGCGGCGATGAAGTACATCGAGCAAGACACGCCGACGGTCGTCTTCGCAGGCGAAGAGTACGGCACGGGTTCGTCGCGCGACTGGGCGGCGAAGGGCACGCAACTGCTCGGCGTGAAGGCCGTCGTCGCACGTAGCTTCGAGCGTATCCACCGTTCGAACCTCGTCGGCATGGGCGTGCTGCCGCTGCAGTTCAAGGGTAACGACAGCGTGCAGTCGCTGAACATCACCGGCGACGAAACGTTCGACATCGAAGGTCTCGGCGACGACTTCAAGCCGCAGCAAGAAGTCACGCTCGTGATCCGTCGCAAGGACGGCAAGTCGCAACGCGTGGCAGCGCTGCTGCGCATCGATACGCCGATCGAAGTCGACTACTACAAGCACGGCGGGATCCTGCCGTTCGTGCTGCGCTCGCTGCTCGCGGCGTAAGCTTTTTTGCAGGTGCCGCGCTGATCCGTCAACTAGCGCGGCAATTCAGAAGCCCGGTTCGTCCGGGCTTTTTTTTTGCGTCAGACCCGCGTCTCGGCCTGTTGCTCCTCGGCCCGCCCCAGGGTGCGCATACGCGCATTGAACAGCAATGGCAGCACGGCCAAGTAGCATGCAGCCCCCAGCAGCCAGACGCCCCCCGGCAACGTCGCACGCGTCGCACTGTAAATCGCCGTCACGGCCAACGGCCCGCCGGCGCTGATCAAACTCGCCGTGCTCGTGAGCGTGCCTTGCAATTCCCCTTGCCGAGCATCATCGACTTGCCGAGCCATCATCGCCTGCAACGCAGGTATGGTCATACTCCCCACAGCAAACAACGGCAGCAGCACAAACGGCATCCAGGCATGGGTGGCAACGGCCATCAGCACCAAGCCGAGCACGTCCGCGGCCAAGCCCAGCACCAGCGCGCGACGCTCGCCCAGACGTTTGACGATCGGTCCGATGGCAAACGCCTGCGACAATGCATGGCACGCGCCGTAGCTCGCCAACGACATCCCCGCGATCATCGGACTCCAGCCGAAATGATCCTGGCCGTACAGAATCCACAACACGCCCGGCACCTGCCCCGCCAGGACGATCACCGCGTACACACCGACGAGCGGCATAAGCTGAGGCGTGCCGTCCAAGCGATGCAGGCTCGCGAAGGCATTGAGGTTCAGCCGCCGTGCCGCCGCTTGCGACCGCATCGCCGCCGTCCGCGACTCCGGCAACGCCCACCACGCCAGCAGCAGATTCAGCGCGTTCATCGCCGCGGCAGCCAAGAACGGCGCACGCAAGTACACCCCACCCAACGCGCCGCCGATCAGCGGTCCCGCAATGAACCCGATGCCCATCATCGCGCCCATTTGCCCGAAGCGCCGCGCACGATCGCCTTCGGGGGTCACGTCGGTCAGATAGGCCGTCGCAACGGAAAGGTTCGCCCCCGTTACCCCTGATAGCACCCGCCCGATGTACAGCCAGATCAGGCTCGGTGCGGCGGCCATCAACAGATAGTCGAGCGCGGCCCCCACCAACGAAAGCAGCAGTACCGGCCGGCGCCCGAACCGGTCGGACAACGCCCCGAGAATCGGGGCAAAGAGGAATTGCATCAACGCATAAATCGCCAGCAACGCACCGAAATGCGTGCTGATATTGCTGTTCGCCCCCGCCAGCGAACGGAGCAGCGCCGGCAGAATCGGCAGGATGAGCCCGATGCCGACCGCATCGAGCAATACCGCCATCATGATGACCACCACGGATCGACTCACTCTGACTCCCTATCGATGATAGAGTGGTCGATTATTCCAGATTTTCCCTATCAGTGATAGATATGCAGAAAGCGCCCACCTCATCGGCTCCGAGGCTCACGCGCGAGACGGTGCTCCGCGCGGCCCTCGAACTGCTCAACGAAGTCGGGATCGATGCGCTGTCGACGCGCCGGCTCGCCGAACGCCTCGGCGTGCAGTCGCCCACGCTGTACTGGCACTTCAAGAGCAAGAACGCGTTGCTGCACGCCATGTCGGAGGCGATCCTGCTCGAGCGCCATCGCGACTCGCTGCCCAAGCGCGGTCAAAGCTGGCGAAGCTGGCTCGCGGCCAATACACACAGCTTTCGTCGCGCGCTGCTGGCCTATCGGGACGGCGCCCGCTTGCATGCGGGCACGCGTCCGCGCGGCGCGCACTTCGATGCCATCGAGGCCAAATTGCGCTTTCTGTGCGATGCCGGATTCTCCCCCGACCAGGCCCTCACCGTCCTGGTGACGTTCGGCAGCTTCATCCTCGGATGGGTGCTCGAAGAGCAAGCCGACGAGAAGATGAATGCGCCCGCCTCGGCTGCCGAAGCCACCCTCGACGCCGCCACCCATCCCCTCATGGCACACGCCTGGGGCAAGTTCAACGATCAAGATCCCGACAAGGCTTTCGACAACAGCATCAAGATCATGCTCGACGGCGTGGCGGCGATGCTGCAAAGCAAGGCATAGGCACAACCGCCCGCCCAACCATGCTCGCATCGACAACCGCGCGCCGGTCAGCGTGCTCGCAGGTCCAGCGCCTTGGCCGAATAGGCAACGGCCCCTGCGGCGAACAGCAGCGCGACCATCGCCCACGGCAACGATGCCGCGCCGCATGCGCCGAGCAGCGCTCCGCCGACGATGCCCGCGCCTGCCATCGCGACATTCCAGACGGTGACGATCATGGATTGCGCGACTTCGGCGGCCTCGCCTGCAATCTTCGCGGAGGCCGTCTGAAACAACGTTGGCGCGCCACCCCATGCCAGCCCCCACGCACCGACCGAAGCGTAGACCACTAGCGGATTCCCGCTCCCGTAGGCAAACGCGAGCGCGGCCACGACGAACAGCGTAGTGCTTGCGAGCATCAGTAGACGCATCCAGCGATCGATCAGCGCACCGGTGATCCACAAGCCGGCCAATGCCACCAGACCGAACACGAACAGGATGACGTCGACGCGATCGGCGAGGTTGGACAAGGCCAGAAACGGTGCGATGTAGGTATAGAGCAGGTTGTGCGCGAGCACGTAGGCCATCGTAATGAACAACACCGAACGAATGCCTGGGCGCACGAACACCTCGCCAAGCGACAATCGATCGTTCGCGCTCTGGCCGGGAAAGTCCGGTAGTGCAAGGCGCGCCCAGCCCAGCAACAGCACCGTGGCGACGCTCAAGATGCCGAACGTCATGCGCCAGCCAACGAGCGTGCCGATGAACGTGCCGGCGGGAATGCCGATCGACAGCGCGAGCGGAATGCCCGTCATCGCAATCGCCATCGCCTTTCCCTTCGAATGCTCGTCCACCATGCGCGTGGCGTACCCGGCCACGAGCGCCCACAAAAGACCCACGGATACGCCGGCCAGAAAGCGTGCCGCAAGGGTCAGCACATAGTGCGTCGACAGCGCGGTGATCATATTCGTCACCGCTAAGCCGGCGATAGCGGCCAACAGCAATGACCGGCGCCGAAACCCTTGCGTCGCGGCGGTCAAAGGTATCGCAGTCAACAGCGTACCGATCGCATAGAGCGTCACAAGCTGGCCCGTCAACGCATCCGACACACCGAGGCCCACACTCATCTGTCGCAGCAGCCCCGCCGGCAGGGCCTCGGTCAGCACCCCGATGAAAGCGGCCGTCGCAAGCGCAAGCAGCCCTGAAAGGGGAAAGCGCGCTCTAAGCCGCGATGTTGCTTCAGATGATGTCGTCGAATCGAATGTCGCCATTGGCTGACGTGTGGAAGTACCTGTAGTCATCGATTGCCACTCAAGGAATAGGGGGATATTGCGGTTATCGTTTGCGCGTCCTCCAATCGAGGAGCACGCACCCATGCGTCGATGATCACGATAAGCGCGAAGTCGAATTCAAACAATCCGGCTATAGTTCACAAGATATCGGACATAAATATCCGCAATCGGAGAAAGCCATAGACAGCCTCGGTTCGCTCAATGTCTTCATTCAGGCCGCCGAAACGCGTTCGTTCACCGCGGCAGGGCGCAAGCTCGGCGTGTCCTCTTCCGCGATCGGCAAGGCGATTGCACGCCTCGAGGAGCGTCTCGGCGTGCGGCTCTTTCATCGCTCGACGCGAGCCATCACCCTGACGCCCGACGGGGCATGCTTTCTCGAACGATGCCGACGCATCCTCTGCGAAATCGAAGCGGCGGAGCAGGAACTCGCGCAATCACGCAGCGCACCGCGCGGAACGCTCCGGATCAGCGCACCACTCGCCAGCATGTTGATGGTGCCGACACTGAGCGCCTTCATGCGTGCGTACCCCGAGATACAGCTCGACGTCGACTTCAGCGATCGGCTCGTCGACGTCATCGAGGAAGGCTTCGACGTCGTGATCCGTGCAGGGGAAGTCAGCGATTCGCGACTCATGTCACGCGTGTTGGGCACATTCCGGCTACAGCTCGTTGCCTCGCCTCAGTACCTGAAAAAGCACGGCATGCCGCGCAAGGTCGACGATCTCCTGCATCACGCCTGCCTGCACCACCGCTATGCGACGAGCGGCAAGCTCGAGCCTTGGCCGCTGCGCCCGGGTCTCAAGCGGGGAATGTCATTGCCGGTCACGGCCGTCACCAGCACCATCGAGCCGCTGATCGACATGGCCGAGCAAGGGCTAGGCATCGCATGTCTGCCCGACTTCGCGGTGCGTCGGCAATTGGAGCAAAAGCGGCTCGTACTGGTACTGGACGCCCATACGCGTCACGCGGGCACGTTTCGATTGCTGTGGCCGTCGAGCCGGCACCTGTCGCCCAAACTGCGCGTGTTCGTCGATTTCATGGTCGAGCATCTCTTTCCGACTTGAACGGATCGGGCAGCTTCACGCGTCAATACGGTCAGATCCTTGCCCTCGCCGGGATCTTCTAGTACGAAAGGAGTCCGGCTGCTGGGTCACGTATCCGTCAAAACTGCGCCGTCGCATGAAACCCGAGCGTCACCTGTGCGGTCGGAAAACTCGATGGCTTGTATACGGGCGTCCCGGCAAACAACTCATAACCGTATCCGCCGAAGCGTGTCGCGACGCTGCCCTTGACGCCGATCACCGCGCCCGCGAGTTGCGTGCCGGCGAGTGCGACCGGTAGCGCCCCCCACACTCGGCCGTAGTCGATACCGGTATAGACCGACTGCCCGGTCCGGCCGATCGGTATCTGCAGTTCGTTGCGCCAGTAGAAGCCGCGCGCGCCGGCAAGCATCGTCTCTCCGTCGAAACCGCGCACCGTGTAGCGGCTGCCGATCGTCAGATCGTCAAGGTAGTACAGCGTATTGCCGGTGTACTGGCCGTGGAGCGTCGTCACGTAGCGGAACGGCCGCTGTGCGATCGCGAACGGCACCGACAGGTTCGCGTCGACGACGGCCATCTTGTAGCGGTACGTCGGGCCGCCGTCCGCCGCGATTGCGTTGGCTTGCGCGCCGAACGCGCCGATTCCTTGACGATACGCAAGCGTCCCGTCGAACTGGGCATTGCCGAAATAATGACGATCGGTCAGGCCGAACTCGATGAATGTATTGTTGCGGCGCTGTTGCGGGATTTCCGTGTCTTCGATGAAGCTTTGGCCGAACCGGCGTGACAACCGGAACTGCGCGCCGAACACGTCGTTCTGGCTGCGTGACAGTACGCGGTGCAGCTTGAAATCGACTGTCTTCGAATTGCCGCTCGCGACGAACGTCTGATTCACGCCCGCGATTTGCTGGTAGTACGTGTTCGTGTACGCGGAGAGCGTCGCTGTCCAGTAGCCCCACGGGATCGCATAGAAGCCGTTCCAGCCGTGCGAGCCGAGGCGCTTGTCGCCGAACTGGAGGTCCTGGTTCGCGCCAACGCTGAAAATATCGTTCAGGCCGAGCGGGTTGTCGATGCCCAGCGAGAGGCTGCCCTGCAGCTTGCCGGTCGCACGCGTGCCGGAGTTGTCAATCGACGCGACGACGGTCCACGGCTTGCCGCGCTTCACGTCGAGCACGACGTCGCTTTCGCCGGGGATGTCGGCGGGGACGATTTGCATTGACACGTCCTGGCTCGACACGCGTTTCATCTGTTCGAGGCCCTGTTCGAGGTCGCGCAGGTTCAACAGTTCGCCGTCGCGGGTCGGAAAGGCGGTTTTCCAGGTGCGGCGTCCCCCAAGGGGACTTCCTTCGGGGCGCAGCTTGTTGTCGACGAATCGCACGTGGCGGATCACACCGGGAATCAGCGAGAGCTTCAGGGTGCCGGTCGATAGATCCTGCTCGGGCAGAAGCACGCGCGTCGTGATGTAGCCGCGTGCCAGGATCGATTGCGACAAGCCCTTGACGAGCACGTCGAGCCCTTGTTTGCCGACGCACTGGCCCGTGTAATGGTCCAGCCATTCGCGAGCGAATGCAAAGCGATCGAACGGTAACGCGGATGCACCCTGTGCTTTTACGGCATCGGGCAACGTACCCGGTACGTCGAGCGCGAAGCGGTCGATACGGAAACACGGAGTTTCCGCGGGCAGCGCCAGATACGCGCCGGTGTGTGGAACCTTCGACCGCACCGAGGGTGCTTGAACGGTCGCCTCGTTCTGCTGTGCTTCGCGTTGTTGCTGCGCCTGTCGATCTTGCTCCGCGTTCGCGCGTGCGGCCACAGTTCGGTCGGCGGACGTCGGGGGCTGCTGCGCTTGCGCCCCGAATGTCAGCATGGCTATAAGCGATATGCCCATCAGTTTCTTCGTGAATGTCATATTCAATCGAATTTTGATTCTGGCGCCGCACAAATGTCGACGGATTGAATTCGGATTGCGTCCGCCCCGACACGCCCGCCGTTGTCGAGTCCCCGCTCGCCCGGACGCGGCAAAGTGCCAAGCAACGCATCATCTGAACGCTTCGGGGATATTTTCACATTGGCGTTCGCAGTCCCAATCTAGTGGTCTCTTTTTCGGCTCAAACCACTTGCACCCCTCGGCAATCCACAGATTCCGCTTCCTCTTAGTGCTTACCAGAGTGCAATCTTCGTAGCCAAACTCTGTGCCACAACATGGACATATGTCCCAAGATGGACTATCTCCGTCATCCCCCAAGGGGGCGACGCCAATTCATAGCCGCATACTCGGCAGTTATTTTTGTGCACTGAAGTAGTCCAAATTGGTCGGATATCCGTGCTGGGCAGGACCGCGATTCAATTGCTCAACCGTGCGCCCCGGATCATTTAAAGTTTCATCCTCAATCCTTTGGCTTCGGGCAAACGATGTGTCTAAGCCCGTACCTCCCCTCGTCTACATGCGGAAACCATCCATAGTCGTCGGACACGATCGCCCCCCCCCGCAGAGGAAGCATTTGTTCGGCCAGCCGTACTTGCGCCACTTAGCTATTACCTCGAAGGGCGCCCCATGAGCGTGAGCCGTCCATTCTTTCCTGGAGAATCCCAGCATCTCAACGATAGGAGGATCAGCTGTCGTCAGGTTGTCCATGTACCAGTCGTAGACTTGCTCGGCCTCATCGGGCGACAGTCGATTGGCACTTAAATCGTCAAGTAAATCGCGCCTTTCCAATTTTGTCACCAATTCAATCGTCGCCCAGGGACTGCGGGTTTATATAGCTCACCAGTTACAGGATTCGCAGACCCCATATGACGCCCGCGTTTGCCATAGACCTCAATGTCGTTGTGAGCGTAATTCCACCCATGAAACCGATCCCCATCGGTCTTCACGCTATTCCCTCAATTGTCTGCAATGCAGTCATGGTAAGTAATTGCGCCACACAGCGACTCCGGCATCTCCGGGGCTACACAAGTTACGCCTCTGAATTATTCTCTTCGCTGGTAAACACACAGTTCTAACACGTTATCGCGAAATGACTGTGGCACGTCGATGCGAATATATTGCATGTCGATCAACTCATGTTCAAAGTGCGATGCCAATTCAGAACCCGCTTCGTCCATCGCCTCCTTGTCCTCGTCAGCTATCGGCCCATCAAACACCACTTGCACCATTATATTCTCTCCGGCGACACCACAACTTACCGCACGAACATTCGCGCCGATATATCCAAGAAGCGATGTTTGCAATACTAGCAGCAGCCGAACTCGAAAATCTTTATTCATTATGGCCTCCCTGGAGCAAGGTGAGCGTCATCTTTACCGTATAGCTCGGATCGAATGAACTCGATTACGGCTAGATTGTTTTCGTGTACAGCTTGCACATCGAGGGCATGCCGTTATACACATCTTTTTGCCTATTTTTCGAGCAGGATCTCGGGGCTCCTTGAAATAAGGGCCTCAGGGCTACGTAGGGTTTCAGGAGCATCTGTTCTCCCCTCTGACGCCGCCTTCATAAGTCCTTGATTTTTATAGGGGCAAGGAAGGCGTGTATAACGATATGGACTAAGATCCGGAAAGCTAGACGCTTCGTCTAAAAAACGGGAAATCCGTGCAACAGCACTAAATCTCGCAACAAGAGTTTGATTTTACTCCATGGCCCTCACTTCCCTTGATTTTCCGCAAGCAATGGATTCACCTCATCGAAACACGCGGATTGATCCGGCATCTGTCTGAAAAAAACCTTCAAATACCATGAGAATCCGCTCGCGCAAATCATAGATTATTTCATGGTCGAGGTTTTTTATCTGAAATAGATCATCCCGATCGAGATGCGAGCATATTGCATTCAGTACGCCACTGAAAATTTGAAAAACTCCTAAGCACATATCTGCGTCATTCGTTCCTTCTGCAGCAAGCCTATACAGCGCCCACTCCAGTAGCCAATATTTTTCCCATTGCCAAATACTCTGTTCGTGCAATATACCAGCAAACGAATTCTCATCATATTCCAGCGACGAAAACAGATTCTTGGCAACGATTGATTTTGGATCCATATTTAAACTCCAATCCGCAATTTCACTTGACGTTCAACTTGCGATCCGATCAGGGGCTATTCATGAACTCCTTCATGTTCCCAGCCCGCCCTGATTCGGCTGGTACTTTTTGTTCCCCAGCTGCGTGAGAATGTTGCCAGCCAGCCCCCTTAGCCTGATCAGGAAGGATCACCGTGATCCAGTCATTGACCGTCTTGGCGTCCGGAATCGGATAGATCAATGACCCCGACTTAATGCTCGAATCAAGCTCTGTCGCATTATCGGTGATCACGCTATCGCCTTTATGCTGCTCCTGCCGTTGGCAACCCGGAATCCCAGGCGGCAGCAACTGTGATGCGCCTCCGGCGACTCCCGCCTCAAGAATCGCCACTGTTTGTTCTCCACCTATGTCATCACACACGCCCTGCTATTGGCAATGAAGTAATGATAAAGGCATCATGCTCGGGTAGCTCAGACCGAATGAACTCGATTGCAGCTAGATTGTTTTCGTGTGCAGCCTGCACATCAAGGGGAGGGTCTCCACCATCCCAAATGCAATCAATACGCGCCTCAAATCCTGGGTTATGCCATATGCCTCCCTCGATTCGAGAAACCAGCAACCCTCGTTGAGCCGCTTGCTCGCAGACACCAATCGCTGCCTCAGTGGTAAGTTTCATAACGATGCTGCCCTGAAGTGCAAAAAAATCCTCCGCTTCCTCGTAGCGCATCCACGGATCAATACGTTCATTTGCATCGCTCACTTCACTTCCCCTCATTCCATTTGATTCGCCCATCAGCGATCCAGCCAGGGTCTTTCTTATTGCTGATTTGAACAACTTCGCCGGTCCTATCGTTCACGACAACATAGCCACTCGGCGTTCCATATACCGTCGCAGGATCATTCCTACCCACACCATCAGGTGATTTCGCAGCAGACCGCTTGTCGACACTCGTTCCAGTTGCACCATTCTTGATAACCGCCTGAATATCGTTTTCAGTCCAACCCCGTTCCCCGAGTTGATCGGCAATTTTTATGTCGACTACAGGCTTCCCAACCCCACTCTGGTTCGGCTGATACTTTTCGTTCCCCGACTGCGTAAGAATGTAATCAACCAGCCCCTTGATCTGATCCGGAATGATCTCCGTAACCCAATCACTGATCTTCTTGGCATCAGGTATCGGATAGATCAGCGGGCCCGCTTTGGCGCTTGGATCGAGCTCGGTGGCATTGTCGACGATGACCCCATCGCCTTTCTTGCTCGCTTCGCCCTTGTATCCCGGAATCCCCGGCGGGAGATGCTGCGACGCCCCGCCCACCATCCCCTGCATCGGCGGAGCAACCTGATTATTCTCCACCTCGATCTTAGCCGCCCCGGCCGCCGTCGCCGCATTCAGCCCAGAAGCCCCTGCAACACCCGCCACCAGACTCGTCACCAGATTGTCGCGCGCTTCGCGCTCGGTCGACGTCAATCCTTCAGTCGGCTTGAGCAGGGTGCCGAGCACCGAACTCGCTGCCGCGCCCATGGCCCCCGCGCCGCAACTCTGGCTGCTCGCCGCCGCTCCCGCACATCCCACGATCGCATGGAGCGCGGCGCGCGCCTCCTCGCTACGCAAGTTATCGGCGATTTGCTTCACCTGGTTTGTGCCGAGCGCTTGGAGATATGCCACCGTCGCGTTCTGCGCGAACTGCCCCGTGCCGCCCGTTACGTTGGCGCCCGCAGCGACCGAGAGCGCCGTCAGCACCTGACGATACGTCCCGCCAGGCCCCCAATCCGCTGACAGTTGATCGGCCTTTTGCTGCGCCACTGCTCGTTGTTCCGGCGTCAGGTTCGGATTATTCGCGGCCGCTTTCGCCGCATCGGCCTCCGCCGCCCGGTTCGCGACGAACGTCCCCACCTGATTCACGAACTGGCTCGTAATCTCGAACCCAGCCTGGATCTTCTCCTTGTCGAAGATCGGCGCCAGCGCACCGCCCGTATCCGACGTATCCCGATTAACGTTCGCGACCGTCTCATCGGCCGTCTTCCCGGTGAGTTGTTGTTGCTTCGCGTTGTCGGTAATGGTGATCGCACCCCCACTGATACCGCTTCGCGTAGTCGAATCCGCATCGTCCGACGCACTGAGCGCCACGGGCGGCGCCACCGACAATCCACCGTCCCCCTTCGGCAGCGTCGTGCCCGCCACCGGGTTCACGTTGTCAGCCGTGCCTTTCTGGTTCTTGCCGATCGATCCCCCATAGCCGCCCGACAGCCCAACCGAGGAAGCGTCATACGAGGCATGATTCTCAATGTCGCTATGCGTGAGCGTCGCCGTTGTCACACTGTTCAAGCCGTCTCGCACGGCCTTGTCGCTGCTCGCGATCACGCCGCCCTTCAGGTCGGTGTTGCCTTTGACGTTGACCTGGAATCCGCCGTCGCCCGCCTGGATGCCCGACTGCTCGCGAACCGCCGCGTAGTCGCTGTTCATCTTCTGCCGGCCGACATTCCCCGCGACGCTCGACGAGCCGTAGCAGAAGGGCGGCGCGCACACGCTCACCGACACGCCCGCGCTTTGCTGTTTCGAATCGTAGTGATCGGTGTCCTGCAAGCTTTCGACATTCAGGTTGCCGCCCACATCGGCCATGACCTGCTTGCCCGATGCCACCGCCCCCTCGAGTGTCGTATCGCCACCCGATTGAATCGTCAGTGTTTCGCCGGCCGTCACGTGCGTATTGGTCCACGTGCGCGATTCGCCGTCGGCATGCCCGCGATGGCCTGCCACGCCCGCCGTGAAGGCAATCCCATTCTGCGAACCGACGCCAATCGACACCCCGACACCAAAGCTGCCGCCACTATTCGTTGAACGCTGGCTGCTGGTGCTCTGCGCCGCTTGCAGGTTCACGTTGCCATCTGCCGCCAGCAGCGCTTTGTTCCCGGCCGACATCGTGCTGCCGATCATATTGATATGGCTGTCCGCACCGGCGCCCGACGCCGTGATCGTCGCGTTGCGACCCGCCGACACCGTACTGCCGCGCGCCGTGCTCGCCTGCGCTTGCGACTGGCTATCGCTCTTGCTGGCGCCCAGCGAGATGTTGATCCCGACGCTTGTCGGCGACTGCGCCGAATTACCACCGGCTGCTCCGTCATAGAGGTTCTTCGCCGCCAGTCCCGTGGTCGCCGCCGCCAACGCCGTCAGACGCGGATCGCCGTTGGTTTTGCCGGCGGCTTCAACCATCTGCTTGCCGGTCTGCACGGCCGCGACAACCGGATTGGTCAAACCGACCGTCACACCGGCCTGGCGGTATTGCTGCTGCTCCGCCAAGCTCATCGTGTCGTAAGCCGAATCGATCGTGACGGTCTTGCCCACTACGGCGAGATCGCTGCCGGCGTGCAAAACGCTACCGGTCGCATGCACGTCGTTGCCCGCACGGATCGACACGTTGCCGTTGAGCGCGCCAATTGCGCTGCCGTTATGGGTCACGCTGGCCGACTGCTGCTTGTCCGCCATCGAACGAGAACCGATTGATACCGACAAGCCGCCGTCCGACAGCAGGCCCATTTCCATCTTTTCGTAGTAGGTGGACGATTGAGCGCTGTCCTGGGATGTCTTGATCTGGGCATCGCGGGCGGCCCTCAGCGTCACATCGTTCGTGCCGACGACATGGCTGCCCGTCACGTTGATGTCCCGGCCGCTGGCGAGCGTCACGCCATCTGCTGAAATCGTGCTGCCCTGGCTATAAGTCTCGGTCTGATCGATACCGCTGGCGACCTTCGAGCCGCTCAGCACGCCGTTGCGGCTGTGCGTTTCATGCGCACTGCGCTCATGCGTTTCGGTTGCCGCGCCGACATTCACATCGCCGGCCGCCAGCAGGTTCGCATTGCCCTTGTCGAGGCTGATCGTGCTGCCGCTGACCGAAATATCCTTGCCTGACACGAGATTGACCGTGTCGCCGCCC
>NZ_RBZV01000025.1 GCF_003628145.1 Trinickia fusca | reverse complement strand
CGACAACACCGTCGCAATCGCCGCCGTCAGCGTCGTCTTGCCATGATCCACGTGACCAATCGTGCCGACGTTCACGTGCGGCTTGGTCCGCTCAAATTTACCTTTTGCCATGATTCTCTTCTTTCAAAAAGTGTCGATGATGATTAGCCGTATGGCTTACTTCGCCTTCGCGCTGATGATCGCATCAGCCACGTTGCGCGGAGCTTCGGAGTAGTGCTTGAACTCCATCGTGTACGTCGCACGACCTTGCGTGAGCGAGCGCAGCGACGTCGAGTAGCCGAACATTTCCGACAGCGGAACTTCGGCGCGCACGATCTTGCCGCCGCCGACCATGTCTTCCATGCCCTGCACGATGCCGCGACGACCCGACAGGTCGCCCATCACGTTGCCCATGTAGTCTTCAGGCGTTTCGACTTCCACAGCCATCATCGGTTCGAGGATGACCGGGCTCGCCTTGCGCATTGCTTCCTTGAACGCCATCGAGCCGGCCATGCGGAACGCATTTTCGTTCGAGTCAACGTCGTGGTACGAACCGAACGTCAGGTGGACCTTCACGTCGACGACCGGGAAGCCCGCGAGCACACCGCTCTTCAGCGTCTCTTGGATACCCTTGTCGACGGCCGGGATGTATTCGCGCGGAATCACGCCACCCTTGATCTCGTCGAGGAACTCGTAGCCCTTGCCCTGCTCGTTCGGCTCCAGCGTGATGACAGCGTGACCGTACTGGCCGCGACCGCCCGACTGCTTGACGAACTTGCCGTCGACGTCAGCAGCCGTCGCGCGGATCGTTTCACGGTAGGCCACCTGCGGCTTGCCAACCGTCGCTTCCACGCCGAATTCACGCTTCATGCGGTCGACGAGAATTTCGAGGTGCAGCTCACCCATGCCCGAGATGATCGTCTGGCCCGATTCTTCATCGGTCTGAACGCGGAACGACGGATCTTCCTGCGCGAGACGGTTCAGCGCGATGCCCATCTTTTCCTGGTCGGCCTTCGTCTTCGGCTCGACGGCCTGCGAAATCACCGGCTCCGGGAACACCATGCGCTCGAGCACGATCGGGTGCTGCGGATCGCACAGCGTGTCGCCCGTCGTCGCTTCCTTCAGGCCGACCGCAGCGGCGATATCGCCAGCGCGAACTTCCTTGATTTCTTCACGCTGGTTCGCGTGCATCTGCAGAATACGGCCGAGGCGTTCCTTCTTGTCCTTGGTCGAGTTCAGCACCGTGTCGCCCGAATTGACGACGCCCGAGTACACGCGGAAGAAGATCAGCTGACCAACGAACGGGTCGGTCATGATCTTGAACGCGAGTGCGGAGAACTTCTCGTCGTCCGACGCCTTGCGCTCAGCCGACTCACCGCTTTCGAGCTCACCCTTGACCGGCGGAATATCGACCGGCGACGGCAGGAAGTCGATCACGGCGTCGAGCATGCGCTGCACGCCCTTGTTCTTGAACGCGGTGCCGCACAGCATCGGCTGGATTTCGCACGCGATCGTACGGTCGCGCAGCGCCTTGACGATCTCGGCTTCGGTCAGCGTATCGCCGCCGAGATACTTCTCCATCAGCGCTTCGCTGGCTTCAGCTGCCGACTCGATCATCTTTTCACGCCACTCGTTGCACGTGTCGACGAGTTCCGCCGGGATATCGACGTAGTCGAACTTCGTGCCTTGCGACGCTTCGTCCCAAATGATCGCTTTCATCTTCAGCAGATCGACGACGCCCTTGAAGTTTTCTTCCGAGCCGATCGGCACCACGACCGGAACCGGGTTCGCCTTCAGACGGGTCTTCAGCTGGTCGTAGACCTTGAAGAAGTTCGCACCGGTACGGTCCATCTTGTTGACGAACGCGAGACGCGGAACCTTGTACTTGTTAGCCTGGCGCCACACCGTTTCCGATTGCGGCTGCACGCCACCCACGGCGCAATAGACCATGCACGCACCGTCGAGCACGCGCATCGAGCGCTCGACTTCGATCGTGAAGTCGACGTGGCCCGGGGTGTCGATGATGTTGATGCGGTGCTCGGGGTAGTTGCCGCCCATGCCCTTCCAGAAGGCCGTGGTAGCAGCGGACGTGATGGTGATGCCGCGCTCTTGCTCCTGCTCCATCCAGTCCATGGTTGCCGCACCGTCGTGCACTTCACCAATCTTGTGGTTCACGCCGGTGTAGAACAGGATGCGCTCGGTCGTCGTCGTCTTGCCGGCGTCGATGTGAGCGCTAATACCGATGTTGCGGTAGCGCTCGATGGGTGTCTTACGAGCCACTTTGATCCTCTATGGGGATTAGCGCGAAGCGTGTCATGAACCCTTCGCGCCCTAACACAAACGGGCGAGGCGCTAAAAGCGCACCCGCCCGGAATTTTTCCGCTGGAGCCAGCCGGGAAAGCAGGCTTAGAAACGGAAATGCGAGAACGCCTTGTTGGCCTCGGCCATCCGGTGAACTTCATCGCGCTTCTTCATTGCGCCACCGCGACCTTCCGCGGCTTCAGACAGTTCACCTGCGAGACGCAACGCCATCGACTTCTCGCTACGCTTCTTCGCGGCCTCACGCAACCAACGCATCGCCAATGCCATACGACGCGACGGACGCACTTCGACCGGAACCTGATAGTTCGCACCACCAACGCGGCGGCTCTTCACTTCGACCACCGGCTTCACGTTGTTGAGCGCAACAGTGAACACTTCCAGCGGGTCCTTGCCACCCTTGGTCTGGATCTGTTCGAAAGCGCCGTACACGATACGCTCGGCCACCGACTTCTTGCCCGAGAGCATCAGCACGTTCATGAACTTTGCTACATCTACGTTACCGAACTTCGGGTCCGGCAACACTTCCCGCTTGGGGACTTCGCGACGACGCGGCATGTTTCTTCCTTTGACTTTTCAGTTGGAGCTCATCCAGAGCCCCGCGGCCACCAACTAACCCGATCCATCTTTGACGACTAACCAGCTTGGCCGGGTGGCCACTTACTCGACAGCACCGCCTTATGCGGCACCACCGCCTTGACGACTTCCGGCTACTTACTTCGCAGCCTTGGCACGCTTCGCGCCGTACTTCGAGCGAGCTTGCTTACGATCCTTGACGCCCTGCGTATCGAGCGAGCCGCGGACCATGTGGTAACGCACACCCGGCAAGTCCTTCACACGGCCGCCGCGAATCAGCACGACCGAGTGTTCTTGCAGGTTGTGGCCTTCACCACCGATGTACGAAATGACTTCGAAGCCGTTCGTCAGACGAACCTTTGCAACTTTACGAAGTGCCGAGTTCGGCTTCTTCGGCGTCGTGGTGTACACACGCGTGCACACACCGCGGCGCTGGGGGCAGTCCTGCAAGGCCGGGCTCTTGCTCTTCGTCGTTTCCGACGTGCGGCCTTTGCGAACCAATTGGTTGATGGTTGGCATTGTTAATTCCCGAAATTAAAGAAAATCGACGCATCGCCAGCCGGGCAAAGCAGATGACGGACGCGCCTTTGGATTCCAGCCTGGGCAGCCGACGCGCGAGCTTGCGCCGCTCGACAGAATGCCAAGAACCGGAACCCGGCATGGTATTGCAAAAACATCAAGCGCGTCAATAGCTTGCGGTGCTTCGAGCGTTGGCCCGAGGTCTTGGCGCGGTGGCTCGCGCTTTATCCGGCCCCGACGACATCGAGCAATTCGTCCCCGAATCGCTCGAGCTTGCGCACCCCGATGCCCGGAATATGGCGCAGATCGTCGATCGTGTCGGGAGCCGTACGGGCGATCTCGGCCAGGGTGGCGTCATGAAAGATGACGTACGCCGGCACGCCATCGTGTTTGGCCGTCTCGGTACGCCATGCGCGCAGACGATCCCAGCGCGCCCGCTCGCGGGGGCTCATGCCCGCGCTCGGGTCGGCGCGCTCACCGGTGCGGGACGACGCTTGCCGCGTGCGCGTCGGTTTGACATAGCGGCGCATCGTGACCTTCTGCCCCCCCTTGAGCACGGGCTTGCTCGCCTCGGTCAGCACCAACGCGCCAAAACCTTCATGATCGACAGTCAGGTAGCCGAACGCCACCAGCTGCCGGAAGACGGCCCGCCACTCGGGCTCCGACAGGCTCGCGCCGATACCGAAGGTGCTCAGCGCTTCGTGTCCGCGCTGCAGCACCTTCTCAGTGCGATTGCCGCGCAGGATGTCGATCAGGTGCCCGGAGCCGAAGTGAAAGCCGCTCGCGCGCTGCGCGCGAAAAACGCACGACAGCGCCATTTGCGCCTCACGCGTCGCATCCCAGGTCACCGGCGGCTCGAGGCACGTGTCGCAGTTGCCGCACGGCCGGCCTTCCTCGCCGAAGTAGGCAAGCAGGCGCACGCGGCGGCACGACGCCGTTTCGCACAGCCCCAGCAGCGCATCGAGTTTGCCCGTCTGAACGCGCTTGTGCGTTTCGTCGGCATCCGATTCGTCGATCATCTTGCGCTGCTGCACGACGTCGCCGAGCCCGTATGCCATCCATGCGTTGGCCGGCATACCGTCCCGGCCCGCACGCCCCGTTTCCTGGTAGTAGCCTTCGACGCTCTTGGGCAGATCGAGGTGGGCGACGAAGCGCACGTCGGGCTTGTCGATGCCCATGCCGAACGCGATCGTCGCGCACATGACGACGCCCTCTTCGCGCTGGAACATTTCCTGGTGACGCTGGCGCACTTCGAACTCCATGCCGGCGTGATAGGGCAGCGCGCGCATGCCTTGGGCCTTCAGCCACTCGGCCGTTTCCTCGACCTTACGGCGCGACAGGCAATAGACGACGCCGGCGTCCGTCGTGCCGTCGTCGTTCATGTGTTCCGAACGGATAAAGTCGAGCAGCTGCGCGCGTGCGTTGTCCTTTTCGGCGATGCGATAGCGAATGTTCGGTCGGTCGAAGCTCGAGACGAAAACGCGCGCATCGTCGAGCGCGAGGCGATGGATGATTTCGTCACGCGTGATTGCATCGGCCGTCGCGGTAAGGGCGACGCGAGGCACCGATGGGAACCGCTCGTGCAGCACCGACAGCTGAATGTACTCGGGCCGGAAGTCGTGCCCCCATTGCGACACGCAATGCGCCTCGTCGATCGCGAACAAGCCGATGGGGGCCCGCTCGAGCAGATCGAGAAAGCGCGGCGTCATGAGCCGTTCGGGTGCGACGTAGAGCAGATCGATCTCGCCGTCGCGCAACGCTCGCTCGGTCGCCGCCGCTTCGGCGCCGGTGAGGGTCGAATTCAGATATGCGGCGCGCACGCCGAGCTCCGTGAGCGCCGCGACTTGATCCTGCATCAACGCGATCAGCGGTGAAACGACGATGCCCGCACCGAGCCCCGCTTCGCGACGTACGAGCGACGGAATCTGATAGCACAGCGACTTGCCTCCGCCCGTGGGCATCAGCACCAGGCAATCGCCACCGCCGGCGACGTGTTCGACGATATCGCGTTGCTGCCCCCTGAAAACGGGGTAGCCGAAGACTTCATTGAGGATTTCTAGAGCACGCGACATGGGGGCTGACGAGAGGAACGGCGAACGGCGAATGGGCGCAATTCTACCAACCCGCCGCGCGCCGAACGATGCCGGCCATGAAACATTGGCCGTCCGGCCAAGAAATCCGAGGGCGTGCTCAGCAACGCGAAAAGCGCACGGCGACCTTCGGTGGTTGCCCGATCCTCACGTCAGCAGATAGTCGACCGGCTCGGGCACGGCAGGCAGATCGCGGTGGCCTAGCGCCTCGAGCAGCGACGCCTCGATGCCCTGACAAAGCGCGTCGAGCGGCAGATCGTTGGGCTGCATGCCGAACGGATCCTCGATCTCGGCACTCAGTGCCTCGAGCGCGAAAAACGTATAGGCGACGAAGCCGACGACGACAGGCGTCATGCTCCCGATCGACCCGGCCAGCCCGAACGGCAGCAGCAGGCAATACAAATAAACGGTTCGATGGATGATGACCGCATACGTGAAAGGAATCGGCGTACCGGCAATACGCTCGCAGCCACCGAGTGCGTCGCCCAATCGGCACAGCGGCCCTTCGATCGCTTGCGCGAGCGGATCGGAGAGCTGGCCGCGCCGCCGTTGCTCGCGCAACCACTCCCCTGCCATGACGAGCAACATGGCGGGTTTGTAACGGACGTTCGTCAGTCGCGCGCAGTCCGGTGCAGGCAACAACCGCTCGAGGTCCACCTTGGCGTCCGTGCCGCGCAGCTGATGGCGCAACGCATACGCGAAGGCGATCAGGCGATTGACGAACGCGGGCACGTCCGAACGATCGTCGACGAGCGTCAAGGCTTGGCGCGTCAATGCGCGCGTATCGTTGAGCACGGTCCCCCAGAGCATGCGCGCCTCCCAATAGCGGGCGTAGCTCGTGTTGTTGCGAAAGCCGAGAAAGATCGCGAGCGTCAAACCGATCAACGAGAACGGGACGAACGTCAGATGCACCATCCCGACGAGGATCGACTCTCTGAAGACGGTGATCAACGTCGCGAACGCGATCGTGAACAGTAGTTGCGGCGCGATGTCGAGAATGACGGAGCCGCGGATGACGAGCATCATGCGCAGCCAGTTGGGGTAGGGGCGAACGATCATTGCGGCGGTACCGATAAGCGCGGCGGCCGACTCGGCGAACACGCGGGAGCATGCAGTGTATGCCTTTCCTCCCGTAGGCGACGCGCTTTCGCTCGAACGAGCATCTCGCCTTCGTCGAGCGCAAAAAAAAACCGCTCGGTCGAAACCGAGCGGTTTTGCGCCATCTAAGGCTAAGCGATGCATCGCGCGAGGCGGCGCCATGCGCCGCCCGCACTTACTCCGCCGGATGCTGCTGTTGCGGCACTTCTGCCGGCGTTTCCGGTGTCCCGAAGGTAAACGCTTCTTCCGCTGCGATCTGATCGAAACGCTCGCGATCGGAAGCTTCCTTGGTTTTGCGCGCCTTGTGGAACGCAAGACCGGTACCTGCCGGAATCAAGCGGCCGACGATCACGTTTTCCTTCAGACCACGCAGATCGTCGCGCTTGCCCATGATCGCCGCCTCGGTCAGCACGCGCGTCGTTTCCTGGAACGATGCAGCCGAGATGAACGAGTCGGTCGACAGCGACGCCTTCGTGATACCGAGCAGCACGTTGTCGTACGACGCCGGACGCTTGTCTTCGGCGATCATGCGATCGTTCTCGTCCAGCATGTCCGAACGCTCGACCTGCTCGCCGGGGATGAAGCGCGTATCGCCGTTGTCGGTGATCTGCACACGACGCAGCATCTGGCGAACGATCACCTCGATGTGCTTGTCGTTGATCTTCACGCCCTGCAGACGGTACACGTCCTGCACTTCGTCGACGATGTAGCGCGACAGCGCCTCGATACCCTGCAGACGCAGGATGTCGTGCGGATCGGCCGGGCCGTCCACGATCATTTCGCCCTTGTTGACGACCTGGGCGTCGTGGACCAGCACCTGCTTTTCCTTCGCGATCAGGAACTCGTGCTGATTGCCCTCGAGATCCGTGATGACGAGACGCTGCTTGCCCTTCGTGTCCTTGCCGAACGACGTCGTACCGGTGACTTCCGCGAGAATGCCCGCATCCTTCGGCGAACGCGCTTCGAACAGTTCCGCCACCCGCGGCAGACCGCCGGTAATGTCACGCGTCTTCTGCGCTTCGGTCGGGATACGTGCGAGCACTTCACCCACCTGCACCTGCTGGCCGTCCTTCACGGTGATCAGCGCGCCGACCTGGAAGCCGATCTGCACGGCGTGTTCCGTGCCGGGGATCTTCACTTCTTCGCCGTTCGCGTCGAGCAGCTTCACCTGCGGACGCACGCTCTTCGACGCTTGCGAACCGCGACGCTTCACGTCGATCACGACGAGCGTCGACAGGCCCGTCACGTCGTCGATCTGCTTCGCGACCGTCACGCCTTCCTCGACGTTCTCGAACTTCACCGTACCACCGTACTCGGTGATGATCGGACGCGTGAGCGGATCCCACGTCGCCAGCTGCGTGCCGGCCTTGATCTGCACACCGTCGAGTTGCAGCAGCGTCGCGCCGTACGGCACCTTGTGACGCTCGCGCTCGCGGCCGTGATCGTCGGTGATCATCGCTTCGCCCGAACGCGAGATGACGATCTGCTCGCCCTTCGCATTCGTGACGTAACGCATCGTCGCCGTGAAGCGCACCGTACCGTTGCTCTTCGCTTCGACCGACGAAGCCACCGCCGCACGCGATGCCGCGCCACCGATGTGGAACGTACGCATCGTGAGCTGCGTGCCCGGCTCACCGATCGACTGCGCTGCGATCACACCCACCGCTTCGCCGACGTTCACGAGCGAGCCGCGGCCGAGGTCGCGGCCATAGCACGCGGCGCACAGGCCATAACGCGTTTCGCAAGTGAGCGGCGTGCGCACGCGCACTTCGTCGATGCCGAGGCGTTCGATCTCTTCGACCGCCGTTTCATCGAGCAGGGTGCCGGCTTCGTACAGCGTCTCTTGCGTTTCGGGGTTGACGACGTCAGCGGTCGCCACGCGGCCGAGAATCCGGTCGCGCAGCGCTTCGACGACTTCACCGCCTTCGACCAGCGCCTTCATCGCCACGCCGTTCGACGTGCCGCAATCGTCTTCCGTGACCACGAGATCCTGCGTCACGTCGACGAGACGACGCGTCAGGTAACCCGAGTTCGCCGTCTTCAGTGCCGTATCGGCCAGACCCTTACGCGCGCCGTGTGTCGAGATGAAGTACTGCAACACGTTCAGGCCTTCGCGGAAGTTCGCCGTAATCGGCGTCTCGATAATCGAGCCGTCCGGCTTGGCCATCAGACCGCGCATCCCTGCGAGCTGACGAATCTGGACCGCGGAACCCCGTGCACCGGAGTCGGCCATCATGTAGATCGAGTTGAACGACTCTTGACGCACTTCCTTGCCGTCGCGATCGACGACAGGTTCGGTCGAGAGCTGCTCCATCATCGCCTTGCCGACCGCTTCCGACGTTGCCGACCAGATGTCGACCACGTTGTTGTAGCGTTCTTGCGCGGTGACGAGACCCGACATGTACTGGCGGTCGTACTCCTTCACCTTCTTCGCGGCGTCGCCGACGATCGTTTCCTTCTGCGGCGGCACGAGCATGTCGTCGACGCAGATCGAGATGCCGGCGCGCGTCGCGAGACGGAAACCCGACTGCATCAGCTGATCGGCGAACACCACCGTCGCACGCAGACCGCACTTGCGGAACGCCGTGTTGATCAGGCGCGAGATTTCCTTCTTCTTCAGCGGCTTGTTCAGCACCGAGAACGGCAGGCCGTGCGGCAGGATTTCCGACAGGATCGCGCGACCGACGGTCGTTGCGTACAGCGTGATCTTCGGCACGAACGCCGGTGCGCCTTCCGACTTGTCCTCGTTGTGGACCATTTCGGTGATCCGCACGTTCACGCGCGAGGCCAGCTCGACTTCCTTGTTCTCGTACGCACGCAGGACTTCCGACACGCCGGTGAACGACATGCCTTCGCCCTTGCCGTTGACGGCTTCGCGCGTCGCGTAGTACAGGCCGAGCACGATATCCTGCGACGGCACGATCGACGGATCGCCGTTGGCCGGGAACAGCACGTTGTTCGACGCGAGCATCAGCGTGCGCGCTTCCATCTGCGCTTCGAGCGACAGCGGCACGTGGACGGCCATCTGGTCACCGTCGAAGTCGGCGTTGAACGCCGCGCAAACGAGCGGGTGCAGCTGGATCGCCTTACCTTCGATCAGCACGGGCTCGAACGCCTGGATACCGAGACGGTGCAGCGTCGGCGCACGGTTCAGCATCACCGGGTGTTCGCGAATGACTTCTTCGAGAATGTCCCACACGACCGGCGTCTGGTTCTCGACTTCCTTCTTCGCCGCCTTGATGGTCGTCGCCACGCCCATCACTTCAAGCTTGTTGAAGATGAACGGCTTGAACAGCTCGAGCGCCATCAGCTTCGGCAGACCACACTGGTGCAGCTTCAGCGTCGGGCCCACCACGATGACCGAACGGCCCGAGTAGTCGACGCGCTTACCCAGCAGGTTCTGACGGAAGCGACCGCCCTTACCCTTGATCATGTCGGCCAGCGACTTCAGCGGACGCTTGTTCGCACCCGTCATCGCCTTACCGCGGCGACCGTTGTCGAGCAGCGAGTCGACGGCCTCTTGCAGCATGCGCTTTTCGTTGCGCACGATGATCTCGGGCGCCTTGAGCTCGAGCAGGCGCTTCAACCGGTTGTTCCGGTTGATGACGCGGCGATAGAGATCGTTCAGGTCCGAGGTCGCGAAGCGGCCACCGTCCAGCGGCACGAGCGGACGCAGTTCGGGCGGCAGCACCGGCAGCACTTCGAGGACCATCCACTCGGGCTTGATGCCCGAGCGCTGGAACGCCTCGAGCACCTTCAGGCGCTTGGCGTACTTCTTGATCTTCGCTTCCGAACCCGTGTTCTTGAGTTCGGTGCGCAGCGTTTCGACCTGTTCGTCGATGTTGATCGCGCGCAGCAGTTCGCGCACGCCTTCCGCGCCCATCTCGGCGCGGAATTCATCACCGTACTCTTCGACCTTATTGTAGTAATCCTCTTCGGTCATGATCTGACGCGCCTTCAGCGGCGTCATGCCCGGTTCGATCACCACGTACGCTTCGAAGTACAGCACGCGCTCGATGTCGCGCAGCGTCATGTCGAGCACCATGCCCAGACGCGACGGCAGCGACTTCAGGAACCAGATGTGCGCGACGGGCGAGGCCAGCTCGATGTGGCCCATCCGTTCGCGACGCACCTTCGCGAGCGTCACTTCGACGCCGCACTTCTCGCAGATCACGCCACGATGCTTCAGGCGCTTGTACTTGCCGCACAAGCACTCGTAGTCCTTGATCGGGCCGAAGATCTTCGCGCAGAACAAGCCGTCGCGCTCCGGCTTGAACGTGCGGTAGTTGATCGTCTCGGGCTTCTTGACTTCGCCGAACGACCACGAACGGATCTTGTCAGGCGAGGCAAGACCGATCTTGATCGCATCGAAAATCTCTTCTTGTTGGACTTGCTTGAATAGATCGAGCAAAGCTTTCATCGCTTCTCTCCAGTAGTCCTATTAGTTCCGGTCCAGGTCGATGTCGATACCGAGCGACCGGATTTCCTTCACCAACACGTTGAACGACTCAGGCATGCCGGCGTCGATCACGTGGTCGCCCTTCACGAGGTTCTCATAGACCTTCGTGCGGCCCGTCACGTCATCCGACTTCACGGTCAGCATTTCCTGCAACACATACGATGCGCCGTACGCTTCGAGCGCCCACACTTCCATTTCACCGAAGCGCTGACCGCCGAACTGCGCCTTACCGCCCAGCGGCTGCTGCGTCACGAGCGAGTACGGACCGGTCGAACGGGCGTGCATCTTGTCGTCAACCAAGTGATGCAGCTTCAGGTAGTGCATGTAGCCAACCGTCACCGTGCGCTCGAACGGCTCACCCGTACGGCCATCGCACAGACGAACCTGGTTCTTCGACTTCGTCATGCCGAGCTGCTCAGCGATCTCGTCCGGGAACGCGAGGTCGAGCATCGCCGACATTTCCTGCTCCGTCGCACCGTCGAACACCGGCGTCGCGAACGGCACGCCTTCACGCAGGTTCTTCGCGAGCTCGACGATCTCGTCGTCGGAGAAGCCGTCGAGTTCTTCGGCGCGGCCCGACTCGTTGTAGATCTTCGTCAGGAACGCACGCAGCTCTTCGATCTTCGCCTGACGCTGCAGCATTTCGCCGATACGCCAGCCCAGACCCTTCGCGGCCCAGCCCAGATGCACTTCGAGCACCTGACCGACGTTCATCCGCGACGGCACGCCGAGCGGGTTCAGCACGACGTCGGCCGGACGGCCATCAGCCATGTACGGCATGTCTTCGATCGGCACGATCTTCGACACGACACCCTTGTTACCGTGACGGCCGGCCATCTTGTCGCCAGGCTGCAGACGGCGCTTCACCGCGAGGTACACCTTGACCATCTTCAGCACGCCCGGCGGCAGTTCGTCGCCTTGCGTGAGCTTCTTGCGCTTCTCTTCGAACGCGAGGTCGAACTGGTGACGCTTCTCTTCGATCGAGTTCTTGATCGCTTCGAGCTGGGCAGCCGCTTCTTCGTCCGCAAGGCGGATATCGAACCAGTGATAGTGGTCCAGATCCTCGAGGTACGCCTGTTCGATCTTCGTGCCCTTCGCGAGCTTCTTCGGACCGCCGTTGGCAACCTTGCCTTCGAGCATACGGGCGAGACGCTGGAACGCGTCGCCTTCCACGATGCGCAGCTGGTCGTTCAGGTCGAGGCGGTAGCGCTTCAGCTCATCGTCGATGATCTGTTGCGCGCGCTTGTCGCGCTGGATGCCTTCGCGCGTGAACACCTGCACGTCGATGACCGTACCGCTCATGCCCGAGGGCACGCGCAGCGACGTGTCCTTCACGTCCGACGCCTTCTCACCGAAGATCGCGCGCAGCAGCTTCTCTTCCGGCGTGAGCTGCGTTTCGCCCTTCGGCGTGACCTTGCCGACGAGCACGTCGCCTGCTTCGACTTCGGCGCCGATGTAGACGATGCCCGATTCGTCGAGGCGCGACAGCTGCACTTCGGCGAGGTTCGAGATATCGCGCGTGATTTCCTCAGGTCCGAGCTTCGTGTCGCGAGCGACGACGTTGAGCTCTTCGATGTGGATCGACGTATAGCGATCGTCGGCCACGACCTTTTCGGAGATCAGGATCGAGTCTTCGAAGTTGTAGCCGTTCCATGGCATGAACGCGATCAGCATGTTCTGGCCGAGCGCGAGCTCGCCCAGGTCGGTCGATGCACCGTCAGCCAGCACGTCGCCGCGCTCGACCTTGTCGCCCATCTTCGCGATCGGACGCTGGTTGATGTTCGTGTTCTGGTTCGAACGCGTGTACTTGATCAGGTTGTAGATGTCGACACCGACTTCACCGGCAACCGCTTCATCGTCGTTCACGCGAATCACGATACGGCCCGCGTCGACATAGTCGACCACGCCGCCGCGCAGCGCCTGCACCGTCGTACCCGAGTCGACTGCCACCGTCCGCTCGATACCCGTACCGACGACCGGCTTTTCCGGACGCAGACACGGCACCGCTTGACGTTGCATGTTCGAGCCCATCAATGCACGGTTCGCGTCATCGTGCTCGAGGAACGGAATCAGCGATGCGGCGACCGAGACGATCTGCGACGGCGCCACGTCCATGTACTGGATGCGATCGGGCGTGACCATCAGCGTTTCGCCGGCTTCACGTGACGACACGAGTTCGTCGGTCAGCGTGCCGTTTTCGGCCACGGCCGCGTTCGCCTGCGCGATCACGTAACGGCCTTCTTCGATTGCCGACAGATAGTCGACCTGGTCGGTCACCTTGCCGTCCGTGACCTTGCGATACGGCGTTTCGAGGAAGCCGTATTCGTTCAGGTGCGCGTACAGTGCCAGCGAGTTGATCAGACCGATGTTCGGACCTTCCGGCGTTTCAATCGGGCACACGCGGCCATAGTGCGTCGGGTGCACGTCGCGGACTTCGAAGCCTGCGCGCTCGCGCGTCAGACCGCCCGGGCCCAGTGCGGAGACACGACGCTTGTGCGTGATTTCCGACAGCGGGTTCGTCTGGTCCATGAACTGCGACAGCTGCGACGAGCCGAAGAACTCGCGAATCGCCGACGAAATCGGCTTCGAGTTGATCAGATCGTGCGGCATCAGGTTTTCGCTCTCGGCCTGGCCGAGGCGCTCCTTCACCGCGCGCTCGACGCGCACGAGACCGGCGCGGAACTGGTTCTCGGCCAGTTCGCCGACGCAACGCACACGACGGTTGCCGAGGTGGTCGATATCGTCGACTTCGCCCTTGCCGTTACGCAGCTCGACGAGGATCTTGATCGTCGCGAGGATGTCGTCGTCCAGCAGCGTCATCGGGCCCGTGATTTCGTCACGGCCGACGCGGCGGTTGAACTTCATACGGCCGACCTTCGACAGGTCGTACGCGTCTTCGCTGTAGAACAGGCGGTTGAACAGCGCCTCGACCGCTTCTTCGGTGGGCGGCTCGCCCGGACGCATCATGCGGTAGATCGCGATGCGGGCAGCCATCTTGTCGGTCGTTTCGTCGACACGCAGCGTGGACGAGATGTACGGACCTTGATCCAGATCGTTCGTGTAGAGCGTCTGGATGTCCTTGATCTTCGCCTCGCGCAGCTTTTCGAGCGTGCCTTCGGTGACTTCGTCGTTCGCGTTCGCGATGACTTCGCCGGTATCGCCATCGACGACGTTCTTCGCGAGCACGCGACCCAGCAGATAGTCTTCAGGGACCGAAATGAACTTCGTCTTCGCGTTTTCGAGGTCGCGAATGTGCTTGGCGTTGATCCGCTTGTCCTTCTGGACGATCACGTTGCCATCGCGGTCGGCGATATCGAAGCGCGCGACTTCACCGCGCAGGCGCTCGGGAACGAATTCCATCTGCGCGCCTTCGTTCATCAACGTGAAGTTGTCGAACACGAAGAAGTTCGCGAGAATCTGTTCCGGCGTGAGGCCGATCGCCTTCAGCAGAATCGTGACCGGCATCTTGCGGCGACGGTCGACGCGGAAGTACAGGATGTCCTTCGGGTCGAATTCGAAGTCGAGCCACGAACCGCGGTAAGGAATGATCCGCGCGGAGAACAGGAGCTTGCCCGAGCTGTGCGTCTTGCCCTTGTCGTGTTCGAAGAACACGCCCGGCGAACGGTGCAGCTGCGAGACGATGACACGCTCGGTGCCGTTGATGACGAACGAGCCCGTCGGCGTCATGAGCGGCATTTCGCCCATGTACACTTCCTGCTCTTTCACTTCCTTGACGACCGGCTTGCTCGGCGACTCTTTATCGAGCAGCACCAGCCGCACCTTCGCACGCAGGGCGGAGCAATACGTGAGGCCACGCTGTTGGCATTCCTTGATGTTGAATGCCGGCGGCGAAAGCATGTAGCTTACGAACTCGAGACGAGCGAAGCCGTTGTGCGACACGATCGGAAAAACGGACGTGAACGCCGCTTGCAGGCCTTCAGGCTTGCGCTGCGCCGTCGGCACTTCCGCTTGCAGAAACGTGCTGAATGATTCAAGCTGGGTGGCCAGCAGGAAAGGTACTTGGTGAACGATGGGGCGCTTCGCGAAACTCTTGCGAATGCGCTTCTTCTCGGTGAAGGAATATTGCATACGATCTCCGAATCACGGCGGGCATAGTGTCGAGGCTTGGCGCCAGAATGAGACAACCCGAGTGTTCACCGACTGAGACCCGATGGCCGTCCTGAGGCTTGAACGAGCCTAGAAGCTTGGTGGTTGGCCGCTACCAACCGCTGGCTGACGGCAGCGGATGCCAGTGTTGCCCGCTGCCCGACCAAACTTGCCTTCTGCAGTCGCTTCAGAAGACAAAGAAAAATGCCTGTCGATCTCGCCGAGGGGCAATTTTCTTTGGCTTCTTTGGGGGGCTTTTTGCACACTAAAGTGCGAAAAAACATTGTCCCCACAAAGCACAAAAAGGCCGGCGGTGGAAAACCGCCAGCCTTCGCACAGCGCGCCGGACCTTACTTGATTTCAGCCTTCGCGCCGGCTTCTTCCAGCTTCTTCTTCGCTTCTTCGGCAGCAGCCTTGGGCACCGCTTCCTTCACGGGCTTCGGTGCACCGTCAACGAGGTCCTTCGCTTCCTTCAGGCCCAGGCCCGTCAGTTCGCGAACGGCCTTGATGACCGAAACCTTGTTGGCGCCGGCTTCAAGCAGGTTCACCGTGAATTCGGTTTGCTCTTCAGCAGCTGCGGCAGCACCGCCAGCGCCTGCCGGGCCAGCAACTGCAACAGCAGCAGCCGACACGCCGAACTTCTCTTCGAATGCCTTGACGAGTTCGTTCAGTTCCAGAACCGACATCGAGCCAACGGCTTCGAGGATGTCTTCTTTTGCGATTGCCATGTGAAATACTCCTAAATTGAATTCGGATACAGCTAGCGATCAGTTATGCGCTGCTCGATATGTTAAGCAGCTTCGCCTTGTTTCTTCTCGGCGAGCGCAGCGAGTGCGCGCGCGAAGCCCGAAACAGGCGCTTGCATGACGAACAGCAGCTTGGAGAGCAGTTCTTCGCGGCTCGGGATGCTGGCCAGCGCTTGCACGCCTGCCTTGTCCATCACCTTGCCTTCGTACGAGCCGGCCTTGATGATCAACTTGTCATTGCTCTTGCCGAAGTCGTTGACGACCTTAGCTGCAGCAATGGCATCTTCCGAGATGCCGTAGATCAGAGGACCAGTCATCTGCTCAGCCAGAGGAGCAAACGGGGTACCTTCGACGGCGCGACGCGCCAGCGTGTTCTTCAACACGCGCAGGTACACCTGCTGCTCACGCGCTTTCGCGCGCAGCTTCGTCAGATCGCCAACCGTGATCCCACGATACTCGGCCAGCACCATGGTCTGAGCTTTCGCGACTTGCGCGGAAACTTCAGCCACGACGGCCTGCTTACCTTCTTTGTTCAGTGGCACGGTTAACCTCCAGATTCGACACACCAGGCTTGGCGCCCTATGTGCCGCGTTCAACAACGGCGTCCGAGGTGTTAGGAGTATTTCGACCGCTCGCTTCACGCATCGCTGCGCGAGCCAGCAGCCTCAGCACTACAAAACTGTTTCGGGTTCGCCATCTGCGTTGGCTGGGTAATTAAGGAAACGCCCGACTGCTGCATTCCCGCCAACGGTCTTTGACAACCGGCCGCGCGAAGCGAACTGCCCTCACGCGACCGCCCAAAGCCCTTTACTGCCGCGCCAGCCCTAGGCAGGCGCGACGTGATTCTTGCTTACTGTGCGGCCAGCGATGCTTGGTCGACGCGAACGCCAACACCCATCGTGCTCGACAGAGCGATCTTGCGCAAGTACACGCCCTTGCTCGTGGCCGGCTTGGCCTTTTGCAGTGCGTCGACCAGTGCGGCCAGGTTCGAGCGCAGCGCTGCCGGTTCGAACGAAGCGCGGCCGATCGTGGCGTGGATGATCCCGCCCTTGTCGACACGGAATTGCACCTGACCTGCCTTCGCGTTCTTCACGGCCGTCGCGACGTCGGGCGTCACCGTACCGACCTTCGGGTTCGGCATCAGGCCGCGCGGGCCGAGGATCTGACCCAGCGTACCGACCACGCGCATCGTGTCCGGCGAAGCGATCACGATATCGAAGTTCAGGTTGCCGGCCTTGATTTGCTCAGCCAGGTCTTCCATACCGACGATTTCTGCGCCGGCGGCACGAGCTTGCTCGGCCTTTTCGCCTTGCGCGAATACTGCCACGCGCACCGACTTACCCGTACCAGCGGGCAACACGACCGAACCGCGAACCACTTGGTCCGACTTCTTCGCATCGATACCGAGTTGGACGGCGACGTCGATCGACTCGTCGAACTTGGCGTTCGCGCATTCCTTCACCAGCGCAAGCGCGTCACCGATCGCGTACAGCTTCTGGCGATCGACCTTGTTTGCAAATGCTTGCTGACGCTTCGAAAGCTTAGCCATTTACACGCCCTCCACGGTGATGCCCATCGAGCGGGCGCTGCCAGCGATCGTACGAACTGCGGCGTCCAGATCGGCCGCCGTAAGATCCGGCATCTTGGTCTTGGCGATCTCTTCGGCTTGCGCGCGCGTGATGTTGCCGACCTTGTCCGTGTGCGGCTTGGCCGAACCCTTGTCGAGCTTCGCAGCCTTCTTGATCAGAACCGTCGCCGGGGGCGTCTTCAGGATGAACGTGAAGCTCTTGTCGGCGAACGCGGTGATCACGACGGGAACGGGCAGGCCCGGTTCCATCGATTGGGTCTGCGCGTTGAACGCCTTGCAGAACTCCATGATGTTCAGGCCGCGCTGGCCCAGTGCCGGACCAACCGGCGGCGACGGGTTGGCTTTACCTGCAGGAATCTGCAGCTTGATAAAGCCGATGATTTTCTTTGCCATGTCGAAAACCTCGTTAGAACGCGTGTGCGTTCGGTGAGTAGTAGCGCGCGTTCATCTCAACGACGATTACTGACGCTCCTCAACGGCCATTACGCGGACCGTAAGCGCGGAAAACGGGCCGCTTGTCACCAAGCGACCCGCCAAAGATTCGATTTACAGCTTCTCGACCTGCCCGAACTCCAGCTCGACGGGCGTTGCTCGCCCAAAGATCGTGACGGACACTCGGACGCGCGATTTTTCGTAGTTCACTTCCTCGACGCTACCGTTGAAGTCGGTGAAGGGGCCTTCCTTGACCCGAACCATCTCACCCACCTCGAACAGCGTCTTCGGACGCGGTTTCTCGACGCCCTCTTGCATCTGCGACATGATCTTTTCGACTTCCCGCGGGGAAATCGGGCTCGGGCGGTTACGTGCACCGCCGACGAAGCCAGTGACCTTTGCCGTGTTCTTCACGAGATGCCAGGTCTCATCGGTCATTTCCATCTCAACCAGCACGTAGCCGGGGAAGAAACGACGCTCGGTCACCGACTTGTGACCGCCTTTGACTTCTACCACTTCTTCGGTCGGAACGAGAATCTGACCGAACTTGTCTTGCATGCCTGCGCGCTCGATGCGCTCCTGGAGCGCTCGCTGCACGCTCTTCTCCATGCCGGAGTAAGCATGCACAACGTACCAACGCTTACCGCTCGGAGATGCCGGAGTATCGCTCATATCATTTCCAACCCAGAATCGCCGAGAAAATCACCCATTCGATGGACTTGTCGCTGACCCAGAGGATCACTGCCATCAGCACCACAAAGCCGAAAACGACGAGCGTCGTTTGCGTTGCTTCCTTACGGGTGGGCCAGACAACCTTGCGGACTTCCTTATAGGAGTCCTTGGCGAATGCGATGAAGCTCTTACCGGGGGAGGAGAGAAGACCAACCACGACACCGGCGGCTACGCCAGCCAGCAGCGCCGCCCCGCGGATATACCATTCCTGGCCGTTGAGCAAGAAGAAACCCGCGAATCCGGCCAAGAACAGCAATACGCCCGCGATAAGCATCAATTTGTCGCTGGAAGTATCCACAGCTTCGACGGATGGATTCGCCATAACACCCTAACATGCGCCCTGTGAGCGCAGAAGTTGGCAGGGGCAGAGGGAATCGAACCCCCAACCTTCGGTTTTGGAGACCGACGCTCTGCCAGTTGAGCTATACCCCTAAACCATTTGGGGTTGACGATCACGTCAACCCCGAAACTACTAGACCATCGAATGACTAACTGGCTTACTCGATGATCTTTGCAACGACACCTGCGCCGACGGTACGGCCACCTTCGCGGATGGCGAAGCGCAGACCTTCTTCCATGGCGATCGGGGCGATCAGCTTGACCGTGATCGAC
>NZ_RBZV01000024.1 GCF_003628145.1 Trinickia fusca | reverse complement strand
GTCGATCACGGTCAAGCTGATCGCCCCGATCGCCATGGAAGAAGGTCTGCGCTTCGCCATCCGCGAAGGTGGCCGTACCGTCGGCGCAGGTGTCGTCGCGAAGATCATCGAGTAAAATCGCTGGTTTAGCAGTACGCAACAAGTAGTGCCCGGGGCCGGGCACTTGCCCTTCGGGTTAGTGGCCGGCCTCACGTTCTTTATTCGCTCGGCGGTGCAAGACCGCCTCGCTCTTTCCAAGGAATCGTCATGCAAAACCAGAAAATCCGCATCCGCCTGAAGGCTTTCGACTACCGCCTGATCGACCAGTCGGCAGCTGAAATCGTCGACACGGCAAAGCGGACTGGCGCGATCGTCCGTGGTCCGGTGCCCCTGCCGACCCGCATCCAACGTTTCGACATCCTGCGTTCGCCGCACGTCAACAAGACGTCGCGCGATCAGCTCGAGATCCGCACGCACCAGCGTCTGATGGACATCGTCGATCCGACGGACAAGACGGTTGACGCGCTGATGAAGCTCGATCTGCCGGCTGGCGTCGACGTCGAGATCAAGCTGCAATAAGGTTTGCTCCGCCACCTGGCGCGGCCGGCGGCGGTAAGTCTTTGATTGCTTGCGAAAAACGGAAGGCCTCGCTATAATGCAAGGCTTTTCGCGTATTTGCGTAAAAAGTCGGTGGGGTTTGGCAGCGGGCGAGTAGCTCCGCAGCGGGATCCGTAGGCACCGGCATTTTGTAAATTAGCCCCGGCCAATCGCAGTCGGGAATGGAGAAAACGATGAGCCTTGGACTCGTAGGTCGCAAGGTTGGCATGACCCGTATCTTCACGGCTGAAGGGGATTCGATTCCCGTCACCGTGCTGGACGTGTCCGACAACCGCGTGACGCAGATCAAGACCGTTGAAACGGATGGTTATATCGCCGTTCAAGTGGCATTCGGCGAGCGTCGCGCATCGCGCGTGACAAAGCCGTTGGCAGGTCACCTCGCCAAAGCCGGTGTTCAAGCCGGTGAAATTCTCAAGGAATTCAAGATTGATGCCGCCAAGGCAGCCGAGCTCACGCCCGGCGCCGCAGTCGGTGTTGATATCTTCGAAGTGGGCCAGAAGATCGACGTGCAAGGCGTGTCGATCGGTAAGGGCTACGCCGGTACCATCAAGCGTTACAACTTCAGCTCGGGCCGTGCCTCGCACGGTAACTCGCGTTCGCACAACGTGCCGGGTTCGATCGGTATGGCGCAAGATCCGGGTCGCGTGTTCCCGGGTAAGCGCATGACCGGTCACATGGGTGACGAGACGGTTACGGTGCAAAACCTCGAAATCGCCCGCATCGATGCGGACCGCAAGCTGCTGCTCGTGAAGGGTGCAGTGCCGGGTGCAAAGGGCGGCAAAGTTTTCGTGACGCCGGCTGTGAAGACGCGTGCCGTGAAGGGAGCGAAATAATGGAACTGAAGCTCCTGAATGCAAATGGTCAGGAAGGCGCTGGCGTTAACGCTTCGGATGTCGTGTTCGGTCGCGACTACAACGAAGCGCTGATCCACCAGGTCGTCGTGGCTTATCAAGCCAATGCGCGTAGCGGTAACCGCGCGCAGAAGGACCGCGAGCAAGTCAAGCACACGACGAAGAAGCCGTGGCGTCAAAAGGGCACGGGTCGCGCCCGCGCCGGTATGTCGTCGAGCCCGTTGTGGCGTGGCGGTGGTCGGATTTTCCCGAACTCGCCCGAAGAAAACTTCTCGCACAAGGTCAACAAGAAGATGCATCGCGCAGGCCTCTGCTCGATCTTCTCGCAGTTGGCTCGCGAAGGCCGTCTGTCGGTCGTCGAGGACATCGTTCTCGAAGCGCCGAAGACCAAGCTGCTGGCTGAAAAATTCAAGGCCATGGGCCTCGAGTCCGTGCTGATCATCACCGACACGGTCGACGAGAACCTGTACCTCGCGTCGCGCAACCTGGCCCACGTGGCGGTTGTCGAGCCGCGTTATGCCGACCCGCTGTCGCTGATCTTCTTCAAGAAAGTGTTGATCACGAAGGCTGCGGTCGCTCAGATCGAGGAGTTGCTGTCATGAGCGAGATTCGCAAAAACGATCATCGTTTGATGCAGGTCCTGCTCGCGCCGGTGATCTCCGAAAAGGCGACCCTGGTAGCCGACAAGAACGAGCAAGTCGTGTTCGAAGTCGCTCCCGACGCTACGAAGCAGGAAGTGAAGGCCGCCGTCGAGCTGCTGTTCAAGGTGGAAGTCGACTCCGTCAACGTGCTGAACGTGAAGGGCAAAGCCAAGCGCTTCGGCCGTTTCATGGGTCGCCGTAAGGACGTGAGGAAGGCATACGTCTGCCTGAAGCCCGGCCAGGAAATCAACTTTGAAGCGGAGGCCAAGTAATCATGGCAATCGTGAAAGTTAAGCCGACCTCGCCGGGTCGCCGCGCGATGGTCAAGGTGGTCAACAAGGATCTGCACAAGGGCAAGCCGCACGCGGCGCTGCTCGAAACGCAGAGCAAGGCTGCCGGCCGTAACAACAACGGCCACATCACGACGCGCCATCAAGGTGGCGGTCACAAGCAACACTACCGCGTGATCGATTTCCGTCGCACGAAGGACGGCATTCCGGCCAAGGTCGAGCGTCTCGAGTACGACCCGAACCGTAGCGCGAACATCGCGCTCGTGCTGTACGCAGACGGCGAACGTCGCTACATCATCGCGTCGAAGGGCATGACGGTTGGTCAACAACTGATGTCGGGCCCTGAAGCGCCGATTCGTGCGGGCAACACGCTGCCGATCCGCAACATCCCGGTCGGTACGACGATCCACTGCATCGAGATGCTGCCGGGCAAGGGCGCGCAAATGGCGCGTTCGGCTGGCACCTCGGCGATGCTGCTGGCACGTGAAGGCACGTACGCGCAGGTTCGCCTGCGTTCGGGCGAAATCCGCCGCGTGCATATCGAGTGCCGCGCGACGATCGGCGAAGTGGGCAACGAAGAGCACAGCCTGCGCCAAATCGGTAAGGCTGGCGCGAACCGCTGGCGCGGTATCCGTCCGACGGTGCGTGGCGTGGCGATGAACCCGGTCGACCACCCGCACGGTGGTGGTGAAGGCCGTACTGCTGCAGGTCGCCATCCGGTGAGCCCGTGGGGTCAGCAGACGAAGGGCTATCGCACTCGTCGCAACAAGCGCACGACGACGATGATCGTCCAGCGCCGTCACAAGCGTTAAGGAGTAGGCAATGGCACGTTCTGTTAAAAAAGGTCCGTTCTGCGACGCCCATTTGCTGAAGAAGGTTGAGGCAGCTGCAGCTTCGCGCGACAAGAAGCCGATCAAGACCTGGTCGCGTCGTTCGACGATCCTGCCGGATTTCATCGGCCTGACGATCGCCGTTCACAACGGCCGTCAACACGTTCCGGTGTACGTCTCGGAAAACATGGTCGGCCACAAGCTTGGCGAGTTCGCACTGACCCGTACGTTCAAGGGTCACGCGGCCGACAAGAAGGCCAAGAAATAAGGGGCAATCAAGATGGAAGTGAAAGCAATTCATCGCGGTGCCCGCATCTCGGCGCAGAAAACGCGCCTGGTGGCTGACCAGATCCGCGGTTTGCCGGTCGACAAGGCGCTGAACGTCCTGACGTTCTCGCCGAAGAAGGCTGCTGGCATCGTGAAGAAGGTCGTGCTGTCGGCGATTGCGAATGCGGAGCACAACGAAGGCGCTGACATCGACGAGCTCAAGATCAAGAGCATCTACGTCGACAAGGCCGCTTCGCTCAAGCGTTTCACCGCGCGCGCCAAGGGCCGCGGTAACCGCATCGAGAAGCAATCCTGTCACATCACTGTGACGGTCGGGAATTAAGGGGTCATACGATGGGACAGAAAATTCATCCGACTGGCTTCCGTTTGGCCGTCAGCCGCAATTGGGCGTCGCGTTGGTACGCGAGCAACAACAATTTCGCGGCGATGTTGCAGGAAGACATCGGTGTTCGTGAGTACCTGAAGAAGAAGCTCAAGAACGCTTCGGTTGGTCGCGTCATCATCGAGCGTCCGGCGAAGAACGCGCGCATCACGATTTTCAGCTCGCGTCCTGGCGTCGTCATCGGTAAGAAGGGCGAAGACATCGAACAGTTGAAGTCGGAGCTGCAACGTCGCATGGGCGTTCCGGTTCACGTCAACATCGAAGAAATCCGCAAGCCGGAAACCGATGCGCAACTGATCGCTGATTCGATCACGCAACAGCTCGAGCGCCGGATCATGTTCCGTCGCGCGATGAAGCGTGCGATGCAAAACGCGATGCGTCTTGGTGCCCAAGGCATCAAGATCATGAGCGCCGGCCGTCTGAACGGCATCGAAATCGCTCGTACCGAGTGGTATCGCGAAGGCCGCGTGCCGCTGCACACGCTGCGTGCGGACATCGATTACGCAACGTCGGAAGCGAAGACGACGTACGGCATCATCGGCGTAAAGGTGTGGGTCTATAAGGGCGACACCCTGGGCCGCAACGATGCACCGGTCGTCGAAGAGACTGTCGAAGAAAAGCGTCCGCGCCGCAACGCACGTCCGGGCGATCGTCGTCCGCGCCGTGACGGTGAAGGTGGCGCACCCGCAGGTGCCCGCCGTGGCGCACCGCGTCGTGGTGCTGCCGGCAAGCCGGAAGACGGTAAGACTGGAGAATAACGATGCTGCAACCGAAACGCAGGAAGTATCGCAAAGAGCAGAAAGGTCGTAACACCGGTATCGCAACGCGCGGCAACGCCGTTTCGTTCGGTGAGTTCGGCCTGAAGGCTATCGGTCGCGGCCGTCTGACCGCGCGTCAAATCGAAGCGGCGCGTCGTGCAATGACGCGTCACATCAAGCGTGGCGGCCGCATCTGGATTCGCATTTTCCCGGACAAGCCGATCTCGCAAAAGCCGGCTGAAGTACGGATGGGTAACGGTAAGGGTAACCCTGAGTACTACGTCGCCGAGATCCAGCCGGGCAAGATGCTGTACGAAATGGACGGCGTAACCGAAGAGCTGGCACGCGAAGCGTTCCGTCTGGCCGCAGCGAAGCTGCCGCTGAAGACGACGTTCATCGTTCGTCAGCTTGGCGCCTAAGGAGTAAATGATGAAGGCTTCCGAACTTCACCAGAAAGACGCGGCCGCGCTCAACAAGGAGCTGACGGACCTGTTGAAAGCGCAATTCGGCCTGCGCATGCAACTCGCGACTCAGCAGCTCACGAACACGAGCCAGCTGAAGAAGGTTCGTCGCGACATCGCACGTGTGCGGACCGTCCTGACTGAGAAGGCGAACCAGAAATGAACGATAGCGTGAAAACCTCGCTCAAGCGGACGCTGGTCGGCAAGGTCGTCAGCAACAAGATGGACAAGACGGTTACCGTGCTGGTCGAGCACCGCGTGAAGCACCCGATCTACGGTAAGTACGTCGTGCGCTCGAAGAAGTACCACGCGCATGATGACGCGAACACGTACAACGAAGGTGATCTCGTCGAGATTCAGGAAACCCGTCCGATCTCGAAGACGAAAGCCTGGACCGTGTCCCGCCTCGTCGAAGCCGCTCGCGTGATCTAAGCGGTACCGCAGTAGCAGTAGAAGCTGTTGAAATCTCGATAGATTTCACTTGCAAGACCGAGATTATTTGTTATAATCTCGGTCTTCCCTCTTTATGGGAGCTCCGTCGCGAGCAAACTGGATGGGAAGCGGAAGGGCGCCAGCCATTCCGAAGGATTCACCAGAATGCGATGGCGGTTTCGTTGCCGTCGCTGCTGTTCTAACCCAAGCAGCCGATTGGCTGACGGGACCAAGACTGACCGACTGAACCATGGTGGTGCAGGCGGATTAAGTTGGGAAAGATAAACCATGATCCAGACCGAATCTCGGCTTGAAGTGGCCGATAACACGGGTGCACGTGAAGTCATGTGCATCAAGGTGCTCGGCGGCTCGAAGCGTCGTTATGCCAACATCGGCGACATCATCAAGGTGAGTGTCAAAGAGGCAACGCCGCGCGGGCGCGTGAAGAAAGGCGAAATCTATAACGCCGTGGTGGTTCGCACCGCCAAGGGCGTGCGCCGTCAAGACGGCTCGCTGATCAAGTTCGATGGCAACGCCGCCGTGCTTTTGAATACCAAGCTCGAGCCTATCGGCACCCGTATTTTCGGGCCGGTCACGCGTGAGCTGCGTAGCGAACGATTCATGAAGATCGTTTCGCTTGCGCCGGAAGTGCTGTAAGGAGCCGCGATGAACAAGATTCGCAAGGGTGACGAAGTTATCGTCACTACCGGTAAGGATAAGGGCAAGCGCGGCGTGGTGCTGGCTGTCGGCGAAGATCGCGTGACGGTGGAAGGCATCAATCTCGTCAAGAAGCACGTGAAGCCGAACCCGATGAAGGGTACGACGGGCGGTGTGGAAGCCAAGACGATGCCGTTGCACATTTCGAATGTCGCGCTCGTCGATGCGAACGGTAAGGCGTCGCGCGTGGGCATCAAGGTCGAAGGCGGCGAGAAAGTGCGCTTCCTGAAGACGACCGGTGCCGTGCTGAGCGCCTGACGCTGCGGAGTATAAAAATGGCTCGTTTGCAAGAGTTCTACAAAGAGAAGGTTGTACCCGGTCTCATCGAGAAGTTCGGTTACAAGTCCGTGATGGAAGTCCCGCGCATCACCAAGATCACCCTGAACATGGGGCTTGGCGAAGCGGTGGCCGACAAGAAGATCATCGAAAACGCCGTTGGCGACCTGACGAAGATCGCTGGTCAAAAGCCCGTCGTGACGAAGGCACGTAAGGCAATCGCCGGCTTCAAGATCCGTCAAGGCTATCCGATTGGTGCGATGGTCACGCTGCGCGGTCAGGCGATGTACGAATTCCTCGATCGTTTCGTGACGGTGGCGCTGCCCCGCGTGCGCGACTTCCGTGGTGTGTCCGGTCGTGCATTCGACGGTCGCGGCAACTACAACATCGGTGTGAAAGAGCAGATCATTTTCCCCGAAATCGACTACGACAAGATCGACGCGCTGCGTGGGCTGAACATCAGCATCACGACGACCGCGAAGACCGACGAAGAAGCCAAGGCACTGCTCGCCAGCTTCAAGTTCCCGTTCAGAAACTGAGGTTACCGTGGCTAAACTGGCACTGATCGAACGTGAAAAGAAGCGCGCCCGCCTTGCGGCGAAGTTCGCACCGAAGCGCGAAGCGCTGAAGGCGATCATCGACGACCAAAGCAAGTCGGAAGAAGAGCGCTACGCAGCACGCCTCGAACTGCAACAACTGCCCCGCAACTCGAACCCTACGCGCAAGCGCAATCGCTGCGCGATCACGGGTCGTCCGCGTGGCACGTTCCGCAAATTCGGCTTGGCGCGTAACAAGATTCGTGAAATCGCATTCCGCGGCGAGATCCCTGGCCTGACCAAGGCGAGCTGGTAATAGGAGAAACATAAATGAGCATGAGTGATCCTATCGCCGATATGCTGACTCGCATCCGCAATGCGCAGATGGTCGAGAAGGTTTCGGTGGCGATGCCCTCGTCGAAGGTGAAGATTGCGATTGCCCAAGTCCTGAAGGACGAAGGCTATATCGACGGCTTCGCTGTGAAGTCGGAAGGCGCGAAGTCGGAACTCAACATCGCGTTGAAGTACTACGCTGGCCGTCCGGTCATCGAGCGCCTCGAGCGCGTCTCGAAGCCTGGTCTGCGCGTGTACCGTGGTCGTAACGACATCCCGCAGGTCATGAACGGCCTCGGCGTGGCGATCGTTTCGACGCCCAAGGGTGTGATGACCGATCGCAAGGCCCGCGCGAATGGCGTTGGCGGCGAAGTCATCTGCTACGTCGCTTAACGCCGAAAGGAGAGAGGAACATGTCTCGAGTAGGTAAGAGCCCGGTTGCCCTCAACGGCGCCGAAGTGAAGCTCAGCGACGACTTCATCACCGTGAAGGGCGCGCTCGGCACGATCTCGCAGCGCCTGAACGCGCTCGTGAAGGTCGTCGTCGATGGCGGCTTCCTGAAGTTCGAGCCGGTCGGCGAAAGCCGCGAGGCTAACGCAATGTCGGGCACGATGCGCGCGATCGTCGCGAACATGGTGCATGGCGCGACGAAGGGTTTTGAACGCAAGCTGACGCTCGTTGGCGTGGGCTATCGTGCACAAGCGCAAGGCGACAAGCTGAACCTGTCGCTGGGTTTCTCGCACCCCGTGGTGCACCAGATGCCGGAAGGCGTGAAGGCAGAAACCCCGTCGCAAACGGAAATCGTGATCAAGGGGATCGACAAGCAGAAAGTCGGCCAAGTCGCAGCCGAAGTGCGCGGCTATCGTCCGCCTGAGCCCTACAAGGGCAAGGGTGTGCGCTACGCCGACGAGGTTGTGATCCTCAAAGAAACGAAGAAGAAGTAAGGGTGCGCAATCATGGATAAGACTCAATCTCGCCTGCGCCGCGCTCGTCAGACGCGTATCAAGATCGCCGAATTGCAGGTCGCGCGCCTTGCTGTGCATCGCACGAACACGCACATCTATGCGCAAGTGTTCTCGCCCTGCGGTACCAAGGTGCTCGCCAGCGCGTCGACGCTCGAAGCGGAAGTGCGCGCTCAACTGGCCGACGCGTCGGGCAAGGGCGGCAACATCGCCGCTGCAACCCTGATCGGCAAGCGTATCGCCGAGAAGGCCAAGGCCGCCGGCGTCGAATCCGTCGCCTTTGACCGCTCGGGTTTCCGCTACCATGGCCGCGTGAAAGCGCTGGCTGACGCGGCGCGCGAAGCCGGGCTCAAGTTCTAAGGAAGGAATTCGTCATGGCAAAGATGCAAGCGAAAGTTCAGGCTGACGAACGCGACGACGGCCTTCGTGAAAAGATGATCTCGGTCAACCGAGTGACCAAGGTTGTGAAGGGTGGCCGTATTCTCGGCTTCGCCGCACTGACCGTGGTTGGCGACGGTGACGGCCGCATCGGCATGGGCAAGGGCAAGGCTAAGGAAGTGCCCGTTGCTGTTCAGAAGGCGATGGAGCAAGCTCGTCGCAACATGTTCAAGGTGCCGTTGAAGAACGGCACGCTGCAGCACGAAGTGCACGGCAAGCATGGCGCATCGGCAGTTCTGCTCGCTCCGGCGAAGGACGGTACCGGCGTGATCGCCGGTGGCCCGATGCGCGCTGTGTTCGACGTGATGGGTGTGCAGAACGTCGTGGCGAAGAGCCACGGTTCGACGAACCCCTATAACCTCGTTCGCGCCACGCTCGACGGCCTGCGTAAGCAGTCCACGCCGGCAGATATCGCTGCGAAGCGCGGCAAGTCGGTCGAAGAAATTTTGGGCTAATGCCTAGGTGGTCACCATGTCTGAAAAAACAGTCAAAGTTCAGCTCGTCAAGAGCCTGATTGGGACCCGCGAAACGCACCGTGCCACGGTGCGTGGCCTGGGCCTGCGCCGACTCAACTCGGTCAGCGAGCTGCAAGACACGCCCGCCGTGCGCGGCATGATCAACAAGGTTTCGTACCTTGTTAAGGTCATCGGCTAAACGCTGATCTGGGACTCGAGGAGTTGAATATGGAATTGAATAACCTGAAGCCGGCGGAAGGCGCGAAGCACGCTAAGCGTCGCGTCGGCCGCGGTATCGGCTCCGGCCTCGGCAAGACCGCGGGCCGTGGTCACAAGGGTCAAAAATCGCGTTCGGGCGGCTTCCACAAAGTCGGCTTCGAAGGCGGTCAGATGCCCCTGCAACGTCGTCTGCCGAAGCGTGGCTTCACGTCGCTCACGAAGGAATTCGTCGGCGAAGTGCGTCTCTCGGATCTGCAAGCGCTGCCGGTCGACGAAATCGATCTGCTCGCGCTGAAGCAAGCGGGCCTCGTCGGTGAACTGACGAAGAGCGCGAAGATCATTGCAACGGGCGAAATCACGCGCAAGATCGTCGTGAAGGGCCTGGGCGCAACGAAAGGCGCGCGTGCAGCGATCGAAGCAGCCGGCGGCTCGTTTGCCGAGTAATTGGCTTTTGGTTGCGTGAGAAGCAGATTGCTGACAATGGCATTTGCATCGGAGAAGGTACTTGGCTAACAGCCCGAGTCTCGCAAAAACCGGTCGAAGCACATCGAAGTTCGGCGACCTGCGTCGGCGTGCAGTGTTCCTGCTGCTGGCGCTGGTCGTCTATCGCATCGGTGCGCACATCCCGGTGCCGGGTATCGACCCGGACCAGTTGGCGAAGCTGTTCCAGAGCCAGTCGGGCGGCATCCTTGGCATGTTCAACATGTTCTCGGGTGGCGCGCTTTCGCGATTCACGATTTTCGCGTTGGGGATCATGCCGTATATCTCCTCCTCGATCATCATGCAGTTGCTGGCGATCGTCTCGCCGCAGCTGGAAGCGCTGAAGAAGGAAGGGCAGGCCGGGCAGCGGAAGATCACGCAGTACACACGCGTGTTCACGGTCTTGTTGGCGACGTTTCAGGCGTTCGGCATTGCCGTTGCGCTTGAGAATCAGCCGGGCCTCGTGATCGATCCGGGCATGGTGTTCCGCCTGACGACGGTCGTGACGCTCGTGACGGGTACGATGTTCCTGATGTGGCTCGGCGAGCAGATCACGGAACGCGGTCTCGGCAATGGCATCTCGATCATCATTTTCGGCGGGATCGCAGCAGGTTTCCCGAATGCGATCGGCGGCTTGGTGTCGTTGGTGCAAACTGGCTCGATGGGGCCGTTCTCCGCGATCGTCGTGGTCGCGCTGATCGCTGCGGTGACCTACCTGGTGGTGTTCATCGAGCGCGGTCAACGCAAGATTCTCGTGAACTACGCGAAGCGCCAGGTCGGCAACAAGATTTACGGCGGGCAGTCGTCGCATCTGCCGCTCAAGCTGAATATGTCGGGCGTGATTCCGCCGATCTTCGCATCGTCGATCATCCTGTTCCCGGCAACGATCCTGAACTGGTTCAGCTCGGGTTCGCATGACAGCTGGATGGCCAACACGCTGCACAACGTGGCGGATGCACTGAAGCCTGGTCAGCCGGTGTACGTGGTGCTGTACGCGTTGGCGATCGTGTTCTTCTGCTTCTTCTACACCGCACTGGTGTTCAACAGCAGGGAAACGGCCGACAACCTGAAGAAGAGCGGTGCTTTTGTTCCCGGCATTCGCCCGGGTGACCAGACGGCACGTTACATCGACCGCATCCTCACGCGTCTGACGCTGGCCGGTGCGATCTATATCGTGTTCGTTTGCTTGTTGCCCGAGTTCTTGGTGCTGCGCTGGAACGTGCCGTTTTATTTCGGCGGAACGTCGCTGCTGATCATTGTCGTCGTCACGATGGATTTCATGGCGCAGGTGCAGTCGTACGTGATGTCGCAACAGTATGAGTCGTTGCTCAAGAAGGCGAACTTCAAGGGCAGCAACATCCCGATGCGTTGAAAGGACTTATGGCCAAAGACGATGTAATCCAGATGCAGGGTGAGGTCATCGAAAACCTGCCTAATGCTACCTTCCGCGTGAAGCTGGAAAACGGTCATGTCGTGTTGGGGCATATTTCTGGGAAGATGCGCATGCACTACATCCGCATCCTGCCTGGCGACAAGGTGACGGTTGAATTGACGCCTTACGATCTGTCGCGTGCGCGGATCGTGTTCCGGGCGAAGTGATTTGAAAAAAGGGTAATATCATGAAAGTGATGGCATCGGTTAAGCGCATTTGCCGCAATTGCAAGATCATCAAGCGCAAAGGCGTTGTGCGCGTGATTTGCAGCTCTGATCCGCGCCACAAACAGCGTCAAGGCTAACCGCCGCGCTTTTGCTTGCGCTTTTTGTTTGAGGAAAAACAATGGCTCGTATTGCAGGGGTGAACATCCCGAACCACCAGCATGCCGTGATCGGCCTGACGGCGATCTTTGGTATCGGTCGTACGCGCTCGCGCCAGATCTGCGGCGCGGCAGGTGTCGACACCACGAAGAAGGTCAAGGATCTGACCGACTTGGATCTCGAAAAGCTGCGTGAAGAAGTTGGCAAGTTTGTCGTCGAAGGCGATCTGCGCCGTGAAGTGACGATGAACATCAAGCGTCTGATGGACCTCGGTTGCTACCGTGGCGTCCGTCACCGTAAGGGCTTGCCCCTGCGTGGCCAGCGTACTCGCACGAACGCGCGTACGCGTAAGGGTCCGCGCCGTGCCGCGGCTTCGCTGAAGAAGTAAGCGCGTCTGACAGTTACAGGAAATCGTAATGGCTAAGGCTTCGAACAACACCGCGGCGCAACGCGTTCGCAAGAAGGTCAAGAAGAACGTCGCCGAGGGCGTGGTTCACGTTCACGCGTCGTTCAACAACACCATCATCACGATCACCGATCGCCAAGGCAATGCACTGGCATGGGCGACGTCGGGCGGCCAGGGCTTCAAGGGCTCGCGCAAGTCGACGCCTTTCGCAGCGCAGGTTGCCGCTGAGTCGGCTGGCCGTGTGGCGATGGAATACGGCGTGAAGAACCTCGAAGTGCGAATCAAGGGCCCCGGCCCGGGTCGCGAATCGGCGGTGCGCGCGTTGCATGGTCTTGGTATCAAGATCACCACGATCTCCGACGTGACGCCCGTTCCGCACAACGGCTGCCGTCCGCCGAAGCGTCGTCGTATCTAAGACGAGCGCTTAGATATTGCCTGTTGGCGCATGACGCGCCAACAGGCTATTTGTGCATTGATTGACTAAGCCCACCGTTCGGCCCTCAGGGTACGGACTAGCGCGGACGAAAGTCTGCGTGATTAAACATAGAAGGAATGCAAAGTGGCACGCTATACCGGCCCTAAGGCCAAGCTGTCCCGCCGTGAAGGCACCGATCTCTTCCTGAAGAGCGCACGTCGCTCGTTGGCCGACAAGTGCAAGCTCGACAGCAAGCCCGGCCAGCATGGTCGCACCTCGGGCGCACGTACGTCCGACTACGGCACGCAGCTGCGCGAAAAGCAAAAAGTGAAGCGCATCTACGGCGTGCTCGAGCGCCAGTTCCGCCGCTACTTCGCTGAAGCGGATCGTCGCAAGGGCAATACGGGTGAAAACCTGCTGCAATTGCTCGAATCGCGTCTGGACAACGTCGTGTACCGCATGGGCTTCGGCTCGACCCGCGCTGAAGCGCGCCAGCTCGTGAGCCACAAGGCAATCACGCTGAACGGTCAAGTTGCGAACGTTCCGTCGATGCAAGTGAAGGCAGGCGACGTGGTCGCTGTGCGCGAACAATCCAAGAAGCAAGCGCGGATTCTCGAATCGCTGTCGCTGGCTGAGCAAGGCGGCATGCCGAGCTGGGTTGCCGTGGACGCGAAAAAGTTCGAAGGCACGTTCAAGCAAATGCCGGAGCGCAGCGACATCGCTGGCGACATTAACGAAAGCCTGATCGTCGAATTGTATTCGCGCTAATCGAATTTACGGCCGGGGTACCTCGATTGCGTTACGCAAGGGGGCACCTCGGCTGTTTATTTTCAGGTTGTTACCGGTCAGCCTTATCGGTGTAACGAGCCGAGGGTATTGAAAAGGAAAACCTATGCAAACCAGTTTGTTGAAGCCCAAGATCATCGCAGTGGAATCGCTGGGCGAGAGCCACGCGAAAGTGGTCATGGAACCGTTCGAACGCGGTTACGGCCACACTTTGGGCAACGCGCTTCGGCGCGTGCTGCTGTCGTCGATGGTCGGCTATGCCCCGACCGAAGTGACGATCGCAGGCGTCGTGCACGAGTACTCGACGCTCGATGGTGTGCAAGAGGACGTCGTCAATCTGCTGTTGAACCTGAAGGGCGTGGTGTTCAAGCTGCACAACCGTGATGAAGTCACGGTGACGCTGCGCAAGGAAGGCGAAGGTGTTGTCACGGCACGTGACATCGAGCTGCCGCACGATTGTGAAGTCATCAACCCTGATCACGTGGTCGCGCATCTGTCGAAGGGCGGCAAGCTCGACGTGCAGATCAAGGTCGAAAAGGGCCGTGGCTATGTGCCGGGCAACGTGCGTCGCTACGGCGAAGAGACGGCCAAGATCATCGGCCGTATCGTGCTCGACGCGTCGTTCTCGCCGGTTCGCCGCGTGAGCTACGCCGTTGAAAGTGCGCGTGTTGAACAGCGTACCGACCTCGACAAGCTCGTGATGAACATCGAGACCAACGGCGTGATCTCGCCCGAGGAAGCGATTCGTCAATCGGCACGCATCCTCGTCGACCAGCTCGCAGTGTTCGCTGCGCTGGAAGGCACGGAAGCCGCTGCTGAAGCACCGTCGCGCGCGCCGCAGATCGATCCGATCCTGCTGCGTCCGGTGGACGATCTCGAACTGACGGTTCGCTCCGCGAACTGCTTGAAGGCCGAGAACATCTACTACATCGGCGATCTGATCCAGCGCACGGAAAACGAGCTGCTGAAGACGCCGAACCTCGGTCGCAAGTCGCTCAACGAGATCAAGGAAGTGCTTGCTTCGCGTGGCCTCACGCTTGGCATGAAGCTCGAGAACTGGCCGCCGGCTGGTCTCGACAAGTAATCGGGGCGTCGCCCCATCTGGCAAGGGCGCGGATTTTCCTTTAAAATCCGCGTCTTGTCTTTTTTCATACCGGCCCGTGACCTCGATCGTTCGATAGCCGAACCGGGGGCGATAGAAGAGCTGGATCAAAACTTTGAATCAAGGAAACTGAAATGCGTCACCGTCATGGCCTGCGGAAACTGAACCGCACGAGCAGCCACCGTCTGGCAATGCTCCGCAACATGTCCAACTCGCTGATCGAGCACGAAGTCATCAAGACGACGCTGCCGAAGGCGAAGGAACTGCGTAAAGTCGTCGAGCCGCTGATCACGCTCGGCAAGAAGCCGTCGCTCGCGAACCGTCGTCTGGCGTTCAACCGTCTGCGCGATCGTGACTCGGTGACCAAGCTGTTCGAAGTGCTCGGTCCGCGTTTCGCGAACCGTCCGGGCGGCTACCTGCGCATCCTGAAGTTCGGCTTCCGCGTTGGCGACAACGCACCGATGGCACTGGTCGAGTTGCTCGATCGTCCGGAGCCGGTGGAAGCGGAAAACGTTCAAGACGCTGAATAAGCGTTAGAACGCCGATACAAGAAGGGTCAAGCGTGAGCTTGGCCCTTTTTGTTTTGTGCCGTACGCACCAGCAATAGCGGGCGGCGCGGTGAATTCCCGCCTGGTGTTACGATACGCAGTGCCAGACTGCAACATTGCCGGAGAAGCCGTGTCATCCCAACTTGTCGTTTTGATGCTGACGACGGTGCCCGATTCGACGTCGGCGCACAAGCTCGTGGACGGAGCGCTGCAAGCGCAGCTCGCCGCCTGCGTGTCGCAATTGGGGACCGTGCATTCCCGATATCGCTGGAAAGGCCAGATCGAGTCGGCCGAGGAAATCCAGCTCCTGTTCAAGACCAGTGCTGCGCGATCGCTGGAGCTCGAGCGCTTCATCGTCGAGAACCACCCGTACGAGACGCCCGAGATACTGTCGTGGCAAGCGAGTGCCTCCACCTCGTACGGCCAGTGGATCGCCGCGGAAACACATCCTCCAACCCATGTCTAATTCGCTTCGTGCGCGCGCACTCGACTTCGTGCGCCTTATCCTCATCGTCGTCGCAGCAAGCTGCGTGTCGCTTGGCCTGTCGAGTGCCGCACGGGCTGACGATTTTCTCGATCCGGCCGTGGCGTTTCGTTTCAGCGCTAGTCAGCATCCCGGCGAAGTCGACGTGCATTTCAAGATCGCGGACGGCTATTACCTTTATCGCGAGCGTTTTGCATTCGCGGTGAAAAGCGGCACGGCCACGCTCGGCGCGCCGCAACTGCCTCCCGGTCACGTGAAATTCGATCAGACGTTTCAGAAGAACGTCGAGACGTACCGCAACGACGTGACCGTCGCGATCCCCGTCAAGAATGCGGCCGGGCCGTTCGAACTCGCGGTGACCTCTCAGGGCTGCGCCGACGCAGGCATCTGCTATCCGCCAGCCGAGCATGTCTATCGCGTCGACGGCGAGGCGCTGCAAGCAGCGGGCACAGCGCCGAGCGCCGCCGCCGCGGCACCCAGTCGCGTTTCCTGGTACGAGCGGGCGACAAGTGCCGATTACGCGCAGTCGCTGCTCGAAGGGGGCAGCTTCGCTGCAACCGTCGGCCTTTATTTCGTCGCGGGGCTCGTGCTGAGTTTGCTGCCCTGCTCGTACCCCATGATTCCGATCGTTTCGGCCATCATCATCGGCGAGGGCAAGCGGGTCACGCACGCGCGTGGCTTCGCGTTGTCGCTCGCGTACGTCGTCGGTATGGCACTCGTTTATACGGTGCTCGGCGTGGCAGCCGCGCTCGTGGGGCAGAGCCTCGGTGCCTGGCTGCAGAATCCGTGGGTGCTCGGCGTATTTGCGCTGCTGCTGACTGCGTTTGCGTTCACGCTGATCGCCGGTGTCGACCTCGCATTGCCGCAGAGCTGGCAGGAGCGGGCGTCGCTGGCGTCGAGCCGTCGGCAAGGGGGCAAGTTCGTTGCCGTAGCGGTCATGGGTGCGCTGTCGGCGCTCGTCGTCGGGGCGTGCATGACCGCGCCGCTTTTCGCCGTGCTGGCCTTCATCGCCCACACCGGCAACGCCGTGCTGGGTGGCGTGGCACTTTTTTCGATGGGTATGGGGCTCGGCGTACCGTTGTTGATCGTCGGGTTCGGCGCCGGGACGTTCCTGCCGAAGGCCGGTGCCTGGATGGATGGCATCAAGGTGTTCTTCGGCGTCGTGTTGCTTGCGGCTGCTTTGTGGATCGTCTGGCCGGTGCTCTCGTCCGGGGCGCAAATGCTGCTCGGCGCGTTATGGTTGCTGCTTGCCGCGGCCACGCTGGGCCTGTTCTCGGCGCACGCCGCTGGCACCTCGATATGGCGCCAGCTTGGTCGTGGCGTTGGCGCGGCGCTCGCGATCTGGGCGGCGGCGCTGATTGTCGGGCTGGCGGCCGGCTCTGCCGATCCGTTCAAGCCGCTCGCGGTGTTGGCGGCACGCACGGGAGCCGGCGAGGTTGCATCGCCGGCGAAGGAAGACAAGACCGCATTTGCGCCCGTGAACTCGTCCACGACACTTGATCAAGTGTTAAAGACGGGTTCGCGGCCGGCCATGCTCGACTTTTATGCCGATTGGTGCGTGTCGTGCAAGGAAATGGAGCGCTTCACATTCGCCGATCCGCGGGTGCAAGCCCGCCTGGCGCAGTTGCAGCTGCTGCGCGCAGACGTGACCGCCAATAACTCGGACGATCAGGCATTACTCAAGCGCTTCAAGCTGTTCGGCCCGCCGGGCATTATCTTCTTCGATCGCGGCGGCAATGAGGTGCTAAGGGTGGTGGGCTATGAGTCTGCCGACACGTTTTTGCGCAGCCTCGATCGCATCGCCACGCCTACCAGTGGCGCGTGAGGCGCCCCGGCTGTTCTGACGCTGGACGGCGCGTGGCGCGCCGTCCGTGCTTCCAGCTATTCGCCGCCGGTTATCGCTGTGTCCGCAGCAGTCGTGCCGCATCCAGCGCGAAGTAGGTCAGTACGCCGTCGGCGCCTGCGCGCTTGAAGGCGAGCAGCGATTCCATCATGACCTTGTCGTGGTCGAGCCAGCCGTTTTGCGCGGCGGCCTTGAGCATGGCGTACTCACCGCTGACTTGGTATGCGTAGGTTGGGAAGCGGAATTCGTCCTTCACGCGCCGCACGATGTCGAGATACGGCATGCCCGGCTTGACCATCACCATGTCGGCGCCTTCCTCTATGTCGAGACGCACTTCGCGAAGCGCCTCGTCGGAATTGGCCGGGTCCATCTGATAGGTCATCTTGTTGCTCTTGCCGAGGTTCGCCGCCGAACCCACTGCATCGCGGAACGGGCCGTAGAACGCCGACGCATACTTTGCCGCGTACGCCATGATGCGCGTGTGGATGTGCCCTTCGCTCTCGAGCATTTCGCGCACCGCGCCGATGCGGCCGTCCATCATGTCGGACGGCGCGACGATGTCGACGCCCGCTTCTGTTTGTGTGCGTGCCTGTTCGATCAGGATTTCGACCGTCTCGTCGTTCATGACGTAGCCCGATTCGTCGAGCACGCCATCTTGCCCGTGGCTCGTGTACGGATCGAGTGCCACGTCGGCGAGCAGACCGAGCTCGGGGAAGCGCGATTTCAGCTCACGAATCGCGCGCGGCATGAGGCCTTGCGGGTTCGCCGCTTCACGGCCGTCGGGAGTCTTGAGTGCCGGCTCGATGGCCGGAAACAGTGCTAGGACCGGTACGCCGAGCTCAACGCACTGCTCGGCTACACCCATCAACAAATCGACCGACACGCGTTCCACACCGGGCATCGACGCAACCGGCTGACGCATGTTCGTGCCTTCGACGATGAACACGGGGTAGATCAGATCGTTCGTCGTCAATACGTTCTCGCGCATCAGGCGGCGAGAGAAGTCGTCCCGGCGCATGCGGCGCGGACGATGATGCGGATAGAAACTCATCTTGTCGTAAACGGCGTGGGATTAATTAACGAAATCCCGGCTCTACCGGGCGTGAAAACTAGTACCCGAGTAAGTGCTAAAGCGCCAACGCTGGTCGACGGCGGCCCAATAGGAGGGCGGTATGCTCTAAAGCGCTTACTCGCGTCTCAATGGTATATGATAGCCATCGAGCGAAGCGCCTAGCGCTGAGCTCCCCGCTTCTCCTCCCTGAGCGGGTGCCTGTCGTTTTTTCGATTAGGCTGTTTAACCCGCCGACATTCGGCGGGTTTTTTTATGGCGACCGAGCACTGCTTGAATGGGAGCGAGACGCCCGATCGTCTGCGTGCGCAAACACGTTGCGCACGCAATCATCATGCCGCCTCACCCTTGTCGTTTCGGCCTGCGAGCCATTGCTCGATGACCTCATGGGCCTCTTCGAACCCCGTCCGCTTGAGCGCCGAAAAGAGCTGCGTCGTCAATTCACCCTGATAGCCCGCGTCCCGATATTCGGCCAATTGCTTTTGTGTCGTGCGCAACGCGTTGATGCTTTCCTGTCGCGTCAATTTGTCGCATTTTGTCAGGAGCATATGGATCGGTTTGCCGGTCGGCGCGAACCATTCGATCATGCGTCGATCGAGCTCGGTCAGCGGCCGGCGCGAGTCCATCATGAGAATCATGCCGCGCAGTTGCGGGCGCGTCGCCAGATAGGCCGAGAGCAGCGCCTCCCAGTGCGCCTTCGCGGCACCGGGCACTTCGGCGTAGCCGTAGCCGGGCAGGTCGACGAGGTGGCCGGCCGGCTCGTCGGCGGGCCCGACGCTGAAGTAGTTGATATGTTGGGTACGCCCGGGCGTCTTACTGGCGAACGCGAGCCGCTTCTGGTTGCAAAGCACGTTGATCGCCGTGGATTTGCCCGCATTCGAGCGGCCGGCAAAGGCTACTTCAGGCTGAACGGTGGCGGGCAGGTCGCGCAGGTGATTGACCGTGATGTAGAAGCGGGCTTGGTGCAGCAGGAAGGCCATGTCGAGAATCAGGAAGGGGCGAGCGAAGTGCCCGACGGATGGGGGAGAGCGCCGGGGGCTTGCCCGACTGGCGTCTTGGAGATCAGCAGGTTATTGTACAATACGGCGGTTTTCTGAAGACCAGTCGAGGGCGTCCTTTGAGCCTTCGCGCAAATGGTCCCACGGCTTTAGCGGCAAGTCGGTCGCCGTCGTTTTTTGCAGAACCTCTCGGGCAATCGCCGGGCCGCTCCGCGATTTTCCGCAGCCCTTCGGGGCGCTCTCGCTGGATGAGGGCCGGGGACACTCCAATTCTCACAAGACGAAACCGGGTGTGCGAATGAATCGACTGTGCAAGTCTTTGAAGGTACTTGAAGTCGTAGTAGCAACGGGTTTGTTGAGTTTGGCGGCACAGACAAGAGCGGCGGATGCACCGAAGCCGGACATCAACCGGGGGCAGGCGATCGCGACGCAGGTGTGCGCTGCCTGCCACGGTGCTGACGGCAATAGTGCGAGTGCCGCGTTTCCGAAGCTTGCGGGGCAGCAACCGGAATATCTGCTCAAGCAATTGAAGGATTTCAAGGCGCAGGCAGGGACCAAGCCGCTCCGCAACAATGCGGTCATGGCGGGCATGGCCGGAGCGCTGTCGGATCAGGACATGCTCAACGTCGCGACCTACTTTGCGGCTCAGGCGCCGAAATCCGGTTTCGCGCATAATGCCGGCACCGTGGCAATGGGTCAGAAGATCTATCGCGGCGGCATTGCCGACAAGGGCGTGCCCGCGTGCGCGAGCTGTCACGGCCCGACGGGGCAGGGGATTCCATCCCAGTATCCGCGGCTGTCGGGGCAGTGGCAGGACTACACCGTGGCGCAGCTGACGGCCTTCTCGCAAGGTCCGGGGGCGCGCAACAACAACGATGCGATGCATCAGATCGCAGCGAGACTGTCTGATAGCGAAATCAAGGCGGTCGCCGATTACGTCGCCGGTCTGCACTGAGCGGCCGACGTCGAACGGAAAGCGCCGGCCTTTGTCGTGGCCGGCAAGAACAAGAAAAAAGGGTGTGGGCGCCGCGCCATCAGCGGCGGCCCTCACCCTTTTTTGCTGTCGGAGTTTGAATGAGCGTCACCACCTCGGGTTATGAGTTGAAGTCGGGCAAGCGGTTCATGCGAAGCGCTGTCGAGCTGTTGAGCTCGATGCGCTTTGCGATCGCGCTGCTGGTGGTGCTGGCGATCGCGAGCATCGTCGGCACGGTACTCACACAAGACGACCCGTACCCCAACTACGTCAATCAGTTCGGTCCGTTCTGGGCCGATATCTTCCGTGCGCTGAGCCTGTACACCGTGTACAGCGCGTGGTGGTTCATGCTGATCCTCGGCTTTCTGATCGTGTCGATCTCGCTGTGCGTGCTGCGCAACGCGCCGAAGATGATCGCCGACATGAAGAGCTGGAAGGACAAGGTGCGCGAAGGCAGCCTGCGCGCGTTTCACCACAAGGCCGAGTACGCGATCAGTGACTCGCGCGCGAACGTGGCGGCGCGGCTCGGTGCACTCTCGGGCAAGCTCGGCTATCGCTACGTCGTGCGCGAGACCGGCGGCGCCACGCTGATCGCAGCCAAGCGCGGCGCCCTGACCAAGATCGGCTACATCTTTGCGCACTTGGCGATCGTCGTGATCTGCATCGGCGGCCTCATGGACAGCAATCTGCCGATCAAATTCCAGATGTGGTTGTTCGGCAAATCGCCGATCAATACCAGCGCCGTCATCAACGACATTGCGCCCGAGCATCGTCTGTCGCAGTCGAATCCGACGTTCCGCGGCTATGCGTGGGTGCCCGAAGGCCAGCACGTGTCGACGGCAATCCTGAATCAGCCGAACGGCTCGCTGATTCAGGATCTGCCGTTCTCGATCGAACTGAACAAGTTCATCGTCGATTACTACTCGACCGGGATGCCGAAGCTGTTCGCGAGCGATATCGTCGTCATCGATCACAAGACGGGGGCGCGCATTCCGGCACGGGTCGAAGTCAACAAGCCGTTCGAGTACGACGGCGTGGCGATCTATCAGTCGAGCTTCCAGGACGGCGGCTCGCAAATGTCGATGACGGCCTGGCCGATGGTCGGCGACAGTGCCAAGACCGCACCGTTCGGCGGCGCGATCGGCAGTTCGGCACCGCTTGGCGCCTCGATGCCCGGCGTGACCGGGCAGACCGTCGAGTTCGCCGATTTCCGCGCCATCAACGTCGAGAACATCACCAACGGCAGCGGCGAGAACGACGCGCGCGGCGTGGCGGCGCATCGCTCGCTCAAGGAAGCCTTCGACGAACGGCTCGGCTCGGGCGCCAAGACGTCCAATCCGCAGAACCTGCGCAACGTCGGCCCGTCCGTGCAGTACAAGGTGCGCGGTACCGATGGCCAAGCGCGCGAATTCAACAACTACATGTTGCCGGTCGACGTGAACGGCGAGCGGCTGTTCCTCGCCGGCATGCGCACGACGCCGAACGATCCGTTCCGCTATCTGCGCATTCCGGCCGATAGCCAAGGCACCGTCAAGGAGTGGATGCTGCTGCGCGCCGCACTCGAGAACCCGACGCTGCGTGCTCAGGCCGCGCATCGGTTTGCCCAGCGCTCGGTGGCCGACACGAACGCGATGCTGCGCGAACACCTCGAGGAAAGTGCGGCGCGCGTGCTGACCCTTTTCGCTGGCGCCGCCGACAGCGACGGGCAGCCGCAAGCGGGCCAGCCGGTCGGCGGCTTCCAGGCGATTGCGACCTTTATCGACCGATCGGTGCCCAAGGGCGAGCAGGAGAAGGCGGCGTCGCTGCTGCTGCGCATGCTCGAAGGCGCGAGCTGGGACCTGTGGCAATTGGCGCGCGAGCAGGCCGGCGAACCCGATGCCAAGGCCGACGCACAATCGAGCCGCTTCGTGCAGACCTCGATCAATGCGATGTCCGACAGTTTCCTGTACGGTTCGCCTGTCTACCTGCAGCTCGATTCGTTCAAGCAGGTGCAGGCGTCGGTGTTTCAGCTGACGCGCGCACCCGGCAAGAAAGTGGTATACGTTGGCAGCTTGTTGCTCGTGCTCGGCATTCTGTCGATGTTTTACGTCCGCGAGCGACGCCTTTGGTTCTGGGTCAAGGATGCCGCCACCGGTGCAACGGTCGTGATGGCGATGTCGACGGCGCGCAAGACGCTCGATTTCGACAAGGAATTCGCGCAGACGCGCGATGCCGTCGGCGCCGTGCTCGGCACGCCCCCCCAAGAGGCCACAGCGTCTGGCGAGCACACCGTCGCCGCGCAAGCCACCGGCTCCCCCGATCACATTCGGTAAGAACATGGATCTGACAAACGTTTCCCGTCCGTCCGCGAACCTGGATCGCGCCGCGGCCCTTTTCGACGAACGCCCGTTTTTGCGGCGCCTTGGCGCCTTCGACTGGCTGTTCGCGCTCGCGCTCGTTGCCGGTGCAGGCTTTGCGCTCGCCCGCTACCACGCGTACATGAACTACTACGACAAGGCCGTCCTGCTCGGGACCGTGCCGGCGCTTGTTGCGCTGGGCTGGCGCTGGAAGCCTTCGCGGCTGCTGATGGCGGGCATTGCCGTGTTCGCCTTGCTCTCGATCGACATCTACCACGGCGAATTGCCGCGGGCCGATACCGCATTCCTGCTCAAGTACTTCCTGTCGAGCCAATCGGCGATCCTCTGGATGAGCGCGCTGTTCGTGCTCGCCACGTTGTTCTACTGGATCGGCATGCTGTCGCGTTCGCCGTCGGGCGGC
>NZ_RBZV01000023.1 GCF_003628145.1 Trinickia fusca | reverse complement strand
GCTGCGCGGCACCGTTGCAGCTTGGTGGGCGCTCACGGGCCTGCTCGTGACGACGTTTGCTTTCCTCGGCGTGAACATGTTCCTGTCGGGGCTGCATAGCTACGGCAGCCTGTGAGGATAACGAAAGGATATCTACGGGTCTCGACCCATGCATTTCGGCTAGCCGCCCTACTTCAAGCCTGCTTGCGCCCGGACAAGAATGCAATCACGGGGCTCGGTGCGAGCCCCATGCAAAGTTGGAGTAACCGACATGAGACGCATGTATTTTCTGTTGCCCTCCACACAGTGTGCGCGGGCGATCGTCGACGAACTGCTGTTGCAGCGAGTCGAGTGGCGGCATATGCATGTCATCGCCAACGAGAAGGTGTCAATCGTTGGCCTGCCGCAAGCCTCGCTCGCGCAACGCAGCGACCTGCTGCCGTCGCTGGCGCGAGGCACAGTAGCGGGCTGCGCGACCGGGATGTTGATGGCGCTGATTGCACTCGTTTTTCCGCCCGAGGACCTCACGATCGCTGGCGGTGCTGTGGTGACCATCACGCTTTCAGGCGCGGGATTCGGCGCATGGACGGCCTCGATGATCGGCGTCGGTGTGCCGAACACGCGATTGAAGCGCTTCGAAAAAGGGATCCATCGGGGCGAGCTTCTGATGATGATCGACGTTCCGAAGGACCGCGTGGAAGAGATCGAACAGATGATCAAGACTCATCACGCGGAAGCGCACATCGCTGGAACGGACCCGACCATTCCCGCGTTTCCGTGAAGTGCTCAACTGGACGCGAGAAGCTGCCTGTAACGCGCGAGCACGCGCGGAACGTACAGACGTGTTTCCGGCAGCGGCGGTATGTGATAGCCGGCGCGAATCACGGCATTCTCTCCGGCGCTGTAAGCGGCCAGCGTGAGCTCTACATCGCCCTTGAACAGATCGAGGAGGAATCGCAGATAGCGTGCGCCGGCCAACACGTTGTCTCGTGGATTGAGCATGTCGCCTTCCGAGAAGCGCCGGGCGGTATCCGGCATCAACTGCATCAGTCCCAGCGCACCTTTGTCCGACACGGCCTTCGGGTTGTATCCCGATTCGACGTCGATTACCGCACGAAGGAGTTCGGACTGAACGCGAAAGGAGCGACTGGCCTCATCGATCACATCGGCGAACAAGGAGCGCTGAGCGCTGCCGGCTGACTTGCGGGACGTGCGCTTCGCGCCAGGTTCGCCTGGCGGGTGGTCCGCAACGATGACCTTCAATCCGGGCTTGCCCGGCATGTTCGTGAGAACGATTGCCCCGTTGCTGTCGACGCCGCCAAATATCTGTGCGAGCGCAGTTCCCGGCAACACCGCGCCGAGCATCGCGAATGCGGCAACGATCGCGTTTCCCAACCTGGATGACGGGCGGCAATGCATCTTCGTGTTCTCCTGCACCTGAATTGTGGTGTAAGAAAAAACGGATCAGCAATGGGGCGCCTCCCTACACTTTGAGGCGTGAAATGGCTACCGCGTTGCCCAGTACAGAAACTTTACGTCCGTAACGGACGGTAATACGCTGAAATTAACGGTAATAAATCAACCATCAAGTGCCACGACCGAACTATTCTCACCTCGCTGCATCGTCACGAATTCATTTCCCTCTGGCGAGCAAAAGCGAGTGATTTTCACGCCATCGGTAGCGACACTAATCCTCGGTAACAATCAAAAGAATTCAAATTTGAAACATTTTTCGACATCCGGTGCGCTCCCGAAATATCCGGAAATGCGGAGACACGCGCCGTTGCTCGCTTGCAGAGAGGCGGCGTGAACCTTGCGAATGGCAGACGCACCGCAGTCGTTCGACGGAAACGTGAAGCAAACACTTAGGGATTAAAAAACAAAAGTGAAGGCTTTACGAACGGCAGGAATAGCGTCAAATCGTTGAGCCGATCGTCGCGACCGGGAGCGGTGGAGCTGGGGGAAAGACGTGAATATCAAATATCGCGTTGTAATCGCAGAGGACCACGATCTGCTGCGAAATGGACTACGTTCGATGCTGTGTGCGCAAGGCGACTACGACGTCGTCGGCGAAGCAAGAGACGGCAAGGAAGCCTGCCAGCAGGCGATGGCGCTCACCCCTGATCTGATCCTGATGGATCTGTCGATGCGGGGGATGAATGGCATCGATGCCAGCGCGACGATCAAACGGCGATCGCCGAGCGTGCGGATCATTGCGCTCACGGTGCATCAAAACGAGGAGTATGTGCGGGAAGCGCTGCGTGCCGGCGTCGACGGCTACGTGCTGAAGGACGTATCGTTCGACGAGCTGCTGGTCGCGATGCGCTCCGTCATGCAGGGAAAGAAACATCTGAGCGCAGACGTGTACGGGTACATGGTCGACTCGTTCGTCAGCGGCCGCGAAGCGCCCGCACCGAAGCATGCCTGGGACGTGCTGACGGCGCGCGAGCGCAGCGTGCTGAAGCTGATCGCGGAAGGACGCACCAACCGGCAGGTCGGGCAATACCTGAACCTGAGTCCGAAGACGATCGAGAAGTATCGCGCCAGCATGATGCACAAGCTCCATATCGCCAATCTGACGGAACTGGTTCTCGTCGCGATGAACATGGGCCTGCTGACCTCGCTCGCCGCCAAGTGTGCTGAGCCGAACGTGGACGATGAGCACTTGCCGAAACGCTCCAATCCGGCGCCCGGCTCCAGCCCGGGGGGCGAGCTGCCCGAATACAGGCTCGGCGATGCGGGACCTTGAGCGCGACGAGGACAGTGCGAGGGCCTGTTATTGGCGTGAACGGGCCCTAGAGCATCCAGGTCGCGCAGACGCGGGTACCCGTGGTGGCGGATGACTCGATCGAGAACGCGCCGCCATGCATCTCGACGCGGTGCTGCATGCCGATCAGGCCCAACCCGGTCGTATACGCATCTTCTGTGGCAAGCGGATGGCTCTCATAGCCGATGCCGTTGTCCTGAATCGTCAACCGCAAGCCGCCCGCATCACGCCGCAGGCTGAGGGAGATTTCCGTAGCCTCGGCATGCTTGACGGCGTTGTTCAGCGCCTCCTGAGCCACTCTGAACATGTCCGGCTTCAGATGCTCAGGCACGTCCTCATCCGCGACATCGCAGTCGAACACGACCGACATCGCTTCCGTGCCGTGCTCGATGCGCCGGCACAGCGAATCCAATGCCGCAGGCAACCCCAGCTTGTCCAACATGATCGGCCGCAGTTCGGCGCATATCTGCCGCACCTCGCCGATCGTTTCGCGAACTCTGAACACGGTCGCATCGAGCAGTTTCGCCGCATCGCCGACCTGCCCGCGGCGTATGCGCATCAGTGCGTCCTCCGTCATCAGCTTGACGAGGGTCAATGCCTGGCCGAGGCCATCGTGCAACTCCGCCGCAAGACGCTGGCGTTCCTGCTGCTGGCCCAGCATCAGATACGTCTGGCACAACCGCTCGCTTGCATCGACCAGTTCAGCCGGGTCGGCGAGCCTGGGCTCGACGATCAGCAGCTCTTCGAACAGCGTCAGCAAGACGATCGAATCCGTCTGCCTCCCGGCCAAGCGTTGTTGATGCAGCGCAAGCCGCATTGGACGGCCCGCCCGGCCGCTGAGCACCGCACCGAACGAATGAAACTCGCGAACCGCGCTCGCGGACAATTCGCCTGCCAGTGCGGCGCGAAAGTCGTCGGGCGCAAGGTCGACGAGGCGCTTGCCGACGAGCTCGGCGCTCGAATAGCCGAGCAGCGCTGCGGCGCTGCGGTTTGCCGACACGAAAGTCCCATCGGGCGTGAGAATCGCGAGCGCTGCTCCGTGCGGGTCGGTGACGACGCAGGCGTCGGGTTGGCTGGGTTGGGCCCCGCTACGAAGCTTGCGCATTGCTTCGATCAGATCGAGCAATCTTACCTGCGGTCCCCCTGGCTGGCTTTCATCCATTGGAGCATCCCGATGGGTCCACATAAGAAAATCGTAAGGCTTCCGGGATTGTAGGCCGCGATTCAGGCACGCCACAACGGGGGATTGATAGGGTCGCGGTGTGGGGACATCCCGGTTGCGCAGTGCGGGCTTTCCATCAAGCGGGCATACCCTACCGTCGTTTGGGGTCCCTCATCCAATGACGCGTGCCGGCAAATTCATGACACTGCAGTGGCGAGAGGGCGACAGCGCCGCGCGCCTTCGCATCGCGCAGCGAGACCTTTCTTCTCGTTTCTGGAGACCGGTATGAACAGAACTGCAAAATCGAGGATCGGCGCGTTCGTGCTGACGGGCGCCGCGCTCGCGGCAACGGCGGCATGGTGCGCACCTGCCGAGGACGCCGCGGCCGTTGCCGATCCTCACATGCATCATCACATGATGGCGGGCATGACGACGCGCACGACGGCCCAGTACACGCTGCCCTCGGTCGAACTCGTGCGCGATGACGGCAAGGCCGTCTCGCTGGTCGACGAGCTGAACGATGGCCGGCCAGTGATCCTGACGTTCATCTACACCACCTGCACGACCATCTGCCCGATGATCAGCCAGACGCTCGAGAAATTGCAAAGCGATCTGGGCAGCGACCGGGGCAAAGTCCACATCGTGTCGATCTCGATCGATCCGGAAGAGGACACGCCTGCCCGGCTCAAAGCCTATGCGGCCAGGTTCGAAGCAGGCCCCGAATGGCAGCACTATACCGGCACGGTCGAGGCGAGCATGGCGGCACAGCGCGCGTTCAACGTCTATCGGGGCGACAAGATGAACCACACGCCGGTTACGTTCCTGCGCGCCGCGCCCGGCAAGCCCTGGTTGCGCATCGACGGCTTCGCCACACCGTCGGAACTGCTCGCCGCCTATCACGACGTGGTCGCTTCTGACTAGGCCCTGGGCGCGCAGCGTCCAGCAAGGAGCGACGAAATTGGGAATAAAACATCGCGTGCTGATTGCCGAGGACCAGCATCTATTGCGCAGCGGCCTTTGCCGCATGGTTTCCGAACTGGACGACTACTGCATCGTCGGCGAGGCGAGCGGCGGGATCGAAGCGCATCGCCTCGCCGGGGAGACGCAGCCCGATCTGATCTTGATGGATCTGACGATGCCGGGTGGCAGCGGCTTCGAGGCGATCACCGCCATCAAGCGCGACGCCCCGCGCATACGGATCATCGTCCTGACCGTTCATTGGAGCGAAGACCATGTACGGGAGGCGTTTGCCGCCGGTGCCGACGGATACATGGTCAAGGACGCATCGTTCGACCAGCTGGTCCGGGAGATGCGTTTCGTGATGCAGGGCAAACGCATGGCCGGTGCCGATGCCAACCGGATCTGCGCAGACGCGCACGGATCACGGGAGGACATCGCGCGCAGGGCGAAGTTGTGGAACGCGTTGACTGGCCGCGAGCGTACCGTACTCAGGCTGGTCGTCGAGGGACACACCAACCGGCAGGTTGGCGAGTGCCTGAGTCTCAGCCCGAAAACCATAGAAAAGCACCGGGCGAACCTGATGCGCAAGCTCGGCATCCGGAATCTGAGCGGCCTCGTGCGTCTAGCGATCGACATGGGCGTGCTGACGTTGCCCGACGACGAGCATATGTGAAATCCCTCCAGACGGGGACGCTGCAACTGGAGGGTCTTTACCCATGTCTTTGGACGGCACTCCCTACTTCTTGGCCGTATCGACCTGAACAAGAATGCATTCAACAGCTTCAGCGATGCTGAAGCGGTGAGTCGATACGGGGGGAAGCCGTGCATAGCGAATCGACCTCTATCCAACGCGGCATGCAGGAGAGCGAGTCAGAGCCGTCATGGCATGACGTCGGCCTTGCTGCACGCGCGCGTGCGAGCCGCGGCTTCACGCTGCTCGAGCTGCTCGTCGTGATGGTCATCATCGGATTGCTGGCCGGTCTCGTCGCCCCCCGATATTTCGAACAAGTCGGCAAGTCGAACGTCAAGATCGCGCGTGCGCAAATCGTGTCGCTCGGCCAGGCGCTCGATCAATATCGACTGGATGTCGGCGTGTATCCGACGACCGAAGAGGGTCTGGAGGCGCTCGTGGCCAAGCCGCAGAATGCCACCCACTGGAGCGGCCCGTATCTGCAGAAGGCGGTGCCGGAGGATCCGTGGGATCGCCCGTATCAGTACCGCTCGCCGGGTGACCACGGGGACTACGACCTGTATTCGCTTGGCAAGAACGGGCGCGGCGACGGCTCGGGCGAGAACGTCACGATCTCGTCATGGTAGGGATGCATGGCGCGGCCGCGCCGGTGGTGGGTGCTCTGCAAGGAGAGTCGACGTGAAGTATGTGCTGCGTGTCTTCGATACGAATGGCTCGGTCCAGACGCTTCGCATCGACAGCGATTCGTCGACGACCGCCACGGCGCTCGCGCGCGCCCGCGGCCTGCGCGTCGTGTCGGTTCGCGCCGACGGCGGCCGGCAGCGGCATCGTGTGAACCGACTCGGGATACGCCGCGCCCGGTTCAACGTCGAACTCTTTGCCCGCGAGCTCGCCGCGCTGCTCGACGCGGGCGTGGGTGTCGTCGATGCATTGCGCACGCTTGGCGGCAATGAACACCGGGAGACGTCGGCGCAAGTGTATCGCGACCTCTTGCGCCAACTTGAAGAAGGACAATCGCTGTCCGCGGCGCTCGAGCACGCAAGCCATATATTCCCGCCGGTGCTGGTTGCGTGCGTGAAGGCGAGCGAGCAGACCGGCGGTCTCGCCGACAGCCTCACACGTTACTCGCGCAACAGCGCGACACTCCATGAGCTGCGTGCAAGGGTGGTGTCGGCGGCGATCTATCCGACGGTCCTGCTGCTCGTCGGCGCGGCCGTCGTCCTGTTCCTGCTCGGGTTCGTTGTACCGCGCTTCGCCAGCCTGCTGGAGCACAGCGGGCGCGAGCTGCCGCTGCTATCGCGCCTGCTGATGGCCTGGGGCGGCATGGTGCACGCGCACGGGTCCGAGCTGACCCTCGGCCTCGCGGTGCTGGCCGCGGCGACAGGCTTCGCGTTGCGCCGCTCGTTCGTGCGGAACTGGATCGCCGATCGCTTGCTGGCGCTGCCCGGTATCGGACGACACTTCCGTGTTTTTCGCCAGTCGCAGTTCTACCGCACGACGGCCATGCTCGTCGACGGCGGCATCCCCGCAGTGAAGGCTTTCGACCTTGCGCGAGGCCTGGTCGGACGCGCGGACCAGGTTGCGCTCGCCAGCGCGCTGCAGCAGGTGCGCAACGGCGCGAAGGTCTCGGATGCGTTTCAGGCAGCGGGGCTCGCCAACACCATCGCGTACCGTCTGTTGACGGTAGCGGAGAAGACGGGGGGGCTCGGCCCGGTGCTCGATCGGATTGCGGCCTTCCAGGAGGCGCAGGTGTCGCGCACGATCGATCTGATTTCGCGACTGATCGAGCCCGCGATGATGATCTTCATTGGCGTGGTGATAGGCGGCATCGTCGTGCTGATGTACATGCCGATCTTCGAAATCGCGTCGAGCATTCAGTAGAACGTATCGGGGGACGCGCGTGGATACCGTCATCACCCTACCGGAAGGCCTTCAAGCCGAAGCGCGCGCGGATCTGCGCGACGCGCTGAGAGCGCTCGGCGAGCGGCATGGTTCGGGAATCCGCGCCCTCGAGGAGCTGATGGCCCAGACCTCGCTCAGCGCGGACGAACTGCGCGTGCAACTGGCTGCGCAATTCCGGATGAAGTCGATCGGTATGCGCGAGCTGAATCAGCTCGAACCGGATTTCGAAGTGATTTCGTTCGTCGACGCGACGACGCGCCTCTGCGTGTGTTTCCACGATCCAAACGATGCCAATGGGCTGCTGTTCGTGATCGCCGATCCGCTCGATGCACGCACGCGCGGCTGGGTCGAGCATCGGATGCGCTCGCAGCCTAGCGTCCCGTATAGCTGGGCGCTCGCCAGCGCAGGAGACGTCAATGCATATCTGGCCGTGCGCGAAAAGGATGTTCGCGCGATGGACTCCCTCGCGTTCGACGACCCGATCCAGAACACGGTCGATCCGGCCTCGCTGGCGTTGACGCTGCAGGGCATCAGCAGCGACGACAGTCCTGTCGTCAGGCTGCTCAACTCGACGATCTACGACGCGCTCAAGATGATGGCGAGCGACATTCACCTCGAATGCCGTGCGAATGGGTTGATGATCAAGTGCCGCGTGGATGGCGTGCTCACCGTGGTCGGCCGTGCCGAGGGTCGCGATGTCGCGGACCAGGTGCTCTCGCGCGTGAAAGTGATCTCCGAGCTCGATATCGCAGAGCGGCGCGTGCCTCAGGATGGCCGTTTCAAGGCGCAGTACGCGGGGCGTGAAATCGACTTCCGCGTGTCGATCATGCCGAACCAGTTCGGCGAGGACGCGGTGCTGCGGATCCTCGACCGCTATCAGCTTTCGCAATCCGCAAGCGGTCTGACGCTCGAGGCCCTCGGCTTTCAGGAGGGCGACACGCGCTTCATGCGCGCGATCGCATCGATGCCGTACGGGATGTTGCTCGTCACGGGGCCGACCGGCAGCGGCAAGACGACGACGCTCTACGCGATTCTGACGGAAATCAACAACGGCCTCGAGAAGATCGTGACGATCGAGGATCCGGTCGAATACCAGCTGGGGGAGATCCTCCAGATCCCCGTCAACGAAGCGAAGGGACTCACGTTCGCACGCGGACTGCGCTCGATTCTCCGGCACGACCCGGACAAGATCATGGTCGGAGAAATCCGCGATCCGGAAACGGCGCAGATCGCCGTGCAGGCTGCGCTGACCGGGCACCAGGTGTTCACGACCGTCCACGCGAACAACGTGTTCGACGTGATCGGCCGCTTCACCAACATGGAGGTCGATCCGTACAGCTTCGTTTCCGCGCTCAATGGCGTGGTGGCACAGCGCCTGTTGCGGCAATGCTGCCCGGACTGCATGACCGAAGACACGATCGACAAGGAGACGCTCATCCGCTCGGGCATCGACCCGGACGCAGCAGGCAGCTACCGCTTTCGCCGCGGCGCCGGCTGTGCCGCATGCCGTGGCAGCGGGTATCGCGGACGGCGCGCGATCGCCGAGGCGCTGCGCATGAACGACGAGCTGCGGCAACTGCTGTCGGAGCGCGCGCCACTCGGGCACATCAAGGCTGCGGCGATGCGCTACGGCATGCAGACGCTGCGCGTCGCCGCGGTCGAGCTAGTAAAGCGCGGCGAAACGACACTCGAGGAGATCAACCGTGTCACGATGGTTGAATAGTTCGGTTGCGATCGGAGTCGGTACACGCGAGATCGTCGTCGGAGTAAGCGCGCCCGGACTATGGCGCACGCGCCAACACCAGCCGTCCGCGGAGCCGGCCCGCTTCACGATTCCCGATGACCACTACGGCACCGAGTCGGGTCTGCTCGACGCGCTGCGCACGGCGCTCGTCACCACACCCGGCGCCGATGCCGATGCCGATGCCGATGATGCAGATGAGAAAGCGCCCCGCGAGGCGAAGTCGTCGACGCGCAACGCAAACGTGGTGCTGGACGATTTCTGGGGCAATCACGCGATATTGCGCGGCGACTTTCGCACACTGCGAGCGCGCGAACTCGAAGAGATCGCACTGGCCCATTTCACCGATACCTATGGGATTGACGGCGAATCGCTGCTGGTGCGCTTCTGCGTGCAGCAGGGCGGCCGTGCGCTGTTTGCGAGCGCCATGTCCCGCGCGCTTCATGACGGCATTCATGAAGTGAGCGCCTCCGGGCATGTCCGGATTTCCAGCTTGAAACTGGGTCTTCCGGAAATGCTCAATCGCATCGATATCGTGGCGGGCGGCGACGCGCTACTGATGTTCGTCGCCGAGGAGTTGATGCAGGCCGTGATGATCGAGCGGCGCGGCTGGGCTGCTTATGATGCGCAGCGCCTCTTTCCCGGCGATGCGGACAACGCGTCGCGGCTTGCCGAACTGGCAGAGCAACTGTTCGAACGCTCGGCAACTCGAGCGGGCCTCAAGCGGGAAGACTGCACGATCTATCTGTTCGGGAACGACACCGACCCGGCGCCCTTCGAAGCACGTTTTGCGGCTGCAGTGCGTCCGCCACAACCGGCGACGGACAGCTCGCCCGCGCGTCGACTGATGGACTATGCGCAATGATCCAGATCCTCGAAATCGACTTCGGCAGGCGCCGTGTCCGCACCGAGACGAGCGGCTTGATCCTGCTGTGCGCCGGCGCTCTATTGCTGCTCGCATGCAGCACGTGGCTTTGGCATGCGTATGCCGAGAACGATCGCGTGCAGGCGGAACTCGATGCGGTCCGGCATCGGACGTTCGCGCAGAAACACGCGGCGAAGCCACCGCAGACACCGGTCGCCAAGCTGGCGGAAAAGCAAAGCCTGTCGATACTGCGCGAACTGACGGTGCCGTGGCAGGACCTCTTTTCGATCGTAGAAGATTATCCGGACCATGATGTCGCGCTGATCGGCATCGACCAGAACCCTGCACAGAGCCAGATTCGCATCACGGCCGAAGCGAAGAACGTCGACGCGATGATCGCTTACCTGAAATATCTGCAGCGAAGCGTGCTGCTGCGCGAAGCCGTGCTCAACGAGCACCTGGTCGAGACCAATGTGCCGGGCAAGCCGGTTCGTTTCCAGATCACCGCCGTCTGGAGAAAGTCATGAAAGCGGATCAACTGCGGGACAGGCTGTTGACACTGCGGTTCGAGTTACGGCGCTCGTTCGGCCTGCCCGGACTCCTCGGCGGCCTGATGATCGGCGCGGCTGCCCTCATCTGCGCCGAGATCTCCAGCGTGAATGCCGATACGAAGGAGATGCGGGATCCGGCCCAGGTCACACAGGCGGCGCAGGCGGCAAAGACGCATCATCCAGCCGACACGCGCAGTGTGGAGGTGGACGCGGTAGCGCTCGACACCTTGCCGGAACTGTTCCCGCGCTTTTCGCAAAGCGCGGACGATATCGCGTCGATATTCGAACAGGCGCACGGCAGCAATCTGACACTCGGGTCTGCCGAGTATCAAGTGAACACGGATGCGGGCGCGCGCTTCACGCGCTATCAGGTGATGTTGCCCGTCAAGGATCAGTACAGTGCGATCCGGCATTTTCTTGCGTCAGTGCTCAACAGCGTGCCGAATGCCGCGCTACGGGAAATCCATGTCGAGCGTCCCGCGGTGGACGGCAATATTCTCGACGCGCGGGTGCGCTTCGAACTGATTTACCGGAACACCCAGCCATGAAACCCGCTCTGCCCATGCGTGTGCTGATGGCGTTTTGCGGATTCGCGGCCGCCGGGGCAGTGTGTCGCATGCTGGTCGCGGCGCCACAAACGCCGGTGCACGTCGCCGTGCTCGACAGCCAGCATCGCAACGACGCGCACGCACGGCCAGTTGCCATGCACCCCATGCTCCTGTCACCTACGGGCGAGGCGGCCGCGAAGACTGCGGCGCCAGCCTCTGCGACGCATGGTGCGGCCGCCGTTAAGGCCACCACCGCGGCAGCAGCGACGCCCCACCAGAAGCTCGCCTCGTTGCGCGCGCCGCTTTCCGTCGAATCGGCCCACGATCCATTCACGGCTTCTTCATGGCTTCCGCCGCCGCCTCCTGTCGAAGTGCCGGCCGCACCCGTGCGGCCCGCTCCCCCCACTGCGCCTCCCGTGCCTTTTACCTACGTGGGGGAACTCGACGCAAAGGCGGCCAAGCCGCAGGTTTTTCTCAGCAACGGTGAACAGTTGCTGATCGTGTCGCCTGGCGATGTGATCGATAGCCAGTATCTCGTCGAGTCGGTGTCGGAGTCGGACGTGGTGCTGACCTATCTGCCGCTGCACGAAAGACAGGTGGTATCCATTCCACGAGAGGACAGTAAATGAAAACCTCACGTACACGAGGGGTGAGCCGCGACGGGGACAGCGGCCCATCAACACGCCTCACGCCAATCATCCTGTTCCATGTCCCGTGCTCAGGCACGACGCAGGTCGCGAGAAGGCGTGCGATTGCGCTTGCGATCGCCGTGTCGGTGTTCGCCTTCGGCGGCTGCATGCACGTCCCGAACATTCATGACGATCCGACCAACGCGCAGGTGAAAGTCGACTATCTGAACCAGCGCAACAGTAAAGTCAACGCGCTGCTCGACCAGGCCGATCTATTCCGCCAGGACTACCAGTTCGACGAAGCGATCCAAAGACTCCATATGGCGAACGAGATCGACCCGACCAATGAGCGTATACGCAAGATCGGCGCGATGATCGATCAGGACCGCAAGAATCTGGCCGTCCTGCAGGAGGCCGACCGCATGATGAAGCGCGGCTCTTATGAACAGGCGGCTGATCACGTGCATCGCGTGCTGGTGGAGAGCCCGACCAACACCCTCGCGCTGCAGATGCAAAAGGAACTCGACGGCAAGCTCAGGCAGCAACGTTCGGATCGGGATGACCAGCTTGCTGCTTCGTCGATCATGCAGAAGCCGGTGACACTACAGTTTCGCGACGCGAACGTGCGCATGGTGTTCGAAGCGTTGTCGCGCACCACGGGGTTGAACGTGATCTTCGACCGCGACGTCCGCGCCGATCTGAAGACGACGATCTTCGTGACGAACGCGTCGGTGAAGGACACGGTCGACATGATCCTGATGCAGAATCAGCTCGACAAGAAGCAGCTCAACGCGACTACGCTTTTTATCTACCCCGCAACCCCTGCCAAGCAGCTCGAATATCAGGAACTCAAGGTACGCACGTTTCAGTTGTCGAACGTCGACGCCAAGCAAATCCAGCAGTTGCTGAAGAGCATTCTGAAGATCAAGGAGGTCGTGATCGACGAGCGTGCGAATACCGTGACCATTCGCGGCACGCCGGACACGATCAAGGTTGCCGAGGAGATGATCGCCGCGCAGGATCTGCCGGATCCCGAGGTGATGATGGAAGTCGAGGTGCTGGAAGTGTCGCACGAGCGCCTCTCCGATCTTGGCATCGAATGGCCGAACTCGTTCACGGCGTCGACCCCGAGTACTGCGAATACATGGGGCTTGCTGCATCATCTTCCGGTGAATTCGCTGAATGTCAGCAGCCTCTCGGCCACGGCGAACTTCAAGCTCACCGATACCGATGCGAATCTGCTTGCGAGTCCGCGCATCAGGACGCGCAACCGGGAGAAGGCGCGGATCATGATCGGCGACAAGGTGCCGGTGATTTCGAGTTCCAGCACGCCGAGCACGAGCGGCCCCTCTTATACGCAGATGATTCAGTACCTCGATGTCGGCATCAAGCTCGAAGTGGAGCCACGGGTCTATCGCGACGGCGACGTCGGCATCCAGCTGAATCTCGAAGTCAGCAACATAACGAATACGATCTCGAGCAACAATCCACAGGGCTTGAATTCGCTCGCCTATCAGATCGGAACACGCAGCGCATCGACGAGTCTGCGCCTACGGGATGGTGAAACCCAGATTCTCGGCGGCCTCATCTCGGACGAGGACCGCAGAACTGCCGACAAGGTGCCTGGCCTCGGGCAGTTGCCAGTACTGGGGAGGCTGTTCTCCGACCACCACGGTGATCACGCCAAGACCGAGATCGTGTTGCAGATCACGCCGCACATCATCCGGCCGCAGCTTGCAGCCGATGCGGACACGCAGGAGGTGTGGTCTGGCACCGATGTCAATGTGCAGGCCAACCAGCTCCGGCTGGATCCCGTCATGGCGAGCACGGAAACGTCCGTGGTGCCTGCGGCGAGACAGATGCCCGGGATGGTCGGCGGCGGCACGGTAGGCGCCGCCGCGGGTGGCACGTCCGCGGCAGCGGGTGCCGCGGTGATTCCTGCACTGCCCTCCCCGTCGAACGGCGCGTTCGGGCAGATGGCGCCGGCGCCGCGCACGACGCCGCCGCCCGAACCGTACGGTGGACGCTTCTCGAGATCGCCCGCGTCGCAACCTGTTCCCGCAGGACAGTCTGGCCAGAGCGCCGCGCCGACACCGACCGCACCGGCCACATCGTCCACACCTTCGGCAGCGGAGCAGACGGGCGGCGAAGCAGAGCCCGGCGCTGCGGCCACTGCGACACCGACGCCTGCACCCTCGGCGCCGCCCGCCGCACCGACAGCGCCGCCGGCATCGCTGCAGATGCCGCCAGGCACCATGCCGAGCGATAACCCGCTTCGCCCGATCCAGAACGGGTATTGAGCCGTGGCTACCGGAAAGCGCGCGATGCGCTTGCGCGGCACAGGCCAGCTCGATCAGCATGGATTTACGTTGATCGAGCTAGTGATCACGCTCGCGCTCGTGGGCATTCTCGCGCTCGCGATCATGCCGTTTTCGGAAATGATCGTGCAGCGTCAGAAGGAGCAGCAGCTGAGCGACGCGTTGCGCGAGATCCGTACCGCGCTCGACGCCTACAAGGAGGCGAGCGATACCGGTTTCATCGACAAGGAAGCGGATGCGTCCGGCTATCCGCCGACGCTGACCGTGCTCGTGACGGGCGTCAAGAACGCCAAGGATCCGAAAGGCGGCCTGCTGATGTTCCTGCGTCACGTGCCGCGCGATCCATTCTTTAGCGGCGACCCGGACACGCTTGCCGAGGATACGTGGAGCGTGCGGGCCTATGGAGAGCCGCCGGATGGCGCGGCGGGCGGCGACCCGACCATCAGGAGCGAACAGGTTGACAAGGATGTGTTTGACGTGTCGTCGAAGTCCGATCGCGTCGGCATCAACGGTATCCCGTACAAACAATGGTGACGGCGCATCATGAAACCCGCTCACACGCACAAGACCCGCGGCTTCACGCTGATCGAACTCGTGGTCGTGATGGCCATCATCGGCCTGCTTCTGACGATAGCGGCGCCGCGGTATATGCACAGCATCGAACGCGGGAAGGCGCAGGTCCGACAGCAGAACGTCGCGGTGATGCGTAATGCGATCGACCAGTACTACGGGGACAACGGCCAGTATCCCGAGACGCTCGACGAACTGGTGGCGAAGCACTACCTGCGCGCCGTTCCCGTCGATCCGGTCAATGGCGATGACAAATGGGCTGTGATCGCTTCGCCGGACGAAGCCAAGCCGGGCGTCTACGATGTGGCGCCGGCGAGCAGTCCGCAGGGTGCAACACCGCGCGCGGACGGGGCCGCCAAATGAGCGTCGCCGCCTGCTCTTCGCGCAGCGCCGGGCCTGCGAAGGTGGGTGCGAGGCAGCGCTTGGCGCCGCGTGCTGCGCGTCAGGGCGGACTGGTGCTGCTGGCGCTTTTGATTGCGCTGATGCTGATGTCGATCGCCTTGGCCGGCGCGCTCGACGTGTGGTCGCTGCAACGGCACCGCGAGCAGGAGAAGGAGCTGCTGTTCGCTGGCAACCAGTACCGGCTGGCGATTCTGCGGTATTACCGCGTCGGCCGGGCTTACCCTGCATCTGTCGATGACCTGCTCGACGACACACGCTTTCCCGTACCTATGCATCACCTCCGTCGTGCCTATCCTGATCCGATCACCGGCAAGAACGATTGGGTGTTCATGATGTGGGGCGATCGTTTCTACGGTGTCTTCAGCCGATCAGAAGCGGCCACTATCAAGCGCGCGGGATTTCCGCGGCAATACCAGGACTTTGAGGGCGAAGAGACCTATGCGGGGTGGAAGTTCGTTTATCTGGCCCCGGGCCTGAGAAACACGCCGCCCAATGCCGTCCCCGCCGCGCCGGGGAAAACGGGTGGCGCTCCCGCCCTGTCCGGCTTTGACGGGGGGTATCTGCCGGGGCAGCGGCCGTCGAGCTCACGGTGAAGCATGACGGGTGTGCCTGCCTGTTTTGTCTAGACTTGTTCGGACCAGCGTCGAGCTGGCCGGGTTACACATCGTACTCCCTCCGCATTTTGACTTCTCGTCTACCCACCTTCGTACCCGCAGTTGCAAGGACATCGCACCGAATATTGCCCCGGTGTTGCCTCCACGGGATAATCGGCCCTGGACCGCGCGCGCTGTGGCGCGCGAACTTCACTACGGAGCCGCATGACCGAAGTCGCTATCTCGCCCGATTACGCCGCCTGGCTTGCGGAACTCAAAACGCGAGTAGAGGCTGCCCGCCAGCGCGCCGCGCTGGCGGTGAACCATGAGTTAGTTTCGCTCTACTGGCAAATCGGCCAGGACATCCTGCAGCGACAGCACAAAGGAGGTTGGGGAGCCAAAGTGATCGACCGGCTCTCGCGCGATCTGCGCGCGGCATTTCCGGATATGCGTGGCTTTTCGCCGCGGAGCCTCAAATACATGCGTGCGCTTGCCGAGGCGTGGCCAGATGGCGAATTTGTGCAACAGGCCGTTGCACAATTGCCGTGGTCGCATGTGTGCTCGTTGCTCGACAAACTGAAAGCTAACAACGAGCGCGAATGGTACGCCATCAAATCGCTCGAGCACGGTTGGTCGCGCAACGTACTCGTCATGCAGATCGAGACGCGCGCGTACGAGCGACAAGGTCGCGCTGTGACGAATTTTTCGGACCGGTTGCCGTCGCAGCAATCAGATCTGGCCCGCGATACGCTGAAGGACCCGTACATTTTCGATTTCCTTGGCTTGACCGAGGACGCCCAAGAACGCGACATTGAGCGTGCGCTAACCCAGCACGTCACTCGCTTCCTACTTGAGCTTGGAGCGGGCTTCGCATTTGTTGGTCGTCAATATCGGCTCGAGGTCGGAGGCGACGAGTTCTTCATCGATCTGCTGTTCTATCATCTCAAGCTACGCTGCTACGTGGTGGTGGAGCTCAAGGCCACGCCATTTAAGCCTGAGTATGCGGGGCAATTGAACTTCTACCTTTCTGCGGTCGATGCGCAACTGAAAACGTCCCATGATCAGCCGACCATCGGTCTGCTGCTTTGCAAGGAGCGAAATCGGCTGGTTGCAGAATACGCGCTGCGCGGCATGGCAAAGCCGATGGGCGTGGCCGAATATCAATTGCTGCGCGAGGTGCCCCAGCAACTCGCTACCGACCTGCCGTCGATTGAACAAATCGAAGCAGAGTTGCGCGACGACGAATGATTGCGAGCGACCGAGACTGCCGGGAGGCAGTAACTTCCAATCATTGGATACAAAGCCAAGCCGGGGCAGGCGGCGCCGTTGGTCGGTAGACGGCCAGGCCGGGACATTCGACAGGGCAGTGCAAATCGTCAACAATCCCCAGAAACTAGCGGATTCTGGCGATAATCGCCCCTTTGATCACTACCTTGAAATGAACGAGCTGACTGTTGGTCTCAATGCGTGGATTATTCAAGATGGAAACTATGATGACTTCAAGCGCGGCGAGTCGCACAAGCTTGCGCTTGAGTTCGGTGGTTCAGCATTGACTCCGTCCTACGAGCGCGCAGTGCGGTGCAAACACAATGACACCTCCCGGTACGACGTCGTGGCGCAAGTAGTATTTTCGACCCCTGAAGTGTGGGTCATAGACTTCGGCGTCAAGGTCTTTAGCGAAAGCAGGCCGCCTAGATTTGCAAAAATCGGACAATGGGTGGAGGGTGAAATATGGCTTGGCGTCGACCCGTTCTTTTATAAGGAGCGTCTGCATCGAATGCCACGAATGCCGAACCTTTTCGTCGAATGGGTAGTCGCGCGAATACAGTTGGAAGCCACACCTTGGATCGAAGAAATTTCTGGAATCAGAAGATTACTCAAGCGTGACAGTGAGCGCGAGGAGTGGATTGATCGAGCAGAGACCGATGCGTGGGCAGACGACGGAGGTCTAGCAGAGTATCTCCTGTCACTGTCGAGATAGATGATTCTTGAAGGTGGCAGATGTGTGGTGCGGAACGCTCGACTGCCATTGCGTAAGGACAGGAACGGTGCAGACGTTCGACGTCGCCACCGGAGTTGCCGACAATTGTCCGGAGACGGCAACCTGCTAATCAGCAAGCGAGGACCGACAGTGCATACGGAGATAGACACTCAATATGGCTCGCTCAGAGTTGTAAATGAGCCGATGTACTCATTCGAGTCACAAGATAATGTGCGTTCATACCCGCTTGAAGTACGTCTTGCGAACGACTCGTTGACTTCTATCCATGGTGTCGAGCTAAACGGCCAAGGCATTATGGTCGTTGGTGCGGGTGGAGGATGCTCTGCAGTGCATGAGCGTTCGGCGTTGGTGATTGGCGACAGGCTTTACTTGGCTGTCGGTGATCATGTGGCATGCCTGTCGTTGGAGTTGCCCTATGGGCAAATCTGGTCAACTCGGGTCGACACCGCGACGTGCTTTGGCGTCTACTGGGACAAGAAGCGGGAAGCGCTCATCTCTCACGGGGAACTGGAGATTGCACGCTTGTCACTACATGGCGGTCTAATTTGGCACGCGTCCGGAGCCGACATATTTTCCGAAGGCTTTCGCTTGCTACCCGACTATATCGAGGCAGTGGATTTCAATCAGGCCATTTATCGGTTTGACTACGCGACTGGCGAAGCTGTTCTTCGCTAGCGTATGAACGGATTGGAGCGTCCGCTTCAGAGAGGCATGAAGGTCGCTTTTGGGTCGAGATAAGCCGTTGTCGCGTCGCGAATCGCGAGGGCAAACAGCACGATGAGCACTGTCAAAGCGGCACCTCTGTTCCTTACAGTGCCGTAGCCCCCCTATCGGGACCGCTTAGAGGTGTTCAGTCCCAACGCGCCAAGCCGGTTCTGAGGCTCCCGCGCCACATGACAAATAATCCACGCCGGAAAACCGAACGGCGGCGGCACCTCATCAACACCCTCTCTGTCTTTCTCGCAATCACCTAACTTGTAGGCGTTGCAACGCGCCGCGTCGATCTGGCCCCATGACGGACTTTATTCTCGTGAGACGGACTTTATTCCCTCGGATCAATATGATCCGAGAGAATAAAGTCCGTCTAAGGGTCTGATCGTAAGTCGTTGAATCGAAAGGATCTCGGCTTAGGGCCGTGCTCAAGCGCAAAGTCCGTCATGACGCGCGGAAACCGCGGTTCGGCGATCCTACCGCGGAATAAAGTCCGTCTTGCGGCATTTGCGACGCCAAGAACGGAGACATGGATGCCCTGTGCGGCTACTGCTGGGCGCATTGATGCTAAGACGCGTGAACAGGGTTTTAACTTCGAAGCGACCGGGCATCGCCTTGCGAAAGTCGTCTGGCATCGCACTTTTACGTTGCCTAGTGCCCGAGCACCACGCCCAAGTTGAGTTCATCGGCAACTTTCTTCAATCGCTTGTCCCACGTCCAGATGGTGATGCCCGGTTGTAGGCGCACGGACGTCAACAGTGACGTGTCGACAAAAATCATTTGACGTCCTGCCGGCGACGCGGCGCTCCCTTGATACCCGGCAGGCTACCGCCAAGATTTGCAAGTCGTTTCGCGGCCTCACGTTGGATCAAGGCCTTGAGCACTTCGCGCACAAGCATTTTTTCCTCCAAGCCCGTATAGCCTCGGGGCTTGGCGATCAAATCGCCATCGAGTGCAATGGTGGTACGCATGGGGACCTCGGCGCACCCTCGTTATAAGAGCCCCCAGCGACGGGAGAGCTCTTCAACTGCGCTAGGCCAGTGAATCCGCTCCTGCTCCAGGCGAACATGCTTGCCCCAACGCCCTTGCTGCAGTTTGGACAGCAATTCCGCTTCCTTCGCGGTGAGATGATCAGCATGCCTGTTGTCCTGCGAATCCTCAACAGTCCAGAGATGCCGGTGCGACGTGAGCACAGTCTCCGTCATGAGCATCGAATTCAAGTGCGGAAAAAGGCTCCTAGCTCTCGACAGGATATGTAGGCCCCAGGTATCGATGTCACCCCAGTAGAGAATTTCTGCGGAGTGCGCCCACGCGACCTCGTTCAAGACGGCCACGTTGTTCCCGAGACCCATCGCTACAGCGGTCCCTGGTGTATCTGGAACTGCCAGTCCCGTAGCCAAATTTTCGATGATGAGAAGCCGCTTGGGTGGCTGCCTCAGTAGTTTGCTCCACTGGTCTACAGGCATCTGAAGGTCCTCAGCGCCCGCCATCTGTTCTCGAAGAACCGGGTCCAGCAGCCTCATGCGCACCGTGTAGGGCGCGCGCCTTAGCACCAACAACTGGTGCACATCGCCCAGCTTTCCCATGATGGCCTGTAGCAGCGGCACCACTACACCTAGCCGCCTTTCGACCCATTTTGTGTCGATGCCAACCAGTGGCAACTGGCGTAAGTAGAGTCCGCTGGCGGGGTTGCGCTCGCACCAGCCTAGAAACTCCAACAGTCGCACGAAGTCATCATCCGCCCACTGGGCCGCACCAATCAGCGCTTTCGCACAATCGCGCTTGTCAGTCACGGACGCGTGGCGCTCGCACAAAGCTCGCCAGCGCTCCTTCAACGTTTCCCAGTCTTGGTCCACTCGTGCGCAGTCCGCGACCGCCTCGATGTCCTCGAACAGTACCTTCTCCGGCACCGTCACGTTGCCCATCAACCGCCAGTTCACCGATCGCCACACTACAGCGCAGCGTCGCCCCTTATCCCTGGACGCGTTGTCGAAACCCGTCCAAGCCGACAGCCACGTCCGCATGGCCGCAGGAGCATTCGCAGCCTCCTTGTCCGATGGGCTCCGCAACGCTACCGACAACGGCCAAGTACTCTCAGAGCGTCGTAACAGCCAGTCGACCTGTTGTCGCTCAAACTGACGCTTACATGCCTGCGCAACGTCATCGGGCATCAACGCGCCGCCCAGCTCATACATCGGCATGTGTACCCCCTTCGCCGACGTCTTCATCCCCGTTGTTTTCCTCTTCTGGCCGTCGCGCCCCCAAGCCGACCAACCGTCGATGCGCCATGTCGTATTCGATGGACACCGCCCCCGAGCTGTGGCGGGACGTGTTGCTGAAGACGTGTGCGCCGCCAATGAAAGGCTCGAGCGTTCGCACCGCCTTCATCGGTGTGGCCATGAGCATCTGAAACCCGAAGTTGTTGAAGATGTTCAGCGTCATTGCCGTAAATTCACTATCGGCCTTGTCAAAAGCCTCGTCCATCAGCACGGTGCAAAACTGCGGCAATGGTCGCTCTGTTCCGGCCAGTTGGTAGCGCAAAGCCGCCGCCAAACAGGTCGCTGCGAGCTTCTGTCGCTGCCCTCCCGACTTGCCGGCACCGGACTGATAAATGTCACGCACACGGCCGCTCGCATCGTATTCTTTTGCCACGAACTCGACGTGCTGCCGCACGTCCAACACAAGCGCTTTCCAACGCTCGTCCTCCGGCTTGTCACTGTGCAGCCGCTGCACAATCGCATTCAGTGCCTTGAACTGCTCCTCCCGCTCTTCGCGGGTGGCATCCGGTTTGATGTTGCGCTCAAGACACCCCCTCAGGTCGCTCAGAAACGCAGTGACATCCGATAGGGTGCGCGGCCGATTCTCCAAGCGCAGGTAAGTATCACGGTTAAACTCCGACTGCGAGAGCGCGTCGTTGACGATGTTCATACGCCCTCGTATTTCGTCCTTCTCGGTAATGAGCCTCTGTCGCAACTTGGCCAAGTGCCGGTCGCTTTGCTCATTGAGCAACATGAAAAACCGCTCCTCAAAGCGAGGCAAATCGTCCTCTTCAATCTTGCGCAGCAACCGGTCGTAATCCGGCCAATCGTCCAACGCCGCGCCCATGTCCGCTGCCGCCAGCTTATGCTCGCGTTGGAACGTCCGGAGCACCTCTTCGAGCTGGGTCTGAGCCTTCATTCTCAGCTTCTCGGCCTCGCTCTTCAGTTCTTTCAGTGTGCTTCGCGCGCGCTCATGTCGAGTCTCCAGATTCGCCAGCACGAGTTCATCTATGCTGCCGAACAGCGGTTGAAGCTCTTCCCCGTCCCGGGGCGGTGTGCGCCATGCATCACGGGTGCCGTCGCATTCGCGACTCAACGCCTCGATCTCAAGCGTCGTGTTAGTACGCTTATTGTTCGCGACCGCATAGTCGCCGCGCGCATCGGAAACCTTCTGCTCTTGCGTCATGATTTGGCCGTCTAGTTCTCGTACTTCCGGGTGCGAACTTTCAGCGGTCAAAATCTGGTTCTTCAGATGCTGTACATCGACCGCCACGGAGACGACATCAATGTCTTCCCATTCGGCCTGTGACAACTCGCTCGCCGCGCTCAGCCTTTCCTGCTCCGCCTGCTTTTTCGCCTTCAGCTCTTCGAGCGCAAGCTCCGCTTCGGCCTTGGTGCTCTGCAGCGCGTGAATGTCATCGAGGAGTGTGAGCTTCTTCTGCTCATTCGAGAAACCCATCGCCCATTCTCGGCGTTCATTCAAGCTAGCCCGATCGTTCTTCTCATGCCGCGTACCTCCGCGCTTGATCTGGCCGTGCAAGCTCAAAGCACGATCAGAACGGCGAAACTCCTCGGTTGTCTCGGCACAAACAACGTTTCCGTACTGCTGAGTGATTTCCTCGCGCAACCAATCGCCGTATTTATCATCTGCCGTGTCCAGCATGCGGCCCGGCGCCTTGGGACCAACTTCATTGCGCCCCTGATGGCCGCGCATGCGCAGATACAGCACATGCTGGCCCGTGTGGTTCGACTCCAGCCAGTCCACGACTTCGCGATAGTGCTCCTCCGGCACAAGGAACGAGCGCGTCAGCGGCGCCAGCAAACGCTCCAGTGCGCCCTGCCACCGCTTAAACGTTTCTGGTACGTCGAGCAGCTCCCCTCCGAACGGAAACACTGCCGGATCCAGATTCAAGTCGTGCGCGATCTGGTCTCGCACCTGCACGAGCTTCCCCGGAAGATTTGATTTGCGCGATTCGAGCGATGCGGCGTCTTCCAGTAGCTCCCTGAGTTGCCGATCCGCTTCAAACACCGTTTCGCGCAGCTTGAGCTCCCTCGCTTCGTCACCTTTTCCTGGACCACGATCGCGCATCTGAATGGCGTTGCCGACACACTCCCCAAAGCGACCAGCGTCCTGCGGTTCGGCCCATCCGAGCGCGTTGAGCCAGCCAAGAACGCGATTTCGCGCGCGTTGAACCTGATTAAGTTGCGCCTCGTTAGCCTTCAACTGCGCCTGCAAGCCGGCGACATTGCCATCCTCCATGCCGGCGCGTCGAATCATCAGCCGCTGAAGCTCGGCCTGCTCGTCCTCTGCCGTCCGAGCCAGCGCCTCAACCTTTTGGCGCAGTCCCTCGAGTTCGATTTTCAGTTCGTCCGCTTTCCTACCTTGTAACGTGTACAGCAGGTACTTGCCGTGGTGGTCCAGTTGCCGAAGCAGTTCATCGGTCCGCGCGACTTTTGCCTGTTGTACTTGGTGCTTCTCATGATGTAAACGTGCTTCGCTGAGCAGGTCCCGCTGCTCGCGCGTCTCGACGACGTCGCGATGGGCCGCCGCCAGTGTGTTGAAATCCTCGCAAAGCGCTTTGGCAATGCTGAACGTCTCGGGTTCGTCCAACATGTTGTCCCGCATGAAGGCATTGATGTCGCCCAGGTTCTTCGACGACTGCGTCCGATGGAGTAGTCGCAGCGCCAGGTCGTGGTCGATTCCCAGTCGTGCTTTGAAGCGCTCCCGGAAAGACGAATGCGTGTCGAACAGCTTGACCTCTGGCAGGTGCTTTGCGAAGGACCGGAGGTTGTAGTCGGCCTGCATGAAGAACGAGAGCTCCTTGAGGCTAAACGCACGTTCAGTCACGAAGAAGCAGTGCCGCACATCCTTGGCAAGCGTCGATTTACCCTTGAGCCACCACATGCCCACCATGGTCAAGGTCTGTCCGAACGCATTCGCAAAGACCTCCGCAACTGCGCTCAGCGTGGTGTCCGATCGCAGATACTGAGCCCCGATAATTCCCTCGTCCGACTCGTGGGTGGCCCAGGCGCCACGAATATAGGTCACCAGCGTGCGATCGCGGGTGACCTTGTCATTGCCTCTTGCGGCCGCGTTGAACTCCGAGTTCGGCGGTGCCATAAGCGCCGAATGCGCGTCCAAGATGGTCGACTTCCCCGATCCAGACGGCCCAACAAGCAGGTGTCCACGCGGTGAGATGTCGAATACGTGCAGTTTGCTGAAGGTGCCCCAGCTCAGGACCTGCATTTGCTGCAGCCGAAACTGTTGCTGCCTAGCCTCTTCGATATCGCGATCGGTCCATTGCGTGCGATGGCTATCGTCCACGCGCAACGTCGCGTCCTCCGCCGGCAGCGACACCTCAAGGTCTCCAAAAAGCGGCTTCTGCATCGCGTCCACGTTCGGTCACTCCCCGTCTATAACGTCGCCGTAGTTATCGTCGTCAACGTCATCCGACACTTCGATTTCAGGCGAAGACCGCTCTTCATCCTCCACCGGCCGGCCCTCCGACTGAGCTCTGATGCGCCTATAGGTCCGCAATAGCTCACTTACCTGTTCGTGCGAGAACACCAACTTGAGAGTGGGCGAAACCTCGAACCGGTCGCCGCTGTTGCGAATCAGGCGCAGAAAGTTGTACTTCTTAGCCTTATCGATCGCCCCCACGATTTGTTTGCCAAAGCGCGCCTGGTCGACGTTGTCGCTGGCCTCGTAGGCCTTCAGATGTTCAGCCATATCGGAGCGCGACACCGTCGCGCGCTCGCCAGCGGCCTCGGCTAACGTCAATCGCATCCGTAGGAAGAGCACGAGTGCGGAATCGAGAAACGTAAGCCGGACCTCGCGCAACAATTGCGGCACATCGAGGTCTGGCGCGTGCACCGGGCGCGAGAACGCCACTTTTTGGTCGCGATCGATCACCAAGTCCAGGAAGGCCGAGTGCAACAGCTTGCGCAGTGCAGCCTCGTGGTCGATGAGAACCGGCCAAAGCTTGCTGTGGCGCTCGTCGATCGATGGCCCGCGAAGCAGCAATGCGTAGGCTCTGCGTACGTCGTAGGGCAGCGTGGACGTGTCACCCTCGAACAGCGCCTTCTCCTCTCCACCGTCTTCTCGATGATGAGGATCATTTCCATCAACGTCTTGGAATTTGCCGACGTCGTCCTCGAGCGTGCCGCCGGTACCGTCCGTCGCGGTTGCTGAGTTTGTGTTGGTAGCAGGCCCCATCCTCCTGAAGACAGGTTGACGGTCGCGCCGTCTGCTAATCGAGGTCATGGAGGCAATCCCTCGTGAAGAGTAGCTGCGCGATCTGTGCGTGACGCACGACGCCGTCTTGTCCAGTCCACGACACCCGTTCTCGCGGAAAGAATTCCCGCTCCCGGTTCTCAAGCACAATGCCATACCTCTGGCCGAGTGCCATGTAACCTACGATGGAGGCAAGCCCCTGGGTCACCTCGAACATCCGAGTTAGCTTCCCGACGCTCACTTGATTGTGCTGTGCCAGCGCGTAACGGATGTTGGCTTTGAGCAATGGCATATCAATGTCGGCGTTGTCGATCATCTGCCGCATCGCCGCCAGGTCAATCTCGGGCGCCTCAGCATCGTCGACCGAAGTCTCCCCGGGACGCTCCTCGGGATCATCGAGCACAAGCTGCGCCACTGAGCGCAAGCTGGTCGTGGACAACGTCAGCGTGTAGTCGAGCGTCCGACCGTGGGTCAGTTGGTCTTTCAGCACGAGAGATTCCGTAATCGCCGCGCGAATCAAGCGCTGAATCTTCCGCTGCTCCTGGAACTCACGGCTTTGCACAAAGGTCTTGAGGCTGCGTCCGAGCGTAGCCATCACGTCCTGCACCACCCCACCTTCCAACAGCAGCGTCTCTGTCACCCGAAAGAGCCGCCGGCGCTCCTCAAGGCTGAGCAACCGGATGAAAGGTCGTGATTCCAGCGCTTCCAGCGCCGCCTTCAATCCCTCGAACTGCGCAGGGTCGGTCAGCAACCGCCAAAAGGCAGAGAATGATTTGCCCTCCTCGCTTTCCGCGATAGCGTCACTGCCGAGGAACACCTTTTCCAGCACCTCGCCGCGCGGCCCATCGTGCTCCACTAGTTGCCGGCGTAGATCTCGATTGAGATGCTCAAACGCCTCGCGCACACGCCTGAAGTCAGCTGCGATGGCCTCCGTCATTGCGACAATGTACCGGACCCGCTCACTGGCGCGTGCCGGCTCCAATGGAGACACGCCGTGCTTCATCACATGTCTGATCTCGTCAGTGATGCGTTGCGACTCCTCATGCAATGCCTTCAATCGTGATGCCGGGTCCGGGTCGGTATCGGTGGCCAATCGCAGCACCGAGTCGATAACCACAGCCAGGCCACTTTCGGTGGCCGTCTGCCGCGGTTCAAGCTGAGCCAGAATTAGTCGCAACGCCGGCACCACGTCGGCCGCAAGCTCGTAGACCTCTTCGCTCGCGCCCTCCGGAAAACTGCGCGCCAGCCACTTCGCTTGCACCCACTCCGCAATCAGCATCTGCGGCGTCTTCTCGACGTCCTCGGCACGCGCACGAAGCACATCCAGCTCGGCCGAAAGCTTCTCCATGAGGCTGGCAGAACCCAACTGAGTCGAGGTCTCCGGAAAGAGCGATTGCAACAACGAAAGCGTCAGTGGCGCCTGCTGAGAAGCCAGTAGTTTCCACATTGGCCCCTCTCGCATCGTCTTGAGCTCATGCAGCGCCAGTGCAGTTTTCATTTCTCTCAAAGTCGCCTTTCGGTCGACCGCTACCCAAGATGAGTTTGCCAACCTCGCCAGGTTGGCCGGTCCAATTCCATTCGTTGCGTTGGAGGAGTGCCTTACCCTGCCGGAGTCGATGGAATTTTTCGCGCTCTGTGCAATTAATGCGTTTCTTGTCGAAGAGATGGATCATGGACTGCCCGAAGAGTCTACCCTTAGCACCGACAGATTTGCTCTTTTTTTGGGGGATGTTGAATGCGTCACAAAATCCCCGCGGATGGGACTTTGAACAAGATTATCAATGAAGTCTGTAGCAAGACTTGGGAACTCTGAGTATCGTTGCCATTCAATCCCGATCTCTACCACTCGACCATGTTCAAACGCATTCTGTCAACCCTGAGCGGCAAGAAGGACGACACCACTACCACCGCCTCTTCCAGCCCCACGCGAGCAACTGAATCGCAACCGCTCAACGGAGAACTGATCACCGTCTATGACGCCTATGGTCGAGAGATGAAGATCACTCGTGCCGAGTGGCGCGACAAGGTCTTCCTACCCAACCTGCAACAGAAGTGGAACAATGCAGCCGAACTCTACAACCTGATTGTTTCTGGCCTCAACGATGGCTTTGCAGCCGATCTGATGCCCGCCGCTGCTCGCCTTGTCGAGATTGATGACATTCCCGAGCGCAGCCACACCATTCAGGGCATCGTGCAAATGAAAAACGGCCAGCTGGACGCCGCAGAGGCGACGCTACGTACAGGCATGGCGAAAGCCGGCGAGACCGGGACCCTGCTGACCAATCTGGCCAAAGTATTTGCCGAGCGCGGTGACCAGATCCGCGCAGATGAAACTCTCTGGCAGGCGGTACAGACCGATCCGAATCAAGACAACGGTTTGCTCTGGTGGGCGGCCATTCAGCGGGAGCGTAGGGGCGAGGCGGCCTATCTACAGGCGCTACGCACCGCAGCCGCTTTGCCCCGCAGTTGGCGGGCGAAGTTGTGGTTAGCGCGCCATCATCTAGAACACAAGGAAATCGAGGCGGCACGTGCTCTCTATGCAGAAGTGTTGGCAGCGGGCGTGTTCGACGGCAGTTCGCTAATGATGATGTCTGGCGACTTAGGCAACAATGACCAAGTGCCGCTGATCCTTGAACTTGTCGGTCCGGCGTACGACGAACACAAGCACGACCCTATGACGGGTCTCAACCTACTACGTGCCTGCCAGCAACTCGGTAAGGCCGATGAAGGCGAAGCTCTGCTCGCCCGCATGTACCCACTGGGCTTCTCGCCGATCAAGCACCACCTCGATCAGTTTGCGCAAGCATTTCAGGAAATGCGCAAGCAAGCCGCACAAGGCACGCCGATAGATCCACACGGCCTGAAGATCGCTACTCTGACGCTAAGCCAGCCGATTTGGCATTACGGCCTACGCAATGCCAACTGGCTTTTCACGCAGAAGCCGGAAGGCGCACAAGAGGTCGGTTTCTTCGCGCTCTCAAAGATCATGGACGGCTCCGAGCGTGCAGGATCGCAACGTGAAGATGATCTGGGACGCCTTACGCGCGCCATCCCTCTGTATTTGGCCGAAGCGGCACACTACTGGAGCGACTACGTGGCCCACTGCTACGTTCAGATCGTGGAAGGCGCCGGCCCGGTCGTATCGGGATGCGAGGCCGATGGCAATGCGCTCTTCGATGTCGTGCCACCGAGGATGAAGTACTTCGTAACCGGCGAGATCGCATGTTCTGGAGAGAGCGATCATGTCCAATGGCAGGTATCTCTGAGCCTCTGGGACTGCGCAACTCGCACAAAACAAGCAAGCGAAAGCGGCAAAGCGGTTCAGGCAGAACTCGGTGCATTGGTGGTCACTCTCGAGAAACGCTTGCTGGCTCGCATCGGCCTGAAGCGCGAACACCCGCTGGACGCGTTCTATCAGCACCCTGCGGCCGATATCATGCCGGCGTATCTCGCAGAGCTGGGCCAAGCCTTCATGTTGACGCTGCTCGCCAACGAGCACATGTCTAAATCTGCGCTGTGGGGTGAGCGCACCATGCTCGACTGGCCTCTCACCATGGCTCTGCATTGGCCTGCGGCAGAGGTCCCGAAGCTCATGTACATCTCCGGGCTGGGCAAAGCGCAAGACTACCGGTCGGACATACTCGCGGAATACAAGGAACGCAGCTTGCAACTGCTGCGCGAAGCGGGGCGGGCAAACAGCCCAGTTGGCCGGTTGGCACCGATTGTGTGGAAAGCGTTCAGCATGGAGGACGAACTTCAAGCCCATATCCGGAATCTGCCCTCCGATACAAACCCCGCGTACAAGGCATGGCTGGAGAGAGTTGGAGAGTAGTGGAGCATTCTTCCGTCGCGAAAGGCCGTCCAATTGCCCGAATCTTGAACGGCTGCTTTTCATAAGGCTGACTGGCCGCTGTGAGTTGGCTTCTGCCGACTGCGTCGGGCAGCAGTCGGCCAAGTGTTGCCGTTTGCCTGTCCCATAGAGCCGCCGTTCGAATGGCCGCTCAGCTCTGGACTTTTCAGATAGCCTAGCCTGCTGCACGGGGCGAGCTCGATGGTGCGCGTGCGGTCCGGGTGGAGTTAACATACGCCACAGAATGAATCAGAAGAACTGGAAGAACGGACATGACCACATTTTCTCCCGGGATTTTGGGGCGACTGTTTGGCGGTGGGTCTGACTGGACGCTGGTGCTGGGGGCACCGCATAGCCAAGTGACCGAAGCATCGGGGCAGCGGCGCAAACTTGCGACGGCGACTATTGAAATGGCTCGCGTGGAGCCCCGCCTGCTTTGGGCCACGGTTGCGGTTGATCACGACGGGCAGGAGATCCGGCTGTCGGGTCTTACCCGGCGCCGGGCCGCTGAATTGGTTCAGGCCGCAGCACTCAAGGAAAGCGAGCGGAAGCTATCTGCCGAACGGATGCGAAAAGCGCGTCTTGAAGAGGATCGACGGCGCGAGTATGAGGAACTGCTCCCGTATATCAAGTCGCTCGATGCGGCGATAGTGGCCATGTTGGGCAAAAACCGATATATCCGTGGTCATGACGTCCGCTGCTTGCTTGACTCAGAAGCCAGCAACATTGCCCGACTTCCCCAGTTCGCGGATTTGCTGAACATTTGGCCGTTCGACGATGCAAGCTATGAAAAAGCTCGTAAGCGGGTTGCCGAGCTCGCCCGGATTGTCCAGCCTCCGCATGTCGCAATTGGCGACTGGAACAAATCGTTCGTCAAGCGGGAGATCACCGATCCGCATTGGGCAGACTTCTTTAAGCAGGTGGAAAAAGCGGAATTGACGTCCGAGCAGCAGGAGGCCGTCGTCGTTTTCGAGGACCGTAACCTGCTGGTTGCGGCAGCCGGATCCGGCAAGAGCTCCACCCTCGTTGCCAAGGTCGGCTACGCGATTAAAAGAGGGTACGCGCAGCCTGGCGAGGTGCTTGCGCTTGCGTTCAACGCGAAAGCTGCTGAGGAAATTCGCGACCGTCTGGCCAAGCGACTCCAGATGCCGATCAAGGCGCAGACATTCCATAGTCTCGGCAAAGCGATCATCCAAGACGTTCAGGGCAAGAAGGCACGTGTTGAGACCGGAACTAGGCAGCTTGTCCTGAAAATCGTCACTGACCTGAAAACCAATGATTCACAGTTTCTCGGAAACTGGCTGTTCTTCAAGGCGATTTATTGGGAGCCAGGACCGGAACAGGAATTCGAAAGCGTTCAGGACTATGAGGCTTACGTCAGGGCGAGAGGCCGAAGGCGAGATAACAGTGACGAGTGGGGTCTGCCGACGCTTCAGGGAGAACCTGTACGCTCCTATGAAGAGCTCGCGATTGCGAACTGGCTTTACGTTCACGGCGTACGGTACCGGTACGAGGCACCGTATGAGCACGACGTCACCGTACGTGGCTGGACGAAATACGAGCCGGACTTTGCGTATGAACTCCCGGATGGCCGACGGCTCTATCACGAACACTTCGCGTTACGTCGGGACGGCACGTCTCCTTTTGGTAGTACGTACGTGAAATCGTCGGTGGACAAACGCACGCTCCACGCTGATTGCAGCACGCCCCTAATCGAGACGACCAGCGCACAGTTTAAGGATGGTTCTATATTCGACCACTTGCGCCGTGAACTGTTGTCTCATGGCGTGACGTTTGCGATGAGGTCGGAGGCAGAGCTGCAGGAGCGTCTTAAGGAGCGCAAGGATCTCGATCTTGTCACCCTCATACATTCATTGATTTCGCACGCGAAAGAGAGTGGCTACGACGAGGGCCACTTCGAGGTCGCGGCGGGCAAGCATTACAATGTGGCGCGGGCGCGGGCATTCCTCCAGCTCCTGCTTCCCGTATGGCGAAAGTACGAGCACCGTTTGCATGGCAGCCTGAATTCCATCGATTTTGCTGACATGATCGGCCTCGCAGCGGCGTACGTCGAAGACGGTAGTTACTTGGACTCTCCGTTCAAACTCATCTTGGTAGATGAGTTTCAGGATATCTCTCCAGGCCGTGCACGGCTGGTCAAGGCGCTTCTCGCGAGGCAGCCAGACTCGGTTTTGTTTGGCGTCGGTGACGATTGGCAGGCGATTAATCGCTTTGCGGGTTCCGATCTGTCTATCATGCGTGAATTCGAAGTCCATTTCGGGAAAACCGAGACCCGTTTCCTAAGTACAACCTTTCGGAGCAGTCAGGGTATCAGTGACGTGGCGGCACGCTTCGTCAGAAAGAATCCCACACAAATTCCCAAGGAAGTGAGGGCGAAGAATTCGGAGGCTGCCGGCGTCGTGAGGATCGTAGAGTATTTTGACAAAAGTGTGCTGATTTCATGCATTGAACGCAAGCTGGCGGAAATCGCCGTTCTGGCAGAGTCGCGGATGCGTGTCGTCACTGTATTGATTCTCGGACGTTATAAGTACGAGACGACAGAGGTTATCCTCGAACAGGATATAGATCGATGGAATGATCAATACAATGGACGACTCGAGATCAAAAAGGTTGTCGATGAAGAAAAGAAGACGACGAAGCCACTTGACACTGTCCACAAGTCGAAGGGGTTGGAGGCGGACTTTGTCTTCGTGCACAGCCTGCAGGCGAAGCGGTATGCGTTTCCATCGGAAATGGAGGATGATCCGCTTCTTGGTCTGTCGTTTGCAAACCGCGAGACATTTGAGTATGCGGAGGAGCGCAGACTGTTCTACGTCGCGCTAACACGTGCTCGAGAACAGGTGACGTTATTTCTATCGTCAACCGAGCCGTCCAGATTTGTACTTGAACTTTTGCAGCCAGAATACGGGAAGGCGATTGCGTTCGAAGAGAAGGACGAGCAACCAATCCGATGCGACGTTTGCAAGCAGGGATATATGGTGCGGCGACCTGGCAAGCGTGGTCCCTTCTACGGATGCACGCGGTATCGTTCGCTCAACTGCCGTAGTCAGATGACACTTGAGCAAAGATCAAGGATCAGATGATCCTGCGAACGCCTGACAGTTTCTGCAAGCGGCGCTGCCTGCCCCTGAACTCCGTCGTCGAGCAGTATTCGGAGACTTACGAGCTATATGTCCACCTACAAATTCTCGCAAGCGGAGCGCTTCGCAATATATTCGACTCACGGCGAAAAGTGCTATCTCTGCGGCAAGCCGCTTAATCTGAAGACGATGGAAGTCGACCACATCATTCCAGAATCTTTGCTTGCGAAACCGAAGGAGTTGCAAGCCGCTCTAGAAGACTTTGAGCTTCCATCAGAGTTCGATTTAAATTCATTTGATAACTGGCTACCCGCTTGCAATCCATGCAATAGCACAAAGAACGATCTGGTCTTTGTGCCAACTCTGAAAATCCAAGTTCTTCTACAGCACACCAGTGCGAAAGCTGATGACGCGCGAAAGCTTGCCAAAGAGATCGTTTCCAAACGCAAAATTGCAAACGCACTTAATGTTCTGGAGCGCGCAAGGGATGATGGAAAGCTAGACGACGACGTGATTGAGACGCTCAAGGAGTTCATATCGCGCCATCGGCAACCTAAGCTCGCGGGGAAACCGATTCTACTTACCCCGTTTCTCGAAATCATCACTGAACGGGACGGAATTCAGCTTGTTCGCGGACCATATGGTGTTGGGGGAAGACCTGCTATTCGAGATACACACTCTAGCTTTTCGTGCCCCAATTGCGGTTCCATCGCCGCGTGGAATGGGGCGCGCTGTGTGATCTGCGGGGAAATGAGCGATGAATAACGCAACCGTGCCACCGGGCAATCACTTCACCGAGCATGCCCCAAAAGCCGTGCAGACCGGTTAAATTAGGCGTTGAGCGTCCGCTTTCGGGAAAGCCTACAGTCTGCTTTGGGTCCGCTACGGCGGGTCACGTCGGGCGGTAGTCGGCCACAAGCAGTCGTTCACACGCCGGGTCGCTCGGACGGTCAAGGGTCTGCTACATTCCGTGAACGGCCACCTAATCGTAAAGGACGAACGCTCTGCCATCGACAGAAGCCGCCGTTCGTCCGTTAGTCTTGTAATACCTGCTCACCGCTTCATCAGCCCTTCGTCCGTTGAAATGCTGACTTACTCAAATAAAATCTCACTAAAGAAGAGATTGTTGTAGTTTAGTCGGGCATAGTTTTTATCTTCCTCGAAAGAGACACGCGCCTGGTTGGTGGCAACTGTGTTAGCCACATCTATAGCCGCAGCTCGAAGATCGTTACCGGAATTAAATAAATTTTTTATGAGACTGCTTTGAATGCCACGCCGGACCGTGACGCTCGTCACCAGACCTGCACCCGAATCCAAGCTTATTGCTGGAATATCGAATCGCATTTCTTGCACAAAAAAATCGTCCAGCTGACGTCTAGGCGGCGACCTGAGTTCTGCGGCGAGTTCATCCTTCCATGCTCGTCTCCGGTCGTCCAATTTCCGCGAAAAACCTCTTCTCTCGGCAACACTGAGTAATTCTGCCTCTGGACTGCTCGGGTCCATTTTTTCTGGCCACGCAATTTCGAAAGCTGTTTGATTAAATCCATTGAGGTTCAAGGCGCGAGCCAAGCTCAATCGCGTCAAAACTTGGGACGCTCTGCTCGCATCACTTTCTCGCAGTTCCGTTAGCGGCTCTTCTTCCGGATCAATAACAACGAGTTGCGATTGGTAATCATCTTCTTCCCCAGCGAGAGCCAAGCCGATTACTAAGCGTTCACCCCGTAGAGCTCGCGCGATGCGAACTCCGTGTTTTTGCACGCGGCCCGTGGCCATCGCCGTATTCAGGTACCCTCGTCCGCTTTGTGTCCCCTTGCACTCGAGAACGTGATACTTGCCTTGTTGATCCTCGATAACAAAATCGGGACATTTTCCTGGCCCCACCTTTGGCAATCGCCCCGATTTGGGGCGACGAACACCCATATTGATAATGAAGCGACGTCCATCGACTATGTCATTCACCCCGCCCAATTGCCGGACAAACCATTCCGTGGAAACTGCGACCCCAAAATCGTCGCTGAGGATCCCCTTTTGATGAGGATCAAGATCTGTAAATGCAGTCCGAATCCGAAGATCTTGTGATGCCGCGCAAGCAGAGAAATACCGGATACAAGCCCAGTAGCGCTCCGGGGAGCCGGGCGACAAACCGTTTGGTGTGGTCAAGGAACCCAACATGAGCAACGCACGTCCGACATCTACCACTTGTGTCGGAGCTGCTGTTCGTGCCCATATCGGCAGGGCCCTAGTTCCCCAAGTTGCCTTATTGACTTCAATAGCAATTCTTCTGTTAAGCACGCATCCCCCGAACGTTCCTGACGCGTGACTGATCTAGCTTTGATCATGGATCACGCCTTTATCTTTGATACCGACTCCGACGGACAGAAGTTTAGAGTAGTTTCTTCGAAACCGGCGCCGAAAGCGGTTGGACATGATTGAATCGACAGCCATTCCAGATTGGCCGCCCATCCGCCCCATGCGTCGAATGGCTGCTGTACTCAAAAAGCTGACTTGCAGTGGGCTTGCGGTCGAACGTCGACTGTGGGTTGCGGATTCAACCGGTCGATGCAACACACTAAAGGCTTTGCGAGCCTGAGGGGTGCTGCAAATGAAACAAAGACGGCGGATTTACTACACCGAGAC
>NZ_RBZV01000022.1 GCF_003628145.1 Trinickia fusca | reverse complement strand
TCACTTCCTGCCTAGTGTTAGTCAAAAACACAGTCTTATGCCTACCCGTTATTTTAAGTGGGAGGCTGTGTCCGGTGTTTCAGGGGGCTGCTCCATGGAGCGTCCGCTTCAGAGAGGCATGAAGGTCGCTTTTGGGTCGACTGCTGCCATCCGCGTCAGGCGGTTGCCGGCCAATTTCAGTCATTCGCCACACCAGCCACGCATCGAATGGCCATCAGTTCTTAATGGGTCGCCCTCCGGGCCAGAACGCTACAGGTTTTCTGGACCCGAGGTTTGGCGAACATTTTGATAGTGTCATTCATGAATTGACCTCATACAGCAACAGTCGGCCAGGATCAGTCGATGACGCCCCAATCCACGAATTGTCCGCTATTGATAGGTCACTAGCCGGAAGAAAGGGTGGAGGGATTCGCTACAATGAGACTTTGCTTGCGTACAAGATCATGGGGATGCACGAGCTTGTTGTCAGTCTCAACGGCGAGATTGTTCAAGACGGAAATTACGACGACTTTTCGCGTGGCGAACGGCACAAGTTTGCCATCGAATTTTTTGTCCCGAAGTTGGCATCCTCTGTAGACCGCGTGAAGCGTTGCCAACATGCAAGCGGAGCATCATACGCTGTTGTTGGTGAAGTGATTTTATCGACGCCGACTGTTTGGGCTATTGACTTCGGTGTCAAGGTATTTTGGGAATCACCTCCCCCTGAATTTGCGCAGGTCGGGGAATGGGTGCAGGGCGAACTAGGGCTTGGAATTGATCCGTTCTTTTATAAAGAATATCTACGCATGATGCCAGGCATGCCGGATTTGTTCTGCGAATGGAATGTCGCACGGATTCAGATGTGTAAGGGGCCATGGATTGAAGAGGTACGTGGTGGAAGAACCTTCCTCATGCGAGACCCCAGGCACATCACTTGGGTCGATAAGGCCGTTACAGACGCTTGGAACGACGACGAAGGGCGAGCCGACTACCTTTTTACTCTTTCACGGTAGGCTTTGCCTCATAGTCGAGCAAACCGGTCGCTAGTCCAAGATTCGAATGCGTCGTGTGACCAATATGGAAGCGAAGCAAGGCTGGCAAGCATGGAAAATAACAAGCTTGAGAATGGTCGATCGGGAAGATACGGCTGGTTTTCGGCGACGCACTTCGGCGTCTGGCTGCCGGCGGTGGCGATGTTTGACGTTGGCGATCAATTGGATCGCCTATTCGGACTCTGGATTCTGCTGATTCCGGTGGTTGCCGTTCCTGCGCTGATTGCGGTAGTAACGTTCTTTACGGGGCTGATCGCGAACATAGGGCGTCGGCGATGGTCGAGATTGATCTCTGTCGTCGCGGCACCGGCTAAAATCAATCCAGACTGGGTTAGATTCCAACTCACGCGAGGGCACTACGCGAAACTTGTGCATGACCTGCCTGGACCATCGCCGAAGCACGCTAAATGGAATTGGGGTGAAACTGGCGGGGCCACTGGGGCGCAAATCTTCTATCAGCTTGTCTACGACGAGGCAGACAAGCCGCTTGACAGGGAGTGCAATGGATCGGACTGTTCGGCGCGTCCATATGGGCATCACTTCTTTTTAGTCACCGATATTTATCAGTGACTTGCGATGGTCAGTTGTCAGCATGCAGCATCCGCACTGCGCTGAGGTATCATGCGGCGCGGCCGAAAGCCACCCAATCCACTCATCTTTGCGCTCGCCGTCTCATCCTTTTCACTTGATGAATCACCCTCGTCACGTCGTCATCGTCGGATTCGGTAACCTGGGCCAGGCGCTGTTGCCGCTGCTGCGCACCGCCTTTCCCGCATGTGAGGTGACGGTAGTCGAGCAGCACGGAGATGAAGCGCGCGTCGCGCTCGCGAACGCGTGGGGATTACGCTTCATTGTGCGCCGAATCGAAGAATCCAATTACGCGGATGTGCTTGGCCCACTGCTCGAGAACGGCGATTTTCTGCTTAATCTCGCATCGGCGGTCGAAACTGCCGCCCTGATCCAACTCGCACAACGACACGGCGCGTTCTATCTCGACACCGGCATCGAGCCGTGGGCCTACACGCTCGGCGACGCCGATTCCACCACCAACTACGCCCTGCGCGAGCAGATCCTCGCACTCGCCGCCGCACGACACGGTACGCAGACGGCGTTGGTGGCGCATGGCGCCAACCCTGGCTTCGTGTCCGTGCTCGCGAAATGTGCGCTTATCGAAATGGCGACACGCTTCGACCTGCATGCGTGGCGGCAACGCGTGCCTCGCCATCGCGATGAATGGGCGGCGCTTGCCGCCGAGCTCGACGTGCGCGTGATCCAGATTTCGGAGCGAGATGCGCAGCGCACCGCGACGCCCGAAAGGGAAGGGACGTTCGTCAATACATGGTCGGTGGATGGCTTCATTGCCGAATGCCTGCAGGATGCCGAAATCGGCTGGGGCACGCATGAGACACGGCTGCCACCAGGAGCGCGGCGCTATCGGAAAGACGATGGCTACAGGCACGCCGCACCCGCGATACGCCTCGCGACCAACGGCATCGACACGAAGGTCCGCACTTGGACGCCGCATCACGGCACGTTCGACGCGCATGTGCTCACGCACAACGAATCGATCTCGATCGCCGACTACCTGACGCTCACCGACGCCGACGGCCACGTGCGTTATCGGCCGACCGTCTACTACGCCTACCGCCCGATCGACGCGGCGCTCGCATGGCTACCATCGCTCGCCGGCGGGACGCCAGCGCCGGACCATGGGCTCGACAACCTCGCCGGAGCGCGCGTGCTGAAGGACGAGCTGGTGACCGGCACCGACGAGCTCGGCGTGTTGGTCATGAGCGGACGCGGCGAATCGCTGTGGCTTGGCTCGGCGCTGTCGATCGAGCGCGCGCGCTCGATTGCGCCGTTGAACAACGCGACCAGTCTGCAAGTGGTGTCGAGCATCATCGGCGGCATGCAGTGGATGATCGAGCACCCGCGCGCCGGGATCGTCGAATCCGACGCGCTCGATCACACGGTGACCTTCGAGCGGGTGCGGGCATTCTGGGAGCCGATCGAGCGGGTCTGGACGCGTTGGCGCCCCGGCAGCACCGAGTTGTTATTCAACGATTTCTTCTGCGGTGAGCGTCACGTCGAGGCCGACGTCGCGCACACGGCTGTCTTCAATCTCCACTCAAAGCCCGCATGAAACGCATCGCGCAAACGCCGCGGCCGGACTGGCCGGCTCGCCTCGAATCGATCGGCTTTCACTTTCACTCGCTCGACGAGAACGACGTGCCGCAGCCGGTCGATCAGCACACGTTTGTCTATTGGCGCGAGGACATTGCGTACGCGTTCTCGGAGGAGGAAGTCGAAAACCTCTACGCAGCTGCACTCGAACTGAACCGCCTGTGCCTGGCCGCCGTCGAGCACGTGATCGAGCGCGATCTGTTCGTCAGGCTCGGTATCGGCACGCGCGCCGGCGCGTGGATTCGCGAGTCTTGGGAGCGGGACGACCCGACGCTGTACGGCCGCTTCGACCTGACGATCGGCGCCGATGGCCAACCGAAAATGTACGAGTACAACGCCGACACGCCAACATCCATCATCGAGGCGAGTCTGGCGCAATGGTTCTGGAAAGAGGACGTGCGCCCCGGCGACGATCAGTTCAATAGCCTGCACGAATCGCTGATCGCACGGTGGCGCTGGCTGCGCGACCACTACCGCGACGCGCCGCTATTGCATTTCGCCTGCATGTACGACAGCCAGGAAGACGTTTGCAACACCGAGTACCTGATGGATACGGCGGTGCAGGCCGGCTGGCCGGTGAAGCTGATCAACATGCAAGACATCGGCAACGATGGGAATGGGCGCTTCGTCGATCTGCAAGGCCAGCCGATCGAACTGATGTTCAAGTTGTTCCCCTGGGAATGGATGATGAGTTCGGCCTTTGGCGACGAACTGCTGAAGGACCGTTGCCGCTGGATCGAGCCGCCATGGAAAGCGGTGTTGTCGAACAAGGGAATCCTGCCCATCCTTTGGGAGCTGTTTCCCGATCATCCGAATCTGCTCGAAGCGTCGTTCCATGAGGCGCATTTCAGCCGCCGTCCTTATGTGAAAAAGCCGCTGCTGTCGCGGGAAGGCGCCAACGTCACGCTCGTGACGCCCGACGGCCGTCGCATCGAAACAGGCGGCGATTACGGCAGCGAGGGCTTTGTGTACCAGGCGTTCGCGCCTGCACCGCAGTTCGGCGACCGATATGTGACCCTCGGGGCATGGATCGTCGATGACGCGCCGGCCGGACTGTGCGTGCGCGAACAGGCGGGGCTGGTCGCCACCAACACGTCCAATTTTGTTCCTCATTACTTCACGCGCGGCTGAACGCCGGACCTTACATGACGACGCATCACAAAAAAAAGCGCAATTTGACAAAGCCGCTGCTCTATCTAATCGGGTTCAGCGGTCTGGCGGCGGGCACGATGATCTGGCTATCGCCGCACGATGAGGTAGTGGACATCGAGCGTACCGGCTATGCGTCGCGCGAAGCGTGCTTGCAGGACTGGAACGAGCCTGAGGACTGCGAGTTCGTTAACGCTGACGACACGGCAGTGGCCGCGTCGGCTGCATCGGGAGGCAGTGACCTCGACATCACGTCATCGAGGACCGTTGCGACGAGCGGCTGGTACGGTCCGTACTACACGCGCGACGGCGTCGTCTATCACGCGAGTGGGCTGCATACGACCGGTGTGCCGTTTCAGCACGGTATGGTGTCGACGCTCGCAGTGCGCGAAAGTGCGCTGTCGGCGGGGGCGACGGCATTTCATGCGACACCGCGCAGCGTGTCCGTCAGCGAGGGACACGCCATCTCGCGAGGCGGCTTCATGTCATCGCGTGGTGGGGGTAGTGGACATGGGTCGGGTGGCGGTTGAAGCTACCACCCATGGATGAATGCCATGACGACAGGCAATAGAGAAGATAGTTTGCTGACTCAACAGGTAGTTATCGCCTGGGCGGCCGGTGTCGTCGCCGGGGCGGCCAGCTTAGTCATACCCAGCGCATTTCATATGTTCTCCGAGACGTGGCATCTGCGCGAAGTGGTCGGTGCCGGACTGATGGTCGCAATGGGCATACCGTTTCTTTCGATGATTGCAATGGTTTTGACGGCCGTCCCAAGTTTTCTGCTTTATGCGCTAGCGCGAACATTCCGGATTTGCCGCCTTCCGTTTTATGCCGTTGGAGGAGCGGCCATGGGAGTCGGCATGGTTCCGCTTTGGTACCGCTGGGATGCAGACGAGATGCGTACTTGGCTTGAACTGCTGGTTGATCCTGGCCTGCGCTTCGCTATTTCGGGCTTGTTCGGAGGGTTGGTCTTTTGGCGACTTCGCGGGCGGCACGACGGATGATGTCTGCCTGCGCTCCGACACGCCTATCCCTCGCCGCAGCGGCATACGCAGCAATCCTGCAGCCGCGAGCGCAATTGCCAATTCACCCTGAGACTCGATCCCGGCTGGGTCGCTGGCGCATACCAGAAGATATTGGCCTGGACATACGGCAGGCGCCACGCATTCGCCGCTCCGACCTGAGGACCGGTTGATGGTTAGCCGGCAGTGCGCGGCCAGAAGCGGTCACGCTAAAATTTCCGCGAGATTAGAAAAATGGGGGAAAGGTGCAGGTCCGTCGAATTCTTCTTCGTTGTGCCGTTGCAGTGATTGAATTTACTGCACTCAATTGTGCGCAAGCTGCTCCAGACGTTGTAACGGTGCTTGCGGCGAGGCCATTTGCTGAGGTCGAGCAATACTTCAGAGACTCCGGCTATACCGTCGCCAAAGCGGATTCCAGTGACGGTATGAGTTACGAAGTGGATTTTGCAGATAAATCCAAAAACTATTTGAATGGCAGTATGACGCTATGCAATGGGCTCGTGGCATCTGTCAATCGTGGGCTTGAGCCGGATACTTACCCGCTCATTCTAAACCGCTTGTTTACTATATTCGGACAGCCGAAGGCAAGGATCGGTACCCTGTACACAAAGCAAGGGGCTATGGGCTATGCAACTCTAGTGTGGGATGTCGGGAGCATAGAGATCTCTCTCTCAGACACGCCGCCTAACGATGCCGTTGCGGGGATGGCCTCGCATCGCGATGTTAGGCTGGGGTTTGACGATATGTCTCAAAGCTGCTTTTACGACATCCGTCGAGATCCAGCAATTCAAGCCAAGATGGCACCGAGAAGCCCCATGACGTTTTCGATGCCTTGATAGTCCTCGCACCTTGAATTTTCGTGACTGTCTCTTGCTTTCCAAACTCATCGATGCGCGCCAAGAGTTAAAGCTGACTCGGGTGCAGCGAACTCCGCAACCGCGTAAGCGCGGTTTGCGCGAGTTGCGAAAAAGCGGCGGGTTGATTTCTGTGGCCTGATTGCTGTCCGCCGATCAAACACAGGTGAGCGAAGCACGCAATGAGTTCCGCGTCGACAGGGTCGTCTATCCTCGCACGGCAAACCGAGATGGCGAAGGACAATCGGGTGCTGTCCACCCGCTCCTGGTATTCGGCAACCAGTGGGTCCTGGCGCGCCCATGCCCGAATTTCGATTTCTCTCTGCGGCTGTTTGTCGGCGGCCACCACCAGGTAACGTGCCAGCACGTCATCCAGGGTGCGCCCCTCTGCCGCATACGCAAGCATCCGGTCCGTGTAGTCTGACTCCCATTGCGCTAGCAGGGCACGAACGAAGTCCTCTTTGCTACGGAAATGGTGATAGAACGAGCCCCGCGTCACATTCAATCGCCGAGCCAGGCGCTCGGCCGAAACACCGGGATATCCTTCCTGATCGAGGGCATCGAACCCTGCAGCTATCCATTGATCTCGCGTCAGCATTTGGTTGATATCGATAACGTACAGACTGTGTATGGTCTTACCGGCGTCGCTAGACTGCGGTTTCCATTGTATTTGTTCGCTGATCGCAGGCAATCAGCAGCAGTGAGCGGAACCACTAATGAAGCAAATCGCGCTGATCACTTTTGAGCAATTCACCGACATCGACCTGTTCTTGATGTGGGATATTCTGGGGCGCAATCGAGACGATTGGCAAGTTCGCATACTCGGCAAGCAATCGGAACTCCGATCGTCAAACGGTCTGCTGATCCACACACACGGCCGACTCGAAGAGGCCAACCAGGCCGATGTTGTGTTATTCGCCAGCGGTAAGGAGGGCGTGCCGGCTGCCATCTCGGACGCAACCTTCATGGGGGCGTTCCAGCTGGATCCAGGCCGTCAGTTGATCGGTTCCATCTGTGCGGGCGCGTTCATTCTTGCGCGGTTGGGCTTGCTTCCGGAACGCCGGGCGACGACACATCCTGATGCGAGAGCGTCCCTGCGCGCAGAAGGTGTGGAATTGGACGACAGACCATTCATGAGCAGTGGCAATGTCGCGACGGCTGGCGGTTGTCTTGCCGCACTCTATCTGGTTGGCTGGGTTGTCGAACGCCTGTTCGGTGCGCAGAAAAGCCTGGAGGCATTACGGCCGGTATTGCCTGCGGGGCAATATGGCATCTACGAAGGACTGATTGTATCCAGCATCGAGCAAGGGGGCGCGCAATATCGCGGTCGTTGATTCTTTGTGGCGATACATTGGAAATTTCACCCGGGGCACCGCACTACATTTTCAGAGGCTACTCATGAAAAACAAAGTCTCGCTGATTCCCGCGCCGACGGCGGCAATTCGTGCGTCAGGATTGACGCATATTGATTTCGCCGATGGCTATTCCGGTCAGGCAGATCGAACCTACGTCGACGCCGAGCAAGCAGCGCGCGCCGTGTTCGCCGATCCGCCACACATGGTCAGATGGCTGATTGCCTTGCGTAACGGAATCGTGGCGCCGTTCGGGCTAAAGGCAAGTATTGACTTTAGCGATCGCGGGTTGGGGAAGATTGGCGTGTTTCCGATTATTTCAAGTACAGGCACTGAAGTCGTCGTCGGTGGTGACGACAAGCATCTGGATTTTCGGATCTGGATAAGCATGCAACCGGGTCTGAAGGGATCGGAAGTGACGATTTCGACCTTGGTCAAAATCAATAATCTCCTTGGAAGAGTCTACTTGTTTGTCATCATGCCGTTTCATAGGCTCCTGTCTCGCTCGATGCTACAAACGGCGGTCAATCGGCGCGATAACGTGTCTCCGGAAGCCAGGTAGGCCAAGCGGAAAGCGTAGCCTGGGCTAGCGTCCAGCGTTGAACGACAGATACCCTAAATTCAACAGATAGGTACATTCCGGTGAAATACTACAGGAGGGAATATGTCTGAGCGCGACAGTAAGCTCCACGGTTGCTGGCGGCTGGTTTCTCTTCATACTGAGCTTCAGGATTCGAAGGAGCGCACGCAACCGTGGGGCGCCGACCCCAATGGGTATCTTATCCTCGGTTCTGATGGGAGAATGATGACGCTAGTTACCGCAAAGGCGCGGGAGCCTGGAAATACAGATGAGAAATTGGCGGCACTTTTCCGTACTATGATGGCCTATACAGGTCGATATCGGATAGATGGTGATAGGTTAGTCATAAAGATTGACTCGTCTTGGAATGAAGCCTGGAGCGGCAGTGAGCAGGAGCGATTCTATAAGCTTGATGGAGACACGCTCGACATCATTTCGGCCTGGATGCCGAATCCATTAGATTCAGGAAAATCAATGGGACGGGGTATTCTCAGTTTTAGACGCGAGTAATTTTCCCCGTGCTGAGTTCGTGCGTTTTCTCACAGCCTCGGTCGATTTCCGCCGGCCGGGCGCGGCCAGTAGCCGACGGTCTCGGTTACATTTCAAATTTCCCAAGCTCGCGCCTCACGACCGCCCGGCCTATTGATCGTTGTACGGCCCCCTTCCGGCATCCTGGAATACATTGACTCGCCGCGAGAGCCGTCCCTGGCGCGATCGGTCGCGCAGCGCTCAACCCCAGGCCCGTTCTCCTTCTGCGCTGGCAACGGTGCATTGCAGCCCCTGTGCGGCACCCGCGCGATCGATCGCCGCTTCGAGCTGCGCGAACGGATAGGTCGAGAGCTCGACCACATCGAGCGACAACTGTCCCGACGCCACGAGCGAGACGAGCGCGAGGTAATCGGCGCGCGAGTACATGAAGTGACCGATCAGCTCCCAGTTGTTGAGCAGCATCTCGCCGTAGGTGATGGGCAGATCGACATTCATACTGCCCATCAGCACGAGCCGCCCGTTGCGGCGCAGACTGCGCAGCGCCGCAAGCGTCGCATTCGGTTCCTGTGCGTGGCCAACCATATCGAAGGCGAGATCGGCGCCGCCGCCAGCGGCTTCCCGAATCGCAGCGACATCGCGTACGCCATCGCCCGTCAGCACGACCGCCACGACGCGGCCGCGGCCCAGCTCGACGAGCTTTGCGAGTGGCTCGGCGCGGCGACCAAGCGCGACGACGCGGCCGGCGCCGAGCGCCAGCGCCGCGATCACGGCTGCTGAGCCGAAGTAGCCCGTCGCGCCGTTCACGACCACTGTCTCGCCGGCCTGGAGCCTGCCGCGGCGCAAGCCGCCGAACGGCACCGAAAATTTGCCGAGCGCCGCCAGGCGCGCTGACGGCACGGCATCGAGGCCATCGAGCGCCAGCACGGTCGAAGCGGGGAATTCGGCGAACTCGCGCAGCGTCCCATGCGGAAAATCGGCCAGCATCGGCGCACTGGCCGCGCTGATACCGGTCAGGCCGATGAGAATCTGCTCGGGCTCAGCCACCGCTTCATCGGCCACCCAGTACGGATTCACTACCACGCGCTGTCCGGGTCGCAAGCCGAATACGCCCTCACCGACGGCCACGATCCTGCCGACGCCGTTCGTCCCCGGCGAAAACGGGCCGGGCGGAAATGCATACGGCAGCTTGCCTTCGACGTACGCACGCGTATAGCTGAGCAGCGGCACAGCCTCCATCTGCAGCAGCACAGCCCCGCGCCGCGGTAGCGGCGTCGGTTCTTCGCGCAGCGCCAAGGGTTTGCCGGGTTCGTCGAGCATCCAGGCTTTCATCGTCTCTCTCCAAAGAAAAGGGCATCGGACGGATTGAACTGTAATAGCAGTCGACGTATTCTTGAAATTAATTATCGACATTGGACCTATCAACGTGATTGATATAAGAGGCATCGATCTGAATCTGCTCGTGTCGCTTGACGTGCTGCTCGAGGAGGCCAACGTGACGCGTGCCGCCGAGCGGCTGCATCTGACGCAGCCGGCGCTGTCGACACAGCTCGCGCGGCTGCGGCGGATCTTCGGTGATCCGCTTTTGATTCCGTCGCCAGGCGGCCGCGGCATGACGAGAAGTGCGCGCGCCGTGGAGCTGACGTTGCCGCTGCGCGATGTGCTCAAGCAGCTTGAAGCCGTAGTTCGCCAGCAGCCGGCCTTCGATCCGTTCGCCGACACGCGCCATTTCACGATTGCCGCCAGCGATCAGGCGATCGCCGTGCTCGGCTTTCAGCTGATGCAGTCTTGGGCCGAGCATGTGGGGCCGGGCGTGCAGCTCGCGTTCGTCCTCGCGGAGCAATCGACGTGCGTCGAGCGCTTCGAGCGCGGTGAGATCGATCTGCTGATCGGCTCAGAGCGGATGATTCCGGCGTGGACGAAGGCACGCAAGCTCTACGACGAGCACTTCGTCTTTGTGCAGCGCAAGGGGCATCCGCGCGGGCTCGCGCCGCTGGATCTCGATAGCTACTGCGCACTCGGCCATGTGCTCGTTTCGACGAGTGGCGGCAGCTTCTTTGGTTTCATGGACGAGCATTTGCAGTCGCTTGGGCGCGCGCGCCGCGTTGTGCTCTCGGTTCAGCACTTCACGCTCGTGCCTGAGCTGCTGGCGCGAACGGACTATGTCTCGACGCTGCCGTCGCGGCTCGCGACGCGCTATCGTGATGTGCTCGATGTGTTCGAGCTGCCGTTCGAGGCGCGCGGATTCTCGTTCTTCGCCGCATGGCATCCGCGCAATCAGGCTGACCCGGGTAGCGTCTGGCTCAGGGAGAGGCTGGCGCAGATCGCGGCGGATTGGCAGGGGGAGTCACGGTGATCGAGCTCGCTGATGAATGACTCGTTCATTCGTGTACCTCTCTGAGCAAGGCTGGGTAACTTCGCTCGTTGCGAATGATCCACCTTACTTCAGACCATCTTTCGATGCCCCCTCGCGTTCGCGCAACCGACCCCGGAACCAGAACGTCCAGAGCATTAGGCCGCCATAGATCGAGTAGCTGATAAATGGCAACACGATAAGACAGCGTTCGACGGACCAATGCCATGCTAGCCAGCAGCGCAAAAGAGTCTCCGCAGTAAGCGCCGTGCCCCAAACAAGCGTCATCAGGCGGAGCGACGCGCGAAGGCGAGGCCGTTCATTCCATAGGGTCTCAAAGCGTGCAGCGCCGCCTGCCTGCTCGCGAGCGATTGTGGCGCGAGCGAGATAGAAGGCGAGAGGCTGTTCGAGGAGGAGTGAGAGCAGAAAAGCGGTGCCGATCGCACCGGAAACCAGCGATTCACGCACAAGGAGCACGCGCGGATTACCCCCGAGCGCCATGAAGATGATCGACAGTGCAATCCCCAACAAGACCAAGGCGCTAAGCGCGTCGAGGCGGCGAGACTTTACGAACTCGGCGACGCTCCAGGCGAGCGGCGGCACTGCTGATGCGTAGAGCGCGCCTACCCGGCCGAAATGAGGCAGCGCCAAGCGGTACACAAGCCAGGGCAGCAAGAGATTGACGACAAGTTCAAGGATTACACCGCCTTTAATTTTCATGACGCACCGATCCTTGCGCGGAGTCACAGCGGGGATGACATCGAGCGAAGTATAGAGGGCCGCGCTCGCCGCGGCCGGATGACCGTTTGGCCTCGAAAGCCGCCATTATCACTGCACCATATCCAAGGACCAGAACGGGGCGGCTTCTGCCTACCGCACCAGGCAGCAGTCGGCCATTAGGCGTCGCCCGCCTGCCTGGCTACTCGGGCACTTGGTTGACTGACTGTCCAAAGTGAACCGTGCGGCAAGGTCACTGCACGATATCGCCAGTCGTGAAACTGAAACTGCGTGAGAAAGCTACGCCATTCACTACGCCCGTGATGGACACCATGTATTGCGTATTCGGTGACAGCGGCATTGGCGGGTATGCCACTGCCGCATACGACTGAAGTTCCTTATTCGGGTCGTTCGCGGAATAAAGTAATCGCAGCGTGATGATGTGCCCCAACATGTCGGTCACCGTACCCGATCGGAGGACGATGGTGTCCGTGGGGTTGCCCATCACACCAATCGGCGTGCCCCACAATCCGCTCGTGTCGGGAGGCTTTGGATTTTCGGTGACCCCCTCAAAGGCGACGCCGGTCGTGCCTTGGCAGGGGAAAGTTAGCGGCGAATTCGTCGTCATCGATTGTAGGTTCGCGAAACTCATCGAACCCCACACGGTTGCCGTGCCTCCGCTCGTGCTGTCGACCTCACCCACGCCCACGTCCGTCGCCGGCTCCATAAGTGGCGGAAGGTGATACACGCCCGACAGCCAGGCATAGACAAGAGCTTGTCCGTACAGCGCTTCCGTGGTCGAGCGGTCAGTGAAGCCCGCACCGACGCCCCCAACGTCCAAACCACTCGGAAACCCGAAATGCACCGCCCGGTCTGCGTAGGTCTGGCCGGTGAAGCCCGGTCGGCCGAACACCTCCGTATCCGAGGGCTCGTCGGCCGATTGCTCGTACCGCGCGTGCGCGTTCGCCGCTTGATCCAGATAGGCGTTGTCCTGAAACGCAGGGAAGCCGCATTGTTGCCGCTGTTGGTTCAGAAGGTTGAATGCGGCAAGCCTGGCGCTGCCGGCAGCGTACTGCGGCGTCGTCAGGTTCCCCCTGATCGAAGAGGGGCTCACGCAAGCCAACAGCGTTACGAAACCAGCCAAGGCGACACGAAACGCGATGGCCTTCAGATTCCAATTCCCCCTCAACCTTTCCCCTCTATTGGGTTTCTCGAAATTGCTGGGCATGCATGTAACCGCTTGGTTGTCGGCTTATTGTTTGACGAGTTATCGCTTCGGCTTTGCCCCCTTTCGTCCAAGAATCATTGTTACGTAGTTCGTGGCCATAGACACAACCGCAGTGCCGGTGTTCTTGCCAGACGGAGCTTTGGTTTGCTCAATGCGGCACACAAGAACACGATAATGTGCAGCGGTGATTTCGTCTGGGGGGCTACGCACACAAAATTCGATACGACGCGCACGGGATTTGCGCGAAAGCAGCGGCTGGCCATGGCCGCGTAGCTTCTACTTCTGAACCCCGTCAAATGCGGGGGGGCATGCTTCTCACTATCGCGCGAGTGTGTGCCTATCAACGCTCGCAGTTTCTTGCTCGACGAGGCATCGTAGAGCGATGTCCAGAAAATTAATCAGGATTCCCGAATGAAAAAAGAAGAACTGCTGGAACTCGACGGTATCGTTGATGAAGTGCCGCCGGACAGCCGCTACCGCGTCACGCTAGACACTGGCGTCGTGGTGGGCACGTACGCGTCCGGCTGTATCCGGAAGCATCACATCCGTATCCTTGCAGGTGATCGGGTCACGCTGGAACTCTCGATGTACGACCTGACGAAGGGAGGAATCAATTTTCGACACAAGGACGAGCGGAGCGGCGGCGCAGCGCAAAGAGCCGCATTTCGCCGTCGTTGACGCGGCGGCACGAGAGCGTCGGCTACGGCCTCGTCAGCACCATGATGCTACCCCGCGGTCGATCCAGCTTGCTCGCTTCGCCAAAGAAGCGCGAACAAGAAAAACTTCCGCTGTACAAATCCGGCAATGGGCGTAGCATGGGGTGGTTGATCGTCCCACGGCCGTTCCGGCGCCTCCGCAGTCGCCATTTCCCAGGGAATCGGGCCGCCCACTTTCATCGCAGGCCGAACGACGCGGCCAATCGTGTGGAGACTGAGTTCAGTCGCACACACGCCTTCCCCATTCCGCCGCGTGGTGATGCGGCCTCAAGGGCACCCATGACAACTGGTTTCCGTCTCTACCGCGGGCTGGAAATTCATCCGCTCGTCTATCCGCGTCATGCCGCTGAGCCTGGGTTCGGGCATAACTACGACGAAGGGTTCGACGCTGCCGTGCGTATCCAGGAACCGGGAGGCTCGGAGGGGGTGTCGCGCAGCCGCGTATTTCCGCTCCTGGTGGCCAAGGCCTTCCAGAACGCAGGCGACGCGCGGCGTGCATCGACTGCCTATGCCGAGCACCTCATCGATACCTGCTCTCAGGACACGAACGTCCTTGATCTGGAGTTGTGAGTCGCGCCTTGTTCCATACCGGAACCCAGCGGCGCGCGCCTGCGGTAGGGCACGCAGGCAACATTGGAGGTTCTATATGGACAGGGCTGACCTGTTGAGGTGGATTCGATGCGACGGTTCCGGCATCGTTGACCGGTTTCTGCCGTTGGGAGCCCGTGCCGAGCTGGAAGGCGTCATTCGCGACGGTCGTCACGAGGTCGATGCGGACGCCTATCTGATGTTCGTGTCAATTCGCGCGCTGCTGTGCAAAGACGGCATGACGAGTTGTGAGTCGGACCGTGAGGCCGGCCAGATCATGGCCCTTTTGAACGCGTGACGAGTCTCTTCCCATCCACGAGAGACGCTCCGCAACGATCATAGTCGCGCGGCAACCGCGCAAGGAAAGAAAATGCGCTTCAATTCGACCCGATTCGTCATCGATCCGACGCCACGCAGGGCTGACGGCGAATACATGGCCCATGCTCGCATCAGTACCAGCCGTACCGACGGCAGCGAGTATGACATTCATCTAAGCGGCGATTTGGCTGGCTTCGACTTACGCGAAGACGCAATTGCCTATGCGAAAAATTGGGCGCAGGAGTGGTTGGGCGCGCGCTTTGGCTGAGAGGCTGGGGGAATCAGAATCTGGTGGTGAGGTCCGTTTCAAGACCAAAGACGTATCGTCAGCCGCGCGTATCGATCCAGTCTCGCGCCCATTGGTCGGAATAACCGAGCGCGTCTTCTTCGTTGACGAAATACCCGAGCGAATAGAACTCGTAAAGCGTAGGTCCGGAACGGGCATCGGGTCGTGTGAGCGTTACATTTGAGGAAAAACAGCCGTCAGGCAGACAGTGAGCAGACGGCCAGACGGCATAACCGAGATATTGTCTGGTGGTAGAAATTTGCATTATTGGTGATGGAATTGAACCTGAGAGCAGGACTGCGCCTTCCCGCAAAGGGACACTGATCTGTTCGGATCGGTGGGCAAAGCTGGAGGGGGAGATGCAGATAGGGATGCGCCCTGCTTGACCGAACGGCCGGTCGGGGCGCCAATGCGGCGGGGCGGCGTCCGCTGTTCGAGGCCGCGGACGCCCGAGAACGAATTACAGTGGCTTGATGTTGGATGCCTGAAGCCCCTTCGGGCCTTGCTTCGTCTCGAAGCTGACCTTCTGGTTGTCAGTCAACGTCTTGAAGCCGTCGCCCGAGATTTCCGAAAAATGCGCAAACAGGTCGGGGCCGCCTGCGTCAGGGGTGATGAAGCCAAAGCCCTTGCTTTCGTTGAACCATTTGACGGTACCGGTATCCATGATGAATCCCTCAAAAAAATAAACTGATCATTCCCGTTCCACACGGCAACGGGGAAAAGCATCAAGAGGGAGAAAAAGGACAGCGAACTCCGCGCAAATGGCGGACATGAGACGAGCACCAATTGACTTCCTGACTACTTCATCGGTCACGATACGCGGATAGCCAGGCCTGGTCAACTGATTTCGCGAGACCAAACGTAACAGCACGAAATGCGTGAAATAGATCGTGGTTTGAGGCAAAAATGTCGTTACATGTCGCTTTATCACGCGCATAATGATCGCAAGCAGATCGCCTCACGCCGCACTTTTCGATCGGAACTTCGAACTATATCCAATCCGGTTGCGTGAAATCCAGCGCACGTCCGGAGCAAAGATCGCGGAGCATCAAGAGCGCCGACCAAGTCTTTGCTTCTCATTAAACGCCGTTCAGCATCGACAGACGGCGCACACCGCCGCAGACATCCGGACGATTCACGGCGCAAACTCACAACCAGGAACAGAATTGACTATCGTCACACCCAAGCTGAACGAACCTGTGGAAGTTGCGTTGCGCCGCTTCCGACGCTCGATCGAGAGCACCGGCCTGTTGAAGGAACTGCGGGCCAGGATGGCCTATGAAACCCCGACTGCGAAGCGCAAGCGAAAGAAGGCTGCGGCGGTGGCTCGGCTACGAAAACAGATCAAACGGTCATTGCCACCGAAAAAGCTGTACTGACGGGAGCGGCCTGGTGGGCAGGCTGACACCCCCTGCCAGGTACCTCGCTGCGTTTGGCCCTTGCACACGCGACCGGCCCCGAGTTACTGCGGATACCATCGCGGCGTATAAACCCATTCGCCATGCGGCGCACCGGGAATGGTCCTGGTCGTCGACGAACCAACAATGACCATCGTGCGCATGTCGACATCCTGCGCGCGTAACGCGTCGAGCGTCGTCGTCCTCAGCGTCGCACCAGGGCGGCCGATATCCCGGCCCAGCACGACACAGGTAGCGGGGGGGCGATGCGCGCGCACGATGTCGAGCGCCTTGTCGAGCTGCCAAGGCCGCGCACGCGAAATCGGGTTATAGAACGCCATCACAAGATCGGCCTCGGCCGCGTGCCGGAGCCGCTTCTCGATGATGTCCCAGGGTTTGAGGTTGTCGGACAACGACAGCATGCAAAAATCGTGGCCGAGCGGCGCACCTGCTTGCGCGGCTGTCGCCATCGCGGCGGACACGCCGGGCACGATGCGCAAATCGACGGTCGTCCAGCGTGCATCGTCGGAGGCATCGAGCGCTTCGAGCACGGCTGCCGCCATCGCAAACACGCCAGGATCGCCCGACGACACAACGACGACCCTGCGCCCTTCGCAAGCAAGCGCAAACGCATGACGCGCGCGCTGCAATTCCTCGCGGTTGTCGCTGCCGCGCACGCGCTGATCGGCGCGAAATGGTCCGGCCATCTTCACGTATGTTTCGTAGCCAAGGATGTCGGTGGCTTCGTTCAGCGCCGTGCGGGCAGCCGGCACCATTAGTTCGGCGCAGCCGGGGCCGAGGCCCAACACCGTGAGCCGTCCGCGCGCGCGACCGATGGTCGTCGGATCGACCGGCTGTGTGGCTACGGCGAATGCAATCGCGTCACTACCATCGCCTCGCACGCTATGCGGTACGCGCAGTGCGGCTGCGATGAGTTCTGCGACCGATACTGATGCTGATGCTGATTCCGACGCCGGTGCTTGATCTTCACCCACATGATGCACATCGACAAAACGCAGCGTCACACCAAGCGCATCAGCGGCTTCTTCGAGCGCACGCTCGCCGATACGATTAGCCGGTGCGAGCAACGCAGCCAGCGATAGCGGCGCAAGCCCGTGCATATGCATCGCTGCACGAATATCATCAGCCGACACTGCCTGCCGGTCCCCCATCGCCGCCACAACGCAGCGCGGGTGAATCAGCAGGTCCCCCGAATGTTCATCCGCCACCTCAGGCGTGACGCGAATAGCCGCTGTAGCCGACGCATCGCGCGGCAGCGCAGCGTCATCGAGCCACGGAGCATCGCCTTCGACACGCGTGGACGCACCCGCCAGCAGGTCCGACACAAAGCGCTTGCCCTGCGCGAGATCGGCCAACGCATAACCCTCAGGCGGATTAAGTACGCAAGTCCCAAACCGCAGCTCACCACTCGTCGTAATCGCCGGAGCCACGCCTAGCGTCTCTGCGATCGCGCGCGCCATCACGTTAACGCCAGCCAATCCGCCGAGCAGCGGCACAACAGCGCTACCGTCCTCAGCCAGCGCAAGCACAGGCGGCTCAGTCCCTTTGTTCGAGAGCAGCGGCGCCACGCAGCGAATGACGATGCCAGCCGCACACAGCGCGACGATTGGCGTACCTCGGGCATAGAGCTCACGCAAATGCGCACCGAGCTCAGTGAACGCCACATCGGCCTCAACGCGCGTCGCCAGCCCATGCACTTGCGCACCAGGGTAGCGCTCCTGCACCCTCCGCGCCGTGGCAAGCGCGCTAACCCCAAGCACGACGATCGCAGGCGCCATCACGCTTGCCATTTTTCCCCCGGCACGACGAGCAGCGAGAAGTAGGGCGAAGCCATCGGATCGACTTCAGTGAGCGGCACGATGCGCTGATTCGCCATCGTCGCGCGTTCGACGTACAGTGCACGCTCGGCGAGCCCGAGTTCATCCAGCACGCGGCGAACCTTATCGAAGTTGCGTCCGAGCTTCATTACAACAGCCGCATCGGCATCGGCGAGCCGCCGCCGCAATTCGTCTTCCGGCAACACCCCCGAAAGCACCGACAGACTCTGATTGCGATAGACAAGCGGCACGCCAAGCACTGCCGTACTGCCAAGCATCGAGCACACACCGGGCACCACTTCAGCATCGAAGCGCGCGGCGAGCCGGTCATGCAGATACATATACGAGCCGTAGAACAGCGGATCGCCTTCGCAGATCACGGCTACGTCGCGGCCCGCTTCGAGAAGTTCGGCGATGGATATAGCCGAGGCGTCGTAGAAATCGGCGATCAGCGATTCATACGACAGCGGCGGTTCGACGGCCTCGGTCGTCACCGGATAGATCAGCGGCAGGCGCTGCTGAACATCGCTCAGATGCGCTTCGATGATGCCGAACGCGTTACCTTTCTTGCCCTTGGCAGCAAAGTAGGCAACGACGGGCGCTGCCTTGATCAGGCGCAGTGCCTTCAGCGTCAGCAGCTCAGGATCACCGGGGCCGACGCCGATGCCGTACAGCCGTCCACGCTGCGCCATCATTCCTCCTCCGATGCAAGCGCGTTGACGGCCGCGGCAGCCATCGCACTGCCACCACGCCGTCCTTCGACGATCACATACGGCACGCCGCGGCTATCAGCAGCGAGCATCGCTTTCGACTCGGCCGCGCCGACGAAACCAACCGGAAAGCCGAGAATCAGCGCAGGGCGGGGTGCCCCCGCATCGAGCAGGTCGAGCAGGTAGAACAAGGCGGTCGGCGCATTGCCGATCACGACGACGCTACCTTCCAGATACGGCCGCCACAGTTCGAGCGCGGCAGCCGAGCGTGTATTGCCGACCTGACGCGCAAGTTCGGGCACTTCAGGCTCGCCGAGCGTGCACACCACACGGTTCGCGGCAGGCAGCCGCGCGCGGGTAATGCCTTCGGCCACCATGCGCGCGTCACAGAGAATCGGCGCACCGTTCGCGAGCGCCGCACGGCCTGCCGTACCCGCGCCCTCAGAAAATCGCAGCGCCTCGACGATATCGACCATGCCGCACGCGTGGATCACGCGCACCGCGAGTTTTTCGAGGTCGGCGGGAATGCGCGAGAGGTCGGCCTCGGCGCGGATCGTCGCAAAGGACTGGCGATAGATCGCCTGGCCGTCGCGGATGTAGTCAAGCATCGGGTTGGCTCCGGTCGAGCACGCCGAGCAGATCGGCGGCTTCGTCGAGGGTCACACGAAGCGCGATGCGGCGGCCGAAGCGGCGCTCGGCCGCGGCGCCGGTGTCGCGCTTGTTCGTTGCCTCGTTGTTTATTTCATTCGTTGCGCGGATCGTGTCGCTCGCGCCGTCTTCATTCGAGTCTTCACGCCGATACAGATCGTAGCGACCGGTATCGACGGCCAGCAACGTATACGGTGCGCAATGCGAGGCGGCGCACGAGCGCACGCAACCGCTCAAGTGCACATGCACATCCGCAGGCAAACGTGAGGCGAGATGCCACGCATCGGCCTTCGTATCGGCGTGACTTTTAACGCAGCCCGTTGCGCCTGCGCAGGCGATGAGCCGCGCGAGCGGATGCTCGTGCTCGAGTACGATGCCGAGCGCGCGAAGGCCGGCCAGCACGGCGGGCACGCGAGCCTCGACTACGTCGGGCAGCAGCACGCTTTGCCACGGTGTCATATGCAATGTCGCGTTGCCATGCTCGCGAGCGAGCTCGGCCAGCGCGCGCAATGTCGTCGCATCAAGGCGGCCGAGCGCTGGCTGTCCGCCCACGTACCATAGGCCCGGGTGACGTTGCCGATGGGCGCCGAATCGCAGCGTTGCATCTGCCTGTGTGCGGCGCCATGTCCTGACGGGCGCATCGCGCCGCAACGCGAAATCGAGGCGCGTGCTCACCTCTCGCAGCACGGTTTCGGTCGAGTGCCGGGCCAGCAAGTTGCGCATGCGCGTGTCCTCGGGACGAGCAAGCGCGAGGAACGTATCGAGCAGCGCACACACGAGTGCCGGCACTTGCGCGGACGTCACAGCCGCGAGCGCGCGGGCTGCATGAGTCGACGGGCTGCCTGCGAGGCCGAACGCGAACCACGGCATGTCATCCGCCGCATCGGCCGTGTCCATCGCGCTGAGCCAGATGTCGTGCGCATGGTCGAGCTCCATCAAGCGCTCGCCGCCATCGACCAGCAGTGCGAACTTGGGCGACAGCGCCGCGAAACGCGGTTCGCTCTGCAACAGAACGAGCAACTGAGCAGCCAACTCGGTAGTGTCGTGCAGCGCGTGCACGTCACGCCCTGCGCTCGGGCTCACCATCAGATTGCGCACGTCGTCGGCGGCGGCGAGGCGTGCAGTGTGTTCGGCGTGTTCGGAGCATTCGCTGCTGGCCGTTGCCGCATCATATGAGCGATCAGCCAGCCTCGGCCCCAACCCGGCGCGCAACAACGCGTCCACGAGCGCGGTCTCTTCGCCGGCTCGCACGCCGCGTAGTTGCAGATTGGCGCGATTGGTCAGTTCGACGATGCCCGATGCGTGCTTGTCGACGACGTCGGCGACCGCGAGTGCTTGTTCGGCACGGAGCGCGCCGCCCGACAGCTTGACGCGACACAGCCCGCCGTCATGTGCGGCGACGATGCGCGAGAGTGCCGGACAGGCCGACGGTCGAAGGGGAAAGGGCGAAGCGTGGCTCAAGGGCTCAACGGGTTGGCGTCGCGCAGGCTGCCCGGTCGGCAGCGGCGAAGCGGTATTATGCCCTCTTTCATATAGCGCCAGGACGCCGCAGCCCGCTGCGGGTGCGCTGGCCAACGGTTCTGAGATCAACAAGGATGATGCCATGCCGGCCTGGCTGACCGTGGTGGGGATCGGTGAAGACGGATACGCCGGATTGGGCCGTGCCGCGCGGCGTGCACTGCTCGATGCGACGCTCGTCGTGGGCGGCGAGCGCCACCTCGCCATGTTGCCCACGCGCCTGCGCGTACGCTGCGAGCCGTGGTCGCGGCCGTTCGATGTTGCGCCTGTGCTGGCACATCGCGGTGCTCCGGTCTGCGTGCTCGCGAGCGGCGATCCGATGTTGTTCGGCGTCGGCGCGACGCTCGCGCGTGCCGTGCCGGCCGATGAAATGCGCGTGTTGCCTGCACCGTCCTCGCTGTCGCTGGCCGCGGCAAGGCTCGGCTGGCCGCTGCAAGACGCGATGGCCCTCTCGCTCGTGGGCCGGCCGCTTGCGGCATTGCACGCGCATCTGCGCGACGGGGTGCGTCTGCTCGTGCTCAGCAGCGACGGCCGTACGCCCGCCGCGCTGGCCGAGACGCTGTCGGCACGAGGCTTCGGCGCGACGCGCATGGTCGTATTCGAACATCTGGGTGGTGACCGCGAGCGACGCATCGATGGCAATGCCGATGGATGGCAGGTTGCCGAGGTCGCGGCGTTGAATCTTGTTGCGCTCGAATGCCGGGCCGCGCCGCATGTGCGGCCGTTGCCGCTGACCGTCGGCCTGCCCGACGAAGTGTTCGCCAACGACGGCCAGCTCACGAAGCGCGACGTTCGCGCCATCACACTCGCGCGCCTCGCGCCGTCGCCGGGCGAGCTGCTATGGGACGTCGGCGCTGGCTCGGGGTCGATCGGCATCGAGTGGATGCGTGCGCATCCGAGCTGTCGCGCGATTGCGATCGAAGCGCACGCGGAGCGGCAGCGCCTGATCGAGCACAACCGTGATGCGCTGGGCGTACCTGCCTTGCAACTCGTGGCCGGCCAGGCCCCCGACGCGCTCGAAGGTCTGGCAACGCCCGATGCGATCTTTATCGGTGGCGGTATCACGACGCCCGGCCTCATCGACACTTGCTGGGCGCATCTGCGCGCAGGTGGGCGGCTCGTCGCCAACGCGGTCACGCTGCAAGGCGACGCCGTGCTGACCGCCTGGCGCGAACGGCACGGTGGCTCGCTCACGCGTATCGCACTCGCGCAAGCGCAGTCGCTGGGTGGCTTCGACACATGGCGGCAGGCGTTGCCGATCACGTTGCTCGAAGTCTTCAAGCCGCTCAACGCCGACGTGCTATCCGCCACCGAGGCATCCTGATGCGTGAGGAAACGCCCGAGGCGCCGCGGCCGCTACGCAGCGGCTATACCACCGGCAGCTGCGCGACGGCTACTTCGCTGGCGGCGGCGCGGCTGTTGCTGGGCGGCATTGCGAGCGAGGTCGCGGAGATCGTGTTGCCGAAGGGGCAGCACGTGCCGATGCAGCTTGTCTATTGCCGCTACGTCAACGGCCGCGACAGCGCGGACGGTGCCGAAGCGGGCACCGTCAAAGATGCCGGCGATGATCCCGACGTCACGCACGGTGCGGTCGTCTTCGCATGCGTACGTCTCATATCAGAGCCCGGCGTGCGTTTTCGGGCGGGGCCCGGCGTCGGTACGGTCACGCGTGCGGGCCTCGTGCTGCCGGTCGGCGAGCCGGCGATCAATCCCGTGCCACGCAAGATGATGACCGAGCATCTGATCGAGCTCGCAGCCGAATACGGTTACGACGGCGGTTTCGAGGTGGCGATCGGCGTCGAGGGCGGAGAAGCGCTCGCATTGAAGACGATGAACCCGCGGCTCGGCATCGTCGGCGGTTTGTCGATTCTCGGCACCACCGGCATCGTGCGTCCGTTTTCGTGCTCGGCGTATATCGCGTCGATCCATCAAGGCATCGACGTGGCGCGGGCGAACGGCTATCGCCACATCGCTGCCTGCACGGGCAACGCGAGCGAGGCGGCCATGCGCGCGCATTACGGCTTGCCCGACATCGCATTGATCGAAATGGGCGATTTTGCCGGCGCAGTCCTCAAACACCTGCGGCGAGCGCCGGTCGAGCGTCTGAGCCTGTGCGGTGGTTTCGGCAAGCTCAGCAAGCTGGCGTCCGGTCATCTGGATCTGCATAGCAAACAATCGAGCATCGATCTGCCGCAACTGGCGAGCTGGGCTGCCGAACATGGCGCCGACGCCGCATTGCAGGCGTCGATCGTTGCGGCGAACACGAGCCAGCAGGCGCTCGCACTCGCACACGAGGCGGGTGTGCCGCTCGGCGACGTGGTGTGCCGCCATGCGCGCGACGTTGCGCGTGCGATCGTGCCGGATGGGGTCGCCGTCGAGACGTTTGCGATCGACCGGGAAGGGCGCTTCGTTGGAGCGGCACGATGACGAGACAGGCCTCGCGCATCCTGCTGCTCGGTGGCACCGGCGACGCGCTAAAGCTCGCGCGCGGACTCGACGCGCGACACGTCTATAGCCTCGCAGGGCTGGCGCGCGTGCCGCAGGACTTGGCGTGCACGGTACGCGTGGGCGGCTTCGGCGGCAGCGAAGGGCTCGTCCGGTATATCGCCGACGAAGGCATCGGCCTCGTCGTCGATGCGACGCACCCGTACGCGGCCCGTATTAGCGCCAATGCCGCGGCGGCGAGCCGTATGGCATACATACCGTACTGGGCGCTGCGGCGCGCGCCGTGGGCACCGCAAGTGGGCGATGACTGGCGGTTCGTCGACGATTGGGCGGAGCTCGTCGCTGCACTCGCACCGTTCGAGCGTCCGCTGTTCACGCTCGGACGCGAACCGCTCGCACATCTGCACGAGATTCCCTCGCATCAGTACTGGACCATTCGTTGCCTCGACGCGCACGAAGGCAACGAACGGGCGCGCGTGATCGATGCACGCGGCCCGTTCACGCAAGAAGGTGAACGCAGGCTCTTCGATGCGTGCGCGATCGACGTCGTGCTGAGCAAGAACAGCGGCGGTGCGGCGACCGAAGCGAAGCTCGAGGTGGCGCGCGAACGCTCGCTGCCGATCATCATGCTGCAGCGTCCGCCGTTGCCCGACGCCGATCGCGCCTTCGACGATCCGGCTGCGTTGGCGCATGCGCTGCAAACCCTATCCTGACCGACGCGGCTGCGCGAAGCGCGATGCGTCGTATCGAATCACGGAGTCGACACGATGACGGTGTTCTTTATCGGTGCGGGGCCCGGTGACCCTGAACTCATTACGGTCAAGGGCCAGCGTCTGGTACGCAGCTGCCCGGTGATCCTGTACGCGGGCTCGCTCGTGCCCGCCGCGGTACTCGACGGCAACACGGCCGAGCGCGTCGTCAGCACGGCCGAACTGGACCTCGACGAGATCGTTGCGCTGTTGCTCGACGCGCATAGCAAGGGGCAGGACGTGGCGCGTGTGCATTCGGGCGACCCATCGCTGTATGGCGCGATCGGCGAGCAGATTCGACGCATCCAAGCGCTCGGCATTCCCTATGAAATCGTGCCGGGCGTGACGGCGACGGCGGCGTGCGCGGCGACACTCGGCTGCGAGCTTACGCTGCCGGACGTTTCGCAGACGGTGATCCTCACGCGCTACGCGACGAAGACGGCGATGCCGGCCGGCGAGCAGCTTGGTGACCTCGCCCGGCATGGTGCGACGATGGCCATTCACCTCGGCGTGCGTCATCTCGCGCGCATCGTCGACGAGCTGCGTCCGCATTACGGCGACGATTGCCCGATCGCGGTCGTCTATCGCGCCAGCTGGCCGGATGAGGAGCGCGTGACGGGCCTGCTCGCCGACATCGTCGACAAGGTGAAGGCGACCGACATCGAGCGCACCGCGCTGATCCTGGTCGGTCGCGTGCTGGCTGCGGAGGGGTTTGCCGAGTCGACGCTGTACGCGAAGGCGCAGTGACGCTGGCTCGACGGCGCGCGTCGTGTCGTGACTAACGACTAACGCGAACGCGGTGTCGCCGGCGCGGCACGCGTCGAGCGTTTTGCGCGCGCGGCAGGCGCCGTGTGCTTGGGGGCGGCCGCCTTGGCGGTGGGCTTGGCACGCACCGGCTTGCTGCTTGCTTCGGCTTCCTTCGTTTGCTTACCCCGTTCCCGCTTACCCGCCGGCTTCTTCGTCAGCCCCTCGGCGTGCCATGCCTCGAACAACTTGAGCGTTTGATCGCGCACGATCGACTTTAGCTGCTCGACCTTCTGCGCGTCCACCTCCTGCCAGCCGAGCAACGTCATTGACGAGCGCGGCGCCATATTGAAGACCATCAGCTGGCCAAAGAGGCTCAGCATGCGGATCAGCGTGACGGGGTCATCGGAGGCCGTGCCGCTGATCCGCCCGATCAGCGCGGCGCTCACGCGGTGCAAGGGTTGGCGCAGCCGCTCCTGCAGGATCTCCGACGCGATCGCTGGCTCCTGTCCCGCTTGCTCGCGCACGAAAAAGAGCCGTTGGCACGCCGATACCGCCTTCTCGAACATGCGATCGGCCATCGTTTCCTGAATGGCGACGAACGCTTCCATCAGCGTACGCGCATCGGCATGGGCATCGAGCGCCTGCTGAGCGCGCGTGACCACGGGCTCGAACGTCGACCAGACGTCTTCCGCGATGTGGATGGCGCAGGCGCGATACACGCCCTCTTTGTTCTCGAAGTAATACTGCAGTGCCGGCGCGTTCACGCCTGCGCGCGCGGCGATTTCGCGCGTCGAGGCGGCGGCGAAGCCATGCTCGCCGAACAGTTCGATGGCTGCGGTGATGATCCGTTGGCGCGTTTCGTCGCCGCGCGCGTAGCCGCCTTCGGCCGGACGACGAAGACGCTTCGTCTCGCTCATGTCTGGATGTCCTTGCGTCTTTCCTTTGCTCAAGGCCTCAATGATGCCTCAACAAAAAATATATCGCTTGACACAATTTTTCCAACTGGAATAATTGGCGCCGCTTCGCCCCCTTTTTAGGATCGTTCACCATGTCCGCAACCGTAGATGCTCCATCGCGCGATCTCGCGCGGCCCGACACCGCCGCGCCCACGCCGCAACGGCCGAAGAAAAAGGGTTGGCTGATCGTCATCGGCCTCGTTGCGCTGCTTGCTGGTGCAGTCTGGTTCGCGCATTGGTGGATGGTCGGCCGCTTCGTCGAAAGCACGGACGACGCCTACCTGCAAGCCGACAGCGTGACCGTCGCGCCGAAGGTCAACGGCTACGTCGCGCAGGTCTACGTGACGGACAATCAATCGGTGGCCGCCGGCGCGCCGCTCGCGCGACTCGATTTCCGCCAATACCAGGCGGCGCTGGATCAGGCGCAAGCCACCGTCGCGGCGCGCGAGGCCGATGCGCAACGGGCGCAGGCGCAATTGCAGCAGCAGATGGCCACCGTCGAACAGACCAAGGCTCAGGCGCAGGTCGCGCGCGTCGCGTTGGACCACGCGCAGGCGGATGTCGCGCGCTATGCGCCGCTGGCAGCTACCGGGGCTGAGACCCACGAACGGCTTGCCGATCTGACGAGCACGCGCGATCAGGCCCGCGCGACGCTTGCCGCGAACGTAGCGGCCGTCAACGCCGCGCAAACGCAGATTGCGTCGACGACCGCGCAAATCGCGCAGGCCCGCGCGCAACTCGAGGCGGCGCGCGCGAGCCTGCAACAGGCGCGGCTCGACCTGCAGGACACCACGCTCTACAGCCCGATCGCAGGGCGCGTGGGCGACCGTTCGGTGCGCGTCGGCCAGTATGTGCAGCCGGGTACGCGCTTGATGACGGTGGTGCCGGTGCAGAGCGTCTACCTGGTCGCCAACTTCAAGGAGACGCAGGTGGGCCGCATGCGTGTAGGCCAGCCCGCCACGCTGCATGTCGACGCGTTGCACGGTGTTGCGCTGCATGGCGTCGTCGACAGCTTCGCTCCGGGCACGGGCGCACAGTTCGCGCTGCTGCCGCCCGAGAACGCTACCGGCAACTTCACGAAGATCGTGCAGCGCGTACCGGTCCGCATCCGCATCGAAACCGGGCCGCAGACGCGCAGCGTGCTGCTGCCGGGGCTGTCGGTGACCGTCGACATCGACACGCGCTCGGCGCAAGAAGGCGACAAGCGCATCGCCGCCGAGAACGATCATGGCTGAGGCCCCCGCGCAGGTCGAACGCGCGAGCGCCGTCGACTGGATCGCCGTCGCGGCCGGCGCGCTGGGCGCCTTGATGGCGACGCTCGACATTTCGATCACGAACTCGGCGTTGCCGCAGATCCAGGGGGAAGTGGGTGCGACAGGCACCGAAGGCACCTGGATTTCGACCGGCTACCTGATGTCGGAGATCGTGATGATTCCGCTGGCGGCCTGGCTCACGCGCGTGTTCGGGCTGCGTAACTTCCTGCTCACGAACTCGGCGCTGTTCATCGTCTTCTCGATGATGTGCGGCTTCTCGAACACGCTGACGATGATGGTGATCGGCCGCATCGGCCAAGGGTTCACGGGCGGCGCCATGATCCCGACCGCGCAGACGATCATCCGCACGCGGCTGCCGCGCGCACAGATGCCGGTCGGCATGACGATCTTCGGGTTGATCGTGCTGTTGGGGCCGCTATTGGGCCCGGTGCTCGGCGGTTGGCTCGCCGAGAACGTCTCGTGGAAGTGGTGCTTCTTCATCAATCTGCCCGTGTGCATCGCGTTGCTCACGCTGCTCGTCGTCGGGCTGCCGGCCGACAAGCCGCACTGGCACGATCTGATCCACGCCGACTGGATCGGCATCGTCGGGCTGTCGATCGGACTGAGCTCAATGACGCTCGTGCTCGAGGAAGGGCAGCGCCGGCAATGGTTCGAGTCGCAGGAGATCGTGACGTTCACCTGCGTCACGGTGGTGGGCTTTATCCTGATCGGCATTTCGCAGTTCGTGGCCGACAAGCCGATCATGCGGCTCTCGTTGATGCGCAACTTGCGTTATGCGAGCGTGATCGTGATCGTCTCGGCGGTCGGTGCCGGGCTCTATGGCGTGTCGTATCTCGTGCCGCAGTTCCTGAGCCTGATCGCGGGCTACAACGCCGAGCAATCGGGCAACATCATGCTGCTCTCCGGTATTCCCGCGTTCCTGATGATGCCGCTCCTGCCGCGCTTGCTCGGCAAGGTCGACTACCGCGTGCTCGTGATCAGCGGGCTGCTGTGCTTCGCGGGTAGCTGTCTGCTCGACATCGAGTTGACCGCACAAAGCGTTGGGCACGATTTCCTCTGGTCGCAGCTGCTGCGTGGCGTCGGCCAGATGCTGGCGATGATGCCGCTGAACCAGGCCTCGATGGCCGCCGTTTCGCGCGAAGAATCGGGTGATGCCGCGGGCCTCTACAACATGGCGCGCAACCTCGGCGGCTCGCTCGGGCTGGCGATCGTCGGCATCATCATCGATTCGCGCACGACGTTCCACACGGCGGCCATCCGCGAATCGCTGACCGCCAATTCCGTGCTGGGGCAGGGGCGTCTCGCGGCGAGTGCGGCGAACTGGTTCGCGCAAACGGGCGATCTCGCCTACGCGAAGATGCGTGCGCTCGCGCAGCTCGCCGTCCAGATTCAAGTGCAGGCAGCTGTCATGACGTACTCGGAGACGTTCTACCTGCTCGCGATCGCGCTGCTCGCATGCATTCCACTCGCGCTGCTGCTCAAGACCCCGGCGGGGCAGACGGGCAATACGTCCTCGGCCGGCCACTGACGCTTCGGATTCCTTGACGATGTCGACTTACCGTTATCTTCCTGTTGCTTCAGCGCTCGCGATCGCGCTTGCGGCCGCCTGCGCGTTGGGCGCCTGCACGGTCGGCCCCGACTATCAGGGGGCGCCACCGGTGGCGAGCGACGCCGCTCACTCAGCGACGTTCGTGCGTGCTTCGTCGGCGAACGTCTTGACGACGCGCGCGCCGAGCGCTTGGTGGCGTACGCTTGGTGATACCCAACTGAACGCGCTCATCGACGCGGCGCTTGCGCACAATCCCGATGTGCACGCTGCGCAGGAGCGCTTGCGTCAGGCACGCGCGCAGCTCGTACGGCAGCGCGCCGACGAACTGCCGAAGCTGTCGGCCAACGCCGCTGCACCGCGCATGCGCGAACCGAATCTTGGCACCTTCCTGTCCCAGGGCGGCAACGGCTCGACCGGGAGCGCAGGCGGCGGACAAGGGCCCTTGCAGCTGTACACGGCAGGTCTCGACGCATCATGGGAGATCGATCTGTTCGGCGGCACGCGTCGCGCGATCGAGGCGCAATCGGCGCAAGCCGAGGCGCTCGATGCCGATCTCGCCGATACGCAGGTGTCGTTGGCGGCAGAAGTCGCGCAAGCCTATGTCGATCTACGCGACGAGCAGCAACGGCTCGCACTCGCGCAGCGCTCGGCGGACGCGCAGCAGCGCATGCTGACGTTGACGCAGCAACGCCGCGCAGGCGGTACGGCTGCCGATGTCGACGTCGAACGGCTCACGGGACAAGTGCAGACGACGCGCGCGACACTCGTGCCGCTTGACGCGCAGATCGCGGAATCGCTCGATCGCCTTGCCGTTCTGACGGGCCGCGCACCGGGTGCGCTCGACGCCGGGCTGTCGACGTCGCAGGCCATGCCTACGTTACCGACCTCGGTGCCGATCGGCGAGCCGGCCACGATGCTGCGACAGCGCCCCGACATCCGCGCGGCCGAGCGGCGGCTCGCATCGAGCAACGCCCAGATCGGCGAGCACGTCGCCGATTATTTTCCGAAGGTGTCGTTGCTCGGCGATCTCGGCTATACGGCTGCCGAGCCAGCGCATTTGTTTCGGAAAACGAATTTTTCGTGGGCTGGCCTGCCGTATCTGCAATGGAACGTGTTCGACTTCGGCCGCACGACGGCGGACGTGCATTCGGCACAAGCGGCGCGTGACGAAGCGAGTGCGCGCTATGAGCACACGGTCCTCGCCGCGTTGCAGGACGCGAACACGGCACTGTCGCGCTATGGGCACCAACGCGAGCACCTCGTTCGTCTCCAGGCCGTGCAGGCGTCGGCCGATCATGCCGCCACGCTGATGGATCAGCGTTATCGTGCCGGTGTCGCGACGCTGATCGATCTGCTCGACACGCAGCGCACGCAGTTCTCGGCGCAGCAGGATGTCGTGGCAGGGCAGGCCGAGTTGCTGAAAGACTTCGTGCTGTTGCAGAAGAGCCTCGGCCTGGGGTGGCAGACCGAGGCCGAGCCCGATAGCAGCGTGCAGACCGCTCAGGACAGAAACAACTGATACGCCGGATTGGCGGTTTCCTCGCGATGCGGATAGCCGAGCGTCGCGAGAAAGCGCTCGAATTCCCGGTGTTCGGCCTGTGGCACCTGGATGCCGACGAGGATCGAACTGTAATCGGCGCCTTGATTGCGATAGTGGAACAGGCTGATGTTCCAATGCGGCGCCATCGCCGAGAGGAACTTCATCAGCGCGCCGGGCCGCTCGGGGAATTCGAAGCGGAACAGGCGCTCGTCGCGCGCGAGCGGCGAGCGACCGCCCACCATGTAGCGGATGTGCTGCTTCGCGAGTTCGTCGCCGGTCAGATCGAGCGCGCGGAACCCGTTGGCCTCGAACGTCTGTGCGATGTCCTTCGGTTCGCCGCGATGCTTGATCTGCACGCCGACGAACAGATGTGCCGTTGTCGCATCGGCCACCCGATAGTTGAACTCGGTCACGTTGCGCGTGCCCACGAGTTCGCAGAAGCGTTTGAAACTGCCCGACTGCTCTGGCAGCGTGACGGCGAACACGGCTTCGCGCGCTTCACCGACTTCCGCGCGCTCGGCCACGAAGCGCATGCGATCGAAGTTCATGTTGGCCCCGGAAGTGATCGCGATCAGCGTCTGCTGCTCGGTGCCTTCACGCTGCGCATACAGCTTGGCGCCGGCTACCGCGAGCGCGCCGGCCGGTTCGAGCACGCTGCGCGTATCCTCGAACACGTCCTTGATCGCGGCGCAAAGCGCATCGGTATCGACGGTCACCACCTCGTCGAGGTGAGCGCGGCATAGCCGGAACGTTTCGGCGCCGACGAGCTTGACGGCCGTGCCATCCGAGAACAGCCCGACTTCCGCGAGCTCCACACGATGGCCCTGTTCGATCGATTGCGCCATCGCGCAGGAATCCACGGTTTGTACGCCGATCACCTTGATGCCGGGGCGCACGGCTTTGACATAGGTCGCGATGCCTGCCGCGAGGCCACCACCGCCGATCGGCACGAAGATCGCATGAATCGGCCCCTGATGCTGGGCGATGACTTCCATCGCGACGGTGCCTTGGCCGGCGATCACATAGGGATCATCGAAAGCGGGGATGAACGTCAGACCCTGGGCTTGCTGGAGCTCGAGCGCGTGGGCGTAAGCATCGTTGTAGGACTCGCCCACCTGCACGACTTCGACGGTCGGGCCACCGAATGCGCGGACGGCTTCAACCTTGACGCGGGGGGCCGTGTTCGGCACGACGATCGTCGCGCGCACGCCGAGCCGCGCGGCCGATAGTGCCACGCCTTGGGCATGGTTGCCGGCCGAAGCGGTGATGACACCGCGTGCCAGCGCATCGGCGCTCAAGTGCGCCATCTTGTTGTAGGCGCCCCGCAGCTTGAACGAAAACACCGGCTGGTTGTCTTCGCGCTTGAGGTAGACGGCATTGCCGAGCCGTTGCGACAGCCGCGGTGCGAATTGCAGCTCGGTCTTGTGTGCCACGTCGTACACGCGCGAAGTCAGAATGCGCTTCAGATAATCGCTTTGATCGAGCACGCGCGGGGCTTGTTCGGCGGGGGTATCGGCGTTGGCTGCCGCTTCGGCTTCAACTGCGACGACCGCAGCGGCTTGGCTTGATGGCATTTCCGGCTCCTGGGCGAGGTGAGGGGAGACCAGCAGGCGGAAATGAAAAACCCGCCTGGAGGGCGGGTTTGGCTGATTGCTTGAGCGCGCGCTAACCCACCATTCGTTGTCGAATGATGCGAATAATCTGCGCGATGGGGAATGCGTGGCGGCTCATGGCGGCAACTTTGGCGTATCGGCGCGCATCTGTCAATCCCGGGTGCAAGACCAGTCGAGCAGGTCTATGTGCTGTAGGGATGGCTGCGATGCTGCGGTAAAAGTGTTGGTGTAGTGACGCGTAGCCAGCCCAGCCGCCAATCAGACGAGTCCGAAATTGGAAGGTTTCGCTCAGGCAAAGCCAGTCTTCCGGCTATCGTCCATCGCGTCTAAGAATACGGACGCGGCACGATGAACCACAACACGTACCGTTTGGTGTATTCCCGGCTCCGGGGGATGGTGGTGGCCGTCGAAGAAACGGCCACCGCTGCGGGCCAATCGGCCGGCGGTGAAACACGAGCCGGCCGCCGGTCACGGACCGCGCGGACGGCCGCCGTCGCGATAGCATGGTCGGGCATCCTGCCGATGTTGGCGTGGGCGCAGATTGTGCCGACGCCGGGAACCAGCACGCAGGTCATCCAGACGCAAAACGGCCTGCCCCACGTGAACGTGGCGCGCCCTTCCAGCGCAGGCGTGTCGGTCAATACCTACAACCAGTTCGACGTGAATCGTGCCGGCGCGATCTTGAACAACGCGGCCACGCTCACGAACACGCAACTCGCGGGCTACGTCAACGGCAACCCGAACTATGGCGCCGGCGAGGCCGCACGCATCATCGTCAATCAGGTCAACAGCGCAAGCCCATCCCAGCTGAGAGGGTTCGTTGAGATTGCGGGACCCAGAGCCGAAGTCGTGCTCGCCAACCCGTCCGGAATCTACGTGGACGGCGGTGGCTTCATCAATACCAGTCGCGCGACTCTGACGACCGGCGTGCCGTTCTACGGCTCCGACGGTTCGCTCGCCGGTTTCAACGTCAACCGAGGCCTCATAACGGTCGCAGGCGCGGGCCTGAATGCGGCGAACATCCACCAGGTCGACCTCATCGCGCGCGCGGTTCAGGTCAACGCCGCCGTCTATGCGAAGAACCTGAACGTTGTCGCGGGTGCAAACCAGGTCAATCGCGACACGCTTGTCGCGATGCCCATCACAGGCGACGGCTCCGCCCCGACGATCGCGATCGACATCGGTCAGTTGGGCGGGATGTACAGCAACCGGATATTTCTCGTGTCTAACGAGTACGGAGTGGGCGTGGCTAGCGCCGGTACGCTCACTGCTCAGACGGGCGAGCTGACGCTACAGGCGAATGGTCGGCTCGTGCTGACGGGCAAGACGACGGCGAGTGGCAACCTCGCGCTGTCGGCAGCCGGCGGCATCGACAACAGTGGCACGACTTACAGCCAACAATCGGCGTCGGTAAGCACGGGGGCCGATCTCACGAACAGCGGCACGCTCGCCGCGCAACAGAACGTTGGCGTCAACGCAGGTTCGGTGAATTCGACGGGTACGCTCGGCGCGGGCGTGAACAACGAAGGCTCCGCCGGCCGCAGCGGCGATCTGACCGTGACGGCGGAGGGCCAACTGAACGCGACCGGCCGGAACGCCGCGGGCGGCAACGCGACACTGACCGGCACCGATGTGAAACTCGCCGGCAGTCAATCGGCCGCGAACGGCAACCTCATGCTGAAAGCAACCGCGGGCGACCTGAATCTTTCGGGCGCGACGACGAGCGCGAAGGGGACCCTCCGTGCAAATGCATCGGGCGCGCTGACCAACGACCGGGGCAGCCTGTCGAGCGGCAGCGGCATGACGCTGACCGCCGGCAGCCTATCGAACCAGAGCGGGAACGTTTCATCGCAAGGCCCGCTTTCCCTGCAAGCATCCGGACAGATCGCGAATCAGGCCGGTACGATGGTGTCGCAGAGCACGATGCACGTGAATGGCGGTGCAATCGCGAACCATCGTGGCACGCTGCAGAGCGCGGACGGAATGACGGTTTCCGGGACCTCTCTGGACAATACCGCTGGCCGCATCACGTCGCTCAAACCCATAGGAATTCCCTCCGGGCCCAGCGACGGCCTGACGATCACGACGAGCGGTCAGCTCACGAACACGGCGGGTACAACCGCGACCGGCGCGCAAGGCGGCGTGATCGGCGGCAACGGCGACGTGAACGTGCAAGGCAGCGCTGTCGTCAATCACGGCACGATCACCGCGCAAGCGGATCTGCACGTCACCGGACAGTCGGTCGACAATTCGAGCGGTTTGCTGAAAGCCGGCCAGAACGCGACGGTCAACGCGGGTGCGCGTTTGACGAACAGCGGCGGCTCGTTTTTTGCGAAGCACGCCGCTACCGTGAACGCCACGACGATCAGCAACAGCGCCGGCACGATGCAGGCGACTCAGTTGACATTCAACGCGACCGATCTGGTGAACCACGGTGGCACCATCACGCAAACCGGGAACGGCCCCATGGCCGTCAACGTCAGCGGCACGCTGGACAATTCCGTCGGCGGGACGCTGGAAACGAAGAGCACCGACCTGACGCTCGCGCCGGCGACGCTCGTCAACGACGGCGGCTCGCTGATTCATGCGGGCACCGGCACGCTGACGCTCGGTGATGGCTCAGGCTCGGCGTCGAACGTTGGCGGCAAGATCGTGAGCAACGGACGTGTCGTCGCACAAGCGGGCACATTCGACAACACGGCAGGTTCCGTCGTCGGGCAGGCCGGCCTGACGGCGACGGTCGGCGGCACGCTAAACAATTCCAAGGGCAAACTGTCGTCGAATGCCGACCTGATTGTGACGAGCGATGCGCTGACGAACGACGGCGGCTCGCTTGGCGCGGATGCGCATGCAACGATCCATAGCGGATCGCTGACAAACTGTGGCGGCTCGATCGTCGCGCCGAACCTGACGGCGACGATCGAGCATGCGTTCGACAACAGCGGCGGCAACCTGGAAGCGAATCAGCTCGAGCTGACAGCGACGGATCTGACGAACCACGGCGGCAAGATTACGCAGTATGGTGCGTCGCCGATGACCATCAGCGTTAGCAACAGGTTCGACAATTCCGTCGGCGGC
>NZ_RBZV01000021.1 GCF_003628145.1 Trinickia fusca | reverse complement strand
CGCTCTGGTCATACATGAAGTGCTCTTCGACGCCATCCGCAACGCGCCGTGCCAAGCGCCCGCCACGATCGTGCTCGAACTGAGTGACTTGGCCGGCCTCTTCAACCGAGAGCAATCGCCCGTTACCTTCTTGGTATGTATAGCGCGTGGTCTTGCCGTCGAACGCCGTCTCTTCGAGCAGCTTGCCCACCGGATCGTAAGCGAACCGATAGGTCGCGCCGTTTTGGTCGGTCAACGCCGTGAGACGCCCTACGCGGTCGTACCGATAGGCAAGCGTTTGATCGAGCGCGTCTCGACGACGCGCGATCCGCCCCGCCTCGTCATAGGTGTAACGTGTCGTGCGCGACAAGCCATCGGTGTGGCTCAGTAACCGCCCCTCAGCGTCATAGCTCAGTTGCTCGACACTGCCCGGAGCACGAATCGCGATCGGATGCCCGTTCGGGCCGTATTCGATCGTAGTCGCACCGCCTTCCGCATCCTTCGTTTCGGTCAGGCGACCTTGGCTGTCATAGGCCCACTTGGTGGTCTTTCCCGAGCAGTCCCTGTAGCTCTTGAGCAGCCCAGTGTCGTCGTACGCGAGCGCCTTCGTACCACCCTTGGCATCCTTGATTTCAGTCAGCCGCCCTTGGCCGTCGTAGCTGTATTCGGTCTTGTGACCCAGCGGGTCGATTTGCTCGGTGACGTTGCCCTTCTGGTCATACGCGCGCTTCCACACCTGACCGTGCGGATCGGTCAGGCGAGTTATCTGATCCTTCTCGTCGTACGCGAACTCGACAAGGCTGCCATCGGTACGGTGATGGCCGATTAAGTTGCCACGCTCGTCATATGCCAAGCGTTCGACGCTGCCATCGCGATGAATGTACTGCGTGAGGTTGTCATCCTTGTCGCGGTACATCCACTCTTCGCTACCGTCCGCATACACGACACGGAACGGATAGCCTTTGATGTCATAGTCGTACTGCGTCACGCTCCCCAGGGCATCCGTGACGAACACACGCCGCATGTCGGGATGCCAAGCCAAGCGCACTTCATCGCTGCCACCGTCCGCGTATTCGCGCACACACTTTGCCTTCGGCCCCGTACCATCCCATTCGAGGTTCACGCCGCGACCGGTACGATCCGTGTAGCGCGTCACCAGATGATGCTGGTACTGATACTGCCGCCTGTTGTCGTAACGATCGAACGCCGCTACCAAATCGCCCGCATCATCGTAGGCATAGCGAGCCAACGTCCCGATCCGATCCCCTGCATCGTTGTGATGCGAGATCTGAACGATGAGCCCCCGCTCGTCGCACTTGAAGGCCACTTGCTGGTGACCAGCGATCAGCCGCAGCAAGCGACCTTGCGCATCGTAGTCGACAACGATCTGATGGCCGGCACGTGTGCGGATCATGCTCAGGCGGAACGTATCGCCGTGGCGCTCGTAGGCTTCCAGTAACTCGTAGCTGCGCGTGAGCATGAGCTGGTCATCGCTGAGCCGCAGCAGCGACAAATTCTCGGAAGGATCTCGATGATTCTGCTCTGGGGCCAGCAGCGGATACGTGAGGCTCCGCCCATCCGCACCGTGATAGACGAGTTCATTCTCGCGGATATCAAAGCGCGTCGTGTACGGCGTAATCCACCGTGCCCCAAGCTCGCCATGTGCATCGTTAGCATCGAAGAACGACCGATAGGTCCGCTGCCACACGATCGGCAGTGGTCCCTCCAGCACGAAGTCCTCGTGTTCGATCCGCTCATCACCGAGCGCAAAGCCCACCGACCTGGGGGTGCTGGCCGGCGGCGTTTTCACCGGACAGCTCTGCTTGCAAGGACCCGCGCCCGGGTGCTGGGCCTGAGCCGTGACACGCGTCGTGTCGACGCGCCCTTCCTGCTTCACGTGCTCAACCTTCGCACTACCCTTCTCGGGCGTCGCCGTCATGTGCATGTTGTGGTGCGTGCGCTCACGCCAGCGCACGACGCCCTGCTCGCCCATCGAGATGAGCCAACCGATCTTGCCGACATCCTCACCGTCGAGCTCGCGCACGCGCCTGGTCACTTCCGGAATATGCCCGCGCAGAAACGTCGACACCTTCATCAAGTGAGCGCTGGCCTGCGCGTCGATCATCTTGGCCGCGCTTGCCGTCACATTGATCGCCGCCTTGCACTCGATCTTGACGAAGTCGAGCAGGAACTTGCCCGTGCCATACACCACGCGTCGCCCGTCGTAGGACTTGAAGCCCTCAGCCACGTCCTCGGCGTGTTTCCCGGCCGCGTGCAGGTTACCCGTCACGCTCAGGTGCTTCTCACCCGCTGCCTCTGCAAAGAGGTCCGCAAGCGCGTTCATCAGCTTCTCGATGAACTCGGCACTGTGCTTCAGCACCTCGGCCAAGCCCGCCCGCAGCCGCTTCATGAACGTCTCGATCTCGCCCGCGTAGCGCTCGTTCAGGTTCGCCACCATCGCGCTGATCACGGCATCGCGCAACTCGAACGCGGCACCTTCTACAAGCGCTTTGCCGCTCTTGGCAATCTCTTGGCGCAACAGCTTCAGCAGAGGCCGCGCGCCCAAACGCAATTCAGCCGTTCCCGGTGGAATCGGCACCACGCCGATCAAGTCGACACCGAGATTGAGCCAATCGAACGCGTCGACGGGTTTATCGCCGTGCTCGACCATTGCCTTGATGTCGAGCACGGCATCGGCTGCCGCGAAGATGTTCGCGAGAATCGGAGCGTTCTCGGCGACGGACTTCAACCGCTCAACCGTAATCCATCCGTTACTGATGCTTTGCAGCCACTTATCGATGGCATCGACGCTCGCATGGACGTCGATCGGCTTCAGGTCGAACAGTGGCGAAACGAACACGTCGGTCGGTTTCGGTTGCAGGACGCCCGTTTCGGCCATGATCATCCTTCTTTTTTTGATTGGTGTAGAACGTGAGAGCCAGCGTAACCATGCTTGCCAGCACGGCCTGAGAGATCAGAGCGACTTCGCCATCGGCATGGCATTACGCGCCATCTGCACCGCCCCACTCATCTGCTGAGCCGCCGCACCTAGTTGCGATGCTTGCGACAACGCGGGTTGCATCCCCGTCGGCAGCGCCTTTGTCAGCGCTTGTTGAGCAAGCCCCAACGCTTGCCCCTCGGCGGCCTTCGCGAGCGCGCCGGTACCTTGCGTCGCCTGCGCGGCTAAACCCATTAGCGCGCCAGCGTTCTTACCGATGCCGTTCACGGCCGTCCCGCCCATCGTGTTCGCGAGACTCGCCGAACCCGGGACACTGCCAACGCCAGCCACCTTCCCCAAACCCGCCGCCCCGCCAGGCCCATCGCTATCCGGCATCAACCCACCTAGCTCGCTTTGCGTCTGCGAAGCACCGGCCCCTTTCCCTTCATCAGCCTTCGCCGGCCACTCCGCCACCTCGAACCGGCTCGGATCGTGATCCTGCTCCCGCGGATCGTCCCCAAACACGACCTTCTTCACTCCCGCGGGCAGCCCGCTGACGATCATGTGCCCCGCGCCATCGAGCGCGCCGGTCTTGAGCAACGCGCCACCCGCGTCATAAACCGAAAACGCGCCATGCTTGACCGCTTCCTTATTGGCGTAGCGATGCAATAGCTCGAGCTGCCCTGCCTGATCCGGACGCGGCGACGGCAACGGGTAGTTCATGTTCGCCGCGCTTTCCTTCGACCATGACGCCCCCCGCTCGAGAATCTGCCCCGACGTACCGTTCTCGATCTGACTGCCGTTGATCTTGATGTACGACCCACCCGCCCCGATCCAGATCTCCTTCGACGCCGCGAGCGTGATCTTGCCGTCCGAGCTCGTGATCGTCAGATCCTTCAGCGCGGTCAGCGCCATCGCGTCGTTCTGCGCTTGAATCTCCACCTGGCCTTTACCGGCGAAGAGCTTCATGCCCGCGTTCTGCACGAACAGACTCATCATCTGTCCCATGCTCGCAAGCAACGACTTGCCCGTCACCACATGCGTGCTCTGGCCACTCACGACGTTGACCTGCTCGTTCGCGATGACGTGCGTCGACTGCTGCGTCGATAAGCCGATACCGTCCGGGCTCGCCATCAGCATGATCGGATCGGCAAAGCCGTTTGCGTTGCCCGTGCCACCGCCAGCCGTGCGGCCACCGTTCGATTCGCTGCCAGCGACGCTGTGCTGCGTGGCGTCGGTGAACTTCTTCAGCGCATCCTCGCCCGCCTGCAAGGTCTCGGCCTTGCTTGTGGCACTCGCCTGCGACATCGCGTCCATCACGCTCTCGGCATTGACCAGTTGCTCGCTGGCAGGCCCCGCGCTCATCGGTTGGCCCGCCGAAGCAGCGTGCGTCGTGACGTACAGACCTTGCGCCGCGCGCAGCGCACCATAGGCATCGGACTTCAAATCGAAGCCCGTGCCCAGATACGCGCCGCGCGTGTTGTCGGTGTGCTGGATCAAATAGCCCAGGTGTAGATGCGACTGCGCCGTCGTCGTGTAGAGGTGCACACGATTCTGTCCCGTCGAGTCGTCCATCACGATCTGGTTGTAGCCGCTGCCGCCGTACTCCTTCGAGCGATGGCCCGACAGCAGCCCATGCGTGTTCCAGATCGGTGCCGTATCGCCGCCGTGCATGCGGCTCAGAATCACCGGGCGATCGCAGTCGCCCTCGAGCCATCCGACGAGAATTTCATCGCCCTTGCGCAACGGAAACGTGCCGCCCCGCGTGCCACCCGCATCGGGAAACGCTGCACGGACCCAGCACGAGGCACGCTCGTCGCCACTATTGCGCCGATTCCACGGGAACCACACTTTCACGCGATTGAGTTCGTCGGTGTAGACCTCTTCCTTGTCCGGTCCGGCGACGATCGCGTTTTGCAGTCGCATCCTCGGCTTGCGATGCTCGAACGGGCTCCGGAACGGCACGCGCCGCAGTTGCGCTTCAAGTTCGATGCGATAGAAGCCTTCGCTACCATCAGGATGACTCACGATTTCGCCACCTTGCTGACCGTGCGCAGCACGGGCCTGCTCGAGCTCCACGTTGAGGCTTTCAGGAAAGTCGACGCTGCCGTTGGCACCGGGCAGGTTATTCCGGATGATCCAGTCGACTGCGACGATCAGGAACTCGCGATCGGTCTGCTGACCTTCGTCGTGAATCGGATGGCCTTGCAGCTCGAACCAGCGTCCCGGCATCGCGTTGCGCAAGCCACCTACACCATGAAAACGGCGTGACCGAGATTCCCATTCCTCCATGCGGATGCGCGCAAAGAACTCGCCGTCCTTGGATTGGCCCCAGCTATAAGCCCCCGTGTAGTCGTAAATCTCGCCGTCGGCGGGCAGGCGATTCTGTGCCGGCACGTCTTCGCGCGAAGTGACGATCTCCTTGTTCAGATCGGAGCGCTTGTAGTCGAACGTACGCGTGGTCAGTTGCGCGCTGTCGAGCTGTCCTTTCTCGACCCACTGCGTCAGGCCGTCGGCCTCATCGTCGAGGCCTGCGCGGCTGAAGCGCACCGTCTGCTGACCGAGCGGCGGCACGAAGAACGCATCGTCCATCACGACCCACGTATGCGACTTGCCATCTTGCGCTTGCTCGAACCGCCCGAACATGCCAGCCGGCTCCATGCGCCGATGCGTGAAATTCCAATCGGAATCGGCCTGCACGCAATACGACGACTGCGGGCGCGTGCGGCGCAACTCAAAGCGGAAATTGGCCTGCGGATGCTGGTGATAGACGTCGGCGAGAATTTGCTCTTCGCTTTGCTCCTGCCAGTCGCGCATATCGCGGCGCAAGCGCAGGAAATACAGCCATGAGGAAAACCGTAACTGGAAGTACGTCAGATAGCCGTCCGAACCCAGGCGGCTGAATGCATGGACGTAGCCGTGATGCGGCAAATAAGTGCCGTCGGTCTGCTGAATCCACAACGTAACGGGCTGCGCAATCAGCGATTGCAATTCGATTTCTCGACGCGTAGTGACGACGTCGACGACGAATTCGTAATCGCGGCCCAGACGGCTCGTGCCCTTGACCTGTAGCGGCAGCAGGCAGTCGGTGCCGAGCGGCGTGTCGAGCTTGATCAAGCGGTTGTATTGCGGATTGCCGTTGACCAGTGCGTCATAAAGCCTATTTGAGCTCATACCGCCATTCCTTTCTTCGTCAGCCTGGGTCGCTTGATAGGGTGCGAATTTTAATTGACGAGCAAAAGGAAAGCGATAGTAAGCAGCATCACACTACGGGGCACCCGAAATGCATCACATGCATTAAGTGGAAATATTTTCCGAGATCAATTCTTGGACCTCACGGAATCAGAAATTATTTCCATGCATCGTCTTGCGCAATGCTTGCGTTAGCCCAAACAGCAAATCGCCCATTACCTCGATCAGGCAATGGGCGACGTGAAATCCACCGCCGTTCGAATCACCTCATGCGGCCATCGCCATCGCACGCGGCGTATGCAGCGCCGGCAATCTCGCCGACGGATGCGCCGTCAACGCGTCGTACCCGAACACCCATTCCGGTTGCGTCGGCCCGCGCATGAAGGTGTTCGCCGACGACACGCGATGCACTTCGCCAAGCCGCTCGGCGCGCGTGGCCGCAAACGTCGCGAACGCGGAGCCGAAGTCGCCGGCCCCCATCAGCGCACGGATCAGCGTGGCCACATCCTCGAGTGCCATGGCCGCACCTTGCGACATGAATGGCCGCATCGGATGGCAAGCGTCGCCGATCAGCAGCACGCGCGAGTTGCCGAATTCGAAACGTGCCGGCCGCTCGAACAGCGCCCACTTCGTCACGCTGCCTTGTGGCGCGCGAGCCAACATGTGCCGCACGTCGGGGTGAAAGTCGGCGAAGCGAGCACGCATTTCGTCGAGATCGCCAGGCATCGACGACGCCTCTGTGGGCCATTCGCTCTGCGGCATCATGGCTGCAAAGTAGAAGTCCTGGCGCGCGTGATCGAGCCAGTACGACAGCACGAACGTCTCGTCGCCCCACCACTTCGTCAGATCGTCCACGCGCAAGCCGCCAAGCAACGCCCGCTGATACGAGCCGCGAAACGCGACTTGCCCCGAGAACGTCGGCTGCTCGAAACCGCACAGCGCGCTGCGCACGCGCGAGCGCAGGCCGTCGGCACCGATGACGATGTCGGCATGGGCACGCGTGCCATCCTCGAATGAGAGCTCGATCGTCTCGCCACGCCAATCGAGGCCGGCAAGCCGTTTGCCCCATTGCACGGTGTTCGGCGCCACGGCCGACATCAGCGCCGCATGCAGATCGCCGCGCCGCAACGCGACGAACGGTGCGCCGAATTGCCGATGCGCCGCTTCTCCGAGCTCGAGGGCATACAGCATGTCGCCGTCGTAGGCATCGCGGTTCAGGAAACCCGCCGGCTCCTGACCGCTCACCAGCACCTGACGATGCAAATCGAGCCGGCGCATCACGCGCATGAGGTTCGGGCTCAAGTGAATGCCCGCACCTACGCGCATGAAACGCTCCGCCTGCTCGTAGACGGTCACGGTGTAGCCCAGACCCTGCATGAGGGCCGCAAGTGCACTGCCGCCGATGCCCGCGCCAACGATTGCAACGCGCGCGGCACCATTGTTCGTTAAAGACATGCCGTCCATCGAAGGCTCCTTCAAACACAAGAAGAGACATCACGCGTATGCGCTATGTGATCCCGGCAGGCACACGCGCGAGCCGATCTATAAAGAGAAGAACAGACAACCGATCAGGCGCCGTCGACGACAATGGCCACGCTGTTCGCGGTGCAGTCGCGAATCGCTTTGGCTGCCTGATATTCAGGCGAGCTATGCCATGCACGCGCTTGCTCGGCCGAGTCGAACTCGATCACGATCATGCGTTTGGGCTCCCAGGTCCCTTCGAGGTTGGCGGCCGCACCGCCACGCACGATGAAGCGCCCACCGTATTGCGCGACCGTCGGCGCACCGAGCCGGCGATATTCCTGATAGCCCTCGTTGTCGTGCACGTCGATGTCGAAAATCACATATGCCGTCATGGATACGGTTCTCCTGTTCTGATTCGATGCGTTTGGAGTGAGCGAGAGACGTGTGAACGAAAGCGATCAAAGCGCGGGGAATGCGACACTGCGCGTCGTCCCCGCGTTCACGCGCAACTGCCGTGCGGCCTGATATTCGGGCGACGCATGCCAGCGCTGCGCGTGCTCGACGCTCTCGAACTCGAGCACGACGATGCGCGGCGGATGCCACTCGCCTTCGAGCGACAGCGCATCGTCGCTGCGTGCCAGCACACGGCCACCGTACTGTTCGATGCTGGGCACCCCGAGCTTACGGTAGGCGGCAAACGCTTCGGCGTCGCGAATCTCCACTTCCACCACCACGTATGCCGTCATCTCAGCGACCCTCCGCGCAACCCTGCGCGCAGGCAGACACGGCAACGTCGACTGCCTGCTCATCGCCGTCGACCGAGACGAACACGCGCCCGCCCTCGATCTTGACCGGGAAGACGCGCACCGGACGTTGCAGCGGCGCGCACATTGGTTCGCCGGTGCGCAGGCTGAAGCGCCCCTGGTGCAGCGGACATTCGATCTCGTCGCCGAGCAGAAAGCCGTCGCTCAGACGCGCATCGCCGTGCGTGCAGCGGTTGTCGCTCGCGAAGACCTCGTCGTCGACCGCATAGAGCGCAACGTCGCGACCTTCGACGATCACGTTGGTCAGGCCTTGCTCGCGCAACGTGCCCGCATCGAATACGTCATGCCATCTCTCGCTCATGGCTCGCTCCTTACACCGGATAGATCAGCGAGTTCGGAATCATCTCGCTGTCATAGACGCACAGTCGCGATTCGACGCGCAGCCCCTGCGGCGTACGGCGAATGCGATCGATGTAGCGCCCCGTGTTGTAGACGTCGCTCATCTGCTCGGTCTTGGTGCGCAGCACGGCGTAATTGGCCTCGACTTCGAGCACATCGCCGTGCACGGCCTTGACGAAGGGCATGCCGATGATGTGCCGCTGATAGTACGGGTCGAAGAACAGCGTCTCCTTGATGCCGTAGACGCGGTCCTTCAGCATGCCCTTGCTTTCGAAGTCCATGACGGCGAGCGGATAGCCGCGTTCGTGGTTCTCGCGCGGAATCACCTTGTAGACGCACTCTTCGACGAAGAACTCGGGCCATGCATCCCATTCGCCGGTATCGAGCACCGACGCGTAGTGCGAGTAGAACGTCACGAGCTCGTAGTACTCGTCGAAGCTCAGACGCGGAGCGGTGTCCGCATGGCGGGCCGAGACGTTCAGTGTTGTCGTTGTCGCCGTCATTCAAGCCTCCATCACTTGGCGCCAGTATTGGTACATGCCGCGCACGAGCGTCTCGCTGACCATGTGGTCGGTGCGATCGTCGACCTCCCGCCCGCCCAGTTCGTTGTACACGTTGCCTTCCTTGATCGTGTCGAAGTTCTGCTGCACGCATTCGATCACTTCACCGTCGTCGGCCGAGACAAACCCAGCCGGGCCGAACAGATTCGCCTGCCGCAAGCGACGGCGCGTCATCGCTTCGTCGTCGGTCTCGAAGCCGAAATGCGTCCACACGTAATCGAACACGCCCGGGCTGATCGGGCGGATGCGTCGCGTCGACAATGCGTTGACCTGCTGCTGGATGATCACGCTCGGCATCAGCGTCAGCATCACGACGGTCGGCTCGCCCCACCACGGCTCGTGCACGACGTCGAGGAAGCGGTCGTCGTTCAACGTCATGCGGTCCTTGAAGCTCGTGACGTTGTGCGTAACTTCGCCACCGCCGCCACCGCTGCGGATCGAGATCATCGCGCCGTGCCGATGATGCGCGTCGGTGACGAGTTGGGCCGGATTGTCCGCACGCCACAGCCCGAAGTTGACGAACCAGGTGTGCAGCAGGCCTGCGTGATAGGGATCCTTGATGTTCTCCACCATTAGCTTCCAGTTGCTCGGAATGCGCTGACGCGTATAGCCGAGCACCGTGAGCTTCGGGCCATGAAAAAGGCGATCGTAGTAATGCAGGATCTCAGGACCGAGGTAGTCCTCGAACGATTCGACGTTCTGGTCGAACGAGGCGAACACCGCGCCGCCGCGCGTCGACACGCGCAGCCGCCGCAGCGCATGGTTCTTCGGATCGAAATCGGCCGGCATGCCGCCGTTGATCTTGCCGCCTTGACGCACACCGCGACGGAACGGCACGCCGATCAGGTTGCCGCACAGGTCGTAGTTCCACTGATGATAGGGGCAGTGAAAGTCCTGCGTGTTGCCCGAGCGCTCGCGGCAGAACTGCATGCCGCGGTGCGCGCACGCGTTTTCGAAGACGGCGACCTCGCCTTCATTCGTGCGCGTCATGATGACCGAACGCTCGCCGACTTCCGTGCGCTGGAAGTCGCCCGGATTCGGAATCTCGGCCACGAGCCCGATGTAGCACCAGTGCCCGGCATAGAACAGGCGCTCCAATTCGCGCTGATAGAGCGCCTCGCTCGTGTAGGCCTCGAACGGAGTGCGGCTTGCGCCCTCGCCTTTCCAATCGAGCTTGATGGGTACTTCGATAGGTGCGTTCAAGTGATCCTCCTTGTCAGTCGGAAAAGGCGTGTTGCGCCAGCGCGCTCCGATAGAGCGCAGAACGCCGCCGCGCGCGCACCGCACCGGCCAGCGTGTGAATCAATTCGACGGTGTCGTCCCAACCCAGACATTCGTCGGTGATGCTTTGCCCATACGCGAGCGGCACACCCGGAATCAGGTCCTGGCGGCCGTGCGACAAGTGCGACTCGATCATCACGCCAGCGATGCGGCCCTCGCCATCGGCGATCTGCTTGGCGAGATCGCGACACACGGCCGTTTGTCCTTGCGCGACCTTGCCGCTGTTGCCGTGGCTCGCGTCGACGACGACGGTCTGCGCCATGCCCGCGCGCGCAAGATCGGTGCACACGGCGTCGATACTCGCCGCGTCGTAATTGGGCTTCTTCCCACCGCGCAGCACGACATGCGCGGACGGATTGCCATCGCTTGCTACGGCTTCGATCCCCCCGTCCATCGACAAGGCGAGATAGCGATGCGGCGAATGCGCCGCGACGAGCGCATCGATCGCCACCTTCACGCCGCCGTCAGTGCCGTTCTTGAAGCCGATCGGCATGCCGAGCCCCGAGGCGGCCTGGCGATGCATCGGCGATTCAGTCGTACGCGCACCGATTGCGGCCCACGACACGAGGTCGTCGAGATAACGCACCGTCATGAGATCGAGGAATTCGGTGGCAGCGGGCAAGCCCAGCGCATGGATGTCGAGCAGCAGACGCCGCGCGCGCTCGAGCCCCTCAGCGATGCGATAGCTGCCGTCGAGCCGGGGGTCGTTGATCAAGCCTTTCCAGCCGACCGTCGTGCGCGGCTTTTCGAAGTACACACGCATGACGATTTCGAGCGCGTCGCGATAGGCATCACGCAGCGAGGCAAGACGCGTCGCATACTCGAGCGCCGAGCGCGTGTCGTGAATCGAGCACGGCCCGACGATCAGCGCGATGCGCGTGTCCTCGCGCCGTACGATGCGAGTCAGCGCATCGCGGGTGCGGCGCACGAGCCCATTGGTCGGCGCGCTGGCCGGCAGGAAAGCGCGCAATTGCGCGGGCGAAACGAGTCGTGCCGTGCGGGAAGGCAACGCCCTGTTGTCGATCACATCATCCATGTTTCTCTGCTCCTGCTGCACCCCGATTGGATGGGACGCATTAGAACGGAGCAAAGGCATCGCGAAAACTGGCAGATCTTCCAGAAACCTGCCGTCACTGGCAGTTCTCTCAGTTTATTGGGTGATGAATAAATCTATAGTGTTTCCACGCGTTTAAGCGCGAACGGTTTCTTGTACGAACTCCCGTGGAGACACAAATGGAAAAGAAGCATTTCGAAACACCGATCGAGGTGAAGTATCGTGACGTCGATGCGATGGGGCACGTGAGCAGCACGGTGTATTACGACTATCTGCAGCACGCATACCTGACTTTCATGCATGCACTGCTCGAGCTACCGCTTTCGGAAAAGCTTCCGCACATCATGGTCAAAACGGCATGCGAATACGTCAAGCCGGCGCACTATGGCGACCGGTTAAAGGTATGTAGCAGCATCACGCGTTTCGGTTCGAAGAGCTTCGATATCGAGCACCTGATGAGGCTCGATTCGGATGACGGCCAGATCGTAGCGAAGGGGTATTCGACGCATGTGATGTATGACTATACGAATAACGTGTCGCTTGCGGTTCCCGACGAATTCAAGGCACGCGTGGAAGAGTTTCAAGGCGTGCTGGCGAGTTGAGCGACGCACCGCTGTCCTGGTCGGCCCGGCCTCGCAAAATGCGAGGCCTTCGGGCCGGTAGTGGGTGCTAGTTGAACGCGATGATCCCCAATATGACTGCCTTTACGGCAGCGTGCGTCTTATTCGACGCATTCAGTTTTGAAATGGCACTGGCCACGTGAAAGTTAATCGTGCGCTCGGTGACCCCGAGAATCATTCCGATTTCACATGACGTTTTTCCCACGGCGGCCCAGCGCAGGACCTCGCATTCACGCTCGCTAAGTGGCGACACTCCCCTTGCATCGCCACGCAACGGCAAAGGCGGCACAAAGTTCTCGTGCTTAATCAGTTGCTCCATATTCTGCTCCGCAAAAGAAAGCAATACCCGCAAGTTACTTGCTTCATTCGCCATCCGGACCGACGGCAACAAACGATCGGTCCGTGCCAGCACGGATCGGACGGCGGCGTTTAAAAATTCCCGACAGCTCAGGAGGGAACAAATAGAACAGCTAGAATTAGCGGCTTCTTCGAGGCATGAATTATCGAGTGTGTACGGATGGGGACGCCGTGCCTCTTGACCGCTCTCTGGCAACATGAAGCCCTTGGCTTACGAGCCTTTTTTCGTGTCGCAATCAGCATAATCGCAGTTGTCGCACTGCGGAAGAAGCGTGAGGCGCACTATATTCGTGATTACAGCGCCATGAACGGGGTAGCCGCCATGTCATCCACCATCGACCTCAATATGCTCGTCGTACTCGACGTGCTGCTGACCGAACAAAGCGTCGCACGCGCCGCGCAACGTCTGGAACTGAGCCCATCCGCGATGAGCCGCTCACTGGCCCGTCTGCGCAACGTCACCGGGGACCAGTTGCTCGTGCGCGCCGGCCATGCCCTCGTGCCGACACCGCTTGCGCTGGAGTTGCGCGGCAAGGTCCGCGCCGTGGTGGCCGATGCTCAGAACGTGTTGCGCCCATCGGTCCACCTGGATCTCGCCTCGCTCGAACGAACGTTCACGGTTCGCGCGAACGACGGCTTCATCGAGCGCTACGGGGCACGCATTGCGGGGCTGGTCGAGCAGGAAGCGCCCAACGTGCGCCTGCGCTTCGCCGCCAAACCCGACAAGAGCGGCGCGATGTTACGTGACGGCATCGCCGATCTCGAGATCGGCGTCGTCAGCAACATGGCACCGGAGCTGCGCATTCAGGCGCTGTTTCGCGACCGCTTCGTCGGCGTCGTGCGCGCCGGTCATCCGCTCGCCGAGGGCGAGATCACGCCGGAGCGCTACGCCGCGTTTCGCCACGTCAGCGTGTCGCGGCGCGGCCATCCGTTCGGGCCCATCGACGATGCGCTGCGCGACCTCGATCTCAAGCGCACGGTCAGCATGATCGTGCCGAGCTTTCCCGCTGCGCTGGCCCTCGCGCGCTCGACCGAGCTCGTCGCCAACGTGCCCGAGCGGCAGACCGAGCCCGCGCGCGCCGGCATGTTCACGTTCCGCCTGCCGGTCGCCACGCCCGACGTGACGGTGTCGCAGATCTGGCACCCGCGCTTGGAAGGTGATTGCGCGCATCGCTGGCTGCGCACGTGTCTGCGACGTGTATGCAGCGATTCCCAGGACACGGCAGAATGACACGCTCGGTCGCCTGCTTCACGAATCAATCGGCCACGATCCATCGCGCGAGAGAGCGCGCGAGGCACTAAATCAAAACAAGCGAGCATCGACATGTTTTTCTTTACGAAGCAGAAGTCGAAGACGCCCCCACCGCTGGCCGTGGAAGTCGTTCACATCCACGATCTGACGCCGCACATGCGGCGCATCAGCGTGACGGGAGAAGGGTTGGCCGCGATGAAGGCGGTACTGCCCGCCCAGTGGGTCAAGATGTACGTTCCGCTCATGAGCGGGGGCAGCGCCGGCCGCGCCTATACGATCAGCGCACTCGATCGCGGCGCGCACCGCATGGATATCGACATCGCGCTGCACGGCGACGCAGGGCCGGCAACGACGTGGGCCAGGCGCGTGAAGCCCGGCGAGCGCATCGAGATCGCCGGGCCGCGCGGCGGCTACGAGGTTGACCCCACGACCCAGCATTACACTTTGATCGGCGACGTGACGGCGCTGCCGGCCATCGCGTCGATCCTGCGGCATCTACCCGAATCGGCCGACGTGCAGGCGATCGTGGAAGTGGCCGACGTGCGTGAAGAGCAGACGCTGCGCAGCCCCGCGCGACTGGCCATGCGCTGGCTCTATGCGGGGCGCGCGCAGCCAGGCACGACGGGACAGATGGAAGCGCTCGTGCGCGACGTCAACATCGATGCGCTCGGCCATCGCGTATGGATCGCGGGCGAGGCCTCGATGGTGCGCAACGTGCGCAACCATCTGCTATTCGAACGCGGCCTGCCGCGCGAGGCGGTCAACGCGACCAGCTACTGGAAGCTCGGCACAGCCGATCACCGCGAAAAGCACTAGGGCCCGTTCACGCGGATCACAGGCCCTCGGACGACCCGGCTGCGCCGTGCTAGCGTGGGGTGGTCAGCTCTTCGGAGCCTCGCGCATCGCGCGTTCGAGATCTTCAGGGGTGGCGTCGCGGATATGCGTCGCAATGTGCCACTGGTGACCGAACGGGTCTTCGATGTGGCCCCAGCGGTCGCCCCAGAACATGTCGGCGAGGGGCATCTTCACGATCGCCCCGGCCGCAACGGCGGTTTCGAAGACCTTATCGGCGTTCTCGACGTACACGTACAAGCTGACGGGCGTGCCCTTGAGCGCCTTCGGGCCCATCGAACCGCATTGCGGTGATTCGTCGCTCATCATCACGACCGAATCGCCGATCCGGATCTGCGCATGCGCAATCTTGCCGTCGGGACCCGTCATGCGGTGCAGCTCGACGGCGCCGAACGCCTTCTTGTAGAACTCGATCGCCTCGGCCACGCCTGCACAGACCAGATACGGCGTCAGCGAATGCATACCTTCGGGAATTGGCTTCACGGATGACGTGGACATCATGTGGCTCCTGTTAGCACATTGGAAGAAATGAAAGCTTCGCGACGGATCTGGCACGGTCCGTCGTTTCGCGACGCTTCATTCCCACGACGAGCGAGCACACGCCGACTCGACATCGGCTCGAAAATTTTTTTACGCGGCGCGACGAGTACGGCGAGCCCGGTCAGCGCTACGCGATGCGCTGCATGAAGTGCCACAACGCGTCGTCGGTCGAATGCGGCACGTTGAAGCGAAACCATGCGCTGGGTGCATCGTCGGGACGAAAGTACGAGCCCGGCGCGAGCCAGATGCCATCCGCGAGCGCGGCGGTGGCCACCTGTGCCGCGCGCTCGGCATCGATCGGCAAGCGCGCCCATAGAAACAGCCCCGCCCTCGGACGATGAAATACCTCGAAACCGAGCTCGTCAAGGCGCGCCTCGACGATCGCGTGCGCTTCCTTCAGCCGCTCGTCGACGCGCTCGACATGGCGCGCGTACCGTCCTTCGACGATCACCTTGTCCACGATGCGCTCGATCGTCTCCGACGACGTGAGCCCGACCGCCATCTTCGTGCGCGCGAGCTCGCGCAGCACGTCGCGTTGTCCCACGACGTATCCACACCGCAAACCCGGCGTAATCGTCTTCGAGAAGCCGCTCACGTACACCGCGCGCTCCAGGCCTTCCATCGCGGCAATCAACGGCACGCCCGACGGCGCGAGCTCGCGGCTCACGTCGTCTTCCACGATCCAGATGCCGGCACGCTCCGCTATCTGCACGAGCCGGAACGCCGAGGCCATGCCAAAGCTCGCACCGGTCGGGTTCTGAAGTACGGTGTTCACGAAGATCGCCCGCGGACGATGGGACTCGACGATCCGCTCGAGCGCCTCGACGTCGAGTCCCGTCGGCGTGCGCGGTACGCCGTACACGTGCAGACCCGCAAGCTTCAGGATTTGCAGCAGATTGCAGTAGCCGGGGTCTTCGACGACGACCGCATCGCCAGGCCGCAGCAGCGTGCGCACGACGAGGTCGAGCGCTTGCGTGGCGCCTTGCGTGAGCAGCACGTTCTCGAGTTCGGCCGGCATGCCGAGGCGATCGAGCTGTTCGACGATGCGTTCGCGCAGGGGGGCAAAACCATACGGATGTCCGTAGTCGGCGAGCCGTGCGGCCGGCACCCGCGCGAGCGCGCGCAGCGCGTGATGCAGCCCGCTTTCGTTGATCCATTCGTTCGGCAACGTGCCGCAACCGGCCTTGATCGGCACCGAGCGATCGGCGTAGACATCCGATAGCAGCCAGGTCGCGGTCAGGCTCGGCGGTTGCCACGCCGGCATGGCTGCGCGCGGGGAGGCCGCACGCGCCGCCACGCGATACCCGGAGCCGCGCCGCGCCACGACGAGCCCCATCGACACCAGACGGCCATAGGCTTCGGTCACCGTGAAGGTGCTCAAGTCCTGCTGCTGCGCGAGCTGACGCACCGACGGCAGCACGGCGCCCGCGCGTAGCGCCTGCGTCTCGATCGCCTCGGCGAAAGCACGGACGAGCTGCTCGACGAGCGTCGACGCGCGGCCGCGACCGCGCGCCAGGTTCAGTTCGATCATGGCAGGCCCCCACCTCTTCCAATACGGTTGCCGTCAATTTACCAGCACAGTTGGCAGCGCAGTCGGTCGACTGTGCATGTCCAACGTCGGAAGGCGGGCGCTACAGTCGTGACACCCCCGCGCTGGTGCGCCCTCTCGCTGATCGCATAGCCTGAACGAACTCGAACCAGGAGAAACATCGTGACCTCCCGCCCGACGATCGAAGACCTGTCGAATTTCTGGATGCCTTTCACCGCCAACCGTCAATTCAAAGCGGCGCCGCGCCTGCTCGTGTCGGCGCGCGGCATGTACTACCGCGCCAGCGATGGCCGCGAAGTGCTCGACGGCTGCGCAGGCTTGTGGTGCGTGAATGCCGGCCACTGCCGCGACGAGATCGTGGCCGCCGTGAAAAATGCCGCGGAATCGCTCGATTTCGCGCCGACATTCCAGATGGGTCACCCGCTCGCGTTCGAGGCGGCCGCGAAAGTGGCCGAAATCATGCCGGAAGGGCTCGACCGTATCTTCTTCACGAACTCGGGGTCGGAAGCCGTCGATACGGCGTTGAAGATCGCGCTGGCTTATCACCGCGCGCGCGGCGAAGGCCAGCGCACGCGATTGATCGGGCGCGAACGTGGCTATCACGGTGTCGGCTTCGGCGGCATTTCGGTGGGCGGCATTTCGTCGAATCGCAAGACGTTCTCGGGCGCGCTGCTCGGCAACGTCGATCATCTACCGCATACGCACAACCTCGAACACAACGCGTTTTCGAAGGGCGAGCCGGCGTGGGGTGCGCATCTGGCCGACGAACTCGAGCGGCTCGTCACGCTGCACGATCCGTCGACGATTGCGGCAGTGATCGTCGAGCCCGTCGCCGGCTCGACCGGCGTCCTGATCTCGCCACAGGGCTATCTGAAGCGGCTGCGTGAAATCTGCACGAAGTACGGCATCCTGCTGATCTTCGACGAAGTCATCACGGGTTTCGGCCGACTCGGTCGAGCGACCGCCAGCGAATACTTCGGTGTCACGCCCGACCTCATCACGCTGGCGAAGGCGATGAACAACGCGGCCATTCCAATGGGCGGCGTCGCGGCGAGCCGCGCCGTGCACGACGCGATCGTGCAAAGCGGCATGCCGGGCGCGATCGAGCTCTTTCATGGCTATACCTATTCGGCGCACCCGGCTGCGAGTGCCGCCGCGATCGCAACGCTCGATCTGTATCGACGCGAGGACCTGTTCGCGCGCGCGGCCCGGCTTGCACCGGCGTTCGAGCGTGCCGCCCATGCGCTGGCCGACGCGCCGCATGTGAAGGACGTGCGCAATCTCGGGCTCGTGGCCGGTATCGAGCTCGAGTCGCGGGAAGGCGCGCCCGGTGCACGGGCTTATGAGGTCTTCGTGAAGTGCTTCGAGGCCGGCGTGCTGATTCGTTTCACGGGTGACATTCTTGCGTTTTCGCCGCCGCTGATCGTCGAGGAAGAGCAGATCGCACGGATGTTCGACACGGTGCGAGAAGTGCTGTCGGCTGTGCGATAAGGGCAATCGGTCGCCTTCTGCGACCTCATCGAATCGATCTCTGTCGTTCCACGTCGTTGCCCGCCGCCGCCTCGCCGGCCGGCAACGGCGCCATCCCATAGACGGCCCTCAAACAATTAAGCAAACGCTCCCGAAAGCAGCGCCACCGCACGACGCATGCCTGTCCGTGTTCGCACTCATTGTTTGACGGCCGCCGACATGCGACAGTGGACTGGGCGCTCATGGAGCCGCCGTCGTCAGAGCATTTGTCAGCACAACTCAGAAAAATCAAAGAGGCGCAAATGTCCAATCAGAAATCGGCTGAGATCGCGGCACGGTTCGACCGGCTGCCGCCGTCGCGCACGGTCTGGACAATGGTGATCCTGATCTCGCTCGGTGGCGTTTTCGAGTTCTACGATCTGTTCTTCACTGGCTATGTGGCCCCCGGCATGGTGCAATCGGGCCTGTTCAAGCCCGAGTCGCTAGGTTTCTTCGCCGCGCTCGCGCCACTTGCCGTCGCCGGCTTCGGCACATTCGTGTTCGCGACGTTCGTCGGCCTGTGGCTCGGGGCGCTCGTGTTCGGCTTCGTCGCCGATCGCTTCGGACGCCGATTCATCTTCACGTGGTCGCTGATCTGGTACATGGCGTGCACGGCCATCATGGCGTTCCAGCACTCGGGTATGACGCTCAACATCTGGCGCTTTCTAGCCGGCATCGGTATCGGCGTCGAACTCGTCACGATCGACTCGTACATCTCCGAGCTGATTCCGAGCCCCGAACGCGGCAAGGCGTATGCCGTCAACCAGTTCATCACGTTCAGCGTCGTGCCCGTCGTCGCGTTTCTCGCTTACATTTTGAAAGACACGCAACCGTTCGGCCTCGAGTACTGGCGCGTCGTGATGCTGATCGGCACATTCGGCGCGCTCGCCGTCTGGATCATCCGCCGCAACATTCCCGAAAGCCCGCGCTGGCTCGCGCGCCACGGCCGCCTGGAAGAAGCCGAACGCATCGTTGCCAGCATCGAGCAGCGCGTCGCCGCCGAGAAAGGCATCGCGTTACCCACGCCACAGCGCGTGTCGGCCGAGATGGAAGGCCGCGGCTCGTATCGCGAGATTTTCGGGCCGCTGTACCTGAAGCGCACCATCATGCTGTCGATCTTCAACATGGCGCAGGTCATCGGCTTCTACGGCTTCGCGGCATGGGTGCCCACGCTGCTGATCCATCGCGGCGTTCACGTCACCGCGAGCCTGCAATATGCGTTCATCATCGCCATCGCCAACCCGTTCGGCCCGCTGATGGGCACGCTGTTTGCCGACAAGATCGAGCGCAAGACGCAGATCTGCGGCGGCCTGCTCATCATGGGCATCGTCATCGCGCTGTTTTCGCAAGTCTCGGAGCCGGCGCTGCTGATCGTGCTCGGCGTACTGTTCACGCTCGCCGCGAACGTCATGTCGTACGCGTATCACGGCTATCAGGCCGAGCTCTATCCGACGCGCGTGCGGGCCCGCGCGGTCGGCTTCGTCTATTCGTGGAGCCGCATCGCGGCCGCGTTCGCGGGCCTGGCGATCGGTATCCTGCTGCACAAGTACGGTGTGCCCGGCGTGGCGCTCTTCATCGGCGCATCGATGATCGTCGGCATCGTCGTGATCCTGCTTGGGCCGTCGACGAAGGGCCGTGCGCTCGAAGCGATCAGCCACTGAGCTTCGCCATGACTGCGCTTTCCCGCGCGACGGATGCAGACGCCGCGCGAGGAGCGTACCCTTTATCTCAGGCGGCGCGAGATGCCGCGCACGTGCTCGCACGGCTGTGCTGCCACAGGGGGATTCGGATGAAAACACCCGTTCGTACCGGCATCCATATCGAAGGCGTCCATTGGATCGCCGAATACCTCGAAGACACGCATGAGATCCGCGTGCTGCGAGAAGGGCTCGAGGTGAGCGTCCATTGCGCGCCGCCCACGCTCTTCGGCGAGGAAGCCGAAGCGGGATCGAAAAGCGTGGCCGATCATCGCGCGCTCGAGGCCGCCTTGCGCGCCTGCCTGACCCGCTTCGTCGCCGAGCACGACGCCGAGGAATGACGAACGGACCGGTGCGTCAGGCACGATAGCGTGCACGGCGGCGCCGGCCGGTGCACCGTTCCTCAGTCAAGCGTTGCCGTTCAGAAACGCGAGCAGCGCCTGCGTGAATTCCTCGGCCCGCTCGACGTTCGAGATATGGAACGCATCCAGTTCGACATGACGCCCATCGGCCAGGGCGGCCGCCAGCGCGCGCGTCTGCTCGGGCAGCGCAGCGACGTCGTGCGTGCCGCCGATCACGAGTACCGGTGCGGCGATACGCGCGACGTAAGCCGTCAGATCGGCGGCCCCGATCGCCTCGCAGCAGTTCGCGTAGCCTTCGCGATCGGTATGCGTGATCACGTCGCGGATCGCCGCGCATATGACCGGTTCGTGCTCGATGAAGTCCGCACTGAACCAGCGCTCCATGGTCGCGACAGCCAGCGCCCTCGTGCCGCTCGCCCGCGCCTCTTGCGCCCGCGCGGGCCAGACCTGCGGCGGTGCGCCGTTGCGAGGCGTCGTCTGCGCGATCACGACCCGGTTCACGCGTTGAGGGTAGCGCGCCGCCAAGGCAATGCCCGTCATCGCACCCATCGAAATCCCGCAGAAGTGGGCGCGTTCGATGCCCAACGTATCGAGCAGCCCGACGACGTCGTCGCTCAGCTGTTCGAACGTGTAAGGGCCCGGCGGGATGCTCGAGCGCCCGTGACCGCGCGTGTCGTAGCGCAGCACGCGGAACACGCGAGCAAGCGCGTCGATCTGCGGCGACCACAGCGAGACGTCACTGCCGAGCGCATTCGACAACACGAGCCAGGGGGCATCGGCCGGCGAATCCTGGTCGATCCGGTAATAGAGCTCGACACCGTTGACGTTGGCATAGGGCATGGAACGCAGTCCTCACTCGAATGATGTGCCGTCATTCTGCTACAGCAGCGTGTGCCGTGCAGAGGCGAAACATGGAACAATGGCTCGGCATGCGTCGCCTCGAGCAGCGCATCGCCAACCGTGGTCAGCCAACGGCGGAGAAGGAGCGAACGATGGGTAGCGAATCTCGAACCAAGAAAAAGGCCGAGCCCGGCGCCAAGCGCGGCGCAAAGGCACGCAAGGACCACGAAGCATTCGAGCCGCCGACTAGGGCCAGTGCGCCTGTCTCGTCGCCGCGCCCCACGCGCGAGCAGGCGGAAGACGCCGTGCGGGTGCTGCTGCGCTGGGCCGGCGACGATCCCGAGCGCGAAGGCCTGCTCGATACGCCGGCGCGCGTGGCGCGGGCCTACGAGGAGTTCTTCTCAGGCTATTCGGTCGATCCGCGTGACATCCTGGCGCGCACGTTCTCGGAAGTCGATGGCTACGACGAGATGGTCGTGCTCAAGGACATCCGTTTCGAAAGCTACTGCGAGCATCACATGGTGCCGATCATCGGCCGGGCGCATGTGGCGTACCTGCCCAAGCATCGTGTCGTCGGCATCTCCAAGCTCGCGCGGCTCGTCGATGCGTTCGCGAAGCGCTTGCAGATCCAGGAGAAGATGACGGTGCAAATCGCCGACACGCTCAACGAAATCCTGCAACCGAGAGGCGTCGGCGTGATCCTCGAGGCCGCGCATCAATGCATTACGACGCGCGGCGTGCACAAGCCCGGCGTCGAGATGGTCACCTCACGGATGCTCGGCGCGTTCCGCACCGATCCGTCGACGCGCCGCGAATTTCTCGCGATCGTCGCGAATCCGGCCGCCGTCAACGTGCCCAATACCTGACCCTGAAGCGAGCCTTCAGTCGGGTCAGGCCTCGCCCTTACCTGGTACGTTCTCTCACGCACTCGGTAAGGGCCGCTCGCGGCGCTGTGGGCACGGGCGTAGTCGAGCGCTCTCCTCGCGCATGCCGTCGCATACAATCAGCGCGACCGCAACGAGCACGCAGAGCATGCCCATCAACTGCACGACGCCGATCGTCTCATGCAGCACGAGCGCGGCCAGCACGGCTGCCGACAGCGGCACGAAGGCCGTAAACGCGCCGGCCTGCGCACCCGCGATACGCGCAGCGCCGGCGAACCAGAGCAGAAAGCCGCCGACGGTTGGCACGAGCGCGTAATAGACCACGCCCTCGATCGCCGTCACATCGATTGCCTTCGTCCACGGCCGCTCGATCAACGCGGGAACGAGGGACAACGCGAGACCGATGCCCGACATCAGCGTCGACATCTGCAACGGCGAGATCGGCGTGCGCAGCCGCTTGTTCAGCAGGATGAACAGCCCCTCGCAGAATACGGCGGCGACGATGAACAGGTTGCCGAGCAAGGTAGACGCCGCGTGGGCGACGGCAGCGGCGTTTGCCGTTCCCCCTGTGCTTCCCGTGCCGCCTGTGCAGACGAACACCCCGATCGACGCGAGCGCCACGGCGGCGACCGTCAATCTGCCGGGCCGTTCGCGCAGCGCGAGCACGGCGATCAATGCGGCGACGGCGGGCAGGCTGCCCGTGATCACACCGGCGTTGGTCGCGGAGGTGAAGCGCAAGCCGGCCAACAGCAGCACCGTATAGCCCACACTGCCCGAGCCGGCCTGCACCGTCAGCAGCAGCGCCTCACGAGCGCTCACGCGCGGCCAACGTTCGCCCGCCAGCTTCATCGCCGCAACGAACACGGGAAAAGCGATCGCAAAACGCAGCGCCGTGGCGGAAAACGGCGGCAGTCCGTGCGCGATCAACTTGCTGGCGACCACGGTGCTGCCCACGCCGATCATCGCGAGCGTGCAAAAGAGGTAACCCGTCCAACGCGAATTCATACACTGCACTCCTCACATCATTGATCGACGTGAGGAGCGTAGACGCGCACAAGTAGGGCGTCTTGAACGAAATTGCAGCCTGCCAGGGGAACGGAATGCGAACGGCCGGCACGATGCGTGCCGCGCGGCAAGCTCGTCAGCGCACGGCCGTCGCGTAGTTCGACGGCGTGACGCCGAAGAAGCGCACAAACGCACGCGTCATGTGACTCTGATCGGCGAAGCCTGCGCCGGCCGCCGCGTCGGCCAGCGCCGTGCCGTCTGCTATGAGGCGTCGCGCAAGCGCGACGCGCCGCTGGATCTGATACGCGTGGGGTGGCAATCCTGTCGCCCTGGCGAACTCGCGCAACAGCTGAAAGCGCGTCAGGCCCGCCTCGGCGGCAAGACATGCGAGCGTCACGGCCGCAGCGGGATCGTCGTCGATACGCGCGCGCACGCGGGTCATGACGTCGGCCGGCCCGCGCGTGAGTGCGCGCGCGCCCTGCCTTACCCTCACCGTCGTATGACGTCGGACAAGATCCGCGAGCAACCCGAACAACACCTCTTCGCGTGCCAGTGAATCGAGTGAGGCACCCTCTTCGACAACGGCAGCAAAGGCGCGCGTGAACAAGCCCGCGAACCGGGCGTCACGCAGCACGGGCCGCTCGAGCTCCATTCGGGTTGGCGACGGTGCGTCGAATTCGTACGCGACGTCGTGCATGAGTGCGGGCTCGATGTAGAGCATCCGCCAGGCACGGCCGCGTTCGTCGAGCGGCGCGCCATCATGCACTTCGCCAGGGTTGACGGTGATGACATCGCCGGCGCGCGCCTCGACCGGCCCACAACCGCTCGCCGAACGCTGCGCGCCGCGCAGCACGACGCCGACGCCAAACCGATCGTGCGAATGCCGTGCGAACGATTGCGCGGTATCGGCGACGGTCGCCTCGACACCGCCGACCGCGCAACGATGCATGACGACGCGGCCGCGTTTCATCACCGGGCGCGCTTGGCGGCGTCGAGCTCGTCGGCGTGCGTGGTTTCCGCGCGCACGTTGCCTTGCGAGATGCTGCTGCCGGGCGGGACGCTGTGTGTAAGCCACACATTGCCGCCGATCACCGCACCGCGCCCGATCGTCACGCGTCCGAGAATCGTTGCACCGGCGTAGATGACGACATCGTCCTCGACGATCGGATGGCGCGCGCGACCTTTGACGAGCGTGCCGTCATCGTCGGCCGGGAAACTCTTGGCGCCGAGCGTGACGGCCTGATACAGACGAACGCGCTCGCCGATGATGGCCGTTTCGCCGATCACGACACCGGTGCCGTGATCGATGAAAAAGCTCGGACCGATTTGCGCGCCGGGGTGGATGTCGATACCGGTGGCCGAGTGCGCGATCTCGTTGATGAAGCGTGCCAGCAGCGGCACGCCGAGCTGGTGCAGCGCATGCGCGAGGCGGTGATGCATCATGGCCAGCACGCCGGGATAGCACAGCAGGATTTCGGTGATGTGCTGCGCCGCCGGGTCGCCTGCAAAGGCCGCCTGAATATCGCTCACGAGTATCGCGCGAATGGCGGGCAGCTGCGCGCCTAACGCACGCGTGATCTCGAACGCGCGCTCGGTGAGTTCAGCCTCGGGAGTTTCGGCGTGTTCGGGTAGAAAGCGCAGCGCGCGGCGCACTTGCTCGCAGAGCAGCCGCAGCGTGCTCTCGAGCGTGGTGCCGACGTAGTAGTCGACGCTTTCGCTCGTCAGATCAGGGGCGCCGTAATGCGTCGGAAACATCGCGGCGCGCAGGCCATTCACGATACCGACGATGGCCTCGCGCGAAGGCAGTTCGCGAATGCCGCGCGGATGGCGCGTGCGGTGCAGCTCCTCACGCGACGCGCGCAACTCCGCGACGATCTGCTCGAGCCCCCACTGGCGGGAAGACGGATTCGACATGATGAAAGCAATAGCCGCGCGATGTACGGCTTGAAAAAGTGACGAATGCGAAGAGATTACCGCTTTTTTGCGGGGGGCGCGTGGCACCTCGGCGGCGGGAGCCGAAACGACCACAACCGCAGACGGATTCAATGCGAACTGGACCAAGGCATATGCCCCCCGTCAAGTCGAACAACCTGCATAGGACATGGGCTGAAATTTCGCAGGTTGACTGCGACACCGTCCCCGCGAGCCTTAGCCTGTATCCATACGGGCTGATTAGCGGTGCCAAAATGACGCCATCGCGGTGGCAAAATGACACCACAGTGATACACTGGCTTTTCCCTCGTCGAGGGATTCCAGCAGTAACGCGTTGATGAACGAGGGCCTCACCCTATTCATCCCAACAATCAAACAAGGGCCGCAAACCTGTCCGCGCCGGGAGGCACCGCAGGGAGGCCCTGGAAAGGAAAGCGATGGCTATGAAGCACGGCAGCGACACGAGCGATAGCCCCGGTCGCGGGCGAATTACTGCCCGGTTGAGTGCGGAGAAGCAGGAACTACTGCAGCTTGCTGCAGAACTGTCAGGCAGTACGCTCAACCAGTTCGTTGTGCAATCGGCGCTTCGTGCGGCAGAGCAGGTTATTCAGCAGGAAGAAGTCATCCGGTCCATCCGGCTGACGATGGCGGAATCGAAACGCTTCTTCGAATCACTGGACCAACCTGCGGCACCAAACGAAGCACTTCAACGCGCGATGGAGCGTTTTCGGAAAAAGAAGAGTGGAAGCAGAAATTCGAAGTCTGGAACCGAGCGACGACCGCGACACGTTTGATTGCGGTATCCGTTCACTAAACGACTGGTTGCGCAAAACAGCCAGGCAACACCAGGAGAAGAACCTTTCTCGCACCTTCGTCGCGATTCGACCCGCCGAACCTCACAGGATCATCGGCTATTACGCGCTAGCGGCGACGTCGGTGGAAACCACCGGGATGTCGAGTCACAAGCTTCCGCGAAACGTACCGGCCGTGCTCTTGGCACGGCTGGCTGTTGCCGACGACAGCAAGGGCCAGGGCCTCGGTGAATACCTTCTCATGCACGCGCTCGATGCAATCGTGACCACCGCCGCCACAATCGGCGCGCAGTGCGTGGTCGTCGACGCTGTCGACGCGGCAGCAGCTGGTTTCTATGAGAAGGATGGGTTCCTGCCTCTCACCACCAACCCTCTTCGACTCTTCCTTCCGCTTGCCACGATTCGCCAAGCTTGACGACATCTCACGACATCCGCGATTTCGGCATGCAAGCCGCACCTGTCATCACTCAGATCGTCATGCTGCTCGCATCGATCCAGCGCACGGCCCAATCGCGGGCATGCGCGATGGCGGCGGATTCTTCGGCAAAGCGCAGCTCGGCCGGGAAAAAGCGGTTGGCCACGAGCTCGCCATCGCTCGAACGCGAAATCACGACGTACGCCTGGTACGTACCGTCCCCCGCACGCGCAGGCGCGCAGTTGAGCAGATATCCGCGATGAGTGAACGCGGCGTCGGGATGCATGACTCGCCTGCCTCCAAATGCCCTGATACGTTCGTTTGGCGCGTTGCCGGGTCGCAGACAACGCCACGTCGCAGCCGCCCCGGGCCTTTTTTCACGGCCCGTACCGGCTGGCAGGATTCGAATCATACTCTGTAGAAATCGGCGCTTCTAAGGAAAAAAATGGGGGTTGCGCACCGTGTAGCGGCGGGCATGGCGCTTGCGAAACAAAGCTTGCGGAACACATGTTCCGCGCTCCCGCATCCCGCGTTTCCCCTGCCTTGAAGTATCGCGAAACGCTGCACTACGATGGATGAACCGCGACACGCGTGCCGAACGCGTCCAAGCGTCGATGCTTCACGAGCAAGCGCCGTACCCAGCGAGCAGATCATGAATGTGAGCCATCCGATTCCCGGCGACCCGCTGCGGCGCGTCTATCATCTGTTCGAGGCGCGGCACCATGCGCTCGAGCCTCGCGCGGCAAGACGCTTGAACATCGCGCTCATGTGCCTCGGCGTCAGTTATGCGCTCGCCTGGCTGGAGATTCCGCTGAGCTTTGCGATGTCGCCCCCTGGGGACGCGTCGATGGCCGGTGATTCGCCGCTCGTCGCGGCGATCACGGCGTGCGTGCTGCTGGGCGCGCTCTACACGTTCGTCGCCCTCTGTTATGCCTGGGCGCGCTGGCTGACGGTCGTGATGAGCTTGTTGTCGGTGGTGTTCGTCGGCCCGCTGCTGCCCGCCGAATGGCAAACATTTGCGCTCGGCGCGCTCGTGACGAGCACCGGTCTCGCCGCCAAGTTCGCCGCTGCCTTGCTGCTGATCGCACCGCTGCACAAGCGGCGCGACGGACGCTAAGCGGCGACGCACGCGTCAATCTCGCACACGGCACAGCGCGTCTTCGCTCGTGCTCGCGTTCGAACGCGTGGCCTGTGTCACCTTCGTTGGGAGGGAGCCGGAGATGAAAATCGTCGTCATCGGCGCGAGCGGCACGCTCGGGCGAGCAGTCTGCACCGAACTCAAGACACGTCATCAAGTCATCGAAGTCGGTGCCTCGCACGGCGACTATCACGTCGACGCGACCAACCTGCCCAACGTCGAGCGCCTCTTTCACGAAATCGGCCGGGTCGATGCGGTCGTCACGACGATGGGCAAACTCCATTTCGGCCCGTTTCACGACATGACGGCCGATCAGTTCTGGATCGGCCTGCGCGACAAGCTGATGGGGCAGATCAACGTCGTGCTCGCAGCCCAGCACCACGTGAACGACGGCGGTTCGTTCACGCTCACGAGCGGCATCCTCGCCGACGAGCCGATTCGCCACGGCATCAATGCCACAACCGTGAACCTCGCGGTCGAAGGCTTCGTGCGCGGCGCGGCGATCGAGCTGCCGCGCGGCATCCGCATCAACGCCGTGAGCCCAACCGTGCTCGAAGAATCGATGGATGCCTACGCGGCATACTTTCGCGGCTTCGAGCCTGTCCGCGCGCATCGTGCCGCGCTCGCCTACTGCCGCAGCGTCGAGGGTGCGCAGACGGGGCGTGTCTATCGAGTCGGGGCATGAGCCCTTGAGGCGGTAGGCGCCGGTAGACCCCGCAGGCCGTCAACCGGCCCACGGCGTCCCACCAGCCACGCCCTGCTCAGCGGCGCTCGAGCGAGCCGTCGCGCAGCCGCCAAAGCCCCAGCGGGTTCGCGTCCTGCACGGCATCGGGCAACAAGTCTGCCGGCAAATCCTGATAGCAGACGGGTCGTAGAAAACGCTCGATCGCCAGCGCGCCGACCGAAGTCGTGCGCGGATCGGACGTAGCCGGGAACGGTCCGCCATGCACCATCGCATGCGCAACTTCGACGCCCGTCGAAAAACCGTTCGCCAAAATGCGCCCGGCTTTGCGCTCGAGCGTCGGCAACAGCTTGCGCGTCAGTGCGTAGTCTTCGCGTTCGATATGCAGCGTGGCGGTCAGCTGCCCCTCGAGATGCTCGGCGAGCTTGATCATCTCGTCGACGTTGGCGCATGTGACGATCAGCGACGTCGGTCCGAAGATTTCGTCCTCGAGCACCGGCTCGGCCAGGAATTGCCGCTGCGTCGTCGTGAACAGCGACGGCAGCGCCGCATGCTGAGCCTCGCTCGCCGTACCTTCCCCAACGCGCTTCACCCCATTCGTCGCCGCGCGCTGAGCCACGCCGCTGCGATAGGCCGACGCGATACCGGCAGTCAGCATCGTCTGGGCGCCCTTCTTCTCGAGCGCCTTCGCAGCCGTATCGACGAACATTTGCAGATGCGGCCCTTCGAGCACGACGACTAGCCCCGGATTCGTGCAGAACTGACCGACGCCGAGCGTCAGCGATTCGACGAAGCCATTGGCGATCGCCTCGGCGCGCGTCGCAAGCGCACCGGGCATGACGAAGCACGGATTGATGCTGCTCATCTCGGCATAAACCGGAATCGGCTCCCGACGCCGCGCGGCAATATTCATCAGCGCAATCCCGCCGCCGCGCGAACCCGTGAAGCCGACGGCCTTGATCACGGGATGCCCGACCAGCGCCTCGCCGATTGCATTGCCGGCACCGACCACCAATGCGAACACGCCGGCAGGCAGGCCGCATTCGGCCACCGCCTGCTGAATCGCCCGGCCGACGAGCTCCGAGGTGCCCAGATGCGCCGGATGCGCCTTGACGACCACGGGGCAGCCGGCCGCGAGGGCTGATGCCGTGTCGCCCCCGGCCACCGAAAACGCGAGCGGGAAATTGCTGGCACCGAACACGGCCACCGGCCCGACGGGGATTTTTTGCAGACGCAGATCGGGCCTCGGCAGCGGCTTGCGCTCGGGCTGGGCCGAGTCGAGCGTCGCGTCGAGCCAGCGGCCTTCGCGCACGAGCGTGGCGAAGAGCTTCAGCTGATTGATGGTACGCGCGCGCTCCCCTTCGAGACGCCCCTTCGGCAAGGCCGATTCGGCGTGGGCGCGTTCGATCAGCGCGTCGCCGAGCGCGAGAATCCGCTCGCCGATCGCCTCGAGCAGGCGGGCACGCGTCTCGAGCGGCGCGGTGCGAAACGGATCGAAGGCCTCGTGCGCCAGGCGGCAGGCGCGTTCGACGTCGCCCGCGTCGCCCGCGCCGAAGGCCGGCTCGATGTCGCTGTTACGGGCCGGGTCGAACGCGCGCAGCGTGCCGGCGGTGCCCCGCACCGCCGTGCCGCCGATCAGCATGTCTCCGGTGATCTGCATCGTCTGTCTCCTGGTGGATGCCGGCCGCACGACCGGCGTCAAATCGCGATGCGGCAGGGACGAGCGTCGCAGCCTCCGTCGCGAGCGTCGATCTTCGCACGATTCGCGTTTTTGCGACGAACGCCAAAATATGAAGCGTTCAAAGTCCCGAAAACGCTCACCTTTGACCGGCGAGCGATCGACGCGGTGAGCGCGTTGTGATCCACGGGCCTCACCTGGGAAGCCGTCAAGCGCTTGAAAATACGGGGCCTTCGTTCATTACCGGCATATTCGAGGCAATGAAAGGCGAGCCGGCGTCGGTTTGCCGCCTCACCTTTTAGCCGCTCCCGAAAAGACTCACCTATGGCGAGAGGATGCGTCGAACGTCGCAGAAGCGGGATCGCGCCCCCTACCCGGCGACCGTCAAGCAGATCGATCAGGAGTACAAACCGGTCATCATCGAAGGCGGTTCGACTCACCACGACTGAACGACGAGCACCCCGTTCAGCGCGACGATGGCCGCTGCCGCGACGATCGCCAGCAGCGTCGTCGTGTTGTGCAGCCGGAATCGCCCCATCGTGCGCGCACGCGAGGCGAACACGATCAGCGCGATCATCGGCACCGGCACGGCGAGACTGAGCACCACCTGGCTCATCACGAGCGCGCGTGTCACATCGACGCCGAGCGCGACGACCACCACGCTCGGCACCATGGTCACGAGTCTGCGCGCCCACAGCGGAATCGCGAAGCCGAGGAAGTCCTGCATGATCATCTGTCCGGCCATCGTGCCGACGACGGAGCTCGAGATGCCCGACGCCATCAGCGCGGTCAGGAACAACCCCGCCGCCATCGAACCGAATACCGGGGTGAGCGTGTAATAAGCGGTACCGATTTCGGCGGTGCCCCGGTAGTCGCGATGGAATGCTCCGCTCGCCATCACGACCATCACCATGTTGACGAGCCCGGCCACCGCCAACGCGATGACGACCTCCCGGTTCGAATAGCGCAACAGCTTGCGCGTGTCGTCCTCGCTCTGTGGCTTGATGCGCTCGCCGCTCAAGCCGGAGTGCAGGAACAGCGCATGCGGCATCACGGTTGCGCCGACGATGCCGACCGCGATCAACAGCGCGTGGCTGTCCGCGAGGTGCGGCACGAGCGTGCCACGCACGATGGGTCCCCACTGGAGCGGCACGAAGAACAGCTCGGCGAGGTAGGCCAGCGCGATTACGCCAACGAACGCGCCGATTGCCAGTTCGAGCGGGCGAAAGCCGCGGCCTTGCACCAGCAGCAGCCCCCACGTGACCACCGCCGTGGCAACCATGCCGGCCAGCAGCGATACATGGGCGAGCAGCGCGAAGCCGATCGCACCTCCCAGGAATTCGGCAAGATCGGTCGCCATCGCCGCGATCTCGCCGACGACCCACATCGCCAACACGACCGGTCTCGGCAAGCTGCTCGCGCACACGGCCGCGAGGCTCATACCCGTCACGACGCCGAGCCGCGCGGAGATGGCCTGAAACAGCATCGCCACGACGTTCGCGAACAGCACGGCCCACAGCAGCGTGTAGCCGTAGCCAGCCCCGGCCTGAAGGTTGGTGACGATGTTGCCGGGGTCCATGTAGGCCACCGACACGACGAGGGCCGGCCCTGCGAATGGCAGCAGCATCCGCACGCCGCGCCGACGGCCGTCGAGCGCCTCGCGCATGTGCGCCGCGGTGCGCTCGCTCCAACTCGGTTGACGTTTGGGCACGGAAGCGTCGTCCATGGCGTGGCCTTCCTCGGTTGGCGCGTCCACTCAATCATGCGCCAGACTCGACGCGACTGCACGGCAAGCGTAGAGACAAACGACAAGCGGGGCGCCCCGCCATCCACGCCTTCGTACGATCGCGCACGTGAAACGGACGAATCGGTACAGTCCGAATCGGATCGCCAGCGCGCACGACGGTACGCAGGGCATTACACTGATATCTCGCCAGACGCATGTTGCGCGAGCCGCATCGGCGGCTTTGGCTCCCTTTAACGCGGCCTTCGCGGCCAACCCACTCCATGGCAAAGCAATTCGACGATTCAGAAAGAGCCGCGGTGTACCGGGCCATTTATGAACGGCGCGACATGCGTCATTTCGTCCGCGAGCCGGTCGACCCGGCAGTGCTCGCGCGCCTCATCGACGCCGCGCATCACGCGCCGAGCGTCGGCTACATGCAGCCCTGGCGCATCGGCCGCGTCACCGACCAGGCGCTGCGCAAGGCGCTGCACGACAGCGTCGAGCGCGAGCGCATCAAGACAGCGGACGCGCTCGGCGAGCGGCACGACGAGTTCATGAAGCTGAAGGTGGAGGGCATGCTGGAGTGCGGTGAGCTGCTCGTCATGGCGCTGATGGACGGCCGCGACAAACATGTGTTCGGCCGCCGCACGATACCGGAGATGGACCTGGCCTCGGTCTCCTGCGCGATTCAGAACATGTGGCTCGCCGCGCGCGCGGAAGGGCTCGGCATGGGGTGGGTGTCGCTATTCGATGTGGACGAAGTGCGCGCGCTGCTGCGCATGCCGCCCGGTGCAAAGCCTGTCGCGCTCTTGTGCCTGGGGCACGTCGAGCAGTTCTACCCGCGGCCGATGCTCGAAATCGAGCAGTGGGCGCAACGCATGCCCCTTACGGAATGTGTATTCGAGAATTACTGGCCCGCCGCACCGCGCGAAAACGACTAAACCGAATCGGAAATGGCCGAGACCGCCGGGCGCGCGGCATTGCGCCGGCGTAAGGGTCGCCCTGGGGCCAGTTCAAGCCGATAACAGACGCTAGCCTTCGCTTTCGCAGCGGTAGAAATCCATTTGCTGCCCCGCGGCGACTGCGCGACGCAACCAATCGGGGGGATCCCCGAAGCCGTCCCACGTATTACCCATTGCGTCGCGATAAAGCACAGGCCGCACAGCCTGCTTATCGGCCGTAATCGATTCGGCCACGGCTTCCACGGTGATGCCGTATTCTTCCATGCGGCGCCGGAGCCAGCGAATCAATCGTTCGCGAGCCTCGCCTTCAAGCTGTTCCATCGATGATTCCGGTTAAGTTGATGCGGGAGACCGAGCCCCCATGACCGAGCCGAATCATACTCGACTCGCGGCCTGCAGCGCTTGCAGCCACTCTGCGCGCCGGCCGGATAGGGCGCGCGTCGGATCGTTTTCCAGGGTGTCGATCTGAATTATCGATACAAATTTTTGAAAAAGCAAAATACCAAAAACAGGCGGTCAATCAGTGCCACGCATGTTTCGTTCCACGCCTTCCGGGTAAGCCGAAGGCTCGAATAGGTTTCAAGAACGTTTCCTCTTACGTATTGGTCTGTCCTAAAGCGATGCGCATCGTGGTTTGCGCAGCAACCGCTTCAAAAACCACCTGCTGGCTTGGCCGGCGCCGTGCTTCCGCCCTCCGACGAACCGCTGTGGCGCCGCGATTTGCCTTCCTTTTTTCCCATTTAGAATTCACGCCGGATAGAGGCTGCTATTCCCTACATAATGCCGTTCGCATCGGCATCGCTTAATTCCTGCGACGCTTCACCATTAACTCCATCCGAGGGCGAAATCGTGAATACACTCGAACAACTCGACGAAGCGCTGAAGGTGCAACATCGGCAACTTGCTCATCATCCTGTTTTTCACGCCATCACCTCCATCGACGAGCTGCGTACCTTCATGGAATGGCACGTGTTCGCGGTGTGGGATTTCATGTCGCTGGTCAAACGCCTGCAGGCCGACCTGACCACCGTCACTGTACCGTGGGTCGCGCCCAAGAGCGCGAAGGCCGCGCGCCTCATCAACGAAATCGTGCTGGGCGAGGAATGCGACGCCACGCCGTGGGGGCCGATGAGTCACTTCGATCTGTACCGGCGCGCGATGCGTGATGTAGGCGCTAACACCGGGCGGATCGACGGGATGCTCGAGTGCCTGCGGGCCGGCTCGAGTGTCGAGCAGGCCCTCGTCGCGGCCGACGCGCCCGCGCCGGTACAGTGCTTCGTCAACGCGACGCTGGCCACCTGCGTTCGCGGCGCCATGCACGAGGTGCTCGGCAACTTCTTTTACGGCCGCGAAAACGTGATTCCCGACATGTTCCGCACGCTGCTCGCGCGCTGGGGCATCGGGCGCGAGAAGGTGCCGCTGTTCGCCTTCTACATCGAGCGGCACATCGAAGTCGACAGCGGCGAGCACGGTCCCGCCGCACATGAACTGATTCGCGAGGCGGCGGACGGCGACACGCATCGCACGCGTGAAGCGCTCGAAGCCGGGCTCGCTGCGATCAGCGAGCGGTTGCATCTGTGGGACGGGTTGCTCGCGCAGCTCGAACGTCGACATGATGTGTTGGCCACCTGAACACCGAACGTTAGAGCGTTAGAGTGCTCGGGAGCGCCGGATGCCGCACCCTCCCGAAAACACTCACCTTTGCCACAAACGCCACGTGCCGCCCGTCAGTTTGCGACCGGCACGTGCATTTCCTCGAGCAGGTTGTCGGCATGGCCGAGGTGATGCATGACCCACAGCATGTACCGGATGTCGACGTGGATCGTTCGGAAAACACGCGGATCATAGAGCCAATCACCATCGATTCCCTCCCATTCGCCGTCGAAGGCAAGGCCGACGAGCCGGCCGTTTTTGTCGAGCGTCGGCGAACCCGAGTTGCCGCCGGTAATGTCGAGGTTCGACAAGAAATTGACAGGCAGCGTACCGAGCTTCGGCGATGCGAACCCATCGTAGGCCTTCGCGCGGATCGCCGTCAGCTCGACGGCAGGAATGTCGAACGGTTTGGCACCGCTCTTTTGCACGATTCCTTCGGCCGTCGTGAACGGCGCATTGATGACGCCATCGCGCGGCTCGTAGCCCTTCACATTGCCGAACGTCACGCGCAGCGTGAAATTCGCGTCAGGGTAGATCGGCAGCCCGCGCACAGCGTAATAGGCAGCCAGCGCCTGAACATAGCGCGGACGCAGCAGCGCCTCCTCGCCCGTGAATGCCTTCGTCTCGCGTTCGAGCGTCAGCAGATCGGGCATCAACGCGCTCATCCATTGCAGCCACGTATCGTCGCTCGCGTGGATCTGCGCCGGCGTCGCGTCGAGCCATTTGACACGCGTAGCCGTGTCGGTGAGCCGCGTGCCCGCAAATAGCGCCGACACCTTCTTCGTGATCGCGGCTTCGTCGGATGCGCCGTCGAGCCATTTGTCGAGCGAAGGCAAATGGTCGGTGGCGGGCAGTTTCACGTAACGCTGTAGCAGATAGACCAGCTTGCGCGATTCGACAGATGGGTCCATCTGGCGGTCAAGCTTTTTCTCGTTCGCAAGCAGACGTGCTTCGTCACGCTTCTGATAGCCGACCTCACGCTCGGCATCGGGCTTCTGACGTTCGTCGGCGAGACGCACGATCTCGTATGTCGCGTTGAACAAGCCACCGCGCTTGAGCATGGCCAGAGTAATGTCACGCTCGCGATGCCGCGTCCGCGCATCGACAAGCGTGCGCAAGCGACCGATGTCGGCACGCAACGCAGCCGCATCGACACTGCCGCCCGGCTTTTGCTGCGCAAGCCATTGATCGAGTGCAGCCTCACGCGCTTGCTTGACCTCCAATGCATTGCTACGCGCGAACGCTTCGAGATCGCCTTGATCCTTCTTGACGTAGTTGTCGTACGTTCCGACGATGTCCGCATACTTGACGGGTACCTCGGGCTTGGTCTTGCCCACATCGGCTACGATGTTGGAGAAGCCCTGCGCCAGCTCGATGAACAAGGGGTGTTCTTTGTCGCGCGCCTCTTGTAGCTCTTCGGCGAGACGATAGCGATTCGTGTACCCGGGGTAGCCCGCGACCATCACGAAATCGCCTGCCTCGACGCCCTTCGGATTCACCGACAGCCAGTGCTTGGGGCGATACGGCACGTTGTCTTTCGAGTATGGCGCCGAGCTGCCGTCCTTCGCGACATAGGCGCGCAGGAACAGAAAGTCGCCACCGTGGCGCGGCCACATCCAGTTGTCGACCTCGCCGCCAAATTGGGCGATCCCGTACGGCGGCGCGTACACGAGCCGCACGTCGCGGATCTCACGTTGCTTGATGAGCCGATAGCTGTCACCTCCATTGAACGTATAGACATCGCAACGATACCCGGGCTGCTCGCAACCTTGCACGAGCTGCTTCTTCGCAGCGTCAATCGCCATATAGCGGGCGTAACCGTCCATCTGCGGCGTCAGCTTGGCCTTGACGCTGGTGGTGACGTCGCTGATCGCCTCGGTCACGTAGACGCGCTGCGTCGGGGCGGCCGGCAGCTCCTCGCCTTTGGTGCGCGCGAGAAAACCATCGTCGACCAGGTTCTTTTGCGGCGTGGAGTTGTATTGCAGCGGACCTATCCCGCAGTGATGGTTCGTCACGACGAGGCCATCGGGTGAGACAAACGAAGCCGAGCAAAATCCGAGACTCACCACGGCATCCATCGGCCAGTCCGTCAGTTCGGTGAGCTTTTTCGGGACCAGTTCTAGGCCGCGTTCTTGCAGCGTCGCGGCCAGGGAGGGCAGTTGGGACGGCTGCCACATGCCCTCGTCGGCATAGGCGGCAGGGTAAATCGATGCGACGACAACGGCGCATGCCGTCATCATCAATGACAGTCTCGAAATCATGTGCACTCCGTTTTTTCGTTCTTCTTGTTGAACAGACCAGGCTTGGCTGACAGTGGGCACGCGTTCGCCCGGCGAAGGTGTGAAGCAGCGTCTTCGACATATCCAGCCTGGTGGATTTGCCTCGTCGCGAAGAGGGAGTCGAGGGTCTCAAGTCTTATCGATCGTTGGGTCCTTGCCACCCAGGCTGACCGGTATGCTGCCAGAGTTAAGCGAGGCGTGCACAAGGTGGCTGCGCGGTGGTGTGCGCAGCGAAAGGGGCACGCAATGGCGCCCTACGAAGCGCGTATGAAGCGGGTGATACTAAACGCTGGGTTGTGGCCAGATGGTGGAATGCTGAAGTAATGACGCGTTAGGTTCGCTGCTCATCGTACGCGTTCGATGTCGAAGCTCCCGAAAATGCTCACCTTGCGTCAAGGTGCCGCCCTGCGACCGTGGCCGATTAGGTGCCTCATTCACCGATTATCAGTGATTTCCTTCAGATTGCCGGCTACGAGCAGCGCAAGTATGTCACTCGTAGAACTCCATCGTGTCGGATGAGGTGCCGATCCAGTCGACTGTCGTCCCGAAGGGTACGCGCTAGCTTATGGTATGCAGAGGCGTCCAAAGATCGAGCGACAGATTGAAAATTTCAGTGCAGGGTTCATCAATATAAATTTGTTTTTTTTGAAAAATTTCAATTCATATTAACACCTCCCCTGGAGGCCCTCTGAATGATGACTCGCGACGCATCGATCGACGTAACAAAACTCGATGGAGACTGGATTCTCGACGCCCTTCCGGAAAGTATTCATAAACACGTTTTGTTCGCATGCCTAATCGGCTCGCATGCCGAAGGACTCGCGACTGTTACGTCCGACATCGATGTGATGCTGGTTCATAAGGATGATGCGTCGCGCACGCTCTTTTTCGGTGCAAATGGCCCAACACTATGTGGTGGGCTACGCATAGATATAATCGCATTTTCGCATAATGAAGTTATGCGCCTCCTGGAATCGGGGCGTGGAGATTTAAACAAATTATCAACACGCCAAGTCGAACTTATACACAAGATATTAAAAGGGCGCCCCATTTTTAATCATCGAAATCACCAGAATCTCATAGCAAATATTAGAATTGAAGATTTCAATCGTGGCATGTATTTTCGGTATCTCTGGATGGCTAACGACCAGTACACAGACTTGGTTGGCCTTATCGAGGGAGGCCACATTCGCGAAGCCGCTGAGACCGCGAGATCGCTAACTCGTAGTTACACAGATGCATTTCTTGCAATGCGTGGCGACACCTATCCTCGCTCCAAATGGAGATTGAGCAAGCTTGAGCGTTCGCTTTCACAAAAATCCTTGTTGTTTCGAGAAATACTAGGAATCGAATTTGGCGGAGCAAGGGAAATTAATGATGAATCTCTCTACAGGCTCATCTATCGCTGCATGGCAGTGGTTCGTATGTTGCAGATAAGTTGTTATTTCAACTCCGAACTAGTTGAATACCTCTATGCACCACCATGCACCGCAGACTATATTTCCCGCATAAATCAAATTGAACGATCAGGGGAAAAATTTATTCTTCGACATGCGCTTGAGGAGAAAGTAGTTGACCCCTTAACTGCCATATGCTTGCTTGTTGATGAGCAGCGCAGCGATGCCGATATTTATTCCGCACTCAAATTTGTGAATTTCGATGGAGGGTTTAGCTTACAGTCCATTGCACGCCGCCGGCAAATTCTGAAGAATCTCGGCTTTCTTTCATGAACGACTATTTTCATGAACTCTGCCGCGATAAGGAGGTATTGTCAATTTATTCAGCGAGTCGACAGACATCGAACTAGGTCGATGTCTCGCCCCCATTTTTGCAACGTCATCTGATCGGTGGTGCTTCCGCCGTTATCGCGATCGATCAAACGATGCCATATGAAAAATAACGCAGCAACTACGAAAGACAAAGCACCACTCATCCGCCAAGAAGCCCTTGTGCACGCCAGCCTGAGACGGCACGGGACCGTCCTTCTGACCACGTCCCGTGTAGCTAGCATCACCTCTGCCGCCGCGCTCACGACGTCGCTCTGCCTCGTCGCCCTACTCATGTGCGCGTCCTATACGCGGAAGGTGTCAATCCACGGGCATCTTCGTCCGGCACAAGGTGCTCTCGCCGTGGTGTTCGGCGTCGAAGGCGTCGTTACGAAGGTGCGCGTGAAGGACGGCGAGAAGGTATCGACGGGCACGCCGATGTTCGAGATTCAGACAGCAGCCTCAAGTGGCTCGCCTATTGTTATCGTTGCTCGCCACGCTGGCATAGTGACCGACCTCGCCGTCGATATAGGGCAACTGGTCAAGCCAAGTTTGCCGCTTGCCCTAGTCTTTCCAGAAGGGACACCGCTGGAAGGAGATGCCTATGTGTCCGCGCAGCTCTTAGGCCAGATCAGGGAGGGCACGAACGTATCAATTCGATACTCCGCACTCCCTTTCCAAACCTTCGGGCAATTCCACGGCGTAATCACGGAGATTACCGAAACCACGAACGTGCCTGCGGCAGTACGCTCAGGCACAACGTTGGACCAACCAGCCGAATCGATCTTTCGTGTGCGCATCCGGCTTGACCCGCAAAGCACGAAATCGCTCCGTGATACCTCGCAGCTGCGCTCGGGAATGTTGTTCGATGCGTCGGTACCGCTCGAGCGCCACCGGCTCTATCAGTGGATCCTGCCTTCTCTTTCCAAGCCATCCGGCCGCATATAGATGAATCTCAAGAAAATCCCGGATCTGCGCTTCTGGCGCAAGCCCATTGTTCCACTAATGCTGCAAACCGAGGCCACCGAGTGCGGCTTGGCATGTATCGCAATGATTGCATCGTACTGGGGACACGAGACTGATCTTCGAAACATGCGGTTGCGTTTCTCTGTTTCCCTAAAAGGAATAACGCTTAAGACCCTGATGTCGATCTCGACCACACTCGGGTTGCGCGCTCGCGCACTACGCACGGACGTCAAACAACTGGTGTCGGTGAAGCTGCCTTGTGTGTTGCACTGGGACATGAACCACTTCGTCGTACTAAAGCGAATCAAGGGCAACACTCTGTACCTGAACGACCCTGCCGTTGGAGAACGCATCCTGGACATGGTAGCTGTCAGCTCCCATTACACTGGCGTCGCGCTGGAACTGCAGCCCTCCGCATCGTTCACACCGCAGGACGCTCCACCTCGCTTCGCTATTTCCTCACTGATTGGGCGTGTCGTCGGGCTACGCCGCGGATTAGCGGCGATCGTGTCGCTCGGGATCGCGATGCAAATCCTTTCGATGATTGCGCCGTTCTACGTCCAGTGGGTGGTCGACGAGGTGTTGGTGGCTAGCGACGAGAACCTGTTAACCGTGCTGGCACTCGCATTCACGCTACTAGCCGTAATGCAAGCCGCACTGTTTGCACTGCGTACCTGGTTCACCACGACCCTGTCCACTGACTTGAATTTCCAGTGGCTCAACAACGCGTTCACTCACCTGATGCGTCTGCCAATCGATTTCTTCGAGAAACGGCACGTGGGCGACATAATTTCCCGATTCGGTGCAATCCAAACGATCCGGCGCAGCCTGACGAACCAATTCGTTGACGCCTGTATCGACGGCATCCTCGTCGTCGGCTCCTTGACTATCATGGCGATGTATAGCATGCGACTTACGGGGATTGCACTGCTTGCTGTGGTCCTGTATTGCCTCGCGCGCACGCTTTTATACCGTCCGTTACGGGCCAAGACTCGTGAGCAGATCATCCATTCATCCAAACAGCAAACTCACTTCATTGAATCGACGCGCGGTGCACAAACGATCCGCCTGTTCAACGGTGCTGAAGAACGCCGGGCCGGATGGGCCAATTTGCTTGCCGATCAGATGAATGCGGAACTGGACATTGCTAGGCTCAGTCTTGGGTTGCAGACTGCAAATAATCTCATCTTCGGCATCGAGCGAGTCGTTGTAATTTGGTTAGGGGCCAAGCTAGCGCTGAATGGACATTTCTCTGTCGGTATGCTGCTAGCCTTTCTGGCGTACAAGGAACAATTTTCGCTGCGGGTAGCCGCGCTGGTCGACCGATTTTTTGAGTTCAAGATGCTTGGCCTCCAAGGGGAGCGTCTTGCCGACATTCTCCTTGCTGCGCCGGAATCCGAATGCTGGGAGCATGAAAACTTGCTGGACGACGTCGATAGCATCCCTTCGGTCGAGGCACGTAACGTGTCGTTCAAATACGCATCAGATGAGCCCTACGTGCTAAAAGACATCAACTTTTGCATCGAACCGGGCGAATGCCTCGCACTGACGGGAGCCTCTGGTAGCGGCAAGACTACGCTGGTGAAGATCCTGCTGGGCATGCTGGAGCCAACAGAAGGGGAAATTCTGGTGAACGGAGGGCCGTTGCGCAAGGTCGGACTCGACAACTACCGCAACCTGCTTGGTACGGTCATGCAGGACGATGTTTTGTTCTCCGGCTCGATCGCCGATAACATCTGTTTTTTCGACCCCGATCCACGCCGGCGACGCATTGAGTCGTCTGCCCGACTGGCAGCAGTCCACGACGAAATTACCCAGATGCCGATGGGATACTCCACCTTGATAGGCAATATCGGAAGCGGGATCTCTGGTGGGCAAAAGCAACGTGTCCTGCTCGCTCGGGCGCTGTACCGAAATCCGAGGATCCTGGTGCTGGACGAAGCCACTAGTAACCTGGATGTCCAAAACGAACGCTTGGTCAACGCAGCGATAATGGAACTCGGTCTCACTCGAATTCTCGTCGCACACCGCCCAGAGACCATCGCGATGGCACAGCGCGTAGTTATCCTCGACAAGGGCGCGATAGTCTCCGATACCCGGCTAGCGGTATGATTTTCCCGAGCGGGGTAATAATTTGCGGCAGTCCACGTAGTAAATTCGCTTGGTACCGTCGACACGTGCAATCAATACTCGGTTGCCCCACGACAACCTCGCTTAGCACTATTCACCCAATGCCCCTGTGCAACCTGTGACAGACGATAAATTTCCCTATCCCCTTTCAGGACAATACTTGCGGCGACGGCTTGCTTTGAGCTTGTTCAAGCCCTTTGATGTTCCCGACAGTCTTGGCCGACCGCTAATGGAAGGACGTTCGGTTAACTATCCACTGCCTCATTCTGACTTTCGGAAATGCCCATTTCGCGACTCGCGTGATGGCCACCGCAGCCCAATGAATCTAGGTGCGCTTGCCCGCTTTCACATGGACCGGAAAGAGGTCATGGTCATGCTGGGCACACTAGCGCAAGCCATCCGATGTCATTGTCCACCCGTCGGAGATAGCTCGGGATCATTATTGGAAATCTGGCGCCTCGCGCATAGCGCTCGCATGTTGCCCATGCCGGAACTCCTCCTATCTAATTACCTCAGTACGAGCTCCCCGACGATTTCAGCACCAGTCAGCACCACGCATAAGTTCGCGCTCGGCATGCTCGACACGGTATTCTTCGCGCTGCGCCAAGGGTATCGGATTGACGCTGTATGCACACCCGAGCATCTGTACCGCTTTGCCGATGAACATAGGCGCTTCATCGGACGCACTGAGGTTTGCCCCGCATCGCCTAGATTAATGCGAGAGGTGCTGGCCGAACTAATTGGTACGCTCTCCGCCCCGATAGCACCGCTCGCCGACGCCAGTCACCCCGCAGGCACATACTTCGCTGCTATTCGCGTCGCCAAGGTTCAATGGATTCTGCATCGGTTCGCACTCCTGTTCGATATCGCGCGGCTTCGTACTTGGCACCAACTGCAGTCCCATACCGTCTCAAGCGAGATGCAGCCTGATGTCCGTCACGCCAGCGCTTACGCAGCCGAGGCGCAGAGCACTGCTTTGCTTGACGCACCGCTGGACAGTCCCTTCGTACGAGCCATGCTCGATCTCGACTGGCGAGTTGGAGATGCTGACGCACTGGATGAAGCATTTGCCCGCTTCACCATGGCTGCCGAACACGTCATTCGTGCGACTGCTTGGTCCATTCCAACGTCTCTGCATGGCGACTGGGCGGTCATTTTGCATGCTGCGCTGTCGTTGTTACAGGAAGCGGAGCATCAGTTGGGAACGCTTCTCGCACTACCGGCCGATCCGCCTCGCTACACCTATGTTAGAAGAGATCTCGATCACTTCTTCGGAAAGGCGCATCCGGCATTGCAATGCACGACCTCATCTTTATAGAGCCCCTTACACTAGTGAGCGTGTGCGCAGCCTCAGCCAGTCGCGTCTTGCGCCTTTTGTCGAGAAATTTTAGACAGCTCTAACACGACTCTCACGATTCTCGCTGGAGTTGCCCCTGTAATCCCGGACACAGCATCACACTAAGGTTGCTGAATCCATCGCGCGACGAAACGCTCGTGGCGAGCGATATTTCAACGCGCTATGGGGATGCTTCTCGTTGTAATGCTCGAAGGCGATGGCCAAGTTCCGCGCAGCAGTCGCGGCGTCCGGCTTGGGCATGAAGGCGACGTAATCGCGCTTCATCGTTTTCACGAAGCTCTCAGCCATCCCGTTACTTTGCGGGCTGCACACGGGCGTGGTCAATGGCTTCAAGCCGATATCCACGGCGAACCGGCGCGTCTCGTCGGCCGTGTAGCCCGAACCGTTGTCGCTCAACCACTCGATTTCGGATGGCGTATGCAACGCAGG
>NZ_RBZV01000020.1 GCF_003628145.1 Trinickia fusca | reverse complement strand
CAGGCTCACGCAGAGCACCGCATATGATGCTGCGGGCCGCATGATTCGGCGCACGGTGCAGCGCGAGCGAGCACCGATGCCGCTGGCCGAGCGCAAATATCGATACGACGCGGCGGGGCAGCTGACGGAGATCGAGGATCGGTATCAAGGCTATACGGATTACCGCTACGACCCGATCGGGCGGTTGATCGAAGCCAAGAGTCCGGTCGATCGTGAGCGCTTTGCGTTCGATCCGGCCAGCAATATTGTGGACCCGCCCGCGACGGCCGGGACGCGTACTTCCGTGAGTTATGCCCGGGAAGACAGCACGCTGCCCGCGCAAGTGCCGAAGGTGCTGGGCAATCTGCTGAAAGCCTACGCGGGCATGCACTTCGCCTATGATGCGCGCGGCAACCTGATCCATCGGCGTTCCGCGCAAGGCGAGCAGCGTTATGAATGGGATGCCTTCAACCGCTTGCACGCAGCACGCGTAGAAGAAGCGACGCGCCGCAGCGAGGCGCGGTACTACTACGACGCGCTGGGTCGCCGCATCGCAAAGGACGTGAACGGCACGCGCACCGTCTTTGGGTGGGACGGCGACACGCTCGCTTACGAGACCACCGAAGAGGGTGTGACGCACTACGTCTACGAAGCGGACTCATTCGTGCCGCTCGTGCAGTTCGTTGCGGACGCCGTACACGGCATCCCGACGCTGGTGTGGCACCCCGATGATCACTACGTCCCAGAGGAAGACCCTCTACGACAAGTGCCGCAGCGTACCTCGGACGCGCACGTCTTCTACTACCATTGCGACCAGATTGGCACGCCGCTGATGATGACGGACGAGCTGGGCGAGGTGGTTTGGGAAGCCTCCTATAAGGCGTGGGGCGAGGCGCAGCAGGTGATCGCGCGAGCGTCGAAGGCGGCTGGGATTGCACCGAAGAATCCGCTGAGGTTCCAGGGCCAGCAACTGGACGACGAGACGGGGCTCGCGTACAACAGGCATCGGTATTACGATGCGAGCGTCGGACGGTTCATTTCCGTGGACCCGATCAAACTTTCGGGCGGCTTCAATTTGTATCAATATGCGCCAGCCTCGACCGGCTGGATTGATCCGCTGGGGCTGAACAAAACATGCCCGATGATGGTCAATCCAAGGCGGTTGCAGTCCCGCCAAGGCCCGAGTGAGATGACGGGCAACAAAGTGAAGCGATATGCATCTGCCATGCGCGCGCAGGGCGGCTATGGGGCATTCCCGCCGGTGGAGGCGGCCGACGTTGGAGATGGGAAGCTAGTAATAGTCGACGGGCATCATCGCGCTGAGGCTGCCATGAAGGCTGGCATTCCCGAGGTTCCTGTAAACGTTGCGCAAGTCTCTCCAGAAGAGGCCGAGCAGCTTAAGGAAGAAGCCGATATGGCCAAGGCGGAGAGGTTGAATCGATGTCAATATTAATTCGAAGTGATTTTGCTAGGGCGGTGCACGAATTCGTTCGTTTGCAATCTGCGCTACAAAGCGAATTCGTTAGAAGGAACGTGGCAGCCAACGATTGGAAATATCTAACAAATTTGCCTCGTCGTGGTCATATCCGTGCTCTGGACATGGAGTGGGCCTATACGAGGCACGGTGTTGGCCTTCGATTCGTTAATGGAGACGGCGTCGTGGTTGATATGCATGATCACATCTTGAAGGGTGATGTAATAGATGCTCATAGAATGTGTGAATACATCATTTCGACGCAAAATAATTTCAACGATGATGTCAAGCTCTACTCCAAGTGCGAACAGGCACTCACGGATCTCGAGTCGATCGGCGTAATCGAAAAAGTCGGCGGGGGTGAGAGACTCTGGCGGCTCACCCGATGATTGCGTGTGCTGAACGGCGGCGCGACGCCGTACTCGTCGTGCGTGCCTGTCCCCGACCGGGTGCACACCACTAGTGGTTCCGCTTTGAGATCAAATGCACCCTATTGCCTTTGCAGATGCTGATCATGTCGAGAAGAAGAACATTCATCACTTTTTTGTGCGTCGTCTTGCTCGCCGGTAGCGCAGCGGCTTCGGAGCAACCAGCGAAGCCGCCCGGACCCGCGATGATGGTCCATTTCGATTACTACCCCAAAGATTTGCCGCGAGTTCGCATGCTTGAAAATCGGCTGAAAAGTGCGATAAAGCGTGCCGGTGTTGGCGAACTCGGCGAGACCGAACTTCACATTGACGGTAACGATGGCTATTTGTATATGTACGGCCCCGATCCAGACCGTCTGTACGTGGTGGTAAGCCCTATCCTCAAATCGTCCAAGCTGATGACCGAGGCAGAAGTCACGAAGTGGCACGGTCCCCGGACCGAAACATTCATGATGCGGCGAGACGGCATGCGATAGCGATTCGGCTATTCCACGTCATGGATCACTGCCAGCAGACCTGCTTATCCTCATCAGCCTCGGCCATGCTGATCTCCCTGCGTCGGTAGGCCCGGAGTATCCGACGCCAGCAAAAGCAGCTGGTCCCTGCGGGCCTGTTTCACAAACGGGTCGGTTACCTCGTAGCGGCCGTGATCTTTTCGCATAACGAGATTCGCATCAGACAGCGCGAGCAGTGCCGCCTGGACATCTGTTGCCCCTACATCCCGGCCCAGCGCTCGCGAGTAGTCGGCCAGCGCTTTTGCGGAATACAAGCCCTTGGCGGAGTCCTCAGCCGCGCAAATGCGCGAAAATACTTCGCCCGCGAGACTGCCCAGTTGCTCGAGCCGGGCAAGTTCAATGTCTCCCGCGGACACCATGAGTGTCTTGACGATAATGGGCAGTTGCTTGTCAGCCGGGATACTGCCATCGGCCGCGCGCAATGTCTGCAATGCCTTGGTCAGTTCTTCAGGCTTGCAACCAAGCTGCTGGAATGCCGAGTACGCAGCCGGAAGTGAGGGCGCCATATCCTGAAGCTGTGGCCCCGATTGATCCAGCATGAATTTGACGTAATCCTGTCCAAGAACCGGAAATTCACGCGATTCAGCCCCCTGGAATGCCTGGTTCCCCCGGACTACCAGCTCCTGCACTTGCGCACGATGGGATCCGGTTCCGATGAAGATGAACCGGCCAGGCGTGTCGGGGCGCTTGTTGACCGCTTCTCGCGCAGCCTTCAGCGCAAACAGCAAGTCGCTGCCTTGCTGCGTGCCGAGGGTGTGCTGAACCTCGTCGATGATCAACACGACATTGGCACGAGCTTGATCGACCAGTTCCACGATCGCCTGTGCGAGCGTCGTCCCCTCCGGCTTGCCAAGCTGGTCCAGCTTGAGCCCGAACTTGAAGCCGCCGGCGGCCACTTCGAGATGGGAAACCGCTTTCAGCCTGGACAGGATGGTCGAATGCGGCGCGCTCAGGTCCTTCAGCGTCTTGCTGATTTCCCCCGCCACCAGGTCCGCGGGATTCGCTTGCGGCTGAGCCCAGAGGTCCACGTACATGACGATAGCGCCCTGTTTCTCTAGCTCAGGGATCAGGTCGAACTTGAGAAAGGTCGTCTTGCCCACCCGCCGCGGACCGGAGAGGAAGAGACCAGACTGAAGCGTCTGCTCCAGGGGGCCAGGGTGGAGCAGTTGGCGAGCCATACCCGCAGCCAGCTCGGTACGGTGGTAAGTGAAGCTCATGATTTACGGGAAATTATGTGAGCGCCATAATTATGGCTACTGCATAATTCTGTGTAAAGTTCTCGGACCTGCTGCCACCAGGGAAACGGGTAGGGCGAACCTGTTTGCATCCCGGCTAGATGCGGAGGATCGCATCAACGACACGCCTCACATCCCCCGCAGCGCAAACCGCTTGAGCTTCTCGGTCTCGGTCTCGGTCTCGGTCCGCGGCAGCGCATCTAAAGACCGAATCACACGCGGATACTTACACGGCGCGATGTTCTCCTTAACGAACGCCTGCAACTGCGCAACAAGCGCATCGTCGGCGACCGCCCCTGGCTTGACGACGACAAACGCTTTCACGATCTGCCCACGCTCGTCATCGGACACACCGATCACCCCACATTCCGCGACCGCTTCGTGCTGCATCAACACGCTCTCTGCCTCAGGCCCCGAGATGTTGTACCCAGCAGAAACGATCATGTCGTCGGCGCGTGCTGGATAAAACACGTACCCATCTTCATCGACATACACCGTATCGCCAGACTCCACCCATCGCGCACGAATCGCGCCTGCCGGTCGTCAGCAAGGTAATGACAGGCAGTCGGCCCACGCACTGCTATGTCCATGAATCACACAGCCTTCTTGGCATGCGCCTAAGCGTGCGCTTGTGTGACGTCGAACCGTTCTTTGACTGGCTGGAGTGTTGAGAGTTTTAACCTCATACCAAATTTCGACCGCCTGTTCGTAAAGGAGAATTTCGCTGCAACGCAGATCAGATCGTTCTGATTTTCTGCTCGTTCTTGGTGCCTTCCGTCATCTGACAGCATGCTGGCAATTATTCAGTGTGGTCTGATTGGCTGAAATGATTGCTTTTCGGCTTGATTGAAGTGAAGTGTGCTGGTGTGGGGTGAATATGGGACGATTTGCTCTAACGCGATTCCATGTTTCTGGATATCGATCGATTAAATCGATCAGCGTTCCTCTAGATGAGATGAATGTATTAATCGGAAAAAATGGTGTTGGTAAGACAAATTTTTACAACGCGATCAAGCTGCTGTATGCCGCGGCAACGAATACCATCTCTGAGTTAGTGATGGCAGAAGGCGGCATGGAGTCGGTCCTGTTTTCCGGGGCATCTGGTGGCGCTGGGGCGGCGAGGCGAATCACCCTGAAGGCAGTGCTGTCCGATGCTGGTGAGCCAGACATGACCTGTATTTACGAGATTACGATTGGACTAACAGCGCAGCAGAACGGCCAAGCGCTCGGGGCTTCATTTCTATTCGAACCAGAGGTGAAGGCCGAGAGATTGGTCCATCTGCATCGAGGCCGAGAATACTGCCTTCTCGAACGAAAAGGGCCCCTTGTCTCTATGACCGGGATCGAGCAAGGCGTCTCCAGCACGGAGTATGACCTTCTGCCGTCAGAGACGGCGCTGTCGCAGATTCGTAGTCCGCGGGATCATTACCTCGCGTACGCGGTGCGGGAAACCTTGTGTAACTGGCGCTTTTATCACGAGTTTCGCGCCGACAAACAGTCTCCGCTTAGGCAGCCGTGCCTGGCGGTGACGAGTCCTATTTTGAGTTCGGATGGCGCAAATCTTGCGGCCGTTTTTGCCACGCTGGCCCACACGAGGGGCGACACCGCAGACCTGGATCAAGCAATTTCGGGTGCGTTTCCTGGCGCGCAAATCGACATTCCTGTTCCTGGACACACGGCGACATTCGGCATGCGCTATCGTGAACACCCGAAGCGGCTCTTTTCGCCGGTCGAGCTTTCGGATGGCACGATCCGGTTTCTGGCACTCGTGGCTGCGTTGTTGTCATATCGTACGCCTCCCTTCCTGGCGCTTAACGAACCGGAAACCAGCCTACACCCTGATCTGTACGGGGCACTGGCCGCCGTCATCGCAAAAGCAGCACGCCGCACACAGATTGTGGTTGTTACGCACTCTCACCAACTTGCCGATTTGCTCACCGAATATGCGGCCAGCCCGAAGCGCGAGTTTGTGCAGAAAAGTGGCATAACGTCGATCGACGGCTTAGGGCTCGTCGGTTACCTTGATGATTAAGATATTTCTCTTTGAATATGTGTGCTGAATTCAGTATGAATAATTCGGTCTTAAAAATTATTTCCGCATGCTTGTTTGTGATTCCCCTCACATCCCCCGCAACGCAAACCGCTTGAGCTTCCCCGTCTCGGTCCGCGGCAGCGCATCTAAAAACCGAATCACACGCGGATACTTATACGGCGCGATGTTCTCCTTAACGAACGCCTGCAGCTGCGCAACAAGCGCATCGTCGGCCACCACCCCTGGCTTGACGACGACAAACGCCTTCACGATCTGCCCACGCTCTTCATCGGACACGCCGATCACCCCACATTCCGCGACGGCCTCGTGCTGCATCAACACGCTCTCCACCTCAGGCCCCGAGATGTTGTACCCCGCAGAAACGATCATGTCGTCGGCGCGCGCCTGATAAAACACGTACCCATCCTCATCGACATACACTGCATCGCCAGGCAGATTCCACCCATCGCGCACGAATCGCTTCTGCCGTTCATCAGCAAGGTAACGACAGCCAGTCGGCCCGCGCACGGCGAGCTTCCCTATCGTCCCTGCAGGCACGGGCTGCATATCATCATCGACAACAGCGATTACGTACCCAGGAATAGCCTTGCCGATCGCATGGTGCCGCACATCAGCCGCGGCCGAAGAGATGAAAATATGAATCATCTCGGTGCCACCGATGCCGTCGATCATTTCGATGCCGGTCGCTTGACGCCATAGTTCGCGCGTCGAGTCGGGCAAGGCCTCGCCGGCCGACACCGTCTTGGCAAGACTCTTGATGTCGAAGTTCGGCACCAGCGCGGCCATCTGCCGATAGAACGTCGGCGCGGTGAACATGACCGTCGCATGAAAGCGCTCGACCGTTTGCAGCAATGTCTCTGGCGTGAGCTTCTCGATCAACACAGCCGACGCACCGATACGCAGCGGAAAACACAACAAGCCTCCCAAGCCGAACGTGAACGCAAGCGGCGGTGTGCCACAAAACACGTCATCGGCACAAGGCTTCAGAATGTGCCGCGGGAACAGATCGCACATCGCGAGCACGTCGCGATGAAAGTGCATGCAGCCCTTCGGCGCGCCCGTCGTGCCACTCGTGAACGCAATCAGGCAAACATCATCTGAAGCCGTATCGCATGCATCAAATTGCGCCGGCTTACTCGCTGCAAGCACATCCATCGAATCGGCCGCATCGTGATGAAACAGACCGATCTGATTGAGCTGGGGACAAAAAAATTCGCTGTCGTGCGTGCGACACTTCTCAAGCTCGTCAATGAGCCGCGCATCGGTCAACGCGACGCTGATCTGCGCTTTGTCGATGATCTGCTTGAGCTCCTTGGCGCGCAGCAGCGGCATCGTCGGCACGACCACCAGCCCGGTTTTCAAGCTCGCCAGCAGCGCCACAGCCATTTGCAACGTATTGGGGCCGCGCAGCAAGATACGATTGCCTGACTGCAAGCCGAACTCGTCGACGAGCACATGCGCCCAACGATTCGCCATCGCAAGCAGTTCACGATAGGTCGTACCACGCGGGGTGCCACCATCATCGGACCAGATCGCGATACGCTCGCCATGCCCCGCCGCAATCGTGCGATCGAGCAACTCCGTCGCGCAGTTGAATCGCGCCGGATAATCGACATCGGGGTGATCGAGCATCAACACCGGCCATTGATCTTGCGGCGGCAGGTTGTCTCGCGCAAAGGTATCGACATGGGCAGACGGGTGCATGGCTCGCTCCGGTGTCAGTCGGGAATCACGGCGGTGGCTTCGATTTCGACTTTGGCTTGGTCTTCGATCAACGCCGAAACCTGAATAGCGCTCATCGCGATGTCGTAGCTGCCGATCAGCTCGCGAAATGCTTGACCTATGTCTTTCAGCGCGGCGAGATACTCGCGTTTGTCGGTGACGTACCACGTCATGCGTACAAGGTGCTCAGGCTTGCCGCCTGCAGCATCGAGCACGGCGACGACGTTCGCCAAAGCTTGTCTCGCCTGCGCGGCGAACTCATTCGAGTGGAAGCGTCCAGCCTCGTCCCAGCCGATCTGCCCCGCGATGAACACTTGCGTGCCACGTACGGCGATACCGTTGGCGTAGCCGCGCGGTTTGACCCATCCCTCGGGCAAAAGCGTTCGTTTCATGAGCGTTCATCCCCAAAAACGGTAGGAGTACTTACCGGCGCAATGCGCGCGAGCGCCGTACGCACGTCGTCGGGCAGCGCAATCGCTTTACCCGTGTCGATCGACATCGTGACGAGCACCTGCATCGCACGAAACCGAACTTCGCCCCCACCGTGCCCGGTGATGACGATGCGAATCGAGCTGCGCCCAACAGCAGCTAGCGCAAGCGAGAACGTCAGCGTCTCGCCCATGCGGCTGGGCCGCGAGAAATCGCAATCGAGCTTGACGATCGGTAACCCGATGCGGCGCTCACCGATCATCTTGGCGTAATCGACGCCGAGCTCATCAGTGAACCAGTCCTCGACGAGGCCGTTCGTGAGCGTCAGGTACTGCGGAAAGAAAACGACACCAGCCGGGTCGCAATGGGCGAACCGAATGCGCACGGGGCGTTCGAAAACAATCGGCGGAGCGGTGTCGTTCATTCGGCTCGTCCTTGCTGAACCGGTGCAGTTGCCGCGTATTCCTTCAGCAGGTCGCGACCAACGATGAGCTGTTGCACCTCGGTGGCGCCTTCATAGATGCGCAGTGCACGAATCTCGCGATAGAGCTGTTCGACAGTCACACCGCTTTGCACGCCCTTGCCGCCCCAGATCTGCACGGCTGCGTCGATGACTTGCTGCGCGCCTTCGCTCGCATGCCACTTCGCCATCGCCGCTTCGCGCGTCACACTGCGGCCCTGATCACGCAGCCAGGCAGCCCGGTAGACGAGCAGCGCCGCACTGTCGATCGTGAGCGCCATCTGCGCGAGCTTGGCCTGCGTCAGCTGAAAGTCGCCGAGTGTCTGGCCGAACATCTGTCGCGAAGACGCGCGCGCCAGCGCTTCGGCAAGCGCGCGCCGTGCGAAGCCCAGCGAAGCGGCGGCCACCGATGTGCGGAAGATGTCGAGCGTGCGCATCGCAAGCTTGAATCCTTCACCCGCAACGCCAAGCCGCTGCGTCTTGGCCACGCGCGCGCCGTCGAAGCGCAGACGGGCGAGCGGATGCGGCGCGATCACGTCGAGCCGTTCGGCGATGGTGAGGCCCGGCGTGTCGGCGTCGACGATGAACGCACTGACCCCGCGCGCGCCGGGTGACTCGCCGGTACGCGCGAAGACGACATAGAAGTCGGCGATACCGCCGTTCGAGATCCACGTCTTTTCGCCGTCGAGTACATAGGCATCGCCGTCGTCTCGGGCGGCCAATGCGAGGGCGGCTACATCCGAGCCCGCCTCGGGTTCCGACAATGCAAACGCCGCGATAGCCGTACCGTTCGCCACGTGCGGCAAGTAACGGCGTTTTTGCTCGTCGGAGCCGGCGAGCGAGATGGCGCCCGAGCCGAGCCCTTGCATCGCGAGTGCGAAGTCGGCCAGTCCCGCATGTTTGGCCAGCGTTTCGCGCAACAGGCAGACGGCACGCGTATCGATCGTGTCACCATGCCCGCCGTATGCGGTGCCACCGACGCCATATCGCAGCCATCCAGCTTCGCCGAGTAGGCGCACGAGGCGGCGACACGCTTCGTCGACGCTCGAGCGTTCGTGCATGAGCGGCGCTAGCGCCGGCAAATGCTCGGCACACCACGCGTCAGCCTGTGCGGCCAGCGTGCGGTGCCGGTCCTCGAAGAACGGCCATTCGAGCGCGGCGGCGTTGTCGCCTGTCGTCATGTTCACGTCAGTCCCCCTGGAACACAGGGCGTGTCTTCGCGGCGAACGCGTGATAAGCGCGCTCGAAATCACGCGTTGCCATGCAGATCGCCTGCGCCTGTGCCTCGGATTCGATCGCTTCGTCGACGCTCATGCTCCATTCCTGGTGCAGCATCTTCTTCGTGATGCCATGCGCGAACGTGGGGCCGGCGGCGATTTCCTGGGCCAGCTTAGTGGCCTCTGCAACGAGCTGAGCGGGCTCGCACAGACGGTTGTAGAAGCCCCACGCGTAGCCTTCCTCGCCACTCGCAGAACGGCCCGTAAACAGCAGTTCCGACGCGCGCCCCTGGCCGATGATGCGCGGCAGGATCGAGCATGCGCCCATGTCGCAACCGGCCAGGCCCACGCGCGTGAACAGGAACGCGAGCTTGCTGCGCGCCGTGCCGAGCCGCATGTCGGAAGCCATCGCGACGATCGCGCCCGCGCCGGCACAGACGCCGTCGACGGCGGCGATGATCGGCTGCGGACAGTGCCGCATCGCTTTGACGAGGTCGCCCGTCATGCGCGTGAACAACAGCAGTTCAGGCATCGGCAAGTTGACGAGCGGCCCGATGATTTCATGCACGTCGCCGCCCGAGCAGAAGTTCTGGCCGGCCCCGTGAATCACGACGGCCTTGACGTCGGTCGCATAGGCGAGCCGACGAAAGAGGTCGCGCAGCTCGGCATACGATTCGAACGTGAGCGGATTCTTGCGCTCAGGACGGTTCAGCATGATCGTCGCTACACCGTCGGCGAGCGACCAACCGAAGTGGCGCGCTTCGTAGCCTTCCAGCGTCGTTCGGTTGCCGGCCAGCAAGCCTTCGGCCGATGAGGGGGCTGTCATGGGTGTCGCTCTCCTGGTTCGTACGGCCTGTGTCGTCTATTGCACGGCGCTCAACGCTTGAGCGTCTCGAGCAGATAGGTCTTCAGCTTGCCCAGACGCAGATGCATCTTCGATTTGTCGTCGAGGCCGAGCCCGCCGAACAACTCGACCACCCACTGCTCGTGCGCGCGCGCCATCTTGTCGAACAACGCGCGGCCCTCTGGCGTCAGACGCACGCTGTATGCGCGCCGGTCGTTAGGGTCTAGGTCGCGTGAAACGAGCCCTTCTTGTTCGAGCTGATCGGTGAGCCCGGTGACGTTGCCGCCGGTGACCATCAAGCGCCGCGAGATCTCGCTCATCTTGAGGCCTTCGGGATGGCGTTCGAGCTGGGCCATGTAGTCGAAACGCGGCAACGTCGTACCGAATTCGGCGCGCAGACGCCGGCGCAATTCGGTTTGCACGAGATTGGTCGTCGTCAGCAGACGCAGCCACAGACGCAAGCTCGCATGACTATCCACACCCGTGCGTACTTCAAGGTCGAGGACGTTGTCGACCTCGATGGGTGCCGCCGTTTTCTTTTTGGCTACCGAACGTGCGACATTCGTCACATTACTTCTCCACCTGAAATCGAAATGGATTGACCGGTTATGGATGCCGATTCGCGCTGCACCAGCCATAGCACCGCATTGGCCACCTCGTGCGGATCGACGAAGCGTTGCTGCGGGTTGTTGCTTTGCAGGACCGCACGCGCCTCGGCTTCGCTACGGCCCGTCTTGGCGATCACTTGATCGATCGAGGCATAGAGCAACTCCGTTTCCGTATAGCCGGGGCACACTGCGTTGACGGTGACGCCCTTGGTGGCGACTTCGAGGGCAAGCGAGCGCGTGAGCCCGATGACACCGTGCTTGGCCGCGCAATACGCCGCCACATACGGATAGCCGATTTGCCCCGCCGTGCTTGCGACGTTGACGATGCGGCCATAGCCGCGTTCGAGCATGGCGGGCAGGGCAGCCTGCGTGCACAGGAACACGCCCGTCAGATTGACGTCGAGCATGCGTTGCCACAGCTCGGCGTCGGTTTTCGTGAACGGAGCAGCCTGTGCTTGGCCTGCGTTGTTGATGAGGATCGTGGCGGGGCCGAACGCTTGCGATGCACGCTCAAAGGCCCCGTCGACCGCGTCGGCTTGCGTGATGTCGACAGCCTCGCAGTGAATCGCACTGCGTTGGTCAGGCGCGAGCCGTTCGCGCTGCGTGTGCAGGCGGATCATGTCGCGGCCCATTAGCGTCACGCGCGCGCCAGCATTGACGAGTGCCTCGGCGGTCGCGGCCCCGATGCCGCTGCCACCGCCCGTGACGATGGCATGTATGTCGTCGAGTGTGCGGATTCTCATCGTGCATGCTCCATGGGTGCACTCAGCTGTGCGCGCTCGCGTTCGAAGTTGCGCTCGAGTTGAGCCTTTGCGGCCGTGTATTGCTTGGGCCAGGCAACGCCGAAGTAACCGATGCGAGCGGCCTCGGTCAGCGTCCAGGCCGGGTTGGCGAGATGCGGCCGCGCGATTGCACAGAGATCCGCACGGCCTGCCGCGATGATGCTGTTGACGTGGTCCGCTTCGGAAATCGCGCCGACGGCAATCGCCGCGATGCCCGCTTCGTTGCGGACGCGATCAGCGAACGGTGTTTGAAACATGCGGCCGTAGACGGGCTTTTCGGCTTTGCTGACCTGACCGGAAGACACGTCGATCATGTCCGCGCCCGCCGCTTTGAAGGCCTGCGCGATTTCGACAGCGTCATCAGGCGTATTGCCGCCCTCGACCCAGTCGTGCGCCGAGATGCGGACGGAAATCGGCTTGTGCTGCGGCCACACGCGACGGATGGCGGCAAACACTTCGAGCGGATAGCGCAAGCGGTTCGCGAGTGTGCCGCCGTATTCGTCGGTGCGATGGTTCGTGAGCGGCGATAGAAAGCTCGAGAGCAGATAGCCATGCGCGCAGTGCAGTTCGAGCCAGTCGAAGCCGGCTTCGTCGGCCATGACGGCCGCGCGTACGAACTGGGCTTCGATCTCGCGCAGATCGGCGAAGCTCGCCTCACGCGACCATTGGCTCACCCCGGCCAGATACTGCTGCGGCGATGCCGAGAGGATCGGCCAGTTTCCCTGCGGCAGCGGTTGATCGATGCCGTCCCAGCTTACGCGTGTCGACGCTTTTGCGCCTGCGTGGCCGAGCTGCATGCCGATCTTCGCATCACTCATGCTGTGCACGAAGTCGACGATGCGTCGCCAGGCGTCGCGCTGTTCGGGCGTGTACATGCCAGGGCAGCCCGGCGTGATGCGCCCGTCGGAAGACACGCAGGTCATCTCGGTCATCACGAGCGCCGCACCGCCCATTGCGCGCGCACCGAGGTGGGCGAGGTGGTAGTCGCCGACTACACCGTCGACGGCCGAGTATTGGGCCATCGGCGAGACGATGACACGGTTCTTCAACGTGACGCCGCGTACCGAGTAGGGCGTGAACATCGGCGGAATCGACTGTGTGCCGCTGGCGTGGGTGACGCCCGCGCGCGTGGCGAGCCAGTCCTCGTACGCCGAGACATAGTGTGCGTCGCGTGCGCGCAGGTTCTCGTGCGAGATCCGCTGCGAGCGTGTGAGCAGCGAATACGCGAACTGCTCGGGCTCGAACGACGCGTAGCGTGAGACGTGCTCGAACCATTCCGTCGAATTGCGCGCTGCGTTCTGGATGCGCAGCACGTCGACGCTGCGCACGCTCACGTAATGCTCGAGCGCGGCGTCGAGGTCGTGCGGGTGAGCGCCGATGCTATCGGCGAGTTCGATCGCGTCTTCGAGTGCGAGCTTCGTCCCCGATCCAATGGAGAAGTGCGCCGTGTGTGCCGCATCGCCCATCAACACAACAGGCGTGAAGCCGCCGCCTGCGCGCGGCTTGCGATGCACCCACTGGCGATTGACGACGCGCGGAAAGCGGATCCACTGCGCCGAGCCGCGCAAGTGCGTTGCGTTCGATATCAACGGATGGCCGTCGAGGTATTTGGCAAAGAGCCGCTCACAGAATGCGATGCCGTCCTCCTTGCTCATTTCGTCGAGGCCGGCTGCGCGCCAGACGCTTTCCGGCGTCTCGACAATGAACGTCGACGTGTCGTCGTCGAAACGATAGGCGTGCGCTTGAAACCAGCCCCATTCGGTTTGTTCGAACGCGAACGTGAACGCGTCGAAGCGCTTGTGCGTGCCGAGCCACACGAAGCGGCAGTCGCGCACGTCGACGTCGGGCTGATAAGTGTCTGCATACTTCTGGCGAATCGCGCTGTTCGCGCCGTCGCACGCGATGATGAGGTCGGCGTCGTAATCATCGTCGTTCGTCACGTTCGTCTCGAACACGAGCTTCACGCCGAGCGCTTCGCAGCGCGCTTGCAGGATGTTCAGCAGCCGTTTGCGGCCGATGCCACAGAAGCCGTGGCCCGACGAGCGTATCGTGCGGCCACGGAAATGGATGTCGATGTCGTCCCAGTGATTGAACGCGCTCAGGATCATGTCCGCGCTCTGCGGGTCGGACGCGCGCAGATTGTCGAGCGTTTGGTCGGAGAACACGACGCCCCAGCCGAATGTGTCGTAAGGGCGGTTGCGCTCGACGACCGACACGTCGTACGTCGGATTGCGCAGCTTCATGAGCAAACCAAAGTAAAGCCCGGCCGGCCCGCCCCCGATGCAGACGATGCGCATGCTCGCTCCTCGCGTGGTGATGCGAATAAATTTAGTTATGAATAGTTTAGATGTCAAGTAATTTGGTTGGCGGCGCGCTGCGCCAGGTTCGTATTTGATCCGAGAGAATAAAGTCCGTCATGAAAGAATAAAGTCCGTCATGGATATTTCACCATGTGGATTCCGCCTGAGTTCGCCTCGTGCATTCCTTGATCGGGAATCAGAGTTGCTTAGTAGGTGGTATTGGGGGGGCGTGGAGACCTGGCGGCGAAGCCGCCAAGGGGGAAGAGGAAGGCCGCCCTTGACAGGGAACTCATCTATGGCGCCTCGCCCGTGGCGGCCGTAGCGCTGCCTGCTCACCTGACCTCCCCGGTACGGCCGGACAATCGCTTCTTGGCTTGAATAAAGGCCGTCTGCAGCCCTTGGTACGCGATTGGTGCTGCGCCAGTGCGATGGCGCGGGCTCTTCATCTGCACGTCCAGGGCGGCGTGAACCAAGCCTCCGTGGAGCGGGCGCATGACCTCGGACAGTGCTAGCACCGCCGCTAGCGCTCCGACAAACGGTGTGGCCACGGCGCGAGAGGCCAGCAGCGTCATTCCGCAGATGTCCTGGCGCGCGTCAGCCAACTTCTTGTAGGTGTCATTCAACTCAACGGAGGCTTGCGCGGCAGATTCCGCCGTCCAGATTTCCGACGGACGGCGTAGTCCCGGGAACGTGTGCAGCCGGATATTCCGGAAATCGCGATACCCACTGCCCAGCCCAGCCTCGACGACGAGCGAAAACTCGGCCGAATCAAGGTCTCGACGAGCGGCGACATTGTCGACGCCGAAGAGGGCCGTGGTCGGCTCGTCGACCATGACACGATGCCCTGGGCCAAAACGGCGCTCTACCAGCGCGGTGGTGAAGCCTGCGGCCTCGAGCCGGCTAGCCACCGCCCTGACCTTGGGCTTGAGCAGGTCCGCCGCCCACAGAAGCAAGCAGGTGCTGAGATTGGACTTGGCGGCCTTGTCGATGTCTTGGAGTACCAGGTGTGGGCGACCATCGACCGGATATGGGAGTAGTCCCAGCGTCCATGCGTAGGCCTGGCCCAAATGGCCCAGGCCGACGAGCCACAAGGACTTCGGCAAGTAGGCGAGCTCGGGGCCCTTGTGTGCGTCGTCGCGCCAGTCGACGACCGCGAGCGGGTTCCAGAGCGACATGCCGATGTTTCGGTGCCCGGCCTCAGCCAAGTCACCACGGACGTGCATGAAAGCCTCGTTGACTCCCAGCGCAGCGGCGCCGATGCCCGCGAGAGGGTTGTCATCAGTGCAGGTCAGCCCGCCGCCCGCAGAGGCGGGTGCAATCTCAAAGCGCCAGTGGTCCCAGCGGAGCTGAACGCAGAACGCCGGGGGCGCGCCGTTAGGGGCGGCCCCGAGCACGAGCGTCGGCAGGTCGGAGGTGGCGTTGTTGGTGACCTTGGCATCGAGCTCTTCGGCGACGACCCGGGCGTTGCGCCCTTGGTACAACGGGACGTCGAGCACAACAGCTAGATCGCCGTAGACCTCGACGCCGCCCAGGAAGGCGCGCGCGGCCGTGTTCAGCGCGGTCAAGAAGCAGGCCTGGCCGGCGAGCGTGCTGGCCCAGCCTTGGCCGAGATGGACGCGCAGCCTGTAGCGCGAGAACAGCGCCACGGCCTCCTCGGGCGAGGCGACCTCGCCCGAGTCCAAGGCCATCTTGGCCAGCCGGTGCATGGAATCGGCGTTGAAATCGGTCATTGAAAAACTCCAGCATCGGTAAGTCGCAGGATGCGGCTGACATCGGAACCCGAGTGCGACAGCCACTGGTGGTTGCCTTGGTAGACGTAAAGTCCGAGGTCGCGAGGGCGCGGGTCGCCCTTGGCGAACCGCGGCACGATGAGGGCGATGTGCCCCTTCAGGGCGACCATCGGGTTCGCGCGGTCAGAACGGCTCTGGCCAGGGCCAAAGGGGTGCGTGTGCACGTCGGCCACGACAGTCATGCCTTGAGCGCGACAGACCTCCCAGAGCTTGGCGAAGCTGTCGGCCTTCAGAGACACGTAGTCGTTGCTGAATGCGTCGGGTTGCAGTTGCTCGTAGGGCACGAACCGCATCACCACCCGGCCGGCGTCGGTCTTGTGCCCAAGGAGGAAGGCGCCGCTTTCGCGAACGCCGCCGCCTTGCGCGCGCAGGTGCTCCATCACCTCCGCCCAGAGCGTGGCCGGCACCTCAAGCAGGGGCGCAGGCGTAGTCGCGGCTTTGAAGAAGGTCATGGACCACCTCCAGGTAGTGGCTGATGCCCTTGGCGGGCTTCCAGATGAGTTGCGGGTACTGGGCGAACCAGCAGTCGTGACCGACGATGCTTTCTCGGTCGCAGGGGATGTAGAGCGCATCCCCGATCTTCCAGTTGGGCCTGAAGGCCAGCTGCAGGCGCTCGCCGCCTTGGGGCCACCTGTCGAACGACAGCTTGCTGTTCGTCGACAGGTCCCAAAACGTGCCCGTGGGAGGCGTCGTCGGGAAGCCGCAGCAGTTCAGGCGCAGCGTGTATTCGCGCTGGTCGCGGGCGATGACGTTGATGTAGACGAAGGGCCACTCCAGCTTCTTGAATTGCCAGCGGTTGCGGTCCTCGCCTGAGAGAAAGCTTGCCGACGCGAGGTCGGCACGCAGAGATTGCTCATCCGGTGCCATACCTCGCCCCTTAGCCGTTGATACGGTGCGCGGGCACGAGGTCGAAGGTCACCGCGCACTGCGGGCACTTGGTCAGCGTGCCGATGTGGACGTCGACGTCGGGCTGCTCGGTTGTGCCGGCAATCTGCAGGACGTGCTCGGCGATGTCGCCGGGCGCTATGCCCAGCTTCTCGCCGGCCCACAGGCGCACGCGGCCGACGGTGGTCGCCGGGCGGAACTTGTGGTGCACGACCTCGGCGCCGAAGCGGACCTGCACTTCCACTTGCTTGCAGCGGTGGAGGTGGATGCGCACACCGTGCTCCTTCTTCAGATGCTTGACGTGGGTGTCGCGGCCGTGGGCGTCGTCGTCATCGTCCTCGACCGACAGAGTCAGATCGGACGCGTCGGTGCCGGCCGGCAGCAGCGCAAGGACGGCGTGCTTCAGCTCGGCGACGGTGGCCTCGTCGTTGACTTCGACGAACTTGATGTCAGAGAAGAACTCCGACTGGATGTAAACACGGGTGGACATTTCTGCTTCCTTTTCCAGCTAGGTGAGCTGCGCGGGATGCGCTGCTCATGCTGGGTAAGTCGCAGGAAGCCCTGGAAATCGGAAGTGCGTGGACCGGCTCGACCTAGGCGGGGCAGTGCAGGAAATGCCTGCACTTCGGGCACTCCCAAGGATTCGGTTTGGCGTCAAAATTGCCAGCCATCAGCGCTTGGGCAATCGGTACGAGGAAAAAGTCGTCCGGTAGTCGGCCGTACGGGGAAACGGACTCCTCGGTGCCTGTGCTCAGCACGAAGATGCTGCCTTGGAAAGAGTACCGTGGGTAAGCTTCGGCCATGTACTTCAGCACCCACTTGAGAGTCTTGTGTTGCCGCGACAGCTTGCCCGACGGCTTGACGCGAACGAACTCAATCTTGACCACTGACCCCGAGTTTGTCTTGGTGATGCGGTGAGGCGAGACATGTAGCGGGACGCCTGCGCACTCAATGTCGAACGGCTTTGCCATAGCTGCGCGCCGGGCGCCAAGCCATGCACGACCAGAGCGTAGGAGCTGGTCCGCGTAGGCCCTGAAATGTGGCACTGAGTCCTTGAAGGCTGGCCCAAGGGACGCCAGCACCTTTCCCACTTCCGCAGGCGGCTCACCCGGCTCTTCGCCATATGGAGCGAACAGCTCGCGCATGACCGCACCTTCGATCAGGGCGGCTGGGTGCAGTCCCGCTGCCGGGCTCAGTTCCTTGATGAAGTCGTAGTAGTACCGCCGCGGGCACACCCGATAGGACAAGAAGCCCGTGAACTCGTATGCCGCAGGAGGGGCCACAGGGCTGCTGCCAGAAGGCGACGCCGGCACCTTGGAAACGGTGGCCCTGCCTTGAACTCGCTCGAATAGATGCGCGGCACCGGTGATGGCCGCAACGCACGCGGCGTTGTACATGGCCTTGGTCTCATAGAGAACCAGGTGCTCTCGAGCCCGAGATAGCGCCACGTACAGCTTGTTCGACGCCTCGCTCTGCTCCTCGAAATTCTCGATGGGCGCAATGGACTGAAACAGGGACTGCGGCACCAGGTCGGAGTCCGTGCCCATTCGGAAATGCTTGGCGTCAATGTCGACAAGATGGACCGCCTCGAACTCGAGGCCCTTGCTTCCATGAATTGTCATGACGGCTACCGCATCGAGACTGTCCGCCTCCGGAGGCGGGATGCGGAGCTCTCGGTCATCACCGACGCGCAGGCGGCGGCGCAGGCGAGTGATGAAGCTGCCGACGGTCTGATACACCCGCCCACCATCTGGCACGCGCAGGTAGTAGATGAACTGCCAGAGCGCGATATGACGGGTGATGTCGAGGATGCTGCTACCAGCGAGGTGGGCGCGAAGAATGTCGGTCCGGTCCAGCAGCAGCTGGCAGGCGACTTCCCAAGGGGAATCCGCTGACGCGAGGCCGTCGAAAGCAGTTGCCCACCGCTTCAGAGCAGCCGTGCTTTTGCTGGACAGCCCAGTGGGCGGCGCGGCAACCCAAGACAGGGGCACTGGTCGATTCGCTTTGCACCAACCAAGCAGCTTTTCGACATCCGCAGGCGGCAGCTCGAGGCCTGGGAGGCGTGAGACTCGAAGCAGGCCGCTTCCTGACCGGTCTATGAAGAGTTGTAGGAGCGCCAGCAGGTCCTTGATTTCGGGCCGCTGGAATATGTCGCCGAGATGCAGGGCAGGAACGCCGGCTGCATTCAACGAGTCCGCTGCAGTGCTGCAGGTTTCGTGGGTGCTCGCGAGGATGACTTGATCCCGGTATGCCACGCCCAAGTTATGGATGCGACGCACGTTGGCTGCGAGCTCACCGCGGACGACGTCGTCGGTAGCGCATTGGACATGACGGGGCTTGATGCCACTGTGTCCACGCGCGGAACCCACGTCATCGAGCGGCAGCATCATCTGTAGAGGATTGCCTTCGCGGCCTGTGTGCTCGAAGACGCGGATGACCTCTTCGAAGCTGCGTCGGTTCTCGTTAAGCGGAAACGTCGTGTGGGTTGGAAAGTCGTCGCCGAAGCGGACGATGTTGCGCATGGACGCGCCGCGAAATCGGTAGATGGCTTGCCGCGCGTCCCCGACCACCCAGAGGCTCTTGGCGTGAGCGGCGAGTGCCTTCACGAGCTGGGCGCTTGCCCGGTTCACGTCCTGGTACTCGTCGACAAGGATGTGCTTGAACCGGCCGACACTCGAGGTGTACTTGGCGAAATCCATCTTCAGCGCAAGGGCAGGGAGCATGACGAGGTCGCCCATGTCGACGAGGCTGCCGTTGGCTTGCATCTTCGACTCATAGCACCTGTACAGCTTGACGACATCGTATTGCCTGGCCAGCGCCTCATCCGAGGTGTCGGGCGCCGACTGGTCAACTGCATCGGCAAACTCGGATGCATCTGCAAGCTCGTCCTTGGCTCGCTGGATTGTCGAGATGACGTCCTTTAGCCAGTCGAGAGGGTCGCCAAGCGGATTAAACGCCGTCAAGCCGAGGCCGTAGATGTGGGGCTCGAGAACCGCAATCTGCGCCATCTTGTCGGCGACGCCGAAGCGCGGTCGCAGCCCGAACTGCTCGTGGTTCTTGCGCAAAAACTCCAGGCCAAAGGCGTGAAACGTGCCGACCCAGATGTCATGGGCGTTCGTGATGCCCAGCTCCTGCAGTCTATCAACCAGCTCTCGCGCTGCCCGATTTGAAAACGTCAGCAACAGCAAACTCTCGGGCTTGGCTCCCTCGGCGAGTAGATGCTGCACCCTCATGAGGAGCGTAGCTGTCTTGCCGGTGCCAGGCCCGGCTACCACCAGGGAGGTCTTGGCCGACGATGTGGCTGCCGCTATCTGGTCCTTGGTCGGCGTGATGGGCTGGGGCGGCTCATCACTGCTCTCAGGTGGCTCGGGAAGAAGCAAACCATCGAGCAACTGTTGCCGAACCAACTCCAGGGGGACGTCTAGATCTTGCGCGAGTTGCGTCGCAGTCTTTCCGGCGAGAAAGAGCCCACGGGCCACCGCGCGCGGAAGGAGAAGCTCTCTGGCGAAGATATTTGCCTGGAGTTCGGCTCGCTCGCGAGCGCCATAGGCTTCAATTTTCTGGGCGCCGAAAGTGTCGCCGTCTTCAGGCTTCAAGGTCGAATCAACGACCTTGTGGCAGCCCTCGTGGCCTTCGTGATGAAGCTTCCAGTGGCCGAACTCGTGTGCGACGAGGAAGGCGCGTTCGCCGCTCGGCACGTCGTTACGTACGACGATTTGTCGGAACTTGCGGACCAGAACGGCATCAGCGGTCCCGAGAGCTTCGTCATCAGGTTCCGCGTCAGAAATGTCGAAGTCCTCGGCGTTTTCGGCCGCTACGGCGTCGATGACCTGGTTCGATGGAATGCCCGATGTCGCCGCGTCGGCGAACAGCTGGTGCCTCAGTTGAGTCGCGGCCTCCCGAGCTGTGTGAAACGGGGTCACGAGTCACCTTCTCTGGTTTGTAGAGCTAGCAGGCGCTGTTTCTCTTCGTCGCTGACCGACAGTGAACGTACTGCAGCTTCCCAAGTTTCCTGAGCAGAGGTGTTTGGAATTCCTTTGGCTCTGAAGCTCTTGGCACCTGCCAAAGATGGTCCCAGGCACTGTTGAAGTCCGGCAAGCGTAACATTGAGGTGCGCGGCCAAGTCGCGAAGAACCTTGGTGGGGACGTTGACGATGCTCTTGGTAAGAACCTTCGTCAGAAGCAGTGCGGAAGCACCAAGGCCAGCTGCGGCGGCAGCTTGCCTCAGACTTTTCCCTGCGAGCGATTCGACGGCCTTGCGTGCAGCCTCAGCTTGCGAACTGGAGGCAGAACCCTGGTGCAGTTCGTGAAGCCGATTGAGCACGAAGCTCTGCAAGCGCGATACGGACTCGTCAGAGACTTCCTGCACGTCGGCAGCTGCGACATCGGGTGAGGCCTCGTATGACGACCAGAGTGCCGAGAACTCGAGGATGTCCTCGCGATATTCCGGGTGGGCTTCGCAGGCGCGAAGAACCATGGCGGGTGATGGCTTGTCAGCGGAGAAGAAGAACTCGTCCAGAACTTCTTCGAGTGAAAGCTTACGGGTGGGTGATGTCATCGTTTGAACTCCTTCCGCATCTCTTCGACCTTGTCGAGGGCGCTGTTCTTGTATGTATTGACGGTTCGAGGCGTGACCCCGAGCGCGGTAGCGATGTCCTTGACCAGCATTTCCTCGACGTAGAGCATCGTGTAAACAAAGAGCTCTCGCTTGGTTAGGAGGGCCTGGAGGCGGGCCACAACTTGCGCGTGCTCTTCTTTGGTGGCCAGGGCGTCGGCTGGCGTCGCGGGCTGCCGAAGCGCGGACACTTTGCGAATGGTCTTGTCGGGATCGTCGTCTTCGTCTGAGCGGTCCATGGCATCCAGGCTGTCCTGGAGATTGCGCTTTTTGGCCAGCAAACGTCGCTGGAAGTCCAGTGCGCGACGCTTGAACAACTGCCCAAAAAGCTTTTCGGCGTGCGCTGCGTCACCAGGCCGCGTGACCAGGCACTCCCAGACATACTGGGACAACTCTTCCGCGGCTTGGTCCAAGTTGCCGATGCTTCCGGGGTAGATGCCGCTGCGCACTGCGAAGCCCTTAGCGAGGCTCAGTAAGCGCCGTGACAGCACCCTTGACAGCATTCCTAACCGGCTCTCGTTTCCAGCATCGCGAGCACGGCGGAACATGAGAAAGACCTGCTCATCGGAAATGAACAGTGGGTCATGCTCCCAGTCAGTGCGCGTCAGCCTGGTCAGCAGAGAGCGATCATCGAGGGCCTCTACGGCCGAGTCAGGTTCTCGTGTGTGCATTGTTCTTTTCCGTTGGTCATGCGAACACCCCACATTTCTGTTTCGAGGGATGCCCCTGCATGACTAAGTCGCAAGAGAAGCCGGAAATCGGAAATCGCCAAGCTTCGTGCTGGTGATCTGCTGTCGCTGGAATGACTACCTCACCTCCGCAGAGAGATCCGAAAGACTCATCGACCGCCTGCTCATGACGGACCGGAATAAGTCTGGAACGGTCGTTGGCCATATCTGGTGACGCCAATATAAAGATAGATGAATTACTTGACCCTAATCGGCAGCGACACTTGCGGCTGGATCGGCACCAACGTCTTGGCATAGGCTCGCAGGATGTCGTTGTAGAGATCGGCGTGCTTGGGCGCCTCGACAGAAAGGATCAGCGCGTAGCGGATCTTTTCGGCACCGGCGGCCCGGCCACCACCGTCGCGGGCGTTGTAGTGGATGTCGAACACAGGGTTCTTGAGGCTGGAACCACGGAAGGTCTTGGCCCCGTGCAGCACGGTTTCCCATTTGCCCTGATCCGAGCGGCGTTCCTGTTCGCTTGCGAATTTCTTCAAGTCGAAGAAGCCCTTGGTGTCCGCGTTGCTCTTGCCATCCTTGATCTTTTCGTCGTTAGGCCGGAAGACAACTTCGAGGCCAGCTTTGGTGTAGGCCGCGGCATCCTGCGGATCGGTAGGAGATGCATAGCAGAACGTGGCTTTCAGTCGGACATTGCCCGTTAACCCTTCCTTCGGCAGCGGCAGGCTGGCGCGCAGGTATTTGCTGGGTTTGAGCTCCCCCTGGTAGACCACCCGAGCCACGCCATCCGGGCACGTAATGATGTCGAGGGTGTCCTCGGGAATCTTGCCCCAGCCCACTTCGGTCGGGTCATGTTCGCCAGGATCGGCCGCATGGACCAGCAAGGCCTTGATGGCGAGAGGTGTCAGGTTGCCGCCCAGGATTGCCCGGATACCGACCGCGCTGCGCAGCAGGTACGGCGCCGCGAAACTGGTGCCGAGCTGTGGCGTCAGCACCGGTTTCGCGTTCGGCGCCAGGACGTGGAAATACTTGGACGCCGGGTTGCCGCCGAAGGCCATCAGGTCCGGCTTGACTACGCCGGGGCTGCGGCCCGGCCCGATCGCGCTGTAGGGTGCGCGAGCCCAGTCCGAGCCGGTGTCATCGGCCGCACCGACCGCGAGTGCATTAACGCAGTCCGATGGAACCTGCACGCGGCTGTAGCCAAGTTCGCGGTCGCGTTCTCCGTTGTTGCCCACGGCCACAGTCATGAGCGTGTCGCCATCGCTGAGCAGTTCGTCGATGACGGAGGTCCAGGCATGAACTTCCTGATCCTCCACTTCAAGGTCCGGCCCCAGACTCAGGTTGATGAACTCGTAGGACCGCGACAGCAGGACCTGTTCGATGAGACCGAGCGTGCGATACAACTCCAACGGCTCTTCACCGGCCGATTCCTGGTCAAGCACACGCAAATGGTCCACCGGTGCAAAGGGCCTGCCGGCCGTTCCGCTCGGCTGGATCGGGCCGAACAGCACGGCCGATGTCACGCCCAGGCCGTGCTCCGGGCCATCCGGGTCATCGTCGGCGTCTTCGTCGAGCTTCCGGTACGAGCGCAGCCAGGGACCGATGGGGTGGTGCTTCGGCAGACCGCCATCCAGGACGGCGACACGAGGTTCGGACGACAGGGGCTGCTCGATGGGAAGGCTGCACGCCACCGCAGGCCCGCCGCTGCGTTGCAAGGGGCGGATGCCGCGCAACTTGGGCACCGGCCGGATCACCCGGACGAAGGCGAAGCTGGCTAGTCTCTCGACCTCGCGCTGCTTGCCTTCGACCGGCACGAACCACAGGTTGCCGGCGACGAAATCGACTTCACTATGGACCTTCACGCCATCCCGCTGGGCGAACTTCACGAAAGCCTTCTGGATCAGGGCCGGGTCTTCGTCCGGCAACAGATGTAGGCCCACCTCGAAAAAGCGATCCTTTGGGCCGCCCAGGCTCACGATGCGGTCCGGCGGCGCGAAGGCGGCGAACCGTTCGATGTGAGCCAGGTCGTCGCCTTCGTCGGATTCCGCGTCGATGGTTTCCGTCCAATGTGAGAGGCTACGGAAAGCTTTGCGCTTGCCGGCGACGAACAATTCGGTCGTCGTGGTCTCCTGCGGCTGCCCCTTGCGGGTCCAAGCCTGCGGCTTGACCTTGACGGTGCGGCTGCCAATGGACTCCAGCCCCGTGCTGCGCAACAGTGCGGTCGGGAAGTAGGAGCGAGCGATGAAGCTGGGGTTCATCATCAGCCGGGCCACCGCGAAGTCGCCCGGACAGGCGTCAGTGGACAGTTGGTCCAGCGCTTCCGCAGCACTGCGGAACTGGGGAGCCAACCGTTCCCGCGCTTGGGCGAAGGTGTAGACCTCAGCTTTGCCAGGCATGCGCCTCGGGCCGACGATGTCGTGGGTCAGCAACTCGCCACGACCGATCAGAAAATTGGTTTGGCTCATGCGTCAGCCTTTCTCCGGGGCGTGGTCTTTCGTGCCGCAGGCGTGTCATTGGTGTACTTGCGAATCGTGTCCCGGCTCACGCCAGTGATGTCGGAGACCGCGTGTTGCGACAGGCGGGTTTGCTTGGCCAGCATCACTGCCAGGTCGATGCGGCCCTGCCTGTCGAGCGCCAGAGCGCGCGCCTTCATGAAGTCCTCGACCAGATCGGCGTCGGTAGTCGTGCCCAGGGCCACGGCGCGCCGGAAACGCTGTACATCGCGCTCGATGTCGCTGAACGAGTGCCCGGCGAATGCAAACACCAGGATGTCGATCCAACGGGCAAAGAGGGCGTAGTCCGGTCCCAAGAAACGCGTGATGGCTTCCTTGACGGCCTGTTCATCGGGCATCTTGAATTGAACCACCAGATCGAAGCGGCGCCACAGCGCCGGATCAATCAGCTCCGGGTGGTTGGTGGCCGCCAGCAATACGCTGCTGGCGGGCCATTCGTCGACTTCTTGAAGGATCACCGTGACCAGGCGCTTGAGCTCGCCCACGTCGCTGTCGTCGCTGCGCCGCTTGGCGATGGCGTCGATCTCGTCCAACAGCAGCACGCAGGGCTCGCGCTTGGCGAAGTCGATGGCCGCCCGCAGGTTGACGCCGCTCTTGCCCAGCAGACTGCTCATCACGGCAGTCAGGTCAAGCACGTACAGCGGCACCCTCAATTGCGCGGCGAGCCAGCGGGCCGTGAGTGTCTTTCCGACCCCGGGCGGTCCTACCAAGATGGCCGAGCGGGTCGGCGTCAGCCCCATGGCCTGTAGTCGGTCGCTCTGGCGGCGCTCAGCGATAAGTTGCCCCAACGCATCCTCGACATCACAGGACAGTAGCGGAGCGTCTTTCGTCGGCTCGTCCCTAAACACCTTCAGGAGCGAAAGGCGGGATTCGTCGTCGACCGGCAGGGCTTGGGTCGCCGACGGCTGGGGCGACAGCTTGCGCATTGGGGAGACCCTGCGCGCCGGCTTCGACTTCAGGAATAGCTCAAGCTGCTCGGCTAGGTCGGGCGCCGTCCCACGGTACTTGCGGACCAGCCGTGCAGCGAACAGGCGCACGTCTTCCGTCTGCTCGGCCAGAGCCAGGCGGACTATCTGGGCTAAATCTGATTGCTCTTCTTTCATTTCGCCCATAAATTAGTTAATATATTGATTTATATAAAAAAATTAAAATTCATGTTCGGACTAGATGTATTGTCGCACAAGTCGAGGTGAAGTTGGCGAATGAATCCAACGCAAGTGGCGGTGACAGTCTGGTCATCGTCCAATGTCCGGGCCGTGCGACCTCGATACAGCGTCCCGGCGTCCCGCCGTCGGGCTCGCGGGCTGCGCCCTGCGCCCTGGGCTTTGTGCCGAATTCCGGCCATCCGGCTTTGATCCCTAACGCCTCCGCGGCATGGCCGCTGCGCGTTCCGCTTGCCCGGGCTGTGGTCGCGAGCGTGGGTGCCGGCCTTGCTTTTTCAACCTACCCGCGTCGTCCTCGCGCTCAAGGGCTGCCTTGCGCGCTGGCGTCCGGGCGGCCGTCTGTGGCTGCGCCTTCGCCCCCTGACTGCTTGCGCTGCGGCGTGGGCGGTCGGTTCCGGGTAATCCCGCCCGATTTCGAACCGGAGCCGATCATGTCGCAACTCTCTCTTTCTAACTCCTTCTCCCGATGCCGTTTCCCTGCCGGTGCGCGATTTTGCCGGCAGCTACCGTTTGGCTGTGCGACACCGCGCGACCGCGCACTACCTGCTGATCCCACAGGGTTCACGTCTGATAGGCCGTTACGACAGCCAGGTCGCATTCGGGCGGCAGCGGTTGATGCCGCGACGCCGATCCCGCACATGTTGGAGGCTTTCATTGCCGCTGATCGCGTATTTCCGAAGAAAAGGAATGACGGGGATAATTAGTCGATCGTTACAACGGGGCAGGGGCATGCAAGAAATCGCGAGAATTCGCTTCGAAGCACTAGCTGCATATTGCCGGCAGCCGGAAGCAATGCTCTTCGGCGAGGAGGTGCATTGGTTTCAAGCGCATGAGGAGGCCGTACTCGTCGTAATTGTCCGAGATAGAGCAGATGGAGATTACTCAGCAGTGCTTTTGGCGAAAGATCTGAAAGAGCGTTACCGATGGGTCGGCATGACAGGCTTCTTTGAAGCACTCGAAGCGAGTATCGCCGCTGCATCCGAGGAGGTATCGCAGATCTATGCTCACTTGGAAGAGGAGCGTGCGCAGGGCGACGAGAGGGGGAGGCCTGTTGATTTTTTCGCCCCCGTCGTCGTACCTGAAAAGCTCAATCGTGACTTCGCCACGATAAGTTCGTCGGAAGGATACTCCCCCGCAGTTGATCTGATAAAACCCATGATGCGGTGGTATGAGGACGCGGATGGAAATTTTATCGAGCAATTCCAGACCACGGGTTTCGATGCGAGGCTATGGGAACTCTATCTGTTCGCTACGCTGGTAGAGGCCGGTAATACATTCGATAAAGCGTTTCCTATGCCTGATTTTTGCGCACGAAGCGTCGTTGGAGAGTTGTGTGTAGAAGCGACGACCGTCAATCCGAGTCGGAATGAAAAGGGGGAACTGGTTCCACCTCCACTACAAGACACGGAAGAACAAATTCAAGTCTTTCAACGGCAGTACATGCCGATCCGATATGCAGGCCCTCTGACGACGAAGCTGGCGAAGAGGTATTGGGAAAAGGAATATGTTCAGGGGAGACCGCTGGCCTTCGCCATCCAGGATTTTCACGCTCCCATGTCAATGCTGATGAGTAGAACGGCGCTACCAATCTATCTATATGGAACGGTATGGGATTGGGCTAAGGGCGCTGACGGCGGCCTCGTAATAACTCCGACGAAGATTTCGACGCACGTTTGGGGAAGGAAGGAGATCGCGTCGGGTTTCTTCTCTCAACCTGGGGCGGAGAACGTCAGTGCCGTCATCGCCAATGCTAGTGCAACTATCTCCAAATTTAACCGGATGGGCGTTCTTGCCGGGTTTGGATCAAAGCGGGTGAGACTAGTGCGTGAAGGCACTGCTGCAAATCCGGATTCGAACTCGGAGATGCCTCAAAGGTTCGCACATGAGGTGAACTCGCCTCAGTACACCGAAACATGGATCGAAGGTATGGATGTCTATCACAATCCTAACTCCAAGATTCCGCTGGACCCGGCTATGTTGCCAGGTGCTGCGCATCATTGGCTTCGTGAGGATGGACAACTTGAGTCATGGGTGCCGAAATGGCAGCCGTTTTCGTCGGTGACGCGCATCTTCGTCGAAGCAGAGTAGCGTCTTCGTCGATATAGGCGTGCTCGATCACTTACAAGCGATAGCCACGCTGGCATTGGGTTGACCGTGCGCTGTGTCCGGTTCGCCCCCAAGCGGCGAGCCGGACTATATGTTGCGCTTGAGCCTGCGGACGGCGAGGAGGCGCAGGACTATCGCTGTCGGCGACGCATCCCGGCACTTCTTGCAGAGGCTTGTATAGCGGCACGCTGCGGTGTATTCTGTGTGGTTGGCGATGAATCAACCTGCATTGCAGGCGTTCGCTGAGGGAAGACAAACTGTCTTTGGGGAGCACCCACTTCGCGGTTCATGTGTTGGGCACATACCAGGCTCGTAAGAACGTTCAGGCTGGTTTGGATTTCAACCTTGATTTCACCGAGGAGGTGCCTATGAAGACTCATGACGACCACAAGAAAAGCTCGTTCCGTTCAGCAATCCGTGCAGTTAAACACGTTGCGTTGTCCCTGAGCCTAGTCATGTGCGCACACATGAATCGTGCGCTTCCCTGAGCGAATGCCGCGTTGGATACGGGCCCTCCTGTGTGAGGCGTTTCGTCGAAGACGCACGCGCTGGGCGATTGCACGCCCGAACAGAGGCAGCAGGACGCGTTCGGTCAGATCGACGCGTTGCTGCGCGCCATGATGCTGCGAGGTCGAGTCTTATCCGATGGACTACGCGCAACTTCGTTCGCTGTTGGAGCCGCTCATCACGGGGTTAAAAGACGCCGGCACCCATACCATGTTGCCGATGCTTTGCGAAGAATTGGGGTTGCCCGCGCCCGCGACTGACGGCTCCAAGCGTGAGCGCATGACCGCCAGCTTCGAGGCGATAACTGATGCCGACCTGCCCGCGGTTGCACGCAAGCTGCTGGTGCGCCACCCGCCCAATGCCACTACACGCAACCAGATTCAAGACATTCTCTGGCGCGATAGTGGGTGCCCGCCGATCCCGAAACGGTATCGGCGCGAAGTCGCTCGAAGACTCAACAGCGAAGAGCTGTATGGAGATGCTCGCAGGTTCGACGACCTTTTGGAGCGGTTGTGGATCTTGGATGCCGATGACTGGATGAACTGGCTGGGCGGCAAGCCCGAGGGATTGCACGCGGAGATCCAGCAGCACGTCCATCGCAATCCAGAGGATTGGCCGGCCGAAACGCTGTTCGACCAGTTGGGCGCCTATGATGCTTCCGATCGACGCTTTGCGCTGTTTCTTGAGGGGCTGGCATCGGCCGATGTGCGCCCCGACGAGGTAGCGCAACGCCACTTCGTCGCTTGTGTCAACGAGTCGCTGCACAATTGCGGCGTCGAGCTGCGCGAGACGGATTCAGAGGGAGGCTACCCGGTCTTTTCGATGGTCTCGTTGTACGCGGCGATCAAAGGTCGGCCGAAGAATCTTATCTTCGCCTCACCCGACAAACCTGACCTGCGTTTCCGCGACGCGCTGGACAACGACATCGAGATCGTCACCAATGCTGATAAGGTGCTCGTCTATGACCGCCCCATCGGCAACGACGGACTGCGCTGGAACGACCTGCAGCAGTGGTGGAGCGATACCGAGCAGATCGCTGATGCCACGCAGGCCAAGCGCTTGCTGTACGCGCGTCTCAAGGCCAGCTTGCCCCGCAATTCCCCGCCGCAGTCCTTGCTGTTCGATGCATTCTTCGAGGGATTCCGCAGTGCCGTGCCGAACCTGCCGGCACTGCTGCCGGAAGTCTGGCTTCACTGGGACCCACGCACGGTCAAGGAGCGAGGGCCGGATGCGCTTCTGCGCTTTCGGATGGACTTCCTATTGCTGCTACCGCAGGGCGTGCGGGTCGTCATCGAAGTGGACGGCAAGCACCACTACGCGGACGGCGCGGGGAGCGCCGACGTGCAACGCTATGCGCAGATGGTCGGAGGCGACCGCGAACTTAAGCTCGCGGGATATGAAGTCTTTCGCTTTGGGGCAGCGGAGTTGCAGGCACCCACAGCTAAGGCGGACGTGAAGGTCTTCTTCGAGGCTCTGTTCAAGCGCTACGGCGTTCCAACGAGCTGACAACCCAGCCTCGTGCTAACCGGCAATTCCTTGGAGAGCACTGTGCAGAAGAGCCGGAAGTCTTGTCGCCTATTCGGTATGATTGAAGCTGATTGATGATAGGTCGACACTCTGCAAATAGTCCCGAATCCCGTGCCAGAAAAGGGCGTGTTTTCCTGACGGTAAAAGCGACGGTAAAGGCCTATGCCGATAACAGCCAAATCCTTTAACCATGCGGGTTTGGGCGGCCTGTTGATGATTGAGTGGGATTCTCGATGCCCTGCGCGCGAAACCGGATACTGCTGAGCAGAAGGCGCGTAATCGCATAAAACCCTCACAGCGTTTTCGACTCTATCTTTTCCGAGGACACGTAAGCACTCTGGAACTAAGCTCCGCTGATCCGCAGGAATTCTGCCAGTTCTGCACCACTACTTCCTCTGGAGGACCGGGACTCCCAGTACCGGCGCATTGCCATGCCCCAGTGCGCCAGATCCACGTCGCTGGCTCTGAGAATTCTCTCAAACGCCACGTGGTGCGCTGCAGTTAGCAAACGCGGGACGGCGGGCAGGCCAAAGCGACGTCGTAAGCGCAAAACGGTATCGTGCGAGCAGCTGATCGCGTGAGCTATGCGTTGGCAATCGCCCTGCATGGCAACAAATAGGCTAGCGAATCCATGCGCCGTATCGCTCGCGTTGGTTTGAACTAAAGGTTGAGCGGATCGATTCGCTGTGCGAGGTACCACTTGTTCTGTATTCAGATCTTCAATGCTGGCGAATAGACATGTAAGCACCATCACGATCGCCGTCCCAGGAGCCCCCTGACCGGAGAATGCCGCATCGATCATCAGGTCGCGCCCCGCGTAGTCGGGGTGCAGCAACGTGGGACGATGCTTTTGCAGCCAGCCATGTGGAAACCGCGACCGAACGTGACGACTAAGCGATGTTGAGCACGAACGATGTTTCCGGGCCCTCCCGATCGCGTATTCAATGCACCGCTGTCCGACGCGGACTCGAAGATGTGAAGGCTCAATGCGGCGTTCTAGCAGAGAAACGGCAAGTGCCCGGTACCTTGCTACGATCTCGTCATCGCTGTCAGGACTCGTTTCGCGAACGTATCTCCGGTCTCTTATGTAGTAACTGGGCAATCGCTCTGCGGCTCTGTCGTCTTGTACGAGGTTGAGCGGTTGGCAATGATGGATGCAAACATCAACGCCGGGCAGTTGGTGCTCCCGCCGCCACCAATCGATACCAGCATCAAGTGCGTCTTGTCGGGCGCATTCCAGACAGAACCGAAGGTTCTTCAGAAGCGGCCCGTCAGCGGGCTTTAACCACCCATTCACGAGATCTTGATAGCGGTAAGACTCTTTCTTGTGCGATGGGCAGGCGTAGAAAAAGGGTAGCAGCGAGTGCTTTGCCAGATAGGTCTCGGGATCGATTCCGAGCCGGGCCGCGATCACCTTGAATGGCTGCCTGAATTCGTCACGTTTGCGGTGATTTCGTGACTTGCCGAGCGTTTCCTGGCGAAAATGAGCGAGCGTCGAGAAGCCTGCGAGGTATGAGATCCGCCCCGCGTGTGCGACTCCGAGCTCACTGGGCATTGGTTCGACAATGATCATCAGCGCCTTCCCTCCTTTCTGACGAATCGTTCGCGAAGTTCGTCCAACTCCGCCAGGCTGCGAATGACGTGGGCGAGCGCATGGGCGTGCTCATCACTGCCATCCCATACGTCGGTGAGCGCAGACATGAGTTCTGCGTTTCGGCGCACATCGCGCCCTCGGCCGAAGTTTAGTCGACGATTTGCATAAATGCATAGCTTGTCCAACAATTTGGTGCGACGAACTATGCGACCGGAGAGGATGCGGCTTACTTGTGATTGACTCGCACCAATAGACAAAGCAAGCTGATTTTGAGTGAGTCCGGCCGATGCGAAGTGAGATGCGAGCGATAACGCAAGGCGCCGCGGGTCCGATGACGGTGACATCATAGCCTCTAGAAAGTACATATATGCATCGTAGTACATGGTGGGACGTTATGCACCTGTGCCGAAAGCGATTGCTTCAGACATTGGAGTTCGGTATGGAGTGTCGTCTTGCATCGCGGTCTACGTGGGCCATTGATGTTAGTAGTGCGATCCAGGCAAGCGTCACTCAATGTGGCAAGGTAGGTGGCGGGCTGATGTACGCCTACAGTGCGTGCCATGTGCGAACTGGTCCTACGGCAGTCGCGGCCTATGGGCGCCAGGTCGTAGATGAGCGTCCACCCGGTGAAATGGCATCCGCGTTCGACATCGCAGCCAGTGATCGTCTATGACGGGAAAGTCACTATCGCTTTGATTGAAAGGAAATTTATTTAATTGGAATTAAAATGCTTAATGGCGGCGTATTGATACGTGTTATGTTGATATATATTTATTTTAGTATTTTATTGAAAAAAATGATCGAAATGAATACACTTTGTTCATCGTTTTTCAAGTTCCCACAATCTTGCTCAACAGAACGCGCGAAGAAGTTCGGGACGCTTTTGCTTCTCACGGTGTAACAGTCGTCGAGTGGGCACACGCGCATGGGTTCAACCCGGACTCGGTTTATGCCGTGCTGCTAGGACGCACGCGTGGCGTGCGTGGAGAAGCGCACCGGATCGCGGTTGCGCTGGGGATAAAGTCGTCGGCCGGAACGCCGAACCCGATGACATGGCCGTCAAGCCGCACTGACAAGCCAACCGAAACTCAACAGGAGGTGCCCATGCCGAACAATTGAAATCGGAGGGGAAAAGCAAAATGGCCGCAGCTCTTGCAGGAGCATGCGGCCTTTCTGGACGTGCATATCGCTTTCAGGTTGCGATTACATGTATCGTCGTCCACAACTTCGCGGTTGTCAAGGCGAAGTTGTCGGTTCTGCTTTTCCCTTTTTTTGGTGTCGCATCAGCTCTGCGTGCCCGTTCGTCGGGTGCGTAGGCATCGCTCACTCGATCAAGGGAACACAATGCAATCGTCTCGTTCAGCAGCGAAGTCGTCCCGTTTGATGGCGTTGGTTCGGCGTTACGAAAGTCGTCAGGGCGTAGAAAGGATCGGCGCCCAGTATCAACCAGCCATCAAAGCTGTCCGCGGGGAAGCGCCAAGCCTGTCGCGCTGTAGTCAGATCTTGTCTGTCAGGCTTCAGAGGTCAGTTCATGCTTTGAGTACAACGGAGGCTGCCGCCACCGTTGTGGCGCTTCATTGTCCAGCGCTCGTCGATTTGCAGGAGCAGCGATGCTTACCGCTCGAGCCAGCCCGTAACCCCGCATCGCTCTACGAGGACGCAAGTTTCGATTTGCTGTGGTTGCCCGGAACAATTCGCGTGGCCGAGCGGCTTGAGCTCACGAAATACCAACCTCGATTCGTTGCTGAGGATGCACAGGGCGCCTATCACGTGCCGGTGCCTCTGGTTGGCGATCTGTTGCTGATTTTGCGTGATGCCGTGGGTGCATATGGGGTGAACTGGACTGTGAAACTCACTGAGGAGTCGTTCGGCGAGCAGCAGGGCCTGCGGCCACTTCGTCGTCGAAGCCCTGAAAGCGTGATGCGCGCCAGAGCGCGTCACCAGATCGAGGAGGTTTGCTACCAGGAAGGCGGGATTCCGACGCATCGGGTTACCCGAACGACCTTTGATCCGACGCTCGTTGATAACTTGCGGATGCTGCTTCCATGGGACAGTCGGGGGGCCGGCTTGCAGCAATCCCAGCGAGAGGAGATGGTTGATGCTTTTCGTGGCATCGTCGGGACGGAATGCGCGCCGCTCGATCTGTTGGAAGACCTGGGTAAGCAGTTCCGGTGCGAACGGCAGGATTGTCTGGTTGTGTTGTACCAGGCGATCTGGCGTCGTCAGCTGGTTGTTGATCTCTTTAAGCCGGTGCTCGTCAATGTGCCGCTCAGGCCAGAACGAACTAACCCATTCGATCGGTATGCACAGTTGTTCGTGCGAGGTGCGAAATGAACGTCGGGTCCTTGCTTGAATTTCCCGACGGGTACGGCGGCATCCCGAAGTCAGCGAAACTGCACCTCCTGGATAACGCTCATTCGCCAACCTGGACCTTTTTGGTCGAGTTCGTAGACGCAAAGGAGAAGAGCGCGGAAATACGCCGGATCGCGAGGACGGATTTTGAGTCTGGGCTTCTTGACGGCGCGATTCGTGTGAGCTGCACACAACCATCGTTGCCGTGCTGGTTGGAGTCTCTTGAAGGGATCGACGTACAAAGCATCGAGACCGCCAGGGGCCGCAGGAAGCACTCCAACATTGATAGGGTGACGGCACGTCTGTTTGAGATTCAGCCTTTACTGTGTCGCTCTGATCAAATATTCCGGTCAGGCGACCCTTCACAGGCAATCGCAGCACTGGCACGTAAATTTGCTCCGAGGAGCCATCCTGGTCGGCTACGTTTGTGGTTCTCCTGCTACCTGGTGTTCGGGCGCGACGCGCGTGCGCTTTACCCTTCGTTCGTTCGCATTGGACACTGGGACCGCAAAAGCAAATTCACGGGCAACCCGCTGGGCCTTCCGCCTCGCGGTGGCCGTGGCGCCTATTTTCATGTCGACGAAGAGGCTCGCCGGACAATCGAAGCTGGTTACGTCAAGCACATGGATATCGGCAGAAAGCGGGTTGAAATCTATGCTCAGATTCTCAAGAACAATTTCAACTGCACGACTGTGGGAAAAGGCGCGGATTTACGCATCGTGTCGCGTGACAGCAAGCCATTCCCGACGATCAACCAGGTAACGTACTGTGCGCGCAAAGCCTATAGCCCGGATCAATTGAGCGAGGCTGTGTACGGGGCTGCCCGTGTCCGCCATCGCCTGGCTCCGGACCAGGGGCGATATAGTCGGGGCGTTGCGAACCTGTTCGAGCGAGCAGAAGCCGACGGCTACTACAGGGAAGACCGGCTGCGCGATTTCGGTGGAAGCGCGTCCGACGAAAAGTTCTGCGTCGTCCGACTTGTAGATGTCCTGTCAGGTGTGGTCGCGGGTATTGGTTTTGCTTGGGGAAGCGAGACCGCAGATGCCTACCGCATGGCACTTTTTTGCGCGTCCATGCGGAAGGCTGAATTTGCTCAACTCTTTGGCCTTGAGATCAGTGAAGAGGATTGGCCATGTGCAGGCATACCCGCGCAGTTGTCGATCGACCGCGGGCCGGGGGCAGCAGAAACCGTTTTAGGCGACAGCCGGTACATCCCCTGGCGCGAGTTGACGGCGTCGTTCTCGCCGAGGGATAAGGCGACCGTCGAGTCTTCCCACCCCAGGACTGTCCGGACAGAAGGACGACCCATAAAATTTGAAAGCACACTGACGCCCGTCGATGCAGCAAAGCAAGAGATACTGCGAGCAATTAGAGACAATTGGCGCAGTGACGCGAGCGACCGCCTGACACCGGACATGATCGAACGCGGTGTCGTGCCAAATCCGATGAGTATTTGGCGATGGCTTGACGAACGCGGTCGCACGAGCGCCGAACTGATCAGTTTTGATGAAGCAGTTCGTGCCTTCCTGACACCGGTTGAGTTCAAGGCAACGCGGGATTCGCTGCAGCTCCATGCTCGCAGCTTTGGGTCGCCGGAACTGGAAGCGGCGGGCTTTCGCCAACGACTGCCACGGTCGCAGACGCTGAGGGTGCCGGGCTATGGCATGAATCTGTGCGTTCGTCACGCCTGGATCGAGGTGGACCACCGTCTGGTTCGCGTCGACGCGCAACTCCCCATCCGCGATGACGACGCGCAGTTGTACTCCACTACCATTCACCTTGCCGCTGAGGCGAAGCAACTCACGGCGATGCGGTCGGATCAACGGGAGCACGCTATTGGTGAGGAACTGAAGTACCAGCAGGCATGCGAGGCAGCTACAGGCAAAGATCCCGCCGCCGGCAGTTGGGCTTCGGCCAGGCCTAAAGGCCGCGGAAAGAGCCAGATACAGTCGAAGGCGGAACGTGATGCCGTGACTCCGAGGTCTACCCTATGAAGGACTTCACGCCATGGGCCAAGCGATTTCTCGATCTCGACGACAGAACTATTGCGACACGAACGAAATTCCTGCCGGAACCAGTCTGTCTACTCGATTCGATGTCTGCCGGTACGGCCGCTGAGACCTTGCTCAGCGCGCTAGAGACGATTTTCATTGCAACGCCGTCCGGCATCCGAGTTATTCGTCGTATCGTCGACGTCGCGGGGGCATATTCGCGAGCGGCTTTTCCGGAAGTCGATGCCCGAGCTTTCATGTCCCAGCTGTACCACTTCGACGAGTCCGTCAAACTGGCCCCCCGTCCTGCGATCTGCCTTACTGGTCTGGCAGGTAGCGGAAAGAGCGCCCTGCTTAAGGCGTTACTGAGGCTGTTGCCGGACACGGAGTGCGATGTCCTCGGCCATCCGCTTCCTCTGCGCAGCTTTCTCTACCTGGCGGTGAAGGAGCATGACACCGAGGCAGCAATTTTCAACTCGCTGCGCGAATCGACAGCGCGGTGGGGCGATCCGGCGCACACCGCGCATACGTTACCCTCGAGCGGGGCCGCTCGCTCAAAACGGGTGGGCAGTGTCAGCGCGGTGATGCCCTTTGCCCAACGCGGAGTCTTTCGTGACGGCGTATCGGCAATATTGCTAGACGAGCTGCAGTTCCTCGCACAGAGCGGCGCGACGACCCGGATCGCGAAGACGCTGCTACTTCATACCTACCTTGGCCCACCGCTTTTGTACTCTGCCAACTACGACATGGTTCATGGCCTGGCGAAACGTGCGCAGCAGTATCGGGACAGGTTGCTATCGAACCCGCTCGTCATGTTGCCCGATTGTCTGGAGTGTGCCGATGAGCTAGCCGGGTGGGTCGCATATCTGGAGGAGGTGCTTCGTGTGGCGAACGGTGCGTTGAAATTCGACCCACGAAGGGATGCCGAACTTTTGCATAGGTACAGTTTTGCGCTCCGCCGAAAGCTCCTGCTCCTATTTTCCATCGCTTACGGTCACGCCCGGGAGAGCGGCAAGTCTTGCGCGGATCGCTGTGATTTCGATTGGGCATACAGGTCCACTCTTTATCAGATCCACCGGGCCGATGTTGAAGAGTTGGCGAGTATGGAAGTGGGCGCAACCTCAGGAAGGAAGGATCTTGTCTGTCCCTTCGACGTGGAGTCAAATGTCAAGGAGGCACGTCAGAGGTTTTACCAGGCCAGGCTCATGAAAGACGTGGCACAGCAGGTGGTTGTCGCTGCGTTAAGCCCACCGGAAGCCAAGGCATATGCTGCTGCGGGCGGGACCGTCGGGAATGTTGGCACTGCGGCAAGTCGGCGATCAAATGGGCCGCGAGTGAAGAAGCCTGTATCTGCAAAGTCCCTTTCGGAGGGGCGGCAACGATTCAGGAGCGGGTCGTAAGCGGGAGCAGCGATGTTTGACATGGTCGCGATCAACGTTCGTTGTCCGCGCTTCGCGCGCGTGCCTGTAATAGCTGCCGATTCCACGGATCAGTAGGCGCAAGTTCAAATGACAATCGCATCTCCAAACCAGGTGCCGTTAGACCTGCGGATTCCACTGCCCGTCGGGGGATGGCTGCCAGACGAGACGATTTTTAGTCTCGCGAGTCGCCACCATATCGTCGCATGTAATCGGCGCGACTCAGATACCTGTCTGCAGTTGTTCGAGCACGCGCGCGCCGGAAGCAAGCATGATGTTCCGTCGCGCCTTGACGCGTTCGTCGCGAGGACTGGCAGGCAGCTTGGCAGCGTAGAGGAGATCGTATTCAGGCACACGCTGCTGCCCTTCTACTTTCCATTGACGTCAAAAGAGCGGGTGGGTGACATCATTCGAACAGTGCGAAGTACGATGACAGGGTCGCTCAGGTATCCGCTGTATATGCTCTTGAACCGGTTTTCCGCGGCTCATCCGCTAAAGGCGTGCGAACAATGTATCGATGAAGACATCAAGCAGTTTCAGGTCGCGTATTGGCACCGTGCCCATCAATATCCTGGCGTCTGGGTATGCCCTACCCATAACTGCGAACTTCGCGAGACCATGAAACCGATTGGAAGGTCCGGCGGTTACAGTTGGTTGCTGCCAGGGAAGGAGCATTTTGCACAAGCATCGGACACCTGTTTACTTGCAAATCCTGGACCCGACCGGGCTCTCTTGCTGAGAAGTCTGGCCATCGCCGCCGGGTCTCTCGCTGCACTGGCGCCTGACGTCTTCATTGAAAAAGAAAGAGCAGCGCGAGCTTATACAAACAGGCTAACTGCACTGGGGATGCGAAGTGGATCAGGCGAACTGCAGCTATCGCGATGTGTAACGTCGATTCTCGAGGCGGCGATGCCACTGCGCTCAATACCTGAATTGTTCGCATTGCCTGCGAACGAACAGCAAGCGCGTGCGTACGTGACGCGGCTGACGTGGTTGCCCGTTCAGAACATACACGTCCTGCTGCATCTGTTTGCGGTCGTTTGGCTGTTTCGGAGTTGGGATTGCTTTTGGCAAAGCTATCTAACCTGTACCGGATAGAAACGGTACGGTTGCTGTTACTGTTCCCTTGCCGTCAGGCGATGATGTTGTAATCGTTCCAATTGACGAGGTCGGAGTTGCGCCATGAACCACCCATATAGGCTGATTCGTCCTGAGGAACTCGCCGCGCCCGGCGAAATGGAGCCTGCTGTTGTTTTGCGGGTATCGTTGAAAGCGATTGCGAACGTCGTCGCAGAGAAGTTGGGAAAGACAGGCGCTATCCTTATTTTCCACGCCTCGGATAGCGATGCGATGTATCTTCGGATTGACGATGTGCCGCTTGCCTTCGTCTCATTCAACGAGGAGCCGCGCGAGGTGCATGTCTACGTGGCAGATCGGAATGTGCAAGGGGAGATCGACTTCTCGTTGCCGTCGGAACGTGTGATTCGTGCGCTGCGACAGATCATCGGTTGGCGTGGCCGGCCGCAAGCGATCCGGTGTGACAACGGACCCGAGTACCTGAGCGCCGCGATCACCGAATGGGGTCGACAGTACGGCATCCGGCTCGACTACATCCAGCCGGGCAAGCCCCAGCAGAATGCGTATGTCGAGCGATTCAACCGGACCGTGCGATACGAATGGCTGTCGCAGTATCACTGGGAAGACCTGGATCACGTGCAGCGTGTCGCGACCGATTGGATGTGGACTTACAATCACGACCGCCCGAACATGGCCCTGGGCGGATTTACGCCAAAGCAACGGCTGGCCATGGCCGCTTAGTTTCTACTACTTCTGAACCCCGTGGAAAACGGGGGGATTACCTTCGGAAGTTGGGGTCATTTCTGGACAGAGTATGAACGGGAGCCTGTTGGTGTGACAGGTTCGAATAAGCCTGCCAGTAAGAAGCAGTCCGAATTGATATGTCAGAGTGGAGATGACAGCTATCGGGAACTCCTCGCGACGACGATGATCGCCGAGAGGGGGAGCCTCAAGAAAGCGTCGTGACTCCGACTCGTTCGTGAGATGACATTTCTGGTTTAGGGGTGATCTGCCGGCGGCGATGTCGGAGTGACATCAGTTTCAACGATCGCTATCTTGATTGAGGTTCCTCGAAATGAAGAAGTGGTGCATGGAGGCAGGCTTGTAGCACGACGCCATGCTATATCCCGTGTTCGATGGGGAAGCGCTATCGGCTAGCGGCACTGGCTCGGGCTTGTATATGTTGGCTTCGTCTATGCACCTCGGTCATTTGTAGCAAAATTATCAATCTTCGATAAGATCGAAAAGATTGCTACAAACCGCAGATTTGCCGTGCCTGATCTCTGGTCGGGAGTCGCTAGGCAGGTCGGCACGAGGTATGTAATCGCCGCGAACGGCTCGTAGCTTTCCATTCCGACCCGGAGGTGAACGTGCTTGGCCAATATTCCATTACGGCGGACTATCATAGTGGCATCGGACATCATTCGGTGACTGCTGCACACATCGGGCGGCCCCTTGGCCTACCGCGGAATTCCAGCATGGCATGAAGCCGGGGCCGGGTTCCGATTGGCGAGACAAGATGAATCACTACGATTCAACCGCCGGCGCAAACCGCACTGGCATATGGATTGTCACCGCTCTGCCACCCGGTGACCCGTTGTGCCGGGGCGAACTCCTGTTTCCAGACGGCTTCAAGTGGCCAGTACAATGACAAATGCTTCTAGGTCAAGTGGGACCACGCGAGCGAGACCCGCGACGACACACAAAGTGAGAACTTCCCTTGCGCGTAGTTCGTGGCGTCCGCAGTTCAACTTGCTCGATTTTGCAGCGGTTTTCCTGGCCTCGCCGATCGAGCGAATCGAGTGGCTTAAGCATGGTGTGCGCGCCGGCCTTGTCGGCGAAATGGCGGCCCGGATGAACACAAGTGACGAGCAGTTGATGAAGCGGCTGGGCTTTCCGCGCGCGACCGTCGCGCGCAAAGCGAAGGCCGACCAAAACTTGTCCACGGCACAGGGTGAGCGTCTTGTCGGGATGTCGAAGCTCATTGGTCAGGTACAAATACTGGTCGATCAGTCCGGCAACTCCGAAGGGTTCAATGCCGCGTCGTGGGTGGGGAAGTGGCTGGAGCGCCCTACGGAGCGCTCGGGGGGCGAAGGCCGGCCGAACTGATGGACATTGTCATGGGACAAGAACTCGTCGGTTCCTTGCTTGCGCAAATGCAAAGTGGGGCCTACGCATGATAGTGGTGTTTTTGCCAATTGAGACAGACCCCCCGGACTAGGCGCCTCACTACCTCTGCCACGTGGGGGACGGGCCTGGGTGGCCGCTGGAACGGAGCGCTACGAGCGGTGCCAGGCTGGGCGGCGCGTCAAGAACTCGAACTGGTCTCCTAGCCGACACTCGACGGTGGGCGCCAGTACTTTGTTCGCCAGATTGCAGGCTAGCTGCACTATGTGACGCCACCGCGTTGGGGATTCCAGGCCCAGCACTGGCGGACTGACAGCAGACTCATATGAGTGGTCCCGCTGTACTGATCGGTCAATGGTCGAGAATCATCATCGCCAAAGTTACCAAGGTCGCGATCGAACCGATGATGCCGGCAACGACAGCTGATAGTGCCACGATAGCTTCCTTGCCATGGGCACGGGGAAACAAATAGCGTGCAAGAGTCGTCATGACTTGCTCCAGGCATGCGATGAGAGCAGTGGATTTTCCGCCACCTTTTTGGAGGTAGATGGTATTTGTCTTGGAGAGCCCTAGAGTACCATGTCGTCCACTTCGAGTTTCTCGGAGGAAGACAAACGCTGGGCGATCTGCCAGCTGTACACGATGATCGGAGTCGCGAGCTTCGGCCGTTCATGAATCGGTCACTACAAGTTGCTAGCTCTCGCGCCCGAAATGTCCACTACGGCCTAACTGCCGACGGAGCGATCGTGTACACAGCCGCCTCCATGCAGCGAATCGGAAGGAGGGGCGACGGGCCGCACTTGCCAGCCAAAGGTGGTCACTTGGACCGGCACCCGACGGTGCGTTCAAGCGTCGGCTCCAAGTTGAACAGCAGACGCTTGCCATGCGATATGTCCAAAGACTCTTCGAGGGGATCACTACCATCTCGTAAAGCGCCTCGCGATCGAAGCCGGTGCCGCGTGGCCGCGCCTCAATCTTGGTGGTCAGCGCCGGCTCGCAATCGTAGCGATCAAGTAGCGGCTTAGCGTCGTTCTGGAAAGGTGCTGCGGCGCCGCGCGTACGAGCCTCTTCGGCCCGCTTCTCGCGCAGCCCCGCCAGATTTTCCTCGAGTGTATTCATTCAGCAGCGGCTGTCTCCGTCGCAAGACGCTTTCGTGGTCATTGTGACCGTCCAGGGCGCAAGTTCCCCAACTCTCAAAGCGATTCCGGCATAAGCGGAGCGGGAATCAACCTCAAAGCGGAACGCGTTTCCTTTGTCGGCCAATTCCGGGGCGACGCCGTGCCAAAACAGGGTCGCTCTCTGGCCGGTCATCTCCGAAAGGTACGCTGGAACGACGTTCCGTTTCGTCGACACCAAGCGTAGAGGGAGTTTGCCGGTTCCGTGTTGAAATTTCTTTCTGCTTTCTATCAGAAAGCAGTAATCCCGCTCAACCACGGTAGCCGCGCCGAAGATGATCCGGTCGCGCGCGTTCAACGAGTCGATGTGGTCGGTAGCGCCACCGAGAAATGTGAACGCCGTTTCGTACGTCAAGTTCCGGCCCGCAACGGCTAACGGCTGCGTGGCGCGTTCATCGGGCGTCATGCATGTCCAAGCATCAATCACTTCTTCGAGCGTCCCGGGATGCACTGCGGGGAGCGCCCGTACCGCCACGGCAAGCTGCAATAGTTCCGTCTTCGTAGGTGCTCTCGGTTTCGCCTTGATCGTTGGGCCGGGACCTAGTACGTTTGGTACTGGCTTTGACCGCACGTCTGGGGTTCGTGGCTTGGGTAGTCCGGGATAGAGCGAGGATTCCGTAGAGCGGGCTTCATTGGGACAGCCGGTGATGTGTCTGTCGGGAGCATAGAAATACGTGTTGACCCTTCTCTTCGGGTACACCCTGACGAGGCAGATTTCGTGTGGGCAATAGCAGGCGAGTTCAAACCCGGCCCTCGCGGTATACGCATAGTCCACCGTGACTTTTGATTCGAGTTCCCAGCATAGAGCTTCGGTCATCAATTCATCCCGCATACGCTTCTATCTCCTAGGTGACCAATCTGCTCCACAGTAATTGGAGTCATTTAGCCCTGTCGACGGGACGGTCGCCTTCCGATCCGCTGCGGTCCCTCGCGCCGCTGACCTTGCTGCCGGAGACAAGTCGTTCGGCCATGGGCACTGTAGTCGATGAGCCAACATATCTGCGTACCTCTGACAAACTCGCGGCTCTGTTCTGCGCAGTGAAAGGCGCAGCTCGCCTTATAATGAACACTGTGCAAACATGCCTGACGGTGCAGCTATGTGTTGCTGGTGTAGATGCTGAGTATACTTAAATAGCCGCCTTGATCAGCTGGCCAAGAGGGAAATCGTGAAGAGGACGTTGCGTCAAATCGGGCCTGTGTAATCCGCAATAGCGGCGTCCGACGCAGCGGTACTTTGGGATTGCTATGCTGGCTGGCGAACTGAAGCGATTTGGCTCAATCGTATCGCAGCGCTTGTCATCATCATTGGCGTTGCTCTCGTTGCCTCAGCGATCATGGTCATCGACTGATACCAAGAACGAACTTTTCCCACCTTGCCTTGATGTCTCAGGAAGAATTCGGCACATACCGGGCTCTCGTCGAGTCCCTCTTCAACCCGATCTGGCTCAGGGAGTCCACGCCGCATCGGCTAAGGGCCATTTGGCGACGAACCGACAAGCTCGCCAAAGTTGAGGTCGCGTCGCTTGGCTTCTTCATTAAACAGTTGCAGGCGGAGCACAGGAAGTGGCTAGCAGATACCGCACGAGATATTCGAAACCAAGCGCAGAGTCCTCACGGCCTGATCTTTGAGATCGTCACTCTTGGTAGCCTCGCTGCTCGTGGCATGAACGTTCGACCCATGAAACAGCATCATCCCGGCTATGACGCCGAGGTATCGGGTCAAGACGGGTGTACGCTTCGGGTGTCCATTAAAAACCACGATATTTCAGAGCAAGAGAAGCAGTTCCGGTTTGAGAGCGCGAGACTAGCCAACATCGTGCGTCGGCGCGTCCTTGCTTCGGGAGGCGGGTGGCAGGCCGTCATCCGATCTCGCACGCATCTGGATACGGATGCATTCGAAGAGATCGCCGCCACCTTGCGGCGGTCGCCCATTCGCCCCGGCGAGATTGCCCCTCATTTGTTCCCTAGAAGAGGGGCATCCATCCAGATGCGAAGGATTCTCGATCCGAAGTTTCTGCCCGGCTCGTACACTTGCAATGTGACTTGTACTCAGACCGAGTATGAGCGGGCTAGGTTTCAGAAGAACATCAATATTGCGATCAAAAAGCTTGACGAGTATTCGCCACGAGCTCCTGGGTGCAGCAATGTGATCTTTATGCGGGTGCACGGCTCAGCAGACGTCGAGGAGTTGACCCGCTACGCGCGAGAAGCCATTGCTAGACCCGACTGTTCGGTGGACGCAATCCTGTTGTACCAAGCTGTAGTCGGGCACAAACGCACGGCTCAGGAGATAATGTACTACGCATGTGACGTGGTCTCGCCGCGCTACAGAGGCCCTAGCCTTAAATTTCCATTGCAATTCCTGTCTGGCGTTGTCGTCACAAAGCCAGTCGGGAGAGGCCTCTTCATCGTCTCGGGTGAAGAGCAACTGCCCGTTGATGACATCGCAAGTGAATACAGCTATCAACGGGGGCAATTGTTTTACAGGTTGCACGGCACTGGCGCGTCCTTCGAGCTCCCCGATTCGTTCCCTGGGATTGAACAAACGTTGGTAAGTGAGCAACCAGGCGGCAAGGTTCACCTCAGTCAGCCCTTCGCGGAGGACGAAGATCTCTTCCTTCTCTAGGGCGCTTGCGGTGCTCTACAGGCTTTCGCTGACTCGATGTCGATTTGAGGTGGTGTGGTCACTCGCCGCCATCTGGTCGAGCTTCAGCTATCAACTGCCTGACGCAGACATTTGGCCGAACCTCGCCGAGGACTGCTCTTGGCCGACCTCTGCCTGATGCGGCCGGCAGCAGTCGACTGCGGATTCAACCGGTCGATGCAACAGCTAGATGGAATCGTTCAGCCGGTGTATCGAAGTTTAGTGTCTTGCGCGGACGTTCGTTGAGCCGCCTG
>NZ_RBZV01000002.1 GCF_003628145.1 Trinickia fusca | reverse complement strand
GACCGTGAAACGACTCCACGCCGATGATAGTGCGGATTCCCGTGTGAAAGTAGGTAATCGTCAGGCTCCCCAATCGACAAACCCCCGGTGCGCTTATCCAAGCCCCGGGGGTTTGTGCTTTTACGGCCTCAAAAAACTCGATCCCACCGCTAAAGCTACCCGTGCTACTCGCTCGAGTAGCACGATGCGCCCCAATCCAATCAAATCGTTGCCGACGAAGACAGATAACGCTGCGCCAAGCGCACCCAATACGTCGAGCCAACCGGCAGCAATTCATCGTTGAAGTCGTAGCTGGCGTTGTGAAGCATGCACGGGCCTGCGCCGTGTCCGGTTTCGCGATGCGCGCCGTCGCCATTGCCGAGGAACGCATAGCAGCCTGGCTTCGCCTGCAGCATGAATGAAAAATCTTCGGCGCCCATGGTGGGCTCCGTCGCGTCGTCGACGTTGTCGTAGCCGACGATTTTCCGCATGACGTCCACAGCGAAACGCGTTTCTTCAGGACTATTGATCGTCGGCGGATAGTTGCGATTGAAGGTGATCGTGGCCGAGCAGTCGTAGGCCGAAGCCGTCGCTTCGGCGATCTTGCGCATCTTTGCTTCGATAAGGTCGAGCGTTTCTACCGTAAACGTTCGCACCGTGCCGGCTAGCCACGCCGTGTCGGGTATCACGTTGAGTGCATCACCGGCATGAATCTGCGTGATCGACAACACCGCAGTGTCGATCGGTTTCTTGTTTCTCGTAATGATGCTTTGCAGCCCATTCGCGACCTGAACCGTAGCGAACACGGGATCGCGGCCATTGTGCGGTAGCGCAGCATGAGCGCCGACGCCTTTGATTTCGATGCGAAATTCGTTGCTCGAGGCCATGATCGGCCCTTCGATCACGCCGAACGAGCCTGCCGGCATGCCTGGCCAGTTGTGCAGGCCGAACACCGCGTCGACAGGAAACTGCGTGAACAACCCGTCGTCGATCATGGCACGCGCGCCCGCGCCGCCTTCCTCCGCCGGTTGAAAGATGAACACGACGGTTCCGTCGAACTGGCCATGCTTCGCCAGGTACTGCGCCGCGCCGAGCAGCATGGCCGTATGGCCGTCATGGCCGCACGCATGCATCTTTCCCGTTTCCTGCGAGCGATGCTCAAAGCTGTTGAGCTCCTGGATCGGCAGCGCATCCATATCGGCGCGAAGGCCGATCGATCGCTGGCTCGTGCCACGCTTCAATACGCCCACCACACCTGTCTTGCCCAGTCCGCGATGGACTTCGATGCCCCATTGTTCGAGGCTTTGCGCAACGAGGTCCGCCGTGCGCACTTCCTGGTAGCGCAATTCGGGGTGGGCGTGGATCGTTCGTCGGAGGGATTGGATTTCGTCTCGCGCGGCTATCACTTCTGGAATGAGTTTCATGATGCGTTCGACTTTCTATTGACGTTGGATCGGATTCATTGAGGACATCTCGGCCAGAGTCGGCGCCTCAGCTGTCGACCGGAGTTAGTGCTTCAGCACTAACTTCGATCCCTTGTAGCGCACTCACTCTGGGCCCGCGCAAGGCGAGCCAGTCAAGTCATTCTACGCTGACTCCCTTCGCGACGATTCGCCACGGGTATGGCGGATGAGCGTATAAAATTGCGAGCTGAATCGAATCGCCGCTGCTTGGGATGACCACCATGAACGCCCCCACCGAATTTGCCCGCGCCGTATGTCCGCACGATTGCCCGGATACTTGCGCGATGCGCGTCACCGTCGAAAACGGCAAAGCGGTCAAAGTGATCGGCGATCCCGATCATCCACCGACTCAGGGCGTCTTATGCACGAAGGTGAGCCGCTACGCAGAACGCGTGCATCACCCACAGCGATTGACGACTCCGCTCAAGCGTGTCGGACCCAAAGGTGAAGGGCGATTCGAGCCGATCAGCTGGGATGAGGCGCTCACGTTGGCTGCCGCGCGTCTTTCCGAGATCGTGCGGCGCGAGCCCCAAGCCGTCCTGCCGTACAGCTATGCAGGCACGATGGGTCTCGTGCAGGGTGACGGCGTCGCTCAGCGTTTCTTTCATAAGCTCGGGGCTTCGCGGCTCGACCGCACGATCTGCGCCGCAGCAGGCGCGGCCGGACTCAAATACACGTATGGCGGCAGCATCGGCATGCACGTCGAGTTCTTCGACGAAAGCGACCTGATATTGATTTGGGGCGCGAATCCGATCGCGTCGAGCCTGCACTTCTGGACGCGTGCGCAGGCGGCCAAGCGCCGCGGGGCCCGACTCGTCGCGATCGACCCGTATCGATCGCTGACCGCCGAGAAATGCCATCAACACATCGCACTGCGTCCCGGTACCGATGGTGCGTTCGCGCTGGGCATGATGCATGTCCTCATCACCGAGGGCCTGCTCGATCATGCGTACATTGCCGATCACACGCTCGGCTTCGAGGCATTGAAGGAGCGGGCGATGGCGTATCCGCCTGCGCGCGTCGCGCAAATTTGCGGTGTCGACGAGCAGGAACTCGTCGAGCTCGCGCGGCTTTACGGTCGCACGCGTAAATCGGCCATTCGTCTGAACTATGGCATGCAACGCGTACGCGGAGGGGGCAACGCGACACGTGCGATTGCTTGTCTACCGTCGCTGACCGGTGCGTGGCGTGATCGCGCAGGCGGCTTGCTGCTGTCGTCGTCGGGGTGGGCGCCGCTCGATTTGAACGCGTTGCAACGGCCGGATCTGATTCCCGGGTGGCCGTCGGCGTTGCCGCGCATCATCAATATGAATGCGATCGGCGACGCGCTGCTGCATCCCGGCGATGCAGCCTTTGGTCCGAAAGTCGAAGCGCTGATCGTCTACAACTCGAATCCGGTCGCCGTTGCGCCCGATTCGGCGCGCGTGGCCGCAGGGTTTGCACGCGAAGACCTCTTCACCATCGTGCTCGAGCACTTCCAGACCGACACTGCGGACTATGCCGACCTCATCTTGCCGGCCACGACCCAGCTCGAGCATTTCGACATTCACAAGTCGTATGGCCACACGCACGTGATGATCAACCAGCCCGCGATCGCACCGGTCGGTGAGGCTCGGCCGAACAGCGAAATCTTTCGCGGCATCGCACGCAGCATGGGTATCGACGAACCGGCACTGTATGAGAGCGACGAAGACGTCGCGCGTGCTGCACTCGTTTGGGGCAATGCGGCACTCGAAGGCGTCGATTGGCAGACGCTCAACGACAAAGGCTGGGTACAGCTGAAGCTGCCCGATGCGCCGTTAGCCGAAGGCGGCTTTCGTACGCCGTCGGGCAAGTGTGAGTTCGTGAGCACGCTGCTCGAGAAGGCGGGCGAGGATCCAGTACCTGATTATCTGCCGCCCTACGAATCGATCGACGGTTCACCCGAACTGGCTGCGCGCTATCCGCTCGCGATGATTTCGCCGCCGGCGCGCAACTTCCTCAACAGCACGTTCGTCAATGTCGAGAGCCTGCGTTTGACCGAGGGGGAGCCGCATCTCGATATTCATCCGATCGATGCGGGCGCGCGCGCCATCGAAGACGGCCAAGCCGTGCGCATCTTCAATGACCGCGGCTCAATGACGGCGCGGGCACGCGTGACCGAGCGCGCCAAGCAGGGCGTCGTTGTCGGATTGTCGATCTGGTGGAAGAAGCTCTCGCCGGACGGGCGCAATGCCAACGAAGTCACGAGCCAAGCGCTGACTGATCTGGGCGGCTCGGCCACGTTCTACGACTGTCTCGTCGAGGTCGAACGCGCATGATGGCGCACAGATAGAAGTTGGAAGTCGGTATCTAATCCGGTTGTCTCATGCGGGGCGACCCGCTACGATGCGGTTTTTAGCACGACCATTCGAAAAGTAGGGGAGACGCCGCATGGAAAAAATCTGGTTGAAGTCGTATCCGCCCGGCGTCCCAGCCGAAATCGACGCGACGCAATACGCCTCCGCCGCCGAATTGCTCGATGAGATTTTCCGCACCTACAGCGATCGGCGCGCGTTCGTCTGCATGGGCAAGTCGATTACTTATGGCGAACTGGACGCGATGTCGCGCAAGTTCGCCGCCTGGTTGCAGTCGAGGGGGCTCGCACGCGGCGCACGCGTTGCGATCATGATGCCGAACGTGCTGCAATACCCGGTGGCGCTCGCCGCGATCCTGCGCGCGGGCTACGTGGTCGTGAACGTCAATCCGCTTTACACGCCGCGCGAGCTCGAACATCAGCTCAAGGACAGCGGCGCCGAGGCGATCGTGCTGCTCGAGAACTTCGCGGTGACGTTGCAGTCGGTCGTGCGCAATACGGCGATCAAGCATGTCGTCGTCGCGTCGATGGGCGACCTGATGGGCGTCAAGGGCCTCATCGTCAACTTCGTCGTGCGGCGCGTGAAGAAGATGGTGCCGGCGTGGGATCTGCCCGGGCACGTCAAATTCAATGACGCCCTGGCCGACGGTGCGAGCCGAACGTTCACGCCCGCGCCACTGACACGCTCGGATATCGCATTTCTCCAGTACACGGGCGGTACGACCGGGGTGGCAAAGGGCGCCACGCTCACGCACGGCAACATCGTCGCGAACGTGCTGCAATCGGCGGCATGGCACGAGCCCGCCACGAAACGCGACGACGTCGATCAGATCGTCAACGTCATCGCCCTGCCGCTGTATCACATCTATGCGCTTACCGTGTGCTGCCTGCTGACGATGCGCACGGGCGGTATCGGCATCCTGATTCCGAATCCGCGCGACATCGGCGGCATGATCAAGCAGTTGCAGGGTTACGCGATCAATACGTTCCCGGCCGTCAACACGCTCTATAACGCCATGCTGAACCATCCCGACTTCGCGAAGCTCGACTTCTCGAAGCTGTTGTGCGCCAATGCGGGCGGCATGGCTGTGCAGGAGGCTGTGGCCAAGCGGTGGTACGAGGCGACCCACGTGCCGATCGTCGAAGGGTACGGCCTTTCGGAAACGTCGCCGTCGGCTGTCTGCAATCCGGTGACGGCAACCGAATACAGCGGGACGATCGGCATGCCGCTGCCTTCGACCGAAGTATCGATTCGCGATGACGACGGCAACGAGGTCGCGCTGGGCCAGCCGGGCGAAATCTGCATCCGCGGCCCGCAAGTGATGGCCGGCTACTGGAATCGCCCTGACGAGACGGCGAAGGTCACGACGGCCGACGGTTTCTTCAAATCCGGCGATATCGGCGTGATGGACGAGCGCGGCTACGTGAAGATCATCGATCGCAAGAAGGACATGATCCTCGTGTCGGGCTTCAATGTTTATCCGAACGAAATCGAGGACGTCGTGGCCAAGCTCCCCGGCGTCTTCGAGGTGGCCGCGGTCGGCGTGCCCGACGAGCATTCGGGCGAGGCCGTCAAGCTCGTCATCGTCAAGAAGGATCCTGCGCTGACCGAGGCGGATGTCCTCGCATTCTGCAAGGAACAGCTGACCGGCTATAAGCGTCCGAGGATCATCGAGTTCCGCACGGAACTGCCCAAGAGCAACGTCGGCAAGATTTTGCGGCGCGAATTGCGCGAGCCCCGTGCCGAGGCAAAGAGCGCGGCGCCCGTTGGGGCCGAGCGCAACGTGTGACGGGTAGTCGCATGACGGCCGCAAACAGCAGTTTGCGGCCGTTTGAAATGCGCCGGCGCTGTCCCCGGCTATCCAACATCGTCTAAAATCCACGATTAGCCGCCGCTTACGCCGAATTGATCAGGCGATAGGCCATTCCCGAGCAACGGGGCGGCGGCGTCGATGCGCTTCGTGCAATGCGAAGCCATGTCGGCGCACATTGGAGAATTGGATGACGCTGGACGAGTTGATCACCGAATTTGACCGAGGCCTGCGCTCGATGGCTGGCGTGAGCCGGATGAGCCGCCCGGTGCCGTCGGCTCAGGCGACGACCGAAATGACGCTCCCCGAGCGCGCCCACTCGGCAGGGCTCATGCGCGTCAATCACGTCGGTGAGATTTGCGCGCAGGCACTGTATCAAGCGCAAAAGCTCGCAACGCGCTCGCCGGCGCTCAAGGAGGCGTTCGAGCACGCGGCGCGCGAGGAGGAAGATCACCTCGCCTGGACCGCGCAGCGGCTCCAATCGCTCGACTCGCGCCCGAGTCTGCTCAATCCGCTGTGGTATGCCGGCGCGCTTGCGATCGGTCTGGCGGCCGGCAGCCTCGGCGACAAGGTGAGCCTTGGCTTCATGGCCGAGACGGAGCGTCAGGTCGAGCGCCATCTCGAAGGGCATTTGAAGATGCTGCCGGAGTCCGATGCGCAGTCGCGCGCAATTGTCGAGCAGATGCGCGTCGACGAGGTCGCGCACGGCAAGTCGGCAATCGATGCGGGTGGCGTGGAATTGCCGATGCCGATTCGCGCAGTGATGCGAGCGGCCTCGAAAGTCATGACGCGCACTGCTTATTACGTGTAATGCCGATATCCGGGTGGCGCGCCAGCGTCGCCCGATCGTTGTTTAGCCGGTCGATCATCTCGCTTTCGCCCTCCCGCTTCTCCCGCAGAACCACTTCCCGCTCACGCATTTGCTGCCCGCTTCTCACGTATCACCTTCACAACATGCAGTAGTCCATTCATTTTTAACGTTTTTCCATTTTTGCATGCTGCGTGAACGGTCGCGCGTAAGTCCTTGTTCTTACAAACAAAATTCGTCGAAAAAAGCCGTTTCTCCCTTGACCGGTTTGGGGTGTTCCTCTAAAGTGGGAGACAGTGTGAGAAAGTGTATTTTTGTGGATTGATCGGACCATTTCGAACGGATTTTCCGGACGAGCAGGGCGGGGGAAAAGAGAGTGTTCCAAGGGGCGTCGGCGCTGACGCTTGATGCGAAAGGCCGGATGTCGGTGCCTTCTCGCTATCGCGAAGCGCTGCAAGGCGAAGCACAAGGACGGGTGACGCTGACCAAGCACCCGGACGGCTGCCTGCTTCTCTTTCCGCGCCCCGAATGGGAAATTTTCCGCACGAAAATCGCCGCGCTGCCGATGGACGCCCATTGGTGGCGCCGGATCTTTCTCGGTAATGCCTCCGACGTCGACCTCGACAGTGCAGGCCGCATCCTCGTATCGCCGGAGCTGCGCATGGCCGCGGGCCTCGAAAAGGAAATCATGTTGCTGGGTATGGGTAGCCACTTCGAGCTGTGGGATGCACAGACCTATGCAGCCAAGGAGCAAGCGGCAATGGCGCAGGGCATGCCCGACGCGCTGAAGAATTTCACGTTCTGATCGCGGGTAGGAACAAGGACGCTGCGATGGGAAACGAATTGCAGCACCAGACGGTGCTGCTCGAAGAAGCGGTCGATGCGCTGGTGACACGCGCGGATGGCGTGTATGCCGATGGCACGTTCGGGCGCGGCGGGCACAGCCGTGCGGTGCTCGCGAAGCTCGGCGCAGCGGGGCGCCTGATCGCCTTCGACAAGGATCCCGAAGCGATCGCGACGGCGCAGCGCATTGCCGACCCGCGTTTCGAGATCGTGCATGAGAGCTTCGCATCGCTTGCGCCGTCCATCGCGGCGCGCGGCATCGAGCGGCTCTCGGGCGTGTTGCTGGATCTGGGCGTGTCGTCGCCGCAGCTTGATGCTCCCGAGCGGGGGTTCAGCTTTCGTGCCGACGGCCCGCTCGATATGCGGATGGACCCGACGCGCGGCGAGTCCGCGGCCGACTGGCTCGCGCGGGCGACGCAGCAGGAACTGACGGAGGTGATTCGAGATTATGGGGAAGAACGGTTTGCTGTTCAGATTGCAAAGGCGCTTATTGCTCGCCGGGCAGAGTCCGACCGTCTTGGGCCTCTCGTCACCACGCGGGAGCTTGCCGAAATCGTGGCTCACGCCGTCAAAACACGCGAGAAGGGTAAGGACCCGGCAACCCGCACCTTTCAGGCTATACGGATTCACGTCAATCAAGAGCTTGCGGAGCTGCAAGTCGTTTTAGAGGCGGCATTGTCGTTGTTGGAGCAAGGGGGGCGGCTGGTGGTCATCAGCTTTCATTCGCTCGAGGATCGAATCGTGAAGCGATTCATGCAGACGCACGCGAGTGCGCCTGCGGTCGATCGTCGCTTGCCGATTCGCGCCGTCGATCTGCCCCAACCGCCGCTCAAAATCATCGGCCGGGTCTTTGCCAGCGCCGCTGAAGTCGAGGCCAATCCGCGTGCCCGCTCGGCGGTCATGCGCGTCGCGGAGCGCGTCGCGCCATGAGCCGCCTCAACATCTTCCTGCTGATCGTTGTCCTCGGTTGTGCTCTGTCGGTCGTCAATGCGACGAACCAGCAGCGGCGCCTGTTCGTGCAGCTCGAGCGCGCGCAATCGGAAGAGCGTCAGTTGCAACAGGACTATGCGCAGCTTCAATATGAGCAAAGCGCGCTGTCCAAGACTTCCCGCATCGAGCAGGTGGCCACCGCCTCGCTGAAGATGCAGGCGGTCGCGACGGGCGGCACGCAATATCTGACGCTCGCCCCCGGCGCGAGCGTCGCGGCCGAGGCGCCGATCCCCGTCGCCGTGGCAAGCGCGCCCGCGCAGGGGCGCGCAGGCAGGCCAGCGGCGAAACAACCGGCGCGCGCGAGCGCTGCCGTCCCTGCCTCTGTCAAATCGGCCAACCGCGGAGGCGCGCGATGAAAAACGCGTCGAACCGCAAGCGCGTCACGTTCTCGGCGAGCCCGGTGCTATCCGTGCGTCTGCCGATGTGGCGCTCCAAGCTCGTCGTGTTCCTGTTGTTCATGGCGTTCGTCGCGCTGACGGCGCGCGCCTTCTGGATTCAAGGCCCCGGCAACGCCTTCTATCAGAAGCAAGGCGATAGCCGCTATCGGCGTACGATCGAACTGGCGGCCACGCGCGGCAAGATTCTCGACCGCAACGGGCTCGTGCTCGCTACGAGCCTGCCCGTCCGCGCCATTTGGGCGATTCCCGAGTCGGTGCCCGACGATCTCGGCGCCGACAAGTTGAACGCGCTGAGCTCGCTACTCGGCATGCCGAGCGCGGAGCTGCGCGCCAAGCTGTCGGGCGACAAGACGTTCGTCTACGTGAAGCGCCAGGTGCCGGTCGACGTGGCCGACAAGGTCATAGCGCTCGGCGTGCCCGGTATTTATCAGCGCGACGAGTACAAGCGCTTCTACCCCGAAGGCGAGATCACGGCGCACCTGATCGGCTTCACGAACGTCGAGGACGAGGGGCAGGAAGGCGTCGAGCTCGGCGATCAGAAGAGCCTCGTTGGCACGCCCGGCATGCGGCACGTCATCAAGGACCGCATCGGCCACATCATCGAGGATGTCGATCAGCAGGTGGTGCCGCACAACGGCAAGGACGTGGAGCTGTCGATCGACAGCAAGATCCAGTACATCACTTACGCGAACCTGAAGGCGGCAGTCGAGAAATCGAAGGCGAAGGCCGGCGCGGCGATGGTCATCGACGTGCGCACGGGCGAAGTGCTGTCGCTGGTCAACTATCCGACCTACAACCCGAACGATCGCTCGCACCTGACCGGCGAGCAGCTGCGCAATCGTATCCTGACCGATGTGTTCGAGCCGGGCTCGATCATGAAGCCGCTTACGGTGTCGCTCGCGCTCGATCTGCACCGTGTCTCGCCGACGACGCTCGTCGACACGGGCAACGGCCACTTCGTGCTCGACGGCGCGCCGATCACCGACGACAGTGGCTTCGGCGTTCTGACGGTGGGCGGCGTGATCCAGAAGTCGAGCAACATCGGCGCGACCAAGATCGCGATGACGCTCAAGCCCGAAGAGATGTGGAATATGTATACGAGCATCGGGTTCGGGCAGGCACCGAAGATCGGATTTCCGGGCGCAGCGGCGGGCCGCCTGCGGCCATGGAAGAGCTGGCGGCGCATCGAGCAGGCGACGATGTCGTACGGCTACGGTCTGTCGGTGTCGCTGTTTCAGCTCGGACGCGCCTACACGGCCATCGCGCACGACGGGCAGTTCGTGCCCGTCACAATTTTCAAGGACGACTCGAACCAGCCGGCGTCGGGGCCGCAGATCTTTTCGCCGACCACCGCGCGTGAAGTGCGCACGATGCTCGAGAGCGTCGTGTCGTCTGCCGGGACCTCGCCCGAAGCGGCGGTCCCCGGCTATCGCGTCGGCGGCAAGAGCGGTACCGCGTATAAGCAGGCGGGCCGCGGCTACGATCATTCGAAATACCGCGCGTCGTTCGTCGGCATGGCGCCGATGCCCAACCCGCGCATCGTGGTGGCCGTGTCGATCGACGAACCGACGGCCGGCAGCCACTTCGGCGGTTACGTGTCGGGTCCCGTGTTCTCGGCGATCGTCGGCGATACGCTGCGTTCGCTGAACGTGCCGCCTGACATGCCTGTGAAGCAGCTCGTCGTCTCCGACGACACTGCCAAGACGGCTGCGCCGTCGTCCGAAAAGACGATGACGGTGTCGGCCGATGCGCGCAATCACCCTGGAGTCATTCGATGAGCGCGCCCCGCGATCCTCATACCGATCGGCTCGTCGCCGATGCGCTCGACTGGCTGCGCGCACGTGTCGCGCCCGGCGCCAACCTGCACGCCGATACGCGCACGCTGGCGGCCGGCGACGTGTTTCTCGCGTACGCCGTCGACGGCGCAGACAATCGTCTTCACATCGACCGTGCGCTTGCAGCGGGTGCCGCGGCCGTGCTGTATCAGCCCGAAGGTTTCGGGGGCACCGTCGACGCCGCGCACGCGCTTGCCGTACCGGCGCTCGATGCGCTTGCCGGCGAGATCGCGAGCCGCTGGTACGGATCGCCGAGCGAAACGATGCTGGCCGTCGGCGTGACGGGCACGAACGGCAAGACGTCGTGCTCGCAATGGATCGCCGCGGCGCTCACGGCGCTCGGTACGCCGTGCGCCGTCATCGGCACGCTCGGCAGCGGGATGCCGGGCCAGCTCGTGCACACCGGTTTTACGACGCCCGATGCGCCGCAACTGCAACGCAGCCTGGCGCAGCTGGCCAGCGCCGGCGCGCGCGCCGTAGCGATGGAAGTGTCGTCGCATGCGTTGCACCAGGGCCGCGCGAACGGGACGGCGTTCGATATCGCGCTGTTCACGAATCTGACGCAAGACCACCTCGACTATCACCGCACCTTCGAGGCGTATGAAGCCGCGAAGGCGCGCCTGTTCGCCTGGCCCGGGCTGCGCGCCGCCATCGTCAATCGCGACGATGCGGCGGGTCGCAAGCTCATCGCGGCCACGCGAGGCCGCGTGCGCACGATTGCTTACGGCATCGACGCGATCGCCGACGAACCGGCAGCCGACGCGCGGCTCATCGCCACGGACGTGCGCGCGACCGCTACGGGCACCGCGTTCCATCTGTCTTCCGATTGGGGTGACGCCGACGTCGAAGTCGCGACGCTCGGCGCGTTCAACGTCAGCAATCTGCTCGGCGTGCTCGGCGCGCTGCTGGCCGCGGACGTGCCGCTGGCCGCGGCGCTCGCGCAGCTCGCCAAGCTCGAGTCCGTGAACGGGCGCATGCAGCGTCTGGGTGGCCGCTTGCAGCACGACGAGCCGCTCGTCGTCGTCGATTACGCGCACACGCCCGATGCACTCGAGAAGACGCTCGATGCGCTGCGCCCGATCGCGCAGGCGCGCGGCGGCCAGCTCGTGTGCATGTTCGGCTGCGGCGGCGATCGCGATGCGACCAAGCGGCCGCGGATGGGCGCGATCGCGGAACGGCTGGCCGATGTGGTCGTCGTCACCAGCGACAACCCGCGCAGCGAGGATCCGCAATCGATCATCGAGCAGATCGTCGGCGGCATGCAGGACGCGAGCCGCGCACGACGCATCGAGGATCGAGCAGGCGCGATTCTGCAGGCCGTGCGCGGCGCGGCGCGCGACGACGTCGTCGTGCTGGCCGGCAAGGGGCACGAAGCGACACAGGAAATCATGGGCAAGAAACGCGTCTTCTCCGATCAGGATCACGCACGCCTCGCACTGGCAGCGCGGGCGACGCACGCGCGCGGAGGCGAGCAATGACGATGTTCTCGCTGGCCGACGCGGCACAAGTCATCGACGGCGCATCGGTGCAGGGCGACGCGGCCGCAACATTCGATCGCGTCAGCACCGACAGCCGTACAGCAGGCCCCGGCGACCTGTTCGTCGCGCTCAAGGGCGAGCGCTTCGATGCGCACGACTTCCTGCCGGACGTGGCTGCGCGCGGCGTGAGCGCCGTGCTCGTTTCGCATGTACCGGCCGACTGGCAGGTGCCGTCGCTCGTCGCACCTGACACGCGTGCGGCGCTCGGCGAACTCGCGCGTGGCTGGCGCCGTCGCTTCACGCGGCCGCTCGTGGCCGTCACGGGCAGCAACGGCAAGACGACGGTCAAGGAGATGATCGCGTCGATTTTTGCGCAAGCCTGCGGTGAGGCCGCACGTCTCGCGACGGCCGGTAATCTGAACAACGACGTGGGCCTGCCGCTCACGCTGCTGCGCTTGAGCGATGCGCACCAGCTCGCCGTCGTCGAGCTCGGCATGAACCATCCCGGTGAAACGGCGCTGCTCGCCAAGCTCGCCGAACCGACGATCGCGCTCGTCAACAATGCACAGCGCGAGCATCAGGAGTTCATGGCGACCGTCGAAGCGGTCGCGCTCGAGCATGCGAGCGTGATCCACGCGCTCGGCCCGGACGGCATCGCCGTGTTCCCGGCCGACGATGCCTATGCCGGCATCTGGCGCGTCGCGGCGACGGGCAATCGCGTGATCGACTTCGCGCTACGGAGCGCCGCCCAACCGGCGGCGGCCGTCATCGGCGAACTCGTGCGCAACCGTTTGCGGGTCGAGACACCGTCGGGCGTGTTCGAAGCCACGTTGCAGGTGCTCGGCGAGCACAACGCGCGCAACGCGCTGGCGGCCACCGCCGCTGCGCTGGCCGCCAACGTGCCGCTCGACGCCATCCGTCGCGGGCTCGAGGCGTTCACGCCTGTGAAGGGACGCCTGCAAGCCAAGCGCGCCGCGCGCGGCACGCTCGCGGGCGCGACCGTCATCGACGACACCTACAACGCGAATCCGGATTCGATGCGCGCGGCCATCGACGTGCTCGCCGCGCAACCGGCACCGCGTGTGCTCGTGATGGGCGACATGGGCGAAGTCGGTGACCAGGGTCCGGAGTTTCATCGCGAGATTGGCGCGTATGCGCGCGAACGAGGTCTCTCGGCGCTGTATGCGTTCGGCGAGGCGAGCCGCGATGCGTGCCGCGCGTTCGACGCTGCGGGCAGCCAGACGGAGCCGGCCGCGGCGGGCGCGCAAGCCCATCATTTCGACGACCTGACTGTCCTCATCGAGCACCTGCTGCAAGCCGGCTTCGGCGCAGGTGCGACGCTGCTTGTGAAGGGCTCGCGCTTCATGCGGATGGAACGCATCGTCGACGCACTGATCGAATCGCAACCCCCTGCGCCGGGCGCCGTGCCCGGTGCGCATTGAAAGAGAAGGACGAGCATGTTGCTGGTGCTGGCGCAATGGCTGCAAAACGACGCAAGCTTTTTGCGCGTGTTCAGTTATCTGACGTTTCGGGCGGTGATGGCGACCATCACCGCGCTCACGATCGGGCTCGTGTGCGGCCCGTGGGTGATCCGCAAGCTGACCGAGATGAAGGTCGGTCAGGCCGTGCGCACGACCGGCCCGCAAACGCACCTCGTGAAGTCGGGCACGCCGACGATGGGCGGCGTGCTGATCTTGATCGGCATCGCCGTGTCGACGCTGCTGTGGGCCGACCTCACCAATCGCTTCATCTGGATCGTGATACTCGTGACGTTCGGCTTCGGCGTGATCGGCTGGGTCGACGATTATCGCAAGGTGGTCTACAAGGACCCGCGCGGCATGTCGTCGCGCGAGAAGTATTTCTGGCAATCGGTGATCGGCCTGTTCGCCGCCGTGTACCTCGCGTTCAGCGTGTCGGAGGCGAGCAACGTGCGCGTGTTCGACCTGTTCATGGCGTGGGTTCGCAGCGGGCTGTCGATGGGGCTGCCCGCGCGTGCCGACCTCATGCTGCCGTTCCTGAAGTCGATCAGCTATCCGCTCGGCGTGTGGGGCTTCATTGCGCTGACCTACTTCGTGATCGTCGGCGCGAGCAACGCCGTGAACCTGACCGACGGGCTCGACGGGCTCGTCATCATGCCCGTCGTGCTCGTGGGCGCGTCGCTTGGCGTGTTCGCGTACGTCATGGGTAGTTCGGTCTATTCCAAGTACCTGCTCTTTCCGCACATTCCCGGTGCCGGTGAACTCCTCATATTCTGCTCGGCAATGGGCGGCGCGGGCCTGGCGTTCTTGTGGTTCAACACCCACCCGGCGCAGGTGTTCATGGGCGACGTCGGTGCGCTCGCGCTCGGCGGCGCGCTGGGTACCGTCGCCGTGATCGTGCGTCAGGAGATCGTGCTGTTCATCATGGGCGGCATTTTCGTGGCCGAGACGCTGTCGGTGATGTTGCAGGTGACCTGGTTCAAGTACACGAAGCGGCGCTTCGGCGAAGGGCGGCGCATCTTCAAGATGGCGCCGTTGCACCACCATTTCGAATTGTCGGGCTGGAAGGAGACGCAGGTCGTCGTCCGCTTCTGGATCATCACGTTGATGCTGTGCCTGATCGGCCTGTCGACGCTCAAGTTGCGCTAAAGGAAAGGGAAAGCAAGCGATGTTTGGCGAGATGTTTGCGGATCGGCAAGGGCCGATGGTACTCGTGCTGGGGCTCGGTGAATCGGGCCTTGCGATGGTGCGCTGGTGTGCGCGCCACGGGTGCCGCGTGCGCGTGGCCGATACGCGCGAGGCGCCGCCGAACCTGCCTGCGCTTGCCGCGCACGGCATCGATTGCGAGTTCGTCGGCGGCGCGTTTTCGCCCTCGTTGCTCGATGGCGGCATCGAGCTCGTCGCGTTGAGCCCGGGGCTGTCGCCGCTCGCGGACGATTTGCGGCCGCTGATCGAGAGCGCGCGCTCGCGTGGCATCCCGGTGTGGGGCGAGCTCGAATTTTTCGCGCAGGCGCTCCGGCACCTGGGCACGAGCGGCTATAGCCCGAAGGTCGTCGCGATCACGGGCACCAACGGCAAGACGACGACGACGAGTCTCACGGGACTGCTGTGCGAACGTGCAGGCAAGCAGGTCGCCGTGGCTGGCAACATCAGCCCGGCCATGCTCGACAAGCTCGCGGAAGCGATCGACGTCACCGCGTTGCCCGACGTGTGGGTGCTCGAACTGTCGAGCTTTCAGCTCGAGACGTCGCACTCGTTCGCGCCCGACGCGGCAGCCGTGCTGAACATCACGCAGGATCACCTCGACTGGCATGGCGGCATCGACGCTTATACCGCGGCCAAGGGACGCATCTTCGGGCCGCGCACGGTGCGTGTGCTGAACCGCGACGACGCGCGCACGATGACGCTCGCGCCCGCGGCGGACAGTGGCGCGCCGCTCGTCACGTTTGGCCTGAACGAGCCGACGCGCGTGGGCGACTACGGCCTCGCGCGCGAGAACGGGATCAATTGGCTCGTGCAGGCATACGAGCGCGATCCGCTCGACGAAACCACGTCGACGCGCCGCCGCAAGCAGGAGGCGAGCGCGCCCATCGATCTCACGATCAGGCGCCTGATGCCGGCCGATGCGCTGCGCATCCGCGGCCTGCACAACGCGGCGAACGCGCTGGCGGCCTTCGCGTTGGCACGTGCGATCGACCTGCCGGCCGCGCCGCTGCTGCACGGCCTGCGCGAGTATCGCGGCGAGCCGCATCGCGTCGAGGTCATCGCAACGGTCGGCGGCGTCGATTACGTCGATGACAGCAAGGGCACCAACGTCGGCGCGACGGTCGCCGCGCTCGACGGCCTTGCCCAGCGCGTGGTGCTCATCGCGGGCGGCGACGGCAAGGGGCAGGAGTTCGAGCCGCTTGCGGGTCCCGTCGCGCGCTGGTGCCGTGCCGTCATGCTGATCGGGCGCGACGCGCCGCGCATTCGGGCTGCGCTGGCCGATACCGGCATCGCGCTCGTCGATCACCCGACGCTCGAAGCGGCCACGCGCGCGGCGAGTACGCTGGCCGAACCCGGTGACGCGGTCCTGCTGTCGCCGGCCTGCGCGAGCTTCGACATGTTCAAGAACTACGCGCACCGCGCCGAGGTGTTCCGCAGCGCGGTGGAGGACATCGCGGCCGAGCGAGGATTGATCCTATGAACTGGTCCGATCGCTTCGGTCCACGGCGCCTGTTCGCGCGCGACGCCTCCGCCGGTGGCCAGTCTGGCGGGGCGTCCACGTCGGCGGGCGGCCTCGCGAGCGCGGTCAGCGGTATGCGGCCCGTGCGCTCGCGCATGCTCGATTACGATCACGCGTTGCTGTGGGTCGTCATCGCGTTGCTGGGCCTGGGCGTGGTGATGGTGTACTCGGCGTCGATCGCGATGCCCGATTCGCCCAAGTACGCGGCCTATCACGACTACGCATTCCTCGTGCGTCACATCGCCTCGCTGATGGTGGCTTCCATGGCGGCTGTCGTGACGCTCCGCATCCCCGTGTCGGTGTGGGACAAGTTCGCGCCGAAGCTTTTCCTGGTCGCGCTCATCGCACTCGTGATCGTGCTGATCCCGCATATCGGCAAGGGCGTCAACGGTGCGCGCCGCTGGATTCCGCTCGGGCTCATGAATATGCAGCCGTCCGAGATCATGAAACTCGCGGTGACGATCTACGCGGCCAACTACACGGTGCGCAAGCAGGAGTACATGCACAGCTTCGCGAAGGGCTTTCTGCCGATGGCGTTCGCGGTCGGCGTGGTCGGCATGCTGTTGCTGCTCGAGCCCGACATGGGCGCGTTCATGGTGATCGCCGCGATTGCGATGGGCGTGCTGTTCCTGGGCGGCGTGAACGGCAAGCTGTTCGGCGGGCTGGTCGCGACGGCGGTCGGCACGTTCACCTTGCTGGTGTGGGCCTCGCCGTGGCGGCGGGAGCGGATCTTCGCCTACCTCGATCCGTGGGATGACCGTTACGCGCAGGGCAAGGCGTATCAGCTCACGCACTCGCTCATCGCCTTCGGTCGTGGTGAATGGTTTGGCGTCGGGCTCGGCGGCAGTGTCGAAAAGCTCAATTACCTGCCTGAAGCGCACACCGACTTCATCCTCGCCGTGATCGGCGAGGAATTCGGCTTTGTGGGCGTGCTCGTCGTGATCCTGCTGTTCTACTGGATCGTACGGCGCTCGTTCGAGATCGGGCGTCAGGCGCTCGCGCTCGATCGCACGTTCGCGGGCCTCATGGCCAAGGGCATCGGCATTTGGTTCGGTGCGCAGACATTCATCAACATGGGCGTGAATCTAGGTTTGCTGCCAACCAAGGGGCTCACGCTGCCGCTCGTGAGCTACGGCGGTTCGGGCATCGTGCTCAATTGCGTCGCGCTGGCCGTACTGATGCGCGTGGACTACGAGAATCGTGTGCTGATGCGGGGAGGCAAGGTATGAGCGCCACACCGCAACGCACACTGATGGTCATGGCCGGTGGGACCGGCGGGCATGTGTTCCCGGGGCTCGCGGTGGCGCATCGCATGCGCGCCTGGGGCTGGCGCGTCGTCTGGCTGGGCAACCCGGCCGGTATGGAAGCGTCGCTCGTGCCCAAGCACGGCATTCCGATGGAATTCGTGCGATTTGGCGGCCTGCGCGGCAAGGGGCTCAAGACCAAGCTGATGCTGCCGCTCAATCTGCTGCGTGCCGGCCTCGAAAGCCGTCGCGCGCTCAAGCGCGTGCGGCCCGACGTCGTGCTCGGCATGGGCGGCTACATCACGTTCCCGGCCGGTGTGATGTCGGCGCTTGCCGGCTGCCCGCTCGTGCTGCACGAGCAGAACTCGGTGGCCGGGCTCGCCAACAAGGTGCTCGCGCGGCTGGCGCGGCGTGTGCTCGTGGCCTTCCCCGAGACGCTGCCCAACGCCGAATGGACCGGCAATCCGCTGCGTGACGAGCTCACGCATGCCGAGGAGCCGCAGGCACGCTACGCGCGCCGCAGCGGTCCTTTGAGCTTGCTCGTCGTCGGCGGCAGCCTTGGGGCGGCGGCGCTCAACGAAGTCGTGCCGCGCGCGCTTGCGCTGTTGGCGCCCGACGAGCGGCCGCACATCGTGCATCAGGCCGGGGCCAAGCATATCGACGCCCTGCGCGCCAACTACGCGCAAGCCGGCTTGGAGCCGAACGGGAGCGTGCAGCTCGTGCCGTTCATCGACGACATGGCGGCTGCCTATGCGAACGCCGATCTCGTCATCTGCCGCTCGGGCGCGATGACGGTCGCCGAAATTTCGGCGATCGGCGCCGCGGCACTGTTCGTGCCGTTCCCGCATGCGGTCGACGATCATCAAACGACGAATGCCGAATTCCTGGCGTCGCAGGAAGCGGCCCTCGTCGTGCAGCAACGCGACTTGTCGCCCGAGAAACTCGCCGAGTGGTTGCGCCGTCAAACGCGCGCGTCGCTCGCGGACATGGCGCAGCGTGCGCGCGCGCTCGCGAAGCCCGAAGCCACGGATCGCGTCGCACAGGTGTGCGCAGCCGTCGCGCTCGCGCGCCAGGAAGGAAAGCAATGAAACACATCGTCAAACACATTCACTTCGTCGGGATCGGCGGCGCGGGCATGAGCGGTATCGCCGAAGTGCTCGCCAATCTCGGCTACTGCGTCAGCGGTTCCGATCTCGCGAAGAGCAGCTCGACCGAGCGCCTCGCGTCGCTCGGCGCGCGCATCGCGATCGGTCACGACGCCAGCAACATCGAAGGTGCCGATGCCGTCGTCGTGTCGACGGCCGTGCGCAGCGACAATCCCGAAGTGCTCGCGGCGCGCCGCATGCGCGTGCCGATCGTGCCGCGCGCGGTCATGCTCGCCGAGCTCATGCGCCTGAAGCAGGGCATCGCGATCGCCGGCACGCACGGCAAGACCACGACGACGAGTCTGGTGGCGAGCGTGCTCGCCGCGGGCGGGCTCGATCCGACGTTCGTGATCGGCGGGCGCCTCACGAGCGCCGGCGCGAACGCGCGGCTCGGTACCGGCGACTTCATCGTCGCCGAGGCCGACGAATCCGACGCTTCGTTCCTGAATCTGCTGCCGACGATCGAAGTCGTCACGAACATCGACGCCGATCACATGGATACCTACGGCCACGATTTCGCGCGGCTCAAGCAGGCGTTCATCGAATTCACGCATCGCCTGCCGTTCTATGGCATCGCCGTGCTGTGCGTCGACGATCCGAACGTGCGCGAGATCCTGCCGTTCGTCTCCAAGCCCGTGATCCGCTACGGCTTCGCGGCCGATGCGCAGGTGCGCGCCGTCAATACCGTCGCGCGCGACGGCAAGATGTACTTCACGGCGATGCGCGAGGATGCGCCGTCGCTCGACATCGTGCTGAACATGCCGGGCATGCACAACGTGCAGAACGCGCTGGCGGCCATCGCGATCGCGACTGAACTCGAAGTCGCAGATGCCGATATCCAGCGAGCGCTTGCCGAATTCACGGGCGTGGGCCGGCGCTTCCAGCGCTACGGCGAAATCGACGCGGCCGCTGGCGGCACCTACACGCTCGTTGACGATTACGGCCACCACCCCGTGGAGATGGCCGCGACGATCGCGGCGGCGCGCGGTGCGTTTCCCGACAAGCGTCTCGTGCTCGCGTTCCAGCCGCACCGCTATACGCGCACGCGCGACTGCTTCGAGGATTTCGTCAATGTGCTCTCGAGCGTGGATGCGCTCGTGTTGACCGAGGTCTATGCGGCCGGCGAAGCGCCGATCGTCGCCGCCGACGGCCGTGCGCTCGCGCGCGCGATTCGCGTGGCGGGCAAGGTCGAACCGGTCTTCGTCGAATCGATCGACGAAGTGCCACAGGCGCTGTCGACGCTCGTGCGCGACGGTGACGTAGTGATCACGATGGGGGCGGGATCGATCGGCACGGTGCCGGGTCGACTCGCACAAGATTCGAAGGTGTGAAATGAGCAACAGTATCGATCCGAAGCGTTTCGGCAAAGTGGCGGTGCTGCTCGGCGGGGAATCGGCCGAGCGCGAGGTGTCGCTCAAGTCGGGCCGGCTCGTCACGGAGGCGCTGCTCGCAGCCGGCATCGACGCGCATCCGTTCGACCCGTCCGAGCGTCCGCTCTCGGCCCTGAAGGACGAGGGCTTCGCACGCGCATTCAATGCGCTGCACGGGGGCTATGGCGAGAACGGGCAGCTGCAGGGCGCGCTCGACTTCTACGGCATTGCCTACACGGGCAGTGGCGTGCTCGGCTCGGCGCTGGGCCTCGACAAGTTCCGCACGAAGCTGATCTGGGAACAATTGGGCGTGCCGACGCCGCCGTTCGAAACCGTCATGCGCGGTGACGACTACGCGGCACGCGCGCCCGGCATCGTCGCGAAGCTGGGCCTGCCGCTGTTCGTCAAGCCCGCGATCGAAGGTTCGAGCGTGGCCGTCACGAAAGTGAAAACGGCCGATGCGCTGCCCGCCGCGCTCGAAGAAGCGGCGAAGTACGACAAGATCATCATCGTCGAGAAGAGCATCGAAGGCGGCGCGGAGTTCACGACGTCCATCGCGGGCCAGCTCGATTTGCCCGTGATCCGCATCGTGCCGGCCGGCGAGTTCTACGACTATCACGCCAAGTACATCGCCGACGATACGCAGTACCTGATCCCGTGCGGGATGCCCGCCGACGAAGAGTCGCGCGTGAAGGTGCTCGCGCGCCGCGCGTTCGACGCGCTGGGTTGCACCGACTGGGGCCGCGTCGACTTCATGACCGATGCGGCGGGCAACGTCTATTTCCTCGAAGTCAACACGGCGCCGGGCATGACCGATCACTCGTTGCCGCCGAAGGCGGCGCGCGCGGTCGGCATCAGCTACCAGGAACTCGTCCTGGCCGTGCTGGCCCTGACGTTGAAGGACTGACGCGCGCGCCATGTGGAACAACGTTCGCCAGCTCAACCTCGCCGCCAATGCGCTCTATGCGCTGTTGGCGCTCGTGCTGCTGGCGGCGAGCGGCTACTGGCTCACGCAGCGCCCGGCGTTCGCGTTGCGCGTGATCAGCATCGATGGCGACACGGAGCACATCAACACGCCGACGGTACGCGCGGGCGTCGTCGGCCGCTTGAAGGGCAACTTCTTCACCGTCGATCTCGACGCGGCCCGTCAGCAGTTCGAGCAGATGCCGTGGGTGCGCCGCGCGAGCGTGCGCCGCGTGTGGCCGAATGCGCTCGCGATCACGCTCGAGGAGTACAAGCCGCTCGGAACCTGGGGCAGCGATCAGCTCGTGAGCGTCGACGGCGAGTTGTTCACGGCGAATCAGGGCGAGCTCGAGCAGACGCTGCCCGCGTTCGACGGCCCGAACGGGACGGCCAAGGAAGTCGTCGCGCGCTATGTCGACTTCAAGAAGTGGCTCGCGCCGCTCGGGGCGGAACCCGACGAGGTGACGTTGTCGCCGCGCTATGCGTGGACCGTGAAACTGTCGAACGGCACGCAGATCGAATACGGCCGGGAACGCAATCCGACCACGCTCGCCGAGCGCAGCAAGCGACTCACGGCGGCATGGACGGCCGTGACCGGGCGTTGGGGAAAGGACATCGAATACGCGGACTTGCGCTATCCGAACGGCTTTGCGATTCGTGCAGCGGGAATGCGATTCATCGGGGATGCCGGCAAAGCGGCGAAGTAATAAAGAGATCACACGCAATGAGCACGCTATGAGTAAAGACTACAAGGACCTGCTGGTTGCTCTCGACATTGGCACGGCCAAGGTCGTGGCCATCGTCGCCGAGTTGAGGGGCGAAGGCCATTACGAGGTGATCGGGCTCGGGCAAAGCGAATCGAAGGGGCTCAAGAAGGGCGTGGTGGTGAACATCGAGGCCACCGTCCAATCGATTCAGCGCGCGCTCGAAGAGGCCGAGCTGATGGCCGACTGCAAGATCACGAATGTCTTCACGGGCATCGCGGGCAGTCATATCCGCAGCTTCAATTCGAGCGGGATGGTCGCGATCAAGGACAAGGAAGTGACGCAGGCCGATGTGGCCCGCGTGATCGAGACGGCCAAGGCCATCAACATCCCGACCGATCAGCAGGTGCTGCACATCCTCACGCAGGAATTCATCATCGACGGGCAGGAGGACGTGCGCGAGCCGATCGGCATGAGCGGCATCCGCCTCGAGGTGAAGGTGCACATCGTCACGGGCGCCGTCTCGGCCGCGCAGAACATCGTCAAGTGCGTGCGACGCTGCGGGCTCGAGGTCAACGATTTGATCCTGCAACCGCTTGCGTCGTCGCTCGCGGTGCTGACGGAAGACGAGAAGGAACTCGGCGTCGTGCTGGTCGATATCGGCGGCGGTACGACCGACATCGCGATCTTCAGCGAAGGCGCGATTCGCCACACGGCCGTGATTCCGATCGCAGGCGACCAGATCACGAGCGACATCGCGATGGCGCTGCGCACGCCGACGCCCGACGCCGAGGACATCAAGGTCAGTTACGGCATCGCCAAACAGGCGTTGGCCGATCCCGACGAGATGATCGAAGTGCCCGGACTCGGCGAGCGCGGGCCGCGCACGCTGTCGCGCCAGGCGCTGGCGGCGGTCATCGAGCCGCGTGTCGAAGAGCTGTTCTCGCTCGTGCATCAAGTCGTGCGCGAGTCGGGCTACGAGGAGCTGCTGAGCTCGGGCATCGTGCTGACCGGCGGCGCATCGATGATGCCGGGCATGGTCGAGCTCGGCGAGGACATTTTCTTGAAGCCGGTGCGCATCGGCGCGCCGGAGTACGCGGGCGGACTCGCCGACGTCGTGCGCAATCCGCGCTATTCGACGGCGATGGGGCTGCTCGTCGAGGGTTCGTCGCAACGCATGCGCGGTCGCAAGGTGGCGGTGCAGTCGGGTTCGATGGGGCAGGTCTTCTCGCGCATGAAGGACTGGTTCCTCGGCAACTTCTGACGATGATTGCAGACAAAGCGCGGGTGCCGGCGGCTCGCGCGCGATGGGGGATGGCCCGATTCCCCGTCGAATAACGGCCGATGAGCAGGATTTTTCTCTTGACGGAGGCAATATGGAATTCCAGATGCTGGAAACGGAAACCAACGGCACCATCATCAAGGTGGTAGGCGTTGGTGGTGCTGGCGGCAATGCCGTGCAGCACATGATCAACAAGGGTGTGCAGGGCGTCGATTTCGTCGTCATGAACACCGACGCGCAAGCGCTGTCGCGTGCGCGCGCAACGCACGTGATTCAGCTCGGCAACACCGGCCTCGGTGCCGGCGCGAAGCCCGAGATGGGTCGTGCCGCGGCGGAAGAAGCGCGTGAGCGCATCGCCGATGCACTGCGCGGTGCACATATGGTGTTCATCACCGCAGGCATGGGTGGCGGCACCGGCACGGGTGCTGCGCCGGTCGTGGCCCAGATCGCGAAGGAAATGGGCATCCTGACCGTCGGCGTCGTGAGCAAGCCTTTCGAATTCGAAGGCGGCAAGCGCATGCGTGTGGCAGAAGCCGGTTCGCAGCAACTGGAGGATCACGTCGACTCGCTGATCGTCGTCCTGAACGACAAGCTGTTCGAGGTGATGGGCGATGACGCCGAGATGGACAAGTGCTTCCAGTGCGCGGACGACGTTCTGAACAACGCAGTTGCCGGCATCGCCGAAATCATCAACGTCGACGGTCTCGTGAACGTCGACTTTGAAGACGTGAAGACGGTGATGGGTGAGCAGGGCAAGGCGATGATGGGCACGGCCACCGTGGCCGGCGTCGATCGCGCGCGTCTGGCGGCCGAGCAGGCCGTGGCGAGCCCGCTGCTCGAAGGTGTCGATCTGTCGGGCGCGCGCGGCGTGCTCGTGAACATCACGTCGAGCCGTTCGCTGCGTCTGTCGGAAACGCGCGAAGTGATGAACACGATCAAGAGCTACGCTGCGGAAGACGCGACCGTCATCTTCGGCGCCGTGTACGACGACGCGATGGGCGACGCGCTGCGCGTGACCGTGGTTGCAACGGGTCTGGGCCGTACGGCCGTCACCGCGGCGAAGAAGCAGCAATCGGCGCCGATGACGCTGCTGCGCACGGGCACCGACAACCAGCCGGTCAGCGTGCAGCACAGCTACAGCGCGCCGACGCATGCGAGCACGACCGATTACGGTTCGTTCGATACGCCGGCCGTGTGGCGCAACTCGCGCGAAACGGCTGCGTCGCACGTGCAGGCGCTGCAGGAGAAGGGCGTCGACACGTACGACATCCCGGCGTTCTTGCGCAAGCAAGCCGACTGACGCGCGTCGTTTTTCGACGCACGGACAATCGGCGCCTTGAGCGCAAGAAGAGTCGGGCGTGATCAACGGTAATGGCGCAAAGCGGCCTCGTCCCGTCGGACGAGTCGCCGGTGCCGGCACCCGCAGCGCGTTAGCGAAGCGGGCTGGACGGTTATCGGCGCGCGCACGCTTGGGCGCCGCGGCACGAGCCGGTGCGAACCGGCGCGCGCACGCGGGCGGCACGGTGTGCGACAGACGGGCATGGCAGCGAGCGAGCCGATAACGAGGCGCGCGCGGTTGGCGCGTTAAGTTCGTCGGGAACGCGGTCGGCGCGTCGCGGGCACGATGCGCATGACACGCGGTGCTCGGTCGCCGCCTGGGCTGTAGAGGCCAGCGCAGCAACGCTCGCCGTGAAGGCAGGATGAGCCGGCGCGCGACGCGGCAGTGTGCGCGTTACGCGAAAGCGCGTTCGAAACCGGCGTGGTCAAGACACCGGGTTTCGAGCGGGTTCGGCCAATCCGAAGTCGACGACGGAGTGCGGGCGCAGGCGCGCTCAGCAATCGCCCCTGGTGCGAAACGCTTCGGCGTTGCGCACGGGCAACGGCCGCTTTGATTTTTGTGGCGGTCTTGTTACGGGCCGGCAACCGGAAACGCCTCCCTTCCGGTGCCGGCCCGGTTTCTTTTGTCAATGTAAACAGAGGAAACAGATTGATACGTCCGTCGCGACGACAGGCTCTGACGAATGCGGTATAATATCGTCTATGGAATAAAAAATTCCGATTGAGTTTTTCAATCGATCCGACACTATGCTGAAGCAACGCACAATCAAATCGATCGTCAAGACGGTCGGCATCGGCCTGCACTCCGGGCGCAAGGTCGAGCTGACGCTACGTCCCGCGCAAGCGAACACGGGCATCGTGTTTTCGCGCGTCGATCTGCCGACGCCCGTCGACATCCCGGCTTCGGCATTGTCGATTGGCGATACGCGTCTTGCTTCGGTGCTGCAGAAGGATGGTGTGCGCGTCTCGACGGTCGAGCACTTGATGTCGGCGTGCGCAGGTCTCGGCATCGACAATCTGTACGTCGACGTCACGGCCGAGGAAATCCCCATCATGGACGGCAGCGCAGCGTCGTTCGTGTTCCTGATCCAGTCGGCCGGGATCGAAGAGCAAAACGCTCCGAAGAAGTTCCTCAAGGTCACGAAGCCGGTCGAAGTGCGCGATGGCGACAAGTTCGTGCGCCTCGAGCCGTACTTCGGCTTCAAACTCAAGTTCACGATCGACTTTAGCCACCCCGCCGTCAACAAGACCGGCCAGGCGCTCGAAGTCGATTTCGCGACGACGTCGTACGTGCGTGAGATCGCCCGTGCGCGTACGTTCGGCTTCGCGCATGAAGTCGAGATGATGCGCGAGCTCGGCCTCGCGCGCGGCGGCAGCATGGACAATGCGATCGTGCTCGACGAGTACCGCATCCTCAACAACGACGGGCTGCGTTACGACGACGAGTTCGTGAAGCACAAGATGCTCGATGCGATCGGCGATCTCTACGTCGTCGGCGCGCCGCTGCTCGCGTTGTACACGGCTTACAAGTCGGGGCATGGTCTCAACAATGCCCTGCTGCGCGAATTGCTCGCGCATGAAGACGCCTACGAGATCGTCAGCTTCGACGACGCGCAGAAGGCGCCGCGTGGCTTCGGCTACGACACGCAGACGGCATTCGCCTGACGAACCAGGTAGGTATTCGAACGATGCGCCGCCAGCCGGCGCATCCGAAAATGAGCGGCGCTTGCGCCGCTCATTTTTTTTCGCTGCCGCCCGGCCGGTGACGCGCGGCCATGCGCGCGAGTGCCGCCTGAAGCGGCGAAGGGGCGAGCGTTTCACTGAGCGAGTGCAGCGCTTCGGCGCCAGCCGGCGTCATGCGTGCTTGCTTCACGGGGTCAGGCTCCTTGGCGGGACGCGGCCGGACCTTCACGCTCAAGGCGCGCACGCTCCAGCCGCGCTGCTGCAAGTCGGCGAGCAGGCGCGGCTCGAGGTGCCGCAGGCGGGCGGCCAGCGCACTATGCGCCGTGAATAGCGCCAGCGAGCCGTCCTTGAGCAAGCCGGGCTCGACGCTGGTGGCGAGGTAGTCGGGCAGCAGTTCGGCGAGATCGCGCTGGAGCGCGGCCGTCTGTTCGACACCGGCGCGCAGCGCGGCAAAGACATCCGTGCGGCCCAGTACTTCGGCGACGGGCTGCGGTTTGGGCGGCCGGAAAGGCTTGGAAAACGACGAAAAGCGACTCATATGAGGGAAAGTAGCGCCCGCGAGGCGGTGCGCGGCCAATGCCGGCATTGTAACCGCGGCGCTGGGGCGCGTGCGGGGGCATATCCCTCGCGATGTGCGCCGCGGCGTCGCTCGCCCTGCGTCGCATTGCACTGGTAGGCGACACGGTACGTTAAAGCTCGCGTGCTAAAATGCGCGATTCGAATTCACTCATGGAATAAGCCGCCGAGGCCTTCCGAGTCCGGGTACACCCCGCGGGCGTACCCCGCGTGCGAAACCGACCGAAGCCGCGACGCAACCCCGATCCGATGACCACCGGTTTTCTCCAAAAGATCTTTGGCAGCCGCAATCAGCGCCTCGTCAAGCAGTATCAAAAGACCGTCGCGGTGATCAATGCGCTCGAGACGCAGATCGAGCAATTGACGGACGAGCAGCTGAGCGCCAAGACGGCCGAGTTCCGTCAGCGCGTGGCGAGCGGCGAGTCGCTCGACAAGCTGCTGCCCGAAGCGTTCGCCGTGTGCCGCGAGGCGAGCCGCCGCGTGCTGAAAATGCGTCACTTCGACGTGCAGCTGATTGGCGGCATGGTGCTGCACTACGGCAAGATCGCGGAAATGCGCACGGGCGAGGGCAAGACGCTCGTCGCGACGCTGGCCGCTTATCTGAATGCGCTGTCGGGGCGCGGCGTGCACGTCGTGACCGTCAACGACTACCTCGCGCAGCGCGATGCCGAATGGATGGGCAAGCTGTACAACTTCCTCGGCTTGTCGGTCGGCATCAACCTGTCGCAAATGGATCACGCCACGAAGCAGCAGGCTTACGCGGCCGACATCACATACGGCACCAACAACGAGTTCGGCTTCGATTACCTGCGCGACAACATGGTCTACGAGACCGACGCACGGGTGCAGCGCGCGCTGAACTTCGCGGTCGTCGACGAAGTGGACTCGATCCTCATCGACGAAGCGCGCACGCCGCTGATCATTTCGGGGCAGGCCGAAGATCACACCGACCTCTACGTGCGCATGGATGCACTGCCGCCGCTGCTCGAGCAGCAGATCGGCGAGGAGCGCGCCGACGGCACCGGCGTGGAGAAGCCCGGCGACTACACGCTCGACGAGAAGGCGCGCCAGGTGTTCCTGACCGAGTCGGGCCATGAGAAGGCGGAGCGCCTGCTGGCCGACTGGGGCTTGATCGGCGAGGGCGAGAGCCTCTACGCGCCGCAGAACATCACGCTGATGCACCACGTGTATGCCGCGTTGCGCGCCCATACGCTGTTCTTCCGCGATCAGCACTACGTCGTGCAGAACAACGAAGTCATCATCGTCGACGAGTTCACGGGCCGACTGATGCAGGGCCGCCGCTGGTCCGACGGTCTGCACCAGGCCGTCGAGGCCAAGGAGCACGTGAAGATCCAGAGCGAAAACCAGACGCTCGCCTCGATCACGTTCCAGAACTATTTCCGTATGTACGGGAAGCTCGCGGGCATGACGGGCACGGCCGATACGGAAGCGTACGAATTCAACGAGATCTACGGCCTCGAAACGGTCGTCATCCCGACGAACCGTCCGCCGAAGCGCCTCGACCGCCAAGACCAGATCTACAAGTCGGCCAAGGAACGCTACGACGCCGTGATTCGCGACATTCGCGAGTGCTATGAGCGCGGGCAGCCCGTGCTCGTGGGGACGACCTCGATCGAGAACTCGGAGCTGCTGTCGGGCCTGCTGACGCAAGCCGGCTTGACGCACGAAGTGCTCAACGCGAAGCAGCACGCGCGTGAGGCGGCGATCGTCGCGGAAGCGGGCCGTCCGAAGCGCATCACGATCGCGACGAACATGGCCGGCCGCGGAACCGACATCGTGCTCGGCGGCAACGCCGAGAAGCAAGCGGCCTTCATCGAAGCCGACGAAGCGCTGTCGTCCGAAGAGAAGGCGCGCCGGATCCAGACGCTGCACGACGAATGGCAAACGCTGCACGACGAGGTGAAGGCCGCAGGCGGCCTGCACATCATCGGCACCGAACGCCATGAATCGCGCCGGATCGACAACCAGCTGCGCGGCCGTGCGGGCCGTCAGGGCGACCCGGGTTCGTCGCGCTTTTACCTGTCGCTCGATGATCCGCTGCTGCGTATTTTCGCGGGCGACCGTGTGCGCTCGATCATGGACCGTCTGCGCATGCCCGAAGGCGAGGCCATCGAGGCGGGCATCGTGACGCGCTCGATCGAATCGGCGCAGCGCAAGGTCGAGGCACGCAACTTCGATATTCGCAAGCAACTGCTCGAATACGACGATGTCTCCAACGATCAGCGCAAGGTCATTTATCAGCAGCGTAACGAGCTGCTCGAGGCACAGGACATCGCCGAGACGATTGGCGCCATGCGCCATGCCGTGATCAGCGACATCGTGCACCAGTTCATTCCGGCCGGCAGCATCGAAGAGCAATGGCAAGCGCCCGAGCTCGAAGAAGCGCTGCGCAATGACTGGCAGCTCGACCTCGCGATTCAAGAGATGATCAACGAGTCGGAGTCGCTCGACGCCGACGACATCCTCGACGCCGTGCTCAGTGCCGGCGACGAGAGCTACGACGCGAAGGTCACGCTCGTGGGCCGCGAGGCGTTCAGCGCGTTCGAGCGCTCGGTCATGCTGCAGACGCTCGACCGCTTCTGGCGTGAACATCTGGCCGCGCTCGACCATCTGCGTCAGGGCATTCACCTGCGCGGCTATGCGCAGAAGAATCCGAAGCAGGAGTACAAGCGCGAAGCGTTCGAGCTGTTCGAGGCGCTGCTCAATGTCGTGAAGACCGAAGTCACGCGCGTCGTGATGAACGTGCAGATCCAGTCGCCTGAGCAACTCGAAGAGGCCGCCGAGCAGTACGAAGAGCAGGGCAGCCACCTCGAGAACGTAGAGTTCCGTCACGCGGAGTTCGCCGAAGCGGCTGCCGTGGCCGGACCCGCGGCCGTGGCAGTCGATGCGGCGGCGGAGATGGTCGGCGAAGCGATGATCCGCGGCACGCACGCGGGGGCGGACGCGTCGCCCGGCGCGGACGGCCTGCCGAAGGTGGGCCGCAACGACCCATGCCCGTGCGGCAGCGGCAAGAAGTACAAGCAATGCCACGGCAGGCTTGCATAAGGTAGTAGACGGCGCGCATAATGCGCGCCGTTTTATTTGGACCGCGGTAATCGCGCCTTCGATGCCGGTCTTGCCATCGCCAGGCCGGCATTTCATGTCTTCGATAGGTTCCGGATCATGGCTGTCAACTTTCCCTCGATCGATCCCGCACAACTTCATCCCGTCGCCGGCGTCACGCTGGGATGGGCCGAGGCGCACATCCGCAAGCCGAACCGCAAGGACGTGCTCGTCGTGTCGATCGACGAAGGCGCGAGCGTCGCGGGCGTGTTCACGGCGAACCGCTTCTGTGCAGCACCCGTGACGGTCTGCCGCGAGCATTTGGTGGCGAGCAAGGGCATCCGGGCGCTCGTCGTGAACACCGGCAACGCTAACGCGGGCACCGGCGAGCCCGGCATGCTGCACGCGCGCGAAACCTGCGCCGAGCTTGCCCGTCTGGCGGGTATTGCGCCCGAGCAGGTGCTGCCGTTCTCGACCGGCGTGATTCTGGAGCCGCTGCCGATCGATCGCCTGAAGGCCGGCCTGCCGGCGGCGCTCGCGAACCAGGGCGCTGCGCACTGGTTCGAAGCCGCGCAGGCGATCATGACGACCGACACGCTGCCGAAAGCGGCCTCGCGCCAAGTCACGATCGACGGTCACACCGTCACGCTGACCGGCATCAGCAAGGGTGCGGGCATGATCAAGCCGAACATGGCGACGATGCTCGGCTTCCTCGCGTTCGACGCTGCCGTCTCGCAGCCGGTGCTCGACACGCTCGTGAAGGAGGTCGCCGATCGTTCGTTCAACTGCATTACGATCGATGGCGATACGTCGACGAACGACTCGTTCATTCTGATTGCCTCGGGCAAGGCGAGCCTGCCGGCGATCACCTCGACCGACTCGGCAGCCTATGCGGCGCTGCGCGAGGCCGTGACCGAGGTGGCGCAGTCGCTCGCACAGCTGATCATCCGCGACGGCGAAGGGGCGACGAAGTTCATGACGGTGCAGGTCGAGGGCGGCACGAGCGCGGCCGAATGCCGCCAGATCGCCTATGCGATCGGCCACTCGCCGCTCGTGAAGACGGCCTTTTACGCGTCCGATCCCAATCTGGGACGCATTCTGGCCGCAATCGGTTATGCTGGTGTCGCTGACCTCGACGTTGCGAAGATCGATCTATACCTCGACGATGTGCACGTCGCCAAAGCGGGTGGTCGCCATCCCGACTACCGCGAGGAGGACGGTCAGCGCGTGATGAAGCAAAGCGAAATCACGATCCGCGTGCTGCTGGGCCGCGGCGCCGCCCAGGCGACGATCTGGACCTGCGATCTGTCGCACGACTACGTCAGCATCAACGCCGATTACCGTTCCTGAAACAGCATCGCGTCGCGCGAGAGTCCGGCTCCGGGCTTTTTGCCGTGGGCGTCGTGCGTGTTTTTTGCACATGGACAAACTCGAACTCTTTCTGAACCGTGCCGAGCAATTGCTCGGCCGCCTCGAAGCGATGCTGCCGCCGGCCGCCCCGCAAGTAGACTGGTCCGCGGCCATGGCATTTCGCTGGCGCAAGCGCCAGGGGCACGGCTATCTGCAGCCGGTCAACGCCATCTCGCCGATCTCGCTCGCCGATCTGCAAAACATCGATCGCCAAAAGGCGCTGATCGAGCAGAACACGCGTCAGTTCGTGAACAAGCAGCCGGCCAACAATGTGCTGCTCACGGGGGCGCGCGGTACGGGCAAGTCATCGCTGATCAAGGCATGCCTGAACGCGTACGCGGCGCAAGGGCTGCGCCTCATCGAAGTCGACAAGGATGATCTGCACGACCTCGGCGACATCACCGAGCTCATCGCTTCCCGCCCCGAGCGCTTCATCGTCTTCTGCGACGACTTGTCGTTCGAAGAGGGCGAATCGGGTTACAAGGCGCTCAAAGTCGCGCTCGACGGCTCGGTGTCGGCGCAGTCGGACAACGTGCTCATCTATGCCACGTCGAACCGCCGCCATCTGCTGCCCGAGTACATGAGCGACAACGAGACGTACAAGCACATGCCCGACGGCGAGATTCATCCCGGTGAAGTCGTCGAGGAGAAAATCTCGCTGTCCGAGCGTTTCGGCCTTTGGGTCAGCTTCTATCCGTTCAAACAAAACGACTACCTGACGATCGTCGCACATTGGCTGCGCCATTTCGGCTGCAACGATGCCGATATCGAGCAGGCGCGCGGCGATGCACTCGTGTGGGCGCTCGAGCGCGGATCGCGTTCGGGGCGTGTCGCGTGGCAATTCGCGCGCGACTGGTCGGGCAAGAAGGCATAACCATGACGCAAACTGAACACACGCGGGCGACGCAGGAAACCCAAGTCGAGCGGCCCGTCACCGAGGTAGCCGTCGGCGTGCTGGTTACGCCGGACGGCCAGTATCTGCTCGCGCAGCGCCCGGCCGGCAAACCGTACGAAGGCTATTGGGAGTTTCCGGGCGGCAAGCTCGAGCCTGGCGAGAGCGTGGAGGCCGCACTCGCGCGCGAGCTGCACGAGGAGCTCGGCATCGTCGTCACCGAGTCGCATCGCTGGCATACGCTCGAGCACGATTATCCGCACGCCTATGTGCGGCTCTATTTCTGCAAGGTCACGCAGTGGACCGGTGAGCCGCATGGCCGCGAAGGGCAGGCGTTCAGCTGGCAACGCTTGCCGGCCGAGGTGTCGCCGCTGCTGCCGGCGACGATTCCCGTGCTGGAGTGGCTCGCTGCCGATTGAACGGGCGCGAGCCGGGCGGCAGGAAGCCGATGGTGAGTCAGTCGGTGCTCAGTTGAGGTCGTCGCGGGAGGTGTCGTCCGAGGGCGGCGCCTCGTCGCTGCCGTCGATCTTGTACTTTTCGTTAGCCCAGGCGCCCAGATCGATCTGTTTGCAGCGCTCCGAGCAAAATGGTCGGAAGCGGTTCTCGGGCACCCAGCGGACTTCCTTGCCGCACGTCGGGCATTTCACAACGGTAATCATTCGTTCGGCCAATCGTAAAGGGGCGGGATCGACGTAGTCGCCGAAGGCGCACGGCAATCGCAGGCGTGGTTACAGGCTACAGAGCGTGAGCTGGAACGGCACGTCGACGTCGACGGGGCGCGGCCTCAAGTCTCCGTCCTGAACGGTGAAGCGCACCCACAGCATGTACTTGTTCGCGCTTGCTTCGGGGATCACGCGCAACTCGGGCGAGACGCGCACCTGCATCAATTGGTACGTGCGGCCCGACAGCATTTGCTGGTAGCTGCCCTGCATCGCCATCACCTTGGATGCCTGACCGGACTCCCGGGCAAGGCGCAGCACGATCATGGCCGCATCGCGCAGCGACAGCAGCGGCGTGATCCACTTGGCGATGTCCTGCCGGCGCTGCTCGGGATGCAATTGCTGCCAGGCGTAATACGACGGCAGATCGAACTTGCACGTGCCGCCCGGAATGATGGCGCGGCTGCGGATGCTCGAGAGCCACTCGTTTTCGACGAGATACTGCCCGGTCTTGCCTTGCATCTGCGCAAGACCGACCAGTGTCTGTTCGATTTCGCCGAGCACGGCTTCGAGCGCGTTTTGCTCGATGCCGGGATTGCCTCGAAACGGCGCCAGCGTCTGGCGCTGCCGTTCGAGCTCTTTCATCAGATCCGACTTCAGATCGGCCCGGCCAGTGACTTCGGCGATTTCGAACAGCGTCGTCAGCGCGACGTGATGTTCCCGCGGATCGTCCTGGCTCAGAAAGAAAGCAAAGCGCTCGAACAGGTCTTCGAGACGCAGCAGCGTGCGAATTCGCTCGTTGAACGGATACTCGTAAAGAATCAAGCGCGCTCGCCCCTGGCGTCATGGGTGATGGAATTGCAGGACATTCTAATGCTGCGGGTGGCCCCCCGCAATCGCGGAATCGCGTACTTTTTACTGCGTTCTGGTGGCATTGGCGAGGTTGGCGACGCCTGCTCGTCTCGATTCATGCCGTTGTCCGAAGTATCTTCCCGCCGCGTGATTACGGCATCGTTACGGCCGCGGCGCATTCGCCAGCGACAGGTAGTGCGTATGCAATTGCCGGACCCGGGCGTCGAGCACATCGAGCGGGGCATCTTCGTTCACAAGCACGTCGTCGGCCGCGGCAAGACGCGCTTCGCGCGTCGCTTGCCGAGCGACGATCGCGAGCACCTGCTCGCGCGCGAATGCGTTACGGCGCATTACACGCGCGATCTGCGTTTCGACGCTGCAATCGACGACGAGCACGCGATCGACGCGCGATTTCCAATTGCCCGACTCGACGAGTAGCGGCACGACGACCATCTGATAGGGCCCCGTCGCCGCCTGTCGCTCGCGGTCGGTTTCGGCGCGGATCAGCGGGTGGGTGATGGCCTCGAGCCGCGCGCGTGCGCTGTCGTCGGTGAAGACCAGCGCACGCATGGCCGCGCGGTCCAGCGAGCCGTCGGGCGCGACGAACGCGGGGCCGAATTCGCGGGCGATGAGCGGCATCGCGGCGCCGTTCGGCGCGGTGATGCGATGCGCGATCTGGTCGGTATCGATGATGGTCACGCCGTGCGCCGCGAATAGATCCGCGACGGTCGTCTTGCCGCTGCCGATGCCTCCCGTGAGCCCTATCGCGAACATCGCTTACCCTCCGAACAGACGATAGAGCGGATGGCCCATGAACAGGGTCGCAACACCGCCGATGGCAAGAAAGGGGCCGAACGGCAACGGCTCTTCGAAACGCATGCGGCCAAGCCAGGTCGCGGCGAGGCCCACGACGGCGCCGGCGACGGCTGCAATCAACACGATCTGCGGCAGCGCATCCCAGCCGAGCCAGGCACCGAGCGCGGCGAGCAGCTTGAAGTCGCCATAGCCCATGCCCTCGACGCCGCGCACGAAGCGAAACAGCCAGTAGATGGACCACAGGAATACATAACCGGCGACTGCGCCAACCACCGCGGCGCGCAGGCTGACGAACGTATCGAGCAGATTGACGAGCAGCCCGGCCCACAGCAGCGGCAGCGTCAGCGAATCGGGAAGCAGGCGCGTCTCGCTGTCGATCGCGCTCATCGTGACGAGTGCCGTGCAGAGTACGAAGGCGGCGAGCGCCGTGCCGGTCGGCCCGAACGACCACAGCGACAGCGCAGCAAAGGCGGCCGTACCGACTTCGACGAGCGGGTAGCGCAAGCCGATGGTCGTTTTGCACGCCGAGCAACGGCCGCGCAACAACGCATAGCTGAGCAATGGAATGTTTTCCCACCAGCGCAGCACGTGTCCGCAGTGCGGACAGGCGCTGCGCGGCACGCACAGGTTATAGCGCGCCGGCAGACCGTCATCGGGCGGCGGCGCGCCCGTCGCATCGCCGACTTCGGCTCGCCATGCCCGCTCGAGCATGACCGGCAGCCGATGTGCCACGACGTTGACGAAGCTGCCGATCGCGAGGCCGAAAGCAATCGCGAAGACGAATTGCCAAGCGATCGGCAATTGGCCGAACGAAGCGCCGAAGCTAAGTGAGTCGCTGAGAGCGGTAGCGTGCACGGATGGGTATAAGGTCATGACCAAGGATCGAATGGGCTGGATGCTACACCACGTTGCCGAGTTCAATGATGGGCAGATACAGCGCGACGACGAGGCCGCCGACAAGTGCACCGAGCACGATGACGATCAGCGGTTCGCAGACGCTCGCGAGCATGCCGACCTTTTCGTCCAATTCGCGCTCGGCCAGCGCGGCGACGTCGAGCAAGACCGTATCGAGCGCCCCAGACTCTTCCGCGACGGCTACCGGCTGCACGAGCGCTGCGGGAAAACAGCCCAGCGCACGCATGGCGCCCGCCAGGCGCTCGCCGCGGCGTAGCCGTGTCGCGATCTCGGCGTTCGCCGCGTCGAACACCTGATTGCCGGTGGCATGCGAGAACGCCTGCAGTGCATCGGCGAGCGGCATTCCTGCGCAGAGCAACGTGCCGAGCGCGCGGCTCCAGCGTGCGGCTGCAAGCGTGACGAGTACCGAACCCACGACCGGCAGCGCAAGTGACAGGCGATCGAATGTCGCGCGTGCTCCCGGCAAGCGACGCACGGCAGCCGTGACCGCAAAGAGGGCTGTGCCAAGTGCAACCAGCGCCGGTGCGCTGTAACGGAGCACGATATCGGACAATGCGATCACCACACGTGTCGGCGCGGGCAGCGTTGCACCGAAGCTATCGAAGACTTGTGCGAACGTCGGCACGACCCAGCCGAGCAGTGCTGCCGCAATAGCCAGCGCGAGCACGAGGACCGCCACCGGATAAGTCAGCGCGGTTCGCACCTTGGCGCGTTGCGCCGCAGTGCGTTCGCGATCGCTGGCAAGGCGCTCGAGCACGGCGGCCAGCGAGCCCGATGCCTCGCCGACCGCCACGAGCGCGCAGTACAGCGCATCAAATTGCGCGCGATGTTCGGCCAGTGCCTCGGCGAACGACGTACCAGTGGCGATGCGCCTTGCCAGCCTCAGCGCGATGCGCGGCAACCCGCTTTCAGTCGGCGATTGGCCGATGACTTCGAGAGCGGGGGCCAGCGCGAGCCCCGCCCGCAGCAGGCTCGCCAACTGCCGCGTGAACGCAGTGACTTCGCGCGCCGATGCCTTGGGGCGGCTCGCCGCGCCGCGTTCGACGAGATCGAGCACGACGATTTGCTCGCGCCGGAGCAGCGCGCGTGCTGCCACGGCGCTGGGCGCAACGAGTGTGCCGCGCCTTCGCGCACCACCCGGCTCGACACCGCGCCAGGCAAAGCGCCGCTCGGTGCCGCTCGCCTCACCGGCATACGAGCTCATGCGGCCTCCGTGGCGCTCAGCGCCTCGGAAAGACTCGTCGTGCCGTCGCGCACGCGCGCAAGGGCCGCCTCGCGCAGGCTCATCGTGCCTTCGCTGCGAGCCTGCCCGACGATGGTTTGCGTACTCGCGCGCGCCACGACGAGTTCGCGCATCGCACTCGAGACAGGCATCACCTGATGCACACCGACGCGGCCCCGGTAGCCAATGCCGTGACACGTCTCGCAACCGCATGCGACATAAGGCTGCCAGCCGTCCGTTTCGGCGTGTGCAAAGCCGGCGGCGTAGAGCTCGGCGCGAGAGACATTGGCCGGGGCGCGGCAGTGCCGGCACAAGCGTCGCACGAGCCGCTGAGCGGTGACGAGGCGCAGTGCGCAAGCCACGTGATACGGTGCAACGCCGATATCGGTCAGTCGCGCGATCGCGCTGGGCGCGTCGTTCGTATGCAGCGTCGAGAGCACGAGGTGCCCCGTCTGCGCGGCTTTCAACGCGACGTCGGCCGTTTCGGCATCGCGAATCTCGCCGATCATGATCACGTCGGGATCCTGGCGCAGGAATGCCCGCAGCGCGACGGCGAACGTGAGTCCAGCCTTTTCCCGGACGTTGACCTGATTGACGCCCGCGAGTTGGATCTCGGCCGGATCTTCGACCGAGCACAGATTGCGTGACCCGGCGTTGAGCATTTGCAGGAAGCAATACAACGACAGGGTCTTGCCGCTGCCGGTGGGGCCTGTTACGAGCACGAGCCCGTGCGATGCGCCGATCGCCGCTTCGACGAGTGGTCTCTGTCGTGCATCGATCCCGAGCGCATCGAGCGTGAGCGATGCCGGCAATGTCTGCAGCCGGCGCAGCACGAGCTTCTCGCCGAAGATCGTCGGCAACGAGCTCACGCGATAGTCCTCGACTTTGCCCGGCGCCACGGCCAGGCGCAGCCGGCCGTCTTGCGGCACGCGGCGTTCGGCGATATCGAGCCTTGCGAGCACCTTCACGCGCGCGACGAATGGATCGCGCAAGTGGGCGGGCGGACGGGCCAGTTCATGCAGCACGCCGTCGACGCGCAGACGGATGCGCCAGTCGCGCTCGCCGGGCTCGATATGGAGATCGGAGGCGCCGCGCTGTGCGGCTTGCGCCAGCGTTTCGGCCAGCAAGCGCACGGCCGGCGCATCGTCCGCGCCTTCGGGCTGGGGCCACGGCGCGGCCGTAACGGAAAAGGGAAGAGAGGAAGCCATCGATGCCGGCCAAGCGCCGCCGCGGAAAACACGATGCGTCGATCATCGCGCGGGCGGCGTTGGGCCGGCAGTCGGCCGGATGGCTAATGGCGCGTGTCTCGAGGCACGGCGAGTGCCTTGGGCTTGAAGACCTTCACGGTGCGAATCGCTTGATCGTCGCTTTGCAGTACTTCGAGGTGCACGTCGCCGATGCGCACACAGACGTCGCCTTCGGGAATTTCCTCGAGCGTCTCGAGCAACAGGCCGTTGAGTGTCTTGGGCCCGTCGGTGGGCAGGGTCAGATGCAGCCAGCGGTTCAATTCGCGCAGCGGCATGCTGCCCGCGACGATGCATTCGCCCTCATCGTTCCAGCCCGCGCGTGAGCCTGCGCTACGCGGGATCGACGTCGTGAACTCGCCGATCAGCTCTTCGAGGATGTCTTCGGGCGTGACGAGCCCTTCCAGCTCGCCGTACTCGTTGACGACGAGTGCTGTGCGCTGCCGGGTTTCCTGGAAATACTGGAGCTGCTGGAACACGGGTGTGCCCGACGGCACGAAGTACGGTTCGGTCAGCAGCTCGCGCAGCGTCTCGCGCGTGAGCTCCTGCTTGTGCAGGGCCGCGAGCGTCTTGCGCACGTGCAGCACGCCGAGCACACGGTCGATGTCGCCTTGATAGACGATCAGCTTGTTGTGATAACAGGTCTCGAGCTGATGGAGGATGTCGTCGAACGGCGCGTTGAAGTCGAGCGCTTCCATGCGCCGGCGCGGAATCATCACGTCGTCGACGGAGATATTCTCGAGATCGAACAGATTGAGCAGGATGCTGCGGTGCTTGGTGGGGATGAAGCTGCCCGATTCGAGCACGATCGCGCGCAGCTCTTCGGTTGAAAGCCGCTGGTCGCGTCCGCCTTTGGTGTTGATGTGCAGCACCGTCAGGATCGCATACGAGAACAGGTTGACGAACCACACGACCGGCTTGAGCACGCGGATCAGCGGGGCGATCACGATACTCGCCGGCAGCGCGATCTTCTCCGGAAAGGTCGCACCGACGATTTTCGGCGTGATCTCGGCGAACACGATGATGAGGAACGCGACGATGCCCGTGGCGATCGAGAGCACGAGATTGTCGTGGCCGAAGGTACGCAGCGCGATCGAGGTCGTGAGCACCGGCACGATCGTGTTGAGCAGGTTGTTGCCGATCAGGATCACACCGAGCAACTGATCGGTGCGGCCCAGCAGGCTCTGCGTGGTCTTGGCGCCGAACGCACCCTTGTTGGCGAGGTATTTGAGGCGGTGGCGGTTGAGCGCCATCATCGCCGTTTCGGAAATCGAAAAGAAGCCGGAGCAGAACAGCAGCAGGAAGATGGCGCCGATTTGCGCCCACAAGGGGAATTGTTCCACGCGTGATCTATGACAGGCGGACGAAAGGGATGGAGAAAAGAATATAGCAGAGCGCTCGACGATGCCCTTTATCCGATCGGCAGGGGGCGTTGCATCCGAACGCAATCTGCATCTGCTCGAGGCAAAAAAAAACCGCGCAACACGTGCGCGGTTTTTTATCAAATCTGGTCGGGGTGAGAGGATTCGAACCTCCGGCCTCTACGTCCCGAACGTAGCGCTCTACCAGGCTAAGCTACACCCCGATTTGGACTCAGACGCTGATTCAGTCTCGTTCAAGACTGTCTTGCCGTCGAGTAAAAACATAATTCTAACAGGCTTTCTTTGAAAATGGAATCTGGGAACGAAGAAATTGCTTCGGCAGCCGCCTGCGCTTCGCGCTTGGCGCATTCGAGCGTGTGATCCAATGCACCCGAGGTCGTGATGGCCTCGAAAATCGTCTCGAAGCGGTCCGTGCCGCCTTGCTCGATCGCCTCGCGCGCGAGCGCGGCCTGCTCCGGCGTGCCACGCTCGATCAAATAGATGAGCGGCAGCGTCGGCTTGCCTTCGCGCAGATCGTCGCCGGCGTTCTTGCCCATCGATTCGGCGGTGCCCGTGTAGTCGAGCCAGTCGTCCATGATCTGGAACGCCGTGCCGATGCGGCGGCCGTACTCGGCCGCGGCTGCTTCGGTCGTTGCGTCGGCGCCCGAGAGCACCGCGCCGAGTTGCGCCGCCGCTTCGAACAGCTTGGCCGTCTTGTAGCGGATCACCTGCATGTAGCGGGCTTCGTCGACGTCGGCGTCGTGCATGTTCAACAGCTGCAGCACTTCGCCTTCCGAGATGATGTTGGTCGCCTCGGCGAGGATTTCCATCACGCGCATCTTGCCCACGCCGACCATCATCTGGAACGAGCGCGAGTAGAGGAAGTCGCCCACGAGCACGCTCGCCGCATTGCCGAACAGCGCGTTGGCCGTCTGGCGGCCGCGTCGCAATTCCGACTCGTCGACGACGTCGTCGTGCAGCAGCGTGGCCGTATGGATGAATTCGACGACGGCCGCGAGTTCATGCCGGTAGCCGGTCGTGTCGCCGAGCGCGCGCGCGACGAGCAGCAGCAGCGCCGGGCGCAGACGCTTGCCGCCGGCGCCGATGATGTATTCCGAGATCTGATTGATCAGCATCACCTCGGAGGCCAAACGTTGCCGGATGACGCGATTCACCTGCTCCATGTCTTCGACGACAGGGGCGAGCAGATGGGCGGCGCTGGGGGAGGTGGTGGCGGTCGACGACATAATGAGAGAAATGGGTAGTGCCGCGGATTATAAAGGGTTATGAGGGCGAGCCGAAGGGTTCTCCCTGCACTGTCGCGACGAGGGGCGCTCGCGCTGAGCGGGGCTGGTCGGCTGGCGCCCGGTGAAGCGCGCGCCAGCGAGGGGAGGGGAGCGTCGCGAGCCTTTGACTGCGAAGCTAACTCTATGTATAATCACGCGTTTTCACGCACGGTGCGTGGAAAAGCGAATACAGAGTGAGGTTCTCAATGTACGCGGTCATAAAAACCGGCGGCAAGCAGTACAAGGTTGCCGTTGGCGAAAAATTGAAAGTAGAACAGATACCGGCTGACATTGACGCTGAAATCACGCTCGACCAGGTTCTCGCAGTGGGCGAAGGCGAATCGATTAAGTTCGGTGCGCCGCTGGTGAGCGGGGCTTCCGTCAAGGCTACCGTCGTCTCGCACGGCCGTCATGCCAAAGTCACGATCTTCAAGATGCGTCGCCGGAAGCACTACCAGAAGCATGCTGGCCACCGCCAGAACTACACCGAACTGCGCATCGACGCGATCAACGCGTAAGCGCACCGGTCAAGGAGCAATCAGATGGCACACAAAAAAGCAGGCGGGTCTTCCCGCAACGGCCGCGACTCCGAGTCGAAACGCCTCGGTGTGAAGGTGTACGGCGGCCAGGCGATCAACGCAGGCGGTATCATCGTCCGTCAACGCGGCACGCGTATGCACGCTGGCGACAACGTCGGCATCGGCAAGGATCACACGCTGTTCGCGTTGATCGACGGCCACGTCAAGTTCACGACGAAAGGCGCCGACAAGAAGCATCTGGTCAACGTCATCCCGGCTGCGGTCTGAGTTCGATCAGACACGGGTGCGATAGACCGAGAAAGGCCCCGCGAAGTTGGCGGGGCCTTTTTTCTTATGCGCGCGGCGACCGGCCGGATGGCCGGCTCGATTGGTCAATACGGGCCGCGCGCGGCAAAATAACCGGAAATACGGCGACGGAGCGATAGATGAAGTTCATTGACGAAGCGCGGATCGAAGTGATCGCCGGCGACGGCGGCGACGGCAGCGCGTCGATGCGCCGCGAAAAATTCGTTCCGTTCGGTGGCCCCGACGGCGGGGATGGCGGCCGAGGCGGCAGTGTCTACGCAGTAGCGGACCGCAATATCAACACGCTGATCGACTATCGGTACGCGAAGAAGCACCAGGCACGCAACGGCGAAAACGGCCGCGGCTCCGATTGCTATGGCAAGGGCGGCGACGACATCGTGCTGCGCATGCCGGTCGGCACCGTCATCGCCGATCTCGATACCGGCGAGGTGATCGCCGATCTCACCGAGCACGAACAGACCGTCCTCGTGGCCCAGGGCGGCGCGGGCGGGCTCGGCAATCTGCACTTCAAGTCGAGCACGAACCGCGCGCCGCGTCAGAAGACCGAAGGCAAGCCCGGCGAGCGGCGCATGCTGCGCCTCGAGCTGAAGGTGCTGGCCGACGTCGGCCTGCTCGGCATGCCCAATGCGGGCAAGTCCACGTTCATCTCGGCGGTGTCGAACGCCAAGCCGAAGATCGCCGACTACCCGTTCACGACGCTCGCACCGAATCTCGGCGTCGTGCGCGTCGGGCCCAGCAAGAGCTTCGTCATCGCCGACATCCCGGGCCTCATCGAAGGCGCGGCGGAGGGCGCGGGGCTCGGTCACCAGTTCTTGCGACACCTGCAGCGCACGGGCGTGCTGTTGCATCTCGTCGACTTGGCGCCGTTCGACGAGAGCGTCGACCCTGTCGCCGAGGCCAAGGCGATCGTCGGCGAGCTGCGCAAATACGATGAAGCGCTGTATCAGAAGCCGCGCTGGCTCGTGCTGAACAAACTCGACATGGTTCCGGAAGAAGAGCGCGCCGCACGCGTGGCCGACTTCATCGAGCGGTTCGAGTGGACGGGCCCCATGTTCGAGATTTCGGCGCTGACAGGGCTCGGCTGCGAGAACCTGTGCTACGCCGTCTACGATTACCTGTCCGAGCATTCGGATGCGCATCGCGCCGAGCAGGCCGAGGATCTGGCGGCCGATGTACGCTTTCGCGACACGCCGGCGGCAGGTGGCAGCGACACGCCTACGTCGAACCAGTAAGCCGCGGTTCGCGGATTTCCTTGCCGCCGCGTGAGCGGCGCTCTCACCTGTCATTTGAAGGAGGCTGAGCGAGCATGCGCTCTGTCATCGCCGATTCGAAGCGCCTGGTAGTGAAAGTGGGGTCCAGTCTGGTGACGAACGACGGCCGCGGGCTCGATCAGGCCGCGATCGGCCGCTGGGCCGCGCAAATCGCGCAGCTGCGCGCGCACGGCAAGGAAGTCGTGCTCGTGAGCTCGGGTGCGATCGCCGAAGGCATGCAGCGCCTGGGCTGGGCCAAGCGGCCGCGAGAGATCGACGAATTGCAGGCGGCGGCAGCCGTCGGGCAGATGGGCCTGGCGCAAGTCTACGAAAGCAGCTTCGCCGAGCACGGGATCCGCACCGCGCAGATTCTGCTCACGCACGCGGACTTGGCCGATCGCGAGCGCTATCTCAACGCGCGCTCGACGCTGCTCACGCTGCTGCGCCTTGGCGTCGTGCCGATCATCAACGAAAACGACACGGTCGTGACCGACGAAATCAAGTTCGGCGACAACGACACGCTCGGGGCGCTCGTCGCGAACCTCATCGAGGGCGATGCGCTGATCATCCTGACTGACCAGCAAGGGCTCTATACCGCCGATCCGCGCAAGGACCCGGCGGCCGAACTCGTGCGCGAAGCCAATGCGGGGGCGCCGGAGCTCGAAGCGATGGCCGGTGGCGCAGGTTCTGCCATCGGGCGCGGCGGCATGCTGACAAAGATTCTCGCCGCCAAGCGCGCAGCCGGAAGCGGGGCCGATACGGTCATTGCAAGCGGCCGGGAGCCGCATGTGCTGACGCGGCTGGCCGAAGGTGAAGCGATCGGCACGCAGCTCGTTGCGCGCACCGCGCGGCTAGCCGCGCGCAAACAGTGGATGGCCGATCACCTGCAGGTGCGTGGCCACGTCGTGATCGACGACGGCGCGGTCGAGAAGCTGACGAGCGGCGGCAAGAGTTTGCTGCCGATCGGCGTCGTCGACGTGCATGGCACGTTTGCGCGTGGCGAGGTCATCGCGTGCATGAACGCAGCGGGTCGTGAAGTCGCGCGTGGGCTCACGAATTACAGCAGCGCCGAAGTCAAGCTCATTGCCCGGCATGCGAGCGCCGACATCGAAGGCATCCTCGGCTATATGCTCGAGCCCGAGCTCATTCATCGCGACAACCTGGTGCTCGTCTAAAGAACGCGATCAGACGTTGCGAAAGGCGCGGGCAACCATGCCGGCAACAAAAAGGCTCGCGTCGTTCGCGAGCCTTTTTGTTTGAGCGAAGCAGTTTCGCCGCGCCATGCGCGCGAGCGGTCGGTCTCAGCGGATCAGCGACGACGCGGTGCGATGCATCCGCATGTTGTCGACGATGGTCTTCGCTTTGCCGGTGGGCATCTTGCTCGCGCAGAAGTAATCCTGATACAGCGTCGCCTGATAGGCGTTGAGCTCGCCGTTCTCGATGCGCTGCCAGTCGTTGGCGACCGTGTTGTCCCAACCGTTGTGGTCGGCATTGAGCGCGGCGTACTGCCGCCACTCATAGGTATCGCAACGGATGCCTTCGTAGTTGACGTTATGCGCGCCTGACGGGCTCGTGACGACCACCGTGTAGCGCACGACGCCGTCCGACCCCACCGAGACCGACTTCGCATCGACGGCAAACTGCAGCGGCGTATTGCGCGATACGTCGAACGAAATCAGATCGTTCGACTGCGGCAGTGGCGGCAGCGCGTCGACCTTGTTCTCCTTCCACTCCGACTGGCGGTCGAGCAGATAGGTGAAGACGCCGTCGTCTTTGTTCGTGGGGGCGTGCGAGCAGCCGGCCACCAGTGCGCTGGCGGCCGCACAGGCCAGCGCGAGAGCAATCGCTTTCAATATGGGTTCCTCGAAAAAACGGGCGCGATATTCGGAGACCGAATGATAGCGCCCGTACGGTATCGAGTGCGAATGGACCGGCCGACTACTCCGGCTCGATGAAGCTGGATATGACGACGACAGAGCCGTCGGCGTTCGTGCTGACGACCTCCGTCATCAACCCGTCAGCCGACATGACGACAGCCTGGGCGGCTGGCGACACGCGTGGATAGCGCTGCCCATGATGCGGCCCGCGCGACTTCTCATTGCGCGGCGACGAGCGGCGCAGGAATCGCGACAGCTCAGTCAAAGCCAACTGATACACATCCCGCTTGAACTCGATGACGGCATCGAGCGGCACCCAATATTCGTTCCAACGCCAAGCATCGAACTCCGGGTGATCGGTGGCGCGCAAGCAAATGTCGCAATCGCGTCCGACCATTCGAAGCAAGAACCAGATCTGTTTCTGGCCGCGGTAGTGGCCGCGTACTTCGCGCTTGATGAACTTGTCCGGCACCTCATAGCGCAACCAGTCGCGTGTGCGACCGATGATCTTGACGTGCTCCGGAAGCAAGCCGGTTTCTTCGTGTAACTCCCGATACATCGCTTGCAAAGGGGTCTCGCCATACTTGATGCCCCCTTGCGGAAACTGCCAGGAATGTTCACGCAGCCGCTTGCCCCAAAACACCTCGTTGCGCGCGTTCAAGAGGATGATGCCGACGTTCGGGCGAAAGCCTTCGCGATCCAGCATACAACCACCTTCGAATCCTTTAAAATTGCTTTGATTATAAACAGATAACGAGTCTTCCGCATCGGCATGCACCAGGACAGTTCGAAGCACTGCAAAGCATGTGCCTCGTGCGGCCGGCCGCTTGTCTGACGAATCGTTGCGCGATGCGCTAGGCTATCGCGCAGCACGACGCAGCGATTCTGATCGATACTCCGAGTTCACTCGTTCCCTCTTTCGGCAGCCCGCCGTGGGCCGCCGCTTTTGGATAAATTCTGAATGAAAGCCTCCCGTTTCTTTATCGGCACCCTGAAGGAAGCCCCGGCCGACGCGGAAGTCGTCAGCCACAAATTGATGGTGCGCGCCGGCATGATCCGGCGCGTCGCTGGCGGCATCTACAACTATCTGCCGATCGGTTTGCGTTCGATTCGCAAGGTCGAAGCGATCGTGCGCGAGGAAATGAACCGGGCGGGCGCGCTCGAGTTGCTGATGCCCGCCGTGCAGCCGGCCGAGCTGTGGCAGGAATCGGGCCGCTGGGAGCAGTACGGCCCCGAACTGCTGCGTTTCAAGGATCGCAAGCAAAGCGAGTTCGTGATCGGACCGACGCACGAGGAAGTCATCACCGACATCGCGCGCAATCAGATCAAGAGCTACCGGCAGATGCCGGTCAACTTCTATCAGATCCAGACCAAGTTCCGCGACGAGATCCGCCCGCGCTTCGGCGTGATGCGCGGCCGCGAGTTCACGATGAAGGACGCGTACTCGTTCGACAAGGATCAGGCGGGTCTGCAGGAGTCGTATCAGAAGATGTTCGACGCCTACGTGCGCATCTTCACGCGCATCGGCCTCGAGTTCCGCGCGGTGACGGCCGACAGCGGCTCGATCGGCGGCAATCGCTCGCAGGAGTTTCACGTGATCGCGGCGACCGGTGAGGACGACATCGCGTATTGTCCCGATTCCGAATACGCGGCCAACGTCGAAGCGGCCGATGCGGTGGCGCTGTACGCGAAGCGTGCCGAGCCGACCGAGCCGATGCAGAAGACGGCGACGCCGGGCAAGGCCAAATGCGAGGCGGTGGCCGAACTCCTGAACATCCCCCTCGAACGCACGATCAAGTCGATCGTGCTCGCCACCGACAACGAAGGTGCCGAGCCGACGATCTGGCTGCTGATGCTGCGCGGCGATCACGAGCTCAACGAAGTCAAGGCCAGCAAGGTCGAAGGGCTGGCGAACTTCCGCTTTGCGACCGAGCAGGAGATCGTCGAGTGGTTCGGTACGCCGCCCGGCTACCTGGGCCCGGTCGGCACGAAGAAGCCCGTCAAGGTCATCGCCGACCGCACCGTCGCGCACATGAGCGATTTCGTCGTCGGCTCGAACGAAGTCGACTTCCACACGACTGGCGTCAACTGGGGGCGTGATCTTCCCGAGCCGGTCGTCGCCGACATCCGCAATGTGCGTCCCGGCGATCCGTCGCCGGACGGCAAGGGCAAGCTCGAGATCTGCCGCGGCATTGAAGTGGGGCACGTGTTCCAGCTCGGCACCAAGTACTCCGAAGCAATGGGCGCGACGTTCCTCGACGAGACGGGTAAGCCGCAGCCGATGGTGATGGGCTGCTACGGCATCGGCGTCACGCGGATTCTCGGCGCGGCGATCGAACAGAACTACGACGACCGCGGCATCATCTGGCCCGAAGCGATCGCGCCGTTCGAGATCGTGCTGTGCCCGATGGGCTATGACCGCAGCGAGGCAGTGCGCGAAGCGGCCGACAAGCTCTATGCGCAACTGAGCGAAGCGGGCGTCGACGTGATCCTCGACGATCGTGGCGAGCGCCCCGGCGTGATGTTTGCCGACTGGGAGTTGATCGGCGTGCCGCATCGGCTCGTGATCGGCGATCGTGGCCTGAAGGACGGCAAGATCGAGTACCAGGGCCGCCGCGACACCGAGGCGACGTTGCTGCCCGTGGACGAAGCGGCCGCGTTGGCGGCGGCGAAGATCCGCGCGGCGTTGGCCAATCCGCGCGCGGCTCGCTGATCGGGGGCGCGTTTGCAATACGACTTCCTGTCCGCGACGGTCCTGCTGATCCTGATCACCGATCCGCTCGGCAACATCCCGCTGTTCGTCAACGCCTTGCGCGAGGTCGGGCCGGATCGGCGGGTCGTCGTGATTCTGCGCGAAGTCGCCATCGCGTTCGCGATCTTGCTCGTGTTCATGCTGGCGGGCGATCGCTTCCTGCGGATGATGAACCTCACCGATCTGTCGTTGCGCATCGGGGGCGGCATCGTGCTGTTCCTGATCGCGCTGCGCATGATCTTTCCGCACCCTGATGGCCCGCTCGGCAACGATCCGCATGGCGAGCCACTCATCGTGCCGCTGGCGATTCCTGCGCTCGCGGGGCCGTCGGCCATGGCCACGGTGATGCTGCTGGCCTCGCAGGCGCCGAGCCGCACGTTCGAGTGGATTGGCGCGCTCACCGTGACGATGACCGTCTGCGCCGTCGTGCTCGTGCTGGCCGAACGCATTCAGCGCTGGCTCGGCGAGCGCACGGTCACGGCCCTCGAGCGCTTGATGGGGCTCGTGCTCGTCGCGATTTCGATCGAGATGATTCTCGCGGGGATCCGCGTTTTCGTGCACCAGCTGTAGCGGTGCGCGGCGCTCGCCCGGCATGTAGTCATGCCGGGCGAGGCAGGGGGAGGGGGCTCAGGCGCCTTCGGTCAGCGCGCGGATCGTCGGCAGGTTGCGCCAGTAACCCTTCGCGTCCATGCCGCAGCCGAACACGTAGCGGTCCGGCACTTCGAAGCCGCAGAAATCGGGACGCAGCGGCTTCGCCTTCGGAATGATCTTTTCGCACAGCACCGCGCTGAGGAAGCGCTTCGCGCCCATCGCGACGATGCGGTCGCGGATCGCGGCCATCGTCTCGCCCTCGTCGAGGATGTCGTCGAGCACGAGCACGACGCGGTCCTTCACCGACTCGGCCGGTGCGACGCGCCACTGCATGTCGGCGCCGCCTTTGGTCGTGTTGCGGTAGCGCGTGAGGTGGATGTAGTCGAACTCGAGCGGGAAGTCGAGGTGCGGCAGGAGCATGCCGGTGAAGACGGCCGCGCCACCCATGACCGACAGCACGAGCGGGAACGACTCGCTCATTTCCGCGCGGATGGCGCCGGCCATGCGCGAGATCGACGTGTTGACCTCGTCGGCCGAGACGATCTGTTCGGAGTGGTGAAAGATGTGGAGAGCTTCTTCGCGATTCATGGCGTCGGCAAAGCGATAACTGTATACATAGTGTGCAAACTTGCGGTGGCGCGCCACCGCATTAACCCGCGCGCCTTTAGCGCAGCCCCGGCATCATGCCTTTCATGCCACGCATCAGCTTCTGCAAGTTGCCACCCTTGAGCTTTCTCATCATCGTGCGCATCTGGTCGTACTGATTGAGCAGGCGGTTGACTTCCTGCACCTGCACGCCCGCGCCGGCCGCGATGCGGCGCTTGCGCGTGGCCTTGATGAGCTCCGGCTTTGCACGCTCTTGCGGCGTCATCGAGTTGATGATGCCTTCCATGCGGCGCATCTGCTTTTCGGCCTGGCCCATGTCGGCGCCGGACGCCGCTTGCTGAAACTGCGCGGGCAGCTTGTCGAGCAGCGTCGACAGCCCACCCATGTTCTTCATCTGCGAGAGCTGGGCGCGGAAATCGTTGAGGTCGAAGTCGCCGCCTTTCTTGACCTTGTCGGCGAGCTTTTGCGCAGCTTGAACGTCGACGCTGCGCTGCGCCTCCTCGACGAGCGCAAGAATGTCGCCCATGCCGAGAATCCGGTTCGCCATGCGGTCCGGATAGAACACTTCCAGCCCGTCGAGCTTTTCGGCGACGCCGACGAACTTGATCGGCTTGCCCGTCACGTGGCGCACGGACAGCGCCGCACCACCGCGCGAATCGCCGTCGAGCTTCGTGAGCACGACGCCCGTGAGCGGCAGCGTGTCGTTGAACGCCTTGGCCGTGTTGACGGCATCCTGGCCCAGCATCGCGTCGACGACGAACAGCGTTTCGGCAGGCTTCAGCACGTCGTGCAGCGCTGCGATCTCCTGCATCATGGCTTCATCGATACCGAGCCGGCCGGCCGTATCGACGATCAGTACGTCGTGATAGTGCCGCTTGGCCCAATCGACGGCCGCCACGGCGATGTCCACCGGCTTCTGGTCCGGCTCGGACGGGAAGAATTCGGCGCCGACTTGCTCGGTGACCGTCTTCAGCTGCGCGATAGCGGCCGGGCGGTAGACGTCGCACGAGACCGTCAGCACCTTCTTCTTGTGCTTCTCGCGCAGCAGCTTGGCGAGCTTGCCGACGGTGGTCGTCTTGCCGGCGCCTTGCAGGCCGGCCATCAGGATAATGGCAGGCGGCGTGACCGCCAGGTTCAGTTCGCTGGCGCGGCCTTCGTAGTCGCCGCCGATGACGGCGGTGAGTTCGCGTTGCACGACACCGACGAGCGCTTGTCCTGGCGACAGGCTGCTCAGGACTTCCTCGCCGAGCGCCTTTTCCTTCACCTTGGCGATGAAGTCGCGTACGACGGGCAGTGACACGTCGGCTTCGAGCAGCGCGAGACGCACTTCGCGCAGCATTTCCTGCGTGTTGGCTTCGGTGAGACGGGCTTCGCCGCGCAGCGTCTTGACGACGCGCGCCATCCGTTGAGTCAGATTGTCGAGCATGGGGAGCGGATAAGCGGAAGTGGCCGGAGCGCGCATCGAGACATCGGGATGCAGGCGCGCCAAACGGCCTAGTGTAAACTTCGGACATGGATATTGTACTGTATGCCCTCACCGCGCTCCTGTATGGCGGCCTCGCCGTGGCAGGTTGGCGCGCACATCGGCAAGGCGGGACCGAGGCGGTGCTCTCGAGCGTGCCGCAGATGCCGGCCGTGCCGGCGCTGCCGGCGGCCTCGGGCGCGGCTGTGCAGGGACGCGCGCTGCTGTTTGCCGCGCTCGTCGCGCACGGGCTGCTGCTGCACATGACGATCTTCCCGCACGACGCGATGGTGTTCGGCTTCGCGTTCGCACTGTCGGCGATGTTCTGGCTCGGTGCCGGCATCTACTGGATCGAGAGCTTCTTCTTTCCGCTCGACGGCCTGCGTCTGCTCGTACTGCCGCTCGCGTGCGTCGCGTCGCAGCTGCCGCTCGTGTTCGGCGGCGTACACGTGCTGTCCTATGCGGCCGCGCCGCTGTTCAAGCTGCACTTCGTGATCGCCAACATCGCCTATGGCCTGTTCGCCATCGCCGCGCTGCACGCTGTGCTGATGCTGTTCGCCGAGCGGCGCCTGCACGGTTTGCGTGGGGCGCTCGAGCGTCGCGCGGGTGGTTGGCTCGCCAGCTGGCTCGATACGCTGCCGCCGCTGCTCACGCTTGAGAAGCTGCTGTTTCGCCTGATCTCGGCCGGCTTCGTGCTGCTCACGCTCACGCTGGTCTCGGGTATTCTCTTCAGCGAGCAGCTGTTGGACCGGCCGCTCAAGCTCGATCACAAGACCGTCTTCGCCGTGCTGTCGTGGGTGATGTTCGGCGCTCTGCTGACGGCCCGCAAGGTGTCGGGCTGGCGTGGGCGAGCCGCGCTGCGCTGGGTCCTCGCTTCGTTCGCCGCGCTGCTGCTCGCCTATGTCGGCAGCCGCTTCGTCTTCGAGGTGCTGTTGCACCGTCCCGTGGTCTGACCGCTCATGCGACAACTTCTCCTTCTCGTCCTGTTCGTGCTCGCCGGCCGCTGGCTCGTGAAGACCTTGCGCGCTGCCGATGCGCAAGCGGCCGGCACGCGCGCAGGCGCGCCGGGCGTGTCAGGCGCGCGCACGGCGCCGCCCCAGGGCAGCGCCAAGACGCCGACGGCATCGCTGGCCGAGCCGATCGTGCGCTGCGCCGCCTGCGGCGTGCACGCGCCCAAGAGCGATTCGATCGTGCTCGACGCGCAGTACTACTGCTGCGCCGAACATGCTCGCAGCCGCGCTGCGAGCACAGGTGGTCGCGCCGCGCGATGAAGGCTGCCGGGTTCGTCGTCGCCGACGATGGCTGGGTGCCTCGTGCATGCGCATTACCGTCGCCGAATTTCGAAGCGCGGCCTGACGGCGTCGTGCCGACGCTCATCGTGATCCACAACATCAGTCTGCCGCCGGGCCAGTTCGGCGGCAGCGCCATCGCCGACCTGTTCCTGAACCGGCTCGACTGTGCCGCCCATCCCTACTACGACGCGCACCTGCGTGGCTTGCGCGTTTCGTCGCACTTCCTGATCCGTCGCGACGGCGTGCTCGAGCAATTCGTGTCGTGCGATGGGCGTGCCTGGCACGCGGGGGCGTCGAATTTCTTCGGCCGCGAGCGCTGCAACGACTTTTCGATCGGCATCGAGCTCGAGGGCACCGACGAGATACCGTTCGAGGCGTCCCAGTACGACACGCTGGCCGCGCTCGTGAGGGCACTGTGCAGGCACTATCGCATCGAGGCGCTCGGGGGCCACTCGGACATCGCCCCAGGCCGTAAAACCGATCCAGGGCCGCACTTCGACTGGCGACGGCTGCAGCGCGACACCGCGCTGACCGATCGCTATTTCCCCTATCTGACGCGCTGAGCGACCGGCTCGCCCATGCTGCGGCCGAGGCGAAAAAGGGCCGCGCCTCTTGCCTTTTGGCTAAGTCCTTGTCCTGGCTCGCTTAATGAAAAGTCAAGCGTCAGACCACAAATAAATCGGTTGGAACCTCGTCCTCACCCCACTATACTTGGTAGTGAAGATACACGTCCGCACTAGATATTGTGTAAAAACGTTTGCGACGCCTTGGCTCGGGGCAAGGTGCCGCAACCGGTCAAGGGACGTTGAAAATCATGCGACGAGGGGCTGAAGCCGACAGGCCGGCGCCTCGTATTCGGGGAAGAAAAGGCGCAGGAAAGCCGCAAGAACAATGACGAAGACCATCGTCTGTTTCGTGTCGTGCCGCCGGGCATCCGGATTGCGTCTCCTCTCTTCCCGCACCTCATCGTTCGCGCTCGGGGTGGCGCGGCGGTTGTTCCAATCCGCGGTATGTCCGCACATCCAAGATCAGGAGCTTTGCACATGCAAACGACCGACAACATGACGAGCCAGCAAGACGGCGCGCCGATGAGCCACGCCCTCAGTGGCCAGGCAGGCTTCGCGCAGCCGCTCGCGCCGCAGGCTACTTTCGCCGACTACAAGGTGATCCGCCGCAATGGCAGCGTCGTGTCGTTCGAGCCGTCCAAAATCGCGATCGCGGTGACGAAGGCATTCCTGGCCGTCAACGGCGGGCAAGGCGCCGCGTCGGCACGCGTGCGCGAGCTCGTCGAGCAGCTTACGCAGAGCGTCGTGCGCGCGCTGCTGCGCAGCCGCCCGAATGGCGGCACGTTCCATATCGAAGATATCCAGGATCAGGTCGAGCTCGCGCTGATGCGCGGCGGCGAACACAACGTCGCGCGTGCCTACGTGCTTTACCGCGAGAAGCGCAACCAGGAGCGTGGCCTCGAGCAAGAAGAGGCAGGCGCGCAGGCGCACGGCATCAACGTCGTCGACAATGGCGTGACGCGCCCGCTCGATCTGAAGGCGCTGACCGCGCTGATCGAATCGGCTTGCGAGCACCTCGGCGATGCCGTGTCGGCCGAGCCGATCGTCGCCGAGACGGTGAAGAATCTGTACGACGGCGTGCCGATGAGCCAGGTCTACGACTCGGCGATCCTCGCGGCCCGCACGATGATCGAGAAGGACCCGGCATACAGCCAGGTCACGGCACGCATTCTGCTGCACACGATTCGCCGCGAGATCCTCGGCGAGGAAGTGACGCAAGGCGAGATGGCCGAGCGTTACACCGAGTATTTCCCGCAGTTCATTAAGCGCGGCGTCGAAGCCGAGCTGCTCGACGACAAGCTGCTGCAATACGACCTTAAGCGCCTCGGTGCCGCGCTCGACACGAGCCGCGACCTGCAGTTCGGCTACCTCGGCCTGCAAACGTTGTACGACCGCTACTTCCTGCACGTGGACGGCACGCGCATCGAGATGCCGCAGGCATTCTTTATGCGTGTCGCGATGGGTCTCGCCCTGAACGAGATCGACCGTGAAACGCGCGCGATCGAGTTCTACAACGTGCTCTCGAGCTTCGACTTCATGAGCTCGACGCCGACGCTGTTCAACTCGGGTACGCGCCGCTCGCAGCTGTCCTCGTGCTACCTGACGACGGTGGCCGACGACCTCGACGGCATCTACGAAGCGCTGAAGGAAAACGCGCTGCTCTCGAAGTTCGCGGGCGGCCTCGGCAACGACTGGACGCGCGTGCGTGCGCTGGGCTCGCACATCAAGGGCACCAACGGCAAGTCGCAGGGCGTCGTGCCGTTCCTGAAGGTCGTCAACGACACCGCCGTCGCCGTGAACCAGGGCGGCAAGCGCAAGGGCGCCGTGTGCGCGTACCTCGAGTCGTGGCACCTCGATATCGAAGAGTTTCTCGAGCTGCGCAAGAACACCGGCGACGATCGCCGCCGCACCCACGACATGAACACGGCCAACTGGATTCCCGACCTGTTCATGAAGCGCGTCATGGAGGGCGGTGACTGGACGCTGTTCTCGCCGTCCACGTGCCCCGATCTGCACGACAAGTTCGGCGCCGAGTTCGAAGCGGCCTACACGGCCTACGAAGACAAGGCGGCGCGCGGCGAGCTCAAGCTGTTCAAGAAGATTCCGGCGGCTCAGCTGTGGCGCAAGATGCTCGGCATGCTGTTCGAGACGGGCCATCCGTGGATCACGTTCAAGGATCCGTGCAACGTGCGCTCGCCGCAGCAGCACGTGGGCGTCGTGCACTCGTCGAACCTGTGCACGGAGATCACGCTGAACACGAGCGACAACGAAATCGCCGTCTGCAACCTCGGCTCGGTCAACCTCGTGGCGCACCTGGCCAAGCAGGACGACGGCAGCTACGCGCTCGACCAAGACAAGCTCAAGCGCACGATCAGCGTGGCGATGCGCATGCTCGACAACGTCATCGACATCAACTACTACGCGGTGGCGAAGGCGCGTAACTCGAACCTGCGGCACCGTCCGGTGGGCCTCGGCATCATGGGCTTCCAGGACTGTCTGCATCTGCTGCGCACGCCGTATGCGTCGGAAGAGGCCGTCGAGTTCGCCGATCGCTCGATGGAAGCGGTCTGCTACTACGCTTACTACGCGTCGACGGAGCTCGCCGAGGAGCGCGGCCGCTACTCGAGCTACCGTGGCTCGCTGTGGGATCGCGGCATCCTGCCGCAAGACACGCTGAAGCTGCTGGCCGACGCGCGCGGCGGCTACGTCGAAGTCGATGCCAGCGAGTCGATGGACTGGACGACGCTCCGTGCGCGCATCGCGAACTTCGGTATGCGCAACTCGAACTGCGTGGCGATCGCACCGACCGCGACGATCTCGAACATCATCGGCGTGTCGGCCTGCATCGAACCGACGTTCCAGAACCTGTACGTGAAGTCGAACCTGTCGGGCGAGTTCACGGTGGTCAACGACTACCTGGTGCGCGACCTGAAGGCGCGCGGCCTGTGGGACGAGGTCATGGTTGCCGACCTCAAGTACTTCGACGGCACGCTCTCGCGCATCGACCGTGTGCCGGCCGACCTGCGCGCGATCTACGCGACGGCGTTCGAAGTCGATCCGAAGTGGCTCGTCGAGGCTGCCTCGCGTCGTCAGAAGTGGATCGACCAGGCGCAGTCGCTGAACATCTATATGGCGGGCGCGTCGGGCAAGAAGCTCGACGAGGTGTACAAGCTCGCGTGGCTGCGTGGCCTGAAGACGACCTACTACCTGCGCACGATGGCGGCGACGCACGTCGAGAAGTCGACGGTCGCGCACGGCGCGCTGAACGCGGTGCCGTCGAGCGATACGGGTTCGGGCGAAGCAGGCGGTGGTGCAGCCGGTGGCTTCGGCGCAGCGGGCGGCATGCTCGGTGGCGCGTCGGCTCCGACGGGCGGCTTGAACGCAGCGCCCGTCGCCGAGCAGGAACTGATCGCGGACGGTCCGGTGTGCACGATGCGTCCTGGCGACCCCGGCTTCGACGAGTGCGAGGCCTGCCAGTAACGGCAAGCGGGCGGTCAGCCCAAAACGCGCGCCGCGCTTCGATGCGCGGCGCGCAAGCAGTGAACCAGCAGTGAAGCGTCGACCTCCGGGCGCACGCGCGAACAACAGAAAGACAAAGGCGCGTGCGTTATCGAAGCGAGTGTCGGGCGAGGGCGGCAACGAGCCGCGCATGTCGACGACGCTTGGCTTGCCGAGCAGTGTTCGACGACGAGCGCACAGTGATTCGATCCACGCTGCGCTCGCAACAAACGATGTGGACTGCACAACGTAACGATCAAAGTGTTGTATGCAGGTCGCAGCGCGAATCGAAAAGAGGAATTTTCATGAGCGGGCTCTTTTATCGCTCGTGAAAAGATGGTACAAACCGATCTAAATTGATGGTGAGAATTTATGCTCAACTGGGATGACGAGACGACTGCCGTAACTCCCTCGAGCGGTTCGCAACTGAACACGTTGCGCAACCCCGCAGGGCAGGCTGTCGGAATGCAAGCGGCGCACGTCGCAACGCAAGCTCCCTTGGCGCAAGACATCTTCGCGGCCGATAGCGCGGTCGCTCCGTACGCAACGCAAGCAGCGGCACCGGTTGCTGCTTCCGAAGCGCGCGTGAACGTTGCCGACAAGCGCATCATCAACGGCAGCACCGACGTCAATCAGCTCGTGCCGTTCAAGTACAAGTGGGCGTGGGAGAAGTATCTGGCTGGCTGTGCGAACCACTGGATGCCGCAGGAAATCAACATGTCCCGCGACATCGCCCTGTGGAAGGATCCGAACGGGCTGACCGAAGACGAGCGCCGTATCGTCAAGCGTAACCTCGGCTTCTTCGTGACGGCCGACTCGCTGGCTGCGAACAACATCGTGCTCGGCACCTACCGGCACATCACGGCACCCGAGTGCCGCCAGTTCCTGTTGCGCCAGGCGTTCGAAGAAGCGATCCACACGCACGCGTATCAGTACATCGTCGAATCGCTGGGTCTCGACGAAGGCGAGATCTTCAACGCGTATCACGAGGTTTCGTCGATTCGCGCCAAAGACGAATTCCTGATTCCGTTCATCCATACGCTGACCGATCCGGCCTTCAAGACGGGTACGCTCGATGCGGACCAGAAGCTGCTGAAGTCGCTGATCGTGTTCGCCTGCATCATGGAAGGGCTGTTCTTCTACGTCGGGTTTACGCAGATTCTCGCGCTCGGCCGCCAGAACAAGATGACGGGCGCCGCGGAGCAGTATCAGTACATCCTGCGCGACGAGTCGATGCACTGCAACTTCGGCATCGACCTGATCAACCAGATCAAGCTCGAGAACCCGCACCTGTGGACGGCCGAGTTCCGCGAGGACGTTCGCGGCCTGTTCAAGCACGCGGTCGAGCTCGAGTATCGCTACGCGGAAGACACGATGCCGCGCGGCGTGCTGGGTCTGAACGCCTCGATGTTCAAGAGCTATCTGCGGTTCATCGCCAATCGTCGTTGCCAGCAGATCGGTCTCGATCCGCTGTACCCGAACGAAGAGAACCCGTTCCCGTGGATGAGCGAAATGATCGACCTGAAGAAGGAACGCAACTTCTTCGAGACGCGAGTCATTGAATATCAAACCGGCGGTGCGCTGTCCTGGGAGTGAGAGGGCGCGTCGCAAACGAATGATGGGGTGCCGGCGGCGTAAGCCGCGGCGAAGATGGTAAGGAGCAAGAACGCCTGATGCAAAGCGTGCCCGGCGGCAAGTCCGCCAACAAACATGACAGGCACTTTGCGAACCCTTCAGTGGGATGGGCGAACTACCCCCCGAAAAAGCCGGTGGCTAGGCCACCGGCTCGATTCAAGCGATTGCCGGCGAGCCTGAGCGCCAAGCGTTCGGCTGCCGACTTGATTTGGCGTGCTGTGCCTTTTGGCACGGCACGCCTTGCCGTATTCATTAGCGTAAGCGCGCAGCACGTGCGTACGCCGATGAATAGCCCGCTTGTCAGCGCGCGCCTTCGTCAAGGCGCGCAGCGGGAAGCGGGTTTTGAAGAAGGGTGTAGTTCGAACTAACTCTCATTCTTAAAACCTGAAGGAGTAAAAAAATGGCAACTGCCAAGAAGAAACCCGCTGCGAAGAAAGCTGCTCCGGCCAAGAAAGTCGCAGCCAAGAAGGTTGCAGTGAAGAAGGTCGTGGCGAAGAAGGCTGCGCCGGCCAAGAAGGCGGCACCGGCTAAGAAAGTCGCGGTGAAGAAGGTTGCAGCGAAGAAGGCTGCACCGGCCAAGAAAGCCGCACCGGCCAAGAAAGTCGCAGTGAAGAAGGTTGCAGCGAAGAAGGCTGCACCGGCCAAGAAGGTCGCAGCGAAGAAGGTTGTCGCCAAGAAGGCAGCACCGGCCAAGAAAGTCGCAGTGAAGAAGGTTGCAGCGAAGAAGGCCGCACCGGCGAAGAAGGCGGCGCCTGCTAAGAAGGTTGCTGCGAAGAAGGCTGCGCCTGCTGCTAAGAAGGCCGCACCTGCTGCGAAGAAGGCTGCGCCTGCTGCGAAGAAGGCTGCGCCTGCTGCGAAGAAGGCTGCGCCTGCTGCGAAGAAGGCTGCGCCTGCTGCGAAGAAGGCCGCGCCTGCTGCGAAGAAGGCTGCTCCCGCTGCGAAGAAGGCTGCACCTGCTGCGAAGAAGGCTGCACCTGCTGCGAAGAAGGCTGCACCTGCTGCGAAGAAGGCTGCGCCTGCTGCGAAGAAGCCTGCAGCAAAGAAGGCTGCCGCCAAGAAGGCTGCGCCCGCCCCCGCTGCTCCTGCTGCTGCCTCGACGGCTCCCGCAGGGACGGTGAAGACCGCGTTGAACCCGGCTGCTGCATGGCCGTTCCCGACCGGCAGCCGTCCGTAAGTCCCTTGATGCGATGGCGCGGCGGCAACGCTGCGCTTATCGATCACTATCCCGTCCCCGGCTCGCCGGCGACGGGATTTTTTTTGCCCCGCGTGCGCGTGAGTACCGCGCCGCGGGGCATCCTTCCATCAGTGCGTGACGCGCGTCACGCCACCGCTCGAGAGCAGTCGTACGCGATCGCCGGCGTTGAACATCTCACCCGACGCGCTTTGCGTGATCGCACGCAGATCGCCATTGTCGAGCCGCACAGTGATCTCGACACCGTTTCGCTTGGCGACGCCGTTCTCGATTGCATTGCCGGCAACAGCACCCGCGATGCCGCCGATGATGGCCGTCGCGATCGACCCCTTGCCGCCGCCAATCGCGCTGCCGGCCACGGCGCCGAGCGCACCGCCGCCGACGGCACCCAAGCCGCTCGGCTGGCCGTTGTTCGAGCTGATCGTGACTGCACGCACGCTTTCGACCGTGCCGAAACGCACCGTTTCTTCGCGCTGTGCCTGGCCAGCGGTGTAGACGTCGGGCGAGCTGCTGTTATACGCACACCCCGTCATGGCCAACGAGCCGACAAGCAAGGTGGCAATAACCACACGAGCCGATGTTTTCATTCGCTTTGCTCCACAAAAAATTACCGCAGGCGGTAACCGAACGCCTGCTCGAACCGCGCATCGATTTCCGCGCGCGAAGGCGCGTAGTTTTGCGGGCCCGCTTGTTCGATTTTGAGCGAGCCCATGAGGCTTGCCAAGCGGCCGGTCGTCGCCCAATCCATGCCATTTTCGATCCCGTACAGCAGACCGCCACGGAATGCGTCGCCGCAACCGGTCGGGTCGACGATGCGCGCCGCGGGAACGACCGGGATGGCTTCGCACTGCCCCGAATGATGGATTTGCGCGCCGTTTTCGCCGCACGTCACGATCAGCGCTTTGACACGGCTTGCGATCTCTTCGACCGACCAGCCAGTCTTACTGCAGACCAATTTTGCCTCGTAGTCGTTGACCGCCACATAGGTGGCGAGTTCAATGGCGCGTCGCAACGCAGCACCATCGAACAGCGGCAGGCCCTGGCCCGGATCGAAGATGAACGGCACGCCAGCCGCGGCCAGTTCTTCGGTGTGCTGAACCATGCCGTCGTAGCCGTCGGGGGCGACGATGCCGAGCGAGATCCCGGCTGCATGGCCAGCGTGATTCAGATGCGACTGCATCATCGCACCGGGGTGAAATGCCGTGATCTGGTTGTTGTCGAGGTCGGTCGTGATCATGGCCTGCGCCGAATACGTGTCGGGCACCACGAGCACGTGCTCGCGCGACAGGCGCAGGCTGTCGAGACGGTCGACGTAAAGCTGCGCATCGGTCGAGCCGAGCGTCGCCATGATGCGGGCGTCGCCGCCGAGCAGGCTCAGCGCGTAGGCGATGTTGCCCGCACAGCCGCCGAATTCGCGCCGCATCGTCGGCACGAGGAAGCTCACGTTCAGGATGTGGACTTGTTCGGGGAGGATGTGCTCACGGAATCGACCCTGGAAGGTCATGATGTTGTCGTAGGCGAGCGAACCGCAGATCAGCGTAGCCAAGGCGAAGGTTCCTTAGATGAGGGAGTCGTTGGACGTCAGGACCATACGAAAACGCCGCGCGAGAGGCGCGGCGCTTCCGACTGGGCTTGGGTCGTATTACTTCAATGCATTCAGCGCCGCGTCGTAATTCGGCTCGTTCTTGATTTCGCCGACGAGCTCGGCATGCAGCACCTTGTCGTGTTCGTCGAGCACGACGACGGCGCGGGCGGTCAGGCCGGTCAGCGGGCCCGTCGTCACGTCTACGCCATAGGCTTGCGCGAACTCGTGGCCGCGGAACGTCGAAGCCGTCACCACGTTTTCGATGCCTTCGGTCGTGCAGAAGCGCGATTGCGCGAACGGCAGGTCACCCGACACGACGATGACGGCCGTGTTGGCGAGCTTGGCAGCCGCTTCGTTGAACTTGCGCGTGGACGTAGCGCACGTCGGCGTGTCGAGGCTCGGGACGATGTTCAGCACCTTGCGCTTGCCTGCGAAGTCGGCGAGCGCCACCGGCTTGAGGTCCTTGCCGACGAGCGAGAACTCGGGGGCTTGCTGGCCCACCGACGGGAAGGTGCCACCGACTTCGATCGGGTTGCCACCCAGCGTGACTTGACTCATGTTGTGCTCCGAAAATCGTCTCAGGTTGTCGCGAGTGCGACGAAAAGGGCGCTGCCGTTCACCGATGGCGGCGCACCCGGTTTTGCGCTACGGGTAAAAAATCTGTACGCGGAAATTCGTCGCGACGGTATTGCCGCTGTCGAGCTGCACGACCATCGTTTGCGTCATATGCGACGGCAGGCCGCCTGCGATCGGCGTGCCCGGCGGCGCATAGTCCTGCGGCCACAGCACGCGGCGGATTGCGACGTCGTTCTTGTTGTCCGACAGCGTGAGCTCGATCGCCGGGTACGCCAGCGCCACGCCGGAATGGTTGCGCAGCGATACGCGCAGCTCGAGACGATGCGGGCCGTCGATCTGACGCAGTTCGGTCGACTCGACGCGCAGGCCTTCGATGTCGCGCGGCGGCGCAATGTGGCAGCCGAGGTGCGCGCATGCGCCGGCAAAGAGCGGCTGCGTTTCGGGCCAGGAGACGATGACCGTTTCGCGGCGCCACCAAGCCAGCTGCGCCAGCAGCAGCGCAATCAGCAGCACTGCGATCACCGAGCCCGCGATACGCCACAGCACACGGCCCGGCTTGCGCGGACGCGTCTCACGCGTGACTTCGAAATGGCGTGCGCCATCGCTGGCGGCGGGCGGCACATCGGCGGCAAAGGGCAGCGGCTCCGTTGATTCGGTGGCCGGCTGCGCACCGAAGTGCGGTTCGGGATCGGCGTGCCATGCGGGCGTGGGTTCCGGCGAGAAGCTCGGCTCTACCTCATCGCGGGCACCCGTCGACGCAAAATCGGCGTGCGCGTTCGGCGCAAGGGCCGGCTCGCTGGCAGGCGGGGGCGGTGCGGAAAATGTCGGCTCGCGCGGCTCGTCCAGCGCGGTGTCGAAGGGCGCCTCCGGCTCGATGGGTGCGGCGGGCTCGGCTTCCTGCACAGGTGCTGACTCAGTTGCCGGGGGCGGCTCGACGGACGCAGCGGGGGCTTGCGGCTCAGGGACTTGCGGTTCGTGCACCTGGGCCGGCTCGAGGCTCGGCTCAGTCGCGTCTTCGTGCAACGGCGCTAACGCACCAGGCACGACGATCGGCTCGCGCGATACGCTCTCGATATCGTGACGCATACCCACATCGCCGTTCGCCGCAGGCTTCCACATGTCCCAGGCGCCGGGACCGAAGCTCGCCGTCGGCTCATGCTTGGGCTCGTCGTGCTTCGGCTCGTCGTGCTTGAGCTCGTCGTGCTTGAGCTCGTCGTGCTTGGGCTCGTCGTGCTTGGGCTCCTCGTGCTTGGGCTCGGCGTGCCTGGACTCCTCGTGCTTGAACTCGTCATGCGACTCTTCGACGAGGTGTTGCGAGGCGTTGAAGACTTGCTGGCAGTGTCCGCAGCGCACCCATCCGTTCGCGCGCGCCAGTAGTTCGTCCGGCACGCGGAAGACGGTTTCGCAGTGGGGGCAGCGAGTGGCAAGAACCATAGTGGATCGGGAGAGCAGGCCTCGACGGCCGGTACGCAAAATCGATACGCGTATTTTAAAGACTTTCGCGCGGGTTCCCCGCGTGTCTCATTTTGTGCCCGTCAGGCACACCCAGCCGTCGAGCTCGCGCCACACCGTCATCTTGATCCACGGTGCGTAGGCGGCAGCCACTTCGTCGGCCTGGCGCGCCAGCACGCCCGACAGGGCGAGCCGTCCACCGGGCTGGACCTTCGAGCACAGCATCGACGCCATCAGCTTGAGCGGGTTCGACAGGATGTTCGCGACCACGATATCGAAATCGCGCTCGGGACACGCGTCGGGCAGGCCGTAGGTGACCTCGGCACGATTGCGTGTGCTGTTCTCGCGTGCCGAGTCGACCGCTTGCGGGTCGATGTCGATGCCGAAGACGGGATCGGCGCCGCATTTCCTGGCGAGGATCGCGAGGATCCCGGAGCCGCAGCCGTAGTCGAGTACCGACTGACCCGGCGCGACCGACTGCTCGAGCCATTCCATGCACAGGCGAGTGGTGGGGTGGCTGCCCGTGCCGAACGCGAGGCCCGGGTCGAGTTCGAGCACGAGCGCGTCGGGATCGGGGGCATCGTGCCACGACGGCACGACCCAGATGCGCTTGCCGATCGGGATCGGCTCGAACTGCGATTGCGTCAGGCGCACCCAGTCCTGCTCGGCCACTTCGCGTACCGTGAACGTGGGAACGTGCGGCAGCCCCAACTCGTTCGCAGCCGCGGCCGCGAGCACGGCCGGGTCAAGCTCGGGCGCGAGCAAGGCGATGACGCGCGAATGCTGCCATGCCGTGCGCTCGGGCGTCAGACCGGGCTCGCCGAACAGCGGCTGCTCGTCGGGCGTGTCGGCATCGGCGTCTTCGACCGACACCGAGAGCGCGCCGAGCTCGAGCAGCGCGTCCGACAGCGCCTCGGCGTGCATGCGATCGAGTTCGACGATGAGTTCCCGGTAGCTCATGGCGTTACGCTTCCTCGGGCGCGGCTTGCTGCTTCTCCGCCAGCCGGTGCTCGAGATAGTGGATGCTCGTGCCGCCTTCGACGAACCCGCCGTCGAGCATCAGCTCGCGATGCAGCGGAATGTTGGTCAGAATGCCTTCGACGACCATTTCCGACAGCGCGATGCGCATGCGGCGAATGGCCTGCTCGCGCGTGGCGCCGTAAGCGATCAGCTTGCCGATCATCGAGTCGTAGTTGGGCGGAACGAAGTAGCCATTGTACGCGTGCGAATCGACGCGGATTCCGGGGCCACCCGGCGTGTGCCACGACGTGATGCGGCCCGGCGACGGTGTGAACTTGAACGGATCTTCGGCGTTGATGCGGCATTCGATCGCGTGACCGTGCAACGTGATGTCGCGCTGACGGTAGGCGAGCTTTTCGCCGGCGGCGATGCGGATCTGTTCCTGCACGATGTCGATGCCGGTGATGAGCTCCGTGACCGGGTGCTCGACCTGCACGCGCGTGTTCATCTCGATGAAGTAGAACTCGCCGTTCTCATAGAGGAATTCGAACGTGCCGGCGCCCAGATAGCCCATCTTCTTGCACGCGTCGGCGCAGCGGTCGCCGATACGTTCGATCAGGCGGCGCGCGATACCCGGCGCGGGCGCCTCTTCGATCACCTTTTGGTGGCGGCGCTGCATCGAGCAGTCGCGTTCGCCGAGCCACAGTGCGTTCTTGAAGGAGTCCGAGAGCACCTGGATTTCGATGTGGCGCGGGTTCTCGAGGAACTTCTCCATGTAGACCTGCGGGTTGCCGAATGCACGATCGGCTTCCTCGCGGGTCATGTTGACGGCGTTGATGAGCGCCGCTTCGGTGTGCACGACGCGCATGCCGCGTCCGCCGCCACCGCCGGCCGCCTTGATGATGATCGGGTAGCCGACCGAGCGGGCGATCTTGATGATCTCCTTCGGATCGTCGGGCAGCGCGCCTTCGGAGCCCGGCACGCACGGCACGCCGGTCTTGATCATCGTCTGCTTGGCCGTGACCTTGTCGCCCATCAGGCGAATCGTCTCGGGGCGAGGGCCGATGAACGTGAAGCCGGACTGCTCGACGCGCTCGGCGAAATCGGCATTCTCGGACAGGAAGCCATAGCCGGGGTGGATGGCCTCGGCGTCCGTGACTTCGGCGGCGCTGATCAGCGCCGGCATGTTCAGGTAGCTCTGCGGCGACGGGGCCGGGCCGATGCAGACGGCTTCGTCGGCGAGCTTGACGTACTTGGCTTCCTTATCGGCTTCCGAGTAGGCGACGACCGTCTTGACGCCGAGTTCGCGGCACGCGCGCTGGATGCGCAGTGCGATTTCGCCGCGATTGGCAATGAGGATTTTTTCAAACATGGCGATTATTCGACTCTTCAGTAGGCGCCGCGCGCGGTGCGGATCGAGGCGAGGGCCGCGGCAACTCGGCGGCGCGGGCCTCGGGCTGGGCGGTGCGTGCCCGAGGCGCGAAGGCGCGAGGCTTGCTCGCGTTTTAGCCGATAACGAAAAGCGGCTGGCCGAACTCGACGGCTTGACCGTTCTCGACGAGGATTTCCAAGACGACGCCCGCCTTATCGCTCTCGATCTCGTTCATGAGCTTCATCGCTTCGATGATGCAGAGCGTCTGGCCTTCCTTGACCGTATCGCCGACATTGGCGAACACGGCGGCGCCCGGCGACGGTGCGCGGTAGAACGTGCCGACCATCGGCGACTTGACGATGTGGCCGGCCGGCGTGGCGGCCGCGGCGGGGGCAGCCGCCGGGGCTTCGCCGGACGCGACGGCCGCGCCGCCCACGGTGGGGACCGCCGCCGTCAGTTGCGGTGCGAACGCGGCGGACGGCTGAACGTAAACCGGCGGCGCGTTCTTGACGATGCGCACCTTGCCCTCGCCCTCGGTGACTTCCAGCTCCGAAATGCCGGACTCGGAGACGAGGTCGATCAAAGTCTTCAGCTTACGTAGATCCATAGGGAATCCCCTTTCTTAATACGTGAGGCGCCGGATCGAGCCGGCGCCGAATTGGTGTTCTTGAATCAGCCGCGCGCGGGTTCGGGCGCAAGCCGGTCGAGCGCGAATTCGAGCGCGTACAGGTACCCCTTCCACCCGAGACCGCAAATGACGCCTTCGGCCAGATCCGAAAAATAGGAGTGGTGCCTGAACGGTTCGCGGCGATGCACGTTCGACAGGTGAATCTCGACGAACGGAATGCCGACGCCCGCCAGAGCATCGCGGATCGCGACGCTCGTATGCGTGTAGGCGGCGGGGTTGATCAGGATGAAGTCGACTTTTTCCGCGGGCGCTGCCTGCACGCGATCGACGAGCTGACCTTCGTGATTGCTCTGAAACGTGGTCAGCTCGATGCCGGCTTGTCGTGCCCGTTCGGCCAGAGCTCGATTGATCTGGTCCAGCGTGACGTGCCCATAGACCTGCGGTTCTCGGTTGCCGAGAAGATTGAGGTTGGGGCCGTGCAGTACCAGCAGTCGTGTCATGGTCGCTTCTGTTTCCGCGGAATTGCGCGAACTTTAGCGCCGTTTAGAGAAACTTGTCTAGTTGCGGATGCAAAAGTCGGATCTCAGGATGCCGGTTTTTGCCGGCTGAAGCGTCCGGTTTGCATCAACGTCGCTCAACAAGCGAAGAATTTGCCGCCTACGTCCGACAATTCGATATTAGGTGCGGGCAGGCGCGCTGTGATGCCCTACAGCGCATCCAAAGTGCGCCGTAGCTCGTTTGCTTCGATTTGACCCAGTTTTGTCGTACGAACGGCACCTTTTGCGTCAATTACGACTGTAAACGGCAACGCGCCGGCCGTATTGCCGAGCGTGCGCGCCAAGTCGGCACCGCTGAAGCCGCTCACGAGAATGGGGTAGTCGACAGGCACCTTCTGCAGGAACGCCTGGACGTTTTTCTCGGAGTCCACGCCGATACCGATGAATTGCACACCCTTGGCTGCGTACTGCCGATGCAGACTCGCGAGCGTAGGCATCTCTTGCACGCACGGGCCGCACCACGACGCCCAGAAATTGACGACGAGCACGTGTCCCTTATAGGCGGCCAGCGTTTCTGGTTGGCCGGCCGGGTTCGTGAGCGGGGCGGCCAGCAATTGATTGACGGCATCCGCCTGGCTGATGGGCTGTGCTGCGTCGGCCGGTTTCGACACGTCCGCGTCCTTGGGGGCGCCGTGCAGCCAATGACCGGCTCCGGCACCGAGCGCCACGGCAATGACGGCCGTCGCGGCCATCGCGTAAATCCGCGTTTTGTTCATCGTGTTGTCTGTTAACTAGTAAGGGACGCGCCGCCATCTTCGGCGAGCAGCGCCTCGAGCGTCTCGGCGTTGGCGCGTGCGGCGCGTCCGCGTGCATCGGCGCGGACGGCGCCGCGCAGATCGTCGGTATCGTAAAGCGCAATGTGCATGCCGACCGGTTCCTCGGCGCGCGAGGCGCGCCACAGGAAGCTCAGCGTCTCGACCGCGCCGCGACCGCCGAAGTGGCGCGTCTCGGACACGTCGTACTGGACGTTGGCATTGAGCAGATAGATTGCGACTTCCTTGGCATTGTCGCAAAACACCTGCAGATGGATGTCCGAATGCTCGCCTGCGGTGCCGTTCAGTACGGCACCGGTCACGTACGGGTTGAACGGGGCGAGCCGCTTCATCCAGTCGAGAGCGATCGCGCGCAGGCGCCGCAGCACGGCCGGCTGGCTGTCGGACTGGAACAGCGACTGATACTCGCGGATCTCTTCTTCGATCTGGTCGTTGTCGGGCAGCCATTCGCCAGCCACGCGCGCCTGCCCGACGACTTGCCGCGCAGCCTTGCGCTTGGCGCTCGAGTAATCGAGTCCTTCTTCGGCGATCAGCCGCGCCGCGGCGATCGCGATTTCTTCCCGCACACGCTGCGGATCAACGGATTTGCGCGTCATGCGGCAATCATACTCGATCGTCGCAAGCCGGCTGACCGCCCTGTCCGGGCTAAGCCGTCGGGTACAATAGCGGCCTTTCCGTACGCGGCTCGCTCACGGCCATCGGCGTTCGTGACGGTCAAAGCGTCTTTCCCCACGCACTCGCGTTTGCGCGGCACGACACTCTTTTATGCACATCCACATCCTCGGCATCTGCGGCACGTTCATGGGCGGTCTGGCGGTGCTCGCGCGCAGCGCTGGACACAAGGTGACCGGTTGCGACGCCGGCGTCTATCCGCCGATGAGCACGCAGCTCAAGGCGCAAGGCATCGAACTCGTCGAAGGCTATGGCGCCGAGCAGCTCGCGCTGGAGCCCGATCTGTTCGTCATCGGCAACGTCGTTTCGCGCGGCAATCCGCTGATGGAAGCGATTCTCGACCGCGGTCTGCCGTACGTGTCGGGGCCGCAGTGGCTCGGCGAGCACGTGCTCGCCGGCAAGTGGGTGCTCGCGGTGGCCGGTACGCATGGCAAGACCACCACGAGCTCGATGCTCGCTTGGCTGCTCGAGGACGCAGGGCTGAACCCCGGTTTCCTGATCGGCGGCGTGCCGTTGAACTTCGGCGTCTCGGCGCGGCTGACCGATTCGAACTTCTTCGTCATCGAGGCCGACGAGTACGACACGGCGTTCTTCGACAAGCGTTCGAAGTTCGTTCACTACCGCCCGCGCACGGCGATCCTGAACAACCTCGAGTTCGATCACGCCGACATCTTCCCCGATCTGGCCGCGATCGAAACCCAGTTCCACCATCTCGTGCGGACGGTGCCAGGTAGCGGGCGGCTGATCGTCAACGGTCGCGAGCCGGCGCTCGAGCGCGTGCTGGCGCGCGGCGCGTGGAGCGAGGTCGAGCGCTTCGGCGTCGACGGCGGCTGGGTCGCCGAGCCGGCTGCCGACGGGATGCCGGTCGATGAGCGTTTCGCCGTCTACGCGCACGGCGAGCGCATGGGCGAGGTGGACTGGCTGGTGCAGGGCGAACACAATCGCATGAACGCACTGGCCGCGATCGCGGCGGCGCGCCACGTAGGCGTGCCACCCGCTCAGGCCATGCGGTCGTTCGCGGAATTTCGCAACGTCAAGCGCCGCATGGAGGTGCGCGGCAGCGTCGACGGGGTGATCGTCTATGACGACTTCGCCCATCATCCGACCGCGATCGAGACGACGATCGCCGGTCTGCGCACGCGGATCGGCCGTACGCACTCGCGCATCCTGGCCGTGCTCGAGCCGCGCTCGAACACGATGAAGCTCGGCGTCATGAAGGCGCAACTGCCGGGCAGTCTGACCGACGCCGAATTGGTGTTCGGCTACGGCGCCCCCACGGGCCGTGACGCGTTGGGCTGGAATCTGGCCGAAGCTTTGGCGCCGCTCGGCGACAAAGCGCAGGCGTTCGACGATATCGAGTCGCTGGTCGCGAGCGTCGTCAAGGCCGCGCGGCCCGGCGATCACGTGCTCGTGATGAGCAACGGCGGGTTTGGCGGCGTGCATCAGAAACTGCTCGACGCACTCGGCGCGCGCGAACGAGGCGCCGCGTGATTCTGTACCTGCACGGCTTTCGCTCGTCGCCCGATTCGTTCAAGGCGAAACTGCTCGCGGCACGCGTGGCGGAGCTCGGACAAGCCGAGCTCTGGCGCTGTCCGCCGCTACCCGTGTCGCCACTGGCCGCCATTGCGCTGGCCGAGCAGACAGCGGCCGGCGCGCGCGACGTGACCGTCGTCGGCAGTTCGCTGGGCGGCTACTACGCGACGTATCTGGCCGAGAAGCACGGCTGGCGCGCCGTGCTGCTGAACCCGGCCGTGCTCCCGCAGCGCGACTTGTCTGCCTATCTGGGCGAACAGCCGCTGTGGCACGGCGGTGGCAGTATCGTCGTCGAGCCGCGCCATCTCGACGAACTGCGTATGCTCGGCGTGACGTCGGTTACGCGGCCGGAACGCTATTATTTGATCGCCGCGACGGGCGACGAAGTGCTCGACTATCGCGAGATGCTGGCGCATTACCCGGGTGTCGAGACAACGCTGATCGACGGCGGCGACCACGCCATCAGCGACTTCGCTCGGTACGCCGACAGCGTGCTGGCGTTTTGCGGCATCAGGCCGCCCGCGTGCGCCTGAGACGGAAGCGCCAGCAGCCGGGGCGGGCGTGGCCACGCATCACCGCGCGTTCGTTGCGCGGCATCCCAATTCGAATCGGCAGCAGACGAGCGGCTCGCACGGCGCCTCTGCTGCGATGACACAGTCTCTAGCGAGAATAGCAAGTGAACGTTTTCTTTGAGGAATCGGGCAGTTTGAAGGCGGGCGGCGTCTTGTCGCGTCAGGGCGACGCGCTGCAAGTCGAGTTGCCGGGCGGCCGGCGCGCCAAGGTGCGCGCGAAGGACGTGCTGATTGAGTTCGCCGCGCCGAGCGCGGCCGAGCTCATGCAGGCGGCCGATGCGGCCGCGCAGCAGATTGATCTCGACTTCCTGTGGGAGTGCGCGCCGGGCGACGAATTCCCGTTCGGCACGCTGGCCGACGAATACTTCGGCGCCTCGGCAGGCCCCGTCGAGCGCGCGGCGCTCGTGCTGCGCATGCAGGGCGCGCCCGTGTACTTTCGCCGCAAGGGCCGCGGACAATATCAGCGCGCGCCCGAAGAGCAATTGAAGATGGCGCTGGCCGGGCTCGAGCGCAAGCGTCAGCAAGCGCTCGTGCAGGCCGGCTACGAGGAGGAGCTCAAGGCGGGTCGCCTGCCCGAGGTGTTCAAGGGCAAGGTCCTGGGGCTGCTGACCAAGCCCGACAAGAACGCGATCGAATACAAGGCGCTCGAGGCCGCCGCGGCCGCGCGCGGCATTTCGCAGGCCCAGCTCATGCTCGAGTGTGGCGGTATCGCGTCGCCGCGCGCGCTGCACGAGGCGCGTTTTCTGTCCGAATACTTCCCGCATGGCACGGGCTTTCCGGCTGTCACGCCGGGCGAGCTGCCCGACGACTTGCCGACGGCCGACGCACACGTCCAGGCCTTTTCGATCGACGACATCACGACGACCGAAATCGACGATGCGTTCTCGGTCGAGCTGTTGGCCGACTCGCGCGTGCGGGTGGGTATCCACATCGCCGCGCCGGCGCTCGGCATCGTGCGCGGCGACGCCGTCGACGCGATCGCTCGCGCACGTCTGTCGACGGTCTACATGCCCGGCGACAAGATCACGATGCTGCCCGACGAAGTCGTCGACGTCTTCACGCTGAAGGAAGGCGGGCTGCGTCCGGCGTTGTCGCTCTACGTCATCGTCAATCGCGAGACGCACGAGATCGTGGCGACCGAGACGCGCGCCGAGCGCGTGTTCGTGAAGAGCAATCTGCGTCACAACACGCTCGATGCCGAGGTGACCGAAGAGGCGCTCGCGGCTGGTAGCGGCGACTATCCGCACAAGGACGACATCGCCGTGCTGTGGCCGCTCGCGCAGGCGCTGTTCGAGAAGCGCCAAGCTGCGCGCGCGGGCTATGGCCTGAGACGCGAAGTGCCCGGCAACACCGACTTCAACTTCTACGTCGAAGGCGAACACGTGACGATTACGCCGAGACGGCGCGGCTCGCCGCTCGACCTCATCGTCGCCGAGCTCGCGATCCTGGCCAATTCGACGTGGGGTGCGCTGCTGCACGATCACGGCGTGCCCGGCATCTACCGCACGCAACGCACGTTCGCTGCCGCGGGACCGAAGCGCACGCGCATGCAGACGAGCGCCGCGCCGCACGAAGGGCTCGGCGTCGCGCAGTACGCGTGGAGCACGTCGCCGCTGCGTCGCTATGTCGACCTCGTCAATCAATGGCAACTGCTCGCGTGCTCGCAGCATGGCGTGGCAGCCAAGCTCGTTGCACCGTTCAAGCCGAAGGATGCCGACCTGTTCGCGGTCGTGCAAGGCTTCGACGATACCTACACGGCGTATGCCGACCATCAGCGCCGCATGGAGTACTTCTGGTGCTTGCGCTGGATTACGCAGGAGCACAAGAAGGAGGTCGTCGCGGCCGTCGTGAAGGGCGATCTCGTGCGGCTCGAAGAAGTGCCGCTGTTGCTCCACGTGCCGGGTCTCGGCGTGCATGCGCGCGGTACGCGCGTGGTGCTCGAGGTGATGTCGATCGATGAGCTCACGGTCGAAGCGTCGGTGCGCATCGTGCGCGTGATCGATGCGCCGGGTGCCACGGGCGGCGCGGCCCTCGACGAAGAAGAGACGGAAGAGGTCGACGCACTCATCGATGCGGCCGATGCATCGGCCGAAAGCGAAGAGGAAGCGCGCGCCGAGTCCGACTTGGCCGGCACGGACTTTGACGCGGCCGAGCCCGATGCAGACGGCGCATCGGCTGCGCAAGACGCCGCCAGCGGTGCAAGCGATGGATCGATCGACGGACCCAGCGATGGGCCAAGCGGTGCGAGCCGTGCCGCGCACGTGACGGAGTGACGCCATGAGTTCGATCGAGCCGATCGCTGCCGCTGCTGCCGGGTATGACCTGTACGCTGTGGTCGGCAACCCGGTCGCACACAGCAAGTCGCCGTTCATCCATGCTCGGTTTGCCGAGCAGATGGGTGAGCGCATCGAGTACCGGCCTTTGCTCGCGCCCGTCGACGGCTTCGAGCAAACGGCACGGAGCTTCATCGCGGTGGGCGGGCGTGGCCTGAACGTCACGGTGCCATTCAAGCTCGAAGCGCATGCGCTGGCGCAGCGGCTGTCGCCGCGGGCGGCCGCCGCGGGGGCCGTCAACACGCTGCGCTTCGATGCCGACGGCATCTTCGGCGACAACACCGACGGTGTCGGTCTCGTGCGTGACATCGAGGTCAATCTCGGCGTGCCTTTGCAGGGCGCTCGCATTCTGCTGCTCGGCGCGGGCGGTGCGGCGCGCGGTGCCGTGCTGCCGTTGCTCGAGCGTGCGCCGCACGGGCTCACGATCGTCAACCGCACGGCAGGCAAGGCCGAAGCGCTCGTCGAACAGTTCGGCGCGGCCGCGCGCGAAGCCGGGTGCGCGCTGGCCGGCGGCGGGCCCGATGCGGTCATGCCGCAGCCGTACGATGTGATCGTCAACGCGACGGCAGGCAGCCTCGATGCGGCGTTGCCCGAGTGCGATGCGCGCGCATTTGGCGCCGCGACGCTGGCTTACGACATGATGTACGGTGCCGAGCCGACCGTCTTCATGCGGCACGCGAGCGCACAGGGGGCAAGGGTGGCCGACGGTCTCGGCATGCTCGTCGAGCAGGCGGCCGAATCGTTCTTCGTGTGGCGCGGTGTGCGTCCAGACGGCACGCCCGTGCTGGCGGCGCTGCGTGAGCGTCTTCAGTCGACGAGGGCGTAGCTGATCTGACGATCGACGAGACGGGGGCGCGCAGGCAGCGGCTAGCCGCTTGCTGAAGGCGCGCGAGAACGCGGACGATGCATCGAAAACGACAATCATGACGAAAGCGAAAGGCGCGAAGGGGCGCGGGACCGGCCGATGGCTGATCTACGTGGTGTCGGTGGTGGTGCTCGCGTGGCTGTCGACACAGGTCTACTACTTCGGGCAGATTGCCGTCTGGAACTTCGTCGATCCCCAGTCCACGGCATTCATGCGCTCCGACGCCTGGCGGCTCGCCCAGGATCGCCCCGACTTGTCGATCGCGCACGAATGGGTGCCTTACGAGCGCATCTCGCGCAACCTCAAGCGCGCGATCATCGCGTCGGAGGATGCCAACTTCGTCAACAACAACGGCTACGAAACCGACGCCATTCTGCAGGCGTGGGAGAAGAACAAGGCGCGCGGCAAGATCGTCGCAGGCGGCTCGACGATCACGCAGCAGCTCGCGCGTAATCTGTTCCTGTCGCGCGAGAAGAGCTATATCCGCAAAGGGCAGGAGCTCATCATCACCTGGATGCTCGAGACGCTGATGGACAAGCAGCGCATCTTCGAGATCTATCTGAATTCGGTCGAGTGGGGCAACGGCGTGTACGGCGCACAAGCCGCGGCGCGCTATTACTACCGTTCGTCGGCGAGCCAACTCAGTGCCTGGCAATCCGCGCGGCTGGCCGTGATGCTGCCGCGCCCCAAGTACTTCGATCAGCATCGCGGATCGTCGTTTCTCACGCAGCGCGCGGGCGTCATCGCGCGGCGCATGGGCGCCGCCGAAGTGCCGCGCTGATCGATGGCGATGCGCCTGGATCGACTTGGCTTAGCTTAGTTTAGTTGTCCTCCCAGTAACCGATCGCTTCGCTTTCGCGCGACACGAAGCGGAACAGCTTCGGCGGCTCGCCGGGCTGGCCAGCGAATTCGGCCAGGACGCCGAATTTTTTGGAGTCCGGATATTCGGCGACTTCCGGAAAGATCTTCGTGCTGACGGCCAGATACCGCAGCTCCTGCGTGCCCGTATTGATGATCTGGTGCGCGGCTTCGGCACCGCCCGGCGGGCAGGCGATCACGTCGCCTGCGCGGATCGCGTAAGTGTGCTCGCCGATGCGGATCTCGCCCGTGCCGTCGATCACGAAGAACATCTCCTCGTTGATGCGGTGATTGTGAAACGGGAACGCGCGCTTGCCCGGCGCGAGCGCCGTGATGTTGTAGCCGAGCTTCTGCGCGCCGATGCGCGGCCCGATCGCGCCCATACGCGGCTCATAGCGGTCGGCCATCGATTCGGGAGGCGCGAACAGCTGGGGCAGAGGCGTGACTTCGACATCGGCGATATTGATGATCGGCTTGGTGGGGTTCATTCGTTTGTACTCCTTTCGTGGAAGGGAAAGGGCTGGGAATGTCGTTGCTGCTCAGGTGGCGATGGTTATGCACGATGCAGAAGCGGGCTGCACGTGATCGAGGCTCGGAAAATCGAACGAAAGGTAATGTTGGGCGCGTGCCAAGATGCGGGCTAGCGCCTAGAGGTGCTTCGAACGTTCAGGATGTTTTTTCGCTATCCGTAAGGCCTGCCGCATGTGGTCGAGATAGTCGGCAAGGCGGTTCTCTTTCATACCGGTTGCGCTTCCGCAAGCACGTTCGCTCGGAACGTCGGAGGCAGGTCGGCCGGAGTGAGCAGATCAACGTGGACCCCCAGCAGCCTTTCCAACTCATCCTGCAAACCGCCCAGGTCGAATAGCGTCGCTTCGGGCAGCGCGTCGACCAGCAGATCGAGGTCGCTGCCGTCCTTGTCAGTACCGTGCAACACCGAGCCGAAGACGCGCGGGTTCGCCGCGCGGAAGCGGCCTGTCACTTCGCGTATGGTGCTGCGCTTCAGGTCGAGCGCAACGGACGGTCGCATGGGTATTCCTTCTTGTCGAACGGCGTTGGAGGCCATCAAGAATAGCACTGCCGGCTCGCAGAGCCGCGATGTTGCAGCCGTCGTCAGTACTCCTCTTGTGGGAAGGGCCGTACGGGCGACTGACGTTTCGGCGTCGATGCCTCTACGCGCGGCACTTGCAATAGCGCGACGCCGGCCAAAATCAAGGCAAGCGCGGCACCCATCGCAGGACGAAACGGCTCGCCACGCAAGCCGCAGCCGAGTGCGACGGCGACTACGGGATTGCAGAAGGCGTAAGTGCCGACACGCGCGGCCGGCCACGTCTTGGTGAGATAAATATAAGCCGAGTAGGCGGCAATCGACCCGAAAACGATCAAATAGCCGAGCGCGAGCAGCGCGGCGTGGCTGACCGGGGCATGCGTGGTGCCGCCCGTGGCGTTTGCGATCACCAGCGACAACGCCCCCGCGCTAGCCATCTCGATGCCAACTTGCGTGAAGTGCCCGGCCGACGAAGCCTTTTTTCCGCCGAGCAACGTGGCCCATGACCAGATGACGGTCGAGAGTGCGAGCGCCGCGCAGCCGGCAAAGTCGGGGCTACCGGCGCTGGGCCACATCAGCAGCGCGACGCCCAGGAAGCCCAGCGCAAGCCCGAGCCAGCCGCGCATGGCCAGGCTCTGCCGGGCCATTAGCGCCAATAGCAGCGGGATGACGCCGGCCATGACTGCCGTCACGCCGCTTGCCACGCGCGCCTCGGCCCACGCGATCAATGCCATGCAAACCGTCAACAGCAGCACGCCGACGCTCGCGAGCCGCGGTACTTCGCGCCATGCGGGCCACGGTTCGCGGCGCAACCGCCCGATCGCAAGCGCAATCAGGGCCGCCGGAATGAACCGGACGGCCGACAGCCCGAACGGCGTGAACGAATCGATCGCCCATGCAATGGCGAGAAACGTCGATCCCCATACGACCGATACGGTCGCGTAAGCCAACCAAGCCAGCATCCCACGTCTCCTTGCGGTGAAGCGATGTGAGCCGCCCATTCGTCGTCCTGCGCGGCACGATGCGCTTGCCGGTGTGCAAGCGCGTCAGTCTTGCTCGTTGTCGTTGTCCTGCTCGAATGCGTGCGCGAGTTTGCCGAGCAGCCGCGTCAGTTCGCTGCGCTCCTCGGGGGTAAGGCTTGCCGTCGGGTCGAATGCCGTTTTCCCCGAGCGCCACAGCGGCTTGGGCACGGACGCGAGCGTCGCACGCCCCTGCGCCGTGATTCTGACGAGCAGGCGGCGACCGTCGCGCGCGTCCTTCACGCGCTCGATCCATCCCACGCGCTCCATCGTGCCGAGCATCGACGTGATGCTCGGACGGTCCGCGTAGAGCAGCTCAGCAATCTCGCTCGGTGCAATGCCCTCCGATTCGGCGAGCCGCCGCAGCAGAAAGATCTGCTTCGGCGTGACGCCATACGGGGCAAGGTCTCGCGTAATCCGGCGCTTCCACGACAGATGCACGTGAGAGAGGAGGTCCATGATCGGTTTTGACATGATTTGAATTCTAACTATTTTTTCGGCTTGCGCAACCACACGCTGCAGTTCGACGAAGGCAGGCAGCGGGAGGGGCATGCCGCACTCGAATGAATATTTGAAATCCCAACATTTGGACATATGACTCATATGTTGAGCTGCCGTGCAAGAGCTGCCTACAATTCAAGCCAGACAGAAGGCCAACCAGGGCCGCAGAGAAAATGCAGGAGACACCCATGACCGCCTCGCGCGATACCGCAGGACCAGGGGACGTGGCCGAGCCGATACTCGGCGCAAGCACTGCCGCTACACCGCCGGTCCAAGGGGGCTCGGAGACGATCGCGCTGTCGGGGACGCCGCTCGACATCGCCAACCAGCAAGCCGGTACGCAGACACTGCTGCGCGGGCTCGCGATTCTCGAGGCGGCCGCAGCGGGCGCGCGCGACATGCGTGCGTTTGCCGCCGCGCTCGGCACCACGCGCAGCACGACGCACCGGCTCGTGAACAGTCTCGTGCAGGCGCGCTATCTGCGGCAGACCCAGAACGGTTACCTGCTGGGGCCCAAGCTCATCGAGCTCGGCACGATCGCGCTCGAACAGATGCCGCTCACGACCGTGGCGCGGCCCCACCTCGAGCGGCTCGCGCAGGCGACGCTCGACACCGTGCACTTAGGCGTACGCGACGGCGACGACGTGCTCTACATCGACAAGATCTCGAGCCAGCGCGGCCTTGAAATGCGCTCGCGGATCGGCCACCGCATGCCGCTCGCTTCGACCGGCATCGGTAAGGCGCTCATGCTCGATATGGGGCCGCAAGCGTGGAGCGCGTTGTTCGATGCGTCGCGTCGGGCGCTCGCCGGTGTCACGTTCAAGCCCGACAACCGCCCCGACCAGCCCGTATTCCTGCAGCGCATGGCGCGTTACTCGGCAGGCGGGTTCACGTTCGACCTCGAGGAGAACGAGGTGTCGATCCGTTGTGTCGCGGCGCCGGTGCGCGATGCGTCGGGTGCCATCATTGCGGCCCTTTCGGTCGCCAGCACGATTCCGTACATGCCGCTCGAGCGCATGGACGAACTCGTGCCCGTGGTGCAGCGCGAAGCGCGCGGCATCTCCGAAGAACTCGGTTGGCGTGCGCCGCAAGGCACGCGCCGGATCAAACGATGACCATCGCACACGCCGATCTCGGACAGCCGGCGCTGATCGGCCTCGATTGGGGCACGACGGCGCTGCGCGCCTACCTGTTCGATGCGGCCGGCCGCGTGCTCGCCACGCACGCATCGGCTGCGGGGATCATGACGCTGCACCAGCCCGGCGATTTCGACGCCGTATTCGAGGAGGCTTGCGGCCCGTGGCTCGCGCAAGCGCCTGACTTGCCCGTCATCGCGGCCGGCATGGTCGGTAGCGCACAGGGCTGGCGCGAAGCGCCGTACGTCGATGCGCCAGCCACGGCCGATGCGCTCGTGCGCGGTATCGTCCACGTGGCTACGGCCCGCGCCGGGACGGTGCACATCGTGCCCGGCGTGATCGAGCGCGGCGAGTTGCCGAACGTGATGCGCGGCGAGGAAACGCAGATTGTCGGCGCACTGGCGGGCGACCCCACACTCGGCGGCGCGCGCGCCGGCGTGCTGGTGGGTTTGCCGGGCACACACGCCAAGTGGGCCGTCGTGCGCGGCGAGCGCATCGAAGCGTTTCATACCTTCATGACCGGTGAGCTGTTCGCGGCGCTTCGACATCACACGATTCTCGGTCGCACGATGCGCGATGCCGACGCACCCGATGCCGCAACATTTTTGCGCGGTGTGGAGGTGGCCCGGCGAACCGACCGCGCGGGACTGCTCGCGACGATCTTCAGCACGCGCACGCTCGGCTTGACCGCGCAGCTCACGGCCGAGCAGCAGCCGGAATATTTATCTGGACTCCTGATCGGCCACGAGCTTGCGGGCCTGAACGCGCTGCTGACCGCGCGCGGCACGACGCTCGCGGCCGAGCCGTTGCGACTGATCGGCAGCCCTGAACTGTGCGAGCGCTACCGGCTTGCACTGGCAGCGTTCGGATGTGCGCACGCGACGATCGTCGAAGCGGCGACCGAGCGCGGTTTGTGGCGTATCGCCACGCAAGCGGGCCTCGTCGCCGCGCGCGAGGCCGCCTCTGAAGCCCGGCCCGACGCTTAGACGATGCGCGTAGGTGCGAACGATGCGAACGCCTGGATCTCCACAGGTTCTCTAGACGACAGACTGCCCGACGACATGGCGACACCCAACATGCAGATCGATCTCGACCTTCCCGCTCCGTATCGGCCGCATCCGCGCTTTGCCGCAGCCTTCGCCGCGTGCCCGCTGATCGCGATTCTGCGTGGCATCACGCCCGCGGAAGCTGCCGCGCACGGCGTGGCGCTGTACGAGGCGGGCTTTCGTGTGCTGGAAGTGCCGCTCAATTCGCCGCATCCGTTCGAGAGCATCGCAGCGCTGCGCGCGGCGCTGGCCGTTGATGCCGTCGTGGGCGCGGGTACCGTGCTGCGGCCCGGATTCGTCGCCGAAGTGGCGCGCGCCGGCGGTGAACTGATCGTGATGCCGCATGCCGATCGCGCCGTGATCGAGGCGGCCAAGGCGCAAGGACTCGCTTGCACGCCCGGCGTGGCGACGCCCACCGAAGCATTTGCCGCGCTGGCCAGCGGCGCCGACGCGCTCAAGATGTTTCCGGCTGAGCAGTTGGGCGTGCCCGTCGTCAAGGCATGGCGTGCGGTGATCGCCAAGCGTGTGCCGCTCGTGCCCGTCGGCGGCATCACGCCGCACAACATGGCGCCGTTCCTGGCGGCCGGCGCAGACGGTTTCGGCTTGGGCTCCGCCCTTTATCGGCCGGGGCAAGACGTGCTGCAGACGGCTGCACAGGCGCGCGCGTTCGTCGACGGCGTGCGCGCTGCGTGCGAAGGCGTGCGGCCATGAACCGGCTGGCCGGCAAGGTCGCGCTCGTGACGGGAGCCGGACGCGGCATCGGTGCCGCGATCGCCAAGGCTTTCGCATGCGAAGGCGCGGCGCTCGTGCTGGCCGAGCTCGACGAGCAAGCGGGCCGGCAGGTGGCGGCCGAGATCGAAGCGCAGACCCGCGGGGCGCGCGTGCTGGCGGTGCGAACCGATGTGACGCAGGCGGCTTCGGTGCACGCGGCCGTCGAGGCCGCCGAGCAGAGGTTCGGCGCGCTCGACGTGCTCGTGAACAACGCCGGCATCAACGTGTTCTGCGATCCGCTATCGATGACCGACGACGACTGGCGGCGCTGCTTCGCCGTCGATCTCGACGGCGTATGGAACGGCTGCCGTGCGGTGCTGCCGGGCATGGTCGAGCGCGGGCGCGGCAGCATCATCAACATCGCCTCGACGCACGCATTCAAGATCATCCCGGGCTGCTTTCCCTATCCGGTCGCCAAGCACGGCGTGATCGGCCTGACGCGTGCGCTCGGCATCGAATATGCGGCGCGGCAGGTGCGTGTGAACGCGATCGCGCCCGGTTACATCGAGACGCAATTGACGCACGACTGGTGGAACGCGCAGCCGCAGCCGGACGAGGCTAGGTGCGCGACGCTCGAGTTGCAGCCGATGAAGCGCATCGGTCGGCCCGAGGAAGTGGCGATGACCGCGGTGTTCCTCGCCTCCGACGAAGCGCCGTTCATCAACGCGAGCTGCATCACGATCGACGGTGGGCGCTCGGCGCTTTACCACGACTGACGGGCCAGGCAGGACCCAACGAGCGCGACGACGAGATCGCGACGATACCGGATGGCGCGCTGGCCGCGCGAGTCATCCGACAACGATAACGCGGCCGGGACCTTCAATCAGACAGGAGACACGCATCATGAAGCGCAGAATTTTCCTTACGCTGGCTTGTGCGGCAGTGACATCGGTGTTCGTTGCAGCACCCGTGGCGCAGGCGGCCGACCCGGTCAAGATCGGCTTTCTCGTGAAGCAGCCTGAGGAGCCATGGTTCCAGGACGAATGGAAATTCGCCGAGATGGCCGCGAAGGAAAAGGGCTTCACGCTCGTGAAGATCGGCGCGCAATCGGGTGAGAAAGTCATGAGCGCGATCGACAACCTCGCCGCCCAAAAGGCGCAGGGTTTCATCATCTGCACGCCCGACGTGAAGCTCGGGCCCGGCATCGTCGCGAAGGCCAGGGCCGACAAGCTCAAGATGATGACCGTCGACGATCGCCTCGTCGACGGCGCCGGCAAGCCGATCGACGCGGTGCCGCACATGGGCATCTCGGCCTACAACATCGGCAAGCAGGTCGGCGAGGGCATCGCGGCCGAGATCAAGAAGCGCGGTTGGGACATGAAGGACGTCGGCGCCATCGACGTGACCTACGAGCAACTGCCGACCGCCCACGACCGCACGACGGGCGCCACCGACGCGCTCGTGGCCGCGGGCTTTCCGAAGGCGAACGTGATCGCCGCGCCGCAAGCGAAGACCGACACCGAAAACGCGTTCAACGCCGCCAACATCGCGCTGACCAAGAACCCGCAGTTCAAGCACTGGGTCGCCTACGGCCTGAACGATGAGGCGGTGCTGGGCACCGTGCGGGCAGCGGAAGGCCGAGGCTTCAAGGCCGACAACATGATCGGCATCGGCATCGGCGGGTCCGATTCGGCCTTGAGCGAGTTCAAGAAGCCGCAGCCGACGGGCTTCTTCGGCACGGTGATCATCAGCCCGAAGCGCCATGGCGAAGAGACGTCTGATCTCATGTACGCATGGATCACGCAGGGCAAGGAGCCGCCCAAGCTCACGCTGACGACGGGCATGTTGGCGACGCGCGACAACGTGGGCGACGTGCGCGAAAAGATGGGGCTCGCCGCGAAGTGATCGCGGCGCCCGGCAACGAGCTGGGCCGGCGGCGCGCCATTGCGCAACGCCGCCGGCCTGCGAGGATGTATCAGTAACGAGGTTAGGCGAGATGTCAGCAACGCTGCGTTTTGACAATATCGGCAAGGTGTTCCCCGGCGTGCGCGCGCTCGACGGCGTGTCGTTCGACGTCCATGCGGGCCAGGTGCACGGCCTGATGGGCGAGAACGGCGCGGGCAAGTCGACGCTGCTGAAGGTGCTCGGCGGCGAATACCAGCCCGATTCGGGCCGCATTCTGATCGACGGGCAGGAGGTGCGTTTCGCCAACGCCGCCGCCTCGATCGCGGCCGGCATTGCCGTGATCCACCAGGAGCTGCAGTACGTGCCCGATCTCACGGTGGCCGAGAATCTGCTGCTCGGGCGACTGCCGAATGCTTTCGGCTTCGTCAACAAGCGTCGCGCACAGCAATTCGTGCGCGAGCGGCTTGCCGCGATGGGTGTCGATCTCGATCCGAATGCGAAGCTCGGGCGCTTATCGATCGCGCAGCGGCAGATGGTCGAGATCTGCAAGGCGTTGCTGCGCAACGCGCGCGTGATCGCGCTCGACGAGCCGACGAGCTCGCTCTCGCATCGCGAAACCGAGGTGCTGTTCAAGCTCGTCCGCGATCTGCAGGCCGACGGCCGGGCGCTGATCTACATCTCGCACCGCATGGACGAGATCTACGCGCTGTGCGATTCATGCACGATCTTTCGCGATGGGCGCAAGGTCGCATCGCATGCGTCGCTTGCCGACCTCAAGCGCGAAACGCTCGTCGCCGAGATGGTGGGGCGCGAGATCACGGACATCTACAACTATCGGCCGCGCGAGCTCGGCGCCGTGCGGCTCGCCGTCGACGGCATCGAAGGGCACGGTGTGCGCGAGCGCGCGAGCTTCACCGTGCGCGCAGGCGAAATCGTCGGCTTCTTCGGGCTCGTCGGCGCGGGCCGCAGCGAGCTCATGCATCTCGTCTACGGGGCGCAGAAAAAGCGCGCCGGACGTTTGACGCTCGACGGTACCGCCATCGAAACGAACAGCCCCACGCAAGCGATTCGTCACGGCATCGTGTTGTGCCCGGAGGATCGCAAGGAGGAGGGCATCGTCGCGATGGCCTCGGTGGCCGAGAACATCAACATCAGTTGCCGTCGTCATCACTTGCGCATGGGGCTCTTTCTCGATCGCGCGAAGGAAGCGCAGACGGCCGACCGTTTCATCGAGCGGCTGCGGATCAAGACGCCAGGCCGGCGTCAGAAGATCCGCTTCCTGTCGGGCGGCAATCAGCAGAAGGCGATCCTGTCGCGCTGGCTCGCCGAGCCCGATCTGAAGGTCGTCATTCTCGACGAGCCGACACGCGGCATCGACGTGGGCGCCAAGCACGAGATCTACAACGTGATCTACGAGTTGGCCGAACGCGGGTGCGCCGTCGTCATGATCTCGTCGGAACTGCCCGAGGTGCTCGGCGTGTCGGACCGCGTCGTCGTAATGCGCGAAGGCCGAATTTCCGGGGAATTGAAGCGCGGCGACGCGAACGAAGCAGCACTGCTGAGCCTTGCGTTGCCGCAAGGCGCGAGCCGGCAGGCAGCGTGATCAAGTAGTCAAGTAGGCAAGGAGTCAAGACATGCAAGCAAGAGAGAACCTCGCGCAAGCGGCCGCCAAGCAGGTCACGAAGCAGGCCGCCGACGTGCTGATCCCGCAGCCCGGCGATCGGCAGAAGTGGTGGCAGCACATCACCGAATACAGCCTCATCGTCATCTTCGCCGTGATGTTCGTCACGACGTCGCTGAGCGTCGATCACTTCTTCTCGATCGAGAACATGCTGGGCTTGGCACTGTCGATCTCGCAGATCGGCATGGTCGCCTGCACGATGATGTTCTGCCTCGCCTCGCGCGATTTCGACCTGTCAGTCGGTTCGACCGTCGCCTTTGCCGGCGTGCTGTGCGCGATGGTGCTCAATGCGACGGGCAGCACCGTGCTCGCGATCGTTGCCGCGGTGGCGGCCGGCTCGGTCATCGGCTTCGTGAACGGCGCCGTGATCGCCTATCTGCGCATCAACGCCCTGATCACGACGCTCGCGACGATGGAGATCGTGCGCGGGCTCGGCTTCATCGTCTCGCATGGGCAGGCGGTCGGCGTATCGTCGGATACCTTCATCGCGCTGGGCGGCCTGACCATGTTCGGCGTGTCGCTGCCGATCTGGGTCACGCTCGTGTGCTTCATCGTGTTCGGCGTGCTGCTCAATCACACGGTCTATGGCCGCAACACGCTCGCGATCGGCGGCAACCCCGAAGCGTCGCGGCTCGCGGGCATCCATGTCGAGCGCACGCGCGTGATGATCTTCCTGATCCAGGGCGCCGTGACGGCACTGGCCGGCGTGATTCTCGCGTCGCGCATCACGTCGGGGCAGCCGAACGCGGCCGAGGGCTTCGAGCTCAACGTGATTTCGGCTTGCGTGCTCGGTGGCGTGTCGCTGCTGGGCGGGCGTGCGACGATCTCGGGCGTCGTGATCGGCGTGCTGATCATGGGCACGGTCGAGAACGTGATGAACCTGCTCAACATCGACGCGTTCTATCAATACCTGGTGCGCGGCGCGATCCTGCTGGCCGCCGTGTTGCTCGACCAGTTGAAGAATCGCGGCACGCGCGACTGAACGAGCGCGCCTTGTCGTTTCATGGAGATAGTTCACGATGACGTTCCCCGATCATCCTGTACCCGGCCCGTATGCGCGCTATCCGAGCCTCGTCGACCGCACGGTCTTCATCACGGGCGGCGCGACGGGCATCGGCGCCGCGTTCGTCTCGCACTTTGCGGCGCAGGGTGCACGCGTCGCGTTCTGCGATATCGATACCTCGGCCGGCGAGGCGCTTGCCGATGCACTCGGCGAAGCACGCACCAAGCCGCTCTTTCTGACCTGCGACATTACTGACATCGGCGGGCTCAAGGGCGCCATCGCCGATGCGCGCGCCGCACTCGGCCCGATCGCCGTGCTCGTCAACAACGCGGCCAACGACAAGCGGCATGCGATTGCCGACGTCACGCCCGAGTTCTTCGACGCCGGCATCGCCGTGAATCTGCGGCATCAGTTCTTCGCGGCGCAGGCTGTCATCGAGGATATGAAGCAGCACGGCGGCGGTTCGATCGTGAACCTCGGCTCGATCAGCTGGATGCTCAAGAACGGCGGCATGCCCGTCTATCTGACAGCGAAGGCGGCGATCGCCGGGCTCACGCGCGGGCTCGCACGCGACCTCGGCCCGTTCGGCATCCGCGTGAACACGCTGGTGCCGGGCTGGGTCATGACGGAAAAGCAAAAGCGCTTGTGGCTCGATGAGGCTGGCTTGCGCGCGCTGAAGGCTGGGCAATGCCTCGACGGCGAGCTGCTGCCCGAGGACCTCGCGCGCATGGCGCTGTTTCTGGCGGCCGACGACAGCCGCATGGTGACGGGGCAGGATTTTGTCGTCGACGGAGGCTGGGTATGACGCAGACTGCTCGATGCGCCACGCTTGCGGTAGACACGCGGTGCGCGCTCGGCGAAGGCGCGACGTGGTGCGCGCGCAGCGGACGGTTCTACTGGACCGACATCGAAGGCGCGCGCCTGTGGCGCTACGATCCGGGTTCGGGCGAGCACACCGCGTGGACCATGCCCGAGCGGCTCGCCACGTTCGCGCTGTGCGCCGATCCGCATCATCTGCTGTTGGGGCTGGCCACGCACCTCGCGTTCTTCGACTTGGCGACCGGCCACATGCACCGCATCGCCACGATCGAGCCCGGGCTGAACACGCGGCTGAACGACGGCAAGTGCGATCGCCAGGGACGCTTCGTGTTCGGCACGAAAGACGAAGTGGCCGAGCCGCAGGCGATCGGCGGCTTTTACCGGGTCAATCATGATTTGTCGATCGAGCGGCTGCCGCTGCCGGCGCCCGCGATCTCGAACAGCATCGCGTTCAGCCCCGACGGCGCGACGATGTACTACTGCGATTCGCCGACACGCACGATTCACGCCTGCGACTACGGTGCCGACGGACACATCGGCGCATCGCGGCTATTCGTGCGCTTGCTCGACCCCGACGGCGTGCCCGACGGTTCGACCGTCGATGCCGAAGGTGGACTGTGGAATGCGCAATGGGGCGGCGCGCGCGTCGTGCGCTACGACGCGCGAGGCGTCGAGACCGAGCGCGTGAGCGTGCCGGTGCGCCAGCCGAGCTGCGTCGCATTCGGCGGTGCACAGCTCGACACGCTGTACGTGACGACGGCGCGCGTCGAGCTCGATGCGGCGACGCTGGCAGGCGAGCCTGACGCAGGCGGGGTGTTCGTCGCGACGAGCGCGCGACGCGGCTTACCCGAACCGGTGTTTCAAGGCGTATGGCCCTGAACGCGCGCGCCGCTCGAGCGCTCCACGAGGACGCGCCGCTGCTTGCGGCCGTCACGCTCGCCAACGCGCACCTGCGGCTCGACATTGCGCCTGCGCTTGGCGGCGGCATCACGCGTTTCGACTGGCGCGGCCAGGGCAATGCCGCGACGCCGATCTTTCGCCGCGCGCTATCCGACGAGACCGGCACCGACCCGAACGCGCTGGCCTGCTATCCACTCGTGCCGTATTCGAACCGCATCGGCGGCGCGCGCTTTCGTTTCGACGGGCGTGACGTCGACGTGCCGCGTAACCGCGCGAGCGAGCCGTTGCCGATCCATGGCGACGGCTGGCTGCAAGCGTGGCAGCTCGTGAGCGGCGACCACACGCACGCGCTGCTTGCGCTCGATCGCACGCAGGGCAAGCCGCACGCCTATCGTGCGACGCTGGCCTATACGCTTGATGGCGCGACGCTGACGGTCAGGCTCAGCGTCGAAAACGTGGGCCGCGCGACGCTGCCGTTCGGCTTGGGGCTGCATCCGTTCCTGCCGCGCGACACGTGTACGCAACTGTCGGCGGCCGCGGGCGGGCTGTGGCTGTCGGGTGACGACTGGCTGCCCGTGCGCCACGTGCCCACGCCGCCCGCGTGGCAGCTGGGCGTGGCTTATCCGTTGTCGGCCGGCATGGTCAATCATGCGTTCACCGATTGGAGCGGACAGGCGACGGTGGTCTGGCCGAACAAGCGCCTTTCGCTGACGATCGCCGCGAACACCGATTACTACATTCTCTACACGCCGCCCGGCGAAGATTTCTTCTGTTTCGAGCCCGTCGATCACCCGATCAACGCGGTCAATCTGCCGGGTGGGGCGAGCGCGCATGGCATGACGGCGCTCGAGCCTGGCGAGCGGCTTTCGCGCGAGTTTCGTTTCACGGTTGCGCGCGTCGGCATTTGACGATGAGGGCCGGTGCCAGGCTACGCGACTGATGGCGTGGCGGGCCGGCGCGCGGGTCGGGCGGGTAGAATACAGGCCTCTTCAGTTTCGCTTACGCTCCCGCCATGTCTTCTTCCTCGTCCTTCGTCGAAATGCTCAACGGCGCGTGGCAGCGCACGGGTTCGCTGCTGTGTGTCGGTCTCGACCCTGAACCGTCGCGTTTTCCGGGTGCGCTTGCGAATCGCGCCGATGCGATCTTCGAGTTCTGCCGCACGATCGTCGATGCGACGGCGCCTTATGCGAGCGCCTTCAAGCCGCAGATCGCCTACTTCGCCGCGCATCGGGCCGAGGATCAGCTCGAGGCATTGATTGCGCACATCCATGAGCGCCACCCGGGCCTGCCGGTGATCCTCGACGCCAAGCGCGGCGACATCGGCAGCACGGCGGAGCAATACGCGCGCGAAGCGTTCGAGCGATACCGTGCCGATGCCGTGACGGTCAATCCGTACATGGGCTTCGATTCGATCGAGCCGTATCTCGCGCACGAGGGCAAGGGCGTGATCGTGCTGTGCCGCACGTCGAATCCGGGCGGCTCCGACCTGCAGTTTCTCGAGACGGGCGGGCGGCCGCTCTATCAGGTCGTCGCGCAGCTGGCCGCTCAAAAGTGGAATGCGAGTGGGCAACTGAGCCTCGTGGTCGGCGCGACGTTCCCGAAGGAAATCGAAGTGGTGCGTGGGCTGGTCGGCGACATGCCGCTGTTGATTCCAGGCATCGGCGCGCAAGGCGGCGACGTCGAGGCGACGGTGCGCGCAGGCCGCACGCAAGCCGGCACCGGCATGATGATCAACTCGTCGCGCGCGATCCTGTACGCCAGCAAGGGCGACGACTACGCGCAAGCGGCCGAGCGGGCGGCGCAAGAGACGCGCGACAAGATCAACGCGTATCGCTAAGGCCAAGGCGCGACACCGCGCGCCTACTGCTCGTTATCGTCGAGCAGGCGCAGCAGGCCGCGCAGCGCATGCGCGGCCGCTTGCACGCGAATTTGCTCGCGGTCGCCCTTGAAGACGAGCGTTTCGCCCTCGGTATGCAGCCGATTGCTCCAGGCGAACGACACCATCCCGACCGGCTTCGTTTCCGTCCCGCCGCCAGGCCCGGCGACGCCCGTGATCGCGAGCGACACCTGCGCGCGGCTGTTGCGCAGTGCGCCTTCTGCCATTGCGCATGCGACCGGTTCGCTGACGGCGCCGTGTCTGTCGATGAGCTCGGCCGGTACGCCGATCATCTCCATCTTCGCCTGATTCGAATACGTGACGAAGCCGCGCTCGAACCAGCCGCTGCTGCCCGAGATGTCGGTGATGGCGGTGGCCACCATCCCGCCCGTGCACGACTCGGCGGTGGCCAGCATGAGACGCATGTCGCGCAGTTTGTTGCCGACGCGCACGGCGAGTTGGCTGACGACGGAGTCGGTTGACATGGGCCGGGCGGTCAGATCGTCATGCGCCACAGCGCAATGACGAGCAGTGTGAAGAACGCGGCGATCAGATCGTCGAGCATGATGCCGAAGCCGCCTTTTACGTGACGGTCGAAGTAGCGGATCGGCGGCGGCTTGACCATGTCGAAGAAGCGGAACACGACGAACGCCCACAGCTGGCCGACGAACGTCTCGGGCGTGACGAACAGCAGCACGAGCCAGAACGCGACGATTTCGTCCCAGACGACGGGCGACGGATCGTCGGTGCCGAGCTTCTTCGCCGTGAAGCCGGTAATGCCGATGCCGGCGATAAAGCCGACCCCGATCAGCGCCGCCCATTGGACGACCGTTAGATGGCTGGCCAGTGCCGCGAACGACAGCCATGCGAACAGCGTGCCCATCGTGCCGGGCATGACCGGCGACAAGCCGCTGCCGAAGCCCAGCGAAATCAGATGGAGCGGGTGGGACAGCATGAAGCGCGCGGTGGCGCGCCGCGGCTTCGCAACCGGCGGCGTGATGGGCGCACCGTCGCCGAGTGTCGGGTCAGTCTGCATCGAAGTGATCGAAACCGTGCAATGAGAGGGAGAGCGGCGTCTGCGCCGCATCGGTCCACGCGATCGACGGCGTGTCCGCCGCTTCGCGCAGGGCGCTTATTGTACCGATGCGCGTCACGGCCACGCCCGCGTGCGCGCCGGCGTCGAGAACCGCCTCACGTGCTTCGCGCGGCGCCGTGAAACACAGTTCGTAGTCATCGCCGCCGGCCAGCGCGCAGCGCAACTGCACGTCGGCGGGCAGCTTGCGCAGGGCGCGCGAACGCGGCACGCAATCGACGTCGACCGTCGCCGCGACGCGCGAGCGTTCGAGAATGTGGGCGAGGTCTCCGGCGAGCCCGTCGGAGATGTCCAGCGCCGCATGCGCGATGCCGCGCAGCGCGAGTCCCAGCGTGACGCGCGGCTCGGGGCGCTCGAGTGCATGCTTGAGTGCAGCCGCTTCGTCGGCCTCCCACAGGCTTGCGGGCCATTCGCCACGCAGGATGCCGAGCGCGGCGCGCGCGTCGCCGAGCGTGCCCGACACCCAGATGTCGTCGCCTGCGCGTGCGGCATCGCGTCGCAACGCGCGATCCGGCGGCACGTCGCCGAACACGGTCAGGCACAGGTTCAGCGGGCCGCGCGTCGTGTCGCCGCCGATCAGTGCGCAGCCGTAGCGCTCGGCGAGCGCGAACAGGCCATCGCTGAACGCCTCGAGCCAGTCTTCGCGCGGTGTCTGCAACGCCAGCGCGAGCGTGAAGGCGCGCGGCCTGGCGCCCATTGCGGCCAGATCCGACAGATTCACGGCGAGCGCCTTATGGCCGAGCGCATGCGGGTCGACGTCGGGCAGAAAATGTCGGCCTTCGACGAGCATGTCCGTCGAAATCGCGAGCAGCTCGCCCGGCGAGGGGGCGAGCAGTGCGCAGTCGTCGCCGATGCCGAGCACGGCATCGCGTGTGTCATGGCGCGCGCGGCGGGCGAAGAAGCGTTCGATCAGCGAGAACTCGGATAGCGACATGGTCGAAGTCGGCGGGCAAATACAAAAAATGGCGCCGAGGGAGCAGGCGCAAACAGGAATCCAAAATGGGACGCAAAGCGGTTTTTCGCGCAGGCGGCGCTAAGTGCGACAACGGCTGGCGCGGGGATTGGCGCTACAATGCGTCGAATATCTATTCTAATCCGCACTGAAGACTGGACTTACTTCCTCATGTCTACGAATCCTGCCGCCGCCAAAGCGAAGCTGCGCGAAGCCGCTCTCGATTATCACGAATTTCCTGTTCCCGGCAAGATTGCGATTGCGCCGACCAAGCAGATGATCAACCAGCGCGATCTGGCGCTAGCGTATTCGCCCGGTGTCGCGTTCGCGTGTGAGGAGATCGTCGAGAATCCGCTGAACGCCGCGCGTTTCACGGCACGCAGCAACCTCGTCGGCGTGGTGACGAACGGCACGGCCGTGCTGGGCCTCGGCAACATCGGCCCGCTCGCGTCGAAGCCTGTCATGGAAGGCAAGGCGGTGCTGTTCAAGAAGTTCGCCGGCATCGACGTGTTCGACATCGAGCTCAACGAATCGGACCCGCACAAGCTCGTCGACGTGATTGCCGCGCTCGAGCCGACCTTCGGCGGCATCAACCTCGAAGACATCAAGGCGCCCGATTGCTTCATCGTCGAGCGCGAATGCCGCAAGCGCATGAAGATCCCGGTCTTTCACGACGACCAGCACGGCACGGCCATCGTCGTGGCGGCGGCCGTCACGAACGGCTTGAAGGTCGTCGGCAAGGACATCGCGAAGGTCAAGCTCGTCGCCTCGGGGGCCGGCGCAGCCGCGCTCGCGTGCCTGGACCTGCTCGTCGATCTGGGCCTGTCGCTCGAGAACATCCTCGTGACGGACCTGGCCGGCGTCGTCTACAAGGGCCGCACCGAGCTCATGGACCCGGACAAGGAGCGCTTTGCGCGCGAGACCGACGCGCGCACGCTGGCCGAGGTCATCGAGGGGGCCGACATCTTCCTGGGTCTGTCCGCCGGCGGCGTGCTCAAGCCCGAGATGGTCAAGACGATGGCCGACAAGCCGCTGATCCTCGCACTGGCGAACCCGACGCCCGAAATCCTGCCCGAGCTCGCGCTCGAGGTGCGCCCCGATGCGGTGATCGCGACGGGCCGCACCGACTATCCGAATCAGGTCAACAACGTCCTGTGCTTCCCGTTCATCTTCCGCGGCGCACTCGATGCGGGCGCGACGACGGTCACGCGCGAGATGGAGATCGCCGCCGTCAATGCGATCGCGGAACTGGCGCGGCACGAGCAGAGCGACATCGTCGCGACGGCCTACGGCATTCAAGATCTGTCGTTCGGCCCGGAATACCTGATTCCGAAGCCGTTCGATCCACGTCTGATCGTGCAGATTGCGCCGGCCGTCGCGCAGGCGGCGATGGACTCGGGCGTCGCGACGCGTCCGATCGAGGACATGGAGGCCTACAAGCAGCACCTGCAGCAATTCGTCTACCACAGCGGCACGACGATGAAGCCGATCTTCCAGCAGGCGCGCAGCGTCGAGCCGGGCAAGAAGCGCATCGTGTTCGCCGAAGGCGAGGAGGAGCGCGTGCTGCGCGCGGTGCAGATCGTCGTCGACGAGAAGCTCGCCAAGCCGATCCTGATCGGCCGGCCGGCCGTGATCGAGCATCGCATCGAGCGCTATGGCCTGCGTCTGACGCCCGGCGTCGACTTCACGATCGTCAACACCGAGCATGACGAACGCTATCGCGACTTCTGGCAGACGTACTACCAGATGATGGCGCGCAAGGGCATCAGCCAGCAGATGGCCAAGATCGAGATGCGTCGCCGCACGACGCTGATCGGCGCGATGCTCGTGAAGAAGGGCGAAGCGGACGGCATGATCTGCGGCACGATCTCGACGCCGCACCGCCATCTGCACTTCATCAATCAAGTGATCGGCAAGCGTGAGGGCTGCACCGTGTACGCGGCGATGAACGGCCTCGTGCTGCCGGGCCGGCAGATCTTCCTCGTCGATACGCACGTGAACGTCGACCCGACGCCCGAGCAGCTGGCCGAGATCACGATCATGGCGGCCGAAGAGGTGCGCCGCTTCGGTATCGAGCCGAAGGTCGCGCTCGTGTCGCATTCGAACTTCGGCACGAGCAATGCGCCGAGCGCGCAGAAGATGCGCGACACGCTCGAGATCCTCAAGCAACGCGCACCGGAGATGCAAGTGGACGGCGAGATGCACGGTGACGTGGCGCTCGATGCGGCGCTGCGGCGCGAAGTGCTGCCCGAGTCGACGCTCGAAGGCGATGCGAACCTGCTCGTGCTGCCGAACATCGACGCGGCCAACATCGCCTATAACCTGCTGAAGACTGCGGCGGGCAACAACATCGCGATCGGCCCGATCCTGCTCGGCGCGGCCCAGCCCGTGCACGTGCTGACGGAATCCGCCACGGTGCGCCGTATCGTCAACATGACGGCGCTGCTCGTGGCCGACGTGAGCGCCGCCACGCGCTAAGCGCTGCAGGCGAAGGCAAAAAAAACGGCGTGCCCGCAATGGGCACGCCGTGGGCGAATGAGAGAGATTGCCGCCCAAATGCGTGAAACGACATTCCCCGACCGCTCGAAGCACGACGAGGAGGCAAAGACCCGTCGCCATCGGGAAACGTCACCGTCACTTTAGCGTAAACAAGCTAAAAATTTCTTTGGCGGGTGCGAAAAATAGGCCTAAAAAACGGTCGAACATGCGCTATATCTTTCATTTTCCAGACAAAGATTGCTTCCGGGGGCCGTTAGGGATACCCTTACAGCTTTAGTGGACGTTCACGTCAAGAATCGAACAGCGGGAAATCCAGCCGATGACACGCGCGGGGCAACGCGAACAGGCTTGTAAATGGCTTCGCCGCGGCGTGCTCGCGGTGTGTGTGGCGCTTGGCGGCATCGCCGGCCTCGGTTTGCCGGGTGGCGCGGCGTTCGGTCCTTCCGTCTCGGCGCGCGAAATGTCGCCTGCGTCGGGGCAGATCGGCGCGATCGCCCGGGCGCAATTGCCGCATGAGGCCGTCGATACATTGAACTTGATCGCAGCCGGCGGGCCTTACCCTTACGCAAAGGACGGCGTCGTATTCGGCAACTTCGAAAGGCTACTGCCCTCGCATCCGCGCGGTTACTACCACGAATACACGGTTCCCACGCCGCGGGCCAGAAGCCGCGGCGCTCGCCGCATCGTGTGTGGTGGGCCGCCGAGGCGAACCGACAACTGTTTTTATTCAGACGACCACTACAACAGTTTTAAACGCATTGTTGAATGATATCGGGATGAACGGCATGAGCGACAACATCTACGCGCACGACTCCGGAGTCGCGACGGATCTGTTCGCGGCCGGCGACGGCAATCTTTTTCAGCGTGTCATGCAAATGCGCCTGGCCGAGCGTGGCCAAGCCGTGCAAGGCGACACCCTGCCCGGGCATTCATCGAACGAGGAGCCTATGAGCCTATTCGCGACGGTGCGATCGAACATCGTGCAATCGATCCGCGCATTTCGCGTTCAGGATCTTGCCGACGAGGCGCAACGGCTCGGCCAGCACTTTCTCTATGCATATTGCGGCCACGCGAATTCGAAGCAGGAAGTGCTCGAGACGATCGCGACTTCGTTCCTGTTTCCCAAGCATTTCGGCAAGAACTACGACGCGCTCTATGATTGCGTGACCGATCTCGTGCATAAGGCAGGCACCCAGCCTGGCTTCGTGATCGTGCTCGAGGCGCTGCCCATCGCGCAGAAGTTCGACAAGGAAGGCCGCGAAACGCTGCTCGACGTGTTCCGCGAGGCAGCCGAGTTCTGGGCGGAGCGCAAGGTCGCGTTCCGGGTCTTCTACTCGTTCGCCTGATGTCCTGACTGACGGATGGCGATGCGCGCGATAGCTAGCGCGCGAACGCATGACAAACCAGAAAGAGGCCCGCACTAGTGCGGGCCTCTTTCGTTTCTGCCAACTTGTCAGGTATGGCGCAGGTGCGGAGTGTGTGCTTACCAGCCGCCCCAGCGCGCAGCCAGCGCGGCCAGGACCGCGATGCCGGCCGTTTCGGTGCGCAGCACGCGCGGCCCGAGCGCCAGCGGCACGAAGCCGCGTTCGGCTGCCGCGCTTTCCTCCTCGGGGGCGAGCCCTCCTTCTGGGCCGATCAGCAGCATCACGTTGCCGCTCGGCGGGGTCTGCGGCAGCGCGTCGAACGCTAGGCGCGCGCGCGGCGACAGCATGAGCCGCATGTCGCCATCGGCCGGCCCGGCCGGCAGCGCGTCGAGCCACGCGTTCAGCTCGAGTGGCGCCCCGACGTCGGGCACGCGGTTGCGGCAGCATTGTTCGCAAGCCGCTTGCGCGAGCGCCTGCCAATGCGCCTGGCGGCGTAGCGCACGCTCGCCCGCCAGCCGCACGACGCTGCGGCTGGTGGCGAGCGGTTCGACGTGGGAGACGCCGAGTTCCACGGCCTTCTCGATGAGCCAATCCATCTTGTCGCCGCCGGCGATGCCTTGCGCAAGCGTGATGCGGTAGGGCGGCTCGGCTTCGACGTCGGCGAATGCGCCGATTTCGGCGCTCGCATGGCGGCGGCCGATCTCGACGAGCCGCGCTTCGTATTGGCCGCCGCGACCGTTGAACAGCACGAGGGTGTCGCCCGGTTGCAGGCGCAGCACCTGGACGTGACGTGCGACGGCGTCGGGCAGCGTGACGAGCGCTCCGGGCTGAAAGGACGAATCGACGAAAAAACGAGGCATGGGCAGGAGGTGGGTTCAACGGCGGCGCGCGAGCGCAAATTGCGTGCTCGCTACGCTTGCTACGGGTGAGTCGACCCGCTTCGCAGGCCGGGTGCCGGATGGCGCGCGGCGCTACGAGCGAGCGTCGAGTTTATCGCTAACGGCGTGCGAGACGGTAAAAAGGGCCGGGTGTAATGCCGCGCTGTAATAGCGCAGCCCGCCGATGCGCCGCTCCGTGAGCCGCTCCTCGATGTCGTGCCGGAACAGCGAGGCGGCGTCGAGCGTATCGCTTGCCAGCGCCATCAGCCATTGCGAGCCGTACAGGGGCACGAACGCCGACATGACGTCGACGACCGCAAATCGCTCGCGCAGTCCGCGCAGGAGACCGGCTACGCGCGCCGCATGGTAATGCGGTGAGCCCAGGTGCATCGACAGCGCGGCGCGCGGCGCGAGCACGGCTTTGAGTTGCGCATAGAACTCGGCGGTATAGAGCGTGGCGGCCGGCGAATCGGGCGGCGTCAGATCGAACACCACGAGATCGAACCGCTCGTTCGTCGCGGCGACGAAGTGTTGGGCATCGCCGATCACGACCTGCACGCGCGCATCTTCGAGCGCGCCGCGGTGCACGTCGGCCAGGTGCTCGCGCGCCATGCGCACGACGGCTTCGTCGAGTTCGGCAACGACGATCCGCTCGATGCTCGGGTGCATCAGCAACTGTCGGGCGGCGCCACCGTCGCCGCCGCCGAGCACGAGCGCCTTCTTCGGCTCGGGGTGGGCGAGCGCGCCCGGATGCACCATGCATTCGTGATAGACGAACTCGTCGCCGACCGACGTCATGGGCCGGCCGTCGAGCGTGAACAGCTTTCCGAGCTGCGGCGTCTCCCACACTTCGATCTGCTGATGTTGCGATGCAACATGGGCCAGGCGCCGGGCGTGGGCGAAGCCGTACACGGCGTCGGGCGACGGATGAAACATCAGCGGAGTGTTCGAATGAGCGTGCACGGGAAGATGAACGGCGCGATGCCGCGTGAATCAGTCCTATTCGTTCGATTATAGGTGCCCGAACTGCGCTCGGGCAGCGTCGGGGCCTACCCGAACGGGCGGGGGGAGGGCGCATGCGTATCTGTTAGAATGGCACGCTTTGCAGCCCCGTCCGTTGCTCTGCCCGCCTCGCGTTGCGGTGCTTATTCCCGCGCGTTATGCGGCCTCAAAAAACGAGCAGCGGTCCGCCGTGCGTCCCGATTTCTCGACTCGTTCTTCGGACTCCACATGACGACTTCGTCTCCCGCCTCCACCGCTTTGATGGCGAACGCGATTCGCGCGCTCGCGATGGACGCCGTACAACAAGCGAACTCCGGCCACCCCGGCATGCCGATGGGTATGGCCGAAATCGGTGTCGCGTTGTGGTCGCGTCATTTGAAGCACAACCCGGCCAACCCGCACTGGGCCGATCGTGACCGTTTCGTCCTGTCGAACGGCCATGGCTCGATGCTGTTGTACGCGCTGCTGCACCTGACCGGCTACGATCTGCCGCTCGCCGAGCTCAAGAACTTCCGCCAGCTGCATTCGAAGACCCCGGGCCACCCCGAATACGGCATCACGCCGGGCGTCGAAACGACGACGGGCCCGCTGGGCCAAGGGCTCGCGAACGCGGCCGGCATGGCGCTGGCCGAGGCGCTGCTGGCAGCCGAATTCAACAAGGCCGACGCCAAGATCGTCGACCACTACACGTACGTGTTCCTCGGCGACGGCTGCCTGATGGAAGGCATCTCGCACGAAGCCTGCTCGCTGGCGGGCACGCTGAAGCTGAACAAGCTGATCGCGCTGTACGACGACAACGGCATCTCGATCGACGGCCACGTCGAGCACTGGTTCCGCGACGACACGCCCAAGCGCTTCGAGGCGTACGGCTGGAACGTGATCCGCAACGTTGACGGGCATAACGTCGACGCGGTCGATGCCGCCATCGCGCAAGCGAAGGGCGCCGACAAGCCGACGCTGATCTGCTGCAAGACCGTGATCGGCAAGGGCGCGCCGACCAAGGCCGGTGGCCACGATGCGCACGGCGCACCGCTCGGCGCGCAGGAAATCGCCGCGACGCGTGAAGGGCTCGGCTGGAAGTGGGAGCCGTTCGTCATCCCGCAGGAAGTCTATGCGGCATGGGATGCCAAGGCACAGGGAGCGACGAGCGAAGCAAAGTGGAACGACGCGTTCGCGCAATACCGCGCGAAGCACCCCGAACTCGCGGCCGAATTCGAGCGCCGCGCTGCCGGCAAGCTGCCCGCCGACTGGGCGGCCAAGGCGCAGGCGATCATCGCGGGCGCGAACGAGCGCGCCGAGACGGTGGCCACGCGTAAGGCGTCCCAGCAGGCGATCGAAGGTCTGGCCGCGGCGCTGCCCGAATTGCTGGGCGGCTCGGCCGACCTGACCGGCTCGAACCTCACGAACTGGAAGGCCAGCAAGGCCGTGCGCGCGGGTGCCGACGGCATCGAGTGGGGCAATCACATCAACTACGGTGTGCGCGAATTCGGCATGAGCGCGATGATCAATGGCATCGCGCTGCACGGCGGCTACAAGGCGTTCGGCGGCACGTTCCTCACGTTCTCGGATTACAGCCGCAATGCGCTGCGCGTGGCCGCGCTGATGAAGTCGCCGTCGATCTTCGTGTTCACGCACGATTCGATCGGCCTCGGCGAAGACGGTCCGACGCACCAGTCGGTGGAGCACGTCGCGAGCCTGCGCCTGATTCCGAACCTGCACACGTGGCGTCCGGCCGATACGGTCGAAACGGCCGTGGCGTGGACGCATGCGGTCGAGCACCAAGGCCCGTCGTGCCTGATCTTCAGCCGTCAGAACCTGCCGTTCTCGACGCGCACCGATTCGCAGATCGCCAACATCGCGAAGGGCGGTTATGTGCTGCGCGACTGGAATGACGACATCGTCGCGCGCAAGATCATCCTCCTCGCCACGGGCTCCGAGATCGAGCTCGCGCTGAAGGCCGTCGAGCCGCTCGCGCGTGAAGGGATCGGCGCGCGTGTCGTGTCGATGCCGGCCACGACGGTGTTCGATCGCCAGGACGCCGAGTACCGCGAACGCGTGCTGCCCAAGGGCGTGCGCCGCGTCGCGATCGAAGCGGGCGTGACCGATTTCTGGCGCAAGTACGTGGGCCTCGAGGGCGGCGTCGTCGGGATCGACACGTTCGGCGAATCGGCTCCGGCCGGCGAGCTGTTCAAGCACTTCGGCTTCACGGTCGAGCATGTCGTGGCGGCTGCCAAGGCGGCGCTCGACTGACGCGCTCACGCGCATCCCGGCGCGTGCCGGGATGCGCCGGGATGCGCCGGGACGCAGACAGAACACCATTTCAAGTATTTCTTAGTCCAAGTATCAGGAGAAACAGCATGACGATTCGCGTTGCAATCAACGGCTATGGCCGGATCGGCCGCAACACGCTGCGCGCGTTCTACGAGGGCGGCAAGAAGCACGACCTCGAGATCGTGGCGATCAACGATCTCGGCGATGCGAAGACCAACGCCCACCTGACGCAGTACGACACGGCGCACGGCCGCTTCAACGCTGACGTGGCTGTCGACGGCGATTACCTCGTCGTGAACGGCGACAAGATCCGCGTGCTGGCCAACCGCAACCCGGCCGAGCTGCCGTGGGGCGAGCTCGGTGTCGACGTCGTGATGGAGTGCACGGGCTTTTTCACGACGAAGGAAAAGGCTAGTGCGCACATCGCCGGTGGCGCGAAGAAGGTGCTGATCTCGGCGCCGGGCGGCAAGGACGTCGACGCGACGGTCGTGTACGGTGTGAACCACAACACGCTGAAGGCCGAGCACACGGTGATCTCGAATGCATCGTGCACGACGAACTGCCTCGCGCCGCTGGTCAAGCCGCTCAACGACAAGATCGGTCTCGAGACGGGGCTGATGACGACGATCCACGCCTACACGAACGACCAGGTGCTGACGGACGTCTACCACGAAGACCTGCGCCGCGCGCGTTCGGCAACGCAAAGCCAGATCCCGACCAAGACGGGCGCAGCCGCCGCGATCGGTCTCGTGCTGCCCGAGCTGGCAGGCAAGCTCGACGGCTACGCGATCCGCGTTCCGACGATCAACGTGTCGGTCGTCGACCTGTCGTTCATCGCCAAGCGCGACACGACCGTCGAAGAGATCAACGCGATCATGAAGGAAGCGGCCGAAGGCGAACTGAAGGGCATCCTCGGCTACAACTCGGCGCCGCTCGTGTCGATCGACTTCAACCACAACCCGGCATCGTCGACGTTCGACGCGACGCTGACGAAGGTGGCTGGCCGCCTCGTGAAGGTCTCGAGCTGGTACGACAACGAGTGGGGCTTCTCGAACCGTATGCTCGATACGGCGATCGCGCTCGCGAACGCGAAGTAAGCGTCGATTCGCTTGCTGTATGCGAAAGAGCCGCCCTCGGGCGGCTCTTCTTCATTGGTGCGGCGGGACGTCAGTGCTTGCGATGCGGGCACTCGTCCTTCGTGCACGCGCCGTACAGCGCGAGCGCATGCTCTTGCAGCTTGAAGCCGCGTTCTTGTGCGATCTTATGCTGGCGCTTTTCGATTTCAGGGTCGAAGAACTCCTCGACGAGCCCGCAGTCGATGCACACGAGGTGATCGTGATGCGTGCCCTCGTTGAGCTCGAACACGGCCTTGCCCGATTCGAAGTTGCTGCGCGAGAGCAGCCCGGCCTGCTCGAACTGCGTGAGCACGCGATAGACGGTGGCAAGCCCGATGTCGAGTTCTTCGCTCAGCAGGTTGCGATAGACGTCTTCGGCAGTCAGGTGGCGGACGGCGCTACGCTGAAAGATTTCAAGGATTTTGAGGCGCGGTAGGGTCGCCTTCAGCCCGATATTTTTGAGATCGGTGGGATTGGTCATAGCTAGGCATCCCTAGAGTACAATGCACGGTTCCAATGGTAATGTGTTTTTGCCGTTTCGGTCATCTTCGATGAAACTCGCGCGGTTCGCGCATCGCATGCGAACGAGCCCGCACGGTGGGTGAAATGAGTCCAAATTTTCTTTTGAAGTGTCGGGGGAGCCGCGCTCGCCGCGCGGTGATGGCCGTGACGGCAGTTGCACTCGTCGCCGGATGTTCGACTTACGACAACGTCACGCAGCGCGTCGCGCAAAGCATCACGCCGTACCGGATCACCGTCGTGCAGGGCAACTTCGTCTCCAAGGAAGCGGCCGAGAAGATGCGCGTGGGCATGTCGCGGCCCGAGGTCAGGGCCGTGCTCGGCACACCGTTGCTGACAGACATGTTCCACGCCGACCGCTGGGATTACCTGTTCTACTTCAAGCGCGGTTCGACGGCGGTTGTCCAGCAGCGCGACTTCATCGTCAACTTCCAGAATGATCGTGTCGTGAGCTGGACGGGCGGCGACGATCTTCCGTCCGAGCTCGAACTGCTGGCCGACATCGACGGCGACAAGCTCGGCAAGAAGGCGAAGGCCAAAGCACTCGCTTCGGCCAGCGCGGCGTCGGCATCGGCGGCATCGGCTGCGTCCGCTACTGCGGCGGCGGCACCCGTGGCGGCGAGCGAAGCGCCTGCGCCTGCCGTCGACGCGAACGCGCAAGCGGCAGAGGCGGCCAACCGTGCGACGAATCAAGTGTCGACGAGCACGCAGTCGACGCCGTCGGTTCGGTCCCGTGCGCCGACCGCTGGCGGCACGCCGCCCAGCGCCACGCCACAATTGAAGTTCCACCGCCAGCCGCAACCGCCCGCGGTGCCGAACGACAGCAATCCGGTTGGCCCGGCTGGTACGGAAAGCCGCGACGGCTCGGCGGCGCAGAGTCAGCGCCTGTCTTCGTCGCAAGACGGGTCGAGCACGGGCAGCTGATCGTTCGTTCTCCGAAAGGCGGGCCGTGCGCAACGCGCGCCGCCCGCCTTTGTTTTTGGCGGCGGGGCAGGGCAATGCGCCGCCGCATCGTGGTTTCCTGATATTGAAAGTGGGGGCATGTTGCCGATGAAGATCGCTATCGCAGGCGCATCGGGCCGGATGGGCCGGATGCTGATCGAAGCCGTCCTGAACGATCCGAACGCGACGCTGGCGGGTGCGCTGGAGCGCAGCGGTTCGCCGCAGCTTGGCGAGGATGCGGGTGCGTTCCTCGGCAAACGCACGGGCGTCGCGATCAGCGACGACATCGACGGTGTGCTGTCCGGGGCGCAATGCCTGATCGATTTCACGCGCCCCGAAGGCACGATGGTCCATCTCGAGGCCGCGCTGCGCCACAACGTGAAGCTCGTCATCGGCACGACCGGTTTCGAGGACGAACAAAAGGCGGCGCTGCGTGCGGCATCCGCGAAGATCGGCATCATGTGCGCGGCCAACATGAGCGTCGGTGTGAACGTCACGCTCAAGCTGCTCGAGTTCGCGGCACGCTTTTTCGAGACCGGCTACGACATCGAGATCGTCGAGGCGCACCATCGCCACAAGGTCGACGCGCCGTCGGGCACTGCGCTGATGATGGGCGAGGCGATCGCGGGTGCGCTCGGGCGCAAGCTCGACGATTGCGCCGTCTACGGCCGTCAGGGCATCACGGGCGAGCGCGATCCGTCGACGATCGGCTTCTCGGCAATTCGCGGCGGCGATATCGTGGGCGATCACACGGTGCTGTTCGCGGGCACCGGCGAGCGCATCGAAATCTCGCACAAGTCGTCGAGCCGCGTCTCGTACGCGCAAGGCGCACTGCGCGCGGCCCATTTCCTGGCCACGCGCGAAGCGGGCTGGTACGACATGCAGGACGTGCTCGGGCTGCGCTGAAGGCGCGCATGGAACACGCCGGCATGCTCCACTACCTGCAAACGAGCGACGCCGTGACGCACGGTGTCGCTTATCTGCTGTCGGCGATGTCGGTGGCGAGCTGGTGCTTCCTGATCGTCAAGGCCTGGATGCTGAGTCGCGCGAAGCGGCAGGCGCCGCGCGCGCTGGCGTTGTTCTGGCAAGCGCCCACGCTGTCCGATGCGGTGCTCGCGCTGCGCCGCGCCGATCGTGAGCGCGTGTTCGTGCCGCTCGCCGAAGCCGCCCTCGACGTCTCCGAGGCGCACGCACCGTACGCGCTGCTCGCGCGCGTCGAGCACGGCGAGCGTGTGACGCGGGCACTGCGTCAGGCGCTCATGGCGTCGCAGCGCCGGCTCGAGTTCGGTCATGTGCTGCTCGCGTCGATCGGCAGTACGGCGCCATTCGTCGGCTTGCTCGGCACCGTTTGGGGCATCTATCACGCGCTCGGCAGCATTGCGGCGAGCGGGCAGGCCATGATCGAGAGCGTCGCCGGGCCCGTCGGCGAAGCCCTGATCATGACCGCGTTCGGGCTCGTCGTCGCGATCCCGGCTGTACTCGCCTACAACGTGCTGGGCCGCATGCAGCGGCACTTGTCGGACGAATTGGACGGCTTCGCGCACGATCTGCGCGCCTACGTCTGCGCGTCCGACACGGCAGTGACAGGTGTCGCGCCGCGTACGCGGCACGAGTGAACCGCGCGTCGACGCGCGTGACGGCAACGGAGGGCAGGCATGGGATTCGGCGGATTCGAGAAAAAGCCGGCCAGCGCGCCGATGTCGGACATCAACATGACGCCGCTCATCGACGTGATGCTCGTGCTGCTCGTCATCTTCATCATCACGGCGCCGCTCTTCACGCATGCGATCCGGCTCGACCTGCCGAAGGTCGCTGCGGCGCCGGCGCGCCAGCTGCCGCAGACGATTTCGCTATCGATCGACGATGCGGGGCACCTGTTCTGGAACGGCAAGCCCGCGACGTTCGAGGCCGTGCGTGCCGGTTTCATCGATGCAGGCAAGCGCGCCGAACCGCCCGAAGTGCATTTGCGGGCGGCGCGCGCCACGCGCTACGAGGTCATCGCGCAGATCATGGGGGCCGCGCAGCAGGCCGGCCTGGAGCGCATCGGCTTCGTCACGGAGCCGCCGCCGGCGAGCCCGTCCACCCACCCCGCACCGGCGGGTGCCGCGAAGCCGTAGCGGCACGACGTTCAGCCCGCTCGCCGACGGTATAATCGACCCTTTCCCCGCGAGAGGGAAAGCGCTTATCGACCCTTGCGGCGCTCAGGTGCCGCTCAGTGCGCCTGGCGCTCGACGCCCGAAGACAGCCTAGCCCGAACCACGCCATGCAAGAAAAATACTTACCCGCCGACATCGAAGCCGCCGCTCAGGCAGAGTGGCGCGCCTCCAACGCCTACTTGTCGACCGAAGCGGCCGGCAAGCCGAAGTTCTATTGCGTCTCGATGTTGCCGTACCCGTCGGGCAAGCTGCACATGGGTCACGTGCGCAACTACACGATCAACGACGTGATGTACCGCTATCTGCGGATGAACGGGTACAACGTGCTGATGCCGATGGGCTGGGACGCCTTCGGCATGCCGGCCGAGAACGCCGCGATGGCCAATGGCGTGCCGCCCGCACAGTGGACCTACGACAACATCGCCTACATGAAGGGGCAGATGCAGTCGATGGGGCTCGCGATCGACTGGTCGCGCGAGGTGGCGACCTGCAAGCCTGACTACTACAAGTGGAACCAGTGGCTGTTCCTGAAGATGCTCGAGAAGGGCATCGTCTACAAGAAGACGGGCACGGTGAACTGGGATCCGGTCGACCAGACCGTGCTGGCGAACGAGCAGGTCATCGACGGGCGCGGCTGGCGCTCGGGCGCCCTGGTCGAAAAGCGCGAGATCCCGATGTACTACATGCGGATCACGCAGTACGCGGACGAGCTGCTCAATGATCTCGACACCCTCGGCTGGCCCGAGCGCGTGAAGATCATGCAGCAGAACTGGATCGGCAAGAGCTACGGCGTGAACTTCGGCTTCCCGTACGAGCTCGACGGCGAGCGCAAGCTGCTGCGCGTGTTCACAACACGTGCCGATACGATCATGGGCGTGACCTTCTGCGCGATCGCGGCCGAGCATCCGCTCGCCGCACGGCTGGCGCAGGGCAAGCCCGAGCTGCAGGCGTTCATCGACGAGTGCCGGCACGGCGGCGTGGCCGAGGCCGACATCGCGACGATGGAAAAGAAGGGGATGGCCACGGGCTTTTACGTGACGCATCCGCTGACCGGCGCGCAAGTTCAAGTGTGGATCGGCAACTACGTGCTGATGAGCTACGGCGAGGGCGCCGTGATGGGCGTTCCCGCGCACGACGAGCGCGACTTTGCGTTCGCGAAGAAGTACGGTCTGCCGATCAAGCAGGTCATCTCGAAGGCCGGCTGCGACTACTCGCTCGATGCCTGGCAGGAGTGGTACGGCGAGAAGGACGCGGGCGTGTGCATCGCGAGCGGCAAGTACGACGGCCTCGCCTACCAGGAAGCCGTCGATGCGATCGCGGCCGATCTGAAGGCGCTCGAACTCGGCGACAAGCAGGTCACCTGGCGTCTGCGCGACTGGGGTATCTCGCGTCAGCGCTACTGGGGTACGCCGATTCCGATCATCCACTGCGCAAGCTGCGGTGACGTGCCGGTGCCCGAGAAGGATCTGCCCGTCGTGCTGCCCGAAGATCTCGTGCCGGATGGCACGGGCAATCCGCTCGCGAAGTCGGCCGCGTTCCTGAATTGCACGTGCCCGAGCTGCGGCGCGCCGGCCAAGCGCGAAACGGACACGATGGACACGTTCGTCGATTCGTCGTGGTACTTCTCTCGCTACACGTGCCCCGACGCCGACACGATGGTCGATGCGCGCACCGATTACTGGATGCCGATGGATCAATACATCGGCGGCATCGAGCACGCGATCCTGCACCTGCTGTACTCGCGTTTCTGGACCAAGGTCATGCGCGACTTCGGTCTCGTGAAGTTCAGCGAGCCCGCGAAGAATCTGCTGACGCAGGGCATGGTGCTCAACGAGACGTTCTACCGTGAGGACGCGTCGGGCAAGAAGACCTGGTACAACCCGGCCGACGTCACCGTCACGCACGACGACAAGGGGCGCCCGATCGGCGCGACGCTCAATGCGGACGGCCAACCGGTCGTGCTCGGCGGTATCGAGAAAATGTCGAAGTCGAAGAACAACGGCGTCGACCCGCAGGTCCTCATCGATCAATACGGTGCCGACACGGCGCGTTTGTTCACGATGTTCGCAGCCCCGCCCGAGCAGCAGCTCGAATGGTCGGGCGCTGGCGTCGAGGGGGCGAGCCGCTTCCTCCGCCGTGTGTGGTCGTTCGGTTACGCGAACCTCGAAATGGCAGGCGTAGCCGTGCCCTCGACATTCGAGGGCGTGTCGCTGTCGGACGCCGAAAAGGCGCTGCGCCGCGAGATTCACAGCGTGCTCAAGCAAGCCGACTTCGACTATCAGCGTCTGCAATACAACACGGTCGTGTCGGCGGCGATGAAGATGCTGAACGCGCTCGAAGGTGCCAAGCAAGCCCAACCCGCCGTCGTGCGCGAGTGCTACGGTATCCTGTTGCGCGTGCTGTATCCGGTCGTGCCGCACGCCACGCACGTGCTGTGGCAGGCGCTCGGCTACGTCGACGCGTTCGGCGCGCTGCTCGATGCGCCGTGGCCGAAGGTCGACGAGAAGGCGCTCGAGCAAGCCGAAATCGAACTCGTGCTGCAGGTGAATGGCAAGGTGCGGGGTGCGGTGACGGTCGCCAAGGATGCACCGCGCGAGACGATCGAAGCGGCCGCGCTCGCGCACGAGATGTTCGAGCGCTTCAGCGAAGGCAAGAGCCCGAAGAAGATCATCATCGTGCCGGGTCGCCTCGTGAACGTTGTCGTCTAAGACGTCAAAGACCGCAGACTCGCTTTTGCGTTACAGCCAGAATCAGGAGCCAATGTGATTCGCCGATCGTTTCTCGCTCTCGCGTTCGCTTGCGGCGCGCTGCTCGTCAGCGGCTGCGGCTTTCAGCTGCGCGGGCAGCAGAACTATGCTTTCAAGCGGCTCGCAATCGTCGGTGCGCCGGCACCCGTGGCCGCGCGTCTGACGCGTATGGTGCAAGGCGGCAGCGACACCGTCGTCGTCAGCAATCCGGCCGACGCCGATGCCGTGCTGTCTTTGAGCGAAGGGCGCGGCTCCTCCGTGCTGACGCTCAATTCGCTCGGCGTGGCGCAGGAGTACCAGCTCAACTACTCGCTGAGCTACACGCTCGTTGGGGTCGACGGTACGGTTCTGATTCCGTCGAGCGCGATCGGGCTGAACCGCGCGATGACGTATAGCGATCAGTACTCGCTGGCCAAGGCGCAGGAGTCGGATCTGCTTTACGCGGACATGGAGAACGACGCCGTCGATCAACTGACGCGGCGTCTCGCTGCCGTGCACTCGCTGCATCCGGCACCTGGGGAGCAAGCGCCTGCGGTTGCTCCGCGTGCGCCGTTGCCGCCGCCGCCGCTTTGATCGGCCGCGTCTTCTTTCACCACTACCGGCTTTAACCGCATGCAACTGCGACTCGACGCGCTCGAACCGCATCTGGCCAAGGGGCTCGCGCCGCTGTACGTCGTGTACGGCGACGAGCACCTGCTCGCGCAGGAGGCGTGCGACCGCATTCGCGCGGCCGCGCGCGCGGCTGGCTTCACCGAGCGCTCGGTGTTCACGGTTGAGCGCAGCTTCGACTGGAGCACGCTGCTCGGGGCGAGCCAGTCGATGTCGCTGTTCGGCGACCGTCAGCTCGTCGAGCTGCGGATTCCGTCGGGCAAGCCTGGCAAGGAAGGGGCCGATGCGCTGAAGACGCTGGCGGCGTCCACCAATCCCGACGTGCTGACACTCGTCACGTTGCCGCGTCTCGATGCGGCAACGCAAAAGTCGGCATGGTTCACGGCGCTCGCCGATGCCGGCGCCGCGCTGCGCATCGATCCTGTCGAGCGCGCGCAGCTGCCGAACTGGGTCGCGCAGCGTCTGGCTCAGCAAGGGCAGCGCGTGGCGCCCGGTGAGGACGGCAAGCGTGCGCTGCAATTTGTCGCGGAGCGTGTCGAGGGCAACCTGCTCGCGGCACACCAGGAAATCCAGAAGCTGGGGCTGCTCTATCCCGAGGGCGTGCTGAGCTTCGAGCAGATCCACGATGCGGTGCTCAACGTCGCGCGCTATGACGTCTTCAAGCTCAACGAGGCCATGCTGGCCGGCGACGTGGGGCGGCTCGGGCGCATGCTCGACGGCCTCAAGGGCGAAGGCGAGGCCGCCGTGCTCGTGCTGTGGGCGCTTACTGAAGAATTACGCACGCTGTTGCGCATCAAGCGCGGCGCGGCCGCTGGCAAGCCGCTGGCGATGCTGCTACGCGAAAACCGCGTCTGGGGGCCGCGCGAACGGCTCGTCGGGCCGGCGCTCTCGCGCGCGACCGAAGCGGTGCTCGAAGAAGGGCTCACGTTGGCTGCCGCGCTCGACCGGCAGGTCAAGGGGCTCACGGGCAGCGTGCCGGGCGGGCGCAAGCGCGACGCGTTGCCGCCGGACCCATGGGATGGCCTGTTCGAACTGGCTGCGCTGGTCGCGGCGCCGGGCAAGCGCCACGCGCGCAGCCGTCGCCCTGCGGCGTGACCGGTCCGATAGCAGTATTGGTATCGGTATCGGGCGATGACGGCTGAATCGATACGCATCGGGCGCCAGCCGCCGCATCCGGCTTACAATCGATACGTCTTCTCAATCTGCGTCGTCAGCAATCGAAGCGCGCTTTCGCGCGCGAGCAACGAGAATCATCATGGATATCGACGAGTACATGACGGGCGTGGGCATGCGCGCCCGCCAGGCATCGCGCGCGATGGCGCGTGCGGGGACGGCCGCGAAGAACGACGCGCTCGAAGCGATTGCTTGCGCGATCGAGCGCGAGGAAGCGGCGCTCAAGGCAGCGAATGCGCGCGATGTGGCCAGTGCGCGCGAGAAAGGGCTCGACGCAGCTTTCATCGACCGGCTCACGCTGTCGGACAAGGCGCTGCGTACGATGATCGAGGGCTTGCGGCAAGTGGCGGCGCTGCCCGACCCGATCGGCGAAATCGGCAACCTCAAGTACCGCCCGACCGGCATCCAGGTCGGCCAGATGCGCGTACCGCTCGGCGTGATCGGCATCATCTACGAGTCGCGCCCGAACGTGACGATCGATGCGGCGGCGCTGTGCCTGAAGTCCGGTAACGCGGTGATCCTGCGCGGCGGCTCGGAGGCGCTCGCCTCGAACACGGCGCTTGCCGCGTTGATCAAGGAGGGGCTCGCACAGGCAGGCCTGCCGCGCGACGCCGTGCAGGTCGTGGAGACCGCCGATCGTGCCGCGGTCGGCAAGCTCGTCACGATGACGCAATACGTCGACGTCATCGTGCCGCGCGGCGGCAAGAGCCTGATCGCTCGGCTCATGGAGGAGGCGCGCGTGCCGATGATCAAGCACCTCGACGGCATCTGCCACGTCTACGTCGACGACCGGGCCGACATCGCGAAGGCGCTCGCCGTGTGTGACAACGCGAAGACGCATCGCTACGGCACCTGCAACACGATGGAGACGCTGCTTGTCGCGCGCGGCATTGCGCGTGCGGTGCTGCCCGCGCTGGCGCGGGGCTATCGCGACAAGGGCGTCGAGCTGCGCGTCGATGCGGCTGCGCGGGCCGTGCTCGAAGGTGCCGAAGGGCTTGATGCGACGATGCTCGCGCTCGTCGATGCGACCGAAGAGGACTGGCGCACCGAATACCTTGCGCCGGTGCTCGCGATCAAGATCGTCGACGGCATCGACGACGCGATCGAGCACATCAACACGTATGGCTCGGCGCACACCGACGCGATCGTCACCGAAGACCACGACCGGGCGATGCGTTTCCTGCGCGAAGTCGACTCGGCGAGCGTGATGGTGAACGCTTCTACGCGTTTTGCCGACGGCTTCGAATATGGCCTCGGCGCTGAGATCGGCATCTCGAACGACAAGCTGCATGCGCGTGGCCCTGTCGGCCTCGAGGGGCTGACGTCGCTGAAGTATGTCGTGCTGGGGCACGGGGAAGTGCGTCGATAACTCACCAAACACAATGCCGATGCTCTGGATCAAAACCTTTCACATTGTTCTGATCGCCTCCTGGTTCGCCGGGCTCTTCTACCTGCCGCGCATCTTCGTCAATCTCGCGATGGAAACCGAGCCGGCCGCCGTGCGCCGGCTGCTGACGATGGCGCGCAAGCTGTATCGCTTCATGTCGTTCATCGCGGTGCCCGCGCTCGCGTGCGGGCTGTGGCTGTGGCTCGTGATCGGCATCGGCCGCGGACAGGGTTGGATTCACGCGAAGGTCGGCGTGGTCGTGCTGCTGATCCTCTATCACGTCTATTGCGGGCGTCTGCTCGCTACCTTTGAGCGCGGCGAGAATCGCCGCTCCGACCGCTGGTATCGCTTCTTCAACGAGCTGCCCGTGCTCGGCATGCTGGCGGCCGTCGCGCTCGTCGTCATCAAGCCGTTCTGAGTCGTTCTGAGTCGTTCTGAGTCGTTCTGAGGGAAGGTGCCCCGAGTCCGTCGGCGGCTTCCTTCTCCTCTCCAGCGTGCTTCCGTTCGCCTAATCCTGTTCCTCTTCCTGAGCGTCGATACGCCGGCGGGTAATCGTCGCTTTCGCGCGCCCGAGCTTGTCGACGAGCTCGGGCCCACGACGCAGCGCGACGCCCACGGCCAGGATGTCGCCGATCGCCAAGTGCGACATGCGTGAGGTCATCGGCGAAAAGATGTCGGCCTCCTCGGCAATGTTCGCGCACAGGCTCACGCTTGCGAGCTGCGCGAGCGGCGAGCTGCTGTGCGTGATCGCGATCACTTTGGCGCCGCAGGCGAGTGCCGAGCGCGCCGCATCGACGATGTCGCGCGTGCGGCCCGTATTCGAGATCGTGACGACCACATCGCCTGCACCCAGTAGTGCAGCAGACATCGAGTACGTGTGCGGGTCCGCATAGGCCACGCTCGGAATGCCGAGGCGGAAGAACTTGTGCTGAATGTCCTGCGCCGCGATGCCCGAGCCCCCCGCACCGTAGAACTCGATCCGCGAGGCCTGGGCGAGCAGGTCGATCGCTTTGGCGATGCTCGTGGCCGACAGGCTGTTGCGCACTTCGATCAGCGCGCCGATCGTCCGGTCGAACACCTTCGCCACGACGCCAGGCGCCGGTTCATCGGGCCGCACGTCGCGGTACACGGACGGCAGGCCCGGCGCGATGCTCTGCGCGAGCCGGATTTTGAACTCGCGAAACCCGCCGCAGCCGAGCGCATGACAAAAGCGCGCGATCGTCGGCTGGCTCACGCCGGCGCGCTCGGCCAGTTCGGTCATGGCGAGATCGAGCACCTCTCGCGGCGTCTCGAGCACGTAGTCGGCCAGCTTGCGTTCGGACGGGCGCAACTGCGCGCGCATCGCTTCGATTCGGGTCAGCATCGTCAATGACGCCGCGGGTCACGCGGCGGGAAATCAGCGTCGGCCACCAGTATCGTCGTTTTGATGTAGAAAATCTACATAACCATGCTACCGATCGGCGGGTTTGGATATTGCTGGCGGTTTCTTTGGTTATGTGGGCGAGGAATCATCAGATTTGCTCCTGATTGCTGTGATGTAGTTTTTCTACTAAACTCGTCGACGACTCAATCGCCTGTCGCGGCTCAAGCCGTGCGATTCTTTTCTGGAAGGAGCGTCCCCTCATGGTTTCGCCGCATCCCACTCTGATCCAGGTGACTCGGCGCGTCGTCGAGCGCAGCAAGCCGACACGTTCGGCTTACCTCGCACGCATCGACGCCGCGCAAGGGCACTTTCCGGCACGCGGCACGCTCTCGTGCGCCAATCTCGCACACGGCTTCGCCGGGCTCGAAGGCAACGACAAGTTCGCGATCAAGGCGCTGCGACAACCCAACATCGGCATCGTCTCGGCGTACAACGAGATGCTGTCGGCCCACGCGCCGTACGAGGCTTTTCCCGACATCATCAAGCGTGCGGCGCGCGAGCGGGGCGGCGTCGCCCAGTTCGCGGGCGGCGTGCCCGCCATGTGCGACGGCATTACGCAGGGCAACGCCGGCATGGAGCTGTCGCTGTTCTCGCGCGAAGTCATCGCGATGAGCACGGCCGTTGCGCTCACGCACAATATGTTCGATGCGGCGCTGTGCCTGGGCGTCTGCGACAAGATCGTGCCGGGTCTGTTGATCGGCGCGCTGCAATTTGGCCATCTGCCGACGATCTTCGTGCCAGCGGGCCCGATGACGAGCGGGCTGTCGAACGACGAAAAGGCGAAGATCCGCCAGCAGTTCGCCATGGGGCAGGTGGGCCGCGATGCACTGCTCGAAGCTGAAGCCGCCGCGTATCACGGGCATGGCACCTGCACGTTCTACGGCACCGCGAACAGCAACCAGATGCTGATGGAAGTGATGGGCTTGCACCTGCCGGGCTCGGCATTCGTGCATCCGCATACGCCACTGCGCGATGCGCTGACGGCGGCGGCGGCGCAGCGCGTGCTCGAGCTGACGGCCGAGGGCAGCCACTACACGCCGATCGGCCATGTCGTCGACGAAAAAGCGATCGTCAACGGCATCGTGGCGCTGCTGGCAACGGGCGGTTCGACGAACCATACGCTGCATCTGGTCGCCATCGCGCGCGCGGCCGGCATTCTGATCGACTGGGACGACTTCGACACGCTGTCCCAGGCCGTGCCGCTGCTTGCCAAGATCTATCCGAACGGCAAGGCCGATGTGAACCACTACCACGCGGCGGGCGGCATGGCCTTCCTGGTCCGCAACCTGCTCGAGGGCGGATTGCTGCACGACGACGTGACGACGGTGGCTGGCAAGGGGCTGCATCGATACACCGAAGAGCCGCGTCTGATCGATGGCGCGCTCAAATGGGTGCCGGGCCCCGAGGCGAGCGGCGACACGAATGTGCTGCGGCGAATCGGCGATCCGTTCCAGGCCGATGGCGGCCTGCGCCTGATGCAGGGGCGGCTCGGGCGCGGCGTCATCAAGATTTCGGCCGTGGCAACCGAGCACCGCACGGTACGTGCGCCGGCCATCGTGTTCGATTCGCAAGAGGCCGTGCAGGAAGCGTTCGACAACGGTGAACTCAAACGCGACTTCGTCGCCGTCGTGCGCTTCCAGGGAGCGCGCGCCAACGGTATGCCGGAGTTGCACCGTTTGACGCCGCTGCTCGGCGTGTTGCAGGATCAAGGCTTCCATGTCGCGCTCGTCACTGACGGGCGCATGTCGGGTGCCTCGGGCAAGGTGCCGGCCGTGATTCATGTCTCGCCCGAGGCGCTGCTGGGCGGGCCGCTCGGCAAGGTGCGCACGGGCGACACGCTCGTCATCGACGCCGAGCGCGGTGTGCTCGACATCGAGCTCGACGAAGCCGAGTGGGCCGCGCGCGAGAATGCGGTGCCGCAGCATCAGGCACACAACGAAGTCGGCTTCGGCCGCGAATTGTTCGGCGTCTTCCGGGCGGCTGCGGCGCCGGCCGAGATGGGCGCCTCGGTGTTCGGTCCGCTCGTCCCGCAGGGACTTCCGTTGGCCGTAGGTGAGCCGGCCGAAAAACACGTTCACGCCGCACAGCGATAAGGAGGGTGCAAATGAAAACGATTGACGAGATTGTCCGTCTGGGCCCGGTCATTCCCGTGCTCGCGTTCGATTCGGCCGAGCAGGGCGAACACGTGTCGCGCGCGCTCCATGCGGGCGGCGTGAAGGTACTCGAAATCACGTTGCGCACCCAAGCGGGCCTGCAGGCCATCGAGCGCGCAAGTCAGCTTGCGCCCGACATCGTCGTCGGCGTCGGCACGATTACGAAGCCCGAGCACTGCGCGCTCGCCAAGAAGGCCGGCGCGCAATTCGGCGTCTCGCCAGGGCTCACGAAAGACATGCACCAAGCCGCGCAAGACGCGGGGCTGCCGCTGCTGCCGGGCGTCATGACGCCGACCGACATCCTCGTCGCGCTCGAGCTCGGCTACGAGATCGTCAAGTTCTTCCCCGCGCAGCAAGCGGGCGGCGTCGGCATGCTGCAGGCTTTTCACGGTCCGTTCCCGACGCTCAAGTTCTGCCCGACCGGTGGCATCACGCCCGAGACGGCGCCCACGTTCCTCGCGTTGCCGAACGTCGTGTGCGTAGGGGGCTCGTGGCTGACGCCGAAGGCCACGCTGGCCGCCAAGAACTGGGACGACGTCACGCGCCTGGCACGCGCCGCTTCCGAACTGGCCGCGCATCAGAATTAAACGCTGCGCCGCATCAAGCGGCCTTTCTCGCCTGCTGTCGGCCCTCACATTGCATGTGTTTTCGCGCGCGATGTGAGGGTTTTGTTTGGTGGAATCGTTTCTGTCGACGCTTCGTCACGCCGTCTACAATGCTGCGACGGCCTCACGAGGGCTCCGTGAGTGCCGTCCAAGTCCTCATTGCATGACCCGTGAAGGAGACAGTACATGGGATCGGTCCACGGCGGACTCTTGCTCGTCTATGCGGTCATCGCCATCGCGGCGCTCATCATCCTCATCGCCCGCTTCAAGGTCTATCCGTTTCTGGTCCTCATCGTCGTCTCGCTGCTGCTGGGTCTGGCGGCCGGCATGCCGATGGACACGATCGTCAAGGCGTTCGAAACCGGCAACGGCGGCACGCTCGGCCATATCGCCGTCGTCGTGGGCCTGGGCACGATGCTCGGCAAGATGATGGCCGAGTCGGGCGGGGCCGAGCGCATCGCGACCACGCTGATACGCTGGTTCGGCGAGCGCAACATCCACTGGGCGATGCTGTTCGTGGCCGTCATCGTCGGCTTGCCCGTGTTCTTCGAAGTGGGCTTCGTGTTGTTGATCCCGATCGCGTTCAACGTCGCCAAGCGCACCGGCAAGTCGCTGCTGCTGATCGGCTTGCCGATGGTGGCGGGGCTGTCGGTCGTCCATGGGCTCATTCCGCCGCATCCGGCCGCGCTGCTTGCCGTGCAGGCCTACGGCGCCGACGTCGGCAAGACGATCGCATATGGCCTGATCGTCGGCGTGCCGACCGCACTCGTCGCCGGGCCGCTGTTCGCGCTGTTGATCTACCGTACCGTGAAGCTGCCCGAGGTGAACCCGCTCGCCGAACAGTTCGTCGAGCGGGGCGACGACGCAGCGCGGCGCGAGTTGCCGGGCTTCGGCATCACGGTGCTCACCGTGCTGCTGCCGGTCCTGCTGATGCTGCTGGGCAGCTGGGCCAATCTGTTCTTCGCGCCGAAGTCGTTGCCGAACGATCTGCTGCACTTCGTCGGCAATTCCGACGTCGCGCTGTTGATCGCGGTCTTCTTCAGCTTCTGGAGCTTCGGGGTGCGGGGCGGCTTTTCGCGCGAGCAGATCCAGAAGTTCTGCGGCGAATGCCTGGCGCCGATCGCCGGCATCACGCTGATCGTCGGTGCGGGCGGTGGCTTCGGCGGCGTGCTGCGCGAGAGCGGCATCTCGCAGCAGATCGTGGCGGTCGCCACGCAGGCGCATCTCTCGCCGCTGCTGTTCGGCTGGTTCGTCGCCGCGCTGATCCGTCTGGCGACGGGCTCGGCGACGGTGGCGATGACGACCGCATGCGGCATCGTCGCCCCGATCGCCGCCGCGGGCGCCGTGCACGTGCGGCCCGAGCTGCTCGTGCTCGCCACCGGTTCGGGGTCGCTGATCTTCTCGCACGTGAACGATGGCGGCTTCTGGCTCATCAAGGAATACTTCGGCATGACGGTCGGGCAGACGTTCAAGACGTGGTCGCTGTGCGAGACGATCATCTCGGTGCTCGGTCTTGCGTTGACGTTCGTGGCTGCGGCGGTGCTGTAACGGAGGAGCGATGATTCTGATCGTGATGGGCGTCTCGGGCGCCGGCAAGACGCGGATCGGAGAACTGCTGGCCGAGCGACTGGCGTGCAGCTTCATGGATGGGGACGCATTTCACAGCGAGGCGAACAAGGCGAAGATGGCGCATGGCATCGCGCTGACCGATGACGATCGCTGGCCGTGGCTCGCGGCGATTCGCGCGGCTATCGAGGCCCGGCAGCGGGCCGGCGAGACGGCGGTGTTCGGCTGCTCGTCGCTCAAGCGCGCGTACCGCGACGTGCTGCGCGGTGGCCCCGGTGGCGACGGCAATGTACGGTTCGTTTATCTGAGGGGGACGTTCGAGGTGCTGCGCCAGCGCCTGAACGCGCGCGCCGGTCATTTCTTCGATCCGTCGTTGCTGCAAAGTCAGCTCGATACGCTCGAAGAACCGGGCGAGGATGAGGCGCTGACGGTCAGCGTCGACATGACGCCCGAGGCGATCGTCGACGAGGTGATGGCCAAGCTTGGTCGAAGGAGCGCGTAACTCGCGTACCTGCACCTCGGGCACGCTCAAAAAACAAAGGGCCGGCTGCGCAAGGCAGCCGGCCCCGATTGGCAAGGCTTAAACGGCGCGCGCCTTAAACTTTAAGCAATGCGCTTGGCCAGCTCGATGGCCTTGCCGACATACGAGGCGGGCGTCATGGCGAGCAGGCGTGCCTTGGCGTCTTCGGGAATCGCGAGGCCGCCGATGAACTGCTGCAACGCCTCTGCCGTGATGCCCTTGCCGCGCGTGAGCTCCTTGAGCTGCTCGTACGGATTCTCGATGCCGTAGCGGCGCATCACCGTTTGCACCGGTTCGGCCAGCACTTCCCAGCAGTTGTCGAGATCGTCGTTCAGGCGCTGCGGATTGACTTCGAGCTTGTCGAGACCGCGCAGCAGCGCGTCGTAGGCGAGCAGCGAGTAGCCGAGTGCGACGCCCATGTTGCGCAGCACCGTCGAATCGGTCAGATCGCGTTGCCAGCGCGAGACGGGCAGCTTGTCGGCCAGGTGGCGCAGTGTTGCGTTGGCGAGGCCCAGGTTGCCTTCGGAGTTTTCGAAGTCGATCGGGTTGACCTTGTGCGGCATCGTCGACGAGCCGATTTCGCCGGCCTTCGTCTTCTGCTTGAAGTAGCCGAGCGAGATGTAGCCCCAGACGTCGCGGTCGAGGTCGAGCAGGATCGTGTTCGCGCGGGCCACGGCGTCGAACAGCTCGGCCATGTAGTCGTGCGGCTCGATCTGGATCGTGTACGGGTTGAACGCGAGCTTCAGGCGCTTTTCGACGACCTCGCGCGAGAACCCTTCCCAATCGAACTCGGGATAGGCGGACAGGTGCGCGTTGTAGTTGCCGACCGCGCCGTTCATCTTGCCGAGGATCTCGACGCGCGCGATGCGCTCGATCGCGCGTGCGAGACGCGCGGCGACGTTGGCGATTTCCTTGCCGAGCGTCGTCGGGCTCGCAGGCTGACCGTGCGTGCGCGAGAGCATCGGCTGCTCGGCGTGGGCGTGCGCGAGCGCGACGAGGCGCGAGTGCACGGCACGCAGCGCGGGCAGGATCACGTGCTCGCGTGCACCGGCCAGCATGAGGCCGTGCGACGTGTTGTTGATGTCTTCCGAGGTGCAGGCGAAGTGAATGAATTCGCTCGCACGCTCGAGTTCGGGCTGGCCCTTCACCGATTCCTTGAGCCAGTATTCGACGGCCTTCACGTCGTGGTTCGTCACGCGCTCGATTTCCTTGATGCGCGCGGCGTCGTGCGCCGAGAAGCGCTCGATGAGTTCGAGCAGGAACTGTTCGCTGGCAGCCGAGAAGCGCGGGACTTCGGCAAAGCCCGCATGCGACAGCGCGATGAGCCAGTGGACCTCGACCGTCACGCGGTGGCGCATGAAGGCGGCTTCGGAGAGCCAGTCACGCAGCGCTTCGGTCTTCGTGGCGTAGCGGCCGTCGAGCGGGGACAGGGCGGTGAGGGCAAAGAGGGTGTCGGCGCGAGTATCGGACATGATGGGGCGGCTTGGGCGCGAAACGCGCCGGTTTCTGAGCAGGGGAGAACCGCGAATTTTACCACCTGCATCGCGCCGCGCCGCCGTTTGCCGTTTGGACACGGGCCGGTTGCGACCGTCCTCGTGTCCGTACCCGTGTTTATCGTCAGAGGGTTATTCGCCGGCGGTGGCAGTTTGGCCGAGCACGGGGGAGGGAGCGGGTTCGCTGGCCGTCACGCTCGCCGGCGAGGCCCAGGTGAGCCACTGCGTGCGCAGCAGGACCAGCGCGCCGCACGCACAGGCCGCGAGCGCGCCGAACGTCGCGAAGCCCATCTGATAGCTGCCCGTGTTTTCCTTGGCGATGCCCATGACGACGGGCAGATAGAAGCCGCCGATCCCGCCCGCGGCACCGATCACGCCCGAGAGCAGGCCGGTTTTGCCTTTCCAGCGGTGCGGCACGAGTTGGAACGTTGCGCCGTTGCCGAGCCCGAACGCGAGGTAGAGGCACACGAGCAGCGCGATGCCGCCGCCGAGCGGAGGCATCCAGGCGGCGAACGCGAAATCGCCGAGCGAGATCAGCGCCAGCAGCACGAGCAACGCGCGCACGCCCGTCACGCGATCGGCCAGCGAGCCGCCCATCGGCCGCACGATCGCGCCGAGGAACGCGAGCAGCGACATGAACAGACCTGCCTCGAGCTTGGGCAGCTGATAGAGCGTGGTCAGCAGCAGCGTCACGTAAGAGGACATGCCGACGAAGCCGCCGAACGTGATGCCGTAGATCAGCATCAGCACCCAGGTATCGCGTTCGGCGAGCACGGCGCGGTAGCGTGCGGGCAGCAACGCGATCGCGCCGAGCGCGCCGATCAGCGGCAGCAGCAACACGCCGGTCTTGCCCGGGCCGAACACGCCCGCATGCACGGCCAGCACGAGGACGACGAGGCCCGCGAGCGTGGCGGCGAAGCTGCCGAGCGCACGCGCGGTGTCACCGGTCTTTTCGCCGCGATCATCGCCCCAGGCAAACAGCGCCAGGCCCGCGAGCCCGAGCAGCGGCAACGCGGCCGCCGTGGCGAACTGCCAGCCGAGCGCGCTCGCCACGTGCGGGAACAGGAAGCCGTCGAGCATGGCGCCGATGTTGCCGGCAGCAGCCAAGCCCAGCACGAGCCCCTGCACCTTCGGCGGGTAACTGCTGCCGGCCATCGGCAGCGCGACCGCGAAGCTCGCCCCGCCCATGCCGAGGAACACGCCGAGCACGAGCAGCAGCGTATAGGACGGCACGCCCGGCCACAGCGGCAACACGACGGCCGGCACTGCCGAGAGCAGCACGCCCAGCAGCGCAATGCGCCGGCCATCGGTCGACTGATACAGGTTGCCGAGCGTCACGCGCAGGATGGCGGCGGCGAGCACGGGCACGGCAACGAGAAAGCCCTGCTCGGCGGCGTTCATCGGCACGTCCTTGCCGATGAACGGCGCGAGCGGGCCATAGAGGACCCAGACCGTGAAGCCGGTATCGAAATAGAGGAAGCACGCGAGGAGCGAGCGCCAATTGCCGCTCCGTAGCGCTTGTTGCAGGTTCTTCATGGCATCCTCGCGTCGCGATGGAAGGGAAGGTCGGTGAGGTCGGGTGCGCGCCGCGCATCTTCTTTTGCAGTGCAGCGCGAGGCCAGGCAAATGCAAGGCCTGTGCCAAGATCCGTGCCCTAAAAAGCAGAACAAAGCGCAAGGACGCGCCGCGCGTGCGTTTGCGCCGCGTGTCGTCACACAGCATGCCCCGCATCGGTTGGCGGCCCGCCCGCGAGCGGTGCAGCGTCGGCGCACCGGGCTTGCGCGGCCGGCACAGGGCGCGTGCGGCGCGCGCGCCGATGGTGCGCTGCAAGAACGACGGCGGAGGCGTCCATCACGGCGCCCGGTAAAATGCGCGCGTTGCCCCTCTCGCTGCTTTTTGCCAAGGCCCGCATGGAACTGAAATGGCTCGAAGACTTCGTTTCGCTCGCGGAAACGCGCAGCTTCAGCCGTTCGGCCGAACTGCGGCATGTCACCCAGCCTGCGTTTTCGCGGCGTATCCAGGCGCTCGAGGCGTGGCTCGGCACTGAGCTGATCGACCGCTCGGTGTATCCGACGCGGCTGACGCAGGCGGGACAGGTCTTCTACGAACAAGCATTAGCCATGCTGTCGCAGGTGCACGAGGCGCGCATCCTGCTGCGCGGCCACACGGGCGCGCCCGCCGCCACGATCGAATTCGCCGTGCCGCATACGCTGTCGCTGACGTACTTCCCGCGCTGGCTGCAACGCATCGAAGCGCAACTGGGCCCCGTGCATACGCGCCTGCGCGCGCTCAACGTACACGATGCGGTGCTCTCGCTCGTTGAGGGCGGGTGCGACCTGGTGATGGGATATCACCATCCGAGCCATCCCGTCGCGCTCGATCCCGCGCGCTACGACATGCTGACGCTGGGCAGCGAGCCGATCAGCCCGTTCTCGGCGCCGCTGCGCGCGGGGCGCGCGCGCTACCAGTTGCCGGGCACGCTCGAGGCGCCGGTGCCGTATCTGTCGTACACGCCCAACGCTTACCTCGGGCGCATGACGGAAGTCATCATCGCGAACGCATCCGAGCGCCTATATCTCGATCGCATCTACGAAACCGATATGGCCGAAGGGCTCAAGGCGATGGCGCTGGCGGGCCACGGTGTCGCGTTTCTGCCGCACAGCGCGGTCGAAGACGCCGTGGCGGCCGGCGACCTGATCCGGCTCGACCGGCCCACGCGCGGGGCAAGCGCGGACCGCTTCACGCTGACGATGGAGATCCGCCTGTATCGAGACAAGCTCGCCGCGACCAGCGACGATCCGCGCCAGCAGCTCGTGCGGCGCCTGTGGCAGGTCGTCGCAGGCGAGGTCGAGGGCGGTGTGAGGCAGGCCGACGAAGGCGCGCGAACCGGTTGACGCGTCGGCTCGGCCGGCCGCTTCGCATGCGTGCCGGGCAACGTTATGCAAACCATGCATAACGGGATGAGCAAACGGCATTGGATTTCAAAAATGCCTTTTTCGACAATGGCGCCCATTCCTGTGACCGTTGGAGTGTCCATGTCCTCGCAATTGCAGTCCTCGCCGTCTGCGCAATCGATTCCCTCGTATCTCAACCGCGACGATCTCGGCCCCTGGGGCAACTACCTGCGTCAGGTCGACCGCGTCGCGCCGTATCTCGGTTCCCTGTCGCGCTGGCTCGAAACGCTCAAGCGTCCGAAGCGCATTCTCGTCGTCGATGTGCCCATCGAACTCGATAACGGCACCGTCGCGCACTTCGAAGGCTATCGCGTGCAGCACAACGTCTCGCGCGGTCCCGGCAAGGGCGGCGTGCGCTACCACCAGGACGTGACGCTGTCGGAAGTGATGGCGCTGTCGGCTTGGATGTCGGTGAAGAACGCCGCTGTGAACGTGCCGTACGGCGGCGCGAAGGGTGGTATCCGTGTCGATCCGCGCACGCTGTCGCGCGGCGAGCTCGAGCGCGTCACGCGCCGCTACACGAGCGAGATCGGCCTCATCATCGGACCGAACACCGACATTCCGGCGCCTGACGTCAACACGAACGAACAGATCATGGCGTGGATGATGGACACGTACTCCATGAACCAAGGCCAGACGGCCACGGGCGTCGTGACGGGCAAGCCCATCTCGTTGGGCGGCTCGCTGGGTCGTCGGGAAGCGACCGGCCGCGGCGTGTTCGTCGTCGGCACGGAAGCGGCACGCCGCGTGGGCCTGAGCATCGAAGGCGCGCGTATCGCCGTGCAAGGCTTCGGCAACGTGGGCGGCATCGCTGCGCACCTGTTCGAAGAAGCCGGTGCGAAGGTGATCGCGGTGCAGGATCACACGGGTTCGATCTTCAATCCGAAGGGCCTCGATACCGCCGCGCTGCTCGAGCACGTCGCCAAGCAAGGTGGTGTGGGCGGCTTCACGGGCGCCGATCCGCTCAACAACGATGAATTCTGGACGATCGAGACGGACATCCTGATCCCGGCCGCGCTCGAGAACCAGATCACCGAGAAGAACGCGTCGAAGATCAAGACGAAGATCATCGTCGAAGGCGCGAACGGCCCGACGACGACGGCCGCCGACGACATCCTGCACGACAAGGGCATCCTCGTGATCCCGGACGTCGTGGCCAACGCGGGTGGCGTGACGGTGTCGTACTTCGAGTGGGTGCAGGACTTCTCGAGCTTCTTCTGGACCGAAGACGAGATCAACCAGCGCCTCGAGCGCGTCATGCGCGAAGCGTTCAACGCCGTGTGGCAAGTGTCGAGCGAAAATCAGGTGTCGATGCGTACGGCGGCGTTCATCGTCGCGTGCAAGCGGATCCTGATGGCGCGCGAAATGCGCGGCCTGTACCCCTGATCGATACCGATCGAGGGCTCAGACCCAGGCCGGCACGCGGGGCGACATGCCCGCGCGTGTCCGGCATTTGAAGCGGGCGGCATCGCAAGGTGTCGCCCGCTTTTCGTTTGCTGCGGCCGACGACGCAGTTCGTCTGCAGTTTTCGCTACTTTCAAGATGCTTTCTTTGTTACAGTGGGTGAAAGTTATCCTGAATGAGGTAAAACTATGGCGTCGACGAAATTCAAGAAGCTCGTGCGGGCGATCTGTGCAATGGGCGCAGTCAGCGTGTTGGGGGCGGCCGGTGCGGCGCGAGCCGAGGGCGGGAGCGCGGGCACACTGAAGAAGATCGCGGACACGGGTGTCATTTCGCTGGGCCATCGTGAATCGTCGATTCCATTCTCCTACTACGACGATCAGCATCACGTCATCGGCTACTCGTACGACTTCGAAATGAAGATTGTCGAGGCCGTCAAGCGCGAGCTGAACCGGCCCGATCTGCGCATGAAACTCGTGCCGATCACGTCGCAAAACCGCATCTCGCTCGTGCAGAACGGCATGATCGATATCGAATGCGGCTCTACGACGAACAACGCCGAGCGTGCGCAACAAGTCGCCTTCTCGAACACGATCTTCGTGATCAGCACGCGCCTTCTGACGAAGAAGACATCGAGCATCCGCGATTTCGCCGATCTGAAAGGCAAGACTGTGGTGACGACGGCCGGCACGACGTCGGAGCGCCTGCTGCGCAAGATGAATCAGGACGAGAACATGGGCATGACCGTCGTCAGCGCGAAAGATCATGGCGACGCGTTTCATACGCTGCAGACAGGCCGCGCCGTCGCGTTCTCGATGGACGATGCCCTGCTTGCCGGTGAGCGTGCCAAGGCTCGGCGTCCCGACGATTACATCATCGTCGGAACGCCGCAATCGCGCGAAGCCTATGGCTGCATGATGCGCAAGGACGATCCAGAATTCAAAAAGGTCGTCGACCATGCGATCGCTCAGACGCAGACGTCGGGTCAAGCCGACCAGATCTATCGCAAGTGGTTCGAATCGCCGATCCCGCCGAAGGGGTTGAACCTGAACTTCCCTGAAAGCGAAGACATGAAAGCATTGTTCAGGACTCCAAACGACAAGCCGATGAGCTGAGGTGGCATGTTGATGCCGCCATTGGGCGCCGATGAACGAAAAGAAGAGGCGGGCGAGCTGCTCGCCTCGACGGGAGCCTTGTCATGTCTTATCACTGGAATTGGGGCGTGCTGCTAAGCCCGGTCTCGACGGGCGAGCCGAGCACGTACCTCGGGTGGCTGCTGTCGGGCCTGCAGCTCACCGTGGCTGTTTCGCTGTCGGGGTGGGTGCTCGCGCTCGTCGTCGGCTCCTGCGTCGGCGTATTGCGCACGATGCCGCACCGCGGGCTGGCCGGCGTCGCCGCAGCCTACGTTGCGCTGTATCGCAACGTGCCGTTGATCGTGCAGTTCTTCGCCTGGTACTTCGTTGTGCCTGAGCTGCTGCCCTCGTCGGCCGGCGCATGGTTCAAGCAGCTACCGCCCCATCTGCAGTTCCTGTCGACGTCGATTCTCTGCTTGGGCCTGTTCACGGCCGCGCGCGTCGCCGAGCAGGTGCGCTCGGCCATCGAGGCGTTGCCGCGAGGCCAGTGTGCCGCGGGCCTCGCGCTCGGCTTCACGCAGTGGCAGACCTACCGCTACGTGCTGCTGCCCGTCGCGTTTCGCGTCATCGTACCGCCGCTGACATCCGAGTTCGTCAACGTCTTCAAGAACTCGGCGGTTGCGTCGACGATCGGCCTGATAGAGCTTTCGGCCCAGGCGCGGCAACTCGTCGACTACACGGCGCAGGCGTACGAATCGTTCATCGCTGTGACGCTGGCATACGCCTTCATTAATCTGACGGTGATGTGCGCGATGCGCTGGATCGAGCGTCATACGCGGCTGCCCGGCCAACTCGGAGGGGCATGATGGATCAGTTCGATTGGAGCGGTGTTCCCGGAGCATTGCCGACGTTTGGGGCCGGTGCGCTCGTGACGCTCGAAATCGCGCTCGTCGCGATCGCGGCCGGTATCGCATGGGGCACCTTACTCGCGTTGCTGCGGCTTTCGCCGGTCAAGCCGCTGCGTGCATTCGCGCAAGCCTACGTGGCCTGCTTTCGCGCAGTTCCACTTGTCATGGTTCTGCTCTGGTTTTTCCTGATCGTGCCGCACGTTCTGCAGCGGTTGTTCGGCTTGTCGCCCGACGCCGACATCCGCCTCGCCTCGGCGATGATCGCGTTCTCGCTGTTCGAAGCCGCTTACTATTCCGAGATCGTGCGGGCCGGCATTCAAGCTGTGCCGGTCGGGCAGGCGAAGGCCTCGCTCGCGCTCGGCATGAGCGCATGGCAGGCGATGCGCTTCGTCGTGCTGCCGCAGGCATGGCGCGCGATGGTGCCGCTGCTGCTGACGCAGGCAATCGTCCTCTTTCAGGACACGTCGCTTGTCTACGTGATCGGTCTCGCTGATTTTTTCCGCACGGCGACGAACGTCGGTGACCGCGACGGCACGCTCATCGAGATGGTGCTGTTTGCCGGCGGCTGCTATTTTGTCGTCTGCACGATAGCGTCGGGGCTCGTGGCAAGTCTTCAAACAAAGGTCGTGAAATGATTTCAATCAAGAATGTTTCGAAATGGTACGGCCCGGTCCAGGTGCTGGCCGACTGCACGACGGAGGTCAAGCGGGGCGAGGTGGTCGTCGTGTGCGGGCCGTCGGGCTCGGGCAAGTCGACGCTGATCAAGACCGTCAACGGCCTCGAGCCGTTTCAGCAGGGCGAGATCGTTGTGGACGGCCAATCGGTCGGCGACAAGAAAACGAATCTGTCGAAGCTGCGCGCGAAAGTCGGCATGGTCTTCCAGCATTTCGAACTGTTTCCGCACCTGTCGATTACCGAGAACCTCACGCTCGCGCAGATCAAGGTGCTGGGCCGTTCGAAGGACGAAGCGGCCGACAAAGGCCTGAAGCTGCTCGATCGCGTGGGATTGAAGGAGCACGCCGACAAATTCCCGGGCCAGCTCTCAGGTGGGCAGCAGCAGCGCGTGGCGATCGCGCGGGCGCTGTCGATGGACCCGGTCGCGATGCTGTTCGACGAGCCCACGTCGGCGCTCGATCCCGAGATGATCAACGAGGTGCTCGACGTCATGGTCGAGCTTGCGCAGGAAGGCATGACGATGATGTGCGTGACGCACGAGATGGGCTTCGCGAAGAAGGTCGCGCATCGTGTGGTCTTCATGGATCGCGGCGCGATCGTCGAGGACGACCTCAAAGAGGCGTTTTTCGCTCGCCCGAAGTCGGAGCGCGCGCGCGAGTTCCTCGCGAAGATCCTGCATTGAGGCTTGCTTCGTTACCCGAGGGGTAACGGCACGTTACGATTCGAACGCGGCGATATCGTCGGCTTCGGCGTCCAAATCGCGCGACGCGGTGTCTGCGCTGCGTTTCCTGGGGGCGGAGGCCGATACATCGCAAGCCGGGTTGCGTGCCTTCTCGAGCACGGCCGGCGGCACGGGAATATGCATGCGCGCGGCCACATCACCATCCTTGAACATCAGCAAGTCGCCGGGCTCGAAGGCGGTCCAGATCTCGTCATCGGTTAGCGGCTGCGTGGCGATCACGGCCACGCGGTCCTCCGGCGTCGTGTACTGCGCGAAGTCGATCGACATGTCGGCGTCGATCAGATGCGCGGTCGAGAACGGCCAGCGACGCACGAGATAGTGCAGGTGCGTCGAGCCGTGCGCGAAGAGAGCCTGCCCATTCGACATCAAGAAGTTGAACACGCCGTAGTCGGTGATCTCACGCGTGAGCTCGCCGAGCACCGCAAACAGTTCATGCAAGGGCGGCTGTGCGCACGGAAATGCTTGCCGCAAGCCTTGCAGCAGCGCGCAGAAGGCGAGCTCGCTATCGGTCGTGCCGACGGGCTGATAGACGCCGTTCAGCGTCGGCCGATAGCCTTGCAGATCGCCGTTGTGCGCGAAGATCCAGTGGCGTCCCCACAGCTCGCGCATGAACGGGTGGCAATTCTCGAGCAGGATGTGCCCTTGCGTCGCCTTGCGGATATGCGCAATCGTGTTTTTCGACTTGATCGGATAACGCTTGACCATGTCGGCGAGCGGCGAGGTGGCCGACGACTGGTGGTCGATGAATAGCCGGCAGGCCTTGTCTTCGAAGAACGCGATGCCCCAACCGTCGGCATGGTGGTCGGTCACGCCGCCACGCGCCGCGAAGCCGGTGAAGGAGAACGTGACGTCCGTTGGCGCGGCGCAGTTCATTCCGAGAAGTTGGCACATGGTACGAAGGGTAAAGCGTGTGGTCCGCGGGCCCGGTTGCGAACCCGCTACAATATGTTTTTTGAAGCATATACCGAGCCGCAAGTCGAAAAAAGCGAAATCAGCGGGCGCAGGGCGGCCTGCGTTGCAGTTTTTCCACGATACCGACGGCCGAGCCCTCTGTCGTACCCGCCCGCGCATCCGCCCGATCTCGTCCGCGCTCGCCACGCGCCACGCGCGCTTCTCTTTCTAGTTTGATCGTCGCCATGACCGTTTCCACTTCTTCCCCGAGCGCAGCGCCGGCCGCAAGCACGCTGTCTTCGTTGACCCTTGCACGCCCCGACGACTGGCACCTGCACCTGCGTGACGGTGCGATGCTCGCGGCGGTGCTGCCGCATACGGCGCGCCAGTTCGGCCGCGCGATCGTCATGCCGAACCTGAAGCCGCCGGTCACGACGACCGAGGCCGCGCGCGCCTACCGCGAGCGCATTCTCGCGGCGCTGCCGGCCGGGATGACGTTCGAGCCGCTGATGACGCTGTACTTGACCGACAACACGGCGCCCGACGAGATTCGCCGCGCGCGTGAAAGCGGCTTCGTACACGGCGTGAAGCTCTATCCGGCCGGTGCGACGACGAACTCCGACGCGGGCGTCACCGATCTGGGCAAGTGCGCGAAGACGCTCGAAGTCATGCAGGAAGTCGGCATGCCGCTGCTCGTGCATGGCGAAGTGACCGACGCATCGATCGACCTGTTCGATCGCGAGAAGGTGTTCATCGATCGCGTGATGGAGCCGCTGCGCCGCGATTTCCCCGCATTGAAGGTCGTGTTCGAGCACATCACCACGAAGGATGCGGCGGACTACGTGCGCGATGCCGATGCGGCACCGGGCCAGTTCGGCGCGACGATCACGGCGCATCATCTGCTGTACAACCGCAACGCGATCTTCCAGGGCGGCATTCGCCCGCATTACTACTGCCTGCCCGTGCTCAAGCGCGAAACGCATCGCGTGGCGCTCGTGGCGGCCGCGACCTCGGGCAATCAGCGCTTCTTCCTCGGCACCGACAGCGCGCCGCACCCGAAGGGCCTGAAGGAGCATGCGTGCGGCTGCGCGGGATGCTACACGGCACTGCACGCACTCGAGCTCTACGCGGAAGCGTTCGATCAGGCCGGGGCGCTCGACAGGCTCGAAGGTTTCGCGAGCTTCTTTGGTCCCGATTTCTACCGTCTGCCGCGCAGCACCGAGCGCGTGACGCTTGTGCGCGAGCGCTGGACGCTGCCCGCGCAGATCGAAGCCGGCGATACGTCGGTCGTGCCGCTGCGTGGTGGTGAGGAATTGGGCTGGCGGCTCGCCTGATCCGTATGGATGCACAGGCAGCCGGCGGCGTGGACGCGCCCGACGCTGAGTCCTTTGGGTGCATCGACTGGGCGGCGCCGTGGTTTGCGCCGTTCGCCGAGCGCGGCGCGCGCTGGCAGTGCAGTGCGCTGGATGGGCCCGAGCCGTTTCTGGCGACGCTCGACGCAGACGCGTGCGCGAGCACCTGCGTGACGGGGCGCGGCTTGCCGCTGCGCTTCGTCACGCAAACACAGCTGCCAGTCGACACGGCCTACGAGGCGCACATCGCCGCTACCGGACGCGTGCCCACGCGTCACAATCTGCACGATTTTTTCAATGCGCTGGTCTGGCTCGCATTTCCGCGTCTGAAAGCGGGGCTCAATGCGCGGCAGGCGCAGGCTATCGAGCGCGACGGCGTTGGCGCCGTGCGAGGTGCCGAGCGCGACGCACTGACCCTGTTCGACGAGAACGCGGCGCTGTTCGTCACGACCGACGACGCGCTGACCGAGGCGCTCGTCGCTTTCGACTGGCGGCGCCTGTTCGTCGCGGGCCGCAGCAGCTGGGGCACGCGTTGCGAGGTCCACATCGTCGGCCACGCGCTGCTCGAGAAGTTGATCTCGCCCTACAAGGCCTGCACGGCACACGCCTGGATCGTGGGCGCGCCGCAAGCCTATTTCGGCTGGCCCGAGGCAGACCGTCGCGCGTGGCTCGACGAAACCACGGCGTGCGCGCTTGCGCAGGCAGCGCCCACGAGCCGTGCATTCGCACCACTACCGGTGCTCGGGATTCCCGGCTGGTGCGCCGCCAATGCCGACGCGACGTTCTACGACGATACGGGCGTCTTTCGTCCCGGGCGCCGCGCGGCCGCGTGATAACATTTCGAACTGCAAAGCAGGCCAGGCAGTCGCGGCTTTTCCGGTGCAAGCCGGAAAGGGCGAGGAAAGTCCGGACTCCATAGGGCAGGGTGATGGCTAACGGCCATCCGTGGCGACACGCGGAACAGGGCAACAGAAAGCAAACCGCCGATGGCCCGGCGCAAGCCGGGATCAGGTAAGGGTGAAACGGTGCGGTAAGAGCGCACCGCGGCTGCGGCGACGCAGACCGGCACGGTAACCTCCACCCGGAGCAATTCCAAATAGGCAGGCACGCATCTTCGGGTGCAAGGCGGGGCCCCCGTCTTGTCTGCGGGTAGGAAGCTTGAGCGCGTCAGCAATGGCGCGCCTAGAGGAATGGCTGCCACATGCGCGGTGCTTCGGTGCGGCGCATGCACAGAATCCGGCTTACCGGCCTGCTTTGCCACGCTACAAAACGAAAGCCGGCGTCTTTTTAGGGACGCCGGCTTTTTTATGCGTGCTCGATTCCGCTGGCGCGGCGCGCTCAGGTCTCGACGATCTCGAACGAGTGCGAGAGTTCGGCCGTCTTGGCGAGCATGATCGACGCGGAGCAGTACTTGTCGTGCGACAGATTGATCGCGCGCTCCACCGTCGACGGGTTGAGGTTCTTGCCCGTCACGGTGAAGTGAAAGTGGATCTTCGTGAAGATTTTCGGATCTTCGCTGGCTCGTTCGGCCTTCAAAGTGACCGTGCAGCCGACGATGTCCTGGCGGCTTTTCCTCAAAATCATCACGACGTCGTAAGCCGTGCAGCCGCCGGTGCCGAGCAGCACCATTTCCATTGGCCGCGGCGCCAGGTTGCGGCCGCCGCCTTCGGGCGCGCCGTCCATCATGGCCAGATGGCCGCTGCCGGTTTCGGCGGCAAAGGCCATGCCATCCGGGCCCATCCAGCTCACTTTGCATTCCATATGAAGCTCTCCGAGCGTTTGTGCAGAAAATCGACCTGCATTGTAGCCCCGCGGCCGGCGGTGCGTTGGGGCGGTCCAGCACACGGTGCCGGCGGCGTGCGCCCGGATTCAAATTTCGTAATGTGAATCAAGATTTCGCAATGCAGGTTTTCTTGCGCGCCCGGTGTTCCGTCTGTACAATTCGCTTCATTGATTGCCGAGATTCGGCAATCTCCGCATGTCTCCTCCACCCTCCTCCTTAGGTGGATTAAGCCCGAACCGAGCGTTCGGGCTTTTTTTTGACGCCGCCCGCGGATTTCCTTTATAATTCAGGGCTTTTCCGTATCGATGCCCGCGGAAGAAGAACAGGGAGAGCCTGCACAGCGCCTAGATGCGCGACATCAAGCAGGAACAAGAAACAGGGCACGGCAATTTTTTTTGGATCGATCATGAAGACGTTTTCCGCCAAAGCCCATGAGGTGACGCGCGAATGGTACGTGATTGACGCGACGGATAAGGTTCTCGGCCGTGTCGCCAGCGAAGTGGCACGCCGTCTGCGCGGCAAGCACAAGCCTGAGTTCACCCCGCACGTCGACACCGGTGATTTCATCATCGTCATCAACGCCGGCAAGCTGAAGGTCACGGGCAACAAGACCACCGACAAGAAGTACTACCGTCACTCGGGTTACCCGGGCGGTATCTATGAAACGACGTTCGGCAAGATGCAAGAACGCTTCCCGGGCCGTGCGCTCGAGAAGGCGGTCAAGGGCATGCTGCCGAAGGGGCCGCTCGGCTACGCGATGATCAAGAAGCTGAAGGTCTACGCAGAAGCCACGCATCCGCATACGGCTCAGCAGCCGAAAGCGCTCGAGATCTAAGGGGAGCCCACATGATCGGTAATTGGAACTATGGTACGGGCCGCCGCAAGAGCGCAGTCGCTCGTGTCTTCATCAAGGCAGGCAAGGGCGATATCGTCGTCAACGGCAAGCCCATCGCCGACTACTTCTCGCGCGAAACTTCGCTGATGATCGTGCGTCAGCCGCTCGAGCTCACGAACCACGCTACGACGTTCGACATCAAGGTCAACGTGTCGGGCGGCGGTGAAACGGGCCAAGCCGGCGCAGTTCGCCACGGCATCACCCGCGCGCTGATGGACTACGACGCGACGCTGAAGCCGGCACTGTCGCACGCCGGCTTCGTGACGCGCGATGCCCGTGAAGTCGAACGTAAGAAGGTCGGCTTCCACAAGGCACGTCGCCGCAAGCAGTTCTCGAAGCGTTAATACGCGTTTCGATGCGCTTCGCCCTTGTGGCGAAGTCGCTTCAAAAAGCCGCCGATGCGCAAGCTCGGCGGCTTTTTTACTGGCGCGAGGGTCGTCGGCGGCAAGAACCTATTGGATTCATGGGCTTGCCAAGCACGATACGTTGAACAGCCCTACAATAGCGCCTAGAAGCTTTTTTGGAGAGTCCGAATGACCGCCGTCACCGACACCCCCGTGACCGAGATGCCCAGCCCCTTCGTCTTTACCGACGCGGCGGCCGACAAAGTGAAGCAACTGATCGACGAAGAGGGCAATCCCGACCTCAAATTGCGCGTATTCGTGCAAGGCGGCGGCTGCTCCGGCTTTCAGTACGGCTTTACGTTCGACGAAACGATCAACGAGGATGACACCGTCATGAACAAGGGCGGCGTGCAGCTTTTGATCGACTCGATGAGCTACCAGTACCTCGTCGGCGCCGAGATCGACTACAAGGACGATATCAACGGCGCGCAGTTCGTCATCAAGAACCCGAACGCCACGACCACTTGCGGTTGCGGCTCGTCGTTCTCGGTCTGAGCATGCGCTTGGCTTGGCGTGACGCGGCATGCCGCGTCGCGTTAAATGGCAAGAAAAACGGGGCTTTGGCCCCGTTTTTTATTGATGCGCTCAGTGATTCGTGCGCCGGCGCGTCTCGTTAGCGGTTGAATGAAGGACACGGCTTTCATCCCGCAGAAATCTTCGCGTTTTCACCCGCTTTCAGCGGGTGGCCATTGGCGGGCTGCATGTACGACGTTCAGTACCCGCACTACGCTGCCGACTACGTCATAGACCAGAATGTAATGCCGGTGCGCAACCAGCTCGCGGGTGCCGGCAATGCGGCCGAGCCGGCCCAGATCGGGATGATCGGTCAAGCGTGCGGCTTTTTCTGAGAACAGCTCATCAAGGGCTAGCGCTGCGGTCGGGTTGTCGACCTCGATGTAGTCATAGATCGTTTCGCGGTCTTGTATCGCCTCTGGCGTCCAGAACAACTCCATCACTTGGCCGCTTCAAGCCCTCGACGTGTTGCTGCTCGGCGGGCAGCGAACTTGGCCTCGACGTCCGCAGCCGGTACCAGGTTGCCAGCGTTGGCCGAGGCCTGAGACTTTTGCACCTTGGCGCGGAGCCACGCATCGTACTCCACTGCCTCTTGCTGTTGCTTCACGTAGTCCCGCATGAAGTCGCGCAGGAGTTGCGCACCAGTACGGTCGTGGGCCTTGGCGGCCGCGGAGAAATCGGTTTTGAGGGCCTCATCGACCCGGAAAGTAAAGGTTGCCTCGCTCATCGCGGTGCTCGCATGTGTTACGTGATAGGTGCAGCGTAACACGTTGTCCGGCGTGCCGAAACAGAGCATCGAGCACAGACAGCGAACCATCGCCTCGAAGCAGCCAGCCCACAACGAACGGAGGGCTTCGGCCCCGTTTTATATTGGTGCGCGCATATTTGCGATTCGCGACGAGTGCGTCTCAACGCGGATAAATCGCCCCCAGCACCCGCTTACCCGCCGCGCCCGTGACGGCGGGCAGATTGCCCGGCGTGCGTTCGATGCACCGCATGGCGAGCCACGCGAACGCGAGCGCCTCGACGTAGTGCGGCGGCACGCCGAGCGCGTCGGTCGTCATCACCGGCACGCCGCTTGCGCCGCTGCGCGTGAGCGCTTGCTCCAGTGCCTTCAGCAGTTCCGGGTTGCGCGCGCCGCCGCCGCACACATACACGGCGCGGCAGTCCGATGCGTGCCGCTCGATTTCGCGCGCGATGCTGACGGCCGTCAGCGCGGCCAGCGTGGCCTGCACGTCGGCTGGCGGCAACGCCGCGAACGCGGAGAGCTTGGTGTCGAGCCAGCTTGCGTTGAACAGGTCGCGGCCCGTGCTCTTGGGCGGCGCCTGCTCGAAAAACGGCTCGTCGAGCAGCGCATTGAGCAGCGGCTGATGCACGGCGCCGCTGGCGGCAAAGCGGCCGCCCTCGTCGTATGGCTTACCCAGATGGCGCTGAGCCCATTCATCGAGCAACACGTTGGCCGGCCCGCAATCGAAGCCGCGCACGCCGGCTGCCGCCGCTGCGTTGCCGTCGGCGGCGGGCAGGATCGTGATATTGCTGATGCCGCCCAGATTGCAGACGACGCGCGTTTCACTGGCCGAGCCGAACATCTGCGCGTGAAAGGCCGGCACGAGCGGTGCGCCTTGGCCGCCCGCCGCGACGTCGCGGCTGCGGAAATCGGCGACGACGTCGATGCGCGTCATTTCCGCCAGCAATGCCGGGTTGTTGATCTGCCGCGTGTAGCCTTTCTCGGGACGATGGCGCACGGTCTGACCGTGCACGCCGACCGCACGCACGCGCGTGGGCGCGAGGTTGGCCGCGCGCAGCAACTCGTGGCAGCACACCGCGTAGCGCGAGGCGAGGGCGGCAGCAGCCAGCGCCTCGCGTTCGATCTCGTTCTGGCCGGGCTGTTGCAGCGCGAACAGCGCGTCGCGCAGACTGTCGGCAAAGCCGACGAACGCGTCGGCCAGCACGACGGGCGGTTTGCCGGCCACGAACTCGACGGCGATGCCGTCGACGCCGTCCATGCTCGTTCCCGACATCAGGCCGAAATAGATCCCGTCTGCCGCATGCGGTGTCGTGCTTCGCGTCACGGTTCGCTCCTTTTCGTCGTTACCGGCCACGGCCGGAAAAAGCACTTGGCCCATTGGCCCCGCTCGTCCCGCAGCATTATCCGCGCAACGGCCGCACGCGTTAAGCAGGTGCCCACCAGGGGCAGATGGCATCGGGGGCGCGGCGAGAATATGGGACAATTAACGCCTTTGCAACGTCCGCCTGCCAGATTTCCAGATGAGCACCGAGTCCACATCCAAGCCTGCCACGTCGTTTCCGATCACGGACGAGGTCCGTCATGCGCTGGCCGTCGCGAAGCGCGGCGCCGATGAGCTGCTGATCGAAGAAGAGTTCGCGCAAAAGCTCGCGAGAAGCGCAGCCACCGGCAAGCCGCTGCGTATCAAGCTCGGCCTCGATCCGACTGCGCCCGACATCCACATCGGCCACACGGTCGTGCTGAACAAGATGCGCCAGCTGCAAGATCTCGGCCACACGGTGATCTTTCTGATCGGCGACTTCACGTCGTTGATCGGCGATCCGTCCGGCCGCAATGCGACGCGTCCGCCGCTCACGCGCGAACAGATCGAATCGAACGCGAAGACCTACTTCGAGCAGGCCGCGCTCGTGCTCGATCGCGAGAAGACCGAGATCCGCTACAACAGCGAATGGTCGATGCCGCTCGGCGCCGACGGCATGATCAAGCTCGCCTCGCGCTACACGGTGGCGCGCATCCTCGAGCGCGAGGATTTCACGAAGCGCTTTCAGGGCGGCGTGCCGATCTCGATCCACGAATTCCTGTACCCGCTCATGCAGGGCTACGACTCGGTCGCGCTCAACGCCGACCTCGAGCTCGGCGGCACGGACCAGAAGTTCAATCTGCTCGTGGGCCGCGAGTTGCAGAAGCAGTATGGCCAGGAGCAGCAGTGCATCCTGACGATGCCGTTGCTCGAAGGCCTCGACGGCGTCGACAAGATGTCGAAGTCGAAGAACAACTACGTCGGCATCAGCGAAAAGCCGAGCGATATGTTCGGCAAGTTGATGAGCATCTCCGACTCGCTGATGTGGCGCTACTACGAACTGCTGTCGTTCCGCAGCATCGAAGAGATCTCGGGCTTCATGCGCGAAGCCAAGGAAGGGCGCAACCCGCGCGACTTCAAGGTGCTGCTCGCGCAGGAGATCATCGCGCGTTTCCACTCGCAAGCCGATGCCGAGCGCGCCCTCGAGGACTTCAATCACCGTGCCAAGGGCGGTGTGCCCGACGACATTCCGACGGTGACGCTGACGGGTGCGCCGCTCGCGATCGGGCAGATGCTCAAGCAGGCCGGCCTCGTGCCGTCGACGAGCGAGGCGCTGCGCAACATCGAGCAAGGCGGTGTGAAGATCGACGGTACGGTGATTGCCGACAAGAGCCTCAAGGTCGAGGCCGGCGAGTATGTCGTGCAGGTGGGCAAGCGGCGCTTCGCGCGCGTGACGCTGACGGCATGATCGCGCTGATCCAGCGGGTCGCGCAGGCCAGCGTACGTGTCGGCGAGCGCATCACGGGCGAGATCGGGCCGGGCCTGCTCGCGCTCGTGTGCGCCGAGCGCGGCGACACCGAGGCAGACGCCGACAAGCTCGTCGCGAAGGTGCTCGGCTACCGGGTGTTCAGCGACGCGGCCGGCAAGATGAACCTGCCCGTTACCAACCTCGACGGCGCCGGGCGTGCGGGCGGCTTGCTGCTCGTGTCGCAGTTCACGCTCGCGGCCGATACCGACAGCGGCCTGCGTCCGAGCTTCACGCCGGCCGCGCCGCCTGACGAAGGCCAGCGGCTCTTCGATTACTTCGTCGCCACGGCCCGTGCGCGTCATCCGATCGTCGAGACGGGCGAGTTCGGTGCTGCGATGCAGGTTTCGCTTGTCAACGACGGCCCCGTCACGTTCTGGCTGCGCACGCGCGGCTGATTTCGCTCGCTTCTGGTTTCAGGTTCATGCCCACGCACGTTCTGTTCATTCGCCACGGTGAGACCGACTGGAATCGCATCAAGCGCATCCAGGGGCATATCGACATTCCGCTCGCGGCGAGCGGGCTCGCGCAGGCCGAGCAGCTCGCGACGCGGCTTGACCGCGAAGCGCGCGAGGGCGGCCGGCTCGATGCGATCTATTCGAGCGACCTGCAGCGCGCACAGCAGACGGCGCGGCCTACGGCTGCGGCGCTGGGCTTGCCGCTGCGCCTGGTCGAAGGGTTGCGTGAACGGGCCTACGGCGTATTCCAGGGGCACGACAGCGCCGAGATCGCCGCGCGCTTTCCCGATGAGTACGCGCAGTGGCAAACGCGTGACCCTGGCTTCGCGCCGCCAGGCGGCGAATCGGTGCGCGCGTTTTACCATCGCGTGCTGCATGCCGTTGCCGCCATCGTGGCTGAGCATCGAGGTCAGCGCATCGCCTGCGTCACGCATGGCGGCGTGCTCGATTGCATCTATCGCAGCGCACATGGCTTGCCGCTCGAGGCGCCGCGCAACTATGCGTTGCTGAACGCGAGCATCAATACGGTGGAGTTCGACGACGACGGCAGGGGCGCGCGCGTGCTCGCCTGGGCCGATGTTGGGCACCTGGGCGGGATGTCCGATGACGACGGGTTCAAGGCGTGCCTCGCCGGTGCGTCGCATTGAGCGATTGCGTGTGGCAGTCGCTCGCGTTCTTCGATATCGTCGCTAAGAAAACGTACGCAGTACTTTCGCGTCAGGCAGGCGGTGCGCCGACGCGACGCCGCGCGCGCTTGGACACGCCATTCACGAGCGCCCAGCGGAGCACGGGCGCCACGAGCCGCACGCCGGGCCGCGCAAGTGTGCCGCGCAGCCGTGTGAATGTCGTAAAGCCCAGCATCTGCTGTGCCCAGTCCGGCAGCAGATCGACACCCGCATGGAGCATCATCGTCGCGGCCGGCCGCATCGCCGAGTGCTTCGGCGCGGCATCCATCAGAATGCGAACGACTTCCTGCGTGCGCGGCCCCGCTTCGAGCTCTGGCCGCATCGACTCGAAATAGGCGGCGACGGCAGCGCGCGAGGTGGGGACGTCGGTCGCGCCGAGCATCTGCGCGATGCGGGCCGTCTCGGCGTAATAGCGGTCCTGGTCGGCGTGAGACAGCGCCGGATTCGCGTAACGCAGGTGCGCGGTCAGAAAGCTCGACACTTCTGCGACATGCACCCAACGCAGCAAGGCCGGATCGTCAGCCCGATAGGGGCGTCCATCGGGCGCTGTGCCTGTCACGCCTTGGTGGATGCGCTTGACTCGCTCGATCAGCGCAAGCGCATCCTGACGACTGCCGTAAGTCGTGCCGGAGATGAACGTCGCCGTGCGGCGCAGCCTGCCGAGGATGTCGGTGCGAAATGTCGAATGATCCCAGACACCCGCGAGTGCAAGCGGATGGAGCGTCTGCAACATCAACGCGCTGACGCCGCCGACCATCATCGACGTGAAATCGGCATGCACGCGCCAGCATACCGAGTCCGGGCCGAATAAGCCCGGATCGCCGGCCGGCGACGAATAGTCGAGCGACGGGCCGCCGCTGCCGCTCGTCAGGTGCGTGACGCGTTGCGCGATCCGTGCGCGTACGCGCTGCGCGAGTGCCTGGGCGGGGCTGGTGGGTTCGCCGTGCGGGTTGCCTGCGTGGTCGGACATCGCGTGGCTTCCTTCCTTATGGCTGTTGCCTCTGGTCAACCCGTGGCTCAGGGCGCGGCGCTACTCAGCGTCCCACAGGTTGCGCACGGGGTTCGAAGCATCCGGCGCGCCAAGGCCGAAATGACGGTACGCCGCCAGCGTCGCGACGCGGCCGCGCGGCGTGCGTTGCAGGAAGCCCTGCTGAATCAGATACGGCTCGAGCACGTCTTCGATCGTGTCGCGTTCCTCGCCGATCGCGGCGGCCAGATTGTCGACGCCGACCGGGCCGCCATCGAATTTGTGCAGGATCGCTTCGAGCAGCTTACGGTCCATCAGATCGAAGCCGACCGGGTCGACGTCGAGCATCTTCAACGCCGCATCGGCCACCCGCGCAGTGATGTTGCCGTCGGCCTTGACCTCGGCGTAATCGCGCACGCGGCGCAGCAGCCGGTTCGCGATCCGCGGCGTGCCGCGCGAGCGCTTGGCGATCTCGAGTGCGCCGTCGGGGTGAATCTGGGCGCCCAGCAGCGACGCCGAACGGCTCACGATGCGCGAGAGCTGCTCGGCATCGTAGAACTCGAGTCGCGCGACGATGCCGAAGCGGTCGCGCAGCGGGTTCGTCAGCATGCCCGCACGCGTCGTGGCACCCACGAGCGTGAACGGCTGCAAATCGAGCTTTACGCTGCGCGCGGCCGGCCCTTCGCCGATCATGATGTCGATCTGGTAGTCCTCGAGGGCCGGATAGAGAATTTCTTCGACGACGGGCGAGAGTCGGTGGATCTCGTCGATGAACAGCACGTCGTTTGCTTCGAGGTTCGTCAGCAGCGCGGCGAGATCGCCCGCGCGTTCGAGCACCGGCCCAGAGGTTTGCCGCAAATTGACGCCCATTTCACGCGCGATGATGTGCGCGAGCGTCGTCTTGCCGAGGCCAGGCGGCCCGAACAGCAGCACGTGGTCGAGCGCCTCGGAGCGGCGCTTGGCCGCTTCGATGAAGATTTCGAGCTGGCTGCGCACTTTTTCCTGCCCGACGTATTCGTCGAGCTGGCGCGGCCGCAAGGCGCGCTCGAACGCTTCTTCGTGCGAGGAGGCGGGCTTGGCCGAGATGATGCGCTCGCTAGCGAGCTTGTCGGTTTCGATCATGCTCGTGATTGTACCGCGCGCGCCGGGGGCGCAAGGGCACGCGGCTACAGGACCCTCAAGCCTTCGACAGCGCCTTCAACGACAGCTTGATGCCCTCGGAGACGCCCGTGCCGGCCGGCACGTTCTTGACGGCTGCGAGCGCTTCCTTCTCCGAATAGCCGAGCGCAAGCAGCGCGTTGACGATGTCGGTCGCATGATCGGAGGCCGACACCGCCGCGGCGGCCGAGCCGAGGTCGGCGCCGAGCTTGCCCTTCAGTTCGAGCAGCAGCCGCTCGGCCGTCTTCTTGCCGATGCCGGGCACGCGCGTGAGGCGTGCGGCGTCCTGCAGCGTGACCGCCTGCGACAGCTCCTGCACGCTCATGCCCGAGAGCACCGCCAGCGCCATGCGTGCGCCGATGCCGCTGATCTTGAGCAACTCGCGGAACGTCGCCCGCTCCTGGGCGGTGCCGAAGCCGTACAGCAGATGGGCATCCTCGCGCACGATCAGCTGCGTCAGCAGCACGATTTTTTCGCCGGCCTGCGGCAGGTTGTAGAACGTGCTCATCGGCACGTCGACTTCATAGCCGACGCCGTTGCAGTCGACGAGCAGGTGAGGCGGGTTCTTTTCGAGCAGGGTGCCGGCGATGCGACCGATCATGGGGCAGGACAGAAGCGGTAAGGAAAGCGCGAGTGTAGCGCACCGCAGCCGGCGCGCGGCGGGGTATCGGCCGTCCTTAGCCGATCAGCCGTCCGCGGCGCACGCGCAAGCCTTTGCGCGCGAGCGCGGGGGCGATGCCGCCCAGCGTTTCGAGCGTATTGCCGCTGTGCGCGTGACAGATGGCCATGCCGAGCGCGTCGGCCGCATCGGTGCCGGGCAGCCCCGACAGATTCAAGAGCCGCACGACCATCTGCTGCATCTGCTCTTTCGTCGCCCGGCCGTAGCCGACGACGGCCTGCTTCAGCTGCAGTGCCGTGTACTCGGCGACGGGCACGCCGCCCGCGACGAGGCCGCAGATCGCGGCGCCACGCGCCTGGCCCAGCAGCAGCGTCGATTGCGGATTGACGTTGACGAAGACTTTTTCGATCGCCGATTGATCGGGCGCGTGCTGGCGGATCAGCGTCGAGATGCCCTCGAAGATGGTGCCGAGGCGCGAAGGCAAGTCGGCATCGGCAGTGCGGATCACGCCGCTCGTAACGTAGGTGAGCTGGTGACCGGTTTGCTCGATGACGCCAAAGCCCGTCACGCGCAAGCCGGGGTCGATGCCGAGAATTCTCATCAAAAGTGAAAGCGAACGAACTGGTTGCGATACTACAGCGTTTCGTTCCGTCCGGATAATTCAGCTTACGTGTACTCAGAGGCCGGGCAGCCCTGAAAGTCGAGCGCACCTTTGACCCATCATGAGGAGCGTAACGCCATGAGCCAAATTGTCGTGCATGTCAGCAACCAAACCAGCCGCGATCTCTTCGTCGCCGGCGACCCGAACTGGGACGACCAGGCGCTGCTCGTCGACGGGCAGCCGTTCGACCGTGCCTATCGCCTCGCAGCCAAAGCGTCCGCCGATATCAGCATGAACTGGGCCGAGCAAGACACGCCCGGTGAAAACATGATGGGCGTGATCGTTGCCGACGGCACCGATTATGACTACGGCTCCGCCGGGGCCTATCAGATGACGATCGGCCGCCATCCCGAAACGGGGCTGCTCGGTGTGACGCAAGAAAGCACACTCAATGATCCGACGGTCCGCCATGTCGATGCGAACGGGACGCCATGGTCGATGCAGATGAGTTTCGTCGATCGTTGAACGGGCTTTCAGCGCGCCGGTGCGCAAACGACGAAGCCGCACCGGTGCGTAACATGCGCCTATAGTTGTCGCGACCCGAGAATACGGTGGAAGAACGACCGCGGCATTTTTCGGTGAATGCCGAACTGGAGCAGCTTTTCGCGCAAGACGGGCACGCGGCAATCGTCGATGCCAAGCTTTTCGCAGATCCGGTCCTTGCACTTGTAGATGGTGTCCGCCACGCGCGGGTTCGCCGTCGGCCGATACCGGTTCATGAAGCGCGAAATCTGTCCGACGCTCCAGTTCATGGCGATCAGAAAGCCCACCTCGTATTCGTACTCCGTCAGATTGGCGCGCCCGATGATTTCGTCGAGGTGCGCCTTCTCCAGGCTGCCGGAGCCGAACTCGAGCGCGTAATTCGGCAGCAACGCGAACAAGTGCGAAACGTCGACTTCATGGGCCTGATAGATGATGCCGAGAATGGAGTGCGAGGCATCATGTTTCATGACGAACTTGTCGAAAACCAGTGCTTTCAAGCCGTCGCTATATTCGTACACCTTCAGGATCGACTTCGTGCTGTCGGCGTCCCGATGGCTCAGCAATTCCCGATCTTCGCGGATATGGCAATCGGCGAAGCGTGCCGTCCCCTCACATGGCATCTCGCAATCGAGCCGCCCCGTCACGTCGGCGCCTTTCGCCAATCCGACCAGGCGGGCATAGGCATCGGTCGCAATGAGGTGCCGCGAATGGATATCCTTGGCGCCCGCGATGACGTCGATCTGGGAGGACAACACATCGATCGAGCGTCGAAACGTATCGATGAACGATCGATGTGCATCGGTGAAATTCTCCGGCGAGACTAGCTCATATTTCATTGACGTTGCTTCCGGCTTGCCCATTGCTGTCCATGACGGTACGCGGTTTATTCGAACTCCTAATAAATAGGGATAAAAATAAGGCGCCGGCGAAAGCGGGCCAAGCCAGCCATGTGACGCCGCGTACCGGTAACGTGTCGGCCAGGTAGGCGACCAGCAGCCCGCCCACAGGCAAGCCAGCGGCGGTCAGGACCATGATGATGCCGAGTGTCTTGCCGAGATGCTTCGGGGGGATGTGCGCCACACGCTCGCAGCGAAGATGAATCGAAAACAGCATGATGCCGGCGAAGAAGATGGCGTAGCCGAGCACCCAAAGCGGAAAACTCCAGGCGCTTGCTGCAAGGAACAGTCCGGCAGCGATCGTAGCGAGGCCTATCCATTGCGTCCGCGCGGCAGCGCCGGGGACATGGCGACTGAGCAAAACAGCGAGCACGGTCGCTGCCGCAGCCCACATTTGCACCTGGGCGAACGCCGCGCCGGGTAACGCGAATTCCGTCGTGATCATCGCCGGCCCCGTGGAGGTGACGATTCCCGATGCAATGGCCAGCAAGAACCCGCAGATCACGATCTGACGCAGTCTCGTCTTGTGCTTGAGGATGGAGAGCGCGGCCGACGCGTCGCGTGCCGGCGAGAATGGCGAGCGTGGCGCCGCGGGATGAGCAAGACCGGCTCGCCAGAGACACGGCGCGGGGCAAGCGAACAAGGCGGCCAGGACGACGAACAGCGCGCGCAGATCCAGACAGGACACGAGCCAGGCGGCTGCTGCCGAACCCAGGATGAACGCCAGGTTGTTGATCGCCTCGAGCGACATTTGTGCGCGCGCGAGCACCTTGCCGGAAGTGGCGACGGTGCGTTCGAGCGTGACCTGCGACAGCGCCGACAGGAAGCCGAATGCCGCCGACGTGGCGAGCAAGACGGGCACATCCGGAAACAGGAATGGTACGAAGGCGAGCAGGGCGCGGGCCAGATCGGCGATGGCGAACAGCCGCCCGGCACGAAAGCGATCGGCCAGCGCGCCGCATAGCGGCAGGCCGACGATGCGCGGCAGCCACTCGATCGCCAGCGCGAGGCCCGAAAGCGACAAGCTGCCCGATTGCCGATAGATGACGAGCGGAAACAGGAAGTCGCCCAATCGCGCGGCGAACTGCGACAGGAAACGCCCTAGCAGGAACAGAGGGGAGGGGGCCAATTCGCTCTCCTTCAGCGCGCGACGAGTGCGCAATGATCGATGGTGCGTGCGTCGTACTGGGCGGTGATGGTGAAGCCCGCTTCCTTGAGCCAGCGGCGGTGGTCGCCGACAGGGTAGGCCATGCCTTCGCCGCTCGCGACGGTCATGAAGTAGACCGACGACTTCACGGCTTGCAGGCCACCACCTTCGTCGGCGTCGCACATGAGCGCCCAGACGAAGAGGCGCCCGTCCTCGACATGCTTGAGATAGTCCTTGGCCTTCCTGTAGAGCAACGAGATCTTCGGTGGCGAGAAAATCTCGAGCACGTGCGAGAACAGCACACCGTCGCAACCGGGCGGCCAGGCGTCTTCGAACATGTCGGCTGCTACACAGGTGATGCGCTGCTCCAACCCGTGATCGGCCACGTTCGCCTTGGCTTTGTCGAGTACCGAGGGTAAGTCGACCAGACAGACCCGCAGCGATGGAAAGCGCTCGCACAGGCGAATGGCGTTCGAACCGTCCCCGCCACCGACGTCGAGCAGCATCGACACTTGCCTGAGCTCCTTCATGTCGAGCATGCGAGGCGACAGCCGGGTGTAGGCGGCCATCCCCTCGTGGAAGAGCCGTTCGGTGTCAAGGCTCATCGCCATGCGGCCGTACAGCGTTGGCGCGTCGCCGGCGAATTCGTCGAGACCGGCATTGCGGCGCTCGCGCAGCGCACGCGTGAAATGCAGGCAGGCGCGATGTTGAATCCGGTCGTTCAGCATGATGAACGGCACCATCGAATGTCGCGATTCGCGCCGCAAGCAGCGCCGCGCCAGAGGTGAATTGCGCACCGTACCATCACCGTCGACCTGCACGCATCCCAGTTGCCGCAAACCCAGCATCAGGATGCGGCAGCCATGCGCGTCGATGCCGAGTGACGCGGGCAGGGCAGCTAACGTTACGCCTCGTTCCACGACGTCGAAGATGCCGAGATCGCAGGCGGTCGACAAGACTTGCGTCTTGATATAGCCGTTCATCGCTTCGCAAAGCGATTGCCATTCATTCCATGACAGTTCTTCCACGTCAATTCGTCTCCGTGATGAATACGCCTAGTGCCTTCAGCAACACGTCGTTCGCGTCCCTGTCCCCGACCGTCACCCGCGAAACCGCCGCGAAGTGGCGTACACCCACGTTCGCGTTCTCCAGCAGCCGATGGACGAGGTCGGGGCTGCGCCAACGCACGCAAAGAAAATTGGCATCGGTGGGCAGCACGCTCGTCACATGCGGGCTCATCGCGAGCAGCGCTGCCACCCTGACGCGCTCCACGCGGACGAAGGCGAGGCGATCGTGAATGGCCTGGGCGTGTCCGAGTGAAACCCGCAGCGCGTCGATGACGGGTATCGGCATGGCGAACGGAATCTGGACGCGCAAAGCGGCATCGATCGTCGATGCGTGTCCGACGAGTGCACCGACACGCAAACCCGCGAGGCCGAAGCTCTTCGAGAGCGTTCGGAGGACTACCAGGTTGGCGAACTCGTCGACCAGCGAGATGGCCGATGCCTTATCGGAAAAGTCGGCATACGCTTCATCGACGATGACGACGCCGCGGTACGTGGTGAGTAATGCGCGAATCTCGTCCCGCATCATCATCGTCCCGAGCGGATTGTGCGGTGAGCACAGCAACAACGCCTTCGTATCGGAAGTCGCGGCGGTTCGCCAATCACCGTGCTCGAGTGTCGCGACACGCAGGCCGTGTAGGGTCGCCCAATGCGGGAACGCCTCGAAGCAAGGCATCGGAATGCCGACGGCATCTCGACCGGGCTCGCAAAAGACCGTCAATGCCAGGTTCAGCGCATCGACTCCGCCGTGTGTGAGCAAGACGTTCTCAAAGCCCAGTTCAAGGCGGATACCCTTGCGCTCTTCAATGTCGCGCCAAAGCTCGATTACGCCTTCGATCAAGTCGAGCGGTCGCGTGTGTGGATACGCTCGCCACGGCCCATCGTCGGCAGGCAGGTTGTCGTCCAGTGCGTAGCGCTTGCTCGGCGCTTGGGTCAAGGGGCCCGGCAGCGGCAGCTCGACAATGGCCCGACGTGCCAAAGGATGGGGTGCCATAGGTGCTTATGCCTGTTTCAGCCAATGACTCTGGGGGATGAACACGTCGGCGCCGAGGCGTTGTTTTTCCGCCGCGCCGTCTCTCCCCAAATGAACGGCGTGGAACCCGTTTGCCTGCGACCAGCAATAGAGCGCGTAGAACGTGGCGACGTAAAGGTTCTGCCCCGGTGCCAGCGAGGCGCGGTCGATCGACTGATTCAAGTAGTAGACGGTGCGTTCTTGTCGGCCGAGAAGGATCAGGCCCGTCTGGACGACACGTCCTGAAGCATCACGCCGGAATATCCAGCGAAAGTCGTGTGCCAGCGGCGAGCCCGCGAACTTGCGTTGCACCGCTTCGCAGAACATCGGTGTGGCTGTCGCATGCCGCGCGTTGTGCAAGGCGTCGAGGCGTGCGAGATCAGCCCAGTGCGTCTCGTCTAGTTGGCTGGCTTCGAGCATCTCGAAGCCGTAGCCCGCCTTGCGGGCCAGCCGCCGGATGTCGCATGCGCGTCGCGCGCCGAGTCGATCGCTAAGACATCGGTCGATGGAAGCCTCGAACGTGGCCACGCATTCGACGTGTTCCGCGGTGCGGACGAAGTGATGCTTCAGCATGCGCGACTTGGCGGCACGAACCGACGGAATCAGCACGCCGCCACGCGTGTTCAACGCTGCGTCGATATCGCCATCACTCGGTCGCGTCGAAAAGTTATAGAAATATCCCGCTGCTAGACGAACCTTGTCGTCGGTCGGCAGTGGGCCTCCGTAATGCGGCATATCGGTCAACCTGACCACGAGGTCCGGTGCAAAAATTCGCATCGCATCGGCGAACGTATGGCGCGCGGCTTCGGACGTCATCGCTCTATCAAACATAGGAATCCTGATCGACGATCTTGACGATGCGTTCGAGCATGAGTTCCAGGATGTCCCAGGCCTGGCCCGATACGTGGAGCAATCGCCGAAACGTCGGTTCGGTCATTCCCTGGAGTTCACCTCGCCCGAGCAGATGGTGGCTTTCGTCCACGCCGGCATGGGCCGCGAAATACGCATGCGAAGACATCTTGCTGGCCAGACGATGGAAGACTTCGGCACTGCGCTCCAGCACGAAATGCGTGAGCACCAGCCGTTCGAGGTTGTCGCCGGCCACGGTTCGATACAGAAACCACGAAGCGCAAGCTTCGATCGCCGAGTCCGCCTGTTGCGCGGCGTGCCACTCATGCGCCAGCAACTCGTCGTGTCCAAGCTCCTCATGAAAGTGATGGAGGAACAGGGGCTCCCACGGCACGCCGTGCGTGAGGCCTTGACGCAGAAACATCATCCGCTGAAAGGCTTTCGACCACTGATAGAGGCAGGCGAGCAGCCGGGCGCGGCGCTCGGGGTGCGCCAGCGTGCCGTCGGTCAGCAGGCCAAAAAACGGCTGCGTGATGTGTCGAACAAAGCGCTGTTCTTGATACTCGAGCAGCCGTTTGCCGAAATCGTCGACAAAAGTTGCGCGCGGCGCGCGCTCGTCCTCATAGAGACCCGCTCCCTCGAACTGAATCGACAAGGCGGTCAGCTCGCTATCGGTCCGAAAGCCATGCGGCGCACCCGCTGGCACTGCGACGACGTCGCCTTCGCAGAGGTCACGTGGATAAGCGCCGAGCAGACGACCGCGCCCCCCAGTGATCACGATCATCGACTTGGTGGGATGCGCATGCACCGCAAGCTCCTGGCCGGCCGTGAGGCGCGTCCAGCTCAAGGAAGTTCGCCCCGCTGAAGGGAGAAACCGAGCCAGTGCCTCGTGACGGCGAAAGTCGCGATGCTCACCCAGCGAGTGCGTGCGACCCTGAATTTCTATCTCGGTGATGGCACGGATGTCGTCGCGCGCGACGACGAACGGCGAAGCGTCCATAGTTGCAACCTCAATTGGCGGAGGAGTGAAATCGCGAATGCCAGGCCCAGCTCGACCAGCAATAGACCGCTGCGCCGTTTGATCGAACGTTGTCGTGCCAGGCGCGCGACGATCGAGTCGTAGGGGAGATTCGTGTGCGCGACTTTTTCGTATTCGTAGAACCAGCTGCCACGCGTGAGCCGGGCAAGCCACAGGTCCATGAACGTCGATGCCTGCCAGCGGGCGGATAACGCCCCCCGTTGCAGATTCGAAAAGTGCGAGCGCGAAAGCACGGCGAGCGCGTCGGTCTGGGGTTTGCGACGCGCTTCGTAGAGCGTGAACGCTTGCGCGCGCGAGGTTTCGCTGCCGATCAGATCGCTGAGGACGAAGCAGTCCTCCAAGGCGGCGTTCATGCCTTGGCCGTAGAACGGCAGTACGGGATGGCAGGCGTCGCCGACGAACACGACGCGGCTTTCGTGGTGCCAGCGGCTGAGTTCGCCGGAGGCAAGCCTCCCCAGCGGCGCCGCCTTCAATTGCGACGCCATGTCTGCCGTGATCGGCACTCGAGGAAAGTGCGAGGCGAAGATTTGCGCGAAGCGCTCGCGGTTGTACCCTTGCAAGTCCTCGGAGACGAACATGAGCGCGATCGTCGCATCGGGGTTGGGGATGCCGACGAGCAGCGCCTGGTGGCCGGGCCAGACGTGCAATGCATCCAGTGGCAGACCGAGCTTGGCGACGAAGTCGCGGCCGCCGTGCAATTCCAGGTAGCGGGAGGGAAAGTCGGTCAGATGACAGTGTGCCGACGTCTGTTGGACGAACGACGAGCGCACGCGCGAGAACGCGCCGTCTGCGGCGACGATAGTGCCGGCACGGATAGTTTGGCGTTGCTCGCCGCAGGAATAGGTCAGCATGCCGGAATGGCAGTCGATGGTCTCGACTGGCGCGTCATGGATGATCGATATCCCGGGTATGCCGCGAATGGCTTCATACAGCATTTCCAACAGCGCCTTTCTGCGAATCGAATAGATGGCATGCGTGTCCTGCGAGCCATAGCGCTGCGTTGCGATCGCGCCGAAACGGTCGTGCACGACGCGCCTACGCAGCCGGACGGCGCTGTTCAGCGCGCGGTCCTGTAGCCCCAGGCGACGTAACGCCGTCAAGCCGCGAGCCGTCAACGTGAAGTTGATCGAACGCGATTCCTCGCTCAGAAAGGCGTCTTGCGTTCTTCTTTCCAAAAGAAGGACTGGCCGGCCCATGCGATGAAGCAGGAGCGCCAGCGTCATGCCGGCAATGCCGGCTCCCGCGATGACGAATTCTTGATCTTGTGGGGCCATGATCGGACGTTGGTTGAGCCGAGCGGGCAGGTGGGTTGCCCGCTTCGCTTCGATGCCGGATATCGATTAATATTTTGTAGAACTAATCAATCGACGTGCTGCTCAGTAAATCAGAAGAGCAGAAGCATAGAAGTTTTCGGCTAACCGCTTTAGTCCAGAAAAATGGACTTAGAGGTGGTCGTCAGCGATCGCCAAAAAAAAGACCGGCGGTCTTGCGACCGCCGGTCTTTTGCACAGTGCAGTGAAATCGGCAGAGGCCGATTCGACTCAATGCCGGAAGTGCCGCACGCCCGTCATCACCATCGCGATGTTGTGCTCGTCGGCTGCGGCGATCACTTCGTCGTCGCGCATCGAGCCGCCCGGCTGAATCACGCAGGTCGCGCCCGCTGCCACGACGACGTCGAGGCCGTCACGGAACGGGAAGAATGCGTCAGAGGCGACGGCCGAACCGTTCAGCGTCAGGCCGGCGTTTTGTGCCTTGATGCTGGCGATGCGTGCCGAATCGACACGGCTCATCTGGCCCGCGCCGACGCCGAGCGTCATGCCCTTGCCGCAGAACACGATCGCGTTCGACTTCACGAACTTCGCGACGCGCCATGCGAACATCAGATCGTCCATTTCCTGCGGCGTCGGGTGACGGCGCGTCACGACGCGCAGATCACGCTGCAGCACGTTCTTCGCATCGGGCGATTGCACGAGCAGACCGCCGCCGACACGCTTGAAATCGAACGGGTTCTGGCCTGCGCCGAGCGCGATCTCGAGCACGCGCACGTTCTGCTTGGCGGCGAATACCTGCTTGGCGCCGTCCGTCAACGACGGGGCGATCAGCACTTCGACGAACTGCTTGGCCACGGCGTTGGCCGCCGCTTCGTCGACTTCGCGGTTGAACGCGATGATGCCGCCGAAAGCCGACGTCGGATCGGTCTGGAACGCCTTCGAGTAAGCCTCGAGCGAATCGGCACCGACGGCCACGCCACACGGATTGGCGTGCTTGATGATCACGCAGGCCGGCGCATCGAACGTCTTCACGCATTCCCAGGCGGCATCGGCGTCGGCGATGTTGTTGTACGACAGCTCCTTGCCCTGCAGCTGGCGGTAGCCAGCCAGCGCGCCGGCCGGCACGACGAGGTCGCGGTAGAAGGCGGCGCTTTGATGCGGGTTCTCGCCGTAGCGCAGGTCCTGCACCTTCTCGAACGCCAGGTTCATCGTCGACGGGTACGTATTGCGCGACGAATGTTGCAGCGCTTCGGTCAGGCTCGTCAGATAGTTCGTGATTGCGCCGTCGTATTGCGCCGTATGGGCGAACACCTTGGTGGCGAGGCGGAAGTTGGTCTTGTAGCTGACCGCGTTGCCGTTCGCGCGCATTTCGTCGAGCACGGTCGCATAGTCGGCCGGGTCGACGACGACAGTCACGTCGCGGTGGTTCTTCGCCGCCGAGCGCAGCATCGTGGGGCCGCCGATGTCGATGTTCTCGATCGCATCTTCGAGCGTGCACTCGTCCTTCGAGACGGTGGCGACGAACGGATACAGGTTCACGACGAGCAGGTCGATCGTCGGGATGCCGTGCGCTTCGAGCGCGGCCATGTGCTCGGGCAAGTCGCGACGCGCGAGGATGCCGCCATGCACCTTCGGATGCAGCGTTTTTACGCGCCCGTCGAGCATTTCGGGGAAGCCCGTGTAGTCGGCGACCTCGGTCACGGCGAGGCCGGCGTCGGCGAGCAGTTTCGCGGTGCCGCCCGTCGACAGGATCTTGACGCCGAGCGCCGACAGCGATTGAGCGAATTCGACGATGCCCGACTTGTCGGAGACGGAGATGAGCGCTTGCTTGATCATGATGGAAACGAAGACCGAAAAGAGACGAGGGCGGCGCGAGCGACTACAGCAGGCCGTGCTGCTGCAACTTCTTGCGCAACGTGTTGCGGTTGATGCCGAGATAGTCGGCGGCGAGCGACTGGTTGCCGCCGGCCTGCTCGAGCACCACCTCGAGCATCGGTTTTTCGACGCACGACATCACCATTTCATAGACGTCGTGCGGGTTGGATCCGTCGAGGTCCTGAAAGTACATATCCAGGCTGTCGCGGACGCATTGTTCGATGTTGTGCTTGCTCATGCTGCTAAGGGTTCGTTTCGGTTCGGCTCGCGGCTGCCGGGCGCATCGTCACGGCCGGGGGCGTCGTCGTCGACATAGACGAGGCGCTCGGAGCGTGCCTCCTGCTCGTCGAAGAATTCGTTGACGGCGAGCAGTTGTTCGCGCGTGGTATCGAGCGTATTCATCCGGTGCCGGAACGCATTGGCGCCGGAAAGGCCGCGAGTGTACCAGCCGATGTGCTTGCGCGCAGTACGCACGCCCGTGAACTCACCATAAAAGACATAGTGATCCTCGAGGTGCCCGTTCATCACCTGGCGGATCTCGGCGATGCGCGGCGGTGGCAGCAGCTCGCCCGTCTTCAGGTAATGCTCGATCTCACGGAACAGCCACGGGCGCCCCTGCGCCGCGCGGCCGATCATGATCGCGTCGGCGCCGGTGGCCGCGAGTACGGCCTTGGCCTTCGGCGGCGAATCGATGTCGCCGTTGGCGACGATCGGAATACGGACAGCCGCCTTGACCGCGGCGATCGTCTCGTACTCGGCTTCGCCGTGGTACAGATCGGCGCGCGTGCGGCCGTGCACGGTCAGCATCGAGATGCCGGCCGCTTCGGCGAGCCGCGCGATGTGCACGGCGTTCTTGTGCTCACGGTCCCAGCCCGTGCGGATCTTCAGCGTGACGGGCACCGCGTCGGGCCCGGTGCCGACGGCCGCCACGACGGCCTCGACGATGCGCACGACGAGCGGTTCGTTCTGCAGCAGCGCGGAGCCGGCCGCGACGTTGCAGACCTTTTTCGCCGGGCAGCCCATGTTGATGTCGATGATCTGCGCACCGTTCGCGACGTTGTAGCGCGCGGCCTCGGCCATCATGGCCGGATCGGCGCCCGCGATCTGCACGGCGATCGGTTCGACTTCCCCCGCATGGTTGGCTCGGCGCATCGTCTTCTCGCTCTTCCATAGCTGCGCGTTCGACGCGACCATCTCGGACACGGCATAGCCGGCACCGAGGTGCTTGCAGAGCTGGCGGAACGGCCGATCCGTGACGCCCGCCATCGGGGCGACGAATAGGTTGTTACGCAGAGTGTGCGGGCCGAGCGTTGGCATGATGGAGCGATCGCCCACGCAGCCGGACGGCGCGGGCATGGGACGACGATAAGACAAGGGAAACGGGTATTTTACCAGGACGCGCGGAAAGCTCCCCTATTCATGGGGGAGATGAATAGCGCGGACGCCGAAAGCGCTCTTTGCAGCGGTTAGTCCGGCGATTGATGGGGCTTGATGGACTGGCGCAAGATGCGGACGGCGGGCCGCCCCGGGGCGCGGCCCGTCCTCCAGAGCCCTCAGCGGCGCTGGCCGAACATCATTTGACGCGCCAGTGCCGTCTTCGCGGGCGGCACACATTCGAGCGCCGTCAGCGCGAGGCCGCGTAGCGCGGCGAGGGGGCCGAACTCGACCGTGAACGCGCGCGCGAGCGCATCGGTCGCACGGATCGTCAGACGCCGATCGAGCGCGCGGCGTGCCGCGAAAGCCGCCAGGGCGTCCGGCGTGGCGCCGTGGTGAGCGAGCGCATCGGCGAGGGCATGCGCATCGCGCAAGCCCAGGTTCATGCCTTGACCCGCGACGGGGTGCAGTGTTTGCGCGGCATTGCCGATCGCCGCGATGCGTCCGTCGACGAGCTTTTTTTCGGCCGCGAGCCCGAGCGGGAACGCGGCCCGGCCCCGAATCGATTCGAAGCGGCCCATGCGTTCGCCAAAGGCGGCGCCGAGCTCGGTCAGCAGCGCCGCATCGGACAGCGGGGCGCGCCGCGCCGCCTGTTCGGGCGACATGCACCAGACGAGCGCGTAGTCGGCCTGGCGCACGCCGCCCATCGGCAGCAGCGCGATCGGGCCTTCGCGGGTGAAGCGCTCCCACGCGACATGCGGCTGGGGTGCCGACACCGTCACCGTGCCGACGATGGCCGTCTGGCCGTAATCGCGCAGATGGCGGCGGTCGTGGGTTTGGCTACCGGTCTCATCGTTCGCTTCGGTTTTCGCTCCGCCGTCCTTGATTCGACGCGGATCGCCGTACAGACCGCCTTCGGCATTGACGAGAATGCGCGTGCGCAGCGTGCGCCGCACGTGCGCGCTCTCGATCGGCAGGCACACGGCGCTGCCGCCGGGCTCGGCCTGCGGCGCGAGGGCCGCCGTCGAGGTGAGCCAATGTATCGGCGTGCGTCGCACGGCATGCGCGAGCGCCTGCACGATCGAGCCGTAGCGTGCGACGTAGCCGAGTGCCGGCAAGTCGTGCTCGTCGCGCTCGATCAACGTGCGGCCGAAATGGCCGCGTTGCGAGACGTGGATGCGTTCGATCGCCGTGGCATCAAGGGGCCATGCCGAAAGCGGCTCGAGCAGCATGCGGCTGCCCTGCGAGACGGCGATCGCGCGCGGGTCGCCGGCGTGCGCGTCGGGCTCGCGCGCATCGATCAGTGCGACCGACAACTGCGCCGTGCCGCTACGCCGCGCGAGCCAGGCGGCCAGCGCAAGGCCCACGGGTCCGGCGCCGACGATCGTCACGTCGAAGTCGAACGGGGCGGAGGAAGACTGAATGTTGCTCATTGATCAGACCGGCACGGCATCGGGGCGGGCTTCGCGCATCAGCGCTTCGATCGCGTCGGCTTCGACGGGCACGTCGCGCGTGATCAACTCGCAGCCCGTGGCGGTGACGATCGCGTCGTCCTCGATGCGGATGCCGATGTCCCAATAGCGCTCAGGCACGTCTTCGGCCGCGCGTACGTATAGGCCCGGCTCGATCGTCAGCGTCATGGCCGGGTGCAGCACGCGCCACGGCAGGGCGCCGTTCCCGTCGCGCTCGCCTTGGCGCTCGCGGTAGTCGCCGCAATCGTGCACGTCCATGCCGAGCCAGTGACCGGTGCGGTGCATGTAGAAGCGGCTGTATGCGCGCTCGGCGATCACGTCGTCGACCGACGAAAAACGCTCGCGTGCAATGATGCCCGTATCGAGCAGGCCCTGCGCAAGCACGCGCACGGCGGCGTCGTGCGGCGCCTCGAAGCTCACGCCGGGACGCGTCGCTTCGACGGCCGCCTGCTGCGCGGCAAGCACGATGTCGTACAGCTCGCGCTGCGCGGGCGAATAGCGCCCGTTGGCCGGAAAGGTCCGTGTGATGTCGGCCGCATAGCCGTCGAGCTCGCACGCCGCATCGATGAGGATCAGGTCGCCCTCGCGCAGGCGCGCATTGCCGGCCGGGTAGTGCAGCACACAAGCGTTGGCGCCGGCCGCGACGATCGAGCCGTAGGCAGGCGCCTGCGCGCCATGGCGCCGGAAGGTGTAGAGCAGCTCGGCCTCGAGCTCGTACTCGCGCATACCCAGACGGCATGCCCGCATCGCGCGCAAGTGCGCCTCGGCCGAAATGCGGGCGGCGCGGCGCATCACTCCGAGTTCGTGTTCATCCTTGAAGAGCCGCATGTCGTCGAGCAGCGGCGTCAGGTCGGCGAGCGTGGCGGGCGGGGCCACGCCGCTGCGGCCTTGCGCACGCACGGCGTCGAGCCAGCGTCGCACCTGGCCGTCGAGCTCGGCCGAGTGGCCAAAGCCATAGTGCAGCGTCCGGGCGTCGGCGAGCAGCCGCGGCATCTCGGCATCGAGTGCGTCGACCGGAAATGCCGCATCGAAGCCGAACGCTTCGCGCGCCGCATCGGGGCCGTAGTGAAAGCCTTCCCAGGTCTCGCGCTCGGCGTTCTTCGGGCGGCAGAACAGCAGTGCCGCGGGCTGGCCATCCTGGGCGCTCGCATCGAGCACGAGCGTCGCCTGCGGCTCGGTGAAGCCGGTCAGGTAGTAGAAATAGCTGTCGTGACGATACGGGTAGTCGGCATCGCGGTTGCGCGACACCTCGGGCGCCGTCGGCACGATGGCGAGGCCGCCGCCCGCGGCACGCAGCGCGGCGAGCACGCGCTCGCGGCGGGCGTGATAGACGGAGACGGCGATGGGGGATTCGGTCGGCGGATTCATCGTGCGATTGTAGCGCCCAATCGGCTGCCGTTCCTGGAGGTGCACGAGCACGGGGCGCTTGCGGCCTGTTGCATTCCGCCGACAGACGCCCATCGGCCGATCGGCGCCGATATGACGGCGTTGCAGTGCGCCGTTATGATCGTCGGCAACGTATACTCTTTCACGCGCTTTAAAGGGCCCCCGCCCATCGCCGCGCGGCTGGCCCCGCATCAGACAGGGGTCGAAGGCAGCAGGGGCGGCCCCGGCGTTTTCTTGAGAGAAAGGCAGATGATCAAATTAATCGGTTCGCTCGCGAGCCCGTTCGTGCGCAAGGCACGGATCGTGCTCTCCGAAAAGAAGATCGACTATCAGTTGGTGCTCGAGGATGTCTGGTCACCGGATACCACCATTCATACCTTCAATCCGATCGGCAAGGTGCCGTGTCTCGTCATGGAAGACGGTGAGGCAGTGTTCGATTCGCGCGTCATCTGCGAATACGTCGACACGCTCTCGCCGGTCGGCAAGCTGATTCCGCAATCGGGGCGCGAGCGCGTCGAGGTGCGTTGCTGGGAAGCGCTCGCCGACGGCATGCTCGATGCGGCCGTGCTGATCCGCCTCGAAAGCACGCAGCGTGCGGAAGGGGTGCGCAGCGACGCCTGGGTCGCGCACCAGCAGCGCAAGATCGACGAGGGCCTTGTCGCGATGTCGCAAGGGCTCGGTACCAAGCCCTGGTGCGCGAACAACCATTACTCGCTGGCGGACATCGCCGTGGGGTGCGCGCTCGGTTACCTCGACTTCCGCATGCCGCAATTGAATTGGCGCGAAGACCATCCGAATCTCGAGAAGCATTTCGCGAAGCTTTCGCAACGCCCGTCATTCGTCGACACTACCCCCGCCTGACGTATCGGGTGCGGCAGGCTCCGCTCATTAGACGGAGGCAGCCATGCCCGATCCCCTCGATGCCGTTCCCCGTCGCGCACGCGTCCCGCAAGGCACGCGTGCGGCCGTGCTCGGCGAGTGCTTCGGTGCACGCGCCGGCCTCGGCTTTCTACTGATGAATGCGCTGGACCGTAACCGGTTCGGATCGCGCTATTACACCGCGGGCGTGGTCTCCTTGGGCGCGAACGAGTCGCCGCGCGCGAGCGGCCACCACTTCTCATACAGCGAATAGCGGTAGTGGCCGTTGATGAGGTCGTTCGGCTCCAGGTACTTGAGCAGATCGGACATCAACCGCACCTCATGGGACGACACACGCCGCACGATGTGGTGCGCGCGCAGCTGTTGCGGATGCTCGAGGCCGGCTGCCTGCACGATCTCGCGCAGCGCGTGCAGCGTGTTGTGATGGAAATTGAACACGCGATCGGCCTTGTCGGGCACGACGAGCGCGCGCTGACGGACCGGGTCTTGCGTGGCGACGCCGGTCGGGCAGCGCCCCGTATGGCAGGTCTGCGCCTGGATGCAGCCGACGGCGAACATGAAGCCGCGCGCCGAGTTGACCCAGTCTGCGCCGATCGCGAGCGTGCGCGCGATGTCGAACGCCGTGATGATCTTGCCGCTCGCGCCGATGCGGATCTTCTCGCGCAGGCCGATGCCGACGAGCGTGTTGTGTACGAGCAGCAGCCCTTCCTGCAGCGGCACGCCGATGTGATCGGTGAATTCGAGCGGTGCGGCACCCGTGCCGCCCTCGGCGCCGTCGACGACGATGAAGTCGGGCAGGATGCCGGTCTCGAGCATTGCCTTGGCAATGCCGAAAAACTCCCACGGATGGCCGATGCACAGCTTGAAGCCGGTCGGCTTGCCGCCCGAGAGCGTGCGCAGCCGGTCGACGAATTCGAGCAGGCCTTGCGGCGTCGAGAATTCGCTGTGCGCGGCCGGCGAAATGCAGTCGCGGCCCATCGGCACGCCGCGCGCCTCAGAGATTTCGGGCGTGACCTTGGCCGCGGGCAGCACGCCGCCGTGGCCGGGCTTGGCGCCTTGCGATAACTTCACCTCGATCATCTTCACCTGCGGCTCGCGCGCCTGCTTCGCGAACTTCTCGGGGTTGAACGTGCCGTCGTCGTTGCGGCAGCCGAAGTAGCCCGAAGCGATTTCCCAGATCACGTCGCCGCCGTGCTCGCGGTGGTGCTTCGACATCGAGCCTTCACCGGTGTCGTGCGCGAAGCCGCCTTTTTTCGCGCCGAGATTGAGCGATCGGATCGCGTTGGCCGACAGCGCGCCGAAGCTCATCGCCGAAATGTTGAAGATCGACATCGAGTACGGCTGCGCGCGCTCGGGGCCGACGACGATGCGGAAGTCGTGCGTCTTGAGCTGGGTGGGCGCGAGCGAATGGCTGATCCACTCGTGCGCGACGGCCTTGACGTCGAGCTCGGTGCCGTACGGGCGGCTGTCCGGCTCGTTCTTGGCGCGCTGATAGACGATCGTGCGCTGGGCACGCGAAAACGGCTTCTCCTCGGTGTCGTCCTCGACGAAGTACTGGCGGATCTCGGGGCGGATGAATTCGAGGAAAAAGCGCAGATGGCCGGCGATCGGATAGTTGCGCAGGATGCTATGGCGCCGCTGGCGCAAGTCGTATAGGCCGAGCGCGACGAGTGCGAGCGGGGCGGCGAGCCACCACCAGGCAATGACATGGCGCGCGGCAAGCGATGCGCAGGATGCGGCCGCGAGTACGGCCAACCAGATCGCGAAGTAGCGTCGGGAAAACATCGGGGACAACCTCCAGGGCGGCAAGCGCCGGGAAGGCGTGGGCGACTGCCGTGAGCTAAAAGATGCGCAAGTTTAATCGCAATGCGTGAACGGCGGCTTTAGATAGGGTGCAATCGCAACCGCACGCGCCGCGCTCGGCCGGTCGTCTCAGGAAGTAGGGCGGTCACTCGGGTCGTGGAGGTCGCGCCCTCCTACCGCGTCAGCCCGTGTGCACGAGCGTCGCAGCCTGGCTCGGCACCGCTTCGCCCGCCGCTGCCGCTTCGATGATGCCGCCGCCGAGGCACACGTCGCCGTCGTACAACACGGCCGACTGGCCCGGCGTCACGGCCCACTGCGGCACATCGAACGCGAGCTCGAAACGCGCTTCGTCGTCGGGGCCGGCAGCGAACGTGCCGAACCTGCAGGCGCTATCGGCCTGCCGATAACGCGTCTTGGCGCCGCAATGCGTGCCGGGCTCGGGCGCGGCGCCCGCCACCCAGCTCGTGTTGCCGGCCACCAGTGTGCGCGAGAGCAGCCATGGATGATCGTGGCCTTGCACCACATACAGCGTGTTGGCGGCCATATCTTTGCGCGCCACGAACCACGGCTCGCCGCTGCCGCTCTTGCTGCCGCCGAGGCCGATGCCCTTGCGCTGGCCGAACGTGTAGAACGCGAGGCCGATGTGCTCGCCGACCACCTTGCCGTCGGGCGTCTTCATCGGGCCTGGGCGGGTGGGCAGGTAGCGGTTCAGAAAATCGCGGAACGGCCGCTCGCCGATGAAGCAGATGCCGGTCGAGTCCTTCTTCTTCGCGTTCGGCAGACCGATTTGCTCGGCGATCGCGCGTACTTGCGTCTTCGGGATCTCGCCGAGCGGAAAGCGCGTCTTGGACAGCTGCGCCTGATTCAAGCGATGCAGGAAGTACGACTGGTCCTTCGTGTGGTCCTTCGCCTTGAGCAGCTCGAAGCGCCCGTCGACTTCGCGCACGCGCGCGTAGTGGCCCGTTGCGATCGTGTCGGCGCCCAGCGACATCGCGTGGTCGAGAAACGCCTTGAACTTGATCTCGGCGTTGCACAGCACGTCGGGGTTCGGCGTGCGGCCGGCCGAGTATTCGCGCAGAAACTCGGCGAAGACGCGGTCCTTGTATTCGGCCGCGAAATTGACGGCTTCGACGTCGATGCCGATCAGATCGGCGACGGAGACGACGTCGATCCAGTCCTGCCGCGTCGAGCAGTACTCGCCGTCGTCATCGTCTTCCCAGTTCTTCATGAACAGGCCGACCACGTCGTAGCCTTCCTGCTTGAGCAGCCAGGCCGTCACCGACGAATCGACGCCGCCCGACATCCCGACCACCACTCTTTGCTTGCTCATTGAATCAACTATCCGTTTGGGCTGGCCCGACCGAATGCGTGTGCACGAAGTCGAGCGGAAAACGCCGGCCCGCGAGGTAGTCCTCGACCGAGCGCAACACGAGCGGCGTGCGATGGCGCGCCTGACAGGCGCGCAGCTCGTCGGCCGTGAGCCACAGCGTGCGCACGATGCCGGCGTCGAGCGCGCGTGCGTCATGCGCTTGCCCGATCGTGCCGCAGAAGGTGAAGCGCAGATACGTCGCACCCATCCCCTCGGCCTGGTCGATGTGCGTCATGTAGACGCCGACGAGGGCCTCGGGCGAGAACGCGCGCGCCGTTTCCTCCAGCGTCTCGCGCCTGGCGGCATCGACGAGCGTTTCGCCGGCCTCCAGATGGCCGGCCGGCTGATTGATGCGCAGGCCGTCGGGCGTGTGCTCCTCGACGACGAGAAAGCGCCCGTCGCGCTCGATGACGGCCGCGACCGTAACGTGCGGGCTCCAGCGTTCCTGTTTCATAAGGGTGCATTTTACCGTTTGCCGCAACAAGCCGCCGGGCGAGCGCCGACGGGTACGCCGACATGCCGCGCGTACCGGTCCGTAGGCCGTCTGTCGACCGTCTTGCTACCCGAGTAGAGGGCTTGCTCCTGATCGGCGCCTCTTTTCGTCGCATCGCACAACTTCGGTTAAAGTGTCGCTTCGGTGTGCCGCGGCCTCGCGGCGCCCACCCCCAGCCGTAGCACCGGAAATGCCGTGAATCTAGTCAGATGATGGAGCCGGCGTGCAACGTCGGACCGTCTTCGCTTCGCTTCAACAACGAGAAGGTGAGGAGGATTCGACGATGCACATCGGAGTGCCAGCCGAGACGCGCACGCATGAGGCCCGCGTCGCCGCGACGCCCGAGACGGTCAAGAAATACGTCGGCAGCGGGCATCGCGTCACCGTCGAGCGCGGTGCGGGCGGTGCCGCGAGCTTTCCCGACGAGCAATTCGCCGCCGTGGGCGCCGAACTCGTCGATGCGGCCACGGCGCTAGGCGCCGAGCTCGTTCTCAAAGTCCAATCCCCCAACGAAACCGAACTGGCGCAGATGAAGCGCGGGGCGGTGCTCGTCGGCATGCTCGATCCGTTCAATGCCGACAACGCCGCACGCCTGGCCAGCGCGGGCGTGACCGCGTTCGCGCTCGAAGCCGCGCCGCGCACGACGCGCGCACAAAGTCTCGATGTGCTTTCTTCGCAGGCCAACATCGCCGGCTACAAGGCCGTGCTGCTCGCGGCCGATCTCTATCCGCGCTTCATGCCGATGTTGATGACGGCCGCCGGCACCGTGAAAGCCGCGCGCGTGCTCATCCTCGGCGCCGGTGTCGCGGGCCTGCAGGCGATCGCGACGGCGCGGCGCCTGGGGGCCGTCATCGAGGCGTCCGATGTGCGGCCGGCCGTCAAGGAGCAGATCGAATCGCTAGGCGGGAAGTTCATCGACGTGCCCTACGAGACGGACGAGGAGCGCGAGGCTGCCGAAGGCGTCGGCGGCTATGCGCGGCCGATGCCGGCGAGCTGGCTCGCCCGTCAGGCCTTGCAGGTGAACGAACGCGCGAAGCAGGCCGACATCGTCATCACGACGGCGCTGATCCCCGGCCGCGATGCGCCTACGCTGCTGTCGGAGCTGGCCGTGCAGGCGATGCGGCCCGGCTCGGTCATCATCGATCTGGCCGCGGGACGCGGAGCCGAGCTCGCGGGGCAGCCTGGCGTGCGTGGCGGCAACTGTCCGCTGACCGAGCCTGACAAGGTCGTCGTCAAGCATGGCGTGACGATCGTCGGACATACGAATCTGCCGGCGATGGTCGCGGCCGACGCGTCGTCGCTGTATGCGCGCAACCTGCTCGACTTCCTCAAGCTCATCGTGACGAAGGAGGGCGCCTTGAACATCGACATGACCGACGACATCGTTGCGGCGACGCTGCTCGCGCGCGACGGAGCCGTCGCACGCAAAGCAGCCTAACGGGAGAGCGCGATGGAAATCATCAACCATACGGTGATCAACCTCATCATCTTCGTGCTGGCCGTCTACGTCGGCTATCACGTCGTCTGGAACGTCACGCCCGCGCTGCATACGCCGCTGATGGCCGTGACCAATGCGATCTCGGCGATCGTCATCGTCGGCGCAATGCTCGCGACCGGGCTGACCAATGGCGGGCCGGGCAAGTTCTTCGGCACGTTTGCCGTGCTGCTAGCGGCCGTCAACGTGTTCGGCGGCTTTCTCGTGACGCGCCGCATGCTCGAGATGTTCAAGAAGAAAGAGCCGAAGCAGACGAAGAAGGAGGGCGCGTAAATGAGCATGAACGTCGTTACGCTGCTGTATCTCGTCGCGTCGGTGTGCTTCATTCAGGCGCTCAAGGGGCTGTCCAGCCCGAAAAGCGCGCGTGCCGGCAACGTCTTCGGCATGGTCGGCATGGCGATCGCGATCCTCACGACCGTCTCGCTGATCGTCAAGCAGGCGTCGGCGCTGGGCTCGAGTCTCGGGCTGGGCCTCGCTCTGTTGTTCGCCGCGCTCGTCGTCGGTGGGGCGATCGGTGCGTTCGTGGCTGCGCGCGTCGAGATGACCAAGATGCCCGAGCTCGTGGCCGCGATGCACTCGCTGATCGGTCTCGCGGCGGTGGCGATCGCTTATGCGGTTGTCTATGAGCCGGCCGCATTCGGGCTCATTCCCGAAGACGCGCCCTATGAAAACTTCCTGCCGTACGGCAACCGCGTCGAGCTGTTCATCGGTACCGTCGTCGGCGCCATCACGTTCTCGGGGTCGGTGATCGCGTTCGGCAAGCTCTCGGGCAAGTACAAGTTCCGCTTGTTCCAGGGCGCACCCGTCGTCTATCCGGGCCAGCATCTGATCAACCTGATGCTCGCGCTCGGCATGCTCGGCTTCGGCGTGATCTTTTTCCTCACGCAGTCGTGGCTGCCCTTCATCATCATGACGCTCATCGCGTTCGCGCTCGGTGTGCTCATCATCATCCCGATCGGCGGCGCGGATATGCCGGTCGTGGTGTCGATGCTGAACTCGTACTCGGGTTGGGCCGCGGCCGGTATCGGCTTCTCGCTGAACAACGCGATGCTGATCATCGCAGGTTCGCTCGTCGGCTCGTCCGGTGCGATCCTCTCGTACATCATGTGCCACGCGATGAATCGCTCGTTCTTCAACGTGCTGCTGGGCGGCTTCGGTGCCGAGCCGGGCGCGCAAGCGGCGGGCGGCGCGGGCGAGCAGCGGCCCGTGAAGTCGGGCTCGGCCGAGGACGCCGCGTTCATGCTCGGCAATGCCGAGAGCGTCGTCATCGTGCCTGGCTACGGGTTGGCGGTGGCGCGCGCCCAGCATGCGTTGAAGGAGCTCACCGACAAGCTGGTCGAGAAGGGCGTCGACGTGCGTTATGCGATCCACCCCGTCGCGGGCCGCATGCCGGGGCACATGAATGTGCTGCTTGCCGAAGCCGAAGTGCCGTACGACCTCGTCTTCGAGATGGAGGACATCAACAACGAGTTCGGGAGAACCGATGTCGTGCTCGTGCTAGGGGCCAACGACGTCGTCAATCCAGCCGCGAAGACCGACCCGAAATCGCCGATCGCCGGCATGCCGATCATCGAGGCCTACAAGGCGCGCACCGTCATCGTCAACAAGCGCTCGATGGCGGCCGGCTACGCGGGCCTCGACAACGAGCTGTTCTACATGGACAAGACGATGATGGTCTTCGGTGACGCGAAGAAGGTCATCGAGGATATGGTCAAGACCGTCGATTAGGATGGCTGCGCGCGGGAGCCCCGGTTCGACGGGGCTTGCACGCGCCGCAGGTAGTCGGCCAGGCGGCGGCCTTCCCTATCGGGAAACGGCTCGTGCGGCGTCACGTGCGTCATGCGCGCGATGTCGAAGTTGCGAAAATCCGAGCGCAGCTCGCACCAGGCACCGACTGTCCAACGTCCTCCCCAGTACACGAGGCTCAGCGGCCAGATGCGCCGCTCCGTCTGCGCGCCGACCCGATCGCAGTAGGCGAAGCTCACGACGTGGTGCGTATCGACGGCGCGATGCAGCGCATCGACGTTTTCCGAGAATTGCCGGTCGACATGGAACGACGGCGCGAACACGGCAAGGCGCTCGAGCGTGGCGCGCTTGTCGGCCGGCATGGCCGAGGCGATTTTGGCGAGCGCCGAGCGGGCACCGCCCGCCAGACCCGCGCCGCCCCATGTTTCGATCATGCGCGCACCGGCTGCCAGCGCCGTCAGCTCGTCGGCCGTGAACGTGAGCGGAGGCAGACTGGCCGAGCGGCTCAAACGATAGCCGATCCCCGCTTCGCCTTCGATCGGCACGCCCGAAAGCTGCAAGTCGCGCACGTCGCGATAGACCGTGCGCGGCGATACGCTGAGCCATTCGGCCAGCTGCTGCGCGGTGGTCAGGCGCCTGCCGCGCAGCAGTTCGGCGATTTGGAAGAGGCGATCGGCGCGACGGGGCATGGCAAGGATCGGGCGACGAAATGACGAAGACGCAAAAGACGCAGTGGCGAACGGAACGAGCAGCAGACGGGGCCGCCGGTGTCGCGATGATAGCGCCGGCCCCGCCCGTTGCGTGCGTGGCTCAGCGCAGGTTCTTCGAATGCAGGCCGACGCGGTTGCCTTCGGTGTCGACGAAATAGCCGATGTAACCGATGTCGTTGGGCAGCTCGATCACCGAGCCGTCCTGTTTGCCACCCGCGCGCGCGATGCGTTCGAGCGTGGCCGAGACCGACGGTTCGGCGTTCAGATAGACGAGCACGCCTTCGCCGGCCGCGGCGGGCCGCATCTGGCCCGGCTGGTGAACGATGCAGCCGCCCGTGGCTTCTTCCTCTTTCGCGAAGACGGCTATCGGCACGCCGCCGAACACTTCGCGCGACAGCGGCGTGTCGAGCGCCGCTTCGTAGAAGCGCACGGCACGATCGAAATCGAGCGCGGGGATCTCGAACCAGGAAATCACACGAGTGGCAGTAGCAGCAGCGGTCATGACAGTCTCCAATGACGATGTGGCAGTAAGGTAGTAGGCCGGACAGGCCGGACAAGCGCTCAGCAGCGCGTGAACCGAAGTCTGCGACAGGGCTACTGACAACGTTCTGTCAGCAGCTTGCGTGGGCGAGCCGTGACGATGGAGAAATGGAGACTGTGGCGATCAGGGCCTGTCGTTGGCGTGGACAGGCCCTCATCGAGACGGGCCGCGCGCGGCGGCTTCAGTTGCCCGGCGTGCCGGCCTGGCCGGTGCCGTCCGTTGCAGGGCGCGATTTCACGCTGCCGGCCACGAGATCGAAGCGGAACAGCCGGCACTCGAGCGCGCCGTTGAACAGCGGCGTCTTGGCCGATTCGCGCAGGCGCAGCAAGCCTGGCAGCTTGCGATCGGCCGTCAGCACGAACGCGCGCCAGCCCGTGAAGCGCTGCTTCAGCGCATCGCCGAATGCCTGGAAGAACTCGGTATCGGGCGCGTCAAGCAGTTCGCGGCGCTGCGGCGCACCGGCTTCGCGGTCGCGGCTGGCGTCGCGCATTCCACGCTCTTCACCGCGCGGGCCGCGGCCGCGCACGGCAATACGCTCGCCGTAGGGCGGGTTCAGGATCAGGATGCCGGGCGTCGCGATCGGCGGCGTAATGGCGCGCGCGTCGAGCTGCTTGAGCGGGATCGGCGGCAGGCCGGCGCGTTCGAGATTCGTGCGCGCCTTGTCGAGCATGTCGCCGGAGATGTCGCTGCCGAAGATGTGTAGCGCATCGGTCTTTCGCGTGCGCGCGGCGCGCTTGGCATCGAGTGCTGCCACCTTCATCGTCTGCCATGCGGCGACGTCGTACTGCTTGAGCTTCTCGAAGCCGAAGCGGCGCTCGACGCCAGGCGCGACGCCGAGCGCGATCTGTGCGGCTTCGGCGATGAACGTGCCGCTGCCGCACATCGGATCGTAGAACGGCGTGTCGGGCGTCCAGTTGGCGATGCGCAGGATGCCCGCGGCAAGATTCTCGCGCAGCGGCGCGGCGCCCTTGTCGAGACGCCAGCCGCGCTTGAACAGCGGTTCACCCGACGTATCGAGGTACAGCGTGCAGCCCGTCGCGGTGAGGAACGCGAACACGCGCACATCGGGTTGCGCGGTGTCGATGCTGGGGCGCGCGCCGCTCACGCTGCGCAGGCGGTCGCAGATGCCGTCCTTCACACGCAGCGTCGCGAATTCGAGGCTGCGCAGCGGCGATTTGATTGCGGTCAGATCGACGCGCAGCGTCTCGTTCGCCGAGAACCACTGCTCCCAGCGCTGCTCCGCGGCGAGCGCATAAATGTCCTGTTCGTTGCGATAGGGCCGCTCGGCGATTTTCAGCAGAATGCGGCTCGCGATGCGCGAGTGCAGGTTCGCGGCCATGCCGATCGGCCAGTTGCCCCGGAAATGGACGCCGCCGGGAACCTCGGCGCCGCGTTCGAAGCCGGTTGCGGCAGCTTGGCCGAGATGGCGTACGGCGATTTCCGCGAGCTCGGCGGCCAGTGCCGATTCAAGGCCACGCGGGCAAGGGGCGAAAAAATCGAAGGGGGAGGGCATGGGGGGCAGAGGCGATGCGTGCAAAGACGACATTGTACTTGTGCCGCATCGGGCTGGGCCAGGCGTTGCAGTTGTGGTGCGGGCGGCATTGATGGCGCTACTCGATTCGTCCCTGCACTGCCGGACGCCGCCTCATACTTGAGCTGCTGAATTGGTCCTGCGCGAGAATTTACATCGCGACTGATATTTCATTTAGGCGAGATTTGCGCTGTGTCATTATGGCGTCGGGCTTAGGCATGACGGGGATGTAGTCGCGCTTCATCGTCTTCACGAAGCCGCCGCGGGTTGCTCCCGGATACGGCTCCCACTGGCTTACCGGAGCTCCATCGTGGAAGCGAAAATCACAGCCAAGAAAGAAGCTGTGCCGACTACACCTGCACATCAGAGTACAACCGTCGTTCTGTCTGAGCTCGAACTCAGCAGCGAATGGCGCAACTTGGGCGCGAAGTCCGCCACCGTCAAAGCAAGACGCGCGGCCGCAGCCAGAAACGAGGCCGCCGCTTCATGATTGCATGGCAGGCCTTTTCGTACGCTGGTGTCAAGTACAACCTGTCCCACCTACATCCGCGCCGCGTCGAAATCCTCCAGCCAGCTAAGGGCGAGCATCCCGAGCGCACGTACGCGGTACAGCTCATCTTCGGCTTGCACTGCTTCACGCGTTCGGCCGAAGCGGGCGAGGTAATTGATCCGGCCCTGCTCTACAGCGACTCGCGTGAAACACGGGTGTTCTGTCTGCGGCGCTATCGGCTCTCCATGCTACTGCCGGCGATCATCGATGGACTGGCTGGCCGGCCGTGCTATCACACCGGCAAGGGCAACTTTTTCACGGTGGAGGTCGTCGACGAGCAAGGCACGACGCAGGAATACGAGGTGTACTTCACCGCGTCGCGCGCGACCGAGCGCGGTGTACTCAACCTGTTCGTCCAGAGTGCCGATGTGCGGGACGGCGCCCACGCGGGCAACCGCCCGAAGAAGAGGCCGATCCGACTACACGTGATTCTCCACAACACACTGACCAATCGACCGATCAAGGAGCCAATGCGCTGACAGTGACGGCAGCCGGCAGGTTGCCCGGAAAAGAAAAAGGCCCCTCGAAAAGGGGCCTCATTCAAACTGCTAATCGGACCTCTTGGCTATCGCCACACTTGGGTGACGACCCCTTACGGGGCGGGGGTAACGCACGGCTCCCGCCGTTCCGTTCATACGCTACCGCTACTAATGGTACAGGGCTTCCGCGCCTGCTGCAAGGCGGCCACGCTCCACTATGCCTGCAGATCCACTGCAAGTGCTGCGATGTCAAATAACGCGACCCAATCTAGCTACCGTTATCGTGCGCGCCGACGCAGGGTGTGATCGACCCTGATCCGCACGACGCTTAATACACGAGCTGTGTGCCCAAGTCACGCATCACCGCCAGCCCCATCTTCCTGAATGCCGGATACTGCTCCGGCTCGAGCACCGGCCCGGGCAGCGCGAGATCGAGCGTGCGCGTGACCGTCACCGTGCGACCGTCGCGTGTGTACTTCGACGCATACGAGCCGAACGGCGATTCGATGTCGGCGGGCTTCGGCAGATTCGCGATCGTCACGCCGTCGGGCAGCGTCACGATGGTCGTCTCGCTGACGTGGCGGCTCACGACCGGCATGCCGAAGTCGCGTGTCGTCGCCGCGCACTGCTCGAACGCCGTCGAGATGCCGCTGAGGCTACCGAGCCCCATCGACACCCGCATCGCGCCAGGCCCCGGGAACGATGCATAGGCGGGCAGCTCGAATTCGGCCTTATAGACGAACGGTTGTGTCAGGTCGTGCACGGGCGTATGCGTGAACGTGCCGGTGCCGCTCTGTCCCGTCAGCGTCAGCATGCGGCTCGCGACCTCCGGTTCGACGCCGGGCGCGATGGACGAGAAAAACTCGCGCGTGATCCAGTCGAACGCCCCCATGTTGTCGATCTCGCTCGTGCCTTTTGCGTTGCCGTCGCTGTCCAGCGCGACTTTCGTCGTCACCTGCACGCTCGCCGTCTTCGCGTCGAATTGCGGAAGCGTCACGATGGCTGCACGGCCGCTGCCATCGTCGGCTACGAGCGCCGGCTTGCCCGACTCGACGATCGGCAACGTGCCGAAGCGTGCGAAGCCCGGCGTCGAGTCGACGTACAGCTTGAACTCGGGCAGGTACGTGATGGCATGGTCGAACACGCCGAGCGGGGCGGCCACCTTCGGCAACCGGTAGGTCGCGCCCGCGTTGACGAGCACAGGGCTGCTCTTGATGCCCTTTGCCGCAAGCAACGCTTCGAGCAGCGTTACGTGGTCCTTGCAATCGCCATAGCGGGCGGCGAGGATGTCACTCGCCTCGTGAGGCACGAGACCGCCGAAGCCCAGATAGATCGCGACATAGCGAACGTTTTCGCTGACCCAGTTGTAGAGGATTTCGGCCTGCTTGCGCCGATCGGTTACGCCCTTGGTGAGTGAGTCGGCCAGTTCGCGCACGGAAGGCGTGACGGCGGTCTTCGGCTCGGCGCGCGTGAGGTATGCAGCACCGACCGCCGGAAAATCGGCGAAAGTCGTCATCGCGACGTAGGGATCGCGGTCTGCGACGCTGACCGAGCCCAGCTCGGGCACGTGCGCGCTCGTATGTTCGAGCGTCCATTGCCAGCGCTGCATGCCCGGCGCGTCTGGCGCGGTGCGTCCGCCTTGCATGCCCCGCGCATCGACGTGCAACGTCAGCGAGGCAGGCGCGCGCAGCGTCACGCGCGCCGACTCGATAGGCTTGTCATCGCCGAAGTGTTCGATGGCTGAGAATTGTCCCGGAAACATCGCCTGCTTTTGCGTTTTGCGCACGTGCAGTGTGACGGTCGAACCGACGGTCACGTCGGAGAACACGACCGTCTTCACCTTGCCGTCGTCGAACGTCGGCGCACCGGCACTCTGGGGACTTTGCTGAACGATGATCTTGTCGGGCGCAACGTCGAGACGTTTGCCGTCCTTCGTCGTCGTGTAGGCCTCGAGCACGTCGAGCGCTTCGAGCGACGTGCTGCAATGCAGCGACATCTGTGCGTAGCGCTTGATGCCGCGATCGCTGTCGATACGCACGCGCTCGGTTTCTTCCATGATGTGCGTACCGTCGGCGTGCACGTCATAGGCGATGTCGTCGGACAGCATCGTCGCGTCGGGTCCGAACGGCTTGACGGTAGCGCCCATGACAGGCGCCGCGGTGGTCAACGCGATGGCTGCCGCGATCAGCGTGTGGCGTATGGATTTTGTTGTCATTCGATGTATTCCATATCAAGGGATGAAACGGCGCGGCATGAGGCCCCCGCCACGCCATTGTCTGCGCTCGCGTCGCCTGGCCCCTTCTTTCTTTTTAGGGCGACGCGATAACACCATGCAAGCGCGTTACGCGCCGCCCGGTTTCGTCGGCGATCGGCTCTCGATCGCGCAATCCTGCAGATGAGCCGCGAGCGTGCCTGCACCCGCGCCCGCAGCGAGCTGCCGAACGGCCACCGTGATCTCGTCGGCCATTTGCGCGAGCGCGCGCCGATGACCCTCGACCAGCGCGTCGTAGCCTGCGCCGACCTGCTCGGTTGCGCGCGTGCGGCAAGTCAAACCGGATTGCGCATGCACGGCGCGCACGCTCCACACCGCCGCCAGCACCGTGTGCGAGGCCGGCCACGATTCGAACCGCTGCACGTTCACGCTGATGCGATAGACGGGCACGCCGTCCGGGTACGGCGTGCCGAACACGTCGAACGTGCCGAGCCGAGCGGCCAGGTCGCCCGACACCGCACGGCGGATCTCGTCGGCCGGCATCGAAGCCCACCGTTCCTGCTCGAGCACGTCGACGCGCGCCTCGCTCGTTTGCACGACGAGCTGATTGCGCGCGATCTGCGACGGCACGTCGACGGGCGGCACTTCGATCAGGAACGCCGGCTTGATCGCAGGCGCGGCGCTGTTCGAAGGCGTCGCCGCGTTGCTGGTGCTGCTGCCCGCCCCGAGCGTATAAAAGCGGCTCGGCGGCGACGACGAGCAAGCCGTCAGCATGGCGGCGCCGGCGCAGGCGGCAACGAGCGCGAGCGTGCGCAAGGAGTACGGGAATCGTTCGAGTGTCATGGTCGTTGTTGATCCTGAGCCTTGCCGCGCAGCAGCGATTCGGGGTGCCGCTCGAGGTAGTCGGCGAGTGCGTTCAGCGATTGCAACGTCTGCGTGAGCTGGCCGAGCGCCTGGTGCATGTCCGATTGCAGTGGCGAGTCTTGCTGCAGCGCCGCTTGTGCCGAGTCGAACGTCTTGCGCGCGGCCGCGAGCGTGTCGCGTGCTTGCGGCGCGAGCTCGGTGTCGAGCTGCTTGAACAGGCCGTCGGCATGCTCGAGCGTGCCGTTCAGGTTCTTGCTGATCTCGTCGAACGGAATCTGATTGAGCTTCTTGGCAATGTCGGCCACCTGCACCTGCAGTTCCTCGAGCGTGTTGGGCACGGTCGGCAGCTCGAGCGGGGTGCGGTTCGCGTCGAACTGCACGGCAGGCGCCTTCGGGAACACGTCGAGTGCCACATAGAGCTGGCTCGTCAACAGATTGCCGGTGCGCAACTGGCCGCGCAGCCCGTGTGCGACGAGGTCGCGCAACAGTGCCTTGCCGGCCGTCTCGCCGCCGCGCTGCACCGACTCGCTGAACCGCCTGCCGAGGCGGTTCGGATACAGGTTCATCGTCACCGGCATCGTGAAGTCGCGCGCCTTCGGATCGTATTCGATGCCGATGCCCGTCACTTCGCCGAGCTCGATGCCGCGGAAGTCGACGGTGGCGCCCACCGACAGCCCGCGCACCGACTGGCCGAAGTTCATGACGACGGTCAGCGGCGGGCCGTCCGGCGCGCGCATCGCGTCGGCTTCGTCGGCGGCGAGCACGAACACGGTGTCGCCGGGCGCGACGTTACCGACGGCCTGTCCCGGCGGCGACTGGAACGCGATGCCGCCGACGATGACCGTTGCGAGCGATTGCGTGTTCAGTTTCAGGCCGCTCGAATCGAGTCGCAGATCGACACCGCTCGCATGCCACCAGCGTGAATTGCTGCCTACGTACTGGTCGTAGGGCGCATCGACGAAGGCGTTGACCGTTACGCCCTTGCCGTCCTTGTCGAGCGAAAAGCCGACGACCTGGCCCACCTGCACGCGGCGGTAATAGATGGGCGAACCGATGTCGACTGAGCCCAGCGACGCGCCGTGCAGCGTGTACTGCCGGCCTTTCTGGTCGCCGGTGACGGCGGGCGGCTTCTCGAGGCCGACGAAGTCGGTCTGCGAGTCGTGCGAGTGGCCGGCGTCGACGCCGATGTACGCCCCGGAGAGCAGCGTGCCGAGACCCGAGACACCACTCGTGCCGATGCGCGGCCGTACGATCCAGAACCGCGTGTCCTGCACCGCGAAATCTTCGGCTTCCTTGGTGAGCTGCACTTCGACGACGACCCGCGTATGGTCGTGCGACAGGCGGATCGTCTTGACCGCGCCGATGTCGACGTCCTTGTACTTGACCTTCGTCTTGCCGGGTTCGAGCCCTTCGGCCGTCGAGAAGCTGATCGTGATCGTGGGGCCACGATCGACGACGGCCTTCACGACCAGCGCGATGCCCACGAGCGCTGCCACGAGCGGCACGAGCCACACGAGCGAAGGCAGCCAGCGGCTTCTCGGCACGCTCAGCGGCGCCGGCACCTCGGGGCCACGCGGCTTCTCGCCGTTCGATTGAGGGGGCTGTCCTGGGGGGCTAGTCATGTTGTTGTCCTGATGGCGTGCGGGGAGCCTCGTCGGTGTCAAGGTCGAGGTCGTCCCAGATGAGGCGCGGATCGAATTGCATGGAAGCGATCATCGTCAGCACGACGACGGCCGCGAACGCGAGCGCCCCCCAGCCGGCTGTGATGACGGCGAGCGACTTGAAGCGCACGAGCGCAACGGTCAGCGTGACGACGAACACATCGAGCATCGACCAGCGGCCGATGCGCTCGACGATGCGATAGAGCTGCGTGCGCTCGTGCGGGCGCCAGCGCGAGCGGCGCTGCGCCGTGAACGCGAGCAGCGCGAGCACGGACAGCTTGAGCATCGGCACGAGGATGCTCGCCACGAACACGATGACGGCGAGCGGCCAGTCGCCCGACACCCAGAAGTAGACGACGCCGCTCATGATCGTGTCGTCCTCGTCGCCGAACAGCGACGTCGTGTGCAGGACGGGCAGCAGATTGGCGGGGATGTACAGCAGCGCGGCGGCGATCAGGAGCGCCCACGTGCGCGTGATGCTGTCGGGGTTGCGCCGATGGAGCGGCGCGCCGCAGCGCGAGCAGCGTGGTGGCGGCGTGGCGGCGTCGGGCGGGGTCTCGCACGCGTTCACCTTGCCGCAGGCATGGCAGCCGATCATGCCGGCGCGCGCAGCGCTAAGGTACTTCATCGCGAGCCCGGACCATTGTCGCAAGCGCCGCGGGGTGCGTCGGGCGCGAGCGTGCCGCCGGCCCGGCGCGAGGGCAGCGCATCGGCGAGGTCCCAGATCGTGTGCGGGTCGAACATCACCACGACCGCGAGCATCAGCGTCAGCGCGCCGAACGCGAACAGGGCCGCTTCGGGCACGACGCGCGCGAGGCTCGTCATTTTGACGATGGTGACGAGAATGCCGAGCATCAGCACTTCGATCATGCCCCATGGCCGTACGAAGCGGATCGCGCGCAGCACGCGGTGAAACCCGGGCGGCACGACGCCGGCGCGAATCGGCAGCAGCACGTACAGCAGCGCGACGAGCTCGGTCAGCGGAAACAGGATCGTCGAGCAGAACACGGCGATCGCAACGAGTTGCATGTCCTCGTTCCACAACGCCACGAGCGCGCCGATCAACGTCGTTTGCGACGTGACGCCGCTCATGTCGATTTCGACGATCGGAAACGCCTGCGCGATCAGGAACGTGATCAACGCGCCGAGCGTGAGCGCGCAAATGCGCTCGAGATGGATCGAGCTCGCGCGATAGAGCGTGGCGCCGCAGCGTGGGCAGCATGCATTGCACTTGGCCGCTAAGCGCGGTTTGTGCAACAGTGCGTCGCATTCATGACATGCAATCAGGTCGTTTCGATCCATAGGCATCCAGCGTCGACGGTGTCGAGCACGGCTTGCAAGGGACTGGCCGCGAACCGGCTGATCTCCCCGCAAACCCGCGCCAATCTTACCAAAAGGGCATTTTGCGCAGCACAAAAGGGCGCTTTTGCGCTGCGGGGTCGGATGCGGTGCGAACGTTTTTCGGCACCTGGCTCGTTTGGCGCGGTCGAATCTTTTGGCGGGCATGCAGCGAAAAGCGAGCCCGCACGCATTTCCTGCTTGGGGTAGCATGGCGGCCGTATTCCTTGAGGGGCCGAGGGCTATCGCACGAGCGGCCTGCGCCTCTTTTCACGGTCACCGTTTTCTTACGCTTCATTACATATATTCATGGCACGTCAGCCTTCGTTTGCCGAGTCCGACAGCTACACGCGCGGGGCGATCGCCTTTCACTGGATCATCGCACTGCTCATGGTGTGCGGCTTCACGCTCGGCTGGGTCATGACCAGCATCCATGGCTTTACCCCGGCCAAGCTGCGCTACTTCTCATGGCACAAATGGATGGGCGTGACGGTGTTCGCGCTTGCCGTGCTGCGCATCGTCTGGCGGTTCACGCATGCGGCGCCGCCGTTGCCGCGCCGCATGTCGGCCTGGCAGCGCGTGGCCGCGCAGGTCGTGCACCTGCTGCTGTATGTGCTGATGATTGCGATTCCCGTTACGGGATATCTGTACAGTTCGGCCGCGAACGTGCCCGTCGTGTACTTCGGCATCGTGCCGCTGCCGCGACTCATCGCGCCCGATCCCGTGCTCAAGGAGACGCTCAAGACCTTGCACACGGTGCTCAATTACGGGCTGGCCGTCCTCGTGGCCGTCCACGTGGCGGCGGCCGTCAAGCACCAGTGGATCGATCGCGACGGCTTGCTCGCGAGAATGCTTCCCTTCCTCAAGTAACGTAGGTCCGATTGGAAATGAACATGAAAGCTTCGTTCTACCGCTACATGCTGGCCGCATTCGCCGCGGCGTCGCTGGTCGCCGCAGGTTCGGCGCACGCCCAGGTCGACATCGCCAAGAGCTCGGTCTTGGCGATCTCCAAACAGATGAACGTGCCTGTCGAAGGCAAGTTCAAGAAGTTCGACGCGCAGCTCACCTTCGATCCGGCCAAGGCACAAGCCGGCAGCGCCAAGCTGACGGTCGACGTCGGCAGCTACGACCTCGGCGACGAGAGCTACAACGAGCAGGTGCGCGGCAAGGACTGGTTCGACGCGAAGGCCTTCCCGCAAGCGACGTTCGTCTCGAGCGCCATCGCACCCGCGGGCGCCAACCGCTATAACGTGACGGGCAAGCTCACGATCAAGGGCAAATCGCAAACGATCGTCGTGCCCGTGACGGTCGTGCAGCAGGGCGCGACGCAGGTGTTCGACGGGGTGCTGCCGATCAAGCGCTCCCAATTCGATGTCGGTACCGGCGAGTGGAAGGACACCTCGGTTGTCGCAGACGAAGTGTCGATCAAATTCCACCTCGTCACGGCAGCCAAGAAGTCGTGAAAGTCGTAAGCATCAATCAGTCAGCGAAACATCGCTATCAACCGTTGTCGCCGAGTGTCGGCGGCCCCCGTACCAGGAGAAATCATTTGAAGCACGCTCTCATCGCCGCGGCCGCGCTGGCCGCCTTCGTCTCGGGCACCGCGTTCGCCGCCGACACGTATCAACTGGACCCGACCCACACCTATCCGAGCTTCGCGGCCGATCACTTCGGCGGGCTGTCGGTGTGGCGCGGCAAGTTCACGAAGTCTACGGGTACCGTCACGCTCGATCGCGCAGCGAAGACGGGCACCGTCGATGTGACGATCGATGCAACCTCGATCGACACCGGCAACAAGAAGCTCGACGAGCACCTGCAAACCGCCGAAATGTTCGACGTCACGAAGTACCCGACGGCGACCTACAAGGGCACGCAGATCAAGTTCGACGGCGACAAGCCCGTCGAAGTCGTCGGCACGCTGACGCTGCACGGCGTGACCAAGCCGGTCGACCTGAAGATCGACTCGTTCAAGTGCATGCCGCATCCGATGCTCAAGCGTGAAGTGTGCGGCGTCGAAGCGAGCGCCGAATTCAATCGCGCCGATTTTGGCCTCGACTTCGGCCAGAAGTACGGCTTCAACATGAAGACCGCGCTGGAAATTCAGGCCGAAGGCATCAAGCAGTAAGCCAGCGGCATCGCAGCGACGCGGCCTGCGCGCCGCGCCGCGACAAAACCGCCTCGCACCGATAGGGTGCGTGGCGGTTTTTTTCGTTGTAGCTTGCGCGTTGCGCATGTCAACTTTGCGGTCCATACTTGGCCGCAGCCGCCACATTGGTTGCATGCGCATCTAATTGGCCGCGCGCCGCATGCGGCCACGAGCCGAACAAGCGGGAACAAGCCGGAACGAGCTGGAACAAGCAAAACGAGACGGGCATCATCGCCACGATTTCCTTCGACACACGGGAGACAAGCAATGAGTGACACGTTGACGGCAGCATCGGCGGGCACGCGTCAGAACGTCTGGCGAGCCGTGGTGGCCACCTCCATCGGCAATGCGCTCGAGTGGTTCGATCTCGTTGTATTCGGCTTTTTCGCGGTCGTGATCGCGAAGCTGTTCTTCCCGACCGGCAACGACACCGTTTCATTGTTGCTCACGCTTTGCACGTTCGGCGTGTCGTTCTTCATGCGCCCGCTCGGCGCGATCGTGATCGGCGCCTACGCCGATCGCGCGGGCCGCAAGGCAGCACTCACGCGGTCGATTCTGTTGATGATGCTGGGCACCGCGATGATCGCCGTGCTGCCGACCTACGAGACGATCGGCATCGCAGCCCCGGTGATCCTCGTGCTGGCGAGGCTCATGCAGGGGTTCTCGGCCGGCGGCGAATTCGGCAGCGCGACGACATTTCTGGCCGAGCACGTGCCGCACCGGCGTGGCTTCTTCTCGAGCTGGCAAGTCGCGAGCCAAGGACTCACGACCGTGCTCGCGGCGGTGTTCGGCGCCGTGCTGACGGGCAGGCTTTCGCCCGAGGCGCTGGCGGCCTGGGGCTGGCGGGTGCCGTTCGTGTTCGGTTTGCTGCTCGGGCCGATTGCCTACTATATTCGCGCGAACGTCGACGAGACGCCCGAATTCCTGGCGACGGAGACGACGGCCACGCCGCTGCGCGATACGTTCGTGGGGCACAAGGTGCGTCTGTCGATTGCGATCGGCATCGTCGCGGTCGGCACCGTGGCCACTTATCTCGTCATGTTCATGCCGACCTACGGCATCAAGCAGCTGGGACTTGCGCCGTCGATTTCGTTCTCGGCCATCGTCCTGACGGGCGCGATCCAGATGGTGGGTGCGCCGTTCATCGGCCACTGGTCGGACAAGGTCGGGCGGACCGGCATCATGCTTGCATCCGGCGCGCTGATGCTCGTCGTCATCTACCCGGCATTCACGTGGCTCGTGGCGAGCCCCAATGCGGCGACGCTCATCGTCGTGCAGATCGTGCTCGGCCTTGCCGTCACCGGCTACTTTGCTGCATTGCCGGCCCTGCTCGCCGAGATTTTCCCGGTTGCTACGCGCACGACGGGCATGTCGCTGGCGTACAACATCGCCGTGACGATCTTCGGCGGCTTCGGGCCATTCATCATTACGTGGCTGATTCGCGTCACGGGTGACAAGGTCGCGCCGAGCTTCTACATGATGTTCGCGGCCGTCGTGAGCCTGATCGCGCTCACGGCGGCGCGCCGCGTGCTCGGCTTCAAGTGAAGCGGGGCCACGCGGGTTCGAAGTGAGACGAACGCATCGCGCCGCCGGTTTCATTCGGTGCGCGGCGATGCCACGACAACAGATCGATAGCAGACCGATAACAAACGACGGGGGAAAGCGATGACGATGCAGGATACGGCGCAAGACGAGCGCCAAGTGATGGCGAAAATGGCGCGGCACCTGTTGCCGATTCTGGTGTTGATGTTTCTGATCGCGTTCATCGATCGTCAGAACGTCGGCTTCGCGAAGCTGCAGATGCGGCACGACCTCGGCATGACGGAGGCCGCGTATGGGCTCGCGTCGTCGCTGTTCTTCATCGGCTATCTGTTGTTCGAAGTGCCGAGCACGCTGGCGCTGCACAAGTTCGGCGCGCGCATGTGGCTGGCGCGCATCATGCTGACGTGGGGGGCCGTGACGGTGGCGATGGCCTTTACGCGTTCGATGCCCGTTTTCTGCGTGTTGCGGTTCGCGCTCGGCGTGGCCGAAGCCGGCTTCTATCCGGGCGTCATCTACTATCTGACGCTGTGGTTTCCGCAGAGCTACCGCACGCGCGTGTTGGGTGTGTTCACGCTCGGCAGCTCGCTCGCGAACATGCTGGGCTCGCTGATCGGCGGGGCGTTGCTCGGCATGAACGGCATCGCGCAGCTGGCCGGTTGGCAGTGGGTGTTCGTCGCGACAGGGCTGCCGGCGGTGCTGGTCGCGGTGGCTGCGCTACGGTTGCTGCCTGCCTCGATCGAAGATGCGCGCTTTCTCAGCGACGAGCAAAAGCGCATCGCGCGGGCGGCGCTCGTACGCGAGCAGTCTCAAGAGGCGACCAGCGGGCATCCTTGGATGGCGTTCTTCGATTGGCGTGTGCTGCTCTTTGCCGTTACCTACATGCTGATGTCGACGTCGCTGTACGGCGTCACCTACTGGCTGCCCACGCTCGTGAAGAGCTTCGGCGTGACCGACGTCGCGAACGGCATGCTGAACATGCTGCCGTGGGCGGGTGCGACGTTGCTGCTGCTGTGGCTGCCGGGCAAGCTGCGTCGCTCGGGCGAAGTCGTCACGGCGATGGGCCTGATCGCCGTGGTCGGCGCGCTGGGCTTTGCCGGCAGCTTCTTGCTGCCGTCGACGGGGGCGCGCTTCACCGCGCTCGTGCTCGGCGGCATGTGCATTCCGCTGCTGTATCCGTGCTTCTGGTCGCTGCCGCCGCGTTTCTTCGCAGGTGCACGTGCTGCCGCGAGCGTGGCCGCGATCAATTCGATTGGTAATTTGGGTGGATTCTTCAGCCAGAACCTGATGCCGTTCGTTGCGAAGACGGTGGGCACGGCCAGCGCGCCGATGCTCGTGCCGATCGTTTGCCTCGCGACACTGTGCATCGGGGCGTTGGCCGTACGCGTGAGCCCAGCCAGGCATCGCATGCTGAACGTCGGGGCGGTTGGCTAAGGGCTAAGCGCGGTCGGGGCGCTGGCGGCCAGGCATAGGGCCGGGCGCGATCGCACGCCACCAGCAAACGGCTGGGCTGGGTGAGCAGGCAAGAGAAGCGGGGAAATGACAGCAGGAGGGGAGGGCAAGCGCGCTGTGAGCAGCTTGCGGCTGCCGCCACGTATGGCGCGGCAGCCGCGGCGGGGCGCTAATCCCGCCTGGTATCGAACGCCGTCAGACTTGCGCGCCGGCGTTCGGGTCGTTCGGATCGTGGCTCGCGCGCTTTTCCTTGAGCAGGTCCTCGCGCTTGACGCCGAGCCACATGGCCAGCGCGGCAGCGACGAACACCGACGAGTAGATGCCGAACAAAATGCCGATCGTCAGCGCCAGCGCGAAGTAGTGCAGCGTCGGGCCGCCGAACAGGAACATCGACAGCACCATCATCTGCGTGCAGCCGTGCGTGATGATCGTGCGCGACATCGTGCTCGTGATCGCGTGGTTGATGACTTCGATCACGCCCATCTTGCGCTCGCGGCGGAACGTCTCGCGAATCCGGTCGAAGATGACGACCGACTCGTTGACCGAGTAGCCGAGCACGGCCAGCACGGCCGCCAGCACCGACAGCGAGAACTCCCACTGGAAGAACGCGAAGAAGCCCAGAATGATCACGACGTCGTGCAGGTTCGCGATGATGCCGGCGACTGCGTACTTCCATTCGAAGCGGAATGACAGGTAGATGACGATGCCGATGACGACGCACGCGAGCGCCATCAGACCGTCAGTGGCCAGTTCCTTGCCGACTTGCGGCCCCACGAATTCGACGCGTTGCAGTTGCGCCTGCGCGTTCTGTGCCTTCAGCGCGCCCATGACCTGATCGCTCTGCTGCGAGGAGGTCAGGCCCGTCTTCAACGGCAGACGGATCAGCACGCTGCGCGCGGTGCCGAACGTCTGCACCTGCGCGTCGGCATAGCCGAGCGTGTCGAGCGTCGTGCGTACGGGCTCGAGCTGCGCGGCCTGCGGATACTGCACTTCGATGACCGTGCCGCCCGTGAACTCGACTGACAGATGCAGCCCACGGTGCAGCAGGAAAAACACGGCCGCGAAGAAGGTCAGGAACGAGATCGCGTTGAAGATCAACGCGCGTTGCATGAACGGAATGTCTTTGCGGATGCGGAAAAATTCCATGTTCGTCTCCCCGGGCCGTTAGCGGGACGAGCCCGGTTTCTTGGGCGTCACGCCCGGCTGCGCGCGGTTGCGCAACGTGGCTTTGCCGCCGCGTGCGGACTGCGTGCGGGCAGCCGGCGCGGCCGTCTTGCCGGCCGTGCTCGCTTCTTCGAGCACTTCGGCGCCTTGATAGTCCAAGCTTTCAGTCGTTTGCGGACGCCAGACCTGGCCGATCGCGAGCGTCTTGAGCTTCTTCTTGCCGCCGTACCAGAAGTTCACGAGACCGCGCGAGAAGAACACGGCCGAGAACATCGAGGTCAGGATGCCGATACAGTGCACGACCGCAAAGCCGCGCACGGGGCCCGAACCGAAGGCGAGCAGCGCGAGGCCGGCGATCAGCGTCGTGACGTTCGAGTCGAGAATCGTGGCCCACGCATGCGCGTAGCCGTTCTCGATCGCGAGCTGCGGCGGTGCGCCGTGGCGCAGTTCTTCGCGCACGCGTTCATTGATCAGCACGTTCGCATCGATCGCCATACCGAGCGCGAGCGCGATAGCGGCGATGCCGGGCAGCGTCAGCGTGGCTTGCAGCAGTGACAGCACGGCCACCAGCAACAGCAGGTTCACCGACAGGCCGATCACCGACACGAGGCCGAACAGCATGTAGTACGCGACCATGAACACGGCGATCGCGGCGAAGCCGTAGACGACCGAGTCGAAGCCCTTCTTGATGTTGTCCGCACCGAGGCTCGGGCCGATCGTGCGCTCTTCGATGATGTCCATCGGCGCGGCCAGCGAGCCGGCGCGCAGCAGCAGCGCGAGGTCGGTGGCCGATTGCGGCGTCGGTTGGCCCGTGATCTGGAAGCGGTCGCCGAGCTCGGACTGGATCGTCGCGACGGTGAGCACCTGGCCCTTGCCCTTCTCGAACAGCACCATCGCCATCGGCTTGCCGATGTTGTCGCGCGAGACGCTGCGCACGGCGCGGCCCGCGGCCGAGTTCAGGCGGATGTTGACCGACGGACGCTGATGCTCGTCGAAACCGGCCGACGCGTCGATGATGCTGTCGCCCGTGAAGATCACTTGCTTGCGCAGCAGCACCGGTGCCTGGGCGCCTTCGGTGAAGAGCTCGTCGCCGGGGGGCACGGGTTCGCCGGCCGCCGGGTGCGTGTTGACCGGATCGGCCAGGCGCGCTTCGAGCGTCGCCGTACGGCCGATGATTTCCTTGGCCTTCGCCGTGTCCTGCACGCCGGGCAGCTCGACGACGATACGGTCGGCGCCTTGCTGCTGGATGACGGGTTCGGACACGCCGAGTTCGTTCACCCGGTTGTGCAGCGTCGTGATGTTCTGCTTGACCGCCGCTTCCTCGACGGCGCGCTGCTGGGCCGGCGTGAACGTGCCGACGAGCTGGACGCCGCCGCCTGCCGCGGGCTGCGTGGCCCATTGCAGTTCGGTGATCGTGCGGGTGAGCTGGGTGCGTGCCGTTTCGGCGACATTCGCATCGGCGAAGTCGATGACGACCGACTGACCCACGCGATTCACGCCGCCTTCGCGGATGTTGTTGTCGCGCAGCAGCGTGCGCGCATCGGAGGCGTCGGAGTCGAGGCGCTTGTTCAGCGCGCCGGCCATGTCGATCTGCATCAGGAAGTGCACACCGCCACGCAGGTCGAGGCCGAGGTACATCGGCAGCGCGTGCAGCGCGGTCAGCCAGCGCGGCGAGGCGCTTTGCAGATTGAGCGCGACGACGTACTGCGGATCGGCCTGATCGGGGTTCAGCGTCTTTTGCAGCAGGTCCTTCACGTGCAGCTGCGTGTCGGTGTCCTTCAGGCGCACGCGAATGTTCGCGTTGGCCGAGGCGCTGTCGAACGTGATGTCGTCAGGTTGAATCTGATTGGCGGCGAGCGCGGCTTCGACGCTCGAGAGCGTGGACGAGTCGAGCTTGACCGTCGCCTTGCCGCTCAGCACCTGCACTGCCGGTGCTTCGCCGTAGAAATTGGGCAATGTGTACAGAAGGCCAATGGCGAGCGCCACGACCATCACGACATATTTCCAGAGAGGGTAACGATTCATGGGATTAGCCGAACGGGAAAGTTGGCGTGAAAGCACCGCGTCCGGCATGCCCTCTGCTGGCCCAAAGCGGCGCAGCAGGCGGGCACTGTCCGGCGCATCATGGGCGCGTTAGCGCGCCGGACGCGATAAGGAACAGCATCAAAGCGACTTGATCGTGCCTTTCGGGAGAATCGTCGTGACGGCGGACTTCTGCACGGTGATTTCCGTGCCTTCGGCGACTTCGACGCTCACGTACGCTTCGCCGACCTTCGTCACCTTGCCGACGATGCCGCCGTTCGTGACCACTTCATCGCCCTTCGCCATCGCGGAGAGCATGTTGCGATGCTCCTTTTGGCGCTTCATCTGGGGGCGAATCATGATGAAGTACAGCACCGCGAACATGAGGATGAGCGGCAGAAAGCTCATCAGGCTCGATTCTGCGCCGCCAGTGGCGCCTTGCGCGAATGCATTTGGAATGAACGACACGCTGGTTTCTCCGTTAAGAGCGATCTAAGGCGATCGCAAAATAGCCGCGTATTTTACCACCGCCGTTTTTCGGGACGGCGTCGCGTGCTGGTGTTCTGAAAGGTCCGTCGGATGCGGCCCGCGGCGCGGGCCGGACGCTAGTCGACGCCTTTGGCGCGATCCTCGTGGAAGCGCTTGCGGAACGCCTCGAACGAATGCGTCTCGATCGCGGTGCGCATTTCGCCCATCAATTCGAGGTAGTAGTGCAGATTGTGAATCGTATTGAGCTGCGCGCCGAGAATTTCGCCGACGCGGTGCAAGTGGTGCAAATAGCCGCGCGTGAAGTTGCGGCAGGTATAGCAGCCGCAGGTTTCGTCGAGCGGGCGCAGCGAGTTCTTGTGGGTGGCGTTGCGGATCTTGATGTCGCCGAAGCGCGTAAATAGCCAGCCGTTGCGCGCATTGCGGGTCGGCATCACGCAGTCGAACATGTCGATACCGGCCGAGACGCCGGCCACGAGGTCCTCGGGGGTGCCGACGCCCATCAGGTAGTGCGGCTTGTCGGCGGGCAGCTTCGGGCCGATATGGTTCAGCACCCGCATCATGTCTTCCTTCGGCTCACCGACCGACAGGCCGCCGATGGCCAGGCCGTGGAAACCCACTTCGGCCAAGCCCGCGAGCGATTCGTCGCGCAAATCCTCGTACATGCCGCCCTGGACGATGCCGAACAGCGCGTTGGGGTTGTCCAAACGCCGGAATTCGTCGATCGACCGCTTGGCCCAGCGCATCGACATGCGCATCGAGTCGGCGGCTTCCTCATGAGTCGTAGGCACGCCGTTCGTCGAGTAGGGCGTGCACTCGTCGAACTGCATGACGATGTCGGAATTCAGCACCTTCTGGATCTGCATCGAGATCTCGGGCGACAGGAACAGCTTGTCGCCGTTGATCGGCGACGCGAACGTGACGCCATCCTCGGTGATCTTGCGCAGATCGCCGAGCGAGAACACCTGGAAGCCGCCCGAATCGGTCAGGATCGGCCGGCGCCATCCCATGAAGCCGTGCAGGCCGCCGTGTGCCGCGATCGTCTCCAGGCCGGGGCGCAGCCACAGGTGAAACGTGTTGCCGAGGATGATCTGCGCGCGGATTTCTTCGAGCTCGCGCGGCTGGATCGCCTTGACGGTGCCATAGGTGCCGACCGGCATGAAGATCGGCGTCTCGACGACGCCGTGGTTCAGGGTGACGCGTCCGCGGCGCGCCTGGCCGTCGGTCGTCAGCAGCTCGAATTTGAGGCCGTCGATGTCGGGCGCGGCCGAGGAGGTGTCGTGGGCGTGGGTATGACTATGACCGTCGGTCATGTATAAGACTCCAGTTGCTACCGGAAAACAGTCCGGCGCATAAGATGAAGCGCCGCCTGGGCCAGGCCCGGCGGCGAGGGAAGCGGCTAGAACAGCTGTGCTACGCGTTGTCGCCTGTTCGGGTCAATAACATCGCGTCGCCATAGCTGAAAAATCGATAGCGTGCGTCGATCGCATGCCGGTACGCCGCGCGGATCGTCTCGACTCCCGCAAACGCCGACACCAGCATCAGCAGCGTCGACTTCGGCAGGTGGAAGTTCGTCACGAGCCGGTCGACGATGCGGAAACGATAGCCCGGCGTGATGAAAATATCGGTCTCGTTTGATGTCGCGGCAAGCGGTCTACCTGCGGCCTCGGCGTCGCGCGCCGCCGCTTCGAGCGCGCGCAGCGAGGTCGTGCCGACCGCGATCACGCGCCCGCCGCGCGCGCGCGTCGCGGCGATTTTATCGACGAGCGATTGCGGCAGCTGATACCACTCGGTGTGCATCTTGTGTTCGGCGATGTTCTCGACGCGCACGGGCTGGAACGTGCCCGCGCCGACGTGCAGCGTCAACGTCGCGCGTTCGACACCGCGCGCATCGAGCCGCGCGAGCAGCGCATCGTCGAAGTGCAGGCCGGCCGTCGGCGCGGCGACGGCGCCCGGGTTCTGCGCAAAGACGGTCTGGTAGCGCGTCTCGTCGGTTGCGTCGGGATCGTGTTCGATATAGGGCGGCAGCGGCAGCCGGCCGTATTGCTCGATCAGATCGAGGCACGATTCGGGAAAATGCAGTGTGTAGAACGGTTCGACACGCTCGCCGACCGTCACGTCGAATGCATCTGCAAGGCGGAGCAGCGTGCCGGGCGCGGGGCTCTTGCTCGCACGGATCTGTGCCAGCGCCGTGCGCTCGCCGGTCAGGCGCTCGATCAGCACCTCGATCTTGCCACCGCTGGCCTTTTGTCCGAAGAAGCGCGCCTTGAGCACCTTGGTATCGTTGAACACGAGCAGATCGCCGGGCGCGATGCACTCGGGCAACTCGGCGAAATGCCGGTCGACGAGACGCGCGGGCGCGACAGTGGTGTCGACCTCGAGCAGACGGCTGGCGCTGCGCTCCTTGAGCGCTTCTTGCGCAATGAGCTCGGGCGGCAGATTGAAATCGAAATCGGAAAGCGTGAACATGCTGCGTTGATCGGCGGTGAGCGGCTTGGCCGGCCGGGCTTGCGAGCCGCTATGATCGCGGTGGTGCACCGGCCTGGTTGTCGCGGTGTGCGCCGCGTTCGATAAAACCGATATTGTACTTGCGAAGACACTGATGCCCTTGCCCCGCCGACGCCCGCTCGAGTCCATCGACGACCCCGCCGCCAGCGAACCGCGCGTCGCCGCGCCTCGCGCCCGTGCGCCGGCGCTCGACGTGGGGCAACCTGACGCGGCGATCGATGCGGCCGATGCCGTGCCGCCGCGTAAGAAAAAGGCCCCGTCGAAGAAGGCGGGGACGAGTGACGATGCGGCGTCCGCGCCAGCCGCCAAGCTGCCCAAGACGGCCGACAAGCTTGCCAAGCTCGGACTCACGCGCGATATCGATCTCGTGCTGCATCTGCCGATGCGCTATGAGGACGAAACCTCGCTGACGCCGATCGGCGAGCTGTTGCCCGGCGAAACCGCGCAGACCGAGGGCATCGTGTTCGACAACGAAATCGCCTACCGGCCGCGCCGGCAACTCGTCGTGAAGCTGCGCGACGCGGCTGGCGACGAGCTGATGCTGCGGTTTCTGAATTTCTACGGCTCGCAGGTCAAGCAGATGGCCATCGGCCAGCGTCTGCGCGTGCGCGGCGACGTGCGTGGCGGTTTTTTCGGCCTCGAGATGGTGCACCCGAGCGTGCGCCCCGTCGACGACGACACGCCGCTGCCGCAAGCGCTGACCCCCGTTTATCCGAGTACGGCCGGTGTCTCGCAGGCGTATCTGCGCAAGGCCATCGACAACGCGCTCGCACGCACGCCGTTGCCCGAATTGCTGCCCGAGTCGGTGGCACGCACCTACTGCCAACCGCTCGAGCTGCCGCCGCTCGCGCAGGCGGTGCGCACCTTGCATCACCCGAGCGCCGATGCCGACGAAGCGGCGCTCATCGACGGCACCCACCCGGCGTGGTCGCGCATCAAGTTCGACGAACTGCTCGCGCAGCAGCTCTCGCTCAAGCGGGCGCACGATGAGCGCCGCTTGCGCACCGCGCCGGTCATGCCGCGCCGCGCCGAAAGCGAGGCGCTCTCGCTGAGCGCGCGTCTGGCCGGGGCGTTGCCGTTTGCGCTCACGGGGGCGCAAACGCGCGTCGTCGCCGAGATTTCGGCCGATCTCACCGCGCCGCATCCGATGCAGCGTCTGCTGCAGGGCGACGTCGGCAGCGGCAAGACGGTCGTCGCCGCGCTGGCGGCCGCCCAGGCGATCGATGCCGGCTATCAGGCCGCGATGATGGCGCCGACCGAAATCCTCGCCGAGCAGCACGCGCGCAAGCTGCGCGGCTGGCTCGAGCCGCTCGGCGTGACGGTCGCATGGCTGGCGGGCAGCTTGAAGACGAAGGACAAGCGCGCGGCGCTCGAGGCGGCCGCGTCCGGTGCCGCGCAGCTCGTGATCGGCACGCACGCGATCATTCAGGACACCGTCGAATTCGCGCGGCTCGGCCTCGTCATCGTCGACGAGCAGCACCGTTTCGGCGTGGCGCAGCGGCTGGCGCTGCGCGCGAAGGCGCACCGCGCGGCGGACGGCGCGAGCGATTTTCAGCCACACCAGCTGATGATGTCGGCCACGCCGATTCCGCGCACGCTGGCGATGACGTATTACGCCGACCTCGACGTGTCGACGATCGACGAACTGCCGCCGGGCCGCACGCCGATCGTCACGAAGCTCATTTCCGACGCGCGCCGTGAAGAGGTGATCGGCCGGGTGCGCGAAGCGGCGCTGACCGGCCGGCAGGTGTATTGGGTCTGTCCGCTCATCGAGGAAAGCGAGACGCTGCAACTGCAAACGGCGGTCGAGACGTTCGAGACGCTGGTGGCCGCGCTGCCGGAGTTGCGGGTGGGCTTGGTGCATGGCCGGCTCGCGCCGGCCGAGAAGGCTGCGGTCATGGACGCGTTCTCGCGCAACGAGGTGCAGTTGCTCGTCGCGACGACGGTGATCGAGGTTGGGGTCGACGTGCCGAACGCGTCGCTGATGGTGATCGAGCATGCCGAGCGCTTCGGGCTTGCGCAGCTGCATCAGTTGCGCGGGCGCGTGGGGCGCGGCAGCCAGGCGTCGGCGTGCGTGTTGCTGTACAGCGGGCCGTTGTCGATCGCGGGGCGTGCGCGGTTGCAGACGATGCGGGAGACGACGGACGGCTTCGAGATTGCGCGACGCGATTTGGAGATCCGTGGCCCGGGCGAGTTTCTTGGCGCGCGTCAGTCGGGCGCCGCGATGCTGCGCTTTGCCGACCTGCAGAACGATGCTTGGCTCATCGAGCCGGCCCGCGAAGCGGCGGCGCGGTTGATCGCCGAGCACCCCGAGGTGGTGACGCAACATCTGGCGCGCTGGCTCGGCGGTCGCGAGCAGTATTTGAAGGCGTGAAGGCGTGAAGGCGTGAAGGCGTGAAGGCGTGAAGGCACGAGGGCTCGACGCCCGGCAAAGACGTCGAGCAAGCGCCGTCACTCGTCGAGACGCGAGTCCGAGGCGCGTCGCAACGCACTGAACAACTTCCGGCCGAGGCGATTGACCGCCGGCGAAATCACGCCTCCAGCCCGCGTGCCTCGGGCATTTCCAGAGGCGCTGGCGCGCGTTTCATCGCCGTGCATCGCCGCCAACGGGTTTCTCGTTGTTCGGCTCTTATTCCTCATTGAAGCGCGAGAGCGCGGTAGCAGCGCGGAAATCCGCCTCACATGCCTTCCCTCATTACCGTCGGTCGGGCGTCGCCTGCAACGAGCAGGCCATTGATGAAGTCCACGACGCGCAGGTCTTTTGCAACGTCTGCTCCTCGGCTTCGTTCAGCACAACGACACACTTCATCCAGCACTCCGGCAGTTGCGTTCCGCCGAGGTCAACAGAATCCCAACGCGCTACTCGATCTTCTTAAGACTTTCAATGGTTCTTAAGGAATTCTTAAAAATGCGCTTCCCATTGTCCGAAATGGCTGTCGATTATTTCATCAGACTATTGCGCGAACTAATATATCGATGCCGGCTGCTCTGTCTGAGTTCGCGAAATTTCGTTGGCGCGGACTAAGTGTTTGAATTCGTGGTCGCGCAATCCATGTTTAATCAAATGTTGTTGGGGGTGGTATGAAATCGTTGGTATCTAAGCGCGATGGCTTGATGCGTCAGCGCCGCGAGAAAGGTTTGACGCTGATTGAAGCATCGATGGTGCTGGCATTGTCCGCCGTGGTCGTGGCTGGTGTGATGCTTTATTACCAATCGGCTTCCGATAATAATCGCTTGCAAGGTGCATTGGGTGAGCTGGGTTCGATTCAGACAGCAGTGCAAACATTGTATGCGGGGCAGTCGGACTATACGGGTTTGGCAACTAAGGGGCTGATCGGAAATTCGTCGATTCCGCCGAGTATGCAGGATGTGGCAAATAATAAACTCACGAATCCGTGGAATGCGGAGGTGAAGGTGGATGTGGTTGCCGCAACTCCAACTCAATATACGGTGGAATTCGATGGCGTGCCCGCTGGTGGTTGTGTACCTTTTGCATCTCAGCAACTCGGGTCACAGATGGTGAGTGTCAAGGTGAATAGCACAGACGCGCCTACCGCAGGGCAGCCATTTACACCAGACGGGGCGCAGACGGCGTGCGATGTCACGACCTCTGCAGGAAATAAAATTATATGGACCCTGAAATAGAGGGCGTTATATCTTTCGTCTGGTTTCGTATCGCTGTAATCCGCTTTGGATTTATTGCGTTTCCGGGGCAATGAAGGATTTTGTCAGTTTCAAATGGGGTGGTATATGGTGAAATGTAAAAAACTCTTCCGTAAGCGTCGTGAGCAAGGTCTGACGCTGATCGAGGCATCGATGGTGCTGGCGCTATCCGCCGTGGTCGTGGCGGGTGTGATGCTGTACTACCAATCGGCTTCCGATAATAATCGATTGCAAAGCGCGTTGGGCGAGCTGGGTTCGATCCAGACTGCGGTTCAAACGTTATATGCGGGGCAATCTGACTATACGAATTTGTCAAATGTGGTGCTCAAGGGAAACTCGTCGATTCCGCCAAGTATGCAGGATGCGACGACAGGTGATCTGAAGAATCCCTGGAATGGCGCGGTGACGGTGGCGGTGGATGCGGTAAAAACTAATTACGATGTCACATTCGAGGGCATTCCCGTCGGCGCCTGTGCGGCGTTTGCGTCGCAGCAATTGGGATCGCAGATGGTGAGCATATCTGTTAATGGTGCGACAACGCCGTCAACAACGCCCTTGAGTCCTTCTGATGCGCAAACGGCATGCAACACCGGCGCTGCTGCCAATGGGTTAGCCAAGATTGAATGGGTATTGAAGTAAGCCGTTGGGGTGCCGTATTGGGTCGGCCAAATTCTTGGTCGGCCCATAGGAAAAGTAACAGTGGCGCGAATCGTGACTCGGTGGATATCAATATTCCATTGATCTCGGATAGCATGAGAAATGTGAGAGGCTGGTGTCATACATCTATAAATTAATGCGCCTATTCAGAATTTGCGTGAAGTTTGTGGTGCCTATCTGGATTGCTAGCGGCATTTTGTCCCCAGCTAGGGCTGCAACGACTGAGGTAGCGCCAACTTCATCGGCATCTTCCGCGGCTCCGTCACACGATCCGAACACGATGCTGACAGACGCGACGCGCAATCTCGTTCAGGCGTTGGTCAAGTCAGTTCAGCAGGCGTCAACTCCGAAATCGACAGATGGCGTACCTGAAGAGAAACCATCTCCGTCTTCACCTCCGTCGCAACGCTGGACAGTCGCGCGGGATGGCCAATTGCAAGCGGTATTGACTGATTGGTGCCGCCGCGCAGGTTGGACGCTCGTATGGAAATCGGAATATAGCTATCGGATCGACGCGGAGGCGACGTTCAATGGGGATTTTGTCAGTGCCGTAACGTCCATGCTGGCCGCGTTGGGAAATGTTTCGCCACCGATTTATCCGGATATTTACAAAGGGAATCGTGTGCTCGTGATCAAAAACAATCCTAGTCGATAGATCGGTTGGTGTGCTTGCGCCGTAGCGTGGAAGCGAGGCACACCGCTGGTCTCATACGGTCCCTTCTTGATTTGGCCAAACGTTTTTTGGGCGGCATGCTTCGCGTGCGCCAGTAAGAGTGATGAAAAAAATCGGATACCCAGCCTCTACCAGGCTGATCGCCGCGATCGTGTCGAGTTGTCTTTTCGGCGCGTGTGCGAGCACGACGTACCGCCAGGCAGAACAAGCGGGAAAAGACGATGAAACCAAGGCGTCCAGTCTGGCAAAGGAGGCGCAGCAAACCTCGAATCGCGCGGATATGTCGAAGATCCAGGTGCATGACGGCGTCTACCTCGGCGCTCAGGCCGTCAAAACGCATGCGGGGCAGGTGCTGCCGGCTCGCTTCGAGCAGGAGAGCGTGCGCTTGGTCTCAGCCTCCCCGCTGGGCCTGAAAGCGCTCGGCGAACTGATCGCTCAGGCGACCGGCATTCCTGTTTCGTTTTCGGTGGACGTCTTCGAATCCACGACGGATGCCGCGCCGGGCAGGCCGGGGGGCGGCGCCACGCGCGGTGGCTCGCGCGGCACGGCAAACGATCTGGCCGCGGCGCTCAACGCCGCCGCGACGGGCAAGGTTCCCGACGTGGACATACGCGGCCTTCCCGATCATGGCCAGGCAACGCCGATGTTGTTTTCGGGCGGCTTGGCATCTTCCTCGCAGGCAAAAATGCACGTCAACTACAGGGGCAGTTTGTCGGGATTTCTCAACCAGACCGCGGCCTATTTCGACATCAACTGGACTTACCGCGACGGGCGCATCGAGTTCGAGCGCAACGTCACGCGTACCTTCACGCTCATCACGATGCCGACGGTCGTGAAGGCGGATTCGAACGTCAACGCCGGGATTGGCGGTAGCGGGAGTTCGGGCGGCGGCGGCTCCGGTGGCTCGGGAGGTGGTGGCTCCGGTAGCTCCGGTAGCTCGGGAGGCGGTTCGGGTGGTTCCGGCGACTCCGGTTCGGGCTTGTCGGTGGGCGCGTCGCAGAGCGCGTCGATCACGGTCGCGCTCGATTTCTGGAAGGACCTGGAAAAAACGCTGCAGACGATCCTTGGCGGTAATGGCAAATTCAGTGCGTCGACGAGTATGTCGTCGATTACGGTGACAGCGCCGCCGTCACAGATCGCCCGGGTTGCCGACTACATCGAGAGCGTCAATAAACAGTTGCTGCGCCAGGTGACGGTCAAAGTCGAAATGTACAGCGTCAACATCGGCGCCACTTCGGATTGGCAGTTCTCGCTGGCCGCTGCATTCCAAGGCGGCGGCGTGCTGAACGCCGCGCTCGGTTCCTCGGGCCTCGGCAAGGCGGCAGCGGGCGCGTCGGACTTGCCGGCGGCGGCGATGATCAGCCTGACAGGCGGAAAGTTCAAAGATTCGAAAGCCATTCTCAACGCGCTCGACTCGCTTGGCAACACGAGCATCGTGACGACCGCGGCGGTCACGACGATGTCCGGCCAGCCGGTGCCGCTGCAAGTCGGGAACACGAAAGGCTACGTTGCGCAGCTCGGCACCACGGTGAACGACTCGTCGTCGTCGTCGAATGCCTCTGCGTCGATGGTCAGCTCGGGTTTCTCATTGACCGTACTACCGAAGGTATTGGACGACGGCGAAGTTCTGCTCCAATACAGCGTCAATCTGTCCGCGCTGGCGGGTAAGGACCGCGGGTTCGATAGCGTCGATATCGGTAATGGCCAGAAGCTGCAGGTGCCGAACATCAATCAGCGCTCGTTCATTCAAGAAGCCATGATCCGCAATGGGGCGACGCTGGTGCTGGCGGGTTTCGAGGCATTGAACGACAAGTCGTCCGACAATGGAATCGGCAGTCCGGACTTCAAGTTGCTAGGCGGTTCGCGTAGCGGGAGCCACTCGCGCCAGATCCTCGTGATCTGTATCACGCCGGTAGTGCTCGACCATTCGGGTTCGCTGGCCGGCTACAACTGAGCCGGAACGACATGAATATCGAGCAGCAAGGCGAACAGTTCGGCACCACGCCTGCCGAGTTGGTGGGCGTGGTCCGCCTGGGGAAACGCTCCTATGCCGCCAGTCTGATTTGGAATAGCGCGCCCGATCAAAGGTCGTTGATCGGGGAGGCGCGCGAAAGTGCCGCGCGGCTTGGCGCCGGCGTCATGTGCCTGTACCCGATTCACGCCGACACGCTGCCGCAATACGGGCTCGGTGATGCGCTCATCGGGCACCGGCCAGGGTTGCCGGTTTTGGCGGCGGCCGTGGCCGCGGCTTGTAGCGGATCTGTTTACGGTGTCTGGCGTTCGGATGACGGCGCATGGATTTTGCTCGGCATCCGGGCCGATACGTCGATCGTTTATGACAAGGCGTTCGAGAATGAGGCACAGGCGCGTGTCGAGTTCGACGAGGGGCTGACTACGGAGCCCTGGACCGAGATCGTTTGTCCCGCCGCTTGGCAAATCGGCGGTGCGAGTCCGTCCGATTCGCTGCGAGAGCGCTTTAGCAAGGCGCCGGTCAAATTGCGATCGGTGCGGCGCAACTGGACACGTATCGCAGCTTTCGTATCGTTTGCGGCGGTGAGCTTGGCCGTGGCTGCTCATTTCCTCTATAAGGCGCACAAGGCGCCGCCGCCGGTGCCGCCTGCTCCGCCTGCAGTGCATGTGCCGCCGATGCCGTGGGTAGGCAAGCCTCTGCCGGACCAGACTTTGCAGGTCTGTGTCGACGGATTGTGGGCTGCCCGCGCGGCAGCCGACGACATCCCGGGCTGGGTGGCCGACAACGTCGGGCATTGCGACGGCACGACGGTGCGTTACGACGTCAGCCGCCAGGGCGGCACCGTGAACTGGATCAAGTCCGACGTGAGCCAAGTGCCGGGCGAACCGGAGATCAGCAATATACAAGGTGACCATGCAACGCTCACTTGGCAACTGGTGCCGCTGCAAAGCTATGGTTCAGGCAGCCGCGGCACCATCCTCGGGAAATCGCAGGACTATTTGCGCAGCCACTTCGCGGAGCTGCAATTGCCGCTGACGATTACGCCGGGTGAGAGTCAGCCATTTTGGCGCAGCTTCCGCTATCAGTTCACGACGCTGGCGAGCCCGGATACGTTCACGCCGCTGTTGGGGCGGATCCCCGGGTCGGTCGTTCGCGAGATCACGTTCGATTCGTCGACAGATAACTGGAGCGTCACGGGCGAGGTGTTCGAACGCACGGCGCCACTGCCCGGCGGAGGTGAGTTGACGGATAAGCGGTGGTCCGGGATGGCCCCTTCATCCATTGTGCGCGGCGCGCATATTGGCGATCTGGTGCATTTCCCCGTTCTTACAAGGCGGCGCCGGCGCTGAACTTTTAAAAATAGACGAACACGATGAACGTCCAATCTCGACACGACAAATCGACTATCGGTAGATACGCGACAGGAAGACGAGTCGCATGTTTCTCCTTACTTTGCTTCCTGGCGCTGAACGCGCATGGAGCGCCGGTTCAGGCCGGCTCCGGCGAGGTTGCCCGGCGGCCGGATGCGCCGGCTTCGGTGCCAGCCTCAGCCTCGGTTCCTGCTTCGGCGTCGGCGCCGGTACCCACGGCCGGCGCGCGCACACCGGCCGAGTCGAATGACAACGCGGAGGCTTTGCCGCCACCAGACTTGTCCCCTTACGAAGGTCAACTGGCCACCATGCAGAAATTGCAGCGTGACAATTTGCAGCTGAAGTTGGAGCTGCAACAAGCCCAGTTGAAGGCTCAGATTCGCGCGGCCAATCAAGATGGCAAGCACGCGGCGCCGGATGACGACGGTGACAACGTTCCGTCGGTGGTCAGCTTGACGGGGGTGGGTGACGAGCGCGAGGCGCTTCTCAGCGTACCCGGCTACGGCCAAATCATGGTGCGCGCCGGCGATGCGTTGCCCAATCATTGGAAGGTGGTGGCCATCGACGACGGCGGCGTGGTGGTGACCCCAGGCTCCGCGCGTGGTGCCAAACGCATGCGGCTGCCGTTCTACAGCGACGCGACCCGGAACGCGACGTGAGCATCGAAGAGCACGATGCCGCGCAGCGTACCGCGCCGTCCCCAGAGGCTTTCGAGGACGGTGCACCCACCGATGGGCGTACGGCGGCTCCCCGCTTTGGCGGCGTCAGATTGCGGGAACTCAGGCAAGACGACATGCAACCGTTCTTTCGGCGAGCCGGCAGTATCGTTTCGTCGAATGGCGGGCGCGTAGAGGCGTCGCCGGCGCAGCGCAAGCTGGCGGTATTGTTCGAAGACGGCACGCTGATCGTCGATCGGAATAGTCCGCGCCATTCACAGGTTCTGGCGCTGCGCGAGGTCGCTCGCCGTAAAGGCATCGGTGTGACGGCGTGGTATGCGGCCGACATCGAGGTGATTCGTTTGCTGTACGAGGAGGCGGACCGGCTCGGCGGCACGCTCGATGGCGCCGCGCCCAATCGGCACCAGGCCATTCCGATGCAGGGAGAAGTGCTGAAGTTGCTGGCTGAAGCCGTGCATGCACACGTCAGCGATATTCACATTTATGTTCGCGAACACGAAGCAGAGATCAAATTCCGCATGGGCGGCGATATGGTGCGGCAGCGCCAGGTCAACGCGCAATTCGGCCATGAGCTATTGGCCGCCGCGTTCAACATGGCCGACGTCGCCGATGCGACGTACCGCGTGCATGACTATCAGGCGGCGCGCATTTCGAACGGCAAGACGAGTTTGCCCAGCGGCTTGCAAGCCGTGCGCCTGCAGTTCAATCCGCTAGGGTCGGGCGGCCGATATCTGATTGCGCGCCTGTTGTACGCGGAACGTCGCTGGGGGAACCGGGTGTCGCTGGAAAGCCTCGGATTCCACCCCTTGCACCGCAAAGCGTTCGCTCGCATGCGGCAGATGCCGGAGGGCATCAACATCATCTCCGGTCCGACCGGCTCGGGAAAATCCACGACGTTGAAAGTCGTGCTTGAAGGCCTGTACGAGGAGCGCGGCCAGCAAATCAACATCTTGACCATCGAAGATCCTCCGGAGTACGAAATTACCGGCGCGGCGCAATTGCCGGTCGCCAACGTCGATACCGAGGAGGAACGGGGCGCCGCGTATCGGAAAGCGATTACCGCCGCATTACGTTCCGATCCGGACGTCATCATGCCCGGTGAAGCGCGCGATCAGGCCGTCATCAATCTGGTGTTCACGGCGGCCATGACCGGTCACCAGGTGTGGACATCGCTTCACGCCAATAACGCGATGGCGATCTTTGACCGGCTGCGCGATCAAGGTGTCGAAAGCTACAAACTCAGCGATCCGCATCTTGTTACGGGTCTGACGGCACAGCGTCTGATCAAGCTGCTCTGCCCTCGGTGCTGCACGCCCTTGCAGGAAGCGCCAGCGGACGAATTGAGTACGGATTTGCAGCACGCGATATCGCGTACGGCGAGCGCGTTTCTCGAGACGATCAGGCTCGTGAATCGCACGGGCTGCGGACATTGCACGGGAGGCTATAGCGGGCGTGCCGTGCTTGCCGAAGTGATTTGTCCGGACCAGGAATTTCTCGACCTGATGGCGCAGGGCGACCGGGTTGGGGCTCATCGATACTGGCTCGACTGTCTGCGTGGACTGACGATCGCGGAGCATGGCTGGATGCGCCTGATTGCCGGGCAAATCGATCCACGCGATCTGCTGGCCCGGGTCGGTCCGTTTTCCGACCTGGACGCCGCTCGCTGCGAAACCTTGATAAGACTGGGATTGGAGACGGAAGATGTTTGAGCTGTTTGAGCTCCTCAAGCAAAGGCTGCCGCGCCGTGGCGGCGCACCGGTGGCGGCGATCCGTGAGCGCAAGAAGTCGCAAGCGCCGCGGACGCTTTTCGGCCGCTCGGGTGCCGCCACGGTTGATACCCCCGGGCTTCCCGCAGAGCTGGCGGGTGCGCAGGAGGCGACGACTGAATCGTCGACAGCGGTAATGCGGCCGGAAGATCTGTACAAGGCCGCTGCGTCTAAGAGTGCCCCGGGGAAAGCGAGCCGTGTCAAGGCTTCCAAGCGCGCCGAAAAGGGGCCCAAGCCGCTGACGGGCGCCGACCTATGGCTGACCAAATTCATGTTTTCGAGCAAGCTGCGTATGCGTTTGTACGAAAAGCTCGGAAAATTCATCGCGAACGGGGTACCGATCACGCACGCGCTCGACGAGATCTACATCCATGTGTCGCTCGAGGGCAAGAAGCCTCGCACGACGGCGGCCATCGTCGTGGACGACTGGCGCCGCTCGATCCGCAACGGCCGCAGCTTTGCGCGAGCGATTGCCGACTGGGCGCCGGCGAACGAATTGTCGGTGCTCGACGCCGGTGAAATCGCCGGTCGTCTCGATAAAGCGATCGAAGACGTCCTGTTCATCAACGTCGCGAGAAAGCGTATTCGCGGTGCAATTTTTGGTCTGATCTACCCGCTGGTGCTAGTCGCCACCACCTGTTTCTATTTGTATATCTTCGGCAATCAGGTGGTGCCGGCATTCAAGCAGATATTGCCGGTCGAGAAGTGGCAGGGAACAGGGGCGCAAATGGCGGTGCTGGCGGATTTCGTCACGCATTGGATGTTGATCGTATTGGTGGCCTGTGGTGGGGTGCTGAGCCTGATACTCGCCACGTTGGGGTCTTGGACCGGCCGCTTGCGCCGGGTATTCGACCGCGTGCCGCCATGGTCGTTGTACCGGCTGGCGATCGGGTCGAGCTTCCTGATCTCGCTCAGCGCGCTATTGCATGCAGGTGTTCCGGTGCCGGAAGCGTTGCGCATCATTCACCAGACGGCGCCGCCCTGGTACAAGGAGCGCTTGGCCGCCACGCGGCGCCTGGTATTGAACGGGGCCAAGAATATCGGTGACGCGCTCCACCTGACGGGCTATCGATTCCCGAGCTGGGAAATGGTGATCGACATCCGCTCCTATGCATCACTCGAAGGTTTCGAGGACATGCTCGACCGGTTGTCGCGCCAATGGCTCGATGATTCGGTTGAATTGATTCAGACGCAAATGGACATGCTTCGCAATGTCGCGATCGTCGTCATGGGATTGATGTTCATGTGGATTGCGGCCGGCATGTTCACGTTGCAGCAACAAATATCGAATGCCGCACATTGAATCTATTTCATTGGATCATGGTTTTCCCGTGTTCGTATCTTTAGGCTGACGCGAAGCGCTATCTGCCGTATGCATAGATAGGAATTTTGTTGATTAGTAGTACTTAATGATATTGGTGCGATTCAAATGGAATGTACTCCGATCGTGGCGGGTATGCGCCTCGTCGATCTCGAATTCTCCGACTTGATGATTTGGCCGGACGGACGTGGCTTTCTACGCCATGCCGTGGGCTTCGAAGGGCCGATTACCGAGTTGCCGGCGGAACTGCAGCCGGAAGTCCGGCGCGTCCTGGACGTGATCGAGAGCGAGAACCGCCCTCGCGAATTTTTTCTGCGCATCGACGAGGTGCCGTACCGGGTCGCGCGTGTCCAAACTTTGGACGGCGTCGGTTATTTCATGCGACGTCCTAAATATCCAGTGCCACCACTGGATGCGCTCGGATTGAAGCCGGCGGTGGCTGCGGCGCTGCGTGCCTTGGGGGGGAGCTCGGGCATGATTTTGCTGGCCGGTGCGACGGGCTCCGGTAAAACTACCACGATCTATTCGTTGCTCAACGAATACGTTTCGACGCGCGGCGACATTGCCATCGCCGTCGAGGATCCACCCGAGATCCCGGTGCAGGGCAATTACGGGGAGCAGGGGCAGGGCCTGTGGTACCAGGTGGATGCCCATGCGGCGGGCGGTTACGACGTCGCCATGATCGCGGCGATGCGCTATAACCCGCGGTTCATCATGCTGGGGGAGATCCGCTCGCCGAATGTCGCCAACGAAGCCATCCGCGCGGCGGTCAACGGCCACCTCGTGCTCGCGACGATTCACGGCAATTCGCTGCCCGGTGCGATTCTCGCGTTGCAACAGATCGCTGCCGCGGCTACCGGCTCGACGGACTTGGCCCGCTCGATTCTGGCCGACGGTCTGGCGGCCGTCGTGCACCAGGCATTGGTGAAAGATCCCGAGCGGCCGGGCCGGCGTGTGCTGCAAGCGGACATGCTTTGCTTCGGCAACGAACACGGGCTGCGCGCGAAGATTCGCGGCGGCAAGCTGGAACAATTGAGCACCGATATCGAGGCGCAGCGCATGCGCATCGCGCGCGGCTTGTCGCCGGTCGAACTATAAGGGTCCGGGATGCTGGCGATGGTGATGGTGGTGCTGTTCAGCGTATTGGCTGCCGTGCCCGTCATGATGCGTAGCGATATCGAGGGCGACCAGCAGGCGGCCAGGGCCGGCGTCATCGCGCAATTGCTGAACGCGCAATATCTCGCAGCGGTCAATCTGTGCGAAGAAGCGGCGCCGCCGGCCGAATGTAAGGGCGGCGGGGATATCGATACGAGCGCGAGGCTCAACGCCAGCATCACTGACGCGCCGCTGTACCGTTCCGGGCTGTTCGTTGCCCGGTATGACACCGGTTCCAATCGCATCGTGGCGTTCGTCGACGAGTCGAATGCGGCGGCGCGGGGTGCCTTGTGGGGGAGCGTGAGCGCGGCGCTCATCCTCGATGCCGGCGGTGCCGATGGTGTCGGCTATTGGCAGGCGGGACATATCGTGAGCCGCAATGGGACCAGCACCGATACCGTGGCTGCGCAGCAGGGCTCGCACACATTGGTAAACGGCAATCCGATCATTGCGCAGGCAATGCCATAGCCGATAGCGAGGTTGCCGTTTGCGGCCGTGCACGGCACATCTGCTTAAGGCCATTGATTTACACATCGTTTATCCGGACCTGCATAGTGGTTCGAGGAGCTGTTTCATGATGAAGCAATATGACGCAATGCCTCCGCGTCGATCTGGGCTTGGGCTGAGCCTGCTGGAGGTGGGAATGGCGCTTGCGTTGGCGGCGGTGGTCATGTCCGGTATCACCTTTTACACGGTGAACGCAGCCCAGAAAATGAAACGTCGAAGCGATGCGCAGCATCTGATGGCGATTGCGCGTGCGGGCGATGCGTACATCATCAAGAACACGGGAGTGTTGCTGGGCAGCGGTGGGGATTTGGACCCTGGCCGCGTTCGGCTTGGGACTGTGATCACCAAGACGGTGAAAAATCTGCAAGACGACGGTGAATTGTCGCAGTCGATTCAGAACACGTTCAGTAACGGCCAATCTGTTGCGCTGCTGTTGAGGGCCGTCAACAACCCGGCCTATATCGGCCCGACATCCGGTGTGCCGCAGTACTTGATAAAGGGCTTGGTCACGACTCATGGCGGCACGTCGTTCAGCGATGATCAGGCGGGGCAGATCGTCAATCTGAGTGGGGCGGCGGGCGGTTATATGAGCCGCACGATCGATCGCAATAATATCGACGGGGCTGGAGGTGGTTGGAAGGAAAGAGCGGCGGACTGGCATGCAGGGGGCGCTACGCCGGACGTTGGCCACGTGATGGCGCTGGTGGGCATGGGATACGGCGCTGGAAGCAGTAACAATGGTCCGTGGCTCGGGCGTAAAAGCGGGCTGGATCAGCAGTTTTATAAACTGGATACGGGCGTCGATATCGACGTCAACGGTAATGCGCTGAAGAATGCGTCGGCGGTGCAGGCAAATGAGTATCAAGGGGCGCAAGGGGCGGGCAGCGATATCAATATCGGTACTTTGACGACCACGCCCAACATCTCGATGGGTAGCGCGGCGACACAGCAGTTTCACCTCTATGCCAATAACACGGAATTAAAACTAGGCGAGGCAGGGAGCAATAGCTTCAGCGTGAACAATACTTTTGGGGAGAGCTTTACGTTGACCCATGGGGTGAGCGGGGCGGGCAGTTCGACGTGGAGTGCGGAAGAGCCTCGCATCGTGGGGCGTCAAGATAATGCTGGCGGCGACTGGGTTACGGTATTTGACAGCAAGCCGAATGGTGAACTCGACATCAATGCGCCGGTGGCCAACGGCGTAAAGGGAGTCGTTAACGTGACGGCCAATGGGAACGGTGGTGAAATCAATTTTTATGCTAATAATGAAGGTGATGGTAGTGTCAACGTGTACCCCGGGGGTAAGGATGGATTTTCAGTTTTTGGAGTCTATCCCAGTGATGCGAAGATCCAATTGAGGCCCGATGGAAACACCACTTTTTATAGCAAGGGGGCGACGACATTTGCAAATAGAGGGGGGAACTCAGGGATGTATATCAATACCTTGCAGACTACTTCCGCGACGGCCCCTAATGGTGGCGATAACTACTACGTCTGCATGGGTGGTCATTATGGTTCGGGGGGGCATGACGGTTGTGTAAGCGATCAAGTGAGCGGCGGTCCGTTTGCCGCGACCTCGTACTTCACCATGTATGGCAATTTTAGAGTGTGGGGCGATATGAGGCTCAATGGGAATGGTATCGCTTACGATTCTTCAGATCGCAGATTGAAAACGAATATTGAGCCGCTTGCTGGCGCGCTGAATGAAATAGAGCGCCTGAACGGGTATTCGTTTAAATGGAAAAAGGATGGCAAACCATCGATTGGTGTGATCGCTCAGGAGGTCGAAAAGGTATTTCCTTCCATCGTGGAGGTGAGCGATGTGAGTGGCATGAAAGCCGTGAAGTATGGCAGTCTCGTCGCCCCCCTCATCGAAGCCGTCAAAACCCTGCACCACATGCTGAACGACGCCGTCGCGTCGCTCAAGCAGGACATTGCGAAGCTACGGCAGGACGATGCCTCACTGCAAGCCCAGGTGCAGAACCTGACCGGGCAAAACGTCGAACTGAAGGCCGACCTGGCCCGGCAACGGCTTGATTTGATCAAGCTGAAATACGCGATCCACCAGCCGCTGAACGACAGCGAACGCGCGCTCTGCGGTGCTGCGTGCCCATGACGATCGCACTTGCAGCGCCCGATGTTCCGCATTGGCCACTCTACGTCTTCGCCGCATTCGCCGGCGCGTCGCTGACGAGCTTCGCCTGCCTGGCCGCCGACCGCCTGCCGCATCAACTGGGCTGGCGGCCGGAGCCGCAGCCGGATCTGACGCTCTGTCATCCGCCGTCCCGCTGCGATGCCTGCGCGGTGCGCATCGGCTGGCCTTATCTGATTCCCGTGGTCGGCTATCTGCTGGCGCGGGGGCGCTGCGCGCATTGCGGCGCGCGGGTGCCACCTGCCTATCCGCTGCTCGAGGCGCTGGGCGGCGGCGGCGCGTGTGCGGCGCTGGCGTATTTCGGCTTCGCGTGGACTGGCATCAGCGCCGCTTTGCTGTGGCTGGTTTTACTGTTTCTCGCCTGGATCGATTGGCGCGAGCAATGGTTGCCGGCCGTCGTTACGCAGCCGCTGTTTTGGCTCGGGCTGCTGTCTTCGCCGTTCTCTGCCGATGCGATGGACAGAATCCAAGGCGCCTTCGGCGGCTGTGTGCTGATGTGGCTGGCGATGAAGGTGGTGGGCTTCGCGCGCCGCGCCGATCTCGTGGCGGGCGGCGATATCGCCTTGGCCGCTGCCGCCGGCGCCTGGCTCGGGTTGACCGCGCTACCCCTGTTCTTGCTGGTGGCGTCGCTGGGCTTCCTGGCCTATGCCTGGCCGCTGCGTCGCCGGGGGCGCCTGTTCGTTCCGATGGGGCCGGCGCTGGCGCTGGGCTGGATCGCCGCTCAGTGGGCGTTGCCGGCCTGGCGTGCCGTGCTCCAAGGCGGCTGGACGTGGTGAACAAAAAAATGATGAAGAAGAGAGTCAGGACATGGTTTCCGGATTGACGGCCGCCTTGCTGACCTGCGTGCTGCGCGCTGGCGATGCGATGCAGGTGCCGCCTCAGCTGTTGATATCGGTGATGTCGGTGGAGGGCGGTGCAATCGGCACGGTTGCTCATAATCGCAATGCGACCGAAGACCTTGGGTTGATGCAGATCAACACCGGCGCCTGGCTCGATCTCGTCGCCCAGGCGCAATTCGGGGGCAACCAGCGTGATGCCTATGTGCGCCTGCGTGACGACGGTTGTTACAACATCGAAGTCGGTGCTTGGATCCTGAGTCGCGCGATCGCCTCGGAGGGCGGTGACGTGTGGGCCGGCGTCGGCCGCTACCATTCCAACACGCCGGCGCTGAAGCGCGGGTACGCGATAAAAGTCAAAGAAGCCTACGAGAGGTTGTTCTCAAGACCCGGATAGGGCGTCGCCGTATCGAATTCAGTCTTTACCAGAGCGTTGCGCATGGTATGAAAATATCGCGCTCTGCGTGTCGTGGTGCCGATGTGTGCGAAATTATCGTCTCGCGTCCTCGTCTGGTTTCCCTTGATGGAGCGTGTTCGCATGAGACACGCCAACCGTCGATCCCGCCTTTACTCAGTTGGTCCCATCCGTGCCTCGTGTTCTTTCGTTTCGGACTATTGTCCTGGCGCTCATCGTCGTTGCGCTGACGCTACCCTATCTGATCCCTGTGCATCGCCAGCCGTTGGCGTCGTTCTACAATGAACTCGCCGCGGGGGGCGCATGGGCAGCCGTCATGCTCGCGCTCATCCTGCTGCCGTCGTTTGCCTCGCCGTCGCTCGCGCTGCCGACACATTTTCCCCGGGTGGCGTGCATCCCTTTAGGTCTGTTCTTGCTGCTGTGCCTGCAAAGCGCATGCTTGACGATCGTCAATCCCATGGCGATGCATGTCGCGATGATCTACTCGGCGGCAGCCACGTGCCTGACTTATGCCGGTTTTCGGCTGAGGAACCTGGCCGGCTTGACGGCCGCCGCCGCGGTGGCGGTGACTGCGGGCGCACTCGTGTCGGTGGCGATTCAGGTGGTGCAGGCTTACTTGCCGCCCAATGCGTTCATGTTCGACGGCTGGATCGATCTACGTGCGAGCAGCCGCTTGTTCGCCAATCTTGCTCAGCCGAACCACCTGGCGACCTATCTCGTATGGGGGCTCGCCGGCGTGCTGTATTTGCTCGATCGTCGTGTCTTGGGGCGTCGAAGCGGCTGGCTTCTGATCATCTTGATGACGGCGGGGATGGTGGTTACCGCTTCCCGTATCGCGCCAGTTCAGGTGGTATTGATCGGTGCGGTGTTCGGCATGTTGCGTTGGCAGCGTCCGGCTGTGCTCGCAGGCTTTTCGTCCCGGGCTCGCAAGCTGCGGGCCTGCGCGCTTCCATTGGCGCTGGGATTGATTTATCTCGCCACCTATTGGTCGCTGGGCTGGCTGGATCGGACGATTCTTCACTTGAACTTAGGCGGAAGCGGCTTCGAGCGGCTCGCGACCGGCGATGTGAGCGCACGCCAACATCTATGGCGTTACGGATGGCGGATGTTCCTGAGTTCACCCTATCTGGGCGGTGGCTGGGGCAGTTTCCCCTATTGGCAATATCAGCATATCGACCGCTTGGGGCCGGTTGTGGCAGCGACGAGCGCACATAACGTTTTGCTGGATCTGCTGGCGCAAACGGGCTTGCTCGGTTTCGGCGTGTTCGTCGTGGGGATGGCGAGGTGGACAGTGAGGGCCAAGCTGCATGCATTGACCGGCAAGCGCGCCTTCTGGCTGTGTATGCTGGGGACGACGTTCGCCCATGCCCTGCTCGAATATCCGCTGCACTACGCCTACTTCTTGCTTCCGTGCGCCTTTGTGTTGGGGGCGCTCGATACCCGACCGTTGCGGTGGCCCAGCGTGCGCTCCGCACACGCCCTTTGCGCGCTATTGTTGCCGCCTATGCTCGCTGGATTGCTGGTGTCGACCAGCGACATGCGTAAGCTCGAACACTTGTTCGGTGCACCCGATCTACCGGTAGCGTTTGCGCATTACCGGGAGGCTCCCGCGATCCTGTTGAATCCCTATGGGACATTCGCCGCTGCGGCCGGCATTTCGGTCAACTCCGACCACCCGGAAGCCCGCTTGCAATTGCAGCGTGATGCGCTCGCGGTTTTACCGACGTCACAAGTGATGACGAACTACGCCGTTGCGCTCGCTCTGCTTGGGCGCGACGACGAAGCCATGCAGAATGTCCATCGTCTGCGCCTATTTGAGCCGGAGAATTTTCGGGCCAATTTTTCGCTGTTGTTATGGCGCAGTTATGAGGCAGGAGGCAAGTTGACACAGTTCATCGGGAAATTGCTGGCGCTTCAGCCGGAGATGGAATCATCTGCCTCCAATCGAGGGGCAAGCGGCGAGAAGAAGGGCGAGTAGCGGGAAGGGGTGCGCGAGCGGTATCTGAAGGAGCAGAGACGGCAGCCGGCAGGCAGAGCCCTTTTCGGCTATCCGCCCCTCGGAGAGTTGGCGAATTCTCGTAGCCGGTGTATAAGATAAAACCTATCGAATCCAACGCTCTGATTGGTCCCCATGACGCTCACTGAACTGAAATACATCGTCGCGGTTGCTCGCGAGCGGCATTTCGGCCGCGCCGCCGAGGCGTGCTTCGTCAGCCAGCCGACGCTGTCGGTCGCAATCAAGAAGCTCGAAGACGAACTGAACGTACAGATTTTCGAGCGCGGCACGAGCGAAGTCAGCGTGACGCCAATCGGCGAGCAGATCGTCACGCAGGCGCAGCGCGTGCTCGAACAGACGCTCGCGATCAAGGAAATCGCCAAGCAAGGCAAGGATCCGCTCATCGGCCCGCTGCGCCTGGGCGTCATCTACACGATCGGCCCGTATCTGCTGCCGACACTCGTCAAGCAAATGATCAAGAGCGTGCCGCAAATGCCGCTCATGCTTCAGGAGAACTACACGCTCAAGCTGATCGAGCTGCTCAAGCAAGGCGAGATCGACGTCGCGATCATGGCGCTGCCGTTTCCCGAAACAGGGCTCATGGTGCGTCCGCTTTACGACGAGCCGTTCGTCATCGCGTTGCCGGCCGGCCATCCGTGGGAGTCGCGCAAGAAGATCGACGCGGGCGACCTCAAGCAGGAAACGATGCTCCTGCTCGGGACGGGGCACTGCTTTCGCGATCACGTGCTCGGCGTCTGCCCCGAGCTCATGCGCTTCTCGCAAACGGCCGACGGTATTCAAAAGACGTTCGAAGGCTCGTCGCTCGAGACGATCCGCCATATGGTCGCCAGCGGTGTCGGCATCACCGTGCTGCCGCGCATGTCGGTGCATGAAGTCAAGGCGCACGCGGGCGGTGTCGATGCCGGCCTGCTCAGCTATGTGCCGTTCGACGAACCGGTACCCGACCGCCGCGTCGTGCTCGCGTGGCGCAAGAGTTTTACGCGCATGCCTGCCATCGACGCGATCAGTGAGGCGATCGCCGCGTGCGAGCTGCCAGGCGTCCGGAAGCTCGACATGCCGGCCGTCGTCAACTGACCCATCCGCGGGCCATTCTCCTGGCCCCTGCTATCGAATAAATTTAATCAATTAATTATCTAAATTCGATAGCCAAATCTATACTTTCCTCCATGGATCGCGCTGATCCGCCGTTCATGGAGGAAGTCATGTCCCAGCTGTTCGTTCGAGTCGTTGCCGCGTCTGGCCGCCCGCATGCCGAGGCGCGGCTGGCGCACGCGCTTGCTCAGTCGCGAGCGATCGCTTTCTCCTTGCTGGCCGATCGCGCCATTGCCGCCTGACTTACTGCGGGTTCGCCGTTGGGCCGCCTGCCGGTTCGGCCGAGCCCGTTTCATTCGTTTCGCCCATTTCGCCAAGGAGCCCACGATGTCCGAACGCAAGCTGACTACCGCCGCCGGCGCCCCTGTCCCCGACAACCAGAACTCGCTGACCGCGGGCCCACGCGGTCCGATCGCACTGCAAGACGTGTGGCTGCTCGAAAAGCTCGCGCACTTCGATCGCGAGGTGATTCCCGAGCGCCGTGTGCACGCGAAGGGCTCGGGCGCGTTCGGCCGGTTCACGGTCACGCACGACATCACGAAGTACACGAAGGCCAAGCTCTTCAGCGAGATCGGCAAGGAGACGCCGTTGTTCATCCGCTTCTCGACCGTGGCGGGTGAGCGCGGCGCTGCCGACGCCGAACGCGACGTGCGCGGCTTCTCGATCAAGTTCTATACGGAAGAGGGCAACTGGGATGTGGTCGGCAACAACACGCCCGTGTTCTTCATTCGCGACCCGCTGAAGTTCCCGGACTTCATCCACACGCAAAAGCGCGATCCGTACACGAACCTGCGCAGCAACATCGCGGCGTGGGATTTCTGGTCACGTCACCCCGAGTCGCTGCATCAGGTGACGATCGTCATGAGCGATCGCGGCATTCCGAAGAACTATCGACAGCAGCACGGCTTCGGCTCGCACACGTTCTCATTCATCAATGAGAACAATGAGCGGTTCTGGGTCAAGTTCCACTTCAAATCGGCCCAGGGCGTCGAGAACTATACCGACGAGGAAGCCGCGCAAGTGATCGCCGGCGACCGCGAGAGCGCGCAGCGCGACCTCATCGAGAATATCGACCGCGGCAACTTCCCGAAATGGTACTTCCGCATCCAGGTGATGCCCGAAGCCGATGCGGTGACGTACGGTATCAACCCGTTCGATATCACCAAGGTGTGGCCGCACGAGGACTATCCGCTCATCGACGTCGGCGTGATCGAGCTGAACCGCAATGCGGGCAACTACTTCTCCGACGTCGAGCAGGCCGCATTCACGCCCGCGAACGTCGTGCCGGGCATCGGCTTTTCGCCGGACCGTCTGCTGCAGGGGCGGCTGTTCTCGTATGGCGATGCGCATCGCTATCGTCTCGGCGTCAACCATCACCAGATTCCGGTCAACGCGCCGAAGTGCCCGTTCCACTCGTTCCATCGCGACGGGGCGATGCGCACGGACGGCAATCTGGGCGGCACGCCGAACTACGAGCCCAACCGTTTCGGCGACTTCACGCAGGACCGCCGCGCGGCCGAGCCGCCGCTCGCGGCCGGCATCGTCGATCGCTACGATCACCGCGAAGACGAGGACTACTACAGCCAGCCGGGCGCGCTGTTCCGGCTGTTCGATCAGGCTGGGCGCGAGCGGTTGTTCGCCAACATCGCGCGCCATATCGCCGGTGTGCCCGAGGACATCGTCGCGCGTCAGCTCGAGCATTTCCGTCGCGCCGATCCGGCCTATGCGCAGGGCGTGGAAGCCGCCATCGCGCAGCGCAAGGCCGCACGCGCCACCTGAGCGCAAACGGCGAGCGGCGGGCGTAGAGTCGCGCGAAGTGGCGCTGCGCGTCTGCCCTGGGCTACACTGGCGCGGACCCGAATGCCCCATGGGTGAGCGCTGTGCAAGGACGCATGGGGCTCAGTGGCTCAGTGATTTAGCCGTTTAGCCGTCTGGCCGTTTCGCTTTACTTTTGCAAGGAGCCGTCATGGCAAAGAAGAACACCACCGCAACAAAGATCGACATCGGCATTAGCGACAAGGACCGCAAGAAAATCGCAGAGGGGCTCTCGCGGCTGCTCGCCGATACCTACACGCTCTATCTGAAGACGCACAACTTCCACTGGAACGTCACGGGGCCGATGTTCAATACGCTGCACCTGATGTTCGAAGGGCAGTACAACGAACTCGCACTTGCCGTCGATGCCATCGCCGAACGTATTCGCGCGCTTGGCGAGCCGGCACCGGGCAGCTACAAGGCGTTTGCGAAGCTTTCGTCGATCGCCGAGGCGGACGGTGTGCCGAGCGCCGAAGAGATGATTCAGCAGCTCGTGCAGGGGCAGGAAGCCGTCGCGCGCACCGCACGCGAAATCTTCCCGGCGACCGACGCGGCCAACGATCAGCCCACGGCCGACCTGCTCACGCAGCGCATGCAAACGCACGAGAAGACGGCGTGGATGCTGCGTTCGCTGCTCGCGTAACAGGCGCGTTGCCGTCGTAAGTCATGAGGGCCTCCCGGGATCGGGAGGCCCTCGTCGTTTCGGCACAAGGCGCGAGGCTCTACAATACGGCGTCATTCTCACCACGGCCGTTTGCCATGTACGCGCCCTTGTTCGCCCGTTTTCCGCTCTACCTGCGCTTGATCCGCATGGACAAGCCGATCGGCAGCGTGTTGCTGCTGTGGCCCACCCTCAACGCGTTGTGGATCGCCTCGAACGGCAGGCCGGCGCCGATGCTGATCGCGATTTTCGTGGTGGGTACGGTGCTGATGCGCTCGGCCGGCTGCGCGATCAACGATTACGCCGACCGCGATTTCGACCGCTACGTCAAGCGCACGGCGGACCGTCCGTTGACGTCGGGCAAGATCCGCGCCTGGGAGGCGCTGGCCATCGCCGCAGGGCTGTCGATCGTATCGTTCCTGCTGATCCTGCCGCTGAACGCGCTGACGAAGGAGCTGTCGATCGCCGCGTTGTTCGTGGCGGGCTCGTATCCGTTCACGAAGCGTTTTTTCGCGATTCCTCAGGCCTATCTGGGCATTGCGTTCGGCTTCGGCATTCCGATGGCGTTTGCCGCCGTGCAGGATCATGTGCCGATGCTCGCATGGGTCATGCTGCTCGCGAACGTGTTCTGGTCGGTCGCCTACGACACGGCCTACGCGATGGTCGATCGCGACGACGATCTGAAGATCGGCATCCGTACCTCGGCGATCACGTTCGGCCGCTTCGACGTCGCCGCGATCATGCTGTGCTACGCGGCGACGCTCGGCATCTATGTGGCGATCGGCATCGCACTCGGTTTCGGCTGGCCGTACTGGCTCGGTTGGGCGGGCGCCGTCGGTTGCGCGCTGTACCACTACACGCTGGTTCGCGGCCGCGAACGCATGCCGTGCTTCGCGGCATTTCGCCACAATAACTGGCTCGGCGCCGTACTGTTTGCCGGCATCGCCGCGCATTACGCGGTCGCGGGGCTGTGACCGGCCCGGCTATAGCGTTTTAGACAAGAGGGCGAGGCGGTATGACCCGCGCCGCCCCGGGCCGGGGCCGGCGGGTGTGTCACTGCTGGCCCAGTTCGTCGCCCATTTCCTTCGCGCGTGCGTCTGCCGCGAGCACGCCATTGACGATCGCTTCCTTCACGCCCTGTGCATCGAACGAGGCGAGCGCCGCGGCCGTCGTGCCGCCCTTGGACGTCACGCGTTCACGCAACACGCCGGGCGGATCGTTCGACTGCGCCGCCAACTGGGCCGCGCCTGCAAACGTCGCGAGTGCGAGCGCGCGGCCTTGCTCGTCGGTCAGGCCCAGGCGCTGCGCCGCTTCCTGCAATGCTTCGATGAAGTAGAAGACGTAGGCCGGCCCGCTGCCCGAAATGGCCGTGACGGCATCGATCTTGGCTTCGTCGTCGAACCATACGGTTTCGCCGACCGCGCCGAGCACTTGAGACGCGAGCGTACGGCCTGCCTCGTCGACGCCGCCGAGCGCGGCTAAGCCGGTGACGCCCATGCCGATCAGCGCAGGCGTGTTCGGCATCGCGCGCACGAGGCGCGTGTAGCCGCCGAGCCAACGCGACAGGTCGCCGCCGCGGATGCCGGCCGCGATGCTGACGACGAGCTGCGTCGACAAATGCGGCGCGAGCGCGGCCGCGACGCTCTTAAGCACCTGCGGCTTCACGGCGAGGACGATGGCATCGTAGTCACGCAGCGCCTCGTCGGTATGCGCGCCGGTTTTGACACCGAACTGCGTTTGCGTCCGTTCGCGTGCCTGTTCGTTGACGTCGATCGCGTAGAGGTCGGCTGCGGCGACGCCGCGCTTGATGAGACCGCCGATCAAGGCCGCGGCCATGTTGCCGCCGCCGATGAATGCAATTTTCATGATGGGTAACTCAGGGGAAACGGGGGGCGGCTCAGTGCGAGTAGTCGCGCGTGCCGAAGATGGCCGTGCCGATGCGCACGATCGTCGCACCTTCGAGCACGGCCGCTTCGAGATCGCCCGACATGCCCATCGACAACGTATCGAGCGCCAACCCGTCGGCGCGCAATTGCTCGAACAGCGTGCGGAGTAGGCGGTGCGGCTCGCGTTGGGCGGCCAGGTTGGCGGCAGGTTCGGGAATCGACATGAGCCCACGCAGCCGCAGACTCGGCAACGCGGCGATGGCATGGGCGAGCGCGGCCACTTCGTCGGGGGCGACGCCGGCCTTGGTCGCTTCGCCGCTCACGTTCACTTGCAGACAGACGCTCAAAGGCGGCAGGTGCGCGGGGCGTTGTTCGGCGAGCCGTTGGGCGATCTTGAGCCGGTCGACCGAATGCACCCAGTCGAACTGTTCGGCGACGGGCCGCGTCTTGTTGGACTGGAGCGGGCCGATGAAATGCCATTCGAGATCCGCGCGCAGATCGGCGAGCGCCTCGATCTTGTCGAGCGCTTCCTGCACGTAGTTTTCACCGAACGCGCGCTGGCCAGCCGCATGGGCGGCGCGGACGTCCTCGGCCGGAAACGTCTTCGAGACGGCGAGCAGCTTGACGGAGCCAGGGTCGCGCCGGGCGTCGCGCGCGGCTTGCTCGATGCGACGGTGCACTGCGTCGAGGGGTTGAGCGAGATCGGGCATGTTGGGCCAGGCAAAAGCGGCGTACCGACGCGAGCAGCGCGGCGGTGCGCACGAGTCGAAGGTGATGCGCTCGATTATACGGAGGCCCGCACGCGGGCCGGCGATTTCCTCACACCGCAACGGCCATGAGCCATCAGCCGTACAACAGGTGTTCGACGAGCTCGATCCAGTGCCCGACCGGCGTCGCCGTACCGCTTTGTAGATGGGCGATGCAGCCGACGTTGGCCGACACGATCATCTGCGGTTCGAGCGCATTGAGGCTTTCGACCTTGCGATCGCGCAGCGTATAGGCGAGGGCGGGCTGCATGATCGAGTAAGTGCCGGCCGAGCCGCAGCACAGATGGCTGTCGGCGGGCAGCCTCACTTCGATGCCGAGTGCGCCGAGCAGCTGCTCGACCTTGCCGCGGATTTGCTGCCCATGCTGCAAGGTGCACGGTGGATGGAACGCGACCGTGTGCACGCCGCGCCGCCGTGCGAGCGCGGCCAGCTCGGTTTCGAATCCGCACAGGACTTCGACGACGTCACGCGCGAGCGCCGTGATGCGCTGCGCCTTGTCCGCATACGCCGGATCGCCGCGCAGCAGGTGCGCATATTCCTTGATGGTCGCGCCGCAGCCGGATGCGTTGATCACGATCGCTTCGACGCCGGCCTCGACGTGCGGCCACCAGGCGTCGATGTTACGGCGCGCGTCGTCGAGCGCTTCGTCTCGATAGCCGAGGTGCAGGCGGATCGCGCCGCAGCAGCCGGCTTCGGGCTCGATGACGGTTTCGATCCCGAGCGCGTCGAGCACGCGCGCCGTCGCGATGTTGATGTTCGGCAGCATCGCGGGCTGCACGCAGCCCGCTAGCAGCAGCATCTTGCGCGTGTGCGTGCCCGCCGAGCCCGCCGCGTTGGCTTCGGGCCATTCGAGCAGACGCTGACGCGCGGGCACCTTGTCGCGCAGCTTGCGCGGCAGGAATGGCCGCACGGCCTGGCCGAGCCGCATGGCGGGGGCGAACAGCGTGCTGCTGGGTAGGAAGCTCGCCAGGAAACGCCGCACGAGCCGCTGCCCGGTCGGACGCGGAACGGTCGCCTCGACGTGCTGGCGGCCGATTTCGGCGAGTCGCCCGTACTGCACGCCGGACGGGCAGGTGGTTTCGCAGCTGCGGCAGGTCAGGCAGCGGTCCAGATGCAGCTGTGTGCTGCGCGTGACGGGCGCGCCCTCGACCATCTGCTTGATCAGGTAGATGCGCCCGCGCGGGCCGTCGAGCTCGTCGCCGAGCAGTTGGTAGGTCGGGCACGTCGCCGTGCAGAAGCCGCAGTGCACACACTTGCGCAGGATCGCATCGGCTTCTTCACCGTCGGGCGTGTTGCGGATGAAGTCTGCGAGATGGGTTTGCATGGAGTGGGCGCTTCGTCAGGCGGGTTCGAGGCGGTCAGAAGTCGGGGTACAGGCGGCCGCGGTTGAAGATGCGCGCGGGATCGAACGCCGCTTTGAGGCCGCGGTGAATCTTCATCAACGGTGCCGGCAGCGGCGTGAACACGCCGGCGCTGCGATCGAACGCGCTCCCCGCGCGAAAGATCGTCGCGTGGCCACCGGCCTGCTTGGCGCTCATGCGGACTGTCTGGGCATCGGCATCGGTGATCCACCAGCGCTGCGCGCCGCCCCATTCCATCAACTGGGCGCCGGGCAACTGCAGCGGTTCGGTAATCGACGGCAGCGCGAGACGCCACAGTGCCGCCTTCGGTGCGATCGCCGCGAAGAACGGATCGGTCTGCTCGCGCAGGCCTTCCCAGAATCGTTCGGCTTCCACCGCGTCGACGACTTCGCCGCCGAGCACGTTGCGCGCCGTCTTCACGGCGCTTTCAGCGCCTGACAGACGCACGGCCAGCGTGCCGTTGCGCCAGGCGCTCGCGGTGATCGGCAGCGGCCGGCCGCCCCATTCGTTGAGCTTGCGCACGGCGTCGGTGCCGTTCATGTCGAACTTCAGCGTCGCTTCGGCGGCGGGCCTCGGCAGCACCTTCACCGACAGCTCGAGCATGAGCCCCAGCGTGCCCAGCGAGCCCGCCAGGAGCCGTGCGACGTCGTAGCCGGCGACGTTCTTCACCACCTGGCCGCCGAAGCGCAGCATCTCGCCTTGGGCGTTCATCAGCACGGCACCGAGCACGAAGTCGCGCGGTGCACCGGCCGACGCGCGGCGCGGGCCCGCGATGCCGGTCGCGATGCAGCCGCCGAACGTCGCCGTGCGGCCGAAGTGCGGCGGTTCGAAAGCGAGCATCTGGTTGTGTTCGGCGAGCGCCGCTTCGAGTTCGGCCAGCGGCGTGCCGCAGCGCGCCGTGATCACGAGCTCGGCTGGGTCGTAGGAGACGATGCCGCGATACGCGCGCGTATCGAGAATCTCGCCTTGCAGCGATTGGCCGTACCAGTCCTTGGTGCCCGAGCCGCGCACGCGCAGGGGGCGCTCGTCGGCCGTGGCCGCGCGGATGCGCTCGGACCACTGGGCGACGATGTCGTCATCTTGCATGGCTTCTCGCTTCGTGGTGTCGTTGATCCGGTCGCGCCGGATTTTTGCAAGTCATGCCGTCTTTGCCTCAGGAGAATTGTACCGGTCGACTCCTCGCCGGCAAGCCGGGCTGGCCCTGCCCGGGTTGATCCTCATGGTACGACGGCGCGCGCCTGCTTCTGCCGGTGCGGCGCGCCGTCGGCGTCGCGCTAAAAGCGCGGCAGGTCGGGGTGCGGCAACAGGCCGCCGCGTACGTGCAGCTTGCCGTACTCGGCACAGCGTGCGCGCGTCGGGATGCCCTTGGTCGGATTGAGCAGCTCCGCCGGATCGAACGCGCGCTTGACGGCGAAGAACGCAGCGCGCTCGGCTTCGGAGAATTGCACGCACATCGAGTTGAGCTTCTCGATGCCGACGCCGTGTTCCCCTGTCACCGTGCCGCCGAGCTCGACGCAGGCTTCGAGGATGTCGGCGCCGAACGCCTCGGCGCGCCGCAGTTCGTCGGGATCGTTGCCGTTGAACAGGATCAGCGGATGCATGTTGCCGTCGCCCGCATGGAACACGTTCATGCAGCGCAGGCCGTACTTGGACTCCATCGTTTCGATGCGGGCCAGCAGCATGCCGATCGTGCGTCGCGGCACCGTGCCATCCATGCAGTAGTAGTCGGGCGAAACGCGGCCCGCGGCCGGAAACGCATTCTTGCGGCCGGACCAGAATTTCAGACGCTCGGCCTCGGTGCGCGAGATCTGCAACCGTGTCGCGCCATGCTCGCGCAGCACGGCCGTCATGCGCACGATCTCCTCGGCCACTTCCTCGGGCGTGCCGTCCGATTCGCAGAGCAGGATCGCGGCCGCGTCGAGATCGTAGCCCGCGCCGACGAACGATTCGACGGCACGCGTCGCGGGCTTGTCCATCATCTCGAGCCCGGCCGGGATGATGCCCGCGGCGATGATGGCCGCCACCGCCTCGCCGCCCTTGACGACGTCGTCGAAGCTCGCCAACACCACCTGGGCGGTTTGCGGCTTGGGGATCAGCTTGACCGTCACCTCGGTCACGATCGCGAACATGCCCTCGCTGCCGATCATCACGGCGAGCAGGTCGAGCCCCGGCGCATCGGGAGCCAGCGAGCCGAACTCGACGATCTCGCCATCCATCGTCACGGCGCGCACGCGCAGCACGTTGTGCACGGTCAGTCCGTACTTGAGGCAATGCACGCCGCCCGAGTTCTCCGACACATTGCCGCCGATCGTGCAGGCGATCTGCGACGACGGATCGGGCGCGTAATAGAGCCCGTAGGGCGCCGCGGCTTCGGAGACGGCCAGGTTGCGCACGCCCGGCTGCACGGTGGCCGTGCGTGCATACGGATCGACATCGACGATCTTCGTGAAGCGCGCGAGCGAGAGCACGATGCCGTGCCCGATCGGCGTCGCGCCGCCCGAGAGCCCGGTGCCGGCGCCGCGCGGCACGACCGGCACGCCGATCCGGCGGCAGATCTGCACGACGCGCTGGACCTGCGCCTCGGTTTCGGGCAGCGCCACGGCCAGCGGCAATTGTCGATAGACGCTGAGGCCGTCGCACTCGTAGGGTGCCGTGTCTTCGTCTCGATAGAGCAGGCAGTGCGGCGGCAGCGTCGCCATCAGCGCTTGCACGACTTCACGCTGACGTTCGGCGCGACCTTCGGTTGCGCTCTGCGCTAAGGCTTCCATGGACTTTGCTCCGTCGTTCAAGCCGTGTAGGAAAAGATCTTGCCGGGATTCATCAGGTTGCGCGGATCGAGCGCATGTTTGATCGCGCGCATCGCATCGACGCCGTCGGCGCCGTGCTCGTCGATGAGGAAATCCATCTTGTGCAGGCCGATGCCGTGCTCGCCCGTGCAGGTGCCGCCCATGCGCAGCGCGCGCCCGACCACGCGCCGGTTCAATCGCTCGGCTTCGGCAAGTTCGTCGGGCCTGGCCGGATCGATCAGCATCGCCACGTGGAAGTTGCCGTCGCCGACGTGGCCGACGATCGGGCACGGCAGCGGCGAGCCGCGCAAATCCTGCTCGGTCTCGACGACGCACTCGGCCAGCCGCGAGATCGGCACGCAGACGTCGGTCGTCACGGCGCGACAGCCCGGCTTCAGTTGCAGCATCGCGAAGAACGCATTGTGGCGCGCGTTCCACAGCCGGCTGCGCTCCTCGGGCCGCGTGGCCCACGCAAAGCCGCTGCCCGCATGCTCGGCGGCGAGGCTTTGGACCTGTTCGGCCTGTTCCTTGACGCTTGCCTCGGTGCCGTGGAATTCGAAGAACAGCGTCGGCGATTCGGCGAGCGCCAGGTTCGAATGCCGGTTGATCGCGCGGATCGCGAGCGCATCGACGAACTCGACGCGCGCGATCGGTACGCCGAGCTGAATCGTCTCGATGACGGTGCGCACGGCGTCGCCCATCGACGGAAACGCGCACACGGCAGCCGAGACCGCCTCGGGCTGCGGATACAGGCGCACCGTTACCTCGGTGATGACGCCGAGCGTGCCCTCGGAGCCGACGAGCAGCCGCGTGAGGTCATAGCCGGCCGACGACTTGCGGGCGCGCGTGCCGGTTTTCACGACGCGCGAGTCGGCCAGCACGACGGTCAAGCCGAGTACGTTCTCGCGCATCGTCCCGTAGCGCACGGCATTGGTGCCCGACGCGCGCGTGGCGGCCATCCCGCCGAGGCTCGCGTCGGCGCCGGGGTCGATCGGGAAGAACAGGCCCGTGTCGCGCAGTGCGTCGTTGAGCGTTTTGCGCGAGACGCCGGCTTCGACGGTCGCCGTCAGATCGTCGGCATCGATGGACACGATGCGATTCATGCCCGAGACGTCGACGCTGACGCCGCCTTCGACGGCCAGCAGATGGCCTTCGAGCGACGAGCCGTTGCCGTAGGGGATCACCGGCACATCGTGGCGCGCGCACAGCGTGACGGCCGTGCGGACATCCTCGGTGCTGCACGCGAACACGACGGCGTCGGGCAACTGCGGATCGAACGGCGACTCGTCGCGGCCATGATGCGCGCGCACGGCCTCGGCCGTCGACACACGATCGCCGAACGCAGCTTGCAGCGCGGTCAGCAGTTCGGCGGGGAACGGGCGGCGAGGGCGGATGGCCGCTGCGGGCGCGGGATGGTTCAAGGATGTCTCCTGGCATGGGCGCGCGGTGCGCTCGCGCGCTCGTGTCTCGTTTTATGACGATGAGGTTGACCGGGCACGCGCAATTGAGCGGTCGTTTCATTCTACGCCGAACAGACTTCGCCAAAATTGGCGCAAATCCGCGCCGCGACTGTCGCTGCGGGCTTCTATAATGGGTCGCTTCGCGACGCCTGCTACCTGGGCGTGCGCCACGAAAGGAGCGACGACAATGGGCCACCGCTTGAGCAAGATCGCCACGCGTACGGGTGACGACGGCACGACAGGCCTCGGCGACGGCCGCCGCGTGCGCAAGGACGATGTGCGCGTGGCCGCGATGGGCGATGTCGACGAACTCAACTCGCAGATCGGCGTGCTGCTCTGCGAGCCGCTGCCCGACGATGTGCGCGATGCGCTCGTCACGATCCAGCACGATCTGTTCGACCTGGGTGGCGAGCTATGCATACCGGGTCATACGATGGTGACCGACGCGCACCTTGCCCGGCTCGACGGCTGGCTCGCGCACTACAACGCCGCTTTGCCGCCGCTCAAGGAGTTCATCCTGCCCGGCGGCACGCGCGCGGCGGCGTTGGCTCATGTGTGCCGCACCGTCTGCCGGCGTGCCGAACGGACGATCGTCGCACTTGACGCAGTCGGTGCGCTCGACGCAGGCGGTTCGGCTGTTCCGCTCGCGGCGACGCCGCGTCGCTATGTGAACCGGCTCTCCGATTTGCTGTTCGTGCTGGCGCGCGTGCTGAACCGTGTCGGCGGCGGCAGTGACGTGCTGTGGGAGCCTGGCCGCACCGCGCAATAGGGGCCTGACCGTTTCGACATAGCCCACGACGGGCCCGCGAGGTTAAGTCCGCTGCGGTGCGACAAAGTGACCTATACCGTCTTGTCCTCTTTAACATGTATCTTAGATGCATCTTAAAGAGGAGCAGCAGACATGACGCCCGTTCTCACCGCCGATCAAATCTCCCGCGTCAAGGCCACCGCGCCGGTCTTCGCGCAGCATGGCACGACGATCACGAAGCACTTTTATCGGCGCATGTTTGCGAACCGTCCCGAGCTGCGCAACCTGTTCAACCAGACGCACCAGGCGAGCGGCAGCCAAGCCGATACGCTGGCCCGGGCCGTGTATGCCTATGCGGCCAACATCGACAACCTGGGAGCGCTGGGCGCGGCCGTGGGCCGAATCACGCACAAGCACGCGAGCCTGAATATCCGTCCCGAGCACTATCCGATCGTCGGCGAGCATCTGCTGGCGTCGGTCGTCGAAGTGCTCGGCGACGCCGTCGATGCTGAGACACTCGAAGCCTGGCGCTTGGCCTATGCGCAACTGGCGCAGCTCATGATCGGCGTCGAGGCGAAGCTGTACGAGCAAGCGGCGTGGAGCGGCTATCGCCCGTTCATCGTGGCGCGCAAGGAAGTGGAGAGCGACGAGATCACGTCGTTCTACCTGACGCCGGCGGACGGTGCAGCCGCTTGTGGCTACGAGCCGGGCCAGTTCGTGACGGTCAAGCGCTACGTCGGCGAACTCGGCGTCGATCAACCGCGCCAATACAGCCTCTCGGACGCCCCGAACGGCCAGCACCTGCGCATTTCGGTCAAGCGCGAGGGCGGCAACGAGCAGATTCCGCCGGGACGTCTGTCGACGCTGCTGCATGACGGTGTGGAAGAGGGCGCAATCGTCGAAGTGACGGCGCCCATGGGTGATTTCCGCCTCGATCGCACGAAGACGACGCCGGTCGTGCTCGTGTCGGGCGGGGTCGGCATCACGCCGATGGTGTCGATGCTCTCGACGCTGATCGCCGACGGCAGCACGCGCCGCGTGGCGTTCGTGCATGCGTGCCGCAACGGCCGCGTGCATGCGTTCAAGACGTGGCTCGGCGAGGCCGTGGCCTGCCATCCGAACGTCACGCGCGCCGTCTTCTATGAAGAGCTCGAAGCAACCGACCGCGAGGGCGTCGACTACGACTACGAAGGCCGTATCGACTTTGCGCGCCTGGCCGATCAGGCCGTGCTGCCCGATGCCGACTACTACCTGTGCGGGCCGCTGGCGTTCATGCAGGCACAGCGCGATGCGCTGGTGGCGCGCGGCGTCGACGCGTCGCGTATCCACAGCGAAGTCTTCGGTTCGGGCGCGCTCGAATAACGCACCGAACGAGGCGGCTCAGGCCGCCGCTCACCTTGATTGAGCCTTATGCGCCGCTCGTTCCCCTGCGAGCGGCGTTTTTTTCTGCGTCGCGCCACCGGGCATATCGCGTCAGGCAGTCTCAGTTGCCGCTGCCGCGCGCAATACGGCGTTGCTTGACGCTGTCGGCGAGCCCTTCGAGCACGGCGATGCTCTCGTCCCAGCCGATGCACGCATCGGTGATGCTCTGGCCGTAAGTCAGCGTGCAGTTTTCCTGCAGATCCTGACGCCCTGCGACGAGGTGCGATTCGACCATCACGCCGACGATGCGTTCGTCGCCGTTCGCGATCTGACGGCCGATGTCGGCGCACACGGGAATCTGGTTCTCGTGCTTCTTCGAGCTGTTCGCGTGGCTCGCATCGATCATGAGCCGGGCAGCGAGCCCCGCCTTGCTGACGTCGGAGCAGGCCGCGTCGACGCTGGCCGCATCGTAGTTCGGCGTCTTGCCGCCGCGCAGGATCACATGGCAGTCCTCATTGCCTGCCGTCGAGACGATCGCCGAATGTCCGCCCTTGGTCACGGACAGGAAATGGTGCGGCTGCGAGGCGGCCTTGATCGCATCGACCGCGATCTTCACGTTGCCGTCGGTGCCATTCTTGAAGCCGACCGGGCACGAGAGGCCCGAGGCGAGTTCGCGGTGCACCTGCGACTCGGTCGTGCGCGCACCGATGGCGCCCCACGAGACCAGATCGGCGATGTACTGCGGGCTGATCATGTCGAGGTATTCGGTGCCGGCGGGCAGGCCGAGCGCATTGATGTCGACGAGCAACTCGCGCGCGGCGCGCAGGCCGTCGTTGATCTTGAAGCTGTTGTCGAGGTGCGGGTCGTTGATGAGGCCCTTCCAGCCGACGGTCGTGCGCGGCTTCTCGAAGTACACGCGCATGACGATCTCGAGCTCGCCGGCAAAGCGCTTGCGCTGCTCGACGAGACGCTGCGCGTATTCGATCGCCGCCTTCGGGTCGTGAATCGAGCAGGGCCCGATGATCACGATCAGGCGGTCGTCCATGCCGTGCAGAATCCGATGCAGCGCCTGGCGTGTGCCATAGATCAGGTCCGCTACGCTCTCCGTGCACGGAAACTCGCGAATGAGGTGCGCGGGCGGCTGGAGTTCTTTGAGTTCACGGATGCGTACGTCATCGGTGTTGTACGGGGGCATGCTGTTTTTCTCCTCATCGGTTCGGTACAGCGTTCGCCGCAGGGCAAGCGCTCAATCGGCCCGGGACCGCCGGGGCGAAAAAAAACCGCCGGGTTTGGCCGGCGGTTTTTCGGGAAATCGGGTGCGATCAACGCGCTAACACCCCTCTCGATCCGCCGGCGGACTGAGATGCCAAAAGAAGTAAAAGTAAAACTTCGTGGACATGGCGCGCGTGTTGCTCGTCAAAAAGGGTTCTTACGCTTTATACGCTGTTTAGGCGCGGGTGGCAACCCGCGCCGCCTAAAAATGCGGACAATCCGCGCTCAGGAGTGCTCTGATGCAACTATCGAGCATTCTGGTTTGGCGATCAAACCGTTCCGCCGACCGTCATGCGGTCGATGCGCAACGTCGGCTGACCGACGCCGACCGGCACGCTCTGGCCTTCCTTGCCGCACACGCCAACGCCCGTGTCGAGCGACATGTCGTTGCCGATCATGCTCACGTACTTGAGCGATTCCGGCCCGCTGCCGATCAACGTCGCGCCCTTGACCGGGTACGTGATCTTGCCGTTTTCGATCATGTACGCCTCGGACGCCGAGAACACGAACTTGCCGTTCGTGATGTCGACCTGGCCGCCACCGAAGTTGACCGCATAGAGCCCGTTCTTGACCGACGCCAGGATCTCGCCGGGGTCCTTGTCGCCGTTGAGCATGTACGTATTCGTCATGCGCGGCATCGGCAGCGCCGCGTACGATTCGCGGCGCGCGTTGCCCGTCACGTTCATCTTCATGAGCCGTGCGTTCAGCGTGTCCTGGATGTAGCCCTTGAGCACGCCGTCTTCGATCAGCGTCGTGCATTGCGTCGGGTTGCCCTCGTCGTCGACGTTGAGCGAGCCGCGGCGGTTCGGCAGCGTGCCGTCGTCGACGACGGTCACGCCCTTGGCGGCCACACGCTCGCCGATGCGGCCGGCGAACGCCGACGAGCCCTTGCGGTTGAAGTCGCCTTCGAGGCCGTGGCCGATGGCTTCGTGCAGCAGCACGCCGGGCCAGCCGGGGCCCAGCACGACCGTCATCGCGCCGGCCGGTGCGGGCCGCGCGTCGAGATTGACGAGCGCGGACTTCACGGCGTCGTCGACATAGCGCGAAAGCACCTCGTCGGTGAAGTACGCATAGTCGAAACGGCCGCCACCGCCGCCGCTGCCGATTTCGCGCCGGCCGTTCTGTTCGGCGATCACGGTCACCGACACACGCACGAGCGGGCGGATGTCGGCCGCGAGTGCGCCGTCGCTGCGCGCGATCAGCACGACGTCGTACTCGCCGGCGAGCCCGGCCATCACTTGCGTGATGCGCGGGTCGCGGCCGCGCGCCATTTTCTCGATGCGCTCGAGCAGCTTGACCTTGGCCGTCGCGTCGAGCGAAGCGAGCGGATCGGCCGGCAGATACAGATCGCGGCCCGACACGCCCGTGAGCGCGCTCGCCACTTTCACCTTCTGCTTGCCGCCGCCGGCCCTGGCGATCGAGCGCGTGGCCATCGCGGCCTGCGCGAGCGCCTCGGGCGAGAGGTCGTCCGAATAGGCGAAGGCCGTGCGCTCGCCTGACACGGCACGCACGCCGACGCCCTTGTCGATGCTGAAGCTGCCCGACTTCACAATGCCTTCCTCGAGGCTCCACGCTTCACTGCGCGTGGCCTGGAAGTAGAGATCCGCGTAGTCGACGCGGTGCGTGAAGATGTCGCCGAGCGTGCGGATGAGCAGCCCTTCGTCGAGGCCGTACGGCGTGAGCAGGATGTCCTTCGCTGTTGCGAGGTTGCGGATGCCGGGTTCGATAACGTTCATACGATCTTGTCGGATACCAAAAAGAAGGCAATGCCTAATGCGGATAGTGGATAGTGATTCTCTCGGGCAGACGCTTGGCAAGCGCTAGCGCAGCACGCGATGCCGCCACGCGGGCAGGCTGCGTCTCACCTCGTCGATGCGCGCGCGATCGATGTCGCCCGTCACGACGCCGGGGCCCTCGTCGCTACGCTGCCCGACGATCTCGCCCCATGGGTCGATCAACATGCTGTGTCCCCAGGTGCGGCGCCCGTTTTCATGGGTGCCGCCTTGCGCCGCGGCGAGCACGTAGCACTGGTTTTCGACCGCCCGAGCTCGCAGCAGCGTTTCCCAATGCGCGCGCCCCGTCGTATACGTGAACGCTGACGGCACGACGATCAATGCAACGTCACCCATACGCCGATACAGCTCCGGAAAGCGCAGATCGTAGCAGACCGACAATCCAACCCGGCCGAACGGCGCATCGAACACGCACACTTCGCTGCCTGGACGGATCGTGCGCGCCTCGTCGAACGACTCGCTGCCTTTCTCGAAATTGAACAGGTGGATCTTGTCGTAGCGTGCCCGCTCGACGCCTTCGGGGTCGAAGACCAGCGTCGTGTTCAGCACGCGGGCGTGATCCGGGGTAGGGGTCGTGACCGCAAGCGGCAGCGTGCCGCCGATGATCCACACGCGGTGGCGGCGTGCGCTGTCGGCGAGAAACCGTTGGATCGGGCCGTCGCCGTATGTTTCGCGGATGGCCAGCTTGTCGGCCTCGCGATGGCCCATGAAGCAGAAGTATTCGGGCAGCAGGACGAGCTGCGCACCTTCACCGGCCGCCTGGGCGATGAGCCGGCCGGCTTCGTCGAGATTGCGCTCGCGCTCCGGCGTGCTGACCATTTGCAGCGCGCTCACGCGAAAGGGCGTCAGGATGGCATGTCGATCGCTCATGAATTCGGTGTCGGATGCTGCCGGGCGACTCGTCGGAGCATCAGTGGCCGGTCGCCTCGGCCGGAGCAGCCATCTTACCCCGATCGCCCGACACCCGCTCGACCTGCGGATGCGACCACGAGCCCGTGACCGCGTACTGCACGGCGAACGCATGCGAGATCGATTGCGCGAGCGCCAGGTTCGCGACGAACGCGCCGAGCCCCACCAGCGGATTGACGATCGTCGCGGCGATCACGGCCGAGCCCGCGTTAATCGTCGGCGTGACTTCCACGCGCAGGTTCTGGGTTTCGGCGGCGAGGTCCACGGTGCCCGCCAGATCGGCGCGTACGGGTGCCGTGACCATGCGGAAGTCCTCGGTGCGCGCGATGCCGTCGTTGACCTGGCCGGTCGCCGTCACGCTCTCGAACGGCAAGCCTTCGCCGATCACGTCCTTGAAGTTCAGCGTGAGTACGCGCGTGAGGCTCTGCAGGCTCAGCACGCCGAGCAGCTTCGCGACGCCGGGGTCGACCTTCAGGATCTGCCCGTGGTGCAGCTCGAGCTTCATGAGGCCGTTCAGCGTGGGGTAGTCGACGGCTGTCGGGCCGCCGCGCCAGCCCACCTTGCCCGCGAGCGAGCCGCTGCCGGCCTTCACCGTGCGCGGCAGGCCCAGGCGATCGAGCAGGCCACCTGCATCGGCGATGTCGAGCGTGAACTCGATGACGGTGCGGCGCGGCGCATCGGGGCCGGCGTTGGCGCCGAGCCGGCGCGCGGCACGCCAGTTGGCGTTGGCATTCAGATGGACGGCCGGGTTGGTCAGTTCGAGCTTGTCGAGCTGCCAGACCGGCACGCCGTCCATGTCGAGGTTGCGCGCGTTGACGGCGAGCTTGCCGAGGCTGCGCCCGTGCAGGATCAGATCGTCGACGAGCAGGTCGATGGCCGGCATTTTCTGCGTCGACGTCGACGACATCATCTGCCCGACCGGGTCCGGGCCGGCCGACGCCGGAATCGCCGCCTTCGTGAAGTGGGCCTGCAGCACGCCGGAGGGCCCGTTGGCGATGCCCGGTTGCCACAACACGTCGCCCATGACTTCGTTCGATGCGATCTTCGCCCGCCAGTCGCGTTCTCCGTGGGTCGCATCGATCGCGACGTTCGACCATTGGCGGTTCAACAGCTTCAATGTGTCCGTGTGCAGCATGAACCGGCTCGGCATGAACTGCGCCGCCGGTACGGCGCTTGCCTGCGCGAACCCCGCCGCGGCTTGCGGCTGCTCGCCGGCCGGTGCGGTTGCGACCGCTTTCGCGGAGGCTTCGCCGAGCTGCAGGTCGGCGATGAGGGCACGCCAGGCATCGGCGTCGAATGTCTGCAAGTCGGCGACCGCGCTCACGCCTTCGGCCGGTGGCACGGCGCTGTGGCCGATACCGATCGCGCCTTGCTCGACGACCCAGTGCGCGCGCGGCGTGCCAGCCTCGCGATGCAGCACGTAGGACGCGGCCAGCGGGCCCAATTGCAGCTCGGCGCGCCCGCGCGGCGAGGGCCCGTTCGCGAGCGGCTTGAGCGTGAACGAGAACGGCATCGGCGTGCCGCGCGACTTGGCGAGCGGAGCAGGGAAGTCGAGTGCGAGCCCGGTCAGATCCGAGCTCGCGACGATGTCGGGCGTGCCGCCTTTGCCGCCGCGCACCTGCACGCTGTACGGCGCATCGCCGAACAGGTGGCCGAGCAGCCGCGTAGCGGGCCCTTGCACGTCGAGCTCGCGCGCGCTGTCGGCCGCGATGCGTCCATCGATGTCGAAGGCGTACTTGCCGTTCGAGTCCAGCGCGCCGCCCGCTCGTACGCCGCCGCCGAGCCAGCGGCCCGCGACGCGCTCGAGCGACAGCGAGTGCTCGGTGAAATGCACGCGTCCCGCGAGCTGTTCGAGCGGCGGCCATTGCGGTGCAGCGATCGTATTGCCGAGCAGGCCGACGGTGCCCGCCACGCTCACGTGCGCGTCGGCCGTGCGCGGCACGGTCAGCGTGAGCGCCAGCGTGGCCGGGCCGCTCGCGCTGAGCTTGTCGCCGACGTGCCCGGTCATGCCGGCCACCGCGCTGTCGTTGACGTAGGCGAGAAAATCGGGGAGCGGACCGCGCGCGTGGCCGTCGATGATGAGGTTCGAGGCGTGCGTGCCGAGATCGTCGATGCGTCCGGTGACGTGCTCGAGCGCCACCTGTTTATAGCGGGCCCGGTCGATGTCGAAGCGCAGGACGTTCTCGCGCAGCGTAAAGACGCCGTCGATGCCGTCGAACGCAGGCCAGACGTCCGGCGTGCCGTTCTTGAGCGTCTTCTGTGGGTACGGCGTGGGATCGAACTTGCCGCCCGTGAACGGCGCGACGATGCGGAAAATGCCCGCCTTCGGATTGCGCGAGTAGGGGAATTCGTCGAGCCCGCCATGCACTTCGATCGTCGCATTGCGGCTGACGCCGTCCTGCAGACCGTGTCCCAGGTAGTGGCGCAGATGGTCGCCGACGCTCGTCGGCAGATAACGCGGAATGGCGGGCACCTTGGCGCGCTCGATGTTGGCCGTCAGATCGAGCGAACCGCGGCCGTGGCCCGGGTTCGTATAGTTCGCCACGACCCGGCCGACGGTGTCGTCATTTTCGACGCGCAGGTCCGCGACGCGTATCGCAAAGGCCTTGTGCGGCTGCCCGGGCGCAGGCGTGACCGTCCACTCGCCGTGTCCGGCGAGCCGCGTGAAGGTCAGGCGTGGATCGTCGAATTCGCCAGGAACCGTCAGCGCGGCGTTGACCGTATCGAGGCTCACGGTGCCGTGCGTTTCGTCCGCATCGATCGTGCCCCACAGATTTTCGAAGCCAGGCAAGCCCGCGCGCGGGTGGCCCGCCGGCGACAGCCCTGGCGGCGGCTCCTGCGCCGACAGGCTGATGCCTTGCAGCTCGCCTTTGAACCGGTAGTGCACGACCGGCGCGGTGCCGCTCACCCGTTCTTCGTTCGCGGCGAGCGCGTCGACCGGGCGGGCACGCTCGACGCCGATCGTGTAGTTGGCGACCATGCCGCGCGGATCGAACCGCACGAGCTCGTCGAGGAAGCGGCGCGGTACCGGCAGCGCGCGCGAGAATTCGGCGAGGAGGCCGAGGTCGACGCGGTCGCCGGACACCTCCATCAGTTGGCCCGCCTCGACGCTCGGCACGCGGTAGTGACCCGACAGCGTCGTGAGCGCGAGCGTGCGCGAGACCGGCGTGCCATCGGCCAGCGGCGGCTGGCCCAGTTCGGCGTGCAGGTTCGTCAGTCTCAGACGGTAGTCGCGATGCGGCTCGATTTGCAGCGTCCAGCCGAAGCGGGCGACCGGCATGTCGAGGCGCGGTTGCGTCGGACGCACGCGCAGCGCGACTTCGTAGCCTTGCAGCTGACCGCTGGCCGAGCGGATATGGCCGCCGGAGAAGCCCAGCCAGATCGCGTTGTCGATGTGGCCCGCGTAAGTCTCGATCGGAAAGTCGACGTAACGCGCGAGCGCGGGCAGATCGACCGGGCCCGTCGACACGTACGCCTGCCCGCTCCAGTTCTGCGGCTTGCCGGCCACCGCGAGGGGCAGATGGCGAAAGCGGGCGCGAAAGTCGAGCGGGCCTTTGAGCACCGTGCCGTCGGGCGGCGCCTGCAAGGCCACGCGATGCGTGAGCCCGCTGTTCAGAATCGCCGCGCGGATCTCGTGCAGTGCGAGCTCGGGCGCCGCTTTGCGCGCGTCGCGCCAGCGCAGCGTCCCGCCGCGCAGCACGATGGCCTGCTGGGAGAGCAGCCAGGTCGAGAACGTGTCGCTGCCGGCGTGCGTGGTCGCGACCTGTATGCCGCCGACCGACAGGGTGCCGTCGGCGGCACGCGCGACGAGCACGTCGGGTCGTTCGACGACGAGACTCGCGAGCACCGGCCGTACGCGCACCAGCGACGACCAAGACAGCGACGCCGTCGCATGCGGCACGGTCAGCGCGAGGCGGCCGTCCCGATCGCGGATCGTGAGGTCGGTCACGTCGATTCCGGGCTCCAGGCCGGACCAGTGCGCGGCGAGCTTGCCGATCCGCAGCTGGGCGTTCAACTTCGTGGAGACCAGGGCTTCGATGCGCGGACGAAAATCGTCGATGCGCGGCAGGACGACATAACGCAGGCCCAGAAAGAGGCCTGCGGCGAGGCAGTAGATGATGAACGCGGCCGCGAGGGCTATTTTGAGCAGACGGCGCAACAGCGGATCATCGGGGCGTGCGTGTCCGGCGAAGGTGGCTTCGGCGGATTCCTTGCTGTCGGACATGCTGCGGTAAATCGGGGATATGGTAGTTTTGCGTCTCAGACGACGAAATGTATCACAGCGCCTCGTCTCGGCCTTTTGCCGAAAACCCTTGCCGCGCTTGCGCCGCGAAGATCGCCATCCCTGCGACTTGCGCGCCGGCGCACCTCGCGACACCCCAGCGCAACAAGCGAGCCACATTCCTTCATGACCTTCGCCGAATTGCTGAGTTCCCATTACTCGTCCTATGTCGCGCGTGCGGTTGCTGCGCGGCCTGAGCTTGCCGCACAGATCGCCGATTGGGCGCAGGAGAGCGTCACGCGCGAGCGCATCGATGCCCGGCTCGATGCCTTGACCGCCGAGTATCGAGGGGCGCAGGGCCTCGCACCCACGACGCCGCTGGGTGAAGACGCGCTTCGCCACGTGCTGCGCCGCCTGCGCACCGAAGTGTTCTGCACCGTCATGGAGCGCGACCTGGCGGGCCGCGCCGACCTCGCCGAAGTCACGGGCACGATGACGGACCTCGCCGAGGCGGTGATCCAGCGCGCGCTGGCGGTGCTGTCGGCCGATCTCGAAGCGTTGTTCGGCGAGCCGCGCGGGCAGGATGGGGAGCGGCTCACGCTCGGCGTGGTCGGCATGGGCAAGCTGGGTGGGCGCGAGCTCAACGCGTCGTCGGACATCGACCTCATTTTCGTCTACGAGGACGACGGCGAGACGGCTGGCGGCACGCGCGCGCCGATCGCCACGCAGGATTTCTTCACGCGGCTCGGGCGCCGGCTGATCGGCGCACTGGCCGAGGTGACCGCCGATGGCTACGTGTTCCGCGTCGACATGCGGCTGCGTCCGAACGGCGATTCGGGGCCGCTCGTGTGCAGCCTCGGCATGCTCGAAGAGTATTTCTATGTACAGGGCCGCGAGTGGGAGCGCTACGCGTGGATCAAGGGGCGCCTCGTCTCCGAGGGCGAGAGCCCGGCGGCGCAGCGGCTTTCGAGCCAGCTCGAGGCGCTCGTCAAGCCGTTCGTCTACCGGCGCTACCTCGACTTCGGCGTGATCGCGGCGATCCGCTCGCTGCATCAGCAGATTCGCGAAGAGGCACGCCGCCGCGCCACGATGCGTCCCGACAAGGCCGACGACATCAAGCTGGGCCGCGGCGGTATTCGCGAGATCGAATTCAGCGCACAAGTCTTCCAGTTGATTCGCGGCGGTCAGGATGCCGGTTTTCGCGTGCGTCCGACGCTCGCGGTGCTGCGCCATGCGACCCAGTGTGGACTGATCTCGCCGTCCGTCTGCGCCGATCTTTCGCATGCCTACCGCTTCCTGCGCGAGCTCGAACATCGGCTCCAATACCGCCACGACGCGCAGACGCACGCCATGCCGGTCGATCCCGAGGAGCGCATGCGGCTGGCGGCCTCCCTGGGTTTCGCCGACTACGCAGCACTGAAAGCCAAACTCGATGGTTATCGCGAGATCGTCGAGGCGCAGTTCGATCAAATCTTTGCCGACAAAACGCGCGGCGATGACGAGAGCGTCGCCGCCGAGCTCTGGAGCAGCGACCTCGACGACGAAGCCGCTGGCGCTGAGCTGCTCGCGCGCTTGCAGACGCTCGGCATCGCCGACGCGGCCGAGGTGCTCTCGCGCTTGCGCGGCATGCGGCAATCGTCGCGCTACCAGGGGCTGCCCGAGCGCAGCCGGGAGCGGTTCGACGCGATCGCACGGCGTGCACTCGAGATCGCGGCCAAGCTCGAGCCCGCGGACAAGCGCGGCCAGACGATCGTGCGGCTGTTCGATCTGCTCGAGGCGGTCGGCCGCCGCGGCGCGTACCTCGCGTTGCTCAACGAATATCCGGCCGCGCTCGAGCGTGTGCTGGGCCTGCTCGGGGCCTCGCGTTGGGCGGCCGGCTACCTGACCCGGCATCCGCAGCTGCTCGACGAACTGCTCGACGACGAAGCGATCGCCAGCCCGTTCGATTGGGCCGGGTTCAAGGCGTCGTTGCGTAAACGCCTGGCCGCGGCCGATGGCGTCGAGCATCAGATGGACTTGCTGCGCCACGCGCATCAGGCTGAAGTGTTCCGCATCCTGCTGATCGATCTGGCCGGCAAGCTGACGGTCGAGCAGGTCAGCGACCGGCTCTCCGAGCTCGCCGACTCGGTGCTCGACGTGACGATCGACGCCGTTTGGCAGCAACTGGCCAAGCGCCATCGCGACGTGCCGCGCTTTGCCGTGATCGCATACGGCAAGCTTGGCGGCAAAGAGCTTGGCTATGCGTCGGACCTCGATCTGATCTTTCTTTACGACGACCCCGACGAGCAAGCCGCCGACGTCTACGCGACCTTCACGCGGCGGCTCATCACCTGGCTCACGTCGGCCACGGGCGCCGGGACGCTGTTCGACGTCGATCTGCGATTGCGGCCGAACGGCGAGTCGGGGCTCTTGATCACCGACCTCGATGCGTTCCGGCGCTATCAGCTGCGCGAAGGAGACGCCGCCAACACGGCTTGGGTGTGGGAGCACCAGGCGCTCACGCGCGCACGCTTTTGCGCCGGCGATAGCACGATCGGCGCCGCTTTCGAGGCGATTCGCGAACGCGTGCTGACGACGCCGCGCGATAGCGCGCCGCTAGCGGCCGAAATCAAGGCGATGCGCGAGAAAGTGGCGGCAGGCCATCCCAATCGCAGCACGCTGTTCGACCTCAAGCACGACCGCGGCGGCATGGTCGACATCGAGTTCATCGTGCAGTACTGGGTGCTGCTGCACGCGGAGCGTCACCCCGAACTGATCAGCAACACGGGCAACATCGCGCTGCTGCGCGAAGTCTCGCACTTCGGGATGATGAGCGAGCAGGAGGCCGAGACGGTCGGCGGTGCCTACCGGACTTACCGCAAGCTGCAGCACCGGCTGCGGCTGGACGGGATGGAAGCCGCGCGCGTGGAACACGAGCGCATCGCCGCCGAGCGTGAAGCCGTGCTCAAATTGTGGCAGCGCGTGTTCGGCTGACTCCCATGGAGAAGGGAGGGGCGCGGCGCGGGAGGGCGGAGGCCGCGCCCGTGCGCAAGCCTCCGTGGCGGGGCGGCTGGCGTTAGGCGGCCAGCATTTCTTTCGCGTGCTTGCGCGTGGTGGCGGTGATTTCGAGGCCGCCCAGCATGCGGGCGACTTCCTCGATGCGGTTCGCGTGGTTGAGCGCGCTAACGGTGGAGAGCGTTCCGCCGGCGCCGTCCGCGGCTTTGGCCACCTGAAAGTGGTGATCTCCGCGCGCCGCGACTTGCGGCAAATGCGTGACGCATAGCACCTGGCGGTCGCGGCCGAGCTGATGGAGCAGGCGCCCGACCACTTCGGCGACGCCACCGCCGATGCCCGTGTCGACTTCGTCGAAGATCAGCGTGGGTGTCGGGCTCGCGGCGCTAGCAATGACGGCCAACGCGAGGCTGATACGTGCGAGTTCGCCGCCCGACGCGACTTTCGCGAGCGGGCGCAGCGGTACGCCGGCATGGCCGGCCACGCGGAACTCGATCTGCTCGAGTCCGTGTGCGCCGCCTTCGGTGAGCGAGACGAGCGCGACTTCGAAGCTGCCGCCCGCCATCGACAATTCCTGCATGCCTGTCGTCACGGCCACGCCGAGCGCCTTGGCGGCTTTCGCGCGCGCTTTCGACAGCTGCTTGGCCTCGGTCATATAGGCGCGATGCGTGGCCTCGACCCTTGCCGTCAGCGAATCGAGGTCGGCCGCCGCATCGAGCGCGGCCAGTTGTGCCCGGCGCGCTTCGTGCTCTTCCGGCAGCGTCTCGGGTTGCAGACGGAACTTGCGTGCGAGCGAGTGCAGCGCATCGAGGCGGTGCTCGACTTGCGCGAGGCGGTCCGGGTCGAGCTCCAGTCGTTGCGCATAGTGCGTGAGCGAGTAGCTGGCCTCGCGCAACTGGATTTCGGCCGGCTCGAGTGCTGCGAGTGCGTCGCCGAGCGCCGGATCGATCTCGGCCAGGTCGCGCAGCTTCGAGATGATCGAGCCGAGCTGGCCGATCATCGCTTCGTCGGATTCCGATAGCGCATCGAGCGCGCCGCGCACGCCGTCGATGAGGTTCGCCGAATGCGCGAGCCGGCGGTGCTCGGCGCTGATCTCTTCCCACTCGCCGGCTTGCGGCGCGAGCTTGTCGAGCTCGGTCAGCTGCCATGCGAGCCGTTCGCGCTCGAGCTGCAATTCTCGATCGCGCGTATGGGCGAGCTCGAGCGCGTGCGCGGCGTCGCGCCAGGCACGGTGTGCGCGCGCCACGTTCGTGGCCGCCTGGGTGAGGCCCGCATGGGTGTCGAACAGCATGCGTTGCGCATCGGGACGCATCAGCAGTTGGTGCGCATGCTGGCCGTGAATGTCGACGAGCATTTCGCCGACTTCGCGCAGCTGCGCGAGCGTGGCCGGCGTGCCGTTGATGAAGGCGCGTGAGCGCGCGTTGCTGTCGACGACGCGGCGCAGCAAGACGCGGCAATCGCCAGTGTCCGCGCCGTCGGGCTCCGCGCCGGCCAGTGCGTGTTCGTCGAGCCAGCGCATGACCTCGGGGCTCGCGGCGAACTCGGCGGTGAGGTCGGCCCGGCTCGTACCCGTGCGCACGACGCCGGCATCGGCACGCGCACCGAGCGTGAGCGCGAGCGCGTCGATAAGGATCGATTTTCCGGCGCCTGTTTCGCCGGAAAAGACGGTGAAGCCACGGTCGAATTCGAGGTCGAGCGCGGCGACGATGACGAAGTCGCGTATCGAAAGATGGCGGAGCATGGGAGTCGTGTTGACGGCGTATTCGATGGACCGGCCTTACCCTGCCGGGGCACGCGCGAGCGCCTAGGGCGCCGCGCCCTCTTCATCGGAAGGATGCTCGTTCCAGTGCAGCTTCTGGCGCAAAGTCGCGTAGTAGCTGTAGCCGACCGGATGCAGAAAGGGGACGGTGTGCCGCGAACGGCGCACCTCGATCGTGTCGTTGAGCTGCAGCGCGGTAAACGACTGCATGTCGAAATTCACGTTGACGTCACGCCCGCCGACGATCTGGATGCGCACGTTACTGTCGTCAGGCAACACGATCGGCCGGTTCGACAGCGCGTGTGGGGCGATGGGCACGAGTACGATGCCTTGCAGCTGCGGATGCAGGATCGGCCCCTGCGACGACAGCGCGTAAGCCGTCGAGCCGGTGGGGGTCGCGACGATCAGGCCGTCCGAGCGCTGGTTGTACATGAAGCGGCCGTCGACGAAGACGCGCAGCTCGGCCATGCCCGAAACGCCGCTGCGGTTCACGACGACGTCGTTGAACGCGATGGCGTGGTAGATCGGCTCGCCGTCGCGCTCGATGCGCGCCTCGAGCAGCGAGCGCTCTTCGCGCTCGAAGCTGCCGGCTAGCATCTGCATCACGCGCTGCTGCATCTCCGTAATGGGGATGTCGGTGATGAACCCGAGCCGGCCCTGGTTCACGCCGATCAGCGGCGTGCGGTAGGGCGCGAGCTGGCGGCCGATGCCGAGCATCGTGCCGTCGCCGCCGAGCACGACGGCCACGTCGGCGCGTGCGCCGATCTCGGCCGGCGTGAGCGCCGCGTAGCCGGTCACGCCGATTTCGCGCGCGGTCTCTGCCTCGAACACCACCTCGAAGCCGCGCTTGGCGATGCAAGCGGCGAGCGCCGTCAGCGGCTCGCCGATGCCGGGCGTATTGCTGCGCCCGACGAGCGCAACGGTCTTGAACTGGCTGCCAATTTCCATGCCGGCATTACACCATAGGTGAGAGTCGAAAAGAACCGCCCTGTCGGCTTGCCTACTCGAACGGATGCGGTAAGCAGGTTCGCATGCTTTTATTTGTCGCTAGAATGATGACGTACCGATGACGCGCCCGCCGTTCGGCGCACGATGCCGAGCGGTGGTGTCTGATCGGGTGTTTCCGTCGGCCGGACGGGAATGCGGCAGCTCGCCGGGCGCGGCTAGACGCTCCCGGGGCCCTTGCTGTTCGGCTAAAATTTTGCGTCATGTTAGAACCTCGCGCACAAACTCTCCTCAAGACGCTGATCGAACGGTATATCGCCGAAGGTCAGCCGGTCGGCTCGCGCACGTTGTCGCGGTACTCCGGGCTCGAATTGAGTCCGGCGACGATTCGCAACGTGATGTCGGACCTCGAGGAGCTCGGGCTGGTAGTGAGCCCCCATACGTCGGCGGGGCGTGTGCCGACGCCGCGCGGCTACCGCTTGTTCGTCGATACCATGCTGACCGTCGAATCGGTGGCCGACGAAGACGCGGTGACGCGCGCAGTGCGTACGACGCTGCAGCCCGGCGAGCCGCAGAAGGTGGTGGCGGCGGCCGCGAGCGTGTTGTCGAACCTGTCGCAGTTCGCCGGGGTCGTGCTGACGCCGCGGCGCAGCCACGTCTTCAAGCAGATCGAGTTCATGCGCTTGTCCGACAAGCGCATCCTGCTCATCATCGTGACGCCCGAAGGCGACGTGCAAAACCGCATCATGGCGACCCAGCGCGACTACACGCCCTCGCAGCTGACCGAAGCATCCAATTACATCAACGCGCATTTCGCCGGGTTGTCGTTCGACGAGGTGCGTCGGCGGCTGCGCGAGGAGATCGACGAGTTGCGGGGCGACATGACGGCGCTCATGCATGCGGCCGTCACGGCCAGCACCGAGGAAACCGATACCGGCGAAACCGTGCTGATCTCGGGCGAGCGCAATCTGCTCGAAGTGGCGGACCTTTCGTCTGACATGGCGCGGTTGCGCAAGCTGTTCGACATCTTTGACCAAAAGACGAGCCTCCTGCAGTTACTCGACGTGTCGAGCCACGCCCAAGGCGTGCAGATTTTCATCGGGGGCGAGTCGAAGCTCGTGCCGATCGAGCAAATGAGCGTGGTGACGGCACCTTACGAGGTCAACGGCACGATCGTCGGCACGCTCGGCGTGATCGGGCCGACGCGCATGGCGTACAGCCGTGTCATTCCGATCGTCGACATCACCGCACGGCTTCTGTCGACGGCGTTGAGCCAGCAGTAGCGGCTGCGTGCAGCCTGCACCGCTGCCCCGGGTTGCACGCTGGTGATGGCTATCGTGCCGCGTTTTGCCGCATGCCGCCCATTGGCCGAATGGCTAGTGAGGGCGCGGCAGACGCGCCGCTATAATGGCCCTCACCTGAACCGAAGCCTCGCTGCCGTTTTCCGCGTTGTGAGGCATGCTTTTTCCACACATGCGTTTCGATCTCGAGCTGCCGTCGCAGCCTGCCACGTCCCATCGCGTCGCCGTGCTGCTGATCAACCTCGGCACGCCCGATGCACCGACACCGGGCGCCGTGCGCCGCTATCTCGCGCAGTTCCTGTCGGATCCCCGCGTCGTCGAGATTCCCGCGCCGATCTGGCAGCCGCTGCTGCGCGGCCTGATCCTGCCGCTGCGCGGACGCTCGTCGGCCAAGAAGTACGCCGCCGTCTGGATGCCCGAAGGCTCACCGCTGCGCGTGCATACGGAAAAGCAGACGGAGGCGGTGCGGCAGCTGCTGCACGCGAACGAATATCCGATCATCGTCGACTATGCGATGCGCTACGGCACACCCGGTATAGGTGCCATGCTGAACCAGCTCAAGCTCGCGGGCGCCGAGCGCGTCTTGCTGATGCCGATGTATCCGCAATATTCCGCGTCGACCACGGCCACGGCATTCGATGAAGCGTTCGCCGCATTGCGGCATATGCGCAATCAGCCCGAGATCCGCACGGTGCGGCACTATTGCGACCATCCCGCCTATATCCACGCGCTGGCCGAGCAGGTGCGGCAATACTGGGCGGCACACGGCCGGCCCGAGTTCGCGGCCGGTGACAAACTCGTGCTGAGCTTTCACGGCGTGCCCAAGCGGACGCTCGATCTCGGCGACCCGTACCACGACCAGTGCCGGCAGACGGCCGCCCTGCTGATGGGCGAGCTCGGGCTCACGTCGACGGAGTGCCGTGTGACCTTCCAGTCGCGATTCGGCAAGGCGGAGTGGTTGCAGCCCTATACGGCGCCCACGCTGCACGAACTTGGTGCCGCGGGCGTGCGCCGCGCCGACGTGTTCTGTCCCGGCTTCACCGCCGACTGCCTCGAAACGATCGAGGAGATCGGTATCGAAGTGCGCGACGAGTTCCTGCATGCGGGTGGCAAGGCGTTTCACAGGATTCCTTGTCTCAATGCGGCGCCGGCCTGGATCGCCGCGCTCGGTGAGATCGTTGCCCAGCATCTGCAGGGCTGGCCGGCGCGGGCGTCCTCGCCGCTCGGTGCCGTCGCATGACGAGCCAGGCTCAAGCGCTGGGTTCCGCCGCAGGCAGGATCCTTGCTGCGCATGACCGGCAACGGTGCAAGCGGCACGCCTCTCTTTTCTGATTGCGATGAACTACAAGATCTCGACCGAACCGGGTGCGCGCATGCGCATCGACAAATGGCTGTGGGCCGCTCGTTTTTTCAAGACGCGCTCGCTGGCGGCCGATACCGTGGAGAAGGGCCGCGTGCGCATCGGCGGGGCGGCGGTCAAGCCGGCCAAAGAGGTGCGTGTCGGCGATCTCGTCGAAGTCGAGATCGAGGGGATCGTCTGGCAGGTGCGCGTGCTCGGTGTCTGCGATGTGCGCGGGCCGGCCAGCGTGGCCCAGACGCTGTATGAGGAAACGCCCGACAGTCAGGCCAGGCGGGCTGTGGAAGCGGAGCGGCGCAAGACGTTTCGCGAGCCTGCAGCGACGTTGCAGGGCAGGCCGACCAAACGTGATCGGCGCGTCATCGACAAATTTTCAGGTGGGGACTGAAAAGCTGTTCGAGCGTCGCATGGACGCTGCCGTACTCGGTCGTGTTGTCGGTGACGGCCCCGGACATGCAGATGGTCGTGGTGCCCGCGATGAGTACCAGGGCGACCACCGCAGTAGCAAAGGTCAGTTTCACGGTACTCCTCCAACGGAGAGGGCGATACGGACACAGGTACTCGGATGGCGATACGGCGGCGTTCCGGTGCTGCGCGCATGGCGCCTGGACTCGAAACGCATGAGGGCAGTTTAGGGCAAACCACAATGGTGCTCAACGCGGTTTCGGCCTCGGTGCCGTAACGAGTGTTACCGTTCGTTTCCCGTTTTAGGGACCGATCATCGTGTGGAAAGACTGGGCGGGCCTCTTGAATTCGCACGGGCCACCCCCATCTGCGCCCCTAATGCACGCCGGCAGGTTGTATTTCCGCAACACTCGGCTGCCGGCCCGGCCGGCTCCGGTGGATAGCGCGACGCGACATGCGTCGGAAACATGCCTGCCGCCGTTTTGCTTTTGATTAATTTTTGGACGATTTCAGCGACATGGAACATACGCAAGACAATCCGGCCAACCAGAACGCCGCGCCTGCGGACGAAACCGCGCAACCGGCTGCCGAGAACGTCGCGGCACAAGGCGCCGCAGCCGCTGCTCAAGCTCAACCCGAAAACGCAGCCGAAGCCGCGTTGGGCGAAGCCCAGGCGAAGATCGCCGAGCTCGGCGAGAGCGTCCTGCGCGCCAAGGCCGAGACCGAGAACGTTCGCCGCCGTGCGCACGAGGACGTCACGAAGGCGCGCAAGTTCGCGATCGAAGGCTTCGCCGAGCATCTGCTGCCCGTGATCGACAGCCTCGAGGCCGCGCTTGCCGACTCGACGGGCGACGCCGCCAAGCTGCGCGAAGGCGTCGAGCTCACGCTGCGCCAGCTCTCGAGCGCGCTGGAGAAAGGCAAAGTAGCGGCGTTGAACCCGGTCGGCGAAAAATTCGACCCGCATCGCCACCAGGCCATTTCGATGGTGCCGGCCGAGCAGGAGCCCAACACGGTCGTTACCGTGTTGCAAAAGGGTTATGTGATCGCCGATCGCGTCCTGCGTCCGGCGCTCGTGACCGTCGCGCAGCCGAAGTAAGCGTTTGGCTGCGGCTCGACGAGGCGCACCGCGCGATTGAAAAAATTTAAAGACCGCATCGCTCGAAGGGGCTTGAAAACGGTGCGGCAGCACTCATGTTGAGTGCAGGTTTGAATTGAATGGGTTGTCGTGCCGGACGGGCACCGCCCCAAAGCGATCGAAAGTTTAGGAGATTAGGAAAATGGGCAAAATCATCGGCATCGACCTCGGCACCACGAACTCGTGCGTGGCGCTGATGGAAGGCAATCAGGTCAAGGTGATCGAGAACTCGGAAGGCACCCGCACGACGCCGTCGATCATCGCCTACATGGACGACGGTGAAGTGCTCGTCGGCGCACCGGCGAAGCGTCAGTCCGTGACGAACCCGAAGAACACGCTGTTCGCGGTCAAGCGCCTGATCGGTCGCCGTTTCGACGAAAAGGAAGTGCAAAAGGACATCGGCTTGATGCCCTACAAGATCATCAAGGCCAACAACGGCGATGCCTGGGTCGAAGCGCACGATCAGAAGCTCGCGCCGCCGCAAATCTCGGCTGAAGTGCTGCGCAAGATGAAGAAGACGGCCGAAGACTATCTCGGCGAGCCGGTCACGGAAGCCGTGATCACGGTGCCGGCCTACTTCAACGACAGCCAGCGCCAGGCCACGAAGGACGCCGGCCGCATCGCCGGTCTCGAAGTCAAGCGCATCATCAACGAGCCGACGGCCGCAGCGCTGGCGTTCGGTCTCGACAAGGCGCAGGAAAAGCGTGACCGCAAGATTGCCGTGTACGACCTCGGCGGCGGCACGTTCGACATCTCGATCATCGAAATCGCGGACGTCGACGGTGAAATGCAATTCGAAGTGCTCTCGACGAACGGCGACACGTTCCTCGGCGGTGAAGACTTCGACCAGCGCATCATCGACTACATCATCGGCGAGTTCAAAAAGGAACAAGGCGTCGATCTGTCGAAGGACGTGCTCGCGCTGCAACGCCTGAAGGAAGCGGCCGAAAAGGCGAAGATCGAGCTCTCGTCGAGCCAGCAGACCGAAATCAACCTGCCGTACATCACCGCCGACGCCTCGGGTCCGAAGCACTTGAACCTGAAGATCACGCGCGCGAAGCTCGAAGCGCTCGTCGAAGACCTGATCGCGCGCACGGTCGAGCCGTGCCGCATCGCGATCAAGGACGCAGGCGTGAAGGTCAGCGACATCGAAGACGTGATTCTCGTCGGCGGCATGACGCGTATGCCGAAGGTGCAGGAAACGGTCAAGGAGTTCTTCGGCAAGGACCCGCGCCGCGACGTGAACCCGGATGAAGCGGTGGCCGTCGGTGCCGCGATTCAAGGGCAGGTTCTGTCGGGCGACCGTACGGACGTGCTGCTGCTCGACGTGACGCCGCTCTCGCTGGGCATCGAAACGCTCGGCGGCGTGATGACGAAGATGATCAACAAGAACACCACGGTCCCGACGAAGCACGCGCAGGTGTATTCGACGGCGGACGACAGCCAGTCGGCCGTGACGATCAAGGTGTATCAGGGTGAACGCGAAATGGCGGCCGGCAACAAGCTGCTCGGCGAGTTCAACCTCGAAGGCATTCCGCCCGCACCGCGTGGCGTGCCGCAGATCGAAGTGACGTTCGACATCGACGCGAACGGCATCCTGCACGTCGGCGCGAAGGACAAGGCGACCGGCAAGGAAAACAAGATCACGATCAAGGCGAACTCGGGTCTGTCCGAAGCCGAGATCGAGAAGATGGTGAAGGACGCCGAAGCGAACGCTGAGGAAGATCACCGTCTGCGCGAGCTGGCCGACGCACGCAACCAGGGCGACGCGCTCGTGCACAGCACGAAGAAGGCGCTCACCGAGTACGGCGACAAGATCGACTCGAGCGAGAAGGAGAAGATCGAGGCGGCGCTGAAGGATCTCGAGGAAACGCTGAAGAGCAACTCGGCCGACAAGGCCGAGATCGAGGCGAAGATCGAAGCGGTCGCGACGTCGTCGCAAAAGCTCGGCGAGAAGATGTACGCCGACATGCAGGCACAAGGCGCGGCGGGTGCCGCGGGTGCGGCGGCAGGTGCGGGTGCGTCGGCAGGTGCGAGCGCGAGCGCGCCCGAGGACGACGTGGTCGACGCCGAGTTCAAGGAAGTGAAGAAGGACTGAGCTTCGGCCTAGCTGGAGCTGGAAACGATGGCCGGCGCAACGAATGCGCCGGCTTTTCACGCGCCTGGCGGGCCTTCGGGTTCTCCGGGCACATTGCTTTATAAAGGGTGGGGCGTAGGGCTGGCCAAGGGCCGGGCTGCGCACGCCGAACGAGTCGCGAGACTCCACAGTATTGAAAGGAGCGGGCGCGCTGTGCGCGCACCGGCGGTGAACCGATGGCGAAACGGGATTACTACGAGGTTCTGGGCGTTGCGAAAAACGCGAGCGACGACGAGATCAAGAAGGCGTATCGCAAGCTCGCGATGAAGTACCACCCCGACCGCAATCCGGACAACAAGAACGCCGAGGAGCATTTCAAGGAGGGGAAGGAAGCCTATGAAATGCTCTCGGATTCGCAAAAGCGCGCGGCCTACGATCAGTACGGCCACGCGGGCGTGGACCCGAACATGGCCGGCGCGGGCGCGCACGGCTTTGGCGGCTTCGCCGATGCGTTCGGCGACATCTTCGGCGACATCTTCGGTCAGGCGGCCGGCGGAGCTGCACGCGGTGGCCGCGCGGGGCCGCAGGTTTATCGCGGCGCCGATCTGCGCTACAGCATGGAGATCACGCTCGAGCAGGCCGCGCATGGCTGCGACACGCAGATCCGCGTGCCGAGCTGGGTGTCGTGCGAGGTGTGCCACGGCTCGGGCGCCAAGCCCGGCACGAAGCCCGAGACTTGCCCGACCTGTCACGGTGCGGGCGCGGTGCGCATGTCGCAAGGCTTTTTCAGCATCCAGCAGACGTGCCCGAAGTGTCACGGCAGCGGCACGCACATCCCCGACCCCTGCGTGCACTGCCACGGCGCGGGCAAGGTGAAGGAAACGAAGACGCTCGAGGTCAAGATCCCGGCCGGGATCGACGACGGCATGCGCATCCGTTCGTCGGGTAACGGCGAGCCGGGTGTGAACGGCGGGCCGCCGGGCGATCTGTACGTCGAGATCCACATCAAACAGCACTCGGTGTTCGAGCGCGACGGCGACGATCTGCACTGCCAGATGCCGATTCCGTTCACGACGGCGGCGCTCGGCGGCGAGATCGAAGTACCGACGCTGGCTGGCCGGGCGACCTTCCCGGTGCCCGAGGGCACGCAGTCGGGCAAGACGTTCCGTCTGCGCGGCAAGGGCATCAAGGGTCTGCGCTCGAGCGTGCCGGGCGATCTATACGTCCACGTGCAGGTCGAGACGCCCGTGAAGCTGACCGATACGCAGCGCGATCTGCTCAAGCAGTTCGAGAAGTCGCTCGTCGAGGGCGGCCCGCGTCACAGCCCGCAGAGCAAAAGCTGGTTCGACCGCGTGAAGAGCTTTTTCGATTGATTGGTTGTGGGCGCTGCGCAGCCACGGCAGCGAGTGGATAGATGAAGGTTGAAGAACGCAGTGCGGTGTTCGCGCTGCTGGACGATTGCGAGGCGAGCACCGCTGCGCCTTCGAGCCGGCTCTATACGCGCTTCGTGCGCGAGCACGTCTGCACGGACGGCGCCCGGCTCGAGGAAGTCTGCGAGGCGGTTGCCGCCGAGGTGAACCGCGGTCTTCACGCGGTCGTGCTCGGTGACTATGAGTTCGGGCGCGATCTCGAGCTCAAGCAGCATGCGACGCAGCGTGGCGGCAACGCCTCGCTGCGTTTTTTATTGTTCGAGCACTGCGAGAAGCGCTCGCGCGAGCAAGTCGACGCTTGGCTCGCCCAGATGGACGGCGGCCAGGTTGGTCCTTCGGTGGCCGGGGCCGCGCACGTCGCCGAAAGCGTCACGCCCGCGCAATTCGATGCGGCGATTGCCGCCGTGCACGAGGCGTTGCGGGCAGGCGAGTCGTATCAGATCAACTACACCTACCGTCTTACGTTCGACGCGTTCGGCCCGCCCGTCGCGTTGTACCGGCGCCTGCGCGCGCGGCAGCCGGTGCGTTACGGCGCGCTGATTGCCTTGCCGGACGGTGCGTGGATCGTCTCGTGCTCGCCCGAGCTGTTCGTCGAGAAGGCCGGCACCCGATTGCGCACGCGTCCGATGAAAGGCACGACGGCGCGCGGTGCCACGCCTGAGGAGGATGCGCGCGCGCAAGCGTTCCTGCGCAACGATCCGAAGAATCGCGCCGAAAATCTCATGATCGTCGACTTGTTGCGCAACGATCTGTCGCGCGTGGCGAAGACCGGAACGGTCTGCGTGCCGGCGTTGTTCTCGGTCGAGCCGTATCCGTCGATCTGGGGCATGACGTCGACGATCGAGGCCGATCTGCGCGAGGACACCTCGTTTGCCGGGGTGCTGCGCGCGCTGTTCCCGTGCGGCTCGATTACGGGTGCGCCCAAGCATCGCACGATGGAGCTCATCGACGAGATCGAGACGACGCCGCGCGGCTTGTATACGGGTACGATCGGTTGGCTCGACGCCCAATCGGGCGACGAGGGGCAGCGCGACGCGTGTGGTGACTTCTGTCTGTCGGTGACGATCCGCACGCTGACGCTGGCCGCGCCGGACAGCAACGCATCCGGCACCGGCATGCGGCGCGGGATGATGGGCGTGGGTGGCGGCATCGTGCTCGACAGCGTGGCCGCCGACGAATATGCGGAGTGCCGTTTGAAAGCCAAATTCCTGACCGGTGCCGATCCGGGCTTCGAACTGTTCGAAACGATGCTGGCGACGCACGAGGGTGGGGTGAGGCACCGCGAACGCCATGTGTCGCGGCTTGCCTCGAGCGCTGCGGCGCTCGGCTTCGCATTCGATCCCCCTGCGCTGCGGACGCAACTCGATGCGTGCTGCGCTCAGCTGCCGCCTGGCGTGCCGCACCGAATGCGCGTTGCGCTCGCGAAAGGGGGGGGTGTCCAGTTGCAGACAGCGTCGCTCGGCGCGCTCAAGACGATCGCCGGCTTGAGCGCGGAAGCGGGCGAGACCGAGACGGTCGGTGTGCTGCTCGGGCCCGAGCATGGCTTTGCGCCGACGTCCTCGGGCGAATTTCTGCTCAAACACAAGACGACGGCGCGCGCCGAATATGACCGCGCGTGGCGCGAGGCCGAAGCGCACGGCGCTTTCGACATGCTGTTCTTCAATGAGCGCGGCGAGTTGACCGAAGGCGGCCGCTCGAACGTGTTCGTCAAACTCGACGGTCAATGGTGGACGCCGCCGCTCGCTGCGGGTCTGCTGCCGGGCGTCATGCGTCAGGTGCTGCTCGAAGACGCTGCATGGCAGGCGCGCGAGCGCGTGCTCACGCGCGAAGACTTGTTGAACGCGCAGGCGCTGATCATCTGCAATGCACTGCGCGGTGCGTTGCCTGCACGCGTGATCACGGCAGAACAGGCGCGCTGACCGGCACACGAGCGCACGGCGCCCGCACTAGAGGTGGGGCCGCGCGCTCGCCAGGTGTATCAGAACGTGTGCTCGGGGCCCGGGAACGAGCCGTCCTTGACGGCTTTGACGTAGGCCTCGACGGCCGCGAGGATGCTCGGTGCGCCGGCCATGAAATCCTTCACGAAACGCGCGGGCTTGCCGGGGAAAATGCCGAGCATGTCGTGCAGCACGAGCACTTGGCCCGAACAGTCGCGCCCGGCGCCGATGCCGATCGTCGGAATGCGCACTTGCGCCGTCACTTGCGCTGCGACGTCGGCAGGCATCGCCTCCAGCACGATCAGTTGCGCGCCGGCCTCGTCGACGGCACGCGCGTCGCGCAGCAATTGCTCCGCGCCCGCCTGCGTCTTGCCTTGCACCTTGAAGCCGCCGAACGCGTGCACCGATTGCGGCGTGAGCCCCAGGTGCGCGCACACGGGGACCGCGCGCTCGACGAGAAAGCGCACCGTGTCGGCCAGCCATTCGCCGCCTTCGAGCTTGACCATCTGCGCACCCGCTTGCATCAGCTTGACCGAGCTCGCGAAGGCATCGGCCGGCGTGCCGTAAGTGCCGAACGGCAGATCGGCGACGATGAGGCCGCGCGGCTGCGCGCGTGCGACGCAAGCCGTGTGATAAGCGATTTCGTCGAGCGTGACGGGCAGCGTCGTGCTCTGGCCCTGCAGCACGTTGCCGAGCGAGTCGCCGATCAACTGTACGTCGACGCCGGCGCGGTCGAGCAGCGACGCGAAGCTCGCGTCGTAGCTCGTCAGCATCGCGATCTTTTCACGGGCGTCGCGCATCGCTTGCAGCTTGGGCACAGTCACCTTCGGCCGGCTGGATTCCTGCAAATAAGTCATCGGAAATTCCGTTCTCGAGGAGTTAGGTGCGGCGCAACATGGCCGCCGGGGCGCATGTTACCAGGACGCGCGGAAAGCTTCCCCGTTCATGGGGGAGATGAATAGCGCGGATGCCGAAGGCGTCCTTTGCCGCGGTTAGTCTGGCGCCTGATGGTGTTCGATAGGCTGGTGCACGATGCGGACGGGGGGCAGAGACGCGGTGACGTAGCCCTCTCTGTATCGCTTGCGGATGTCCAGGCACTGCTTCTAACAGACGACTGCAAGCGCCGTTTCGGGGCGTTGTCGAAATCCCGGCATGCGCTAGCCGATATGGCGCGCATACGTCGAGACCGCTGCGTCGAATGGGGGGAGCGGACGTGCGTCTTAAAGATGCCGTGGGTGCGGTGGTGCCATACCGAGCGCCACTATTATGCTCCGATGCGAAGAATTCAGGCCTTCAAGTTCGAGCTGATGCCGACGGGGGAACAGCAGCGCGCCATGCGCCGTTTCGCCGGCTCGTGCCGGTTCGTCTACAACCAGGCACTGGCGCTGCACAAGGAGCGCTACGCACAAGGCGCCAAGAAGTTGGGCTACGCTGCGTTGTGCCGCGAACTCACGGCGTGGCGCCACAGTCCCGAAACGCAGTGGTTGAGCGAGACCCATTCGCAAGTGCTGCAACAGACGCTGAAGGATCTGGAGCGGGCTTACATCAACTTCTTCGAGAAACGGGCGGCCTTTCCGCGCTTCAAGAAGAAGGGGCAGCATGACCGCTTTCGCTACCCTCAAGGCGTCAAGCTCGACCAGGCAGGCAGCCGCATCCTTCTACCCAAGCTGGGCTGGCTGCGTTACCGCAGCAGTCGTAAGGTGCTGGGTGAGGTGCGCAATGCCACGGTCAGTTACTCGGCTGGCAAGTGGTACGTCTCGATTCAGACCGAACGCGAGGTCGAGCAGCCGATACCGCAGGCAACGAGCGCGGTGGGCATCGACATGGGAATCGTGCGCTTCGCGACCTTCAGCGATGGCACGTTTCTGGCTCCGCTCAACAGCTTCAGGAAACACGAAACGGCGCTGCGCAAGGCGCAGCGCGCTATGAGCCGCAAGACGAAGTTCAGCAGCAACTGGAAGAAGGCGAAGGCCCGCGTCCAACGCATCCATACGCGCATCGGCAACGCCCGCCGCGACTACCTGCACAAGGCCACGGCCACGATCAGCAAAAACCACGCGCTCGTGTGTGTCGAGGACCTGCGGGTACGGAACATGGTGAGGTCGGCGGTTGGGACACCCGAAGCGCCAGGTCAGCGTGTGCGGGCCAAATCCGGCTTGAACAAGCGCATCCTAGACCAGGGCTGGTACGAATTCCGCCGTCAGCTGCAGTACAAACTGGCGTGGAACGGCGGCTGGCTGGTGGCCGTGCCCCCGCAGCACACGAGCCGGACGTGCCCGTGTTGCGGCCATGCGTCAGCGGAAAACCGGCGCACGCAGGCGAAGTTTGCCTGCGTGGCGTGCGGCTACGAGGGGCACGCCGACGTGGTGGGCGCCATCAATGTGCTTCGCCGTGGCGAAGCACTGTTCAGCAGTGAAGGGCAGGACGATGCCCGGTTCGCCCATGTCCCCCGAGGGAATGTCCTTCGGGGCAAAGTGAGCGGTGCAGCAAGGCCGCCAGCAGTGGGAACCCACCGAAGCGGCTCAAGCGTGGTTCACCCCCAAGCTTGAGCGCAGTAGGAATCCCCGTCCTTTCCGTGCGCAGCACGGCGGCCGAAGGCCGAGGGCGGGGAGGAAGTCAATGCGCTTTGACAAAGCTTGCGCGACGGCCGCGCATCGCTTCGATCTGCTCGATGAGCAGCGCGAAATCGGCGTCCGATCCCAGCAGGTCCAGGTGCTCGGTGTTGACCGTCAGCACAGGACTCTCGTCGTAGTGGAAGAAGAACTGATCGTATGCGTCGCCCAAGGCGCGCAGATAGCTGTCGGAGATCTGCCGCTCGGCAGGCCGGGCGCGCTTGCCGACGCGCGCGAGCAGCGTGGTGGGGCTGGCTTGCAGATAGACGACAAGGTCGGGGGTCGGCATCGTTGCTGCTTCGACGCGAGGCGCCACCGCCTGGTATAGCCGCCATTCGTCGTCGGGCAGCGTCAGGCGCGCGAACACGGCGCTCTTTTGCGCGATGAAGTCGGAGACGAGTCGAGTGCCCGCCGCAAGCGCTTGGGCCGCTTCGCGCGCCAGCGCGGCGCGTTGCAGTGCGAAGTGCAGCTCCGTCGCGAGCGCATAGCGGGGCATGTCGTCGTAAAAGCGCGCGAGGAACGGGTTGTCGTCGTGCCGCTCGAGCAGCGCATGCATCGACCAGCGGTCGGCGAGCCGCTGGGCGAGCGACGTCTTGCCGACGCCGATCGGCCCTTCTATCGCGAGGTAGCGAAAGGGCCCGTGCAGCTCGGGCGGCTGGACGGTGATGGGCGGCGTGCTCATCGGCAGCCGCCTTTCTCGGACGGCGCGCTAGGGCCGGCGGCTGGGCCGCTTGGCGCGGATTTCGCCTTGAGCGCGTCGAGCATCGGGCAGCTGCACGTCTTCACTTTCTCGATGCGCTGGTGGGCGACGCCCGCGAGCAGCATCTGCGCCGGGCCGTAGCCCGGAATCGTGGCGTCGCCGTCGATTTCGACGAGCGGTACGAGCACGAACGCGCGCTCGGCTGCGCGCGGGTGGGGAACGATAAGGTCGGGTTCGTCGATGCGCGCATCGCCGAACAGCAGGATGTCGATATCGAGCGTGCGCGGCGCGTTGCGAAAGGGACGCTCGCGGCCGAAGTGATGCTCGATGCGGTGGCAAAGCGCAAGCAGCGCCTGCGCCGACAGCGTAGTGTCGAGCTTGACGACGACGTTGTAGTAGTCGTCGCCGCCGGCATCGATCGGCTCGGTGCGATACAGGCTGGATTTCGCGAGCACGGTGATGGTGTGCTGCTGAGCCAGGCAAACGACCGCGTCTTTCAGGGCTTGTCGAGCATCCCCGAGATTGGCGCCGAGACCGAGATAAGCAACCGTCATGGCATGGCTTCCTACGACTTCACGATGTTCCTTTAGCGGCAAACGTTGCCGCGTCAGTCCTCGTGCGCACTGCGCGCGGCGGTCGTGCCTGCCGATTCGCCGTCGCCCGACTTGCGGCCCTTTCCGCCGCTGCGCCGCCGCCGCTTGCGCGGCGCCCGATCCTTGCCGCCTTGCGTGAGCAATGTCTCGCGCGCCGCTGCGTCGCCATCGATGAAATCCGTCCACCATTGGCCGACCGACGGGTCCAGTTCGCCCGATTCGCAGCGTAGCAGGAGGAAATCATAACCCGCTCTAAATCTTTGGTGTTCGATGAGCTTGAGCGCGCTGCGGCCCGAGCGCTTCTCGAGGCGCGCTTGCAGACCCCAAATCTCGCGCATGTCGGCCGAGAAGCGCTTGTGGATCGCGAGCTTTTCCGTCTGCATGTCGAGGACGTCGTCCATCGCGCGGTGCAGCGCAGGAACCGGATACTCGCCATCGCTTTCGTACTGCTGCGCGCGCTGCTGCATGTCGTGCCACAGCAAGGTCGCGAACAGGAACCCGGGCGAGACGGGCTTGCCAGCCCGTACGCGCGCGTCGGTGTTGTTCAGCGCGAGCGTGATGAACGTCTCGCCATGCGGCTGCTCGAGGACCACGTCGAGCAGCGGCAGCAGGCCATGGTGCAGACCTTGCTTGCGCAGCTGCTTCAGGCAGGCGAGCGCGTGGCCCGACAGCAGCAGCTTGAGCATTTCGTCGAACAGGCGCGCAGCGGGCACGTTGTGGATCAGGTCGGCCAGCGGCTTGATCGGGGCGCGCGTGGCGTCGTCGATCTCGAAGCCGAGCTTGGCGGCGAAGCGCACGACGCGCAGCATGCGCACCGGGTCTTCGCGATAGCGCGTGGCCGGGTCGCCGATCATGCGCAGCACGCGCGCACGAATGTCGGCCATGCCGTTGTGATAGTCGAGGACCGTCTGCGTGGCCGGATCGTAGTACATCGCGTTGACCGTGAAGTCGCGGCGCGTGGCGTCTTCGTGCTGCTCGCCCCAGACGTTGTCGCGCAGCACGCGACCGCTCGCGTCGACCGCGTGCGTGCGCCGGTCGAGCTCCTCGCGGCGCAGGCGTTTGGCCGGCGCGGAGTCCGCCGGAGGCGGGTCGACGAGTGCACGGAACGTAGAGACTTCGATGAGCTCCTGGCCGAACTGCACGTGCACGATCTGAAAGCGTCGCCCGATCAGCCGCGCACGGCGAAACAGGCGTTGCACCTCGTCGGGCGTCGCATCGGTCGCGACGTCGAAATCCTTCGGCGCGATGCCGAGCAGCAGATCGCGCACGGCGCCGCCGACGATGAACGCGCGAAAACCGGCCTGTTGCAGCGTTTCGGTCACGCGGATCGCGTTGCGCGAAATCAGTTGCGGATCGATGCCGTGCACGTCCGAGGACTGGATCACGGGCGTATCGGGCGTTGGCGCGCTGGCGCCCTTGGGCACGCGCAGGGTCTTGCGGCGCGGCTTGCCGGCGGTGGCCGCATCGGCGGCGCTCCCAGCGGCCTCTTTGGTTGCGGGCGAATCGTCGGTGGCGGCCGAATCCTGGCCGAGCAGCTTGCGAATGAGTTTCTTGATCACGACGGTTGGAAGAGATCGAGGATGCGCCAGTTCTTGGCCTGTGCATGGGCCCGGAGCGTGGCATCGGGGTTGGTCGCGATCGGATCGGTAACTTTTTCGAGCAGCGGAATGTCGTTATGCGAATCGCTGTAGAAGTAGCTGTGCTCGTAGTCGGCGAGCGTCTTGCCGAGCGACTCGAGCCAGGCTTGCACGCGCACGATCTTGCCTTCGCGGTAGCTCGGCGTGCCCTTGCCGCGGCCCGTGAATTGGGCGTGCGGATGGTCGTCGACGGTCTCGACTTCGCAGGCGATCAGCATGTCCACGCCGAACGCGTCGGCGATCGGGCGCGTGATGAACTCGTTCGTCGCCGTGACGATGCAGCACAGGTCACCTTGGTCCTGGTGTTGGCGCACGAGCTCGAGCGCGGCCGGCACCAGCGCCGGCTTGATGACCTCATGCATGAACTGCTCGTGCCATGCAGTCAGTTGCTCGCGCGAGAACTGGGCGAGCGGCGTCAGCATGGCCGTCAGGTAGGCATGGATGTCGAGTTGGCCGGCCTTGTAATCGGCATAGAAACGGTCGACGTCGCGCATGAACGTCTCGGCATCGACGATGCCGAGTTTCACCATGAAGCGGCCCCATTCGTGATCGCTGTCGGTCGGGATCAGCGTGTGGTCGAGGTCAAAGAGAGCAAGATTCGTCATGAGGGCGCATTTTACTTGAAGCGGCCTGCCGGGTCGGCGGGGCCATGGGAGCCGGTGTCAACGGGGGGCAGCGCGAGCATCGTACGCAGCAACGGCAGCGTGATCGCGCGCTTTTGCTCGAGCGAGAAACGATCGAGCGCGTCGAGCAGGGCCATCAGGCTCGGCATGTCGCGCCTGAAGTGCGTGAGCAGGTAGGCCGGCACGTCGTCGGCGAGCGCAATGCCGCGCTCCTTCGCCGCGTGCTTGAGGACGGCCGCCTTGTGCTCGTCGGGCAGCGGCGCAAGGTGGAACACGAGCCCCCAGCCGAGTCGTGTGCGCAGGTCCTCGCGCACCTGCAGCGCGATCGGCGCCGCGTTGCCCGTGGCGACGAGCGCGCTCGTGGGATGCGCGCGCACCTCGTTGAACAGATTGAACAGCGCGATCTGCTGGGCCGCCGAGAGCTTGTCGCAGTCATCGACTGCGTAGATCGGCACGTGCGCGTCGAACGCGAACGCGGTCAGTGCGCTTTGCGGGCCCAGGAACCGTGCGCGGCCCGGGCCTGCGCCATGCACGAGCGCGGCGAGCAGATGGCTGCGTCCGCAGCCGGCCTCGCCCCAGATGTAGAACGTGCGGTCGGCGAGGGGGCCGGCCGAGAGCGCGCTGTCGAGCTCGGCGAGACGCGCGACGAGTTCGGCGTTGGCGCCGGCGAAGAAGTTATCGAACGTCGAAGGCGGCGGGGTGCCGAGATCGAGCGCCAGTTGGCGATGCACAGTCACAGTTGAAACGTGGTCAATCAATTCTTGTAAAGCGCGCTCGCGAGGTAGCCGCGGCGCACTTCGCGCAGCGCAGTCGACAGGATCGCACTGACGGGCAGCGCGAGCAGCACACCGAAAAAGCCGAACAGCTGGCCGAACGCGAGCAAGGCGAAGATGACGGCGAGCGGGTGCAGGCCGATGCGTTCGCCGACGAGACGCGGCGTCAGGAACATGCTTTCGAGCACTTGCCCGACGCCGTAGATCGCGGCCACCGCGCCGAAGCCGTACCAGTCGCCGAATTGCAGCAGCGCCGCGAGCAGCGCGAGCGCGAGGCCCGTCGCATAGCCGACGTACGGGATGAACACGGCCAGGCCCGTGAAGATGCCGACGGGCAAAGCGATTTCGAAACCCGCGATCGCGAGCGCGATGGCGTAGAACGCTGCGAGCACGCCCATCACGAGCAGCTGGCCACGCAGGTATTGCGACAGGGTGCGATCCATCTCGGTGACGAGCTCGACCGTCTTGGCGAGCCAGCGGCGCGGGATGAAGCCGGCCACGCGCGCGAGCATGGTATTCCAGTCGTACAGCAGGTAGAACAGCACGAGCGGCACCATCACGACGTTGCCGATCAAGGTGATCATCACGTTGCCGCTCGTGCGCAGCGACTTCCACGCAGCGAGCGCGACGGTTTGCGCGCTGCCTTCGAGCTGGCTCGTGAGGAGGTCGCGCAGGTTCGAGAAGTCGAACGAATCGCCGAGCCCCAGGAACACGAGCTTGGGCTGTGCCCAGTCGTGCAGATGCGCGATCAACCCGGGGATCTGCTGCTTGAGCTCGGGGCCTTCCTTCTGCACGACCGCGATGATCAGCAGCCCGACCAGCGTGACGACGAGCGCGAAGAACAGCATCATCAGCAACGCGGCGAGCGTGCGCGGCACGCGACGGCGTACGAGCCAGGCCACGCCGGGCTGCAGGATGTACGCGAGGATCGCGCCGAGGAGAAACGGCGTCAGCACGGGACGCAGCAGCCACAGCAGGATGCCGAGGCCGAGCGCGACGGTGCCCCAGAACAGAGCCTGGCGCTGATAGGGCGTGAGCAGCGGAGAACTTTGCGACAAGGCGTTTTCCCTGGTGTGTTGGGGATCCCCGGGATCGACAACCGTATAGGGGACCGCGGTAAGCACTAACCCCGGATCGACATCGGGTAAAATCGCATTTTACCGACCTTCTTGCTCCTCCCCATGAATCAACCGAAATCCGCTCCGGATGCGCAGACTCCGGCCCAAGGTTTGTCGTATCGCGACGCGGGCGTGGACATCGACGCCGGCGACGCGCTCGTCGATGCGATCAAGCCGTTTGCGAAGAAGACGCTGCGCGACGGCGTGCTCGGCGGCATCGGCGGGTTCGGCGCGCTGTTCGAAGTGCCCAAGAAGTACCGCGAACCGGTACTGGTGTCGGGCACGGACGGCGTCGGCACGAAGCTCAAGCTCGCATTTCATCTGAACAAGCACGACACGGTCGGCCAGGATCTCGTCGCGATGAGCGTCAACGACATCCTCGTGCAAGGCGCCGAGCCGCTGTTCTTCCTCGATTACTTCGCTTGCGGCAAGCTCGACGTGGGCATCGCGGCCACCGTCGTCAAGGGCATCGCGCAAGGTTGTGAGCTCTCGGGCTGCGCGCTGATCGGCGGCGAGACGGCCGAAATGCCGGGCATGTATCCCGACGGCGAATATGACCTTGCCGGCTTTGCGGTCGGCGCGGTCGAGAAAAGCAAGATCATCGACGGCAGCACGATCGCGGCGGGCGATGTGGTGCTGGGTCTGGCGTCGAGCGGTATCCACTCGAACGGCTTTTCGCTCGTGCGCAAGATCATCGAGCGCGCGAATCCCGATCTCTCGGCGGACTTCCATGGCCGCTCGCTGGCCGATACGCTGATGGCGCCGACGCGCATCTATGTGAAGCCGCTGCTGGCGCTGATGCAGAACATCGCTGTGAAGGGCATGGCGCACATCACGGGCGGCGGGCTCGTCGAGAACATTCCGCGCGTGCTGCGCGATGGGCTGACGGCCGAGCTGCACAAGGATGCGTGGCCGATGCCGCCGCTGTTCGCATGGTTGCAGCAACACGGCGGGGTCGCCGATGCGGAAATGCACCGCGTGTTCAACTGCGGGATCGGGATGGCGGTCGTCGTCGCAGCGGCCGATGCCGATGAAGCCGTGCGTCAGTTGACTGCAGCCGGTGAGCAGGTGTGGAAGATCGGTACCGTGCGTGCAAGTGGGGAAGGCGAGGCGCAGACGGTCGTGGTCTGACATTGGTTGACCGACGGACTGATTCGTCGGTCAGGCAATCGAAGAAAAACAAAAAACCGCTCGGTGTTGTTGGCCGAGCGGTTTTTTTTCATCGCTACTGTCGGTGTGCCGAGTGACGGCAGGAAGGAGGCGCTGTCGCTGTCCCGTGTTGGCTACCCGGCGTGCCCCACCACCGCCTCGATCGCCTGCACGGCATCGTGCGTGGCAGTCTCGGCACAGCAATCGACGATCACGCGCTCGGGCATCGAGCGCAGCCACGTGAGCTGGCGTTTGCACAGCTGGCGCGTCGCGAAGACGCCCTTGTCGCGCATCGTCGCGTAGTCGATCGCGCCGTCGAGATACTCCCATGCCTGCCGATAGCCGACGCAACGCATCGACGGCAAGCCTGCGTGCAAGTCGCCGCGCGCACGCAAGTGCTTCACTTCATCGATAAAGCCAGCTTCGAGCATGGCATCGAACCGCGCCGCGATGCGCTCGTGCAGTACGGCACGATTCGAAGGTTCGAGTGCGATCGGCACGAAGCGATAAAGCGCACCCGCGGCGTCGCGTTCACGTTCACGCTCGGACGCGTCGAGCAGTGCCGACATCGGCTGCCCCGTCAGCATGAACACCTCGAGCGCACGTTGGATGCGCTGTGCATCGTTCGGCGCAAGCCTCGCTGCCGTCGTGGGATCGATGCCGGCGAGACGCGCATGCAGCGCCGGCCAGCCTTCACGCGCAGCGTCGGCTTCGAGCGAAGCACGCACGGCCGCATCGGCCGACGGCAACGCGTTCAGGCCTTCCACCAACGCCTTGTAATACAGCATCGTGCCGCCCACGAGCAGCGGCACGCGTCCGCGCGCACGGATCTCATCCACGAGCCGCAACGTGTCGGCGCGAAACTGAGCGGCCGAGTAGGCATCCGCAGGGTCGACGATGTCGATCAGATGATGCGGCACGCTCGCGCGTTCCTCGGCCGTCGGCTTGGCCGTGCCGATATCCATGCCGCGATAGACGAGCGCCGAATCGACGCTGATGATCTCAGTGGGGTGCCGTGCCGCGAACGCCAGCGCGGCAGCCGTCTTGCCCGACGCGGTCGGGCCCAGCAGGCAGGCAATCGCAATCGTCGTCATGCTGTGCTTGGGATCGCTCATTGCCCGCGCATGAACAGCCGGTCGAGATCGCCCAGCGTCAGCTGATACCAGGTCGGGCGACCGTGATTGCATTGATCGGCGCGCTCCGTTGCCTCCATCTGCCGCAGCAGCGCGTTCATCTCGTCGAGCGTGAGCCGACGGTTCGCGCGCACCGCATGATGGCAAGCCAGTGTGCCCAGCAACTCGTGCTGACGTTCGGTCAGCACGCGCGAGCCGCCGTAGGCATGCAGATCGGCGAGCACCGCGCGGGCGAGGGTCGGCAAGTCGGCGTCCTTGAGCAACGCGGGGACGGCGCGGATCGCGAGCGTCGTCGGCGACAGTGCGGCCAGATCGAAGCCCAACGCGTCGAGCGTTTCGCGCTCCTCTTCGACGGTGCCGATCTCGACGGCGTCGGCCGGCATCGACAGCGGGATCAGGAGCGGTTGCACGGCGATCGTGCGCTCGGCCAGCGCGCGCTTGAACTGCTCGTAGAGAATGCGCTCGTGGGCGGCGTGCATGTCGACGATGACGAGGCCGCGCGTGTTCTGCGCCAGCACGTAGATGCCGTGGACCTGGCCGAGCGCGAAGCCGAGCGGATGGTCGTCGGCGGCATCGAACGACGGCGCCGACGGCTTGAGGCCGCCATAAGCGAACGGCGTGCCTTCGTCGCGCGCTTCGAGCATGGCGGCGCCATCGAACGGCAGGCTCGCGCCCGCATCGCCGGGTGCGCTGCTTGCGGGCGCGATACCGGCTGAGCCGGACGAGTCCTTGCGGCCGAACAGCGCGTCATACAGTGCGAGCGGCTGCCCGACCGGTAGCGTGCCTTGCGTCATGCGCGCATCGCGCATCCAGAACGTGCCGGTGCGGCTCGTGACGGGCGAGGCCGATATACCGCTGCCGGCCGCGGCAGGGCCGGCAGCGATGTGGCTCGCGCCAGTCTCGCTCGCTTGCAGATGAGCAGCGTGGCCGCCAGCCGTCGTCTCGGGCGAAGCCCCCGCATGACGCGCGAGCGCGCGCTGCAAGGCATGGAACACGAATTGATGGATCGCACGCGAATCGCGAAACCGCACTTCGATCTTCGACGGATGCACGTTCACGTCGACCGCCTCGGGCGGCAGGTCGAGAAACAGCACATACGACGGGTAGCGGTCGCCGTGCAGCACGTCTTCATAGGCCGCACGCACCGCGTGCGTGAGCAGCTTGTCGCGCACGAAGCGGCCATTGACGAAGAAGTATTGCTGATCGGCGCGGCCGCGGCTCGCGGTCGGCAAGCCCGCGCAGCCATACAGCGCGAGCGGCCCCGCTTGTTCGTCGAGCGGCAAGTGGGCGAGCGCGAACGCTTCGCCGAGGATCTTCGCGACGCGCGTGGTCGGCTCGCTCGCGTTCCAGTGCTCGAGCGCGCGACCGTTGTGCAGCACCGAAATCGACACGTCGGGCCGCGCCAGCGCCGCGCGGCGGATCATTTCGACGCAATGGCCGAGCTCGGTCTGCTCGCTCTTGAGAAACTTGCGGCGCGCGGGCGTGCTGAAGTAAAGCTCGCGGATCTCGATCGTCGTGCCGACCGCGCCGGCAGCAGGCGACAAAACGCCGGTTTGCGCGTCGATGCGCGTCGCGTGCGGCGCGTCCGGCGTGCGGCTCGTAATGAACGTTTCGGCCACGGAGGCGATCGAGGCAAGCGCTTCACCGCGGAACCCGAGCGTCGCGACCGATTCGAGTTCGGCCAGCGAACGGATCTTGCTCGTCGCATGGCGCATGAGCGCGAGCGGCAATTCTTCGGGCGGCATGCCGCAGCCGTCGTCGGTGATCGAGATGCGTTTGACGCCGCCACCGTCGAGCAGAATGCGCAGCGTCTTCGCGCCCGCGTCGAGCGCGTTTTCGAGCAGCTCCTTGACGACCGAGGCCGGCCGCTCGACGACTTCGCCGGCCGCGATCTGGCTGATCAGCTGGTCGGGCAACGGCTGGATCGTGCGGCGCATGGCAGGTGCCGACGGCATGGGGCGCGCGGCGTCCGTGGCCGGTTCGGCGTCGGACGGCAGATCGGGAAATTCGGACATGGCGCGATTATAGCGGGCCGCTTGCCGCGTCGTCGGCCACGCACCGGGCCCGCCACGCCACCGATTCCTCCGATTTGGCGGCGTGGCCGGGCAGTTTCGGTATCATGGCGCGATCCACCTCGCCTGCGCGGCCGCGAGGTGTCGTTGACCGCACTACTCGAGAAGGAATGCACTTGGACACGCTGCTTCATTTCGCCACTTTGATTCTCCACATCGACAAATTCCTCGACCAATTTGTCCATCAATACGGCGCGTGGGTGTACGCGGTGCTCTTCCTGATCGTGTTCTGCGAAACGGGGCTCGTGATCCTGCCGTTCCTGCCCGGCGATTCGCTGCTGTTCATCGGCGGCGCGTTCTGCGCGACAGGCCAAATGAACCTCGCCTCGCTGATCGGCCTGCTGCTCCTGGCGTCGATCGGCGGCAACAGCATCAATTACCTGATCGGCAAGGCGATCGGGCCCAAGGTTTTCAACACGCATATTCCCGTGCTCGAGCGCTTCCTCGATCGCGCCGCGCTGCAAAAGACGCATGACTTCTACGAGCGCCACGGCGGCAAGACGATCGTGCTCGCGCGCTTCATCCCCGTCGTGCGCACGTTCGCGCCGTTCGTCGCGGGTGTCTCCGGGATGCGCGCTGGCCGCTTTCAGGCGTTCAACGTCGCGGGCGCGGCGCTGTGGGTGTTCTTGCTCGTGCTGGCCGGCTACTGGTTCGGCAATATTCCGTTCATCCGGCAGTACCTGAACGTGATCGTGCTGGTCGGGGTCGGCGCGGCCGTCGTGCCGGTCGCGCTCGGAGCGTTGTGGAAGATCTGGCGCAAGCGGGGCGCTGCGCCGATCGCGCGCAATTCGGGCAGCCGGTGAGGCGCGTGCCGCACGGCACCGGCATGGCAAAGGGCGTCGCGGCGTATGCGTGACGCCCTTTTTGTTTGAGCATCAGTGGTATATCAACTGTTCATCGCGGCGGCGCGAACGCGCAATGGCCGGCAACCTGAGGAGAGAGAATGAACCATACGAGCGCCGACGTGCACTTGATTACGACCAAGCTCGAGAAGCTGCGGCCCACGCAGATGACGGTCGGCTACTTCGAAGTCACGGCCAAGCGGGAGCACTGGAAGACGCTCGACAAGAAGGCCCGCGCGCAGGCGATCGCGACGCACTGGTTCCCGGCCGTGCACGGGCCGGGCAACGAGTACTTCGTCGTCGACCATCATCATCTTGGGCTTGCGCTGATCGAGGAGGGGGTGCAGACCGTGCAGATGATGGTGCTGAAGGATCTGTCGTGGCTCGAGCCCACGATGTTCTGGCGTGTCATGGAGCATAACCAGTGGGCGCACCCGTTCGGGCCCGACGGCACGCGTCACGATTACGATCATTTGCCCGATTCGCTGACGGGGCTGACCGACGATCCGTATCGCAGCCTCGCCGGCGAGCTGCGCCGCGCGGGCGGCTATGCGAAGGATGCGACGCCATTCAGCGAATTTCTCTGGGCCGACTATCTGCGGTTGAAGATTTCGGCGAAGCGCCTGCAAAAGAACTTCGACAAGGCGCTCAAGGATGCGCTCGCGCTCGCGCACGGCGACGATGCGCGCTATCTGCCGGGCTGGTCGGGCAAGTTCTCGGCCCACTGATCGACGCATCGCCGGCGCCGCCCGCATCGCATGAGCGCGGCGGCTCATTTTCGATCCACGTCTTCACGCGCATCCACTCCACTCATGACCATCGACACGGGACACGCCGCCGCGGCGCATCTGCAGAATCCGGCCCACTACGCGCAGCCGGCGGAGCCGCCGCCGCCCGGACGGCGCGTCGTCATGGACGTGCTGGCAGGCCTGTCGATCGCGGGGCTGCTACTGCCCGAGGCCGTCGCTTATGCCGGCATCGCGAACCTGCCGCCGCAGGCGGGGCTCGTCGCGTTGCTGGCCGGGCTGCTCGTCTATGCGGCGATCGGCAGCAGCCGGTTCGCGATCGTCTCGGCGACATCGTCGTCAGCCGCGGTGCTGGCTGCGACCGTCAGCGCCACACACGGCGACGGCGGCGCCCAGCTCGCGGTGGCGGCCGCGCTCGTGGCGGCCACCGGGCTGCTGTTCGTCGGTGCCGGTCTCGCGCGCCTGGGCGGTATGTCCGACTTCATCTCGAGGCCGGTGCTGCGCGGCTTCGCGTTCGGTCTCGCGCTGACGATCACGATCAAGCAGCTGCCCACGATCCTCGGCGTGAGTTCGCATTATGCCGACGTGCCGCGCGTGGCCTACGATCTGCTCGCGCAACTGCAAGCGTGGAACTGGCACAGCGTCGTGCTCGGGGCCTTGTCGCTCGCGATCCTGTTCACGCTGGGCGGGCGCACGCGCATTCCGGCCACGCTGGTCGTCATCGTGCTCGGCATCGCGCTCGGCTATTGGGTCGATTGGCACCACTGGGGCATCAGGGTGGTGGGCACGATCGATCTGAACAATGTGCGTTTCGGGCTGCCCGCGTTCGAGCGCACGGAGTGGCTGCAAACGGCCGAGCTCGCCTTCGCGCTGATGCTGATTCTGTACGCCGAGTCGTACGGCTCGATCCGCAGCTTCGCGCTCAAGCACGGCGATCAGGTGGTGGCCAATCGGGACCTGATCGCGCTCGGCGGCGCCAACATCGTCTCGGGGCTGCTGCAGGGGATGCCCGTCGGTGCTGGCTATTCGGCGACGTCGGCGAACGAGGCGGCGGGCGCGCAGACGCGCCGGGCCGGCGCCTGCGCCGCGATCGTGATCGCGCTGATCGTGTGGCTGCTGCTGCCGCAGTTGGCTCGCACGCCCGAGCCCGTGCTCGCGGCGATCGTCATCTATGCGGTCAGTCATTCGCTCCATTGGGAGGTGTTCCGGCCGTATTGGCGGTGGCAGCGCGACCGGCTCGTCGTCTTGGCGGCGCTCGCGGCCGTGCTCGTGTTCGGCGTGCTGCATGGCCTGCTCGTCGCGATCGGCGTGAGTCTGCTCGTCACGCTGCGCAATCTGTCGGAGCCGACCGTCAGCGTGCTGGGCCGCTTGCGCGACAGTCACGATTTCGTCGACGTGTCGGCGCATGCCGACGCCAAGCCGATTCCCGGCATCGCGATCGTGCGTCCCGAGGTGCCGCTGTTCTTCGCCAACACCGAACGCGTGCTCAGCAAGGTGCGCGCGCTCGTGGCCGCGCAGCCAGTCAAGCCGCAGACGGTCATGCTGAGCCTCGAGGAGACACCCGATGTCGACGGCTCGGCGATCGAATCGTTGCGCATCTTTGCGGCGGAGCTGCGCTCGCGTGATCAAAGGCTCGTGCTCGCGCGCCTGAAGCCGCGCGCTCTCGCGGTGCTGGCCCGAGCCGCCGACGAGGACACGCTGCAGGCCGACGCGCTGCGCGAACTGAGCGTCGACGAATGCGTGCAGTCGATCATGGGGCCCGCAGGGAAGGGCGCCGCTTAGCCGCCTACCGGTCGAGCAGCATGCGGCTCAGCACGCCGAGCACGGTGGACGGCAGCTCGGCGAGCCGGCTCACGACGATGTTGTGCGGGTAGAACGACTCGACCGCATCGGTCAGGATGCCGACGCCGACGAGTTCGATGCCACGTGAGCCGATCGCCGCGACGCGTGCGCGCAAGTCGCTGCGCAGCACCTGCGGATCGCCGTCGCCCGTCGACGGGTAGCCGTCGGAGAACACCATCAGGATACGGCGCGCGGCGCGCTGCTCGGCCAGCCGGGCGGCGGCCCAGGCCAGCGCTTCGCCGTCGGGATTCTCGTAGCCGCAGTCGATGCACGCGAGGCCGGCGAGGTCGGGCGAGCCGAAGCGTTTGTAGATCTTCAGATCGAGCCGTTCGACGAAACGGTTGTAGCGGCTCAGGTCGGCGCCGGCGGCACGCTGCCGTTCGAGCAGTGCCTGCATCGGCGCGCAGTCGACCGAGCTGTAGCCGAGCACTTCGCATTCGAACGACAACTGCGTCAGTGCATCGGCGAGGGCCGCCACGCAGAGCCGCGCGAGCTCGATCTTCCTGCCCGCCATCGAACCGCTGCGGTCGAGGAGCAGCGTGATCGCCACGTCGCGGCCCTTGGTTGCGCGCAGCGTCCGAAACGGCGTGCGGTAGCCCGGTGATGTCGCGAGCTTGGCCAGCGCCGCGCGGTCGATTTCGCCGCGCTCCTGCTCGCGGCGCCAGCGGACGCGCTCGTCGGCGCTCAGTGCGCGTTCGAGGCGGTCCTTCAGCGGCGCCGTCTGGGCGCGCGCGGCTTGCCGCAGCGCGCGCCAGGCCGCAGATTCCCCCGCGCCGGTCAGATCGGTTTCGACGTCGAACTCGGTGGCCAGCGGGATCGACAACTGCGGGCGGGTGCCAGCCGTTCTACTGCGCGGCGCACGGCCGGCCATGTCGCCTGCCTCGCCGGCTTCGTCGAGCGCCGCTGCGCCGAGCGGCGAGCGGCCCATGCCGACCGCTTCGCGCGACGAATCGGCCGATGCGCGTTCGGTGAATTCCGCTTGGGTGCCGTCGGCCGCAAGCGGAGCTTCGAGTGCGAACGTGTCGTCGAACGATTCGAACGTGGCCGCCGCACGGTCGGTTTCGATGTCTTCGGCCGTTTGCGTCGTGAACATCATGTTGTTCGCGCCACCGGCCGACAGCGCACGCACACGCGCGACGATCGCCTGCGCGCGCTCGATGCTTTCGCGGCTCGAGCGACTGGTGCGCGCCGCGTCGATCAGTTCGCTGGCCGCGTGCAGGGCGGCCGTCAGTGAGTAGCTTTGCGCTTCGATCGCGGTCGGCGCTTCGTTCCATAGCGCGCGCTCGATGCGCCACACCAGGCGGGCGCGCCAATGCAAGCGTGGCCAGCGCTGCTCCGCCTGGCGCGCCGCATGTGCCCGCAGCGCGCCGAGGAACCAGCGCGCGCCGGGATAGCTTTCGATCAGCAGCCGCGCGACACGGCGGTCCTCGATGACTTGCGCGAGCTCGGCCGTCACGCCGGGCGGCTGCGCGGCGAGCGCGTCGAGCGACGAATGCTTGGCGCGCGCGGCGAGCAGATCCAGATAGCCGACGAGCACATCTTTCTCCAGCGCTTCGTCGGCAGCACGATCGGGAATCACGATACGCCCCTGTTCGACGCGCGGGCCGTCGGGGCTGAATGCGACCGAGACGCCGTAGCGTCCCGTGATGACACGCGCGATCTTGCCGAGCGTCGATTCGAAGGCGAAGCCCTCGGGCTCGCGCGCGGCGCGTGCGGCACGGGCCGTGCTCATGAGCTCGGTGCGATGTGGTGACGCACGATCGCGCGGATGAACGCCGCGTCTTCGGGCGCGACCTTCGCGTAGATGGCGGGCTCGGCCGCGCGCTCGGGGTCGCCCGTGCGCAGCATGAGCTCGGCCCAGTCGATCAGCCGCCGTGTCGAGAATGCGCTCGACAAGTCTTCGCGCATGAACGCCGCGCGGCATTCGGCGGCGATGCTGGCCAGCGTGTCGGCGAGCGGCCGCGTCATATGCGGCGCGAGCGTGCGCACCAGTACATCGGCTTCCTCGTCGGGCGATAGATAGTCGATGCGATAGACGCGCCAGCGATCGAGAAACGCTTCGTTCATGAGGTTGGCACCCTGGTACAGATGCCGGAAGCGGCTCATGGCGCCGACGGCATTGGCCGTTGCGAACAGGCGGAAGTCGGGATGCGGCTCGACGATCTCGTGGCCTTTCTCTTTCAGCACGAGGCGTCCTTGCGGTTCGAGCACGGCGGTCAGCGCGGCCAGGATCGAGGGCTCGGCGAAGTCGATCTCGTCGACGATGAGCCACAACCCTTCGCGCATCGCCGTGGGTAGCACGCCGTCGACCCAGATCGTCTCGCCGCCCTTGACGGTCCAGAAGCCGACGAAGTCGCCGGCCGTCGTCTGTCCGTTCATGTTCGAGCGCAACACGCCGTAGCGTGCACGGGCGGCCACCTGCTCGATGAAGCTCGTCTTGCCGGCGCCCGTGTGACCGATCAGCATGACGCGCTTGTTCTCCAGGATGTCTTCGACGATGTCGTCGAACCGTGGCGAGAACAGGTAGGCCGGATTGATGCGCGGCACCAGCGCATGGCCGGCGCCGCAGGCGAGCTCGATGGTGCCGATGCGCACGGTGTCGGGCAGGGGAGAGTCGCCGCCGTCGCTGCGTTCGCCGTTGTCCCGCTTGGCGGCGCGGTAGTTGGCGGCCACGCGCGCAAGCTCGCCCATGAATGCGACGCGCGCATCGGCGGTCTGTTCCCGCAGTGGGGCGTGTGCGTCAAGAACGAAGCCCTCGCGATGCCACTTCTTGAGCTTCGCGCGCAGGTTCTCGGCATCGACGACGAGATCGATGTCGCCCGGCGTGTCCCCGATGCCTTGCTCGATGCGATAGGTCTGCGGACGATCGCCGATCGTCACGCGCCACCATTGCTCGCCCGCTTCGGTAGAACGGCGATAAAAGCCGAGCGAATCGCTCTCGGTAATTTCAGGTGAATTCATGGCATTGGCCGGTAATTGTGACCAGGATTACGTGGCGCGTCATTTTCAACAGGCATAAATGGTTGATGAACCTATATTTTATAGTAGGTTGACGCCGGAAAAATCGCCCGCTTGCGTTTCCACATGGAAACAATTGGACAAGCCCGGCAAGCATCTTGCGCCGGTAATGGTTAGTGTTTATCGTAGCTGCGCATATGCTTATCAGTTCTATGTATAAATCGTAGCTTCCAATGATCGCAGAAGGTCTCGCCGCTATTGCGGCGATGAATTGCTGCATTATCCGATGAGAGCTGCGAATGGCATCGCTTCTTTTTAAATGCACTGACGTAGCCTGAAGGAGGATATTTTGAAATCGTTGCTACCTCCGACGATCAGCATGTCATTGATCGTCTCGGTTGGAGTCTTTGCGGCCTTCTTTATCCTCGAGCGAATCTTTCCGCGAATTATTTTCGAGGGTAATAAGCGCAGTCGATTGGTCAATAATTTTGGCCTCGGCATAACCTATAAGATCATATTCTCGCCGATGGTCATTGCGCCGCTCGTGCTCTATATCGTGCGCGATGTCCCGTATCGCTTGCATCGGCCGGACTGGTATCACGGCGTGCTCGCGGTCGTCATCGATTTCATGATCCTCGACCTCACGCATTTCTTGCAGCACATGCTGGCGCACCGCATTCCGCTGTTGTGGCGCTTCCATGCCATCCATCACATCGACGAGCATCTCGACGTGACGACGGGCATCCGCAATCACTTCGCCGAGAAGTTCTTCGCGCTCGCCACGAAGCTGCCCGTGCTGTTCCTGCTGGCGGTGCCGCCCGAGACCGTCGGGGCCTACGAAGCGTTCGTGTTCTGCTATGGCATCTTCCACCACAGCAACATCCGCCTGCCGGACCGGCTCGAGCAGTGGCTCGGCAAGGTGCTCGTGACGCCGCTTTATCACAACATCCATCACGGCCGCACGCAGAATTTCACCGATTCGAACTACGGCGCCATCCTCAGCGTCTGGGATTACTTCACCGGCACGCGCTGCGCCGTCACGCGCCGTCCGCCCGGCTTTACGAACGGGCTCGACGAGCATCCCGACTACTCGCTCGCCGGGCTCCATCTGCTGCCGCTCCTGCCGATCAGCGTGAAGCATTGGGGCGATGTGTGGTTCGGCGGCAAGCGCCGCCGCAGCGGTCAGCGCGACATCTTTCAACCGCATCCGTAGCGCCGGGCCAGTCAGCCCCCGCAGTTCCTCAAGGCCGTCCGTGCCGCGCTCTTTCCGCGAGAGCGCCGGCAAGGGACGTGTCGCCCCCGAAATCAAGCAGCAACGACAAAGGTGAGTATGGACACCAACCTGAAAGTCGCCTCCGTCGGCGACTCGATCGTCACGGGCAACGCCGCATGGACGTTCGCCGGCGAAACGGCCAAGCACTTCGACGACCACGTGTCGAAATCGGTGCCGCGCTATGCGGAAGGTCATGAGCTCGTTGCGGAAATCAGCGATTTCTTCGTGAGCGCGCATTCGGTCTGCTACGAACTCGGTTGCTCCACGGGCGCGCTCACCCGCAAGCTCGCGCGGCGCCACGGACCCACGGCCAAATGGATCGGCATCGACGTCGAGCCCGACATGATCGCGCAGGCCCGCAAGACGGCCGCGAACGAAGCGGACCCGATGGCGAACGTGAACTTTCTCGTCGACGACATCAACCTGCATCCGTATGAGAAGAGCGACCTGATGGTCGCGTACTACACGGTGCAGTTCGTGCGGCCGCGGCTGCGTCAGGCGCTCATCGACAAGGTCTACGAGAGCCTGAACTGGGGCGGCGCCTTCCTGATGTTCGAGAAGGTGCGTGCGCCCGATGCGCGCTTTCAGGACATCTCGGTGGCGCTGTACAACGAGTACAAGCTCAAGCAGGGCTACGACTGCGAGCAGATCATGCAAAAGACGCGCAGCCTGAAGGGCGTGCTCGAGCCGTTCTCGACGGCCGGCAATGTCGACATGCTCAAGCGCGCGGGCTTTTCCGACGTCGTGACCGTCTTCAAGCACATCTGCTTCGAAGGTTTCCTATGCATCAAGTGAGTGAAACGAGCGAAGCGCAGCTCGACTCGGTGCGCGACTATCTGCGTGCGGTTGGCGTCGAGGACGATTACGCATGCGCCGAGCAGCCGTGCGACGTGTGCGGTCACACGCACTTCGCCACGCTGGTCGAGGAGGTCGAGATCGGGCAGGGTCGGCGCTGGAAGTTGCCGGTCGTCATGTGCGAGACGTGTGGCTTCGTCATGCAGAACCCGCGCTTCGAGCCCGAGTTCTATGACGCGTATTACCGCAAGCACTACCGCGTGAACCTGTTCGGCGCAACCGAGCCCGAGCGCGCGTTCATGGTCGATCAGCTGCGGCGCGGCGAGCGGCTGCTCCAGTCGCTCGAGCCCTACCTGCCGGCCACCGGGCGCTTGCTCGACGTCGGCTGCTCGGCGGGCGGCCTCATGGTGCCGTTCGCCAAGCGCGGCTGGGAAGTGCTCGGCACCGATCCCGACGCAGGTTATGCCGAATACGGCGCCCGTCATCTGAAGCTCACGATCGAGACGGTCGGCGCCGAGGATATGGTGTTGCCCGAGGCGCACTTCGATCTCGTCGTGATCACGGGCTCGCTCGAGCACGTGCATGACGTGAATCGCACGCTCGAGCTGTGCCGGCGCGCGACGCGCGAAGGCGGGCTGCTGTTCATCGAAGGGCGCGCGCTGCGCGGCGGCGTGGCGCTCGGCACGTTCAGCCATACGCATCGGCGTTATCTCACGTTGCGCAACATCGGTCTTTTGATGCGCAAGCACGGCTGGGAGCCGATCCTCTCGACCGACGAGCCGCTGACGGGGCCGACGCGGCCTGGCGGTGTCTACGTGCTGGGCCGGGCGGGCGAGCCGATGAGCGCGGACGCGTTCGCGCTAGCGGCACGCGAAGGGGCGGCCGAGGAACGGACGAAGGTGCGGGCAGCCGTCGCCATGCTGCCGGGAGCGCGCAGTTGAACCAGGATCTCGCTCAGCGAATCGTGGGCGGCTACACCCGCTTGCGCGAGGATCTCGACATCGAGACCCTCGCGGAGCCCGGTCAGCCCGAGCGCTTCGTGCTACGCGATCGCGACTCGGAAGAGTCGTTCGTGCTCGGCAAGCGCGAGCTGCTCGTCGCGCGCATGTTCGACGGAATTTGCTCGATCGACCAGATCGTCGAGCGGCTGCGCGAGGAGCACGCGGTGCGCGCGTCGGCGGCGACCGTCAAGCAATTCGAAGAGCGCATGCTCAAGCTAGGCATCCTGACCGATCCGTTGCAGCCGTCGGCTGCGCGCGTGGCCAAGCCGCGCTCGCAATCGGCCGGCATCACCTACGGTCCGTTCAAGCGCGTGCTGATGATCACGCTGTTTCGCTTCGATCCGCACGAGCTGCTCGACGCGATGATGGCGCGCATGCCGTGGCTCGCGACGCGCACGGCGTTCGGCGCGTTCGGTGTGCTCGTCATGGCCGCCTGCGTGCTGCTCGGGTTGAACGGGCACGCGTTCGCGCACGATCTGGTCACGGTCTATTCGACGGGCTTCGCGTGGATTCCGATTCACTACGGGGTCGTGATCGCGTCGATCGTCGTGCACGAGTTCGGCCACGCGTTGGCGTGCCGGGCCTATCGCGTACGCGTGACGGAGATCGGGGTGGCGGTGTATGTCGTCATCGCGACGGGTTGGGCGTGGCCCGTGCAACGTGAATGGAGCCGCCTCGACAAGACGGCGCGGGCCGTGACGATTTTCGCAGGCCCGTTTGCGAGCCTCGTGTTCGCCGCGGTAGCTGTCTTCATCTGGGAATGGGCCGCACCGGGTAGCGCGGCGCGCTACGCGGCGACGGTCGCGATTGCCAGTCCGTCGCTCGCGCTGATTCCGACACTGCTGCCGATCTTCAACGGCGACGGCTATCTAGCGATGACGGAACTCCTGAACATGCCACGGCTTCGGCAGCGCGCGTTCTCGGCCTTCATGGCGTTCGTGCGCGGACGCCCCGTGTCGCTCACGCGGCGCGAGACGCTGACTTACACGGCCATGGTCATCGGCACACTCGGCGGTTGGCTCATCGTGTGGGCCAACGTCGCACGCATCGCGGTTTCTGCTTTTCAACCCCACTGACTGTTGACGGAGGATCTCATGAACGACACGACCGTTTCCCAAGAGCAGAGCCAGCTCGCAGCCGACGTGCAAGCGAACGCCGCACCGCAGAACGCAGGCACGTGCGAAGGCAAGCCGGCCGACGCGCTGCAGGACTTCGAAGACTTTTCGCTCGACGACATCGAGGTCATCGAAAGCAAGGTCTTCGCGTGATGCAAACGCACGCCCCTGTGCCAACGCGTGGGTAACTGCGTTGCGCAAGACCCACCAGGTCGGGGGCGTTCCTTTTCCGGAGCAATCATGACATTTGCGAAGCCGTCCGCCATCGGCGTCGGGCTGCAATACAACCCAGAGATTCTCGACTGGTTTCCTTTCGAGGATATGGAAGTCGACGTGTTCGAAGTGCTGCTCGACAACCTGATGGGTCCGCTCGACGGTCCGTATCTGATGCGTCCCGCCGCACGCGAGCAACTCGAGAAGATTCGCGGGCGCGGCCGGCTGCTCGCGCATTCGAACTACGGCTGCGACTTCGGCTTTGCGCCGCTCGAGGAGACGGCCGCGTTGCGACGCCATGTGCCGCTCGCCCAAGCGCTCGAAAGCCCGTGGGTCGCCAACCACTGCTTCTACGGCGACAACTCGTGGCTCGACATCTGGAGCAGCCCGGTCCAGTTCTCGACCGCCGAGATCGAGCGCTGCGCCGCGCGCGCCGCGGCCGTACAGGAAGCCTACGGCATGCCGCTCGCGCACGAGAACGCGGCCTACTACATGCCGACGCCCGGCGCGCAAATGCGCGAGGCCGAATTCATGGCGCGGCTCGTCGAGCGCTCAGGCACGTTCCTGCACCTCGACCTGCACAACATTTATACGAACTCGGTGAACCTCGCCGGGTTCTCGTGTGCCGACTACCTCGACACGATTCCGCTCGATCGCGTGATCGCGATCCACCTCGCGGGCGGCAGCTGGTATGGCGGCAGCTATCACGACTGGCACGACAGCAAGGTGCCGGAGCCCGTATGGGACCTGCTCGAAGACGTGCTTTCGCGCGCCGAGCCGGCCGCCGTGATCCTCGAATTCCAAGGTCAGGCGCATCACGACGGCACACGCGTGCTGGGTCAATCGACGGCGCAGGCCGATCACGAAATGATCGCGGGCGACCTCACCCGTGCGCGCGAGATCTGGAATCGCCATAAGGGCGCGCAGCACGACATGTCGACGATCGCGGAGCAAGCATGAACATGAACGCACAAACGGTCTGGCTCACCTGGCGCCGCATCATGTGCGAGCAGCCGCTCGCCGAGGCCGTGCTCGCGGGCCGGGTCGACGATCTGCAACAGCGCTTTTCGCTGACCGACGACGAATACGCGGTCGCACGCGAATACGCACACGAATCGTCGGGCGCGCGCTGGTTCGTCGAGAACTATCGCTTCCGTATGCGCAACTCGTTCCTCAATGCGCTCGAGAACGGCGCGCCGTTGACGCTGCGTGCGTTGCTGGCCGATGGTCACGACGTGCGCGAGCTCGGCGCGCGCTTCCTGGACACGGTGGGCTGGCGCGACTACGGTCCGTTCGTCTACACGTACTGTGCCGAGGCGCTGACCTTCCTGCGGCACGATGCTCAAGCGGTGCGCGTGGCCGGCATGAGCGATTTGATGGGACTCGAAGCGGCAGCCGTCGCGATGCTGCTGCGCGTGGGCGCGCTCGACGAAGCGACGCGAGCGCAAGCCTTGGGCAGCACAGCCGCATCGGCCGCGCAGTTCGATGATGCGAGCGTCGTGTGGGTGCGTTCGCCGTATTGCGAGCTGTACCGCTCGTCGACGCAACTCGCGAAATGGCTGCGTGAGAAGGGCACGCTCGGACGTGAGCCGTTGCCGGCGGTGCCTGGCGTGTATGTCGCGTACTACGCCGACGACGTGCGCACCCATCGCTTCGGCATGCTGCCCGAGCGTGCGGCTCAGATTGTCGACGCGCTCGAACATGAGGCAGATCGTGCCGCGCTGAACGAGCGACTCGTCGCGCGCGGCATGGCACCGGTTACAGAAGCTGACGCGCGCGCGTTCGAGCTGCTGCGTCAGTGTCGCGCCATCGACGTCTCGCGGGGATAACCATGTCGCTTTCGTCGTTCTTCTGGATGCGCTCGGCAGGCTTTCCGATCAGCTGGCTCGAGCGTTTCGCCGTGCGGCTCGATGAGCAAGAGGTCGCGCGCTTTCACGCGCTGACCGAATCGATCGAGGCGCGCATCGAGCGTATTCGCGAGGGCCTGCTGAAGGCCGGCTCGCCCGTGGCGCTGAAGGTCGTGCGCAAGCTGACCGAGGGCATGCCGTTGACGGCCAAGGACTGGCCCGCCGATCAAACGGCACTGGCGGCTGCCGAGCTCGAGCCACTCTATGCCGAACGCGCCGAGCTCGTACAGCTCGGCGTGGCGCTCGAGGCGAGCTTCGGTACGGCTGCGACCCAGGCGCGCGGCGCGCTGTTCGAGACGCTGCGCGACCCGCTGCTGCGCGAGGCCGTGTTCCTGTCCAATCCGAGCGCGCTCGAACGCGTCGAGACGTTGGCCGAGTGCTCGCCCGAGCGCGTCGACAACCGCATGCGGCAGCGTTTGCGATTGGCGTGGAGCTATGTGCAGCGGCTGTGCGCGAAGAACGACACGACGAGCTTCTTCGGACCGATCGCCTGGGGCGAGTTCGCGCCGGCCGATGGGGCCGACGGAAAGGCCTCGTCGTTCGAGGTGACGTTCGGCGAAGGCGGTTGGATCGGCGAGCGGCGCACGTACTTCGAGCATTGGGTCATCTCGCGCGTCGCGACGGCCATGTCGGAAGACCCGGTGCTCGGCGATACGCTGCCGATCTCGTTGTCGCCCGCCTGCGCACTGATCGAAGGCGCGTTGCACGCCCCCGGCAATCGGCGCATCGCCGTCGACGGCGCGCTCCTTGCCGTCCTCGACGAACTCGAAGCTGAACGCGCTCATGGCATCAAACGTGCGCTGCTGCGTGAGCGCTGCATCGCGCGAGGTTTGAGCGAGCAGAACGTCGATGCCGCCATCGACAGCGTGCTCGCCAAGGGCATCGCGGCGCGCGGCGTGCGCGTCGCGGCCGGCCTCGGCGATCCGCTCGGCGCCTTGCGTGCCTATCTTGCGCATCTCGACGCGGGCCATCCGCGCACGCGCTTTTGGCGCGAACTGTTCGAGGCGCTGGAGCGCGAGCGTCTGCGCTTCGCGACCGGCACACTCGACGAGCGACGTGCGGCGCTCGCCGATTGCGAGACGCTGCTGGCCGAGAACGGCATCGACGTGAGCCGTGAACAAGGCAAGATGTACGTCGGCCGCTTCCCGTTCTATGAAGACTGCGCGCGCAATGTGCGTGTACGCATCGCGGGTGAGGTGAGGCGCGCGATCGACACCGAGCTCGTGCCGTTGATGGCGCTCTACGATCGCCTGGCCGGCGCCATCGCCACGCAGGTCTCGGCTGCCTACGTGCGCATCCGCACGAACGGTGATGTGGCGGTGCGGCACGACTTGCTGTCGTTCGCACGCGAATTGCAGCGTCATCGCGTGGCCGAGGAGACGGTCGCCGCACTGCGTCCGCTGCTGCGCGCAGCGTGGAGCAGCGTCGTGGCCGACAAGCCTGCCGTCGACGGCGAGATCGCGCTCGATGCGGGCGACCTCGAGCGGCTCGTGTCGGCGTTCGAGCAGGCGGGCTTGCAAGCGCACGACCCGCTGCCGCTCGGCACACGCGTGCATTCCCCCGATTTCCTGATCGCGGCTGCCAACGTCGAGGCGATCCGAGCGGGCCAGTTCGACCTCGTGATCGGCGAAGTGCATCCGACCGTGCATACGGTATCGCAGCCCGTGGCGCAGCCGTTCTGTCCTTACCAGGACAGCGTGCGTGACGAAGTGCGGGACACGCTCGGCAATTCGCGCATGGTCGCGGCCGATTCCGACAGTACGTACCAGCGTTCGCACATCGACTGGCTCGATGTGCCCGAGCTGTGGCAAGTCGAGATGCCCGGCGCCAGCGCGCGCGTGTCCGGCGAGCGGCGGGTGCCGGCTGCGCGGCTGACGCTGATCGAACGCAGCGGCACGCTGTTCGTCGAAGACCGCGCGAGCGGTCTCACCGAGCACCTGCTGACGGTGCTGCCGGGCGACTTTCATCGCGCTGCGTTCGCGCTGGCCGCCGACGTGCTCGGCGCGGGCATTGCCGAGCGCATCCGCCTGGGCCGCACGATTCTCAAGCGCCGCACCTGGACGCTGCAAGCGAGCGAGCTGCCGGTTGCCGAACGCGTCGGCGAAAGCATGCCGGCGTTCCTCGCGTGGCGACGCTGGGCCAGCGCGCAGGGCCTGCCGCGCCATATTTTCGTCAAGGCCGACACCGAGCCCAAGCCCGTATTCGTCGACTTCGACTGCCCGCTATCGCTCGATGCGCTAACCTCGGTCGCGGCGCGTGCGCAAACGCTCGGCGTCTCGGAGATGCTGCCGGCACCGCACCAAGTGTGGCTCGCCGACGAGCGCGGCGCGTTCTGCGCAGAGTTCCGCACCTCGATCGTCGGCAGCACCGGCGCGGAGGGCGCACCTGCGCATTTCCCCCAACAACACGAAGAAGCATTGCTATGAAGATGAGCGAAATTCCGTTCGGCGTGACCGACTGGTCGGGCGTCGAGCGCACGGAGCACAAGGGCGAGACGGGCATGGCGTACTGGCGCACGCGTCAGTTCGGCGACATTCGCGTGCGTGAGGTCGAGTACACGCCGGGCTACCTGGCCGACCACTGGTGCTCGAAAGGACACATCCTCTACGTGCTCGAGGGCGAGCTCGACACCGAACTCGACGATGGTCGCTGCTTCACGCTGAAGGCCGGCCAGAGCTATCAGGTTGCCGACAATGCCGAGCCGCATCGCTCGCGCACGGCGACCGGCGCGAAGCTGTTCATCGTCGACTGACCGACTAACCGATTGATCTAACCGGCGGCCCTCGTTCCGAGGGCCAAGTGCCATGCCACCCGCTTCGTTGTGTTCGATTCACGGAGAAGCCTCATGAGTGACAGCCAAGCCGATTTGCCGCGCCGTGACGCCAATTTCGCCGCGCTCACGCCGCTCGATTACATCGCGCGCGCGGCCGAGGTGCACGGTGACAGACTGGCCGTCGTGCATGGCCCTGTGCGCCGCAACTGGCGCGACACCTATGCGCGCACGCGGCGCCTTGCCAGCGCGCTCGCGCAGGCCGGCGTCGAACGCGGCGACGTGGTGGCCGTGTTGATGCCGAACACGCCCGCGATGGTCGAGGCGCATTTCGGCGTGCCGATGGCCGGTGCGGTGTTGGCCGCGTTGAACCACCGGCTCGATGCCGCATCGCTCGTCTACATGCTCGAGCATGGCGGGGCGAAGGTGCTGCTCGTCGATGCCGAGTTCGCCGCGCGCGCGCTCGAGATCGAGGCCGCCTGTCCGAACTTGCGTGTGATCGTCGACACCGATCCCGTCGCGCCGGGCGCGTTCTCGCTCGATCGCATGCGCGGCTGGACCAATTACGAGGACTTTCTCGCCGGCGGCGATCCGCAGTTTGCGTGGCTGCGTCCGCTCGACGAGTGGGATGCGATCGCGCTGAACTACACGTCGGGCACGACGGGCAAGCCCAAAGGTGTCGTGCTGCATCATCGCGGCGCGGCGCTCAGTGCGCTCAGCATCGTGCTCGACTGGGACATCCCGATGCACCCGGTGTACCTGTGGACGCTGCCGCTGTTTCACTGCAACGGCTGGAGCTGCGCGTGGGCACTTGCCGCGCGGGCGGGGGTGAACGTGTGCTTGCGGCGCGTCGACGCCGCGCTCGTCGTCGATCTGATGTGCAGCGAACGCGTCACGCATTATTGCGGCGCGCCGATCGTGCAGACCCTGGTCGCCGACGAGATCGACGCGCGGCTCGGTGAGTGGCATGCGCGCAGCGCGCGAGCCGTGCATGCGTTGCTGGCCGGCGCGGCACCTTCGCCGACCTTGATCAAGCGGCTCGAAACGCTCGGCATCGTGCCGTCGCATGGCTACGGGCTGACCGAGACCTACGGTCCGGCCGCGATCTGCGTGCCACGCGACGAATGGGACGCGCTCGATCCCGCAGAGCGTGCTGCCAAGCGCGCGCGGCAGGGCGTGGCCTATCAATTGCAGCGCGGCTTGTCGGTCCGGCACCCTGAGACGCTAGAGCCTGTGCCGGCCGACGGCACGACGATCGGCGAACTGATGTTCCGCGGCAACCTGTGCATGAAGGGCTATCTCGCGAACCCGGAGGCGACCGACAAGGCGTTCGCCCATGGCTGGTTCCATACCGGCGATCTGGCTGTGCAGTGGCCCGACGGCTATGTGCAGATCAAGGACCGCAGCAAGGACATCATCATTTCGGGCGGCGAGAACATTTCGAGTATCGACGTCGAGAACGCGCTGTATCAGCACCCGGCCGTGGGCGCGGTGGCCGTCGTCGCGATGCCCGACGAGAAGTGGGGCGAGGTGCCGTGCGCATTCGTCGAGACGCGCCCCAACATGCAGGTGACCGCGGACGAATTGATCGCGCACTGCCGCACGCGGCTGGCCGGCTTCAAGATGCCGAAGGCGATCCGCTTCGAGCCGCTGCCCAAGACGTCGACGGGCAAGATCCAGAAACACGAATTGCGCGCTCGGCTCACGGTCGTGTTGCGCGAAGCCGTTGCCGAGACTTCCGTTTCCACTCAGTAATCAAGCCAGCATCAAAAAGCACAAGGAGAACCCACGATGGATGAGCGTGCGATTGCATCGGAGCCCGTTGGCTTCAAGCCCAAGAAGTCCGTTGCGCTGTCAGGCGTAGTGGTCGGTGATTCGCGCCTGTGCACGGTGGGCCGCGCGGGCAACGACTTGCACTATCGCGGCTACGACATTCTCGACATCGCCGACGTGTGCCAATTCGAAGAGATTGCGCACTTGCTCGTGCACGGCAAGCTGCCGAACCAGGTCGAGCTCGCGGCCTACAAGGCCAAGCTCAAGTCGCTGCGCGGCCTGCCCGCGGCCGTCAAGGACGCCCTCGAAGCGACGCCGGCCAGTGCGCACCCGCTCGACGTGATGCGCACGGGCGTGTCGGTGCTCGGCACGGTGCTGCCCGAAAAGGACGACCACGGCATCTCGGGTACGCGCGACATCGCCGACCGCCTGATGGCCTCGCTCGGCTCGATGTTGCTGTACTGGTATCACTTCAGCCAGAACGGCCGGCGTATCGAGGTCGAAACCGATGACGATTCGATCAGCGGCCACTTCCTGCATCTGCTGCACGGCCGTCCCGCGCGCGAGGAGTGGGTGCGCGCGCTGCACACGTCGTTCAACCTGTACGCCGAGCATGAATTCAACGCGTCGACGTTCACGGCACGCGTGATCGCGAGCACGGGCTCCGATTTCTATTCGGCCATTACGGGCGCGATCGGCGCGCTGCGCGGGCCCAAGCATGGCTGCGCGAACGAAGTCGCGTTCGAGATCCAGAAGCGTTACGACACGCCGGATGAAGCCGAAGAGGACATCCGCCGTCGTATCGACAAGAAGGAAGTCATTATCGGCTTCGGTCATCCCGTCTATACGGTGGCCGATCCGCGCCATCAGGTGATCCGCTCGGTCGCCGAGCGCCTGTCGAACGCAGCGGGCAGCCGCAAGATGTTCGAGATCGCCGAACGCATCATGCACGTGATGCGCGATACGAAGAAGATGTTCCCGAACATGGACTGGTTCTCGGCCATCGCGTATCACCAGATGGGCGTGCCCACGGCGATGTTCACGCCTATCTTTGCGATCGCGCGCACCTCGGGGTGGAGCGCGCATGTGATCGAGCAACGCATCGACAACAAGATCATCCGCCCGAGCGCGAACTACGTCGGTCCCGACAATCTGGCCTTCGTGCCGCTCGATGCGCGTCCATGACACCAAGATTCACGCGAGGAGATTCTCAATGCAATTGAAGCGAAAGCATGCGCCGACGCTTGCGCTGGTCGCCGTGCTGTCGGCGTTGGCCGCCGGCGCGGCGTATGGGGCCGACGATCTCGATGCGCGCATCGCTGCGCTGAAGCCGGGACCCGACACCGATGCGATCGTGCTCGGACGCAACATCACGTTCGACACGCCGCGCTACGCACCGGGCCACGTGCCCGGCAACGCGATGTCGTGCGCGAGCTGCCATATCGGCGGCGGGATTCAAGCGAACGCGTCGCCGTGGGGCGGCATCACGGGGGTGATGCCGGCGTACAGTGGGCGCAGCGCGACCGTCGAATCGCTGTCGCAGCGCATCAACAACTGCTTCGTGCGCTCGGAGAGTGGTACATCGCTCGCGTTCGATTCGCGCGAGATGAACGGCCTGCTCGCTTACATGGCGTTTCTGTCGCGCGGCGTAAAGGGCGGCGAGTATGTGCCGGGCCGCGGCATGGGCAAGATCGAGAACATCTCGAAGATCGCTCCCGATCGCGTGCACGGTAAGGCCGTTTATACGCAGCAGTGCGCGTCGTGCCACGGCGCGAACGGCGAAGGCATGCAGGCGGGCGGCACGTTCGCGATTCCGCCGCTGTGGGGCGACGCGTCGTACAACATCGGCGCGAGCATGGCGCGGCTCAGCCCGGCCGCGGCGTTCATCAAGCACAACATGCCGCTCGGCAAGGGCGATACGCTGACTGATCAGGAAGCGGTCGATGTGGCGGCCTATGTCACGCAGCAGCCGCGTCCGGACTACGCGCCCAAGGTCGACGATTGGCCCAAGGGCGGCAAGCCTTCCGACGCACGCTACTGAGCACGCGATGCGAGTCGAGAGCACCGCCCCCGATCTGAGGACGCTCGCCGAGCCCGGCGCGTCGTCGCGCGAACGCGTGCCGGCGCCCGTTTCGGCGGCCGCGCTGTTCGTCGCGTTTGCGACGATCGGGCTGTGCGGCTTCGGCGGCATCTTGCCGTGGGCGAGGCGTACGCTCGTCGATACGAAAGCATGGCTGACGGACCAGGAGTTCACCGAACTGCTCGGCTTCGCACAGGTGTTGCCAGGCGCGAACGGTACGCACCTGGCCGTCATGTTCGGCGCGCGACGGTGCGGTTGGCGCGGGGCTCTGGCTGCCGTCACGGGCCTCTTGATTCCGCCGTTCGTGATCCTCATCGCGCTCGCGCTGCTTTATCGCTGGTACGGCAAGCTGCCCGAGGTGCATGGCGCGCTCAAAGGGATGGCCGCTGTGGCAGCGGGTCTCAGCATCGAGACGGGCTTGCGCCTGGCGCGCGCGCTGACACGTCGCATTCACACGGTAGTGCTGGGTTTGCTACCGTTCGTCGCGATCGCCGTGCTGCATCTGCCGCTCGTGCATGTGATGGTGGTGCTCGTGCCCGCGGCGATCGTCTGCGAGTTCGCGATGCGCAAGCACGCGAGTTGGGCGGCCAGCCGCATCGAGGGCGGTAAGCAGGGAGGGGGCTCGGCATGAACCTGAGTCTGACCCGCCTGCTGGCACTGCATTTCTTCCTGATTTCGCTGATCGCGTTCGGCGGCGCGAGTGCGGTGCTGCCGGAAATGCATCGCTTTCTCGTCGACGATCTGCGCCTGATGACCGATCAGGACTTCATCGCGCTGAACGCACTCGCGCAGGCGGCGCCGGGGCCGAACGTGCAGATCGTGGCGATGTACGGCTTCTGGGTCGCGAGCGTGCCCGGCGCACTGGTCTCGATCGGCGCGATGTGCGGGCCGACGTCGCTGCTCGCGTTCGCCGTCGAGACGCTCGGCGCGCGCCACAGCGGCACGGAATGGCACAAGCTGATTCGCCGCTCGCTGGCGCCGCTCACCGTAGGGCTCGTGCTGGCGACGGGCTGGATGCTGTCGGTCGGCGCCTCGCACATGGACGAGCGCTGGGTGCGCACGCTGCTGCTGACGGCAGTGGCGACGGGCGTCGCGATGACGCGCAAGCTCAATCCGATCTATCTCATTGCGGCGGGCTGCCTGCTTGGCGCGGTGGGGCTCATTTGACGCGACGCCGGCGTACGCGCGCCGCATGCAACGATCATCATCGAGGACCGAGGACATGAACGAAGACCTTCATCAAAGCGGTGCCTATTACGGTGGACGGATTGCGCACGTCGCGCCGCTGCCATCGCCCGCCGAGCTGTCCACCGTGTTGCCCGGCGCGGCGGCCGGCGATACCGTCGAGCAGGCGCGGCGCGCACTCGGTGCGATCGTAGCGCGCGACGACGATCGTCTGGCGCTCGTCGTCGGACCGTGTTCGATCCACGACGTCGATGCGGCGCTCGTCTATGCGGAGAAAATCGCGGCGCTGCGACGCGTGTATGCGGACGATGTCGAAATCGTCATGCGCGCGTACTTCGAGAAGCCGCGCACGACCGACGGATGGAAGGGCCTGCTCAACGACCCGCTGCTCGACGGCAGCAGCGACGTGCGGCTCGGCCTGCGGCTCGCGCGGCGCCTGCTCATCGACATCAATCTGCTCGGCGTGCCGACGGCGACCGAATTCCTCGAGCCGGCAGCCACGCATTTTCTGAGCGACCTCATCGCGTGGGGCGCGATCGGCGCGCGTACGACCGAGTCGCAGATCCATCGGCAGATCGCGTCGGGGCTGCCGTGCCCGATCGGCTTCAAGAACGGCACCGACGGCAACGTGTCGATCGCAGCCGATGCGCTCAAGGTGGCGAGTCGCCCGCATCAGTTCCTCTCGGCTGCGCCCGACGGCACGCTGGCGACGATCAGCACGACCGGCAACGCCGCGTGCCACCTGGTGCTGCGCGGTGGCAAGGAGCCCAACTACGACGCGCAGAGCATCGCGCAGGCCTGTGCCGCGCTCGCGCAGCGCGGCCTGCCCGAGCGCGTGGTCATCGATGCCTCGCACGGCAACAGCCGCAAGCGCCACGCGAATCAGCTGCTCGTCAGCGATTACCTGGCGCGGCTCGTGGCCGAGGGCAACGAGGCCGTCGTGGGCGTGATGATCGAGTCCAATCTCGTCGATGGCCGTCAGGACCTGCGTGCGGGCTGCGAGCTCGTGTACGGGCAGAGCATCACCGACGCGTGCATCGGCTGGGCCGACACCGAGCGCGTGGTCGAGCAGCTGGCGGTGGCCGTGCGTCGTCGGCGCACGGCCAGCCAGGCCCGGCGCGAGCGACTCGGCAGTCTCGGCAATCTGGACGGCGCACGCCTTTCAGCGCTGTCAGACGTTTCCGCTGCGACTACGCTCGACGCGCGGTAGGAAACAATCGGCGCGGCAAGGGGGCGACAACATTCGTTGCGCTACCATTGCCGCGACGCAACACTCGTTAAAGCTTGAACAAGAGCGGCTCGATCGATACCGATGAAACGACCCTTTGTGCGACTTCTCAGTGCATGTTGTGCGGCACTCGTGTGTGCGACGGCTGCGGCCGATGCGGCGGCATTGACCGTCTATAGCGTCGGGCCCGCGCCGCTCATTCGTCGGCTGGCAGCCGACTTTCGCCAGGAAACGGGCATCGAGGTCGACGTCTTTCAAGGGGACACGGGCCAGGTGCTCGCGCGTCTGGCCGACAAGCGCGTAGCGCCGGCCGACGTGGTGATTCTCGGCTCATGGGACACGGCGCTCGAGATGAGCCGGCGCGGCGAGTTGCTGCCGTATCAGCCCGCCGGCTACGAGCATATCGCCAGCGCTTATCGCACGCCGCAGTTCGTCGCACAGGGGGTAGCGACGCTTGCGCTCGTGTGGCGCATCGACAGCGACACGCCGCGGCCCGAAGACTGGGGCGACCTCGCCGCGCCGGCTTATCGCGACCGTATCGGCACGGTCGATCCCGCGCAATCGGGCTCGTCGCTGGACCTCATCGCGGCGCTCGACGCCCAGCATGGCACCGATATCTGGGCGATGCTCGCCGCCTTGCGAGAGAACGGCCTCACGCCGTCGGGTTCGAATGCGCAGGCGATGGATGCCGTGCTCAAGGGCGGCAAGGCGGCGCTGTTTGCGGTGGCCGACCATACGGCGCTCGAAGATAAGGCGCACGGTGCGCCGATCGAAGTGATCTTCCCGCGCTCGGGCACGATCGCGACCGCGCGCCCGATGATGATCATGAAGCAGACGCGCGAGGCGCGCGATGCCAAGCGCTTCGTCGACTTCGTGCTGTCGCGCAAGGGCCAGCAGGACGTCGCCGACGAGTTCATCATCCCCGCGCGTAACGACGTGGCGGCCGAGCGCCCCGGGCTCGACGCGATCAAGCTGCTGCCGGCGCCGCCCGCGCAGGCGGGCAAGAGCGGCACGAGCCGCGACGCCGTGCTCAAGCGCTTCGCCGCGCTGTTTTCGCAGTAACCGTATCGACGCGGAAACGACGCAATGTGGATCGTCAGGCTCGCCCTCGCGCGGCCGTACACGTTCATCGTCATGGCGCTCGCGATCGTGCTCGCGACACCGCTCACGCTCGTGCGCACGCCGGTCGATGTGCTGCCCGACATCGACATCCCCGTCATCAGCGTGATCTGGACGTACAACGGTCTGTCGGCCGACGAGATGGCCAACCGCATCACGACCGTGAACGAGCGCAATCTGACCGTGCTCGTCAGCAACATCCAGCATAGCGAGTCGCAGTCGCTGGCCGGCATCGCGATCATCAAGCTGTTCTTGCAGCCGCATACCGACGTGCGCACGGCGATGGCGCAGGCCGTGTCGGCAGAGGAGGCGCAACTGCGCTTCATGCCGCCCGGCGCGACACCGCCGCTGATCCTCACGTACTCGGCTTCGAGCATTCCGGTGCTGCAACTGGGCATCTCGAGCCCCGTGATGTCGGAGCAGGCGCTCAACGATGCGGCCACCAATTTCCTGCGCCCGCAGCTCGTGACGATTCCAGGCACCGTCGTGCCGTTCGCGTACGGCGGCAAGCCGCGCGTGATCTCGGTCGACCTCGACACGCGCGCACTGCTGGCCAAGGACCTCACGCCGAGCGACGTCATCAACGCGGTCAACGCGCAGAACCTGATCCTGCCGAGCGGCACCGCGAAGATCGGGGCGACCGAATATTCGGTCATGACGAACGCCTCGCCCGACACGATCGACGGCTTGAACCGCATTCCCGTGCGCACCGTCGACGGCGCGACGACCTACCTGGGGGAAGTCGCGCACGTGCGCGATGGCTTTTCGCCACAGACCAACGTCGTGCGGCAGGACGGGCGGCGCGGCGTGCTGATGTCGGTGATGAAGAGCGGCGAAGCGTCGACACTCTCGATCGTCGAGGCGATTCACGCGCTCGTGCCGCATGTCGCGCAATCGCTGCCGCCCGATCTGAAGATCGTTTCGCTGTTCGATCAATCGGTGTTCGTGAAGGCGGCGGTGCAGGGCGTGGCGCGCGAAGCCGTGATCGCCGCGGCGCTGACGGCCGCGATGGTGCTGCTGTTTCTGGGCAACTGGCGCAGCACGCTGATCATCGCGATCTCGATTCCGCTGTCGATTCTGGCTTCGCTGATCGCGCTGTCGGCGCTCGGCGAGAGCATCAACATCATGACGCTGGGCGGGCTCGCACTCGCGGTGGGCATTCTCGTCGACGATGCGACCGTCACGATCGAGAACATCGAGCGCCACTTGCATAGGGGCAGCAGCCTGCGCGATGCGATTCTCGACGGCGCCGGCGAGATCGCCGTGCCCGCATTCGTTTCGACGCTGTCGATCTGCATCGTCTTCGTGCCGATGTTCTTCCTCACGGGTGTGGCGCGCTACCTGTTCGTGCCGCTTGCCGAGGCCGTCGTGTTCGCGATGCTCGCGTCGTATTGGCTGTCGCGCACGCTCGTGCCGACGCTCGCGCTGCTGCTCACGCAACATCCGCCCATGCATCTCGAGGACGCGCAAGCGGGGACCTCGCTGTTCGCACGCGTGCATCGGCGCTTTCAGCGTGTGTTCGACCGACTGCATGCCAATTACGTCGTGCTGCTGACGATGGCGCTCGAGCGGCCGGGCCGCTTTGGTGGCGCGTTTCTGGGCGGGTGTCTGCTGTCCACGACGCTGCTGTTCGTCGTCGGCACCGATTTTTTCCCATCGGTCGACTCGGGTGCGATCCGCTTGCACATGCGCGGGCCGACGGGGCTACGCATCGAGGAAACCGCGCGCCTGGCCGATCAGGTCGAGGGCGTCGTGCGCGAAGTCGTCCCCGTGGGCGAGCGTGGTCCGATCCTCGACAACCTGGGGCTGCCCTATAGCGGCATCAATTTGTCGTACAGCAATGCCGGCACGATCGGCACGTTCGACGGCGAGCTGATGATCGCGCTCGCGTCGGGGCATGCGCCCGCGCAACGCTACGTCGAGCGCTTGCGCACGCTGCTGCCGCAGCGCTTTCCGGGCGTCGAGTTCTTCTTTCAGCCGGCCGACATCGTGACGCAGATCCTGAACTTCGGCCTGCCTGCCGCGATCGACGTGCAGATCGTCGGCGCCAATCAGCGCGCGAACTTTGCCGTGGCGAGTCACCTCATGAAGGCGATTCGTTCGCTGCCGGGCGCTGCTGATGCGCATATCCAGCAACGCGTGGACGAGCCGACGCTCGTGTTTCAGATGGACCGCTCCCGCTTGCAGCAGCTGGACTTGACTGCGCAAAATGTCGCGCAGAATCTGCTCGTCGCCCTGTCCGGCAGTTCGCAGACGGCACCTGCGTTCTGGCTCAACGAGCACAACGGTGTGCAATACCCGCTCAGCGTGCAGATGCCGCAGTACGACGCGGCCTCGCTCGACAGCCTCATGCGCATCCCCGTGACGGCGCCGGGCGTGACGAGCCGCCCGCAGTTGCTCGGCAATCTGGTGCGCGTCGAGCGGCGCGCGTTGCCGGCCGAGGTGTCGCACTACAACATCCGCCCGGCCATCGATGTGCTCGTCTCGGTGCAAGGGCGCGACCTCGGCAGCGTCGCGCGCGAGATCGACAAGCTCGTTGCAGCGGCGCGGCCGACCCTCGCACGCGGCTCGGACATCGACGTACGTGGCCAGGTGGAGACGATGCGCTCGTCGTTCTCGGGGCTCTATATCGGGCTCGCCGTGGCGGTCGTGCTCGTGTATCTGCTGATCGTCGTGAACTTTCAGTCGTGGCTCGATCCCTTGATCATCATCAGCGCGCTGCCTGCGGCCTTGGCCGGCATCGCATGGATGCTGTTCCTGACCGGGACGCGCCTGTCGGTGCCCGCGCTGACCGGCGGCATCATGACGGTCGGGGTGGCGACGGCCAACAGCATTCTCGTGGTGTCGTTCGCGCGCGAGCGCCTGGCCGCGGGGGCGACGCCACTCGCCGCCGCGCTCGAAGCCGGGGCGACCCGTATGCGGCCCGTCTTGATGACGGCTACGGCCATGATCGTCGGCATGTTGCCGATGGCGTTGGGCATCGGCGAAGCGGCGGAGCAAAACGCGCCGCTCGGGCGCGCCGTGATCGGTGGCCTGCTGTTCGCGACGGTCTCGACGCTCGTGTTCGTGCCGCTCGTGTTCTCGGTCTTGCATGGGCGTCTTGCGCGCAAGCGAGACGCGCGGCACGCACCGTGACGATCCATTTAAAACGCAACGACATGGACGACTCTCTGGAATCCGTCAACGCCGAGCGGCTGCACGCTGCCTCCGACGCCTCGCGTACGTCGCCCGAGGGCAGCGCCATGCCGTTGCCGTCGCAGGACACGGTGCGGCGACGCCTGCGCGTCGCGGCAATGTTGATCGCGGTCGTGCTCGTCGTGCTGACGGCGCGTACGGTTGTCGTCGGCATCGAGCGCACGCATGCGCTGGCCGACGCATCGGCGAGCAATCAGCGCGAGTACGTGTACGTCGTCAAGCCGACACTGCCGCGTCATGGCGATGCGCTCGTGCTGCCGGGCACGCTGCGCGGCGCCGTCGAATCGCCGATCTATGCGCGCGCGAACGGCTACGTGAAGCACTGGTATGCCGACATCGGCACGCGCGTGCGGGAAGGGCAGCTGCTGGCCGAGCTCGATACGCCCGAGATCGATCAGGAGCTGGCTCAGGCGCTCGCGCAGCGGCGTCAGGCCAACGTCACGTTGGGTCTCGCGAAGAGTTCGCTGACGCGCTGGCGCGAGCTGCGCGCGCACGACGCCGTCTCGCAGCAGGAACTCGACGAACGCTCGAGCGCCTACGACGAAGCCGCAGCCAGCTTTGCCGCGGCCGATGCGAACGTGAAGCGGCTCGGCGAACTCGAGTCGTTCAAGCGCATCGTCGCGCCGTTCGGAGGCGTCGTGACGCGGCGTAACGTCGACGTCGGCGATCTCGTCGACGCGGGCAATGGCGGCACGCGCCGTGCCTTGTTCGCGCTCGCGCAGACCGACCCGCTGCGCGTCTACGTCGACGTGCCGCAGGCCTACGCCCAAGGTATGGCGCCGGGCGCGCACGTCGTCGTGACGCAGGCCGAGCTCGCGCGTCGCTCGTTCGCGGGCACCGTCACACACACGGCGCAGGCCATCGACGTGACGACGCGCTCGATGCAGGTCGAAGTGACGCTGCCCAACCGCGATGGTGCGTTGATGCCCGGGGCCTACGTGCAGGTGGCGTTCGCCGATACCGCTCATGCGCGCCTGCAAGTGCCCGGCAATGCGCTGCTGTTTCGTGCCGAAGGGCCACGTGTGGCGGTGGTCGGTGCAGACGGTCGCGTGCATTTGCAGCCCGTCGTGATCGCGCGCGATCTGGGGCAGTCGCTCGAAATCGAGAGCGGGCTCACGCCGAAGGATCAGGTCATCGTCAATCCCGGCGACTCGCTGGCCGATGGCGATAAAGTCATTGCCGCGCCCGCGCCGACGAAGGGGCACGCGTGAAGAGGCGCTGGGGCTGGTTGCCGATGCTGGCGGCGCTTGCCGGGTGCGCGGCCGGGCCCGACTACCGCAGGCCTGATGTCGAGACGCCCTCGGCGTGGCGCATCGAGGCCAGCGACGCTTACTGGCATGCGGCGGCCCCCACGCATGCGCCGCTCGCGCTCGATTGGTGGCGCGGCTTTGGCGATGCGCAGCTCGACAGCCTCGAAGCGGCCGCGCTCGCCGACAACCAGACGCTGCGGGCGGCGAGCGCGCATTACGACGCCGCGCGTGCGAGTCTCGCCGAAGTCGCGTCGGCGCGCTCGCCCCAGCTGGGTCTCCAAGCGGACGTGGCGCGCGAGAAGATCTCGGGCGAGCGGCCGCGCATCAACTATGCGGTGCCGACTTTCTCGACCGTGCAGAACGATGTGGTGCTGCGCGCGAGCGTGGGCTATGAGCTCGATCTGTTCGGGCGCATTCGTCGCGAAGTGGAGGCCGCGAATGCTTCGACAGAAGCGGCTGCGGACGATCTGGCCAACGCGCGGCTCGTGATCACGGCCGACGTGGCGGCCACTTATGTGGCGCTGCGCATCGTCGATGCGCAAAGCGACGTGCTGGCGCAAATCATTGCGCTGCAGCAGCAGTCGCTCGACTACGTGCGCACGCGGCACGATCTCGGCGCGGTCTCGGGCCTCGATGTCTTGCAGCAGCAGACACAGCTCGATGCGACGCGCACCCAGGCGCAACTGCTCTTCGCCACGCGCGCGCAATACGAGCATGCGCTCGCGGCGCTCGTCGGCTTGCCGGCCTCGTCGTTCTCGATCGCGCAGCGCGTGGTGCCGCTGATCGATACGCCGCCACCGGCTGTCTCGTTGGCATTGCCGAGCGAACTGCTCGAGCGGCGGCCCGACATCGCGTCGGCAGAACGCGCGATGGCGGCGGCCAACGCGCGCATCGGCGTGGCACGCGCCGCGTACTTTCCGAGCCTCGTGCTGAACCCTGGCATCGGCTGGGAAGCGACGCGCTTCGCCAGCATGCTCAGTGCGCCGGCGCTGTTGTGGTCGGTCGGCGCATCGGCCGAGTCGGTGCTGTTCGACGGTGGCAAGCGTCGCGCGCGCGTCGATTTCGCTCAGGCTGGCTATGCCGAAGCGCAGGCGCGCTATCGGCAGACGGTGCTCGACGCGATGCAGCAGGTGCAGGACGGCGTGACGGGCCTGTCGGTGCTCGACGTCGCCGCGCGACAGGCGCATGCGGCCGTCGACGATGCGCGTCGCCTCGTCGATATGGCGCATGAACGCTACACGGGCGGGATGACCGCGTTCATCGATGTGATCAGTGCGCAGCAGCAGCTGCAGACGAGCCGCGAACAGGAGGTCGCCATTCACGGTCGCCAGCTGGCGACACTGGTCTTTCTGGCGAAGGCGCTTGGCGGTGGCTGGCAGGCGCAGGCGTCGACGCACGGCGCGCCCGCGCTGGCGAGTGCTACGCCTGCGACGAGCACGCCAAGCCCTTCAGCTACGCCGCGCTAGGCGTGTGTGTGTTGGCGAAGTGGTCGGTCAGGAACTGGATGAACGAGAGCACGCGCGGGGCGACGAACGGATCGTCGCGCCACATCAGGAAGGCGAAGCGTTTTTCGAAGGTCCAGTCGGGAAAGATCGGTACGAGCGTGCCGTCGTCGACGGCCTCGTTCGCGACATAGCGCGGCAGGTAGGCCACGCCGAGGCCGTCGAGCGCCGAGCTCAACAGTGCGCGGCTGTTGTTCGAGCGCATCACGCAGCGCGCGCGCACCTCGACTTCGCGCTTGTGCTTCTGCATGGCGACCACGCTCGTGTGAGCGGGGCCGCGAAACAGCAGGAAGCCGTGGCGCGAGAGCTGCTCGGGATCGGTGATCGAAGGATGGCGCCCGAGGTAGGCCGGCGCGGCGAACAACCCCCAGTCGATCTCCATCAGGACCTTGCCGCGCGCATGCTCGGGCTTGCTGCGGTTGATCATGATCGCGACATCGACATTCTGGCTTTCGGGATCGATTTGCCGATCCGTTAAATCGAGTTCGACCTGCACGTTCACGTATTTCGTGGCGAATTGATTTAATGCCGGCATCAGCACGACATTGCCGAACGTGACAGGGGCCGCCACTCGCAGATTGCCGACCGGGTCGGCGTGATATTTCTCCATGAACGCATCGGCACTGCGCATTTCTACGAGCATGCGCGCACAGTACTCGTAATACGTCCGCCCCACGTCGGTGATTTCGATCTTGCGCGTGGTGCGCTTGAGCAGCGTGACGCCGAGTGTGGCTTCGAGCCGCGCCAGCTCCTTGCTGACGGCGGACTTCGACACCCCGATTACGCGCGCGGCCTCCGTATAACTCATCGTCTCGACGATTTTTGCAAAGATCGCCATCGATGCCATTTGTTCGAGCTGATTCATCATCGCCCTCGGTGCGGTTATTTTTTGCGCCTTTCTTTATCGTCAAGATTATAGCGGTGCACCTCGTCGAGGGAAGAGCAAAAGCAGGAAGCGGTTCCGAGGAAATCGTTTGCGCCTAAAAAAGAATATTGGGTGAATTTATTTTTCGGGCGAACGATGTGGGTCGGTGCAGGGTGTCGCGCTCGATGGCGGGCGATACATGCGATCGGCGCGCCACCGCATGGCGGCTGAGATTTTCAATCCTGCGGCGAAACTGAATGCGTGTCGTGCGGCTGGTTCGGCGCTGCGCGTTTGCCGATGATTGCCATACCGAGAGCGGGCAGACGAGCCCGCTCGGCCGCGCGAGCGCTGCTCGCCGCGACCCTGTTCAATCACGCCTTGGGAGCCAGTCGCCCTATGAAAGCCGTCGCCTTGTATCAGAACCTTCCGATCGACGATCCGCAGTCCCTCGTCGACATCGAACTGCCCGAGCCGCAGCCGGGCCCACGCGATCTGCTCGTGCAAGTGCACGCGGTGTCGGTGAATCCGGTCGATGTCAAAGTCCGGGCCGGCATGAAGCCCGAGCCGGGGCAGCCGCGCGTCCTCGGCTGGGATGCGGCCGGCATCGTGCGTGCCGTCGGGCGCGACGTGACGCTGTTCAAGCCCGGCGACCGCGTCTGGTATGCGGGCGCCTTGACGCGGCCCGGCACCAATAGCGAGTTGCACGTCGTCGATGAGCGCATCGTCGGCAGGATGCCGGCTACGCTCGATTTCGCGCAGGCCGCCGCGCTGCCGCTGACGGCCATCACCGCGTGGGAACTGCTGTTCGACCGCCTGCAGGTGGCGCAGGGCGGCGCGCGCCAGGACGCGGCGCTGCTCGTGATCGGCGCGGCCGGTGGCGTTGGCTCCATCCTCGTGCAACTGGCTCGCCAGCTGACCGGCGTGACGGTGATCGGCACGGCGTCGCGCCCCGAGACGACGCAATGGGTGCTCGATCTTGGCGCGCATCACGTCATCGACCATACGAAGCCGCTTGCCGAACAGCTTCAAGCGATCGGCTGCGCGCAAGTGGATTACGTCGCGGGCTTGAACCAGACCGACAGTCATTTCCTGCAGATCGTGGAGGCCATCAAGCCGCAAGGCCGCCTCGCGCTCATCGACGATCCCGAATTGTTCGACTGGCGCCTGCTCAAGCGCAAGAGCGTGTCGCTGCATTGGGAGTTCATGTTCACGCGGCCGATGTTCGACACGCCCGATCAGATCGCTCAGCATCACCTGCTGCAAAGGGTTGCCGAGCTCGTCGATGCGGGCACGTTGAAGACGACGTTCGCCGAGCACTTCGGCACGATCAACGCGAGCAATCTGCGCCGTGCCCATGCACTGATCGAAAGCAACCGCGCGCGCGGCAAGATCGTGCTCGAAGGGTTTTGATCATGCGGCTCGCGACGATCGATTTGTCGTTCCATCACGCGGCCGCCGGCCTCGTGATGGCCACGCTCGCACGTCATGGCGTGGCCGTCGAGGAGTGGCGTCGGCCGCACGAAGCCGCGTTCGAGCTGTTGGCCGACGGGACAGCCGATGCGCTTTGCGCAGCGTGGCTGCCCGGCAGCCACGGGAAGTACTTCGAGCCCCTGGCCGAGCACTTCGAGGGGATCAGCGTGATGTACACGCCCTATGCGCTGTGGGGCGTGCCCGACTATGTGCCGGCCGAGAGGGTGTCGAGCGTGGCCGATCTGACGCGGCTCGATGTCGTGGCGCGCATGACCAAGCGCATTCAGGGCATCGGCCCGGGTGCCGGCATTTCGCGGTTCTCGCGCGAAATCATGGAGGCATACGGGCTCGAGCAATATGGCTATCGCTTCGAGAATGGCTCGCTTGCCGACTGCGTGAATGCGTTCGAGCAAGCGGTGGCCGAAAAGCGTTGGGTCGTCGTGCCGCTATGGCAGCCGCAGTATCTGCACGCGACCCATCGCATCCGCGAATTGCATGAGCCGAACGGGCTCTTGCGCGGACGCGATGAAGCGACGCTGATCATCCGCAAGAGCACGCTCGAACAGCTACCGGTATCGGCTGCCGATGCGCTGCGCCGCTTGTCGCCAGGCAACGCCGACATCACGCAGCTCGACCGGTGGATAGCCTGCGAGGGCATGACGCCGCTGCAGGCCGGTGAACGCTATCTGCAGCGCGGCGTGGCCGATTGAAGCGGAAATTTACGGCAGCGAAATCGTCAAGTTGGCCGACTCGGCCTCGGGCTTGACGAGCTGCGAGTACGGCGCCAGCGTGCGCATCGTCGTGTCGCGCAGGTAGGTGTTCAGGCCCAGGTAGGCCACGAGCCCGACCAGCGCGAACACGGCACCGATCGTCCACAGCGGCACTTCATGCTTGAGCCGGTGTGCGACCTGATCGGGCAGCTGCCAATTCGGCGCGAACGGCGCGCGCTTGCCCTTCATCTGCGCGATCTCGTCGCCTAGACGAGCCGTCAGATACGCGAGCTTCTCGGGCCCCTCGAGCAGGTACTTGCCCTGAAAGCCCAGCAGCAGACACATGTGAAAAACCTCGAGCGACTGCAGCCGCGCCACGCCCTGCGCACGGCACGACTCGAGGTGATCGAAGAATTTCTCGCCGGCCAGTTGCTCGCCGAACAGCACGAGCTGCAACGGACGCCGTTCCCAATCGGTGCGGATCTTGAACGACGAGGACAGCACGGCCTCGTCGATCGCGGCGCAGAACGCGAACTTGGCGGCGTACATATCGTCGGCTTGCGCGTTGAGCTTTTTCGCGCCACGTTCGAAATCGGCCAGGAACGACTGCACGCGCGAACTGAATTCGGCGGCGCCGTCTTCGGGCTCATGACCGTGCTTGAGCAGGAACAGCATGAAAAAGCCGTCGTACAGCAGGTCGCGCAGCGAGCGTGCCTGAAAGCCGGCATCTTGAGCGGGCACGGATTGCGCCGCTTGGGCGCTGCTGCCGAAAAGGGAAGGGACTTCGGTCATGACGTGACTGCGATCAGTTCGAGTTTGAGTTCGTTGATGCCCGACGGTGCGTAGATCATCGCCGACTGTGCCTGCAGCATGCGGTCATACAGCGCGCCGCGCGTCTCTAGCGCGAAGTAGCAGGCACCGGGCCGCACGGGCACCGCAGGGGGGACTTGCGGCGTATAGGTGAGCCGCACGCCCGGCATGGCCGAGAGCACGAGCTTGTCGACGTCGTCAGGGGCGCCGACCTTGAAGCGCGCGGGCACGGCATCGACGAGCTCGACGGGCGGCATATCGGCCGATACCGCGATGAAGAACGTCGTCTTTTCGTCGATCTTGCCCGAGTCGAGGCGGCCCACGTGGAACGAGGGCCGTACTTCGTCGAGCGCGATCGCAAAGTAGCGTGTCGAGATGACCGTCTCGAGCAGGTCGCGCACGATCGTGTCGAGCTGCGCGAACACGGGGCCCGGATCCTCGTGGCGGTAGACGGGCAAGTCGGTCAGCGCGTAACGCTTGGAGAACGTCATCAGCTGGCCGGCAAGGCGCAGCAGCTCGTGAAAGAGCCGCTCGGGATGCAGCGACGGATACTGGTGCAGATGCACGAGCGAGGCGACGGCCGCGTTGGCCGTATGCAGCAGCCAGAACGAGGCGATGTCGCCCGAACGAAATTCGATAATGTTCTTGGTGGGCTCGCGATGAAAGCCGTAGAGCGCGCTGACTTTGGCCTGCAACGCGTCGATGAGCTGGCGCAGCCGCAGCGACAGCACCGGCGAGGCATCGATCGACAGGCTCGGCGGCACGAACGTTTCGTCGAGCTCGAAGCCCGACGTGGCCGTGCGGCGTACGCGCGCGACCGGCACGGTCACGAGCTGCGCACGAGGCTCGTTGTGCCCGACGAGCTTCACGCGCGTCTTCAGGAACGTGAGATCGGCCACGGCCGCATCGGTGAATTGATCGGCCACCGGCACTTGCCGGCTCGCATAGCGCGACGTGAAGTGCTCGCCCGGATCGCTCGAGTAGTTCGTGCCCGTTTCGCGCAGCGGGTGCAGCGCGACGTAGAAGACGAACTCGCCGACGCCTTCGGGCAGCGTATCGAGCGACTGCGTCTCGGGCAGCTCGTCCGCTTGCGGGGCCGCGTACAGCGTGCCGTCGGGAAAGATCAGCGAGAGTTCGGTCACGCGCAGCTGGTTGTTGCTGAGCGCATCGGTATCGAAGCGCACCGAGCGCACGCCCCAGTTGAACGGCTGAATCGAGCGGATCGATTCGAACAGGCGTGCCTCGTGATAGGCGTCCTGTTGCTGGAAATGCTGTGGCCTCAGAAAGAGCCCTTCGCCCCAGAGCAATTTCGCCGAATAACTCATTCTTAAGTTCGCCGTAGTTCTGTTCAATGGGCCGCGAATGCGGTCGTCATGATGCGTATGCCGCTCGTTGCCGTTGCGCTTACCCGCACGTAACGGAAGAAAGCATATTCAATGGCTGCATCGGCAATCCTGGGCTGGCCGGTATCACGGTGCCGCTCGTCACGGTCATTGCGCAGTTATGAAGACCGACCATTATGCCGGATTTCTCCGATTTCGCCGGATCGAAAGCGAATTTCCAGCGCTGCAGGGCGGGGTCGCGAAACAGCGCCACGATGCCGAATGCCTGCGCCTCGCGCGAGACTTTTTCGGTCATTTGGTAACGCTGCCCAGGTATCAGCGTCACTTCGCGCACGCCGATCAGATCGGCGCCGAGTGCGCCTTTTTCCTTGTCAGGATCGGTAAAGGCGTCGAATGGCGCCTGCTGAAAGGAAGTCGGGTCTTTCAGTACATAGAGCCGCACGACCAAGGCGAGCGGGTGATTGTCATTGGCGGCATTCAGATTCGGCGCGGCCGCGAGCGTCAACGCAATATCGCGCGGCGGCTTTTGCGCGTCGGGCACGTCAGGCTTGCCGATCCCGGCGGCCTGCAAGACCGTCTGCGCGGCCGCGCCCACCATGGGGACCGCCGCGGCACAGCCGCCTAGCAGCGCGCACGCGACGAGCGCTAGCGCGTAACGGGTGAAACGAGACTTCATGGAAATGTGCTGGCGCATTCCGCCGCCCCCGTCCAAAACATGAGAAAGAATTGCCCCGGCATTGGCTCCGCTATGCGCATTACGGTGAAACATACAGATTCGTATGCGTCGGAATGCGGAAAATTTTTCCGCATTCCGACGCATTGCGCATTTGCTCGGAAATTGTTTCCGCATAAGGCCGATCCAATGCCAATTACAAATGGATTTCGGTCATTCTTCTATCTCAAAATAGAAGTTGAATTGTCGAAAATTGGCCGGTACTATACGCGCGCACTCGCCGCAAAGCAAAGCTGCGGTTTCTCGGTCAGTCAATAAACCGCTTGGCGGTATCAAGAATCATGAAACTAGGACTTCCCCAAAAGTTTTCCGCGGCCGTGCTCGTGTGCGCGGCTATTGCCGGTTGTGCGACGCAAGACGGACCGACTGCTTCGTCTCCTGAAGCATTTAACAAAGCGCTTGCCGACGCCGATGCCGTCGCCAAGGGCGGCGATCAAAATCGCGCGCAGGCGCTTTATGAGCAGTTGACCAAGAGCGATCCGACTCGTGAAGAGCCGTGGTCGCGTATTGCGCAAATTCAATTCGCCCAATCGCATTACGGCCAGGCCATCGTCGCCGCGCAAGAGGCGCTGCAGCGCGATTCGAACGATCGCGAGGCGAAGAGCGTGCTGGCCGTCAGCGGCCTGCGCGTCGCGACCGAGTCGCTGGGCCAGCTGCGTCAGGATTCGGCCTTGGCCGGCGACGCGAAGACCGATGCTCAGGCGCTTGCGCATCAACTGCGTGACACGCTGGGGCAGTCGACGCTGTTTCCCGAAGACGAGGAAAAGAAGGTCGTGAAGAAGCGCCGCATCGTGCGCCATCCGGTTGCCAGCGCCTCGGCACCCGCTGCGCAAAAGCCGGCTGAAGGCGCTCCGGCAGCGCCCGCGGCCAAGCCTGCCGAGCCCGCGCCGAAAGCCGCGGCGGGCGGCGGTGCATCCGATCCCTTCAGTGCGCTTCGCTGATCGGGTCATTTGATTTTTTTTGTCCGGGGAGCCGTCGATGGCGAAGAAAGAAAGCATTCAAAAGCGCCTGCAAAAGGTGCGTCCGCCGCGTGTGCAGTTGACCTATGAAGTCGAGCGCGGGGATGCGATCGAAGTCAAGGAGTTGCCGTTCGTAGTCGGCGTGGTGGCCGACCTTGCGGGGCAATCGGAAATCGAACAGCCCAAGCTGCGCGATCGCAAGTTCGTCAACATCGATCGCGACAACTTCGACGACGTGATGAGGGGCCTCGAGCCGCGTGCCGCGTTCCAAGTCAAGAACGAGCTCAGCGACGCGGGTGGCACCTTTGCGGTCGATCTGCGTTTCCGCTCGATGGCGGACTTCAACCCGGACGAAGTAGTCGAGCAGATCGAGCCGCTGCGTCAGCTGCTCGAGGCACGCGCCAAGCTGGCCGACCTGCGCAACAAGCTGGCAGGCAACGACAAGCTCGAGAGCCTGCTCAGCGAAGTGCTCGCCAACACCCAGCAACTGCAAACGTTAGCGGGGAAAGGCGACGAGCACGGCGACGGCTCCGGCAACGACAAGCAGGGCGAGTAAAGAAAGCAACAAGCGGGGGGTGTTGAGATGAACCAGCAAACGGCCACGGCACAGCTTGCCGATGCGCAAACGAACGCGGCGCCTTCGCTGCTCGACGAGATCGTCGAAAAGAGCAAGGTCGCCAAATCGGAATCGGAACACGCGCGCGCGAAAGATCTCATCGGCGAGCTGGTGCAGCAGGTGCTGGCCGGCACCGTCGTCGTGTCGGACAACCTGTCCGCGACGATCGACGCGCGCATCGCCGAGCTCGACCGTCTGCTGTCGGCGCAGCTCAGCGAAGTGATGCACGCGCCCGAATTCCAGCGCATGGAAGGCACATGGCGCGGGCTCGAGTACCTGTGCAAGGAAAGCAACACGGGTCAGACGATCAAGATCAAGGCGTTCAACGCCACCAAGCGCGAGATCGTGCGCGACTTCAAGACGGCTGCCGAATTCGATCAAAGCGCGCTGTTCAAGAAGGTCTACGAAGAAGAGTTCGGCACGTTCGGCGGCGCGCCGTTCGGCACGCTGATCGGCGACTTCGAACTGACGCGCCAGCCCGAGGACATGTACTTCATCGAGCAGATGTCGCACGTGGCGGCTGCGGCGCACGCGCCGTTCATCACGTCGGCCTCGCCCGAGCTGCTCGGTCTCGAATCGTTCGCCGACCTCGGCAAGCCGCGCGACCTCGCCAAGGTATTCGACACGGTCGAATACGCGAAATGGAAGTCGTTCCGCGAGTCGGAGGATTCGCGTTACGTGGGTCTGACGATGCCCCGCTTCCTGGGCCGTCTGCCGTACAACCCGAAGGACGGTCTGGTGGCCGAGGGCTTCAGCTTCGTCGAGAACGTCGACGGCACCGATCACAGCAAGTACCTCTGGTGCAACGCGGCATGGGCTTTTGCTGCGCGCCTGACGGCGGCCTTCGACGACTTCGGCTGGTGCGCGGCGATTCGCGGCGTGGAAGGCGGCGGTCTCGTCGAGGATCTGCCGACGCACACGTTCAAGACCGACGACGGCGAAATCGCGCTCAAGTGCCCGACCGAAATCGCGATCACCGATCGCCGCGAGAAGGAGCTCAGCGATCTCGGCTTCATTCCGCTCGTGCATTGCAAGAACTCCGACTATGCGGCGTTCTTCGCGGCGCAGTCGGTGCAAAAGCCGAAGAAGTACAACACCGACAGTGCCAACGCGAACGCGGTGCTGTCGGCGCAGCTGCAATACATCTTCTCGGTTTCGCGCGTGGCCCACTACCTGAAGGCCATGATGCGCGACAAGATCGGCAGCTTCGCATCGGCGCAGAACGTCGAGGTGTTCCTGAACCGTTGGATTTCGCAGTACGTGTTGCTCGACGACAACGCCACACAAGAACAAAAAGCGCAGTTCCCGTTGCGTGAGGCGTCGATCCAGGTTGCAGAAATCCCCGGCAGGCCGGGGGCGTATCGATCGGTCGCATTCCTGCGTCCGCATTTCCAACTCGACGAGTTGTCGATCTCGCTGCGGCTCGTCGCGGATCTGCCGAAGCCGGCAAACGCTTAAACGATGTGAACGTATAGAGCTCGGGCATCAAGCCCGGGCTCACCTATAAACCGCCATTCCGGGAGTCGCGAAGTCATGAAAGATATTTATTTGAAGTTCGGCAATCCTGCTATCAAGGGTGAGTCGGCCGACAAGGACCACAAAGACTGGATCGAAATCAGCGCGTGGAATCACCAGATCACGCAGCCGCGTTCGGCAACGGCATCGACGGCCGGCGGCCATACGGCAGAGCGCTGCGAGCACGGCGACATGGTGTTCACGAAGGACATCGACGTCGTGAGCCCGCTGCTCTATCAACACGCGTCGGGCGGCTCGACGTTCGACGAAGTGACGATCGACTTCATGCGTTCGGACGGCGAAGGCCAGCGCGTCAAGTACCTCGAAATCAAGCTCAAGTACGTGATCATCTCGTCGATCGCACCGAGCGTCGTGGGCGAAGGTCTGCCGACCGAGCAGTTCTCGCTCAAGTACGCAGCCGTGCAATGGAAGTACACGCAGCAAAAGATCGGCGGCAGCCAGGGCGGTAACGCGCAAGGCGCCTGGAGCCTCACGAAGAACGACAAGACCTACGCGGTCTGATTGCCGCAACTCGCGTGGAGCGCTCGCGGCCCTCGAGCCGCTGAGCGCTTCGCGCTTGTCATGACGAGAGGGGCGCGAGCGCTGTCCGATGAAGCGATTCGAACCGAGCTTGCTCGATAAGCTGTTCGACGACGATCCCCGTTCGCCGGCTCCGGCGGCGATGCGGCAATTGTCGCTGGACGAGCTCAAGAGCCGCGTGGCGCGCGATGTGGAAGCGCTGCTGAACACGCGCATCGTGTTGACCGAGCACGACCTCGTCAAACTGACCGAATGCCAGCGCTCGGTGCTGACCTACGGTCTCAACGATTTCGCGGGCTTGAGCCTCGTCAGCCACGACGATCGCACGTTCATCTGCGATTCGATCCGGCAAGCCATCGCACGGCACGAACCGCGCTTGCGCGACGTCGTCGTCGCACTCGAAATAAACGGACAATCGACCAACGCGCTTTACTTCGGCATTCGCGCGAAGCTCGTCGTGCATCCGGCCGAAGAGCCCGTCAGCTTCGACGCGATGCTGCAGGCATCGACGCTGCAATACTCCGTCACGCGAGCGGGCCGGGCCCTCGATGCCACGCGTGGCCGCGTGCGCGAAGCAGGGTGAACAGGCCCTAAAGTAAAGACGAGCGCACGCTCGGGGAATATCGATGGAAGCGTTGCTGCCTTACTACGAGCGCGAGCTGGCGTTTTTGCGCCAGTATTCGCGCGAATTCGCCGAGCGATATCCAAAGATCGCGTCGCATCTGGCGACCGGGGGCGAGCAAAGCGACGATCCGCACGTCGAGCGCATGATCGATTCGTTCGCCCTGCTGGGCGCGCGCATCAACAAGAAGCTCGCGGACGAGTACCCCGAATTCACCGAAGCACTGCTCGAAGTGCTGTATCCGCACTATCTGCGGCCATTTCCGTCATGCTCGATCGCACAATTCGGCGCGCAGGACGTCGAAGGGGCGAAAGACGCGGAAGACCTCGAGCACGCGCATCGGGTCGCCACGATCGCACGCGGCACGCTGCTCGAGACGCGCGAGCTTCGCGGCGTGCGGTGCCGCTTCCGCACGGCCTACGACGTGGCGATTGCGCCTGTGCGTATCGCCGATGCCCAATACACCCCGCTAGGTGCGCTCGGCCCGGAGGCGGCCGTGCTGCCCGGCAATGCCTCGGGCGTGCTCTCGTTCACGTTCGAGACGACGAGCGGCGTCGACTTCTCCGCCATCGGCCTCGACACGTTGCGCGCCTATCTGCACGGCGAGCAATCGTTCATTGCCGCGCTGGCCGACTGCCTGTTCATCAACGCGAGCGCGGCTTACGTCGAAACCGGCACGGGGCGTCGCTGGACGCCGCTCGCCGCGGTGCCGGTTGCGCAAGCGGGTTTCGCCGACGACGAGGCGCTCATCGACTTCCCTGCGAAGTCGCACAGTGCCTACCGCCTGCTGACCGAATACTTCGCGTTTCCCGACAAGTTCAACTTCATCGACTTCGATCTGGGCGCGATGCTGCGCGCGAGCGAACGCTGCATGCGCATCACGCTGCACGTCGTGCTCGGCGAGATGCGCGGCGAGGCACACCTCGCGCGCTTGATCGAAACGCTGGCGCGGCATCATCTGCGGCTCTTTTGCACGCCGGTCGTGAACCTGTTCGCGCAGCGCGGCGAGCCGATCCACGTGAGCCACGAGGCCGTGTCGTATCCGGTGCTGGCCGCTGCGCGCCGTGCCGATGCCTACGAGGTGTATTCGATCGATCGCGTGCATCTGGTCAAGGAGTGCGCCGATACGCAGTCTATGCAGACCGTCACCGAATTCCGGCCGTTCTACGCATTGCATCACGACGAGCTCGCGCGCACGGGTCGGTACTGGTTCGCGCGACGCGATGACGAGGTGGCACGCGTGAGTCCCGGCTACGAAACGGAGATCTCGCTGGTCGATGCCGACTTCGAACCGGGTGAGTCGCGGACCGATACGCTGAGCCTCGCGCTCACCTGCACGAACCGCGACTGGCCCGCTGCGCTCGCGATCGGGCTCGAGGGGGGCGATCTGTTCGTCGAGGAGACGCACGGCGCCGACGATACGCCCGGTACGAAGCGGGCCGGCCCCATTGCGATGCTGAGCCGCCCTACACCGAGCGTGCGCGTGCCGCGCGGGCCGTTGATGCATTGGCGGCTCGTGGCGCATCTGGCGCTGAACCATGTGTCGCTGGCGGAGCAAGGGCTCGCCGCGCTCAAGGAAATACTGGTGCTGTACGACCTGCGGCGCAGCGCCGTGTCGGCACGCCATATCGAAGGGCTCGTCGGCATCGAACAACGCGGCGCCGTCCAGTGGCTGCCCGGGCAGCCATTCGCGACGTTCGTGCGTGGCATGGAGATCCGCGTGACGGTCGACGAAGCCAACTTCGTCGGCACGAGTCTCGCGTCATTCGTGCGTGTGCTCGACACGTTTTTTGGGCTGTACGTCCACCTGAACAGCTTTGTGCAATTGGTTGCCGTGTCCAAGCGGACCGGCGAGGAGATCATGCGATGCAAGCCGCGCAGCGCAGAGTCGATGCTGGCGTAGTCGAGCGGCTCCTTAGCGAGCCGTATCGCTTCCAGTTCTTTCAGGCCGTGCGGATGCTCGAGAAGTGGTTCTCGCAGCGTGCCCCAGGCCGTCCGGGCGAGCGTGTCGCGCAACGCATCGTGTTTCGCAACACACTGTCGCTGACGTTCGCGCCGAGCGAGCTCGAGCGCGCGACGCCCTACGGCAAGAGTGGGGCCGCGCTGGCGGGCGACGAAGAGCGCCGCGAGGCGGTGTCGCAAGGCGCGCTCTCGCGCGTCGATCTGACGCCGTCTTTCTTCGGCCTGCTCGGCCAGCAGGGCGCTTTGCCGCTGCACTACACCGAGCAGCTGATCGCGCGCGAATACACCCAGCGCGATTCGGCCGCGCGCGAGTTCTTCGATGTGTTTTCGAACCGCGCGACAGCCCTCTTTTACGCGGCCTGGAAGAAGTACCGACTGCCGTTTCACTACGAGCTCGACAAGGACGAGCGCTATTTGCCGCTGCTCCTGGCGCTCGCGGGGGTGACCGACGCGCCCACGCGTGCCGAGCTGCAGCAGGGTCGCGGCGCGCTGCTCGACGAGGCGATCGCGGGCTACGCGCTGCCGGTGCGGCATCGCCCGATGTCGGCCGTCTATCTGCAACGCACGCTGGCCGAGTATTTCCGTGTGCCCGTGCGCGTCGAGCAGTTCGTCGGCAAGTGGTACGACGTGCCGCGCGAGCGTTTGAGCGTGCTCGGGAGCGCGAACGTGGCACTCGGCGCGACGGCACTGGCCGGCGAGCGGGTCTGGCAGCGCGACATGCGCGCGCGACTCGTGATCGGGCCTTTGAGCAAGCAGGATTACGAAGCCTTTCTGCCCGGCGCCCCGCGCGCGGCCGCGCTCGAACGCATGTTGCTGCTGCTCGCCGGCGTCACGCTCGAATACGAGGTATCGCTGGTGCTGGCCCGCGAGGAGGTCGGCGCGAGCCGGCTCGGCCACGGCTCGCGGCTCGGCTGGGATGCCTTCCTTTCCACGCGCGAGAGCGAACGCGATCGCGACGACGCACGTTACGACCTACACGTCATCCATTGACCTTACGAGAACGGACTGCCCATTCATGAGCACGCCTTTGAAGACCCTGATCGCCAAGCTCGACGCGCTTTGCCTCGATGCGGCCACGCGCGCCGCGAGCCTCTGCCTCGCGCGCGGCCACTACGAAGTGGATCTCGAACATCTGTTCCTCACGCTGCTCGAGGACAAGACGAGCGACTTGTGTGTCGTGCTGCGCACGAACAAGCTCAGTGTCGACATGCTGCGCAGCGATCTCGAACGCGAGCTCGAAGGCTTGAAGACCGGCAACACGCGCACGCCCGTCTTTTCGCCGCATCTGATCGCACTGTTCGAACAGGCCTGGCTCATCGCCTCGCTCGATTCGCAGGCGGCGCGCATCCGCTCGGGGCACTTGCTGCTCGCTTTGCTGGTCGCCCCCGATCTCGCGCAGTTCGCGCAGCGGATGTCGTCGGTGTTCTCGCGCATCGCCGTCGAGCATCTGAAGCACAAGTTCGACGAGACGACGGCGGGATCGAGCGAAGCGATGCGCGCGGTCGAAGCCGGTGAGGGGGCGGGCGCGCTCGATGCGGCGTCCGATCCGATCCCGCAGCCTGGCGCCTCGAAAACGCCGGCGCTCGACACGTACACGACCAACCTCACGCAACGCGCGCGCGAAGGCAACATCGATCCCGTGATCGGCCGCGAAGCCGAGATCCGGCAGACCATCGACATCCTGATGCGCCGCCGCCAGAACAATCCGATCCTCACGGGCGAAGCCGGCGTCGGCAAGACGGCCGTCGTCGAGGGGTTGGCGCTGCGCATCGCGGCCGGCGATGTGCCGGGGCCGCTGGTGGGCGTTGCGCTGCATGTGCTCGACATGGGGCTGCTGCAAGCCGGGGCCAGCGTGAAGGGCGAGTTCGAGAACCGCCTGAAGAACGTGATCGACGAAGTGAAGAAGAGCGCGGTGCCGATCGTGCTGTTCATCGACGAGGCGCATACGATCATCGGCGCCGGCGGACAGGCGGGCCAGAACGATGCGGCCAACCTGCTCAAGCCGGCCCTCGCGCGCGGCGAGCTGCGCACGATCGCCGCGACCACGTGGAGCGAATATCGCAAGTACTTCGAGAAAGACGTGGCGCTCGCACGGCGCTTCCAGGTCGTGAAGATCGAGGAGCCGAACGAGATGCTGGCGGCCGCGATGGTGCGGGGCCTGGCCGCGCGCATGGAAGCGCACTTCAAGGTTCGCATTCTCGACGAAGCGATCACCGAGGCCGTGCGGCTGTCGCATCGCTACATTACGGGGCGGCAACTGCCCGACAAGGCGATCGGCGTGCTCGATACGGCCTGCGCCAAGGTCGCGCTCGCGCACGGCTCGACACCGGCTGCGATCGACGATGCGCGCAAGCGGATCGAGCGCATCGACGTCGAGATCGCCTCGCTCGAGCGCGAAACGGCCACGGGCATGACGGGCGCCGCGCACGAGGAGCGCCTGGCCGAGTTGCGCCGCGCGCGCGACACCGACGTGACCGGGCTGGCGCTCGATGAGGCCCGCTATGAACAGGAGCGTGCGCTCGTCACGCGCATCGGCACGCTGCGCTGCGAGCTGGAGGCGGCCTCGCCCGATCAGGCCGGGACCGCGCGTGCGGCGCTAGCCCAGGCGACGGGCGAATTGCAGGCGTTGCAGCAAGCGCACCCGATGGTGCCGTTGCAGGTCGATGCGCATGTCGTGGCTCAGATCGTGGCGTCGTGGACCGGTATTCCGCTCGGCAGCATGGTCAAGGACGAAATCGACACGGTGCTGAATCTTCAGGATCTGCTGACGGCGCGCGTGATCGGCCAGGACCACGCGCTCGATGCGATTGCACAGCGCGTGCGTACCGCGAGTGCCAACCTCGAGGACCCGAACAAGCCGCGCGGCGTGTTCCTGTTCGTCGGCCCGTCGGGCGTCGGCAAGACCGAGACGGCACTGGCGCTGGCCGACATCCTGTACGGCGGCGAACGCAAGCTCGTCACGATCAACATGAGCGAGTATCAGGAAGCGCACAGCGTCTCGGGCCTGAAGGGCTCGCCGCCCGGCTACGTGGGCTATGGCGAAGGTGGCGTACTGACCGAGGCCGTGCGGCGCAATCCGTATTCGGTCGTGCTGCTCGACGAGGTCGAGAAGGCCCACCCCGACGTGCTGGAGATGTTCTTCCAGGTGTTCGACAAGGGCACGCTCGACGACGCCGAAGGGCGCGAGATCGATTTCCGCCATGCGTTGATCATCCTCACCTCGAACGTGGGCTCTTCGAACGTCATGCAGGCGTGCCTGAACAAGCCTGCCGAAGAACTGCCGAGCGCTGACGAGCTTGCCGAGACGCTGCGTCCGCAGCTGTACAAGGCGTTCAAGCCCGCGTTCCTGGGCCGGTTGAAGGTGGTGCCGTACTACCCGATTTCCGACGACGTGCTGGCCGAGATCATCGAGCTCAAGCTTTCGCGCATTCGCGATCGCATCGCAGCCAACCATCGCGCGGTGTTCGCGTGGGACGAATCGCTGGTCGATGCCGTGCTCGCGCGTTGCACCGAGGTCGATTCGGGGGCGCGCAACGTCGATCACATCCTGAACGGCACGCTGCTGCCGGAACTCGCCCAGCACGTGCTGGGCCGCATCGCACAAGGCGAGCGCATCGAGCGCATCGAGGCGCGTGCGCTCGAGTCCGGCCAATTCGAATACAAGGTGGCCTGACATGCCGATCGATCTCGTTCCGTTGTTCGCTCCGCTGTCGGAGTCCTCGCCGTGCGGCGAAGATCTGCTGTTCTCGGCGGACTTCGACGCCATCACGCATGCGCGTCGCTTCGACGATCCTTCGCTCGACCAGGGCGAATGGGTCACCGAAATCAAGGAGGCCGACTGGGGCTTCGTCATCGAACGCTGCACGACGCTGCTCAGCTCGCAGACGAAGGACCTGCGGCTCGCGGCGTGGCTCACCGAAGCGCTGGCGATCAAGCAGGGCGTGCCCGGTCTCACGCAGGGCTACACGCTGCTGGCGGGTTTGAGCGAACGCTTCTGGGATGCGCTGCATCCATTGCCGGAAGGTGACGACACCGAGTACCGGCTCGGCAACGTGAGCTGGCTCGTGGGCCGCACGGTGCAGCTGCTGCGTGACATGCCGCTCACGCAAAGCAGTTCGGCCAGCTATAGCGCACTCGATTGGGACGTGGCGATGAACGTCGCACAGGCTATCAAGCGCAATCCCGATCAGGCCGACGAGATTGCGCGCGGCAAACCCTCGATCGACGAGATCGACGCGTCCAAGCGCGCGACGCCGGTAGCGTTCTATCGCAGCTTGCTCGCCGATTTGAAAGCGTTCGAGTCGGCGCTGCGCGCGCTCGAAGCCGAGCTCGACCAGCGTGCCGGCGATCAGGCGCCGAGCTTTCGCCAGACGAAGGACGCCTACGAAACCGTGTATGGCCTGGCCGAACGCTTCGCGCGTGAGATCGGTGCATTGACGCCTGAGTCCAAGCCCGAAGCCCCTTCTTCGAACGCGCAGACCACCGCTGCCGGGCGCACCGAGCCGAGCTTCAAAACCCTGCCCATTGACGAGATCGCCATGCCCGTTGCCACGCCCACCGTTCGAGTGGGTGCGATCGAGAGCCGCGCGGATTGCGTGCGCCAATTGCGTGCCGTCGCTCAATTCCTGCGCGCGACCGAGCCGCACAGCCCGGCCGCCTATCTGGCCGAGAAGGCCGCCGAGTGGGCCGACATGCCGCTGCACAAGTGGTTGGCGACGGTCGTGAAGGACGACGGCTCGCTCGCGCACATTCGCGAGCTGCTCGGCGTGAAGACCGACGGCGAGAGCTGAGCGCAAGTTACCAACGGAAGCGGCCAGGCCGCCTCCCAAATGGCGACGGGGGCCGCGCTCGCTCGAGCACGGCCCCCGTCGTCAGGTGGCGTGGCCTTCGTCGTCGTTACTGGCCGACGCGGAACTCGATACGCCGGTTACGTGCGCGGCCGTCATCGGTGCTGTTCGAGGCGATCGGCTGATCGGGGCCGACCCCCATCGTCGCCATCGTCTGCGGGGCGATGCCCTTCGCGACGAGATAGCCCTTCACCGCGTCGGCGCGCGCCTGGCTCAACGCGATGTTCGACGCGCGGCTGCCGGCGTTATCGGTATGCCCGATGATCTCGACGGTCTTGTTCTGCATCTTCACGAGCGCGGAGGCCATCTGATCGAGGATCGCGCGGCCTTGCGGCGTCAGCGTCGCGCTGCCCGTCTCGAACTCGATCGTGCGGTTCGCGAGCGTCGTATCGAGCACGCTCTGTTCCGATGCGCTCACGCGCAACGCGTTGCGGATCGTGTAGGTCGGGTTCAGCGCGGTGGCCATATCGCTCGCGATCTGCTGGCGCTGCGCTTCGTTGCCGACTTCACCCTTCACGTCGATCTGCGTGCCGTCGATTTTCAGTTGCCCCTTGCTGATCTGCTTCAGTTGCGAACCGAGCAGCTTTTGCACGTTGGCGCTCCAGTTCGGCGGCGTCGCCACGCTGCCGATCTCGATCTGGTCGACGACGTTGGCCGCGCCGTAGGTGTCGCGCAGGCGCGCGAGCACCGCGTCACGCGTCGCTTCGTCGGGCACCTTGCCGCTGACGACCACTTGGCCCGGCGTCGCGTCGGCCGCGGCCGGCACGTGCGTGACCGCCGTAGCCGGCGCAGCCTGTGCCGCTTGCGGCTGGCTCGGCGGCGGCAACACCGTGGTGTGGATGCGGATGCCGCTGTTGTCGACGGGCGTCACGTTGGCGGGGCCGGCGTTGTCGGCATACGCGGAGCCGGCCAGCAGCAGGCAGCTGGCCGCGGCGAGCGCAGCCAGCGCGGGCCGCTTGTAGAGCGGGGAAGCAGAGAACGTCATGACATCAAGCCCCGATGAACGCTTCGCGGAACGTGTCGACCGCGATGCGCAGCGACAGTTGAGGTTGGTCGAGATAGCTGACGAGCTTGCTGATTCCATGTTCGTTCTGGGCATGTTCGTCGATCCACTCGGGATCGTCGATGTCGATGTTGTGCGCACAATAGGCCTGCGGATCGATGACGCTGTGCAGCGTCTTCGCGGAGGCGCCGTTGAAGCCGATCACGAGCCGCTCGCGTTCGGCGATCGTGCCGATGAAGATCGCGATCTCGAAGTCGGCCTGCGCGAGAAACGGCGCCACGAGCTCGAGCCAGAACGCGGCGACGAGGCTGCGATAGAAGGGCTCGTTCGGCAGCGGCAAGGTCAGGCCGCGCTCGAGATGCGGTGACTTGCTCTGCATGACGGGCTTGAGCAGCGAGCCGAGCGCCAGCATCGCGCCGCGCAGCCGCACCGGGTGGCCGCTGCCGAGCAGCATCTGCTCGAGGCCCGCGAGCGTCTGGTGCTCGAGGAAGTCGGCGAACGTGCCGTCGTGCGAGTTCGTCACGCCGACGTCGATCGGCACCTGCGTGTCGCCTAGCGCCTGCAGCGCGGCGGTCGGTTCGGCGCTGTCGTGCGCTTCGCGCATCTGGGTTTGCGCACGCGACCATAGCCGTGCGAACGCGAGCGGGCTGCGCGCCAGAAAGGCGAGCGGACGCTCGACTTCGAGCGCCGTTGCCGCCAACAGCGGAAAGCGCCGCGACGAGACGTCGTGGCTCGACATCATGTGGCCCGCGATCGCGAGCTTGCTCTGCGAGCCGAGGAACGCGAAGTGCATGGGCTTGGCGTTCTCGTAGACGATCTTCCAGCGTGGGTCTTCGGCGAGCAGTTCCATCGCCTGTGCCACCCAACGGTCGAGTGTCTGCAGGAGCTGCGGGCTGTGCGTGCTCTTGACGAAGTCGCCGCGCGACGGGATCTTGCCGAAGTAGGCAAGTTGCGCCTGGATCGATTGCATCATTGCGCCGCTCCCTGGTTCGTGGCGGCCGCGTTCGGCGTGGCCGGGGTGGTGGCCGGCTCGCCGCCTGCTGCTCCGCTGCCGCCAGCGGCGGTGCTGGACGTCGCGCCAGAGGCCGGCTGCGGCAGGCCGATCGCCGCGCTAGCGGCCGAGTGCGCCGCCGCTGCATCGGCGACGGAGGAGGGCAGACGTGCGCCGCGCAGGCTCTGCTGCGGCGTCTCGCCGCCGCCCGCACCTGCGCCGGTCGGCTGCGAGGTGCTGATGATGCGCATCTTCAACGCGACCGTCACGGTCCCTTGCGTCCACGACAGATCGAACGTGCCGTCCGGATTGCGCTTGCGCTGTGCCGAGTTGATGAGCTTCTCGAGACCGTAGTGGCCCGGCTCGTTCACGAGCTGGATCGTGCGGCCGTCGAGGGTCGTCGCCGTCAGCGAGGCGCCGGGGCTGCCCTGCGAGTTCGGCCAGACGAAGTTCGCCCACTGCGGCGGCATGTTGCGGTAGCGCAGCTGCTGGCCGTCGATGAGGATCGTGTACTCGGTCGTGCCCGCGCCAGGCTGCGGCATGATCTGGAATACCGTCTGCGGTTCCGACGACGCCTGGCTCGAGGCGGCGGCACCCGAGAGCGGGGCCACCCAGCGCGCGAAGCCGTTCGTGAATTCCGGCGTGAGCGCGATGCCCATGCCGCCCCACGTGCGCGGACTCAGCGTGTCGCCGCGGCGCACGGCCAGAGGGCCCAGCGTCGTGCCGACGAACTTCGAGACAGCGCCGTCGGGACCGAACACCTGCGCGATTTCGCCGGCGGCCGCTTCGACCTTCGCATCGCCCGAGAACGGATACTTGTTCGCGAGCGAGGTCTGGAACTGCTGATACACCTGCGCGTTCCACACCTTGTTCACTTCGTCGCTGGCCGGCTCGATCGTGACGGCGAACGCTTGCATCAGCGGTCGCACGAGCAGCGGCCGCAGCGCCTTGCGTTGATCGTCGGTGAGGCCCGTCAGCATCTGCTCGTCGACGAACTTCAGTGCATCGGCGAGCTCCGAGCCGCTGCCGTCGAGCGTCTGCTGCATGAGCTGGCGCGCGCCGGGGCCGGGGTCGCCCTGGTTCTTCAACAGGTTGAAGCGCGTGCGCACCTTCGACAGCGAATCCATGTAGCCGCGCAGCAGCGAGTTGTTGTCCTGCGTCGTGGCGATGCGCGCGAGGCCGGCAAAGGCGCTGCCCACGGGGCCGATCGACGGGGCCATGCCGCTCAGGTCGAGTTCGACGCCGGCGTTCTGCACCGCTTGCTCATGCGAACCGAACAGGCGCTTGAACCAGCTCGTCACGCCGTTTTGTGCTTTCGTGAACGTGCTCGCGGCGAGTGCCGGGTTGTCCCAGGCCGTCTGATCGTAAGCCGTTTCGAGGATCTTGCGGATCGGCGAATCCTGCGGATCGCCGAGGCGGTTCATCGCATCGACGGCCTGCTGGAAGTTGCCGAAGTCCTGCACGGCGACACCCTGCATGAAGCGCTGCCAGTGCTGCGCGTACTCGGTCTTGTACATGAGTACGAGCGCCTTCTGGATCTGCTCGGGGCTGCCCTCGAGCGTCAGGTCGTCTTGCGACGACGTGTTGAGCACCCAGTCCTTCGCTTGCAGTTCCTTGGTCGCCGCGTCGCGGATGGCCGGCTGCACGTACTGGAACCACGCTTCGCGTGTGAACGTGCCCGGAATCGCGTAGCTGCCGCCGACGAGGTTCGTGTTGGTCTCGCCGACGATGCGCGCGATCGTCATCGGCGCGAACCGCGTCGAGGCGCGCGCCTTGATTTCTTCATAGACGCGCTGACGGGCCGGCATGCCGCGCACCACGTGGCGCAGGTTTTCGCGCGTCTGGTCGACGAGCGAGAGGTTCGCGTCGATCATCGGCCACTGGTTGTCGTTCACGCGCGACAGATAGAACGTGATCATGCGCTCGGCGCTCCTGATCATCTGATCGCGCGGCATGTTGCCGCGATTCGTTTCGAGCCAGCCGCGCCAGAAGCGTGCGAGCTGATCGGTCAGATGCGCGGCTTCGACGTGGCGCTTGTCCGACAGCATCAGGTACGTCTTCAGCGCGTTGTAGGCGTCCTCGACGTTGGTCGGCGAAGCATCGCTGTAGAGGCCGCCTTGCGGGTTCTGCGCCGTTTGCGCCGTGCTTGGGCGCGCGGACACGGGGATCGCGCCGGACTCGGGCGGATGCGTGAGCGGGGCCAGCTGATCGGGATGCGCGTTGACTTCCTTCAGGAACGACGTGAGGTTCTGCGAAACCGGGTCGAGCATCAACTGCTTGATGCCGCGATAGTATTCGCCGATCAAGCGTTGCTCGATGCGGTCGCCCTGATAGAGGCCCAGCGACACCGAGATCGGCCGCTCGCGGCGGAACTGTTCGAGCTGGTCGATGCGGTCCGCCAGGATATCCATCGCCTGCAGGCGCGATTGCAGGTCGTTGCGGTTCTGCTGGAGCCGCGTGATGTTGTCGAGGTCGGCCTGCACGTTGGCGGTCAACTGCTGGTTGCCGATCGTCGACCAGGTCCAGCCGCCCAGCGCGAGCGCGAGCACGGCGACGAACGCGAAGAACGTGCCGTAGCGCATGCGCGTTTTCGCGGGGCTCGCGAACTGGCGCACGGTCTGGCGATCGGCGAAGATGACCTTCGAGAACAGATCGCGCAGGAAGAAGCCGTTCTTGGACATGGCGGCCTGCGGCGTCGGCATGTTCTCGATGTCGAGGCCGAAGCGCTGACCGATCCGTTGCGCCGCCGCGCTATTCGCCTGGCCTTCCTGCAAGGCGCTCGTGAAGTAGAAGCCGCGCAGGATCGGCTTGTACTGGAACGGATTCTCTTCGAACAGCGTCGCGAGGAACACCCGCAGCGCAGGCTTGATCGCCAGAAATTCGAGCGGGAAGCTCAGCTGGCCCGGTGCAAGCTTGTTGCCGCGGTTGATCGACATCTGCGCGATGCTGACTTCCTTGAGTCCTTCATACAGCTCTTCGAAACGCTCGTCGAACTGTGCGACGACGTCACGCTTGCCGTCGCGTTCGTAGGGCAGCGTGGCGCCCCACACGCGGTCGTACTCTTGACGTTCGCCGCCGCCGAAGAATTCGGCGAAGCCCGTGATGAGGTCGGCCTTCGTGAACATCACGTAGACGGGCGCGAACACCTCGAGCTTCTCGGTCAGTTCCTGCACGCGCTGGCGCAGGCTGCGCGCGAGGTGGATCGTCGCATCGGGCTTGCTGCTCATGAGCTCGGCGATGCTGGCCGTCACGATGATGCCGTTGATCGGCGCCTTCGGGCGATAGCGCTTGAGCAGGCCCAGAAAGCCGAGCCACTCCGTGCGGTCTTCCTCGTGCACCGAATAGCGGCCCGCCGTGTCGAGCAGGATGCCTTCGGTCGTGAAGAACCAGTCGCAATTGCGCGTACCGCCGATGCCGTGGATCACGGCGTCGTTCTTCTCGGCGAACGGGAACTGCAAGCCCGAGTTCAGCACGGCGCTGCTCTTGCCGGCCGCCGGATTGCCGATGACGATGTACCACGGCAGCTCGTAGAGCGCCGAGCCGCCCGAAATCTGGCCGATCTTCGAGGTCTTGATCGTGCGGACCGCGTCGGCGAGCCGCGTGCGCAGCGCCTCGAGCTCCGCCGATTTGCCCGGCGGGGCCGCCGCGGTCGTCGCCTTGCCCGTCTCGGCCTGCTGCTCGAGCATTTCGCCGAGCTTGCGGTTGGCGCGGCGCGCGGCCAGGCGGCGCCACAGCCAGGTGAGCAGCATCAGCACGAGTATCGCGCCGAGCGCGAGGGCGGGCCAGATCGGTGCGATGTCGAAGTAGGCGGCGCAGCCGAACAGGATCACCGCGATGACGAGCACGCCGATGAAGGCCATCGTGCGTTTGTTGGTCAGCGCATGGAGAAAGCGTTGCATAAGGCGTTCTAAATGGCGTTCAGGTCTCAATGAATGGCGCTTTTCTTGCTAGGGCAAGCGCCATTGCGTATGGCGTGTGTAAGGCGTTTTATTGTCCGGCTTGTCCGGCAATGGGGGCGGCGGGCGGACGGTGGCCCAGCACGAAGCCCGGCTTGTGGTATTCGACGTGGCCAAAATCCATCAGCTTCCATCGGCCGCCCCATACGAGACCGACTTGTTCGGCGGTTTGCCCATATAGCTGGTAGCCGCGCATGGCCCACGGATCTTTTTCGGAAATGACGATCTTGCCGTTGCGCAAAAACGCATTGTCGGCGGCAAGCCCGTATTGGTGATAGCTCTGATATGCGGCAGCATTCGTTACGCCCCCCAGCTGCGCGAGCCGGTTTTGTCGCTCCGGGCTTCGATAACCTTCCAGCAAAGCCATTTCGTATCCGTATTGCTCGCGCATGATCTTGTAGACGAGCAATAAGCGCGTTCTGAAGTCGGCGTCGAGCAGATTCCAGTCGCGGCTGGCATCCACCAAGGCAGGGCGCACCTGCTCGACTTCCTGTGTTGCAAACACCTCGGGCGGCAGCGGCGGCGGTGGCACGAGCTGTTCACCGTTCAGCAACGCGGCGATTTTCTCGTCCGGCGCGCGAGTGTCGCCTTCGAACTGGAATAGCTGCTTGCCGCGCAATGCAATTGCTAGCAATGGAGGCGCCGCAAGGATACCTGCCGTAATGAAAATCAGCAAGCGGCGACGATAAAGTAAATTTTTCGTATTAACTAGCGTCGATTGGGAAATTTTTACTGATTCATTGAGGCCGCTGCGTACTCGCATGACGTTGCGCGAAGTGCGTCGACTGATCCGTTTATGCAAATCGAGTGCGACATTCAATAGTGCGGCGCGTGCGGGCGGCAATAGCAGCAGTGCTGCGATTGTCACGGCAACGGCGAAATAAGCGGCGAGTGCGACGGCAATCAAGGTGAGCCCCGGGTGGGAAATAAATTGTATTTTGTAATGCTTGAACTTAGAATCTGGCCTGCTGCAAGGCAGGCCGGATTGTATGTATTATCGCGGCGAATTAAACCCGGATTCAACGAGACAGTGAATGAGTGCGCCGGACAATTCCAGTTCCAAAGCGCGGCCAAGCTTGCTTTCCGATACGGCCCAAGGTGCCACCGACAACGGCTCGCGTATTCTGGCGAACCTGGAAGGTCGCGTCCCGTCCCAGCAGGCCAAGCGTCCCCGTTCCCGTAAACCGTTCGTCGCGGCTGCCGTCGCGGCGGTGGTCGGTATTGGCGCGTTCGGCGCCTGGCAATGGCAGCATTTGTCGCAAGCCGATGACGACGGCGGCGTAGCCGCACAGGTCGACAGCGTGCAGGCCCATGCCAGTGCCGCAAGCAGCGTAGCGAGCGCTTCTGCTGCCGTTGCTGCGCCCGCAAGTGGGATGGCGCTTGCCGCGGAGGCGGCGCAAAAGGCGGCCGCGTCCGCACCGCAGGCGGCGGTGATCGTGTCCGAAGACGCCGCTCATCCCGATGGGAAACCTGCTTCGGCGGCGGCCGCCGCCCCCTCGAGCAGCGCCGATGCGAGCCGCCTGTCGCGCGCGCTGGCGAACGGCGCCGAAGTGGCGAGCGGTGCGGCCGCATCGGCCCCGGCGTCCGCTGCGGTGGCCAAGGCTGCTGTTGCGCCGAAAGCCGCGGCAAAGCCGGCCCCGCACGAGACAGCCAAGAATGCACGGACGGCCGCGCATGCGGCATCGGTTCATCCGAACAAACATGCGAAAGCGCATGGCGCGCAAACGCCCGACGATTCCGATGCGGATCTGCTGGCGGTGCTCGTGGCGCGCACGAAGCCGTATCACAAGCCTGCCGCATCGGAGGTGGCCGCCAAGGCCCCGCAGCCGGCGAGCGTGCAACACGTGAGCTTGAAGGATCAGCTCAGCGAATGCGACAAGCAGAGCTTCTTCCAGGGCGAGACATGCCGCTGGCGTGTTTGTGCCGGTCACTGGGGCAAGGACCCCGCCTGTCCCACCAAGGCGTCGGCGCAAAGCCAATAAGGCTGTCCGCGCGCCGGCGACTACGCAAGTCCGCAATCGACATTCGGCGCGCGAACGCATAACGTCTGCGCGTGTTCTTCTTTCGTAGCACGGGACGGCTTTCAAGGCGCCTTCCGTCGAACGCCCGCTATGGTCACACCGATCGAACATTACGACGCGCTGCTCGCCGAGCACTACACCTGGATGATGGGCGACTTCGAAGCGCGCATGCACGCGCAGCGCACGTTGCTCGAGCGGGTCGGCATCGGTCCTGGAGACGGTGCGCTTGCGCTCGATCTGGGCGCAGGTCCTGGCTACCAGTCGATCGCGCTACTCGAGCTCGGCTATCGCGTCACGGCCGTCGATACCAGCACGCCGCTGATCGCCGAACTTAAAGAGCGCTCGCAAGGCCGCCCGATCGATGCTCGCGTCGCCGATATGCGCGATCCGCAAGCCTGGGGCGGCGGAGCGCCGCGCGTCGTCGTTTGCATGGGCGATACGCTCACGCATCTGCCGGGCAGGGCCGATGTCAGGGCGCTGTTCGCCGCGGTGCGCGAGCGGCTCGTGCCGGGTGGCACGTTCGTGCTGACCTATCGCGATCTGTCGAAGGCGCTCGAGGGCGTGGCACGCATCTTTCCGGTGCGCGCCGACGAGCATGCATCGATGATCTGCTTCGTCGAATACCTCGACGACGTTGCGATGATTCACGACGTCGTCACGCGTCGCACGCCTGAAGGCTACGTGACGCAGAAAAGTGCTTACCCCAAGCTGCGGCTCGCTCAAGACGAGGTGTGTGGCTGGCTGCACGACGCCGGCTTCGAGACGGTCACGGCGCTCGAAGGCGAACCGATGGTGACGCTGGCGGCGCGCTGACGCGCATGTCCTTCAGTTCTTAAGCGCTGGTTTCATATCACCCGATCCTCCAGCGTTCAAGCTCGACCCGCGCATGCCGTAAACAAGAGGTTGACCTCGGCAGGCACCGTGATCGAAAACTTCCTGGATAGATAAGGCTCATGAAAGGCTTAAGTCTCCATCGTAAGCTGTTGTTAGCGCTCACTCTCATGTGGCTCGGCTTGCTGCTGCTGGCCGGCTGGGGCTCGCTGCACGAGCGTGCCACGATGATTCGCGATCGCAAGGCCGACATCAAGAACGTCGTCGATACGGCGACGGGCATCGTCAAAGGCTATGCGGCCCTCGCGCAGGCGGGCACGATGACGCAGGACGCGGCCCAGAAAGAAGCGATGACGCGGCTTGCGCAGATGCGTTACGGCAGTGACGGTTATGTGTTCATCATCGATTCGCGTCCCGTCGTGATCATGCATCCGACCAATTCGAAGCTGGTGAACAAGAACGTCGCGCAGCAGACCGACGGCAAGGGCAAGCTGCTGTTCATGGAGATGGTGAAAGCCTCGCGCGCGCAAGGCGAGGGCTATGTCGATTACGATGCCCTCGTCGTCGGCTCGACGACTCAGCGCGCGCCCAAGCTCACCTACGTCAAGTATTTCGAGCCGTGGGACTGGACGATCGCCACGGGCGTCTACCTGCAGGACATCGATGAGGCGTTCTACGGCACGCTGCTGACGAACCTCATCGTGCTGATCGCGACCGGTGGCATCGTGACCGCCGTGATGCTGCTGATCAACCGCAGCATTTTGCGCAGCCTGGGCGGCGAGCCCGCCTATGCAGCCGATGTCGCGAGCCGCATCGCCGAGCGTGATTTGCAAGCGACCGTCGTGCTGCAACCGGGCGACAACGAAAGCCTGCTGCATGCGATCGCGAGCATGCAGGGCAGCTTGTCGTCGGTGATCGGCAGCATTCGTTCTAGCGCCGAATCGATCAGCGCGGCCGCGCAGCAGATCGCCTCGGGCAACACCGACCTGTCCTCGCGCACCGAGCAGCAAGCGGCCTCATTGCAGGAGACGGCCGCGAGCATGGAGCAGCTGACGGGCACCGTGAAGCACAACGCCGACAACGCCAGCCAGGCGACCGTGCTGGCTGCTAAGGCGTCGGACATTGCGGGGCGCGGCGGTGAGGTCGTGGGCCGCGTCGTCAGCACGATGAACGAGATCACGGCGAGTTCGACGAAGATTGCGGACATCATCGGCGTCATCGAAGGCATCGCGTTCCAGACCAACATCCTCGCGTTGAACGCGGCCGTTGAGGCGGCGCGTGCGGGCGAGCAGGGCAGGGGCTTTGCAGTGGTCGCTGGCGAAGTGCGTTCACTCGCACAGCGCAGCGCGACTGCCGCCAAGGAGATCAAGGCCCTCATCGACGATTCGACGGGCAAGGTCCAAAGCGGAGCCGATCTCGTCACGCAGGCCGGGCAGACGATGCAGGAGATCGTCGGCTCGGTGAAGCAGGTCGTCGACATCATGGGCGAGATCGCGGCCGCCTCCGACGAGCAAAGCACCGGCATCGAACAGGTCAATCGCGCGGTGGCGCAGATGGATTCGGCTACGCAGCAGAATGCCGCGCTTGTCGAGCAGGTTTCTGCTGCCGCCCAGAATATGCATGATCAGGCGGCGCGTCTCGCGCAGGCAGCGCGGTCGTTCAAGGTGGGGGCGTCTTCGTCGACGTTGTCTTGATCCGTTTCACCTCCTCGACGTGACCACTGATTTTTCATTGAAATCGGTAACTTAGGTTGACGCGCGGCGGACTTTTGCGAATCCTGGACACCCTTCTGGAATTTCCGGGTATTCATTTGCTTGAAGAACATTTCACGCCAGCGGCAGTTCGCCTGCGGCTATGCAAAAGTCAGCCAGGGCCATTCAACTGGCTGTTACTTCCCGGAGGGCCCGGGATCGGCTCGGAATCCCTTGCCGGGCTAGCAGCGTGTCTCGATGTGCCCGGCGCTATCTGGCTGGTGGATTTGCCCGGAGACGGGTCCAACGTTGCATTACCTCCCGCTGACGAATGCTATCGGCATTGGCCGAAAGTTCTATTGGAGGCAGCGCAAGCACTGCCCAATTGCATTTATGTGGGCCATTCCACCGGCGGCATGTATCTCTTGTCGGTGCCAGAGTTGGAAGATCACATCTGCGGGCTGGTATTGATCAGCTCGGCGCCCGATGCCGGTTGGCGTGAGCGTTTTGGCGAGATGGTGTCCGACAACCCATTGCCTGCCGTTGAATCCGCCAGCCATCGCTTCGAAACGTGCAGAAGCAATGAGACTTTGCGCGAGCTTACTTTGGCCGCAGCGGAATGGAACTTCACGCCAGACGGACTTGCTGCAGGGCGTCGCCTGCTTGCCACACTGCCCTTCAACTTGGCCGCAGTGGACTGGTCAGAGAGCAATTTTGAAGCGCAATACACGGCGAAATGGTGGCCTCGCGCTACACCTGTGCTGATTCTTAGTGGAAGCGAAGATCGCATCGTTGCCCAAAATTGCTGGGAATCTTCGCACTTCCGCGATAAAAACGTGACCTGGACGAAAATCGATTGCGCTGGTCATTTTCCATGGGTAGAGCAACCGTCTGCCGTTGCAGCTGCGTTTTCCGATCTGGCGCGAGTCATCCTCGAGCGCCATTCAAAGACGGATGAAGAACATAAAAAAGCGTCTTGATTGTGCTGCTAGGCTTACGCCCATCAACAGTCCTGGCATTTTCGGCCAAGTACGCCTTATCCATTGACGTTGCAGTCTCTCGATCGGCGTGCCCTCGCATGCATATAGCCGTAGTTCTAAACACCCCAGGTTTTGATGCATCCCAGTCCGCCGTCGAAACGCGCAAGGCCAACAGCGTCGAATTGCCCACGCCCCTCAACGGCCGCCGCATTGGCGCTCCGCGCGATCTTTTGATAGCGTGAGCGCCATGTCCTCCTCCGCTTCCCTGCCCGAACTGCTGCTCGTCACGCCCGAGCCCGACGATGCCTCGCAGTTCGATGCTTTCCTCATGCGATTGCGCACCGCGTTGGACGCCGGCATCTCGCTCGTGCAACTGCGGGCCAAGACACTGCCGGCCGCTGCTTATGCGGCGCTCGCCGCACGAGCGGCGACGCTCTGTCACGCGCATGGGGCACGTTTGATCCTCAATGGTCCCATCGACGATCCAGTCGCCGTCGGCGCCGATGGCGTGCATCTGAGCAGCGCGCAGCTCATGAGTTTGGCGCAGCGGCCGGTCGCACTGCCGATGCTGTTGAGCGCCGCCTGCCACGATCGCGACCAGCTGCTGCATGCAGAGCACATCGGTGCCGATCTCGTCACGTTATCGCCGGTCTTGCCTACGGCCAGTCACCCGGGTGCGCCGACGTTGGGCTGGCCGACGTTCGCCCACCTATGTTCCGAGGCGCGCGTGCCTATCTATGCGCTCGGCGGCATGACGCGTGCCGATATTCAAACCGCACGCACCTGCGGCGCACAAGGCATCGCAGCTATTTCCGGGCTGTGGCCTGTCGCTTCTTCTACGTCTACCGTAACGCGCTGAGCGTCACAGTCACAACCCGTGCAGCGCCTTCACGGCCATGCCGACCGCGATCGTTGCCGTGAACACCGCAAACGACTGCTGGATGCGCGCCGCACTCAAATGACGCGCGCCGCGCCGCCCGGCCAGCATGCCGACGAGCGCACCGAGCGTGAACGGCAGGGCACTGGCCCACAGCAGATGACCGCTGGCAGCCGACGCGACGACCCCCGTCATCGAAACGAGCGTGATGACGGCCAGCGACGTGGCCACGATGCCTTGCATCGGAATGTCGGAGACGCGCTTGAGCGCGGGCACGACGACAAAGCCGCCACCGACACCGAGCAGTCCCGACAGCAACCCCGCGAGCGCGCCCGATGCGGTGAGGGCACAGCCACATGGCGCGTTCCAGTCGAGTTTGCCGCGCAGGGCATCGAGCCGGCACGCCGGCGGCGGACCTTGCCGCGGCGCCTCGCCGTTCGCGCCGGCGCGTTGCTGCATCAGCATGCGGGCGGCGACATACAACAGCACCGCGGCGAAGATCAGCATCAGTGGCGCGTTGGGCACGCGCTGGGCGAGCCAGAGACCAGCCGGCGAGACGATCGAGCCGGCCACGGCCATCAGCGTAGCCGCCTTATAGCGCACGCGCCGTTCGCGTAGCGCGAGCAGCGCACCGAGCCCGGCCGCCATGCCGACCGCCAGCAGGCCGATCGGGCCTGCCGTCGCGACGTTCAAGCCGAGCCCGAAGACGAGTAGCGGCACGGCGACGATGCCGCCACCGGCGCCCGTCAAGGCGAGGATCACGCCGACTACCGAGCCGAGCGCCGTGCTGATCAAGGAAGCTTCGTTCATCTGCGCCCGCCGCTTATGCCGACGTCCGGGTGAACCATTCGCGCGCCTTGAGCATGCCGTTCCAGTAGAACCAGGGCAGCAGCGTCGCCTTCAGGAACCACGCGAGCGCGCGCGGCTTCGTCGGATCGAGCGGGAACGTCGGCAGCAGCTTGCCGCCGTAGCCGAATTCGGCCAGCACGACCTTGCCGCGTTCGACGGTGAGCGGGCACGAACCGTAGCCGTCGTAGCGCCTAGGCATCGGCTGACCGGCGCGCGCGGCGAGCAGATTGCACGCGACGATGACGGCCTGCTTGCGCGCGGCCGCGGCCGTCTTGGCATTGGGCGCCGAGCACACGTCGCCGAGCGAGAACACGTTCGGATAGCGCGGATGCTGCAATGTCGCGTGATCGACTTCGCACCAGCCCGCCGCATCGGCCAGGCCACTGTCGCGAATGAAGTCGGGCGCCACCTGGGGCGGCACGACATGGATCATGTCGAACGGCTTGGTCTCGCGCGTGGTCTGCCCTTGTGCGTCGGTCACGTCGAAGTGCGCGAGCTTGGCCGGGCCGTCGATCGCGACGAGGTTCGAGCTGAAGGCGAGATTCGCGCGATAGCGCTTCACGTACTCCATCAACGGCGGCACGAAGGCGGCCACGCCGAACAGCACGGCGCCGGCCGCGTTGAACTCGACGTGAACGCGTTCCAGCACGCCGCTGCGGCGCCAGTGGTCACAGGCCAGGTACATCGCCTTTTGCGGGGCGCCCGCGCACTTGATCGGCATGGCCGGCTGCGTGAACAACGCCGTGCCTTGCTTGAGCGATTGCACGAGCTGCCAGGTATAGGGCGCGAGCTCGTAGCGGTAGTTCGACGTGACACCATGCTTGCCCAGCGACTGCTCGAGCCCGGCGATACGCTCCCACGCGAGCCGCAAGCCCGGGGCGACCACGAGATCCCGGTACGACACGATACGGCCGTCCTCGAGCTGCACCTGGTTCTGCTGCGCCTCGATGCGAACGACAGCGGCCTGAATCCAGGTCGCGCCGGCAGGAATCACATCGCGGGTCGCGCGGCGCGTCTTACGTACGTCGTAGGCGCCGCCGCCGACCAGCGTCCAGGCCGGCTGATAATCGTGATGCTCGCGCGGTTCGACGATGGCGATGGCGAGCTTCGGCTCGCGCCGCAACAGGCTCGCCGCGACCGCGATGCCGGCCGTGCCGCCGCCGATCACTACGACGTCGAACGTCTTGTCTACTGTGCCGGCCGATGCCACGGCCGAGGCTTTCTGAATCGGCATCGAGTCTTCTCCTGGTTATTGTTGGACATGCTTGTTATGGCGTTCTGCGACGAGCCCGAACGCCGACCGGCAAGCCGGCCGACAGTGCATCGAATGGGAGCGTGTCGGAGAGGACGAAGCGAACGGATGGCCACGATACCGCACGCGTGCCGCGCGCGGCATGAAAGTGAGCCAGGCCGGGGCTCACTTGTTGTTGCGACGTTTGGCTTTACCGCAATACAGGCTCGAAAGCGTTTGCATGATGCAGATGACTTCGAAGCTCGCGAGGCTGTAGTAGATGTATTTACCGTCACGACGGGCGGTGACGAGCCCTTCCTCGCGCAGCACGCCGAGGTGCTGCGACAGACTGGGCTGACGAATGCCGACGAGCTCCTCGAGCTCGCCGACGTTGTGCTCGCCTTCGACCAGCTGGCACAGCAGCAATAAACGGTCTTCGTGCGCCATCGCCTTGAGCAGCGCGCAGCATTGCGTCGCGGACTCGCGAAGGCCGGTCAAGGATTGAGGGGGGAGAGACGTCGACTGTTCCATGGGACGCGAATCGTCATGCTCATAATGGGTTGACGAACATTATATGAATACATATATTGTATTGCAACATAACGTTTTGACCGGAGCCCTACATGGAGCCGCTCGTCGCGCCCTTTTTCGATCCCGCTACTTCCACGTTTACTTACGTCGTGCATGGCGGAGAGGGGACTGAATGCGCGATCGTCGACTCGGTACTCGACTTCGATCCGAAGTCGGGGCGCACCTCGACGGCATCGGCCGACCGTGTGATCGCGTTCGTGCGCGAGCACGGCCTCACGGTCCAGTGGCTGCTGGAGACGCATGCGCATGCCGATCATTTGTCGGCGGCGCACTATCTGAAGGACGAGGTGGGGGGCAGGATCGCCATCGGCGAGCACATCCGCATGGTGCAGCACACGTTCAAGGGCGTATTCAATCTCGGTACCGAACTGGAGGAAGATGGCACTCAGTTCGATCATCTGTTCGCGGCCGACGAGACGTTCAAGATCGGCGAGCTCGATGCGCAGGCCCTGCACGTGCCCGGACATACGCCGGCCGACATGGCCTATTGCATCGGCAATGCCGTGTTCGTCGGCGATACGCTGTTCATGCCCGATGTGGGTTCGGCACGCTGCGATTTTCCGGGCGGCGATGCGCACACGCTATATCGCTCGGTGAAGAAGCTGCTGGCGTTGCCGCCGCAGACGCGGCTCTACATGTGCCACGACTACCCGCCCGCCACCCGCGAGCCGAGCTGCGAAACGACGGTCGAGCAACAGCGGAGCGGCAACATCCACCTGCATGACGGCGTGACCGAGAACGAGTTCGTCACGATGCGCACCACGCGCGACCGCACGCTGTCGATGCCGACGCTGATTTTGCCGTCCGTGCAGGTCAATATCCGGGCGGGCGCAATGCCGCGCCCGGAGTCGAACGGCGTCAGCTATCTGAAGATTCCGCTCAACGCGATATAAGCGCGTCGTCGACGTATTCCGTCAGAAACGATGGATCACGCCGAGGCCGGCCGCGAACTGGCTGCGCGACGACGAGGGGGCCGTCTGCACGCCGTCGCCGATGGCGGCGGTAGCGCCGATGACATTGCCGGCGCCGTTCGTGCCGAGCGTGTTGCCGCCCGCACGCTGATACGCCTGGAGCGCGTAAAGGCCCGTGCGCTTGGAGAGGCTGTAGTACTGCGACAGCGTGATCTGCTGATATTGCGCGGCGCTGTCGATGCCGTTGGCCCTGGTGGCGCGCGTGTAGCTGTAGCCGGCCGCGAGATCCCAAAACGGCGTCGCCTTGTAGTGCGCAACGAGCCCGCCCGTGTTGAAGATGGCCGTCTGCCGGAACGCCGAGCCGACGCCCGGGATGTACTGCACGTTCGAATACGTCGCCGTCACGTCGAGCGCCGTGGTGATCTGATAGCCGGCGCCGACGGCGAAGCGCTGCTGCGCCGCCGCGCTTTGATAGCCGTTCGTGACGGTCGACACGCCGGATTGGCCGCCGGTCGTCGTCGTCGAGGCCGCGCCCCACGCGCCGCCGCCCAAGGTGCCGTTGTCGATGCGCTGCACGCCGGCAGCGATGCCGAACGGGCCGTGCTGGAACTGCAGCGCCGCGCTCCACGTTGCGCCACGATTGAAGCTGCCCGGCACGCCGCCGAGCGAGTACGAGCCGCTCGCCGTGAAGCCGTTCCATTTCGGCGACGTATAGACGAGCGAATTGTTCGCGCGGTAGACGGTATCGAGCGAGTCGAGATCGCCAGGGTGCGCGCCGAAGTAGCCGGTGAGCCAGGTCGTCGGGCTGTAGGGGGCGAGCAGCGTGTAGTACGACGTGTACTGGCGGCCAGCCGTCAGCGTGCCGTAGGCCGGGTTCGTCATGCCGACCCAGGCTTGCCGGCCGAACTCCGCATTGGCGAATTGCTGCCCGCCGTTATTGATGTTGAAGCCCGACTCGAGTTGAAAGATGGCTTGCGTCCGACCGCCGAGGTCCTCGTTGCCCTTCAGGCCGAAACGGTCGCCGGCCCAGATGCCCGAAGCAAGCTTCGTCACCGAGCGGCCGCCGTTCGTCGAGCCCAGCGAGGTTTGGCTGCTTTGATAGACGAGCCCGTCGTCGACGATGCCGTAGAGCGTCAGGCTGCTCTGCGCGAGCGCGGGAAGGGCCGTGCATGCGAGGCCGGCGAACGTAATCGATATGGAGTGCTTAATGTTTTGCTTCATGAAGAGGTCTCCTGTCAGGTCTTGTTGATGGCCTTTGCCGTTCTGGCAAAGGCCGTTCTTGTGAAAGCGTGGTGAAGCCGCGTAGCGCGCGGCAGGCTCAGATTGCCGATGCGCGGCGCGTGGGCAGCGCTTCTTGCGGCTCGGGAATGTTCTCGATGCGGCCCATCACGAAGACGAACGACACGATGCCGACGGCGAGGATCACCCCTGCGATGAGGAAGGCGTTCGTGAACGAATCGGTCGCGCCGACGATGTAGCCCGTCACGATCGGCGCGCAAACACCCATCAGGTTGTTGACGAAGTTCATGATGCCGCCAATCGTGCCGACACCGCCCTGCGGGGCGATCAGCGACGGCAGCGACCAGCCCACCGGGGCAGCCGCGGCCAGGCCGCCGAGCGCAATCGAGATCCAGAAGATGGCCCACACGGGGTTGGTCGTTTGTGTGGCGCCCAGCACGGCCAGGCCGAACAGCATGCCCGTGACGAGCACGCCCTTGCGCACGCGCGTCTCGTCATGGCCGCGCGCGATCAGGTGGTCGATGAGCCAGCCGCCGGCGACGAGATCGGACACGGTCGCCACGGCCCACGGAATCGCCGCATAGCCGGCCGACGTCAGGATGCTCATGTGCATCGTGTGCACGAGATAGCCGGGCAGCCAGGTCAGGAACAGGTAGAACGAATAACCGTAGGCAGCGAAGCCGATCGTGAGGCCCCATACCTTCGACTTCGTCAGCAGGTAGCCGAGCATGCCGAACACGCTCGCGTTCGGCGTGCCCTCAGGCGTGGCGCCGCCGCGCTGGATGTAGCCGCGCTCGCTGGCCGACAGCTTGCTGTCCTGGCTCGGGTCGCGGTAGATCAGATAGAACGCGACGAAGTAGGCGAGGCTCAGCAGCGCCGTCACGCCGAAGCCCCAGCGCCAGCCGCGGCTCACGACCACGAACGCGACGAGCGGCACGCCGATCACGTTCGAGAACTTTGCAGCTGCATCGAAAATCGCCGTGGCCATCGCACGCTCCTTGCGCGGGAACCAGTAGCCGGTTGCCTTCGCGCTGACCGGGAAACCTGGCGCTTCGGCGACGCCGAGCATGGCGCGCGCCGCGAAGATGCCGCCGAAGCCGCCAGCGAACGCCGTGATCGCCGATGCGAGCCCCCACAGGAACGCGCCCCAGCGGCCGACTCGCGTGACACCGAAGCGATCGAGCACGACGCCGGCCGGCACTTGGAGCAACGCGTACGGCCAGAAGAACGCGCTGAAGAGCAGCCCCATCTGCGCGGGGCTCAAGTGAAACGCCTCTTTGAGTTGCGGCGCGGCGACCGACAGGTTGATGCGGTCGAAATAGTTGATCAGCACGCCGATGCCGAGCAGCACGCCGATGAGCCAACGGCGCTTGGCGACTTTCTGTGTCGTGGGGGATGTCATGGGGTGTCTCCTCAAAGTTCCGGAGCGGCCGGAATCGAATGACTTAGCGGGGGCGGCCTGAGCGCTTCCGTGAGATAGCGCTATCTCAACAGGCCACGACAAATTGCGTAGCGGGGCCGGCCTCCTCGTACCAGGCGAGCGCACGCGCGACGATGGCGTCGACCGGGTGCGAGGCGTCGAGGCTCAGCGTCAGCGGTTCTTTGGCGGGCGGCTCGAGATCGGCGAACTGGCTGTCCACGAGCGAGACGGGCATGAAGTGGCCCGAGCGCTGCGCCATGCGCGTCAGCGCCTGCTGTTTGTTCACCTCGAGATAGACGAAGCCGAGCGAGGCGCCGCTCGCGCGCAGCCGGTCGCGATAGCGGCGCTTGAGCGCGGAACAGGCGAGCACGGGACGCTCGCCGGCTGCAGCTGCGCGCGCGAGTTCGGCGGCGAGGCTGTCGAGCCAGCCGATGCGGTCGCCATCGGTCAGGGCGATGCCGCGTGTCATCTTCTCGACGTTGGCGGCCGGATGAAAGGCGTCGCCTTCGATGAAGCGTCCGCCGATCGAGGCGGCAAGCGCGTGTGCGATGCTCGTTTTGCCGCAGCCGGCGACGCCCATGACGACGAGCGCGGAAAGGGACGGGTGCATGAGGTTGGACCTCCACTGCGTGGCTCGGAAATGCAAAGACAGCGCTATCTCATGAGCCTGAAAAAAATGCGACCATGTGGCCGCTGGGGCTTGCTCCAGCAGGCTTCATCGGCAAACGTCGTACACATTGCGGGGCCGCTGGGATAGCGCTATCCTAGCCTACATCATGACGGCTTCGACACCCAGGAAAACCCGCGCCACAGGGCGCCCGACACTCGAAGAGGTCGCGCGGCGCGCCGGCGTCAGCACGATCACGGCGTCGCGCGCGCTCCGCGGGCTGGCGTCGGTGGGCCCCGAGTACGTTGCGCGCGTGCAGGAGGCGGCGCGCGCGCTCAACTACGTCGCGAATCCGGCCGCGCGCGCGCTGGCTTCGGCGCGCAGCGACGCGGTGGCCGTGCTGATCCCATCGCTGACGAACAATGTCTTCACGGATGCGCTCGAGTCGATTCATGCCGTGCTGCGCCCGCGCGGCTTCGAAGTGTTGATCGGCAACACGCACTATTCGCGCGATGCCGAAGAAGATCTGATTCGCCATTACCTGGCTTCGCCGCCGAGCGGCATGATCGTCACGGGTTTCGATCGCACCGAGACGGCGCGCCGGCTCATCGATGCGAGCGGCGTGCCGTGCGTGCACATGATGGAGCTGGCCGAGGCGGCCGGCGTCTATTGCGTGGGCTTTTCGCAAGCCAGCGCGGGCGAGGCCGTGGCCGAACATCTGCTGGCGCGCGGTTGCCGGCGCAATGCGTTCGTCGCGGCGCAACTCGATTTGCGCATGATGCAGCGGGGCGAAGGCTTTCGTCGCGTGCTGCAGCGCAAGGGTCTTTACGACGCCGATCTCGAAGTGCTGACGCCGGCGCCGTCGTCGATCGGCCTCGGCGGGCAGCTGTTCCTGCAGTTGATGGAACGCCGGCCCGACGTCGACGGTATCTTCTTCGGCAACGACGACCTCGCGCAAGGCGCGCTGTTCGAGGCTTGCCGGCGCGGCATGCGCGTGCCCGAGCAAGTGGCGATCGTCGGCTTCAACGACCTGGCCGGCTCGGCCGACTGCGTGCCTCGCCTGACGACGGTGCGCACGCCGCGTGCCGAGATGGGCCGCACGGCGGCGGGCCTGCTGTTGTCGCTGATCGACCGCGAGCCGCCGTCGCGGCCGGCCGTCGACCTCGGTTTCGAACTGATCGTGCGGGAGAGCGCTTAGCCGCGTCCTTCGTTCTTAGTTCTGCGCGGTTGGCGTCGCCGGGTGCCCCTGCGCGAGGAACGCAAGCAGTGCACGGTCGAAAGCCGCGTTGTCCTCCACATGCGGAATGTGGCCGATGCCGGGCAGCGTCTTCAAGGTGGCATTCGGCAGCAGCTTCGCGAGCCGCTCACCCTCCGCCAGCGGCGTGACCGAATCGGTTTGCCCCCAGATCACGGCCACCGGCATCGTTAGCGACGCGTACTGTGCGCTGCGATTGCTGCGGCTGTGGCCCGGGTCTCCCAGGAAGGCGCCGAGCCAATCCCCGTACGCATCGGTCGTGCCGCGCTGCGAGAGCGGGCGTTGATAGACGTCGACCACTTGCGGCGTCAGCGCGTCGTGCCGCGACGTGAACCGGTCGAGGAACCAGCCTGTCATGAACGGATTCGTGGCAGTCGCCGCGATCAACGCATGCCGCAGTGGCGGCACCTCGAGTGCACGCATCGCCATGCCCGGCGCCCGCGCGGCGGGGGGATCGAGTTGCAGCGCGACATCGACGAACACGGCCGCGCTAAAGCGCGACGGCTGCGTCATCAGCGCCTCGACCGTTGCGCGACCACCGAACGAGTGGCCGACGAGCACCGCCTTCGACACGCCGAGGGTATCGAGCGCGCCCAGAATGCGTGCGGCCTGATGCTCGGTGTCGTAGGCGTTCGCGGCCGCGGCCGGGCGGCTCGTGTAGCCGAACGGCGGCAGGTCGATCGCGATAGTGCGGTAGCCGGCGCGCGCGAGGGCGTCCATCGTTGGAAGCCAGGTCGCGCTCCATGCGCCGACGCCCGAGACGAACACGATCGGCTCGCCCGAGTCGGGCCCACGTTGCTGGATCAACATGTCGACATCGGCGGCGCGCACGAAGCGCGCGCCGGCCGGGGCCGCAGCTTGCGTATCGCGCTCGCGCTGATGGGCGGCCCAGGTTGCCGCGGCGAGCGTGCCGGCAACGGCAAGCGTCACGACGGCTGCTGCCATCGCCAGAACCTTGACTGCTTTCACTTTGAATCGATCTCGTATGTGCCGTATGGTTGAATATGCCCAATCGCGTCGCAAAATAGCGCCGTTTTACCAATAGTCAACTTGCGACTTTGCGATTGGCGGCAATTATAATAACCAGCGAATTTTGCCGGCACTGCGGCAACAACTCAATCAGGACCGCAAAAAGAAGATGTCTTTCATTTCACTGTTTTCGGCGTTCTTTCTGACGCGCGGCCGTATCGGCCGGAGCGAATGGCTGACGCGGCTCGTTATCGCGGCGCTTACGTGCGCGGCATTCGGCAGCCTTGCCGGCACGACGTTCGGCGAGCGCGGCGAGGATTTGTTCGCGGTGCTGTTTATCTGGTGCGCGGTAGCGCTGGCGATACGGCGCTTGCACGACGTCGGCCGTCCGGGTACGGCGCTCTTTATTGTCGTCGTGCCGATTCTGGGGCCGGTCTGGATACTGATTCAATTGTTCAAGCGCGGCCTCGCGCATCCGAATCGTTTTGGCACCGATCCGGCCAGCCGTGACGATTACCTTCAAGTCAACATTGCCGAGTGATGCCAGGCCCCAGCGATATGCCCACAGTCAACGACGTCACCCAGCTCAACCGGACTCCCGTTTTTTCGGTCGTCTCGCCCACGACCACGCAAGAAGTCGTCGATACGCTCGTGCGTACGAATCTGCCAGTCTCGACCGGCGGCGGACATTTCAGCATGGGCGGCCATACGGCCAGCCCCGGCACGCTGCACCTCGACATGCGCAACATGAACCGCGTGATCCGCTTCGATCCGCACGCGGCCGTCATTCGCGTGCAGGCGGGCATCCGCTGGTGCGACATTCAGCGCTTCATCGATCCGCACGGCCTGGCCGTGAAGATCATGCAGACGTACGCGAATTTCACGGTCGGCGGCGCCTTGTCGGTCAATGCGCACGGCCGCTACATGGGGCTCGGGCCCGTCGTGCTGTCGGTGCGCGCGATTACGCTCGTGCTCGCGAACGGCGAGGTCGTCGAAGCGACGCCGACCGAGAACGCGACGCTCTTTTACGCGGCCATCGGCGGCTATGGCGGCATCGGCATCATCGTCGAAGCCGAGCTCGAGCTCGTGCCGAACACACGCGTCGCACGCAGCGACAAGAAGATGCGCACCGAGGATTACGCCACGTGGTTCGATGCGAACGTGCGTGGCCATCGCGACATCGTCTTTCACAACTTCGATCTGTACCCGCCCAGCTATGAGCGCGGGCGCGCGGTCAGCTGGACCGTCACCGACGAGCCTGCGACGGAGCCTCGCCTGCAGCCGCTGAGCCGGGGCTTCTGGGCCGCGAAGTATTTTCTGTGGGCCATCACCGAAACACCGCTCGGCAAGTTCCGTCGCGAGTATCTGTACGATCCGCTGATCATGCTCGGCAAGAAGGTGCACTGGCGCAACTACGAGGCCGGCTACGACGTGGCCGAGCTCGAGCCGTTGAACCGGCGCAATCGCACCTACGTGCTGCAGGAGTACTTCGTGCCGGCCTCGGCCGTCAGCAGCTTCGCGAGCGCGATGGGGGCGGTGCTGGCCCGTCACAACGTGAACGTCGTGAACATCTCGGTGCGTCACGCGCTGGGCGACAACGGGACCGTCATGGCATGGGCGCGCGGCGAGACGTTCGCGTTCGTCCTCTACTACAAGCAGCGCACGCGCGAGAACGCGAAGGAGCGCGTGGCCGTGTGGACGCGCGAGCTCATCGACGCCGTGCTCGAGCGGGGCGGCACCTACTATCTGCCCTACCAGCTGCATGCGACCGACGAACAGTTTCATCGCGCGTACCCGCGTGCGCGCGAGATGTTCGCGCTCAAAGCCGACCTCGATCCGCATTACCGGCTGCGCGGGGCGCTGTGGGATCGCTACTATGCGCCGCTGCTCGATGGCGGCGCGCGGGCCGCGCACATGGCACAAGAGGGGGCGGCGGGCTCGCTGTTCGGTTCGATCTATCGCGATGCGCGCCAGTCGGACCGCTTCTATTTGTTCCTGAAGAACGTCTTCAACGTGCTGCCCGAGGACCGTTTGCACACGCTGATCAAGACGGAAGCCGCCAAGCATCGCGACGACGAATCGATTTATCGCGGCATTCAGGCCGGACTCAAGTCGATCACGCCGGCGCTCGCGATGCTCACGCATGCATTGCCGTCGCTGGCCACGCAAAAGACCGAGATGGGGCGGCAGGCGGCGACGCTGCTCGGCGACGTCGAGTTGCGCGATTACGTCGAGATCGGCACGACGGGGCGTTACGTGCGCGCGCTGCGCAAGCATCTGCGCCTGAAGGGCAGCGTGACGCTCGTGCATGACGTGGCGCCCGGCATGAGCCCCGTCGACATCGTCGAACGCGGCCAGGTGCGCAATATCGGCGAATACGTACCGCTCGACGATTACGCGCCGATTGCGCTGCCTGCGCAAAGCGCCGATCTCGTGAGTTGCTTCATCGGCTTGCACCATATGGCGCCGTCCAAGCTCGCGCCGTTTCTCGCGTCGATCGCGCAGATCGTGCGGCCCGGCGGCTATTTCATCGTGCGTGACCATGACGTGAAGACGCCGCAGATGGACGCGTTCGTGTCGCTCGCGCATACCGTGTTCAACGCGGGGCTCGGCGAGACCTGGGAGACCAACCAGAAGGAACTGCGTCAATTCGGCAGCATCGACGACTGGATCGCGCGCATCGAAGCGGCAGGCTTCCGTCATACGGGGCTGCGTTTGCGGCAGGAGGGCGATCCGTCGGACAACCTGCTGTTGGCGTTCGTGCGCCACGGAGAACGCGCATGAGCCGGCGTTGGCGAGTTGGGCTTGCCGCCATCGCGGCGGCGGCTGCGTTGACGACGCCGTGGGCGTGGGGCGCGGTTTCGGCTTTGGGTTCCGGCGCCGCGCAGGAAAGTGCGGTGCCGCCCGACGCGCGGCGTGGCGCCGAGCAGACGCTGCTGACGTTTCCCGAGTGGTACCTCGTGCACAGCCCGGCCGAGTACGCGCGGATCGTCGCCGTCAAGCCGCCGCAGGCATTTCCGTTCATCGGGCAGGTCGGCCAGCTGTGGTCCGCGTATGCGACGGTGACGCGCGAGCAGATGCGCCGCGACTATCCGTTCAACGCCGGCTATCACGTGATGATCTGGGTCATCGCGACGAGCACGACGGCCGAATATGCGCTGCGTTCGGTCTACGAAAACACGCTGGGGCGCGTGAGCTGGCTGCTCGACGGCGCTCGGCTGACCGACGAAGATCGTTATGCCGCCAAGGCCGCACAGGAGTACGTCGACTTCATTCGCCAGGAGCCGTGGTATCTGTTCGACTTCACGTCGCGGCTCAAGCACTTGTGGACCGATGTGCCGATGACGGGGCCGGGCATGGTGCGCAAGTGGGAGCGGCGCTATGCGTTGACCACCGAGTATGCGATCAAGGCGGTCTACGGCAAGCTGATCGAGAAGGCGACGCGCGCGGCCTACACGCCCGCGTTGATGACGACCGACGTGGTGGTCGAGCAGCTGCCGCAGACGTGGGCGCCGCCGCCGCGCGTCGAGGTGCTGCGCCGCTTGCCCGATGGTCGTGCGCTGCTGTCGCTGCCACGTTATTTCGATTTCCGCCTTGCGGCGACGACGCTGGCGCAGCAGGGTGTGCGCATCGTCGACATTGCGGGCAACGGCGACAAGTCGCCGATTCTCGTGACGGTTTGGGCGAACGACGATGCGAATCCGCAGAAGGGGGATTGGCAAGTGCTGTTCGAGCAGCCGCTCACGATGCCTGCTCATGCGCGGCGCCTGGGGCTGCTGATGCCCGTCGGCCGGCTATCGACGTTTCTGGCCGATGCGCCCACGATGGGCTTTACGCCCGAGCACGTGTACGACTATTGACCTGACCTTACGAGTGGGAGGGACGTTGCGATGCGATGGCAGTCGATGGTTTCTCTTCTCGCGATATGCGCAGTCACAGGGGCCGCGCATGCTGCAGATGCTTCGGATTCCTACGTAGGGACATTGGGCAAGTCGGCGATCGTGTTGCGGCTCTACGAGTTCGATCATGCGCGCGTGGGCCGTTACTTCTATCGTTCACAGGGTGTCGACATCGGCCTCGTTCAAGCGGGCAAGCCCGGGCAGTTCGTCGAATGTCCGCTCGATGGTGGCAACGATGAACCGAAGACCTGCGATGCGCCAACGGGTTACTGGACGCTCAGCATCGAAGGCGATGTCGTGAAGGGCAACTGGCGCAAGACGGCAACCGCCGCGCAGACGCTGCCCGTCGAGCTCAAGCGCGCCGCTGTGACGTGTGACGTGCACTTTGACGCGCATTCGGACAGTGAGCGCGCTTACGAGTGCTTGCGTAGCGAGGCGCCGACGCAAGTGATGGCGCGCAATGGGCATAGCGATGACGGTGCGATCGCCTGGCAGTTCGTCCGCGAGAAACGTAGCGGCGCGATGATGGTGCAATTGAGCGCAGCGCCCGATCGGGGCGCGATGGATGCCGTCAATGCGTCGCTGGAGCGGGGCTTTCGTGAGGACATCAGCGAGGCGCTCGCTTCATTGCCGGGCGGCAGTACATCGTGTGACTCGAAGGTGAGCTTCGCGAACGCGCGCTTTTTCACGGTCGACGAGACCTGTGGCTGGGACTGGCCGGGCGCCGCGCATCCGTCCAGTTCGTGGCACTCGACGACGTACGATTTGAAGACGGGTAAGGCGCTGGACTGGAGCCGTATCTTTCGCTTTCCGCCGGCGGACACGAAGACCTTCGACTACGCGAAAGGCGACGATCTCGTCTCGATGGTGCTGCGCAAGGCCTCGCAGGAAAGCGGTGGCAGTGAGGACAGCTGCTTGACGCAAGGGCTGGCGAGTTACGAGTGCAAGGGCACCCAGTGCACGAACTGGGCCCACTACGGCGACAAGACCTGGGCCGGCATGCTTGAACTCGCACCGCGCAAGGAGGGGCTCTTCGCCGCGCTCTCGTACTCCGAGGCGGATCGGCCTTGTCGTGGGGAAGGCGTGACGCTGCCTTGGAAGGATGTGCGCAAGGCGATGGTGGCGCCTGTTGGGATGCCGTGAGGGGTGGCGGGGAATCCCGATGCCGAAGGCCTTCAGAAATCGAGCTGGGCCGCTGTAATGCCAAGCGCTGCAGCGATCTTCTCCCGTGACGATTTGCGCAGACGCTCGCTGTTTTCCTGCTGTGCATAGGCGGATTGGCTAATCCCGAGTCGTTCAGCCACTTCCGCTTGCGTGAGGTCAAGGTGCTCGCGCCACGCGCGCAGGGGCGTCGCTCCGTCGACGGTACGACTGACAACTTCGTGCGGGATCAGGTCGCGATTTTCGCGCTGATCCGCGATGTATCTTGCGGTGAGGGGGATCGCCGATCGGTGCTGTTCGGTCATGTCATTAGATACAGACGTGCTTGGCGATCTCTGTTTGCTATCAAACGACGGAAACATCCAGCCGTTTGCCGAGCTTTTCAAAAGCGCGTTCGATCGTATCGAGCTTTGACGAATGCCGCGGATCGAGCAGGCGGTCGATCTGCGGCATGTGCAGCTCGAGACGCCGTGCCAGTTCGGCCTTGCGCACGCCTTGGCGCACCATTTCGTTGGCGAGGAGCACTTTGGCGGTAACAAGGGCAGGGAGGGTAACCGTCCGTTGTCCCTTACGTGCCTTCGATGGTGCCGGTACTTCTCGTTTTTCATCGAAGTAAATCTCGATGGCGCTTTCGAGTGCATCGAGTGCGTTGAGCAACGCTTCGTCCTCGTCGTCGCCGACGGACGCCGCTTCGGGAATATCCGGGAAAGTCACGAGCAAGGAACCGTTCGTGTCTTTTTCGAGATGGACAGGATAGCTGTACATAGTTCGCGTTTCGTTAGCGATTCAACCGGGGGAGGAGTTGGTGTTCGAACTGTAGCCTCTATAGGGCTGCTGGCCTACTTGAGCCCTAAGTCCTTCTTGATCTTTTCCACAAGTCCCTTACCAATCTCTTTTGCGCCGTGGTCGGGGAAAATCGTTGATCGACCATTGAGCGTGACGCGAAAGTGGCTGCCGCGAGCAGGTTTGAATTCGGCCCCCTGCTCACGAAGCCATCGCCTGAATTCGCTGTACTTCATGCGTTCTTCTGGAAGATCAGAATGAGTTAAATATGCAACATAAATGTTGCGTTTGCAAGTGAGTGTACAACATATTTGTTGTGATGGCGTGGCTGAGGCTACCACCGAAGATGCGAGAGCAGACGGTCGGCCTGAGTGGGTTTGATGTGTGACCGCGTTGTAGCGGACAGGACATGCTTTGCGCGGCAGGCGAGGTAAGTGGACGGTACCTTCGCGCAAGGGCTCGGTGGGAATCGATGTCGAATATCGATTTAGGGAGGGCAAAGAAAAAGGGCTTAGCATCTCTGCTAAGCCCTTTCCTTGTGTCTTTGGTAGGCCGTACGGGATTCGAACCTGTGACCAACGGATTAAAAGTCCGCTGCTCTACCAGCTGAGCTAACGACCCAAAAGAGGCAAAATTATAGCGGGAGCTTCGGGCGCATGTCAACCGCAGACTGCGCACCGCAAAAAAGAAAAGCCCGAAGCGTTGAACACACTTCGGGCCTTGCCAGCGAAACCACCGGCGCTTTCCAGTGCTCCCGCTTACCTTACTTGATCTGCGAGAGCTTGGTCTGCGCCGTTTGCGCTACCGTCGAATTGCCGTATTGCGAGACGATCTGCTGCAACGTCTTCCGAGCCGCGGCCTTCTGGCCCAACTCGAGTTGGTTGTTCGCGATCGCGAGCAGCGCTTCGGGGGCGCGCGGGTGCTGCGGATAGTTCTTGGCGACGTTCTGCCAGGTCGCCGTCGAGCCCTTGTAGTCGTGCAGCGCATATAGCGCGTTGCCGAGCCAGTACTGCGCCGTCGGCTGATAGGGGCTCTGCGGGTACTTGGAGATGAAGTCGCGGAACGCTGCCGTCGCTCCCTTGAAGTCGCCGTTACGGAACTGCTGCGACGCCGCGTTGAACGCCTCCGTTTCGCCGGGCTGCACCGTACCCTCCACACCGTCGACCGTTTGCTGCTGCGGCTCGAACTTCTTGAGCCGCGTGTCGAGATCGGTGTAGTAGTCCTTCTGCTGCTTCTGCAGGGTCGTGACCTGGTTCGTCAGATCCTCGTTCTGCCCACGCAACGTCGCGATCTGTTGGTTCAACTGATCGATACGGTTCGACTGATCGAGAATCGTGCGCTGCGCGGCGGCGAGCTGGCTCGCCATGTTCTCGGTCTTGCTGCGCAGATCGAGAATCGCCTGGCGGGCCTGATCGTCATCGAACAAGCCCGCGTGCGCCGGCCCGGCGACGAGCGCCGAAGCGGCCACGCATGCGGCTGCGGTACCTCGCAGCCAGGAAAAACGGTGCGTCATACGCGTTGTCACCCGTTACCGTGGTTTATTGATAGAGGATATCGGAGCGGCGGTTTTGCGCCCACGAAGCCTCGTCATGACCCGTTGCCACCGGCTTTTCCTTGCCGAGGCTCACAGCTTCCACTTGCGAATCGGCCACGCCGTACGTCGCCAGTGCGCGACGCACTGCTTCCGCACGCTTCTGACCCAGCGCGAGGTTGTATTCGCTCGTACCGCGCTCGTCGGTGTTGCCTTGGATCAGGATGTGGCGATCCGGATGGCCCTTCAGATATTGCGCGTGTGCTTGCAGCAGCGAGGTGTATTCCGACTTGACTTCATAGCTGTCGAAGTCGAAGTAGACGCTGCGCTTGGCCAGCGGGCTGTTCGGGTTGTTCAGTTCGTCAACCGTGACCGGTGCGACTGCGGTCGGGCTCGGCTGCGTGCTGACAGCGCCTTGCGTCGGGTTTTCGTTGACCTTGGTGCCCGAGCTGCAGGCGGCCAGAACGCCCACGATCAACACCGCAAACGCTGCACGAAGTTTGGACATCATTTCTTACTCTCCTTGTGTGTTATTGCATAAACGGACCCCAGGACGGCTCGCGTACGCTGCCGCCTGGAACGGACAGGATTTGCCGCGTCCGACCGTCGGTCGAGACAGCAGCCAACACGCCACGGCCGTTCACCTGAGTGGCGTAAAGGAGGTACTGACCATTCGCCGCGAAGCTCGGCGATTCGTCATGTGTCGTGTCGGTCAGCGCCGTTGCGACGCCGCTTTGCAAATCCTGATCGTAGAGCTTGAACGCACCGCCGACGCGCGAGATGTATGCGAGGTCCTTGCCGTCGGGACTCACGCGCGGGCTCGTATTGTAGTTGCCCGTGAACGTCACGCGTTGTGCCGGGCCCGAGCTTTCGCCGTGCACCGACATGCGGTAGATCTGCGGCTGACCGCCGCGATCGCTCGTGAAATAGATCGATTGACCGTCAGGAGAGAAGCATGGCTCCGTGTCGATCGTACTGCTTTGCGTCAGGCGGCGCAGGCCCGAGCCGTCCGCATTGACCGCGAAGATCTGCGTGTTGCCGGTGCGCGAGAGCGCCACGGCGAGCGTGCGGCCGTCAGGCGACCAGGCCGGCGCGCTGTTGTTGCCCTTCTGGTCGGAGATGACGACGCGACGCCCCGTGGGCAGGTCGTGCACGTAGACGATCGGCTTCCTGCGCTCGAACGACACGTAGGCGACCTTCGTGCCGTCCGGCGACCACGCCGGCGAGATGATCGGCTCGGGGCTCGAGAGGGCCACGTGCACGTCTTGCCCGTCGGAATCCGAAATCTGCAGCTGATAGCGGCTGCCGTTCTTGATGACGTACGACAGGCGCGTGGCAAACGCGCCGCGCGTGCCGAGCAGCTTCTGGTAGATGTAGTCGGAGATCTTGTGCGCCGTCATCCGCAGACCGCTATCGGGGCTCGTCAGCGACAGGCCGCCGAGGCTTTGCTGCTTCACCGTGTCGTACAGCCGGAAATTGACCTGGTACTGGCCGTTCGCCAGCCGCGTGACGCTGCCGGCGACGAACGCGTCCGCGCCTTTCGTCTTCCAACCGCTGAGGTCGACGGAGTCGGTTTCCGATACGGGCGCGCTACCGGCGTCGACGTTGGCGAACTTGCCGCTGCGTTGCAGGTCGTCGCGCACGATCTGGCTGATGTTCTGCGGGGAATTCTGCTGGCCGGCAAAGTTTGCCGTGGCGATCGGGAATTGCGTCGAACCGACACCCGTCACGAGAACGTTCAGTTGTGCCTGCGCCACGCCGCTTGCCGCGATCAAACACGACGTCAACAGCGTTCTCAGGCCTAGCTTCGTCATCAAACTCATGCTCAAAAAATCCTGAAACAAGAAGTGGGTACAACAGCAAAGAGACTAGCGACAGCAGGTTTCGTTCCTGTCATATGCACTTTATTACCCTGCCGATGGCCGGATCGTCACCTTGAACGAGGCGGGCGCACGGCCGTTGGTGTCGAGCGGCATCGGGTCCGAAGCCTGGACTGCGCGCAACGCCGCATCGTCCCACTGCGAATTGCCGCTGCCACGCTCGATCGTCGCCGAGAGCAGCGTGCCCGTAGGCGAGCAGCGCACGGCGACCACGGTTTCGAGGCCCTTGGTGTCGCCAGGCCATACGAGGTGCGAGCGCACGAGTCGGCGCACCTTGTCGGCGTAGCCCGGTGAGGTGGCCGTGCCGCCCGAGCCGCTGCCCGTGCCGCTCGTCGCAAGCCCGTTGCCGCTCGTGCTTTCGCCGGCCAGGCCTTGCAATTGCGCGAGGCGGGCGCGGCGCTCCTGATCGAGCTGCTGCTTTTGCTTGGCCTGCTGCTGCGCAAGCGCCTTGATCTTCGCGGCCTTGTCAGCCTCGGCCTTCTTTTGCGCGTCGAGCTGCTGTTGCTTCAATTGCTCCTGCTTGAGCTGCTCTTCCTTGAGCTTTTGTTGCTCGGCGAGCTGCTGCTGACGCAACTTTTCTGCTTGCGCCTGCTGCTGCTTGAGTTTTTCCGCCGCGGCCTCGCGTGCCAAGTCCTGCTGACGCTTGGCTTGCGCTTGTTGCTCGGCCAACAGCTTCTGACGCTGCTGCTCGGCCAGTTGTGCCTCGCGTGCGGCCTCTTGCTGCTGGCGCTTCTTCTCCTGCAGCGCGATGTCGGCTTCTTCCTGATTGACCGGCGGTGCGGGCGCGACCTGAACGGGCGGGGTGGGGGCGGGCGTCGGCGTGGGCTGTTCCGGCGTCTCGGTCCAAAGCTCCGCCTCGGCACCGGCTGGCGTGCTGTTTTGCCAGTGGATGCCGTGATAGAGGAACAGCCCGAGCAGCACGTGCATCAGCAGCGCGAACAGGAACGCGCGCGTCGTGCCTCGTTCACGAGGCGGCTGCAGCGGGTAGGTGGACTTCTGGCTCTTCATTGCGATTTGACGAGCAGACCCACGCGTTTGACGCCGCGCGCCTTCAGGTCGGACATGACGTTCATGACGGCGTCATACTGCACGGTCTTCTCGGCGGCGATCACGACCGGTTGATCGGGGTGCGACTGCTCGCGTTCGGTGACGAAGCCGTTCAGGTCGGCGCGCGTCATATCCAGTTGCTGCGTGGCGCCGGCGTCGTCCTTGTAGCGCACGCTCATCTTGCCGTCGGCGCGGATGTTGACGACGACGGGCGGCGTTTGCTGTTGCGGCGCGGCGCCGCCGACGGTGGGCAGATTCACGATCGCCGGGGCGACCAGTGGCGCCGTCACCATGAAGATCACGAGAAGCACCAGCATCACGTCGATATACGGCACGACGTTGATGTCGGCCATCGCGCGGCGCGAACGGCCGCCGCGCATGCTGGAACGGTTGGTGGAGCCGGCCATTGCGTACTCCTTAATGCGCCTGACGCTGCAAGATGTTCGAGAACTCTTCGATGAACGTCTCGAAGCGGATCGCTAGGCGATCGATGTCGTGCGCGTAGCGGTTGTACGCGACGACGGCGGGGATCGCGGCGAACAGGCCGATCGCGGTAGCCGTCAGCGCTTCGGCGATGCCGGGCGCGACGTTGGCGAGCGTTGCCTGTTGCACGTTGGCCAGGCCGCGGAACGCGTTCATGATCCCCCACACGGTGCCGAACAGACCGATATACGGGCTGACCGAGCCGACCGACGCCAGGAAGGCGAGATTCGCTTCGAGCACATCCATCTCGCGCTGGAACGCCGCGCGCATCGCGCGGCGTGCGCCGTCGAGGATCGCGCCGGCATCGGTGATGCGTTTTTCCTTGCCCTTGAGGAATTCGCGCATGCCCGATTCGAAGATGCGCTCCAGTGCGCCGATCGTGTGGCGGTTGTTCGCCGCGCTTTGGTAGAGCGCTTGCAGATCGCCGCCCGACCAGAAGTCGCGCTCGAATCGTTCAGTTTGCGCTCGCGCGCGCCGGATCGCAAACCACTTGCGGAAGATGAACGTCCAGGACATCAACGACAGCAACAGCAGCAGCGCCATGACTGCCTGGGCGAGGACGCTCGCGTTCAGAACCAGGGTGATGATCGACAGATCTTGTGCGTTGTTCATAAGGGTTTTGCTTTGACGTCCGAATGGACGGGCCCCGCTGCAAGGCGCAGCGAACGTTTCAGTCGGGGACTTGAAAGCAGTCGCGGCCTCTTGCCGTGCGCGGCTGGGGATCGATCGGGACGATACAAGTTCATGGACCTAGACTCAACGGGATTTATGCGTTTGCCGTTGACATATCCGGGTGCACGGGACCGCGCTCGAGCGCGGTGGCGACGGTCGCAGGCAGCGCGGCCGGTTTGAGCGCAGTGCGCTCGACACAGGCGACGCGGATGTCCCCCGTCGCGAGCAGGACATCGCCGCGCCAGGCCTGCTGGGCAAAATCGACGCTGGCACGCCCTAGCTTCTCGATTCGACTGACGATTGTCAGCTGATCGTCGAGACGCGCGGGGGCGCGGTAATCGACTGCCGTGTGACGCACGACGAACATGATGCCGGTCTCGTCCGCCAGGCGGCACTGATCGATGCCGCAGGCGCGCAGCCATTCGGTACGCGCGCGCTCGAAGTACTTCAGGTAGTTCGCGTAGAAGACGATGCCGCCCGCATCGGTATCTTCGTAATACACGCGGATCGGCCAAGTGAAGCCCGATTCGGCCTCGGGACGGCTGGTGGTCATATCCATGCCGCGCATTCTACCGGAACGCGAGCCAGCATCCCGAAATCAGGTCGGTCGATCGTGCTGGGCGGTGGTGACGGCGGCGAGTTGGGCCGGCAGTCGTTACCGATATCGGCTGGCCGGCGTGCGGCTCTGCTTTCAATGTCATTTCAATATTCGAGTGCGCGGGGCCTGGCGTGGGCTCGCGAACCGCAATTGCCTATTGATTGCGCTTCCAATACACTAACGCGCTCATCCCTGCGTGACTGGCGATAAGATCCCTCGGGGTCAAGGTGGAGCGACCCACCGTGAAGCGCAGGGTGCCGTTTTGCCGTTCGCCTGGGCAGCCGATATTGCGCGCCGTCGTTTGTGCCGCAAGCGGTTGTTCCTGCCCGCGTAACGGACTTCACCCGCCACGTCAGGGCTGGCACTGCCGCCAGCAGCGCAAGCGTCCGATCGCTACGTGATCCGCGCACGATCCGGCCAACCTGTACACCCTTAACGGAATCCGTATGTTTGACAGAGCCCAAAGCACCATCGCCACGGTCGACACCGAAGTCTGGAACGCGATCCAACAGGAAAACCGCCGTCAGGAAGAGCACATCGAGCTGATCGCGTCGGAAAACTACACGAGCCCCGCCGTCATGGCCGCTCAGGGCTCGCAACTGACGAACAAGTACGCAGAGGGTTATCCCGGCAAACGCTATTACGGCGGCTGTGAATACGTCGACATCGTCGAGCAGCTGGCGATCGACCGCGTGAAGGCTCTGTTCGGCGCCGAAGCCGCTAACGTGCAGCCGAACTCGGGCTCGCAGGCCAACCAGGGCGTGTTCTTCGCCATGCTCAAGCCCGGCGATACGATCATGGGCATGAGCCTCGCACACGGCGGGCACCTGACGCACGGCTCGCCCGTGAACATGTCGGGCAAGTGGTTCAACGTCGTCAGCTACGGCCTGAACGAAGGCGAAGACATCGACTACGATGCGGCCGAGAAGCTCGCGCAAGAACACAAGCCCAAGCTCATCGTGGCTGGCGCGTCGGCATTCTCGCTGCGCATCGACTTCGAGCGTCTCTCGAAGATCGCGAAGTCGGTCGGCGCGTACCTGATGGTCGACATGGCTCACTACGCAGGCTTGATCGCGGCTGGCGTCTATCCGAACCCGGTGCCGCACGCTGATTTCGTGACGACCACGACGCACAAGAGCCTGCGCGGCCCGCGCGGCGGCGTGATCCTCATGAAGGCCGAGTACGAGAAGCAGATCAACTCGGCGATCTTCCCGGGCATCCAGGGTGGTCCGCTCATGCACGTGATCGCGGCCAAGGCCGTGGCGTTCAAGGAAGCGCTGGCGCCGGAATTCAAGGAGTATCAGCAGCGCGTCGTCGAGAATGCGCGCGTGCTGGCCGAGACGCTCGTCAAGCGTGGCCTGCGCATCGTGTCGGGCCGCACCGAAAGCCACGTGATGCTCGTCGACCTGCGTGCGAAGAACATCACCGGTAAGGCTGCCGAAGCGGTACTCGGCGCAGCGCATATCACCGTCAACAAGAACGCGATCCCGAATGATCCGGAGAAGCCGTTCGTGACCAGCGGTATCCGCCTGGGCTCGCCGGCGATGACGACGCGCGGCTTCGGCCCGCAGGAAGCGGAGCTGGTCGGCAACCTGATCGCCGACGTGCTCGAGAACCCGGAAGATGCGGCCACGATCGAGCGCGTGCGCGCGCAAGTGGCGGATCTGACGAAGCGCTTCCCCGTTTATCGTTAATCCATGCGCTGCCCTTTCTGCCGGCACGAAGATACGCAGGTCGTGGACTCGCGCGTATCGGAGGACGGTGCGGCGATTCGCCGCCGGCGTCGCTGCCCGGCCTGTGACAAACGTTTCACGACGTATGAGCGGGTCGAGCTGATGTTGCCGGCGGTCGTCAAGAAAGACGGCAGCCGTACGGAATTCGACCGCCGCAAGATCGTCGCGAGCATGCAACTGGCGCTCAGAAAGCGCCCGGTTGCGGCAGACGCGATCGACGCGGCGGTCGCCCGCATCGAATATCAGTTGCTCGGCAGCGGCGAGCGTGAGGTGCGTAGCGAGCGGCTCGGTGAACTCGTGATGAACGAGTTGCGTCAGCTCGATACGATTGCCTACGTGCGTTTCGCTTCCGTCTATCGGCGCTTCGAAGACGTGTCCGAATTCGAGGACGTGATCGAGGAGTTTCGCCGCGCGGCGCCTGCCAAGTCCTCTTCGCGCAAGCGCTGATTTTTCCCTCCGCTGCATCGCTTTCCCCGCTCGCCATTGATGTGACGCGCCATTGTTGCGTGTGACGGCACGCGCGCGCCACTATGCCGAACGGCAGATGGCGGCGACGTTTTGCGCTCGTTACATTGCTCGCATTCGATCGACGAGGATGTTCGGAATGCGAAGCAAACATGCGCTATCCAAGGAAAGTTACACACGGCGTAGGCGATGCGGTGGGTTCACGCTCGCCGAACTGCTCGTCGTAACGACACTGATCGCATTGATGGCGGTCGCGGCATCGCCTTCGTTCCTGGCCTGGCAAACGCGCGATCGCGTGGACGCGAGCGCGCGTGCTCTGGTTGCCAGTCTGGCGTATGCAAAGAGCGAGGCGATGCGGCGGGGTACGCGCGTCGTCGTTTGCCGGCTCGATGCCGCAGAGCGTTGCGCGGCGCGCGCGGCTCGCGACCGCGGCGGCGTCGAGTGGACAGCGGGCTGGGCAGTCGTCGCCGATGTGGGAGGTCTGGCCACCATACTGCGCAGGTATTTGCCCGAAGGCCCCGTACTGGTGAAGAGCAGCGCAGCCGAAGTGGGCTTCACGCCGCCCGTGGGCCAGGTGATCGGTGGCTTTCGTCGCTTCGAGATTTCGTCGCGATCGGCATCTATGCAGGGGCGTAGGCCCGATTCGTCGCGCTGCGTGTATATCGCGGCCGGCGGCCGTGCGCGATTCGTCGACGGCAGTTGCGGGAGCGACGCGTGAGGCATGGAGCGATTCGTTCGGCGCCGGGCAGCTCGCTGCTCGAAGTGCTCATCGCGCTCGCGTTGTTGGCCGTGACGATGCTCGGGGCATTGGCTGGCCAATGGTGGGCGTCCGGTGGTGAGCGACTGGCGGGGCAACGGGCGCATGCCGTCGCGATTGCCGCGTCGGTGGCGGAGGCGATGCATGGGCCAGTGGCGCCGGCGCTCGCGCGTTGGCAAGCACGCGCCGCGGCGAGCTTGCCCAATGCCGACGTATTCGTCAGCGACGAGGCACAGGGCATATCCCAAGCGATCGTCCGTTGGGCCATGCCGCGTTCGAGCGAAGGCAACGAGGCGATGGTCGGCCAGCCTGCGGGGCTCGCTTGCCCGCACTCGGCAATGCGTTCTGGCCACGCTTGTGTGGCGGTGCCTTTCGTCCCGCCCGCTCCGTTGGAGCGCTAGCCGGTGATTGCCATGCATGCACGTCGCTACACCTTCCATCCGCTCGATAGGGACAAGGGCAGGGGCAACAGCGCGGACTCTGGCCACACGCTGCTCGAATTGATGATCGCGCTGGCCTTGAGTCTGCTCGTCATCGCCGGTGCGCTGCGCCTCTACCAGGCGCAGCGCGAGGCGTTCGCCCGAACTGCCGACGCGCAATCGATGCGCGATGCCGGCGCGACGGCTTTGACGCTGCTCGCGCAGCACATTCAAATGGCGGGCTTCGTGCCGCCCGATTGGTCGCTCCCGCGTTCATACATCGAGCCGGTAATCTTCGGCTGTTCGAATATGGGTTCTACGGACCGAGCATCCGCTGTCCGCTGCGCAGCGCTCGCGCAGCATTCCGATGCGATCACTGTGCGATACGTCGGCGACACCGTGTCGACATGGCCCAGTGCCGCGGGCGAAGTGACTGATTGCCTCGGGCAACGCGTTGGCAACGCGGGTGAGCCTGCCGTCATCGTCAATCGATTCTTCGTCGATCGACCGCGTGCAGGGGGCGAGTGGCAGCTCTATTGCGAAGGCAATGGCAAGGTACGCGGCAAGCAGCCCGTTGTCGCGGGGATAGAGCGTCTGGCGATCGGCTACTGGTTGCGTGGCGAACAGATGCCGTTGCGCGCTCACGAGATCGCCGCCGATCGTTGGGAGCAGGTTATCGCGGTCGACGTTTGCGTTGTAGTGCGCGGGGCTTGGTCGACACAGCCCACCCGCTATACCGATTGCGATGGCGCGCGCTTGCCCAATGTCGACCGACATACACGCGAGACATTTTCTCGACACGTCGTCGTGCGCAACAGCGAGGCGATATGACGATGAGCTGTAGCGGAGGCGGGTGGCATTCGAGGTGTGTCGGTAGCTGCAGTGGCTGCACGTACGCATTGCACGGCAGGCGTCGCGCGATGCATGGTATGGCGTTACCGGTCGTATTGGCGCTCGTCGCGATGATGCTCGTGATTTCCGCGGCATCGTTCGAGCTTGCGACGATCGATGGGCGGCGCGCGTCCAACGTCGAGGACCATCTGTTCGCCACCCAAGCAGCCAATGCCGCGTTGGTGCGATGTGCCGATGCGCTCGAGTCGGGCGGCCTCGTTCCGATCTTGCCGGCTGTGGCGGGCGAGCCGACCGGCTGGCGACGTTCGTCGGCGTTCGACGGCCCGCATGCATTCGCGCCGTTGCCGTCGTGGCTTGGTGCGCGCCGCCCGCCGCTGTGCCTGATCGAACCGTGGCGGCTTGCGCGCCGGCCACTGGCGCAAGCCTATCTGTTGACGGCCAGAGGCTTCGGTGCACGAGAGGCCACCGAAGTCTGGCTGCAGCTTGCCATCGTGGTCGAGGCGGGGCGCGAGCAACGTCATTGGCGCCGCGTAGCGGCGAGGCCGTCATGAGCGGCCGTGTGTCGTGTCGATGTCACCGATGTCGCCGATGCGATCACGGGTTGTCGATGCTCGAGCTTATCGTCGCGCTCGCGATCGTGGCCGTGCTGACTGCGTACGCGATACCGTCGCTCGTGGGACAGGTGGCGCGCGGTCATCGTGCCGATGCGGTCATTGCGCTTCATCGCGCGGCACGGTTCATCGAAGCGTATGGCGGCAATGAGCGCGGCATAGCGGCCTTGCCGAGCGGTCTCGATCAAGCGCCGGCCGACGGCGCGGCGGTCTACCTGTTGCGCGTATTGCCGGCGGATCGGAATAACGGTGGCTACGCGATCGAAGCCGTTCCGGTGGAGTCGGGGCCGATGCGCGATGACCGCTGCGGTATCTATGCACTCGATGCATCGGGCAAACGCACGAATCGCATGGGGCAGGGTGTGGCGCGTGCCGGAGATTGCTGGCTGGCGCGTTAGCGCTGGCGCGAGATGCGGAAATGCGGGGACGCGATGAGTCAGGAAACGTACTGCCGTGGCCAGCGTGGTTCGATAGACCGGATAGATCCGATTACGAACCCAAGCCGCATGGATTCACGACGCCGTCGACTCCGATGTCGTGCCTGTGTCGGCCTTGGCATCGGCATCGGCGCCGGTCTCACCGTGGTCGCGGTGCGCGAACTGTCTCCAGAGGCGATAGGCGGCGAAGCCCGCCGCGCCCAGCGCGCCCCATTTCAGCAGCGGCTTCGCGCCGGCTCTCAGCGCGGCACGCAGCGGTTTGCCGAGGATCATCGAAGCGAGCGAGCTTGCCAACGGATGGTTGGCGACCCACTCGCTGAGGCTCGTATTGATGCCCTTGCCGGAACCCTTCGCTTTGCGGGCCACGAAGCCCGGAACCAGCAGCTTGAGCCAGCCGAAGCTCGTGAACGTCTTGCTCAGCTCGGTACGCGCCTTGATGAATTCCGCGCGCTCGACGTCGGCGCGCAGCAGCAGCAACTCCTTGCGAACGGCGCGCAGCTGAGGCGTGCTCATCTCCTTGACGGGGGAGCGGCGGCGGCCGTTCGCACGATGCGATGTCGGTTGGCTCATAGGAGGGTCGGTGCTCGTCGATTCAAAGCGATTCAAAGGGCGTGTGCGCGAGGTGCGCATCACCGCTCGCGAAACATATCGCGATCTTTTTCCAGCTCGTTCAGCGTCGCCTCGAACACGATCGGGGCGTCACGCAGGCCGCTTCGCGCGCGCAGGGCGCAGATGACGGCCCCGATTGCATAGACGATCGTGATGCCGGCAAGCACTTGCCAGCGATAGGTGTCCCAGAACGCGGCGGCAATCAGGGCTGTCAGGCTGATCAGCGCCATCATCCCGAGCATGACGGCGACGATGCCCAGGAACAGCACCGCGACGATCCGTTCGCGCTCCTCCGCAAGCTCGATGCCGAGCAGCTCGAGCCGCGTTTGCATCAACGCGAAGAGAGAGCCGGCCATGCGGCGCAGCGGCCCGTGGGCGTGCGAGTCATGTGGCGATTGGGTGTCGTTGGGCATGGGATGGACGAAGAGCGTGCGTAACGGGGGAGAGGGCGGAGCACAGGGCACGACGTGCGCGGCGGCGCGGGTCCTCCCGCCGCGCATGCGTCACGCATTGGCCGGCTGCGGGCCAATGCCGGCGGCGAAAAGCCGGTGCGAAGCCAGCTTCCCGCGGAGCGCGAGTGTCGTTACTTGCGGTTGATCAGAAGACCGACGAGCACGCCGACGCCGGCGGCAATGCCGATCGCGGTCCACGGATGTTCATGGACGTAATCGTCGGTTGCGCGCACCGCCTTCTTGCCTTTTTCGACCACGACGACCTGGACGTCCGCCGCCTTTTCCTTCGCTTGCTTGAGCCGGCTCAGCGCCGTTTCGCGCAGTTCCGAAGCACGTTCGCCGGTCGCGCTTGCGGCCTGCTTCAAGAGATCCTCGGCATCGGCGAGGACGGTTCGGATATCGGACATCAATCTCTCCTTGTTGACTTCTGACATTAGAGCCCCCTAGTTTCGTCTATTCGCGCATCGTACCAAAGATGGAGCGGCTCGCGAGCATGCGCGTTGCCTTACCGTCCGCGCATGAAACGTTCCAGGGCGGTAGGCAAGGTCCGTGCCGCATGCCGATGCGACGAAAGTCGAGTTGCGTCCAGCGAACAGAAGTGTGGCTCGGATCGAGTGAAATTACAAAGGTCGGGCTGCTCGCGACGCGCGTCGTTGACGCCGGCGCGCGTACGCGGCAAGCCGTGTCAGAAGAACGCCTGGATGCCCGTTTGCGCGCGTCCGAGAATCAGCGCATGGATGTCGTGCGTGCCTTCGTACGTGTTGACCACTTCGAGATTGACGAGATGGCGCGCGACGCCGAACTCGTCGGAGATGCCGTTGCCGCCCAACATATCGCGGGCAAGCCGGGCGATGTCGAGCGCCTTGCCGCACGAGTTGCGTTTCATGATCGAGGTGATTTCCGTCGCGGCCGTGCCTTCGTCCTTCATGCGGCCCAGGCGCAGCACGCCTTGCAGGCCCAGTGTGATTTCGGTCTGCATGTCGGCGAGCTTCTTCTGGATCAGCTGATTGGCCGCGAGCGGCCGGCCGAACTGCTTGCGGTCGAGCACATACTGGCGTGCCGTATGCCAGCAGGATTCCGCCGCACCGAGCGCGCCCCAGGCGATGCCGTAACGTGCCGAGTTCAGACACGTGAACGGGCCGCGCAGCCCGCCGACGTTCGGCAGCATGTTCTCGTGCGGGACGAACACGTCGTCGAGCACGATCTCGCCCGTAATCGATGCGCGCAGGCCGACCTTGCCGTGAATGGCAGGCGCGCTCAAGCCCTTCCAGCCCTTCTCGAGGATGAAGCCGCGGATGGTGTCCTTGCCGTCTTCTTCGAGCTTGGCCCAGACCACGAACACGTCGGCAATCGGCGAGTTCGTAATCCACATCTTCGCGCCCGACAGCGCATAGCCGCCGTCGACCTTGCGTGCCCGCGTGACCATGCTGCCCGGGTCCGAGCCGTGGTTCGGCTCCGTGAGCCCGAAGCAGCCGATCCATTCGCCGCTCGCGAGCTTGGGCAGGTACTTGGCCTTTTGATCGTCCGAACCGAATTCGAAGATCGGCACCATCACGAGGGACGACTGCACCGACATCATCGACCGGTAGCCCGAATCGACGCGCTCGATTTCGCGCGCGATGAGCCCGTAGCTGACGTAGCTCAGACCGGGGCCGCCGTACTGTTCAGGGATCGTGGGGCCGAGCAGGCCGACTTCGCCCATCTCGCGAAAGATCGCCACGTCGGTGCGCTCGTGGCGGAACGCTTCGGTCACGCGCGGCAGCAGCTTGTCTTGCGCGTAGGCATGCGCGGCGTCGCGCACCATGCGTTCGTCTTCGGTCAGCTGCTGGTTCAGCAGCAGCGGATCGTCCCAGTGGAACCGGGCAGCGTCGGCCATCGTCTTCTCCTGATCAATGCTTGACTTGAGTTCCGCTATGCGGAACACTGTTTTGCAAACCGCACCTGAGTGTAGCACCTCGCCACCGACGATGTCCGCCTCCTTTCCGCCTGGCACCGCCGACCTGCCGCTGTCGGCATCGGCGCTCGACGCAGCCGTCGACGAACGCAAGTTCGTCGTCGCGCTCGCGCGCGGACTCGAGCTGCTACGGGCCTTCCGGCCCGGCGAGACGATGCTCGGCAATCGCGATTTCGTGGCCCGTACCGGCTTGCCGAAGGCGACCGTCAATCGGCTCGCCTATACGCTGACGGTGCTCGGCTATCTGCGCTTTGACGAGGCGCTCGGCAAGTACGCGCTCGACGCTGGCGTGCTCTCGCTCGGTTTTGCGCTGCTCGCGGGCACCGACACGCTCGAGCTCGCGCGCCCCCACATGCGCGCGTTGGCGCACGAGATCGGGGCGGCCGTGTCGCTGGGCTGTCGCGACGGGCTCGATATGGTCTACCTGGAGACGATCCGCAGCGAGACGGCCCTGACACTGGGCCTCGCGCCAGGGTCGCGGCTGTCGATGCTGACGAGTTCAATGGGGCGAGCCTATCTGGCCGTGCTGCCCGAGCCTGAACGAGCCGCACTGTTGGCCGAGTTGAAGCAAACGGCGGGCAAGGGCGGGCGCGCGGTGGCATGGGTGGCGGCCGCATTGCGCGAGATCGCCGCATTCGAGCGCGATGGCGCGTGTTTTTCGTTTCGGGATTGGCATGCGGACGTGAATGCGGTCGCCGTGCCGTTTCGCGATCCCCGCGATGGACGATGGCTCGTGCTCAGTTGCAGCGGGCCGGCGTCGTCGATGGGCGAGGGGGTGTTCCGCGAGCGCATCGCGCCGCGCCTCAGAGCGCTGGCACGCCGGTTCGGCCAGGCTCGTTAGCGGAGGCGGCGGGGCGCAGATTCGCACCCGCCACGCGGGGGGCTTCAGGCTTCGTCGTGTTTCCAGGCCTGGCCAGGCATGATGCGCTTCATGTACCTGTCGAACAGCGGCACGGTGAAGGCGGTGTCGCCGTGCGTAGGGCTCCAGATCATGCCCTTGGCGATGAGGTTCGCGCGCGTCGGGCCCAGCGACTGCACGGGCCGGCCGAGTTGCTCGGCGATGTCGCCGGAGCGATGCGGCCCCGGTCCCAGCTCGGCCATGGCCCGCAGATATTTCTTCTCCGACGGGGTGAGCCGGTCGAAGCGCACCCCGAAGAAATTCTCGTCGAGCGCGGCAACGGCCTCGCGCGAGGCATTCGTCACGTCGGCCGCCGTGATCGGGCTGGCCGGTGCCATGTCCCACGCATGCTTGCCCCATTCCTGAAGGAAGTAGGGATAGCCCTCCGTCTGCGCGATGATCGTGTCGACGGCTTGCGGCTCGATGTCGGCACCTTCGCTGTGCGCCGGCTTCACGAGCGCGTCGCGTGCGTCGGCTTGCGCGAGCGGCCCCAACGCGGGAAAGTCGAAGAGCCGCTCGGCGTACGACTTCGCTTCGCCCATGCGGCCGCGCAGCTGCGGCAGGCCCGCACCGATCATGGCGACCGGCACTTGCAGTTGGGCGCAGCGGTGCAGTGCCGAGATCAACGCAGCCATTTGCGGTTCGGGCACATATTGCAGTTCGTCGATGAAGATCGCGAGCACGGTGCCCGCGCTACGCGCGGCCTGTCCGGCCTGCTCCAGCAGTGCCGAGAGGTCGCTCTCCAGGTCGCCGTTGTCGGCGAGGCCTGGCTCGGGCTCGTAGTCGAGTCCGACTTCGATGTCGCGGTAGGCCACCTTGAGCTTGCCCGCGAAGCCGGCCAACGCGCGCAGGCCCCGGATGGCGAGGTCTTTCGCGCTATCAACGCGCGAGAGCCGCAGTAGCGCAAGCCGTAGCTGCGGCGCCAGCAGCGCCGGCAGCGAGCGGTGCTCGGGCGCCTCCATACGGATGGTCTGGATGCCGGCCGCTTCGGCGTCGCGCCGCATCTGATCGAGCAGCACGGTCTTGCCGACGCCGCGCAGGCCGATCATCAGCACACTCTTGGCCGGCCGACCGTGGCGCAGGCGTTCGACGCAGACGCGGACTTGTTCTCGCAGCGCGTCGCGCCCGGCCAGCTCGGGCGGCGGGCTGCCGGCACCCGGTGCATAGGGGTTGCGGATCGGGTCCATTGAATTTGAGGGAAGTTAGCGAGTTTATGTTAAGTATATAAAATTACTAACTTTGGTCAAATCGGCATAGGCAACCGCGCAATCGCGGCGCGTACGACATACGGCCCGACCTTGCATCAAGCCGGCCGGAAAACGGCCAACCAGCGGCCAACCAGCGGGCCGGCCCTATGTTTCAGCGTGTGCTCGCGTGCCGCTCGAACAGCGGTCCCTGGACGAACCGGGCACCGTACTGCTGCAACGCGTCGAACTGCGTTTCAGTGGCGACGCGGTCGAAGATCAGTGGGATGCGCAGCCGGTTCGCGTAGCTCATCAGCGGCTTGGCCATCGCGTCGCGTAGCACGGCCGCACCGTCGATCTTCAGAAAGTCGAGCCGCGCCATGTCCGAGACCGACATGATGTGCCCCGCGTTCGGCAGATTGCCCGCCACCTTGAACCCGTGGCGCTGATAGCTCTGCGTCAGATAGCCAAGGAACGTGCGATGTGCGACGGCCGCGCTCGGCAGTTCGATGACCACGCGGGCCGGATTGAGGCCGAACGACACCAGCACGGACGAGAAGTGCTGCCCGTGGTCGTATTTCACGCTCTTGAGCAGCCGCTCGTGTACGCGCAGAAACAGCAGGCCGTGACGTTGCGCGCCGAAAAAGTTGATCGCGTGCAGCGTGCGCGCCAAGCGATCGAGCGCGACGAGCTCGCGATCGTCTTCCACCGTGTCGAACGGATCGAACGGCGCGCCGTCGGCGCGCAGCGTCAGTGCCTGAAAGCCCAGCTCATCCCCGAAGCGGTCGGCGCTGTCGGGCGCAGACCACAGTGTCTGCATGCCGTTCATGCTGACATCGAAAATCGGCTGGTAGGCGCTTTCGAGCCGTATGTCGCGAAAGTGCGCGTACGCGGCCGCCCCGGGCACGTCATGCTCGAGATCGAGCGACAGGTGCTCGCACAGGAAAGGGTGGTCGGCGGCGTGCGCGAGCAGCGCGGAAATAGTTGGAGGGATCATGGGGACAAATGGGGCGCAATCCTTATGGTAGCAGGCTGCGCGGTGTCGACGATCGACCGAATACTTATATCGATATTGACGGTCTCCGCTCCATCAGGGTTTACGTTGATTTAACGATGCGTAATCCGTTTTACTATTCGTAAATCCCGTGCCGCCGCACGGGGTGTGCGCCGCTGCGCCCGAATCGTCAATCATGGACACCGATTATCAAACACTCACGTTCGATTACCGCCCGAGCATGGACCGTCTTGCTCGCGAGCCGGTGCGCCATCCGGTCGTGGTGATCGGTGCCGGGCCAGTCGGCTTGGCCTGTGCCGTCGACCTGGCCCAGCGCGGCGTGCCAGTGGTGCTGCTCGACGACGATTGCACGCTGGCGAGCGGCTCGCGTGCCATCTGCTTTGCCAAGCGCACGCTCGAGATCCTCGACCGGCTCGGCTGTGGCGAGCGCGTCGCGGGCAAGGGCGTCAGATGGAACGTCGGGCGCGTATTCTTCAAGAACGAACGGGTTTACTCGTTCGACCTGCTACCGGAGGCCGGGCACGAGCGGCCCGCGTTCGTGAACCTGCAGCAGTACTACGTCGAGGGCTATCTGGCCGAACGCGCGGCCGAGCTCGCCAATCTCGACATGCGCTGGAAGCACAAGGTGATCGCGATCGAGCCGCAGGCCGATGCGGTCCGCGTGCGCGTCGAGACGCCGGATGGCGAGTACGCGCTCGAAGCCCAATACCTGGTGGCCGCCGACGGCGCAAGAAGTGCCGTGCGTGCGCTCATGCATCTCGACGCGCACGGGCGCACGTTCAAGGATCGCTTCCTGATCGCCGACGTGAGGATGACGGCCGACTTTCCGGCCGAGCGCTGGTTCTGGTTCGATCCGCCGTTTCATCCGCATCAGTCGGTGCTGCTGCATCGCCAGCCCGATAACCTGTGGCGCATCGATTTTCAGCTCGGCTGGGATGCCGACCCCGTGCTCGAGAAGGAGCCCGAGCGCGTGAACGCACGCGTGCGCGCGCTGCTCGGCGCCGATGCGCAGTTCGAGCTCGTGTGGGTCAGTGTCTACACGTTCCGCTGCGAACGGCTCGATTCGTTTCGGCACGGCCGCGTGCTGTTCGCGGGTGACGCGGCGCACGGCGTTTCGCCGTTCGGTGCACGTGGCGCGAACGGCGGCGTGCAGGATGCCGACAACCTGGCCTGGAAGCTTGCATTCGTGCTGCAAGGTCAGGCGCCGGACCGGCTGCTGGACAGCTACGCGAGCGAGCGCGAATTCGCGGCCGACGAGAACATTCGCCACTCCACGCGTTCGACCGATTTCATCACGCCCAAGAGCGATGTCTCGCGCCAGTTCCGCGATGCGACGCTCGCGCTCGCGAAGGATTGCGCGTTCGCGCGCAAGCTCGTCAATAGCGGCCGGCTGTCGGTGCCCGCGGTGCTCGGCGCATCGCCGCTCAATACGCCCGATCGGCCTGGCGACGCGTTTGTCGGCGCAATGGTGCCCGGCGCGCCGGCGCTCGATGCGCCCGTGCGAGAGGACGACGAGCCGGCGTGGCTGCTCAGGCGCCTCGGTCAGACGTTTACGGGTGTGCTCTTTTGCGCTGACGCCAGCGAGCTCACGTCGACGCTCGTGCAGCAGCTGGCGGCGCTCTATGCGCAACCGGTGCCGGTGCGAACGGTCGTCGTCACGGAAAAGGGCGGGGCGGGCGTTGCCGATGGGTTGACCGCGGCGCGGGCAGGTACACCCGGCGTGGCCGGAATCGAGCTCGTGCAAGACAGCGACGGTCATGCGTTCGCGCGCTACGACGCGCGGCCCGGCACGTTCTATCTGCTGCGCCCCGATCAACACGTCTGTGCGCGCTGGCGCGCGTTCGACGCCGGCGCCGTGCGCGCGGCACTAGACCGCGCGATCGGCGCGGCTTGATGGGCGAGCCCGAGGAGACATGACGATGACCGCACCCCGTACGCCAGCGCACCTGCTCACCGAGCCGCGCCTCGCCGACCCCGACGCGTTCTACGAAGCGCTGATCGACATGCACCGCGACCTGTCGGCCGAAGCGAGCGAGCTCGTGAACGCCAAGCTGATCCTGCTGCTCGCCAATCACATCGGCGATGCCGATGTGCTGCACGAAGCGTTCGCGCTTGCGCGCCAAGACGTCGAGCCAGCCAGCGCGCCGTCTCCTCAAGATTCCCCCGCAGTTGAGAACAAGACCCATCAGGAGACCTGAGCGATGAATCCACAGCCGGCGAAGACCAACGTCGTAGAAGTCGAACGCGTGCTCGGCGAGACGCACCATCCCGCCTTCCACTTCATGCTGCTCGCGCTGATGGGGCTGTGCCTCGTCATCGATGGCTTCGACGCGCAGGCGATGGGTTACGTCGCGCCGAGCGTGATTGCCGAATGGCATGTGCCGAAAGCGGCGCTCGGCCCCGTGTTCAGCGCGAGCCTCGTCGGCATGCTGCTCGGTGCGCTGGGGCTGTCGGTGCTGGCCGACCGCATCGGTCGCCGGCCCGTGCTGATCGGCGCGACGCTGGCCTTCGCGCTGACGATGCTCGCCACGCCGCTCGTCTCGACGATCCCCGCGCTGATGGCCGTGCGCTTCGTCACGGGGCTCGGGCTCGGCTGCATCATGCCGAACGCGATGGCGCTCGTCGGCGAATTTTCGCCGCACGCGCATCGCGTCAAACGCATGATGCTCGTGTCGTGCGGCTTCACGGTCGGCGCGGCGCTGGGCGGCTTCGTCAGCGCGGCGCTGATCCCGACGTACGGCTGGCGCGCCGTGTTCTACGTCGGCGGCGTCGTACCGCTCGTCCTCGGCATCGCGATGCTCGTACTGCTGCCCGAATCGCTGCAATTTCTCGTCGTGAAAGGGCGCATCGAGCGCGCCAAGGCGTGGCTGGCCAAGTTCGATCCGACGCGCCCCTTCGATCGCGATACGCGCCTTGCCGTGCGCGAGCACAACGAGGCCGGCGCGCCCGTGGCCGAGCTGTTTCGCGCCGGCCGCACGGGTGTGACGCTGCTGCTGTGGGCGATCAGCTTCATGAACCTCATCGATCTGTACTTCCTGTCGAACTGGCTGCCGACCGTCATGCGCGACGCCGGCTACGCGAGCAGCACGGCTGTCCTCGTCGGCACGATGCTGCAAGCGGGCGGTGTCGTCGGCACGGTGCTGCTCGGTTCGCTCATCGAGCGCTTCGGTTTCGTGCGCGTGCTGCTCGTGTCGTTCGCGTGTGCGGCGGTGTTCGTCGGCGCGATCGGGAGCGTCGCGCATGCGCTGCCGTGGCTGCTCGTAGCCGTGTTCGCGGCCGGCTTTTGCGTCGTCGGCGGGCAGCCCGCCGTCAACGCGCTCGCGGGGCATTACTACCCGACCACGCTGCGCTCCACCGGCATCGGCTGGAGCCTCGGCATCGGCCGCATCGGCTCGGTGCTCGGGCCGCTCGTGGGCGGGCAACTGATCGCACTCAATTGGTCCAACGCCGCGCTGTTTCAGGCGGCGGCCGTGCCCGTGCTGTGCTCGGCGCTGTTCGTGGTCGGCCTGGCCGGCGCTACGCGCGCCACGCCAGGCGAACCCGGCCGCCGTGCCACGCGCGCCGCTCAATCGTCATAACGGAGAACCATCACCATGCAGGACACCTCTCGCCGCGACGTGGAACCCGGCTATCTGTCGGGCTTCGCGAACGAATTCGCCACCGAGGCGCTGCCGGGCGCGTTGCCCGTCGGCCGCAACTCGCCGCAGCGTGCGCCTTACGGGCTGTACGCCGAGCAGATCTCGGGCACCGCGTTCACGGCGCCGCGCTCGCACAATCGCCGCAGCTGGCTCTACCGCATCCGCCCAGCCGCTGTGCACAAGCCGTTCGAACGGCTCGCGCCGCGCGCGGGCGAGCCCTCGTCGCGTCTCGTCGCGAACTTCGGCGACGTGCCGCCGACGCCGCCGAACCAATTGCGCTGGGATCCGCTGCCGATGCCGGGCACGCCGACCGATTTCGTCGACGGTCTCGTCACGATGGCCGGCAACGGGTCGGCCGAATCGATGTCGGGCTGCGCGATCCATCTGTATGCGGCCAACCGTTCGATGGACGATCGCTTCTTCTACAACTCTGACGGCGAGCTGCTGATCGTGCCGCAGCAGGGGCGCCTCGAGATCGCGACCGAAATGGGCCGGCTCGACGTTGCGCCGTATGAGATCGCCGTGATTCCGCGCGGCGTGCGCTTTGCCGTGCAGCTGCCCGACGGCGAGGCGCGCGGCTACGTCTGCGAGAACTTCGGCGCGCTGCTGCGGCTGCCGGACCTCGGGCCGATCGGCTCGAACGGGCTCGCGAACCCGCGTGACTTCCTCACGCCGCAGGCGGCCTACGAGGACCGCGAAGGCGCGTTCGAGCTCGTCACGAAGCTCAATGGCGTGCTGTGGCGCGCCGACATCGGCCATTCGCCGCTCGACGTGGTGGCCTGGCACGGCAACTACGCGCCGTACAAGTACGATCTGCGGCACTTCAATACCATCGGCTCGATCAGCTACGACCATCCCGATCCGTCGATCTTCCTCGTGCTGCAATCGCCGAGCGATACGCCGGGCGTCGACACGATCGACTTCGTGATCTTCCCGCCGCGCTGGCTCGCGGCCGAGGACACGTTCCGTCCGCCCTGGTTCCATCGCAACGTGGCGAGCGAGTTCATGGGGCTCGTGCACGGCGTCTACGACGCGAAGGCCGAGGGCTTCGTGCCGGGCGGCGCGAGCCTGCACAACTGCATGTCAGGCCACGGCCCCGATGCCGGCACGTTCGAGAAGGCATCGGCGAGCGATACGACGAAGCCGCACAAGGTGGCCGACACGATGGCGTTCATGTTCGAGACGCGCACGCTGCTGCGTCCGACGCGCTTTGCGCTCGAGAGCGGCCAGCTGCAGGCCAACTATTTCGAGTGCTGGCAAGGGCTCGCCAAACATTTCAACCCGGAGCGCCCATGAACGCGGATCTTCAGGCGACGCTGAGCGCGTCGAAAAAAAGCTGGCTCGCTAGCGCCAACGAGGCGACGTGCGATTTTCCGATTCAGAACCTGCCGTTCGGCATCTTCAGCGACACGCGCAACAGCGCGCGGCGCGTCGGCGTGGCGATCGGCGATGTGATCGTCGATCTGGCCGCGCTGCAGGCGGCCGGCCAGCTGACATTGCCGGAGGGCAGCGGCGACGTATTCGCGCAGCCCGTGCTCAATCCGTTCATTGCGCTCGGGCGCGAGACGTGGCGCAGCGTGCGCATCGCCCTGAGCACGCTGCTCGACGCGAACTGCGCGCTACTTCGCGATGCCCCGGCGCTGCGCGCGCGCGTGCTCGTGCCGCAAGCCGATGCGACGCTGCATCTGCCGCTCGATATCCCCGGCTATACGGACTTCTACTCGTCGAAGGAGCATGCGACGAACGTCGGCACGATGTTCCGCGATCCGAAGAACGCGCTGCTGCCGAATTGGCTCGAGATCCCGATCGGCTACAACGGGCGCGCGTCGTCGGTCGTCGTCTCCGGCACGCCGGTGCGTCGTCCGATGGGGCAGCTGAAGCTGCCCGACAACGAGCGGCCGATTTTCGGCGCGTGCCGCAAGCTCGACATCGAGCTCGAGACGGGCTTCGTTGTCGGACGCGGTAATGCGCTCGGCGAACCGATTTCGTGTGCTGAGGCCGAGGACCACATCTTCGGCATGGTGCTGCTCAACGACTGGAGCGCGCGCGACTTCCAGCAGTGGGAATACGTGCCGCTCGGGCCGTTCAATGCGAAGACGTTCGCGACGACGATCTCGCCGTGGATCGTCACACTCGATGCGCTGGAGCCGTTCCGCGTCGCGCAGCCGCAGCAGGAGCCCGAACCGCTGGCGTACCTGCGCCATGAGGGTCAGCACGGGTTCGACATCGCGCTCGAGGTCCAGCTGCGGCCGGGCGGCGCGCCGCAGGCGACGACCATCGCACGCACGAACTTCAAGCACATGTACTGGACGATGGCGCAGCAGCTCGCGCATCACACGGTATCGGGCTGCAATACGCGCGTCGGCGATCTGATGGGCTCGGGCACGATCAGCGGGCCGACGCCCGACTCGCTCGGCAGCCTGCTCGAGCTGACCTGGAACGGCGCGCGTCCGCTCGAACTGGCAAGCGGCGGCACGCGGACGTTCATCGAGGACGGCGACGAGCTCACGCTCGCGGGCTGGTGTCAGGGCGACGGCTACCGTGTCGGCTTCGGCACTTGCGTCGGCACGATCCTGCCCGCGCGTAGCTGAGTGTGAGGACGCAAGCCGCGCGAGCCTGGTGCCGTCTTTGATGGTGCGTCAGGATTCGCGCGGTGTCGGCGAGGTGATGGCCGAGCTCGCTGGCTCGCCGTGGCGTCCGGCGCCGGACGCAAAGCGCGCCGCGCCGGCCAGGCCTTCGTCGAACAACGCACGATAGCCGCCCGCGCCCTCGCGCGCGAGGGCCTGCGCGACATCGTCGAGCAGGCTGTTGTCGTAAGCCGAGCGGCGGTCGGCCAGCAGGGCTGCCTGCGGAAACGCCGCCAGCTGCGCCGCCAGCGCCTCGGCTTGCGCGCGCGCCTGGCCCTTGGGCACGACGCGGTTGGCCAGTCCCATCGCATAGGCTTCGTGCGCATCGACGGCACGGCCCGTCAAGATCAGATCGAGCGCACGCGAGAGCCCGATCAGTCGCGGCAAGCGAATCGTGCCGCCGTCGATCAGCGGTACGCCGAAGCGGCGGCAGAACACACCGAGGACGGCATCGTCCTCGACGATGCGCAAATCGCACATAGCCGCCAGTTCCAACCCGCCTGCCACCGCATGGCCGGCGATGGCCGCGATGACGGGCTTGGTGAGCAGCATGCGTGTGGGCCCCATGGGCCCCGGCCCAGTGCCGTCGGCCGTGACGGCATTGCGCCGCGTCTCGTCCTGCATCGCCGCCAGATCGGCACCCGCGCAGAACGTGCCGCCCGCGCCGAACAGGACGGCAGCGCGCCACGCAGGCTCTGCCTCGACACGCGCGAACGCGGCTTCCAGCGCGGCCGCCGTGGGCCCGTCGACGGCATTGCGGCAGTGCGCGCGTTCGAGCACGATCGTCGCCACGGCTGCCTGTGCTTCGATACGGACGTGTTCGCCAAAGCTCTCTGTCATAACAAATGTCCCCCTAGGCGCGAAAACAGCGCGACAATCGGATGTATGCGTTCTGCGTGTCACGAAACCGTCATGACGGAACGCTAGGCTACGCGGCTTTCCGGCTTCGTCGCCGCGGCGTTGCGCAAACGTTAAGCGCGGCGCTCGATGTTCTACCGATCATACGTACGTCATGCACTCGTCCGCATCGACCCATGCGGTTGCCCTCGCGCCCGCGGCCGGCTCCGAGCCGGTCTGGATCGTTCCCCTCCAAGGCCATCCTTACTACGACCACGTTCGCCTGAAGCGGGTGTTCGAGGACGATCAGTCACGCCATCGCGTCGTCGTCGTCGACGCGCACAAGCTGCTCGAATGCGCGGACCGTGACGACACCGACTACGTGCTGCCGCCCGTCGGCGACTGGCATAGCGGCAAGATACGCGGCATCCGCGAATTTCTCGACCCCGACAATGCGCGCATCCCGGCGATGCCCTACGTGACGATCCGCGCGCGCCACGCGCGCGGGCTGTTAGGGTTGCTCGGGCTCAAGCGCGAAGGCGTCGCGGCCTTTCGCAACGGGCAGCATCGGGCGCGTTATCTGGCCCATGCGGGCGCGACCGCGTTTCCGGTCGAGGTGCACGAGCGCGAGGCGGAGCTGCTGATGAGTTTGTGCGGCGCGTGACCGAGGTGCATGACTGAGGCGTGCGGGCGGCGAGGAGAAGCCCGCACGATGTGACGACGAGGCGCGCCGCATTCGACACCGCGCTCGGTCAAAAAGGCTTGCGTGACGCATACGAATGCAGCAATGATCGAGACTCCCGTCGCGATGTGGCCCTTGTAAGGCGCACGCGGCGCGGCATGCGCTGCCCGAGCGCGATTTCCTCCTTCAACACGCCGATCGCCAATGCCCCGACCATGTCCACATCCGTGACCTCGATTCCTTGCCCCGACGTCGTCTCGCTCGACGCCATCCTTCCCGAAGAGCCGCTGCTGATGATGGGCGCCGGCCCTGTGCCGATCCCGGCCGCCGTCGCCAAGGCGAACACGATCGTCATCAATCACCTCGGCGCGACGATGGCGAAGGTGATCGGGCAGGTCAAGGAGATGGCGCGCTATGTGTTTCAGACGCGCTCGAAATGGGTGCTCGGCGTCGCGGGCCCGGGCTCGGCCGCGATGGAGATGGCAATCTCGAACCTCGCCTGGTCGGGCACGCGCGTGCTCTCGATCAAGAACGGCTTCTTCAGTGCGCGCATGGCCGAGATGGCCCAGCGCTGCGGGGCCGACGTCGCCGTGCTGGAAGTGCCCGACGGTGCGGTCGCGAGCCTCGACGACGTGAGCGCGGCACTCGCGCGCGAGCGGCCGGAGATCGTCACGATCGTGCAAGGCGAGACCTCGAACACGGTCTGGAATCATCAGCTCAAGGACATCGCGGCGCTCGCGAAGGCGGCGGGCGCGCTCGTCGTCGTCGATGCCGTTTGTACGTTGAGCACGATGCCGCTCGAGATGGATGCGTGGGGCATCGACGCCGTCATCACCGGCGGGCAGAAGGGATTGTCCTCGATCCCGGGCGTGTCGCTGATCGCATTCTCGGACGCGGCCTGGCAGCGTGTGAAGACGCGCGAGCGCGTGGGCGCGCATTGGTGTCTCGATGCGTCGCTGGCCGAGAATTTCTGGCACAACGCGGGCTATCACTACACGGCGCCTGTCTCGGGCGTGCTCGCACTGCACGAGGCGCTGCGGCTCGTGTGCGCCGAAACGCTCGAGAAGCGCTTCGCACGCCATCTGAAGTGCTCGCTCGCCCTGCAAGCGGGCATCTCGGCGCTGGGCCTGGCGCTGTATGCGCCCGAGCCATGCCGGCTGAACTCGGTCGTCGGGATCCAAATGCCCGACGGCTTCAGCCCCAACGATGTGTGCGGCCATATCTCACGCCACCATCAGGTCGAGATTTCGGGCTCGTTCGGTCTGCCGATCGTGCGCATCGGACAGATGGGCGAGCAATGCCGCGAACACAACCTGTTCCGCACGCTGCACGCACTGGGCCGCACGATGGTCGACCTCGGGGTGGGCGTCGACTTGCCGGCCGGCGTGGCCGCGCTCGAACAGTCGTTGTCGGGGAGCGCGCGCGCTCGTTGATCAGGGTGGGCGGCGGCTCGTGCCTGACCGCCGCGCGTGTCGATTACCGAGGGTCACCCGAGGATCACCCGAGGATCACCCGAGGATCACCCGAGGGTCACCCGAGGGTCACCCGAGCACCAGCAACACGACGCCAGTCAGGACGAGCGCGCCCGACCAAAGCCAGTCGAAGTTGATCCAGCCTCGGCGCAGGATGCCGAGGCCCAGATACTCGTAGGCCGCCACCGCGATCGCCGTGCTGGTCAGCGAGGCGACGACGGTGTGCACGAGCGTCGCCTGCACGGCAGGGATCATCGAGCCGGTGAGCGTGGGCGCGCCGGGACTGCACAGCGGCATCAGCGCGGGAATCAGCATGAGGCCCGCGCCATGCAGCGTGGCCGTGGCCGCCGACCAGAGCGCGAGACCGAGAAAGCCCGCCGTCATGCCGACCTGCACGCGGTGCCGATGGCCGTACAGATGGTGATAGAGCGCCCAGCCGATCAGCAGGGCGCCCATCACGAGCCGCAGATCGCCGGCCTTGGCGACGATACCGAACGCGAGCGCCGACGACGTGACGACGAACACCGACGCCGCGTGGCCGAGCGCAAGCGGCGGCAACGCCATGAACAGCGCGAGGCGGTTGCCGCGCTGCAAGCCGAGCGCGGTTGCGAAGAGCCAGCCCATCGCCGGATTGATGCCGTGAAATACGCCGCTGCCGAAGATGGCGGCCCAGCTCGTGGCGGCGTTCGTGGTGAGGGACAGGCTCATGAGGCGCGCGGCGTGCCGGTCACGGGTAGCAGTAGGAGTCGGACGACGCGTCGCCGCCTTCCAGACGGATCTGGTGCGGACGATGCGTCTTCGGCCACTCGAGATAAAACTCGGGATCGAACGCGAGGCCGCTCGACGCGCCCGCATCGAGCTTGACCATCCAGCCGTTGATGCCGTCCGGATAGAACTGGTCGTCGATCGCGCCGTACAGCGAGTTCGTGAAGTAGACGCGGCTGCCGTCGCGGCTCACCTCGACCATCTGCGGACCGCCGTTCAGCGGCGCGCCGCCGGCCGCCGGATGGCTGGCGCGCGAAGCGATGCCGCCGACGCGCACCGAACCGACGAGCTCGGGCCGATGCGGATCGGACACGTCGTAGCGGCGCATTTCGCCGGTGCCCCAGCAGGCGACGTAAAGGAAGCGGTCGTCGAGCGATAGCGCGATGTCGGTCACGAGCGGCGGCACGGCGCCGAAGCCCTTGAGGAATGGCGGCAGCAGCGCGGGATCGGCCGGCTCGGCGGGGATCTCGATGACCTTGCGCGCGGCCCACTTGTCGCCGTCGCGATACCAGGTCCAGATCGAGGCCGATAGGTCCTTGAGGCTGATGACCGAGTTGACGAAGCCGTGCGCCTTGGTCGGGTCGTGCGCGGGGCGCAGTTCGAAGACGAGCTGATTCTCTTCACCGAAGTCGATCGTCTGCTTGTGCTTGCGCGTATTGAGGTCCCAGAAATGCAGGCGGTGGCCGTATTTGCCGCCGAGCAGCACTTCGGGCACCAGGCCATTTTCGAACGTCGCGGGCAGGCCCCATTCGCTCGAGACGAGCGTGTCGTAGCCCAGATGCCACCAGGCATCGTAGGCGAGCTCCTGCGGGCCGCGATCGATTTCCCATCGGCCGCGGATATCGAACGTGTCGTGGTCCATCAGGAAGATGCCGCCCGGCGCTTCGCCCTGGGCATTCGCGAGCGAAACGACGTAGATGCCTTGCGGGCCGCAATGGATGGTGTGCGGACGCGTATAGCCCGATTTTTTCGCCACTTCATCCGGTTCGAGCACGCGCACGATGCTGGGACGGCGCGGGTCGGGTTTCGTATCGAGAATGTGAATGCGCGAGGAGCGCAAACCGGGCACGACGAGATAACGGCGTTCCGAATGCGGGTGCGGCGCGTTGGGGCACAGGTGTGAGCTGCACGCATTCCAGCCGAAATGATGCAATTCGTCGCCCTTATTGGGCATGGGAATGCGATTGAGGATGGTGCCGTAGTCGGGCGAACCGGGATTGACGTCCACTACAGCCAGCTCGTCGGGCATTTGCCGCGTCGGATCGAACGTCGCGACATAAGCAAGCGTTTCCTTCGGCGCGTCGGCGGCCAGGCGCGCAGAGGGATAAAACGTCGGATCAGGTTGCCATGACGACATATATGCCTCTTCCTTTTTTATAGGGCGGGAAAGGCGACTATCGTAAGAGCCAATGGTGCGGAAAATCAAGGAGTCGATCGAGATTAACTCGCTAAATCGACCGGGTGGAAAGTTCTGTCGCCCTTGATCCTATTAGTATTGGTAGGTTATTGTGGGTTGTATATAAAATTTACCGATAAGCTAATTGGGTTTTTTGATTATCAAAAATTCAAATGGCATCGGCCGCATCCATGCGTCATATCTAAATATTGAAAGACAGCACGATGCGGCCGGCCGGCGGCGCACAGCCAAGCAAGACTCAGGAATGCACGCAGTCAGCGCTGGGTGGCAGCCCGAGCCACGCGCGCGTGCCGCAGATACAGCGTGGCCGACAGTGCCGCGGCCGCAGCGGCGGCCAGCGCCGCCACAAAAAACACCGACGCATAGCCGAATGCGCCCGCTACATAGCCCGCAAGGGGCCCCATCACGCCGAGCGACAGGTCGAAGAACACCGAGTACGCCGACAGCGCCGCACCACGGCTCGCCGGCGGCACGAGTTCGACGGCTTCGACCCCGAGCGACGGAAACACCAGCGCGAAGCCGCAGCCGGTCAGGGCTGCACCCGCGAGCGCCGCGTGCGGCGACTGCGCCAGCCACAGCAACAGCAGGCCCGCGCATTCGAACGACAGCGACACGACGGCCACGCGAAACCCGCCATAGGTGTTGATCGCATTGGCGAACAACAGCCGTGCGCCGACGAACAGCGCGCCGAACAGCGTCAGCGCGAGTGCGGCGTTCGACCAGCCGCGCGCCGTGTAGTAGAGCGCAATGAACGTGGCGATCGAACCGAAGCCGGCTGCGCCGAGTGCGAGCCCAACACCGTGCGGCAACACGCGCAGGAACACGCTCGCATAGCCCATGCGCTCGCCATGCACGAGCGGCACGGACGCGATACGGGACGCGAGCAGGTAGCCGAGCGCGGCCAGCGCCAGCGTGACGAGGCCGAGCGCCCAGACGCCGAACGCGTGGGTCAGCGCGGCTCCGGCCGGTGCGCCGACCGCGAGCGCGCTATAAGTTGCGATGCCGTTCCACGAGATGACGCGCGCGTTGTACGCGGGGCCGACACGTCCGATGCCCCACAGGATGGCGCCGGTGCCGACGAAGCTCTCGCCGAAACCAAGCGTGAGCCGTGCCAGCACGAGCAGCGCCAGGCTCGGCAAGGGCCACGCTGCACATGCCGTGGCGGCCAGCAGCAGCGCGCCGCTGGCGCCGCACGCGCAAAGGCCGATCATCACGGTGCGCTTGGGCCCCAGCGTGTCGGCGCAGCGCCCGGCATGCGGGCGCGAGGCCAGCGTGGCGACGTATTGCACGCTGATCGCGGCGCCGGCGAGCACGGAGCCGAAGCGCAGTGCGCCGTGCACGAAGCCAGGCAGCACAGGCAACGGAATGCCGATGACGAGATAGCAGATGAACGTGAAGAAGACGACGGCGACGATGCGCGCGGTCACGGCGCGGTCGGAGGGAGCGGTAACGGCGGTGGAAACGGCAGACATGAATCGCGAAACGGGCGAGCGGTGGAAAACGGTGCGGCGTCGGGACACAAAGGCTGCAACAGCCCCTTGTGCCCCAAGGTGATGTGAGCGCGCCGACGCTAGGGCGAGCGCAGGCTCGCATGGGCGCGCAAAGTCGTCATTGTCACATGGAACCGGTTTTTGTGCGTCGCGGCAAAGCAGATTGGCCGTCCGCTGGCCAGGGGGATATCGGCGCACGGATATGCTGCCCATGTGGCTGTGCCTATGGGTTGCCCAATTTGGCGATGTTAATTTTGAGACATCGCTGCCGGATCTGCACACTCGCTGCGCGCCCGGCTTGCACGGTGCGCCCCCCGCTGCCGGGTGCCGCCCCCGAGAACCACTATTCGATTCGAGACAATGAGCCAGCCGATCCGTTTCTATCACCGCCAGGCGATTCGCGAAGTCAGCAATGTGCCTGTGACCCGCACGGTCCTTCAGTATCTGCGCGAAGACGCGCATTGCACCGGCACCAAGGAAGGCTGCGCCGAAGGCGATTGCGGGGCCTGCACGGTCGTGGTAGGCGAGCGCGACGAGGCGGGCCGGGTGAACTTCAAGGCGGTAAACGCCTGCATCCAGTTTCTGCCGACGCTCGACGGCAAGGCGCTGGTCACGGTCGAGGACCTGCGTCAAAGCGACGGTTCGCTGCATCCGGTGCAGGAGGCGATGGTCGAGTGCCACGGCTCGCAGTGCGGCTTCTGCACGCCGGGTTTCGTGATGTCGATGTGGGCGCTGTACCGCAAGCACGGCTATGAGGGTGGCGACGCGCGAGGCGGCAGTTGCACCGGTGGCCCCGAGCACTCACTGAACGAGCCGCCCGTTCCGACGCGCGAAGCCATCGCTGATGCGCTGACAGGCAATCTGTGCCGCTGCACCGGCTATCGGCCGATTCTCGACGCGGCGCAGCGCATGTTCGAGCTGCCGCGTCCGCAAGCAGCCGTCGACGTCGAGGCGCTCTCACGCGCGCTCGCCTCGATCGCGCGCGACGAGACGTTCCATTACGAGCATGCGGGCCAGTCGTTCGATGCGCCGCGCACGCTCGATGCGCTGGCGGCGCTCAAGGAGGCGCGCCCGGCCGCGCGACTGCTCGCCGGCAGCACCGACGTCGGGCTGTGGGTCACGAAGCAGATGCGCGCGCTCGGCGACATCGTCTACGTGGGGCAGGTCGCGCAGCTGCAGCGCATCGACGTGACGGACGGTTGGCTCGAGATCGGTGCGGGGGTGACCGTCGAGCACGCCTATGCGGAGCTGGCGCGGCACTATCCCGAGTTGACGGAGATGTGGAAGCGCTTCGCGTCGCTGCCGATCCGCAACGCCGGCACGCTCGGCGGCAACATCGCGAACGGTTCGCCGATCGGCGATTCGATGCCGGGCCTCATCGCGCTCGGTGCGCGCGTCGTGCTGCGCGGCGGACAGACCGAACGCGAGTTGCCGCTGGAGGACCTGTACCTCGCTTATCAGAAGAAAGACATGGCCGAGCACGAGTTCGTCGCGGCCGTGAAGGTGCCCACGCGCACGGGTGCGCGCGCCAATCTGCGGTTTCGCACCTACAAGCTGGCGAAGCGCTTCGACTCGGACATCTCGGCCGTGTGCGCGGCGTTTGCGTTCGAGGCGGACGGCGAGGTGATCCGCGCGCCGCGCATTGCATTCGGCGGCATGGCCGCCACGCCCAAGCGCGCGACGCATGTGGAGGGCGTGCTGCTTGATGCGCACTGGCACGAAGCGACGGCGCAGGCGGCCATGCTCGCGCTCGCGAAAGACTACGCGCCGCTGTCCGACATGCGCGCGACGAGCGAGTACCGGCTGCAAACCGCGCAAAACCTGCTGTACCGCTTCTGGCTCGAAACGCGCACAGCCGACCCGCTGCCGCCGGAAGCCGTCAACGTTCGCTCGGTCGCGCTCGATACGCCCGCCTGAAGCCGAGGACGAAGCCGAAACCGGCCTTGCCACGCCAGTCACCAGAACCGTCAAACCGAACTCCGTACGCGACATGAATCAGCAAGCCGAACCGTTTCTGACCGAAGCGCGCGAGCGCAGCAGCTTCAAGCAAGTGCACGTTTCGCGCCCGCACGAATCCGCCCATCTGCACGTGAGCGGGCGGGCCACCTACACCGACGACATTCCGCTGGTAGCCGGCACGCTGCATGCCGCGCTCGGGTTGTCGTCGAAAGCGCACGCGAAGATCGTTTCGATGAATCTCGATGCCGTGCGCGCGACGCCCGGTGTCGTGGCCGTATTCACGGCCGAGGACGTGCCCGGCGTCAACGAGTGTGGTCCGATCATTCACGACGACCCGATCCTCGCGGACGGCCTCGTGCAGTTCGTCGGCCAGCCGATCTTTCTCGTCGTGGCGACGTCGCACGACACGGCGCGTCTTGCTGCGCGGCGCGCGCAGATCGATTACGAGGAATTGCCTGCCGTGCTGACCGCGCAGGCAGCCCGTGCGGCGCAGCAGTTCGTGCTGCCGCCGATGAAGCTCGCGCGCGGCGACGCGTCGGGCGCCATCGCGCACGCGCCGCATCGTGCTGCGGGCGAGCTCACGCTGGGTGGGCAGGAGCAGTTCTATCTCGAGGGGCAGATCGCCTACGCGGTGCCGAAGGACGACGACGGCATGCACGTGTGGTGTTCAACACAGCACCCGACCGAGATGCAGCATCACGTCGCGCACGTGCTCGGCTTGGCGTCGCACAACGTCGTCGTCGAATGCCGGCGCATGGGCGGCGGCTTCGGCGGCAAGGAATCGCAATCGGCCCTGTTCGCGTGCTGCGCGGCGCTGGCCGCGTGGAAGCTGCTGTGCCCCGTGAAGCTGCGCCCCGACCGCGACGACGACATGATGATCACGGGCAAGCGGCACGACTTCCACTACGCGTACGAGGTCGGCTATGCCGACGATGGCACGATCGAAGGCGTGTCGGTCGACATGACTTCGCGCTGCGGCTTCTCGGCCGATCTGTCCGGCCCGGTCATGACGCGCGCCGTCTGCCACTTCGACAACGCCTACTGGTTGCCCGACGTCTCGATCGAAGGCTATTGCGGCAAGACCAACACGCAGTCGAATACCGCGTTTCGCGGCTTCGGCGGGCCGCAGGGCGCGTTCGCGATCGAGTACATCGTCGACAACGTCGCGCGCGCGCTCAAGCTCGATCCGCTCGACGTGCGCCGCCGCAATCTGTACGGCAAGCGCGAGCGCAACGTGACGCCGTATGGCCAGCCCATCGAGGACAACGTCATTCACGAGCTCATCGACGAGCTCGAGCAAACGAGCGACTACCGCCGCCGTCGCGCGGCCGTGCGCGAGTTCAACGCGCGCAACGCGGTGTTGAAGAAGGGCATTGCGCTGACGCCCGTGAAGTTCGGCATTGCGTTCAACGTGACGCACTTCAATCAGGCCGGCGCGCTCGTGCACATCTACACGGACGGCTCGGTACTCGTGAACCATGGCGGCACCGAAATGGGTCAGGGGCTCAATACGAAGGTCGCGCAGGTGGTCGCGCATGAGCTCGGTATCCGCTTCGAGCGCGTGCGCGTGACGGCGACCGACACGAGCAAGGTCGCCAATACGTCGGCGACCGCGGCGTCGACGGGTTCGGACCTGAACGGCAAGGCCGCACAGGATGCGGCGCGGCAACTGCGCGACCGGCTCGCGCGTTTCGTGGCGACGCGCTTCGCGATGGACGAGTCGCGCGCACCCGACGTGGTGTTTGCCGACGACGGCGTGTCGATCGGCGACGTCCATCTCCCGTTCGCCGAAGTCGTCGCGAAGGCGTATCTGGCGCGCGTGCAGCTGTGGTCAGACGGGTTCTACGCGACGCCGAAGCTGCATTGGGATCAGGCCAAGCTGCAGGGGCGGCCGTTCTACTACTACTCGTACGGCGCGGCGGTGTCGGAAGTCGTCGTCGATACGCTCACGGGCGAGATGCGCGTGCTGCGCGCCGACGTGCTGCACGACGTGGGGGCATCGCTGAATCCCGCGCTCGACATCGGTCAGGTCGAAGGCGGTTTCATCCAGGGTATGGGGTGGCTCACGACCGAGGAACTGTGGTGGAAGGGCGATGGCAAGCTGATGACGCATGCGCCGTCGACGTACAAGATTCCGACCGTCAACGATTGCCCGCCCGATCTGCGCGTGCGGCTGTTCGAGAACCGCAACGCCGAGGACAGCATTCACCGCTCGAAGGCCGTCGGCGAGCCGCCGCTGCTGTTGCCGTTCTCGGTGTTCTTCGCGATTCGCGATGCGGTGGCCAGCGTGGGCGAGTATGAAGTCAATCCCCAGCTCAATGCGCCCGCGACCGCCGAGGAGATCCTGAAGGCCGTCCATGCGGTGCGCACGGCGCGTATGGCAGGGCAGCCGTCATGAGCGTGCTCGCCGATCGCGCCAGCACGGGACGCTCGCCGCGCTCGCAAGCGCAAGCGCATGTGCCCGAGGACGCGCCGCTGCACGTCGTGCTCTTCGGCGCGGGCCACGTCGGGCATGCGCTGATCGCATTGCTCGGACAGATGCCGTGCGTCGTTCAATGGGTCGACGAGCGCGACGAGTGCTTTCCCGACGAGGTGCCCGCGAACGTGCAGATCGAGGCGACCGACACGCTCGATGCGATCGTCGATACTGCCCCGGCCGGCGCGTATTTTCTGGTGATGACGCACAACCACGCGCTCGATTTTTCGCTCGCGCTGCGGATCATGCGGCGGCGCGACTTCACGTACTTCGGCATGATCGGCTCGAAGACCAAGCGCGTGAAGTTCGAGCGTCGTCTCGTCGAGCGCGGCATCGAGGCCGCGCGGTTGACGCAGATGGTCTGCCCGATCGGCGTGCCGGGCATCGTCGACAAGGCGCCGGCATCGATCGCCGTAGCCGTCTGCGCGCAGTTGATGCAAGTGCGCACGTGCGTCAGGGCAGGGGGCGCCGCCGCCAGGACCTGTTATTAGTTATTAGTCTGAACAGGCCCTGGCTGCCGAACTAGCGCTCGCTGTCGCGCGATTCGTGTACCATCGCCAGCGACTCCCCACTCGCGATGCCGGCATGACCGGCTCATGTGCCGATGAATCCGCTCAAGGACCGCCGCGGCCCCCCGCGGCTCGTCGCTCGCTTCGTTGCGATTTCGTGGCGCGACCTCGCGCTCTCGTTCGGCCCGATTCTGCTGTTTCTGGCCGCGGCGCTCTGGCTCGCGGTGCGTCTGATCCAGCCCGCGCCGCCCAACACGCTCACGATTTCGGCGGGCCCGCCCGACAGCTCGTTCTGGAACGCCGCGCAGCGCTACAAGCCGATCCTCGCACGCGATGGCATCAAGCTCATCGTGCTGCCTTCGCAGGGCTCGCTCGAGAACCTTCAGCGGCTCGCCGATCCGGCTTCGCACGTCGACATCGCCTTCGTGCAGAGCGGCATGCGGGAGATCGCGCAAGATGCATTGCCGGCCAAGGAGGCCAAGCATCTGGTCTCGCTCGGCAGCGTTTCGTACATGCCGCTCGCCGTGTTCTACGTGGGCCCGCGGCGCGAGCGCCTGTCGCAGTTCGCCGGCGGCCGGCTGGCGATCGGCCCCGAGGGCAGCGGCACGCGCGCGCTGGCGTTGGCGCTGCTCAAGGCCAACGGCATCGAGCCCGGCGGCACGACGCAGCTGCTGCCCTTGATGGGCGAGGACGCGGCCAAGGCGCTCGTCGAGCATCGCATCGACGCGACGTTCCTGTCCGGCGATTCGGCCAAGCCGCCCGTCATGGCGAAGCTCGCGCATTCGCCGAAGGTCGAGTTGTTCTCGTTCACGCAGGCCGATGCCTACGTGCGGCGCTTTCGCTATTTGAACGAGATCTCATACCCGGAGGGCATGATCGATCTCGGCAAGAATCTGCCGCCCGAGAACGCGCGCACGGTGGCGCCGACGGCCGACCTCATCGCGCGCGATTCGCTGCATCCGGCGCTGTCCGATCTGCTCATCGAAGCCGCACGCGAGGTGCATGGCGGCGCCACCTGGTTACAGGCGGCGGGCCAGTTCCCGGCACCGATCGTCCACGACTTTCCGATCAGCGACGATGCGGCGCGTTATTACAAGTCGGGCAAGACCTTCCTGTACCGCGTGTTGCCGTTCTGGGTCGCGAGCCTGGCCGATCGCCTGCTCGTCATCGTCGTGCCGATCCTCGTGGTGCTGATCCCGAGCCTGCGGCTCGTGCCGTCGGTGTACGCGTGGCGTGTGAAGTCGCGCATCTACCGCTGGTACGGCGCGTTGATCGCGATCGAGCGCGGCGCGTTCAACGAAACGTCGGAGGCGGAGCGGGCCGCGCTCGTCGAGCGGCTCGATGAGATCGAAACGTCCGTCAATCGCATGAAGATGCCACTCGCCTACGCCGATCAGTTTTATGTGCTGCGCGAGCACATAGGCTTTGTGCGCGAACGCCTCATGCACGGATATCACCACGCCCACGAGGCGCCGTCCGACGCGTAAGATTCGACTTGGATGGGGGCGCTGCGCGAGGCGATCGCCTGCCCCCTGAGACGCAACGGAGCGCCCCATGACTCAAGCGATCGATGCGGCCACGCCGCTATGGTTCTACGATTTCGTCTCGCCGTTCTCCTACCTGCTGCTAGAGCAACACGAGAGCTGGCCCGGCATGCCGTTCACGTTCATGCCCATCTCCGTCTACGCGCTGCATGAGCATTGGGGCCAGCGCCCAGCAGGCGAAGTGCCGCAAAAGCGTGTCTTCACCTACCGGCATGCTTTGTTTCGGGCCGAGCAGCTCGGCATTCCCTTCAAGATGCCGCCGTCGCATCCGTTCGATTCGACGAAGCCGCTGCTGCTCGCCGCGGCCATCGAGGCGGACTGGCATACGGTCTGCGCAATCTTTCGCTTCATCTGGCGTGACGGGCGCGATCCGTCGACGCCCGACGGCTTTGCCGATCTGTGCCGGCAGCTCCACGTTCCGCATGGCGAGCGGTTGATCGAGCACCCGGATACCCACGCACGCCTGCAGCGCAATATCGACGACGCGATCGCGCTCGGCGTCTTCGGCGTGCCGACGTTCCGGTTGAACCGTCAACTGTTCTGGGGCGAGGATGCGCTGCCGATGGTGCTGTATTGCGCACGCTCGCCGGGCTGGCTCGAGTCGCCGGAGGTCAAGCGCATCAGCGCGTTGCCGGGCGGGCTCGTATCGTGACGCAGCGCGATCCGCCATGCGCCGCACTGCCGTCCGACGACGAGATCGAAAAGACCGGTGGCCTCGACATCTGGCTCGTGCGCGTGCTGCGCACCCTGCTGACCGAGCGCAGCGTCACGCAGACGGCGCTGCGACTGAACCAGACGCAACCGGCCATCAGCACCGCGCTGCGCAAGCTGCGCGAGCTGCTGGGCGACCCGATCCTCGTACGCGGCAAGTCGGGCATGGTGCCGACCGAGTTCGGCGCCTCGTTGCTGGGCCCCGCACAACGCGCACTGCGCGACGTCGATTTCGTGGCGACGCCGCACGGCGAATTCGATCCGGCCGGCGCGCGACGCACGTTTCGAATCGCCGCGCCCGACTATCTGAACGATTTCTTCATGCCCACGCTGGTCGCGCAGTTTCGCGCGGCCGCGCCGCATGCGCGGCTCGAGATCGATTCGCTCAATCCCTCGCTCGATCATGCGGCCGCGCTCGATGCGGGCGAGGTCGACCTCGTGCTCGGCAACTGGCCCAAGCCCGAGCCGCGCTTTGCACGCAGTGATCTGTTCCTCGACACGGTCGTCTGCCTGATGCGCGCCGATCATCCGCTCGCGCATGAGCCGCTCACGCGCGAGCAATACATGGCCTGCGCGCACCTGGCGCCGACGCCGTACAGCGGCGCCAAGCGCAATGCGATCGAGCTCGGCCTCGCGCGTGCCGGTATCGCCCGGCGCGTCGTCACGACGTTGCCGTATTTCGGGCTCGTGCCGCAGGTGCTGCTGCAGTCGGATCTGATCTTTACGACCACGCGTCGCTTCGCGACACACTATGCGAGCTTCATGCCGCTGGCCGTGCGCGAGGCACCGATTCCGTTTCCGCGCATCAAGTGCTATCAGTTGTGGCATCCGCAGCCCGATCGGCCTGGCGACGTGGCGTGGCTGCGCGAGCTCGTCGGCGGCGTATCCGTGCTGCTGACCGCGCGCGGCAGCAAGCGCCCGGTCAACGCTCAGTGACGGCTTTGCGCGCGGCGTCGTTCGGTGGTCCGGTATTCGGTCGGCGAAACTGATAGCCGCTTGCGGAAGATCTTGGCGAGCCCGTCGCCGCTGCCCACGCCGCAGCGGCGCGCGATTTTGTCGACGGGCAGATCGGTCGCGACGAGCAGCAGGCAGCTCGCATCGAGCCGCGCGCGCAACAGATATTCCGAAGGGGTGAGTCCCATCTGCGATTTGAAGCGACGCAGGAAGCTGCGCTCGCTCATGGCAGCGACTTCCGCGGCCTTCGCGACCGAGATGGGCTGCCCATAGTTCTCGCGGATCCAGCGTGCCGCAGCGTTGATCTTCTCGCGCGCCCCCCCTTCGTCGAGTTCGCCGAGCACGGCGCCGAGTCGCCGCCACGCGCCCGGCATCGAGCGCTCGGAGATTTCGCGCGCGACCTCGGGGCCGCGTTCGCGCTTGACGATCGAGAGGGCGGCCGCGATCGGGCCGAGCGGATCGTCGAGGGCCGGCGGCTGATCGATCAGCGGCGCCGCGCGGGCGCTAGCGCCTACGACGAGCGGCACGTTGGGCGCTTGCGGCGAGCCCGCCGGCTCGCCGACATACGCGCCGACCGCGTGAGCCGTTGCGAGGATCGCGAAGCCTTCGCCGATCGCCTTGACGACGCGCGTCCTTTGCATCACCTCGTGCAGGCGGTGCAAAAACTCGCCATCGTCCTTGAGGCGCGCGGCGCCGGGGCCGCCCGCGATGAACAGCACGTCGAAGCCCATCGACGCATACGCTTGCAGCGGCTCAGACCATACGCGCATCGAACCGTTGCTCGCGATGCTGCCCCCCGTACTCGAGACGACGATCAGCGAGTACGGCTCGTGCGCTTCGCGCGGCCCTGCGTGTTCCACGTCGGAGGCAGGCTGGAGCGGATCTTGCTGCGCGACCGAGCGTTCGATTTCGATTTCGTCGGCAAGCCGAAACACTTCCGCAACTGAACTTACCTCGATCAGAGAGAACGCGTCGAAGATCAGGATAGCGATGCGTTTAGCCATGTATGCCGGATTCGCCCGAAGGCATGAAGCATTCGATGGGCGGACGCTGCGCCGGCCATGACGCCGCGCGAGCGGAGCGCCGCGCAGCACTCGATGCGACGCATCATATGCGGCTCGGGGATGAGTACCGCGCCATTCGTCGCAAAGACGCGAGATCTTGGCAGATGTCTTCGATACTCGGCAGTTCGTTCGGCTCATTTGGGGCGCTTTCGTCAGGCCTCAGGGTTGCTGCGCTCTGTCGAAATAGGCTTTCGTAAACGCATGCACGTCCTCGCGCAGGCGTAGTTCGTCGGGCAGCAGCCAGGCGTAGCGATGATGCTGAGCAAAGCGCGTGAGCGGCGTATCGCCGGCAATCGCGAGTGCGTAGGCCAGCACGATGTAGTGCGTCGAGATGCCGGGTGCCGCCGCGAAGTTTTCGTCGGCGTAGTGATGCTCGAATACGCCGACGAAACGCGCATCGCCGCGCACGGCGTGTGCGATGCCGAGCTCGTCCTCGACGGTGCGTGCGAAGGCCGCGTCGAGCGATTCGTCCTTACGAATGCGTCCGCCCGGCACGAACCAGGAGCCGCGCGCGGGGGCGTGGCGCCGTTCACCGACGAGCACACGGCCGTGCTCGTCCGATGCGATCAGATCGATCGAGATCAATGGGGTGAGACGGACGGCTTCGAGGAACTCGGCGTCGGTCAGCAAAGCGGGCGTCTTGGCGTGTTCCATGGTTTTCGGTGCCTCGCTACGTCAGTGTGCGACGTACCCTAGAGGTGGGGTGACGTTGGCCTTGATGACGGCGGCGTTGGTGGAGACGACGTAAAGGGGCGACTCGGTGAGGGTGAGCGCGACCTGTCCGTCGGCGTAAGGGACGGAAGAGGCGTTGCCCATGGCATCGAGAAGCATGACGCTGCCGGAGGAGCCAGGGGCATCGACCTGCAGGCTGTAGGGCACGCTGTAGGAGGCGCTGAAGCCGGAGGAGGCGCTCCAGTTGGCGTTATTGTGGGTCCACAGGGCGGTGACGACCTTGCCGCCGTTCAGGCGCTGGAAGGCGTAGCCGTAGACGCCGGCGGGCACGTTGTTCAGATAGCCGAGGGTGGAGGTGCCGTCGACGATGCGGGTCATGGCGGCGACGGCCATGGCGGCGGGCTTGGGGCTGATGTTGCTGGCGCCGTAGGCGCCCTGGGCGTCGTTCAGGTCGAAGAACAGGCCGTATCCGGGTGGGGAGTCGGGCGTGTCGGAGGAGTAGAAGAGGTAGCTCATATCGGCGCCTTCGCCGAGCAGGATCAGATGGGTGCGGGCGATGACGGCGGCATGGGCGAACAGGACGTTCTGGGTCGGATAGTTGGGGCCATAGGCGGTGCCGTTGTCGTAGCTGATGCCGGTCTCGGTGACGAACAGGCGTGCACCGGGCTTCAGGTATTGGGACATGGCGGCGCGCAGCTCGCGCATCGAGGCGGGCAGGGCGTTGGCGGCGGTGGCCGGATCGGGGTCGGTCGCCAGACGCTCGGGCGGGTGCGACGGCGAAGTGCCCGCGTCGTAGTAGCCGTGAATCGACAGACCGTCCAGATACTGGCCAATGCCGAGCGGTGCGAGGCGCGTGAGCCATTGCGTGTTCGTGCGCACCATCGAATCGGTGACGCCCATCACGACCGCGTTCGGGTCGGTCGAGTGCAGGCCCGTATAGGCGGCCTGATACATCGCGACGAGGTTGGCATCGGTGTCGAGCCATTGCGTCGGGCCACCGGCATCCGGCTCCCAGGTGATCTGATAGTAGTTGTTCGACTGCGACGCGAAGTAGGCCGCGCGGATTTGCGCCGAGTCGGTGCCGACGCGGCTCGCGTAATTCTGGAAGGCCGATTCGGAAGTCGGCGCATACGCGTGCGTCTGAGCGCCGGTCGGGCTGGCCCAGCCGGGGATGCCGTCGAGCTGAATGAGCCGCATGATGTCGCCGGCCTGGAAGTAGGGCGCCAGCGTGTTCGTGCCCGGCACGAAGGTGTTCGGGCCGTTCGGTTCCTCGACGTACCAGTTGCGGTTGTCGTTGGCCCACGACAGGCCGAGGTCGGGATAGAGCGGACGATAGCCGTCGCCGCTGCAGCACGTTTGCCCCGGCTTCAGATAGTCGGTGCCCTGGCCGCCGAAGCGGTGCTGGTCCTCGTGGGCGTACGAGACGGCCGGCAGCACGGCCGACACGTCGGGCCGCACGCCGAAGGTGGCGATGCCGTTCGGACGCGTGCCGCGCGACTGCAGCTGTCCGCTTGCGCTGGCGAGCGTGGCCGACACGGCGAAGTAGCCGGCCAGCGTCGACGAGCAGCTCAACGTGACTGTGCTGGCCCCGCCTTGCACCGTGAAGCGGCCGCTCGCCCGGACGTTGTTCCAGTTGTCGAGCACCTGCCACACGAGCGTGTCCTGTTGCGTGGCGCGCGTCGTGAACGCGATCTGGAACGGGCTGCCGAGCCCGAACGTGCGCGTGCCGTCGCTGCCCGGCGTATCGGCTTCGATGAGGTCGCCGGTCGCGGAAGCCGCGCTGACAGGGGCCGAGGGCGAGCCGCAAGTGAGCCCCTGAGCGCCGGCCGCGACGACTGGTGCGGGACTGCCCGCATTGCCCTGGCTGCCCGGGGCGCTTCCCAGCGCCGACTGTGCAGTCGGGTCGGCTGCGCTACCACCACCCCCTCCTCCGCAGGCTGCCAAGACGACGAGTGCGGCGCCTGCCGCCGTGTGCGCGACGCAGCGGGTAGCGCCGCGCGCGAGTGCCCCGATCGAGGGGCCGTTCAATAGCGAAAAGGCGTTCATGTTCCGTTCTGGTTGTCGCAAACGCGCCCGCGCGCAGCAAAAGGTCAAGGCGCGGCGCCGCACATCGCGACGACGGCGATGCACGTTTGTCGCCCACGGGCGACGGGTCAACAGGGAATGGCGCGCAGGCTTCGACTGCGGCAACGGGAGCACGTCCTCCTGCTTGCGCAGGGGAAAGGCATCGTCGTCCGCGAGGAAGCGGTCATGCCAAGGCGAAGGAGCCGGCGTCCCGGGAGGGCCAAGGCGCAGGCGTTTCGGAACTATCGGGGGCGAGGATAGGCACGTAAGCATGCGCAAACGTTTGCGTATGACGAAACCTGATCGCGCAGCCAAGAGACTACAGGCAACCGGAAAAAATCGGGAGTACTCAATACCGTCGATTTACGCAATCGGCGTGGCGGATTTGTCGGGGTCGTCCCGGCGAGGTGCGTCAGCGCGAGGCGAGCCTTGTGGGGTCAAGGTTTCAGCCGACTTTCGCTGCGTTTGATTCGTCATGCAATAGACGGAAAATTCTTCCCGTGTCCGGAGGGAGGGCGAGGTGCCGGCCAGATACGGCTTGCACTGCCGTTCACCGCATGCTGGCCCGGGGCTTGCATGGTGCGTTGCACATAACCAGCGCGCGAAATTGTTGCCGCTACAGACTTGCGGTTTGATTTCACATATTTATTGATTTGCGAGCTAATTCCCGTGTTTTCGTTCATATTGCGAAATTCGGCGAATGATAAAAATTGAATCAAAAGTGAAACATCCGGATCGAGGTAATAAATGATTAACGATTTAATGTAGAGGAGAATCGGAACGATATGCCGGAGAACGGCGGCGTTCTTTGACGGGTGGTCGTGTGCCAATGTGCTCTACATAACATATCGCTCATCGCGCACCGTTTATCGTGGAGTCAACGCGCTCAGGAACAGGCGTGCTCCGGCGGTAGTCAGGCACGGCACGATATCTGCTCCATCCTTTCCTGACACGGCATCGCCGGGCGTAGCCCGCGCGCATTCGACATCATCGGCTCGCACGAGGCCGAGTCTTCTTCCACCACCCTTCAGGCCAAACAACAAAACGGGGTTCGCCGCTCGGCGACGACTTCGTGCCGGTATGCATCGCCGGCTCGAGACGGGGATTTTCATCTAATACGATGGGTGAAAATTGCAGCATTAATTGGAATTTGTCCGATTGGTCTCGACTTCGAGTTGCAATTCTGATGATTTGCAGCGTCATATTTAGACGACATCGAGCGGTATGTATTCCGCCAACATGTCGGTACTTTGCGTCATGCCGTCCGCAATGGCGAATGGCGCTGTCTATGATGCACTGCGAGCAGGGTTGGGTTCGAGACCGGATCGGGATGCAGGCAACGATTGTTGAGGGAAAAGCCATGCCTTACGCGAGTATCGAACCTGCGCTCATGGGTTGGTTGCATGCTCCTGCACAGAGCATCAAGTGCGCCACGCGCCGCATCGCGATCGTCTTGTTCGACGATTGTGCCTTGCTCGGCACCGGGCTCGTGGCCGAAGTGTTTCATGTCGCCAACGAGCTCGTCGCCACGAGCGCCGGCGACGAGTGGATCTATGACGTGTCGTTCCTGTCGGCACGCGGCGGCAACGTGACGTGTTCGTCGTCGGTGCGCGTGTGGACCGACGGGCTCGACGCCCGCCACTACAGCGGCTTCGACGCGTTGTTCATTGCGGGCGGCAAGGGCGCGCGCGCCGCCGCCGGCGACGAGCGGCTCATCGGCTGGCTGCGGCGCGTAGAGACCAACACGGCCGCCGTGCGTGCGATCGACGAAGGCCGCGAGGTGCTCGATGCGGCCGGCATCGCCAATCGCGACCGCGATTACCTGTTCGGCTCGTACTTGCGTCAGACCAATGGCGAGGTGAGCGCGGCCGCCGACACGAGCGACCGGCTCGAACCGATGAAAGGTGCGCTGGCGATGGTCAAGCGCGACCTGGGCCTCGATATTGCGCGCAGCGTCGCCGAACGCATGATGCCGGGCGCGAGCTCGCGCTTCGTGCCGCTGCTCGGCGACGCCGGCGCGGCGACCGCCGGCGACAAGATCCGCGCGGCTGCGCGCTGGCTCCAGGAGAACTGCGAGCGGCCGATCTCGATCGCCGATGCGGCACAGGTCGCCGCGATGAGCGAGCGCAATTTCCTGCGCCGTTTCAAGCTCGAGCTCGGCATGACGCCGTCGGACTATCTGCTGCAGGCCCGTCTGGCCATCACGTGCAGCTTGCTCATCGATTCGGAACTGCCCGTCGACAAGATCGCGCGGCGCAGCGGCATGGGCAACGGCGACCGTCTCGCGAAGATCTTCCGCAAACGCATGATGATCTCGCCCACCGAGTTCCGCATGCAAAGCCGCCGCGAAGCGGGCGGTTGAGAACAAGGAGAACCGGTATGAGGCTTCACGAACGACGCGATGACGGCGTCGGCCATGCTGGCATGGCACCGGTGCCGGCCATCCAGGCGAAGGCGGGAGAGGCCGTGCACGACGCTGCGCCCGCCGCTTCGGAGGCGACGTACGCGCCGTGCAAGCGCATCGTCCCCGTTGTCCTCGCAGGCGGCTCGGGCACGCGGTTGTGGCCGATGTCGCGCGAGCACTTTCCGAAACAGTTGATCGATGTGGTGGGTTCCGATTCGCTGCTGCAGGCGACCGTGCACCGCCTCGACGGCTTCCCCGACGGCTGGACGCTCGCTGCTTCGCCTATTGTCGTGTGCGGCGGGGAGCACTGCTTCATTATCGACGAGCAGTTGCGCGCAAGCGGCGTCGTGCCTCGGCTCATCGTCGAGCCCGCGCGGCGCGACACGGCGCCTGCGCTGACGCTTGCCGCGGCGCTGGCGTGCGAGCAAGGCGAGGACGCCATCCTCGTCGTCATGCCCGCCGACCATGCGATCGCCGACGTTCAGGCGCTCAAGCAGGCGATCGAGCTGGCTGCGCGGCACGCCGAACGCGGCGTGATCGCGACCCTCGGCGTGCCACCCACGCGCCCCGATACGGGCTTCGGTTATATCCGCATCGGCGAGGCGCTCGGTGACGGCAGCCATCAACTCGACCGATTCGTCGAAAAGCCCGCGGCTGAGCTTGCCGCGCAGTATGTCGCGGCGGGCACCTACTGGTGGAACAGCGGCATCTTCGTGATGCGCGCCTCGGTGTGGCTCGACGTGCTCCGTGCCATGCACCCGGAGATGCACGACGCTTGCCTCGCGGCATTCGTCGACGGCACGGTCGAAGGCGAGCACTTCCGGCCGGCGCCCGAGTCGTTCGCGCGCGCGCCGGCCGATTCGATCGACTATGCGGTGATGGAGCGCATCGGCACCATCGATGCGCCGTGCCGCGGTGTCGTCGTGCCGCTCGACGCGGGCTGGTCCGATCTTGGCTCGTGGGACGCCGTCTGGGATGCCCTCGAGAAGGACGAGTGCGGCAACGTCGCGCGCGGCCGCGTCGTGCTGGAAGGCGCGACCTCGACCTATGCGCACTCGGAAGGGCGGCTCGTCGCGTGCGTGGGCACGACCAACGTCGTCGTCGTCGAGACGCCCGATGCCGTGCTCGTGGCCGACCGCTCGCACGTGCAGCGCGTGAAAGGGCTCGTCGCGCGCATCAAGGCCGAGCACGCACCCGAAGCCGACGCGCATCGCAAGGTGCGACGTCCGTGGGGCTTCTATGACTCGATCGATCATGGCGAGCGCTTTCAGGTCAAGCGCATCGTCGTTTCGCCGGGCGCGCGGCTGTCGTTGCAGATGCACCATCACCGCGCCGAACACTGGGTCGTCGTGCGCGGCACGGCGCTCGTGACGCGCGGCGACGAGCAGTTCCTGCTCTCGGAGAACGAATCGACGTTCATCCCGCTCGGTGTGCGCCATCGGCTCGACAACCCGGGCAAAGTGCCGCTCGAAATCATCGAAGTGCAATCGGGTGCGTATCTCGGCGAAGACGACATCGTGCGCTTCGAGGATCAATACGGCCGCTGCCCTGCTCAAGCGACAGGCGGCGACGAGGCCGCGTCGCGTTCCGGCGCGCCTCGAAGCGTGGAGGATCCCTATGCGTGATTTACAAGGCTTGTTCGCGCGACTGGGCGACGTCGCGCTCATCATCGCTACTGCCGCCCTCGCATCGCATCTGCGTTTCGCCGAGTGGGGCCAGCGCGGCTTTACCGACGGCTTCGCGTTCTTCACGGCAGCATTCGCGCTCGTGCTGTTTCCGGTATTCGGCGTGTACGAGTCGTGGCGCGGCCGCTCCAAGCGCGTACTAGCGGGACAGGTCGCCCTCGCGTGGTTCGTCGTGCAGGGGTGTGCGTTGACGGCGATGTTCTCGCTGCGCCAGATCGACCTCGTGTCGCGCCTGTGGTTCGTGTACTGGAGCGCGCTCGCGGGCTCGCTGTTGATCGCCTATCGGCTCGTCGCGCACGCAGTGCTCGCGCGCCTGCGCCATGCCGGCATGAACCTGCACCAGGTCGCGCTGGTCGGTGGCGGACCGCACTGCGACGCGATTCTGCGTCGCATCGAAGCGGCGCCGGGCACGGGCTTTCGTGCGAGCGCCATCTACACGCCGGGCAATGACACGGCCGCGCCGGGGCACGACATGCCAGGGTTCGGCATGCCGGGGTTCGACCTGCTTTATGGGGACCGCTCGAGCCGGGGCGAAGAGGCGCGTGCCGTGCGATTCCACGATCTCGAGGCGTTCGCCAAGCACGTGCGCAACGCCGATCTGCATGAGGTGTGGCTCGCGCTGCCACTGTCGGAAGAGCCCACGATCCTGCGCGTGATCGGCGAGTTCCGAAACGATCTCGTGAACATCCGCTTCATGCCCGACGTGCGCAGCCTCGCGCTGTTCGACAGCGGCGTGATCGACCTGATCGGCGTGCCGGCGATCAACCTGGTCGCCTCGCCGCTCTCGCCGAGCGCCATGCTCAAGAAGGACGTGTTCGATCGCGTGTTCGCGGCCTGCGCGCTCGTCGGCCTCGCGCCGCTGCTGCTCGCGATCGCGATCGCCGTCAAGCTGTCCTCGCACGGGCCCGTGCTGTTCAAGCAAAAGCGCAAGGGCGCCGACGGGCGCGTGTTCACGATCTACAAATTCCGCTCGATGCGCGTGCATCGGGAAGCGCCCGGCGTCGTCCAGCAGGCGGTACGGCACGATCCGCGCGTCACGAAGTTGGGCGCGTTCCTGCGCCGCACGAGCCTCGACGAGCTGCCGCAGTTCTTCAACGTCCTGTGCGGCGACATGTCGGTCGTCGGACCGCGGCCTCATGCACTCGAGCACGACGACCTTTATCAGAAAGTCGTCGCCGGCTACATCCATCGCTATCGGATCAAACCTGGCATCACCGGATGGGCGCAGATCAACGGTTATCGCGGCGAGACCGACCGCATCGAAAAGATGGAGCGGCGCGTCGCGCACGATTTGTACTACTTGGGCAACTGGTCGTTCGCGCTCGACATGCGCATCATCGCCGCGACCGTGGTCAAGGGTCTCGTGAACAGCAACGCGTATTGAGCGTACCGATGGCGATGAGCAACGACGAGCGTAACAACCGGCATGGAGGAAAAATCATGTGCTACCCAGAGATGCGCCTTCGCGCGATTTCGCCTTATGTCTTCATCGCGGTGGCGGGCATGGTGTCGGCCTGCTCGATCGTGCCTGGCCAGCGCATGGTGACGCCGGCGACCGTCGCCGAGACCGGCGGCGAATACAGCGCCACGGCGGAGCAAGGCAAGCAGGTGCCCATCACCGACATCAACATGGCGTTGATCCGGCAGATGAATGACCAGGCGGCGCAGCAGACGCTGCCCGCACAGACGCAGAGCTTGTTCGGCAAGCCGAGCGGTTATCGCCTCGGCCCTGGCGACGTGCTGCAAATCACCGTATGGGATCACCCCGAGCTCGCGGCCGCACTCGGTCAGCCGGCGCAGAGTACGCGAACGTCCGATGCAGCGCCTGGGTTCGTCGTCGACGAGGCGGGCAACGTGCAGTTCCCGTATGCGGGCACCGTGCACGTCGCCGGCGACAGTGTCGAGCAGGTGCAGCGCAAGATCGTCGAGCGCATCAGCAAGGTCTACAAGAAACCCGAGGTCACGGTGCGCATCGCCTCGTTCCGTGCGACGCAGATCTACATGGAAGGCCAGGTGCGCACGCCCGGCAGCATGCAGATCACCGACATACCGATGACGCTGACGGAGGCGATCGGCCGCGCGGGCGGTTTCACCGACGGCGCGGACCAAAGCCGCGTCACGCTCGTGCGCGACGGCACCACGTATCCGCTGGACTTCCCCCAGCTCGTGAAAGCGGGGCACAGCCCGTCGGACATCGTGCTCAAGCCGGGCGACATGGTGCGCGTGGACTCGCGCGACGAAAACGGCGTCTACGTGATGGGCGAAGTCAACAAGCCTGCGACGGTCATGCCGATGCGCGACGGCAGGCTCACGCTGGCCGAAGCGCTCTCGCAGGCGGGCAGCCTCAATCCGAACACGGCCGAGGCCAAGCAATTGTTCGTGATCCGCAATTCGACCAGCGCCAATCCGCAGATCTATCACCTCGATGCGACGTCGCCGGTTTCGATGGTGCTCGCGAATCAGTTCGCGCTGCAGCCGAAGGACGTCGTCTACGTCGATAACGGCGCGCTCGTGAAGTTCAACCGTGTGCTGAACCTGTTCCTGCCAGCCATCAACGCAGGGCTGACGGCCGCCATCGTGACCAAGTGACGGGAGGGTCGCGATATCCGCACTTCGGCGCGCTACGCACGCGACGAAGTGCGCCTCTGATATGGGCAACCGATATGGGCATGAATTTCGATAACCGCTACACCGACGTTTCGGCCACCGACGAGTTGCGTCTAACCGACTATCTGCAGGCGATCGTGGCGAACTGGCGCCTCATCGTCTCGATCACGCTCGCCGGGCTCTTGATCGCCACCGGCTATGCATTCCTCGCGCGGCCCGTCTACAAGGCCGACGCGATGATTCAGGTCGAGGATGCGCAAAACGCCGACAACGGCGGGGGCGGTGGTAACCAGCAGCAGACCATCGAGCCGCTCTCGCGGATGTTCGAACGCAAGGCGACGACGGCCGCGCAGGTCGAGTTGCTGCGCTCTCGTCTCGTCACCGAGGCGACCGTGAACAACCTGCACATCGACATCACCGCACAGCCGCGCACGCTGCCGGTGATCGGCGGCTTGCTGGCTGCGCTGACGACGGGCAAATGGGGCTTCACCGTCGAGCCGTTCATGGACCTTGGCGGTTTCGCGTGGGGCAACGAGAAAATGGCGATGGCGCGGTTCGAGACGCCGTCATCGCTGTACGGGAAGAACTTCACGTTGACGGCGGGACCGGCCGGCACGTTCACGCTCGCCGATCCCGACGGTATCGCGATCGCGAGCGGACGCGTGGGCGAGGACGTCACGGGCGTCTCGTCGGCGGGGCCCGTGCTCGTGCACGTCGATCAACTGAGGGCGCGCCCCGGGACGCAGTTCGAGCTGTCGCGCGCGTCGACCGTCGATACGGTCAGCCACTTGCAGAAGGCGCTGAAGGTCACGGAGACCGCGCTGCAATCGGGCGTCATCGCGTTGAGCCTCGAAGGCTCGAATCCGAAGCTCACCGCCGACATCGTGAACGGCGTCGCGCGTCAGTTCATCAAGCAGGACATGGATCGCCGCTCGGCCGAAGCCGAGCATACGCTGGCGTTCCTCGATCAGCAGTTGCCGCAACTGCGTCACGAGCTCGACGACGCCGAGCAGCGCTACAACACGTTCCGTAACAGCCACGGCACGGTGGACCTCAGCGAGGAAAGCCGGCTGCTGCTGCAACAGGTCGTCGACAACAAGACCAAGCTCGCCGACTTGCAGCGTCAGCGTGCCGATCTCTCGCAGCGCTTCACCGCGAGCCACCCGGCCGTGGCCGCGCTCGATGCGCAAATCGCTCAGCTGCAGAGCGCGCAAGGCCAGATGTCGAAGAGCGTCGCGGCGTTGCCCGATACCGAGCAGACCGCGCTAAGGCTGTTGCGCGATGTGCGCGTCGACACCGAGCTCTACACGAACCTGCTCAACAGCGCGCAACAGTTGCGCGTGATCAAGGCGGGGCAGATCGGCAACGTACGCGTCGTCGATTTTGCCGAGACGCCTGACGAGCCCGTGTGGCCCAAGCGCATCATCGTGATCCTGATCGGGTTTGGCGGCGGGCTATTCGTCGGCATCGTCGTCGCGTTCATGAAGAAGGCGCTGTACGGCGGTGTCGAGCGTGCCGACGAGATCGAGAACGCGATCGGCGTGCCCGTGTTCGCGGTGGTGCCGCGCAGCGGCCTGCAACTGCGGCTGCAGCAGAACGTGATGATGCGGCGCCAGGGGCTGCACGTGCTGGCTGCGCAATCGCCGCAGGACATCGCCGTCGAGGGCGTGCGCAGTCTGCGCACGACGCTGCAGCTCTCGCTCGATCAGGCACCCAACAACATCGTCATGCTGACGGGCTCGCGGCCCGATGCCGGCAAGTCGTTCCTGTCCGTGAACCTTGCGGCGCTCGTCGCCTCGGCCGGCAAGCGCGTGCTGGTGGTCGACGGCGACATGCGGCGCGGTGAGGTGCATTCGCACTTCGGCGTGCGGCATCAGCCGGGGCTGTCCGACGTGCTGCGCGGGGTCGAACCGCACAGCGTGATTCAGCACGAGGTGCTGCCGGGCCTCGACGTGCTGACCAAGGGCACGCTGCCGAGCCACCCGTCCGAGCTCTTGATGAGCGAGCGCTTTCACGAGGTGCTCGAGTCGATCTCGCGCGGCTACGACCTCGTGATCATCGATACGCCGCCGGTGCTGGCCGTGACCGACTCGACGGTGATCGGCAAGTACGCGGGGACGACGCTGCTCGTCGTGCGCTATGGCCGCCATCCGATCGGCGAGATCACCGAGACCGCCAAGCGTCTCGAGACGGGCGGCGTGAATCTGAAGGGCGTGCTGCTGACCGACGTGCCACCGGCCATGCCGATCCTCGGCGGCTCGTACAACGGCGGTTACTACGGCTACGAGAGCATCTCCGAATGAGGACATGAAAGCGGCGCCCGCTGCGATATCGAACCCAAGCCGCGTCAAGCGCGTTTTTAGGCGCGGCCTTCACCAGCAAGAGGACCAACGATGAATTCGAAAGTCGCATTGATTACCGGCGTTACCGGGCAGGACGGCTCGTATCTGGCCGAGCTGCTGCTCGAGAAGGGTTATCTGGTGCATGGACTGAAGCGCCGCACGTCGATTTTCAACACGGATCGCATCGATCATCTGTATCGCGATCCGCATGATCGGGATCAGCGTTTCTTCTTGCATCACGGCGATCTCACCGACTCGGCGAGCCTGATGCGCGTGATCCAGCACGTCGAGCCCGACGAGATCTACAACCTCGCGGCGCAGAGCCACGTCGCCGTCTCGTTCGACGAACCCGAGTACACGGCCAACGCCGACGGACTCGGCGCGCTGCGCATTCTCGAAGCCGTGCGCATTCTCGGCATGGAGAAGAAGGCGCGCTTTTACCAGGCGTCGACGTCCGAGCTCTACGGGCTCGTGCAGGAAGTGCCGCAGCGCGAGAGCACACCGTTCTATCCGCGCAGTCCATATGCGGTGGCCAAGCTGTTCGCGTACTGGACGACCATCAACTATCGCGAGGCGTATGGCATCTACGCGTGCAATGGGATTCTGTTCAATCACGAATCGCCGGTGCGCGGCGAGACGTTCGTCACGCGCAAGATCACGCGCGCGCTCGCACGCATCGCCGTCGGCCTGCAAAGAGAGCTGTATCTGGGCAACCTGGCGGCGCTGCGTGACTGGGGGCATGCGCGCGACTACGTCGACATGCAATGGCTGATGTTGCAACAGGAAGAGCCCGAGGACTTCGTCATCGCGACGGGCGAGCAGTACAGCGTGCGTGATTTCGTCGAGCATGCGGCCGCCGAACTCGGCGTGACGGTGGGGTTCGAAGGCAGTGGCGTCGACGAGGTCGGCATCGTCGAGCACGTGGAGAACCGTGACGTCCGTATGACGCCAGGCGACGTGATCGTGCGCGTCGATCCGCGTTATTTCCGGCCCACGGAAGTGGAAACGCTGCTCGGCGATCCGTCGAAAGCGCATGCGAAGCTGGGGTGGCAGCCGCGCACGTCGTTCGCGGCGCTCGTCAAGGAGATGGTGCGCGCCGACTATCAGCTCGCGCGTCGCGACGCGCTCGTGACGATGGCCGGCTTTCCGGCGCTAGAGCATCACGAGTGAGGAGTGAGGTGACGAACATGGACAAGAACGCCCGCATTTACATCGCAGGACATCGCGGCATGGTCGGCTCGGCGCTCGTGCGCGAGCTGACCGCGCAGGGCTACCGCGATCTCGTGCTGCGCACGCATGAGGAACTCGATCTGCTCGATCAGCGCGCCGTGAACCGCTTCTTCGACGCCGAACGCATCGACGTCGTATTGCTCGCGGCCGCGCGCGTCGGCGGCATCCTCGCGAATGCGTCGCGGCCCGCCTCGTTCATTTACGAGAATCTCGAGATCGAGACGAACGTGATCGACGCGGCGTACCGGGCTCACGTCGATCGGCTCGTGTTCTTCGGGTCGTCGTGTATCTATCCGAAGCTGTGTCCGCAGCCGATTCGCGAGGAATACCTGCTCACGTCGCCGCTCGAGCCGACCAACGACGCTTATGCGATCGCGAAGATCGCGGGCCTGAAACTGTGCGAAGCGTACAACCGTCAATACGGCACGCAGTACGTCGCGCTGATGCCGACGAACCTGTACGGCCCGAACGACAACTACGACCCGCAGGGCAGCCATGTGCTGCCCGCGCTGATCCGCAAGGCCCACGAGGCGCGCGTCGCGCATGCGCCGACGCTGACCGTGTGGGGCACCGGCACGCCGCGGCGCGAGTTCCTGCACGTCGACGATCTCGCGTCGGCCACGCGCTTCGTGCTCGAGCACGACCTGGTCGACGGCATGTACAACGTCGGCGTGGGAGAGGATCTAGCGATCCGCGAGCTCGCGCATTGCGTCGCGCGTGTGGTCGGCTTCGACGGCGAGATCGTGTTCGATGCGTCGAAGCCCGACGGCACGCCGCAAAAACTGCTCGACGTCTCACGCCTCAAAGAGATGGGCTGGCAGCCGACGATCGATCTCGAAGCGGGCATCCAAGCCACCTACGCGGATTTTTGCGTGCGTTACCGCGCGCTCGAGACGACCTGACACGGAAGACTTCAAATGACGGCAACAGTGACGATCTTTCATAACGTCGTATGGTCGCGCCATAAGGGTGCGGTGCTGTCGGCGTTGTACAAGTCGTCGACGGCGGGCTCGATCCGCTACTCGATCGTGCAGATCGCGGATACCGAAATGGACCGCATCGGCTTTTCGGACGTCGACTATTCGTTTCATCGCTATCCGATGCACAAGTTGTTCGACGGCTGCTATGAGGACGTGCCGCTCTGGAAGATGACCGCGCGGCTCACGCGGGAAGTGTTGAAGGCCAAGACCGATCTCGTCGTGCTGCCCGGCTATCACCGGCCCGAGTACTGGGCCATGCTGGCCGCGTGCATCGTCACGCGCAAGCGCCGCGCCGTCTTCTGCGACTCGACCGCGCGCGATCGACCGCGAAAGCTCGTCACATCGATTCCGAAGCGCGTGTTCTTCGCGCTGTGCGACGGTTATTTCGGCTTCGGCGAGCGCAGTCTCGAATACCTGATGTCGCTCGGCGCCAAGCGCGAGAAGATCTTCGTGCCGTGCCAGGCGGCGGCCTTGCCGCCCTGGTATTCGCGCGAGCATGCGCTCGCCGAGCGCATCGCGCACCGGAGGAGCGATGCACCGGTGTTTCTGTACGTCGGCCGGCTCTCGGAAGAAAAGGGCATCGGTACGCTGATCGAGGCGTTCGCGCGCGTGCGCGAGACGCTGTCGAATGCCCAGCTCCGCATCGTCGGCACGGGGCCGCTGCACGACGCGCTACAGACGGCCGTCGATCGCTGCGGCGTGCGCGCCGCCGTGCATTTCACGGGCAGCTTGCAGGACGAGCCGCTGTCGCGCGAGTACTTCTCGGCCACGTGCCTCGTGCTGCCGAGCTTCAGCGAGCCGTGGGGGCTCGTCGTCAACGAAGCGTTGAGCCACGGCTGCCCGGCCATCGTCAGCGACCGCTGCGGCTGCGTGCCCGAGCTCGTCGTCGAAGGCGTGACGGGCCATGCGTTCGCGGCCGGTGACGTGCCTGCGTTGACGCGGCTGTTGATCGACGCGACCTATCACTTTGCCGATGCCGAGCGCACGGCGCGGCGATGCATCGAGACGATCGGGCGTTTCGATCCGGGAGCGGCGGCGGCCAACATCGCGCGTGGCTGCGCGACGATGCTCGCTCGCACCAGTGGCACGAGCGGAAGCAGCGAGCTCGAGCGTGCGCGGCGGATGCGCCAATGAGGCTGCTCATCTACGGTCTGAACTACGCGCCTGAGCTGACCGGCACCGGCAAGTACACGGCCGAGATGGCCGAGGCGCTCGCGGCGCGCGGCCATGACGTGCGGGTCGTCTGCGCGCCGCCGTACTACCCCGAATGGCGGGTGGCACCAGGTTGGTCCACGTGGCGCTATCGGCGCGAGACGCGCGCGGGCGTGACCGTCTGGCGCGCGCCGCTGTGGGTGCCCACCCGCCCCGGTGGCGTTGCGCGGCTCGTGCATCTGGCTTCGTTTGCGCTTACGTCGCTGCTACCGCTCTTGCGGCAGTGGCACTGGCGGCCGCAGGTCGTCATGACGATCGCGCCGACGCTGCTGTGTGCGCCTGCGGCACTCGCGCTCGCACGCCTCTGTGGCGCGAAGTCGTGGCTGCATATGCAGGACTTCGAAGTCGATGCCGCCTTCGGCCTGGGGCTGCTCGAGCATGCGCGCGCCGCGCGTACGGCGCGCGCGATCGAGCGCGCGGTGTTGCGTCGCTTCGACGTCGTATCGTCGATTTCCGACAGGATGGTTGCGCGTCTGTTGCGCGCGGGGGTGGACGCCGAACGCGTGTTCTGTTGTCCGAACTGGGTCGACGTCGACACGATTTATCCGCTCGAGCGCGCAAGCGCGTATCGTCGCGAACTCGGTATCGAGGATCACGAGAAGGTCGTGCTGTATGCGGGCAACATGGGCGCGAAGCAGGGGCTCGAGCATGTGGCCGAGGCAGCGGCGCTGCTCAGGAAGCGGCATGACATTCGCTTCGTGCTGTGCGGCGAGGGGCCGACGAAGGCGGCGCTCGCGGCGCGTTGCGCGGGCCTGCCCAATTGCCGGCTGCTGCCGCTGCAGCCAGCCGAACGTTTGAACGAGCTGCTCAATCTGGCCGACATCCACGTGCTGCCGCAGCGTGCCGATGCGGCGGATCTCGTGATGCCGTCCAAGCTCACGGGCATGATGGCGAGCGGCCGGGCGATCGTCGCGATGGCGCGGCCGGGGACGGAGCTGTACGACGCTGTTGCGCCGCGCGGCGTGGCCGCGGCGCCCGACGATGCAGGCGCACTCGCCTCCTTGATAGCGGCGCTCGCGGACGACCCTGTCAGTCGAATGCGGCTCGGCGCGCAAGCACGGCGCTTTGCGCAGGAAACGCTGGCGCCGGCGTCCGTGTTGAGTCGGCTCGAGAAGCGTCTGCAAGCGTGCCTGGACCCCGACGCGCCTGCCGCAGGCGAAGCGGCACGTCGCGATGCGTTGCTCGTGCGGCGTTCGCGGCCGAGGCGGGGCGATTGATCCGGGGCCTGTTCGTGATCAGCGCGAACAGGCCCTGACGTGCCGTGTTACCACGGCGAACGATAGACCGACGTGGGGTCGGGTTTGCCCGTGTCGTGATAGATGGATTGCGCCGGCGTCTCAGGTGCCTTGCTTGCGCCCGGCTGATTGTTCGTCGCTGTGTCGTCGAGCCCGCGACGCAGCTGCCCCGTACCGACACGCGCAGCGGTCGCCGGCGCCGGGCCGTATGCGCTCGCGCCACGCGGCACGCGCTCGGCATCCATCAAATCGGTTCGTTGTCCTTCGGTCGAATCGTAAGCGGCCTGATAAGGGTCCGAGTAGGCGGCTGGCCCGCCTAGCAAGCCCTGTTCGCTATGCATGCCGTGCAGACTGTCGAGCGCGGCGCCGGCTTGTGCGTCGCGGCCCTGCGCGCCAGCGCGCGCATCGGCTGCCGGCGCAGTGCCTGCCGTCCCGGCCTGCTGGGCCCGCCCATCCACTGCGACGAGCGAGAGCGCGGTGCACAGACCTGCGCAAATATTTCGCAGATCGAACTTCACGGTGTGCCTCCCTGTTTGCTTGGCGGCGCGGATCGTACCTCATCGGCGCCTGTACCCATCGTCCATGGTCGCGCGCGATGCTCGGCGTACGCCGCCAAAAGACCGGTGCGAGCCGCCATCGAGGCGGAGTCGGGCCTGCGCGCACGATAATCGAAGCATCGGCGACGTTCGCCGTTTCCCTGGATCGACGACGATGGAACGACCGATCGATTGCCATGAGCGCCCGGCAAATCTCGACGAAACCGCGCCTCACTGCGACGAGGCGCCAGTCGCGCGGCGCGTCATCGACCTGAGCCGTGCGGGCAAGGGCAACTACGTGGCGAGGCGCGGCCGCCTGATCGAGGCGCTGTGGTTCCTCGTCGAGGCCTGCGTGATCGACAACAAGCTCGTGCCCAGCTCGGCCGTGCGCGTGGCGTTGCTGCGCGTGTTCGGCGCCCGGATCGGCACAGGTTGCCGTTTCGTGCACCCGGTGCGTGTGAAGGCGCCGTGGAATCTCGAGGTCGGCGATCACTGCTGGTTCGGTGTCGATGTGTGGATCTACAACCAGGCCTTGATCCGTATCGGCTCGCACGTGTGCATTTCGCAGGGCACGTTTCTGACCGCGGGCTCGCACGACATGCGCACGACGATGGACTTGCACGTGGCGCCGATCGTCATCGAAGACGGGGCCTGGATCTCGTCGAAGTGCGTCGTGCAGATGGGCGTGACGATCGGCCGCTCGGCTGTCGTCACACCGTTGTCGGTCGTGCATCGTTCGCTCGCGCCCGAGGGCGTTTACGGCGGCAACCCGTGCCGCCTGATCGGCAAGCGCTTCGAATCCTGAGCTGTCTCCGTGCGCCGTGTCGGACATCATTGTTCGGAGCAATGGAGCAGCACGTATGCCTGCCTTGCGCACTTGGCTGCCGCTGCCGTGATGTTGGCTGATGGCAGCGATGCGCACCCTCGAAGATAAGTAGAAAAGGGAGGAAGGCATGTTCATTGATACACGCCAAGTCGATGAGGGCCATGCTGTGCATACCACCGTGTGCATCGTCGGGGCCGGCGTTGCCGGCATCACGCTCGCGCTCGAGATGGACCGGCTCGGCATCGACACCTGCTTGCTCGAGAGCGGGGGCTACACGCCCGACGATGAAACGCGCGACCTTTATCGCGGCGAGAACGTCGGCTTGCCCTACGCGTTCGCGGATGGCAGCCGCAGCCGTTATTTGGGGGGGAGCAGCAACTGTTGGGGCGGCTGGTGCCGTCCGCTCGATCCATGGGACTTTCACAAGCGCGACTGGGTGCCGCATAGCGGCTGGCCGTTCGGCCTCGAGGAGCTTGCGCCTTATTACGCGCGCACGCATGCGCTGCTGCGGCTCGGTCCCGACAACTTCGATCCGGCGTTCTGGGAGCCGGCGATCGATCGCCGCGACGTGCGGCGCGTGCCGCTGGTAACGGGCCACGTGCGAGACACCGTCGCGCAGTTCAGCCCGCCCGCGCGCTTTGGCAAGCTTTATCGCAAGGACCTCGAACGTTCGCGCTTCGTGCGCGTGTTTCTGCACGCGAATGCCGTGAACATCGACACCGACGCGAGCGCGTCGCGCGTCACCTGCATCGAGGTCGCGACGTTGACGGGGCGTCGCATCGCCGTCCATGCCAAGCGCTTCGTGTTGGCCGCGGGCGGCATCGAAAACGCCCGGCTGCTGCTCGCATCCAATCGCGTGCAACCAGCCGGACTCGGCAACGGTCATGACATCGTCGGCCGTTTCTTCATGGACCATCCGCGCATCATGTCGGCCAGCGTGCATTTCTCGAAGACCTGGTCGCGCAACAAACTCTACGACATCAAATACCACTATCAGAACGCGGCGGTCTCGGCACACGGCACGCCGATCTCGTCGCAGTTCGCGCTTCAGCCGGAGACGCTGCGCAGCGAGCGCTTGCTCAATGCGCGTGCCTGGTTTTTCTCGACGTTCTACGGTGAGGGCAGCGCCGCCTCCGAGGCGCTGATCCGCTGCAAGCAGGCCTGGCTGCACAAGGATCAGCCGGGATGGCGGTTGCGCGACGATGCCGCGACGATGCTCGCGCATCCGCTCGACACCATAGGCTTCGGGCTGACGCGTCTGTTGCAGCCGCGCGCGTTGATTACGGGCGTGAAGCTGCAGGCCATCGTCGAACCGGTGCCGCATCGCGACAGCCGTGTGAGCCTGGGCGAGGCGCGCGACCGGCTCGGCATGCCGCGCGTGAAGGTGGCGTGGCGGCTCGACGAGCTCGTCAAGCGCACGTTCGATCGCACGTTCGCGCTTCTAGCCGACGAACTGCGCGCGAGCGGCGTGGCGCGGGTCGAGCTCGATGCGCCGCTCGAAGGCCACCCCTGGCCGACGAAGCTCGAAGGCACCTGGCATCACATGGGCACCACGCGGATGCACGACTCGCCGCGCGAAGGCGTCGTCGATCGCCACTGCAAGGTGCGCGGTATCGCGAACCTGTATGTCGCGGGCAGCTCGGTGTTCCCGACCGTCGGCGCCAACTTTCCGACCATCACGATTACCGCGCTGACGCTTCGTCTGGCCGAGCATCTCGTGCGCTCGCTCGGCGAGCCCGACGCCGTCGTGACGTTGGCGCCCGGCCGACAACCGCGCGCGGTGCCGCCGCAAGCGGGTCTCGATACGTTGCCGTTTGCTGCTCAATCGTTGCTGCGCGCCGCGAAGGAGTGAATGGGCGGCCGTGTTCGTCGATCAGGGTTTCGACGAGTAGGAGGGGAATTCTCCCGGTGCTGTTTCGGGCGTGTGCAGCGCGTCGGCCTCGAGCACATCGAGCAACTGGTGTGCATACGCCTGGACGGTGAAGCGCATGTGAAACACGGCGGCTGCATGCTCGCGCATCACGGCCTGCCGGGTTTCGTCTTGCTCAAGCCAGCGAGTGAGGTTGCGCTCGGTGCCGGCCACGGTATCGGCCGCGACCCAGCCTGCGCCCGCAGCGGCCACCTCGCGCCAGATATTGACCTTGTCGGAGATCAGCACGGGCAGCCCGCAGCCGAGCGCTTCGACGACGGCAATGCCGAAGTTCTCCTGATGCGACGGTAGCGCGAACACCTCGCTTGCATAGAACGCTCCCCACTTGAGGTCGCCTTGCAGCATGCCGGCCCAAGTGATGCGTTCGGCAATGCCGAGCGTCGTGGCCAGCGTCTTCAGCTCGGCGATCGTGCCGTCGCTGCCGGGACCCGCGAAGACCAGATGCAGTTGCGGCTCGCGACGCGCAACGTTCGCGAACGCGTGGATCAGGCAATCGCAGCCTTTCTTCTCATGAATGCGGCCAAGGAACAGCACTAGGCGTCGGTGCGCGAGCGCGGGGTAGGCATCGTAAAAGCAACGGCGCAGACGCTCGCCATCGGCGGGCGGGACGGCCGTGCCATACGAGACCACGCGTTCGCTGGCGCGGTACAGCCAGAACGATTGCCGCGCGAGCACGCGCTCTTCCTCGGTCGTGAAGAGTACGGCGCGGGCGTCGCGCAGCACATGATACTCGGCCCATGGCCAGTAGAGCCACTTCTTCAGATGCTTGAGCGGATAGGTGTGCTTGAACCACGGATCGAGCATGCCGTGCGGAAAGACGTAGTACGGCACTCCAAGTGTGCGCAGTGCGCGCCAGGCGGCGAAGCCGTGGTATTGCCACAGACCGTTGACGATGACGGCGTCGAAGCGCGGACCCTGTTCGCGCAGCCACGGTACGACACGTGGCGTATAGCCATAGGTGCCGCGCGCGGGGCCGAGTGCGGTGCAGGGCAGCGTGTCGTGTGCGAGAAACGCGGCATCGGGGGCGTCGAGCGTGGCCGCTTCGACGTGATGGCCGAGCGCGGCGAGCGCCTGGGCGCTTTGTCGTACGCCTTCGGCTGGGCCGCCGGCCGTAGGGTCGAGTGTGTCGATCAGGTGCAGTATCTTCATGCAGCTCCGTGTTTCAGGGCCTGTCACTTGTCACTGGCGTGATCAGGTCATTCACGTGAACAGGCCGCGGGGTAGCGCTGGGGCTACGTCGGCTCGATGCGCCCACCGTCCCGCGCAAGCACATGCGGGGGCGTGATGGCGCGGTTCGGCGGCAGCGGTACGAAGCGGGGCTCCGCGCGAGCGTCGCCGCGCACGCGGAGCGAGTCTGGCACGTGCGCCGCTTGCGGCGCTTGAGCGAGTCGCTTGTGCAGTCGGCGCAGCTGGATATGCATCGCGATCATCAGGCCCAGTGATAGACCGAACACGAGCCCCGAGAAGCGCGGCCCGAGCGGATTGCCGCCGATCGACGTTGCCGGCAGCGCGGCCGTCAGCAGGATCGTGCGTCCCAACACGGGCAGGTAGGGAACGTGCGGCCGGCTCACGCGCCAACGGCGGTAGGTGATCGTGCAGCGCACGAGTGCGTAGAGGATGGCGACAGGCATGGCGATGCCGAACAGCAGTCCGCCCGCGAAGAGCTGATAGACCCAGAAGTTGTGCCCGGCCGCCCAGTCGTGGATCGCGTAGAAGTCCTTCTTGCTGATCTGGCCGGCGAGATCGGGCAGGTAGGCGGGCGAGTAGCGATAGTCGTGACCATAGCCTTCGCCGACGAGCAGCGACAGTGCAGAGGACGTGACTTCATCGTATTGGTACTTCATTTCGGCCAGACGCGTGATGGTCGTCGGGTCTTTGCCCGATTCGGTCGCGCGTTCCGCGAAGAAGATGCGCTGCGTCCAGTGCTCGGTCACGCCGGGGAAGAACGATGCTGCCCCGTACACCACTGCGCCGAGCACGACCGCCGCTGCCGCGGTGCGCAGCAGCGCGCGCACGACGTAGCGCAGCGACGGCGCGCTCATCCATACGGCCAGCGCAAACAGCAGCGCGGTGCCGATGAGCAGGCTGCGTGTGACGCTGAGCAGTTCGATCACGACCGTCGCCAGGAATAGCAGCAGCGTCAGCACCGTGAAGCGCTTGGCGATCACGAACTCGTGCAGCAGCACGCCTTGCAGCCCCAGAAACGTGACCGACACGATGCGATAGCGTACGTCTTCGAGCGGGCCACCCGTTGCCAGCCCGTAGGCGAACGTGAACGCGAGGGCCACGGCGTTACCCCAGAAGAGCGCCTTTTCGAACTGCTCGATGCGTGCGTCCTGCCACGCGTGGCAGCCCACGATGAAGCCCAGCTGAAACAGCGCGAACGGCAGCAGCACGCGCAGGTATTGACCGATCACGTTGTCCTGCAGCCATTGCGTGACGAGGCTCCCTGGCACGGCGAGCACGAGTGCGAGCGTCACGAATGCACGCAGGCCCGAGCGCTCGCGAAAGCGCGGGGCGATCAGCATCAGCATCGCGCCGGCGGCGAGCGTCGGTAGGGTGAGCAGAATCTGGGCGAGGTGGCTCGATGCGTTGTCGACGGCTTTGTAGTCCATCGCAAGCGGGCACACGAAGAGCCAGATCCACAGGTTTGCGTATCTGTTGCGCGTCGCACGATGTGCGGCGACGCCTGACCGGTACGGCGCGACTGCCATCGGATCGGTTTCCCTTTCGTTTCGAAATGCGGTTTCGAAGTGCGGGCCGGCTGCCGTGCACGCACCGTTGCATCTCGCTATCGCAACGCGTGCCACGATCGATCACGCGGCGGCCGGCTCACGGGCTGACTATATCGCCGCACCGGGGCGTGCCGCGGCGCGCTGGCGCCAAACGCCTAGCGTTCGGCGGGCTCGGACGGCGCAGTGATGTGGCCCCGGAAGGACTCGGCCGCAACGGCTGGCGGCGAACGGCGTGGTATTGGCGCGCACGTGCAGACCGCGCATCCGAAGATCGGGTAGCTGTGGACGTCGTTGGAAACAAGAGGCCAAGCCTATGGACAATCCATTCAAAGGAGCCAGTTCGATCGTACGTGGGCGCACGATCGAACTGGACTTCCTGCGCGGCATCGCGATCATCGCCGTGATGGGGTTTCACTTTCGCTCGGTCGATACCGGCACCTGGTTCATCCCGATCCTGCAATATCCGTTCACGCATTTCGGCCGCGAAGGCGTGAACCTGTTCTTCACGTTGAGCGGCTTTCTCGTCGGCGGTCTGCTGCTTCGTCAATACGCCGACACCGGCACCATCGACGCGCGCCGCTTCATCGTGCGACGTGCCTTCAAGATCTGGCCGGCCTATTACGTGCTGATCGGGTTTCACGCTCTGGTTGGGCGGCATCCGCTCGACACGTTCCTGGTGCAGAACCTGACGCACCTGCAGAACTATCTGGGCACCTCGATCACGCAGACCTGGAGCCTTGCAGTCGAAGAGCACTTCTATCTGTTCCTGCCGGCGCTGCTGCTCGTGTTTGCGCGTTTGAAGCTGCGCGCCCATACCATCCTCGCGGTGCTGGGCACCCTATGTGTGGCCGTGCTCGTGGCGCGCTCGGTCGCGGTCGCGCATGGCGATCTCGATGGTGCGTTCGCCTACACGCAATACCGCATCGACAGCCTGCTCGTGGGCGTCATGGTGGCGGTCGTCTATTGGATGGAGCCTGATCTGTACAAGCGTCTCGCGTGTCGGAAAGGGTGGCTGCTCGTGCTGGTCGGCATGCTCGTGCTGTGGCTCGTGTTCGCGACGCCCCACTATGCGCTCGACGAGAGTATCGGCTACACGATTCAGGCAGTGGGCTTCGCCGCGTTGATGGTGCTGATGCTCGAATATTCGGGCGGTATGACGCGCACGATGGGGTTCCGCGCGGTCGCCTGGGTCGGCGTCTACTCGTACGGTATCTATCTGTGGCATTCGCTCGTGCTCGCACCGGCCGAGATCTTGATCGCCAAAGCCACCGCGCTGGGCGTGCCGCCGCTCCTCACCTGGGGCGTGGCGCTCGTCATGCAGTCGGCGCTGGCGATCGGGGTCGGCTATGCGACGACGCGCGCGATCGAATTCCCGTTCCTGCGCATCCGCAACGCGCTATTCCCGGTGCCACACCCGATCGTGGCGCCGGCGCATGCCGCTCCTGCCGTGGTGCCGGCCGCGGTGTCGAAGCCGATTGCCGTGGAGAGCGAGGCCGATGGTGCTGCGCGTGTCGATGACGTGCCGCCCGTCGTGGGCTGACTGGCTCGTCGGCAGTCCTGCCGGTGCACTTTTGTCGCCCACCGACTCATTCCTAGCTAAAGAAGCTCGCCTTTAACGCGCGTCGTCATCGAACGCCTCGCGCAGCGTGCGCTTGAATTGCACGAGCGTGTTGCGCTCGAGCAGGCGGGCGTGCCGGTCTTGCTGCGTTTGCGAGTCGGTATCGGCGCTGTGTTGTGCCTGCTCAGGCGCCTGCGTGAACACAGCGTCGATGGCGCGCTCGATCGTCTGCGGCGCAAGGTCGTCGAGCAACGGCCCGAGTTGACTGCCGTAGCAGAACCAGCCGATCAGGCCCTCGGCCGTCGCGATGACGGGTTTGCCGAAGCGATAGGCCTGCACGAGCACGCCGCTCATGCCGTAGTGCCCCTTGTAGCCTAGCCATACGACGTCGCACGCCGAAAACAGATCGTGCTCCATCTCGTTCGTGACGAACATATCGAGCATCACGGGTGGGGGATTCAGGCGTGCGCGATGCGCGAAGAGGAACTCACGCGTATCGGTGTCCTGCTCGCCGGCTACGACGAGCGTCGGCGCATCGGGCATCTGTTCCAGCGCCGCGACGAGTTCACGAATGCCTTTGCGTGCGGTGATCGAGCCGTACACGAGCAGCAGGCGTCCCGTCCCCAAGCCGAGCCGTGCGCGCGCTTGCGCGGGATCGTCGGCGTGCGCGTCGGGAAAAGGGTCGGCCAGATAAGCGACTTCGGCGGCGCGCTTGCCGAGCCATCGTATGCTCCACTCGGGCAGCGTCGGGTCGATCGATAGCATTGTCCGCATGCCGCGCACCTGTACGGCCTGGCGAAACAGGCAGGACTTGATCGCATTCACGACCGGACGGGCCGGAGCTTTGACACCGACCTTGCGGTGATGGAAGGTCGAGCGCATCGTGATGCCGATCCACGGCGTCATGCCGAACGGCGAGCCCAGAAACGGCAGCGCGTACAGAAAGTAATCGACGTACGGTACGACGACGCGCGCGACCGGCTGAAACGCGTTCACGAGCTCGTACGCGTGGTGAAAGTAGCGGTGATAGCGCAGGTACGGAATGCGCTCGAGCATGGCGAGGCCGGCGCGCCGCGGCGCCGGCGGATCGATGAACGCGATCTCGAGCTCGGCGCGGTTCGCTTGCGTAATTTTGCGCGCGAGGCGGTGGTCCTCGTTGCACGATTCGGTGACGATCAGGCATGCATAACCGGCTTCGATGAATGCCTCGGCGGCCCATTGCGCGTAGCGCCAGCGATGGCCCGTGAAGTTGGGCTCGACGATCAGCACGCATTCGCGCACCTGCACTGCGGCGCTCGCTTGCGCGGCGGCGTTCGGGAGGGCGTCAGGAGCGGCTCGTGCAACAGCGGAAATGGAAGAAATCGCGTTGGCCATCGTGTCGGCAGCGGCGGCAAGCAGCGCGGCCGCAAGGGTGGCAATGATCGACGTCGTCAACACTAGCACCGTCGTCCGCGCGGCAGCCGCCAATTTGCCGCGTGCGGTGGCGGAAAACAGCGAGGGATGCGCTGCCGGTGGCGCGTGGCCGCTGGCGGAACGGAACTACTAGATGGCGCCTCCAGCTGCCGTCGACAGGGTACTTTGTTCGTTCCATTGCAGTCGAATCGGCCAACGTGAGTACATTGTGGGGCAACAGAGTGAGATCGGTCAGGTTTGCGGCATCGTCGATGCGCGCAGGCTTGAGCCCGAGCGCCGCGACCTGGGTACTGTTGCAGCAGGTGGCCGTGCGGGGGCTCGTCGCCGTTAAGTTTCTTGCGATCGGGCGCATTCTCGGGCCGATCGCGATCGGCCGCGTGAGCGTGGCGCTGTTGGCGGTCGCGATCGCCGAGGCGCTGTCGGACACAGGGCTCGCGCAGGCCGTGATTCAGGGCCGTGAGATGCCCACACGCAGCGAGCTCGGCGCGGTCTGGACGACGCTGCTCGCGCGAGGCGTGTTCGTCGCGTTGCTGCTCGTCGCGCTCGCGCCGTTGATGGCGAGCCAGTTTCATCTCGACGGTGGGCTGCTGTTGCTGCAATTGGCGGCGCTGTTGCCGCTCATGCGCGGCATCGCCTCGCCGACGTATTTCGTCGTGCAGCGCGAGCGGCGCTTTCAACATATTGCAGCCGTCGAGATTGCTGCAGCCTTGGCCGACTGCAGCGTCGGGATCACGCTCGCGCTCACGGGCGCGGGCGCTTATTCGGTGCTGATCGGCATGACGCTGGGCGAAGCGCTCAAGAGCACGCTGACCTGGGTCACGATGAGGCCGCGCCCGCCACTGGCGCTGCGCTGGTCCGGCATCGGTCATTACATCGGCTTTTCACGCTGGATCTGGGCGAGCAGCGTCGTCAATCTCGTGCTGAATCAATTCGACAAGATCGTCGTCGGCAAGATGCTTGGCCCTGCGCAGCTCGGGGCCTATCAGATGTCCTCGCGCCTTGCGCAGATGCTGCTCGCCGATGCCGCGATCGCCATGTCGCAGTATCTGTTTCCGACCTTCGCCGCGCATCATCGCAACGATGCGCGCCATGCCGCACGTCTGTTCAAACTGTATCTCGCGATCGCGGCGGCGGGGCTCGTGGTGATCGTCTTCGTGCTGCGCCTGATCGCCGAGCCGCTGTTCGCGCTCGTGCTCGGTCCGCAATGGATGCCGGCCGTGCCGCTGTTTCGCATCTTCGTCGTGAACATGGCGCTCGGCGCGCTGATCGCGGTTCTCGTGGCCTATCTGCGCGCGCGTGGCGATGCTCGCACCGCCGCACAAGCATCCATCATGCAGGTCGTCGTGCTCTTCAGCGTCGTGCCACCCGCCATGCATTTCCACGGCGTGACCGGCATCGCCTGGTGCATGACCGCAGGACTTGGCACGGCCATGCTGTGGATGCTTCTCCGAACCGTAAAGGCCCGCTGATGCGCATTCTTCATCTGGTGCTGGCCCCGCGTCTGTCGGGCGCCGAAGTGCTCGCGAAAGACTTGGCCGTCCATCAACGCAGGCAAGGCCATTCGGTGTTCATGACGTCGCTGCTACCCGAGCACGATGACTTTGCGCCATTGCGCAGCGAGCTCACGCACGACGACGTGCTGTGCCGCTTTCCGGGCAGGCCCCGCGGCATGGCCGGGAAACTGTGGCATCTGTATCAGGCGATACGCGGCGCGCAGCCCGACGTCGTATTCGCTCATGCGACGATTCCCGCGTTCTATGCTCGTGCGCTGCCGCTCGGCGTGCCGATCGTCTATGTCATGCATTCCGCCACCAACGATTTCAAGCGCGGCTTGTTCCGCCGCGTCGAGCGGTTGCTATCGACGCGTGCGCGAGCCGTCGTCGGCGTGTCGCAGGCCAACGTCGAGGACTACGTCGCCACTGTCGGCCAGCATCCGATGATGATCGTGATCCCGAACGGCGTCGACCCTGCGCGCTTTGTGCACACCACGCAGCCCGATGCGCAGCAGGCGCCACGCATCGTACAGATCGGCCGTTATACGTCGGTCAAGAATCAACTGCAAACCGTGCGCGCCTTCGCCGACGTCGTGCGCGAAGTGCCCGATGCGCAGCTCGTGCTGTGCGGCGTGATCGAGGATCCTGACTACCATGCGGCCGTCGTCGCGCTCGCCAGCGAGCTTGGGCTCTCCGGCCATGTGTTCGTGCAAGGGCCGCGCGCCGACGTCTCGCAGGTGCTCGCGCAAGCGAGCGCGTTCGCCATGCCGTCCCATTCGGAAGGGCACAGCATCGCGTTTCTCGAGGCGCTCGCGTCAGGCATTCCCGTCGTCGCGAGCACCATCGCGCCGTTCGCGTTCGCGAAGGACTTTCCGGGCGTGCAGCTCGTCGACACGAATGACACGCGCACCTATGCGCTCGCGCTACGGGCCGCCCTGGCCGAGCGCCGTACGGCGCGCGAGCTGACCGGGCTCACCCTGCAGGATTCGGCCGAGCGCTATCTGGCCGTCGCCCGCCAGGTCGCGCAGGCACGTAGCCTGTCCTGAAAGCCGACGCCCCCATCTTGCCGCGCACGCATTTCGATCCGGGCCTCGCGCACCGGCGACGCGATATATGCGCATTCCGTCCTGACAGTTCCGTCATTGGCGTCACTAAATTTCTCTTTACTGAATATTTGGCAACTCATAGTATTCACGCGTTCCGCTTTTGAATTGATAAGTCGTGGCCACGGAAATGCCGTGCGCTGCGCGCGACAAGGAGGAGTGCGGGTGAATCATTATTTTTCCTTTTTTTAAATATTTTTCTCGTGGAAATTCGGGGCGCTCGGTGAGTCGGCTCGACCCTGTCGCTTGACGCGATGGGGTGTGGCTGTCGATCGTTCTGACGTCGCGCCGGCCAGGCGAGGCGCGTGGATTCGCTTGTCCGCGGTTTATCGGCTCGCTTTCAAACGAATAACGGGGCTTTAAAAGCACCGCTGGTTATCTTTTGTCTTTCGATATTGATTTGAGTGATTGCCCGCCAAAACCCGACGGGTAAAAGAATGCATTACGGTGTCGATTTTTTTAGCGGAATCGGCGCTGAGAATGCCAGGAGTCGCCGGGAACGAATGGTTTCGGGCGGTGGTATTTCATGGTGCTTTTCATCAAGGCGATAACAATCATGAAGAAACTCGCGTTATTGAAAAAGGATGCGGCAGTGCGCTCGACAAGCCTCTGGACCCCGCTTGTCGCCGCAGCCGTTTCCGCCGTGCTGCTCGTCGGGTGCGGGGGCGGCAGCGACTCGTCGGCCGCGACCGGCTCAGCGGCCAATCTGGCCTCGTCCACGCCGCCGTCGACCCAAGCCGCGCCGCCGCCTGATCAGCCGCTCAACGACAACACGGTCTACGGCACGGGGCCGAACGACAACACGATCGACATGACCGAGCAGGCCGCCGTCACGCATCACAACGTGACGATCAATGGCCAGAACATCTCGTACACGGCCCGCGCGGGTCACCTCTTGACGATCGACGCGTCGACGTCCAAGCCCAACGCGAAGATGTTCTACGTGTCGTACACGATGGACAATCCGGACCCGAGCAAGCCGCGGCCCGTGACCTTCTTCTATAACGGCGGCCCGGGCTCGTCCGCGGTCTATCTGCTGCTTGGCTCGTTCGGGCCGAAGCGGATTCAGTCGTCGTTCCCGAACTTCACGCCGCCCGCGCCGTACCAGCTGCTCGACAACCCCGACAGCCTGCTCGACCGCTCGGATCTCGTGTTCATCAATCCGGTCGGCACCGGCTATTCGGTGGCGGTCAACCCCTATAAGAACAAGGACTTCTGGGGCGTGGATCAGGATGCGCACTCGATCGACCGCTTCATCCAGCGTTATCTGTCGCTTTACAACCGCTGGAATTCGCCGAAGTTCCTGTTCGGTGAATCGTACGGCACCGCGCGCAGCGCCGTCCTCTCGTGGGTGCTGCATGAAGATGGCGTCGAGCTGAACGGGATCACGCTGCAGTCGTCGATTCTCGACTATTCGAACTCCGCCAGCGCAATCGGTCTGTTCCCGACGCTCGCCGCCGACGCGTTCTACTACAACAAGACGGGCGTGACGCCGCCGCCGGCGGATCTCGCTTCGTACGTGCAGCAGGCGATGAACTACGCGACGACGACGCTGATGCCGCTCGCGCAAGCGCCGAACCCGCAAGACGGCGGCCTCGTGAACGTGCGCCTGAACATGTCGCTTCCGGTCGCGATGCAGATGCAGCAGTACATCGGCATCGATCCGGTCACGATGATTCAGGACTACGGCAACCCGGCGGCCTTCGGCAACTTCTTCGGCCAGCTGGTACCGGGCACGGCGATTGGTCAGTATGACGGCCGCGCCACGTCGATCAACACGGGCATCGGTCCGTTCATCCTGCCCGACGCAGGGAGCAACGATCCGTCGATCACGAACGTGGCCGGTGTCTATACGACAGAGTGGAACGACTATCTGCACAACCAGCTCAAGTACACGTCGACGTCGTCGTTCGTGGATCTGAACGATCAGGTCTTCAACAACTGGGACTTCAGCCACGTCGATCCGACGGGCGCGGCGCGGGGCGGTGGCAATACGCTCTACACGGCGGGCGACCTGGCGGCCACGATGACGCTGAACCCGGACCTGAAGGTGTTCTCGGCCAATGGCTACTTCGATGCGGTCACGCCGTTCTTCCAGACGGCACTGACGCTGGCGAGCATGCCGGTCGATCCGTCGCTGCAGAACAACATCACGACGAAGCGTTACCCGTCGGGTCACATGATCTATCTCGACAACCCGTCGCGTACGGCGATGAAGGCCGACCTCGGTTCGTTCTACGACGGTGTGATGGCCAACCGTTCGGCCATGATGCGCGTGCTGAAGCTGCAACGGCCCTCGAAGTGATGAGCTAGCCGCGCACACGCCGGCATCGAGCCGGCGTGATACCCGGTCGCACCATCCCGCCCGCTTTGCGATGCACTGGAAAGCGGGCGGTTTTCATTGAGTCAGGCCTGGTCGGGCCTCGGGCACGGACTCCTTCAAGTCCACACGAGCCGAGCGCCGACGAGCACGAGCGCGCCCGCGAGCAGATTGCGCAGCAGCGCTTCGGGCGAGCGTGTCGACAGATGGCTGCCGATCATGATGCCGGGCAGCGAGCCGATCAGCAGCGACAGCAGCAAGCTCAAGTCGACCGAGCCGAGCAGCCAGTGCCCGATACCGGCGACGAGCGTGAGCGGCACCGCATGGGCGATGTCGGAGCCGACGATGCGCGAGATCGGCAGCAGCGGATACAGCAACAGCAGGACGGTGACGCCGATTGCCCCGGCTCCGACCGACGTCAACGAGACGAGCACCCCGAGCACGACGCCCGTGAGGGTGGTCAGCAGCGCTGTCTGCGTCGACGACAGCGTGCGTGGCGCGCGGGCGGCCAGCAGGGCCAGCTGCGGGCGAAACAGCAGCGCCAGCGAGGTGACGAGCAGTGCGGCGCCGAGCACGTGCTGCAGGAACGCCATGCTGCGCTCCGTGTGCAGGCCATAGCGATGCAGCAGCCATAACGTCAGCGCGGCCGCCGGCACGCTGCCCATGGCGAGGCGCCCAGTGATACGCCATTGCACCGAACCTTTCAGTCCATGCACGAGCGTGCCCGTCGCTTTCGTGACGGCTGCGTACAGCAGGTCCGTGCCGACGGCCGTGGCCGGATGCACGCCGAACAGCAGCACGAGCAACGGCGTCATCAGCGAGCCGCCACCGACGCCCGTCAGACCGACAAGGAAGCCGACGCCGAGACCGGACGCCGAATACATGAGATCGATATGGGGCAGGGGCATGGCGCAATAAAGAGCGGCCGCGTCAAGCACCGCTTGTCAAAGTGAGCCGGAAAGGGGCGGTGCCGGACCGCGCTTGGCGCGTACCCGGCGGCGAAAGTGGGGTCATTGTCGCAAAACCAGTGGTTCGGCGCTTGCCCTGCCAATGGCCGACGCTCATGACGTGGCGCGGCTGAACCTTACTACAAAATGGCGGATGAGCGGTCCCCTGACGGCGTTACCTTGAGCGGGCAGGGGCGCGGCCGAGACCGCCCGAACGAGGACCGAACGAGGACCGAAGCGCCAGCACGTTCGACGTCCGAAGGACACCATGCGGATTTTTCAGCTGATTCTCGCGCCGAGGCTTTCCGGTGCCGAGATGGTGGTCAAAGGGATCGCCATCGATCACCAGCAAAGCGGACACAGCGTCTGCATTGCGTCGCTGCTGCCCGCGCAGGGCGATTTCGCGCTCGCGGCAGGCGAGCTCGCTGCCCATCGCGTGACCTGCGTATTCCCGGCGCATCGATACGAGAAGCTCGGCCGGCTGCTGTTTCTGTATCGCGCGATCAGACGCTTCAAGCCCGACGTGATCTTCGCGCATGCCACGATTCCGGCGTTGTACGTGCGCGCGCTGCCGGTGCGCGTGCCCATCGTCTGGGTCATGCACTCGGGTGTCAACGACTTCCAGGACAATCGGTTGCTGCGCGCCGAGCGCATCCTGTCGCTGCGCGCAAAGGCCGTGATCGGCGTGTCGCAGAAGAACGTCGACGAATACGTGAACGCGATCGGCTTGCACCCCTCGCTCGTCGTCGTGCCGAACGGCGTCGATACAGCGCGCTTTCGCCACGTGGCCGGCATGTCGCGCGCGAGGCGCATCGTGCAGATCGGCCGCTATACCGAGGAAAAGAATCAGCTCGCTACGCTACGCGCGTTCCGTTACGTGCTCGAACATGAGCATGAGCCCGAGGCGCGGCTGCTGTTTTGCGGCGTGGTCGATGACCGCGCCTACCATGCGACGTTGCGTGCGTTGACCAACGAGCTCGGGCTCGTGTCGCGCGTCGACATCCAGGGACCACAGGCAAATGTCGCCGAGATCCTCGCCGCGTCGAGCGTATTCGCCATGCCCTCGAGCTTCGAGGCGCATAGCGTCGGCTTTCTCGAAGCGCTGGCATCTGGCATCCCGATCGTCGCCAACGCGATCGCCGCGTTCAGCTTCGCACGCACGTTTGCCAGCGTGCGGCTCATCGATACCTCCGACATCGAACGGTACGGACGCGCACTGTCGTCGGCCTTCAGCGAGCCGCGTGCACAGCGGCCGCTCGACGGCTTGACGCTCGAAGACACGGCTGAGCGGTATCTCGCCATCGCGCGGCAGGTGATCGGCTGACGGCGGGTTGGCGAGGCGTGGGGGCGCGCGCCAAGCCGCTAAGGCTCGATGTGCTGATTCAGGCCGGATGCGCCGACGCGCTTGGCTTTCGCCTACGCGGCACTCGCCGCATCCGGCCGCGCACTCAAGCGGAGTGCGCGTGCGATTGTGCAGCCGCGCGCGGCTGCGTCAGCGCGCTGACGATCGTCATCACGACGATATTCAGTGCCAGCGCGATGAAGCCGATGTTCACGTCCTTCAGTGAATCGGGCAGGAACGGGAACCACTGGCCGATGCTGGCGTGGGTGAGCGTGGTCGCCGTCACGACGGCCACGCCCGCGACGATGCCGGCGAACGCGCCCTGCTTGGTGACCCAGCGGCGTGCCGCGAGACTGCACAGTACGGCCGGGAACAACTGGGTGACGAAGCTGTAGCCCATCAGCAGCAGCGCGACGATCGTCTCGCCGCCCTTGAGCGTGAAGCCGACCGCCACGAGCGCGACGATGGGCACGAGCGCGCGCGCGATCTTCGCGACGCTTGCCTCGTTGGCTTGCCGGTTGACGGCACCGCGATAGATGTCATTGGCGATCAGCGTGGCCGCTGCGTTCAGGATCATCGAGCCCGGCACGAGCGCCGTCAGCACGCCCGCTGCGCCGATCACGCCGACGAACCAGGGATCGAACGTTTGCAGCGACAGGCGGAACAGCGACAGGTCGATGTCGCTGCCTTTGAGGCCCGGCACCTTCAACGTGGCCGCGAAGCCGACGAAGAACACGAACAGCAGGATCAACTGATAGAGCGGCAGTACGGCCGCGTTGCGCCGAAAGATGCGCTCGTCGCGAGCGGTGTACGAGGAGGCGAACGTATGCGGCCACATGAAGAAGCCGAGCGCGGTGAGCACGACCGTCGACTGGAACCATGTCACGCTCGAGCCTTTGTCGGGGAACGCGAGGAAGGCGGGCTTGGCCACGTCGATCGCGTGGAACATCTGGCCGAGGCTGCCGTAGTAATGAATCGGCAGATAAATGCCGAGAAACAGCACGACGCCCAGAATCAGCAGATCTTTCATGACCGAGTTCCAGGCCGAGCCGCGCACGCCCGAGATCGTCACGTAGGCCGTCACGACGATCGCGCCGATCCAGATGGCGGCCGTCGGCGAAATGGCGCCGTAAGACGTCGTGGCGACGATGATGCCGAGCCCCTTGAACTGGAGCACGAGGTACGGCACGAGGGCGACGACGTCGACGACGGCCACGAGCACGCCGAGTGCCGGGCTCGCATATTTGCTGGACAGAAAGTGCGGCTGTGACACGAGCCGGTTCGCCTTTGCGTAGCGCCAGATCGGCGGCAGCAGCCAGTACGACAGGATGTACGCGAGCGTCGCGTAGGGCAGGATGTAGTAGACCGCCGCGCCCTTGCCGTAGGCGAAGCCGCTGCCACCGAGGAACGTGAACGTCGTATAGATCTCGCCGGCCATCAGCAGGAACACGAAGGCGGTGCCGAAGCTGCGTCCGCCGACGGACCACTGCTCGAGATTCATGTTGTGCCCACGACGGGCGCGCAAGCCGAGCGACAGGGCCAGCAGGGTAAAGACAACGATGATGATCAGCGCGCTGCTCATGGGCGAGCCTCCTGCGACGGTTGTGCGCTCGGCCGGTTGGCCGGGTCGAGCCAGTAGACGAGCGCCATGATGGCGGCCGACAGCACGACCCACAGCACGATCCAGGCGAGTACGAGCGGCATACCGAATATCAGGGGTTCGACGCGGTTGACGAAGGGAACGCCGAGCAGGATGCCGATGAATGGCAAGGCGGCGAGCAAGCGAAGGACCATGATGGGAGCACTCCTCGAAAGGGTGTTTGACATGACGGACAGGACAGTCTTGCCCAGCCAATGTATGTCTGATTCGTCCAGGCCGTAAAGGGTTTCAAAAATGAAACGTTGCGCATGAGAGGAATGTGACGAGCGCTTGACGACGCACCTCTCCCAGGCCGTGAGATTAGTTGTGTATGCAACCAAGCTGCCACGCGTGCATAGTACAGTCGGTCTCCACCTGGTCGCAGCCAGCAACGCAAGCGGTTCGCGCGACAATGTCCTGGTATTCGATTGCCGCACCGCAGCCTGGGCGTGCGGGCAGCGGGGCAGGTCGGCTTGGCTTGCTGCGAGGCTGCAGCATCGTTGCGCGACTGTGCGACGGATTACGGCGCTTCGCGCGTTTAAGCAGCGAGGCGCGGTCGGAGGGTAAGACGAACCGATACCGGAAAACGTAGGAGCGACATCCAGTGAGACGCGATCGTGCCGCGGCGAGGCGGCGCTCGGCCCTGCGTGGGCGCTTTGTGGCGACGATGATGGCAAGAGCCGTCCGGGGCGGTGGGCATTGAGCGAGCATGACCCCGACGCCGAGCTGATCGAGCGTATCGCACGGGCCGATCCGGCCGCGGCGCGCGAGCTCGTGACGCGCAAGCTGCCGCGCGTGATCGCGCTGGCGGCGCGCATGCTCGGCGATCGCATGGAAGCGGAGGACGTGGCGCAGGAGACGTTCGTACGAATTTGGAAACAGGCGCCCCACTGGCGTTCGGGCGAGGCTCGCTTCGATACCTGGGTGCACCGCGTGGCGCTGAACCTGTGCTACGACCGCTTGCGCGCCCGTCGCGAGGTACCCGAGCAGACGCTGTCCGAGGTGGTCGACCCGCACCCGGCGCCTGATTCGACGCTCGATGCGCGCGAGGCCGGCGCGAGCGTGCGCGCGGCGCTGGCCGCATTGCCCGTGCGGCAGCGCGAGGCGCTCGTGCTCACGTACTACCAGGAGCTGTCGAACATCGAGGCCGCCGGTCTCATGGGCATCTCCGTCGATGCGTTGGAGAGCCTGCTCGCACGAGCCCGGCGCGGCCTGCGCGCGCTGCTTGCCGAGCCGCGTCGAGAAGGGCCGCAAGTGGCGCGGCCAGGTGATGCCGCTCGGAGCAAGCGCCCGGCACGCAACGATCAGCAAGGATGAACCATCGATGACGATGACACTGCAACGATTTGGCGAGATCGTGAGCGCCTATGGCGCAGATGCCCGCCACTGGCCGGCCGCCGAGTGCGCTGCGGCGCAGGCATGGGCCGCCCGTCACCCGCACGATGCGCAGGCGCTGCTCGATGAGGCCGCCGCGCTCGATGCCTGGCTCACCCGCGACGCGATCGCGCCGCCCGATCATGCGCTGGTTCGGCGCGTGCTGGTAGCCGCGGACCCGCCGCGTGCGCGTCGTCCGCGCTGGTGGTGGCCGGGCGCTGCCGTGGCCGGTGTCGGTATCGGGCTGGCCGGCGGCGTAGCCGGTGCATTGGCGGTGTCGCTGTTCGTGGCGGCAGGCAGCGTGGTGCCGGTTGTGCCCGTCGCGCACGAGCCGTCCTACCTCACGACAGGCTTCGGCACTGATTTCGGTATCGATACGGTCGACGCTACCGACTCCGCCGATGGGAGTGCCGAATGACGAGCCGCACGTTCCACGTCGTCCTGATCGCCTCGCTCGTGCTGAACGTGTTCCTGCTCGGTGCGATTGCAGGCGGTGCCTATCGTTGGTTCGCCGACCATCGCGCGCCGCTCGGGCTCCTGGCTGAGCAGGCGCAGTCCCATGCGCTGCGCGATGCGGCGCAGGATCTGTCGCCGGCGCGTCAGCAGCAGTTTCTCGACGCGTTGAAGCATGCGCGCCGCGACGCCCGGCCGCTGGCGCAGGCCGGCCGGGAAGGGCGGCGCGACGTGCTTGGCATCATTGCTGCGCCGCAATTCGATCGCGCCGGGCTCGATGCCGCGCTGACCCAGACGCGCGATGCCGACCGCGCTGCGCGCGCGCACGTGGAGGCGGCCGTCGCGGATTTCGTCGCCACGCTGACGCCGGCCGAACGCGTCACGTTCGCGCAAAGTCTGAAGGCATACGGGCAATGGCGCGAGCTTTCCCCGCCGCTTGCGCGAGCGGCGCATTGACGCTCGCGCAAGCGGCGCCACCTCTACGCATCCACCCCGCCGCCGATCGCGTTGGCGAACCTCGGCGGGCGTGGTTCAGATCGACATGCCTTGCATCCGGTGCGCGAAGTGCGCCCGTTCGGCGCGGTCCATCAGTGAGAGGAATTGGTCGGTATCCATATGAACCAGTTCCTCGTGATCGCCCGCTTCGAAGTAGATATCCGGATGCCGCGTGAGACTTTCGTCGAGATAAGTCTTCATGCCGTAGGCCGTGCAAACCGGCGGTAGGGCGCCGATGTCGCAGTCCTTGAACAGCTCGCGCATGTCGGCTTCCTTCGCGAGCGTCAGACGGCGCCCCGTCTTTGCCCATAGCTCGGAAAGCCGCACGGCGTGCGTCGAAGGCAACACCGCGGCGACATAGCCTTGCTCATCCTCGAGCAGGACTGTCTTGGCCAGGCATTCGCCGGGCACGTGCGCAGCGGCGGCTGTTTCGGCACTCGAATGACTATACGGATGGCGCACGACTTCGTAACGAGTGCCCTTGCTGCGTAGGCACTCCTGGAGGGTGGCTGAGATCATGACGCACCTCCTGATCGGAGAACGTAAAGGCAGACTTCAATGCGCAACGGTTGGCGCTTATCTAGAATAGGCCGTTTGCGTTCGAACGGCGGTGTTCTTCGCATTCAGGGCCCGTTGTTGGCTTGGACCGGCCCTAACCGCATGCCATGTGTGCTGGACGCCACTCGAAGGGCTCTATCTGGCTGGCCAGACGACCTATCCCGGCTTCGGCGTGAGCACTGCTAGGCTCTCTGGCTCGTTTGCCGCGCAGGCCGTGGCGGGCGCCGCTTAGCCCGGCCATACGCGGCTTTTGCCGCACGCTTGCTTTTTGAGGATAAGCAAAACATGAGCGCACCTATCGATCCACAGAAGGTCACGATCGCATTCGAGTTACCGGGCTACCGTATCGAACGCTCGCTCGGCATCGCCCGCGGTATCGTCGTGCGTTCGCGCTCGATCGTCGGGAACATCGGCGCGAGCTTCCAAACGCTGTTTGGCGGCAACATCACGCTGTACACCTCGCTGTGCGAGCGGGCGCGCGCCGACGCCTACGAGCGCATGGTGGCGCAGGCCGCTCAGCTGGGCGCCAATGCGATCATCGGCATGCGCTACGACGCGACCGAGGTCACGGCCGGTGTCACCGAGGTGCTGTGCTATGGCACGGCCGTGCGCGTGACGCCGGTGGCTGCCGGCTGATTTTCTCCGTCAGTCGGCGGTGCCGACCGCAAAAAGTGCCTACCCGGAGAAATCTAGGGAAGCTGGCTGGAGCGAGCAGGATAGCGTGTGATCCATTTGGGGTAAAATATAGTCTCAAATGGAGCAGGAGAGGATCATGGCAAGCGCGAAAGCCAGGGTGACATCGACAAATCCTACGAAAGCTGCTCGCGCGGTGTCGGCGGAGCGAGCTGTCCAAGGTCAGTCCGAGTCAGGACAGAAGAAGCTGGAGATACCGAAAGTGCCTTTCGATGTATTGGACTTCCGCAAGGCTTACCACTCCTCGAGCGCCGATCGCATCCAGGTCATCAAAGCCGGGGTTTCAGCGAAAAGTGTGTACGACCTCGCGACCGCACTGAAAATCAGCCAAGACGAGATGCTTCAGCGCCTCGGACTGTCGAAATCCACCGTCAGCCGGAAAGTGCAGGCGGACGACACGTTGACCGCTGATCAAAGCGAGCGCGTGCTCGGCATGTCAAAGCTGATCGGATTGGTTCAGACCATCGTTGACGAGTCGGGCGATCCCGGTGTGGCGAAGGATTTCGACGCGGCAGTGTGGCTCGAAGCATGGCTCTCGCAACCGAATCCGGCGCTCGGCGGCGTGCTGCCCTCGACGTACCTCGATACGCACGAGGGGCTGGAACTCCTGAGCACGCTGATCGCCCAGATGCAGAGCGGTGCATACGCATGACGGTCCCTCTATGGCGAATCGCCGCGCTTACACCGGCTTACTCGGCCGAAGATATGTCTGGTGGCGGAGCAAAGGCAACGGGCGGGCGATGGAATGCCAAGGGCGTTGCCGTGCTCTATACGTCGGAGAATCGCTCGCTCGCTTGCCTTGAAACGCTGGTTCACGTGGTCAGCGGCGCGCTGCCGCTGAACCGGGTCCTCGTCCGTATCGACGTGCCGGATGATGTTTGGCAAGCGGCAACCTACTTCGATCCGGATGATCCGAAGAGCGTCGGTTGGGACGTGGAGCCGGCTGGCATGTCGAGCATCGACGCTGGGACGGACTGGGCGAATAGTGGCGCAAGCGCACTTCTCGTCGTGCCGTCCGTCCTCATTCCGGAGGAAGCGAACGTACTCATTAATCCAGCGCACCCGGATGCTGCGAAAATCACCGCGACGAAGATCAGAAAGTGGACTTACGACGCCCGCTTAAAGCAATAGGGCATCCGCTTTTCGCGTGCTGACATCGCCCGCAAAAAACGGATGCCCATAATTTTTTGCGGCGGGCGACGGAATCGGCTCGCTCGCGACGTTTAATGCGCGTCTACACGGCCCACGAGAGGAGAGCATGGCCGATTCACCTGTTGTCAGCGATACGGCGATCGCGCTGAACCGGTTCGGTCTCGGCGTGCGCCTGGGTGATGCGCCACCCGCCGATGCGCGAGCCTGGCTGCTCGCGCAATTCGAGCGCTACGAACCGCGTCCGGCCGCCTGGGCCGCGCTTGCGGGCGCACCAGCGATCGTCGAGGCGCTCGGTCAGGCGCGCCGCCAAGGGGCGCCCGGCAACGATGCCGGCGAAGCCGTGCAGCAGAGCGCCGCCAAGCAAGCCGCGCGCGCGGCCGTACGCACCGAGGTGCGCGACGACTATCGATCCGCCGTCGATGCGCGTGTCGAGAGCGCGCTCGCCACCGACACGCCGTTCGTCGAGCGGCTAGTGCACTTCTGGTCCAATCACTTTGCCGTGTCGACGGAAAAGCCGCAGGTGGCCGCGCTCGCCGGCGCATTCGAGGCCGAGGCGATCCGGCCGCACGTGCTGGGCCGCTTCGAAGACATGCTGCTCGCCGTCGAGCGGCATCCGGCCATGCAGATCTTCCTCGACCAGGTGCGCTCGGTCGGCCCCGACAGCACGGCCGCGATGCGCGCCGATGCGCGCGATCCCGAGCACAAGCACGGTCTCAACGAGAACCTCGCGCGCGAAATCATGGAGCTGCATACGCTCGGCGTGCGCACGGGCTATACGCAGGATGACGTCACCGAATTCGCCCGCGCGCTGACAGGCTGGAGCATCGTCGGCGCGCAGGGCCGTGGTGGCGCCCCGGGCAGCTTCGTGTTCCGCCAGGGCGTGCACGAGCCCGGCGAGCGCACCATCATGGGCCGCCGCTATGGCGAGCGCGGCGAGGCCCAGGCGCTCGCGGTGCTGCACGACCTGGCCGCGGCGCCGGCTACCGCGCGCCATATCGCCGGCAAGCTCGCGCGTCATTTCGTGGCCGACAACCCAAGCGAGGCGATGATCGCGCAACTCGCGCACACGTTCGAGACGACGGACGGCGACCTGCCGAGCGTCTATCGGGCGCTCGTGGCCGCGCGCGAAGCGTGGACACCGGTCGCGACCAAGTTCAAGACGCCGTGGGACTGGACGATTTCGGCGTTGCGCGGCCTGGGTCTGCGCTCGCTCGGCAACGTGCATGCAGCGCCGATGCTGACGCAATTGGGCCAGCCCGTCTGGCGACCCGGCTCGCCGGCCGGCTATGACGATAACGCCGCCAGCTGGGCCGCGCCCGATGCGCTGGTGCGCCGCGTCGAGCTCGCGCAACGCATGGCGGCACGCGTCGGCGATCGCGTCGATCCACGCACGCTCGGGCCGATCCTGCTGGCAGGCGCACCGAGCCAGTCGACGACGCTTGCGGTGGCGCGCGCCGAGAGCGTGCCCACGGCGCTGGCGCTGCTGCTGGTCTCACCCGAGTTCCAAAGGAGATGAAGACGATGATGTCCCGACGCCACTTCCTGACGGTCTCGGCGGCAGGCGCAGGCGCCATGCTCGTCGCGCCGCGCATTGCGTTCGCGAATGTCGCCACCGACCGGCGTTTCGTCTTCGTCATTCAGCGCGGCGCAGCCGACGGCCTGAACATCGTCGTGCCTTATGCGGAGCCGGCTTACGCGACGCTGCGCGGCCCGCTCGCGATCGACGCTTCGACGGCGCTCAAGCTCGACGGCACGTTCGCGCTGCATCCGTCGCTCGCGCAGACGGCCCGGCTCTATGAGGCCAAACAAGCGCTGTTCGTGCATGCGGTCGCCACGCCGTACCGCGACCGTTCGCACTTCGATGGCCAGAACGTGCTCGAGACGGGCGGCAGCGCGCCGTATCAGACGCACGACGGCTGGCTGAACCGACTCGTCGCGCTCTTGCCGGCGAGTCGTGCGCAGGCGATCGCCTTCGCGCCGACCGTGCCGATGGCGCTGCGCGGCAAGGTCGAAGTGGCGTCCTACGCGCCGTCGGCGCTGCCCGCGGCGCCTGACGATCTGTTGCTGCGGGTCGGCCAGCTCTACGAACACGATGCGCAGCTCGGCCCGCTGTGGGCGTCGGCGATGGCTGCGCGCGGCATGGCCGGCGAGGCGGGCGCGCGCCAGGACCCGGCCAGCGTCGGCAAGCTCGCCGCCGGCTTTCTCGCGCACGACGACGGGCCGCGCATCGCGATGATCGAGACGGGGGGCTGGGATACGCACAGCGCGCAGAACGCGCGTCTGAGCAATCAGCTGAAGGCGCTCGATACGATGCTGAAGGCGCTCGCCGAAGGGCTCGGTCCGGTGTGGGACAAGACGACGGTGCTGGTGGCGACCGAGTTTGGTCGTACGGCCGCAGCCAACGGCACGGGCGGCACCGACCACGGCACGGGTTCGGTGGCGATGCTGATGGGCGGCGCCGTGGCGGGGGGACGCGTGCTCGGCGACTGGCCGGGCCTGCGCACGGGTGATCTGTACGATGGCCGCGACCTGAAGCCGACTACGTCGCTCGATGCCGTCATCGCGGGCGCGGCCGGCGCGACGTTCGGGCTCGACCCGCATCGCACGGCTGCGGCGCTGTTCGCTGGGGTGGCCGGTACGAAGCCGCTCGACGGACTCGTCTCGGCGTGAGCCAGCGTGCGATGCGCAGGACCTTGGGCTTCGCGCTTCACGCGCCGTAATTGCGCAGGCGCTCGAGGTCGACGACGGTGATGCCGCCATATTCGAGCCGCACGACACCGTCTTTTTGCAGCGCTTTCAGCGACTGATTGGCGACCTGACGCGTGATGCCCGACAGCAGGCCGAGCTCCTCCTGCGTGATCTCGAGATGGTCGCCGCCGCCCGGGTACAGCACCGGGTTGAACAGGGAGGCGAGGCAGCGTGCGAGCCGCGGCGTCGCGTCGAGCAGGCGGTCGTATTCGAGCAGCGCCATGAAGTGCCCGAGCCGTTCGTTGAGCTGGTTGACGAGGAAGCGGTTGAACACGACGCTGTTTTCGACGAGCCACATGAACGTCGGGCGGCCCATGAACGCCATGCGCGTGTGGCGTAGCGCGACGATGTCGTAGCGGCGCGGCTCGTTCTTGAGCACGGTGCCTTCGCCGAACCAGCCGCCTGCCGGCACGCCCGTAAACGTGACGCTGCGTCCTTCGCGCGACACGGTGCCGACCTTCACGAGCCCCGACACCACGCCGGTCCAGCTTTCGAGCACGGTGTTCTTCGGACAGATGCAGGCGCCGCGCGCGTAAGCTTTCTCGATGATGCCTGCGCACGCGCGGTCCGCTTCATCGTCGGGCAGATCGATCGACCATGCCGCGATGTGCGCGAGCCGCGCCCGGCCGATGCCGGGCCGCGTGCCGTCGGGCTCGGGCGAGGGCGCTTTGCTTTTGTCGCCGGGGTATTTTTCAGGCACGCTGAATGCCCACCGGCAGGGTGCTGACGCGACGCACTTCGTCAGACGCGAGCCAGCCGGGCTCGCGCAGGCAGTGCAGCAGCATGCCGGTAGCGTCTTCACCCCAGAACAGTTCTCCGTCGAGCACGAACGTTGGTGCGCCGAAGACGCCGAGCGAGATCGCGCGGTCGGTGTTCGCGCGCAGAAGATCCTTTACTTGCTGCGCTTCGACGTCAGCTAGGCCGTCGCGACAGCCCATCGCTTCGCACAACGCCGCAAACCCTTCGGGAGAACCGACCTCATGCCCGTCGTGCCAGATGTGACGGAAAATGCGGCGGATCACGTCGAGCGAGCTGCCCATCGCGATCGCGAGCCGCAGTGCCTTGATCGGGTTGAATGGATGGGCAGGCGGTATGCGCAACGTGATGCCCAGCGTCTGCGCGCGATAGAGCGCGTAGCGATACGTGAACACGCGCTTCGGGCCGATCTCGGCCGGACCCTTTTGCCCCCAGTGATTGAGCAGCGCGCCGAGCACCATCGGCCGCGGCACGATGTCGAGCGTTGCCGGCAGGCGGTCGAACTGCTCGAGCTGCAGATAAGCGAACGGCGAGATGAAGTCGAAGAACCATTCGGTGGGTCCGGCAGTGTTCATTGGGAATTTCCTTCGCGGATCGAGACGGCAAACGGCGCGGCCGTCATGGCGCGCACGTCGTCGAGTGTCGCACGGGAGATGATTTCGCGCAGCACGAGGCCCTCGTCGGTGACGTCGAATACCGCGTGTTCGGTGACGATGACCTTCACGCAGCCGCGGCCCGTGAGCGGCAGCGTGCAGTGCGGCAGGATCTTCGAGCGGCCATGCTTGTCGGTATGCGCGAGCGCGGCGATGACCTTCGGCGTGCCGTAGCAGAGGTCCATCGCGCCGCCGATGCCGGGCCACCATTTGCCGTCGCGATCGCAGGCCCAGTTCGCCAGGTTGCCGAGCGCATCGACCTGCAGCGCGCCGAGGATCGTCACGTCGATGTAGCCGTTGCGCATCGCGCCGAGCGAGGTCGCCAGGTCCATCAGCGCAGCGCCGGGGGGCAGCGTGATCGGTTCGGTGCCGGCGTTCGTGAGGTCGCTGTCGAGCTCTTTGGCCTTGGGTCGGCCACCGAAGCCGAACGCGCCGTTTTCGGTGTGGAAGATCACGCCGGCGTCAGGGTCGAGGTAGTTGGACGTCAGCGTCGGAATGCCCAGGCCCAGGTTCACGACTTCGCCCGCCTTGAGCTCTTTCGCGCAGCGTGCGGCGATGCGCTGTTTCGGGTTTTCCAGATACGTGGGTGCAAACATAGTGATCTCCTGTCGACCAGGGTTAGCGCTCCAGCGTGTCGATGGGAGTAGGTGCTTCAGCACCTACTCCCATCCCATGCAGAGCCTTACTCCCATCCCGCAGCACTTCCATGCGGCGCTCGATCGTCAACCGCGAGCGCTGCTTCGAGGGTTCTTGGGGTATCGATCGATGACGGCAAGGGCCGTGCGTTACACGCCGGCGGCCTCTTCGCGCGGCAGTCGGCCGAGCTTGACCCATTGCGCCTTGTAGAGCGCGTGCTGCTCGTCGAGCGAGAGGCCTTGCACGATGGCATCGACGAACACGCCGGGGCAGCCCACGCGCTCGGGCGCGATCGCGCCGACTTCGACGATCTCGTTGACTTCGACGACCGTATAGCGGCCCGCCATCGCGATCTCTCGCTGATTCTGAAGTGCGGTGCCGCGAAATTCGACGTTGCCGAACGTGTCGGCGCGCCAGCCCTTGATGATCGACACGTCGGCCGTGAGCGGGCGCTCGACGAAGAACTCGCGGCCGTCTAGCGCGAGCTTGTCCTTGGGGGCGCCGCGCGCGGGAAAGAGGCCCGGCTGATCGAGGATGCCGATGCCGACGGGCACCAGCACGCCGCCCAGGCCCATCGCGCCGGCTCGCACCTTCTCGGCCCAGGTGCCCATCGGAAAGAACTCGGCCACGCGCACGGAATCGGTCAGATAGGCTTGCGTCGATTCGTCGGTGGTGCCCACGTGCGTGCCGATGAATTCGGCGAGCTGGCCCGAGGCGAACAGCTTAGCCTTCAGAAAGCCGCCCCGCAGCCCCGGCGTGTTCGCGATCAGCGTGAGGTCCTGGATGCCGCTCGCGAGCAGGGCCTCGATGCAGCGCGCGGGCTCACCGGCGCCCACGAATTCACCGAGCATGAGCCGCATCCCCGAACGCAGCGGCGCAAGGGCATCCTCGATCGTTTTGACTTTGTTCGTGTAGGGCATCGTCGTCTCCTTGGCGCCTGCCGGCGTTTTGTTCTGCATGCGTGGGCAGTCTAGGAGTTCGTGGCGCGGCGGGTTGTCTTGTAGATGACAGTTGTCGAAAGCGCGTGAAGAGACGCGCCATCCGTGAATCGAATTCCTGCTTGATTCTCGGATGGCGCGCGCCGCTACGCTTTCTATTGGATTGGGCGATGAATGCGCTGCTGCCTGCTTCGTTTAGGGATCAACTTACGAATGGGGACTTTGACGTCTTACTCCGGCTTCGTCGCGAGTAGGTCCTTCAGCGCGACGAGCGCGTTGCGTACGGCCGGCCCCCCGGCATAGAACGTCAGCTGCAGGATCGTCTCGACGACTTGCTGCTTCGTCGCGCCGATCTTCAGCGCGGCCTCGGCGTGCGCGCGCAGCTGCGGCATCGCATGGCCCATCGTCACGCAGGAGGCGATCAGCACGAGCTCGCGCGTAATCAGGTCGAGCCCCGGACGGTCCATGATCGAGCCGATGGCCCAGTCGATCGTCATGTCGGCGAAGGCCGGGCAGACGTCTTCGAGCTCGGCGACCATTGCGGCGCCAGCGTGGCCGCCGTGCAATTGGTCGAGCAGTTCGAGGCCGCGGCTGCGCAGGGTGGTATCGGGTGTCATGGTGATCGCTCCTGTCGTTGTGATCGCGCGGGTGGGCGCGGCAAGGGGCGGCGCGCGGTTTTTTGCCGTCGTTGGCATCGTCGGGCGTGGGGCCTGCGAGCGCGTCGCTTGGGAGCATCATCGCCGCACCGCACGGCTCGATAAATGGCCGTGCGGTTGTGGCATTGCAAACCACGGATTAGAAATCGCCTTGCGCGCCGGCTTTAGTCGCGATCTTGTTGCTGTGCCTTGAGCGCCGCTTCGAACTTCGCGAGCACCTCGGGCGCGGCATCGGTGACACCCCACCAGGTCATGCCGCGATCGTGCCAGCGCGCGAGCGCATAGCCGTCGCGTGCGAGCCGGTCAGGTGGAGCAGCAGCCGCGCGGTCGTCGCCCGGGAACACGTAGACGTCGAGCACGTGCTTGCGGTAGCGGTAGATGAGCACGCCGATGCGGCGATGCCCGACGTAATCGAGCCGTCCACCCGTCAGCGTGAAGCCGGCTGCGGCAAGATCTTCGACGGGGGGCGCATAGTCGAGGCGGCCGTTGAACCACGGCTTGACCGTATGCTGATCGGTCGAGACGACGTCGATGTCGCGGCCCGAGAGCTCGGCCCGCACGTGGCTTGCGACGAGTTCGTCGACGAATGCATCGTTGCGCGCGGGGCCGAGCGAAGTCACCGCCAACGTGGCGACGACGGCCACGGCACACGCGGCGGCCGTCATCGAGGCCAGCGCCCCGAGGCCGAACGCGGGCATCCCCGCCGGTGCCAGCGGTCCAGGGGTCCCTCGCGCCGCGGAGCGCGTCCGTGAGCCGAGTCGATCGATCCACTCGCGCCAACGGGCCCAGTAGCTTGGTCGTTGCCATTGTCGCGGCGGGGCGTCGGATATGCCGGACGTGTCGGGCGAGTTGGCCGCCTCGCCGGGCAGCGCGGCCAGGATGCTCGCGCGCAAGTCTTCGGGGGCGCGGAAATAGGGCGTCTGGCGTACGGCGTGGCCGAGTGCGCGTATGGCCTCGCTTTCATGGCGGCAGTCGGCGCATTGCGCGAGATGTTGCGCAAGGCGCTCGGCATCGGCCGGGGGCAGCTCGCGATCGACGTCGGCGTCGATGAGCGGCCGTGCTTGCTTACAGTCCATCGGGCGTCTCCCTGGCGATGGGGCCCTGGGCGGGCGAATCCGGCTTGCCGGCGGGGCGGGGCGACGCAGTGCGTGCCGCTGGTTCGTGCCCTTTGCACAGCAGCGCGGCGAGCTTGCGCCGCGCACGCGTCAAGCGCGACATGACGGTGCCGATCGGCAAATCGGCAATCGCCGCGATCTCGCGATAACTGAGCTCCTCGATCTCGCGCAGGATCAATACTTCGCGGAATTCGACGGGCAACTGCTGCAACGCCTCATGCACGAGGCGCGCGTCCTGCTCGCGCATCAGCAGCGTTTCCGGGTCGGCCGCATATTCGCTCCAGCCTTCGATGACCTCATCGTCGAAGTCGTCTTCGAATGCGGCGACTTCGCGCGAGGCTGTGCGCCGCCGGCACTCCGTGTACCAGGTGCGGCGCACGATCGCGAGCAGCCACGGGCGAGCGCTGTCGCCATGAAAGCTGTCGAAGAAGCGAAACGCGCGCATGAACGCCTCCTGCACGATGTCTTGCGCATCGCTGGTGTTGCCGCTGAGCCAGCGTGCGAGGTTGTACGCGGCATCGAGATGCGGCAAAACCAGCTGCTGAAAGCGGCGGCTGCGCGCGATGTCGTCGTGCGTCTGTCCGGGGTGTTTGTCGGTCTCGGCCACGCTGGCCCTCCAGGCGTTACCGTTGCGATACCTGTCACGCGCCGAGTTTATTCCCGACTACGCCTACTGGCACACACGAACACGCGATTCACGCGCGCCGCCGCATGCTTTACCTCACGACGATCTTGCCGACCATCATCGGATGAATGCCACAGTAGTACGCATAGGTGCCCGGCTTGGCGAGCGTCGTCGCAAAGGCATCGTCCGTATCGAGCGCTTGCGAGGCCTTGAACGCGCCCGTGGTGCTGACGATCAAGTGCGGCTCCTCGTCGCGATTGATCCACTCGATGCGCGCACCGGCCGGCACGGTTATCGTGGCGGGGACGAACGCGAAGTTGCGGATCTCGACGCGATAGGTATTGGCCGCTGCTACCTGCTCGGGCCCGGCGGCATACGCACGCTGTGTCGCGGCCAGCGCCGCGCTGGCGATCAGCGTGGTCGCGAGGAGCGTGCGGCCGATGCCGATGGGCCGCGAACGCATCGCTTGGGCGAGGCGTAGCGTCCGCTTGAGGCGTGTCGCGCAGTGCAGCGGGAGTGTCGCCGCGCGGGGCGGGCATTGGACGGTCGCGTTCATGATAGAGCCTCGTCGGTGGCTGCAAGCGTATGACTGCCGGCGACATGGCGTACCTGGCGCACGCCGAGATAGCTCGCGAGCTTGTCGGGTGGTACCTCCTTGAGCGGTCCGGGAGCGGGGCCGACGCCGGGCGCGGGCTGCGGATACGCCGTCGAGCGCGCCGTGTAGAACGTCACGTTGCCTTCGACCTTCTGCTGAATCTGATGAATATGGCCGTTCAACACCGTGACGGAGCCGAAGCGTTTCACCAGGCTCAGCGCTTCGGCGCTATCGTCGGTGCCCCAGCCCCACGCGGGATACAGCGGCCAGAGCGGCATGTGCGCGAAGACGACGACGGGCGTTTCGGCGGACAGTCCGGCCAAATCCTTCTTCATCCAGGCGAGCTGCTCGGTGCCCAGCGCGCCGAGTCCACCGGCTTTCAGATTGAGCACGTTCACGAGCGCGACGAAATGCACGCCGTGATGATCGAAGCTGTACCAGCCGCCCGAGGAGCCTTTCTCGCCGAAGCGCCGGAAGAACTCGGCACCGTTGTCGCCGATGACGTCGTGTTCGCCGGGCACGTAGAACACGCGTTGCGTGCGCACGCCGCGCATGAGCTCGGCGACGGTATCGAACTCGTCGGGCCTGGACAAATGCGTGAGATCGCCCGTATGCATGACGAAGTCGGGGCGTACGCTCTGTGCGTTGATATGGTCCAGCGCGGCTTGCAGCGTGGCCGTCACATTGGGATTGGGCGCCTTGTTGAAGCCGATGTGCGAATCGCTGATCTGCACGAAGCTGAACGTGGCGTTGGCCGCTTCGCCGGCTGCGCTGCCGGCATCCGCCTCGGATGTCAACGTGCGGGCCTGAAGTATGCCGCCGCGCATGAACCACAGCGTGCCGGCACCGGCCCAGGCCATGCATTTGAGGAAATCGCGCCGGGTGCGCGGGTCTTGAGAGTCGTGGGAGTCGCCGTCCGATTGCATGATCGAGCCTCCGGGAAGGGTGGATGAGGAGGGCGCGCACTACCGTTTCGGGCTCGGCAATGCGCCGCCTCATCACGTATTACCGGGGCAGGTGGCCGAATATTCCCGGTGACGGACCAGCGCGCGCTCATTCGTCGATCTGGATCGCGCGCCGGGCGACCCAACTATTGGACTGGGTCGTCGGGGCGCCATGCTTCTCCCTCGGTTGCTCGGGCAGACGTGTCATTCGGACACCATCTGCCGCCTTCGCTTCATCCACGCCCCCGCGGTGCTGCACGAACCACGCTCATCTGATTTGGCCCCGCATTTGATGTTGCCCCAAAATAGTGCTGCGGGTGGGGAACTGACTCGTGCATCCAGTGTCATTTACGGGCGTCGGCCGTTTCGGCTGCACGCGCTGGCTCGTTTCCCGCGCCGTTGCAACGAATCTCGACATGTCGGTCAGCCCCCTCCTTGAATTTGCCCAACCGCGTCCATATAATTAGCACTCGCTGCACGTGAGTGCTAACAAAAGTTCCGTCCGGGTGCTGGGCGGCCTACTTCAGCGTTCTTCAGTCTCAATCAGAGAGGAGTGTGTATGAATCTTCGTCCTTTGCACGATCGCGTCATCGTGAAGCGTTTGGATCAGGAAACCAAGACCGCCTCGGGCATCGTGATCCCTGACGCCGCTGCCGAGAAGCCGGATCAAGGCGAAGTGCTCGCGATCGGGCCGGGCAAGCGCAACGACAAGGGCGACCAAATCGCGCTCGACGTGAAGGTCGGCGACCGCGTCCTGTTTGGCAAGTATGCTGGCCAGACCGTCAAGGTCGATGGCCAGGAACTGCTGGTGATGCGCGAAGAAGACATCATGGCGGTTGTCCAGAAGTAACTCTCTTCGGTTCGTATTCTTTAAAGATTTCAAGGAGTTAGAAGATGGCAGCTAAAGACGTCGTATTCGGCGATATCGCTCGCGCCAAGATGGTTGAAGGCGTCAACATCCTCGCCAACGCAGTGCGAGTGACGCTGGGCCCGAAGGGCCGTAACGTTGTGCTCGAGCGCAGCTTCGGCGGCCCGACCGTCACGAAGGACGGTGTCTCGGTCGCGAAGGAAATCGAGCTCGAAGACAAGCTCCAGAACATGGGCGCGCAAATGGTCAAGGAAGTGGCTTCCAAGACCAGCGACAACGCCGGCGACGGCACGACGACGGCAACGGTGCTCGCCCAGTCGATCGTTCGCGAAGGCATGAAGTACGTTGCATCGGGCATGAACCCGATGGACCTCAAGCGCGGCATCGACAAGGCCGTGCTCGCAGCCGTCGAAGAGCTGCGCAAGGTCAGCAAGCCCTGCACGACCAGCAAGGAAATCGCTCAAGTCGGCTCGATCTCGGCGAACAGCGACGAGTCGATCGGCCAACGCATCGCTGAAGCGATGGACAAGGTCGGCAAGGAAGGCGTGATCACGGTTGAAGACGGCAAGTCGCTGGCTGACGAGCTCGAAGTCGTCGAAGGCATGCAATTCGACCGCGGCTACCTGTCGCCGTACTTCATCAACAACCCCGACAAGCAAGTCGCGATCCTCGAAAACCCGTTCGTGCTGCTGCACGACAAGAAGGTTTCGAACATCCGTGATCTGCTGCCGGTGCTCGAACAAGTCGCGAAGGCGGGCCGTCCGCTCTTGATCATCGCTGAGGACGTCGAAGGCGAAGCGCTCGCGACCCTCGTCGTGAACAACATCCGCGGCATCCTGAAGACCGTTGCCGTCAAGGCGCCGGGCTTCGGCGACCGTCGCAAGGCGATGCTCGAAGACATCGCAATCCTCACGGGCGGTCAAGTGGTCGCCGAGGAAACGGGTCTGACGCTCGAGAAGGCAACGCTGGCCGAGCTGGGCCAAGCCAAGCGCATCGAAGTGGGTAAGGAAAACACGACGATCATCGATGGCGCTGGCGAAGCGAAGAACATCGAAGCGCGTGTGAAGCAAATCCGCACGCAAATCGAAGAAGCGACGTCGGACTACGACCGCGAAAAGCTGCAAGAACGCGTGGCGAAGCTCGCCGGCGGCGTGGCAGTGATCAAGGTCGGTGCTGCGACCGAAGTCGAAATGAAGGAAAAGAAGGCGCGTGTCGAAGACGCGCTGCACGCCACGCGCGCAGCCGTTGAAGAAGGCATCGTGCCGGGCGGTGGCGTTGCACTGATCCGTGCTCGCGCTGCGATCGCCAGCGTGAAGGGCGCAAACGCCGACCAAGACGCAGGTATCAAGATCGTCCTGCGTGCGATGGAAGAGCCGCTGCGTCAGATCGTCACGAACGGTGGCGAAGAAGCCAGCGTCGTGGTGGCGGCAGTTGCTGCTGGCAAGGGCAACTACGGCTACAACGCCGCGACGGGCGAGTACGGCGACCTCGTGGAAGCCGGCGTCGTCGACCCGACGAAGGTGACGCGCACCGCGCTGCAAAACGCCGCTTCGGTCGCGGGCCTGCTGCTCACGACGGACGCAGCGGTTGCCGAGCTGCCGAAGAAGGATGCTCCGATGCCTGGCGGTATGCCCGGCGGCATGGGCGGCATGGGCATGGACATGTAATTTCGGCTTTAAGCTGAAAGTGCATGAAGAGGGTGTGCCGGAAGGCGCGCCCTCTGAAAAAACCCGCAGCGATGCGGGTTTTTTTATTTGCGCGTCGCGGGTGATAACGCGGAGAGCAAAGCCCCGACGCGCCTACCCATCCGGTCGATGGTGCGAACCGGGAGGCTTCGGCAACATTTTCTGCTGAACCCTTCCAGGAGAGCGCTGATGCAACCCTTGTTCGCACAATTCCCCCTTTACTCCATCCCCTTGAATTCAGGGTCTTTTTTGTTTCAAAAAAGTTGTCATTTGACAACTTTTTCGTTCCCGTCTATCGTTGGCCTTCCGGTGCTCGCATGACTCGCCCGCCTCATCCGAAGAAAGAGGTCGAGCAGGCGCTCAGATATGCGGAACAGAACGGTTGGTCGGTGGAGGTGGGCGGGGCGCACGCCTGGGGAAAGATCTACTGCCCTTACAACAGCGACGAATGCCGTTGCGGTGAGTTCTGCATTGCAGGCGTATGGAGCACCCCACGCAATGCCGGCAATCACGCGCGAGCGTTGAAGCGAGTCGTCGATAACTGTGCCATGCACGGGCGATTCGCAATCGGTTGCAAGCCGGCACGAAGCAAGGAATAGCGATGGAATACACTTTTACCCTGAAGTACCAGCTTCCCGATCGCAGCTACGATCCCGATGCGCTGATGGAGTGCCTTGGAGAGGCCGGCTGCGACGATGCGCTAATCGGTGTGGGACAGGCGGGTCGTGTCGCGCTCGAGTTCACCCGCGAGGCTGAGTCGGCGCATGCGGCATTCATGAGTGCGCTTGCCGACGTCAAGCGCGCAATCGCACAAGCTCGCCTCATCGAAGCGGTGCCCGATTATGTGGGGCTCACCGATGCTGCGGACGCCGTGGGCGTCACGCGTCAAAACATGCGCAAGCTGATGATCGCGCATGCGCAGAGCTTTCCGGCACCGGTTCACGACGGGAGTACGGCCATCTGGCACCTTGCAGACATCCTGGCCTGGCTCGAGACGCGAGGCGCCTATGAGCTGCGCGCCGATCTGGTCGAAGTGGCGACGACCGCGATGCAGATCAATCTGGCCAAGGCGGTTCGCCGACTCGTCCCGAGCATGCGTCGGGAGGTGCGAGAGCTCGTGCTATAGGCGAAAGGAGCGATTGGATTGGGGGTCATTGTCGCCCGGGGCCGAACGAAATGCCGGTGGAACGCGCGCGGCGCTACTGCCGGGTCTGCTTGTGACGCGGCGCATCCGCGTTGGGTTGCCGGCGGGGGCTGTCACTGCCGTCATCGCGGGCCCAAAAGAACCGATCGGGAAGATAGGCGCCCATGCCAGGACGAAACGCGTGGCGCACGGCCTGATACAGATACTCTTGCGCTTCGCGCGATGCCTCCGCGGGCTCCTGCCCATTGGCCAGCAAAGCCGCGACGGCTGCGCCCAGGGTGTCGGTCATGCCCATCATGCGGTGGGCCGGGCGGTCCCACATATCCTGGCGCAGTTGTCCGTCCTCGCCGAACAGCGTATTGACGAGCCGATGCGAGCCCGTTTGAGTCGACAGAATGTACTCCGTGCCCTGCGAAAGCAGGTGCGCGATTGCGGCATCGAGGCTCGGTTGCTCGGCGTCGCCGTCAGGCTGGGCGAGCGCGACGAGCGTCGCATGATCGGCAACGAGCACGGTGGTTTGCGGCGCAAGCAAGTCGGCGATCGACTCGCGCAGCTCGTCGGCGGCGAGCACGTGTTCGTCATCGACGGTGAAATCGGGTGCGAGGATCAGCGGGATGTCGTCATAGTCGGACACGACTTCGGCGATCGCGCTTACGACTTCGGCGCGGGTCGCGGCCCCAACCTTGAACGCGGCGATCGGCATGTCTTCGAGCAGCATGCGCGCTTGCGTCGCGACGACATCGGGGTCGAGCCCGGTCACTTCGTCGCAGTTGGCCGAATCGCGCACCGTGTAGCCTGTCAGTACCGACACGCCGTGGCAACCCATGCTCGCAAGCGTGAGCAGATCGGCCTGAAGGCCAAAGCCGCCTGTCGGGTCGGAGAGCCCGAAGGTGAGAACAATCGGAGGGGCGGCACTATGCATGGGGAATTGATGCGAAAGGAGTGAGGCCGTTTCGGCCAGCGCGCACATTGCGCGGTAACGCTCAATTATGCGGCTTAATCCTGTTCCGTGGCATGCTACGCGCGCCGTCCCCTATACGGAGGCGGATTCCTAGCCAGTGCGGGCCTAAAACGGTACCATCATGGCTCTTTGATCAACGGCTTTCGACGCGGCAAAAGAATGGAATATAGAAGCTGGATGTGCCTCATTTGCGGGTGGATTTACGACGAAGAGGCCGGCTTGCCCGAGGAGGGCATAGCCCCGGGTACGCGCTGGGAGGATGTCCCGATCAACTGGACCTGCCCCGAGTGCGGCGCCCGTAAGGAAGACTTCGAGATGGTGCAGATCTGACGCCAGCGGGCGGCCAGCAGGTGCCGTTTCGCCAGCCTACGCCTTGCATGCCTATGACATCGCCGAACCCGCCAAGCTTCGACGCATTGCCGAATCCGCGTGGTGCCGCCGTCCGCGAGGCGGAAAGCGCGCTGGCCGATGCGCAGCGCGCTTTCGAGGCGCACATGACGATCTCGGGCCCGTTTCTGCGGGCCGCGCAAGCATTGCGTCAAGCCGGATGGCTGTCGGCGCAGCGCTTTGTCGATGCGCTGCTGCTCGCTTCGCCTTTTGCGACCGGCGATTTCGAGGCGCGATTCGGTGCCGCGCTCAGCGGTTTTCAGGCTGCGCTTGCGCGTCGCAATTTGCGTGAGCTCACGTGCTCGCCGACGCTCTTCGCGCACTATCAGGCATTGAACGCCCGAGTGGCGCAGCATACGAACGGCTTCATCGTTGCATACGACGATTTTGCCCTGGCCGGTCGACCGATGCCGGCCGCGACGATGCGCTCGCTGCCCGCAGCGAGTCTCGTGCCGGTGCGCGCCCGCTACGAAAGCGCGCTGCTCACGGTGCTTCGGGGCACGGACGGGATGGCCGATGCGCTCGACGAGCTCGACGTGTGCATGGCCGAGCTCGGCGGCCCCGACCCTTACGACGTCTGGCGCCTGGCAGCCGGCTGTGCACGTGCACTGCGCGCAACAGGGCGCGCCACGACGGGCGACGCCGAGGCCAAGCGCTTCTATGCGCGATGTAACCTCGTCCTTGCCGATCAGATGCGTGGGCTCACCCTCGCACCGCGCTCGTTCGTCCGCGCGGCGCTCGCGCTGCTCTGGCGCGACTATGCGCTGTTCGGCGCAGCGGCCGAAGACGCCGAGCAAGTGGAGCTGGTCAACGATTACGGCTTGACGGTGGCTTGGCATGTCGCCGGCACGCAGGCTTCGGAAGCCTTGTGGGAGGCGGATGCGGCCGCGGCGGAGCAGGCGGCAACCGGCGATGCCTCGGTCGTGCGGGAGCTCGGCGTGCTGTCGGTGAATGCTTACGCCTACGAGGATTTCCTCCAGACGGCCGACGCATCGATGGTTGCACTGGCGAGCCGCGACGGCGGGTCGGGCGGGGCAGCCGAAGCCGGCCCCGCAGCGGCCACGCAAGCTTGCGTGGCCGCGTATCGTGTCGGCGCGGCCGCCTGGGCGCTCGGGCTCGGCCATGTCGCCATGCTCGCCGACGCGCTGGGCCTGGCATGGCGTCGGCGCGCTCACGCGCTCGAGTCTGGTGCGACGGGGCCAGGCCCTGTCTGTACAGCCATCGATCAGGCTGCCGAAACGCTGCGCGCTATGCTGCTGCGCGTCGCGGCCGGCGTGGCGCCGCCTGATTCCACGCTCGCTCTGAGTGCGCTAACCCAGGCTATCGAGCGCGCTTGACGCGCGCTCGCCCCCGCCATTGCTTGATCGCTCGCGTCGACGCACAACGGATTCCGCCTAGGCTGTCGGTCGGCCCCGCACCTGGCCATTCGGCAGAGAGGCGACCGTGCCTGTGCGTGATAGAGTGCGGTAAAAGGCCCGGCGTCGCTGGGCACGAGCGGCCTGATCGGGCTCGATACCTTCGTCCAGTGGCGCTCGGCCCACAGTCGAGGCGGATATCCCGCACCGTCTTTGCTAAAATTCGAACTATGCCTAAGAGTAACGATCGCATCAATCTGACCAACCAGTTCCTGATCGCCATGCCGAACATGGCCGATCCGACTTTTTCTGGAACGGTCGTCTATCTTTGCGATCACACTGAGCGCGGTGCGCTGGGGCTCGTCATCAACCGGCCCACCGACATCGATCTCGAATCGCTTTTTAGCCGCATCGATCTGAAGCTCGAAATCGAGCCCCTTCTGCACGTCCCCGTCTACTTCGGTGGGCCGGTCCAAACCGAGCGCGGCTTCGTGCTGCACGAGCCGGTCGAGGGAAGCACGTATACCTCGTCGATGGTGGTCAAGGGCGGTCTCGAAATGACGACCTCCAAGGACGTGCTCGAGGCCGTGGCAAGCGGCAAGGGACCGCAGCGTTTCTTGTTGACCCTCGGCCACGCTGGCTGGGGTGCGGGCCAGCTCGAGGAAGAAATCTCCAAAAACGGTTGGTTGACTGTCGAAGCCGATCCGAAGATCGTTTTTGACGTGCCAGCCGAAGACCGTTTCGAGGCAGCGCTGGCGCTGCTTGGCGTATCGCCATCGATGCTCTCGGGCGACGCGGGTCACGCATGAGCAGACCGGTCGGGCGTGAGGCGACGCTGCTTGCGTTCGACTACGGTGAAAAACGCATCGGTGTCGCGATCGGCAATTCGCTGACGCGTCTGGCCCGCGCACTCGTCGTCGTTCCCAATCACAACCGCGAATACCGCTTCGAAGCCGTCGGCAAGCTGATCGGCGAATGGAAACCCGATGCGCTGGTCGTCGGCGTTCCGTGCCATCCCGACGGCTCGCCACACGAAATGACGCGGCTTGCTACGCGCTTCGGCAATCAGTTGAACGGGCGTTTCAATCTGCCCGTGAATTGGGTCGACGAGCGCTATACGTCAGTCGAAGCGGAGGTCGGTATCCGGCAAGGCAATGCGCAAGCCCAGATGCTCGATGCCGAAGCGGCCCGCATCATTCTTCAACAATATCTGGACGGACTTTCCGATGACTAGCATTGACGCCGAAGCGTTATACCGCGTCCTGCTCGGGCAGATTCGCGATGTCTACGGCGCATCGTTCGGGGCGTCCGACGGCCCGGTGCTCGCCGGCATACATAGCGGTGGTGCGTGGCTGGCCGAGCGCCTCGCGCGTGATCTCGGCGTCGAGCGCTTCGGCGTCGTCAATGTCGCGCTGCACCGCGACGACTACGCGAAGAAGGGGCTGCACAGCCAGGCGAGCCCGACCTCGCTGCCGTTCGACGTCGACAATCGGCGCATCGTGCTGGTCGACGACGTGCTGTACACCGGGCGGACAGTGCGAGCGGCCATCAACGAGCTGTACGACTACGGTCGACCTGCGGCGATCGACCTGGCCGTGCTGGCCGAGCGCGGCGGGCGGGAATTGCCGATCGCGGCACGATTCGTCGGCGGACATGTCGATCTCGATGCCGGCACGACGCTCGTGCTCGAGCGCGGCCCCGACATGCAATTGACGATTCGTACGGAGCCGCGCGCAAGCTAGCACGCTTGCTACGCACGACGAACACGAACGATAGCGCGCGAACGTCAGCGTTTTTGCCAGGGCAGCCATACCGGTGCCCGCAAACGCGGGACAGGGCGCGCGAGAGACGAAACCCACGTTGGATATCAGGCAGATCATGAACACCGTCACCCCGGGGCGTGCCGATAACGCAGACGCCGCCGCATCGGCCGAACGTTTTCGCTACGGCTTCCTCAAGGGCAACCCGCAGCTCACGAAGAACGGCGAGCTCAAACACTTGTTGTCGATCGAAGGCCTGCCGCGCGCGATCGTCACACACATTCTCGATACGGCCGAGCAATTCGTCAGCGTGACCGACCGTGAGGTGAAGAAGGTGCCGCTGCTGCGCGGAAAATCCGTGTTCAACCTCTTTTTCGAGAACTCGACGCGCACGCGCACGACGTTCGAGATCGCGGCAACGCGTCTGTCGGCCGACGTGCTGAACCTGAACATCAACGCGTCGTCGACGAGCAAGGGCGAATCGCTGCTCGACACGATCAACAACTTGTCGGCGATGCATGCCGATATGTTCGTCGTGCGTCATGCGTCGAGCGGTGCGCCGTATCTGATCGCCGAGCACTGCGCGCCGCACGTGCACGTGATCAACGCCGGCGACGGGCGGCATGCGCACCCGACGCAAGGGCTGCTCGACATGTACACGATTCGCCATTACAAGCGCGACTTCACGAACCTGCGCGTGGCCATCGTCGGCGACATCCTGCATTCGCGCGTCGCGCGCTCGGACATCCATGCACTCACGACGCTCGGCGTACCCGAAGTGCGTGCGATTGGTCCACGCACGCTGTTGCCTGGCGGCCTCGAGCAGATGGGCGTGCGTGTGTTCCACGATCTCGACGAAGGCCTCAAGGATGTCGACGTCATCATCATGCTTCGTTTGCAGAACGAACGAATGAGCGGCGCGCTGCTGCCGTCGGCGCAGGAGTACTTCAAGAGCTGGGGGCTGACGCCGGAGCGCCTGGCGCGTGCCAAGCCCGATGCGATCGTGATGCACCCCGGCCCGATGAATCGCGGTGTCGAGATCGACTCGCAGGTGGCCGATGGCCCGCAATCGGTGATCCTCAATCAAGTGACGTTCGGTATCGCGGTGCGCATGGCCGTGATGAGCATCGTCGCGGGCAACAACGAGTGAGCCGCGCGAGACCATCGACGAACGAAATCGCGACGCAAGACAACAAAGGCAGCGCATGAAGATTCATATTCAAGGTGGCACGCTGATCGATCCGGCGGCGGGCACCGAGCAACAGGCAGACGTATTCATTGCGGGCGGGAAGATTGCGGCCATCGGCGCCGCCCCGGCCGACTTTCAGGCCGACAAGACGATCGATGCGAAGGGGCTTCATTTGACCCCGGGTTTCGTCGATCTGTCGGCCCGGCTGCGTGAGCCCGGCTACGAGCACAAGGCGACGCTCGAGTCGGAGACGGCAGCCGCGCTCGCGGGTGGCGTGACGAGCCTCGTTTGTCCGCCCGATACCGATCCGATTCTCGACGAGCCCGGCCTTGTCGAGATGCTGAAGTTTCGCGCGGGCAAGTTGAACCGCGTGCATGTGCATCCGCTCGGCGCGTTGACGGTGGGCCTCAAAGGCGAGGTCATCACCGAAATGGTCGCGCTGACCGAAGCGGGCTGCATCGGCTTTTCGCAGGCCGACTCGCCGATCGGCGATACACGCGTGCTGTTGCGCGCGCTGCAATATGCGAGCACCTACGGCTTTACGGCCTGGCTGCGGCCGCAGGACACCTGTCTCGCGAAGGGGGGCGTCGCGGCGAGCGGCCCTCTGGCGTCGCGGCTCGGTCTGTCGGGCGTACCCGTTGCCGCCGAAACCATCGCGCTGCATACGATTTTCGAGTTGATGCGTGTGACGGGCGCGCGCGTGCACCTGTCGCAACTTTCCTCCGCGGCCGGCGTGGCGCTCGTGCGCGCGGCAAAGGCGGAAGGGCTGCCGGTGACGTGTGATGTGGCGGTCAATCACGTGCATCTGATCGACCTCGACATCGGCTATTTCGATGCGCAGTTCCGGCTTGATCCGCCGCTGCGCTCGCAGCGCGATCGCGAGGCGATTCGCGCGGGTCTCGCCGATGGCACCATCGACGCGATCTGCTCCGACCACACGCCGGTCGACGACGACGAAAAGCTGCTGCCGTTCGCCGAGGCGACGCCCGGTGCCACGGGGCTCGAACTGCTGTTGTCGCTCACGGTGAAGTGGGCCGAGGAAGCGGGCGTGCCACTCGCGAAAGCGTTGAGCCGCATCACGGTATCGCCCGCGAACGTGCTGAAGCTGCCGGCGGGTCGGATCGAAGCCGGTGCGGCGGCGGACCTGTGCGTATTCGATGCGGCGGCGCATTGGCGCGTCGAGCCGCGCGTGCTCAGAAGCCAAGGGCACAACACGCCGTTCCTGGGCTACGAATTGCCGGCACGCGTGCGTACGACGATCGTGGCCGGACGCGTGGCGTTCGAGCAAGCGTAACGCGACGATACGATACAACGGAGCAACGGACAGATCGCGATGAGAACTACGCTAGCGAAGCTGCGGCTCGGATTGCACCTGCTTCACGGTTTGTGGATCGTCGCGATCCACTTCCCGCGCATGTCGCAAGCGCGGCAGCGTGACATGACGCGCACCTGGTCGCTCAAGTTGCTGAGGCTCGCCGGCGTGCGCCTCGTCGTTCACCACGACGAGACGCGGCTCGAGCATGGCGCGCTCGTCGTCGGCAATCACATCTCGTGGATCGACATCTACGTGATCAATGCCTGGCGGCCGACGCCGTTCGTCTCGAAGGCTGAGGTGCGGCATTGGCCGATCGTTGGCTGGCTCGCGACTCGGCTCGGCACTGTATTCATCGAACGCGAAAAGCGTCGCGACGCCAAGCGCACGATGCACGAAATGGCCGAACGTTTGGCTGCCGGCGAAACGATGTGCGTGTTCCCCGAAGGCACTACGTCGGACGGCCTCGCGCTGCTGCCGTTTCATGCGAATCTGTTCCAGTCGGCCGTTTCGGCCGGTTGCCACGTGCAGCCCATCTGCCTGCTGTACGAGGACGCGCAAGGCCGTCAGACGACGGCGCCCGCTTATATCGGCGATACGTCGCTCGCCGAGTCTCTCGATACGCTCCTGCGCAGTGGCCCCGTGACGGCGCATTTGTATGTTGGGGCACCGATTGAGCCCGCAGCGGACCGTCGCTCACTGTCGGCGCAAGCACATGAAGCGGTGGCGGCAAGCCTGGCGCTGATGCAGTCGCGCGTGAGTCCGGCGCTTGAACGGCCCAATGCCGTTGCAGGTGTGATCGAGGCCGGCGAATCGCAGCAGGCCGACGATCGCGATGGCGATGGGGCCATCGAAGGCAGCTTGAGGCCGCGTCACTGAGTGGCGTGAGCGTCAGGCGGTGCCGATGCTAGTTCCCGACGCGCCGCCGTGTTCATTCGGCGAGCGCGCCGCATCCGTCGCATTCGACTTGCATGACAACGCGATCGGACGGATTCTGATCGAGCCGTACGGCCGACAGACGCTGCCCCCACACACAGCCCGAATCGAGCGCGATCAGTCGTTCGCGCAGCATCAGGCCCAGAGCGGCCCAATGGCCGAACACGAGGGTGACGTCCGACGTACGGCGCGCGGGCGCCTCGAACCACGGCACGTGGCCTGGCGGCGCCGATTGCGGACCGCCGTTCGACGCGAACTCCATCGAGCCGTCCGGCGTGCAAAACCGAATGCGCGTGAAGGCGTTGAAGGCGACGCGCAGACGGTCGGCCCGCTTCAAATCGGGCGTCCAATGGCGTGGATCGTTGCCGTACAGATCGGTCAAGGCTTCTCTCCACCTCGGTCCGCGCAGTGCGCGCTGCAACTCGTCGGCCAACTCTAGCGCAAGCGTGACATCCCACTGCGGCAACACGCCCGCATGAACCATCAACATACCGTTCTCGAAATGCGCAAACGGGCGATGGCGCAGCCATTCAAGCAGTTCGGCCGCATCGGGTGCAGCCAGCACATCGGCGAGCGTGTCGCCGCCCTTCAGGCGTCGGATGCCGGCCGAGACCGCTAGCAGGTGCAGGTCGTGGTTGCCAAGCACGACCTGCGCGCGCGAGCCCAGCGCGGCTACGTCGCGCAGCGTGGCAAGCGAATCGGGGCCTCGATTGATGAGATCGCCCGCGAACCACAACGGCACCGTATCGTGCGAGGGCAGTTGCGAGAGTAGGCGTCGAAACGGCGTGTGGCAGCCTTGGAGGTCGCCGAAGGCGAAGGGACTGGTAGAGGGGGGGGCAGTCATTGGGAAGGGGGCGGCTCCATGAGCGCGGCTGATGCGCATTCGTCAAGTCAAGCTCGGACCCGGCAAACGTCTCGGTGATACGACATTTCTTATGCCGTTATCCACGTCCGGTGAACGTTAGAGGATTTTGGTCGTCGGGCCTTTATAATTGCCATCGGTCAAGACGGCGGAGAGGGGGCGTGCGGCCCCTTGTATTCTGCGTTTGCTGCGTCCATCGGATAGATGCAGTGGAAATGGCCAAGGCCACCGCTTGGGTGTGCGTCGCGCACGCGCACATACTACTACCCAAGCGCGGACATCCGAATTTTTCAGAAGGAAATCTCCATGATCCTGGTTACAGGCGGTGCTGGTTTCATCGGCGCCAATTTCGTGCTTGACTGGTTGCGGCACTCGGACGAGGCTGTTCTCAACGTCGACAAGCTGACCTACGCGGGCAATCTCGGCACGCTCAAGTCGCTGCAGGGCAACCCCAAGCACGTGTTTGCCAGGGTCGATATCTGTGACGATGCAGCGCTCGCGAAGCTTTTTGCGGAATACAAACCGCGCGCCGTGCTGCATTTCGCTGCGGAGAGCCATGTAGATCGTTCGATTCACGGTCCGGCAGATTTCGTGCGAACCAACGTCGTTGGTACGTTTGCGTTGCTCGAGGCGACACGCCACTATTGGACTGGGCTGAGCGATGCCGACAAGGCGGCGTTCCGCTTCCTTCACGTGTCCACGGACGAAGTGTTCGGTTCGCTGTCCTCAACGGACCCGCAATTTTCCGAAACGACGCCCTATGCGCCCAATAGCCCGTATTCCGCGACGAAGGCGGGGTCGGATCATTTGGTGCGTGCGTATCACCATACGTACGGCTTGCCGACGCTGACGACGAATTGCTCGAACAACTACGGTCCCTATCAGTTCCCGGAAAAGCTTATTCCGCTGATGATTGCCAACGCGTTGGCAGGCAAGCCGCTGCCCGTCTATGGCGACGGCCAGAACGTGCGGGATTGGCTCTATGTGGGCGACCATTGCGCCGCGATTCGCGAGGTGCTGGCACGTGGCAAGCCGGGCGAAACCTACAACGTAGGCGGCTGGAACGAGAAGAAGAACATCGAGGTTGTCCATACGCTTTGCGATCTGCTCGATCAAGCGCGCCCGAAAGCGGCCGGCTCCTATCGTGATCAGATGACCTTCGTGAAGGACCGTCCGGGACATGATCGCCGTTATGCGATCGATGCGCGCAAGCTTGAGCGGGAGCTTGGATGGAAGCCCGCGGAAACGTTCGAAACAGGCTTGGCAAAGACGGTGCAGTGGTACCTGGACAACCAGGAATGGGTTGACGAGGTCGCTTCCGGCGAATACCGGAAGTGGGTCGAGACGAATTACGCGCAGCGCGCGTAAAGGCTGAAGTCATGGCACGCAAGGGCATTATTCTCGCCGGTGGATCTGGCACGCGGCTTTACCCGATTACGCACGTCGTCTCCAAGCAACTACTGCCGGTGTACGACAAACCGATGATCTACTATCCGCTGTCGACGCTGATGGTGGCCGGCATTCGGGATGTACTCATCATCTCGACACCGCAAGACACACCGCGCTTTGAAGCGATGCTTGGGGACGGCAGCCAATGGGGGATGAATATTCAATATGCGGTGCAGCCCTCGCCGGACGGTCTCGCGCAGGCATTTATCATCGGCAAGGAGTTCATCGGCAACGATCCGTCGACGCTGATTCTCGGTGACAACATCTTTTACGGACATGATCTGGCGAAGCAGCTGGAGCGGGCCGCAAGGAAAGACGCCGGGGCGACTGTGTTTGCCTATCACGTGCACGATCCCGAGCGCTACGGCGTTGTCGAGTTTGACAAGCAATTCCGTGCGCTGTCGATCGAGGAGAAGCCCAAGTCGCCGCGCTCGAACTACGCGGTGACAGGCCTTTATTTCTACGACAACCGCGTGTGCGACATTGCGGCGGACATCAAGCCTTCCGCTCGCGGGGAGCTCGAGATTACCGATGTCAACTCGCGCTACCTTGCCGATGGTTCGCTCGATGTGGAAATCATGGGCCGTGGCTACGCGTGGCTCGACACCGGCACGCATGATTCGTTGATCGAAGCCGCTACCTTCATCGCGACGTTGCAGAAGCGGCAAGGGCTCGTCGTAGCCTGCCCCGAGGAGATCGCATTCCGCCGTGGCTGGATCAGCGCGGAACAGGTGAGCAAGCTCGCCGAGCCGCTCGCAAAGAACGCCTATGGGCAGTATCTGAAGAACCTTCTTATGGATCAAGTGGCATGGCCATCCAAGTAACCGCTACCGCCTTGCCCGAGGTGAAACTCATCGAACCGCAAGTATTCGGCGATGCGCGAGGTTTCTTCCTTGAAAGCTTCAATGCTCGCGAGTTTGCCGAGAAGGTCCAGGCCGGCGTCGAGTTCGTTCAAGACAACCATTCGCGCTCGCGGAAGGGCGTGCTGCGCGGGCTGCACTATCAGATCGAGCACGCGCAGGGTAAGCTCGTGCGCGTCGTGGACGGCGAGGTTTTCGACGTTGCTGTCGATATCCGAAGAAGTTCACCGACTTTCGGGAAGTGGGAAGGCGTCATTCTTTCGGCCGAAAATCAGCGGCAACTATGGATCCCCCCGGGGTTCGCACATGGCTTCCTCGTTTTGTCGGAGACGGCTGATTTCCTATACAAAACGACGGACTACTGGTTTTCGGAGCATGAGCGAAGTGTTCTCTGGAACGACCCGGCAATCGGTATCGAATGGCCTATTGATTTCGAGCCGACATTGGCAGCCAAGGACAAGGCTGCCTTGCGTCTCTCGGAATGCGAGACTTACGCGTGAAATCAGCGGCAGGCATGCCGCGCTAATCATGGACTCCTGATCATTTTCTTATGCCCAATCCTCTGGAACGTACCATTCTGGTAACAGGAACCACTGGTCAAGTCGGGTTCGAATTGCTGCGCAGTTTGCAGGGGCTTGGGCGGGTAGTTGCGGCGGATCGGCGTACGCTCGACCTGGCCGATTTCGATCAGGTTCGACGGGTCGTGCGGGACGTCAAGCCGCAACTGATTATCAATCCTGCAGCCTATACGGCGGTTGATCGAGCCGAATCAGATGCCGATGCCGCGATGCGCATCAACGGCGAGGCACCAGGCATACTTGCCGAAGAGGCAAAGCGTGTTGGCGCGGTACTCTTCCACTATTCGACCGATTATGTTTTCGACGGGAGCAAGGAAGGCTTCTATCTAGAGGATGATTCGACGAGCCCGCTGAGCGTGTATGGTGCGAGCAAGCTGGCAGGCGAGCGTGCAATCGCACAGGTTGGCGCAATGCACATGGTATTCCGTACAAGTTGGGTGTATGCGGCACGTGGCCAGAACTTCCTGCGTACGATGTTGCGACTTGCCGAACAGCGGCCGGAATTGCAAATTGTTGCGGACCAGATCGGTGCGCCTACCTGGTCGAATACGCTGGCGACGATGACCGCCCATGTTGCGGCATTGGGGCTCCTGAGGTATGCAAACGACAACCAATGGTGGGCGGAGAAATCGGGCATTTATCACCTGACCACATCCGGCCATACCTCCTGGGCGGGATTTGCCGAAGCGATCTTTGAACTGGCAACGCTTGCCGTGCGCCCCAAAGTCAACCCGATCGGTACCGAGCAATATCCTACGCCAGCAAGGCGGCCGAAAAATTCCCGGCTTTCGAATGAAAAATTCTTGGCGACGTTCGGCATTGCGCCGCCGGACTGGCGCGAAGCCCTTGCCCTTTGCTTGACGGCGTCGTAGCCGGGATTGGCGTGCGGAAATGCAGCCTGCTCGCGCGCTGGAAAGAATGAGTGGTTGTTGGTGCTCCGAGTGCTCTGACCGGTCGACCTGGCCGGTATTCGAATGATGCGATTTGAAAAGACTCCATTGAAGAAAACCCCATCCTGGTTGTATTTCGCTTTCAGTTTTCTCGTGCTCCTCATAATCGGTTTGTTCATGAGGGACGGATGGCCTTTGCCCAGGCTTATGGCCTCGGTTGATCATCTTGTAGATGGATTGGTTGGTTGGAACGATCCGCGCTCATTCGGGACGGCCGCAAAGGATATTGCGGCTCATGGGCAGCTTTCTGGTGATAACGCTTGGATCTTTCATCTTTGGCCGCCCGGCTTTATTTTTTTGGAAGCCGGCATCCTGAAAGTATTTGGCGCGGATGTGCCGATTATCTTTGTCTTGGAATTTTTTTGTTGCGCCTTTCTCGGCGTCATGTTGCTGCTGCAGCGAGATTTTTTGAGGCCGCTAATCGGGCGTGTGGCATCCGAGGTGGCGCCATTTATATTATTTCTATTTCCGGTTGCACGTATTTTTTTAGTCGAGCCGGCAGGTGTAATTTTAGGTGAGGCGTTTTCGGTTGCGAGCTTCTTGTCTGGGGTATTGCTTGTGCTGCGGGCTATTCAAGCCGAGCGGCTCGCATGGGCTGTCCTAGCAGGTCTTTTTCTTGCCGTGGCAGCCTATTTCCGCTCACAGTACGAATCACTGATGTTGGCTGCAACGGCCGTGGCAGTGCCCTTGGTTTTATGGCAAGCCGTCAAAATCGTGCGCGGTGCCGCACAAACCAAGCATCAAGCCACAGTCATTGTCAGGTCACTGTTGGTTGCGCTTATGGTGGCACACGTCCTGATGCTACCGTGGCGTATTCGCAACTACCATGACAGAGGAGGGATGGGCTGGGTTCAGACGATGGATATCGTGATCCAGAATGCTCTGAGCTCGAACGAGATTTTGCTTGCCGGTGACGGGGAGTTTGTAATTGCCGGGGGAGGGAATTTGGCGTGCCGCCTGGAGCCCGGTTATTGTGGAAAAACCGAGAAATCTTTGTTTTTCAAGGCCTTCCTTCATCATATGCCTGAATGGTACGGCATCAAGCTTTCCTTGGTCCCGGACTATTGGATGGCATCGCCGCGAAATATGTCCTTGATTCGATACCCCGCGTCATTGGTGGAGCGCATCGTAAACTTGGTCCTAATGGCATGTGTTGTCATGATAGTGCCACTGCTGGGGGCAACGAGAAAGCATCCTGTCTGGCCCATCTTGCTTTGGGCGAATTTATCTTTCTTCGGTGGATTTTTTGTCATCTTCTCGTTGGTTCAGTTCGAGGTGCGCTACTTCTATCTGATTAAGATATACGGTCTTGTCATGTGCATCATGCTCGCATCAATTGCATGGAGCCAGTTCTCGTTGCGCAAACGCCTCGCGGGTGCGGTGAGCGTTGGCGAGGAGTGTTACTCCGAAAGCGAGCGGAGTTCCCGGACCTGATGGGTTCCCTGATATAGGGGGCCACGTTCATGTGCGTGGCCCCATCGTCGACGCTCAGGCCACCGATGCAAAGAACGCTGGCGAACGATCGCTTGCGGACAAGGTAGGCTTTCGAATGGAGTCGAATGGGGTGGCATTGCCTGACGTGACGGCATATATTTCACCGCTCTTGGCGATGGAATGGGTCAATCAGAATTTTCGTCAGTTTTGAAATTTACGCGTTCCAGCTCAACCACCAATGGAAGGCGGCGCACGCGGGTATAGATCGCCGCGACGTATTCGCCAAGCAGGCCCATGAACAGCATTTGGATGGATGCGAAAAAAAACATGCCGATCATGATTGGTGCGATGCCAAGTTGAAATCGATTCCAGAACAAAAGCTTGGCAATCAGCGCAATAAAAGCCAATGCCATGCTGAGGATGGACATCGCGAATCCACCTAGAGCCATCAATCGGAGAGGAACCTTGGAGTGATTCGTGATGCCAAGCATCGCGATATCGTAAAGGGTATAGAAGTTATTCTTCGTGATGCCGCGCTTGCGCTTGGGTTGCTTGAAGGGAACCGTGGCGATCGGATAGCCGATTTCGCAGACAAGACCGCGGAAGTACGGGTAGGGGTCGTCGACTTGACGAAGAATGTTAACGACGGCCCGGTCGAAGAGCCCAGCCCCCGTCGCGTTCTTCACCAGGGGCACGTCGGAAATGCGTGCGACGAGTCTGTAATAAACTTTGCGGACGAGAAACATCGCAGCTGATTCCTCGCTTTCCGGTTTGGTGGCAAGCACGGTTTTGTAGCCTGATTCCCATTGCTTGATGAACTCTGGAATCATTTCAGGCGGGTCTTGCAGATCCGATGCGATTAGAATGCACGCGTCGCCTGTCGATTGAAGAATCCCGTGAAACGGCGACCGTATGTGCCCAAAGTTTCTTGCATTGACTATCAACTTGACGCGATGATCTGCGGCCGCGAGCTTCTTGACGAGCTCCACCGTGCGGTCAGTCGAGTGATTGTCAATGAAGATATGTTCGTAGCGATAGGGGAGCGTGGCCATCGTCGCTGCGATGCGAGCTGCCAGCTCCTCCACGTTGTCTTCCTCGTTGTAGCACGGGGTTACGATGCTGATTAGCTTAGTCATGTTTGAACACGAATTTTTTATTGAGGAAAAAGGACAACGCTGCCATCGGCAATAGCAGTGCAGCGCCACTCATATAGGTGTTCACTCCGATCATCAGCATTGCTTTCATCAACGAAAGATTTGTCGCATAAACGATGCAATAAGCGCCAACAAATCGAAAGATGAGCTTGTTCGAGTGTGACCGAAAGACCAGTTTGCCTGTCGTCTTGAAGTTGAACAGCACTCCAATAACGGTCGCAACAAGCAGTGCGAACGTGTAATGCAAGCCGCATGCGAGAAATGCCGCAAAACATCCGTAGCCGAACAGCGAGTTGAGCAGTCCGACAAGCAGGAAGCGCAGAAACTGCGAGGAAACAAGTCGCTGGCGCATTGATCCTTGTGCGGCCGGTAGTTCGCTAGCCACAGGTGACACCTTTTTCAACCAGACGCGCGCGCAGCGATTCGACGTCGATGCGATGTTCTTTCAGCAGATATTGATAAGTTCCGCAGTACTGGGAGAAGCGGCTGTCCACACCCAATCGGATCACGCGACACCGGCCATCCATCATCTCGCCGACAATTTCCGCGACGAGACCGCCTAAGCCAGCTATCGAAGAATGCTCTTCCAGAACGATCAGCGTATTCACTGAGCGTGCGATCGTCTCCACCTGCGTGTAATTGATGGGCGCGATTGACGGCGCGCTCCAGACACCTGCGCCGGGAATCGTCTCGGACAGCGCTAAAGCCGTTCGAGCCATCGATCCCGTGGCGACAATCGCAGCACTGCCTGGACGCCCGGCGCGCAACGGAAGGAGATCTCCGATCGGTGCGGTGATGGGTTTGTCATGTACGTTGCCGAGATCCGCCTTGCCCATTCGCACATACACAGGCCGTGTACTTTGCAATGCGTGAGCCATTGCAAATGCCATTTCGTAGGCGTCGGCTGGTGAGAGAATGTCGATGTGCGGCAAAGCGCGCAGCGCAGCGATGTCCTCAAGCGATTGATGGCTGCCGCCCAAGCTGCTATATACGACACCGGCGCCATCGCCGATGAACACAACCGGCAGTTGCTCGTAGCAGACGTCTAGCTTGATCTGTTCGAGCACGCGCACAGGCACGAACGCGCTCAAGCCGTACACGATGGGTTTGAAGCCCGCTTTCGCCAGACCGGCCGCGACGCCGACCATGTTTTGCTCGGCAACGCCGGCGTTGATGAATTGAGCCGGCGCAGCACGGCGAAAATCGTCGAATAGCGCATATCCGTGATCTCCCGTTAGCAGGAGAACCCGCGGATCCGATTTGGCCGCCGCGACAATTGCGTGTGAAAACGTTGCTCGCATTATCGTTCTTCCAGTTCTACCATCGCCTGAGCGAACGTATCGGCGCTCAATCGCGTGTAATGCCAGGCATTTTCATTTTCCATGAAGGACACGCCTTTCCCTTTGACGGTCCGTGCGACGATTGCCTTCGGACGATCGTTTCGGCTTGCATTGAGCGCCCGGACCGCGTCGTCGAGTGCTTGCTCATCGTGTCCATCCACCGTGCGCGATTCGAACCCGAACGACTCCAGTTTGCGGGCGAGATCGCCGAGCCCAAGCACCTCATCGGTTCGCCCCATGGCTTGAAATCCATTCTCGTCGATGATGAGCGTGAGATTGTCGAGCTTTTGATGGCGAGCAAAGAGCAGCGCCTCCCACATGGTCCCTTCATTCATTTCGCCGTCGCCGGCGATCACGTAGCAACGCTGATCCGTGTTCCGCAACTTGGCCGCCATGGCGAGGCCGACGCCGACCGACAGTCCGTGACCTAGCGAGCCCGACGTGACTTCGCATCCGGGAACGTGCGCATCCGAGAGGCCTTTGAGTCGCGTGCCGTCGCCAAAGTAGCGGTCCAACTCGTCGTCGGCGATCCAGCCCAATTCGTGGAGACACGCATATTGCGCCATTACGCCGTGTCCCTTGCTCAACACCAGATAGTCGCGATCCTGGGCCCGTGGATCGAAGCCTGGATAGCGCAGATGGTTGCGGTACAGGACGGCGCAGATTTCGATGATTGAAAATGCACACCCGACGTGTACTGTCGAGCCGGCATAAGCCATCCTGAGGACGGCTTTGCGCAGAGAAGTGGGTGTAAATCGAAGCATCAGAGGGCCTGTTCTTCACGAAACCAGGAAATTGTTCTGGCTAATGCGGTGTCCAGCGATGTGTACAGCTGGAGGCCGAGGTCGCTGCGGATTTTTTGGGTGTCCGGCACGTAACGTTCCGCAGGCTCATCGTCCGATCCGGTGCTCGAGCTGGCCAAGCAATTGACGGGCATGCCGCTTCCGAAGCGCTCCGAGACGCGGCTTGCCAGTTCTCCTATCGTTATTGGCTGATCCGAGCCGACGTTGTAGGCTCCAAATGCCTCGCCCTTCGCGAGCAGCGTGAGCAGCCAGACCGCCATATCGGCGCAATAGATGTACGAGCGTACCGTGCGCCTGTCCCCCGTGACCGTGATGGGTCTGCCAGCCAGCGCATCGCTGATGAAAGTGCTCGCCGCGAATCTCGCGTCAAGGGGAAGATATGGGCCGACTAACGCGAACAGCCGCGCTATCACCGGCTCGATGCCATGTCGCCGGGCAAGGCTACGGACCAGCCATTCCGATACGCGCTTGCCGTGTCCATAAGCCGCTCGGGGATCGTCGATGCTCGGCGCCCCGCAGTAATTCTCGGCCATGCCCGGCATGTCGGTGGGCTGGCGTCCATACACCGCGCCCGAACTGACATACAGGAAGCGTTGAGCGCCGGCGCGAGAGGCCAAGTCCAGCACCTGACTCGTGCCGTTGACGATCGCATCGAACGCTACATAGGGGTCGCTGCTAGGAGATACGACATCGGTGGCGGCATGAACGACCAGGTCGTACTGTCCACCCATCGACGCGAGATCGTTCATGTCGCCCTGTATTAGGCGAATCGATGGATCGTTTGCCAAACGCGGCGCTTTCAAGGTGAACGCATCGGGGCGCCGCGTCAGCACATCGATGTGTACGCCTAGCTCGAACTTATGGTTCGCCCAGACGAGCGCCTCGAGCAACCAGCAGCCGACAAACCCCGTGCCGCCGGTGATGAACAGCCGGCGGCCGCGCAGGCGTTCCCATACGTCCTCGGACGTTGTTTGTGCAATGAACTGCAAATCTTCGTGCAAGATTCGTCGCACTTGGGAAGGGGGGGCATTGATGAGCGCAGTCATCGATCAATCGAAGTTGACGCCGAAGAACGCTTCAATCTTTGCGACGACGAATTCAAGCATTTCCTGGGAAAGGCCGGGATAAACGCCTATCCAGAACGTGTCGTTCATGACGATGTCCGTGTTGGACAGATCGCCACTGACACGATAGTTGCGTCCGATCATATAAGGCTGACGAATCAGATTGCCCGCGAAAAGCAGGCGCGTGCCGATCTTGTACTGGTCGAGATATGAAATGAAGTCGACTCGCCGGACATCGCTAGACGGTCGAAGCGTGATCGGAAATCCGAACCAGGACGGATCAGAGTTTGGCGTTGCCTCAGGAAGGATCAGGAAATCCTCGCAGCTCTTGAGACGTTCCTTCAGGAATTTGAAGTTCCGCTTACGAGCCTCGATGAATTCGGGGGCCCGCTCCAGTTGTGCGAGACCGCATGCGGCCTGCATATCCGTGATTTTGAGGTTGTACCCGAGGTGCGAGTATGTGTACTTGTGGTCATACCCCTCTGGAAGCTCGCCGAGCTTCCAGCAGAACCGTTTGCCGCACGTATTGTCCTTGCCCGGCGCGCAGTAGCAGTCGCGTCCCCAATCGCGGAACGACTCTGCAATCGGCTTCAGGTCGGAATGATTCGTGAATACTGCGCCACCTTCGCCCATGGTGATGTGGTGCGCGGGATAAAAGCTCAACGTCCCAATATCGCCGAACGTACCAACCAGCTTTCCGTTATAAGTTGACCCCAATGCATCGCAACAGTCTTCGATGAGCCAAAGATTGTGCTTCCGGGCCAGTTCGACCACCACATCGAGGTTATAAGGATTGCCGAGCGTGTGGGCGAGCATGATGGCTTTTGTCTTCGGGCCGATTGCCGCCTCGATCTTTGCCGGATCGATGTTGTAGGTCGGAATGTCGATATCGACGAAAACCGGAACCGCGCCGAACTGTATGATCGGATTGACCGTGGTGGGGAAGCCTGCGGCAACACCGATGACTTCATCTCCCGGTTTGATCGCCCGTTCACCAAGGCGCGGCGACGTCAGCGTCGAAAACGCCAGCAGATTGGCGGACGAGCCCGAATTGGTCGTCAGCAAATGCCGGACGCCAAGGAACTTGGCCAGTTGCTGCTCGAAAGCATCATTGAAGCGGCCCGTGGTCAGCCACCCATCGAGAGAGGCCTCGACCATCAATTCCATTTCGCGTGCACCGATGACTTTGCCCGAGGGAGGGATGGCCATGGCGCCGCCCTCGAATGCCGGTCTTTGCTCCGACAAATTACCGTATTGCGCGACCAGTGCAAGAATTTTGTGACGCAATGCGTCTTTGTCCAGAGATTCCATATTCAACCTACGTAACAATTTTCAAATTCGGTGATTTGCGAGAGGACGACTGCGTGCATATCCTGCGCGGCGGCATGGTTTTTGTGCCAGGTCGCGATGCGGTGAAGACTCGTTTCGAGGTTCCAGCGGGGATGCCAACCGAGCCGTGCGGCCGCCTTGGAGCAATCGAGCTTCAGATAGGTCGCCTCATGCGGATGCGGTGCTTCGTCGAATTGCCAGCTTGCCCCGTCACCCCATAGGGAGGTGAATCGATCCACGATCCATTCCACGGTCTTGACGTCGGATTCGTTGGGGCCGAAATTCCACCCTTCCGCGAAGTCCGGCCCGACCGTGAATAGGCGTTCGGCGAGCTCCAGATATCCGCTCAACGGTTCAAGTACATGCTGCCATGGCCGAATCGCCTTTGGATTGCGGATGCGAACAGGCTCGCCGCGTTGGATCGATCTGATGATGTCCGGAATCAGCCGATCCTGGGCCCAGTCGCCGCCGCCAATGACATTCCCGGCGCGAGCGCTGGCTAGGGCGACGCCATGGTCCTGATAGCGCTCGCTCGAAAAATACGAGCTCCTGTACGCCGAGGTGACGAGCTCCGCGCATCCCTTGCTGCTGCTATAGGGATCGTGCCCCCCCATCGGGTCGCACTCTCGGTAGCCCCATACCCATTCCCGGTTCTCGTAGCATTTGTCGCTCGTCACGTTGACCACCGCGCGGATCGATGGCGTTGCGCGAACCGCTTCAAGCAAGTTGACGAGCCCCATCACATTCGTGCCGTATGTCTCCGCCGGGTTTGCGTAGGAGTAGCGAACCAGCGGCTGGGCAGCCATATGGATGACGATCTCCGGTGCAGCGTCGCGAACAGCTGCTTGCAGGGCATCTGCATCGCGGATGTCGCCGATCACCGACTTCATTTCATTGCCTACTTGTGCGACATCGAACAAATTGGGCTGGGTGGCCGGCCTAAGCGCATAGCCCGTGACGTCCGCCCCGAGGCTTTGAAGCCAGGTGCACAGCCAGCTTCCCTTGAACCCGGTGTGCCCCGTGACAAGGACGCGCTTGCCGCGCCAGAACGATCGATTCATTTCCACACCTTCCACGGCGCTTTGCCGCTTTGCCAGAGCTCTTCCAGATAGTTCTTGTCCCGCAAGGTGTCCATCGGTTGCCAGAAGCCGTCGTGACGGAACGCCGACAGCTGTTGGTCGTTCGCCAGGCGTTCCAGTGGTTCGCGCTCCCAGACGGTTTGATCATCCGCGATGAGGTCGAGCACTTTGGGCGAAAGGACAAAAAAGCCGCCATTGATCATCCCGCCGTCACCTTTGGGCTTTTCCTTGAACGATGCAACCTGGTCGCCTTCCATATCGAGCGCGCCGAAACGTCCAGGCGGGTGGGTCGCTGTGAGCGTTGCCAAGCGCCCGTGCCGTCGGTGGAAATCAACGAGACTTGAAATGTCGACGTTGCTCACGCCGTCACCATACGTCATGCAAAAGGCGTCTTCGTCGGCGAGATAGCTTCGGATTCGACCCAAGCGGCCACCGGTCATCGTGGTCTCGCCGGTGTCGATCAGCGTGACCTTCCAATCCTCACCGTACTGCTGATGCGTTTCCATCCGATTTTCCCGGATATGAAACGTTACATCAGACATATGGAGGAAATAGTTGGCAAAATATTCCTTGATCAGGTAGCCCTTATAGCCGCAGCAGACAATGAAGTCATTTATCCCGTAATGGGAGTAAATTTTCATGATGTGCCAGAGGATCGGTTTGCCACCTATTTCGACCATTGGCTTGGGACGGATATTCGTTTCTTCGCTGATTCTCGTGCCAAGTCCGCCGGCTAAGATTACTGCTTTCATTGATGGTGTTCGATTGATTGAAGTGCTTGTCACAAGTGTCGCTTCGCGGCCAACGGCTTACAATGCGGGCCGGCGAGCCGATCAAGCGTTCGGTCCGATCAAGGCAGGGCGTCAGCCTCCACGCATGCAACCTTCAGCATAGGCGGCAACATCCGCCCGCACTGGCGAAACGTCACCGCAGTTCGCATGACAAAAACGCAATGATACGCGAGTCCAAAACATGCCGACACGGGTTGCCAGGCCGTCCCCGGCCTTTGGCCTGCGGCGACGGCTCTTGATCAACTTGCGGTGGCGATCCCGTCCTGTTTCGCTTCATGCCCCCAGTCAAGGATCTCCGCGACGAGCCGCTGCGACGAAACGCTGAAGCTTGAATGCACGAACGCAACATCCTCCATGGCATATTCGTCGCCAGGTTCGTAGGACGGATGTCCGCCGGCAAAAATCTTGTACTGACTACCCGCAAACGATGCCAGGTTCCCTTGAAGGCAGAATCGCTTCCCATATGGCGATGTCAGGGCGAGGACCTTGCATTCTGGATGACAAAAGATGGCGTTAGTGAACGCTGCACCCATCGGGCCGACGATCATTGCTGCCTCGGCGAAGAGTCGCACTTGCTCCTCGAAAGTCAATTTTCCCGTATCGATGCATTCAAAACCGATATTCGTCAACGCGCTTTCGATCTGTTCGATATCGAGTATGGTCCGCGCGCCCCGGCGGACCAGGAAGATTTTTCTTGTTGGTTTGACGAGACGTATTTCATATCGTTTGAAGACGGCGTCGCGCAAGAAGGCCAACGTCGAGTGGCAAAGTGCGCTTCCCTGCCAGAAAGGGATGCGAACGCTGTCCGGCAGAAAAGTCGAAATCGACGGAATGTGAAGCCTGGCCACTTTCAACAGCGTGCCGCGCTCGAGTCGATAGATGGGCCAGTCCGGGCAGATGGCAGCCAGAGACTCGAATTCCTGCGGATACATGTCGGCATCCACGATCAGCGGGACATTGCGTAGCGCCTCGAGTTGGCTAACCGTGTAGAGACGGCCAAGGTACTCGATCAGCCAGTGATAGTAGTTGGGGCTGCATCGCCCACTTAACAGAATCGCTTCATCGAGCTCCACTCGACGTTCATACTGATACCACAGCGCAACGGCAGGGGTGCCCGTGATGCCTTGTACGTAGGGCCAGCTCCCTGCGACAAAGTCGCTATGGGGGTCGCCGGCCGGCTCGTACAGGATGAAATGATCCTGCGCTACAACCTGAAAGCCGCCGATGATCAGGGCATTGTCGACCGATGCCACCCACTTGGCCGGTACCTGAACGGTTCTGTGAGGGCGAGGGTTTGGCTCGTCGATGATTTCGGGCTCGACGAACGAATATTGCGAAGCGGGCTCGACGTGAGTGATCGATATCCAATCGAACTGTTCCTTCGATACATCCGCCACCGGGAGGCATTGAGTGAATATGCTCCGTTTGGCATAGCGCGAGAGAATCCGCTCAAACCAGATCACCGAGCGCACTCGAACGCCTGCACCGCTTTTCGCGAGTTCGAACGCGAACTCGCGGCGGCAGCGTAACAATGCCGCGCGCGCACCCTTCCTCGTCGACGCCATGAGGACGGTCAAGAGAATCGTGGCCTTCTTGCGTCGCGCGATATTCGCGTTGCGAAAGCGACCTTCGAGAATTCCATATCCAAGATAATGGCCGAGTGGATTGACCCCTGCCAGTGCTACGTCCGGGTATTGCGCCAGATAAAATGCCGGATCGAATCCGATGAGGCGCGCGATGCAGACATGCAGTATCTTCCGTGTTAGAGCACGAATGCGCCCGGCTGCTCGGTTGGCGGACCGGCCTTCGCGAAATCCGAATAACAGATAATGCTCTACGGGGTCGATTCCCGTTGCCGCTACATCCGGATAGCGTGCCAAATAATAGTCCCTATCGACTATGTGTAGTAGGGAAAATAGCTTTATGAAGTAGGATTTGACCAGATCTGATTTTAATTTCATCGTCGTGGCGGGCTGTCTCGATTGCTTTCCTGCTTCATGCCCACGTCACCGTGGCCAGTTTTTCGAATAAAAGGGTTTGGGTTGGGCGAGGAGTGCGGGCTTGCCTACTCCCGTGCGAACCTCGGGAACGGCCGCGTCTCTTGCCGGGCCTTGTCTCCGCCTTGTCTCGTCAGCTCACGCGGGGCGGCTCTCGACAGCCGGCGAGGCTGCCGGTAATATACATGCCCGTGCCCGGCCGGACAACCGGGTGGAGCGGACGGCCGCGCAAAGGGCGGGGCCGGCGCACGCCAGGCTTGTTCTCTCTCGGGTCAGCGCGGATGAATTCGCGTATTTCGATCCGACCCAAATTTCGACTCAAATTCCCCCCTATGGTTAGCGTCAAAGATTGCCAGTTACTGGAGTTTCCACGCATTTTGGATCCGCGAGGTTCCCTGACCCCGATCGAGGGCGGAAAACAGATCCCGTTCGATATTCAGCGCGTTTATTATATCTACGATGTGCCGGCCGGTGCCAGCCGCGCCGGGCATAGCCACCGAGAGCTTCAGCAGGTGCTGGTCGCCATCTCCGGCAGCTTCGACGTGCATGTCGACGACGGGCGCGAGCGCAAGACTTTTCATATGAATCGCCCGTATCTGGGGTTGTATGTGCCGCGGATGATCTGGCGCGAGATCGATGACTTCTCAGCCGGTTCGGTCTGTTTGTCGCTTGCGTCGGAGCATTATGCGGAGTCGGACTACTACCGCAACTACGACGATTTTCTGCGTGCAGTGAAGGGGCTCGCGTGATGGTGCCATTTCTCGATTTGTCGGCGGGCTATCAGGAACTGAAGACGGAACTGGATGCAGCCTATCGTCGAGTCATGGACTCGTCGTGGTTCATCCTCGGTCGTGAAGTTGAAGCGTTTGAGAAAGAATTCGCCCGGTTCTGCGGCGTGGAGCATTGCATTGGCGTCGGCAATGGTCTCGATGCGCTGAGCCTGATCGTGCGCGCGCTCGATATCGGTCCCGGCGACGAAGTGATCGTGCCGTCCAACACCTTCATCGCGACCTGGCTGGCAGTGACGCATGCGGGGGCGACCCCCGTTCCCGTCGAGCCGGACCCGTCCACGCACAACATCGATCCGGCCCGAATCGCCGAAGCGATTACCCCGCGGACGAAGGCGATCATGCCGGTGCACCTGTACGGTCAGTCCGCTGACATGGAGCCGATTTTGGCGCTTGCGCGCGAGCGCGGTCTGAAGGTCATCGAAGATGCCGCTCAAGCGCAAGGGGCGCGTTACCATGGTCGGCTTGCTGGCAGCCTTGGGTGCGCGGCGGCGTTCAGCTTCTACCCCGGAAAAAATCTCGGGGCGTTCGGCGATGCAGGGTGTGTGGTCACCAATGACGGCGCGCTTGCCAAACGTGTTCGTGAGCTCAGCAATTACGGCTCGAGTCAGAAATACCATCATGATGCGCTCGGTTTCAATACGCGGCTCGATGAGTTGCAAGCGGCGTTTCTGCGCGTCAAGCTTGAGCGGTGCGACGAGTGGAACGAGCGGCGCCGGGCGATCGCGGCGCACTACATGACGCGCCTGAAGGGCGCCGATTTGATTCTGCCGAATGTGCTCGATGGCGCCGTGCCCGTCTGGCACCTCTTTGTCGTGCGTGTGCAGCAACGTGAGCTTGTGGCTAAGTTTTTGGCCGAGCGCGGCATTGCGACGCAGATTCACTACCCAATCCCGCCGTCGCGTTCCGGTGCCTACGCTTCCATGGACTTCTCGGCCGGTAGTATGCCGATTGCCGAGGCGCTGAGCCGCGAAGTGCTGAGTTTGCCGATGGGCCCGCACATGACGATCAAGGCGGTTGACGAGGTCTGCGATGCGCTCCTTGCCGCGTTGGAGGGGCATGGTTAAGCCGCTCACCGAAAGCGGTCTTTACCCGACTGTCGATGACTTGCTGGGCGAGGCAAATGCACGCCTCGACGCTGACGAAATCAGTGATGCATTGCGGCTCGTTCAGCAATTTGTAACGGCCGTCAATGCAGACCCTCGAGCGATCGCGCGGGTTTTTGCCGACCGATCGCTGGACGATTTTTGCCAAGCGCTCGGTGCGCGCGTACTTGCTCGAATGGCGGCTGACAATGTTGCCGAAATGTCGGAGGGGGCGGCGGTCGGCCCGGTGTACCTGGCAACTGAGTTGTATGCGACCGGAGGGCACACGGCTGTTCTCGAGGATCTGCTCAAAGCAGGCTCGTTCGGTGAGCATCCGACCATTCTGTTGACGAACGTTCTCGGGACGGTGAACCTCGAGGTGATCCGGCGGCGATTCGCTGCCTACAGCGTCAACATCGAATGTGTGCCTGACGGCTCTCTTGAAGATCGGCTGAGATGGACGCTGACGCGCCTGCGAGCGCTGCGTCCAACGCATCTGCTGCTTTTCAATCACCATCAGGACAGCGTCGCGATCGCTGCGGCGCAGCCTTCGTTGGCGGCGCAGACAATTTTCTATCATCACGCCGACCACCATCTCTGCCTCGGTGTGACTTTGCCGTACGACCTGCACGTCGACCCGTCGCCGGCGGGCTATCACAATTGTCGGGAGCAGCTCGGTATGCGCGCCAATGTCTATTGGCCGTTGACCGCGGAGGATCGAGGTGCCCCGGGGCTGCATCGACGCAGCTTGACGGCGGGCGGCGGGTTGCGAACCTGCTCGACAGGCACGCGTAACAAGTTTGAGCAGCCATATCGGTTCCAGTACGGCGATTTGGTGCCGAGAATGCTCGCAGCGACGCAAGGTTCGCATGTGCACATAGGCGTGCTGTCGGATTCAACGCTTGAGTGCATTGCCGAAGGGATGCGCCGGGCGGGTGTTCCCGCCGAAAGATTCACCTACATAGAATGGGTGCCGAGCGTCTGGCAGGCCCTTCAGGACGAGGCTGTCGATGTCTATATCGGCTCCTTTCCGGTAGCGGGGGCGCGGGCGACCGTCGAGGCGCTCGGGTCCGGGACGCCAGTCATCGCGCATCAGAGCTACCTGTCTCGTTTCCACGGCGCCACAGACATGTTGTATCCGCAGGGATACTCGTGGAGCACGCCCGACGAGTTGCTGGCCCATCTGGCTGCGTTGGATGCGCAGGGCCTGCAGCAGGAGGCATTGTGGGCGCGAGCTCGTTTCGATCAATTTCATACGCTGGATGCGTTGCGCAAGACGATAGCAGCAGGGCATGACGCGCTGCCTTCGCCGCCGTTGCGCGACTATACGTCCGATCCGCTTCAGATCCTGCTCGACGATATCGGATTGGGCGTGCCCGCCGAACGGCTCGCTGCTGAGGCGGGTCGATTGCAAGCGACGCTCCAGGAGATTCATGCTTCTCGATCTTGGAAACTGGCGCGTGCCATCAGCAAGTTCGTCCAAAAAGTGCCCTTCGCCGGTTCGCTGTAGTAGTCAGCTCGCGCTCCGTTTTTCTCGCTATGCCAGACAATTTTGATTTTCCCGTCATCGACGTTTCGATCGTCACATTCAACTCGGAACGTTGGATCGCGTCGTTTTGGCGCAGCCTGACCACTCAGCGATACCCGCTCGACAAGATTTCCTTGCTGGTTCGCGACAATGGCTCGCAGGACGGTACCGTCAATGCCTTGCGGGCGTTGATTGCCGAGGACGGCCATCGCTTTGCCGCGGTGTCGGTGGATGCCGGCGAGAACGTCGGTTTTGGGCGAGGACACAACGCCAATATCGCCCGCGGAAACGCCGCCTTTTGTCTCGTCACGAACGTCGACTTGACCTTCGATTCGCAAGGTATCGAGAACGTCGTGCGCACTGCGACGACGGATGACGATCGCGTTGCTGCATGGGAGTTCAGGCAAAAGCCTTATGAACATCCGAAGTGCTACGACCCCGTCACGCTGGAGGTCAATTGGGCGTCGAGCGCGTGCGTATTGTTCAGGCGTTCTGCCTTCGAGCATGTCGGCGGTTACGAGCCCAGGCTGTTCCTTTATGGGGAAGACGTCGAGCTGTCATACCGACTGCGCGATCATGGCTACATGCTTCGCTACTGTGTCGACGCGGTGTGTTGGCACTACACGTATGAGACTGCCAATGAATTGAAGCCTGCCCAGTTTTTTGGCAGCACGCTGGCAAACGTTCTCTTGCGACTTCGTTACGGCACTCGGCCCGAGGTCTTGGCTGGCTTGTCGATGTATTTGGGGTTGTTCTTGATCCCGACGCCCGTTCCAGGTCGCTTGAAAGGGCTGTTGGCGGGTTTGCGAAAGATCGCGCGTGATGGCTGGTACTTCTTGCGGACACGCAAGAAGTCGGATATTCGGTTCGGCTTTCGCGGATGGGATTACGAGCAGTCGCGGGAGGGAGCGTTCGTCGAGTTCGGCGAGCTGCCTGCGGATGCTCCGCTCGTCAGCATCATCGTGCGAACTTGTGCGGGCCGCGTCGGCAAGTTGCAGGAGGCCGTCCGTTCCGTGCTGCACCAGACCTATCCGAACATCGAATTGGTCGTCGTCGAAGACGGTTCGACGCAGGCGCAGGCATTCGTCAGTGAAGTCGCGGCGAGCGGTTCGTTGGCGGCCGTGCAGTATCACCCTATTGCCAAGGCGGGGCGGTGCGTGGCCGGCAATGTGGGCCTCGCTGCTGCCAAGGGCGTTTATGCGTGCTTCCTCGACGACGACGATCTCCTCTACGCGGACCACATCGAGGTTCTTGCGCCGCGTTTGGCCAAGCGCCCTGATCTCGCTGGTATCTATTCACTCGCGTTCCAGATTGACACCGAGGTGATCAGTCACGATCCGTGGCGATATCGCGATGTCGGCCGATATGTTGCCGTTCGCGAACCCTTTTCAAGGGCGGCGATCTGGCATCACAACTTGATGCCTATTCAGGCCATCCTGTTCCGTCGCGATTTATTTGACCGGTTCGGGGGCTTCGATGTTGAGCTCGATCGGCTGGAGGATTGGGACCTCTGGGTGCGCTACTGTCAGAAGGAAAGCTACGAATTGATCGAGCGTGTGACCTCGGCTTATCGCGTTCCGGCGCGAAACGATCACGCGAGTGCGCGCCTCAAGGAGCTCGACGACTACTATCAAAAGGCGCTTCGTGCCCGCGATCGGATGGTCGTGGAGATGACGCCGAACGAGGTGATCGCGTATGCGACGGAGTTGGCGAAGATCATGTATCCGGTGGCCATTTCCCGGAGTCGCCTGCGTGCCATCGCCGCGCGGGTTCCCGGCATCTGGACGGTGCGGCGGCTTTACCTCGGCGGGCGTGGTTTGGCCGTCCGCGTCAAGCGCAAGCTCGCAAACGGTCGTGTGAGGTCATGAAGGTTGTTGGTTGGCCCTGGCGCAAGGGGAGATCCACGCCAGGGGCTGCTATAATTGCGCGCCTGTCAGCGGACGCGTTCGTTCCACCGGCTCGCTCGGATGCATCGCCGTATTTCATGCTCCGTCCCCTCTGCCGAAGTGTCGGCGCTACATCGATCTAGAGAATGCTAGCAAAAGAGTTGTATGACTATCGACATGTATTGTCTCAGCTGGTAACGCAGCAACTGCTTGCGAGATATCGCCGCACGGTCTTTGGCTATCTGTGGACGATTCTGAACCCGCTGATGATGATGACGGTTTCTGCGGTAGTCTTTTCGCATATTTTCCGTTTTGGCCTGCGCGACTACGCTATTTTTCTGTTTGCGGCCACCGTGCCCTGGAATTTTTTCAACGGATGTGTTGTCCAGGCGGGCAGCGCCATCGTTGCGAACGAGAGTTTGATAAAGAAGGTTTACGTTCCGAAAATAGTTTTTCCGGTAGCGACGGCGTCAGGCTGTCTGCTGGACTCTCTCTTCGGCCTCGTTGCGCTTTTTGTTATTGCCTTGGTGGTGGGGGCGCATGCGAGCTGGGCGCTATTCTTTTTGCCGTTGTCCTTCTTGCTTTTGTACGTCTTTGCGACAGGTGTGGCGCTCATCGTTTCGGTGCTGATGGTGTATTTCAGGGATTTGCAGCATCTTATCGGCGTGCTTCTTCAGGCTTTGTTTTTCTTGACGCCAATCATGTATCAGCCCGAGGCGCTGTCGCCCAAGTTGCAGGCTTTCATCCGGCTGAACCCTTTGTTTTATTTTATAGAGCTGTTTCGCGCGCCCATCTACCGGTCGCAGCTTCCGTCGATCGGAACGATCGAAGTGGTGCTTGGTTTGGTGGTTGCAAGTGCTGTGCTCGGAATCACGGTATTTCGCTCCTTTGAGCATAAACTTATTTTTAGGCTTTGATTATGTCCTGCATTGAGGTGGCGGATGTTTCGCTCAAATTTCGCCTCTATCATGATAAGACGCCGAATTTGAAAGACTACGTGTTGCATTTCTTCAAGTCGAAGGCTAGGAATAATTTTACAGATTTTTGGGCGCTGAAAAATGTAAGTCTGACGATTCAGCGTGGTGATCGTGTGGGTATTGTTGGGCATAACGGCGCCGGGAAGAGCACGTTGCTCAAGACGATCTGCAGGATTTATACCGCCCAATCCGGGCAGGTGCGAATCAGTGGTCGCGTGGCGCCCTTGATAGAAATTGGTGCGGGCTTCAATCCTGAATTTAGTGGTCGCGATAATATCTACTTTAGTGGCAGCATCCTTGGGTATTCGAAGGATGAATTGCGGCGACTGGAGGCGGGTATTATTGAATTCACCGAATTGCAGGAATTTATCGACACGCCGGTGAAATATTATTCTACCGGCATGTACATGAAGCTGGCTTTTGCGATCGCTACGGCAGTTCATCCGGAGATCCTCATTCTCGACGAAGTGTTCGCAGGCGGTGATGCCTCGTTCATCGAGAAGGCTAAAAAACGGATGGCCGAATTCATCGACAAGGCTAGCATCATGGTTTGCGTTTCTCATGACATGGAGCTTTTGAAGTCTCTATGCAATCGCGTCATATGGCTCGACCATGGGCAGGTCAAGGCCGACGGGCCCCCGGAACAGATCATCGCTGAATATCTAGCCGGTCGTTGAGCGGCGGCGATCCGCTTCTTATGGTCGCCCAATAGGGAAGAATGGGCAGCATGGGAGGCCGCCACCGCCAAAATGAGTCAAGGCGCTCAGCGCGTGATGCTACGCGTTATGTTTTCTTAAATTCGGGGCTGCACTACGATGAACCGCACATTGCTATCGCTCGTTGTTCCGTTTTACAACGAGCAGGAGTCCATCGCACATTTTTTTCCTCGTGTGACGGCAATACTGGACGGCCTGGACGGCGTCGATTTCGAAATTGTGTGCGTGAACGATGGCAGCCGTGACGGAACTTACCAGGCGTTGGTCGCCGCAGCCCGCGGAGACGCGCGCATCCGCGTCATCGATCTGACCCGTAATTTTGGAAAAGAAGCGGCGTTGACGGCCGGGCTCGACGAGGCCAAGGGTGACATCGTCATCCCGTTTGACGCAGACCTTCAGGATCCGCCTGAGTTGATTCCCCAAATGGTGGCCAAGTGGCGAGAGGGGTTCGACGTAGTGGTCGCTCGACGTGTCGACCGTCGGTCCGACACCTTCATGAAGCGGAAATCGGCCCTCCTCTTTTACCGCTTCCATAACAAGCTTGCCGATGTCAAGATCCCGGAGAACGTAGGCGATTTCCGCTTAATGTCGCGCGAGGTCATCGAAGCGCTCAAGCATCTTCCCGAGTCGCGTCGCTTCATGAAAGGCCTTTTCGCGTGGGTGGGCTTTCGCACTGCGATGGTGGATTACGTACGCGAAGCGAGAAGTGCGGGTGAGACGAGCTTTTCGGCCTGGAAGCTCTGGAATTTTGCGCTTGAAGGATTGACGAGCTTCAGTACCGCGCCTTTACGGATCTGGTTCTACCTCGGCTCGACAATCGCCTTGCTCTCGTTTGCTTTCGCGTGCGAGATCATCATCAAGACGCTCGTGAAAGGGGTTGCTGTGCCGGGGTACGCCTCGCTACTCGTGAGCATCCTCTTCATGGGAGGTGTTCAACTGATCGGTATCGGCATCATCGGCGAGTATGTCGGGCGCATTTACATCGAATCCAAACGGCGGCCGGTTTATCTTATCAGAAGCTGTTTTCAGTTGGATCGAACTGAAGCACCGTCGCAAGACGGATGCGTTTGATTGCTGGCAGCTAGACCACCCATTTCCGCGGGCGTCCACCGATGCCTGTCAACTCTTCGATTCGGGACCACTCCATTGGCTCTTCTGTTTCAGACGTTGCTGAGATCCAAGTCCGATAGGCAAGCGCCGGAGTCCGCCGCCCTTTCTGATGAGCGAACCACCGATACGGCGTCGCGAGCGCACGCTGCGGAGCCAACAGAGGGATTTTGGCGCGCCGCTTTGGTGATCGTTGGCGCGTGGGTGCTCATGAACTTACAGTTTCTGAGCGGGATTTCGTTCATTCCTTGGGATAGTTTCGACGAGTTCTTCCCGCAGGTGAAGTTCGTCGTTTCGGCAATCAGGGCTGGTCAAGCACCATGGTGGAACCCGTTCATGTATGGGGGCGCGCCGGTGCTGGGCGATCCTCAAGGCATGATCTTTACGCCGCACACATTGATCGGCGTCCTGTCGGGTAGTCATTTCGGTCTTCACTTGTTCGACGTGACGACGCTCGCCATGGAGCTGCTCGGTGGCTTGGCATTGGTCCGCTATGCGCGTCGATACAGCGGCAACTGGCTCACTCCGATTCTGGGCGCGCTCGTATTCATGGTCGGAGGCGTTGCGACGAGTCGGCTCGAACACGTCCCGCAGATCGTGTCTTATGGGCTTTTACCGCTGCAGCTACTGACGTTGCGGGTTGTTTGCTTGCGACCCTCCGTCTTCAGCGTGCTCGCATTCGCCGGTGCTTTGGCCGCGGGGGCGCTCAATCCTAACCAGGTGGTGTTTCTGTCGGCATTCGCCCTGATCCCCTTTGTTGCGTTTCATCTCAACGAGGCACGACAGCGGGGTAGGGCGATCATCGCGTTGGCCGTCGCAGGCGCGCTGGCATTGCTTGTGGACGCTCCCGCGCTTTCGGCTATCGTCGAGTTCGTCAAGTTTTCAAATCGTGCCGCCTTGGGTCTCCAGGCTTCGAGCGGTTCGTCGCTTCCTTTCTTTGACCTCTCAAGCCTGTATTTGCCAGGCCTGTTCGGCGTACATGGCCCACAAAGCGGTGTATGGGCGCCGACCGATCTCTCCGAAGACTACCTGTACATCGGGCTGGTCCCCGCGCTCGTTCTAATTACGGCGACCTTTCAACGCCGGCGCATATCAGGTATGGCGAGCCTGTGCTTGTGCAGCGCCGTGTTCTGGTTCGTTTTCGCAATGGGCACGAACACGCCAGTGTACGGCGCCATGTTCAATCATCTGCCAGGTTTTTCGGCATTTCGGCGCCCGGCGGACGGTGCGTATTTTCTGAACCTGTTCGTCGCGCTGTTGATCGCCATATCCCCGAAATTCGAGCGAGCTCGCATGCCGCAGGGGATGGCGCGGTTTGCGATCGTGTCGTTATGGCTCGTGGCACTTGGTGTCCCGCTTGCGCTACTGGTACGTTATGCACAGGCGCAAGGCCATTTCAATGACCTTCTCATCGTATTTCATTCTTTCGGGCGACGGCTCGGCGTGGTCGCAGCTGTTCTCGTCGCGGTCCAATGGTGTCGCCGTGTCGATTCTCGACGGTGGATGGCTCCCGCTTTAATTGGTCTGACGATCGTCGACATCGCCACCGTTGGACGCATCGTATCTCCGTTTGCACCCCATGTGCGTGGATCGGAGTTGGCGATGATGTATGCCAACCGCGAAGCGGCTGCCGGAAGGGACGGGGCGTTGAGCCAGACGATTGCTTTCCTGCGGGATCATGGCGTCGCGGGGACGAATCCTTCGTTCCGGATGGAGGCGCTTGGTGGACCGCTTGGCGCATCGATGCCGATCGCATATCGTGTGTTCTCCACGCAAGGCTATTCGCCGATCAGCTTGAGTTCATACAATCACGTCATCGGGGCGGAGAATCTGCAATCCTCTCCCAAGCAGTTCACAACCCTATCGCCGAACTACGATAGCTCCGCCTATCGGCGTTTGGGTGTGCGATATGTGTTGCTCTACAGACCTACGCTCGACCACAGCGGCGGCTCCGACGCAATGGGTAGCGAAATCAAGCGGATTCGGGCGGAACTCAGCGGCAGTACCTGGGCCCACGTACTTGATGCTCCAGGTGCGTACGAAATTTGGGAGCTTGGCAATCCACTTGCGCGTGCCATGGCCATTGCGCCTGACGGGACCGAAAGCGCTTGCGAGGTCACTTCGTTCGAGATGACCTCGGTATCGGTTCGGTGCCATTCTCCACAGGCGCGTCGTATCGTGCTAGGGGACGTCCATGCGCCAGGCTGGAAGGCCTGCGTCAACGGTGAACCTGTCGAGACGGAGCCCTATGAGGGGCTGTTTCGGTCGGCTATCGTGCCGAATGGCGACATCGCGGTGACCTTCCGATATCAGCCTGTACCATTCCTTCGTCAGCGAGTCTGCGGATAGCCGGGAAAGAACTTGAATTTCATACGCGATCTGATCTGCCGGGTGTTCCCGCTGAACGGGACTACATCCCAGTTTTTGCGGTTTGGCGTTGTCGGCACGATGGGTTTTGTCGTCGATGCCATAGTCCTGTATGCGCTGCTGGCGTGCTCGCTCAACTATTTCGTTGGGCGGCTCGTATCCTTTTTCTGTGCGGCTTACGTGACATGGTTCATCAATCGGCGGTTCACTTTCGCCGCCGATGAATCCCGAAGCGCGTTTCGTGAATGGGCCAACTATATGGCTGCAATGTCCGTGGGCGGGCTCGTCAATTTTGCGGCCTACTACACGGTCATGTCGGTCTTCACTGACGGCAAACTTCGACCGTTGCTGGCCGTGGCTGCGGGCTCGATCGCGGGGATGATCGTGAATTTCGTTTCGGCGAAGATGTGGGTTTTTCGCCAGCAATGGGATAGACACCCTAACATCTGAGGTGCCTGCGCTTGGGCGCAGGGTGGTCCCGCAAGCAACGGGGGCAGCGGTCGCCGTTGATTGCCGCGCTACTAGCCCCTCATATTTTTTGCAACGCTCCCTGGGCGATTTTGTGTCGCGAAATACGAATTTTCGCAAAGAAACGTAACTGGGCGTTGCCTCGGTCTGCGAACTTGAGCACACTTTCGGCCTATGGAAGGTTCGGCCGGCCTGTAGTGAATGGATAGACCAGATTCTTCGAACTTAGCGGTTTCGCAAGCCTCCTCGACTGGCGAGGCGGGCTTGTCGATCTCAGTGGTCGTTTATCGGCCTGACATTGCCCTCCTTAATCGGACGCTTGCGAGCGTGGCCGAGGCATATGGCCGGCTGCGCGAAGCTCGGGGGCAAGTTCCGCTGACGCTTTTTATCGTCGACAACGGGGGGCTCCCCGAGCCGGACATCGCCCATTCACTCGCCTTGCTGGCCAAGCAAGGCATCGTTCATACCGTTTTGGGTGGGCACGGCAACATTGGTTATGGTCGCGGCCATAATTTGGCGATCGAGCGGGCGACCAGCCGGTTTCACCTTGTCCTGAACCCGGACATCGATATGGACGCGAATGTTTTTGTGAGCGCGCTCGACTTTCTTGATGGACATCCCGAGGCCGGTCTGGTGGCGCCTCGCATCGATGACGATGAGCACGGCATTCAGTACTTGTGCCGCCGCTACCCGACCGTACTCGATTTGTTCGTGCGCGGCTTCCTTCCCGAAGCTATCCGGCGCTGCTTCGCCAGCCGTCTTGGGCGCTATGAAATGCGCGATGTCATCAACGGCAACGATGTCGTGTGGGATCCCTTGATCGTGAGCGGCTGCTTCATGTTGTTTCGCACTGAGGTCCTCAAGCGCCTCTCAGGCTTCGATCTGCGGTATTTCCTTTACTTCGAGGACTATGACCTGAGCCTGCGCGCGCATGAACTCACGCGCGTGGTCTATGTCCCGGCAGTGCGTGCCGTCCATCACGGCGGAGGCGCGGCGCGCAAAGGCGCGGCGCATATCCGTATGTTCATGGCGTCCGCCTTCAAGTTCTACAACCGGTTCGGCTGGAAGTGGTTGTGAGCCGCATCGTCGTCACTGGTGCCAACGGATTCGTCGGCCGCGCGGTTTGTCGCGCGCTGGTGGGGGCTGGACACCGCGTCACGGGAGTGGTCAGGCAAGCGGGTACGTGCATCGCCGGCGTCGACGAATGGGTGCTGACGGGGGCGGACTTCGAGGAGATCGGGCGCACGTGGCCGCGCAACTTGCAGGCCGACTGCGTCGTTCATCTTGCGGCCCGTGTGCATGTAATGCGGGAGAGGTCCGTTGATCCGCTCGCTGCCTTTCGCGCTACAAACGTCGAAGGCACCCTCCGGGTGGCGAAAGCGGCACATGAAAATGGTGTTCGCCGCGTCGTGTTCGTGAGCAGTATCAAGGCCGTCGCCGAAACGGATCCGGGCTGGCCGTTGCGCGAAGACGATCCGGCGTCCCCGCAGGACGCCTACGGGCGCTCGAAGCTCGAGGCCGAGGGCGCCCTGCGGCAGTTCGGCAAGCATTCCGGATTGGAGGTGGTCATCATTCGTCCACCGCTTGTGTATGGCCCGGGCGTCGGGGCAAATTTCTTTTCCCTGATGCACGCGGTCGCTACCGGGATTCCATTGCCATTGGCCGCCATCGATGCCCGCCGCAGCCTCGTCTACGTCGATAATCTGGCCGATTCAATCGCGCGCTGCGTCGCGGATGCCCGTGCAGCGGGTGAATGTTTCCATGTGGCCGATGCCGAATACCTCACTGTGGCCGAGTTGGCGCGTGCCATCGGCGAGCATTTGCAAAAGCCTGCGCGGCTACTGCCCGTGCCGCCCAAGTGGCTGAATTTCGTCGGTCGAGTAACAGGGCGTCTGCCACAAGTCGAGCGGCTGACCAGTAATCTGCGCGTGGACAGTGCCCACATTCGCGCTGTGCTGGGTTGGCAGCCGAGCCATTCGCTCGACGACGCTCTCGCGAGAACTGTCCGGTGGTACCGGGCGACGCATTAAGGCAGACATGGTCTTCGAACAAAACGGTCTTTATTCGTTGTCCATATTGTTGATCGTCGCTATTGCAGCGTCGCTCGGCTGCGCGGCTATTTTGTTTGGCTTGTTGAAAACAGGCTTCGCATGGCGGCTCGCGACCGATATTCCCAATGAGCGTTCGTTGCACGAGCGGCCAACGCCGCGCGTCGGCGGGTGGGGGGTCGTGCCGATGGTGATCGTCGCCATTTTCGCTGCAGCGCCTCATTTGTGGCTCATCGCCGTTTGCACAGCCTTTCTTGCCGCGATCTCGCAGATCGATGACCGTCGTGGGTTGCCGGCACGCGTACGGTTCGCCGCACACCTCATGGCGGTGGTGGCAGTGGTCTTCGCCTATCGTGCCGCGGCACCTTGGTGGCTGCTTGCCGTCATGTCGATTTTGCTGACGTGGCTTGTCAACTTATACAATTTCATGGACGGTGCAGATGGTCTCGCGGGCGGAATGGCGCTGTTCGGCTTCGGTGGCTATGCGTTGGCCGCGTGGATGGCGCCGCACGTGACGCCGGAGCTTGGCCTCATCTGCGTAGCAACAGCGGGTGCCGCCGCGGGCTTCCTCGTCTTCAATTTCCACCCGGCGCGCATATTTCTCGGCGACGCAGGATCGATCCCGCTCGGATTCCTGGCCGGCGCATTGGGATATTGGGGCTGGCGTGGTGGCATCTGGCCGATCTGGTTTCCGGTCATGACGTTCTCGCCGTTCATTGGCGATGCATCGGTGACGCTGGCCCGACGCCTGTTACGTGGCGAAAAGTTTTGGCAAGCGCATCGTGAGCACTACTATCAGCGTATGGTGCGCTCGGGCGTTGGACATGCTCGCACGGCGCTTTGCTGGTATGCCGTCATGCTTGCGGGCACGGCGCTCGCCGTTTGGGCGTTGGGTCGCCCGATATTGATTCAGTGGTGCATTGTCGGTTCGTGGGCCGTTGTGCTGATGTTGATCGGTGTAGCCATCGATGCGCGCTGGAAGCGCTTTCGAGCAAACGTTTTAGGACAAGCTGAGGGGTGATGCCAATGTTTCGAAATAACAAGGCCTCGTGGCTGTCGTTCTGCGCATTTCTGTTCGATCTTTGCGCTGTTTTCGCGGCTTGGCTGGTCGCTTATCTGATCCGCTTCAACGGATCGATTCCTCCTGAATTTCTATTTGGGGCCCTGCGCGCACTAGGCTGGGTGCTTCCGGCCTACGGCTTCATGTTCCGCATATTCGGCCTATATCGCGGGATGTGGGTCTTCGCGAGCCTGCCCGATCTCGTACGCATCTGCAAAGCCGTGGCGGCAGGCGCGTTGATCACGATGGTGGCGTCCCTGCTCGTGCAGCCGATGCCGATCACCCCGCGTTCGGTCGTCGTCGTTTCGCCGATCTTGCTGTTCTTGCTGATGGGCGGTGCGCGTGCGATCTACCGTACCACCAAGGAGTTTTATCTTTACGGCGCGTTGGTGGCACAAGGTAAGCCTGTTCTGGTCCTTGGCGCCGGTAGCGCGGGTGCCAGCTTGGCACGCGAGCTGGCACGTTCGAGTGAATGGCGCCTCGTCGGACTGCTCGACGACGATCCTTCGAAGCGGGGCCGCGAGATCTATGGCTACAAGGTGCTTGGCCCGATCGGCGATTTGGCGCACTGGGCCAGTTCGTTGAAGGTCGAGCACGCGATCATTGCGATCCCGTCGGCTTCGGTGGAGGCGCAGCGGTCCGTCGCAACTTCGTGTGTTCGCGCGGGCGTACGCGCAATGGTATTGCCTTCCTTGATGACACTGGTTCCCGGCCAGGGGTTTCTGTCTCAAGTCCGCCAAATCGATCTGGAGGATCTTCTCGGCCGCGAACCCGTCAATATCGATACCCCGCATGTCGAAGCGTTGTTGCGCGGCAGGGTCGTGATGGTGACAGGGGCGGGTGGGTCGATCGGATCGGAACTTTGCCGGCAGATTCTGCGCTTCGCACCGGCTCAGCTCGTTGCATTCGATGCTTCCGAGTACGCGATGTACCGGCTCGTAGAGGAGCTGCGCGAGCGCTTTCCCGAGCTATCGGTCGTGCCGATCGTCGGCGATGCGAAAGACTCGCTGCTGCTCGACCAGGTGATGTCGCGATACGTGCCGCACATCGTTTATCACGCGGCCGCGTACAAACATGTCCCGTTGATGGAGGAGCTCAATGCGTGGCAAGCCGTGCGTAACAACGTGCTGGGTACCTATCGCGTCGCGCGTGCGGCGATCCGCAACGACGTGCACCGCTTTGTGTTGATCTCGACCGACAAGGCCGTCAATCCCACGAACGTGATGGGCGCGAGCAAGCGCCTGGCGGAAATGGTCTGTCAGGCGTTGCAGCAAATGAGCGAGCGCACGCAGTTCGAAACGGTGCGGTTCGGGAATGTGCTCGGCAGCGCGGGCAGCGTCATTCCGAAGTTTCAGCAACAGATTGCGAAGGGCGGGCCCGTTACGGTCACTCACCCTGACATTACGCGCTTTTTCATGACGATCCCGGAGGCCTCGCAGCTGGTACTGCAGGCGTCGAGCATGGGACAGGGGGGCGAGATCTTCATTCTCGATATGGGCCAGCCGGTCCGCATCGTCGATTTGGCGCGCGACCTCATTCGGCTCTGTGGTTATACGGACGAGCAGATCCGCGTCGAATTCACGGGGCTGCGACCCGGAGAAAAGCTCTACGAAGAACTGCTTGCCGACGACGAGACAACGACACGTACGCCGCATCCCAAGCTGCGTATTGCGCAGGCAAGAGAGGTGCAGGATCCGTTGCTCGACGACTTGTTGGCCTGGCTCACGCAGCATCGCGTGCCGTCCGACGACGAGGTGCGCCGCGACTTGCGCCGTTGGGTGCCGGAATACCGACCGACCAGCGTGCCAGTGCTGCAGGCCGTCTCGTCGCAGTCGCAGGCAGCCGCACGTTCCTGAAGCGCGAGCGCACGTTGTGTCGTGCGCTCTTCTCTTCGCCCTGTGCCTGAACTACCGGAGGGTTTTGCGCCGGTATCACCACACCCGCCACCGTAGCGACCTGAATCGCACTGCTCGCATAAAGCCAAACGTACGTAATGACGCAATACGACGAAGATATTAAGTACACGGTGTGCTGCCAAAAGAGCGTCGCCGGAATCACGCTCTACCAGGCGTAGCAATCTCAAATAAGACGACGTCAGTGAATTGCGCCGTGTGAGATCTCACGCGCAGCTTTGCTTGGCCGCCCCGGCGGCCAAGCAAGCGCCTCGCTAGCTCAAGGCCGGGCAGCCGAAACACGACAATAAGAACATGGACCAATTGCTTTCCTATTTCCTCATTCTCGGGGCCGTTACGGCGTTATTTTCGCTGCGCTGCTGGCGGTTCGTCGACGATGCGGCGGCCGAGGGCGGCAGTCGCGTCGGCTCTCTCGATGGGATACGGGGTTATCTCGCGCTCAGCGTGATGCTGCATCACGCCGTCATTGCTCGCCATTGGATGCAGACGGGCGTATGGCTTCCGCCGGCGAACCCCTTTTATCCACTGCTGGGCAGCGTCGCCGTCAGCCTCTTTTTCATGATCACCGGCTACCTGTTTTGGGGGAAGCTAGTCGCGAAGGGGGGCCGTCTCAATTGGACGGCGCTTTATATCGGACGACTCTTCCGCATTGCGCCCGTCTATGGTCTGGCGATCGTCTGCATGCTGTTCGTTGTGACAGTCCGGTCCGGTTGGGCGCTGCACGAGCCGGCGATGGCCGTTCTGCGAGAAGTGTTGCACTGGTTCGGCCTCGGCTTGCTACCGGGGCTCGACGTGAATCAAGTGCCACAAACCGCGTTGATCCTCGCCGGCGTGGTATGGACGCTCAGCTACGAGTGGAAGTTTTACTTCGCCCTCTTGCCGCTTTCCGTCGTCGCCCAGGGCCGCTGGCACCTCGTCGTTGCGGCTCTGCTGCTCTGCGCCTCGATCGTCGGAACGATCATCGCCTCACATGGAATCTGGCACTTCACGGTGCTGTTTGCCGTTGGCATGATGACGGCCTCGCTTCGCGAAGCCGGCTTGCGCTTCCGGGTCGCCGAATGGCTGCTTTCGGCGTTGGCGCTTATCGCCCTGGCGGGTCCGTGGATCGTTCACACCGGCCCGTACTCGATCGGGCAGTCGTTGCCGCTCGCCGTATTCTTCTTCCTGGTGTGCAACGGGGCGGCGATGTTCGGTCTCTTCAACGCGCGCCCGGCGGTCCGCTTGGGCCACGTCAGCTACTCCATTTACTTGCTGCACGGCTTCGTCTTTTCAGTCGGCTTCGATAACGCGCTGATGCGAAACATGCTTGTATCAGGCAACGTGCTGTATTTCTGGCTAATTACGGGGGGCGGTGCGCTCGTCTTGTGCATCGTCGCCTCGATCGTTTATGCGACGATCGAGCGCCCGTGCATCGAGTACGGCCGGTCGGTCGGTAGCAGGATGACGTTCCGCACCGGGTTGCAGGTTGCTGCCAGCAGTTGATGTGATGGGCTGCATGGCCGAGCGAGGGGGGCGTCTGGGCAGCGATGCCAAAATGCATCGCACTCGCTGACGGCCAACTGGCGAATCGGGGAGGTGCGCCGCTTTTCCGAGCAGCACGGATACCGCCCGTCGCTGCGCTTGGTGCGAGGTTACTTGCTGCGCGCCCGCCGCACCACCAACCACCGCGGCGACCTGAATCGCACGATGCTCACGTAAAGCCACACGTAAGTGGCTGCGAACACCACGACGAACGCGAACAAGTGCACCGTGTGCTGCCAGAACAGCGTCGCCGGAATCACCCCCACCAGACATAGCAGCCATAGGTAAGGCGACGTGAGCGAATTGCGCCGCGTGAGCTCGTGCGCCGTCTTCGCACCCACCGCCCAGCGCATGAGCCGCTTATACACGAGCATGTGCAGATGCACGCCGTCGGGGATGCCGGGCGACATGCCGCGCACGAACTTCTTCCGATAGATCGAGAAGCATGTCTCGAAGATCGGATAAACGAACAACAGCACCGGATACCAAGCCGACACCTCGCGATGGCGCATGACGAGCAGAATCGCGAGCTCGGCCAGCATGAAGCCGATGAAGTAGGCGCCGCCGTCGCCGAGAAAGATCAAGCCCGCCGGGAAATTCCAGATGAAGAACCCCAGCACGGCGCCCATCATGATCAGCGAGGCCGACAGCACGATCGGGTCCGACAGCCGGAACGCGACGTACGCGAGCGAGGCGAACATCATCAAGGCGACCATCGACGCGAGGCCATTGAAGCCATCGATGATGTTGACCGCGTTCGCGAGCGCAGCGACCGCCAATACCGTCACGAGGCACGAGACGGCCGCATACGAGAGCACGAAGTCGAGCGGCGGCACGCTGATGCGCACGACTGCGATATCGAGCAGAAAGTAGGCGAGTGCCGCCGCGCCCATCGTGGCGACGAGGCGTACGGTCGGCGTGACGCGCTTGGTGAGGTCTTCGATGAGCCCCGACAGGAACGCCGGCATGCCGCATGCGACCAGCGCCAGAATGCCGCGCGAGACGGCCGGATAGGCGCCGTGCAACTGCAGCGCGGCGACGGCAAGCCCGATCAGGATGCCGATCCCGCCGACGCGCGGAACCGGTCGCGCGTGAAATTTCTGGACGCCGGCCAAGTCGGTGTCGGCGGCAAACTTCACATGCGTGTGCGCATAGCGCACGATCAATAGCGTGAGGAGCAGTGAAACGAGGAATGCGAGCGCGAAACTGAGCATGAGCGTGGCCAAAAAACGGACGGCGAATTATACAAACGAATCAACCCGGGGCCGGGATGACACCCCGCCACGATCAGCCACGCCCGCGGTACCGATCAGGCAAAGCCTTTCGGGTTGTGCGACTGCCAGCGCCAGTGATCGGCGCACATGCGCTCGATGCCGTACTGCGCTTGCCAGCCCAGCAGCCGCTCGGCCGCGGCCGTGCTCGCATAGCACTGCGCCACGTCGCCGGGACGCCGCGCGACGATCTCATACGCCACGCGTTGTCCGGACGCGGCCTCGAACGCGCGCACGACTTCGAGCACCGAGTAGCCGCGCCCCGTGCCGAGGTTGACGGTGAGGCTCGCGTCGCGGGCCGCGAGTGCATCGAGTGCCGCGATGTGGCCGCGCGCAAGGTCGACGACGTGAATGTAGTCGCGCACGCCTGTGCCATCGGGTGTGTCGTAGTCGTCGCCGAACACGCGCAGCTTCTCGAGCTTGCCGACCGCCACCTGCGCGACGTACGGCATCAGGTTGTTCGGTATGCCGGCCGGGTCTTCGCCGATGAGCCCGCTCTCATGGGCGCCGACTGGATTGAAGTAGCGCAGCGTAGCGATGCGCCAGGCGGGATCGGCGCGTTCGACGTCACGCAGGATCTGCTCGGCGATCAGCTTGGACTGACCATACGGATTGGTCGCAGACAGCGGAAACGTCTCGTCGATCGGCGATCGCTCGGGCACGCCGTAGACGGTCGCTGAAGAGCTGAACACGAAGCGCTTGACGTTGCGTGCCTGCATGACTTCGAGCAGCACGAGCAGGGTGTCGAGATTGTTCCGATAGTAGGCGATCGGCTTGGCCACCGATTCGCCGACCGCTTTCAACGCCGCGAAGTGAATGGCGGCGCTGATCGGATGCGCGTCGAAGATGCGCTCGAGCGCTTGTGCATCGCATACGTCTGCTTCGTAGAAAGCGACGGCGCGCCCGGCGATTTGCTCGATACGACGCACGGCCTCGCGCTTGCTGTTGACGAGGTTGTCGACGATGACGACGTCATAGCCGCTCGCCAGCAGTTCCACGGCTGTGTGCGAGCCGATGTAGCCCGCGCCGCCCGTCACCAGAATCGTGCCTTTCTCGGCCATTGCCATTCTCCGTTTCTGCGTAAGAGTCAAAGGGATACGCCAGTCTGTTCGCGTAACGTCTGCCGATAGCGTTCGACCACCGATACTTCGTCGAATTCCGCGGTGACCTTCGCGCGGCCGCGCTCGCCCATCGCGCGCCGTTCGTCGCGGCTCATCTCTAGCATCTGCGCGAGCTTCGCGGCGAGACTGGCAGCATCTTTCGCTGCGCACAGCAAGCCCGTTGCGCCGTCCGCCACCACCTCGCGACAGCCAGGTACGTCCGTTGCGACGATCGGCCGGCCCATTGCCGAGGCTTCCATCAGGGTTCGCGGCACCCCCTCGCGATACGACGGTAGCACGACGCAGTCGGCACCCGCGATGTGTGCGCGCACGTCGTGCGCCTCGCCCAGATACTCGATGACGCCTTCGTCCTGCCAGGCCCGCACGTCCTCGAGCGCGATCGCACTCGGGTTGTCGACCCCGGCCGGCCCCAGCACTTGAAACCGGGCATGCGGATACCGTGCGCGCAGTGTACGCGCGGCTTCGACGTATTCGCGCACGCCTTTGTCCCAAAGCAGGCGGCCGATCAGAATGAACGTGAAGTGCTGCGCGTTCGGCAACGGTGTGTAGGCGAAGTGTTCGAGATCGACGCCTTCTCCGTGCAGCAGGCGCGCCCGCTTGGGGTGCGCGAGCAACCGGCCGTCGAGGAACGCGGCCAGATCGTCGCGGTTCAGAAACCACACCTCGCGCGGGAAGCGGAACGCGAAGCGGTACAGCGCCTTGGCGACGCGTGCGGCATGGCTTTGCTGAATGAAGACGTAGCCGAGCCCCGTGGTCACGGCAATCGACGGCACACGCGCGAGCCACGCGGCAACCGAGCCATAGATATTGGGCTTGATCGTGTAGTGGAACGTGACGTCGGGCTTGATCGTGCGGTAGTGGCGGTACAGCGCCCAGAGCGTGCCCAGGTCATGGCGTGGATTGGTGCCTTTCGAGGCGACCGGCAGGTCGATGCAGCGGCAGCCCATTTTCTCGAGCAGCGGGAACGTGCGGTCGCGTGGCGCGAGCACGGTCACCAAAGCTCCTTGGGCGACGAGCATGCGGATGAGCCCCTGACGATACGTGTAGATCGCCCAGGCAGTGTTGCAGACGAGGCAGACGGAAAGCGGTGCGGTACGCGTCATGACGGATGTTGCGTGAATTATGCCGAGTGCGTGGCGAACAGCGCACGCTTGACGCGGCCCAGCGCCGTGTAGGGCGTCACCAGATGCAGCAGGTTCTTCGCGAGGCCCAGCCAGTCGCAGACATTCGTGACGTTGAAATAGCGCATCTGCAGCCGCAGCGTCGAGACGATCTGTCGACGGCGCTTGGTCGCGCTGATGCCGCCTTCGTTGAGTTCATAGTAGAGCCCGAGTTCGGGCAGATTGGCGCAGTCGTAACGCTCCATCAGCCGCAGGAACAGATCGAGGTCCTCGGCCGCCCGATAGGCGATACGGTAATTGCCGACGGCGCGCACGGCATCCACGCGCAGCATCATCGCCGGATGCACGAACTGCGAGCGCAGGAACCGCAGGCGACGGATGGCGTCGGGCTCGGTTGCCGGGCGCAGCATGAACAACGGTTGTCCGTCGCGCGACACGACTTGTGTCCACATGCCGACGCCCGCGACGTTCGGGTGTGCCTCGAGATAGGCGCGTTGCTTCGCGAGCCGTCCCGGCGCGGCGAGATCGCCGGCATCGATGCGCGCCGCGTACCGGCAGCCGCGTGCGGCCAGGGCGTCGATGCCGGCTTGCAACGCGCGCTCGATGCCGCCGTTTTGCGGCATGCGCAGGATCTCGACGACGAGATTGGGTAGCGTGGGTGCGACGATCGGCGGCGTACTGCCGTCGTCGACGATCAGCACGCGCACGGGGGCATGCTCGACGAACGAGGCCAGCGTGCGCTCGACGTCGTCCTGCGCGTTGTACGCGGGCATCAGCACCGTCACGTCGGTGAGTGCGTCGTGTCCGGCAGGGAGGGAGGAGGGCGTCGTCATGGGCGCAGCTTCAAACGGATGTAGTAAAGATTGACCGACGCAGCGGCCAGATAGCCGGCCGCGAGTCCCACGAGGGCGCCGTACGAACCGATGCGCGGGATAGCGATCAGATTGACGACGAAAGCGACTCCAAGCGCGAGCAGCCACTTCGCGAGCAGCACGAACTTCGCTTGATACTTGAGCACGACGAGGTTGCCGATCGCTTCGATGCCGGCCGGCACGGAGAGCCACACGCACCAGCGGAAGATCGAAATGGCGCCCTCATAGTTGGGGCCGAACACGCGCGTGATGACCAGTGGCGCCAGCGCATCGAGCACGCACGCGCCGCTAATCATGATGGCGGCCGCGAGCAGCATCAGGCGTTTTACGTTGCGGCGCAGGCTTGCAATGTCCTGCACGCGGTAGACGAAGGCCGGCGCGATCGTCTGCGCGAGCATGAGCCCGAGCGCGATCCAGTTCTCGTTGATCTGTTGAGCGGCCGAGTAACGCCCGAGGTCGGCGAACGAGATCGCGCGTTCGAGCATGAGCCGATCGAGCTTCAGGAACAGGTACATGCAGACGAGCCCGATCCAGAACACGGTGCCGGCGCTTGCGAAATGACGCAGCAGCGCCCGGTCGATGCGCCAGCCGAGCGTACCGCCTTGGCGGCGCACGTAATAGACCATCAGCACGCCGCCGATCGCGGCCGCTTCAAGCGCCCACAGCCACGCAAAGCGCGCAGGCGTCGCGGCCAGGCGCACGAGCAGGTAGACGAGTCCAGCCTTGACGAGCGCCGTCGCCATGCTCGTGACCAGCTGCGGCTTGCTGTAGGTCATGCTTTGCAGCCACGAGTTGATCACGCCGATGAACGGCTCGCGAAAGATCATGGTGACGGCCAGTCCCGCCAGCATCGCGCCGACCGTCGGGTCGGTCACGCCGGCCGCGATGGCGGCCCACGTGGCCACGAGCGCGAGCGCGGACACGGCAATGCGCAGCGCAAACGCGCTGCCGAGCACGGTGCCCAGTTCGGCAGCGGGGCGATGCACGATCGTGGGGACGAGGATCTCGGCGCCGCATACCCAGGTGATCGGGGCGAGCACGAGCAGCAGCGTGTTCGCGTATTGCCATTTGCCGAATACATCGGGGCCGAAGTAACGGGCCAGCAGACCGCTCACCGCAATCGCGACGACGATCTGCGTGAGCCGCTCGAGCCCGAGCCAGACAATGTTCGCGACGGCTTTGGCGACGTCCGGGTTCGCGAGGCGCTTCAGCATGTGGGGTGCGGTGGGATTCTTGCTCGTGCGACGCTGTCGGCGGTCGGTCGGGCCGCGTCGACTAACGAATACGCGGCTGGGAAGCGTCTAGGCATTAAAATGGGCGCGACGTGCGCCGGTCGAAAAACCGCAATTATAAGTTGGAATGTCCGCACGCCCCCCCGCTGCCGCGGATGCGCGGTAGGTAGCGTGAGGCAGTGCCCTGGGCATGCCTGGTTTTGACGCACCGTGCCCTTGCTTTGATCTTTTTCTTTTGCAGCCATTGAGAGCCAATCCATGATTTCCCAATCCATCTTCAAGGCGTATGACATTCGTGGCATCGTCGGCAAGACGCTCGATGCCGATGTGGCGCGTCTGATCGGTCGTGCGTTCGGCAGCGAGGTTCGCGCACAAGGCGGCGATGCCGTCGTCGTCGCGCGCGATGGCCGCCTGTCCGGGCCCTCGCTCATCGCGGCACTGGCCGACGGATTGCGCGAGGCAGGTGTCGATGTCGTCGATATCGGCATGGTGCCGACGCCGGTCGGTTATTTCGCGGCGAGCGTGCCGCTCGCCTTGCCGGGTGGCGAACGCAGCGTCGATTCGTGCATCGTCGTGACGGGCAGTCATAATCCGCCTGATTACAACGGCTTCAAGATGGTGCTGCGCGGCGCCGCGATCTACGGCGAGCAGATTCAAGCGCTTTATCGTCGCATCACCGAGCAGAACTTTGCCGCGGGCGCGGGCAGCTATGCGCAATACGACATCGCAGACAAGTACGTCGAGCGTATCGTCGGCGACATCAAGCTCGCGCGGCCGATGAAGATCGTGCTCGATGCCGGCAACGGCGTGGCCGGTGCGCTTGCGCCGCGTCTGTTCAAGGCCCTCGGGTGCGAACTCGTCGAGCTCTTCACCGACGTCGACGGCACGTTCCCGAACCACCATCCCGATCCGGCCCATCCCGAGAATCTGCAGGACGTGATTCGCGAGCTTGCGCGCACCGATGCCGAACTTGGCTTTGCCTTCGACGGCGACGGCGACCGGCTTGGCGTCGTCACGAAGGACGGACAGATCATCTACCCCGACCGTCAGCTCATGCTGTTCGCCGAGGACGTGCTGGCCCGCCATCGCGGCGCGCAGATCATCTACGACGTCAAATGCACGCGCAATCTCGCGAAGTGGGTGCGCGAGAAGGGCGGCGAACCGCTGATGTGGAAGACGGGTCACTCGCTCGTGAAGGCCAAGCTGCGCGAGACGGGTGCACCGCTCGCGGGCGAGATGAGCGGCCACGTGTTCTTCAAGGACCGCTGGTACGGCTTCGACGACGGCCTGTATACGGGCGCGCGCTTGCTCGAATTGCTCGCGCGCGTGTCCGATCCGAGCAAGGTGCTCAATGATCTGCCGAATTCGCTGTCGACGCCCGAGCTGCAACTGAAGCTCGAAGAGGGCGAGAACTTCGCGCTGATCGCGAGCCTGCAGAAGGAGGCGCGTTTCGAAGGGGCGGACGAGATCGTGTTGATCGACGGCTTGCGGGTGGAGTACCCGGACGGCTTCGGGCTCGCGCGCTCGTCGAATACGACGCCCGTCGTCGTGATGCGCTTCGAGGCGGACAGCCAGGAAGCGCTCACGCGTATCCAGAACGACTTCAAGCGCGTGATTCTGGCGGCCAAGCCCGACGCAAAGCTGCCGTTCTGAGCATCGCCAGGTGTGAGGTGCCGCGCTCGAAAGGCGAGCGCGGCATGGGCGGGAAGGGGCGGGCGCTGCGTTAGCGTGGTGCTTCGACGGCGGAGGCGGCTGAGGGAGCGGAAGCAGTCGAAGCCGCGGAAGCCGGTGGCGCCGCCAAAGCCGGTGAAGCTGCCGAAGGGGCTCGCGCCTCCGCCTCCGATGCCGCAGCAGGCGGTGTGGCGGTATCGCCGTGCTTTGCTGTATCGCCGTGCTTTGCTGTTTCGGTCAGCGGCGCCGACAGCGGCGACGCCGACGTCGGGGCGGTGACTCGGGGCAACTCGCTTGTCGAGATCGGCGCGGCCGGCACGGGCGTCGATTTCACGACGGTCCGCAAGTAGCGGTCGACATACTGGAAGAAGCGGTCGTAGAACGCGGCCGACTGGATCGTCTCGCTCGAAATCTTCACCATCGCGTCGCTGTTCGAGCGGATCGGCAGCGAAACCGAACCGAGGACGCTCAGGCCCACGGTGGCCGACGTGTCGCTTTTCTTCAGCGTATAGCCGCTTTGCACGGCGTTCGCATAGATCGTGCTCGTGCCGTCGGCCTCTTCGCCGTCTGTGCAGACGACGTGAAAGTCGACGGTGACGTGCGATTCGCCGGTCGGCTGAAAGTCTTTCGTCGCATCGATCGTATCGGCGCGCGCGGCCGTCGTCAGATAGCCCTGGTTGAGCAGCGCGCGGCGAGCCGCTTCACAAGCTTCGGCGCCGCTGGCGCTGACCGTGCGCGAGAAGGGGCTCGCGCCCGTATCGAACATTTCCTGCTGAAACTTGGGGGCAGGCGTGCTCGAGCACGCGGTCAGCACTGCCGACGCGGCGAGCACCGCGAACGGCAAGGCGAGGCGGATGGGGCGAAACGGATTGAGCATGATCGGTTAAACGAGGGCGCTTGCGGTACGGCACGATTCGAACGACGTGCATTGTAGTGCGATCCGCCCGGGAACGACGTGACGTCCTCCGCGTCCAGGCGTGCCGTCGACGCTTGGGCAGCCTGCGTGGCCGGCTTGGGCTCGGGCAGGGTAGAATCGCTGCCCTTTGGGGCCGCATTTGCATGCCCCCGCCGCATGGCTGTCTTCCCTTTCTTTTTTCTTTCAGTGTGCAAAAGATACTGATCGTCCGCGTGTCGTCGCTCGGCGATGTCGTCCACAACATGCCTGTCGTCGCCGACATCCGGCGCAAGTACCCCGACGCGCAAATCGACTGGCTCGTCGAGGAGAGCTTCGCGGAGCTGGTGCGGCTCGTCGTCGGCGTGCATCGCGCGATTCCGTTCTCGCTGCGGCGCTGGCGCAAGCAGCCGCTGTCGCCGAAGACGTGGCGCGAGATCGCCGCGTTCAAGCGCATGCTCGCCGCCGAGCGCTATGACCTCGTCATCGATTGCCAGGGGCTCATCAAGACGGCCTGGGTCGCGAGCTGGGCACGCGGCCCGCTCGTGGGGCTCGGCAATCGTACCGACGGCGCCGGCTACGAATGGCCGGTCCGCTTCTTCTACGGTCGGCGTGTGCCGATCGTGCCGCGCACGCACGTCGTCGAGCGCACGCGCCAGCTCGTGGCCGCCGCGCTCGATGCGCCGCAACCCGAGCCGACCGACGACATCGACTTCGGCCTGAATACGTCGCGCGCGGCGCTGGCGCTGTCGGAGCTCGGCCTGAATTTGCCCGTGCCGTATGTCGTGTTCGTGCACGCGACCTCGCGCGCCGACAAAGAGTGGCCCGATGCGGCCTGGATCGAGCTCGGCCAGGCGCTGGTCGCACGCGGCATGTCGCTCGTGCTGCCGTGGGGCAGCGAGGCCGAGCGCGCGACGAGCGAGCGGCTCGCGAAAGGGTTCGGCGCCGCGGCGATCGTGCCGCCGCGCCTGTCGTTGCCGGCCGTCGTCGGCCTGCTCGATGCGGCCGCGGCGACCGTCGGCGTCGATACGGGCCTGGTGCATATCGCCGCAGCCCTGAAACGGCCGACCGTCGAGTTGTACAATTTCGCAACTGCGTGGCGCACCGGCGGATACTGGTCGCCACGCGTCGTCAATCTCGGCACGGCCGGCGCACCGCCGACGCTGCCGCAAGTGAAGTCCGCGCTGGCCGAATTCGGTCTGCTGTAATCGATAGCGCTGAACGAGACCATGAAAGAATCACAAATCGTCGAAGTGACTGCCGCCGACTGGCAGGGGCAGGGCTTGCCGGTGCCGCGCGAGACGCTGCGCGCCGCGCTCGAAAACGGCAAGGTGCTGTACTTTCCGAACCTGCGCTTTGCGATCGAAGGCGGCGAGACCGCGCTGCTCGATCCGGCGCTTGCCGACCCGAAACGCAAGAACATCAGCCTCGATGCGAACGGCGGCGCGCTGCATGGCGTGATCGGCGATTCCGTCACGCAGTCGGCCGTGCGCGCGCTGATCGCGCGCTATCAGAACAACGCACGCACGCTCGTCGATGGCCTGTTCCCCGAGTACGACGGCAAGCTGCGCGCGGCGCCCACGAGCTTGCGTCTGATGCAGGTCGAAACGCGCCATACATCGTGGCGCAAGGACGACAGCCGCCTGCACGTCGATGCGTTCCCCTCGCGGCCCAATCGCGGCGAGCGCATCCTGCGCGTGTTCACGAACGTGAACCCCAACGGCGTGCCGCGCGTGTGGCGCGTGGGCGAGCCGTTCGAGGACATGGCCAAGCATTTTCTGCCGCGCATCAAGCCGCAGCTGCCGGGCTCGGCGTGGCTGCTGAATTTGCTCCACATCACGAAGACGCCGCGCAGCGAATACGATCACCTGATGCTGCATCTGCATGACGGCATGAAGGCCGATCTCGAGTATCAGAAGAGCGCGCAGCAGCAGACGATGCCGTTCCCGCCGGGCAGCGTGTGGATCTGCTTTTCGGATCAGACCTCGCACGCGGTCATGTCGGGCCAGTTCATGCTCGAGCAGACGTTCTTTCTGCCCGCGCGCGCGATGGCACAGCCCGAATGCGCGCCGCTCGGCATTCTCGAGCGCTTGAAGGGACGGGCGCTGGTTTGAACGTCGGCATGAGCTTTCTGACATCGCCGGCGCAGCGCGCGCCGGCCCGACATGACTTCGACGAACGAGGGCGCGCATGCTGAGAGTCCTCTATCGCGCGCTCTGGTGGTTGGCGGCACCCGTTGCGGTCGTGCGCCTGCTGGTTCGCTCGCGCCGCGAGCGCGGCTATCGCGAGCATATCGGCGAGCGCTTCGGGTACGGGCCGACGCGTCGGCTCGATGACGATGCGCCGCTGATCTGGGTCCATGCGGTATCGGTCGGCGAAACGCGCGCGGCCGAGCCGCTGATTCATGCGTTGATGCAGGCACGCCCCGATGCGCGCCTGCTCGTGACGCACATGACGCCGAGCGGCCGCGCGACGGGCGTGCAGCTGTTCGGCAACAGCGTGTCGCGTTGCTACCTGCCTTATGACATGCCGCAGGCCGTGCGGCGCTTTCTGCGGGCATGGCGGCCTGCGCTCGGCATCGTGATGGAGACCGAGGTGTGGCCGACGCTGATCGACGAATGCCGACGTGCCGACGTGCCGCTCGTGCTCGCCAACGGGCGTATGTCGGCACGCTCGTTCAAGCGCGCGACGCGTTTCGGCTCGGCCGTGCGCGAGGTGTTCGGCGGCTTTACCCGTGTGCTCGCGCAGAGCCCGTCCGATGCCGAGCGGCTTGGCGGCCTTGGTGCGCGCAATGTCGCCGTGCTCGGCAACCTGAAGTTCGATATGGCCACGCGGCCGGAGTTGGTGGCGCGTGGCCGCGCGTGGCGCGCCGCGATCGGCTCGCGGCCGGTGTGGGTAGCGGCGAGCACACGCGAGGGCGAGGAGGGTCTCGTGCTCGATGCGTTCACCGCGCTCTCGACTGAAGACGCACTGCTGATTCTCGTGCCCCGGCACCCGCAGCGTTTCGACGAAGTGGCGGCGCTGATCGAGCGGCGTGGCTTGCGCGCGCTGCGTCGTTCGGCGTGGGGTGGCGAGGTACGCGCGGCAGCGGCGGACGAGGTCGCGCATGCGCCACTGCCTGAAGACGTGACGGTGCTGCTTGGGGATTCGATGGGCGAGCTCGGGGCCTACTACGCGGCGGCCGACATCGCGTTCATCGGCGGCAGTCTGTTGCCGCTCGGAGGACAGAATCTGATCGAAGCATGTGCTGTGGGGGTGCCGGTGCTCATCGGCCCGCACGTGTTCAACTTCACGCAGGCGACGGCCGACGCCGTCGCGGCTGGCGCTTGTGTGCAGGTGGCCGATCCGGCGGAACTGGCGCGCGTGCTTGGCGAAGTCTTCGCCGATAAGCCACGCCGCGTAGCGATGAGTGCGGCTGCTGCGGCGTTCGCGGCGCGACATCGTGGCGCGACGGCGCGTACCGTCGACGTGTTGGCGGCGTTGCTCGATGCGCAGGCTTCACAGCCCCCACAGCCCTCTCAGACCTGAGCAAAGCCGGGCTGGCCGATGCCAGCCCCCGATATCAGCGCGCCGCTGTCGCGATGGCGGGCTCGCCGCGTGCACCGCGAGCGGTTGCCACGCAGGCAGCGAATCGTTTGTTGCTTTCTTCGATGCCGTAGTACTGCGCGCGCGCGAACGCTTTGCTGCTGAGTTCGTGGCGAAGCGTCTCGACGGTCAGCAAGTTGCGAAACGCCTCAGTCATCGCAGCGGTATCGCTGACAGGGACCAGGATGCCGAAGCGTCCATTGTCGAGAATGTCGCGCGGGCCGGTCGGGCAGTCCGTGGCGACGATCGCCTTGCCATGCGTGAGCGCTTCGAGCAGCCCCATCGGCATGCCTTCGAACCGCGAGCTGAGGACGAATAGGCTTGCTCCGGCTACGAGGGCGTGGGGATTGTCGACATGGCCGACAAAATGCACGCGCGCGGCGATGCCGAGTTCAGCGGCTCGCGCCTGAAGGGCCTGTCGAGATCCGCCGTCGCCGGCGATGACGAGATGTTCGGGAACGTCGACCTCGCGCAATAGCTGCGCGTAAGCCTGCAGCAGCGTGCCATGATCCTTCTGGTATTCGTCGAGCCGTGCCACCGACACGATATAGGGTGCCGAACATGGCGCGCGCGGCGCCTCGGCCGCGTTCGCGCTGGCGCGGATGCCGTCGACATCGATGGCGTTGGGCAAGACGAACAGGCGCTGCAAGGTGTCGCCGAACATCGAGGTCGCTTCCGCCGCCATTTGCTCATTCAAGGCGACGACTGCGTCATAACGCGCGTACTGGCGCGACAGCCTCTTTGCTTTGCGGGGGCGATGGCCGAGGCGCGCGTCGAAACTGAAATGATTGACGCCGAGCCAGGCGATGTCGAAGCGGCCAGCCCAGCGGCGCAGGGACATATCGAAGTCGACGATCACGTCGTGCTGACGGGCCAGCGCGGCCAGACGTCGGGTCACATAGGGCCGCACGGCCAGCGAGTTGAATACGTCGCGCGCGACACGCCCGGGTTTGCCGAGCCGGTTCGCGTGACGGCGGGCCTGGAAGTAGTTGAGCCAGGGCCGATCGACCAGCATCTCCAGCTTCACGTCGGCCGGAATGAGCGCCCGATAATGATTTTCGAACGCGGGCGACGTGAACATGACGGACAGGCTCACGTCGAATTCTCGGCGATCGTAGATCTTCAACCATTGAAGCAGCGAAGATTCGATGCCCCCTTCGTTGAATTCGACGATGTGAAACAGGATGGAGGTGCGGCGTGTCGGCTTGGTCATGCGTATGGCTAGGTACACGCGTGCCCGCTTCCTGGTGGGGATGAGCGGACCCGCTTTAAATATTTGCCGCGCATTCTAGCACCCCCGTTTGACAGGTTACGGCAGCGCCGCACGAGCGACATTGGTGAAACGCGACACGGCCCCTAGACTAAAGAATCGGGCCGTGGAGGAGGGCACAACATGAGCCAGCGCGATTCCAATGATGCATCGCTCGACCTGTCGGCGTTCTGGATGCCGTTTACGGCCAATCGTCAGTTCAAGCAAGCGCCGCGTCTGCTCAAGCGCGCGAAGGGGATGTACTACACCTCGTATGACGGGCGCCGCATTCTCGACGGCACGGCGGGGCTTTGGTGCGTCAATGCCGGGCACTGCCGGGACGAAATCGTCGCCGCGGTGAAAGCGCAAGCCGAAGAAATGGATTTTGCGCCGACGTTCCAGATGGGCCATCCGATCGCGTTCGAAGCGGCCACGAAAATCGCACGTCACACGCCAGGCGATCTCAAGCACATCTTCCTGACCAATTCGGGCTCCGAGGCCGTGGATACCGCGCTGAAGATTGCGCTGGCCTATCACCGCGCATGCGGTCAAGGGCAGCGTACGCGTTTCATCGGGCGCGAGCGTGGCTATCACGGTGTCGGCTTCGGCGGCATCTCGGTGGGCGGCATCACGCCCAATCGCCGAGCGTATTCGGGCGCGTTGCTGCCCGCGGTCGATCATTTGCCGCATACGTTGAGCCTCGAGCATGCGGCGTTCTCGAAAGGCCAGCCCGCATGGGGAGCGCACCTCGCGGACGAACTCGAGCGGCTCGTCGCGCTGCACGACGCGTCGACGATTGCCGCCGTCATCGTCGAACCGGTTGCCGGGTCGGCGGGCGTGCTGATCCCGCCGCGTGGCTATCTCGAACGGCTTCGCGCGATTTGCGATCAATACGGCATCCTAATGATCTTCGATGAAGTCATCACGGGCTGGGGGCGCCTGGGCGCAGCATTCGCCGCGCAATATTTCGGCGTGACGCCGGATTTGTTGACGATGGCCAAAGGGACCAACAACGCGGCGGCGCCGCTTGGCGCCGTGGCAGCCAGTGCGGCGATCCACGATGCCATCGTTGGCGGCGTGGCCGACGGTATCGAGTTCTTCCACGGCTATACCTACTCAGGCCACCCGATCGGGGCCGCAGCCGCTTGCGCGACGATCGATCTCTACGAGCGCGAGCAGCTGTTCGCGCGCGCGGCACGCCTGGCACCGTATTTCGAAGCTGCCATCCACCGGTTGCGCGGTGAGCCGCATGTCATCGACGTGCGCAATCTCGGCCTCATTGGCGGCGTCGAATTGCAGCCACGCGAAGGTGCGCCGGGCAAGCGGGCCTACGACGTATTCGTCGGCTGCTTCGAGAAGGGCGTGCTGGTCCGTTATACGGGTGACATATTGGCGTTTTCGCCGCCGCTGATCATCGACGAAACGCAAATCGATGAATTGTTTTCCACTGTTGCGCAAGTGATTAGGGAAACGAAGTAATCGACACACTTCGCTGCCTTGTTGTCCGCGGCCGTCATCCGATTGGCTGCGGTCTGGTGTAACCGTTCGTAATCGCTCCGCCTCGCAGCGCGTGTGGTGGCATTGGTACGCGTGATAGACGGCACACCAAACCATCTGCTTAAATTGGACGGCTTCATGTCGGATGTTTTGCATTCGTATTGCAAAAAAAATGAAGTTGTAAATAAGCCGTATCGAAACCGAAACAAACCGAGTCAACGGGGACCACAGTGAATCACCAAAAGACCACACGGCTTCGCGCCAAAACGGGGTTTGCATTGACGGCTGCGGCAGTGCTTGCCATTGCGGCGCTGAGCGGCTGCGGCGGGGGCGGGGGCAGTTCGTCGAGCTCGACGAGTTCGAGCCCGACGAGCGCAGCTTCCACGACGATGACGGGTACGGTGGCAGTCGGTAGCGCAGTCGTCGGCGCGAACGTGACGGTCATCGATTCGAAGGGCGTGAGCGCTGCTGCGGTCAGCGACTCGTCAGGCAACTACTCGATCGACATCACGACACTGACGCCGCCGTTGGCCATCGTCGCCTCCGATCCGTCCGGCATCAGCCCGACGCTCGTCTCGGTGTTGGCTGGCGTGCCGGCCGGCTCGGCGACCATCACGGCCAACGTGACCACCTTGACGACCGCCGTGGCCGCGCTGCTGACCTCCAGTGGCAATTCACTCGACGTGGCTTCGCCGGCGAATCTGTCCTCGCTGGTCACGCAGGCCAACGTAGCATCGGCCGTGACGAAGCTCGACACGGCGCTGCAGTCGATCTTGGCGATGAACGGCCTGAACGCTTCGTCGTTCGATCCGATTGGCACGCCGTTCAAGGCCAACCAGACGGGTGCCGATGCCGCTATCGATGCCGTGCAGATCGTCGCGGCGCCGACGGGCGGGACGAAGCTGATGTCGGCGTCCGACCCGATCAACGGCTTTGCGCTGAACGTCAATTCGTCGCCGCTCGCGCCGCTCGTCGCGCCGCCGGCCGCAGCCAATTACCTCAGCGCCGTCGTCACTGCGTTGGGTCAGTGCCTTGGCGGCAATTCGGCGTCGTGCTCGCAGGCGATCGATTCGAGCTACCTGGAGAACGGCTATTCGACGTTTGCTGCCGCTCATCCGGCCCTGGCAGCGTCTGGTGTCACGCTCGGTACGCCGCAGACGCTGAAGTTCTTCATGAGCAACGGCACGCAGAAGGCCCTCGTGCTGCTGCGCTACAAGGCGGCCGACGGCACGCTCGGTTCGACCACGACGATCGTGCAACAGTCGGGCGGGACGTGGGACATCGTCGGCAATCAACAACCCTACAACGTCACGATCAGCTCGTTCCTCGCGCGCCGCCAGTCGCTCGACGCGACGAACCAGCCATACAGCCGTTACGAGGCAGGGCTTGGCATCAACATTCCGGTCGGCGCGGCGGGCACGCCGAATCCGGTCAATCTCGCTTCCGCGTCGGTGACGGGCCCGGGCATCAGCGGCTCGGTGTATCTCGTGCCGCGCAACGGCACGGGCAATACGCTGCTCGCGCTCACGAGCACGGCGCTCCAGCAAGCACCGACTGCGCCGATGACGACGAACTCGAACACGAGCCTGTATCGCTGGTCATGGCAGACGTTGCCGGGCCTCACCGGCACGTTTGCGCCCGGCAGCAACAACAGCGGCCTCTATACGCCGCAGCCGATCGACACGACCAACGTGCCGCAGTACGCGAACTATACGGTGACGTTCTATGACGCTACGGGCACCGCGATCGGCCAGCCGTTCACCGTGACGAACGTGAGTCCGACGCTGCCGGCTGCGGCGGGCAACGGCGTCGCGTGGCAATCGCTGCTCTCGAGCACGACGAGCGCCTTCCTGAGTCCGTCGGGCTCGGCGGCGAGTGCGCAAGGCGCGGTGAACCTGCAATGGGCCAACAACACGACGACGGCCAACATCGCGCCGCTCGTAATGAAGGCGCAGATTCAAGCTTCGCCGGGCACGGGTGTGACGCCTGCAACCGAAGTCGACGGCTGGTGGGTCGGGCCTGCCACGTATGCCCCCAGCGGCCAGTATTCGGCGACGGTGACCGCGGGCATGGATCAGACGGGCACGCAGCAGTGCACGCCGGCATGTGCGTTCCCGGCATTGCAAGCGGGCGCCTCGCGCCTCGTGCAATTGGGCTGGACGTCGGGGCAGGTCAGCTTCTACAACATCTGGAAGTACAACGACTGACCATCTGGCGCGTCGCGCTGCCGGCAGGGAGTGCGACGCGTCAATTAATTCAGAAGATTCTTCACGGCTTCGTGCAGTGGCGGGGCGGCCTTTCCTGCCTGTCCCGCATTTTCATTTCGGCTGTAAGGAACGGCGCCCACCCGGTGCGGTGTGGGAAACGATCCGTAACAGTTCGCACTCCAGACGTTCTCCGATTCTTCGCGGGTCACGACATATACTGCGGCCCAAGCAGTTGCCCACAACGAACATCCGTGCGGCAAGCGAGCTGGAGAGAATCTTGGAACAGTCCACCCAGTCTGCGTCGATGCTGGCGGCAGACACCGCGCCCCTACCGAGGGCGCTGCCCGCGTCGTACCGTACACAGAATGAGAGCCCTGGCGGCGTGCTCTGGATGACCGGCATGTCGGGGGCGGGCAAGTCGACGCTCGCTCGCGCGCTGCAAACGCAGCTGAGGCTCCGGCAGTGCTTGGTGATGGTCCTGGACGGGGATGAGCTGCGCACCGGGCTGAATGCGGGGCTCGGGTTCACGAGCGCAGACAGGCTCGAAAACGTTCGCCGCACGGCCGAGGTCGCCGCGCTCTTCAAGGACACGGGCTTCGTCGTCATCTGTGCGTTGATCTCTCCGCTCGTGGCCCACCGCGAACTTGCACGCGACATCGTCAAGGACCGCTTCTTCGAAATCCATGTCGACAGCAGCTTGGCATGCTGTGAGGCGCGCGATCCCAAAGGGCTCTATGCCCGGGCCCGTCGCAGCGAAATACCTGAATTCACAGGCCTGTCTTCCCCCTATGAAGCGCCGATTTCGCCCGATCTGAGAATCGACACGATGAGCGGCTCGATTACGGAGAGCCTCGCTACACTCTCGAGATTCGTCGGCGATCACATCCGGCTCGCACGCAGCTTGGATTGACGCGGCCTGCGGAGCGACGCTCGTGGTTTAGGGTTGGTCTTGATCAGATCGATATATTAATTTGCACACCTAAATTATTTCATTGGGAAATTGATGAACGGATTCATTATCGGAACGGGCAGGTGCGGCACGACGCTGCTTGCATCGATTCTGGACGCTCATTCTGATGTTTGCGTGCCCCCGGAAACGCAGCTTCTCTTTCAGTACCGCGGCAATGGCGCGGGGCTGCACGAAATCGTCGAGGCCGGTGTGCATTTCAAAGCTGGCGCGGCCGATTACATCGACTTCGTGCAGAAGCGGTGCCCGCACGATCTTCGCGCGTACTTCGACTATGAGCGCTATCTCGAGGGCATGTCATTCCCTGTCGCGACGTTGAAGTTGCTGATGGGCGAGTTCTATGCGGAGATCGCGAAGGCGAAGGGCAAGTCGGTGTGTCTCGAGCAGACCCCTTGGTACGGCCTGGGCATCGATATTCTGAACGAGCTCTATCCGCAGGCGCGCTATATCCATATGGTCCGGGATGGCCGCGACGTGGCGATTTCGTTCGCAAGGACACCGTGGTGGCACAAGGACGTCGGCCGGAATCTGGCTCGGTGGGCTGTGGAAGCGAGCGCGATCGCTACCTCGTGCGAACAGATGCTGCGCCCGGAGCAGGTTCTTACGGTTCGTTATGAAGATTTCGTTCAAGACCCCGAACGCGAACTACGCAAGATATGCGTATTTCTGCAAATCGCGTACGAGCCTCGCATGCTGGAGCCCGGCACAGCAACCGATTACCGCCGGTTTCACAAAAGCGACCTGAACGAGATGTTGTCGCCGGCCTACCGGAGCTGGTCGGAAGCGAAAACGAGCCCCGTCTTCAAGGGCAGTGTCGGCGCATGGGAAACGTATGGCGGCCACGACTTCTCACAGGTGCCGCAGGATGTTCAGCAATGTCTCGAGCGCTTCGGGTATGCCGCATGAGCCGCCTCACGCCATGAGGAACCCAAAGAAAAAGCGGCCGGCATCGAGGATGCAGGCCGCTTTTTCTTATATCGCTTGCCGTGTTCAGTAAAGCGGCACCGACGCGTCGACTTGACGCGACCAGGCATCGATTCCGCCTTGCAGGTTGAACACCTTCGTAAAGCCGCGCGATTCGAGGAACATCGCGACATTGGCGCTGCGGGCGCCGTGATGGCAGATGCAGACGATTTCCGCGTCGTCGTCGAGTTCTTCGCTGCGGGCGGGAATGTCGCGCATCGGAATCGAGATCGAGCCGGCGATCTGGGCCGTGGTGATTTCCCACGGTTCGCGCACGTCGAGCAGCACGGGCGCGTGGCGCGCGTTGTCGGCGAGCCATTCGGCCAGTGCGGGAGCGGTCAGGTTTTGCATCGTGAACGAGTAGGGCGAAAGAGAGGCGAGGGCATGGCTTGGCGGCCACGCCCCTGTGCAGGGACTTAGAACTTGAAGCGCGGCGGCTCGGCGGCGTTCTCGAGCGCTTCGATGTAAGTCTCGAACACGTCGTTGACGCGGAACTGCTTGTCGTCGATGCGCGTGATGATCTGCGCCTTCATGACCGGCGCCGTGCCGACGAACGCGGCTAGGCGACCGCCGATCTTCAGCTGCTCGAGCAACGCTTGCGGCAGCACGGGCAGGCCGCCCGAGACGCAGATGACGTCGTACGGCGCGCCAGCGGCCCAGCCGCGCGAGGCGTCGCCGAGCGCCACTTGCACGTTCGTCACGCCGTTCGCAGCAAGGTTGTGCTGCGCCAGCTCGACGAGCTCAGGCTTGATGTCGACGGTCAGCACGTGATGGCCGCGATGCGCGAGCAGTGCTGCCATGTAGCCCGAGCCTGCACCGATCTCGAGCACGCTCTCGTGTTTCTTGATGGCCAATTCCTGCAGCACGCGAGCTTCGACGCGCGGCGCGAGCATGTGCTGGCCAGCGGGCAGCGGCACCTCGAGGTCGGCAAAAGCGATGTCGCGGTACGCGGCGGGAACGAAGTTTTCGCGCTTGACGATCGACAGCAGATTGAGCACTTCCTGGTCCAGCACATCCCAGGGGCGGATTTGCTGCTCGATCATGTTGAAACGGGCTTGCTCGATGTTCATGACTTGACGGGCTGAGGCGAAAGCGGTTCGACAACGACGGTGGAGAGAAACCTGCGGATTGTACCAAACCGGGGGGCGCTACCGCGCGTGCGCGCGGAGGCGCCGTTAGCGATTCTGGCTGCGCTTGATTTGCGCCTCGAACGCGACATCGAGCTTGCTCGCCTTTTTCGGCTGGGCTGGCGAGAGCGTATCGACGAATGTCACGAAGGCTTCGAGCGGCAGTGGCTCGCCGACGGGCGCGTCCTGACCACCGGTCTTGTCGACGAGACGGAAGCGTCCGCCTGGCAGGCTTACCGCGGCATAGGCGGCGTTGCCGCTGCGTGCCTTGAGCCGTTCGACTGCGTGGATGGCTTTCGTGCCGCGCATGATGTGTCCTCGATTCTGCCGTGGAAAGGGGTTGTTACTTTACCAAGGTCTGTTTCTACCCGCGAAAGCCGCGGCGCGCAAACGCAGGCACAATGCCGACTTGGCGCGCCGCATGACGCGCGCTGTAGACGTTCGAGGTCAAGGTCGTGAGTGTTTCCGTTTCGCCGTCCGCCGGCACCCATGCATGCCGCCCAGACTGCGGCGCATGCTGCATCGCCCCGTCGATTACGAGCCCGATTCCGGGTATGCCGGACGGCAAGCCTGCGGGCGTGCGCTGCGTGCAACTGGCCGACGGCAACCGATGCCTGATTTTCGGGCGGCCCGAGCGCCCCGCGTGTTGCTCGGGATTGCAGCCGCAACCCCAGATGTGCGGCAGTTCGCGCGACGAGGCGCTGGTGTGGCTGACCGAGCTGGAAACGGCTACGCGCCCGGGCCGGGCGTAAACGAATTGCCGCGAACTGCCGAAATCGGAATCTCGATGCTGTGTCGGTATCGCGAGTCCGCCCGGTATTCTTGATCATTCCCGATTCCCGATTCAATCAGCAGGAGGTTATGTATGACGCACGCCGCTGCGCCTGACCGGCGCCGGTTCCTGCGGACGCTTTGCGCGGTCGCCGCGTTGGCCGCGCCGCTCGCCGCATGCGCGAGCGCGACGTTTCCCTTCATTCCCGATCACTACACGTTCTCGCAGCAGCAGGTGCAGGACGCCGTGGCACGCAAGTTTCCATATCGGCGCACCGTGTCGCAGGTGCTCAACGTGACGCTCAGCAATCCGGTCGTCGGCTTCGAGCCGGATGCGAACCGCCTGGCGGTGCGCATCGATGCGCACGTGGCTAGCCCATTCCTGCAACAGCCCGTCGACGGTACTTTCACACTGACGAGCCGGCTCGAATATGACAGTGCGAGCCATGCCGTGGTGCTCCGGGCGCCGAGCGTCGAGCAGGTCGATGCCGGCGGCGAGGCGCGCGCCTATCGTCAGCAGATCGAGGCCGCGGGCGCGCTGGCCGCTGCGCAATGGCTCGACGGTTACCCGATCTACACGTTCAAGCCCGAGCAACTGCAATTTGCCGGGGCTACGTTCGAACCCGGTACAATCACCATCCTTACAAATGGCATACGCGTGCAGATCGTCGAGAAGTGACGGCGGCGCGCTGCGGCGAATGGCGACAGGAGGCATCGATGGATTGGGCATTGATCGCGAAGGCGCTGGTTCTCGGTATCGTCGAAGGATTGACCGAATTCCTGCCGGTCTCCAGCACCGGCCACCTGATCGTCGCCGGCAGCCTGCTCGACTTCAACCATGACGGCGCAAAGACGTTTCACGTCGTGATCCAGTTCGGTGCGATTCTGGCCGTGTGCTGGGAGTACCGGCGGCGTATCGGGTCGGTGACGTCAGGGCTGCTGACCGATGCCGCTGCGCGACGTTTCGCGCTGAACGTCGTGGTCGCGACGATTCCCGCCGTCGCGCTCGGCGTGCTGTTCGAGGCTGCGATCCGGGATGTACTGTTCTCGCCCGTACCCGTTGCTTTTGCGCTCGTCGCGGGCGGGGTGCTGATCCTGTGGGCACAGGCGCGCGAGCGCGCACGCGGCGATGCGCCGGCTCGCATCCGCTCCCTCGATGAACTGCGTCCGCTCGACGCGCTGAAGGTCGGCTGCGCGCAGTGCTGCGCGTTGATTCCGGGCGTTTCGCGCTCGGGGTCGACCATCATCGGGGCGATGCTGCTCGGTGTCGAGCGGCGCGTCGCCACCGAGTTTTCCTTCTTCCTGGCGATTCCCGTCATCGTCGGCGCAACCGGCTACGAGCTGATGAAGCACGGCGGCCATGCGCTTGGCGGCATGGCCGACCTGATCACCGTGGGCACCGTGGCTGCATTCGTGAGTGCGTTCGCGTGCGTGCGCTGGCTGCTGCGCTACGTCGCCACGCACGACTTCACAGTGTTCGCGTGGTACCGCATCGCGTTCGGCATGCTCGTGCTCGTCACCGGCTACGGTGGTTGGCTCGACTGGGGAATGTGAGGTCGCTCAGTCGATGCGCCGCTTGAAGACCAGATCCCACACGCCGTGGCCGAGGCGCAGGCCGCGCCGTTCGAACTTCGTGACGGGACGGTAGTCGGGGCGCGGCGCGTAGCCGTCGGCCGTATTCTCGAGCGTCGGCTCGGCGCTGAGCACCTCGAGCATCTGCTCCGCGTAGTTCTGCCAATCGGTGGCGCAATGCAGATAGGCGCCAGGTTTCAGGCGCGAGGCGAGCAGGGCCACGAACGGCGGCTGGATCAGGCGCCGCTTGTGATGGCGCGCCTTGTGCCAAGGGTCCGGGAAGAAGATGTGCACGCCATCGAGCGTGCCCGGTTCGATCATGTGTTCGAGCACTTCCACGGCATCGTGCTGCAGGATGCGGATGTTCGACAGCTGCTGCTCGTCCATCAGCTTGAGCAGTGCGCCCACACCAGGCTCGTGCACTTCGACACCGATGAAATCGTCGCCCGCGCGCTGGGCAGCGATTTCAGCCGTCGTCGCGCCCATGCCAAAGCCGATTTCGAGCACGCGCGGAGCCTGACGGCCGAACACGGCATCCCAGTTCGCGGGCTCGCCCGCATAAGACAGGACGAAGCGCGGGCCCAGGTCGTCGAGCGCGCGGCGTTGGCCCGTCGATACGCGGCCGGCTCGCGTGACGAAGCTGCGGATACGGCGCCGGTACAGCACGTGCTCCGATGCGTCGTCGCTCGTACCCTCGACGGGGGAGGTCGATGCGCCGGCCGAGGTGTCGTCGGAAGCGGTGGGTTCGTCGGGCAAGCCGGCGTCGTTCGGATCGTGAATCATCGGTGATAAAGCAATCGGAGTGAGAGTCATGCGCGGCGCGACGGGCAATCGCGATGTCGCGTGCGTGAAACGGCCGCCTTCGATGAGGCGGCTGGCGTGCCGGATGTCGGTCGATCGGACCGGCCGCGAAGCGCAACGTGCGCGAGATTGTAGACGAAGCGCGCACGGGTGCGGCACTCACGGGCCGCGAGCGTTCCTTTTCGGGCGTTTGGGCGCGATCACTCGGAGACGATCACGTAGACGCGCGTCGGGTATTCGAGCTGGAACTCGCGCACGCGGCGGATCCGCACGTCGAGCAACAGACGTTCGATATCGCGCAGCATCTGCTCGCTGTGCTCGGGTGCGTGCTTGGCCTTCTCCTGAAGCTCGGCGGCGAGCGACTGGCGCGCATCGACCAGCAGCGCAACAGCACTCGTGCGAGACATGAAATACCGTTCCATCGTCGGCGTGAAATGGGAGAGCGAAAATCGCCGGCCGGAATTCCCGACCAGCTTGATCGACGTATCGACAGCAAATGTCGGCGGAAATTCCGTTCGTTCAAAAGGGTGCGATCAGAGAGGGCGGGTGTCGACGCAGCGCTACAATCGCGCCTTCGCGTAACGCGCGTACGATTTCCTCTCTTTTGCCAGCCATTGGATATCGATTCGAGTATGTACTCTTCTACGTTTGTTTTTGCCAAAAAGCAGTTCGACGACGAATTCCATCGGCTCGATCGAATCATTGCGGACGTCGCGAAAGAGATCCCGGGCTATCTCGGCGAAGAAGCATGGGAAAACCCGTCCACGGGCTTGATCTCGAATGTGTACTACTGGGAGTCGCTAGAGGCGCTTCAGGCGCTCGTCCAGCATCCTGCCCATCTCAAGGCCAAGGCGAATCAAGCGCGTTGGCTCGACGGGTATCAGGTCATCATTTCCGAAGTCATCCGGACGTATGGGGATGGGGTGCTCGACCTGCCGGTTCGGTGATTGAGGCAGTAAAGACGTAACGGTGCGTTCGTCGATTCAGGAACGACAGCGGCAACAACGGCAGGAAGTGGGTAGCGGAGCAGCAGGGGCGCTTGGGTTTCTGGTCGCGGTGCGACTGAAGCGCTTGGAAGGGGGAGAGTGGAGCGGGCGATGGGAATCGAACCCACGTCTCTAGCTTGGGAAGCTAGGGTAATAGCCATTATACGACGCCCGCAGAACCAACAATTCTACAGGGATTTTGGTGGTTTGGGGAGTGGGGTGTCGTGGCAGTTGGCGTGAAAAGTGTATGCACTCCGGAAGGGAGTGCTAGCAGCGCTTGCAGAGCGGTCTGTCGTCTGCGTTGAACGAGGCCAGTTCAGCGTTTCGGCCTATACTCACACCCATCTCCGACCATGGGCGTCGCCGATACCAGCTCCGCCCAACCACTGTCATCGACTTGGGGAAACTTGCGATAGCGTTTCCGAGTCCCACTTTCCGTTAATGAGTGCCCTATGAAGCATGCCAACGGTTAGGGTTTCCCGCTTAAATGTATGTGGCTTTCTTAGTAGCCTCATCAGCAAGTGATACAGAATCCCTTCGCCTTCCATCAAAAAATAGCGATGAAAGTCGTAGTCACCCCTCTCGACGCGGAATACTTCAAAGAAGCGCTGCATGAATTCGTCAGCATCGTCGCCCTGTTGCCCTAAATCGTCTTCAATAGTCGATTCCAGGGTTATGGTTTTCTTCGGTGATATGCGTGCTTCTTTTCTGACGAACAATTCAAGGCTTTCCCAAGTATAGGTTTCCATCAAAACACCCTGTCCTCAGGTGAGACAATTCGATTGTATCTAACGGCAGTGTTAAACGCGATCTGATAGACGTCGTTCGCTAGTAGCACCCAACCAACGCCCGGCAGAGTTCGCCCAACGAACACGCTAAGTTTGTGGGTCAAGACCCAACGCAGCCTTTGGATGCTCCTTAGTGTGAATGTCGGCAACACCTTCCTTTTCAGTTCATAGCGGAACAGCGAGCGAGACATAACGGAGGCAACAGACGTTCCCTTGGTCGCTCCTAATGGCTTAGCCCGAGTCGGCAAAATCGGAAGCCCTGACAAAATAAGGATGACGTATTCAACATCATTAATGCCAAGCTGCTCGCAGGTTTGGTCTATGGCGATGAATAAGAAAAGCTCGGTCGGCTCGAGATCTTTGTGGGATCCGTAGTTATACGTGTTGCTCATGCGGCCCTCATATTTGTTTTTTTGTTGAAGCTCAAATGCGTGCTTGCGAACGGCCTACGTGAGCCGCTGTTCGTGGTCAGGATCGTATCAAAAAAGCTGACGCACTAGCCGTTCCGTCTGAGTAATAGGTCGGCAGGGGGCACTACCTGCCCTATCTGGGGCCGCAGCTTGCATAGATGAGGCCCAGACGTACGTAACGCCGTTATCGTTAGACCAACTACGTATGCCTGCGAACGGCTGCTTTCGTCGTTGCGTCGGAGCCGGATGCTTCGCCTTGAGCATATCGCTGAACTGCTGGACGAAATTTACGACGAGCGCGCGTTCGTCAGCTAACCCGCTTAGGGCCTTTACCACTATGGCCATCTGATCGTCGGGCCGCGTTGCCCCACGCTGCAACCGTGTTCTCGATAGCTTGGCTAGCGAGCGCTGGGCAGCTGAGTCCATCTGGCCAGGTTACGATTCGTTACAAATTTGCAACAGCACGCCGACCTGAGGCGGAAAAAGAGGGAGCGTTCTAGGGGAATACCCTATACTTCGCGCCGCACGATTCCGGTGCACGAACAGGCTTCGGGGTAATTCGTAGCACAAAAAGCCTGTCGTCGAGAGATTCCCGGAGTCCACGCGCAACGACCACTCGAGATAACTCAAATAACCGGCAAGAGGGCTCGGCATTGAAACGCCGCGTTCGCCGGGGCAATGCCAACTATGAAAAAACACGCAACACTCACGCTTTCGCTGCTCGCCTCCTTGACTTTGGCCGCTTGCGGAGGTGGCGGCGGTTCGGATTTGGCCACGCCTTCCACAACCACCAATGCGACTGCACCCACGGCCCCAAGCGCGCCCGTTGCGCCGACGCCTCCCGCCAATTCTGAAACGCTCCCGAGTCTCATCAATCCGCAGTCCGGATCGACGGCAGCGGTCGGTAACGGCGTAGAAGGGATCTGGGTGGACGAGACTGGCACCATCAAGCACACGGTCTTCATCGATTCGAGCGGTAACTTCACCTATCTGTACCTCATTGCCACAACGGTGATGAACGAGCTTTTCGCCTCCATCACGACGAATACGTCTAACTGGACGATGACGCCGGGAACGGAATTCGCGTCCACGTTCACCGCCTCTCCTACGACCGGCGGTTCGGGTACGTTCGTCCCCAAGCAGTTGTTTACCGGCAGCTATGCTGCAAATGGCGGCAGTACGTCGATTTCGTTGGCCTACGACGCGGCAAACGCTCTCGCAGTCACTCAGGCGAGCGTCGTTGGAACTTGGGCGCAACAGGGTAGTTCAATGACGGTTGCCAACGACGGAACCGTGAGCGGCACCCTCAGCTATTGCCCGGTCACCGGCACTTTGGTGCTGAACACGCCGAATTCGAACAAGAACCTTTACACGATGACCGTCACGCTTTCGCCGGCTGCTGGTTCGATGTGCAGCCTGACGTCAGCCACGACCTATTCAGGTAACGCGGCGCTCGTTTTCTTGCCGACACAAGTCGCGAATTACTACACGCGCACGCTCATGTACGCGCTCCACTCGGGCAATACCGGGGTTGCCTACGGTCAGTTGTCGAAGCAATAAGCTGTCCGCCGCGGCGAAGTGCCCAGATCTTACGTGACGGGCGCTTTTCGACTGCCACGATGGGCGGAGCGGCCAGCTTCGCCCTCATCCCAGCCACACCCTTCCAGACGTCGGCCCTCTCTCCTAGTCGAAGCGCTTGTCTGCCGCTTCGCAACCGATCAGGCGTTCCCTTTTTTTCGTAAAGCCACCCAGTACCTCACCAAAAACGCCGTTGTCAATTCGCTAGTTTCGTACAGACTGACTAGTCACTTATAAGTATTTAAAAAAATAAAGACTGGTCAATCATTGACAAATTTCTGACGCAAATTTCTGGGTGCAGCTACGCAAAGCGTAGTGCTCACTAACGCTACCACTTGTAGTAGTTGAATAGAGCTTTCCGAAGGCGTTAAATGCACACGCTCTTAGCATATTCCAATAAGTGGAATTCATATGGATTCCAGGAATAAGGCTTTGTTGATCGATTGCTTGCATGGGTTGCAGCGGTCATCGACTGAAGGGTCTTAATAAATATCTGCAAACATCGCTCCCCTCCGGACTCTGTCGATATCAATGAAATCGACCTCCCGACGGGGATTTAAAAAGTTGGGGGAGACGTTCGATGAGGTTCGATTCGATACTTCAGTGCATTGGCAACACGCCACTGGTGAGACTCAACAGGGTCGCGAGCCATGTCGCGGCGAATGTTTACGCGAAATGTGAATTCATGAATCCCGGTGGGTCGGTAAAGGACCGGATCGGCCTCTATATGGTGGAGGCGGCGGAGCAGCAGGGCATCATCAAACCGGGCGACGTATTGATCGAGGCCAGCAGCGGCAATGCCGGCATTGGCATTGCGCTTGCCGGCGCGGTGAAAGGCTATCGCGTCATCATCACCATGCCCGTCAAGATGAGTGCCGAGAAGGAAGCGATATTGGCGGCGCTCGGGGCGGAGATCGTTCGCACGCCCGCGGTGGCTTGGGATGATCCGGATAGCCACATCGAGGTTGCCCGCAGGCTGCAGCGCGAAATCCCGAACGCCCATATCCTCGACCAGTACCGCAATCCCTTCAATCCCAAGGCGCACTACGACTTCACGGCACAGGAAATCATCGACGACCTGGATGGGAACGTCGACATGGTCGTGATGGGCGTGGGCACGGGCGGAACCGTCACCGGGGTCGCGCAGCGCATCAAAGAACAGTATCCGCATGTGCAAATCGTCGGTGCCGATCCGGAAGGGTCGATCCTTGCCGGCGGTACCCATATTGCGCCCTATCAGGTCGAAGGCATCGGCTACGACTTCATTCCGAACGTGCTGGACCGGAATCTGATCGACCGCTGGATGAAGACGAACGACAAGGATTCCTTCGATATGGCGCGGCGGCTCATTCGAGAGGAGGGGTTGTTGTGCGGGGGCTCGTCCGGATCGGCCGTTTGCGCCGCGCTCGAGGCTGCCAAGCATCTCGAAGCGGGCAAGAATTGCGTCGTGATCCTGCCAGACGGCGTGCGCAATTACATGAGCAAGTTCATTTCGGATCAGTGGCTGATCGAGCATGACTTTCACTCGGTGAAGTCGTGCGCCGAAGTCCGCGAGGTCGCCTGATTATTTCGGTTTATTGCTGTTCTGGTATCGCCTGGTGTTGCGTGATTCTGAAACGTGCCGCATTGAATTGACGGCAGCCCTGTCATTGCAAAACAACTGTTAACTGGATCGAGCATGGACAAATTCGTTCGCGATTTTTTGTATGCCAATGGAATTAAAGATTCATTTATCAAAGATTCGGAGATTGTCAATTCCGTTGACGAACTCGCGTCGAGGGCATTTGTCGATGGCGAACAGGAAGCCCGTCTCGATGCGCACCGCGCCCTTTATGCAATCAATTTGGCGCATCTGTCCACTCCCTGGACGCGGTCGCCGGTGAACGTCAATCACCCCGTCATTGCCGCGATCAAATATCGCATCGAGCAGCAGTGGGAGCTGTCCGAAAGGGCGAAATACACCGCCACCCTCGAAAGCCTGCCCTCCGTGGAGGACTTCCCGGAATGGGTCAAGGAGCATGTGGCAAGCCACCACTCCAACGAGCTGCATCCGATCTTCAAGTACCTCCGGGATGAAGCGAGCCTGGATCAGATGCGCGAGTTCTTCGTGCAGGAAACGCCGCTGGAGATGCTGTTCGGCGACATCCTCGCGTTCATGCTGCCGGGCGTCTATGGCTCGATCAAGGTCGAGTTCGTCAAGAATTACTGGGACGAAGTGGGGCACGCCGTCGATGCGCGCGTGCACCGGAATATGCGCGGGGATCTGATGAACTTCCTCGGTATTCCGGTCGACGACTATGTGACCAACCACGAGTTCCTGGTCGTCGAAGAACTCGAATTGATCAATATGTACCTGAGCCTGGCGACGAACCGGGCCCGGCTGACGGAACTGATCGGCACCATGCTGGCCACCGAGCTGATGATTCCGGGCCGCTTCGAGTATCAGATCGCCGGATGGAAACGGCTCGGCCTTACCGATACGCAACTTGCCTATCACCTCGAGCACGTCACGGTGGATGCCGAGCATGCGCTGGACTGGCTGTACCACGTGGTGATGCCGATCCTGCGCCAGGATGCCACGGTGATGAAAGACATCGTGTTCGGGGTCAATCGCCGACTCGATACGGCTGCGCGCGTCAGCGACCGGCTGTACGACCACATCAGGAACATCGCTCCCAACCGGAAAGTCGCCTGAGCGCGATCGATTCGGCAATCTGCTCAATACGGCCGAGCGCGATGCGCGAGCATCCGCGCCGGCCGTTCATACCCGCGCGAGATCGGAACAATGCCCTACATCAATGTGAGACTCACGGACGACGGATTGTCGGCTGACACGAAAGCCGAAATCATCCGGCGCATCACCGCTGTCATGGTCGACGTGCTGGACAAGGACCCCAATACCACCTTCGTCGTCATCGACGAGGTCAATCCCGACAGTTGGGGTGTCGCGGGAGAGACCGTGACGGCACGGCGAAAGAAGAGGCGGGAGGCTGGTCATGCCAAGTCGTGAAGCGGACGCCGGCCCGCAGGTGGAACCGTTGCTGCTGACGCCGCAAACGGCTCGATCGTTGCTGTCGAACGAGCACTGGAATCAGGTGGTGCGTCTGGGGCAGCCACGGCCCTGGCGCAGCGCGTGGCTCTACTTCCAGGTCTACGCGGCGATTCTCCTGGCGATGCTGCTCGAGCATTGGGTCGACCACGCCGCGTTCACCGTGCTGGCCATCGTCTTCATAGCCGGCCGCCAGCATTCGCTCTACATCCTGAACCACGACGCGAGTCACTACGGTCTTTTCAAGTCGCCGCGCACCAATAAGGCCGTCGCTACGCTGTTGTCCAATCTGGTGATGTTCCATCATCCGGAGGCCTGGTCATTCGTTCAGTGGCGGCGGGTACATGTTTTCCACCACATGTACCTCTTTTCCGACGACGATCCGAACTATGTCGGCCGTCGCATGAGAGGCGATGTGGAGCGCGAGTATCCTCCGGGACAATTGGCGCTTGCTTGCATGAAAAACGGCCTGTCCGCGATCTGGCAATTGTTTGTCGGCAGACAGGACTATGTGCCGCCCAAAGGTCGCGTCACGTCGAAAGGACACCTCAATCATCTGCAAGCGCTGTTCTGCCGTTTCGAGGGCGATCGGGAAACGGAAATCGAACGATGGGTGAAGCTCGGGTTCTTTGCCGTGGCGCTCGCGTTGATCGCGTATTTCCACGCCTGGCGGCCGTTCCTGCTGTTGTGGTTGCTGCCGATGTACACGGTGTATCCGATGATCCTGTCGCTGTCGGATCTGACGGAGCACCGCTGGACGGAGAAAACGGACGACCTCAATGACAATACGCGGTCCGTCAAGACGAGCGCTGCGCTCAGAATCTGGATCAGCATGCTGCCACGCGGACTGCACCGCGAGCATCACATTTATCCGCGGGTGATCGCCGTTGATTTGCCGCGGCTGGCCGCGATCCTGCGCCAGGCGAGCTTTTACAGGCAGCCGACCAGCTTCGTCGGCATGCTCGAGGAATTGCGACAGCGCAGCGAGAATCGAAGCATGGCGACCGAGGGGCAGCCGACATGATCCGTTGTGAGTATGCGGTGGTCGGCGCGGGGGTGGGCGGCTCGGCCATCGCGTATCACCTCGCGCGGCGCGGATGCCGCGTCCTGCTGGCCGATCGCGGGACGCCGGCGAGCCTTGGCGCGACGGCGTATCCCGGCGGCATTATCCGGGGCTTCGATCCGGATCCGCGGATCGCCTATCTCTGCACGCAGGGGCTCGACTACTTCCTGCACTGGGACAGGATTGGATTGCCCGGCCCTACGCCTGCGCGCCACCTCGGATTTCTCTACCTGCTGCAACCGAGCAAGCTGGCTGCGGCGCAAGCCGTGATCGACGCACTCGGCAGTCGCGGTTCCGCTCGCATCCTGACCGGCGCCGAGCGCCGCAAGCGCGCGCCGTTTCTGTCTGCGGACCATGCCGGCGCAGCGGTTTTCGAAACGATGGGCGGCATTGCCGACCCGGTCAGGACCACGTTTGCGTTGTGCGACGGCTTACGGAATTTCGGCGGTCTCCTGCTGGAGCACGCAGAACTGCGATCGATGTCGGCACACGCGGGAGGCGGGTGGCAGCTGTCGTTCGGATGCGATGACGTGGTGGCCGATCGGGTGGTCCTGGCGATGGGGGCGTGGTTGAAAGCATGGCTGCCATCGTTGCCGATCGTGTCCCGTGCCGTCTCACTCGGTTGCGTCGAGTCGTCCGCCGAAATCCCATTCCCGGTGTTCGACGAAATCGTCGGTGCCTATCTGCGGCCGGCGAGTGCCCGCACGTTCTACTGCGGCTGCGCCACCCTCGAAGACGAGGTCGAGGGCGCGATAGCCGACGTCCCGAGCCATGTTTACCGGGCGATCTTCGAGCGCGCCCGCATGACGTTTGGCGAGGATTGCGACGCGCACCTCGTACATGGATTGAGCGGGTGCGATGCCTACACGTCGACCGGTCTGCCTTACCTCGACTTCGTCGATCGCGAGAAGACGTTGTACTTGGCGACGGGATTTTCCGGCCGCGGCTATAAATACGCACTCTGGGCCGGCGACGCGGTGGCCGCCGAGCTTTGCGACGACCTTCGAGGATTGTTGGGCAACGCATTCGACCTTACGCCGTTCCGGCTGCATGCGAACCAAGGACTGCGTCCGGAGCGCATCGCTCCTCGAGAGCGGACCCTCATGCCACAGGCCTCGAATAACTGGGAGGCATTCCAATGAGTCTGGCGGTAGAACCCGATTTCAACGTGGTGATTTGCAGCTCCGATGCGCGAACGCTGTTCACGAATGCGTTTCTGGTCGAGTTGCCCAACGGCGTGGTGGCGATCGACGCGATGATGACCGTATCGGATGCCCGCGAGCTGCGCGCCAAACTCGATGCGCTGCGCAAACCGCTGTTGGCGGTACTGATCACGCATGGGCACCCCGACCACTACAACGGCGTCGGGGAATTGATCCAGGGCCTCGGCGACGTGCCGGTGATCACGACGCGCGGTGTCGATGAGGTCATTCGCCGCATCGACGACGCCAAGGAAGTGCAATGGAAACCGGTGTTCGGGGAAGACTGGCCTGCCCAACGGACTTTCCCGAACCGGTTCGTGGACGATGGAGCGGTCTTGCACTTCGACGGCGTGCCGTTTGAAGCCAAGGAATTCGGCCCGGGCGAATCGCACTGGGATCTCGTCTGGGTGGTCGGTGCCCGCCGGCGCGTCGCGTTCGTCGGAGACATGGTGTTCAACGGCGTGCATTCATTCATGAACGATGGTCACACCGCGCCATGGCTGGAGAGTCTCGCCGCACTCGAGCATCTGGTGGCGGACAAGAACATCGAGGTCTTTTATACGGGCCATGGGCAGCCGGGCAAGCCGCTCGACATGATCAGCGCGCAGCATGCCTACATCGAGCACTACCGCGCAGCCGTCGCGGAACTCGCCGACGGAGAGGCCGCCCTGGACGACGCACGCAAGACGAAACTCGAGGAGGCGATGAAGCGCTTCATGCCCACTTGCGACCTCGACGTATTCATCAAAGCCGGTGCGAATCCGGTTGCAAAGGAGCTTGCGGCCGAGGCCGCAGATTCGAAACTGGCTTGATGCGGACAGTTTGATTCGGACTCAAGTGAGGATAACCGTGACAGATTGCGCCTATTACCTTGCACAACTGAGCATTTCCAAAGCGTTGGCGCCGTTGGACACGCCGCTGATGCAAGGTTTCGTTTCGCAACTGAAGGAGATCAACGCGCTGGCGGAGCAGTCGCCGGGATTCGTTTGGCGCTTGCAGACGGCGGACGGCGATGCCACCGGCATTCGCGGCTTCGAGGATCCGTCGATGCTCCTGAACATGTCTTTGTGGGAATCGATCGAGACGCTCCGGCGCTTTGTTTACCAGAGCGGACATGCCGTGCCGTACCGGAACGCCCGTGAGTGGTTCCATAAGCTGGACGGGGCGACGACCGCGCTGTGGTGGGTGCCGAAGGGATACGTTCCCACCGTGCAGGAGGGGCTTGCCCGTCTCGACTACATCCAACGCAACGGCCCGACGCCGATGGCGTTCGGCTTCAGGGATCGTTTCACGCCAGAGGCGCTGCCGCTTCCTGTCGAGGCGAGCAATGCGCCCGGGCAGGCGCAGAAGGAACATAGTCCTCTGGTGTCGAAATGCGCGGCGGAAGTCGTCGGCTTCCATCAATTCCTAGAGCGCTGGATGCGTGGCGAGATAGCCGACCCGTCGGTGGCGACGCCGTTTCAGTCGGCATTCGTCGCAGACAGCTTGCTCATCACGCCCAATGGCACGCTGGATACGCAAACGAGCCTGGGCGAGCGCCTGACCCGGGCGCGTGGCGCGTTCCCTGACATTCGCATCTGGACGGATCAGTTCGCTCCGGTGTGGGAGATGGAGGACTCCGCGCTCGTGCAATATCGGGAGTGGCGCAGCTTCCTGGGCCAAACCACCGGGCGTATCTCGAGTGTGCTGTTCCGGAAGAAGCCTGACGTGCCCGCTGGCGTCGTCTGGGTCTATATGCACGAGACCTGGCTCGAAGGGCATGGGCCGACCGAGCAGGTCATCGCGCCGAGCAATGTCCTGACAGAGTTGTCGGATGTTCAGGAGCGCGATCTTGGCTAGCCCGAGTTCGCTCGACCAACGCATCGCGCCCGCGCGGATCGAACCTGAAACGTTTCGTGCGTTAGGACATGAGCTGGTCGAGCGCCTCGCGGATTTCATGGCGGCATTACCTGATCGGTCGGTCAAACCCAGGCAATCCGCGCAGGACATCCAGTCCTGGCTGGCCGAGGCTGCTTTTCCCGAGACAGCAAGCCCGGCGCAGCAGGTGCTTGGGCAAGCGTGCGACCTGCTGTGCTCGCATGCGGTGTCGACGTCGCACCCGCGCTTCTGGGCCTATGTCATGGGCGCTGCGAGTCCGATGGGCATGTTCGCCGATTTTCTGGCGGCTGCGGTCAGTGCGCCGGCCACGAGCTACGCGACATCGGGGCTGACCGTTGCGATGGAGGCCCAAACCATCCAATGGATGGCTCGCCTGATCGGGTATCCGTCGGGGGGCGGCGGCTTGTTCGTCAGCGGCGGTTCGGTGGCGAATCTGGTGGCGCTGCGCTTGGCATTGCATGCGGTGCTGGGTGCCGATGTCAGGGCAGTGGGCTTGGCCGATCCGGAAGCATCGCAGCTCTGCCTGTACGCGACCGAAGATGCGCACAGCAGCATCGACGCGGCGGCGGAAGTCAGCGGCCTCGGGACGCAGCGGATCCGTCGGATTCGGTTGGATGCGGCAGGGCGCATGGACGTGACGGATTTGCAGCAAAAGATCCGTGCGGACAAGACGACTGGGAAAACGCCGTTGATGGTCGTCGCGACTGCCGGTACGACGTCGCTTGGCGCGGTCGATCCGCTGCGAGACATCGCGCGGATTTGTCGTGACGAGCAGGTTTGGTTCCATGTCGACGGTGCATATGGCGGCTTCGCCGCGCTCTCACCCGACGCGCCCGACGACATTCACGGTCTGCAAGAGGCTGATTCCGTCACGATCGATCCGCACAAGTGGCTGTATATGCCTGCCGACATCGGTTGTGTGCTGACGCGCGACCCCAAGCTGCTTCTGGACACGTTTCGCCAGGGCGCGCCGTATTACGCGGAGAACGACGAGCAGGCCTTGCTGGGCGGCCCGGAACGGCTACAGTTCCGCGACCTGGGGCTCCAGACGACGCGGGCGTTTCGCGCGCTGAAGGTGCGTCTCGGCCTGCAGCTCGTCGGGCGCAGCGGCTACCGGCAAATGATCACCGACGACATTCGGCTGGCGCGCAAGCTCCACGAAATCGCCGGGTCGCATCCCGAGCTGGAGGCGTTCACGCATCACTTGAGCATCACGACCTTCCGTTACCGTCCCGCGAATAGCGTGTCGGGAACGGCCGAGGGCGAGGCGCGCCTCGATCGATTGAATCATGCCATTCTCGACGAGTTGCACCGCTGCGGCATCGCGTATCCGTCCCATACGACGGTACGGGGCAAATTCGCGCTGCGCGTTTGCATCGTCAACTTCAATACGTCACTGGCGGATCTCGAGGATTTGGTGCGCCACGTGACCGACATCGGACGGGCGGTCTCGCGGGACTTGGCTTGAGCGTTCGAATGCCTTGAAATGGATCGATCGACGGCGGCCCGGCCCATCCTCAGCCGGGCCGCCGTTCTTTGCGCGTGCTTGCCCGACGCGCCTCGAACGCATACAGTACTGCCTGGTCGTACCCGGCAGTCTCCCTGCCGGGCCGCGCATGCCGGATTCCCGGTTTGCGCGCGGGAGATGGCATTCCTCCTTTAACCGCCCCCAGGGCTGATGATGCCTACCGCAACTCCACCGAGGTGGGGCGGTAGGCGTTCGCCTGCCGCTCCGCCGTTTCGACAACCCTAATTCGAACCCAGGAACGGACCTTGATTTATTCGATTCTCTCGATCTTTATCGGCGCGGGTCTCGGCGCGCTCTTGCGCTGGGCGCTGAGCCTCAGCTTGAACGCCATTCTGCCCGCGGTGCCGCTCGGTACGCTGGCATCCAATCTGATCGGCGCTTATCTGATCGGCGTCGCCGCCGTGTTCTTCACGGCCAAGGCGGGCCTGCCGCCCGAATGGCGGCTTTTTGTCATTACGGGGTTCATGGGCGGCTTGACGACGTTCTCGACTTTCTCCGTCGAGGTCGTGACGCTGATGGCCCAGAACGAGTTCGGCTGGGCCTTGATCGCCGCTGGCCTACACTTGTTGGGATCGTTCGCGCTGACCGGGTTCGGCATGTGGAGCGCGCGTGCCTGGCTCGTGAGCACGGCCGGCGCGTAAGACACCACGGTTGACGCTTGGCTTATTGCGCAAGCGAGCCTGCGAGCCGCTGGCGAACAGCGAGGAGAAGGCTGTCATGGAACATGTGCTCTTGCGGTTCTACGTCCACGAAAGCCATCGGTTGCACTGGAAGCCGTTCTGGGAATGGCTGCTTACCGAAGCGAGCAAGATGGGCATCGCAGGTGGCTCGGCGTTTCGCGCGATGGCAGGGTTCGGTGAGCATCACACGCTGCACGAGGATCGCTTCTTCGAATTGCAAGGCGCGTCGACGGTGGCCGTCGAATTCATCGTGACCGAAGGCGAAGCGGCACGTCTGATCGAGCGTGTCTCTCGGGAGAAGGTGCGCGCGCTTTATGCGCTGATTCCGGCGCGCTGGGGTGTCATCGGCGGGCAGCCGGACAAGTGAACGAGCGAGCGGGCGGCGAGCAATACGTCGCTGCCGCCAGCCGCTCGAATGTCAAATACCGAACAGCGTCAGCGATACGGCCGCACGCGTCACGACCATCAGCAGGATCTGCACGATCAAGAACAGCAGGATCGGCGACAGGTCGATGCCGCCGAGGTTCGGGATGATTCTACGCAGCGGGTTCAGGAACGGCGCGGTCAGCTGATAGAGGATCGGCATGGCCGGCGAGCGCGGATTGAGCCACGAGAGCAGCGCCATCAGGATCGTGAGCCAGATGACCAGGTTCAGCGCCCACTTGACGAGCGTCAGCAGCGCCACGAGGCCGATCACAGGCCCGACGGCGAGCGGGTCCACGCCCGCGATCGCCACCATCAGCACGACGTAGACGATTGCCGCGAGCAGCGCGGCGACCAGGCTCGCCCAATCGAGTCCGCGCACGTTGTGCAGCACGCGCCGCAGCGGCAGCACGAGCCAGTTCGTGGCCTGGAAGATGGCCGTCGAGACGGGGTTGTACGGAGGCAGACGCACGGTCTGCATCCACGCGCGCAGCAGCAACGCGGCGCCGAACAGCGTAAACAGGGTATTGAGCAGAAAACGGGCGATATCGCCGAACATCTTCGATCCTTTCCTTCTTGAGTTTCTCGTATGGCGCTTTCACGTCGAGCAGCGGCGCCACGCTGCGTAATGCTGTGCGCCGGCGTTAGGCGGCGGCTTCGACTTGGCCGAGGGTGTCGATTTCGCTGATGAAAATGGTGCCGTTGCCGCCGTCGGTGTAGTTCGGGATATCGCCGATCAATTCTTCGGCGACGGCCGGCGTGAAGACAGCGTAAAACGCGTCTACCGAGTCGAAGACGAAGTGGCCTGCCGCGACGAACGGCGGCTTCGTGTCGGGCGGCCCGCCGTTGATGCCGGCGTCGATCGACCAGCCGCGCAACGTGGCGCCGAAGCGCTTGGCCGCCAGCGGCATATGCACGTTGCGGTAATAGTCGAAGTCGAAGCGGCCGCCTTCGCGGTACGGATAGAGGATGCTGACTTTGATCATTGTTGGCGTTCTCGTCAGGGTTGCGGTCGTCGCGCCTTGGACCGTCCGTTCAGGGGCGCGCGCCGGTCGTCACCATATCACGGCTTACTTGTCGCTTGCACTGCTCGCAAGGACGCGCGCGAGCGTCGCCTCGACCGAGGCCTCGATCGCGTCGAGCGAGGCGGGCGGCGTGGGGCGCAAGCGCGCCAGGGCGACGGCGCGGCGCGTGAGCAGTGCGTAGAGCGCGGCATGGTCGCCGCCGAGCGCTTCGAAGCAGGCGAGCTGGCGGTGCAACAGATCGGCATCGCCGCGCGAGACGGGGCCGGCCAACGCACCGGGCAAACCTTTTTCGCGCGCTGCGTCGATCGTGCCGGCCAGCATCGGCAACAGCGCGCGCAGCGCTTGCGCTTCGTCGAGGCCAAGCCCGCGCCAGAGCGAGGCGGCTTCGGACAGCGCGCACAGCGCGAAGCTGGCCGCATAGTGGGCCGCGCCGTGATAGAGCATGCGCTGGTCGCCGGCGATCGTGAGCGGATGGCAGCCGAGCGCCTGGGCGAGCGCGACGAGCACGTCCTTGAGCGCGCCATCGGCTTCGATCGTCACGGAACAGCCGGCGATTCGTTCAAGATCGGCAGAACCGCCGCTGAACAAGTACAGTGGATGAAAACCGCCCGTCGACGCGCCTTGCTCGCGCGCGCGGGCCAGTACCTCGACGCTCGTCGCACCGCTACAGTGCACGAGCGCTTTTGTTGCCGGCGCGATAGCGCCGGCGTCATCGAAATGCAATGTGTTCGCGACCGTACCGATGCTGTCATCGGGAACGGCTAAAAAGACCACGTCGGCCGCCTCGACGACCTGCTGCGGGTCGTCGAGCGCGAGACACCCGTCGATGGTGGCGGCCAGCTCGCGCGCCGAGCCGCTCGAGCGGCTCGTGACCGCGACGACGGGGTAGTCCGCGCGGGCGAAGCCAAGCGCCAGGCAACGGGCGAGGCGGCCGGCCCCGATGAAGCCGAGACGCGGCGGGCGAGAAAGCGGCATGTGAAGACCTGTGAACGGCAAAAGAATCGCGGGGTGACGAAAACGTCACACCCAAGGCAAGGGCAAGTATCGCTCATCCGTTGCACGATCGGACGGTGCGCGGGATATGTCGATCACGTGCTGTTGCGCAACGGGGGTTCTTGCCGATTTTCGTCGATGCAAATCGGGCGTCGTATGAGGGGTATGGACGACGCGTGTTTTCAATGCGATGTCGAGGCGCTTGCCGCCGCACGTCTGAACGGCGCGCGGCTGGTGCGGCGCCGGGTGCAAGGAAAGGATTGGATCGTAGTCGCGGTTTCGTTCCTGTGTCGCAGTCTCGTAAGGAGGTCACGATGAGCGTCTTTTCCTATCGCAAGCACCTGAGATTTCTGAGCCGGTCGCAACGTCGCCTTTGGTGGGATCAGAAAAAGCGCCTGACACCGCGCGTGAAGATCAGCGGCGCCTACGTGCCGCCGAGCGTGACGCGCGAGTTCGCCTACGTGAAGGTCGGCTGACGCGCGGCGCGGCGACATCCCGGTTGGACGGCTTGGCCCGCCCGATCGCGATGCGGCACGAGGCTCGTGGCTGCCATGCCACGGGCCGGTTGCGCGCGTACCACGATTTTGTAATTAAACATTACCGATACGATCGGCCGTTTGATGCGCCGATCGGTAAAGCCGAACGTTTCCCGTCCTACGCGGGCCTGTGCCCGCTTTCCGCATCGCTCGGCCGCTCGTGTGCCGAGCGCGTCGATTGCAATTTGCAACAAATGGGTAAGCATTCCCCGATGCTTTTTCGATACATTTGAATCGCAAGTTGCAGGAGAGGTGACCCGAGGAATCGAGTGCCTGGCTGCAACGATCCGCCAGGGGAAACAAATGAAAAAGCTCGTCTTGTTGATGGCCGCCGCAACGCTCGGCGCGGGGTTTGCCGCGACGGCCCAAGCGCATGTGTCGGTAGGCATCGGCATCGGAATCCCAGTCGCGCCGGCCTATCCGGTCTACGCCGCGCCGCCGCCTGTCTATTACGCACCGCCACCGGTCGTCTATGCGCCGCCGCCGGTCGTGTATGGGCCGCCCGGAGTGGTCGTGGGCGGCTACTATGGTTATGGTCGCCCGTATTGGCACCATCACCGCGGCTACTACGGACGTCCTTACGGGCGTTACTGATCGATGCGCGCCTGACCCAGCAGGCGCCAGCCACGCCGGCCAAACGGCGCAACGCAGGCAACTCGCCGCGTTGCGCCGTTTTCGTTTGAGGCTGGGCGTGCTCGGTTCTTGAACTGAACTCGGCGGGGGTGACCGCTGGCGCCTCGCATCAGGCGGCGTGCAGGGCGGGATGGATGAGGTCGCGATAGCCGCCGACGATCACGGTGTACGCGAGATACGCGAAGAGCAGGGCGGACGCGACATGGCAGCCACGCAGCAGGCTCGCGCCTGCCCGCTTGCGGCCGTGGCTTGCGAGGCCGCACAGGAAGAGGGTCCATGCCAGGCCGCCCAGGAAGAAGCCGGCCAGAAACACCGGGGCCGCGTGCGTGCCCGTCGCCCCCGCCTTGGCGATCAGCGCGCCGCCGACGGCCGCGAACCACAGGATCGCCGACGGCGACGACATGGCGAGCACGATGCCACGCACGAAGCCGCGCGCCAGGCTGGCTTGCGGCAAGGCCTGCGACGAGGCGTCGCCGGCCGGGGCCGCCGGCGGAAACAGCGCCTCGCGCGCCATCTTCAAGGCTAGATAGAGCAGCATCGTCGAGCCGCCGAGCCATACGACCCAGCGGACGGCGTCGAAGTGCAGCAGGGCGGCCATGCCTGCGAGTGCGAGCGACACGTAGACGAGATCGCCGAAACACGAGCCGAGCCCGAGCCAGAAGCCGGGCTTGAAGCCGTGCGAGAGCGTCAGCGAGAGAATTGCCACGTTGACGATCCCGATATCGAGGCACAACGACAACGATAGAAAGAAGCCGTTCGACAAGGTCGACATCGAATGCATGCGGAGCCTGTTTTCTTTTTGGGTGGGTGGGGTTAGGGCCGGCTTGGTTCGAGCGCGAACGACATCTCGAGATGTCCGACCTCGAGGCCGACCGTGTTTCTGATCGGCGTGGCGCGAAACGCGTCGAGCTGCGCGCGCTGCGCCGCAGTGCCGACGTTCAGACGATGCAGCAGCTCGACGGCGATCGCGGTCACGATCGTGCCGATGCCGTCCTCGACTTTCACGGCGACGCCAATCGGGCCGCTTACACCGTTCACGCCATGTGCGCCGCCGCATACGCCGAACCCATAGCTGCCTTCTGCGCCGACCTTGCCGACCACCGCGCCGCCGAACGCGCTCATCAGCGCCGTGCAGAAGCGGCCGCTGCCAGCGACGAGGTGCGGGTGCGTCGTCATCGCGTGATGGATGCGTGCGAGCGCCGCTTGGCGTGGCGAGTCGAACGTGCCGCGCGCATTGGCGTCGGCCGCGTCGGCGAGCCTTGCGAACACGAGTGCGAGCCGATCGAGCGCGAAACTCGGCGTCGGCAGATTGCAGCCGTCGATGCCCCAGCGGATCGAGGTCTCGGGCAGATCGCACAGCTCGGCCAGCGTGTGCCGCACGCGTGCTTGCAGTGGATGGTCTGCGCGCTCGTAACCGGTCGTGCCCGCGCCGATCGCCTGGGCTGCCGCGAGCATGCCTGCGTGCTTGCCCGAGCAGTTGCTGCAGACGGGCGTCGGCGCGAAATCCCGCTTGATCCAGCTGCGGTAGACCGCGTCGGAGATCGGCGGATGGCCGCCGCAGCGCAAGTCCGTTTCACTCGCGTGGGCTTTGGCGAGCATGGCGCGCACGCGGTCGATGTGCACGTCTTCGCTGTTGTGCGAGGCGCACATCAGTGCGAGGTCGGCCTCGTCGAAGCCGAATTGCTCGAGCGCGCCCGTCTCGAGCACGGCGAGCGCCTGCGCGGGCTTGACGGCCGAGCGCGGCAGCGTGGCGCGGTGCGGATCGCCGAACGCATACAGCAAGCGCCCGGACGCATCGACGACCGCGATGTGCGCGATATGCGTGTTCTCGACGGCGGGGCCGCGATAGCTCGTGGCGGCGACAGGGCGGTCGGCGGTATTCATCGGGGCTCCTTTGTCGATCAGAGTTAGCGCTTTAGCGCTTACTCTGATCCCATGCTGAGGTCTGCCTGGAGTTGGCGCTTCAGCGCCTACTCCAGGCCCTCAGCGGTCGACCGGAGTTAGCGCTTTAGCGCTTACTCTAGCTAGTAAGAACGGCAGGTGCGCGCGGGAGGCGGTACTTATTTGCCCAGTCCGAGCTGCTCCCATAGCGTGTCGACGCGCGCTTTGACGGCCGCATCCATCTCGATGGGCCTACCCCATTCGCGGTCGGTCTCGCCGGGCCACTTGTTCGTCGCATCGAGGCCCATCTTCGAGCCGAGCCCCGCGACGGGCGAAGCGAAGTCGAGATAGTCGATCGGCGTGCGTTCGACGAGCACGGTGTCGCGCGCGGGATCGACGCGCGTCGTGATGGCCCAGATGACTTCCTTCCAGTCGCGCACGTCGACGTCCTCGTCGACGACCACGATGAACTTCGTATACATGAACTGGCGCAGAAAGCTCCACACGCCGAACATCACGCGCTTGGCGTGGCCGGGGTAGCTCTTCTTCATCTGCACGATCGCCATACGATAGCTGCACCCTTCGGGCGGCAGGTAGAAGTCGGTGATCTCGGGGAATTGCTTCTGCAGCAGCGGCACGAACACTTCGTTCAGCGCGACGCCGAGCACGGCCGGCTCATCGGGCGGCTTGCCCGTGTAGGTGGAGTGATAGACCGCATCGCGGCGCATCGTGATGCGCTCGACCGTGAACACCGGGAACCACTCCTGTTCGTTGTAGTAGCCCGTGTGATCGCCATACGGCCCTTCGAGCGCGTGCTCGTAGGTGGCGGTCGCGCCTTGCGTGGGGCGCGGCGGGGCACCGGCCGGCGCGGCGCCGGGTGCGCCGTCTTGCGGATAAATGAAACCCTCGAGGACGATTTCGGCCCGCGCCGGCACCTGCAGCGTGTCGACGCCCGGCGTCAGGCACTTCGCAAGCTCGGTGCGGGCGCCGCGCAGCAGGCCCGCGAACTGATATTCGGACAGCGTATCGGGCACCGGCGTGACGGCGCCGAGGACGGTTGCCGGATCGGCGCCGAGTACCACGGCGACCGGGTACGGCTGGCCCGGATGCTTGAGCGCGAATTCGCGGAAGTCGAGCGCGCCGCCGCGATGGGCGAGCCAGCGCATGATGAGCTTGTTGCGGCCGATCAGCTGCTGGCGGTAGATACCGAGGTTCTGACGCGTCTTGTTGGGCCCGCGCGTGACGGTGAGGCCCCACGTGACGAGCGGGCCCGCATCGCCGGGCCAGCAGGTCTGGATCGGCAGCTTCGCGAGGTCGACGTCGTCACCCTCCCAGACGATTTCCTGGCAAGGCGGAGCGCTGACCGTCTTGGGCGCCATGTCCCAGACGGCCTTGGCGAGCGACAGCAGCTTGCCGGCGTCCTTGAGGCCCTTGGGCGGCTCGGGTTCCTTCAGCGCTGACAGCAGCCGGCCCACGTCGCGCAGCGATTCGAGCGCCGCCCCGTCGCTGGCCGCGGCCGTGCCGTCGATGCCCATGCCGAGCGCGATGCGCCGGGCGGTGCCGAACAGGTTGCCGAGCACGGGAAAGCGGTAGCCGGGCGGGGCGTTGAAGAGCAGGGCCGGGCCGCCGGCACGCAGCACGCGGTCGCACAGCTCGGTCATTTCGAGCACGGGCGAGACGGGTTGCTCGATGCGGCGCAGCTCGCCGGCCGCTTCGAGGCGACCGATGAAGTCGCGCAAGTCTTTGTATTTCATGGATTTCGGGTTCGGGCCACCGCTTGTGCGGGGCATCTCGCTGGGCGACGCACGAGAGCGTCGGGGAGGCGTAACTGGCTGTCGATTTTACCGTGGGAGGGGCGCACTGTCGTTTGAACGACTGACCCTCAAAACGGCCCAAGACGCGCATGGCGCGCGGACTCTAGCCCGCCGAGACCGTTTCTTTATTACATTTTGTTATTCTTTTGCAATCTTATACCGTTGACGAACTATAAAACCGTGCATAGAATCCGTCCACGTTGGTTGCAGGGCCAACCGTTTTGAGTTCACTGCCCCCCGGTCCTTGACGCGACGCGCGTCACCGTATGCCACTCCTGCAGGGCACTTTTACGGCCAGATTTGTTGTCTTCGCCAGCGCACACGCTGGTTTTGCGTGAGAGCCACCGCGCTTCTGCCTGCTGGGTAGATCGCCGGTCCTTTTGCTCCGATGTGGCTCTCCACACGGTACGTTGCCGTGACAAACGGTACTTTGCCGTATCCCGGCGTCGCCGCGGCCCCAACCAAGGCTCGTGACGCCTTGGCCTTCGACCCGCGCCTCCTGGCGCCGTTTCACCGGTCGCAGGCCATGTTCGATGGGAGAACCGAATGAATACTTGGTTATCGTTGCGTTCCGATGATCGCCTCGCGCTCGCAGTCCGTGCAGCGTTGCGTCGTGGAACGCGTGTCAGCCACCATCTCTTCAGCGTCGTCGGCGCGTGCGCCGTAGTGGTTGCGCTCGCACTGTGGCTGTTGCCGACCGTGCGCGGCACGATTGCGGCCCGGCTGATGCCTGTGATCTACGCTGCGGTGCAAGCGGGCCCGGCGCGGCTCCTGAGCGGTCATCCGCTGCCCGCCTTCGGGCCGGCCAACGCCAACGCGAACGGCGATGAAGTGTCGGTGAGCGCGCAAGTGCCCGGCCCCGACAGCACTCGCTATGACGGTGCGTTCGACGGCAGCGGGGCGAGCGGCCTGACGACACTGACGGGTGTCACCGGCCTCGATGCGCATACCTCCTCGAGCCTCGAATTCCTCGCCAAGGCGGTATCGGCGCAGCGCGTGGCCCCCGATGCGCGCGACGACCGCGTGCTCGTGTCGGCACGCGAACAGGGGCTTGTCACGTCGTATATCGCGCGACGCTATCGCGTGGCGCAGGAACCGGTCGGCGAACTCGTGAAGGCGGCGTTCGACACGGGCCGTCAGGTCGGCCTCGATCCTCTGTTGCTGCTCTCCGTGATGGCGATCGAATCGGGCTTCAATCCGTATGCGGAAAGCGGGGTGGGCGCGAAGGGTCTCATGCAGGTCATGTCGAAGGTGCATTCGGACAAGTTCCGCTACTTCGGCGGCCAGACCGCGGCACTCGAGCCGGTCGCCAACATCACCGTCGGCGCGCTCGTGCTCAAGGATTGCATCGCACGTGGCGGCTCGCTTCCCGACGGCCTGCGTCTCTACAACGGTTCGACGTCACCCGATGACGGCGGCTACGGCGCCAAGGTGATGGCGGAACGCGGGCGCCTGCGTGACGTGGCGCGCGGCCGTGCTGTGCCGGTCAACGGGCCGCAAGCCCCGCATCAGGTCGTGGCCTCGACCAAGCGCGTGCAAGTGGCGCTTGCGAGCCCGAACCACTCGCTCGCGACGACCAAGACGAATGCGTCGACCTCGTCGGCACCGGCATCCGATGAATCGAGTGACAACGCGTCGCGGCATGGCGCGGCTGAGCTCGGCGCCTGATCGAAAAGCGCGCCGCGTCGGCAGCGAAATCGGTAGTGAGCGCCAAGAAGAAGGGCACCCTCGGGTGCCCTTTTTGTTTGCCTGCTCGGCGTGCGGCTCAATGACCGAAGAGCCGGCCAAGCCGGTCGACGGCTTCCTCGAGCTTTCCGTAGGCCGTCGCGTAGGACAGGCGGATATATTCGCGCGGCGCGTGGACGCCGAAGTCCATGCCCGGAACGAGCACCACGCCGGCGTCATGCAGCATCGCCTTGGTGAGCGCATCGCTGTCGTGCGCCGCCAGGTGTGCCACATCACGGCAGTTGGCGTAGACGTAGAACGCGCCGTCGGGCACGACCGGCACCGAGAAACCGAGCGTCTGCAAGGCCGGCACGATGTAGTCGCGACGACGCTTGAATTCGAGGCGGCGTGCCTCGTAGATCGCGAGCGTGGCGGGCTCGAAGCAAGCGAGCGCCGCATGCTGCGCGACGGCCGAGGCGCAAATGAACAGGTTCTGCGCCAGCTTTTCGAACGCGCCGATCATCGCGGGCGGCACGACGAGCCAGCCGAGCCGCCAGCCCGTCATGTTGAAGTATTTCGAGAAGCTGTTGACCGTGACGACGTCGTCGCCGAACGATAGCGCCGAGACCGGTTTTGCGTCGTACGACAGCCCTTGGTAGATCTCGTCGACGATCGTGAAGCCGCCGCGTGCGCGCACCGCTTCGATGATGCGTTCGAGCTCGGCAGGCTCGATCGAGGTGCCGGTGGGGTTCGACGGCGAGGCGAGCAGGACGCCACGCGTCCTGTCGTTCCAGCGCTCTTCGATGTCGCCGGCCGTCAGCTGAAACCGCGCGGCCGGGCCGCTGGGCACGAGCACGGGCTTGCCTTCCGCGGCGGCCACGAAGTGACGGTTGCACGGATAGCATGGATCCGGCATCAGCACCTCGTCGTCGCGGTCGACGAGCGCCGCGCAGGCGAGCAGCAGCGCTGCCGAGGCGCCGGCCGTGATCACGATGCGCGCCGGATCGATGTTCAAGCCGTGCACCTGCGCATAGTGCGCGGCGATGGCCTCGCGCAGCGGCGCGATACCGAGCGCGCCGGTGTATTGCGTGGTGCCGCGCCGCAGCGCATCGGCCGCCGCTTCGATCACCCGTTCGGGCGCCGTGAAGTCGGGCTCCCCGATGCCGAGCCGAATGATGTCGCGCCCCGCGCGCTCGAGCGCTGCCGCCTCCTTCGACATTTCCATGACGTGGAAGGGGGCGATCGCGTCGACGCGCGACGCGAGTCTGACGAGCGGTTCGGCGACGAGGTTCATGCGGAGATCCGGACAGTGACGTGATTCACAAAAACCGGCGGCCGCGCAGTGCGCGTGCCGCTCGAACTGCTTCAGCGATTGCCGCGTGCCGCCTGTGCTTCGGTGGCGCGCAGCGTGACGGCGAGCTTGTCGAGCACGCCGTTCACGTACTTGTAGCCATCCGAGCCGCCGAACGTCTTGGCGAGCTCGACGGCTTCGTTGATGACGACGCGATACGGAATGTCGAGGTGATGCTTGAACTCGTACGCAGCCACGAGCAGCACCGCGCGCTCGACCGGCGACAACTGCTCGATCGGACGGTCGAGGCACGGTGCGAGATCGACCGACAACACGCCCGCATCGCGGATGACGCCATGCAGCAGCGCGTCGAGGTGTTCCTTGTCGGCCTTGTCGTAGCCTTGTGCGCCGCGCAACTGCGCGTCGATTTCACCGGCGGGCGCGCCCGACAGCAGCCACTGATACAGCCCCTGCGTGGCAAGTTCACGGGAGCGTCGGCGGGCGCTTTTCATGCCTCGTCCTCTTCTTCGCCTTCTTCTTCATCTTCGTCGTCGCCGCCGAGTTGCTCGAGCGCCACCGACAGGTTGGCCATTTCGACAGCCACGCGTGCGGCGTCGCGGCCCTTTTCGGTCATGCGTGCGACGGCTTGCTCGTCGGTGTCGGTCGTCAGCACGGCGTTGGCCACCGGAATACCGAAGTCCAGACCGATGCGCGTGATGCCGGCGCCGCTTTCGTTCGACACGAGCTCGAAGTGGTACGTCTCGCCGCGGATCACGGCGCCGAGCGCGATCAGCGCGTCGAACTGGCCGCTTTCGGCGAGCTTTTGCAGCGCGAGCGGAATCTCGAGCGCGCCGGGCACCGTCACGAGCAGCACGTCTTCACCCGCGACGCCAAGGCGTTCGAGTTCCTCGATGCATGCATCGGCCAGGCCGTTGCAGACGGGCTCGTTGAAGCGCGATTGAACGATGCCGACGCGCAGGCCGTCACCGTCGAGGTTCGGTTGGTATTGTCCGATTTCCATAAGGAGGTCCGTAGTGAATGGGTAGGGGCGCGTGTCGCCGCTGGCGGCAACGGCCGATTATGCGCTTGGCGCGGCCGCGGCGCCCGGCATCGGCACGAAGCCCGTAACTTCGAGCCCGTAGCCGGACATGCTGCCGAGGCGACGCGGGTTCGACAACACCTGCATCTTGCCGACGCCGAGTTCGCGCAGGATCTGCGCGCCGATGCCGTACGTCTTGAAGTCGACGGGGCGGCGCTTGAGCTCGGCGGCTTTGTCCTTTTCGTCGAATGCCTTGAAGACGTCGACCAGATGTTCTTTCGAGTCGCTGCAATTGAGCATGACGATGACGCCCAGGTCGCGCGCGGCGATTTCCTTCATCGCGGCGTCGAGCGTCCACGAATGCGTCGAGGTGCCGACTTCGAGCAGATCGAGCACCGACAGCGGTTCGTGCACGCGCACGGGCGTGTCCTGCTCGGGCGAGGGCGTGCCGCGCACGAGCGCGAGATGCGGCGCGCCGCTCGGCTGATCCTGGTACAGCACCGCACGGAACGGGCCGTGCGCCGTTTGCATGGTGCGCTCGGCCACACGCGTCACGATCGATTCGGTCCGGCTGCGATAGTGGATCAGATCGGCGATCGTGCCGAGCTTGAGCCCGTGTTCGGCGGCGAACGTCATCAGATCGGGCAGGCGAGCCATCGTGCCGTCGTCCTTGATGACCTCGCAGATGACCGCTGCGGGCGTGAGCCCGGCGAGCGCCGTGAGGTCGCAGCCGGCTTCGGTATGGCCCGCGCGGACCAGCACGCCGCCCGGCTGGGCCATGATCGGAAACACGTGGCCCGGCTGCACGATGTGCTCGGCGCGCGCGTCGTGCGCGACGGCCGTCGCGATCGTGCGGGCGCGATCGGCTGCCGAAATGCCGGTCGTCACGCCTTCGGCCGCTTCGATGCTGACCGTGAAAGCCGTGCCGTACTGAGTGCCGTTCCGGTGCGTCATGAGCGGCAGGTTCAGCAGTTTGCAGCGCTCTTGCGTGAGCGTGAGGCAAACCAGGCCGCGGCCGTAGCGCGCCATGAAATTGATCGCTTCCGGCGTGACGAAGTCGGCGGCGAGGACGAGGTCGCCCTCGTTTTCGCGATCCTCTTCGTCGACGAGGATCACCATTCGGCCGGCCTTCAATTCGGCGATGATCTCGGGAGTGGAGGCGAGGGTCATGTCGATGAGCTTGTTCGGGAAAGCGCGTATTTTACGCCACCCGGGGCGACACGTTTCCGTCGAGTGAGTGGCAATGCGAAAACGGGTTCCGGAAAATTCGTCGAAACCGGCTTGAATGGGATGCCAGTCTGCCGGTACGGCCCGTTGCCTGGGCAAAGTCTGCTTGCCGATGCCACGCGCGACATGCGCAAGGAATATCCCCTGATAAAATTCCCGGGTCTTCGGCGCCAAGGCGCCAACAATAACAAGGCCAATACAGCATGCAACGATCAACACGGGGAATCATTCGACGCGGGTTCACCCGAGCGATCCATTCGGGGGTAGGCCTCGGATTGGGTTTCGCATTCGCGCTGTCCGGATGCGGTCCGGGCAACTCGCCAGCGCTCTCTTCGTCGGCTCTGCTGGCATCCTCGCCAGCGTCGGCATCTCCGCCGACGCCCGCATCCTCGCCTGCGGTACCGTCCGCACCCATGGCGTTTGCAGTCGGGGGCACCGTGTCGGGCATGGCTGCCGGCGTATCCGTCACGCTGCAAAACAACGGCGGCGACTCGCTGAAGGTTGCCGCCAACGGTGCCTTCGTCTTCCCGACGCACATTGCCACCGATGCGCCTTATTCGGTCAGCGTCGGCAACCAGCCGGCCGGCGAGACTTGCACGGTGACAAATGGCGCCGGCGTTGCCACGGCCAGCGTGACGACCATCGCGGTGAACTGTGTGCCCGCCGAGTTCGTGGCCTTGTCGAACGCAGGGGATGGGACCCTATACATCTATCGCGTCGATCCCACGACCGGCGCGCTGGCACAGGTCCCCGGCAGTCCGTTTCTCGGTGGGCCCGGACTGGGCGGCGTCACGTTCTCGCCGTCCGGAAGCGCTGTCTATGTTGCGGGTTCGAATGACAGCACGCTGCGCGCTTTCAACATGAATCCGTCGACGGGGACGCTATCGGCGATTGCGGGCAGCCCGTTCACGACCGACCCCGTGCAGCCTTCGATCGCCCTCGACCCGACCGGACGTTATCTGTTCAGCCTGTCGGTCAATAACAGCAACCTGTCGGACTTCGGTCTCGACGCGACGACCGGCGCGCTCGCGCCGAGCCCGATCAGTGCCGTGTCGACAGGATTTTCTCCGACTTCCGTGGTCGTTCACCCGACGGGAAAGTTCGTCTACGCTTCGAGCGTCAGCAGCGGCAACATCTCCGCGTTCAACATCAACTCCGGTTCTGGCGTGCTGACCGCGATCGCCGGCAGTCCGTTTTCCACGAGCGCCCCTATCAGCCTCTCGATCGATCCGGCCGGCAAATTTCTGTATGCGCCGAGCCTGACCGCTAATGCCGTGGCCATCTTTTCGATCGACTCCTCGACCGGCGCGCTTTCGTCAGCCGGCCAGGTGGCGACGGGGTCGATGCCGAACGATGTTGCGCTGACGCCTTCGGGCCGGTTCGCCTACGTCGTCAACGCGGGCGCCAGTTCGGTGCAGCCTTACAGCGTGAACAGCACGACTGGCCAGCTCACGCCGATAGGCAGCGCGGTAGTGGTCAACGTCAGCCCCGAAATCGCCGTCGTCGATCCGTCCGGGAAATTTCTCTATCTCACCACGTTGGGCTCGAACGGAGCCGCGGCATTCCAGGGATTCAGCATCGATCCTTCGAGCGGGAGCTTGACGCCGATCGCGGGCAGCCCATTCCCCCTGGGCAAAGTGCCGAATGGCCTTGCCGTCGTCAGGCTTGGGCCTTGACGATGCGCTGAACAGGCGCGGGCCTGAGCCCGCGTCTGGTAGTAAAAATATAATAATTTCAATGAGTTATGGGCGCGCGGGTAGGGTGGGCGTGGCCTACACTTAAACTGAACCGCGTCGGCTTGCACTTAGCCGCGCCGCCAAATGGGGTCGCACCTACCTCACAAGCCGACAGGCATCGAAGGCAAGCTTCGCACGGTCGTGTTCGGCGGCGACCGATGATTTCGTATCGTCTCCGGGTATGTTTCAACGGCTAACCACCACGGGGGCGGTTTTATGACTAGTCAATTCTCCAACCCGGCACCGCTTGGTCTCGCCGGGTTTGCATTCACGACCTGGATGCTGAGCATGGTGAACGCGGGCTGGTACAGCGCAGATGCATTGGGGCTCGTGCTGGCACTGGCGTTCGCCTTCGGCGGCACGGCGCAGATGATCGCGGGGGTGATGGAATTTCCTCGCGGCAATACGCTGGGCACGGTCGCGTTCCTCAGTTACGGCGCATTCTGGTGGTCCTTTGCGCTGTTCGCCGCGCTCCTGGGCAGCAAGGTGCCCGAGTCGTTCGTCGGCTGGTACCTGTTCGTATGGGGCGTATTTACGTTCTACATGTGGATCGCCTCGCTGCACACGAGCACGTCGGTGCAGCTGGTATTCCTGTCGCTGTGGATCACGTTCCTGCTGCTCGCCGTCGGCGCATGGGCAGGCTCGACCATTGCCACGCAAATCGGCGGCTACGCCGGTTTGGTGACGGCCATCTTGGCGTTCTATGCATCCGCGGCCATGGTAATCAACGAAAGCCTCGGACATACCGTCCTTCCGATGCATGACTACGCGCAAGCCCATCCACGGGCGGCTTAGTCACGCGGTGCCGGCCGCCGACGTGCATTGAGCGCGCCGGCTCGTCGGCCCCGCGGTGCTCCAATCTGAAGGAGGAAATCATGTCTGAGCATCGAGTCTTTCCGGTGCCGGCCACCTGGGCCGCGAAAGCCTGGGCCGACTCGGCCCGCTACGAGGCGATGTATCGCCGTTCAGTGGAAGACCCGGAGGGCTTTTGGGGCGAGCAAGGCAAGCGGCTCGACTGGATCAAGCCTTACACCCACGTGAAGGACGTCTCGTTTGCGAGCCAGGACTTGCACATCCGCTGGTTCTACGATGGGACGCTGAACGCCTGCAGCAACTGCCTCGATCGTCATCTGGCCACGCGACGCGACCAACGAGCCATCATCTGGGAAGGCGACGATCCGAGCGTCGAGCGGACCTTGACCTATGGCGAACTGCACATCGAGGTCTGCAAGTTCGCCAACGTCCTCAAAACCCTGGGCGTCAAGCGTGGCGACCGCGTCACGATCTACATGCCGATGATTCCCGAGATTGCCGTCGCCATGCTGGCGTGCGCGCGCATCGGCGCGATCCATTCGGTGGTGTTCGGCGGTTTCTCGCCCGAAGCGCTCGCCAATCGCATTCAGGACTGCGACTCCGGCATCCTCATCACCGCCGATGAAGGCGTGCGAGGTGGTCGGACCATCCCGCTTAAAGCGAGTGCCGACAAGGCGATGGAGAAGTGTCCAAAGGTGGACAGGTGCGTGGTCGTCAAACGCACCGGCGGCAAGGTCGACTGGCGCGACGGCCGCGATCATTGGTATGAAGACCTGATGAGTCGAAGCTCGACCGAGTGTGCGCCGGAGGAAATGAACGCCGAGGACCCGCTCTATATCCTCTATACCTCTGGCTCGACCGGCAAGCCCAAGGGAGTCGTGCACACTACCGGCGGCTATCTGACGTACGTCACGCTGACGCACCAATACGTCTTCGACTATCACGACGGCGACATCTACTGGTGCACGGCCGACGTCGGCTGGGTGACGGGGCATAGCTACATCATCTACGGGCCGTTGGCCAACGGCGCCACGACGGTGATGTTCGAGGGCATGCCGAACTATCCGGATAGCTCACGCTACTGGCAGGTGTGCGACAAGCATCAGGTGCGGATCATCTATACCGCACCGACCGCCATCCGCGCATTGATGCGCGATGGGGACGCGCCGGTGAAAAAGACATCGCGCCAATCGCTACGGCTGCTCGGTACCGTGGGCGAGCCGATCAATCCGGCGGCCTGGCTTTGGTACTACGAGGTCGTAGGTGAACAGCGCTGCCCGGTGGTCGACACCTGGTGGCAGACCGAAACAGGCGGCATCATGATCGCACCGCTGCCGGGTGCGATGACGCTCAAACCGGGGGCGGCCACCCGTCCGTTCTTTGGCATACGTCCGGCGCTCGTCGACGAAGACGGTCATGTGATCGAAGGCGCAGGGGCCGGCAGCCTGTGCATGCTCGATTCGTGGCCGGGTCAAATGCGGTATGTCTATGGCGATCCGGATCGCATGCGGCAAACCTATTTCGACCAATTCGAAGGGAAGTACTACACGGGCGATGGATGCTATCGCGACGCGGACGGCGACTATTGGATCACCGGCCGGATCGATGATGTCATCAACGTGTCGGGGCATCGCTTGGGCACTGCCGAAGTGGAAAGCGCGCTGGTGCTGCATCCCAACGTCGCGGAAGCCGCCGTGGTCGGGTATCCGCACACGCTCAAGGGCCAAGGCATCTACGCCTACGTCACGCTGAAAGTCGGCATCAAGCCGAGCGACGCGCTGCGTCAGGAACTGACGGAGTTCGTGCGCAAGGAAATTGGCCCGATTGCGAACCCGGATGTCATCCAGTGGGCACCCAGCCTGCCCAAGACGCGGTCCGGCAAGATCATGCGCCGCATCTTGCGCAAGATCGCCGCCGGCGATTATGAGAACTTGGGCGATGTCTCCACCTTGGCCGATCCGAGGGTGGTGGAAGACTTGGTCAATGAGCGCAAGGCGCTTTGATTTTGGAGCGGACGGCGAACGACGAAAACGGCGCGCGGTCGAGCCAACCCCGATCGCTCGCCGGCCGGCTTCAGGTGTCGCGGTGAATAGGGAAGGGCAAGCGATGGCTTCGTCCGATCGCCGTAGTGCCATCAGATGTGCCATCGCATCGCAGTGTCCGTAGTGAGACGCAGATGGACGCAAATACCCTGTCGCTCACCATTTGCCAAACAATCTGTCGAGGGCCGAGATGATTTCGTCTTGCCGATGTATCAGCGAAGTTATCGGCTTGATCAGTGCGCTCCGCGGAATCGCAGCGAGCATCGGGGTATCGAGCATGCACTCGACACCCTCGATCACGAATAGGGGAATCAGGTCAGGTGGGATAGGAACAGGGGCGATTCGGTCCAGCCGGCGTAGCGGGATGACCACCCGCGTTGCCAATCCGGACAAGTGATTTCCCTGGACTTCAACGACGTACGGTGTCCCTTGGTGCTGGCCAGGGTTAGGGAATACGTCGAAACGAGCCATCAGAACGTCCGGTACTGAGCGAGTGGCAGGCCATCACGCTCAACCATCTCGTTATAGGCGTGGACAAAGTCCGCGTACTTGATGGCCCATTGGCGATCCTTTTCCGCCTGAACCGCCTGCCGGAGTGCCCGCTCGCAAGTCTGCGAGAAGTTGATCCCGAGCTCCTTCGCGTCTTTGTAGACGTCCTCGGGCAGGCTGATGTTGGTGGCACGACGTGAAGTGCTGGACTCAGTAGCAAGTCGGCGCATGGTTGCCCCTTGTGTTGAGGAATATGCGCATCCTATCCAACATAAAATTATGGGTCGATACTGGGCACAGTTATTGGGGTCCGCACCTTTCAGAATTGGCCGGTGTCTGCTAGCCTTTGCGTCAGGTTTCCGACTACCTCTCTGCCGCGTACGCCATGCTCCCCTGAGTCGGCTTCCTCGCGCAGTCTCGCTCGGCCTCGTGCACCGCGTTTGCGAAAAGCCCATGCGTAGCGGCCCGACAGTGGGCTGAGCACGATGGGCTCGACGATCTGCGCGACAAAGGGCTGTCGAGCGCTCGAGCATTAATTTTCTGCTCGTTTACAAGACCTTCCTTATCCTATCGAGGATCGAAAAGATGCTAAGAAAAGCGTTGCGTATCGCCGGGCTTTGTCTGGTCATGTTGTGTGACTGGAGTGCTTTGCCGATGGCCGCTCATGCGGCTCCCGCATGCCATCCACGATCATTTGCCGACTATCCGGCCGGTTCGGGAAACGCGCCGCATCCAGTCGCGGCTCAACCATTGCTCACCAGCAAGAAGGCCCAGCAATTCCGTACGGCTATCCGTAGGGAATTCTCGGAGCCGGCGAATTTTGCCGGCCACTACCGAGTGGCGATTTGGGGATGCGGAACGGATTGCCGCGACTTCGCGATCCTCGACAAAGAGACAGGAAGTGTCTACGACATGCCGGGAGAGTCGGAAGTCGTCGGCATCATGGGCAACAATGATGAGCGCATCGATTTCAGAGCAGACAGCAAGTTGTTCATTGTTTCCGGTTGCTTCAATGAGAGCGAAAGCTGCCTGAATAAGCCGGAAAAACTGTTTTACGAGTGGACTGGCAAGACCTTGCAGTTGATTGGACAATGCCCGTTGGAGGTCGAAGAGGTTGATTGACGCCTCGATGAAAGGCGCAGGCATGTGAGCCATAGAAGACAGTCATATGCCATCATAAGATCGCCGCCATCTATCAATAAGGAATTTGTCAAGCAGGCGGCGAGCGCATTTATCTCGCGATAAATATTTCATGAGGCTGCAATCGAAATTACAGCAGCCGATTGACATCTAGTCGTCATTGGCCGCCGATAGCATTCCTGGAATGCGGCAATCGTTTTCCAGACATGCCGCTGAACGTGCGCCCGAAAAATGGCCGTAGCGCGCCAGATATCGATTCTGGTAACGGCCTTCGGGCTTGCCGGCGTTTGACCTACCCCCACCACGCTAACGCCTACACTTGCGCCTCGCTGTCCTATCGAGATGTGCGTAGGCCGACGCATGGCCGTGCACACTTGAGAGACCCAGGCGATATGACGAAGAAGAAAACCCCTGATGCATCCTTGACTGAAGCGAACGCCAGTGTGTCGCGCCGCGGTTTCCTGAAGCTCGCGGGCGCTTCGGGATTCGCGAGTGCGGCGGGCGCGTTGACCGTTGCCGCGAAGGCGGCGGACACAAGCGCTGCGGCCGACGGCACGCCCGAACAGATTCACCTGACGTGGGGCGAAGATCCCACTAGCGAAGTCGTCGTATCGTGGGCGTCGCAGGCGGCGTCCATGCATCCGCGCGTCACGGTGAGTGCGGATCATGGCCATCACGAAACGGTGGACGCGGTGCAGCGCACGTACACGGACGGGCTCAACGGCGTCGTGGTGTTCACGTACCACGCGCACCTGCGTCACCTGAGGCCGGACACGACGTACCGCTATGAAGTCACGGCGGACAACAGCAGTACCCTGGGCAGCTCGTTTACCGCGAGCTTCAAGACCGCGCCGCGCGGCCGCAAGCCATTCCGCTTTACGAGCTATGGTGACCTCGCGACGCCCAACACCAATTGGGTGTTGTCGTCGCCGCAAAGCCGCTTCGCGGTGGACGCCGTCGAGCGTTTCCAGCCACTGTTCCATCTGCTGAACGGCGACTTGTGCTACGCGAACCTGAATCCGACGCATCAAACCGACGTGTGGCGCGATTTCGGGAATAACAATCAGACATCGGCGGCGAACCGTCCTTGGATGCCGTGCCCCGGCAATCATGAGCTCGAGTTTCACAACGGCCCGCAGGGCCTCGATTCGTACCTGACGCGCTACACGTTGCCCCACAATGGCACGCGTTTCTCTGGACGCTGGTACGCGTTCCAGGTGAGTTCGGTGCTGTTCATCTCGCTCGATGCGGACGATGTCGTATATCAGGACGGAGCTGCATTCGTCGCGGGTCCGGCGCCGCTCGTGCCGGCGCCCAGCACTGGCAATGCGCCGATCCAACCGGGCACGTCGCTGTACGTGCGCGGCTACAGCAACGGCGAACAGACGCACTGGCTCGAGAAGACGTTACGCCGTGCAGCCGACGACCGCGACATCGACTGGATCGTCGTGCAGATGCACCAGGACGCGCTGAGCTCGTCGAAGGGCAACGGTTCGGACAAGGGGCTGCGCGAGCAATGGCTACCGCTCTTCGAGCGCTACGGCGTCGATCTCGTGCTCTGTGGGCACGATCATGACTACGAGCGCAGCTATCCGGTGTGCGGCTGTCACCGTTACATGGGCACGGACCTGAAGACCGGCGAGCGCGTCGATACGCTGACGCCGCGGCCGGCCCGACATGCGCAGCGAGGCGCCAATACGTTCGACACGAGCTACGGCACGATTCACCTGATTCTCGGCGGCGGTGGGACGAGCGCGCCGCTCGACGTGTATGGCGTCGATGCGGGCACCGGCAATCCGCAAGCGAAGGTGTTTACGAAGCCGAACCGGCCGATGCCGGGCACGACCGAGGGCACCTTCGTGCGCGCATCGGCCGATGCGGTGGAAGATGCGGTGTGGTCGGCGCAGCGTGATACCGGGACGGGTTATGGCATTGCGGTGTTCGACGTCGATCCGGGCGAGCATGGCGGCAAGACGACGATCACGATGAACTACTATCACGCGCCTGGTGCGGACCAGACACCGACCAGCAACTACGAGCTCTTCGAGACGGTTACGCTGACGAAGCGGCGCCGTTGAAAAGCGGCGCACCTGTCTCTTCGCCGCGGTGGGGCGGGCGTTTCAGCCGCCGGTCTGCTGCAGCTTGCCCCACGCCTCAGAGGTCGCGATGAGCGGGTGCCTGTCCGTGTCCTGTCGAAGGCGGCGCAGATACCGCGGGCCTGATCACGCCCTCCGCGCCGCATCGACGGCCTGATGAAGTCATTGTCCGAAATAGATCGAGCGCGCAGGCGTCTGCGCGCTCGGCTTCCCCGCATCGGATGAGCCGCGCTCTTGCGTTCCGCCCATGGACTCGACAGCCCGTTGCTGGCCGATTTGGGCAGCGTTTTGGGCGGCTACTTTCTCCTGGGCAGCTTGAATATCGGCGGGGTAATTCAAATCGTTGGCCGTCGGTCTGTACCCGGCTTGCTCGAGCCTTATGAGATCGGCACGTACCTGTGATCGGGTGAGCGGGGCGGACTCAGCGTGTGCAAAAGTCAACGTGGAACTGACGAGCGCAGTGAGCGTCAGTGTCAGCAGGGCGAGCTGTTTCATGATCAAGATTCCTTCCAATAAAGGCCCCGGTTTGCCGGGAAGCTGGTGACGCACGGAGACATCCGGCTCAGGAGCCGAAGTAGAGGTCGCAGAAGCTAGCGGGTCCGACGCAGGCCGGCGGATCTGACGGAGGCGTCTCGTGCTCGATGCGACCGGCATCGCTCGCGCCTGTCATTGGGGCACCCATACCGCTATCGCCTTTCTGCTGCTTGAGCCTGGCGGCTTGCTGTTCGAAGATCGGAGCGACTGCGGGATACGATGTGTCGGTGACTAAATTCAGACCGTCATGTTCGGCTTCGATCAATTCCTGACGCACTTGCGCTCGGGTCTTCTCCTGGGCCGGCGCGCGGGTCGCAATGCCCGCTCCGGCACAAAGCATCAGGGAGATAATCACGGTTCGCTTGAACATTTTGTACTCCTAATTAAATGGTAAGGATGAACTGGTGCTGCGATGTAGAGCTAGACAATGTAGAGCGAGATCGTGAGGACGACCGGATCAACTTCCGTTCGGCCCCACGCATCGTAGTGGTGTCGCCTAAAGAAGGCAGACGCGTTGCAAATCCACCGTTCGTTGGTATACGTATCTATTGAGCCACGGCACAAACACATATTCGTCGTACGCGTTGCTACCGACCAGAATCCAATGGGAGAGAACGTTGGTCATGGCAGTCTCCTTGTCTCCGCTCGCTTCGACGTGAGTGGACTGGGATGCCGTAGTCGTCATCGGCCTGCTCACACCAAGCTATACCGGGAACGGGCGCCGCTAATTCCCGCGATCTCTACGGACCTGAACAAAATTGCACACATAGCACATCGTTGGAATAAACCGGCCCGCTCTCCGGTATCTCGGTTAGACACGGGAAGCGCGGAGGAGAGGATATGGACGACGAGGAGGAATTAGCCCCGGACCTGCCGAGCCAGTCGTTGCGGGACGTCGCCGACCGTCGCAAGGCGGGTAAGGAACCTCGGTCGTCCTTGGCTGGGGCAGGCGCCGGCATGCTTTGGCTATTGCACAGGCGCACGCTCACGCGAGGCGCCGAGGGGCTGATGAACAGCCACGGTGCCGGATCACCGGCGCAGAGGGTGGCCGAGAGGCGACAGGCCTTGCAAAGGCTGCAGCTCTATTCCGGCGTGGTGCTGTGGATATACGTTTCCATTCACTTGGTCAATCACGCGCTCGGCATTGGGTCATTGGATATTGCGCAGCGCGGACTGACACTGTGGGTCGGGCTCTGGCATAGCCTGCCTGGCACGGTCCTGCTATACGGTGCGGCTGGCCTGCATTTTGCCCTGGCGCTGCGCACCATTTATAGCCGACGACATTGGGCGCTGCCGCCGACCGAATGGCTGCGCCTCTGGGCGGGCCTGAGCCTGCCTTTGCTGTTGATTCGCCACGCAGTAGGAACGCGCGTCGCGGCTTCGTTCTACGGCTTCGAACCGAACTACGAACGGGTTATCGCGTCTCTGCTCGTGAGTGGCACGCAGGGCCTGCAGCTCGCACTGCTCGCACCGGGATGGGTGCACGGCTGTCTTGGACTGTGGCGGCATTTGCGCCGCTATGCGCTCCTGCGTCGCGCAAAGTTAGCGCTGCTCGCCATGCTCATTCTCTTGCCGGTGCTATCAGCGGCGGGTTTTGTTCAGATGGCGCGCGCGATCGCGTCCGGCCATACCGGGCTTGCGCCGGCGCTGATCGAACACCGTGCGGCGCTGGACCATTGGCGCCACTTGCTTCTCACCGGCTATCTGTTGCTGATTGCGGCTGCTTTCACAGCAGGTCAGTTGCGAAACCGGATCTTCAAGCCTGGTTCGCGCGAAGCGTCCAGCGAATTGAGGCGAGCTGATCGATGACACACACGCTGATCCACAGCCTCGATGCCGAGGAAGAAATGTCACGGCTTGGTGCGTCGAGCAACTATTCTCAGGCCGACTAACAACATCACGACAATCGCTGCAACCAAATAGTCAGATCGACGAGGATGTCGGTTCCGTCGTTGAGGACGATCCGGGCGTGCGTGTGGCGCACACCTGCATTCGCTCGATCGCATCGGCAATGCGGTCGACGAATGGATTCTTGTGGGCGAGCGGGCCGCTCGCGGATTCCCGATGCGCGAGCATCGCCGCGTTGGCCTCGAACACGAGGATCCGTCCATCCGGCAAAAGCGTGAAGTCGATGCCGCAATAGTCGAGATCGAGCTGGCGGCCGATCTCCACGATCGCATGCATCGCGGCTGCACCGAGCGCGGCGTGCGGATCGGCAAGAAAGCGCCGCTCCTCCTCGAGCTTCCACGGCGCTTCGACCATTTCCGCGGAGAAGTAATGCACCATCCAGTTCGGCGAGATCGCGAGGTGATAAGCGAAGGGCTCGCGGTCGACGTAGATCATCCGGTACTTGCGGAAATAGCCGTCGGCACTGCGAACGTCGTGGTAAGCCGTCAGATAGCAGGGGTGGTCGAGCTTCGAGAGTGCGGACCAGAGCGTGTCGAGCGACGTCTGTAGCGTCAGCCCCTCGCCGCCGTGTGTGCCGAGCGGCCGCAGCAGCAAGGGGAGTGTGATGCCGGCTTGGGCGAGCCGTTGCGCCAACGCGTCGGCTGTGGGCGGGCATGCGTCGAGGCGCAGGCAGCGCGGCACGATCGCGTCGCGTACCGGTTCGAGCAGCGCGGCCGTGCGATGCCGGAACGTACGTTCGATCGCCTCGGGCGGATTGAGCACGGGGCGGCCGCAACGATGCGCAAAGCGCGCGATGCGGGCCGCGAGCGGCGCAGCGAAATCCGGGTCGCCGATCGCGTTGAACACGAGATCGTAGGGCGGCAGGCTGGCGTCCTCCGCTTCGTCCGCGTAGTCGATCGCGTACTTGATGCGGGAGGTCGTCTGGAACGACAGCATCGTGTCGATCGGAATGTTGCCGCTGCCGTTCCCCACGGCGAGGATCAGCAGACGGCGTCGCTCGACGCCGAGGGCCGGCTCGACGAACACGCGCTGCAGTCGGTATGCGCATTCGCGGTGACGCGCGGCCTCGGCCTTACTGCCTTGGGCGTCCAGGACGGCCGCCAGATTCTGATGGGCGATCGCGAGGCCGGGGTGGACGGCAAGCGCGTGCCGGTACCAGCAGGCAGCTTCGTCCCACCGTCCCTTCATGAAGTAGACCGTTGCGAGATTGTAGAGCGCGAGCGCAACCCCTTCGGGCCCGGCGTCGCTGAACGCGGCGAAGGCCGCAAGCGCGAGCTCGTGCGCGGCGAAGCCATCCTCGTCGCCGGCGGCGCGCATCGCGTCGCGGATCTGCGCGTGCAGGGCGACGTCGAGCGGCCGGCCGTCGAGCGCACGCTTCAGACGCTCGATCGCCGCTCGCGGAGCGTCGGGCGCGTCCGAGCGGTGGGGCGGTTCGGAAGCAGGGGGCGTCATCTCGTATCCTGAGGGCCGCGCCGCGCGCTTTCAGGCCCGTTGCAGACCGAACTCGGTCAACGCTTCGGCGAGCGTATCGACTGCGTCCAGCGTGACGGCGTTGTAAAGGGAAGCGCGCAGGCCGCCAAGCGAGCGGTGTCCCTCGACGCCGACGATGCCCCGCTCGCGGGCGGCTTCGATGAAGGCCGCGTCGAGCCGCTCGTCGCCGAACGTGAAGGCGGCATTCATGCGCGAGCGCCAGGGGCGCGCGGCATGCACGGTGACGACGTCGTCGAGCTTGTCGAGTGTGTCGTACAGGCGCCGTGCCTTCGCTTCGTTCACGCGCTGCATCGCGTCGAGCCCGCCGATGTCGTGGAGCAGCCAACGCGTGACCAGCGTGAGCACATAGATTGCGAACACCGGCGGCGTGTTGTAGTTCGAACGATGCGTAACCTGCGTACGGAAGTCGAGGATGCTCGGCAGTCCTTCAGGAATGCGCTCGAGCAATGCACGATCGATCAGCACGACGGTGACGCCGGCGGGGCCGAGGTTCTTTTGCGCGTGTGCGTAGATCATCCCGAAGCGCTCGACGGCGACGGGCTTCGACAGGAAATCCGAGGACATGTCCGCGATCAACGGCGGCACATCGGCCCGTACCTCGCGCGCAGGCTCGGCGAACTGCAGGCCTTCGACGGTTTCGTTGGACACGTAGTGCAGGTACGCGGCGTTAGCGGCGACATCGAGCGCGTCGAGCTCGGGCAGATCGCAAAATCCCGTGCGCTGCCCGCTCCAGGCGACCCGGCACGGGCCCACGCGGCCGGCTTCGGCCGACGCGCGGCTGCTCCAGTAGCCCGAACTCACATATTCGGGCGGCGCGAACGAGCGCGTTGCGAAGTTCATCGGGATCGTGGCGAACAGCAGGCTGCTGCCGCCTTGCAGGAAGGCCAGCGCATAGCGGTCGGGAAGGTCGAGCAGCTTGCGGATGTTGTGTTCGGCTTCGTCGAGGATCGACAGAAACCAGTCCGATCGGTGGCTCATGCCGAGTACCGATATGCCCGTTTCGGGCAGCGAGACGATGGCGTCACGCGCCTGGTTCAGCACGGCGACGGGTAACGCGCCCGGGCCGCCCGAGAAATTCAGTGTGTTGCCCATCGTGATTCCGTTGGTCGATGGCGGCGAGTCCGGCGTACGCGTCGCGCATCAGTGCCGTCAGAATAGACGGGAAAGAGGCGCTTTTTCCCGAGCGAAGCCCATCGTCTGGTTACCGGACATTTCAAGCGCGGCGGCTCGATTTGCATCTGGGAAATGCTGCGGCCTGTATGTGGCGCATATAGAGGTACGGACCGACCCAGGGTGGGCCTGCGCCCCGGGCTGAGCACGCCGGTCGTCACCCGCCGACGTGTCCTGCCCGCGTATCACTTGCTTACCTTACCCAATGGCACACGCGGTGATGGTGATGGTCCACATGGCACGCCTTATGAGGACGAGCTTCAGCCATTGCGGGCGCAAGGACGGCAAGTGCGACGGCGGTTACGGTCAGGATTTTTGCAACACGGGTCATGATGTTCTCCAATTGTCGGCAGCCGACCTCCGGCCGCCGTGACGTCTAGCGAGCGGAAGGCCGAATTATGCACACGCAGGAGGGTTGGCCGGCTGTAAACCATGTAACCGTTGATTTATCGACCCGGTATGGCGGGACGCGCACGATGCCGGATCGAGCATGTTCGGGCGATGAACGGGCGTTGCCGCTCAGGCGGCCCGGGACGCAACAAGCGGCTTACAGAGGCGCTTATGCGCTGGTCCTGTGGCTAAGACCTTGACCGGCCCTTGCAGAACGCAGTTTAGAAAATTACAAAAAGCATTCCTGTCTATACAAATTGGCGATTTCGACGGCACGCAAGATCACAGCATTCGTGGATCGCCATCAATGCCCCTTCAGTCAGGCTGTGCCTACGCGCAAACCCCGATTGTTCCGAAAAAGACAGCCGGACTATCTTGTATATACAGGTTGGGTGTGGTCAGACATTTCTTGCATGTCCACCCCGTCCTGACAGGCCCCGATGTTCCAGATTGGCAGCTTCGACCGGCACCCTGTGCGGCTGGAATTTCGTACTACGAAATGAACGTATGGAGTATTCATGAAAAAGTTCGCTTTGTGTATTGCGCTCGTTGCTGTCGCAGCCAGCGTTTCCGCGAAAGACTGGTCCACGATTCGCTTCGGCGTCGATGCCAGTTATCCGCCGTTCGAGTCAAAGAACACGAGCGGTCAGGTGGTCGGCTTCGACATCGACCTCGGCAATGAGATCTGCAAGCGTCTGAATGCAAAGTGCGTGTGGGTCGAAAACGACTTCGACGGCATGATCCCGGCTTTGAAGGCGAAGAAATTCGATGGCGTGCTGTCATCCATGTCAATGACGCCGCAGCGCGAAGAACAGATCGCTTTCTCTTCGAGGCTGTTCAAGACCCCGACGCGCCTCGTCGCGAAGCAGGGCTCGACCATCCTGCCGACAGCGGAGTCCCTTAAAGGAAAGGCGGTCGGGGTCGAACAGGGAACCATTCAGGAGACCTACGCAAAGGCGTATTGGGAGCCTAAGGGAGTGAAGATCGTGCCGTACCAGAACCAGGACCAGGTCTACACCGACCTGATCTCGGGGCGCCTGGATGCTTCGCTGCAAGACGCCGTGGAAGCGGATGTCGGCTTTCTGAAGACACCGCGCGGCGCCGGCTTCCAGTTTGCCGGAAACGAGATCAATGATCCGAAGACGCTCGGCAACGGCGCCGGCATCGGCCTGCGCAAGGAAGACACCGATCTGAAGGCGAACATCGACAGGGCCATCGCCGAGATGATCAAAGACGGCACCTACCAGAAGATCGAGAAGAAGTATTTCGACTTCGACGTCTACGGTCGTTAAACGCGTCGGATTCCCGCATCACTGGCGCTATCCGCGGCTATCCCATCTTGTGTGGTGCCCGGCACTCGTTGTGCCGTGCCGGCCCAACGCTGGGACATCGCGTGGATAGCGCCATGTCACCAAGGATAGAGTTCCATGCTATTTCACGGCTTTGGCCCGTTGCTTCTCTCGGGTACATGGGAAACCGTCAAGCTTGCGGTGTTGTCGCTGATTGTGGCCTTCATATTGGGTCTTGCTGGTGCAGCGGCCAAACTGTCGCCGAACCGCGTGCTTTCGCGAATCGGCACGATTTATACAACGCTGATTCGAGCCGTACCGGATCTGGTTCTCATGCTGCTTCTGTTTTATGGCTTGCAGATCCTGCTCAATGATCTGACCGACGCGGTAAGCGCCGATCAGATTGATATCGACCCGTTCGTCGCGGGCGTCATCACGCTGGGTTTCATTTACGGCGCGTACTTTACGGAAACATTCCGTGGTGCCTTTCTCGCCGTTCCGCGCGGACAACTGGAGGCCGGCTTCGCCTATGGCTTGAGTTCGCGGCGGGTATTCGTCCGCATCCTGTTCCCGCAGATGATGCGCTTTGCGTTGCCTGGCATCGGCAACAACTGGCAGGTGATGGTGAAGGCGACCGCACTGGTCTCGATCATCGGACTGGCCGACGTGGTCAAGGCATCGCAGGACGCCGGGAGGAGCACCCTCCAGTTCTTCTTTTTCACGTTGTTTGCCGGCGCAATTTATCTGGCGATCACTACCGTTTCCCATCTGGCGTTACACCGGTTGGAGAAACGCTATGCGACGGGTGTGCGGAGGGCTACGCTGTGATCGATCTCATTCACCAATACTGGCCCAACTATCTGTACTCGGACGGTTTCAACTACACCGGTCTGGTCGTGACCCTCTGGCTGCTGGTCGCGTCAATCGTGGCGGGTTTTTGCCTCGCTGTGCCATTGGCGATCGCGCGTGCTTCGCGCAACCGCTACATCTCGGGACCAGTCTGGTTTTATACGTACGTCTTTCGCGGCACGCCACTCTATGTGCAGTTGCTCCTCTGCTACACAGGACTCTATAGCCTGCACTTTGTTCATACGCACGCACTGCTCGATCAGTTCTTTCGCAATGCGATGAATTGCACTTTGCTGGCTTTTACACTGAACGAGTGCGCGTATGCGACTGAGATTTTTGCTGGCTCGATCAGGGAGACCGCATACGGTGAGATCGAGGCTGCACAGGCTTACGGCATGTCGAAATACACGCTCTATACACGAGTCATTCTGCCGTCTGCGTTGCGGCGCGCGCTGCCGTCCTACAGCAACGAAGTGATCCTGATGCTGCACGCGACGACACTCGCATTTACCGCCACTGTGCCTGACATCTTGAAGGTGGCGCGTGATGTCAATTCCGCTACCTATGCGACGTTCCAGGCCTACGGTATCGCCGCAGGACTGTACGCAGCGATAGTTTTTGTCCTGATATGGGGATTCCGACGCATGGAAACCCGCTTACTCGCTTTTCTCAAGCCGCAAGGGCATTGAACCGGCTCCACGCAGCCAAGACGGAGTACATAACATGTACAAGCTGATTGTCGATGACGTGTATAAGAAGTTCGGTGACAACGAGGTGCTGAAGGGGGTGTCGCTCAAGGCGAAGGCCGGTGACGTGATCAGCCTGATCGGGTCCAGCGGCTCCGGTAAGAGCACCTTTTTGCGTTGTATCAATTTCCTCGAATCCCCCTGTGCCGGGCGCATCACGCTGAACGCAGAAGAAATCAGAACCATGCGGGACCGAAACGGTTCCCTGCGGGTTAGCGAAGCAAAGCAATTGCAAATGATGCGTACACGGCTTTCGATGGTGTTCCAGCATTTCAACCTGTGGGCGCACATGACCGTACTCGAAAATGTCATCGAGGCCCCGGTTAGCGTGCTGGGATTGAGCCGCGCAGAAGCAGAGGCGCGCGCACGTAAATACTTGGCCAAGGTGGGACTCTCGGCCGATATGGAGCGGAAGTATCCCTCCCATCTGTCCGGTGGGCAGCAGCAGCGCGTAGCCATCGCCCGCGCGCTGGCAATGGAGCCGGAAGTGATGTTGTTCGACGAGCCGACCTCCGCGCTCGACCCGGAACTGGTCGGCGAAGTGCTCAAGGTCATGCAAGCGCTGGCGGAAGAGGGGCGCACCATGATCGTGGTCACGCACGAGATGGGCTTTGCGCGCAACGTGTCGAATCATGTGATCTTCCTGCACAAAGGGAAGATCGAAGAAGAGGGCTCGCCCGCTGAGGTTCTCGTCAATCCTCGCAGCGAGCGGTTGCAGCAATTTCTCGCGGGACGGCTCAAGTAGTTGCGTTCAGCTACCTAAAGTAGCTGAACGACCGGATGCCGTTCGCGAAAACGAACTACTTCAGAGATTGATAGCCGTCCGGGGACGAGGCGAGCATCCGCTCCACGTACCGCGCAATTATGTTGAATCTGGCGGCAAACGCTTGTGACACATAGGCAGGGTAGCGAAAAGCGGCGCATATACCGTCAGAAATGCCGTCGCGCTGCTGTGTCTGTGCTGAGACGCTGCTGGACGATTGCGAGAAGATGCAAATCACGACCAGTAGATGGCGCCAAGGCAGAGTGCTGATTCACTTGCCTGCGGCTGGGCAATTTAGCCTCCGCGGTCCGTCTCTTTCAAGAGCAGCCGGATCAGCGCGAACATACGATGAAAAAAGTAATCGATCTGCGACGACTCGACAATCGGCACCTTGTCTGTCTCGGTGTGCCGGATCATGAACTTATTCCCGATCGCGGTTAGTTGAGTGGCCTCCTGTTCGAGACGGTCTCGGAATTCCGGCTCGGAAGAAACCCGATCGAGTAATGCTCTGGTGCTGCCCTTCTTGTCCTTGCCGGGTTCAAGCGTCTTTAGGCGTTCCCAGGCGTCCCATAGCTTCTCAAGCGCCTCCCGCCGCACATCGATGTCGCGGTTCAGGAACTTCTGGCGAGCTGTCTCCAGTAGCGTATTGAGTGTCGCGTCTCCCGTCTGAAACAGCGTCTCGATTAGACTTTGGTCGATGACGGCCGGGGCGAGGCGACTCACTTCGCCGTCAAGCAGTTCGAAACCCATGCCATTGCGCTCGAAGATTCGATTCACGTCGGACGCAAACTTCTCTCGTCCGCTTTCTTGGTCATAGGTGTAGTGCGAGTGACTCATGTACTGGTGGTACTGTGGGTCAAGCGCTTCGGCGACATGTTCGTAGGAAAACTCGATTAGGTCGAAAATCGCGCCGTCAGCTGGCGGGGCGTCAGGATCAATCTGCTGCCGTGGCGATAAAAGCCCATAGCCGGCTATCGTATTCTCCAGCTTGTCGAAATCCGTCCCGGCATACGCGTAGCCGTCGCTGCATTTGTCCGGGAAAGCAAGGCCGAACCATTCTTCGTCTATGCGTGCGCGTATGAGTGTCAGTAGTGCGCTGCGCGTTGTGTCGTCGAGCGACTCAGCGACTCTCGGCTTTATGATGCCCTGTCGCTCGGTGAACAGCTTTTTCATGCGTGGTCCTTGCGTTCACCAGCTCAAAGGGCGATGGCCTTCTCGATTGCCTTGACAGCAACAGCAGTCCCAATCTTCGCGGCGACATCGAGCGCCCACTTGCCTGATGACTTCAGGTGACCGATTGCACCGGCTGCGTCGTGATTCTTTGCGGCCGTTTCAGCCGCACCAACGCTGGCGATTGCCTGGTCATGTTCAACGTCGGTCGCCTCTTTACGCATGGAAGCTCGAAGAGAAGCTAGTTCCTCGGCGAGAGCAACAAGATCGATCCCCGCTGCCGCCTGTTCGCAGGCTTGGTTGAAGGTGTTGTGCGCTGCCTGAGCGTTCGGTCCGACAGCACCAGCTTGACCAGAAATGTTGTATTGGTCCCCCATGGCAATCCTCTCAGAGAAGAACTGTTGAACTACCATCTGCTCATGTCGTGGTAGCAGATACTCGTACGCATCTAGATGTGCACCGTAGGGCGAAGTCGTCTCATCGTCGAAGGTGAATGACGGGAAAATCTCCGGATCCACCCGGAATGCGACTTCAAGTGCGAAATCGAAGGCTCCGTGTGATGAACGGCACTCAAGATACAGGACAAAACGATCACGCTGTCCATCGCGGACAACTGCCTTCTTGAACTCGCGGCCGCTGCGAGGATCGGTGAAACGTACACGCGTGGGCACGGCTCCCTGCGGCAGGCACAAAGCATAGTAGCTTAGGCGCTGCCGCTCGGTCGGGATGCCAGCCCACGATGTGAGGAAGCGAAACTCGCCGTCGTTACAACTCAACCGCGCAGAGGACACCTTCCGAACTTTGCATTCCGCGAATGCCTGTGCGAAGTGTCGCTCATGGCGGTCGTCAAGGAAATGAAACGGGCCGCTTCGCGGTTCTTCATATTCGTCCGCGAAGGCAACAGTGATCGCGTCTCCATATTTCGCGTGCATGCGGAAAGTACGCAATGCCCCGTCGGCATCGAGCTGTTCGACAATCACGACGGCTACGTTCATTTTATTCTCCTTCGGTGTTCGCGACTTAGCAGCGCTTTCTGGGTAGTGGTGTGCGCGGGCGGCCATGGATCCCCGGCTTACTAACCATATGCACCCATTCTTTGAGCTGTGCGATCCTCTCGTCAGTTGAGCATTTCGTGGTTTGCCCGACAAAGTAGTGTGCTAGATCGGCGATTTCCCCTCGTGCAGGAATTCCCGTACCTCCCCAGTACCAGAACGGCTCAAAGATCAGCGCATTCTTGCCGCCCCTGTCGCGAGCACGACTTTTTTCGTCTTCGTGATAGTCCTTCCGCAATGGGACTAATTCTTCTCCCATTACCCCCGATTTTGCTCGATAGATGGCATCTCTCCGGCCACGGAACCGCCTTTCGTACTCGCCAAGGGAAAGTATTTCGGAGATGTGTCCCACGTATGCAACTCGCCCAATTCCATATTGCTTAGGGGCAAACGCAATGACCCAGTCGCCCGGGATGGCGTGCTTGCGAATCACTGGCTTGCAGCACGAGAGGGTCAGCATACTATTGTCGACGCATGGAGCCATTCCGGCATCAGTGGCCAGAACATACCGCCAGATCCGGTTCACGATGCTGCCTCCATCAATACCGAAGTAACCCAGTCGCTCATGCTGGATGAATCGATGGGGTGCGCAACAAACTCTTGACCTCGCGCGGCGGTCTGAAGTGAACCGTCTGGTTTCCAGCGATCAGGAGGGTTGTATGTCATGCCGCAGCCCCTTTTGCCGGGATGAAGCCAGTCTGGGACGGTCCAAACGGATGGTAACGAACTGGTAGCCGACAGGCGATACCCATGTTTAAGGGTGCCCCAACCCTTGAGAGGCAATTGCTTCGGGCCAAGCTTCAGTTGGTCGGCGGCAAGATAGAGGACATTTGGCGATTTCCAGCCGGGTCGGACGTGAGGATGTACTTCAAGCCATGGGTGCTGCTCTATTGCGCGGCTTCCATCTGTTCCTAGATCGAATACGTCTCCAACCTGGAGCCATCCCCAAATGCGGTGTTCTGGCCGGCCGATGAATTTCCAACGACCGTCATGTTCGACCGGTCGAAATAGGCCCCAAAAGATAAATAAATCTCCGGCACCTACATTCTGTTTCGCTAAATGTCCTTGAGCAGAGGACACCTGACCTAGGGCGCCTCGCCAACCGGCAATGCGCGGCAAGCACTCTGAGGCAACGTCGGGATCAAGGTGGCACCAGTTCTCCGCAGTTAGACGGCCACGAGTGAGATCGGTGACGAGATCGCCGTATGGGGCACTCAAGTCCCCATAGCGGGTGCGAGAGGGCATTTTCGTCGGAATGGGTAGGGAGACCGGGCGGCCTTCGACAATCGGGCTTGGGCAACCACCGGCGGTTCCATCAAACCCCTTTCGGCTGAAGATGATCTTCACGACGATTCCCCCGGAAATACCAATATTTTCATTGCCGGCCTGTCGTGTCAGCGTATCCGAACGCGGTGTTTTTCGCGAGCCTGAACAAAGTCATTTGGCTGTTGAGAGCGTGATAGTGACCCTTATAAAATAACGATACGGCTGAAAAACCGACCAAAAACCGGGTTTCGGCTCACCGCTCGCGCCGCAGCGCACGCCTGAGCAAATCCGCCGGAGATTGGCCGGATTTCGCTTCGAATTTTCCCCTCTGATCTGCCCGAAATGTCCGATGCCGCCAGGCAGGCGTTGGTGCGCGCTTCTTTTTCGCGTTTTCCGGAGCTTCCATGCCTGCTATCACAATTCCAACCACAGTCGAGAGCACACCGACGACCGTCGCTCCTGCGTTCCCGTTCGTTGCGCAGACCAACGACTTCGACGATGTCTTTGCGTGCGCCGCGATGCTCGCGGGCAAGACGATCGAGGAGGTGAGGGAGATTGCGGTCGCCAAGACGAAGCATCCTGCACGGGGGCCGTACTACCTCGGCGAAGCTCAAATCGCTGCGCTGCTCGCCCAGCTTGGACTCGTTGCGACCGTCTACAAGGAAGTTGGCCGCGTGGCGGACATTCCCGACGTCGCTTTGCTTCTAGTCGACTACAGCGCCGATATGGAAGTCGGTCGGCACATCCTGTTTCACCGCGCAAAGGCGTCGCACGCCTCCGGAACGACGATCGAATATGCGCTCGATCCTGCACCATGGTGTAAACCGACTGACCGCGTGCGAACCAACTTCATAGTCTCAGCCGTCCGTTGTGCCTGCGAAAAATGAGCCCCTTTTCAGATATCCCGTAGGTTTTGTATGCGCCCAATCGCCGCCCCTCCCTGACTCGGTAATCCATGGCCTTGAGTAAGGGCGGCGGGGATCATGGGTGTCGTATCAAACGCTCAGGCCCAGAAAATGGCGTGACACCGCACTAAGGGCTCTGGAGCGGCCTTCGACGATCGCCACCGATCCCAATACTGGCGCGGCAGGTAGTCAATTGGGGTACGTTCATGTGGCCTAATTCTGGAGGCGTGACGGTATACGAACCGCAGAAAGCGGCCGTATACCGTCAGAAATACCGTCACAAAATTGTAGATGCAGTGACTTTTAATTGAAACGACGGTAGACTGAAACTCTTGAAAAATTCAATCATTTCAATGACTTATGGCCGTCCTGAGACGCACTGAGCATCCGCTCCACATACCGCGCAATCAGATCGACTTCGAGATTGACCTGAGCGCCGGCCTTCACATGCCGCAGCGTCGTGACTTCGACCGTATGCGGGATCAGGTTGATCGAAAACTCGGTGCCGTCGGCACGGTCCTCGACGCTGTTGACGGTCAGGCTCACGCCGTTGACGGTGATCGAGCCTTTGTAGGCCAGATAGCGGCCGATCTCGCGCGGCGCGAGCACGCGCAACTCGTGCGATTCGCCGACCGGCGTCATCCGTGTGACGGTGCCGAGGCCGTCGACGTGGCCCGACACGATGTGGCCGCCGAGCCGCTCGTGCGCGGTCAGCGCTTTTTCGAGGTTGACCTCGCCAGGCGCACCGAGTCCGACCGTACAGTTGAGGCTTTCGCGTGAGACGTCGACATCGAACGTCTGCGTCGTTTTGGCGATGACCGTCATGCACGCGCCTTGAATCGCGATGCTGTCGCCGATCGCGACGTCGCCCAATTCGAGCGCGCCTGCTTGGACGGTCAGGCGCACGCCGGCCTGTGCGTCGGTGCCGATGGGCTCAACCGTTTCGATGCGGCCGACCGCCGCGACGATGCCTGTGAACATCCGTTCTCTCCTTATTCGTTCAGGTATGCGCGGCCTGCTGTTGCAGGCGCGCAAGAATGCGCAAATCATCGCCGATGCGCTCGATCGCATGAAATGTCAGCTGCGTGCGCGCTTCGAGCGCGGCCGGCGCGGGCAGGTCGAACATGCCGGCCGAATTGGCACCGAGCAGGCTCGGCGCCAGATAGACGAGCAACTCGTCGACGCAGCCTTCGCGCAGCAGCGAGCCGTTCAGCTTGTGGCCCGCCTCGACGTGCAGTTCGTTAATGCCGCGCGCGCCGAGCGTCTTGAGCATCGCGGCCAGATCGACCTTGCCGCGTTCGTTGGCGAGCTCGACGATCTCGACGCCACGGGCGGCGAGGGCTTCGGCACGCGCGGCATTGGTGTCGTCGATTCGCGCGCAGAACACGAGCGGCGGGGCGCCTTCGAGCAGCTTGGCCGTCAGCGGCACCTCGAGGCGGCTGTCGATGAGCACGCGCAGCGGCTGACGCGGGGTCTCCACTTCGCGTACAGTCAGCTGCGGGTCGTCTTCGCGTACCGTGCCGATGCCGGTCAGGATCGCGCATGCGCGGGCGCGCCACGCGTGGCCGTCGGCTCGTGCCGCGGCACCGGTGATCCATTGGCTTTCGCCCGAGGGCAGGGCGGTACGCCCGTCGAGCGAGCCCGCGATTTTCATGCGCACCCACGGCCGGGCGCGCGTCATGCGCGAGACGAAACCGATGTTGAGTTCGCGCGCTTCGTTCGCGAGCAGGCCGCAACGCACGTCGATACCGGCATCGCGCAGCATCGCGAGGCCGCGCCCCGACACCTGCGGATTCGGGTCTTCCATCGCCGCGATCACGCGTTTGACCTGCGCGTCGATCAGCGCGTGCGCGCACGGCGGGGTGCGGCCGAAATGGCTGCACGGCTCTAACGTCACATAGGCAGTCGCGCCGCGCGGATCAAAACCGCGCCGGCGCGCATCCTTGAGCGCTTGTACTTCGGCGTGATCCTGGCCAGCCGGCTGCGTGAAGCCTTCGCCGATCGTTACGTCGTCCTTGATCAGCACGCAGCCGACGCGCGGATTCGGCGTCGTCGTGTACATGCCGCGCGCCGCCAGAGCGAGCGCGCGTTGCATGTGAGTGAAGTCGGCTTCCGAGAACATCGTCGTCGCGTTATGCGGCCAGCGCCGCGAACGCATCGCGGGCAGCGGCCAGTGTTGCATCGATGACGGCGTCGTCGTGCGCGCTCGAGACGAACCCAGCCTCGTAGGCCGACGGCGCGAAGTAGACGCCCGCATCGAGCATCTTGTGGAAGAACGTGTTGAAGCGCGGGATGTCGCTGCGTGACACGTCCGCGAAGCTCGCGGGCACCGTTTCGTTGAAGTAGAGGCCGAACATGCCGCCGATGGCGTCGGCGCTGAACGGCACACGCGCGTCGCGGGCGCAAGCGGCCAGACCGTTCGTCAGACGCGCCGTTTGTGCCGACAGGCGCTCGTAGAAGCCCGGTGCCTGGATCAACTCGAGCGTCTTCAAGCCGGCCGCGACGGCGATCGGGTTGCCCGACAACGTCCCCGCCTGATAGACGCCACCTTCGGGCGCGAGATGGGCCATGATGTCGCGGCGGCCGCCGAATGCGGCAGCAGGCATGCCGCCGCCGATGACCTTGCCGAGGCACGTGAGATCGGGCTCGATGCCGTACAGCGCCTGCGCGCCGCCGAGCGCCACGCGAAAGCCACACATCACTTCGTCGAAGATCAGCACGGCGCCATGCTTCGTGCACAGCGCGCGGAGCGTCTTCAGGAATTCAGGGTTGCCGCGCACGAGATTCATATTGCCGGCGACAGGCTCGACGATGACGGCTGCGATTTCGTCCCCGAACGCGCCGAAGGCCTCCTCGAGCGCCGCGGCGTTGTTGTACTCGAGCACGGTCGTGTGCTTGGCGATGTCGGCCGGTACGCCGGCCGAGGTCGGGTTGCCGAAGGTCAGCAGGCCCGAGCCGGCCTTCACGAGCAGGCTGTCGGCGTGGCCGTGGTAGCAGCCCTCGAACTTGACGATGCGGCTGCGGTTCGTGAACCCGCGCGCGAGGCGCAGCGCGCTCATCGTCGCTTCGGTGCCGCTCGAGACGAACCGCACTTGCTGCATCGTCGGCATCAGCTTGGCGATTTCCTCGGCAATCTCGATCTCGGCTTCGGTCGGTGCGCCGAACGAGAAGCCGTTCACGAGCACGCGTTGCACCGCTTCGAGCACTTCCGGGTGCACGTGGCCGACGATCATCGGACCCCAGGAGCCGATGTAGTCGATATAGCGAACACCCTCGGCGTCCCAGAAGTAGGGCCCTTGAGCGCGGGCGATGAAGGGCGGGGTGCCGCCGACGGAGCGGAAAGCGCGTACGGGCGAGTTCACACCGCCGGGAATGACTCGGCGGGCACGTTCGAACAAGGCTTGATTCGTGGACATGGGATCAGCTGGCTTCAATGGGCAGTCCGCTGTGAGGCGGTTGAAGAGGCGGGCGCGAGCGCGTCCGATGCAATGCGGCAATTGTACCGGACCAACGCTTCGCAAGCCGGCTGGCCAAACGGCATAGGCGATGCGGGCTGGGGCTCGCCGGGCGGGGCTGAAAAGAAAAAAGCGCCGCAAAAGCGGCGCTTCGAAGGTACTGCGGCGTGGCGCCGCAGGCGTAAGCCCGCGGCAACCATGCGTATGTGCTGCGATTTAGAACTTGTGGCGCATGCCGATGCGAGCGACGACCTGGTTCGACGTCGTGCTTGCGCCGTTGCCGTTCGAGCCGAAGACCGGTGCGTAGATGTCGGCCGTCACACCACCGGACATCGCGTGCTGGTAAATACCCATCACGTAGACGTCGGTGCGCTTCGACAGAGCGTAGTCGGCGATCGCGTTGAGCTGACCATACTTCGGACGCTGACCCGTCGAGTCGACCTTGCCGTCCGTGAACGTGTAGCCGGCACCCAGCGTTGCTGCCGGGGTCAGGCTGTATTGGCCCCAGAGTTCATAGCTGTTGAACCACACCGAGCTGCCCGAGTTGTTCGCATTGTCAAACTTCACGTTCGTGAAGTTGCCGCCGAACAAGACCGGACCGAGCGTGTAGTTGGCGCCCGCGCTGATGACTTGCATGTTCTGCGGCGCACCGACGAGGCCCCAGATACCGCTGGTCGGCGAGACAGCGGCCGGGTTTTGGTTGCCGCCGCCGTAGAAGTTGCCGTCGGCGAACTGAGCGGCAGGGTTCTTCGCGTAGAAATAGCCCGCGCCGATGTACAGCGGACCGGCCGAGTAGTTCAGGCCGGCGCCGATCGTGCTCTTGTTGCTGAATTGGCCAGCTTGGCCGCCGAACGCGTAGAAGGCCTCGCCCTGGAGACCGACGAAGCGCGGCGACACGTACTTGACCGCATTGTTGACGCGGAAGCCGTTATCCGTGTTGTCGATATCGGCCGGGTGCGAGAACAGTGCGCCCCATTGACCGTTGAAGGTCGTCGGCTGTGCGTTGTCGACCACCGGGTCGTATTGACGGCCGAGGGTCAGGGTACCAAACTGGTTGTTCGTCAGACCGACGTAGGCTTGACGGCCGAACTCGAGGCCGCCTTGACCCAGCTTGCCGTTGAACGGGTGGAAACCATTTTCCAACTGGAAGATGGCCTTCGTGCCGCCACCCAGGTCTTCGGCGCCCTTCAGGCCCCAGCGGCTACCTTGGACGATGCCGTCTTGTGCCAGCCACTGAGCGTGGCCGCCAGCGTTGTTGTTGTACGTGATACCTACATCGATGATCCCGTACAGCGTCACGCTGTTTTGCGCGAACGCAGGAGCTGCAATGGCGCTCGTCACTGCGAGGGCGATAAGCGATTTTTTCATCAAATGGTCTCCGAGACGTTGAGAGGCAGTTGCAGTTTTGAGCACCCGGATAGGGTTGGAGTGCGGCGGACACGCGCGCCTCGCGAACGAGGTTGCGCTGAGTAGTCCAAGCAGTCCTGCCGATACTAGGCATCCGAAAGCCCGCGCCTCATTAGTGGAAACACTACTTGCCGGAAATTGTTGCGATTTTTGAAACGGACTTTTTCACCTGGAGCTATCGCCAAATCCACGCCAGCTGGTCCTTCCCACGACTGTGAGTATTTAATTAACGATTTGATATGTTGCTGGCGCGCAACGGTCAGGCTGGCCCCATTGTTGCGAATACGTCGCAACAATAGGCGAAGCGTTGCTACCGGCTGCCCGCTCCGAGGCGCCACCACCGGTGGCCGCAAGCATTCCGAATAGTTCGATATGCGAAGTGGATGGACAAAAAAAGACCCGCGCGGTGTCCGGGCGGGTCCAAATTCGATGAAAAGCCGGCGATCGTGGCGAACGTCGGCAAGGTCAGTGTAGTCGCGCGTGCGGCGTTTCGTATGAGGGTTTGCTTGAGGCGTGGCCCTCGGCTAGTCGGTGGCCGAGGAGGGGGCGCCCGCGCCATGGCTGAGCCAATCGAGCACGGCGACCGCGTCGTCGGTACTCGTCGAGCGTGCCTTGGCAACCGCCTTGGTCACGTCCGTACTGGGCGCGGCCCGGCGAATTGCAACGCCCACCGCCAGAATGTCGATCATCACGAGATGCAGGATGCGTGAAATCATCGACAACTGCGACTCGCGAATCTCGATGTGATCGGTCTCGAGCGCCACCGTCGCCCGCTTGGCGAGCGGCGTGTTGCTCGAGGTGATCGCGATTACCTGCGCGCCGGCCTGCATGGCGACGTCGAGCACGCGTAGCAGTTCCGGCGCGCGGCCTGACTTCGACACCGCGACGATGACGTCGCCCTTGCCGAGCAGTGCGGCCGAGGCGGCCTGCATATAGAGGTCGCCGTAGGCGATCGTCGGGATGCCGAAGCGAAAGAACTTGTAGTGCGCGTCCTGCGCGACGATGTTCGAGTTGCCGAGCCCGTAGAACTCGATGCGGCGCGCGCCGTTGAGCAGGTCGATCGCACGCTCGACGTGCTCGAAGTTCAGATGCTCGCGCAACTGCAGGATCGCCGACACCGTATTGTCGAGCACCTTCGCGCCGAAGTCGGTCGCCGTGTCGCCAAGGTGAACCTGGCTGTGGCTGACCGGAATCGTGCCCGTGAGGCCCGTGGCCAGCTTGAGCTTGAAATCGGACAAGCCCTGGCAGCCGAGCGAGCGGCAGAAGCGAATCACCGTGGGCTGGCTCACATCGGCTTTGCGCGCGATGTCGACGATCGGATCGCTGATGATCGAACGCGGGTGGTTCAGTGCGAGATCGGCTACGCGGCGCTCGGCCGGCGTCAGCGCGTCGCGCATCTGGCGGATGCGTTCGAAGACGGCCGAGCCGCTTGCGCCCGTGCGGTTCGACAGCTGTTCGGCCAGGATTGCCGACACGCCGAGGAATGCCGGATAGTCGGCCGTGATGACGTAGGTCGGTACGTTGGCGAGATAGGCTTCGAAGCGCCCCTTCGCCTCGAAGCGCTGGCGGAACGACGACCGGGCGAAGAACTCGCCGAGCTTGGGCACCACACCGCCGCCGATATAGATGCCACCGAGCGCGCCAAGCGTGACGGCGATGTTGCCCGCGAACGTGCCGAGAATGCCGCAGAAGCAGTCGACCGCTTCTGCGGCGAGCGGCTCGCCGGCCAGGGCGCGCGTGACGACATCGGCCGGATCGAGCGAGGCGGGCACGCGTTTCTTGTCGCGGGCGGCCAGTGCGCGATAGATGAGCTCGATACCGGGGCCGGCCGCGACACGCTCGAACGACACGTGCGACCACTTCTTGCGCGCATAGTGCAGCACCAGATCCTCGCGCTCGTCCGCCGGAGCGAACGTGGCGTGGCCGCCTTCGCTGCCGAGTGCGATCCAGCGGTCGTCGGCGGGAATCAGACCTGAGACGCCCAGGCCCGTGCCGGGCCCGAGCAGGCCGATCACGCTGTTCTGGCGCCGCGTGCCGCCGCCGATATGCACGCGCTGCGCATCGGTGAGGCCGGGCAGCGCCATGGCGAGCGCCGTGAAGTCGTTGACGACGAGCAGCGTATCGAAGCCGAGCGAGCGACGCGTCGCCTCGATCGAGAACGTCCAGTTGTGGTTGGTCATGCTGACCTGGTCGCCGTCGACCGGGTTCGCGATGGCGATCGCCGCGTGATTGACGCGGCCGATCTTCGTGTCTTTCAGATACTTGCGCAGCACGTCCTCGACGCCCGGGTACTCGGCGCACGGATAGACGCGAATCTGCGAGATGTCCCCGGGCGCCGTTTCGAGTGCAAAGCGCGCATTCGTGCCGCCGATGTCGGCGAGCAAGCGCGGGCCGTCGGCATGCGGCGGTGCGCCGGGAAGCGAAACTGCTTTAGTTTGCACACCAGTAGACATCGAGTCTGACTCCCTTGTCGTTTGCCAGCTTCGAGATGGCGTTTTCTTGCGGCGCCGAGCAAGCGGCGTTCAGCACGTCGAGCTTGCTGCGGCCGGCGATCAGCAGGAACAGCCGCTCGACATGCACGAGCGCGTTCAGCGACAGACTCACGCGGGCATGCGGTGCCTGCCCAGGATGCACGGCGACGAACCGGGCCGCGCTCGGCGCGATAATGTGCGGCCACTCGGGCGCATCGGCGAACAGCGACGCCGTATGGCCGTCTTCGCCCATGCCCAGTACGGCGACATGGGGCAGGGCGCGCGCCGGGTCGGCGTTCAGCGCGGCGACGTGGGCTTCGAGCGTCGTGCCCACATCGACGAGCGGAAGAAAGCGCGCGTCGGCGGCGTGCTCGCGCAGCAGCGTTTCGCGCACGAGGCGGGCGTTGCTGGCGACGTCGAGGTCGGGCACCCAACGATCGTCGACGAGCGTGACGTCGACGTTGCGCCAGTCGAGCGTGCGCTCGCCGGCCAGCGTTTGCAGGAACGGACGGGGGCTCGTGCCGCCCGATACCGCGAGCGTGACGCGGGAGCGGGCAGGTGTGGCGGTCAGCGACGCCTTGAGCGCGTCGCCGACTGCTTTGGCCAGCGCACCCGTTTGGGCGGACTGGTCGTCAAAAGCGTGAAGCTCGATCACTTCTCCTCCAGACTGCTTTTTGTATGTCGATTCGACTTTGTCTACGCGGTGCGCGTCGCGCACCGGAAGTTTGCCTCGTCGACGTCAGTTCTCTTCTTCGAGCCAGCAAGTGCCGTGCTGCGCGAGCATCGCGCTCGCCGCGGCCGGCCCCCAGGTGCCCGATGCGTACGGCTTGGGCGGCTTGTTCGACTGCACCCATTCGTTGAGGATTGGCTCCACCCAGCGCCAGGCCGCCTCTTGCTCGTCGCGCCGCACGAACAGGGCAAGACGGCCGTTGATCACGTCGAGCAGCAGGCGCTGATACGCCTCCATCTGGCCTTCCTTGAAGAACTGGTCGAACGCGAGATCGAGGTGCACGCTGGCTAGGTTCATGCCTTCGCCGGGCTGCTTGGCGAGGCAGTACAGACGGATCGACTCGTTCGGCTGCAGGCGGATCACGAGCCGATTCGCACCCGGGCGCAGTGCCGGCGCACCGAGCGCCGAATGCGGCACGGGGCGGAAGTTGACGACGATCTCTGCCACTCGCTCAGCGAGCCGCTTGCCCGTGCGCAGGAAGAACGGCACGCCCGACCAGCGCCAGTTCTCGATCTCGACCTTCAGTGCGACGAATGTCTCGGTCGTGCTCTGCGACTTCACGCCATGCTCGGTGGCGTAGGCCGGGACCGCGGCGCCTTTGATCACGCCCGCGTGGTACTGGCCGCGCACGGCGACTTTGCCGATGTCGGCCGTATCGATGGGCTTGAGCGAGCGCAGCACGCGCAGCTTCTCGTCGCGCACGGAGTCCGAATCCATCGAGTGCGGCGGCTCCATCGCGACGATCGAGAGCAACTGCAGCAGGTGGTTCTGCACCATGTCGCGCAGCGCACCCGTGTTGTCGTAGAAATCGCCGCGGCCTTCGACACCGAGTTCCTCGGCGATCGTGATCTGAATGCTTTCCACCCACTCGCGGCGCCACAGCGGCTCGAACAGCGCGTTGCCGAAGCGCAGCGCGAGCAGGTTCTGCACGGGCTCCTTGCCGAGGTAGTGATCGATCCGATAGATCTGATCTTCCGCGAAGATCTCGCCGACCGCGTCGTTGATCGCGTTGGACGAGTGCAGATCGTAGCCGAGCGGCTTCTCAAGCACGATGCGCGCGTGCTGGTTCAAGCCCACCGACGCGAGCGCGCGGCAGATCGGCACGAACAGCGACGGCCCCGTCGCGAGATAGAACACGCGCGTGCCGACATGGCCTTCGAGCGCGTCGCGCAACAGCACGAAATCCTCGGGCTTGCCGAGGTCGAGCTTCACGTAAGAGATGCGCTCGAGGAAGCGTTGCCACACGTTTTCGTCGAAGCCGTTCTTGGCGACATGGCCCTTGACGTTGCCGTTGACCCACTCGATGTAGCCGTCGCGATCGGCCGCGTGGCGCGCGACCGCGACGATCTTGCCGTGCTCGGACAGCATGCCCGCACGGTGGGCTTCATACAGGGCCGGAAGGATCTTTCGCATCGACAGATCGCCGGTTCCGCCGAAGAGGACGAAGGTGAAGCCTGAGTCGATTTGCATGAGTCGTGAGCCGAAGGTCGAGGGTTGCTAGAGAGGTGCGGCGTTCAAGCGTGTAGCGCGATAAAAATATTTTTGACACTGAATTGTAGTTTAACTACAATCCAAATCAAGAGGTAGCGTTGATTCAGTGCAAAAAGCGTGTGGCCGCGAGCAGCGGCACGGCGCTTGCGCCGAAACAACGCGGCGCGCAATGCATCCACGACGCATTGCGCGTTGCATGTTAGCAGCGCATGCGTGACATGATGCGCTAGCCCTCCCGAGCCTTTGCCGTGCGACGCGGTGCGGGCCGAAATCAAAACAGGAGACAGTCGTTGAGTTGCGAATCGCTCATTTCCTGAGAGCCTTCCCGGCCGGGCATGCGGCCCGCCGGCGCGCGTGCGTGCGTCCACCGAGGCTCGGCCACCCCATTGTTGTTCTGTTTCACCCAACCACCGTTCCCAGGCGACTTCAAGCAGGGATGGACCGTATCTTGATCAGGTGTTCCGGAGGAGATAAAGAATGAAAGTTCGCGCGATCATGGCTGCACTGTGCGCTACGGGGCTGATGGCCGGCATCTCGGCGGCGCAGGCGGCCGAGTCCGTTGAAGTGCTGCATTGGTGGACGTCGGGCGGCGAGTCGAAAGCCGTCGGCGTGCTGAAGGACGACATGACCAAGCAGGGCTACACGTGGAAGGACTTCGCGGTCGCGGGCGGTGCCGGCGCGGCGGCGATGACCGCGCTCAAGACGCAGGTGATCTCGGGCAACGCGCCGACCGCCGCGCAGATCAAGGGTCCGCTGATCAAGGACTGGGCTGACCAGGGCGTGCTCGTCAACATCGATCAGGCCGCGGGCGACTGGAAGAAGAATCTGCCGCCGCAGATCGACAAGATCATGCAAGCCGACGGCCACTACGTCGCCGCACCATTCTCGGTGCATCGCGTGAACTGGCTCTATATCAACAAGGCTGCGCTCGACAAGGCCGGCGGCAAGGTGCCGACGACGTGGCCCGAGTTCTTCGCCGTGGCCGACAAGATGAAGGCCGCAGGCATCATGCCGATCGCGATGGGCGGTCAGCCGTGGCAAGACCTCACGCTGTGGGAAGACGTCGTGCTGTCGCAAGGCGCCGATTTCTATAAGAAGGCGCTCGTCGACCTCGACCAGAAGACGTTGACCTCGGACAAGATGCTTCAAGTGTTCGACACGGTGCGCAAGATCCAGGGCTACTTCGACACGGGCCGCACGGGCCGTGACTGGAACCTCGCGACGGCGATGGTCATCAACAACAAGGCCGGCATGCAGTTCATGGGCGACTGGGCCAAGGGCGAGTTCGCGAACGCGAACAAGAAGGCGGGCAGCGACTACCTCTGCGCGCCGGTGCCGGGTACGGACAAGGCCTACACGTTCAACGTCGACTCGTTCGTGTTCTTCCAGCAGAAGGGCCAGAAGGCGGCGACGCCGGGCCAGCTCGCCATGGCCAAGACCATCATGAGCCCGGAGTTCCAGGAGCAGTTCAGCCTGAACAAGGGTTCGGTCCCGGTGCGCCTCGGCGTGTCGATGGCCAAGTTCGACGACTGCGCGAAGAAGTCGTACGCGGATGAGCAGGCGGCCATCCAGGCCGGCGGCTACGTGCCGTCGCTCGCGCACGGCATGGCGCAGTCCGACGCAACGGCCGGCGCGATCTCCGACGTCGTCACGAAGTTCATGAACTCGTCGCAAGACTCCAAGAGCGCGGTGCAGGCGCTCGCGAAGGCGGCGAAGACGAAGTAAGCGAAGCGGGCATCGGGCGGCGCGGTGCATCGTGCTGAGCCGCCGTTCGCATCACCCCATGCCTGTCCGCCCGCGCATCGCGTTTCGGGATCGCCGGGTGGGCCGGCAGGCAAGTTTTTAGCTTTGCATAGGAGTAGAGCAGTGGCTGCCTCTCTTAGCGGCAACGACAAGAACGTCGCACCCGCGCCTCGCGGCACGTCGTCGCTGGCGGCGCTCGCCGATCGCTGGATTCCCAAGCTCGTGCTCGCACCGAGCGTGGCGATCAGCCTGGTGTTCGTCTACGGCTTCATTCTGATCACCGGTTATCTGTCGCTGTCCAATTCGCGGCTGATGCCGAACTACGGGTTCGCCGGCCTCCAGCGGTATTCCGAATTGTTCGAGAACGACGTGTGGTGGACCTCGGCCAAGAACCTCGGCTGGTTCGCCATCCCGTTCATCGGCGTGTGCGTCGGGCTCGGTCTCTTTCTCGCGATTCTCCTCGATCAGAAGATTCGCAACGAAGGCGCGCTGCGCGCCGTGTTCCTCTACCCGATGGCACTGTCGTTCATCGTGACCGGCACGGCCTGGCAGTGGATTCTGAATCCGGGCCTCGGTCTCGAGAAGGTCATGCACGACTGGGGCTGGACCAGCTTTTCGTTCGACTGGCTCGACGATCCCGACAAGGCCATCTTCTGTATCGTGATCGCGGCCGTCTGGCAATCGACGGGCTTCGTGATGGCGCTGTTTCTCGCGGGCCTGCGCGGCGTCGATGCCGAAATCTTCAAGGCCGCCCAGGTCGACGGCGCGACGCTGCCGACGATCTACCGCAAGATCGTGATTCCGAGCATGCGGCCCGTGTTCTTCTCGGTGCTCCTGATCCTGTGCCACATCGCGATCAAGACGTTCGACCTCGTCGTCGCGCTGACGGCGGGTGGTCCCGGCACGTCGTCGTCGCTGCCGGCCATCTTCATGTACACGTTCTCGTTCAACCGTGGGCAGCTCGGCGTCGGCGCGGCGTCGTCGATGATGATGCTGGCCACCGTCGTCGCGGTGCTCGTGCCGCTCATGTATCTGGAATCGAGGAGCACCCGCAATGCAGCCTAAGCTGACGATCAGTCGCGCGGTCATCTATGCGGCTCTGCTGCTGTTTGCGCTGTACTTCCTGTTCCCGATCTACGTGATGTTGTCGACGTCGTTCAAGGACATCAACGAGCTGCGCACGGGCAACCTGCTGACGCCGCCGTCGCACTGGACCTTCGCCCCGTGGGTGAAGGCGTGGAGCGAAGCCTGTACCGGCGTGCGCTGCGACGGCATGAAGCCGTTCTTCCTGAACTCGGTGCGCATGGTGATTCCTGCCGTGTTCATCTCGTCGATCATCGGTGCGTTCAACGGCTACGTGCTCACGCACTGGCGTTTCCGTGGCGCCGACGCGCTCTTCACGATGCTGCTCGTCGGCTGCTTCATCCCGTTCCAGACGATCCTGCTGCCGATGGCGCGTCTGCTCGGCTTCGTCGGCATCTCGAACACGATCACGGGCCTCGTCGTCGTGCACGTGGTCTACGGCATCGCGTTCACGACGATGTTCTTCCGCAACTTCTACGTCAGCGTGCCAGCCGAACTCGTCAAGGCCGCGCGCATCGACGGCGCGGGTTTCTTCACGATCTTCCTGCGTATCTTGCTGCCCGTGTCGCTGCCGATCTTCATGGTGTGCTTGATCTGGCAATTCACGCAGATTTGGAACGACTTCCTGTTCGGTATCGTGTTCTCGGGCGTCGATTCGATGCCGATTACCGTGGCGCTGAACAACCTCGTGAATACGTCGACGGGCGTGAAGGAATACAACGTCGACATGGCGGGCGCGATCATCGCGGCGCTGCCGACGCTGCTCGTCTACGTGATCGCCGGCCGTTACTTCGTGCGCGGCCTGACGGCGGGCGCGGTGAAGGGTTGAACGAGGGAGCCTCGCTTCACTCGCGAGGCTCGCGCAAGTAGTGCAACGCATTCTCGAAAGCTGCACAGCAGATTAAAGGATTCTCAGCATGGCAAGCCTTTCCATCCGCGACGTATACAAGACCTATCCGAACGGCGTGCCCGTCCTGAAGGGCGTCGACATCGAGATCGAGGACGGTCAGTTCCTGATTCTCGTCGGCGGCTCAGGGTGCGGGAAGTCCACGCTGCTCAACATGATCGCCGGCCTCGAGACGGTGACCAAGGGCGAAATCCGCATCGACGGCAAACTCGTCAACGATCTTTCGCCGAAGGATCGCGACATTGCGATGGTGTTCCAGTCGTACGCGCTCTATCCGTCGATGACGGTGCGCGAGAACATCTCGTTTGGGCTGAACATCCGCAAGGTGCCGAAGCAGGAGCAACAGCAGATCGTCGAGCGTGTTTCGCAGATGCTGCAAATCCAGCACCTGCTCGATCGCAAGCCGGGCCAGCTCTCGGGCGGCCAGCGTCAGCGCGTCGCGATGGGCCGTGCGCTCGCGCGCGATCCCGTCATGTTCCTGTTCGACGAACCGCTCTCGAACCTCGACGCGAAGCTGCGCATCGAGATGCGCTCCGAGATCAAGCTGCTGCATCAGCGTCTCGGCACGACGATCGTCTACGTCACGCACGATCAGATCGAGGCGATGACGCTCGGCGACCGCATCGCCGTGATGAAGGACGGCGTCGTGCAGCAGTTCGGTGCGCCGCAGGACATCTACGATTCGCCGTCGAACCTGTTCGTGGCCGGCTTCATCGGCGCACCGCCGATGAACTTCATCGAAGGCAAGCTCGTGGAGCAGGGCGCCGGCATCGGCATCGAGATCGACACGGGCGTGATGCGCGGCGTGCTGAACCTGCCCTTCGACGCGGCTCGCGTGAAGAGCCATGTCGGCCGTCAGGTGATCCTCGGCCTGCGGCCCGAGCGCATCACCGATGCCCGCAGCGCGCACAACGGCCAAGGCGAGGCACTTCAGCAGATCGACGTGAAGGTCGACGTGATCGAGCCTACGGGCCCCGATACGCTCGTGTTCGCGCAGGTCAACGGCAAGCGCACCGTCAGCCGCGTGCACCCGGCCGCGAATCCGCAGCCGTTGCAGACGATGCCGCTGCTGTTCGATGTTTCCAAGGCCGTGTTGTTCGATCCGTCCACCGAGGCGCGCATCGCCTGATCGGTCTTTTGACGGCGAGCCCGCCCGGGCTCGCCGTTCCCTTTCAATGCGGCAGCCGCACGTTGAGCTTGAACGTCACGAGCCTCGCAATGAGGATGAACGCGGTGGCGATGATGAGGCTGTAGACCGAATCGACATCGAAGTGGTCGAGTAGCAGATACAGCCAGCAGCCCGCGAACGCACAGGTGGCGTAAGGGCGCGAATCGCGCAGGATCAGCGGGACGACATTGCAGAGCACGTCGCGAATGAGGCCGCCGAACACGCCCGTCGCAACGCCCATCAGAGTCGCCGTGAATGCCGGCATGCCCGCCTCGAGCGCGATCGACGTGCCCGAGATGCTGAACAGGCCCAGCCCGATTGCATCGGCCACGAGCAACGCGCGCTCGGAAAACAGGCGCGAGAGCGTGCGCAGCACGAACGGCGCGAACAGCGACGCGACGAACAGCACGATCACGTAGGTCTGGTGCTCGACCCAGTAGAAAGGCCGGTGCTCGAGCAGCACATCGCGCACGGTGCCGCCGCCGAATGCCGTGGCGAAGCCGACGAGAAACGTGCCGACCGCGTCGAGCCGGCGCTTGCGCGCTTCGATGAAACCCGAGATCGCGTACGCCAGAATCGCGACCGCTTCGATGAGGGTGAGGGCGAGCGTGAGCCTAGGATGCACCGTGAGGCTCCCGTTCTCCACGACCTGCGCCCGGGTGCGTCGCGCCCGGTTGCAACAGCACGAGCACCGCGCCGGCGCCGCCGTCATGCGGCCTCGCCTGACAGAACGCGATGACTTCGGCTTTCTGCACGAGCCACGCGCGCACCTTGCCTTTGAGTACGGGCTCCTTGCCGACCGAGCCGAGCCCTTTGCCGTGGATCACGCGCACGCAGCGCAGCCCGCGCTTGACGGCTTCGCGGATGAACTCGGCCAGCGCTTCGCGTGCCTCGTCGCGGCGCATGCCATGCAGGTCGATCTGCGACTGCACGATCCAGTCGCCGCGCCGCAGCTTGCGCACGACTTCCTGGCTAATGCCGGGGCGGCAGTAGAACAGCGTGTCGTCGGTGTCGAGCAGCACCTCGGGGTCGAACTCGTCGGAGATCGCCTCGTTCAGGACGGCCTGCTCGTCGCGCTGCGTCTGCAGCGGCAGCGCGGGCGGTGGCGTGCGGCTGTGCGGGGCCCGCTTGTCGGCTTTCAGCGGTGCCACCTCGCCGACTTCGCGGCGAAACAGGTTGGCATCGGCGGCGGCTTCGCGCGCGGCCTTGGCCGCGGCGATGCGCTCGCGTTCGCGTTGCTCGGTGCTCTGCTTGAGCGCATCGCGCAGGCCGGCCAGATCGTTGAGCGCCAGGCCGCGCGTGCCGGTATCGCTGCGCGCGGGCTCGTTCGGACGGGATCGGTTCTTCGCCATGACGATAGACGTGTGCTTGCCAAAGAGGCTAAAAAGGGAATGCAGGAGGCTATCAGCGCTGCGAGGCGCTTGGCCAAGCGAGGCCCGCCGACGCAAAAAGGGCCGCGGGCGTGACGCCGCGACCCTTGGTGTGCCGCGCCCGTGCGAACGGGCACGGCGGCGGGTACGCCGACGGACGCTCGGTTAGCGATCGACCTCTGCGCTCATCACGTGGTCCTGATGGAGCTCGTGGATGCTTTCGAGGTACCGCTGCGCATCGAGTGCGGCCATACAACCCGTGCCGGCGCTCGTGATGGCCTGGCGATAGACATGATCCTGCACGTCGCCAGCAGCGAACACGCCCGGCACGCTCGTGCCCGTGGCATTGCCGTTCAGGCCGCCGTTCGTGATGATGTAGCCGTTCTTCATCTCGAGCTGGCCCGCGAAGATGTCGGTGTTCGGCTTGTGCCCGATGGCGATGAACACGCCTTGCAGCGCGACGTCGGTCGCCTCGCCCGTCTGCGTGTGCTTGATGCGCAGGCCCGTCACGCCCGAATCGTCGCCCTTCACCTCGTCGAGCACATGATTCCACTTGATCTCGACGACACCTTCCTTCTCCTTCTCGAGCAGGCGGTCGATGAGGATCGGCTCGGCACGGAATTTGTCGCGGCGGTGGACGACCGTCACCTTGCTCGCGATGCCGGCCAGATACAGCGCTTCTTCAACTGCCGTGTTGCCGCCGCCGACGACGGCCACATGCTGCTGCTTGTAGAAGAAGCCATCGCAGGTCGCGCAGGCGGACACGCCGCGGCCCATGAACGATTCTTCCGAGGGCAGGCCCAGGTACTGCGCCGAGGCGCCCGTCGCGATGATCAAGGAATCGCACGTGTATTCGCCCGAGTCGCCGATCAGGCGGATCGGCTTCTCGTTCAGCTTGGCCGTGTGGATGTGATCGAAGACGATCTCGGTCTTGAAGCGTTCGGCGTGGTCGAGAAAGCGTTGCATCAGCTCGGGGCCCTGCACGCCGTTCGCGTCGGCCGGCCAGTTTTCGACGTCGGTCGTCGTCATCAGCTGGCCGCCTTGGGCGAGGCCCGTGATCAGCATCGGCGAGAGGTTGGCGCGAGCGGCGTAGACGGCAGCCGTATAGCCGGCAGGGCCGGAACCGAGAATCAGGACTTTGGCGTGTTTGCGCGTGGACATGGGGCAGCAATCCGTAAGAAAGTACCGCGTGGGCAACAAGGGCCGCTCGGCTGCGAGCGAGTGTGCAAAGCCCGGCACGCCAGGCTTGCGCGGCTCGATTGACGCCGTACGGCCGCACCGCAGCGATAGGTGAGGGCGTATCCGCGCATTATAAAGGTCTGTTCGACGCGCTGCCCGCTGTGCTTTCAATCGGCGCGATAGTGTGGGGCGAGTGGCGTTACCCTCATTTACAGCCGGGCGCCCGACGCAACGTTTACAATAGCCCGCATCGAATGACCGGCGCGGCCGAGCCCTTCTCGGGCGGCACGCCAACCCCTACGGATTCATGGCCAAAGCTCCTTATTCGGCGCACGCGCAAGCCTTGCCGCATCGCATGTCGCGCCTTTTCACCGAAATCCGCTGGCTCTTGCAGGTCGCGCTCGGCGTGTTCCTGGTGATGGCGCTCGTCAGCTACAGCCGACACGATCCGAGCTGGACGCACGCGCAACAAGTCGAACGCATCGCGAACTGGGCCGGGCGCGTCGGCGCCTGGACCTCCGACATCCTGCTGCTGCTGTTCGGCCTGTCGGCCTATTGGTGGGTGGTGCTGCTCGCGCGGCGCATCGCCGCCAACTACCGGCGCCTGAACGAGCAAGCGGCGCCCGACGAAGAGGCGCCGCGCCACTCGTGGGTGACCGATGCGTTCGCGTTCGTGCTCGTGTTGCTCGCTTGCGACGGTATCGAGGCGCTGCGCATGTGGTCGCTGCGCGTGCCGCTGCCGCGCGCGCCGGGCGGCATCGTCGGCGACGCGATCGCGCGCGGTATCTCGCATGCGCTCGGCTTCACCGGCGGCACGCTCGCGCTGCTGCTCGCGTTCGGGATCGGCCTGTCGCTGTACTTCCGCTTTTCGTGGCTGTCGGTGGCCGAGCGTGTCGGCGACGCGATCATCTCCGCCGTCACGTTGGCGAAGCTGCGCCGCGAGGCCGGGCGCGACCGTAAGCTCGGCGAAGCGGCCGCGGTCAAGCGCGAGGGCAAGGTCGAGCAGACCCGCGTCAAGCTCGAGGAGCACGAGCCTGTCACGATCGTGCCGCCCGTCATCGCGCCCGCCAAGTCCGAGCGCGTCGAGCGCGAGAAGCAACAGCCGCTGTTCGCCGATCTGCCCGGCGATTCGACGCTGCCGCCGATCGCGTTGCTCGACGCGGCGCCGGCCGTGCAGGAGTCGATCTCGGCCGATACGCTCGAGTTCACCTCGCGTCTGATCGAGAAGAAGCTCAAGGACTTCGGCGTCGACGTCAGCGTCGTCGCGGCGTACCCGGGCCCTGTCGTCACGCGTTACGAAATCGAGCCCGCGACGGGCGTCAAGGGTAGCCAGATCGTCAACCTGGCCAAGGATCTCGCTCGCTCGCTGTCGCTCGTGTCGATCCGCGTCGTCGAGACGATCCCGGGCAAGAACTGCATGGCGCTCGAGCTGCCGAACCAGCGCCGCCAGACGGTCCGGCTGTCGGAAATTCTCGGCTCGGAGGTCTATGCCGATGCCCCGTCGAAGCTCACGATGGGCCTGGGCAAGGACATCAGCGGCAAGCCCGTGTGCGCCGATCTTGCCAAGATGCCGCACTTGCTCGTAGCGGGCACGACGGGCTCGGGCAAGTCGGTCGGCATCAACGCGATGATCCTGTCGCTGCTCTACAAGGCCAGTGCCGAAGACGTGCGGATGATCCTGATCGATCCGAAGATGCTCGAAATGAGCGTCTACGAAGGCATTCCGCATTTGCTGTGCCCGGTCGTCACGGACATGCGCCAGGCCGGCCATGCGCTGAACTGGGCCGTGGCCGAGATGGAGCGGCGCTACAAGCTCATGAGCAAGCTCGGCGTGCGCAACCTCGCGGGCTACAACAACAAGATCGACGACGCGGCCAAGCGCGAGGAGAAACTGCCGAATCCGTTCAGCCTCACGCCTGAGGCGCCCGAGCCGCTCACGCGTCTGCCCAACATCGTCGTCGTCATCGACGAGCTAGCCGATCTGATGATGGTCGTCGGCAAGAAGGTCGAGGAGCTCATCGCGCGGATCGCGCAAAAGGCGCGTGCGGCCGGCATCCACCTGATCCTGGCGACGCAGCGTCCGTCGGTCGACGTCATCACGGGGCTCATCAAGGCCAACGTGCCGACGCGTATGGCGTTCCAGGTGTCGTCGAAGATCGATTCGCGCACGATTCTCGATCAGATGGGCGCCGAGTCGCTGCTCGGCATGGGCGACATGCTGTATCTGCCGCCCGGCACGGGACTGCCTGTGCGTGTGCACGGCGCGTTCGTGTCCGATGACGAAGTGCATCGCGTCGTCGAAAAGCTCAAGGAGCAGGGCGAGCCCAACTACATCGAGGGCATTCTCGAGGGTGGCGTGGCCGGCGAGGGCGACGAAGGCTCGGGCGACGCGCAGGCCGGCGGGGCAGGCGGCGGCGAAGCGGACCCGCTTTACGATCAGGCCGTCGAGATCGTCGTCAAGCATCGGCGCGCGTCGATCTCGCTCGTGCAGCGGCATTTGCGCATCGGCTACAACCGGGCCGCGCGATTGCTCGAGCAGATGGAGCAGTCGGGGCTCGTTTCGGCGATGTCGTCGAACGGCAACCGCGAAATTCTAGTGCCGGCGCGTGACGCCGAGTAGCCGCACACCCGCGGTGGCATGCCTCTCGCCAGTGCGCTCAGTTCATTCACGGAGAATCACTCTCATGCAGCATTCGTTCCGGCAACCGGCCCGTTTTCTTTCCTTGCGTGCACGAGCAGCGGGCCTCGCCGTACTTGGCGCCGCGCTGCTGGCTTGCGCGCCGGCCGCGTTCGCGAGTGGCACCGCGCAACTGAAGGCGTTCGTCGCGCAAGTGCACGCGGCGCGCGGCGAATTCGTGCAGCGCGAAGTGAAGGCGCCGTCGAAGGCGCAAGCGGCAAGCGGCGCCTCGATGCCGACGCTCGGCGGTACCTCGAGCGGCACGTTCGTGTTCGCGCGTCCCGGCAAATTCATCTGGTCGTACGAGAAGCCCTACCAGCAGGTGCTGCAAGCCGACGGCGAGAATCTGTACGTCTACGACAAGGACCTCAATCAGGTCACGGTGCGCAAGTTGGGTGGCGCGCTCGGCGCGAGCCCGGCTGCGATCTTGTTCGGCAGCAACGACCTCGAGCAGAACTTCACGCTGCGCGATGCGGGCGTGAAGCAGGGTATCGACTGGCTCGAGCTGATTCCGAAGGCGCGCGACACGCAATTTCAGCGCGTCGGCATCGGCTTTCGCGACGGCAATCTCGAAGCGATGGAGCTGCACGACGTGTTCGGCAACGTGACGCTGTTGACGTTCTCCAACATTCAGAAGAACCCGCCGCTCAAGGCCGACGCGTTCAAGTTCACGGTGCCCAAGGGCGCCGATGTCATCAACGGTTGATCGGCGCGGGGCCGCCATGCGTGCGCGCTGCGTGACGCATCGACGCTGTGCCGCGCCGAGCTCATTCGGATCACGCCATGTTTGAAGAACCCCGCGTCGCCATGCCGCTCGCCGAAAGGCTGCGGCCCCGCACGATCGACGATGTGATCGGCCAGAAGCACCTGCTCGGGCCGATGAAGCCGTTGCGCGTCGCGTTCGAGTCGGGTGAGCCGCATTCGATGATCCTGTGGGGCCCGCCTGGTGTCGGCAAGACGACGCTCGCGCGGCTCATGGCGAACGCGTTCGATGCCGAATTCATCGCGCTGTCGGCCGTGCTGTCGGGCGTGAAGGACATTCGCGAGGCCGTCGAGCTCGCGCAGGCGCATCGCGCGCATGGCCGGCGCACGCTCGTGTTCGTCGACGAAGTGCATCGCTTCAACAAGAGCCAGCAGGATGCGTTCCTGCCGCACGTGGAGTCGGGCCTGTTCGTGTTCATCGGCGCGACGACCGAGAACCCGTCGTTCGAGGTCAACAGCGCATTGCTGTCGCGCGCGGCCGTGTACGTACTCAAGAGTCTCGACGACGACGAGCAGCATGAGTTGCTCGCACGCGCCCTGAGCGAACTCGGCGGCCTGGCGATCACCGACGAGGCCAACGAGGCGCTGATCGGGTCGGCCGACGGCGACGGCCGCAAGCTGCTCAACAACGTCGAGATCGTGGCGCGCGCGGCGGCCGCGCAGAAGGTTGGCGAAATCGATGGCGCGTTGATCGCGAGTGCACTGACGGAGAACCTGCGCCGCTTCGACAAAGGGGGCGACGCGTTTTACGATCAGATCAGCGCGCTGCATAAGTCAGTGCGAGGCAGCAATCCCGACGGCGCACTGTATTGGTTCTGCCGCATGCTCGACGGCGGCGTGGACCCGCGCTACCTCGCGCGGCGCATCGTGCGCATGGCGTGGGAGGATATCGGTCTTGCTGATCCGCGTGCGCCGCGCATCGCGCTCGACGCCGCTGAAACCTACGAACGCCTGGGCACGCCCGAAGGCGAGCTCGCGCTCGCACAGGCGCTGATCTACCTGGCCGTGGCGCCCAAATCGAATGCGGGCTACATGGCTTATAACGAGGCGCGGCGGTTCGTCAGCAAGGATCGTTCGCGTCCCGTGCCCGTGCATCTGCGCAACGCGCCGACCAAGCTGATGGAAGAGCTCGGCTATGGCCGCGAATACCGTTACGCGCACGACGAGCCCGACGCGTATGCGGCCGGCGAGACCTACGTGCCCGACGGCATGCGCGAGCCGCACTGGTATCGCCCGACGCCGCGTGGGCTCGAGGGCAAGATCGGCGAAAAGCTAGCCCGTCTGGCCGATCTCGATGCCGCCTGGCGCAGCGCGCAGAAGAACAAGGGCGATTGAGCGGCACTGCAGTCGCTGTGCATGGCGCGCGGCGCCGGTGCGCTAAAATCACACCTTCATTTCACGAAAGAATTCTCTCTCCCATGCTCGACACCCAGTTGCTGCGCAAAGACCTCGATGGCGTCGCGAAGCGTCTCGCCGATCGCGGCTACACGCTCGACGTCGCCGCTTTCTCGGCCGCCGAAGCCGAACGCCGTGCCATTCAGACCCACACCGAAGAATTGCAATCGCGCCGCAACAGCTTGTCGAAGCAGATTGGCGCGATGAAAGGGCGCGGCGAGGACACGACGGCGCTGATGGCGGAAGTCGGCCGCATCAACGACGAAATGAAGGCGTCCGCGGCGCAGCTTGATGACGTGCAGGCACGCCTGTTGAAGCTGCAACTCGAGATCCCGAACTTGCCGCACGAGAGCGTGCCTGTCGGCAACGACGAGACCGGCAACGTCGAAGTGCGCCGCTGGGGCACGCCGCACCAGTTCGACTTCGAGGTGAAGGATCACGTCGACGTCGGCACTGCGCTGGGTCTCGATTTCGAAACGGGCGCGAAGCTCTCGGGCGCGCGCTTCACGATGCTGCGCGGCGCGATGGCGCGACTGCATCGTGCGCTTGCGCAGTTCATGCTCGACACGCACACGCAGCAGCACGGCTATACCGAAGTCTATACGCCGTACATCGTGAACCCGGAGATTCTGCTCGGCACGGGACAGTTGCCGAAGTTCGCCGACGATATGTTCCGCGTCGAGAAGGGCGGTGGCGAGCACACCGTCACGCAGTATCTGATTTCCACATCCGAAATTTCGCTGACGAACACGGTGCGCGACAGCATTCTCGATGCCGGCGCGCTGCCCGTGAAGCTGACGGCGCATTCGCCTTGCTTCCGTTCCGAGGCGGGCTCATACGGCCGCGACACGCGCGGCATGATCCGCCAGCACCAGTTCGACAAGGTCGAGATGGTGCAGGTCGTCACGCCTGAGACGTCGTACGACGCGCTCGAGCAGATGGTCGGGCACGCGGAAGCGATTCTGCAAAAGCTCGAACTGCCGTACCGCGTGATGACGCTGTGCACGGGCGACATGGGTTTCTCGGCCACCAAGACGTACGACCTCGAGGTGTGGCTGCCTGCCCAGAACACCTATCGCGAGATCTCGAGCTGCTCGAACACCGAGGCGTTCCAGGCTCGCCGCATGCAGGCGCGCTATCGCAATGCACAGGGCAAGCCCGAGCTCGTCCATACGCTGAACGGTTCGGGTCTGGCCGTGGGGCGCACGCTCGTGGCCGTGCTCGAGAACTTCCAGAACGCGGATGGTTCGGTGACCGTGCCGACGGCGCTGCGGCCGTACCTCGGCGGCGTCGAACGGCTGGAGCCGACGGCCGCGTCATGACCGCTCGCGCCGGCGTTTCAAGTTTTTTGCAAAAAGGGCTTGGAATGTTGTGCGAGCTATCCTATAATCTTCGCTTCGCCACGCAACGACCGGCGTAGCGAAGAAACGAAGCGGACGTCCAGCTCTCGTTTGAAAGTCGGAAAGGTGGCAGAGAGGTCGAATGCGCCGGACTCGAAATCCGGTATACGGTTATACCGTATCGTGGGTTCGAATCCCACCCTTTCCGCCAAGATCATCAGGAACCCCGCAGCGCGAAAGCCTGTGGGGTTTTTGTTTTTGGCGATCCTACTTCGCCTACAAACATGATAAACGGCCATGTGGTACAGGTTATGGAAGTCCTTGGACGGTCGTCGCAGGGGATCACAGAGCCGTTCTTATGTCGGGGTGATGATGGCGCGCTTTACTATGCCAAGGGGAAGGCGGCTGGCCGCAAGAGCCTCGTGGCTGAGTGGATAGCAAGCTCGTTGGCCGAAAAATTTGGTCTGCCGGTCGCTCCGTTCGCTATCGGCGAAGTCGATGAAGCACTTGTCCGACTCGGGGCTCCGGGGCTCGCGGATTTGGGTGCTGGATACGTTTTTCTCTCCCGGCGCGTCGACTCAGTGCTGGAGCTCACTTGGCCGAATGTCCAAGAGATTCCCATCGGCATTCGAAGCGATGTCCTGGTCTTCGATTATTGGGTCAGGAATCAGGATCGGATGCTTACCGAGCTGGGTGGGAACCCGAACTTGCTCTGGAATGCCGGGCGCAAAGAGGTGGTGGTGATAGACCACAACCAGGCCTTCGACGCAGACTTTGACTGTAAGACATTTTTTTCTTCGCACGCGTTCGCGGCATCGTGGGACTCTATCTTTGAGGACATGATCGACCGCCAACGTTACGAGGACCGCCTTGGGTCTGCTTTGGGTCAACTTGACGACATTTGCGATAAAATGCCAGAGTCTTGGTGGTGGCTTGGAGACGATCTTCGCCTCAATTTCAGTCCCGATGATGCACGCGCCATTCTGACGGAGTGTTTGCCTAACTTTTGGAGCCGCCGATGAAACATGCTTGTCGATACACCATCGTGCGCTTCATGCCGTATCCCGAGACGGGTGAGTTCGCAAACATCGGTATCGTGCTGATGAGCCCGACGGCGAAGTACATCGGGTACAAACTCATTGATCGTATTTCGCGAATCACCGCCTTCTTTGAGGAACTCGACGCCAACGTCGTCCGGAGAGCCCGGAAGGTGTACGCAAACGAGTTGGTCCGCATTACCCAGTCGATCGAGAAGGCGTTTGCAGAAGCGCCTATGGGGCCCAGCGCGGACTTTGCCAATTTCGTGTTTAGCGAGCTTGTGAAGCCACGTGAGGGGGTGGTCGTCGCCCAAGGGGACCGGGTGGCGATGGCTGACCGGCAACCGAGCGAAAAGCTCGAGGAGCTTTTCGAGCACTATGTCGGGCGCTCCTTCGCAACCAAGGCGTACCAGGAGCGCTATGTCGAGAAGCGGATCCACGAGATGCTGCGCGCCGCCGATCTGACGAGCCTTTATCATGAGCGGACGCTCGGCAAGAGTGACACCTACAAGGCGCGCTTGCCGTTTGTCCGGATGAACGGCACAGGAGAGGCAATCCGTGCGATCAAACCGATCTTCTTAGCCCATGATGACCCGAGCCGCCTCTATGATCACGGCTGGGATTGGATCGGCAAGATCGAGAAGCTCCGTCGGGATCGCACGCTTCAGGGTGACGTCCTGTTTGCGGCAGCGGCGCCTAAAGAGGCCTTTGGTCCTCGCGCTGCCGCATTTGCCGAGATCAGCGAGCAACTGAAGGCGCATGGCATCGTGCTTGCACAGGAGACGGAGCGCGGTCGAATTTTGGCATTTGCCGAAGGCATGCCCGATGTCGAGACTAGCGATTCAGACTGACAATCGTACCGCTCGCTTCAAAGCCCGCCGCGAGCGGGCTTTTTCATGGCCGCGACTAGTGGGTTCAGACTCGTGCCGCTAGACACCTCAAGCCTGTTCATGAAATGAACTGCCGCCGCGTCGGGCATGGCCAAAGCGCAGTTTCAGCCAGTCGTTTGACGGCTCGCCAAGCGCCATCCGCTCCCCGACGCCCCATCCAATTAAAATAACGATTTGACTCGATCGCCGGTTCGGACGAAGCTACGCATCAGCGTCTCCCGTTTACCGGACCCTCATGAGTTCATCGCTGACCGTTCGCCGTATCGCCGCCGACCAAGGGGCCACGTATCGCGAGTTGCGCGCCGCATCGCTGCGCGACGCTCCTTATGCTTTCGACGAGACGCTTGAAGAAGCGCTTTCCGAACAAGCCGAGACGTTCGAGGAAACGGCATCACGTCACGCCGCTTCCGAAACTTCGACGTCGTTTATCCTCTACACCGAAGGCCATCCGGCCGGGCTCATCGGTGCGTACTTCGAAGACGCACCAGAACGCCGTGCATTCGTTTACGCGCTGTGGGTGGCGCCGGCTGTACGCCATCTACGCGGCGGCGAACTGCTCGTGAACACGGCGAGCCATTGGCTGGCAGAGCGCGGTGCGTCCGACGTCTATGCGTGGGTGCCCGACGCGAATCGCAACGGGATGCGCTTTTACGAGCACCTCGGCTTCGGCCCGGGCGGCGAACACGTGCCGGTCGCACACGCACCGCAGGAGTGGGTGACGCTGCTCGTACAGCCGGTCAAGCGCCAGAACGAGGGCGAGGCGTCAGCCCCATGATCAATCGGTTGCGCGCAGCTTTTCCGACCGATCGACCTCGCCTATCTCATCTGCCGCACCCACGTACCGGAAACGCATGCGTGGGCCATTTGCTTCGTCACTTCCCGTATAAGCTCGCGTGCGACTGTTGCGCGGACGCGCAGCGGCCGCTTTCGCATCGCAAAAATGCTGGCCGCGCACGTTTGCGCCTGTAAAATACGCAAAATTTTTTTGCATCAACGCCATGTCGCTGAATAAATCGCCATTCTTCGAACTACGCAGCGGCTCCGTCGACTCGCTTCTGTTCGTCGTCAAGACGACCGATCTCGACGCGCTCAAAAGCGAGCTCACGCGGCGCTTCGAAGCGACTCCCGAGTTTTTCGCCGGCGACGTGGTCGCGATCGACCTGCGTCGTCTCGCGGACGACGAGCGTGTGCCGCTCGCCGAGATCGCGAGCTTGCTCGATAGCGTACGCATGCGTCCGATCGGCATCGTCGCGTCGCCCGCGCAACACGCGTGGGCCGCAGAGAGCGGCCTGCCGCTGCTTGAAGCACGCGACCGGCGCGCCGGAGCGGGAGCCGGCGGCGCAAAAGCTGACGCTGAGGCCGAGCCGGCGCCAGTGGCGCAAGCGCCTGCCGAGCCGGTCGCGCGCATCGCCGTGCCGCCGCAGACGCTGATCGTCGATAAGCCGTTGCGTTCCGGGCAGCAGGTGTATGCGAAAGGCGATCTCGTCGTGCTCGGTCTCGTGAGCTATGGCGCCGAGCTGATCGCGGAAGGCAACATCCATATTTACGCGCCGTTGCGCGGGCGGGCGCTCGCGGGCGTGCACGGCAATCACGACGCGCGCATTTTCTGCACGTGTCTCGAGCCGGAACTGATCTCGATCGCAGGCATCTATCGCACGACCGAGAATCCGCTGCCGGCCGACGTCATCGGCAAGTCGGTGCAGATCCGGCTCGCCGACGAGAAATTGATGATCGAACCGCTGCGCCTCACGTAAGGCGTGGCCCAGGACGCAGTGCTGGCACGAGTCGAGCCGCGTCGGACAACCTCATTGAACGAACACAGGGTAAGGGGAAAATGGCAAAAATCGTTGTGGTGACTTCGGGCAAGGGCGGCGTGGGCAAGACCACGACGAGCGCCAGCTTCGCGTCGGGCTTGGCCCTGCGCGGCTTCAAGACCGCCGTGATCGACTTCGACGTCGGTCTGCGCAATCTCGACCTCATCATGGGTTGCGAGCGTCGCGTGGTCTACGACTTCATCAACGTGATCCAGGGCGAAGCGAACCTCAACCAGGCGCTCATCAAGGACAAGAAGTGCGAGAACCTGTTCATCCTGCCGGCCTCGCAGACGCGTGACAAAGACGCGCTGACGCTCGAAGGCGTCGAGAAGGTGATCGCCGATCTGGCCGCGATGGGCTTCGAGTACATCGTCTGCGATTCGCCGGCCGGCATCGAGTCGGGCGCGCTGCTGGCGATGCACTTCGCCGATGAAGCGCTCGTCGTGACGAATCCGGAAGTGTCGTCGGTGCGCGATTCCGACCGCATCCTCGGCATTCTGTCGTCGAAGACCAAGCGTGCAGTCGATGGCAAGGAGCCCGTCAAGGAGCATCTGCTGATCACCCGCTACAACCCCAAGCGCGTCAGCGAAGGCGAGATGCTGTCGCTGTCGGATATCCAGGAGATCCTGCGCATCGATCTGATCGGCGTCGTGCCCGAGTCGGAAGCGGTGCTGCACGCGTCGAACCAGGGCTTGCCGGCCGTGCACATGGACGGCACCGATGTGGCCGAGGCGTACAAGGACGTGATCTCGCGCTTTCTCGGCGAAGAGAAGGAGCTGCGCTTTACCGACTATCAAAAGCCGGGTCTCCTCCAGCGCCTGTTCGGCACGCGGTAAGGAGGACGCACGTCATGTCGATTCTTTCGTTTTTGCTCGGCGAGAAAAAGAAGTCTGCGGCAGTCGCCAAAGAGCGTTTGCAGCTGATCATCGCGCACGAGCGTGCGGGCGGTCATCCGCCTGCCGATTATCTGCCCGCGTTGCAACGCGAGCTCGTGGCCGTTATTTCGAAGTACGTGAAGATTTCGGACGATGACATTCGCGTGAGCCTCGAGCGTCAGGACGACCTCGAAGTCCTCGAAGTCAAGATCGAAATTCCGCAAGCCTGATCAGCGTTTGCGCCGCGCGGCAGCGGTAGGTCGCGCGGCAAGCCGCTTCTCTCGTCGCCTTTCCTCCATCGGCGCCGATAAATAATCGGTTGCACTTTCGGCTGGCTCGTAATACGGCCGTTGTCGTCGCCGCGAAGGCCTCGCGCATTATAGGAATGACGCCACCCATTGGCGCATTCGACCAAGAGGCCAAGATGAAATCTTCCACTCGCTTATTGATTGCCGAACTGGTGCTGGCTGCTGCCGGCGTATTGACCGTCGCCGCTTCGGCCTCGGCCGCCGAGGTCATTCTTGTGCCGAGTGCGCCGCCGCCTTTGCGCGCTGAAGTCATGCCCGCGCCGCGCACCGGCTATGTCTGGGATCGTGGTCATTGGCGCTGGGATCACGGCCAATACGTGTGGGCTCCCGGCCATTGGCAGCGCGTGCGCGTCGGCTATCACTGGGTGTCCGGCCACTGGGCGCCGCGCGGCCCGAACTGGGTCTGGGTACCGGGCCATTGGCGCTAAGGAGTGCATATGAAAAGAACCCGCACACTGCTCGCGCTCGGGCTGCTGGCGATCGTGCTGGCCGGCTGCGTCGTCGTGCCGGCACGGCCTGTGTATTATCGGCCGGCGCCCGTGGTCATCTACTGACCCCGCGTCCGATGACGGACTGAACCGTCATCAAGCGCGCGGCGTATCGGACTGCGCCGCGCGTTTTGCTTCGCCATCCTCTTCTTCATCTTCGAACAGCGGTTCGAGCGCAGTCGGCGAATCGACGGCGCTCGTCTTGCCTTCGCCTGCCGGCGTCAGATAGCGTTGCGCCAGCGCCTCGTAAAGCGGTGGCGCGAACAGCCGCGAGACGCGGCTTGCAATGACCGCCGTCGCCATCAGCGAGATCACGAGCGCGTGACCGTTGATCATTTCCATCACGATGACGAACGACGTGATCGGCGACTGCGTGACGGCGGCCAGATAGCCGACCATCGCGAGCGCGATCAGCATCGGCAGTTGCAGGCTGCCGAACACGTGATGCAGCAGGTTGCCGAAGCCGGCGCCGATCGACAGCGACGGTGCGAAGATGCCGCCCGGAATGCCGGGCAGGTACGAGCCGACCATCGAAACCAACTTCAGAAACGGGTAGAGCAGCGGCAACTGTTCGCGAGCTTCGAGCAAGCCGCGCGCTTCGGCGTAGCCGCTGCCGAACGTCGTCCCGCCCGAGATCGAGCCCACGACCGCGATCACGAGCCCGCACAGCGCGCCGAACGCGACGGGCCGTTCGCGATGCATCCGCAGGAGCGGTGCCGGCAGCCAGCGCGAGGTGTGCAGCAGCAGCCAGCCGAAGCAGCCGCCGGCCACGCCCGTGACGAGCGCTGTGAGTACGACGGCCACGGCCAGCAGGTCGGGAAAGCGCGTGCCGATCTGAATCGTTCCGAAATACGTGTAGTTGCCGTTGAGCCCCAGCGCGATGACCCCCGCGACGATGATCGCCGTAATCAACACGCCGCTCGTGCGCGCCTCGAAGCTGCGCGTCAGTTCCTCGATCGCGAACACGATGCCTGCGAGCGGCGTGTTGAACGCAGCGGACAAGCCGGCTGCCGCGCCGGCCAGAATGAGCTGCCGTTCGATCAGCGTATTGGAGCGCGGGTAGAGGCGGCGCAGGTTGAACATCAGCGCCGCGCCGATTTGCACGGTCGGACCTTCGCGGCCGATCGTGAAGCCACCGAGGATGCCGAGGAACGACACGGCGATCTTGCCTGCGAGCAGGCGCGGGGTAAGCACGAGCGGACCCAGCGTCGACGTGCCTTCGTGCAGGGTGGCGATGACTTGCGGGATGCCGCTGCCTTCAGCGCCGCGGAAGAAGCGGCGTGTCGTCCACACCGAGGCGGCCCCGATGGCGGGCGTGACGATCAGCGCAAGCCACGCATGCTGATGCTGCATGGCGCGAAACGCGTCATAGCCCCAGTCGATGAGCCGCGCATAGAGCACGGCGACGAGTCCGACGGCGATCGCACCGAGCCAGAAGATGCCGTAACGTCGCCAGATCTGCCGTGCATGTCGGGCAACACTGGAGGAAGGAAGCGAGAGGCGCGGCATGATGCGTACCGAACAAAGAGGCCATTATACGAGCGCCGCGCCTGAGCTTTTTCCGAAACGCCTCGGATCGACACACGCATCTCGGGCACGCGCGTCGCATTACAAGCTTGTTAAATGTGTCGCCATTCATTGGATGGTCGATGACGACATGCACGTCGCACAGGCTCGTTGCGAGATGTTGCTCGCGCCTTGTAATACTTGCCCCTTCGGGGCTTACAAATTGCAACGCCCGTTTTGGGCAATCTCCTGTTCAATCAAAACTATCGCGCGCACTTGAATTTGCGCGATACACATGCGACAGGAGAATGATGATGAAACGCACGGCATTGACGTTGATCTCTGGGATCTTGCTGGCTGCCTCGCTGGGCGGCTGCGTGGTCGTCCCGGCGCCGGGGTATTACGGCTATTATCACGGCGGCGGGTACTACTACCGCTAAGGCCACGGCGGGCCGGCTGAATCGGACCGCGTCAAGGCGCGGTCACGACAGCATGGCTTCGAAGGCGATGACGGTGGCAATAGCCGCGAGATTCGCCAGCAGCGCTTCGAATACGATGCCGACCCACGTTTTCGGCTTGAAGCGCGTAGCCAGCAGCAGTGAGGCGAGCAGGGCCAGCGCGACGATTGCGACGAGATCAGCGTTGTGAATATGAAGGTTCATCGTCGACTCCCATGGGTTGTTTTTTTCGAGGATGGCGGCGCCTTCTTCACGTGCGCCGTGGGGCCAGTATAGGGACGCGACCAGGGCCGGCAAGACGGGGAAAGCCCCGATACGGCCCGCTGCCCGAGTCGCTCGACGAAATGTGGGCGCGTGCGGGAATTTTCCACGTACGCCAGGAACCAATCGTGCATCAAAGCCGATGCGACACGCGCGACACGATTGCGGGTGCCGCGAGCACACGAGGTCTGCCCGATGAATGCGTCTGCTGCACGTTCGGTCGAGGTCGATTTTTTGCGCGGGATCGTGCTGATCGTCATTGCGATCGACCACATTTCCGTCAGCGTGCTCTCGCACGCCATGCTGCACAGCTATGCGTACTGCGACGCAGCAGAGGTGTTCGTGTTCCTGGGCGGCTACGCATCGGCCGCGAGCTACGCTGCGATAGCCGCACGCCGCGGTGAAGCCGCGGCGCGGCGGCGCTTCTTGCGCCGTGCCTGGGAGATTTATCGCGCGTATGGCCTGACGGCGGCACTGATGCTCGGCTGCGGCCTGCTGTTGACGCTGTTGCCACTGACGTCGCCGCTCGTTGCGCTGACGGACTGGCCCACGTTCGCGCGTCATCCGCTTACTGTGCTGGCCAATATCGTCTCGTTACGCGAGCAGCCGTTTCTGTCGGCCGTGCTGCCGATGTACGTGCTGTTCGCGCTCCTCATGCCGTTGTCTATGCCGCTTGCGCGCCGCATGCCGCTAGCGGCATTCGTCGTCAGCCTGGGTGTCTGGTTCGGCGCGCCGTCGCTCGGATCGATGCTGCCGGGCGTGGGCAGTGGCGGCTGGCCGTTCAATCCGTTTGCCTGGCAACTGATGTTCATGCTCGGGATGCTGTGCCGACTGCATCCGGTGCCCGAGGACATGCAAGCGTCGAATATCGGCGACTGGCTGACGAGTGCGGCATTTGCCGTTGCGTTGTCGTTTGCTTTCGTCAAGCTATGCATCGACAGCAATCCGCAACCCGGCTTCATGAAGCAGAACCTCGCGAGCGTGCGCATCGTGAGCTTTCTGGCCCTCGCATGGCTCGCCGCGCAGACCGTGCGGCTAGGCTGGATGCGCGCGCTGGCCACCCGCCTGCCGGCCGTGGTGACGATAGGGCGGCAGGGCCTTGTCTGTTTCGTCTGTGGCACGCTGGTGTCGATTGGCGTCGATACCGCGCTGCGGCTCATGCATCTCGACACGATCTGGCTGCCGAGGCTGCTTGGCGACCTCGCAGCCGTGTTTGCGCTGATGCTGATTGCCCGCCTCGCCAGTCAGTTCAAGACGATGCGAGCGCGCGTCGCTGTGCCAGCTTCGACGATGCCCGTGGCGCCTGCGCGCGTATGCGTGCCCGAGCGCTTCGACGCGCGCCGTTGACGGGCCGGCTGCTGGCACGGCCCGTTATCTCACGTCACATTGCCGCGCCTCAGCTGAGCTGCACGTCGCGCGTCTCGCGGATCGACAGCACAGCGATGAGACTCACGGCTGCCGCCACGGACACATACCCGCCGACCCAGGCGAGTCCGCCACGCGCCGCGAGCATCTGCGCGATGTAGGGCGCCACCGACGCACCCAGAATGCCGCCGAGGTTGTACGACACGCCCGCCCCCGTATAGCGCACGGGCGTGGGAAACAGCTCGGGCAGCAGCGCACCCATCGGCGCGAACGTGACGCCCATCAGGAACAGCTCGATCGTCAGAAACAACGCGACGAGCGGTGTGGACCCGCTGCCGACGAGCGGCGCCATCGCGAAGCCCGAGGCGATCGCGGCAACGATGCCTGCGATCAGCACGGGGCGGCGGCCGAAGCGATCGCTGGCCCAGGCCGACAGCGGCGTCGCGAGCGCCATGAACAGCACGGCGAAGCACAGCAGACCGAGGAAGCTCTGCCGTGTGAAGTGCAGCGTCGACACGCCGTACGACAGCGTAAACACCGTCGAAATGTAGAACAGCGTGTAGCAGACGACCATCGCGAACGCGCCGGCGAGCGTCGGCTTGGCGTGGCGCGCGATCAGCGAGACGAGCGGCACGCGCACGCGCTCCCGGCGTTCGATGGCGGCGCGAAACGCGGGCGTCTCGGCGATCTTCATGCGCACGTACAAGCCCAGCGCGACGAGCACCGCACTTGCGATGAACGGCACGCGCCAGCCCCAGCTGCGGAACTGCTCGTCCGTCAGCGCCAGCGCGAGGCCGAAGAACAAACCGTTGGCGGCCAGAAAGCCGACCGACGGTCCCAGTTGCGGGAACATGCCGAACCAGGCGCGGCGGCCGGCCGGCGCGTTTTCGGTGGCGAGCAGCGCAGCGCCGCCCCATTCGCCGCCAAGGCCGATGCCTTGCCCGAAACGCAGGATGCACAGCAGAACAGGGGCAAGGCTGCCGATCGCGTCGTAGCCGGGCACGAAGCCGATCAGCGTCGTCGATACGCCCATTACGAGCAGCGAGGCGACGAGCGTCGACTTGCGGCCGATGCGGTCGCCGAAATGGCCGAACAGGAACGAGCCGATCGGCCGTGCGATGAAAGCGATGCCGAATGTGACGAAGGCCGAGAGTGCTTGCGCCGTTGCCGAGCCGTGCGGAAAGAACACCGGGCCGATCACGAGCGCGGCCGCGGTGGCGTAGACATAGAAGTCGTAGAACTCGATCGCCGTGCCGATGAAACTGGCGAAGACGATGCGCGAACGGCTCGATGTGTCGGCCGCTTCTGCAGGGGACGTCACGGCGGGCGAGGACGGGGATGTCGACATGAAGGAGGTCTCCCGGTTGTCTTGACGCGGTCTACCCGGCAGCGCACAAGCGAGCGAGCCGGCCGCGTCAGCTAATGAGTCGAGTCGGCGGTAAGGACACGTGTGTCGCGGCGAGGCGTGCGACAAAGCATGTTACAAGCGAAAAAGGCTTACAGGCGACGCACTCGCCCAACTCGATCAAGGGGGAGGGTGCGAGCGCGTCGGGCTCGCTGGTGGGCGGCCGGGTAGGCGCACACCGCGAGCATGGCCGGCTGATCCGGCGCGGGGTGGGCAGAATTATAGCGATTAGTGGGGACCGTACGCGCCCGAGCGCCTGTGCGGCCGCGCTCGCTTACGCGCGAGCGTCGGCGCACGAAGGCGGGCGGCGCTCGGTCCGTCAGTCGAGCACTTGGGCTTGCGGTGTGGCGAGCGAGCGCAACTGGAACTTGCCGTTGTCGTTGAACAGCCAGTCCTCCATGATTTCGACCTGCCCGCGTCCGTTCAGCAGCTTCGGCGGGGGCGGCGGCAACGGCGCGGCGCGGCGCAGCGTGGCGAGCGCCGTCGCTTCGGCTTGGTCGTCGCCGTTCGTGCGATAGACCGATGACGACACGAGCCGGCCGGCGCTGTCGACGGTGAACGAGACGACGACCAGCGAACGCAGCATCGCTTGCGGCGTGCCGTTCAGGACGTACGACGGGTTGCGCTCGACGATGCGGTGCGCGATGGCATTGCGATACTGGTCGAGCGTGTAGCTGTTGACGGCTGCCGGCGGCGGCAGCAAGGCCGCGGGTGGACGGCCGGGCGGCGTGAACGTGCAGGCGGTGGCGACCACGAGCGCGCCAAGCATGACGAAGCGCCTCGGCTCGCGGGCGCGTAGCGAGGGGAGGCGACGGAGATCGACATTCATGGCGCGGGCGACGGGCGTCGGACACTGGGATGCGATGCCTTAAGCGTAGTCAATCCGCAGCTTTTTGCGCATCCGGGTCGGCCCTGCCATGTGGGCGGACAAGCACGCCGCGCGGGCCTCGTGACGAAAACGTACGCAATCCGAAAAATGATGTGGTGGGAGCGAGATATCGCTACGCCTATGACGCGTGTCGCGGACCGCGTGGTGCGCGACACCGCCCGCGTTCAACCTTCAATAAACGATTAACGATTCGGACCACCAATGCGTGCCCATGTTGCCGGTGCCGTCGCGGATCCAGCTGTAGTCGCCCCAGCCTGTACCTTCGCCTGGCCAAGGATTCATGAAATAGAGCGTCGGCCCGCTGTCGTCGTAGCCGTCGAGCACGATGAAGTGACCGCCGCCATCGGGCCAGGTCCACAACACGACGACGGGGTTGCCGTTGGACAGCGCCGACGTCGCGGTGCTGTAGTTGAGTGCGCTGTCGTAGTAGTTCGAATCGCGTCTGCCGAGAGACCACACGATGCCCGAGATACCGGTTGTGCCGCTCAGAGCGTTGGGTGAGTTGGCCGAGTCGTTCCAGTCGAAGCTCGCTTGCTGGCACGCGTAATTGATCGAGTTGACCCAGTTGTCGATGCCGCATTGCGTCGTCGAGACGCCGCGGTAGGTCAGAATGGCATTGGCGTCGGCTGCCCAGCACCATTCGCTGTGCTGCTGCGCGACGATGGGGATGTTGAGTGACTGCGACGCCGCGATCGCGAGCGGCGCGAGCACCGAGCCGACGGCGGCGGCAACGAGCCTGACAAGAGCACGCTGTTTCATGAGAGTCCCTCCGTGTATGGCTCAGTGGGTGAAGCGCAAATCGTGCATGCCACGGCGCACGCTCTCGCGTAGTGCCGGTGCCACGTCCGTCTCCGACAGCGCGACCGGGCTCGCTGACAGCGTATGGCTCGTGGCCGTGTCTGCCGGCGAATTGCCGAGCATCATGCGCGCGCTGAGTAACGGTACGTACTGCGGAGTGACGGTGCTGAGGGTGCGATCGGTCGGACTCGAAGGGGTGACTTCGATGAAGTCGGCCACGCCTTGCTGGCTGCGCACGAAGCGCAGGCGCGCGGGTGGCGATGTGCTCCGATAGCGGCCGACGACGGTCATGACCTCTTGTGCGAGTTCGTTGCCGCCGGCCTCGACCATCTTCCACTGTCCGTGCGTCGAGGCGACCGTTACGAGGCCGATGGGACGATTCGCGAGCATGACGACGAAGCGCCATTGACCGCTCTCGCGTGTACTTGCGTCGATACTGTTGCCGGCGAGCAGGGCGTTCGGATCGACGAGCTCGACTTCGAAGCCATAGCCGATCACGGCATCGCGCAGCAGGCGGCTATCGTCGACGGCGAAGATGCGGGTGGCTTGCGCGGCGTGTTGCGGCAGCGAGAGACGGGTGGTCAGAACCGCCAGGCCTTCCTCGGCTGCGCGACGTTGCGGCGTGCCGGCCACGAGCGCGATTGCGCCGGCGGTGGCAGTGGTGGTGGGGTTCGACGACGCGGGCGTGCCAGACTGCCCTATAGCTGGGAATGCGATGAGCATCGCCAGTACGGGCAACCACACTGCACGCGATTGCAATATCGACATGTCGAGGCTCCTTGTTATCAATTCTGAAAGCCAATGCATTCGAATCGCGAGATTTAATTATAAGGACTACATAATAAAAGAATCGAATGCCCGTTCGTTTTGGATGGAACACCTCCAATCTATCGGAGGCAGTTCCGTCAACCTGATCAATGAAGCAGGTCGTGCGGCGTTAGAAGCGTAGTACGCGGTTGCGCTAGAGGGTAGGGCGCCTACAGGAAGTGGTAGGCGAGGGAGGGTGTGTGATGCGGGGAGGCCTGCGTTATTTCGTAGAACCGACGTCTGTTCCCATGTCGACTTCCTTTATCGACTCAGGCGTCAAGCCAATCCGATCGTTGAGGTCACGCCAGCCTTGCGGTGTGACTTCGATCGCGCGCGAGGCTTTCGCACGCCGCAGCCATCCCTTCGTACAAAGCAGAGAGAGGAACGCGTTGCCAAGCGGCCCGGCAAGATGGTGCTGTCGTTCCGTCCAGTCGAGGCATTGACGCGCGATGCCGTGGCGTCCCGGTTTCAAGGCAGCGACGTCGAGCCCCAACTCGTCGAACCACGCCGCACCGGCCGGCGTGACTTCGAATTGCTTGTCGGTGCTGGTTGCAAGAAAGCCCTGGCTCGTCAGGCGCTGTGTGATGGCGACACCGACCTGTCCCGCCAAGTGGTCGTAGCAACAGCGGGCAAAGCGCAACCTTTGCGCCTCGCGGCTGGGCAGCTTGCGGCGCACCGTTCGCTTCGCGCCCACCGTCGCGAGGTTTTCGAGCAGCGTCGCGACCTGCGCATCCGCGAGTCGGTAATAGCGGTGGCGGCCTTCCTTTTCAACCGCTATCAGGCCGCCATCCAGAAGCTTGGCGAGATGGCTGCTGGCGGTTTGCGGGGTTACCCCTGCCGCGTAGGCCAACTCGCCCGCAGGGCGCGCGCGGCCGTCGGCCAAGGCCATCAGCATCGCGGCCCGTGCCGGATCGGCAATGAGGAATGCCGTGGCGGACACGCTAGGTTGAACGTCCATTTGCATCTCCGGAATTTTCGTCAAGCGTAACGCGATTTTATGGTCGCACGATTCGATGCGCATCGAAGCATTTGGCTTCCTTCATCCCGGATACTGGCCCCGTACAACACCGGATACTTTGGGAGAACCGCACGGATGGACAATCGCGACCTGCAACGTCGAGTGCTGTTGGCAACGAGCATCAGCTACGTCGTGGTCATTCTCGACACGTCGATCGTCAACGTTGCCTTGAAATCGATCGCTGGCTCGCTCGCGGGCGGCGTGGCCGGCCTGCAGTGGGTCGTCAATGCCTATACGCTGACCTTCGCGAGTTTGCTGCTCTCGGGTGGGACGCTCGGCGACCGGATGGGCGCGCGCAACGTCTACGTGACGGGTCTCGCGTGCTTTACCGCCGCCTCGGCGCTTTGCGGCATCGCGCCCAGCCTCGCGGTGCTGATCGCGGCACGTATCCTGCAGGGTGTCGGCGCAGCGCTGCTCGTCCCGGCATCCATGGCGCTCATCAATCGCGTCTGTTCAGATACGCGCGAGCGCGCGGCCGCATTCGGCGTATGGGCTGGGCTGGGCGGTGTAGCCATGGCTGCAGGGCCGTTGCTTGGCGGCGTGCTGATCGGTCTCGTCGGCTGGCGCAGCATCTTTCTGCTCAACGTGCCCATCTGTTTCGCCGGCATCGTCATGGCATCGCGTGTGGCACCGCAGGCGCCAGCCGGGATCGCGCGGCGCTTCGACGTGGCCGGTCAGGTCAGCGCGATCGCTGCGCTGGCGTTGCTGAACATCGTGGTCATCAGCGCGCCGACGTACGGGTGGCGTTCGCCGATCATTGTCGCGGGATTGTTGGCGGCGCTCGTGGCAGGCGGTGCCTTCGTCGCACTCGAAGCGAAGCGCGATGAGCCGATGATGCCGCTGGAGCTTTTCACCCGTCCTGCTTTCCGGGCGGCGGTTTTCGTGTCGATGGTTTCGGCGTTCACGTTCTACGGGTTGATGTTCGGTCTCAGCCTGTACTTTCAGCAGCAGCGTGGCTACACGCCCATGCTTGCCGGACTGGCGTTTCTGCCGCTGACTGTCGTTGTGCCGTTTGGCAGCCTCGTCTCGAGACGCGCGGTTGCGCGACTGGGGCTGCGTACGCTTGTGGCGGGTGCTGCGTTGCTCGCGGCGAGCGGATATTGGGGACTGCTGGTTATCGGCCCGGCTGTACCCTATTGGGCTTTCGTGTTGTCGTTGCCGGCTGTGGGGCTTGCTGCAAGCCTCATTACGCCCGCGACGACGGCTGCGCTCATGGCGTCGGTCGAGAACCGTCGTGCAGGGATTGCGGCAGGTGTGCTGAACTCCGCTCGGCAAACCGGCGCCGCGCTTGGGGTGGCGATTTCCGGCAGCTTGATTGCCGTGTGCTCGTCGATCGCCGATGGCGTACGGGCGGGGCTCGTCGTTGCGGGTGCGATGTCGATCGCGGCAGGTATCGTATGGTGGAAGGCGTTGGCGCGAACGTCGGGTGCGGGGGAGAGCGTGGCTGCGGGCGCCATTGATTGACTGGCCCACCATAGCGCGACGTGGCGCTAGGGTGGGCCCGCCTGGCTTACTTGTGGTCGGCGTTTGCGAATTCCGCTGCTTGCTTGAGCTCCTCGTTCGCCTGGACGAGGAGTTGGCGCGCCTTCTCGGCATGCCCGCCGAGGTCCCACTCATTTGCCTTCTGCGCATCCTCGACACGCTTGTTCGCCTGGTCGACGAGGTGCTGCGCGGCACGCAGATTGGGGTGCTTGTGACCGACGTTCTGCGGCGGGGTCTGCGCGAACGCGGCAGAGCAGCACAGGGCAGCGGCGAGAACGGCGGTGGTCGAAACGAAACGCTTCATGACTTTCTCCTTGACGGGACACGTTGAGCAAGCAGCGAGGTGAGCCGCCATGCGTGGTGGTGTGCCGGCGTACCGTGATTCAGGTCGCCGCGCCTCCCTGTAACGAAGCGCGGTTGCCGGGCGTTGACCCCGGATTGAAACGGCGTATTACACGCTATCTCCGCTTTGCCCAGCGAAAGTAACAAGCGATCAATACGACGGTCACCGCGTCCACGGCGCCAAGGATGGGTAGTGGGTTAGTCCACTTATCCATGTTTGTCGTTCTTGAATAATACGGGGCGCCGCTGCCATAGGCTTCGATCAGGTTGATCGCGTTGAAGGCGACGACCATCGCCAAAATCACGAGCAGTGATGCACCGGACAGCACATGACGGATATGTTGCTTGTTCATTGCGGAAAGTGGACGGTCAAGAGGGCTGTTTGACCGCCAAATTGCAGTTTCCTGTTGTCCTGATACAGGTAGGCAGAAATAAAAAACGGGCCAAGAGGCCCGTTTTTGCATGTCTGTGGCGGAGGGCGTGGGATTCGAACCCACGAAGGCCGTAAAGCCTTGCCGGTTTTCAAGACCGGTGCATTCAACCGCTCTGCCAGCCCTCCGAGGGGTGCGATTGTAACTCGAAAATTCGATCGCCTCGCGCACCCGTGCAAACTTACCCCTCGCGATCGTTCAAAAAGAGCCCCTGCAGGTCGTTCAGAAACCGCTGCCCGAGCGGCGTCGGCGCGATGCGCTCGTAATCCCGCGCGATGAGCCCGCGACGTTCAGCCTCCTGTAGCGCAGGCTCGATCGACGTCATCGTCAGGCCCGTCCGCTCGACAAAACGATGCACAGGAAAGCCCTCGACCAGCCGCAGCGCATTGAGCATGAACTCGAACGGCAAATCGTGCGGCCCGACCTCATGCTCTTCCTGCACCGGCGTACCCGCGCGGGCTTGCTCCATGAACGTCGCCGGATGCTTGTAGCGCGCTTGCCGCACGATGCGGTGCGCAAACGACAGCTTCGTATGTGCGCCTGCACCAATGCCGAGATAATCCCCGAAGCGCCAATAGTTGAGGTTGTGCTTGCACTGCCGATGCGGCTGCGCATAGGCCGATACTTCGTAACGCGTATAACCGGCCGCAGCCGTGCGCTCGTGAATCCAATCCTGCATGTCGGCCGACGCATCATCGTCGGGCAGGGCCGGCGGAAACTTCGCGAACAGCGTATTGGGCTCGAGCGTGAGGTGATAGAGCGACAGATGGGGCGGCGCGAACGAGAGCGCCGTCTCGATGTCGGTCCGGCACTCCTCGAGCGTTTGCTGCGGCAGCGCGAACATCAGATCGAGGTTGAAGTTGTCGAAATGCCGCGCAGCGATTTCGACGGCACGATGCGCGTTTGCGCGATCGTGGATGCGGCCCAGCGCTTTCAGATGCGCATCGTTGAAGCTCTGGATGCCGACCGACAAGCGGTTCACGCCGCTCGCCCGAAACTGCGCGAACTTCTCTGCCTCGAACGTGCCAGGGTTGGCTTCGAGCGTGATCTCGGCATCGGCATCGAGCGGCAGCAGCGCACGGATGTCCGATAGCAGACGATCGAGGCCACGCGCCGACAACAGGCTCGGCGTGCCGCCACCGATGAACACCGTATGCACCTGGCGGCCCCAGATCAGCGGCAGCGCATGCTCGAGATCGGCGCGCAACGCGTCGAGGTATTCGTCTTCGGGAAAGCGCTCGCCTTGGCCCTTGTACTCGTGCGAATTGAAATCACAGTAAGGGCACTTCCGGACGCACCAAGGGAAATGCACATACAGTGCCAGCGGCGGCAGCGAGCTCAGGCTGATGCCGCCCTGCGCCAGGAATGCTTGGACGATGCCGGCACGCGTGCCGACTGGATGCGACGAACTCACACTTCCTCCACCAGGCGCGCCAACAGCACGCGCAACGCAAGTGCCCGATGACTGCGTGCATTCTTCACCGCAGGCTCGAGCTCGGCCGCGCTCGCCTGAAGTTCGGGCAGATAAAAATACGGGTCGTAGCCGAAGCCGTTCGCGCCGCGCGGCGCATCGAGCATTTCGCCGTGCCAGCGGCCTTCGGCGATGAGCGGCTCGGGGTCGTTCGCGTGCCGCACGAGCGCGAGCACGCAGTAGTAGTAGGCGCGGCGGTCGGCGTGGTCGTGCAGCGCCTCGACGAGGCGCGCGTTGTTCGCGGCATCGCTCTTCTCGCCACCTGCAAGCTGTGCATAGCGCGCCGAGTAGACGCCGGGCGCGCCGCCGAGCGCGCGCACGCACAGGCCCGAATCGTCGGCGAGGGCGGGCAGGCCCGTCAGCTGGGCGGCGTGGCGTGCCTTGGCCAGCGCATTCTCGACGAAGGTCGGATGCGGCTCCTCGGCCTCGGGCACGCCGAGCGTGCCTTGCGCGACGAGCTCGATGCCGGCCGCGTCGAGCAGCGCGGCGAACTCGCGCAGCTTGCCCGCGTTGTTCGACGCGAGCACGACGCGCCTGAGCGGGCCCGGCATGGCGTCAGCCGCGTGCTCGCCGTTCGATGCGTGCGTTCGCTCAGTCACGCTTGATCTCCAGTGCCGCCTTTTGCTTCTCGATCAGCGTGGCGATGCCGGCCTGCGCAAGATCGAGCAGCGCATTCATCTCGGTGCGCGAGAAGGGCACGCCCTCGGCAGTGCCCTGGACTTCGACGAAGCCGCCCGCACCCGTCATCACGACGTTCATGTCGGTATCGCAGCGCGAATCTTCTTCGTAGTCCAAATCAAGCACCGGCATGCCGTCGTACATGCCGACCGAGATGGCGGCCACGTAGTCGGTGATCGGCGTCGTCTCGATGCGCCCGGCGGCGAGCAGCTTCGACACCGCGTCGTGAGCCGCAACGAACGCGCCCGTGATGCTGGCCGTGCGCGTGCCGCCGTCGGCCTGGATCACGTCGCAATCGATGTGCACCGTGCGCGGGCCGAGCAGTTCGAGATCGAACACGGCACGCAGCGCGCGGCCGATCAGGCGCTGAATCTCCTGCGTGCGTCCGGTCTGCTTGCCGCGCGCTGCTTCGCGATCGCTGCGCGTATGCGTGGCACGCGGCAGCATGCCGTATTCGGCCGTGAGCCAGCCTTGTCCGCGATCGCGCAGGAATTCGGGCACGCGCTCGACGACGCTGGCTGTGCAGATCACTTTCGTGTCGCCGAATTCGACGAGCACGGAGCCCTCGGCGTGCTTCGTGTAGTGGCGCGTGATGCGCACGTCGCGCAATGCGTCGGCGCGGCGTCCGCTCGGACGTTGGACGATGTCGGTCATGGTCGGGGAAATCAGGGAGGCAGGGAAACCGCTATTTTAGCGCCCATCGTCTGCCCGCATCGCGGGTGCGGCGATGGCCCCCGGCACTTGCCTGCGCCGTGCCCGTGCCATGCCGGGCGCGACAGGGCAATCGGGCAAAAATGGGATAATGCGCGTTCAACGCCAGGGTGCCCGAGAGGAGCGCCTGGCGGCTCGACCAACCGGCCGGAGACGGCCCCAATCGCGAGACGGACGATGATTTACAGCATGACAGGCTACGCGAGCGCAACGCGCGAACTCGCGGCCGCAGGCGCTACCGGTGGAGGCATCAGCGTATCGGTGGAGCTGCGCACGGTGAATTCGCGTTTTCTCGATCTGAATTTCCGCATGCCTGAAGACGTGCGCGTGTGCGAACCGACGCTGCGCGAATTGCTGATGAACAAGCTCTCGCGCGGCAAGGTCGACATCCGCATCAACCTGCAACGCAGCGAGCAGACGTCGAACGCCGGCACGTTGAACACCGACGTGCTCGCGCAACTCGCCCAACTCGAACAAGCGGTGCTCGAGTCGTTCCCGGGCGCCGAGCGCATGCGAACGGGCGAGATTCTGCGTTGGCCCGGCGTGCTGGCCGAAAGCAACGTATCGCCCGAGGATCTGCGCGAGGCGGTGCTCGTGTGCGGCCGTCAGGCCGTGACGGAACTCATCGACGTACGGGCGCGCGAAGGCTCGCAGCTGGCGACGATGCTGCTGACGAACGTCGCCGAGATGGAAGCGATCGTGCAGCGCATCACGCCGCTCGTGCCGGAGCTCATCGCCAAGCATCAGCAAAAGATCGTCGAGCGCCTGCAAGAGGCACTCGGCATCGCCGCGCCCGATGCCGCTGCGACGATCGTCTCGCGCGAAGAGATCGCCGAGCGTATTCGTCAGGAGGTGACGATGTACGGCATCCGCATCGACATCGCCGAGGAGCTCTCGCGCCTTACCGCGCACCTGAACGAGACGCGTCACGTGATCGAGAAGGGCGGCAAGGTCGGCAAGCGGCTCGACTTCATGATGCAGGAGCTCAATCGCGAGGCCAACACGCTAGGCTCGAAGGCCGCGGCCAAGGAACTCGCCGATTCGTCGATGACGTTGAAGCTGTTGATCGAGCAGATGCGCGAACAAGTGCAGAACCTGGAGTAATTGTCCCGATGACTGATAGCACGCATGACACCGGCGCCGCGCGCAACGCGCCGCGCAATCCCTACGCCGGGGTGTATCCCGGCAACCTGTTCATGGTCGTCGCGCCGTCCGGTGCCGGCAAGTCGACGCTCGTGAATGCGCTGCTCGCGCAGGATCCGGCCATCCGTCTGTCGATTTCGTACACGACGCGCAAGCCACGTCCCGGCGAGCTGGACGGCCAGCACTACCACTTCACGACCGTCGACGACTTCCTCGAGCGTCATGGCCGCAGCGAGTTTCTCGAGAGCGCCGAGGTGCACGGCAACTACTACGCCACGTCGCGTCTGTGGATCGAAGAGCAGATGAAAAGCGGCCATGACGTGCTGCTCGAAATCGATTGGCAGGGCGCGCAGCAGGTGAAGAAGCAGTTTCGCAATGCGGTCGAGCTTTTCATCCTGCCGCCGTCGCTCGACGCGCTCGAAGAGCGCTTGAAAAAGCGCGGCCAGGATGAGCCGAACGTGATCACGCGGCGCTTGCTGGCCGCCGGCAGCGAGATGGCGCACGCTTCCGACGCGGAGTTCGTGATCATCAACGAGCACTTCGAGCGCGCGCTCGCGGAGCTGCAGTGCCTCGTGAACGCGACGCGTCTGCGCTTTGCGTCACAATACTCGCGACATACCGAGCTCTTCGTCGAGTTGGGCATTCATCTGCCGCACGCCGAGTGAGGATGGACGCTTGCGTACATAAGGTAGAATGAGCAACATATTGAGAAGGAATTCCTGAACATGGCCCGCATTACCGTTGAAGACTGCCTGAAGCAAATCCCGAATCGTTTTGAACTGGCGCTCGCCGCAACGTATCGCGCCCGCCAGCTCGCTCAAGGTCATACGCCGAAGATCGAGAGCCGCGACAAGCCGACCGTTGTTGCGCTGCGCGAGATCGCGGCGGGCCAGGTCGGTCTCGAGATGTTGAAGAAGGTACCGGTCTGAAAGGTTTCGCGCGAAACGCGGAGTGCTCCTAAGTAGCGCTTCGCGGTTTCGCTGCCATACCCAGGTCCGCCGTCACCCGTCCAGCACGCTCGAAATTCGGAGGCGAAAATGAGCACCACCCCATCGTCCGCCTCCGCATCCTCCTCCGCGGCCGTGCATCTCGAGCACGAACACGAAGCACCGGGCGCCGCGCGCAAGTACATCGATGCGGTTCTCGAACAGTCCTTTCGCCATCTGTTCGGCCCGACCGCCACTCCCGAGCAGCCCCGCAAGCATGACGTCGTTTCGATCGCGAAGCTCACGTCGATGCTGGCCGGCTATCTGAGCCCGGAAGAGATCAAGCAGGTCAAGGCTGCATTCCACTTCGGCGACGAAGCGCACCTTGGCCAGTATCGCCAGAGCGGCGAGCCCTACATCACGCACCCGGTCGCCGTCGCCGAAACCTGCGCGGGCTGGAAGCTCGACGCGCAGTCGGTCATGGCCGCGCTGCTGCACGATGTCATGGAGGACCAGGGCGTCACGAAGACCGAGCTCGCCGAGCGCTTCGGTCCGAAGGTCGCCGAGCTCGTCGACGGGCTCTCCAAGCTCGACAAGATGGAGTTTCGCAATCGCGAGGAAGCGCAGGCGGAAAACTTCCGCAAGATGCTGCTCGCGATGGCACGCGATGTGCGCGTGATCCTCGTCAAGCTCGCCGACCGGCTGCACAACATGCGCACGCTCGGTGCCGTGCCGCCCGAGAAGCGCCGCCGCGTCGCGCGCGAGACGCTCGACATCTACGCACCGATCGCCCACCGGCTGGGTCTGAACAACACCTATCGCGAGCTGCAGGACCTGAGCTTCGCGAACTTCAACCCGAACCGTTACGCCACGCTCGAGAAGGCCGTGAAGGCCGCGCGCGGCAATCGGCGCGAGGTCGTCGGCAAGATCCTCGAATCGGTGCAGCGTGCGATTGCCGATGCGCAGATCGAAGCGGAAGTCACCGGCCGCGAGAAGACGATCTTCAGCATCTACAAGAAGATGCGCGACAAGCAATTGTCGTTCTCGCAGGTGCTCGACGTGTACGGCTTTCGCGTCGTCGTGGGCAGCGCGCTGGAATGCTATACGTGCCTCGGGGCGCTGCACGCGCTGTACAAGCCCGTGCCGGGCAAGTTCAAGGACTACATCGCCATTCCGAAGGTCAACGGCTACCAGTCGCTGCACACGACGCTGGTCGGTCCGTTCGGGGCGCCGATCGAATTCCAGGTGCGCACGCGCAAGATGCACGAGATCGCCGAGGCCGGCGTGGCCGCGCACTGGCTTTACAAGAACGGCGGCGCCGATCTGAACGATGTGCAGAAGCGCGCGCACCAATGGCTCAAGTCGCTGCTCGATATCCAGAGCGAGGCCGGCGATTCGAGCGAGTTCCTCGAGCACGTCAAGATCGACTTGTTCCCCGACGCGGTGTACGTGTTTACGCCGAAGTCGAAGATCATGGCGTTGCCGCGCGGCTCCACAGCGCTCGATTTCGCTTATTCGATCCATAGCGATCTCGGCAACCAGTGCGTCGCCGTCAAGATCAACAACGAACTGCTGCCGCTGCGTACCGAACTCAAGAGCGGCGATATCGTCGAAGTCATCACCGCGCCGTACTCGAAGCCGAACCCGGCCTGGCTCGGTTTCGTGCGCACAGGCAAGGCTCGCTCGGCCATTCGTCACTATCTGAAGACGATGCGCCTGAACGAGTCGGTGCAACTCGGCGAGCGGCTCGTCGACCAGAGCCTCAAGGGCTATGGACTGTCGCTGAACGACGTGAGCCCGGAGATCTGGGAAAAGCTCGTGCAGTGGACCGGCAACAAGAACCCGCAGGAAATCTTCGCCGACATTGGTCTGGGTCGCCGCGTGGCCGCCGTGATGGCCAAGCGCATCGAAGTGCTGATCAGCGGCCGCGATACCGACGACGAGCATCCGCGCGCGGAGCACGCCGCGGGCTCGCATGCGCCGCCCGTCGTCATCACGGGCACCGAGGGCATGTCGGTGCAGCTGTCGGCGTGCTGCCGACCGATTCCGGGCGACGACATCATGGGCTATATCGGTATCGGGCTCGGCATGGCCATTCATACGACCGATTGCCGTGTCGCGCAGCGCATCCATCGCCGCGACCCCAGCCGCTGGATCGACGTGGCTTGGGCGCCGCAACCGGGGCGCCTGTTCGATGTCGCGATCAAGGTGCTCGTCAAGAACGTGAAGGGCGTGTTTGCCCGCGTGGCGGCCGACATCACGTCAGCCGACGCGAACATCGTGCACATTGCGATGGACGAGGACTTGTCGCAAGAGTCGACGATGCTGCGCTTCGTGATTCAGGTCAGCGATCGCGTGCACCTTGCGAATGTGATGCGCCGCGTACGCACGAATCTCGATGTCATGCGTATCGCGCGTGAACGGCCGAGTGAGGAGGGGCACCATCGCAATGACGGTGGCATGCGCATCGAGCGCGAGCGGGCCGATTACTGATTGGTGAGGGTGGAGCCGCCTGCCGCGCAAGGTTTGATGCGGGCGGGCGGTTTGCTAGCGCTAGCGCGACGCACCGGCGTATGTGCACGTAGCGCTAGAGAAAGGAAAGCGGCGGCACAAAAGCAAAGGGCCTTCCGATTGGAAGGCCCTTCGACATAAATGGCGCGGCTGGCAGGATTCGAACCCACGACCCCTTGGTTCGTAGCCAAGTACTCTATCCAACTGAGCTACAGCCGCACGCAAAGCGGTACTACTTTGACACAGAAGCGCCTTCGGTTGGGAAGACTCTCAAAATAAGTGGCGCGGCTGGCAGGATTCGAACCCACGACCCCTTGGTTCGTAGCCAAGTACTCTATCCAACTGAGCTACAGCCGCACGCAGAAGTGAGATTATAGCAAAGTTTTCGGGGAAGGGAAGATGTTTGATGACTTTCTTGTGATGAACGGGATCGTGTACGCTTAAAGATTGATTGGATTGCGGTGGTTGGCATCATGAACAAAGCCTTTGTCAAAGAGTCGAGCGACGACGCCGACGATGATCTCGATGTCGGGCAGCCTGCGATACCGGCTGGCGCGAAGAACTACATTACGCCCGCAGGGCACAAGCGGTTGCGCGACGAGTTGCTGCATCTGATCGACGAGGCGCGGCCCGAGGTCGTGCGGCTCGTCTCTTGGGCTGCATCGAACGGCGATCGCTCGGAGAACGGCGACTACATCTACGGCAAGCGGCGCCTGCGTGAGATCGACCGGCGCATTCGTTTTTTGACCAAGCGTCTCGATCTGGCCGAGGTCGTCGACAGCAGCAAGCAGGAAAACGTCGACCAAGTGTTTTTCGGCGCGACCGTCGACTATTCGACGGAAGACGGGGAGGTGCATACGGTCACGATCGTCGGCGTCGACGAGGTCGACCTCGATCTGGGGCACGTCAGCTGGATTTCGCCGATTGCGCGTGCCTTGCTGAAGGCGAAGATCGGCGATGGGGTGACGCTGCACACGCCTGCCGGACCCGAGCAGATCGACGTGCTCGACGTGCGCTATCCGGCTGCGGGCTGATTTAGACTCGTGCTTCGGCTGGTGCGTCGACTTGCACGTCGATGCGCATAAAAAAAGGCGCCGCAAGCGGCGCCTTTGAATTTACTGCTGAGTCTTCAGTTCGTATTAGATACCGAGACCGTATTAGAAGCGGTGACGGATACCGGCGTTCACAACGACCTGCTTGCTGTTCGACGAAGCAGCCAGGTTGTTGATTTCGGCGGTGACGCCCGTGCCGTTTGCAGCCACGTGCTGGAATTCACCCGACAGGTACACGTCCGTGCGCTTGGACAGCAAGTAGTCCGTTTGCAGGCTGAACTGGTTCCAATTCGGGCTTTGGCCACCGATTCGGCCAGCCGTGTACGTGTACGCAGCCGAGAGGCTCAGCGCCGGCGTCAGCATGTAGCGGCCGTTCACTTCATAGTTGGTGAAGCGGACGCTGTTGCCGCCCAGCGAGGTCTTCACGCCGCCGGCGGAGAGTTGCGTGGCGTTGCTCAGGCGCGTTTGGGTGATCACCACGCCAGCCGTTGCCGGCCCGAACGTGTAGTTCACGCCTGCACCGTACGTGCGTTGACGGCCGGCCATCAGCGTTTGGCTGTCGTTGACCACCGAACCGCTCGCGTTCGCGTTCGCAACCGTGGTCGGATTGTCGTTGTCGAGTTGCAGGTAAGCAGCCGCGACGTTCAAGCCACCGTAGTTATACGAAGCGCCGAAGCTGTACAGGCGGTTGTTTGCAAACTGACCGGCCGTGTTCGAGAACGAGTACAGGCCGCCGAACTTCAGACCTGCGTAGTTGGCGCTCGAGAACTTGACCGCGTTGTTGACGCGGAACGTGTTGTTCAGGTTGTCGTTATCGAACGGGTGTGCGAACTGCGTGCCACCATATTGCGTGCCCGTTGCCGACAGCGGCGCGAGATAGTCGACGACGCTGTCATATTGACGGCCGAGCGTAACGCTACCGAACTGGTCGCTCGCCAGGCCGACGAACGCTTGACGGCCGAACTCGCGGCTGCCTTGACCCAGCGAGCCATCATTGATCTTGAAGCCGTTTTCCAACACGAAAATGGCTTTCAGGCCGCCGCCCAGGTCTTCGCTACCACGGATGCCCCAACGGCTGCCGTTGATCGTGCCGCTCGACTGTTGCCAGTTGGCGTGGCCACCTTGGTTGTTCGTGTAGGTGATGCCCGCGTCGATCAAGCCATACAGCGTGACGCTGCTTTGTGCGTGGGCCATCGTCGCGAAGACGCCGGTGAGGGCGCCGACCAGAAGAGTCTTCTTCATCTTTAAACACTCCAGAACGGGAAATTTGTTTACTGCTTCGGAGACGCCTGTGGCCGGTGTAGCGCGATGCCGGTGGCTCCGCAGGGGACGTGCAGGTACGTCTAATCGTTACACGCCATTTCCGAACGGGGCTGAGTGTAAGAGATGTTACGGGTCAGGAGGCTATTTCGTTTTGTGCAATATTGTATTTTTATTTGCGAAACGCCTTGGAAATAGCTAAAAATCCTTACAAATCAATGGATTGTGACCATTTTTGTGATGTCGATCGCCGCGCTCGCGATTCTTGCTGTTGCATTTAAGACACAGCAAGCAGCGCGATTATCACAAGAATGAGTCTGTTTTGTGACGGATTATTGAAGTTTTAGAGATAGTGTCCGTCGCGGCCGCCGTGGGCCTATTCCATTTGCGTCTATACTGCCGGTTCTGCCTTTCAAGCAGACTTTTTCATCTGAAAAAGAGTCTCCAGACCTTGGCGCGGCTTCCTGCCGCGCTTTTTTTATTTCTAGCCGTCAGCTGTATGGATTGCAATGACTTCAATGTGAACGTCGTTGAATTCGTCGATCACGGGGCGACGGAATAGAAGATTGGTTTTCTTCAGAAAACGGTACCGCCCAATCTTCCATTACATAATGCCGTGCGTCCATCGGCGAGGCCAACAGATTCTGCCAATGATCGCCATGCCAAAAAGGGTCAATATCCAATAGAGTGGAGACCTCTTTCGTCGGATTAATTCGTGCCGGTGTAGCATGCACCCACCGCCCGAGGCGGGCGGCGAAACGTCTGAGAATTGCGATCGGCATAGCGATCTCCGGCGGATTTCTGCTATCGAAGATCATCGCCGCCCGGCCTCCACCAAGCAACCCCGGATTACTACTTACCTTTCGTAGGGGTTGGGAGGTCGGTATATTTTTCGCGGCCGGTCATTTTGTTGAAGTCGTTCAGGTAATAATGACTCTCACTTGGCCATTTTGTCTCATCGGATGCGTAATGATTGGACGCTATCGGCGTTAAATGAAAAAGTTCTTGACGGGTACTTGTTCTTACATTTATAAAAGCAGCGCCGGATTTACCCAGTGTTCGTGTTGCAGGTAGAGAGACTGTGGTGCGGCTCGTGAGAGTTCGGGGTTCGGTTGGGGGCGCTGCCCGTCTATTAAAAATTTCGAGGGAATCTGTACTATGGAAACTGGTATCGTCAAATGGTTCAACGATGCTAAAGGCTTTGGCTTTATTACATCCGACAAGGGCGGCGAGGATTTGTTTGCGCATTTCTCCGAAATTCAAGTCGAAGGCTTTAAGTCTTTGAAGGAAAACCAACGCGTCCAATTCGACGTGAAAACTGGCCCGAAGGGCAAGCAGGCGGCGAACATTCGTCCGATCTGATTGCTATCGCGGCGGGCCGCGATCTTGCCCTTGCGCGAACAAGGGGGCGCGGCCGAGCATCGTTCAGCAGGCGCTCGTGGTGCATACTTCGTCCATCGAAGCACCCGAGCGCCTTTGTTCATGTCTGATCAGTATTTGCCGAGCCCGGCAATCGATACGCCCATCGTCTTCGTCGACCTCGAAACGACCGGAGGCTCCGTTACGGACCACCGGATCACCGAAATCGGCGTCGTGGAAGCCGGCCCGCAGGGTATCTCGCGCTGGAGCACGCTCGTCGATCCCGGCCAGCCCATCCCACCTTTCATCCAGCAGCTCACCGGCATCACCGACGACATGGTGCGCGGCGCGCCGACGTTCGCGGCGATCGCGCCCGAGTTGCTCGAGCGCCTGAACGGCAAGCTGTTCATTGCGCACAATGCAAGTTTCGATCGCGGCTTTCTACGTACCGAGTTCCGGCGCGCGGGTCTGGCCTTCAACCCCGACGTACTGTGCACGGTGCGGCTTTCACGTGCGCTTTCTCCGGATGAGAAGCGACACGGCCTCGACGCGCTGATTGGGCGCCATTCGCTCATACCGCTTGCACGTCACCGTGCGTTGGCCGACGCCGACCTGCTGTGGCAGTTTTGGCAGTGCCTGCACAGTCTGTGGCCCGTCGATGTCCTGCGCGAGAAAATCGAGCGCACCGTGCGTCGTTACCGGATCGCCGGTGAGATCACCGAGGATTTCATCGACACCGCTCCAGCCGGCTGCGGCGTGTACGCGTTCTATGGCGAGGCGGACGCGCCGCTATTCGTAGGCCGCAGTGTCCGCCTGCGTCAGCGCGTGCGTGCGCATCTGGTCGGCGAGCGCCGTTCCGCGCGTGAGGTGCGCCTGGCGCAGCAAGTGCGGCGTGTCGAATGGCGTGCAACGGGAGGGGAGCTCGGCGCGTTGCTGGCCGAAGCCCAGTGGGTCGCGACGCTGCGCCCCGCGCACAATCGTGTGCCGCGCGTCAGCCGTGGGGACCCGACCGACGCCCCGTGGCCGTTCGACGGCCCGATCGCGATCGAAGAGCGCGAGGAGGACGAGGGGGCAGGCCTCTATCATGTCGTCGACCGATGGCGCTATCTGGGTTCGGCCGCATCGCTCGAGCAAGCCACCGAGCTCGCGGCTGCGCATGTCGAGCCGGCCTTCGAGCTCTCGACCTACCGCATCTTGCAGAGTCATCTCGCACGCGGGTTGCGTGTGACGACGCTCGCAGGGCGGGGTGCTGCCGCCGTCCTCTAACGCTAACCGACGCTGCCCATGCCGCCGGCCGAGCACACGTGTGCAAGCGCTCGCGATAGGGCTGGCAGCGTGCTCGAATCGTAACGCGTCAGCGTTTTCCAGCTTTCGACACTCCGAGCCACCCGGCTCGGGCAATCAGGCGCGTCGCGCAGTGGTTGCACGCGCGCCAGCGCGGCGAGCATCGACTGCGTCAGTTGGTCGAGTTGCGGCCGCGTGCTGGTGGCGAGGTCCGGCGCGGGGCCGGCTGGTGCCCGCGACTTGCGCCACGATTCGAACAGTGCTGCTTGCACCTGCTTGCTCGCGTCGATTTGATCCTGGAAGAACGCTCTGGCGTAAGCCGGATCGATGCCAGCCGCGCGGGCTCGCTGTTCGACGTCCCCAAGCAGGGCGGCTTCGCGCGGGGCATCGGTGATCGGGCGGTGGTTCGCCCACTTCCATTGCGCGACGGGCACGGCGAGCGTCAGGCGCTGCGACGCCAAGGCAACGAGATTGATGATTGCGGTGTCGTCGCCGTCAGCGAGGGCGAGGTTGGACGCAACGCCGAGCGTGATGGAGAAGATGGCCAATGTGGCCACGCGAAGCAGAGTTTTCATCGGGAGAGGAGAGATGTGCGCGCCTGAGGGGGCACGCCACTGACGTAATGCTGTAACGAGTGGCGCGTCAGCGGGCGAAGCGCGCGTGTGCGTGGCTTAGCCGCCGCGTGCGTGCGTGAGCACCGCGCGCACGCGGCGGGCGCGGTGCGATTCGTTGCGCGGTACAAATGCCTCGCCGTGCACGCTTACTTGGGTTCGCAAGTTTTGCGTTGCTCGTCGAAGAATGCGCGGACGTGTTCGGGCAATTGGTCGCTCAAAAACTCGACGCCTACGGGTTCCTGATCGGGGCTCGCGACTTTGTCAGGGGGCGGAATTTTGGTTGGCTTGGCATCCATGATTTTCTCCTGGCACGAACCGATTATCTGACGCAGCTCTTACTTCTTGCCAGCGCCGAATCGCTTTTTTACCCTTTGTTGCATTAACGGCACACGCGAACCGACTTTGAAGCCCCGTTGATGAAAGTCAATCAAGCCCTTCTCAGCGGCTTTCCCGCTGCTTTCCAATGCGCGCTTGCCTTTGTGCCGCTTGTATTTCAAGGCAGTGTGCTGCCATGCGTGACGCGATTCCGTGCTGAGCCGCACGTGCCGGTAGCGGCCACGCTGATATTTCATCGCGCGGCCCGTGTCTCTTGGTTGATTGTCGGCGCTCCGTCTGTGCGGTAGTACGCTCTGAGGCTACGCATTCACGGAGCACGGCTGGATGCAGAGCCATGGTTCGCGTTGCGTGAAGCCACCCGTCATCTACGGCGACGCTTGTCCGAAGCACAAGCGGTAGACGCTGCTCAAGCCGTATGAGGCGCGCTGTGCGTGGCGCGTGGCATGCGCCCCACGCCGCGCACGGTTAGGTCAGGACTCAGGCGCCGGTGGCGGGCGCCGGCACATGGACGGGGCGGTCGAATTCGCGCGGCTTGCTGGCAACGTCGACATTGCCGTGGATGCGGGCCTGATGGCCGTCCGCGAACATGTAGTACGGGAACGGATGGCTCGGCTGCGAGACGGCGTCGAGCCGCGCCGTCAGCTCGGGATCGAGTGTGAAGTCGAGCGCATGCATCGATTGCTCGAGCTGCTCGGGCTTGGTCGCGCCCACGATGATGCTCGAGACGCCGCGCTTGTGATACAGCCAGTTCAGTGCGACCTGAGCCATCGGACGGCCCGCGTCATGCGCGACGCGCTCGAGTTCGGCGACGATGCGGAAGTTCTGCTCGGTCAGCTTGCCGAAGCCCGGCGGGGGCGCCGAGCCCGCGCTTTGGGCGCGCACCGTCTCGAGCCGGCCCACGCTGGCGCTGTCGCCTTGCGAGGGCTTGTACTTGCCCGACAGCAGGCCCATGGCGAGCGGGCTCCACGGAATCAGGCCCATGCCGAGTTCTGCGGCCAAGTCGGCGAACTCGTGCTCGGCGTTGCGCTCGACCAGCGAGTATTCGAGCTGCATCGCCGCAACGGGTTCGAAGCCGCGCCACTGCGCGAGCGTCTGCGCGCGCGACGCGAACCAGGCCGGCGTGTCGGAGAGTCCGACGTAGCGGATCTTGCCCGCTCGCACGGCATCGTCCATCGCGCGCATCACTTCGTCGACGGGCGTCATGCGATCCCATGTGTGCAGGTAGTACAGGTCGATGTAGTCGGTGCCCAGGCGCTTGAGCGAACCGTCGAGCGCGCGCATGAAGTTCTTGCGTTGATTGCCGCCGGCGTTCGGATTGCCGGCTTCGGCGTTGTAGCTGTATTTGGTCGCGATGACCATGCGATCCCGCAGGCCGCGCGCCGCGACGAATTTGCCGAGCCAGCGTTCGCTCGTGCCTTCGGTATAGAGATCGGCGGTATCGATGAAATTGCCGCCTGCGTCGGCGTACATGTCGAACAGACGTTGTGCGTTCGCCTCGTCCGCGCCCCAACCCCATTCGGTCCCGAACGTCATCGTGCCGAGCGAAATCGGCGATACGCGCAGGCCCGAGCGGCCGAGCAGGGTGTAGCGGTCCATCGTCATGGTCGTTCTCCGTATTGAATTCGAGTCGAATGAATCGATGGGCGTATCTTGCGCGCGTTCGCTTTGTGGAAAAATAGCGCCGGACTGCAAGAATTATGAAGCATGGCTTCACAAATGGAGGTCGCATGGACCCGGCTCATCTGCCAGCGCTCGTCGCTTTCGCGAGCGTCGCAAGGCACGAAAGCTTCACGCGCGCCGCGGCTGAAAGCGGGGTGTCGGCGTCGGCGCTGTCGCAGACGATTCGCGGACTCGAGACGCGGCTGCACGTACGCTTGTTCAACCGAACAACGCGTCGCGTCGCGCTGACCGAGGCCGGCGCGCGGTTTCTCGACGAGATCCGGCCCGCGCTCGCGCAACTCGAGTTGGCCTTCGATACGCTCGACGAGGCACGCGACGAGCCGGCCGGGACGCTGCGCATCAATTTGCCGCGCCCCGCGTGCGAGCTGCTCGTGATGCCGTACTTGGCCGAGTTCACGCGCACGTACCCACGCATCGCGCTCGAATTGACGCTCGACGATGGGTTGGCCGATCTTGTCGGCGACCGTTTCGATGCCGGCATCCGAATCGGCGAGCTGGTGGCGCGCGATATGGTGGCGATTCCGCTGTCCGGTGCACTGCGTATCGCCGTAGCGGGCTCACCCGCTTATTTCGCACGGTATCCGAAGCCGCTGGTGCCCGACGATCTCGTGCGTCACGATTGCCTGCGCTATCGCTTTTCCACGGGCGGGGGCATTTATCGGTGGGAGTTCTCGCGGCCCGGTGAGTCCGGGAGTGTCTTCGACGTGGAGACGCGGGGGACGTTGGTGACGAACGACTTGCGCACGATGGTGCTGGCGGCTGAGGAGGGTGTGGGGCTGCTGCATGCGTTCGAGGACAACGTGCGGCAGCAACTGGCCGACGGCCGGCTCGTGCGTGTGCTCGATGATTGGTGCCCGATGTTCGAAGGCTTTTTTCTCTATACGGCGAGCCGCAAGCAGATGCCGCCGAAGCTGCGGGTGTTCATCGATTTCTTGCGTGGCAAACAAGAGGTGTCGCGCGGGGTGCGATAAGCAACGGACGAAAGGGCGCCCCCAAACAAAAGGGCCTGTTACCTTGCTGAGTATGTCGATCGCGAAAAGGTGGGTAAGCTCACGGCTTGCGGCATCAGCGGTGCTTTCTCGACCCTTACGTAGGTAGCCAGAGAGAACTATCTAATGCGATTAATTCAATGCACGTTCAAGCTGAATAGTAAGCAAACGTCGGTACTTGCTTGTCCCGGAGTCGGGGGCTTGGCAGCTTTTTCGGGGCAAAGAGACGGGCGTGATAACCCAGCGGCGGCGGCCAAAGAAGACATTGGCCCGATTCCGAAGGGGACCTACTACATTGTGGACCGGCAATCTGGCCCTCGGACTACGTTTAAGGCGTACGGTACGGTGGAGGTTCAATGAGTGCTCGCGCAGGTAGGGCCGCGTTGTGGCTCGTGAACATAGCGTTGACGGTGGTTGGCGCCTGGTATCTGAACGAACTGATAGGCCGGCTTCCGTTCAATATGCCATATGCCGTCGATATGTTCATTCGTGGGGCGCTAAGGCTAGTTGGACATAGTGAACTGGCAAACCCGGACGATATGGAGGTGCTCGCGTGGCTTCTCTATTTCGTGGTGTCGTTGCTGTTCGTTGGTGGGCTGGTGTGGCTTGGCAATTGGGTAATTCGCGGCTATGTTTCGCGCCATTCGCATGCCGCGACTGACTGAAGCAGGTTTGGTGAAATGGGGCTTGTGCCGGTTAGATCCGCTTCTTTCTGCGAAACCCGCACCACACCTATCCAATGGCCAGGAATAGCGCTCCGACCGTTCCGCTAACCCAACTGACCGTCGAGAATGCTCTGCTTGCGGCGTCCCTTTTTGCTCTCGCGGTTGCATGGTCGCGCTGCTGGGCTTGCTGCTTGGCGTATCGAACGCGAGGCTGTGCCGCATAGTCGCAGGCATCCTTCAGGAACTGGCTAAAAGCGTCCGGCGGACCTTGTGGTGCCGCTGGTGTCTGGCGACAGTTGTCGTATCCGTCGAGTGCATCCTTGTAAGCATTGTTGGCCTGTCGCTCACCATATTGGACGTCCTCTACATACATCCAACCGGCCAATGCGCCGACCACCACGGTTAAGACCACCCAGATTCGAGTCCATCCGCCCATGTTGCTCCTCGACGCCATTTCGTTTGTACGTGGATGGTACGGGTGGCGGGAAGATTGCGCACCCAGCGGCAACAAGATTGACCGGAACGCCTAGACTGCCCCCAGAAAACAAAAAGCCCAGTCACGAGGACCGGGTTTTTCCGACATAAATGCCCCGCCGGCAGGTCGCAGGCGTTCCTTTGGGACGGCAAGACCCTCGCTTTGGGGCTCTGAGCGACGGCCAACGGCGCAAAGTCCTATATCTTCCAGTGCAGGCTCCACGGCGCCACAGTGCGCGTGACGATTAGCGGAACTATCGACCAGGTGCAGGACGAAGCGGGCCGCTCATGAGGCCTTCAGGCATTGTGCGAGCCATTTACGCCCCCCCAACCGGGCAGCGTCTGGTTGTGCTGCACGTGTTTGTGAAGAAGACGCCGCGTCGGGTCAACGAAACGGCCTACGTCCGGATAAAAGAGGATTGAGAGATGACTAACCTTGCAACCCTGAAGAGGCAACTGCTGGCCGACTTGGTCAGCCTGGCCGAGTACGAGGCGCAAGCACCGGAATTTGCCGTTGCGCGCGAATTCATCGCTGCGCGCGTGCGTGCCGGACTGACTCAGGAGCAGGTGGCCGAGAAGATGCAGACGACCCGATCGGCTATCGCACGCATGGAAAGCGGACGAACGATGCCGTCGCTGCGTACGCGGTCGCGTTACGCCGAAGCGACTGGAAGCCGCAAAGTAGTATGACCGCCGTCTGACGGTATCAGGCAGAAGCGGCGGGAGCAGGTGCGCCAACACTTGCCCCGCCTGGCCACAATGCGACCTTTAGTGGAGGTCCGTACCATGACAAAGAACCATTCTACAGAACGCATCACCATAGACGGATTTGAGCCCGTTTCCGTTGGCGACATCGAAAGCATCGCAGATATCACCCACGAGCAGGCGGAGGCAATGAGTGCGATCTTTCGCTGCATTTCCAGGCTGACAGATGACCGTGAAATCAAGAAGCTTTGCGAGCATGGAGCCCTGCAAGCCGACTTGCAAGCTGATGATATCGATGTAATTCGGGAGCGCGCGATGAAGGCCGGCCTCAATGCCCGCGGAGTGCGACATGGCTGACATCCGAGCTCTCACGACCGTCAGAGCCCCTATCGATGCAGGCGGCGTTCATACCCGCTCACTGACGGTTTCTGCAGGGCAGCCAATCTTGGATGCCTTGCAGGACGCGTCGTGTCACCTTGCAACTGCTCTCGATGCGCTGTGGCCGATAGCTTTGAATTACAAGGCGGACGAAGAGTCCCCTTATCCGGCAATTATTTCTGGGGCGATTGCCAAAGCGCTGATTGATTCTGTCCAGGCTGCTATCGAACAAGCCAACCGAGAGGCAGAAAATGAATAACGATGCTCAGGACCAACTTGTCCGCGAGGCACAGGCGTTGAGTACGTCCACAATGGGCTTACGTGTCGTCCGCGAGCAGTCCTTCGAGGTGGCGAACGAATCGCACATCGATGCGTTCTTTGGCATGTTGCAAAAGGTCGGGGCAGGTGTGACGGAGGTGTGCCATGCATGAGCAATCCACCGGTGACGACTTCTCCAACCCCGAAGTCATCGTGACCACCTACGGCGACAAGCGGTTAGGCTGCCTCGTTGACTGGCCTTGTCGGTTTGAGCAGGCATGGGACGGTCCCACGTTTGTCGTCATCCGTCCAGCAGCGACTGACGAACAGTTGCAAAAAGTATCGGACCGTTTCGGCATCGACATTGAGGAACTGCGCACTTTTCGAGCGACAAAGGCGAAGTAAGATCTTTCAGCACTTGCCTCAGCAGGGTAGGGTGAAAAGCTGAACACCTTCACCGGCTTGGGAGGGCTGTCGGTTCTGTTCTATCGCTGTGACGGCGACGAATGGCGCGTCTGGCCGAGCGGGATTATGGAGTGCCAGCCCTCTTGACCTCTCCAGGTGTCTCGACCTCGCGGACGTTTCGAGCACATCACGTAGTGATGCCACGAGCCGCGATTGATGAAATCCGGTTACATGGACCCAGAAAACAAAAAGCCCAGTCACGAGGACTGGGCTTTTTGCTGAATCTTTGGTGCCGGAAAGAGGAATCGAACCCCCGACCTTCGCATTACGAATGCGCTGCTCTACCGTCTGAGCTATTCCGGCATCTGCATCAGAGAAACGCGATTATAGAGACGCTTCGAGCAGGTTGGCAACCCCTTTTTTCATTTTTTTTCTTCGAGGTGGTAACTCGTCACGCGTTCGACCTCGTTCTTCGAGCCGAGGAACACCGCTACACGCTCGTGCAGGCTCTTGGGCTGGACTTCCATGATGCGCTGCGTGCCGTTCGTTGCGGCGCCGCCGGCCTGCTCGACGATGAACGCCATCGGGTTCGCCTCGTACATGAGCCGCAGCTTGCCGGGCTTGTCCGGGGTGCGCTTGTCGGCTGGGTACATGAAGATGCCGCCGCGATTCAGGATCCGGTGGACGTCGGCCACCATCGAGGCGATCCAGCGCGTGTTGAAGTCGGTCTGGCGCGGGCCCGTCTTGCCGTCGATGAGCTCGCCGATGTACCGCTGCACGGGTGGGTACCAGTGGCGCTCGTTCGAGGCGTTGATCGCGTACTCGCGCGTGTCTTCAGGAATGCGCAGGTTGCTGTGCGTGAGCACCCACGAGCCGAGCTCGCGGTCGAGCGTGAAGCAGTTCACGCCATTGCCGGTCGTCAGCACGAGCACCGTTTGCGGCCCGTAGACGGCATAGCCGGCCGCCACCTGCTGGGTGCCAGGCTGCAGGAACGATTCCTCGGTGGCCTCCTGACCGTCCGGGCAACGCAGCACCGAGAAGATCGTGCCGATCGACACGTTGACGTCGATGTTCGACGAGCCGTCGAGCGGGTCGAATACGAGCAGGTACTCGCCGCGCGGGTAATTGGACGGGATCGGGAACAGCTTCTCCATTTCCTCCGATGCCATCGCGGCGAGGTTGCCGCCCCATTCGTTGGCCTCGAGCAGGATTTCGTTCGACAGGATGTCGAGCTTCTTCTGCACCTCGCCCTGTACGTTTTCGCTGCCGGCCGTGCCGAGGGCGTCGCCCAGTGCACCCTTGCTCACGTGATAGCTGATGAGCTTGCAGGCGCGCGCGACGACTTCAATCAGCAGGCGCAGATCGGCAGGCAGGTTGTGCGTCTCGCGCTGCTGCTCGATCAGGAATTTCGAAAGGGTGGTACGTCGTTGCAAAGCCATTACGGTACTCCGGGAAGCATGAGAATGCCGCCGATTTTACTCGCCGCAGCGTGCGCGGCTCCGTCTTTTTGTGTCGGCGGGTGGCGTGACGTACGCCGTTGCGCGACTTGCACACCGAGCCGCCGCGGGCTGCCGTGGGCGCGCAGTGGGTGCGATACGCGAAAAAAAACCGGCACCGAAGTGCCGGTTCGTGCCATGCAGCCCGCTCCTGCGACGGGCGCAGCAGCAGGCGAAGGCCCTGCGTCAGGCAAGTGCCTTTTCGACGACTTCGCGCACGTCGCGCGATTTCACCTGGCTCGCCACACGCTCGAGCGCTTCGCGCATGCGCTCGCGCAACGCCGGCGTATAGCGCCGCCACAGCTCGAGCGAACGCGCAAGGCGCGCTGCGACTTGCGGATTGAGCGCATCGAGGGCGATCACTTGCTCGGCCCAGAACGCGTAGCCGGAGCCGTCTTCGGCATGGAACTGTGCCGGGTTGTGCGTGCAGAAGCTGAAGATCAACGAGCGTGCACGATTCGGATTCCTCAGCGTGAAGGCCGGGTGAGCCATCAGCTTGCCCACGACGTCGATGATGCGACGGTCAAGGCTGCCGCGCTGCATCGCCTGCATCGCGAACCACTTGTCGATGACGAGCGGTTCGTTCTCGAAGCGGCGGTAGAAGTCGTCGAGCGCGGGTTGGGCCGCCGCAGCGCCGGCCGTGGTGGCGGCCGCCAGCAAAGCTGCGAGGGCGGCGGCGCGGTCGGTCATGTTATTGGCGGCGTCGTACTGCGCGTTCGCCAGGCGGATTGCGTCGACCGGGTCGTCGAGCTCGGCCAGATAAGCGAGGGCGAGATTCTTCAGCGCGCGATGGCCGGTGGCCTTCGGCGTCGGCTCGTACGGGCCGCTCGCGGTATGGCGCTCGTACACGGCGAGCCATTCGGCGCGCAGCGCCGTGGCCAGACGCTTGCGCATGAACTGGCGCGCCGCGTGCACCGCCGCGGGATTGGACTCGGCCATCTGTTCGGCCAGATACGCCTCCGACGGCAGGATCAGGGCGAGCTCGCGGAACGCCGGCGACAGCGATTCGTCGGTCAGCACGCGCGCGAACGCGGCGACGACCGAATCGTCGAGTGAGAGCGGTTCGCTGGCTGCCGCACGCGCCGTCAGGGCGAGCAGTTCGCGCGTGGCGAGCCGTTGGCCGGCCTCCCAGCGGTTGAACGGATCGCTGTCGTGCGCGAGCAGGAAAGCGAGCTCATCGTTCGTGTAGTCGTACTCGACGACGACGGGCGCCGAGAAGTTACGCAGCAGCGAGGGCAGCGGCGCTTCGGCAACGTCGACGAACGTGAACGTCTGCTCGGCTTCGGTCAGTTCCAACACACGCGTCGTACCAGCCGCTTGCGTTTCGCCTTCGAGGCGCAGCGGAACATCGCGGCCGTCGCGACCGATCAGGCCGAGCGCGAACGGGATCAGGAGCGGGCCCGTTTGCGTCTCGCGCGCGGCCGGCGCGCAATCGCCGTAGTGCTGCGTGAGCGTGACGGCATAGCGGCGTTGGGCGCTGTCGTAGGCCGTGCGCACCGAGACGCGCGGCGTACCCGCCTGGCTGTACCAGCGCTCGAATTGCGTGAGGTCGCGGCCGTTCGCGTCGGCGAGTGCGAGACGGAAGTCGTCGCAGGTCACCGCTTGGCCGTCATGGCGCTTGAAGTACAGATCCATGCCGCGCCGGAAGCCGTCGCGGCCGAACAGCGTTTGATACATCCGCACGACTTCCGCGCCTTTCTCGTAGACGGTCATCGTGTAGAAGTTGTTGATCTCGACGTAGCTCTCGGGGCGTACCGGGTGCGCCATCGGACCCGCGTCTTCGGCGAACTGGAACTGCCGCAGCGCGCGCACGTCTTCGATGCGCTTGACCGCGCGCGCGGCTTCATCCGTGTCGCCGCCTTGCATGTCGGCCGAGAATTCCTGATCGCGGAACACGGTCAGGCCTTCCTTGAGGCTCAGCTGGAACCAGTCGCGGCAGGTGATGCGGTTGCCGGTCCAGTTATGGAAGTACTCGTGGCCGACCACGGCTTCGACGTTCGCGAAGTCGGTATCGGTCGCCGTTTCAGGATTGGCCAGCACGTACTTCGTGTTGAAGATGTTGAGCCCCTTGTTCTCCATCGCGCCCATGTTGAAGTCGCTGACGGCGACGATCATGAAGCGATCGAGGTCGAGCTCGAGGCCGAAGCGCGCTTCGTCCCAGCGGATCGAGTTGATCAGCGAATCCATCGCATGGCGCGTCTTGTCGAGATCGTGCGGCTCGACCCACACCTGCAGCAGCTTCTCTTTGCCCGAGCCCGAGCGGATGCGTTCTTCGATCGCGACGAGCTTGCCCGCGACGAGCGCGAACAGGTAGCTCGGCTTCTTGAACGGATCTTCCCATTTGGCGAAGTGGCGGCCATCGGGCAGCTCGCCTTCTTCCACGAGGTTGCCGTTCGACAGCAGGACCGGATAGGCGGCCTTGTCGGCACGCAGCGTGACGGTGTAGATGGCCATCACGTCCGGGCGGTCGAGGAAGTAGGTGATGCGTCGGAAGCCCTCGGCTTCGCACTGCGTGAAGAAGTTGCCGCTCGAGACGTAAAGGCCCGAGAGCGTCGTGTTCTCGGCGGGCTGGCACGCGCTCACGATGGTGAGCTCGAACGCGTCGGGCAGGTTCTCGACCGTCAGGCCGTGCTCGTGCGCGCGGTGCTCGGCATGCGGCACGCCGTTCAACGCCACGGAGACGAGCTCGAGCGCTTCGCCCATCAGCTCGAGGCGCGCACCGGGCGCGCCATCGGGGTTGCGGCGCAGGCGCATCGTGTTCTTGACGATCGTGCGCTCGGGCACGAGATCGAACTCGAGAGCGACCGAGTCGATGAGGAAGGCGGGCTGCGCGTAGTCGGCGCGGCGGATCACTGCAGGGCTGGCGGTATCGGACATGGCGGTTCGATGAAAGAGACCGTTCGGCTCGCGCGCTCGTGGCGGGCGAGGGGAGAGCCGGTCATTGTACAAAGGCCGCGCACATCGTGCTTCGTCGGAATGCGGACTTTCGAGGTGAGTCTCGGTCGGCGTATCATCGGATCAGAGCGCGCAACCGCTTGGGGGCGGGCGATGGACGAGACACATGAGGGAGTCAGAATGAAGTGGCAACGAGTTTGGCGCCTGCTGGCGCCGACGGTGGCGGCTGCAGCAATGCTGCTGTCGGGCTGCACGACCTACGTGACGACGCAGGTCACCGCCTTCTCGAATTGGAGCGGCAGCGATGCGACGCGCACCTATGCGTTCGCGCGCTCGGCCGAGCAGGAAAACAGCATCGAGCAAGCGACTTACGAGCGACTGGTGGCGAGCGAGCTCGAAACCTATTCCTTCAAGCCCGTGGCGCAAACGGCTGCCCATTATTTAGTGGGCCTGACTTACGAGCTTCACGGCGACATGGCGACGGTCACGCAGCCCGTCTTCTACGGTAACCCGTGGCCGAATCCGTTCTGGCGGCCGTTCGATCCATGGGGGCCGATCGGCCCGTTCCCGCCGCAGTACGTGAGCCAGAGCTATCCGGTCTACACGCATACGCTGGGCATCCGCATCACCGAGCAGGCGACAGGCCGTGAGGTTTATAAGGTGACGGCCCGTAACACGGACGAGGAGTCGTCGCTCGTGCGCGCGATGCCGTATCTCGTGCGCAGCGCGCTGGCCGATTTCCCGCTCGGCAACGGTGCCGTGCGGACGGTACGTGTTCCGCTCGACAAGCGCGGCGACGGTGGTGCGCTCTCGAACGAACGGCCGGTGGCGCCCGCCGCGGTCAGCGGCGCGGCAGCCGCAGCGCCGATGCAGTAACCACGATAGGCAGACGGAGCCGGCCTCGAGCCGCCGGCTCCACCATCAATCAGTGAGTTGCCCGACCGTCGAGCTCAACCGCCTACACGCAGAAAGGCGAGTGCGCCGAGCACGACGAACAGCACAGCCGCAACGGCGTGCACAGCGGCCGTGGGCAGGCGGTGGGCGAAGCGCTCGCCGAGCAGGATGGCCGGCACGTTCGCGATCATCATGCCGAGCGTCGTCCCGGCGACCACACCGAAGAAGTCGTGAAAGCGCGCGGCAAGCGCGATGGTGGCGATTTGCGTCTTGTCGCCCATCTCGGCGAGAAAGAAGGTGACCACGGTCGCGCCGAACACGCCGAGGCGGCTGCGCGCGATGCCGGCGTCGTTCGCGTCGAGCTTGTCCGGCACGAGCACCCAGATCCCCATGACGATGAACGATACGGCGAGCGCCCAGCGCATCACCGAAGGCGTGACCAGCGCGCCGAGCCAGGTGCCGATCGCACCGGCGAACGCATGGTTGGCGATCGTGGCGGCGAGTACTCCGAGCATGATGGGCACCGGCTTGCGATAGCGAGCGGCGAGCACGAGCGACAACAGTTGAGTCTTGTCGCCGATTTCGGCGAGCGCGACCGCTCCGGTCGAGATCAGAAAGGCTTGTTCCACTTTTGACGATTTTCCTCGGGCCGAGATGAGTGCGAGCGACGACCCATGGCGCAGCCGGGCCCTGAAGCGGCGCGCGCATGGATCATCGGTCTCGCCAGGCCAGAGGCTGCATCCGCCACGGCCGCGCAGGCCGAGTCTGTTGACGGACGCCCCCGCCGGTCAATCGCGGGCCTCGTGCGAGGTGCGAGCGGCGGGGCGGCTACTCCCCAATGAGGGGCGGATTCTACCACGGTCAGCCGGTGCCGCGCGAGTGGGGCGGGGCGGCGGGAGCGCGAACGGCTGATCGGTCGCATAAGGTATTTGTAATAGTGACGGCCCGCGGACAGTTTTCCCGATTCGTCGACGATTACCGCGTCGTGGGGATGAGACGAACGTGATCGCAACTGTCGATTTGTTCTGTTTTTAGCTCGGGATCTTCATGTATTATTGCGGCCGGCGAGTCCGGGCTACTCTACTCGTATCGCATTCGACTCGAAACAGCAGCAAGTTTTGCCGTATTCGGTTCTCGCATGCCGTTGTGCCCGGACAGCACAAACCAACAACCAAATATTGGACCAACCGGGGGTGTGGTACGCGAGAGTGCCGTAGAGGGCTGTCGTCGTTCGCATCTTTGCGCCTGCAAAAGGCGGTTTCGATTCGGAAAGCGAACACGATATGCTCGATCTGCGTTTGACCATCCCGGTCGCCCGCTGGTCCTTCTGGCCGGCTGCCGAGGCGAAGACGCCCGAGCTGCCGTTCGTCGAGCCGATCGTGCGCCGGCGTTTGAGTGCTCTCTCTAAAATGGCGTTGAAGGTCGCTTATGACTGCGCGGCCCAATACGACGCCGTACGCGTGATATTCGCTTCCCGGCACGGCGAATTGCGCCGCACCGCTTCCATCCTCGACGCTCTCGCGAGCGACCAACCCGTCTCTCCGACCGCATTCAGCTTGTCGGTCCTCAATGCCATGACAGGCATTTACGGCATCGTGCGCGGCGACCGCTCGCCGGCCACGGCCATCGCCGCGGGTGCCGAAACGCTCGGCTACGCCTTGCTCGAAGCTCACGCGCAATGGCACGCCGATCCGGCAACGCCGGTGCTGGTCGTCTATGCCGACGAGCCGGCCGATCCGCGCTACGGTCATGTCGATCACGAAGTCGGCAACGGTGCGCTCGCGCTGCTGCTCGATGGCGACGCGCCGGGGCATCTCGAATGCATCGCGCGCGGCGAGGCCGAGTCGACCGATGACGCTGCGTCGATCGCGCGCGGCTTCCCCACTCAGAGCGAGGCAGTGGTGCACTGCCTCGAGGCGCGCGCGCCGGCAGCATGGCGGGCCCTCGGACGTCACTGGCAATGGCACTGGCGCGAGGGCGGGGCGATATGAGCCGCACGTTCCTCGAGCGTTTCGACCACGGCTGGCGGCTCATCGCGACGGGCGCCGCGTTCGTGGGCTTCGGCACCTGCGGCGTGCTGTTCTCGGTCCTCGTCTTTCCGTTCGCCTGGCTGTGGCCGCATCGCGCGTCGCGGCAAGCCGCGGTCTCCACCGTCATCCACTGGTTCTTCCGCGCGCTCGTCGCCATGCTGCAAGTGATCGGCGTCATGAAGCTCGACGTGTCGGGCGTTGCCGCCTTGCGCGCGCGCGGGCCGGCCGTCGTCGTCGCCAATCACCCGACCTACCTCGACGTGATGGTGCTGCTGTCGCTGACGCCCCGCGCCTGCTGCGTCGTCAAGAACGCGCATTGGGGCAACCCGTGCTTTTGGGGCATCGTGCGCGCGGCCGAATACGTGAGCAATGCCGATCCGGCCGAACTCATCGAGGCCGGCGCGCGGCAGCTCGAGAAGGGCTACACGATGATCGTCTTTCCCGAAGGCACGCGCAGCCCGGGCGGCGATCGCCTGCATCCGTTTTCGCGCGGCTTCGCGCACATGGCCCTGAAGGCCGGCATTCCAATCCGGCCCGTGCTGATCGATTGCGACCCGCCGGCCTTTACGAAACAGATGCGCTGGTATCACGTGCCGACGCGCCCGTTCACGATGCGCATCGCCGTGCTCGAGCCGCTCGCACTCGACGCGCTGGCCGGCGACGACGCCTCGCCCGCGCTGGCCGCGCGCACCGTTACTCACGCAGTACAAGCACACATCACCGAGCATTTGTTTGTCTATGGATTCTTTAAAACTCGAAATTAAGCAGCTGTTGATCGAGGCGCTCGATCTTGAAGACATGAGCCCGGCCGACATCGACGACGACGCGCCGCTGTTCGCGACGGACGGCGTCGGCCTCGACTCGATCGACGCGCTCGAGATCGGCATCGTGCTGCGCAAGCACTATCAGCTCACGATCGCGGCCAACGACGAACGTACGCGCGAGCACTTTCGCTCGATCAACACGCTCGCCGCGCTGGTGCAAAGCCAGCGCAGCCTCGCACATGCCGACAACGCCACTGCAAAACAAGGGGAATAAATCGTGACGGACGCAGAGATCCTCGAGCGCATCCGCGCCATCTTCAATGAGAACTTCGGTATCGAGCCCGAGCGCGTGACGCTTGAAGCGCATCTTTTCGAAGAGCTCGATCTGGACAGCATCGATGCCGTCGATCTGGCAATCAAGCTGCAGGAGATGACGGGCCGGCGCATCAAGCCTGAAGAGTTCAAGACGGTGCGCACGGTCGGCGACGTGGTTGCCGCGGTCCAGTCGCTGCTTGCCGCCTGACTCGATGCAGGCAGCCCCGAGTCGCGCGCCGGGCAAGAGCCGCGGCGCGCTCGGCCGCCCTGCGCGCGCGCTTGCCCAGGTGCTGCTCAAGCTCGCCTATCCGGTCGTGATTCTGGCGGCTTGGCGTATCGGCGAGCCGCGCTATATCGGCCTCGCGCTGCTGGCGCTGCTGTGGTTGCAACGCTGGGTCGGCGCGGGCAGCGTAGCCGCGTTGCTCGCGCGCTTGAGCGCGCTCGAGTGGACGGTCGCGCTGGTGCTGAGCAGCGCCTCGGCCGCGATTGCGCTGACCGGCAGCGAGCTGTTGCTGCGCCTTTATCCCGTGTTCGTGAATGCGGGCATGTTCGCCGCCTTCGCGGCCACGCTTTTCAATGGCGGGCCGTCGATGATCGAAAAGTTTGCGCGGCTGCGCAAACCCGAGCTGTCGCCGCGGGCTGTGCGCCACACCCGTCGTGTTACGCAGGTGTGGTGCGCGTTCTTCGCGCTGAACGGACTCGTCGCGGCCGCCCTGGCGCTGGCCGGCTCGCGCGCGCAATGGGCGCTCTATAACGGTGTATTCGCCTATGGGCTCATCGGCGTGCTGATCATCGGCGAAGTCGTCTGGCGCCACGTTTTCGTGCTGCGTGCCGACACCCGTGAGCGGCAGGAGGCTGCATGATCGCTTTGCATGAGCTGTTGCACGCCCAGCGTGCCGCAGCAACGCCCGTGTGCGCCGACGGCGCTGGGTGCATCGATTTCGCCGCGTTCAAGGCACGCGTGGCCGCCGGCGTGAAGACGCTGCGCGCGCAAGCGGGCACGCGCATCGCCTTGTGCGTCGATGATCCGTTCGACTTCACGTGCGCGCTCTACGCGCTGCTTGCGAGCGGCAAGGACATCGTCATCCCGGCCACCGCCACGCCGGCCTATCTGGCTGCGCTCGGCGATGCCTACGACGCGTTGCTGACCGATGCGGACATGCTTGCGCTGTTTTCGGCTACTGCTGACGACGACGCGACCCGGCCGCTGCGCATCGACGCCCATGCGCGTCTGACGCTGTTCACGTCGGGCAGCAGCGGCGTGCCCAAGGCCGTCGACAAGACGCTGGCGCAGTTCGATGCCGAAGTGCGGACGCTCGAGCGGCAGTGGGGCGCTTCGCTCGGCGATGCAACGATGCTCGCGAGCGTGCCGCATCACCATATCTACGGCTTGCTGTTTCGCGTGTTCTGGCCGCTCGCGGCCGGGCGCGCGTTCGATCGCGCCACGTGTGGCGAGCCGCATCAACTGCAGGCTCGACTGGCCGCGTGCGGCGCGGCGGCCGTCGTCTCGAGCCCCGCGCATCTCGCACGCTGGCCCGCGTTGCCGGGTTTCGACACGCTGGCACCGGCACCGCGTTGGTTCTTTTCCTCGGGCGGGCCGTTGTCAGAAGATGCCGCGCTTGCCTATGGGCGCGCGTTTGGTGCCGCGCCTGCCGAGATCTATGGCAGCACGGAGACCGGCGGCATCGCGTGGCGTCAGCAGCATGCGTCGCCGGCCTGGCAGCCGATGCCGGGCATCGAAGTGAAGCGCGATGACGACGGGGCGCTGATGCTGCGCTCGCCGCATCTCGGCCATGACGACTGGCATCGTACCGACGATGCGATCGCGTTCGATGCCGATGGGCGCTTTCGTCTGCAAGGGCGGCTCGACCGCGTCGTGAAGCTCGACGGAAAACGCGTCTCGTTGCCCGAGATCGAGGCGCAGCTTGCGCGTCATCCGTACGTCGCGCAAGCGGCCGCGGTCGTATTGCCGGGCACGTCGCGCGAGCGGCTTGGTGTGCTCGTCGCGTTGACCGAGGCCGGTGGCCGGGCGCTTGGCGAACAGGGTCGTGTTGCATTCACCGGTGTGCTGCGCGCGCATCTGGCCGATTACGTCGATGCGGTCGTGTTGCCGCGGCGCTGGCGCTTTTGCTCGCAATTGCCGTTCGATGCGCGCGGCAAGCTGCCGGCCGCGGCAGTCGCGCTGGCGTTCGAGCCACGCGCCGAAGGCGTCGAAGTGCTCGCGCAGTGCGCGTACGACGGCGCGCATCACTACGAGTTGCGCGTGCCGCCGACGCTCGTGCATTTCGAGGGCCATTTCCCCCAGTTGCCGATTCTGCCTGGCGTCGTGCAGATCGACTGGGCCGTGCGCTTCTCGGCCGAGCATGTCGATGGCGTACGCGAGATTCGCTCGATCGACCGGCTCAAATTCATGGCACCTGTGCCGCCCGGCGCGGTGCTCCAGTTGACGCTGACGCCTGACAGCGCGCGAGCGCGCGTGCGTTTTGTCTATCGGCTCGGGACGCGCGAAAGCGCCTCGGGCCTTCTCGTCTATCGGGAGTGCGCATGAGCGTGCGGGCCGCCATCGTCATTCCGATCTACAACCACAAGGACGAGATCGGCGCGACGCTTGCCCGGCTCGCGCCGTACGGGTTGCCGATGTTCGTCGTCGATGACGGCAGCGATGCGGCGACGCAGGCGGTGCTGGCCGAGCTGGCACGCTCGCATGGTGCGCAGGTCGTGCTGCAGCGCCTGCCCGTGAACGGCGGCAAAGGTGCCGCCGTGATGGCGGGGCTGCGTGCCGCGTTTGCAGCGGGCTACACGCACGCGTTGCAGATCGATGCGGACGGCCAGCACGATGCCGCCGACGTGCCGCGCTTTCTCGACGCTGCGCAGGCGATGCCCGATGCGGTCGTGCTCGGGCGTCCCGTCTACGACGAGAGCGTGCCGAAGGCGCGTCTGTACGGTCGCTATCTGACGCACGTGTGGGTGTGGATCGAAACGCTGTCGTTCCAGATCCCCGATGCCATGTGCGGCTTCCGGCTCTATCCGCTCGAGGCCGCCTGCAAGCTCATCGACGATGTCGCCTTGCCCACGCGCATGGACTTCGACATCGAGATCCTCGTGCGGCTCGCGTGGCGGCGCTTGCGCTTTCACACGATCCCCACGCACGTGACCTACGCGCAAGGCGGCCTGTCGCATTTCGACGTCGTGCGCGACAACGTGCGCATCAGCAAGAGCCACACGCGCCTTGTCGCCGGCATGCTGCTGCGCTTGCCGCTGCTGCTCGGCTACAAGGTGTTGCCGCGGCGCGGCGCGGCGCCGGAGACCGGCGCGCACGCGAAAGCGGGACGCTGGTGGCGCATCGCCGAACGGGGCAGCCGTACCGGCATGCAGTTGCTCGCGCTGAGCTGCCGTCTGTTCGGCATGCGCGTCACCGGCCTGTTGCTGCATCCGATCGTCGCGTACTTCCTGCTGACGGGGCGCGCGGCGCGCAACGAGTCGCGCCGCTACTTCGCGCATCTGCAAGAGGCGTCGCCCGAGGGCGGCACGCCGGCGCCCGGTTGGGGCAGTGCCTACCGGCATATGCTCGCGTTCGCGCAGGCGGGGCTCGACAAGCTCGCCGCGTGGTCGGGACGCGTGACGCACGGCAAGGTCGCCTTCGACGATCCCGCGCCGTTCGATGCGCTCGTGGCGAGCCGCCGCGGCGCGCTCGTGATCGGCGCGCACCTGGGCAACCTCGAAATGACACGCGCGCTTGCCGTGCGCGGGGGCCAGGCCAAAGTGACGGCCGTCGTCTATACGGAACACGCACGGCGCTTCAACAGCGTGCTGGCCGGCGCGCATCGCGATTTCCGCTCGCGCCTGATCGAAGTCACCGATTTCGGGCCGCAGACGGCCATGATGATGCAAGAGCGCATCGACGCGGGCGAACTGCTCGTGATCGTCGGCGATCGCGTGCCCGCACACGAGGCGGGCCGCACGGTCGAGGCGCCGTTCCTCGGCGTGCCCGCGCTGTTCGCGCAAGGCCCGTATGTGCTTGCGTATGCGCTGGGCTGTCCGGTCTACACGTTCTTCTGCATCAAGCAGAACGGGCGCCACACGCTGTATTTCGAACCGTTCGCGCAACGCATCGAGTTGCCGCGCCGCGCGCGCGCCGAGCATCTGGCCGCCTACGCGCGACGCTACAGCGAACGGCTCGAACACTACTGCCGCAAGGCGCCGTTTCAATGGTTCAACTTTTTCGATTTCTGGGCACGGCCCAGCGGAGCGGCGAATGGCCGAACATGATTTGAGCGAGCCGAAGATGGCGAGTGCGCAGACCGCGCCGGTGGTGATCGGCGGGCGGCGCTTGACGATCGAAGAGGTCGTGGCGATCGCGCAAGGTCGGGCAACCGTGGCGCTGACCGGTGACGCCGCATGGCGCGAGCGCATCGAGCGCGGCGCCGAGTTTCTGCGCAAGCATCTGGCGGCCGGCGCGACGGTGTACGGCGTCAATACCGGCTATGGCGACGCCTGCGTCGTCGGCGTGCCGCCCGAACTTGTCGAGGCGCTGCCGCTGCAATTGACGCGCTATCACGGTTGCGGCATGGGCCGTTATCTCGAGCACGCCGAGACGCTGGCCGTCATCGTCGCGCGGCTCAATTCGCTCGCGTTCGGTTATTCGGGCGTGCGCGGCGTGCTGCTCGAGCGGCTTGCCGACCTCGTCAATCTGCGTATCCTGCCGCGCATTCCGGCCGAAGGCTCGGTCGGCGCGAGCGGCGATCTGACGCCGCTCTCGTACGTGGCTGCGGCGCTCGTCGGCGAACGCGAGGTCGCTTATGACGGCCAACTGCAGCAGGCCGCCGACGTGTGGGCGCAGCTCGGCCGCGCGCCGCTCGTGCTCGCACCGAAGGAAGGGCTCGCGCTGATGAACGGCACGGCCGTCATGACGGGGCTCGCGTGTCTGGCCTTTGCGCGCGCCGAACAACTGACGCGTCTGGCGGCACGCCTCACGGCGCTGTGCACGGTGGCGCTCGACGGCCGCGCCGCGCATTTCGACGCGCTGATCTTCGAAGCCAAGCCGCACGCCGGGCAGGCCGAAGCAGCGGCGTGGATTCGTGCCGACCTCGCAGGCCGCCACGATGCGCCCGAGCAGCGTCTGCAGGACCGCTACTCGATCCGCTGCGCGCCGCACGTGATCGGCGTGGCGTGCGACGCGCTCTCGTGGGTGCGGCGCGACGTCGAGAACGAGCTGAACAGCGCGAACGACAATCCGCTGATCGATCCCGATGGCGAGCGCGTGCTGCATGGCGGCAACTTCTACGGCGGGCACATCGCGTTCGCGATGGACTCGCTGAAGACGGCGGTGGCCAATCTGGCCGATCTGATGGATCGGCAGCTCGCGCTGATCGTCGACGACAAGTTCAACAACGGCTTGCCGCGCAATCTGTCGGGTGCCACGCCCGAGCGCGCGCCGATCAGCCATGGCTTCAAGGCCGTGCAGATCTCGGCGTCGGCGTTCACGGCCGAGGCGTTGAAGCTGACCATGCCGGCCAGCGTGTTCTCGCGTTCGACCGAGGCGCACAACCAGGACAAGGTCAGCATGGGGACGATCGCGGCGCGCGATTGCCTGCGTGTGCTCGAGCTGACGGAGCAAGTCGCCGCGGCGCACACGCTGGCGGCCGTACAGGCCGCACGTCTACGTCTGGCGATGAACCCGCAAACGACGCTGACGGCGCCGCTCGCGGCATTCGTCGACGAAGTGTCGACCGTCTCGGCTTTCGTCGGCAACGACCGCCCGCTCGAAGCCGAGCTGCGCGCGCTGACGGCCCGCATCGCGAGCGGTACGCTGCTCGGCACGCACGGCGAGGGCCATTGAGCATGGATCGGGCTCGTCAACCGCTGAGCGCGAGCGTACGCGTCGAGGTGCCGTTTCACGATGTCGACGCGATGAACGTGTGCTGGCACGGCCACTATCTGAAGTACTTCGAGATCGGCCGCTCGGCGCTGCTGCGCGTGTTCGACTACGACTATCCGCAGATGCAGGCTTCGGGCTATCTGTGGCCGATCGTCGAGGCGCATCTGAAATACGTTCGGCCTGCCACATACGGGCAGACGCTCGAGGTGCGCACCGAGCTGCTCGAATACCAGAACCGCTTGAAGATCGGCTATGCGATCGTCGACGCTGCATCAAGCCAACGTTTGACCAAGGGCTACACGATTCAGGTCGCCGTCTGCGCGGCGACGCGCGAGTTGCAGTTCGTCTCGCCGCCTGTCTTGCATGAGAACGTGGAGCGCGTATGGCTGCCCTGATTCGGACTCGCGCGCTGGCGCTGACCCTCGCACTCGGCATGCTGGGTGCGTTCGGCGGCCTTAGTGTGGCTGCGCAGGCAGCGACTGCCGCATCGGCGCCGGCCGCCAACACCGCCGACGACGCGCGCCTCGTGGCACAAATCACCGCGCTTCTGGCCGGCAAGCCAGGCGTGCGCGCGCAGTTCCGGCAGACGCAGACACTCGCCGCGTTGAAGGCGCCGCTCGTGAGCACGGGCTCGCTGGTGTTCTGGCGCGAGCGCGGCGTGCTCTGGCGTATCGACACGCCGTATCGCACGACCTACGTCATCGGCGATGTGGGCGTCAGCGAAATCGACGCGAACGGTAAGCGCGTCTCACGCGCGTCGCCGCGAGCGGGTGGCATCGCACAGGTGTCGCGCATGATGCGCGCGATGCTCGGCGGCGATCTGTCGGCGCTGTACTCGCAATTCGACGTGACCGCGAGCGGCACGCTGCGCGCATGGCGTCTCGAGCTCGCGCCGAACCAGCCGCAGCTCGCGCAGGCGATCAAGAGCCTGCATCTGGATGGCGACACGTTCCTGCGCACGCTCGTCATCACGGCCGCGAACGGCGACACGACGCGCATCGACTTTACCGATAGCGCCGCGTTCGATGCGCCGGCGCCGAACGAGCGCGCGCTGTGGGGGACACCCTGATGGAAGCGGTGCGATCGTCGGCACGCACGGGCGTGTGGGGCGTGCGCCTCGCATGGCTCGCGCTAGCACTCGTTGCCGCGCTGTATTGCGTGTGGCGCTTTACGGAGAGCTCGCCGCTGCAGACCAATCTGCTTGCGCTGCTCCCCAAGACCGAGGCGGACCCGGTGGCCGAAGAGGCCATCGACACGCTCGCGCAAGCGATGGGCGAGCGCACCGTCTTTCTCGTCACGAGCCATGACGCCGCGCGCGCGAAAGCCGGCGCCAAGCAGCTTGCGCAGACGCTTGCGGCCAGCGGTGCGTTCCGCAACGTCCTCGCGCAGCTGCCGCCGTTCGATGCGACGCAGATTCCGCGTTTTTACCTGCCGTATCGCTTCGGCTTGCTCAGCGATGCCGATCGCACGGCGCTGACCGAGGGTGGGGCGGCGGCGCTGCCGGGCATGGTGGCCGAGCGCCTGTTCAATCCGGTGCAGGCGGGTCTCGCGGCGCCGCTTGCCGACGATCCGTTCGGCTGGCTCGGGCGTTGGTTCGCGGGCTTGCCGCTCGCCGCATCGAATCTCGGGCTCGAGGACGGCATGCTGGTCGCGCATCAGGGTGCCTCCACGAGCGTGCTCGTGACGGCGGCGCTGCCGGGCTCGGCCTACGAGTCGGCCACGCAAGCGGCCGTGCGCAAGGCCACCGACCCTGCGCTGAACCATCTGCAACAGGCCATGCCCGACGTGCGCGTGGCGCGTGCGGGTGCCGTGTTCTATGCCGATGCCGCACGTCGTGCGTCCGAGCGCGACGTCCACTGGATCGGCATCGTCTCCGTGTGCGGCATCGCGTTGCTGATGCTGTGGGTGTTTCGCGCGCCGCGGCTCGTGCTGCTCGGTTTCGCGTCGACGGCGGTCGGCATCGTCTGCGCACTGGCCGTGACGATGCTCGTGTTCGGCGAGCTGCATCTGCTCACGCTCGTGTTCGGCGCGAGCCTGATCGGCGAAGCCGTCGATTATTCGATTCAGTATTTCGTGCTCTATCTAAGCGCGGGACGCGACTGGGATGCCAGGCGCGGTGCGCGCGAGGTGCGGCCTGCGCTCGCCGTGGCGCTTGCGACGAGCCTGCTCGGCTATGCGATTCTCGCGTGGGTGCCGTTCCCGGCGCTCAAACAGATCGCTTGCTTCGCGATGGCGGGCATCGCCACGGCGTTCGCGTCGGTCATGTCATTGCTGCCGGCGCTGCTCGTGCGTGCACCGCGCCGCGCGCCGCAACACTTGTTCGCCGGCGCTCGCGCGTTGCTCGAACGCTGGCATGCCGCGATCGGCGGGCGGCGCGCGTGGCTGGTGACTGCGCTCGTCGTGGCCGCGGCCGTGCCGGGCTGGCTGCGCTTGAGCAGCGACGACGATATTCACCTGCTCGTGCAGCGCGACCCGGGCCTCGCCGCGCAAGAGCGCCAGGTGCGCGAGACGATCGGCATCGAAGACAACGCGCGCTTTTTCGTCGTCAAGGGGGCGACGGTCGAACAGGTGCTGGAGCGCAGTGAGGCGCTCGGTGCACGGCTCGACGCGCCGCTCGAAGGGGCGCAACTGACGGGCTGGCAGGCGGTGTCGCAATTCGTGCCGTCGGCGCGCAAGCAGGCCGCCGATCGCGCCTTGCTCGCGCAGCGCGTGTTCGGCACGCCCGACACGTTGCGCGCCACGCTTGCTCAAGCAGGCTTTCGCGACGACGTGAGTGCGCACTACGCCGAGGCGTTCGCGCAAGCCGGCACGGCGCCCGTTACGCTCGATGCATGGCTCGCGACGCCATGGTCGCGGCCGTACCGCCATCTGTGGCTCGGTGCCACGCGTGCGGGCACGCCCGGCTATGCGGCGATCGTGCTGCCGCTCGGCGCCACGCCCGCGCAGCTGCCGGCGCTGGCCCAGCTCGCGCAGACGATGCCGGGCGTCGTGTTCGTCGACAAGGCCGCCAGTGTGTCGCGCCTGTTCGGGGCGTACCGCGTCGACAGCGGCTGGTGGCTCGCGGTGGCCCTCGCGCTCGTGATGGTCTTGCTGATGGTGCGCTACGGTCCGGCTGCCGGCTTCGCCGTGACGCTGCCGGTACTGCTCGCGTGCGGCGTCGCGCTCGCGGCGTTCGGCTATGCAGGCATGCCGCTCACGCTGTTCCATTGGCTTGCGCTGATGCTCGTGCTCGGCGTGGGCGCCAACTATGCGGTGTTCTTGCGCGAGGGCAGTGTGCGCGACCACGCCGATGTCGGTGCGGTATGGACAGGCGTCGTACTGTCGGCCTGCACCACGCTGCTGTCGTTCGGGCTGCTCGGCATGAGCACGATGCCCGTGCTCAAGAATTTCGGCGCCACGCTCGCGCTCGGCATCGCGGTGTCGGTGCTGCTCGCGCCGATCGGCATGCCGGCCGTCAGGAGAAGTCGATGAGTTCGCCCCGTGTTTATCTGCATGCGCTTGGCATGGTCAATGCGCTCGGCAGCGGGCTCGACGAGATCGTGCGTGGCCTGGCCAGCGGTATCGCGCCCGGCATGGGGCACGCGTCGTTGGGCGGCGCGCAGGGCGCGTTCGTCGGCCGCGTGACGGCGGCGCTCGAGCTGGCGCCGCCTGCGCATCTGGCACGCTACGACTGCCGCAACAACCGGCTGTTGCTGGCCGCGCTCGCGCAGATCGAGCCGGCCGTGCAGGCGGCGTGCGCGCGCTATGGCGCTGGCCGCGTGGGCGTCGTGCTCGGTACGAGCACGTCGGGTGTCGGCGCCGGCGAAGCGCATTTCCTGCCGCAAGCGAGCGAAGTGGCGAACGCGGGCAATGCTCCGTTCGACTACGTGCAGATGGAGATCGGCTCGGCAGCCCCATTCGCCGCGGCCGCCCTGGGTCTGGCGGGGCCGGCCTTCACGATCTCGACGGCCTGCACCTCGAGCGGCAAGGCGTTCGCGAGTGCGCGGCGGCTCATCCATCAAGGCTTCTGCGACGCAGTGGTCGTGGGCGGCGTCGACTCGCTGTGCGAGCTGACCGTGCGGGGCTTCGCCGCGCTCGAATCGACGAGCGTCGTGCGCACGAACCCGATGAGCGCCAATCGCGCCGGCATCAACGTCGGCGAGGCGGCGGCCGTGTTCCTGATGAGCCGCGACGAAGGGCCTGTCGCGCTCGTGGGTGCCGGCGAATCGAGCGATGCGCATCACATTTCGGCGCCCGACCCGAGCGGTGCCGGTGGTGAGCTCGCACTGCGCGCGGCGCTGCGTGACGCCGGCATCGCGCCCGAGTCGATCGGCTACGTCAATCTGCACGCAACGGCTACGCGCAAGAACGATGAGATGGAGGCCCGCCTGATGGCACGCGTGTTTCCGCATGGCGTGCCCACGAGCGGCACGAAGCCGCTGACGGGCCATACGCTCGGTGCGGCGGGCGCGACCGAGCTTGGCTTCGCGTGGCTCACGCTCGCGCGCGACGACGTGCCGCTGCCGCGCCATCTTTGGGACGGTGAGGCCGATCCCGAGCTGCCGCGGCTCGATCTGATCGAAGACGCGCGCTATCTGGCAGCAGGCCGTTACGTAATGAGCAACTCGTTCGCGTTCGGCGGCAGCAACGTGAGCCTCGTGCTCGGACGCTGACCTTTCGAACGGCAACCATGACCACGATCACATCCACCATGACGCAAGCAGGCGGCGAGCAGGCCTTTCACGACTTTCCGCCGATCGAGGACGTGCTGCCGCATCGCGGCACCATGCTGCTCGTCGACGAGATCATCGCGTGCACGGACACCTCGGTGACGGCGCTCGCCACTGTCGACAGCGACGCCTGGTATGCCGACGCGACTGGCGCGATGCCCGCGTGGATCGGCATCGAGCTGATGGCGCAGGCGATTGCGGCGCACGTCGGCCTGAACGCGATGCGTGCCGGTGGGCGCGCGCGCCCCGGCGTGCTGCTCGGTTCGAGCCGCTACGAGGCGCACGCGAGCGCATTCGCACGCGGCGAGCGTCTGAGCATCGGCGCGGCCGAATTGCTGCGCAGCGAGGAGGGCCACGGTGCCTACGAGTGCACGATCGATCGCGCGCGCGACGGCGAGCGTCTTGCGCAGGCGGTCATCAAGGTGTTTCAACCGACCGATTTTCAGACATTCATCGAAGGGAGCTTCACTCAATCATGAGTCGTCGCGTTCTTGTTACCGGCGCGAGCCGCGGCATTGGCCGCACGATCGCGTATCGACTGGCTGCCGACGGTTTCGCCGTCTCGGTGCATTGCAGAAGCGGTAGAGCGGAAGCAGAAGCGGTGGCGGCCGATATCGTCGCCCAGGGTGGCACGGCCGGCGTGCTGCAGTTCGACGTGCGCGAGCGCGGCGCGTGCCGCGCGCAGCTCGAGGCCGATGTCGAGCGCAACGGTGCGTATTACGGCATCGTGCTGTGCGCGGGCGTGACGCGTGACGGTGCGTTCCCCGCGCTGACCGAAGAGGACTGGGACACCGTCGTCGAGACCGGTCTCGATGGTTTCTACAACGTCGTGCATCCGCTCACGATGCCGATGGTGCGGGCCAAGCAGGGCGGGCGCATCGTCACGATCGCTTCGGTGTCGGGCGTGATGGGCAATCGCGGCCAGGTCAACTACAGCGCCGCGAAGGCGGGGCTCATCGGCGCGACGAAGGCGCTGGCCGTCGAGCTCGCCACGCGGCGCATCACGGTCAACTGCGTGGCGCCGGGCCTCATCGAAACGGAGATGTTGAGCGAGATGCAGCACCTCGATCATGCCTTGCAGACCGTGCCGATGGGCCGGGTCGGCCGTCCCGAGGAAGTTTCGGCGACGGTGAGCTTTCTGATGTCGGATGCCGCGTCGTACATCACGCGGCAGGTCATCGGCGTGAATGGCGGGATGATCTGATGAAGCGCGTCGTCGTAACGGGGATGGGCGGCGTGACCGCGCTGGGCACGCAGTGGGACGAAATCGAAGCGGCGCTGCGCAGCGGACGCAACGCGGTGCGGCGCATGCCCGAGTGGGATTACTTTTCGTCACTGCACACACGGCTCGCTTGCCCGTTGCCCGGGTTCGAGCTGCCAGGCGGATATCCGCGCAAGAAGACGCGCTCGATGGGGCTCGTGTCGATGTACGCGGTGCGCGCAAGCGAGATGGCGCTCGAAGACGCGGGCCTGCTCGGCGACGCTTCCATTGCCGACGGCCGCATGGGCGTCGCCTATGGCTCGTCGTCGGGCTCCGTCCAGCCGATTCGCGCGTTCGGCACGATGCTCGAGACGGGCTCGATGCAGGACGTGACTTCGAACAGCTACGTGCAGATGATGCCGCACACGACGGCCGTCAACGTGAGCCTGTTCTGGGATCTGAAAGGCCGCATCGTGCCGACGTCGTGCGCCTGCGCATCGGGTAGCCAGGCGATCGGCTATGCGTACGAGAACATCGCGACCGGCAAGCAGACGTTGATGCTCGCGGGGGGGGCCGAGGAGCTGTCGGGGCCGGCCGTGGCCGTGTTCGACACGCTGTATGCGACGAGCACGCGCAACGACGAGCCGCACCTGACGCCACGGCCGTTCGATGCCAAACGTGACGGCCTCGTCGTCGGCGAAGGCGCCGCGACGCTCGTGCTCGAGGAGTACGAGCACGCCCGCGCACGCGGCGCGACGATCCACGCGGAGATCGTCGGCTTCGGCTGCAACTCCGACGGTGCGCACATGACGCAGCCGACGGCGGAGACGATGGCGCGCGCGATGCGGTTCGCGCTCGACGATGCCGAGCTCGCGCCCGAGGCGATCGCGTACGTGAACGCGCACGGCACGTCGACCGATCGCGGCGACGTGGCCGAGAGCGCCGCGACCGCGCAAATCTTCGGCAATGCGATGCCGATCAGCTCGCTCAAGAGTTACGTCGGCCATACGCTGGGCGCGTGTGGCGGGCTCGAAGCGTGGTGGACGATCGAGATGATGAAGCGCAACTGGTACGCGCCGACGCTGAACCTGCTCGATGTCGATCCCGCCTGCGCGCCGCTCGATTACATCATGCACGAGGGCCGCACGATCGACGCCGAGTATGTGATGAGCAACAACTTTGCGTTCGGCGGCATCAACACGTCGCTGATCTTCAAGCGCGTGCGATGAGCGGACTCCAATCGCGCGATCGCCATCGCGAGCGCGTCGTCGTCACCGGCATGGGGATCGTCTCGTGCCTCGGCAACAGGCTCGATGGCGTGGCCGACGCGTTGCGCGCGGGCCGCTCGGGGATCGTGCATGTCGATGCGTGGCGTGAACGCGGCTTCGGCAGCCATGTCGCGGGCGCGGCATCGGTGGTGGACGAACCGGCGTTCGCGCGCAAGTACGAGCGCTTCATGGGCGATACCGCACGCTTCGCATGCCATGCCGCGCGCCTCGCCGTCGACGATGCGGGTCTTGATGCCGATGCGCTGCGCACGCCGCGCGCCGGTGCCGTGATCGGCTCGGGCAGCGGCGCGCTGTCGTCCTACGATGCGGCCGTGACGCTGGTCGAGCAGCGCGGTGTCGAGAAAGCCCCGCCGTACACGGTGCCCAAGGCGATGAGCAGCACCGTGTCGGCCAACCTCGCCCATCTGTTCGGGCTCGAGGGCGTGACCTATTCGCCTTCGTCGGCCTGCACGACATCGGCGCTGGCGATCGGCCAGGCTATGCAGCTGATTCGCGCGGGGCTGCAAGATGTCGTGCTCACGGGCGGCAGCGAAGAGCTGTATGACAACTACACGCTGATGTTCGATGCGATGGGGGCGCTCTCGCGCGGCTTCAACGACACGCCGCAGCGTGCGTCGCGTCCGTACGATGCGGCGCGCGACGGCTTCGTGATCGCCTCCGGGGCCGGCGTACTCGTGCTCGAGTCGCTCACGCACGCGCGTGCGCGCGGCGCGCGCATCTATGCGGAGCTGACGGGTTTCGGGCAGGCGACCGACGTCGTGACGATGGTCGCGCCCGGTGCGGCTGGTATTGCGCGTGCGATGCAGACGGCGCTCGACGAAGCGGCTGTCTTGCCCGACTACGTCAACACGCACGCGCCGTCGACGCCGCTCGGCGACGCCGAAGAGCTGCGCGCGCTCGAGCGTGTGTTCGGTGCGCAAGTGCCGGCGTTCTCGTCGGTGAAGGCTCTGACGGGGCATCCGCTGGCGGCCTCGGGGGTGCACGAGGCCATCTACACGCTTTTGATGATGCGCGACGGCTTCATGGCCGGCAGCGTGGGCATCGATACGCTCGACGCATGCGTGGGCGATCTGCCGCTCGTGCGCGTGACGCGCGAGACGCCGTTGCGGACGGCGATGTCGATTTCATTCGGGTTCGGCGGCAGTTGCGCGAGCCTGATGTTTGGTGCGCTCGAGGGCGCGTGAAGGAGTGCGGTCCGTTCAATCCTGCCGAACGGGACCCGCACGATAAAAACAAGGAGTCCAACTGATGAAACTCAAGCACGTACTGGCCGTTTCGCTGCTCGCCGGCATTGCACAGGTTGCCCTGGCGCGTTCGCATGCGCAGACCTATCCGCTGCAGCCGGTGCTCGACGCCGCCCAGAGCGACAACGCCGTCCAGCTCTACTTCGCCGATGCCGCGCATCCGGCCGTCGTCAGCGACCTCGGCAACGTGACGAAGTCGATCCGCGTGGCTCGCAAGATCGACGGCGAGGCCGAGTCTTGCAACACGGCGATGACGCAAGCGTTGCGTGAGCTGCGCGAGTACGCACACGACCAGGGCGCTACGGCTGTCATCGGCATCCAAACGCGCTTCCATGAGACCCACAGCACGACGGCGACCGAATTCGCCTGCGGTACGAGCATGAGTGCCGCGGCGTTGAAGATTCAAGGCGAACTCGTCAAGTTCGACGCGAAGTAAGGCCGAGGGCCGGCTCGATGCCGGCCTGGGCTGCTCTTTCTCCACTGACCGACAACAACCAGGAACAACAACATGAAACGCCATCTGCTGATCGCCGCTGTGCTGACTGCTTCGCTTGCTGCCACCCACGCGTTTGCGCGCAACAGTATCGATGACTACTCGATCGACGATGCCTTGAAGAGTTCGACCGGCGAAGCGAAGGTCGGCGACGACATCGGGCTGTACTTCGCAGGCCAGCCGCACGCGGCCGTCGTGAAGAAGTTCGGCGAATTCCAGGCGAACAAGAAGACCAACGCATTCGGCAAGAGCGACGAAGCCGCATGTCAACACGTGTTCCTGTCGGCGGTGCTCGAGTTGCAAAAGCGCGCGCGTAAGGAAGGCGGCAACGCCGTCATCAACATCAAGAGCAACTACTACGACAAAGAGAAGGCGAGCGCGACCGAGTACACCTGCGGCGCCGGCGCTCTGATGGCAGGCGTCACGCTCAAGGGTGACGTCGTTACTTTGAAGACGACGAAGTAACCATGAGCAATTGTCCAAAGCCGGCCTTCAGGCTGGTTTGGAAAAAGCTTTTGGGAGGGGGGCAAACCCCTCCCAAAGACAAAAACAAATATGACCAGAATCCAAAAAATCGCGGCCATTATCGCCATCTTGGCCCTCGGGGCTTGCGCCCATGGCGAGTCGTACAAGAAAGTGAGTCGCTCGGCGCCGAAATTGGTCGCCGACGAGGGGCGCATCTACTTTTACCGCAGATCCAACGAATTGCCTGGCGAGGTGACTCAGCCTGCCATCATGCTCGACGGAAAGAAAGTTGGATCTGCGAAGCCCAGAGGCTTTTTCTACGTAGACGTTCCCGCCGGACAGCACACCGTTTCGATCCGCACGGAGGTCGAAAAGACGCTGTCCCTGACGGTGGAGTCGGGGGAAGTCGCGTACGTGAGTGAGCAACTGAGCAAGGGGTCTGCCAGTGGCCGAATGGTGCCGAAACTGGTCGATCGTAGGACGGCAAGGCGACAATTGAAGCGGCTTCATTACGACGGTAACGGGAATGCCGCGGACACCGTCCGACCGGCGTCCGGCGAGCCGGCCTCCGAGGCAGCAGACGATTCGGATGCTGACGCGGCGGATTAACCGCCTGCCTTGCGCGCCGCGACATTGACGAGCGTTTCGCGGCGCTTGCCGGGCTTGGGCGTGTACACACCCAACCGTTCGAGCAGACCGAAATCCTTCGCACGACTCCACCAAAGATAGGGCAACGAAATGTTTTCCCGGCCAAACGCGAAGCCGCCTTCGCGCAGCATGGCGAGATAACCATCGGCGCTCTTTTGCACATGCATCGGATGACGGAACAGCAGACGGATGACCCACGACTTGATGTAGGCGTCGGTCGATTCGGCGAACAGCAGCAGGCCGCCCGGCTTCAACACACGATGAAACTCGGCGAGCGCACGCTCTTGCTCCACCAGATGATGGAACGTTTGATGGCAGAACACGATGTCGGCGCATGCATCGGGCAACGGCAGCGCGGCGCAGTCGCCATGCAGCAGCTCGATTTCGGTGCCCACCTGTTGCGCGGCGTCGCGTGCGAGCGCGAGCGACGGCTCGTGGTAGTCGATGCCGACGATGCGCTGCGGGGCGAATGCTTGGGCGAGCAGCTTGAACGAAATGCCCTGGCCGCAGCCGACGTCGACGATGACGGGCGCATCGGGCAGCGGCCCATCGATGAGCCGTTTGAGATCGTCGATGGCGACCCGCAACACATGATGTTCCCAGGTGTAGGTGCGCAGAAACCAGACGCCGAACGCCGTTTCGGGTACGAACGGGACGGACGCGCGTACGGCAGCAAGTGACTTGATTGACACGTGGTATTCCCCCGCAGGCGAATTGTTCTTGTAGCGCCGGCGATTGTAATGGCAACTCGTCGCATCGTGCTCGGCAGTCGGGGATGGAAGTAGATGCCGTGACGAAAGGACGCAGCAACACGTCGAGAAAGACGAACTAGACGAACAGAGGCATAGATGAACAACGCATTACCGCAAGACGACGTGCAAGTCGACGTAGCCATCATCGGCGCAGGGCCGGCCGGTGCAATCGCCTCGGCGCTGCTTACGCGCGCCGGCCGCTCGGTGCTCGTGCTCGAGCGCCAGCATTTCCCGCGCTTTTCGATCGGCGAGAGCCTGTTGCCGCAAAGCATGGCTTACCTCGAAGAGGCCGGCATGCTGCAAGCCGTGGTCGAAGCCGGCTTCCAGTACAAGAACGGCGCTGCCTTCGTGTCGGGCGACAAGACGTCGACGTTCGATTTCCGCGATAAACATTCCGAGGGTTGGGGCACGACTTATCAGGTCGAACGCGCGGTGTTCGACGAGGTGCTGATTCGCCGCGCGGCCGAGCAGGGCGCGCAGGTACGCTTCGGCCATACCGTGCAGGCGATCGAGACCGGTGACGCGCCCAAGCTCGATGTAAGCGACGAAGCGGGCAACCGCTACCGCGTGCATGCACGGTTCGTGCTCGATGCAAGCGGTTTCGGCCGTGTGCTGCCGCGCCTGCTCGATCTCGAGCGGCCGACGGGCATGCCCACGCGCGCCGCGCTGTTCTCGCACGTGCTTGACGCGCTGCCGGCCGGCAGCATGGACCGCAACAAGATCTGCGTGGCGATCCACCCCGAGCGGCGCGACGTCTGGTACTGGATGATTCCGCTCGCGAACGGCCGCACGTCGGTCGGCTGCGTGGCCGACGCATCGTTCCTCGATGTGCCCGAAGCCGCCCGCGAGGCGACCCTGCGTGAGCTCATGCGCGGCGAACCGACCGTCGCCAAGCGGTTCGGCGATGCACCGTTCTTGATGCCGGTACGCCAAATCGGCGGCTACGCAGCGAACGTCGAACGCTTGCACGGCCCCGGCTACGCGCTGCTCGGCAACGCGGGCGAGTTCCTCGACCCCGTGTTCTCGTCGGGTGTGACGATCGCGCTGCGCTCGGCGCATATGGCTGCGCACGCGCTGCTGCGTCAGTTCGACGGCGAGCGCGTCGACTGGATGGCCGACTACGACGTGCCGCTGCGCAAGGGCATCGATACGTTCCGCGCGTTCGTCGAGCGCTGGTACACGGGCGAACTGCAAGACATCATCTTCTACGAGCAGCAGACGCCTTCGATTCGCCGCATGATCTGTGCGGTGCTGGCCGGCTATGCGTGGGACGAGACGAATCCGTACGTGGCCGATCCCGAGCGACGCCTCAATACGCTGCACGAAGTTTGCACGATGGATTGAAGTCGGCGAGTGCCCGGCCATGTAGAAATCTGAAGTGGGCGGGTCGATGTCGGCTGAAGCGACGAACGGCGCCTGGTGTTTCCAGGCGCCGTTCGCTTTTGCGCAAGCGAGCAGAGGTTCGAAGCTCAGCGGCCCGCGTCGCGCCGATGCACGCACTGGCCAGCGGCATACGTCGCGTGGACGGCGCGATCGTCGCCGAGCAGGGCCAGCGCGAACAGCCACTCTTCGAGCGATTCGGCGCGTGCCGTGCGGCGTGCGAGCAGCGGCGTCGCTTGGTCATCGAGCACGACGAAGTCGGCCTCGCTCCCCGGCGCGAGCGTGCCGACCGTATCGGCGAGATCGAGTGCCTGCGCGGCGCCGGCCGTCGCCAGCCAGAACATGCGCGTGGCGCTCAGCGTATGGCCGGTCATGCGTGCGACCTTGTGCGCCTCGTTCATCGTCTGCAGCATCGAAAACGACGTGCCGCCACCGACGTCGGTGCCGAGCGCGACGGGCATGCCTGCGCGGCCGGCCTTTTCGAAGTCGAACAGACCGCTGCCGAGGAACAGGTTCGAGGTCGGACAATGTGATGCGACGGCACCCGTGTCCGCCATGCGCGCGCGGTCCTCGTCGTCGAGATAGATGCAGTGGCCATACACGGCGCGCCGACGCAGCAGGCCGTAGTGCTCGTACACATCGAGGTAGCTGCGATGGCCTGGGAACAGCTCGGCGACCCACTTGACCTCGTCGACGTTCTCGGCGACGTGACTCTGGATGAATACATCGGGATGCGCCTTGGCGAGCGCGCTGCACGCTTCGAGCTGTTCGTGCGTCGAGGTCGGCGCGAAGCGCGGCGTCAACGCATACAGCTGACGGCCGCGGCCGTGCCAGCGCGCGATCAGCTCGGCGCTGTCGTCGTAGCCCGACTGGGCCGTGTCGCGCAGGAACTCGGGGCAGTGACGATCCATCAGCACCTTGCCTGCGATCATGCGCAGATTGCGCGCTTCGCTGGCCGAAAACAGCGCATCGGCCGACTGTTTATGCACGGTGCAGTAGACGAGCGCCGTCGTCGTGCCGCAGGCGAGCAGCTGGTCGACGAAGAAGTTGGCCGTGTCCTGCGCATAGGCGGTATCGGCGAAGCGGCGCTCGGTGGGGAACGTGTACGTCTCGAGCCACGGCAGCAGCCCCGTGGCCGGTGACGCGATCATGTCGGTCTGCGGGTAGTGCACGTGCGTATCGATGAAGCCGGGCACGATCAGCTTGTCGCGCAGTTCACGCACTTCGGTCTCGGACGTGACATGGTGCTTGAGCGCCGCATACGCGCCCGCGGCCACCACGCGCCCGTGTTCGACGACGAGCAGTCCGTCGTCATCGAACACCGCAGCATCGGCGTCGAGGGCCGGGTCGCCCTTGAAGGTCAGGAGCTTCGCGCGATAGGCGATACGCTGGTCGGTTTGACTCATGGTCGATACATTTCCTCAAAAGCTGACAAAGGGGTGCCCGCGCGTACGTGCGCTGGTCGCCGTGCCGACGAGTGGCTCCGCCGACTAGTGGCTGCGCCAGTACGCATCGAGTTTCGCGAGCAGCGCGTCGCGCGCCGCGGGCGTGACGAACGAAGCTTCGAAACCGTTGCGGATGATCGTGTAGACCTCGGCGTCGGCGAGCCCGAGAGCTTCGACCGTGGCGAGGTAATTGGTGTTGACGTAGCCGCCGAAATAGGCCGGATCGTCGGAGTTGATGGTCACGGCCACGCCTTGCGCGAGCAGCGACTTCAGCGTGTGCTGCTTCAAGTCGTCGAACACGCACAGCTTCAGGTTCGAGAGCGGGCAGACGGTCAACGCGATGCGTGTGTCCGCGAGCCGTTTGACGAGCGTGGGGCTTTCGATGCTGCGCACGCCGTGGTCGATGCGATCGACCTTGAGCAGGTCCAGCGCTTGCTCGACGTAGGCGGGCGGACCTTCCTCGCCGGCGTGCGCGACGAGCTTCAGGCCGCGCTCACGCGCCTTGGCGAACACGCGCGCGAATTTCGACGGCGGATTGCCTTGTTCCGAGGAGTCGAGACCGACGCCGACGAGACGATGCGCATACTGATCGAACAGCGGCAGCGCGGCCTCGAAGGTGGCCAGCGCACTTTCTTCGGACAGGTGTCGTAGAAAGCACAGGATCAGCTTGCTCGACAACCCGCGCTTCTCGCCGTCGGCGAGCGCGCGTTCGATGCCGGCCACGACGGTTTCGATCGCCACGCCGCGTTCGGTGTGCGTTTGCGGGTCGAAGAAGATCTCGGTATGCACGACGTTATCGGCGAGCGCACGCTCGACGTAGGCCATCGTCATGTCGTAGAAGTCCTGCTCGTGCAGCAGCACGCTCGCGCCCGCGTAATAGATGTCGAGAAACGACTGCAGATCGGTAAACGCGTAGGCGGCGCGCAGTGCCTCGATCGATTCATAGGGCAGGCGCACGCCGTTGCGCTGCGCCAGCTTGAAGATGAGCTCGGGCTCGAGCGAGCCTTCGATATGAATGTGCAACTCGGCCTTCGGTGCGCCGGCGATTTTGTCAAAGAATGTCGGTGTCATGGTCGGTCGTTGGGTCGGTCGTTCGATGGTTCAGTCGTTCGGGGGTGATATCGGTGGAGCGGGGCGTGGCGAACGGCGCGGGTGTGGCGGGTTCAGCCTTCGCGCGCTCGCGTTCGACGGCTTGCAGCACCTGCGCGGCGGTTGCGATGGCAATGACTTCGGGCGATTTGTCCTCGATGCCGTCGACGCCGATCGGACACATCATGCGCGCGATGCGGGCTTCGTCGATGCCACGCGCGGCGAGCCGGTGCTCGAACTGACGTCGCTTCGTGCGCGAGCCGATCATGCCGAAGAACGCGAAGTCGCCGCGGCGCAGGATGCGTTCGGCCAGCTCGAGATCGCGCGCGTGGTTGTGCGTCATCACGATGAAGTAGGTGCCGGGGGCGGCTTGGTCGACAGCCTGGTCGGGCGCATCGTTGGCGTCGATCGTCACGTTCGCGAGCTTGCCCGGCGCGAGAGACGCGGGAAACTGCGCATCGCGTTCGTCGACCCAGTGCACGTGACACGGCAGCGTCGCCAGCACGCGCACGAGCGCGGCACCTACGTGGCCGGCGCCGAACAGCACGACCGGGAACTCGCGTGGCGCGATGCGCTCGGTCAGCTGCGCGCTGCTTTCGTCGAAGCCCGTGCCGTCCCACAGCAGGCAGGCGGGGCCGGCTTCGCCTGCCTCGGCGTCGGCAAGCTGCACGGCCTGCGGCGAAGGGCCGAATGATACGCTACGGATCGTCGCCATGCCGGCGAGCGAGCGCTTGGCGAGCGTCGAGACCCACGGTAAATCGCCTACGTCGAGCCGCTCGAATGCGAGCACCACGGCGCCGCCGCAGCACTGCCCGAGGCTCGGCCCCAGCGCCAGCCGCTCGAGCCGGCGCAGATGCGGCACCCGCATGCCGTCGCGCAGCACCTCGCGCGCGATCTCGATGGCGCGCCATTCGAGATGGCCGCCGCCGATCGTATGGCGGGCGCCATCACGCGTGACGATCATCTTCGTGCCCGGCTCGCGCGGCGCCGAGCCTTCGACGCGCGCGACGGTCACGAGTACGAGTGCGTCGCCGTGCGCGAGCAGCTGTTGCAGATCGGAGAGCCACGGTTGCATTGCGTTCCTTTTGCGTTTCGAGCAGGGGTCAAGCGGAGTCAATCAGTGCCGGAAACGGACACATGCTCGCGCACACCGTTCGTTGTCGAATCGGTAGATAGGGCAGCATTCGTTGCAATGGGATCGTAAGCTCCACCGGCCAGCGCGTCGAGCGCATCGAGCACTGCTTCGGGCGTGGCCGGCGCGCGCAGCGCGGGTGGCGCGGGTGCGTCTGGTACGGCGGCCGCGATGGCGTCGGCGATCGCGAGGAACACCGAGAACGACAGCAGCAGCGGCGGTTCGCCGACTGCCTTCGAGAGATAGACCGTGGGTTCGACGTTCTCGTTGCGATAGATCTGCACGTTGAAGCATGCGGGCGTGTCGCTGACAGCGGGGATCTTATAGGTCGACGGCGCGTGCGTCATCAGTCGACCATCACGGTCCCACCACAGCTCTTCGGTCGTGAGCCAGCCCATGCCTTGAATGAAGCCACCTTCGATCTGGCCGAGGTCGATGGCCGGGTTGATCGATTGGCCCACGTCGTGCAGCAGGTCTGCGCGCACGAGCTTGTATTCGCCCGTCAGCGTATCGACGACGACCTCCGAGACAGCCGCGCCATAAGCGAAGTAGTAGAACGGATGTCCTCGCAGCGTCTGCGCATTCCAATGCACTTTCGGCGTCGCGTAAAAGCCGTCGGACCACAGCTGCACACGAGCGAGGTAGGCCGCGTTGACGAGCTGCGTGAACGGCATCGCCCCGTCGACGGTGGAGACGGTGCAGTGCTCGAAGCGCACGTCGCCTGCATTGCCGCCGAGCGTGCGCGCGACAAGCTCGGCAAGCCTGTCGCGAATCTTGCGCGCGGCCGCTTGCGCGGCTTTGCCGTTGAGATCGCTGCCCGTCGAGGCGGCCGTGGCCGAGGTATTCGCCACCTTCGACGTATCGGTCGCGGTGACGCGCACCTGGGTGAGCGGCAAGCCGAACTCGTTCGCGACCACTTGCGCGACCTTCGTATTCAAGCCCTGGCCCATCTCGGTGCCGCCGTGATTGACGAGCACCGAGCCGTCCCGGTACACGTGCACGAGCGCCCCAGCCTGATTGAGGAACGGCACGTTGAACGAGATCCCGAACTTGACGGGCGTGAAGGCGAGGCCGCGCTTGAGCACCGGGCTCGTCGCGTTGAATTGCGCGAGCGCGCGGCGGCGTGCGTGGTAGTCGCTCGACGCCAGCAACTGCGCCGTCAGCGGCGCGAGGATGTTGTCCTCGACGCGCTGGCCGTAGGGCGTGACATCGCGTTCACCGATGCCGTAGTAGTTGGCCATGCGCACATCGAGGGGATCGCGCCCGAGCGTGCGTGCGATGCCATCCATCATGACCTCGGTGACGAGCGCGCCTTGCGGCCCGCCGAAGCCGCGGAAGGCCGTGTTCGATTGCGTGTTGGTCTTGCAACTCAACGCGATGATCTCGACGTCGGGCAGGAAATAGGCATTGTCGACGTGACATAGCGCGCGCGTGGCAACGGCGCCGGACAGGTCGGCCGAGTAGCCGGCCCGCAACGCGATCTCGATGCGTGCACCGAGGATGCGGCCCTCATCATCGAAGCCTGCTTCGTAGCGATAGACCGCGTCGTGCCGCTTGCCGGTGATCATGAAGTCGTCGTCGCGATCGGGGCGCAGCTTCACGGGCCGTTGCAGCTTGTGCGCGGCGAGCGCGGCTAGGCACGCGAACACCGCCGACTGCGATTCCTTGCCGCCGAAGCCACCCCCCATTCGGCGGCATTCGCATGTGACGTGGTTCGCGGGCCAGTCGAGCATATGCGCGACGACCTGCTGCATCTCGCTCGGATGCTGCGTCGAGCTGTAGACGAGCATGCTGCCGCCTTCCTTCGGAACCGCATAGGCGACCTGGCTTTCGAGGTAAAACTGCTCCTGACCGCCGACTTCGAATTCGCCGGCGAGCCGATACGGTGCAGCCGCGATGTTGCGGGCCGGCGCGCCGCGCTCGAGATGCAGCGGTGGCAGCACGTACGATTTGCGGTCTCGTGCGGCTGCGGCCGTCAGCACGGCTTCGAGTTCGGCGTAGCGCACGACGTCGTCGCTCTTGGCGAGTGCCGCCGCGCGGCGTGCGAGCTCATGGGTGCGCGCGACGACGGCGAAGATCGGCTGCCCCAGATACTGCACGGTATCGATGGCGAGGATCGGATCGTCGTGCACGACGGGGCCGCAGTTGTTTTCGCCGGGAATGTCGGCAGCCGTCAACACGGCAACGACGCCTGGCGCTTCACGCACCGCGCGCAGATCGAGCGACACGATGCGCGCGTGCGCATGGCGCGACAATCCCAATGCCGCATGCAGCGTGCCCGCGAGCTCGGGCAGATCGTCGGTGTAGCAAGCCTCGCCAGACACGTGCAGCTCGGCCGATTCGTGCGGCAGCGGCGCACCGATCGCCGCTTCTTGCTCGTGGCTCGCCGGTGCCGTTTCAGTGGACGGATTCATCGCGACTCCTTCTCGCTCGCGCTCGTCTGCCCAGGCAATGGCGCCGCCAGCGTCTGGACGTCGAACGCGAACGCATCGACTTCGCCGCCCGAAAGAGGCGCTTGCTCGCGCGTTTCGAGGTAGAAGCGCAGCAGCAGATTACGTGCGATGCGCGTGCGGTAGCGGCTCGTCGCGCGCAGGTCGGTCAATGGCGCATAGTCGTGCGCGAGCGCGTCCATCGCGCGCGAGACGCAGGCTTGATCCCACAGCGAGCCGGTTAGCGAGGCTTCGGCGTGCAACGCGCGCTTGGGCGTGGCGGCCATGCCGCCAAATGCCACGCGGGCCGAGGCGATGTGCCCGTTCGCGAGCTCGAGCGAAAAGGCGCCGCAGACGGCCGAGATGTCCTGATCGAAGCGTTTGGAAACCTTGTAGGCGCGGAACAGACGATTCGGTACCGGGCGCGGTACGCGTAGCGCGACGACGAATTCGCCGGCTTCGAGCGCCGCCTTCTGATAGCCGAGGTAGAACGCATCGAGCGGCAGCACGCGCGTCGCTTGCGCGCGACGCAGCACCACTTGCGCGCCGAGCGCGATCAGCACGGGCATCGAATCACCGATCGGCGAACCGTTCGCGACATTGCCGCCGAGCGTGCCGGCCTGGCGTATCGGCAGCGAGGCGAAACGCCGCGCGAATTCGGCCAGTACCGGATAGTCGGCGACGAGCGCGGCATAGGCGTCCTCCAGCGTGGCGGCCGCGCCGATCGCGAGCCAATCGGCATCGCGCTCGATGCGCGTGAGCTCGGCGACGTTGCCGGTGTAGAGGAGATCGCCGGGATCGCGCAACTGCTTGGTGACCCAGAGGCCGACATCGGTGCTGCCCGCGACGATGCGTGCCTCGGGATGTGCAGCGCGCAGCGCGGCCAATGCGTCGACGGTGCGCGGTGCCCAGAAGCGGCGAGTACCGTAGGCGGCGCCGCGCGCATCGGGTCCGGCATAGTCGAGCGTGTTCGTGCGAGCGAGGGTCTTGAGCGCTGCAATGACCGGCACGCGTGCCAGCATCGGACGTGGCGCACCGTCGGACGTGACGAACATGTTCACGGCCGCATCGACGATCGGGCGGTAGCCGGTGCAGCGACATAGATTGCCCGACAGCGCGGTCGCGATCTCGTCGCGTGTCGGCAGTGCGGCGTCCAAAGGCCGGTTCTCGTACAGCGCCCACATCGACATCGCGAATCCGGGTGTGCAAAACCCGCACTGCGACGCATGGCAATCGACGAGCGCGCGTTGTACCGGATGCAGCGTACCGTCGGCAGCGCGCAAGTCCTCGACCGTGAACAAAGCGCGGCCATCGAGCGTCGGCAGAAACTGAATGCAGGCATTGACGGCCCGCAGGGACAGCGCATCGTTCGCGTCGAGCGAGCCCACGACGACCGTGCACGCACCGCAGTCACCTTCGCCGCAGCCTTCCTTGGTGCCGGTGCAGGCGAGGTCCTCGCGCAGATGCTGGAGCACTGTGCGCGTGATGGGAGCGCCGTGTACTTCACGGATCTCGCCGCGGTAGTAGAAGCGGATGGGATGCGTCGTCATGGCCGAATCCAGGGCAGGAGCGGATCAGGCGCGCGTTACGCTGGCGGGCCTGGGCCGGCCTCGCGCACGTGGATCGCCATCCATGACACAAGATAGCACCGTCATCTCCCGAAAAGATCGCCGAGCGGTGATGGGGGTTATCAGCGTGGGGTCATGACGTTGGTACGGCGCGTAGGGCGCGGCGAAGTTGCGGCAGGGGCGAACGCCGCAAGCCGCATGGGCCGGGGCGCGGCGGGGCACCGGCTCATGCGGGTGAGCGGTCGGACGAATCGGGTAGGGGTTTACACGAGGCCGCCGCGAGGCGAGGGGGCGGAACAAAAAGGCGGCGGGACGCGTTCGGCTCACCGCCAGCCTGCGCCGGGCTCGGGCGCCCGGCGAGCGAAACCTTACGCCGCGTTCAGATGCCGGCGGCCACGGCGACGCCACAGCCGTGCAGCAACAGGGACGAACATCAAGACGAACGCGATCAGCGCCCAGCCCGGCAGCAGGACGCCGAGAATCGGCGGATAGACCGTTTCGCACAGGCCGGCGACCTTGAACACGCTGGGCAGCCAGTGGGCGGGCGGCAGGCTGTCGACGACCGGCTGCAACGCGTCGAAGCCGCAGCTGAAGCCAGGGTTCAGTTGAATGAACAGATGCTTCGCGGCTGTACCGATGCCAGCGGCCGCCACGATCGCGATCAGCGCCTCGAACGTCGTAACGGCGCCCCAGCCCTTGCGCGTAGCACCGGCGAACGCGAAGAGTGCGATCAACAGAAAGAAATAGCGCTGGATGATGCACAGCGGGCACGGATCTTCGTGTTTGACGAACTGGAGGTAAAGCGCGCCGGCGATGAGGCCGAGGCAGACGAGACCGAGCAGGATGAGCAAGCGGCGCTCGCGGCGTAGCAGCAGGGATTCGATCATGAGGGCAGGGTCCGGATGGAGAACGGTTGCATTCTAGTGTGCTTCGTATGAAGTTCGCAGAGCGGTATTTCTTGGTCTTGGGTTGGCTCGGCTTTCACCGAATCGTGTTGAGGACGCGTTCGACGGCCAGCGCCGTGGCGAGCAGCGCATCGTCGCGATGAGGCCCCGCGGCCAACGTCAGGCCGACTGGGGCCGTGTCGCGAGCATGGCATGGCAGCGACACCGCGCAGGCGTCGAGCATATTGAACACACTGGGGTTGCGCAGCATGAGCGCGTTGATGCGCGCGAATTGCGCGTCGTCACGATCGCAATCGGCCACGCGCGGCGGCACGATCGGCACGGTCGGCGCGACGATCGCGTCGAACGGTCGCCATAGCGCCGTTTCGGCGGCCTCGAACAGGGCGGCGCGCTCGGCGAGCAAATCGAGGTAATCGACGGCGCGCGCGGCCTCGCCCTTCATGATGCGCACGAGCACGCGCGGGTCGTAGCGGTCGCGGTGCGCGGCCAGCAGCGGCCGGTGCCACGCGTACGCTTCGATGGCGGCCAGCGTGAAGCGATTGATTTGCGCCCAGCGCTCGAGCGGCGCAAAGCGGACGTCGATCAGGATCGCGCCGGCTGCCTCGAGGTGCTTGAGCGCGGCATCGACGGCTTGTGCGACGCTCGGTTCGACGTCGTCGGTCACGTAATGGGTGAGCACGCCGAGCCGTACGCCTTCGAGCGGGCGCGCGGCCGGGACGCGCGGTTCGAGTCCGGCGAGAATCCGATCGACGAGCGCACAGCAGGCCACCGAGACGCCGATCGGGCCGAACGAGTCGAGCGTCCTCGAGAGCGGCACGGCGCCTTCGCGCGGGATGCGGTTCGCGGTGGGCTTGAAGCCCGTCAGGCCGCACAGCGCGGCCGGAATGCGGATCGAGCCGCCTGTATCGCTGCCCAGTGCGACGGCAGCCATGCCGTCGGCAACGGACGCCGCCGCACCCGAGGACGAGCCGCCCGCGATGCGCGCCTCCCCCGGTTCGCCGCGCCGGTACGGCGAAAGCGGCGTGCCGTAATGCGGGTTGAGGCCGAGCCCCGAGAACGCGAATTCCGTCATGTTGGTGCGGCCCACGATGATCGCGCCGGCACGGCGCAAGCGCGCGACGGCGGGCGCATCGGCTTGCGCGGGCGGTGCGTCGGCGAGCGCGGTCGAGCCCGCGCGCGTTGTCTGTCCCGCGATGTCGAACAGATCTTTGATCGACACCGGAATGCCCGCCAGCGGCGACAGCACCGTGCCAGCCGCGCGCAGGTGGTCGTGCGCTTCGGCAGCGGCGCGCGCTCGGTCGGCATCGACTTGCATGAAGACGGTCGAGCCCTGGCCCGCGGGATCGGCGATGCGCTCGAGCGCGGTATCGACGAGCGCGCGGCTCGTGGTCCGGCCGGATGCGAGATCGGCGGCGAGGCGGGAGAGCGGCGGAAACGGAGCGAATGCGGTCGGCATGGTGTCGATTCGTGTGGCAAATCCAGCGGAACAGGGCGGCCAGGGGCGGGCGGGGTAGTGGGCTGACCTCGGGGGCTGACCTCGGGCGGGCTATTCGCCGCGAGGCGAGCGGCCTCGACATGGTCCCGGCAAGCAGCCGTAGGCATTGTAGCTGGCACGTCGGCGGCACGCGCAACGGTGCGGCCCATCGGCAATTGCGGCCGTTCGACGCGCTGGCGGATAATGAACACTCTTTCATCGTTTCGCGTGCGAGCCGCGCTTGCCAATCGTCATGAGCGAAAACACGCCAACCAACGCCGGGGGCTCCGGCGCCCATTCTTCCTCCATTTCTTCCGTCGAAACCGATACGCCCGCGCACGCAGCGAGGCAGTCGGGGGCTGCCGAACCCTCGCCCGAGGCGCAGGCCGCCGCGCGCGCGGCGACCGATGCGCTCGAGAGCACGTCGGCCGTGTCGACCGGGGCACCGTCGCCATCGGATGCAACACGGACGGCCGAGCATCACGAGGCAGCCGAGCAAAGGGCCTCTGCCCATCCGGAGGCCCAGCAGTCCCAGCAGGCCGCCTCCCGTGGCGCGCCGCCGCCGGGCTTCGGGGCGCCGCCCGACTTCGACGTGCCGCGCCCGCCACCCGCGAGCGCCGTGGCGAAACCGCTGCCAGCCTACCTGAAGCAAGGCGATTCGCCGTGGAGCGTGTTCGGCCGCACGATCGCGGCGCGCGCGCGACGGCTGTTCGACCGGGCGGGTCAGCGCATCACGCAGCGTACGTTGCGCATCGGCGTGTCGGCGCGCATTTTTCATCCCGAGCCTGGTGCGCGGGGCCTGCGCGGCAAGACGTTGCAGTATCTCGAGGAGTCGGTGGCGAACTGGGTCATGTCGCGCGACGTGATGGTCTTCATGATTCCGACCGTCGGCCATCAGGGCATGCTGCATCCGAGCAACATTCGTTTGCGCGATTACGCGAAGCATCTGGACGGCCTGTTGCTGCAAGGTGGCGCGGACGTCTCGCCGCAGACTTACGCTGTTGCCGACGGCAGCCCCGAGTGGCCTGGCGATCGCGTACGCGACATGTACGAGCTCGAGCTGTTGCATGAGTTCATCGAATCGGGCAAGCCCGTGCTGGGCATCTGCCGCGGCTGCCAACTGATCAACGTGGCGTTCGGCGGCTCGCTCTATCAAGACATCGCGACCGAAGTGCCGACGGCCGATGTTCATGTGAGCGAGCATTACGACCAGCATCGTCATGCGGTCCACTTTCCCGATGGCTCGACGCTCGCGAGCATGTTTCCGGGCCGGCGCGAGGCGATCGTGAACTCGATTCACCACCAGGCCGTGAAAACGCTGGGCCGCGACCTCAATATCGAAGCGGTGTCCTCGGGCGACGGGATCGTCGAAGCGTTACGCTACCGGCGTGCGCCGTTCGTCATGGGCGTCCAGTGGCACCCCGAGTTTCACCGCGCGGGCGGAGCCGAACTGCTCGATTGCACGCCGCTGCTCGATACGTTTCTGCGTGCGGCTCGCGAGACGCGGTTCTGAACCTCAAGGGCGGGCCGCATAACCGATTCTGCGTGTGGCGCAGAATTTGATGCAAAAGGTGTTGACACGTTTCTACGGTTTATACATAATCTCGCTTCTCCGATGCACGCAGCAGCAAGCGAATCGGGGAAGCAAACTGCGGGAGTAGCTCAGTTGGTAGAGCGCAACCTTGCCAAGGTTGAGGTCGCGAGTTCGAGACTCGTCTCCCGCTCCAGTTTCGAAACGGTGCGTTGTAGTGGAAGTCGATGCTGTAAGGCACCGTGCATGCAGGTCAAAGCGGGAGTAGCTCAGTTGGTAGAGCGCAACCTTGCCAAGGTTGAGGTCGCGAGTTCGAGACTCGTCTCCCGCTCCAGTTAGAGTAGAGGGAAGCTAAGAAGTGCTTCCCTTTTTGTTTGTCGGCCGAGTCGGGCCGGTTCAAACAAAGTCCGCGAATCGTCGCAACGTGGCCAACGACGACGATCCGGTCAATCCGCTTACGGCGCGGTAGCAAAGCGGTTATGCAGCGGCCTGCAAAGCCGTGTAGGCCGGTTCGACTCCGGCCCGCGCCTCCAAACTTCGAAGTAAAGCCCTGACTAGTCAGGGCTTTTTCTTTTTCTGCGTTTGATTCGCGCATTCGGCTCGTTGCATGCACAACGATCGAGCGAAAGCCCCGGGGCAGTGAATCCACAAGCGAACCAAAAAAGAACCGCTCACCGGTCAAGGGGCGACAGCGCGGGGCGATGAGCGGCTGTGCAAACGAGTCACACGGGACGCGGAACAGGGCCGTCGTACTCGGTTCGCGTCTTGCGACCAAGCATCGAGTTTTCGATGCCGAGCGTCCAGAGGGGAGACGACAAGGGGCGGGTGTCATAGGCGGCGCGGCGGCATGCGAGCGCGAATGCTGCAATGGCCTCCGCTACGGGGACGGGAGATAATCGAGCGATCTTCATTTCGCCGATGCGCGTCGATACCCATGTCCGACTTCAACACCGATTCGCTGCGCGATATCGAATGGCGCTGGAAGCCGTTCGAGCAACTGAGCACCGCTGAATGCTACGACATGCTCGCGGCGCGCAATGCCGTGTTCGTCGTCGAGCAGAAGTGCATCTATGCCGACATCGACGGCCTCGACCAAGGAGCATGGCATCTGCTGGCTTACGCAGGCAGCGCAGAGAAGGCCAAACTGGCCGGCTATCTGCGCGTGCTGTTGCCCGACGCCGCTGAGCCCGACGTGCGCATCGGTCGCGTGCTGACGACGGCTGGCTTTCGCGGCATCGGCCTCGGCAATGCGATGCTCGAGCAAACGCTGGCGCACGTCGCCAGGCAGTGGCCCGGCGTGCCCATCAGCCTGCACGCGCAGGCCCACCTGCAACGGTTCTACGGCGCATTCGGTTTCGAGCCGACGTCCGACGTGCATGACGACGACGGCATTCCCCACATCTGGATGCGTTCGGTGTTCACGTCGTCGGTCTGAAAACGACAAGGCCCGGCATGGCCGGGCCTTCGTTCGAATTCAATGCGAATTCAATGCGCGGGCAGTGGGCGAGGTGCCGTGTAGCCCACCGCGGCCCGCTCCTCGCGCAGCCGCTCGCGCGACGAGAGCCGCATCCAGTGACGCAGCGCAATCAGCGCGCCGAACACACTCATCATCGAACCTGGGATCCACAGCAGCAGCCCGCCGATCTGCTGATCGCGTATCGGGCTCAGCCAAGTGAACGCACGTCCGCAGATCGAATAGATCGGGTACAGCTCGCGCGGCGTGAAGAAGATCAGTGCGCCGAGCACGATCTGCGGCGGGATGGCGGCCACGACCATCATGATGCGTCGCCCCGGTGCCAGACGCGCGGGCGGCGCTGGGCGCGGATCGAGCACGAGCCACCAGAACAGCAGACCGTCGATGGCCATGCTCCAATTCATCGCACGATAGAGCCGCCAGTCGAGCATCGCCTTGAAGTGAATCGGCGAAAGCAGCCAGAAGTAGATGAGCCCGACGAACAGCAGCACGGCGACGACAGGGTGGAATACGATGTCGAGCGCGAGACGCACGGGGGCTGTCTGCAAGGCCGGCTTCATGAAGCGCTGGCGCCAGCGGAACGGGACGCCCGCGCGCAACGCCGCCCCCGGGTACGACCACGCGATGAAGAACGGCCCGAGGTGGTGCAGCACCAGATGCTGCAATCGATGCATGAAGAACTCATGCTCGAAGTAATAGTCGAGACGCGTATGCAGCGCGACGTACAGCGCGGTGAGCCCGAACCAGAACGCGGCCTGCCGTTTGAGCGAGACGCGTGCGTGGCGTACGCCGCGCGCGAACAGCACGGCCGCACCGAGGACGGCGATCACGACGGTCGGTGAAAACTCCCACGGATCGAGCCAGACGAGCGGATTCATCGCGCGCGCCCGTTCATTGCACCTGAGCCGGCGACTTCACCGTGAACGGCACGTCGAGCTTGCTGCCGTCGGAGAAGTCGAGGGTCATGTGCACGGTGTCGCCGACCTTGATCGCGTGCTTGGCCTGCTCGAGCATGAAGTGATATCCGCCCGGCGCGATGGCGCGCGTGCCGTGGGCCGGCACCGTGACTTTATCGACCATCACCATTTGCTGCGTGGAGCCGTTCGACACCGTTTGATGCAGCATCACCATGTCGTAGTCGGGGCTCGTTGCCTCGGTGAGGTCGACGTTCTTGTCGCCGTTGTTCTTCAACGTGACGTAGCCGGCCGCAGGCAGGCCGTTGGGCAGCCAGCGGACCCATGCGTTGCTGGCGGTCACGGCGGGCGTTGTGCTGCCTGCGTAGGCTGCCGGTGTGGAGAACAGCAGACCGACGGAGAAGAGGACGGCCGTCAAGGTGGCGGCACGCGTGGCGATCGTTTGACGTTTCATCGACATGGCGGTGGTTGGGGGAGTGACGTTAGTTGGAACGTTGGGACATCGTTCGAGCGCGTCAGGACGTTGCGTCGATGAGGCGGCGCAAATCGTGAGCGATCGCATCGGCTGAATCGCTGCTCGTCGCCAGCAAGCGCGCGCGGCCGTCGCGGTCGAACACGTAGACGGCCGAGCTGTGCGTGACTTCGTAGTTGCCGCTCGGGTCACGCTTTTCCATCTGGTAGGCGACACGGTAGCGCTTGGCAAGCGATTCGACTTGCCGGTCGGTGCCCGTGAGCCCGCGCGCGTGTTCGGCGTCGAACGCATCGACGTACGCGTGCATGGCAGCGGGCGTATCGCGGGCGGGATCGACGCTGACAAAGAGAATCCGCACATGCTTGGCTTCTTCGGTGCCAAGCCCGGCCAGCACCTGCATCAGGCGCGCCATCGTCTCGGGACATACGTCCGGGCAATGCGTATAGCCGAAATAGACGAGCGTCGTTTGTCCCTTGAACGCCGAGGCATCGATCGGCTTGCCGTCCTCGCCCGTCAGCGAAAACGCGAGATCGGGCAGGTGACCCGTCACGTTAGTGAGCTGCCACGGCGCCTCGTCGCGCGAGCAGGCGGCAAGGTTCGTGCTGACCAGCACGGCGCAGGCCAGTGCGGCCACGCATCGAGCAGCGCCTCGTGCGCGTGCAAACGGGGTGGCGAGGCGGGAAGAAGCGGCAGCCCGTGACAGGGCACGGCGGGCCGTGTGAATACGCAGCGGCATGTGTCGTTCGAGAGTGACGGCAAAGCGCCCGTGCCGCGTCGATGCGGGATGGCGACGACCGTTGCCCGGGCGGCTGCGACTATAGCGCAAAACACCCGGATTTCGCGGCGCGGCGGGCCTGGGCGGCGCACATCGAGGCAAAATGTCACAGTGGGAAGGTGAGATCATCGATGCTGCTTCGAGCGAGTGTGCAGGCGGCTGCAATGCGTGTTTCGAGACTGTCTCGCTCGAAAAGGCCCGCAATGCGCGGTAATATGCGCAAACTTTTCCGGTGTTCGTCGCCGCCTCGCCGCGGCGGGCACCGCAACGCGATCACGCTGATGCAATTGTTACCGGCATTTCTGTCTCCGAGCGAGACTGCGTTTTTCTTCGACTTCGACGGCACGCTCGTCGAACTCGCGCCGACGCCCGACGGCATCGTCGTTCCGCCCGCTGTCGTCGATTCGCTGGCCGAGCTGCGGCGGCTCACGCGCGGCGCTGTAGCCGTCGTGTCGGGGCGCGGCATCGACAACATCGACAGCTTCCTCGGCATGCCCGATCTGCCGGTCGCCGGCCTGCACGGCGCCGAACGGCGCGATGCGAGCGGCGATACGGTGCGAGTCGGCTTCAACGACGCCCGCCTGCTGCAGATCGAGCAGGTGCTGGCCGATTTCGTCACCGCGCACCCGGGCACGCTGCTCGAGATCAAGGGCGCCGCGCTCGCGCTGCACTATCGCAATGCGCCGCTCGCCGAGCCGGCCGCGCGCGCGGCCACCGAGCGGCTCGTCGCCGAACATGCCGATGGCTATGTGTTGCAGCCCGGCAAGATGGTCTACGAAATCAAGCCCAAGAACGTCGACAAGGGGCGTGCGCTGCGCGCGTTCCTCGACGAGCCGCCGTTCGCGGGCCGCACGCCGGTGTTCGCCGGCGACGATCTGACCGACGAGAAGGGTTTTGCCGTCGTCAACGAACGCGGCGGGCTGTCGATCAAGGTCGGAGCCGGTGACACGATGGCCAACGTGCGGGTCGAGTCGGTCGGCGACTTCCTTGCGTGGCTGGCTTCGATCATCGCTGCGGCGCGCGAATCATGAACAGCTTCCACGCTCACTTTCGTTCACTGCCCCCCGAGGGGGCGGATGCCTTCCTTGGGACGGCCCGGCGGAAGGCATCGTCATGAGTCGCCTCATCATCGTCTCGAACCGCGTCGCGCCGATCTCGGAGGGCGGCCCGGCCGCTGGCGGCCTCGCGGTCGGCGTCTACGACGCGCTGAAGGAAACGGGCGGCATGTGGTTCGGCTGGAGCGGCGAGGTGCTGTCGTCGACTCCGCCCCATATCGACGTCGTCGAGCGCGGCCCGGTCACGTTCGCGACGATCGGCCTCGTGCGTCGCGATTACGACCAGTACTACCGTGGATTTTCGAATGCGACGCTATGGCCCGCGTTTCACTATCGCGCCGATCTGATCCAGTACGACCGCCACGACTTCGAAGGCTACTGCCGCGTCAACGCGTGGCTGGCCCAGCAACTCGTGCCGCTGCTGCGCGAGGACGATGTGATCTGGGTCCACGACTATCATCTGATTCCGTTCGCGCAGGCGCTACGTGCGGCCGGCGTGAAGAACCGCCTCGGCTTTTTCCTGCACATTCCGTTTCCGGCCCCGCAGGTGCTGTTGTCGGTGCCGCCGCATCGCGCGCTCGTCGAGGCGCTGTGCTCGTTCGATCTGCTCGGCTTTCAGACCGTGCCCGATCTGCGCGCGTTTTGCGAATATGTCGTGCACGAGGCAGGCGGACAGGTCGAGGCTGGCGCGGACAAGGCGCCGACGCTCGTGCACGCCTTCGGCCGGACCTTGCGCGCGCAAGCGTACCCGATCGGCGTGTACCCCGACGAAATCGCCCAGCTCGCGAAGGCCGGCACGCGCGGCAAGCCCGCGCGCACGATGAAGGCGACGCTGCACGAGCGCAAGCTCATCATGAGCGTCGATCGACTCGATTATTCGAAGGGCCTCGTCGAGCGCTTTCGCGCCTTCGAGCGGCTGCTCGATCAGGTGCCCGCGTATCGCAATCATGTGTCGTTCGTGCAGATCGCGCCGCCCACGCGCGCCGACATGCATGCCTATCAGGACATTCGCCTGCGGCTCGAAAGCGAGTCGGGCCGTATCAACGGGCGCTTTGCCGAACTCGACTGGACGCCGATCCGCTATATCCACCGGCAATATGAACGCCAAGTGCTGGCTGCGCTGTTCCGGCAGTCGCACGTCGGCTACGTGACGCCGTTGCGCGACGGCATGAACCTCGTCGCGAAGGAGTATGTGTCGGCGCAGGATCCCGACGATCCCGGCGTGCTCGTGCTGTCGCGTTTCGCCGGCGCGGCGCAGGAGCTCACGGGGGCCTTGATCGTCAATCCGATCGACATCGACGGGATGGCCGATGCACTCGCGCAGGGACTCGCGATGCCGCTGGCCGAGCGCCGCGCGCGCTATCGCGACATGATCGCGCAGCTGCGCGAGAACAACGTCTCGGTATGGCGCGACAACTTCCTGCGAGATCTGAAAGATGGAGAAGGCACGGCCAAGCGTCGTGCGCCGCGAGCCAAGGCCGCAGCGAAGCGCGTCGAGGCGTAATGCCAGGGGGGAGAGGCGAAGCGCGAAGCGGCGTCATGCCTGCTTCGGACTGCTTCGCATAACGGGACAAAAGGACAGAACAACAGAATGGGAAGGGCGGCGCCTGGCGAACCGCCCACCCGTTCAGGTCTCGATCAGGCGACGTGCTCGTCGATCTTGCGGCCGCCCGGATGCAGCAGCGTGCCTTTGCCGTGCTGCTTGGCGAGCAGGTCGCGGTAGATGCCGGGACGGTCGCGCAGGGCTTGGGGCGTGCCGTCGTCGATGACCTTGCCTGCGCTCATCACGATGATCCGGTCGAAATTCTGCAGCGTCGAGAGCCGGTGCGCGATCGCGATCACGGTGCGGCCGACCATGAGCCGGTCGAGCGCCTGCTGGATCGCTTCTTCCGATGCGCTGTCGAGTGCCGACGTTGCTTCGTCGAGCAGCAGGATCGGCGCATTCTTCAGAATCGCGCGGGCGATGGCGATGCGCTGACGCTGACCGCCCGAGAGCTTCACGCCGCGATCGCCGACGACCGTGTCGAAGCCGTCGGGCATCGCTTCGATGAAGTCCGTGCAACGGGCTTCGCGCGCGGCTGCCAGCACTTCCTCGCGGGAGGCCTCGGGCCGGCCGTAGGCGATGTTCTCGTAGACGGTGCGGTGAAACAGCGCGATGTCCTGCGGCACGAGCGCGATAGCGTGGCGCAGGCTGTCCTGCGTGATCGAGGCGATGTCCTGGCCGTCGATCTTGATCGAGCCGCCTTGCGTGTCGTAAAAGCGCTGCAGCAGCGCGAGCACGGTCGACTTGCCGGCGCCCGACTTGCCCACGAGCCCCACGCGCTGACCTGCTTCGATACGCAGGTCGAAATGATCGAGAATCGGCCGGCGACGCGGATAGGCGAACGTGATGCCTTCGAAGGCGACTTGCCCACCGTTCGTCGTGAGACTGACGGCCGTTTCGCGGTCGGGCATGCCGTGCGGCTCGAGCAGCGTCTTGACGGCCTCGGCGAGCCGCGCGATGTGCTGCGTGACATCGACGAGGGCCACGGCCAGGTCGCGCGTACCGTGCAGGATCGTGAAGCCGAGCGAGCTCACGAGCACGATGTCGCCGGAGGTCGCGCGGCCCTGATCCCACAGCCACAATGCCCAGCCGAGCAGGCCCGCGGACAGCAGCGCCGTGATCACGGCGTGCAGCAGGCGCAGGCGCTCCAGATACAGCAGGCTCTGGCGGCGTGCATCCATCTCGGCCTTGACCGTGGAGCCGAAGCGCTGCTGCTCGCGAAAGGTCATGCCGAACGCGCGCACGAGCCCCATGTTGCTGATGATGTCGACGAGCTCGCCGTCAACGGCGGCGGCCTTGGCCGCGAAGCTGTGATGGCGCGACGAGCCGCGGCCGGCGAGCTTGAACAGCACGACGGCGAGAATGCCCGAGCACGACATCAGCGCCGCGGCCATCACCGGGTTCACGGTAACGATCATCACGATGGCGCCGAGCACGGCGATGCACGGCGGCAGTACGTTCCAGGCCATCGTGTTCTCGGACGTGTACACCGCGTTCGAGGTGGCGGTGATGCGGCTCGCGAGCGTGCCGGGCTGACGCTCGGCGTAGTAGGTCGGCGAGTGGCCGGTCAGATACTGGAACAGGTCGCGCCGCAAGTCGCCCGTCACGTTGACGAACGCATGCGCGGCGACCCAGCCGCCTACGCGCCACAGCAGGTTGTCGGCGGCGATCAGGCCCACGAGGATGGCGAAGGCCGTCCACAGTGGCCCGGGATGATGGCGGCCCGCGCCCAGCACATCGATCAGATGCTTGATCGCGTACTGCGAGGCGAGGGCGCAGCCCACGGCCGCGAACACGCTGACGAGCACGATCGCGTGCTCGACCGGATGGCGGCGGATATAGCTGAGCAGGAAGGCAAGGGGACGCTCGGCGTAGCTCGAGAGCTTCGCGTTGCGGGCGTTACGCTCTGCGACGGTCAGATGTTCCAATTGTTGTTCGTGCCGTGCACGGGAAACGGGTGATGTCATGAAAAGCATAGTCTGCGGGGGGCGCACCGCGAGCCAAATTCGAGATGGCTCGGCACGCCGCCATTGTAAACATCCGTGACGCAGATCTAAACATCCATGACGTCAATCGGAGCGTGAAGCTTGACGTTGGATGACGCCAACGGCCGTTTGCGGCAGTGCATCGACGATGAAGACAAGCAAGCGCCATGCACGCTTCAGGTCGACTCGCCATATGGGAGCGGACGGTATTTTTCGGGTAGAATCATGAGTTTACGTCCGAATGCCCCGGGGAATGGGCGCGGACGGCGGCCTCGTTTCGATGGCGCTGCGGCGGCGTTTTTCGCTTGTCGCGGCACGAACGCTATCGGCTTACTGTAGGCGCGGCGCGAAAGACAAGGGTTTGCAGAGTGTTTCCTGGTTGTAACAATGTAAATTCTTTGAAAGGCCGTGCGGCGCAACATCGCGCCGGCTGGATAATCGCACACCGGGTTTGCCCTTAGGAATCTGTGTGCTCCGGTCAACGATTGTCGGTTCCGTGCGTTGTACGGCATGTGACACCGATCGGTAAGCGCCGTGAAAGTAAAGGGTGTCCTCGACCCAGGCGAACCACCGCAGGTTTTCCAAGGAACGGTCCGGCAAGGGCTTGACGGCATGGAGCCGCCGCCTTGCCGCCCCGAGCGGGCGATTCGCTTTCAACAAACAAGCAGACATTTTTGCCTGAATTTTTATTAGGAGTTCATCATATGCGGATCGCTCAAATCGCTCCTTTGCATGAAGCGGTTCCCCCGAAGCTGTACGGCGGGACGGAACGCGTCGTGTCTTACTTGACGGAAGCGCTGGTCGAGCTCGGGCACGACGTTACGCTTTTTGCTAGCGGCGATTCGCAGACGTCTGCCAAGCTCGAAGCGGTTTGGCCCCAGGCACTGCGCCTGGACCCGTCGATCCGCGATACGATGGCTCCGCATATGTTGCTGCTCGAGGAAGTGCGCCGCCGTGCGGACGAGTTCGACGTGCTGCATTTCCACATCGACTACTACCCGTTCTCGCTGTTCTCGCGCCAGCCCACGCCGCACCTGACGACGCTGCACGGCCGTCTCGACCTGCCCGAGCTGCAGCCGATCTTCAACACGTTCAACGACGTCCCGGTCGTCTCGATCTCGGACAATCAGCGCATCCCGCTGCAGCAGGCTAGCTGGCTCTCGACCGTCTATCACGGTCTGCCGGAGAACCTGCTCACGCCGCGCGTCGACGCCAAGCCCAGCTACCTCGCGTTCCTCGGCCGCATTTCGCCCGAGAAGCGTGTCGATACGGCCATCCGGATCGCCGAGAAGGCCGGCATGCCGATCAAGATCGCCGCGAAGCTCGACAAGGCCGACCGTGCCTACTATGAAGAGCACATCAAGCCGCTGATGTCGCTGCCGCACGTCGAATACATCGGTGAAATCAACGAATCCGAGAAGGCCGAGTTCCTCGGCAACGCGCATGCGCTGCTGTTCCCGATCGACTGGCCGGAGCCGTTCGGTCTCGTCATGATCGAGTCGATGGCATGCGGCACGCCGGTCATCGCGTTCAAGCGCGGCTCGGTGCCCGAAGTCATCGAAAACGGTGTGTCGGGCTTCATCGTCGAAGACGAACTGTCGGCCGTCGCCGCGGTCAAGCGCCTGCACACGCTGCCCCGCGAAACGGTGCGCAAGGCGTTCGAAGAGCGCTTCACGTCGAAGGTGATGGCGCAGAACTACCTCGCATCGTACGAAAACCTGCTGCGCCAGCAGCGCCGCACGGTGCTGCGCGAAGTCGCGGCAGGCTGATCGACGCCGGTTGCCGCGTGCCGGCGGGCGCTAAGCCTGCCTGGGCCGCGGTTCGACTCGCATCGCATCACCACGCCCCGTTTGCCTTCCAGGCAAGCGGGGCGTTTTTTTTTGTAGCGACCGGACGGCAGGGCATAGGGGCTAGTCCCTATAATTGCCATGCCGCGGCAAGCCGCAGCCGCCCGTCCCAACCCGAGGAGGATGTCTTGACGAGACCGACCCCTACGCCCGCGAGTCCAGCGCCCGGCGCCGGAACGATTTTCGCGCTGCGCGCCATCGGTCTCGTGCTCGTCGCTCGCTGGCTCTACTCGATGTCGCAGATGGGCTATGGCGCCTCGTTCGCGGCTATCACCTCGTCGCCGTGGGCATCGGTCAATGCCGTCTTCCTGTTTCTGCTGATCGTGCTGCCCGGTGCGCGGGCGCGCGCCGAGCGGCCGTTCCATCCGCTGCCGCAGTGGCTGCGCCAGGCATTGCGTCTCTTTGCCTTCCTCGGACTATTGTTCGCGCTGTGGTCGATCGGCCTGTTCATCTGGGCCGCCGGCGGGCGCCGCACCGTGCATGCGATCGCCGATACCAATGGCTGGCTCGTCGTCGTGCCGGCGCTGTATGCCGCCGTACTATGGATCTGCCGTCCGCGCGCGCTGTGGCGCACCAACGTGGCTGCACGGCGCTTTGCGATCGGCCGCTACGCCATCGCGCTCGATGCGGCCACGCGCACCGTCGTCGTCTGGGCCGAAAGCCGCAAACTCGGGCAGTACGATGCGCGCGAGTTGTCCGTCATATGGCCGCCATCCGATCCGCTCGTGCGCGAGCCTGTGCTACAAGAAATGCATGGCTTGCCCGAGGGAGCGGCCGCGGCAGCGCCGGGTGCCGCAGGCGTCGGGCCGAGCGCGACGGCACGGCCCGCGCGAGCAAGCGGTAGGGCACGCCGCTCGCATGTCGAGTTGCTGTGGGATTCGCCGGCCGCGGCGGGACACAATCGACAGACCGTATTTCGCGCGACGCTCGTGACCGAGGGCGATCGCGCCGCGGCTCGGGCACTCGATGCAACCCTGCGGCAAGGGTGAACGGCATCAGCAAACGCGGCGACGCGGGTCGAGCATCCGCGCCCGGAAGGAGGCGCCATGAAGCCCATTCGAATCGATATTGCCCGGGCCTACGATCCACCGGGGGATGACGACGGCGCGCGCTATCTCGTCGACCGCATGTGGCCGCGCGGCGTCACGAAGGAATCGCTGCGGATCGAAGCCTGGCTGCGCGAGGTCGCGCCGAGCACGGAGCTGCGCCGTTGGTTCGGACACGATCCCGAGCGCTGGGACGCTTTCATCGAACGCTACCGCGCCGAGCTCGACGACAACGTCGAGGCGTGGCAACCGCTCGCCGAGGCGGCGAGGCACGGGCGGCTGACGCTCGTGTACGGCGCGCGCGATCGCGAGCACAATCAGGCCGTGGCGCTGCGCGATTATTTGCAGGAAAAGCTCGCGCATCGCTGAGTTGAACTGCGCTGTGCCGCTTCGATTTCGCTTTGTCTTGGCGCCTGACGCCGTGTCGTACCACCGTTGCCAATGACGACTTCCCAACCCTCCGGCTTGCCTGTGCTGCTCGCCGAGATTCGCGCGTGCCGCGTGTGTGAGCCGCATCTGCCGCTTGGGCCTCGGCCAGTTCTGCAGGCGGGGCGTGGTGCGCGCGTGCTCGTCGTCGGCCAGGCGCCCGGTGTGCGCGTGCACGAGACCGGTATTCCATGGAACGATCGCAGCGGCGAGCGCCTGCGCGCGTGGATGGGCATCGGTCCCGACGTCTTCTACGACGCCGACCGCGTCGCGCTGTTGCCGATGGGGTATTGCTACCCGGGGCGCGGTGCGTCAGGCGATCTGCCCCCGCGACGCGAATGCGCCGAGCTATGGCTCGAGCGCGTGCTTGCCGAGCTGCCGAACATCGAACTGCTGCTGCTGGTCGGCGCCTACGCGCAGCAGCATTTTCTGGCTAACGAGCGGCGTGCGACGCTGACCGATACCGTCGCTGCATGGCGCGACTATGGCGAGCATCGGCTGCCGCTGCCGCATCCTTCGCCACGCAATCAGGGCTGGTTCAAACGTCATCCCTGGTTCGAGCGCGAACTCGTGCCCGTCCTGCAGGGGCGCATCGCCGCCGTGCTCGGGCAGGCACGCTAGTCGCGTTTTCGTTCCGCTTGCGTTCGTTGGCGCAATCCGTCTCGATGCGCCATTAGTCTGGCCTGCCGATCAATGGCCTGTACGCCGCCGCGTGCGGCGCTGCAAACGAAACAAACGACGATAGCAGGCGCGCGACGCGGCACCGTCTTGCGCGCCGGACTATCATTGCACGCTTGCGCCACGTATCTCGAAATGGGTGGCGCGTGTCGATCGATTCGCGAGTAGAAAGGACCGTTCCATGACTTCCGGCGTCATCCGCATCCGGGGTGCCCGTCAGCACAATCTCAAAAACCTCGATCTCGAGTTGCGTACCGGCGAGATGACCGTCGTCACAGGGCCGTCGGGCTCCGGCAAATCGAGTCTCGTGTTCGACACGCTGTATGCCGAGGGGCAGCGGCGTTACGTCGAAACATTCAGCGCGTACGCACGTCAATTTCTCGATCGCATGGATCGGCCGCAGGTCGATCGCGTCGACGGCGTGCCACCGGCGATCGCCATCGACCAGACCAATCCCGTGCGCAGCTCGCGTTCGACGGTCGGCACGATGACGGAGCTCAACGATCATCTGAAGCTGCTGTATGCGCGCGCGGCGCAGCTGTTCGACAAGGTGACGGCGCAGCCCGTGCGGCACGATACGCCCGAGACGATTTACGTCGAACTCGCCGAGCGCACCGCCGAACGCGATCCGCGGCTCGTCGTCACGTTCCCGGTCGAGCTGCCCGAGAGCACGAGCGCCGAAGAAGTCGGCCAGTGGCTGTCCGCGAGCGGTTACACGCGTGTGCAGGCCGAGCGGGAGGTGACCTCAAAGAGCGGTACGCGCAAGGTGCTCGATGTCGTCGCCGATCGTTTCCGGCTGCACAAGACCGAGAAGGTGCGCGTCGTCGAGGCGATCGAAGCGTCGCTCAAGCGCGGGGCGGGGCGCGTGAATGTCTACGTGCTGCCCGAATCGGCCGAGGGCGATGCCGATGGCCAAGCCGCACCGGCTCCGCAGATCTGGCGCTTCTCGACGGGCCTGCATTGCCCCGACAGCGACATCCGCTATGCCGAGCCGCAACCCGGCTTGTTCTCGTTCAACTCGGCCTACGGCGCATGTGATGTGTGTCGCGGCTTCGGCCGCGTGATCGGCGTGGATCTCGGGCTCGTGATCCCCGACGCGCGCAAGACGCTGGCGGGCGGTGCCGTCAAGCCGATGCAAACGCCGGCCTGGAAGGAATGCCAGGACGATCTGATGCGTTATGCGGCGCGCGCGCGCATCCGCACCGGCACGCCGTGGTCCGAGCTGACGCAGGCCGAGCGCGACTGGGTCATCGACGGTTCGCCGGACTGGAACGGCGAGTGGCAGCGCGAGTGGTACGGCGTGCGCCGCTTCTTCGGCTACCTCGAGTCGAAGGCGTACAAGATGCACATTCGCGTGCTGCTGTCGAAATATCGCAGCTACACGCCGTGCGAAACCTGCGGCGGTGCGCGCCTGAAGACGGAGTCGCTGCTGTGGCGCCTCGGCACGCAGGCTGGCGCCGACGCGGTACTCGCACGCGACGCGCGCTTCATGCCGCGCGGCACGCAATGGGCGCGCGCGCAGCTCGAAGCGCTGCCGGGCCTCACCGTGCACGACGTCATGCTGTTGCCGATCGAGCGCATCCGCCGCTTCTTCGACGAGCTCACGCTGCCGAACGCGTTGCTCGACGATGCGCTGAAGCTGCTGATTGCCGAAGTGCGCACGCGGCTCAAGTATCTGTGCGATGTCGGGCTCGGCTACCTCACGCTCGATCGTCAAAGTCGCACGTTGTCGGGCGGCGAGGTGCAGCGCATCAACTTGACGACGGCGCTCGGCACCTCGCTGACCAAAACGCTGTTCGTGCTCGACGAGCCCAGCATCGGGTTGCATCCGCGTGATCTGAACCGGATCGTCGAGGCCATGCAGCGTCTGCGGGATGCGGGCAATACGCTCGTCGTCGTCGAGCACGATCCGTCGGTCATGCTGGCGGCCGATCGACTCGTCGACATGGGCCCCGGACCCGGCGAGCGTGGCGGCACGATCGTCTACGACGGCACGCCGGCCGACATCCGCCGTGCGCCGACGCTGACGGGCGACTATCTGGGCGGGCGCCGCCACGTCGCCGATGCGACGCACTGGGCGCGTCGCGAAGTCGATGCGGCTACGCCGCGTCTCGTGCTCGAAGGGGCGAGCGAGCACAACCTGCGCGACGTGACGGTGGAGATTCCGCTCGCGCGCCTCGTGTGCGTGACGGGCGTCTCGGGCTCGGGCAAATCGACGCTCGTGCAGGACGTGTTGTATCCGGCGCTCGCGCGGCATTTGGGTCGAGCGACTGAAGCACCGGGTGTGCACCGCGGCCTGCAAGGCGCCGAACTGATCCTTGACGCCGTCTTCGTCGACCAGTCGCCGATCGGCAAGACCGCACGCTCGAACCCGGCCAGCTACGTCGGCGCGTTCGACGAGATCCGCAAGCTGTTCGCCAAAGCGCCGCTCGCGCTGCAACGCGGCTACGCCGCCGGCACGTTCAGCTTCAACTCGGGCGACGGGCGTTGCCCGACCTGCGGTGGCTCCGGCTTCGAGCACATCGAGATGCAGTTCCTCTCGGATGTCTATCTGCGCTGCCCCGATTGCGACGGCCGCCGCTATCGCGCCGAAGTGCTCGACGTCCAGATCGAGCGCGGCACACCGGCACGCCAGCTGTCGATCGCCGACGTGCTCGAACTCACCGTCAGCGAAGCCGTCGCGCTGTTTGCCGGCGACGCCGAAGTGCTGCGCGTGTTGCAGCCGATCGTCGATGTCGGCCTCGAATACGTGAAGCTGGGTCAGCCCGTGCCGACGTTGTCGGGCGGCGAAGCGCAGCGGCTCAAGCTCGCCGGCTTTCTCGCCGAGACGAGCGCGAAGGTCGGCGCGGAGAAGACGCCGGGCGGCCGGCTCTTCATGTTCGACGAGCCGACCACCGGCTTGCACTTCGACGACATCGCCAAGCTCATGCGCGCGTTCGGCAAGCTGCTTGCGCGTGGGCATTCGCTGATCGTCATCGAGCACAATCTCGATGTGATCCGTGCAGCCGACTGGCTGATCGACCTCGGTCCCGAAGGCGGCGATGGGGGCGGTCTCGTGCTCGTCGCGGGTACGCCCGACGACGTCAAGGCCTGTGCCGAATCGCACACCGGTGTTGCGCTGATCCAGTACGAACGCGCGCTCGGGCAGGGTGCCGAGCAGGCGTTCGCCGCCGCCGACACGGGCCGGCCGCTGCAATCGGCGCTGGCCGCCGTGCGTGCGCGCCGCGTGGTGGAGGGCGAGGACGTCGTGCGCATCGTCAACGCGCGTGAGCACAACCTGAAGGCGCTGCACGTCGATATTCCACACGGCAAGTTCAATGTCATCACGGGCGTGTCGGGCTCGGGCAAATCCACGCTCGCCTTCGACATCCTGTTCCACGAGGGGCAGCGACGCTACCTCGAATCGCTGAACGCTTACGCGCGCTCCATCGTGCAGCCGGCGGGGCGGCCCGAAGTCGATGCGGTCTACGGCATTCCGCCGACGGTCGCGATCGAGCAGCGCCTTTCGCGCGGCGGACGCAAGAGTACCGTGGCCACGACCTCGGAGGTGTGGCACTTCCTGCGGCTGCTGTACGTGAAGCTCGGTGTGCAGCATTGCGTGCACGACGACGCGCCGGTCACCCCGCAAAGCGTCGAGTCGATCGCCGCGCAGCTGCTGCGCGAGCATGCGGGGCGGCACGTCGGGTTTTTTGCGCCGCTCGTCGTCAACCGCAAAGGCGTCTACACCGATCTGGCCAAATGGGCCAAGGCGCGCGGCCATACGCATCTGCGCGTGGACGGCGAGTTCGTGCCCGTCGAGCCGTGGCCCAAGCTCGAGCGCTTCCGCGAGCACACGATCGAGTTGCCCGTCGCCGATCTGGTGATCTCGGCCGATCGCGAAGACGAACTGCGCCGCGCGCTCGATGCGACGCTCGAGCTCGGCAAGGGCATCATGCATTTGATCGCGCCGCTCGACGGTCTCGCCGACGCGCTCGCGAACGGCCACTCGACCGCGGGCATCGGCACGCTGCAGGTGCTGTCGGTCAAGCGTGCCTGCCCCGTGTGCGGCACGAGCTATCCCGAGCTCGATCCGCGCATGTTCTCGTACAACAGCAAGCACGGTTGGTGCGGGAGCTGCGTCGGCACCGGCCTCGCGCTCACGCGCGAGCAGCGCGCCGCGTTCGACGATACGGGTTTTGCCGACGACGGCCGCGGCCGCGAACAGACGCTGCCTTCCGAGGAGCTCGAGCCCGAAGGCGTCGGCGAGACGCCGTGCCCCGATTGCGGCGGCACGCGGCTCAATGCAGCGGCGCGTGCCGTCTACTTCGGCGCTCACTCGATTGTCGACGTGGGGCAGTGGACCGTCTCCGATACGCGTCGCTGGATCGATGCGCTCGAACTCGATGGACGCGACGCGCAGATCGCGCGCGACGTGGTGGCCGAGATCGCGAGCCGCCTGCGCTTTCTCGAAGAAGTGGGCCTCGGCTATCTGAGCCTCGATCGCGCCGCGCCGAGCTTGTCGGGCGGCGAAGCGCAGCGTATTCGTCTCGCTGCGCAGCTCGGCAGCAACCTGCAGGGCGTTTGCTACGTGCTCGACGAGCCGACGATCGGCCTGCATCCGCGCGACAACCGCATCCTGCTCGACGCTTTGCGGCAGCTCGGCGACAAGGGCAACACGCTCGTCGTGGTCGAGCACGACGAAGACACGATCCGGCGCGCCGACCACATCATCGACATCGGACCTGGCGCCGGCAAGCGCGGCGGGCAACTGGTGGCCGAGGGCGGCGTCGGCGATCTGGCTGCGCGTGGCGATTCGCTGACGGGCCAGTTTCTCGCACGCCCGATCGTGCATCCGCTCCAGCCGCGCCGCGAAGTGCGGGCCGACGGCGCCGCGGGCGTGCCCGAGCGCTGGCTCACCGTGCACGGCGCGCGGCAGCACAACTTGCGCGATGTGACGGTCGGCGTGCCGCTTGCGCGACTCGTCGTGGTCACGGGTGTATCGGGCTCCGGTAAGTCGACGCTCGCGCGCGACGTGCTGATGACCAACTTGCTCGATGCAGTGGGGCGCTCGGTGTTGTCGTCGCCGGCGACGCGTCGCGCGCGCCGCACTGCGCAGGAGACCGAGCGCGCACAGCCGAGCCGCCGTACGGGCAGCCAGACGCGCGCGAGCACGCCGCTGAACGTGACGCACCGTTGGGTCGGCTGCGATTCGATTTCCGGTTGGGAGGCGATCGATCGCGTGCTCGAAGTTGATCAGACGCCGATCGGCAAGACGCCGCGCTCGTGTCCGGCGACCTACATCGGTGTGTGGGACACGATCCGCAAGCTGTTCGCCGACACGCTCGAAGCGCGCGCACGCGGCTACACGGCTTCGCGCTTCTCGTTCAACACGGGCGATGGGCGGTGCCCGGCCTGCGAAGGCCAGGGCGTGCGCACGATCGGCATGAGCTTCCTGCCCGACGTGAAGGTGCCGTGCGACGTGTGCCACGGCCAGCGCTTCAATCCTGAGACGCTGGCGGTGACGTGGCGCGGCAAGAACATCGGCGACGTGCTGACGATGGAGATCGACGAAGCCGTCGAGTTCTTTGCGGCGATGCAGAGCATCGCGCATCCGTTGCAGTTGATGAAGGATGTGGGCTTGGGCTATCTGACGCTCGGTCAGCCATCGCCGACGCTCTCAGGTGGCGAGGCGCAGCGCATCAAGCTCGTGACCGAACTGGCCAAGGTGCGCGACGACGTGACGCGACGCGGACAGAAGGCACCGCATACGCTATATGTGCTCGACGAGCCGACGGTCGGGCTGCACATGGCCGACGTCGCGCGGTTGATCCGCGTGCTGCACCGGCTTGTCGATGCGGGGCATAGCGTCGTCGTGATCGAGCACGATCTCGACGTGATCGCCGAAGCCGACTGGATCGTCGACCTGGGTCCCGAGGGTGGGGCGGGGGGCGGGACCGTCGTGGCGGCTGCCGATCCCGAAACGCTGGTGACGGTGCGTGAGAGCCACACGGGCGAAGCGCTCGCACCGGTGCTTGCGCGGGTAGGGCAGACGTTCGCGTCCGATGAGGGCTTGCGCCGGGCGTGACGGGGGCGGCTGCTGGTGAAGGGGAGCGCAAACGGTGCGGCATCTGTTGATGTCGCACCGTTGTTGTTTGCAGGGTTAAGAAGCCAGTTCCGTCGCCGCTTCTGCCGGTAGCGGCGGCCGTTCGTTTTCGTCGCCTTCGGGCGAGACCGGCTGCGGGGTGGCCGATGCGGCCTGCTGCTGCGCGGGTGAACTCGTGACGAAGCCGATCCAGATCAGCGCCAGCGCAGCCAGCGACACCGATACCCAGCCGTTCATGCCGTAACCGAGGATGTGCCCGGCCGAGTCGGTCGACAGCATCAGGCCGCCGAGCCATGTGCCACAGCCCCCGGCCAGCGATTGCATGGCGCCGTTCGCACTGAGGAATGCGCCGCGTTCGGCGGGCGCGGGTACGAGCGTGATGATGGCCTGCATCGGCACCATGCGGCTCGAGGAAATGACCATGAAGGCTGCGAAGAACGGCAGGATCAGCAGATAAGAGATCTGCGGCAGGTGCGTCATGATCAGCATGGGCACGATCGCGAGGGCACCGAAGGTTCGGAACACGACGCGGTGGCCGATGCGGTCGGACAGCCGCCCGACTGCGCGCGACGTGAAGAACGTCGCTGCGCCCCCCGCCATATACAGCCACGACAGATGCTTGGGCGAGACGCCGTGGTTCGCGACGAGCACTGGCGAGATGAACGGGATCACGAGCATCTGCGCGAACATCATGATGAACGTCAGCGTGAACGCTTTCATGTGCGGCCGATACGTCAGGATGCGGATGAGCGCGGGCAGTGCCTCGGCAACCGGCACGGGGGTGCGCATGCGCAGATGCTGGCGCAGCGGTGGCACGGCCGATGCGCCTGCGCAAGCGACCGTCACGCACAGCACGACGAGCAGCCAGAACGTCGAGGTCCAGCCGAAATGCGCACCGATCAGGATGCCGACCGGTACGCCGGCGATCGAGGCCAGCGAGAAGGCGGTCATGATGACCCCGGTTGCGGCGCCGCGACGTTCTGCCGGAATCACATCGGCGACGATCGCCATCACGGTCGTGGCCACCAGGCCGCCGGTGATACCCGCGAATGCGCGCGCCGCGATGAGCAGCGGGTAGGTTGTCGCACTCGCGCAGGCGAGGTTCGACAGTGCAAATAGCGCGTAGGTCACGAATAGCAGACGGCGTCGGTCGAAGCGATCCATGATCGTCGCCGCGAAGAGTCCCGAGAGGCCGGAGCACCACGAATAAGCGGATACGGCGGCCGCAAAAGCGGCGGGCGCGATGTGGAATGCGCCCATGATCTGCGGACCCAGCGGCAGCATCACCATGAAGTCGATGATGAGCGTGAACTGGACCAGCGCGAGCAGCCAGATCAGACGGCGCTCGCGTCGAGGAGGCAATGCGTACATAAGTTATTCAGGTCCTTGTTATTGTGATTGTGGGGCGTAGCAATGCGGTGCCGGTCGCGAGCCGGCGGTGTGCGAGCGAGCGCGTGCGGGTGTCGAGCCTCAGGCTTCAAGCTTCAAGCGGAAGCAGTGGGTGCAGGCGATGCGCCGCTTGAATTGCCTTCGATTTCTGCTGCTGCGCGCAGCAGGATCTCGGCGATGCGGCGTTGCTCCTGTTCTCCCGCGTCGGCGCGGCGCAGCAGCGCTAGCTTGAGAGCATAACGTGCTTCGACAAGTTTCGGATGCCAGTTGCTCATGTCGTGGCCAACGCCTTCGTCGTCGCTAGCCGCATAGGCACGGCGCACTGAATCCATCTTGTGCGCGATATAGCTGAGCTTCGCGAGAATCAGATCGACTTGGTCGCGATGGGCTGCCAGATAGTCGCGGCCTGCCTGCGCGATTTCATAGCGCTTGCGATTGCCTTCTTGCTGGACCGTCACGTAGCCGAGTTCTTCGAGATAGGTCAGCGCGGGATAGACCATGCCGGGGCTCGGCGCGTAGAAGCCGTTCGAACGCGTTTCGAGCGCCTTGATGAGCTCGTAGCCGTGGCGCGGCGCTTCTTCGATCAGCGCTAGCAGCATCAGTTGCAAATCTTCGCCCGAGAACTTGCGGCCACGCGTGAGGCGCTCGTCGTCGCCAAAGCCGTGGTCGCCGCGACCGCCCCAGGAGGGGCCGCCGTTACCGTGACGGTGACGATGGCGGCCGATCGCGTGCCACAGGCCGTGCAGGAATGAGGCGTCGGCGAATGGGTGGCCGTGGTGCTGGCGGCGGCTTCGACCGCCACGGCTGTGCGGTTCGTCGGGGTGATGGCTGTGATCGTGGCCGTGGTCGTGGCGGTGCTCGTGGTCGCGGCCCCAGCCACGGTGAGCGTGAAGGTCGTGTTCGAAATCTGAGTACTGGTGAAAGTCGTGATGATGGCGGTGACGCATCGTGAGACTCCTCGTGTGGGTGAATGTGTATCTTAAGATATATATCTTAAGATAGTCTGTCAAACAGATTGTTTAGTGGGGTGTCGCACCCGAGAGCGAATCCCGACCCGGAGGGCAATCAGGTTGGTCCGATTTCGCGGTCGCATTGCGGCAACTCAATTTCTTTCAAGTTCAATACAAAATATTTCAATTGGTAAGATAAATTTGAGCGCGAGAAACCAGCCATCAAACCCGTCCGCAGTGTTGATTTCGGCTGGGGTGCGCAGACGGCTATCAGGGCGCTCAAGGGGATTCATACAGCGACGTACCCCGGTGGGGCTGGAGCGGCGCGAGTGGGCCAAGTCGGTCAAGCAGACGCAGCCGAACCGGCTGCGCAAGGGGGGGGGGCGACCAGGCGTGATGACAGAGGGTGTGATGAAGTCCCTTGTTTATCGAGTAGTTTATAAAATACAATGCATTTCATTCCATGACGATCGAGCTCAAGCAAACGGAAACCTTCCGAAAATGGCGCGCGCGGCTCAAGGATGGGCGAGCTCGCGCGCTGATCGCGTCGCGGCTGGACCGTCTGGCCTTTGGGTACGCGGGGGATGTGGAGCCAGTAGGGCAAGGGATCAGCGAGTTGCGCATCCACTATGGCCCGGGCTACCGCATTTACTTCCAGAAACGGGGCGATACGATCGTCATACTGCTGTGCGGCGGTACGAAGAGCGGGCAAGCGAGGGACATCGAGTTGGCCAAGCGTCTGGCGAATGAGTTGGGAGAGTGAAATGGTCGAAAAGTTGACGACCTATGATCCTGCCGAGGATTTAGGCAGTGACGAGGCGATTGCGGTGTTCATGGCTGAGGCGTTCGAGACGAACGATGCGGCTTATATTGCGCATGCGCTTGGTGTAGTGGCACGTGCTAAGGGCATGGCGCAGATCGCAGGGCAAACGGGGCTCTCGCGCGAGCAGCTCTATCGTTCCTTCAGCGAGCAAGGCAATCCGACGTTGAAGACGATACTGGCGGTGATGAAAGCGTTGGGCCTCGAACTGACGACCAAGGTTGCACACGCGTGAATGGGGGCGAGCACGAGACCCTGTATGTGAAGCAATGCGAGCTTGGTGGCCTCTAGCGTCTGCGTGGTGCTGCACGACTCGCGATCGCCATGGGACTACGCGATCGCACCGATTTTGGTCGACCGGAGGCTGTGCTATTTGCCCGCTCAGTTCTTCCGAACAACGCGACGTAAAGGTCGCCCGACTTGATGCAGATTTGGCCCAATGAACTCCGGCATACCAGCTATGCCCCTCTCCTGCGGGCTTGAACGTAAAATAGGGGATCAATTACTGATTCCGTGCCCTATGCATGCGCCGTTCACTTTTACCAAGATTGTCATCATCCAGTCTCTCGAGCCTGATGAACGCCAAACCGGTGCAATCCTGAGAGATTACCTGGCGGGCCTCAACAGCCAGCGAGATCAACCCGTACCTATTGAGTTTGTATTGTGCGAAAGCGTGGTCCACTTTCGCGAGATCATCCTGAGGCTAGTCGATGAATGCAAATCTGGCGAAATACCATTGCTGCACGTCGAATGTCATGGCGATGAAAACGACGGACTCCAGTTCGAAAACGGTAGCGAACTCGCATGGCGTGATGCCGCCGAACTGCTGAGGCAGTTGAACATCGCGTGCGAATACAATCTCTTTGCGTCGTTTGCTGCGTGCTTCGGGGCCTACTTTCTTGGCGCGATTGCTGCATACAGTACGAGCCCGTGCTATGCCATGTTGGCCCCCACCGGTCCCGTGTATCCTGACGAGATCGAAACAGGATTCAAACAGTTCTACGCCGATCTTTTCCAAACTTGGGATGCCGGCATCAGCGTGCGCCGACTACAAAGGCGGCGGCTTGTCAACGGACGCTGGTTCGCAGAAACGGCAGAGTCATGGTTCGAGCGCGTGGTCATAGATTACGTCCGAGTGCACTGCACCCATAAAGCCCTCAAGAAGCGAATCAGGAAGATTTACCGCGAAGCGTTGGCCGCGGGAAAACGGCAAAGTATTGGTTATCTAAAACGAATGGCCATTCGCAGGAACAAGCGGACGTATCTCGGCGACTATTTTATGGAGTTTTTTGCGATCGCGCAGATCCCCGATAATAGGGGGCGTTTTCTCGCACTCTTTAATCGAATGAAGCGACGCCTTGAAGATATTTGGTTGCAGCCAGAATATAGGCGGTAATCGTGCCGCCTGATGCTGTCGCCGTTAGTATTTTCGAATGCAACATTGCACGGGGAAAGGGTGAGGGGTGATATTCCGAGATCGCCAAGGACGCTGCGAAAAAAAGGAACAGCGACTGGAGCCTGGCGTTAAATCGACCTGGTGGGAACAGGCTTGAAGCGCTACGAGGCGATCGCGTAGGTCAGCACAGCATCCGCATAAACGACCAGTGGCGAGTTTGTTTCCAACCTGCAACAGGCATTTGACCTTAAAACCTCATCTGCTGCGCATGGCAAGGAAATTGAGAGGGAAGTCACACCGCGCGAATTGGTCGCCGCCTAGCAACGACCTGCCGCTTATTTGCGGTTCCGCCAAAGCTCCGCCAAAAGCAAATTCACGGAGATTTGGCGGCAAAGAAAAAGGCCCTCGGCTTACGCCAGAGGGCCTTTGTTCTTCGGGTTCTACAACCCACGAATTCTGGTGGGTAGTACTGGGATCGAACCAGTGACCCCTGCCGTGTGAAGGCAGTGCTCTACCGCTGAGCTAACCACCCGAAGAGCTTCGAATTATGTCAGGCTTTTCCGAGGTCGTAAAGTACTTTTTACACGACTTGTGCAGCTGCCGCATCGGCACCCGTCTCAGCGACCGGCTGAGTCCGCCAAACACACGTCCCCTTGACCGATTTGTCGAGCTGATCGAGCACCGCCTGATGCGCGGCAAGCTCCTCATCATCGGCCGCCAGCACAGGCAGCTCGAGCCCGTCGATCACCAGCGCGGCCCCAGGCGCAGCCGCATCGGCTTTGGCTTGCGTGTCGCCGAGCATGTCGATGACGAGACTCTCCTGACCGCGCGTCATCGCCAGATACACCTCGGCCAGCAGCTCCGAGTCGAGCAGGGCGCCGTGCAGCTTACGGTGCGAGTTGTTGATGCCGAAGCGGTCGCACAGCGCGTCGAGCGAGTTGCGCTTGCCCGGGAACATCTGCTTGGCCTGCGAGAGGGTGTCGATGACGCCGCTCACGTGGCCCATGAACTTTGGCAAACCGAGCAGCGCGAATTCCGCCTCGAAGAAGCCGATGTCGAACGCCGAGTTGTGGATGATGAGCTCCGCGTCCCGCACATAGTCGCGCAACTGGTCGGCGATCTCCGCGAACTTGGGCTTGTCGCTGAGGAACTCGGTCGTGAGGCCGTGCACCGCCAGTGCGCCCGGGTCGCTATCGCGTTCGGGGTTGATGTAGATGTGCAGGTTGTTGCCGGTCAGCCGCCGATTGACGAGCTCGACTGCGCCGACTTCGAGGATGCGATCGCCTGTGCGCGCGTTAAGGCCGGTGGTTTCGGTATCGATGACGATTTGACGCATATTCGAATATCTCGCGACGGACGGAGAAACAGTAGCAATGTTATGAACGACAGGAGGGGCGCCAGGCACCTAAAGGAGGCCGCGCTCCCCAAGCACGCCAAGCGCAGCGCAAATGCCTGATCGCTTCAGCCTTCTGATAGCGAACTGACACCGCGGTTGGCGAGCGCATCGGCACGCTCGTTCTCGGGGTGGCCCGCATGGCCTTTCACCCAGCGCCACTCGATCCGATGCATCGCGGCCAGCGCATCGAGCCGCTTCCACAGATCGGCGTTCTTGACCGGCGTTTTCGCCGCCGTCATCCAGTTCTTCTTCTTCCAGCCGTGGATCCACTCGCTGATCCCTTTCTGGACGTATTGCGAGTCGGTATGGACGATCGCCTGGCACGGACGCTTGAGCGCTTCGAGCGCGGCGATGACGGCCATGAGCTCCATGCGGTTGTTGGTCGTCGCCGGTTCGCCGCCGAACAGCTCCTTTTCCTGTGTGCCGTAGCGCAGCACGGCACCCCAGCCGCCGGGGCCAGGATTGCCCTTGCAGGCGCCGTCCGTAAAGATTTCGATGAACTCGGGCGTCACTTCAGTCACTTCATATTCTCGGGTGATGGGTTTTCTGGGTGGCCGCGGGGGTGAGCCCCGGCGCGAGCACCGGCTTCTTTGCCTTGATCGGGCCGACGAGGTGCATCCCGCGCACGCGCTTGACTGCCGTCACCATATAGGCGGCGCCGAAAATCGGCCACCAGCGGTCGCCGGCTTGTTCCATGAATGCAAAGCGCGAGAGCCACGGCTCGTGCGCGAGCGGCGGACGATAGCAGCCGAAGCGTCCGCGTTCAAGCTCGAAACCGAGCAGCTTGATCCAGTCCTTAATACGCGTGAACGCAATCAGATCGTGCGCGGCCGGCACGAACGGGCGCCCGGCCATCTTGCCGAACGACTGCCGCGCGCCCCACAGACTCAGCGAATTGAAGCCGAGAATGATCAGCTGTCCTTCGGGCATCAGCACGCGCTCGGCTTCGCGCAACAGCCGATGCGGATCGCGCGTGAATTCGAGCGTGTGCGGCATCACGATCAGATCGACGCTCTGCGCTTCGAACGGCAGATCCAGGAAATCGCACCAGACCGTCGCGCGTCCGTCGGGCGCGTAGCGATCGCTGGGCGTCGGCTGTGGCTGGGCCTGGACCGGCGGATACGTGTAGGGCGCACTCGCGCCGCTGGCGGCATCGAGCACGAGCCCGCGGCACGGCATGCGGTTCTCGCGCAGCGCATCGAGCTGCGGCAGTCCGAGTTGCAGCGCGTGATAGCCGAACACGTCGGACACGACGCGGTCGAGCTGCGCCTGTTCCCACGCGAGCACGTAGCGCCCGGGCGGGGAGTCGGTCCAAGCGGGCCAGTCTATAATCGGTCGGTCAGACATCTGATGATCGCGTCGCCTATGAAAACGCTCGAATACGTGCCGGTGCCGGCATTTGCTGACAACTACATCTGGCTCGTGTCGGACGGGCGCGATGCCGTCGCGGTCGACCCGGGTGAGGCCGCCCCCGTGCAAGCCTATTTGCAGCGACGGGGCTGGCGACTGAGCGCTATTTTACTCACGCACCACCATCAAGACCACGTCGGCGGGGTGGCCGAGTTATGCGCGAACGCCGCAATCCCGGTCTACGGGCCGGCAGCCGAGCACATCGCCGAGGTCACCCATCCGCTCAAGGGTGGCGATCGCGTGCGGATCGCAGCGCCGCACATGGCGCTCACCGTACTCGAGGTGCCGGGCCACACGCGGGGCCACATCGCGTACTTTCAGCCAGGCGAGGGCGGGGCGGCGCCTCACGTATTTTGTGGCGACACGCTGTTCGCCAGCGGTTGTGGGCGCCTGTTCGAGGGCACGCCGGAGCAGATGCTCGCCTCGCTCGATGTGCTGGCGGCGTTGCCGGGCGAGACGCAGGTGCACTGCGCGCACGAGTACACGTTGTCCAATATTCGCTTTGCTCTGGCAGTCGAACCTGCCAACGCGCAGCTCAAGGCGTGGCACGACGAAGCCTCGGCGCGCCGCGCACGCAACGAGCCCACGCTGCCGACCACGATCGGCCACGAACGCGCCGTCAATCCGTTCCTGCGCGTGGAGCGCGAAGACATCCGCCAGACGCTGGCCGATGCGCTGCATGAAACGGTGCCTGATCGGCTGACGTCGTTTGCGTTGATGCGCGAATGGAAAAATCGCTTCAGTTGATGTGCGGGGGGGAGCGGGGGCGGGGCGCGGTCAAAAGGTCCGAAATATTCGCCAACCCACGGATTTGACAGGTTTTTTTACGATTTTTAGTTGACGTGGGCGGCGTGCTTTCGTACTATCGCGGGCAATTTCCAGCTTTGGAAGCACGAGACGTTCATGCGATTTATCTTCAGTGCGCTATTGGTCCTCACGCTTGCCGCCTGCGCAAGCCAAGGCCCGACGGCGAACCCCTCCTCCGACGCTTCCACTCAGCAAGCCGCTCCCGACTCCCTCCGCACCACCGCCGCCAAGCAGACCATCGACGTCGACAACAGCTCCGTCGAGCAATTGACGAGCGCGGATGCGGACCTATGGGGGCGGATCCGCCGCGGCTTCCAGTTGACCGATCTGCAGAGCGACCTCGTCGACATGCAGGCGAACTGGTACGCTCAGCGTCCCGATTACGTGCAGCGCATGACCGAGCGCTCGCAGAAGTATCTCTATTACATCGTCGAAGAGCTCGAGTCGCGCCACATGCCGACGGAGCTCGCGCTGCTGCCGTTCATCGAGTCGGCCTACAACCCGCAGGCGCTGTCGGTCGCGAAGGCGGCCGGCATGTGGCAGTTTGTGCCGGGCACGGGCCGCACCTACAACCTCAAGCAGAACATGTGGCAGGACGAGCGCCGCGACGTGCTCGCGTCGACGGGCGCCGCGCTCGACTATCTCTCGCGCCTGCACGACATGTTCGGCGACTGGTATCTCGCGCTCGCCGCGTACAACTGGGGCGAGGGCAACGTGCAGCGTGCGGTGGCGCGCAATCAGGCGGCCGGTCTGCCGACCGACTATCAGAGCCTGCGCATGCCGAACGAGACGCGCAATTACGTGCCGAAGCTGCAGGCCGTCAAGAACATCATCATGAATCCGCAGGCGTTCGGGTTGACCTTGCCGTCGATTCCGAATCACCCGTACTTCGTGACGGTCACGACATCGCACGACATCGACGTGACCATGGCGGCCAAGCTCGCGAACATGACGCCCGAGGAATTCCGCGCGCTCAATCCGTCGTTCTCGAAGCCCGTGATCCTCGGCGCGACGCAGCCGCAGATCCTGCTGCCGTTCGACAACGCGAGCGCCTTCGAGCGCAATCTGAAGTCGTATGACGGCCAACTGTCGTCGTGGACCACCTATACGGTGACCGAGCGCACGCGCCCTGCGGCGCTGGCCGAGAAGATCGGTGTCGACGCCGATACGCTGATGTCGGTCAACAAGATTCCGGTCGGTATGCGGCTGAAGCCCGGTTCGACGCTCGTCGTGCCGCGCTCCGATGATGACGCCGACGAGGACATCAGCGCCGACGTTGCCGAGAGCGCCGTGCTCGCGATGGAGCCCGACGTGCCCGACACGCGCAAGATGCTGATTCGCGTGCGCCGCAAGCAATCGATGTCGGCGATCGCCGCGCGCTATGGCGTCTCGGTCGCGCAGTTGAAGAGCTGGAACAAGACGCACCGCGACATGGCCGCGCCGGGGCAGGTGATCGTGCTGCACGTGCCCGTCGGCAAGTCGATGCCGGCCGAGCCCGGTCCGCAAAAGATCGCGACGACGATGCCTGCCGATGCACGCGCCGAGAAGATCGATGCACAGGCGGCCGACGTCAAGCCGAAGTCGCACGTCGAAAAGGGCGGCAAGGGGCATCACCGGACGAGCGTCGTGAAGACCGCCGGTTCGTCGGTCAAGGCCAAGTCGTCGACGAAGGCGAAGGCTGCCGCTCCGTCGAAACCGAAGGCGGCGTCCGACGCAAAGAAAACCAAGTAAGCGGCTGCTCGCCACGGGGCACCCGACGCCGCCACGCTCTCGTGGCGGCGTTTTTCTTTTGGGGAGCGAAATATCGCGAACGGTTGGCCATGCAGCGCTCGCGAGCCTCGGGGCAACCGGCATTTCCGACAGGCGTCCGCGGGTGTAGGATCGCCGCTGTAATCCCTGCACGCGCGTCGCGCGTGCACCGGTTCGCGGCACGTTCGTGCGCGGCCGGATGGCGTCGGCGACGGCTCTCCGTTGAAGGGAAGGGGTATTTCAGGCTATACTTTGAAAGTTTGCACTATTCAACCCGCACCCTAGCGCCTACCTCCCCCAAACCGTTCATCCGCCGCGCGCCGCCCATCCAAGCGAGCAGCCGAATCGTCCGCACAACGGATCATTCGAGCGCCCTTGCGAACCGGAAGCGTCAGCGAGCGGGCTCATGATCGCCGCGCCTTGCGGCGAGAGTCCGCACGGTCGGATAGATAGGTCGGCAACAGGGTGTTCCCCAAGGAGCTTCCCCGTGTTGCCGTCTTTTCCTCCCGCTCTGCTCGCACTCGCCGACGGCACGGTCTTTCGCGGCTATTCGATCGGCGCTGCCGGTCATACGATCGGCGAAGTCGTGTTCAACACCGCGATCACCGGCTATCAGGAAATCCTCACCGATCCGAGCTACTCGCGTCAGATCGTGACGCTCACGTACCCGCACATCGGTAACGTCGGGGTCAATAATGAGGATGTCGAAGCAACGAAGGTGCACGCCGCTGGCCTGATCGTGCGCGATCTGCCCGTGCGTGCGTCGAACTTCCGCATGGAGCGCACGCTCGGCGACTATCTGCGCGACGAAGGCGTCGTCGCGATCGCCGGCATCGACACGCGCCGCCTCACGCGCATCCTGCGCGACAAGGGCGCACAAAACGGCTGCATTCTGGCGGGGAGCGACGACGAAGCGCGCGCGATCGAGCTGGCGCGCTCGTTCCCGGGGCTGGCCGGCATGGACCTCGCCAAGGTCGTCTCGACCACCAAGCCGTTCGAATGGACGCAGAGCGAATGGCAACTGGGCCGCGGCTACGGCGCGCAGCGCACGCCGAAGTACCGCGTCGTCGCCTTCGATTTCGGCGTGAAGTACAACATCCTGCGCATGCTGGCCGAGCGCGGCTGCCATGTGACGGTGCTGCCGGCGCAATCGAGCGCCGCCGAAGCGCTCGCGCTCAACCCGGACGGCGTGTTCCTCTCGAACGGCCCCGGCGATCCGGAGCCCTGTGATTACGCGATCGCGGCGACCAAGGAATTCATCGAGCGCGGCGTCCCGACGTTCGGCATTTGCCTCGGCCATCAGATCATGGGGCTGGCCGTCGGCGCGAAGACGATGAAGATGAAGACGGGCCATCACGGTGCCAACCACCCGGTCAAGGACCTGACCGACGGCCGCGTCGTGATCACGTCGCAGAACCACGGCTTTGCGGTCGACGCGGACACGCTGCCGGCCAACGCGCGCGCGACGCACGTTTCGCTGTTCGACGGCACGCTGCAAGGCTTCGAGTTGACCGACAAGCCCGCGTTCTGCTTCCAGGGTCACCCGGAAGCGTCGCCTGGGCCGCACGACATCGGCTATCTGTTCGACCGCTTCACCGCGTTGATGGACGCCAAGCGCGGTAGCGCGGCCGCCTGATGCGTGCTTGGCCAGCGAGCGAATGAAGCGCCGCGGCCCGAAGAGAAGACACAGGAATATATTAGCGAGAGCGTTATGCCGAAGCGGACAGACATCAAGAGCATTCTCATCATCGGCGCAGGGCCGATCATCATCGGTCAGGCTTGCGAGTTCGACTATTCGGGCGCGCAGGCATGCAAGGCGCTGCGTGAGGAGGGCTACAAGGTCATCCTCGTCAACAGCAACCCTGCGACGATCATGACCGACCCGAACACGGCCGATGTGACCTACATCGAGCCGATCACGTGGGAAGTGGTCGAGCGCATCATCGCCAAGGAGCGCCCGGACGCGATCCTGCCCACGATGGGTGGCCAGACGGCGCTCAACTGCGCGCTCGATCTGCATCACCACGGCGTGCTGACCAAGTACGGCGTCGAGCTGATCGGTGCCTCGCCCGAAGCGATCGACAAGGCCGAAGACCGTCAGAAGTTCAAGGACGCGATGACGAAGATCGGCCTCGGCTCGGCCAAGTCGGGCGTCGCGCATTCGATGGAAGAGGCGCTGACGGTGCAGGCCGACATCGCCGTGCAAACGGGCGGCCCCGGCTATCCGGTCGTCATTCGTCCGTCGTTCACGTTGGGCGGCTCGGGCGGCGGCATTGCCTATAACCGTCAGGAATTCGAAGAAATCTGCCGTCGCGGCCTCGATCTGTCGCCGACGCGCGAGCTCCTGATCGAAGAATCGCTGCTGGGCTGGAAAGAGTACGAGATGGAAGTGGTGCGCGACCGCGCCGACAACTGCATCATCGTCTGCTCGATCGAGAACCTCGACCCGATGGGCATCCACACGGGCGACTCGATCACCGTCGCGCCCGCGCAAACGCTAACCGACAAGGAATATCAACTGCTGCGCAACGCGTCGCTGGCAGTGCTGCGCGAGATCGGCGTCGACACGGGTGGTTCGAACGTTCAGTTCTCGATCAATCCGAAGGACGGCCGCATCATCGTCATCGAGATGAACCCGCGCGTGTCGCGTTCGTCGGCCCTGGCCTCGAAGGCGACGGGCTTCCCGATCGCGAAGGTGGCAGCGAAGCTGGCGGTCGGCTACACGCTCGACGAGCTCAAGAACGAGATCACGGGCGGTCAGACGCCGGCCTCGTTCGAGCCGACGATCGACTACGTCGTCACGAAGATCCCGCGCTTCGCATTCGAGAAGTTCCGCGAGGCCGACTCGCGTCTGACGACGCAGATGAAGTCGGTCGGCGAGGTAATGGCGATCGGCCGCACGTTCGAGGAGTCGTTCCAGAAGGCGCTGCGCGGTCTCGAAGTCGGCGTGGACGGCCTCGACGAAAAGACGACGAGCCGCGACGAAGTCGTGCGCGAAATCGGTGATGCGGGGCCTGAGCGCATTTGGTACGTGGGCGACGCGTTCCGCCTCGGCATGTCGCTCGACGAGGTGTTCGAGGAAACGGCGATCGATCCGTGGTTCCTCGCGCAGATCGAGCAAATCGTGCTGAAGGAAAAGGCGCTCGCGGGCCGGTCGCTCGAGAGCCTGAGCAAGGACGAACTGCGCTATCTGAAGCGCAGCGGCTTCTCGGATCGTCGTCTGGCCAAGCTGCTGGGCGCGTCGCAGACCGACGTGCGCCGTCGCCGCATCGAGCAGGGCGTGCGCCCCGTCTACAAGCGCGTCGATACCTGTGCGGCCGAGTTCGCGACGAAAACGGCCTACATGTATTCGACGTATGAAGAGGAATGCGAGGCGCAGCCGACGTCGAACAAGAAGATCATGGTGCTCGGCGGCGGTCCGAACCGCATCGGGCAGGGCATCGAGTTCGACTACTGCTGCGTGCACGCGGCGCTCGCGATGCGTGAGGACGGCTATGAGACGATCATGGTCAACTGCAACCCCGAGACGGTGTCGACCGACTACGACACGTCCGATCGCCTGTACTTCGAGCCGTTGACGCTCGAGGACGTGCTCGAGATCGTCGACAAGGAAAAGCCGCTCGGCGTGATCGTGCAATACGGTGGCCAGACGCCGCTGAAGCTCGCGCTCGATCTCGAGGCGAACGGCGTGCCGATCATCGGCACCTCGCCCGACATGATCGACGCGGCCGAAGACCGCGAACGCTTCCAGAAGCTGCTGCAAGACCTGCAACTGCGCCAGCCGCCGAACCGCACGGCGCGCGCGGAGTCCGAAGCGCTCGCGCTTGCCGACGAAATCGGCTATCCGCTCGTCGTGCGTCCGTCGTACGTGCTGGGCGGCCGCGCGATGGAGATCGTGCACGAGCCGCGTGACCTCGAGCGCTACATGCGCGAGGCCGTGAAGGTGTCGAACGATTCGCCGGTGCTCCTCGACCGCTTCCTCAACGACGCGATCGAGTGCGACGTCGACTGTATCTCCGATGGCAAGCAGGTGTTCATCGGCGGCGTGATGGAGCACATCGAGCAGGCCGGTGTGCACTCGGGCGACTCGGCGTGCTCGCTGCCGCCGTACTCGCTGTCGAAGGCGACCATCGACGAGCTCAAGCGCCAGACCGCCGCGATGGCCAAGGCGCTCAACGTCGTGGGCCTCATGAACGTCCAGTTCGCGATCCAGCAGGTGCGCGCGGCCGACGGCTCGGTCAACGACATCATCTACGTGCTCGAAGTCAATCCGCGCGCCTCGCGCACGGTGCCGTACGTGTCGAAGGCGACGGGGCTGCCGCTCGCGAAGATCGCGGCGCGTGCGATGGTCGGCCAGTTGTTGGCCGAGCAGGGCGTGACCAAGGAAGTCGAGCCGCCGTACTTCAGCGTGAAGGAAGCGGTGTTCCCGTTCGTGAAGTTCCCGTCCGTCGACCCGGTGCTCGGACCCGAAATGCGCTCGACCGGCGAGGTGATGGGCGTGGGCCAGACGTTCGGCGAAGCGCTGTTCAAGTCGCAGCTCGCGGCCGGTTCGCGCTTGCCCGAATCGGGCACGGTGCTGCTGACGGTGATGGACGCCGACAAGCCGAAGGCCGTCGAAGTGGCGCGCATGCTGCACGAACTCGGCTATCCGCTCGTCGCGACGAAGGGCACGGCTGCGGCGATCGCCGAGGCCGGTGTGCCGGTCAAGGTCGTCAACAAGGTGAAGGACGGCCGTCCGCACATTGTCGACATGATCAAGAACGGCGAAATCGCGCTCGTTTTCACGACCGTCGACGAGACACGTGCAGCGATCGCCGACTCGCGTTCGATCCGCATGAGCGCGCAGGCGAACAAGGTCACGTACTACACGACGATGTCGGGTGCCCGGGCCGCGGTGGAGGGTCTGCGTTATCTGAAGAACTTGGAAGTCTATGATTTACAAGGGCTTCACGCTCGCCTAAACTAACCCTTCATTACCTATCCTAGCTGGGGTCGGAACGGACTCCAGATGCCGCGGTTAAGCGGTGTCCTCTCGGTGGCAGCCGTCGCTTGAGAGGATGCACTTAACCGCGGCGCTTTTTTATTGCCGAATTTTTCTTTACTGATCTGTCTATGAGCACCATTCCATTGACGAAGCGGGGCGCTGACCAGTTGCGCGAGGAATTGCAGCGACTGAAATCCGTCGAGCGCCCGTCGGTCATCAATTCGATCGCCGAGGCGCGCGCGCAAGGGGATTTGTCCGAAAACGCCGAGTACGATGCGGCGAAAGAAAAGCAGGGCTTCATCGAGGGGCGCATTGCCGAGATCGAGTCGAAGCTGGCTGCTGCGCAAGTCATCGATCCTTCTACGCTCGACGCCGAAGGCCGCGTGGTGTTCGCCGCGACGGTCGACCTCGAAGATCTCGACTCGGGCGATGCGGTCACGTACCAGATCGTCGGTGACGACGAAGCCGACCTCGAGCACGGTCTGATTTCGATCAGCTCGCCGATCGCCCGTGCGCTGATCGGTAAATTCGAAGGCGATGTGGCCGCCGTGCAGGCTCCGAGTGGCGTGCGCGAATACGAAATCATCTCGGTCCGCTACGTTTGAATAGAACACGCGACGTGTCTTCGACCCCGCAACGCGTCTTCCGGCTGCTGGTCACCTTCTGGGTCGGCAGTCTGTTGACGATCGGCTATGCGGTTGCGCCGACGCTGTTCGCTTTGCTCGATCGCGTGGCTGCCGGCTCCGTGGCCGCGAAGCTCTTTCGCATCGAGGCGATCGTCGGTGTGCTGTGCGGGGTCTTGGCTCTGGCGCTCGGCAATCTGCTCGTGCGTCGTGGTGTCGCAGGATATCGGCGGCTGCGTTGGCTGCTCGCGGGCATGCTCGTGTGCGTGCTGATCGGGTACTTCGCGCTGCAGCCGTTCATGGATGCGCTGCGTACGGCTGCGCTGGCGGCCGGCACCGACGTCGGCCATTCCGCCTATGCAGTGCGCTTCGGCGTGCTGCACGGCGTCTCGAGTGCGTTTTACCTGCTCGAGAGCCTGTTGGGGCTGGGGCTGATCTGGACGCTGCCCGTCGACGAACGCGCGGGCGAGTTGAAAGGGACGGGCGCGCCTGCTTGACCGGCGCACCGCTTGTCCTGCTGCCGGGCGCGGGCTTGGGCAGCCGCGCCCGGCAGTGTGCCACGTTTATTTCACGGATTGATGCGGGCGCTTGGCGCTGGTCTGCCGCTTCTTGGCGCGCTTGACCGTACCGCCGGCCGTTACGCGCTCGTTACCGCGTACGACCACTTTCTGGGCTTTGGGTTTGCGCATCGGGTTGTCGGTTTGCTTGACGACCTTGACGACACGCGGTGCGGCGCCGCGGCGCGGCTTTTCCTCGGCTGCCTCGCGCACGCTCGGCAGGCCTGCGGCGCGTTTGCCGCGCGGCGCGGCGGCCGGCTGCTGTGCCTCGGGCTTCCAGATCACCAGCAGCTTGCCGATGTGCTGGATCGGCGCGGCGCTAAGGCGGTCGCAGATTTCGTCGTAGATCGCCACGCGCTCCTCACGCTCGTCGCCGAACACGCGGATCTTGATCAGCTGATGGGCGGCGAGGTGGACTTTGATTTCGGCCAGCACGGCATCGGTCAGCCCTTCGGCACCGATCAGCACGACCGGTTTGAGCGCGTGGGCCTGGGAACGCAGTTCGGCGCGTTCGGCGGGGGAGACTTTCAGGGCTGGCATAGGTGGATCGACAACTCGACTAAAATGTGGGCGGCCGCGCGGCACGCATGCGTGCAAAGGCGCGTGACGGCGGCTGGCCGGCCGTCTTGCCGGCAAAACGCGTATTATCCGCCAAAAGTACGGCGCGACGCAGCAACAGTTATCCTTCAATGGCAAAAAACCGCTTCAATCAATCGTGGTTGCACGATCACATCAACGATCCTTACGTCAAACTCGCGCAGCGTGAGGGATATCGCGCGCGCGCGGCGTACAAGCTCAAGGAAATCGACGAGCAGGACAAATTGATCCGCCCGGGGCAGGTCATCGTCGACCTCGGCTCGGCACCAGGCAGCTGGAGCCAGTACGTGCGCAACAAGCTGGCGCAGGGCGGCCGGCGCGACGCGCAGCGCGAAGGCGGCATCGACGGCACGATCATTGCCCTCGACCTCCTGCCGATGGAGCCGATCGCCGACGTGCATTTCATTCAGGGCGATTTCCGCGAGGACAGCGTGCTCGCGCAACTCGAAGAAGTTGTCGGTTCGCGTCAGGTGGACCTTGTAATTTCCGACATGGCCCCCAACCTGTCCGGCGTGGCCGTGGCAGATGCGGCTCGAATCGAGCACGTATGTGATCTGGCGCTCGAATTTGCGCAGAATCATTTGAAGCCTGAGGGCGCGCTGCTGGTCAAATGTTTTCACGGCAGCGGTTACAGCCAGATCGTGGAGAAGTTCAAGCGACAATTTAAAACGGTCGCCGCGCGAAAGCCGAAAGCATCGCGCGACAAATCGTCCGAAACTTTCATCCTGGGCAAGCATCTGAAGCGGCCCGGTTGACGTCAGGAAGACGAGCCCAAGGCCGGCTTTTCCATCGCGAAAACGCTCGCGCGATTGCGCAAGCGGCTATTTTTGCGGTAGTGAAACGTTATGGCAGGGGTCTACGGACTGGATTAGAATGCTTTCGTGGTGCCGCAAGGTAAATGTAGGCACACGTCTATGAGGAAGGAGTGGTGCTTTGAACAACAATATGTTTTCGAAGGCAGCAGTGTGGTTGGTCATCGCACTGGTGCTGTTTACGGTGTTCAAGCAGTTCGACAAGCCCCGCGTTCAGGAGGGCGTGTCGTACTCGCAATTCATGGACGACGCGAAGAACGGCAAGATCAAGACGGTCATCGTTCAGGGGCGCAATCTCACGGTCACCCCGGCTGACGGTCAAAAGTATCAGATCGTGTCGCCGGGCGACATCTGGATGGTCGGCGACCTGATGAAGTACGGCGTTCAGGTGAGCGGCAAGGCCGACGAAGAACCGAGCGCACTGGTCTCGGCACTGTACTACCTGGGGCCGACGATCCTGATCATCGGGTTCTGGTTCTACATGATGCGACAGATGCAGGGCGGGGGCAAAGGCGGCGCCTTCTCGTTCGGCAAATCCCGCGCACGGCTCATCGACGAGAACAACAACGCCATCAATTTCACCGACGTCGCAGGCTGCGACGAAGCGAAGGAAGAAGTCTCCGAACTCGTCGACTTCCTGCGCGATCCGCAGAAATTCCAGAAGCTTGGCGGTCGTATCCCGCGTGGCGTCCTGCTGGTCGGCCCCCCGGGTACCGGTAAGACGCTGCTTGCTCGCGCGATCGCGGGCGAAGCGAAGGTGCCGTTCTTCAGCATTTCCGGTTCGGACTTCGTCGAAATGTTCGTCGGCGTGGGTGCCGCACGTGTGCGCGACATGTTCGAGCAGGCGAAGAAGCACGCGCCTTGCATCGTGTTCATCGACGAAATCGACGCGGTCGGCCGTCATCGCGGCGCCGGCATGGGCGGTGGCAACGACGAGCGTGAGCAGACGCTGAACCAGATGCTCGTCGAGATGGACGGCTTCGAGGCGAACTCGGGCGTCATCGTGATTGCCGCGACGAACCGCTCCGACGTGCTCGACAAGGCGCTGCTGCGCCCGGGCCGTTTCGACCGTCAGGTGTATGTGGGCCTGCCCGACATCCGCGGCCGCGAACAAATCATGAAGGTGCACCTGCGCAAGGTGCCGATCGCCAACGATGTCGACGCCGGCGTCATCGCGCGTGGTACGCCGGGCTTTTCGGGTGCCGATCTCGCGAACCTCGTCAACGAGGCCGCGCTGTTCGCGGCACGCCGCGGTAAGCGCATCGTCGAAATGCAGGACTTCGAGGACGCGAAAGACAAGATCTTCATGGGTCCGGAGCGCAAGTCGGCCGTCATCCGTGAAGAGGCGAAGCGCGCCACGGCTTATCACGAGGCCGGTCACGCCGTCGTCGCGAAGCTCCTGCCGAAGGCGGACCCGGTTCACAAGGTCACGATCATTCCGCGTGGCCGTGCGCTCGGCGTGACGTGGCAGCTGCCCGAGCACGACAACGAGACGTATTCGAAGGATTATCTGCTCGATCGTCTGGCCATCCTGTTCGGTGGCCGTGTCGCGGAAGAGCTGTTCCTCAACCTCATCAGCACCGGTGCATCGGACGATTTCAACAAGGCCACGCAAACGGCCCGTGCGATGGTGGCGCGTTTCGGCATGACCGACGCGTTGGGGCCGATGGTCTATGTCGACGACGAAGGCGAGGCCTCGCCGTTCGGCCGCGGCTTTACGCGTGCGATCTCGGAAGCGACGCAGCAGAAGGTCGACGCGGAAATCCGCCGCGTGCTCGACGATCAGTACAGCCTCGCACGTCGTCTGCTCGAAGAAAACCGCGACAAGGTCGAGGCCATGACGGCCGCGCTGATGGAGTGGGAAACGATCGATGCCGATCAGATCAACGACATCATGGAAGGCCGCCCGCCGCGCTCGCCCAAGAGCGTGCCCCCCGGCGACATTTCGTCGGGCAGCAACGGCAGCTCGGGCGCTGAAGTGAAGCCGGGCAGCGCTGCCGCACCGGCATGACGTCCGACGATCGATGACCGACGGGCCGTGCGATAACCGCATCGGCCCGTTTTTCATTGGCCGGTGCGCCTGATCGCATTGGCTTGCGTGCTTTGTTCCCCATCGTTGTCTGCCGTGTCGAACACCGATTTTTCGCTGTTTCAAGAGCCTGAGCCGCTGCAATGCGGCCGTTTCACGTTGACGTTCGAGCGTCCGCGCGTGATGGGCATTCTCAATGTCACGCCCGACTCGTTCTCCGACGGCGGTCGCTACGTCGCGCGCGATGCCGCGCTGCGCCAGGTCGAGCAAATGTTGGATGAGGGTGCCGATCTGATCGACATCGGCGGCGAGTCGACACGCCCAGGCGCGCCGCCTGTGCCGCTCGAGCAAGAGCTCGAGCGCGTCGTGCCGATCGTCGAAGCGCTGCGAGGCGTCGACGTGCCGCTGTCGATCGACACCTACAAGCCTGCAGTCATGCGCGCCGCGCTGGCGGCCGGCGCCGACCTGATCAACGACATCTGGGGTTTCCGGCAGCCGGGCGCGATCGACGCCGTACGCGACAGCCGCTGCGGCCTGTGCGTCATGCACATGCTCGGCGAGCCGCAGACGATGCAGCGCGGCGAGCCCGCTTACGACGACGTGGTGGCTGAGGTTCGCGCGTTTCTGCAAGCGCGCGTCGACGTACTGACCGGCGAGGGCATCGACCAGGCGCGCATCAGCGTCGACCCCGGCTTCGGCTTTGGCAAGGCCACGCTCGAACACAACTACGCGTTGCTTGCGCATCTGCGCGAGACAGCCCCGCTTGCCCCGGATGGCGCGCGGCCGTTTCCAATTCTCGCGGGCATGTCCCGCAAGTCGATGCTCGGCATCGTGACTGGCCGCGACACGCCAGAAGAGCGTGTCGCGGCCAGTCTCGCGGCGGCGGTGTGTGCGGCCGAACGCGGTGCCGCGATCGTGCGCGCTCACGATGTCAGGCAAACCGTCGACGCTTTGAAAATCTGGGCTGCCGTGCGCGATGCCGCGCGCAGCAGCTGATCTCCACTTCTCAAGACAGAACACAAGGAAGGTTGACGATGGCACGTCGCTATTTCGGTACCGATGGTGTGCGCGGCAAAGTCGGCGAGACGCCGATCACGCCCGATTTCGTACTGCGGCTCGGTTATGCGGCCGGCAAGGTGCTGGCAGGGTCGGACCGCTTCGCCAAAAGCGGCACGCACCCGACGGTGCTGATCGGCAAGGACACGCGCGTGTCGGGCTATATGCTCGAAGCGGCGCTCGAAGCGGGCTTTTCGGCGGCGGGCGTCGACGTGATGCTGGCCGGCCCGATGCCGACGCCCGGCGTCGCCTATCTGACGCGTGCGCTGCGCCTGGCGGCCGGCGTCGTCATTAGTGCATCGCACAATCCGTACTACGATAACGGCATCAAATTCTTCAGCGCCGATGGCAACAAGCTGCCCGACGAGATCGAGCTCGAAATCGAAAAGCAACTCGATTCGCCGCTCTCCTGCGCGCCGTCCGAGCAACTCGGCAAGGCGAGACGCCTCGACGATGCGGCTGGCCGCTACATCGAATTCTGCAAAAGCACGTTTCCGGCGGCGTTCGACCTGCACGGGCTCAAGCTGGTCGTCGATTGCGCGCATGGCGCGGCTTATCACATCGCGCCGCACGTGTTCCACGAGCTCGGGGCGGATGTCGTCTCGATCGGCGTCGCGCCGAACGGCTTCAACATCAACGATGGCGTCGGCGCTACGGCGCCCGATGCGCTGATGCGCGCGGTGCGCGCCAATCGAGCCGATCTCGGCATCGCGCTCGACGGCGACGCGGACCGCCTGCAGATCGTCGATGCGAGCGGGCGCCTCTACAACGGCGACGAACTGCTCTACGTGCTCGTGAAGGATCGCATCGCCACCGCCGGCAAGGTGCCCGGCGCGGTCGGCACGCTGATGACGAACATGGCCGTGGAAGTGGCGCTCGCGCGCGAGGGGGTGTCGTTCGTGCGCGCCGCCGTGGGCGACCGCTATGTGCTCGAGCAACTGCGCGAGCGCGGTTGGGAGCTGGGCGCCGAAGGTTCTGGCCACATCCTGTCGCTCGACCGTCATTCGACCGGCGACGGCATCGTCTCGGCGCTGCTCGTGCTGGCAGCCATCCGGCGCAGCGGCCGTACTCTGGCCGAACTGCTCAACGGTGTCACGCTGTTCCCGCAGGAGCTCATCAACGTGCGCATGCGTCCCGGCGCCGACTGGAAGGGCAGCGACGCGATCAAGCAGGCCGTGGCCGAAGCCGAGCGCGCGCTCGGCGAAAGCGGCCGCGTGCTGATCCGCGCCTCGGGCACCGAGCCCGTGCTGCGCGTGATGGTGGAGGCGTCGCAGCGCGAGGCTGCGGTGCGCCATGCGCAAGACATCGCACGTGCCGTCGAGCAGGCGACAGCCTGACGATCGACGATCAGCCTACGAATCTACCAGGAGAAAAGCGCTGGCAAAGCTGCGTTTTTCTCCTAGTCTTGTCATATTTCACGGAGCAGGTGGTGCGCCGAGATGGCGCCTAATTTCGTCGTATCTATCGATATTGTCTGCTAAGTCGCTTTCAACGCGGTAAGGCGACTGTCACGTTCGGTTCATCTTCCGTCATATTACTGTCATAGAAACGACCTAATCTTCGCGGTGTCGCAGCAGTCCACACGACCACACCACAAGGGGTTATTCCATGAAATTGATGCAAACCGCGTTCGCTGGCATCGCTGGCGCGCTCTTCGCGATCGCCGCGCAAGCCGCCGACATCACCGGCGCGGGCAGCACCTTTGCCGCACCGATCTACACGAAATGGGCCGATGCCTATCAAAAGACGGGTGGTGGCAAGGTCAATTATCAAGGCATCGGTTCGTCGGGCGGTATCAAGCAGATCGAAGCGAAGACGGTCGATTTCGCGGGCTCGGATGCGCCGCTGAAGGACGAAGATCTCGCCAAGAACGGCCTGTTCCAGTTCCCGACGGTGGTGGGCGGCGTCGTGCCGGCGATCAACCTGCCGGGCGTGAAGCCGGGTCAAGTCGTGTTGTCGGGCGCCGTGCTGGCCGACATCTACCTCGGCAAGATCAAGAAGTGGAATGACGCGGAAATCGCCAAGCTGAACCCGGGCGTCAAGCTGCCCGACACGGATATCGCTGTCGTGCGCCGCGCTGACGGTTCGGGCACGAGCTTCATCTGGACGAACTACCTGTCGAAGGTGAGCCCGGAATGGAAGTCGAAGGTCGGCGAAGGCACGACCGTGAACTGGCCGGTCGGCACGGGCGGCAAGGGTAACGACGGCGTCGCGGCATTCGTGCAGCGTCTGCCGGGCGCCATCGGCTACGTCGAGTGGGCCTACGCGAAGCAGAACCACATGACGTACACGTCGATGCAGAACGGTACGGGCGCAGTCGTCCAGCCGAAGACCGAGACGTTCAAGGCTGCTGCTGCGGGCGCGGACTGGAAGAAGTCGTTCTACCAGATCCTCACGAACGAGCCGGGCAAGGACGCATGGCCGGTCGTCGGCGCGACGTTCGTGCTGCTGCACACGGCGCAAGACAAGCCTGAGCAAGGCAAGGAAACGCTGAAGTTCTTCGACTGGGCGTTCAAGAACGGCACGCAAGCTGCGGATGATCTCGACTACATCTCGCTGCCGCCGTCGGTCGTCTCGGAAATCCGTACGCAGTGGAAGGAGAAGGTGAAGGACGCTTCGGGCAAGGCAGTCGCTGCTGAGTAAGTAATCGGCCCTGAAAGACGCCCGGCAAGGCCTGCAGGCTTTGCCGGGCATCGCCATCGCTGCACGCGGTGTGCGTGCGGCAACAGGAAACAGGTTCACATGTCCGACATCAATCTCATGTCGCCTCCCGGCAGCCACGCGCAGCGTGCGCCCAGCCGCCTCGGCGACATCGTCTTCGGCAATCTCGCGCGTCTGGCGGCCATCGTGACGCTGCTGTTGCTCGGCGGCATCATCGTTTCGCTGATCGTCGCCTCGCTGCCGACGATCCATCAATTCGGCCTGAGCTTTCTCTGGTCGGCCGAATGGGATCCTCCCAGCAACAAGTTCGGCGCGCTCGTGCCCATCTACGGCACCATCGTCACGTCGTTTATCGCACTCCTCATCGCGGTGCCTGTGAGCTTCGGCATCGCGCTCTTTCTGACCGAGTTGTCGCCGGCGTGGCTGCGCCGTCCGCTCGGCATCGCCATCGAGCTGCTCGCCGCCATTCCGTCGATCGTCTACGGCATGTGGGGCCTGCTCGTGTTCGCCCCGATTTTCGCAACGTACTTCGAAAAGCCCGTCGGCCAGGTGCTCGGATCGATTCCGATCGTCGGCGCGCTCTTCCAAGGCGCACCGATCGGCATCGGCATCCTGTGCGCGGGCGTCATTCTCGCGATCATGATCATTCCGTACATCGCTTCGGTCATGCGCGACGTGTTCGAAGTCACGCCCGTGCTGCTGAAAGAGTCGGCCTACGGCATCGGCTGCACGACCTGGGAAGTCATGTGGAAGATCGTGCTGCCGTTCACGAAAAGCGGTGTGATCGGCGGCGTCATGCTGGGGCTCGGCCGCGCGCTCGGCGAAACGATGGCCGTCACGTTCGTGATCGGCAATACGAATCTGCTCAGCGACGTGTCGCTGTTCTCTCCCGGCAACAGCATTACCTCGGCGCTCGCGAACGAATTCGCGGAAGCGAGCCCGGGCCTGCATACGGCCGCGCTGATGGAGCTCGGCCTCATTCTGTTCGTGATCACGTTCATCGTGCTGGCGATTTCCAAGATCATGTTGCTGCGCCTTGAGAAACGAGAGGGGGCGAAATGAATCGGCCTGCCATGCACGTGCCGGGCTCGGCGAGCCCCGAAGTTTTGCAGGCGACGCGCGACCGCTTGCAGCGCCGTCGCCGCGCCATCAATGCGTTCGCGCTCACCATGTCGCTCGGGGCCATGGCGTTCGGCCTGCTGTGGCTCGTGTGGATTCTGTACACGACGCTGCGCCTCGGCGTCGGCGGATTGTCGGTCGAACTGTTCACGCAGTCGACGCCGCCCCCGAACACCGACGGCGGTGGTCTCGCGAACGCGATCGTCGGCAGCCTCATGCTGGTGGGCATCGCGACGGCCATCGGCACGCCGATCGGCGTACTGGCCGGCGTGTATCTCGCCGAGTACGGCCAGAAGGGCTGGCTCGCGAGCACGACGCGCTTCATCAACGACATCCTGTTGTCGGCACCGTCGATCGTCGTCGGCCTGTTCGTGTACGAACTCGTCGTCGCGAAAATGGGGCGGTTTTCGGGCTGGTCCGGCGCGATCGCGCTCGCCTTGCTGCAGATTCCGATCGTGATCCGCACGACCGAGAACATGCTGCGGCTCGTGCCCAACGCGCTGCGCGAAGCGGCATTCGCGCTGGGCGTGCCGAAGTGGAAGATGATCCTGTCGATCACGCTGAAGGCATCGATGGCCGGCGTGGTGACGGGCGTGCTGCTCGCGATCGCGCGCATCGCGGGCGAGACGGCGCCGCTGCTGTTCACGGCGTTGTCGAACCAGTTCTTCTCGCTCGACATGGGGCAGCCGATCGCGAACCTGCCCGTCACGATCTTCAAGTTCGCAATGAGTCCGTTCTCGCAGTGGCAGTCGCTGGCGTGGGCGGGTGTGTTCCTGATTACCCTCGGCGTGCTCGGATTGAACATCCTCGCGCGTGCGATGTTCGGCAAGAAGTAGCCGCGGAGTGTCCATGAATATGGCTGAAAGTCACCTTACCCATGTCGAGCGCCCCGCGGCGCCGGCCGGCTTCGATCCCGCTCAGAACGAGCGCTCGCTCGCGCCGATGCGGGCTAAAATTGAAGTGAAGAATCTGAACTTCTTCTACGGCAAGTACCACGCGCTCAAGAACATCAACCTGGATATTCCCGAAGGCAAGGTGACGGCGTTCATCGGCCCCTCGGGCTGTGGGAAATCCACGCTGCTGCGCACGTTCAACAAGATGTTTGCCCTTTATCCGGAGCAACGGGCCGAAGGCGAGATCAACATGGACGGCGAGAACCTGCTCACGACCAAGCGCGACATTTCGCTGTTGCGCGCACGCGTGGGCATGGTGTTCCAGAAGCCCACGCCGTTCCCGATGTCGATCTACGACAACATCGCGTTCGGCGTGCGCATGTTCGAGTCGCTGTCGCGCTCGGAGATGGACGACCGCGTCGAATGGGCGCTCTCGAAGGCCGCGCTGTGGAACGAAGTGAAGGACAAGCTGGGCCAGAGCGGCTACGGGCTGTCCGGCGGCCAGCAACAGCGTCTGTGCATCGCGCGCGGCATCGCGATTCGCCCCGAGGTGCTGCTGCTCGACGAGCCGTGCTCGGCGCTCGATCCGATCTCGACAGGCCGCGTCGAAGAACTGATCGCCGAGCTGAAGAACGACTACACGGTCGTCATCGTCACGCACAACATGCAGCAGGCGGCCCGTTGCTCCGACTACACGGGTTATATGTACCTCGGCGAGCTGGTCGAATTCGGCGACACCGAGAAGATCTTCATCAAGCCGGTGCGGAAGGAAACCGAAGACTACATCACCGGCCGTTTCGGCTGATGAATCGGGAGGGAGCAAAAAATGTCCGATAAGCATATGTCGAGCCAGTTCGACGCCGACCTCAATCTGGTCTCGTCGAAGGTGCTGGAAATGGGTGGTCTCGTCGAAGCCCAGATCACGCGTGCGATGCACGCGCTCAACGATTTCGACATCGAGATCGCCGATCAAGTGATCGCGGCGGAAGAAACGCTGAACACGATGGAGATCACGATCGACGAGGAGTGCAGCAACATCATCGCGCGCCGGCAGCCCGCCGCGCGCGACCTGCGTCTGTTGCTGGCGATCTCCAAGACGATCACGAACCTCGAGCGTGCCGGCGACGAGGCCGATAAGATCGCCAAGCGTGTGAAACGTTTGGCCGAGGACGGCAGCTCGCGCACGGTCAACATCGCCGAGATCAAGCTCTCCGGGGAGATGGCCGCCACGATCCTGCGCCGTGCGCTCGATGCGTTCGCCCGGCTCGACACGGTGGCCGCCGCGCAGATCGTGCGCGACGACAAGGCCATCGACGAAGAATTCCGCGCCTTCGTGCGCAAGCTGGTGACGTACATGATGGAGGACCCGCGCACGATTTCGGCGGGGCTCGAATACCTGTTCATCGCCAAGGCGATCGAACGGATCGGCGATCACGCGAAGAACATCGCCGAATTCATCATCTACATCGTGAAGGGCACCGACGTGCGGCACAAGTCGCGCGATGCGCTCGAACGCGAAGCGCTTAGTTAACCGTCTCTAGAGGTTGCCGATGCCGAGCAGCATTCTGATCATCGAAGATGAGCCAGCGATTTCCGAACTGATTTCGGTCAACTTGCAGCACGCGGGTCATTGTCCGATCCGCGCCTACAACGCCGAGCAGGCCCAGCAGCTCATCAGCGACGTTCTGCCCGACCTCGTCCTGCTCGACTGGATGTTGCCGGGCAAATCGGGGATCGCGTTCGCGCGGGATCTGCGCAGCAACGAGCGCACCAAGCATATTCCGATCATCATGCTGACCGCGCGCGGCGATGAGCAGGACAAGGTGCTCGGGCTCGAGATCGGCGCCGATGATTACGTGACCAAGCCGTTCTCGCCGAAGGAGCTGATGGCCCGCATCAAGGCCGTGCTGCGCCGGCGCGCCCCGCAGTTGACCGAGGACGTCGTCGCGATCAATGGGCTCAAGCTCGATCCGGCCACGCATCGCGTAGCGGCCAATACGGCTGGCGCCGAGATCAAGCTCGACCTCGGGCCCACCGAGTTCCGGCTGCTGCATTTCTTCATGACGCATCCCGAGCGCGTGCACAGCCGCACGCAATTGCTCGATCAGGTGTGGGGCGATCATGTGTTCGTCGAGGAACGCACCGTCGACGTGCACATCAAGCGTCTGCGTGCCGCACTCAAGCCCGCAGGGTGCGATGCTATGATCGAAACCGTGCGTGGCAGCGGCTATCGCCTCGCGAAGAGCGCCTGACTCGCACAAGCATGGGCGCTCGTGCCACGCATGACGTGTGCTCGAGCGCAGACTGTTTTTCTTCGGCCGTAGGATTCGGGCTCACATGAACATCATCTGGGCACGTTCGATCGTGTCGCTCGCGCTGCTCGCCGTCCTGAGCACAGCGATTGCGGCCATCGTGGGCGTCAAGACGGCGCTGGTCGTCGCGCTCATCGCGCTCATCGCGCAGACCTTCTTCAGCACCTATCACACGCAGCGGCTGTGGCGCCTGCTCGATGCACCCGTGTATGGGGAAGTGCCGAGCGCGCCCGGCGTGTGGGGCGAAATCTACTATCGGCTGCACAAGCTCGCGAAACGCTGGCATGCGCAGGTGCGCCAGGTCGAACAGCAGCACTCGCGCTTCATTCAAGCGATCCAGGCCTCGCCGAACGGCGTGGCGATGCTCGACGATCACGATCAGATCGAGTGGTGCAATGCGATCGCCGAGCAGCATTTCGGCCTCGATGCGAAGCGCGATCTGCGTCAGCACATCACGCACCTCGTACGTCATCCCGATTTCGTGCGCTATCTGAATTCTCACCAATACGATGAAATGCTCGTGATGCGCGGCATGGGCGGGAAGCGCCAGAACGTGCTGTCGGTGCAGGTGTTTCCCTATGGCGAGAATCGCAAGCTCGTGTTGTCGGCCGATATCACGGAGCTCGAGCGCACCGATTCGATGCGGCGCGATTTCGTCGCGAACGTGTCGCACGAGCTGAAGACGCCGCTTACCGTGCTGTCGGGGTTTCTCGAGACGATGCGTGAGCTGCCGCTCGCCGAGGACGAACGTGCGCGCTATCTGGAGCTCATGGAGCAACAGGCGTCGCGCATGCGCAATATCGTCGATGCGCTGCTCGTGCTCGCGAAGCTCGAAGGCGATGTACGCCCGCCTGGCGATCAGGCCGTCGATATGCGCTCGGTCATCAATCATCTGCGCGAGGACGCGGCCACGCTGTCGGGCGGCCGCCATCAGATCACGTTCGACGTCGACGACACGCTGACGGTGACGGGCGGAGAAACCGAGATCCTCAGCGCGCTCGGCAATCTGGTGACCAACGCGGTGCGCTATACGCCGGAGGGCGGCACGATCCACGTTCAATGGCAGGCGTCGGGCGGGAAAGCGCTGTTCTCGGTGCAGGATACGGGTTTCGGTATTCCGCCGGCCGACATTCCGCGTCTGACCGAGCGCTTTTACCGCGTCGACCGCAGCCGCTCGCGCGATACGGGCGGAACGGGACTGGGCCTGGCGATCGTCAAGCACGTCTTGCAGCGCCACGACGCGGTGCTCGAGGTGCGCAGCGAAGAAGGGCACGGCAGCACGTTCAGCGTGCGCTTTCCCGCGCAGCGCACGGCGCGCCGTCAGGCCGTGCACGCGTAAGCTCGTCGTCCACCCGCAATAAAAAAACGCCCATGTGGGCGTTTTTTTATTGCACCGGTGATCCGTCGTGTTACGAGCAGAACTTCGCGAGCAGGCTCGCCTGCGCGTTGCGCGAGGTCTTGCCGGGGCGGATGCGACGATAGTGGCCGTCGCTTTGCATGACCCACGCCGACTGGTTGTCGCCGAGAAATGCCGACAGCCCTTCGGCGATCACGCGCCGCTTGAGTCGCCGGTCCTTGATCGGAAACGCGACTTCGACGCGGCGGAAGAAATTGCGGTCCATCCAGTCGGCGCTCGACAGGTAGACGTGCTCCTTGCCGCCCGCAAAGAAATAGAAGATGCGGTGATGCTCGAGGAAGCGCCCGACGATCGAGCGCACCGAGATGTTCTCCGACAACCCCGGGACGCCTGGCTGCAGCGAGCACACGCCGCGCACGATCAGATCGATCTTCACGCCCGCTTGTGAGGCCTCGTATAGCTCGGCGATGACGGTCGGTTCGAGCAGCGCGTTCATTTTCGCGACGATGCGCGCTTTCTTGCCCGCGCGTGCATGCTCGGCTTCGGCGCGAATCGCATCGATCAGCTTCGGATGCAGCGTGAACGGCGACTGCCACAGCTCGTGCAGCTTGAGCTCGCCGCCGATGCCGGTCAGCTGTTGGAAGACATGATGCACGTCCTCGCAGATGATCTGATCGGCCGTCAGGACGCCGAAGTCGCTGTAGAGGCGCGCGGTGCGCGGGTGATAGTTGCCGGTGCCCAGGTGCGCATACCGCTTGAGCCTCGACTTGCCGTTCTCGGTCACTCGCCGCACGATCAGCATCATCTTCGCGTGGCACTTGTGGCCGACGACGCCGTACACGACGTGCGCGCCCACGGCTTCGAGCTGGGCAGCCCAGTTGATGTTGGTCTCTTCGTCGAAGCGCGCGAGCAGCTCGACGACGACCGTCACTTCCTTGCCATTGCGTGCCGCCTGCATCAGCGCGTCCATCAGCGGCGATTCGGTGCCCGTGCGATAGATGGTCTGCTTGATCGCGACGACGTTCGGGTCCTGCGCGGCTTGCAGCAGCAACTCGAGCACGGGCTGAAAGCTTTCGTACGGATGGTGCAGCAGGACGTCGCCCTGATCGATCGTATCGAACAGGTTCGACGTATTCGCGAGCAGGGCGGGCGCGGCCGGCACATGCGGCACGAACTTGAGATCGGGGCGGTCGACCAGCTCGGGCAGTTGCATGAGCCGCACGAGATTGACAGAGCCGTCGACGCGGTAGCAGTCCTTCTCCGTCAGCCCGCTTTCTTCGAGCAGACGCCGCAACAGATGCGCGGGCGTATCGGCCGACACTTCGAGCCGCACGGCGTTGCCGAGGTGGCGCGCCGGCAGCTCGCCTTGCAACGCGACGCGCAAATTCGTGATTTCATCCTCGTCGACGAACAGCTCGCTGTTGCGCGTGATGCGGAATTGATTGCAGCTGCGCACGATGAGGTTCGGGAACAGCTCGCTGACGAAGCGCTGCATCAGCGAGCTCAGCAGCACGAACCCGTGCGCGAAGCCCGACAGCTCCTGCGGCATGCGCACGAGCCGGGGCAGGGCGCGCGGCGCCTGCACGATGCCCATGACCGCCTGCCGGCCGAAGGCATCCTTGCCTTCGAGCTCGACGACGAAATTCAGGCTCTTGTTCAGTACGCGCGGGAACGGATGGGCAGGGTCGAGGCCGATCGGCGTGAGCACGGGCAGCAGTTCGTCGGCGAAATAGCGACGCGCCCACTCGGTCTGCGCTTCGGTCCAGGCTTCGGTGCCGTGAAAATAGATGCCTTCTTCTTCGAGTGCCGGCAACACTGTCTCGTGCAGCATCGCGTATTGCCGATGCACGAGCTTGTGCGCGCGCTCGACCACGAGATCGTAGACATGCTGCAACGACATACCGTCAGGCGTCAGAGTGCCCGGGTTGTCGCGCATCTGCTCCTGCAGGCCGGCCATGCGAACCTCGAAGAACTCGTCGAGATTGCTGCTCGTGATGCAGATAAAGCGCAAACGTTCGAGCAGCGGTACCGACGGGTCTGCGGCTTGCGCCAGCACACGCTCGTTGAAGCCCAGAATGCCCAACTCGCGGTTCAACAAAGGGTAGCGCAGCGACATCGGCAAAGACAGATGAGAAGGGTCGGATGAAGGTACGAACGGACGCTCGGAAATTCTCACAGTTCTATGTCATTCCGATGAATGGTTATTGTCATGAATTCTACGTGCAATCAGCTTAATTTTGAGACTTCGCTGAGGGCGGTGGCGGGTGCGCGCGACGAAACCGCATAAGTCCGCATGGCGAATGATGACCGGCAGGAAATACTATGTGCTTACAATGGCGTCTTTGACCAGCGGGGCAAGGTGACGGGCACGAGGGCCCGGGATACCTGCCGCGCTCGCACAGGAGTCCTGTTCCCTAATGCCCACCACTGCGCATCTTCTCGCCGCCGTCGACCTTGGCTCCAACAGCTTTCGACTGATCGTCGGACGCGTCGAGGAAACGCCGGCCGGCAGCCAGATCTATCAGGTCGACGCGCTACGCGAGCCTGTGCGGCTGGCGGCTGGGCTCTCGGCCGACAAGTTGCTCGACCGTGCCTCGCAAGTGCGTGCCTGGAATGCGCTGAAGCGATTCGGCGAGCGTCTGCGCGACTTTCATCCTGATCACGTGCGGGCGGTGGCGACCAACACGCTGCGCGTGGCGAAGAACGCGGGCGAGTTTCTGGGCGAGGCGGAGCGCGCGCTCGGCTTTCCGATCGAGGTGATCGCGGGCCGCGAAGAGGCGCGTCTCATCTACGCAGGGGCTGCCCATTCGGTGCCGGCGAGTCCCGGCAAGCGCCTCGTCGTCGACATCGGCGGCGGCTCGACCGAATTCATCATCGGCTCGCATTACACGCCGCTGGTCATGGAGAGCCTCTACATCGGCTGCGTGAGCCACAGCCGTGCGTTCTTTCCGGCCGGCAACGTCGACGAATACACGATGCGCCAGGCCGAACTCGCGGCCAAGCGCGAAATCCAGATCATCTCGCGCGAGTACAAGCAGGCGGGGTGGGATCAGGCAGTCGGCTCGTCGGGCACGGCCCGCGCGCTCGCGGAGCTCGTCGAGGCCAACGGCTTCAACGATCCCGGCATCACGCACGGCATCTCGCGCGGTGGCCTGGAGCGGCTCAAGCGTGCGCTGATCAAGGCCGAGAACGTGAACCGGCTCAAGCTCGTCGCGCTCAAGCCCGATCGCGTGCCCGTGCTCGCAGGCGGGTTGTCGATCATGCTGGCCGTGTTCGAGGAGCTCGGCATCGATTACGTCGACACGACCGACGGCGCGCTGCGTCTCGGCGTGCTGTACGACCTGCTTGGGCGCACCCAGCATGAGGACATGCGTGCCGTCACGGTGCAAGGCTTCATGCGTCGCTACGGCGTCGACCGCGCGCAGGCCGAGCGTATCGCCGAGCTCTCGGTCGGCTTTTACAACCAGCTTGGCGAGACCGATCGCGAGCGCGCCGAGGAAAGCCGCATGTTCCTCGGCTGGGCGGCGGCGCTGCATGAGATCGGCCTGTCGATCTCGCATAGCGCCTACCACAAGCATTCGGCCTATATCGCCAGCAATGCCGACATGCCGGGCTTCTCGCGTACCGATCAGGCGCGTCTGGCCGCGCTCGTGCTGGGCCATGTGGGCAAACTCGGCAAGTTGTCGCAGGCGCGCGAAGTCGAGTGGCCGCTGCTGTTCTGCCTGCGGCTGGCGGCCTTGCTATGCCGGCGACGCACCGATGTGGGGCTGCCCGGCATTCGCATTGCACGCTCGAACGGCGGGTACGAAGTCCGGCTGCCGAACGAGTGGGTCGCCAACAATCCGCTGACCGACTACAGCTTGATTCAGGAAGCGGCCGAATGGGAGAAGGTCGGCACGCGTTATCGCGTGATCTATACCGACGCTTGATGAAACGAAGCCCGCCGCGCATGCGCGCTGGCGGGCTTTGTTTGTCGTTCGCGGCTGATCGACTCAGCGCGGCGTGTTTTCGCCGAGGAAGTGACGAGCGTAGCGCGCGTTGATATCGGTCAGGCGGAACAGCGTGAGGAAGTCGGCGCAGTTGAAGTCGGGATCCCAGGCGGGCGCGCCGCAAATCTTCGCGCCGAGGCGCAGATAGCCCTTCACGAGTGGCGGCGGCGCCACGCGCGCGCCCGTGCGCAGTTCCTCGACCGGCAGCGGCGTGTGCGGGAAAGCGTGGTATTCAGGGCTCGTCAACGAGTTCTCGCGCAGCGATTCGTACAGGTTGGCTGCGAAATGGCCGCCGTCGGCCATCGGCACGCTGGCGCAGCCGAGCATCGTCTCGTAGCCGTTCTGCATCATGTAGGTGCCGAGCCCGCCCCACAGCGACATGATGACCGAGCCGCTGCGGTAGTCGGGATGCACGCACGAGCGGCCCACTTCGACCATCTTCGAGCGCAGGTGCGCGAGGCGCGACAGGTCGAATTCGCTTTCGGCGTACAAGCGGCCGATACGCGCGGCCTGATGCGGCGGCAGCACGCGGTAGGTGCCGACGACCTTCAGCGTGTCGAGGTCGCGGACGAGCAAGTGGTCGCAGTAAGCATCGAAGGCATCGACGTCGAGGCCCGCGGGGCCGGCGAGTTGAGCGCCCATCTCATCGGCGAACACGCGATAGCGCAGCCGCTGCGCTTCGCGAAGCGCCTCTTCGGTCCGAGCCCAAGACACGTGCAGGCGATGCTGCGGCGTGACGGTTTCCTCGGCGCGTGGCAGACGGCGGCGCGAGTCGAGCGGGATCGAAGCGAGGGGCAGGGTGGGCGTCGGCAGGTCTCGCATAAAGGTTCCTGATGGCGATGAAAGGTTGGCTGCTTTCGTGCAATGTAGTAACCGGCGATGACGCTTGCGTGGCAAATGCGTGTCGATGCGATGACATGTCGCACGCAAGACACACAGCCTTCATGTTTAGTGTCTGATCGCGAGATAGGCAAGGAAGGCGGTCAAAGAACTGAAGATTGATGCGCAATCAAACGAGATCGGGGGCGAGCACCGCCCGCACGACGACCTGTCCGTTGCCGTTGCGCTCGCGTCCGCTGAGCCACCACAAGCCGCCTTTCTTGATTGTCCACTCGGTGCGCTGGCCCGCCACGAGGTCGGCGGCCACCAGCCCGAGCGTGGGCTGATGGCCGACGACGACGACGGTGGCTGCCACGCCTTCAGGCCATCGGGCGGCGGTGAGCACGGCCGACGGATCGGCGCCGGGACCGATCTCGGGCACGATGCGGTATTGGTCCGTCAGCGCCTGAGCGGTTTCGATCGTGCGTGCGGCGGGGCTCACGAGGACGACCGTGTCGGCTTCGAGATGGCCCTTGAGCCATTTGGCGACGGTCTGCGCCTGTTTGCGGCCACGCGGCGTGAGCTGCCGGGCGAGGTCGCTCTCGGCGATGTCTTCGGCTTCTGCGTGGCGCCAGAGAATCAAATTCATGCGATGTGTCCTCCTGGTGGTCGACGGCGGTTCGATTTGATTTGACCAGACACCGCCGTCAAGGCTAGAATCCTCGATTCGTCGGAGCGTAGCGCAGCCTGGTAGCGCATCTGATTTGGGATCAGAGGGTCGTAGGTTCGAATCCTATCGCTCCGACCACGCATGCAAGAGGGGTTACGGGTGTTTTGCTCGTAACCCCTTTTCGTTTTTGTGCGCCGTGCGCCACGCCACCGCTATGTGAGCGGATTCGCTGTCCTTGGTTCCTTTCCCCTGTATGTCAAAGCAACTGGCGCCGGCGAGCCGCCGCGTGGGCGACTGCTTTGCCGATGCGTCAATGTCATCCCATAATATGACTGGCACGCATGAATGACGCATTGCCGCAATCAAGCACCAGGGGGCAGCTTGAGCGAGTTGTCAGACGATTCCAAAGTGTTCTTCTCGACGTTGCGGCCTGAGCGGCGCGAGCGCCAGTTCGCGATCGGTGTCGTGCTGGTGTCCCTCGTATTGTTCTGCGCGATCGTGCCTTTCGTGCGCGTGCCGCTCGCCCGCATCTGGGCCTTCATTCCCATCTACGAATCGGCGATGGTCGTCAGCGACGTGCTGACGGCTGCGCTGCTGATCGGCCAGTTCAGCATCCTGCGGGCCCCGGCGCTGCTGATACTCGCCGCCGGCTATCTGTTGACGGCCTGCGCCGCGGCCGCGCACATGCTCACGTTTCCGGGGCTCTTCACGCCCGAGGGGTTGCTCGGCGCGGGCCCGCAGACAACGGCCTGGCTCTACATGTTCTGGCACGCGCTCTTTCCGCTTGCGGTCATCGCCTATACGCTGGCGCCGCGCGAGCAACGCCTGGAGCCACCGCACCGAGCCAGCCCGGCGCTGCCGGTCCTCGTCTGTATCAGCAGTGCTTTGCTGATCGTGGGGGCGTTCACGGCGCTGACGACGGTCGGCCAGTCCCTGATGCCCACGATACTCGAGCAGGAGCGCTATACGCCCGTCTATATCGGCGTAATCGCGGCCGTGTGGTCGATCAGTTTCATTGCGCTTGCCGTGCTGTGGCACCGGCGGCCGCATTCGGTGCTCGACTTGTGGCTGCTCGTGGTGCTGTGCGCGTGGCTGTTCGACATCGCGTTGTCGTCGGCGCTCAATCGCCACCGGTTCGATCTCGGTTTCTACGCGGGACGCGTTTTCGGACTCGTTGCGGCGACCTTCGTGCTGATCACGCTCACGTTCGAGAACGTCAAGCTCTATGCGCGTGTCGTCAAGGCGCTCGATAACGAACGTCTCGAACATCGTCTCGTGCTGGAGAAGACGGCCGAGCTCAACGAGGCGAAAGCGCTGCTCGAGGAGCGTGTCGCCACGCGCACGGCGGCACTGGCCGCATCGAACCGCGACCTGCAGCATGAAGTGGCCGAGCGCATGCGAGCCGAAACGGCGCTCAAGCAATCGCAGGCCGAACTGCGCGAAGTGGCCGCGATCGGCGCGTCAGCGCGCGAGCAGGAGAAGCGGCACATCGCGCGCGAGCTGCACGATGAGCTCGCGCAAACGCTCGCGACGCTGCGGCTCGAACTCGACCGGCTCGGCGAGCGGCTGCCTGCCGAAGACAGCCTTGCTATCGGCAAGCTGCCGGGCATGCGCGCGTTGATCGACGAAGCGGTGACTTCGACACGCCGCATCGCCTCCGACTTGCGGCCGTTGATGCTCGACGATCTCGGGCTCGTGCCCGCGGTCCAGTGGCTCGTGCAAGGTTTCCGCAAGCGCTACGGCATCGAATGCGATCTGTTCGTCGAACCCGAGGATCTCGAGCTCGACGAGCCGCAAGCGTCGACCACGTTCCGCATCATGCAGGAATCGCTTCAGAACGTGGCGAAGCATGCGCATGCCTCGCGAGTGATGGTCAGCCTCGTTCGTGAGGACGGCGAAGTGCAACTCCTCGTGCGCGACAACGGGCTCGGCTTCGATGCGGCCGCTCCGCGCAAGCTCAATTCGTTTGGGCTCGCCGGGCTGCGCGAACGCTCCTATCTCGTCGAAGGCCGGCTCACGATCGAGTCGTCGCCGGGGCAGGGCACGACGATCGACGTACGCATTCCGCTGGCGGTGCAGACGCAAGAGCGTCAGTCGTCGTGAGCAGGCGGGGGCGTGTCAGGGTTCAGATCTCGACGATCTTGTCCCATGCGAACTGGTCGTTTTCGAGCGCGCCTGTGCGGCGGCTGATGTAGCCGCGCGGATTACAGACGACGCGGGTGCCATTCTCGACGTAATCGAACGCCGTATGCGTGTGGCCGTGGATCCACAGCGCGACCGGGGGACCGACGAGCGTCGGCAGATGGCTGATGAAGCCCGCCGAGGCGAGATCGTCGGCAAAGCGAGGGGCCAAGCTGCGGCGATGCGGTGCGTGGTGGGTGACGACGATCGTCTGGCCGGCAAACGGTTTGGCGAGTTCAGCCGTGAGCCAGGCGAGCGCATGGCGATGCAGCTCGAGCGAATCGGCCGGCGTGAACAGGCGCGCGGCGCCGGGTGCGTCGTGCGCGGTGCTCGCATCGTGCGGCCACGTGAGCTGGATCGGACCGCGAAAGTCGAGCATGACCCGCTCGGCAGCGACGATCGAACGCGCGAGCGCGTCGGGGGCCGCGCCGAACAACTCGAAGTCGGTCCACAGCGTCGTGCCGAGCACGCGCCAGCGCCCGGCATCATCGACGAGCGACGCATTGTTCAGATAGTGCACGTGCTCGACGCTGGCGGCGGCATCGCGCATGGCCATTTCGAGCGCGCCGAACTCGCCGTCGTAGTATTCGTGGTTGCCCGGCACATAGACGACGGGCACGTCCGGATCGAAGGTTTCGGCGGCCCAGCGCACGCCCTCGGCGTGGTTGTGGATGTCGCCGGCCAGCACGACGAGATCGGCATCGGCGTGGGCGATCGTGTCAGGCTCGTCGCACTCGAGATGCAGGTCGGACAATACGCGGATCTTCACAGCATGCCTCTTGCTTTGCACGGGGTCAAAGTAAGTGCGCTGCACTCACGCTGACCGACGCACGAGCGCGCCGCCGTGCCGACGGGCCGGCACGGCGCCTTCGTGCTTCGTCGTTAGCGTAGCACTTTGCCAGGGTTCATCAGGCTCAAAGGATCGAGCGCCGCCTTCAACGTCTGCATGAGCCGCACTTCGACGCTCGACTTGTAGTGTGCCGCTTCGTCGATCTTGAGCTGACCGAGGCCGTGCTCGGCGCTGATGCTGCCATGATGACGGTCCACGCTGTCATAGACGATGCGGTTGAGCATGGTTTGATGCTGCGCGAGGAACGCTTTGGCGTCGCCGCCCTCGGGGGCCTGGACGTTGTAGTGCAGATTGCCGTCGCCAAGGTGGCCGAACGTGACCATGCGCGCGCCTGGCACGGCTTGCGCGATGGCCGCATCGGTTTCTTCGATGAACGCACCGATGCTCGAGATCGGGACGGCGATGTCGTGCTTGATGTTCAAGCCTTCCTCGGCCTGGGCGAGCGGAATGTGCTCGCGCAGGTCCCAGAACGCACGCGACTGCGAGAGGTTTTCGGCAACGACGGCATCATCGACGAGCCCTTGCTCGAGCGCCGTTTCCATCATCTGCTCGAATAGCGTGCGTGCATGTTCTTCGCTTTCGCTGTCGGACAGTTCGAGCAGCACGATCTGCGGATGCGATTGCTCGAACGGGTAGCGCAGCTGCGGGAAGTGCTTGCCGACCAGACGAAGGCAAAAATCCGACATCAGCTCGAAGCCGGTCAGCAGCGGGCCGGCAGTACGTTGCGCGAGCGCGAGGAAATCGAGCGCCGCGTGCGGGGAGGCCAGCGCCGCCAGTGCGGTCACGCGCGCGGCCGGCTGCGGATGCAGCTTCATGACGGCGGCCGTGATGATGCCCAGGGTGCCTTCGGCGCCGATGTACAGATCGCGCAGGTCGTAGCCGGTGTTGTCCTTGCGCAGGCCGCGCAGCCCGTCCCAGATCTCGCCTTGCGGCGTGACGACTTCAAGCCCGAGGCACAGCTCGCGTGCGTTGCCGTAGCGCAGCACGCCCGTGCCACCCGCATTCGTCGCCAGATTGCCGCCGATCGTGCAGCTGCCCTCGGCCGCGAGGCTCAGCGGAAACAGCCGTTCGGCATCGCGCGCGCGGCGCTGGACTTCGGCCAGCACGACACCCGCTTCGACCGTGATCGTATTGTTGTGCGGATCGAGCGCGCGCACGCGGTTCAGGCGCGCCAGGCTGATCACGGCTTGCGCGCCGCTCGCATCGGGCGTGGCGCCGCCCGCCAGCCCCGTATTGCCGCCTTGCGGCACGAGTGCCACGCGATGGGTGTTGGCGAGCCGCACGAGCGCCGCGACTTCCTCGGTCGTGCCGGGGCGCAAGACGGCGCACGCAGCGCCCTGGTAGCGGCGGCGCCAGTCGGTCAGGAACGGCTCGGTATCGTGCGCGTCGGTCAGCACGTGCGCATCGCCGATCGCCTCGCGGCAGGCGGCGACGAAGGCGGAGCGGGTGGCGAGGGCAGCGTCGGTCATGATTGGGTCGTCTCGGTTACGAAAGGGGCGGCTTGATTGGGTCGGTCAGGCGGGATGCGGCGGCTTGGCGCTCAAGGTTCGGGCTGCTGCGGCACCGGCCTCGGATCGGCTGCTTCGGCCTCCGGTGGCGGCGCGGCGGCTGGTGCGCGTTTGGCGAGCCGCGCCGCGCGCTTGAACGGAGCGACGTAGGCGAGCGCGCAGACGAGAAACAGGGCGGTCAGCGCCGTCTCGAGCCAGCCGAGCTTGGCCGACAGTCCCGCGTCGGTCATACCGCGCACGATGCCCTCGGCCAGATAGAGCAGGATCAGCATCGATGCCCATTGCAGCGTGTAAAGACGGCGGCGCATCACGCCCGGCACCGCGAGCGCGAGCGGCAGCGCCTTCAGCACGAGCGCCGAGCCGCCAGGGCGCAGCGGCGCGAGCCAACGTTCCCAGGCCAGCGCGAGCACGACGAGTGCGATCAGCGTGCAGGCGGCGCCGAGTGCGCAGCCGTTGCGCCGCACGGGCGCTTCACTGTGTGCGCCGCTGGTCGGCCAGGCCTGGTCAGAGGGCTGCTTCATCGCTGCGCGGCCAGCATCGACGCCGTACGCGCAAGACGCGCGCCGAGCGCCACGGCCAGCGTCTTCTCGTCGGCCGACAGCGCGGACTCGCGCGCACCGGCTCCCGCGACATGGGAGGCGCCATAGGGCGTGCCGCCGGTCTGCGTGGTCGAGAGCGTGCTTTCCGTGTAGGGAATGCCGAGCATCAGCATGCCGTGATGCAGGAGCGGGAGCATCATCGAGAGCAGCGTGGTCTCCTGGCCGCCGTGCATGCTTCCCGTCGACGTGAACACGCACGCGGGCTTGCCGGCGAGCGCGCCGCTCAGCCATTGGGGCGTCGTACTGTCGAGAAAGTGCTTGAGCGATGCGGCCATGTTGCCGAAGCGGGTTGGCGAGCCCAGCGCGAGACCGGCGCATTCCTCGAGATCGCGCGCTTCCGCGTAAGGCGGGCCGTCGTCCGGAATGGCCGGCGCCGTGGCCTCGCTGACGGGTGAGACGCTCGGTACGGTGCGGATGCGCGACTGCATGCCGGGTACGCTGTCGATGCCTTGAGCGATGGCGAGCGCCAGTTCGCGCGTCGCGCCGTGGCGGCTGTAATAGAGTACGAGAATGTCTTTCATGGGCCTCTTGCGTGAGCGGCTTATTATAGGGGCAGGGCAGGCGCGCAGGCAGGAGTGTCCAGTCCGCGCGGCCAAGTCAGGCTGCGTGGTCGTGGCCGAGGCGTTGCGCGCAGTGCCGACCGATGATTCGAAGAAGAAGGAGAAGTGTTCTTGCCGAAGTTGAGTGCCGATCTCGACACGCTCAAACGTCTCGCGCGCTTTGCGTTGCAGCGCAGCCGCGAGGACCGTATCGCCCAGGTCGCGGGCAGCCTCACGTTCACGACGATGCTCGCGATCGTGCCGCTCGCGACGGTCGCGTTTGCGCTGTTCACCGCGTTTCCGATTTTCGGGAAGTTCCAGGCGTCGCTGCAGATGTTTCTTGCGCAGCACCTGATGCCCGATCAGATCAACAACCAGATCTTCAAGTACCTCAATCAGTTCGCCTCGAAAGCGAAGGGGCTGACGACGGCCGGCATGATCGTGCTGTTCGTCACGTCCGTGATGACGATGATGACGGTCGAATCGGCGTTCAACGTGCTGTGGCGCGTGCCCAAGCCGCGCCCGTTCGCGCAGCGCGTGCTCGTGTATTGGGCGATCGTCACGTTGGGCCCCTTGTTGATCGGCATGAGCCTGTCGATCACGTCATACCTGTTCACCGAGTCGGGCACGATCGCAGGCGGGCGCGTGCCGCTGCTCATCGAATGGGCGCTCACGGGCGCCGCGCTGCCGTTGACGGCGCTCGCGTTCTCGATGCTGTACGTCTATCTGCCCAACTGCATGGTGCAGTGGCGGGATGCCTTGGTGGGCGGGTTGTGCGCGGCGATCGCGTTCGAGCTTGCCAAGCGAGGCTTCGGCGCCTACGTGCGGCGCATTCCGACTTACACGGCCGTGTACGGTGCGTTCGCGATGGTGCCGATGTTCCTGCTCTGGGTGTATCTGAGCTGGTTCATCACGCTGACGGGCGCGACGATCGCCTCGGCATTGCCGGCCATTCGCGTGGGGCAGTTTCATCGGCGGCGGTACCCGGGCGGGGACCTGCTCGATGCGCTCGAGCTGCTCGTGCGCCTGGACGACGCGCGCGAAGCGGGCCGGCCCGGACGCACCGCGATGGAGCTCGCCAACCTGGTGCGCTGTGACCTCGATACGACGACGCGCCTCATCGCCAAGTTCGTGCGTCGCGGCTGGGTCACGCGCTTGCAGGACGAGCAGGAGCCGCGCTATGCATTGCTCGTCAATCTCTCTCAGATCACAGTGGCGAGGCTCTTCGACATGTTCGTGATCGACCGCGAGGAGCTCGAATATCAGCTGAAGCTCGACCCGACGCGTGTCGACTGCGATGCGTTGCTCGGTGCGCTGAGGAACGACAAGCTCGAGATCTCGCTGGCGGTGCTGCTTGCGGCGCGCGACGCGCGGCAGGCCTGGCGCAACGAAGGCGCGGGTATCTCGCCGACGGCGCCGCACCACGCGGCATGACGCTTGGCGGCAGTGCCGTACGTTCGCCGCGCCGCGAACGTACGGTGCGTGTGCAGCGCCTGCCGCCAGGCGGCTAGAGCGAAATCTTGCCGACGCAGATGTCCTTGAACATCACCCAGTCGCCCATCAGGCTGTAGATAGGGTGACGGAACGTGGCGGGACGGTTCTTCTCGAAAAAGAAGTGCCCGACCCATGCGAAGCCGTAGCCACACGCGACCGCGGCCGGCAGCCATTGCCAATAGCCGGTGGCGACAGCCATCGCGACGCAGCCGATCACGCCGAGTGACCCGATGAAATGCAGCCGTCGGCACACCGGGTTGCGGTGCTCGCCGAGATAGAACGGATAGAACTGCGCGAAACTGGCGAAGTCGTTCGTCGGTGCGCCGGGAGCCATCGCGACCTCCTTCTGCGTCATGGGTGCGTCCGCCTGCGGCCAGGGAAGGGCAGTGCGGCGGCGTCGGCAAGACACGCCGCCCCTTGGCAGGCACCGGTCGCCAAACCGTTACCGGTTAGACGAAACCCATTGTGCGGCGATCGCTTGCGCACCGCAACCTGGCCGTTCGGCCGAGTCGCGCGTACCCGGCCGAGCGCGTATCGTCAGTGTCAGGCCGCGAGCGGGGCCCGCTTGGCGAACGTGAACAGCGCGTCGAGCAGCGCATCGGGCTGCTCCGACATCAAGGCATGGCCGGCATCGAGCGTGACGACGTCCACTGCCGTGCCTGCCGTTTTGAACGCGTCGACGAGGGCTCGCGCGGCACGGGCTGGCGTCATCATGTCCTTGCTGCCGAGTACGAAGCGTACGGGACACTGAACCTGCGCGGCGCGCTCGAGCCCGTCCGCGTAGCGGTTGCAGACCGAAAAATCGGTATGGAACAGGTGCGGCTCACCGCGCGCGGCCACGCGCTCCATGAGCCGCTGGTTCATGCCGTGCAGCCAGAAGCCGGGTCCGGGGCACGACGGCTTGGCGGCGAGGCTCGAGTGCGACCAATTGTTCACGAGCTCGATGGCCTCGCTTTCGCGGTGCAGCGCAGCATCGAGCAGCGCGTCGGAAACGACCATCGGGAAAGCGGTGCTCACGAGCGCGAGATGCGTCGCGCGGGTGGGGTACCGGCCCGCGAAGTCGAGCGCGATCAACGAGCCCATGCTGTGGCCGGCCACGAACGCGCGATCGACGCCGATCGTATCGAGCAGCGCGGCCAGCCAGTCGGCCAGTTCGCCGATGCTCGTCGCGGCGGGCCCGGCGCTGCGGCTGTGGCCGGGCAAATCGACGGCGAGCACGTTGAAGCCGTGATGGGCGAAGTAGCGGCTTTGCAGCGCCCAGACACTGTGATCGTGTTGTGCGCCATGCAGGAAGACAGCGGTGGGCCGCGCCGGATCGAACGTCTTGCCGCCCGTGTAGGCATAGGCGGCCTTGCCGTGAACGGTGTGAATCATGCGGACTCCTTGTTCGAGGCGGCCGGGCCGGACGCGGCGGGTTTCGACGGGTTCGCTGCGGTTTTCGCGGCGGCCTTGAGCGCGCGCTTGAGGTCGTCGATGAGGTCGTCCGGGTCCTCGAGTCCGATCGACAAGCGGATCGTCCCTTCCCTGATGCCGGCCGCGGCGAGGGCGGCGGCGTCCATGCGGAAGTGCGTGGTCGTCGCGGGATGGATCACCAGCGAGCGCGCATCGCCGACGTTCGCCAGATGCGAGAACAGCGTCAGCGTCTCGATGAAGCGCCGGCCCGCCGCGCGGTCGCCGCGCAGGTCGAAGCTGACGACGGCGCCGACTCCGCGCGGCAACAGCCGCTGGGCGAGCGCATAATCGGGGTGGGATTCGAGTTCCGGGTATGCGACCGATTCGACGGCCGCGTGGCCGGCCAGGAATTCGACGATCCGGCGCGTGTTCGCAACGTGCCGCTCCATGCGCAGCGGCAGCGTTTCGATGCCTTGCAACAATTGCCAGGCGGCTTGCGGGTGCAGGCAGGCGCCGAAGTCGCGCAGTCCTTCGCGCCGCGCGCGCAGCAGGAACGGGGCGACGGTGCTTTCCTCGGCGAACACCATGCCGTGAAAGCCTTCATACGGTTCGGTGAACTCGGGGAAGCGGTGGGATGCCGCAAAGTCGAACGTGCCGCCGTCCACGAGCACGCCGCCCACGGTCGTGCCGTGGCCGCCGAGGAACTTGGTGGCCGAGTGATAGACGAGATCGGCGCCATGCTCGAACGGCTTCATCAGATAAGGCGTCGTGAACGTCGAATCGACGAGCAGCGGCACGCCGTGTGCGTGCGCGATCTCGGCCAGGGTCGCGATGTCGAGCACGTCGAGCCCGGGATTGCCGAGCGTTTCGCCGAACAGCAGGCGCGTATTGGGCCGCAGCGCCGCACGCCAGGCGTCGATGTCGCCCGGCTTGACGAACGTCGTTTCGATGCCGAAGCGGCGCAACGTGTAGTGCAGCAGGTTGTGCGAGCCGCCATAGAGCGCGCTCGAGGCGACGATGTGCGAGCCCGCACCCATCAGCGTCGCGATGGCCAGGTGCAGGGCTGCCTGCCCGCTGGCCGTGCCGATCGCGCCCGCGCCGTTCTCGAGCGCGGCGACGCGCTCCTCGAAGACGGCCACGGTCGGATTCGAGATGCGCGAGTAGACATGGCCGGCGCGCTCCATGTTGAACAGGGCAGCTGCGTGGTCGGTGTCGCGAAAGACGAAGGCCGTGCTTTGATAGATGGGCGTCGCGCGGGCGCCCGTGGTGGGGTCGGGCGCTGCGCCGGCATGCAGCGCAAGCGTATCGAAACGGTTGGCGGACATCGATGGCGGCCGGGCTTCTGGCCCGGCAAGGGTTGAAGTGTCGGCCATCGTATCATTGCCGGGAAGGCATCCAATGTTGGATAGGCGCGCCGATGCCGCGGATAGTGCGGCTGCGAACGATGGCTGGCGCGGCTTCTGGCGGCGCTCGGCTTTCCTTTTGAGGGGCTTTCCGCTAGGATCGCCCGATCTATTCAAGCTTCACCGGGAGACAGCCATGAGAGTCAGCGACATCCTGAAGGTCAAGGGCAACACCTTGTTTACGGTCACGCCCGATACCCCGCTGCAGGACGCAGTGAACACGATGGCCGAACATGACATCGGCTCGCTCGTGGTGATGGAGTTCGGCGATCTGGTCGGCATGCTCACGTTTCGCGAGATCATCCTGACGCTGCGCGCGAACGGCGGCAGCGTAGGGACGTCGACGATCCGCAAGGTCATGGACGACCATCCGCTCACCTGTACGCCCGAGACGGACGTCAACGAAGTGCGTCGCATGATGCTCGAGCATCACGTGCGCTACCTGCCCGTGCTCGAGAATCGCACGCTGATGGGCGTGATCTCGTTTTATGACGTGGCGAAGGCCGTGGTGGAAGAACAAAGCTTCGAAAACCGGATGCTCAAGGCCTACATCCGCGACTGGCCGGAAGAAGAGAAGCAGCAAGAGAAGCACTGATTCGTGCGCTGGCCGATGAGGCCGCGCATGATGTGCGCGGCCTCATCGGCCATTCTTGCCTCCGCCTCACCATACTGCCATCTGGCCGCCGCACGACGGGCCGCCGTTTCGATCACGACCGACATCTCCCCGCTGCATGAGCGATAGCCCATTGCCCGCCACGTCCTACGCGCAAAGCGCCACGCGCGAACACCCTTCGCAATTCGGCCTGATGAAGCAGCGCCGCTTTGCGCCATTCTTCTGGACGCAATTTTTCGGTGCCCTCAACGACAACGTCTTCAAGATCGGCTTCACGTCGCTCGTGACCTATCAGACGGCGCGGTTTTCGGGCGTCGACGCGAAAACGGCCGCGTTCCTGATCTCGGCGATCTTCATCGTGCCGTTCGTGCTGTTTTCGGCCACCTCGGGGCAGATCGCCGACAAGTACGACAAGGCGACGCTCACGCGCTTCGTGAAGACGTTCGAGATTGTCGTGATGCTGATCGGCGGTGCGGGCTTCCTGTGGCACCAGGTGTCGCTCCTGTACCTCGGCACGTTCCTGATGGGCGTGCATTCGACGCTGTTCGGGCCCGTCAAGTACGCCTATTTGCCGCAGCACCTCGACGATCATGAGCTCGTGGGCGGCAACGGGCTCGTCGAGATGGGCACGTTCATCGCGATCTTGGTGGGCACGATCATCGGCGGGGCCTCGGCCGGCTTCGTCGAGCACGGCACGTGGATCCTCGCGTGCAGCTGCGTGACGATCGCGATCGTGGGGCGCCTCACGTCGAGCATGGTGCCGGCGTCGCCGGCGCTGCAGGCTGACCTGCGCATCAACTGGAATCCGTTCACCGAAACCTGGCGCAATCTCGCGCTCGCGCGCGAGAACCGCACGGTGTTCCTGAGCCTGCTCGGCGTGTCGTGGCTGTGGTTCGTCGGCGCGACGTTCCTCACGTCGTTCTTCAACTTCGCGAAGGATGTGTTGTCGGCCAACCCCGACGTGGTCACGGTGCTGCTCGCGACGTTTTCGCTCGGCATCGGCACGGGCTCGCTGCTGTGCGAGCGGCTCTCGAAGCGGCGCGTCGAGATCGGCCTCGTCCCGCTCGGCTCGATCGGCATGAGCGTGTTCGCGATCGATCTTTACTTCGCGAGCCACGCGCTGCCGAGCGCGCAGCACCTGTTCACCGTCGGCGAGTTCCTGGGCCAGCTCAGGCACTGGCGCATTCTTGCCGACCTGTTCCTGCTCGCGATGTTCGGCGGCTTCTATAGTGTGCCGCTCTATGCGCTGATCCAGAGCCGCAGCCAGCCCACGCATCGCGCGCGCATGATCGCGGCCAACAACATCCTCAACGCGTTCTTCATGATCGTCTCGGCGCTGATGGCGATCGTGCTGACCTCGGCCGGCGTCAGCATTCCCGGCATCTTCCTGACGACCGCGCTGCTCAATATCGTTGTGGCCGCGTACATCTATTCGCTCGTGCCCGAGTTCCTGTTGCGCTTTATTGCGTGGGTTCTCGTGCACACGTTCTACCGGATCCGGCTCGTGCATCCCGAGCGCATTCCCGTGACGGGGCCCGCGGTGCTGGTATGCAACCATGTCAGCTACGTGGATGCGGTCGTCATCATGGCCGAAAGCCCACGGCCGATCCGCTTCGTGATGGATTACCATATCTTCCGCTCGCGGTTCGGCGGCTGGGTGTTCCGCCACGCGAAGGCGATTCCGATCGCGCCTTCGCACGAAGATCCCACCATGCTCACCAAGGCCTACGACGCTTGCGCGGAGGCTCTCGCCGAGGGCGAGCTCGTCTGCATCTTCCCTGAGGGCAAGCTTACGCGCGATGGCGACATCAATGCGTTCCGTCATGGCGTCACGCACATCGTCGAGCGTACGCCGGTGCTTGTCATCCCGATGGCGCTGCGAGGTCTGTGGGGCAGCGTGTTTTCGCGCGATACCGATGCGCACTGGCCGCGTCCGCTGCGCAAGGGGGTGTCGAGCCGCCTCACGCTGGCCGTGGCCGAACCGCTCGAGCCGCAGGCCGCGACGCCCGAAGCGTTGCAGCGCATCGTCACCGAGCTGCGCGGGCCGCGCCGCTAGCGCCGGCGGCGCTGAGCGCTCCGGCGGCCTTGCCACGCGCGAGGCATAATAACCACCTTTCGCATTCCACTTTCCTAGGGGCACGTCCATGTCCGGCAATACTCTTGGCACGCTGTTCACTTGTACGACGTTCGGCGAATCGCATGGCCCTGCCATCGGCTGCGTGATCGACGGGTGCCCGCCGGGCATGACGTTGTCGGAAGCTGATATTCAGCTCGAACTCGATCGTCGCAAGCCCGGCACGTCGCGCCACGTGACGCAGCGACAGGAAGACGACAAGGTCGAAATCCTGTCGGGCGTGTTCGAAGGCGTGACGACGGGGGCACCGATCGGGCTGCTGATCCGCAACACCGATCAACGCAGCAAGGACTACGGCAACATCGTCGAGACGTTCCGGCCCGGCCACGCCGACTACACCTACTGGCAGAAGTACGGCGTGCGCGACTATCGTGGCGGCGGGCGTTCGTCGGCGCGGCTGACGGCACCGACGGTGGCGGCTGGCGCCGTCGCCAAGAAGTGGCTGCGCGAGCGCTTCGGCGTCGAGGTGCGCGGCTACATGAGCGCGCTCGGCGAAATCGACGTGCCGTTCGTTGATTGGTCGCACGTCGGCGAGAACGCGTTCTTCGTGCCGAACGCCGAGATCGTGCCGCGTCTCGAAGACTATATGGATGCGCTGCGCAAGGACGGCGACTCGATCGGCGCGCGTATCAACGTCGTCGCAAGCGGGGTGCCCGTGGGGCTCGGCGAGCCGTTGTTCGACCGGTTGGATGCCGACATCGCGCACGCCATGATGGGCATCAACGCCGTGAAGGGCGTCGAGATCGGCGCGGGCTTCGCGAGTGTGGCGCAGCGCGGCTCCGAGCATGGCGACGAGTTGACGCCGCAAGGCTTCGTCGGCAATCGCGCGGGCGGCATCCTCGGCGGCATCTCGACGGGCCAGGACATCACGGTGTCGATCGCGATCAAGCCGACCTCGAGCATCCGTACGCCGCGTCGCTCGATCGACAAGGCGGGCGAGCCGGCCGTCGTCGAAACGTTCGGCCGTCACGATCCGTGTGTGGGCATTCGGGCGACGCCGATCGCCGAGGCGATGCTGGCGCTCGTGCTGATCGACCATGCGTTGCGCCATCGCGCGCAGTGCGGCGACGTGCAAGTGACGACGCCGAAGATCGCGGCGAGCGCACCGTAAGAGGCGGGCGGGGCAGGCGCCCGCTCGACGCTTCCGGTCGTTCTAAAAGAGAAGGGCGCTGATTCGTCATCAGCGCCCTTCGCATTGATGCATTCGGGCTTGCGCGTCGTCGAGCCGACGCGCGAGCCCTAGGCAATCCTTATCGCCATCACATGTTCGCGTAGTTCGGCCCGCCGCCACCTTCAGGCGTAACCCACACGATGTTCTGCGTCGGATCCTTGATGTCGCACGTCTTGCAATGCACGCAGTTCTGCGCATTGATGACGAGCTTGTCGCTGCCGTCGTCGTTCTTCGTGAACTCGTACACGGCGGCCGGGCAATAGCGGCCTTCGGGGCCCGCGTAGGTCTGCAGGTTCACGTTGACGGGCACCGATGCATCTTTCAGCGTCAAGTGCGCGGGCTGGTTTTCCTCGTGGTTCGTGTTCGAGAGGAACACCGAGGAGAGACGGTCGAACGTGAGCTTGCCGTCCGGCTTCGGATAGACGATCGGCTGGCACTGCGCGGCCGGCTTGAGCATCTCGTGATCGCGGTGCTTGTGATGCAGCGTCCAAGGCACGTTGCCGCCCAGCACCTTCTGTTCGAGGCCGACCATCAGCGTGCCGAGGTACAGGCCCTTGCTCATCCACTGCTTGAAGTTGCGCGCGCGGTGGAGCTCTTCGTGCAGCCACGAGGTCTTGAAGGCCTCGGGGTAGGCGAGCAGTTCATCGGCTTGACGGCCGGCCTGCACGGCATCGAACGCCGCTTGAGCGGCCATCATGCCGCTCTTGATGGCGGCATGGCTGCCCTTGATGCGCGAGGCGTTGAGGAAGCCTGCATCGTCGCCGACGAGCGCGCCGCCCGGGAACACGAGCTTGGGCAGCGACATGAGACCGCCTGCCGTGATCGCGCGCGCGCCGTACGAGATGCGCTTGCCGCCTTCGAGGAACTTGCGGATCTCGGGGTGCGTCTTGTAGCGCTGGAATTCCTCGAACGGCGACAGATACGGATTCGTATAGCCGAGGCCGACCACGAAGCCGATCATCACCTGGTTGTTGTCGATGTGATAGAGGAACGAGCCGCCGTAGGTTTGCGTGTCGAGCGGCCAGCCGGCCGTATGGATCACGAGCCCGGGCTGATGCTTGGCCGGATCGATCTCCCACAGCTCCTTGATGCCGATGCCGTAGACCTGCGGATCGGCGTCCTTCGCGAGCTGGAATTTGTCGGAGAGTTGGCGGCCCAGATGCCCGCGCGCACCTTCGCAAAACAGCGTGTACTTGGCATGCAGCTCCATGCCGAGCTGGAAGTTCTCGGTGGGCTCGCCGTCCTTGCCGATGCCCATGTTGCCGGTGGCGACGCCCTTGACGGAGCCGTCCTCGTGGTACAGCACTTCGGCGGCCGGAAAGCCCGGGAAGATCTCGACGCCGAGCGCTTCGGCCTGCTGGCCGAGCCAGCGCGTGACGTTCGCGAGGCTGATGACGTAGTTGCCGTGGTTCTTGAAGATGCCGGGCAGGGCCCAGTTCGGCGTCTTGACCGCGCCTTTTTCCGAGAGGAACAGGAAACGGTCTTCGGTCACTTCGACGTTCAGCGGCGCGCCTTTTTCCTTCCAGTCGGGAATCAGCTCGCTAATGGCGCGCGGGTCCATGACGGCGCCCGATAGGATGTGAGCACCGATCTCGGAGCCCTTCTCGAGCACGCACACGCCGAGCTCGACGCCCTTTTCCTGGGCGAGCTGCTTCAGGCGGATGGCGGCGGAAAGGCCCGCGGGGCCGCCGCCTACGATCACGACGTCGTACTCCATCGACTCGCGTGGACCGTATTGCTCGATGAGACTTTCGGGGGTCATGGAGGCTCCTCTGCCGTTAGAATGCTTTTTCGGGATGGTATTGTCAGCGAACGAATGTGGCGCTGCAACCGAATCGCTTCAGATTAGCACGATCGTTCTATTTACATGGTAGAGTGGGGCCTCTTGCGCGCCGCTCGAGCATGGCAACTGCATTTGTCCGCGGGGTCGTTGGACACCGCGGATTCCTTAACGACCAAGAGGAACGACTATGGGCCGTTCGATCAATCTGGAAGGCAAGGTCGCGCTGATCACCGGTGCCTCGAGCGGGCTCGGCAAGCGCTTTGCGCATGTGATGTCGCAGGCGGGCGCGAAGGTGGTGCTGGCCAGCCGGCGTGTCGAGCGCTTGAAGGAGCTGCGCGCCGAAATCGAGGCGGCGGGCGGCGCGGCGCACGTGGTGTCGCTCGACGTGACGGATTACCAGAGCATCAAGTCGGCCGTCGCCCATGCGGAAACCGAGGCGGGCACGATCGACATCCTCGTCAACAATTCGGGCGTGTCGACCACGCAGAAGCTGACCGACGTCACGCCGGCCGACTTCGAATATGTGTTCGACACGAATACGCGCGGCGCATTTTTCGTCGCGCAGGAAGTGGCCAAGCGCATGATCATGCGCTCGGGCGGCGCGGCGCAGAAGCCGGCGTACCGCATCATCAACATCGCGTCGGTGGCGGGCTTGCGCGTGCTGCCGCAGATCGGTCTGTACTCGATGAGCAAGGCGGCCGTCGTGCAGATGACCAAGGCGATGGCGCTCGAATGGGGGCGCCATGGCATCAATGTCAACGCGATTTGCCCCGGCTACATCGATACGGAGATCAATCATCAACATTGGTCGACGGAGCAGGGCCAGAAATTGCTGTCGATGCTGCCGCGCCGACGCGTCGGGCAGCCCGAGGATCTCGACGGCTTGGTGCTGCTGCTCGCGGCCGACGAATCGCAATTCATCAACGGCGCGGTGATCTCGGTCGACGACGGTTTCAGCCTTGCATGAACCTCGGCCAGGCCGAGCAGATTTTTCCTTTTGCTGAAGAGAAGTGACAGAAGTGACGATGAACGATTACCAACCCGTGTTCGAAATGTCGATGCCGATCCGCTGGGGCGACATGGATGCTTTCGGCCACGTCAACAACACCGTTTATTTCCGCTATATGGAGCAGGTGCGGATCAGCTGGTTCGAGCACCTGGGGCTCGTCGGCGGCAAGGAGGTGGGGCAGGGCCCGGTGATCGTCAATGCGTCGATGGAATTTCTCAAGCAGTTGCACTACCCCGGCAACGTGATCGGCCGCATGTCGGTCGGCACGCCGGGGCGCAGCAGTTTCGACACGGGTTTCGAACTCGTGCGCGCCGACGATCCGGGCACGGTCTATGCACGCGGCGCAGCGCGCTGCGTGTGGATCGACTATGCCGCCGGCAAGTCGGTGTCGCTGCCGGACCCGCTACGCCAGTTGCTCGAGCATCCCGTCCTTGAAAGGGCGCTGTAACGCGCGTCACTGACCCAGCAGTCGCTGCAGCAGCTCGGTCGCATTGCCGGTGCCGTATTTGCGCATGAGTCGCGCGCGGTAGATGTCGACGGTGCGCGAGCTGATGTCCAGCGCGCGGCCGATCTGCTTGCTCGTCTTGCCCGTGGCGAGCTGTGCGGCGACCTCGCGTTCGCGTGGCGTCAGCTCGACGGCCACGCGGCGCGTCGCACTCAAGTCCTCGAAGGTCCAGATGCCGGCGGCCAGCGGCGCATGCCGCTCGAGCGCGCGGCCCGTGACGTGGCACCAGAACAGCTCGCCGTCGGCGCGCTTCATGATGCGGTCGTCGGCATAGCTGCCCTGCGCCGTCATGATGGGCCCGATGCGCTCGCCGATCCGTTCGAATTCGTCGGGCGACGGATACAGCACCTTGAACGATTTGCCGATCAGCGTCTCGCGCGAGCAGCGGAAGATGCCGGCAAGGGCGTCGTTACAGTCTTCGATGATGCGGTCGCGCGAGAGCACGAGCCCGATCGGCGCAAGATGAAAGGCGGTCTGGTAATCGATTTGGGACATGATTCGCGGCGCGTCCGAGCACGGAGCCGGCGGGCTTTTGCTTATGTATTTTTGCGTATTGTGCCGCAAGCGCGGCGCATCGTACCCTTTTGCGCATTCCTGGCGAGCGCTCCGGCAGGTAACGCGGGGCTCGGCGAGACGGCTCGACGCGGGCCGGCCGCCGCCGCTGACCAGGGCCTGGCATTAGCGTCGGCAAGCCCTAGAATGATGAAGCGTCGAAAACCGCTCGATGCATGCCGCGCCGATGCGGTTTTCGGATTTCCAATCGTGGAAGGGACACTCAGATGAACAAAGTCTATCCAAGCGCATCCGCTGCGCTCGAAGGCATCGTCAAGGACGGGCAGACGTTGGCCGTCGGCGGTTTCGGGCTGTGCGGCATCCCCGAGGCGCTGATCGCGGCGCTGCGCGATACGGGCGTCAAGGGCCTCACGTGTATCAGCAACAACGCGGGCGTGGACGGCTTCGGCCTGGGCCTGCTGCTCGAGACGCGCCAGATCAAGAAAATGATTTCGTCGTACGTGGGCGAGAACAAGGAGTTCGAGCGCCAGTACCTGGCGGGCGAGCTCGAGCTCGAATTCACGCCGCAGGGCACGCTGGCCGAGAAGCTGCGTGCGGGCGGCGCGGGCATTCCCGCCTTCTTCACGCAAACGGGCTACGGCACGATCATCGCCGAGGGCAAGGAGACGCGTCAGTTCGGCGAGAACCAGTATGTGCTCGAGCATTCGCTGACGGCCGACGTCGCGCTCGTGAAGGCGTGGAAGGCCGACAAGTCCGGCAACCTGATCTATCGCCGCACGGCGCGCAACTTCAACCCGATGTGCGCGACGGCGGGGCGCATCACGGTGGTGGAAGTCGAAGAGATCGTGGAGGTCGGCGAGCTCGATCCTGATGCCATCCATACGCCGGGCATCTTCGTGCAGCGCATCGTGCTCAATGCGCATCCGGAAAAACGCATCGAACAACGCGTCGTGCGCGCAAAGGGAGACTGAGATGGCATGGACTCGTGAAGAGATGGCCGCGCGCGCGGCCAGCGAGCTGCAAGACGGCTTCTACGTGAACCTCGGCATCGGCCTGCCGACGCTCGTCGCCAACTACGTGCCGCCGGGCATCGAGGTGTGGCTGCAGTCGGAGAATGGGTTGCTCGGCATCGGGCCGTCGCCGACCGAAGACGAAGTGGATGCGGACCTCATCAACGCGGGCAAGCAGACGATCACGACGCTCCCCGGTTCGTCGATTTTTTCGTCGGCCGATTCGTTCGCGATGATCCGCGGCGGGCACATCAACCTGGCGATTCTGGGGGCCATGCAGATCAGCAAGACCGGCGATCTGGCCAACTGGATGATTCCGGGCAAGATGATCAAGGGCATGGGCGGCGCGATGGATCTGGTCGCGGGCGTCAAGCGCGTGGTCGTGCTGATGGAGCACGTGGCCAAGGGCGACCAGCACAAGATCCTCGAGTCGTGCACGCTGCCGCTGACGGGCGTGGGCGTCGTCGATCGCATCATCACCGATCTGGGCGTCATCGACGTAACCCCTCAAGGCTTGAAGCTCGTGGAGCTCGCCAAGGATGTGACGATCGACGAGATCCAGGCCAAGACCGGTGCGCCGCTCGATGTGAGCGCCGTGCAGTGAGTCTCATGCGAGCGTGAGCTCGCCAGTGCGATGCCATGACGGGTGAGGCGTGTGCCTCGCCCGTTTTTCTTTGATTGGTTGCAGCGGCCGCACGCTCGCACGCGGAGCGGGCTTGCGCCGAGCGACTACAATCGGTTGCGATCGCCAATCTTTAGTTCAGTCATGAGGACAGTTCGATGAGTACGTCGTCCGCCACCGCAGCTTCAGGCTCTCGTGCCAGCAGCCCTGCGCCGCGTCAGCGCTTCGTCCAATGCGCGAACCCGACGGGCCTGCATCGGATGGCGTACACGGAGTGGGGTGATCCGGACAATCCGCGTGTGCTCATCTGCGTGCATGGGCTCACGCGTTCGGGGCGCGACTTCGATCGCGTGGCGGCCGCGCTCAGCGACGTCTATCGCGTCGTGTGCCCCGACGTGGCCGGGCGCGGCTTGTCGGATTGGCTGTCCGACCCGAATCGCTACATCGTGCCGCAATACGTGGCCGACATGGTCGCGCTGATCGCGCGGCTCGACGTCGAGACGGTCGATTGGTTCGGCACCTCGATGGGCGGCCTCATCGGTCTCACACTGGCTGCGCTGCCGGGCACCCCGATCGCGAAGCTGCTCGTGAACGACATCGGTCCGCACATCGAGCCGGCCGCGCTCGATCGTATCCGTGCGTACGTCGGCCTGCCGGAGCGGTTCGCGACGCTCCAGGAAGGCATCGACCGCGCGGCCGACCTCGCGGTGTCGTTCGGTCCGCTGACGGCCGACGAGTGGCGCGAGATCAATACGCCGTTATTGAGGCAGCGTGACGATGGCGCATGGGCGTTTCGCTATGATCCGGCCATCGCGTTGCCTTTGGCCGCGCCGAGTCCGGATGCCGGGCTCGGCGCCGAGCGTATGCTGTGGCAGCTGTTCGAGGCGGTCGCTGCGCCTATGCTGGTCGTGCGCGGCGCCCAGTCGGATCTGCTCTCGCGCGAGACGATGGAGCGGATGGTCGAGCGCGGCCGGGCTGTCTCGAGCGTCGAGATCGCGGGCTCCGGGCACGCGCCGGCCTTCCTCGATGCCGCGCAGATCGGCATCGCGCGCCGGTTCTTCACGGGCGATGCTGCGCCGGCGTCATAGCGTCATAATACGAGTCTGCCGTGCGGGCGCGAACGCGTGAGTCCGTGCGCGGCAACGGTCGATCAACCCTTCATCGAATCAATCAAGAAAGGACATCTCTACATGGCAGTCATTCGTCATCACGTTGGCCCGCGCCTGTCGGAAATCGCAATCCACAACGGCACGGTCTACCTCGCTGGGCAAATTGCAGAAGACACGGCGCAGGACATCACGGGGCAGACGCGCGAAGTGCTCGGCCACATCGACCGCCTGCTCGCCGAAGTGAACAGCGACAAGTCGCATTTGCTGTCGGTGCAGATCTATCTGTCGGACATGGTGCACTTCGCGGGCATGAACGAAGTGTGGGACAGCTGGGTGGTGGCAGGCGCGACGCCGCCGCGCGCGACCGTCGAAGCGAAGTTGGCGAACCCCGAATGCCTCGTCGAAATCGTCGTCGTGGCCGCACAACGGAGCTGAGCCGCAGTTGAAGTTCGCGTTGGGTTTGTTTGGCTCGATGAGCGCTGCACCATGATGGTCGAAACCAGTACTAGCGCGCCGCCGTACGAAGACGCGCTCGCGTTCGTGCGCGAGCACGCCCACGATGCGCGGCTGCCCTCGGGCGAGCTGCTTGCCGATCATGCGGCCGGCACGGCGGCGATCGTCAGCAAGCTCAACGTCGACCCGCCGGCGGTGCAAGCCGCGGCGCTGTTCGCGTTGACGCCGCATCTGAGGGACCCCGAAACGCTCCTCGCCGAGCGTTTCGGCGAGGAAGTCGCGCAGCTCGTCGGCGACGTGCGCAAGCTGCTGCGTCTCGGCACGGTGAGTCTGCGTGCGGCGCAGACTCCGATGCTCGATGCCGGGCGCGATGCACAGGCGGCCCGCCGCGCGCAGATCGAAGCGCTGCGCAAGATGTTGCTCGCGTTCGCGCAGGACATCCGCGTGGTGCTGATCCGTCTCGCGTCGCGCTTGCAGACGTTGCGCTACTACGCGGCCACGAAGACGGCACCGCCGCCCGACGCGGCACGCGAAACGCTCGACATCTACGCGCCGCTCGCGAACCGCCTGGGTATCTGGCAGTTGAAGTGGGAACTCGAAGACCTCGCGTTTCGCTTCGAGGATCCCGATACCTATAAGCGCATCGCGAAGCTGCTCGACGAAAAGCGAGCGGAGCGCGAAACCTATGTCGCGGGTGCAATCGAGCGGCTCAAAGAGGAGCTGGCGGCGGCGCAGATTCAGGCGGATGTCAGCGGACGCCCGAAGCATATCTACAGCATCTGGCGCAAGATGCGCGGCAAGGCGCTCGATTTCGCTGAGCTGTACGACGTGCGCGCGTTCCGCGTGATCGTGCCCGACATCAAGGACTGCTACACGGTGCTCGGCATCGTGCACAACCTTTGGCAGCCCGTGCCGAAGGAGTTCGACGACTACATTTCGCGGCCCAAGCCGAACGGCTACAAGTCGCTGCACACGGTCGTGATCGGCGACGACGGGCGCGCATTCGAAGTGCAGATCCGCACGCACGAGATGCATCGCTTCGCCGAATACGGCGTCGCCGCGCACTGGCGCTACAAGGAAGCGGGCACGCGCGGCTACGGCGGCCAGGTCACCGCGAGCGACAAATACGACGAGAAGATCGCGTGGCTGCGCCAGCTGCTGGCCTGGAAGGACGACGTGGCCGAAGGCGGGCCGGATGCCAGCAAGCCGTGGGAGCAGTTGCGACAGGCCACGCTCGACGACGATCACCTCTATGTGCTGACGCCGCAGGCGCGCGTGATCGCGCTGCCGCAAGGCGCGACGCCCGTCGATTTCGCCTATCACCTGCACAGCGACCTGGGCCACCGGTGCCGCGGCGCGCGTGTGGACGGCGCGATGGTGCCGCTGAACACGCCGCTGCAGAACGGGCAGACGGTCGAGATCGTGGCCGTGAAAGAAGGAGGGCCGTCCCGCGACTGGCTGAACCCGCAGCTCGGCTATCTGCACAGCGCACGCGCTCGTCAGAAGGTGCGTGCGTGGTTCAATGCGATCGAGCTGCAGGAGAACATCGCGAACGGCCGCGCGATGGTCGAAAAGACGCTGCAACGCGAGGGCAAGACGTCCGTCAACCTCGATCAGCTCGCGGCGAAACTCGGCTTCAAGGCGCCGGAGGATCTGTTCAACGTCGTCGGCAAGGACGAGTACAGTCTGCGCAACATCGAGCAGGCGCTCTCGGAAGCGGTCGCGCCGGAGCCGCAGATCGACGTGCCCGCGCAGTTCGAAAAGCGCGGCAGCGGGGCGAGCGTCGCGCGCGGCGCATCGACGGGCGTGCTCGTCGTCGGCGTCGATGCGCTGCTCACGCAGCTCGCGCGTTGCTGCCGGCCCGCGCCGCCCGATGAGATCAGCGGTTTCGTGACGCGCGGCAAGGGCATGTCGGTTCACCGCAGTGACTGCGTGACGTTCCAGCGCATGGCCACGCGCGCGCCCGAGCGTGTCCTGCAGACGGCGTGGTCGGCCGATGTGCTCGGCGGGCGCGGCTCATCGGTGTATCCGATCGACATCGCGATCGAGGCCAATGACCGCCAAGGCCTCTTGCGCGACATCTCCGAAGTGTTCGCGCGCGAGAAGATGAACGTGGTCGGCGTGAAGTCGATGACACGACGCAATGCGGCCTTCATGCAATTCACGGTGGAGGTATCGAGCTCGTCGCAAGTCCAGCGCGCGTGCTCGTTGCTGGGCGAGGTGAGCGGCGTCGTGCGTGCGTCACGCAAGGCTTGAAGCACTTTTTTTAGGTGAGGTGAAGAAAGTGCTTGCAAAGGCGGAATAGGGTCCATATAATCTCATTTCTTCGCAGGCTCGTAGCTCAGCTGGTTAGAGCACCACCTTGACATGGTGGGGGTCGTTGGTTCGAGTCCAATCGAGCCTACCAACGAAAATCGAGAGCCCGGTTCGCCGGGCTCTCACACAAAGCAGGACGCGCGAGAGCGCAAAAGGCGCAATGGTTATGACATCGCGAACGTTTACCGAAACATTTTCGGAGCGACGCTAGTCGAGGACCTCTTTCGCCCTGTTTTGTTTGCAGTTTGTGGAAAGTGAATGCGGCCCCTCGAAAGCGGGGCCGCATTTTTTTTACCCGCTGGTTTCTGTTGCTTTTACCGCCAACCGAAGTTTTTGATGCCGCCTCAAACAGGCATCGGGAGAGAACGCAATGGTTTCGATACGCCTGCCCGACGGTTCGGTTCGACAGTACGATCATCCGGTGACGGTTGCCGAAGTGGCGGCATCGATCGGCCCAGGCCTGGCCAAGGCCGCGCTCGGCGGCAAGCTCGACGGCGAGCTCGTCGATACGTCGACGCTGATCGAGCGCGACGCATCGCTGGCGATCGTGACCGAGAAGGACGCGGACGGCCTCGACATCATTCGTCACTCGGCGGCGCACTTGCTCGCGTACGCGGTGAAAGACCTGTATCCCGAAGCGCAGGTGACGATCGGGCCGGTCATCGACAACGGCTTCTACTACGACTTCGCCTATCAGCGTCCCTTCACGCCTGACGATCTCGAGAAGATCGAAAAGCGCATGCTGGAGCTCGCGAAGAAGGACGAGCTCGTGTCGCGCCGCGTCGTGTCGCGTGACGAGGCGGTCGAGTACTTCAAGAGCATCGGTGAGAAGTACAAGGCCGAGATCATCGAGTCGATCCCGGCCAGCGACGACATCAAGCTCTATTCGCACGGCGGCTTCACCGACCTGTGCCGCGGCCCGCACGTGCCGTCGACGGGCAAGCTCAAGGTCTTCAAGTTGATGAAGGTCGCGGGCGCGTACTGGCGCGGCGACTCGAAGAACGAGCAGCTGCAGCGCATCTACGGCACGGCCTGGGCCAAGAAGGAAGAGCAGGACGCCTACCTGCACATGCTCGAGGAAGCGGAGAAGCGCGATCACCGCAAGCTCGGCAAGCAGCTCGACCTCTTTCACCTGCAGGACGAATCGCCGGGCATGGTGTTCTGGCATCCGAAGGGTTGGTCGCTGTGGCAGCAGGTCGAGCAATACATGCGTCGCCGCGTGAATGCCGATGGCTACCTCGAGATCAAGACGCCGATGGTCATGGACCGCTCGCTGTGGGAAGCGTCGGGCCACTGGCAGAACTATCGCGAGAACATGTTCACGACGGAGTCGGAGAAGCGCGACTACGCGATCAAGCCGATGAACTGCCCGGGCCACGTGCAGGTGTTCAAGCATGGCCTGCGTTCGTATCGCGACCTGCCGCTGCGCTACGCCGAATTCGGCTCGTGCCATCGCAACGAGGCCTCGGGTGCGTTGCACGGCCTCATGCGCGTGCGCGGTTTCGTGCAAGACGATGCGCACATCTTCTGTACGGAAGAGCAGTTCATCGCCGAGTCGATCAAGTTCAATACGCTCGCGATGAGCGTGTACCGCGACTTCGGCTTCGAGAAAATCGACATCAAGCTGTCGCTGCGTCCTGAGCAACGTGCCGGTACCGACGAGATCTGGGATCGCGCAGAAGCAGGGTTGCGCGAAGCGCTGACGGCTTGCGGTCTGCAGTGGGAAGAGCTCGAAGGCGAGGGTGCGTTCTACGGTCCGAAGATCGAGTATCACATCAAGGACGCGCTCGGCCGTTCCTGGCAATGCGGGACGCTGCAGCTCGACATGGTCCTGCCCGAGCGTCTGGGCGCCGAGTACGTGGCCGAGGACAACGGCCGTCGCCGCCCTGTGATGCTGCACCGGGCGATCGTCGGCTCGATGGAGCGTTTCCTCGGCATTTTGATCGAGCACCATGCGGGCGCAATGCCCTCTTGGCTGGCGCCGACGCAGGCCGTGGTAATGAATATTGCCGAAAGTCAATCGGAATATGCGCAATCGCTAGCTCAATCGTTGCAAAAACAAGGGCTTAGGGTTGAGGTCGATTTGCGCAACGAGAAAATTAGCTATAAAATACGCGAGCACACGCTCGAAAAAGTGCCGTATCTGCTGGTGGTCGGCGACAAAGAGCGTGATGCACAAACGGTAGCCGTGCGTGCTCGTGGCGGTGTGGATCTGGGCTCGATGCCGATCGACACCTTCGTTGAACGCCTGCGTCAGGAAGTCCAGGCGTTCCAGTGAAGCCACTGAGGCAGCGCGGCTCGTTTTTTTAATTTTTAGAGGAAACGTAACATCGCTACGGATAAGTCGCATCGCATCAACGGTGAAATCACGGCACCCGAGGTGCGTCTGGTCGGAATCGACAACGAACCCCTCGGCATCGTGAAACTGGCAGATGCTTTCCGCATGTCGGAACAGCAGGACGTGGATCTGGTGGAAATCGCCCCCCAGGCGGTCCCGCCCGTTTGCCGTTTGATGGATTACGGCAAGTTCAAGTACCAGGAAGCGAAGAAACAGCACGAGGCCAAGCTCAAGCAGAAGGTCATCCAGGTCAAGGAAGTCAAGTTCCGCCCGGGTACCGACGACGGTGATTACAACGTCAAGCTGCGCAACCTCGTCCGCTTCCTGGAAGAGGGCGACAAGACGAAAATCACGTTGCGTTTCCGGGGCCGTGAAATGGCGCACCAGGAAATCGGCATGCGTATGCTCGAGCGCCTGCGCACCGATCTCGAAGAGGTCGGGCAGGTCGAGCAGATGCCGAAGATGGAAGGGCGCCAGATGATCATGGTGCTCTCGCCGAAAAAGAAGAAGTGACGCGTCGCGCGCAGGCCGGCTCTGAGAGGCAGGTTCGGCGCGCGGTTCGCGAAGTGGTATCGAGCAGGTTTCGGAATCACGCCCGGGCTCCGGGCGCGATTCATGAAAAAGCGGCGGCCGGCCACGGCGCGCTGCACACAAGTGGACTGGGTTCCAAAGGGCGGGTCAAGGGTCATCGAGCCAACCGCACACCCATCGCCATCTAATAAACTGGAGTTGTCATGCCTAAGATGAAGACCAAGAAGAGCGCTGCAAAGCGCTTCGTGGTGCGTCCGGGCGGTACCGTCAAGCGCGGTCAAGCCTTCAAGCGCCACATCCTCACGAAGAAAACCACGAAGAACAAGCGTCACTTGCGCGGTTCGACGGCAGTTCATGATTCCGATCTGAACTCCGTGCGCGCAATGCTGCCGTTCGCTTAACCCTTAACCGACACTCATAGGAGCGAAACATGCCTCGAGTCAAACGTGGGGTTACAGCACGTGCCCGCCACAAGAAGGTCATTAATCTTGCGAAGGGCTACCGCGGCCGCCGCAATAACGTCTATCGCATCGCCAAGCAGGCGGTCATGCGCGCTGGTCAGTACGCGTATCGTGACCGTCGCAACAAGAAGCGTGTGTTCCGCGCACTGTGGATCACGCGTATCAACGCGGCGGTGCGTCAGCACGACATGACCTACAGCGTGTTCATCAACGGCCTGAAGAAGGCGTCGATCGAACTCGACCGTAAGGTCCTGGCCGATATGGCCGTGTTCGACAAGGCTGCTTTTGCTGCGATCGTCAAGCAGGTGAAAGCCGCCGTTGCAGCCTAATTGAGAAATTAGTCACTGCGTGGTTCGTGGTGGCGATGTCGGCTCCGCGCCGATATCGCCGCGACAGAAACGGGGCTCCTCACCGAGCCCCGTTTTTGTTGGTGAAGCGTTTCTTCGCTTCGTAACTATTCATCGACGTTGAAATGAAGGGATCAATGGATCTGGATCAGATTGTCGCTGACGCGCGCGCAGCCTTCGAACAAGCCGCCGACGGCGTCACGCTCGAAAACGAGAAGGCGCGCTTCCTCGGCAAGGCTGGCGTGCTGACCGAAATGTTGAAAGGGCTCGGCAAGCTCGATCCCGACACGCGCAAGACCGAGGGGGCGCGGATCAACGTCGTCAAGCAGCAGGTCGAGGCGGCGCTGACGGCGCGCCGCGACGCGCTGGCCGAGGCGCTGCTGAACCAGCGCCTGGCCGCCGAGGCCATCGACGTCACGCTGCCGGGCCGCGGTCAGGGCGCGGGCAGCCTGCACCCCGTGATGCGCACGTGGGAGCGCGTCGAGCAGATCTTCGGCTCGATCGGCTTCGACGTGGCCGACGGTCCCGAGATCGAAACCGACTGGTACAACTTCACTGCGCTGAACAGCCCCGAGAACCATCCGGCGCGTTCGATGCAGGACACGTTCTATGTCGACGGCAACGACGCGAGTGGCCGTCAGCTGCTGCTGCGGACGCACACGAGCCCGATGCAGGTGCGCTATGCGCGCAGCAACCCGCCGCCCATCAAGGTGATCGTGCCGGGACGCACCTATCGCGTCGACAGCGATGCGACCCATTCGCCGATGTTCAATCAGGTCGAAGGCTTGTGGATCGACGAGAACATCAGCTTCGCGGACCTGAAAGGCGTCTACACCGATTTCCTCAAGAAGTTCTTCGAGCGCGACGACATCCTCGTGCGTTTCCGCCCGTCGTACTTCCCGTTCACCGAACCGTCGGCCGAAATCGACATGATGTTCGAAGAGGGCAAGAATGCCGGCAAGTGGCTCGAGATTTCGGGCTCGGGCCAGGTGCATCCGAACGTAATCCGCAACATGGGACTCGATCCCGAGCGCTACATCGGCTTCGCCTTCGGCAGCGGCCTCGAGCGCCTGACGATGCTGCGCTACGGCGTGCAGGATCTGCGGCTCTTCTTCGAGAACGACCTGCGCTTTCTGCGGCAATTCGCCTGACGACGCTCGCGCGGTGCGATGGCACCGCGAGCGGTGATCCGGTCTAGCGCCGCGCGAAACAGCGGCGGGCCGGACGTGGACCAACCCATTCGAACGTAGACACTCATGCAATTCCCTGAATCCTGGCTCCGAACGTTTGTCGATCCGCAACTGACGACGGAGCAACTCTCGCATGCGTTGACGATGGCGGGCCTCGAGGTCGAATCGTTGCGCCGGGCCGCGCCGCCGACGTCGAAGATCGTGGTCGGCCGCGTACTCGAGGTGGTCAAGCACCCGGATGCGGACAAGCTCAACGTGTGTCAGGTCGACGCCGGCACGGGCAGCGTGCTCCAGATCGTCTGCGGTGCGCCGAACGTCGCGGCTGGCATCAAGGTGCCCGTCGCGCTCGTGGGCGCGCAGCTGCCGCCCGTCGAGGAAGGTGGTACGCCGTTCGCGATCAAGCTGTCGAAGCTGCGCGGCGTCGAAAGCCAGGGCATGCTGTGCTCGGCGCGCGAGCTCAAGCTCTCGGAAGAGCACAGCGGTCTCTTGATCCTCGCCGACGACACGCCGATCGGCCAGGACATTCGCGAGACGCTCAATCTCGACGACACGATTTTCGAAATCAAGCTCACGCCGAACAAGGCCGACTGCCTGTCGGTGTTCGGTGTCGCGCGCGAGACGGCCGCCATTACGGGCGCGCCGCTCAAGCCGCTCGCGATCGAGCCCGTCGCCGTCACGCTGAACGAGACGCTGCCCGTCAAGGTTGCCGCGCCTGAGCTGTGCGGCCGCTTCTCGGGCCGTGTGATTCGCGGCGTGAACGCGCGCGCGCAGACGCCGCACTGGATGGTCGAACGGCTCGAACGCGCCGGCCAGCGCAGCATCTCGGCGCTCGTCGACATCTCGAACTATGTGATGCTCGAACTCGGGCGTCCTTCGCACGTGTTCGATCTCGACAAGATCCACGGTGGCCTCGAGGTGCGCTGGGGGCGTCGCGGCGAATCGCTCAAGCTGCTGAACGGCAATACGGTCGAGCTCGACGAAACGGTCGGCGTGATCGTCGACGATCACCAGGTCGAGAGCCTGGCCGGCATCATGGGTGGTGACAGCACGGCTGTGACGCTCGACACGACCAACATCTACCTCGAAGCGGCGTTCTGGTGGCCCGATAGCATTCGCGGCCGCGCGCGCAAGTACAACTTCTCGACCGATGCCGCGCATCGTTTCGAACGTGGCGTCGACTACGCGACGACCGTCGAGCACATCGAACGCATCACGCGCCTGATTCTCGACATCTGCGGCGGCCAGGCGGGTGCAGTCGACGATCACGTCGTCAACCTTCCCACGCGCGAGCCCGTGAAGATGCGCGTCGCGCGTGCACAGCGCATTATCGGCGTGGCGATCACGGCCGAGGAGATGGCGCAGATCTTCACGCGCCTCGGCTTGGTTCATGCGTTCGATGGCGAAGCGTTCTCGGTGACGCCGCCTTCGTATCGCTTCGACATCGAGATCGAAGAAGATCTGATCGAGGAAGTCGCACGCATTTACGGCTTCGAAAAGATTCCGGCCCGTCCGCCCGTTGCGTCGAACGCGATGCGTGCGACGAACGAGACGCGTCGCTCGATCCATACGATCCGCCATGCGCTGGCCGCGCGCGATTATGCGGAGACGATCAACTTCAGCTTCGTCGACGAGAGCTGGGAGCTCGACTTCGCGGGTAATGCGCATCCGGTACGCGTGGTCAATCCGATCGCGAGCCAGCTGTCCGTCATGCGCACGACGTTGTTCGGCAGCCTCATCGACGTGCTGCGTCGTAATCTGAATCGTCGTGCCGATCGTGTGCGCGTGTTCGAAGCGGGGCGCGTGTTCCTGCGCGATGCGTCGGTTGCGGCAAGCGAGCTGGTCGTCGAAGGCTATGCGCAGCCCAAGCGTATCGGTGCACTCGCATACGGGCCGGCCTGTGAAGAGCAGTGGGGCGTCGCCTCGCGCACGGTCGACTTCTTCGACGTGAAGGCCGATGTCGAGGCGTTGTTCGCGCCGCGCGTCGTGCGTTTCGTGAAGGCCGAGCATCCGGCACTGCACCCGGGGCGTAGCGCGCGCATCGAGGTCGATGGCCGTGAGGTGGGCTGGCTGGGCGAGCTGCATCCGCGCTGGATGCAGAAGTACGACTTGCCGCATGCGCCGATTCTGTTCGAAATCGACGCCGAGGCGTTGATCGAGCGTGCGCTGCCGACGCCGACGGAAGTGTCGAAATTCCCGCCGGTGCGACGCGACATCGCTGTGGTGGTCGATCAGAAGATCGAGGTTCAGGCGCTGCTCGACGAGATGCAGAAGGCGCTCGCGGAAGACGCTTGCCGATTCGTTCAGAGGGTTGCGCTGTTCGATGAATTTCGTGCAAAATCAAGTACTTCCGGTGGCCTGGCGGCGCACGAGAAGAGCCTTGCGTTCCGCGTGACCCTGCAAGATGCAGGCGGCACGCTGCAAGACGAGACGGTCGATCTGGCCGTCAAGGCCTTGGTGGATCGCCTGGCTCGAGTCTACGGCGCCCGGTTGCGCTGAGATAGCGCGAACTGCTTGAGAGGATGCCGGCGCATGGCGCCGGCATCGGTTAGCCGCCGTTTTTAGACATGAACGAAATGAACTCGAGTGATTTCGAAGCCCTTCTTGCGGCGCAGCGTGGCGCTATGATCCGCGAAATTCCGACACCGCCGTCTGTCGGCACTTCCGCCGAAACGCCGACGCTCACCAAAGCCGAGCTTGCCGAGTTGCTGTTCGACAATGTCGGGCTCAACAAGCGGGAGGCGAAGGACATGGTGGAGGCGTTCTTCGAGGTGATTCGCGATGCGCTCGAAGGCGGCGACAGCGTGAAGCTGTCGGGCTTCGGTAATTTTCAACTGCGCGACAAGCCGCAGCGGCCGGGACGCAACCCGAAGACGGGCGAAGCGATTCCGATCGCGGCGCGTCGTGTCGTGACGTTCCACGCAAGTCAAAAGCTGAAGGCGCTCGTCGAGAGCGGCGCCGAAGCGAGCTTCCCGCGCTGATTGTTGCGCGGCGCGCCCATGGGTGGGCCTTCACCACGACGGTTAACTGACGATGACCACGACGGTTGAGAAAGTAGTGTTGCCCCCGATTCCGGCGAAGCGCTACTTCACGATCGGTGAAGTCAGCGAGCTGTGCGGCGTCAAGCCGCATGTGCTGCGGTACTGGGAGCAGGAGTTCACGCAGTTGCGTCCGGTGAAGCGCCGCGGCAATCGCCGTTACTATCAGCACCACGAGGTGCTGTTGATTCGGCGGATTCGCGAGCTGCTGTACGAACAGGGCTTTACGATCAACGGCGCACGCAATCGTCTCGACGCGCGTGGTGGCGTGATCGAGGAAGTGGCTGTGCCGCAGAGCGCGAATGACGCGGTGGTCGAGGAGGCTGCGGATGTTGCTGGCGAGGTGGCCGCGCAGCAGGAAGCGGTCGATGTCGATCAGCTGCGCAAGGACTTGCTCGGGATCATCGATTTGCTGCGTCGATAGTCGTACGATAGTGGTTCTAATTAGTGAAAGTCTCTGTTATACTTTCACGCTTTCGGGGCGTAGCGCAGCCTGGTAGCGTACCTGCATGGGGTGCAGGTGGTCGGAGGTTCAAATCCTCTCGCCCCGACCAGATTAAAAAACCCGCACAGTGTCATGCTGTGCGGGTTTTTTCTTGTTCGCTTCGTCCGTCGATAGCGCGCTTTTCTCGATATGCATCGATGCATGTGCTCGGCCCCGGGATCTCTTGCAAGAGACCGTCGAGCATGGTTGCGACCGCTCCGGGCAAACCTGTTTTTGTTGATGCGAACATACGGTGGAAGTGTGCTGTAATGGACATCCTTCCAGCAGTCGCGATCGACCCAGTCATTCTGTATAGAGGTAAAAAATGAGAGACATACATCCAACGGCAATCGTGTCTGAAAAGGCCGTGATCGGTGAAAACGTTCGTATTGGTCCTTACGCTGTCATTGGCGAGGTCGAAATCGGTGACGGCACGATTATTCATCCACACGTTGTTGTCTCAGATGGCGTTCGACTCGGGCGCGGAGTAGAAATCTTCCCAGGCGCTTTCGTCGGCAAGGAGCCGAAGGGTGCCGGGGCAACCGCACGCCTGCCGCAGTTTGACCGGTTCGTCGATATCGGCGACGAATGCTCAATTGGGCCGCATGCGGTCGTCTTTTATGATGTGAAGATTGGTGCAAATACTTTGCTTGGAGATGGGGCATCGATTCGCGAGAAGTGCAGAATCGGTAGTCGCTGCATCGTCAGCCGGTACGTCACGATCAACTACGATACGACCGTCGGTGATCGCGTGAAGATCATGGACAATACGCACATCACCGGAAATGCCCGCCTCGAGGACGATGTTTTTGTGAGCACGATGGTTGGCACTGCGAATGACAACCAGATTCGAGCCGGATTCGGCGAACACATCACGGGCCCGATCATTGAACGTTCCGCGTTTATTGGGGCTGGCGCAACGCTGCTTCCCGGAACGCGAATCGGTGCCCATGCGATCGTTGCTTCGGGATCCGTCGTGACGAAGGATGTTGGGGAGGGCACGCTGGTTGCCGGCATTCCAGCCCGATTCGTTCGGAGCGCCAAGTCGGATGCTTAGGCTGGCGAGGAAAATATAGCATCGTTGCGGGTCCGGTCGATCGACATTGGACCTGCATCAGCGAGGGATAAGAAGCCACCACTTGGCCCGTGGGCACTTACACCCACAATCGATACACCCAAAACGATTCGTCCTCGATAAAGCGCCGGGCGAACTCACTTGGCGAAAACCCGGTGATGCGTTGGGTCGCACGGCGGAATCTTTCAGGCCGTTACGTTCCATGACAGCGGTGACGGTCCAGCACCGTCTGCGCAGGACGCCTGATAACGACGGCAACATTGCTTAATATTCGAGCAATTGCCGCGAGTAGCCCCCGTTGCTTAAATCCTTCCCTGTTGAGGCAGGGTAGGTATCGAGATGGGCGAGCAGGGCGGCAACGACGACGCGGCGATCGCGCAATGCATGGAGGACGCACTCGGTGAGCGGCCGCTACGGCTCGAGCGCCAGGCGTTCACTCACAGCGGCAACGCGGTGTATCGCGCGCGCATGGCCGGCGGTCGTTCGCTGGCGGTGCGCGCGAGCCCGGAGGCGGGAACCTTTTTGCATACCCGTTCGAATCTCGCCGTGCTGCGGGGCCTCGGACTGCCGGTGCAGGAAGTCCACGCGCAAGGCGTCACGCCCGCGGGCGGCGATTTCGTGGTGCTCGACTGGCTTCCCGGGCGCGATCTTTACTATGTTCTCGGCTCGCTCGATGCGAGGCAAACCGAACGGATTGCGGAAACTCTATGTGAGTTCCAGTGCCGGGTTGGGCAATGGCAGCCCGCCGCTGCGGAGGGCAGATTCGGCTGGGGTGCGATCGGCGCTCGCGCGCCCCATGCACGCTGGACTGAGGTCTTTGGCGAACTCGCGCCGACCGAACTTCTCGTCGCCACGCTCGCGCGCACGGATGCCACTCCGCTTGATCGCTTTCGCGCGCGCCTCGGCCTCGTGCGTGCCTCGCTCGAGGGATATTTCGATACGCTGCGACCGACCTGCTTTCTCGACGACCTGACAATCAAAAACGTACTGGTGGACGGCGGCGAGCTGAGTGGTCTGATCGACTTCGACACGGTATGTTACGGCGATCCGCTGCTCGTGTTGGGTGCGACGCTCGCGCACATCGACACTGAGGTGGGAGAGCGCGGCCGCCCTTATGCCGAGGCGCTGCTGCGCTGCTGGGCGCCCGAGGGCGAGTGCATTCGCGCGACGGCTTTTTACGCGTCTCTGTGGATCATCGGTTTTCTCTCGCTTGCCATCGGGCAGCGCAACGTCGAGCGCGTGCGCAGGCTGACGACAGTTCTCGAACGGATGCTGAGCGCGGCGGAAAGCGCGTGAAGCCTTCTTCGCTCACACCCACAGCCGATACACCCAAAACGATTCGTCTTCGATAAAGCGCTGGGCGAACTCGCTGGGCGAGAACCCGGAGATGCGTTTGACCGCGCGGCTCAAGTGCGCTTGGTCGGCAAAGCCTTCGTTATGAGCCAGCGTGGCCAAGTCGAAGGGCTGGCCAGCGTCGTACCGCTCCCGCGCCGCAAAGAACGCACTTTCCGTTTTGACGAGCGATTGCCACTCACGCAATGAGCGCCCGCTGTACGCCTTGATGCGGCGTTCGACTTGGCGCGGACTGTGTGTTCGCCGCCATTCGTGGGCCTGCCAAGCGAGGCGTCCGACCCAATGGCGCCCGGCCTGGCGCAGCGAGGACATCACCGAACGGTGGCCCTGTAGCGCGAGCCAACGCACCGAAAGATACCGCTCCAGCACGGCCAGCGCTTGCGCATCGCCATCGGTCTCGAGCAGTGCCTCCAGGAACGGCCGCCAAGCCTCGCCAAGCAGTTCGCGGGCATCGACAAAGCGGTCCTGGACCGCGGACAAATCAAGGTCGAACAATGCCTGCGCCGCATCCGCGGTGAAGCACACCATGCCCCCGTGCCCGGTGGTCGGCGCCCAGCTTATGGTGGGGCGGGACTGGCTGCCCGACAGCGTGACCGCCGTACCAAACGGCTGCCACGTGGGACCGTCGTCGGTCTGTTCCACGAGCCCCATATCGACTCCTTGGTACCAGGAAAGACACACGAGCGCTGAGGCGGGGAAATGCGATAAGCGCTGAGCGTCGCTCAACTCGAAGCCGCGCGTATCTCGACAGACGATGGCCACGATCGCGCCTTGCAACGCAGGCGGCGCCAGATATAGCCGTGTGTGAGGACTCTCGCCGTCGCGCAATGCGCGGGCCGCGCGCTCGGAGGGAGCGGGGCATGGTCGCAGTGTGGGGGGCAACTCGAGGGACATGACCGCGCAGTATAGGCAGGCATGGCACGCGTGTCGATGTCGTTTGCGTTCAAGACAGGGGGCGTCCATTGGCGAATCATCCGAGGTGCACGACATCGGATAACACGTAACTTCACTGTGACTCGTAGGTGCCCCATGAATTCGCCAACGTCCTCCGGCTGCCCATTCCATCAGGACGCGCCGTCCCCGACGGCCGCAATCCCTCTCAATCCCCCCGGCGTATGGCCTCCCGGACCACCTACTGGCCTCACCGGCTGGAGCTTGCTGAACAAAATGTCGCGCGATCTGCTTGGCACGCTGACTGCATGGCAACGGGAGTTTGGCGACGTGGTGCATCTGCGCTTCTGGCCTGAACATGAGATCGTCGTCACCGATCCCCAACTCGCGCGCGAGCTGCTGCTCACGCACCATGACGCGCTGATTCGTTGGGAGCGCGGCATACGCATTTTTTCTCAATTGCACGGGCACAGCGTGCTCACTGCCGAAGGCGACGCCTGGCGCAACAAGCGACACACCTTGCAATCGAGTTTTTCGCCGAAGGCCGTGCAAGCCTTCTTGCCGACCATGGCCGCCACCACTCAGCAGGCCCTTGCGCAGTGGCCAACGGACGACCCGCACTGGCCCATCGAAAGCGCACTCACGTCGCTGACCATGGAGGTGATCCTGCAGATGACGTTTTCGGGCGGAATCGGCGCGGATGCCCGCATCGCGGAAAACGCCGTCCGCGTCGTCAGCGCAGCGGCCAACGCCGAGTTCTACTGGCCCGCAAGCTTGCCCGATTGGGTGCCCTGGAAACGCGCCAAGCGGCAAGCGCTAGCAGATCTGAAGGGCTTGATTGAACGCTATCTGCAAACACGGCTCAAGGTGCCGCGTCACGCAAGGCCCGACGATCTGCTGACCCGGCTTCTAGCGCTGCACGAGAGCGATGCGTCGGCGTGGCCGCTGCAAGCCGTCCGTGACGAGTGCATGACGGCGTTCCTAGCCGGACATGAAACGACAGCAGCCACGTTGGTCTGGTGGGCATGGTGCATGGCATCGAACCCGGAAGCACAAGCCGTTGCACGGGCCGAAGTCGCGCAGATTCTGCAAGGCCAGGTGCCGACGCCAGACACGCTCCCATCGCTGAATTATCTGACCCAGACGATCAAAGAGACGCAGCGCCTCTATCCGACTGCGGCCGTACTTTTCAGTCGCCGAAGCACGAAGCCCATCACCCTGGGGGCATGGCAACTGCCGGCGCGAACCATGTTCCTGGTGCCAGTGCAACTCATGCATCACGACCCTCGATGGTTCCCGGAGCCAAGCGCCTTCCGCCCCGATCGCTTTGGCCCCGAGGCACCTGAGATTCCACGCGGGGCTTATTCGCCGTTCGGCATCGGTCCTCGAGTTTGCCTGGGGCAACACCTGGCCATGACGGAGATGACGGTTATCGCTGCGATGGTGCTGCAGCGCTTCAACCTGTCAGTGCCGGAAGGCATGACGGCCCCGCGGCCCGTCATGAACGTCATGCTGCGGCCAGATCAGCCGGTGCATTTGACCGTCACGTCGGCGGCCTCCGTGCCGGCTTGATCAAACTCGCTCCCCGGAATGCGGCACTTCGCGTGGGTCCGTTGCGTCCACTCGCTATAGTTACGCCAGCGCGAGTGCGATTTCGCGCCGAGTGCAGGAGAACCGCAGGAGGGGAGCATGAGCGATGCCACCGAGCCGAACCGCGTCGGCCAGTGTCCGTTCCATCAGGCTGTTGCCCAGGACGCGCCGCTGACGCCGACCGGCTGCCCGGTCAGTCCGCGCGCTAGCGCGTTCGATCCGTTCGAAGACGGCTATCAGCAGGACCCGCCCGAATACGTGCGCTGGGCGCGCGAGCAGGAGCCTGTCTTCTACAGCCCGAAGCTCGGTTATTGGGTCGTCACGCGTTATGACGATATCAAGGCTGTCTTCCGCGACAACCTCACGTTCAGTCCGTCGATCGCGCTCGAAAAGATCACGCCGACCGGCCCCGAGGCCAACGCGGTGCTCGCATCGTACGGCTACGCAATGAACCGCACGCTCGTGAACGAGGATGAGCCCGCGCATATGCCGCGTCGTCGCGCGTTGATGGAGCCGTTCACACCTGAGGCGCTCAAACAGCACGAACCGCTCGTGCGGCGGCTCGCGCGCGAGTATGTCGACCGCTTCATCGACGACGGCCATGCCGATCTCGTGGATCAGATGCTGTGGGAGGTGCCGCTGACGGTGGCGTTGCACTTTCTCGGCGTCCCCGAGGAAGACATGGACATGCTGCGCCAATATTCGATCGCGCACACGGTCAACACCTGGGGCCGGCCGCAGCCCCACGAGCAGGTGCAGGTCGCACGCGCGGTCGGCAAGTTCTGGCAATTCGCGGGCAAGGTGCTCGAGAAGATGCGCGAGGACCCGGGCAATCCGGGCTGGATGCAATACGGTATTCGCAAGCAGAAGGCGTTGCCCGAGGTCGTCACCGATTCGTATCTGCATTCGATGATGATGGCCGGCATCGTTGCCGCGCATGAGACGACGGCCAATGCGACGGCCAACGCCCTGAAGCTGCTGCTCGAGCATCCCGATGCATGGCGCGATCTGTGCGAAGACCCGAGCCTCATTCCGAACGCGGTCGAGGAGTGCTTGCGTCATAACGGGTCGATCGCGGCCTGGCGTCGACTTGCGACGAAGGACGTCACGATCGGCGGGGTCGACATTCCGGCTGGCGCGAAGCTGCTGATCGTCACGTCGTCGGCCAATCACGACGAACGGCGTTTCGACGATGCCGATTGCTTCGATATTCGCCGCGACAATGCGGGCGATCACCTCACGTTCGGTTATGGCGCCCATCAATGCATGGGCAAGAACCTCGCGCGCATGGAGATGCAGATCCTGCTCGACGAGTTCACCCGCCGCCTGCCGCACATGCGGCTGGCCAAGCAGCGCTTCACGTACGTCCCCAACACGTCGTTTCGTGGTCCCGAGCATTTATGCGTCGAATGGGACCCGATGCTCAATCCTGAGCGGGCCGATCGTGCGGCGCTGACTCCGCGTGCTGCCGTGCGCATCGGCGAGCCGTCGGCGCAAGCGGTCACACGTACCGTGACGATCGCATCCATCGATCAAGCTGCACACGACATCATCCGGATTCGCCTCGAAGCGCCGGACGGAAGGGCGCTGCCACGCTGGACGCCAGGCGCGCACATCGACGTCGAATGCGGCTCGGCGGGACTGTTGCGGCAGTATTCGCTGTGCGGCGATCCCATGGATGCGCGCGCGTTCGAGATCGCGGTCCTGCGCGAGCCGAACAGCCGCGGTGGTTCGGCATGGCTGCATGCGCATGCGAAGGTCGGGCTATCGTTACGTATCCGCGGCCCACGCAATCACTTTCGTTTCGACGAGCAGGCCCGCAAGGCGATCTTCGTCGCGGGCGGCATCGGCATCACGCCGATCAGTGCGATGGCGCACCGCGCAAAGGCGCTCGGCCTCGACTACGAACTCCACTACAGCGGTCGCTCGCGGGCGTCGATGGTCTTGCTCGACGAGCTGGTGCAGCAGCATGGCGCGCGACTGCATCTGTACGTATCGCAGGAAGGGACGCGCAACACGCTCGATGCGCTGCGCGTCGAACCGGGGACACCCGTCTATGCCTGCGGGCCAGCGCGGCTGCTCGATGCGCTGGAACTCGCGAGCGCCGCGTGGCCTGCTGATTCACTGCGGATCGAACGCTTCGCGTCGGTGCTCACGCCGCTCGATCACACGCATGATCAGGCGTTCGAAGTCGAGCTCGAGGATTCGGCGCTGCAGCTCACGGTGCCGGCGGGCCAGACATTGCTCGGCGTGCTGCGCAAGCACAACGTCGACGTGCCGAGCGGCTGCGAGGAAGGCTTATGCGGTTCATGTGAAGTGCACGTACTCGCCGGTGAGGTCGAGCATCGCGATGCCGTGCTGAGCAAGTCGGAACGTGAGTCGAACACTCGTATGATGGCCTGCTGTTCGCGCGCCAAGGGCGGCAAGCTCGTGCTCGAGCTATAGCGCTGCGCGCCGACCTGCTCGACGGCGGCACAGCGTAGCCGCGTGTCGAGGGGCGGAAGATCTGCACTGCGAACCGATCGAAGCGCGGCGACTGAGCCAAGGCAACGCGTTCAGATCAGCTCGAGCTTGGATGTCAGGTAGGTCAGCTCGATACGGTTGGCTGCGTTAAAGCGCTTGCGCAGCTTGCGCAGGTGATAGTCGACGTTGTGCTGGCTCGTGTCGAGGCGGCGGCCGATCTCCTTGTCCGAGGCACCTTCGGCAATGCCGACGAGCAGTTCGCGTTCGAACGGCGTCAGCCCGTTGGGCGAGCGCTCGCGCGCGGCCGCGAGCAGCTGCGAGGACGCGAACGTATGCACGGACATGCCGATCGACAGCGCCTGCTCGATCGTCGTCGAGGTCATCCAGTCGCGATTGCGCCGCGGTGCCGTGAAGCTCATGAACGCATGCATGCGCGTACCCGGGATCGCCATCGGGAACATGAGGCCGCTGCACATGCCGTCGTCGCGCATCATCGAGAGGAACCCCTCGAACGCTTCGTGGCCCTGGTCGATACTGACCAGGTCGGCGTCCTTCGTTTGCTCGCGAAGATGGTGCAGATCCCACACCATCGGCGCGTTCGCTCGGCGTGCGCCGAGGGTGCGCGGATCGATCTCGTGGTAGCGTTGGCGTACATAGTCGCCCCGGTACGTCGGCGGTATGAATGCTTCGTGCAGGAACAGACGGTCGACGCGCTCGCGCGTGAGCTCGAGTGCGACGTAGGCGAACGTCGAGAAGCCGATCAGATGCAGTAGCGCGCTGACGATGCGATGACGCTCGGCCGCATTGTGCGCACCGGCGAGCGCCGCAGCGATACCGAGGCGAGGGCCTTGCTGCTGCATCGCGATCGGCTGGCGTGGGTCGTTGCACCAAACGACTTCGGTGAGGCTGCTTCTGCCCGGCACGTTCGGCTGTTCGGAGTCGAGCACATGCGGGGCTGGAATGAATGCCGTGTCGTTCTCGCGCAATGCGGCGTGATGCATCGAAGAGCCTCCAGTCGAGATTTGCTTTTTGCTTCGCGATAAGCGGCAATGCGTGATTGCCGACATCTCATGCGTAACATCGCGTAATAATAAGCATAAAAAAACATGTCGGCAGCGAGACACGAATCCCTATGACACCCGATGACGGATTTCCAACAGTTGTGTGGTTTACGCAAACGGAAGCACTTGCGTATTTGCAACAGATCGATCCGGCTGCGGACCTCGAGCGCCATACCGCCGAACTGCTCGAGTGCCGCACACGGCTGCGCCAAGTGGGCTTCAGGACGCTCAACTACATCGCCTACGAAATGATTGGGCGCCGCATGTTGCGCGCGTATTCGTTGCGCGATTTGTCCAATGTCTCCTTTGCGCGCGCCTATTTGAAAGAAAAGCTCTATGAAACCGATCCCCGCTATATCGGAATGCGGCAAAACGGTTTGCCGTCGATATGGCAAGCCGACCAACTCAATGTGAAAGAAAGCGATATGAGCGATCCGCGCGTACGATTGCTTTCAGCGAGCTTGCGAGCACACGGTATGAATTGCGGCCTAATTATGAATTTGTCGGCATTTCATTCCGATTTGCGTGTCGCCGTGAGCATGACGTCGGAGGCGAGCCACACCGAATGGATCGACGATCGCGCGATCGGCGGCGCGCTGGCTGTGGCGCTGACCGTGCATCGGTTCATGCAGCCCTATATCGACGCGTGCGTGCGCCGCGCGCGCGCGATCACATTGACGGACGAGCAGGCCGCCGTACTCGGGCGGCTCGTCACGGGGCTGTCGGACCAGGAGATCGCCGATGCCACGTCGACTTCGCTGCATCGAGTCAGCTATCACGTCAAGATGTTGCAAAAGGTATTCAACGTCGAAAATCGCGCGCAGCTTGTCTACATGGCGGCGCGCCTGGCATGGAAGCATTAGGTCTGCAGACCAACCGTGCGCGACCGCCCGCCGACAAGGGAGCGGCCGCGCACGGGGAGGTCAGAAACGCACGGGCGGCATGATGCCGTAGTTGAGCAGTGCGTCGTCGAATTGCTGCGAGGCCTGCGCGATCGGCTCCTTCTGCCAGAGGCCGTCGCCGGCCTTCAACGCGCTCGCCATCGCATCGGCATCATGCGGGCTCAGCGTGTTGAGCCACGCGACCATTTCATCCTGCGAGGCGTTCGCGTTCTTGAAGTAGGCAGTCAGGAACGCGCCGGCGCTCGGCGGTGCGCCGTCGAACGACGTCGCGTGCTTGGCGAGCTGATCGGCGATCGGACCTTTGACGCCCATCGCCTTGAGCATCTGCGCATCGTTGCCATCGTGCTCGTGGGAGTGGTCGTAGGCGTCGGCGCTCGTGACGAGTATGGCCGCCACGGCGACGGCCGGGCCGCCGATCAGATCCCACGTATCGCCGGCCAGACCCAGCACGCGCGCGCCAGCCGGAAGTTCCGACGCGTCGATGCCGGGACCCGTCAGCAATGCCGCGTAGCCGGCCGCATTGAGCAAGTTGCCGACGCCCTGGATCGTCTTGCCGTCATGAAAGTTCTGCGCCGCCTCGGTCAAGCCGAGGATCGCCGAGGCGAAGTCCGACGTGTTCTGCATCGCCAGCTTCAGCGACACTTTCAGCGTGCCGCTCGCCTTGGCGGTCAGGTCGAGCCCGTCGAGCTGGTTGACGAGTGCCTTATAGCTCTTGGCCAGCGGTGTTTCACCTGACTTCGGGCGGATGAGGTCGAGTTTGCCGTTGGGGATGCCGGCCGCCAGCGCATACGAGATGCCGCCGAGATCCTGTCGGATGCCCGAAGCGCCGTTTTGCAATGCCGGGAGCAGGCCACCTTCGTTGATATTGCCGAGCGTATAGGCGGCGTTCTGAAAATACAGCACGGCGCCGACGCCCTTGTTCAAGCGTGACCATACCGATTGCGTGAGCTTGGCGCCGCCTGCGCTCAAGATGGCGTCGGAGCCGGAGGCCATGCCCGCGATCAGGCGCTTGCCGAGTTGCTCGTAGACCTTGCGCATCGAGCGTTGCAGCCACAGTGTGTTGGTCGGCTCGCCTTGGTTCGAGGGCTCGAGCAGCCCGAGCTTGCCGATGCCGTCGAACGCTTTGGTGATGCTCGGCGAGCCACTGACCGACCACTGGTACTGCCCAGGCTGCCACTTGGTCGGCACGTCGGTATCGAACCCTTCGACGCCTTTTAGTTCGCCGCCATAGGCCTGAATGGCCGACTGCGCGCCATCGACCGTCTCCTGCAAGGCAGGGATCGAGCCTGAATCGTCCTCGAGTTTCTTCGCGTCGTCAGAGTTCTCGGCCAGTAGCGTATCGATGAGCTGGCTCTGTTGTTCAGGCGTGCTGTCGCCGCCCCACGTCGCGAGCGGCTCGCCGATGAATGCGCCGTCCTTCTCGATCTTCTTCTTCAGCGAGCCGACCGAGCCGAGGACCGCATCGAGCCCCTGGCGCGCGCCGTCGAGCGCGCCGCTCGCATACATCGGGTTGCGGTAAAGCTTGGCTTGCGCGCCGACCGCGAATGCAAGCGCGACGTTGCCCTGGCGTGCGGCATCGGCGAACATCTGCTGCGTGAGCGGGGCGCTTTGAAACACGTCCAGCCCGTGCCCCGGCGGTGTGCCGTCGGCTTGCGCGACGATGTTCGTGGCGATCGCATCGACGGCCTGCTTGCCGAGACCATTGTGCCCGCCGTCGCTTTCGATCGCATGCTGGCATGCGGCGGAGAGCGGTTGCATGACGCGGGTCGGGTTGAGCTTGTCGTCGCCTTGCCATGCGGCCACGTCACCGAGCACTTGCTTGACGGTTTGCTGCACGCGCGGGTCGGCCATGATTTGCCCGACCTGAGCCATCGTGGCGGTCTGCGGGTCGGTTACCCGGCTCAAGGTATCCATCGCGGCGCCGGCCCCCTGCGTGTGATACGCGTCGACGACGGCCTGCACCGGACGATCGACGAGCACCGTGTGCTGCGCATCCGCAATGCCCGACTGCACGGCCTGCGCGAACTTCGGATCGCCGCCCGCATAGGTCAGATAGACGCTCGCGCGGGCGGTAATGTCGCCGAGCGCTGTCGAGCCTTCGTCCTTGCCGACGCCGGACGTGATCTGATCGGCCACGAGCGAGCGTACGTGCGCCCAGTCGCCCGAGCTCGCCGCCGCGTTGACGCGGCCGAGCATATCGCTCGTGCGGCCCTGGGTTTGCAGGGTCTGGTCGTAGCGCTTCACGGCGTCGTCGACAGCGTTCTGGAATGCCGTATCCTGCGGCGCACGTGCACGAATAGAGGCCGCGAGCGCGGTCGTATCGGGCACCGACTGCTGGGTGCCCGCGTAATCGAGTTCCTGATAGATCGTCGCCGTCAGCTCATCGCGCAGATCGTCCTTTGCGTCGCGCGTGGCATGTTCGAACTGCTGCAATTGCGAGCGCTGTGTTTCGAGGTATTGAAGGCGCGTGGGGTCGAGAATCGTGACGGGCTGACCAACCTGCAAATTCTTGGCCGCGTCGGGCGGATTCGCTGGGCGGCTGCCGAATGCCTGCGGGTCGAGCGTGGGCGTTGCCGCCAGGTTGGCATTGACGACGGGATCGGAGTCGGTCAGATCGGGCTGCGCGAACAGGTTATGTTCCTTGAACAACGAGTAGGGGCTTTGTCCCGGTGCGAGCGGATATTGCTTGAGACCGGCCTCGCCTTGACCCGGCGTGAAGAGTCCGACGGCGCTCTTGGCGTTTGCGTCGGCGTCGGGCGGTGTGGACGGTTGCGCGATCGGCTGCTGCGGCGGCGGTACTTCGGGCAGCGGCACGCCCGAATGCCACAACGTCGAGGCCGACGACGATTCGACCGTCAACTCGCCACTCGGTTGCAGCGTCAGGAAGGCATTGTCGTTGCCGTCCGTGTGCGAACTCCAAACGGCGTTCTTGCCGGTCACGCACATCGTATCGGGGTCGACCTTGTCGAGGACGAGGTTGCCGTCCTTTTGCATGACGGCGACCGTCGCCTCCGAGTTGTCGGTCTTGCTGTCCCATACGGCGACGTGCGTCGTGAGGTCGTACTCGACGAGGTTGCCGTCCTTTTGCATATCCAACTCGAAGCGGCCGTCGGATGAGCGGATGCACTGACCGGGCAGCAGTTTTTGCCCGGCAAAGAGGTGAATCGAGGCCGGGGGCGTCGAGATGGGCGGGGTGGTGTCGGCCGCGGGCAGTACACGGCCGTAGGTGTCGAGATGAACGGTCATGTTCGCTCAATGGGAGTTCATTGGGCGCACAGATTCGCATTCGACGATGACCTGTAAATGTCAGATTAAATGAATTAGTTCGAACACCTTACGAATATTCGTAGGATGCGGGCCGTAAAGTTTCATTGTGTGAGGATGACCTCGGTGAGGCCCGAGCCGCTGCCGCCGTTGACCGTGCAGATCGCGGCGAAAAAGTTGTTCTTGTAGAGGCAATCCTCACCATAGCCCGGGCCATTGACGCTGGAGGCCGAGCAGTGTCCCTGCGGCAGGTAATAGTGCTCGTTGGGCCCCACGCCGCCGCCGTCGTCCCACCAGAACACCGCGGCTGGCGAGACCGGCGAGTTACCCGACGTCACCGCGAGGGCCGACAGCTGCGCGCAGCTCGGCGCAGCGTATTGCGTGCCGCCGCCTTGCACCGGGAAGCAATTGCCACGTGCTTCTTGCGGTACAGGGCTCGAGTCCGACAAACCAGCGATGTACTGAGGCGACACACCCGTCTGCACGTACAGCAGGCAATTCGGCGTGGACGAGGTGGTGTTCGTCGGATATTGCGTCTCGCATTGATACGTAGTCGTCGTGGTCGGCAGGCGGACCGAGTGCGCCACGGCGAACGTGCGCGACCTGGCGGATGCATGGGACTCGGAGGAATCCGTCGACGTAATCGCCGTGCAGTTCGAGTAGCCCGAGGACGGATCGTTGATGCCGAGGTACGTTGCGAGGGTGTTGTACTTCGCGTCGCCTTCGATGGGTTCCGAAATCGTCGCGCCATTCGGATACAGAATGCTGGGCGGCAGCGTCGTGGTGACCGACGCGATCTCCGTGCGGTCCGACCAAATCACCGAAGTCACGGTGACTTGGTAGTGATAGTTGCTGAACTGGCTCGGCGGCTGCTTGTTGAGCAGCAGCGACGAATAGAAGGCCTGCGAGCCGCCGTTCGGCGCACCATACGAGTTCGCGCCCGTGACGGGGGCGCCGCACCCGCTGAGGTTGCCGTTCGTGTCGTTGCGCATCATGATGCCGAGCGGCTGATTCACGCCGAAAGAGGGCAATTGCTGCCCCGCAGGCAACTGGCCGTTCGCCGTGCCCGGCAGATAGCTCGTGCCGATCTCGTAGTAGTTGCCCTGGACGCCGTTCGAGGCGACCGAGAACGACGGCACCTTCGAGAAATCGTATCCCACGCCGCTATCGTTGGGCGGCACTTCGTACAGGTAGGCGGTGTTGCCGTCGCAGGCGATCGAATTGACGTTCGTGAACGCGAGCTGGGGCGTGACGATCGGGTTGCCGGCCGTGGCCGTGACATGCAAGGCCGCGGAGGGCATCACGAGCGACATCAGCGTCGTGGCGACCGTCGCTGTTGCTGCGACGGTGACCGTATGGGCCGGCGCCGTGCCGAGTGCCGGATTGATCGTGCCGTTCGCGTTCGCGGTGACCTTCGGTGCGGAAACAGACAGGCTCGGTGGCAGGAGTGCGTTGCGGAAGTATTCCGTAGCCACGCCCACGGCGGCAGGACCGTGGCTTGGATCGGAGAAGACGGCCGCGCCCGCGAGCGCGGCTTCGTCGGCCGCGGATTGCAGCGCGCTGCGGTATTCGACGAAACGCGCAAAGTCGATCGCACAGCCGACCACGAGCAAAAGCGGAATCAGCAGCAGCGCGAACGTGAGGCTGGTCGCGCCTCGCTCGCGAGTGCGAGGCGAGCGAACGACAGCGCGACGCAGCGAGCCGGCATGGGCAGGTGAACGGGTGGGCGCAACGAGCAGGACGGACATGCGGACCTCAGGAGCAGGGCGCCGTGCACGTGATGGGCTGATCGCCGCGCGGGCGCGCGAACGCGGTCTGCTTCAGCACGAGAGGGAGCGGCAGCACGTACTGGATCGCCGAAAGATATCGATAGGAAGCCTGAACGACGATGATGCTATCGCCAGGGCTTCCCGCGTTGGGCAGAAGATTGGTGGGCGAGGTGGCCAGCGAGGTCGCGCTAGCGCCGAGGCGCGTTGCCGAGGCCTTGCACGACCCATCGCTTTCCCAGTCGATCGTCACGCCGCCCGCCGTGTAGTGCGTCAAGCTCGCAATGGCGACCGAGAACGTGCCGGGGCCGCTCGTCGCTTCGGCCGGAAACGGCGCCATCATCATCCGGGCCGCCTTGCAGAAGTTGCCGAGGGACCCGGCTGGCCCGCTCGTGACGCCGGCGCTTTGCTGCGCGACCATATCGGCGATCGAGGTTGCCGTGTTCGCGAGCTGCATGTTGGCGCGCACGACCTGCACGACTTCATAGATGCCGAACAACAGCGTGAACATGATCGGTAGCACGACCGCGAACTCCATGGCGGCCGTGCCGCGCGTGTCGCGGCAGAGCCCTCGTAGCCGCTGGGGCAATCGTAGGCGTATCGGCATCAGTAAGGCTCCGTCTGGAATACGAGGGTCGAGACGAGCATCGCGTTGGCCGAGGTCGTGAACAGTGCCCACGGAAAGGCGTAGCCGATCTGGAGGACGACGTCGTCTCTGGGGCCGAGCGCCGCCTTCGTTTGCGTCATCGTGGTGCCGTTCACCGTGGCCGGCGCCAACGTCAGAAAGCCGCTGCCTGCGGGGGCACCCGAGTTCGCCGCGGCGACGTAGATCTGGATCGTCCGTGCACACGACGGCACGAAGCTGTGGCCGCCGACGGTCAGGTCGTCACAGACGAGCGCGGTCAGCCTGGGACCGTAGTTGCCCGGGCCACCCGTCATTGTGCCGATGCGCGCGAGGCGTGCAGCGTGGTGTGCGGCGTTGTCGAGCAGCGCTTGCGTGATGAACGCGGCGCTGAACTGGAAGACTGCGAAGACGGCTACGAGAAACAGCGGCAGCACGAGCGCGTATTCGAGCGCGACCGCACCGCGCTGAGTAGCTGCACGGCGGTGCAATGGCAGGCGAGGGGGAGAGGCGTGCATGGTCGTGTTCAATGCATGCCGGTGAGCGGGGTCTGGCCGTGCAGCTCCCATTGCTCCGGTGCGGGCGCGGCGGCGGTCTGCTGGGGCGGCTGCAACGCGGGCGCGGGATGCGTTTTCGGCGGGTCGTATTGCGCGAGGCGCTCGGGCATCGCAGCACGCCGACGCGGGGCGGCGGGGGCGAGTGTCGAGGCGGCCGCTTGCAATGCCGGCACGGTGTGCACAGCGGGCGCCGCCCGCTCGAGGGCGATCTGCTGCACGCCGATATGCCTCGGCGCGGACAGCGTCGCGACGGGCATGGCGCCCGAGCCCGGTTGCAGGCGCGCGCGCACGACCTTGTAGAAGGTCAGGTTGTCGTCGGTCGATCCGCGCGGCAAATCGCGCATGAGGATCTGGTCGGCCGCGCCGTCGTTGCCGAGCAGGCCATAGGCCAGCGCGAGATCCTGGCGTGCCTGCACGGGGGCACTGGCATCGCCCGTCACGCTGAGCAGCAGATTCGCCCCCCTGCGCAGCTCGCCGTCGAGCACGAGCGCCAGGCCCAGATCGACGGTCAACATCGTGTCGCTCGGATGTTGACGCAGTGCTTCGCTGAAGATGGTCTGTGCGCGATGCGTATCGCCCTTGATCGCATAGGCGGTGCCGAGGCCCGCGCTGGCGAGTGCATTCAACGGCTCGTGCTCGAGCACCTGCTCGTAGCGCGAGATGGCTTCGTCGAGGCGGCGCTGGCGCACGGACAAGCGGGCCAAGCCGAGCAGCGGCGTCACGCGCTGCGGCGCGAGCGATGCGGCCTGTTCGTAGTAATGCCTGGCGCGTTCGAGATCGCCCGTCAGCGACAGCGCGGTGGCGAGGCCGTCGAGCGCGTCGACGTCGCGCGGGTTCTTGTCGAGCGCCTTCTCGAACAGCGACGTGGCCAGCGCCAAGTCGCCGCTTTGCAGCGCGCTCTTCGCGAGCGACAAGTCGTTCAATGCGCCGACGCTGCTGGTTGTCGCGCGAATTGCCGGTGCGTGCGTGAAGGCTTGTGGCGCCTGGGGTGTTTGCGCGCAGGCGCCGAGCAGTGTGGCGCAGGCGAGCGCGGCCAGCCTGGCGCGCAAGGGGGGGCGGAGAGGAAACGCAGCGGAAGCGGTCATTTGAACACCGTCATTAGGCGAAGCACGGCCGGGCCGGCCGCAATGAGAATGACTGTCGGCAGAATGAAGAACATCATCGGCAGCGTGATCTTGATCGACAGCCGCGCCGCGCGTTCTTCGAGCAAGTGCATGTGCTCGTTGCGCTCGGCGCGTGCGAGCACTTGCAAGGCCTGCGTAACGGGCGTGCCGTAGCGTTGCGACTGGCTCAGCGTGGTCGTGAGCGTGCGCAGCGAGGGCACGTCGACACGTTCGGCGAGATTGCGCAACACCGCCACGCTGTCGCCGTCGAGACGCAGCTCCTGTGCCGTCGTTTCGAGCTCGAACGCGAGCGCGGGGGCGATGTCGCGCATTTCCTCGGCGATTCGAACGATGCTGGCGGCGAGGCTGTGTCCTGCGTTCGTGCAGATGACGAGCAGATCGAGCGCATCGGGCAGCGCTGCGGCGATCTGTTTCTGACGCCGCCGCGCATGCGCTTGCAGGGCGAACTCGGGCAGCATCATGCCGATCATGAAGAAGGCACCGGCCGAGCAGAGGCGCATGACGAACCAGCGTTCGACGAACGGCACGTGCCCGCCGGCGACGAACGCGACGGCTGCGGCGAGCAGGCCGACGACGACCTTCACGCCGATCAGGACCGACACTGCCCGTGCGTCGCGAAAGCCGGCGCGCGTCAAGCGCCGCGCGAGGTCGCTGCGATGCGGGCCTTCGAAGATCGGCAGGAGTTCGCCGAGCACGGCAAGGCGTGTCACCACGCGTTTGGCGAACGGCTGCGGCGTCGCCAGCTCGGGCTGCGCGATGCGCGCCTCGTCGGCCAACGCGCGGGCGCGGCGCGCGATGCGTGCGGCAGGGCGTTGGCCGCGCGCGAATGCCCACGCCGCGAATGCCAACACGGCCATCGTGAGCACGGCGTCGAGCAGGGTCAGCGTCATCTCGGTGTGTCCAGTTGCGCGATGCGTTGAATGACGACGAGGCCCGTCGTGAGCAGCGAGGCCGCGGCGATCAGGATCAGATGGCCCGCCGATGAATCGAGCAGAACGCCCACGTAGTCTCGGTCGATCAAGTAAAGCGCGCCGAAGATGACCAGCGGCACGCACGCGATGATGCGGCTCGCGAGCCGGCTCTCGGCTGTCAGCGCGCGCGTCTTCTGCCGCACTTCCTTGCGCGCGCGAATGATGTCGGACAAGCCCTCGAGCGTTTCGCCGAGCGGGCCGCCCGTCTCGCGCTGGAGCAGCAGCGCCACGCAGAAGAACGAAAACTCGGGGATGCGCAGGCGCTGCATCGCGCTCGTGAGCACGGTTTCGAGCTCGATGCCCAGTTGCAGGGCGTCGGCGATCAGGCGGAATTCGCCGGCGACGGGCTGCGCGCATTCGTCGGCGACGATCTCGAGTGCGCGCATGACGGGCACGCCCGTGCGAACCGCACGCACCATGAGGTCGAGGGCATCGGGAAACGCATTCAGCATGCGCATGCGCAAGCGCCCGGCCATCATGCGGAATGTCGCCACGAGCGAGGCGAGCGGCAGGGCGACGAACAGCAGGGCGGCGACCCAGGACGGCACCACGTCGATACAGCCGACGAACAGCGCAGCCATCGCCATGACGACGGCAAGCGCGATGGCGGCCTGCACGCCGCGCTTACCGCCCACGACTTCGAAGCGCGTGATCCGTTCGTCGAGCCGGCCCCACAGACGCACCGTGCGCCTGCGCTCGCGAAACAGCGCGGCGCCTTCCGCCGAAGGCGCTGGTTCGAGCGAAGCCGCGCCCGCCTCGAGCGTGGCGAGTCGCGCGCGCATCAGCGCGGCGGGTCGCGTGCGTCGCCATTGCGCGATGGTCTCGATCAAGAACCCGCCGATCAGCACGGTCATGAAGATGGCGACGCCGAACACGTTGGCGCGGGTCATGCGTGGATCGCCTTCAAGAGACTGTCTTCGAGCCCGAAGTGCGAGGCGCGCGTCGCGAACTCGGGGCGCAGCGACGAGCATTCGAAACGACCGCGGACGTCCTCGTGCGTGATGCCGTCGTCGTAGCGGAACGTGAACAAGTCTTGTGTGAGGATCACGTCGCCTTCGAGGCCGACGATCTCGGTGATGTGCGTGACGCGCCGTACGCCGTCACGCATGCGCTCGGTCTGCACGATCAGCTGCACGGCGCTGGCGATCTGGCGGCGGATCGAAATCAGCGGCAGGTTGCCGTTGGCCATGATGACCATGCTCTCGAGCCGTGTGATCGCATCGCGCGGCGTGTTCGCGTGGATCGTCGTCATCGAGCCGTCGTGGCCCGTGTTCATCGCCTGTAGCACGTCGAACGCTTCGGAGCCGCGCGTCTCGCCGAGGATGATGCGATCGGGACGCATCCGCAACGCGTTGCGGACGAGGTCGCGCTGCGAGACGGCGCCCGCGCCTTCCGCGTTTTCCGGGCGCGTTTCGAGGCTCACCACGTGCGGCTGCTGTAGTTGCAGCTCGGCGGCATCTTCGATCGTGACGATGCGCTCACGCGCTTCGATGAAGTGCGACATCGCATTGAGCAGCGTCGTCTTGCCCGAGCCGGTGCCGCCCGATATGACGATGTTGAGCCGGCATGCGGCACCGATCTCGAGCGTGCGCGCCATCTGCCGCGACAGACTGCCGTTCGCGACCATGCGCGCGAGCGTGATGTCGCGCTTGGCGAACTTACGGATCGCGATGCAGGCACCCTTGAGCGCGAGCGGTGGCAGCACGACGTTGACGCGGCTGCCGTCGGGCAGGCGCGCATCGACCATCGGACTGCTCTCGTCGACACGGCGACCGACCGAAGCGGCGATGCGCTGGGCGACGTTGATGACGTGCGCGTTGTCGCGGAACTTCAACGGCGTCAACTCGAGCTTGCCATGCCGTTCGACGTAGACCTGATCGGCACCGTTCACGAGGATGTCGGTGACGGTATCGTCCGCGAGCAGCGGCTCGATGGGCCCCACGCCGAACATGTCGTTGAGCATCTCGTCGATGATTTGCGACTGCTCGATCATCGTCATCTTGAGCCGTTCGGCTTCGATGATGCTGGCCACGATGCGGGCGATTTCGAGCTGCGCCTGTTCGCGCGTCTGCATGACGGCGGCCGATACGTTCATCGACGACAGCACGCGCGAACGAATGAGCCGGTAGCCGTCGGAGCGGATCAGCGTCTCGGTGCGTGCGGCCTTCGGCGCAGCGGGCGAGGACGGTAGCGCCGGTTCAGGCGGCATGCGGCTCACGGAGTCGGGTAATTCGACGCTCGTCGGCAGCGCGTCGTTTGAGTCGTTTGAGTCGTTTGAGGCGTTCGAGTCGCGCGGGCCGGGGGGCGCGGCTTCGAGCACGGCCACGGACGGGTGCGGGGCGTGCTCGGGAGCGGCCAGGCTACGGGCCGACTCGATGCGCGCAAAGCGATTTTTCTGACCGAACATCAGCGGCTCCTTCGACGCAACAGCTTTTCGTGCCAGCGGGGGACGGCGGGCGGTGCATGGCCGCTGAGGCTGTTTGCCAATGTGCCGATCGCCTCGGCAAAGCGCGACTTCGGCAGCGCGATCGGTTCGCCGAGGTTCTCGGCGCGAACCGGCAGCGCGCCGTCGAACGGCATGTCGACGAGCACCCGGCGGCCGATCGCCGACGTAAAGTCGTCGGGCTTCAAGCGAGCGCCATCGGCCGGCGTCGGTGCGTTCAGCAGGACGGACAGCGAGGGCGGGCGGGCGAGCCCGTCGGTGCAGCGTGCGAGCCGCATGACTTCGCGCGCCGAATGGATCGACGCGTCGGCGACCAGATAAAGCAACTGCGATTCGCCGAGCGCGGCAGCGGCGAGCGGATGGCCCTGGCCCGGGATGTCGAGCACGACGTAATGAAAGTGCGGTTTCAGGCGCCCGAGCAGGCCCGCCAGCGAACCCTCCTGCGGCTGGAGCGATTCGCCGTAAGGCAGCTCGGCCGACAATACGAACAGGCGCGAACCGTGCACGACGAGCGAGCGCTCGACGAGCTTCGGGTCGAGCCGGTCGGTGTCGCGCAGCAGGTCGACGAGCCCGTTGTTGCTCTTGAGGCCGAGCCGCGTGTTCATCGTGCCGCCATGCAGATTGAGATCGACTAGCGCAATGCGGCGATGGGCGACGGTGGCCAGATGATGGGCGAGGCTCGTCGCAATGGTCGTCACGCCGACGCCGCCGCGCGTGCCCGCAAAGCCGATCACCTTGCCGGTGCGCGGCTGACGCACGGGCGGCGCATCGCGATTCGCGCCGATCGCACGGCGCAGCAGCTCGGGCGTCAGCGGCTTGACGAGATAGTCGTGCACGCCGAGCTCGAGCAGGCTGCGGTACAGGCCCACATCGTTGCGCTCGCCCACCACGATGACCGACACCGACGGCTCGCAGACGGCCGCGAGCCGATCGAGTTCCGACAGCGGCATCGCCGCGCCGGAGATGTCGACGATCAGATGCGACGGCGAGCGAGCCATCTTCGTCAGATGGGCAATCGCGTCGTCGATCCCGCCTGTCGTGACGAACGGATGGGCGACGTTGTGCTCGTCGGCGAAGCGCGCGATGACGTGCTCGCTCGGCGCGTCGGCGACGAAGGCGACGAAATTGGCGACCAGCGCGTGCTTGCGCGGCGGCGAGGTGAGGTTGAGCAAGGAATTCATGGTGCTCACTTGTTCACGTTCGAGGTATTGGTCGCGGGCAGCGGAGCCAGCTTCTCGGCTTCGTAGCGGCGCACGGCATTGGCGGCCAGCGTCGGTTCGCTGCCGTCGAACGGAAGTGGGTCGGTCAGGTCCGCAGGCCGGGCCAGCATCGCCGCGAGGTTCGTGTACGTCGCGCAGCCGAACGCCATCGTGGGCCGCCGCTCGCCTGCATCGAGGAAGTCGCTCGACGTCCTCAATGCCGCGCAGTCGGGCGGCAGCGCGCGGCCGTTCTCGAGACGCACGGCCGGGACACCGGGCATGCCGAGCGTCGGCGGCGTCGACATGCAGCCGCTTAGTACAACTAACAGCATGGCGAAGAGCGTGATGAGCAGGGGGTGGTTCGAGCGCATGACTTGAGCCTTCTTCGGTCTTCGGTTGTCGGTCGGGTGGCCTCAGTACACGAATCCGGCGCCGCCGACGAGCCGTGGCGTCGCGCCGTCGAGCGGATCGAGGCTGGTCTTGCGTTGCAGGATCAGCTCGACGTCGGAGCCCGGCGTCATCACGCTTTCGAGCGGCGTCGCCATTTGTGCGGCGCCGGCCGGATGCACGAGGTAGGGCGTCACGATGACGACGAGCTCGGTCTTGTTGTTCTGGTAGTTCTTCGACGAGAACAGACGCCCGAGCACGGGCAGCTTGCCGAGGCCGGGCAGCTGCGAAATGATGTCGCGCGTATCGTTTTGCAGCAGTCCGCCGATCGCGAAGCTTTGCCCGCTCGCGAGCTCGACGGTGGTCTCCACGCGCCGCACGGACAGACCCGGCACGGTGATCGAACTGGTCGTCACGCTCGTCGACGGATCGATCTCGCTGACTTCGGGGCGGACCTTCAGGCTGATGCGCGTATCGGCCAGCACGGTCGGCGTGAACGCAAGCGACACGCCGAACGGCTTGAACTCGATGCTCATCGTGTTTTGCTGCTGGGCGACCGGAATCGGGAATTCACCGCCGGCCAGAAAGCTCGCTGTTTGACCCGAGAGCACCGTCAGGTTCGGCTCGGCCAGGATCGTGAGCAGCCCGTCCTGATCGAGCGCGTCGATCACATTTTGCACGCTGGAATGGGCCGTCTTGAAGCCACCCAGCACACCGACTGCGCTCGACTGCGGCAACTGGTAGACGCCCGTGGTCACGTCCTGAATCGTGCGGCCGCTCATCAGGCCGACGACGAAATTGCCGATGCTGCCGACAGCGCTCCAGTTCACGCCGAGCTGCTGCGTGGCATTGCGGTCGACTTCGACGATCCGGACGCGCAGGTACACCTGTGTCGGTTGCGCAAGCGTCAGGTGGTTGATCAGCGTTTCCTTGTCGCCGAGCGCGGGCGTCAGCGTGCGCGTAATCGCATCGATGTCGGCGGCCGCATTGACGGTGCCCGACACCATCAGCGAGCCAGGCGCTGATTCGAGCGTGAGCTTCAGGTGCGGGAAACGCTCGTGCAGCAGCGCTTCGAGCCCGCTGAGGTCGCGCTGCACATACACGGCGCGGCGCAGGATTTGGCGGTTGTCGCGGCCGAGCGCAAACAGTGTCGTGTGACCTTCCTTCTTCCCGACCAGAAAGATCGCGCCCGGCGTCGGCACGTGAATGTCGGCGACGTCAGGGTCGGCCACGAACACGGCAACGGCCGGCTCCGGCAACTGCACGACCTCGCCGGAGCCAGCGGTGATCGTCAGCGTATCGGCGGCGCAAGCAGGCAAGGCGTGGCAGGCGAAAGCCACGGTCGCGAACGTCGATATGACTAGACGAACGGATCGACGAAACGATGCGTTCGCCTTCCCCCGCAGGCGAGCGGCGAGCAAGCCTGCAAGCGTTGATGCTTGATCAAAGGTTGCGAACATAGCCGCACTCATTGCGTATCTCCGGCGGTGTGGGCGCTGTGCTGCGCGACGGGCGGCATGCCTTCGCCGGGAGGCGTATCGAGCCGCAGCGGCGGCACCGAGGGGGGGACGGCTGCGGTTTGGGCAGGTGTGGCCAACGCTGTCGTCTCGGCATCGCCTTTGTTCGAGCCGCGATAGACGAGCACGGCCGGCGCCGCGTTGGCCCGCGCGGCCAAGCTGTTCGCATCGGGGGCGGTGGGCAGCGCACGCACGGCGCGCGAGACGTCGCCGGCCCATACGGGGGGAGCGGTTTCGGCGGTTTCGCTGGCCGCGTGTTCATCGGACGGATTGCGCACGAGCGTGGCGAAGCTGCGCAGCGCGAGCGAGAGCGTGCCGAGCCGCGCCGAGATCGCGACGACTTCGGCGGTGCGCGGCGTCACTTCGAGCGTCACGGTGCGGGCATTGGCACTGCCTTGCGTGTTGTCGCCTTTCGGTCGCGTGAATTCCGAGCCGACCGCGAGCACGCGCGCATGATTGACGACCGTCTCGCTCGACACCGACAGCCGGGGTGACTCCGTTTTGCCGGCAAGATTCTGCGTGAGGATCAGATCGACGTAGTCGCCCGGCTGGATGAGGCCGGCATTGCCCGATACATCGTCGATCGCGACCGAGATGGCGCGCATATCGGGCTTGAGCGCTGCGGCGAGAAAGCCTGGCGCATTAGGAAACACGACGTCCTTGGACGTCACGGGCATGCCGCCCGCGACAGCGTGCAGCATCGCGGCGCCGACGACGTCGGGCGTCGTCGTATCGCCCTGACGCACGGCTTGCGGCGGCGTTTGGCTGCGCGGCAGCTCCTTCCACGCGAGGTCGCTGTCGCGCAGCAGCAGACCCGGGGGCAGGTCCGCCGCGGCAACGCGCACGCGTTGATGCGTGGGGGAGACCTCGGCGGGCTGAGCTTGCGCGGCGATGTACAGCGCACGCAGCACGAGCGCGGAGATGACCGCGAGCGCCACGAGCAATGCGAATTTCACGGTGCTCGACATGACTAGACTCGCAAAGCGATGAACGATTTATCCGGGAAGCCAGGTCCGCGGCAACAGGGCGCACCAGCCGCCGATCGCAAGCGCGACGCCGTACGGCACGCCGCGCCGTGCGGACCATAGGCGTGCGAAGGGCAGAGCGGGCACGAAGCGGTCGACGGCCAGCCCGACGAGCGCGACGACGAGCCCCGCGAGGGACACGAGCACGAACATCGGCATGGCGCCGTGTGCGCCGACCCATAGCAGCAGCGCGCTGGCCAGTTTGACGTCGCCGCCGCCGAGCCGTCCGGCCGCGTGGAGGCATGCGCCCAGTGCAAAGCCGGCGAAGGCGGTGGCGATGTGTTGGACGAGCACCGTCCACGGCGTCGCGACGGACCAGGCATGCACGGCGTAAAGGACGCCGAACGCCGCTACGAGCGGGTTGGGCAAACGCCGCGCGCGCAAGTCCGTGAGCGAGAGCGCGAGAAGGACGGCGCACGCGGCATAGCCGGGTGCGTCAAGCATGGCAAAAGGGTGTGCTCGTGTTCGCGCGGAAACGCCGTCTAGTGCGCTACCGGCTTCGACGATTCACGCGACTTAGGCGCCGGCGGGCGGGGTGCCAGCTTTGTTGATCGTGGTGAGAAGATTTTTGAAGAGACCTGGCAGGCCCGTGGTGCCGTTGTTGAGAAGCGAGCCGGCAGCGACGACCGCCACGACGACGATGCCCGCAAGCACGGCATACTCCATTGCACTGACACCGCGTTCGTCACGTTGGATGCTACGCAGAAGAGCACGCATGAATGACCCCGTTTCGTAAGTATGGTTCGGATTACTGATGTTCTGATACTTATGCGGCGCGCTTTTTGTGCGGCCTTGCTATGGGGAAACTATAGCCAGTGCGGGAGGGGGCTTCAAATCCGATGATACGTAGGGTGCGTGTCTTCGCGATGCGAAGACACGCACACGACTACGAACTTGCACCGGTCATCGTCGGGGCCGCGCCGAGCGCGCGTCCTGCGATGTAGGCGAGCTGCACACGATTGGCCGCGTGGTAGAGCTTCTTCAACTGCCGCAGGTAGTAATCGACATTGTGATGCGACGTGTTGAGACGCTCGGCGATGTCCTTGTCGTTGAGTCCGAGCGTGACGAGCTCGAGGATGGAACGCTGGATCGGGCTCAGCTGGGCGGTCGGTGCCTGGCGATGGATGTGGGGTGCACGTGCGAGCAGAAATTCGTGCAGGCCGACCGCCAATGCATAGGCGTGACCGATCGCCATGTCGGGCATGTGGGCCTTCGATACGTGCGAGCTCGAAAACATCGCGATGCACATGTCGAGCGCGCCAGGTGCAGCAAGGCCGAACGAGACGCCACTCGACATGCCGGCTTCGCGCGCGGCCGCGACGAAGCGTTCCGCGCGCGAGGCGGCCGCGGCTCCGGACAGACCGCTCGCGGCCGTGGCGGCCGGCGACACGGCGAGCGAGGAGAGGTCCCATAGCATCGGCCACTCATGGCGGCTCGAGAAGGCAAGCCGAGCGTCGATGTCGAAAAAGCGTTCGCGCAGATAGCGCTGCGCCCAGCCCGCAACCGAGTACGCGTTGAAATAAGCGACGCGGCTCACGGCCTCTCCGATCCGCGAAATCCGCATATAGCACAACGAATCGAACCCGGCTGAGCGTAGCGCGGCGCGCATGAGCGCTTGGCGCGCTTCGGCCGTTTCGGCTTTGGCCAGCTCGTGTGCGATACCCGCGAGCCGTTGCCCGCCCGGGGCATCCTCGTCGAGTGGGGCGCCTGCTGCGGCGCACAGATCGGCGTCGCCGAAGATGATGAAGTTGGATGGGTCGATATCTGCTTCGCTCATGCCGTAATGGGTCACGTGCCATCTCCAGGGAGTTCGTGCGCGTAGCGCTTCGCTTCGCGGCAGGTGCCAGTATCCCAGCGGGATGCGTACCCGTGCGTCCAGGTAACCAGTAGTCCGAAATCGATTTCTTTCGTAGGCGAACCGCTGGACTACGAACTCTCGGTGTATTGCGCGACGCGGCGACCTCGCGGCTCATACCCGAGGAGAAGATCTACACGGTCGAATTCGGCGTTTGGAACAGACGCTAACGCATGATCTTGACTGTGCCCCCGTGTGGGAGGCCGTCGTTTTCGCAATCCGACAGCACGACGATGCCGGGCGCGCAGCGCGACGCATGCGGGGCGCGCCCGGGCAGGCCCAGGCCACGAGCGGTGCGTCCCCCCTTGTTGGCGACACTGCCCGTGCCGGACGAGACAGGTGTCGGGTTACGGCCGGGCGCGAGCGGAATCGGCGCCACGTCGTGATGGACGTCGTCGAGCGCATGGGAGACGACGCGTTCGACGTAACCGGCGTTGAAGCCCGTCGAGAAGTTGCCGCTGTAGAAGCATGAGATCGCCTTGCGCAGCGCGAATTGCTCGTCGCCGCCCTCATGCGTGGCGCGCGCGAAGCATTCGCCGAGTATCGATGAGGCCACGCGCAGATTCGTGCAGGGCTCGAAGATCGATTCGGTCGTTTCGTCGAAGCGCGCGAGGTTGTAGCGGTTGACCTGGGCGAGCCCGAGGCTGAAGTTGTAGCCGAGCCGCTCGAGCATGCCGACGGTCGCGAGCGCTTCGGCGAGCGAGGTTGGCTGACGCATGAGGTGTCCGCCGACGACGCCGATCGCATAGGGGTTGTAGGCCGATTCGACGCTGACGATGGCCGCGAGCGTATGGGGATCGACCTGCGGTGCGCAGCGCTGCGCGAGCCCCACGAAATCGCCGGCGTGGACGGCCACGCTCCACGCCATGACGACGGCGAGCTTGAGCATGACGAACGCGCGGCGCATCGCGTGGCCTCGTCTACCGATACGAAAGGACAAGGCCGTGCACGAGCAGCGACCAGCCGTCGAGCATCACGAACAGCAGCAGCTTGAACGGGATCGAGATCGTGGTCGGCGAGATCATCTGCATGCCGAGCGCGAGCAGCACGTTCGCGACGATAAGGTCGATCACGACGAACACGACGTAGATCACGAAGCCGATCTGGAACGCGCGCGTGAGCTCCGACAGCATGAAGCTCGGTACGAGCACCATCAGGTCGTCGGGCTGGAGCGTCTGCGCACGCTCGGCCGGCCAGATCGCCGTAGCCGAGCGCATGAAGAAGTTACGCTCGCCGGGCACCGTGTGCTGCACGAGAAACTTCTTGAGCGGCGGGGCGACGGCACGGCCGATCGAGAGGAAGTCGTCGACGCTCATCGAGCTGCCGATCGTCACGTGCTGCTCCTGCAATCCGTCGACGATGTTCGAACCGACCGGCGACATGATGTAGATCGTGAGGATCAGGGCGATGCCGTTCAGCACGACGTTCGGCGGTACCTGCTGCACACCGAGGGCGGTGCGCAGCAGGCCGAGCACGACGACGAGCTTCGTGTAGCTCGTGACCATCAACGCCGCGAACGGCGCGATGCCGAGCGCGACGATGACGGCGATCATCGTGATCGGATTCGGCATGCTACCCATCGTTGCCCTCCGAGAAACGCACCACGCGCACGCCGAGCCGGTTGCCGACCGCGATCAGGTGTCCGTGCCCGACAAGCGCGCCGTTTGCGCGGATGTGCACCGTGCTTTGGTTCAACGGCTGGTCGAGCTCGAGCACGTAGCCGCTCTTGATGGCCTTCAATTCGCGCAGCGGCATCGAACGCTCGTCGAGCTCGAATGTCACGCGCACTTCGAGCGCGTCGAGCTGCGTCAGCGCGGTGCCTGTCTCGCCGGGGGCGGCGGGGGGAGTGGTGGGGGGCGGCGCGCTCAGGCTCGATGCGTTGGCGGCCGTCGGATCGGACGACGAAGGGGGGGGCACGGAATTCTCCTCGATATAGTCGATGATGACGCGCGCGCCCATGATCTTGCCCGTCAGCGCGATGCGCCGATCGAGCGTGGTCGCCGTGACGCGCAGCGTCTTGCCGATCGACTGCCAACGCTGGATGCTGATGATGTCGCCACGTTCGATGTCGTGCAGTTCGCCGACGCTCAGCGTGGTCGAGCCGATCGAGAAGCGCAGTGTGATCGGCAAGTCGTCGAAGTCGTGCTCGCCGAGCGCGGGCGCTTGCGGCTCCTGCGGGCAGGCGAGACCGAGAAAACGTTCCTCGTGAAAGCGCAACGCGCCGTGACAGCGCCAGTTCGTGCCGGGACGCGTCACGCAAAAGCGCAACGCATCGCGTTCGCGCGAGATGTCGTCCTTGCCGGCCTGATCGCCGCTGCCGAATTCGACGCGCTGGCGCGTGGCGCCTTCCAGGGCGGCGAAGACGGGGGTGAGCGCATCGGCCATCAGCGCGCAGCGGATCGGCGCAGGCACGGTATCGCTGGCCGCTTCGCCGATCAGTTCGCGTTCGCCGATGGCATCGATGACCAGCTTGCCTTCGGCCGGGCCGAAACGAAACGTGTAGGCGCGTGCGGGCGCGCTCACTTCGGCATCGGCCTGCCAGTGCAATTCGTAGCGGCCGCGCGCGAGCTCGAGCGCGAAGGGTGCGGTCCACGCATAGGCCCGGTTCAGCGCCTGTGCGGCGAGTGCGGAGATGCGCGGCAGGGCCGTGCTCGCCGTGAGCGGCTGAACCCCGGCTGCAGTGGGGGGCGCTGTGGTGCGCGGCGACGGCGCGGGATTGGCGGACATGACCGGTCAGACGACGAAGAGCCGGCCCGCCAGATACGCGAGCTGCACGCGGTTCAGGACGCCGTACTTCTTGCGGATCTGTCGCATGTGATAGTCGACGTTGCTGCGCGACATGTTCAGTTGGGCCGCGATTTCGCGGTCGCTGAGGCCGCTGGCCGTGAAGTTCAGGATGCGGCGCTGCAAGTCCGAGAGCGACGGGGTCTGCGTCGACGTCGACATGCGGCCGACCAGGAACGAGTGCACGCCGAGTCCCAGCGCATAGGCCTGGCCGATCACACGGTCGTTGATCCATTCGCTGGTCGCGTTGACGGAGCTGAAGATCATGACGCTGTGCTCGAGGCTCGCCGGATCGACCAGCCCGATTGCGATGCCGCTGCGCGTGCCCGACGCGTTCATGTCGTCGAGGAACAAGCGCATGCGTTCGCTCGCATCGAACGCCTGGCCTTCGGCGGCGAGGCTCGTGTGGTCCCACACGAGCGGCCAGTCGTGACGGCACGCGAAAGCCATGCGCGGATCGATGTCGAAGTAGCGCTGGTCGACGTAGCGTTGCGCCCATCCTGGCGGCGAGCACAAGTCGAAGTAGCGCGCGCGATTGACCATCTCGCCCAGACGCGTGAGGCGGCAATAACAGAACCAGTCGAAGCCGATCGTACGCAGCGCGATGCGCAGCAGTTGCTTGCGTTCATGCGCCGAGTGCGCCGCGGCCAGGTCGGTCGCGATCTCGGAGACACGGTCGCCGCCGAACGGCTCGCCGGTAGGTCCGACGGTTTTACTGACTACGAGCTGACAGTCAGCGACTTCGATGAAGTCGATTGCGCGTCTGTCGTGGCGCTCGTGATGTGCTTTCGGCAAGCGCTTACGCGCCTCGGTGCTCGCCATGCAGGCCTCCTGTCCCTGTCGTGCGCGGCGCGATGCCCAGTGCGCACGCCGCTTCATGGTCTCCGACTATAGCGGTGGGCCGGCGCTCGCCGGAACTGCACTGATTAGTAGTGTTTGGCTGTCCTCACGCCATGCACACGCGTCGAACTACGAATCTCACGATTGAGAGGGGTGGGGGCACGCTCTTAAACTTTTCCAGGCATGAAGAAGTTATGACGCCCCCTATTTGTTCGTGAGGAAACGCATGTCGGTAGCGGCACTGAAAAAGCAGATGCAGCAGTGGTGGCCAGGCAGAGCGCCGGGCGCCGACGATATGCGCCGGCCTGCACGTCCGTACGATCTGGCGTTGGCCGCCTTCGTCGCGATCGTCGTGTCGCTGTTCGTGCTGCCGCTGCCGACTGCGGCGATGGACGGACTCATTTCGCTGAATCTGGCGGTCAGCGTCGTCCTGCTGACGGTGTCCACGTATCTGCCCTCGGCCGTCAGCTTCTCGTCGTTTCCGGCGCTGCTGCTCTTTACGACACTGCTGAGGCTGTCGCTGAACATCGCTTCGTGCAAGCTGATTTTGTTGAACGCGAATGCGGGCCATGTCATCGATGCTTTTGGTCGCCTCGTGGTCGGCAACAATTTCGTCGTGGGCGGCGTGGTGTTTCTCGTCATTGCAATCGTGCAGTTCATCGTGATCGCGAAGGGCTCCGAGCGCGTGGCCGAGGTGGGGGCGCGCTTCTCGCTCGACGCGATGCCGGGCAAGCAGATGAGTATCGATGCGGACCTGCGCGCGGGCATCATCGGCTCCGACGAGGCCAAGCATCGCCGCGAGCAGCTCGAGCAGGAATCGCAGCTGCATGGCGCGATGGACGGCGCGATGAAATTCGTCAAGGGCGATGCGATCGCGGGCGTCGTGATCGCGTTCGTCAACATCCTGGCGGGCATTGCGGTCGGCACGCTGATGAAGGACATGAGCGTCTCCGATGCATTGCATCGCTACGCCATCTTGACCGTCGGCGACGGTATGTCCTCGCAGATTCCGTCGCTGCTCGTCTCGATCGCAGCCGGCATTGTGACGACACGCGTGGCCACGCGCGATGCCAACGAAAGCCAGCTCGGCGAGCAGATCGGCAAGCAGATCACGGCCCATCCGCGCGCACTGGTGATCGCCGCCTCCGTGCTGTTTGCGTTCGCGCTCGTGCCAGGTTTTCCGACGTGGTCGTTCGCGTTGCTCGCCATCGTGATCGGCGGTGGCGGGGCGTGGCTGCTCCGGCGCCGCAAGACGATGCCGCCGCTGCGGCTCATCACGCTCGCCGAGCAGCCCTCGCTGCACGACGTCGATCGCGCGGCCGAGATCGGCCCGCACACCGCGGGCATCACGTCGCCGCTGGCCGTGAGCCTCGCGCGCGGCCTGTCGCCGCAGATCAATCTCGTGCGGCTGCAAGCGGCGCTTGCCGTCGCGAAGGCGAGCGTCGATGCCGACATCGGCCCGATCTTTCCGCGCGTGCATCTGAGCTACGAGTCCTCGCTGCCCGAGCTCGGCTATCAGGTGTTCGTGCAGGACGTGCTGGCTTCAAAGGGACAACTGCGTCCCGACAGTCTGCTATGGGACGGCGTCACGCCGCTGCCCGAGCCAGTCGAGCGCACGCCGGGCGAGCCGTTCGGCCCGTTCGCGCAGCCGGTCTGGGTGCCGCTCGATACGCGTCCGGCACGCGCGGACGGCGAGCCCGAGCGCAAGCCGGCGCAGGCCGGCAACGGCGAGCCGGAGCGTACGGTGGGCTGGCGCAGCGAAGACATTCTCGCGCGGCACATCGAGAGCGAAGTGCGCAAGCATGCGACCGAGCTGATCGGTATCCAGGAAGCGCAGCATCTGATCCGCCTCGTGCGGCGCGACTACGCGGATCTCGTCGGCGAGCTGCTGCGGCTCGTGCCGCTGCAACGCATCACCGAAGTGCTGCGGCGCCTGCTGCTCGAAGACGTGCCGATCCGCAATCTGCGCGTGATCTTCGAAAGCATGATCACGTGGGCGCCGAAGGAGCCCGAGGACACGATCGCGCTAGTCGAGCTCGTGCGCGTGGACCTGCGCCGCATGATCACGGACCGCCATGTCGGCGGCACGCGCAAGCTCGACGTGATCCTGTTCGACCCTGTGCTGCAGGAGCGCTTCGAACAGGCCGTGCTGCGCACGCGTCAGGGCAACGTGCTGGGTCTCGCACGCGACGTGAAGGACAACGTCACCGAACAGGTGCGCAAGATCTTCGACAACCATCGGCAGGCGCGCGGCGAAACGGGTTTCGGCATGGCGCGTACGCGTGCTACCGCCGTGCGCACGGCCGTCGTCGTCTCGCTGAACGTGCGGCGCTACGTGCAAACGACGCTCGCGTCGGTGCTGCCCGATCTGCCCGTGCTGTCGTATCAGGAGCTCGAAGAGGACGTCGAGCTCAACACGATCGGCTGGGTGTCGAACCCACAGGAATGAGCGAACCTCGATGACGCCGGAAATCATTCTCGACATTACGCGGCAGGCGCTGCTGCTCGTGCTGATGCTGTCGCTGCCGATCGTGCTCGTGGCGGCGGGCACGGCGCTCATCGTCGCGCTCGCGCAGGCGGTCACGCAGGTACAGGATCAAACGATCGGGCTCGCCGCGCGCATGGTCGCGGTGATGATCGCGATCATCGTGGCGGGCGGCTGGATCGGGCGCTCGGTGTTGCTGTTTGGTCAGCAGTCATTTGCGAGGTTGTTTTGAGGATCAAGACGTCTTCTCATCGCGCGCGTCGGCAGGCCTCGTGCCGGCCGCGGCTGCGCTTGATCGTGCCGCTCGCAGCGCTGGCGGCCGCGCTCGTCGGCGGTATCGCACCCATGCCCGCGACCGCCGCCGAGCTGCAATGGCGCGAGCGGCCCTTTACGATCGTCGCCGACGGCAAGAAGGTCGCCGATTTCATTCGCGAGCTTGCGTCGGCGCAGAGCGTGACGGCCGTCATCGATCCGAAGGTCGACGGCACGATCAGCGGGCATTTTTCGGGTTCGCCGCTCGCCACGTTGAGAAGCGTGTGTGCGACCTACGGGCTCACGTATTACTACGACGGCTCGCTGCTCTACATCGATCGCGCCGAGGACGGTCAGACGCAGGTGTTTCCGATCCCGAAGGGCAGTGCCGGCGAGCTGTCGCGCACGCTCGAAGCGATGCAGATTCCCGACAAGCGCTTTCCGCTCATCATCAGCGATCGTGAGAACACGATCTATGCGTCGGGCCCGCAGCGCTACGTCGAACTCGTGCGGCAGGCGATCTCGACGATCTCCGATCCGACGCGCGGGCTCGATCGCGCGGAGATCCGTGCATTCCCGCTGCGCTATGCGTATGCGACCGATTTTCAAGTGAACCGGGCGGGCAAGGAGATCACGATCCCCGGTGTCGCGACGACGCTTGCACGGTTGTATGGCAAGAACGAAGACAACCGCGGCCTGCCGGGTTTCGGCGCGCGGCTCGGCGAACCGTCCCGGCAAGTAAAGCTGACCTCGGGCGACACGGTCAACGTGCCGCGCCTCGACGTGCCCGCGCTCGGTGCCGCAGGGCAGAACGCCTCGCATTACGGGGAAGGCTCGAGTACGAGCGTGCCATCGGGCAGCGGGCCGATCGCAGGCTTCGCGGGACAGCCCGTGTCGCTGCCGCAGATCGTCGCCGACGCCGGTACGAACTCGGTGCTGATCCGAGACGTGCCGGAGCACATGACGCAGTACGGTCAGCTGATTTCGACGCTCGACTCGCGACCGCGTTTGATCGAGGTGAGCCTCACGATCATCGACATCGACGAAGACGCGCTCGATTCGTTCGGTGTCGACTGGCGGCTGCATACGCCGCACGGCGACTTCCAGTTCGGCAACCAGGCTAATCCGCCGCTGTCGTTCAACAGCACGACGGAAGCCGGGCAGACAGGCGATACGACGCCGCTGGGCCTCGCGCTGACAGCTTCGATTGGCGGCACGATGCGCGACTACCTGCTGACGCGTATCAACGCGCTCGCGAACAAGGGCCAGGCGCAGACCTTGTCCAAGCCGCGCGTGCTGACGCTGGACAACAACGAGGCGATCCTCGAAAACCTCACGCAGTTCTACGTGCAGGTGGCGGGTTACCAGGATTCGTCGCTGTACGGCATCACGACGGGCACGAGCGTGAAGATCACGCCGCGCATCGTCGACGAAGTGGGCAAGCCTGGCGTGATGCTGTCGATCGACATCGACGACGGCGAGGTCAGCGACGCGAAGGTCACGCAGGTCCCCGTCGTGCTCGAGCGCAACATCGTGACCAAGGCGATGATCGACGAAGGCAAGAGCCTGTTGATCGCGGGTTTCAACAACGACACGCGTTCGATCGGCAAGACCGGCATCCCGCTGCTCGGCGACATCCCGTGGATCGGCAATCTGTTCAAGTACACGACGAAGAAGGGTTCGCGCACCGATCGTTTCTATCTGCTCACGCCGCGCGTCGTGCAGACGGCGAGCACGTTCGATCCGAGCGCGCTGCCGATGGGCGCGACGGTGCCGTTGCAGGGCGAGCCGTACAACCCTTCGACGACAGGCGCGCAGCCGATGCCGAGCGCACCGGCGACGCCGAGTGCACCGGCAATGCCGAGTGCACCGGCAATGCCGAGTGCGACGGTGGCGCCGTCCAAGCTGGTTACGCCGGCGACCTCTGTGGCGCCTTCGACGCCGCTCGGCCCCGCCCAAGCGCCCGGGCACGAACCCGTGCCCGATCCCGCACCGGCCCCGGCGCTCAAGAGCAAGGGCGCCGCCCCGAAGACCGCGACCTCGACGGTGGCCGTCACGCTGACCACCGCATCGACCGGCGTGCAGTCGAGCCGGGCGCACGAGCTTGCAGCGGAGCACTGAATCGATGAGCGACGACGCCACGTCCGCCCCGGTTTCCCATACGGCTGCGAAAGCGCCGTGGAGCTTGTCGTTTCTGAGCGGGCCGCTGGCGGGCCGCACGCTCGCGCTCAAGCTCGGCGACAACTGGGTCGGCTCGGCCGGGCAGTGCGATGTGATCGTGCCCGATCGCGAGATCGCGCCGCGCCAGTTTCGTCTGTCGGTCGGGCAGATCGCCGTGACGGTGCAGAACCTTGGCGGCGGCGAGGCCGCGTTGAACGGTGTGCCGCTCGATACGACGCGGCGTGCGCTGCGGCATGGCGACATCGTCGAGATCGGTGCGCTGCGCTTGGGCATCGTACCGGCCGCCGAGCCGCGAGCGCAGGCTTCGAGCGTCGATGCGCCCAAGCGGACGCGGCTCGCCAAGGCGATGGCGGCGCCGTGGACCGCCTGGGTGGCGAGCCGCCGTTTCCTCATCGGCCTCGGCGTGCTGTGGGGCGTGCTCGCGCTCGCGGGTGGGGCGTATCTGGCGATCGGCGCGACCGATCCGTTCTGGATTCATGCAAGCGCGACTGAGCGGCTCAATCAGGTTGCCAGCGCGCTGCACGACTACCCGGAGACGACGGTGAAGACCGTCGCAAGCGGGTTCGTGGTCTCGGGTTATGTGGGCACGCTGTCCGATCGCGATCGACTGCAACGCATCGTGCAGTCGTTTCCGCAGACGTCGATCGGCGACGTGTACGTGATCGACGAATTGCTCGGTTCGGCACGGCTCTACTTCAGCGACACGCCACTTTCGGTCACTTACGGCGGGCACGGCGTGGTGTTCGTCAACGGCTCCGCCAGCCGGACGTTGCAGCAGCGCGTGGCGAACTACGCGAAGGATGCGCGGCCGGCGCTGCAAGTCGTCGACCACGTCGTCTACGCGAGCGCGCAGACGCCGAAAGCGTCCACGCCGCCGCCAACCGTCGGTGAAGTGCCCGACATCGTGGGTGTCTACGACGACGGCGTCGGCACGCGCTTCATCGAAACCGGCGACGGGGCGCGCTATTTCGAAGGCTCGCGGTTGCCGGGCGGGCTCGAGGTGCGTCACATCGACACCGACCGCGTGATCTTCGCGCGTGGCGTCGACCGGTTCTTCATGGATGTCAGTGCAGGCGCGGTGCGTGGCTTTACCAATGCGCCGCCAGGTTAGCGATCGGCAGGGTGCCCGCATTCGGGAGTCTGCCGGTACAAGGTTCGAGTGTGGTGCGACATGCGCCGCGCACGAGCAGTGAAGCGCGTAAGACGCGCTTGAGAAGGACGTCCGGCTTGCCGCAGGGCGTCTCTACGACCAACGGAGCAATGCAAAGGAGAGTAGCAATGAGTTCAGGAGTCAGCATCCCCGGTTCGACCAACACCTCGATCGACCAGATGAACCAGGTTGAAGAAGCCCAGGAGCGCATGACGACCAAGTCGCTGGAAGTGAGCTGCGTCAGCGCACAGAACAGCGTCATGGTCGGGACGGGCGAAGGTCTGCGTCAAACGGCGGGTGCAGCAGGTCAAGCCGCCGCACAAGGCGCAAAAGCGAGCTGATCGTGCTCGACGAGGTGCGCTTTGCGCGCGCCTCACCGGGCGCCGCTCGTCGGCGCCCGGCACCGTTTCGTTTGGGCAGCGTTTCTCGCTAACGGTAGATACCACAGAGAACTGACATGACCGCTCCAATCATCCCCGCCATCGACGCGGTGCAAAGCGTGCAGGGCGCCAAGTCGCCGGCCGCGGCTGCGGCCGACGCGATGCCTGCCGCGCCCGACAAGGCGGCGGACCCGGCCTCGGCGCACGAATTCGCGGGCCACGTCGCCGGTGCCGATGCGCCGCAGACCGGCACCGTGCAGATGCACCGCGCGCACGAGCCGCATGCGCTCGAGACGGCAATCGCGCATATGCGCGCCGACACGGCGACGCTCGACGCTCGCTACGAGCAGGCGATGACGCAGGCGAGTCACGCGTCGTCGCTCATCGATCCCAGCGATCCGATGATGTCGATGGTGCGGCTCGCCGACTTCAGCTATTCGACTTCGCTCACGCTTGCGCAGTACCAGTTCAGCATGAGCATGGCCGATGCGTCGAACGGCCTGAGCCGCTCGCTGCTGAAGAACAACACCGAGTAACCGGCAACACGCGCGGCACGCGCCTGACGGCACGCGCTCGCGCCTACGAGAAACGACCGATGAAAATGCTGCTGCGCGCATGCGGCATGCTCGCTTGCGCCTTGTTGCTGGCGGGCTGTCAGCAGGAACTGTACATGGACCTCACGGAGGCCTCGGCCAACGAGATGATCGCCGCGCTCGCGAGCGCAGGGATCGAGGCATCCAAATCCGAGGTGCCCGATCACGGCTGGCAATTGACCGTCGATGGCGCCACCGTGCCGCAAGCGCTCAATGCGCTGAAAGCGGTAGGGCTGCCACGCCCGCTGTCGGAAAACCTCGGCGAGCTGTTTCGCAAGCAAGGATTGGTGGCGACGCCGGCCGAAGAGCGCGTGCGCTACATCTTCGGCGCGGAGCAGGAGCTCGAACGGACGCTGCTCGACGTGAACGGCGTGATCGTCGCGCACGTGCACGTCGTGATTCCCGAGAACGATCCGCTGTCCGACAAGATCAAGCCGTCGTCGGCATCGGTCTATATCAAGTACCGTCCCGGCGTCGATCTGAAGATGATGGCGCCGATGGTCAAGGACCTTGTCGCGCACAGTATCGAAGGTTTGTCCTACGACAACGTCTCGCTGTTTCTGCAAAGTGCGCCGCCGAAGGAAGGCGCTGCCGGCGATGGGCAGAACGGCTTGCTGGCGCGGGCGCTGTCGTGGTTCGCGCTGGCCGTCGGGCTCGCGACGCTCGCTGCTGCCGCCGTATTCGTGCTGCGTCGCGGGCAGTTCAGGTTGGCGAGCCAGGCATCGAACGCCGCGCAAGGGCAGGGCCATGCAGGATGACATCGCGTTCGAGCCGCTCTGGCAGAGCGGTCCCTACGCGCGCCGGTTCGCGCAGCTCGTGGCCGAGTTCAATCTGCGGCCCGATCGCTACGTCGATCCGAGCTGGCCGGCCGGCCTCTGGCCCGCACCGTGGAACGACATGTCGCGCTTCGGCGAGCGTGGCCAGATCGTGCTCGCCAAGGCGCTCGCGAATGTCGTGGGGCTCTCCGCCGAAGGCTCGGGGGCGCTGCCGGCCGATTACGATTTTTCGTCGCGTGACAAGCGCCTGGCGTTGCTGCCACGCGAGGCGCTGGCCGAACTGGCCCAGCTGTGCGGGCTGTGTTTGCACAAGGCCTGGCTGGCGGGCAGCGACGTGACGCGCGGGGTCGACAAGTCGCTCACGCTCGCGTTCGGCGTCGACACGCTGCAGTTCGTGCACACGCGCACGCCGCCGTTCGATGCGGTCAGCGAAACGCTCGAGACGATGCGGCGCTACCCGAAACTCGTCGTGCAGAAGATCGGCGCGCGCGGCGCGCGCTTGCTGCTCGACTTCATCGCGCCGGCTGGTGCGAGCGTGTTTGCACGCACGCGCCTGAAGCTGCCGCGCATCGCCGACGTGCAGCCGGCGTACCGGCTCAACGACGCGCAGCGCAGCGAGCTCGCCGAGCTGCTGTTTCTGTGCCTGATTCCCGAGAGGTTGAGCGGATGGGACTGGCTTTTCTGATCACCAGCGAGAACCTGCAGATCCTGTCTGAGCGCAGGGTGCTGAAGGAGAACGAATACAGCGCGCTGCTCGACGCGAATTCGATCGTCACCACGGCACAGCAGGAAGCCGAGCGCATCGCGCGTGAAGCCGAGCGCCGCAAGGAAGAAATGATGCGGCAAGGCTACGACGAGGGTTTCGCGCGTGGCGAGAGCGAGGGGGCCAAGCGCGCCTTCGCGGCGACGCTCGATACCGCTCAGGCATTGGCCTTTGTGCGCTCGACGATGGCCGACATGGTCGTGCGTGCGCTGCACGGGTTGGTGGGCGAGTTCGAGCGCGAGCGCATCTTCGAGCTTGCCTTGCAACGCATCGACGCGCTCGTGCGCGACGAAGCGTTCCTGATCGTGCGTGTGGCGCCGGCCTCGATCGACGCCATGAAGAACGCGCTGGCCCAACATCGCGACGCGCATGCCGAGGAGGTCCATGAGGCCGATGCGCAATCGCGCAGGCAGGCCGTGCGTGTCGTGCCCGATCCGTCGCTGGCGCAGGACGATTGCATCGTCGAGACGCCGGCAGGCAGCATCGATGCACGGCTCTCGACACAGATCGATGCGGTTCGCGCGGCCATCGAGGCACGGAGGACGCCATGACTTCGTCGACGAATGCGCCCGCGGTGACGGACGCGAGCTGGCGCGATGCGCTGTTCGAGCAGCTGCGTGCCGATACCCAATCGGGTGGCTTCCAGGCGGCGCTCGATGGCGTCAATCCGCTGCGCATGCGCGGCCGTGTCACGCAGACGGCGGGCCTGCTCGTGCATGCGTCGGGCATTCATGCGCGGCTTGGGGAAGTCTGCGAGTTGCATACGCCGGGGCTTGCGCCGATGTTCGCGGAGGTCGTCGGCTTTTCGCGGCAGACGGCGGTGCTGACGCCGCTTGGCAGTCTCGCGGGCCTGTCGAGCGCCACCGAGGTGATTCCGACGGGCCGTGCCCATACGTTCGAAGTCGGCGACGCGTTGCTTGGGCGAGTGCTCAACGGCCTGGGCGAACCACTCGATGGCCGCGGCCCGATCACGGGCGGCGAGCGCGTGAGCGCGTTCGCGGAACCCGTCGGCGCGCTCGAGCGCACGCTGATCGATGCGCCGCTGCCGACCGGTGTGCGGGCCATCGACGGGATGCTGACGACGGGCATCGGACAGCGCGTGGGCATCTTCGCGCCGGCAGGCGTCGGCAAGAGCACGCTGCTCGGCATGATCGCGCGTGGCGCGGCGTGCGACGTGGCCGTCGTCGGGCTGATCGGCGAGCGCGGGCGCGAAGTGCGCGAGTTCATCGAGCACAACCTGTCGCCGGAGGCGCTCGCGCGCACGGTGCTCGTCGTCTCGACGTCGGACCGGCCCGCCATGGAGCGCGTGAAGTCGGCCTACGTCGCGACGGCGGTGGCTGAGTACTTCCGTGACAAGGGCCTGCGTGTGCTGCTGCTGGTCGATTCGCTGACGCGCTTTGCGCGCGCGCAACGCGAGGTGGGCCTGGCATCGGGCGAGCCGCCGACGCGCCGCAGTTTCCCGCCCTCGACCTTCTCGGTGCTGCCGCAGTTGCTCGAGCGCGCCGGGCAGGGCGAGCGCGGCTCGATCACGGCGTTCTACACCGTGCTCGTCGAAGGCGAGGATGACAGCGATCCCATCGCCGAGGAGGTGCGCTCGATCCTCGACGGCCATATCGTGCTGTCGCGCAAGCTCGCAATGGCGGGCCATCATCCGGCCATCGACGTGCTCGCCAGCGCCTCGCGCGTGATGTCGCACGTGACCGGGGAGATGCATCAACGCAACGCGGCATGGGTGCGCGAGATGCTCGCCAAATATCAGGAGATCGAACTGCTGGTGCAGATCGGCGAATACCGTGCGGGCAGCGACGCGCTGGCCGATGCGGCGCTGGCGGCTCGCGCCGAGCTGCGCGCGTTCGCGTGCCAGCCGTCGCGCTCGCTCGATGCCTATGACGACACCGTGGCGCGCCTGGCCGCGTTGAGGAATGCCTATGGACAAACTGATCGCAACGCTTGAGCGCGTGCGGGAGATGCGTCGCGACGTGGCGCTCGCGCAGGTGCGCCGTCAGGAAGCGGCGACGGCCGCGGCGCGGGACGCATTGCTGGCGGTGCAAAGTGAAGTGCTGGCACTGAAGGCGGCCAAGCTGGCGCATGCGCAGTCGTTCTCCACGCGGATGCGCGAGGCGCCGCGTTCGGCGCGCGAGCTCGCGAGCGTCGGCATCGATTTGCAGTTGTTCGATCGCGAGATCGAAGCGGCGATCGAGCGGATCGCGCCGGCTGCGGTACGAGTCGATGAAGAAGAGGCGCAGCTCACGCTGCTGCGCGAGGCACTGCGCCGCGCCGATGCGAAACGCGAGCAGGCCGTGCGCACGGGCGAGCGGCTGACACGTGAGGCTGCCCGGCGCGCCGAGGTGCTCGAAGAGGCCCGGGCCGAGGAAGCGGCGCTGCGCGTGGCATTGCAGAGCGCGCGCAGCAGCGAGCGGGCATCGTCATGACGCCCGAGTCGTTCGATGCCATTTACCAGACCGTGCGGCCGACCATCATCGTGCTGCCGCGTCTGATGCCGATCATGATGATCGTTCCGGCATTCAGCTCGTCGGTCGTGACGGGACTCGTGCGCAACGGCTTCATGGCGATCATGACGCTGTTCATCGCACCGTCGCTCGACCTGACATCGCTCGCGGGGATCGAACCGTTCATGTGGATCGTGCTGGTCGCCAAGGAAGCGTTGATCGGCATCCTGCTCGCCTATGCGTTCGGCGCCGTGATGTGGGCCATCGCGATGGCGGGCTCGCTGATCGACTTTCAGACGGGCTCGGGTAACGCGCAGTTCTTCGATCCGATCGGTCAGCACGAGGGCGGCCCCAGCGCGGGCTTTCTGAATCTGCTCGCGATTACGCTGTTCGTGACGACCGGCGGCCTCAATCTGCTGCTGTCGGCGCTGTTCGAGTCGTACAAGCTGTGGCCCGTCGCGTCGCTGGCGCCGCACTTCAGCGCGGCATTGCTGCCGTTCGTCGCACGCACTGCGATGGGCATCATGAGCTGGACCGTCAAGCTAGCGGCACCGGTCGTCATGGTGCTCGTGCTCGTCGAGCTGGGGATGGGGCTCATCGGCCGGGCCATGCCGCAACTGAACGTGTTCATGATGTCGCAGCCCGTCAAGAGCGCCGTGGCCGTGCTGATGATGGCGCTGTTCCTGCCGTTCGTGTACACGTCGCTGCATGCCTACCTGGGCCCCGACAACGGCCTGCTCGATCTGTTGAAGTCGATGCTTTGAGCACGCCCGCGCATCTATTGCTCCGATACCGCCGATGAGCGAGAAAGATCAGAAGCCTACCGAGAAACGCCTGCGCGATGCGCGTAAGAAAGGCGACGTCGTGCAAAGCGCGGAGGTCGGTGCCGCGCTCGTCTTCATCGTCGTGCTGGCCGCGGTCGCTTCGCAGGCCTCGCATGCGGTGGACATGCTGCGAGGCTTGTTCGATGCGATGTTCGCGGTGGTGAGCGCGCGCGATCCGGCAGCCAAGCTCTCGACCATTCTCGCGCTTGCCATGCACGACACGTTCTTGTTTGGTGCGGGCATCGTCGTGCTGGCGGGTGTCGCGGGACTCGCGGGCTCGCTTGCGCAGGTCGGCGGCCTCGTGGCGTTCGAGCGTATCGCGCCGAAGTTCGAGCGGCTCAATCCGGCCGGGGGCCTGACGCGCATGTTTTCCCTGCGCAGCCTGACGAATCTCGTGAAAACCGGCGTGAAGACGCTGATTCTCGCGCTCACGCTATGGGTGCTGCTGCGCGGCTCGCTGAGCGCACCGCTGCAGGCCGGCTACTTGCGCCCCGACGCGATCCTCGCCATCACGGGACGGCTGCTGCTGACGCTCGTGGGTTGGGCCGCGCTCGTGTTCGTCGCATTCGCGGCCGTCGATTACGCGTATCAGCACTACGAGCACATGAAGAAGCTCCGGATGTCGACCGATGAAGTGCGGCGCGAGCATCGCGAGACGGAGGGCGATCCGCACATCAATGCGCGCCGCCGGCGCTTGGCGCACGAGCAGGTCTTCAACGCGCTGCAGGACCGTGTGAAGATGGCCTCGGCCATCGTCTATTCGCAGCGGGTCGCGGTCGCGCTGTGCTACGCGGGTAAGGAGGCGCTGCCATGGGTGGCTGCGCGCGGCGAAGGCGAAATGGGGCGGCGCATCGTCGAGTGGGGCGGCGAGTATCTGGTGCCGTGCGTGGCGAACGCGGGCCTGGCCGACGCGCTTTACGAGAGTGCGCGCGAGTATCAGCACATCGATCGCACGCTGTACGTGCGCGTGGCCAAGCTGCTGCGCTGGGCGCAGGGCGACGACGACGTGGTGCATTGAAGCCGGCTGCCGCCACGCCGAGACCGCGAACGAGAACTTGAACGTGAACGTGAACGAAGCAACCGCGCGGCGCGCGAGACACGCCGCGCGGGCTCAGATCGCCTGCGTCCTGCCTGCCAGGTAGGCGAGCTGGCTGCGGTTGCGTGCGCCGAACTTCTCGCGCAACTGCCGCAGGTGGTAGTCGACGTTGTGCACGGTCGTATTGAGCCGCGCCGCGATGGCCTTGTCCGACATGCCGACGACGACGGCGCTCAGAATCCGCTGTTGCAACGCCGACAAATCGCCCGTTACGTCCTGACGGCATACGGCCTGTACGTAAGCGGCGCAGCGCTGATGCAGCGACAGGCCGACGCCGATCGCCTGTGCGATCACGCTGTCGGTGATCCATTCGCAATGCTCGGGCGGACCCGCAAACAGAATCAGCGCGCGCATCGGCGTGCGCGAGATCGGCAGGCTGAAGGCGAGGCCACTGGCAATGCCGTTCTCGCGCATGCTGTCGAAATAGCGACGCAGCGGCGGATCGATGCCGTCCTTGCGCGAGGCGTTCACGAGCGAGCGCATGTCCCACACGTGCGGACGGTTCGACTCGAATGCCCGCCGCATGTGCGGATCGCGCAAGAAATAGCCGCCTGCCAGCGATTGCGGCAGCAGATCGGTGCACAGGTAATCGCGCAGCAGATACGCGCGCTCGGGCTGGCCTTGCGCGTCGAGTTTGAGCGCCGCGTAGCCGAGCCCACTGAAGCCGATGACGTGCAGGATGCTGCGGATCATCCGCACACGCTCCTCGGTCGAACGGGCCGCGCCCAGTTCGGCGGCGACGAACGAGCCGGCTTCGCCTGGCCCCTCGCTGCGCACGAGCGGGGCCACGTCGGCTTCATCGATATAGCGGATTTCGCAGCGAGTCTCCAGCCTCGCCGACGGTTGAGCCGCATGGCGCGGCAGGGATGGCAAGAGGTGCAGATCTTCCTGGTCTTCCACTACCTCAAGATAAGACATGCGGGGTTCCTATCGTTGTTATGTTGTTATGGGGGGATGTCGCACGAGACATCGGGTCATTGAGCGCGAGAGGCGCAGAAACGATGCGCGGGTGCTCAGCCGATCCGCATCATTTCCGCAGACGATTGTATTTGACTGAGTCAGCTTTCTGGCGCTCTGCATTTCGTAGTGATCGCCTTGCGGATTACATGCACGCGCTATGCATTTACGAAACGTCGTGGGCACACGCTGCATGAAAAAGCGGTCGCATGGCGCGTCCGCTTGCTGCACAGGCATCGCTTGGCAGTCCGAGACATGATACTGTATATTCATACAGTGTTGCCGCCGATCGGAATGTAACCGGAAGAAGCGAGGGCGACAGCTTTCTTTTCCCTTGACCAACCGAGCGAGCGTTCCGATGGCGGCAGCGGCGATTGATCTGGCGGCGGCAGCGTTGGCGCCGCCATTGCAGCGTCAGATATGGCGTGGCGATCAACTGGCCGGGGCGGCGTTGCGTACCGTGCCGAGCGGGCACGGTGCGCTCGATGCCTGCCTGCCGGGCCGAGGCTGGCCCACGGGCAGCCTGACCGAGCTGTTGATGGAAGCATCCGGCATCGGCGAGCTGCGCCTGCTCGCGCCTGCATTAGCCGAGCTGACGTCGCAGGCGCGCCCCGTCATGTTCGTGGCGCCGCCTTATCGGCCGTATGCCGTGGCGCTGCAGGAGTGGGGCGTTGCCCTCGAGCACGTGATCTGGGTGCGCGCCCCGGCCGAGCAGGTGTGCTGGGTGGCCGAACAGGCGCTGAAGCAGGACGGGATGGGCGCGGTACTGGCCTGGTCGGCCAAGGCACGGCCCGAAGCCGTGCGGCGTTTGCAGGTCGTTGCGCAGGACGGCGGCTCGCTGATGTTCCTGATGCGATCGGCACAGGTGGCGGCACAGGCGTCGGCGGCTCCGTTGCGCATCGTCTGCCGGCCGGCGTTGCCCGATCGCGCGTCCACGCTCAATCGCTGGCAATGGCTCGAGCAAATCGGGCTCACGCTCGATATCGTCAAGCGACGAGGCCCGCCGCTGGCCGCGCCGTTGCGTCTGACGCTGCCCGTGCGCGCGGCTACGCTGCCCGCGCGTGCAGCATGGCAGGAAAGTCTGAAACAAAGAGTCAATCATGTTGTGGATCGCGGTGACATTGCCGATCTTGTCGCTCGAGGCCGTGACGCCGCCCTTGCCTGAGGGCGCGGGCACGTCCGAGCCTGGCCAGGGCCGGGCTGCGAGTGGCTCGAGGCTCGAAGCGGGCGCGGCGCGCTGCTATGCGCTGGCCGATCGGCTGCGCATCCTGTTGCCCGATCGGCACGCGCACCGGATCGGCGTGCGGGTGGGGCAGGCACGTTCGTCGGCACTGGCGCTGGCGCCGGGCCTCGTCATGCTCGCGCCGGACCCCGCACGCGAGCAGCAAGCGCTGGAAGCCGTGGCGCTCGCGTTGCTGGCCTATACGCCGAAGGTGTCGCTCGCACATGCGCATACGTTGCTGCTCGAGGTGGGCTCGAGCCTGCGGCTGTTCGGCGGGCTGCGCGCGTTGCTAAGGAAGGTGGCGGCGACACTCGGCGAATTCGGCCATGTTATGCGCATCGCCTGCGCGCCGACTGCCTGGGGCGCCTGGCTGCTCGCGCAGGCGCGTACGCGCAGGGCGGGGCGGCGCTGGCGCGTCGTCGGCGTAACGACGCTTGCGCGCGTGCTCGATGCCTTGCCGGTGTCGCTGGTGCCGGCCGCCGCGGCGCATGGCGCGGCCTTCGAGCGGATCGGCTGCGCGACGCTGGCCGATCTGCGGCGGCTGCCGCGCGCAGGCATGGCCAGACGCTTCGGCGACGACATCCTCTACTGGCTGGCGCAAGCCTATGGCGAAGCGCCGGATCCGCGCGAATCGTTTCGCGCGCCGGCCGTTTTCGAGGCGCGGCTCGAATTGCAGGCGCGCGTCGATAACGCCGAGGCGCTGCTGTTCGCGGCCCGCCGGCTCGTGATGCAACTGGCCGGCTGGCTTGCCGCGCATCATGCGGCCACGCTCGGCTATACGCTGATCTTCGAGCACGATCTGGCCGCGCGTCATACGGGCCGCATCTCGAGTCTCGAGGTTGCATGGGCTGCTCCGTCGCGCGATGCCGAGCATTTGTGCTGGCTGCTGCGCGAGAAGCTGCAGCAGACGGTGCTGGCTGCGCCGGTCGTCGAGCTGCGGCTCGTCGCCGATCGGATCGGCGAACATGCCGCGCAGTCGGACACGCTGTTTCCGATGCCCGAGGCGCAGCGCGATTCGCTGGACCGTCTGCTCGAGCGTTTGAGCGCACGGCTGGGCGCGCAAAACGTGATGCACGTGTCGGCCCACGACGATCCTCGCCCGGAAAAGGCCATGCGTGCCGAACCCTGTCAGCGCGAGCGCACGCGTGCCGGCGAGGGGGCCTCGCGTGCACGAAGCCGGCGCGTGAAAACGGAGCTTGCCGTGCGGGCCGGGCATCCGGGGGCGGAGGTTTTGCCGCTTGCGGGCCAGGCCGACATGCTGGTCTTGCCCGAGCGAGCCGTGCCGGCACAGCCTCGGCCGATCTGGCTGCTCGAGGCGCCGCTCGCGTTGACGATGCAAGGGCAGCGGCCCGTTTTCAAACGGCCGTTGACGATGCTCACGCGTACCGAGCGCATCGAAGCGGGCTGGTGGGATGCGCAAGGCGTCGAGCGCGATTATTTCGTCGCGGCCGATGAATCTGGCCACATGTTCTGGGTGTTTCGCGAGCGTCGCACGGGGCAGTGGTTCTTACACGGACTTTTCGGCTGACCGCCATGGCGCTTTTCGAATCGAAGGCAAGCACAGGGGCTTTGGCGGTGGCGGCCCGCCTGCCCGATTACGCCGAGCTGCATTGCCTCAGCAACTTCACGTTTCTGCGCGGCGCTTCGCATCCGGCCGAGCTCGTCGAGCAGGCGGTCGAGCACGGCTATCGCGCGCTCGCGATGACCGACGAGTGCTCGCTGGCCGGCATCGTGCGTGCGCACGTGGCGGCGAAAAAACACCAAGGCGTCCTGCAATTGTTGATCGGCAGCGAGTTCAACCTGACCGACGAGCATGGCGAGCCGTTTTGCACGTTGGTTGCGCTCGCAACGAATCGGGAAGGGTACGGCAACCTGTGCGAATTGATCACGCTTGGCCGCTCGCGCGCGCAAAAGGGGCAATACCGGCTCGGGCCGGCCGATTTCACGGCTCCCGAGGCGGAGCTGGCGCATCTGCGCGACTTGCCGGACTGCCTGCTGCTGCTCGTGCCGAGCCGTGCCGCTTCGCTTGCGCACACGCTGCGCGGTGCCAAGTGGCTGGCAGGCTGGGCGTCGGGGCGGGCATGGCTGGCGCTCGAGCTGTGGCAAAACGGCGGCGACGACGAATACCTCGACGCCTTGCGCGTCATTTCGAACGCGACCGGCTTGCCACTCGTCGCGGCGGGCGGGGTGCTCATGCATGCGCGCTCGCGCAAGCCGTTGCAGGACACGCTGAGTGCGATCGGCTTGCGCCAGCCGCTCGCACAATGCGGCCGGGCGCTCGAACCCAACGCCGAGCGGCATCTGCGCGCGCGCGTGCGCATCGCGTCGCTGTATCCGGCCGACACGCTCGAGCAGACGCTGCGCGTCGCGGCCCGTTGCCGCTTCAGTCTCGACGAGCTGCGCTACGAGTATCCCGAAGAGCTCGTGCCGCCCGGCGAGACGCCGGCAAGCCATCTGCGCAAGCTCGTGATGGCCGGCGCTCGTGAGCGCTGGCCGCAAGGCCTGACGGTGGAGGCGCGCGAGCAGATCGAAAAGGAGCTCGCGCTGATCGCCGACTTGAAATACGAGAAGTATTTCCTGACCGTTCACGACATCGTGCACTTTGCGCGCAAGCGCGCCATCTTGTGCCAAGGGCGCGGCTCGGCCGCGAATTCGGTGGTGTGCTATTGCCTGCGCGTGACCGAAATCGATCCGGTGCGCATGCATATGCTCGTCGAGCGCTTCATTTCCCGCGCGCGCGACGAGCCGCCCGACATCGACGTCGACTTCGAACACCAGCGTCGCGAAGAGGTCATTCAGTACATCTACGAGAAATACGGTCGACGCCGGGCGGCGCTGGCGGCCACGCTCATTACGTACCACACGCGCAGCGCGCTCAAGGACGTGGGGCGGGCGCTGGGCCTCGATGCGGCGCTGCTCGAGCGCGCGTCAAAGGCGCATCAGTGGTGGGATGGCCCCGACGCGCTCACGCGCCAGCTGGAGGAGGCCGGTTTTCATGCCGATTCGCCCGTGACGCGTCAGCTGCTGCGCTTGACCAGTGAGCTGCGAGGTTTTCCTCGGCATTTGTCGCAGCACGTCGGCGGTTTCGTGATCGCGCGCGACAAGCTTTCCCGTCTCGTGCCGATCGAGAATGCGGCGATGAAGGATCGCTGCGTGATCGAGTGGGACAAGGACGACATCGATGCGCTGAAGCTGCTGAAGGTCGACGTGCTGGCGCTCGGCATGCTGTCGGCGATCCGGCGCTCGCTCGAATTCGTCGCGTTGCGGCGCGGGCTGCCGCGTTTCGGCGTCGAGCACATTCCGCGCGAAGACCCGGCCGTCTACGAAATGTGCGGCCATGCCGATACGGCGGGCGTCTTTCAGATCGAATCGCGGGCGCAGCAGAGCATGCTGCCGCGCCTGAAGCCGAGACGCTACTACGACCTCGTGATTCAGGTCGCGATCGTGCGGCCGGGGCCGATCCAGGGCGGCATGGTGCATCCGTATCTGCGGCGCAGACGGGGTCTCGAGCAGGCCGACTATCCGAAAGACGAATTGCATCCCGTGCTCGAGCGCACACTCGGCGTGCCGATTTTCCAAGAGCAGGTCATGCATCTGGCGATGGTCGCAGCCAAGTACACGGCCGAGCAGGCCGACGAATTGCGGCGCGCGATGGCGGCCTGGCGCCGCAACGGCAACCTGAAGCCCTATCAGGACGACCTGACGCGCAGGATGCTGGCGCGTGGCTACGAGCCTGAGTTCGCTGCGCGGATCTGCAAGCAGATCGAGGGTTTCGGCGATTACGGCTTTCCCGAGAGCCACGCGGCTAGCTTCGCGCTGCTCGTTTATCAGAGCGCATGGTTAAAGCGCTACGAACCGGCCGCGTTTCTGGCCGGGCTCCTGAACAGCCAGCCGCTGGGCTTCTATTCGCCGTCGCAACTGGTGCAGGACGCGCAGCGCCATGGCGTGTCCGTGGAACCGCCCGACGTGACGGTCAGCGATTGGGACGCGACGCTCGAGAAGCCTGGCCTGCCCGGATTGCGTCTTCAGTGGCGCGAGACGCGCGCGCAGCAGGCCGAGGGTGAGCGCTATCGGGCGTTGTTCGAAGCGGCGCGGCAAGGGATGCTGCAAACGGTGTTGCAAGCAGTGGGGCGGTCTTACGCGCGCCCGCGCGCAATCTGGCAGGCGGCGCGCCGCCTGGGTGCGCGGGTGCGGCAGCCGGCAGCGGCTTATGGCATCGGGGGGCCGGCCGTGCGTCTGGGCATGCGGTTGATCAAAGGGCTTTCGCAAAGCGCGGCCGAGCGGATCGTCGAGGCCCGGCGGTCAGGGCCGTTTGTCGATGTCGACGATCTCGCGCGTCGCGCCATGCTGACGCGGCGCGAACTCGAAGCGCTGGCGGCAGCCAATGCGCTGGCGAGCATCGCAGGGCATCGGCGCGAAGCATGGTGGGCCGTTTCTGCGCAGCAAGCGGTGCAGCCGCTGTTGCGCGATGCGCCGATTGCCGAGGCGCCGCTCGCGTTGCCGCGGGCCACGAAAGGGCGCGAGATCGTCGACGATTATCGAAGCCTGGGCCTGACGCTGAACAGTCATCCGCTTGCGCTGCTGAGGCCGAGGCTTGCGAAAGCACGTTTTGCGAGTGTCGCCGAGCTCATGCACCTCAAGCACGGACGATTTGCGCACGCGTGCGGCATCGTGACGGTACGGCAGATGCCCGGTACGGCGGGCGGCACCATTTTCGTCTCGCTCGAAGACGAAACGGGTACGCTCAATGTGATCGTCTGGCCGTCGATCGTCAAGGCGCAGCGTCGCGCACTGCTCGGTGCGGGCTTGCTGGGCGTTCACGGCGTCTTGCAGCGTGAGGGGGAGGTCGTGCATCTTGTCGCGCGGCGACTCGAGGACTACAGCGCATGGCTCGGCGAACTGGACGTCGCGAGCCGCGATTTCCATTAGAGCCTGCACGAGCTGGAACACGCTCCAACGCGGCGCGCCTGTGCGGTGCGCCGCTGCCGTCTTTGCTATGCCGAAGGCGAGCATGCCGGAGGCGAGCACGCAGCGGGCGAGCGTGCGCCGAATGCCTCGAGCACTTGCACGATCGCCGTATCGAACGGTGTGCGACGGCCGATGCCGAGCGCTTCGAGCCGGCTCGAATCCAGATGGCAGTCGCGCGGGCGCGGGGTGGCATCCGCGCTGGCCGTTTGCGGTACGAGCCTAGCCTTTACGTGCAACGCGCGAGCGAGTCGCGCGGCGATCTCGAACTTCGTCATCGGCTCGTCCCCCGACCATTGCGCGATGCCACACAACGCGTCGCCGGTTGCATGCCGCTCGAGCATCTGCTGGATCACGCAGGCCACATCGGGCGTGTAGGTCGGATAGCGCGTGGCCCATGCATCCATCGAGGCGGCGGTGGCGTCGGGCGCGGCCGACGCGATGACGGCCGGCACGAGGCTCGTCACGGCCGACTCGTGCCAGTCGGTCACGGGGCCGTACAGCAGCGGCAAACGCAGCACACAGCCTAGCTTGGCCGTGTCGGTGAGCGCATGTTCGCCATCGAGCTTGCTCCGCCCGTATGCATTGAGCGGAGCAGGGGTGTCGTCGAAGCGATAGGGTGGCTTGCTGCCGTCGAACACGTAATCGGTCGAAATCGACAGCACCCAGGCGCCGTGACGGTTCGCCGCTTCGGCGATCGTGCGCACGGCATCGACGTTGAGTGCGCGAGCCAGAGCCGGATCGTGCTCGCACACGTCGGGCCGGCGCTCGGCCGCCGCGATCACGATTGCATCAGGCACGACGCGATCGACGAATGCGTCCACGGCCGCCCGATCTCGGATATCGAGTGGAGCCGTTCGTTCATTGGCCCGGCGATGCGCGGTAGAGACGACATGCCACGGCGTGTGCCCGGTCAATTGCCGAACGAGTGTGCGCCCGACAAGCCCCGATGCGCCGATGACGGCGACGGTAAACGGCCGTCCCTCAGTCATGACCGGCTGCGTTCGATGTCGTGCCTGTCACCGTGTAGCCGGCGTCGACGATGGCCGCGCGAAGTGCATCGATATTCGCATTCGACTCCACGCATACCCGCCCGCTTTGCAGTTGCACATCGACACGGGCGTCGCCGTCTTGTTCGCGGATGGCTTTCGTGACTGCGGCGACGCAGTGCTGGCAACTCATTCCTTCCACTTGAAATTCGATCATCGGGTGCTTCCTTGTGTCCTTTGTTTTGCGATCGTCGTTCGCGAGTTCGTCGAGCCTTTGCCGGTCGGCAGGTTCCCGTCCGTCCGACGTATACCTTCCCTCCATGGGAAGGTATACGCTTGGCTTTTCGGTCAAGGAGTGATGCATGAACATCGGCGAGGCGGCTCGGGCATCGGGCGTGACGGCAAAAATGATCCGCTACTACGAGAGCGTCGGCTTGTTGATGCCTCGAGGGCGTACGGATTCGGGCTACCGAGTGTACGGCATGTCGGAGATCCATACGCTGCGGTTTATCCGGCAGGCGCGGCGCCTTGGCTTTCTCGTCGAAGACATCCGCAAGCTGCTGGCGCTGTGGCAGGACCATTCGCGTGCGAGTGCCGAGGTCAAAGCCATCGCCCTCGAGCACGTGGCCGAACTCGACAGACGGATCACCGAGTTGACCGCCATGCGCGACACGCTGACTCACCTGGCGCGCCATTGTCACGGCGACGAGCGCCCGGACTGTCCGATTCTCGAGCAGCTCGCTTGCGAGGCGGCTGAGGAATGCTCGCAAACCACCGACTGACGGGGCTTTGCCCGGTTGGCACAAAAATGGTGCATAAACTCGGCACTATCCATGGCTCGCACCATTCCAAAGCGGAATGCACACCATGCAAGCATTTCACTAGCCAACTTGCTGGGGATCCTTATAATTCGGGTTATCCCTTATCCGGGAAATCCCTGATGCCCAACTCGCCGGGGAATACCAACCGATCCCTTGGAGAACATCATGTTTGCATACGTCCTCGAACAGCTCAGCAACTGGTTTGAATCGGCAGAGCGCAACCGTCGTGAAGCGTACCTGGCTTCGTCGGCAGACATCGTCGATCTCGAACACCGCCTGCGCAACCTCGAGGCCCACGGCTACTCGCTGTAAGCAAAGCACAGCATAGCCGCGCGTCGCGCGGGCCGTTCCCGCGGCGACACGAAAGAAGCAAGCCCCGCATCGACGGGGCTTTGTCGTATGGGGCACGCGCTCGGGGCTCGTATCCGGGACTAGCGGGAACAGACCGGTCGCGCTAAGGTAGGATCATTCCCGCGCGCGACGACGCGCCTTACTTGCGGACGGACTCCATGCGCTCCTCATTCTTGTTTCGTCCATTGCCGGCTGCGGTTGGCGCGGCACTGTGGCTTTTGCTGTCGAGCATGGCATCGCCAGCGTTCGCGGACTCCGACCGCAAGCCCGTCATCCTCGATACGCAGACCGGCATCAACGATGGCCAAAGCGGCATCGTGATGCAAAACGCGCCGCTTTCGCGCAAGCCGATCGTCGCTGCACAGCCGCCTGCCGCGCCGACACAACTCGAGCAGTCCAACGGTCAGACGCCCATGATCGTGGCGCCGTACATCAAGTTGCCGGCGTCCGGCGCAAGCATGGGAGCCGGCGGTGCGGGCGCAACGCCGCCCCCCATCATGCGCGTGCATCCAGGCGCTAACCAATAGATCAAGATCGCTGGCCGGGGCCGCACGGACGCGGCTTCGAGATGCCTTCCGTGCTGTAAGTGCTTTTGTTATGCCGAGCGTTGTTCGATCTTGAACTGCGCGGTTTCGTCCTGCCCGAGCGCTTTCACGAGATAGGGCAGCGCTTCCTTCATCGCGGCAGCGAGCGTATACGGCGGGTTCAAAATGAACATGCCGCTACCGTAAAGCCCGTAGCCATCCGACGGCGGGCGGCTCACCGTGAGCGTCAGATGCAGCCAGTTCGTCGGCTGCAGGCGTTTGAGCTGTTCGGGAAAGCGCTGCGATTCGGGACGCGTCACCTGTGGATACCAGATTGCGTAAATGCCCGTCGCGAAGCGTTTGAGGCTTTCCTCGACGCACGTGATCGTGTGCGCGTAATCGTGCTTGTCTTCGAACGACGGGTCGACGAGCACCAGTGCACGCCGCGGTGGAGGCGGCAGGATGGCCTTGATGCCGTCGAAGCCGTCGCCGGCGTAAAGCATGGCGCGCCGGCCGGCATCGCGGAAGTTGTGTCGCAACACGTCGATTTCGGTCGTGTGCAGCTCGAAGAGCCGCATGCGATCCTGCTCCCGCATCAAGCGCCAGGCGAGGTATGGGGAGCCCGGGTAATAGCGCAGCGTGCCGTCGACGTTCAGTGCGCTGACCTGCTCGACGTATTCTGCAAGCGCCGGCGGCAGGTCGCTGCGTTGCCAGAGCTTGCCGATACCCGTTTCGAACTCGGCCGTTTTCGTCGCATAGCCCTCGACGAGCGAGTACACGCCTGCACCGGCGTGCGTGTCGATGTACCAGAACGCCTTGTCCTTGAGCGCCAGGTAGTGCAGCAACTGCACGACGACGGCGTGCTTGAGGACATCGGCATGGTTGCCTGCATGAAACGCGTGACGATAACTGAGCATGACGAAACGGCAAAAAGGAGAGCGGAAGCAGCGGGGCGACCCCAGGGCAACCCGATTGGCGGCGAGGCGCGCAACGTTACGCTGCGCTTCGCGCGTGTACGGCGCCTCGTGTGTGCACGGCGCCCCGCGTGTGCTTTGACGAGGTCGCGTATTGTACGCGACGGGCCGCGCCCTTACGGCGAGCTTGCGGGTGCGCTTGGATTCACTGGTAGGTGTCGCCTATGATCTCTTCGATCTGCTGCTTGAGTTCAGGCGTAATACGAGCGGCGACTTCGTGCGCCTTCATGTTCTCCACGATCTGCTCGATGCGCGAGGCACCGGTGATCACCGTGCTGACGTTGGGATTCTTGAGCACCCAGGCGATCGCCAGCTGCCCGACCGTGCAGCCCAGTGTGTCGGCAACCTCGCCGAGCTGCCCGACGATGTCGTTCTTGCCGGCATCGGTGAGCTGCACACGCAGCCAATCGTAGCCTTGCAGCTGGGCACGGCTGCCTTCCGGTGCGCCGTGACGGTACTTGCCGGTAAGCAGCCCCGACGCGAGCGGGCTCCAGGTCGTGAGCCCGAGCCCGATGTCTTCGTAAAGCCGCTTGTATTCTTGCTCGACGCGCTTGCGGCAGAAGAGGTTGTATTGGGGCTGCTCCATGACGGGCTTATGCAGATGATGCCGCTCGGCGACTTCGTAGGCGGCGCGGATCTCGTCCGCGCTCCATTCCGACGTACCCCAATAAAGGGCTTTGCCGCGCGTGATCATGTCGCTCATCGCCCAGACCGTTTCTTCGATCGGCGTGTTCGGATCGGGGCGATGGCAGAACACGAGATCGACGTAATCGAGTTGCAGGCGGCTTAGCGACGCATCGATCGCGTGGAGCAAATACTTACGGTTCAGTGTGTGGTACTGGTTCGGCGCTTCGTGAAGGCCCCAGAAGAACTTGGTCGATACCACGTAGCTCACGCGCGGCCAAGCCAGTTCTTTCAGCGCGTGGCCCATGATTTCCTCGGCCCGCCCGCCTGCGTAGACCTCGGCGTTGTCGAAGAAATTGACGCCGGCATCGCGCGCGGCGGCCAGCGTTTCGCGCGCGGTACGCCGATCCACCTGATTGCCGTAAGTAACCCATGAGCCGAGCGACAGCTCACTGACTTGAAGGCCTGAGCGCCCGAGTCGCCGGTAGTTCATCGCTTTTTCTCCTTGAAAGCCGGTTCACCGCGGTCTACAGCTTAATCCTATTCGTGCTTTTGTCGCATGGCAGCATGCCGTTCATGCACAATAGCGGAGTCGGTCGTGGCGCAGGGAGTCGGCCGAACGGCATATACCGTTCGGCAAGGTTGTCGCGCATCGTGCGTCATGGTGTCATTGTGCTGGAACCGAGGAGGGAACAATGTCGTCGTTGAATACGAGTCTGAACGGAAAGACCGCAGTGGTGACCGGTGCCGCAAGTGGCATCGGCAAGGAAATCGCATTGACGCTCGCGGCGCAAGGCGCCGCCGTGGCCATTGCCGACCTGAACGCGGCCGGCGCGCAAGCTGTGGCGGACGAAATCGTCAAGGCGGGCGGTAAGGCGATGGGCGTCGCGATGGACGTAACGAACGAAGAGGCCGTCAATCGCGGTATTGACGACGTCGCGGCGAAGTTCGGCTCCGTCGACATCCTCGTCTCGAACGCCGGCATCCAGATCGTCAACCCGATCGAAAGCTATGCCTACTCCGATTGGAAGAAGATGCAGGCGATCCACGTCGACGGCGCCTTCCTGACGACGAAGGCCGCGCTCAAGCACATGTATCGAGACAACCGCGGCGGCGTCGTGATCTACATGGGCTCGGTGCACTCGCACGAGGCGTCGCCGCTGAAGTCGGCTTACGTCGCGGCCAAGCACGCGTTGCTGGGCCTGGCGCGGGTGCTGGCGAAAGAAGGGGCCGCGCACAATGTGCGTTCGCACGTCGTGTGTCCTGGCTTCGTGCGCACACCGCTCGTGGACAAGCAGATTCCCGAGCAGGCCAAGGAGCTCGGCATCAGCGAAGAGGAAGTGGTCAAGCGCGTGATGCTGGGGCACACCGTCGACGGCGAGTTCACGACCGTGCAGGACGTTGCGCAAACGGTGCTGTTCCTGACGACGTTCCCGAGCGCCGCGCTGACCGGCCAGTCGTTCGTCGTCACGCACGGCTGGCACATGCAATAAGAGGCCGACGATGGCACCGCGCAACGGTACGCCTGCCAGCGCCAAGACGCCGCTCGACGAAAGCGAGGTGCGTCCACATGCGCGACGGCGGGCTGCGGCGCCCGCCGTCGCGCCCGCTGTTCTACCGCCTTACGAGACGATTGCGCTCGTACTGCAGGGCGGCGGCGCCCTCGGCGCGTATCAGGCAGGTGTCTACGAAGGGCTCCACGAGGCCGGTATCGAGCCGAACTGGATGGCCGGTATTTCGATCGGAGCCCTGAATACCGCAATCATCGCCGGCAATGCACCGCAAGACCGCGTAGCCAAACTGCGCGAGTTCTGGGAAACGATCTGCCAGCCGGCCTATGGGATACCGTTGCTGCCTGTCGTCGAACATGCGTTGTTCGATTCGACGGAACCGATACGCTCCGCGTTTACGGCCATGCAGGCGTTCAGTGCGCTCGTCGACGGCCAAAAGGGTTTCTTCGTCCCGCGCGTGCCGCCGCCGCTGCCGTTTGTGGTCGGGACACCGCAAACCGCGAGCTGGTACGACACGACGCCATTGAAAGCGACGCTCGAGCGCCTCTGCGATTTCGATCGAATCAATTCGGGCGAAACGCGCGTGTCGATTGCGGCGGTCAACGTCGGCACCGGCAATTTCGCGTACTTCGACAATTCGCACACCCGGCTGCGTCCCGAGCACTTCATTGCATCGGGTTCTCTGCCGCCGGGATTTCCCGCCACGGAGATCGACGGCGAGTTCTACTGGGACGGCGGGCTCATGTCGAACACGCCGCTCTCGGAAGTCATCCAATCCACGCCTCGGCGTGACACGCTCGCATTCCAGGTGGATTTATGGAGCGCGCGCGGCGCGGTGCCGAACACCATCCCCGACGTGCAAAGCCGCGTCAAAGATATCCAATACTCGAGCCGCACCCGTTTCGTGACGGACATGATGCAGCACTCGCAACGTTTCCGGCACGTGCTGCGCGAGGTGCTTGCGCGCGTCGCGCCCGAGCATCGCGACGACCCATGGTGCAAGCTCGCGGAGGAACTCGCGTCATCGCATCGCTACAACATCTTCCAGCTGGTCTACCGGGACAAGGAGTTCGAGGGCAATTACAAGGACTACCAATTCGGTGTCTCGACGATGCGCGTGCATTGGCAAAGCGGGCTGAACGACATCCGCCTCAGCCTGGCGCAGCCCAGCTGGCTCGACATGCCCGATAACGACGCGGGCTTCGTCACGCACGACATATACCGCGACTTGCGCTAGCGGGGCAGAGCAGTAACCAGTAACCGCCAAGCAACACGACGAGGTAAAAACAAAACGGCACGCCAAAGCGTGCCGTTTTGTTTCATTCGCACTGCCGACGGCGAAGCCGAGCGGCAGGTCGCAAGCAAGTGCAATTACTTCAACACGTGAGCGATCGCGTTCGCCACGACGTCGAGGTTGCGCAGGTTCAGCGCGGCCACGCAGATGCGGCCCGTGCCGACGGCGTAGATGCCGAACTCTTCGCGCAGACGATCCACTTGTGCGGCCGTCAGGCCCGAGTACGAGAACATGCCGCGCTGTGCGTTCACGAAGCTGAAATCGCGATCGACGCCGGCTGCCTTCAGGCGTTCGACGAGGCCGTTGCGCATCGCGCGAATGCGATCGCGCATTTCGCCCAGCTCTTGTTCCCACGTGGCGCGCAGGGCCGGCGTGCCGAGCACGGCTGCGACGACTGAGCCGCCATGCGTCGGCGGGTTCGAGTAGTTCGTGCGGATCACGCGCTTGAGCTGCGACAGTACGCGCGCGGTTTCGTCCTTGCTGTCGGTGATGATCGACAGCGCACCCACGCGCTCGCCGTACAGCGAGAACGACTTCGAGAACGACGACGACACGAATACGTTGAGTTCGGCTGCGGCGAACAGGCGCACAGCAGCTGCGTCGGCGTCGATGCCGTCGCCGAAGCCTTGGTAGGCGATGTCGAGGAACGGCACGAGCTGGCGTGCCTTGACGACTTCGACGATCTGCTTCCATTGCGCTTCGTCGAGGTCCACGCCCGTCGGGTTGTGGCAGCACGCATGGAGCACGACGACCGTGCCGGCCGCGTAGCTGTTCAGGGCGGCGAGCATGCCGTCGAAATTCACGCCGTGCGTCGCGGCGTCGTAGTACGGGTACGCGACGACCTCGAAGCCCGCGCCTTCGAATAGCGCGCGGTGGTTTTCCCAGCTCGGATCGCTGATTGCCACTTTCGCGCTCGGGTTCAGGCGCTTGAGGAAATCGGCGCCGATCTTCAGCGCGCCGGTGCCGCCCAGTGCTTGCGCCGTCACGACGCGGCCCGCGGCGATCAGCGGCGAATCGTCGCCGAGCAGCAGTTTCTGCACGGCCGCGTCATAAGCCGCGATACCTTCGATCGGCAGATAGCCGCGCGGCAGCGCCGCTTCGATACGCGCTTTTTCCGCGTCGCGCACGGCGCGCAGCAGCGGGATCTTGCCTTCTTCGTTGGTGTAGACGCCGACGCCCAGATTGACTTTGGTCGGGCGCGAATCGGCGTTGAACGCTTCGTTCAGGCCAAGGATCGGGTCGCGGGGAGCGAGTTCGACAGCGGAGAACAGGGACATGATGTGTATCGGCGTAGTGAGAAACAAACTGGCTCGGTGCAGCCGTGCCGCTCATTCGCAGCCATTCGGCCAAGGGCGAGTGCGGCGGCGGTGGACACGGAATACGTGATTGTAGCGAATCCGGCCATCACGGTTGCGCCGTTTTTGCCGATGCGATGGGGGCCGGATGCGGACGACCGTGCGCTTTTGCGGCACAAACACCACAAACACCCATGCGTGCGCAAGAGCAAGCGTCAGCACGAGCGGGGCACCTGCCTGCTTGCCGCGGCGCGAAACGTTAAAATGGCGTTTTTCCTCGGCGAAGGATGTCCTTCCTCATGTCCGAAACGTTACCCCACGCCGCCGAGGCGCTCGACGAGTCCAAGTTCGTCGAATTCGACGGCTCTCCGTTCCATCTGTATCAGCCTTTTCCGCCTGCCGGCGACCAGCCGGAGGCGATCCGTCAACTCGTCGAAGGCATCGAGGACGGCCTGTCGTTCCAGACGCTCCTCGGCGTAACGGGCTCGGGCAAGACCTACACGATGGCCAACATGATCGCGCGGCTCGGCCGCCCGGCTATCGTGTTCGCGCCGAACAAGACCCTTGCGGCCCAGCTGTATGCGGAGTTCCGCGAGTTTTTCCCGCGCAACGCCGTCGAGTACTTCGTTTCGTACTACGACTATTACCAGCCCGAAGCGTACGTGCCGCAGCGCGACCTGTTCATCGAAAAGGACTCGTCGATCAACGAGCACATCGAGCAGATGCGTCTGTCGGCGACCAAGAGCCTGATGGAGCGGCGCGACGTGGTGATCGTGGCGACGGTGTCGGCGATCTACGGTATCGGTAACCCGAGCGAATACCATCAGATGATTCTGACGCTGCGCACGGGCGACAAGATCGGCCAACGCGACATCATCGCGCGGCTCATCGCGATGCAGTACAACCGCAACGAAGCCGATTTCCAGCGCGGGGCGTTCCGCGTGCGCGGCGATACGATCGACATCTTCCCGGCCGAACACGCCGAGATGGCGGTGCGCATCGAGCTGTTCGACGACGAAATCGATTCGCTGCAACTGTTCGATCCGCTCACGGGCCGCGTGCGGCAGAAGATTCCGCGCTTTACCGTCTATCCGTCGTCGCACTACGTGACCCCGCGCGAGACGGTCATGCGCGCGGTCGAGACGATCAAGGCGGAGCTGCGCGAGCGGCTGGAGTTCTTCTATAGCGAGGGCAAGCTCGTCGAGGCGCAGCGCCTCGAGCAGCGCACGCGCTTCGATCTCGAGATGTTGCAGGAGCTCGGCTTCTGCAAGGGCATCGAGAACTACTCGCGGCACTTTTCGGGGGCGGCGCCCGGCGAACCGCCGCCGACGCTCGTCGACTATCTGCCGCCCGATGCGCTGATGCTGCTCGACGAGTCGCACGTGCTGATCGGTCAATTGAACGCCATGTACAACGGCGACCGTTCACGCAAGGAAAACCTCGTCAATTACGGGTTCCGGCTGCCGTCGGCGCTCGATAACCGGCCGCTCAAGTTCCCGGAGTTCGAGCGCAAGATGCGCCAGGCGATCTTCGTTTCGGCTACGCCGGCCGATTACGAGCAAAAGACCACAGGGCAGGTCGTCGAGCAGGTGGTGCGGCCGACGGGGCTCGTCGACCCGGACGTGGAAGTGCGTCCGGCGCATACGCAGGTCGACGACGTGCTCTCCGAAATCAACGCGCGCGTCGCCGTGAACGAGCGTGTGCTCGTGACCGTGCTGACCAAGCGCATGGCCGAGCAGCTGACGGAATTCCTGAGCGATCACGGCGTGAAGGTGCGCTATCTGCACAGTGACATCGATACGGTCGAGCGCGTCGAAATCATCCGCGATTTGCGTCTCGGCACGTTCGACGTGGTCGTCGGCATCAACTTGCTGCGCGAGGGGCTCGACATTCCCGAGGTGTCGCTCGTGGCGATCCTCGATGCGGACAAGGAGGGCTTCCTGCGCTCCGAACGTTCGCTGATCCAGACGATCGGGCGGGCCGCGCGTAACGTCAACGGCCGCGCGATTCTGTACGCTGACCGCATCACCGATTCGATGCGTCGCGCGATGGACGAGGCCGAGCGGCGGCGCACGAAGCAGATGGCCCACAACGAGCGCATGGGCATCACGCCGCGCGGCGTCGTCAAGCGCATCAAGGACATCATCGACGGTGTCTACAACGCCGACGAAGCGCGTGCGGAGCTGAAGGAAATGCAGCAGCGCGCGAAGTTCGAGGACATGTCGGAGAAGCAGATCGCCAAGGAGATCAAGCGGCTCGAGAAGCAAATGATGGAGCACGCGAAGAATCTCGAGTTCGAGAAGGCCGCGCAGACGCGCGACCAGCTTGCGTTGTTGCGCCGACGCGTGTTCGGCGCGAATGTCGGCGATTCCGTCGCCGACGCGGATTGATCCCTGGACCGGGCCGTCCCGCGGCGCCAGCTTTCATGCCCATTTGTTCAGACGTCGGATCGGTGCTAGACTTATGCTCAATTGATAATCGTTCGCATTAGCGTTTGTGTTTTTGATCTTGACGCAGACGCAGGGGCGAGCGATTGGCAGACGCTTATCGGCGGTGCGGGCGGTTCGTCCCACCGCCGTTCCATTTAAAAAAGACGCAAAACAAGGAGTTTCCATGCAGCGTTCGTTCTGGGTGCGCGGCGTGCTGGCCGCAGCGGCGGCAAGTTTGGCGGTGGCGGCGACGGCTGCCGAATACCCCATCGGCAAACCCCAGGTGCAGGGTGGCATGGAGATCGGCGCAGTCTATTTGCAGCCGATCACGATGGATCCTGAAGGAATGATGCGCAAGGCGTCGGAATCCGACGTTCACCTCGAAGCCGATATCCACGCCGTCAAGAACAACCCGACGGGCTTCGCCGAAGGCGACTGGATGCCCTACCTGCAAGTGCGCTACGAAGTCACGAAGGTCGGCGGCAAGCAGACGGTCAAGGGCGACTTGATGCCGATGGTCGCGAGCGACGGTCCGCACTACGGCGACAACGTCAAGCTGTTCGGGCCCGGCAAGTACCACATGAAGCTCGTTGTCGAAGCGCCGATGCAGTCGGGTCACATGGCGTTCGGCCGCCACATCGACAAGGAAACGGGCGTCGGTCCGTGGTTCAAGCCCATTACGCTCGAGTACGACTTCGCGTTCGCGGGCATCGGCAAGAAGGGCGGCTACTGAGCCCCCGATCGCATGTCGATGTTCGATGACTCATTGAGCGAAGGAACCCGTACATGAAAGCACATCGCATGATCGTGTGGCTGGCTGCCGCGTTGCTTGGCACCGCCGCGCACGCAGCTGACTTGCCGACGTACAAGCTCGAAATGGCCGACGGCAAGCTCAACCCGGCGCGCATCGAGGTGCAGGCGGGCCAGCGCATCAAGATCGAGATCCGCAACACGGGCAAGGGCGCGGTCGAGTTCGAAAGCGTCCAGTTGCGCAAGGAAAAGGTGTTGGCGCCCGGCGCCGACTCGTTTGTCGTTATCGCGCCTTTGTCTCCCGGCGAATACAAGTTCTTCGACGATTTTCATCAATCGGCGCAGGGCGTGATCGTCGCGAAATAGCGCGGTTTTTACGCGCGGCGGCAAGCGTCGAGTGCGCCGCGCATCTGGAGAAAGTGGCAATGGGCCAGGTACTGTTCGTCGTCTGGCGGGAAAGCGTCGAGGCGCTGCTTGTCGTCGGCATTCTGCACGCGTGGCTCAAGAATGGCGATGCGGACGCGCGGCGTGGTTTGCCCTATCTGTGGGCCGGCGTCGGCGTGGGCTTGCTTGCTGCGATCGCGCTCGGCGCGGCGCTCGTCGGCTTCAGCGAAGCGCTCTCGGGCGACGCGGCCGATTACTTCCAGATGGGCATGGTGTTGATCGCCTGCGTGCTGATCGTGCAGATGGTCCTGTGGATGAAACGTCACGGCCGCACGCTCAAGCGCGACATGGAGCGATCGTTGCAGGAGAGCACCCGCAAGGGCAACGGGATGGGTGTCGCGATCCTCGTTGCGCTCGCGATTGCGCGCGAGGGGAGCGAAACCGTCATCTTCCTGTACGGTCTGGGCTTCGGGCAATCCGGCCACGTGGCCGGTGGGCAAGTGCTCGCGGTCCTGCTCGGGCTCGGCCTGGCGCTGTTGACCTTCTACGTGCTGCAGCTGGGCGGCAAGTACTTCTCGTGGCGCCACTTCTTCCGCGTGACCGAAGTCATGCTGCTGCTGCTCGGCGCAGGCCTGTTGCAGACAGGCGTCGACAAGCTCATCGATAAGGAGATCCTTCCGGTCGCAAGCGCACCGCTGTGGGATACGTCGGCATGGCTCGACGATTCGAGCACGGTGGGGTCGCTGGTCGCCGCGCTGACCGGCTATCGGGCGCACCCGGTCGCGACGAACCTCGTCGCCTATGCGCTGTACTGGGTTGTCGTCCTGTGGCTCGCGCGCCGTGCGAGCCGTGTGCCGGCCGTGCAAACGGGCACGGCGGCATGAGCACGTCGGTCGGGGTAGCGGCGAGGGGTGGACGGCTCGCCCAAGCAGGGGCCTGGATGCAACGCAACGGCGCGGTCATTCGTGCCGTGCAATGGGGCGTCGTCGCCGTCTACGCCTTCTTGATCATCGTTCCCGCCTGTATGCCGCTGCCCGACGAGACGGCGCATCTGTGGACCAATCTCACGCTTGCCGCGCAGTTCGTGTTCTGGGGCATCTGGTGGCCGTTCGTGCTGCTGTCGATGGTGTTGCTCGGGCGTGTCTGGTGCGGCGTGCTGTGTCCTGAAGGCGCGCTGGCCGAGTTCGCGAGCAAATATGGTCGCGGGCGCGCGATTCCGCGCTGGATGCGCTGGGGCGGCTGGCCATTCGTGGCGTTCGGCCTGACGACGATCTACGGTCAGATGGTCAGCGTCTATCAATATCCGCGCGCCGTGCTGCTCGTGCTGGGCGGCTCGACGTTTGCCGCGATGATCATCGGCTTGCTGTACGGCCGCGAAAAGCGCGTCTGGTGCCGCTACCTGTGTCCCGTCAACGGCGTATTCGGGCTGCTGGCACGGCTGGCCCCCGTGCACTACAAAGTCGACGAAGCGGCATGGCGCCGCTCGTACACGCAGGGTGAGCATGGTCATCGCGTGATTCCGATCAACTGCGCGCCGCTCGTGCCGTTGCGCAATATGAAGGGGGCGGCCGCTTGCCATATGTGCGGACGCTGCAGCGGCCATCGTGATGCCATCACGCTATCGTCGCGTTCGCCGTTGCGTGAAGTCGTCGAGCTCGGCAAGGACGCCGCCAACGGCTGGGATACCGCGCTGATTCTCTACGGGCTGCTTGGCATCGCCGTCGGCGCGTTTCATTGGACCGTCAGCCCCTGGTTCGTGCAGGCCAAGCAATGGCTGGCGACCTGGCTCATCGATCGCGACATCACGTGGCCGCTCGACACGAATGCGCCGTGGTTCGTCTTCACGCACTATCCCGAGCAGAACGACGTTTTCTCGTGGCTCGACGGCTCGCTCGTCATCGTCTACATCCTCGCGACCGCGGCCGTGTACGGTACGGCGCTACTCGCTTTGATGGCATTGGCTACACGGTTGCTCGGCCGTTTCGATCGCGCTCGCCTGCATCATTTGACGCAAGCGCTGATTCCGCTAGCCGGCGCCGGCGTGTTCCTGGGCCTGTCGGCTACGACGCTCTCGCTGTTGCGTGCCGAGCACGTGCCGCTCGGCTGGGCGGCCGATGTTCGCGTCGGCGTGCTCGCGATCGCCAATGTCTGGAGTGCGTGGCTCGCTTGGCGCGTAACGGGCCGCTACGGCAAGCGTGTGATCTGGCGTGTGAGCGCAATGACGTGTTTCGTTACGGCCCTTGCTGTAGCCGACAGCGCCTGGTGGCTCATGTTCTGGGGCTTTGCGCGCTGAGGGGCCTGCGCGCCGTCGCCAGATCGACGCAATTGAGAAAAGAGATCACGAGAACGAAGTCTGTTTTGACGAGCGACGACGTCAAGAAGATGGCTGGCGCCGCCGAGGCGCTCGCCACCGCCAATGGCTGGGCAGTCACCATTACGATCTTCGACGATGGTGGCCATCTGCTGTATCTGCATCGTCTCGACAATGCCGCGCCCACGACGGTCGAGTTGGCCATCAGCAAAGGGCGCCTGTCGGCCACGGGACGGCGCGAAAGCAAAGCTTACGAAGAAATCGTCAAGAACCTCACGTCGTTCTTGAGTATGCCGCTGTCGGGAATGGTGGAAGGTGGGATGCCGATCATCGTCAACGGGGACGTTGTCGGTGCATTCGGCGTTTCGGGGGCGAGAGCGGATCAAGATGTCGCCATTGCCCATGCGGGTATCGCGGCGCTGGATGTCGATTGATTGCAGGGTGAATTGAAGGAGCATGCCTTCTGTGTCGTGCATCGGGACACGGAACCCGATGACGCGCTGGGACAAAAAAAAGCGGCATGGCTGGCTAGGACGGCTGCTAAGAGGGTGCACGAAGGGGTCTAGACTCGCGTGCATACCGTCACTGCTGGCTACTGCCAAACACCTCTCAAGGAGGTGGTCCCCACAATACTCGGTACTTACTTCGTCAGGATCAGCTTGCCCAGGCGGGTGGCGCGAAGCTGGTAAGTCTCGCCATTGTGCGCAATCAGCACGTGGCTGCGTCCTTGCAGCAGGGTGTCGCTGCGGACGATGCGCTGGCTCGGATGCTGGCCTTCCATGTTGTTTGCTTTCGCGGGTTGTTCGACAGCGGAGGCGTGAAGTATCTCTCTTGAACGGTTACGCGTTGCGGCATTCATAGTGCCTCGCAGGGTCAGCGTAGAAGGGCGTGTGGGCTCAGTCATTCGTGTCGTGACTAATGGTGTCTGATTCGATGAAATGAAGTATAAATGAGAATCATTATTATTTGTAAAAAACAAATTCATCGAGATATGGCACCGATAGGAGACCACATGAAGGGGACGAGCGGGTACTGCGAGAAATAAGGGTTGCGCGAGCGGCGGCGCGGGCCGCTCGCGATCCAATCGAAGTCAGTCCAACGGCAGCACTGAGCGCCAAGCGCTTTAGTGCACGGCGCCCGATCCGCTCGAATCCCGTACGTATTTGCGGATCAGGCGCACGGTATCGATGTCCGCCTCGCGGTAGGCCGATTTGACGATCTCGTTTGTCTGCCGCGCATCTTCGGTATCGGCAGCGGGTAGCGTCGTGTTGTATTCGAAGCGCAGGAACAGTTGCAGTGCGTCGGGCTGCTCGATCGTCATCGTCAGCGAGCCGCCGACGTGCGCTTCGGTCGCGAGGATGTCGTAGCGCACGCTTTCATTCGGCGTGAGCGTCACGCGGTCGCGCACCGTGGCCGCGCCGTAATGGAGTTCGCGTTCGAGCGTCAGATCGGTTCTCGACAGGATAGTGCAGCTGTCGAGCCCGATCACGAACAGCTGCGGCTGTTCGGCGCGCAACACGAGCCCTTCCCACAACTGTTGGCGTGTGATGGACTCGACGAGCGGGTTCAGCGGATCGTTGACCTGGATCAGATGTTCGAAATTCAAGGGGCTTCCTTCGTCTTGATGCGCCTCAGCTCAGGCTGCGTCCTGCGTTGCCGGCGGCACGGCCGCGAGCCCGGTCTTGATGTCGATCGGGCCCGTGAGGATCTTGTGCACGGGGCATGCGTTGGCGATCTGCAAGAGCCGCTCGCGCTGCTCGTCGGACAGCGCGCCAAGCAACACGATCTTGCGGTCGATCGTCGTGCCTTGCGGACTCGTTTCGAGGGACAACGTGACATGCACATCCTCGAGCGGCCAGCCTTTGCGTTGCGCGTACATTTTCAATGTGATCGACGTGCATGCGCCCAGACCTGAAAGCAATAGCGAGACGGGCGTCGGCGCGCGGTCGCCGCCACCTACGGAGGCGGGTTCGTCGGCATGCCACATGTGGGTGCCGTCATCGAACTGCACTTGATAGTTGGCTGGGCAGGTCTTTGCGGTGACGATGCGTTCGCTCATGCTTAAGCTCCAGGTGAAAAGCGCGCGCCCGGTGTGCGATACCGGGCTGTCAAGCCAGGCATCGCGCATCCCGTGGGCGGCACGAGCGACTATTGTGACGCAATTTGTCTGCCGGCGCCCCAGCCGGCATTCAGTGCGCGATTTGCCCCATGCGTCCGGCCTGGTAGTCGAGGATCGCTTGCCGGATTTCGTCTTCCGTATTCATCACGAACGGGCCGTGACGCACGATCGGCTCGTTGAGCGGCACGCCGCCGATCAGCAGCACGTCGAGCGGCTCGTCGTCGGCTGCGAGCGCGACCGCCTCGCCGTCTTCGGCGAAGACGATCATGCGCTGTGCGTCGAGCGCTTGCCGCGTCGGGCCGTAAAGCCCCTTGCCGGCCAGCGGGTAGGCGAACACGCGGTAGTCGCGTGGCACCGGATGCGCGATCGACGCACCGGGCTGCAACGTGAAGTGCTGGTAGAGGATCGGCGTGCGCGTTTCGATACGCGCCTTGACGCCGAGTGCCTCACCGGCGATGACTTTCACATGCACCTTGCCGTCCGCGCTCGTGGCCGTCGGAATCTGCTCGGAGGGGATCTCCTGATAGCGCGGCGCAATCATCTTCTCGCGCTGCGGCAGGTTGACCCACAGTTGCAGACCATGCACGCGGCCGCCTTTGCGAATGAAGGCCGGGTCGGGCATTTCGCTGTGTACGACGCCTGCACCCGCCGTCATCCATTGCACGTCGCCGGGACGTAGCACGCCTGCGTGGCCGGCCGAATCGCGATGGCCGAAGCGGCCCTCGAGCATATACGTGACCGTTTCGAAACCGCGATGCGGATGATCGGGCGCGCCTTTGGCTTCACCGGGTGCGTAATCGACAGGCCCCATCTCATCAAGCAGCAAAAAGGGATCGAAGTCCATTAACATGCGCGTCGGGAATGGACGATGGACGACGAATCCGCCGCCTTCGATCGTGCGCACAGCAGGGATGATGTGCTGGATCGTGCGAATGGGGGACATGGAATGGGCCTCGGAAAGACGCTTGGCGTAGCGTTCGAAATGTGAGGACTATTATATGGAGCGGTCCACGCGCTTCTAGCCGTCCTCCGAGCAATGGACTGTCCTATAGATGGAACGATGACATGCAAGTCGACTCGCACAACTTGAACGATCTGATGTACTTCGCACAGGTCGTCGAACATGGCGGCTTTTCGGCCGCCGAACGGGTGCTCGGTATTTCGAAGTCGCGTCTGTCGCGCCGCGTGGCGGAGCTCGAGACGGCTGTCGGCGTGCGTCTGCTGCAGCGATCGACGCGCAAGCTCGCGCTGACCGAAGCCGGCGAAACGTTCTATCGACACTGCCGGGCGATGTTGGCCGAAGCGCAAGCCGCAATGAACGCGGTGCAGGAGTTGCGGGCGTCGCCGCGCGGGACGGTGCGTGTGAGCGTGCCGGTGACGGTGTCGCAGACGACGCTCTCCAACATCCTGCCCGAGTTTCTGTTGCGCTATCCCGAAGTGCGCGTCTCGATCCGTGTGACGAACCGCGTCGTCGATCTGTTCGAAGATTCGGTCGACGTCGCGCTGCGTGTGCGGTCGGAACCGCCCAGTAATGCCAACATCGTGGTGCGACCGCTGTGGCGCACGCAGCAGATGCTCGTGGGCGCGCCGAGCTTGCTGAGCCAGCACGCGCCGCCAGTCACGGCGGCCGATCTCGGCCGTTTCGAGACGATCGATACGCCGAGTGCCGACGGCCGACACATATTTCATCTGACTGCGCCCGATGGCCTTCGCTATACGCACGAACACGATCCGCGTGTCGTCACAGGCGATCTGTGGACGATTCGAGAGGCCGTGCTGGCCGGCGTAGGGATCGCTGCGTTACCCGAGATGCTGTACGGCCCTGCGCTGCGGACTGGGCAGCTCTCGCCCGTCATGCCCGGCTGGACGCTGCCGACGCCGCAACTGTTCGCCGTATTCATTTCCCGGCAGGGGATGGTGCCAGCCGTACGGGCATTCGTCGACTATCTCGTCGAAATGCTCGGCGAGGATAAGCATGTGCCGACGGAGTGTCCGATGCGCGAACAGGTATTGGCGGCGCAATCGGCGTCGGCTGCTGTGCGCAAGATCGAGGTCGCGTGAGCGAGAACACTGCATGTGCATCGCTTTTGTCACTTAAGCCGCATCGACGATCAGTAGTTTCAATGGCGGGCCCCTTGATCGCATCCGCGACCAGGCATATATTGAAATCCCCTTCGCAGCGGAGGTATCCGGTGCGAAACCAGATGGCTGCTTACTTAGCAAGCCTGATAGGGCTGAAAGCGCTGTCCGTGATGACCACGGCATGTCGCATGCGGTGACTCAGACCACGCCGCGTGGCAACGGAGCCCGCCGCCCGAAGGCGCCGAGTGCGCATGAAAAAAGACCCTCATCGCCGGATGAGGGTCTTTTACTTTGTGCGCGTGCCTGAGAAGCCGTGCCGATGAAATCGTCAGTGATCCTTAGGGATCGTGACGAAGCCGATTTTCGTCAAACCGCCGGCCTGCGCGGCGGCCATCACATCGGCTACATGCTCGTACGACACTTTGCGGTCTGCGGCCAAATGCAACTCGGGCTGCGGCGTGGTGCGCGCAGCTTGCGCGAGACGCGCTCGCAAACCGTCGTCGCTCACCGCTTCGCCATTCCACAGCACCGTGCCGTCGGCCTGCACGGCCACGTTCACCTGGGTCGGCTTGATATCCTGTTTGACACTGCTGGTCTCGGGCAAGTCGATCTTGATCGCATGCTGCACAGCGGGCAGGGCGATCAGGAAAACGATCAGGAGTACCAACATCACGTCGATGAGCGGAGTCATGTTGATCTCGTTCATCAACATTTCGTCGTCTTCTTCGTCGAACAATTGCGCTGCCATATGTCGCCCCTGTGCTTATCGCGTACGCGCGACGAGGCGCAGGTCGCTGCCGTTTCCGGCCGAGGCGAGCTGCGCGCCCGTCACGAAGTACGCATGCAGGCCGTGCGCGAAGCGGCGCAAGCCTACGACGACGGCCTTGTTCGAGCGCGTCAGCGCGTTGTAGCCCAGCACGGCGGGCACGGCGACGACGAGGCCCAGCGCCGTCATCACCAGGGCTTCGCCGATCGGGCCGGCGATGCGGTCGATCGAGGCTTGGCCGGTCGTGCCGATCACGATCAGCGCATGCTGGATACCCCATACCGTGCCGAACAGACCGACGAAGGGCGCCGTGCCGCCGATCGAGGCGAGCACCGCGAGGCCGCTTTGCATGCGCGCGATGCCGTCGTCCATCGTGTCCTTGAGGCAGCGCGTGATCCAGTCGGAGATGTCGAGCCGGTCGTGCAGGTGCGGCCGCGTGCGCTGGTGGTGTTCGGATGCCTCCTGGCCCGAGAGGGCCAGCGCCAGGAACGGGTTGTCGCGCGGCACGGGGGAGGCTTGCGTCAGGTTGGCGACGCCGGCGGTAAAGTCGTCCGAATGCCAGAACGCGCGCTCGGCGTTCTTCGCGAGCCGGCCAAGACGCACGGCGTTCCAGCTCTTGAGCACGATGACCGTCCACGAGACGACCGACATGGCGATCAGTGCGACGGCGATGGCGCGCGTGACGAAGTCGCCCTGTTGCCAAACATGTCCCAAACCATAGTTCTGCATTGCTTTTTCCTCTTCTTCTGCGTGTGTATCGGTCAATCGTCGAGCGCGAACGCGAACGGTTGCGTGTAGGCGGCTCGAACCGCGACGCCGTTTTCGATGTACGGACGGCACGTGCTGGCGCGCATGGCGGCGACAGCGGCGTCGTCGAGCCGCGTATAGCCGCTGCTCCTGGCGAGTTCGACGTTTTCGATCGCGCCCGTGAGCCCGATCACGAAGCGCACACCGGCCGTGCCGCTCTCGCCGCGCCGACGTGAGAGCGCCGGATAGTCGGGCTTGACGACGTTGCACTCGACGTGCGGCACGTTGCGCGGGGCACTGATTGCGAGCGTTTCGCGCTGGCTCGGTGCCGGTGCCTGCGCTGCCGGTGCCTGCGCTGCCGGGGCGGGCGCGGCCGTGGTCGCCGTTTGTGACGGCTGGCTCGAAGGCGGTTCGGCGGGAGCAGGCGAGGCGGCCGGCGCAGGTTTCGACGACGGCGTCTCGATCACGCGCGCGGGGCGCGGCATTTCATGCTTCTTGACGCTCGGGCGTTGGACAGGCGGTGCGGGCTGCGCGGCCGAAACCAAGGCGGCCGGCGTTGCCGCAACCGGCGCGGGACTCAGCAACTGCGCCGTCATGACCGGCGATTCGATGGGGCGCGAGACGGCTTCTTGCTTCGCGAGCACGACGATCGCGAGCAGCGCCGCATGGGCCAGCGCGACGAGCGCAACGGCCGAGGCGACACGCGAGTGCGGCGCGAAGGACGAAAGGGGTGCGCTGGCGGCTGCCGTGTGATTCGAAAATGGCATATCAGTGCGAACGGGCGCCCGCACCGCGCATCGCGCGGACGAAACAAAGCGGCTTCAAGGGCGGAAGATCAGTAGCGAGATACACAGCGTCGACACAAAACCGATGAGCAATTCCATCTCGGACTCCTGTGAGCAAGGAAGACGAGCGGCTGCTGGCTATGGCGAGACTGGCGTGCAGACGACGGGGAAGGTGAAACGGTAAAGCCGGAAGACAGAAAAGCGGGCGCTTGTTGACGCGGGGCTCAAGCGGCCTTGCGTTCGTAGAACATCACCGGCACCGGATGAGTGTGGACATGATGCTGCCCGACCCCGCACCGGCTTTCGCAAATGCCGCTTTGCGCCATGACGTCGCGCACCGATTCCTCACACTTGCCGCAGCAGGTGGCGACGCCGAGTTCAAATTGCAGTTCGTCGAAGGTGTCGACACCTTCGGCGATGGAGGCTCGGATCGTTCGATCGGAGACGGATTTGCATACGCAGACGATCATGGCTAAATGCAACAGCAAACGTTAATGCGAACTATTATCATTACGTTTCGCTGGCTTGGCAAGCGCGCCGTCGGATTTTTTGTAACAGATGGGCTGTGGCGAATAGGGTCGGTTCCGCCGAGAGCGGCGGGACAGGCGGACTGGTCAGGCCGCGTGGGAGTGGGGCGTGCGTTGCGCGGACGATTGGCGCAACGGAATCACTGCTTGCTCGGCGGCAACGTGAAGCCCGAGTAGCGACGAGGCGAGTTGCTGCATATGCGCGCCGTCGTTGGTCGAGCAGAGCCTGGGCGACGGCGGGCGCGTGCCGGCGTGCGCTCGCAGGCCGTTCGCATCGAGCACGCGCTCGAGCTGCCGGGCGATCGCGATGCTCGTATCGACGAGCGTCAGCCGGTCGCCGACGATTTCGCGAATCGCCGCGTCCAGAAAGGGGTAGTGCGTGCAGCCGAGTACGAGCGTATCGGCGCTGGCTTCGAGCATCGGCTGCAGGTAGCCCGCGAGCAGGGTTCGCACCTGCTCCGAGCTGACGTCGCAGCGTTCGACGGCTTCGACGAGGCCGTAGCCAGGTTGGCAGATGAACCGGCAGCCGTCCGCGTGTCGTTCGATGAGCGTGCGAAAACGCTCGCTATTGAGCGTCACTTGCGTGGCCATCACGCCGGCGACGCGCGTTCGGGAGAGCGCTGCTGCCGGCTTGATGCCGGGCTCGACGCCGATGATGGGAATCGCGAGGTGCTCGCGCGCGAGCGCGATCGATTCGGCCGTCGCGGTATTGCAGGCCACGACGAGCGCTTTGGCGCCTTGCGAGATCAGCCACTCGCCGATCGCGAGCGTGCGCTCGGTAATGAAGCCGTTGTCGCGGGCTCCATAGGGCGCATGCAGCGAATCGGCGACGTACAGCAGCGCTTCTTCGGGCAGATGCGCCCGAATCGCGCGCAGTACCGACAGCCCGCCGAGGCCGGAATCGAAGATGCCGACCGGCGCGCTCACGTTACGCGTAGTCACTCGGGCGAGCCCATCGCCGATTGCTGGTAGTTCTGGATCCCGACCTTGTCGATGAGATCGAGCTGCGTTTCGAGCCAGTCGATGTGTTCTTCGGTGTCGTCGAGAATCGTCTGGAAAATGCCGCGCGAGACGAAATCGCGCACCGATTCGCAGTAGGCGATCGCGTCCTTGCAGGTTGCCTGGGACACTTGCTCGAGCTTCAGGTCGCACTCGAGAATTTCTTTCGTCTCTTCGCCGATCAGCAGCTTGTGCAGGTCTTGCAGGTTCGGCAGGCCGTCGAGCATGAAGACGCGCTCGATCAGCATGTCGGCGTGCTTCATTTCGCCGATCGATTCGTCGTACTCATGCTTGCCGAGCTTCTCGAGCCCCCAGTGCTTGTACATCCGCGCGTGCAGGAAGTATTGGTTGATCGCGGTCAGCTCGTTCTTCAACTGGGCGTTCAGGTACTCGATGACTTTCTTGTCGCCTTGCATAGTTGTTCCTTCTTGGTAAAGCCTATGAAGCGTAAAGATAAACGCTGGTCTGGCAAAAGCCAAGGCGCGTGGCCTTTCGGCTAATGGCACTGGTGGGCAGCGGTGCGCATGGGGGCGTATCCGTCATGCGGCCGGCTGCCTGACAAATAAATAAAAAGCCGGACCCACGGGGCCCGGCTGTCGCTACACGCGGTGCGCGGCGTGCGTCAGGCCGGCACGACCGGCAGCTTGCCGATCTTCGCCTGCCATTCCTTCGGCCCCGTCTGGTGGACCGACGTGCCCGTCGAGTCGACGGCCACGGTCACCGGCATGTCGGCGACGTCGAATTCGTAGATCGCTTCCATGCCCAGATCTTCGAATGCGAGGACCTTCGCGCCGCGGATCGCCTTCGACACGAGGTAGGCTGCGCCGCCGACGGCCATCAGGTAGGCCGCCTTGTGCTTCTGGATCGCCTCGATCGCCACCGGGCCGCGCTCGGCCTTGCCGATCATCGTGACGAGGCCCGTTTGCGCGAGCATCATCTCGGTGAACTTGTCCATGCGCGTGGCCGTCGTCGGGCCTGCCGGGCCGACCACTTCGTCGCGCACCGGATCGACGGGGCCGACGTAATAGATCGCACGATTCTTGAAGTCGACGGGCAGGGGCTCGCCCTTCGCGAGCATGTCGGCGATGCGCTTGTGCGCCGCATCGCGGCCCGTCAGCATCTTGCCCGACAGCAGCAGCGTCTGGCCGGGCTTCCAGCTGGCGACCTCTTCGGGCGTCAGCGTGTTCAGATCGACCCGCTTGCTCGTTTCGGTGTTCGCAACCCATTGCACCTTCGGCCAGGCGTCCAGCGGGGGCGCTTCGAGCTGCGCCACGCCGGAACCGTCGAGCGTGAAGTGCGCGTGGCGCGTGGCCGCGCAGTTCGGGATGATCGCGATCGGCTTGGAGGCCGCATGCGTCGGGGCCGACATGATCTTCACGTCGAGCACCGTCGCGAGGCCGCCGAGACCTTGCGCGCCGATCCCGAGCGCATTGACCTTCTCGTACAACTCGACACGCAGCTCCTCGACCCAGTCGCGCGGACCGCGCGCGATGATGTCCTGGATGTCGATGGGATCCATCAACGATTCCTTCGCCATCACCATCGCCTTTTCGGCCGTGCCGCCGATGCCGATGCCGAGCATGCCGGGCGGGCACCAGCCGGCGCCCATCGTCGGCACCGTCTTGAGAATCCAGTCGACGATCGAGTCCGACGGGTTCAGCATCGCGAACTTCGACTTGTTCTCCGAGCCGCCGCCCTTGGCCGCGACCTGCACGTCGACCTTGTCGCCGGGCACGATCTCGTAGTGGATGACGGCGGGCGTGTTGTCCTTCGTGTTCTTGCGGGCGCCTTCGGGCGGGTTCACGATCGACGCGCGCAGCACGTTGTCGGGGTTCAGATAGCCGCGACGCACGCCCTCGTTGATCATGTCGGTCACGCCCAGCGTGGCGGGGCCGTTCTCGCTGGCCCAGCGCACGTCCATGCCGACCTTCACGAACACCGTGACGATGCCCGTGTCCTGGCAGATGGGCCGGCGGCCTTCGGCGCACATGCGGCTGTTCGTGAGGATTTGCGCGATCGCGTCTTTCGCGGCCGGGCTCTGTTCGAGTTCATACGCGCGACCGAGGGCCTGAATGTAGTCGAGCGGATGGTAGTAGCTGATGTATTGCAGCGCGTCGGCGATGCTCTGGATCAGGTCTTCCTGTTTGATGACTGTCATGGCTTGGATGCTGTGGGGACGGGCGGCGAAACCGAAAAAGGGGCCGCAAAAAAGCGCAAAAAAACGCGCTATTGTACCGCGCTGCGGCAGGGTGTACCGGCTGCGCGTGCCGGCGCGAACCGGGGCGGCCGCGCGGCCCTGAACGCGGGCGGCGGCCGTGGGCGCGATGGCTCAGGAGGCGATCGACGGCACGCGCTTGCGGTTCAGGCTCGCGAGCGCGATGCCCGTGACGACGCAGGCGAGCGCGATGCCGTGCGCGATGGTGGGGCGCTCGCCGAGGACCACGATGCCGTAGGCGGCTGCGGCAACCGGCAGTACCGCGCTGAAGACGCCGGCCAGGCTTCCGTGCACGTGACGGATGCCCTTCATCCACAGCCAGAAAGAGAAGATGCTGGCCGACAGTCCATACCACAGCACCAGCGGCCAGATGCCTGCTGGCACGCGCGCGTAGTCGAAGCTCGCGAGTGCCTGTGCGCCGAGCGGCAGCATGAGCAGCAAGCCGAACAGATGCGTGTAGGCGCAGATGTCGATCGGCGCCAGCGTTTGCGTGAGGCGTCGCGACAGAATCACGTATAGCGACTCGCAGCACACGGCGCCGAGCACCATCAGATTGCCGGTGAACGAGCTGGCGGCTTGGGCGCTGGGCACTTGCGCATCGGTGCGCGACAGATTGACGACGACGATGCCGGCGATGGCTAGCGCGATCGCGATCAGCGCGCGCACGTTGGGCCGTTCGCGGAGAAAGAGCCAGGCGAACAGCGCGACGATGGCCGGGATCGTGCTCGTGATGACGCCGGCCGCCACGGCGCTCGTGCGCGCGACGCCGCCCAGCATCAGCAGCGTGAAGCCGAACGTGCCGAACAGCGCTTGCAGGAAGAGGTTGATCCATTCGCCGCGCTTGACGCGCCGCATCTTGCTCACGCGCAGCAGAGGCCATAGAACGGCCATCGCGATCACGAAGCGCAGCAAGGCGAAGACGGGGACGGGAACGAACGAGACGATCGATTTGCCGATGCCGACGTTGCTGCCCACGAGCAGCATGGAACTGATGAGAAACAGCGCGTATCGATTCAATCTGTCATCCGTGGGAAAAGTTCGGATAGCATTGTAGGGGTGCGTTCGCAGCCCCGCAAAGAAAAGCCCCACGCGGCCTGCGCGATATCCGTGCGAGAAAAAGTAATGAGCAAGCACGGGTTTTGGAGACACGCGCTGTAAGTGCCCGGTAAGTTGCGCTGCTTAATGTGCAACGAAGTCTGCGGGAATCGCGACGCCTTTACGCGTGCGCGTCCGCCCGTGCGCGCCGCTCTGTCATGCTGCGCCGCCGCTCGAGCGAGCCATCGCTTTGCCGTGCGCCCACAAGGCGCCGTGGACAGCCTGAAGCCGGCGCTGGATTCTCGTTTCAGTTTCACTTTCCTCGATAGGGAGTAGTCGATGTCTGCGATTGAGTCGGTTCTGCAAGAGAGCCGTGTATTTTCCCCGTCCGCGGAGACGGTTGCCGGTGCGGTAATTTCAGGAATGGACGCCTACCACGCGCTCGCGGCTGAAGCCGAGCGTGATTACGACGGCTTTTGGGCCAAGCTCGCGCGCGAAACGTTGAGCTGGCACAAGCCGTTCACGAAAGTGCTCGACGAATCGAATGCGCCGTTCTACACATGGTTCGAAGACGGCGAACTCAACGCGTCGTACAACAGCCTCGATCGCCACGTCGAAGCGGGGCGCGGCGATCGCACGGCCATCATTTTCGAAGCCGACGACGGCACCGTCACGCACGTCACCTATCAGGACCTGCTGCAACGCGTGAGCCGCTTCGCGAACGCGCTCAAGCGCCGCGGCGTGAAGAAGGGCGATCGCGTCGTGATCTACATGCCGATGTCGATCGAAGGCGTCGTGGCCATGCAGGCTTGCGCGCGCATCGGCGCACCGCACTCGGTCGTGTTCGGCGGATTTTCGTCGAAGTCGCTCAATGAGCGGCTCGTCGACGTGGGCGCCGTTGCGCTCGTGACGGCCGACGAACAGATGCGCGGTGGCAAGGCGTTGCCGCTCAAGCGCATCGCCGACGAAGCGCTCGCGATGGGCGGCTGCGAAGGCGTCAAGAGCGTGATCGTTTATCGACGCACGGGCGGCGACATCGAGTGGCACCCCGAACGCGATGCGTGGATGGACGAACTCGCCCAGAACGAGAGCGACCGCTGCGAACCCGAATGGGTCGGTGCCGAGCATCCGCTGTTCGTGCTGTACACGTCGGGCTCGACGGGCAAGCCCAAGGGCGTGCAGCACAGCACGGGCGGCTATCTGCTGTGGGCCGCGCAGACGATGAAATGGACCTTCGACTGGAAGCCGTCCGACATCTTCTGGTGCACGGCCGACATCGGCTGGGTGACGGGCCACACGTACATCACGTATGGGCCGCTCGCGCTCGGCGCGACGCAAGTCATGTTCGAAGGCGTGCCGACCTATCCTGACGGCGGCCGGTTCTGGAGCACGATCGAGAAGCACAAGGTCAGCATCTTCTATACGGCGCCGACGGCCATCCGCTCGCTGATCAAGATCGCCGAAGCCGACCAGAAGGTTCATCCGAAGTCTTACGACCTGTCGAGCCTGCGCATCCTCGGCACGGTCGGCGAGCCGATCAATCCGCAGGCATGGGTGTGGTACTACGAGAACGTCGGCGGGTCGCGTTGCCCCATCGTCGATACCTGGTGGCAGACCGAGACGGGGGGGCACATGATTTCGCCGATGCCCGGTGCCACGCCGCTCGTGCCGGGTTCGTGCACGCTGCCGGTACCCGGCATCCAGGCCGCCATCGTCGACGAGACGGGGCAGGACGTGCCGAACGGACAAGGCGGTATTCTCGTCATCAAGCGGCCGTGGCCCGGCATGCTGCGCACGATCTGGGGCGACCCTGAGCGCTTCAAGAAGAGCTACTTCCCGGCCGAGCTCGGCGGCAAGCTCTACCTCGCGGGTGACGGTTCGGTGCGCGACAAGGAGACGGGCTACTTCACGATCATGGGCCGCATCGACGACGTGCTCAACGTGTCGGGACACCGGCTCGGCACGATGGAAATCGAATCGGCACTCGTGGCGAATCCGATCGTGGCCGAGGCGGCAGTGGTGGGCCGGCCCGACGAGACGACGGGCGAGGCCGTCGTCGCATTCGTCGTGCTCAAGCGGCCGTGCCCCGAGGGCGAGGAGGCCGTCAAGCTCGCGAGCGAACTGCGTGCATGGGTGGCCAAGGAGATCGGGCCGATCGCGAAGCCCAAGGACATCCGCTTCGGCGAGAACCTGCCCAAGACCCGTTCGGGCAAGATCATGCGACGTCTGTTGCGCTCGCTCGCGAAGGGCGAGGCCATTACGCAGGATGTCTCGACGCTCGAAAATCCGGCGATCCTCGAGCAGCTCGCGCAAGCGCGCTGAGGTAACGCGCGGCGGCTCGCTGGTCGCCGCCGCCGAACGGCGGGCTGTGACGCCATGAAGGCGCGGCACGGACAATCTCGATTGCCCGTGCCGCGCCTTTTTGATACATAGGGGGATGGTCGCGCCACGTCCGCCCGATTCCGCACTTTTTTCGCCGCTCGAGCCGCCGCCCGTCTCGCGCGCGATGGCGCTTGCGCATCGGCGCTACTGGCGCTTCAACGTCATCTTGATCAGTGTATTGATGCTGATCGGGTTTGCCGTGTCGTTCATCGTGCCGTTGTTTGCGCGGCCGCTCTCGACCGTGCGCGTCGCGGGGTTCCGGCTGTCTTTCTATATCGGCGCGCAGGGCGCCATCCTCGTCTACCTGTTGCTGATCGTCGTCTATATCGCGCTGATGCGCCGGGCCGATCGTGCGCTGCGGCGCGCCGCGAGAGTCGAGCAGGCGGGTGAGCCCATGCGGGAGCCCGCGCCATGAAGCTCGAGAACCGGCTGATCAGCGCGTATGCGTTCTACACGGTCGGTTTTCTGACGTTCGTCTATCTGATGTGGCGCATCGAACGCGTGATCGGGCCCGGCGTGTGGGTCGGTTACGTGTTCCTGTTCGTGCCGATTGCGGTGTATGCGGTGATCGGGCTGTTGTCGCGCACGTCCGATCTCGTCGAATACTACGTGGCGGGGCGGCGCGTGCCGGCCGCGTTCAACGGCATGGCGACGGCGGCCGATTGGCTGTCGGCTGCCTCGTTCATCGGCCTGGCCGGCTCGCTCTACGCGAACGGTTACGACGGGCTCGCGTATCTGATGGGCTGGACCGGCGGCTATTGCCTCGTGGCGTTCCTGCTCGCGCCTTATGTGCGCAAGCTGGCGCGCTACACGATTCCCGACTTTCTCGGCACGCGCTTTTCGAGCAACCTCGTGCGCGGCCTCGCGGCCGGGGCGGCGATTCTCTGTTCGTTCGTCTATCTGATCGCGCAGATTCAAGGTGTCGGCTTGATCGCGACGCGCTTCATCGGCGTCGATTTCGCGATCGGCATCGCATGTGGGCTGGCTGGCATCCTCGTCTGTTCGTTCCTCGGCGGCATGCGCGCCGTGACGTGGACGCAGGTTGCGCAATACGTGATTCTCATCAGCGCGTTTTTGATTCCCGTGTCGATGATCGCGCATAAGAATGGCCTCGGATGGGTGCCGCAGCTGACTTATGGGCGGCTGATGCAGCGCACGGAAGCGCTCGACCGCACCGTGCGCGATGCGCCCGCCGAGCAGAGCGTGCGCGACTGGTACCGCAAACGTGCAGGGCAGGTCGACATGCAGATCGCTGCGCTACCGGCGTCGTATCTCGATGAGAAGGGGCGTCTTGCCCGCGAGCTCGACGAGCTGCGGCGACATAACGGGCCGCTGCGCGAGATTCATGTGCGTGAGGCGGCGCTGGCTGCGTTTCCGCGTGATGCGGCGGCCGCGCGCGTGGCGTGGATGCAGACGCGCGACGATTGGCTTGCGCGCGCAACGGCTCCCGTGCCGATGTACGAGGCGTTCCCGGCTGCGAGCGAGGACGAGCGGCGTGTGCACGAGCGCAACTTTCTTTCGCTGCTGATGTGCTTGTCGTTGGGCACGGCAAGCCTGCCGCACATCCTGTCGCGCTACAACACGACGAAGTCGGTGGGATCGACGCGGCGTTCGGTTGGGTGGACGCTGTTTTTTATCGCGCTGTTCTACGTGAGCGTGCCGGTGATGGCCGTGCTGATCAAATACGAAGTGCTCACGCATTTGGTCGGGCATCCATTCGACGACTGGCCGACGTGGGTCACGCAATGGCACCGTGCGGACCCGTCGCTGATCAGTCTCGTCGATCCGAGTGGCGAGGGCGTCGTTCGTTGGTCGGGCATTCAGATGCAGCCCGACATGGTGGTGCTCGCCGCGCCTGAGATTGCCGGGTTGCCGTATGTGATCTCGGGGCTTATTGCAGCGGGGGCGTTGGCGGCGGCGCTGTCCACCGCGGACGGGTTGCTGCTGACCATCTCGAATGCGTTGTCGCATGACATTTACTTCTACATGATTGACCCGGCTGCGACGAGTCAGCGGCGGGTCACGATCTCGAAGATTTTGCTGCTTGGGGTCGCGTTGTTTGCGTCGTATGTCGCGTCGTTGAATACGGGCAACATTCTGTTCTTGGTGGGGGCGGCGTTTTCGCTAGCTGCGTCGAGCTTGTTCCCGGTGCTGGTGCTGGGCGTGTTCTGGAAGCGCACGACCAAGTATGGAGCGGTGGCCGGGATGGTGGCGGGGCTCGGCGTGTGCGTCTATTACATCGTGTCGACGTATCCGTACTTCACGCAAATGACGGGGTTCGTGGGGCAGCGCTGGTTTGGGATCGAGCCGATCAGCTCAGGCGTGTTCGGGGTGCCGGCGGGGTTTGCGGCGACGATCGTCGTCAGCTTGCTGGATCGGGCGCCCGATGCCTATACGCGGGCGCTCGTCGACTACATTCGACATCCGTGAGGGGCCGTATGGCGGCAAACTCCGCTTTGCGAACGGATTCCACTTCCTGATCAGCGTGATCGGTATGCGTTTCGATAGTGACGGCCCTCGTGCCGGCAACGCAGCAATGCCGTCAGATGCTGCTCGTCGGGTAGCCGGGCCGGTTCGGCAGTCGCTTCCGGGCGGAAGTCTTGGGCTTTGCTGCGCGCGGGGAATTCGACAACCGCATCAGATGCCGTAAGGCCATCATCGCACCGATCGTCTCCAGCACGGCAGCCGGAACCCACATGATCAATCCGCCAAGACTTTGGTCGAGGCTAGGCGGCAACGATGTGAATGCGCGGCCGCAGAGCGTGAAAACCGGGTAGAGATCGCGTGTAGTGAACGTGATCACGGCTCCGGCAAGAATCTGCGGCGTCATGGTGATGACGGGCGAGAGCACACGCAGACCAGGGCGTGCGCGGCTCGGCGGGCTTGGCCGATGGTCGAGAATGAGCCACCAATACAGGAGTCCGCTGGCAGCGACAGACCAGTTCATGAACAGGTAGATTCGCCAATCCAGCATCGAGACAAATTGAACGGACGGTATCAGCCAGACGAGCACAGAGACGATGAACGCAGCCGAGACGAACGCCGGGTTCAGCAGTACGGCTGCAGCGACACGGGTGCAGCGACTGCGTTGCCATCGTCTGAGCGCACGGCGCCACGCGAACGGCAGACCGGCCCTTAGTGCGCTGCCCGGATACGCGGCCATGACGAGGAGCGGCGCCAAGTGATGCAGGACAAGGTGCTGGAGCCGGTGCACGAAGAACTCGTGTTCGGCGTAATAGTCCACCTTGGTGTGAAGCGACAGGTAGAACAACGCGAGTCCAGTCCAGAAGGCCACGCGTCGGGCCACGGTCATCTGCGCCCGGTGTGAACCACGCGCAAACAGTATGGCGGCAAGCAGGCATATCGCGACGAGACCATACGAAGCCTCCCAAGGTTTTAGAAAGCTGATGAGCGGCATAGGGAATGGGCCGATGGTAGGGGCCACGGCGGTGGGAACGATGCCGTGGCGATGCCGCGCATGGTATCAGCAACCCAATCGGCTGACCGCGCGCGTGGGAACGTTCTAAACGGCCAGGCGCTGTCTTTATCGATCAGTGTCCAGTCTCGCTCGAAGCCAGTGCGGCACTCGTTTGTCGGGATGCGTCCGGGATCGATCGTGCGGCGATTCATCGCAGGATCGAGCATGAGGTCGTGGATTTCCTGCGAACCCATCTATAACTTCTTGGCGTGGAGCAAACGAGCCGGCAGCGACTTGCCAAAACAATCCGGCCATTGAAGTGGCGTCGCTACCTGATCGCATATGAATGTCACGTAAATTTCAGGAGGCCTGCTATGGATACAGCCTTTCATCGACCCATGCGTCTGCTGTTGGCATTCGTTTATGTCGTCGCCGTCACGGCATTCTCGCCGGGCATCGGTGCACAAAGCGCTTCACAAAGCGGCGTGCAACGGCTGACACCTTTGCAACTGCCGCCCGCTACTGCGCGTTTCGATCCGGTGACGGACCAATGGCAGGTGAGGGGCGAATTATTCAATCCAATGAGCGGGTTCTACACGGCGGTCGCACAAAAGACGATCGGCCCGAACAACCCGCCCTGCGTCGGCTGTGCGCCCGATCTCGATTTCGCTCCGCTCAAGTCCGATTCCGCACCGCTGTCCGGCGTGCCGGCAAACGTCTATGGGCGAGTGTCGTGGCACACGCTCGAACCTGTCGAGGGACGCTACGATTTCTCGGTCATGGACCATGTGATCGCGCCTTGCACTGCATCGTCGCAGAAGACCGCGTGCTTGCCGGACGGCGCCACATTCGGTTTCCGGGTGATGGCATTCAATCCGCAATACAAGCTCGATACGAACGTCACGATTGGCGCAGACGGCTATCCCATCTACAGCGATGCGCCCATGTACCTGCTAAAGGACGGCGCAGGCCGCGCGCACGGATGGCTGTTGCCAGTCGCGCCGTCCGATCCGGAGCAGGGCCATTACTTCGTGCCGGACTGGAACGACAGGTTCGTCATCAACAGAATACGCGCCCTCCTGGCGATGCTGGGCCGTCGTTACGACGGCGATCCTCGCATCGGTACGATCGACATCGGGATCTATGGAAGTTGGGGCGAGTGGCATACCGCGGGGCTGCCCGACACCAGCGACTACAAGTGGGGCGACATTCCCTATTCGCCTCGCGATGCCGAGTACGCGCTGAACACCCAGGCCTATCTTGCGAACAATGGCGTGCCCGGTGCGTACGAACCGGGCAGCGAAGCGTCGAAGGAGGCGATCATATGGGCTCATGTGCGCGCGTTTCCCGATAAACAGCTGGTCATGCTGACGGACGATTCCAAGGCGCTATGCAGTGCAATGCGTATCGATGCGGGCAACTGCCGATCGGTCTGCGACGCGACAGCCTTGGCTCGTACACGGGGTGGAGTGCCGGTTTTCCCGTAAGCTCGTCGTGCCGTTCGGCCGATGGCACCGATCTCGTCGCCACACGCTGGCAGCGAGCGCCATTCGTCGTCGAGCCTTTCGGCAATGGCAGCTCGCCGACGTTTCCCTGCCAGACGTTTGAACTCGATCCCACCACGAATCAGCTCGCGATTCTGGAAGAGGTCCAGCAATACCACATCGCCGACATCAAGAACGCATCCTTCTGCACCGGATCATGGTCAGCATTGACACAGACCGAACAGGCGGCTATCTGGACTGCTGGCCTATCAGCAGGCTATCGATACGCGCCGGCGGCGGTTGACGTGCAGATTGCGCCAGCGGCCAGGACCGGCAGACGCTTTCGGGTAACGACCCAGTGGAGCAATACCGGTACCACGCCTACCTACACTCGATGGCAGATCGAGTTCCGGGCGCGGCCGCAACGCAACGCGGCCGGCTTGCCCAGCGCGCCGTGGCAGCCGGCGGCACGTTTCGTATCGGCAGCCGACCTGCGTAAGGTGCTCCCAGGGAGCACCGCGGTATTCGGAGACGAGTTCGTCCTGCCGAAGGACGTGCTACCCGGTTCATACGAACTCGACGTACGCGTACTCGATGCGCCGCGCTATTTAAAGCCGATGCAGCTATCGCTTGCGAACGCGCTAGGCGATGGTTATTACGTGCTCGGCACGATTCAAGTGCCGAACGACGATCGCCGCGACGGCCGATGACCGCATCGAGTCCACGAGCAAATGGCTGTACTGTGCGAGCGAGACGGGCGATAAGGATCATAGGCCCATCTCGCGAGAGGGCTTGACTAATCGGTATTGGGAAATTCGCGAGTGCGATCCCCCCCAATTTGCCCATCTAACAAAGGCTTGCGAGATTTTCGGCGAGGGGGAGGATGCCTTGGAAGCTTGACTGGCGGAGAGAGGGGGATTCGAACCCCCGATAGGCTATTAACCTATACACGCTTTCCAGGCGTGCGACTTAAACCACTCATCCATCTCTCCGCGATGAGCCGCGCAGTATAGCAAACTTTGTGTCGACATGACAGCCCCACACGGGGCGGCTGTTAGCTCAACGTGAGAATGCCCGATCCGCGCAGGGCAAGAATGTCCGCTCGGTCGTGATCGAGCGACGCGCGGATGGGATTAACAATGAGAGCGCGCGAGGTAGGGCGGTTACGGGTGCTCGAGCGGCGCTACGCCAGCGCGAGCCATTGACCGTACTGATGTGCCCAAGCGCCAGTCCGATTCGAAGCGAAGATCCGCTCAAGACCAGCGACGCACTTCCTTTGCCCCCTGAATCGTCATGGCGCCCCTCGGCAACCAACCGAGATAGATCCCGCACCGATCGCCTGGAGCGCCTTTCGCCATGAGCCTTTCTTGAAATCAATTCCCCATCGCACCCGACGCTTCATGCTTCATGCCCATCGAGCCGTTTTTCTTGGCGGGCGTATGCTTCTTCTTGGCCATCGGTTGCTTTGCCATCGTCCCGCTCGCCATTTCGCTGTTGGACATAGCGCCGCTCGCCTCCTGCGCGAATGCGCCCGATGTACCGAGCCCGAGTCCGAGCACGGCGGCAAGCGTCGCGATCGTCATCTTGTTCATGAAATCTCTCCTTGGTGTTGTGATTGTTCAATGGATGGTGGTACCAGGATAAGGTCGCGCGGCCGGAACGCTCGTCACGCTTCAGCGCTCGACGTCGATCGGGGCGCCTGAGGTCCAGGTGGCCATGCCGCAGGCGAAGCATCCTGGGCGCGGCCGCGAGGCATCAGGAACCGCCGAACCAGTTGTACCCCTGATCGCTCCAATAGCCGCCCGGGTACGTATTCGTCACAAATATTTCCATCACGTGCTTGGGATTCTTATAGCCTAGCTTGGTCGGTATCCGCAGCTTCATCGGGAAGCCGTATTCGGGCGGCAAAGTCTGACCGTCGTATTGGAACGTGAGCAACGTCTGCGGGTGCAGTGCACTCGCCATGTCGATGCTTTCGTAGTAATCGTCGGCACACTTGAAACCAACGTACTTGGCACTCGTGTCGGCCCCCACGCGATGGAGGAAATCCACGAACGGCGTGCCGCCCCAATGCCCGATCGCGCTCCAGCCTTCGACGCAAATGTGCCGCGTGATCTGTTCGGCATGAGGGAGCGCATAAAGCTCCGACAGCGTCCAGTTGCGTTTGCCTGTGACAAGGCCGCTCAGCTTCAGGACGAAACCATCGGCGTCCACTTCTGGCACCTGATCGATGCCGTAATAGGCATTAAATGGGAACGGCCGCGTGAGTTGTGCTTCGCTGTATGTCGGTGCGAGCCGCGTCGGGTCGAAAAGCCAGGCTTGGATGCGATCGTTCATCCGCGACACGCTCATCAGAAACGCGTTGACCGATTTTTCGTCGGTGAGCGAGCAGCCCGTCAGCATCAACAGGCCGCCGAGCGTCAGCACGCGCTTGCCGAACGCGCGGCGCGACGGCAGGGCCAGTTCGCGGCGTGCGTCGGCCAGGATCGCCCGGGTGTCCAGCGAGGGCATCCCGGTGCCGGTTGGGGATCGTTTCATTGCCCACTCCTTTTCCACGCGTCTCGGGGCGTGTGTCTACCGGCCGCGCAGCATGGCGATCAGCGAGCGCGGCACGAGCGCGACCATCACGACGTGGACGACCAGAAAGGCCGCTAGAAACGCCATGGCGCAAAAATGCACGACGCGCGCCGAGTCGTAGCCGCCCATCAGCGTGCGCAATAGCGGAAACTGCACCGACTTCCAGATCGCTAGCCCCGAGAGCACCAGCACCACGAGGTCGACGATCACGGCCAGATAGGCAAGCTTTTGCACGGCGTTGTACTTCGACAGGTCGGCATGCGAGAGCTTGCCTGTCAGCGCGCGCCACAGATCGAGCAGGACCGCGCGCAACGAAAGCGGGAAGAAGCGCGAGAACAGACGCCCGCTCGCTACGCTGAGCACGAAATAGACGATGCCGTTGGCCATCAGCAGCCACATCGCCGCGAAATGCCACTGCAGCGCACCGGCGAGCCAGCCGCCGAGCGTGATCGACATCGGGAACATGAAGCTCCGGAAGATCGGTGAGGCGTCGTAAATTTGCCAGCCCGAGAGCATCATCACGATTGCCGCGAGCGCATTGAGCCAGTGCGTGACGCGGACCCAGCGTGGGTGGATCAGCGTGGCCCGGTGCGCCGGAGCGGGTTCGTGCACGCCGCGCGCGCGTGGTACGGCCATGGTAGGCCTCCTCCTTAGTGTCTGCCGATCGACTCGCTGAGTGCGTGCCTCGGCAGCCCGCCGCTAGCCGCGTAACGCGAGATCGGCGGCTTGAAGTACATCGCGCGAGGCGCTGTCTTCCACGAACGCCGCCACGACGAACCGGTCCGGCGCGGCCCGAGCGCGGATTTCTCGGCCGGCCCCAAATACTTCGGGTGTGTAGATAGTAGGCGAAGAACCGTGCGACGCAAGCTCGCGCTGCCTTTCGGCTACGGCGTTCTCACAGTTATACGCACGAGAGTGACAAACGGATGCAGGCGCTTGGGCCCATTCTGCGAATTGGGTTGGCATACACACCGAGTTCCCTTAGACAAATGGTCCTTTCAGCACGCCTACAAGCTTTGGCTTTGCTACGGGGTATTCTGGACGGTGCCGCATTGCAGATCAAACCCGGCGTATGTAGTTTGCGCGTGAGCGGCGCGATAAAGCTACCAGTGGCATACTCACGTTCCAAAATTCCAGTTCAGCTAGCCAAAGCCGAATGGCGCGATGTCCAGGGGGACACGTTGCCGTGACGAATTATGGAGTTCTTCCCAGAGGCGTCTTGAACACACGTAGATAACAGACCAACTTCACGCCGTTTCATGTCAACTCAAGCCACGCACACAAAAAAAAGACGTTGGTACCGCGAGGACGACAAATGCCCGAAGTGCCAGGACGGGCGTATCAAAGTCCGTCCAAACAAAAAAGACGGTAGCTTATTCTTCGGGTGCTCAAACTTCCCCAAGCTGAATTGTAGATTCCAGGAAGATATCCCGGAGAGGCCTGGCTACGTCTACGTACTCTCGAATCCCGGCTACCATCTGAATGGCATACCGGTCGTGAAGATCGGCTACACGACCAATACGATGAAAGCCAGTCTGGAGCAGATCGACAAAACGGGGGTTCCGTTCGAGTTTCAGGTTGAATATCAGAAGATGGTGTGGAAGGCCTGGGCGACGATGCGTAAGGCTCACATAACCTTGCAGGCCAAGCGCCTGAATCCGGACAGCATAGAGCGGGATTTTTTTGTCTGTTCGATCCAGGAGGCAGTGGATGCAGTTGCGGCAGCAGTCCAGGGCGACATCAGCTACAAGGCGGAACGGCCATCCGAACTGCGCAGTGCTGACGATGATGTTGACCCGGAGGCTCAGCTAGAGCCTGACGCCGAGGAGCAACGGTCAACGCGAGAAGCCTGGCGTACCAGCAGACGCACGGAGACGCCAGGCTACGTCTATGTGTTGGCAAATGATGTCTACCATGACGGCAAGGCTCCGCTCCTGAAAATCGGTTATACCGCTTGGGAGCCGCAACAGCGCGCGGATGCGCTCTATCATTGGGACTACAGGAATCTTGACTACCGGGGCGTGCCGCAGCGATTCAAGGTCGTGCATTTCGCACGCTTCGAGCGGGCCTTTGACGCTGAGCAAGGCGTGCACGAGGCGTTGGACGCTTTCCGCGTCAACCCGCATCGGGAATTCTTCTCCTGTACGTTAAGCCAGGTTGTGGCAGCGATCCAGGCCGAGTTGGATCGTGAGGCGCGTGAGAAGGTGCAACGCGAAGCAGCCGAACAGGCACGCAAGTATCAGGAAGCGGCGCAACGGCAGGCACGAGAGCGTGAAGTACGCACCTCCCCACCACAGATCCATGTGCCGCCACCAATACCCGTTCGACATACGCCCGGCCAACCGAAAATTCGAACTCGCAGGTCTCTCCTTTCAAGACTCGTCATTGCGGGTAGCGTTCTTGGTGCTGTGTATGCGTTCGACCTTCTGTCGGATTGGCTGAAGCCGCATCCGGCTCCAGCGTCAACGCCAGCCATTCAGAGGCCAGTGAACGATCAGAAAACGAAAAAGACGGATGGCCATACTACGAAGAGGAAAAAGCACAGATCTGTGAAGAAACGCCAATCAGCGATAAGCGCTGTTGAACCGGAACAGCAAAACGAAATGCCGCCGCCCGCCGACGTCGCCCCGCCTGATCAATAAGCTACGCCAGATGCCTGCATCTGATTCCATGCTTCGGTACGGAAAAACGTGTTCCGGTTCGCCGCCATTCAAACGCCAGCCGGCGCAGCGCTATTGGCGAAAGACGGGCGATGGCTTACGGCCCTCGGCCGAGGTCGCCACCCCATCACACATACAGATAGCGGACCAGATGAAAGAACACGGGTGCGGCGAAGCAGATCGAGTCGACCCTGTCGAGCATTCCGCCGTGACCGGCGATCATCGACCCCCAATCCTTCGCGTCCAGTGAGCGCTTGACTGCCGACAGCACGAGCCCGCCCACGAAGCCCGCGATCACGATGGCGAGCGAGATCAGAAACGCGGCATTGAAGCTGAACGGCGTCACGCGGTAGAGGGCGACACCGCACAGCGTCGCAAGCAAGCCGCCGCCGACGAAGCCTTCGATGGTTTTCGATGGCGACAGACGCGGTGCGATCTTGTGCTTGCCGAACAGTTTGCCGACCACGTATTGCAATACGTCGCTGATCTGTACGACGAGCAGGAAGTAGAACAGCAGCAGCGCGTTCTTTCCGGCGTAGTGCGGAATGTCGAGCATGAGCACGGCCGGTGCGTGGCTGAGCCCGTAGACGCAGACCATCAACGCCCAGTTGATCTTTGCGTTGCGGCCGAGGAACTCGCGCGTGTCCTGCGTCAGTGCGGAGACGAGTGACATCGCGAAGAAGAGATGCACGGGCACGAAGATCGAGTACATCCCATACCAGTTGATGGCGAGCAGCAGGTACTGGACGGGAATCGCAATGAAGAACGCGATGAAGAGCGTCGTGTGGTCGCTCGCGGTCGTTGGCGTGAGGGTGATGAATTCGCGCAGCGTGAGGTACGACAGCAGCGCGAAGACGAAGTAGGTGACGTTGTTGCCGAGACCGATTGCGATCGCCATGACGGCGATCATGGCCCACCATGCGCGGATGCGCTGGTTCAGGTTGACGATCGTGGGGCTTTGCCCGCCAGCACGTGCGCCGAGGATGGCGCCGATGATCGTGGCGACTGTGAGCAGGCCGGTGAGGCCGGCGACCAGTTCCCAGAAGAGTGTCCGCATAGGTTCGATGTCTAGTTGTATGAAGGAGCGGGCGGCTCAGCTCGCTGGCCGGCGCGGTGCCAGTGCAATGACCGCGTCGCGCATGCGAGCGAGGAACGAGGCCTTGTCTTCGTGTTCGCCACGCTTTTCGGTCGCGCCGAAATGCACCTTGCAGATCAGCGGCACGGGCCAGATCGCGCCCTTGGGCATGATTCGTTGAAGATTCTCCAGGTAGACCGGGCTCAGGTCGACATGGGGAAACTCGTTTGCCAGATGGAACAGGCCGCTCTTGAACGGCTGCGGCAGCACGTCGGCGCCACGTGTTCCTTCGGGGAAGATGATGATCGAGTGTCCCTGCTCGAGCGCCGCGCGTACAGGGGCGAGCGGGTCTTCGCCCGTTTCATGATGACGGTCTATCAGCACGACGTTCAGCAGGTTTTGCGCGATATGGCGCTTCAGCGAGCTTTTGTCCCAGTAGTCGCGCGCCGCGACCGGGTGCGTGGTCGCACGCATGTCGTGCGGCAGCGCGGCGAGGATCGCGAGCGTATCGACGTGACTGGTGTGGTTCGAGAAGTAGATCTTCTGTGTCGCGGAAGGCGGCCCCTGGTGCCAGACGGGGTAAGCGCCCGCGACCAGGCGGACTATCGTCAGCAGGAAATCGCGCTGCCAAACATGCCAGATGCTCATTTGCCGCGCGCTCCCCGATAGCATGTCAGTGTTGGCCAGGTGCGAGCGATGCGGCAGGCTTTTGGCGTGTCGTTCACATTTTGTAGATGCTTGAATACCTGTTGCATGTCCACGAAAATCAAACGGATTGACAATAATTGCCGCAATGACGTGGGCCTGCTAATGCAGAAGCAATCGTGCCAAAGCGGATGAATCAGCCGATTATCGCGAGTTTTCTCGTCAAGCGCCAGACGAGCGCATAGCCCAGATGTGGCTGAATTTTAGGCAGAATTTCGCTAATTTCCGAGGCTTGACGCATTCCGGTCACTCTGCGAGGATTGTTTCCCCTTCGTTTTGCCGGTGATCCAGCGCTGCTGTTTTTTGCGCAGCCTTCGGCGTCATCCGTGCAGTGGATTGAATAAAGCAATGAGCCTTTACGCACTCAAACCCAAATTCCAGAATCTGCTGCGACCATTGACCGGGTCGCTTGCGCAGCGCGGAGTCACGGCGAATCAGGTCACTCTGTTCGCGGCGGGTGGGTCGATCGTCGTTGGCGCGCTGGCCGGCCTAGGTTTCCTCGCGCGAGGGTTGTTTTTGCTGATCCCGCTTTGGCTGCTGATCCGGATGGCGCTCAACGCAATTGACGGGATGCTGGCGCGCGAGCACGGACAGAAGAGCACGCTTGGCGCGTATCTGAACGAACTTGGCGACGTGGTCTCCGATATTGCGCTCGTGCTGCCGTTTCTTGCGGCGCCGGCTTTCGTATCTACCGATGTCTGGCTCTTCGCGCTCGTGGCCGTCATGGTCGAGTGTGCAGGGCTGATCGGTCCACTCGTCGGTGCAAGCCGGCGCTATGACGGTCCGTTCGGAAAGAGCGATCGCGCACTGGCGATCGGCGCGTTCGCGCTGTGGGTGGGTCTTGGCCTGCCGATGGGCTGGTTCGCGGTGTGGCTGTGGCGGCTGTTGATCGTGTTGGCGCTCGTGACGGTCGTGCGGCGCGTGCAAAGGGGCGTGGCAGAGGCGGGTTGAATCCTCACCCCGCACCGGCCGGTCGCCGGCAACAACAGTGAGTAGAAGAGAATCTCTCACATCACGCATAGACAACGGGGTCAAGGATGAACCAATTACCGACACTTATGCCGACTAGCGCCACCGACGAAACGTATGGCGGCGTCACGTATCACATTGGCGGCGAGCTTGTGCCGGTGCTCTCAATAGACGTGTCGCGTCAGTCGGTCTTCTTCGAGCACCACATCTTGCTCTGGAAGAATTCGAACGTGAAGATTGGCTTGCGCCCTATGAAAGGCGCATTGAAGCGCATGATGGCGGGCATGCAGATCTTCGTTACCGAGGCGAGCGGCAATGGTGTGATCGCTTTCAGTCGGGATGGGGCAGGGCACATCGTTCCGATTCACCTCGGAAGAGGCGAGGAACTGCACGTGCGCGAACATCAGTTCCTGGCTGCGACCGCGAACGTCGAATACACCTTCGAACGCGTGCGCGGCATCAGCAATATGCTGTTCGGCCAAAGTGGCTTCTTCATCGATAAGTTTCGGAGCGAGTCGGGCGAGGGTGTGCTCTGGCTTCACGGCTACGGGAACGTGTTCGAGAAGGAGCTCGCGCCCGGTGAGACCATCGATATCGAACCGGGCGGTTGGCTGTACAAAACGCCAAACGTCAAGATGGAGACAGTGGTCGACAAGCTCTCGAGCGGGTTCTTCGGCGCTGGTATGAATTTCATCGTGAACAGATTCACAGGACCGGGACGCATTGGCATCCAATCGATGTACGTCAATTACGAAACTGCCGACAATTGAACCTCGGGTTGCTCCGGAGTGATCGGAGCAACGCACTGCCGAGCACCACGAGGCAGTGCGCCTTCCTCTTCCTGTGCGCCGAAAGTCAATGCGGCTACGCGAGTCAAAACCGCTCGCGCAACCGCTCTTCGATGAACCCGACAAATGCCCGACACGCCGCCATATCCTGCCGATGCTGCGGATACACGGCGTTCACGGGTAGCGGAGACTGCGCGAACGGCTCCAGCACCGTCACGAGCTCGCCTACATCCAATGCGGCCTCGACAATGAAGCGCGGTAGCAGCGCGACGCCTAACCCCGCGACCGCCGCGTCGCGGATCACATCGCCGTTGTTCGCAAGCAGCGCGCCTTGCACTTCGAACGTGCGGCGCACACCGTCGATCACGAACTCCCAGCCGGTGCGTCCTTCCTTTCCGTACAGCAAACACGCGTGCCGATGCAGATCGGCAGGCGTCGCAGGCTCTCCCCGGCTGCGCCGGTAAGCCGGGCTGCAGCACGCAACCATCCGCAGTTCGCCGAGGCGTCGCGCGATCAGTGTCGAATCGGGCAAAGCGCCGATGCGCAGCGCGAGGTCGAATCCTTCGCCGATCAGATCGACGTGACGGTCGCTCAGCTCGAGATGCAGCCGAACCGCAGGATGCTCGACGAGAAACTCGGCGATCAAAGGCGACAGGTGCGAGATCCCGAACGACATCGGCGCAGTGATCTTCAACGTCCCGCGCAGGTCGCCGCGGCGCGCGGACATGGCCTCCTCGGTGTCCGCGACTTCGGCGAGGATCCGCGTCGCGCGCGCGTAGAACTCCTGGCCGAGCTCCGTCACCGTGAGCTTGCGCGTATTGCGCACGAGGAGCCGCACCCCGAGCGACGCTTCGAGCGCCATCACTCGTCGGCTGACGAATTGCTTTGATAGCAGAAGCTTGTCGGCCGCGCCCGTGAAACTTCCCGCGTCCACGGTCGAGACGAATATCCGAAGGTCGTCGAACTGCATGATTGTCCACTGAAATGAGACAGTAATTATCTTTATGTTTATATATATGTCAAGGTGGTTGACGTAAGCTGCGGACATCGATCGACGAGGCGCGCAATCCGCAGCGCCCGCGATGAAACGGAGATCATCATGATTGAAGTCAGGGCAGCACATCAACGCGGTCACGCCGAACACGGCTGGCTCAGCTCGCGTCACTCGTTCTCGTTCGCCGAATACTTCGATCCGGCGCAAGTCGGGTTCTCGGACCTGCTCGTGATCAACGACGATCGCGTCGCGCCTGGGCGCGGCTTCGGCATGCATCCGCACCGCGACATGGAGATCCTGTCGTACGTGCTCGATGGTGCGCTCGAGCATCGCGATACGATGGGCACGGGCTCGGTGATCGTGCCCGGCGACGTACAGTTGATGAGCGCGGGCAAGGGCATCGCGCATAGCGAATTCAACCATTCGTCGGCGGAGCCCGTGCATTTCCTGCAGATCTGGATCGGGCCGTCGGTGCGGGGTGTCGAGCCGCGCTATCAGCAGGCCCGCGTGAGCGACGACGACAAGCGCGGGAAGCTGCGTCTCATCGTGTCGCCGGAAGGGCAGGACGGTTCGTTGAAGATTCGGCAGGACACGCGGATCTACGCGGGCTTGTTCGATGGCGACGCGAGCGAGCAGTTCATGCTGCCGTCGAAGCGCTTCGCGTACGTGCACGTCGCGCGCGGAGCGGTGACGGTGAACGGCGTCGAGCTGCAAGAGGGCGACGGCGCGCGGATTCGCGACGAGCAAGTGCTGCAAATCGAGAACGGCAAGCAGGCGGAGGTGCTGTTGTTCGATTTGCGACCGATCGACGTGACCGCCGAATGGGCATGATGTCGCAGCATAAGGGATAGCCGTACGCGTACGGCGGCGGCGCGGGGCACCCCGCGCTCGCCGTTCGGCCGTCGGCTCTGGGCGGCTAAACGACGCGCACAGCGATTTCGCTCGGATCGCATGTGTGTTGGTGGCAGACGTTTTAGTCAGGAAACCTATTCAATGAAGCTGAATCTTCCTTCGCTGCTCACGTTCAACGGCGGCTTCGTCGATACGGCGGGCTTCCTCGCGCTGCAAGGCCTGTTCACCGCACACGTGACTGGCAACTTCGTCACGCTCGGTGCGACGCTGGTCTACGGCCGCACGGGCGCCGTCGCGAAGCTGCTCGCGCTCCCGGTTTTCTGCCTCGTCGTACTTGCCGCAGGCGCAGCGCGCCGCTTGATGATGCGCGTGCATGCGCCGGCACTGAAGATCCTGTTGGGTACGCAATGGCTGTTGCTCGTCATTGGCGCAGCGTTTGCGATCCGGATGGGTCCGTTCACCGACGGCGATGCGTGGCCGGCGATCATGACCGGGATGATCCTCGTGATGGCGATGGCAATCCAGAACGCGGTCCATCGATTGCATCTGCCTGACGCGCTACCGACGACGTTGATGACGGGAACCGTTACGCAACTGATGCTGCATTTGTCGAATCAGCTCGTGGGCGATGACTCGCACCGGGCAGGCGGCCCGTCGCGGTTCGCTAACATGGCATGGACCGTCGCGATGTTCGCGCTCGGATGCGGCGTGGCGGCAGGCCTCTATCTGATCGGCGGCGTGTGGGCATTCGCATTGCCGCCGGTACTGATTGGCACCGCGCTGCTCGTCGACGACGAAAAGGCGTTGGAGAAAGCGTTGTGAGCGACGGGGCGTGCCGCTTCGACCTGATCGGGTTAGGCCGGATACGCGCGGATGAAGCAGCGAATCGCTTCGACGACAGCCGCGCCTTCCGACAGGTTGGCGACGGCCGAGCGCCGCGGCCCTGCGCGCACCTCGCCGATCGCGAATACGCCAGGCTGCGAGCTTTCGAATGCGGCGGCGAAGGTCGTGCCGGACGCCGCGCGTCCCGTACGGACGAATCCGTCGTCGTCGACGTCGACGGCGCCGCCCAGCCATTCGGTGTTCGCGCGAAGCGTGACACGCGCGAGTCGTGGGCTGTACGCCGGGCGCAGCGACGAGGCGATGACGGCCGCGTGTGCATGGATGCGTTCGCCGTTGTCGGTGAGGAGGCCGAACGGGTAGGTGTCGCAGTCGAACCGAACGGTACGGTTGCTCATCGTCAAATAAGGACCGAATTGCAGGCTTGCCGCCGTGTCAGCCGACGCGAATTCCTCGTCGATTCCGAACGGCAGCCGGCCTTCGACGACGATGGTGTTCAGATGCAGCGATGCGGCGTGTGCGGCGGCAATCATGCCGGCCAGGCCGCCGCCGACGATCGCCACGTCGAATTCGTGCACGGTGTCGCGAGGGCGGTCGGACGGCGTAGCACGCGCGGAAGACGGCACGGAAGGCTCAGACGCGAGCAGGCCGATGCGGCGAAGGAGGAAGAGGCGCACGAGCACGTCGCGCAGCGCCGGTTCTCGTTGCAGCAGATGCTTGAGCGTTGCACGATGAATTCGCACGAGCCGGCACATGGACGACGCGATCACCGTGGTCTCGCATCCGACGTCGTTCAGCAGATCGAGCTCGCCGGTGAAGGTGCCGGGCCCGTGATCGACGCCGGACGGAGTCAAGCGGTGCGTGTCCGGCTCGCATCGGGTTGCGCCGTCGAGCACGATGTACAAGTGGTTGCTGCGCGCCCCGTTCGTGCAGAGCACCGTGCCGGCGTCGACGCGGATGACCGAACCGTACCGGGACGCGCGCTCGACCAGATCTTGCGAGAGCCTGTACGCGGCGAAGTCATCCGTAGGCTGCAGATGCCCCAGTAGATTTCGGAGGTGATTCATCGATGAGTGCGTTCTGCCAGGAACATGATGCATCGGAGGTGTGTGCACGCGAGCGCTGCCCCGACCTGAGATCGGCAATGTCCGTCGGATCTTTCGAGTATCGGTTGCGGGGCTCGTCTAAAGCGGTTGCCCGCGCGAGGCGGCGATGCGAAGTGCGAAGATGATGCGCGTTCGACGCGCGAATGACAACTGGTGAAGGTCGAACGTCGTCGACGTTTTTATAAAAAGAACACCTTTGTTCTATCGACGGATGCAATCGGCCACTATCCTTACCCGACCAAAGGAATAGCCATGGGGCGATTCTCCGATACCGACGCATGCACACCAGCCGAGCCCGAGATGAATTGCACTGATGTTGCTGCCGTAGGCCTGCGCAAAGCGTTTTGCGGCGCGACGATCGAGACGATCGACGCGCGCATCGATGGCCACGCGCCCATCGTGCTGACGCGGGTGCGCCACGCGGAGCCGGGCTTCGGTGTCGTCGAGTTCATGCCGTCCTCCGATAGCTGTCTGATCGGCATGTCGCTGCCGGCGCGCGCATCGTTCGCAGAACAGGGCGTCGACGATGCGGCGTTCAGCGAGGCGCGTATCGCCGTGCGAATCCGTCAGGAAGACGAACCGTTTCGCGCCGATCTGCATGAGCCGTTCGACATGCTGTTCCACGCCCTGCCGCGCCGCACGCTGGTCGGGCTGGCAGCCGAAATGAGGAAGGGCGGCGTTCGCGAGCTTGCCTGTCCGGACGACAGCCACGATGCAGTGCTGCAGCGCCTCGTCGGCGTGCTGCTGACTGCGGCGGCCGGGACATCGGCGCACAGCCCGCTGCTCGCGGGCCACGTCGCGCGCGCGATACAGATCCACCTGATCCAGAAATACGGCGTGGCCGCGCCGAACGTGCTCGCAAAGGGCGGATTGGCAGGCTGGCAACTGGAGCGGGCGAAGGCGATCCTCACCACGAACGTCGCCGGCGAGGTGCCGATCTCGGAGGTCGCGTCCGCGTGCGGCCTGTCGCGCAGCTATTTCATCAAGGCGTTTCGGCAAACGGTCGGCACGACGCCGCACCGGTGGCTGCTCGAGCACAAGATCGAACGCGTCAAGCACAGCTTGCTGTCGAAGTCCGAACCGATCGCCGACATCGCGCATCAATGCGGCTTTGCCGATCAGGCGCATCTGACGCGCGTCTTCACCAGCATGATCGGCACACCGCCCGCCGCGTGGCGGCGCGTGAACCGGAGATAACGGGCCTTTCGTCGAAGCGGACAGGAACGCGAGCGGTGTGCGCGATCACGCGCGTGCGCGCCGTCGCCATCCGCCGGGCGGCAAGCCGACGTTCTTCGTGAACGTCTGCGTGAAATGGCTCTGGCTCGAGAAGCCGCAATGCGTTGCGATGCGCGCGAGCGTCCAGTCGCCGCGCGCGAGCAGATGCTTCGCGGCGTCGATGCGCTGCTCGATGAGCCACTGGTGGGGAGTCTTGCCCGTCGCCGCGCTGAATGCCTTGATGAAATAGCCACGCGAAACGCGGCATGCGCTTGCGACTTCGTCGAGCGACGTCGCTCCCGCCATCAGCATGTCCTTCGCACGCGCTTCGAGCTCGGCGGATAAGCGCTGCTGCTTCGACTCGTCGGACGGCACGCCGCCGTATGCATGCATCGCATGCGTGCCGATCGCGATGCCCAGTTGGTCGAGCAACAGCGGATCGGCGTCGTCGTTCGATTGCAGTGCAAGTGCAAGTGCGAGCGCGCGTCCGAGCTGGCCGAGCACGCGATCGTTGTGCGCGACCGTCGGTGCGATCCGGTCGACGCGCGTGCGGCGGCCGACGTCGGCGATGCCGTCGAAGAACGGCGACGAAAACTCGATCAGCGTGAAATCGAAATTCGATGCCATGTCCGCGCGGTAGTCTTCGGAGAAGTCGCGCACGTAGATCGAATCAGCGTAGAAATCGTGCGCCGTCGAGCGGCTGCCGCGGATGATCTTCCGGCGATGTCCGTCGGACAACGAAATACCGATCAGGATGCCGCGTCCTGATGCCGGCGTCGAAACGTGCTCGAGGCGCAGGCCGGTCGTGTGTTTTCGATAGAACGCGAAGAGCGCCGTCTTGCGCTCGATATCCGTCAGAAAACTGCTCGACGTGCAGCCTAGCGAGTCTTTCGCAGTCGTTTGCGGCGTCGACGAGTGTGCAAGCGAAATCAAGGAGCGATCCCCAAAGCAGTGAGCCGGACAGGCCGCGACCCGCCGATCGCATGCGATATGCAGCAGTGGTGCCGCCCCGACGCCGGTGGGAAGCCGACTGGCGGGGCGATGTCGCGTCGATACGTCTTACCGACCGTTACGGGTGGATTGTACGTTCAACGGTTTTTGTCTGGCAGGCAACGCGACGAGGAAGCGTGCGAGTGCCGCGAGCGGGAAGAGTGCGCCGGCAATCGCGATCCACGTCCAGCCGCCGTGCTCATAGAGGACGCTCGCGAGCGCCGAGCCGATCGCGCCGCCGACGAAGATGCTCGTCATGTAGATCGAGTTCAGGCGATTGCGGCTGTGTGCGTCGAGTGCATAAATCTCCCGTTGGCCCAGCACCATGTTCATTTGCACCGCGAAGTCGAGCAGAACCCCGGTTGCGACGAGCCCCGCGACGCCAGCGCCGGGAACGAGGAGCACCGGCGCGAAGCTGGCCGCTGCGAGCACAAGTGCGACGACGGTTGCGCGGCCGGTGTGGCCCGCGTCGGCGAGGCGCCCGGCGATCGGCGCCGACGTTGCACCCATTGCTCCTACGAGCGAGAACAGTGCGATCGCTGATTGCGACAGGTGGTAATGATTCATCAGCTCGACCGGCACAGCGGTCCAGAACAGGCTGAACGAGCCGAACATCAGGCCCTGGTAGAGCGAGCGCTGGCGCAGCACGGGCTGTGTGGCGACGAGCTTCTCGAGCGAGCGGATCAATTGCGCGTAAGTCGCTTTGTGTTCGGGGCGGCGGCTCGGGATCGTCAGCATCAGCAGCACGGTGACGATTGCCATCGTGATCGCGCCGAAGGCGAACACGGCGCGCCAGCCGAAGTGGTCGGCGACGAAGCTCGCGATGGGCCGCGACAGCAGGATGCCGAGCAGGAGGCCGCTCATGATCGTGCCGACGACGCGCCCACGCGATTCGCTCGGCGCGAGATGGGCGGCCAGCGGGATCAGCAGTTGCACCGCGACTGAGCTGAAGCCGACGATCAGCGAGACGGCAAGGAACAGGCCCGGCTCGCGAACGGTGGCGGCGAGCGCGAGGCTCGCGATCGACATCAGCGCGGTGACGATCATCAGCTTCTTGTTTTCGACGAGGTCGCCGAGCGGAACGAGGAAGAACAGGCCGGCCGCGTAGCCGATCTGCGTGAGCGACACGATGAAGCTCGCCAGGCCGGTGGACATGTGGAGGTCCGGCGCGATCAGCGCGATGATCGGTTGCGCGTAGTAGAGGTTGGCGACGATCGCTCCGCAGCTGAAGGCGAACAGCAGGATCAGGCTGCGCGCCATCTGCGGCATGGCGTCGGTTGAAGCTGGAGAAGTAAGCTGGGCGTTCATGGTCTGCTCGCTGGTGAGTGAAGCGGGATTGGGCGCGACAGCCTGCGTGTCGACGGATCGGACCGCGGGTGGCGCCGGGCGACGTGGCATCGGCGAGGGCGGAGTGTGCTGGCCTGCATCCGCCGATGCGTGGTCAAGTGGGGCTAAGGTTAGGGGTTGCCGCCCCGATCGAGAATCGTGCGCGGCGGCAATCCGGCGTTGCGCTGGGCGCAACGTGCTTGGGCCGGGTAGCCAGGCAAAGTGCCGACGCCGATGAGCGCCGAGTGTTGCCGTCGGCGGGCGATCCGCGATTGCCATCGTCGGCATCGAACCGCTCGTGTCACGCCGCTCGCAAGGCGTCGCCGTCGCCCATGATTTGCTGGCCGAGCGCGACGCCCCAGTGGGTCAACTGCATGCCGTATTGCCATTGCTCCGATTGCCAGGCCGCGAGCGCGCGATCGACGTTTCCCCCGGATTGATCGATCGCGCGGGCGAGCGACACCGCGTTCCTTGCCGCCTTCGCCGTGCCCGCGCCCGTATGCGGCCGCGCGACGAATGCCGCATCGCCGAGCAACACTGCGCGGTCGAACACCATGCGCGGCGCCTGGTAATCCTGGATGATCTGCATGAACGGCGCGTCGGTTGCCGCGACCAGTGCGGCGAGCGCGGGCGCGAGATGCGCGTGGGCCTCGTCGAGCAGGATGCGGCGCTGCGCGTCGCTCATCGCGCCGGGCGGAATCGAATGCGTGCGGACGATGCCGTGCCGATCGGTGAGGGCGGCGCTCAGCGCGTCGCCGGTGGGCAGCCGGCGATACCACACCCAGTTCCAGCGTCGCTCGCCCGGCACGGTCGAGCCGTTTTCGCCGGGGATCAGGTAGGCAAGCAGCTGCTGCCCGGCTTCCTGCTGGAACGTGAACGCGTTCGTGAGTTGGGCGGCCGCTACCGCATCGAGACGCGGCTCCAGCACGAGGCCGCGCCACGCGACGTAGCCTGCATAGTTAGGGGCGCTGCCGGGCAGCAGCAGCCGACGCATCGTCGAATCGGGGCCGTCCGCGCCGATCAGCACATCGGCCCGCATGTCTGCGCCGTTCGAGAAGCGCGCGCGGATTCCCGCGTCTTCGTGGACGATGTCGGTCAACGCGACGCCCGAATGGATCAGTCCGTCCGGCAGGCTCGCCTTGATCGTGCCGTAGATCGTGCTCCATGCAGTCTGTGTCTGCGGCATCAGCCGGCGCTGAGCGATCTCGCCATGAGCGTCGAGAAATTGGCGATATTCGCTTCGCACGCCGAGCGGCCCGGCATACGCTGCGCCGGCGAACCGGAAGGCGTCCAGCACATCCCTCTGCAGGACGAGCCCGCCGCCACGGCTGTCGAGTTCGTGCGGCGAGCGTTCGAAGACATCGACGTGCCAGCCGATCGAGCGCAGCGACGCGGCGGAAAACAGGCCGCCGAGCGAGCCGCCGACGATGACTGCGCGTGGCTGTCGTGGAGTATTCATCAGTGTGCCTCAGTGCTTGCGATCGGAATGTGCACAGCGTAGACAGCGCGGATAAGATGCGGAATGCCGGCAAACAGCAAACCGGCGTTGCGCGATTCGCAATAGGAACGACATGGACAAATTACTCGCGCTGCAGGCCTTCGCCGTCGTCGCGGACACGGGCGGCTTTTCGAAGGCGGCGCGGCAGCTCGGCACCGCGACGTCATCCGTGACGCGGCTCATGGACGCGCTGGAGGCTTCGCTCGGCGTCACGCTGCTGACGCGCACGACGCGCCAAGTGACGCTAACCGATGCCGGCGCGACCTATCTCGATCAGATCGGTGGCCTGTTGTCGCAACTCGTCGAAGCCGACGAGAGCGTCGCCGATGCCGGCAGCGAGCCCGTCGGCACGCTGCGCGTATCGGTGCCCGTCACGTATGCGCGCATCGTGCTCGGCCCGCATCTCTCGGCCTTTCTCGATGCGTACCCTCGGGTGTCGCTCGATCTCGTCGTGTCCGATGCGTTTCTCGACCTCGCGACCGACCGCATCGACGTCGCCGTGCGGATCGGCGCGCCGACCCAGGACCCTGGCCTCGTCGTGCGCAAGCTGACGGAGAATCGGCGCATCGTCGTCGCGAGCCACGATTATCTCGACGAGGTGGGCACGCCGGCCGTGCCGAGCGATCTCGCCTCGCACCGGTGTCTGCGCTTTCCGTATCGGCAAGGGCGGCAGAGCTGGACTTTTAGCCGAGATGGCCGGTCGGAGAAGATCGAAGTCCGCGGCAGATTGACCGCGAACAGTCTCGACATCCTGCGTGAAGCCGCGCTGAACGGACAGGGCATCGCGCTCGTGCCGACGTGGCTCGTGCACGACGACATCGTCGCGGGTCGCCTGTCGACGCTGCTCGAATCGTGGCACGTGACGCCGCCAGGTGGCGACGCACAAGTCTATGCGGCGTATTTGCCGAACCGGCGGCATTCGCGGAAGGTGCAGACGTTCATTGCGTTTCTAGCCGAACGCATGCCGGAGGCGCTCGAGCGCTGACGGAGACAGCGGTCGAGGCGAAGAAAATCGGCGACCTGAATCGGCGGCGCGTCCGCTTGCATATCGGACGCGCCGCGCCTGTCCGTCCGGGTCAGCGTGCCGGAACGGGCGCCAGCACCTCATGCTTGCTGGCGGTGCGCTGCTGGGCCTTGTGAACCATCGTGTAGGCGTAATCGACGCCCATACCGTAAGCGCCCGAATGTTCCTTCACGAGCTTCATCACGGCGTCGTACGTTTCGCGGTGCGCCCAGTCGCGCTGCCATTCGAGCAGCACTTGCTGCCACGTGACCGGCACCACGCCGGCCTGGATCATCCGCTGCATTGCGTAGTCGTGCGCTTCCTTGCTGGTGCCGCCCGATGCGTCGGCGACCATGTAAATCTCGTAGCCGCCTTCGGCCATGGCGCACAGCGAGAACGTCAAATTGCAAACTTCGGTCCACAGGCCGGACACCACGACCTTCTTGCGGCCGTTCGCCTTCAGTGCGTCGCGCACTTTCTGGTCGTCCCACGAGTTCATCGACGAACGCTCGAGCAGCTTGTGATCGGGGAACACGTCGAGCAGCTCCGGATACGTGAAGCCGGAGAACGATTCCGATTCGACCGTCGTGATCGTCGTCGGGATGTTGAAGATCTTCGCGGCCTTTGCGAGGCCGACGACGTTGTTCTTCAACGTCTGGCGATCGATCGACTGAACGCCGAACGCCATTTGCGGCTGCTGATCGATGAAGATCAACTGGCAGTTGTGCGGAGTGAGGACTTCGAGCTTCGGATCGGACATGACAGTCTCCGGGGTGATGCCGTTCAGGGCGGGATTGAAATGCGAGCGTGTCGCATGCGAACGATTCGCTGCGGGATGGATGCTAGAGAGGGAATCGCCGGCCGTCTTGAACATTAGTGCGGAAACTTGGCGAGGAGTCCGATGCGTGCCGCGCGGACGCGCGCATGACGCGATCGCTGTCGCAGCCACATCGCAATCGTTCAAAACTGGCGACAATCGTTCAATACGAGCGCGTTTGCGCATGCGATATTTCGTCGCAACGGACCGAGACGCGAGCGAGCCGACGCAGGTTCATCGCTCGCGCGACAGCCTGGTGCATCGACCACGAGAACGGTTATTTAATTTGGACTGCTAATCATGAAAGTTTATGTTTTGTCGCTCGCCATGGGATTGCTCGTGGGCATCCTCTACGGCGTCTTCAACGTGCGCTCACCGGCGCCTCCTGTCATCGCGCTCGTCGGCCTGCTCGGCATCCTCGCCGGCGAGCAGGTGCCGCCGCTCGTCAAGCGGCTCATCAGCAGCAACGAGACGTCGACTTCCTGGTACCAGAACCAGGTCAAACCGCACATGTTCGGTCAACTGCCGACCTGTCCGAAGGCGCCGAATGCGCCTGCGCAGCTTGCGACCACCCGTCAATCCGATTCGTCATCCGGAGAGCAGCGCCATGGCTGACACCGCCGCACACGCCAACCCCGATCTGATCCTGCATCGCGGGCGCTTCACGACACTTGACCGCTCGAATCCGATCGCGAGCGCAGTCGCGATCAAGGGCGGCCGATTCGTCGCTGTCGGCGGCGACGAGGTGCTTGCGTCGGCGGGCCCGACTACACGGATCATCGATCTGCAAGGCAAGGGGGTGTTGCCGGGCTTGATCGACAACCATCTGCACATCATTCGCGGTGGCCTGAACTTCAACCTGGAGCTGCGCTGGGACGGCGTACGCAGCCTGGCCGATGCGATGGCGATGCTGCGTCGCCAGGTGGCCGTGACACCCGCGCCGCAATGGGTGCGCGTGGTGGGCGGCTTCACCGAGCATCAGTTCGCCGAGAAGCGTCTGCCGACGATCGACGAGCTGAACGCGGCCGCGCCCGATACGCCGGTCTTCATCCTGCATCTGTACGACCGTGCGCTGCTCAACGGCGCCGCGCTGCGCGCGGTCGGCTATACGAAGGACACGCCGGAACCGCCGGGCGGTCAGATCATGCGCGACGCTGCGGGTAATCCGACCGGGTTGCTGCTCGCGCGGCCGAACGCGGCGATTCTGTATGCGACGCTCGCAAAGGGGCCAAAGCTGCCGTTCGAGTATCAGCTCAATTCGACACGCCACTTCATGCGCGAGTTGAACCGGCTCGGCGTGACGGGCGCGATCGACGCGGGCGGTGGGTTCCAGAACTATCCGGACGACTACGCCGTGATCGAGCAGCTGGCGAAGGACGATCAGTTGACGATCCGACTCGCCTATAACCTGTTCACGCAGAAGCCGAAGGAAGAGAAGCAGGACTTTCTGAACTGGACCGCGACGTCGAAATACCACGACGGCACCGACTATTTCCGCCATAACGGCGCAGGTGAGATGTTGGTGTTTTCGGCGGCGGACTTCGAGGATTTCCGCGAGCCGCGCCCTGATCTTGCACCCGAAATGGAAGGCGAACTCGAAGCGGTCGTGCGTGTACTGGCGCAGAACCGCTGGCCGTGGCGTCTGCATGCGACGTACGACGAAACGATCAGCCGCGCGCTCGACGTATTCGAGCGTGTGAACCGGGACATTCCGCTTGAAGGCCTCAACTGGTTCTTCGATCACGCGGAGACGATTTCGGAAGAGTCGATCGACCGGATCGCGGCGCTGGGCGGCGGGATCGCGGTGCAGCACCGGATGGCGTACCAGGGCGAATACCTCGTCGAGCGCTACGGCCCACGCGTGGCCGAAGCGACGCCGCCCGTCAAGCGGATGCTCGAGAAGGGTGTCAACGTGTCGGCCGGCACCGATGCGACGCGTGTCGCGTCGTACAACCCGTGGGTGTCGCTCGCGTGGCTGATCACCGGCAAGACGGTTGGCGGCATGCAGCTCTATCCGCGCGCGAACTGCCTCGATCGCGAAACCGCACTGCGCATGTGGACCGAGAACGTCACGTGGTTCTCGAACGAAGTCGGCAAGAAAGGCCGGATCCAGGTGGGGCAGCTCGCGGATCTGATCGTGCCCGACCGTGATTTCTTCGCGTGCCCGGAAGCCGACATCGCGGATGCGACGTCGCTGTTGACCGTCGTCGGCGGCAAGGTCGTCTACGGCTCGGGGCCGTTCGCCGACATCGACGAAGGTGCGCCGCCGCCCGCGATGCCGGACTGGTCGCCCGCGCGCGTGTTCGGCGGCTATGCGGCTTGGGGAGACGAGGCAGGTGGGGCGTCGTTGCAGCAGGTGGTCAGGCAGGCGGCACAGGCATGCGGATGCGCGAACCAATGCGGCATTCATGCGCATCGGCATGCGACTGCATGGAGCAGCAAGCTGCCGGTCGCCGATCTGAAGAGCTTCTGGGGCGCGCTCGGCTGCGCGTGTTGGGCGGTGTGAGCGGGCTGGGCCCCCGAACGATCGCCAGCTGAATTTCTGTGGATTCGTCCTCGGTTCCGAGATGCCGGATCGAAGGCCGTGTGGATGCGCAGCAGACGCCCGCACGGCTTGTCGAGCACTTCACCATTCATTGGATCAAGCATGCAAACACGACGCTTTGGAGTACGTTCGGCCTTGTTGGCCGCCTTGATGTTCGGCCTCGCGCAGATGCCCGCCGCTTTCGCGGATGCGGACGCGGGCGCATCCACCGAATCGGCGCGTGCGGCCGCGTCGGCGCCATCGGTTGCCGTCGGCCCCCAGTACGACACGACGCATGTCTACGTCGCGCAGTCCGATCTGGGCGCGTTCGTCGACAGCTTCGTCGCGACGTTCGGCGGAAAGGCGTCGCCGCCCGTGACGCTCACCGTTACGCCGACACCAAGCGAAACGCTCTCGCAATACGTGCAGACGCCGGTGGGGATGCTGTCCGTATTCGGTTTCAAGACCCCGATTCCCTATCCGTTCGGCGCCGAGCGCACGGGCTACCTGGTGACGGATCTCGACGACGCCGTGAAAGCGGCGCGCACGGACGGTGCGGACATCGTCGTCGATTCGTTCGACGATCCGATCGGCCGCGATGCCGTCGTTCGCTGGCCCGATGGCGTGATGATGCAGCTTTATTGGCACCGGAAGGCGCCGTCTTACGCGCCACTCGAGACGGTCCCGGACAATCGTGTCTATCTGTCGCAGGGTGAGGCGAATCATTTCGTCAGGAGCTGGGTTCGCTTCTCGCACGGCAAGGTCGTCTCCGACAATCGTCACGAAGACGGCGGCGCAATTGGCCGGCCAGGCACGGACGTTCGCAAGATCGTGATCGATTCGACCTTCGGTCGCGTCGCCGCGTTCGTGACCGACGGCAAACTGCCGTTCCCGTACGGTCGAGAAATGACCGGCTACGCGGTCACCGATCTCGATGCGACGCTCACGAAGGCTCAGGCGGCAGGCGTCAAGGTGCTGGTTCAGCCCTATCGCACGCCGGCCGGGCGCACCGCGATGCTCGCGTTCCCCGGCGGCTATATCGCCGAAGTGCACGACGCGAAATGACGATGTGCCGTGCTTCAGCGCTCTGTTGCTGGGCGCTGATGTCGCTGCTCGCGCCGGTTCGCGCGTACGCGGCGGATGCGCCGGCTGCGGCCCCTGCATCGACGGGCGCATCGTCGTGCACGAAGACGCGTCCGGCGATCCTGTTCAATCGCTGGCAGGAGGATTGGTCGGCGCTCGCTGATCCGTGCGTGCCGCGCCGGCCGCTCGATGCATTGAAGTACATGCCGTTCTTCGGCCGCAGCGATACGTATCTGTCGCTCGGCGCGGTGCTGCGCGAGCGGCTCGAGGTGAACGACGCGCCGCTGTTCGGCCTCGGACACGCACGCAGCGACACCTACGTGCTGCAGCGTGCGCAGGTCCATGCCGACCTGCGAATCGTCGGACACGTGCAAGCGTTCGTGCAGCTCGAAGACGCGCGCACGTTCGGCAAGGACGACGTCGGTCCCGTCGATCGCAATCGCATGGATCTGCGCCAGGCATTCGCGACCTACGTCGACGCGATCGGTCCCGGCATTTTCAAGGCGCGGATCGGTCGCCAGGAGATGGCGTTCGACTTGCAGCGCTTCGTATCGGTACGCGACGGCCCGAACGTGCGCCAGGCGTTCGACGGGATCTGGGCCGATTGGGAAGCGGGGCCGTGGCGCTTGATCGGCTATGCGACGCAGCCCGTTCAGTATCGCGACGATCATGCGTTCGACGACGTGTCGAACCGCAACCTCACATTTAGCGGCGTGCGCATCGAGCGTCAGGGCGTGGGGCCGGGCGACCTGTCCGCGTATTACTCGCGGTACAACCGGACCCAGGCGCAGTTTCTCGACGGCGCGGGCGCAGAGCATCGGGACGTCTTCGATGCCCGGTACGCGGGCAAGAGGCAGAACGTGGACTGGGACGTCGAAGGCATGGTTCAGTCGGGGCACGTTGGCTCGCAGCGTATCGAAGCATGGGCGGTCGGCTCGCTCGCGGGCTATTCGTTTGCGCAGGCGCCTTGGACGCCGCGCGTCGGCTTGCAGGTCGACGCTGCATCGGGCGACCGGCATCCACACGACGGCCGCATCGAGACGTTCAATCCGCTGTTCCCGAACGGCTACTACTTCGCGCTCGCCGGCTATACCGGCTATACGAACCTGATCCACGTGAAGCCGTCGATCACGTTGAAGCCGAGCAACGCGCTCACGCTGCTCGCGGCCGTCGGACTGCAGTGGCGCGAGACGACGGCGGACGCGGTCTACGCGCAAGGTGGGTCACCCGTGCCCGGCACGGCGGGTCGGGGCGGCAACTGGACCGGTTTCTACACGCAGCTGCGCGCCGATTGGGCGGTGACGGCGAATTTGGCGGCGGCGCTCGAGATGGTGCATTTCCAGGTTGGCGACGCGATTCGCGCCGCGGGCGGGCGCAATGCGGATTATCTTGGCGCGGAGTTGAAATTCGGCTGGTAGCCGCATCGACGCCGAGCGCCGTGGTCGAATCGGTTGCGTCCGCAACTAGTCATTGCGGACGCAACCTCGCGCCCATTGAGCCCCGACCGCTAGCTGGACTCAAATTCGCGCTGACGGACGACGAACATCAGGCCGCAGCACGGGCACTCACGCGATCCACCAGCGCTGCGGCAACGGTATGCGCCGACAGCACACTGCCTTCCTGCCAGCCGGGCAGATAGCTGACTTGGCAACCGGCCAGGTAGAGTGGCCCGTCCGGCTGGGTGAGGACCGGATAGTGCTCGGCCCGGGCGGCATCGCTCCATACTGCCCAGCCCCCATCTTGATAGGGGACCTTGGGCCAGCCCACGGACACCCCGTTTTTGACTTCCCGGCGGTATTGGGGGTGGATCTGTTCGCCACATCGCAGGGCACCTTCGATACGCTCTGGAAAGCTCATCGCGGCATAGCGAGTTCCGACGCCGTCGTCCCGGATGTATGCACCCACGATGATGCCCTTCCTGCTCATCAGGCCGCCGGAGGGATACATCATCTCGCCGATGTCCTGATCAGTCCAAGAGATGCCTCCATAGATATGCTGATCTTCTTCCCAGAAACGTCGGTCGGCCTGGAAAGCGATCTTCACTGCCTGGGTGTATTGGCAACTCTTCATTGCGGCTTGGTGGGCCGCTGAAAAGTCATTGGGAACTTTGGTGAAGGCCGGGAAGGGGATGGTGACGATTGCGAAATCGGCATCGAGCACCCGTTCCTCTCCTTTGCTTCGATAGGCGACACGCGCCCGGTCCCCGACTTTGCGCAGGCTGGTAACGGGGCTGTCGTAACGGATGTATTGCTGCACTCGTTTAGCAAAGGCCTGGACGATGCGATCCATGCCTCCCACCGGCTGCAACATCGTCGCTGCTTGATTCCACTCTTCCGTGAAACTCAGGTTGGACTTGGCATACTCACTGCTGAGCAGATCCTGCAGGGAGGCGTGAGGGTTGAGCTCTCCCGCAACCAGGCCCGCGCCAGGGGTGACCCGGTAGCCCGCCCGGCTGGCGCCAGGGTATTGGTACTTGGAATCCAATTCCCCGTATCCCTTGAGCATGACCAGCAGCTTTTCCTTGTCTTCGCTGCTGAGTACGTCGTCCAACGCCTGGCGGTTGACCGCTTTGGCCAGCAACTCGGACATCCACCCGCGGGTGCTGTGCACAAAGTAGCGGTTTTCCACAGGGGTACCGCCGAAAGCTTTGCTTTCATGGATCAATGAGCCCCGGTTCTCATTGACGAATACCTCCAGGGGAACACCGAATTCCTTGCAATAGCCGATGACGGTCTGGTGGTGATAGGGAATGCGGGCGGGCCCCATATTGGCGTACAGGTGTTCTTCCTTGTCCCAGCGCACTTCTTGAATGCCACCGTATTCTTGCAAACGGTCTCCACCCCTTACCGTACGGGAGCGGCCGCCGTGGCGCGAAGTGGCTTCCAGCACGGTGACGCTAAATCCCAGTCGGCTCAATTCGTACGCCAGGGTCAAGCCGGTGATTCCCGCACCGATGATGGCCACCGACTTACCTTTGCCAACCTTGTTGGAGAGTTCGGTAACCCGGGGCAATTGCGGGGAGCGGTCAGCGGCTTGGGCTGGCGTGCTCAGCAAGCCCAGGCCGGTCATGGCTGCATAGGTCGCCCCGACGCCGGCCACCCGGCCCAGGTTTTCCAGAAAATCCCTTCGGGTGTGAGCGCGGGGTTGTTGCCGGTCTTCAGATTTGGTCGGGGTGCTTTCTCGGTCTTCTGTATGCATGGCGATTCTTTTTATAAAAGGTGGCCGAATACTCGGGGGGAGAATGCTGGAGCATGAGGTGACAGCGTAACGGCCCAATGGAATTGGCTGTCACCGGGTTTGCCGGGAGGATGTCAGGGGAAAGATCTTTTCCTGTTGCTGCGGACTAGGGATTGCGTATTTCCACCTTCGCTTCGATTTCCACGGCAAAACCTTTGGGCAGGGACTTGACTCCCACCGCCGAGCGAGTGTGCTGTCCCCGGGCACCGAAAACCTGAACCAGTAGATCGGAGCAACCGTTGATGACTTCCGTGTGTTCGGTAAAGTCTTCCACGGCATTGACCATCCCGAGCACTTTAACGACCTGCTCGACACGGTCCAGGCTGCCCAATGCCTCTTTGATCAAGGCGAGAAAATAAATGCCAATTTCCCTCGCATAGATGCTTGCTTCTTTTGTACTGACCTCTCTACCTACTTTGGGCACCGTTTGCCCCGGGTGCAGGTGTCGGCGGGGCGCCCCTTTGCCTGAAAGATAGAGGTAGTTGCCGCTGATGACGTAAGGCAGAAAGCTGCCCGGTGGCGGGACTACAGCAGGGAGTTCAATGCCTAATTCGCGTAGCTTGGAATCCATGGTGATCATAAAGGATGAAGTTTGCGAAATTTCATGGTATAAAAAATACCTGGATGCGGTGGTGTTATCCTGATAGACGCTTTACGTATTGTTTACTGCGCAGCAACTACGAATCCCCGTAATGGAATCGCAAACGGCGCTGTGGGTCAAGAAGAAAAACAATTATCGCATCGCTTTGCTTGGCAGTTTGCGCTGCAACATATAGAGAACGCTTGCGTTGCATCTAACTGCGGACGCCGTATATGTAACAATAAATAACAACTTGTCGCGGCGATATTGTATTGTCGACGATAAGGATGAGCCTGCCTCGTACAGCGAAAGTTACGGCCGGAAGGACATTGACGTTATCGTGAATAAGCTGCCGCTTCTCGTCACGGAGCCGTGCTAACGGGCGAGTCCCCGTCCTTCGACGGGGAGGGCTGATTGGTGAGCTTAAAGAGGATGATTCAGATCGGCCGCGATCTGTGATGCGAGACTTTGCGCTGCTTCTGTCAAGTCGCCCTGGATGTCGGAAGCGGAAACGTTTTGCTTGCTGAAGCTGAACGTCTGCCGATAGATCGCATTCCCCGCGTCAAGCGGGTCCGCTTCGTTTGGCCTCTTACGGAATTGCATCAGCTTGTCGGATTTCGGAAACATGACTGCATTGGCTGACGCATAAAGGTTGCCGGACTGCAGCTGATAACCTACGTCCACAAACAAGACCGCACTCGCCGTCGATTTGTCGAAAACAATTCGTTTTTCCGAGGCCGAGCTGACCGTGTCCACGTCAAGCGGAGCACTGAACTTGATGTCTGGCAGCGTCCCGATCGCATCATTAGATGCCTGTTTCATCACCGCACGGAAATCGTAGCTCTTGAGCTGCTCGAGCATGGGTGCTGCGGTCGATTCGGCGTTCGCACGTCGAGCGGCATCAATGCCCGCTGCAACCAGAGCGCCGAGCAGCCCCGTTGCCCCGGGGTTTGTCGGCGTGACCGTCACCAATAACGTGTTCTGCGGAATGAATACGGTGCCACGCAGTTCACCAAGCTCGTGCTGCTCTTGCTTTGTCAGTGACATCGGTGGTGTGACCGCGCAGCCGGCCAAGATGGACAAGCACAATACGGAAATAGACAGTTCCTTAATCATTACCTGGCAATGCTCTATTCATGTTTGCAAAAAATCCGCCCAGACTCTGCACAACGTTTTAGATGTTTAGATATCCTTATTAGTGCATTGCGCTTCTGATCGTGAGGTGTCGGATCAGCCGCTCTGACGGTCGGCAATCGATTCGATTGCCGTTGGTTAACGACGTCAAGCTATGAAAACTTGAGGTGAATTCGGAAGGGCATCATCGTAGAAAACCTACGCCCGATAAAGCGCGACGGTGACGTTGTCCTGCCCGCCCGATGCATTGGCGAAATCGACGAGCCGCACGGCTTGCTCCTCGAGCGTATCCACCGTTCCCCGCGAGCGCATGAGCGTGAGCAGCGTATCGGCGGAGTCGAGGTAGTTCCAGAGCCCATCCGAGCAGAGCACGAGCCGTGAACCTTCGGGCACGTGCGCAGCGCCGACGTGGATCTCCGGGGACGCGTCGCGCATCCCGAGGCATTGCGTGATGCAGTGGGCGTTCACGTCTTTCATCGCCGTGCTGAGCGGTACCCCCGACTTCACCTGCTCATTGAGCCAGGAATCGTCGTCGGTGAGGGCGATGGCGTCCTGGTCGGTGACAAGATACAGACGCGAGTCGCCCACCCACGCATACCGCACCTGATCTCCTTGCACCAAGGCCAACACGATCGTTGCCTGCGGCTCGGCGAGATCCGGGTCTGGTTCGTACGGAAGACGACAGATTGCCTCGTGCGCGCTGCTGGCCGCCGCCAGCATGACTTCGTCGTCGCAGGAGTGGGACGCTCCGAGCACTTCCAGCGCCACCTGCACGGCCGCGTCGGCCGCGTCGCGTGCACGTGCGGAGGTGGAGACCCCATCGGCCACCGCGAGCGCCACGCCATAGGCGAACCGAGCGATCGCCACCGAGTCCTGATTGTCTCGATGGCGGCGGCCACGATGAGTCGCCGATGTGGCAACCTCGCCAATGACCTTCGTGTCGACGTGTTCACGCACCGAAGAGGTGGCGGACGGGAGCCCGCCGACGTTGACGGCGCCCTCGTCATCCACGTGGCACAGCAGTCGGTTGCCGGCGCCCACCGGGCTGCCGCAGTTCTCGCAGAACGCCGCGCTGGCGGAAAGGACGTCACCGCATTTCATACAATTACTCAAATCAGTCTCCCTGCGCCTCGACGCTTAGAACAGCGTGACCGGGCGAATGCTATTGGCCTCGCTGACGAGGAAACACCTTTCCTCGCGCGAGGAGGCATGCCGCGCCGCATGACGGAATCGGCCCTCGGCATTGATGCGCAGCGCGTTCTCGTCGAAGTTGCCGCCAAGGAACGGTGTCGATGCGGGCCACGTGAGGTTCTTCAGGTGGCTCGCCGCGAACGAGAGTAGCCGTGCTGCGATCTGGTGGGCGCTGCCGCCGTTACTCAGCGCTGCGTTGACCGCGGCCTCGGCTCGTTGCAGAAGTGGGTCGTCGACGAGGGCGGGGTGAGCCAGCACCAATTCGCCTATCGCCATTTGGGCTTGGCTGCGCAAAGCATGGGTATCGGGCACTTGTTCGAGCGCGGCGATCGCGTCACCAAGGCGGCCAGCCTTGGCGTGGCAGCGCGCCGCGCCGGCGTGGGCGCTGACATACGATGGATCGACACGGCCGACACGCTCGTAGTAAGGCAGTGCCTGCTCGACTTCGCCGGCCATCTCCGCAGCGATACCCATTCCAAGCCGAGGGGCCAGTTCGCCGGGCATTTCGAAATAGCACCGCTCGAAGAGCGGAAGCGCTTTCGATGCCTCATTCGAGGTCAAGAACCATATGGCGCGGAACCAGCTGGGACGCCAGTCGAATGGGTCGGCGGCATCGAGCGAATCGAGCGTCGACAAGATATCGGACGCGCGAGCGTCCCCCGCCAACCGGTCATTGCGAATCAGCAGTTCAGCGAGCCGAAGCTTCGGCTCGACTGCGCGCTCCCTATATTGCGCGACCAACGCGCGGAACTCGCGTTCCTGTTGCACCGGGTCCATCAGGCTCAGGATACGAATGACCTCGGTCGCCGCCCGGTCTTCGAGGTTGACGCGAAGCGAGGGCAGGTCGAGCGGCAGGGGCGTCGACACCAGTTGATCGACAGTCGCATCGATCAGTCCGTCGCCGGTGAACACCTTGCTGTCCGCCGGCCTCGGGCCCGACTGTAGCGCGACGATTTCGCGCAGAACGCCGAAGAGCTGCTCGGCCATCTCATCGGCGCTCTGAAAACGCTCGTCAGGGTCGACGTGCGTGGCGCGCAGAAGGAAGCGATACAGGGACTCGTTTTCCGCCAGCACGACGCATTCGTCGGGCGAGGGCAACGCGTGCTCATAGGTGGACGCGTACTTGAAGTCCATGATGAGCAACGCCAGGGCACGCCCGAGCGTGTAGAGATCGGACACGGCGGTGGGATCGTTGTCGGCCTCCGGCGCACAGAAACCGACCGTCGCGTAGATGTCGCCGTTCGGGTCGCCGATCTTGCGCACCGCGCCCATGTCGATCAGCTTGACGTCGCCCCCCTCGATCATCACGTTGTCGGGCTTGAAGTCGCAGTACACGAGCCCTTGCGCGTGGAGGTAGGAGAAGGCGGGCAGGATGCCGAGGATGTAGGCGATCGCTTCGGCAACGGGCAGCGGTCCGCGTTGTTTGCGCAGGCTGTGGACCGTCTGGCCGCCGACGTATTCCATGACGATGAAGCCCTCGGCTCCCTCGTTGACGAAATCGTAGATGCCGACGATCTTGGGGTGCTTGACGGCCGCCAGATAGCGGCGCTCGGCCACCGCGGCGGCAGCGCTTGCTTCGTCGTTCGCGTTCAGCAGCCCCTTGAGGACGACGTAGCGCGAGAGCACCGTATCGAACCCCAGGTAGATCCAGCCAAGACCGCCGAAAGCGATCGGGCCCTTGACCTCGTATTTGCCCGCGACGACATCGCCTTGTTTGAGATGAGGCTCGAAGTCATAGGGCGTGCCGCAGTTAGGGCAAAAGCCCTTGGAGCGGTTGACCTGCACGTCGCACTTCCCGCAGTGCCGCTTGTGCGCGGGCACCTCGGGCGTGGCCATGAGCAACGTCAACGGGTCGAGGCTCGGGAGATCGGGGAGGGAAATCAGGCCGCCGCCAAGCGCATTGCGGCGCGTGCTGGTGTGCGTCGATACATCGGCGCGGCGCCGTGTGGTCTTGGTGGCGTTCGTGCCGGTGCCGCGCGTAGGGTAGTGGACGGTGAAGCGGGTCGACTTCCCGGTCCGGTTCGTCGTGAGCGTGTCTTGCTGTTGAGCCGCTTGTTGAACCGATGCCACGTGTTCCATGCCGCCCATGTTGGCGGTGATGAGCGTCGCCGCCTTGGCGGGCTTGCCGCAATCTTCACAGACACCGTCGACGATCGTGCCGCCGCAGAAGGTGCACGCGTTTGCCATTTGGAAACTCCTGTTGTATCCGTTTTTTCTGGAGGCCTACTGCAGTTGCCCCGACAGCAGCATCTGATACTGCCGTAACCTTTCGACTGCCATGGGTACGTCGACGGGGCGCGCGGAGAGCGCGGTGGCGATCTCCGCCTTGATGGCCTCGGTGCCGAGCTGATGTTGGCTTTGCGCGGCGATGGCCGTTTCCTTTGCCTTCAGCGCGGAAAACCGGCCGCGCAGATCGTCGAGCTCGTCGCATTTCCCGCGCGCACCCACCAGCGCCTTTTCCGCGGCGGCCGTCGCTTCCTCCAAGGCGGCCTCGAGATGCGCGAGGCCGACGTTCACCGCGGTCCAGTGTCCTTGCTCGAGACTGCTGCGCAACGTCTCGAACCATCTCGTCAGCATGCCTACCGTATCGGCGGGCAACGGAGGGACTGTCGCAGCGGCTTCGGTGCCAAGCAGCGACTCGACCTTCGCCCGCTCGGTCTCGTAGCGCGCGCTCATGCCGCGCAGCTCGCCGAGCGTGGCGCCTGCGCGCGCGATGCCGGTTGTCGCGCCTTCTTTGGCTTGGGTGGTCTTGCCGATGAGGGCGGCCCATGTCTCGAGGGCACGCCGCATGGCCTCGATCCCGGCCGTCGCCGCCAGGGGATCCTGTCCGAGATCCTGCAGTTCGATGAACGACGGCCTGTCCGATGTCACGCCCAACGATGCCGCGACCGTATCGAGTCTCTCGTAGTCGCGCCTAAGTGCCTCGATGGCCATTTTGTTTTGCTGCTCGGCCTGATCGATCGCGTGAAGGGCGTCGCGCGCCGACGCAAATTCCGACTCCATCAAGGCGAGCAGTTCATCCGCGGACAGCCGATCGGCGTGTTGGGCCGAGCCCAGCAGAGCGCGGTTGGCAATGGGCACCGCGCCGGTAGCGCGGGAAATCGCACCGCTCCCCAACAGGGCGCTCACGCGTTCGAGGCGTGCTTCACGGTTGACGAAGAATCCCCCGCGTAGCGCCTCGTTGGCGTCGTTGACGGCATTGGCAAGAAGCAGGTAGTCGTCCGACAAGGCACGCATGAGTTCGATGGCGCGATCTGCCTGCTCTTTGGTTCGCCCCTTGTATTCATTTTGTCGAGCCCTGATCCGGACGCGCTTCGTGCTTTCGCTCGAGGCAAGCTCGTTCAGGTTCGACGAGATGAGTGCCAGCCGGCCCCGCCATACCTCGAGCAGCGCTTCAGCTTCAGTCATTCGCGGAACTCCGCGAGCCGTTGGGCAAGCCCCAGAATCGACCCGAGGAGCGGCGCGATCAGTATCGGCAAGAGCAGGAAGCCGAGCAGGCGTGCATTGCCGAAGGCACGATCCACCGCGGCTTCGAACTGGATTTGATTGATGTCGGACGTGGCCTTCAGTGCATGTGTGAACCGCTCGAACGCCCAATCGGACTCCATCGGTTGCGTGCCGAGGCATAGCGCGACGGCTTCCTTGTGATGCCCTGACGACTCGAGCTCGCGAATTTTCCCGTCGATGCGCATGTAGTCGAGCCAGGCAGCGACGGTGGCGCGCGCCGCCGTTTCCTCGCCGTCGAAGGTGATATTGGCCAGCTCGTCGCCGAGGAGACCGTGACCCTTCAGTTGGTTGAGGTCGGCGGGTAACGGGCTCTTGTCCTTGATGCCGAAGGGGAAGAGCTTGTCCGTCGTGCTCTGGAACAGCGTGGCCTGCAGCGCTTGCTCCGACGCTTTGTCATGCATGAGCAAATAGAGGCTCTCCTGCGCATTCGCGGCGTAGGCAAGCGCTTGTGCTTTCGAGAGTGCGTACACGGAGTCGAACGCATCTTCTTTTGCGACACGGATGTTCGAGAGCACCCCGCTGGCCAAACTGCCGAAGCCGATCACGCTGATGACGAAGACCGCGGTGCCGCCCGCGATAAAAGGGTTGATCACGCGCCGGAACCTACGCGCGAGAAAGCGCTGGGTATCGATGAGCACGAGCAGAAGCACGAACGCGACGGCCAGGAAAGTCATCCCCCAGATTCGTGCGATCTTCCGGCCATGGTTGTAGGCCTCGTGCAGATGGTCGAAGTTGGCGTCCGCCAATGCCTCGACCGCCGGGTTGATCCGCTCGCGCATCACCGCATCCGCTGCGCGTACGTCATCGAGGTTACCCGAACCGGCAAGCGCGCCACCCACGAGGGTCTGGTATTCCGACAGGTTATTGAGTACCGAGAGAATGGGGCGGCGCTCATCGTCACCATAGGTGATGTTCTGCGAGGCGGAAACGAGGAAATCATTGGCCGAGGTGATCGCCTTCCGGTAGTGGCGGATGCTGTCTCCCGACGCGCCCTCACCGGTCACGAATGCGTTGACGAAGTCGGTGTGCGCGTCACCGAGCGTGCTGCGAATGTTTTCCGCCGCGACGATGGAGGGCTCGGAGTCGCGGCCGATGGTCTGGACGACCGACTCGTACTGGCGGTAGGCGAGCCATCCTATGAAGGCCACCAGCAGCGACAGTAGCGCGATGATGAGCTGCCTCGCGCGCAACTGCGACGGCACGCGCGAGTACGCATCGAGCTGCTGCGAAGTGGCAGCCGCAGTCAGGGACTGAACGGAGGACATTTTTTTTTCCTTCTTATGCGTGAGAACGGGATCAGCGCGCTTCGACGAATACGCGGGTCCACATTCCGAGCGTGAACTGGTCGCCTGGTTTCACTGGCTTTTCGATACCCGCATCGAGCGGTGCACCGTTGTGAAGCGTGCCGTTGGACGAGCCGAGTTCGAGCGCGGTGTAGCCACCGGAGGCCGTCCGCACGAATTTCAGGTGTCGACGTGAAATACCCGGATCGTGGATGACGATCTCGGGGTGGATACCTTTCCCCTCGTATTGACGGCCGAGCGTGTTTTCGTCGAGATCCAGATGGAAGACCTTCGGCGGTGTGTCGATCGGGCAGGGCGTGTCGGGCGAGGGTTCGACGTAGAGCGAGGCGTCGACGACGATGCGCAGCTTCAGTCGCTGGGCGCCGACATCGGCGCTCGAGGCGGGCACAGCGGCGACACCGGCCGGTGCAGACGCGGCAGCTGTTGCTGCCGCCAGTGCGATGTCGGTCTCGACGAGATCGTCGCTAACGCGATCAGCCGTCGGAGCGGCGGTAATGGCTGCGGGCGTGTCGGCTGCCGGGCTTGGCGTGGTGTCGTCACCTGTCACAGTCGAAGCCACTGGGGGCGGCGTGGATGCTTCGCCCGGTGTGGACGCAGCAAGTCCGGAGAACGATTTGCCGGCGACGAAATCGTAACGACATACTTCACAAAATCGCGCGCCCGCGGGCCGCGGCGTCAGGCAGTCCGGACAGTTTTGCGCGTTGCCGCCGGCTGCTGCGGGCGGCGTCGCCGAGGCCGGGACGCCGCGCAGCACAGAGGCTCCCTTTTGCATGGGGGTGCCGCATTCGGAGCAGAAGTCGGCATCGGTGGACACGTGGCCTTTCGGGCAAACAAGATTCATTGCGATCCTCGCGACTCAGGCGTGTTCACCAGCCACCGGGGCAGCGCCACTGCTCCGGCGCACCGTGCGGGTACCGCCCAGCTCGAGCTCCATCTCGGCACCTTTGTCCGCGCGTTTCAGTCGAACCGTGCCGGCTGTTGCGTCCACGACGTCCACGACCTTCTTCAGACGACGCGTGACTTCCTCGTTGCCGGACTGGGCCGCAATCTGTGCCGCGCGACCGAGAAGCCGCGTGGCGAGATCTTCATCGCCTTGAGCCTTCGCCTCGAGACCTTCTTGAATCGAAGCAGCCAGTTCGGACTGGCCGTTGTAATGCGCCACCTCCTTGACGATCCGGGTCGTCAGCGCGGCGTCCTCGGACCAGGCGACCGCAATCGGGCCGCAGTCGACCTTGATTTCGTCCGAGCCATCCTGGTACACGACCGCTGCCCGGCACGCGAGGATCTCGTCGCCGATCGCTCCCGCCGGGAGTTGAAACGCCACCTGGTAGTCGCGGGTTTCGGCGCCCCACGATCCCAGCGGCACATGGATCGTCTTGTCGTCCACGTGCACGGCCAGGGGGAGCAGGTCGGCGATCTCGGGGCTCATCTGTTTCACGGTCGTGACTTTCACGACCTTGGGCGACCAGAGCTTGAGCGTCGCGTTGGCAATCCCCTTGGAGAGCGAGCGCGCCAGGAACGCTTGAAAATCCCGCTCGAGGCCAGCCGGGTCGGGGATGGCGTCTGCCGTGCCGAGCAGGGCAGAGGCGATACGACGCAATTGCTCGGGCTTCCAGTCCGTGCCGATGCCGCGGCACTCCGCTTGGAAAACTCCCTTGCAGTCCGCGAGGACCTGGGGGAGGAGTTCGTTGTCGTCGGGATTGTTGTCGCCGTCTGTTTCGAAGTAGACGCTTGCGATCTCGGCGCCACTGCTCTGAACTTCGCGCAGGGCGAACTCGAGGCCGCGCGACATGGCGGTGCTGCCGCCGGCATCGAGATTCTGGATCGAATGATGGGCGCGCTCCCGGTTGGCGGCAGTGGCAGGGCAGGCTCGAACCACGACCGTTGCCGTGCCCGAGAAGGCCACCACGAAAAACCAGACGTCCTCCGGCAGCATATCGATGCCGCGTCGGGCGGCGAGCTTCGCCTGCGTGAGTTTTTCACCTCGCATCGAGCCGGAAACGTCGAGGACAAAGCCGACGACCTTCCGATTGGTCGACGTCGATACCGCCTTCGTATCGGACGTCACGGTCAGGACTGCATCGAGTCGCGTTTCCCCGGCGGGCAGGTACGGGTTGAAGAATCCTTGAATCTGAAACATCGTTTCTCCGCGAGCGGGTTGGATTACTGTGCCGATGATGGCGAGACGAATCGGTTGCCGGCCTCGATCAGCCCCTCCTTGAAACGGGTGTTCAGCCCCGAGAGGTCTTCAAGTGCCTTGACGCGTTTTTGCGCGTTGGCTTCGTCGATTTTTTCGCCGAGCCGGATCGTCTCGAGCAACTTGTCGGCTGACTGCGCAAGGGCGGCTACATCGGCCGCGAAATCGCCTTGGCTTTCCTTCGCGGCGAGATAGGTCGTCTGCAACTGGTCGCTTGCGATGCCGTCGAGCTCGCGTCGGAGGTCGCGGCGCATCTGGGTGTCGTGCGATGCGTTGGCGATCTTGCCGAGCGCAGCGACGCGAATGATGGCGCTCTTCAGGTCGGGCAGATCGAACAGGATGCTGTCCATGAGATTGTTCATCTCGATGAAGGCGGCAGTCTGCGTCGTCCTGATCTCGGGTACGACGACGATCGAGCGAGTGTGGCCGAGGTGAACCCGTACGACTCTGGCCTCGAACGCGTTCAGGCGCTCCGCGAAGTCGCGCAGGCGCGTAATTTCCAGGACGTTCTTCGTCTCGAGCGCTTTATCGCGGCGGTCCTGGAATTCGACTCGGGCCCGCTTGATGATGATTTGCCCGGCCGCCATATACAGTTCGAGATTTTGAATGTGCTCGATCGTGTTCTCGACGAGCCGGTCGAGCTTGTCGTTCCACGAGCGGATCTCCACCATATCCGACTGAGCCTTACGCAGGATCGCATCGAGGTGATCGGAGATTTCCTTGCTTTTCTCGTGGAGCGCGCGCAGTGCGGAAAACCAGCCGCCGACGACGGGGAGCTTCCCGAGCGCGCTCGCGATGCCTCCGCTGTCTTTGATCTCTGCCTGTACCTTCGTCAGGTTCAGATCCTTGAGCGTCGTGGCGAGCGCCAGGGTGATCTCGCCGGCACGACCGGTTTGATTGGTCCGCAACCCGGTGAGCAATTCGTCCAGATGGGCGCTCAAGGCTTGCTGAGCGTCGGCGCCGAATGTCAAAAGACTGTTCGTGTCGTCAAAGGCCACGCTCGCTACGATTTGATTGACGCGGGTGACTTGTTCGCTGCTCAACCTGCTCAGGTCCATCTGATGTTCAGGCTTTAGTTCGTAGGTGAGTGCCGGTATGAGGGAGGTGCCCGGGGCCGTTACCGCAGAGGTTCCCGGTTCTTCTAGGTTTTTTTCCACAAATTTCCTTTCACTCGGTAATGTTGTCGCCATAAAGGCGCCATAAACAAGTCCGCGGCCCCGTGATCTTTGCGCGCGGCTTTAGGTCGTCGTTGCCGATCGGCCTGAATGGAGATGCTAATTTCCGGGGTATAAAAGTAATGTAAAAATACGCGTCGCGTCGAGGAAGTGGTTCTCGGTCGAATGCTTCCCGTAAGCTAGGTAAGCGTCTGCAGAGGGAGGTAGCACGTGGGCGCTTCATTGCACGGTGCGCCGCGCGATAGACAGCTAGGGCGCAGCGATTAATGGAGGCTCCACCCAGTGCAAATGCTTAAAATGGCTGCCACACGGGCCCATCGTCGGTAGCCATGATTTCCACTCAGTACATCAGCCGAATTACCTTACAGCGCGACAAAATCGACTCGTTCGAGCGATATCCATTTTGTTTGCCGTCCGTTCGCGCGCTCGAGACGCTAGAGCCGCATCCGAAAGTAACGTTCTTCATTGGCGAGAACGGCTCGGGTAAATCGACGCTGCTCGAGGCGATTGCCGTGGGGATGGGTTTCAATCCCGAAGGCGGCACGAAGAACTTTCGCTTCGGCACACGCGCCTCGCATTCGAATCTCGTCGATTATCTTAGGATTGCAAAAGGAATAAGGAAGCCGCGCGACGGCTTCTTTTTGCGCGCGGAGAGCTTTTTCAACCTTGCCACCGAAATCGAGCGGCTCGATGACGAGCCGTCTTTCGGGCCACCGATCATCAATTCGTACGGCGGCCATTCGCTGCATGAGCAGTCGCATGGCGAGTCTTTCATGGCGCTGTTGATGAATCGCTTCGGTGGGAGGGGCTTGTATCTGCTCGACGAACCGGAGGCGGCCTTGTCGCCTCAGCGCCAGCTCGCCGCGCTCGCGCGCATTCACGATCTGGTCGTCGACGATTCACAGTTCATCATCGCGACGCATTCGCCGATCCTCATGGCGTATCCGGATGCCTGGATCTATCAGTTCGACGCGGATGGCGTTTCGCGTGTCGCTTACGAAGACACCGAGCACTATCAGGTGTTGCGTGCTTTTTTCGCCAATCCGCAGCGCATGCTGCGCAATCTGTTGGATCCGCAGTGATGCGCTGCCGTTGACGATGGCCGATGCTATAGATCGAGCGCCACGCGTATGCGCTGTCCGTTGTCCGTCGATGAAACATCGCGCTTCGGCATGGCGCAGCAGATCAGCACTTCGTCGGCGGCGGGCTCGGCCGTCGGCTGCATGCGGTAAGTGACCTCGCCGTCGAGCAGGCGAGTCGCACAGGTGCCGCAGTTTCCCGCGCGGCAGCTGTAGAGCGGGTCGACGCCAGCCGATATCGCCACGTCGAGCAACGACCGATGCTCGCGCGTCCACAGCGCCTGTTTGCCGGACTTCACGAATTCGACGACAGTACCTTCGAGCCTGGCGTCCTCATGCGGTTGGGCATGAGGAGGCGGCTCGGCAGGGCCGGTCGAGCCGAACGCTTCTTGCTTGATCCGCTCGTCGCGTATGCCTATCGAGCGCAACGCGTCGGCCAGCGAGCGCAGGAAGTCGAGCGGCCCGCACAAGTAGAAGTCGTAATCGTCGAGTGGCAGCAGCTGCTTGATCAGCGCAAGGTCGACTCGCCCGACGCTGTCGTGCGTTTCGCCGATGCGATCAGTTTCATCGGGCGTGCTCAAGCGAAGATGCACCGAGAGGTTCGGATAGCGTGCGGCCAGCGCGCGCACGTGCGGGCCGAAAGCCAGGGCACGACCGTCGCGTGCGCCGTGAATGAAGTGAATCGGATGCGGATAGCGCGAGCGGCCATCGTTGACGAGCACCGTGTTGAGCATCGCGATCATCGGTGTGACGCCGACGCCGGCCGACAGCAGCACCACCGGACGCTTCGATTGCAGGTCCAGCGTGAACGTGCCGCTTGGGGCGCGCGCCTTGATCGTCGTACCCACGCGCGCTTCATCGTGCAGCCAGCGCGATGCCGTGCCGTGCGCTTCACGCTTGACGCTGATGCGATAACCGTGGCCGTTCGGTGCATCCGACAGCGTATACGTGCGTACGACGGGCGACGCTTGGCCGGGTACGTCGAGCCGGATCGGCAGGAACTGGCCGGGCTTGTGAGCCGGCACGGCTTGTCCGTCGGTCGGCGTCAGATAGAACGAGCGAATCAGCGTGCTCTCGTCTTCGATCCGCGTAATGACGAACTCGCGATCACCGTGCTTGGGAGCGTGTTCGGCCTCGAGGCGGCGTGCGGCCTCGCTCCACGAGCCCGTGCGCGCGAGCAGCGGCGACAGCTCGGCCTCTCCCCAGCGCAACGGCAGCACATTCGCCACGCGCAGTGCCGTCTTGATGTGAAAGCGAAAGAGTCGCTCGGCGCCGGCAAAGGCCTCGACCTCTTCGCCATCCCAAACGATCTGCGCTTCGACCGCCAAGTAGAGGAGATCGCCGTTCGCGAAGTCGATGAACAGCAGGCCGGCCCGCGGATTCACTTGCAGGTTGCCGATCGTATTGAAGAAGAAGTTGCCGACGAAGTCGGGCACCGTCAACGTCTGCGCGTCGTCGATGCGCACGAAGCCGGGCTTGCCGCCACGATGCGACACGTCCACGCCATGCTCGCGAGCAGGCGACGTGCCGCCCGCATCACCGGTGAATGCCGTCGCGATGAAGAGCGTATCGGCGTTCGCGACGAGCGCGTGCATGGCGTCATCGAGACGATCGGTGCGAAAGACGGGCTGCGGCGCGTTGCGTTCGGCCTCGTCGCCGACGAACATCGGTTTGCGCGCTTGAATGTATTGCGGACAGTTGCCGTAGCTTTGGCTGACTCCGACGGAGAAGCCGTTTGCATCATGACGGACGACGGTGCCGTTCATGCGGTTGCGCCGCCGCGTATGCGGCTCGATGCCGAGCAGGCCGATCGACGCGCCGGCTTTGAGCGTGCCGTGCAGCGGATCGGCGAAGCCTGCCGCAGCATGCACGTCCAGTTGCCGCGCGTGCGGCGACGAGACGAACCCCGGCTCACCGGTCAGCACCGATGCCCACGGCTGTCCGGCTTCATCCATCGTACCGACGATCAGCAGCGGCAGTTGCGCGAAGAATTGCCGATGCTGGTCGGGCATGAAGTCGCGGATGCCGCGGCGTGCCTGCACGTTCATCTTCTCGAGCACGCCGACGCGCGCTTGGACGGCGCGCTCGCCGCGGTGAAACGGCGATTCGGCGAAGGGCCAGCCGGGCGGGGCTGCAAGCGGAGTCGTCGACATGAAAGGCCTCCCGTCGGTTGAGCGGCTAAGCCGCCAGCGCGACGCGCGTGGCGCGCATCGGCACGAAGCCCGGCAACGCTTCGATGCGCGCGAGCCAGCTGCGCACATGCGGATAGGCCTCGAGCGATACGCCGCCTTCGGGGGCATGGGCGATGTAGGCGTAGTGCGCGAGATCGGCGATGGTCGGATGCTCGGCGGCGAGGAACGTATGCGCCGTCAAATGTCCGTCGAGCATGGCGAGCAGACGATGCGCGCTGGCTTTGGCCGCTTCGTGATCGCGCGGCAGGCCGAACACGGTGACGAGCCGTGCACTCATCGGCCCTTGTACGAGCTCACCGGCGGCGAGCGACATGAACCGTTGCACGGCTGCCGCGCCGATGGGGTCGCGAGGCAGCCAGCGTTCGTCTCCGTAGCGCGTGGCGAGGTAGACGAGGATCGCTTGCGAATCGGTCAGGACCAGCGTGCCGTCGCGCAGCACCGGTAGTTGCCCGAGCGGGTTCAGCGCGAGAAACGGCGGCTGCTTGTGCTCGCCGGTCCGCAAGTCGATGTCGACGAGCGTGGCCGGCAGGCCAAGCAGAGACAGGAACAGCTCGACGCGATGCGAGTGGCCCGACAGCGGATGACGATACAACACGATCGGTGCGGCAGTGGGCGTAGGTGTAGACATAATTCGTTATCCTTATGGAGTCGTTGTTCAAATGTTGTTAGAGACGAGTGAGTCGACGGCGGACAGCAGAATCTCGGCGCCGCGATACAGCGGGGCGCCATGTACGACGTGTTCGTTGCGGCCGATCGACACGACGAGTGCCGGCACGCCGTTGCTGGCGATGCGTGTCATCAGCGTGCGAGCTTCGCCGATGCGTGCCGCCGTCGTGTTGTCCAGCGTGCGGCCGTGGGCCACGCGTGTGGCGAATTCGGGCGCGTCGATATCGAGCGAGGCAGCCAGGTCGGCCAACACATCGGCACGCGTAATGTCGCGCCCATCGACATAGCGCGCACGCTGCAGCTGGTGCAAATAGGCGAACTCGCGGGCCGGAGCAGTCTCTCGCACGAGCGTGAGCGCGCGCGTCGCCGGCAGCGAGTCGACCGCACTACCGTGCGCGCCCAGCACGTCGTCGCGATAGGCCTGCGAAAACGGCAAGCCGGTCAGGCGCGCGATGCGTTCGTCGTTGCTCCAGAAGTGATGAGCGAGGGTGGGCGACAGCCGCATCGGTTCGTCATCGGCGAACAGGCCCCACGGCAGCATGTCGAGGGCAAGACCGTAGCGCTCGGCAAGGCCCGCGATCGCCGGCGATGCGGCGTAGCACCACCCGCACAGCGGATCGAAAACATAGCGGATGCGAAGGTCGGAAGCGATGGACATAGTGACTTTGCGTAATTCGTTGATCGATGACGCGCAGATTAACGACCCCCGAACGTTTCGATAAGATGGATAATGATGGTTTGTTAGTCCATCCAAATTGGACAATCGACATGTCGAACCTCCACGAAGTCAACTTGAACCGTCTCGTCGTGTTCGTGACGGTGGTCGAAACGGGCTCGCTGACGGCCGCTGCGCTCAGGCTCGGGCTAGCGAAGACGATGGTCAGCACGCATATGCAGCGGCTCGAAGCGGAGGTGGGGGCCAGCTTGCTCGTGCGCACGACGCGGCGTCTGAGCCTGACCGATGCGGGCGAGGCATTCTACGAGGCGAGCCGGCGCATCGTGCGCGATGCCGAAGAGGCGATCGAGGCGGCGGGCCAGGACACCGTCGAGCCGCGCGGCACGTTGCGGGTGACGGCTTCGGTCGTGTACGGGGCGACCGTCGTCGCCCCGGTGGCCGTCGCGTTGCGTAAGCGCTACCCGGCGCTCAAGATCGATCTGCTCGTCGGCGATCATCTGTCCGATCTCGTGAACGAAGGCATCGACGTGGCGGTTCGCATCGGCAGGCGGCTGGCCGATTCGAGTTATCAGGCGGTGCGCATCGGCGGCTTTGCGGACTGGCTCGTCGCGCATCCTGGTGTGTTCGGCGGGCGTGGCGCACCGAAGACGCTCGATGCGCTGGTCGATTATCCGTTCATGTCACTGTCGGCATTGCAGCAGCCCCTGACGTGGACGTTCGAGCATCGCGATGGCGGCAAGCAGACCGTGCGTTTCGAGTCGTCGATGTCGGCCAACAGCGCCTACGCGCTGTGGATGGCCGCGCTCGCGGGTGGGGGGCTGGCGGTGTTGCCTGACTTCATCGTCGCGGCCGATGTTGCGGCGGGACGGCTCGTGCGCGTGCTGCCCGAATATTCGCTGCCGAGTGGCGGCATTCACGCGTTGTTTCCGGCGTCACGCCACCGGCCCAGGAAGATTCGCGTGTTCGTCGAAGCATTGAAGCAGCATGTCGACGACGTTTGGGGAGAATCGGTGCGCGCCACCTGACCGGATTCCCGGACCCGCCCATAAGAAAGGCCCGCGCGAGGCGGGCCTGATATCGATGAGCAGGGATGGAGACTACGAATCTTCGTCGTTGTCGTCGAGGTCCAGCGACGGCTGGGGCGAATCGCCCCCTGCCACGCCGATCAGCGAGTACTTTTCGATCATGCCGTCCCCGGCGGGACTGAAATAGCGTGCGGCCTCGACATCGAGCGAGACACGATCGGCCATGCGTAGCGACTGGATCAAATGGTATTGCGCCGGCGTGAACTTGATCTTGATCTTCCGGCCGAGGCTGTCGGCATGGATATCGAGCCGGCCATCCTCGCTGAGCAGCGCCACGGAGCCTTCCACGCGAATATGCGACCACTGCATGTCGTCGGCGCCCGTCAGCAAGCTGCGCACGCGCACGATCTCGTCGACGCGGCCTTGCCAGATCCAATCGCGGTCGGGCACATCCCACGTGAACTCGACGGCCAGCCCCTCGTCCTCGAGGATATCGAGTAGTTCGCCGAGCTTCTTGGCCGATTTCAGGCCGACGTCGTGCAACTGCTCGTAGAACTCGTCCGGGGTCTTCGCGTTGAGCAGCTTGAACTGCTTGATGAGCGTATCGGCCAGCAGTGATTCGCCCGCCAGATCGGGGTGCGTGTTGCCCGTGAAATAAAGGCGCGTCGAGCCCGGCGCGAGGCCCTGGAGCCGGAAGTCGATCTCGTCGGCGACGTCCTGCGCGATGCCGCGCTTCTTGTCGGCACCATAGCGGCTGCGATGGGCGGCAGCGGCGATCCAGTCGTTGAGCGGGCCGGCCAGCCGTGCGAGCAGCTTCAACGGAATGCTGCCGCGATTGACCTTCTCGCCGAACAGTCGCCATTGGAACACTTCGACGCGTTCGGTTGCGCGCGCCCGCGCGAGCGCGCGCTCCAGTTCGTTGACGTGCGCGGCCAGCGGGCTCACGAAGAAATCGCCGAGCTCGTCTTGGGTGCTGCGCTGTCGTTCGTTTTCGAGTTGCTCGCGCGCGGCAGCGAGTTGTCGCTCGAGATCCTGCGCGTTAGCCATGATGGATCCTCATGATCGGGATGCCCTTCGGGGTCCTTCGATCTTCGCAATGCCCGTACCAACGAGACCAGTAGTCGCACCGATCTACGTTCTCCGAAGCAATGTAATAAACGTCGCAATGATAATTCGCTTTCAGGAACGGCTTGCTGCTCAGCCAGCTCTTGAGCTCGCCGCGCCCCTGCGGCGTCATTTGCAGCAGCGGCTCCCGATCGAACAGGATGACGAGGTCGGCATCGTCAGGGTCGACTTTATTCGTCGTGAACGATCCGTCAAGCCAGATTTCCCCTGTAACGGGCCAGCGCGCCAGATCGTCGGAAAAGCGCAGGAAGCCGTCCCAGATCATCTGCCTCCGGCTCGACAGCGGAAATGCCGCCACCGTGCGGTTGAACAGAGCGGACTGGTCGAGACGATGAAAGCCGGGCGGAAACAGAGGGGTTAAATGGGGCTCAGCGCTTGTTTGCCAGGTATTCGATGTAGTTGACTGCTTCACGTTGTTTTTCTGCAGGCAGGTCCAACAGTGCATCGGCGGCGGCCTGGACCGCTTTCGATGCCCGCTCGTATTTCTTTTGGTAGGGCGTGGGTTCGCCGAAGAAGTCCGCGAGCTCGTCGTCCTTCATCGGGCCGCGGCCCTCGCTGAGCCATTCGGCGCGCACCCCGAGGAAATTGGCCAGACGCAGGACCGGATCGGCCTTCAGGCTTTGCGTCGTGCCCTTGTACCAAAGGCTGACAGCGGCCGACGACACGCCGGCCGCCTCCGCGAGTTCCTTCTTCAGTAGCTTGCGCCCGGTCGCGCTTTCGTACGCGGCCACCGCAGCCATCAATCTGTCCACGAACATCTTCATTTAAGCGAGCTTAACTTGTTTTGAATTAAGTATGCTTGACTGTTCAAAGTAAGCGTGCTTAAATACACCCATGGACGCACTTCTTACCCGCTCTAACGCCCGCCGTGGAGTCCCCCGCAGCTACAGCCTGCGGGGGAGGTGGGAGGTCAAGGCGGCGATCGGGCCACCCGACGCGAAGCGGCGGGATCGTTCGATGCTCTGACGCTGATTCAGGCGCCGTTCAAGTCGGCTTGATTGCTCGATGTGCCCGGCATGAAATTAGTACACCGAATCAAAAAACATGAAGGACGGTCTCGATATGGAGTCGACGACCGGGAACCTACTCGACCCCGCGATTTGAGCGCTTATTCGTGCGGTGTCGGCCTTTGAGAGAGAGGTCATTGTGCAACAACAAATCACCAGCCGCGGCGTTTCGCGCCGTATGACGAAGACGCAATACGAAGCGCATGACGCGATGACGCCCACGAAGCTGTGCTACACCCAGCAGCTCGTGATGAACTGCTTTACCGACCGCGACCAGCTGTATACACGCGAAGACGTCGCGTCGCTCACGCATCTGAAACTCTCGAGCGTGTGCGGCCGCGTGCGCGAACTGCTCGATATGGGCCATCTCGTCGTGCGTTCGGCGCGCAAGGATCTCGCGACGCAGAGCCGTCAGCAGCTGCTGGGGCTGCCGCTCAAGGAGGCCCAATGAGCGTCGTCGACCATCGCATGCAGTTCGGCTCGCGGCGCATCTGCGAGTTCTTGCTGGCGCACCCCGGCGCGACGCGCCGGCAGGTGTCGGAGGGGCTCGGCAGCATCTACGTCACGGTCAAGAAGACGCTCGCGCAGCTCGAGCGCAACGGCTATGTGAAGCGCGAGGGCGACTATTCGTCGACGTTCACGCTGACGGGCAAGTCGTTTCCGCCCTCGGTCGAATGCATGCCGCGCGCTCGGCCCGAAGCGAAGGCGAAGACATGGGCACCCGCGGCCATCAAGCGCGGCGAACTGGAACGGATCTTGTTCGACATGGTGCGCCTGGGTTGCAGCGAACGCGAATACGAGCGTGAGTGCGAAGACGAGGCGTGGCTGCTCGAAGCGGCAGCTTGACGCGACACATCGATACGAACACTAAGAGAGGGACCGGCTATGACGCGTGAACAAAGCGAACAGATCGAGGCATTGCTGTCGATGTGGTATCGGTGGCAAATCCGTCAGTCGCAGGCGGAGATCCTTGCACACTACTATCACACCGAGGACGGCTCCTGCCGCGGCTATGAAACGCCCTACGGCGAAGACGACGAGGAAGATGCCTACGCGACGCTCGACGATCGTCAATCGGAGCAGGTGCAGATGTGCGTCGATGCGTTGCCGATCGAGGCGCGTGCGGCCATCTCGGTGAGTATGCGCAACAAGGAATGCGGGAGCTCGGTCTGGCGCAGCGCGCGTGCCGGCGAGCAGCATGCCGTTTATCAGGCGGCCAAGGCGCGCCTGCTGCCGATGTTCGCTGCCCGCGGCCTGTTGCGACTGCAGGAGCAGGTGTGCGCGGCGTGAGCCGAATGAGCCGCATTTGCCGCATGTGCGAAGAGGAGGGCGTCGCCGAGATGGGTACCTTGCTTGACGATGCCATCATTCATTAAAGTGTTGCTCATGCCGCTGCGTTACAAGAAGCCCGCTTGTCGAAAGACAGCGGGCTTTGCGCTATATATGAGAGCAGTCGTTCGGTGTGGTGAGGTAAGGATGGATACCTTGCTGTGACGCGAGCCACTGCGCTACAGTAACGACTCGGATCACTGCATCTGCAAAACGAATGGCCCACCGCTCGCAAGACGGTGGGCCTTTTCCGTTTACATGCCAACGCATGCTTCTAACGCTTGAAGGATGAGAGCATGCGCGGCGCGATCGAGAATCGATACGTTGTGAAATCGGGGCGACGCGGTTACATTGATTTCCGAGCCGTTGCGCCCAACCAAAGCCCGCCAGTCGAAAGACGGCGGGCTTTTGCGTTATGGGGCAGCCAATCGTGCGGCGTCACGATATGGACGCTTCTGCCGATCGACATCTATGAGGGGATATGCGTCATGAGCCATACCGTTCGTACTCCTATTGAAAAGAGCCAGACATGACGACATCCGCCGATATTCGCCAGGCGGTCGTCGCCGCGTTGACGGGCGCCACCGACGCCGGCTCGGCTGTCTATTCGCCGTTCGACTGGCCGAGTACGCCGAGCAGCTATCCGGTCGTGCTGGTCAGTGCGCCGAGCGAGCGCAAGGTCTCGCAGGGCCGCTATGCGCCGTTGTTCACCGTGACGACGATGGTGCAGATCATCGCCTGCACGCAATCGCCCACGCAGACGGGCAATGCGGGCCTCGGCGTGGCGCTCGCCGCCGCCGAAAAAATCAAGGCGCAGATCGAAACGGCGCTGATCAACAACCCCGCCGTGTGGGCCGATCCGAACGGCGGGCAGCGCGTTCAGCAGTTTCTGTCGGTGGATTCCCAGTTCACCACGAGCTCGGCTGGCTCGTTGCCGACGGCTCAGTTGACGATGAATTTCGCGATCGAGTTTACGCAAAGTCCGGCCGATTTCTACCCGATTCCGAGCACCCCACTCGCTGGGTTCAATGCCGGAGTGCAGCAACCCGCAGGAACCGTCGCACCCGGTTTCTCGATCAGTTTTCCAACCTCCACTTCTTAGGAGTGAAGCATGCGCATCAAACCTGCGCCGGGCCTGAGCGTCAGGAACCCGGCCGACAAGCAATTGTTGTCCGTGGACGGCATCGACGTTCCCGATGGCGACATTTTCTGGACCAAGCTTCTCAATGACGGCGACGTCGTTCTCGTGACGACCGAAGCCGCTCCCGCCAAGGAAGGTGATCACGCATGAGTACGATTCCGTTCAAAGTCACGCCGGCCGGCCTGCGTCTGCCGGGCTCGTTCTTCGAGCTCGACAACTCGCAGGCCAACACGGCGCAAGCTAATCAGCGCGCGCTGATCATCGGCCAGATCACGGCCGCAGGCGTGGCGACGCCCAACGTTCCGCTGATCTCGGGCGGTGTCGGCGATGCGACGCTGCAAGGCGGCGCGGGTTCGATGCTGGCGACGATGACGGCGGCTTATCGCCTGAACGACAGCTTCGGCGAAGTCTGGTATCTGCCGCTCGCCGATGCCACGGGTGCAACGGCGGCAGCCGGTTCGATCGCGTTCACGCAAGCGCCGACGGCCAACGGCACGCTGTCGCTGTACATCGCGGGCCAGCTCGTGACGGTGCCGGTCACGGCCGGCGAAACGACGGCTGCGATTGCGACGGCCGTTGCTGCGGCGATTGCGCTCGTGCCGACGATGCCGGTAACCGCTGCGGTGGCCACGGGTGCGACGAACACCGTCACGCTGACGGCCTTGCACAAGGGCCTGTGCGGCAACGAAATCGACATCCGCTTCAACTACTACGGCACGAAGGCCGGCGAATCGACGCCGGCGGGCCTGACCTACACGATCACGGCCATGTCGGGTGGGGCGACGAATCCGTCGCTGGCGACGGCGCTCGGTAATCTGGGCAACATGACGTTCGACTTCATCGTGTCGCCGTACACCGATGCCGCGTCGCTCACCTCGCTGCAACAGTTCCTCAACGACCAGACGGGCCGGTGGAGCTGGTCGTCGCAGCTGTACGGCCACGTGTTCATGGCCTATGCGGGTACGTTCGCGGCGCAGACGACGTTGGGCCTCGCGCAGAACAACCAGCATCAGACGGTCATGGGCTTCTCCGGCAGCCCGACGCCGAGCTGGCTCTGGGCAGCGGCGCTCGGTGCACAGGCAGCGGTCAGCGTGCGTGCCGATCCTGGCGTGCCGCTCCAATATCTGCCGCTTCGCGGCGTGCTGGCGCCGCCCATTCAGTCGCAGTTCCTGGCCAACCAGCGCGAGACGCTGCTGTACGACGGCATTTCGACGTTCCTCGTGCAGCAGGACGGTACCGTGCTGACCGAGAACGTCGTCACGACGTATCAGTTGAATGCTCAGGGCGTGCCCGACAACAGCTACCTCGAAGTCGAGACGATGTTCCAGCTGATGCTCGAGATTCGTACGCTGCAGGCGATGCTGTCGTCGAAGTACGCGCGCTGCAAGCTCGCGAACAACGGCACGCGTCCCGCCGCGAATTCGGGTCTCGTCACGCCGGCCATGATTCAGGCCGACATCATTGCGCTGTATCAGGAGCGCGAGGCGGCCGGTTATGTGCAGAACAGCGCGGCCTTCGCGCAGGCGCTCGTCGTGAACAAGAACCAGACGAACCCGAATCGCGTCGACGTTCTGTGGCCCGGCACGCCGGTCAACCAGATGCGCACGTTCGCGACGCTCGTTCAGTTCCGACTCCAGTAAGCCGGATCGCCATTCATTGCATTGAGGCCGCCTGCGGGCGGCCTTTTCGTTATTTCGGAGATTACGCATGTCCAGCAATCTGATTGCCGGTATCGCCCAAGTATCGGTGAACGGTACGACCTATCAGTTGGAAAGCAGTGCTAAATACAGTCCGGCTACCGTCAAGCGCGAGGCCATGATCGGCCAGGACGGCTTTCACGGCTGGAAAGAGACGCCGGTCACGGGCTCGATCACGTTGTCGATCCGTGACGCCGCCAGCCTCAGCGTCGCCAGCTTCAGCGCGATGCGCAACGCGACGGTCGTGCTGCAGCTCGCGAACGGCAAGGTCGTGACGGGCCGCAACATGGCCACCACTGAAGTGAAGGAAGTCGACACCGAGAACGCCAAGTTCGAAGTCAAGTTCGAAGGCCCGCAAGTGTCCGAACAAACCGTGTCGGTGGGCGCATGAGCAAGCGAGACATTCCTGACGAACTCGTTGTCGAACTGGGCCAGCCGATCACCATGAGCGGTGGCGACGACTCGACGACCTATACGGAACTCGTGTTGCGCGAGCCGAACGTTTCGCAGCTGAGTCAGTTCATCAAGAAGACGCAGAAGGAAAACGCTGTCGACGCGATGAAGTTTCTGATCTCGGCGGTGGCGGATGTGCCGCTGCCGGTGATGGAGCGCGTCGGCGTGCGTGACTTCTATAAGGCGCAGCAGTACCTCGTGGCGTTCATCACGCCGCCGGACGAGGACGATCCGGAGGGAAACGCGGGGGGCTCCCAGTAACCTGGGAGCACGTCGTCAAGGCGACGGAATACTTCTGGGGGTGGCAACCGAGCGAGACCAAGCGACTGACATGGAGCGAGGTCAGGGAGTACGCGCGGTATGCCGCCGCTATTAAACGAACGATGGATGGTGGGGTGGCGGCATGGGCGAATTAGACGCGGTCGTCGATGGGGTGGTGGCCGCTGCCGAAAGCGTGACCGGCGTGGTGGAGGACATTACCGGGTCGGTCGAGAAGGCTTCGGGCAGCGTCACCGAACTTGGCGAGAAGGCGCCGAGCCGGCTCGACAAGCTGAAGGAAGGCTTCAAGAGCATAGGCGAAGCCGCGAAGAAGGCGGGCGAGCAGATTGTCGGCGTGATTCCGGGCCTGGAGGGGCTCAAGGACTTTACTTCGCTATCCGGGCTCTCGAAGCTCGCGCAAGACTTCGGTAAATTCAGCGCCGATCTCGACTTGGCGTCACGCAAGATCGGCATGAACACGCAGTCGCTGGCAGCGTGGCATGCGGCGGCGAAGGCGGCCGGCATGACGACGAAGGAGTTCGACGACGGCATGTCGAAGTCGCAGGATGCGATTCGCGCAGCGGCGCACGGCGAAGCACCGGAGACCGCCGCCATGATGCGCAAGCTTCATGTTCGCACCGCGCACAATCGCGACGGCTCGATCGACTATCTGACGACGCAGCAGCGTTTGATGACTTCGATACATCGGATGCCGAACGTCGTGGACCAGCGCGACGCTGCAGAGAAGACCGGCACGGCAGATTGGCTGCCGATGATGCAGCAGGGAACGTGGAACGAAGACAAGGCGGAGGCGTATCGACGCGGGCTGGTGCCGACTTCGGAGGAGGTCGCGCGAGCGAAGGACTTCAATGACGACGTCGACAAGCTCACCGAGTCGGTCGAGGATCTCGGCAATCGCATTGGCTTTGCGCTGATGCCGGTGCTCGATCCGGTCGTCAAGAAGCTCGCGCAGTGGTTCGATGCGAACCGTGCCCAGATCGCAGACCAGATCGCGACGGCCGTCCAGAAGTTCGTCAACTGGATGTCGAACCTCGACTGGGACAAGATCGGGGGGATGGCCAGCAGCGTGTACAACGCTTTAGGTGGGGCAAAGGGCGTCGCTATTGCGATTGCTGCGATTTCGTTCGCTGGCCCGATCGCCAGTGCGCTGAAGCTGATCGGCGCTTTGACGTCGCTGGTGACCGCTGTGCTGCCGGCGATTTCGTTTTCCGGCCTGATCGCTGGCGCGTCATCGCTGATCGGCATGCTGACTTCGCTGGCGGCCACCGTGCTGCCGGAGGTCATCGCGGCCATGGCGCCGTTGTTAGCACCGGTAGCACTTGTCGCGGGGCTATCTTGGGGAGCGTTGAAAGTCGCGAAATGGGCAGGGCTGCCTGACACCAACGTCGCGAAGGGAGCCGACGACGTGCGCGGGGGGCAATGGCTCGCTGCGTCGGCTCATCTTCCGTTGGGCGATTTTGTGCAGGCGCTGTTGGCCAAGGCATCCGGTAAGTCCAACGACGAAATTGCGCAGATGCTCAAGGCAAGTCAGGCGCAAGACGGGAAAGCGCCGGCAAGCAAGCCGCAAGCCGGACAACTCGCGCCCGACTCAAACGCCGGCTATGCCGCGGACCAAACGATGTTCGGCACGACAAAGCCTTACCGCGACATGCTCAACGCGAAGCGGCAAGGTACTGGGGGCGCCGAGGCGGCATTCAATGAGAGCTTGCTCGGCATTGGCCCGTCGGGACTGTTGTTGACTGGTCGACGGCCGCTCGGTCCTGTCGCGCCTCAGGGGGCGCCTGTGCAGTCGCCGCTGTCAGGTACAGCACCGGCCTGGCCAATCGGCAACGCTCCGGCGGCTACGGTCGCACGGCCTGCAGGCGAAGTCGCGCTACGCGTGACCTTCGACAACGTCCCCGCGGGCACCCGCGTCGAAGCACGCTCGCCATCGGGCGCGCATTTCCCGACCAAAATCAACTACGCCATGGGCGGCGATATGAGGGGATTGCCGTGAACATCATCGACAACGCAATATCCACCGCAGGCAAGGTCGGCGCACTCGCGAACGAGACGACGAGCGTCGTGGGCAGCATCGGTAGGCTCACGAACGCGATCGCCAACGGCACGATCGGCCAAGATCTTTCGCCTAAAACCTGGCGCGATTTGCTGCAGAAGGCCAGCTTCGCGGGCGTGCCGTTCGCTGTCGAATCGGTCCGCACGACAGCGGGACGCAAGACGGCGGTGCACGACTACCCGTTCCGCGACGATGTCTGGGTCGAAGACCTCGGCAAGAAGGCCCGGCAGTTCGAAGTACAGGGTTTTCTCGTCGAAGACGATGCGGTCACCGGGGGCGGCCAAGCCAACGCGCAGCGCAACGCGTTGTTGGACGCGTGCGAAAAGGGTGGGCCGGCCAAGCTGGTGCACCCGACGCTCGGCACGATCGAGAACGTCGTATGCCTGAGCATCGACATCGAAGAGCGCGCCGACCTGGGCGGCGTGTTCTCGTTCCGTCTGTCGTTGACCGTGTCGGGTAAAGAGCAGTATCCGAAGCCAGCGCCGGCCAAGCAAGATGACGTTCACGAACACGCGAAGTGGGCCTGGGTGGCCGCCGTCCAGGACTTCGTCCGCAAGACGGAGGACAAGATCAAGTATGGCGCGGAGGTCATCCAGAAAAACCTCCAGACGGCGCGCGCCTGGTACGACAGGGCCATGAAGGTCGTCAATGACGTCAAGCGCGTGATCGGCTCGGTGTCGACGCTGGTAGGCGATTTCGGGCGGCTTTTCGGCGGCGGCAACAACGGCTTCGCCGGTTCGAACTTTCCGGCGCAGATCGATAAGACGGTCACGGACTTGCTCGGGGCTGCCACGGCCACGCGCAATACCGTGATTTCGGCGGGCGCAATCTTGCGGGCGGCTGCGGCCAACCCGAGCGATGCCGAGACGTTCGGCTCGGCCGCACAGACGCTCGTGTCGGCCGTAGCCGCTGCCGCGAACGATCCGGCCGATGCCGTGCGCATGGTCAGCAACCTGGCGCAGTACACGCCGACGCCGGTCACGACGCCGGGCCCGATCGGCGAGGCAATGGCCGACATGCAAGTGGCGTCGGCCGCGCTGTTTCGCCGCGTTGCGCTCGCCCAGCTCGCCGTGACCCTGACGACGTACCAGCCGTCCTCGCGCGACGATGCGACCGCCGTGCTGTCGTCGGCGCTTGCGCTCATCGATACGGAGATCGCGACGGCGGGCGACACGGGCGACGACAACACGTATCAGGCGCTGCGCGGGCTGCGGCAAGCGGTCGTGGCCGATCTCGGCTCGCGCGGTGCCGACCTGGCGGCTGTCGCGACGTTCAGCTTTCAGGCCTCGCTGCCGTCGCTCGTGCTGGCGACGCGTATCTATCGCGATCCGTCACGCGAGCCCGGTCTCGTGCAGCAGATCGAGCCGATTCACCCGGCATTTTGCCCGACGACGTTCGACGCGCTGGCCAGTTAGGGCGGCGCGTCAGCGCGTCGTCTTCATCATGGAGTAGCAGTGCATGACCGACGAACTACGCTTGACGGTGGGGACCAGCACGCCCGGCAATAGCGGCGTGACGAACTCGCGCAACATCAGCGGATGGACGAGCGTGCGCGTGCAACGGGGGATCGAGCGTTGCCCGTCGAGTTTCGACATTTCGTTCACCGAGCTATACCCGGGCGCAGCCGATCTGCTCGTGCAGCCCGGTGACGCTTGCCAGGTGTTTCTCGGCAACGACCTCGTGCTGACCGGCTACATCGACCGCTATCAGCCGGCCTATAGCGGACGCGATCACACGATCTCGGTTTCGGGGCGCAGCAAGTGCCAAGACATCGTCGACTGCTCGGCGCATTGGACGAACCATCAACTTCCCAAGCTCACTGTGCCCGATATTGCCAAGCTCTTATGCAAGGCATATGGCGTGGAAGTGAGTGTGCTCAACGGCACGAACGTCGGTGAGCCGATCGCGCAGACGAACATCTCGCCTGGCGAGTCGATCTACGACGTGCTCGAGCGAGTCTGCCGCTATCGAGGTCTGCTGTTGTTCGACGACGTGAACGGCAACCTCGTGCTCGCGAGCGGCAGCAACGGCGGTAACGATGGCGAGGGCAACAGCACCGGTAGCAGCGGCAGCAGCACAAAGGCGGCAGGTACGACGCCAACGGCTTCTGGTACGTTAAAGGAAGGGGTGAATGTGCAAGCCGCGTCGCTGACGTGGACGATGGACACGCGTTTTTCCGATTACGACGCGGTCTATCACGGCCTCGACACGCTGAAGGAGACTGGCGATGCCGGCAACGTCAAGGCATCGGTAAAGGACCCGGAGGTACCGCGTTTTCGCTATCGGGCGATCGTCGCGGAGAACGCGAGTGGCGGGGCACAGGTCGCCAAGCAGCGCGTGAACTGGGAGCTGGCGCGCCGCAAGGGGCGCTCGCAGCAGGTCAGCGTGACGGTCGGCAGCTGGCGCGATGCGAACGGTGTGCTGTGGACGCCGAACACGCTCGTGTCGATCGAGTTGCCGAGTCTGAAGCTCGAGCCCAAGACATGGCTCATTTCGGAAGTGACGTACCGACGCGATAACAATGGCACGAGCGCCGAGCTCGTCATCATGCCGCCCGAGGCATTCCTTCAAGATCCGACACAGAAGCCGCCAACCCGAAGACAAGATAAGAAGGTGAACTAATGGATTCGACAGCGATCGAGCGGCTGTTCCTGCGTGTGCGCGGACTGTTCGGACGTGGCCGCGTGACGTTCGTCGACGACTCGGGGCCCGTGCAGCAGATGCAGGTGCGCATGAGCGGCTTGGTGACGGCCGACAACCGACTGCGTGTGCCCGAGTTCGGATTCACCTCGAATCCACCGATCGGCTCCGACGCCCTGGTGCTGCATGTGGCCGGCGACCAGTCGGTGGGCGCGGTCGTCGCGACGAATCATCAGCCGTCGCGGCCGACGGGCCTCAAGGCCGGTGAGTCGATGCTCTACAGCCAGGACGGCAAGCAGATTTATCTGACGGCCTCGGGCGGCATCGTGGTGACGGCGCAGGGGCAGGACATCGTCGTCAATCAGGCGAGGAACGTCACGGTCAATTGCTCGGGGGATTTCACCGTGAACTGCGGCGGCAAGTTCAATGTCGTCGCGCCGGGCGGGGCGAACTTTCAGGCACCGCTGGTGGCGGCGAGCGGCGACATCCAGGACAACTCCGGCAGCAATTCGGCCACGATGAAGATCATGCGCGCCGACTACGACGCACACGAGCATCCGGTGCCGAATGTGCAGCCCGGCAACGGGACGACGACTACGGGCACGCCGAGTCCGACGATGTGACGCGGCCGGCCCCCCGATCTATGACAAGCCCGCTTGATGCGGGCTTTTTTTGTACTCACGGACATGGCCGACATCACGATTTCATGGGACGCCGCGCATCGCCGCGGCGATTGGACCTTGGACGGTCCCGTTCTCGCAACGGGCGACGATCTCGAGACCGCGATTCTGATCAGTCTGTTCACTGACCGAATCGCTCAGCCCGACGATGTGATTCCCGACGGCACCAACGATCCGCGCGGCTGGTGGGCCGACGACGACTTGCCGATCGGTTCGCGCATCTGGTTGCTCAGTCGTGCGAAGCAAACACGCGAGACGCTTCAGCGCGCTTACGACTACATCGCCGAGGCGCTGCGCTGGCTCATCGACGACGGCGTAGTGGCGGGTTTCGACATCCGGACGCAGTGGGTCAGCCGCGGCGTGCTCGGCGCGCAGATCATTGCCTACAAGCAGGACGGCACCTTATTGACGACAGGCCGCTATACGTGGGCCTGGCAGGGGATGAACTGATATGCCTTATCCACGACCGACATTGACGCAGCTGCGCGGACAAGTCGCAGCCGATTTGCAGGCCAGCGCCGCGGGCTCCGATCCACTGCTGCGTTTTTCCAGCCTGAATGTGCTGGGCTCCGCGCTGGCCGGCCTCGCGCAATTGCAATATGGCTATACGGACTGGGTCGCGAAGCAGTCGAACCCATTCACGGCCAGCGACGAGTTTCTCGAAGCCTGGGCCGCGCTGAAGAATGTGTTTCGCGAGCCGGCGACGCAGGCTGGTGCATCGACGCCGGGGCAGGTGACGTTCTCCGGCACGACCGGCATCGCACTGCCGAGCGGTACGCCGCTCGTGCGTGGTGATGGCGTCGGCTACACGACGACCTCGGCCGCCACGGTTGTAGGCGGCACGGTTACCGTTAGCGCCGTGGCGAATGCCGATCCCGACGGACTGACGGGCGCGTTCGGCAATTGCGCCGTGGGCACCGCGATGACGCTTGGTACGGCGATCGCTGGTATCAACTCGACGGGCTCGGTATCGACCGCATTCACGGGTGGTGCCGACGTCGAAACAGATGACAGTCTGCGCTCGCGCATGTTGCTCGCGTATCAGAACGTACCGCAAGGCGGGGCACAAAAGGACTATGTGAGCTGGGCGCTTCAGGTCAACGGCGTGACGCGTGCGTGGTGCAATCCGATGGGCTTCGGTGCGGGGACCGTCGTCGTCTATCCGATGTTCGACGCAGCTGAAGCAGCCAACGGTGGTTTTCCGCAGGGCGTGAATGGTGTGGCGACGGCCGAATCTCGCGGCACGCAGGCTACCGGCGATCAGCTGACGGTGGCGAACTGGATCTATCCCTTGCGGCCGGCAACGGCGCTTGTGTACGTCTGTGCGCCGACGCAGCAGGCGGTCCCTTTCACGATCACGGGCTCGTCGAACTTTTCGGCAGCGACCAAGGCGCTGATCGCATCGGCGATCTCCGGCATCTTCGCGATGTACGGCTCGCCGCTCGGTACGACGACGGGACAGAACGGCGTAGTCGACCTGTCGTACATCAACTCCGCCATCGCGGCGATCTCGGGAACCGACGGCTTCGTCATCACGGCTCCCACGGCAAACATCGTCGGCACGACGGGGCAGCTCCCGGTGCTCGGCACCATTACCTGGCTCCCGTAAATGGCCGCGCCCAACTATCAAACCTCGGATTTCGTCGATACGCTGCAGGCGTTGATGCCGCGTGGGCTGGCTTGGCCGCGTGATTCGTCGTCGGTGATGACGCAGGTGGTCGAGGGCCTGGCGCCGACATGGACGCGGCACACGCAGGCGAACAACTATCTGCTCGTGGACGCGTTTCCGGCGACGAGTGTCGATCTGCTGCCTGAGTGGGAAGCGGCGCTGAACTTGCCCGACCCGTGCGCCGGCGCGTCGCCGACGCTGCAGGGCCGGCAGAACCAGGTGGTCACGCGGCTCGTCAACAGCGGCGGGCAATCGGCGCCGTACTACATCGGCTACGCGGGCACGCTTGGCTACAACGTGACGGTCACCGAGTTCACGCCGTTCCGCGTGGGCCAGCAGGCCATGGGTGCACAACTCGGCACGCAGGACTGGGCCTACGCGTGGCAGCTCAATGCGCCGCCCGTCACGATCACCTACTTCAGCATCGGGCATGCCTGCATGGGGCAGGCGCTGGCGAGTTGGGGCAATGCGGTACTCGAATGCGAGCTCCGCGAGGTACAGCCCGCGCACACGATTCTTAACTTCGCTTACTGAGGTACGTCCTCCGCTGCGCTTTGCTGTCGATCCACCGCATCGCGCAGCCCCTCCTTAACTTCATTCATTGAGGCACGAATGTATCAATATGACGATCCGACCTGCGTGGCGACGCTTCCGACGCCCGCTGCGGCGGGCACGCCGGGCTACTTCACGAACGGTAGCCCCAGCACGGGACAGGCGGCGACGATTCTGTCAGCCGACTATATGAACGCGGTCATGCTCGAGCTGATCAACGTTGTGAAGGCGGCGGGGCTGTCGCCTAGCAAGACCGCTTATAACCAGGTGGTGACGGCAGTCAAGGCGCTGACGCAGCAGGGCGTTGCCAATGTGGGCATCGACACGGGGATGGCGAATGCGTGCGTTGTCGCGTTCTCTCCGGCGCTTGCCGCGCCCATTCCTTGGGCGCCGTTCTGGTTCGAGGTGGCGAATACCAATACGGGTGCGTCGACGTTGAACACGACTGGTACGGCTTATCCGCTCGTGGGCGCTGCGCATGCGCCGCTGCAAGGCGGCGAGCTGGTGGCCAAGGGCAATGCACTCGTGTATTGGAACCCGACGTTGAGCTCGGGTGCGGGGGCCTATGTACTGATCGAATGCAGCGGCGGGGCGAGTCAGTTGGCGGTGGCATCGTATGGGGTGACGCCGCCGCAGTTCGACAACGGTACGAAGCTTGCGACGACGGCGTTCGTGCAGCGAACGCTCGGCAATATGTCAGGGGTCTTGCAGCAGAGCACGGGGGGCGGATTGGTACTGTCCGCATCGAATGCTGGCCAAATTATAGACTTGCCGTTGGGGTTTTCTGGGAATGTAACACTCCCATCGTCGACGAGCGTTCCACTCGGGACCGCCTTTACCGTCTATAACGGCTGTGGTTCTGCGGTCACTGTCGTTCCATCAGGATCGGACAAAATTTTTCCAAATAATTTGGCATTGCCATCTGTGTCCATTTCAAATGGCGACTCCATGCAGTTTGTCATGTTCGGAACTAGTGGCGGCGGGACTAATGGTGGTTGGATTGTCTGGGCTGGCGCTGCGCAGTTGCAGTATTCGCCACTTTTCGGCTCGTCGCTTGGCTCCAACGGCTATCAAAAGCTGCCGAGCGGGCTGATCATTCAGTGGGGGGGGAATCCGGGTTCAAATTCGGGCATGCTGACTTACCCCTTTCCTATTGCGTTCCCTGCCGCCGTTTATAACGTAAGCGCGACAGTTTCTAATCCAACAAGTGTTAACAGCGGCCGAATTGGCGTGATTAGCCTAAGTCAGTTTGAGATAGGAAATTTTGGCACATCAAACAGCTTGTGGGCGACAGACTATATTTGGTGGATGGCAATTGGGAGATAAAAATGGGAAAAAAATTAGCAGTCTACGACATCAACGGAAACATCACGGCATTCTACGACAATATTGATAGCCCTATTCCGGCAAGCGTTACCAACGTAATCGAGATTACTCAAGCCCAATGGCAAACCTGCGTCAGCGAACCGGGCCAGTGGTATGTTGCAAGCGGCGCGCTCGCACAGGTTCCTCCGCCGACCGCCGCCCAGCTACTCGCCACCGCGCAATCGACGCAAACAGTCGAGCTTACGCAAGCCTGCGCCAACGCAATCATTTCGGGCTTCACCTCGAACGCACTCGGCTCGGCCTATATCTATCCGAGCACAGTTACTGACCAAGCGAACCAGAACACCGTCGCCGATTGCCCGTCGGGCGGGTTGCTCTGGTGCGAGTCGAACGGTGCGTGGGCTTTTCGCCAGCACACTCAAGCGCAGGCGCAAGCGGTAGTCACCAGTTTTGCCTCCTGGCTCAACCACTGCCAATCCCAGCTGATTGCATTGACGACGAAGGTTAATACGGCGACATCGGTCGATGCCGTCGAAGCGATCGCCTGGGTCAATCCGTAATTCTTTTGCGGATTGATGCACCACAACGTTATCGAAATCACACATCGAGGTACGAATGTATCAATATGACGATCCGACTTGCGTCGCGTCGATGCCGATGCCTGCCGCCGCTGGCACGCCAGGGTACTTTACGAATGGAAACCCCGGGACTGGGCAGGCGGCGACGATCCTGTCGGCTGACTACATGAACATGGTCATGCTCGAGCTGCTCAACGTCGTGAAAACGGCGGGGCTGTCGCCAAGTAAGAATGCCTATAACCAGGTCATCACGGCAATCAAGTTGCTAATGCAGCAGAGCGTCGTAAATGTTGGCGTAGATACGGGCACAACGAACGCGTATGTCGTCGCATTCTCGCCGGCGCTTGCGGCCCCGGTGCCTTGGGCGCCGTTCTGGGTTGAAGTGGCGAATTCCAATACCGGTGCGTCGACGTTGAATGCCACGGGTACGGCTTATCCGCTGGTGGGCTCGGCGCATGCACCGCTGCAAGGCGGTGAGATGGTGGCCAAGGGCAATGCACTCGTGTATTGGAACCCGACGTTGAATTCCGGGGCTGGCGCATATGTGCTGATCGAATGTAGCGGCGGGGCGAGTCAGTTGGCTGCCGGGTCGTACGGCGTCACGGCGGCGCAGTTCGACAACAGCACGAAGCTGGCGACGACTGCATTCGTCACGAATGCACTTCGCAACAAGAACATTCTCATTAACGGGGGAATGGATATAGCACAGCGTGGTAGCACTTACTCGCTTGTCTCTACCGCCTGGGGGTATGGGTCGGTCGACCGGTGGGCTGGGTACCAGCAATACAGTGCGCAGGGGATTCTTGCGCAGGTCCCTGCAGTGCTTCCAGGCTTTACTTACGCCGCAAAGCTCGGGCGTAACAGCGGTGCCACGTCGACGGGCTTTCTCGGAATGCTTCAGGCGCTTGAATCTTCAGCCAGTATCCCCGTGCAAGGCAAAACCTGCACGTTGTCGTTTTGGGCGAAGGCAGGGGCAAATTATTCGGGGGGCGCATCGTTCAACGCGAACGTGTGGTCGGGGCAGGGCACGGATCAGCCGTCTGGCGCCTGTAACACATGGACGAACGGCGCATCGGCCGGCCAGTCCAGCCCACAACTTTCCATTGGTTGGCAACGATTCAGTCTGGCGCTGCCAATTCCGGCGCTTACGACACAACTTGCCGTGATTTTTGAGTACACCCCGGCGGGAACGGCCGGGGCCGATGACAGCGTTTACATCACGGGGGTGCAACTTGAGGTTGGCCCGGTGGCGACGGATTTCGATCGTCGCGCGACCCAGCAAGAACTCGCGCTTTGCCAGCGGTTCTACGAAACGACATATACGAATGGGGCCACTCCGGGTAGCACTTCGTCAGGTATGACAAATGCCGTGTCCATCACACTCCCCCAACTGGCCACCACGACGAGCGCCTCCACGATGGGCTATGGCGCAGCAACCTTTACCTTCAAGGTCAACAAGCGAGTTGTTCCGACGATCAACATCTGGTGCCCGGATTTGCCCAACACCCCGAATCTGACTCAGTCGAACACCTACCGGGCGCCGTTAGCGGTCGCGGACTGTTCTACGTCCCGTGTGGTTATATCGAATGGAATGGCCTATGCGACCGGGGCACTCACGGCGACTTACCAAATGTACGCGCACGTGACAGCCGACTGCGAACTCTAAGGGAGACGACATGTACAAGCTAATGACGACTGGTTCGATCCAGCGCGACGACGGGAGTTTCATCCCGGCTGATCCGGCAAATCGCGATTACCAAGCGTATCAGGCGTGGGTCAATGCGGGGAACACGCCCGCCCCATCCCTCACGCTTCCTCAAGCACAGCAGAGCCAAGCGGCCCTGCTTAGTTCAGCATGCTCGGCCGCGGTCACGAGCGGATTCTCATCCAGCGCACTTGGGGCAGCGTACGCCTATCCAAGCATGCTGACGGATCAGACTAACCAAAACACGGTTGCAAATTGCGCATCAGGCGGTTTGCTCTGGTGCGAGTCGGCCGGCACGTGGTCGTTCAAGCAACACACGCAGGCGCAAGCGCAGGCCGTCGTCGCATCGTTCGTGACGTGGCTCAACAAATGCCAATCGCAGCTTGTTACGTTGACCTATCAAGTCAACAGCGCCACGACGATCCCGGCAGCTCAGGCCATCGCCTGGGTGAACCCGCAGTAATACGGGACGTCGACCAAGCGGCCGCCTTCGGGCGGCTTTTTTTTAACCTCCGGAGGACCCATGCAAGACGATCAGATGCCGGAGATTCCGCGCGAGGTGCTGCAACGCCTCAACCTGAAGCAAGAGCACGTCGACGAACTGTCGCGCTACTTCGCCGCATCGCTGCGGCAGTACATGCGCAACGATTTCTATCGCGACGTCGGAGAAGGTGCATTCGGGTTGATTCGTAAAGCGGTGCTAGTCGTACTGCTGTACCTCGCCTGGAAAGGCTCGGGCGGCGAGCACAGCTGGTTCGAGCCGATCCGTAAATTCTTCATGGAGTGATATTTGAGTCCACAAGACTTCATCGCCAGTCTTGCCCCAGCTGCACGTGCATCGGCAGAAAACACGCGTATTCCAGCGTCATTCGTGGTCGCCGAAGGTGCGCTCGAGTCTGGCTGGGGCACCTCTCGTCTCGCTGTCGAGGGCTTCAACCTGTTCGGCGTGAAGGCCGACGCGTCATGGCACGGCCCTGTGCTGGCGATGCCCACGCGCGAATACCTCGGCGGCCAATGGGTGATGGTGCCTGCAAACTGGCGCAAGTACGGCGACTGGCTTGGCAGCATCACGGACCACGCGTCGTTCCTGCTCGAGAATCCACGCTATCAGCCCGCATTTGCTTGCACGAGCGGAGCCGCCTTCGCCGAGGCGATCGCCAAGGCCGGCTATGCAACCGATCCGCAATACGCGGCGAAGATCGCATCGATCATTGGAACGCACGGCCTCGATGCACTCGATGTTCCCGATGCGGCTGGCAGCGATTCAGCTACCCCTCGATAGGAAATTGAATGACCGTCAAACAAAAACTTGCCATCTACATGGGGCTGATTGCGTTGTTGATCTCGGTTCTGGCGATCTGGGGATACTTTGCCTATCGCGGTAAAACCGACGTGTCCGAGTTCATCGCGCAACTTGCCGGGCTCGTCACGATCATCATGAGCGCGATCGCAGCGCTCGGCGGTTTTCACTCGGCGCAGTCGGGCATCGATGCGTTGAACGGGTCGCGCATGAGCGCTGGTCTATTGGTCGGTGCCGTCGCGCCTGCTGATGCGATGACCGTTAACCAAAGCGAGGCGGCTACCCCATCGTCCGCCCTCGAGCATTAAGTCGTCCAGTCACCTCGCCGCGAGTCGTGCGGCACATCAATAAACAAGGAATCCAAATGAAAAAGATGCTGCCTTGCGCGGCAGGCGTAGCCTTGCTCGCGATGTTGCCGGGTTGTGCCTCGTCGCCCGCGATGACACCGCAACAAACGCTACAAATCGCGTGCCCTCCGATCGAGGCTGCGATGGCACAGTTGATTGCGCTCGACGCATCGATGACCGATGTGCCGGCCGCACAGAAGGCGGCTGCATTGCTTACGCAAGCGCAAAAGCCCGTTGCAGCTGCCTGTACGGCTGGTGCGACGATCACGGCCACCAATGTGGAAGGCCTCGCGCAGCAAGCGCTGCCAGCGCTCGGCACGGTGCTCGCCACTGTCCCGATGCCACCGCAGACGCAGGCCGAGATTCAGGCTAGCCTCGTAGGCATCGAGGTGGTAATCGGTGCAGCGGGCGTAATCGAGAAGCAAATCGCGGCTACGCACGCAAGCGCGACGGCGAATGCACGGGTACCGGCACCTGCGAGCGCACCGTGAACTGGCCGGCGATTTACGCAGCGGCCAAACGCGCGGAGGCGGCCTATATCGCGGACGAAGACGAGGCGAAGGCAGCATTCGCCGCGTTGGGGCTCACGTTCATCGGCCAGCATCGCGACGCCTCGCACCAAGCGGTGCTCTCTCACGATGCCGCCGGGGCCACGTACTTGTCGATTAGTGGCACGCGCTTTGGCGAGGCTGACAACGTCGATCTGCTCGACGACCTGTACCTACTGCCCGTGTCCGTGCCACGTGGCGGTATCGTCGCGGCAGGGGCGTACAGCGGCATGCAGGAGCTATGGCAGTGGGTGTCATCCCACATCGGACCCGATGTGGCCGTGAACGTCGAGGGTCACTCGCTCGGGGGAGAGCGCACGCTGCTGACGCCGCTGTTCTTGCCGAAGGAGCGCATCGGTACGTTGCATGCGTTCGATGCGCCTAAATGCGCATCGCAGGCGTACTGGGACGTCTACCGTGAAGAACTTGCAGGCGCGGTACGCACGGTCAACCGGCAAGACCTCTGGTACGGTTGGCCACCTGCAGGCCCATATCAGCATGACGAGCAAGCCGAAGTAATCTGGCTCGTCCAGGACGGCTTTCGCATCATCAACGCGATGGCGTGGCCGGGCGGATTCGATGTCGAAAACCACGCGATCGCCGAGATCGTGACGGCGCTGGAAGGCATCGCGAGCGCCGGTCTCGTCCAGGCCTGATCGCGCCTACTCCATCACGATCGCCTCAACCAGATGCGCATACACCGCCGCCACCCGTCGCAGATGACGCGTCTCGGTATGCGTGAGCACCCATAGCTCGGTACGACACTCATCAAGCTCATCCGTGATCTGCACGAGATCACCGCGCCGCTCACCGAGGAACATCGGCAGCACGCCGATCCCAAGACCTTGCGCGACGAGCTCCGCCACGCTCGTGATGCTGTTCACCCGATAAGTCGGCGCCACCTTCGGAAAGTGCTTCTTGCGCCATACGACCGAAGGATGGTCGGGCAGGGCATCGTCCGGAGCGATCCAGCTTGACGCTTGCGCGATACGAGCGTCGAACGTCTTGGGGCCGCCTTTCCTGGCCGCATAGAGTGCCGAGCGAATCGGCCCGACTTGCTTGCCGAGCAGATGACCAGGCGGCCGCTTGGTCGCACGCACGGCGATATCGGCATCGCGACGCGTGAGGCTCGCGAGCTCGTTGCCCGCTTGCAGCTCATAGGTCAACAGCGGGTGAGCGCGCTTCAACGCCTTCAGCGCCGGCGCAACGACGCCGTGCAGGATCGTATCGGTCGTCGTGATGCGCACGGTGCCCGATACCTGTCCAGGATGCGATTGCGTCGCCGAGCGGGCCGCTTCGAGCTGCGATTCGACGCGCTCGGCGTGGGCGGCGAGCTCCTGCGCGAGTTCGAGCGCTTGAAAGCCCGTACGAGAGCGTTCGAACAAGCGAAAGCCGAGCCCCTTTTCAACGCGCTGCAAAGCGCGAAAGACGGTCGAGCCGTCGACGCCAAGTCGTTCGCCAGCCTGCGCCAGCGTGCCGGCACGCGTCAAGGCCAGCACGACCTCGAGATCGCCCGCGGTCAGTTTGTATTGCATATCTGCAAGTGAAGTATGTGTTGATGCATATGGTCATTGCATGATGGAAATCCTACATTGCGTCCATCGTTTCGTCATCCTAGCCCCGTACCCAAGGAGTATTCGATGTCAGTCGTTCACGACACTATTGAAAAACGCATCTCGGCCAACCACTTCGACACGTCACGCCCGATATCGGACGAGCAAATTCACGAGCTGGCAAGGCTTGCCTCGCTCGCGCCAAGCGCCTACAACTTTCAGAACCGCACGCTGATCGCGGTGCGCGATCGCGAGGCCAAGGAACGGCTCAAGGCTGCTGCGTACGGACAGCAGAAGGTCGTCGATGCTGCGGTGACTTTCATCGTGGTCGGCACGCTCAATGCCCATCGTCAACTGCCGACGATGCTTAAGCCATCGGTCGATCAAGGCATCCTCACGCAGGATATCTTCGATACCTGGGTCGGCATGGCATCGGGATCGCACGAGGGCAATGCGCAGTTGCAACGCGACGAGGCGTTTCGTTCAGCAAGCCTGGCCGGGATGACGTTGATGCTTGCAGCGGAGGCGATGGGGCTCGCCACGGGGCCGATGAGCGGGTTCGATCCACAAGCGGTGTCGGAAGCGTTTGGGCTGACCGCCAACGAAGTGCCCGTCATGCTGATCGCCGCAGGCTACGCGGCGCAAGGCAATTGGCCGCAAAAGCCGCGCAAGCCACTGGCCGAATTCCTGCGCTACGCGTAATCAGTCTCGCTCAGCTCAGCGCCGCCCCCAGATCTTGGGCCACATGTCGCCAAGGTTGTTGAGTCGGGCACGAACCGATCAGCGATATCTGAGCGCCGACCGGCTCGGCGCTTACGCGCAATCGCGCGACTCGACTTGCGGCTGTGGCTTGCTGCTGTGCGAATTGAAGTGCAAGTAGAGCAGTGCGCAGGCGCTCATCACGAGCGGCCACAGCAGGAACCAACCGGTCGCGATGGCGAGTACGGCGACGGCGGCCATGGCACATTGCGCGCAGCGATGCGCGATGCTCCCGCGCGGCAACAGGCGTAGCGCAGCGGCAGTGCCGAGCGCGTAGACGGTCACGAACGAGCCCGTCGTCAACATCACGAGGGGCTTGGCGTCGACGCCAAGCAGCGCGACAGCGGCCAGCGCGACAGCCGACATCGTCGAGATCGCGGCCAGGCTACGGCGCGGGACATCGCCGGCATGACTGCCTGCCGCGAGCCAGGCCGGCAGAGCGCCGTCACGCGCGAGCGCGGCGCCGAGCTTGGCTGCGCCCGCGAAATAGGCGTTCATCGTGCCGAGCGTCAGCAGCAGTGCGGCCGCTGCGGCCACCACATGGATCTTGCCGCCGATGCCGAGCACCAGCAGTTCAGCAAGCGGCGCGTTGCTGCTGCCTGCCGCTGGGCCCAACACGAGCACGATTGCCGCCGCGACCGCCAGATAGAGCGCGCCGACGACCACCACGGCGATGCCGGATGCAAGCGGCAGGTCGCGTGCCGGATGCCGGAACTCGCCAGCCAGGTGCGTGATTGCTTCCCAGCCCGCGAAGCTCCAGACGAGCAGCGCAGCGGCGGGCACGATGGCAGACCAACCGTGCGGGGCAAAGGGATGCAGGTTCGCGGCGTGTGCATGCGGTGCCGAGCTCGCGACGGCGGCGAGCAGCAGCGCGACGAGCAGTGCCGACAGCACTACTTGTACGCGGCCTGAGACGGTCACACCGAGCGCATTGGCCACGGTGACGATCGCAAGTAGTGCTGCGCCTGTCAGAAAAGCAGTGTGGGTCCCGCCGCCGATCGCTTGCGCGACGTAGGCGCCCGCGAACATGGCGGCCGCGGGGTTGCCCGCCGGGATCGCGAAATAGAAGCACCAACCGACGATGGCCGAGGCGCGCGGGCCGAAAGCGTTGCGCACGTAGGTGGCCACGCCGCCCGCGTCGGGGTAGCGCGCGCCGAGCGCCGCGAAAGTGCCTGCCAGCGGCGCCGACAGGATGACGAGCGCCAGCCACGCGAGCAGCGAGGCCGGCCCCGCGATTTGCGCGGCCAGCGCGGGCAGCGCGATCACACCGGTGCCGAGCACGGCGCCGACATAGAGCGCCGCGCCTTGCACGACCGTGAGGCCGTGGCGCTGGGCGTGGGCAGTGGGCGTGGGTGTTTGTGCCGTCGAAGCGGTCATGGGCGCGCGCTCCGGTGACGGGCCGCGCCGAACCACGGCGCGGGAGCGTCGAGCTGGGAAACATCTGTCATCGTGGGGACTCCGTATCATCGATGGGCCGCCAACATCGAAACCGATGCCGGTGCCACGGCCATGCGCTCGCCATCATCGCCCATAACCGGCAAACGATGCCGTGAATCGAGCATGCGCGAGCCGGCCGATTGCGACGCACGGCCGGCGGCCGGCCGCTCCCGCACCGGCTCGCCGAGGCACGGCATGCGGACTGACACGCCCCACGCGTAATCGCTCCGTTGGCGAGGCAAATCAGCCGTATCTCATGGAAATCCCGTATACCTAGTCTACGAACATGAAAGCCTCGGGAAAGATTGCTTCTCCTAGAATCGGCCATCCATGCAGACCGGTCGCATCCCGCGCCCGCGACAAAAACGGAGACCCAAGATGTACCCGACCTTGCGAAAGTTTCACGTTCTCGCACTTGCTTCGGCCCTCGCATTTGGTGCCGCGTCGCAACCTGCCGCGGCGGCCGATGACGGCAAGATCAGCATCATGGTGGGCGGCATCACCAAGCTCATCTATCTGCCCGCCCGTCTGACCGAACAGCTCGGCTACTTCAAGGACGAAGGGCTCAACGTCGAATTGCTTTCGCAGCCGGCCGGCGTCGACGCCGAGAACGAGCTTCTGGCCGGTGCCGTGCAGGCCGTCGTCGGTTTCTACGACCATACGATCGATCTGCAGACGAAGGGCAAGAACGTCGAGTCGATCGTCGTGTTCGGCCAGGTGCCCGGCGAAGTCGAGATGGTGTCGGCGAAGTCGGCCGATACGCTCAAGTCGATGGGCGACGTGAAGGGCAAGACGCTGGGCGTGACGGGCCTGGGCTCGTCGACGAGCTTTCTTACCCAGTATCTCGCGCAGCAGCACGGCATCAAATCGACCGAGTACACGATGCTGCCCGTGGGCGCCGATGCGAGCTTCATCGCGGCCGTCAAGCAAGGCCGCATCGATGCCGGCATGACGACCGAGCCGACCGTCTCGGCCCTGCTGAAGGGCGGCGAGGCGAAGGTGCTCGTCGACATGCGCTCGGTCGAGGGCACGAAGGCCGCGCTCGGCGGCACGTATCCGGCGTCGAGCCTCTATGTCCAGTCGGCGTGGGCGGACGGTCACAAGGCGCAGGCGAAGAAGCTCGCTCATGCGTTCGTGCGCACGATGCAGTTCATTCACACGCATAGCGCCGACGAGATCGCAGCCAAGATGCCGGCCGATTATCAGAAGGACAAGGCGCTGTACGTGAGCGCGCTGAAGGCGTCGCTGCCGATGTATACAGCGGACGGCAAGATGCCGGCCGACGGCCCCGATACGGTCCTGAAGGTGCTCGCGGCGTTCAACCCGTCGGTCAAGGGCAAGCACGTCGATCTGTCGAAGACGTACACGAACGAATTCGTGACGGCCAAATAACGGACGACTCGACGCGCGACACGCCGCCGAACACCGGACGCTGCTTTCCTCGCGGCGCCGCCTATTTCCTGGATGTCCAAGATGAACCACGCTGCTTCGAAAGACGTGCCCGTCATCGAGTTTCGCTCGGTGTCGTGCCGCTTCATTTCTCCCGACGGCAAGGCGACGATCGCGCTGCGCGATTTCAGCATGTCCGTCGCCAAGGGCGAGTTCGTCGCCATCGTCGGGCCCACGGGCTGCGGCAAGTCGACGACGCTCAGCATGATCACGGGTCTGCTCCAGCCGACGTCCGGCGAGGTGCGCGTGATGGGCTCGCCCGTCACCGGCATCGATCCGCGTATCGGCTTCGTGTTTCAGGCCGACGCCGTGTTCCCGTGGCGCTCGGTGCTCGACAACGTCGCGGCCGGCCCGCTGTTCCGCGGCCGTTCGAAAGCGGCGGCCTACGAAGAAGCGCAGCAGTGGCTGCGCCGCGTCGGCCTCGAAAAGTTCGGCCATCACTATCCGCACCAGCTGTCGGGCGGCATGCGCAAACGTGTCGCGCTCGCGCAGACGTTCATCAACAAGCCCGAGATCCTGCTGATGGACGAGCCGTTCTCGGCGCTCGATATGCAGACGCGCACGCTGATGCAAGACGAACTGCTGCAGCTGTGGTCGGCCAACGCGGGCTCGGTGGTGTTCGTCACGCACGATCTCGAAGAGGCGATAGCGCTGGCCGACCGCGTGTTCGTGCTGACCGCGCGCCCGGCGACGCTGAAGAAGGTCTACGAGATCGACCTGCCGCGTCCGCGTATCACGTCGGAAATTCGCTATGAGCCGCGCTTCATTGAAATCTCGCGCGACATCTGGCATGACCTGCGCGAAGAAGTGCAGATCGCTTGACCCTGCCTCGATATGGACTATGGACGACTGATGATGGCAACCACTGAACCTATCCAAGCGGATTTCGGCCACGCGTCGCTGGCCGAAGCCGAACGTGTCGCGCAGCGTCACCTGCGTCGACGTCATGCACTCGTCATTGCGCTGCGTATCGCGGTGCTGGTATTCGTACTCGGCGGCTGGGAGCTCGCCGGCCGCTTCAAATGGATCGATCCGTTCTTCTTCTCGATGCCGTCGCTGATCTTTGCCCAGATCATCGACTGGTTCCAGAACGGGACCTCGCAGGGGCCGCTGCTGGTTCAGGTGTGGGTGACACTCGAGGAAACGCTGCTCGGCTTTCTGATCGGCTCGATCGGCGGCGTCGTGTGCGGCGTCGTGTTGGGTCGCAACAAGCTGCTCTCCGACGTTTTCAGCATCTACATCCAGATTGCCAACTCGATTCCGCGTGTGGTGCTGGGCTCGGTGTTCGTGATCGCGTTGGGGCTCGGCATGGCCTCGAAGGTCGCGCTGGCCGTCGTCATGGTATTTTTCGTCGTGTTCGGCAACGCGTTTCAAGGTGTGCGCGAAGCCGACCGCTACATGATCGCGAATGCCCAGATCCTGGGCGCTTCGAAACGGCAGCTGACGACCTCGGTCGTGATTCCGTCGGCGCTGTCGTGGATTCTCGCGAGCCTGCACGTGAGCTTCGGCTTCGCACTGGTCGGTGCGGTCGTCGGGGAGTTTCTCGGCTCGAAGCAGGGCATCGGTCTGTTGATCTCGACGGCACAAGGCGCGTTCAACGCGAGCGGCGTGTTCGCGGCGATGATCGTGCTGGCCGTGGTCGCGCTTACGACCGACTATGTGTTGACCGCATTGGAAAAGCGTTTGTTGAAATGGAGACCCGCCGCGTTTTGATTCTGATCGGCCTCGCCGGCGACAGCGGCCACCGGGCCGTGTCGCATCCGGGGCCGGCCCCGCATGAAGGGGGCGGCCGATGATGGCAAGCCTGCGCGCCCGCCTGCTGTGGTGGGTGCTGTTGCCGCTCGCGGCCTTCATGTTCGTGACGGGGATGCTGTCGTACAGCGCGGCGCGCCAGACGGCCGACCTTGTGCAGGACAACGCGTTGCTGGCCTCGGCGCGGACGATCGGCGAAGACGTGACCTGGGTCAATGGTGCGTTGAGTGCCGTCATTCCGCCCGCGGCGCTCGAGATCTTCGAGTCGCCGTATCACGATCACGTGTTCTACAAGGTCGTGGCGGGCCGCGACCGGCTGCTCGGCGGCTCGCCCGATCTGGCCTTGCCCGAGCAGGCTGAGGCGTATCCGGCGTTCTATGACACGATGCTGCATGGCCAGCCACTGCGTGCCGTCGCCTATCAGCGGCAGCTCTACGATTCGGGCACCGTCCTGCCCGTGACGGTCGTGGTCGGCAAGACGCAGGGCTCGCGCATGGCCATGATCGAGGACCTCTGGCATCCGCAGCTCGCGCGCCAGGGCTTGATGCTCGCGCTGGCCGTGGCGCTCGTGCTGATCGGACTCACGACCGAGTTGCGGCCGCTCATGAAATTGAAGGACGACGTGGCCGATCGCGAGCCGATGCAGCTCGAGCCGATCCGCGTCGCGCATCTGCACTCGGAGCTCAGGCCGATCGTCGATGCGATCAATCAGTGCATCGCACGGCTCAACCTGCAGGCGAGTACGCAACGCCAGTTCATCGCCGACGCCGCACACCAGTTGCGCACGCCGCTGACGCTGCTCGATACGCAGGTGCAATTCGCCTGTCAGTGCTCGCCGCACGATCCGGCGCTGACCGATGCGCTCGCCGGCATTCGCCGCACGAGCCGCAAGATGATCGAAATCACGAACCAGCTGCTGCTGCTCGCGCAGGCCGAATCGGCGCCCAAGCCGGCCGCCGATGCAGCCGTCGACATGACGCAGGTCGTTTCGTCGGCGCTCGAGGAGCTCGTGTTGGCGGCGCAGCGGCGTCATATCGATCTTGGCGCCGAGCTCGACGGCGACTTGCGCGTGGCCGGCAGTGAGCATCTGCTGGGGGCGCTCGTCGCCAATCTCGTCGACAATGCGATCCGGTATACCCAGGAGGGCGGGCACGTCACGGCGGCCGGGCGGCGCGAAGGCGACGAGGTCGTGTTCGAGGTCGTCGACAACGGGCCCGGCATTCCGGCCGAGCTGCGCGCCCACGTATTCAAGCGCTTTTTCCGCGGCGCCAGCGATAGTGACGGGACGGGTCTCGGGCTGGCGATCGTGCGCCGCATTGCGCAGTCGCATGGCGGCACGGTGGCGGTGGCACCTGGGCCGGGCCGCGTAGGGCTCGTCGCATCCGTGCGTCTGCCGGCTTGGCGGGGGCTAGAGGAACCAACGCGATGAAGCTGTTGCTCGTAGAAGACAGCGCCGAACTGGCGCACTGGATCGTCAATCTGCTGCGCGGCGAGAATTTCGCCGTCGACTGTGCGCCAGACGGCGAATCGGCCGACGCCGTACTGGCGACACAGCGCTACGACGTCGTCCTGCTCGACATGCGGCTGCCGCGCATGAGCGGCAAGGACGTGCTGACGCGCTTGCGGCGCCGCGGCGACAACGTGCCCGTGCTGATGCTGACCGCCCATGGCTCGATCGACGACAAGGTCGATTGCTTCAGCCTCGGCGCCGACGACTACGTGGTCAAGCCGTTCGATGCACGCGAGCTCGTTGCACGCATCAAGGCACTGATTCGCCGCCAGTCGAGCGGAAAGTCGACGGCGCTCGTGTGCGGCGATTTGCAGTACATCTCCGACACACGCGAGTTCCACCATCACGACGTGCCGCTCTCGCTGCGCCGCCGCGAGCATGCGATCCTCGAAACGTTGATGCTGCGCCAGGGCAAGACCGTGTCGAAGCAAGCCCTGATGGATAGCGTCTACAGCCTCGACGACGAGCCCAGCGCCGATGCCATCGATATCTACATTCATCGGCTGCGCAAGCATCTGGCCTCGTCGACGGCGCAGATCATGACGTTGCGCGGCCTGGGCTACATCCTGAAAGCCAAGGACGGTTAAGAGAGCGCGAGCCAGAAGCCGCAGTATTCCCGCCCGCTTACGACGAACCGGTTCGCGGCCCGATAGCCGATCTTCTCGGTAGCGCGCAGCGAGCGTTCGTTATCGGCGGCGATGAACGTGATCGCGGTACGAAAGCGCGGCTTGGCCGTCGCGATCGCATGCTCGATCAATTGGCCGATCACGCCTTTGCCGCGTGCCGATTGGGCGAGGCAGCCTGGGCCGAGCAGGCAGGTGCGGGCAGGTTCGAAGGTGGCTTCTTCGCCCAACGATGTCACGAGCGCGTCGATGATCGCGTTGCCATGCCAGTGCGCGAGACGCGAGATGCAGACAAAGCCTGCGAACTCACTGCCGTCGTAAGCGACGACGATGCCGGTCTCGAGTGCGATCGTCGAGAGCTTGTCCTCGGGGATCTCGGCCGAGAGGAACCCGCCGCGCTGTTCGGCTTCGCTGAGGTTGTGAATGACGTTCGCCTTTTGCAAAGCGACGATCGCCGCGTAATCGTCGGGCCGTGCCGTGCGAAGTTCGATGGGTTCGGTCATCGCGATGGTGTGTGAAGGAGAGGGCAGGCGACGGTAACGCGATTGGATTGGCGCGGTAACTGCCAAATGTCGGAGTGGTAGCCGTCGTAGCGTGAGAGGTAGTGTTTTCACCTTTCAATTTGTCAGGCAATGCCGATCATGGTCGGTTGACCCGTCTGCCTGCACGTCGCGCGCGGCTTCGCTACACTAGTCGGTCCCCTTTGTTACCGACGAGAGCACCCCATGCAACTGATAGGCATGCTGGATTCCCCGTTCGTGCGCCGCGTGGCCATATCGCTGGCCGTGCTGGGCGTGACGTTCGAACATCGTTCGATATCGGTGTTTCGCCAGTTCGACACGTTCGCCGCACTGAACCCGGTCGTGAAGGCCCCGACGCTGATCGAAGACGACGGCTCGCTGCTGGTCGATTCGACGCTGATCCTCGATCAGCTCGACCACAAGGTCGCGCCCGCGCAGCGCTTGATGCCCGAGGAACTGGCCGCGCGCACGCGGGCGCTGCACCTGATCGGTTTTGGGCTCGTCGCGGCCGAGAAGACGGTGCAGATCGTCTATGAAAAGAATTTGCGGCCTGCCGAGAAGCAGCATGGGCCTTGGCTCGAGCGCCTGACCGGGCAACTGGCCGCCGCCTACGACCTGCTCGAGCGCGAGCTCGCCGCGTGCTCGACGAGCGGCTGGACGCTTGGCGAGCGCATCATGCAGCCCGACATCACCCTAGCCGTGGCCTGGCGCTTTACGCAGTTCATTCTGCCGGGCACGATCGACGCGGCGCGCTATCCGGCGCTGGCGGCGTTCTCCGCGCGCGCTGAGGCGTTGCCCGCGTTCATTGGTGCGCCGCTCGAATAAGGCGCGCGAGCGATTGTTCGGCCACACCGACAAGTGACTTTCCGATTTGCGCATTTATCGGGGCGCGCGCTCTGCCTAGAATCGTTTCCATCGAAGCGATAAGGGATTGGCGGCTAGGCGCCCCGCCCGCAAAGAGCGAAGAGCAAAGAGGAAAGTCATCATGAAGAACCTGATCGAAAGCCAACTCTACAACCCGTCAGTGGTGTTGCCGATGGTTGCCCTGATGGAATTGATGGTGTCGCTCGACTTCAATCTCGGGCAGGTCGGCGCCGTCGTGGCGACGCGCGGCGCGCGGGCAGCGCTGCATCGGTCACGTGACCTCCTTTGCTCGCTTCATGGCGCCCATGCATGACACACGTGCGTATTCGCGGCCGGATCTGCACTGAATATTCGATTTGCTGATGTCGATAAACGCCAGCCACGCCCGCATTGGTCTGATCTCCGATACACACAACCTCGTGCGACCCGAGGCGCTCGATTGGCTCGCCGGCTGCGACGCCATCGTGCATGCCGGCGACATTTGCGCGCCACACGTGCTCGAGGCGCTTCAGCAATTGGCGCCCGTGACGGCTGTACGGGGCAACAACGATTGCGGCGTCTGGGCCGAGCATTTGCCCCTGCGCACGACGCTGAAGGTCGCCGGCGTCGCGGTTCACGTGGTGCACGATATCGCCGACCTCGATATCGATCCGCGTGCCGAAGGTATCGACGTCGTCGTGACAGGGCATTCGCACAAGCCGTCGGTGCGCACGGAAGATGGCGTGCTGTTCGTCAATCCCGGCAGCGCGGGGCCGCGCCGGTTCAAGTTGCCGGTGTCCGCGGGCGTGCTCGTCATCGAAGACGGGCGTGTGCGCGCGCAGCTACACACGCTCGTGGCCAGCTGATTCGTGCGTCATGGGCGAATCGCGCATGGCGAATCATTGGCAAAGACCCTGATAACAAGCCAACAACAACAAGGAGCTCAGCATGTCCACCCTTCACGGTCGCGACAGCACCATCGTTCGTCACCACACGATCACCATCGACGGCATCAAGCTGTTCTATCGCGAGGCCGGCGCGCTCGATGCGCCCGTCATCGTACTGCTGCACGGCTTTCCGTCGTCGTCGCGCATGTACACGGGGCTCATGCCGCTGCTGGCCGACCGCTACCGCGTGATCGCCCCCGACTATCCAGGCTTCGGTCACAGCGACGCGCCTTCGCCGGACGCTTTCCGCTATACGTTCGACAATCTGGCGCACTACACGCAACGCCTGCTCGATACGCTCGAACTCGAGCGCTATGCCCTGTATCTGCAAGACTACGGCGGCCCCATCGGCATGCGGCTCGCACTTGCACATCCCGAGCGCGTCACGGCGCTGGTCTTTCAGAACGCTGTCGTGCACGAGGAGGGGCTGTCGGCGGGCTGGAAGCTCAGGCGCGAGTTCTGGAACGACCGCAGCGCGCACTACGAGGCCGCGCGTGCGGCGATGCTGTCGCCCGAGGTCGCGCGTCAGCGTCACCTGGCCGGCGTGTTCGACGAAGCGCGCATCGACCCTGACACCTGGGCCGACGAATACGCGTTTCTGACGCGCCCGGGCATGGACCAGATTCAGATGGAGCTCGTCTACGACTACCGCACGAACGTTGCGGCGTATCCGCAGTGGCAGGCCTGGCTGCGCGAGCAGCAGCCGCGCACGCTCGTTGTGTGGGGCAAGCGGGACCCGCTGTTTACGACCGAAGGCGCGCTGGCCATCGGACGTGAGGTGCCGGATGCCGAGATCCATCTGTTGAATGCGAGCCACTTTGCGCTCGATGAGCAAGCCCCGCTGATCGCTACGCTGATGCGGCATTTCTTAATGTGAGGACTCGAGAATCGTGACGAACGAACGACAACAACTGACGCTGATCGCCCATCTGCAAGCGAAGCCGGGCAGCGAAGAGGAACTGGGCCGCCGGTTGCTGAAACTGGTCGAGCCCTCGCGCAGCGAAGCGGGCTGCATCAACTACGACGTGCATCGTTCGAACGACGATCCGGCGCAGTGGGTGATGTACGAGAACTGGCGCTCGAACGCCGATCTGGACGCGCATTTCGCGCAGCCGTATCTGGTCGAGTTCGTGAAGGATAGCGCCGACCTGCTCGCCAAGGATATGGACATCGAGCTGCTGTCGATGCACTCGGCGCACGTTGCGCCGAAGCGATGAGCCGCGCGTGACCTTGGCGGCCGCGCGAAGGCCGCACGAAGTAAAAAAGCCGGTTCGCCCCAGCGTAGGGGCGAACCGGCTTTCTTTCTGGCGCCGGCGCTCGACGCGCAGGCGGTCAGCCCTCGGTCGGCGGAACGTACCCGGAAGCTTGATCGGCGCCTTCGCCGAAGAAGAACTTTTCCGTTTGCTTCATCAGGTATTGACGCGCGCGCGGATCGGCCATGTTCAGGCGGTTCTCGTTGATCAGCATCGTCTGATGCTTGAGCCAGCCTTGCCATGCTTCCTTCGAGACGCTTTCGTAGATGCGCTTGCCAAGCTCGCCCGGCAGCGGCGGAAAATCAAGGCCTTCGGCTTCCTTGCCGAGCTTTGCGCATTGAACCATGCGGGTCATCGTGGGTTTCTCCTGTAATCGATGTGGGGCGGCAGGGCAGTGTCGTGCGCTCAGAGGTGCTTCATCAGCACGAGCGACTTGCGCTGCCAGTTATAGAGGCGGCGGCGGTCTTCGGGCAGGTCGTCGACCGTGGCCTTCACGAAGCCGCGCTTCAAGAACCAGTGCTCGGTACGCGTCGTCAGCACGAAGATGCGCGTGAGGCCGCGTGCGCGGGCACGCTGTTCGATGCGCTTGAGCAGGCGCTCGCCATCGCCCGAGCCCTGCGCCTCGGGCGCGACGGTCAGGCAGGCCATTTCGCCGATGCGCTCTTGCGGATACGGGTACAGCGCCGCACAGCCGAACAGCACGCCATCGTGCTCGATGACCGAGAAGTGATCGATATCGCGTTCGATCTGGTGGCGGCCGCGCTTGACGAGCGTACCGTCGGACTCGAGCGGCTCGATCAGCGTGAGGATGCCGCCGACGTCGTCGGGCGTGGCCTCGCGCAGGCTCTCGAGGTTCTCGTACGAGATCATCGTGCCGACGCCATCGTGCAGGAACAGTTCGAGCAGCAGGCTGCCGTCGAGCGAGTACGGAATGATGTGCGCACGCGCGACGCCGCCGCGGCACGCGCGCGCCGCGTGCTTCAGGTAGAACGCGGCATCGCCTTTGACCTCGCCGCTCTCGTGCAGGCGGTAGGCCTCGTCGAGCGACATTTCGTGCACGAGCTCGCCTTGCTCGTCCATGATGCCCGGCGTTTCCGTCAGGAAGATGATCTTGTCGGCACGCAGCGCGATGGCCGCGGCCGAGGCCACGTCTTCCATCGACAGGTTGAACGCTTCGCCGGTCGGCGAGAAACCGAGCGGCGAAAGCAGCACGATCTTGCGGCTCGCGAGCGAGTGGCGGATCGACTCGGCATCGATCTTGCGCACGACGCCCGTATGCGCGAAATCCACGCCGTCGAGAATGCCGACCGGACGCGCCGTGACGAAGTTGCCCGACACGACGCTGATGTGCGCGTGCGCCATCGGCGTGTTCGGCAAGCCTTGGCTGATCGCCGCTTCGATATCGAGCCGCACTTCGCCGGCCGCTTCCTTGGCCGATTCGAGCGCTCTGGCATCGGTGATGCGCATGCCGTGCGAGAACTCCGACTGCACGCCGTGCAGACTCATTTGCTCCTCGACCTGCGGACGAGAGCCGTGCACGAGCACGATTTGGATGCCCATCGCCTGCAGCAGCGCGACGTCGGCCACCAGGGCGTTCAACAGGCCCTGATGGACCACCTCACCGCCGAATCCGACGACGAAGGTCTTGTTGCGGAATGCGTGGATATACGGGGCAACCGAACGCATCCAGTCGACGAACTGCGCGTGGTCGTCGGCGCACTCGGGCGTCGGCGGCCGGCTGGAGGCGCTCTGTTGGGCGGAAACGAGGTCGGTTTGAGAATTCATGCCGGGATTATAATGCGCCCCCATGTCGAACGTACCCAAAAGTCCGGCCACGAATGAGGGCCGGCCGCCGCGCGCACCGCGTCCGGCGCGCCCGAGCCATTCCCGTCCTTCGCCCATCCCGCCCAACCCGGTTCCGCCGATCGAGTTTCCCGCCGCGCTGCCCGTCTCGGGCCGCCGCGAAGAGATCGCGCGCGCGATCGCCGACCACCAGGTCGTGATCGTCTCCGGCGAAACGGGCTCGGGCAAGACGACGCAGCTGCCCAAGATCTGCCTCGCGCTCGGCCGCGGGCGCGGCGCCGGCGGTGCGGGGCTCATCGGCCATACGCAGCCGCGCCGTATTGCAGCGGCCGCGACCGGGCGGCGTATCGCCGAAGAGCTCGGCACGCCGTTCGGCGAGGTAGTCGGCTACAAGGTGCGCTTCACGGACAATCTCGCGCCCGGCGCGTCGGTGAAACTGATGACCGACGGCATTTTGCTGGCCGAGACGCAAACCGACCCGCTTCTGCGCGCCTACGACACGTTGATCATCGACGAGGCGCATGAGCGAAGCCTGAACATCGATTTCCTGCTCGGCTATCTGAAGGAAATCCTGCCGCGCCGGCCCGACCTGAAGTTGATCGTGACCTCGGCCACGATCGACGCTGACCGCTTCGCGCGCCATTTCGGCACCGACGAGAAGCCGGCCCCCGTGATCGAAGTCAGCGGACGGCTGTATCCGGTCGAGGTCCGCTATCGGCCCGTCGAGGAGGTGAGCCCCGCGATCAAAGCGGCGCAGGGCGCGCCCGCGGGGCGTGAGCGCTTGAAAAGCGCGCGCGATGCCGAGCGCGATCTCATGGATGCGATCGTCGATGCCGTCGACGAGCTGTGCCGCGCCGGCCCGGGCGACGTGCTCGTGTTTTTGCCCGGCGAGCGCGAGATCCGGGAAGCCGCCGAAGCGCTGAGGAAGCACCATCCGCCGCACACCGAGATTCTGCCGTTGTTCGCGCGGCTCTCGGCCGAGGAGCAAGCGCGCGTGTTCAAGGCGTCGAACGCGCGGCGCCTCGTGCTCGCGACCAACGTCGCCGAAACCTCGTTGACGGTGCCGGGCATCCGCTACGTCGTCGATACCGGGCTCGCGCGCGTCAAGCGCTACTCGTATCGCAACAAGGTCGAGCAGTTGCAGGTCGAGCCGATCTCGCAGGCGGCCGCGAATCAGCGGGCCGGTCGGTGCGGGCGGGTGGCCGACGGGATCTGCATTCGCCTTTATGACGAAGCCGATTTTGCGGCTCGGGTGCGCTTTACCGACCCCGAAATCCTGCGCTCGTCGCTCGCGTCGGTGATTCTGCGCATGAAGTCGCTGCACCTGACCGAGATCGAGACGTTCCCGTTCATCGAGCCGCCGCCGGGCCGTGCGATCGCCGACGGCTATCAGCTGCTGAACGAGCTCGGTGCCGTCGACGACGAGAACCGGCTCACGCCACTCGGCCGCGAGCTCGCGCGCCTGCCGCTCGATCCGCGCGTGGGCCGCATGATCCTGGCTGCGCGCGATCAGCACGCGCTCACCGAAGTCTTGATCATCGCGAGCGCGCTGTCGGTGCAGGACCCGCGCGAGCGACCTGCCGACGCGCAGGAGCAAGCCGATCAGGCGCACCGGCGCTTCGCCGATGAGCGCTCCGAGTTCCTGCAGTGGATCAAGCTGTGGAATTGGTTCGGTGAGGCCGTCGCGCACAAGAAGTCGAACCGTCAACTCGTCGACTCGTGCCGCGAGAACTTTCTGTCGCACCTGCGGTTGCGCGAGTGGCGCGACGTGCACTCGCAGCTGCTGACGGTCGTGCGCGAGCATGGCTGGCGCCTGAACGAAACGGAAGCCACCTACGAGCAGGTTCACCTCGCGCTGCTGACGGGGCTGCTCGGCAACGTGGGCCTGAAAGCCGACGACGAGCCGCATTATCTGGGCGCGCGCGGCATCAAGTTCTTCCTGTGGCCGGGCTCCATGCTCGCGAAGAAGGCGGGGCGCTGGATCATGGCGGCCGAACTCGTCGAGACGAGCCGGCTCTACGCGCGCTGCCTCGCGAAAATCGAGCCGGAATGGATCGAGAAAATCGGCGCGCACTTGTTGAAGAAATCGCTGTCCGAGCCGCACTGGGAAAAACGCCCCGCGCAGGTGTCGGCGTTCGAGCGCGCCACGCTGTACGGCTTGCCGGTCTATCACCGGCGGCGCGTCGCGTTCGGGCCGCGCGACCCGGCCCGCGCACGCGAGCTGTTCATTCGCGGTGCGCTTGTCGACGGCGAATTCGACACGAAGCTCATGTTCTTCGCGCATAACCGCAAGCTGCTGACCGACATCGAGCAGCTCGAGCACAAGTCGCGTCGGCAGGACGTGCTCGTCGACGACGAGCTGATCTTCGCGTTCTACGATCAGGCGGTGCCGCAAGGTATCTGCACGGGCACGGCGTTCGAGCGCTGGTATCGCGAGGAGGTCGGCAGAAGCGGGCAGCCCGAGGACAAGCTGCGGCTGCTGTATCTGTCGCGCGACGACCTCATGCGTCATGAAGCGGCCGGCGTCACGACCGACCTGTTTCCGAAGCGCATGCCGATGGCGGGTGTCGACATGACGCTCGCCTATCATTTCGAGCCCGGCTCGCCACGCGATGGCGTGACGCTGGCCGTGCCGCTTTACGCGCTCAATCAGGTCGATGCGCGGCGCGCCGAATGGCTCGTGCCCGGCATGCTGAAGGAGAAGGTGCAGCTGCTGCTCAAGTCGCTGCCGCAGAAGCTGCGTCGTCATTGCGTGCCGCTGCCCGAATACGCAGCCGGTTTCGTCGAGCGGACGGCCGAGCGTGTCGGCGGGGGGGGCCTCGTCGAAGCCCTGATCGCCGACGTGCGCGCCACCACCCAGGTCATGCTCAAGACGACCGACTTCAAGCTCGAGACGCTGCCGGCACACTTGTTCATGAACTTCAAGGTCGTCGACGAGCACGGCCGTCAGCTCGCGATGGGGCGCAATCTCGCGCAACTGCGCGCCGAGCTCGGCGGCGATGCGCAGCGCCACTTCCAGAAGCTCGCGGCGGGCTCGACGATGGCAGTGGCCGGCGCTGCGGCTTCGGCTTCGGCCTCGGTCACCGCGGCAGCGCGCGCGCCGGGTGTGCGCGGCACGCCGGCAACGCCCGAGCGAGGCGCGAGCGCGCAGAGCGTGCAGAACGCGCGAGCCGCGAGCGGGGCCGGGCAGGGGGCGGCACCGGGGGCGAGCGGTGACGGTACGGCCACGGCACTGTACGAGAACCTCACGACGTGGAACTTCGGCAAGCTGCCGGAACTCCTCGAGGTCCGGCGCGGTGGACAGACGCTGTTCGGCTATCCGGCGCTCGTCGACCGCACGACGCACTGCGACGTCGAGGTCTTCGATTCTCCTGAGGAAGCCGCGCGCATTCACCGTGCCGGGCTGCGGCGCCTGTTCGCGCTGCAGTTGCGCGAGCCGATCAAGTATCTCGAGAAGAACCTGCCGGGGCTGCGTGAGATGGCGATGCAGTTCATGCCGCTCGGCACACAGGAGCAACTGCGCGATCAACTGATCGATATGGCCCTCGAGCGCGCGTGTCTGCAGGAGCCGCTGCCCGACGACGACGCGAGCTTCCATGCGCGCCGCGACGAGGGCAAGGGGCGGCTCTCGCTGCTCGCGCAGGAGATCGCGCGGCTCGTCGGCCAGATCCTGGCCGAATACGCGGCCGTGACGAAGAAGCTCGTGCAGGCCAAGCCGTTCGCGCAGGCTCATGCCGACATGCAGCAGCAAGTGCAGGCGTTGCTCGGCAAGCGCTTCGTCGTCGATACGCCTTACACGCAGCTCGCGCATTTCCCGCGCTACCTGAAGGGCGTCGCGTTGCGCATCGACAAGCTCAAGGCCGATCCGACCCGCGACGCGCGCCAGTTCACGGAATTGCAACCGTTGTTGCAGCACTATCAGCGTGCGCAGTCCACCCGCGGGGGCGTGGCCGACGCGCGGCTGACCGAGTTCCGCTGGATGCTCGAGGAGTTGCGCATTTCGTTGTTCGCGCAGGAACTGCGCACGCCGATGCCGGTCTCCATTAAGCGGTTACACAAGGTGTGGGAGTCGATGCAACGGTGATCGGCTCCGACCCTTTTGCGCCAGTCAAACGCGGGGCGCGCGACGAATGGCGGATTTCCCTGAGCGTCGTCAACCTCGCAGCCGCGCAAACGTTTTAAGATTGCGTCGGCTTTTTTCTCAGAGTACTCATGCATACCCTTTTTGTTTCGGGCGCGAAGCGCGCCAGCGGCGCCGTGGCGGCCGCGCTTGTGGCGGCCGCGGCCGGTCTGCTCTCCCCACTGGCCCACGCGAACAACGTGATCGTGCTCAATTCGGGCGAGGCGACGCTGAGCCTGATTGACGAAGCGTCGCAGCAAGTCGTCGGCAAAGTGCCGACGGGCAAAGAGCCGCACCACCTGATGGCGATGCCCGACAACAGCTCGCTGATCGTCGCCAATTCGGTCTCGAACAACCTGATGCTGGTCGACCCGAAGACGGGCAAGCTGCAAAAGTGGATCGAGAACATCGAGGACCCGTATCAGCTCGGCTTTTCGCCTGACCGTAAATGGTTCGTGACGACGGGCCTGCGGCTCGATCGTCTCGACGTCTACCACTACGACGGCAAGGAGCCGGTGCTCGCCAAGCGTCTGCCGCTCGCGACGATGCCGAGCCACATGGCGTTCACGAACGACAGCAAGACCGTCTTCGTCACGCTGCAGGTCTCGGGCGAGCTGGCGGCCGTCGATCTGGCGACGCAGACGGTCAAGTGGAAGATGAAGGTCGGCGACACGCCGGCCGGCTTGTGGCTGACGCCGGGCGACAAGTATCTGCTCGTCGGCATGACCGGCGAGGACGACGTGGCCGTCGTCGATTGGCGCACGCAGCAGGTGATCAAGCGCATTCATACGGGCAAGGGCGCGCACAACTTCCGCTCGCTCGACGACGGGCGCCACGTGGCGCTCAGCAACCGCGTCGCCGGCACGATCAGCATCATCGACGAGGAAACGCTGACGAACGTGCGCGACATCACGGGCTTGATGCCGGGGCCGGACGACATGGAGCTGTCGGCCGATAAGCGCTATCTGTGGGTGACGTTCCGCTTCGCCAAGCATGTCGGCATCATCGATTTGAAGACCTACCAGCTCGTGAAGACGATCGCGGTGGGGCGCTCGCCGCACGGCATTTATTTCTTCGACCGCGCGCCGGTGACGGCGCCGAACGGCGCTTGAACGGCGCTTCAGCATCAGGATCGGTCCGGCTATGTTTCATCTGATCGTTAGTTCGCTCGATACGCTCGTCTCGACGTTGCAGACCTGGCTTTACGTCAACGTCGCGCAGCCGCTGCTGTTCCAAATCGGCTGGATGGACTACGACGAGGACACCTACGATGCGCTGTATCCCGTCATCGTCGGCTTGCTGACGATCGTCGCGATGTACGCGCTGCTGCGTCCGCTCGAGGCGCTGCGGCCCATCGAGCGGTGGGAGAGCCGCAAGGCCGTGCGCGTGGACGTCCTCTACACGTGGATCGCCAAGCTCGGCCTCTTCAATCTCTTCTTCTTCTTCGCTTTTCAGCCGATCTTCGACAACACGCAGGTCTGGCTCCGCTATCAAGGCATCGCCAACATCGATCTGGACAATCTGTGGCCCGGCGTGACCTCGCAGCCGCTCGTCACGTTCCTCATCTATCTCGTGGTGCTCGATTTCGCCGGCTATTGGTATCACCGCTGGCAGCACCGGATCGGCATCTGGTGGGAGCTGCACGCAGTTCATCACAGCCAGCGGCAGATGTCGTTGTGGTGCGACGATCGCAATCATCTGCTCGACGACATCATTCAAGCCGGCTTTTTCGCTGCGATCGCACTCGCGATCGGCATTGCGCCGACGCAGTTCGTCGTGCTGACGGCCGTGACCAATTTCGCGCAGAGCGTGCAGCACACGAATGCGCGGTTGAACTTCGGCTGGCTGCTCGAGCGGCTCATCGTGAGTCCGGCGTTCCATCGCCGCCACCACGCGGTGGGCTACGGCCACGAAGGCACGGCCTACGGCTGCAACTTCGGCGTGCTGTTCCCGTGGTGGGACATGCTGTTCAAGACGGCGTCGTGGAATCGCGCAGTCGAGCCGACCGGCATCCGGGCGCAGATCGAAGGCGAATCGTATGGCGAAGGGTTCTGGTCGCAGCACTGGCTGGCCTTCGTGCGCATCGCGCGGCGTCTCGCGCCACGCCGCGTAACGCCGGGCGGCGGCGCAGCGCTCTGATCGGCGCAGGCCACGTGCCGTCAAGTCAGACATGAACGACGTCTTGCGCGCATTCGGCCGGGCGCTCGCCAGCGCCTTGCACCCGCGCATGCTAAGGCTCACGTTCGTGCCGTTCGTGATCGCCACGATCGGGTGGAGCACGTTCTTCTGGTTCACGTGGCAAACGCTCGTCGATGCCGTACGCGCCGCGCTGACCGCTTCGCCGCTCGGGAGCGCGCTCTACACGGCGTTCGACTGGGTGGGGCTCGCGGCGCTGCACGCGATGATCGCGCCGTTCGTCGTCGGCGCCGTCGCGATTCCGCTCATCGTCGTCACCGTACTGTTGCTGATCGCGACGATATCGATGCCACTCGTCGTGAGCCACTTGTCCGCGCGGCGCTTTGCCACGCTCGAGCAGCGCCGCGGCGGCTCGTGGTTCGGTAGCTTCGTGCATGCGCTCGTCACGACGCTCGTGTGCATGGTGCTCGTCTGCGTCACGCTGCCGCTGTGGCTCATTCCCCCGATATTCGCGCTGTTGCCGCCGCTGCTCTGGGGTTGGCTGACCTACCGCGTGATGACCTACGACGCACTTGCACTGCACGCGAGCCGGGCCGAGCGCCGCGCGCTCGTGCGCGAGCACCGCTGGCCGCTGTTTGCGATCGGTATCGCGAGCGGGCTCATGAGTTCGCTGCCGACGCTGTTGTGGGTCTGGTCGCTGTGGCTCGTCGTGCTGTTTCCGTTGATCGTCGCCGTGACGATCTGGATGTATGCGTTCATCCTCGTCTTTTCGGCGCTGTGGTTCGGGCACTATTGCCTGGACACGCTCGAGCGCATGCGGGCAGGAGCTGGCGGTGGCGCGGACGGCGGGGCCGGCCCGGTTGACGGCACCCACCGGCGGGACGTGCTGCCGGCGCCCTGAGCGTACCGGCCCAGGCGTGTCCCGCCGACGCCGGTTTCGACGGCTTTCCCTGGTCGCCCCTTGCCGCCCGGGCCGCGATCGAGCACGATGAGCGCTCTTCATCTTTCTCGAGGGCGGTCATGGCATTTGGCGTCATCATCATCGGCGACGAGATTCTGTCGGGCAGGCGCGTCGACAAGCATCTGCCGAAGCTCATCGAGCTCTTGAGCGCACGCGGCCTTGCGCTGTCATGGGCCGAATACGTCGGCGACGAGCGCGCACGCATCACGGCCACGCTCGCACGCACGTTCGCCTCGGGCGACATCGTGTTTTCGACAGGTGGCATCGGCGCGACGCCCGACGACCACACGCGTCAATGCGCCGCCGACGCACTCGGCGTGCCGCTCGAACTGCACCCGCAGGCTGCAGCGCTGATCCGCGAGCGTATCCGCGACATGCAACCGGCAGGCAGCGCGCCAGTCGACCTCGATTCACCCGACAATCGCCACCGTCTGAACATGGGCGTGTTCCCGCGCGGCGCCTCGATCATTCCTAACGGCTACAACAAGATCCCGGGCTTTTCGGTCGGCGATCATCATTTCGTGCCGGGCTTTCCCGTCATGGCTTGGCCCATGATCGAATGGGTGCTCGACACGAAGTACGCGCACCTGCATCACCAGGTCGCCCATGCCGAGCGTTCGCTGTATGTGTTCGAATTGGCCGAGTCGACGCTTACGCCGCTAATGGAAAAAATCGAAGCCGATTTTCCGGGAGTGCGTGTATTCAGCCTGCCCAGCGTGGGCGATGCCGAGCGCGGCGGCGTGTTCACGCGGCGCCACATCGATCTCGGCGTGAAGGGCGAGCCGGAAGCGGTGGCGGCCGCGTTCGTGAAGCTGCGAGAAGGCGTGCATCTGCTCGGCGGCGACATCGTCGAGCCGGAGGGCGAGCCGCCCGCGAGCCGGTAACGCGCAAGCGGGCGGGGCAGCATCGCAGGGCGGGGCCGCGACGCGTCGGGTGTCAGGCCTCGGGCGTCAGCTCACGCGCCGATCCACGGCAGGCCGCATTGGCACCAGCCGTCGACGGTCTTGCGATGCCCTTGCGCGTCCTTGGCGCCTTCGAAGCCTTCGAGCAGGTCGAACGCTTGCGCAAAGCCGGCCTGTGCGGCTGCGACGGCGGCCAGCTTCGAGCGTGCGGCGCTACGGCACATAAAGATCACCGGCTGCTCGGGCGCTACCCACTCGCGCAGCTGGTTGATGAATTCGGCATTCGGCACGCCGCCCGGATAACGTGTCCATTCGACGTGCACGTATTGCCCGTCGCCGACGAGCGGACGACCGACCCAATCGAGCTCGGCGCGCGTGCGCACGTCGACGAGCCGTGCGTTCGGGTTCATTTGCAGCAGCTCAAACGTTTCGGCCGGGCTGAAGGCGCCCGCATAGTGAAGATTCGCTTGCACGCGGCGCTCGTCCGCACGCGCCATCAGTTGTTCGAGCGTACTCATAGGCAGCCTCCTCGGGGTTCAAAGAACCATTCTAGCGCGTGCTATTTCACGTCTTCACCGATTTGCTTCGAATGCCCGATCGCGGAGCGCGCTTTCCGGGGGTGCAAAACGGTGCGATATGCACCAAAATAGATCGCGTGCGCTGCGCTGTCTTCAGCGGCGCACTGTTTTTGTGCAATGCGCGACGGCGGATGGCCGCGCGATGCAGGTCGCATCGGGTCTGACGGCGCCAATGCGGGGCGTGACATCTCGCTGGCGCGACCCGCGCCGGCTGGGCTCGTGCGGCGCGCAGCAATACCTGGCACGAAAGATGCTCTAACCGGCGGCGATCGCTTGGAAGCCGTACTCGGCGTCGGCAAGACGTATAAACCGAAGCAGGCTTGGCAAGCGAAGAACCGCCGACTTATCAAATGGAGAAGAGGATATGAGTAAATCCGTGGCCGACGTCATGCAGCTCGTCAAGGACGAGGACGTCAAGTTCATCGACTTTCGCTTCACCGACACGCGTGGTAAGGAGCAGCACGTTTCGGTGCCGCTGTCCGCGTTCGATGAAGACAAGTTCGAAAGCGGCCATGCGTTCGACGGTTCCTCGATCGCCGGCTGGAAGGGCATCGAAGCATCGGACATGTTGCTCGTGCCGGACGCGGACACCGCGTTCATCGACCCGTTCTATGAAGAGCCGACGCTCGTGCTGACCTGTGACGTGGTCGAGCCGGCCGACGGCAAGGGCTACGAGCGCGACCCGCGTTCGCTCGCCAAGCGCGCCGAAGCGTACCTGAAGAGCACGGGCCTGGGCGACACGGCTTTCTTCGGTCCGGAACCCGAGTTCTTCATTTTCGACTCGGTTCAGTGGAACACGGACATGTCGGGCTGCTTCGTGAAGATCGGCTCGGAAGAAGCACCGTGGTCGTCGGGCAAGGAATTCGAAGGCGGCAACACGGGCCACCGTCCGGGCGTCAAGGGCGGCTACTTCCCGGTCGCGCCGGTCGATTCGTTCCAGGACATGCGTTCGGAAATGTGCCTGCTGCTCGAGCAGATCGGCATCCCGGTCGAAGTGCACCACCACGAAGTGGCGGGCCAAGGCCAGAACGAAATCGGCACCAAGTTCTCGACGCTCGTGCAGCGCGCCGACTGGACGCAGCAGCTCAAGTACATCGTCCATAACGTCGCGCATACGTACGGCAAGACGGCGACGTTCATGCCGAAGCCTGTCGTCGGCGACAACGGCTCGGGCATGCACGTGCACCAGTCGATCTGGAAGGATGGCCAGAACCTGTTCGCGGGCAACGGCTACGCTGGCCTGTCGGAATTCGCGCTGTACTACATCGGCGGCATCATCAAGCACGCTCGCGCGCTGAACGCGATCACGAACCCGACGACGAACTCGTACAAGCGTCTCGTGCCGCACTTCGAAGCACCGGTGAAGCTCGCGTACTCGGCGCGTAACCGTTCGGCCTCGATCCGTATCCCGCACGTGAGCAATCCGAAGGGCCGCCGCATCGAAACGCGCTTCCCCGATCCGATGGCGAACCCGTACCTCGCGTTCTCGGCGCTGATGATGGCCGGTCTCGACGGCGTGCAGAACAAGATCCATCCGGGCGAAGCCGCGGACAAGAACCTGTACGATCTGCCGCCCGAAGAAGACGCGAAGATCCCGACCGTCTGCGCAGGTCTCGATCAAGCGCTCGAAGCGCTCGACAAGGACCGCGAGTTCCTCACGCGCGGTGGCGTGTTCACCGATGCGATGCTCGACGCCTACCTGGATCTCAAGGAAGGCGAACTGCAACGCTTCCGCATGACGACGCACCCGATCGAGTTCGAGATGTACTACTCGCTGTAAGCGGCGCGGTGCGCTTGGCCCCTCGCGTGCGGGGCAAGCGCACGCAAGGCTTGCGATCGGTCTCGAAGGGACGGCGGCGCCGTCCCTTTTTCGTTCGCTGTGATTACGCGGCCATGACTCGAAGATGGTGCTGAAGAATCTGATCAAGGCAAAGAAAGCGTTGGACGAGGCGTGCGCCGATGCCGCCGCGCTAGCCGCATCGGGGCTGTTGCCGGGGCTCGAGGCGTTGCCGACCGTCGCGCTCGTGCTCGAGAAGCGCACGTTGCGTGTGGCGTTCGCCAATCCTTCGGCCGAGTCGATGCTCGACTTGTCGCGCCGGCAGCTCGAGCAGATGGCGTGGTCCGACATCTTCGCGAATGGCGACGAACTCGAAACGACGATCGCCGCGATCGCCGAGCAGCGCTTTCATTCGACCCATCTCGATGCCGTGCTCGAGCGCCCGGGGCGCGAGCCGCTGCACGTGCACGTGGTCGTCGGCTTCCTCGAGAGCGTGCCCGACTATGTGCTGCTCGAGCTGTTCGAAAACGAGCGGCATCTGCGTACCGATCGCGAGGAGCGCATTCACGATCTCGCGACGGCCAACAAGCAGTTGATCCGCAACCTCGCGCACGAAATCAAGAATCCGCTCGGTGGCATTCGCGGTGCCGCGCAACTGCTCGAATTCGAGCTCGGCGAGCGTGAGCGGCACGAGCTCCGCGAGTACACGCAGGTCATCGTGAAGGAGTCGGACCGGCTGCAAACGCTCGTCGACCGCTTGCTCGAGCCACACCGTCATCCGCACATCGTCGGCGACGTGAACATCCACGAGGTGTGCGAGCGCGTACGCGCCGTGATTCTCGCCGAGTTCCCGCGCGGCCTCACGATCCAGCGCGACTACGACGTGAGCGTGCCTGATTTGCGCGGCGACAAAGAGCAGCTGATCCAGGCGCTGCTGAACATCGTGCGCAATGCCGCGCAGGCGCTACGCGAGCGCATCAGCGAAGGTGACGCACGCATTGCACTGCGCACGCGCGTGGCGCGCAAAGTCACGATCGCCAAGCGCTTGTGCAAGTTGGCACTGGACTTGCGTGTCGTCGACAACGGGCCGGGGATTCCCGAAGACATACGCGACCGCATTTTTTATCCGCTCGTGTCCGGCCGAGAGGACGGCAGCGGGCTCGGTCTCACGCTTGCGCAGACGTTCGTGCAGCAGCACGACGGCTTGATCGAAGTCGAGAGCCGCCCGGGACACACCGAGTTTCAGATTTTGTTGCCGCTCGACAACTGAGCTTCACCATCAACGACCCAATCTATGAAGCCGATCTGGATAGTAGACGACGACCAATCGATCCGCTGGGTGCTCGAGAAGGCGCTCGCGCGCGAGAGCCTCGCGACGCGCAGCTTCGCGAACGTGCGCGAAGCGCTTGCTGCGCTCGATCACCAAGAGAGCCCGCAAGTGCTCGTATCGGACATCCGGATGCCGGGCGCATCCGGCCTCGAGCTGTTGCAGACGATTCGCGAGCGGCTGCCCGAGCTGCCCGTCATCATCATGACGGCGTACTCCGATCTCGATAGCGCGGTCGCGTCGTTTCAAGGCGGTGCGTTCGAGTATCTGGCCAAGCCGTTCGACGTCGATCGTGCCGTCGAGCTCATTCATCGCGCCGTCGACGAGAGCTTGCGCGGTGCGCATGCGGCCGACGTCCCGTTTGCCGAGGCGCCCGAAATGCTGGGGCAGGCGCCCGCGATGCAGGACATGTTCCGTGCGATCGGCCGCTTGTCGCATTCGTCGGCGACCGTGCTGATCACGGGCGAGTCGGGCACCGGCAAGGAGCTCGTCGCGCGTGCGCTGCATCGGCACAGCCCGCGAGCGAGCGGTCCGTTCATCGCGTTGAACACGGCGGCGATTCCGAAGGATCTGCTCGAGTCGGAGCTGTTCGGCCACGAGCGCGGTGCGTTCACGGGCGCGCAGGCGATGCGCCAGGGGCGTTTCGAGCAGGCCGAAAACGGCACGTTGTTTCTCGACGAAATCGGCGACATGCCGTTCGACCTGCAGACGCGGCTGCTACGCGTGCTGTCGGACGGCCAGTTTTATCGTGTCGGCGGACACAGCCCGTTGCGCGCGAACGTGCGCGTAATCGCGGCGACCCACCAGAATCTTGAAGCGCGCGTGCGGCAAGGGTTGTTCCGCGAGGACTTGTATCACCGCCTCAACGTGATCCGCTTGCGTCTGCCACCGCTGCGCGAGCGCCGCGAAGACATCCCGCTGCTCACTCGACACTTCCTGCAAAAGAGCGCGCGCGATCTCGGCGTCGAGCCCAAGCGTGTCTCCGATGCCGCGCTGGCCTATCTTGCATCGCTGCCGTTTCCAGGCAACGTGCGTCAACTCGAGAATCTCGCGAACTGGCTCACGGTGATGGCGCCGGCGCAGACGATCGAGATCAAGGATCTGCCGCCCGATCTCGTGCCGGCCATGAATGAGCGGGCGGCGGGGGAGATCGTCGCGGGCGCGGCCGGTGTGCATGGGATGGCCAACGCCGTGCCGTTCGAGGCCGAGCGCAACGGGGTCGCCGCACCGATGCCGTCGACCTTGGGCGGTGGTACGGTGGGCATGCCCGTCAGTGTGTGGGAGAGTGGCTTGCGGGCCGAAGTCGCACACATGCTGCGCGAGAACACGGCCGACGTGATGGACGAATTGGCACGCCGTTTCGAAGCGGCGGTGATACGCGAGGCGCTCGACTTCACACGTGGACGCAAGGTCGAAGCGGCCGAGCGCCTAGGCATCGGCCGCAACACGATCACGCGCAAGATTCAGGAACTGCACCTCGAATCGTGACGCGAGCGCGCGTCGCTTGACGCGCTAAGCCGGCTCGCACCGGGTGCGGGTCGGCCTCGCTCAACCGAGTTGGGCGATCACCGGCGCGTGATCGGACGGCTGATCCCACTTGCGCGGCGTCTTGTCGACTTCGCAGCTCGTGCACCGTGCGGAGAGCGAGGGCGAGAGCAGGATGTGGTCGATGCGCAGACCGGCGTTGCGGCGAAACGCGAGCATCCGATAGTCCCACCACGTGTACATTTTCTCGGGTTGTTCGAACTGGCGGAACGAATCGACGAGGCCCATCCCGGCGAGCCTGGCGAATGCCGCGCGCTCCTCGGGCGAGACGAGGTTCTGGCCTTCCCATGCTTTCGGATCGTGCACGTCGCGATCCTCGGGGGCGATGTTGTAGTCACCGAGCAGGGCGAGCTCGGCGTGTGTGCGCATTTCGTCGGCGAGCCACGCTTCGAGCGCGTCGAGCCAGCGCAGCTTGTAGGCGAACTTGTCGCTGCCCGGTGCCTGGCCGTTGGGGAAATACGCCGAGATGACGCGCACGCCTTCGACCGTCGCGGCGATCACGCGCTGCTGTGGATCCTCGAAGCCGGGGATGTTGCGCACGATGCTGGCCTCGTCGACCTTCAGGCCGTCGCGCACGAGGATGCCGACGCCGTTATAGGTCTTCTGGCCCGCGCACCAGCTGCGATAGCCCTTTTGCGCCAACTCTTCGTGCGGAAATTTCTCGTCGGGCAGCTTCAGCTCCTGAAGGCACAGCACGTCGGTGTGACTGAGCTCGAGCCAGTCGATCACGTGTTGCTGACGGACCTTCAGCGAGTTGACGTTCCAGGTGGCTATTTTCACGAGCGGTTCTCGGGCTGTTTGATGACGGTCTGCAATTTACCAGAAGCGACCATCCGGGACACGGTCGCCCGAAGGATGGTAAGCATCGCCAAGGCGGCGTTCACGCGGTAGGGCTTGGCGTACACACATATACACAATTTCTCTTGCTCTCGGTGTTTTGGTGTGTAAAATTACACACAAGACGTGCGGAGGGGCGATGAACTCATCAAAGCTAATCCGGATGCTCGAGGAGGATGGATGGGAGCTTGTAAGAATCACGGGCAGCCACCATCACTTTAAACACCCGAAGAAGCCGGGCCTTGTGACGGTGCCGCACCCGAAGAAGGACCTGCCTATGGGTACTACGAAGAGCATCCTAAAGACCGCCGGTCTTGGTTGATCGGCGGTTTTTGCTCGACACAGGATGCTTGGATGGAGCCAAGCTGAGGACAAAGTAATGGAATTTCCCATCGCAGTGCACAAGGACGATGGGAGCGTCTATGGAGTGACCGTACCGGACATCCCCGGCGTCCACTCCTGGGGCGATACCATCGATGAGGTGATTAGAAATACGAAGGAAGCGATCGTGGGGCACGTCTCGACCCTAGTGGAGCTTGGGGAAAACGTCGAGCTCACATGCTCTACCGTGGAAGAACTTGCCGGAAAGCCGGAGTATGCAGGTGCTGTCTGGGCTTTGGTCAGTGTTGACCTTTCTAAGTTTGACTCGAAGCCTGAAAGGATCAATATCAGCATCCCTCGGTTTGTATTACATAAGATCGATGCATACGTTGAAGCGCGTCACGAGACCCGGAGTGGGTTTCTCGCGCGAGCAGCGTTGGAAGCATTGGCACACGAACACTGAGCCCGCCTTTAGCTGGAACAATTGACAAGCTGTACTAAGCCCGTCCCGGCATCTCTCCGCGGCGGGCTTTTCCTTTTTTAGCAATTGCGAAGCCGGGGGGATCTCGGTTTCGCTTGTCGAGCCGAAGCCCCGCGCTGAGTCAGCGACACGCAGGCTCGCGTTGCCTACCCAAACGTTACCGTAACGAAATCAATGAAGCTGCGCAGCTTCGGCGTCAGATGCCGGTCGGGCGAGAACAGCAGGTGCATCGGCCGTGACGGGGCCTCATAGCCCGGTAACACTTGGACGAGCCGGCCGGAGGCCAGATCCTCACGCAGCAACTCGCATGGCTGCAGGATGATGCCGAGGCCCTCGAGCGCGGCGTTGCGCAGGGCTTGGCCGTTGTTGATCGATAGGCGACTTTTCACCGGCACGACGTACTGGCGTCCGTCTTCGTCGATGAAGGTCCACTCCGGCCACGCCGGGCGTGCCGAATACGCGAAGCCGACGCATTCGTGCTGCGCGAGGTCGTCGGGATGCGATGGCGCACCGTGCCGCGCCAGATAGTCGGGCGATGCGCACGCGATGAGCCGATACGGCGCGAGCGGCCGGGCGATGAGCCCGGAGTCGGGCAGGGGGGCGATGCGGATCACCGCGTCGTAGCCTTCGTCGACGAGATCGACGACCCGGTCGCTCAGCGTCAGATCGACTTCCACTTCCGGATAGTCGCGCAAATACTGCGCGAGCTTCGGTACGAGACTGTGCGCGCCGAAGCTGATCGGTGCGTTCACGCGCAGCTTGCCGCGCGGCGCGGCTTGCAGGTTGGCCGCGAGCGCTTCGACAGCTTGTGCTTCGGCCAGTACCGACTTGCTGCCTTCATAGAAGGCGAGGCCTGCCTCGGTCAGGCTCTGGCGGCGTGTGGTGCGATTGATCAGTCGCATGCCATAACGCGCTTCGAGCCACTGGACATGCTTGCCCACCATCTGCGACGACAGGCCCAGCATGGTGCCGGCCGTGGCGAACGAGCCGGTCTCGGCGGCTTTGACGAAGACGGCCATGCTCGTGAGTCGGTCCATGATGGTCAATTGGAAACGATCGGTTTCGAGAGTAGGGTTTGATTGACGATTTATCGCATTTCTGTCGCGAATTATAGTGGCTTCACCCAAACCAATCGGAGAAGCAACCATGTCGCGAATCGTACGGTTTCATCAGAACGGCGGGCCCGAAGTTCTGAGGATCGAAAACGTCGAAGTGCCGCCGCCAGCGCCCACTGAGGTGACGCTGCAAGTGAAGGCGTTCGGCGTGAACCGCGCCGAATCGATGTTTCGCTCGGGGCGCTATGTGGAGTCGCCGGTGTTTCCCGCGCGGCTCGGCTACGAAGCGGCGGGCATCGTCACGGCACTGGGCAGTGAAGTGACGAGTCTTCAAATCGGCGATGCCGTCAGCATCGTGCCGCCGCTGTCGATCACGCGCTGGGGCACGTATGGCGAGGTAGCGAACGTGCCGGCGGACGTCGTGGTCAAGCATCCGGCTTCGCTGAGCTGGATCGAGGCGGCGGCGATCTGGATGCAATACGTGACGGTGTGGGGCGCGCTGATCGATCTCGCCAAGCTCACGCGCGACGACGCGGTCATCATCACGGCGGCATCCAGCAGCGTCGGCTTAGCGGCGATCCAACTGGCCAAGAGCGTCGGCGCCACGACGATCGCGACGACGCGCACGAGTGCGAAGAAGGATGCGCTGCTGTCGTTCGGTGCCGATCATGTCGTCGCGACGCAGGAGGAGGATCTGGTCGCACGCGTGGCGGAGATCACGGGAGGCAGAGGCGCGCGCGTGGCGTTCGATCCGGTCGCGGGGCCGATGCTCGAGCGGTTGGCCGCGGCGCTCGCTCATGACGGCATCATCATCGAGTACGGTGCGCTCAGTACCGATGCGACGCCGTTCCCGCTGTTCCCGGTCATCGACAAGCTGCTGACCGTGCGCGGCTATCAATACAAGCAGGTCGTGCGCGATCCCGCGCGTTTTGCCGAGGCCAAACGCTTCATTCTCGATGCGCTGGCGGCGGGGCGGCTCAAGCCCGTCATCGACAAGGTGTTCACGCTCGATCAGATCGTCGAAGCGCATCGCTACCTCGAGTCGAACCAGCAATTCGGAAAAATCGTAGTAACCGTTTGACGAGATGCGGAGAACGTCATATAATCTTTTTTCTCTGACGCGGGGTGGAGCAGTCTGGCAGCTCGTCGGGCTCATAACCCGAAGGTCGTAGGTTCAAATCCTACCCCCGCAACCAAGTTTTAGCGAAAAGCCTGATTTCATAGCGAAGTCAGGCTTTTTTGCTTTCTGGGTTGGTCGCCGCGGGTGACGCGGACTCATGAGGCCTCGGGTGCCGTGGGCCGCTGCAATGCGAACGTCGCAAGCCAGAGCGCAACCAGCAATCCGGCAAAAGCCGCGCCAACCAAGCAGACCCCATACCAACCGCTCGCCGCATAAGCGATGCTGGCCGCTCCAGAGCCCAGCGCACCGCCGATGAAATAGCTGGTCAGATAAACGGTGGTGATGCGGCTGCGAGCGTGATGGGCCAGCGCGTAGATCGCGCTCTGATTGGAGATGTGCAGTCCCTGGACGCCGACATCCAGCAACAGAATGCCCAATAGCAAGGCGATCAGCGAATGGCTACCGCCGGCAATCAGCGCAAACGATATCAAGACCGTGCCTGCGAACAAGCCGGCAGCCAAGTTGCCATGTCCCCGGTCGGCCAGTCGGCCAGCTTGGTTCGCTGCCCAGGCCCCGGCCGCGCCGGCTAACCCGAATAGCCCGATTTTTCCTTCCGAGAAGCCGTAGGGCGGCTGGCTCAGCAGCATGGTCAGCCCCGTCCACAGGACGCTGAAGCAAGCAAATACCAGCGCGCCATACAAGGATCGCAAACGCAGCACGGGATGGCTGCGTACCAAGCTCCACAGCGAGGCCATCAAGGCGCTGTAGCGGAGCTGGACGTCGCGTCCGTCGTCGGGAAGGGCCCGCGACAATACGCCCGCCAACAGCAGCATCGACAACGCGGCAACACAGTAAACCATCCTCCAGTGACTCAGCTGTGCGATCGCGCCCGAAACGGTGCGCGCCAGCAAAATGCCCAGCAACAGGCCGCTCATCACCGTGCCGACGACGCGTCCTCGGTCCTCGTCAGGTGCCAACGAGGCCGCAAACGGAACCAGCAGCTGGGCCGCGCAAGTCGTCAAGCCGACGCACAGATTGGCGAGGACGAAGATCGGAAAGTTCGTGCTGGCGGCAACCGCAAACAAGGCCAGCGTGCTGGCGAGCAATAGCCGGACGATCAGCTTGCGGCGGTCGACCACATCGCCTAGTGGAACGATCAGGAACAATCCGCACGCATAGCCGAGCTGCGTCAATGTGACCAGAAACCCCAGATGGGCCGGAGGGTGGCCAAAGCTAAGGGCGATAGTGGCGAGCAACGGCTGCGAATAGTAAATATTGGCGATGACGGCGCCGCAGGCGAAGGCAAACAGCCGGATCGTCGCGTTGGAGAGCACCGGTTTTTCGCTATTCGATGACATGATCAGGCGGTTCGTCCTTTAGAAAATTAGGATTGCGAAACGAAAAGGGGCGAGCCATTTTTGCTTTCAATGCCCCGCACGCGTGGCCTGCATGGCTTGCCTCGTTCAGTGGCTGAGTGATGGCGCAATGATGGGCCAGACGATCTATAGCGTCCAAGACGCATTTATAATTCGCTTGATTGGTAATGCTTATAGTTGATCGCCATGCTGCTACGTCATCTCCGCTATCTGCTCGCCGTGGTCGAGCACCAGAACTTCACCCGTGCGGCCGAGGCGCTGCATGTTTCCCAACCCACGCTGTCGCAGCAGATCAAACAACTGGAGGATGCGCTGGGCGCGCCGTTGCTGGACCGTAGCGGTCGCACCGTGCGGCCGACCGACGTTGGTGCGGCGTATATCCGCTTTGCCAATCAAGCGCTACGGGAACTGGAGGCCGGGCGCAGGGCGATCCATGATGTGCTGGATCTTTCGCGCGGCTTGCTGCGGTTGGCGTTCACGCCCACCTTTTCGTCGTATTTGGTCGGGCCGTTGGTGGAGCACTTCAGCGCTCGTTATCCGGGGATCGTGCTCAGCATTCGAGAAACGACGCAGGACCGGATGGAAGCCGAGCTGGCCGACGATTCGATCGACGTGGGGATTGCGTTCGCCGACGTGCGCTTGCCGGAAATCGATTGCCACGTCCTGTTTGAGGAAAGGCTGAGCATGGTCGTGGGACAAGCTCATCCGTATGCGCGCTCGGAGGGGCTGACGCTCGCAGCAATCGAGCACACGCCGCTGGCCTTGCTGACCCGCGATTTTGCTACGCGTGGGCATATCGACGCGTATTTCCAGGCGCACGGCGTGGCGCCGAGCGTGATGATCGAAGCGAATTCGATCAATGCAGTGGTCGAGATCGTGCGCAGGGGGCGCGTCGCGACCATTCTGCCCGATGCCATCGCCAGCGAACGTACTGAGTTGCGCGCGATCGGGCTGGAACCGGCATTGCCACGCAGGACGGTAGCCTTGCTGACCCGAAAGGGGGCTTATCGCAGCGCGGCGTCGGATGCGTTTTCCAAGCTGGCACGAAGTCTGGTGGCGGATTGGGGAAAGGTGGGCTTCATCGGACCTCAGGACTGCGCTTAAGGCTCATCAACACTCGCCTTTGCAAGAGGCCATGAGCTTTGCTGCGTGCTCGCCGTTTTCGACGCGAAGTCGGCCACGTAACCCGCTAGGGCGTTTGCGCAATCAGGTGGCTGTTGCGCACTGGGAAGCAACCTATGCCGATTCCGGGCGGTGCTACACATGGAGCTACACTCGTGGCCGTTTAGCGCCGGCACCAGCATCGAAATGCACCGAAACGCGGCGCAACGTATACTCGGACCGATTTCCCCCGACCATACATCTCCCGTCATGGCGTCCTTGGGATGGAGCACTATCCCGCACATCGGTAACGACCACGTCGAAATGATTCACCTTCTTTCCTTGTCCGGTAGCCTGCGCTCGACGTCGTCCAATACACAGGCTCTTCACGCGGCGGCCAAACTTGTGCCGCCGGGTGTAGCCGTTGATCATTACGATGAAATCGGGCAATTACCCCATTTCAATCCGGATCTTGAAGACCATCTTCCCGAGTCCATTGTTGATCTGCGCGCGCGAGTCGTGCGAGCAGATGGCCTCTTGATTTCGTGCCCGGAGTACGCGCGCGGTATCCCTGGGTCATTCAAAAACATGCTGGATTGGTTGGTCGGAAGCCCCGATTTCCCGGGTAAGCCGGTCGCATTGTTCAACACGTCGCCACGAGCATCTGCCGCCCAAGCCGCCCTGAAACTGGTCTTGGAAACCATGTCGGCAACGATCATCCCTGAGGCTTGCATCACGCTTGCACTGTTGGGAAAGCAGGCTGATCCCGATGCAATCGCGAGTGATCCGGATAACAGCGAAATGCTGCGGCGTGCGCTTCAAGCCATCGTCGGCCACATATCGGCGGCGTAGCCGCAGCGGTAGCATATTGCAGCGTGGGCTTCGCGTCTGATTTGTCACTCTAGCGAGGGGGATGCCTCGCGCTTCGGTAACGACTGTTGTTCACGCTGTACGCGATGCCAAGGCGGGCATCGGGAACCCGTCAAACGCTGCTCGTGGCATCAAATCGCTCGCGCGCAACCGCAAGCGCCGCATGATGGTCCTGTGCCCATCGATCGAGCGCCGTCAGCGTGTCGCTCAACGAATGTCCGAGCGCGCTTAGTCGATAGTCGACGCGCGGCGGCACGGTGCCGTAATCGATCCGCTCCACGAGTCCATGACGCTCGAGCTCACGCAGCGTTTGCGTCAGCATCTTTTGCGAAATCCCTTCGATCCTGCGCAGCAGCTCGTTGTTGCGCACTGGGCCTGCGGCGAGCGCCGGCACGATCGACAGCGACCACTTGCTCGCGACGAGCGCTAGCGCGGCACGCGACGGGCAGCCAGGCGCGCGGTCCACGGTAGCGGACGAGGGCAGTGCAGGAAGATTCAGACGATGAGACATAGGAACCTTCGGGTGCGTACTTGTCGTGACGGGATAACGTCTCCACACTCGCATTCTTGTCGAATTTTGGAGATCGGTTCATGGCTTGGGTGCTGCTCGTGCTCGCAGGTGTAATGGAAATCGTGATGGCGGCGGGATTGAAATCGGCCGCCGGGTGGACGAAGCCGGTGCCCGCAGCGATCGGCGTCGCCGCGGGGCTCGCCAGCATCTTTCTGCTCACGTACGCGATTCGCGATTTGCCGACGGGTACGGCCTACGCGGTGTGGACAGGCATCGGCGCGGTCGGCGTGACGATCGTCGGCATCATTGCTTACGGCGACAGTGCGTCGTTGCCGCGCCTCGCCTGTGTCGCGTTGATCATGGCCGGCATCGCCGGGCTGCGGTGGCTGGAGGCGTGAAGCGCATCGTCGAACCATCGCATCGCGGCAATCACGCCTGCAATGCCCAATCGACCGCGGCCTGCGCGTGCAGCGCGGTCGTGTCGAACACCGGCAGCGACGAATCCTGCGGCTTGATCAGCAGCGTAATCTCCGTGCAGCCGAGGATGACCGCCTGCGCACCGCGCGAGGCTAGCTCGTCGATCGTGCGTTGATAGATTGTGCGTGATGCATCATCGACGATGCCATGACACAACTCGTCGTAAATGATCCGATGCACATCGGCACGCGCGGCTTCGCCAGGAATCAGCGTCTCGAGACCGAAGCGCTCGGCCAGACGCCCCGTATAGAACGTGTGCTCCATCGTGAAGCGCGTGCCGAGCAGTCCCACGCGTTCGATGCCAGCGTCGCGCAGCGCGTGGCCGGTGGGATCGGCGATGTGCAGGAAGGGCACGTTCAACGCGGCCTCGATCGCTTCGTGCACGCGATGCATCGTGTTCGTTGCGAGCATCACGAGGTCGGCGCCGCCGCGCTCGAGCTGACGCGCCGCATCGGCCATCAGCACAGCGAGCGCGGTCCAGTCGTCCGCGCGCTGCAGCGCTTCGATTGGCGCGAAGTCGACCGTCAGCAACAAGCTGCGCGCATTGTGGTGGCCACCCAGGCGGGCTTTGGCATAGCGGTTCAGTAGCCGATAGTACTCGGCCGACGATTCCCAGCTCATGCCGCCGATGATGCCGATCGTTTTCATGTTGGATCTGTGATGTTGCGGGTGTGTCGAAGGGGCTAAGCGAACGCCGAGTATAGGTGGCCGTGGGTTGCGCGCGGCGGTACGATTGGCGGCGCTCTCGCCGGTACACGCGAGCCGGGCGCAGCAGGCCGCGTCCGCCGGCAGGGGCGACCGGCGCCGCTTGAAATGACCACTGTATTTTTGTACAGTAACGCTCACTTTGAGCAATCCTGATCGTCCCTTCGCCGATGCCCCCGCGCCGCAATCGCCCGGCGCGGCGCCGGCGTTTGCGCGCAAGATCATCCACTGCGATTGCGACTGCTTCTACGCGTCGGTCGAGATGCGCGACGATCCGAGCTTGCGCGGTCGGCCGCTGGCGGTCGGCGGGCGGCCCGAGCAGCGCGGCGTGATCGCTACCTGCAACTACGAAGCGCGCCGCTTCGGCATTCATTCGGCGATGTCCTCGGCGCTGGCGATGCGCAAATGTCCCGAACTGCTGATCCTGCCGTCGGCGATGGAAAAGTACCGCGCGGCCTCGCGGCAGATCATGGCCATCTATCGCGATTACACGGCCGACGTCGAGCCGCTCTCGCTCGACGAAGCCTATCTCGACGTCACGTACTCCACGCGCTGCAAGGGCAGTGCGACGCTGATGGCCGAGGAGATCCGCGCGCGCGTGCGCGAGACGGTCGGCGTGACGGTGTCGGCCGGTGTGGCGCCGAACAAGTTCGTCGCGAAGATCGCGTCCGACTGGAACAAGCCCGACGGCCTGTTCGTTGTGCGTCCGCACGAGGTCGACGCGTTCGTGGCCGCGCTGCCGGTGCGCAAGATCTTCGGTGTCGGGAAGGTCACGGCGGCCAAGCTCGAGAAGCTCGGCATCGCCACCTGCGCCGACCTGCGGGAGTGGTCGCTGATCGATCTGCATCGCCGCTTCGGCGCATTCGGCCGGCGCCTGTACGACCTGTCGCGCGGCATCGATCACCGCACGGTGGAAGCCGATCAGGAGCGCAAGTCCATTAGCGTCGAGACGACCTACGTCACCGATCTGCAAACGCTCGACGAGTGCGCGGCGGAGCTGCGCCGGCTGGCCGAGCAGCTCGACGTGCGCATCGAGCGGTGCGACGCCGCGGCAGCCATCCACAAGATGTTCGTGAAGATCCGCTTCGCCGACTTTCGCCGCACGACGGTCGAGTGCGTGGCCGACGCGACCGATCTACCGACCCTGCTCGCGCTGCTCGAGAAGGGCTTCGCGCGGCGCAATCAGCCTGTGCGGCTGCTGGGCGTCGGCGTGCGGTTGGAGGAGGGCGAGGCCGCCGCGCAAGGGCAATTTACGCTATTCGACTTCGATGACGAATCCGATGATCAAGCCGGCATGACTCGATAGAATCGACGGCACACCGCCCACGCGTTCGAGGAGCTGTCGATGGACCTGATCATTCGCCGTGCCGTTTTGCCCACCCATGTCGCGGGTCGCGACGCGCCCGTCGACATCGGCATCGAAGGCGAACGCATCATCGCCGTCGAGCCCCGGCTTGCCGCGCAGGCACGCGAGGAGATCGAAGCGGACGGCTTGCTCGTCACGCCGCCTTTCGTCGATGCGCATTTTCATCTCGATGCCACGCTTTCGTACGGGCTGCCGCGCGTGAACGCATCGGGCACGCTGCTCGAAGGCATCGCGCTGTGGGGCGAGCTCAAGCCGCAGCTCACGCACGAGGCGCTCGTCGAACGTGCGTTGCAATACTGCGATTGGGCGGTTGCGCGCGGGCTGCTCGCGATTCGTTCGCACGTCGACATCTGCGATCAACGGCTCCTGGCCGTCGAAGCGCTGCTCGAGGTCAAGCGTCGCGTCGCGCCTTATCTCGACTTGCAGCTTGTCGCGTTTCCGCAGGATGGGTTGCTGCGCGCGCCGGGCGCGTTCGACAACCTCAAGCGGGCGATCGCGATGGGCGTCGAGGTGGTCGGCGGCATTCCGCACTTCGAACGCACGATGGCCGAGGGCGCCGAATCGGTTCGGCTGCTATGCGAATTCGCGGCGCAGAAGGGGCTGCGCGTCGACATGCACTGCGACGAATCGGACGACCCTCTGTCGCGCCACATCGAAACGCTATGCGCGCAGGCGCATCGGCTCGGGCTCGCGGGTCGCGTCGCGGGCTCACACTTGACGTCGATGCATTCGATGGACAACTACTACGTGAGCAAGCTGCTGCCGTTGATGCGCGAATCGGGTGTCGCGGCGATCGCCAATCCGCTCATCAACATCACGCTGCAGGGGCGCGCCGATACGTACCCGAAGCGGCGCGGCATGACGCGCGTGCCCGAGATGCTGGCTGCCGGTATCGACGTCGCGTTTGGCCACGATTGTGCGATGGACCCGTGGTACAGCCTGGGCTCGGGGGACATGCTCGAGGTTGCGCACATGGGCCTTCACGTCGCGCAGATGACGGGCACCGACGCCATGCACGCCGCATTCGATGCGGTCACGCTCAATCCGGCGCGCATTCTGGGTCTCGCCGACTACGGCATCACACCGGGCTGCTGGGCCGACTGCGTGCTGCTCGACGCGCGTGATCCGATCGAGGCGATTCGGTTACGCGCGGCGCGTCTGGCGGTGATCCGGCGCGGTCGCGTGATCGCTCGCTCGCCAGCGGCGCGTGCGACGCTGGCCATCGAAGGACGGCCGGCCGAAGTCGATTTCAAGCTGCGTCGTTGATAGGGAACACCTGCCCGGTCGTACCAAGCAAAACGGTGCTGCCCGTGAGGGACAGCACCGTTTGCTTTTTCGACAGCCGACAGCGGCCGAGCCGTCACTTCGCTCGCTTCACTGTGCCGGCGTGTTGCTCATGCCGTGATGGCGCAGCAGGGCGTCGATGGTCGGCGCGCGACCGCGGAACGCCTTGAACGAGTCCATCGCGGGCCGGCTGCCGCCGACTTCGAGGATCTCGCGTCGATAGCGCGTGCCCGTTGCCGCATCGAGCACGCTGCCGTTGGCTTCGCGCGCGGCATCTTCGAATGCGGCATACGCATCGGCCGACAGCACTTCGGCCCACTTGTAGCTGTAGTAGCCGGCCGCATAGCCGCCCGCGAAGACGTGGCTGAACGTGTTGGGCCAGCGCGAGAACGCTGCTTGCGGGATCACGTGATAACGCTCGTTGATCTCGCGTGCGAGGTCGTTCGCGCTTTGGGCGCCGGCCGGATCGAAGTCGACGTGCAGGCGCATGTCGAACATAGCGAACACGATCTGACGCAGCGTCGCCAGGCCGCTCTGGAAGTTCTTGGCGGCGAGCATCTTGTCGAACAAGGCGCGCGGCAGTTTGGCGCTCGTGTCGACATGCGAGGACATGTCGGTGAGCACGTCCCACTCCCAGCAGAAGTTCTCCATGAACTGCGAGGGCAGTTCGACTGCATCCCACTCCACGCCGTTGATGCCCGAGACGCCAAGCTCGTCCACACGCGTGAGCATGTGATGCAGGCCGTGACCGAACTCGTGGAACAGCGTGATGACTTCGTCGTGCGTGAAGCAGGCAGGCTTGCCGCCGACGGGCGCCGAGAAGTTGCAGGTCAGATAGGCGACAGGTGTTTGGACACCGCCGTCGCCGGTCTTGTGGCGCGAGCGCGCGTCGTCCATCCACGCACCGCCGCGCTTGCCTTCGCGTGCGTACAGGTCGAGGTAGAACTGTGCGCGCAGCGAGCCGTCGCGATCCTCGACGCGGAAAAAGCGCACGTCCGGATGCCAGACGGCCGCGTCGTCGCGGCGAATCGTGACGTCGAACAGCGTCTCGGCGACCTTGAACAGACCGTCCAGCACGGCGTTTTCCGGGAAGTATTGCTTGACCTCGGTTTCGGAGAACGCATAGCGCTTCTCACGCAGGCGCTCGCCCGCGTACGCGACGTCCCACGGCTCGAGTTGCGTGAGGCCGAGCTCGCTTGCCGCAAAGTCGCGCAGTTCCTGCCAGTCCTTTTCGGCATACGGGCGGGCGCGTTTGGCGAGGTCTTCCAGGAACGTGACGACCTGCTCGGGCGAGTCGGCCATCTTCGGCACGAGCGAGACCTCGGCGAAGTTGCGATAGCCGAGCATCAGCGCTTCTTCGCCGCGCAGCTTCATGAGTTCGGCGACGTTCGCGGTGTTGTCCCAGTCGGCCTGGCCGCCACCGTAGAGGCTGCCCAGTTCCGAAGCGCGCGTGACGTAGGCCCGATACATCGCTTCGCGCATCGGCCGATGCGTGGCGTACTGCATGACGGGGAAATACGACGGGAAGTGCAGCGTGAACTTCCAGCCTTCGATACCGGCGTCCTGCGCCGCTTCACGCGCGGCCTGCACGACGTCCTCGGGCAGGCCATCGAGTTCGGTCTGGTTCGACGCGATGTACGTGTAGGCATTCGTCGCGTCGAGCACGTGGTCGGAGAAGGCCTTCGCGAGCGCCGCCTGGCGTTCTTGCAATTCGGTGAAGCGCGGCTTTTTCTCCTCGGGGAGCTCGGCGCCCGAGAGCCGGAAATCGCGCAGCGCGTTTGCGAGAATCTTCTTGCGCTCGGTGGACAGGCCCGCGAACGCCGGGCTTGCGACGATCGCCTTGTACTTGTCGAACAGCGCGAGGTTTTGGCCGACGCTCGACCAGAATTCGGTCACGCGCGGCAGGTTCTCGCCGTAGGTGGCACGCAGCTCGGGCGTATCGGCCACCGCGTTCAAGTGGCCGATGATGCCCCAGGCGCGCGCCAGCGGTTCGGTCGCGCGGTCGGTTGCATCGACGACGTCCTGCCAGGTCGCGGGCAGGGCTGGCTCAGTCGCGCGTTCGATGGCGGTCTTGGCGTCGGCGAGCAGCACGTCGAGCGCGGGCGTGACGTGTTCGGGACGAATCTCGCCGAAGCGCGGCAGGCCGGAAAAATCGAGCAGCGGGTTGGACGTTGCGGGCGTGTTCGAGGCCATGAGGAGCTTCCTGTCTGTCGTGTTTGTAAGGATGGGCGCACGCGCCCCATACCGTCATTATTGGGGCGCCACACGCCGTTTTCCAGATGCTCCGACCAACCGGCCGAGTCGGAGCGCTGAGGATCGACCGCGCCTCGTGTCGTTTAAGCCTGCGCGGCGCTGCGCTCGGCCGCTTCGATCGTGTTCACGAGCAGCATCGTGATCGTCATCGGGCCGACGCCGCCCGGCACCGGCGTGATGTGGCCGGCCACGGCGGATACGCCGGCGAAGTCGACGTCGCCGCACAGCTTGCCGGCATCGTCACGGTTCATGCCGACGTCGATGACGGCCGCGCCCGGTTTGACCATGTCGGCCGTCACGAGGTTGCGCCGGCCTGTCGCGGCCACGATGACGTCGGCCGCGCGCGCATGCGCGGCGAGGTCGCGCGTCTTGCTGTGGCAGATCGTGACGGTCGCGCCGGCTTCGAGCAGCAGCAGGGCCATCGGCTTGCCGACGATGTTCGAGCGGCCGATCACGACCGCGTTCGCACCGCGCAGGTCGATGCCGTTTGCCTCGAACATCTTCATCACGCCATAGGGCGTGCACGGGCGAAACAGCGGCTTGCCCGTCATCAGCGCGCCGGCATTGGCCACGTGAAAGCCGTCGACATCCTTCTCGGGGGCGATGGCTTCGATGACCTTGTGGCTGTCGATGTGCGACGGCAGCGGCAGCTGAACGAGGATCCCGTGGATTTTCGGGTCGCGGTTCAACGCGTCGATGCGCGCAAGCAGTTCGGCTTCCGACAGCGTGGCCGGGTAGCGGTCGTACGACGAGTGGATGCCGTTGTCCTCGCACGCCTTGATCTTGTTGCGCACGTAGACTTCGCTCGCCGGATTGTCGCCGACGAGCACGACGGCGAGACCCGGCTGATGGCCGCGTGCGGTCAACGCGGCAGCGCGGGTGGCGACTTCAGCGCGCAGGGTCTTGGAAAGGGCGAGGCCGTCGATCAGTTTGGCTGTCATGGTGGTCGGTCAACAATTGAGAGGATTGCAATGCGGATCGGGCGTAGCGGCCGCGCTGTCCGCGCAAGGCGGCAGTCGAGCAAGGCAGGCTGCTGGACGAGGCAGGCGAGCGGCGTGGCGCGGCGTCACGGCAGGCGTGTGGCAAACGGAGCACACGGCGCGTGGCGCAAAAAAAGGGAATTATACCGTTGCACCGCACGCCAACGCGCTGGCGAGGAGGAGCGCAGGCGCGCGGCACAAGCAGCCGAACCAGGCGTGAGGCGCTCGTGGAAGGGGCCGATGTGAGGGCCCGATGCAACAGGCGGCCGGCCGTGGCAGCAAGCACGGCCGCGCCGGTGCGGCATTACTGCATTAATGTATTACTGCGGCTGAGGCTTGGCCGCTTGCTGCGGCTTGTTCGACAACGCGAGGCGCAGCAGGTCGGCGACCGTGTTGACGTTGAGCTTTTCCATGATGTTGGCGCGGTGGGCCTCGACCGTCTTGATGCTGATGCCCAGATCGTCGGCGATCTGCTTGTTCAGGCGCCCCGCGATGATGCGCTCGAGCACCTGGTGCTCACGCGCCGTGAGCTTGCCGAGCCGCTCGGCGGCCGCGCGCTGCTGCAGCACGGTGCTGCTCTCGCTGCGCGCCTTCTCGAGCATGCGCTCGACGAGTTTGCGCAGCTCGGCTTCGTCGAACGGCTTTTCGATGAAATCCATCGCGCCTTTTTTCATCGTCGAGACGGCCATCGGCACGTCGCCATGGCCCGTCACGAAGATGATCGGCAGCGAAGCGTTCTCGGAGATGAGCCGCTCCTGCAGTTCGAGACCGCTCATGCCGGACATCCGCACGTCGAGGATCAGGCAGGCGATCTGGCCTGCATGCTGCGCCGGCTGATAGGCTTCGAGGAACTGTTCGGCGCTCGAGAAGCACTGCACCCGATAGCCGTTTGCCTCCAGCAGCCAACGCAGCGAATCGCGTACGGCCTCGTCGTCGTCGACGACAAAGACGGTTTCCTGAGTGGTGACTGGGGTATTCATAATTCTCCCGTGACAGTTTGTGGTCTCGATGCTTCAGTGCCGCCGCCTTGGCCAAGCTCGGCGGGTTCGCCGAGCGGCAGACTACAGTGAAATGTTGCGCCAGTGATCTGGCCGTTCGTGTCGACATTGTTGACGACCCACAAACGACCGCGATGCGATTCGATGATCGAACGGCAAATGTTGAGCCCCATGCCCATGCCGTCGGACTTCGTGCTGTAGAACGGTTCGAACAGGCGTTCGATGGCGGCCTCGTCGACGCCCGGGCCCTGGTCGACTACGCTGATGCAGACGAACCCGGCATCGATGCGGACCACGACGCGGATCACCGGGTCGATCGCATTGGGCCGCGCCTCGTGCATCGCCTCGGCCGCGTTCTTCAAGAGATTCACGAGCACCTGCTCGATCAGCACCGGATCGACGTAGATGACGGGCAGGCGCGAGCGGATCTCGGTGAGGATGCGGATGCGGCGCTTGCGCGCTTCGATCTCGGCCAGGCCCACGGCATCGGCGACGATGTCCGAGACGCGCGCCGCCTGGCGCTTGGGCTCGCTGCGCTTCACGAATTCGCGGATGCGCTTGATGATCATGCCCGCGCGCACGGCTTGCTGGGCGGTCTTTTCGAGCACGGGCAGCAGCGTATCGGGCGTCGTCCGGCCCGACTTGACGAGCGCGACCGTGCCCGAGCAGTAGTTGTTGATGGCCGCGAGCGGCTGGTTGAGCTCGTGGGCCAGCGACGAGGCCATCTCGCCCATCGTCATCAGGCGGCTCGTGAAGTGCAGCTTCTCTTCCTGCTGCCGCGCGAGTTCCTGCGCCTGCTTGCGCGTCGTGATGTCGGTCGCGATCTGCATCTGCGCGAGGTGGCCGTCGACCCACTGAATGTATTGGCGCCGCACCTCGAACCACTTCTGGATGCTTTGCACGTAAATTTCTTGCGCGTCGGCCGTGCTTTCGGTCAGCGCGGCCGCAGGCAGGCCCGCGTAGGCATCGACCATGTCGATCGAGTCCGACGACGCCTCGGCACTGTCGAAACCGCCGCCCGCGAGCTCGAGGTGGCCGTCGGGACGAATGCCGAACAGGTGCCGGTAGTAGCGGTTCGCGAACAGCAGCTCGGCCTCGTCGGCGGCCAGCACCGACACGGCGGCATCGAGGCTCTCGAGCACGGTCGTGAAGCGCTCGTGCGCGGCGGCGAGCTCTTCGCGCGCACGCTTCGGTTCGGTGATGTCGGTCATCGACGACATCCAGCCCGTCTGCCGGCCCGAGCTATCGATCAGCGGCGAGACGTACAGCCGCGCGTGAAACAACGACCCGTCCTTGCGCCGTACGCGCAACTCGAAGCCCGAGGAGGGCGCCTTGCCGCGCAGCGTCATGTCGAGCTGGCGCTGCATCTCCGGGTAGGAATCGCGCGGCCAGTACGGGAACGGCGCCGTCTTGCCGACGAGATCGCTCTCGTCCCAGCCCGTCATGCGGCAAAACGCGGGGTTCACGTGCGTGATGCGGCCGTGCATGTCGAGCACGCGCATGCCGATCAGCACCGAGTTTTCCATCGCGCGCCGGAAGAATGCTTCGGCGTACAGCGCCTGCTGCGCCTCGAAGCGCTGGCGCGTGTGCTTCCAGAGGCTCCACAAACTCCACAGCACGAAGCACGACAGGCCGGCAACCAGCCACACGAGCGTATTGTTCGTGAAGTTCGTGATCTGAGGGAACGCATAGACGCGCACCGTCACGCCCTGGCCCGGCGGGTCGAGCGGCAGGTCATAGAACAGGTCGCGCGGCAGGCGCGGGCGCGTCGAGGTCGTCGACAGCTCGCGGTTGTTCGCGTCGAGCAGCGAGATCTTGTACTTGGCCGACAGCTCGGGCGGGATGTCGTGCTTGAGGATGCCTTCGATCGAGAACACGGCCGCGATCGAGCCGAGGAACTCGCGGTCGCGGTAGATCGGCGTCTGCAGCGTCAGATAGCCGTTGCCGATGTCGTCGTAGATCAGCGACGAGTAGACCTGCCGGCGCGTGCTGCGCGCATCGCTGAACGCGGCCTTCACCGCTTCGTCCATTTGCGCGTCGGTCAGGCGCGCGAAGCGCTGCCCCGCGAGCGGCACGGGCGTGTTCGGCCAGCGCGCCTCTTTTTGGTTCGTGAACCAGTTTACATAGAGGATCTCGGGGTGCCCCTGCATGATGTCGGTCGTCGACATCTGGAACGAGTGCTGATCGGCGTGACCTGCTGCGAGGTCGCGCGCGAGCGCCTGCAATTGTTCCTGCGCGCCCGTCATGGACAGGCGGATCTGTTGCTGAGCCCACGCAACGTTGCGATAAAGCGTGTCTTCCTGTTGCTGCTGCTCGCGACGATTGAGGCTCCAGAGGATCAAACTCATGACCACCAGGAACACGAGGATCGACAGCAGCGGCGTCAGCAAATAGGAATTCGACCACCAGGGTCCGTGGTGCCAGCGTGACGGCGTCGAGTCCACCCGGGAGCCGGGAGCCCGCGCCGAGCGTGCGAAAAGCCGATCGGTCAACATGGGTCGAATTGTAGCTCAGCGTGTCGCTGCCAACTGACGTAAAACAAGGGCAAACCCGCAGCAATCCGCGCCAATGCACTCATATCCGCGCACTATCGGATTTGAATTGCGGTGCGGCGCAGCAATATTTCGCATTATGAGAAATAATCTCGTCATTCGAAAAATTGATTGCGTGGGCGGCATCCGGCTCTTTACAATCGCCGACAACTGCACGCGGCCGGTGCTGGCCTGCGTCGTCTGTTCCAAACAGCATTCCTCAAATCAGGAGACGAGAATGTCCGCTGTGCCCGACGAAGTCATGAAATATGTCGCCGCCGATAAAGACGACGATCCTCAGGAAACCGGCGAATGGCTTGAGGCACTCGAGGGTGTCATTTCCGCTGTTGGCCCGGATCGTGCTCACTACCTGATCGAGAAGCAGATCGAATTCGCACGCGTGCATGGCGAGCACCTGCCGTTCTCCGCCAACACGCCGTACATCAACACGATTCCCGTCTCCAACCAGGCCAAGATCCCCGGCGACCAGGATATCGAGCACCGCATCCGCTCGTATACGCGCTGGAACGCGATCGCGATGGTGTTGCGCGCCGGCAAGCACACGAACGTCGGCGGCCACATCGCGTCGTTCGCGTCGGCGGCCACGCTGTACGACGTCGGCTTCAACCATTTCTGGCACGCTCCGTCGCCGAGCCACGGCGGCGATCTCGTGTTCGTGCAGGGCCACTCGTCGCCGGGCATCTACTCGCGCGCGTTCCTGCTGGGCCGCCTCAACGAAAACCAGCTCGACAACTTCCGTCAGGAAGTGGGCGGCGAGGGCATCTCGTCGTATCCGCACCCGTGGCTGATGCCGGACTTCTGGCAATTCCCGACCGTCTCGATGGGCCTGGGCCCGATCATGGCGATCTATCAGGCGCGCTTCATGAAGTATCTGCAAGCGCGCGGCATCGTGAACGCCGCGGGCCGCAAGGTCTGGGCGTTCCTGGGCGACGGTGAAACGGACGAACCGGAATCGCTCGGCGCGATCGGCATGGCCGGCCGCGAGCGGCTCGACAACCTCGTGTTCGTGATCAACTGCAACCTGCAGCGCCTGGACGGTCCGGTGCGCGGCAACGGCAAGATCATCCAGGAGCTCGAATCCGAATTCCGCGGCGCAGGCTGGAACGTCATCAAGGTCATCTGGGGCAGCCGCTGGGATGCGCTGTTCGCGCGCGACAAGACGGGCGCGTTGATGCGCCGCATGATGGAAGTCGTCGACGGCGAATATCAGACGTACAAGTCCGAGTCGGGCGCCTATGTGCGCGAGCATTTCTTCAACTCGCCCGAGTTGAAGGCGCTCGTGGCCGACTGGTCCGACGACGACATCTGGAACCTGAACCGCGGCGGCCATGATCCGCACAAGATTTACGCGGCATTCCAGGCGGCCACGAACGCCAAGGGCCAGCCGACCGTCATCCTCGCGAAGACGATCAAGGGCTACGGCATGGGCGAAGCCGGCCAGGCGATGAACATCACCCACCAGCAAAAGAAGATGCAGGTGGACCAGCTCAAGAAGTTCCGCGACCAGTTCCGTCTGCCGATCTCGGATGAGGACATCGTCGACGTGCCTTACCTCAAGTTCGAGGAAGGCTCGAAGGAACTCGAATACATGCGTGCGCGGCGCCAGGAGCTCGGCGGCTATCTGCCGGCGCGCCGTCAGAAAGCCGAGTCGCTGCCCGTGCCGGCGCTCGACGCGTTCGAACCGCTGCTCAAGGGCACGGGGGAAGGCCGCGAGATCTCGACGACGATGGCTTTCGTGCGCATCCTGAACATCCTGCTCAAGGACAAGGCGCTGGGTAAGCGCGTCGTGCCGATCGTGCCCGACGAATCGCGTACGTTCGGCATGGAAGGCCTGTTCCGTCAGATCGGCATCTGGAATCAGGAAGGGCAGAAGTACGTGCCCGAGGATTCCGATCAGCTGATGTTCTACCGGGAATCGGAGACGGGTCAGATCCTGCAGGAAGGCATCAACGAAGCGGGCGGCATGTGCGACTGGATTGCGGCGGCGACGTCGTACTCGACGCACGGCGAGATCATGGTGCCGTTCTACATCTTCTATTCGATGTTCGGTCTGCAGCGCATCGGCGATCTGGTATGGGCCGCCGGCGACATGCGTTCGCGCGGCTTCATGCTCGGCGGCACCGCAGGCCGCACGACGCTGAACGGCGAGGGCCTGCAGCACGAAGACGGTCACTCGCTGCTGTGGGCGCAATCTGTGCCCAATTGCCTGAGCTACGACCCGACGTTCGGCTACGAACTCGCCGTGATCATGCAGGACGGTCTGCGCCGCATGGTGCAGGATCAGGAGGACGTGTTCTATTACATCACCGTGATGAACGAGAACTACGAGCACCCGGCGATGCCGCAGGGCGAGTACGTGGCCGATCACATCATCAAGGGGATGTACTCGTTCAAGAAGGCCGATGGCGCGTCGAAGGCGCCGCGCGTGCAGCTGATGGGCGCCGGCACGATCCTGAACGAAGTGATCGCTGCCGCCGATCTGCTCAAGAACGACTGGGGCGTCGATGCCGACATCTGGAGCGTGCCGAGCTTCACCGAGCTCGCGCGTGAAGGCCAGGCCGCGGAGCGCTGGAATCTGCTGCATCCGACCGAGCCGCGCAAGGTCTCGCACGTCGAGACGCTGCTCAAGGATGCGCAAGGCCCGGTCATCGCCTCGACCGACTACGTGCGCGCACTGGCCGATCAGATCCGCGCCTACGTGCCGCAACGCTTCGTCGTGCTCGGCACCGACGGCTTCGGCCGTTCGGATACGCGCGAGAAGCTGCGTCACTTCTTCGAAGTCGACCGTTACTGGGTCACCGTCGCGGCGCTGAACGCGCTCGCCGACGAAGGCACGATCGAGCGTAAGCTCGTGGCCGAAGCGCTGGCCAAGTATCGCCTCGACCCGAACAAACCCAACCCGATGACCGTTTAAGGCATCGCCTTCGCGAGCGGCGTCCAGCGTGGCGTGCCGCCCCCGAGCGGGGCGGCACGCGTGCGCGGCCCAGCGTTGCATGGGATCGGAGTAAGCGCTAAAGCGCCAACTCCGATCGACAGGAGATACGAAGAATGAGTGAAGCGATCGAAGTCAAGGTGCCGGACATCGGCGACTACAAGGACATCCCCGTCATCGAGGTGCTGGTGAAGGCCGGCGACACCGTCGAGAAAGAGCAATCCCTGATCACGCTCGAATCCGACAAGGCGACGATGGACGTGCCGAGCCCCGCGGCCGGCACGGTCAAGGAAGTCAAGGTGAAGCAGGGCGATCCCGTGTCCGAAGGCACGCTGATCGTCGTGCTCGAGGGCGGCCAGGCGGTCGCGGCCAAGCCGGCGCAAGGGCAAGCCCAAGCGAACGGCGCCGCACCGGCCCCTGCTGCTGCGGCAGCCCCGGTGGCGTCGAAAGCGGGTGGCCTGCGGGAAGTGAAGGTGCCCGATATCGGCGACTACAAGGACGTGCCCGTGATCGAAGTGGCCGTGAAGGTCGGCGATCGCATCGAGATGGAGCAATCGCTCGTCACGCTCGAATCGGACAAGGCCACGATGGATGTGCCGAGCCCGACGGCCGGCATCGTCAAGGAACTGAAGGTCAAGGTCGGCGATACGGTATCCGAAGGCGTGCTGCTGCTGATCGTCGAAGCGGAAGGCGCCTCGGCGCAGGCCGCCGAGGCGCATCCGCACAAGGTCGAGCCGCCGTCCGACTTGCCGGTTGCGGCCGCGCCGCAAAGCGTGCCCGCGCATCCGTCGGCGCTCGCGCAAGCCCCGCTGATTCCGGCAGGCGAGGGCGGCGTGCGCCGGCCGAGCCACGCTTCGCCTTCCGTGCGCAAGTTCGCGCGCGAGCTCGGCGTCGACGTCGCGCTCGTGCCCGGCACGGGACCGAAGGGCCGCATCACGCAAGATGACGTGACGGCTTACGTCAAGAGCATCATGAGCGGGCAGCGCGCACTCACGGGCGCTGCGGCCGCGGCGCCGGCCGCAGGCGGCGAGCTGAACCTGCTGCCATGGCCGAAGATCGACTTCACGAAGTTCGGCCCCGTCGACCCCAAGCCGCTGTCGCGCATCAAGAAGATTTCGGGCGCGAACCTGCACCGCAACTGGGTGATGATCCCGCACGTCACGAACAACGACGAAGCCGACATCACCGAGCTCGAAGCGTTGCGCGTGCAGCTGAACAAGGAAAACGAGAAGGCGGGCGTGAAGATCACGATGCTCGCGTTCGTCATCAAGGCTGTCGTGTCGGCGCTCAAGAAGTTCCCGACCTTCAACGCGAGCCTGGACGGCGACAATCTCGTCTACAAGCAGTATTTCCACGTTGGCTTTGCAGCCGATACGCCGAACGGCCTCGTCGTGCCCGTGATCCGCGATGCGGACAAGAAGGGCCTCATCGAGGTCGCCAAGGAAATGGCCGAGCTCTCCAAGCTTGCACGCGAAGGCAAGCTCAAGCCCGACCAGATGCAAGGCGGCTGCTTCTCGATCTCGTCGCTGGGCGGCATCGGCGGCACGCATTTCACGCCGATCATCAACGCACCCGAAGTGGCGATTCTCGGCCTGTCGCGCAGCGCGATGAAGCCCGTGTGGGACGGCAAGCAGTTCGTGCCGCGCCTGACGCTGCCGCTGTCGCTGTCGTACGACCATCGCGTCATCGACGGTGCCGAAGCGGCCCGCTTCAACGCGTACCTCGGTTCGCTGCTCGCCGATTTCCGGCGCGTGATCCTTTGATCGTCGGTGACGGCGCAATCCAACAAGAAGGGGACGTGTGAATGAGTCTCGTCGAAGTGAAGGTGCCGGACATCGGCGATTTCAAGGACGTCGATGTCATCGAGGTCAACATCAAGCCTGGCGACGTCATCGAAAAGGAGCAGTCGCTGCTGACGCTCGAGTCGGACAAGGCCTCGATGGAAGTGCCGAGCGATTCGGCCGGCACGGTGAAGGAAGTGCGCATCAAGGCCGGCGACAAGGTGTCCCAGGGCACGGTGATCGCGCTCGTGGAGGCAGCCGCGGCTGAAGCGGCCGCCCCGCAGGCGCCGGCAGCCAAGCCCGCCGTGGCGGCCGCCGAGCCGCCGCGCACGCAGCAGCCGGCATCGGCTGCCGCTCCGCAAGCCGCCAGCTACGCGGGCGGCGCCGACATCGAATGCGACATGGTCGTGCTCGGCGCGGGGCCTGGCGGCTATTCGGCTGCCTTCCGCTCGGCCGACCTCGGCATGAAAACGGTGCTCGTCGAGCGTTATTCGACGCTTGGCGGCGTATGTCTGAACGTTGGCTGCATTCCGTCGAAGGCGCTGCTGCACACGGCGCTGATCATGGATGAAGTCAGCGAGCTGGCTGCGCACGGCATCACGTTCGGCAAGCCGCAGATCGATCTGGACAAGCTGCGCGACTTCAAGTCGGGCGTCGTGAAGAAGCTCACGTCGGGCCTGGCCGGCATGGCCAAGGCACGCAAGGTCGAGGTGGTGACGGGGGTCGGCTCGTTCGTCGATCCGCACCATATGCAGGTGCAGACCGACAGCGGCAAGAAGGTCATCAAGTTCAAGCACGCGATCGTCGCGGCAGGCTCGCAAGCCGTGAAGCTGCCGTTCATGCCCGAGGACCCGCGCGTCGTCGATTCCACGGGCGCGCTCGAGTTGCGCCAGATTCCGCAGCGCATGCTCGTCGTGGGCGGCGGCATCATCGGGCTCGAAATGGCGACGGTCTACGCGACGCTCGGCGCGAAGATCGATGTCGTCGAAATGCTCGACGGCCTCATGATGGGCGCCGACCGCGACCTCGTGAAGGTGTGGGAAAAGTACAGCGGCAAGCATTTCGCCAACGTGATGCTGAAGACGAAGACGGCTGCGGCCGAAGCGAAGTCCGATGGCATCTACGTCAAGTTCGAAGGCGAGAAGGCGCCGGCGGAACCGCAGCGTTACGATCTCGTGCTCGTGGCCGTCGGCCGCAGCCCGAACGGTAAGAAGATCGGTGCGGAGAACGCGGGCGTGAAGGTGACCGACCGCGGCTTCATCGAAGTCGACAAGCAGATGCGCACGAACGTGCCGCACATCTTCGCGATCGGCGACATCGTCGGCCAGCCCATGCTCGCGCACAAGGCGGTGCACGAAGGGCACGTGGCCGCTGAAGTCGCGCACGGCGAGAAGGCGTACTTCGACGCGTTGCAGATTCCGTCGGTGGCCTATACCGATCCGGAAGTCGCGTGGGCCGGCAAGACGGAAGAGCAGTGCAAGGCCGAGGGCATCAAGTACGGCAAGGCGGTGTTCCCGTGGGCCGCGTCGGGTCGCGCGATCGCGAACGGGCGCGACGAGGGCTTCACGAAGCTGATTTTCGACGAAGAGACGCATCGCGTGATCGGCGGCGGCATCGTCGGCCTGAACGCGGGTGACCTCATCAGCGAAGTGTGCCTGGCGATCGAGATGGGCGCCGATGCGACCGATATCGGCCGCACGATCCACCCGCACCCGACGCTCGGCGAATCGATCGGCATGGCGGCGGAGCTGTACGAAGGCGTCTGTACCGACCTGCCGCCCCAGCGCAAGAAGTAAAACGTGCAGGTAGCCGCTGTGCCTGGCGCGGCGGCGGAATACATGAAAACGGCGGCATGAAAAAACGGCGCGCTCCCCGCGAGGAGAGTGCGCCGTTTCTATTGGCGAGGAGCGAAAGCGCCTGGCGGCGGATGCTTATGCCGTCTTCTTCGCGGCAGCGCGCGAGGCTTGCGAAGCAGCTTGCTGAGCGGCCTTCGTCGCAGCCGTGGCAGCGGCGTTGAAGTTGCTTTCAGCGATTTCGACAGCTTGCTTGGTGGCCTTGTGGACCGTTTCGTACGTCGTGTTCGCGGCCGTGATCGCGGACTTCATCACGGCGACAGCCGTTTCCGAGCCAGCCGGCGCGTTCTTCGCGACGTTGTCGACGAGCGCTTGCACCTTGCGGTTCTGCTCTTCGTACTGGGCTTCGGCCACGCGGGCGAACTCGGCTTGCGTCGCCGAGGCGATTTCGTACAGATGACGACCGTACGACAGCACCTTTTCGGCCACAGGCTGCGTGAAGCTTGCTTGCAACGCGAGCAGTTCCTGCGCGTCTTTCACCGACAGCGCGCGCTGCGCGTTTTCCTGGCTTTCCGCGAGGGTCGACTTCACGACCTGGAGGTTCAGCTCGACCAGCTTTTCGATGCCTTCGAATGCTTTGTTGGTCAGGCCGAAAAGTGCCTCGAGATTAGCCTTTTGTGCCGCAGCGAATTGCTCAGGTGTCAGCAGAGTCATGTTTACGCTCCAGAAGATCGACCCGTCTGGCGCAGGTCGGATAGGGGTTAATGGCAAAGCTTGGACGCATCGAATGCTTAACAGCCGTATGGTGCGTCGCAACATCGGTTCTTATTTTAGGATGGCGTGCTCAAATGTCAAGCACAATTTGTGCGATGCACAATGGGGAGAATTTCTCGATAAAACAATGCGTTATCGCGTAGATCAAGTAATTTTTGCGAGCTTGGTCAGGATGATTGCGGCGGTGCGTCCGAATTTGACCGATCATATGCGGCATGCGAGCAAAAATAGGGCGTAAACGGAACGTCATGTTCATGCGTTAGGCGAACGCACCTCGAGCCGAACGTTGTGTGTGTAAGCGGAAACGTATGGAGACTTGGTCCAGCAGTAGTTCGCACCAGGCGACACGATGGGCTCAAGTTTGCGGAAAATACGCCGATATGCGGTTATGGCCCTATAACGGCGGGCGTGCGCGCTGCAAGATTGGGCAGCGAACCCGCCGTTCGTGCAACCGCTACTTACAAATTAGTTCAACGACGCTCGATAAGTGCTTAAAATTGCTAATTTTTCGTAGCTTTACTACACTTGCGAGAAACCTCTCGCCACACCGTTTAGAACACCAATGAAAACCGCAATGTTTTCGTCGCTTAAAGTGATGCAAGGCGTGGCGATCACTACCGTCGTTTCGGTAGCCGCCTCCATGCTCGTCGCCGCGGCGCTCGCGGCTCCGGTCAACGCCTTCGCGGCCACGGATTCCGCTGACGCAGCCCCGGCCAAAGCGACCGTCAAGCACAAGAAGCACGGCAAGAAGAGCGCCGTCAAAGCCGCGCCGAGCGGTGCAGACCAGGACGCGGCGTCCGCCGAACCGAAGAAGAAGCGCGTCCATTACCGTTTGCATGGCCATCATGCGGCAATGCGCCAAGTCGCATTCGAGCCGCGTTCGCACATGGCCGGCCAGGCGTTCGGTCTGCAGGACAGCCCTGAAGGGGTCGCGCTGCGCTCGAACGTCGCCTATGTCGTCGACCAGAACACGTCCGAGACGCTGTTCGACAAGAATTCGCACTCGGTCGTGCCGATCGCATCGATCACGAAGCTGATGACGGCGATGGTCGTGCTCGACTCGAAACTGCCGTTGACCGACACGATCGAAGTCACCGATGAAGATCGCGACTACGAAAAGAACACGGGGTCGCGCCTGTCCGTCGGCTCGGTGTTGTCGCGTGAAGACATGCTCCACATCGCGCTGATGGCGTCGGAAAACCGCGCAGCGGCCGCGTTGTCGCGCTATTACCCGGGCGGCCGTCCCGCGTTCCTAGCTGCGATGAATGCGAAGGCGAAAGAGCTCGGCATGACCGATACGCACTTCGAGAACCCGACTGGCCTGACGAGCCGCAACGTCTCCACGGCGCGCGATCTCGTGAAGATGGTCGATGCCGCGTATCAGTACCCGATGATCCGCAAGTTCTCGACCGATCGCAGCTACGAGGTTGCCACGGGCAAGCGCTCGATCGCCTATAACAGCACGAACGCGCTCGTCCGCAATCCGAGCTGGGATATCGGCTTGCAAAAAACCGGCTTCATCAACGAGGCTGGCGAGTGCCTGGTGATGCAGGCGACCATTAACGGACGCCCCGTCATCATGGTGCTGCTCGACTCGACGGGCAAATACTCGCGCTTTGCCGATGCGACGCGCCTGCGCGCCTGGCTCGATAAGGGCGGTGATCAGCGTCTCACGAGCGCCGATGCTGGCGGTCGCGGCACCTGAACCCCTGCTTGCGGCTCGTTCGCAACAAAAGAAAAGCCCCGTTTAAACGGGGCTTTTTGCATTTTCGGCAGTCGATATCGGGCAGGCGCCGGCAGCTTGCCTCAAGCCTGTTTCATCGCGTCTGAGGTCCCCGTCTCGGGGCGATAGCCGAGTGACGCCGAGATCGTGAGCGCCGTACGCGTGAGCTGACCGAGCCAGGCGTCCTGCAGCCGATCGGCCGGCGCCGACAACGACAAGCCCGCGACGAGCTTGCCCGTATCGTCATAGATGCCAGCCGCGATGCAACGTACGCCGAGTTCGAGCTCTTCGTTGTCGCGCGCGCACGCCTGTTGGCGCACTTGCAGCAGCTCGCGCTCGAGCCGCGTGATATCCGTGATGCTGTTTTGCGTGTGGCCCGACAAGCCCGTGCGCGTTGCATAAGCGCGCACACGCGCCGATTCGTCGGCGGCCAGGAACAGCTTGCCGACGGAAGTCAGGTGCAGTGGGGCACGGCCGCCGATCGCGCGCACGACTTGCATGCCCGAGCGCTCCGAATACGCGCGCTCGATGTAGACGATTTCGTCGCCCTGACGCACCGACAGATTGACCGTTTGGCCGGTCAGGCGGTGCAACTCGCGCATCGGCGTGAGGGCCGCGTCGCGTACCGACAGGCGCGCCTTGACGAGATTGCCGAGTTCGAGCAGACGCATGCCGAGCCGGTAGGTGCCCGGGTCGGACCGATCGACGAGACGACACGTCACCATGTCGTTGAGGATGCGGTGTGCGGTGGACGGGTGCAGCTCGGTGCGCAGCGCAAGTTCCTTCAGGCTCACGGGGTCGGTGTGGGCGGCGAGGGCATCGAGCAGACGCATCATGCGTTCGATCACCTGGATCGACGTCTTGGAATCAGAGTTTGTCTCGCTCATCGTGAATCGATTGACGCGGCAAATAACAGGAAAATATTGTATCTCGTATTGTGAAAAAAGCGAACGGCGTTTGAATGCGGCCTCCACTCAGCATACGGTAGCTTTTTTCGTCGATCCGTGTCGTCATGGTCCCGAAACGACGGATAATCGAGACCGTTTTCTTATGGGGGGCACGCATGCGAGTCGGATTGTTCGTCACTTGTCTGATCGACCTGATGCGCCCGGAAATCGGCTTCTCCGCCATCAAGCTGATCGAGCAGGCGGGCTTCGAAGTCGTCGTGCCACCCGCACAAACGTGCTGCGGCCAGCCGGCCTACAACTCGGGCGAGCGCGCCGCGGCCCGCGATCTCGCCGAAAAGATGCTGCGCGAGTTCGAGCAGTTCGATCATATCGTCGTTCCCTCGGGGTCATGCGGCGGCATGATCGCGGCCCACTACGGCGACTTGTTTCGCGACGACCCGGAGCTCATGGCCCGCTACGCGCGCTTGCAGGGCAAAGTGCGCGAGCTGACCGACTTTCTAGTCAACGTTGCCCAAGTCGAACTGCCTCGCGGTGAATTCGCGGGCCCCGTCACGTATCACGATTCGTGTTCGGGTCTGCGCGAGCTCGGCGTGAAGATGCAGCCGCGGGCGCTGCTCGCGCAAAAAGGCGTCGCAGTGACCGAGATGAAGGATTGCGAGCACTGCTGCGGTTTCGGCGGGACGTTCTCGGTCAAGTACGGCAACATCTCGACCGCCATCGTCGACGAGAAGTGCGCGAACATCCGCGCGAGCGAGGCGCAAACCGTCGTGCTCGGCGATCTCGGCTGCATGCTCAACATCGAAGGCCGGCTGCGGCGCTCGGGCGATACGACGACGCGCGTGCTGCACGTCGCACAAGTGCTGGCCGGCGACCTCTGACGCGCCGTTTCGAGTCTTCTTCCCGGGTTGCCCATGCAAGTCCAATCGATGCACTTCAAGGCGCGCGCCAAAGAGAACCTCGCGAACCCGCGCCTTCAGCAAAACCTCACCAAGCTGTCGACCAAGTTCGTCTCGGCCCGCGCCGTGGCGATGCAGGAGATCGATTTCCCGGCCACGCGTGCCGAGTTGAAGGCGCGCCGCAATCGCGCGCTCGACAATCTCGACGTGTGGCTCGAGACGTTCGAGCGTGAGGCCACGCGCCGCGGCGTGACGGTGCTCTACGCCGAGACGACGCGCGATGCAGCCGCGCTGGTGGCCGAGATCGCGCGCGAACATGGCGTGAAGAAGGTCATCAAGACGAAGTCGATGGTGTCCGAGGAAATGCGCCTGAATGCGGTACTCGGCGAGATGGGGGTCGAGTCGATCGAGACAGACCTCGGCGAATACATCCTGCAGATCAATGACAACGAGCCGCCGAGCCACATCATTGCGCCCGTCGTGCACAAGGACAAAGAGGAAATTGCCGATCTGTTCGCGCGCACGCATGGACGCGAGCGCCTCAGCGAGATTCCCCAGATGACGCGCGAAGCGCGCGAGGTGCTGAGGCCGCATTTCTTGTCGGCGGATATGGGCGTAACGGGCGGCAACTTCCTGATCGCGGAGACCGGCTCGGTGGCGATCGTCACCAATGAAGGCAACGAAGGCATGTGCACGGTGATGCCGCGCGTGCACGTGGCTGTGACGGGCATCGAGAAGGTGCTGCCGACGCTGGAGGATCTGGCGGTCGCCATGCGTCTGTTGCCGCGCTCCGCAACGGGGCAGGCCATATCGAACTATTTCTCGCTGTTGACCGGCCCGCGCGGCGAGGGCGATCGCGAAGGCCCGGAGCACATGTACGTCGTGCTCGTCGATGGCGGCCGCACAGGACTCATCGGTGGCGCGTTTCAGGAGATGCTGCGCTGTATCCGCTGCGGCGCATGCATGAATCATTGCCCGGTGTATCAGAAGGTCGGCGGCCACGCCTACGGCTGGGTCTATCCGGGGCCGATGGGGTCGGTGCTCACGCCCAGCTACGTGGGTCTCGACAAGGCACTCGATCTGCCGCAGGCCGCCACGCTGTGCGGCGAATGCAATAGCGTGTGCCCCGTCGGCATTCCGTTGTCCGACTTGCTGCGCAAGCTGCGCGAAAAGCAGATGGAGCGGCGCCTGAGGCCGCTCGGCGAGCGCATGGCGTTGAAGGCCTGGGCCTTCGTCGCGATGCGCCCGACACTGTATGCGCTGACGACGAAGCTGGCCGTGCGCGTGCTCGAGCGGCTCGGCGGGCAGCGGCGCTCAATTGCACGTCTGCCATTCGGCCAAGGCTGGACCGCGACCCGCGACATGCCCGCGCCGGTCGGTCGCACCTTCCGCGAGCTGTACGCGGCGCAGCGCAGCCATCTCGGCTGAGCTCGGCTCGCGCGATTGTTTATCGAGACGCAATGCTGAATTCGCTATTTGCCTCTTTGTCTCGATAGATTCAGTTTATAGAATGCATGCCAGATAGTTCAGGGCGTGCGACCGGCGTGCGCCCAGGAGCGCACAAGGGGCACGACATGAAAAAAACGAGAATATCGAGCTACTGGCCGTTGGCGATCGTCGTAGCAGCGCTCGTCGCGATTGCGGGGTTGCGCGCGCATGATGAGGCGGGGCCACGGGAAACGTTGCCCGTTGCGCAGGTGACCGCCGAATTCGCGCGTGCGGTGTCGTATGGGCTTTTCGACGACGCGACGGCGCCCGTGGAGCCCGCGAGCCGCGGCGAGGTGCCTCAGGTGTTGTGAGATTGATTGGAACCGAAACGTTGAAAAACTTCGCCGTGTGCTTCGTGTGTTTGGGAAACATCTGTCGTTCGCCGACCGCAGAGGCGGTGATGCGCGCTCAGATAGACGCGGCGGGGCTGCATGAGGTGATTGCGGTCGATTCGGCCGGCACGGGCGACTGGCACGTCGGCGAAGCGCCGGACGCCCGCGCACAGCAGGCGGCGCGCCGGCGCGGCTACGACTTGTCGGCGCTGCGCGCGCGGCAAATCGCGCGCGAGGATTTCGAGCGCTTCGATCTGTTGCTCGCGATGGACGAGAACAACCTGCGTTATCTGCAACAGCTGTGCCCGGCACAGCAGCGCTCGAAGGTGCGGCTTTTGATGGAATTCGGCACCGATGCGCGCGTGCGCGAGGTGGCCGATCCTTATTTCGGTGGCGCCGCGGGATTCGAGCAAGTGCTCGATCAGTGCGAGGACGCTTGCCGTGGTCTGCTCGCGCATATGCGCGGAGCGCTGGCGCACGCCTGAATGCGTGCTCGTTCACCAATAACCTAACTGAAGACAGAGATACTTGACTAAAAGCGTCATGTATTTATACTTGACCAAAATCGTCGAGAATTCCGGTCCCCGCCACTATGAGACTCACCACGAAAGGCCGTTTCGCCGTCACGGCGATGATCGACCTGGCGTTGCGCCAGGAGCATGGTCCGGTGACGCTCGCCGGTATCAGTCAGCGTCAGCGTATTTCGCTGTCATACCTCGAGCAGTTGTTCGGCAAGCTGCGTCGCCATGAGATCGTCGAGTCCGTGCGCGGTCCCGGCGGCGGCTACAATCTCGCGCGCCGCGCGCAGGAGGTGACGGTGGCAGACATCATCATTGCCGTCGACGAGCCGCTCGATGCGACGCAATGCGGCGGCAAAGGCACGTGCGACGGCACGAAGCAACTCGATGGCCACTGCATGACGCACGAACTGTGGTCGACGCTGAACCAGAAGATGGTCGAGTACCTCGACTCCGTCTCGTTGCAGGATCTGGTCGATCAGCAACGAGCCCGCGAGGGTGCGTCGAATGTGCTGCACGACCGGCGCAGCGAGTCGGCCGCGGTCGAGGCACCGCGCGTCACGCCGAAAGGACCGAATTCCGTGTTCAACATCGCGAGTTCCTGAGAGAGCGGAGCCACCGCCGCGAGTTGAACGAACGTAGAGCCCAAAACAACGATTTCCCCCGGAGCCCCTGATGATTAACGAGATGCCCCACCTGCCCATCTACATGGACTACAGCGCGACGACGCCCATCGATCCGCGCGTGGTGGACAAGATGATCCCGTACTTGCGCGAGCAGTTCGGCAACCCGGCATCGCGCAGCCACTCGTATGGCTGGGCGGCGGAGCGTGCTGTCGAGGAGGCGCGTGAGCAAGTCGCGGCGCTCGTGAACGCCGATCCGCGCGAAATCATCTGGACTTCGGGCGCGACCGAATCGGACAACCTCGCCATCAAGGGGGCTGCGCACTTTTACAAGAGCCGCGGCAAGCATGTCATCACGGTCAAGACCGAGCACAAGGCTGTGCTCGACACGTGCCGCGAACTCGAGCGCGAGGGCTTCGACGTCACTTATCTCGACGTCAAGAGCGATGGTCTGGTCGACCTCGACACGTTCAAAGCCGCGCTGCGTCCCGACACGATCCTCGTTTCGGTGATGTCGGTGAACAACGAAATCGGCGTGATCCAGGATATCGAGGCGATCGGTGAGATCTGCCGCGAGAAGGGCATCATTTTCCACGTCGACGCCGCTCAAGCGACGGGCAAGGTCGAGATCGATCTGAATCGTCTGAAGGTCGATCTGATGTCGTTCTCGGCGCACAAGACTTACGGCCCGAAGGGCATCGGTGCACTGTACGTGCGCCGCAAGCCGCGCGTGCGTATCGAAGCGCAGATGCACGGCGGCGGTCACGAGCGTGGCATGCGCTCGGGCACGCTCGCGACGCACCAGATCGTCGGCATGGGCGAAGCGTTCCGCATCGCCCGCGAGGAAATGGCGACCGAAAACGAACGCATCCGCATGCTGCGCGACCGGCTGTTGCGCGGCCTCTCGCAGATGGATGAGGTCTACGTGAACGGCGACATGGAGCGCCGTGTCCCGCACAATCTGAATTTGAGCTTCAACTTCGTCGAAGGCGAATCGCTGATCATGGCGATCAAGGACGTCGCCGTCTCGTCGGGCTCCGCTTGCACGTCGGCCTCGCTCGAGCCGTCGTACGTGTTGCGCGCGCTGGGCCGCAACGACGAGCTCGCGCACAGCTCGATCCGCTTTACGGTCGGCCGCTTCACGACGGAGCAGGAAGTCGATTACGTCGTCGATCTGCTGAAGAACAAGATCGGGAAGCTGCGTGACCTGTCCCCGCTGTGGGAAATGCATCAGGACGGGATCGATCTGTCGACGATCAAGTGGGCCGCGCACTGAGCCTGGCTGCACGTTAGCGTGCGACGGCCACCTCGGCCGCGCTTCACACGAGTCAAGGAGTTTGATTATGTCTTACAGCAGTAAAGTTTTGGATCACTACGAAAACCCGCGTAACGTCGGCTCGTTTGCCAAGGACGACGATGCGGTCGGTACAGGCATGGTCGGTGCGCCGGCCTGTGGTGACGTGATGAAGCTGCAAATCCGCGTGGGCGCGGATGGTGTGATCGAAGACGCGAAGTTCAAGACCTACGGTTGCGGCTCCGCGATCGCGTCGAGCTCGCTCGTGACCGAATGGGTCAAGGGCAAGACGCTCGACGAAGCGCTCTCGATCAAGAACACGCAGATCGCCGAAGAGCTCGCGTTGCCGCCGGTGAAGATTCACTGCTCGATCCTCGCGGAAGACGCGATCAAGGCAGCCGTGGCCGACTACAAGCAACGCCACACGGGTGACGAGCCGGCCGCGCAAGACAGCAAGCCGCAAGTCGCTTGATCGAATCATGGCGATCACTCTGACCGAAAAGGCAGCGCAGCACGTGCAGAAGTACCTGACACGTCGAGGCAAGGGCGTCGGCCTGCGCCTCGGCGTGCGTACGACGGGCTGTTCGGGTCTCGCATACAAGCTCGAGTATGTCGACGAGCTCGCGCCCGAGGATCAAGTTTTCGAGAGCAACGGCGTGAAGGTCGTCGTCGATCCGAAGAGCCTCGCATACATCGACGGTACCGAGCTCGACTTCGCGCGTGAGGGCTTGAACGAAGGCTTCAAGTTCAATAACCCGAACGTGAAGGACGAGTGCGGCTGCGGCGAGTCGTTCCGCGTGTAAAGCAAAGCTGCTGCGACCAGAGTAAGTGCTTCAGCACTTACTCTGGTCCCATGCTGAGGTTGGTGGGAGTTGGCGCTTTAGCGCTTACTCCCACCCCGCAGCGGTCGACCGGAGTTATCGCTCCGGTCCCATACAAAGCTGGCGCGGGCAAAAGGCGGCGTGGGCCGCCTTTTTGTTTCCTCGCGCGCGAGCGGCGGCAGCGCCCTTGTGCCCATGCCCGCGGCATCTTTAATCGACGATTGATTTCAATGGCCTCGATCCACGATAGCCACTTCGACCTGTTTCATCTGCCAGCACGCTTTTCGCTCGACGCGGATGCGCTCGAACAAGCCTATCGCACCGTGCAGGCGCAGGTGCACCCCGACCGCTTCGCGGCAGCCGGCGAGGCGCAAAAGCGCATTGCGATGCAGTGGGCCACGCGCGCGAACGAGGCATACCGTACGCTACGCGATCCGCTCAAGCGTGCGACGTATCTGCTGTCGTTGCACGGCATCGAGCTCGGCGCTCACGACAACACGGCAATGGAGAGCGCGTTCCTGATGCAGCAGATGGAATGGCGCGAGCGCGTCGAGGATGCCGCAGGGGCGAAGAACGTGAGCGAGCTCGAAGCGCTGCACGAGGAGTTGCGCGACGAAGAGCGCACGCGCTTCGCGAAGCTCGGCGCGCTGCTCGATAGCGGCGTGCACCAGGCAGCGGCTGAAGCGGTGCGCCAATTGATGTTCATCGAGCGCGTCATCGCCGACGTGGATGCGCAAATCGAAAAGCTCGAACACTGACGCGCGTCTCGCGTTTGCCCTCGCCAGCCGGGATAATGTCGGGGTCGCACGAACTTCCAACTAGACACAGATGGCTTTACTGCAAATCTCCGAACCGGGCATGGCCCCCGCACCGCATCAGCGGCGCCTCGCCGTCGGTATCGATCTTGGTACGACCAATTCGCTGGTCGCGGCCGTGCGCAACAGTGTGGCGGAAGCGTTGCCCGACGAGCATGGCCGTGTGCTGCTCCCGTCGGTCGTGCGCTATCTGGAAAAGGGCGGGCGCCGCATCGGCCACACCGCCAAGGAAGAGGCGACGCTCGACCCGCGCAATACGATCGTCTCGGTCAAGCGTTTCATGGGCCGCGGCAAAGCGGACGTGGAGGGCGCCGAGAACGCGCCGTACGACTTCGTCGATGCGCCGGGCATGGTGCAGATTCGGACCATCGACGGCGTGAAAAGCCCTGTCGAGGTATCGGCCGAGATTCTCGCCACGTTGCGCCAGCGCGCCGAGGATACGCTCGGCGATGATCTCGTCGGTGCCGTCATCACGGTCCCGGCCTATTTCGACGAAGCTCAGCGCCAGGCCACGAAGGACGCCGCGCGTCTGGCGGGCCTGAACGTGCTGCGCCTGCTCAACGAGCCGACGGCGGCGGCGATCGCCTATGGGCTCGACAATGGCGCAGAAGGGCTGTATGCCGTCTACGACCTGGGCGGCGGCACGTTCGACCTGTCGATCCTGCAGCTGACGCAGGGCGTGTTCCGCGTGCTCGCGGCCGGTGGCGATTCGGCACTGGGCGGCGACGATTTCGACCATGTGCTGCTGCGTCACGTGCTGACGCAGGCGGGCTTGGCTCCGCAAAACCTCGCGCCCGAAGATATGCGCCTGCTGCTCGATCGCGTGCGCGTGACCAAGGAGGCGCTGTCCTCCGCGGCACAGGCTGCGCTCGAGGCCACGCTGTCCGATGGCACGATGGTCTCGGTGACGGTCACCGAAGCCGAATTCGCAGTGCTCGTGCAGCAGCTCGTGCAGCGCACGCTCGGGCCGACCAAGAAGGCGCTGCGCGACGCTGGCATCAAGCCACAGGATGTGAAGGGGGTCGTGCTCGTCGGCGGCGCGACGCGCATGCCGGTGATCCGCCGTGCGGTCGGCGAATTCTTCGGTCAGGCGCCGCTGACCAATCTCGATCCCGATCAGGTCGTCGCGCTGGGCGCGGCGATCCAGGCCGACTTGCTGGCCGGCAATCGCGGTGGTGACGACTGGCTGCTGCTCGACGTGATTCCGTTGTCGCTCGGCGTTGAAACGATGGGCGGTCTCGTCGAGAAGATCATTCCGCGCAATTCGACGATTCCGGTGGCGCGTGCCCAGGAGTTCACGACGTTCAAGGACGGCCAGACGGCGATGGCGATTCACGTCGTGCAGGGCGAGCGCGAACTCGTAGCCGACTGCCGCTCGCTCGCGCGCTTCGAGCTGCGCGGCATTCCGCCGATGGCAGCGGGCGCCGCGCGCATTCGTGTGACGTATCAGGTCGATGCCGATGGCTTGCTGTCGGTGTTCGCGCGTGAGCAGCATTCGGGCGTCGAAGCCTCGGTCGTCGTGAAGCCGTCGTACGGACTGGCCGATGACGACATCGCCCGTATGCTCGAAGACAGCTTCCAGTCGGCTGAATTCGACATGCGCGCGCGTGCGTTGCGCGAGGCACAGGTCGAGGCGCAACGGCTGATCGAAGCGACGGATGCGGCACTGGCTGCCGACGGCGAATTGCTGGATGCCGACGAGCGTGCCCGTGTCGATGCGGCGCTCACGAAGCTGCGTGAGACGGCGCAGGGCAGTGACGCCGACGTGATCGAAGCGGCGACCAAGGCGCTGGCCGGCGAAACCGACGAGTTTGCGGCACGCCGCATGGACAAGGGCATTCGCGCGGCGCTGACCGGCCGCAAGCTCGACGAGATCTGACGCGGCGCGCCGCCGTACAATGGTGAGGCGAGCATCGCCTCGCCGCCGCACTTCATTGCCACCCCGGAAAATCCGTATGCCTCAAATCGTTGTTCTGCCCCACGTCGAACTGTGCCCGGAGGGGGCGGTGATCGAGGCCGAGCCAGGCAAGAGCGTCTGCGACGCGCTGCTTGAGCACGGCATCGAAATCGAACATGCCTGTGAGAAGTCCTGTGCCTGCACGACCTGCCACGTGATCGTGCGAGAAGGATTCGACGCGCTCGAACCTTCGGAGGAAAATGAGGACGATCTGCTCGACAAGGCGTGGGGCCTCGAGCCCACCTCGCGGCTGTCGTGCCAGGCGCACGTGCCCGAGGACATGGATCTGGTGGTCGAGATCCCGCGCTATTCGATCAATCACGCGAAGGAAAATCACTAACCCGCTGCGGCATTGGAGTAGGCGCTGAAGCGCTGACTCCAATCAACCGCAGCATGGGACCAGAGTAAGTGCTGAAGCGCTAACTCTGGTCGACAGGAGGAAGAAGCCATGAAGTGGACCGATATCCAAGAGATCGCGATGGCCCTGACCGACAAGCATGGTGACGTGGATCCCCAATACGTGCGCTTCACGGATTTGCACCGCTGGGTGACGGAGCTTGAAGGTTTCGACGACGATCCGAACCGGTCGAGCGAAAAGATCCTCGAAGCGATCCAGCTGGCCTGGATCGAAGACGCGGCCGAGTAAGCCGGGTCAAGCGGTGCGCGATGCGCATCGCGAGGGAATACAAAAAAGGCGATCCATGCGTAGGCATGGATCGCCTTTTTTTGCGTGTTACCCGCTTAACGCGCGACCAGGGTGCCGTTTTCGATACGCACCGGTTCGCCTTGTTGGAACGGCGGCGCGTTGTGGTACGTGAAGTAGCGCGTATGGCCGTTGTCCATCCGCACGCGGACTTGGTAGTCGGTTTCGCTGCGCAGGTGCTTTTCGACCGAGTTGCCGGCAAAACCGCCGCCCACGGCGCCCAGTACCGTCATGGCCGCACGGCCGGTGCCGCGTCCGAACTGATTACCGATGAGGCCGCCCGCCACGGCGCCGCCGACGGCACCGATGCCGGTCGCCCGGCCTTGGTGGCGCACCGTCCCGATCGACACCACCGTGCCACAGCTGGCACACGAAGCCTGCTGCTGAGGCTGTGACTGCGGTTGCGGTTGCGCGTACGGTTGCTGGCCGTCCGGTTGTTGGGCGTACTGCTGTTGCGGCTGCTGCCCATAAGAGGGTTGCGCAGGTTGCTGCGCGTACTGCTGCGAGGGCTGAACCGGCTGTGCTTGAGCAAGCTGGGCCTGGCCTGATTGGTTCGGCTGTGCCGGGGCGCCGGCCGGCTGTTGACCGCTCGTCATCGCACTCGGTGCCGCAGGCGCAGCCGTATCGACGACCGCCTGTTGCGGGGCGACTTGCGCGGTGTGGGTTTGATCGTTTTGCAGCGAGTTGCTCGAGGCACTCGGAAACAGGCCCGTGATGGCTGCCGTGGCCGCGAGGCTTGCGACGATGAGGGTACCGGCCGCGGTCGCGATCAGCGGATGAAGACGGCGCGGCGATGGGGTGGGATTATTCATGACGACCTCCGCCGGTTGGCGTTGCAGGCGGCTTTCAAGTGGCTAAGTCCACAGTGTCCGTCATCAAGTGCCGGTCGACGTTTCAATTTGTAACGATGTGCCTATCGCCCTATCGCGGGCCATACCGCATCGCGCCGCCGCCACGATGTATCGGCATGGCGGAAAACGGCAGCTGCGGGGCGCTGCGCGACCACACGCCCAAAAAGAAAAAGCTGCCCGACGTCAAACGGCGGGCAGCCTTTACCGATCGTTACAAAACTGTCAGTTTAAAACGTCAGTCTTCCCGGCGCAGGTGAGGGAACAGGATCACGTCGCGAATGCTGGGGCTGTCTGTCAGCAGCATGACGAGGCGGTCGATGCCGATACCGCAGCCGCCCGTCGGAGGCATGCCGTACTCGAGCGCGCGGATGTAATCGGCGTCGTAGAACATGGCTTCCTCATCGCCCGCATCCTTTTGCTCGACCTGCTTCTTGAAGCGCGCGGCCTGATCTTCGGGATCGTTGAGCTCGGAGAAGCCATTGGCGATCTCGCGACCCGTGATGAACAGCTCGAAGCGCTCGGTGATGCCGTCGACGGTATCCGACGCGCGCGCGAGCGGCGAGACTTCAACGGGGTAGTCGACGATGAACGTGGGCTCCCACAGCTGCGCCTCGGCCGTCTCTTCGAACAGCGCGAGCTGCAGCGAGCCGACGCCGGCGTTGAGGAACGCAGGCTGCGTCGTGTCGACGCCGAAGCGCTTGAGCTCGGTGCGCAGGAACGTCGCATCGGCCAGCTGCGCCTCGGTGTAGTCGGGCGCGTACTTGCGGATCGCCTGCACGATCGTCAGCCGATGGAACGGCTTGGCGAGGTCGAGCTCGCGGCCCTGATAGGTGATCGTGGCCATGCCCAGCGAATCGATCGCGGCCTGACGGATCAGGCTTTCGGTGAAGTCCATGAGCCACGTGTAGTCCGTGTACGCGGCATAGAACTCCATCATCGTGAACTCGGGGTTGTGACGCGGCGAAACACCCTCGTTACGGAAGTTCCGATTGATCTCGAACACGCGTTCGAAGCCGCCGACGATGAGCCGCTTCAGATACAGCTCGGGCGCGATGCGCAGGAACATCTGCATGTCGAGCGCATTGTGGTGCGTGACGAACGGCTTGGCCGCGGCGCCGCCCGGAATCGGGTGCAGCATCGGCGTTTCCACTTCCATGAACTGCGCATCGGACATGAACTTACGGATCGATGCGACGGCCTTCGTGCGTGCGACGAACGTCTTGCGCGCTTCGGGCGTGACGATCAGATCGACGTAGCGCTGGCGGTAGCGCATTTCCTGGTCGGCGAGGCCGTGGAACTTGTCGGGCAGCGGGCGCAGCGACTTCGAGAGCAGACGCAGCTCGGTGCAGCGCACCGACAGCTCGCCCTTGTTGGTGCGAAACAGCACGCCGCGCGCGGCGATGATGTCGCCGAGGTCCCACTTCTTGAATGCCTCGTAGGCTTCGCTGCCGACGTCGGCCGGGGTGACGAAGAACTGGATCTGACCGGAGCTGTCCTGCACCGTCGCAAAGCTCGCCTTGCCCATCACGCGCTTGAGCATCATGCGGCCGGCCACGGCCACTTGCAGCGCGGTCGCTTCGAGCGCGTCTTTGTCCGCATCGGCATAGCCGGTTTGCAGGTCGCCGGCTTGATGCGTCGGGCGGAAATCGTTCGGGTAGGCGACGCCGGCCTCGCGCAGCGCACGCAGCTTTTCGCGGCGCTCGGCGATGATCTTGTTTTCGTCGGCGTTCAGATCCGGGCTCGGGAGGGTGGATTCGGTCATGATCTTCTGGTCGGGAGTGGGCGTCGTCAAGATGACGCCCGGTGCGCGGGCGTCGCGGCATGCGTTGATGCGCATGCCGCTTGGCACGGCTTTAAAACACCATGGCGCGCGTTACACGCCTTGCTTGAGGCTCGCGCTGATGAACTCGTCGAGATCGCCGTCGAGCACGGCTTTCGTGTTGCTGATTTCGACGTTGGTGCGCAAATCTTTAATGCGGCTCTGGTCGAGCACGTACGAACGGATCTGATGGCCCCAGCCCACGTCGGTCTTGCTCGATTCGAGCTTGTCCTGCTCGGCTTGGCGCTTGCGCAGCTCGGCTTCGTACAGGCGCGAGCGCAGCATCGCCATGGCTTCGGCACGGTTACGGTGCTGCGAGCGGTCGTTCTGGCACTGCACGACGATGCCGCTGGGCATGTGCGTGATCCGCACGGCCGAGTCGGTCTTGTTGATGTGCTGACCACCCGCGCCCGAAGCACGGTAAGTGTCGATGCGCAGGTCGGCCGGATTGATGTCGACTTCGATCGAATCGTCGATCTCGGGGTAGACGAATACCGACGAGAACGACGTATGGCGACCGCCCGACGAGTCGAACGGCGACTTGCGCACGAGCCGGTGAATACCCGTTTCGGTGCGCAGAAAGCCATAGGCGTATTCGCCTTCGACCTTGATCGTCGCATTCTTGATGCCGGCCACGTCGCCTTCGGACTCTTCGAGCACCTCGGTCTTGAAGCCCTTGCGCTCGCAGTAGCGCAGGTACTGACGCAGCAGCATCGAGGCCCAGTCGCAGGCCTCGGTGCCGCCGGCACCGGCTTGAATGTCGATGAACGCGTTGTTCGGGTCGGCCGGATTCGCGAACATCCGGCGAAACTCCATGTCGGCCACGCGCGCTTCGAGGCTGGCTGCATCGGCTTCGCAGGCGACGAGGGTGTCCTCGTCGTTTTCCTCGCGGCCCATCTCGAACAGATCCGCCGTGTCGCGCAGGTCGTTGTCGAGCGCGGTGAGGGTCAGAACGACGCCTTCAAGCGACTTTTTCTCGCGACCCAGTGCCTGGGCGTGCTTGGAGTCGTTCCAGACGTTCGGGTCTTCGAGTTCCTTGTTGACTTCGGCTAGACGCGCAGCTTTGGCGTCGCAGTCAAAGATACCCCCGTAGCTCGCCCGCGCGTCGGCGCAGGTCCGCAAGAGAGCTATCGATCGCGTTCAGACGTTCCGCTTCCATGTCGATCTTTTCGGCTTCGTAAAAAACGAAAATTATAGCCGATCGGCGTGGTGCGCCGGGACGCGCGAGCGTCCAGCGCGAGCTTAATGGGCTTCGTGCGCGGTCGCGTGCTCGACGATCAGCTGCACGCGGGTGACGCCGTTCCAGGTGTCTTGAGCGAGCCGGTAGGCGATGCGCGCGCGCGCCGGCAGCGGCTCCGTGTGGTTGAACCAGATCGCCTGAAACCGCTGGCGGCCACGCAGCAGCTGCAGCTTCAAGTGTTTGTCCTTCACGAGCGCTTGCGAGGCGACCTCGAACTCGCCCGAGAACGTCGGCGCCGGAAATCCCTGGCCCCAGACGGCCGTGTCGAGCATGTCGACGATCTGCGGCGTGAAGTAGGCCTCTTCGAGATCGCCGTCGGTGACCACCACGCGCGCGAGCGCATCGTCGCTGAGCCATTCGCGGCCTACCGCTTCGAAGGCGGCGGCGAAGCGCGGCACGTCCTGCGCGGCCAGCGTGACGCCGGCCGCCATCGCGTGGCCGCCGAACTTCGCGATGAGGTCCGGTTCGCGTTTGGCCATCAAATCGAGTGCATCGCGCAGATGAAAGCCTGGGATCGAGCGGCCCGAGCCCTTGACGAGGGTGCCGGCGTCGTCGGCCAATGCGAACGTGAACGCGGGCCGATGAAACTTCTCCTTCAAGCGCCCGGCGACGATGCCGATGACGCCCTGGTGCCAGTCGCGATTGAACAGCGTGATCGTCGTCTTGCCCTCGGGGTCGATTCCGGCCAGATCGGCGAGCGCCTGCTCCTGCATGCCGGCTTCGATTTCGCGGCGCTCGCGGTTCATCGCATCGAGCTGCTGTGCCAGCTCCCACGCGCGGCCTACGTCGTCGGTCGTCAGGCATTCGATGCCGAGCGACATGTCGGACAGGCGCCCCGCGGCATTGAGGCGTGGGCCCAGCGCAAAGCCGAGGTCGAAGCCGGAGGCGTTGCGGGCGTCGCGTCCGCTGGCGCGAAAGAGGGCGGCGATGCCGGGCTGCATCTTGCCGCGTCGAATGCGGGTGAGCCCTTGCGCGACGAGCACGCGGTTGTTGCCGTCGAGCTTGACGACGTCGGCGACCGTGCCGAGCGCGACCAGATCGAGCAGGCCGTCGAGGCGGGGCTCGGGACGCGCGCCATCGGCCGAGAAAGCGCCGCGCTCGCGCAGGTGGGCGCGCAGCGCGAGCAGCACGTAGAACATGACGCCGACGCCCGCGATGCATTTGCTCGAGAACGTGCAGCCGGGCTGATTCGGATTCACGATCGCGCGGGCCGCCGGCAGCGTGTCGCCGGGCAGGTGGTGGTCGGTGACGAGCACGTCGATGCCGCGCGCGTTGGCGGCCGCGACGCCTTCGACGCTCGCGATGCCGTTGTCGACCGTGATTAGGAGATCAGGAGAGCGCGTCGCAGCGAGCTCGACGATCTCCGGTGTCAGACCATAGCCGTATTCGAAACGGTTCGGCACGAGGTAATCGACCTGCGCGCCGAACATGCGCAGCCCACGCACCGCGACCGCGCAGGCTGTGGCACCGTCGCAGTCGTAATCGGCGATCACGAGCATGCGCCGACCTTGCTCGAGGGCGTCGGCCAACAGCAGCGCAGCTTCGGCTGCGCCCTTGAGCTCGAGCGGCGTGAGCAGGCGCGCGAGCGCCGTCTCGATCTCCTCCGGCTGCCGCACGCCGCGCGCCGCGTAAAGGCGCGCGAGCACCGGGTGGAGGCCGTGGCGGATCAACGCGGCTTCGTCGGCGGGTGAGCCGGCGCGGGTCACGATTCGTGTCATGCGAGAGAGCGAATAAGGGGTGAAGGGCGGCGGGGCGCGGTATCGATGCGCCGCCCGCCGGGTGCGGCCGCAGGCAGGCCGCGTGTCATTCGAACAGCGACGCGAGCTGGCGGCGGCGCCAGAAGCGGCGCAAGTCTGAGCGCGATGCGGTCAGCGTGACGGAGGCCGTGTCGCCGCATAGCGTCATCGTCAGTGCGCTCAGACGCCCGGTCTCGAGCGCCGCGAGCGATGGCGCGAACCAGTCGTGCTCGAGCGCGGCGAGCGCTTCGTTCCAGCTGGCCCAATCCTGCTGGACGAAGGGGGCCGAGAACGGATCGAGCTCGAGCAGTGTCACACCGCTGGCGGTGGGCAGTTGTTCGAACGTGGTCGGCGCGGCGCTCGTTTCGACGCCGGCTGCGAGGGCGAGGCCGCGGGTGGCCGCTGCATCGGACAGCACGCGCGAGAACGGGCTGCGCACCGGTTGCGCGGCGCCCTGGGCGTGCAGCCAGATCGAATTGACCGCCGGCAGCCCGCGCGCCTCGCGTGCTTCATTGACGGGGTGCTCGAACCAGGCCATTTGCACTTCGTTCTGCAGCTTCATCCACGCGCGCGAGCGTTGCCCGGTATGCGCTTCGTGTGGCAGCCAGATCTCGATGCTGCGTCCGCTCGCGCGCAGCGGCGAGGCGCTGGCCAGCATGCCGAGCGCGTCGCCCGAGAGGTACCAGCGCTTGGGCGTCGGCGCTTCGATGCGCACTCCGAGCTCTTCGATCAGCGGCTTGGCGACGGCCAGCAGCGTGGCGGCTTCGTCGTCACCGAGTGCGAGCGCGGCAGGATCGATGAGCACGAGGTGATCGTGCGCGATCCGCACGTGGACGGGCTCGACGCAGGCCCATACGGCCTGCCCGGGCGTGCCGCCGTCGGCGCGCAGCATATAGGGCGCCAGCGGCGCTTCGTCGGCTGCGTTCGAAGCGATTGCGCCGAACTGGCGCGCCACCCAGCGCTCGTGCGGCAGCGTGCGCTGAAAATCTTCGCCGGCGACGCGTTCGGTCAACGTCGCACGCGCGAGCAGCTTGTCGAGGGCGGGGCTTTGCAGGTTGTGCAGCGCGCTGGCGGCGTCGGTGGCCGTTGGCAGCGCGAAGGGCAGCAGGAGGTGGAGACGGTTGGCATGCATGATGGTGCGCATTGTATGGCAAACGGTCTTGCCGTTTTACGTGCTCTTTCCAAGCGCTTGTTGCACAACGGTTTGCGAACTGTCACTAGTAGGGCTCGCCTGGTCTGTGATCGAACGTCGCTTCGACGAACTCGGACTGCTGCGGCACAAGTCGGTCGCATAGTGGCGCGCAGCACACTAGTAACGTTTGACGTTAATAACGCGTCGCGTTAATATTTAAGCCATGATCACTTCGTTCAGATGCCGCGACACAGCGGCGCTCTTCAATGGCAAGCGGGTTGCCCGCTTCGTCAACATTGAGGGCGTGGCCATGCGTAAGCTGCAGCAGTTGCACGCGGCGGCCGATCTCGACTTCTTGAAGATTCCGCCCGGCAACCAGCTGGAGGCGCTTAAGCGAGATCGGGTCGGACAGTACAGCATCCGTATCAATGGCCAGTGGCGCGTGTGCTTCAAGTTCGCGAACGGCAATGCGACGGATGTGGAAATCGTCGACTACCATTAACCCATCACAAGGGAGAGACCTATGGCACGGGAAGTTCCGCTGGCGACGCCCGGCGAGATTCTGGCGCTCGAGTGGCTTGAGCCGATGGGCATTTCGCAATATGCCCTGGCCAAGGCGATCGACGTGCCGCCGCGTCGCATCAACGAGATCATCAAGCACGGCCGCGCCATCACGGCCGATACGGCTGTTCGATTGGGCGCTTTCTTCGGCATCGATCCGCAAAGCTGGATGAACCTTCAGACGCACTACGACACCGAGATGGCGAAGGAGCGGATCGGCGCGGAAAAGATTGCGGAGATCAGGCAGCATGCCGTGGCCGCTTGATCTTCAGCGAAACATGCGCAATAAACCGCCACATTCGGTACACGTCATACGTGCGACCCAAGCAAGAGCCTGCCAGTGAGCGGGCTTTTTTGTTACTTGGCTGCGCGTGGTTTCTTACGGACTGCTTGGGAAATTACGACGTCAGCCTGAATTTCTCAAGGGCGCGCCAGTCGGCGCTTCGCCGGCATTGTATGGCAAACTTCGCGCTTGACCGGTGGCATCCCGAGGACGCACGGCTGCACCGGGCGCCGCAGGTTGTTTGGCGGAAACGGATTTAAGGACTCGCTTGAAACTCCCCTACGAATGGCAGATCGGCTGGCGCTACACACGCGCCGGCAAACGCACGACGGGCAACGGCTTCATCTCGTTCATCGCGCTCGTGTCGGTGTCGGGCATCGCACTCGGCGTCGCGGCGCTGATCGTCGTGCTCTCCGTGATGAACGGCTTTCAGAAAGAGGTGCGCGACAGAATGCTGTCGGTGCTGGCGCACGTCGAAGTGTTTTCTCCGAACGGTTCGATGCCCCAATGGCAACTGACCGCGCATGAGGCGAAGCAGAACCCGTCGGTCATCGGCGCGGCGCCCTACGTCGACGCGCAGGCGCTGCTCACGCGTCAGGACGCCGTGAGCGGCGTGGCGCTGCGCGGCGTCGAGCCTTCGCTCGAGCCGCAGGTCTCCGATATCGGCAAGGAAATGAAGGCCGGGCGTCTGACCGACCTCGTGCCGGGCCAGTTCAACGTCGTGCTTGGCGCCGATCTCGCGGCCAACCTCGGTGTGACGGTCGGCGACAAGATCACGCTCGTCGCGCCCGAAGGCTCGATGACGCCGGCCGGCATGCTGCCGCGGCTCAAGCAGTTCACGGTGGCCGGCGTATTCGAGTCGGGCCATTACGAGTACGACAGCTCGCTCGCGCTGATCAACATCCACGATGCCGAGGCACTGTTCCGGCTGATGGCGCCCACGGGCGTGCGACTGCGCCTGAAGGACATGCAGCAGGCGCCGGCCGTCGCGCGCGAGCTCTCGCACACGCTGTCGGGCGACCTGTACATCCGTGACTGGACGCAGCAGAACAAGACGTGGTTCTCGGCCGTGCAGATCGAGAAGCGCATGATGTTCATCATCCTGACCTTGATCATCGCCGTGGCCGCGTTCAACCTGGTTTCGTCGCTCGTCATGACCGTCACCAACAAACAGGCCGACATCGCGATTCTGCGCACGCTCGGCGCGCAGCCGGGCTCGATCATGAAGATCTTCGTCGTGCAAGGCATGACGATCGGCTTCGTCGGCACGGCCACGGGCGTGGCGCTCGGCTGTCTCATCGCGTGGAGCATTCCGTGGCTCGTACCGATGATCGAACATCTGCTCGGCGTGCAGTTCTTGCCGCCGTCCGTTTATTTCATTAACGAGCTGCCGTCCGACCTCATACCCGGCGACGTGGTGAAAATCGGCGTGATCGCGTTCGCGCTGTCGTCACTGGCGACGCTTTATCCGAGCTGGCGCGGCGCGAAGGTGCGGCCAGCGGAGGCACTGCGCTATGAATGAGCTCACGATCGAACAACCGGGGATCGACCGAACCATGCGGAATTCTTCCGGCGTAGGCGAATACGTGCTCGAGGCGAGCGGCATTTCGAAATCGTTCGTTCAGGGCGGCCTGAGCGTCTCCGTACTGACGAGCGCACATCTGACGGTGCGCCGCGGCGAGAAGCTCGCGATCGTCGGCGCGTCGGGCTCGGGCAAGAGCACGCTGTTGCATGTGCTGGGCGGGCTCGATGAGCCCAGCACGGGCAGCGTGTCGCTGCTCGGCAAGCCGTTCACGCAACTGGCCGAACGTGAGCGCAACGACTTGCGCAATCGCGCGCTCGGCTTCGTTTATCAATTCCATCATCTGCTGCCCGAATTCAGCGCGCTCGACAACGTGGCGATGCCGCTGCGCATTCGCCGTCTGCCGGCCGAAGAGGCGCGCCGCGAGGCGCTGGCCACGCTCGAGCGCGTCGGGCTCGGGCATCGCGCCAAGCATCGTCCAGGCGAGCTTTCCGGTGGCGAGCGGCAGCGTGTCGCGATCGCGCGCGCGCTGGTGACGAAGCCGGCCTGCGTGCTGGCCGACGAGCCAACCGGCAACCTCGACGGCGCGACGGCCGATACGGTCTTCAACTTGATGCTGGAGCTGTCGGAGACGCTCGAGACGAGCTTCATCATCGTCACGCACGATCCCGATCTCGCGGCGCGCTGCGACCGCACGTTGCGCTTGCGCGACGGCGTGCTGCGCGAAGAGCCGTCCGTGCCGGTCTGACGGCGAGCCGCATCCCGTTTCTCCGTTTCCATAGCGAGGCGTGCCGCCATGTGGATCGATACGCATTGCCATCTCGATGCTTGCGAGTTCGACGCCGACCGCGAGGCGGTGGCGCGCTCGGCGCAGGCGGCAGGCGTCTCGCGCATGGTCATCCCGGCTGTCGAACGCGCCAACTTCGCGACCGTGCGCGCGCTGGCACATGCGCTCGACGGCGGCGCTTACGCGCTCGGTATCCATCCGCTCTATACGCCGCGGGCGGCCGACGGCGACCTGGACACGCTGCGCGCCGAGATCGAGGCGAGCCTGGCCGATCCGCGCTTTGTCGGCATCGGCGAGATCGGGCTCGACTTCTTCGTGCCGGGCCTCGACGAGGCGCGGCAACGCTTCTTCTACGAGGCCCAGCTCAAGCTCGCCCGCGAGTTCGAGCTGCCCGTCATCTGTCACGTGCGCAAGTCGCAAGACGCCGTGCTCAAAGGGCTCCGGCAGTTTGCGATCAAGCGCGGCATCGCTCATGCGTTCAACGGCAGCTTTCAGCAGGCGCACGGCTTCATCGAGCAGGGCATGCGGCTCGGCTTCGGCGGCAACGTGACGTTCGAGCGCGCGCGTCAGATTCGTCGTCTGGCGGCCGAGCTGCCGCTCGAGGCCATCGTCGTCGAGACCGATGCGCCCGACATCTCGCCGGCTTGGCTATACAAGGAGCGCAACACCCCCGACCAGGTGCCGCGCATCGGCGCCGTGCTGGCCGAGCTGCGCGGCCTCTCGGCCGAGGCGCTGGCCCTTGGCACGATGGCTAACGCGCACGAAGCGCTGCCCCGCCTCGCGCTGAGCCACGCATAATCCCCCGAACAGTTTGCGCCATGGCCGGCTCGCTCGAGGCGGCGTGCGGCGTGCTCGTCGAAGGGAGGGGCGATGCGGGTCGTGCTGTGCGCGTTCATGCTCGGGGTCGTCGTGTTACAGCAGCAGGCGGCGTTGCCCACGCGTGTCGAGTGGGGTGGGGGTGCGCTGGTTTGTCTTGCGCTTGGCGCGCTCGCCTTCATGCGCGGGCGTACCGGGTGTGACGCGCAAACAGTGGGTGGCTGGCGGCGCGCGGGCGTGTTGGGCCTGGCCGCGCTTGCGGCAGCGCTCACGGGCTTTGGCTATGCCGCGTGGCGCGCCGAGCTGCGGTTGCGCGAGGTGCTGCCGACGGCATGGGAAGGGCGCGACATCGACGTGACCGGTCACGTGCGCGGTCTGCCCGTGCTCGAGAAGCGGGGCGTGCGCATGCAGTTTGCCGTCGACGTCGAAAGCGCGCGTCGTGCGACCGGTCTCGACCGCTTTCCTTCCACCCTGCAGTTGAGCTGGATCGACCGTTTTGGGCGCGGCGCGCCCGAGCTGGTCCCCGGCGATCGCTGGCGCCTGACGGTGCGGCTCAAACGGCCGCACGGCTACGCCAATTTTGCTGGCGCTGATGCCGAAGCCGCATGGCTCGCGCGCGGCGTGAGGGCGACCGGCTACGTGGCGTCGCCGGCACGGGCGCGACGACTGCCCGGTACGGCGGGTGGCTTGATCACGACGATTGACCGCTGGCGTTTCGCGTTACGTACGCGGATGGGCGAGGTGCTCACGAATGCGCCGCATCGCGGCATCGTGATGGCGCTCGCGATCGGCGCGCAAGACGCCATCGACGAGATGGAGCGCGTCGTGCTGCGGCGGACCGGCACGAGTCATCTGGTCGCGATCTCGGGGCTGCACATCGGCTTCGTCGCGGGCTGGATTGCGGTGCTCTCGGGCTGGCTCTGGCGGCGGTCAATCTGGCTCGGCGCAGCCCTGACGATGAAAGGCCGGCGCGCGTGGCCCCTCATCGTGCCTGCGCCGATCGTCGCAACGCTGGCCGGCGTGTGCGGTGCCGCCGCGTATGCGGCCCTGGCGGGCTTCAACGTGCCGGCGCAGCGTGCGCTCGCGATGCTTGCCGTCAGCGGCGTCGCGTTTGCGCTCGGGCGCAGCGTCGCGCCGTCGTTGGCACTCGCGTGGGCCGGGACACTCGTGCTGATCGTCGATCCGTGGGCTGTCGTCACGGCCGGCTTCTGGCTGTCGTTCGGCGCCGTCGCGCTGATCCTGTTCGCGTTGCATGCGCGCTTGCGCGTTCGCGCCCCGGAGCGCGTCGAGTCTGCTGACGACACAGCCGATGCCGACAGGCCCCGCGCGCAACAGCGGATGCGGCCCGACTGGCGCACTGCGATGCGCGGCCGCATGGCGGCGGCACGCGAGCATGTCGCAAGCGCCTTGCGAGCCCAGTATGCGGTGACGATCGGGCTCGCGCCGCTGACGGCATGGTGGTTCTCACAGGTGTCGATCGCGGGCCCGATCGCGAATGCGGTGGCGATTCCGTGGGTCAGCGCGCTCGTCGTGCCGGCTGTCCTGGTGGGTATCGTGCTGCCGGCGCCGCTCGATGCGCTCGCCTGGCAAAGTGCGCACGCGCTGCTGGTGCCGCTGATGCGGATGCTCGCGGCGCTGGCGAGCCAGCCGTGGGCCGAGTGGCATTTGCCGCGCCCGAGCGTGTGGGCGTGGCTCTCGGCCTATGCCGGCATTCTGTGGTGTCTGATGCCGCGCGGCTGGCCGTTGCGCTTTTGCGCGCCGCTCGCGTGGCTGCCGCTGGCGTGGCCGCCACCGGCAAGCATCGCGCACGGTGCTTTTCGGCTGACTGCGCTCGACATCGGGCAGGGCTCGGCGATCGTCGTCGAGACGGCCCGCCATGCACTGTTGTTCGATGCGGGGCCTGGCCCGGAGTCGACCCATGCGGGAGAGCGCCTCGTCGTGCCGTACCTGCGCGCGAATGGGGTGCCGACGCTCGACGCGCTCGTGATCAGCCATGCCGACGCGGATCACGCGGGCGGGGCGCCGGCCGTGCTCGACGCGCTCGGCGTGGGAGGGGTTCGGCAACTGCTGGGCGGCCTGCCGTCCGCGAACGCGCTGTGGGATACGGCTCGCGCCGTCCAGGCCGAGACGGTGCGCTGTGCGGCAGGGCAGCGCTGGCAATGGGACGGCGTCGAGTTCGTGGTGCTGTGGCCCGATGCGGGGCCGTTGCCGACGAAGTCGAATGCGCAGTCGTGCGTGCTGAAAGTGACTGCGCCCAGTTTCTCGGCGTTGCTGACGGGCGACATCGATGCCGCCATCGAGCGCCTGCTCCGCACGCGCGCACCGCAGGCGCTCGCGGCCGACGTGCTGCTCGTCGCGCATCACGGCAGCAAGACTTCGTCGACCGAACTTTTCCTCGATTCGGTTGATCCGCGCGTCGCGGTTTTTCAGTTAGGCTATCGCAATCGATTTCGCCACCCCCATCCGAGCGTCTGGTCGCGCTTCGCGGCCCGCGGCATCGAACTGGCACGCACCGATCTCGACGGTGCGGCGCGCATCGAACTCGATGCCGGTGTGCTGACGCTCGAGCGCTATCGCGACACGCATCGCCGCTATTGGATGGACGGATAAGACACAAATATGAACAGGAGCAGCGGAGCTTGAAAGAGGTCATCCACTTCTCGCACGCGAACGGTTTTCCAGCATCCACGTATCGGACGATTTTTGCGGAGCTCGCCGACGATTACGAGCTGCGCCACATCGAGCGCATCGGGCACGACGCGCGTTATCCGGTCACGAGCGATTGGCCGCATCTCGTCGACCAGCTGCTTGAAGACATCGGCAATCGCTTCGAGCGTCCCGTATGGCTCGTCGGCCATTCTCTGGGGGGCTATCTATCGCTGATGGCAGCGCTCAAACGGCCGCAATGGGTGCGCGGCGTCGTGATGCTCGATTCGCCCGTCATCGCGGGCTGGCGCGCGAACCTGCTGCGCGTCACGCAGTGGACGGGCCTGGACGAACGGCTCTCGCCGGCCGCGGCCACGCGTACGCGCCGAACGCAGTGGGCGAGCCGCGAGGAAGCGTGGCGGCACTTTCATACGAAGCCCGCGTTTGCGCGCTGGGACGAGCGCATGCTGTCCGATTACGTCGACTTCGGCATTCCGCAGACGGGTGCCGATGGCACGCGCACGCTCGCGTTCGACCGGCAGGTCGAATACCTGATTTACCGCACGTTGCCGCGCACGCTCGGCGCGCGTCTTGCGCACGGTGCGCCGGTGCCCGTGGGGTTCATCGCGGGCACGCAATCGCGCGAGATCCGGCAGGTCGGCCTGGGCGCGACTCGACGCGCGACGGCGGGGCAGTTCGAATGGCTAGAGGGCTCACACCTTTTCCCCATGGAAAAGCCGATCGAGACGGCGCGGGCCTTGCAGCGAATGCTGCACCGGCTCGGTGCGGGAAGCTAGACGGCCAGCCGCGCAATGCTGCGGTTCGGGGCTACCTTTACGGTATAATCCGTTTTTCCCGCGAGCATCCAGCGATGACCAAATATGTTTTCGTCACCGGCGGCGTAGTGTCGTCCCTCGGCAAGGGCATTGCCGCCGCCTCTCTCGCCGCGATTCTCGAATCGCGCGGCCTCAAAGTCACCCTCCTCAAACTCGATCCCTACATCAACGTCGACCCCGGCACGATGAGCCCGTTCCAGCACGGGGAAGTGTTCGTGACGGAAGACGGCGCGGAGACGGATCTGGACCTCGGCCACTACGAGCGCTTCATCAGCACGAAGATGCGCAAGGCCAACAACTTCACGACGGGCCAGATCTACGAATCGGTGATCCGCAAGGAGCGTCGTGGCGACTATCTCGGCAAGACGGTGCAGGTGATCCCGCACATCACGAACGAGATTCAGGCGTTCATCGAGCGCGGGGCCGCGTCGGCAACCTGCGGGGAGCCTGATGTCGCGATCGTCGAGATCGGCGGCACGGTCGGCGACATCGAGTCGCTGCCGTTCCTCGAGGCCGCGCGGCAGATGAGCCTGCGCCTGGGCCGCAACAGCGCCTGCTTCGTTCACCTGACGCTCGTGCCGTTCATCGCGACGGCCGGCGAGCTCAAGACGAAGCCGACCCAGCACAGCGTGCAGAAGCTGCGCGAGATCGGCATTTTGCCGCACGTGCTGCTGTGCCGCGCCGATCGCCGCATTCCCGACGACGAATGCAAGAAGATCTCGATGTTCTCGAACGTGCCCGAAGACGCCGTCATCTCGGTGTGGGACGTCGACAGCATCTACAAGATTCCGCAGATGCTGCACGACCAAGGGCTCGACAGCATCATCTGCGACGAGCTCAAGCTCTCGCCGAATCCGGCCGATCTGTCGATGTGGACCGACATCGTCCAGAAGCTCGAGCACCCCGAGCATGAAGTGACGATCGGCATGGTCGGCAAGTACGTCGATCTGACGGAGTCCTACAAGTCGCTGATCGAAGCGCTGCGGCACGCCTCGTTGCATACGTCGACGAAGGTCAACATCGAATACATCGACTCCGAGCAGATCGAGCAAGAGGGTGTCGACAGCCTCAAGCATCTCGACGCCGTGCTCGTGCCGGGCGGCTTCGGCCGACGCGGCACCGAAGGCAAGATTGCCGCGATCCGCTATGCGCGCGAAGCGAAGGTGCCGTATCTGGGCATCTGCCTCGGCATGCAGCTCGCAGTCATCGAATTCGCGCGTGACGTGGTCGCCCTCAAGGACGCGAACAGCACCGAATTCGACCCGGAAACGCCGCACCGCGTCGTCGCGCTGATCAACGAGTGGTTCGACCGCGAAGGGCGCGTCGAGAAGCGCACGGAAGAGTCGGATCTCGGCGGCACGATGCGCCTGGGTTCGCAGCGTTGCCCGATCAAGCCCGGCACGTTGGCCGAGTCGATCTACGGCAAGGATGTGAACGAGCGTCACCGCCACCGTTATGAAGTCAATAACCGGCTCGTGCCCCAGCTCGAAGCGGGCGGCCTTATCATCAGCGCCCGTACCCCGAGCGAGGATCTGCCCGAGATGATGGAGTTGCCGCGCGACATGCACCCGTGGTTCGTCGGTGTGCAGTTCCACCCCGAATTCACGTCGACGCCGCGTGACGGGCATCCGTTGTTCAAGTCGTTCGTTCAGGCAGCGCTCGCGCACCGTCAGGAGCAGGCATGAAGCTGTGCGATTTCGAGGTCGGTCTCGATAAGCCGTTCTTTCTGATCGCGGGCACCTGCGTGATCGAATCGGAGCAAATGTCGATCGATACGGCAGGGCGCCTCAAAGAGATCTGCGCGAAGCTCGGCATTCCGTTCATCTACAAATCGTCGTACGACAAGGCCAATCGCAGCTCGGGCAAGTCCTACCGCGGGCTCGGCATGGACGAAGGCTTGCGCATCCTTTCCGAAGTGCGGCGCCAACTCGGCGTGCCCGTCCTGACGGACGTTCATGCGATCGAAGAGGTCGAGTCCGTCGCGGCCGTCGTCGACGTGCTGCAGACGCCGGCATTCCTGTGCCGCCAGACCGACTTCATCCAGGCTTGCGCGCGCTCGGGCAAGCCCGTGAACATCAAGAAAGGCCAGTTCCTCGCGCCGCACGACATGAAGAACGTGATCGACAAGGCGCGCGATGCGGCACGTGAAGCAGGGTTGTCGGAAGACCGCTTCATGGCCTGCGAGCGCGGCGTTTCGTTCGGTTACAACAATCTCGTGTCCGACATGCGCTCGCTGGCGATCATGCGCGAGACGGGCGCACCGGTCGTGTTCGATGCGACGCATTCGGTGCAATTGCCCGGCGGGCAAGGCACGAGCTCAGGCGGCCAGCGCGAATTCGTGCCGGTGCTCTCGCGCGCGGCGGTGTCGGTTGGCGTGGCGGGGCTGTTCATGGAGACGCACCCGGACCCGGCCTGCGCGCTGTCGGACGGCCCGAACGCCGTGCCGCTCAAGCGCATGGGCGAACTGCTCGAGACGCTCGTCGCGCTCGACTCGGTGGTCAAGCGCGCGCCGTTGCTCGAAAGCGATTTCAACTGATGATGCCGGCCGGCGGCCACGCAGCGTGCGCGCAAGTGCGCAGTGTCGAGGGCGCGCCGGCTTCGCCGACATCGTCACAAGCAGAATTCAACGTCATTTCTTGAGGAAATCATGAGTGCAATCGTAGACATCATCGGCCGTGAGATTCTGGACTCGCGAGGCAACCCGACCGTCGAATGCGATGTGCTGCTCGAATCGGGCACGATGGGCCGCGCGGCGGTGCCGTCGGGCGCATCGACCGGTTCGCGCGAAGCGATCGAGCTGCGTGACGGAGAAGCGGGCCGTTACGCCGGCAAGGGCGTGCTGAAGGCGGTCGAGCACATCAACACCGAGATTTCCGAAGCCATCATGGGCCTCGATGCATCGGAGCAGGCGTTCCTCGACAAGACGCTGCTCGAGCTCGACGGTACCGACAACAAGTCGCGCCTGGGCGCGAATGCGATGCTGGCTGTGTCGATGGCTGTCGCCAAGGCCGCTGCCGAAGAAGCGGGCCTGCCGCTGTACCGCTATTTCGGCGGTTCGGGCGCGATGCAGCTGCCCGTGCCGATGATGAACATCGTCAACGGCGGCGCACACGCGAACAACAGCCTCGACATCCAGGAATTCATGATCGTCCCGGTCAGCCAGCCGACGTTCCGCGAAGCGCTGCGTTGCGGCGCGGAAGTGTTCCATGCGCTGAAGAAGATCCTCTCGGATCGCGGCATGAGCACGGCGGTCGGTGACGAAGGCGGCTTCGCGCCGAACTTCGGCAGCAACGATGAGTGCCTGTCGACGATCCTGCAGGCCATCGAGAAGGCCGGCTACCGCGCCGGCGAAGACGTGCTGCTTGCGCTCGACTGCGCGGCCAGCGAGTTCTACCACGACGGCAAGTACCAGCTCGCAGGCGAAGGGCTGCAACTGTCGTCGGCCGAGTTCACGGACTATCTCGCGACGCTCGCCGACAAGTTCCCGATCGTCTCGATCGAAGACGGCATGCACGAAAGCGACTGGGCCGGCTGGAAGCTGCTGACCGACAAGCTCGGCAAGAAGATCCAGCTCGTCGGCGACGACCTCTTCGTGACGAACACGCGCATCCTGAAGGAAGGCATCGAGAAGGGCATCGCGAACTCGATCCTCATCAAGATCAACCAGATCGGCACGCTGACGGAGACGTTCGCGGCGATCGAGATGGCCAAGCGCGCCGGCTACACGGCCGTGATCTCGCACCGCTCGGGTGAAACCGAGGATTCGACGATCGCCGACATCGCCGTCGGTCTGAACGCCGGCCAGATCAAGACCGGCTCGCTCTCGCGTAGCGATCGCATCTCGAAGTACAACCAGCTGCTGCGCATCGAGGAAGATCTCGGCGATATCGCAAGCTATCCCGGCAAGTCGACGTTCTATAACCTGCGTTAAACGAACGATCCAGCTTCTCCACGCTTTGCTCGCCGCCCCGTGCTTTAGCCGGGGCGGCTTTGAATTTACGGCACCTTTCGCATGCGGCTCGTCACTGTCGTTCTCGTCGTCCTGCTCGCGCTGATCCAATTTCCGCTCTGGTGGGGTCATGGCGGTTGGTTGCGCGTGCACGAGTTGCGCGAGCAACTGGACGTGCAGCAGCAAAAGAACGCCGACGAGAAGGTGCGTAACGAGCGGATCGAAGGGGAAGTGCAGGACCTGCAAAACGGCACGGCCGCCGTCGAGGAACGCGCCCGTTACGAGATGGGCATGGTCAAGGACGGTGAGGTGTTCGTGCAGTTCGTGTCGCCGAACTCGACGCCGAGCGTCGTATCCGCTGCGCCGAGCAACACGTCGACGCGCGGCGAAGTGTCGGCTGCGCCCGTCAGCGTCGTGCCGAATCCGGTCTCGCGCCTGAAAGGCGATAAGGCCGACAAGAAGCACGCGGACAAAAACAAGGATAAGAAGGCTGCGGCCAAGCATGCCGCTGCCGCACCCAAAGGTAAAAGCGGCGAGTGATCCGCGTTAGTTCGTGAGTGAGTTCATGAACGGGGCGAGTGCTGCAGGGCGGTTGCAGGTCGCGGCCTCATCGTCTTCATCGTCTGTTACCACCACCATCCCGGGCTGTAGTAGCCCACTCCACCGTTCCAGCCACCGTAATACCCGCCGAACATGACGGGTGCGGGATAGTACGCCGGGTAGGCCGGATAGTAGTTCGGTGCCCAATAGCGCGCCCATTCGTCGGCGGCCATCGCTTCGTTTTGTTCCTTGATGACCTGTTGGTCGATCTCGTCGTAACGCTTTTTCTCAGTCTCGGTGAGCGGGTGCGCCGGCGCAGCGGCCCCTGGTTGTTCGGGGGCGAGCCGGCTCAGGACCTGCCCCGAAGGCGCTACGACACAGCCGGACAGCAACACGCCGGCAGCTAGCACGCCGAGCAGCGCCTGTGCGCCGCTGCCGCGCGGCAAGACGGGAAGCAGGCGGATGGGGGGATTCATGACGACCTCCTTGGTAGGCGTCGCGTTCGCTCGGCGGTGCTAGGTTGCGGCGCTCGTCCTGCTCAATGACGCTGTTCGCCGGCAGGCGTGATGCCTGCCGATACACCGCTGGTGGTAAAGAGCTGTACGACGTCGACGGGATCGAACTCGTAGCGCTGATTGCAGTATTCGCAGTGAATTTCGACTTGGCCGGTTTCCTCGATCACGCTATCGACTTCCTCGCGTCCCAGCATTTTCAACATCGCGCCGACTTTCTCGCGCGAGCAGCTGCATTCGAAGCGGGCCGGGGCCGGCGCGAAATGCTGGACGTTTTCCTGCCAGAACAGACGCTTGAACAGCGTGTGCGGCTCTTCCTTGAGCAGTTCTTCCTGCGACAGCGTTCCGCCGAGCACGCAGACGCGGTCCCACGTATCCGCATCGTGGGTGCCCGGGTGGGGCACGATGCCGCCATCGCCCGGCAACTTCTGGAGCAGCATGCCGACCGCGCGCTCGGTGTTCGCGGCCAGCCACAGCCGGGTATCGAGCTGTTCGGAATGATGCATGTAGTGCTCGAGCACCTGCGCGATCGACTGCAGCGGGCCGTCCTCGCCGTTCAAGGGCACGATGCCTTGATAGGGCTGCTGGCCACGACGCTTGTCGCTCGGATCGAGCGTGATGACACAGCGGCCATGGCTGCTCGCGTTGAGCAGTTCCGCGAACGGCAATGACGCGCCTTCCGGGGTGGTGAGGTCGTTCGAGAATTTCGCCGTCGCGCGCATCGTGAGGTCCGAGCTGCACTGCACGACCAGCATCTTCACGGGGCCGTCGCCGAAGATCTGCATGATCAGCGTGCCGTCGAACTTCAGATTCGCGGACAGCAACGCGCACGCGGCCATCATCTCACCGAGGATGTCCCGTACCGGGCCCGGGTACTGCCTGCGGGCCAGCACTTCTTGCCACGTGTTGCGCAGCGAAACGATCTCGCCACGGACGGGCGCCGCGCTGAACATGAATTTTTGCAGCTGATCTTCCACCACTTTTTCCTTCAATCCTTTTGCCTTCAATCGTCGATACCGCTCGTGAGCCATGGCGTGAGCTTGTTCGCCATCACGTCAGCCGATGCGCACGAGCTGCGCTTTGAAATCTTCACGGCGTTTCACATAAATTGCCGCGCTTTGGCGGAGCCGGACGACGTCCTCGTCGCTCAGCTCGCGCACGACGCGCGCAGGCGAGCCCAGGATCAGCGAGCGATCGGGAAACACCTTGCCTTCGGTGACGACCGCGCCGGCGCCAACCAGACAATTGCGGCCGATCACCGCACCATTCAAGATGATGGCCTGAATGCCGATCAACGAACCCTCGTGAATCGTGCAGCCGTGCAGCATCGCCTGGTGGCCGATCGTGACGTCGGCGCCGACGACGAGCGGGTAACCCGGGTCCGTGTGCAGCACCGAACCTTCCTGCACGTTGCTGCCCGCGCCGATCGTGATCGGCTCGTTGTCCCCGCGCAGTGCCGCGCCGAACCAGACACTCGCGTTTTCTTCGAGCGTCACGCGGCCGATGATGGTTGCGGTATCGGCCAGGAACACACTTTCGTGGATCGTGGGGGCATGCTCGCCGAGCTTGTAGATCGCCATAATGTCTCTGGTCCCATGCAAAGCTTTCGGGCGGCGCATCGGCCGGTAAAATAGGGCCTGGCGCCGGCGCATCGCGTGATGCGCGGGAAGTCGAATCGCTTATTGTAAACGGTCCGCTCTCATGCTGCGGCGCGCTGCTCGAAAGCGCCCCGGCCCGGGTGGGCCGTTGGCCCGTTGTACTTTGCCGATGACCGACCCTATTGCTACTCCTGCCTCGCTCCGATCGAGTGTCCGCCGTGCCGCGCTAGCCGCGCTGATCGAGCCCGATCCACCGGCCAAAGCAAGCGCGGTGCGCGCACTCTATGCGTGCTGGCTGGCCGGCGAGCTCGATTGCGATCCGGACGAGCCGATCGACGAACCTGATGGCCTGCCGGGGCGTCCTTTGAGACCGGAGCTCGTGGCACCGCGGCGGCTCTTGCATCGCAGCATGCAGTCGGAGGCGGGCAGGGCCGTCTTGCTGCATGCGCTCGCGCATATCGAATTCAACGCGATCAATCTGGCGCTCGATGCCGTATGGCGCTTCGCGGGCATGCCGGAGGCGTTTTACGGCGACTGGCTGCGCGTGGCAGCGGAGGAGGCGCACCATTTCACGCTGCTTGCGGCGCGGCTCGACCAATTCGGCCACGCGTACGGCGACTTCCCCGCGCACGACGGCTTGTGGGACATGTGCGAGCGTACGCGCGGCGACGTGCTCGCACGCATGGCGCTCGTGCCGCGCACGCTCGAGGCGCGCGGTCTCGACGCCTCGCCGCCGATCCGCGCCCGCCTCGTGCAGGCCGGGGACACGGCTTCCGCCGCGATCCTCGACGTGATCCTGCGCGATGAAGTCGGCCATGTGCGCATCGGCAATCACTGGTTCCGTCACCTCTGCGACGGGCGCGGGCTCGATCCGCATGCGGCCTATGTCCAGCTTGCCGACGAGCATCGCGCGCCACGCTTGCGAGGTCCGTTCAATTTCGACGCCCGGCGCGATGCTGGTTTCGATGAGGCCGAACTGGCGGCGCTGGTTGCACTGGATGCCGCTGCCTCCGGCGAACGCTGATCGGCTGCCGCCGCACGCGGCGCCATCAGGTGCCGCATCGGCATGCCATCCGGCGATCGCTATGCACGCCATGGATCATGCGCATGGCGTGCTGCGTTGCGCAAATCTTCCGCTGTCCCGATATAATCGAACGACCATTCGTTTTTTTGGGGCGGTGATCTCATGAACCTTCCACAATCCGACTTCGTCACGGTGCGCGGCGTGAAGCTTCACGTGCGCCGCTGGGGCAGTCCCGACGCGCCGACGCTGTTCATGCTGCATGGCTGGATGGATGTGTCCGCGTCGTTCCAGTTCGTCGTCGACGCGCTCGGCGGGGACTGGCAGGTGATCGCGCCCGATGCGCGCGGCTTCGGACTCTCGGATTGGCCGGTGGCCGAAAGCGGCGGCGGCGGTTACTGGTTCCACGAATACCTGTCCGATCTCGAGGCGCTGCTCGATCATTACGCGCCGACGGGGCCGGTCAATCTGGTCGGCCACAGCATGGGGGCGAACGTCGTGTGCCTGTATGCGGGCGCGCGGCCCGAACGGGTGCGTCGCGTGGTGGATCTCGAGGGATTCGGTCTCGCGCCCGCGCGTGCCGAGCAGGCCCCGCGCCGGCTCGCGGCATGGCTTGACGACATGCGCGAGCCACCGACGCTGAGGTCGTACGCGACGCTCGAAGACGTCGGCGCGCGCCTGATCAAGACGAACCCGCGCCTGGCGCCTGAGCGCGCGCGCTTTCTGGCGCAGCATTGGGCGAGGCGCGCAGAGGACGGCCGCTACGTCCTGCTGGCCGATCCGGCGCACAAACTGCACGGGCCGCTGCTGTACCGTCTCGACGAGGTGATGGCGACCTGGTCCCGGGTGCAAGCCAAGGTGCTGCATGTGGAGGCGGTGGCCTCGCCGACGCTGGCCATGCTCGCGGGCGAGATTCCACTCGCGGAGTACAAGGCGCGTTTTCGTGCGTTTCCCGACTGGCGCGAAAAGTACATCGAGGAGGCGGGCCACATGGTCCATCACGATCAGCCCGAGCAGGTCGCGGCGCTGATCGAGGCGTTTTGCGCGTAGCGCGAAGGCGTACGCCGGCTTGCTACGCCGGGACGAAGCGGCATCCCGCGTTGCAGTAGAATGGCGATGCCACTTCACGTCCTACAGAATGAACGCCGATCTGCATTGCCATTCCAACGTTTCCGACGGCCTGCTCGCGCCCGCCGACGTCGCGCGCCGCGCGCATCAGGGCGGCGTAACGCTGTGGGCGCTGACCGACCACGACGAAGTCGCCGGTCAGGGCGAAGCGCGCCGGGTCGCCGAGGAACTTGGCATGGGCTACGTGGAGGGCGTCGAGATCTCCGTGACGTGGGCTTCGCGCACCGTTCATATCGTCGGTCTCGGCATCGACCCCGCTTGTCCCGCGCTCGCCGAAGGCCTCTATGCGACGCGTCATGGGCGGGCGGCGCGCGCCAGGGAAATCGGCGCGGCGCTCGAGGCGCTGGGTATGCCCGGTGCGTACGAGGGGGCGTTGCAGTACGTGTCGAATCCCGATCTGATTTCGCGTACGCACTTTGCGCGCTACTTGGTCGAGCAGGGCTTTGCGGCGTCGACCGCCGACGTGTTCGACCATTTCCTCGGCGACGGCAAGCCCGGCTATGTGCCGCACCGCTGGGCTTCGCTGGAGGATGCGGTCGGCTGGATCAACGCGGCCGGCGGCGTGGCGATCGTCGCGCATCCAGGGCGCTATCGCTACACGCAGCTCGAGTTCGATACGCTATTCGGCCAGTTCATCGATCTGGGCGGCAAGGCGATCGAGGTGGTCACGGGCAGCCACACGCCCGATCAGTACCGCGAGTATGCCGGCGTGGCGCGCCGTTTCGGCTTCGAAGCGTCGCGCGGCTCCGATTTTCACGGGCCGGGCGAGGGCCGGGTCGAACTCGGCAGCCTGCCGCCGTTGCCGGCTGGCCTGACGCCTGTCTGGGAGCGCTGGCTCTAACGCCGGGCGCTGCGTCTTCGCGCGCGGCCGGTCGGCGCGCGCAAGTTGTTCCGAATGCGAATGCAGATGCGCGCCGCGTGAGTCGCGCGGCCTCCGTTCCCCCAATTTCCTGGACCATGTCCCAATTTTTTCGGATTCACCCCGACGATCCGCAGCCGAGGCTTATCGCGCAGGCCGTGCAGATCGTCAAAAACGGCGGGGTGCTCGCGTTGCCGACCGACTCGAGCTACGCGCTCGCGTGCCGGCTCGACGACAAGGAGGCGGTCACGCGCTTGCGCCACATTCGCGGACTCGACGAGCGCCAGCATCTGTCGCTGGTCGTGCGCGATCTCTCGGAGCTGGCAACGTTCGCGATGGTCGACAATCGGCAGTTCCGCCTGATCAAGTCGGTCACGCCGGGACCCTACGTGTTCATCCTGCAGGCGACGAAGGAAGTGCCGCGACGGTTGTCGCACCCGTCGCGCAAGACGATCGGGCTGCGCGTGCCCGATCACGCGATCACGTTGGCGCTGCTCGAATCGCTCGGCGAACCGCTCATCGCGACGACGCTGATCCTGCCGCCCGATACCGAACCGCTCAACGATCCCGAGGCGATCCGCGAGCGCCTCGAAAAGCAGCTCGATCTGGTGATCGACGGTGGTGCCTGTCCGCGCGAACCGTCGACCGTGGTCGATCTGACCGGCGACGAGCCCGTACTGGTCCGCGCTGGGCGTGGCCCGCTCGGGCCTTTCGGGCTCGAGGCGTAGTGATGCCGCACGCGCGCCGCGTTGGCCGTCGGGTAGAGGGTGCGATGCGCGATCGAGCTTTGCCCCCTTGCTACAATGACGCGCTATGGATGCTTCCTTGATACAAACGATCGCGGTCTACGCATTGCCGATGATTTTCGCCATCACGCTGCACGAGGCGGCGCATGGCTATGTGGCGCGGCTGCTCGGCGACAACACCGCTTACATGATGGGCAGGGTGTCGCTCAACCCCATGCGCCACATCGATCCGCTCGGCACGATCGCGATTCCCTTGCTGCTTTATTTCGCGACTGGCGGCGCATTCATGTTCGGCTACGCCAAGCCGGTGCCGATCGCATTCCGCAATCTGCGCAACCCGCGCTGGGGCAGCATGTGGGTATCGCTGGCCGGCCCGGCTTGCAATTTCTTGCAAGCGCTCGCGTGGGGCGTGTTCGGCGTCGCGCTTGCCGTTTTGTCGATCGACGAGCCGTTTTTCACGCGCATGGCCGCAGCCGGCGTCGGCGTGAATCTCGTGCTCGGCGTGATCAATCTCTTTCCGTTGCCGCCGCTCGATGGCGGTCGCGTGCTAACCGCGTTGTTGCCGCCGCGTCAGGCCATCGCCCTGGCGCGGCTCGAACCGTACGGTTTTTTCATCGTGATGGCGCTCGTCATGACCGGCGTTCTGACGAAGGTGTGGCTGCGACCGCTCGTGTCGCTCGGCTACGATGTCGTGACGGCTATCCTGACTCCACTCGTTTCGCTCTTCAACTAAAACCATGTTTCCAGACCGTATCTTTTCCGGCATGCGGCCCACGGGCTCGCTGCACCTCGGCCACTATCACGGCGTGCTGAAGAACTGGGTTCGGCTGCAGTCCGAGTACCCGTGCTTCTTCTGCGTGGTCGACTGGCACGCGCTCACGACGCACTACGAAACGCCCGAGGTCATCGAAAAGAACGTGTGGGAAGTGCTGATCGACTGGCTCGCCTCGGGCATCGATCCGTCGCAGGCGACGCTGTTCATCCAGAGCCGCGTGCCCGAGCATGCGGAGCTCGCACTGCTGCTGGGCATGAGCGCGCCGCTGGGCTGGCTCGAACGCGTGCCCACCTACAAGGAGCAGATCGAGAAGCTCAAGGACAAGGATCTGTCGACGTACGGCTTCCTCGGCTATCCGGTCCTGATGGCCGCCGACATCCTGCTGTATCGCGCCTCGCTCGTGCCGGTCGGCGAAGACCAGGTGCCGCACGTCGAAATGACGCGCGAGATCGCGCGGCGCTTCAACTACCTGTATGGCCGCGAGCCGGGCTTCGAGGAAAAGGCGCTCGAAGCGGCGAAGAAGCTCGGCGGCAAGCGCTCGAAGCTCTACCACGAGCTGCGCATTGCCTACCAGCAAGAGGGTGACGATGAGGCGCTCGAGCAAGCGCGCGCGATGCTGCAGGAGTCGCAAAGCCTGTCGATGAGCGATCGCGAGCGCCTGTTCGGCTACCTCGAAGGTTCGCGCAAGATCATCCTCGTCGAGCCGCAGGTGCTGCTGACGAAGGCCTCCCGTATGCCAGGCCTCGACGGCCAGAAGATGTCGAAATCGTATGGCAATACGATCGGCCTGCGTGAAGACGCCGAAACGATCACGAAGAAGGTGCGCACGATGCCGACCGACCCGGCGCGTGTGCGTCGCACCGATCCGGGCGATCCCGACAAGTGCCCGGTGTGGCAGCTGCACCAGGTCTATACGGATGAAACGACGCACGAGTGGGTGCAGAAGGGCTGCCGCTCGGCCGGTATTGGTTGCCTCGAGTGCAAGCAGCCCGTCATCGAGGGCATTCTGCGCGAGCAGCAGCCGATGCTCGAGCGCGCGCAGAAGTACATGGACGATCCGACGCTGCTGCGTGCGATCGTGGCCGACGGCTGCGACAAGGCGCGCAAGTTCGCGACGGAGACGATGCGCGACGTGCGCGAAGCGATGGGGCTGTCGTACTCGTGAGCGCGGGCGACGGGCGTGGTATGCAAGGTTGCGTGAGTGAAGGCATGCCTGCGCTGGGATCGGCACCGCTCGTGAAAGAGGCAAGCGGGCCGTCCGAGTGGATCGTGCGCTGGTCGCACCTTGTTGCCCCGGGTGCGGCCGTGCTCGACGTGGCGGCAGGCAGCGGCCGCCACGCGCGCTGGTTCGCCGCGCGCGGGCACGGCGTCACCGCCATCGATCGCGATATCACGGCACTTCGCGGCATCGCGGGCGTGCAGCCCGTCGAGGCCGATCTCGAAGACGGCAGCCCGTGGCCGCTCGGACAAACGCAGCGGTTCGGCGCCGTCGTCGTCACGAACTACCTGCACCGGCCGCTGATGGCGCAGCTGTTTGCGGCGCTCACGCCAGGGGGTATTTTGCTGTACGAAACATTTGCTCGCGGCAACGAAACGGTCGGCAAACCATCGAATCCGGCGTTCCTGCTCGCGCCCGGCGAATTGCTCGAAATGGTGCGGGGCACGTTGCGCGTCGTCGCATTCGAAGACGGTTTTAGTGCGGCACAGCGTCCCGCTTTCATCCAGCGCATCTGCGCGGTCAACGAGGTTGCGGCGACGACGACGCCCGCGCGTTACGATTTGGCCGTCTAATCCGCTACAATCGCGCTTTCACGTTTGAATTCATCGCGTTTCATGGCTAACGGCACATCCAGCGGCACCCAGGGCGGCGTGCGTATCCGCGGTAGCATTCCCGCGATCGTGACCCCAATGCTCGAAGACGGCGGGCTCGATCTGGCGGCATTTCGCAAGCTGATCGACTGGCACATCGACGAAGGCACCGACGCGCTCGTCGTGGTCGGCACCAGCGGCGAATCGGCCACGCTGTCGGTCGAAGAGCACGTCCTCATGATCAAGACGGCCGTCGAGCACACCGCGGGCCGCATCCCCGTGATCGCCGGCGCAGGCGGCAATTCGACGGCAGAAGCCATCGAGCTGACCGAGCGCGCGAAAGCGCTCGGCGCCGACGCGACGCTGCAAGTCGTGCCGTACTACAACAAGCCGACGCAGGAAGGCATCTACCGCCATTTCGCGAAGATCGCCGAAGCGGTCGACCTGCCCGTGATTCTCTACAACGTCCCCGGCCGCACGGTGGCGGACATGGCGAACGAGACGATCCTGCGTCTCGCACAGGTGCCCGGCATCATCGGCGTGAAGGACGCGACGGGCAACCTCGACCGTGGCGCGCAGCTGATCAAGGCGGCGCCGGCCAACTTCGGCATTTACAGCGGCGACGATCCCACGGCGATCGCGCTGATGCTGCTGGGCGGTCACGGCAACATCTCCGTGACGGCCAACGTCGCGCCGCGCGCGATGAGCGAGCTGTGCAAGGCCGCGCTCGCGGGCGATGTGACGACGGCGCGCGAGATTCATATGCGCCTGCTGTCGCTGCACAAGAATCTGTTCATCGAATCGAACCCGATCCCCGTCAAATGGGCGCTTCAGGAAATGGGGCGGATGGCTGGCGGCATTCGTCTGCCGCTGACGCCGCTCGATGCGCGTTATCACGAGGTCGTGCGTGCGGCGTTGCGCGAAGGCGGCGTACAGGGCTGAGCGCCCGACGTCAGGCTCGCGCAGTCAATCGCATTTCATTCACCGTCAGTCATCGACTTACGCTCCCGGCAGCCGCAGGCAACGCGTTGCGCATCAGAAGGACTCCATGAAACGTTCCGCTTTCTCCACTCATGCCGTCCGCACGGCGTCGCTCGTGCTGGTGTTGTCGACGCTCGCGGGCTGCGACACACTCAACGACTGGTTCGCGTCCGACCGCGTCAATTACAAGGAAACGGGCTCGGCGCCGACGCTGGCCGTCCCGAGCGACCTGACGACGGCCAATACGCAGCCGAAATATCTGGCACCGCCGGTCAGTACCGCGCTTGGCGGCGCGCCGAAGCGCAACATCACGCAAGCGGGCAATGCCACCGAGGGCATGCCCAGTGCGCAGGATCCGTTCGGCATGCATATCGAACGCGATGGCGACCGTCGCTGGCTCGTCGTCGACGGCCGTGAGCCCGATCAGCTGTGGCCGCAGCTCGAGGAATTCTGGAAGGAAAACGGCTTCGCGCTGAAGAACGATGTGCCGGCAACGGGCATCATGTCCACCGACTGGGCCGAAAACCGCGCGAACATTCCTGACGACTGGTTCCGCCGCACGATCGGCAAGGTGATCGATTTCGCCTATTCGTCGGGTACGCGTGACAGCTTCCGCACGCTCGTCGAGCGTGGCCCGGACGGCACGACCGACATCTCGATCACGCACAGCGCGATGGAGGAAATGCTGACGGGGCAGGACAAGTCGTCGTCGCGCTGGATCGAGCGCCCGCGTAATCCGGTCCTCGAGGCCGTGTTCCTGACGAAGCTGATGCAGAAGTTCGGCTTGACCGATCCGCAGGCACGCCAGCTGTTGGCCGATGCACGCCCGGGCAACACGCCGGTGCACCTCGACAAGGCGGCCGGCGCGACGACGCTCGATCTGGCCGAGTCGTTCGATAGCGCATGGCTGCGCGTGGGCCTGGCGCTCGATCGCACGAATTTCACCGTCGACAACCGCGACCGCACGAAGGGCATGTACTACGTGCGCTACGCCGATTCGATGGAAGAGCTCAAGGGCGACGGGATCTTCGGCAAGCTGTTCTATAGCGGCCACAGCGAGCAGAAGGAGAAGGCGGCGCAGGAGTTCCTCGTCAGCGTGCGTTCGACGGGCAACAATGCGACGCAAGTCGCTGTCGTCGATGCGAACGGCCAGGTCGACACCTCCTCGCAAGCGCAGCAGATCCTGTCGTTGCTGCATGCGCAACTGAACTGAGCGCGTCATGCGCTTTGCCAGCCTCGGCAGCGGCAGCGAAGGTAATGCGCTCGTTGTCGAGGCGTCGAGCGACAGCACGACCACGCGCGTGCTGCTCGATTGCGGTTTTTCCACCAAAGAGCTCGAGCGGCGGCTTGCGCGGCTCGAGTGCGGCATCGAACAACTCGATGCAGTCCTCATCACCCACGAACATAGCGATCACATCGGCAGCGCGCTGACGCTTGCGCGTAAGCATGGGCTGCCGATCTACATGAGCTGGGGCACGGCCCGCGCCGTGGGTGCCGATAGTGCCGACGTCGATTTACACGTGCTGTGGGGCGACGAGGCGGCGGCGATCGGCGATCTCGAGGTGCTGCCCTATACCGTTCCACACGACGCTCGCGAACCGCTTCAATTCGTTTTCTCCACCGGTGCTTATCGCTTAGGCGTGCTGACCGATGTCGGCATGTCGACGCCGCATATCACGGCGATGCTGAGCGGCTGCGATGCACTCGTGCTCGAATGCAATCATGACGTCGCCATGCTCGCGCAAAGTCGCTATCCGGCTTCGCTGAAGGCGCGTATCGGTGGGAATCACGGACACCTAAGCAATGACGCCGCAGCTGCTATCCTGGCTTCGCTTGATCGCACACGGTTGAAACACATCGTAGCGGCGCATCTGAGCCGTCAGAACAACCTTGGCGAGCTTGCGCAGGCTGCACTGGCTCACGTGCTCGGTTCGGCCCGTGAGGACGTCGTAGTGGCCTCACAAGACGATGGCTTCGGCTGGTTAGGGGCCTACTAAGGGGATAAAGGCGATAGACGCCTGGAGAGCGGGGCGGGCCCGTGTCTCGATGCAAACTGCTTAACGGTTCGCCAAAAAGAAAAAACCGGCCCATGGGCCGGTTTTTTCTTGCCTTGCGGCAGTCAAGCTTACTGGCTTGCGCCCGAAGCCGGAGCAGCAGCAGCAGCCGAAGCGCCTGCGTCCGAAGCGGCAGCAGCCGGAGCCGAAGCTGCAGCAGCACCCGTGTCGCTCGCAGCAGCAGCGCCCGAAGCAGCAGCACCTGCGTCCGAAGCGGCAGCAGCCGGTGCCGAAGCAGCGGCGGCTTCGCTAGCAGCCGGAGCAGCTGCTTGGTCGCTGCTCTTGTTGCATGCAGCCAGAGCCACAGCCGCCAACAGGGATGCTACGAGGAGGGATTTCTTCATGATCACGTCCTTTTATGGTTAAAGGTAAGCAACAGCGCGAAATAATACCGGTAATGTGCTCCAACACCAACCTAGGCCGCTGGTGGGATGCACATCAGAGCGTGAATCTTCCCCACGGCTTGGGCGGAAATTATATGCACTTTCGTACCGACCGTCGACAAAGCAGGGCCAATACGTTGTCTTTGTAATACAAACTTTGACGTTTTTGAACCAACAATGGGCGACAGCGTCAGGCAAAAGCACCGACTCTGACCCAGCCGGCACAATACCACTCGTGCAGCAGCGCTGTCATCGCCGAATCGCCCGAGAGTGTTACAAAGCGTTGCCCCTCGATCTGGCGCGTATCGGCCAGTTCTGTCAGCCATTTCTTGGGATTCGGCAAACGCTCTTCTTCCCCGTTAATGAAATAGGTCTGGTTTCCATACAGCAAGACCGTTTTCTTGTCGAGCCGAATGCCTGATCGGGCCGCTTCGCGCATGAATGCCGCTTCACCGAGGGCGCGCTCGGGGGCGTCGAAGACCACGTGGGCCTTCGGCTCGCTCAGGTAGCTGCCCAGAAACGACACGATGTCACGCTCGTTCCAGCGGATGCGCGAAAGGATTTCACCCACTTGCTCGACCATCGCTGGCGGCAGTTGCGCCGGGCGCGTCACGGCGGGCTGCCGAGGGTCGCGGTAGCGCGCTTCGCCACGCGCGGCAGGCGCAGCCGACCCGCGTTCGGCCAGATGGTACAGGAACTGGCCGACCAGCTCGTTCGCGGACGGCGACCGAAAGCCGATCGAGCAGGTCATGCATTCGCCGAGCGCCACGCCGTCGTGAGCGATATGCGGCGGCAAGTACAGCATGTCGCCGGGCTCGAGCACCCATTCCTCATCGGGCTCGAAGTGCTCCAGAACTTTCAGCGGCAGTCCGGGCTTCAAGGTCAGATCCTTTTGCGCGGAAATTCGCCAACGGCGTTTGCCGTGGACTTGCAGCAAAAAGACATCGTAAGAATCGAAGTGCGGACCCACGCCGCCGCCGTCGGTCGCGTACGAGATCATCAGATCGTCGAGGCGGGCGTCGGGAACGAAGCGGAAGCGCTCGAGCAGCGCGCGGGCGCGGTCGTCGTGCAGGTCGACGCCCTGCACGAGCAGCGTCCACTCGCGGCGTTTCGCGCTCGGCAGATCGTCGGGCTCGAAGGGACCGTGTTCGAGACGCCATGTGCCGCGCGCGTGCGTAATGAGGCGCGATTCGGCCTCGTCGCTCGAGGCGAGATCGAACAATTCGTTACGCGAAAGCGGTGGTGCGATGTCGGCAATGGCGCCGCGAATCAGCAGCGGTTTCTTCTGCCAATACCGTCGCATGAATTGCGACGGCGTTAGGTTGGCGAGAAGCGGCGTGGGAACGTCGGGTAGCGGGGGAGAAACGGCAACGCCGGCGACATGGCGCCGGTCGTCAAGGGGCCGCTTGGGCATCGTATAATGTGACCGTATTTTGGAGAGTCGAATGAAAATCGCAAAGAACACCGTGGTGTCGGTCGCTTACAAACTGTCGGATGCACAGGGCAATCTGATCGAGGAGAGCGACGAGCCGATGGTCTATCTGCACGGCGGCTATGATGGCACGTTCCCCAAGATCGAGGAAGAGCTCGACGGGCATGAGGTGGGCTTTCAAACGCAGATCCAGCTCGAGCCGCAGGACGCGTTTGGCGAATACGATCCGGAGCTCGTGAAGATCGAGCCGCGTAACCGTTTTCCCGAGCCGATCGAAGTCGGCATGCAGTTCGAGGGAACGCCCGAGGACAGCGACGAAGAGATCGACACGCTGATCTATACCGTCACCGATCTGGCCGAAGACAAAGTGGTGCTCGACGGTAATCACCCGTTGGCGGGCATGGCGTTGCGTTTCGCGCTGACGGTCCAGGAAGTGCGTGAGGCCACGGCCGAAGAGATCGAGCACGCGCACGTGCATGGCGCAGAAGGCATCGAAATCCTCGACGAAGACGAGGACGAGGAGGACGACGACTCAGCTCCCACCCTGCACTGAGCTGGACGGTAGGCCGTTGCCGGGCATCACGCCCGGCGTCACGGGAGCGAACGAACCGCCATGTCCCGTGTCGGGCAGCATCGGTGGCTCCTGAACCGAGCTCGCAGGGATGGCCGGAATGGCTGGCATTGTTTCCGGGTTCTCGGGCATCGATGCCGGCTGCGGTTCAGCGGGCAACGTCGGCGGCGGCGGCAGTGTCTTCGGCACGGCGCGCACGCTGACCCGAAATGGCGGTTGCCGCGCAAAATCCACTTCCACTCTTACCCATTGCGTCGCGCGTTCGTGCGGTGCGATCGCAATGCGCGTCAGATTCGCAATGCGTCCCCCCTTGTCGTTGAACAAGGGTTGGTCGATCGCAAAGCCTCCCGGCAACGCGCGTTGTTCCGCGTGGATCAGCACGATCGGGCCGCGGAACATCTGCGCGGCTTTGACGAGACTGCGTTTGAATTCGAGATAGCCGTCGCGTGCGCGCGAGCTGGTCAGGCGCAGCCATGAGAAGCGCTCGGTGGCGCGCTCGTAGCGGGCGAAGTCGGGGTTCGCTTGCAGGAATACCACGAGCGCACGCGCATTGCGGCGCTTCGCGTATTCGGCCGCGTGCTCGAGCCAGAATGCTGTGGCGATCGCGCGATCGTCGAACTCGCCGTTGCGGCCACCGGCGTTCAGGTAGTGATTGTTGCCGCCGACGACGTTCAGACCGACGAACACCGTATCGTCCGTTTGCCAGCGCACGTTCTCCCGATACGAATGAAAGCGCGTCACTTCGCTTTCCCGCGTAAGCGCGAACGGATTGATACCCAGCGACGAATCGGCTGCAAACAGCGTTTGCCGCAGGAAGTCGAGGCGTTCCGCGACGTCGTAGCCACCCTCTGGCGAGGCATTGCAATCGGCCCAATCGTGTTGGCCCGGCACGGGCACGAGCGGCGCTCGCGAAGCCTCGAGCAGTTGTTGCCGCTGCGTGTAAAGCGCATCGGAACAGGGCTCGGCTGCGCTTTTGAAGTTGCCGTCGTAGACGACGAACGCCATACGTGGCTCGTGGCCTATGGCATCAAGAAGCCGTTGCGTCGATGCTTCGTCGGCACTGCTTTGCATCGTGCCGGACACGACGGCAAACACGTAGTGGGGTTTGACCGTCTGCGAAGCCGCGTGTGCCCTGCAAGGCGAGGGCAGGGCGCACGCGAACGACAGCGCGAGCGTAAGCGCTGTCAGGCGCCGACCGAGCACGGTGCCGTGTGATTTCACGCGTGCCTCAGCCTCAGTCACGTGCGCCGTGGGTGGCACGAGCGAGTTCTTGTAGCTCGTAAATCAGGTCGAGCGCCTCGCGCGGCTTCAGATCGTTGGGATCGATGGCGTGCAGACGTTCGAGCACCGGGTGCGGCGACGCATCCTCATTAGGCTTGGCGCCGGGCACGGCCGTATCGTCGAGCACAGCGACTTCGTCGAGTGTGTCTTCCGCATACGGAGCCGATGCGAACAGATCGAGCTGCGGCGTCGTATGCGCAACCGATTGCTGCTCGAGATACGCGAGATGCTTGCGTGCCGCGCGGATCACGGGCGAGGGCACGCCCGCGAGCTGCGCCACCTGCAAGCCGTAACTCTGGCTCGCGGGGCCCTCGTTGACGGCATGCAGGAACACGATGCTGTGCCCGTGCTCGACGGCCGACAAATGCACGTTGGCCGCTTGCGGGAACTCGGCCGGCAATTGCGTGAGCTCGAAATAGTGCGTGGCGAACAGCGTATAGCAGCCGTTGTGCGCCAGCAGATGACGCGCAATGGCCCAGGCCAGTGCGAGGCCGTCGAACGTCGACGTGCCGCGGCCGATCTCGTCCATCAGCACGAGGCTCTGCGGTGTAGCGTCGTTGAGGATGGCCGCCGCTTCGGTCATTTCGACCATGAACGTCGAGCGTCCGCCGGCCAGATCGTCGGCCGCGCCGATCCGCGTGAAGATGCGATCAATCGGGCCGAAGCGGGCGCGCCGCGCGGGCACGTAGCTGCCGACGTAGGCCAGCAGTGAGATCAGCGCGGTCTGACGCATGAACGTCGACTTACCGCCCATGTTGGGGCCGGTGATCAACAGCAGTTTGCGGTCGGCGTTGAAGCGGCAATCGTTCGCGACGAACTGCTCGACCTGCGCTTCCACGACAGGATGGCGCCCCTGTTCGATTTCGATGCCGACGTCTTCGGAGAATTCGGGAGCGACCCAATCGAGCGCGCGGGCACGTTCGGCGAGCGCCGCGAGCAAATCGAGCTCGGCCAGTGCCGCTGCGACACGCTGGCAGTCTTCGATGAACGGCAACAGCATCTGCAGCAGCGCATCGTAAAGCGCCCGCTCGCGAGCGAGAGCCCGCTCCTGAGCCGATAGCGCTTTGTCCTCGAACGCCTTGAGCTCGGGCGTGATGTAGCGCTCGGCATTCTTCAGCGTTTGGCGGCGGCGGTAATCGTCCGGCACCTTGTCGACTTGCCCGCGCGTGACTTCGATGTAAAAGCCGTGGACCTTGTTGTATTCGACGCGCAGGTTGCTGATGCCGGTGCGCTCGCGCTCGCGTGCTTCGAGATCGATGAGGAACTGGCCGCAGTTCTCGGAGATGTCGCGCAGCTCGTCGAGATCGGCATCGTAGCCGCGTGCGATGACGCCGCCGTCGCGGACCATCGCGGCCGGCTCTTCGGCCACGGCGCTCGCCAGCAGATCCACGCAAGCGGCAGGCGGCTCGAGCGCGATGTGCAGGCGCGTCAGCGCATCGGCTGCCGCGGTGACGGGGGCGAACTGTGCGCGCAATGCGGGCAGTGCGGCGAACGTATCGCGCAGGCTCGACAGATCGCGCGGGCGTGCCGACAGCAGCGCGAGGCGCCCCGTGATGCGCTCGACGTCGGCGATGCGGCGCAGTGCGCTGCGCAGCGCGTCGAGACTGGCTTCGGGCGGCGCTTCGAGCAGCGCGCCGATCGCTTGATGGCGCGCTTGCGCGCAATGCGCCGCACGTGGCGGATGATGCAGCCAGTGACGCAGCAGACGGCTGCCCATCGTCGTGCAGCAAGTGTCGAGCAGCGAGCAGAGCGTCGGCGACTCGCCGCCGCGCAGCGTCTCGGTCAACTCGAGATTGCGGCGCGTAGCCGGATCGAGGCCGATGTATTCCGACTCGTATTCGACTTTGAGGCTGCGCACGTGACGCAGCTGTTGCCCCTGCGTGGCCGATGCGTACAGCAGCAGCGCGCCGGCGGCGCCGCACGCGCTCGTCAGTGCTTCGGCGCCGAAGCCGTCGAGGCTCGCGACGTTGAGCTGATCGCACAGCCGTTGCTTGCCCGAGGCGATATCGAAGTGCCAGGCCGGCACACGCGTGAGCGTGCCCGTGGCGCCACTCGGCGTGAAGCCCGGGGGCGCATCGGCGATCAGCGTTTCAGCCGGGCGGATGCGCTCGAGTGCGGCGGCCACGTCGTCGGGCGTCGCTTCTGCCAGACGCAATGCGCCGCTGGCGAGATTGAGCCATGCCAGGCCGACCGTCGTTACGACACCGCGCTTGTTGTGGCCCGGGCAAACGGCCAGCAGATAGACGTCGTTCTTGTCGGTGAGCAGCGCCGCATCGGTCAGCGTGCCCGGCGTCACCACGCGCATGACTTTGCGCTCGACCGGGCCCTTCGACGTGGCGGGGTCGCCGATCTGCTCGCAAATCGCGACCGACTCGCCGAACTTCACGAGCTTGGCCAGATATTGTTCGACGGCATGATGCGGCACGCCCGCCATCTTGATCGGATTGCCGGCCGACGCACCGCGCTGCGTCAGCGTCAAGTCGAGCAGGCGCGCGGCTTTTTCGGCGTCGTCGAAGAACAGTTCGTAAAAGTCGCCCATCCGATAAAAGACGAGCGTGCCCGGGTGGTCCGCTTTGATGCGCAGGTACTGCTGCATCATGGGCGTATGGCCGGCGAGGGAGTCGGTCGACGGGGTGTGCATGGGTCCGGCAGAAAGTTACTTGGATGCGGGAGTTTACCAGCGGCCCCGGTGGTCAGCGCGATCTTCGCCATTCGGCCAGTGCAGACTGCTTGCGGGGTGGGGGACCGCCTTATTTATTGCAATTCACGCCAGGTCACTGCGAAGCTCATGCCCGTGTTCATGCCATATTGGGGTTGGGACGAGGCAAAGCGGGCGACAGGGGATGCGATACTGGTTGTCATGGTCCCAAAATGGGACTATGATGGGGCAATGCGTATCGTTGCGAAAAAGAACCTGCTGGCGTTCTGCGAAAAACACTCGGCCGCAAAGCAATCCTTGTTGTCATGGCATGAGGAAACTGCCAAGGCCGCATGGGCGTCGCCGCAGGACATCAAGGCTCGATATTCGGCAGCGAGCTTCGTCGGCCGGAACCGTGTCGTGTTCAACATCAAGGGGAACGACTACCGGCTCATCGTAGCGGTCGCTTACCGCATCGGTGTCGTCTATATCAAATTTGTCGGCACACACGCGGAATACGACAAGATCGACGCAGAGACCGTGGAGCTGGAGTGACAAAGATGGACATTCGACCGCTGCATACCGAGCAGGACTACAACGACGCGCTCAAAGTGCTTTCGGCGCTCGTCGACGCTGACCCCGCGCCAGGAACGGCCGAGGGCGATCATCTCGAAATCCTGGCGACTCTCGTCGAAAATTACGAGAGCCATCATTTCCCGATGGAGCTTCCAGATCCGATTGAAGCAATCAAGTTTCGGATGGAGCAGGAGGGACTGTCGGCAAGCGACATGCGGCCCTATTTGGGTAACCTGAACCGCGTATATGAAGTACTGAACCGAAAGCGTGGTTTGAGCTTGGCAATGATTCGACGACTCAACCGAGGGTTGAAGATTCCAGCGGAAGTGTTGATTGCTGAGGCGTAACTCGTCGGCATTCGTCGGATGTCGCTTCGACGGTGAACCCCGCTGATGGTCGGCGCTTGCCTCAGAACAGTATCGAATGCGGTTCGGCGGCTCAGCCGGGCGGCTAGGTGCGGCCACCAAGGGACAGTCGACTAGTTTCATCGAATGACCGAAGTTCGGCGTATATTCGACGCCGAATGGATCTGCTACGCGCGAGAGGGGAACGCAATGCCGAACATACCCGCAATGCTTGTGGCCGCGCACGATATAAAGGCACAGATCGACGGGCTGCTGTTGCGTGGGAGCGTGCAGGATAGTGGCGAACATCGCGTCGCTGCAACGCTGTGTCTGACTATCGCCGAACAGTTTGCGGCGACCCTGCACTTGATAGAGGGCGGCTTCTCGTCCCATGCACCAGTCATGGTGCGCTCAATGCTAGAGGGACATGCGAATCTACTGAACCTAGTTGGCGATCCTGCATTTGTCGACCAGATCAGGTACGACAACGCGCGTGCCGATGTCGTGTTGTTCACTGAATATGCGGCGGACCCCGAGATGCAGGGCAACGCGGACGCGCAGGAAACATTGGCCAGATGGAAAGCCGATGCGGAACCGGTGCGCGATGAGTTGGAAGCGAAGGGCTATGGCAAGCTCGACGTGTACCAGCGATTCAAGAGAGCAAACATCTTGTCTACATACGTGGCCTACCGCGTCTTTTGCTCGTTCGCACATAACCAACTCACAACATTGTTGGCACTTCATGCTGACCGTTTCGAGCTTCGCTACCATGTCGAAGCGCCGAAAGCGCTAACTGCTAGCCTGCTGAATGTAGCCGTCAGCATTTTGTGCCAAGCGGTTGTAACGGCATCGCACTACACCGACCTGACCGATGCCGAACTGCGGCAAGTAATCGACGCTGCCGACGCAACATGGGGTGCGGCGCAGGCACTCGTCGAGTAGGTGCCGGGTAGTTGGGCGGGCTGGAAGCCTAGTGCGCTGCGTGGAGAGAGAAGCATGAGCGACCGGGCCAGTCGCGCTACGTTACAAACGCCGGAGGAGTACTCGTGCTATGGCTGGCATCCATACACTTAACGCGCGGGGCAACATGCTGCTCCCGGTTATCCGGAAGCACTACGGCTGGACTGATTCGCGCACCTTCCATGAAATTCAGCGCTTTCACATCGATCTCCTAACGATCCTTCGCGCGAAGGGTGTCGACTACTCGTCACTGCGAAGTGCGCTGACGCCGCAACCGACGAAGCACGAGGCGGCGTTTCTTTTCGACGAGCATCGCTGCGAGAACACGTTCGTTCCGGGTGTGGAATGCGCCGGCGCGCTGTTCAAGGCGCTTGATAGCAAAACGACGCACAGCATTCTTGGTGGGGAGTTGGTCGACGACAGGGACGAGATCGCACGCGCGCTGCTTCGCCGTTCAGCGATTGTCTCCAAGGACTTGAGCTTCAAGCATCCATGCTTCTGCTACGTCATCTACGTCAACAACCTTTCCGAGGGCGGCGTCACCGCTATCGACAGCAAGCTACGGGCACACAAAGCCTACCTTGGCTACGTCCCTTGCACCTATGCAAGCCTTGCCAAGACATTCGTGTCGATGCATCTCGTGAATCTGGTGATCAAGCAGGGCAATACGGTCATCCTCGGACATGAGGATGACCGACCGAACACCGAGAACTGCAACCTGCATCTCCATGACTACACAGCCCTTGGCCTCAAGCTAAAGAGCCTTCAGTCGATGTACTTCGACACTTTTTTGTCCTACAAGCCCGAGCAGATGTTCCTAAAGGAGTCGGACGACGATCTTGAAATCGCGTTGCGAGCGATGTCTAAGGAGGTCGCCCCGCTCGCTGAGTTCGCAGTTGTCATCGAGGACGACAAATTCGAGAAGTATCTGAAGACCGTGAAGCTTGGGAAAATGATGAAGACTGGCCTCGCCGACTTGACCAAAGCAGAGCTGGAGGCGGCTATCCGCGAGAAACTGCGGATGAGCTACCTGTACAACATGGAGTGGGTCGATGAGCCCACGCACCAGCTCAGCAAGTTCAACATCATGCTCGAATTCCCGAGGGCAGACGGGTATCCGGAGCGAATGGTCGTTTCCCTCGAATACCGGCCCGCCGACCACGTGCTGCGGCTGGTGACGGTTTCATGAACTATCACGTTCTCGTGCGAACGCCGGGCCTTGATCTGCAGCCGAATCGTGCAATTCCAGAAGGCCGCTGCACCGGAAGGCGTCGCTCTGATCGGCCACCGGTCTCCAAAAATCGTGGGGATGTCGCGTCCGCTATTCGCTGCATTGCAGCCGTTTAGCGGTATATGGCGAACGGCCACACTGGGTCGCCAGCGGCCGGCCGTTCCAGAAATTGGTTGGCGTAGGTTTCAGCGTAGCTTTTGTATCGACACCTTGTCAGATAACGCGGAGAGACGTCTGCATCATGGGCGTATGGCCGGCGAGGGAGTCGGTCGACGGGGTGTGCATGGGTCCGGCAGAAAGTTACTTGGATGCGGGAGTTTACCAGCGGCCCCCGGTGACCAGCGTGATCTTCGCCATTCGGCCAGTGCAGACCTCTTGCCGGGTGGAGGCCGACTTATTGATTGCAATTCACGCAACGTCGCTGCGAACCTCATGCTCCTGCTCATGCCACGTTGGGGTTTGGGCTAGGTGAAGCGGGCGACAGTGGATGCGATACCTCATTTCTGAGAGGTTACCTCGGCGGGGATCCATCGCTACGATGGCGTCCCCCCTTGGTACAGGAGATCGGTTGATGGCCTCGGTCAAAATCGACTTAGGTTTCGGTGATCAAGCCGTCCTGTCCGAACGGACAGTCTCGCGGGTACTGCCGCTGATGTACCAGCGGGACGTTGAGGAGTTCTTGCGGCGCTGGCCACGGACACGGTCGAACCATGAGGCGCGCGGTTACCTCCAGCAACTTGGACTCTACGTTGCATACAAGCCACCCAGCGTGAATCCGGCCGATACGATCGCCTTGCTTCGGTCGGCTGTGCAAAGCGGCAGGGTGATGGTCGTGATAGAGCGCGCCAGGACGCGATCTGGAGGGGGCGTAAGTGCACCGCCAGCGTCCTCCCGGCGCGCCCCGATCGCGCCTTCCCGTCAGTCATTCGCTGAAATGGCAGCGGGCGCAAGCACCCTGTCGGTGCCGCTGGATGATGCGGTATTTGCTTCTAAGTCGTACTCTTGGATGCAAAGCTACGATGACGTTAGCGCTGACGATTTGATTAAATATATCGAGAGCGTTATCGGTAACGCCGCCGACGGGGCGGTTGACGCGGCGGAAACGGCCGTCGATGCACCCACGCCTCTCGGAAATGCGGAACCGTTTGATCTCAGTGTCGAGTCGACACCCGACGACTTGATGAACGTTGCTGCCCGAGGAGTTAGCGAGGCCGACGAGGCTGAGTGCTTCGAGCGGTATGAGTTGGACATGGAGCAGTGCCAGTTTGCTCGCGCTATCTATAGTGATCCGCGTACCTATGCGGCATGCACTGCCCGCGCGTTCGCGAGTTATCAATCTTGCAGAGGATACTGAAATGGGAAAACCGCCGCGCGCCACGATTGTTTTCTACGATGAGGAGACGGAGCAGGTCAAGATGTGCACCGTTTTCCGACGGGAAGTGCAGTCCGTAATTGATCGCGAAATTGCCCGAAGTGGCGGTATGACAATCCCGCCGGACGCAGAGGCGCATGACGCAAGGCCGCTGACAGATGAGGATGCCCGTCGGCTCGGTGGACTGGTGATCCTCATGCAAGCTGGGGCGCATCCCGAGTTGAGAGGGCGGCTGCAAATCACTACGGCTGAGCCCGTTAGTTGGGAATCAACTCGTCCACCGGCAAGCGAATAGGAAAAGAAAGCCGCCCCCGGACCTCGTCTAAGAATCAAGAGACACGACAACTATTCTGACGCCGGGGGCCTGCAACCGCGAAGTTCGCCTTTCGGCCAGTTGCCGGAGATGACGAGCGGCGGCTGCCGGCCATGAGCGGCCATTGACAAGTACTCGCGTTGTGACATTCGAGCGTCAGTTTCGCTCCGACGACGGACTTTCTTGTTAAGTATGAGACGCCGGTCCGGCTCGATCTGCCCCGTGACCAACGACCAGACTGGCTGCAACACGCCCGGCCTCCGGGGCCGTTTCACCCTATGGCCATCTATTCAGCCCGATTCACAATTGAAGACGCGGCGCAATGAAGTCGAGGAAACAACGCACGCGGCTTGCAAGCGCGGCACTGCGGTAGTAGACGGCGCTGACAGGTTGCCGCTCGTCGATCAGCAGGTCTTCGAGGATTGGAACGAGCCGCCCTTCGCGCACATCGCCTGCAATCATGAAGTCGGCGAGACACGCGATGCCCCAGTGCGAAAGCGCCAACTGCCGGATCGTCTCGCCGCTCGACGCACTGATCGATGGCGTTATCTTCAGCCTCGGATCATCGGTGCTTCTCCGGGCTCCGGTCGCGGCGTCCGGCCAGCGCAACGGCCAGCGGTTCAACTGCTCCGGCGCAGTGAACCCGATCAGCCGGTGTGCGCGTAATGCGTCCACGCTACGTGGCATCTCCTGCTCGTTCAGATACGCGGGACTCGCGACAATCCTCAGCTTACTGCTGCCGAGTGCACGCGCATGCAGTGTCGAGTCCTGCAACGCGCCGATGCGAATCGCGATGTCCAACTTCTGTTCGAGCAGATCGACGATGCGCTCGTTGCTTGTCAGCTCGAGCCGGATTTCCGGATAGAGGGCGCTGAACGCCTTCATGTGCGGCGCGATGCAGTGAAGCATGAACGGCGACGCAGCATCGACGCGCAACCGTCCCGAGGGTCGTTTGCGACGTCGCGCGACGGATTCCTCCGCCTCCTCAATCGCCGCGAGAATCGCGCGGGCGCGGGTGAGAAATAGTTCACCCTCATCAGTCAGTTGCAGGCGACGGGTTGTGCGCCGCACTAACGCGACCTCGAGCTTGGTCTCGAGCCGTGCAAGCGCACGGCTGACGCCGGAGACTGTCTGCTGCAGCTTTTCCGCAGCGGCGGTAATCGAGCCACTGTCGATCACGGTGACAAACGCGAGCAGCTCGTCGGTGGATGTTTTCATGCGGGCATGTTGTACAAGTCGTGCGGGCCGGGCGGCGGCCCGCGATTCTTGACTAGCAGTCAAGATTAATTTGAGCCTAACACGGCTTCTGCCGAACGATGCGCACGCCGATACTGTGAACCAACGCATATTCGAAGGAGAAGCTCACATGAACGTTTTCATCACCGGTGCTGGCGGCTTCATCGGCGGCTCGCTCGCGGCAGGTTTCGTCAATGCAGGTCACCGCGTGCGCGGTCTGGTGCGCCGAGCTGAACAATGCGACGCACTCCATGCATTCGGCGTCGAGCCCGTGATGGGCTCGCTCGACGACCGCGAACTGCTGCTCGCCGAAGCGCGTACCGCCGATGCCGTCATCAATGCGGCGAGCAGCGATCACCGCGGGGCGGTGGAAGTGCTGATCGACGGACTCGCCGGTTCCCGCAAGGCGCTTTTGCATACGAGCGGCTCGAGCATCGTCGGTGACGCGTCAGGCGGCCGCGCGGGCGACGCTATCTACACCGAGGACACGTTGCCCGAACCGACCGTCGACAAGGCAGCACGCGTTGCGATCGACCGGGCCGTTACCGATGCGGCGAAGCGCGGCGTACGTTCCGTGGTGCTGTGCAATACCTTGATCTACGGTCACGGTGCTGTGCCGGGCAGCGCGAGCGTGCAGTTGCCGCGGCTTGTTGCGCAGGCGCGCGAAAGCGGCGTGGTGCGGCACGTCGGCACGGGTGGCAACATCTGGTCGAACGTCCACATCGACGACGTGGTCGCTCTTTATCTGCTCGCGCTCGACAAGGCGCCCGCCGGAAGCTTTTATTTCGTTTCGAGCGGGGAGGCGTCGTTTCATGAGATGTCCACCGCGATTGCCGACGCCATGGGGCTCGGCGCGCCGCAGGATTGGCCGCTCGAGGATGCGGTCGCACAGTGGGGCTATGAGATGGCGTCGTACGGACTCGGCTCGAACAGCCGCGTGCGCGGGGACAAGGCGCGTCGCGAGCTTGGCTGGAGGCCGATGCGAACCTCCGTGACGGACTGGATTCGTAACGAGATGCTATCAGGTGAGCACGGCAGGCAGGTGCAGCCTCTGTAAGTTGCCTGGAAAACCATGACGTCGAGGCCTCTGCGTTCGCGCAAAGTACGACAGGCGTTGGAAGTACAGGGCGAGCGTGTACCTCGCCGATGCGGAAAGGCACTTCGCCGAATGGCTAACGGCGCGTGCAAAAAAGCGGGCGCGTCAGCGCAGCGTATGCGGATAGGGCTTGCGCAACGCAACGAAGCTCCAGCTCACGTCCGTCCGGCCTTGCGCATCGTCGCGTTCGCTGTAATGGACGGGTTCGAGCCCATGACCTCTCCCGAGGGCGATGGTCTCATCGGCCGATACCTCGTACATCCTGCGTCCAGCGGGCACAGGGCCATGCCGCAACGACATCGTGACGATTCCGCCTGCCGAAAGCAGGTTTGCCACCGTCTGCATGGCTTGCGCGCGTTCCTGGAGGTCCAGATGCATCCATACGGCGGTGAGCAGGACCAGATCGAACACGCGCCCACTCGCGCATAGCGTAGCGAGTGCGGGCAGCGCATCGTCGATCCATTCAATCGGTACGTCGGCATGAATGCGCTGGCCTTCACGGCGCAACGCCTCGGTTGGCTCGATGGCTACGACACGGTGCCCACGTCGGGCCATCGCTGCTGCGTCGCGTCCCGAACCGGCACCGATGTCGAGGACCATGCCGGGCTCGGTCGGAAACAGATGCAGGACGTCGCGATGCAGCGCCTCGAAGGGGATGCCTTCGTATTGTTCAGCTAGGGCGGCGGCATGCTCGGCGTAGCCGGCGGCACTGGCGAGACGGTTCATGCGTGATGCTCCGAAAAGGGGAGTTGATCGATCAGCATCCATCGTGCGTTGGCGCGAGGTTCGTCGCGCGCGTATCCAGCACACCCAGCACGCGCGAAGAAAAAGGCGGCCGAAGCCGCCTTGATCGTGGGTCGCGCCTCGTCGCGCGTGCGCCGCCGTTTACGCCGCTTCTTGCTTCGTCCGCGAATACGGGCTCAGGATCGGCACCATCTGCGCGTAGATCTTCGGGTTGCCCGCGACGATTTCGCCAAGGCGCAGGAAGTCGGACTCGCCCGTGTAATTGCCGACGAGGCCGCCCGCTTCGGTGATGAGCAGGCCGCCCGCCGCCACGTCCCACGGGCTCAGGCCTTGCTCGAAGAAACCGTCCATGCGGCCGGCCGCCACGTTGGCCAGATCGAGCGCAGCGGCGCCCGGGCGGCGCAGGCCCGCGCAGGCGCGCGTCATGTCGGCGAACAGGCCGCAATAGGCTTCGAGATGGTCGTTTTCGCGGAACGGAAAGCCCGTGCCGATCAGCGCGTCGGCGAGTCGATCGCGACGGCCGACACGGATGCGGCGGTCGTTCAGATAGGCGCCGCGGCCGCGCGAAGCCGTGAACAGATCGTTGCGCGTCGGATCGTAGACGACTGCCTGCGTGACGATGCCCCTGTGCGAGAGCGCGATCGATACGCAGTAGTAGGGCAGGCCGTGGATGAAGTTGGTGGTGCCGTCGAGCGGATCGATGATCCACTGGTAGTCGGATTCCTGCTCCGACTCGCCCGATTCTTCGGCGAGGATGGCGTGATCGGGGTAAGCCGTCTTCAGCGTCTCGATGATGGCCGCTTCCGCTGCTTTATCCACCTCCGTGACGAAATCGTTGTGCTGCTTCTTGCTGATCTGGACCTGCTCCAGATCGAGCGATGCGCGGTTGATGATTTGTCCGGCGCGGCGGGCGGCCTTGACAGCGATGTTAAGCATGGGATGCATGAGCAGGTTCCTTATGCCGCGACAGCGCCGGGGCTGCCACGGAAGTTGGGCCAAACCGCGCGGAATACGCACGCTTGACGAGCGCGATTCCGTCGACGAAGACGAATTGAAGAAGAGCAGTGCGCGTACACGATCTTGGGGGAGCGGCACGCGCGAATTTCGTGATTTTACCCGAGTCCGGTGCCGCGCGGCAAAGCCATGTCATATGCCACGCCGGTTGCCGACGATTCGTTGGACGAAACATCGGCGAGAGGCCGAGGTCGATGCCGATGCCGATGCTTCGCGCTGAGCCGCTCCGATCCAGCATGCCATGGCGGCGATAGGCCGAACGCGATAAGGCCTCCCAATGGGCAGTTGGCGATACCATACGGTCTTACATAGCGCTCGATCGGTCGTTTTCACCCGATTCTCACCGGTTTTCCACCTTGAATTCACCCACTTCCCATCCGTCGTCCCCGGTGTTCGAGCCGGGCTCGGCAGGGCCGCACGGCGGCTTTACCTCGACCCTTTTCGTGCTCGTCGAGCCGAGTCATCCCGGCAACGTCGGGGCAGCGGCGCGTGCGCTCAAGACGATGGGGTTCTCGCGGCTCGTGCTCGTGGCGCCACGCGTGAGTCACGTGCAGACGGACCCCGAAGCCATCGCGATGGCGAGCGGGGCGGACGATGTGCTGGCCTCGGCCAGCGTCGTGCCGACGCTCGCCGACGCGCTAGCGGGCGTGCATTGGTCGGTGGCGTTGACGGCCCGCATGCGGGAGTACGGCCCGCCTCAGATGGCGCCGCGGGTCGCCGCGGGGGAGGCGACGCGCTACGCGGCACACGGCGACATTGCCTTCGTGTTCGGCAACGAGCGCACGGGGCTCTCGAACGAGCACGTCGAGCGTTGCAGCGCGCTTGCCCACATTCCCGCCAATCCGGCTTACAGCTCGCTGAACCTCGCGCAGGCGGTGCAGGTACTGGCCTATGAATTGCGCATGGCATACCTCGGCGTCGACGTGCCCGCGGCCACGGCTGCTGCCGGCGAAGCGCCGGGCCCGCGCGCTTCGAGCGACGAGATCGAGCGCATGTTCGTGCACCTCGAGAACGCGCTGATCGCACTCGAGTTCCTCGACCCGGCCAATCCGAAGAAGCTGATGTCGAGGTTGCGACAGCTGTTCGCACGCGCCGGGCTCGAGCGCGAGGAAGTCAACATCGTGCGTGGCATCGCCAAGCACGTCCTGCTGAAAGCGCGCGGCCTGCACGATACCGATCGCTCGTCTTAAGTTTCAATGGACGGACAGGTCCGCTATACACAATGCCCCTGGTCATCAGAGGGCGAAAAAGCCGTACTCAGCAGGACTTGTCCGTTCCTCCTACAATCGATGCGTTTTTCATAAGGAAATCGCTGGATGTCATATCGACGCGTCCGCCGCCGCGCGTAACGGCGGCGCTTTTCTTTCTGCGAGCCATCCCCATGTTCACGAGACTTCGCGAAGACATCGCCACCATCCGACAGCGAGACCCCGCCGCACGCAGCGCGTGGGAAGTTCTCACCTGTTATCCGGGGCTGCATGCGCTCGTGCTGCATCGATTCGCTCATGCCTGTTGGCGCATGCGGTGGCGCTGGCTCGCGCGCTTCGTCTCGCAGTTCGCGCGTTTTCTGACGGGCATCGAGATTCATCCGGGCGCGACGCTCGGACGCCGCGTCTTCATCGACCACGGCATGGGCGTCGTGATCGGCGAGACGGCTGAGGTTGGCGACGACTGCACGATCTACCAGGGCGTGACGCTCGGTGGCACGATGCTCACGCGCGGCGCGAAGCGGCACCCGACGCTCGAGCGCGGCGTGATCGTCGGTGCGGGCGCCAAGGTGCTCGGCGGCTTCACGATCGGTGCCGAGGCGAAGATCGGCTCGAATGCCGTCGTCGTGAAGCCGGTGCCGGCTGGCGGCACGGCCGTGGGCAATCCCGCGCGCGTCATCATGCCCGCCGACGAGAAGCGCAAGCCCGAACGGAGCAGCGCGTTCTGCGCCTATGGCATCGCGCCCAATGCCGAAGATCCGGTCTCGCTGGCGCTACACGGGCTCATCGACCACGCGGCGAAGGAGACGCAGCGCGTCGACGAAATCGTCGCGGCGCTCGAGCGGCTCGGCACGCGTCTCGAAGCGTTGCAGGGGGCGGATGGGACGTTGCTCGATCTGCGCCGTTTGTCGGCGGCCATCGAAGGCAAAGCCGTCGTGCAGGACTGAGCGGGAAGCAAAGAAGAGAAAAGCAGGAGCAGCGAGCGCCCATGATGGGCCGCTCGCGCCCTCAATCGAGCGGTAGCGCGCGGATGCCTTCGGCGTCGACGCGCAGATAGCCGCCACGATGCGTGCCGTGATCGAAATCCCAGTCGGGCAGCACCCAGCGCGTGCCACTCGTTTCGTAGTGATGCGCGGGCCGGTGCGTGTGGCCGTGAATCATCGTCGACGTTTTACTGGACCGGAACAGCGCCTCTACGCCATCGTTCGTGACGTCGTATAGCGGCGAAGGCGGGCGCGTGCGGCCTTCCTCGCTCGAGACGCGCATGCGTTCGGCGAGCGCGCGGCGCCATTTCAATGGCGATGCCAGAAACAGCAACTGCAAGGCACGCAAGCGTGCGATGCGGCGAAACGTCTGGTACTTGCGATCGGCCGTGCACAGCGCGTCGCCATGCGCGAGCACGATACGCGTGCCGAATGCCGTCATCACGAACGGATCGGGCAGCCAGATCGCGCCGGCCGCCTTCATGAAACGCTTGCCGAGCAGGAAGTCGCGGTTGCCGTGCATCACGTACAGCGCGATGCCGCGCTCGCTCAGCGTATGCAGCAGGGCTGCGATACGCGCGGCGAACGGATCGGCAGCGAGCATGTCGTCGCCGATCCAGTACTCGAACAGATCGCCGAGCACGAACACGGAGTCGGCGCTGTCGGCCGTCACGGTGATGAAGCGTTCGAACGCCGCGACCGTGTGCGGAATCGCGGCGCTCAGATGCAGATCCGAGATGAACAGCAACGGGCGCGGCGCATGCGGGCCCGTGCGATCGTGCGCGTGCGGCACGCTCGCTTCGATGCTGTGAGGCGGCGCGTCTTGACGCGCCGAGACGCCTCTATCGCGGACGACAGCAGTACTCAATCGACCACGACCGCTTTTTCGATGATGACGTCGTCCATGGGCACGTCTTGATGGAAACCCTTCGAGCCCGTCCGGACCTGCTTGATGGCATCGACGACATCCTGGCCTTCGACGACCTGGCCGAACACGGCGTAGCCCCAGCCTTGCGGCGTCGGCGACGAGTGGTTCAGGAAGTCGTTGTCGTTGACGTTGATGAAGAACTGGGCCGTCGCCGAATGCGGATCGTTCGTGCGTGCCATCGCGATCGAGTACGCGACGTTCTTCAGGCCGTTGTTCGCTTCGTTGTCGATCGGTTCATCCGTCGGCTTTTGCTTCATGCCCGGCTCGAAGCCGCCGCCCTGGATCATGAAGCCGTTGATGACGCGATGGAAGATGGTGTTGTCGTAATGACCTTTCTTCACGTATTCGAGAAAGTTCTCGACCGACTTCGGTGCCTTTTCGGCATCCAGCTCGAGCTTGATGATGCCGTGGTTCGTGTGCAGTTCGACCATGATGAATTCCTTCGATTCAAGTGCTGATGGCGTGGGCCGGCGCAAGAGGGCGCCGGCGCGAATGAGACGGATTTAGTGCGTGACGACGCTCGCGGATTGGATGACGACTTGTTTCTGCGGCACGTCTTGCATCATGCCGCGCGAGGTGGTCGGCGTCGCTTCGATTTTCTTGACTACGTCCAGGCCCGAGACGACCTTGCCGAACACGGCGTAGCCGTTGCCATCCGGGTTCGGATAGTCGAGGCCGGCATTATCGACGGTATTGATGAAGAACTGGGCCGTCGCCGAGTTCGGATCGCTCGTGCGTGCCATCGCGAGCGTGCCCGTCTCGTTCTTCAGCCCGTTGCGGCTCTCGAGCGGAATCGGTGCGCGCGTGGGCTTCTCGGCATAGCTCGTCGTGTAGCCGCCGCCTTGGATCATGAAGCCGCGAATCACGCGATGGAAGATCGTGCCGCTGTACTGACCGGACTTCACGTACGACAGGAAGTTGTCGACCGACTTCGGTGCCTTTTCCGGATACAGCTCGACCTTGATGTCGCCCTCCGACGTCTTGAGCAGCACCATCGGGTGCCCGCCGGCGGGGGCGGCCGTTTGCGCGAAAGCGGGTGCGTGAGCAATCAGAGCAGCGCTGCCGAGCGCCAACCAGAAGCGTTTCATGAGCATCCTTTAACGTGAAAGAGAAGGGGGCGCCGCGCTTAGTAAGACGGCGCGACGTAGGGCGGCAGCGCGAGCGAACCGTTCGGCCCGGTGCCGAATTGAACCGACGGGCTCGGAAGCGCCGGCGGCGAAGAGGGAATGACGAACGACGCGGGCGCGTTGGCGCGTTTGCTGCTCGTGGGTTTGGCGGCGTGCGTGGGCGAAACGATCTGTGCGATGTCGGCCAGACGCTGTGCGGTCGTCGCGCTCGTGTGGCCGAGCCCTTGGGCGCGCTTGTACGATTGCTCCGCGAGCCTCAGGTACAGGTCGCCGAGATTTTCGTAAGCGAGGCCGTAGCCGGGGTTCGCCTTGACCGCCGTCTCGAGTGCCGCGCGCGCTTCTTCGTAGCGGCCTGCCTTCGCATAGAGAGCCGCCAGATTGTTGTAGGGCTCGGGCAGCTCGGGATAGCTTTGCGTGAGCTCGGTGAACTGGCGGATCGCGTCGTCATCGCGATCCAAGTGCACGAGCACGGTGCCGCGCTTGAACTTCGCTTGCGCGTCGCGCGGCTCGGCGGCGATGCGTGCATCGAGCTGAGTCAACGCCTGGCGCCAGTTTTGTGCCGCGATCGATGCGTCGATTTCGGGCGTGCCGTCGTTCGTCGCGCCCGTTGCGGCATGCACCGCGGCACTCGGCAAAGCCGCGAGCGTGAAGGCGATGAGGACAGTCGCAGCAAGGGCCGCGGTGCGGGGCATGCGGCCGCTGGAAGATTTCATAGGCTCAAATCGGGATGTTATACTCCGGCCCATTCTAACAAATCGTTTGCTCGTTTTTTCGAACGGCAGACTGTCCTTCGCCAGTCATGGTCGTCTTCGCCTCGATCGCGGTTTAAGCGGCGCATCGCGGACACTCGTTCGCAAACGTTCACCGTCGTGCGCGTTGCCTTCGCGGCCTGTTGCGGGCGCGTCGCACACGTCGCCCTGTGCGGATTGCTCAAGGCTCACGCATCGTCTCTATGGAATCACTGCGCATCTACAACACGCTCGCGCGTGACAAGCAACTCTTCGTGCCGCGCCGCGCAGGCGAGGTTCGAATGTACGTCTGCGGGATGACCGTTTACGACTATTGTCACGTGGGGCATGCGCGCGTGATGGTCGTGTTCGACGTCGTGCAGCGCTGGTTGCGTACGCTCGGCTTGCGTGTGACTTATGTGCGCAACATTACCGATATCGACGACAAGATCATTCGTCGCGCCGTCGAGAACGGCGAGACGATCAAATCGCTGACTGACCGCTTCATCGCCGCGATGCACGAGGACGCCGATGCGCTCGGCGTTGCGCGCCCCGACATCGAGCCGCGCGCGACCGACTACATCCCGCAGATGCTGGGCATGATCGAGCGACTCCAGGCGAACGGGTATGCCTATCAGGCCAAGGACGGCGACGTCAATTACGCGGTGCGCAAGTTCGCGCCGTATGGTGCGCTGTCGGGCAAGTCGCTCGAAGACCTGCGCGCGGGTGAGCGCGTGGCGGCCAACGATGCGAAGGAAGATCCGCTCGACTTCGTGCTGTGGAAGCGCGCGAAACCCGAGGAGCCGGACGATTCGATCTGGGAATCGAAGTATGGACGCGGCCGCCCCGGCTGGCACATCGAGTGCTCGGCCATGAGCTGCGAACTGCTCGGCGAGCATTTCGATCTGCACGGCGGCGGTCAGGACCTGCAGTTTCCGCATCACGAGAACGAGATCGCGCAAAGCGAAGGCGCGACCGGGCAGACGTTCGTCAACTACTGGATGCACAACGGCTTCGTCCAGATCGACAACGAGAAGATGTCCAAATCGCTGGGCAACTTCTTCACGATCCGCGACGTGCTCGCCAAGTACGATCCTGAAGTCGTGCGCTTTTTCATTGCGCGCGCGCATTACCGTTCGCCGCTCAATTACAGCGATGTGCATCTCGACGATGCGCGTGCGTCGCTGACGCGGCTCTATACGGCGTTGAAGGACGCGCATTGCGACGATGCGCCGCTCGACTGGAGCGAGCCGCATGCCGAGCGTTTTCGCGCGGCGATGAACGACGACTTCAATACGCCTGTCGCGGTGTCGGTGCTGTTCGAACTCGCGAATGCCGTCAATCGCACGCAGGATCGTGCCCTCGCGCGCCAGCTGCGCGAGCTCGCGCGCACGATCGGCCTGCTCGAGCGCGAGCCGCGCGCGTTCTTGCAGCAGGCTGGCGCAAGCACGGGCGGCGAAGCGTTCGACGCCGCCGCAATCGAGGCGAAAATCGCCGAGCGCGTAGCGGCCAAGCGTGCGAAGAACTATGCCGAGGCAGACCGGATTCGGGCCGAATTGCTCGAAGCCGGGGTTGCACTTGAAGACAAACCGGGCGGGCTGACTGAGTGGCGCCGCGTATGAACGTGCATCGCGCATCGCGCTGATCGACTCGCCAGGCAGGAGGCAAGATGGCAACGGCCAGGAAGGCGCCGGTAAAGCGCGCCACGCCGCAACGCGTAGCGGCGACGACGAACGCACGGCGTCCGCGCGCGAGTGCGTCGGCTGAAGGGAGCGACGTCCAGGTTCAGCAGCAAGCCGAGGGTAAGCGCACGGCCGCGGCCAAGCGCGGCGGGGCGGGCAATGAGGCACGCGCTTCGCACGGGCCTAACGGCGCGACGCCGCCGAAGACGAAGGCGGCGCCCAAGCGCGCAGCCAAGCCCAACGGTGCTGCTACGGGTGACGAGCAAACGTTCGCGCGCGAGACGGCGCACGACGGTGAAGCCGCGCGCAAGACTCGCGCTGGCGCGAGCGCCGACGCGCAGGTGCCGGTGCAGATCGGGAGTTCGCAGCCGTCGGTGTCGCGGCCCGCGTATTGGGATCGCGCTTGCGCGGACCTCGTCAAGCGCGACCGCATCCTCAAGCGCCTGATTCCGAAGTTCGGCCCCGTGCATCTCGTGAACGGCAGTGATCCGTTCGTCACGCTCGCGCGTTCCGTGGTCGGTCAGCAGATTTCGGTACACGCGGCGCAGGCGGTGTGGGAGCGCATCGAGCTCGCCTGTCCGAAGCTCACCCCTCAGCAGTTCATCAAGTCCGGTCAGGACAAGCTGATCGGGTGCGGGCTGTCCAAGCGCAAGACCGAGTACCTGCTCGATCTCGCGCAGCACTTCGTCTCGGGCGCGCTGCACGTCGACAAATGGATGTCGATGGAGGATGAGGCGGTCATCGCCGAGCTCACGCAGATTCGCGGCATCGGCCGGTGGACGGCCGAGATGTTCCTGATCTTCAACCTGTCGCGTCCGGATGTGCTGCCGCTCGACGACCTGGGCCTGATCCGCGCGATCAGCGTCAATTATTTCAGCGGCGAGCCCGTCACGCGCAGCGAAGCGCGCGAGGTGGCGGCCAACTGGGAACCGTGGCGCACGGTGGCCACCTGGTATATGTGGCGCAGCCTCGACGCCTCGCCTACCGAATAAAGCTATTGATTTAGAAGATCGATAGTTGTGACTCGATTTGGACCGGGGCGGGCGCGGTTAGAATACGCGCTGCCGATGTCCCAAGGATTGGAACCTATGAAAACGACGTTTCTGGATTTCGAACAGCCGATCGCCGAGCTCGAAGCGAAGATTGAAGAGTTGCGCTTCGTGCAAGACGATTCCGCTGTCGATATCTCGGAAGAAATCGATCGGCTGTCGAAGAAGAGCCAGCAGCTGACCAAAGACCTCTACGCGAATCTGACGCCTTGGCAAGTTTCGCAGATTGCCCGTCATCCGCAGCGGCCTTATACGCTCGATTACGTCAACGAGCTGTTCACCGATTTTCACGAGCTTCACGGCGACCGCGCCTTTGCCGACGACCTGTCGATCGTGGGCGGTCTCGCGCGCTTCAACGGCCAGGCCTGCATGGTGATCGGCCAGCAGAAGGGGCGTGACACGAAGGAGCGCGCAGGGCGCAACTTCGGCATGCCGCGGCCCGAGGGCTATCGCAAGGCCGAGCGTCTGATGCGCCTGGCCGAGAAGTTCGGCCTGCCGATCTTCACGTTCATCGACACGCCGGGTGCCTATCCGGGCGTGGGCGCCGAAGAGCGCGGCCAGTCCGAGGCGATCGGCCGCAACCTCTATGTGATGGCCGAGCTGAAGACGCCGGTCATCGCTACCGTCATCGGCGAAGGCGGCTCGGGCGGCGCGCTCGCGATCGCCGTGGCCGATAGCGTGCTGATGCTGCAATTCTCGACGTATTCGGTGATCTCGCCGGAAGGCTGCGCGTCGATTCTGTGGAAGAGTGCCGCCAAGGCGCCCGAGGCTGCCGAGGCACTGGGCCTCACCGCGCATCGCCTGAAGGCGCTGGGACTCATCGACAAGATCGTCAACGAGCCGCTGGGCGGCGCGCACCGCGATGTGAAGGGCATGGCCGCATTGCTGCGTCGTGCGCTGGCCGACACGCTGCGCCAGTTCCAGGGCATGAGCACGCAAGAGCTGCGCGAGCGTCGCTTCGAGCGGCTCATGGCTTATGGCAAGTTCAAGGAGTCGATGCCGGGCGCATGATGCGCACGCCGGCTCGTCCCAGTTGCGGCGTTTTGCGCCGCCGGACCTGGATGCCGTGACTTCCCCCCTCGATCCCGCCGCCGAGCGCCTCGTTCTCGAAGCGCTCGGCGGTGTGCTTTCCGGCCTGCCATCCGATGCGCGTATCGCCATCGCCTATAGCGGCGGCCTCGACTCCACCGTCTTGCTCGATGCGGCCGTGCGCGTGGCCGGTGCGGCGCGTTGCGTGGCACTGCACGTCCATCATGGCTTGAGTCCGAACGCCGGCCATTGGCTGGCGCATTGCCGCGCCACCGCCGAAGCGCTCGGCGTGCCGTTCGATGCCGAGCGCGTCGAGGTGCGCCAACAAGCCGGCGAAAGTGTGGAAGCGGCGGCGCGCGAGGCACGCTATGCGGCGCTCGATACGATGTGCGCGCGGCATCGCGTGCAGGCGTTGTGGCTCGCGCACCATGCCGACGATCAGGCAGAGACGGTCCTGCTGCAATTGCTGCGCGGCGCGGGGCTCGCGGGGCTGGCGGCGATGGGGCGTCAGCGCGTCGATGCGAGCGCGCCCGTCCCGCGCATGCGGCCGTTGCTGAACCTGTTGCGTGCGCAGCTCGAACGCTACGCCCAAGTGCGGGCGCTGCGTTGGATCGAGGACGAATCGAACGCCGATACGCGCTACGCGCGCAATGCGTTGCGCCATGACGTGATTCCGGCGCTGACCGTGCATTTCCCCGGCTTTCGCGACGCGCTGGCGCGCAGCGCTGCTCATGCGGCGACGGCGCAACGGCTGCTCGACGATCTCGCGCGCATCGATTTCGAGTTGATCGCGCGCGACGACGGCCGCGCGTTGTCGCGTGAGGCGCTGGTGGCACTCGACGATGCGCGTGCCATGAACGTGATGCGCTGGTGGGTGCGCGAGCGTGGTTTGCCGGCTGCTTCCACGGCGCGGCTGACGGACATGATGCGTCAGTTGCGCGAGGTGAGTGCCGAGCACGGGCTGCGCATCGACCATGCGGGACGTTGCCTGCGCTTGTACCGCGACCTCATTCATTGGGATGTGCCGCCTATGGAGCGATCGTCGCTCGAGTGGGCCGAGGCGGGCGATTCGAGTGCGTCGGGCGATGATCGCGTCGAGGTGCTCGAATGGCATGGCCAGGAGGTTTGGCATCTGCCGCGGTGGCGAGGCTCGCTCGTCTTCGCGCCAGTGGCCGCCGGGGAAGCGGGGGCTGACACGGTGCCGGAAGCATGGCTCGCGAGCGCGCCGCTCGTGGCGCGCGCCCGTACGGGCGGCGAGCGCATGCGGCGCTTTCCCGGCGCGCCGGCGCGCACGCTCAAGAACTTATTCCAGGAGCAGGGTGTGCCGGCTTGGCAGCGCGACGTGCCGCTGTTTTACGTCGGTGATCGGCTGCTTTATGTTCCGTTGATCGGCGTGAACGGCGCTTGGCGGGAAGGCGCCTCATTGCCCCCGGACGCTGCCGACGGGCCGTGCCGACGGGTCGAATGGCGCCCCGATCTTCTGTTGGCGTAAGGCATCGCCGGCCACACCGGCATGCTGCGCTCGCTTGTCTTTTCGCGTTCGATCTAGTACGCTCAATCGCTTGCCCGATCCGCATTTCCAGCTGTTTGTGCGCGTTTCTTGCGTCATGCATTGAATTTTGCGTCCGCATCGAGGCATTTTTCGCGCGCGCTGTACACATGCAATGGCCGCCATCCCTCGTCGTCGTCGACGCGCTCACAAGGCCGCGAGACCGAACGGCAATCTTGTAGTTTAGGTTTGAGCGCGTAAGCGCGGTTTCTCCTCCAGTTCAAAACGACAATGGCACTCATCGTACATAAATACGGCGGCACCTCGATGGGCTCGGTCGAGCGCATCAAGAACGTCGCCAAGCGCATTGCAAAGTGGCACCAGGCAGGCCATAAGATGGTCGTCGTGCCTTCGGCAATGTCCGGCGAGACGAACCGACTGCTCGGTCTCGCCAAGGAGCTTTCCAGTCAACCCAGCCCGCGCGAGCTCGATATGATCGCGTCGACGGGCGAGCAAGTGAGCGTTGGCCTTCTGTCGATCGCGCTGCACGAAGCCGACGTCGAGGCAGTGAGCTACGCCGGCTGGCAAGTGCCGGTCAAGACCGACAGCGCGTTCACGAAAGCGCGCATCAACGAGATCGACAGCGAACGCATCATGAGCGATCTCGATGCGGGCAAGGTCGTCGTCGTCACGGGCTTTCAGGGTGTCGATCCCGACGGTCACATTACGACGCTGGGCCGAGGTGGCTCCGATACGTCGGCGGTGGCGATCGCGGCCGCGTTGGAGGCCGACGAGTGCCTGATCTTCACCGACGTCGACGGGGTCTACACGACCGATCCGCGCGTCGTGGAAGAAGCGCGCCGGCTCGATCGCGTGACGTTCGAGGAAATGCTGGAAATGGCGAGCCTCGGCTCGAAGGTGCTCCAGATTCGCTCGGTGGAATTCGCGGGCAAATATCAGGTGAAGACGCGCGTGCTGTCGAGCCTGACCGATCCGCTGATGCCGCTCGAAGAGGAAATGAAGTCCGGCACCCTGATTACCTTTGAAGAAGACGAGACCATGGAAAAAGCAGTCATCTCCGGCATCGCGTTCGCACGTGACGAAGCGCGTATCGCGGTCAGGGGCGTGCCCGACAAGCCCGGCATCGCTTATCAGATTCTCGGTCCGGTGGCCGACGCGAACATCGACGTCGACATGATCATCCAGAACCAGAGCGTGCACGGCAAGACCGATTTCACGTTCACGGTTGGCCGCAACGATTACCAGCGCGCCATGGACATCCTCGTCAATGAGGTGAAGGGCCACGTCAGCGCCGAGGAAGTGGTCGGCGATCCGAAGGTGTCGAAGGTGTCGGTGGTGGGCGTGGGCATGCGTTCGCACGTCGGCGTCGCCAGCAAGATGTTCCGCACGCTGTCGGAAGAGGGCATCAACATCCAGATGATCTCGACCTCCGAAATCAAGATTTCGGTGCTGATCGACGAGAAGTACATGGAGCTCGCCGTACGTGCCTTGCATAAGGCGTTCGAGCTCGATCAGGCGTAATCGGTGCTATGTCCGCGCGGCAGCTCGACTGCCGCGTGAAGGGCGTTCGGCAGGCTCGATCGAGATGTATGTAAAAAAATGCATCGTAGGATTTGACCTGGCTGATTGTTCCCGTTAATATCTTGGTCTCGTCGCGCTGCACTCCCGGCGCGAGCGAAAGTTTGGGAGACGTGGCCGAGAGGTCGAAGGCACTCCCCTGCTAAGGGAGCATCTGGGCCAAAACCTGGATCGAGGGTTCGAATCCCTCCGTCTCCGCCAGAAATGGCGGAAAGCCCCGCAAGTTCTCGGACTTGCGGGGCTTTGTTTTTGGTGCGTCCATTTTGTCGGTGCGTCTCGCCGTGCTGGGAACGGCATCGGCCATCACGTATCGGCAAGCTACACGAGCCAGTCTACCGAGCAGCGCAGACGGGCGCTGGAGCCGCGGTCACAGCGTGGCGGTGACGCGGCCGGCCGCACGAAGTTGGGCGGCCGGCGCGCTCAGGCTTACTGCTGTTGCTGCTGGAGATACTGCTGCACCTGCTTCAGCGTGACCTTGCCGCTCTGCGCGGTGTCGATCTCCTGGAAGTGCTGGGAGACATAGCCCAGGCCGCTCGCCTGCGCCTGAGCCTTCGTGATCGCCGCGTCGTTGCTGAATGCTTTGTTCGCGCCGAGGCTCGTCGCTAGCCGATTTTGGGCCTCCTGCTGAAGTGCTGCGCCAGTCGATGGCGTAACGGACGCGGCGCGTGCACCGCGCTGGAGGAACGGACCATCCACGCCGCCACCCGGCAGTGGCGTGGCGGGTGAGACGGCTTGCAGCGTCGATGCGAAGGCGCTCCCCGCGCTAAGAACAAGCGCTGCCGCCAACGATGCGCACCGCAACAATGAGATCTGGGACATAACGTAACTCGCAAAAAGAAGTGTCACGAGCGGAAGCCCACGGCCAAACCATCGGGCTCCGCTCAGCATCAAGATCAGGGGGCAGTCGTGACCGTCGGCTTGTTAGCCGGGCTCTGGTCCGGCCACGGCGCTGCCAGTTGCGACAGCGTCACTGCGTTCGAGATCGGCTGGTTCTGGTAGTACGACACGAGGTCGGCCTGCATTTGCGGTCGTGCGACGTTATCCAGATAGATCATGTGCCCGCCCTGGTAGAAGGTGAGCTGCAAGCTCGGATTCAGCCCCTTCACCGTTTGCAGCCGCGCCAATTCCTTCTCCGTCTCGAAGTACGGTGTCGCCAGATCGTGATAACCGTTCGAGGACAGCACCTTCAGCTTCGGATTGAGCATCAGCGCCGCGAGCAGATCGGGGATCGTGTCCGGTTGGGGCTGTCCCGCGTGACTGAAATTCCACACGCCGATGATCTTGTCGTTCAGCGTCTGGTACGTCGCGTTCGGTGCCTGGTAACCCAAGTAGGCCGGCATCTGTGTCGCGAGCGCGGTCGTGAACGGCTGCGTGATCAGGATGTCGGACGGATCGTTGTCGGCGGCAAGGCGCGTATCGCTGTTCGGCAACGAGACGCGTCCATCGTAGCGGCCGATCGTGCTGCCCGGCACGAGCGCCGTCTGGCCGGGCGAGGCCTCCGTGTCATAGAAATACTGGAAGTAGGCGGAGAGCGCCGCTGGCGTCAGGTTCGTCTGCGACGACCAATTGGCGAGCGTGGTGGCGGGAATCGCAACCTGTTGTGCAGCGGTCGAGTATTGCACGATCGGCGTGTACTGCGCGGCGACGAAATTCCGGACTTGCTGCGAGTAGGCACCGAGATTTGTCGGCGTCGGCGAGACCAGGTTGAAATAGGCCGCGACTGCCGCGTAGGACGGGAACGATCCGGCCGAGGTATCTCCGTTGGAGGCCATGTAGTTCAGGATCGACGATTGCAGCACGATGCCAGTCAACGGGACACCGGCCGATTCGAGCGACAGCGAGAGCATGTCCGTGCGCGGTGTGCCGTACGATTCGCCGTACAAATAAAGCGGCGAGCCGGTGAGGTTGTTCACGCTGATGTAGCGCCGGATGAAGTCACGCATCACTTGCACGTCGGGATCCGAGCCCCAGAATGTCTTGTTCGTGTTCGGCTGGATCGCTTCCGACAAACCGGTGCCGGGCGGATCGATGAACACCATATCCGTGGTGGCGATCAGGCTCTCCGGATTGTCGACGATCGGGAAGTTCGGCCAGTTGGTCATTAACGGGTCGGGCGTCGCGACGCGAGTCGGTGCGAAGGAGCCGAGGCGCAGCCAGACCGACGACGACCCCGGGCCACCGTTATAGAAGAACGTGACCGGGCGGGGCGAGCCGCTCGTGTTCTGTGCGACGTACGCGACGTACGACATCGTGGCTTCCGGATTGCCGCTCAGATCCGAAGCAGTCAGGTGTCCCGTGGTGGTCGTATAGAGGACGGTCTTGCCGCCGCTGGACCACTGGTGATGCATCACGGCCGCCCGCTCGGTGACCTGCGCCGCAGGCAGCGAATCGCCGGCGTTCGGCGAATAGGCGACGTTATCGGTGTACGTTTGGTCGGCGGCCACCGCAGCGGAGCTGGCACTATCATCGCCGCCGCCGCATCCTGCCAGCGCGAGCACGCCCAGCGCCAGCGTTGTCCCTCCTACGCGCCGGGCGACTAGACCGATTCCAGCGCCATTCTTGGTGCTTTTTTCTCTCATTTTTATCCTTATTCGAATTTCTGGTATTTAAAGAGCGGGTGTAACAAAGGCAGCGCTCGTTTGCAGAAAGACATTAGGTTTTTATTGCCTATATGTCTTGTAATTAATCGTAAGAACACAAAATCGTTGAGTCAACCGGGTTAGTGGTTGAGTTGTGTCGAATTCTGTCGAATTTTGTATCGAAGACTGCGGCAGTCCTCGCAACCGACGTGCAGCACCTTGTCTTGTGTTAGGTGTGTCGATGCGAAAAGGAAGTAGAGGGCCGGGTGATGCCTGGCCACTGCCACCGTGGTAGTGGCGCGCTGTCCTTCCAGATCTCTCCAGGCAGCGCTCGCTCTTGGATCTTCAAATTTACGCTTTGCCGGCTTTTATTTCCCTTTCGATGCCCTGCTGCAGCGAGTCGCGTGCAGCCTCGAAATTGTTTTGTGCCAGTTGCGTCATCCCAAGTGAGAAGAGCTGGAGTGCGAGTTCTACATCGGAGTGTTAAACGAATTCTTAAATCCTTGGATAACTTGCGTAGATGGGAGTAGATCCGTACGGCGGAATGTGCATTTTCAAGCCGATCCGGTAAGCGTTCCCGAAAGAATGGCGTAAGCCAAGGCAATATTTCCAAGGAATAGTGAATGGTAGCGATTGTTACGGGTGAGCAATGCGGTCTGTCTTTGTCGTCCCTGTCCCTGTTGGGACAGCGTGGGGTAACCGGTAATGCCGCAGGCGGGCGCAACGGGGAACTCGCTTACGTGAACGCCGCGACGGGCAACCTGGTGTTGCAGGGCCGTGACGACTATCTGGCGTCCCACGGCGGTCCGGTTGGCGTGCTGCGTACCTACAACAGTCAGGGTCAGTTTGCCGATGGCGGAAGCGACTGGATTTTCGGCGCAGCCCAGTGTCGCCTGCAGGTCAACGGCACCATCGGCGCAACCAGCAGCAGCATCACGCGCACGGGTCCGGACGGCGCACAAACCACCTTCACATTCGATGTTGCCAGTGGGACGTATGTCAGTAGCGACGGGGCGGGCGCTAACGACCGGATCCGCTACGACAAGACAACGAATGGCCTGATTCTCACGAATGGCACGTCCAACGTGAGCGAGAGCTATGAGTCGGGTGGTCTCGGGCGGGTGCTGAGTACGACCGATCCCGCAGGCAACAAGGTCGTCTATGGCTACGACAGTCAGAACCGACTGGCGAGCATCGGCGACGCCAGCGGTGAATCGATCGCGTTCGGTTACGACGGCAGCGGTAACGTCACGTCGATCAGCACGAAACTGAAAGACGGGACCGTCGTCACCGGCGTGAACTATGCGTATGACAGCCAGAAACGGCTGACCGGTGCGTCCGTTACGCTCAATCCGGTGAACGGTAGCGGTGCCGCAGCACACGTCTACACGACGACCTACACCTACGATGGCAGTAGTGAGCGGATCGCCTCGGTGACCCAGTCCGACGGCACGACGCAATCGTTGACCTACGTCCAGGTCGGCACCGACTATCGCGTCGCGTCGCTGACCAGCGGCGATGGGCACGTTACCCGCTTCGACTACGATACGGTCAATCGAAGCACGACCGTGACCGACGCCCTGGGATTGAAGTCGACCTATAGCTACGACGCGCAGGGGCGGCTGACACAACTGAGCAGCCCGGCCGTCGCAGGCGTCGCGCAAACGACGACGTTTTCGTATGGGACCGGCGGACACGTCACGCAGATCGTCGATGCATCCGGCCATGCCGTCACCATGCAGTACGACGGCAACGGCAACCAGGTCATGCAACAGGATGCTTCCGGCAACACGATTACAAGAACCTTCAGTGCGTCCAATCGGCTCCTGACGGAAACGGTCTATTTGACCCCGGCCAACGGCACCACGGCGCCTCAACAACCCCTGACGACGCGCAACGTCTACGACGATCAGGGGTTATTGCGCTTTACGATCAGTCCCGAAGGCCGAGTCTCCGAGTATCGCTACAACGGCACTGGCGAGCGTACGTCGATCATTCAATACGGCGGTAGCAGCGCCTATTCGCTTGCTGCCCTGAGCCCCACGGACGCTCCGACGCTCGCGCAAATGCAGTCGTGGCAGGCAAAGGCCGACATGACGCAGGGCTCGCGGGTCGACATGACGTACGATTTGCGTGGCTTGCTCGCGAGTCAGACCACCTATGCGAGCGTCGATGCGCAGGGTAACGGCATTCAGGACGGCAAGCAGGCGAAGACGCAATATGTCCACGATCAGGCCGGCCGTCTGCTGACCACGATCGACGCACAAGGGAACACGACGCAGGTTCTCTACGATGGTCTGGGGCGTGTGCTCAGCACGACCGACGCACTCAGGCACACCACGCTCACGCAGTACGACGACGCGCACAACAAGACCGTCGTCGCGCTGGCCAACGGGCTGACGACGATATCGGCCTACGACAATGATGGGCTGCTGATCAGCCAGGTTCAGACCGATGCTGCGGCTCACGTGCTCGGGCAGACAACCTATACGTACGACGCGGATGACCGGCTGCGGATGACGCAGGACCCGACGGGGGGGCGTCATTACCTGCTCTACGACGATGCCGGACGCAAGGTGGCCGACATCGACGGCACCGGCGCACTGACCGAGACACGCTACGACCAGAACAATGCGGTCACGGAGACGATCGCCTACGACACATCGGTTAGCGCGTCGAATCTGGCCAGTCTGCTCGATGCAAATGGCAATCCCGCCAATGTGACGCTCGCGTCGATCAGACCCGCATCCAGCCCATCGGACCACGTCACGCGAAACATTTACGACGCGTCCGGCCGGCTTGCCATCACGATCGGCGCCGCTGGCGGGGTGACGCAAACGGTGTACGACGGTGCATCGCGGATCGTGTCGGTGATTCGTTATGCGACGCCGGTCAATCTCGTCAGCCTGGGAGACAACCCGACCATGGCCGGTGCTACACCGACGCCGTCTGCACAGGATCGGATTGCCCGGAATTTCTACGATGAAGATGGTCTGTTGCGCGGCACGCTCGATGGCGAAGGCTATCTCGTCGAATATCGATATGACGCGTCGGGGCGCCAGGTCGAGCGCATCGCCTATGCCCATCAGACCGATGCGTCACTACGCGCCAGCGCGAATCTCGCTGCGCTGATGCCGTCGGCCGATGCGGCCGACATTTACAGCTATACCCTTTACAACAGCCGCGGACAGGTCACTGGGCAGATCGACGGTGAGGGCTTTCTGACGGAAAGCCTCTACGACAGCGCCGGTAATCTCGCGCAGAGCATTCGCTATGCGACGGCAGTGACCGCGCAAGCAGGCGCTACGGTTGCGTCGTTGCGGCCGGTATCGAGTGCAGCAGATCAGGTCGTCAGCTATACCTATACGGCGCTGAACCAGCGGGCAACGAGCGTCGATGCGGAAGGAACGACAACGGCATACAGCTACGACAGCATCGGCAACCTGATATCCACCAACCGCGCGGCCGGTACGGCCGATCAGCGCACACTGACGAACCGCTATGACTTGCAGGGGCGTTTGACCGGCGAGTTATCTGCCCAGGGGGCGGCGCTGCTCAAGGACGGCCTCACAGCCGATCAGATCAACGCGATCTGGACACAGTACGGCACCACGTATACCTACGACGCGGCGGGCAGACGTACCGGTGCAACGGATCCGAACGGCAACACGACCCTGTTCTACTACGATCAGGACGGCCGGTTGACGCAGACGGTCAATGCGCTTGGCGAAGTGCAGGAGCGCCAGTACGACGCGTTAGGACAACTGACTGGTACGGTGAAATACGGCACGCGTATTGCCATCACCGGCTTGACCGGTGGGCTGGCGAATGGGGCGTTGATCAACGCACTCGATACGATTCGCAATCCGGTGCTCGATAGTCATACCTCGATAACCTATACGGCTACCGGCCTCGTCGCGACGACGACCGATGCGTTGGGCAACGTGAATTCGAACACCTACGACGCATTCGGCGACGTCGTGTCGAGCCATACCGCAATCGATGCCGCGCAGGCATTGACGCAGACCTTCAGCTACGACCGCCGCGGTTTGCAGACGGGTACGGTAGCCGATCCGCTGGGCATCGCCGCTGCCGCATCGACGCAGTACGACGCGTTTGGCCGTGCGATCCGCTCGGTCGATGCGAACGGCAATGTACGGACCCAGCGTTACGACCGCCTGGGTCGCGTCATCCAGACCGTGGACCCGGTCAATGCACAGCGCTCGACGACATACGACGCCTTTAGCCGCGTGCTCAGCACCACCGACGCATCCGGGACGACCACCTACACCTATGACACGGCTGGCCGCAGTGTGACGGTGACATCGCCCGGCGGCGTGTCGATCACGACGGTGCACACGCGCAACGGCCAGACAACCAGCGTCAAGGATGGGCTGGGCAACGTGACCAGCTTTGCGTACGACAGCAACGGTAACCTGATCCAGACCCGTACGCCGCTCACGCAGACCGCGAGCCAGTATGACGCTGCCAACCGGCTGATTCAGACGACGGATGCGAACGGCAACACGGTCATCTACAGTTACGACGCCGCCAATCGGCTGCTTCAGCAACGGGTCGATCCGAATGGACTGAACCTGACTACGTCGTATCAATACGATGCGAAAGGGCAGCGGATCACCACCACCGATCCAAACGGAACGGTGACGCAGATCCGTTATGACGCGAAGGGGCAGCAGGTCAGTCAGACGGTCGATCCGGGCGGCTTGAATCTTGTCACGCAGTACAGCTACGACTCACGCGGCAAGACGCTTACGGTGACCAGTCCGACGGGGATTGTCACGCAGTATGTCTATGACATTCTCGGCCGTCGCATCGAGCAGCATGTCGATTCCAGTGGCCTGAACCTGACTACGCGCACGACGTACGACAAGAACGGCAACGCAGTCAGCGTCACTGATCCGGATGGCAACACGACCCGTTACGTCTACGACGCGAACGACCGCCAGGTGTTTGCGATCGACCCGATGGGCAACGTGACGCAGACGGTCTACGATCAGGCCGGACACGTCGCGCAGACCACCGCTTATGCCACGGCGGTCAGTCTGACCGGCTTGAGCATGACGCCGGCGATCGGCGACGTACAGGCGCTGCTCGTTGCCAATCCCGCCACCGATATCACCCAGATCCGGCGTTACGATGCCGACGGTCGTCTAGCGTGGACTGTCGACGGGACAGGCGGCGTAGTCCACTACGAATACGACGCCAACGGCAATGCGACGAAACGCACGGTCTACGCGAACCGGCTGAATGCGAGCGATCTCGCCGCGTTGCAGAAGTCCGACAGTCATCCGTTACCTGTCGCGGATGCCGCGCATGACCAGATCATTCGCACTGCCTACGATTCGCTGGGCCGTGCGGTGTATGCGATGGATGCCACCGGAGCGGTGGTCGAGCAGCACTTCGACGGCAACGGCAATGTGCTCGAGCGCATCAGCTACGCTAAAGCGATGGCGGCCGAGCAGTTCACAACGTTGCAGAATATTGCAGCCTGCCTTCAAGGTGTTGCCGATGCAGCCCATGATGGGCATGTCGTCAACCAGTACGATGCGGCCAATCGCCTGCAATATACGGCGAATGCGGCGGGCGCGGTCAGTCAGTTTGTCTACGACAAAGACAATAATCTGACATCGCGAACCGACTATGCGACATGCCTGAAAGGGCCACTGACTGCCGGTTCGAATCTGTCGTCGGTCGTCGCCGGTGCAGCTGACCGGACGACCCGGTATGCGTATGACACGGCCAATCGGCGAATCGCTACGCTGGACGCTGCCGGGGCACTCACGGCGCAGATTGTCGATGCTGCCGGCAACGTGGCGAAGCTCGTCCAGTATCGGTTCGTCGACGCCACCGTTAAAACCGCTGCCGACGCGTATGCCCGATATATCGGCTCGGTCAACTGGGACTCGACATCGGGCGCTGCGCATTGCGTCACGCTCAACACCTATGACGCCGCGGGGCGTTTGATCCAGAAGACCACGAGGAGCGGCGCGACGGCGTCTGCAACGGTCAGGTACGACTATGACGCAGCGGGCAACCTCACCAAGACCACCGATCCACTAGGCGGCACGACCACGCAGAAGTTCGACGCCTGCGGCAGAAAGACCTCGACCTCGGTACTTCTGAGTGCTGCGACCGCCACGACCCCCGCGCAGTACGCGGTGACGACGACGCAGTACGACGCGTTCGGCAACGCCGTTGCCGTAACTGATCCTCTCGGGCACACCGGATATTTCTATTTCGATCACAACAACCGTGTCGTTCTGCAGGTCGATCCGCTCGGTTATGCCACGCAGACGACCTATGCCCCGTCAGGCAAGCCGGGTCTGGTGACACGCTATGCGACAGCGGTCGCCGGCAAGCTGTCGATTTCGGCTCCGCCGACCTTGACCGTCAGCACGAGCGACGCCACCACGACGTTCGAGTATGACCAGGACGCTCGCCTGATCAAAAGCACGGATGCCCAGGGCAATGCCGAGTCGTTCGCTTACGACGGCGTCGGCAATCGCGTCAGTCATACCGGCAAGACGGGTGGTGTCACCGTCAGCACCTACGACAACCGCGGCCTGCTGCTGAGCGAAACCTTGCCGGTCACGTCGAGCGACAGTACGGGTGCGCAGAAGTCCGTCGTCAACGCATATCGCTACGACGCGTTCGGCAACCGTACGCAAATGATCGAAGCGGCAGGCTTGCCCGAGCAGCGCACCACGACCTATGCGTACGACCCGGACAACCGCCTGATCACGCAAACGGGCGATGCCATTGCGATTCAGGATGCGCAGGGATCGCGCACGGTGAGTCCGACCCAGCACTGGACCTATGACGCAGCAGGCAATAAGACTTCATGGACCGACGCCAACGGCAACGTCAGCCGCTGGGCCTACGATGCGGCCAACCGGAAAATAGCTGAGCTGAGCGCGGTCGGCACCCTGTCGACCTGGAACTACGATGCGGCCAGCAATGTGGTCAGCGCACAGGTGTACGACGATGCCGTCGCGCCAAACACCGACGGCACGATTCCCAATCCGGCGGCCGGCGCGGCCTGTCGCCAGACCACCTATACGTACGATGCCGGCAATCGCCAGATCGGCACGCAGGTCACGGGGGTAGCCTACGGTGAGCGGCCGCCGGGCGGCACGAACTACGACTACTTTGTCGCTGCCACCATCACGACGTCGCGGCAGTACGACGCGCTCGGCAACGTGGTGGCGCAGACCGATGGCCGGGGCAATACGACGCGCTCGTACTACAACGCGCTGGGACAGAAAATCGCGCAGGTCGACGCGAACAACGATCTGACGGTATGGACCCTCGATCAGAACGGCAATACGACCGAAGAGCGTGATTATGCGAACCGGCTCTCCCTCGTGGTTGATGCAACCACGGCCGTCAGCCAGCTGATCGCGAACGTTGGGTCCAGTACGAGCGACCGGATTACCGACTCCACCTACGATCATCTCGGCCGTTTGCTGACGCAAAGCAGGCTGGCGGTACAGAGCGCAACGATCGACGGCAACGGCGGCCTGACTCAAACGACGGGTGCGGCGACGACGCGTTACGTTTACGACGGCTTGGGCAACGTCATCGAAAAAACCGAGGCGAACGGTGACGTGACGGACTGGACGTTCGACGCGATGGGCCGTCAGATCGAGAAGAAGGGGGCTGCCTTCACGGATTTCGAAGGTGCGCTGGTGCGGCCAACGACCGACACCGTCTATGACGGACTGGGCAACGTGACGGAATCAATCGCGCGCGGCAAGGTCAGCACGGGCGACCGGGTCACGCAATTTACCCATAACGCAGCGGGCTATCGGACCGGCCAATTCACGCAGGGAGTCGCCGGGTCTTACCAGTACAAGACCGACGCGGTGGGCAATACGACCGAAGTGGACGTGTATGGCCTTGACGCCAACGGCAACGCAACGCTCGATTCGACCGTGATTGGATACGATGCGGCCAATCGAGAAATCTCCCGTCAGGCGCGATCGGCGAAGAACGGCGACCCTGCGCAGGGATGGATCAACAGCGTCACGCACAACATCCGCTACAACGCCCACGGCGAAATCACGGGCAAGGGCCTCAACGGAAGCTATACCGAATTCGATCAGTACGACAGCCTGGGGCGTCTCTGGAAAACCAACTCAGGAAACGGGGCGACCAAGGTCTACCTGTACGACAAGAACGGCAACGCGACGATGTTGATCGAGTCGGCCGGTGCCGATCTGTCCGGCATGACGCTCGATCAGATCATGCAGACCAGTTTGACGCAAGGCGCGTCGAGCGATCCTGTTGTGGCCGCAGCGATTGCGGCCGGCGGTGTTCACATGACGGCGAGCGTGTACGACGCGAACAACCGGTTGACCGACACCTATCAGCCGACCATGCAAAGCGCGCAGAGCATGGGGGTGGTCCAGCGGTTTCTGACACAGCAGGCCGGCACCAACTATACGGTCGGGCAGGTGCTGGTCGGACCCACCGCGGCGGACGCGGCGCAGTCGTCGGCACTGCCTGATCCTTCTGTGCGGGGCGGGGTTGCTATCAGTGGTACCGGACTAGGTATATCAGCTACGTTTTCGTATACCTATACATTTTGGCCAGCTGGTCGGAACGAGAATTTCAGGGTGCCGCTTGTAACGGCGGAAACGTACAACGTTTCGGTTCCAGCCGGGTTGCGCTATGGCACGGGCAACCTCCATTTCGCCGTTGGGGGAAGGGACGTTTTGGGTCCCTGTCACTGGAATCAAACCGCTTTTACCTGGTCCTATCCCGACCCAATGTCCGGCCCATATTCCGGTCCTTTCGATCCTTTCGATCCTGATGGCCAGCCATTTCCGCTTCAGGTATTTCAGGATGTTCCTGGTGGAGGTCGACGCCTTATTGCTGTAACGCAGGGCATCACACATCCTTCACCCCCTAGGGCTGGCAACGGGCAGCACGGCAGCATGTCGGGGAGCGGGGGAATGCCGTCACTTCTCCAGATTCAGGGGCAGTCTCCTTCGACGGCCCGGATCCTGGCCATGCGACGCCCGGCCGGTTCGAACGGGGCATGGACGCCGTTTTACCTGTCGCCCATGATGACCGCCGCAGGCGCTGTTATCAGCGGGTGGTACGTCACCGACTGGTCCGGGTGGGGGGCCGGCAGGTGGGATTACCAATACTTCGCGCACGACGGAAACGGCACGGTGCTGAACGCCGAAACCGGCACGATCGACACCACCAATCCGTCCTGGCCGGGCATCAGTCAAAATGCGCTGCCGATCGGGGGTGTCGGGCAGTCGTACATGACCAGCGATGGCAATTTGGTGTTCCTCGGTCAGCCGCCTTCGGCACAATCGCTAACGGTCAGCTATCGGAAAATGCCGTCGGGCGCGTGGGCGACTCGTGTCCTGGGCGCCTACCCAACTGGCTGCTTTCAATTCTCGCTCGCGGGTCTCAGCGGCGACTATGAATACAGGATCGCCAGTTATACCGGCTGGAACGCCGGGAGTCTGCTCAGCGAGGCGCGCGGTACGTTCAACCCTGCCGGGTCGGCATCCGCATTGACCTCGTTGACCAACATCCCCGAGAACGTCACGTTCAACAATCAGCCGGCCAGCTCGGCAACCATGGACCTGACGTATTCGGTGAACGGAGGACCAGGAACGACCGTCACGCTCGGCTGGGATGCCACCCGGCAGCAGTTCAATTGGGATGCTAGCGCGGTGGCGCCCGATCCGATGAAGTCCTACCTTGTGACCTACAGCTTCAAGGTCAAGGACAAGAACGGCGCGATCGTCAATGCCGGCAGCAATGGGCAACTCAGACTGGGATTCAATGCGGGCGAAGCCGCGGCGTACACACCGGACCAGCGGCCGCCAACGGTGACCTTCAGTCCACCCAACGTGCCCAATGCCACCCAGATGGCGTTGCAGTATCGCACTGCCGGTTCGACCGGACCGTACACGCCGGTCGCACTGGTGAAGGACGGCAACGGAAACTTCGTATGGGATGTCACCGGGCTTCGTCCGGCAACAGGGGCACTCAATCTGGAATATGCCTACACGCTACTGGATGCAAACGGCAACAAGGTGGCCGGATCGAACGGCTTTTCCATCGATGAGGGAACGCTGACCATCAACGCCGACGGTAGCAGCAACACGTGGCGTCTCGCGTGGACCGTGACAGGCCTGAACAACAAGTCGACCGACAACGCGCAGGATGCCATCCACCGTAGTCAGGCCTATGACGCATTCGGCGATATCGTCTCCGAGACCGATGGGCGTGGGAATACGACGACGCTGGCCTACGATACGAACGGGCATCTGATCCGCAAGACGGCGCCGCAGACTCACGCGACCCAGGAGGACGGGACGGTCGTCTCCGTCACGCCGACCACCAATTACTACTATGGTGCGTCGGGTCTTTTGGCCGGCGTCCAGGATGCCAACGGCAACCTCAATACGCAGACGCGGCTGGCCGGGTTCGGCACGGCAGGCAACAGCAGCGATAGCCGCTACGCGACGACGCAGTTCGAAGCGGGGGGCGTCAAGAAGACATTCGGCTACGACATCTTCGGCGAAGTGATCACGCAGACGGACGAGCTCGGCCGTGTGACGACGAATACGTACGACACGGCCGGCCGCCTGATCAAGGTCAGCAGGCCGGGTGGCGACACCGATAGCTACACCTACGACACCCAGGGTGAGCGCATCAGCCACACCAACGCGCTCAACCGGAGAGAAACCACCGATT
>NZ_RBZV01000019.1 GCF_003628145.1 Trinickia fusca | reverse complement strand
ACTTACATCCTGTCGCGCTACCGTCTTGCGTCGCTGCGTCAGCAGCAGAGAAACGAGATTATGCAGACTTCGTTTTCATTCGTCAACTGTTTTTTTTCGCTTCGCTTCGTTTTACTTCACTCAGCGTTCAAAACCAGTCTTCGATCAAACGTGCCGCGCGCTCTACTTCAACTCCCGCGCAGCCCTGCTCCCACTTCCCTTTCCGCTGCACACTTGGCTGCGGAAAGGGCGTGACTTTACGCCCCTTCCTTCACATGCGCAAGCGAAATTTGAGATCTCGTTTGCAGCCCCATAGGGAGGCCGTCATAAAAGGCTCCGGCGCAACGATCAGGCGGCAACCGCGCCCGCCGGCTTGACGCCGATGCGCGCTTAACGGTTCCATACGGGCTCGGCACAGACGGGGCGGGCGACGTCCATCGATGCGCCGCTTCGATTCGTAGACATCTCTAATGAACTATCAACCGATTCTCGAGCAGATCTATCGCGACATCACGCCGTGGCGCTCCGCCGGCCGGGTCGCCGATTACATCCCCGAACTCGCCAAAGTGCCCGCCGAACGCTTCGGCATGGCCATCGTCACCCTCGGCGGCGACGTATACACCGTCGGCGACGCCAACGAGCGCTTCTCCATTCAAAGCATCTCGAAGCTGTTCGCCTGCACGCTCGCCTTCCAGCTACTGGGCGACGAACTCTGGCAACGCGTCGGGCGCGAGCCGTCGGGCACCGCCTTCAACTCGCTCGTGCAACTCGAAACCGAGCGCGGCCTACCGCGCAATCCGTTCATCAACGCCGGCGCACTCGTCGTCACTGATGTATTGAGCCGGCGCTTCGTGCGCGCCGAAACCGCCCTCGTGCAATTCGTGCGCCGACTGTGCGGCTCCACCGACATCGATTACGACTCGCGCGTGGCGCAGTCCGAATTGCAGCATGCTGCGCGCAATCGCGCGATGGCGCACTTCATTGCAAGCTTCGGCAATCTTCAGATGCCGCCAGAAGCCGTCATCGATGCGTATTGCCGCCAATGCGCCATCGAGATGAATTGCGTCGAGCTGGCACGGGCCGCCCTCTTTCTTGCCAACGGCGGCGTCGCGCCGGCCACCGGCGAACGCATACTGGACTCGAGCTCGGCCAAGCGCCTGTCCGCTCTCATGCTGACCTGCGGCACCTACGATGCCGCCGGCGACTTCGTCTATCGCGTCGGCCTGCCGGCCAAAAGCGGCGTCGGCGGTGGAATTGTCGCGGTACTCCCCGGCGAAATGGCCGTGTGCGTGTGGTCACCGGGGCTCGATCCGAACGGCAACTCGCTCGCCGGCGTCCTGTCATTGGAATGGTTGACCACGATTACCATGCAGTCGATTTTTTAGTACCCCACCCTGGCGCAAGTCCGCACCGAGCCGGCCAGTGAATGGCCGGGAGGTGCTTGAGACGACTTACGAGACTCGGATGTTACGAAGCGGCGCATCGATCTGGCGCCCATGCCCAGCACGCCGAAAAGGCACGAACTAGCGACCACAACAGAGTGGAGACAACCCCTCTACCCCTTGACGTAATGCGCAATACTGTGTAGCGTCGCATACCAAAGTTTCCAAGACGCTTGATTGCTCATCATTGGCCGCCATCCGCGGCTCTCGTTGGTCTCTCCTTCTTGATTCTTCATGCGCCTTTTTTCTAGGGCGTCTATCTTTTATTCGTCTGCTTAAGGAATATCTAGTGGAAACCGGTACTGTCAAGTGGTTCAACGATAGCAAGGGCTTTGGCTTCATCACCCCGGACAAGGGTGGCGATGACCTGTTCGCACACTTCTCCGAAGTGCGCGGCACGGGCTTCAAGACCCTGGCTGAAGGCCAAAAGGTCAGCTACGAAACGAAGCGCGGTCCGAAGGGCCTCCAGGCTTCGAACATTACGCCGCTGTAACGTTGTCGGATGGCGCCTGCCTGTTCAGGCAGGCGCCATTCTCTCGCCTTGAACCGTGGCGCTCGTATGCCACGCGTCCCATCTATCTTTTCTTGCACCCCTGCTCCCGCCAGACCGGCAGGCTGAAGGTGTGGTGTCACTGGCTGGCCCGGTGTTCGCATTTGCTGTTGGACATCAGGTTCCTGCCGAGCGGCTGCGAGCCACGCGTGCTCATCGACGGCATCGCTTCGGCGATCCTCGGGAAACCCGAAGCCTTATCGGCTCGCCAAGTCTCAACGCCCTGAGTGCGTCGTTGCTTCCGAACCCAGGTTGTTCGCGCAAATCTGCTTTTGTCGTATGTACGACATGCGCCGGACAAGACACAACTTGCAGCATCACCCCGCGTAGACGCGATGCAGTGAGCGGCGACATTTACTGACGCCTTGCATTCACGCGACATTACGCTTACTGGAGGAATTGATTTGGCAAAAGAAGAACTGCTGGAACTCGACGGGGTCGTCGACGAAGTGCTGCCGGACAGCAAATACCGCGTCACGCTCGAGAACGGCGTGGTGGTGAGCGCGTATGCATCGGGCCGCATGCGCAAGAATCACATTCGTATTCTTGCTGGCGACCGCGTCACGCTGGAGTTGTCGGTCTACGATCTGTCGAAAGGACGGATCAACTTCCGGCACAAGGATGAGCGTGCGCCTAGTGGGCAACCGCGAAGCAATATGAATATGCGTCGCCGATAAGCGTGTGCCGATCTGACTGATCGCCAAGCCTGTTCGGGCCCGCACCCGGCTCCGCTATGCTGAGCGGCGCCGGGCGTGTCGGGGCCGGAAGGCTGGCGCTAACCCCTGCGGATATCAATCGCTCCCGCGAACCGGCTTGCCGTGACGCGCGAGGAATCGATCGAGTTGGCCCGCGAACGCTTTGCCGTCGCGCGTGCTGAAGGGTGCCGGGCCACCCGTTTCGATGCCCGCATTGCGCAGTTGATCCATCACGTCGCGCATCGTCAGGCGCTCTTGGATATTCTCACGTGTAAACCAGCTTCCGCGCGGATCGAGCGCATGCGCTCCCTTGCCGAGTACCGCAGCGGCGAGCGGAATATCAGCGGTAATCACCAAGTCGCCTGATGTGACCAGTTCGACGATACGGGCATCGGCCGCATCGAAACCGGCCGGCACCTGAATCGACTTGATAAAGGGAGACGGCGGGGTGCGCAAATATTGGTTCGCAACCAGCGTCACTCGTACTTCGACACGCCGCGCGGCCCGAAACAATGTGTCTTTGATGACGGCGGGACAAGCGTCAGCGTCGACCAGCACTTGCATGAAGGCAATTCCAGTAGATTGAAAGGCGACTATGACTATATCTCAAGGTCGGCGGTCGTCTTGCTGTGGCTAGGGATGGCTCTACGGATAGTCATCAAGCGTCCCCGCGCTCGAGTGGCTGACCACGCATTCGGGCCGCACTATCTTCCAGGCGCCCCCGCCCGTCCCCCCGCTTCCCGTTCGCGCACGAATCGTCTTAAATCGTCCTAATCTGTAAGGGTCAAGGCGGCTTTTCCCGCCGGCGGCGGCGCCCCGATGCGCCGGCTGAAAACGATGAAAACGTACCCGTTGCCGCGAACGTCGCCCGCTCACCCGGTTTCGCGTTTCGCCCGGTTCGCCTCACGTCTGCCGATGCGGCTCGCGCGCGCCGCCGCGTTGGGGCTGGCCCTCGTGTGCGGTTTGGCCCGTGCGGCGCCCGCTGAAGTCGTCGTGATTCCCGTTGCCGGCGCGATCGGCCCCGCCAGCGCCGATTTCATCACCCGCGGCCTGGCGCGCGCCGCCAAGGACGGCGCCCAGCTGGCCGTCATCGAACTCGATACGCCGGGCGGGCTCGACACGTCGATGCGGCAGATCATCAAGGCGATTCTTGCCTCGCCCGTGCCCGTGGCCGCGTTCATCGGCCCGAGCGGCGCACGGGCTGCGAGTGCCGGCACCTATATCGTCTACGCCAGCCATATCGCCGCGATGGCCCCCGGCACCAATCTCGGCGCAGCCACGCCGATCCAACTTGGTGGCGGAGGAACGGGCACCCCGCTCACGCCGCCGCCGGCAACGGCGCCTTCTCCATCCAAGGACGGCAAAGGCGGCAGCGCCGCTTCGGCACCGCTCGCCACCGACACCCAATCGACCGAAACCCGCAAACAGATCGACGACGCGGCCGCCTACATGCGCGGGCTTGCGCAGCTGCGCGGACGCAACGCCGAATGGGCCGAGCGCGCCGTGCGCGAAGCCGTCAGCCTGTCGGCCAACGAGGCGCTCTCCCAGCACGTCGTCGATCTCGTCGCGCGCGACGTCCCGCAACTCGTTGCGAAACTCGACGGCCGCAGCATCGAGACGGCAGGCGGGGCCCGTCGACTCGACGTCGCGCGCGCGCCGATCGTCACGCTCACGCCCGACTGGCGCAGCCACTTGCTCGCCGTCGTCACGGATCCGAACGTCGCGCTGATCCTGCTGACGATCGGCATGTACGGCCTCTTCTTCGAGTTCGCGAACCCGGGCTTCGTGCTGCCCGGCGTCGCCGGCGCGATCTGCCTGCTGATCGGCTTGTTCGCGTTGCAACTGTTGCCTATCAATTACACGGGCCTGGCGTTGATCTTTCTCGGCATCGCGTTCCTGATCGCCGAGGCGTTCATGCCGACGTTCGGCACGCTCGGCTTCGGCGGCGTCGTTGCGTTTGCCGCAGGCGCGCTCATGCTCATCGATACGGATGTGCCCGGCTACGGCATCCCGCTGGCGGTCGTGGCGACCCTGACGGCGATGAGCGCGCTGTTCGTGTTCGCCGTATCGAGTGTCGCGTTGCGCGCTCGGCGACGGCCAGTCGTGACGGGCTCCGAGGCGCTCGTCGGCAGCATCGGCGAACTGATCGACGACGGCCTGCAACCGGCCGAAGATGATGCGCAGGCCGGCATGCTCGGCTGGGCCCGCGTCCACGGCGAGCGCTGGCGCGTGCGCGGCACCACGCGGCTGCCGGCTGGCTGCCGCATACGCGTGACGGGCCGCAGCGGGCTCACGTTGACCGTCGTACCGGTCGTCGATCCACAACAAGGAGAATCGTCATGATCGGCTTCACTTTCGGCTTCAGCAGTCTGCTCGTGTTGGTCGGCGCTATCCTGATCGCCTCGTCGATCCGCATCTTTCGCGAGTACGAGCGCGGTGTCGTGTTCATGCTCGGGCGGTTCTGGAAGGTCAAGGGGCCTGGGCTCGTGCTCATCATCCCCGTCGTGCAGCAAGTCGTGCGCATGGACCTGCGCACAGTCGTCTTCGACGTGCCGCCGCAGGACGTGATCACGCGCGACAACGTGTCGGTCAAGGTGAATGCGGTCGTGTATTTCCGCGTCGTCGATCCCGAGAAGGCCGTGATCCAGGTCGCCCGCTTTCTGGAGGCGACGAGCCAGCTGTCGCAGACGACGCTGCGCGCCGTGCTCGGCAAGCACGAGCTCGACGAGTTGCTGGCCGAGCGCGAACAGCTGAACGCGGACATCCAGAAGACGCTCGATGCGCAAACCGACGCATGGGGCATCAAGGTATCGAACGTCGAAATCAAACACGTCGACATCAACGAATCGATGATCCGCGCCATCGCGCGGCAAGCCGAGGCGGAGCGTGAAAGGCGCGCGAAAGTCATCCACGCCGACGGCGAATTGCAAGCTTCGCAAAAGCTGCTGCAAGCAGCGCAAACGCTCGCGCAGCAGCCGCAGGCCATGCAGCTGCGCTATCTTCAGACGCTGACGACGATCGCAGCCGACAAGAACTCCACTATCGTTTTCCCTCTCCCGATCGATGTCCTGAACGCGGTGCTCGATCGCCGCTGACCGTGGCAGGCCGTGCACGACGGCATGCCGGATATGCGAAAAAGCTGGCAATCAGCAAATAGTCGCTATTACACTGCGCGGCTGGTTTCCGGACGAGGGCTGTGTAGAGTAGGACACAGCCGCTATCGACCATTCGTCACACAAGATCGAGCGGACTTCAAGATCAGGAGACACGACTCATGGAACAAGTGAAAGCCTTCCCGGTATGGGAAGCGGCCAAGCGCTACTTCGGCTTCGAAGAAGCGGGCACGGACCTGCGCACTGAAGTCATCGCGGGACTGACCACGTTTCTGACGATGGCCTACATCATCTTCGTCAACCCGGCCATCCTCGGCGATGCCGGCATGCCGAAGGAATCGGTGTTCGTCGCGACCTGCCTGGTCGCCGCGCTCGCGACGCTGATCATGGGTCTGTTCGCGAACTACCCGATTGCCTGCGCGCCGGGCATGGGGCTCAACGCCTACTTCGCCTACACGGTCGTCAAGGGCATGGGCTTCACCTGGCAGGCCGCGCTCGGCGCGGTGTTCATCTCCGGGTGCCTCTTCCTGTGCGTCACGATCTTCCGCGTGCGCGAAATGATCGTGAACGGCATCCCGCATTCGATCCGCGTCGCGATCACGGGGGGCATCGGGCTCTTTCTCGCCATCATTTCGTTGAAGACGGCCGGCATCGTCGTCGGCAGCCCGGCCACGCTGATTACGCTCGGCGATTTGCACAAGCCGCCTGTCATCCTCGCCACGATCGGCTTCTTCACGATCGTCACGCTCGACTTCCTGCGCGTGCGCGGCGCCATCCTGATCGGCATCCTCGGCGTGACGGTGCTCTCGTTCTTCTTCGGCGGCAACCAGTTTCACGGCATCGTGTCCGCACCGCCATCGATCGATCCCACGCTGTTCCACCTCGACATCCGCGGTGCGCTGTCGACCGGCATCATCAACGTCGTGCTCGTGTTCTTCCTCGTCGAACTGTTCGATGCGACGGGTACGCTGATGGGCGTCGCCAACCGCGCCGGGCTGCTCGTCGAGGGCAAGATGGATCGCTTGAACAAGGCGCTGCTCGCCGACAGCACCGCGATCGTGGCCGGCTCGGTGCTCGGCACGTCGTCGACGACGGCCTATATCGAGAGCGCCTCGGGCGTGCAAGCCGGTGGCCGCACGGGCATGACGGCGATCACTGTCGCCGTGCTGTTTCTCGCGTGCCTGTTCATCGCGCCGCTCGCGGGTGTCGTACCGGGCTATGCAACGGCGCCGGCGCTGCTCTATGTCTCCTGCCTGATGCTGCGCGAGCTGGCCGAACTGCCGTGGGACGATGCGACTGAAGTCGTGCCGGCTGCGCTGACCGCGCTGATGATGCCGTTCACGTACTCGATCGCCAACGGCGTCGCGTTCGGCTTCATCACCTATGCAGGCCTGAAGCTGTTCACGGGACGCGCACGCCAGGTCAAGTTCATCGTGTGGATCATCGCGGCGATCTTCCTGTTCCGCTTCTTCTATTTGGCTGCCGAATGACGTTCGCCACCGCGCGCACGATCGCAAGCGCCGCCCACCGGGCGGCGTTTTTTTGCTCGGCGCGAGCAACTACCCTCAAGCGCGCGCGTTCGCTTCGTAGAACCTCACATAGCCGCTACGCAGCACCGAGCATTGCGCTTTTGTCTCGGACAACAGACGACGCGCGGCCGCTTCGATGCGCGACCGGTGCGTGTCGAATGCGCCGAGCATATCTTCGAAACGCGGCGATGCCGCGCCAAAGTGATCCTCGAGCGCTTCCGCGGTGATGATGCATTGCACCCTTTCACCGTCGACCAGCGCCGTAAACGCCAACGTCAGCTCGCGGCCCGAGTATTCGGGCATTTCGTTTGGGAAGATGATCTGCATGGAATTCGCCTTTGCCATGACGAAACACGCTGATGACTACCGCGCGCCGCGTGGGTCGCTCCCGTCTTCGTGAAAGGGCGCGGACTGGCCGGCCGCAGGACAAGCGCATCGTCCCGGCCGGTTGCATTTACTTTAGGAGGTTTGCGGCAGCGAGCAAGTTTTTGCTTGCATGCTCCGGGAATCGCCTGATTCGGCAGACGAAAAGGCACGCCAATTGCACGTTCGCCGTTCGCTGCCGTTTTGCATTAAGAAGCAGTCCGAACGTTTGTCTGATGATGCTACGGTGCGAACAGCATGCGGCGCGATCAGGTGTCGGTCGGCCAGCAATTGAGCAACACCGCACAGCCGAATACGCCGACGACGATCGCCGCGACCCCATAGAGCACCGAATCGGCATAGTCGAACAGCAATCCATGGATCGCCACGGCAATGCCGGCGAGCGCGACGAACGTCGCGATCACCGCTAGCACCACTCTCAATTCCGCTCGGATCATAGCGCCCTCCTTCGGACGCATATTGCGGCGCACGAGCGCCTGCCCTAATCATTGCACTTCGCTTCGATAAAACAAGGCGGACTGTCCCGAGGTCCCCGGAGAATACGGATAGGGAAAGCGAGCATCGATGTCGATTCGGGTATGCTGCGTGGCGCAATCACACGTTCTGATCCATCCCCATGTCCGCACCGTCTCGCCCTCCTGTCGTTCGCGTCGAACCGCTCGGCGTCACGTTCGAGGCGCCCGACACGTTGTCGCTGCTCGAGGCGGCCGGCTTCGCCAACGTGAGACTGCCGCGGTCGTGCCGCAATGGCACATGCAGGACCTGCCTGTGCCGCGTCATCGAGGGTACGGTTTCGTATCGGATCGAATGGCCAGGTGTAAGCCGGGAAGAAAAAGCCGAAGGCTTCATCCTGCCTTGCGTGGCGGTGGCCGAAACCGACCTCGTCATCGAGGTGCCCGACGCGGAAGCGATTTGATCGGAGGATGAGCGGCAGCGATCGAATCGCCGCCAACGCCGTCACGCCTTATGGGTCGACAGCAAGATGCTGGTCTCGGTATTGGCGATGCCGTCGATCAGACGAATCGCACCGAGCACGCGATCGAAATTCTCCAGCGAGTCGGCATGCAACTCGGCGATCAAGTCCCAGCGCCCGTTCGTGCTGTAAATCGTCGCGATGCTCGGATGGCCGCGCAACACCTTCACGACATCGGCAGCACGATTGCCCTCCACCGCAATCGACATCAGCGCACGAATCCGGTGCTGCTCGGCGACCGGCTTCAAGCGCACCGTGTACCCCACGATCACACCATGTTTCTCGAGCCGAGTAAGCCGGTTCTGCACGGTCGCGCGCGCCACCCTGAGCTGCCTCGCCAAGGTGACGACGGAAGTGCGCGCGTTGTCGCGCAGTAACGCGATGAGCTGACGGTCGACGTCGTCGAGGCTGATCATCTGCAACACCTTGCTGGTAGCGGGGGGGGGGCGAAAATGTTGGGTGACCGATTCCCATCGCCACGGAAAAATCGGCTTGATTTCAGCGAATTGCCAACATCGGTTGAGCATATTGTCAATTTTGGCAACGCTTTTGTCACCTTTGTGCTCTTTTTGTTGGCTCGGCTCCCGGAAACAATGATTCCAGCACACGGCGCTCGAAGCCGTACCAACCTGGAGCCATCTCACCATGACCCGCTTCCTCGACGTTCCCGCCACCAGCCGACTGATTTCGCGCGTCGGCGTAACGCGCTTTCTGACCGAGCTCGTCGACACGCTGCGTGCAGATTTCCTTCGCTGGAACGACTTCGACAAATCGCCGCGCGTCGCCTGTCATTCACCCGACGGCGTGATCGAATTGATGCCGGTAGCGGACTCGCATCTGTTTGCCTTCAAGTACGTCAACGGTCATCCGGTCAACGCCGCGAATGGCACGCATACGGTGATGGCATTCGGCGCGCTGGCCGACGTTGCGACAGGCTACCCGCTTCTGCTCACCGAACTGACGTTGACGACCGCACTGCGCACCGCGGCGACGTCGGTGTTGGCCGCGAAGGCGCTGGCGCGGCCCGGCTCCCGCAAGATGGCGTTGATCGGCAACGGCGCACAAAGCGAATTTCAGGCAATCGCATTCCATACGCTGCTCGGCATCGACGAGATTCGCGTGTTCGATATCGATGCGCATGCAACGGACAAGCTGGTCCGGAATCTGCGTGCATACCGGGACCTCACTCTCGTTCGAGCCTGCAGTGCAGCCGACGCAGCGCGCGGCGCCGACATCGTCACGAGCGTGACCGCCGACAAGGCTTACGCGACGATCGTCACGCCCGACATGATCGAGCCCGGCATGCATCTGAATGCCGTCGGCGGCGATTGTCCGGGCAAGACGGAGTTGCACGCCGACGTGCTGCGCAAGGGCGCGGTGTTCGTCGAATACGAGCCGCAAACGCGCATCGAGGGCGACATTCAACAGATGCCGGCCGATTTCCCTGTGACCGAGCTATGGCGCGTGCTGCGCGGCGATGCACCGGGTCGACAAAACCACGCGCAGATCACGATTTTCGATTCGGTCGGGTTCGCGCTCGAAGACTACTCGGCACTGCGCTATCTGCACGCGCTCGAGAAGCGCTATGAAGCCGGGATCGACATCGCGCTGATCCCGCCAGCCGGCGACCCCAAGAACCTGTTCTCGCTGATCGACGGCCCGCACTTCGACGCTGCCGATTCGGCGCCGGCACTTGCCGTGTGCGACGCGTTCGCGCGTTGAAATCGGCGTTGAAAGCCGTCTATACGACGATTCGTTATCCTGACTTTCTTTGCTGTCGCACATGAATGCCCTGTCGATTCAAGCGCCGTCTGCCGTCGTGATGATCCGGCCACACTGTTTCTCGCCCAATCCGGAAACCGCGGCCGACAACGCGTTTCAGAGCAACGCGACGGCATACGGCGAGACCGGGCGGCAACGGCTTGCCGAAGCCGCCCGCGATGAAGTCACGGCGGCCGCCCACGCGCTGTCGCAAGCCGGCGTGCGCGTGCATCTGTTCGACGACTTCGGAGAGAACGGGACGCCTGACTCGGTATTCCCGAACAACTGGTTCTCGACCCATCCAGGCGGCCACGTCGCGCTGTATCCGATGCATTGCCCCAATCGCCGGCGCGAGCGCCGTGCGGACATCATCGATATGTTGAAGGCCGAATATCGCGTGCAAGACGTGATCGACTATTCGGGCCTCGAATACGACGACATCATCCTCGAAGGTACCGGCGCGATGGTGCTCGATCACGTCGCCCGCATCGCATACACGGCGCGCTCGCGTCGTGCCGACCCTGTCGCGCTCGAGCGCTTCTGCACGCACTTCAACTTCGAGCCGATGCTCTTCGACACCGCCGATGCGCACGGCCAGCCGATCTATCACACGAACGTGATGATGAGCGTGGCGACCGAGTTCGCGCTCGTCGGTCTCGACTTGATCAGCGATCCTATACGCCGAGACGACGTGCAGCGACGCCTCGCCGAAACAGGGCGTACCGTGATCGCGCTCGACCACGCGCAAATCGACAGCTTCGCCGGCAATGCGCTCGAACTGTCGGGGCGGGACGGACGTGTGCTTGCGCTGTCTCGGCGAGCGTTCGACTGCCTCACGCCGGTCCAGCGCAGGCTCATCGAGCTATCGGCGCAGCTGCTGCCGCTCGACGTGCCGACCATCGAACTCGCGGGCGGGTCCGTGCGCTGCATGTTGGCCGGCATTCACCTGGCGCGGCGCGCCGCTGCGCGAACCAGAGATGCGCCCCTACGTCTGCCATAGCGGTCGGCCGGCAACGCGCAGCGCGATTCATGGCCAAGCCACATCGGCTTCGCACTCGACGACATCGACTTTGGCGTGAGCGGCATCGCGCGTATCGTTGGGCACGAAGACCTGGATCTCCGCGGACGGCGGATAGGTGAGCCGATCGTCGCATCGTGCACTCTGTCCCGGTCCGATCGCGATCTGCGCACCGACCTTCAGGTGGCATTGCGTGACGCGATCGAGGCTGCTCCACGTGGGACAGATCTCGTTCTTCACGCGATAGGCGTCGACCGGGCCAGCTGGCGGCTCGAACGACCACCACCGCCCGAGACGGCTCGTCGACCGGCTCGCGTCCCACACGCGGTAGACCGTGAGCGGCTGCGTCACTTGAAAGACCTGTCCGGTACACAACCCGCCGGCACCGGGCTTGCCGAGGGCGCTGGCGAGCAGCACCGGATCGGCGACGCGCGCGAGGCCATACGGCGGATCGATCGTGCCCACGCAGGGTTCGGTATTCGTTGACGGCACCGCTGCCGTGGGTGATGGCGAAGCGGTCAAAGCGCAGCCGGAGAGCGCGCCAATCGTGATTAGGAAGAGCAGCGAAGCGGCAGCTGCGCTACGGCGAGGCACCAGGCGATGCCTCGTAAGTCGGCATAGGCGATCGTTCATGACGTGTCGAACCTCCATGGTGGCGATGGGTGCGGCGAAGTCTCACGCAATCGTAAGAACAAAACGCATCGCCGTGGCACGTATCGCGCCCAATATGCGAATCGCTGACTCGCGCGCGCAACGGTGCTCGCGCGGCAGCGCACAGCACTTATCGCCACGACGAGGTCAGACGCGGCCTACAGCCTGGAATCGGGGTTTACGCGGTGCTCAAATCGCCCACTCGCACCCTGCGCTTTTCGCCGCGATGTCCGTAAACCAGTTGTTGAGATCTCCCTGTGCGCCGGGCCACCCCGGCGCGCGTGCTCGACGAAATATCTCGGCGCCGCGAAGCCGGCAATTAGGGACTCAGGATGGACAAAGGAATCAAATTTCTGGTTGTGGACGACTTTCCGACGATGCGGCGCATCGTCCGCAACCTGTTGAAAGAGTTGGGCTACTCGAACGTCGACGAAGCCGAAGATGGCGCCGCGGGTTTGTCGCGTCTGCGCAGCGGCGCCTACGACTTCGTCGTTTCCGACTGGAACATGCCGAACCTCGACGGCTTGTCGATGCTGAAGGAAATTCGCGCGGACGCGTCACTGTCGCATCTGCCGGTGCTGATGGTGACGGCCGAGGCGAAGAAGGAAAACATCATCGCGGCTGCACAAGCCGGTGCGAACGGCTACGTGGTGAAACCATTCACCGCCGCCGTGCTCGATGAGAAGCTCACAAAAATTCTCGAGAAGATGGGCAAGACCGGGAGCTAACGATGGACGAGCCAAACGACGTACTCAAAGACGGCGCCGAAAGCGCAGACCAGTCCGACCGCATTCTCGCCCGTATCGGGCAATTGACGCGCTCGCTGCGCGACTCGATGCGTGAGCTCGGGCTGGATCAGACGGTCGAGTTGGCTGCACAAGCGGTTCCCGATGCGCGAGACCGCCTCAAATACGTGGCCGACATGACCGAACAGGCGGCCCAGCGCGTGTTGACGGCGATCGAGATCGCCAAGCCGATGCAAGAGCAAATGCTGCGCGAGACGAGCGAGCTCGACAAGCGTTGGGCGCAGTGGTACGAAGCGCCGATCGAGCGTGATCAAGTGCGCACGCTGCTGACGGACACGCGCGCGCTGCTCGCGCGCGCGCCGGAAACCGCCACGACCACCAACGCGCAGTTGCTCGAGATCATGCTGGCGCAGGACTTCCAGGATCTGACCGGGCAAGTCATCAAAAAGATCATGGACATCGTCCACCTGATCGAACAGCAGTTGCTGGGCGTGCTCGTCGAGCACATCGCGCCCGAACGGCGCGAGCAGTTTGCGGCGACGGCGGCGCAGCTCGCCGCGCACCCGAACGGTGACGCGATGTTGAACGGCCCGCAAATCAATCCCGAAGGCAATACGGAAGTCGTTCAGGACCAATCGCAAGTCGACGACCTGCTGGCCAGTCTGGGCTTCTGACGCTCACGTCGGACCCGCGGCTGTGGCTGCGGGTCCGTTCGTACGTTTCTCTTCCCCCCTTCCTCTCGATTCTCGATGCCAGCTGCGCGCATCGGGCGACGCCGCGTCATTCCCCTTCATCCGGGCTCGTGCCCCCGTCCCAACGTCACCAGACGACTCTGTTTATTTTTTCAAACCCCGCCTACCCCATTCAACCCACTCAATCACCAATTCAAAAAATCATTAGTAAACTCAAGTAACCGATTATTACCAACTCCACAAAACATCACACACCGCCTTTCCGCATTGCCGCAAAAGAAAAATACTGAAGGCAAGTTGACACATAATTGTCTGCACACTTAATCTCTGCAGCACCGCCGAAAGCCGCGCAGAAAATCGACGCGACGCGACCAGCGCCCGCTGATCGAACGCAGCCCTGCGTGACACCCAGGCGGAGCCTCACAGAGCGGCGCCCGCGCCGTCCTTTCCGCATCGCTTTACGATGTAGATCTACCGAATCGAGATGAGCATTTAGGTTTCAGTGATGACTGAGCCCGGGACGACGTTCGTCCGTATTTCGCGAGCGGCATTTTGCTTGCGAGGGCGCAGCGTTGCTTGCAGATAGCCGGCGAAATAGAAGAAGTAAAGCCACGCATCAACTAAACAACTTTATTCGAGGGTTGATATGCGCCTTGCTTTCAAAACGAAATTGCACTGTATTTCTTTGGCCGCAATCATGACGCTCGCCGGTTGCGGCGGCGGCGACGGATCTTCGTCAGCCGATTCCCGTGCCGGAGCGGCTGCCACACCCGCGGCAGCGCCCGCTCCGGCGTCCGCCGTTCCCCCCACGCCAGGTATCGACAAGACGGTGCCGCCCGTCGAGATGCCCGACACCGTCAGGCCCGTCAACTACCAGTTGTGGTTCCGCCCGAATCCGCAGCTCAATGCATTCGACGGCCGTGCCGACGTCGAGATCAGTGTCCTCAAGCCCGTCAATTCGATCGTCATTGCCGCGCATCGCCTGAAGTTCGTGAACGGCTCGATCACGCTGCAGCCGGGTAACGTGCCCCTGATCGCGACGCCGCAGGACGAGGGCGACTACTACGAGTTGCGGCCTACGAGCGGCCAGATCGCCGCGGGCACCTACTCGCTGCATATGGAATGGCAAGGCATCATCAACTTCAAGACCTACGACAATCCGGCCACGAAGACGGGCGGCAGTTGCGGCAACGATCCCTATCCGGGCTGCTCGGCGGCCGAGGGCGTGTTCCGTGTCGACCTCAAGGCCACCGACGGGACGACGAGCGGCGCGATCCTGACGCAAAACGAATCCGATCTCGCGCGCCAGTGGTTCCCCGGCTGGGACGAGCCCGCGTTCCGCCCGACGTATGAAGTCAGCGCGGACGTGCCGCAAAACTGGCGCGTCGTATCGAACGGGGCCGAGAAGGACGAGGTCAACGTCGACCAAGGCTACAAGCGCGTGACGTTCGAGAAGACGCCACCGATGCCGTCGTATCTGCTGTTCTTCGGCGGCGGTCAGTTCGACACGCTCGAAGACGACTTCACGAGCCCGCTCGGCGACGGCAAGTCGATGCACCTGCGCATCTTCACGCCGCCGGGCATGAAGGACTGGGCCAAGCCGGCCATGCAGGAAACCAAGCAGGCGCTCGATTACTACTACCGGTACACGGGCATCCCGCTGCCGCTGACGAAGTTCGACACGATCGCCGCGAACGACGCATTCAAGGCAGAGAAGGATCTGAACTTTGGCGGCATGGAGAACTGGGGGGCCATTCTCGAGTTCGCCGACGACATCCTGCCACCGCCGGGCAAGCCGATGTCGGACTACGGTGTGACGGTGCTCACGCACGAAGCGTCGCACCAGTGGTTCGGCGATCTCGTTACGCTCGACTGGTGGGACGATGTCTGGCTCAATGAATCGTTCGCGACGTTCTTCGAGACCAAGACGAAGATCGCCTTCTTCCCCGACCGCTTCAGCTGGGACCAGATGGTCAGGCAAAAGTACGACCTGATCGCGGAAGACCTCTCATCGGCATCGTTCCCGGTGCAGCCGAACTTCAATGCATGGGCATCGAACGATTTCGTCATCAACGCGGGCGATTTCGTCTATGGCAAGGGCGGCCAGGTCCTGAAGATGATCGAGGGCTACCTCGGCGAAGACGTGTTGCGTCGCGGCCTGCAGCAGTATCTGACCGACTACGCGCTCGGCAACGGGACACCCAAGCGTCTCTGGGACGAGCTCGTGCGAGCAAGCGGCGAACCGATGGGCGCGATCGGCGACAGCTTCGTGCGTCAAACGGGTGTGCCGCTCGTCTCGCTGAACACCCAATGCGACCTGACTAGCAACCAGACAGTGGTCACGCTGAAGCAGCAGCCGTTCCCGAACCAAAATCTGTATCCGGGAACGCAGTGGACGATTCCGCTGACGCTCGCGTACGGCGATGGGCTCACGCAGCGCAAGACGGTGGCCATGAAGGACACGACGATGCAAGTGCGTGTCGATGGCTGCGGTGCGGTACTCGCGGATCCGAGCGGGCAGGACTACTACGTAGTCAACTATGGCGACAATGCCTGGAACAACCTGCTCACCCAACGCGCCTCGCTGCAGGAGCCGTCGCGGCTCACGAACCTGAAGCTCGAAGCCCATCTGCTCGTCGACTCCGGCCTGGCCGATCCGTCACGCGCCAAGAGCATCGATTCGATCGCGCTGATGCCGAGCGTGGCCGCCCGGATGCAACGTTCCGCAGCCGAGCCGGTGCAGCGGTTCGAGCGCCGCGCGATCCACTATCAAGGGCAGTTGAAAGCCAAGGTGAAACCGGTGCCGAAGTCGAATTAACGCGTCGACGCTGCGGCAGCCGTATCGTGATAGGGTTGCCGCAGCGTTGTTTGTTCGTCGCCGCTTCGTCGCCGCCTTGCGGCTTTGCGGGTTTGCGGCTTTGCGGCTTTGCGGGTTTGCGGCTTTGCGGCTTTGCGGCTTTGCGGCTTTGCGGCTTTGCGGCTTTGCGGCTCGCGCGATTCTAGACCCCGCAGTGTGCAGTGGCCAACGCTGACGCGGCTTCACGCGAGCGCTTCGAGGATGTGTTGCACGGAATTACCCGTTTTGGTGCACACAATCCATCAATTAGCATTTCTTTACCGAACAATGACGCGAATTAGTAGCGCGTTACCCGTAGATTGTTTCATTTTTGAGAATGGTGTTTCTACGGATATAACGATAGCGATTCGATCGGCAGACGAATACATTTAGGGGGCTCGATTCAAGGAGCAGCAATGAGGACAAAAAAGTCTCCCTCCCTAGACCTAAGCCGCATCCAGATCGAAATACTCGAACAATCCGAAAACACGCTCATCATTCGCTGGGTAGAGCCTGGCCGCTGCCATTACGGTGAACAGCGCTGGCGGCGCCGTTCCGCCAATTCCTCGGGGACCTGTGTCGTATCACGCCGCGCCATTCGTCGCGGCGATGCCGTTTTCAGGCCCGCCGAGCGGCCCGCACCGGCGAATGCATCGGCGATGATTTCGGTCGAGGCATTCTGTTCTGTCGACGAATAGTTTCGTCGATTCGACGTCCGCCGGAACTTCACTACGGAAAACCGGAGTTGACAACGGCGGACGTATTTTAATTAGGCGTGCAAATCCATTCTCGCTTCAATTTTCATTGGGTAGCGAAGGGCCTGCGCTGCCCCTTCGCGTACCTATACCATCGGCGCAGTGCGTAAGTTCTATCCGCCTGGAATCTGGCTTGCGTTACTTGGGCATACCGGATCACGGGCCTGTTCTTGGCAGCGCATGTGGTATCTGTCATTCCACACCTCGGGGTGCGCATGCCTACGGCAGATCGCTCCGCTCCTTTAATGCCGACAATTGCGTACCTGAACCCCTCGGGCCGAGTCATCGGCTTGCTCGATCGGAATCACGGCTACGTCGACGAGCCGACCGTCTTCGACGACGAGACGAACTCGCGCTTTTTCATACGCTGAGTTTCCATGGCGTCTGTGAGCACGAGGCACCACAACGGGCGCGACGTGGAGTTGCATCACGTTCGCGCCGACCGTGAAAGCGTTCGTCGAGCCACGCGTGTTCATCAATGGAGAGCGACGAACGGTGGTGCTGCAATAGGCGCGCTGGCTGCACCGTTTTAAACACCCACACGTTGGCAATGGCTTGAAATTTTCGGCGATTCTTCATAGAACAGACGAATACAAGAAGTCGAAAACCAATGCTCGACCCGTGCAGGTAAGGACATACCGGGTTCGAGCCCACCACCAACGGGGGATGCGATGAAGACACGGTCATACGTGGCTTGGGGGGCGTGCGCCTGTTTGTCGATGGGAGCACTGTTGACGGGGTGTGCGTCGGACGCGGTTAACGGCCCAGGTGCGCTTAGAGATACGTGGTCCGATCAGTTTGCGCAGTACTCAATTTGGCCTGTGTTCCCACCACGCGCCGATATTCAGGTCGGTGACATCTACCTGAACTGCCTAGCGTCGCTCGCGGACGCGGATCTCAACGAGAACAAGGCGAAGCGTCGTTTTATGCCAACTGCTCTGTGGGTCGCTACGGTGCCGGGCATGCTCGACGATGGCCTCCACAAGCAAGGCTATCTATCGACCAACTACCGCTCGCGCGTACAGTTGCCGCGCATGCCGATCCCAGCTGACAAAGATACCTCAGCGTCTGACAACGGCAGCACAAGCAACGGTGCGGACACTTCAGGCAAAGCGGCTGTAGTTGCCGATGGAGGTCAACCCGCGTCCGACATCACCACGCAGAAGGGAGCACAGGCCGTGGCGAAGCACGGCAAACGCAGCGTCGCGTCGGCAAACCTCCGTGTCCCAGCATCAGCCACCGGGACGCCCAACAATCCACAAGATGGCATCTTCCTGAGTCGTACATTGACGCGCGCGATGCCTGTGTCATTGCCCGAATTCTTTTCCGTTTCGGCGACACAGGCACAGGCGTCCGCAATCGTGCCGCTGCCGACGATTCTCGCCAACCTAGGAGTCAGCGCCAGTGCTGTCGACCAGATCCAGATTTCTGTACCGAGTGCCGAATCGTACGGTTTGCCTGCCGCCACGATGATCAAGGCACTCAATGAATGGAAATCGGGGCGAAGCTCCGCTAACGCGCCACCGGCTGCCGACGTACAACCGGTCATCGAGGAACTCATTGCCCGAAAAGGCGCGGCCGATAGTTACTGTCCTTACGGCTAACCCAGACTGATAGTCGTCACGGAGATCTTCGCAACGAGAGCCATAAACGTCAGCATGTCCTTCAAACAGTCCGTAGGCGTAGGGGCCGCAGGCGGACTAAACCTGCCCGACGGTAGCAAGGCCAAAGCAGTCTGGGATGCACTGAGTAAATTCCTTGTTCCGCAACCGAGCACGGCAAGCACCACGAACGCAAATACCGCCCAAGCAAGTAACGCGGCTACCGCATCGACGCCGACTATTGACCAAGCAACGCAGTTCATCACGGAGTTGAACGCTCTCTATTCGAAGCTCGGGGGGGACGGAAGGCTCGACTATCCCGGCGGACAAGTGACGTTCGTAAGCGGCAATAGTGCCGGAGTCACGCTCGATCGAAAATTCGAAGTCCCGGTCGTGATCGGCTATCGCGGTATCCCTATTACGCTCGACGCACTAGATGCGGACTCGAACGATCCGGTCCACCTCGCGTTTGCCAAGGGACAACCTCCGGCCGTTACACCTACGGCATCTGCGTCATTGCCGACCTCTTATAAGAAGGCCGTTGGGTCCACCACGGTCAGTAGCAAGTGACTCCATGCAACCGTGAAGCAAAGGCATAAAAGGGCGAAGCGCACAGCCTTCGTACCGTGCACTTCGCCTGAAGGGATCACCACTCGACCTACCGTCAATTCGACCGCCCCCACCTCTCGACGCGAGCACCATGGGTCGCGACCCACGTATCGGCCGCCTCCGTCGGCTTCGTACCGTTCTGCGCAGCAAGCATCACACCGCCGATTTCACCGGGCTTCGACTGAATCTGCATCTGAGCGAAAGAGCCGCGAATCGTCATGCATGCGTGATTGCTTTGCCGCGAGTGGGAGCGTTCAATCCTCGCTTCCCATCCATGCCTTGCGCAACGTCGACGCAATTCCCCGCGCCTGTTCGGCCGAAGCCACATTCGTCAATCCCATCAATAACCCCTGCTCGCCAATGCCCGACGCATAACGCGCCGATAGCGGCTGGCAATTGAGACCGGCTTGCTGTGCGCGTCGCGCGAGCGTCTTGTCGCCCGCGCGTGTCACGACGCGCACGACAAGGTGCATGCCGCCACGCGTCAGATCGATGTGCACACGCTCACCGAATGCCTGCTCGAGCGCCGTGACCAGCCACTCGCGACGGCGCGCGTACAGCAGCCGCATCTTCTTCAAATGCCGTGCGAAATGCCCGCCCGCCAGGAAATCAGCAACGATCGCCTGCGTCACGCGCGGACAGCCGTTCGACCACACTTGCGCCGCCGCCGAGAACACCTCGACCAATCGCTCGGGCACGACGATGTAACCAAGCCCCAACCCAGGAAACAGTACCTTCGAGAAGCTGCCCGCATACAGCACGCGGTCGCTCGCGTCGAGGCTCTTCAGCGCCGGCAATGGCGGGCCATCGTAGTGGAACTCGCCGTCGTAATCGTCCTCGACGATCCAGGCTCCGCTGCCCGCCGCCCATTCGAGCAATTGCAGTCTGCGCTGCATCGTCATCGATACCCCCAGCGGTGCCTGATGCGAGGGAGTGACGATCGCCATCCTGGCCTTCGGCGAACGCCGAACGCCTTGCTCGACGATGAGCCCTGCGTCGTCGACCGGCACCGCCACCGCACGCATGCGCGCGTGTTCGAGCAAGGTGCGCGTCGGTGGATAGGAAGGGTCTTCGACCCAGACGCGATCACCGGGCACAAGCAACGTATGCGCGATCAATGCCAGCGACGCGCGATAGCCGCTCGTGACGAACACCTGCTCAGGCCGGCATGAGACGCCTCGCGACACGAGCAGATACGCCGCGATCGCCTGCCGCAGCGGGGCATAGCCGCACGGATCGCCATACGAAAGATCGGCCGCCGATGTCGCCCGGATGCGCCGCGCCGCAAGCCGTGACCACAGCTTGCGCGGAAACGCGTCGAGCGCGGGGATGCCAAGCTGAAGGGGCAGCGGCGGCTCGCTCACGAGCGTGGTCGTCGCACGGCTTGTAGTCGTATGCACGCGCGGTGTCGACTTCGCATCATGCTGCTTCGCGTGCTTAGGGCTGGCCGGAAGATGCGGCGAAACGATCGTGCCGGCAGGTCCTCTCGCGAGCAGATAGCCCTCGCCAGCCAACCGTTGATAGGCAGCTTCGACGGTGCCGCGTGCGACGCCAAGTTCGCTCGCGAAGCTGCGTGCCGACGCTACGCGAGCGCCCGGCAGCAGCATCCGCGTGTCGATCGCCGCACGCAGACGTTCGTAGATCTGCCGAGACAACGGCACGCGGTTACCGCGCTCGAGCGCCGTCAACGCTGCCTCGCTCAGGGCATCGCTTAGATTGGATGGCCTAGTCTTTTCATTCATTTTTGGTCCTTTTCGCTAGGACATCCTAATGCCAAACTGGCTCCTATTGATAGCGGAGAACCCATCCATGAGCGAAACCGTTTTTCTGGCCGGCGCGACGGGCGCCATCGGTGCGGCCCTCGTGCCACTGCTCGTCGAGGCGGGCTATACCGTGTACGGCACGACGCGGCGCCCCGAACGCGCTGCAGTCATCGAAGCGATGGGCGCACGGCCCGTCGTCGTCGACGTATTCGACCGGGATACGCTCACTGCGGCAGTGGCGCGCGTTGAGCCGACCGTCGTCGTGCATCAGCTGACTGATCTGCCGCCAGGCCTCGATCCGCAGTACATGGCCGATGCGATTGGGCGCAATGCCCGCGTGCGCGAGGAAGGAACGGCAAACCTTGTGCATGCGGCGCTTGCCGCAGGCTGCCTTCACATCGTCGCGCAGAGCATCGCGTGGGCTTATGCCGACGGCGAGAAGCCGTACCTCGAAACACAACCGCTCGATCTGGCTGCCGATGGCTCACGCGGCATCACCGTGCGCGGTGTCGCCGCGCTCGAACGTGCGGTACTCGGCGTCGGCCAAGACGACCACCAAGCGGCCGGCGCAGTGCTGCGCTACGGCAACCTGTATGGTCCGCGTACGGGCCGGCTCGAGCGCGCCGGCGCAAGCCCCGTGCACGTCGAAGCTGCGGCTTGGGCTACGCTCTTGGCCGTGCAACTGCGCGCAACGGGCGTCTTCAACATCGCTGAGGATCAAGCTGAAGTCAGCAGCGAAAAAGCCAAGCGTGAGCTCGAATGGCATCCGGGCATGCGGCTACTGCTCGCGCAGGTGCAGTCATGACACGCCATGCACCGTCGCCCCTCGGGATCGCTGCAACGGGCATCGTATTATCGCTTGCGCTCGTCTCGGCGATGCGACCGCACGGCCGCGAGATACCATCCGATCTGTTTGACGCCTTGTGCGGTACTGGCCGACATGGGTTCGAGCCATTGCGGTCAGAGGGGGAGTCCCTAAAGACGCATCAAACGGTGGCGCGCCCCAAGTCGCAGGTCCGCGTGCTCTCGTGCGTGCCGCTACCTAATATCGTCGGCAAGTCGGTAACGACAGCCATCGTCGAGTACCCGCCGCATGCGTTTACGGCTGCGCATCGGCATCCGGGCTCAGTCACGGCATTCGTGCTCGAAGGCACCGTGCGCTCCCAAATGGAAGGTGAGCCACCCATCAATTACACGCTGGGCAGCACGTGGTTCGAGCCGCCACGCGCATTGCATGTGTTCATCGAGAACCCCGACATGACACGCAACGCGAAGCTGCTCGCGTTCTTCGTCACCGACGAGCACTGCGGGCCGCTTGTTATTCCAGAACCATCATAGGGTTTTGCAGCGTCCGTCACAGGTGTCGGCCGCTACCCCACCTCTTTACTCAGCCGCTCCGCAAGAAAATCAACAAGCGCCCGCACGCGGCGCGGCAACGCCCTGCCCGTCGCCCAGACGAGATTAAGAGGCGCAGCCTGCGGCTCGAACTCGGCCAGCACGATCTGCACGCTGCCCGACTCCACGAGTTCACGTACCTGCCAAAGCGGCGCGCGTGCGACACCGCAGCCCGCCACAGCCGCCATGTTGCAAGCCTCGGCACTGGTCGAGCGAAAGCGGCCCCGCACATCGACGGCCATGCCCGGCTCGCTGAACTCCCAGCGGTCGTGCTCAAGCCCTTGCCGGATCAGGCAATCGTGATCGGCCAGGTCAGCCGGTACGCGCGGATAGCCGCGCCCGGCAAAGTATTCGGGTGCACCGAACACGACCCGGCGCAGTTCGCCAATCCGCTTGGCGCGCAAGGTCGACGACGGTAAGTGGCCGAGCCGCAATGCCAGATCGGCACCAGCCTCGCCAAGGTCGACATGACGCTCGGAAAGCGCCAGCTCGACGCTAACACCCGGATGCGCCCGCAGGAACGCAGCCAGCGCCGGCGCAATGTACCGTGCGCCGAACGCAGGTGGCGCAGCCACTCGAATGGCGCCGCGCAGTTGTGCCTGTTGCTCGGTCAACTCGTCGCGCGCGGCGGCAATCTCGCGCAAAGCCGGCCGCACGCGTTCGACGAACGCCAGGCACGCCGGCGTAGGATGCACGCGCCGTGTCGTGCGAGTGAACAGCGTGATCTTCAATTGCCGCTCGATCGCCGCGAGTGCCCGGCTCACCGATTGCAGCGAACGGTCCAATGCCTCGGCCGCAGCCGTGAGACTGCCGTGGTCGACGACTGCCAGCAGTACCCCGTAGTCCTCGTCTGACTTCATTCTGATTATCTCGGTTAGCGGAAGAATCGCTTACGGCCCGGCATCTGGTTGCCGCGTGGCACGCGCCGTACATTTTAGGCGCGGCCATTACACCGCTGCACACAATCCATCCGAACGAGACACCGCAATGAACCAAGACACACTCAACCCATCGGCACTACGTTACGGCGCACCGATCACACTCGATGAAGCCCGGCATGTCGCCCAGGCCGCCCATGACGAAGCGGCACGGCAAGACTGGCCGATGGCCATCGCCATCGTCGACAGCGGTGGGCATCTGGTCCTTCTGCACCGGCTCGACAACACACAACTTGGCAGCATCGAAGTCGCCCGTCAGAAAGCCGAGACGGCCGTGCGCTTCAAGCGCCCCACGAAGCGCTTCGAGGATGCGCTGACAGAAGGCGGCCTGCACTGGCGTCTACTCGGCATGACCAACCTGACGCCCCTCGACGGCGGTATCCCGCTCGTGCGCGACGGCGCGGTGATCGGCGCCATCGGCATCTCCGGCATGCAGTCGCATCAAGATGCGCAAGTCGCGCAGGCCGGCGCCGACGCACTGCGCTAACAACACGGCACAGCACGTCGGCAAGATCAGCCGGTCCTGCAAGCGACCGCGACTTCAATCGATCAGATCGAGCATCGGCACGCCGTGCTGCTCGCAATAGCGGCGATATGCCTCGAGCTGTGTTTGTGCTGAGGCACGCGAGCGCACCTGGCCCTTGGCGTCGAGAAACTCGACCGTGCCGTTCACGACGACGAGCACCGTCATCGGCTGGTCGCCGACGATCCGCCACCAGTCGGTGTTGCCGGGCGGCTCGAACACGTAGTCCCCCGGGCCGATGCGCTCGCCCGTGCACAGCACACGCTCGCCTTCGAGGTTGAACGCATGGATCGGGCCGGTATGCCGATGCAGCGGCATCACGGCGCCGGGGCTCATCCGCAGCAATTCCACGAAGTAGCTGCCGTCCGATGCGAAGCGCAGCGGCTTCCATGACTTCACGTCCGATTCGCGAATCCACGGCACGTCGGCACTGCGACCGATCCGAGCCGGCAGGTAGTCGAACATCGAGGCCGGCGGGGTGACAAGCGGTTGGCTCATGTTGAGGTCTCCATGGCGAAGAGAAGAGGTGAACTAACGATCTGCTATGGCAAGGACTTTAGCGTTAAACTGGCTCACTTCTTGATCCAGTTCGGGAAATATCGATGGAGCCAGTTTTTGCGTTCCCGCTCGACCTCGACAAGCACGATGGCGAGGGGCGTGCGCAGCGCCTGCATCATCAGCTGCGCGCGGCCATCCTCGAAGGGCGCCTCACGCCGGGCACCGAGCTGCCCGCGACACGACGCGTCGCGACCGCCTATGGCATCGCGCGCAACACGGTCATCGCAGCCTACGATCTGTTGATGGCCGAGGGCTACCTGCTCACGCGCCCTGGCGCGAAGGCGGTCGTAGCCGACGTGACGCCGGCACAGGTCGCCGTCAAGCGCAAACGGCTGCCACGCGAACGACGCCAGAACACCGTCGACTGGCTTGCGCTCGCACCGCGACGCGAGCCGCCCGCGAATGCGAAGCCCGAACCGGCTGCCTTTCAGCTTGGCGTCCCGGAACATCGCTACTTTCCGCTCGACGTGTGGCGTCGCTTGCTCGTGCACGCCCTGCCGTTCGCGCAGCCAGCCGCGTTCGGCTATCCGCCGACCGAGGGCCAGCCACTGCTGCGCGCCGCGATTGCGCAGCACGCCGGCTATGCGCGCGCCGTGGCATGCGACGAGCACGATGTCCTCGTGACGACGGGCGCGCAGCAAGCGTTCGATCTGCTCGCGCGCGTGTTCGTCACGCGCGGGCAAACGAAAGTCGCCGTCGAAGATCCCGGCTATCCACCGCTCTGCACGGCCATGTTGGCGGCAGGCGCGCAGCTCGTACCGATTCCCGTCGACGACGAAGGGATCTGCGTGGATCACCTGACGAGCGACATCCGCATCGTCTATGTGACGCCCTCGCACCAGTTTCCGACGGGTGTCCCGATGTCGATGAAGCGACGCCATGCGTTGCTCGAATTCGCCCGCAAGAACGGCGCGCTGATCATCGAGGACGATTATGACGGCGAGTTCCGCTACGGCTCACAGCCGCTCGACGCTTTGCAGACACTCGATCGCGACAGCACAGTGGCCTACGTCGGCACGTTTTCGAAGAGTCTCTTTCCGTCGCTGCGTATCGGCTACATCGTGGCACCCGCGTGGGCGCTCGACATGCTGATCGCGGCCAAGCACTGCACCGATTCGGCCGGCAACGTACAGGTGCAGGACGCGCTCGCTCGCTTCATTCTCGAAGGGCATCTGGCGCGCCACGTGCGCAAGATGCGCAAGCACTACGCGCTGCGCCGCGAAGCGATGCTCGCCAGTTTCGCTGACGAATTGGCACCGTGGTTCGAAGCAGTGCCGGCCCTGGCCGGCATCCATCTGTGCGCACGCTATCGCGACCGTCGCGAAGCGGGCCGCATCCTCACGCAAACGCGGCAACATGCGATCGGCGCGCAGCCGGTGAGCGACTTTCTGCTCGAGAGACGGTCGCGCGCAAGCAGCGTCGCGGCCGGCGACGGCATCGCCTTCGGCTTTGGCCGCATCGAAGCCGAAGACATTTCCGCGGCGATGAAGCGCCTGTCGCGCGCACTGAAGCGCGCGTAGCGCCAACGCAGTACCGACGCGCCGCGGGTTCCTGACTGGTTCCTTCGTTTTGCACACAGCTGGCCCCTTCGATCCGCTCCAAGGCGGCTATGCTGCACGCCAATCGTCAACTCGTCACCATAGGGACCGGCAACCATGATCGATCTGTACTACGCGCCCACACCGAACGGCCTCAAAATCCGTCTGTTTCTCGAGGAAGCGGGCCTCGAACATCGCATCCTCCCGGTGGTCCTCTCGCGCGGCGAGCAGTTCAAGCCTGAGTTCCTCGCCATCTCGCCGAACAATCGCATCCCGGCGATCGTCGACCATGCCCCCGCGGACGGCGGCGCACCGATCCCGATGTTCGAGTCGGGCGCGATCCTGATGTATCTGGCCGAAAAGACCCAACAGTTCCTCTACACCGACACGCGCGGGCGTGCCGAAATGGCGCAATGGCTGTTCTGGCAGATGGCGGGCCTCGGCCCGATGGCAGGACAAGCCGGCTATTTCCGTGTCTATGCGAGCGAGCCCGTGCCGTTCGCGATCGAACGCTATACGAACGAAACGAAGCGACTGTATGGCGTTCTCGACAAGCGCCTCGCGACGCGTGCCTTCGTCGCCGGCAACAGCTATACGATTGCCGACATGGCCTGCTATCCGTGGATCGTGCCGCACGCCCCGCATGGCCAGAACCTCGACGAATTCGAGAATCTCAAGCGCTGGTTTGAAGCGGTGAAAGAGCGGCCGGCGACGCGGCGCGTCTACGATGGCGTCCCGGATGTGTATGCGCGGCCCGGGCAGGCTGTCGCGGCCGCCGCGAAGTGACGTGACGTGATGTAAGGACAGAATGGGCGCGCTGCAACGGCGCGCCCATTTGCTATTGGTCCCCACCATGCGCGGCTCGTAACCCTCAGTCGCAGCGCCATGGGTCGCCCTTTCCGACCGCCAAAATCCCAAGTCCCGCTCAGTATTTGGGATTTGACATCGACAAATAAAATACATACCAGTCTGAATTAAAAATCAAATCCTTTCGGAAAACTAAGTACATTCCATTTCACAAAAATGGCTAACACCTGTTAATAAAAATTTGTGCGATATTCGCCCCCAACAAGACACCACGCCTTCCTTGAAATCGAATTCGGCACCGACGTGCCGAGTACGCAGCCTCGTTTCATGATCCCCTTAAAACCCGGAGGGCAACCTCCACATGAAGGAGACACGTGTTATGTCGCGATCAATGATTCTATCGAGGGCATCGACGGTTATCGTTGGCGGATTGGCGGCCGTTGGATTGATGGGTGCCGTGTCCAGCAATGCACAGGCCGCGGCCACCACCAACAGCGGCGATGGTATTGAGGCGAGCAGTCACGCAGGAATCGCGCTCACGGCGGGCGTCGCGCTTCAGGCCGCTGATCACGCGCAACTCATGCAGGCCAGCGACCAACTACGAGTGAACGTGGTGTTGAAGATGCACAACAAGCAGGAATTGCGGCAAGTCGCCGAGCAGGTGAGAGCGGGCACGAGATCGCCGTTGACGGATCGCGAGTTGGAGGCCCGCTATTTGCCTAGCCGTGCCGAGTCGATGCGCGTTTACGACTTTCTGGTTTCGAACGGTTTCAGGCAGATTTATATCTCGAAGGATCGCACGATGGTGACCGCATGGGGGACCGCGGCCAATGTGCAGTCGGCCTTCAAAACGCGAATGCGTCATCTGCAGCGCGGCGTGCTCGACGGTGTCGCCAACGTAGACCCGGTCACCATCCCCGCCGCTTTGAGCGATGTCGTGAGCGCGGTACACGGACTACGGTCGTTCGAGGAGCGCGGCCTGTCGGGCGCCGTAGCGGCGTCTGCAACAAACAGCGAAGTGGCTTCGAAGCGCGCTGGTTTGTCCGGCACGCTATCGGCGTCCGGAACCGTTGCCTGCACGGAGTGTGTGCACGGACCGACCGACTTGCCTTCGCTATACGGCGCGGCCAGCCTTGCGCCAGCCAGTAGCCAAACGGTGGCGATCATCGGAGTGGGGGATCAAGGCAACACGACTTACCTGTACCAGCAATGGGCCGGCAACTACGGCTTCGCCTATGTTCCCCTCACCTTCTTCTATCCGACCGGGTACACGCACGGAGATTTCGAGGCGCAAACGGAAGCCGTGCTCGATGTCGATGCGGTCGCCACCATGGCTGGTTCGCTCCAGGGAATCGCATTCTATTCGGCGCCGTCGACGGACCTCAGCGACGAACTGGCCTCCGTAAGCGCCGCAGTCAGCGACAATCGACCGATCATCTCCCTTTCGTTTGCCGCGACGTGCGACGCGGATATCCCACAGGATCTGCGCGATAGCTGGGACACCGCACTGAGCGCCGCAGTCGCCAAGAACATCACCGTCTTCGCCATCACCCAGGACTACGGTGGCCATCCGCAATGTTCGAACGGCGCGAGCTCTACCGGATTCCCAGGCAGTTCTCCGTACGTCGTGTCGGTTGGAGCCTCGACCATTTACAACACGTCGAACTCGTACTCCACCTACGATCACGAAACGCTGTGGTCGGGAAGCGAGAGCGGACCGGCGGCTACGGAGACGCGTCCGTACTATCAGAACGTGGTCGCCACCATCGCCGGGACGCATCGGAGCACGCCTGACTTCGTCATGGACGGCGACCCGAATTCAGGGCTGTGGATCGTCAACGGCGGCTACAACAGCACCGGTACGTATCAGACGCAGTGGGCAGTCTTCGGCGGCACGAGTCTGGCCGCACCGCTGCTCGCCGGGACCTATGCGCGCCTGTTGCAGAGCGGCATCCCGCCGTACTTCTGGCAGCAGACTTACTATGACATCGGGCGGGATCAAGTGAACAAGACGAACGGCGATTGCACGAATTGCTACAACCTGCTGACGGGCGGCACCAATGGCGCCTATTCAGTTGTCCCGGGGCAATTCAACCAGGCCTCAGGCTGGGGCTCGTGGAATGCCGGCTCGCTGGCGAACGCGATGCGCTATCAACGATGACGACATGAAGATGTGAAGATGCGTGGGACGGCCGCGATCGCTTCGCGGCCGAGTAGTAGATCAAGTGAATACAGCCGCCAACCAACTGGCGGCTGTATTCATCAAACGGCCACCACGCACCCGCCCATGGCCACGGCTGCCTCGGCCTCTTTCGCTGCCGCCACACCCATGCGTTCCGGCACCGCTACACCGTTCTTCGCCGCCGTCACTTCGGCGAGAATCGACACGGCGATCTCGGGCGGCGTACGACTGCCGATGTAGATACCGGCAGGACCATGGAGTCGCGCGAGCTCGGCATCGGTCACATCGAACTGCCGTAGCCGCTCGCGCCGCGCCGCGTTGTTGCGACGCGACCCGATCGCACCGACGTAAAACGCCGGCGTCTTCAAGGCCTCCATCAAGGCCAAGTCGTCGAGCTTCGGATCGTGCGTGAGCGCGATGACCGCCGAACGCTCGTCGAGCTTCATCGCGAGCACGGTATCGTCGGGCATCGTGCGCACGAGGGACGTGCCCGGCACATCCCAAGCGTCGACGTACTCCTCACGCGGATCGCAGACGGTCACCTGATAGTCGAGCCCAAGCGCGATGCGGCACAGATAGCGCGACAATTGCCCCGCGCCGATCACGAGCAGGCGATAACGCGGCCCATGCACGGTCGTCAGACGTACCCCGTCGAACAGCAATCGATCGGCCGCGCCCATGGACTCGAGCGTCACGGCGCCCGTGGCAAGTTCGAGCGTGCGTACGACGACCTGTCCATGCTCGATCGCTTCGCATAACGAAGCAATGCGACTATACGGCCCGAGCGGCTCGAGTACGAGCTCGATCGTGCCGCCGCACGGCAGCCCGAAGCGCTGGGCCTCTTGCGCCGTCACCCCGTACTGGAGCGTATAGGGCCGCGTCGTATCGATGCCACTGCGTCGCACGCGGTCGATCAGATCGTCCTCGATGCAGCCGCCCGACACCGAACCGACTACGAGCCCATCTTCACGCACGGCGAGCAACGCCCCTTCGGGACGCGGCGACGAACCCCATGTGCGCACCACTGTCACGAGCAACGCGCGATACCCGCTGTCGAGCCAGTGCGCGCTCGCCTTGAGCACCTCGAGATCCACACTGTCCATGATCGACTCGTGCTGGCCCGTCAGGCCGTCTTCTGCAATTGCTGCCCCACGGGCAGCTTGCGGATGCGCGTGCCCGTCGCCGCAAAAATCGCGTTCGTGACAGCGGGGGCCAGCACGGACGTACCAGGCTCGCCGATGCCGCCAGGCGCTTCGGTGCTCTTGACGAGGTGCACTTCGATCACGGGCGTCTGGTCGAGACGCAACATGCGATAGTCGGTGAAGTTGCTCTGTTCGACGCGGCCGTCCTTCAGCGTAATCTCGCCGTACAGCGCAGCCGTGATGCCGAACACCACGCCCCCCTCGATTTGCGCCTCGATCGTGCGTGGATTGACGGCCATGCCGCAATCGACCGCGCACACGATGCGATTGACGCGCACCTCACCCTGCTCGTTGACGGTCACCTCGGCCACCGCGCTCAAATAGCTGCCAAACGCGTGCATGACCGAGATGCCGCGCCCTTGCCCCTTGGGCAGCGGCGTACCCCAGCCCGCTGCGTGCGCCGCGACGTCGAGCACATTCAGCGCGCGCGGTGTCTTGCCCAGCAGTGCGCGTCGATAGGCGACGGGGTCCACCTTGGCGTGCGCGGCGAGCTCGTCGATGAAGCTCTCGACCACGAACGTCCCACGCGTCGCGCCCACGCCGCGCCAGAACCCCGTGGGCACCGGGCCCGGCTCCTCGCGGACGTAATCGACGAGCTGGTTCGGCACGTCGTAGGGCAGATCGGCCGCCACCTCGACGGCATCGGGATCGACGCCGTTCTGGACCGCCCCAGGCACGAAGCGCGCCATGATCGACGAACCCACCACGCGATGCTGCCACGCGACGGGCCGGCCGCTCGCATCGAGCCCGGCCGAGAGCTTGTCGTAGTAGCACGGACGGAACATGTCGTGCTGGATGTCTTCCTCTCGCGTCCACAGCACTTTGACGGGCCCGTTCACTTGCTTGGCGATTTTCAGTGCCTGCGTGACCGTATCGACCTCGATCCGACGGCCGAAGCCGCCGCCGAGGAACTGGTTGTGCACCGTCACCTTCTCGGCCGGCAAACCCGAAATCTTCGCGCCGACGTCCCGCACGAGGCCCGGGCCCTGCGTACCGACCCAGATGTCGCAGCCGTCGGAGCGCATGTGCACGGTGCAGTTCATCGGCTCCATCGTGGCGTGGGCGAGCAGCGGCTGCTCGTAAACGGCATCCACACGCGTCTTCGCGTGCTCGAGCGCATGCGCCGCATCGCCTTCCTTGTGCGCGACGCCAGCGTTGCGCTGTGCCGCTTGCGCCATGTTGGCCGACAACTGCTGCGACGACAGCGTCGCGTGCTCGCCGCCGTTCCATTTGATGTCGAGTGCTTGCGCGCCGCTCTTGGCCGCCCAGGTGTGCTTGGCGACGACTGCCACGGCGTCGTCGAGCTTGACGACCTGATAGACGCCGGGCACGCGCTTGGCCGGCGCCTCGTCGACGCTTGCGAGCGTGCCGCCGTGTATCGGGCAATTGACGATGACCGCATAGGCCATGCCCGGCAGCCGCACGTCGATGCCGAAACGCGCGGTGCCGTCGACCTTCTCGGGCGAATCGAGCCGCTGTGTCGGCACGCCGATGAGCTTGAAGTCCTTCGGGTCCTTCAGCTCGACCGTTGTCGGCACGGGCAGCGCCGCTGCCGCATCGACGAGCTGACCGTACGCGATGCGCCGACCGCTTGCCGCATGGACGACTTCACCATTCTCGGCGTTGATTGATGCCGCGTCGACTTTCCAGCGCTGCGCCGCGGCAGCGACGAGCACCGTGCGAGCCGTCGCGCCGGCGTGGCGCATCGGCTCCCACATGTGGCGAATCGAGGTCGAGCCACCCGTCATCTGCGCACCGCCGAACCCTGGATCGCCGTAGGCTTTCTGGTTGGGCGGCGCATGTTCGAGCATCACGCTTTGCAACGGCACTTCGAGCTCTTCGGCGATCAGCATCGGAATCGATGTGTAGACACCCTGCCCCATCTCGACCTTCGGCATGATCAACGTGACCTGACCACGGCGGTCGATCTTCACGAATGCGTTGGGGGCGAACGGGTGCTCCCGCTCATGCGCGGGCGAGGTGCCGTCGCCGCCGATCACGGAGCGACGCGCCACTGCGCGTGTTTGCGCCGCCGCTGGCAACGTGAAACCAAGCAGCAAGCCGCCGCCTGCCGCCGCACCGAGCGTCATGCCGAACTTCAGGAACGCGCGGCGCGACACACCAGATCTACCCGCCTGCCGCGCGTCTTCGGTGAGTGCCTGACCGACTTCAAGGAATCCTTGCGACATGTCAGGCCTCCTTGGCGGCATGCTTGATGGCCGCGCGAATCCGGTTGTAGGTGCCGCAGCGGCAGATGTTGCCGGTCATGGCCGCATCGATGTCGGCATCGCTCGGATTCGGATTCGTCGCGAGCAGCGACGTGGCCGACATCACTTGCCCGGACTGGCAATAGCCGCACTGCACGACGTCGAGATCGCGCCATGCTTCCTGAATCTTGCGGCCCGCGGGCGTCGCGCCCACCGCTTCGATCGTCGTGATCTTCTTGCCGGCAACGGCCGCCACGGGCAGCACGCACGAGCGCACAGCCGCGCCATCCAGATGCACGGTGCAGGCACCGCATTGCGCGATGCCGCAGCCGAATTTCGTACCGGTCAAGCCTACGACATCTCGTAACACCCACAGTAAGGGCATGTCGTCGGGCACGTCTACCGTGTGCGTCTGGCCGTTGATGTTCAATGTGGTCATGGCGTCTCCAGGCTATGAACTGCTTGAGTTGGTTATTGGCGCAGAGCGTCTAGATTTATCACGAAACGGTATTTCACGTCGCTTTTTGAGCATGTGCTCATAGGCGTCGTTGATGCGCGACATGGGAAAGGCTCCTGCAGGATACGAGGGATGCCCGAGGGACATCGGGTTTAGCGTCACATGCTAGGGAGCACAGTGCGGGCAGGGAATACCTGAATCTCTTGAAGGCTTGCCTGATTCTCTTGGCAGCCAGCATAAAAACCGGTTTGGTGGTAGATTTTTGAGCCCGATTCTCGCGCGACGAAGCATTCCAGCCATGACACGCCCTGCCTCCGACACGCCCGCCGTGAGCCCCGCACAGAAGCACATGGTCGAGCTGCTTGCTACGCTGGCACCGACCGAAGGCATCACGCAGTCCTCGCTGGGCAGCGTGCAGTTCATGCGGGTCAATCGCCCGCTACCACGCAGGCCCGTGCTGTACGAACCGTGCATCGTCGTCGTGTGCCAAGGGCGCAAACGCGGCTATCTGGGGTCGCAGTCCTTTGTCTACGACGCACAGCAATATCTGGTTCTCGCCGTGCCACTGCCGTTCGAGTGCGAAACGGAGGCGAGCGAACAGGAGCCATTGCTCGCGATCTCGATCGGGATCGATCTGTCGGTCATCGCCGAACTGCTGCTCGCGCTCAACGACAGCCGAATGATCGTACCGAACGAGCCGCGCGCGGTATGCGCGACACCGCTCGACGGCACCCTCAGCGACACCGTGCTGCGTCTGCTCGAATCGCTCGCGTCACCGGCCGATTCGCAAATCCTCGGGCCATCGATCGTGCGCGAAATCTACTATCGCGTGCTCGCGGGCGCGCAGGGCGACATGATCCGCGCGGCGCTCATGCATCAGCATCAACTGGGCCGCATCGCGAAGGCGCTGCGGCGCATCCATGCCGACTACCGCGGCGATCTCGATGTCGAAACGCTCGCACGCGAGGCCGGCATGAGCCTTGCGGTCTTTCATGCGCAGTTCAAAGCTGTCACGGCGACTTCGCCGATGCAGTATGTGAAGACGACGCGTCTGCATCATGCGCGCCATTTGATGGTGCAGCTCGGTGTGAACGTGAGTACGGCTGCGACGCGCGTGGGCTACGAGAGCGCGTCGCAGTTCAGTCGCGAGTTCAAGCGGCTGTTCGGCCTGAGCCCGATCGAAGAGGTACGGCGGATGCGCACCACGACCGATATGCCGCCTTCGGATGCCGTACCGCTCGATGGCGAGTTTGCGGCGATCGAGTGATTGCAAGGGATGCCGCAAATGTTGGGCTAACGCGTGGCATCGCCGAATCGATACTCATGAGTGAGTTCGTCCAGCGTCGATTTGAGCGCTGGATCGAGCATGAGATCGACGGCAGCAAGCGTGTCGGTCAGTTGCTCGGGCCGGCTCGCACCCAGAATCGTCGAGGTGACGAGCGGATTCGCCAGCACCCAGGCAACGGCGATCGTCGACATCGGCAAACCCGTTTTCGCTACGATTTTTCGTAGTGCTTCGATCGTCGCGAACTCGCGCTCATGCCAGTAGCGCGTCTGGTAAACCTCGCCGGCCGTTCCCACCGTGAAGCGCCCTTCGGGCGGCGGCACATCGTTGCGATGCTTGCCTGTCAGCAAGCCACCCGCCAGCGGGTTGTAGGGCAGCACCGCGAGTTCTTCCTCGGCCGCGAGTGGCAGCAGTTCGCGTTCGATCTGACGAAACAGCAGGTTGTAGCGCGGCTGCACCGAGACGAAGCGCGTCACGCCGAGCAAGTCGGCGCGGCCCAGCGCTTTCGCGAGACGGTACGCGAGGAAGTTCGAGACGCCGACGTAGCGTGCTCGTCCCGAACGCACGATCGTGTCGAGTGCCGCCAGAGTTTCGTCGAGCGGCGTGTCAGGGTCGTCCCAATGCAGTTGGTACAGATCGACGTAATCGGTGCCGAGACGCCGCAGCGAAGCATCAATCGCATCGAGCAGATGTCTGCGCGAAGCACCCTGCTCCCAAGGCAACGGCCCCATCTTGCCCACTGCTTTTGTCGCGAGCACGACCTGCTGACGCTTGCCTTTCAGCCAGCGTCCGACGATTTCCTCGGTCTGCCCCACTTCGGTCGGGCCACCGCCCAGCGGATAGATGTTCGCGGTATCGAAGAACGTGACACCGGCTTCAAAGGCCTTGTCCATGATGCGGTGGGACACGCCCTCGTCGGATTGAAAGCCGAACGTCATCGTGCCGAGACACACGCTCGACACGCTCAAGCCCGTGTGGCCGAATTTGCGGTACTGCATGATGATGCCTCCTCAATTGAGCGCCAGCCCTGCGCGGCAGCAATGCTCACAGGATAGCGTCGATCATGCGTCCACGTCCTCAGCCTCCGCGGGCCTCACGATACAAGCGGCTCCGCGGCGTCGAGCATCATGCGGCAGAAGTAATCGGCGAAGCTGCGGCGGACGACGATCTCGAACGTGTCGTGGGACATCGGCACGAGCATGATCGATGCCTTGAAGTAATGGCTCTGCGCGCACCGGCCCGGCGCGAATACACGCGGATGCAGATCGAGCGGACAACCGCGAGACAGCACATCGCGCACGCGCTCGCCGCTCGCTTCGAGGACCGTATAACCACTGCTCACGTCGACGACCGATGCGAACACGCCAGCCAGCGCCGCGCTTAGCTTGGGCTCGAGTGTGGCCGCGCGCGGTTCGCCCGAACGCACGAGCCATTCATCGGGGCCCAGCCACAACGCGTCATACTCCGCGGCCTGCCTGATCGTATTCGGCTTCACGGGAACACGAACACCGAGCGTGCGTTCGACTGCGGCAACGAATGCCTCGTCGCGCGCATCGCCTCGGACGTTCACGAGCTCGAGAAATGGCCGCTGGCGCAAGCGAAACGCCTTCGATTGCAACGCTTCGTGCGCGACAAGCAAATCGGCCGCGCCGACGAGCGGCGATTCGAGTCGTGGGCGAGTGTCGAGCGCCGCCGTGTCGTTTCGGTTCTCATTCCACATGCTGACGCACTCCTTCGATGTCATAGAACACGGGGCTCGAGATCGTCGCCGCGACAGTGTTGCCGTCGGCCATGTCGATCGCGACCTTCTCGCCCATCTTGTCGAGGCCCCCCTTTACGACGGCCAAAGCGATCGAGCGCTTCAGAATGGGGCTGTAGTAGCTCGACGTAACGTGGCCGAGCATCGTCACAGGCTCGGCTGCGACATCGCCTCCGGCGGGCACCTGCGCACCGATCGCGACGATCTGGCTGCCCTCGGCCACGACGCATGATGGGTCGTCGGTCAGCAGTCCGACGAATTGCTTGCGTCCGGGCTTGACCGTATCGGAGCGCGACAGCGAACGCTTGCCCAGGCAGTCCTTCGTCTTCGCAACGAGGCCGCCCATGCCGAGATCGAACGGTGTCACGGAGCCGTCGGTGTCCTGCCCCACGATGATGTAGCCCTTCTCGGCGCGCAGCACGTGCATCGCTTCGGTGCCGTACGGCGTGATGCCGAACGGCTCGCCGGCCACCATCAGCGCCTCCCACACGCTGCGGCCTACGTTGGCCGGCACGTTGACTTCATAGGCCAGTTCGCCCGAGAAGCTGATGCGCATGACGCGCCCGGCCACGCCCGCGATCGTGCCTTCGCGGTAAGTCATGAACGGGAATGCTTCGTTGCCGAAGTCGATGTCGCGGCACACCTTCTGCAACACCTTGCGACTGTTCGGCCCGGCGACCGCGAACGTCGCCCAATGATCGGTGACCGACGTCAGCCGCACTTTCATATCGGGCCACTCGGTCTGCAGCCAACGCTCGAGCCAGGACAGCACGCGTGCGGCCCCGCCCGTCGTCGTCGACATCAGGTAATGCTGCTCGCCGAGACGCACCGTCACACCGTCGTCGAAGACCATGCCGTTCTCGTCGAGCATGAGGCCGTAGCGGCACTTGCCGACTTCGAGCTTGGACCAGAGATTCGTATAGACCCAGTTCAGCAGCTTCGCGCTATCGGGGCCCTGCACGTCGATCTTGCCGAGCGTCGACGCGTCGAGAATGCCGACGCTCGTCCGCACCGCCAGACACTCGCGCGCGACGGCCGCGTGTATGTCCTCGCCGTCCCGCGGGTAATACCACGGACGCTTCCAGTTGCCGACGTCTTCGAACTGCGCGCCGTGCTCGACGTGCCATTCGTGGATGCACGTCTTGCGGATCGGGTCGAGGAAATCGCCGATCTCGCGGCCCGCGATCGCGCCGAACGACACGGGCGTGTAGTTCGGGCGGAACGTCGTCGTGCCCGTTTCGGGAATCGACTTGCCGAGCGCCTGCGCCAGAATGGCCATGCCGTTGATATTGGCGAGCTTGCCCTGGTCGGTGCCGAAACCCATCGCCGTATAGCGCTTCACGTGCTCGATCGATTCGAAGCCTTCGCGTGCGGCCAGCAGGATGTCGGCCGCCGACACGTCGTTCTGCATGTCGACGAACTGTTTGGGCCCGCGCGCGGCCCGCTCATGGTTGCCGACGAGCCACAGCGGCAGCAGCGGCGCTTCCTTGAACTCGGTGACATGCGGCGAAACAGGTCGCGTCGCGGCCATGAAGCCCAGCGACAGTGCAGCTTCGACACCGGCATCGAGCGCGAGCCGCAACCCGCGCGCGAGACTGAATTCGCCGGCTACCGCGCCGACACTGACCTCGGCCTGGACGGGTGTGCCCGGCACGAAGCACGCTTTCTCGTCGTGCCAATGCGCCTTGCCCCCCGATTGAGCGAACAGATGCAGCACCGGGCTCCAGCCACCCGACATGGCGACGAGATCGCAGTCCACACGCGTTTGATTCTCACCAACGGTGCCGTTCTCGAACGAAGCGACTTGCACCGACGACACGCAGAGCTTGCCGTGCGCCTCGGTCACGACCGCGCCGCCAAGCACGGTCACGCCATGACGACGCGCCATGGACGGCAGCGAGCCGTCGCTAGCCGCACGCGGATCGACGACCGTCACTTTCGCGCCGCATGCCTTGAGATCGAGCGCGCATTGATAGCCGTCGTCGTTGTTCGTGAACACGACCGCCTCCCGCCCCGGCAATACGCCGTAGCGATGCACGTAGGTCGAGACGGCTGACGCGAGCATGATGCCGGGCAGATCGTTGTTGCCGAAGACGAGTGGCCGCTCGTGCGCGCCGGTGGCCAGGATCACGCGCTTCGCGCGCACCTTCCATACGAGCTCGCGCGTGCCCTTGCGCATCGAAATGGGAAGATGATCGGTCAGCCGCTGCACGACGGTTACGAGGTTGTGATCCTGATAGCCGAACGCCATGCTTCGCGTGAGGACCGTCACGTCAGGCATCTGCGCGAGCGCAGCCTCGATGCGGTCGACCCACTGCAGCGCGGGCCGGCCGTCGATCTGCGCGCGGCACGACAGCAAGCTGCCACCTAGTTCGCGCTGATCGTCGACGAGCATCACGCGCGCGCCGGCCGAGCCTGCTGCATACGCAGCCGCGAGCCCTGCCGGCCCGCCACCGACCACGAGCACGTCGCAATGCGCGAAGCACTTGTCGTAACGATCGGCATCGCCCGTATCCGGTGCCTTGCCCAGGCCCGCCGCCGCGCGGATCTTCTCTTCGTACTTGGGCCACCACTTGCGCGGCCACATGAACGTCTTGTAGTAGAAGCCCGCCGGAATGAAGCGCGCGATCTTCTGATTGATCGCGAGTCGGTCGTGTTCGATCGATGGCTCTGCGTTGACGCTCAACGCGATGAGTCCTTGGTAAAGCTCGACTTCGGTTGCACGCGCGTTAGGCACCGTATAGGCACCTTGTTCGAGCTGCACGATCGCGTTGGGTTCTTCGACGCCCGCCGTCACGATGCCGCGAGGCCGGTGATATTTCCAGCTACGCGCGACGAAACGCACGCCGTTCGCGAGCAATGCCGAGGCCAGCGTATCGCCCTGATAGCCCTGATACGTGCGGCCGTTGAACGTGAACGTGAGCGGGATCGCGCGATTGATGCGCCCACCCGAGCCGAGACGGTCTTTCTGACAGGTCATGATTGCTTGCCCTCTTGTGCGTCTCGTGCGTCTCGTGCGTCTTTTGCATCCTTTCCGCCGAACGTCTCGTAGCCTTGAAACGCGTAGCTGACGGTATCGCGCGTCGCCTTGAACCAGCGGCGGCAGCCGTGCGTGTGCAGCCACTGCTCGCGGTGCATGCCGCGCGTGTTCTTGCGCATGAACAGGTAGTCGCCCCATTCCTGGTCACTCACTTGCTCGGGCTCACGCGGCCGGACGATATCGGCCTGTCCGCCGCAAGTGAATTCGGATTCGGCACGCGGACCGCACCACGGACATTCGATCAACAGCATGTGCCTCTCCTTAGTGCGCGACGGCAGCCGCGCCGTGTTCGTCGATGAGGTGGCCCGTATAGAAGCGCTCGAGCGAGAACGGCGCATTGAGGGGGTGCGGGGCATCGTTGGCGATCGTATGGGCGAAGACCCAGCCCGAGCCCGGCGTCGCTTTGAAGCCGCCCGTCCCCCAGCCGCAGTTGAAATACAGACCCTTCACATCGGTCTTGCCGATGATCGGGCAAGCATCGGGCGCCACGTCGACGATGCCGCCCCACTGCCGGTTCATGCGCACGCGCGAGAACACGGGGAACAGTTCGACGATCGCTTGCAACGCGCCTTCGACAATATGAAAGCTGCCACGCTGACCGAAGCCCGCGTATTGATCGATGCCGGCGCCGATCACGAGGTCACCCTTGTCGGACTGGCTGATATACGCGTGGATCGCGTTCGACATGACGACCGTGTTGACGACGGGCTTGATCGGTTCGGAGACGAGTGCCTGCAGTGGGTGACTCTCGAGCGGCAGACGGATGCCGGCCATGTCGGCGAGCGTCGTCGTGTTGCCGGCCGCCACCACGGCTACCTTCTTCGCCTTGATGAAACCCTTGACCGTCTCGACGCCGACGACGGCTCCACCTTCACGTCGAATGCCGGTGACTTGGCAGTTCTGTACGATGTCGACGCCACGTGAGTCGGCGCCGCGCGCAAAGCCCCAGGCCACGGCATCGTGCCGCGCGACGCCGCCGCGACGTTGAAACGATGCGCCGAGCACGGGATAGCGGCTGTTCAGGTTCAACATCGGTTCGAGCTGCTGGATTTGCTCGGGTGTGAGGAATTCGGCGTCGACGCCGTTCAACCGGTTCGCGTTCACGCGCCGCTGCGTCTCGCGTAAGTCGGACAGCGAATGCGCGAGATTCATCACACCACGTTGGCTGAACATCACGTTGTAGTTCAGATCCTGCGCGAGCCCTTCCCACAGCTTCATCGACTTCTCGTACAGCGCCGCCGACTCGTCCCACAGATAGTTCGAGCGGACGATCGTCGTGTTGCGCGCGGTGTTACCGCCGCCGATCCATCCTTTTTCGAGCACGGCCACGTTGCGCACGCCGTGCTCCTTGGCCAGGTAGTAGGCCGTGGCAAGGCCGTGTCCGCCACCGCCGACGATCACGACGTCGTATTCGCGCTTCGGCTCGGGGCTGCGCCATTGGCGTTCCCAGTTCTCGTGGTACGACAACCCGTTGCGCAGCAGGCTGAATATCGAGTAGCGGCTCATGTTTCTCTCGGAAGCGCGCCGTGCGCGGCCCTATCCCTATGGCGGGCCGACGGCGACAGACCTCAGTACATCAAAGCGTCAAATCCCGCGATAGAATAAAACCGCCATCGCCATGGGACGCCGCCGCCAAGCGGCTGCCCGATTGCCGCTAGATTCCCCCATGAACGCAGCCGATCCGACACCGCTTTCCCCGCCCGCTTCGCACGAGCGCATCCGCTTCGGCATCGTGCTGCTGCCGAACTTCACGCTGACCGCATTCTCGGGCTTCGTCGATATGCTGCGGCTCTCGGCCGACGACAGCGACTTCAGCAAGCCTGTGCGCTGCGCCTGGAGCGTCGTCGGCAAGACGCTCGCGCCGGTGCGTGCGAGTTGCGGTATTCAGGTCACGCCGTGGGAGACGTTCGACGAAGCTGAGCCGTTCGATTATGTCGTCGTGGTTGGTGGGTTGCTGCATTCCGGGCCGCACGCCGATGATGAGACGCTAGCGTTCATTCGGCGCGCGGCACGCGGCAATGCGACGCTCGTTGGTATCTGTACTGGCGCATTCGCGCTGATGCGCGCGGGGGTGCTCGACGGGCATCGTATCTGCGTGAGCTGGTTTCACTACTGGGACTTCATCGAACGGTTTCCGCATGCCGATGCCAATGCGCTCGTGGCTGACCGGCTGTTCGTCATCGATAGGCGGCGCATTACGTGCTCGGGCGGACGGGCTTCGATCGATGTGGCGGCGGCGATTCTGTTGCGGCATTTCGATCATGCGACTGTGCAGAAGGCGTTGCGTATCCTGCTCGTTGGTGAAATGCAAAAGGGCAATGCGCCGCAACCGCACCCGCCAGGGCTGGAGCCGGCCACGCATCCGAAGGTCAAGCGCGCGATTCTGTTGATGGAGCAGCACGTTGGGCGTGCGCTGCCGCTTGATGAACTGGCTAGCAAAGTCGATTTGTCGCCGCGGCAGCTTGAGCGGTTGTTCAAGGCCCAAACCGGGAAGAGTCCGCAGACGTTTGCCAAGCATGTGCGTTTACGCACAGCTGCCTGGTTGCTTACGAGCTCCGATCGGACGGTGGCGGATATCGCGTCGAGTTGCGGGTTTTCCGATGCGTCGCATCTCGGGCGGGAGTTTCGGAAGCAGTTTGGGGTGCCGCCTGTTGGGTATCGCGAGCGGCACGCCGGGGTGAAGAAGGTTGAGGAGGTGGTCGCGCTCACGGATGGCGGTGAAGCTCCGCCCTGCACTTCCGACGCTCACGAAATGGGTTCGACCAGATGACGGCGGTTAGCTGGAGCGGGATAGTCGTCAGGCCAAAACTCGACGATGCGTGAGATTTTTCCATCGGACACCGTAAAGAACGAAATCGCACGAGCTTGAACTACGCCGTCCGTCACGCTGACATCCGATACGGCTTCGTTTCCGCTTCCGACGATACGATTGACCGTAAACTGCCAACGCCCGTGCGCAGGGTACTCAGCGTTCATCTGTGCAAATTTGGCCGCGCCTCGTATCCGTTCATTGGACTGCGGCCATTCAAGCGTGAACTCCTCCGCGAGAACTTGCCCGACGGAGTAGAAGTCGTTGGTCGCCATGAGATTCCAGAACGTTCGAATTTTTTCAACGACTTCGGTGTCGGGAGTGTTCATTTATAGAGTGTGTTGTGAACTTGAATGAGTCCAACGGGATCGCGTAGGGTGACTGAGCCTGTCACAACGCGTACCAGTATAGATATTTGCCTTCCCAGGTAAACCTTGACGGCGTAACTTGCTGCCATCTTGCAAAGGGAGATCTGCATGGTTACGGCCACTCGGCTAGGAACGCCTTACGGTGTCGAGGTAAGTAACGGACACCGTACCGTGTTTTCAGATACGCGAAAGGAGAGCAAGGGTGGCGATGCGGGCATGCGACCACACGAACTGCTCGAAAGCGCACTCGCGGCTTGCGTCTGCATGTCGCTCGACATGGCCGCTGAACGGGCAGGCGTAACCCTACCCGAGGGGACAGTGGAAGTGGCCATCAACCGCCTCGACAGCGAAACCGCCTTCAACGTATCGCTGCGCTTTGCGGCAGGGCTATCTGCGGAACAGGAAGAGTTGGTTCAAGGTGTGGTGCGGACATCCCCGGTTGCGCGCACGTTGGGCAAGCCGATACAGGTTAGGCCGGCCGCGATTGTGACCGCGTAACCAGATCGGTTTGCCATGAGAGATCGATACGCTTGCGCCATTGTGCCCTCTTAGCGTCGATCGTCGCCAATCGGCAACGGCTCCCCACCCAGCGCTTGAAACAACGCCGCCGTATCAGCAAGCCGATCTGCCTGTGCGCGCGTTCGATCGAGTGCCGTCTGCAATACCTGACGCTGCGCGTCGATAAGCGCTAGCTGACTGATGCCGCCTACCGTGTACTGAGATTGTGCAATCGTGACACTGACTTGCGCCTGCTGCGCTGCCTCATCGCGTGCGCTCAATTCGCGTGCGTCGTTCTCCAGCGCGCGCAGCGAGTCGGCGACCTGTTGCAGGGCTTGCAGCACTATCTGCCGATAGTCGGCTAGCGCGGCGTCATAAGCCGCAACTGCGGCACGCTTGCGTGCATGCAACTCTCCCCCATGAAAGATCGGTTGCGTGAGATTGCCGCCGATGTTCCAGATGTTCAAGCCGCTGAGTACGTCTTGGATACGCGTGCGCTCCGATCCCGCGCCCGCAGAGATTGAAAACTGCGGATACAGGTTCGCGGTGGCCACGCCGACGTTCGCGCTTGCCTGATGAAGCAGGGCTTCCGACGCGCGGATGTCTGGACGTTCGCGTGCTAGCGTCGAAGGCAGTGTAAGCGGAACGGTATCCGGCAAATGCAATTCATCGAGCTTGATGTTGTTTGATTGCGCTTGCGATGGCGGCACCCCGAGCAGGATCGCGAGCTGATGATCCGCCTGCGCAAGTTGTGTTGCCAGTGGGGGAAGCGTGGCGCGCGTCTGCTCGAGTAGCGTGCGCTGACTGTGCACATCGAATTGCGACACGCCGCCCGCTGCGTAGCGACGCTCGACGATCGCTAGCTGCTGGGCCTGATCATCTACGAGTTGTTGAGTCAACTCGATCTGCCGAGACACGGATGCCCGCCTGATCACTGTTGCGACGACATTGCCCGCAAGCGCGAGCCGTGCCGCCTCTAGCTCGAACGCCTGGTAGTCGACCTGCGCCATTGTGGCTTCGAGTGCGCGTCGGTTTCCGCCGAACACATCGAGCACATATGACACGCTGACCGACGCGTTATACAGCGTAAAAGGCGCCGGGGTCGGGACGTTCGAAATGCCGAACGACGCGAGATCAACCTTTTGGCGTTGTGCGGAGAACTTCGCATCGACAGACGGAAACAGCGTGGCGCCTGCCTGTGCGTTGTAGTTCTCTCGAGCTTCGATGAGCTTTGCGCGCGCCTGCGCAAGCGTCGGGCTATATTCCAATGCCTCGCCGACAAGCTGGTTGAGCTCGTCGGACTGAAACTGAGTCCACCATGCACGCAATGCGTGATCGACCGTCGGGAACGACTGGGCCAGACCTCCGGTGCTGCTAGCGGTGGTCGTCGACGCAGTTAGCGTGCCGCGTGTGTACGTTTGCGTATCGGGCGCAGCCGGCGTATGAAAGTCCGGCCCAACGGCGCAGCCGGTAAGCACGAGCATGCTGCAGCACCCTACGATAACGGCGGAACGTGGCAACGGCTTCATCGCTCGTTCCTAATCGAGTGTGCGTCGGTAGAGGCTCAATGCGATGCCCATCACGACCAGCGTGAACACGCAAAGCGGCCAAACGGAAGACCACATTTCCGACCAGTCGACGCCTTTGAGCAGAATCCCGCGCACGAGCCGCGTAAAGTAGGTCAGTGGCAGCAAGGAGCCGATGTACTGCGCCCACTTCGGCATGCCGGCAAACGGAAACAGAAAGCCGGACAGCAGGATGCTCGGCAGAAAATAGAAGAACGTCAGTTGCATGCCCTGCAACTGGTTCTGCGCCACCGACGAAAGTGTGATGCCCACCGTCAGATTCGCTGCGATAAAGAGCAACGCGGACACGTAGATCGCCAGCAGGCTGCCGACGAACGGCACATGAAACACGAACAATGCGGCGCAGAGGATGATCGACACCTGAATCAGCCCGATGAAGATGTACGGCACGATCTTGCCTGTCATCACTTCGAGTGGTTGAACTGGGGTGGCAAGCAGGTTTTCCATCGTGCCGCGCTCGCGTTCGCGTGTGACGGCAAGGCCCGTCATCATGACCATCGTCATCGTCAGGATCACGCCCATCAGCCCGGGCACGACGTTGTACTGCGTGATCCCTTCTGGGTTGTAGAGGCGATGGATCGTGACGTCAAATGCTGCTGGGCGTCCGTTCAGAAGGGACAGCGGCCCGACGAGATCCTTGTCGGCTACAGGCTGAACAAGGCCAGGAATTGCGGCGAGTGCTGAGCTGATTGCGACGGGATCGGTCGCGTCCGCTTCCACGAGCAATGAAGGATGCTCCCCGCGCAATAGCCTCCGTGAAAAGTCGACGGGTACGCTGACTACGAATTGCACATCGCCGAGCGTCAAAGCCCGCCGCCCGGCTTCTTCGTTTGGTAGCGTTTCGACGATGTCGAAGTAGGCCGAGTTCTTGAGGGCCGCGACGAAGCTGCGAGAAAACTGGCTTGCATCGGAGATGATCACGGCTGTCGGTAGATGCTTCGGGTCCGTGTTGATCGCGAAGCCGAACAGCGTGAGCTGAATAATCGGTATTCCGACGATCATTGCGAATGTCACGCGGTCGCGCCGCAGTTGCAGGAACTCCTTGAGCACGATGCTCCACCAGCGCGAGAGCGAAAACCTGACTCGGCCGTTACCGTTCATCGCATCGCTCCGTTGCTGTCCGAGGAACGCTTCATCAGGTAGATGAAGACGTCCTCGAGGCCGGTTTCGATTTGCTCTGCGCGTAGGGCTTTGTCTTTGCTGATTTGGTTGATCGTGGTTTCGAGCGCTTCGTGATCGCTGCCACTTACATGCAGTGCTGAGCCGAACACCACGGTCTGATCGACGCCCGGCATCGTTCGTAGTTGCTCGGAAAGGACGGCTAGATGTTCACCGTATACAACCCACGTAGCTAGGTTCTGTGAAGCGGTCACTTCGCTTGCCGTGCCTTGGGCAAGCAACGTACCGTATGAGATGTAGGCGAGTTTGTGGCACCTTTCCGCTTCGTCCATGTAGTGCGTGCTGACGAGCACGGAGATGCCGTTTGCCGCGAGACGATGCAGTTCTTCCCAGAACTCTCGGCGGGCGTTCGGGTCGACGCCCGCAGTTGGTTCGTCGAGCAGTAGCAAGCGTGGCTCGTGCAGCATGCAGGCGGCTAGCGCCAGTCGCTGTTTCCAGCCGCCGGAAAGTGCGCCGGTCAGCTGGTCTGCGCGGCTTGCTAGCCCGAGAGATTCGAGTGCCCGGTTGACTGCTTCCTTGCGATTAGGCATCTGGTAAACGCGCGCGACGAAGTCGAGGTTTTCTCGGATCGATAGGTCTTCCCAGTAAGAAAACCGCTGCGTCATGTAGCCGACGCGGCGCTTTATCTGCGCGCTCTCGCGGATGATGTCGTAGCCGAGGCAAGTGCCGCTGCCCGAGTCCGGTGTGAGCAAGCCGCACATCATGCGGATCGAGGTTGTCTTGCCGCTGCCGTTCGGGCCGAGGAAGCCGAAGATTTCGCCGTGGCCCACTTGGAGCGACACGTCTCTGACGACGTGCTTGTCGCCGAAGTGCTTGTTCAGCTTGCGGACGTCGATTGCGTACTGGCTGCGGGGGGCGCTCATTGCAAAGTGACCTCCACTGGCTGGCCCGGATGTAGCTTCGTTGCATCAGCTAGCGATGGGTGTGCCTCGATCATGAACACGAGCTTTGCGCGGCTTTCGTTGCTGTAGATGACGGGGGGCGTGTATTCGGCTTCGCTGGATATGAAGGTGATCTGTGCGGGGACGTCGGCGGTGCAGCCGTCGCAGTGCACTAGTACGGCACGGCCTGTTTTGAGGCCGCCTATAACCGATTCGGGTACGAAGAAGCGCACCTTCATGTTTTGTGGTGGAAGCATTTGCACCACTGGATTGCCCGCTTGCACCCATTCGCCTACGCGATACAGCGTGTCGTAGATGAGGCCCTCGTGTGGCGCGGTGACTCGCTTCTGGTCGAATTTCCATTGCGCTTGGTCGACTGCGGCTTGGGCGGCGTTGACCTGGGCGCGCTGGGCGAGGATTTGTTGCGAACGGGCTGGTAGGTTTGCGACGGTGACTTGGTTTGTCAGTTCGCGAACTTGGGCGACAGTTGAATCCGCCTGGGCGCGGGAATCGTCGAGTTGGGCCTTTGGGATGCCGCCGGCGCGGTATTGCGCTTCGTCGCGGGTGAGCTGCTGGGACGCCTTGTGCGCGTTGGCGACGGCTTGCGCGAGCTGGGCCTTGGTGACGTTAACTTCGGGGGGCCGTTTGCCCGTCAGGATATCGGCAAGCTGCGCGCGTGCCGATGCTAGTTGGTGTTGAGCCTGTTGCAGGGCGGCCGCTTCATCGATCGATTCGAGTGCGAAGACAGGGGCACCTCGTGCGATCGTTTGGCCTCGCTGCACGGACAACTGCGTGAGCGTTCCAGACTGGGACGACGCCAGATACACATATTCGCCTTCGACATAGCCCTGCCAACTGGGGGTGGCTGCTTGGTGGCAAGCACCGAGCGTTACGGTAATGACGCAAGGCAAAAGGCGGGCAGCCATGACACGCAAATGGGTCATGGCCTGTTCGAGGAGAGAGCCGGGTGGCGCGCACGCGCGGCCGATGTCCGCCGCAGTGCGACGGCCGCCCCGTGGCTTACGCAAGGCGAGCGCATTCCGGTTCATCGGATCCAGTCTAATTGGCTGGTTAGTTAAATCAAGGTGGGGAATGGGGTCGTGTGGGGTGGGTAACGTTGGCCTACAGACTGTCTTGCTGCTGGCTCCGCCTCACCCCAAAAGATTGGGGTAGGCTCCGGCCAACCCAACGCGTGATCGGCGGTCAGGCTCACAACCTCCCCGTGCATATTTGCTTCGCTAAAGGGCGATGCGACAATAATTGTCTAAAGGAAATTCAGGCGAGAAATGTTCATCTGAAAATGGGGCTTTGATCGAAACGGCCCCTGGAGAAACGCCAGCAGCAATTATCAACTCTCTCCCTAAAAAATCATAAAGAATTACTCCGCACTCCGAATACACACTCGGATCCTCATAGATGAGGCACTCAACAGCGTCGATGCAAAACCTCCCCACCAAGATGCTTTTGAAAATATCACCTTTTAGATCGGCTTCACCGCGGATACACCTTATATTTAAGCTCCCAACTTCCTGCCAGCCGTCGACGACCGTGCATGCGGAAGAAAATTCGAGAATACCACCATCCGCTAAAATAAAGCGGCATTGCCATGCACCCTCGAGCGAGTGGCCATCAGGCAACGCGTAAGCAACAATGCAGTTACCCACCAACATATGTTCGAGCCGCTCACGCTCCACTCCCTCGAACTGGAAAGGGAGCGTACAGCGACCATCCTTACATGCATCAGTAATGAAGGGTTTCATGTGGTTTATTCCCATTCGGCGGAATATCGATACTTTTTCCACCCGACGAATTCTGTGGTCGCCCAAAGATGCCGTTTTGGCCGACCTGACTTCCAGGTGGAGCCTTGTCGCCAGGTTGCCAAGGCCGTGTCCCCCCAGTCAGCGTTTCCAAGTCTCGCTCGTAGTCACCGGTCCCACCGTTTTCTGGCGTGAGAGGACCGCTGGTATGCCGTTTACCGCCCTTGTTGGGACCAGCCCTCGGGTCACTTTGATCACCAACCAAGCCATCGGGAACCGGCGGCACACTTGTCCCACCCTGAGCACCATTACTCCCGTCGGCCGCGGTGGAACCAGCTTCTGAATCGCTCGAATTGAAGCTTGCCCCACCATGTGCAGACCACCAATCTAGCGCAGATCCGAACGCCCCGCCTATTGCTCCGCCCAGCGCGGACGTGCCCGCCACCTCCGCTGGCGTCGCAACCACATTCAGCCCGCCCGTCGCCGCATCAAGACCCAGCGAACCGGCTACGCCAACAGCGCCCCCGGCTATAGCACCGGCCGCGGCGAGTTTAGCACCGCATCCATTTGGATTTTCGCTCCCACACGTATTGTTTAGGGTCTCGTTCTCAGCAGCATTCATCGCTCCAGCAACATCTTGGCCCAACGCGGCCGCTATGCCACCGCCCAATAGCGTCGTGGCAGTGGTGATCATTGCAAGCTGAGCGCTGCTCGGATTACCCTGCCCACCCGTAACTGCCGTAGCTATCTCGTTGGCGGTCGCAGCAGAGATGGCTCCCCCAATGGCCCCACCCGCACACCCCGTCCCCTCAGCCGCGCTGGCAGCGCACCCCAGCGCGCTGTGCATGCCAACGTACGCCAGCTGTCCCGGCAGCCCATCCTTAGTCAAACCGTGATCGAGATTGAACTGACCAATCGCCCCGGCTCCTACAGCCGCGACATTGCTCACTGCCGACATTTCAAGGGCTTGCCCGAAACTCCCCCCATACGCCGCTGTATTAAGCGTCGCCGACACCAAGCTCTGGCCGACGACCTCC
>NZ_RBZV01000018.1 GCF_003628145.1 Trinickia fusca | reverse complement strand
CACGAGCGCCGTCTCGCTGCGCTCGCCTTCGCGCATCGGCGTGAGCGGCGTCACCGGCACGAGCAGGCCGTTGCGGCGCACGATCTCGCGCTCGTGCGCGTAGTAAATCGACGGCAGCTCGAGCTGCTCGCGTGCGATGTACTGCCACACGTCCAGCTCGGTCCAGTTCGAGATCGGGAACACGCGCAGGTGCTCGCCCGCGTGCAGGCGCGCGTTGTACAGGCTCCACAGCTCAGGCCGCTGCGCCTTCGGGTCCCATTGGCCGAACTCGTCGCGGAACGAGAAGATGCGCTCCTTGGCGCGCGCCTTCTCCTCGTCGCGGCGCGCCCCGCCGATCATCGCCGTGAAGCCGTGCGCGTCGATCGTCTCGAGCAGCGTGACCGCTTGCGCGGCGTTGCGCGAGTCGGTCTCGCGGCGCAGGCGCACGGTGCCGCGCTTGATCGAATCCTCGACGTGGCCCACCACGAGCTGCGCGCCGATCTCGGCGGCGCGGCGGTCGCGAAAGTCGATGACCTCGTCGTAGTTGTGGCCCGTGTCGATGTGCACGAGCGGGAACGGCAGCGCCGTCTTGCGGTTTGCGCCCAGGCCGAACGCCTTCAACGCCAGATGCAGCACGACGACCGAATCCTTGCCGCCGGAAAACAGCAGCGCCGGCTTCGCGCATTCGGCCACGAGCTCGCGCAGAATGTAGATCGATTCCGCCTCTAACCAGTCGAGGTGGTCCATGCGGCTTGCCGTCACTGTCAGCGGTGTCGTCACGGAGGATTCGAGAATCGTGCTCATGTGTATCGGTTCCTATCGTTTGCAGCAAGCGTCTCGCTCGACGCCCGCGGCTCTCGGATACTTCGGAATACTGCGGTTACACCGTCGCCTTGGCGGCGCCGGGTCGAATTTGGATCGGCGCAATGTGCAAGCCGCACTCTTTCGAGTCGCGCGACTCCCACCACCAGCGGCCGGCCCGGCTATCCTCACCGGGGCGAATGGCGCGCGTGCACGGCTCGCAGCCGATGCTCGGATAGCCGCGCGCATGCAGCGGATTGACCGGAACATCGTACATCTTCAGGTAGGCCCAAACGTCGGCCTCGCTCCAATCCGCAAGCGGGTTGTATTTCCCGATGTTACGAGCCGTGTCCTGCTCTTGTTCGTGGAGTTCGGCCCGCGTGACCGACTGCTCGCGGCGCTGCCCCGTCACCCACGCCTCGACGTCGGCGAGCGCGCGATTGAGCGGCTCCACCTTGCGAATCTCGCAGCAGCGCTTGCGCAGCTCGACGCTCTCATAGAACGCATTGAGACCGTGCTCGGTCACGTAGGCCTGAACCGCTTCGGGCTGCGGATGGAATTGCTCGATCTCGTAGCCGTAGCGCTCGCGCACGCGATCGATCATGCCGACCGTCTCCGCATGCAGGCGCCCCGTGTTCAGCGAAAAGATGCCGATTCGTGCGCCGCGCGAGAGGATCGCGTGCGTGAGCAACATATCCTCGGCCGCCAGGCTGCTCGCGAGCTTGACCTTCTGATGGCGGGTGGCGATCGTGTCGATCAGCGCGTTCAGGCGCTCGATCTTCGCGGCCAGTGCGGCGTCGGCAACTTGCGTGCTCGCGCTCATGCCCGCGCCTCCCCGGCTTGCGCGCCGCGACGGCGAAACAGCGGCAGCGGATTGTCGACCGCCCCCTGGTACTGCACCGACAGCTCCGCGAACGCGCGCAGCGCGTCGTGAATGTCCTTGTCGGCCCGCACGGCGAACGCATCGAAGCCGCAGCGCGCCATGTAGTTGAGCTGATCGTGCAGCACGTCACCGATCGCGCGCAGTTCGCCGCGCCAGCCATAGCGCTCGCGCAGCAGGCGCGCAATGCTGTAGCCGCGGCCATCGCGGAACACCGGGAAGTCGACGCCGATCAGCGAGATCCGGTCGAAGTGCCCCGCCAGATCGGCCGGTTCGTCGTCAGGGGCCAGCCACACGCCGAGCGCGTCCTTGCCGCGCGAGGCTACGAGCGCCTCGCGCACGCTTTCGTTGTTCCACAGGGCGAACGGCACCAGCACGCGGCCGGCGGGCAGCGCGGCAACATCGGGCAGCGTGCCGTCCTCGCCCGCACGCACGACGTGCCAATCATCGGTAACGACCGAGCGGTTCTTGATAATCGAAGTCATCTGCGAAGGTTCCTTGCGTCTCGTGTGCGCATCACGCGTGTGCGGGCTGCCGCGACGCGTACACGCGCTCCTTGAACGGCGCGATACCGAGGCGATTGTAGGTGTCGATGAAGCGCTCGCCGTCGATGCGGTTTTCGACGAACGTATCGATCACCTTGGCCACGACGTCGGGCATTTCCTCAGCCGAGAACGAGGGGCCGATCACGCGGCCCAGGCGTGCGCCGTCGGCGCCGTTGCCCTGCTCGCCGCCGAGCGACACCTGATACCACTCGGAGCCGTCCTTATCGACGCCGAGAATACCGATGTTGCCGACGTGGTGATGCCCGCACGAGTTCATGCAGCCCGAAATGTTCAGCGACAGCTCGCCGAGGTCGTACACGTAGTCCAGGTCGTCGAAGCGATGCTGGATGGCCTGCGCGATCGGAATCGACTTCGCATTGGCCAGCGAGCAGAAATCGCCGCCGGGGCACGCGATGATGTCGGTCAGCAGGCCGACGTTCGGCGTCGCGAAGCCATGTTGCTTGGCACGTTCCCACAACGCGAACAGGTTGCGCTTCTCGACGTTCGCAAGGATGAGGTTTTGTTCGTGCGACACGCGGATTTCGCCGAGCGAGTATTCGTCGGCCCAGTCCGCGACGGCTTCCATCTGCACGTCCGTGGCATCGCCGGGAGCCGCGACCGTCGGCTTCAGCGAGAGCGTCACGGCCGCATAGCCGGGGACCTTGTGCGGACGCACGCTGCGCTCGACCCAGCGCGCGAACGCGCGGTTTTCGAGCAGATGCGTTTCGAACGACGCATCGGTGTCGGACAGCTTCGCATACGAGGGCGGCGCGAAGTACTGCGCGATGCGGTCGTATTCGGCCTGCGTGAGCGTCGAGGGACCGTCCTTCAGATGCTGCCATTCCTCTTCGACCTGCTGCGAGAACTTGTCCGCGCCCAGCGCCTTCACGAGGATCTTGATGCGCGCCTTGAACAGGTTGTCGCGGCGACCGTAGCGGTTGTAGACGCGCAGCACCGCCTCGCAATAGGTCAGCAGATGCTGCCACGGCAGATTCTCGCGGATCACCGAGCCGATGATCGGCGTGCGGCCGAGGCCGCCGCCTGCCAGAATCGCGCAGACGACTTCGCCCGCCTCGTTCTTCGACAGGTACACGCCAAGGTCATGAATCTGCACGGCCGCGCGGTCTTCCTTCGAGCCCGACACGGCGATCTTGAACTTGCGCGGCAGCCAGGCGAATTCGGGATGGAACGTCGACCATTGGCGCAGAATCTCTGCCCAGGGACGCGGATCCACGATTTCGTCGGGCGCCACGCCCGCGAATTGATCGGCAGTAATGTTGCGGATGCAGTTGCCCGAAGTCTGGATCGCGTGCATCTGCACCGACGCGAGCTTGGCGAGGATCTCGGGTGTCTCCTCGAGCTTGATCCAGTTGAACTGCATGTTCGAGCGCGTCGAGAAGTGGCCGTAGCCGCGATCGTGTTCGCGCGCGATGCGGGCCAGCATCCGCAGCTGGCGGCTCCGCAGGTTGCCGTACGGAATCGCGATGCGGTGCATGTAGGCATGCCGTTGCATGTACAGGCCGTTCTGAAGACGCAGCGGGCGGAACTCTTCTTCGCTCAATTCGCCCGACAGACGGCGGCGGACCTGGTCGCGATATTGCGCAACGCGTTCGTCGACGATGGTCTGGTCGTACTGATCGTATTGATACATTCGGGGACCCCAGGTTGATGTCGCGCTGCATCCAGGCTGCGCGACGTCCGAATCGCCATCGATGCTTGCGGACCGCCATCGGCTCGGACTGTTCCGTTCATTGCTAATGACGGAGACAACTATGCATATTGAAAAAACTGGGTTGATCGTAATAAACTGCCCTTATATTTCAAACGACTAAAAAATTCTTTCTATATGCGAAAGGGTTATAAATGAATCTGCACCAGTTCCGCTTCGTCCGTGAGGCCGTGCGCCAGAACTTCAATCTGACAGAAGCGGCCAAAGCCCTCTACACCTCGCAGCCCGGCGTGTCCAAGGCGATCATCGAGCTCGAGGACGAGCTCGGCGTCGAGATCTTCACGCGGCACGGCAAGCGCGTGCGCTCGCTGACCGAACCGGGGCGCATCATCCTGGCGTCGGTCGAGCGCATTCTTCAGGAGGTGGAAAGCCTCAAACGGGTCGGCAAGGACTTCGCCGCGCAGGACCAGGGCAACCTGGTCATCGCCGCGACGCATACGCAGGCGCGCTACTCGCTGCCGGGCGCCATCGCCGAATTCAAGAAGCGCTTTCCGAAAGTGCATCTGTCGATCCTGCAAGGCAGCCCGACGCAGGTGGCCGAGCTGGTGCTGCACGACCAGGCGGACCTCGCCATCGCGACCGAAGCCATTGCCAGCTACAAGGATCTGGTCTCGCTGCCGTGCTTCCAATGGCACCACGTGGCGGTGATGCCGGCCGATCACCCGCTGCTCGAGCGCAAGCTGCTCTCACTCGAGGATCTGGCTCAATATCCGCTGATCACGTACGACAACGCGTTCGCGGGCCGGACCAAGATCGATCAGGCGTTTCATCTGCGCAATCTGACGCCGGACATCGTGCTCGAGGCGATCGATGCGGACGTGATCAAGACCTACGTCGAGCTCGGTCTTGGCGTGGGCATCATGGCCGACATCGCGTTCAACGCCGAGCGCGACCGCAATCTGCGCGCGATGCCGGTCGGGCACCTGTTCGGCAGCAACCTCACGCGCGTCGCGCTCAAGCACGGTGCGTACTTGCGCAGCTATGTGTACACGCTCGTCGAGCTGCTCTCGCCGACCCTCACGCGCAAGCTGATCGAGCAGGCGCTGAAGGGCGAGCACGAAAGCTACGAGCTCTGACCCTCGCCGCCCCACACTACGGAAACCATTGCATGGCGTTGTCCGACCTTCCGCGCCGCGCGCTCGCCGCTGCGACGCTCACCCTGGCGGCTTCGGCGCATGCCGACATCAAGATCGGCATCGACCTGTCGACGACGGGCCCGGCCGCCACGATCGGCATCACGAGCAAGAATGCGATGCTGATGTGGCCGAACACGATCGCGGGACAGAAAGCGCAGTACATCGTGCTCGACGACGGCTCCGATCCCGGCACGGCCGTGCGCAACATCCGCCGGTTCGTCGCCGAGGACCACGTCGACGCGATCGTCGGCCCCAACATCACGCCGGCCGCGCTCGCGGCGCTCGATGTCGTGGCCGAGTCGAAGACGCCGATGATCACGCTGATCGGCTCGGCCGCCGCCGTGGAGCCGCAGGAAGGCAAGCGCGTGTGGGCGTTCAAGATGGCGCAGACCGACGGCGCGATGGCCGACGTGATGACGCGCTACATGGCCAACCACGGCGTGAAGACGGTCGGTTTCATCGGCTTTGCCGACAGCTACGGCGAGAGCTGGCTGGGCGAATTCTCGAAGTTCGCGCAGCTGCGTCACATCAAGATCGTGGCGACCGAGCGCTTCAACCGCACCGACGCGAGCGTGACGGGGCAAGTACTGCGCCTCATGGCGGCCAAGCCCGACGCGATGCTCGTGGCCGGCGCCGGCACGCCGGCCGTACTGCCGCAGCGTACGCTGGTCGAGCGCGGCTTCAAGGGGCCGATCTACCAGACGCACGGCATCGCGACGCCCGAATTCGTCAAGCTCGGCGGCAAGGACGTGGAAGGTACGCTGTTCCCGACGCAGCCTGTCGTCGTCGCACGCACGCTGCCGGCCGATCATCCGGCGAAAAAGGCCGCACTCAAGTTCGTCGAGGACTACGAGAAGCGCTACGGGCCGGGTACGGTGACGCAGTTCGCCGGCGATGCGGCGGGCGCCTATCCGCGTCTCGACGACGCCGTGACGCGGGCACTGAGGCGGGCACAGCCAGGCACCGAGGCGTTCCGCGTGGCGTTGCGTGAGGAGCTGGAAAAAGCGCACGAACTCGTCGGGCCGAACGGCGTGGTCAATACGAGCCAGAAGGATCACGTAGGGCTCGATCAGCGGGCCAGCGTGATGGGCGAGATCAAAAATGGCGCTTTTGTGTATGTGAGCCAGTGAGGTTGGGCGCTCGGATGGCTTGCCCGTTCCGGCGTTTTCGGCCATAATCGCCGCTTTCCGCCGATGCAATGCGCTTGAGTGCGCTCCTATCTTGCTTCGGCAGGCAAGCCCAGGTGGTGAAACAGGTAGACGCAGGGGACTCAAAATCCCCCGCCGCAAGGCGTGCCGGTTCGAGTCCGGCCCTGGGCACCAACAGTTGTTCCGGCATCCGCCGCAGTATTCCGAAAAGCCCCGTAAGGTCAAAGCCTTACGGGGCTTTTTCTTTCGCCTGAGGCCCGGCTGGACACGTGGACATCGGGTGGTATTTGGGGTGGGTGCCAACCCCGCGCCGGCCGAGAAGCATCGGACCAAGGTCTTATTGCTTCTGCCAGGCCGCGTGACAAAATCGAACCAAGTCTCTCGCCTGGCGCTCCGTCCTCGTCAAGTGCCGACTTCGTCACTCCCGGCACTCGCAGCACTCCCGCATGACAGATCGCGATTTGCGGCAGAGTCTCTGCGCCCTGCTCGATACATTTTCCGGTATTGGCCAAGTCCTTCCTGAGCGAATGCGCAAACAACGGAACGGGTATGGTGATCGGCAACGCGATTCGCAAGACGACCGACAGCATTTCCGACTTCCTCAGACTGGAGTCGGCGGGTGGTTTGCTGCTTGCAGCAACGGCCGCGCTCGCGTTGATCTGCAGCAACACACCGCTTCGCGTCGCTTACGACGAACTGCTGAAGATTCCCGTGGAGGTTCGCGTCGGATCATTCGCCCTCGCGAAGCCGCTTTTACTGTGGATCAACGACGGCCTGATGGCGATCTTCTTTCTCCTCATCGGCCTGGAGGTCAAGCGCGAGGTCATCGAAGGCGAGCTGTCCACGCCCGCTCAAGTCGTGCTGCCGGTCGTTGCAGGATTGGGCGGGATGCTGGTTCCCGCGCTGGTGTTTTACGCCATCAACCGCGCAGGCGGCGCGGCGTTGAACGGCTGGGCCATTCCCACCGCCACCGACATCGCCTTCGCGCTCGGCGTTCTGTCATTGCTCGGCGACCGAGTCCCGGTGTCGCTCAAAATATTCCTGACAGCCGTGGCGATCGCCGACGATTTGGGCGCGATCGTCATCATTGCGCTGTTTTACACCGCTGAACTTTCGCTTTCGATGCTGATTCTCGCCGCCATTTCCATTGCGCTGCTGGTGGCCTTGAACCGCTTCAAAGTCACGCGGATCGCACCTTACATGATCATCGGCGTGATCTTGTGGGTGTTCGTTCTGAAGTCCGGCGTCCACGCAACGCTCGCCGGGGTTGCCGCCGCTTTCGCCGTGCCGCTCAAGACAACCGATGCCGAAGGACACGCTCCCCTGCACCGGCTCGAACACCACCTCCATCCGTGGGTGGCGTTCGCGGTCTTGCCGGTCTTCGCGTTCGCCAATGCCGGCGTCTCGTTCGCCGGCATCACGCTTGCCGCTCTCTCAGAGCCGCTGCCGCTCGGCATCGCCGCCGGTCTTTTCGTCGGGAAATTCGTCGGCGTCTGCGGAGCCAGTGCCGCGCTGATCGCGCTCGGGCTCGGCAAACTTCCTGCCGGCGCGAGCTGGCCGCAGTTGGCCGGCGCTGCCGCGCTGTGCGGCGTCGGCTTCACCATGAGCTTGTTCATCGGCTCCCTTGCGTTCGAAGGACCGGAATATTTCACGCCGATCCGCCTGGGCGTGATTGCAGGCTCGTTGCTTTCGGGGATCACAGGCTATCTGCTGCTCAGGTTCGCCCCCGGGCGCTCCACTACAACCTCGCCGCACAGCCGCCCCGTCGAACCATAAGCTGGGGAAGAACATCGTGAGCCTCGACGAGCTGGAAACACTGATGGCGGCATGCCTCGTGCTGCTGCTCGGGCGGCGGATCCTTGCCCGGACACCAATCCTGCGCACCTACAGCATCCCCGAGCCGGTGGTAGGCGGGCTGCTCTTCGCGTTGCTGGTCTTTGCGCTGCGCAGCCTCTCACACATCGAGGTGCGCTTCGACACCGCCCTGCAAACCCCGCTGATGTTCGCTTTCTTCGCCACCATCGGTCTGAACGCCGATCTGACGGCGCTGAAATCCGGCGGGCGGGCAATGGTCGTCTTTCTCGGTGTCGTCGCAGGCTTGCTCGTCGTGCAGGATGCGCTCGGTATCGTCCTCGCCTCGGTGTTGGGACAAGAACGCATTCTCGGCTTGCTCGGCGCATCGGTCACGCTCTCGGGCGGCCATGGCACGGGCGCCGCGTGGGCCAAGGTGTTCGCCGAACGCCACGGGCTCGCGGCGGCGACGGAGATCGCCATCGCTTGCGCCACCTTTGGCCTGATACTAGGCGGATTGATCGGCGGGCCGGTCGCGCGTGTCCTGATCACGCACTATCGTCTGGTCCCGAAGCCCAAGTCCGATGACGCCGCAGACGCAACCGGTTTCGAGCAACCCAAAGCGGTTCGCCCGGTCACGGCGGACGCCATCATCGAAACCCTCGCCTTGATGGCGGTTTGTCTTGCCGTCGGCTCGGCGCTCGCGTCTTGGTCGAATGGCACGGCGTTGGAGCTGCCCGCCTTCGTGTGGGTGCTGTTCGTCGGCGTCGTGTTGCGCAACGTGCTTGCGATACGGGGCTGGTACGTGGTTTCCGAACTCGCCGTGTCGACGCTGGGCAACGTCAGCCTCAGCCTTTTTCTCGCGATGGCGCTGATGAGCCTGCGCTTATGGGACTTGGCCTCGCTTGCGCTGCCATTGCTCGTGATCCTTGCCGTACAGTCGATTGCAATGGCCGCCTATGCGATGTTCGTGACCTTTCGGGCCATGGGCCGTAACTACGATGCGGCGGTACTGGCCGCCGGGCATTGCGGGTTCGGCCTCGGGGCCACGCCGACCGCGATCGCCAACATGCAAGCCATCACGGAGCGGTTCGGCCCATCCCATCTGGCGTTTCTGGTCGTGCCGATGGTAGGCGCGTTCTTCATCGATATCGCTAATGCGATCGTCATCAAATTGTTCCTGCTGCTACCGATTTATGGGTAGCGGCACGCGTGGGACGAGAACCCCATTTCATTGAGCCAGGCTCGTGCGGATGGCCGACTCGATATCGCGGCTCACCGCCGCAAGCGCACGATCGTGAGCCGCGACGAGGGCGTCGTAGCCCTGACCCTGCACGGATTCGTGTTCGAGCGAGCGTCCCGTGACAGGCGCGGACTTTTTCGGCGACCACACCGTCCACTGCGCTTCAACCGTGACAGCGTCGCCTGGCGCCGAATCGAAGCGCATGACGTCTACGCGCACGCGCCATACCGGCGGCACATCGGCGCCGGTGTCGAACACGCTCACGTGTTCCGAGCCAAGCAATGCACCCAGGTCTGCGGCGATCACGCGTGCGATATCGCTTTTCAGCGGCTCGGCCCAGCGGTCGAATTCATCGAGCGAGACCCGATTGCCCGCAACCCGCGTGACGATCTGCGGACGGTCGACGAGATCCGGAATCGTGACCGGGTTGACGACGACATGAAGCGGCATGGAAGACTCCCCGCTCGTCAACGTCGCATCGGGTTTGAGCGTGTAAAAACGGGCAACCGGCGAGCTGCCGCAACCGCCGAGCGCACCCGCTGCCAAGATGAGCGTAAGGAACGAGAGGGCGTGTTTCACGGCTGGGGCTCCGGCTTGCCGCGAATCAGCGCCTCCGGATGCCGCTCGAGATAGTCGGCAAGCGTTCGGAAGGCCGCGGCGGTACGCGCGAGTTCCTGCATCGCGTCGCTCGTGTTCTGCTGCAGCGCCGAACCGGGCCGCAATGCGTCGTTGGCCGAATCGAGCGCGGCATGGGCCGCGGCCATCGTGGCGCCGGCCTGCGGAAGCACTTCGGAGTCGAGCTGCAAGAGCAGCGCGTTCGCGCTCGCGAGCGTGTCCTGCGCGTTCTTGCCGATCGTCTCGAACGGAATCGTGTTCAGCCTTGCCATCAGGTGCGTCATGGAATCTTGCAACGATTGCAACGCACCTGGCGTGGTGGGCAGCTCCGGCGGGTTCGAGGCCCAGTCCACCTTCGCCTTCGCCGCGCCCGGGAAAAAGTCGAGCGCGACATAGAGTTGCCCGGTCAGCAGGTTGCCCGTTCTCAACTGCGCACGCAGTCCGTGCTCGACCAGGAAGTCCGCCAACTCGTGCGGCCGGTCGGTCAGACGTCCGCCCTTTTCACCGGTCTGATAGCGCGAAGTGAAGCGTTCCGGGAAGAGGTTCAATTCGACCGGAATACTGAACTGGCGGGTCACGGGATTGAAGCGCGTATAGATGCCGGTGACTTCGCCGACCACGATGCCGCGAAATTCGACCGGCGCCCCAACGGCCAAGCCCCGCACCGATTCCGTGAAGTCCACCATATACGGCTCGACGATGCGGTCGTGCCGCTTCAGCGCCTCGGTCTGGTTCTCGAACAGCGTGAATGCCGTATTCGCGTCAGCCGCGGGCTGCGCGAGCGAGCCGTCCGGCGTTTCGAAGGCAAGACCGCCGATCATGACGGACACGACCGACTGCGTGTTCACGCGCACGCCGTTGGTGTCCAGCGTCACGTCGATGCCGCTCGCGTGCCAGAAGCGCGTATCGCGCTTCACGAACTTGTCGTAAGGCGTGTTGATGAACGCCCGCAGCGTCACGCCCTTGCCGTCTGCATCGAGCTGATAGCCGGCAATTTGCCCGACCTGCAGACGGCGATAAAAGATCGGCGAACCGACATCGAGCGACCCCATATCGACGCTCTTCAGCACGAACTCCCGGCCAGGCACGTCGCTCGAGAGAACCGGCGGCACCTCCAGGCCGACGAAATCGCGGCGCGCTTTGTCCGAGCCGCCGACATCCATGCCGATGAAGGAACCCGACAACAGCGTGCTCAAACCCGAGACCGTCCCCCCGGAAATGCGCGGGCGCACGACCCAGAAGCGCGTGTCGTCGAGGAGCAGCTTCGTCGCGTCCTTGGTGATGTCGGCCGTCGCCACCACATGCTTGCTGTCGGGCGACAGCGTCACGGTCTTCACGACGCCGACATCGACGTTCTTGAACTTGATCTTCGTCTTGCCCGCCTCCAGCCCTTCGCCGGTCTTGAAGCTGATGGTGATCGTCGGCCCCTGCTCGAGGACCGCTTTGACCGCGAGCCACCCGCCGATCAGCAGTGCGACGATCGGCACGAGCCACACGAGCTGCATGCGCCAGCGCGAACGCGTGGTGACGACCGCCTCGGGCAACTCGGGGGCATCAGGCTTTTGCTCGGGTCCTGGCATGATCTTGCTCCACTGCGTCCCAGATCAGGCGCGGGTCGAACGTCATCGCCGCGAACATGGTCAGCACGACCACCGCCCCGAATGCGATCGCCGCGCCGCCGGCCTGAATCGTCGCCAGCGCCTGGAACTGCACCAGGGCGACGAGCATCGTGATGACGTAGATGTCGAGCATCGACCAGCGCCCGACGAACTCGACCACGCGGTAGATGCGCGTGCGCTGCTCCGGTAGCCAGCGCGAGCCGAGCTGGGTCGAGATCGTCAGATACGCAATGGCGAAGATCTTGAGCATCGGCACCGCGATGCTCGCGATGAAGACGACGACTGCAAGCGGCCACGAACCCGAAGTCCAGAGGTAGACGACCCCGCTCAGGATCGTGTCGTTCTGGGCACCGAACAGCGAACTCGTGTACATCACCGGCAGCACGTTCGCGGGGATGTACAACACCATGGCGGCGATCAGCAGCGCCCAGGTGCGCGAGAAGCTCGCCGGCTTGCGCATGTGCATGGCCGCGCCGCAACGCGGGCACGAGAGCGCGTGGGCGTGGGCGCTCGCGCGCGCGAGCAGCCCGCAGTCATGGCAGAGCACGAGACCGCATTGCGCCGCCGTGACGGCGCCGCGGGGTAATGGTGCGCTCACACCCGACGCACCGCCGCCGCGCGCCTGCACAGCGGCGATGCGCGACCACACCTGCCGCGCATCGAACGCCGCGCAGGCGGCTGCCAATATCAGCATCAGCGCACCGAACGACCAGAGGGCGGTGCCCACCACGACACTCGCAATGTGCGCGAGCTTGACCAGCGCCACGAGCAAACCGAGGATCAGCACTTCGGTCATGCCCCACGGCGCGGCCACATGACTCAAGCGAAACACGAAAGCCGGGCTCCAGGGCACGCGGTCGAACCGCAGCGGCAACAGCATCCAGAGCATGCTCAGCGTCTGCACCACGGGCATCAGAAAGGTGGTCGCGAAGACGAGTCCGGCGATGGGCCACATGCCATCCCGATAGAGCACGGCCACGGCACCTAGCAGCGTCGTTTCGACAACCGTCCCGCTCACCGACAAGCCCACGATCGGATACAAGTTGGACACGACGAACAGCACGACCGCCGCCAGCGAAAGAGCAAGCGAGCGCTCGAGACCGGCGGGGCGGTTCCGGTATAGCTCGGCATGGCAGCGGCGGCAGCGCAGCACGCCGCCGGGCGGCACCGCGACCTCGCGCTGCAGGAGATCGCATTCGTGACAGGCAATGAGATCGGCGCGGCTCATTACTGCGTCTCCGCGACCGGTTCGTGCGCTGCCGCCGGCTGCCCGCCTGGCGGCGGCGCGATCATGCGCTCCGCCTGGACGACCCATCCCCCGCCCATGGCCATGTAGAGCCCGACGAGGCTCGTGAGCGTCGTGCTCTGCGTCTGCGTGTATTGCAGCTCAGCGTTGAACAGGCTGCGCTCGGCATCGAGCACGTCGATATAGCTCGTATAGCCGCCTTCGTATCGCATCCGCGCGAGCCGCAAGTAGGTGCGCAGCGCGTCGACTTGCTTGCCTTGGATATCCAGTTGCTCGCGCGACTTCTGAAGCGCGATCAGCGCGTCCTCGACCTGCTGGAAGGCAACCTGAATGGCCTTTTCATAGGCGAAGAGCGCTTCCTGCTGCCGCGCTTCGGCCTGGCGAACCTGCCCTGTGATGTTGCCGCCTGTGAAGATCGGCACCGTGACCGAGCCGGCGAACGACCAGACTTTCGCGGGTCCCGTGAAGAGGTTCGAAAACCGCGAGCTGAGCGAACCGAATAGCCCGGTAAGCGAAATCGATGGGAAATACAGTGCGCGCGCCGCGCCGATCAACGCATTCTGCGCGATCAGGTTCTGTTCGGCCTGCTGCAAGTCGGGCCGGCGTTCGAGCAGGTCCGACGGCAGTCCTGCGGGCACGGCTGGCGTCCCCAGCCCGGCCAGCACGCGGCCGCGCAGAATCGGTTCCGGATTGCGGCCCAGCAGCACGGATAGCGCGTCCTCCGCTTGCGCGATCTGCGCTTCGAGCTGCGGAATCGTCGCTGCCGCCGCCTCATATTCGGACTGGCTCTGCGCGAGCTCCATTTGCGACATCTGCCCGCCCTTGAAGCGCAGCTCGAACACCTGGACGGACTCGGCACGGCTCTTGGTCGTGTCTTGCGCGATTTCGAGCTGCCGGTCGAGGCTGCGCAGCGCGATATACGACGAGGCAACCGAGGCTACGAGCGTCAGGATCGTCGCACGGCGGCTCTGTTCGCTGCCGAGCAGGTTCGCACGCGCAGCCTCGGTCTCGCGTCTCACCTTGCCGAACAAGTCGATGTCCCAGGCTGCCGACAAGCTCGGCTGAAACTGGTTGTAAACCGGACCGACACCAGCGGGCAGCGGCACCGCACCGCTCTTCGAAGCACGCTGGCGAGATGCGTCGAACCCCGCGCTAACTTGCGGAAACAACGCCGAACGCGTGCTCACGAACTGGCCGATAAATTCATCGACGCGCGCCGTCGCAGCCTTGACGTCCAGGTTGTTCGCGAGCGATGTCTCGATCAGCTCGTTCAGCACGGGGTCCTGGAACTGCTCCCACCACAGGGTGTTGGCGACGTCCGATGCGTCCCGGTACTCGAAGCGGAACGACGGTGGCACGTCCACCTTCGGCCGCACGTAGTCGGGGCCGAGCAGGCAGCCGCTCAACCCGAGCAGCAAGATAGGCGCGAGAAGGCGCACGAGCGCGGCGCGGCGCCGGTCAGTACGCGCCGGGCCGCCCCGAGCGTACCGACCAGCCTCCTCGGGGGGCGGCGAACGTGTCGATCCGGAGTTGGCGCTTTCAGCGCTTACTCCGGTCTGATGCCAAGCAAGCCAGCGTGGGGACTGTTTCATCCTAGTCGTCCTCGCGCCGTGCGGACGGCGTGACGTGCGGCGAACCGGGGCCACCCGGCTCCGGCGGCGGCGCCTCGCCGGGCATGCCGGAGCCCGGGCCGGGTGTCTCTTTGCCGCGCTTCGAGCGCGACGCCATCGATTCGAGCAGGTAATAGAACATCGGAATGAAGAACACGGCGATGGCCGTCGCACCCAGCATCCCGCCGATGACGCCCGTGCCGATCGAATGACGGCTGTTGGCCGACGCGCCGAGCGCGATCGCGAGCGGCACGCAGCCGAGGATGAACGCGAGCGAAGTCATGATGATCGGGCGCAGGCGCTCTTCGGCTGCGGTCAGCGCGGCGTCGTGCGGCGACGCGCCTGTCTCGCGATTGAGCACCGCGAACTCGAAGATCAGGATCGCATTCTTCGCGGCGAGCGCAACCAGCATCGTCAAGCCGATCTGGAAGTAGACGTCGTTATTGAGCCCGCGCAGCAGGATCGCGAGCAGCGCGCCGAACAGCGCGAACGGCACCGCCATCAGCACGCCGAACGGCAACGACCACTTCTCGTATTGCGCGGCGAGGATCAGGAACACCATGACGATCCCGAACCCAAACACGAGGCCCGACGTTCCGCCGGATTGGCGTGCCTCGAACGCTTCACCGCTCCAGCCGGGCGCGTAGCCGGGCGGCATCTGCTCGGCGAGTTCCTCGAGCGCGTTGATCACCTGGCCCGAGCTGTAGCCGGGCGCCGCGTTGGCGGTGACCTTGACGGCCGGGAAATTGTTGAAGCGCGTCACCAGGTCGGGGCCCGTGACGAACTTGTAGTTCATCACGGCCTTGATCGGCACCATGTTGTTGGTCCTGCTGCGCACGTAGATCTGATCGAGATCGCGCGGCGTGAGCCGATATTGCGGCTCCGCTTGCAGGATGACCTGCCAGAGGCGGCTGTCGCGGTTGAACTGCGAGACGTAGAGCGAGCCGAACATCGTCTGCATCGCGCTGTACACCTCGTCGATCGGCACGCCGAGCGTCTCCGCCTGTTCGCGGTTGACGTCGGCGAGCAGCTGCTGCGACGAAGCGTTGAAGGTCGAAGTGACGCCGGACAGCTCGGGCCGCGCCTTGGCCTTCTGCACGAAATCCTGCACGACGCTCGCAAGCTGCTCGATGGAGCCATCGCCCTGGCTTTCGATCCACATCTCCGTGCCGCCGGTGGTGCCGAGACCCGGTATCGACGGCGGATTGACCGGAATGACGATGCCCTCCTGAATCTTGGAGAGCGCTTCATACGCCTTGATCAGCACCGCGCGTGCATTCTGCGTCTTGATGTTCGAAAACTTGTAACGCTCGTCGAAACCTTTCATCCCGACGAAGAACGTGCCCGCATTGTTCTTGTTCTGGCTGTCGAGCAGGCTGTAGCCGTTCACCATCACGACGCTGCTCACGGCCTCCTGCTTCATGAAATAGTCGGTGACGCGCCGCCCTACGTCACTCGTTCGATCGAGGCTCGCGGCGTCCGGCATGATCACGGCCCCGAGCAAGTAACCCTGATCCTCGGGCGGCAGGAATGCGCCCGGAATGGTCTTCAGCATCATCACCGCAAGCACGATCATGCCGGCGAACAGCAACAAGGCGGGCACGAAGCGCTTGATGACGAACCGGACCGCACGCGTGTAGCTGACCGTCATCCGGGCCAACACCTTGTCGAACCACAGGAAGAAGCCTTTCTTCTCGTGATGCGTGCTCTTGAGCAGCAACGCGGCAAGGGCCGGCGACAGCGTCAGGGCCACGACCCCCGAGATCACCACCGAGATCGCAATCGTGAGCGCGAACTGCCTGTACAACTGTCCGGTAATCCCGCCGAGAAACCCCACCGGCACGAACACGGCGCACAGGACGAGCGTCGTTGCCACGATCGGCCCGGAGATCTCGTCCATGGCCCGTTTCGCGGCATCCCTCGGGCCCAGCCTGTGCACGCTCATGTTCCGTTCGACGTTTTCGATCACGAGGATCGCGTCGTCCACCACGATGCCGATGGCGAGCACCATGCCGAACAAGGTCAGCATGTTGATCGAAAAGCCAAGTAGCAGCATGAACATGGAGGTGCCGACAATGGAGACGGGCACCGCCAGAATCGGCGTGAGCGTGGCGCGCAGGTTCTGCAGAAACACGAATACGACGATCACGACCAGCACGAGCGCTTCGAAGAACGTGTGCACGACGTCTGTAATCGACGCCCGCGTGAAATCGGTCGTGTCCATCGCGATCTCGTAGTCGAGACCCTGCGGAAACGACTTCTTCAGCTCCTCGAGTCTCGCACGCACCTGCTTGGAGACGTCGAGCGCGTTGGCACCCGGCTGCTGATAGACCGCGATGATCGTTGCCGGCTTGCCCTGGAAGGTGCTGCGGTTCGCGTAGCTCTTCTGCCCCAGTTCGGCACGGCCGACGTCCTTCAGACGCACGATCGCGGCGCCGTTGCTCGCCGCGCGCAGGATGATGTTGTCGAACTGCTCCGGCGTGGCGAGACGCCCGGGGCTCGTCACGGCAAACGATTGTTCGACCGGACTGCCGGTCGGCGACTGGCCGATGCTGCCCACCGCGAACTGCTGGTTCTGGTTGGCGACCGCCCGCTGCACGTCGCCGGCCGTAATGCCGAGTTGCGCCATGCGATCCGGTTTCAGCCAGATTCGCATCGCGTAGTCCGGCGTGCCGAAGATCGACGACTGGTTCGCGCCGCCGATACGCTTGATCGAATCGAGCACATAGATGTTCGCGTAGTTGGCGATATAGGTCGGATCGAAGCGCTCTTCCGGCGAATAGATCGCGATGACCATCATGAACGCGTTCGATTTCTTCTGGACCTGAACGCCCTGGGCCTGCACCGACTGCGGCAATTGCGGCAGCGCGAGGTTCACGCGGTTCTGCACGTCGACCTGCGCGAGTTCCGGATTGGTGCCGATCTCGAAGAAGACATTGAGCGTCACGTTGCCGGTGGACGAGCTGGACGAGTACATGTAGATCATGTTGTCCGCACCGTTGACCTGCTCCTCGATCGGCGCCGCCACGTTGTTGGCCACGACCTCGGCACTGGCGCCCGGGTAGGTGGCGGATACCGTCACCTGCGGCGGCGTGACGTCCGGATACTGGGCGATCGGCAACGCGAGCATCGTCAACGCGCCGCCGAGCGTGATGACGATGGAGATGACCGAGGCGAAGATCGGCCGGTCGATGCAGTAATGGGAGATGTTCATGGGCTCTCCTCTTTCTCCTCTTTACTGCGCCGCACCGCTGGATGCTTTGGCGTTGGCCGGCTTCCCTTCGATCGGCGCCGCCGCGCCCGTCGCGTTCGCCTGCTCGACGACGGTCTTGCCGGCTGTTTCGGTCGAAGCCAGCGTGCCGACGATTTTCAACGGCGCGTTGGGCGCGACCCGAATTGCGCCGTCCACCACGACGCGCTCGCCGGATTTCAGGCCATCCGTAATGAACCAGTTCTCGCCGTTCCAGTCGCCCACCTCCACCACGCGCTGATGCGCCTTCGACTCGTTGTCCAAGACCCACACGTAATGGCTTCGCGCGCCCTGCAGCACCGCGCGCTGCGGAATCAGGATCGCATCGGGCCGTGTCGCGCCCGACACGCGCGCGCGCACGAATTGCCCCGGGCGCAACAGCCCCTTCGGGTTGCCGAGCACCGCCCTCACGAGAAACGTCCCGGTCTCGGTGCTGAACGCCGGATTGGAGAAGCTGATCCTGCCGCGCTCCGGAAATTCGGACCCGTCGGCGAGCACGACCGTCACGACGAACTCGCTGTTCGGCGGAAAGCGCAATTTCCCGGCGCGAATCTGGTCTTGATAGCGGAGCAGCTCGTTCTCGGAGATGCTGAAGTTCACCCACATGGGATCGAGCTGGTACACGTACGTCAGGAGCCCCGCGGCCGTGGCCGTGACGTAGCTGCCATCCTGCTGCCGCGCATAGCTCGCGAGGCCGTTCAGCGGCGATTTGATCGTCGTGTAGCCGAGGTTGAGCTGCGCGCTCTGGACTTGCCCTTGGGCGGAGATCACCGCGGCGGCGGCCTGCTGCTCGTTGCCGACCGCGTCGTCGAGATCCTTCTGGCTCAACGCGTTCTGTGCGGCAAGCGGCCTGACCCGCGCGAGGTTCCGCCTCGCTACCGTGAGCCTCGCCTGCTGCTGCGCCAGTTCGCCCTTCGCCGTCTGCAAGGCAGCCTCGAACGGCTTGGGGTCCATCAGAAACATCGTCTGGCCGGTCTTCACCGTCTGGCCTTCGATGTAGGTCCGCTTGTCGAGAAAGCCGTCCACGCGGGCGCGAATCTCGACTTCGCGGGAGCTTTGGGTCTGCGCGGTGAATTCGAAGTCGACCGGAGTGTCGCGTGCGGTGACGATCATGACCGTCACCTCGGGGGCGCCGAGCGCCGGCGGGCCGGAAGGCTTCTTGCAGCCGCCGAACAACGCTAGCGCGGCCGCCACGACCATCAAGGGCAATGCGCCTCGCGCCGGCCCAGCTGCGCCGCGCCGCAACTTCAAGGCGAGCGGCGGCTGCCGAAGGACGCGATAAATGGCGAGTGCGGGTTTCATCGGACACTCCTCGAAACTACATCGCCTTGCAGTCTCCGAATAACACCAGCGCATCATGGCGATTCGCCAGGGTCAGCGTGATCTCACCGTCGCTCGTATCGAGCACGACGGTCCATGCGTAGTCGAGCTCGGTGCCTTGCATGAGAATCTGGCCCTGGCCTTTGTTCATGGAAACGATCGGCGACGCGCGAACGGGCCCCGAAATGATTTTTTTATTGAAATCGATGGACAGGAAACGCGGCGCGCCCAGATCCGCCGGCAACTCGCGCTCGCAGGCCAAGCCGGGATCGCACGTATGGCCTTCGATCGTTGCGCACAGCAGCGGCTTGCTGCCGTCGAAATCGCCGGCCCACGCGCTTGCGCCACTCAGCAAGAAGATCGCCGCCCATCCCGCAGTTTTGAACCTGTTCACGATTGCGCACCTCCGATCGGCTGCGACGCTACTGGCTGGTGTAGCCTCGACCGTTCATGCATGCAGTCACGGCTCGATTGAATGTCGAGAGCTGCATCGAGGTGTTTTGCTGCATGGACTGCTGCTGATGGCTGGCCGCCTCCTCGCGCCGCCGCATCCTCATCCCGGAACCCACCGTTCCAGTCAGTGCGCCGATTGCCGCGCCCTTGCCCGCATCGCCGGCAATCGCGCCAACCGCGGCGCCGAACGCGGCGCCGCCCGCCGCCCCCCTCAGCACCCCTCCTTGCGGCTGCGGCGGTGCCGTCTGGTACTGCGCGCGCTCCGCAAGCACGACTGGATCGACGCCCGTCGTCTGCTTCGCCCATACCTGACACTCCGCGGTATCCGTTTGCTGCTTCTGCGGACTCTGCCCTTTTGCCGGGTAAAAGATCGACTGCTGCGCGGATGCCCCGCCAGCGAACGCGAGCACGAGCGCGCCCGCGGCGATCGCTGCGATCCGCCATCTTTCGCCCGTCTCGCGCGTTTCGGACCGCGCACGCGCCGGTCGAACATGCGCCGCCGCCATGAGCTGCCTCATTTCCTCTCACCCATTCGATTTGGTATCCGAATCAATTTCAATTCGCTCTCTTTGTCGGCGGGAACGCAAGCGTCACTTGTTGAGCCGTGTGATCTTCGACCCTCTCAATCCGATCCCGGCCATCAACCCCTTTTGATCGAAAATGAATGCGTAGATGTCGGATTGAAGCGTGGCCGTCGTCATGTTTTTCGCGGCGCCCGCGTCTCCGATCACGATGGTCGGCGCCATGCCGACTTCGAATCCTGGCTTGGTTTTCAGCTCGTCCAGCGCGGAATCCGACATGAACATCATCACGTAGCCGTATTTCTGGATCCCGGCCTGAAGGCCATAGGTGACCGACGTCGTCGCGTAATAACCCGTGACCTTGCCGTTCTCGATCAGCTCGCCCGTACCATGCGAAGCGCCGGCGATGAATCCCGCCCTTACCACGCTTGGAAAGACGAGAATGCCTTTGGCCTTGTCGCTCAGTTCTTTCGCCTTCGGCGTGCCGTCGAACAAGCTCGCCAGCGCGGCTTGGCAATCCTGATCGAGCACCGGATCGGGCGACGTCGACGTATCGGAGGCCGATGGCGATTGCCCAGTCGAGCACGCCACGCCCGCAGCGAGCAGAGAGATCATGGCGATCTTGCGAACGAATTGGATCATGATGTGCACCTCAACGAATGGCGGCCGACTGCTTTCGACCGCCTAGCGACCGCGGCGACGAATTCGCAGACCTGTGCCTTCAAGTTTGGTGGCCGGGTGTGCCGAAAACAATGAGACTTTGGTCCGATATCGGCCGGCTTACGGCGAGCTCAGGGCGCCGGCGCAATGCCCAGCGCAGTCTGCACCGTCTTGATCAGAATCGAGTCATTGAACGGTTTGCGCAGATAGGCCACGGCACCCGAGGCAAGCGCCTGCGCACGCACGCCCACGTCGTCGTAGGCTGTGATCAGGATGACGGGCATGCCGCTGCCGCCCAGGCGGCGCTGGACCTCGAGCCCGTTCATGCCGGGCATCTGAATGTCGAGAATCACGCAGTCCGGGCGGTATGAGGGCATGGACGACAGCATGTCCAGAAACTCGTCGCCGCTCGAAAACGTGTCCGCCTCGATTCCGACGGAGCGCAGCAGACGCTTGATGGCCCGGCCCACCGAATCATCGTCGTCGACGACCGCAACGAACGGTTTGAGATTGCCCATTATGAAAAGTCCGAATCTGGTGGCTGCCCGTATAAACGCAATCCCGCAGATTCAGGCTACTCAGCGCGCGGCAAAACCGATATAGGACTTTGGTCCACGTGCACGCCGAAACGATTGGCACGATGATTCAATGCAGCGTTCGCATTTGCCCGGAGGGGCCGATGCCGGCCTTGTCGGCAAAGCGGATCAGATCGGCCAGCGAATGCGCACCCATTTTCTCCATCACGCGGGCACGATGAATCTTGATCGTCTTCTCGGCAATGCCTAGCTCGCCGGCAATCTGTTTGTTCAGGCGGCCGGTGACGACGAGCGCCATCACTTCCCGCTCGCGCGGCGTCAGGCGATCGAGCCGCAATCCAATGTCCGCCAGTTCCTGTCGGCGCTCGAAAATCTCACGGGCGCGCGCCAGCGCCCGCTCGACCACTTCGAGCAAAACCGTGTCACGAACCGGTTTGGTCAGGAAGTCGGCTGCGCCGGCCTTCATCGCATCGACGGTCGTGCCGATATCCCCGTGCCCCGTCACGAAGATGACCGGCAAGCTCATGTTCAATTCGCGCTGTACTTCGAGCCCGTTCAAATCCGGCAGCTTCAGGTCCAGTACGACGCATGCCGGGCCGCTCGACAGGTCGGCGCAATCCAGGAACGAGCGTGCGGACTCGAAGACTTCGGCCTGGTATCCGGCCGAACGCAACAACCGGGCGAATGCGCGACACACCCCAGCATCGTCGTCGACGACGAACACGCGGGATACAGATTCACTCATGGTTGCCCTCACGTCCGGTTCGGCTCCGCTATGCCTCTGCCGGTAACGCTACATAAAACGTTGCGCCTCGTTCGTCGTTGTTCTCCGCCCAGAGCCGGCCGCCATGAGCCGCTACGATGCTGCGGCTAATCGACAACCCCAGACCCAGACCATGCGGCTTCGACGTGAAAAAAGGCTTGAATATCTTGTCCATCTGGTCCACCGTCAGTCCCTGCCCGCGGTCCCGAACGGCGATGCGCACCAGCGCGCCGGGCTTCGGCGCGACCTGGACGTCGACCACGCGATCCGCAGCATGACACTCGTGCACGGCGTCGAAGGCATTGAGCAGGAGATTGAGCACCACCTGCTGCAACTGCACTTTATCGCCGTGCACGGCGGGCAAATCCGCCGCGATGTCGACCCTCGTCCGAATCCCGCGTACGACCGCATCGCTGTGCACCAGCATGACCACGTCCCGGACCACACTACCGACATCGAGCGGCTGCAACTCCACATCGCCCTTTCTGACGAGCGCCCGCATCTTGCGGATGATTTCGCTCGCCCGGCAATTGTCTGCGACGATGTCCTTCAACGTTTCCTGAACCTCGGACACGTCGATCGGCTCCGCTTCCATGAAACGTTGCGCCGCTTGCGAATTGCTCAGAATCGCCGTGAGCGGCTGGTTCAGTTCGTGGGCGAGCGAGCCGGCCAGCTCGCCAAGTGCGCAGATGCGCGTCAGATGTGCCAGTTCCTGTCGATTGCGATGGAGCTCGTATCGTTCGCTTCGGTCCACGATGACGGCAAGCAGCGTCGGCACGCCGTCGATATCACATCGGCGCGTCGTCACTTCCGCGGGAAATTCCGTCCCGTCGCGGCGCTTCGCCGAGAAGGTTTGCATAGTGGGCACAGCCAAAGCCGCAGGGTTCGGCGAAGGATTGTTCCACGCTACTTGCGAGCCGGCCAGTTGCAACTCGGATATCAGCAAACTGACCGACATTCCGGTTAGCTCTTTGCTACCGTAGCCGAACAACTCCCTTGCCGTCGCATTCAAGAATTCGATTCGTCCGGACTGGCCGATGCCGACGACCGCGACCGGCACACATTCCAGCGCGACGTGCATCGGGGCCGGCGAGCGCTCGGCTGGAGCATTTGGCCTCGCGTGTTTGATGAGCGACGGCAGGCGCTCGGCAGCGCTTGCAGCCAACCGTAGCGCGTGACCCAAGGTCGCCCCCGAACCGGAGAGCAACTTTCCCGGGTGAAATTCATGCTTACGCGTGGCGCTCAACAATGCGACGAATTCGCGCTCGCCGGGATAGCGCGCCTTGCCGAAAGGACGCACCGGCCCTTGCACATCGCCCCAGCAGAATTCATGGAAGCGCCACGAGAACGTAGCGATGATCGCGGCCAGAACAACCTCGTAACCGGACAAGGCGAAATGCATGGCGAATTTCCCCTACCGTCGCGCGAGGCATGAAGCTGGCCCAAACATTCGAAGTCGCGCCAAAGAGGCCGTTGCAATCGATGAGAGCTGGACGGAGGTGCGTCGCGGCAAACGCACCTCCTTCACAACATTTATTTGAATTTTCGAGTGGCACCAGCGATCGATACGATCGTGCGGCAGACACCGTTTGATGATAGTTACTTTTTTTTCGCTTGCCCGACATATTTGCGGAATCGGTTTCACCCAGCGATCAGATATTTATACATTCAGTATGACTAAATTTTCGCCACCGAGAGATCCCGCGCGACGCCGCCAGCATCGGCCTGCGCGGCCCCTATCTCACGCAACTGATGTAAGCGCGATGCGAGTCGTGATAGGGAGCATCTCGGCCGTCCGTCAACCACACGACATGGTGAAACCGCGTTCCGCCGAAAGTCGAGGACCAGTACGCAAGTTGTCCGCCCCACCCGTACACGCCTCCGGGATAGCGTTTGTTGTCCTTGGAAGCGACGATCGCGTAGCCGCCGTGAGGATGCTCAGGACCATTGGCGTAACCGACCAGCGCTTTGAGCTCGTCGGTCGACGGCAAGCGCATGTGACGCTCGAGGCAATAGTGGACTGCGTCGCCGTACGTATAGCCACCCACTGTCGTACCGCTGAACGAATCGCGGTCGACTCTGCGACCCAAACCGGCTTTGCCACCTCGTGCCGCAGGTGCGGGCGGGCTGAAACAAAGGGGCGAACGCAGCACGAGGTCCGCGCTGCCCGCAACGGGGTAATTGCCGAGTGGCATGCAAATGCTGCCGGCCGCAGGTTCAGGGAGTTGCCCATGCGCCCGGCCTGGCGCAATGGACAAAGTCAGCGAGACGATTCCCACCAGCAGCGCCTCGGCCACGCTGCCTTTGCAAGCACTCGTTGCCCTGGCTCCGTCGGCGAGCCTGACTAATCTGAAGTTGCCCATCATCCGCGCTCCGATTATCGGGGACTGCGCTCGCTGCAGCCGTGGTCCCGCAGATTCAGGCTAATCGGTGCGAGTCGAAATCGAAATAGGACTTTGGTCCATCGGCGCTTCAGTGCCGATCAGGAGGATTCTTGGGTCCCCCCGTTTTCACGACAGGGGGACCGGTAGAGCGATGCCGCTAAGGACGGCCCAATGCCACTCCCCGGGCCGTCCATCTCCTCACCCGCCTTTAGTACGTGGCGCTCAGATTCGAGAATTGCAGGCTACCCCAGCCCGTGTCGTAGTCGTAGCCCGTGCCGGGGTTATAGCCATGGTTGCCATAGCCGTTGTTGTTGCCCGAAGTCACGTCTTGGATCAGCGACGGGTTCTGCGGGAACGTCTGGTAGAAGCCGGCCGTCGGCAGACCAATGCTGTTGTTATGCGCCGACTCGATCCGCGCGAAGCCGCCGACGAAGATCGGCGAGGCGAGGCTCGTGCCGCCGACAGGTTGATTCGGCTGGCCTTTGATGATGAGCAGCGCGCCTGTCGACGAGGCGGCATCGAACGCCACGTCCGGCACCGTCCGCTTCGTGACCGACGAGCCGAGCGCGGCCGTTTGCCACGATGGCGCGGCTTCGAACGAGCTGACGCCGCCACCCGTTGCCCAGATGCGCGCGGCGTTGTCCACGGGGTTGCCGTTCGAGTCGAGGTCGGCGTAGGCAACACCTTCGTTCCAGACCGTTTCGCCGGCCCATGTCGTCGTGTTCGTCGTCGACAGCGTCGTGCCGCCAACCGCCACGACATTGGGCGAGCTAGCCGGGTACGACACAGCGTACTTCGACAGGTCGATCGTCGTCGAGACCGCTGTGCCGGCGTTGTTGTAGTTGCCGATGAAGCCCGGAGCACCCTGCGGCGAGTACGACCATTGATAGACACCGGCGTCACCGGACGAGACCGAGAAGATCTGACCTTGCGCCGCGGCCTGCTGGAAGATTGCATCGTCCGCAGCCAGCGAGCCGTCACCGCTGGCCGCCGTTTCGTCTACGCCGAGCGAGACGTTGATGATCTTCGCGACGTTGTCAGTCGTGGCCTTGTTGTAGGCCGCCGTCAGCGTGGCGCTGGTCAGGCCGCTGTCCTGGCTGTCGCCGTTGACCGCCGCGTAGAAGATCAGCTGCTTGACGCCGCCCGACACGCCGATGATGTCCTGGCTGTCGAGATCCCATTCGCCCGGATCGCCGTCGTCGGCGAGCGTGCCTTGGCCGCCCGGCACAACCAACGTGTTCACCGTGTCCAAGCCCGCGCTTTGCGTGAACTGGTTCAGGTCCGAGATGGTTTGCGTCATGTCGCCCCAGGTGATGATGCCCACCGTGGTGTTCGTGGCGGGCGGCAAGTTGCTGGCGCCGTAGATTTGCGCGAAGTCGGTCGGCTGGTGAGTGACTTGGTCGCCGGTGGAGTCCGGCGCCCGGTTGGTTCTCGGACTGATCAGCGCGCTGGCGGGCAGCAAGCGGTGAAGCAGACGGTGTGGCACTTCGGCGTTTTGCAGGCCGAGCACCGAATCGACGACGCCAGCAAGCTTGTTCGGCACCTGTGCAGCGGAGTCGTTGCCGTAGACGGACTTGTTGCGATAGTTGAAGCGCTTCAGCGTCGCGTTGAAGGCGCTGTGCACGTTGTTGGCATTACCGATGGCGGACACCAGCTTGTTGTTCGCCGAAACCTCGATGTTGCCGAAGCCGCTCGAGCGCAGGTGGGAAATGACCGCTTGCACCTGCGCATCGGTCGGAGCGAAGCGGGCCTTGAACTCTCGCGAGTTCAGGTAGTGGTGATAGTTCCGGCTACCGGGCTGGTTCAGCTCGCGCAGAAACTCGTTGAGCTTGGCGTCGTCGCGGCCCTTCAGCACGACCGTGACGTGCACAGGCTGACTCACTTCAAGCGGCGTGACTCTCGTGTTGGCCAGTTTCGGTGCGCCGTTGACGTTGAGCGTATAGCCGGTCGGTGACGCGGCGCTTTTGACGTCAGCTCGCGCAGCGGTCGTGCTCTGCGCACCGGGGATCAGGAACGCGTTCGTGCGCGTTGCCGCCCAGGTCGTCGCTGCCTGAGCGTTCAGCGGCAGTTGTGCTGCCGCGAGCGCCAGAGGAAGCACGGCGAGCGTGAAACGCTTGGAAATCAGATGGCCGGCCTGTTTATTCTGTTTGTTCTGTTTATTCTTTGGCATTAGAAGCTCCGCTGGTTTTTGATCGTGAAGACCCGATATGGGCTTTGTCGACTCGATCCAGGAGTCGACATGGCAATCTCGAGAATGCTTAAATCGATTTGCAAAATTTACGGACGCACGATTCCCTCCTCCTTATATCGAGGTTTTGAATAAGCTTATTTCCCAATCGCAGCTTGATTTCGGATTTTCCGGTCAGCGAAATCACGCAGCGCAAAGCGAGCGCGAACCTATCCGCCGGTCAGGCCTGCAGGCGCGATCGGACGAACAAGCGACAGGAAAGGCGAAAAACTCTGCGGCAGTGAATACTTACGAAGACTGCGGATCGCGAGGTGGAACCCGTGGCCTGAGGCGAGCGAGAACGCCCATCGCGCGCTGGGTTGCCACGATTTCGATTGACGGCGCTGGTATGCCCCGGAGGGGCAATGAATGCGGTGACAAGGCTTCGATCATGATTGATCCGCCTCCTTTTATGGCTGTCTCGATGGATACGGCGCTTTAGTTAGTTCTTTCTAAATTTTGGACTGCTTTATAGGCCAACGAACGTAATGGGCGCCTTGAAAGCACCTGTTAGTTCGACCATAACAAGTAAAAATTGACGCGTCAATTCATATTGGGAATTCCACTGCACTGCAACAATCGGAATAGCCACCACCTCCCAAAATGAAGATCACCGCGCACCAGATAAGGGCAACGGCGGTTGGAAATTGTGCAAGAGCACCTGGCTGAATTCCATTCCACAACCAGCATCGCAGCGATTGCTTCCTCGCTTCGGAGCATTTCATAAATCGTTGTTTGCCGATCGCCGCAGTGCTCACTACAGTGAAGGTAGCGGTCTGCAAAGAAGGAGCGAACGCCATGTTCCATCCTGCATGGTTGCCCGGCAAAGCACTCGCGCGCCGGGTCGAAACGATCTGGCAACGTTCGGCGAAGAAGTCGCCCGAAGTCGTCCACCAAGCGGCAACGAACGCCGATGAAGCGGCACCCCGCCAATTCGAAAACGAGGCGGAACGACTCGAACGAATCGCCGCCTATGCACGTTGCGGCTACTTCAATATGGGCTACACCGTCGAGATGTTCCAACTGATGGGCGAGCTGCCGCTCGACCTGAACCGGGGCAGTGCCAGATGAGCGCGGCCGTCGTGGAAGCCGTCGCGAGGTCGATCGCCACAGCCTGTATCCCGTCGTCGCCCCATGACGCCCTTGATAGAATGCCGGCGACTTTGATTCCCCGGCCGCTCAATGGACCTCGAAAGCATTCTCTTCACCCAAGGCTTCGGCTCGCGGCGCCAATGCCGGGCCTTGATCGTCGATGGGCGAGTTGCAGTGGCCGGTGCCACCTGCGTTGATCCCGCCTCCGCCTTTGCGATCGACACGCTCACGTTCGAAGTCGACGGCCTCGCGTGGCGCTATCGTGAGCACGCCTATCTCATGCTGAACAAGCCCGCCGGCTATGAGTGCTCGCGCGAGCCGCAGCATCATCTGAGCGTGTTTTCGCTGCTGCCCGCGCCGCTTGCCGCGCGTGGCGTGCAGTGCGTGGGCCGGCTCGACGAAGACACGACTGGCCTCCTCCTGCTCTCCGACGACGGGCGCTTCGTTCACGCCTATACGTCGCCGAAACGCAAGGTGCCGAAGACCTACCTCGCTACGACGCGCCACCCGCTCGACGATGTCCAGCTCGCGGCCCTGCGCGACGGCGTACTGCTGCATGGCGAAACGAAGCCGATCGCAGCAGCGGTGGCGCTCGCGCGCGGCGAGCGGCTACTCGAGCTGACGATCAATGAGGGCAAATATCACCAGGTCAAGCGCATGATCGCAGCAGCCGGCAACCGCTGCGAAGCGCTGCACCGCGAGCGCGTCGGCGCACTCGCGCTGCCCGCGTCGCTCGCGCCCGGCCAGTGGCAGTGGCTCGATGAGGATCAGCTGCAAGCGCTGCGCGGCAGCTGACGGTCGACCGCGTTCCCGCCCCTTTCGTGCAGCGTCGCGCACGCATGCACGGCAATGCGTAAACACGCATGTTTAAGGGGGACGATCCCTCCTATACTGGAAGAAACCAACGATTAGAAGACGTTTCCAGGAGGGGCATCATGATCGTCTACGACACCTTCGAGATCTCGTACGTGATGCTGGCATTCGCCGCGCTCGGGGCGATCGTCATCGGCGCGTTGTTGAGCGCGATGCACGTCGGGCGCCGTTATCACCCCAACCTCATCGGCGCGCTGATCGGCGCCCTGCTGTGCTTTTTGCTGCTCGAGGCGTTGCCGGCGCTGACTTGACGCTGTTCACGTCTTCGACACCCACGGTACGAAGAAAGTCGTCTACGTCCGGGTAGCGCAGCGCGACGCGCAGTTCGCGCTTGAGCCGCGTATTGGCAAGCCGTCGCGACTCGCGCATGAATGACAACGTGACGGGCTCGAGCTGCTGCTCGGCCGCCTCGAGCGTGATGCGCGGGACACGCGCGAGACCGAACGCATCGGCGACACGATCGAAGTACGCCCCCATCTTCATGACGGTATCGTCCGACGCATGCACGACGCGCGCCGGACGGCCATGCGTGGCCGCACGCAGCATGATCGCGGCCAGATCGTCGGCGTGGATGTGGTTCGTGTAGACGTCGTGCGCGTCGATCAGGGCCGGCATCCCACGCTCGATGCGCGCGAGCGGCAGCCGATCCTCCGCATAGATGCCGGGGATGCGCACGATATGAGCCGTCAATGCGCCGCGCGCGGTCGCCGCACGCAAGCGCCGCTCGGCCGCGACCCGCCGCTTGGCGCGCGCGTTGACGGGACGCACGGGCTGCGTCTCGTCGATCAGCGCGCCGCCGCAGTCGCCGTACACGCCTGTCGTACTCGCATAGACGAGGCGAACGGGCAGCCTCGGCACCCGAGCCGGGGCGAAAGCGTCGGTTACAATACGCGTTTCGCGTGTCCCGGCCGCAGGCTTGAACTGCCCGTGCGAACGCGTGCGCAAGCGCCCGGTCGTCGCGCGTACCGCATGCGCGGCGCGCATCCGGCGCGGCGCCGTCAGCGCGGCAATCAGGGCTCGCGTGCGCGGGTCGTCTTCACCGGATGCAGGCGGCGGAGCCAAATGCAACACCGTCGGCGCGATACCTGCCAAAAGCCGTAGGCTGTGCGGGACATCGAGATCACCGACAATCGGCATAACTCCCGCTGCACGCAGCACAGCGGCGCGCTCAGGCCGGCTCGTGAGCGCAATCACGCGCACGTGCGGCGAGCGGGCGAGCAGACGGCGGGCGCAGCGCAGACCGACGTCGCCGCATCCGACGATGAGCACGCGCGGCCGGCGCAAGATTCGTGTCGCATTCATGGCGCAGCATTGTAGCCGCCCGACGGCATTCCCATTTTTTGTTCGAACAAGCTATGGCATACAACGTGACCCTCCGGCAAAGCGGCCGGCAGTTTCAAGTGGAACCCGACGAACCCGTGCTGACCGCGGCGCTGCGTCAAGGCATCGGCCTGCCCTACGGGTGCAAGAACGGCGCATGCGGTTCGTGCAAGGGCACCGTGGTGTCGGGTGAAATCGCGCAGCGCTCGCATTCGTCATCGGCCTTGTCGAACGACGAAAAGACGCGCGGCCTCGCGCTTTTCTGCTGCGCGACAGCCAGCTGCGATCTCGTCATCGACGTGCGCGAGATCACGGGCGTCGGCGACATGCAGATCAAGAAGCTGCCGTGCCGCGTGAACGCGCTCGAGCAACGCGCCGACGACGTGATGGTGCTCAAGCTGCAACTGCCCGCGAACGAGCGGCTCCAGTACCTGGCCGGTCAGTACATCGAATTCCTTCTGAAGGACGGCAAGCGCCGCAGCTACTCGATGGCCAGCGCGCCCCACGAAGAAGGGCCGATCGAGCTGCACATCCGCCATATGTCCGGCGGTGTGTTCACCGATCACGTCTTCAACACGATGAAGGAACGCGACATCCTGCGCTTCGAAGGCCCGCTCGGCACGTTCTTCCTGCGCGAAGACTCGGATAAGCCGATCGTCCTGCTGGCCTCGGGCACGGGCTTTGCACCGATCAAGGCCATCGCCGAGCATGCGTTCCACAAGCAGATCGATCGGCCGATCACGCTGTATTGGGGGGCGCGCCGCAAGAAGGACATCTACATGATGGACATTGCCGAGCAATGGGCCAAGGACCATCCGAACTTCAAGTTCGTGCCCGTCCTGTCGGAGCCGGACGCGAGCGACGCGTGGACCGGACGCACCGGCTTCGTGCATCGCGCCGTCATCGAAGACCTGCCTGATCTGTCGGGTTACCAGGTCTATGCCTGTGGTGCGCCCGTCATGGTCGAATCGGCGCTGCGCGACTTCACGAGTCATCACCAGCTGCCCACCGACGAGTTCTACGCCGACTCGTTCACGAGCGAAGCCGATCTCGTCAACGCGGTATGAGCCGTATAAGCCCCCTGCACACGACATGCACGCAACGCCGTTGCATCGGCACGCGTGCTGTCGTATTCTTGCGCGCATGAACCGCATCCTGTCCGCCCTCCGACGTCGACGTTCGCTGCCCGTATGGGAAGCCGTCGGCTCGTCACGGATACGCGCTTACAAGCAGTAGCAAGACTCAGGCGCAACACCGGTTTCACAGCGAAAGCCACGGATTTCCGTGGCTTTTTTCATTTCACCCCTGACTTTCCTTTTTTGAACGGGGAGCCGCGCCATGCATTTCAATGAGTACCCGACGCAATCGCTGATGTACATCGCCAACCGACCCGAGATCGTGTTCACGCGTGGCGCGGGCTCCTGGCTGTTCGATCATGAAGGCAAGCGTTACCTCGACTTCATCCAGGGCTGGGCGGTGAACAGCCTGGGTCACTGCCATCCCGCGATGATCGAGGCGCTCGAGAAACAGGCGCGCGTGCTGATCAATCCCTCGCCCGCCTTCTACAACGAACCGATGGCGCAGCTCGCCGGCTTGCTGACCGCGCACAGCGCATTCGACAAGGTGTTCTTCGCCAATAGCGGCGCCGAAGCGAACGAAGGCGCGATCAAGCTCGCCCGCAAGTGGGGCAAAAAGTTCAAGAACGGCGCGTACGAGATCGTCACGTTCGATCAGAGCTTCCACGGCCGCACGCTCGCGACGATGTCGGCCAGCGGCAAGGCGGGCTGGGACACGATCTACGCGCCGCAAGTGCCCGGCTTTCCGAAGGCGCAGCTCAACGACATCGCTTCGGTCGAGCGGCTGATCGGCGAGAAAACCGTAGCCGTCATGCTCGAGCCGATCCAGGGCGAAGCCGGCGTGATCCCCGCCACACGCGCCTTCATGCGCGAGCTGCGTGCGGTGACGGAAAAGCACGGCGTGCTGCTGATCGTCGACGAAGTCCAAAGCGGCTGCGGTCGCGCCGGCACGCTGTTCGCGTACGAACTGGCCGGCATCGAGCCCGACATCATGACGCTCGGCAAGGGCATCGGCGGTGGCGTGCCGCTCGCGGCACTGCTCGCGAAGGAGGCGGTGACGGTGTTCGAGGCCGGCGATCAAGGCGGCACCTACAACGGCAATCCGTTGATGACGGCCGTCGGCCATGCCGTGATCTCGCAGCTGCTGGCGCCGGGCTTTCTCGAAGACGTCCGCGCGCGTGGCGAATACCTGCGCACGAAGCTGCTCGAACTATCGGCCGAGCGCGGCTTCGAAGGCGAACGCGGCGAAGGCCTGCTGCGCGCGCTCGTGCTGGGCAAGGACATCGGCCCGCAAATCGTCGAGAGGGCACGTCAGTTGCAACCCGACGGATTGCTGCTGAACTCGGCGCGGCCGAATTCTCTGCGCTTCATGCCGGCACTCACCGTCACGAACGAGGAAATCGACCAGATGATGGTGATGCTGCGCACGGTGCTCGATTCGCTCTAAGACGAAACACCACGCGGCATAACGGCAAAAAAAAACCGCATGCGCTTTCACGCATGCGGTTTTTGTGTCGGCTTGCGCCGATACATTACATCTTGACGATGTCCTTGTACGTACGGACCTTGTCCTTGTAGCCGTAGATCGAGATCACGCCGTGCTTGAGGTCGCCCTTGGCATCGAACGTCGTCTCACCGATCACACCCTTGTAGTCGGTGGTCGGCATCGCGGCCAGGATCTTGGCCGGATCGATCGAGTTCGCGCGCTTCATCGCATCGACGATGACGTACACAGCGTCATAGGTGTACGGCGAGTACAACACGACGTCTTGACCATAGCGCTTCTTGTACTTGTCCTGGAACGCTGCGCCGCCAGCCATCTTGTCGAGGCCCATGCCGGCCTGCGAGCAGATGATGTTGTCGGCAGCGTCGCCAGCCAGCTCGGCGATGTTGGCCGTGCACACGCCGTCGCCGGCGAGGATCTTCGCGCGCAGGCCCAACTGCTTGGCTTGCTTCGCGAACGGGCCGCCCACGGCGTCCATTGCACCGACCATGATCGCGTCGGGGTTCTCACCCTTGATCTTCGTCAGAATCGCGCGGAAGTCGACAGCCTTGTCGTTCGTCGCATCGTGCGACACGACGTTCAAGCCGACGCTCTTCGCCGCCTTTTCGAACTCGGTCGAGAGACCTTGGCCGTACGCCGTCGAATCGTCAACGATGGCGACCTTCTTCACGTTGAGCACCTTAGCAGCGTAGTTCGCCAGCGCCGGGCCTTGCTGCGCATCGGTCGCGACGACGCGGTACGTCGTCTTGAAGCCTTGTTGCGTGTACTTCGGATTGGTCGCCGACGGCGAGATCTGCACGATGCCGGCATCGCTGTAGATCTTCGAAGCCGGAATCGACGTACCCGACGTTTCGTGACCGACCACGCCTACGACCTTGTCGTCGACGAGCTTCTGCGCAACCTGCGTTGCTTGGCGCGGGTCACCTGCGTCGTCTTGCGGATCGAGTTGCAGCGTGACCTTCTGACCATTGATCGTGAGGCCCTTCGCGTTGATCTCTTCGATCGCGAGGCGCGCGCCGTTCTCGTTGTCCTTGCCTTGGTGAGCCGAGCCGCCCGTCAGCGGTGCCACGTGACCGATCTTCACGACCGTGTCGGCTTGAGCGGTGTTGCAAACAGCGAACAATGCCAGCGCCGCAGCTGCGGAACCCTTGATAACCGATACCTTCACTCTTCTAATCCCCTTGTTGATCGGGTTTGAACAAAGCCTTGCGAGCCCCCGCGGCTCGTTGTCGCCGCGCCCGTCATGATGCATTGGGCGCGGCGCAAATCGTCACTCGCCGAGGTAGGCGGCACGCACCTTCGGATCGTCGAGCATCTGCTTCGCATCGCCCGACATCGTGACCATACCAGAGTCCATCACATAGCCTCGATTTGCGGCCTGCAAAGCCAGACGCGCGTTCTGTTCGACGAGCAGAACGGTCAGGCCTTCCTTCGAGATGTCGCGCACGACTTCGAAGATCTTCTCGACCATGATCGGCGACAGACCCATCGACGGCTCGTCGAGCAGCAACAGCTTCGGACGGCTGATCAGCGCGCGTGCCATCGCCAGCATCTGCTGCTCGCCGCCCGACAGCGTGCCGGCCAGCTGCTTGGCCCGCTCTTTCAGACGCGGGAAGTAGCCGAACATGCGCTCGACGTCGGACTCGATGGCCGCAGTGTCGCTACGCAGGTAGGCGCCCATCTGCATGTTCTCGAGGATCGACATGCGCGCGAAAATGCCGCGGCCTTCCGGCACCATCGCCAGGCCACGCTTGAGCAGCTCGTGCGCGGGAACGCCCTTGATCGACTGGCCTTGATATTCGATATCGCCGGCCGAGTACGGCTTCAAGCCGGTGATGGCCTTCATCGTCGTCGTCTTGCCGGCGCCGTTCGCACCGATCAGCGTGACGAGCTCGCCCTGGGCGACTTCCATGTCGACGCCCTTGACCGCCTGAATGCCGCCGTAATTGACTTGCAGGCCCTTGATTTTCAACATCGGAGTATTCGCCATCAATGGACTCCTGCACCCAGATATGCCTCGATCACCTTCGGGTTCTTCTGCACGTCTTGCGGCAGACCCTCGGCGATCACCTTGCCGTAATCGAGCACCGTCATGCGATTGCACAGGTGCATCACGAGCTTCACATCGTGCTCGATCAGCAGAATCGTCTTGCCGTCGTCACGGACCTTCTCGAGCAGCCTCGTGAGCTCGAGCTTTTCGGTCGCGTTCATGCCGGCGGCCGGCTCGTCGAGCGCGAGCAGCTTCGGATCGGTCGCGAGCGCGCGGGCGATCTCGAGGCGGCGCTGGTGACCGTACGAAAGGTTGCGCGCCGTGTAATCGGCGTACTGCAGCACGCCCACGTACTCGAGCAACTCGAGTGCGCGCTCCTTGATCTCGCGCTCTTCCTGACGCTCGGCCGGCGTCTGGAACACCGCGCCGAACAGGCCGTGTTTCGTCCGCACGTGGCGGCCGACCATCACGTTCTCGAGCGCCGTCATGCCGCCGAACAGGCGGATGTTCTGGAACGTACGCGCGATACCGGCTTGCGCCACCTGGTGCACCGCCGTCGGCGTGTACGGCGAGCCGTCGAGCACGAAGTCGCCCGAATCGGGCGTGTAAAGACCGGTGATGACGTTGAAGAACGTCGTCTTGCCAGCGCCGTTCGGGCCGATCAAACCGTAGATCTGACCTTCTTCGATCTGGAGACCAACGTCCGACAACGCTTGCAGGCCGCCGAAGCGCTTGTTGACGCCCTTGACGGACAGTCGAATGGATTTGTTGCTCATTGAGTTATCTCCTACTGCCGTCCCGTTAGGCGCGCGCCGGCTTCTTCGCGCCGCGCTTGGCCAGTTTCGCGATCTTGTCTTCATGCTTCGCCGCGGGCCACAGGCCTTCCGAGCGGTACAGCATGATGATCACCATGGCCAGACCGTACAGCAGCTGACGAATCACTTCGGTGTCGATGATCTGATGACCGAACAGCCAGTGTTGCAGCGGACCCATCGTCGAACGCAGGAACTCGGGGAACACGGCGAGCAGCACCGCGCCCAGAATCACGCCAGGGATGTGACCCATGCCGCCCAGCACCACGCAGGCGAGCACGACGACCGATTCCCAGAACGTGAACGACTCGGGCGACACGAAGCCCTGGAAGCCCGCGAACATCGCACCCGACAGGCCGCCGAACGACGCGCCCATCGCGAACGCGAGCAGCTTCACGTTACGGACGTTGATGCCCATCGCCTTGGCCGCGATTTCGTCTTCGCGGATGGCAGCCCAGGCACGGCCAATACGCGAGTGCTGCAGGCGCGTGCAGACCCAGACCACGAGCAACGCGCACAGCACGAACAGGTAGTAGTACATGTACACGGCCGGGAACTGGAACCCGAACAGCGAATGCGTTTGCGAGAGGTTGAAGCCCGCGACATGAACCGGGTCGATGCCCGTGATCCCTTGCGGCCCGTTCGTGATGTTGACGGGGCGGTCGAGGTTGTTCATGAAGATCCGCACGATTTCACCGAAACCGAGCGTCACAATCGCGAGGTAATCCCCGCGCAGACGCAGCGTCGGCGCCCCGAGCAACACGCCGAATAGCGCGGCGACGCCCATCGCGACCGGCACGATCACCCAGTACGGGGCATGGATACCGCCCGGGAACACATGGGCGAACCACGCGAACTGCGTCGACAGGTGCGGCGACGTCAGCAGCGCTGCCGTGTAGGCGCCCACCGCGTAGAACGCGATGTAGCCGAGGTCCAGCAGACCGGCGAAGCCCACCACGACGTTCAGGCCGAGCGCGAGCATCACGTACAGCATCGCGAAGTCGAGCACGCGCACCCAGTAGTTGCCGCCGGCCGCGCCGATCAGCATCGGCGCAGCGATCACGAACACGGCGGTCAGCAGACCGACCGTGAGCGTCTTCGCTGCGTTTTTCTCGGGAATGAGCGTCGTGGACGGCTCGATCGGTTGAATTGAAGTCATTTTCCTTGCTCCTTGCCCTTACGCGCGGTCTGCGACACGTTCGCCAAGCAGACCCGACGGACGGAATACCAGCACGATGATGAGCACGATGAACGCGAACACGTCCTGATAGTTACTACCGAACACGCCGCCCGTCAGATCGCCGATGTAGCCGGCACCCAGCTGTTCGATCAGACCCAGCAACACGCCGCCGACCATCGCGCCGCCGAGGTTGCCGATACCGCCGAGCACGGCCGCCGTGAACGCCTTCATACCGGGGATGAAGCCCATGTAGAAGTGCGCGTTGCCGTATTCGGAAGCGATCATCACGCCGGCGAGCGCAGCGAGCGCCGAACCGATCATGAAGGTCGCGGAAATCACGAAGTTCGGGCTCACGCCCATCAGGCTGGCGACGTTCGGGTTTTCGGCGATCGCGCGCATCGCACGGCCGAGCTTCGTCTTGTGCACGAGGAGCAGCAGACCGGCCATCACGATGAAGGCGACGGCGATGATCACGATCTCAGTCATCGAGATCACGGCACCCGGCGTCGTGTCGGTCGCCTTGATCACGTTGATCGGATCGGTCGGCAGCAGCTGCGGGAACGGCAGCGGGTTGCGCGACCAGATCATCATCGCGAGCGTCTGGAGCAGGATCGACACGCCGATGGCGGTGATCAAGGGAGCCAGACGCGGCGCGCGGCGCAGCGGCCGGTACGCGATGCGCTCGATCGTGTAGCCGACGAACGCGCAGACGACGGCGGCGATCGCGAGCGCGATGATCAGTGTCGGCACGTGGCCAAGTCCGGGGAAGTGGTTCTGCAGCACCGTGATGGCCGACAAGGCGACCATCGCTCCGACCATCAGCACGTCGCCGTGAGCGAAGTTGATGATGCCCAAGATGCCGTAAACCATCGTATAGCCCAGTGCGATGATGGCGTAGACGCTACCAAGCACCAGACCATTGAGGATCTGCTGGATGAAGATATCCATTTAAAGCTCCTTAGCCCGTGCGACTGGATTCTCGCTTCACATCCGCCACAACATGGACGGCAAGCAAAAATCGCAACGGCACTGCGGGTACTGATAAAAAGACCGGTAAGGGTTAGCCGCCCCACGCGCGCCGCAGGAATCCAAGTCCCGGCGGCAGCCCGATAAAGGCGGATGCAAAAACGGCACCGTCGCGTATGCGGTGCCGTCGCGTGCATGCTCCGTCACTACACCTTCACGGCGTCGAGGACCGTTTTTTCTTCACTGTCCTTGAAGTCGTGAAGCGTAATGGCGCCGCGGCTCGAACCGCCCCCGGCACCGCATGCAACTTGCGCGACCGACACGCTCGTGCGTGCGGACGACATGGCATACGGCATCGCGGACGCGTCCAGCGAAGCGGCGCGCTTCATTGCGCCGGCAGCCGCACAAACGGCTTTGGGCGCCAACGGCGCGTTACCCCGCGCCGGCGTGCGGGAGCGGCTTTCGCGATCGCCCGCGAAGCCTGCATCCAGGCGCCGTTCCGCAGGCATCGAAGCCGCCCGCCGAAAAGCGCGATGTCGCACCGCGCGAAGCGCGGAGTCCATCACCCTGCCGGCACGCACGCCGCCACCTGCAAGGATTTTTGCTCCGATTTCGAGTGCGCCCAGCCGGGTAGGCCACACACTCGCCGAAATTGTTCCGCCGCACATACGCGTGCCCGACCGAACGCGCTCGTGACGCGTGATCGTCGCGACCATCGCGGCGCCAGATAGCCATGCATCCTTCGTGAATCGGAGTGCCGCCGGCGTTCCGATTTGATTGTCCTTGTCGAAGGGCATGACCAGTGCCGCGTCATTCGCGGCATGCATGAGGTTGACGATAGTCGACTCGTCTGCGGACGCTGCGGCAGCTGTTGCCGCAGAACCGGTGCTCGCCCCGCCGCCGCTCGCTGTACTGACCGCGGCGTAAGCAAACTGGAATTGCATTAACTAGGTCTCCTGCGCCTTGCTAAACCGTTGCCTAAGACTCCAGGAGCCTTGAGGACGGGCGCATTGTAACTCCAATTACAGTGCGGCCAATATGCTGAACCGGCAGGGTTTTCCTGCATTGCAACCTTTTTTTCGCGCACTTATTCGGTGCATGTTGCAACCGGGTTGCAACTTTTGTGCTGATTTTAGGAGCAACCGCTGTATTCCTCTGGTCAACGCAAATAAAAAAAGCGCGCCTGATGAGGCGCGCTCCTTTGATTAAAAAAGATTAATGGTCGTAAAATGGACCGACTGGTCCGACCATTTAACTCGGCAGCGTCAACCCGCGTGGAAGCGGAAATGCGATGCTTTCCTCGATGCCTTCGAGTGCCCGCACGTTGCGCGCACCAAGTTCGTGCAGACGTTCGATCACCGCCTGCGCCAGCACCTCGGGCGCCGATGCGCCCGCCGTCACGCCGATGCGGCGCTTGCCTTCGACCCAAGCCGGATCGATTTGGGCGGGCGAGTCGACCATATACGCCGGCACGCCGCGCTTTTCGGCCACTTCACGAAGACGATTCGAGTTCGAGCTGTTCGGGCTGCCGACGACGATGACGACGTCGCATTGCGGCGCCATGAACTTCACGGCGTCCTGGCGGTTTTGCGTGGCGTAGCAGATATCCTGCTTCTTCGGCTCGCGGATCGCCGGAAAACGCGCCTTCAGCGCGGCGATGATCTCGGCCGCGTCGTCGACCGACAGCGTCGTTTGCGTGACGAATGCGATCCGTTCCGGGTCGGCGACTTCGAGCGCGTTGACGTCCTCGATGCTCTCGACCAGATACATGCCCTCGCCGCACTGCCCCATCGTGCCTTCGACCTCGGGGTGGCCCTTGTGGCCGATCATGACGATGTCGAGCCCTTCCTGGCGCATCTTCGCCACTTCGATGTGCACCTTCGTGACGAGCGGACAGGTGGCGTCATAGATGCGCAGCCCGCGCGCCTCGGCCTCTTCGCGCACGGCTTTGGACACGCCGTGAGCACTGAAGATGACGGTGCTGCCAGCCGGCACTTCATCGAGCAGCTCGACGAACACGGCGCCCTTCTTGCGCAGATCGTCGACGACGTAGGCGTTGTGGACGATTTCATGGCGCACGTAGATCGGCGCACCGAACAGCTTGATCGCGCGCTCGACGATCTCGATCGCGCGATCGACGCCCGCACAAAAGCCGCGCGGCTGGGCCAGCAGGATTTCTGCCTCGGCGGCGGCGAGAGAGGTGTCCATGAGGCTCATGATTACAGGATCCCGATGATTTTGACTTCGAAGGTCAGCGCCTGACCCGCCAGCGGATGATTGAAATCGAACAGTGCGGACGTTTCGCCGATTTCCTTGAGCACACCCGCGTAGCGGCCGCCGTCGGGCGCGTTGAATTCGATCAGGTCGCCGGGGGCGAACTCCTCGCCGATCATGCCGTTCTCGCGCAGCGCGGCCAGCGAGACGCGCTGGATCAAATCGGGGTTGCGCGGACCGAAGGCCCGGCCGGCCTCTAGCTGAAAGGTCGATTGGCGCCCCACCTTCATGCCCACGAGAATCTCTTCGAGCGGCGGCGCCAGTTGGCCGGCGCCGAGCAGCAACGTAGCCGGCTTGTCGCCGAAGGTGTTGACGATGTCGGCGCCATCGGCAAGCGAAAGCCGGTAGTGAAGCGTGACGTGCGAGCCGGGTTTCACTTCTGAAATGTCGATGATGCTCATGGAATAACTCGTTCGGTCGAGGCGCAATGCGTGCGCCCGCGCGCGGAAAACGGAAGGCTGGCGACCGAGTCCGGCGCAAAGTCACCATTGTAAGCCACCTGGCGGCCCGCGGGCGGGCGCGGCTCGCGACGAGCCGCGCGGCGCTTTCGTGCGGGCCGCGCTACCGGGAGATAGAAAATATGTCGGATAGTTCCGGCACGTCGGGCGCTGGAGCGCTCACCGCCGATTCCATCGTACCGCTGCCGCCCGGCGCCCCGCCCTGGCGCGACATGCCGCGTGAGCGACTGTTCGACGCAGGCGCGCAAGCGCTGTCGGATACCGAGCTCGTCGCCATCTTTCTGGGCTCGGGCCTGCCGGGCCACAACGTATTCGAGCTCGCCCGCACGCTGCTCGCGCGGTTCGGTTCGCTGCGCGCGCTGCTCGATGCCCAGCCTGCCGACTTCCAAGGGCTGCGCGGCATCGGGCCGGCCAAGACGGCGGTGCTGCTCGCCGTCGTCGAAATGGCGCGGCGCGCGCTCGCCGAAAAATTGCGCGAGCGGCCCCTTGTCGATTCGAGCGCGGCCGTCGAGGATTACGTGCGCCTCCTGATCGGCGCGCGGACCCACGAAGTCTTCCTGTGCCTGTTTCTCGACGCGCGGCACCACCTCATCGACAGCGAGGAGACTGCCCACGGCTCCCTCACGCGCATGGCCGTCTATCCGCGCGAAATCGTGCGGCGCGCGCTCACCGTCAACGCCGCGAGCCTCATCGTCGCGCACAATCACCCGTCGGGCGCCGCCACGCCGAGCGCGAGCGACCGCCAGCTCACGCGCGTGCTGCGCGACGCGCTCGCGCTGATCGACGTGCGGCTCATCGACCACCTCGTCGTGGGCGCCAACACGGTATTCTCGTTCGCGCGCGCGGGCTGGCTGTGACGGCAAGCTTTCGATTCGCCTGCAGGCGCGTGGACTGGGCCTGCGCAGCGCACTGGAAGCCAGATGCAAATTCGGTTTGATTTTTCGGCGCTTTTTCTGCTAGAATCGCCGTCTGCCTGTTTCCAACCCCGTTCAGAAGTCTGGGCGTGGTCGTCGTTCAGGTCTTTGTATGGACCCGAACCCCCGGCGGGATGCGGCTCTCAGGCCCCTCACCGAGGGAAAAAAACCGACCGGAACGGAACCTGCTTGTCAGGTCCGCCCCAGGCTCGAACCCCGAATTTAAAGCGTTTTAGGAGTGCTCTCATATGGCACGCGTATGCCAAGTTACTGGGAAAGCGCCGATGAGCGGCAACAACGTTTCCCACGCAAATAACAAAACCAAGCGGCGCTTCCTGCCGAACCTGCAAAACCGCCGTTTCTGGGTGGAAAGCGAAAACCGTTGGGTGCGTCTGCGCGTTTCGAACGCGGGTCTGCGCCTGATCGACAAGAACGGCATCGACTCCGTGCTCGCCGATCTGCGCGCACGCGGCGAAGCTTAAGGAGTAAATCATGGCGAAAGGCGCACGCGACAAGATCAAGCTGGAGTCGACCGCAGGCACGGGTCACTTCTACACGACCACCAAGAACAAGCGCAACATGCCGGAAAAGATGGCGATCATGAAGTTCGATCCCGTCGTCCGCAAGCATGTTGAGTACAAGGAAACGAAGATCAAGTAATTGATCCTTCGAGCCTGACACAAGAAAAAGCCCCGCCTCGTTGCGGGGCTTTTTCGTTGGTGCGTCCGTGGAGAAGCTCCCCCCCTAGTTGTGGGCACTAGCTGCTCGCATGCTCGGCGCGGTATGCTGTTCGGCTTGTCACAGAGGGCGCGTTACGGCGCGCACGCGCTGAACCAAGGACACAGGAACGCAGAAATGAATTTCGATGTCGTGATCGTAGGCAGCGGGTTGGCGGGGCTGACAGTCGCATTGAATCTTGCCGATACGCGGCGCGTCGCCGTGATCGCCAAGCGGTCGATGACCGAAGGTGCCAGCGATTGGGCCCAGGGCGGCATCGCCGCAGTGCTCGACTCGACCGATAGCGTGGAAAACCATGTGCGCGACACGCTCGTGGCCGGCGCAGGCCTGTGCGACGAAGCCGCCACGCGTTTCATCGTCGAAGGTGGCCGCAAGTCCATCGAATGGCTGATCGACCAAGGCGTGCCGTTCACGCGCGATGACGCGGCAGAGCTGGGCTTTCATCTGACGCGTGAAGGCGGCCACAGCCATCGGCGCATCATCCATGCTGCCGACGCCACGGGGCATGCCGTCGTCGCGACGCTGTCCGAACGCGTACGCCAGCATCCCAACATCACGCTGCTCGAAGACCACCACGCGATCGACCTCATCACCTCCGATCGCCTCGGCCTGCCCGGCCGGCGCTGCCACGGCCTGTATGCGCTCGACGTCGCAAGCGGGCGCACCGTCACGCTCGAAGCCCAGCACACCGTGCTCGCGACCGGCGGCGCCGGCAAGGTCTATCTGTACACGACGAATCCCGATACCGCGACCGGCGACGGCATCGCAATGGCGTGGCGCGCCGGGTGCCGCGTCGCGAACATGGAGTTCATCCAGTTCCACCCGACCTGCCTGTTCCACCCGTACGCGAAATCGTTCCTGATCTCGGAAGCGGTGCGCGGCGAAGGCGGACGCCTGCTGCTGCCCGACGGCACGCGCTTCATGCCTGCCCACGACGAACGCGCCGAGCTCGCGCCGCGCGATATCGTGGCGCGCGCGATCGACTTTGAAATCAAGAAGCGCGGCATCGACTGCGTCTATCTCGACATCAGCCATCAGCCGGCCGCCTTCCTGAAAGAGCACTTTCCGACCATCCTCGCGCGCTGCCTCGAGTTCGGTATCGACATCACGAAGGACCCGATTCCCGTTGTTCCGGCCGCGCACTACACATGCGGCGGCGTCGTAACCGACCTGGCCGGACGCACCGATCTGGCAGGCCTCTATGCCGTCGGCGAAACGTCCTGCACGGGGCTGCATGGCGCAAACCGACTCGCGAGCAATTCGCTGCTCGAATGCCTTGTCGTGGGCCGTGCGGCCGCTCAAGCGATTGAGAGCGAAGGATTCGATGCGGCCGCGCATGCTCCGCTGCCCGACTGGGACGAAAGCCGTGTTTCGGACCCGGACGAGGAAGTCGTCGTCGCCCACAACTGGGATGAACTGCGCCGGCTCATGTGGAATTACGTCGGCATCGTGCGCACCGATAAGCGGCTCACGCGGGCCAAGCACCGCATCGCGCTGCTGCGCGATGAAATCCAGGAGTACTACGCCAACTTCAAGGTCAGCCGCGATCTGCTCGAGCTGCGCAATCTCGTCGACGTGGCTGCATTGATCGTCGACGGCGCGCGTTCGCGACGCGAAAGCCGCGGCCTGCACTTCTCGCGCGACTGGCCCTCCGCCCTGCCCAAGGCGCTGCCGACCGTCCTGTCGCCCGAGCGCGTGCGCAACCGACAGGTCTGACGGCACGCGACGCCCCGCCAAACAAAAAGCCGCTGCACTCACCATGCAGCGGCTTTTTTGTTTTCGGGCCGGCGTCAAGCGCCAAACCCGCCCCCCCCTCGCAGATCAAACGAGTCGCATCGAGTAGTCGGTGGCGCGCACGTCCTTCGTCAGCGCACCGATCGAAATGCGGTCGACCCCCGTCTCGGCGATCGTGCGGACCGTCTCGAGATTCACCCCGCCCGACACCTCGAGCACCGCGCGCCCTGCCGTCAGCTTCACGGCATCACGCATCGCGTCGTACGAAAAGTTGTCGAGCAAGACCGACTGCGCGCGATGCGCGAGCGCCGACTCGAGCTGTTCGAGCGTTTCGACCTCGATCTGCACCGACACCCCCGCGTCGAGCGCGAACGCGGCCTCGAGCGCCGGCCCCACGCCGCCAGCGGCGGCGATGTGGTTTTCCTTGATCAGAATGCCGTCGTACAGCGCGAGCCGCTGGTTCGCGCCGCCGCCCACGCGCACGGCGTACTTTTGCGCGAGGCGTAGCCCCGGCAGCGTCTTGCGCGTGTCGAGAATACGCGCGCGTGTGCCCGCGATCGTATCGACGTAGCGGCGCGTGGCTGTTGCAACGCCGGACAACAATTGCAGGAAGTTGAGCCCGTTGCGCTCGGCCGTGAGCAACGCACGCGCGGGGCCGTGCAGCACGCACACGAGCGAATCGGCAGCCATGCGCTCCCCTTCGCGGTAGCGCCATTCGACCGCGATCGACGGGTCGACGCTGCGCATGACCGCTTCGAACCACGGCACACCGCACAGCACAGCCTCTTCCCGCACGATGATGCGCGCTTCGCGCACGGCATCGGCCGACACGAGCCGGCCCGTCAAATCGCCGCTGCCGACGTCTTCGGCCAGCGTATCGGCGACGTTACGCGCGAGCGCGGCATCGAACGCCGCCCCATACTCGGCACGAATCTCGGCAAACAACGGCGAGACGGTCTCTTCCATCGACGGCGAGCCTCCCATTAAGCGGCCCCCACGTTCGCAAACAACGCACCGTCGCGCGCGAGGTCGCCGCTCGTCTGGACGCGCCGCTTGTGCTCGGCGGCGAATGCCAGCATACGGTCGATCGGCCGACGCGCACGCTCAGCGATGGCCGGATCCACGAAGATCTCGTTGTTGCCGCGCTCGAGCACCTCGGCGAGGTTCGCCAGCCCGTTCATGGCCATCCACGGGCAATGCGCGCAGCTCTTGCAGGTCGCGCTGTTGCCGGCCGTCGGCGCCTCGATGAACGTCTTGCCGGGTGCAGCGAGCCGCATCTTATGCAAGATGCCGAGGTCGGTCGCGACGATGAAATGCGTGGCGTCGAGCCGCTTGGCCGCGTCGATGAGCTGCGTCGTCGAGCCGACCACGTCGGCCAGTGCGACCACGCCTTCGGGCGACTCGGGATGCACGAGCACCTTCGCATGCGGGTACTGCGCGCGCAGCACATCGAGCTCGATGCCCTTGAACTCGTCATGCACGAGGCACGAGCCCTGCCACAACAGCATGTCCGCGCCCGTCTTCTTCTGAATGTAGTTGCCCAGGTGGCGGTCGGGCGCCCACAGGATCTTCTCGCCGCGCGCGTGCAGGTCCGCGACGATCTCCAAGCCGATCGACGACGTCACCATCCAGTCCGCGCGCGCCTTCACGGCCGCGCTCGTATTCGCGTAGACGACGACGGTCCGATCCGGGTGCGCATCGCAAAACGCCGAGAATTCGTCGGCCGGACAGCCGAGATCGAGTGAGCACGTCGCGTCGAGGTCGGGCATCAGGATGCGCTTGTCGGGGCTCAGAATCTTGGCCGTTTCGCCCATGAAGCGCACGCCGGCCACGATGAGCGTCTTCGCTTCGTGATCGCGTCCGAAGCGCGCCATTTCGAGCGAATCGGCCACGCAGCCGCCCGTCTCGTCGGCCAGCTCCTGAAGCTCCGCATCGACGTAGTAGTGCGCAACGAGCACCGCCTTCTCGCGTTCGAGCAGCGCGCGAATCCGCGCCTTCAGCTCGGCCCGCTCTTCCTTCGACGGCGCCGGCGGCACCTTCGCCCAGGCTTGCCCGACGCCGCACACGGCACCGGCGCCGCTCGTCACGAGCGGCTTATCAAATTCGACAGTCTTGATCCTCGAGTCCACCATGATCTCCGCTGCACGATAGGCTCGCCTCCAAAATGGGGAGGAAAGCTGAGCGCATTTTGGACGCCTCAAAAAGCAACACCCCGCCAGCGCGGGGTGTTGTGACGTCTCGAAATTTTAAAGGATTTCGTCGTCAGGCGTAGCGACGCAAGCGCAGCGCAAACTCCTGCAGCGCCTTGATGCCGCTCTGTTCAGCGCGATGGCACCAGTCCTGCAATTGCGCGAGCAGTTGTTCGCGCGAAGCGTTCGATCGCTCCCAGATCGCGGTCAGATCGTTGCGCAGCTCGATGAACGTGCGCAGCGTCTGGCTGTTCGCGAAGATCTCGGGCAACTGGCTGCGTTGCGGTTCGTCCAGACCCGCTTCGTCCTTGTGGAACCACTTGCGGGCGCCGTGCATGAGCAAATACTTTTCGCGTGCGCCGATTTCCTTGAGGCGCACGAGCTCCTGGCGGTACGCGCGCTTGACCGTCTTCCCGTAGCGCGCCATCACCTCATAGCGGTTGGACAGCACGGCTTGCAGCGTGTCCTGATCGAGCACGAGCTTGCGCGCGGCCAGACGCGGCGTGGGCGCGACCTTCTTGACCTTGGCCAGGCGCAGCGCCGACAGGCAGCGGATGTACCCCCAGCCGATGTCGAACTCGAACCACTTGTTCGACAGCTTGGCCGACGTCGCGTACGTGTGGTGGTTGTTGTGCAGTTCCTCGCCGCCGATCAGGATGCCCCACGGGAAGATGTTCGTGCTGGCGTCGGCCGAGTTGAAGTTGCGGTAGCCCCAGAAGTGCGCGAGACCGTTGACGACGCCGGCCGCCCAGAACGGGATCCAGATCATCTGCACGGCCCAGACGCTCAGGCCGGCGATGCCGAACAGCGCGACGTCGATGACCATCATCATGCTGACGCCGAGAATCGGGTACTTCGAATACAGGTTGCGCTCGATCCAGTCGTTCGGCGTGCCGTGGCTGAAGCGGCGCAGCGTCTCTTCGTTCTTCGCTTCGGCGCGGTACAACTCCGCCCCTTCGAGCAGCACCTTCCAGATGCCGCGCGTTTGCGGGCTGTGCGGATCCTCTTCGGTTTCGCACTTCGCGTGGTGCTTGCGGTGGATCGCGGCCCACTGGCCGGTCAGCATGCCCGTCGTGAGCCAGAGCCACGCGCGGAAGAAATGGCTGACGACCGGGTGCAGATCGAGCGCACGGTGCGCCTGGCAGCGGTGTAGATAGACCGTGACGCCGATGATCGTCACGTGCGTGACGGCCAGCGTGAACAACACGATTTGCCACCACGAGAAGTGAAGCGAACCGTGCGCCAAAAAGTCGAGCAGGGAATTCAGCAAGGCAATTTACCTGTGGAGCGGCGACCCCGCCCGGACGGCGGAATGTCAAAAAGATGAAAGCAGGCTTTCAAGCTGGACGGCATTTTACTTCAACCGTCGCAAGTCGTTGTAACAAATGAATTTTTTTTGCGGTGCAAGATACATCGGGCCAGATCGCAGGCCGCTCGCGGCGTGCTTCTGCGCGCCGTTGCGGCCTTTCGTCGCTGCCTCGCCGCGGCCTTTGAAACCGCTCGACGCGCCCTCTGGCAACGTCAAGCGGCGTCCGATGCGTCGCGCGCCAACCGAGCGCCTGCTCCGCCCCCGTTTTCGGCATCGGCAAGGCTTGTCGGCAGCTGACCGACGATGCGGACGTCGCGCGTCGGGTACGGAATCGCAATGCCGTGCTCTTTGAACAGCCGCCAGAGGTTCAGATTGACGGCCGAGCGCACGGCGGACGTGCCCTTGGCGGCCTCCTCGATCCAGTAGCCGAGCTCGAGGTTGATGCCGTCGGCACCGAAGCTCACGAAGTACGGCGTCGGTGCCGGATCCTCGAGTACGCGCGGCACGCCCTGCGCCGCTTGCGGCAGCAGCGCCAGGGCTCGCTCGAGGTCGGACGTATAGGCGATCTGCACCGCGGCCTTCGCGTAGCCGCGCGTGAGATAAGACGAGTGGTTCTGTACGACGTCGGTGATGAGCTTTTCGTTCGGGATCAGCGTCTCGATGCCGTCGAGCCCGCGCACGGTCGTGTAACGCGTGCTGATCTGCGTGACCATGCCTTGCAGGCCCGCGACGTTGATCGTGTCGCCGATGCGCAGCGACCGGTCGATCAGGATGATGAAGCCCGACACGTAATTGCTTGCGATCTTCTGCAAGCCGAAGCCGAGGCCGACGCCGAGCGCGCCGCCGAACACGCCGAGCACGGTGATGTCGATGCCGACGAGCGACAGACTGATCAGCACGGCCGCAAGCACCAGCAGCGCCCGGCCCACGCGCGCGAGCACGGCCTTCAGGTTCGCGTCGATCGAGGTGGCCCGCATGACGCGATCCTCGAAAGCCGAGCCGAGCCACAGCGCGACGATCATCGTCGCGCAGACCCACAGCAGGCCCGTGGACAGCGACAGCAGCGTCATGTGCGCGTTGGCGATGCGAAAGTGCACGGTGCCCATCCAGCGCAGCACCTGGTCCTGGATGCCGAGCACCGTGAGTCCCATGCCGGTCCAGACCAGCACCGTCACGATCTTCTCGGCGAGAAACAGCCAGGTGTGCGCCTGCCCGTCGCTGCCGAACACACGTCGCGCAACGAAGAACAGGCTGTAGATCAGCGCGATGCCGAACAGCGGCACGAACGCGAGCTCGAGCAGCGACGTCGACATGTAGTCGTCGAGAATCGTCTGTTCGAGCCAGACGAACACCGCGCCGAGCAGCGGAAACAGCGCCTTGTGCAGGCTTTCGGCGCCGAATCTCTGCCCTCCGCGACGCTCCCGCCCGCGCCGTTCGAGCTTGCGGCGCAGCAAGCGGGCGAGCAGCCAGGCGACGAGCAGCGTGCCGAGGAGCGTGCCGCCCTGCCAGATCATGACGGGCTGCCCGTAGTCGCGGACGATGCCTTCCAACATGTGCGAAAGAATGTGGTTCTGTGTCATGCCCATGGAACGCCGACGGCGCTGAGCCGTCGGACTTGGCTATGAATTGACTGACGCGTTAAGCCTTACGGCTTACGCGCGCCGCTCGAGCACCGCGGCGAAAAAGCCGTCGGTCGCGTGGCGATGCGGCCACAACGTCAGGTAATCGCCCATCTCGAGACCGATGCGCTGATCGGCCAGTACCGTGCCGGCGGGTACGACCGCGAAATTCGGATGCTCGGCCAGGAACTGGGCGACGACGGCCTCGTTCTCGGCCTCGAGCACGCTGCAGGTCGCGTAGACGAGCCGCCCGCCCGTCTTCACGAGCCGGGCCGCGCTCGCGAGGATCGACGCCTGTTTGGGCGTGAGCTCGGCGACCGACTCGGCGCTCTGCCGCCATTTCAGATCGGGATTGCGTCGCAGCGTGCCGAGGCCGCTGCACGGCGCATCGACGAGCACGCGGTCGATCTTGCCCGCGAGGCGCTTGATCTTGACGTCGTGCTCGCTGTCGATGTGCACCGGATGCACGTTCGACAGCCCGCTGCGCGCGAGGCGCGGCTTGAGCTTGGTCAGGCGCCGCTCGGACACGTCGAACGCATAGACACGCCCGGTCGAGCGCATGGCAGCGCCGAGTGCGAGCGTCTTGCCGCCCGCACCCGCGCAAAAGTCGACGATCATCTCGCCGCGCCGCGGCGCGACGAGCGAGCACAGCAGCTGGCTGCCCTCGTCCTGCACCTCGACCCAGCCGTCTTCGAACAGTTTGAGCTTCGTGAGCGCCGGCTTGCCGGCCACGCGCACGCCTTGCGGCGCGAACGGCGTCGCGCCGGCGTCGATGCCGGCTTCCTTGAGCGCGTCGAGCACCTGATCGCGGCTCGCCTTCATCGGGTTGGCGCGCAGATCGAGCGGCGCCGGATAGTTGAGCGCGGCGGCCAGCTGGGCGAGCTCGTCAGCGTCGAAGCGCTTGCCGAGCGCCTCGACGATCCAGTCGGGCAGATTCGTGCGCACACGCAGCGGCAGACTCGCCGGGTCGATCGTCGCAACGTGCTCGAGCCAGGCGGCCTCCTGCTCCGACACGAACGGCTTGAGCGCCGAGCGGCCCATCGTCTGCATGAGGCCGAGCAGGGCGAGCCGTCGCGCCGGGCTGCCGCTGCCGCTCTCGGCCAGATGGGCGAACTCCATGCGCCGGCGCAGCACGGCGAACACGGCCTCGGCGATCACGCCGCGCTCGTTATGGCCGAGCTTCGGGTGCGCGCGGAAAAAGCGGCTCGTCGTGGCGTCGGCCGGGCCGGTGAATTTGAGGATTTCGGCGAGCAGCGTCTCGGTCTGGCCGATCAGAAAACCGTGCAGCGGACCTTCGCGCCGCGGCGAAGACGCCTTGCGCGCCTGGGGCGTCTTTTTCATATTGCTTCTCCTTGCGTGTCGGCGAACATCCACTGCGGCTCGGGCGGCGTGACGGTCACGCGCATGCCCTCGAGTGTCAGGCGTCCTTCTACGAACCAGCGCGCGGCGCGCGGGTAGATCACATGTTCCGTCGTCAGCACGCGCGCGGCCAGTGCCTGCGCGTCGTCGCCGGCCTGCACGGGCACGGCCGACTGCAGGACGATCGGGCCGTGATCGAGTTGCGAGGTGACGAAATGCACGGTTGCGCCGTGCAGCGCCACACCGGCCTCGAGTGCGCGCTGATGCGTGTGCAGCCCCGGAAAGCTCGGCAACAGCGATGGATGCACGTTCAGCATGCGGCCCGCGTAACGATCGACGAAGCCGTCCGTCAGCACGCGCATGAAGCCCGCCAGCACGACGAGATCGGGGGTGTAGGAGTCGACGACGGCAGCCAGCGCCGCATCGAACGCCTCGCGGTCGGCAAAGCCGCGGTGGTCGACGACGGCCGTGGCGATGCCGTGCGCGGCCGCAAAAGCCAGGCCGCCGGCGTCGGCGCGGTTCGAGACGACCGCCGCCACGCGCGCGGGCCAGCCTTCGTGCGCGCAGGCGCGCACGATCGCTTCCATGTTGCTGCCGCGCCCGGAAATCAGAATCACGATATTTTTCATCCGGCGATTTTATCATTCGGGGGGCCCTTCCCAAGCCGCTCCGCCGCGCTCGCCCCCGAGCGTTTATAATCTCCTGCTTTGCGGCGCCTGCCGGCCGCGCATCGATGTTTGGCTTCGCGGCCTGTGTGCCGCCACACCTGAACCGGTAACGTGAGAGTCTTCCGCGGTCTTCCCAACGCCGAAAGCCGCGCGCCCTGCGCGCTGACGATCGGCAACTTCGACGGTGTCCACCGCGGCCACCAGGCTTTGCTCGCCCGTGTGCGCGAGGCGGCGCACGCGCGCGGCCTGCCGGTGTGCGTGATGACGTTCGAGCCGCATCCGCGCGAATTCTTCAATCCGGCCGGCGCGCCGCCGCGCATCGCGATGCTGCGCGACAAGCTCGAAGCGCTGCGCACGAACGGCGTCGACCGCGTCGTGGTCGAGCATTTCAACCAGACGTTCGCGAGCCAGTCGCCCGATACATTCGTCGAGCGCATCATCGTCGGCGGGCTGCACGCTCGCTGGGTGCTGATCGGCGACGACTTCCGCTACGGCGCCAAGCGCGCCGGCGACTTCGCCTCGCTGAAGGCCGCCGGCGAGCGCCACGGCTTCGAAGTGGAGCAGATGCCGACCGTCGCCGATCCAAGCGGCGCGCGCATTTCGAGTTCGAGCGTGCGCGCCTCGCTCGTGGCCGGCGATCTCGACGCCGCCCATGCCGCGTTGGGACGCGCTTACGCGATCAGCGGCCACGTCGTGCACGGGCTCGCGCTCGGGCGCGACCTCGGTTTCCCGACGCTGAACCTGCCGATCGCCCACAAGCGGCCCGCGGCGTCCGGCATCTTCGTCGTGCACGTCCATGGCATCGAAAGCGAGCCGCTGCCTGGCGTCGCGAGCCTCGGGCTGCGCCCGACCGTCGACGACTCCGGCCGCGTGCTGCTCGAGGTCCATTTGCTCGATTGGCACGGCGACGCCTATGGCAAACTCGTGCGCGTCGAATTTCTCACCAAGCTGCGCGACGAGGAGAAGTTCGCCGACCTCGAAACGCTGACGGCGGCCATCGCTCGAGATGTCACGCAGGCGCGGGCCTACTTTGCCGCACTGGGCGGCAACGGAGCCGCCCGCGCCGCCGATGGCGCGCCGGGCAGCCGCGCGACGGGCTTCTCGACTTCGGCGACCGACCGAATTCGGTAGCCGCCACGCCGTTGCCGCTATGGCGTCGCGCCCGGTGCGCCGGACTTCGCAGGCAGCAACACCCACACCGATATTGATAGATTGACAGGCGCCCGTTCGCCGGGCCCACACTGTTTCAGCGATCCCACCATGAGCGACAAGAAAGCCGATTCGAAATCCCCGGCCAAATACCCGGTCAACTTGCTCGACACGCCGTTTCCGATGCGTGGCGACCTGCCCAAGCGCGAGCCGCAATGGGTCAAGGAGTGGCAGGACCAAGGCATCTACGAGAAGATCCGTGCGGCAAGCGCCGGCCGGCCCCGCTTCGTGCTGCACGACGGCCCGCCGTATGCGAACGGCGACATCCACCTCGGCCACGCCGTCAACAAGATCCTGAAGGACATCATCGTCAAGTCGCGCAACATGGCCGGCTTCGATGCGCCCTATGTGCCGGGCTGGGACTGCCACGGCATGCCGATCGAGATCCAGATCGAAAAGCAGTTCGGCAAGTCGCTGCCGGCAGCCGAAGTGCAGAGCAAGGCACGCGCCTACGCGGCCGAGCAGATCGAGAAGCAGAAGGTGGGGTTCAAGCGCCTGGGCGTGCTCGGCGACTGGGACGATCCGTACAAGACGATGAACTTCGCCAATGAAGCCGCCGAAATCCGCGCGCTCGCGAAGATCTTCGAGAAAGGCTACGTGTTCCGCGGCCTGAAGCCGGTGAACTGGTGCTTCGACTGCGGCTCGGCCCTTGCCGAGGCCGAGGTCGAGTACAAGGACCGCACCGATCCGTCGGTCGACGTGTTGTTCCCGTTCGCCGAGCCCGAAAAAACGGCGCAGGCGTTCGGCCTCGCGGCGCTGCCGCGTGCCGAAGGCGGCATCGTGATCTGGACCACCACGCCGTGGACGATCCCCGCCAACCAGGCGCTCAACGTTCACCCCGAGATCACCTACGCGCTCGTCGACACGCCGCGCGGCCTCCTGATCCTCGCGCAGGAGCGCGTCGCGCCGTGCCTCGAGCAATTCGGCTTGACGGGCAACGTGATCGCCACGGCACCGGGTGCTGCGCTCGCGAACCTGCGCTTCCATCATCCGCTCGCCGCCGCCCACCTCGGCTTCAAGCGCACGTCGCCCATCTACCTGGGCGAGTACGTGACGACCGACACCGGCACCGGCATCGTGCACTCCTCGCCCGCTTACGGCGTGGAGGACTTCGAGTCGTGCAAGGCGCACGGCATGGCCGACTCCGACATCATCAATCCGGTGATGGGCGACGGCCGCTACATCGAATCGCTGCCGCTGTTCGGCGGGCTGTCGATCTGGGCCGCGAACCCGAAGATCATCGAAGCGCTCGAAGGCGCCGGCACGCTGCTGCACACCGAAAAGGAGCAGCACAGCTACATGCACTGCTGGCGCCACAAGACGCCGATCATCTATCGCGCGACGTCGCAGTGGTTCGCCGGCATGGACGTCACGCCGAACGACGACGGCGCGACGCTGCGCGAAACCGCGCTGGCAGGCATCGAAGCGACGGCGTTCTATCCGTCGTGGGGCAAGCAGCGCCTCTACAACATGATCGCGAACCGTCCTGACTGGACGCTGTCGCGCCAGCGCCAGTGGGGCGTGCCGATGGCGTTCTTCGTGCACAAGGAGACAGGCGACCTGCATCCGCGCACGCTTGAGCTGCTCGAACAAGTGGCGCAGCGCGTCGAAGCCGGCGGCATCGAAGCCTGGCAGACGCTCGACGCCCGCGAGCTGATCGGCGACGACGCGAACCTGTACGAAAAGAACCGCGACACGCTCGACGTGTGGTTCGACTCCGGTACGACGCACTGGCACGTGCTGCGCGGCTCGCATCGCGAAGCGTCGCAATTCCCGGCCGATCTGTACCTCGAAGGCTCCGATCAGCACCGCGGCTGGTTCCACTCGTCGTTGCTGACGGCGTCGATGCTCGACGGCCGCGCGCCGTACCGCGCGCTGCTCACGCACGGCTTCACCGTCGACGGCGAAGGCCGCAAGATGAGCAAGTCGCTCGGCAACGGCATCGATCCGCACGAAGTGGCGAACCGCCTCGGCGCCGAGATCATCCGTCTGTGGATCGCCTCCACCGACTACTCGGGCGAGCTCGCGATCTCCGAGGAAATCCTCAAGCGCGTGACCGAAGGCTACCGCCGCATCCGCAATACGCTGCGCTTTTTGCTCGCCAACCTGTCGGACTTCGATTTTGACCAGCATGCGCGTCCGATCGGCGAATGGCTCGAGATCGACCGTTATGCGGTCGCGCTGTCGGCATCGCTGCAGCAGGAAATCCTCGCGTACTATGAAAAATTCGAGTTCCACCCCGTCGTCGCCAAGCTGCAGACGTTCTGCTCCGAAGACCTCGGCGGCTTCTACCTCGACGTGCTGAAGGACCGCCTCTACACGAGCGCGCCCGACTCGCCCGCGCGCCGCTCGGCGCAAACGGCGCTGTACCACATCGCGCAGGGCTTGCTGCGTGCGATCGCCCCGTTCCTGTCGTTCACGGCCGAAGAGGCGTGGAAGGTGTTCCAACCGGGCAGCGACACGATCTTCACCGAGACCTACTACGTCTACCCCGAGATGCCCGAAGCACAGGCCCTGCTGCAGAAATGGGCGCTGCTGCGCACCGTGCGCGGCAACGTGACGAAGGCGCTCGAGGAGGCGCGCGCGGCCGAGCAAATCGGCTCGTCGCTGCAGGCCGAAGTGCGCATTCTCGCGAGCGGTGCGGCCTACGACGCGCTCGCGAGCCTCGGCGACGACCTCAAGTTCGTGCTGATCACCTCTGCGGCCACGATCGTCAAGGTCGATGCGGAAGCGGACGAGGCCGTCGAAGTCGTCACGTCGAAGTACCTCAAATGCGAACGCTGCTGGCACTATCGTGCCGACGTCGGCGCGGATGCCGAGCATCCGACGCTGTGCGGCCGCTGCACCAGCAACCTGTTCGGCAACGGTGAACAAAGGAGCGCGGCGTAATGGCCAAGACGCTGTCGAAACAGGCGAGCGGTTCGCTCGCGCCGTGGCTCGGCATTGCGCTGATCGTGATCCTCGTCGACCAGCTGACGAAGATCGCGGTCTCGAAGGTGCTCGCCTATGCGACGCCCTACCCGCTCGCGCCGTTCTTCAACTTGTTCCTGGTGTTCAATCGCGGCGCCGCGTTCAGCTTCCTCGGCACCGCGGGCGGCTGGCAGCGCTGGATGTTCACGACGCTCGGCGTCGCCGCGGCATTCGTGATCTGCTACCTGCTCAAGCGCCACGGCAACCAGCGGATGTTCAGCACGGCGTTGTCGCTGATCATGGGCGGCGCGCTCGGCAACGTGATCGACCGGCTCGTGCACGGCCACGTGATCGATTTCCTCGACTTTCACGTCGGCACCTGGCACTGGCCCGCATTCAACGTGGCCGACAGCGGAATCGTAATCGGCGCAATATTGCTGGTGCTGGACGAGTTGCGGCGCGTGCGCGGCACGCGCTGACCGCCCAAGCAGGTCGGCAGCCAGCGCCTATGCGCCGCGCTGCCGATCCCGTCCTTGACCTTTCGTCCGTCATTTGGCGCGCGCGGCTCACACGGCCTGTAGCGCGTACACGGAGGTAACGTTGGCAACCGCAGAACTCGCTGGAAAGCACCTCGTACTCGGCATGACAGGCGGCATCGCCTGCTACAAGATCGCCGAGCTGACACGCCTGCTGACCAAAGCCGGCGCCACCGTGCAGGTCGCCATGAGCGAAGCGGCCACGCAGTTCATCACACCCGTCACGATGCAAGCGCTCTCGGGCCGCCCCGTCTTCACGAGCCAGTGGGACGAGCGCGTCGCGAACAACATGGCGCATATCGATCTGTCGCGTGAAGCGCATGCGATCGTGATCGCACCGGCCTCGGCGGACTTCCTCGCCAAGCTCGCGCACGGCATGGCCGACGATTTGCTCTCCACGCTGTGCCTTGCGCGTGACTGTCCGCTGCTCGTCGTCCCCGCAATGAATCGCCAGATGTGGTCGAACCCGGCCACGCAGCGCAATGTCGCGCAGCTGCGCGCCGACGGCGTACTCGTACTGGGTCCCGATTCGGGGGCACAGGCGTGCGGCGAAATCGGCGACGGCCGCATGCTCGAGCCGCAAGCGTCGTATGAAGCGATCGTTTCGTTCTTCCGGCCGAAGCCGCTGACTGGCCGGCGCGTGCTGTTGACGGCCGGCCCGACGTTCGAGCCGATCGACCCCGTGCGCGGCATCACGAACCGCTCGAGCGGCAAGATGGGCTTTGCGCTCGCGCGTGCCGCGCAGCAAGCGGGCGCCGAGGTGCACTTGATCGCGGGCCCCGTCTCGCTCGACACGCCGTGGGGCGTCGTGCGTGAGGACGTCGAAACGGCCCAGCAGATGTACGATGCTGTGATGCAGGCCGTGCTCAACTGCGACGTCTTCATCTCGGTTGCCGCCGTAGCGGACTGGCGCGTCGATCAGACCAGTACGCACAAGATCAAGAAGACGGCCGAGCAAACCGTGCCGAGCCTTACGTTCGTCGAAAACCCCGACATTCTGGCGAGCGTCGCGCAGATGCCGAATCCGCCCTATTGCGTGGGCTTCGCAGCCGAGAGCGGCGAGCTCGAAACGCACGGCGAACAAAAGCGCACGCGCAAGAATGTGCCGCTGCTGATCGGCAACCTGGGGCCGCAGACGTTCGGTCGCGACGACAACGAGGTCACGCTGTTCGAGCAATCGGGTATCACGCGCCTGCCGCGCGCCGACAAGACGTCGCTGGCAGCCTCGCTGATCGACGAAATCGCCCGGCGCCTGCCCGACGCGAGCCTGATTTCGTGATGCACAAGGCGGCTGGCCTTGCATGGCGAGCCGCCGGCCTTTTCGGAGCGGAACTGCCATGACGCTACTTTCCGTGCTCGACCAGACCCCCGTGATCGACGGCCATACGGAGGCCGACGCGATCGCCGCCTCGCTCGAGCTCGCGCAGCTCGCCGACGATCTCGGCTACACGCGCTACTGGTGCGCGGAGCATCACGGGCTGCGCGCGCTATCGAATCCGTGCCCCGAAGTCATGCTCGCACGCATTGGCAGCCTCACGAAGCGCATCCGCATCGGCTCGGGCGGCATCTTGCTGCCGTATTACAGCCCATTCAAGGTCGCCGAGCAGTTCCTCATGCTCGAGGCGCTGTTCCCGAACCGCGTCGACCTCGGCGTCGGCCGCGCGCCAGGCGGCAACGCACGCACGGCGCAGGCGGTAGCAGCAGGCAGCTACAACTGGGGCGACATTTTCGCGGAACAGGTCGCCGATCTGGTTGGTTTGATGAGCGGGACGCTGCCGCCCGATCACGTTGCACAAGGCGTGCTGCTGCAGCCGCAAATTGCCGCGCGTCCGCAGCTGTGGATGCTGGGCTCGAGCGAATTCGGCGGCCAGCTTGCCGCCAAGCTGGGCCTGCGCTTCGCATTTGCGCATTTCATCAACGCGCATTTTGGCCATCACGTCGGGCGCAGCTACCGCGAGCAGTTCAGCGTGGGGCACGAAAAAGCGCCGTACCTGGCGGCCGCCGTGTTCGTCATTTGCGCCGATACCGAGCGCGAGGCGCTTGCGCTCGAAAAAGCCGTCGACTTGCGGCGCGTGCAGATGGCCCATGGCATGAACGAGCCGATCCCGTCTCTTGAACAGGGTGCCGCGCAAGAGTTCGGCGAACACGAGCAGCTCGTGATCGACCGAGAGAAGCCGCGCAGCGTGATCGGTACGCCCGAGACCGTGACCGAGCGGCTCGTGCAGCTGCAAGAGCAGTTCGGGGCCGATGAGCTGATCGTGCTGACGGTGGCCGGCAGCTATACGGCGCGCAGACGCTCCTATGAACTTCTGGCCCAAGCGTTCGAGCTTGGGCGCGATCAGTCCGCGGCCTGACAGGGCCGCCTTTTTTAGCAACCGAATGAAACTCGACCTGAAGATCCTCGATGCGCGCATGCGCGAATACCTTCCCGCCTACGCGACGCCGGGCAGTGCCGGCCTCGATCTGCGAGCCTGCCTCGAAAAGCCGCTGCTGCTCGAGCCGGGCCAGACAGCACTCGTGCCGACCGGGCTCGCGATCCACGTGGGCGACCCTGGCTATGCCGCGCTGATTCTGCCGCGTTCAGGCCTCGGCCATAAGCACGGTATCGTGCTCGGCAATCTCGTCGGCCTCATCGATTCGGACTACCAGGGCGAGCTGATGATTTCGACGTGGAATCGCGGCCAAACGACGTTCACGCTCAATCCGATGGAGCGCCTCGCGCAACTCGTCATCGTTCCGGTCGTGCAAGCACAGTTCAACATCGTCGACGAATTCTCGGAGAGCGAGCGCGGCGCGGGTGGCTTTGGGAGCACGGGACGGCATTGAAAACCGAGCGTTGAGAAACGAGGCCTGGCCTCGCTCATTGTTCGGGCGTCAAAAAAAACGGCGCGGGAGCCAATCCCGCGCCGTTTCCATTTGAGCGCCTGGCGCGAACGCGCCGCTCACCGCATCACTCCACTTCGACCGTCTCCGGATTCGGGTTGCGCGGTGCGGCATTCTCGTCGAACGTCAGCTGCACCTTGTCGTTTTCGTCGACATCGACCGTCACACGGCCCCCGTTCATGAGCTTGCCGAACAGCAGCTCGTCGGCCAGCGCGCGGCGGATCGTGTCCTGGATCAACCGTTGCATCGGACGCGCGCCCATCAGCGGGTCGAAGCCGTGCTTGGCCAAGTGCTTGCGCAACGTGTCGGTGAACAGCGCATCGACCTTCTTCTCGTGCAGCTGATCTTCGAGCTGCATGAGGAACTTGTCGACCACGCGCATGATGATTTCCTCATCGAGCGAGCGGAAGCTGATCGTCGCATCGAGCCGGTTGCGGAATTCGGGCGTGAACAAGCGCTTGATGTCGGCCATCTCGTCGCCCGTTTCGCGGCGCGTCGTGAAACCGATCGTGCCCTTTTGCATCGACTCGGCGCCCGCGTTCGTCGTCATGATGATGATGACGTTGCGGAAATCGGCCTTGCGCCCGTTGTTATCCGTCAGCGTGCCGTGATCCATCACTTGCAGCAGCACGTTGAAGATGTCGGGGTGCGCCTTTTCGATTTCGTCGAGCAGCAACACGCAGTGCGGCTTCTTCGTGACGGCCTCGGTCAGCAGGCCACCCTGGTCGAAACCGACATAACCCGGCGGCGCGCCGATCAGGCGGCTCACCGCATGGCGCTCCATATATTCCGACATGTCGAAGCGGATCAGCTCGATGCCGAGCGTGAACGCAAGCTGGCGCGCGACTTCGGTCTTGCCGACGCCTGTCGGGCCTGAGAACAGGAACGCGCCAATCGGCTTGTCGGTCTTGCCGAGGCCTGCACGCGCCATCTTGATGGCCGCCGCGAGCGCGTCGATCGCCGGGTCCTGGCCGAACACGACGGACTTCAGATCGCGATCGAGCGTCTGCAGCTTGCTGCGATCGTCCTGCGACACGCTTTGGGCCGGCACGCGCGCGATCTTCGAAATGATTTCCTCGATCTCGCCCTTGCCGATCGTCTTCTTCTGTTTCGACTTGGGCAGGATCCGCTGGGCGGCACCTGCCTCGTCGATCACGTCGATGGCCTTGTCAGGCAAATGACGGTCGGTGATGAAGCGCGCCGACAACTCGGCCGCGGCCGACAGCGCCCCCGACGAGTACTTGACGCCGTGGTGCTCTTCGAAGCGCGACTTGAGCCCGCGCAGGATCGCGACCGTCTGCTCGACGGTCGGCTCCGTCACGTCGATCTTCTGGAACCGCCGGGAAAGCGCCGCATCTTTCTCGAAGATACCGCGATATTCAGTGAACGTCGTCGCACCGATGCACTTGAGCGTGCCCGACGACAGCGCCGGCTTCAGCAGATTCGACGCGTCGAGCGTGCCGCCCGACGCCGCGCCGGCACCGATCAGCGTATGAATTTCGTCGATGAACAAGATCGCGTGCGGGCGCTCCTTGAGCTCCTTGAGCACGGTCTTCAAGCGCTGCTCGAAATCGCCGCGGTACTTCGTGCCGGCGAGCAGCGCACCCATGTCGAGCGAGTAGACCTGCGCGTCGGCAAGGATATCGGGCACTTCGCCGCGCGTAATGCGCCACGCGAGGCCTTCGGCGATCGCCGTCTTGCCTACGCCGGCCTCGCCGACGAGCAGCGGGTTGTTCTTACGGCGGCGGCACAGCACCTGCACGACGCGCTCGACTTCGGACTCGCGCCCGATCAGCGGATCGATGCGGCCGTCCTTGGCCATCTGGTTCAGGTTCTGCGTGAACTGGGCGAGCGGTGTTTCCTTTTGCGAGGCGGCGTCTTCCGCCTCTGCGTTCGCCTCGCCTGCCTTCGCGGCGTCGTTGCTGTTCGTCTTCGCGATGCCGTGCGAGATGAAGTTGACGACGTCGAGGCGCGTCACCCCCTGCTGTTGCAGGTAGTAGACGGCGTGAGAATCCTTTTCCCCGAAGATCGCGACGAGCACGTTCGCGCCCGTCACTTCCTTCTTGCCGTTCGAGGTCGATTGCACGTGCATGATCGCGCGTTGGATCACACGTTGAAAGCCGAGCGTCGGCTGCGTATCGACATCGTCGGTGCCGGGCACCGTCGGGGTGTTGTCGTGAATGAAGTTGCGCAGATTCTGGCGCAAGTCTTCGATGTTGGCCGCGCAGGCGCGCAACACCTCGGCCGCCGTCGGATTGTCCAGCAGCGCCAGCAAGAGATGTTCGACCGTAATGAACTCATGCCGTGCCTGGCGTGCTTCCATGAACGCCATGTGCAAGCTGACTTCCAGTTCCTGGGCAATCATGCTTCCTCCATCACGCACTGCAGCGGGTGGCCCGCTTGCCGCGCGTGGGTAACAACTTGCTCGACCTTGGTCGACGCGATGTCCCGCGTATAGACCCCACAAACTCCCCGCCCTTCGCGATGGACCTTCAGCATGATCTGCGTCGCGGTCTCGTGATCTTTATTGAAATATTCCTGCACGATCATCACGACAAATTCCATTGGCGTGAAGTCGTCATTCAGCAGCACCACCTTATACATGGAGGGCGGTTTGAGCTGCTGCTCCTGTCGCTCCAGTACGGTGCTGTCCTGCTTGTCAGGGATAATCGCCATACACCCATTCTAAACAACTCGGCCGGGCTCGCAATCCTGCCAAAACCCGACTGAACAATTGGTTGACTCGTGCCGCACTCGAGCGCTCAGCGCGCCACGCTTCTCGTGGCGCAACCGGCCGCGCTGCCGTTGCGCATCGTGCACGATGCGCCGCTTCGACGCGCGACCCGTTCGAGTATCGCACAACGCGTGCCGGCACCTCGGCACGCGCGCGGCGGGCTTACGCCGGCCGTGTCCCCCATGTGAGTCGATTATGCGACTTTTCAAGCCCCGCCGCTTGCGCGAGCGCACAGATGAAAAGCGGGAGAAACCCTGAAAAGCCAAAGTCGATGCAATGCTCCAGTAAACATCTCAAAATTCACTTGACACCTGATTAAAGAGATCCAACAATCAAGCTGGCACTTTTTTTCAGCTGGCCGCAACAAGTGCAAGTACGAAAAAATGCCGAGGTGAGCTAGAGCGGAGGGGGCGGCTGCGAACGCGGCTGTCGAGCTTTTCGAGCGTGCTCGTGGTAGGACATGAGTTACAGGGGAAGTAGGTATGGCAACTGGTACGGTCAAATGGTTCAATGACGCGAAAGGCTTCGGATTCATCACGCCCGACGAAGGCGGCGAGGATCTGTTTGCGCATTTCTCGGCCATCCAGATGAACGGTTTCAAGACGCTCAAGGAAGGTCAGAAGGTGAGCTTCGAAGTCGTGCAAGGACCGAAGGGCAAGCAAGCATCGAACATCCAGGCAGCAGCCTGAGATCGCTCGATTGCGATGCCTTTAAAAACCCGGCTCCGGCCGGGTTTTTTTCATGCTGCGCTAGCCACGCACGTCGAGGTTGTACGTCAGGAACACCTCATCCTGTTTCCAGCCCATCGATTCGTAGAGCGCCTGCGCGTTCACGTTCGTCTTGGCCGTCGTCAGGTCGGCGCGCGCCTTCCCGTCTGCGCGGGCGCGCTCGTGAGCCGCGCCGAGCAGTGCCCGGGCTACGCCATGGCGTCGCGCAGCCGGCGCAACGTACAGGTCGTACAGCACGTAGATGGGCTCGGCCAGCACCGAGCAAAACGTCGGGTACAACTGGCAGAAACCGCCGAGGGCACCTTTCGCATCCTCTGCGACCAGCAGCACGGATTCGCCGTTTTCCATTCTGCTGCCAATGAATTGCCGTGCGCGCTCAAGATCCGACGGCTGTTCATAGAACTGCCGATATTCATCGAATAATCGCGCGACTTCATCTAGATCGCGTTTTTCGAACGGCCGAATGCGAATTGAATCGTCCAAATCGAACAATGACTGCTCCTGTGACAAAAATACGGCGTTTATCGTGCAAACTCAGTGCGCGAATTGGCGTCGGCAAAAAAGAAAGCCCCGGGATCATGACGATGCGCCGGGGGCCGTTTCAATGTGAAGCGCCGCGATAATACGGCATATATGCGTCGCGCGTGCAGCGCACGCAATACGACTCGCCTCCCAGCGCGTGATAGACTCACCCCCCATGTCTTTCTGGTGCCGTCTCCTCTTCGTCGTGCTGCTGACTCTGGGCTTTGCCGCCCAGTCGTTCGCCGTCGCACCGACCGATTGCGAGTCCCTGCATCACGCCGCCACACAGGTAGCCACGCACGGCCCCATGGCCGATGAACGGGTCGCCGCCGATCATCATCGCCACGCCACCTCGCACGCGCATGCCTGCTCGAGCTGCGCATCCTGCTGCGTCGGCGGCCCGCTGCCGTCGACGCCCGTCGTCGACGCGCCCGCGCCTGGCGCGCGGGTCGCCAAGCCGCTGATTCGCTCCGCCGCCAGCGCGTCGTTCCTGACGGGCGGCATCGAACGCCCTCCCCGTCCCGCACTCGTCTGATCGTTACTGCCGCCATCCGTAGCGGCGCACGTTGCCTATGCGCGGACCTTTGATGCCCGCGCGAACGACTCACGACGGGAAAAGAACATGCGAACGATTTTTGCGGCGCTCGCGGCCGCGGCGGCAGCCTTGCCGACGCTCGCCTGCGCCATCACGACGCTGCCCGAGCCGCAAACGGCCGACGCAGCCGTGCCGGCCGCCACCGCGCCGGCCACCCTCGACGGCTACCGACCGTTTCACGACGATGACGCGCCGGGCTGGCAGCAGCTGAACACCGCCGTCAAAGCGCCCATGAGGACGGGCCAGGGCCGGGACCACGAGGCCGCCGCCCAACAGGCGCAAGCACTGCCCGCCAAACCGCTCGGCATGGACGACGCCGTGCAGGTGGCGCGCCTCAATCATCGCGACCGGCAAGCGTCACCTGCCGTCGAGACGACCGACACCCAGCTCTGCGTCTCAGCCGATACACGACGCGCCTACGTCGAGGCGGTCGCGGCCCGGCAAGCGGCGACCTACGCGGCGCAGGTCGACGACTCGGCCGCTGCTGGCGCCGAGCTCGCGCGACGCATGCGCGCCGCCGGCCACTTCAGCAAGCTCGACTACGCGCGCGAACAGGCGTTTTATGCGGAATCGGCGGCTCAGCTCGCGCGGGCTCGGCAGACGGCACTTGCCGCGCGCGAAAAGCTCACGCGTGCGATGGGCCTGAAGGAGACGGATGCGCCCTACACGCTGCCCGATCGCTTGCCTGATCTGCCGATCGACAGGCTACAGCTCGCACCGACCGCGCTCGATGCACGCTCGGAGGTGCGCGAATCGTATGCGACCTACGTGACGAACTACGACATCGCCAAGCACTACCGCGACGAAGTCGTGCCGCTACACAAGGCGATCTCCGACGAACTGCTGCTTCGCTACAACGGCATGCTCGCTAGCGTGTTCGATCTGCTGGCCGATTCGCGTGACCAGGCGGCTGCCGTGCACGACTACATCGAAGCGCTCAAGAACTTTTGGCTTGCGCAGACCGATCTGCAACAGGCCCTCGGCGGGCGGCTTCCCTCCCCCCCGGCCGCCGATCCCCACCCGCCACTTGCCGCGACGCAGGACGCGACGCCGGCATCCCACACGAGTAAAGGTGATTGAGATGGTGTCACGTCGAATGTTTTTGAGCGGCTCGGGCGCCGCGCTGCTCGGTGCTGCACTCGTCAGCAAGGCCGGCGCCGCATCGCTGCCCGAGGCCCCGACGATGGCGAGCGCAGTGATGCAACCGCCGCTCGCCCCGCCGAACGGCCGCCCGTACAGGCCGGTCGCGACGCTGAACGGCTGGTCGCTGCCGTGGCGCATGAAAAATGGCTGGAAGGAGTTTCATCTGATCGCCGAGCCCGTCGTGCGCGAGATGGCACCCGGCATGAAGGCGAATCTGTGGGGTTACAACGGCCAGGCGCCCGGCCCGACGATCGAGGCCGTCGAAGGTGACAAGGTCCGCATCTTCGTGACGAACAAGCTGCCCGAGCACACGACCGTGCACTGGCACGGCATGCGGTTGCCGTGCGGCATGGACGGCGTGGGCGGCCTCACGCAACCGTACATCCCGCCCGGCAAGACGTTCGTCTACGAGTTCGAACTCGAGAAGCCCGGCACGTTCATGTATCACCCGCACGCGGACGAAATGGTGCAAATGGCGATGGGCATGATGGGGGCATTCATCGTGCATCCAAAGGTGCCCGGCACGCTGGCAGTCGATCGCGACTTCGTGTTCCTGATGTCGGCCTACGACATCGACCCGGGCAGCTTCACGCCGCGTGTGAACGAGATGACGGACTTCAACATGTGGGCGTGGAACGCGCGCGTGTTCCCGGGTATCGATCCGCTGCCCGTGCGCGCCGGTGATCGCGTTCGCATCCGCATCGGTAATCTGACGATGACCAATCACCCGATTCACCTGCACGGCTACAGCTTCGAAGTGACCGGCACCGACGGCGGCTGGGTCCCGCCCGGCGCACGCTGGCCGGAGGTGACGGCCGACGTCGCAGTAGGGCAGATGCGCGCGATCGAGTTCACGGCCGACCGCCCCGGCGACTGGGCCTTTCACTGCCACAAGTCGCATCACACGATGAATGCGATGGGTCATCAGGTGCCGACCTTCATTGGCGTCGATCAGCGCGATCTCGCCAAGCGCATCAACAAGCTCGTGCCCGACTACATGGCAATGGGCAGCACGGGAGGTTCGATGGGCGAGATGGAGATGCCGCTGCCCGAGAACACGCTGCCGATGATGACGGGCACAGGCCCGTTCGGCGCGCTCGAAATGGGCGGCATGTTCAGCGTCGTGAAGGTGCGCGAAGGGCTCGGCCGCGACGACTATCGAGACCCCGGCTGGTTCGAACATCCGAAGGGCACAGTCGCCTACGAGTACACAGGCGAGGCACCTGGCGCTTGAACGTTGCCGTTGCACAAGCAACCGTAACGAGGCTTGACCTTCCCATCGCGGGAAGGTCCACGATGGCACCGCTCTACCAACGAACGGAGATGACGATCATGGAATTGCAAGTGAACGACATGACCTGCGGCCACTGCTCGAGCGCGGTCACGCAGGCAGTCAAGCGCGTCGATGCGCAGGCGAGCGTGGACATCGACATGGCGACGAAGACGGTACGCATCGAATCGACGCAGCCAAGCGACGCGTTCGTTGCGGCGATCGAGGATGCCGGCTATCAGGCGCTCGTACGCGCGTAGTCAACGCTCATCGGCGCTCATGCCGCACCAATGAAAAACCCCGGCGGCACTTGCGCGCACGCCGGGGTTCGCCGGATCGCTCCGGCCACGCGTCGAAACGCGCTTACATGTTCTCGATCAGCACCTGACCGAAGCCCGAGCACGACACTTGCGTCGCGCCTTCCATCAGGCGTGCGAAGTCATACGTGACGCGCTTTTGCAGGATCGACTTCTCCATCGACGAGATGATGACGTCGGCCGCTTCGGTCCAGCCGAGGTGACGCAGCATCATTTCGGCCGACAGGATTTCCGAACCCGGGTTCACGTAGTCCTTGCCTGCGTACTTCGGCGCCGTGCCGTGCGTCGCTTCGAACATCGCCACCGAATCCGACAGGTTCGCGCCCGGTGCGATACCGATGCCGCCCACTTGCGCAGCCAGTGCGTCCGAGATGTAGTCGCCGTTCAGGTTCAGCGTGGCGATCACGTCGTACTCGGCCGGACGCAGCAGGATCTGCTGCAGGAACGCGTCGGCGATCACGTCCTTCACGACGATCTCGTTGCCCGTCTTCGGGTTCTTGAACTTCATCCACGGGCCGCCGTCGATGAGCTCGGCACCGAATTCCTTCTGGGCCAGCGCGTAGCCGGCGTCGCGGAAGGCACCTTCCGTGAACTTCATGATGTTGCCCTTGTGCACGAGCGTGACCGAGCGGCGATCGTTGTCGATCGCGTACTGGATCGCCTTGCGCACGAGACGCTCCGTGCCTTCGCTCGAAACGGGCTTGACGCCGATACCCGACGTTTCGGGGAAGCGGATCTTCTTCACGCCCATTTCTTCGCGCAGGAACTTGATGACCTTCTTCGCCTGCTCCGAGCCGGCCGCCCATTCGATGCCGGCGTAGATGTCTTCCGAGTTCTCGCGGAAGATCACCATGTTGGTCTTCTCCGGCTCACGCACCGGCGAAGGCACGCCCTTGAAGTACTGCACGGGGCGCAGGCACACGTACAGGTCGAGATCCTGACGCAGCGCGACGTTCAGCGAGCGGATGCCGCCACCGACCGGCGTCGTCAGCGGACCCTTGATCGAGACGACGTACTCCTTCAGCACTTGCAGCGTTTCTTCGGGCAGCCAGACGTCGGGACCGTACACCTTGGTCGCCTTCTCGCCCGCGTAGATCTCCATCCAGTGGATCTTGCGCTTGCCGCTGTACGCCTTTTCGACGGCCGCATCGACGACCTTGATCATCACCGGCGTGATGTCCACGCCCGTGCCGTCACCTTCGATGTAAGGAATGATCGGCTGGTCGGAAACGTTGAGCGAAAAGTCCGCGTTGACAGTGATTTTGTCACCGCCCGTCGGAACCTTGATGTGCTGATACGGCATGATCGACTCCAGTGTTGACTGTGCAAGTGAGTACAGATGGAAACCGCGAAACCGGACGCCTCGTCTCGCTGCGCTTGTTCGTTCGCGTTGTCTCTCTAATGCATTGACGCGGCCGCGCGAATGCGGCTGGATCGCTATTCTAGCCCACGTCGCCCGCGCGCAAGCGCCACGACGACATGCGTTGGACGGACGGCATCGGACAGGCGGTGATGCCTGCCTCGGCCCCGTGAAACGGTTCGACAGCGCGCGGACAGAGACAGCGGCCAGTCTTGGGTCTTATATAAGACAAAAGACTTGTCGTTCCGTATTATGCATTAAGATTCCGCCATTTGCCATAGCGGGCGGCCCGCATGCGGCCGTCCGCGCCTTGCCCCTCATCGTTTCCAGCCATGCGTCTCATCGCCCTGAACAAGCCGTTCGGCACGATCTGCCAGTTTTCGCCGCACGAAACGCGCGCCTCGCTCGCGGATTGGGTGAAGGTGCCCGGCATCTATCCCGCCGGCCGCCTCGACGCCGACAGCGAGGGTTTGCTGCTGCTGACCGACGACGGCACGCTGCAGGCACGCATCGCCGAGCCGCGCCACAAGCTCGTCAAGCGCTACTGGGCGCAAGTCGAGGGCGTACCCGACACAGCGGCGCTCGCTGCGCTGACGCGTGGCGTCGACCTCGGCGACTACGTCACCCAGCCGTGCCGGGCGCACGTCATCGAGGAGCCCGGCACGCTGTGGCCTCGCGTGCCGCCGGTCCGCTATCGCGCCGCCATTCCGACGACCTGGCTCGAGCTCGCGATCACCGAAGGCAAGAACCGCCAGGTGCGGCGCATGACGGCGGCTGTCGGCTTCCCGACCCTGCGCCTCGTCCGCGTCGGGGTCGGCGCGCTCGACCTCATGACGCTCGGCCTCGCGCCCGGCGAATCGAAGGAGCTGCCGCCTCGCGCACCGTGGGACGGATTGGCCGGACGCCCCCGAGGGGCTACGCCGAAATCGGCCAAATAACGACTAACTCTTTGTTCGAAATGGATTTTTTCGAATTTCCCCAACGCATTTCGGGCGCGCCGGATTGCGGCTGATAAAAATCCCGAAAATGTCGTCAACCGGCTGCGCGAGTCGCGCGTTATTCGACGCAGATGCCGCTCGAAGCTATCCGGCATTAGCCCACCGGGCATTCGAACCGACCTGTTTCTGCAGGATGGGGCGACCAACGGGAAGCTCGCAGACGCGTCGGCAAAAATGTTTGATGCGGCTGTCAACCGAAAGGTGGATGGCACGTTTACCGTCTTGACTCATTGACCGGGTCATTTGGTTAATTAACTAAAGCTGAGGATTCACAAAATGAACAAACTGATCGCCGCTCTGGTTGCTGGCCTGTTCGCAACGGCTGCTTTCGCACAAGCTTCGGCTCCGGCTGCTGCTTCGGCTGCTCCGGCAGCTGCTGCTTCGGCACCGGCAAAGAAGGAAGTCAAGAAGCACGCTAAGAAGCACGCAAAGAAGGCAGCTAAGGCTGAAGCCGCTTCGGGCGCTTCGGAGTAAGGCTGTTGTAACAACGCAGTCAAGAATTAGCAGTACTGCCGTTCTTTACGGCGTTGTAAGGCAGGTCGTCGCAAGGCGCCTGCCTTTTTCTTTTGCTTTTGCCGTTCCTGTTTTTGCGCGCGCCGGTCCCGCGCCTTTGCGTCGGCGAGCGCTGCTCGCGTAACATGCGCGAGTTCCCCGTCAGTCTGTTCTGCAAGGAGTGATCTCGTGCGACTTTTCGCCCGTTCGTGGATGGCCCGCCTCGCCTGCGCCGCGGCGCTGCCTCTTGCTTGCGCCGCCGTGGCGCTGCTCCCTCACGCCGCCCTCGCGCAGATCCCGCCCGGCGCCAAGCAGCCCGGCGAGTTCCCGCACGTCAAGCTGACCACCGGCATGTTCGTCATCGATGCCGGCGTCGCCGCCAACGACCCCGACCGCGAGCAGGGGCTCATGTACCGCACGCAGCTCGCCCCGAACGAGGGCATGCTGTTCGTGTTCGGCGAGAACGCCGTGCACTGCTTTTGGATGAAGAACACCTTGATCCCGCTGTCGATCGCGTTCATGCGGGCCGACGGCACGATCACCGACATCGACGAAATGCAGGCCGAAACGACCAACAACCACTGCCCGCGCAACAACGGCGTGTATGCGCTGGAAATGAGCAAGGGCTGGTTCTCGGCGAAGGGCATCAAGCCGGGCATGAAGATCGACGGCCTGCCGCGGCCGCAATAACGGCGCTCCTGCCTGCCCCTACCCCTGCCGTGTGTGCGCTTGCCGACGACGCCCGGTCGTTCGCGAGCGCCCGCCGCGTCCCCTCCCGCCCTGGCCTGCCGGGAAGCCTGCAAAAGCCGTTGCCAAGCGCTATGCTTTTAAGTCTGCAACACTGCATGCGACGCGCAACGCACGAGCATGACGCTCGGCTTCACCGCGTCGCCCACTCCCAAGGAGATCGACGTGTCCCGCAAGACTCCCATCGAGCGCTACCGGAACATCGGCATCAGCGCTCACATCGATGCCGGCAAAACCACGACCACTGAACGCATCCTGTTCTATACCGGCGTGAGCCACAAGATCGGCGAGGTTCACGACGGCGCGGCGACCATGGACTGGATGGAACAGGAGCAGGAGCGCGGCATCACGATCACCTCGGCAGCCACCACGGCCTTCTGGAAGGGCATGGCCGGCAACTACCCCGAGCACCGCATCAACATCATCGATACCCCGGGCCACGTCGACTTCACGATCGAAGTCGAACGCTCGATGCGCGTGCTCGACGGCGCGTGCATGGTCTACGACTCGGTGGGCGGCGTGCAGCCGCAGTCCGAGACGGTCTGGCGCCAGGCGAACAAGTACAAAGTGCCGCGCATCGCGTTCGTCAACAAGATGGACCGCGTCGGCGCGGATTTCTTCCGCGTGCAGCGGCAGATCGGCGAGCGCCTGAAGGGCGTCGCCGTGCCGATCCAGATTCCGGTCGGCGCCGAAGATCACTTCCAGGGCGTGATCGACCTCGTGAAGATGAAGGCGATCATCTGGGATGACGAAAGCCAGGGCGTGCGCTTCGAGTATCGGGACATTCCCGACGACCTGAAGGCGACCGCCCAGGAATGGCACGAGAAGATGGTCGAAGCCGCCGCCGAGGCCAGCGAAGAGATGCTCGAAAAGTACCTCCACGACCACACCTCGCTGACGGAAGCCGAGATCAAGGCCGGCCTGCGCAAGCGCACGATCGCCAACGAAATCGTGCCGATGCTGTGCGGCAGCGCGTTCAAGAACAAGGGCGTGCAAGCGATGCTCGATGCGGTCATCGACTACCTGCCCTCGCCCGTCGACATCCCCGCGATCCTTGGCCACGACGAGCACGACCGCGAAGCCGAGCGTCACCCGAGCGACGACGAGCCGTTCTCCGCACTCGCGTTCAAGATCATGACCGACCCGTTCGTCGGACAGTTGATCTTCTTCCGCGTGTACTCGGGCGTCGTCAATTCGGGCGACACGGTGCTGAACTCGACCAAGGATAAGAAGGAGCGCCTCGGTCGCATCCTGCAGATGCACGCGAACGAGCGTAAGGAAATCAAGGAAGTCTTCGCAGGCGACATCGCGGCCGCCGTCGGCCTCAAGGAGGCGACGACGGGCGACACGCTGTGCGCGCCCGACAAGTTCATCATCCTCGAAAGGATGGTGTTCCCCGACCCGGTGATCTCACAGGCCGTCGAGCCCAAGACGAAAGCCGACCAGGAGAAGATGGGCATCGCACTGAACCGTCTCGCGCAGGAAGACCCGTCGTTCCGCGTGCAGACCGATGAAGAATCGGGCCAGACGATCATCTCGGGGATGGGCGAGCTGCACCTCGAAATCATCGTCGACCGCATGAAGCGCGAATTCGGCGTCGAGGCGACCGTCGGCAAGCCGCAAGTGGCGTACCGCGAAACGGTGCGCACGTTGGCCCAGGACGTAGAAGGCAAGTTCGTCAAGCAATCGGGCGGCCGCGGCCAGTACGGTCACGTCGTCATCAAGCTCGAACCGCAAACGCCTGGCAAAGGCTATGAGTTCGTCGACGCGATCAAGGGCGGCGTCGTGCCGCGCGAGTACATTCCGGCCGTCGACAAGGGCGTCCAGGAGACGCTCAAGAGCGGCATTCTCGCGGGCTTCCCGGTCGTCGACGTGAAGGTCACGCTGACCTTCGGTTCGTACCACGACGTCGACTCGAACGAAAACGCGTTCCGTATGGCCGGCTCGATGGCGTTCAAGGAGGCGATGCGCCGTGCCAAGCCGGTGCTGCTCGAGCCGATGATGCACGTGGAAGTCGAAACGCCCGAAGAGTTCATGGGCAACGTGATGGGCGACCTGTCGGGTCGTCGCGGCATCGTGCAAGGCATGGAGGACATCGCCGGCGGCGGCGGCAAGCTCGTGCGCGCCGAAGTGCCGCTGGCCGAGATGTTCGGCTACTCGACGTCGCTGCGCTCGCTGACGCAAGGCCGTGCGACCTACACGATGGAGTTCAAGCACTACTCCGAAACGCCGACGAACGTGTCCGAGGCGGTCATCAACGCGAAAATCAAATAAGCCGCGCGGCGGGGGCTTGCGCCCTCGCTTGCACGCTCCCGGCGAGCCCGTCCGTTCCGCTGTCGGCACGGACGGGCTCTTTGTTTGTATCGCCGCATGCGCCACGCGGATGCGTGCCGCCAGATCCGACGAATGCCTGCCGCCCGCGAGGGCGCTGGCTCGCGAGGCCCGCGCATCCGCTCGCGCGGTGCAAGTCGCGCTACACTGCATGCGCATTTCGTCGTCGTAGTACCGATCGTCGCACTGTGCGTTGCCCGCACGCCTTTTCAACGAAACGGAACACCTCACCGATGAAGACTCCCGCCGCCTTGCGCCTCGCACTCGAAGCTGCCCGCCGCGATTGCGGCGAGCTCGGCAACCACGCCGTCGACGAATACCTGGCGCAGCGCCTCACGCGGCGCGATCTGCTGCGTTATGCGGGCGTGATGGGCTTGTCCGGCATCGCGCTTGCCGCCGGGGGCCTTGCGGTCCCGCGCAGCGCACGCGCGCAGACGGGCGCACCGACGAACGCGACGATTCGCGTCGCCCACCTGACGCCGGCCGGCGCCGTGGATCCCCTGACCGTCACCGACGCCGCCGGCCTTGCGCTGATCGCGCAGACCGGCGAATTCCTCATCAACGACGAAGCGGACCCGCCCAGACTCACGCCGGCGCTCGCCCTGTCGTGGGCGCCCAATGCGAAGGGCGACGTATGGACGTTCAAGCTGCGCCGCAACGTCAAGTTCCACGACGGCCGGCCACTGACGGCAAAGGACGTCGCGGCGACGTTCGATCGGCTGGCAGATCCTGCAAGTGGCTCGGCAGCGCTCTCGGTGCTCAAGGGCGTGCTGTCCAAAGGCGGCTCGCGCGTCGTGGACGACTACACCGTGGCGTTTCATCTCGATGCGCCGAACGGCAACTTTCCGTATTACGTGTCTTCGGACAATTACAACGCCGTGATCCTGCCGGCCGACTTCAACGGCAGCTACGAGAAAAGCTTCATCGGCACGGGACCGTTCAAGCTCGAAAAGTACCAGCCGAAAGTCGGCGCGTCGTTCGTACGGAATCCTGATTATTGGGGCGAAAAAGCGCTGCTTGCGCGCGTGCAGTTCTCGTTCTACGCCGACCAGCAGGCCCAGATCCTCGCGCTGCAGGGCCGGCAAGCCGACGTGATGGGCGACTTCACGGTGCAAGGCGGCGCAGGCCTGCTCAATCATCCCGAGTTCGTCGTGCAAGGGGTGAAGTCGAGCGCGCATCGGCAGATTCATATGCGCTGCGATACGGGGCCGTTCAAGGACAAGCGCGTGCGGCAGGCGCTCGCCTTCGCGCTCGACCGTGAAGCGATGGTCAAGGGCCTGTTCAAGGGACGGGCGGTGCTCGGCAACGACAGCCCGTTCGCGCCGGTGTTTCCTTCAACGGATACGTCGGTGGCGCAACGCCGGCTCGACGTGGCGCACGCCAGGCAGCTGCTCGCGCAAGCCGGTTACCCGAACGGGCTCGACGTCACGTTGACTACCGAGAAGTTCATGGAGATTCCCGATCTCGCCATCGTCGTGCAGAACGCCGCGAAGGCGGTCGGCATTCGCATTACTTTGAGGATCGAGACGCAGCAGCTCTATTACGGCGCCGGCACGTTCGGGCGCTCCGACTGGCTCGATGCGCCGCTCGGCATCACCGACTACGGCCATCGCGGCGTACCCAATGTGTTTCTCAACGCCCCGCTCACGAGCAACGGGCCGTGGAACGCCGCCCACTTCAAGAGCCCGCAATACGATGGGCTCGTCGCGCAATTCGTCGGTGCGATCGATGTCGGTTCGCAAAGGCGCATCGCGGGGCAAATCGAAACGCTGCTGCTCGACGAGACGCCCATGGCCATTCCGTACTTCTTCGATCAGCTCATCGCTATGCGCAAGAACGTGACCGGCGTACGCTTCACGGCGATCTCGCAGCTCTACTTCGATCGCGCGACGCTCACTTGATAGGACGCGCATGAGCCGTTTCCTCACGACCGCCGCGGCTTTCGTCCATCGCGCCCATTTCGCCGGCGGCAGCGGCCTGCGCATGGCCCGCTTTCTCGCGGGCCGGCTGGCGCTGTCGGTCGTCACGCTATGGCTGCTGTCGGTCATCGTGTTCGCAGGGGGGCAGTTGCTACCCGGCGACATCGGCCGGGCGATCCTGGGCCCGCTCGCCGATGCCCAGGCCGTGGCCGCGCTCGATCATCAGCTCGGCGCGGACCGGCCTGCGCTCGCGCAGTACACGACGTGGATGGGACACATGCTGCGCGGCGACATGGGCATCTCGTACGCGTTTCGCACGCCCGTCGCACCGTTCATCGCCAGCGCGCTCGCCAATTCGGCCAAGCTCGGCGCACTGGCCTTCGTCGTGGTCGTCCCGCTCGGCATCGCCGGTGGCGTTTGGGCCGCGCTGCATGCCGGGCGATGGCTCGATCGCGCGCTGATGATCGTCGGCTTGTCGGCGACTGTCGTGCCCGAATTCGTCTCGTCGATCGTGCTGATCCTCGTCTTCGGCATCTGGTTGGGCTGGCTGCCCACCGAAGCCGCCTACCCCGACGATGCCGGTCCGCTGACGGCGTTGCGGCATCTCATCTTGCCGGCACTGCCACTCGTGTTCGTCTTCTTCGGCTACATCGCGCGCATGGCGCGGGCCGGCACCGTCGAGGCGCTCGATGCCGACTACACGCGTACGGCGATCCTCAAAGGCTTGCCGCGGCACGTCGTGATCGTGCGACACGTGCTGCGCAACGCACTGCTGCCCACCATCACCGTCGCCGCGACGCAGCTCGGCTACATGGTGGGTGGGCTCGTGGTCGTCGAGACACTGTTCCACTATCAGGGCATCGGTTCACTGATCTTCAACGCGGCCACCGCCAAGGACTTTCCCATGCTCGAGGCCGGCGTGCTGACCGTCGGCATCGTCTATACGCTCGCCAATCTGCTCGCGGACACGCTGCTCGTCGCGCTCGATCCGCGTCTGCGCATCGGAGGGGCCGAATGAGCGGGCCAGGCGAATCGACCGTCCATGCAGAGGGTGTGCCGCGCGGCGCACCCTCACCGCGCTTCGAGGTGTTGCGCGCGCTCGTGCGCTCTCCGGCCTTCATCGTCGGCGCACTGATCGTCACGTTCTGGATCGGCTGTGCGCTGGCCGGGCCGCTCGTCGTGCCGTACGATCCGTACGCCTCCGACCCGCTCAATTCGCTAAGCATGCCCGATCGTGTGCATTGGTTCGGCACCGATCAACTGGGGCGCGACATTTTCTCGCGCGTGATCGTCGGCGCGCGCGACATCCTCACGATCGCGCCGCTCGCCACGCTCGTGGGTACCCTCGCCGGCACCGCACTCGGTCTTTTCGTCGGCTACTTCGACGGCTGGCTCGACAACGTGGTCGGCCGCCTCATCGATGCGTTGCTCGCCTTGCCGCTCGTCATCGTTGCACTGGCCGCGCTCGCGGCACTCGGCGCATCGAATACGACGGTCGTGCTCGTGATCGGCCTCACGTTCATGCCGATCACGGCGCGTACCGTCCGCACCGCCGTCTTCGCGGAACGCCACCTCGACTACGTGGCCGCAGCCCAGCTACGTGGCGAGCGCGCGCTCTACATCATGTTCGCCGAGATCCTGCCGAACGTGCTGCAGCCGATCGTCGTCGAAGCGACCGTGCGGCTCGGTTATGCAGTCTTCGCCGTGGCCACGCTGTCGTTCCTCGGCTTCGGCATCCAGCCGCCGTCGGCCGACTGGGGGCTTGCCCTGTCCGAGTCCTACTCATTGATGACAGGCGGCGCGTGGTGGACCGTCGCATTCGATGCGCTGGCGATCGCCACGCTCGTCGTCGGCGTCAATCTGATCGCCGATAGCGTGCAAGGAGCCCTCGATCGATGAGTGCCGCGTCACAGATGTCGTCCCCCGGTTTCGATGCGGCCGCGCCGACGTCCGAACCCGATGCGCTGGCCGTCGTCGGCTTGACGTGTGTCTATCGCGTGCGCGGGCGCGACCGTGAGGTGCTGCACGACGTGTCGTTCCGCGTCCGGCGTGGCGAAGCTTATGGGCTCGTCGGCGAATCGGGCTGCGGCAAGTCGACGGTCGCGCTCGCCGCCCTCTCGTATCTGCCGAGAAACGGCAGGATCACAGCGGGCCATATTGCGATCGCGGGACGCGACGTCGCCACGCTCGATGCGAACGCGCTGCGCACGCTGCGTGCGACGACGATCTCGATGGTCTATCAGGATCCGGCCCGTGCGCTCAATCCTTCACTGCGAATCGGCCGCCAGCTGTCCGAAGCATTCGAGGTAGCAGGCACCACGCGTAGCGAAGCGCGCGAGCGCGCGTTGCGGATGCTGGCACGCGTGCGTATCGCATCGCCCGAGCGCGTGATGGAGTGCTATCCGCATCAGCTGTCGGGCGGCATGCAGCAGCGAGTCGTGATCGCGATGGCACTGGCGAGCGCACCGGCGCTCCTCGTGCTCGACGAGCCGACGACCGGGCTCGATGCGACCGTCGAAGCCGAGGTGCTCGACCTGGTCGCGAAGCTGCGCGAAGAAACGGGCACCGCCGTGCTGTTCATCAGCCACAACCTCGCGGTGATCAAGCGTATGTGCAGCCGCGTCGGCGTGCTTTACGCGGGGCGGCTCGTCGAGGAAGGCGCCACGCGCGACGTGTTCGCCGCGCCGCGTCATCCGTACACGGTCGGCCTGCTGCGATGCCTGCCGGGCGTCGAGCGCAGCAAGGATCACGATCGGCTCGATACGATCGCGGGCAGCCCGCCACCGCCCGGCGCCCCCATCGAAGGCTGTGCCTTTGCCAATCGCTGCCGCCTCGCCGACGAGCGCTGCTCGCGCGAGGCGCCGCCGCCGCATCGGTTCGCGGCCGCGCACGGTACGCAGATGTCGCGTTGCCACTACTACCTGCGTGCGACGACGTTGCCACGTGCCGTCGAGGCGCAGCAACACGTTACGGCGCCCCCGGCCGGTGCTCCGGTCGAGCCCGTGACACGTGTCGCGCTGCGCGCCGCGCATCTCTCGAAGACGTTCGTCGTCTCCGGCGAACGGCTGCGCGCGGTCCATGATGTGTCGCTCGAGCTCAGCGCCGGCGAGACGCTGGGTCTCGTCGGCGAGTCGGGCAGCGGCAAGACGACGCTCGCCAAGCTGCTCGTCGGCCTGCTCGCGCCCGACCCCGGCGGTGAGCTGGAGCTCGACGGCAAACCCCTGCCGCCGCGCGTCGACCGTCGCGACGACGAGCAGGTCAAGTCGTTGCAAATCGTGTTTCAGAACCCGGACTCGGCACTCAACCGGGCTCATTCCGTGCGGCATCTGATCGGGCGAGCGCTGTCGAAGCTCGGTGCGCTGCGTGGCCGGGCACACAATGCACGGCTCGTGTCGCTGGTCGACGCGGTACGGCTGCCGCAGCGCTATCTGGGCGCCCGCACGCGGCAGCTGTCGGGCGGACTCAAGCAACGCGTCGCCATCGCGCGCGCGTTTGCGGGTGAGCCGCGTGTCCTGGTCTGCGACGAACCGACCTCGGCGCTCGACGTGTCCGTGCAGGCGGCGATCCTCAATCTGCTGACGGACTTGCAGCGCGAACGCGGCGTCAGCTACGTCTTCATCTCGCACGACCTGCACGTCGTGCGCTATGTCTCCGATCGTATCGCCGTGCTCTATGTCGGGCGCCTGCTCGAGATCGGTTCGGCGCGCGACGTGTTCGAAGGCCCACATCATCCGTATACCGAAGCATTGCTGTCGGCAGTCCCCACGTTCGACCAGCCCGACGGACACGACGCGCGCATTCGCCTGTCGGGCGACCCGCCTAGCGCGCAAACGCCGCCTTCCGGCTGCGTCTTTCACACGCGTTGCCCGCGCAAGCTCGGCGCCGTCTGCGAGCAGCACGACCCGGCGTTTGCCGACGCCGGCAACGGGCACGCCATCCGCTGTCACATCCCTGTCGACGAGTTGCGCGTCATGCAGCGCGTCGCTCGCCGCACTTGACGCCACCCTGCTCGCGCCCGTCGCTCTGCACCGCGTTTCACCTTTGAAACGTTTTTGACCGATTCGGTTGCCGCGGTACCGGCCGCTTGACGCCGATGCCTCACGTAGCGTGGAACTGCGCCCGCTGGCACGGTTATCGCGAGGCCGCGTACGCATGGCCGCAAACGGGTGCGTCCATCGCGAACGTAAAAGCCGCTGCGCCGGACCGCGCACGCGCAAGTGCTCGACCTCATCTGGCATAGCTGACCACGTGCCGATCCGTTCGCAAAAAGAAAGATGCTGTGCGCACCCGTCGCGCAATCGGGACATGGCGGCACTGGATCGCCGTTCCCATCGGGGAGCTCATGATGAAAAACGTCGGAAACATCGATTTCGATAAGCACAACTACGCATTTTCTGGGTTGCGGGGTGCTTCTCTTGTCGGGCTGCTAGCCCTCGCTTTTTCCAGCAATGCTCAAGCCGTCTCGCTCGGCAACGTCATGGGTGGTTGGGTGGCTGCAAGCAGTGCATCCATGCAGGCTGATCAGGCCTTCACACGCCGCGCCGATTCCACGAGCGCGAGCACGCGCCCGACTGCGAAGAGCCCGGTGGGCAGCACGCCGTACGCCGCCGCTGGGGATGGCGATGCCGAGCGTGCACTCGCCGTCTCGCGGTGCCGTGACGATGCCGATCCCAATGCATGCGCACAGCTGATCGATAGTGCGAGCCAAGACGGGCTCGCAACCAGCGGACTGGGCGGGACGAGCAGCGGTAGTTCCGATAGCGGCAGCGGCGATTCGGGCGCTGGTCTGAGCGGTGGAGCCGGGGTTGGAGGCGGAGCACCCGGAGGTGGAAGCGTAAGTGGGAATAGCGGTACCGGTGGCAACACTGGCGGTCACAGCGGTGGTAACACCGGCGGTGGCGGTGTCGTTGGCAGCACGGGCAGCACTGGCGGAACCGGCAGCAGCAGTCACGGTGGTGGCACTGGTGGAAGTGGTGGCACTGGTGGCACTGGTGGCACTGGTGGCAGCGGTGGCAGTGGTGGCAGTGGTGGCAGTGGTGGCAGTGGTGGCAGTGGTGGCAGTGGTGGCAGCGGTGGCAGCGGTCACGGTGGCGGCAGTGGCGGCAGTGGCGGCAGTGGCGGCAGTGGCGGCAGCGGCAGCGGCGGCGGCGGCGGCGGCGGCAGCGGCAGCGGCAGCGGCGGCAGCGGCAGCGGCGGCGGCG
>NZ_RBZV01000017.1 GCF_003628145.1 Trinickia fusca | reverse complement strand
ATCACTTCCTGCCTAGTGTTAGTCAAAAACACAGTCTTATGCCTACCCGTTATTTTAAGTGGGAGGCTGTGTCCGGTGTTTCAGGGGGCTGCTCCAATCTGAACGCGACGGGGTTGTTCAAGTACGACCCGATCGTCGATGGAGGGCTCGATAAGCTTGCACAGGCGTGGGATTGGGGCGGCGCAGGTGTAGGTCGTGGTGCGTCGAACTTCGTTCGTGGAGGTGCTGCGGACTTCGTGAGCCAGTTCCTCAACCAGATGAAGTCTGATGCTCAGCGTACGATGTCCGAATCCCCTGCGAGCCTGGTGGCTCAGAGCGTCGCGAATGGCGTGAGCGCGATTGCGGGAGCAGGGGGCGGTGAGGGGCCAACTGCGAGTCCGGGGCTGCAGTTGGTAACTTCCACGGGGGGGCAGGCTGCGGAGGCCTCGCTGAGTACAACGGGGCATGGGCCGAGCAATGCGACGCTCAATAGTGGGGATAGCGATCAGTCGATTGGCGGGAGAAGTATCAGTGACTGGTCCGATGCTGCAAAGGTACCCGACCCATCCGATAGGTCAGGCGAGTTAGCCGGGGCGGGCCGGGCGTTGCAGAAGCACGGTGGCCGGGACGGTAGCTCGTTTCCCGCTGCTAAAGGGAATCCTGCGGCAATCAACGAGCAAGGGCAGAAAATCGTCGATGAAATTCTGAATGATCCCGGACGTACTGTTGAGCAAATGAACCGTGGACGTTACGGTGATGTCATCGAAGTCCGGGCTTCTGATGGGCGAGGTATTCGGTATCGGGTGGACGGAAGATTTATTGGTTTTTTGGAGCCGAACAAATGAAATCGCTAAGGGCGCAGATTGCAAGCGTGACTGACAGGGAGAACCTCATCTACGAAATCTGGCACGAAAACAGGCAGGTTGCCGAAGTATCGAAGGAGCCAGGTAGTGATTACGAGATCGAGATTTATCCGGCAGCCAACAACGGAGCATGGCACTTCGATTTAAACGAATTCAAAGCGATGCTGGAAGACGCGATCAAGGAGCTAGCGAGTAACCCGCAGTAGGCTGATTCAGCAAACCCGGTCCCGGCCGGGCCTGCTGTTTGTGAGGTGCTAGAAGCGCTCGGGCGAGATGGTAAGGCAGTGGTTTCGGTAGTCGAAGGAGAGGCGCATGCGCTGCCCTGAAGCGAAGCCAACGCGGTGGAGCCAGAGGTCGGCGACCTGCATCCAAGGCATGAAAGCGGGAGTGGGCTGTGTGGTGCCGTAGTCGGGCGAATCGCGTAGCGTCACGGCGCAGCTGTCGCGCAGGCGTGTGCGTGATGGGTGTGGTTTAAGATTGGCATCAGCCATGGTCAGTTCCTCCGTCGAACTGGTTGTGGTCAGCGGGCCGTGAGTGTTGGTAGCACTCACGGCCCGCGCTTCAATTGAGCAGTTCAGTTCTCCTGCTGTTTCTCCCTTCCTTCCTTAGCCGCTGACGAGGCCGACGATCTGCTTGGCCTGGTACTTGAGGATCATGCCGTTGAGCACGGCCTTGATGATGGCGCACCCCTCCTCGGCGCATATGACCGATGGCCTTGAATTGCAAGCGCAGATCGTCGGAGGGGCCGTGCTCGTTGGCTTCGAACACCAATAAAAAGGCAGTCACGCCACGCGCGCCGCTGCCCTGATCGGTCTGCCAGACGATCCGCAGATCCTGTATCACCGGAGGCGACCATTTCTGGAGTGGATGCGGGTGCGCAACTACAGCGAGGGGACCGTCGAGCATCAGGGGACGCACTTGCGCGCGTTCATTTCGTAGTGCGACGGGCGGGGCGTGACGCGCCCGCGGGAGGTAACGCGCCCAGTGCTGGATTGGTATCAGCGTTACTTGTTCCTGTATCGCAGGAAAAACGGCGAAGCGCTGTCGGGACGCAGCCAACATATGCAGCTGGCTCCGATCAAGGTGTGGTTCCGGTGGCAGGTGTGCAATCACCCGCGGCTCGTGCTACCTGTTCCGGCAAACGATGGCGACGCTGATGCTGGAGAACGGGGCGGACGTGCTCCCCTCCACCGCTCGCCGAGAGGCGGGCTTCCAGCTTGGGCGGGTTCAGGCAGGACTGGACCCTGACGACTGGAAACCGCTCGCCGACATTGGTTCTGGCATGCGAGAAATCCGTATTCGTGACAGCGCGGGAATTTACCGGGTGATGTACGTGGCCAAGTTCGAGGAAGCGATCTATGTGCTGCATTGCTTCCAGAAGAAGACGCAGGCTACGTCAAAGCACGACAAAGAGATTGCCGAAACTCGCTACCGAGTGGTAGTTCGAGAAAGGAAGGAGCAGAAATGAGCAAGATCGATACGCGCATCCGCCATGTGACGAAGCCCGGAGCGAACCTGTTTGCCGAACTGGGCTTCGCTTCTGACGAGGCGCAGCGGTATCAAGATGAGTCGCGGGCTCTGATCGGCCAAACGCTGGCGCTCAAGGAGCAGCTCATGGGCGAGCTCGCTTCGTGGATCGAGGATCACCATCTGAAGCAAGCCGAAGCCGCTGAGGTACTGCACGTCACGCGGCCTCGCGTCTCGGATGTGGTCAATAAGAAGGCTGGCAAGTTCACGATTGATGCTCTGGTGGAGATGCTGGCCCGCGTCGGCAAGCCGGTAAAAGTGGTTATCGGTTGAATGTTGTTCGCTGCGGCATGAACGTCGTTACGCGGTAACGACGTCCCGGGTTGGAAAGCGGGTGCTCGATGAGCGTATCTTACGACCCATGCCTACAATTCTTTCCCCCATCGAATCGGAATTCGCCACGGTCGAAGAGGCCGAAGCGTACGACCGCTGGTTACGAGCCGAGATGGAGGCTGCGCTGCGCGAGGCAGACGCCCCCAATGTGGTGTTCGTTCCCCATGACGAGGTGATGGCCGACATGGAGGCCCTCATCCGAGAGGCAGCGCTGAGAATTGCAGCTAGACGGTCTTGACGGCCTGACAGAGTCGACTTGACCGGATACGCATGCTGTCTATCGTCTGGCTTCCCGCCGCACGCCACAATGTCACGCATCATTGGCTTCATCGCTCAAGGATCATCAGCGCCGCGGCGCTATAAAAACGAATCCCCACACACCGGCACAATCGCGGCGATCGCCTTCGGCTACAATCCCCCGCAAACATCGATAAATACGAACCATAAGTGACGGGGCCATGATCAGTAGCGGTTTTTGTAGAAGTCCCGCGCCATCTCAGCGCGATTGCGACTCGAAAATTCAAACCAATTCATAAGAGTCCGACCACGATCGACTAGGCGAACTAGACGATCGCTACGGCACGTTTCCGCGCGACCACGCGCGTTTCAAAAAGGGATTAAGCACTTGAGACCATCAAAAAAATACGGTGTCCTGATCACTGCATTGGTCGCAGCCGCATTGAGCGGCTGCACGACTGAATCGTCGCGCACGCTTCCAGTACAACCAGTCGCGAGCGCACAGACGCCGTTCACGGGCAAGCCCGTGCAAATCGCCGTCGGCAAATTCGACAACCGCTCGAGCTACCTGCGCGGCATCTTCTCGGATAGCGTCGACCGCCTCGGCAGCCAGGCGAAGACGATCCTCGTGACGAGCCTGCAGCAAAGCCGCCGCTTCACCGTGCTCGATCGCGACAACCTCGACGAGATCAAGCAGGAAGCGGGCTTCCAGAAGAAGGCTCAGGCAGTGAAGGGCGCCACGTACCTGATCACGGGCGACGTGACCGAATTCGGCCGGAAGGAAGTCGGCGATCAGCAGCTGTTCGGCATCCTGGGCCAAGGCAGGCACCAGATCGCCTACGCGAAGGTGAATCTGAACGTCGTCGATACGACGACTTCGGAAGTCGTCTTGTCGAGCCAGGGGGCCGGCGAGTTCAGCTTGTCGAATCGCGAGGTCATCGGCTTCGGCAGCACCGCGTCCTACGACTCGACGCTCAACGGCAAGGTGCTCGAGCTCGCGATTCAAGAGGCGGTCAACCACCTCGCGGAGCAGATCGACGCCGGCGCGCTCAAATCGGCGCAGTGACGTCGGAGCCGCGACGCGCTTCGATTCCACCTCCGATCGACATCCATAACGATAGAAGATGACATTGACCAACATCGCCCGCAGCGCCGGGCTGCCGGCGCTCGCCGTGACGATCCTCGTCTCCGGCTGCGCGGCAAATAACGACACCTCGCTTTATCAGTGGGACGCCTATCAGCCGCAAGTCTACGAATACTTCAAGGGCAAGACCGCCCCTGACGCTCAGATCGACGCGCTCGAAAAGGCACTCCAGCAGATCCAATCAAAGAACGGCAACCCGCCGCCGGGCTTCCACGCGCATCTGGGGATGCTCTATGCGAGCGTCGGCAAGGGCGATCAAGCCCTACAGGAATTTGGCGAGGAGAAGCGGCTCTTCCCCGAGTCGTCCGCCTACATGGACTTCCTGATGAAGAAACCCAAATAACGCGAGGCAGCCATGTCCAAACTCAATTTCCTCAAGCGTCTGCTGGCGCTGTCTGCCGTGGTGATGCTCGCGGCTTGTGCGAATCAGCAGGGGGCACACCGCAGTTACGTGGCGTTCAAGAAGAACAAACCGCATTCGATTCTGATCTTGCCGCCGATCAACGAAACCACCGATGTGCTGGCGTCGGATAGCATGCTGTCGCAAATGACGTTGCCGGTCGCCGAAGGCGGCTACTACGTCGTGCCTGTCGCGGTGATGGAAGAGACGTTCAAGCAGAACGGCTTGACGACGCCGAACGACATTCAGGATGTTTCGCCGCAAAAGCTGCGCGACATCTTCGGTGCCGATGCGGCGCTGTACACGAAGGTGACGCGATACGGTTCCGTGTACGAGGTGGTTGATAGCACGAGTGTCGTTGATGCGTCGGCGAAACTCATCGACCTACGTAGCGGCGATACGCTGTGGCACGGCCACGCACGCGCGACGGGCAAGGAAATCGGCACCAACGTCGACATCAACGCCGGCTTGCTGTTCATGTTGGTGCAGGCGGCCGTCAAGCAGGTTGCCCATACGATCACCGATGAAAGCCATGACGTCGCTGGCCTGACGAGTTCGCGCCTGCTGCACGCAGGTCCGCCGGACGGCTGGATGTACGGTCCGCGCTCGCCGAAGTACGGGACGGACTGACGCGCGAGCCCGTTGATGCAGATGCCCGCGCCCAAGGCGCGGGCTATTCAGCCCGCACCATGCCTCCTCACATCAGCACGATGTCGTACTGCTCCTGACTGAGATTCGACTCGACCTGCAACGAGACAGGCTTGCCGATGAAGTCGATCAGCATCGCCAGATGCTGCGACTCCTCATCGAGAAACAGATCGATCACCTGCTGCGACGCCACCACCCGAAACTCGCGCGGATTGAACTGCCGTGACTCGCGCAGGATCTCGCGCAGCACGTCATAGCAGACAGTGCGCGGCGTCTTCACCTGCCCCTTGCCCTGACACGTAGGGCAGGGCTCGCACAACACATGCGCCAGCGATTCGCGCGTGCGCTTGCGCGTCATCTCCACCAACCCTAGCTGCGAGAAGCCGTTCACGGTCGAGCGCGTTCGATCGCGTGCGAGGGCCTTCTTGAGCTCGCCGAGCACGGCATCGCGATGCTCGGCGTTCTCCATGTCGATGAAGTCGATGATGATGATGCCGCCGAGATTACGCAGGCGCAGCTGCCGCGCGATCGTGTGCGCGGCTTCGAGATTCGTCTTGAAGATCGTATCGTCGAAGTTGCGCGCGCCGACATAGCCGCCCGTGTTGACGTCGATCGTCGTCATCGCCTCGGTCTGGTCGATCATCAGATAGCCGCCCGACTTCAGATCGACACGACGCGACAGCGCCCGCTGAATCTCGGCCTCGACGTTGTACAGATCGAACAGCGGCCGCTCGCCCGTGTAGTGATGCAGCTTCGGGCTCACGGCCGGCGTGAACTCCGCCGCGAACTCGGCCAGCATTTGATGCGTCTCGCGCGAATCGACCTGAATGCGCGTGGTCTCGTCGTTGACGAAGTCTCGCAGCACGCGCTGCGCAAGGTTCAGGTCTTGATAGAGCAGGCTGGTAGGCGGCAGCCGCTGCGCCTGGGCGACGATCGTCGCCCAGGTTTTGCGCAGATAGGCGACATCGGCCCCGAGCTCTTCGCTCGTCGCATCCTCGGCGATCGTGCGCACGATGTAGCCGCCTTTCTCCTCGCTAGGCACCACGGCCATGAGTCGCGCACGAATCGCCTCGCGTTCGGCTTCGCTCTCGATCTTCTGCGAGATGCCGATATGCGGCTCCTGCGGCAGATAAACGAGCGTGCGGCCCGCGATGCTGACCTGCGTCGACAGCCTGGCCCCCTTCGTACCGATCGGGTCTTTGATGACCTGCACCGTCAGCGTCTGTCCTTCGAACACCGTCTTTTCGATCGGCTGCGGGGTCGGCGTATGCTCGCCCGCGATGCGCGGATGCCAGATGTCTGCCACGTGCAGGAAGGCGGCGCGCTCGAGCCCGATGTCGATGAACGCGGACTGCATACCGGGCAGCACGCGCACGACCTTGCCCAGATAGACGTTGCCGACGCGTCCGCGCGAGAGGGTGCGCTCGACGTGGAGCTCCTGCACCGCGCCTTGCTGGACCAGCGCGACGCGCGTTTCCTGCGGGGTCACATTGATCAGAATCTCTTCGTTCATGTCTGGTTCGAAATCGAAACGGCTTCAGAAGTCGACGCGGGCCTGGCGCAGCAGCGCGGCGGTCTCAAAAAGGGGCAGACCCATGATACCCGAATAGGATCCCTCGATATGCTCGACGAACTCGGCGGCGCGGCCCTGGATGCCATACGCGCCGGCCTTGCCGAGCGGCTCGCCCGTCGTCGCATAGCGGCGCAGCGCGTCGAGCGGCGCCGCGGCGAAGCGCACCGTGGAGCGCGACAGCGCGGGTGGCAGCAGCGCGCCGTCGGCGTCGACGACGGCCAGTGCCGTGAACACTTCGTGGTCGCGTCCGGCCAGGCGCGCCAGCATCTCGACCGCGTGCTCGACGTCGTCAGGCTTGCCGAGGATCGCGCCGTCGATCGAAACGGTTGTGTCCGCAACGAGAATCGGTGCGGTGGCATGGCTGCCGGCGACGAGCCGGGCTCGCGCGGCTTCGGCCTTGGCGACGCACACACGCTGCACGTACACCTGCGCCGACTCGCCATCGCGCTCGGCTTCGAGCGCTTCGGCATCTTCGTCGGGGCGCGGCAGCAGCAATTCGAAGCGCACGCCGAGCTGCCCGAGCAGTTCCTGCCGGCGTGGGCTTTGTGAGGCGAGATAAACGAACGGGTACGGCGAGGAGTGGTTTGGCTGCGGCATCTAGCGTTCTCGTGAGGCGGCGATGCGCCGCTTCACGAAACGTGACGGCGCATCAGACGCGGTGATAGGGGTGATTCTGCGTGATGCTCCACGCGCGGTAAAGCTGTTCGGCAAGCAGCACGCGCACCATGCCGTGCGGCAGCGTGAGGCTCGAGATGCGCAGCAGCAGTTCAGCACGCGCCTTGACCTGCGGATCGAGGCCGTCGGCGCCGCCGATGACGAACGCCACGTCGCGTCCTTCCTGCTGCCAGGTCGGCAGCGCCTCGGCCAGCTGCATGGTGGTCCAGTCGCGCCCGCGTTCGTCGAGCGCCACGACGCGGGCGCCCTTGGGCAGCGCCGCTTCGATGCGCTGACGCTCGGCCGCCATCACGCTTTGCGCCGTGCGCCCGCCCGTGCGCGGCTCGGGCTTGAGTTCACGCAGCTCGATGCGCAACTCGGGCGGCATGCGCTTCGCGTATTCGTCGAAGCCGGCCGTGATCCAGTCAGGCATCTTGTGGCCGACGGCGAGGATATGCAGTTTCATCGATCGTGCCGTACCGCTTTCGGCGCGTTAGCGCCGGCCCGAGCTCGTCTTGCGGGCCGGGCTCGCCGCAGCCGTTTTGCGCGCAGCGGGCTTGGCCGTCTTGGTGGCGGCAGTCTTGCGCGCTGCCGGCTTCTTCACAGCCGGGGTAGCGTCTTCGTCTTCCTCGTCGTCCATCGGTTCGCTGGCGTGAGCGCCGCCGAAGCCGCTCGTGTTCGCGAGCTTGATGCGCACGGGCTTGTCGCCCCAGATCTCTTCGAGGTTGTAGTACTGGCGCAGCGCCGGTTGCAGGATGTGCACGATCGCGTCGCCGCAGTCGACGAGCACCCATTCGCCGATGTCCTCGCCTTCCGTGCTGATGATGTCGCCACCCGCTTCCTTGACCTTGTCACGCACGCTCGAGGCGAGCGCCTTCGTTTGCCGGTTCGAGGTGCCGCTCGCGACGATCACGCGATCGAACAGTTCGGTCAGATGGCTCGTGTTGAAGACTTTGATGTCTTGCGCTTTGACGTCTTCGAGGGCGTCCACGATTGCGCGTTGCAGTTTACGAATGTCCATGGTTACTGATGGTACAGATGATGTTGAAGAATATAGTCCCAGACCGCCGCCGGAATCGTATCGGGGGCGCTCTGCGTATTGGGAACGAGGTGTGCGCGCAGGTGCGTGCGGATGTCGGTGGCCGACACGTCGAGGGCGAGCGTCGTGTCGATCAGCAAATGCCCGCTCGGTGTCCCGCGTACGTGTGTGTCGTCGGCACGGCGCCGCGCAAGCTCGTGCGCCAGCTCCGGGGAGAGCGAGGCGAGATCGAAGCCGGGCCGCGTGGCCGCGCACACGTGCGCGAAATCGAACAGATGCCGCCAGTCACGCCAGGTATCGAGGCGCAGCAGCTGGTCCGCGCCGATCAGCAGCGCGAGCGAGGCGTCGAAGCCTTCGCGCGCGCGCCAGCGCGTGAGCGTCTCGACGGTATAGGTCGGGCCGTCGTGCTCGATTTCGTCAAGGGCGACCGTCACGGTCACGCCCGGCAGCGCGAGCGAGGCGGCGGCTGCGCGCGTCATCTCGAGACGATGGTGCGCGCTGGAGACGTCGGATTTTTGCCAGGGCTGGCCAGCCGGCAACAGGACGAGTTCGGTCAGCTGCAGCAGCTCGGCGAAGCGCCGAGCCAGCGCAAGGTGGCCATTGTGGATCGGATCGAACGTACCGCCGAGCAGCCCCACGCGGCGTGGCAGCGGGATGGGTGCGTCGGGTGCGGCATGGGCTGACGGGGCGGGCGAATTCAGTTGTCGATCCTTGATGCGGGCGAGCGGCGGGTCAGAGCCACTCGCGAGGTTTTAAGAAGTCGCTGTAGAGCCGGGCCTCGGGGCTGCCGGCCTCCGGCTGCCAGTTATAGCGCCAATTCGCCATGGGCGGCATCGACAGCAGAATCGACTCGGTGCGGCCGCCGCTTTGCAGGCCGAACAGCGTGCCGCGATCATAGACGAGGTTGAACTCGACGTAGCGGCCGCGCCGATAGCCCTGGAACGCGCGCTCGCGCTCGCCATACGGGGTCGCGTGCCGTTTTTCGAGGATCGGCAAGTAGGCTTCGATGAACGCGTCGCCGACGCTGCGCATCATCTCGAACGAGCGCTCGAAGCCGAGCTCGTCGAAATCGTCGTAGAAGATGCCGCCGACGCCGCGCGTCTCGTTGCGATGCTTGAGGAAGAAGTAGTCGTCGCACCAGTGCTTGAAGCGCGGGTACAGCTCGGCACCGAACGGCGCCAGCGCATCGCGGCAGACACGGTGAAAGTGCACGGCGTCTTCCTCGAACGCGTAGTAGGGCGTCAGGTCCATGCCGCCGCCGAACCAGAACACGGGCGCTTCGCCTTCCTTCGTGGCGCACAGCAGCCGCACGTTCATGTGGGCCGTCGGGCAGTACGGATTGCGCGGATGCATGACCAGCGACACACCCATCGCTTCGAAGCCGCGGCCCGCTAGCTGCGGGCGCGATGCGCTGGCCGACGGCGGCAGCGCGCCGCCGCGCACGTCGGAGAAGCCGATCCCGCCGCGCTCGATCAGTGCGCCGTCCTCGAGGATGGTCGTCACGCCGCCGCCCGCCAGGCGCTCGCCGGCCGGCCGCTCCCACGCGTCGCGCGTGAAGGGCTTGCCGTCGAGGGCGCCGAGCGCGTCGGCAATGCGCGTCTGCAGGCCTTGCAGGTAAGCGCGAACGGGAGTGGCGTCGAAAGTCGAGGCGGTCATCGGGGTCGTCATCGGGGTGGTCATGATAGGCAAGCGCGGGCGCTTCAGGCTACAAGTGTCAGGGGCTGTCGTCACCAGGACGGGCTGTTCCGATTTTAACGAACGCCCGCCCTCGACCCCCGCGGCTTTCAGCCGCGCACCGCGCTTGACGTACCCCCTCAATGTTTGCGGTTGACCGCGCGATAACCGATGTCGCGACGGTACTGCATGCCGTCGAACGAGATCTGGTTGATCGTTTCGTAAGCGGCAGACTGCGCGCCACGCACCGAATCGGCCAGGCCCACGACGCACAGCACGCGTCCACCCGAGGTCACGAGCTTGCCGTCGTCGACGAGCGCCGTGCCGGCATGGAACGTGACGGCCGCATCGGTCTCGGGCGGGATGCCGCCGATGCGATCGCCCTTGCGCGGCGTGTCGGGGTAGTTGTGCGCGGCCAGCACGACGCCGAGCGCCGTGCGACGGTCCCACGTGAGCTCGACCGTGTCGAGCGTGCCGGCGATGGCCTGCTCGAGCACCTTCGAGAAGTCGCCCTTCAGGCGCGCCATGATCGGCTGCGTTTCGGGGTCGCCCATGCGGCAATTGAATTCGAGCGTCTTCGGATTGCCTTCGGTGTCGATCATCAGGCCCGCGTACAGGAAGCCCGTATAGCGGATGCCTTCCTTCTCCATGCCGCGCACGGTGGGCAGAATGATCTCGCGCATCACGCGCGCGTGCAGCTGCGGCGTGACGATCGGCGCGGGCGAGTAGGCACCCATGCCGCCCGTGTTGGGGCCGGCATCGCCGTCTTGCAGCCGCTTGTGGTCCTGGCTTGAGGCGAGCGGCAGCACATGCTTGCCGTCGACCATGACGATGAAGCTCGCTTCTTCGCCCTCGAGGAATTCTTCGATGACCACGCGAGCGCCTGCATCGCCGAGCTTGTTGTCGGCCAGCATCATGTCGACGGCCGCATGGGCTTCGTCGAGCGTGGCGGCGACGACGACGCCCTTGCCAGCCGCGAGCCCGTCGGCCTTGATCACGATCGGCGCGCCCTGCTTGTCGAGGTAGGCATGCGCGGCAGCGGCGTCGGAGAACGTTTCGTACTCGGCCGTCGGGATGCCGTTGCGCTTCATGAACGCCTTCGCGAAATCCTTCGAGCTCTCGAGCTGCGCGGCTTCCTTGCTCGGCCCGAAAATCTTCAGGCCACGCTGGCGAAAGAGGTTCACGATGCCGGCCGCGAGCGGGCCTTCCGGGCCGACCACGGTGAGGGCGATCTGCTCTTTCTCCGCGAAATCGGCCAGCGCTTCGGGATCGGTGATGGCGATGTTGAGCAGGCGCTCATCCTGTGCCGTACCGCCGTTGCCCGGCGCGACGTAGACGAGCTGCACGCGCGGCGATTGCGCGAGCTTCCAGGCGAGCGCGTGTTCGCGACCGCCGGAACCGACGACGAGTAGTTTCATATGATTCCCCGAAGACGTAAAAGAGGGACGGCCGGCGCAAGGCGCCGGCCGTAGAATCTGGGCTCTTTAAGCGAGCGCGCCGCGCCCGCCGCTCGGCTGCGCGCGACGCTTGCCACGCTGGTTACTCCAGGACGATCGAGGCGTTCGTGTACACCTCTTGCACGTCGTCGAGATTCTCGAGCGCGTCGAGCAACTTTTGCATCTTCACCGCGTCTTCGCCAGTGAATTCCACTTCCGTTTGCGGCTTCATCGTCACTTCGGCGATTTCGGCCTTGAAGCCCGCTGCTTCGAGCGCGGTCTTGACCTTGGTGAAATCGTGCGGCGGCGACAGCACTTCGATACTGCCGTCGTCGTTCGTGAGGACGTCGTCGGCGCCGGCTTCGAGTGCCGCGTCCATGAGCTTGTCCTCGGGCGTGCCGGGCGCGAAGATGAATTGTCCGACGTGATCGAACAGGAACGACACCGAGCCGTCCGTGCCCATGTTGCCGCCGAACTTCGAGAACGCGTGCCGCACTTCGGCGACGGTGCGCGTGCGATTGTCGGTCATCGTGTCGACGATGACCGCAGCGCCGCCGATGCCGTAGCCTTCGTAGCGGATTTCTTCGTAGTTCGCGCCATCGACACCACCGACGCCGCGTTGGATCGCGCGATTGATGTTGTCCTTCGGCATGTTCGCGTCGTAGGCCTTGTCGACGGCGAGGCGCAGACGCGGGTTCGAATCGGCGTCGCCGCCGCCCATGCGGGCCGCGACTTGGATTTCCTTGATCAGACGAGTCCAGACCTTGCCGCGCTTGGCGTCGGCAGCGGCTTTCTTATGCTTGATGTTGGCCCATTTGGAATGACCAGCCATACCGTTTCTCCGTCGCGTGCGCGCTGGGCGCACGCATGATGCGTTTTGTCGGTGCGAATGTGCGAATGGTCGCGATATCGGGCGGCGCGTCGCGCGCGAGCTTGAGCGGTAAGCAGGGCGGGCCGCTCGATGAGCAGAAGGCGATTTTAACATGCCGCTTCCCGCCGGGAAGCGGTAAGCGGCGGGGCAGGTGGGGCGCGGCCGGCGCCGAGCGCCCCCTATTCGTCAGTTCTTTGTGCCGAACAGACGATCGCCGGCGTCGCCGAGGCCCGGCACGATGTAGGCGTGCTCGTCCAGGTGCGAATCGAGCGACGCGACGTACAGCTTGACGTCCGGGTGTGCCTGCTGGAACACCTCGACGCCTTCCGGGGCCGCCACGAGCGCGAGAAACAGGATGCGGTCGCCGGGCACGTTGCGGCGCTTGAGCACGTCGATGGCGTGCACGGCCGAGTAACCCGTCGCCACCATCGGATCGCACAGGATGAAGATGCGGTCCTCGACGTCGGGCAGGCGCACGAGGTATTCGACGGGGCGATGCTCCGCGTCGCGATACACGCCGATGTGGCCGACGCGTGCCGACGGAATCAGCTCGAGCAAGCCGTCGGACATGCCCACGCCCGCGCGCAGCACGGGGACGATCGCGAGCTTCTTGCCGGCGATGACGGGCGCGTCGATTTCGACGAGCGGCGTAGCCATGCGCTTGGTCGTGATCGGCAGGTTGCGCGTGATCTCGTAACCCATCAGCAAGGTGATCTCGCGCAGCAGCTCGCGGAACGTGCGTGTGGACGTGTCCTTGTCGCGCATGTGCGTGAGTTTGTGCTGGATCAGCGGATGGTTGAGGATGAAGAGGTTCGGAAAGCGGCTGTCTTGTTTCATGGGCGCCACGCGTCAATAGATTGGGGATGGGCGCAAGTTTACCGAAAGACGGGGCGGCCGCGCGGATCCGATGCGGTGCTGTGCGCGCCTTCGGCAGCGAACAAGCGATTCTTCTACAATCGTCCGCATTCGTTATCCGAACCGTCAGGAACACGTATGGACATGGGAATCGCTGGGCGACGTGCGCTCGTGTGCGCGGCGAGCAAGGGTCTCGGGCGCGGCTGTGCCGAGGCATTGGCCGCGGAGGGCGTGGAGCTCGTGATCGTGGCGCGCACGGCCGAGACGCTCGAGCAAACGGCCGACGACATCCGTGCGAAGACAGGTGTGCGCGTACGCACGGTCGCCTGTGACATCACGACGCCTGACGGCCGCGCACAGGCACTGGCGGCCTGTCCCGAGCCCGACATCCTCGTCAACAACGCGGGCGGCCCGCCCCCGGGCGACTTCCGGCAGTTCACGCACGACGACTGGCTACGTGCGCTCGAGGCCAACATGCTGACGCCGATCGCGCTGATCCAGGCCACCATCGACGGCATGATCGCGCGCGGTTTCGGTCGCATCGTCAACATCACGAGCTCGTCCGTGAAGGCGCCGATCGACGTGCTGGGCCTGTCCAACGGCGCGCGCTCGGGCTTGACGGGCTTCGTGGCCGGCGTGGCCCGCAACGTCGCGCAGCACAACGTGACGATCAACAACCTGTTGCCGGGCCTGTTCGACACGGACCGCATCGCGGCCACGTTCACGGCGCAGGCGTCGAGCAAGGGAGTCAGCCTCGATGAGGCGCGCCGCGCGCGCATGAAGACGATTCCGGCTGGCCGCTTCGGCGAACCCGGTGAATTCGGCAAGGCCTGCGCGTTCCTCTGCAGCGTGCATGCGGGCTACATCACGGGGCAGAACTGGCTCATCGACGGCGGCGCGTACCCCGGCACGTTCTGACGACGTCGCGTCCGCGTTAGCGCAGCGTCCCGCACCCGCGGCGTCCGAGCCGGATTTCCCCGCCGTCGCCCGCCGCCTCACACTATTACTGCATCGACCCCGCATCAACGAGCAAGGAGCCGTGTCATGACCCCACGCGTTGCGCTGATCGCGCACGACCACAAGAAAGACGACATCGTCGCCCTCGCGGGCGAATACGTCGGCACGCTGCGCCGCTGTGCGCTCGTCGCGACCGGCACCACGGGCGGGCGCATCGCAAGCGCGCACGGGCTCACGGTCGAGCGCATGCTGTCGGGCCCGAAAGGCGGCGACCTGCAGATCGGCGCGCAGCTCGCGCAAGGCGAAGTCGATGTGGTCATCTTCCTGCGCGATCCCATGACACCGCAGCCGCACGAGCCCGACATCAATGCGCTCGTGCGCGCATGCGACGTGCACAACGTGCCGTGCGCGACGAACGTCGCCACCGCGCGCATGATTCTCGACGCGCTGGCGGAGCGCTCTAGCGACGCTGCCTGAGCGTGCGCCGGCCAGCAGCAGGCGAACCAACCGAATCAACCGCAGCACCCGAACCAACCGAACACGAGAAGGAGAGCACGATGGTCAAGGCGATTCGATACGAACGCACGGGCGGTCCTGAAGTGATGCAGTGGGTCGACGTGGAGGTCGGCGAGCCCGGTCCTGGCGAAGTGCGCATCGCGCAGCGCGCCGTGGGCCTCAATTACATCGACGTGTACTTTCGCACCGGTCTCTATCCGCAGCCATTGCCGGCCGGACTCGGCATGGAGGCGGCCGGCGAGGTCACGGCGGTCGGCGCCGGCGTCACGCATTTGAAGAACGGCGATCGCGTCGCGTACGTCGCGCGGCCGCCCGGCGCTTATTGCGAAGCGCGCGTGCTGCCGGCCGCGGCGCTCGTGAAGCTGCCCGATGCGGTGTCGTTCGACGATGCGGCCTCGGCGATGCTGCAAGGCCTGACCGCGCAGTATCTGCTGCGCCAGACCTATCGCGTGCAGCCGGGGCAGACGATCCTGATCCATGCGGCCGCCGGCGGCGTGGGCCTGTTCGTGTGCCAGTGGGCCAAGGCGCTCGGCGCGACCGTCATCGGCACGGTCGGCTCCGACGAGAAAGCCGAGCTAGTCAAGGCGCACGGCTGCGACCACGCGATCGTCTACACGCGCGAGAACTTCACCGAGCGCGTGAAGGAGATCACGGGCGGCGCGGGGGTGCCCGTCGTCTACGATTCGATCGGTAAGGACACCTACAAAGGCTCGCTCGACTGCCTCGCGCCGCTCGGCTACTTCGTGAGCTTCGGCAACGCATCGGGGCCGCTGCCGCCGATCGAGTCGTCCGAGTTCTCGAACCGCGGCTCGCTGTTCTTCACGCGGCCGACGCTGTTCTCCTATATGGGCCAGCCCGGTGCACTCGAGGCGATGGCGGCCGAGCTGTTCGACGTCCTGTCCTCGGGCAAGGTCAAGACCAACATCCGCCAGCGCTATGCGCTGAAGGACGTGGGAGAGGCGCATCGCGATCTCGAGGCGCGCAAGACGACGGGGTCGACGATCCTGATCCCCTGATGCGGCAAGCGCGGCGCAGCCCGAGCATTGCGTAAGCAAAACGAAAGCGGCGTCCAGCGCCGCTTTCGTCGTTTACGCGTTGTTTACGCGTATGCGAAAAGGTTTGACCCGTCATTTACGCGGGCTTCCCTACGATTACACCGTCCAAAATCCGTTCAAATGGAGAACATAAATGGATGTGGTGTATGTCGGGGGCATCGTGCTGTTCGCGGCGCTGACCTTCGCGTTGATTGCGGGCTGCGACAAGCTCTATCGGGCACGCCGCGGCCAGGGGGAACGCTCATGACCTGGATGCTGTGGTTATCGGGCGCGGCGACGGCGCTGCTGTTCGCTTATCTCGTCTATGCACTGCTGTGCGCGGAGGACATCGAATGAATTCGAACAACCTCCTGCAAGCAGCCGTTTTCCTCGTCGTTCTGCTGGCTGCTGCCGTGCCCGTATCGCGCTACATCACGCGCGTCATGGACGGCAGCTCGCGCATCGTGCGCCTTGGCGGCCCGATCGAGCGCTTCTTCTATCGGCTCGCCGGCGTCGATGCGAACGCCGAGATGAACTGGAAGCACTACGCGCTCGCGACGATCGCGTTCAACGTGCTCGGCACGATCTTCACGTATGGGCTGCTGCGCGTTCAGCAATGGCTGCCGGGTAACCCGCAGCAGTTCGGGCCGATGACGGTCGACAGCGCCTTCAACACGGCCGTCAGCTTCGCGACTAACACGAACTGGCAGGACTACACGCCCGAGGCGACGGTCAGCTATCTGACGCAGATGCTGGGCCTGGCGACGCACAACTTCCTGTCTGCGGCCACCGGTATCGTCGTCGTCATCGCGCTGATCCGCGGCTTTGCGCGCCATACGGCGCAGACGATCGGCAACTTCTGGGTCGACCTCACGCGCGTGACGATGTACGTGCTCGTGCCGATGTCCGTCATCGTGGCTGCCGTGCTGATGAGCCAGGGCGTCATTCAGAACATGAAGACGTACGAGGACGTGCCCGTGCTGCAGGCGACCACCTATTCGGCGCCCAAGCTCGATGCGCAAGGCAATGCCGTGAAGGATGCGAAGGGCAACCCGGTGATGGTCGACACGCCGGTGACGAAGCAGACGATCGCGATGGGCCCGGTCGCCTCGCAAGAAGCGATCAAGATGCTCGGCACGAACGGTGGCGGTTTCTTCAATGCGAACTCGGCACACCCGTTCGAAAACCCGACGCCGTTCTCGAACTTCGTGCAGATCTTCTCGATCCTCATCATTCCGGCCGCGCTGTGCCTCGTGTTCGGCAACATGGTGATGGACCGCAAGCAAGGGATCGCCGTGCTCGCCGTCATGACGATCGCGTTCGCAGCGGCCGTGGTGACCGAGGTCGGCGCCGAGCAGGCCGGCAACCCGCTGTTCAGCACGCTGCACGTCGATCAGTCGGCGAGCCAGCTGCAAGCGGGCGGCAACATGGAAGGCAAGGAAACGCGCTTCGGTATCGCGCAGACGGGCATCTTCACGGTGGCGACGACGGTCGCGTCGTGCGGCGCCGTCGACGCCATGCACGATTCGCTGACGCCGATCGGCGGCCTCGTGCCGATGCTGTCGATGCAGCTCGGTGAAGTGATCTTCGGTGGGGTCGGCTCCGGCATGTACGGCATGCTCGTGTTCGCGCTGCTCGCCGTGTTCGTCGCAGGCCTGATGATCGGCCGCACGCCCGAATACGTCGGCAAGAAGATCGAATCGTTCGAGATGAAGATGGTCTCGATCGTGATTCTGCTTACGCCGCTGCTCGTGCTCGTCGGCACCTCCGTGGCCGTGCTCACGGCCGCAGGCAAGGCCGGCATCGCGAACCCGGGCCCGCACGGTTTCTCGGAGATTCTCTACGCGTTCAGCTCGGCGGCGAACAACAACGGCAGCGCGTTTGCGGGTCTGTCGGTGAACACGCCGTTCTACAACTGGATGACCGCCATTGCGATGTGGTTCGGCCGCTTCGGCACGATCGTGCCCGTGCTGGCGATCGCCGGTTCGCTGGCCGCTAAGAAGCGCGTGGCCGTCACGAGCGGCACGATGCCCACGCACGGCCCGCTGTTCGTCGTGCTGCTGCTCGGCACCGTCTTGCTGGTCGGCGCGCTGACCTACGTGCCGGCGCTCGCGCTGGGCCCCGCCGTCGAGCATCTGATGATGATCGCGGGCCATTGATCGAGGAACGCGACAAGCGCATTCGAGAATTCACATGACTCAACATTCCGCTACTCGGTCCATGTTCGATCCGGCGCTGGTGCGCCCGGCGATCGTGGACTCGTTCAAAAAACTGACGCCGCGTACGCAGCTGCGCAACCCTGTGATGTTCTGCGTGTACGTCGGCAGCATCCTCACGACGATCCTGTGGCTGGCTGCGCTCGCGGGCCAGGCCGAAGCGCCGTCGGGGTTCATTCTGGCCGTCACGCTGTGGCTGTGGTTCACCGTGCTGTTCGCAAACTTCGCCGAAGCGCTCGCAGAAGGGCGCTCGAAGGCGCAGGCCGCGTCGCTGCGCAGCGCCAAGCGCGACGTGATGGCGAAAAAGCTCAATGAGCCGCATCCGAAATCGCCCGTGCGCATCGTCACGGCCACCGACCTGCGCCGCGGCGATGTGGTGCTCGTCGAAACGGGCGACACGATTCCCGCCGACGGTGAAGTCATCGAAGGCGTGGCGTCGGTCGACGAATCGGCCATCACGGGCGAATCGGCACCGGTGATCCGCGAATCGGGCGGCGACTTCTCGTCGGTGACGGGCGGCACGCGCGTGCTGTCTGACTGGATCGTCGTGCGCGTCACGGCCAATCCGGGCGAAGCGTTCCTCGACCGCATGATCGCGATGGTCGAAGGCGCCAAGCGTCAGAAGACGCCCAACGAGATCGCGCTGACGATCCTGCTCGTGGCGTTGACGATCGTGCTGCTGCTCGCCACGGTGACCCTGTTGCCGTTCTCGATGTTCTCGGTCGAGGCGGCCAAGGCCGGCCATGTCGTCACGATCACGGCGCTCGTCGCACTGCTCGTGTGCCTGATTCCGACGACGATCGGTGGCTTGTTGTCGGCGATCGGCGTGGCCGGTATGAGCCGCATGATGCAGGCCAACGTGATCGCGACGTCGGGCCGCGCAGTCGAAGCGGCCGGTGACGTCGACGTGCTGTTGCTCGACAAGACCGGCACCATCACGCTCGGCAACCGGCAGGCATCGAGCTTCGTGCCGGCCCCGGGTATCGCCGAGGAGGCGCTCGCCGATGCGGCGCAGCTGTCTTCGTTGGCCGACGAAACGCCCGAAGGCCGCAGCATCGTCGTGCTCGCCAAGCAGCGCTTCAACATCCGCCAACGCGACATGGCTGCGCTGCATCCGACGTTCATCGCGTTCAGCGCACAGACACGCATGAGCGGCGTGGACCTGGCCGACCGCGAGATCCGCAAGGGCGCGGCCGACGCGTTGAAGACGTACGTCGAAGCGAACGGCGGACGCTTTTCGCCGGAAGTGGCGAATGCGGTGGCCGAAGTGGCCCGTCGCGGCAGCACGCCGCTCGTCGTGGCTGAAAAGGTTGGCGGCGCGGCACGCATCCTGGGCGTGATCGAGCTCAAGGACATCGTGAAGGGCGGCATCAAGGAGCGCTTTGCCGAACTGCGCAAGATGGGCATCAAGACCATCATGGTGACCGGCGACAACCGGCTCACGGCGGCGGCCATCGCGGCCGAAGCCGGCGTGGATGACTTCCTGGCCGAAGCCACGCCCGAAACGAAGCTCAAGACGATTCGCGCGCATCAGGCCGAAGGCCGGCTCGTGGCGATGACGGGCGACGGCACGAACGACGCGCCGGCGCTCGCGCAAGCCGACGTGGCCGTGGCGATGAACACGGGTACGCAGGCGGCGAAGGAGGCGGGCAACATGGTCGACCTCGATTCGAACCCGACCAAGCTCATCGAGATCGTCGAGATCGGCAAGCAAATGCTGATGACGCGCGGCTCGCTGACGACGTTCTCGATCGCCAACGACGTGGCCAAGTACTTCGCGATCATTCCGGCCGTGTTTGCGACGACCTATCCGCAGCTCAACGCGCTGAACGTCATGCATCTGGCGACGCCGGCATCGAGCATCATGTCGGCGGTGATCTTCAACGCGCTGATCATCGTGATGTTGATCCCGCTCGCGCTGAAGGGCGTGCGCTACCGGCCGCTCGGCGCGGCCATGCTGTTGCGCCGCAACCTGCTGGTCTACGGGCTTGGCGGCATTCTCGTGCCGTTCGTCGGCATCAAGCTGATCGACATGGTGCTGGCCGCACTGGGCTGGGTTTGATTGATCGGCTCGTCATTGCCAAGGAAATGTGAAAATGAACTCCTTCTTTCGTCCGCTTCTCGTCGTCTTCGCCGTGCTGACCGCGATCACCGGGCTCGCTTATCCGGCCGTCGTCACGGCCATCGGGCAAGCGGTCTTCCCGTTCCAAGCCAACGGCAGCATCATCGAGCACGATGGCAAGGCCGTGGGCTCGGCGCTGATCGGCCAGCAATTCGATGCGCCGAAGTACTTCTGGGGGCGTTTGTCGGCGACCAGCCCGCAGCCGTACAACGCCTCGAACTCGGGTGGCTCGAACACGGGCCCGACGAATCCGGCGCTCGCCGATGAGGTGAAAGGCCGTATCGAGGCGCTGAAGGCGGCCGGCACGGACATGTCCAAGCCGGTGCCCGTCGATCTGGTGACGTCCTCGGGTAGCGGGCTCGATCCCGAGATCAGCCCGGCCGCGGCGGTCTATCAGGTCGAGCGCGTAGCCAAGGCACGCAATATGTCGGCGGCCGACGTCGAAGCGATCGTCGCGAGCAACACGAGCGGGCGTCAGTTCGGCCTGTTCGGCGAGCCGCGCGTGAACGTGCTGAAGCTGAACCTCGCGCTCGACGCGGCTGCGCACGGCAGCCACGGCTGAGCAGGGGCCTAGCTGTGCAAAGGCGGCGCCGCCGGCATGGGGCGTCGCCTTTGCCTTTTGCGCGCGGTGCTTCGACAATAGGAGCATCGCGCACTTGTTATTGCGCAGTCCGTCATACTGTTTTCGCATGAACCGACCCGATCCCGATCAACTGCTCGATCGACTGCAACGCGACGAAGAGCGGCGCCAGCGCGGCAAGCTGAAGGTCTTCTTTGGCGCGTCGGCCGGCGTTGGCAAGACCTATGCGATGCTGCAAGCCGCGCGCCGCCGCAAAGACGAGGGCGTCGACGTCATCGTCGGCATCGCCGAGACGCACGGCCGCAAGGAAACGGCCGCGCTCGTCGAAGGGCTCGAGATGCTGCCGCTCGCGCAAATCGAGTATCGCGGGCGCAAGCTCGGCGAGTTCGATCTCGATGCTGCGCTCGCGCGCAAGCCGCAGCTGGTGCTCGTCGACGAGCTCGCGCACTCGAACGTGCAGGGCGCACGCCATCTGAAGCGCTGGCAGGATGTGCAGGAACTGCTCGACGCCGGCATCGACGTCTATACGACCGTCAACGTGCAGCACCTCGAGAGCCTGAACGACGTCGTGGGGCAGATCACCGGCATTCGCGTGTGGGAGACCGTGCCCGACCGCGTGTTCGACATGGCCGACGAAGTCACCCTCGTCGACTTGCCGGCCGAGGAATTGCTCGATCGCCTGCGCGACGGCAAGGTCTATCTGGCACAGCAGGCCGAGCGCGCCGTGCGCAATTTCTTCCGCAAGGGCAACCTGATCGCGCTGCGCGAGCTCGCGCTGCGGCGCACGGCCGATCGCGTCGACGCGCAGATGCGCGAGTATCGTGCCGACCGCTCGATCCAGCGTATCTGGCAGGCGCGTGAGCGGCTGCTCGTGTGCGTGGGGCCCGGGCCCGAGGCGCCGATGCTCGTGCGCGCGGCGGCCCGGCTCGCGGCCAGCCTGAAAGCCGACTGGATCGCCGTCTATGTCGAGACGCCCAAGCTGCAACGGCTGTCCGATGCCACGCGCGAGCACACGTTGAACGCGCTGAAGCTCGCGGCCGAGCTCGGCGCCGAGACGGCCACGCTGGCCGCCAGCGATGCCATCGCGGCGCTGGTGGGCTATGCGCGCGTGCGCAATGTATCCAAGCTCGTGGCGGGCGGCTCGGTGCGCACGGGCGTTTCGCGCTGGCTGCGCCGGCCGATGGGCGAGCGGCTGGCCGAGCGTGCCGGCGACGTCGACGTCACGCTGATCCGCGCGTTCGGCGAGCAGGAGACACGTTCGAGCCGCGCGAGCGGCACGGCGCTCGACGATGGCGCTCGCGCATGGCGCGAGGCGCTCGCGGCCGGCAGCGCCTGGCGTTCGCCGCCGTCGAGCTATGCCTATGCGACGGCGATCTGTGCCGTCATCACGGCCATCGCGAGCCGTCTGATGGTGCACCTCGACCTGACGAACCTCGTCATGCTGTATCTGCTTGGCGTCGTGTTCACGGCCGTCCGGCTCGGACGCGGGCCCGGCGTCCTGCTGTCGTTCCTGTCGGTGGCGGCGTTCGACTTCTTCTTCGTGCCGCCGCGCATGTCGTTTTCGGTCACCGATACGCAGTATCTGCTGACCTTCCTCGGCATGCTGCTGACTTCCCTCGTGATCAGCCACCTCACGTCGAGCCTGCGCCGCGAGGCCAGCGTGGCACGACATCGCGAACGGCGTACGGGCGCGATGTACGCGATGGCGCGTGAGCTCGGCGCGGCGCTGACGACCGAGCAGATCGTCGAGATCGGCAGCCGCCACGTCAGCGAGGTGTTTCGCGCGCGCGTCGCGATCCTGCTGCCCGACAGTGCCGACAAGGTGAAACAGAAGATCGAGGAGCCCGACGAAAAGGTCACGCTGCAAGGCGAGGCGCTCGATATCGACGTAGGGCAGTGGGTCTACGACCAGCAAAAGCCGGCAGGCCGCGGCACCGATACGCTGCCGGCCGCGCAGGCCCTGTATTTGCCGCTGAAGGCGCCGATGCGCACGCGCGGCGTGCTGGCCGTGGTCATGGAAAATGCCAGCGAGCTCGCCATTCCCGAGCAGCAGCGCATGCTCGATGCGTTCGCGGCGCAGATCGCGCTCGCGCTCGAGCGTGTCCACTATGTCGACATCGCGCGCGATGCGCTCGTGAACATGGAGTCCGAGCGCCTGCGCAATTCGCTGCTGTCGGCCATTTCGCACGACTTGCGCACGCCGCTGACGGCCATCGTCGGTTTCTCGTCGATGCTCGCGCAGACGCGCGCGGGCATGGCTGCCCCACAGCCCGGCGACGAGCTCGTCGAGGCCATCCACGAGGAAGCGTTGCGCATGACGGGCATCGTCACGAACCTGCTCGATATGGCGCGCCTGCAAGCCGGCAGCCTGCGCTTGAACCGGCAATGGACGCCGCTCGAGGAAACGGTCGGCGCTGCGCTCGCGGCCTGCAAGCGCGTGCTCGCCCCGCATCCGGCCAGTGTCACGCTGGCGCCCGAGCTGCCGCTGTTGCAGCTCGACGCGGTATTGATGGAGCGGCTGTTCTCGAACCTGTTCGAGAACGCGGCGAAGTACACGCCGGCCGGCACGCCGATCGCGATCGGCGCGCAGCGCATCGACGAGGACGGCAGGCCGTTCGTGCGCGTGACGGTCGACGATAACGGCCCCGGTCTGCCGCACGGCATGGAAGCGCGCATCTTCGAGAAGTTCACGCGCGGCGAAAAGGAATCGGCCAAGCCCGGCATCGGCCTCGGGCTGGCGATCTGCCGCGCGATCGTCGAAGCGCACGGCGGCACGATCGGCGCGGCGAACCGCCTCGGTCCCGAAGGCACGATCATCGGCGCGCAGTTCTGGTTTACCCTGCCGGTCGAGACGCCACCGGCCGCGCCTGACGTCGAAGGCGATATCGAGGCGCTTCCCGCGCTGCCGCCCGTAGCCGAAGGCACAGCGTCGAACGCGACGCCCACAACGAATAAAGCATCATGAGTGAGCCTACCATCACCGTTGTCCTGATCGAGGACGAAAAGCAGATCCGCCGCTTCGTGCGCACGTCGCTCGAGACCGAGGGCATTGCCGTGTACGACGCGGAAACGGGCAAGCAGGGGCTCGTCGAGGCGGCCACGCGCAAGCCTGACCTCGTCATCGTCGACCTGGGCCTGCCCGACACCGACGGGCTCGACGTGATCCGCGAGTTGCGCGGCTGGAGCGAGATGCCCGTCATCGTGTTGTCGGCGCGCACGCACGAGGCCGAAAAGGTCGCCGCGCTCGACGCGGGTGCCGACGACTATCTGACCAAGCCGTTCGGCGTCTCGGAGTTGCTCGCGCGCATTCGCGCGCATCTGCGCCGGCGCAACCTGGCAGGCACGAGCGAGTCGCCGCAGGTGCGCTTCGGCCCGGTCTGCGTCGATCTCGCGCAGCGGCTCGTGTCGCGCGACGGCGCGCCCGTGCACCTGACGCCGATCGAATACCGCCTGCTCGCGACGCTCGTGCGCCATGCAGGCCGCGTGCTGACGCACCGGCAGCTGCTGCGCGACGTGTGGGGCCCGTCGCACGTCGAGAGCAACCACTATCTGCGCATCTATATGGCGCACCTGCGTCAGAAGCTCGAGCGCGATCCGGCCCAGCCGGAGCACATCGTCACGGAAACCGGCGTCGGCTACCGGCTCGTCGGCGCCGCCTGACGCGCAGCTTGCGTACGGCCCCCGTCAGCAACGGCGCATCGCGCGTTGGCGTACCGGCGACCTGTCTATAATGGGATGCAAGTCGCGCGCCGCGGGGCGCGCGCGGCCCGTGACAGCCTTCCGCGCGCCTGATGCCGCGCGAAGTGGCCGTCGCCACGACAAAGGGGAGGGGGCAATGCTCGACGCACTTTCGCTCGGCGCCGGCCTGTCATGGGCCAGCGGCCTGCGCCTTTATCTGACGGTGCTGCTCGTGGGCGTATTCGCCCGGCTTGGCATCGTGCATCTTCCCGACACGTTGTCGGCGCTCGCCTCGCCTTGGGTCATCGGCACGGCCGCCGTGCTGACCGTCGCCGAATTCCTCGCCGATCGCATACCCGCATTCGACTCGCTGTGGGACGCGATCCATACGTTCATCCGCATCCCGGCCGGGGCGCTGCTGGCTGCCGGCTCGCTCGGCCATGCCGACCCTGCGTTGTTGACGGTGGCCGCGCTCGCCGGCGGCACGCTGGCCGGCTCGGCGCATCTGACCAAGGCCGGCACACGCGCGCTGATCAATCTCTCGCCCGAGCCGCTGTCGAACTGGATCGCTTCGTCGACCGAGGACGTGCTCGTGTGCGTGGGGCTGGCGCTCGCGCTGTTCGTGCCTTTGCTGTTCCTGCTGCTGATGGTCGGCTTCCTCGCGTTTTCGAGCTGGGCGTTGCCGCGGCTGTGGCGCGGCGTGCAGGGGGGCTTTCGCGGCATGGCGGCGCACATGGTGTCGCGCTTGGGCTCGTTCGGGGGCAAGCGCGATTGAGCCAGCCGATCGATGGCGGGCCGCGCCGCCGCTACACCTTCGCGGATACCGTACGCCAGGCGGCGCGGATGACCGCGCGCGACTGGCGCTCGGGCGAGCTGACAATGCTCGTGCTGGCGCTCGTCTTGGCCGTCGCGGCGCTCGCCAGCGTCGGGTTCCTGGCCGATCGTCTGCAACAAGGGCTCGAACGCGATGCGCGCCGCATGATCGCGGCCGATTTCATCGTCCGTGCCGATCATCCGCTCGACTCTTTTTTTTTCAATGAAGCCCGCGCGCTGGGGCTGCGCACGGCGACGACGACGATCTTTCCCAGCATGGTGATGCGCGCGGGCGGCGACGAGGCGGCCCCCGGTGCGTTGCCGAGCGCGCGGCTGGCGGCTGTCAAGGCGGTCTCCCCGACTTATCCGCTGCGCGGGGCGCTGCGCATTGCGGCGGCGCCCGATGCGCCCGATGCACCGGCCACCGGCATGCCGTCACGTGGCACGGCGTGGGTCGACGCCGAACTGCTCGGCGCATTGAACGCTCGCGTCGGCGATCAAGTCGTGCTGGGCGCGCGCACGTTCACGATCGGCGCGGTCATCACGCGCGAGCTCGATCGCGGCTTCTCGTTCGTCAACTTTTCGCCGCGCCTGATGCTGCGCGAGGACGAGCTCGCGTCGACGGGGCTCCTCGGCTACGGCAGCCGCGTGACGTATCGGTTGCTTGTCGCGGGCGGCGACGACGCCGTCGCCCAGTTCGCCCAGTTCGCGCATGCGCACGTCGACGGCGGCAAGCTGCGCGGCGTCGCGCTCGAGTCGCTGCAGGACGGCCAGCCGCAAGTGCGTCAGACGCTCGATCGGGCCGGACACTTTCTGCGTCTCGTGGCGCTGCTGACGGCGCTGTTGGCGGCCGTCGCGATCGCGATGGCCGCGCATCGCTACACACGGCGCCATCTCGACGGCTGTGCGGTCATGCGCTGCTTCGGTCTGGCCGAGCGCACGTTGCGCACGCTGGTCGCGCTCGAGTTCCTGTTCGTCGGCTTGGTGGCGGGCGTGGCCGGCGTCGCGCTCGGTTACGCGGGACACTTCGCGCTGCTGGCCTGGCTCGGCGAGCTCATCGCCGTCGACTTGCCGCAGCCGAGCCTGCTGCCGGCCGTCGAGGGCCTCGCGGCCGGACTCGTGCTGCTGTTCGGCTTCGCCTTGCCGCCGCTGTTGCCCCTTACGCGCGTGCCGCCCGTGCGTGTGCTGCGTCGCGAATGGGATGGCCAGGCCCGCACGGCATGGCCCGCGTACGCGCTCGGCATCGCACTGTTCGCGGGTCTGCTCGTGTTGGCGGCCGGTGAACTGAAGCTTGGCAGCATCGTCGCGGGCGGCTTTGCGCTGGGGCTGGTCGTCTTCGCGAGCCTCGCGCGCGCCGCGCTGTGGGCCATGTCGCATCTGGCGCGCAGTGAGCGCAGCGTGGCGCTGCGCGCGAGTCTCGGCTGGCGGTATGCGCTGGCGTCGCTCGAGCGGCGCGGGGCGGCCAGCGCGTTGCAGATCACGGCGCTGGCGATCGGTCTCATGTGCCTGCTGCTGATCGCGATGACACGCAACGATCTCGTGGCGGGCTGGCGCAAGTCGACGCCGCCCGATGCGCCGAACGAATTCATCATCGACATCCAGCCTGACCAGCGTGAGGCCGTGCTGAGCTACCTGAGCACGCACGGCGTGCCCGGCGTCGTACTCGAACCGTTCGTGCGCGGCAGACTGCTCGCCATCGACGGCAAGCCGGTCGACCCAGGCGCGTACAAGAACGACGACGCGCGCCGCCTCGTCGATCGCGAGTTCAACCTCTCGTACCGCGCGAGCCTGCCCGACGACAATCGCATTACCGACGGCCGCTGGTTCGGCGCGGCGACGAAGCCCGAGATCTCGATCGAAGCGGGACTCGCGAAACTGATCGGCGTGAAAGTGGGGGACGTGCTGCGCTTCGATGTGACGGGCTTGCCGGTCGAGGCCCCGGTCACGAGCGTGCGCAAGCTCGATTGGGGCTCGTTCAAGGTCAACTTCTTCGTGTTGATGCCGCCGGCCTCGCTGCAAGGTTTCCCGGCCACCTTCATCACGAGTTTCTATCTGCCGCCGCAGCGGCGCGCGGTGCTTGACGCGCTGATCGCCGAGCATCCGAACCTGACGGCGATCGACACAGGGCCGATCCTGGCGCAGGTGCAGCATGTGCTCGATCAGGTGATCGGCGCCGTGCAGTTCCTGTTTGCGTTCACGTTGGCCGCTGGCGTGCTCGTGCTGTATGCGGCGCTCGCCGGCACGCGTGACGAGCGCGTGCGAGAATCGGCCTTGCTGCGTGCGCTTGGCGCATCGCATCGGCAGGTGCGTGCGGTGCAGCTGTCCGAGTTCGCCGCCGTCGGGGCGCTTGCCGGACTCATGGCGGCAGCTGGCGCGCAAGCGCTGGGCTCGGTGCTCGCCACGCGCGTGTTCGACTTCTACCTCGACTTCGACCCGTGGCTACTGCCGGTCGGCGTGGCGGCCGGCGTCGTATGCGCGGGTGTAGGCGGCTGGCTGAGCCTCGCACGCGTGCTGCGGCGTCCGGCAGCGCAGTCGTTGCGCGACGCGTGAGGCACGGCCGCGACCACTTCACGCGCGCAGGCTTTCCGTTCCATTCCGTTTCTTTTTTCTTGGCTTGACGTATTACGTATGACCGATAAGACCGACGACGAAGTGCCGTCCCAGCCGACGGCATTCGAACTCGTGGGCGGTGAGGCGCGCGTGCGCGAACTCGTCGACCGTTTCTACGATTTGATGGATCTCGAGCCCGAGTTCGCGGGTATCCGCGCGATGCACCCGCCCTCGCTCGACGGCTCGCGCGACAAGCTGTTCTGGTTCTTGTGCGGCTGGCTCGGCGGCCCCGATCACTACATCGAGCGCTTCGGCCATCCACGACTGCGTGCGCGGCACCTGCCGTTTGCAATCGCATCGTCTGAGCGCGACCAGTGGCTGCGGTGCATAGCCTGGGCGATGGACGACATGGGATTGGGCGAGCCGCTGCGCGAGCGTTTGATGATGTCGTTCTACGACACGGCCGACTGGATGCGCAACCGACCTGGTTGATCGACTTCATCTCGCTTGACCGACCCCAGCAGCGTCTGGCTCGTGCAGCCGATCTTGGGCACGATGGATTCGATCGCCGCCCACTGCGTAATTCTTGTGTCTTTGTGTGCCCTTCATCATACAAAGTCGGGCGTCGCCGCGATTACAGTTGCGCTCATCGGCAGATCGCATTGCGAGCGGGGGGCGCGCCATGCTAGCGGACAAGAAGGTCGCGGACGAATTCATCGAGCGGCAGGATCACTCCCTCGAATATGTCGGGTCCGAGATCGAAAAAAAGGCTTATTACCCTGCCCGGTCCATGTGGCTGAAGTTGGGGCGCCTCCAGGTGGTGAAGCAGCTTGCCGAGCCCTTGGACGAAGACAAACAGCCGACACTTTCCACGTCGCTGCACGGGCTGGCGTATCTCGACGGCCGGGAGTTGGCGATCATCGGCGACGATGCGCACACGACGCGTACGGTTGACGTGTCTTTTGGGGCGCGCGACGTGAGCACAGGCGACCGGGTAGGCCTGCGCCAGTTGGAGGACGAACTCGGCATTTCGTATTCCGATGTGACGCTCGGCACGGCTCGCTTGGGATTCAACGGCGCCGACGACGAGACGGGAGAGCCCGATCAGTGGTGGCTTGCCTGCCACATTCCCCAAGCCTGCCTGCAGGCGCTGTCCAGGGCGAGCGCGGATGGCCAGCTCGGTGGGGTCGAGTTGGGCCTCGTCCTGCGGCATCTCTACACGGCCGAAAACGCGCCGGACAACCCTGCACGTCGGGCTCGCCTGTTTCTCAGGCCTGACAGGAGCGAGAGCGACAGCACGGGTGAATGGCCGCATATCGCAACCGGCTATGTCACCCACCTTCGTATCGATTTCGCAACGACCGAGTTGCGTGGCGCCGTGGCCAACGGTGACGAGGATGCTGAAGGGGCGATGAACCCTGTCGCCGATGCCGTGATTTCACTCGGCGCGAAGCTCGCCAACCTGAGATTGACGGTGAGATGGATTGGCGTACTTATCATTGTGCTGCTCGGTCTCGAAGTTCTCGAGCGGCTTTGATCCCGCACTTTCGAAGCAAGTCTGCGTTTCGCGGCGGCCGGACGGCACGCATCCGGCGATGCGCCGTCTTCGCGAGCCGGTACGAGTTCCCGTTCGTCGAAACGATATGATGCCGTCAAGGCCGCTTATTCGATGAGTGGCAGGACGAATTGCCGAGCCGGCACTTACCTGCCGCGAACAGTCAGTAGTATTCGGAAACATTGGATGCGCAACCGGCCCGGTTGATCGACCGGTACGGTGCTGTGCGTGCGCGGCACGGGGCAGCCTGTTCTGTGCCGATCGTTCGTCGCGATAATGCGCATGCGGTGCCGGCGCGCTTGATGAAGTCAAAACAGACACGCGCCGAACGGTTTCGATCCCTTGTCCAGAAAGGTCCTGCCATGACGACGCAAGCACTGTTTCGCAACGATGCTTACCTCACGCGCTGCGAGGCATCGATCACCCACCTCGATGAGCACGGCATCGTGCTCGATCGGACGGTCTTCTATCCGCTCGGCGGCGGGCAGGCCGGCGACACGGGCGTGCTTGAGCTTGCCGACGGTACGCGCATCGAGATTGCCGATGCGCGCAAGGCCAAGTTCGACGGCGCCACGGTCGACGATGTCGTGCACGTGCCGGCGCCGGGCCAGGCGTTGCTGCTGAGCCGGTTGCGCGTGGGCGAGGCGGTCGTGGCCGAGATCGACTGGGCGCGCCGCTACCGGCACATGCGCCTGCATACGGCCGCGCATCTGATGTGCGCGGTGCTGCCTTACGCCGTCGACGGATGCAGCATCACAGCCGACTACGCGCGCATGGACTTCGCGACGGCTGAACCGATCGAGCGCGAGCAGGTCGAGGCACGGCTTGCCGAGCTCGTCAAAGGGGAGCACCGCGTATCGACCGAATGGATCACCGACGAAGAGATGACCGCGCGTCCCGAACTCGTGCGCACGATGAGCGTGAAGCCGCCGATGGGGCTCGGGCGCGTGCGTCTGCTGCGCATCGAGAGCGTCGACTTGCAGCCGTGCGGCGGCACGCATGTGGCCAATACGGCCGAGATCGGCGTGCTGCGCGTGGCCAAATTGGAAAAGAAAAGCGCTCGCACGCGGCGCCTCGTATTGGAGATTGCATGACGCATCCGCACGACATCGAAGAAGGGGGCTTCAGGGCGACGGAGCAGGCTGGGGGGGACCCTCGCGCATTCGAAGCGAACGGGGCAGGGCACCCGAGCGCTGACTACCTGGCGCTGCCAAGCGCCGCGCGCGAGGTGCTCGACTTCTGGTTTGGTGCGCCGGATTCGCCGCGTTTTGGTCGCGCCGATTCACGCTGGTTCGCGCGCGACGATGCGTTCGATGCGGAATTGACGGCGCGCTTTGCGCCGACGCTCGCCAGCGCCTGCAGCGGCGAGCTCGACGACTGGCAGCGCACGCCGCTCGGTGCGCTGGCGTTGATCCTGGTGCTCGACCAGTTCTCGCGCAATCTTCATCGTGGCCATGCACAGGCGTTTGCCGGCGATGCGCGCGCGCTGGCGGCTGCGCAGCAACTCGTTCGGACGCAAGCAGACCGCTTGCTGCCGACCTCGCATCACCGTGTGTTCGCGTACCTGCCATTCGAGCACGCCGAGTCGCTGGAGGCTCAGCGCGAATCGGTGCGCCTATTCGACGCACTCGCCGAGGAAACGGGCGAGCGCGGCAATCTCGAGTATGCAATCAGGCACTGGGAGATCGTCGAACGCTTTGGTCGCTTCCCACATCGCAATGTCGTGCTAGGGCGGACATCGACCGATGAAGAGCGTGCGTTTCTGCTCGAACCCAATTCGTCGTTTTAATCGAGTGTGTTCCGTTTAGCCTTGGCCCCCACATTCGTCAGACGTATGTCGACGAGTCTAAAGATGCTCCTAATGATGTCGTTATCGTTTGCATAAGCCGCGACATCGGCACGACGCGTCCGCCTCGAAGCACCAACGAGGACCGGGCGTGCAGGAACCAGTTACGGGGAGTGCATCTTGAATCAGCAACGATCGTCGTCCTGGACGCGCACAGCGGCTCCGGGCGAAGTCATCTATTCCGCGGGTTACGCGGGCGACGCAGTCATTTACGTGATTGCGGACGGCAAAGTCGAACTCTCCACGCAATGCGACGACAAGCGAGTCGTCTTGGCCACCCTCGGCAAAGGCGAATTCTTCGGCGAAGCGGCACTGCTGCCTGCCGAACCGCGTGCGCATACCGCGAAGGCGCTGACGTTTTGTCAATTGACGGTGGTCCAAGCCAGCACGGTGGAGCAAGAGCTCGAGCGATCGTCGCCGCTCGTTCGCCATATGGTGCGAACGATGATTCGCCGGTCCAGAAAGAAAGACGATCTCCTCGCGACGTACACGCACGCCGATTTCCTGCCAGGCGTGCTGTCGTATGCGCATGTCCTCGCGCTGATGGCGGCTGCCGACAATGTGGAGTCGATGGACCGACGGATGCGGCGTGCGCAGAGCGACGACGTTTCCGTGCCATTGCCTGACGTCATCAAGAAGTGCCGTGCGATTGCAGGCCACTCCCGTCCGCACGTGATGGCGATGCTCAAGCGGATGGAGAAGCTCAATCTCATCACGATGGAGAACGGCCGGGCCGGAAGTCTTCCCGAGAACTCGCGCTATTCCGGGCAGGACGATGCGATAGGCCGACAGATGGTGACGTTCGACCCGGCGCGGATCACCGATCGCGCCGAGCAAGTGGGTGACCGCGATCTGGATATCGCCATCAACAGCGAACTCGAGCTCATCGAGCTGACCGACCTGGAAACGCTGATCGGGGTGGAGAAGAAGCTGATCTTGAGCAAGCTGTCGCATGGCGAAATCGCCGAGGACCTGTTCGCGTTCCGCAAGACGAGAGTCCTCAATTATGTCGAGCAGAAAGGGGTCAGCTACTTCTCGAAGCGAAACGCGCGTGGGACTGGCGATGTGAATTCGCTCGAGGATCTCGAATTCGTCGATCAAAGGACGCTCTTCGAGGCCGTGGCCGCCACCGATACATACGATCTCGCCAAGCTGCTCGCGACGATGGCGGATCAGTCGATTTCGGAACGGCTGATTTCCGTCTTGGCGGATGCAAGGAGGAAAGAGGTGTCGTGGGTGATGCGGCGCGACATCAAGATCGATCCGCTCGAAGTGAGCGACATCGAGCAACGATTCCTCGAGACCGTCAGAACGATCAAGACGTCTGCGGCCAATGGCACGGCGCTTGCCGGCCGAGAAGCTTGAGTGTTCGCCATGGATCTGCTGACCGTATTTGGCGCGCTATTCGGCGCGACCGCCATCGCCCTCGGCTTCTGGCTCGAGGGCGGCCATTTCACGACGCTCTTCCAGATGGAGGCGCTGGTCATCGTCCTGGGCGGCACCGTGAGCGCCGTGATGATTCAGAACACCTGGGTGCGGTTCTGCGACGGCATCAAGCAGCTGCATCTCGCGTTCACCAAGACACGGCAAGTCGACCGCGAAAGTCTCTCGGTCTTGCTCGAGTGGGGCGATCAGGCGAAATTGAACGGCATGCTGGCGTTCGAATCGATCGACGCCAGCGGGATCAACGCCTTTGCGAAGCGGGGCTTGGAGCTGCTCGCAAACGGTGTGTCCACCGCTGTCCTCGAAGATGCCCTGCAACGGGAGTTGGTTGCCTATGAGCGCAATCGCATGGCCGCGGCACGCATCTGGCAGCAGGCAGGCGGGTATGCGCCGACTTTCGGCATTCTTGGCGCCGTGCTCGGCTTGATCCACGTGACGGGCCACATCCTCGAGCCGGCGCAGCTCGGGCAAGGTATCGCAGCCGCATTCACCGCGACGCTCTATGGCCTGGCGCTGGCGAATCTGATCTTTCTGCCGCTGTACGGAAAGATCAAAGCGCAGGTCGATAGCGAATTGCGCTTCAGACGGTTGTACCTGGATGGCTTGCTCGCCATTTCGCGCAAGGAGTCGCCGCAAACCATCGAGACGCGTTTGGCGGCAGAAGTCCGGGAGCGGTCCGCGGAGCTGCTGGCCTAGCCCGGCTCGGCGGACCGGACGCATCGTATCGAACGCTGGTTTTTGAATTGAGCTTTTCATCATGAGCATCCTTTCTGGCGGCAAACGCCTCGCACCCTCCGAGAACGGATACGAGGACGAGGAGGATGCCGACGAGCGTTCGGAGCGCTGGCTCATTTCCTACGCGGATCTCATCACGACGCTGATGGTGTTCTTTCTCGCGCTCTATGTGTTGCAGTTGGCGAAATACAGGGAGCTCGAGAGCAAGGCGTTCGACGCGCACGTCGTCAAGCAACGGGCCGCCGTCGCCGGCATGGATGCCGCAAGCGCCGTGCAAAACGCGCGAACAACGGCGAAACAGACGCTGCTCTCCCTTTTGAAACCGTTGAGCGACCAGCACCAGATCGCGGTGGTCGATACGTCTGAGGGCGTGGAGATCGCGATCAACGCGAAGGTCCTGTTCAATTCGGGCGATGCGCGCCTGCTGCCCGATTCGTTTGCAGTCCTCAATCAAGTCGCACGAGCACTCGCAAGCCGATCGGCGAAGAGTATTTTGGTCGAAGGCCATAGCGACAGCGTGCCCATCTCGAACGCGAAGTACGAGTCGAATTGGGAGCTTTCGTCCGCGCGAGCGGGGGCCGTCGTGCGGTACTTCGTCGACCAGGGAATCGAGCCGCTCAGGCTCGCCGCGATTGGCCGCGCGGATAACGTCCCGTTAGTGCTGGGAGATGACGCGGCGGCCCGGGCTGCGAATCGGCGCGTGACGATTCTGGTTCAGTATTAGCGCGAACAGGCCCTAGCTCGCGGCGTGGGCAAGCGAACACACCGAGTCGCCGGACGTTCAGCGACTCGGTGTGCCTGTTCGACGCGCTCGCTCGGCAAACGGGCGAGCGCGGCTATCTCGAGTATGTAATCAGACGCTGGGAAATCGTCGAACGCTTTGATTGCTTTCCACATCGCCATGCCGCGTCGGGGCGGACATTGACCGATGAGGAGCGTGCGCTTCTGCTCGAACCCAATTCGTCGTTTTAATCGGTTGTGTTTTGTTGATATTGCTTGCGTTGGCGATGCTGAACGGCTTGCGCAAGTAAACGCGCAGTTGCTGACCATCGTCGCCGGGCCGTGCACCTGCCCAGAACGGCGTCCAGTCGCCGGCCGGCGTTTTGCCGTCATTCGGGGCGCCTTGCACGATGATCCAGCGGCACTGCGTATTCTCCGGCGCATCGGCCGCCAACGGCGCGTGCAGGATGCCCGTGAAGTAATACAGCATCGGTGCTTCCGATTCGCCGAGGTCCTGGCTCGCCAGGCAGTCGCCCTGGCGCCATGCAGAATCCAGATGCACCGACAGGTCTTCGAATACGGAGCGATAGCTCTTGGCGACATCGATCCACGGCAACAGCAGCGTGAAAACGAGGCCCCAGGCGAGCATCGCGCCCGCGCACCAACTGAACACGCCGCGCCACTTACCGGTTTGCCGCAGCAGCGGCAGCAGCCACAGCCAGGCGGACGTGAACCCGAGCGCAATCATGACGGCCACCGGCTGGATCGGCATCGTCCAGTCGAGCGGCAGCCAGCGGCCGAGGAAACGGATCTGCTCATGGGTGCTCGACGGATCGGTCATATCCGACCAGACCAGCCAAGTGGCTGCCGCGGAGAGGCCGAACAGCGCGCGGCTGACGAAGTCCCAAGCGGTGTGCGCGCGCAACGTGATGCGCTCGACGCCTTGCAGGGCGAGCAATGCGCACGGGGCCATGAACGGCAGCAGGTACAGTTCGCGCGCGGTCGCCGACATTTGCAGCACCACGATGCCGATGCCGCAGAAGACGACGGGCAACGCGACGCGCGGCTCGCGCCAGCGGCGCCACGCGCCGCCGGCCAGTGCGGCGAGGGCGAGCGGCCCGACGGGGAAGCCCGCCGTCAGCAGCACGCGCCAGATGAACAGCGGCTTATCGTTCTCGGAACCGAGCTGCGGCACCGAAAAGCCGAAGAAGCGGCCGATGTTGTTATCCCAGAACCACACCTTGAACAGCTCGCTCGAGCGGCAGTAGAAGGCAATCGGCCAAACGAGCGCGAACGGGGCAAAGGCGAGCGCGGCGAGCGCAAGCGCGCGGACGAACGCGCGGCTGCGGCAGGCCGGATCGATGATCGGCAGCGCGCACACGGTGGCGCCGAAGACGAGTGGCAGAAAGAGTCCCTTCGTCATGAAGGCGATGCCGACACCGACGCCGAGCATCAGCGCGGCCACGTCGGCAGCCTTGCGGTCGGTGTCGGCCCGGTCGCGACGCAGGATCGTCACGAGCTCGAAAAGACCGCAAAAGCCAAGCGCCGTGCCCGCCATCAAGGCGACGTCGGTCATCATGTCGTGCGAGTGCTTGACGACGAGCAGCGTGCCCGCAAACAGCGCCAGCATGCCGAGCACACGCATGTCGCTCCAGCTGCGGGCTCCAGTCGCCTGACGCGCAAGTCGCGCGACGCAGGCGAGCGTGAGCAGCGTAAACAGCGCGCTGGCGAGCCGTGCCGCGTCGTGCAGCGGCAACACGTCGCCGCCTGCCCACGCGAGCGAGGCGGCAACCCAGTCGTAAAGCGGGGGTTTTTCGACGAACGGCTGGCCCGCATTCGTCGGCACGACCCAGTCACCGGTCTCGAGCATGTGCTGGATGATGCCGAACGTATAGGTCTCGTCCTGCTTCCAGGGGTCGTGGCCGAGTGTGCCGGGCAGCACGTAGGCGCACACGAGCGCCAGCATGATCAGCCAGGCCCGCAGCCGAGGCCAGAACCACGCGCGTGCGATAGTCCGTTCCGCTGCCGGCGCGTGCCCGTGACTGCCCATCGACACGTCGACCGGCTCGAGGCCATGCGTGCGCAGCGTCGTCAGCGCCGGTTCGATGCCAGCGTGAGCGCGGCGCGCGGAGGCGACGGGCGAAACGAGGGGATCGCGGGCGGACGAAGTCCGCCGCGGAGTCTCTACAGGTCCGAGCATGTGAATCGGTCGTTTGAATCGGCCGGACGCTTACGTGGCGTGCAGCCTGATGACGCGTGGCCCGCGTAGGGAGCTGGCTATGAACGACTCCAACTGCTTGCAACAACTTGGCCAGCCATTACGAATAAGTGTATCGGCCAATTGTTACCGCGTATTACGAGAAGCGTCGAGCTTTGTGGAGTTTTGTGTGGGTGGGGTCAGAACGCCGCGCCGGGGCGGGTGGCGACGATGCCGTTTATCGGCCGCCGGCGACGTCGAGCAGGGCGCCGTTGACGTACGAGGCGGCGTCGCTGAGCAGCCAGACGATAGCCGCAGCGACTTCTTCCGCCGTACCGGGCCGTCCGGCCGGCGTTTGCGCGCCGAGTGTCGCCGCGCGCTCGGGGCGTCCGCCGCTGGCGTGGATCTCGGTGTCGATGAGGCCCGGGCGCACGGCATTGACGCGTATTGCGCGTGGCCCGAGTTCCTTGGCGAGGCCGAGCGTCATCGTATCGATCGCGCCTTTCGAGCCTGCATAGTCGACATACTCGTTGGGCGAGCCGAGCCGGGCTGCCGCCGAGGAGACGTTGACGATCGCGCCGCCGTGCCCGCCACGGTCGGTCGACATGCGGCGGGCCGCCTCGCGGGCGCAAAGGTACGCGCCGAGCACATTCACGTCGAACATACGCTTGAGCCGCGCATAGTCCATGTCGGCAAGGGGCATCGAGTGAGCGACGATGCCAGCGTTGTTCACGAGTGCGTCGATGGGCCCGAACGTGCGTTCGAGCGTGTCGAACATCGCGATTACGGCGGCTTCGTCGGCAACGTCCGCTTGCACGGTCAGTGCGCGGCCGCCTGCGCATTCGACCTCGGCCGCAGTCTGTTCGGCGGCCAGCGCGTCGCGCGTGTAGTTGACGCCGACGGCCCAGCCGGCCTGCCCGAGCTTGAGCGCGGTGGCGCGGCCGATGCCGCGGCTGGCGCCGGTGATGAGAGCCACGGGCTGGGCGCGGGTCATCGGAGCATCACCGGATCGGAGGGGGAGGGGGCGCAGCCGCTCAGACGGCGTCGCGCTCGAGAGCCCACTTATCGCTGCCGGGCGGACGATAGCGGCGCAGCTTGTCGATCAGCCCAGGTGCGTGCGCGTCGACCTGCAGCGCATCGACGTAGTTCTGCCGCAAGAAGCCTTCGCGCACGGTGTGTTCGAGCATTGCGACGAGCGGACGATAGTAGCCTTCGACGTCGTAGAGCCCGATCGGCTTGTTGTGATAGCCGAGGTGGGACCACGTGTAGACCTCGAACAGCTCTTCGAGCGTGCCCGCGCCGCCGGGCAGCGCGACGAACGCGTCGGCGAGATCGGCCATCTTCTTCTTGCGCTCATGCATGTCGGGCACGACGTGCAGTTCCGTGAGCCCCGGATGGCCGATTTCCCTGTCGACGAGCAGCTTGGGGATCACGCCGATCGCCTGGCCACCGGCCTCGAGCACGGCATCGGCGATGATGCCCATCAGGCCTACGCGGCCGCCGCCGTAGACGAGCGAGCAGCCCTCGCGCACGAGTGCTTGACCGAACGCCCGCGCGGCCTGCGCATAGACCGGCTTGGCGCCGGGCGAAGAACCGCAGTAGACGCAGATCGATTTCATTGCTGGGCGTCCTTGGCGGCGGCGCGCGAGCCATCGCGCGGAGGCAGATAGTCCTGGAACTGACGCTTGGGCAGCTTGCCGGAGACGAGATCGTCGAACAATTGTCGCGAGCGGCCACGCAGATACGGCGCCATCATCGAGATCACGTGCACGCTGACCTGATGCAGCTCGTCGCGGATCGCTTCCTGGTCGTTGTACTTGCGCGGATGCATGACGAACTGGTACGAGAGCCAGTACGTCGCGATGACGCCCATGTTGGTCGCGATGACTTGAATCTCATCGGGCGTCGCCACCATTTCGTCGTCGGCCACGAGCAGTTCGCACATGTCGCGCGCAAAGCGCACCTTGTGGCTGATGATCTGCTTGAAGTGCGTCTCGAGCGTGCGGTTGCGCGCGAGCAGGTCGTTCAGGTCGCGGTACAGGAAGCGGTACGTCCACATGAAGTCGGCCATGTACTGCAGGTACGACCAGGTCTCGTCGATGGTCGGACGATGATCTTCGGGGAACCGCAGTCGCTTTTCGATGGCCTGCTCGAACTGCGCGAAGATGCTGTTGATGATGTCGTCCTTGTTGCGGAAATGGTAGTAGAGATTGCCTGGGCTGATCTCCATTTCCTCCGCGATCGTCGTCGTGGTCACGTTCGGTTCGCCGATCTCGTTGAATAGCTTCAACGACAGCTCGAGAATCCGTTCGCGGGTGCGGCGGGGAGTTTTGGCTTCCATATCGTCTCGTCCGGCCCTGTGCTGCCGGGCACGCGTGTCGCTCTCGCGAGCTTGCGTTGTGAGCCCGGCTCGGTTGGTATGTTTTGAGGATTGTCGGGCGATTATAAACTGGTCGTTCTGTTCCCCGGACTTTTGTATAGGGTTTTCCGGACAAGCCTTGTGTGGCGCGGGAGAGACAGATTTCGAACGATCGTTCGCTGAAGCCTTGCGGGGCGTGGCTTTGGTCGGTTTCAGCGGCCCAGCCAATGCATCGCGAGCGGGCCCACGATGAGGGCCCAAGTCAGCACGCAAAGCACGAGTGCGACGGTAACCGCGGCGCTGCCGAGGTCTTTCGCGCGCCTCGACAGCTCGTGACGCTCGAGCGAAATGCGGTCGATGGCCGCCTCGACGCTCGAATTGAGCAGTTCCACGATCAGCACGAGCAGCACCGAGCCGACGAGCAGCACGTGCGAGACGGCGTCGACAGGCACGAACGTGCCGCATGGCACGAGAATCGCGGCGAGCGTGAGCTCCTGACGAAACGCGCTTTCTTCGCGAATCGCCACGCGAAAACCGTTGATCGAGTTCTTCAGCGCGTGCCATGCGCGCGTGAGGCCGCGATTGCCTTTGTACGGATTGAAGGGCGCGGGCGCCAGCGCGAGGGGATCGTCGGGGCCGAGCGGCTCATGAGGTGCTTGAGGCTCGCTGGCGGCTTGCGGGGAAAGCGACGGATCGCGCTTCATGCGGCTGCGTTTTCCTCAGGTATGGCCGCGTTCGAACGCGGCTTCAGATGCGCGGCGAACTGCTCGGACGCCGCTCTCCAGGAAAAGCGCTCGGCCCATGCGCGAGCATGCGCACGGTCGATTTTCAGCGCATCGAGGCATGCTTCGCGCAGGTCTTCGTGCATGGCGCCGGCTCCGCCATCGGCGAGCACGTCGATCGGTCCCGTCACGGGGTAGGCCGCCACGGGCGTGCCGCAAGCGAGCGCCTCGAGCAGCACGAGGCCGAACGTGTCGGTGCGGCTCGGGAAGACGAACACGTCGGCGCAGGCATAGACCTTCGCGAGTTCCGCTTGCGAAAGCACGCCGAGGTAGTTGACCTCGGGGTAGCGCGACTTGAGCTCAGCAAGGGCGGGTCCTTCGCCGGCGACCCACTTCGAGCCGGGCAGATCGAGCTTCAGGAACGCCTCGACGTTTTTCTCGACAGCCACGCGCCCCACATAGAGAAAGATCGGCCGCGCGGTGTTGAGCACCTTCGAATCCATCGGATGAAAGATCTCGAGATCGACGCCGCGCGTCCACAGCACGACGTTCTTGAAGCCATGGTGCTCGAGGTCGGCTTTCACGACGGGCGTCGGTGCCATGACGGCCAGCGAAGCGCCGTGGAACCAGCGCAGGAAGCGGTAGGTGGCCGTTACCGGAATGCCGAAACGCGCCTGCACGTACTCGGGAAAGCGCGTGTGGTAGGCCGTCGTGAACGGCAGGCCGTGCCTGACGGCATAGGCGCGTGCGGCGAGCCCGAGCGGGCCTTCGGTGGCGATGTGCAGCGCATCAGGCGAGAACTCGCTGATTCGTGTGTGCAGACGCCGGCGTGGCAACAGCGAGAGTCGGATCTCGGGGTAGGTCGGGCACGGCACCGTGCGAAATTCGAGCGGTGTGACGAGCTCGACGCGATGGCCGAGCGCGGTGAGCTCGCGGGTGGTGTTTTTCAGCGTGCGCACGACGCCGTTGACCTGAGGTTCCCAGGCGTCGGTGACGATCATGATTTTCATGCGGGTATTTCCGGTTGTCACGGGCTTTAAGCGGCGGCCTTGGCCTTGGTTTTGCGCGAGCTGGCTTCGGGCGAGCGCATGACGGTCCAGTACACGATCTTGAGTTCGCCATCGAGCGTCTCGACGAGCGCCGACAGGCTCTCGACCCAGTCGCCGTCGTTGCAGTAGACCAGGCCGTCGACGTCGCGGATCTCGGCTTTGTGGATGTGTCCGCACACGACGCCGTCGCAGCCGCGCCGGCGTGCTTCGTCGACCATGACGTGCTCGAACGACGAGATGAAGTTCACGGCGTTCTTGACCTGATGCTTGAGATACTGCGACAGCGACCAGTAGTGGAGGCCGAAGCGGCTGCGCAGGCGGTTGAACCAGCGGTTCAGCACGAGGATTCCCGTGTAGGCCGTATCGCCGAGGTACGCGAGCCATTTGGCGTGCTGAATCACGCCGTCGAACAGGTCGCCGTGGACGATCCACAAGCGCTTGCCCGACAGCGTGGTGTGAAACGCCTCGCCGCGGACGTGGATGTCGCCGAACGCCAGGTCGCAGAATTGCCGCGCGCCTTCGTCGTGATTGCCCGGGATGTAGATGACCTGCGTGCCTTTGCGCGCCTTGCGCAGGATTTTTTGCACGACGTCGTTGTGCGCCTGCGGCCAGTACCAGCCTTTCTTGAGCTGCCAGCCGTCGATGATGTCGCCGACGAGGTACAGGTATTCGGACTCGTTATGACGCAGGAAGTCGAGCAGATATTCGGCCTGACACCCGCTCGAGCCCAGATGGATATCCGAGAGCCAGATCGTGCGATAGCGATGCGATTCGTCGCCCACGCTGTCGTCGTGATGGCTGTTCGAAGTCGGCAGCGGCGGCGTATCGAGCGGCAGGTCAGCGGCGCCGGTGGAGAGGGGTTGAAACGGCACAGCGTCGACGCTTGCGCCGAGTTGCCGCAGCAGCGAAGTCGCGGACGTCGTGCGGTCCATGGCTTCTCGCGTCGAGTTGAACATGCGTGCATTGCGCCACGCGTGCGTGACTGCCACATGACAGTCACAAGAAGTTCTTATTACTGCATTTCAGGGACGGAAGACGCGGCCAGGACAGGGGCTGCGCAAGAGCGGTGCCGCGCGGTGGCGCGGGCGTTTACGCGGGTTGGTCCGCGGCTTTGGCGTCGACGGCGACGATGCGCGTGCCGCAGAGGCGATCGTGCGGGAATTGCCGCGCGCGATCGAGCCGCGCCGCCACGACCCAGAAAGCGAACCAGGCCGCGGTGGCGCCGAGCGTGGCCGGCACGGACAGGTGCAGCAGCGGGTGCAGCGCCAGCGGCGGCAGGAACCAGAGCCAGGCCAGAGCATAACGCGCCATCGCGCGTACGAGGCCCAGCGGCTCGCCGTTCGCCGTGATCACGCGCAGGCGCCAGGTCCTCATCGGCAGGGTCTGGCCCCCATGAGTCCAGCACCAGACGAAATAGACGCCGACCACGAGCGCCACCCACACCGCGAGCGCGTTGTGGTGCGTCAGACCGTTGCGCTGCTGCGTCAGCGTGCTGAACAGGTAGCCGGCCACGAACACGATGCCGAACAGGATCACGCTCTCGTAGACGAGCGCCGCCAGACGCCGCCGCACCGACGGCACGCCACGGGAGCGGGTTGGGGTCGGTGCGTTCGAGGGCGTCGGCGAGGACATGAACGAAGAAGGGTGATTAGGCGCCGCGGAACAGCGAGGGCGCTTCGGATGGCGAAACCGGCGTCGGGATGGCAGGCGCGAAGCCGGCCGGGCTCGACGCGGGCATGGGTGCGGGCGCCACTTCCGACGCCCCGCTCGCTACGCCGGGCGCTTGCGCGGCCTGCGTGGAGCTTGCCGCGTGTTTGGGCCCGTTGACGAGCCGGTTGATGCCGCGAATCTCGCTTTTGGCGCCGGAAGGCGGCGCACTGACGACAGTCGGCCGGCGCTTGCGCTCGCTGGCCGCCAGCCGGGCCTTCTGATCGGGTGAGAGTTCCTGATAAGCCTTCCAGGCGTTCTGGCGCGCCTGCGGCGGAAGCGTCTTCGAGACCTGATAGTTCTCACGCGCGACGCGTCGCTGCTCGGGCGTCATGCCAATCCACTCGGCCATCCGATCTTGCAGTCGCTTTTGCGCTTCTGGCGACATCTTCGAGAAACGAGCCGCGATCTTGATCCATTTGCGTTTGCGCTCGTCACTGAAGCCGTCCCATTCGGCGGCGAACGGCGCGAGGGCCACATGCTGGGCCGGGGACAAATGAGACCACGACAGCGGGTTGTTGTCGGTGGCAAGAGGGGGGAACTCGACGGCGAGCGCCGCCGGCGCTGGCGCAGCGCCGTGCGCGCCGCCAGCCTGGGCTGCCGGCTGCTGCGAGAAAAAGCGTGGGTACGTGGCGGCGAACGCGACCGCAGCCGCGATGGCACACCCGAACACAACGGCCAAGCCGCGCTTGTAGCTCACCCCGATTCGCTCCCGCCTGCGTTAGCGCGCGCGCGACAGATACGCGTTGAACCCGTGGTCGAGATACGCGTTGAGCGGCAAGTCGTCGCTGAGCATGGCCGCGTCGATGTCGGCCAGTTCCTTGGCGCGTTGCACGTCTTCCCAGTAAGCGACCACGACCACACCCACCACGAGTGCGACGAGCGGCCACGCGCGGGCGAGCCGGCGCAGTGGCGAGACGCGCTCACGCGGCGCGTCGGCACGCGGTGTGCCGAACGAGCCACCGGCGTGCGCGAGCACCGGCGCGAAGGCCGGGGCGGCGACGGGTTCCGGCTTCTTGCGTGCAAGCGCGGTACGCCGTGCGGTAGCCAGCTTGTCGAGTGTCGAAGTGGGCAGGCTGGCCGTGTTTTCGTCGAGCGCGCGGCAGATTCTCTGCGCGAACTCGCGTTCTTTTGTATCGGGAGCGGAGCTCATAGCGTAATTCCTTTGGCCTTGAGCGCGACCGCTAGCGTATGCGTGGCCCGTGAACAGTGCGTCTTGACGCTGCCCTCGGAACAGCCCATTGCGGCGGCAGTCTCGGCGACATCCATATCTTCCCAATAACGCATGAGAAACGCCTCCCGTTGACGCGCCGGCAATTTTTGGATTTCCGCGTCGATCAATGCAAGTACCTGATCGCGTTCGAGCTTTTGTTCGCTGCTCTCGGAACCCCAGGCGTTGTCATCGGCTTCGATCGTTTCGAGCGGGTCGAAGTCCTCGTCGTCGGCGTTGCCCAGTGACGAAAACAGGCTGACCCACGTATTGCGTACTTTCTGACGACGGAAAAAGTCGTGCGTCACATTTTGCAGGATACGCTGAAACAGGAGCGGAAGCTCGGCAGCGGGGCGGTCGCCGTATTTTTCGGCGAGCTTGATCATCGCGTCCTGCACGATGTCGAGGGCGGCATCGTCGTCGCGCACAGCGTAGACGGTCTGCTTGAACGCGCGCCTTTCGACGCCCGCCAGAAAATCGGCGAGTTCCTTGTCTGATGCCATCCCTGAGATCGGCGCGAAGCTTGCGCGCGCCGTAATCGATTGAAAAAAAGTCGTAAAACTCGCGGATGCTAGCAAACTTTCGGGGCGCTGGGGATGGGCGCGGCCGCCAAACGCCAGCCGCGCGTTGTTTTAAGTGCTCACTGCATTGCGCGCAAGGCCACGCCGGTGCTTGCTTCGGGAAGTTTTGCTTGACCTTGCCTCCGTCAGCAGATAACGTTTCCGATTCGCGACACAAAGTGATTGTCTCTTTTGGGGTGGGCCCAAGAAGCCTGCCTGTCAAACTGGACGCGCCGCTTGAACCCGAGCCACAAGCCCGGCAGAGAGCACCCGATCAATTTTTTGCCGAAAATTTGAAAGGTAAATGATGAATATGCCCAGCGCGGAATTCTCCACGTCGGATATCACTCCTGCCCACGAAGCCGATTCGATTGGCGCCACGGTGCTCATGCGCGCGCTGGCGGACGAAGGCGTCGAGGTGCTGTGGGGCTATCCCGGCGGCGCAGTGCTCTATATCTACGACGAACTCTATAAGCAGGACAAAGTCCAGCACGTGCTCGTGCGCCACGAACAGGCAGCCGTGCACGCGGCCGACGCTTATGCGCGCTCGACCGGCAAGGTTGGCGTGTGTCTCGTGACTTCCGGCCCCGGCGTCACCAATGCCGTCACCGGCATCGCCACGGCCTACATGGATTCGATCCCGCTCGTCATCATCAGCGGGCAGGTGCCGACGGCCGCCATCGGCCAGGACGCATTCCAGGAATGCGACACGGTCGGCATCACGCGGCCCTGCGTAAAGCACAACTTCCTCGTGAAGGACGTGCGCGACCTCGCGGCCACCGTCAAGAAAGCGTTCTATATTGCGCGCACCGGTCGTCCGGGCCCTGTCCTCATCGACATTCCGAAGGACATCTCGAAGACGCCGTGCCAGTACGAGCCGGTCAAGAGCGTCTCGCTGCGCTCATACAACCCGGTTACGAAGGGCCATTCGGGCCAGATCCGCAAGGCAGTCGCGCTGCTGCTTGCGGCCAAGCGTCCGTATATCTACACGGGCGGCGGCATCATCCTCGCCGACGCGGCGCGCGAGCTCAATCAATTCGCCGACCTGCTCGGCTACCCCGTCACGAACACGCTGATGGGGCTGGGCGGCTACCGCGCGAGCGACAAGAAGTTCCTCGGCATGCTGGGCATGCACGGCACGTACGAGGCGAACATGGCGATGCAGCACTGCGACGTGCTGATCGCCATCGGCGCGCGCTTCGACGACCGCGTGATCGGCGATCCGGAGCACTTCGCATCGCGGGCGCGCAAGATCATCCACATCGACATCGATCCGTCCTCGATCAGCAAGCGCGTGAAGGTCGACATTCCGATCGTCGGCGACGTCAAGGAAGTGCTGAAAGACTTGATCGAGCAGCTGCAGACGGCCGAGCACGGTCCCGACACGGCTGCGCTCGCGCAGTGGTGGAAAGAGATCGAGGCGTGGCGCGCGAAGGACTGCCTCAAGTTCGACCGTACGAGCGAGATCATCAAGCCGCAATACGTCGTCGAAAAGCTGTGGGAGCTGACCGACGGCGAAGCGTACGTGTGTTCCGACGTGGGCCAGCATCAGATGTGGGCCGCGCAGTTCTACCGCTTCAACAAGCCGCGCCGCTGGATCAATTCGGGCGGCCTCGGCACGATGGGCTTCGGCCTGCCGGCCGCGATGGGCGTGAAGATGGCGCATCCCGATTCCGACGTCGTCTGTATCACGGGCGAAGGCTCGATCCAGATGTGCATTCAGGAGCTGTCGACCTGCAAGCAGTACGACACGCCGATCAAGATCATCTCGCTGAACAACCGCTATCTGGGCATGGTGCGCCAGTGGCAGCAGGTCGAATACAGCAAGCGCTATTCGCACTCGTACATGGATGCGCTGCCCGACTTCGTGAAGCTCGCCGAGGCGTACGGCCACGTGGGCATTCGCGTGGAAAAGACCGCGGATGTCGAGCCGGCGCTCAAGGAGGCGTTGCGCCTGAAGGATCGCACCGTATTTCTCGATTTCCAGACCGACCCGACCGAAAACGTCTGGCCGATGGTTCAGGCCGGCAAGGGCATCACAGAGATGCTGCTCGGCTCGGAAGACCTCTAACGACGACGCGGCGCCCGGCATGACAAGCGATCGCGCGCACACGCTTTCACGAAGGGCGGGCGTGACGCGAGGCGCTGGGGGGCACCGCACGCATCGACATCTGGATAAACGGGAAAGCACTATGCGACACATCATCTCCGTCCTGCTGGAAAACGAACCGGGCGCGCTGTCGCGCGTGGTCGGCCTGTTCTCCGCACGCGGCTACAACATCGAAACCTTGACGGTGGCACCGACCGAAGACCATTCGCTGTCGCGCCTGACCATCGTTTCCATTGGCTCGGACGACGTGATCGAACAGATCACGAAGCACTTGAACCGCCTGATCGAGGTGGTGAAGGTGGTCGACTTGACAGAAGGCGCCCACATCGAGCGCGAGCTGATGCTGATCAAGGTAAGGGCGGTCGGCAAGGAGCGCGAAGAAATGAAGCGGATGGCGGACATTTTCCGCGGCCGCATCATCGACGTGACCGAAAAGACCTATACGATCGAGCTGACGGGGGCGAGCGACAAGCTCGACGCCTTCATCGAAGCGCTCGATGCCGCCGTGATTCTCGAGACGGTCCGCACGGGCAGCTCGGGCATCGGGCGTGGCGAGCGCATCCTGAAGGTGTAACGCCGCTTGCGATCGGCGCGCCAGGCGGATGGCGCGCGCTTTTTAAGCATTTCACCGATTTAAGAATCTCACCGATTACGCGAAGGAACAGACATGAAAGTTTTCTACGATAAAGACGCCGACCTCTCCCTCATCAAAGGCAAGGACGTCACGATCATCGGCTACGGCTCGCAAGGCCATGCTCACGCGCTGAACCTGAAGGACAGCGGCGTGCGCGTGACCGTCGGCCTGCGCCGCGGCGGCGCATCGTGGAAGAAGGCCGAGCAGGCCGGCCTCGCCGTCAAGGAAGTGGCCGAAGCCGTGAAGGGTGCCGACGTCGTGATGATGCTGCTGCCGGATGAGCAGATCGCCGAGGTCTACAAGAACGACGTGCATGCCAACATCAAGGAAGGCGCCGCGCTCGCGTTCGCACACGGCTTCAACGTGCACTATGGGCAGGTCATCCCGCGTGCCGACCTCGACGTGATCATGATCGCGCCGAAGGCGCCGGGCCACACCGTGCGCGGCACCTACTCGCAGGGCGGCGGCGTGCCGCACCTGATCGCCGTGGCGCAGGACAAATCGGGCGCCGCGCGCGACATCGCGCTCTCGTATGCCGCAGCCAACGGCGGCGGCCGTGCCGGCATCATCGAGACGAACTTCCGCGAAGAGACGGAAACCGACCTGTTCGGCGAGCAAGCCGTGCTGTGCGGCGGCACGGTCGAGCTCATCAAGGCCGGTTTCGAGACGCTGGTCGAGGCGGGCTATGCCCCCGAGATGGCTTACTTCGAGTGCCTGCACGAGCTCAAGCTGATCGTCGACCTGATCTATGAAGGCGGCATCGCCAACATGAACTACTCGATCTCGAACAACGCCGAGTACGGCGAGTACGTGACGGGCCCGCGCGTCGTCACGGACGAGACGAAGAAGGTCATGAAGGCCGTGCTGAAGGACATCCAGACCGGCGAATACGCGAAGAGCTTCATCCTCGAAAACCGCGCCGGCGCGCCGACGCTGCAATCGCGTCGCCGCCTGACGGCCGAGCACCAGATCGAGCAAGTCGGCGAGAAGCTGCGTGCGATGATGCCGTGGATTGCGAAGAACAAGCTCGTCGACCAGTCGAAGAACTAAGCGGTATGATCGACCGCCGGCTTGATGCCGGCGTGCACAAAAGCCGTCCCGCGCGTCGTGCGCCGGACGGCTTTTGCTATCCTACGGTTTTACAAAAAGACTGAAACGATCCATGAATTACCCTCATCCGATCATCGCGCGCGAAGGCTGGCCGTTCATTGCAATCGCCGCCGTCGTCGCGCTGTTGATCCACGCGGTCGCCGGGCTCGCTCTGGCATGGCCGTTCTGGCTGTTGCTGATCTTCGTCGTGCAATTCTTCCGCGATCCGCCGCGTGCGATTCCGACGCAGGCCAATGCGGTGCTGTGTCCGGCCGACGGGCGCATCGTCGCCGTCGAAACGACGCGTGACCCGTATGCCGATCGCGAGGCGCTCAAGATCAGCGTGTTCATGAACGTGTTCAACGTGCACTCGCAGCGCTCGCCCGTCGACGGCGCCATCACGAAGGTCGAATACTTTCCGGGTGCCTACCTGAACGCCGCGATCGACAAGGCGTCGCTCGAGAACGAACGCAACGCGCTCGTGATCCAGATGGCCGACGGCAAGACGGTCACGTCCGTGCAGATCGCCGGCCTCATCGCGCGACGCATCCTGTGCTACGTGCGCACCGGCGAGCCGCTCACGCGTGGTCAGCGCTACGGCTTCATCCGTTTCGGCTCGCGCGTGGATGTTTATCTGCCGCTCGGCAGCCGTGCGAAGGTTTCGATTGGCGAAAAGGTGTACGCGTCGTCGACGATCCTCGCCGAGCTGTGAGGCGGGGCGAGGAGGGTCAGATGGCCGCTTTCAAACCTCGCCGTCCGCGCAGCGGCAACACGCCGCTGCCGCGGCCGTTCCGGCGCAATCCGTTCCACCGCAACAAGACGCTCGCCGGCGATTCGGCGCCGGCCGAGAGCCGCCGTGCCGCACGCCAGCAGTTCCTGCGCACGCGCGGCATCTATCTGCTGCCGAATGCGTTCACGACAGCCGCGCTGTTTTGCGGCTTCTTCGCGGTCGTGCAGGCGATGAACGTGCGCTTCGAGATCGCGGCGATCGCGATCTTCGTGGCGATGGTGCTCGACGGCATGGACGGCCGCGTCGCCCGCATGACGCATACGCAGAGCGCGTTCGGCGAGCAATTCGACAGCCTCTCCGATATGGTGTCGTTCGGCGTGGCGCCGGCGCTCGTCATGTACGAATGGGTGCTCAAGGACCTCGGCCGCTGGGGCTGGCTCGCGGCGTTCATCTACTGTTCGGGCGCGGCGCTACGGCTGGCGCGCTTCAACACCAACATCGGCGTCGTCGACAAGCGCTTCTTCCAGGGCTTGCCGAGTCCGGCCGCGGCGGCGCTGATCGCGGGCTTCGTGTGGCTCGCGACCGACAACCGCGTGCCGCTCAAGCTCTCCTGGCTGCCGTGGGTCGCGTTCGTGCTGACCGTCTATGCCGGTATGACGATGGTCTCGAATGCGCCGTTCTACAGCGGCAAGGCACTCGATGTGCGGCATCGCGTGCCGTTCGCGGCGATCCTGCTGGTCGTCGTCGCGTTCGTGCTCGTGTCGTCCGATCCGCCGCTGATGCTGTTCGGCCTGTTCGTGCTCTACGGCCTGTCGGGGTATGTGTTCTGGGCCTACATGGCCGTGCGCGGCCGTGACAATCCGGCCCGCTCGGTGCCGCACGACTGAGCGGCACACCGCGCCGCCGCGTGCTGTCCGGCGGCGCTTTTCCCGGTTCGGGCCCTTATCCGGCGGGGCTCGTTGCACGTTTTTTTGAATGCCGCTATAGTCATCGGCATGTCGATCCACGCATTTCCCCTCCTATCCCTTCTCGCCGGTGCGTCGCTACGCGCACTAGCGCTAGCGCGCGCGTCGCGCTGATCGTTTTCGCCCCCCGTCTGCCTTCGTTCGTCGTTCAGCGTCGCCAGCGGTGGCGCGGACACCCCAATTCCGTATTTACGATCCGATTGAAATCGTCCCCTGGAGACAAGAGATGGCAGACAAGCTGATTATTTTCGACACGACGTTGCGCGACGGCGAGCAGTCGCCCGGTGCGTCGATGACGAAAGAAGAAAAAATCCGCATTGCGAAGCAATTGGAGCGGATGAAGGTGGACGTGATCGAGGCCGGCTTCGCGGCCAGCTCGAACGGCGATTTCGATGCGATCAACACGATCGCGTCGATGATCAAGGACAGCACGATCTGCTCGCTCGCGCGCGCGAACGACAAGGACATCCAACGGGCCGCCGATGCGCTGCGTCCGGCCGAGCGCTTCCGTATCCACACGTTCATCGCGACGTCGCCGCTGCACATGGAGAAGAAGCTGCGCATGACGCCCGAGCAGGTTTACGAGCAGGCTCGTCTGGCGGTGCGTTTCGCGCGCAACTTCACCGATGACATCGAGTTCTCGCCCGAAGACGGCAGCCGCTCGGACATCGATTTCCTGTGCCGCGTGCTGGAAGGCGTCATTGCCGAAGGCGCGACGACGATCAACATCGCCGACACGGTCGGCTACGGTGTGCCCGACCTTTACGGTAATCTCGTGAAGACACTGCGTGAGCGCATCCCGAACTCGGACAAGGCGATCTTTTCGGTGCACTGCCACAACGACCTCGGCATGGCTGTGGCGAACTCGCTGGCGGGCGTGAAGATCGGCGGGGCGCGTCAGGTCGAGTGCACGATCAACGGGCTCGGCGAGCGGGCGGGCAATACGGCGCTCGAGGAAATCGTGATGGCGATCAGGACGCGCAAGGACTACTTCGGCCTCGACGTCGGCATCGATACGACGCAGATCGTGCCGGCCTCGAAGCTCGTCTCGCAGATCACGGGCTTCGTCGTGCAGCCCAACAAGGCCGTGGTCGGCGCGAATGCGTTCGCACACGCGTCCGGCATTCACCAGGACGGCGTGCTCAAGGCGCGCGACACTTATGAAATCATGCGCGCCGAGGATGTGGGCTGGAGCGCGAACAAGATCGTGCTCGGCAAGCTGTCGGGCCGCAACGCGTTCAAGCAGCGCTTGCAAGAGCTCGGCATCGCGCTCGACAGCGAGAGCGAACTGAACAATGCGTTCGCGCGCTTCAAGGAGCTCGCCGATCGCAAGGCCGAGATCTTCGACGAGGACATCATCGCCATCGTCACCGAAGAGTCGGCGCAGGCCCAGGAACAGGAGCAGTTCAAGTTCGTGTCGCTGTCGCAGCACTCGGAAACGGGCGAGCGCCCTGAGGCGCGCGTCGTGTTCTCGGTCGACGGCAAGGAAATCACGGGCGAGGCTCGCGGCAACGGCCCGGTCGATGCGACGCTGAACGCGATCGAGAGCGAGGTCGGCAGCGGCTCGGAGCTGCTGCTGTACTCGGTCAACGCGATCACGACGGGCACGCAGGCGCAGGGCGAGGTGACGGTGCGGCTGTCCAAGGGCGGCCGCATCGTGAACGGCGTCGGCACCGATCCCGACATCGTGGCGGCATCGGCCAAGGCGTACATCGCCGCGCTGAACAAGCTCTATGCGGGCGACAAGGTGAACCCGCAGCGTTCGTGATTGCCCGCGCATTGCGCGGCATCACGATGAAAAAAAGCCCGCTGCGAAGTGGGCAAAAAAAGCCCGCTTTCGCAGCGGGCTTTTTTCTACGCGCATGCTCGGTGCGGCGGCAAAGCTCAGAACATACGATCGCCGCGGTCCGGTTCGTGCAGCGGGTCGGGCGTCTTCTGCGTCAGGCGCAGGATGCCGTTGTCATCGAAATAAAAGTTGTAGAGCAGATACCAGACGTTGTCTTCCTGATAGCGGTAGGTCCACACTTCGCGCTTCATGAGCGGAAAGTACGATGTCTCCTCGGGGCGCCCGAAATTGACGAGTACGTCACGCTTGGTCCACTGGCCGATCTGCGCGCGGTAGAACTCATTCGCCTGTAATACTTGGCGCACGTTCACGACCTTGCCCGCCGCATCGATGTCGGCTGCCGTCGTGACTTCGCCCATCGGCTGAGTCGGCCACATCAGTCGCTTGCCGCCGTTCGGCAGATCGTAGATCTCGCGCGGCGGGCCGAGCCGCTGGACCAGGGCCGACTGGTCCTCACCCGGCTGAAACCGTTGCCACGGCTGCGCGCAGCCCGCGAGCGAAAAGGCTGCCGCGCAGACGAGCATCGCTGTAAGACGCTTGGACATGAATTCCTCCGATTACCGCATGAACCCGTTCGAGCGGCGTTTTATCACGCTGTCCAAGGTTTTGACAGTAGGCGCTGCAAAAAGATTTGGGTCGGGCGGTGGCGGCCATCGTGTCAGTGCAACCGCATCGGCGCTGGCGGCGCCTGCTTGCGGACGGGCGGGGCAACGGCCTATGATCCGCGCTTTCGAATCGATACGAGGATCGTGCGATGAAGGGCGCATGGAAAAAGGCGGTGACGGCGGCGGCCGTGCTGGCGTCGGTGTTGGCGCTGCCCGCCAGTGCGGCGGAGCCGATCCGGCTGGCGCTGATCGAGGGGATGTCGGGGCCGTTCGCCGACGCGGGCGCCGCGGTCGAACGCAATTTGCGCTTCGGCGTCGAGCGCGTGAACGCGCGCGGCGGCGTCAAGCTGCCCGACGGCGCACACCCGCTCGAACTCGTGGTGCTCGACAGCCAGGGCAGTGTCGAGCAGGCGCTGCTTCAGCAACGCGCGGCGGCCGACCGGCATATTCCGTTCATCTTGCAGGGCAACGGTTCGTCCGTGGCGGCGGCGCTGGTGGCGGCGATCGATAAGCAAAATACCCGTGAGCCCGACAATCGCGAGCTGTTCCTCAACTATTCGGCCGACGATCCCGCGTTGACCGGCGCCGCGTGCAGCTTCTGGCACTTTCGCTTCGACGCGCATGCGGGCATGCGCATGGATGCGCTGGCCGACGTGATCGCCGACGAGCACACGGTGAAGAAGGTCTATCTGCTCAATCAGGACTATAGCTTCGGCCACGACGTGAGCACGCTGGCGCGCGCGGCGTTGGCGGCGAAGCGGCCCGACATCGCCATCGTCGGCGACGAATTCCATTCGATCGGTCGCGTGAAGGACTTTGCGCCCTATATCGCCAAGATGCGCGCGAGCGGCGCGGACGCCGTCGTGACGGGCAATTGGGGCAACGACCTGACCCTGCTCGTGAAAGCGGCGCGCGAGCAGGGCTTCAACGGCAAGTTCTACACGTTCTACGGCAACAGTCTCGATGCCCCGGCTGCGCTCGGCGATGCCGGCGTCAAGCGTGTGCTGGCCGTGGCCGACTGGCATCCGAACGTGGGGGGGCAGGCGTCCGATCAGTACTATGCGGCGTTCCGCGCCCGCTATCCGGCCGCGCATGACGATTACCCCGTGCTGCGCATGGAGCTGATGGTCGAGATGCTGGCCGAGGCCGTCACGCGGGCGCGCTCGGTCGATGCGATGGCCGTCGCGAAGGCGTTCGAGGGCATGACGTTCGGCCCCGATTTTCACCGTGTCACGATGCGCGCGGCCGACCACCAACTGATCCAACCCCTTTACGTGATCGAGATGGATCGCGCGGGTGTGCCGGGTGTGCGTTTCGACAACGAGGGCTCCGGTTACGGCTTTCGCACGGTGCGGGCGCTAACGGCCCAGCAGACGGAGCCGGCCAACGTGTGCCGCATGAAGCGGCCTTGAGGGGGGCTGGGTAGTCATGTCCGACTGTGTTAGAATCCCGGCTTCGTCGTAACTCACGGCACGGCCTTTCTTCCGTGTCCGCCCGTTTGTTTTAAAGGAAACCAAATGTCTGTTGCAGATATCAAGAAGTCCGACATCGTCGCGCAATTCGCGCGTGCCACGAACGACACCGGCTCGCCCGAAGTGCAAGTCGCACTGCTGACCACGCGCATCAACGAACTGACGTCCCACTTCAAGTCGCACTCGAAGGACCACCACAGCCGCCGCGGTCTGCTGCGCATGGTGAGCCGTCGTCGTAAGCTGCTCGACTACCTGAAGGGCAAGGATGCTGACCGTTACCGTTCGCTGATCGAAAAGCTGGGTCTGCGCAAGTAATCGGCGGTCGTCGCTTCATGCAAGGTGCCTGTGTCAGTCCTCTGATGCAGGCATTTTGTTTTTTGTCGACCGCAGTTTGCGCTTTAGCGCTTACTGCGGTCCCATGCAGAGCTGTCGACCACAGTAACCGCTGAAGCGGTTATTGCGGTCCCAAGCAAAGCTGAAAGGCACGCACGATACGTGCGTTTGCCGTAGAGCCCCACAGCACGCATGAGCGTGCGCCGGGCTCTCGAACCGGCCAGTTCGGCGGGCAGAGCTTTGTGTCATTCCATCGCGATGCTTGCGTACGGTACGCAAGCGTGGCGCTGGAATGGCATAACACACCTCTTCCCGCGAGTGCTCTGGCCGCTCGCGCCGCCTGCTGCCCTTCGGGTGCGGCAGCGGACCGATACAACGATGAGCAAAATGTGAGAAGGAGTGACTATGACCATGTTCAATAAGATCGTTAAGGAATTCAAGTGGGGCCAACATAACGTTCGCCTCGAGACGGGCGAAATCGCGCGTCAAGCTTCGGGCGCCGTGCTCGTCGACATCGACGATACGGTCGTGCTCGCAACGGTCGTCGCAGCCAAGACGGCCAAGCCGGGTCAGGATTTCTTCCCGCTGACCGTCGACTACATCGAAAAGACCTATTCCGCCGGCAAGATTCCGGGCGGCTTCTTCCGTCGCGAAGGCCGTCCGTCGGAGGGTGAGACGCTGACGTCGCGCCTGATCGACCGTCCGCTGCGCCCGCTGTTTCCGGAAGGCTTCTACAACGAAGTGCAGGTTGTCGTGCACGTGCTGTCGATCAACCCGGAAGTGCCGGCCGACATCGCCGCGCTGATCGGCTCGTCGGCTGCGCTGGCGATCTCGGGCGTGCCGTTCAACGGCCCCGTCGGCGCTGCGCGCGTGGCCTACATCAACAACGAGTACGTGCTGAACCCGACGCGCTCGCAAATGAAGGAATCGCGCCTCGAGCTCATCGTCGCCGGTACCGAGCGTGCCGTACTGATGGTCGAGTCGGAAGCGGATCAGCTGCCTGAAGACGTGATGCTCGGCGCGGTCGTGTTCGGCCACGAGCAGATGCAAACGGCTATCGACGCGATCCACGAGCTCGTGCGCGAAGGTGGCAAGGAAGAGTGGGACTGGCAGCCGGCGCAGAAGGACGAAGCCCTGTACGCGCGCGTGACCGAGCTCGCCCAGGGCGAGCTGCTCGCGGCTTACCAGATGCGCAACAAGCAAGCGCGTTCGACGAAGCTCAAGGAAGTCTACGCCGCGACCGGCGCGAAGCTCGACGAAGCAGCGCTCGCCGCAGGTGCAGCCGCCGTCGACAAGGCGACCATCGGCAACATCCTGTTCGAACTCGAAGCGAAGATCGTTCGCGGCCAGATCCTGAATGGCGAGCCGCGTATCGACGGCCGCGACACGCGCACGGTGCGTCCGATCGAAATCCGCACGGGCGTGCTGCCGCGCACGCACGGTTCGGCGCTGTTCACGCGTGGCGAAACGCAGGCGCTCGTCGTGGCGACGCTCGGCACGAAGGGCGACGAGCAGATCATCGACGCGCTCGAAGGCGAGTACCGCGAGCGCTTCATGCTCCACTACAACATGCCGCCGTTCGCGACGGGCGAAACGGGCCGTGTGGGTACGCCCAAGCGTCGTGAAATCGGTCACGGCCGTCTCGCGAAGCGCGCGCTGGTTGCGTGCCTGCCGAGCGCCGAAGAATTCGGCTACTCGATTCGCGTGGTGTCGGAAATCACCGAGTCGAACGGTTCGTCGTCGATGGCATCGGTGTGCGGCGGCTGCCTCGCGCTGATGGACGCCGGCGTGCCGATGAAGGCGCACGTGGCCGGTATCGCGATGGGCCTGATCCTCGAAGGCAACAAGTTCGCAGTGCTGACCGATATTCTCGGCGACGAAGATCACCTCGGCGACATGGACTTCAAGGTGGCGGGTACCGCTGACGGCGTGACCGCGCTGCAGATGGACATCAAGATCCAGGGCATCACGAAGGAAATCATGCAGGTCGCGCTCGCACAGGCGCGCGAAGGCCGCATGCACATCCTCGGCAAGATGACGGAAGCGGTGGCCGGTGCGAATACCGAGCTGTCCGAGTTCGCGCCGCGCATGATCACGATCAAGATCAATCCGGAAAAGATCCGCGACGTGATCGGCAAGGGTGGTTCGGTGATCCGCGCGCTGACCGAGGAAACGGGCACGACGATCGACATCTCCGACGACGGCGTCGTCACGATCGCCAGCACGAACAGCGAAGGCATGGCGGAAGCCAAGCGCCGCATCGAGAACATCACGGCCGAAATCGAAGTCGGCCAGGTCTACGAAGGCACGGTGCTCAAGCTGCTCGAGTTCGGCGCGATCGTGAACCTGCTGCCGGGCAAGGATGGTCTGCTGCACATCTCCGAGATCGCCAACGAGCGCATCAAGGACATCAAGGACTACCTGACCGAAGGCCAGCAAGTGAAGGTCAAGGTCATCCAGACGGACGAAAAGGGTCGCGTGCGCCTGTCGGCGAAGGCGCTGCTCAACGAGTCGGGTGCCGCTCAGCCCGAATCGACGCCGCAGCAGTAACGCGGTAGCCCATGAAACGGCCGGTTCGCTTGCTACAAGCGAACCGGCCGTTTTTTTATCAGAATAGGGTGTTGTCGTGCTCTGCGACATCGGCGTTCGACCCATGATGAGGGGTGATGTAGATGAAAGCAGTCGAGATTACCGAGTTCGGCGGGCCTGAAGTGCTCGCGCTGACGGACCGCCCGATACCGGAGCCGAAGGCCGGCGAGGTGCTGATCAAGGTTGCGGCCTCGGGCGTGAACCGTCCCGATGTCCTCCAGCGCAAAGGCTCCTACGCCCCGCGGCTGGGCGTGTCGGACCTGCCCGGGCTGGAGTTGGCCGGCGAGATCGTCAAAGGCGAGCTCGCGGGCAAGCACAACCCGTTTGGCTTGAAGCTGGGAGATCGTGTCTGCGCGCTGACGGCGGGCGGCGGCTATGCGCAATATGCGAGCGTGCCGCTCGCGCAATGTCTGCCTGTGCCGGCTGGCTTGACCGACATCGAGGCGGCGTCGTTGCCTGAAACGTTCTTCACGGTGTGGAGCAACATCTTCGACCGGGCGCAGCTGGGCGAGGGCGAGGGGGGCGAGCACGAGACGCTGCTCGTGCAGGGTGGCTCCAGCGGTATCGGTGTGGCCGCGATTCAGATCGCGCATGCATTCGGCTTTCGCGTCTTCGCGACGGCGGGCTCGGTGGAGAAATGCCGTGCGTGCGAGCAACTGGGTGCCGAACGTGCCATCAATTACCGCTCAGAGGATTTCGTCGAGGTCGTCAAGTCGTTGACGAACGATCGCGGCGTGGACGTGATCCTCGACATGGTCGGAGGCGGCTATGTGCCGCGCGAGCTGTCGGCGCTCGCCGACGGCGGACGGCTCGTGTTGATTGCGCTGCTTGGTGGGGCGAAGGCGGATCTCAATCTCGGCGAGATCTTGCGGCGGCGGCTCACGGTGACGGGCTCGACGCTGCGCCCGCGCTCGGTCGACTTCAAGGCGAAGATCGCGGCCCAATTGAAAGCGAAGGTCTGGCCGCATATCGAAGCGGGGCGCATCAAGCCCGTCGTTTATCGCGTATTTCCGGCGGCGCAGGCCAAAGACGCGCACGCGCTGATGGAAAGCAGCGAGCATATCGGCAAGATCGTCCTCGATTGGACCGATGAAGCGGGGCTCGGCTGATGCGGCTCGATTGGGCCGATTCGGTTTGACCGGTCCCGTCCGCGCACAGTAAAATTGCGCGTTTTGCGTGCGCCGCAGGCATCGGCATGTCGGATGAGGCGATAGCGCGCGCAGGCTTTTCTCAATGCGGTCCACAAAAGATTTCCCGACCCTGTTGCCTGTACGGGACGGAGAACGGGAAGCGTCAGGGCGACACATGTCGAAACAACGAGCGAAGTGGGTAGTCGGTAACTGGAAGATGCACGGTCGCCTGGCCGATAACGCGGCCTTGTTGCAGGCGGTGGTGCAGGGCGCGGGTGCGTTCGGCGAAGCCGTGCGCGTCGGCGTCTGCGTGCCGGCCCCGTATCTCGCGCAAGTGCAGACGTTGCTCGCTGGCACGTCGCTCGTGTGGGGTGTGCAAGACCTCTCCGCGTACACGCATGGCGCGTACACGGGGGAAGTGGCGGGCGAAATGGCCGTCGAATTCGGCGCGACGCTCGCGATCGTCGGTCACTCGGAGCGGCGGGCCTATCATGCCGAAAGCGACGAGCGCGTGGCCGCGAAAACGGTCCGTGCGCTGGAAGCGGGCCTGACGCCGATCGTCTGCATCGGCGAAACGCTCGAGCAGCGCGAAGGCGGTGCGACCGAGGCGGTCGTCGGTGCGCAACTCGATGCCGTGCTGGCGGTGCTGTCGGTCGAGCAGGCGGCGCGTATCGTCGTGGCCTACGAGCCGGTCTGGGCGATCGGCACGGGCAAGAGCGCAACGGCCGAGCAGGCGCAGGAAGTGCACGCGTTCCTGCGTGCGCGTCTGGCGGCCAAGGATGCGTCGCTAGCGGCCGTGCCGCTGCTCTACGGCGGCAGCGTCAAGGCGGACAATGCCGAAACGTTGTTCCGTCAGGCTGATATCGACGGCGGGCTGATTGGCGGCGCGGCGTTGAAGAGCCAGGATTTTCTCGCGATCTGCGCTGCGGCGCAGTGACCGGCAACGTGCATTGAGCCGTTGCGGTCGATGCCGCGATGTATGTGTCCGGCCGCAGGCGCGGCGGATGCCTAAACCTCTACTCGGGTGAGTGTGATGCTGTTTCTGAAAACGTTGATTATCGTGGTGCAGTTGCTGTCGGCATTGGGCGTCATCGGCCTCGTGCTGCTGCAGCATGGCAAGGGCGCGGACATGGGTGCCGCATTCGGCAGCGGTGCGTCGGGGAGCCTCTTCGGTGCGACCGGTTCGGCGAACTTCCTGTCGCGCACGACGGCCATCCTCGCCGCGGTGTTCTTTGCAACGACGCTCACGCTGACGTACATCGGCTCGTACAAGTCCAAGCCGTCGGCGGGCTTGCTCGGTGCGGCGCCTGCTGTGACGGCCTCGGCGGCTTCGGTGCCGGCTGCCGTGCCTGCGCCGGTGTCGGCGCCGGGTCAGAACGTGCCGAAGTAACAAAATCTAAAAAAAATTGCATTTGTGCGTTGAACAAATCAGACGGTCAGGTTAGAATTTAAGTCTTGAAGCGATTCGCGGGTTTCAACGAGTTGTGTCCCGGATTGCAGTTAGTGCCGACGTGGTGAAATTGGTAGACACGCTATCTTGAGGGGGTAGTGGCGAAAGCTGTGCGAGTTCGAGTCTCGCCGTCGGCACCAAAGTTATCCAATGCCAGCCGCTTGCTCAGCTTCGGCTGGCATTGTCGCTTCTGGAGTTTGGCTTGCGAGATGCTTGCAATGCCAAGCAGAACGAAGTGATTTTCGTCGGGTGAGCCATCGCTCGCTTGGCGGCACTCAGAACCAACCTCAAGAGGATAGTCTTGAACCTCGCAGCCTACTTCCCCGTTCTGTTATTCCTTCTCGTGGGCGCTGGTTTAGGCATAGCGCTGGTCAGCATCGGCAAGATCCTCGGCCCCAGCAAGCCCGACAATCAAAAGAACTCGCCGTACGAGTGCGGCTTCGAAGCGTTCGAAGATGCGCGCATGAAGTTCGATGTGCGCTACTACCTCGTGGCAATCCTGTTCATCATTTTCGATATCGAGACCGCGTTCCTGTTCCCGTGGGGTGTTGCCCTGCGCGATATCGGCTGGCCCGGCTTCATGGCGATGATGATTTTCCTGCTCGAACTCCTGTTGGGCTTTGCCTATATCTGGAGGAAGGGCGGGCTCGATTGGGAGTGATGGGTTAATCGCCGGTTTCTCACGGGCGGCCCAGCATCGCCGTCCCGTCTGGAGTGGAAAGCAAAATGAGTATCGAAGGGGTCTTGAAGGAAGGGTTTGTCACCACTACGGCTGACAAGCTGATCAACTGGACGCGCACGGGTTCGCTGTGGCCCATGACGTTCGGTCTCGCATGTTGTGCGGTCGAGATGATGCATGCGGGTGCGGCCCGCTACGATCTGGACCGGTTCGGTGTCGTGTTTCGTCCGAGCCCGCGTCAGTCGGATGTCATGATCGTCGCCGGCACGCTGTGCAATAAGATGGCGCCCGCATTGCGCAAGGTCTACGATCAGATGGCCGAGCCGCGCTGGGTGATCTCGATGGGCTCGTGCGCCAACGGCGGCGGCTACTATCACTATTCGTACTCGGTCGTGCGCGGTTGCGATCGCATCGTGCCGGTCGACGTCTACGTGCCGGGCTGCCCGCCCACTGCCGAGGCGCTCGTCTATGGCGTGATCCAGCTGCAAGCGAAGATCCGCCGCACCAACACCATCGCCCGTCAATAAGCCTGAGCCTTCCCACAATATGGCAAGCAAACTCGAGACCCTCAAAGCGAACCTCGAGGCGGCCTTCGGCGGCCGTCTTGTGAGCATCACGGAATCGGTCGGCGAACTGACGATCGTCGTGAAGGCCGCTGATTACCTCGAAATCACCAAGCGTCTGCGCGACGATCGCACGCTCGGCTTCGAGCAGCTGATCGACCTGTGCGGCGTCGACTATCAATCCTACGGCGAAGGCACCTACGAAGGCCTGCGCTTCGCAGCCGTGCTGCATCTGCTGTCGGTGTCGAACAACTGGCGTCTGCGCGTGCGCGTGTTCGCACCCGACGACGACATGCCGATCGTGCCCTCGGTCGTGGACATCTGGAATTCGGCGAACTGGTATGAGCGCGAAGCGTTCGACCTGTACGGCCTCGTCTTCGAAGGTCACCCCGACCTGCGTCGTATCCTGACCGACTACGGCTTCATCGGCCACCCGTTCCGCAAGGACTTCCCGCTGTCGGGCTACGTCGAAATGCGTTACGACCCGGAGGAGAAGCGCGTCGTCTATCAGCCGGTCACGATCGAGCCGCGCGAAGTTACACCCCGCGTGATCCGCGAGGATCGCTACGGCGGTCTGAAACACTAAGAGGTCGCCATGGCAGAGATCAAGAATTACACGCTCAACTTCGGTCCGCAGCACCCGGCCGCGCACGGTGTGCTGCGCCTGGTGCTCGAGCTCGACGGCGAAGTGATCCAGCGGGCCGATCCGCACATCGGTCTGCTGCATCGCGCGACCGAGAAGCTCGCCGAGCACAAGACCTATCTGCAATCCGTGCCGTACATGGACCGTCTCGACTACGTGTCGATGATGGTCAACGAGCACGGCTATGTGCTCGCGATCGAAAAGCTGCTCGGCATCGACGTGCCGGTTCGCGCGAAGTACATCCGCGTGATGTTCGACGAAATCACGCGCTGCCTGAACCACCTGATGTGGATCGGCGCGCACGCGCTCGACGTCGGCGCGATGGCGGTGTTCCTCTACGCGTTCCGCGAGCGCGAAGATCTGATGGACGTGTACGAGGCGGTGTCGGGTGCGCGCATGCACGCGGCGTACTATCGCCCGGGCGGCGTCTATCGCGATCTGCCTGACGCGATGCCGCAGTACAAGGCGTCGAAGATCCGCAATGCGAAGGCGCTCGAGAGGATGAACGAGACGCGCCAAGGCTCGCTGCTCGACTTCATCGACGACTTCTTCACGCGTTTCCCGACCTGCGTCGACGAATATGAAACGCTGCTGACCGATAATCGCATCTGGAAGCAACGTCTGGTGGGTATCGGCGTCGTGAGCCCCGAGCGCGCACTGCAGCTCGGCATGACGGGGCCGATGCTGCGTGGCTCGGGCATCGAATGGGATCTGCGCAAGAAGCAGCCGTACGAAGTCTATGATCAACTCGATTTCGATATTCCGGTCGGCGTGAACGGCGACTGCTACGACCGCTATCTCGTGCGTGTCGAGGAAATGCGCCAATCGACGCGGATCGTCAAGCAGTGTATCGAATGGCTGCGCAAGAACCCGGGCCCCGTGATGACGGACAACCACAAGGTTGCGCCGCCGTCGCGTGTCGACATGAAGTCGAACATGGAAGAGCTGATTCACCACTTCAAGCTCTTCACGGAAGGCTTCCATGTGCCGGAAGGCGAAGCCTACGCAGCCGTCGAGCATCCGAAGGGCGAGTTCGGCATCTATCTGATCTCGGACGGCGCGAATAAGCCGTACCGGCTCAAGATTCGCGCGCCCGGCTACGCGCACCTGTCCACGCTCGACGAGATGGCGCGTGGCCACATGATCGCCGACGCGGTCGCGATCATCGGTACGCAGGACATCGTGTTCGGCGAAGTCGACCGCTAAGTGCCGCGCGGTGCGCGGCTCGTGTTAGCGGGCTGCGCCGCGCAGCAGGTTTTCGTTCGGTAGGTATTGAAAGAGTCGTGTTCTCAAAATGATCTCAGCTGAAGGCCTGAAAGAAATCGATCGTGCGGTCGCGAAGTACCCCGCCGATCAGAAACAGTCCGCCGTGATGTCGGCGTTGGCCGTTGCTCAGGAAGAGCATGGCTGGCTGTCGCCCGAGCTCATGCAGTTCGTCGCCGATTACCTCGGCATGCCGGCGATCGCCGTGCAGGAGGTCGCGACGTTCTACACGATGTACGAGACGAAGCCCGTCGGCAAATACAAGATCACGCTCTGCACGAACCTGCCGTGCCAGCTTGGCCCTGACGGCGGCGCAGACAGCGCGGCCGACTATCTGAAACAAAAGCTCGGTATCGACTTCGGCGAGACGACGCCCGACGGCAAGTTCACGCTCAAGGAAGGTGAGTGCATGGGCTCGTGCGGCGATGCGCCGGTGCTGCTCGTGAACAATCACCGCATGTGCAGCTTCATGAGCCGCGAGAAGATCGACCAGTTGCTCGAGGAGCTCTCGAAATGACGTCTTTGCACGATCGTCACATCAAGCCGCTGATGCTCGCCGGCCTTAACGGCGACAACTGGCACCTCGAGGATTACGTGGCGCGCGGCGGTTACGCCCAGCTGCGCCGGATTCTCGAAGAAAAGATTCCGCCCGAGCAGGTTATCGCCGACGTCAAGGCGTCGGGCCTGCGCGGCCGTGGTGGTGCGGGCTTCCCGACCGGCCTGAAGTGGAGCTTCATGCCGCGTCAGTTCCCGGGCCAGAAGTATCTCGTCTGCAACTCGGACGAAGGCGAGCCCGGCACGTTCAAGGATCGCGACATCCTGCGCTACAACCCGCATTCCCTCATCGAAGGGATGGCGATCGGCGCGTACGCGATGGGCATCACGGTCGGCTACAACTACATCCACGGCGAAATCTTCGAAACGTACAAGCGCTTCGAAGAGGCGCTCGAGGAAGCACGCCGCGCGGGTTTCCTCGGCGACAACATCCTCGGTTCGGGCTTCTCGTTCGAGCTCCACGCGCATCACGGCTACGGCGCCTACATCTGTGGCGAAGAGACGGCGTTGCTCGAATCGCTCGAAGGCAAGAAAGGCCAGCCGCGCTTCAAGCCGCCGTTCCCGGCGAGCTTCGGCGTGTACGGCAAGCCGACCACGATCAACAACACCGAGACGTTTGCCGCGGTGCCGTTCCTGCTGGCGATCGGGCCGCAGAATTACCTCGAGCTCGGCAAGCCGAACAACGGCGGCACGAAGATTTTCTCGGTGTCGGGCGACGTCGCCCGTCCGGGCAACTACGAAGTGCCGCTCGGTACGCCGTTCGCGACGCTGATGGAGCTGGCGGGCGGGGTGCGTGGCGGCAAGAAGCTCAAGGCCGTCATTCCGGGTGGTTCGTCGGCGCCGGTGGTGCCGGGCGACCTCATGATGCAAACGGATCTCGACTACGATTCGATCGCGAAGGCCGGCTCGATGCTCGGCTCGGGCGCGGTCATCGTCATGGACGAGACGCGTTGCATGGTGCGCTCGCTGCTGCGTCTGTCGTACTTCTACTACGAAGAGTCGTGCGGTCAGTGCACGCCTTGCCGTGAAGGCACGGGCTGGCTCTACCGCGTCGTCAATCGCATCGAGCACGGCGAGGGCCGCAAGGAAGACCTCGACCTGCTCAATTCGGTGGCCGAGAACATCATGGGCCGCACGATCTGCGCGCTCGGCGATGCGGCAGCGATGCCGGTGCGCGGCATGCTCAAGCACTACTGGGACGAATTCGAATATCACGTCGAGCACAAGCGCTGCCTCGTCGGCGGTCACGCGGGTGCGTCGGCTGCAGCCGCTGCGGCGGTCGCGTAACGCAGCATCGACAGACGTACTTTCATCGCTTCGCGATAGGCCCCGCGCATGGATGCGCGGGTGGTGTCGGCGAGCGAACGATTGAGCGGTAATAGGTTAAGGACCATTCACCATCATGGTTGAACTTGAAATAGACGGGAAGAAGGTCGAGGTGCCCGAGGGCAGCATGGTGATCCAGGCTGCCCACAAGGTAGACACGTACATCCCTCACTTCTGCTATCACAAGAAGCTTTCGATCGCGGCCAACTGCCGGATGTGTCTCGTCGAAGTCGAGAAGATGCCCAAGGCCGTGCCGGCCTGCGCGACGCCGGTCTCGAATGGCATGGTCGTGCGCACGACGTCCGACAAGGCCGTCAAGGCGCAGCAATCGGTGATGGAATTCCTGCTCATCAATCACCCGCTCGACTGCCCGATCTGCGATCAGGGCGGCGAATGCCAGCTGCAAGACTTGGCCGTGGGCTACGGCAAGTCGTCCTCGCGCTACAGCGAAGAGAAGCGCGTGGTGTTCCACAAGAACGTGGGGCCGCTGATCTCGATGGAAGAGATGACGCGCTGCATCCACTGCACGCGCTGCGTACGCTTCGGCCAGGAGATCGCCGGCGTCATGGAGCTCGGCATGCTGGGCCGTGGCGAGCACTCCGAAATCACGTCGTTCGTCGGCAAGACCGTCGACTCCGAACTGTCGGGCAACATGATCGACCTGTGCCCGGTCGGCGCACTCACGAGCAAGCCGTTCCGCTACAGCGCGCGTACGTGGGAACTGTCGCGCCGCAAGTCGGTGAGCCCGCACGATTCCGTCGGCGCGAACCTCACCGTGCAGGTCAAGAACAACCGCGTGATGCGCGTGCTGCCGCTCGAGAACGAAGCCATCAACGAGTGCTGGATCTCCGATAAGGACCGCTTCTCGTACGAAGGCCTCAACAGCGAAGAGCGCCTCACGCAGCCGATGATCAAGCAAGGCGGCCAGTGGCTCGAAACCGACTGGCAGACCGCGCTCGAATACGTCGCGAAGGGCCTGAAGGGTGTCGTGGCGGACCACGGCGCGCAAGCACTCGCGATGCTGGGCAGCGCTCACAGCAGCGTCGAAGAACTGTTCCTGCTCAAGCAGCTCGCGAAGGCGCTCGGTACGCCGAACGTCGACTTCCGTCTGCGTCAGAGCGACTTCTCCGCCGCGCTCGACGGTGCGCCGTGGCTTGGCGTGTCGCTTGCCGACCTGACGAAGGTCGATAGCGCATTCGTGATCGGTTCGTTCCTGCGCCGCGACCATCCGCTGATGGCTGCGCGTCTGCGTCAGGCGGCCAAGTCCGGTGCGAAGCTGCATCTGCTGCACGCGACGGCCGACAACTCGCTGATCCCGACGGCCAAGGCGATCGTCGCCGCACCGTCGGCCTGGCTCGATGCGCTGGCCGGTGTGGCGGCAGCCGTGTCGCAAGCACGCGCAGTCGCACTGCCCGCAGGCTTCGACGGCGTGCAAGCGTCCGCACAGGCTCAGGAAGTGGCCGCGGCACTCGTCAGCGGCGAGCGTCGTCTCGTGCTGCTCGGCAATAGCGCCGTGCAACACCCCGATTTCTCGCGCATCCATGCGCTCGCACAGTGGATCGCCGAACAAACCGGCGCGACGCTGGGCTTCCTCACGGAAGCGGCGAACACGGTCGGCGCGCACGTGGTCGGCGCACTGCCCGACGCAGGCGGTCTCAACGCACGCGAAGCGTTCGAGCAGCCGCGCAAGGGCTATGTGCTGATGAACGTCGAGCCCGAATTCGATACGGCTAATCCGCAGCAAGCGCTGGCCGCTTTGAAGCAGGCCGAGACGGTCGTCGTGCTGTCGGCATTCAAGCACGGCATGGAATATGCCGACGTGCTGCTGCCGATCGCGCCGTTCACCGAAACGGCCGGTGCGTTCGTCAATGCGGAAGGCACGGTTCAGTCGTTCAACGGCGTCGTGCGTGCGCTCGGCGAAACGCGTCCGGCATGGAAGGTGCTGCGCGTGCTCGGCAACGTGCTGGGCCTGCCGGGCTTCGAGTACGACAGCGTGGAAGACGTGCGTGCGCAAGCGCTCGGCAACGGCGCCGTCGCGGCACGTTTGTCGAACCGCACGTCGGCGGTGCCGGCCAAGGCAGGCGCGTTTGCCAAGCCGGCCGCAGCCGGTGCGCTCGAGCGTATCGCCGATGTGCCGATCTATCATGCCGATCCGCTCGTGCGTCGTGCGCCGTCGCTGCATCTGACGGTCGCCGCGCGCGCCGCGAACACGATCGGCCTGCCGGCCGCGCTGTTCGACAAGCTGGGTCTGAAGGATGGTGAGGTCGTGAGCGTACGCCAAGGCGATCGTGCCGTTCTGGCGAGCGCAGTGCGCGATGCGAATCTGGCCGAGACGGTCGTGCGCGTGTCGGCGGCGACGCCTGCCGGCGCGATGCTCGGCGGCCTGTTCGGTGAACTGGTGGTGGAGAAGGCGTAAATGAGCTTGTTCGATACGATCAACTCGGGCGGCACGCAGCTACTCGGTGCGGCATGGCCTACGGTGTGGGCGCTGGTGCGCATCCTCGTGGTGTCGGTTTCGATCCTGCTGTGCGTGGCTTACCTGATTCTGTGGGAGCGCAAGCTCATCGGCTGGATGCACGTGCGTCTCGGGCCGAACCGCGTGGGTCCGAAGGGTCTGCTGCAGCCGATCGCCGACGTGCTGAAGCTGTTGCTCAAGGAAGTGATTCAGCCGACCGCGGCCAACCGCTGGTTCTACCTGATCGCGCCGGTCATGACCGTCGTGCCGGCGTTTGCCGTGTGGGCGGTGATCCCGTTCCAGGCGGGCGCGGTGCTCGGCAACATCAACGCGGGTCTGCTGTACGTGATCGCGATTTCGTCGGTCGGCGTGTACGGCGTGATTCTCGCGGGCTGGGCGTCGAACTCGAAGTACGCGTTCCTCGGCGCGATGCGCGCGGCGGCGCAGATGGTCTCGTATGAAGTGTCGATGGGTTTTGCGCTCGTCGTCGTGCTGATGACCTCGGGCAGCCTGAACCTCTCCGACATCGTCGGTTCGCAAGCGCGCGGCTTGTTCGCGAGCTATGGCCTGAACCTGCTGTCGTGGAACTGGCTGCCGCTGCTGCCGGTATTCGTCGTCTACTTCGTTTCGGGCATTGCCGAAACGAACCGCCACCCGTTCGACGTGGTGGAAGGGGAGTCGGAAATCGTCGCAGGCCACATGATCGATTACTCGGGTATGGCGTTCGCGCTGTTCTTCCTCGCCGAGTACATCAACATGATCGTGATCTCGGCGCTCGCCTCGGTGCTGTTCCTCGGTGGCTGGGATGCGCCGTTCGGCTTCCTGTCGTTCATCCCTGGCATCTTCTGGCTCGTGCTGAAGGTGTTCCTCCTGTTGTCGGTGTTCATTTGGGCCCGTGCGACGTTCCCGCGCTATCGCTATGACCAGATCATGCGCCTCGGCTGGAAGGTATTCCTGCCCGTGTGTATCTTGTGGGTCGTCGTGGTCGGGTTCTGGATCATGTCGCCGCTGAACATCTGGAAATAAAGGGCGGACGAAAACATGACCGCAATCCAACACTTCTTCAAGACGTTTTTCCTGACCGAGCTGCTCAAGGGTCTCGCGCTGACGGGTCGTTACACGTTCAAGCGCAAGTTCACGGTGCAGTTCCCCGAGGAAAAGACGCCGATCTCGCCGCGTTTCCGTGGCCTGCATGCGCTGCGCCGCTATGAGAACGGCGAAGAGCGCTGCATCGCCTGCAAGCTGTGCGAGGCGGTGTGCCCGGCACTGGCGATCACGATCGAATCGGAAACGCGCGCGGACAACACGCGCCGCACGACGCGCTACGACATCGATCTGACCAAATGCATCTTCTGCGGTTTCTGCGAGGAAAGCTGTCCCGTCGACTCGATCGTCGAGACGCAGATCCTCGAGTATCACGGTGAGAAGCGCGGCGACCTGTACTTCACGAAGGACATGCTGCTGGCAGTGGGCGATCGCTACGAAGCGGAAATCGCCGCGGCCAAGGCGGCCGACGCGCCGTATCGTTGAACGCAAGGGTTTCGCACGCGGCGAACATGCCGCGGCAGGCTCGATGCCTGTCGCGGTGCGAATGCAGCGTGTGGCCTGCGAAACACCATGCCTGACGTTGGGCTAACGATGAACCGGTAATCATGGAATTCACGACCGTACTGTTCTACATCTTCGCGCTGCTCCTTACGGTGTCGGGGCTGAAGGTGATCACGTCGCGCAACCCGGTCGGGTCTGCGCTCTTTCTCGTGCTCGCGTTCTTCAACGCAGCGGCCATCTGGATGCTGCTCGAGGCCGAATTCCTCGCGATCCTGCTCGTGCTGCTGTATGTCGGCGCGGTGATGGTGCTGTTCCTGTTCGTCGTGATGATGCTCGACATCAACCTCGACGTGCTGCGCAAGGACTTCAAGCGCTTCGTGCCGATGGCGACCCTGGTGGGCGCGATCATCGTCATCGAGACCGCGCTGATCCTCTGGCACGGCTACGGTGCGACGACCACGCCGGTGCGCGAAGCAGCTGCAGCAGGTGCGGCCGCCGTTCCGAATACGTTCCTGATCGGCAAGGCCATCTACACCGACTACGTGTTCGCGTTCGAAGTGGCCGGCCTCGTGCTGCTGGTGGCGATCATCGCAGCGATCGCGCTGACGGCGCGCAAGGGCAAGGACAGCAAGCGCCAACGCGTGTCCGAACAAGTGAAGGTGCGCGCGCAAGATCGCGTGCGCATCGTGAAGATGCCGGCCGAGAAGGTGCTCGATACGGCTGCCGACGCGAACGCGTCCGGCAACAACGGCTGAGCGGCGAGGAGATAAATATGCTTGACCTGACCCTGGCTCATTACCTCGTGCTCGGCGCGATCCTCTTTTCGATCGGCGTCGTCGGCATTTTCCTGAATCGTCGCAACGTCATCATCATCCTGATGGCGATCGAGCTGATGCTGCTCGCGGTGAATACGAACTTCGTCGCGTTCTCGCACTACCTCGGCGACGTGCACGGGCAGATCTTCGTGTTCTTCGTGCTGACCGTGGCGGCAGCGGAAGCCGCGATCGGCCTCGCGATTCTGGTGACTCTGTTCCGTAGCCTCGACACGATCAACGTCGAGGATCTCGATCAGCTCAAAGGTTAAATTCAGGCACTGCGGTTATGTCCACGACACTTAATCAAAACCTGCTGCTGGCGGTCCCGCTCGCACCGCTCGCCGGCTCGCTGATTGCAGGGCTCGCCGGCAAGGTGGTGGGGCGCAAGGGAAGCCATCGCGTCACGATCCTTGGCGTGTTGATCTCGTTCATTCTCTCGTCGATGGTGTTCCTCGACGTGCTGCATGGCGCGAGCTACAACGCGACCGTCTACGAATGGATGAAAGTCGGCTCGGTGAAGTTCGAAGTCGGCTTCCTCGTCGATACGCTGACGGCCATGATGATGTGCGTCGTCACGTTCGTGTCGCTGATGGTGCACATCTACACGATCGGCTACATGGCCGAAGACGACGGCTACGAGCGCTTCTTCTCGTACATCTCGCTGTTCACGTTCTCGATGCTGATGCTCGTGATGAGCAACAACTTCCTGCAGCTGTTCTTCGGCTGGGAAGCGGTGGGTCTCGTGTCGTACCTGCTGATCGGCTTCTACTTCACCCGTGAAAGCGCGATCTACGCGAACATGAAGGCGTTCCTCGTGAACCGCGTGGGCGACTTCGGCTTCCTGCTCGGCATCGGCCTCCTATTCGCATATGCAGGCTCGATGAATTACGGCGAGGTGTTCGCCAAGAGCACCGAGCTGGCCGCGCAGACGTTCCCGGGCACGCACTGGGGCCTGCTGACGGTGGCCTGCATTTGCCTGTTCATCGGCGCGATGGGTAAGTCGGCGCAGTTCCCGCTGCACGTGTGGCTGCCCGATTCGATGGAAGGCCCGACCCCGATTTCGGCGCTGATTCACGCGGCGACGATGGTGACGGCCGGTATCTTCATGGTCACGCGCATGTCGCCGCTGTTCGAGCTGTCGGACTCGGCACTGTCGTTCGTGATGGTGATCGGCGCGATCACGGCGTTGTTCATGGGCTTTCTCGGCATCGTGCAGAACGACATCAAGCGTGTCGTCGCTTACTCGACGCTGTCGCAGCTCGGCTACATGACGGTGGCGCTCGGCGCGTCCGTGTACCCGGTCGCCGTGTTCCACCTGATGACGCACGCGTTCTTCAAGGCGCTGCTGTTCCTCGGCGCGGGCTCGGTCATCATCGGCATGCACCACGATCAGGACATGCGCAACATGGGCGGTCTGCGCAAGTACATGCCGATCACCTGGATCACGTCGCTGGTCGGCTCGCTCGCACTGATCGGCACGCCGTTCTTCTCGGGCTTCTACTCGAAGGATTCGATCATCGACGCGGTTGCCGAGTCGCATCTGGCCGGTGCGGGCTTCGCGCACTTCGCCGTCGTGGCGAGCGTGTTCGTGACGGCGCTGTACTCGTTCCGTATGTACTTCCTCGTGTTCCACGGTGAAGAGCGTTTCCGTCATCCGCAGGACTTCGGCAACGGCCACGGCGCCGAATCGGCTGCGCACCACGGTGATGACCACCACGCGCACGAACCGCACGAGACCCCGTGGGTCGTGTGGGTGCCGCTCGTGCTGCTGGCGATTCCGTCGCTCGTGATCGGTGCGATCGCGATCGGCCCGATGCTGTACGGCGACTTCTTCCAGCACGGCGTGGCGTTCGAGAAGGTCATCTTCATCGGCGAGAACCACCCGGCGCTCGAGGAAATGAGCAAGGAATTCCACGGCTGGGCCTCGATGGGCCTGCACTCGGTGTCGACGCTGCCGCTGTGGCTCGCACTGGCCGGTGTCGTGACGGCATGGTTCCTGTACTTGAAGCGTCCCGAGCTGCCTGCGAAGATCCGCGGCGTGTTCAGCCCGATCTACACGCTGCTCGACAACAAGTACTACATGGACAAGATCAACGAAGTCGTCTTCGCCAAGGGCGCGGTCGCGATCGGCCGCGGTCTGTGGAAAGAGGGCGATGTCGTGGTCATCGACGGTATCGTCAACGGCAGCGCACGCTTCATCGGCTGGTTCGCGAGCGTGATCCGCTTCCTGCAATCCGGTTACATCTACCACTACGCGTTCGCCATGATTATCGGCATGCTGGGGCTCCTTACCCTGTTTGTAACGCTCGGCGGCAAATAAGGCGGGGACACTGAATGTACTCTTTTCCGATTCTTAGTACCGCGATCTGGCTGCCGATCGTTTTCGGCTTGGCCGTACTCGCCATCGGTTCCGACAAGAACCCCGGGCCCGCGCGCTGGCTCTCGCTGATCGGCTCGATCGCGGGCTTCCTCGTGACGTTGCCGCTCATTACCGGCTTCGATTCGTCGACGGCCGCGCTGCAGTTCGTCGAGCAGTCGAACTGGATCGAACGCTTCCACATCACGTACCACCTCGGCGTGGACGGCATCTCGATGTGGTTCGTCGTGCTGACCGCCTTGATCACGGTGATCGTCGTGATCGCCGGTTGGGAAGTGATCACCGAGCACGTGTCGCAGTACATGGCCGCGTTCCTGATTCTCTCGGGGATCATGGTCGGCGTGTTCTCGGCGGCTGACGGCATGCTGTTCTACGTGTTCTTCGAAGCCACCCTGATCCCGATGTACCTGATCATCGGCGTGTGGGGTGGGGCGAACCGTATCTACGCGGCGTTCAAGTTCTTCCTCTATACGCTGGCCGGCTCGCTGCTGATGCTGGTTGCGTTGGTCTACCTGTACGTGCAGACGGGCACGTTCGATCTGGCGGCGTGGCAACACGCGCCGATCGCGATGACGCCACAGGTGCTGCTGTTCATCGCATTCTTCCTCGCGTTTGCGGTGAAGGTGCCGATGTGGCCCGTGCATACGTGGTTGCCTGACGCGCACGTGGAAGCGCCGACGGGCGGCTCGGTCGTGCTGGCCGCGATCATGCTGAAGCTCGGCGCGTACGGTTTCCTGCGCTTCTCGCTGCCGATCACGCCCGATGCGAGCCACGCGCTCGCGCCCGTGGTCATCACGCTGTCGCTGATCGCCGTGATCTACATCGGCCTCGTTGCGATGGTGCAGGCGGACATGAAGAAGCTCGTCGCGTATTCGTCGATCGCGCACATGGGCTTCGTGACGCTCGGCTTCTTCATCTTCAACCAGCTCGGCGTCGAAGGCGCGATCGTGCAGATGATCTCGCACGGCTTCGTGTCGGGCGCGATGTTCCTGTGCATCGGCGTGCTGTACGACCGCATGCACTCGCGTCAGATCGCCGATTACGGCGGCGTCGTGAACGTGATGCCGAAGTTCGCCGCGCTCGTGATGCTGTTTGCGATGGCCAACTGCGGCCTGCCGGGCACCTCGGGTTTCGTCGGGGAGTTCATGGTGATTCTCGCGTCGGTCCAGTACAACTTCTGGATCGCGTTCGGCGCCGCCTTCACGCTGATCCTCGGCGCGGCCTACACGCTGTGGATGTACAAGCGCGTGTACTTCGGCGCGGTGGCGAACGATCACGTGAAGGAACTGAAGGACATCAACTGCCGCGAGTTCCTGATTCTCGGCGTGCTCGCTGCGCTGACGTTGCTCATGGGCCTCTATCCGAAGCCTTTCACCGATGTGATGCACGTGTCCGTGCAGAACCTCCTCTCCCACGTGGCGCAGTCGAAGCTGCCGCCGCTGTCCCAGTAAGCCGAGTGGAGGATTGAGAGAATCATGCAAAACGCCTCTATGACTGTTCTGTTGCCCGACGCGCTGCTGATGGCCGCCGCCGTCGTGGCCTGGCTGAACGAAACGTTCGTGGGCGACAATGGCCGCCGCCTGACGTACTTCATCGCGATCGCCGCGTCGCTCGTCGCGGGCGTGTGGTTCACGACGCTCGTGTTCGATCCGCAGCCGCATTACTTCTTCTCGCACATGTACGTGGTCGACGCGTTCGCGAGTGGGATGAAGGCCGTGATCTCGATCGGCTACGCGATCACGATGATCTACTCGCGCAAGTATCTCGAGGATCGTGATCTGTTCCGCGGCGACTTCGTGCTGCTCGGCATGTTCGCGCTGCTCGGTCAGCTCGTGATGGTCTCGGGCAGCAACTTCCTGACGCTGTACCTCGGCCTCGAACTGATGTCGCTGTCGCTGTACGCGGCGATCGCGCTGCGCCGCGACGCGTCGCAGTCGAACGAAGCGGCCATGAAGTACTACGTGCTCGGCGCGCTTGCTTCGGGCTTCCTGCTGTACGGCATGTCGATGCTGTACGGCGCGACGGGCTCGCTCGACCTCAGCGAAGTGCTGAAGGCCGTGGCCTCGGGCCACATCAACGAACCGGTGCTGCTGTTCGGTGTGATCTTCATCGTGGCCGGCGTCGCGTTCAAGATGGGCGCCGTACCGTTCCACATGTGGGTGCCCGACGTCTATCACGGCGCGCCGACGGCCATGACGCTGCTCGTGGGCGGTGGCCCGAAGGTGGCCGCGTTCGCGTGGGGTCTGCGCCTGCTCGTGATGGGTCTGCTGCCGCTCGCCGTCGACTGGCAGGAAATGCTGACGATCCTCGCGGCGCTGTCGCTGATCGTGGGCAACATCACCGGTATCGCGCAGCGCAATGTCAAGCGCATGCTCGCGTACTCGGCGATCTCGAACATGGGCTTCGTGCTGCTGGGCCTGCTCGCAGGCGTGGTCGACGGCAAGGCCGACGGCATGGCCGGCGCCTACAGCTCGGCGATGTTCTACAGCATCGTTTATCTGCTGACGACGCTCGGTTCGTTCGGCGTGGTGATGCTGCTCGCGCGCCGCGACTTCGAAGCCGAGACGCTCGACGACTTCAAGGGTCTCAACAAGCGCAGCCCGGTGTATGCGTTCGTGATGATGACGATGATGTTCTCGCTGGCCGGCATTCCGCCGACGGTCGGCTTCTATGCGAAGCTCGCCGTGCTCCAGGCGATCATGAACGCAGGCCTGACCTGGCTCGCCGTGCTGGCCGTCGTCACGTCGCTGTTCGGTGCGTTCTACTATCTGCGCGTCGTCAAGCTCATGTACTTCGACGCGCCGCAAGACACGACGCCGATTGGCGGCGATTTCACGAAGCGTTGGCTGCTGGCTGCCAACGGCGTGGCGGTGGTGGTGCTCGGCATCGTGCCGGGTCCGCTCATGACGCTGTGCCTGAACGCCGTCGCCCACACGCTGCCCGTGGCGCTCTGATGTCGGCCGCAGGTTGGTTCGTCGTACTGTTGGCGCTCGCCGGCGCCAACGTGCCGTTTCTCAATCAGCGTCTGTTCGCCGTCGTGCCGCTCGCGGCGGCGAAAAAGAGCGTCTGGATCCGGATCGGCGAATTGATCGTGCTGTATTTTCTGGTCGGCGCGCTCGGCTTCATCCTTGAAGCGCGCGCCGGCAACCGCTTCGAACAGGGCTGGCAGTTCTACGCGATTACGTTCAGTCTTTTCATCGTCTTCGCGTTCCCCGGCTTCACGTTCCAATATCTCGTCAAACGACGCTGACGGCGCGCAGCAAGCGCCGTCGTGCCCGCCCTTCGGAGAGTGCACATGGCCCAGTTGCCCGATCACGATCATGATGCGTCCCTGACCGAGACGCGAGTCAGCAGCGAAACCGTCCACGAAGGTTCGTTCCTCACCCTCAAGCGCGACATCGTGCGCCTGCCCGACGGCAAGCAAGCCACGCGCGAATATGTGCAGCACCCGGGCGCGGTCATGGTGATTCCGCTGTTCGACGACGGCCGTGTGCTGATGGAGCGCCAGTTCCGCTATCCGATCGGCAAAGTCATGATCGAATACCCGGCCGGCAAGCTCGATCCCAACGAAGGCGCGCTCGCCTGCGCGCAGCGCGAATTGGGCGAGGAAACCGGGTATACCGCGCGCGAGTATCTGTTCCTGACGCGCATCCATCCGATCATTTCGTATTCGACCGAATTCATCGACATCTACCTTGCCCGAGGCCTGACGGCCGGCGAGAGCAGCCTCGATGAAGGCGAATTCCTCGAGACCTTTACCGTCCACGCCGATCAGGTCAGCGAATGGGTGCGCACGGGCGAGATCAGCGACGTGAAGACGATCATCGGCACGTTCTGGCTCGAGAAAGTGCGCTCGGGGGAGTGGCAGCCCCGCGCTGTCGAGGCGGCGGCCACTTCGTCGGCGCGCGGGTAAAGCGCGCTAGAATGAGTCGACAGCTCTGCATTCACCTCGGTTCAGCATGAAGGTCCTCGATCTGCAATGTTCCCACGGCCATCGGTTCGAAGGCTGGTTCGCCTCCGTCGATGACTTCGAGTCGCAGTTGTCACGCAAGTTGGTCGAATGTCCGATTTGCGCGGCGACCGAGGTTTGCCGTATGCCGTCCGCGCCGCGTCTGAATCTGTCGGGCGCCACGAGCCCCGAATCGGGCGAGACGCAACGCCGCGCAGCCGCTGAGCGTCCGCAAGGGCAGGCGGGCTTGCGCGAGGTCGAGGCACGCGCGATGCGCATGCTGCGCGAGGTGCTCGAGAAAACCGAGAACGTCGGCGAACGCTTCGCGGAAGAAGCGCGCCGCATCCATTACAACGAAGCGCCCGCGCGTAGCATTCGCGGCGTCACCACGCCCGAAGACGCGAAAGCGCTGGTCGAAGAAGGCATCGACGTGCTGCCGCTGCCAGGTGCCTGCGTTCCAAAAGAATCGCTGCAATAGACGCGATTCGCGGCTTTGCCGTATCTTTCCAGCGCGCATCGCTCGCGCTTGCCCGCCGAACGTGTACCCGACGCTGTACCCATTCACGCGCTGCCCGTGCGTGGCGATGCCAACGATGGTTGTTCAAGATCAGGCTCGATAGGCGAGCCGAACATGGAGACAGAAGATGGGGTTGAGTTTTGAGGACCTGCGCGTGGGGTCGCGCGACGAGATCGGCACGCACACGTTTACGGCCGAAGAGATTCTGGCGTTCGCCGAGCGTTTCGATCCGCAGCCGTTTCACATCGACGAGCAAGCCGCGCGCGCATCGCAGTTCGGCGGGCTCATCGCGAGCGGCTGGCATACCTGCTCGGTTATGATGGGCATGCTCGTGCGCAACGTGTTGAACGGTTCGACGTCGATGGGCTCCCCGGGCATCGAGGAGATTCGCTGGCTCAAGCCCGTCCGTCCCGGCGATGCGATCCGGATGTTCAACTCCGTCATCGACAAGCGCGTGTCGTCGAGCCGTCCCGAACTCGGCATCGCCACGACGCTGTGGGAAGGCGTCAATCAGGACGACGAAACGGTTGTCACCGTGCGTTCGAAGGTGATGTTCGGCTTGCGCGAGCAGGCAGTCGCGCGCGGAGCCACGGCGTAAACCTCGCCACGCCCGTGGCGTTCGATACACACGCGGCGGTGAAATACCCGCCGCTTAGTGGTCCGCCTTGTGCAGCGCCATGTGACGCAGGTACGCCAGGACGTCATCGAGATCGGCGTCCGACAGCGATGCTTGCGTCGGGAACCCCTTCATCTTCGCCTCGGGCCAGCGACGCAGCGACTGCGGATCGCGGATGAAGGCCCGCAGCATATCGGCACGCAGGTATTCGGTCGGGTTGTGCGGGACGTTCAGATCGGGGCCCATATGTGAATCGCCTTCCCCGTTGAGCGTGTGGCACGCGAAACAGGTTCGCTGAAACACCGCATAGCCGCGACGGATAGCGCCATCGGCCGGCACCGATGCGTCGGGCGCCGTGGCCGGGTACTTTGTCGCGCCATCAAGCGTGCGTCGGATCTGGGCGAGCTGATACGGCCACTGCTCGTCGCTGACGCCAGCTGCCTCCGGGTGCGTCCAGACGACATAGAACGGACCCGCGTGCCCCTTGTTCGTCGGTAGTGGGGGCCACGGTGCCTGCGGGTCCTCGATGGCAAGCCATGCCTGCGCGCCCTTGTGATTGCGAATCAAATCCGCGTCGATGTCGACTGCGAATCCATCGGCGGCGACGAACTGCAGGCGCGTGCCGGGCTTCACACCGGCAAGCAGCGCGGCGAGCGGCACCGCGCGGTAGTGCATCTCACGGTGGAACGATAGATCGGCCGGAACTGTCACGCTGCGTGCGTCGGGCCGCACGAGCAGCTGCTCGGTCGTGACCACGCGATCGCCGTTATCGAGGTCGAGCTTGAGCTCGGCCGCATGCAGCGGCAAGGCACAAGCGAGCAAACACAACCATAGGCGGCGAAGCGGCATGAGAATCTCTCGGAGGGAAGGGGGGCGCCGACGGCGCGCTTCGCGAGGATACCCCCTCTGCGGCAAGCCGCAATACTTCACCTCGAGCGAGGTCGCGCAAGACACGCTTGCGCGTATCGGATTCCGATGCTGTCTAGTGCTTCGCGTACTGCGTGGCACCGAACAGCATCTCGCGCGCTTTGTCGTCGATCAGCGGCTTGCGTGCCGAGGACAGCACTTCGACGCCGCGCTGCACGGCCGGCCGCGCAGCGATCGCTTCGTGCCAGCGCTGCACGTTGGGGAATTCGGCCAGTTCGATGCCCTGGTTCTGCCACGAACGCGTCCACGGGAAACTCGCGATGTCGGCGATCGTATAGTCATCGCCGGCCAGGTACTGTGTCTTGCCGAGCTGCTTGTCCATCACGCCGTACAGTCGCTTGGCCTCGTTCGTGTAACGCTCGACCGCGTAGTCGATTCTCTGCGGCGCATAGATGCGGAAGTGGTGCGCCTGTCCCAGCATCGGCCCGAGGCCGCCCATCTGGAACATCACCCATTGCAGCACGCGATAGCGGCCGGCCGGATCGACGGGTTGGAAGCGCCCGGTCTTCTCGGCCAGATAGATGAGGATCGCACCCGACTCGAACAACGTGATCGGTTTGCCGTCCGGGCCGTCGGAATCGACGATGGCAGGAATTTTGTTGTTGGGACTCAGTGCGAGGAACTCGGGCTTGAATTGATCGCCCGCTCCGATGTCGATCGGATGGACGCGGTATTCGAGGCCCGTCTCCTCGAGCATGATGTGAACCTTGTGACCGTTGGGTGTTGCCCAGCTATGCACGTCGATCATCGTCATTCCTTCGTCGAGATTGGCGCCAGCAAGGGGCGGCGCCGATTGACGCGAAAATTAGCATAGATCGACGAGCGTCGCTGGCTGCGCCCCAAAGCCCTGATTGCGGTGCGGGCATCACGCTTTCAAGCCGGTAGCGGCGGCTCTGCCTCCCGATAGCGCGCGAGCTCGAACTTCGCGATGGCGTTGCGGTGCACCTCGTCGGGGCCGTCGGCGAACCGCAGTGTGCGGGCGCTGGCGAACGCATAGGCGAGTGGGAAGTCGTCGCTGACGCCGGCGCCGCCATGTGCTTGAATCGCCCAGTCGATGACCTGGCACGCCATGTTCGGTGCGACCACCTTGATCATCGCAATCTCGCTTTTGGCCGCTTTATTGCCGACGGTATCCATCATGTAGGCTGCCTTCAGCGTCAGCAAACGCGCCTGTTCGATCATGCAGCGCGCCTCGGCGATACGCTCCTGTGTGACCGTTTGCGCTGCGATCGGCTTGCCGAACGCGACGCGCTGCAAGGCGCGCCGACACATGAGCTCGAGCGCGCGTTCGGCGAGGCCGACGAGCCGCATGCAGTGATGGATGCGCCCCGGCCCCAGGCGGCCCTGCGCGATCTCGAAGCCGCGGCCTGCGCCGAGCAGGATGTTCGAGGCGGGCACGCGCACGTTCTCGAGCGTGATTTCCATGTGGCCGTGCGGTGCGTCGTCGTAGCCGAACACCGAGAGCGGCCGATGCACGGTGATGCCGGGCATGTCGGCCGGCACGAGGATCATCGACTGCTGGGCGTGCTTGGGCGCGTCGGGATCGGTCTTGCCCATCACGATATAAATCTTGCAACGTGGATCGCCGGCGCCGGAGGACCACCACTTGCGGCCGTTGACGACATAGTCGTTGCCGTCGCGCTCGATGCGCGTGCGGATGTTGGTCGCGTCGGACGAGGCGACTTCGGGCTCGGTCATCAGGAATGCGGAGCGAATCTCGCCGGCAAGCAGCGGCTCGAGCCAGGTGCGCTTGTGCTCGTCGGTGCCGTAGCGCTCGATCGTCTCCATGTTGCCGGTGTCGGGCGCATTGCAGTTGAACACTTCGGGCGCCCACGGCACGCGGCCCATGATCTCCGCGAGCGGCGCATATTCGAGGTTCGTGAGCCCGGCGCCGCGCGTCGAATCGGGCAGGAAGAGATTCCACAGGCCAGCTTCGCGCGCGCGCGCCTTCAATGTTTCGATCAATTGCGTGGGCACCCATGCATCGCCGTTTGCGCGATTGCGCGCGACTTCCTCGGCGAACGCGCGCTCGTTCGGGTAGATGTGCGCATCGAAAAACGCCAGCAGCTTTTCGCGCAGTGCTTGTACTTTCGGGGTGTAGTCGAAGTTCATGGAGACCTCGCGGAGCGTGACGAATCAGCGGACTTTGCAAGCGTACGACCACGCGAGCTCGGCCATCGGCCGCGCGCGCCGGCCTGCGTCGGCGGCTTGCGCACTCGCGGCCGTGCCGACCGTCACGCGCTTCATGATGCCTTGCAGGATCGCCGCGATGCGAAACATGTTGAACGCCAGATAGAAGTTCCAGTCGCCGGGGAGGGTCAAGCCTGTGCGTTCGCAGTAGCGCGCGACGTAGCGCGTTTCATCGGGAATGCCGAGCATCTGCCAGTCGAGGCCCGCGATGCCGCGAAACTGCAACGGGTCGACGTGCCAGGTCATGCAGTGATAGGCAAAGTCGACGATCGGATCGCCGAGCGTCGACAGCTCCCAGTCGAGCACGGCCAGGACACGTGGCTCGCTCGGATGGAAGATCAGATTGTCGAGCCGGTAATCGCCGTGCACGATCGACACGCGTGCCGGCGCGGCCTGCGTCTGAACCGGCACATGCTGCGGCAGCCATTCGATGAGCCGATGCATCGCCTCGATCGGCTCGGTTTCCGAGGCCTCGTACTGCTTGCTCCAGCGGGCGATCTGCCGCGCCAGGTAGTTGCCGGGCTTGCCGTAATCGGTCAGGCCAGCCGAGTTCACGTCGACGCTATGCAGCGCCGCAATGACGCGGTTCATCTCGTCATAGACGGCCGCGCGTTGGGTCGGTGTCATGCCCGGCAGCGACGGGTCCCACAGCACCCGTCCCTCGACGTACTCCATCACGTAGAACGCCCGGCCGATCACGGTTTCGTCCTCGCACAGCGCGAGCATGTGCGCGACGGGCACGTCCGTGTCCGCCAGCGCATGCATGACGCGGTACTCGCGCTCGATCGCATGCGCCGACGGCAGCAGCTTCGCGGCGGGCCCCGGCTTGGCCCGCATGACGTAGCTGCGTGAGGGGGTGACGAGCTTGAAGGTCGGATTCGATTGACCGCCTGCGAACTGCTCCGCGCTCAAAGGACCATCGAAGCCGTCCACGTGTTCGCGCAGCCAGGCGGCCAGCGCGTCGAGGTCGAAGCGCTGGCGCTCGGCGACGGCGCGCGTGCCGACGAATGCCGAATAGTCGGGCCGTTCTTCTGCTGGTGATGCTGTTGCCGAATCGCTCGCTGCCATGTCTCCTCCGGATAGGGCGCCTGTGCCGGCGCATTGCGGATGAAGTGTGGGATGCGGATGCGCGGGGCGAACGCGCTACTCGCGCCGGTATCGCAGGTACTGCGCGTACAGCTCTTCCATTGTCGTGTGGCGTATGTCGGGAAACAGCGGTGTCGGCGGCGCGTAGTTGAGCGCGCGCACGACCCAGTCACCCGGTTTGCTGCCTATGTCGAGCGCGTTGATGCAGCCCGTGGCTTGCGCGAGATGACCGAAGAAGGCGCGCCCGCCCGCGGTGATGGCGTGCGAGAGCAGTGCGCGATTGACGCCGCCATGCAGCACGAGCAGCACGGTATCCCACGATGGGTCCGCGCGCAGCCGTGCGAGTGGCGGCAGCACGCGATCGAGCAGCTCGCCGATCGTTTCGCCGCCGAGAAAGCGCGTGTCTTCGGCCACGATGCCATCGAATGCGCTCAGAAACGCGGCTTCGATGCGATCGGCCGACAAGTCGACGAGCCGGCCGCCACGGATCTCGCGCCACTCGGGCCATGCTTCGATCGCGACCTGCTGGCCGGTTTCGGCGAGCACGCGCTCGGCCGTCTCGACGGTGCGCGGCAGACCGCTCACGATCACGCGATCGAAGCGCAAACCGTGCGCCGCAAAAGCGCGGCCGGCGGCGCTGGCTTGCACGCGGCCGCGTTCGTTGAGCGGCACCGTATCGGGATCGATCGCACGGCCCGTATCGTCGAAGTACGTCACGTCGCCGTGACGCATGAGGAAGATGCGGCGCCGTCGGGGCATCGTGAATTCGGCCATGGCGGGCTCCTTCAACGATAGCGCGGCGCGCGCTTTTCGAGGAAGGCGGTAATGCCCTCGAGGGCATCGCCATGATGGAGCGACGCGACGAAGTGGTCGCGCTCGGTGCCGAGGTGATCGGCGAGCGGCTGCGTGCCGGCTGCCGCGATCAAGGTCTTGATGCGCGCGCATGCGTTGGGCGAGCCGCGGCCCAGCTCATCGGCCCACGCAATCGCGGTGTCGCGGACCTGCGCCGTCTTCACGAGGCGGTTCACGACGCCCAGCGCATACAGGCGGTCGGCACCGATCGGCTTCGCTTCGAGCAGCACCTCGGTGACGAGCGCACGCGGCAACGCTTGCGCGAGGAACCACGAACCGCCGCCGTCGGGTGTGAGGCCGACGCGCGCATACGACATGACGAACTTCGCGTCGTCGGCCGCGACGATGAGGTCGCATGCGAGCGCCAGCGAGAAACCGGCGCCCGCCGCCGCACCCGCGACGGCCGCGATGACGGGTTTGGTCGACGTGCGCAGCGCTAGAATCCACTGGCCGAGCGCATCGATGCTCTGCGCCTGCACCGAGGGATCCTTGGCGCGATTTTCGAGCAGCCGGTTCAGATTGCCGCCGGCGCAGAAGAAGTCGTCGGCACCCGTGAGCACGATGGCGCGTACGGACGGATCGCGCTCGGCGGTTTCGAGTGCGCGAACGCCGGCCGCGTACATGTCGGGATGCAGCGCATTGCGCGCACCGGGGTTCGAAAGCGTGAGAACGAGGGTCGACTCGCTCTCGGGCGGGCGCGACGCAAGTAGCTCTGCGCTCATGGTGTCTCCTTTCACGGAAATGCGTCTAGACTAGCACGCTCGTTTCATTTTCGAGACGAGCTGATCGCGCCCGCGGGGTCGAGGTGCGCGACATACCGCCCAGTACATGGAGAGAGTCATGATTCAGTTGCATGGCATCGCGCTGTCGAACTACTACAACAAGGTCAAGTTTGCGTTGCTCGAATACGGCATCGCGTTCGAGGAAGTGCATACGGGCTTGCCGATCGAAGACGAAGCGACGCTCGTCTGCTCGCCAGCCGGCAAGATACCGTTCATTCACACCGAGCAAGGTACGCTGTGCGAATCGGAAGTCATCATCGAGTATCTGGCCCAGCGCTTTCCCGAGAAGGGCATCTTCCCGGCCGACGCGTTCCAGGCGGCGAAGCTCCGTGAGCTCATCACGTTCGTCGAGCTGCATCTCGAGCTGCCCGCGCGTGATCTCTACAAGCAGGCGTTTTTCGGCGGCACGGTGACCGACGAGACCAAAGCGCGTGTCGAGACGCTGCTCGTCAAGCACATCAAGGGTTTCAAGCAGCTCGCGAAATTTGCCCCGTACCTTGCCGGCGACACGTTCACGATCGCCGATATCGTCGGCTACACGATCCTGCCGGCCGTCGGGATGGCGACGCAAGCCGTGCTCGGACGCGATCTGCTGCTCGAAGGCGGGGTCGACTGGAAGTCGTACATCAAGCCGATCGCCGAACGGCCCGCAGTGCGGCGCGTGATGGACGACCGTAAAGCGTACGTGGCTGCGATGCAGGGCAGCTGAACGCAGCGATGGCGCGCCGGCCGTGCAAGCGGGGCGCGCCATCGGACACACGGGCGTGTTCCCTTTTGGCGGACAGTGTTTACAGACGGGCGAGCCGCTCGAGTGCCGTCGCCAGTGTGCTGTCGCGCTTGGCGAAGCAAAAGCGCACGACGCCCGACTCGTGCGGCGCATGGTAGAACGCCGACACCGGAATGGCCGCGACGCCGATCTCGCGCGTGAGCCACTGTGAAAATTCCGCTTCGGGCATATCGCTGATCGCCGTGTAGTCGACGCACTGAAAGTAGGTGCCTTCGCAAGGCAGCAGCTTGAAGCGCGTGTTCGCGAGTCCCGCACGGAAGGTGTCGCGCTTTTGCTGATAGAAGGCCGGCAGCTCGAGGTACGGTGCCGGGTCGCGTAGATAGTCGGCGATGCCGGCCTGCATCGCCGTGTTGACCGTGAACACGTTGAATTGATGGACCTTGCGGAACTCGGCCATCAACGCGGCCGGCGCGGCCACGTAGCCGACCTTCCAGCCCGTCACGTGAAACGTCTTGCCGAAGCTCGAGACGACGAAGCTGCGCTGCGCGAGCTCGGGGTAGCGCGCGACGCTCTCGTGCGGCGCGCCGTCGTAGACCATATGCTCGTACACCTCATCGGAGAGGATCAACACGTTCGTGCCACGTACGATCGCTTCTAACCGGCGCATGTCGTCGGCATGCCAGACGCGGCCGGTCGGATTGTGCGGCGTATTGATCATCAGCAGGCGCGTGCGCGGCGTGATCGCGGCCGCGAGCTTGTCGAAGTCGATCGCGTAATCGGGCGCCTCGAGCGCAACGAACACGGGCTTGCCGCCCGCGAGTTCGATCGACGGCACGTAGCTGTCGTACGTCGGCTCGATCACGACGACCTCATCACCGGGATGCACGGTCGCGAGGATCGTCGTCAGCAAGGCTTGCGTCGCGCCGGCCGTGACGGTGATTTCCGTGTTGGGATCGTAGTGGCGTGCGTGCATCGCGGCAATCTTGTGCGAGATGGCCTCGCGCAGCGGCGCGACGCCGGCCATCGGCGGGTACTGATTGTGACCGTCGCGCATGGCCTTGGTGACCGCGTCGACGATGCGCGCGTCGCAATCGAAGTCGGGAAAGCCCTGGCCCAGGTTGACGGCGCCGTGTTCGACCGCGAGCGCACTCATCACGGAGAAGATCGTCGTGCCGACATTCGGCAGACGCGAGGTCAGAACAGGGGACGTGGCATGCGTCGGGGCGTGCGGTGCGTTCATCGGACGGTCAACGTTGAAGGGTTCGTGAAGGGATGGCGGCTCGATATTTCGGCATGACGGGCTCGGTTCACCCGGGCACCGCGACCTGCGGTGGCGGTGAGCTGTCTGTCTGCGTGCTCGTCGTCGACGCGTCGGCCAGGCATTCGGCTACGAACGGCGCCGGTTGTGCGATGCGAAAGCCGAAATCGCGCGCCGTGCGCCGCGCGAGCTTGAGGACGGCGCGATCCTTCGACACGAGCCAGTCGGCACCGGCCGCGCGGGCAAGCTCGAGAAACTTCTGATCGTCGCGGTCCTTGCACTTTGGCAGCGGCGCGCAATCGCTCGGTACGGGCTCCGGCGCGATCAGCGTGGCGAGGCGCCCGACTGTCGCGAGTGCGGCCTCCTTGTCGACCGCCCAGCGCACGAACTGTGGATAGTCGAGCACATAGGTGAGCTCGGCGAGGCAGCGCGCGTCGATGACGGCATCGAGCGCACCGCGCTCGAGCGCAGCGCGGATCGGGCGTGTGACCCCATCGTCGAATACGAGAATATCGATCCAGACGTTCGAGTCGAGTACGACGCGGGGCACGTCGCGCAAGGTAGGGGAGGCAGGCATTCGCTACAATCGGGCTTTTCGTCTAACCGCCGGCCAGGCACGCCGGCGAGCCTCCATGATAATTGTTTTGTCCCCGGCCAAGTCGCTCGACTACGAAACGCCGCCACACGTCGAGCATCATACGATTCCCGATTTCATCGACGCCGCCACCGAGCTCGTCGAAGGCTTGCGCCGCTTGTCGCCGCAGCAGATCGGCACGCTGATGGGCATCTCCGATGCGCTCGCACACCTGAATTTCCAGCGTTACGCCGATTGGTCGCCGCGTTTTACCACCGATAACGCGAAGCAAGCGGTGCTCGCTTTCAACGGCGACGTCTACGAAGGATTCGACGCGAAAACGCTGTCGGCTGCCGACCTCGACTACGCGCAGCAGCATGTGCGTGTGCTGTCCGGGCTGTATGGCGTATTGCGTCCGCTCGATCTGCTCCAGCCGTACCGGCTCGAAATGGGCACGCGTCTGGCCAATGCGCACGGCAAGGACCTGTACGCCTTCTGGGGCGCGCGCATCACCGAGGCGCTCAACGCGCAGTTGCGCAAGAACGAGCGGGGCGCGCGCGTGCTCGTCAATTGCGCTTCGGAGGAGTACTTCAAGTCGGTCAAGCCGAAGCTGCTGGATGCGCCCGTCGTCACGCCCGTCTTCGAAGACTGGAAGGGTGGCCGCTACAAGATCATCAGCTTCCACGCAAAACGCGCGCGTGGCCTGATGGCGCGCTTTGCCGTCGAGCATCGGCTGGAGACGCCCGAGCAGCTGAAGGCATTCGCTGCCGAGGGCTATGCGTTCGATGCACAGGCGTCGAACGAATCCACTTACCTGTTCCGTCGTCGCATCGGCGCTTGAGCCGCGCTGCGCGACATCAACCATCATCCGCATCGAACTGAGGAAACTTCATGAGCCTTTCGATCACGAGCAACTTTGACGGCGGCGCCATTGAAGTGCTGTCTTGCGAAGCGGCCGACGACATCCGGTTGCGTATCCGCCCGGACTCGCATGCCGACTTCGCGCAATGGTTCTACTTCAGACTCACGGGCGCGCGCGGCGAACGCTGCGTGATGACGTTCGAGAATGCGTCCGAGTGCGCATTCGAGCAAGGTTGGCGCGACTATCGTGCGATGGCGAGCTACGACCGGGTCAACTGGTTCCGCGTGCCGGCGTCCTACGACGGCCGCGCGCTCACGATCGACCATACGCCCGAGTTCGACCGCGTCTACTACGCGTACTTCGAGCCGTACAGCGAGGAGCGCCACTCCGAGTTTCTGGGCGCCGTGCAGCAGATGCCGCACGCAACGCTGCTCGAGCTGGGCCGCACCGTCGAAGACCGGCCCATGTCGCTTATCGTGCTTGGGACGCCCGAAGCGATGGAAGGCGCCAGTGCGAAGCCGAAGAAGAAGGTGTGGATCATCGCGCGTCAGCATCCGGGCGAGACGATGGCCGAATGGTTCGTCGAAGGGCTGGTCAAGCGGCTGGTGGGGTGGGGCGACTGGTCGGGCGATCCGGTGGCGCGCAAATTGTACGAGCACGCCGTGTTCTACATCGTGCCGAACATGAATCCTGACGGCAGCGTGCGCGGCAATCTGCGTACCAACGCAGCGGGTGCCAACCTCAATCGCGAATGGATGGAACCCGATGCGCAGCGCAGCCCCGAAGTGCTCGCGGTGCGCGACGCGATTCACGCGATCGGTTGTGATCTGTTCTTCGACATTCACGGCGACGAAGGGCTGCCGTACGTGTTTCTCGCGGGTTCGGAAATGCTGCCGAGCTTCACGGCACGCCAGGCTGAGGAGCAGAAGGCGTTCATCGCCGCATTCAAGCATGCGAGCCCCGACTTCCAGGACAAATACGGCTACGAGGCGAGCAAGTACAAGGAGGATGCGCTGAAGCTGGCCTCCAAGTACGTGGGTCACACGTTCGGTTGTCTGTCGCTGACGCTCGAGATGCCGTTCAAGGACAACGCGGACCTGCCCGACGAGCGTGTCGGCTGGAACGGCGAGCGCAGCGCGGCATTGGGCGCAGCGATGCTGTCAGCCGTGCTGCGCCACTTCGAGACATTTGCCTGAACGGTCAGGCTGCCGCTTTCTTCTGGCGGGAGGAAGCGGCGCCTTTCTTTTTGCCCGAGCTGCCCGAACGCTTGACGGCGCTCCTGCCGTGCTTGCCCTTGCCTTTCTTCTTGGCTGCGCGTTCGGTGTGGGGCTTGGCCGCGGGCTCGGGGTCGTTCCAGCTGAACGCGAGCATCTGCGTACCCACGTAGCCGCAGCGAAACGTCAGATCGTACGGGGCGTGCCCCGACTCGCGGGCGACGCCTTGTCCGTTGACGGTGACGACGTTCTCGACCTTGACGCGTTGCTTGCCTTCGTCGAACGACTCGTTCCACGGAGCGATCTTGGCGTGGTCGCTATCGAAGGCCTCGGGCGGGAACTCGACATGATCGATGACGCTCGAGGTGCTCGCGACGAAGTTGCCGTGGGCCGCACAGTCGGCGACCAGCGGGTCCGCGTGCATCTCGTTGATGAATTTGGCGATCATCGCATTGCGCTGATCGATGAGGAGGTCGGCATGGGCGGTCGCGGAAAACGCGAGCGGCAGAGAAGTCGCTGCCATGGCCAGCCACTTGAGGACCTGCCGCAAGCGGCTCGAGGTGTTGGAGCTATCCATCCAGTTGGGCACTATTGAGACATCAGGCACGTAAGATGCCCCAGTCGGAGCCGGAGTTCAATGACGGCGTGAATATTTTCGCTAGTGAGCGGTGTCGGTTGAGACCAAAAGAATCCGCGATACGCCCGCCTGCGACGACATGTCCGACGTCGAGATGGGAGATCGAGGTGACTGCCTGACGTGCTGCTTGGTGCCGCTTGGTGCGGTTCGGTTGCGTGTGGCGCGATCGGAGCCTGGACTTGCCGCGTGCGGCCTCTCAGGTGCGTGGCCCGCCCAGCCGATAGCGGCGCACGTCGTTGGTCGTGACCCAGGTCGGCTTGTACACGGCGATCAATGCCGTCGACATGCCGGTGAACCAGGCCTCCCCGAGGGCCAGCAGCAATACGCTGAACGCATAGCCGATGGGAATGACGGCAAAGGAGCCGTGAGCGAGCGCGACATGCATGGCAGCCGCGGCGAGCGACGCGCACGTGACCGCAATGGCCGGCGAGACGAAGCCTTGCGCGCAGATGAAGACGAGCAGATTGCGCGGCAGCCATGCAATGCAGGCGCGCTGCAACAGTGCCGACACACCGACCGGCATCGCGCCATAGATGAGGAACGTCAGCGCGATGCCTTGCCATGCCGCATCGAAGATGAGGCCGGCGATGCCGGACACGGCGGCCATCGCAACCAACGCAAGCGACCAGTCGAACAATGTGACGACGAGCGTCGCGCCGAGCACATGCATGACGGGGCCGTCGTTGAGCCACGCGTTGCTGGCCCACAGCACTGAGATGGCGACGACGAGCGCGAGCCACACATGTTGCAGCGTGCCATCCTGAAGGCGCCGAAACGGCTTGCGCGTCAACGCGAGCGCAATGAGTCCTGCCGCGGTGGCCCAGCCACCGACGGCAATCCACAACGGGAGCGGCGTGTAGAGGAAACCCATGCCGTCCATATTACTCGTTGGGGCGCTAAAGAGGGGAGTGGCCGTTGCATCGGCGGCTCGCGGGCGCGGCGCGCCATCCGTCGCGTTCAGCAGGTATTGGACGTTGCCGAGCCGAACGGCGTGTCGGGTTCGGCGGCCATCGGCAGATTGGTTCTTTCGTCACAGCGCGCGATCGGGTACTGATATGAGGCACTGCGGCGCAGCGGGACCGGTCCCGCCTGACCGAGCACGGGCTTGGTTGTACCTTCGCCTTCCGTGCGCAGCACTTCGAGCTGGGCGGACAGCCAGCCGTTGTAGATGGCAACCGCGGCGGCGCGGTTGGGCGCGCCGAGTTGCTGGAAGATGCTGGCCAGGTGGATCTTGACCGTGCCCTCGCTGATGCCGAGCGTGCGTGCGATCATCTTGTTGGTACTGCCCATGTGAACGCACCGCATGATTTGCTCCTGACGCGGGGACAGCATCGTCGAGAGCCGGATGCGACGCGGCCCGGGTAGCGGGCAGGCGCGCGCGGACGACGGCAGTGGCCGCACCTCGCCGGCCGCCCGCGCATCGCGCGCCGGCGAGACGTATGGAGCGTAATGACCGCCGGCGAGCACGAATTCGAGCAGGCGCACGATCAACTGAGCATGGGTGACGCGCGGGATCACGCCATGCACGCCCTGTTCGACGAGCGCACGCACGCGGGACGCCGTCGCGTCATCGACGAACACCGCGACCCGCAACGAGACATGTTCGGCCAGCAATGCACGCGCGTCCGAGACGCGCATCTCATCTTGCCAATCGACGACGAGCAAATCGGCGGGCACCCGCCGCAGCGCCCGGCTCGATTGCACCCAATCTCTTGCCTCGCAAAAACGGGCGTGCCGATCGATCTGCCGCAACAGGGCTTTCAGGCCGTCGCGACGTTCTGCACCTGGACTGAGAACTGCGAACCGCATAGTTTTGCCTCCTCGTTGGTCGATGGACGGCGGCAGCGGCGAACCGGGAGCGGGCCGGTGCCGGGAATGCGCCGAGGAGGCAATGATGACAAATTCCTTACGGTGGGGCGGCTATCCGGACGGCATAGGACACACGTGCCCCGCCGCTTCCGCGGCGGGGTTCGATGCGAAGGGGAGGGTCAGTGGAAGTGCGGCTGGGCGGGTCAGTGGAAGTGCGGCTGGGCGGGCTCGGCGTCTTCGGGCATTTCGGCATGCACGATTTCTCCGAGCGGGTCGGCATAGAGCGGGACGCCGCAATCGTCGCAATATTCGGGTTCGAATCGACCCGCGTGGCGACGAATATCGGTCACGCCGGCTTCCTTGAGCAGCGCAATGATTTCTTCGAGCGGACCGGAGCCTTCGGCTTCCTCGTCGATGGCGAGCTCGCCGTTCTCGCGCCCGTATAGCGGCCACACTACGCCGTAGATCACGTCGTTGCTGCCGCGGCGCGTGAAGCCCACGCGGTATTCGTCGACGCGCCGCTCGCCGAAGCCGGCGACAACGGCCCGCAGGTCTTGCGGCGTTGCCCCGATGGTGTCGTACAGATAGCGGATCGCCGTGCGCACGGTATGGGGGCGCACGCGTTCGTCGGCGTCGCGGCAGGCCGAATAGTAGGCATCGGGCAGCAGGCATTCGAATTCGCAGCCGGGCAGCACGAGTGCGAGGTTGGCGCCGCCTTGGGTGGCCCACTGCTCGAGGCATTGGCCGCGTTCGATACGCATGCCGTTTTCTTCTTCCTGCCAGCGAAAGAGTGGCGCGCCGACGGGAGCGGCGACGACGGCGAGCAAGAAACGCGGGTCGGCGAGGATCGGCGACGTTTCGGGCAGGTCGCCGAAGTTGAGCTTGGCGGTTGAGCCGCTGATCGCGGCCTGGATCAATTGCTGCGCAACGCGATAGGTTTCGACGTGGTGGCGCGGCAATTGGTCGATGCTATAGAGGAACGGCGCGAGCGCGACACGCGAGCCGTCCGCGAGCACGTGCGCTTGCAGGTGCGCGCGTAGCGCGTCGACGGCGTCGGTCTTGAGCGGGCCGGACGGAATGACGTAGCGCGTCCAGGCGAGCACGGGGGCGGCGATGAGCAGGGCTTCGTACGGTGTGCCTTCGTGCTCGACGACGAACGATTCGCTGTGCGTTTCGGCCATATCGGCGAGCGCGCCGTAGGCATCCGGATGATTTTGCTGCAGATGGTCGAGCGCGGCGTCGAGCGTCGTTTGATTGCTGTTACGAATGACCTTTGCGAGAAGGGCATCGAGCTTCGCTTCCCAGAAGCGGTCTTCGATGCGGCTACCCGATGCGAAGAGCGCGAGGGACAGGCCGACGAGCTTGTCGGCATCGGGAGGAAGACGTTTAGCGATTCGCGAGCGCATAGGAGCAGTCTTATATTGGATTCAATGAGCCTTGCATTCTAGTCTTTTCCGCGGCGCTTTTAGCCGAGCTGTGCTTGGTACGCGGCGGCAGGATGTCGCGGCACTGCGTCGATTGTGCTTGCGCCTGCATTAAGAATGCCATTTGCATTGTTTTCAAATTTCGCTTGCACAGGTCGAGGAAGGGGCGTAAAGTCACGCCCTTTCCGCAGCCAAGTGTGCAGCGGAAAGGGAAGTGGGAGCAGGGCTGCGCGGGAGTTGAAGTGGTGTGCGCGGCACGTTTGATCGAAGACTGGTTTTGAACGCTGAGTGAAGTAAAAACGAAGCGAAGCGAAAAAAACAGTTGACGAATGAAAACGAAGTCTGCATAATCTCGTTTCTCTGCTGCTGACGCAGCGACGCAAGACGGTAGC
>NZ_RBZV01000016.1:1229-111132 GCF_003628145.1 Trinickia fusca | reverse complement strand
CGGCCAAGCAGCAACAAGCCATTCTCGACGTCTCGCTGGACCAGGCCAAGCTCGAAGCCATGCCGGTGCACGAGTACGTCGATCTGTATGTGATTTAAGCGTACCGCTGCACGGTTGCGCGGCCGGTCAGGCGCCGCAGCCATAGCAACTGCCATCAGGAGGCCGTCGCACCCGAACCGGGGTCGACGGCCTCCGGCGCTTCCACCCTCGTCAACGGCAGCGTAATCAACAGGGCGAAGCCCTGCCCCGGCTCCGTCTCGACTTCGATCCTGCCGCCGAGCCGCGCCGCGCGCTCACGCATGCCAAGCAAACCGAACGAATTACGCCCAGGTCGCACGCCGTGCGGCACGCCGCGCCCATTGTCGGTAATCCTGATCACGCAATGCGGTGCCGAGCGCCGAATCTCGACGCTCGCTTCGGTGGCGCCCGAATGGCGGGCGATGTTGGTCAGCGCTTCCTGCACCATGCGGAAGACTTCGGTGCCGCTGTCACGGTTGAAGTCGACCTCGTTGATGTCGAGCTGCGCGCGCACCTGCACACGATGGCGCGTCGAGAATTGCTGCACGAGCCAGTCGATCGCGGGAATCGGGCCGAGGTCGTCGAGCATGACGGGCCGCAAATCGGCCGCGATGCGTCGCACCGAGGCGACGAGCTGATCGATCAGTCCGTACACGCGCGACAGCGTCGTCCCGTCGCCGTGGCGAGGCGCGCCGTCCAACGTGTCCTCGAATTGCCCCATCTCGATCTTCAACGCCGTCAGCAGCTGCCCCAAGTCGTCGTGCAGCTCGCGGGAGATGCGTATCTTCTCCTCTTCGCGGATGTGCTGAATGTTGGCCGACAGCCGTTGCAGCTCTTCGCGCGACGCGCGCAGCGCCTCCTCGTCACGCTTGCGGTCGGTGACGTCCATGATCCAGCCGACCATCCGATAAGGGATCCCCGCCTCATCCCACTGCGCCTGCCCACGCGACTGGATCCAGCGGAATTCGCCCGATTTGGCGCGCACGCGATATTCGACGTCATACGGCCTCTTGTGCTCGAGGTGAGCGTTGAGCCGCGCGGCCACCCTCTCGAAGTCGTCGGGATGAATGACGCCTTGCAGCGCCTGCTCCTCGTTCGGCAGCTCGGCGTCGTGGTATCCCATGATCTCCTTGAAGTGCGGCGACAGATACATTCGCCCTGTACGCGGATTCCAGTCCCATAGCCCCGCCGTCGCGCCGCTCACAGCCAATTGAAAGCGCTCTTCGCTGGCGGCGAGCGCTCCGGCGACACGGTGACGCTCGATGGCATAGCGTGTCGCGCGACTCAGAAGCCAGGGATGGATATCGCGCTTGAGCAGATAGTCCTGCGCGCCCTCCTGGATCGCGACCAGCCCGACCGAGATGTCGTCGAGCCCCGTCAGCACGAGCACCGGCAAGTCGGGCAAGCGCCGCCGAAAAGTACGAAATGTATCGATACCCTGCGCATCGGGCAGCCCGAGATCGAGCAGCACCACGTCGAAGCGCCTCTTCTGCGCGTGCCCGATGGCTTGCTCGAGCGTATCAGTGCACACGAGGCTGTGCTCGAACTCCGAGACGTCGGCCAGCGCTTCGCTGAGCAGCAGGGCGTCGGTCGGACTATCCTCGACGAGCAGGATGTGGATGACGGAAGGAGTGCTCAACGCGGGGCGACCGGTGGTAGCGTGACTACGCCGAACCAGAACTCGTTGATGCTGTGCACGACGTCGATGAACTTGTTGAAGTCCACCGGCTTCGTGACATAGCAATTGGCGTGGAGTCCGTACGATCTCGCGACGTCCTCCTCCGATTTCGACGTGGTCAGGATCACGACAGGAATGTTCATGAACTCGGGATCGCTCTTCAGGTCGCGCAGCACCTCTCGTCCGCTCTTGCGCGGCAGGTTCAGATCGAGAATGATGAGGCCCGGTCGGGACGCATCCGCGTACTTGCCTTCGCGCTTGAGGTATGTCATCGCCTCGACCCCGTCCTCGACGATGTCGAGCGGGTTCGCCACCTTGTACTGCTCCATCGCCTCAAGCGTCAGCATGACGTCGGTCGGGCTGTCTTCGACGAGAAGAATGTGGATCAGACTGCCGGATGCGTCGCGTAGCATGCGCGTCTCCTTGAGCGAAATCATGAGCCACCTTCATGTCGCGCTGTCACGCAGCGTGAAGAAGAACGTGGTGCCCTCGTTGGGGGTCGATTCGACCCAGATGCGGCCGCCATGGTGCTCGACGATGCGCTTGCAAAGCGCGAGCCCGAGCCCCGTGCCCGGATATTCGCGGCGCGTGTGCAGGCGCTGGAAGATCAGGAAGATTCGGTCGAAGTACTGGGCGTCGATGCCGATGCCGCTGTCCTTGATCGAGAATTGCCACTCGTCGGCGAGCGCCGTCACGCCGACATGAACCCGTAGCGGTCGGTCTTGGCTGCGAAACTTGATCGCATTGCCGAGCAGGTTCTGAAACAGCAGCGTCAGCTGCGTCGGTATCGCCCGGACGATCGGCATGGCGTCGTGCGTGATGTGGGCGTGCGATTCGTCGATCACGGCGGTCAGGTTCCTGAGCGCGAGCGTCAGCACCTCGCCGCTGTCGATGTTCTGCTGCGGATCTTCGAGCCGGCCCACCCGCGAATAGCTGAGCAGATCGTCGATGAGTGCCTGCATGCGCGTCGCCCCATCCACGGCGTGCCCGATGAATTCGTCGGCACGCGCATCGAGCTGGCCCTGATAGCGACGCTGCAGCAATTGCAGCGGGCCAGCCACGGCGCGTAGCGGCTCCTGCAAATCGTGCGAGGCGACGTAGGCGAATTGCTCGAGATCCTGATTGGAGCGTGCAAGCTCCTCGCTGCGTTGGCGCAGTTCGAGCTCGGCGCGCTTGCGCTCGGTGACGTCGGCAATCGCGCTGAGCACGAATACGCCCTCGGCGGTCTCGATCGGATTGAGCCCGATCTCGATCGGAAATTCGGTGCCGTCGCGCCGAATGCCGAACAGGTCGCGCCCCACGCCCATCGGCCGCGCGGCCGGCGCGTGCAGGAATGCGTCGCGATGGGCGACGTGCTTGGCACGAAAGCGAAGCGGAACCAGCATTTCAACGGGTTGACCGAGCAGCTCATCGCGCTTGTAGCCGAACAATCGTTCGGTCTGCGAATTGATGAGCTCGATCGTTCCGCGCGCATCCACCATCACCATCGCGTTCGGTGAGGCCTCGACTGCAAGCCTGAAACGCTCTTCGGCGCGCTCTCGCTCCAACACGTCGTGCAGCACGATGACCGCGCCTAGCAACGTACCCGCTACATCGAACGTCGGCGCACTGCTCGCATCGATGTGCGCCTCGCCGTCATCGCGCGCGATCAGAAGCGGCTCGCCAGGCGGCCCCGCAACGCGGCGCCGCTCGCGCATCGCCACGAGCGCGGGGTTCTCGACGACTTCCTTGTCGGGCCCGCGCCGGAACGTCAGCACGCTCTCGATGTGCTGCCCGATCACGGCGGCTTGGCGCCACCCCGTGAGCGCTTCGGCCACCCGGTTGAAGAACGTCACACGGCCGTCGACATCGACGGCAATCACGCCGTCGCCGATCCCCGAGAGCGTCACGTCGAGCATCTCCTTCTGCTCGGCCAGCTCGGCAACGGCCACGCCTTCGAGGCGCAGCAAACGGCTCGCCAGATAGACAAAGGACAGGCACACGAGCAACGTCAAGGCGCCCGACGCGAACCCCATCGTGATGGCCGTATCGCGGGTGTTGCTCGCGTGCGCCTGACGCAGGGTCGTCTGCTCGCGCACGGTCGCCTCCATGTCCTCGACGATCGCGCGCGCCCGGTCCATGAACTGCCTACCGGTGTCGTTCTGCACGATGGCCTGCGCGGCCTCGAAGCCCTGCGTCTGCCGTACGGCGATGACCGAAGCCAGTTCGACCTGCTTGCGATCTAGCAACCCATGCAGTTGCGTGAGACGCTGCTTCTGCACCGGGTCTTGCAGCAACGTGGCAAGGCTGTCGAATTGCTGACGAAGCTGCGGCAGCGCCTTGAGGTACGGCTCGAGATACTCGACGCGCCCGGTGATGACGTAACCGCGCTGGCCCGTCTCGGCATCGCGTGCTAGTTCCAAGAGCCGCTCGAGACCCAGATGGACCTCGTTCGCACGCTCGACCTCAGCTTCGCTCTCGTAAAGGCGGATCGTGCCCAATGCGCCGATAGCGACGGTCGCGAGTATCAATACGCCGCCGGCCAACAGGCCGACCATGATCCAGCGCGACGTTGTAGCCCCGAACCGCTTGACGGCACTCGCCATGAGCTCCCCTTTACGTCGTTTGTCGGGCCGCATGCGGTGACGCGGCCCCCGCCTTCGGCCTCGTCACTAGGGTCATATTCGATGCTAGGCGGACAATCCGGCAGGCAGTACTGACATATTTGACAGGGTATGAATCGCATTGCAAAGGCAATTATCGAGCATCGCCGAAAAACATCGAATTACGCATGCATTTAACTAGCTCATCCACCCTGTCATTTCAGCCAGGCGGTCATTTTAACGATTTTGGCTCACTCGGATAAAAAAATTCGAAATGCAGCACCAGACAAAATCAGACTGGTCTGTCCATATCATCGAGCAATTGACTTTGCAGAAATTAGATATAAATTCTTACTGCATCCAGCACCCTGACTTATGCAAAAGAAATTTCACGTTTTCGGATGCCCAGTTACAAGAGAGGAAGTCGATAAGGAGCGCATGCTTCGGCGGAGCCTGTTGCATTGAATATTTGCGATCGTGCAGCTCGTTGCCGGGTGTGACGCAGTCATGCAATTCCATTCAAGGAGAAAGTCATGGCGGAAGAAGTCCTCGTACCTAGCCACATCGGCCACTTCCATATCACCGGCGGCCAGATCAATTGGCCTCCCGCAGCCGGAATCGGCCCTGTGATGCCGAGTCGGACGCTCAACGTCACGCTTCACGTGCAACCCGGAAGCAGCAACGTAACCGGCAACGGCACCTTGAGCGTGACATACCCCGGTAAGCCCGTGCAATACATCCGCACGCATTTCCACGGGACGGTGCACGTGCTCGGCTACGGCGTCGGCAAGGCATTTCAAATCTTCTCATTGCAGGGCGCGCCCGTTCACCCGATGCCTGGGGCGCCGTTCGTGTCGCATCTCGTCATCGATCTCAAGAATATTTGGGGCAGAGAAGGCACGGCCACCTACACCTACGAGATCGGCGGTGTAGAGCCGATCAGCGGCGTCATCATCAAGGACGCTGATGTCTCGGCTCGCTGGTTGGTGAAGGAAGGGATCCCGGTCCTGGAAGACTGAGTACCGATGTCGAGTGATCGTGCCCCGGGGATCAGCCCCGGGGAGGGTTGCGTGTTGCCGTGACGCTATTTTGACCCGCCTGACATTCAGGCACGTATTGATCGACAACATCGGCTTCGGGGAAGCCGAATTACAACAACGACGAGACGATTCCACCTATCAGCGTGAATGGTTCAGATCGACCTTTATCTGACGCATGCTCTCGATACGCAAAATCAGGTGCCACACTTTTTTTGGGGGCAACCCCAGCAAAAGGAGGAGACGTCGACAACAAAATAATTCCATATCAAATACTTCAATCGCCGATGCATTACCTATGCTGACGACGCCGCCAAGCTAATTGACGCGCGCCGAAGCCACATGCCGTTTTCAACCCTTATTTCCAGAACGAGATCGAGGTGACAGCCATGGCAACTCCCAAGAATTTCCTTGACTTGCAGAACGGCTTTTATAACGCCCTCGCACAAGGGCTCGGCTACTCGAATCAAGATCCCTTCCAAGTGATTCAACCGTCGCCCCCGCTCGCCAGCGGGGCGGATGCGGACGCCCTGCTCTGGGCCTATCTGAACAATATTCCGGTTGCATCGCTGACGCAGAACACGGTGTTCTCGGGAGGCAATCAATTCCTCGCCAACTATCAAGGGGTCATGTCGGCATTGCAAGCCGCGCCAAACCAGTTCAAGTCGACGATCGGACAGAATTGCTACAACGATTACGTGGCCGCCCGAAAGGCCAAAGAAGTCGGGCCCACGCCAGCTGAATTCCGGGATTGGGCGATGCTCTGCGACCCGTGTTCGGCCGTTGCGACGTCGGGGGCTTCGGCGCTCGCACGCGCTATGCTTGATCCGGTCTTCGCGGCGCAAAACAACGTCTTGCCCTACAAGCCGGCCGGCACCGAGCCTGTCGACTTCATGCCCGGCTATCAGAAGATGCTCACCTTGCTGAAGGCTGCCCCGAGCCGCTCCTTCAGCGTCAGCGCAAACAGTTGGCAATCCGATGTCTCGCGGACCTGGACTCAAGGCTCGAACTCCGGCTTCTTCGGGCTCTGGGGGGGCAGCAGCTCCGAGTCTACGCTGAGCCAGAAATTCGCTTCCAGCGGCGTGGGGTTGCAAGCCTCGTTCGAGAACGTACTGCCGTTCAACGCGACACCTGGCAACTGGTACAGCTCGGCCGCGTTTGGCATGGCGTTCAACAATCCGAACAAGAAGCCGTGGGATCCCGAGGCCGCCATCAATTGGGAAACGACGTTCGGCAAGTCGGGCAACTTGCAACGGTTTGCGACGAGTCTTTTGATCGCGAACAAGATGGCGATCACCGTGCAGTCGGCGGCCACCTATAACGAGCAGGAGCAACAGGAGATCAGAAACAATTCGGGCGCCGGTATGTGGCCGTTCTATTCCACCAGCAGCTCGAGCGGTTCGAGCACCAGCGTGGCATTCAATACCTCTGGGAATATGGTCGTCCAGATCACGAGCAAGCCCGATGTGCCCGTCGTCATCGGGTGCATCGTCCTGTCGGCTGCTCAGTACCTCGGCCACGAAGCCGAGGTGTCGAAGTACTTCTTGACGCAGTTCTATGGTTAAGGCCAGCTGACTGACGCATTGCCTTCCGGCGCCGGATCGAACTCGATCCGGCGCTTTTTTTCAGCGCGATGAGGTGAACCATCATGACTTCGTTTGTCGAATTGCAGCAGCGCTTCATCACCACGGAATTCGGGGCACTGGGGATCGTCGCGAGCCACGCACAGGTGCTTCAGCCCGCCTCTGCCCTACCGACGGACGATGCGACGCTATGGTCGCTGTTCAATACCATTCCGTCCGACTCCACCCTCTTTTCGCCTGACGGCGACGAGACGTTTTTCGCCGCGTACTCCGCGCTGATCGACTCCCTGATCCCGGGAAGCGGTTTGCTCGATCCAATCGCCGTCGCCAAACGGAAACTCGAGGAGTGGGGACATGCGGACCCCGCCTGGAGTGTCGGCTACGCAGGCCTCATATCTCAATTGAACCTGGCACCGTCGAACGAGTTTCCGTTCAGCAATCCAGGTGGCCCAGCTTCGCCGTTCTGGGGCCTATGGGGTGGCAGCGCGCCCGCATCGGGGCAGAGCGTGGCGTTCGCCGCCGGCGACGTATCCGGGCAGTTCGCGTTCGCCAACGTGCTGCCATTCGCGCCGACGCCTTCGGACTGGTATGTGTCGTCCGCGCTTTCACTTGCGTATGCGAAGCACAGCGGTAAGCCGTGGAATCCGGATTCGCCAATCACGTGGGACAGCACATTTGGTCCCAGCGGCAACATGCAGCGGTTCGTGACAAGCCTGTATGTGGTTGCGGGCCTGAGCGCACAGTACGTCTCGAGCACGAAGTTCAGCAAGGCGGATCAGCAAGCGATTCAAGAGAACGCGGCCGACGGCATGTGGCCGTATTATCTGGGCCCGGGCGCCGCGGGGGCCACCACGAAGATTCAATTCGACGCGCAAGGAAAAATGAAGGTCGGCCTCACCACCGGCTCGGGACAGCCTGTCGTGATCGCAGCGTTGGTGCTGCCTGCCGCGCAGTATCTCGGCGGATAAGGCCGCTTTACGCTCCGATGAGTGGCACCGGCCGCGCCGCGAGGCCTACGGCCGGTAATCAGTCGGCCGCGCGCCCGTCCACTTTCTGAAAGCGCGGTGAAAGGCGCTCGGCTCGGCGAAGCCCACGGCCACGGCAATGTCGGCGATCGTGCGCTCGCCGGCCTGTAGTGCCGCGATGGCCATGTCACGCCGCAAGGCATCCTTGATCGACTGATACGTATAACCTTCGCGCTTGAGCCGCCTGCGCATCGTCGCCTCGGCGATGCGCAGCTCGGCCGCGAGGGCGTGGGCGCCGGGCCACTCGGCGATCGGGCGCGCGCGCAGCGCCCGCCGCACGCGAGCCGCCAGCGAGTCGGGATTCCGGTACTTGACGATGAAGCTGGCCGGCGCCTCGCGCAGGAATGCTTTCAGCGATTTGGCCGTCTGGATCACGGGCAGATCGAGAAACGCGGGGGCGAGATCGACGTACGACTCGCGTTCGCCGAAGCTCAGATCGTCGCAGAACATCAAGCGGTATTCATGGCCCGCGGCCGGTTCGGCGCACCGAAAGCGCGCCGACAGAATCGGAATGCGCCGTCCGACGAGCCAGCTGACGACGCCATACACGAGGATGAAATGCGTCGCATACGCGAACATGGCCTTTTCGCGCACACCCTCGCGCAAACCATAAGTCAGCCGCACGCGCTCGCCGGTCACGCTCGTGTCGACGATCATGTCGTCGAGCACGAGCCGCATGAAGCCCGTCGTGCGCGCGAGCGCCTGCGCCCCGTTGCGCGCCGTCAGCGCGGCTTGGCACATCGCGATGAAACTGCCGCTGCGCATCGGGTGCGAGTCCTGGCCGAAGAATTCGTCGTCCAGCCCGCGGCCAATCGCGTTCCATAGCGCGCCGTACTGCGCCGACGAGACGCGTGCGCTAGGCGAGGCGAGCAATTGCGGCGCAATGCCCGCTTGCTCGAGCATGGGCAGCGGATCAGCGCCACAGCGCTTCACGCAACGCACGGCCTCCTCGACGAGGCTGACGGCGATGGTCCCTTTTTCGCTATTCATCGATCACGGCATCGTTCGAACGCCAGCGCGCTTGCCTGCTCGCGCGGCGTACGGTGGTAAATACGCTCATGCAGATTGAGCGGCTTGAGCATCGAAAGCCGCCCTCGCCCTTCATACACTTCGACGCGTAAGGCGGCTGACGGCTTGCTGCCGCCCTGTGCCGCAGTGCAGCAAAGCTGCTGCCGTAGCAGAAGGCAGACGCACGCGCGCCGGGCAAAACGCGACAGTTTAAGGCGCGTGCCTGGCCGCCGCCAAGCGGGGACGTTTGCGCCGACGTCCCGCGCACCGCCCTCCTTCGAATGAGCCTGAAACGGAAAGGTCCCAAAGGTCCGCTGCAATGAACGAGTTCTACACCGACGAACAACGGATGATCCGCGATTGCGCCCGCGAGTTCGCCACCGAATGTCTCGCGCCGCATGCCGGCGAATGGGATCGCGAAGGCGCGCTGCCGCAGCACATCGTCGCGCAGATGGGCGAGCTCGGCCTGCTCGGCATGATCGTGCCGGCCGAGTTCGGCGGCACCTACACCGATTACATCGCCTACGCGTTGGCACTCGAAGAGATCGCTGCCGGTTGTGCCGCGTGCGCGACGATGATGAGCGTGCACAACTCGGTCGGCTGCGGGCCGATCCTCAACTACGGCACGCCCGAGCAACAGGCCCGTTGGCTGCACGATCTCGCGCTCGGCAAGACGATCGGTGCATTCTGTTTGACGGAACCGCAAGCGGGCTCGGAAGCGAACAATCTGAAGACACGCGCCGTGCTCGAAGATGGCCGCTGGATTCTGAACGGCAGCAAGCAATTCGTCACGAACGGCCGGCGTGCGGGCATGGCCATCGTCTTCGCGGTCACGGACCCCGAGCTCGGCAAGCGCGGCATCTCGGCCTTCATCGTGCCGACCGACACGCCGGGCTTCAACGTGGGCCGCCCCGAGAGCAAGCTCGGCATTCGCGCTTCCGATACGTGCCCGATCTCGCTCGAAAACTGCGCGATTCCTGAAGCGAACCTGCTCGGCGCGCGCGGCGAAGGACTCAAGATCGCACTGTCCAACCTCGAAGGCGGCCGCATCGGCATTGCCGCCCAGGCCGTGGGCATCGCGCGCGCCGCATTCGACGCCGCGCGCCGCTATGCCAGCGAACGCGTACAGTTCGGCAAGCCGATCAAGGAACACCAGGCCGTCTCGCACATGTTGGCCGACATGGCCACGCGCCTGAACGCCGCACGGCTGCTCGTGCACCACGCCGCACGCCTGCGCAGCGACGGCAAGCCTTGCCTGTCGGAAGCATCGCAGGCCAAGCTCTACGCGTCGGAGCTCGCCGAGGAAGTCTGCTCGAAGGCCATCCAGATTCACGGCGGCTACGGCTATCTCGAGGACTATCCGGTCGAGCGCCACTACCGCGACGCGCGCATTACGCAGATCTATGAAGGCACGAGCGAGGTTCAGCGGATGGTGATTGCGCGGCACCTCTAAGGCCGGCTATAAACGAGAAGCGCGCACCGAGCGCGCCGACCAGGAGACATTGATGACGGCATCACAACGCTTCGTCGATGCGCGCGACTTGCTGCTGCGCCACCGCACCGACTACGAACGTGCCTGTAGTGAGTTCGCCTGGCCCGAGCTCGACGCGTTCAACTGGGCGCTCGACTACTTCGACGTCATGGCGCGCGGCAACGACCAGCCCGCACTGTGGATCGTCGACGGGGCGAACGGCGGGCAGCTCAAGCTTTCGTTCGCGCAGATGTCCGAGCGTTCCTCGCGCATCGCCAACTTCCTGCGCAGCGTCGGCGTGTCGCGCGGCGACCGCGTGCTGCTGATGCTGCCCAATCGCGTCGAGCTGTGGGACACGATGCTGGCCGCGATCAAGCTCGGCGCCGTGCTGATGCCGGCCACGACGCAGCTGTCGGCGAACGATGTGCGCGAGCGCGTGCTGACGGCCCAGCCGAAGTTCGTCATCGTCGATGCGGCCGAGTGCGCCAAGTTCGACACGCTCGAGATGCCGCTCCAGAAAATCGCCGTCGGCCTCGAACCGGCCGCCCGCGACGATGCGCTCGCGCACGGCTGGCGCGACTTCGGGCAAGGCTATGCGGCGCCTGCGGACTTCGAACCGCTGGGCCAAACACTCGCGCACGATCCCTTGCTGCTGTATTTCACGTCGGGCACGACCTCGAAGCCGAAGCTCGTCGAGCACACGCACGTGAGCTACCCCGTCGGCAGCCTCTCGACGATGTACTGGGTCGGCCTGCAACCGGGCGACATCCACTGGAACATCAGCTCGCCGGGCTGGGCCAAGCACGCGTGGAGCTGCTTCTTCGCGCCGTGGAACGCGCAAGCCTGCATCTTCGTGCTCAACTACGCGCGCTTCGACGCGCGTCAGACGCTGGATACGCTGGTCCAATACGGCGTGACGACGCTATGCGCGCCGCCCACCGTCTGGCGCATGCTCGTCCAGGAGCCGCTCACCTCGTATGCCGTGAAGCTGCGGGAGATCGTCGGGGCGGGCGAGCCGCTCAATCCCGAGATCATCGAGCGCGTGAAAGCGGCTTGGGGCATTACGATCCGCGATGGCTACGGCCAGACCGAGACCACCTGCGTGATCGGCAATTCGCCGGGGCAGCCCGTCGTCGCCGGCTCGATGGGCCGGCCGATGCCCGGCTACCGCGTCACGCTCGTCGATCCCGACGGGCAGCCGGCCGAGGAAGGCGAGATCGCCCTGCCGCTCGATCCGGCGAGCCCTCGTCCGCTCGGCCTCATGACCGGCTACGCCAACAACGCCGACGCCACCGCGCAGGTGATGCGCGAGCGCCGCTATCACACCTCCGACATCGCGCTGCGCCGCGCCGACGGCTACTACGTCTACGTGGGCCGCGCCGACGACGTGTTCAAGTCTTCCGACTACCGCTTGAGCCCGTTCGAACTCGAAAGCGTGCTGATCGAACACGAAGCGATCGCCGAGGCGGCCGTCGTGCCCAGCCCCGATCCGCTTCGCCTGGCGGTGCCCAAGGCGTACGTGATGTTGCGCCACGGCTATACGTTCGGCCCCGAGCTCGCCGAAAGCGTGTTCCGCTTCTCGCGCGAGCGTCTTTCGCCGTACAAGCGCATTCGCCGACTCGAACTGTGCGACTTGCCCAAGACGATCTCGGGCAAGATTCGCCGCGTCGAGCTGCGCCGGCGCGAACTCGAGCGCGGCGACGCCAGCGAGCGCCTGCCCGGCGAGTTCTGGGAAGAAGATTTTCCCGCCCTTCGCTGAATACCGTTCCGTTCCCTTCCCTACGCATCCTTCAAGACACACCCCAGGAGACCTTGATGAGCGCATCTTCCTCTTCAGCCGCCGGCGTTCCGACCGTCAAGCTGCTGATCAACGGCGAATTCGTCGAATCCGCTACGCACGAATGGCGCGACATCGTCAATCCGGCGACGCAGGAAGTGCTGGCGCGCGTGCCGTTCTCCACGCCTGACGAAGTCAACGCAGCCGTGCGCGCCGCGCAGGACGCGTTCGCGCAATGGAAGTCGACGCCGATCGGCACGCGTGCGCGCATCATGTTGAAGTACCAGGCGCTGATTCGCGAGCACATGCCGAACATCGCGAAGATCCTGACGGCCGAGCAAGGCAAGACGCTGCCCGACGCCGAGGGCGACATCTTCCGCGGCCTCGAAGTGGTCGAGCATGCGGCCTCGATCGGCACACTGCAGCTTGGCGAATTCGCCGAGAACGTCGCGGGTGGCGTCGATACCTACACGCTGCGCCAGCCGATCGGCGTGTGCGCCGGCATCACGCCGTTCAACTTCCCCGCGATGATCCCGCTGTGGATGTTCCCGATGGCGCTCGTGTGCGGCAACACGTTCGTGCTGAAGCCCTCCGAGCAAGACCCGTTGTCGACGATGGCGCTCGTCCAGCTCGCGCTCGAAGCAGGCGTGCCGCGCGGTGTGCTCAACGTCGTACACGGCGGCAAGGACGTCGTCGATGCGCTGTGCACGCACGAGCTGATCAAAGCCGTGTCGTTCGTCGGCTCGACGGCCGTCGGCACGCACGTGTACAAGCTCGCAAGCGAGCACGGCAAGCGTGTGCAGTCGATGATGGGGGCCAAGAACCACGCGGTCGTGTTGCCCGATGCGAACCGCGAGCAGACGCTCAATGCGCTCGTCGGCGCCGGCTTCGGCGCGGCCGGCCAGCGCTGCATGGCGACCTCGGTCGTCGTGCTCGTCGGCAAATCGGCTGAGTGGCTGCCCGAACTCGTCGAGCGCGCCAAGCTGCTGAAGGTCAACGCCGGCACCGAGCCGAAGACGGACGTCGGCCCGGTCGTCTCGAAGGCTGCCAAGGAGCGCATCCTGTCGCTGATCGCCAAGGGCGTCGAAGAAGGCGCCAAGCTCGAGCTCGACGGGCGCGGTGTCCAGGTGCCCGGCTACGAGCAAGGCAACTTCATCGGCCCGACGATCTTCTCGGGTGTCACGACCGACATGACGGTCTATGGCACCGAGATCTTTGGGCCGGTGCTCGTCGTGGTCAACGTCGCCACGCTCGACGACGCGATCGCGCTCGTCAACCGCAATCCGTTCGGCAACGGCGTGGGCTTGTTCACGCAAAGCGGCGCACAAGCGCGCAAATTCCAGAGCGAGATCGACGTCGGCCAGGTCGGCATCAACATTCCGATCCCGGTACCCGTGCCGTTCTTCAGCTTCACGGGCTCGCGCGGCTCGAAGCTCGGCGATCTGGGCCCGTACGGCAAGCAGGTCGTGCAGTTCTATACGCAGACCAAGACGGTCACGGCGCGCTGGTTCGACGATGACGCGGCGAGCCACGGTGTGAACACCACGATCAGCCTGCGCTGACCGCCCCCCAGCCACGGAGATATTGCCTATGAAGATCGGATTCATCGGACTCGGCAACATGGGCGCGCCGATGGCGCGCAACCTGCTCAAGCATGGCCACACCGTGCAGGTGTTCGACCTCAATGAGGTCGCCGTCCGCGCACTCGTCGACGCGGGCGCCAGCGCATGCGCATCGCCGAAGCTGGCGGCCACCGACGTCGAGCTCGTCGTCACGATGCTGCCTGCCAGCGCGCACGTGCGCACCGTGCTGACCGACGAGAACGGCGTGTTGGCGGGCATCGCGCCGGGCGTGACGATCGTCGATTCGAGCACGATCGACCCGGCCAGCGCGCAGGCCTTCGCCAAGCTCGCGCAGGCGCACGGCAACCCGTTCGTCGACGCACCCGTCTCGGGCGGCACCGGTGGCGCCGCGGCCGGCACGCTGACGTTCATGGTGGGCGCGAGCGAGGCCGTCTACGCGCAGGTCAAGCCCGTGCTCGAAGCGATGGGCAAGAACATCGTCCATTGCGGCGAGACAGGCATGGGCCAGGTCGCCAAGATCTGCAACAACCTGCTGCTGGGCATCACGATGGCCGGCGTGGCCGAAGCGATGTCGCTCGGCACGGCACTCGGCATCGACTCGAAAGTGCTCGCCGGTATCATCAACACGTCGACTGGGCGCTGCTGGAGTTCGGACACCTACAATCCGTACCCCGGCATCGTCGAGACGGCGCCGTCCGCGCGGGGCTACACCGGTGGCTTCGGCACCGACCTGATGCTGAAGGATCTGGGCCTGGCCGCCGATGCGGCACGCAGCGCGAAGCAGCCGATCTTCCTCGGCGCACTCGCCCAGCAGCTGTATCAGGCCATGAGCAGCAGCGGCCGTGGCGGTCTCGATTTTTCGGCCATCATCAAGCTTTACGAACGGGGCGAGCACGCGTCGTAACCCGCTTGCCGAACAGGCCCGGCGCGCGTGCGCCGGCGCCTCCTTTGAACCGCGCGCCTCAGCGTTATGCCGAGGCGCATTCGTTTTATCTGGAACTGTTGGAGCCTTCTCATGAATGCACGTGTAGACACCCCACCGCCGACGCGCGAGGCCGGATCCGGCGCCATCGAGGTCAAGGAGGGGCGCGTGCTGTTTCACGTCGTCAACGGCGTGGCGATCCTTACGCTCGATCGACCGCACGCCCTGAATGCGCTGTCGCACAGCATGGTGCTCGAGCTCGCCAAACACGTCGAGCGCTGCCGTGACGACACCTCGATCGTCGCGCTCGTGCTGCGCGGCGCCGGCGAAAAGGGCTTTTGCGCAGGCGGCGACGTCCGTGCGCTGTATCACGCGGCGCAAGCCGGCAACGTCACGGGCGCAGGAGGCTGGCAGCAGTTCTTCATCGACGAATATCGCCTCGATTTTGCGCTGCATGCTTTCCCCAAGCCGATCGTCGCGCTCGCCGACGGCATCGCCATGGGCGGCGGCATGGGCCTCGCCCAGGCGGCCTCGCTGCGCGTGGCCACCGAGCGCAGCAAGATCGCGATGCCCGAGACGCGCATCGGTTTCGTACCCGACGTCGGCGCCACGCGCTTCTTGAGCATGATGCCGGTGGAGCTGTCGATGTACGTGGGGCTGACGGGCGCCATGCTGAGCGGCCCCGACGCCGTGCTCTGCGGACTGGCCGACGTCTGTGTGCCCAGCGAGTGGCTGCGTACGTTCGAGGAGCGGCTGACGCGCTTGCCGGCCGGCGAAGTGCAGGCCCGGCTCGCCGAGGTGTTCGTGCCGCCCGCCAATCTCATGCCGCACCCCACGCTCGAAGCGTTCCTGCCGGCCATCGACAAGCATTTCGATGCGCGGTTGAGCGTCGACGAAATGGCGGCCTCGCTGGGGGCGGCCTTGATCTCGAACCCGTCGCGCGAATTGCGCGCATGGCTGCAGGCGACGCTCGACGCGCTGCACGGCTACTCGCCGACCATGCTGCACGTGACGCGCGAAGCGCTGCTGCGTGGACGCACCCTGACGCTGGCTGAAGCGTTCCGGATGGAGCTCGGCATTGCCACGCGAGCGATCGACGAAGGCGATTTCCGCGAAGGCGTGCGCGCCCACCTCGTCGACAAGGACCGCACGCCGCGCTGGCAGCCGTCCGCCCTTGCCGACGTGCGGCCCGAACGCGTGCGCCACTTCCTGAGCTCGCCGTGGGGCAAGGAGCCCAATCCGCTGGCCGATCTGGGCGAGCTGCCGGCCAAGCGCTCGTCGAAACTACCCTCTTGACGACGTTCGCCTGAGCGCTGAGCCGCGCGGCGGGCTGATCGTCCGCTGCGACGGCACGGCAGCACCTCGCATCGCCGTCACAGCGATGCGACGAGCCCCATCGCGATCGCCTTGACGACGGCTTGCACCTTGTTCGTCGCGTTCAGCTTCGCCAAGACATTGTTGACGTGAAAGTTGACCGTGCGCTCGGAGATGTTGAGGATCTGGCCGATTTCGCAGGCCGTTTTGCCTTCGCCAGTCCAGCACAGCACCTCGCACTCGCGCGGCGTGAGCTCGACGCTTGCCTCAGGCGCCAGCTTCGGCACGAGAAACTCGCTCATCAGCGCATGCGACACATGGGCAAGCCAGCTCGTCTGCAAAGTCAGCGTGTCGAGCTCAGCCTTCGTGAGGGCATCGGCATGGCGTGCGAGCGTCAGCAGACCGAACACGCCGTGCGCGGCCCAGCTCGAATGCGCCACGCCGAAGCGCAGGCCGAAGTCGCTCGCCTCTTTCCACAGCCCCGGCAATTCGGTCGGCGTCTCGGGCCACACGATGAGGCCGGCGCTGTTCAGGCCCTGCCGCACTGCAGGATCGATATCGATGAAATGGCTTTCCTGGTAGCGCTTCATCCATCCCGTGGGGGAGTTATCGAAGATCGCCACGACCGGATGCGATATCGGCAGCGGCACACGAATGCCATAGCAGCAGTACTCGAAACCGAGCTGCTTGGCGAGGCCGGCGATTTTGTCGAACAGCTGGCGCTCATCGGTAGCGGCGCACAGCTCGAGATAACTCTCCTGCCAGCGCAACGACTCCATGTGTTCCCCGCGAGAGTCCATAGATCCAGACGGACAAGGCTGTCATAGTTAGCAGGTCCCACGGCGGCGGCGGACTGCTACAGTCCGACCATCGGACATCCATTCCCCGATGGAGCCCAGGACCGTCTCAGCGCCGTTCCGTCCCCGTCGGACGGGCACGGCATTCGTCTGGTGATTGGTCGACAGTGTTCATTTGTAGGCAAATTAGCGCCCGGTTTCAATGTCAATATTTCGCGGGTCAGATGCAGCGTGAGGGTGTGCCGATCCCCTCGTGCGGAACGCGTTCGCCCGCTCCCCCTGTAAAAGTTGACAGTTCACCGTCCTCCGGGCGCGCGCTGTAATGCGCTTATCAAAAGAAGCATATTGCGAGGGACTTATGCGCTCAGCGCGCACGAGTGCGCGACATCACGGGGCGGCAGGCGGCACCAGGCTCACGGACCATACGGCATCGAGCGGATCGGCAGCCGCAAGCGACGTTGCTCGGGCGCTTGATGCGCTGGCCACCGTCTGGCACGTCGACCTGCCGGTGCGCGCAGGCTTGACGGCCGCGCGACTGCTGGCACCAGCGCAGCACGACGCGCAGCAGCCGTTCGCGGTTTGGCTCGACCAGGTGTGCTCGCCGCAGACGCTCGCCATGCTGACGATGATCGCGCGCGACAACATCCGTGCGCAGTTTGCTGCGATGCGCGAGCGCGGCCGGATGCGTGTCGACTTGATCCAGGAAATCGTAACGCCGCTTTGGCCCGACACGCTGGCGTCGTGGGCCGGTCTGCCCGATCAGCAGCGTCGCCGTTTGCGCCATCTGGCTCGCATGCTCGATCTCCTGTCGGACCCTGCCCGGCTGTCTTCGCGGCGGCTCGTCGCGCTCATCGAATCGCTCGACGAACTGCGTCGCCTGTTTCGCGCCGCCTATCGGGCCCCACGCCACCTGCATGGCAAGCCCAATCCGAACTTGTTCTCCGCACTCGAACTTGCCTGGACACCGGCCATCGGCACGATCGAAGACGAAGCAGCGTTCGCCGCCACGCAGCTCCTGTTCACCGGGAGCGAAGCCGCGTGGCGGAGAACCGGCCCATTCATCGCCAAGCTGCTCGCGAAACCCGATGCGATGACACAGCTGAGTACGAGGCGTGATGACGGGAGGCTTGCCGCCGATCGGTGGGAGCGTGCCCAGCCTGCGCGGCGTACCGGGCACCGGCAGCCGGCACACGCGAAAGGCTCGGCATGGGCGCCGCTGGCGAGCGCATTGGCGCATACACAGACGCGCGCGGTGCTCGATGTCCTCGGCGACCCGCAAAGCCCAGTCGAACGTGGCGATGGCGCGCATTGGCGAGTGTGCAGCGATGGCACGCGGCGGCTCGAGCACTTGAGCGTCGTGCTGACGACATCGTCGGCACCGCGCGCCACGAAAACCGAATTCAAATAGAAGGCGTCGTCGAACGCCGTTACGAAGGAGAGTCACTGTGCACCACGCCCACGCCATCCACGCGGACGAATCGGGAGCCGGCTTCATGCCGTACACCCACTTGGCGCTCGAATACCCGGCAGCGGCGCAACGCATGTCGCTCGTGCGCATCGACCGTCGCGGGCTGACCGTGCGCGTGAGCGACGACGCGGGCCTGCCTCCACTCGGCTTGCCGAGACAAGCGCGTCTCTTGAGCATCGACGATGTGCTGTGCGAGCTACGCATGGTCGCTCGCGTGATCGCGCGCCCGCAGCAGGGCGCGCTGCAGGTGACGATGCAGCCGTCGCGCGCCGACGATCACGCGTCGCTATGGCTCGCGCTACGCGCGCATCAAATGCGTGGCGGCACGCTGTTCGAAGGCGCGGGGCTCGCCTTGCTTTCGACGATTGACCGCGCGCTTGCGGCCGAGGCTGAGCGGTTCGATGCAGGCGCCCACTGCGACGTGGCCTTCACATTGCCTGGCCTCGCCGATGCCCGTTTCTTCGCCGTATGGCTCGAATACCACTTCGCGGAGATCGTGGCGCGCGCCCACACAGCCTCGTCGCCAGCCGAGTTGTGCGAGATGCGCTTGCGGTCGATCGACTCGAACGTTCTCGAGGTGCGCTTCAGCTACGCATGGGCCAACTGTTCGGCTCCAGCCTGCTCGGAAGAGATCAGCGCATGGATCGCCGCGGAAGCTGACCGGCTATTCGGGCTCATGGTCGAACCTTCGTTACCGTATAAGGCACAGCCGGCGGCGCTTACTCGTCTTCCTCGAAATAATGTGTTCACCCACTCCGACGACGCGCCAGTATGAACCCTAGGCTTCGCGGCTATTCCCGGGGGCGCCGTCTAGTATTGTAGTTACCCGGCTGGACAAGTCTTTCGCCGATCCTCCTCGCCGGCCAGTCGCAGCACCGGTCGGTGCCGATGTAGATACCGCAGTTGGAGGTTCGCCATGTCCTCGAATCGATGCTTGAAACTGCTGCCGGTCTTGGGAATTCTCGCGGTCCTCGCCGCTTGCGTACAAACCGAAAGGCCCGCGGCACAAACGGGACAGACGGGACAGACGATGGTTGCTAAACCTGCTGGCTCTTGTCAGGGTGACGACGGCCCGATCGCCGATGGCACCATCGTAGCCAAGTGCGCCCTGCCGGGTCAGGGCATTGTCGACTGTCCGCAGTACCTCTGCCGGAAATGCAATGGCGGTAACTGGACCGGCGAATATGCCTGCCGGTTGCAATAACGATGCAGCCGGTCTGACGGATACCGCAGCTTAGCTTAATCGGCTCGGATGGGAGGTCTTCTACTTCGGCGTTTCCGGCGTTTCGTCTCTTAAGGCAGGCGCGTTCAAACTCTATCGACAAGGGAGGGAAGACATGTACCCGTGGATATGGTTTTGGGCTCCCAATATCTATCTTCCGTGGAGCGGTAGCGTTACGCAGACGATTGAACCAGACTTGTTCGACTCTATTGGTCCGCAGGCAGGTAACGCAACGATCGAGCGGAAAGCATGCGAGGTTGCCTCGTACGGGCGTCAACTTGGGCTGATCATCGAGGTACTGCTAGACACCGCCAGGAATCAAGAAACGATGTCGGCGGAGGCGAGAAAGGCAATGGAACGCCTCGAAGTCATACAGGCGGAGATTGAGCAACTCAAAGTGGAGGAGCTGCCTCGGTTGTCATGGGGATAGAGGCAGGGCTTTTGCAGCAGGAAACGGAAAATCGGAGGGAGTTTTCAGCGCAGTGTCGAGCGTGGCTGCGGTTCGGCATTCGGCTTGCAACGGCCATAAAAAAGCCAGCCTGAATGAAGGCTGGCAGATCTCGGTTGCCCGATTTCTTCGATATCACTCCGGCAGGAACGCCGGATTCAGAATCTGCTCGATGGACCACGGACAGCTCTCAGGGAACCCTTCAAGACCCGTTTCGTTGGCTGCGCTCAGTACCGCTTTGCTCCACACCAGATCGAGCCATGCCGCATCGTTGAACTTACCTCGAAGGCTCGGAGCTTCGTTCAGCACGTAGGCCACGTCCTTGCGCTGAACCGCAATCGTGCGGGTCCAACTCTTACCTTGCAAGGCAGGCTGATACTGCCATTTGAGCAGGTGGGCCAGCAGCACGGTCATACGGCTCGCCAATTCGCGTTGTTCGCTCTTACCCACGTCCTCGATTTCCTCCGCGATGTGTTCCACGTCGATGGCCGATAACTTACCCGCGCGCAACAACGCAACCTGTTCGTTGGCCCATGCCACCACGTCCTGTTCGTAGCGCGTTCCCATTCCCTGGCCCTCCAAGCTCAGTCATGCCCGCTATTTTAACCGTAAGGGTCCGACGAAGGCCCTCGCTAGGTGATCTATCGGATCGCGAGGCCGGCATCAACGGCGCTACGTTCCACGGCAGCAACTCATCGATACGGTTGCTCGGATGATCGGCGATCTGCTCGACCGATTACGACCCACACCAGTCTGTCAAAGGAACGATCGAAGAAGAAGCAATCGAAGCACGGGGCCGAAGCCAGATATCGCGCGTAAAGCGCTCACTCGTCTTTCTGAATGTGCGTGGCGAGGTGATCGATCAGCAATCGCACGGCCGGCAGCAGGCCTCTGCGTGAGGGAAAGACGGCATGAACCAGTCCACCCTTGGGCGTCCAGCCTGGCACCACATCAACCAGATTGCCTTTTTCGAGCTCGTTTTCGACGACCATGTACGGCATCTGCACGACGCCCACGCCTTTCAGGGCAGCCTGCCGAAGCGCGGTCATATCGTCGGTGATATAGCGCGGCGCGTGAGGCACGCGCGCCTCGGCTCCGTCAGGGCCTACCAAAGCCCAGGCGTGATCGCGCTGCGGTCCCCAATCGAGGCTGGGCATGCCGGCGAGATCCGCCGGATGCACAATCCTGGTGTGCTGTTTCAGGATCGCCGGTGCGGCAACGAGGCGCTGCGGACTTCCGGAGAGCACACGCATGACGAGCCCGCTGTCTTCGAGCGGGGGGAAACGCACGCGCAGCGCAAGATCGAACCCTTCGCCGAGGACATCGACCCGGCGATTGGTTGCGTCGAGAAGGATCCGCACCTTCGGGTATTGCACCATGAAGTCAGCCACGAGACCTCCGATGCGGTATTCGAGCAGCGTCGTAGGGCAACTCATGCGCACGACGCCTTGAGGCTCGGAGAGCCTACGCTCCATCACCTCGCGGGCGGCATCGGCCTCCACGAGCACCGCGACACAGCGCTCGTAGAACTCTCGTCCCGTCTCCGTCATCGAGAAATGCCGCGTGGACCGGTTGAGCAGGCGAACGCCATATCTCGCTTCGAGTTCGGCGATGCGCCGGCTCAGCTTGGACTTGGGCATGTTGAGCGCCCGCCCGGCCTGCGTGAAGCCGCGGTTGTCGACCACTTTCACGAAATAGTAGATGTCGTTCAGGTCGTCCATTACTGTTCCTTCGACAGAACAATCAGGACATCTTAAGGCAGCATCGCCAGCGATCGTCGTTGTTCCTCCCATAGAACACAGTCGGCATTTTTCGGGACTGGAAGCCGGTTCGTCGCATGCATAGGATTGACGTTGCACGCAGATCCGATGCATCACGCATTGATCCTCGGGATCCCTCTTTCACTTCCTGCACCGTTTCTGGAGGCAACCATGGCAAGCGAAACCATTCGCGACCCCGCGAACGATCACCTCCTCACCCCGCAGAATGCGGCATTCATCGTTATCGATTACCAGCCGGTCCAGGTGAATTCCATCGCGTCGATGGATCGACAGCTGCTGGTCAACAACATTGTGGGAGCCGCCAAGGCCGCAGTCGCCTATAAGCTGCCGATCGTCCATTCGACGGTCAACGTGAAGACTGGTCTGAACAAGCCGCCCATCCCGCAACTGCGCGCCGCGCTTGGCGACTATCCGACCTACGATCGCACGAGCATCAACTCGTGGGAAGACGTCGAGTTCCGCAAGGCCGTCGAAGCAACCGGTCGCAAGAAGCTGATCATGACTGCGCTCTGGACGGAAGCCTGCTTGACGTTCCCGGCGCTCGATGCGTTGAAGGCCGGCTACGAGGTCTATGTCGTCGTCGATGCGGTCGGCGGCACGTCCGTCGCAGCGCACGAAGCCGCGTTGCGCCGGATCGAACAGGCAGGCGGCAAGATGATCAGTGTCGCCCAACTGTTCTGCGAGCTGCAACGCGACTGGGCACGCAGCGAAACCGTCCCAGCATTCATTAACCTGTTCATTGAAACCGGCGGCACGGCCGGCATCCAGTTCTCGTACGACAAGAACTGACGTGTCACGCGCGCGGCGGGTTGCGGTACCCGTCCGCGCGCATGCGCGATGTACGACGAAGGTCGAGCAATCGTCGACGACGAGGTCAGTTCGTCACGCATCAACACGACCGGCAACTGGACCAAGCCCGCCCCCGCCCGTTGAGATCCTGCATTGAACGTCGCCCATTGTTTCATCAATGAGACACAGAGGACCGCTCCCACCGTCTACCGCCGTCATCATCGCGCGACTACCCTGTAGCCATACAACCACGGCCGCTGGCCGTTCAACAGGAACATACGACGATGAAAAAGATTCTCGGCGCATACAGCAACCCTGACGCGCATTGGGTCGGTGACGGTTTTCCCGTGCGCACGTTATTCTCGCATCACACCATGGGCGGCCATCTGAGCCCGTTCCTGATGCTCGACTACGCTGGACCGAAAAGCTTTGCGCCGACAGGCCGCCGACTGGGCGTTGGGCAGCATCCGCATCGTGGTTTCGAAACCGTGACCATCGTGTACGAGGGCGAACTGGAGCACCTCGACTCAACGGGTGGTGGTGGCCAGATCGGCCCCGGCGACGTGCAGTGGATGACGGCGGGCGCTGGCATTCTGCATGAGGAGTTCCACTCGCGCGCGTTTGCGAAAACAGGCGGGACGCTCGAGATGGTCCAGCTCTGGGTGAATCTTCCTGCGCAGCACAAGATGACGGCCCCCGGCTATCAGAGCATCGTGGCCAGCCAGATTCCGTCGGTCGACTTGCCGGCAGGCGCAGGACACGTGCGGGTGATCGCAGGCAGCTTCGCAGGCAAGGCGGGGCCAGCGCACACCTTCACGCCGATAGACGTCTGGGATGTGCGGCTCAACGCAGGACGCGGCGCAAGGTTGACGCTGCAGGCGGCCCGGACGCTCGCGCTCGTTGTGCTGCACGGTCAGGTTCGCGTCAACGGCGAGGAGCGAGTCATCAGTGATGCGCAACTGGTTCTGCTTGCGCAAGAGGGCACCGACGTTCAGCTTGACGCCATCAGCGATGCGATCGTCCTGGTGTTGAGTGGCGAGCCCATCGACGAACCCGTTGCGGCGTATGGCCCGTTTGTCATGAACACGTCCGAAGAAATTCGCGAGGCGGTAGAGGATTTCAACAGTGGGCGTTTTGGACAGATGGCAGCGACGGACCAGCGCGCTATGGCGCAGTAAGCGTCGTCAAAGCATCAGAAGTGCTCCCATTCCCGACGCCGAACGGCGCGTGAAGAAATTGGGCGGGCAGCGCAGTGTCGCACGTGAGCCTTCCTGTTTTGAAAAACACGCTTTTGCACGCGCCGAAACGTCAATTGTACTGATATCGCCCAGTTGGCCCCGCCAGATCGGCATTGACGGCCTTTTCGTACCTCGCGACAGGACATTCGAAAGACCGTTTATGGCTGGACACCACCCAATGCCGAACCGGCGAGCTGAGCCGTCATCCATTCGCTAATTGCACGCAATGCTCACAGTTGTCCTGCCCTGCCGTTAAGCTGCTGCGAGGGCAGATTGACAACTCCTCAAGGTCTATCGTCTCAACTATGCGACCGGGATGTGCGAGCTAAACACGGTAGCCGATTCAAGCTCGAGTTTCGTGGGGGCTTCGAATTCTGCTTCCCTAAAATCAAACATGGCAGGCGTAACCTCGAACGAAAACGTTTCGCCCTTTTCGGCGTTCCTCGTCATCACGCGACCGCGACGTATGTCATGCGGTGCGGTGACATAGTGAAGGCTGCTCGGAATACCAGCGTCTCTGGCTTGTTCGGCAAACGCCGACCGACTTCTCGCCTTCATGAAACCGAGATCCAGAATGACACTTCCGCCGTTTCTTGCGATCTGCTCAGCGGTGTGCCAGATTTGACGCTCGCAGCGCTGTACTCGCTCAACGATCCAGCTCAAATTAATCGGATCGGGAAGGTCCGGGCCGTACAACTGGGCCATCCATTCGTCGATCGAGAAACGCGTGCCACCGATTTCTGTCGCGAGTGCGCGCGCGTAAGAAGACTTGCCGGCTCCTTGCGGACCAAAAACTATGTGTATCGCTGCCGTCAACTTGACTTTCTCCATGTTGTTCGCCGATATAGCGTACAGGATCTTACGCCCCGAGTTACGGCACTAGGGGCATCTTATTGTCGATTTTTTCAATTTGGATGAATCGGTCGAATTTCACTTGTCCGCTAATTTCCGCCTTCCGGAATCGACCGTAACCGACCCGTTGCTGACTTTGCGGTCCCTCGACCGAACGTCGGCTCACCGCTCACCGTCGGACATCCAATTCGTACCTTGCCCTGTAATAGAATGCGACTCCTGACGTCGTACCGTGTCTCGCCCTACTCCATGTCTGATACGCCTACACTGCCCGAGTTGACTACAGCGCTAAGCGAACGCGGAATCGACCTTTCCCGAGCTAATGTTCGAATTGGTAGCTATGGCGACTCAGAACATTCCTCTGCCATGCTCATTTCGTTGATAAAGGCCAAGGTAAAGCGCGCCACGTGCAGCCTACTGTGGTCGTGGGAATTTGACGGCGAACGCCTACCGCAGGAAGGGGACATCGAAATCGTTCTGGACTTTTGCAATCGCCCCGTTCTCCTGCTACAGACAACGAAAGTAGAAATGGTCCCTTTCGCAAAAGTCTCTAGCGAGTTCGCAGCGGCCGAAGGAGAAGGTGACCTCTCGATCGAATACTGGCGCGCGGAGCACTGGAAGTTCTTTGGCAGGGAGTGTCAGCGCATAGGACGACAGCCCGTGGCCTCAATGGTGCTCGTTTGCGAGACGTTCGATCTGATGGCCGATTTGGATTAGCCACTCGAACGACCTTGACTTGGGCGGACAGCCTTCGACTGCTACCAGTCTACAAGCAGACGTTCCTTGAGGGACTTCCAGGATGCCTTGGTCCGGCGCATCGTGAGTGCCTTAGGCAGTGTCGTCAAGGCCAATTAACGCGATCCACCGATGAACCAGCCGGGCATATTGCCGTGTCGACAAGTGCGGCGAGTCGTGAATTCTGCTCGGGAACAGAAAGTCGGATGGCAAACCATGCTAATAGCATAAATCAAGAGGCGTTGAAATTTACCAGAAGCTTCCTAGTCAGTCATCAACCTGCGGGCCAATAGCGCGCTGCGCTATAGTTCGTGCTTTCCCCCTGTCCCAAAGCAATGCAGACCTTTTCAGCCGCGATCTTTGACATGGACGGCTTGCTGATCGATTCAGAACGCACAATCATGAATGCGTGGCTTACTGTCGGACGCGACCTTGGGGTTGACATCCTGCCTGCTGAATATTTGCGCATCGTTGGAAAGGCCGCACAGGAGTGTCATGCAATTCTGACGGACTTGCTCGGCGGAGAAGCCATCTTTCGAGAAGCACTGACGCGTGTACGACAAGATTTGGCGGCTCCAAGCGAACGCCCTTTGTTCCCCCTGAAATCGGGAGTGAGATCTCTTCTGAGCATGCTGACGCGCGCGGGAATCCCATGTGCTGTGGCTTCGTCATCAGCAAAGCACGAAATACAATCGCGCCTTGCACAGGTTGGCGTGCTGCATTTCTTCAACGCGATAGCGGGCGGTGACGAAGTCCCACGCGGCAAACCGGACCCAGCAGTTTACGATCTTGCTGCCAAACGCCTGAACAAATCTCCGGCCGAATGTCTTGCATTCGAGGACAGCGAGAACGGCGTACGAGCCGCAAATGCAGCTGGCATTGCAGTCGTAACGGTGCCGGACCTCAAAGCACCGACTGACGAAGTTGTTGAGCGTAGCTTCACGGTTCTCAGAAAGCTCGACGAAGCCATTGGGCAAGCTACCGACTGGTTCGGAATTCACGTGCTGTCGACTAGTTAGTAGCCGATCATCTGCGTCGCAGGTGCTTGGTTTTCGCGAACCGGTTTCCTAAGATGTTTTGGACAACAGCCCAAACGGCAACGAGACCAATCATTCCGGGGGAACACCATGTCCACATTCAAGATTCTGTCGCTTGACGGCGGGGGCACGTGGGCGCTGATCCAAGTGCGGGCGCTGCAAAAGATATACGGCGATGACGCGACGGGCCATGAAGTCTTGAGTCACTTCAATCTGGTCTCCGCCAATTCGGGCGGCTCACTGGTGCTCGGCGGATTGATCGAAAACTTGCCGCTAAGCGAAATCGGGGCGCTGTTTAGCGATGCAAACCAGCGCAGCAAAATCTTCGTGCCGCTCGGAATCATCCACCTGATTGACAAGGTGCTCGAGGCGACACTGCACCTCGGGCCAAAATATTCGACCTCCCGCAAGCTGCTCGGTATCCAGGCAGCGTTGCCGAAATACGGCGCCACCCCGCTCAACGAACTACCCGCCTCGCTAGCAAATGGGAGAGCGAGGCCCAGAATCCTGATCCCCACCTTCGATTACGACCTGCGCCGCGAGACGTTCTTTCGCTCCGATACGAATAGCCTCGCCAACGGCATGATCGACAAAACGGCCCCGACGGTCGCCGAAGCGATTCACGCGTCGACGAACGCGCCGATCAATTACTTCGATCAGCCGGCGCAGTTCCCGTCGAGCCCTACCGTGTTTGGGAGTCACCGTTACTGGGATGGCGCGGTAGCCGGCTACAACAATCCCGTGCTTGCGGCGGTGACGGAAACGCTCGCAAACCAGTCGAGGTACGACGTCGATCCGTCGCAACTACGTGTGCTGAGCATCGGGACCGGCAATACAAGTTTGCCGTTGGTCGAGCGGGGCTCGCCCGTCCCTTCGGCGACGGAACTGGTGGTTCACCCGCAGACACCCTGGCTCGCCGCCGACATCGCGGAAATGGCTACCAGCATCATGTCGGACCCGCCTGACGCGGCGACCTACATCGCGCACGTGATGCTCGGCGGCGCGGTCAGCTGCGACCCGCAGCAATGCAAATCCGGGCTCGTGGTGCGGATGAACCCGCTGATCCGTCCCATCTGCAAAGACAACGCATGGGTGTTGCCGAGCGGACTGTCGGATACGGATTTCGCGCGCCTCGTCAAACTCGATATGGATGCGACTAACCCTGAAGACGTTAAGCTCATCGACCACTTTTGCGCGCAGTGGATCCAAGACGCCGTACCGAATCAAGCGGTCCGCGCGAACGAGCGCTTCGAAACGCTGATTGGACAAGATCTGTTCAGCAGCGCACTCAAGGCATGGCGGGACTTCGGTGCGTAGGCCGATCGAGTTCATCCCAGCGGGCACTCGACCAAAATCTTCGCAAGCTGACATTTGCGATCGGCAATTGCACGCGATAAGAAACTACACGATCTGCTGTTGCGTCGCGCAATGTATCGTGCCGCCCCCGTTGGCAATCCCGTCAGTCGTGATTTGAATCAGATAGCGGTCTGGGTAGAGCGTTTGCAGGATCTGAAAGGCCAGTAGATCGGTCGTGCTATCGCCGAACTGCGCCATGACGATGCACCGGTTGGCCTCGTAATACCCGAGGTACCCGGCCGCAAAAGTGTTTTCAAAGTCGTTCCGGTAGGTCACGACCGCGTTGTTGATCCCCGTGGAGCGCGCATTGACGGTCGCTTTGACTTTGCCGAGATCCGGCGTCGGGAGAAGCACGACGTTGATCTGGTTCGGTGTTTGCAGCGCGGCGGCCAGATTGCCGATCGCGATCTGGTTGATGGTGATCGGCCCCAACGTCATCGTGGCCGCTGTGGCGGTGGCCGGCAGCGGTTGCCAGACTTTCACGGTTGGGTTGGCTACGCCGAAATAGCCGACGTTCTCGTCCGACGACGTGATCGGCGAACTCCCACCGGGCAGGGCCGCCAGCAAAGCGGCCAGGTTGAGTCCGTCTGTCGAGGTCGGTTGCGAATCGGCGGCGTTCAACGTGCCGCCGTCCCAGGTCGTGACGATCGTCGTGGTCGTGGAGCTGCCCTCCATGCTCGGAAAGCGCATGTAGAAATCGACATGCCCGTCCGTGATTTCGGCCGCCTTGATACCGGGAATCCAGTAGATCTTCTTGATTCCCAGCACTCGGTCCAGCTCGCGCGCCACGTCGTCTGTCGTCTTCCCGGGATTGCGGTTGGCGTTGATAACCGCGCTTTGCGCCATGACTGCCAGACCCTTGCCGTTGAACTCGACGCCGCCTCCTTCCATGGTCAGCCAGGTCGAGACTGGCCCTGCCCCTGTGAGCAAATTCACGGCGCCAGCGATGTTCATGTCCCCGTCGATCGGCTGGAACGTCACGCCACCGAGTCCCGTGGACGCGTTGTAGGGTCCCATCTTGACGGTGTCGTAACGATAGCCTGCGGCCAGCCCCGTGACGGAGCGCAGCCCGTTGGCATTGTTGGAAGAAGGCCCCAATCCGTCGTTGTTGCGGCCGAAGCCTTGCCCCCAGCCATTGAAGTTGAAGTTCACGCCGTACACGCTGCCATCCGATCCCTTGGCAAAGATCGGGGCGGTGTCGCGGGTCCACAAATCGTTGATCGGCAGCCGAGGAAAACTGACGCCTGCGGCGTTGACCGGGGGTAGCGGTTCGCCAGCATGGGGTCCCACGGATGGCAGCCCGACGAGGATGCGGCCGAGTGGCAGACCGTTCGCGTCCACCTCGTACGGCGGGACGATGGTCTTCGATGTCACCGCAGTCGGCACGGATTGATAGGTATTCTTGTTGCCGGTCGCGTTCGCCATCTTCGTCAGAAATGCGTTCGCGTCGGCCAGATCCTGATCGCCGAGATTCAGGTTCGTTGCTCTCGAGGTGTCCACGAGCATCGCCACGGATTCAAACCGCGACAGTTGCGCGGCGACACGAAGCAGGTCTTCACGGGCAATGTTTCTGGAAAGCGGCAGGTCCGTCGAACCGTCGGGCTTGGCGGCCGTCATGCCTGCGTCGTTGCCCCACGCCGACACCGTAGCGCCAAATGCCATCCAGGTCGCCGCGTGCGGTGCCCCCTCGCTCGGAGCAAGGTAGCTGAGCGCGGTAGGCGCTGCGTCGGCCCCGTGGCTGGGCGAGGAACCGCTGCCGCTCGTTCCCGCGCGGCCTGCGGTGGAGGCTGCGCCGGCACTGCCGCCCGAACATCCGAGCAAGGGCAAGGTCAGCAGATAGGTGCCGGCCGAGGTGGAGACTTGGAGGAAGCGCCGTCTTGTGTATGTCACATTCATGCCCTGGTTTCTGTTCTCATCAGGCTCGACTCGCTGAGCCGCCGAAACCCGAGCATGCCAACCCAACCTGATATTTAGCTGATGTCGGAAGACAAGGGCGTCAGCGCCAAGGTGACGCGAGCGCCAGAAGGACGACGGTTTTCCAGGCGGAGTCCCCCGCCATGCAGCAAGGCGATGCCTTGAACGATGGCGAGCCCGAGGCCCGTGCCGGAGCTGTCGTTGGCCTTTTGAAATGGCTCCGTCGCACGATCCAACAAGTCTCGGGAGAAGCCCGGGCCGTCGTCCTCGACAATCACCATCGCATTGCGCACGGTCACCCGCACCGGGTTTCCGGCTTTCTGTTTGGTACGAGAGCTGCCATGGCGCAAGGCATTCTCGAGGAGGTTTCGCACCGCGATTCGAACGAGCCGACTGTCTGCCTCGACCACCGATTCAACAGCCTCCAACGATACCGAACCGTCCTCGGGCAGCATGGCCTCAACGAGAAGGTCGAGACGCAAAGGCTTCATCTCCACCGTTTCGACGGTGGCGTCGAGACGCGCCATCAGCAGAAGCTTATCGACGAGCTCGGCGCTGTGCGCGGCGATCCGCTCCGCCTTCGCCAGACCTTCTTCCGGCGATACATCGCCGAGACGGGCTGATTCGCTCACCGCCATCAGGTTTGCAACCGGCGCGCGCAATTCATGGGCAGCCGCCGCGAGCAGGCGCTCCTGTGTCTGAAACGAGCGCTGGACCGGGCGCAGCAAATACCGCGAGAGCACGTTGCCTCCAGCCAAGCCGAGCACAGCGAGGATCGTCATCGCCAAGGCGAGACCGCGGGCGAAGCGGGTGCGGGACGCATCGCGCACGCTAGGATCGGCGATCACGAAAATCACGGCGACCGGTTTGTCGGCGTTGTCGTAAGTGACCTTCACTCGCAGGGCGTAGCGTCGCCCGCGACTGTCCGTCGCCTCGATGGCCGTGTCCTGCTCGTCCGCCAGCACGCGCGCGGCCAGCTCGGGCAGCGACGCGATGTCGAACACCGGGTGTGCCGGCCGCAACACCACCGGCTTGGAGCGTTGCGGCGCGATGACCCAAATGTCGACGCCGGGCACGAAGACGTCGGGCTCTTTGCGCAACAGCTCGTCATGAAACGCTCCCTTCGGATCGAACCATGTCAAACCGTAGACTGTGGCGGCGAGCAATCGCTGTTTGCTCGCGAACGCCTCATCGGCGAAGCGGGAATGCAGGATAAGCGCCACGGTGCCGATGGTGGCCACCCCCACGAACCATGCTGCGGCCCAGACCAGCGTCAGCTTCCAATGGAGACGGCGAAGCAGGCGATCACGGCCTCGCTGCTGCATCGACGGCCTCGAGCAGATAACCGGCGCCGCGTACCGTGTGCAGCATCGTGGGCTGTCCCAGCTTGCGGCGCAAGGCGCCGATGATGACCTCCTCGGCGTTCGACGTCGGTTCGTCGCCTTCTCCCCAGCACCGAGCGATGATCGTGCGGTGCGAAACGACAGTGCCCCCGCACTCGGCCAACAGCTGCAACACGGCAAACTCCTTGGGCCGCAAGGTCAGGAGAATCCCGGCCCGCCGCACCTCTCGACGCCCCGCGTCGATTTCCAGATCACCTACACGCAGGATGCTCGGCACGGTCGCGGGTCCTCGCCGGCCTATTGCCGCGACGCGAGCCATGAGTTCTTCCATCGCAAAAGGCTTGACGAGGTAATCGTCGGCTCCGGAGGCAAGGCCGTTCACACGGTCAGGGACTTGATCGCATGCCGTGAGGAACAATGTGGGCGTGGCGATGCCGCGCCGGCGCCACTGTTGCAGCATGGGCAGCGCGTCGCCATCTGGCAGCAGGCGATCGAGAATCACGACGTCGTAGCGATAGGAGGCAATGAACGCCTCGGCGCTACCGCAATCGGGCGCTTCGTCGGCCGCGTAGCCGAGCGCGCGCAAGCGCCTCACAATGGAATCGCGAAGCGGAGATTGATCTTCAACGACTAGGACACGCATACAGAAAAATTGGCACAACTCAACAAAAGGGTTGAAGTGTTGCTTGGAACCGGCACGGCGCCTGTGTGTCGGGAAGCTGCTGCCATTGCCCAAGCACACCCGCGGTGCTCTTCCATCGTCGGTCAGCCGTGGGGTCGGACATCGACATTCAACGACTGCAAGTAACCATGCAACGCCTGCAATCCGGGCCGGGACAAAGCCTGCGCGGCATAGCACAGCCCCACTCGCCGCATCAGTGACGGGCCTGTCGTTTCGTGCACCCGTACGCCGGCATCGCCTTGCGCCAGTGAAACCGGCAGCCACGCCCGTCCCAACCCGGCCGCCACCATATGCCGAGCCAGCATCAAAGATCCCGCCCGCGCAGCGCATTCCACGCGGCCGCCATACAAGGGCAACAGACGCTGATGGGAGGGGTGGTCCGGGCAAATCACCCAATCATCCGTTGGCGCGCCGGCAGGCGACACCAGTACAAACGGCTCCTCCCACAGCGGCAGAAACAGTTCGTCCTCGCAACGTGAATCCTCCGCCGCCAGGCGCGCATCGCCCGCACAGCCCTGCACCACGCTCAGCAACAGTAACGGCGAAGCCTGCTGCGCCCATTTCAACAATTGCTCGATGTGCTTCGGCCCCAGGTCGGCCTCGATGCCTAGCGTCAGCAACAGACAGCGTCCGTCCTGCCGAAACAGTCGCTTCAGCGAGTCGGCCTGTTCCACCAGTTGCCGCGCCTGCGGATACAACAAGCGCGCAGCCTCGCTCACCCGTACCCCGCGCGCCTCGCGGTTGAACAGGGCCACACCCATTTCTTCTTCCAGCTGGCGGATGGTAACCGACAGGGTGGGCTGAGCCAGAAACAAGCGTTGTGCCGCCGCCGTGATGCTGCGCTCTTCGAACACGGCAATGAAGGCTTTGAGCTGGCGGATATCCATAGAAAATTTCGATAGATGAAAGAGAAATTTCTCATTTTTCAACGATATATCCAGCCAAATATACTGCACGTCGCCAAAATTATTCAAATTTTCTATAGGACACCCGTATGACCAAGCCGCTCATCGTTATCACCGGAGCCAGTTCCGGCATCGGTGCCGCCACCGCCCGCCTGCTTTCGGCCAAGGGTCACCCGCTGCTGCTGCTGGCGCGTCGCATTGACCGTATGGAAGCCCTTGAGCTGCCCAATACCCTGTGCCGCGCCGTCGACGTCACCCGGCGCGAGGCCATGATGGCCGCTATTGCCGAAGCCGAATCCCGCTTTGGCCCAGTGGACGCCATCGTCAACAACGCCGGTGTGATGCTGCTGGGCGAGATGGCCCGCCAGTCTCCAGACGAATGGGAGCGCATGCTGGACGTCAACGTCAAAGGGCTGCTCAACGGCATTCATGCGGTACTGGAAGGCATGGTCGCGCGAAAGCACGGCACCATCATCAACATCAGCTCGATTGCCGGCCGGAAAACCTTTCCCAGTCACGTGGCGTACTGCGGCACCAAATTCGCCGTGCATGCGATCTCTGAAAATCTTCGTGAAGAGGTGTCCGGCCAGAACGTGCGCGTCATCACCATTGCCCCCGGCGCAGTGGAAACCGAACTGCTCGGCCATACCACCGATCAGGCGATCAAGGACGGGTATGAAAGCTGGAAACAGGACATGGGCGGTGTTCTGAAAGCGCAAGACATTGCCAGCGCCATCGACTATGCCTACGCCCAGCCGCAAAACGTGTGCATCCGCGAAATCGTGCTGGCCGCCACGCGGCAGCCGGCTTAGGTGCGCGGATAAGCGAGCAGCTTGTTGCCAGATGAGACGCTAACATCGGCGATGGCAATTGCGTGCGGTGACACGCTGCACGATCTGCCTTAGCGTCGCGCGCGAGAGCACGCCTTGCGCGGCTCAAGCGAGCACGGGATACTGCATCGCCGCGGCGTCCCGCGAGAACTGCTCGATCAGTGCATAGTCATCGTGACCCAACCTCGCGAACCCGCGTAACCGCAACGCACGCGCGCGCTCGACATCGGCTGTGCGCGCAACCTCGAGCGAGTCATACAGCGAAGCGGCCAATGCCTCGCCGAGCGAACGCGACGCGATCAGAGGCAGGCCCGGCGCACTGGCGGTCATGCCGATCACCCGCACTTCGCGCAGCAATTCGGGCAACGCATCGCGCACATAGGCGAGCGTTACGCAATCGATCGCCGCGCAATCGGCAGTGCCCTCGCCCAGCGCACGCAACACATTCAGATGGGAGCCGTATCGCTTCGACGCCGAGAAAAACCGTCCGTCGCGCGCATACGGCGCCACCGCACGTCGGAACGCGTTCATTCCGCTGTGAGAATCCTCGTCGTTGTACGCGGCACGCAGGCCGCGACATGCAGCGAGCGTCGTCGCGCCGTTTGCGAATGCGCGGGCCGACACGACGAGCACGCTACGGTAGGCCGCGCCATCGCAGCCGTCAGCGTCGAAGACGGGCGTCGCGATCAGTTGCACGTTGCCGGCAAGCCCAAGCATTCGATACGGATAACCGCAAGTCTGCGACAGCAACAAATCCTCGCGGCACCACAACGCCAGTAAGTCGCCGACGGGCTCGTCCAACAGCGCGACATCGGCCGGACCGCCTGCACGCGCGAACGCTTCGAGCGTGTCGCGCAGCAACGCCCGCCACCATGCGGCGTGGCATGGGGTCACGTTGTACATCGGCAGCGTGGCGATCCATTGACTCATGCAGGCATTCTACGGAAGCGGGCAAAGGAATAACGATCTGTCGAGAAGCGCGATAAGTAAATGCGAATCCATTGATTGGCCGCCTCGAATCCGGTGTCTAGAGTTGGGCATCCCCCTGCACGCATCGCGTGCCCGTCGCGGCGCCCCTCCCTCTGAAACATGGCTGAATACTTCGATCTCGACCACGCGCGCGCGATCGCCGCGCTTGGCGCACGATTTGTTGCGCGTACCGAATGGCCGACCTGGCTGTTGATCGTCGTCATCTACGGCGGCTGGGTAGGCATCTTGCTGCTCGTGCGCGCAGCACATCTATCGCTCGCTGCCGCGACACCGCCGTTGATCGTGTTGTGCGCTTGGCACATGTCGCTCCAGCACGAATTGCTCCATGGTCATCCGACGCGCTCGACACGCCTGAACAAGCTGCTCGGCTATCCACCGCTCGCGGTCTGGTATCCATACACGCTGTACCGCGACACCCACCTCGAGCATCACCGCGACGAAGACCTGACGGTGCCGGGCATCGATCCAGAGACCAACTATGTACCGGGCAAGCGCTGGATGGCGATGCCGGCGTGGCGACGCGCGCTGTGGATCGCGCGCAAGTGCTTCGTGGGAAGGCTCATCGTCGGGCCGCCGACGAACGTCGTCGCGACGTTCGTCGACGCATGCAGAGCATTTCGACAAGGTGACCTGCGTTACTTGCCGATGTGGGTCATGCACGGCGTGTGCGTCACCGCCCTGCTCGCGTGGTTGCAGTTGTCGATCGGCGTGCCGTGGTGGTATTACGTGCTCGCCATCACGTGGCCCGCACAGTCGCTCGCGATGATCCGCTCGCTATATGAGCATCGCGCCGCCCGGCATCCGAAGGCGCGCGTCACGATCAACGAGGCAGGGCTCGTCATGCGGCTCCTGTATCTGAACAACAACTATCACCTGGTCCACCACGACTTGCCGAAACTGCCGTGGTACGACTTGCCGCACGCATACCGATTGCGACGCGATGCCTACGCGGAAAAGTGCGGCGGCTTCGTCATCCGCGGCGGCTATTGGGAATTGCTGAAACGCTATGCGTGGCGGCCGACCGACGCGCCCACGCATCCGTTCATGGATGAAGCCTGAGCGCAGGCCGAGCGCCGCGGTCCCGCGCCTGCCGACAATGAGACGCAGGCCAGGGAACCCATCAAATGTCACCCACTGGCCGCTGGCAAGCTTGCTAGCGGCTCTCGCGGTGAGCGCATTTCGTACTACTCATTCTCTTCGAAGTAATGCCCGAACTTGACCTGCTTGGTACGAATATACCGTTCGTTCTCATCACGCACGGGAATCGCCAGCGCCACGCGTTCGCAAACAGGAATGCCATGCTGCGACAGCGTGTCGAACTTCTTCGGATTGTTGCTCATCAGCCGCACCGACGTAACCTTCAGCTCACGCAGGATCGCGGCCGCTGAATCGTACTCGCGCGCATCGTCAGGCAACCCAAGTTCGAGATTGGCCTCGACGGTATCAAGCCCCTGCTCTTGCAATGCGTATGCACGGATCTTGTTCGACAAGCCAATACCGCGCCCCTCGTGTCCACGCAGATAAAGCAACACCCCACGCCCTTCCGCGGCGATATAGCGCAACGCCAGATCGAGCTGCTCGCCGCAATCACAGCGATACGAGCCCAGCACGTCGCCGGTCAGACACTCCGAATGCAAGCGCGTCAGCACCGACGATTGATTGCTCACGTCGCCCATCACCAGCGCCAGATGCTCGGAATCGCCATCCGCGACACGGAAGGCGTACGACGTGAACGTGCCGTATCGAGTGGGAAGCGTCGCGGTGGCGGCGAGCGTGACGCATTGTTCTGCGCGGTCGCCGCTCGGCTGCGACGATGAGGAAGGCGTGGGCATGACTCTTTTGTTCTAAATAAGAATAGATTCGCCACGCACCGACTGCCGGTGCGTAAAACGGCAGTGTACCGCTAATCGCCAAGCCAGGCCGGCCAAGGCCATCACCGGCGAGCGTCACCGCCTATACTGCAATGAGCCGCCCCGCACCGCGGGCCCCGCCCGTAGTCGGAGACTGGCCCCCGCCATCGAAAACAATGAGACGGAGACAGCTCATGCCGAACGTCGCGCAAATACTCAAATCGAAGTCGGATACCAAACTCGACCAGGGACAGCCCGTCGTGACGATCGACGCGCAGCAGTCGGTCTTCGAAGCCGTCAAGATGATGGCGCAGTTTCAGATCGGCGCGCTAGTCGTCACCGAAGGCGACGGCGATGGCAAAAAGCTCGTCGGAATCGTCACCGAGCGCGACTACGCTAGAAAGATCGTCCTGATGGACCGCTCGTCGAAGACGACACCCGTGTGCGACATCATGACTCGCCAGGTGCGCTACGTGCGCCCGAGCGATTCAACTGAAGAATGCATGGCGCTGATGACGGCGCATCGCATGCGGCACTTGCCCGTCATCGACGATGAACGTCTCGTCGGCATGGTGTCGATCGGCGATCTGGTGAAGGCGATCATCTCCGACCAGCAATTCACGATCCAGCAGCTCGAGCACTACATTACGGGCGCACATACCTGACTGGCTACGTACGCCCCGGTGGACCGGCGCGCGTGTCGTCGCGCGCCGGTGTTCATCACGCACCGAAGTAGATCGACGCGGGCCCACGCAGGTCACGCGCGCCCGATTGGCTCGCGCCACCGGCTTGCGAACCGTAGCCGGTCGTATTGCCCTGCGCGTTTTGCGCCTGTACACGCTGTTGCGCGGCCTGGATATCGGCCGGGTAGACCGTATCGTTGCCGCTCGGGCGATAACCGGCGTCTTCGAGCTGCTTGAGCTCCGTGCCTACCTGGGCACGCGTCACGGGTTGATTGGCTTCGGCGAACGAGACGGCCGGCGCGGCAAGTGCGCAGCTGAGGAGGACAGCGGACAAAATCGTTTTCATGATGGCTTCTCTCAATAATTTGCGGTTAGGGTCGTCGGCTGTTTCAGTCCCGAGCGATTGAAGCGAAGTCTACGCCCCGCCCTCGGACTGAAAAATCCGCGTTTCGAAGAATCACTGTTGCACCACGTGCAAATATCAACCCACCCACCTTTCCACCAGTCCGACTTTAATATCGGCAAAAAATCTTGCGATTCAATTCAAGGCAAGGTGGGATCGGTTTTTTCGGACACAGGAAAATCATCTATACGAATCAATAATTTCGAAAATTGAAAACCACTGATACGGGCGTGGAATCGATCTCAAGCGCCACCACCTCGAACACCCACTCAAAAACCCCAGCTTTGCCATGCCTTTAGCCATTGGCATGATGAAAAACCACGCGATGAACATGCACTGGTCTGATATGATTTTAAGAATACACCCTACCGGAAATAGAAATTGATAGAAATTATCGAATTATTTGATTCCGGCAAGTAACATTTTCGACTCGCGAGGATATATGCCCCGGCAATTCATCGAACCGATGTCGCCGCTTTGGCGTGCGGCTGACGAGAAATCCTGGTTTCAAGCGCTTGCGGTTCTTGGAAGAAAATATGGTTTCGAGCACACGTTATTTGCTGTCGTACCGCGGCCCGGAATGCGCTTCACCGACGCGTATCTACACAGCAACTATGCGTCGTCATGGCGTCAAACATATGACGAACGCGCGCTGTTTCGTATCGACCCGACCGTAGCGCATTGCCTCACGCAAACGTCGCCGTTCGTCTGGTCCGCGTCCTCGTTCGCCGACCATTCACAACAGGAAATGTACGAGGAAGCGCGCCACCATGGCCTCTGTACGGGTATTGCGCTGCCGATCCACGGGCCCAAGCAGGAAGTCGGCATGCTGAGCTTCGTGTGCGGAGACCAGAGCTCGCGCTCGCTGACGAGTCAGGTCCAGAGTTATTTACCGATGCTCTCGCTGCTGCGCGACGTGGCATTCGATACGGCGCAGCGATTCGTCGAGGGCCATACCGAATCGCTGATGCCGAAACTGACGCCGCGCGAGTACGAGTGCCTCAAATGGACTGCGCAAGGCAAATCGACCTGGGAAATCGCGAAGATTTTCGGTTGCTCGGAAGCAACCGTGAATTTCCACATGACGAATATCCGTACCAAGTTCGGCGTCAGTTCCCGAAGTGCCGCAGCGGTCAAGGCGACCCGAATGGGCTTGATAGATCCTGATTGAGCGCGGCCGACCGATGCGCCGGCGTGCGTTTCTGCGTCACGCTGGAAATATCGTCATCGGTAATGCGCTCCTCGAAATACAGCCTCAGAAGAATCATGACCGGCTTAGGGATATTCGCACCGAGCTCGAAACGGCTGCCCCGGGACTGCGTCACTCCGAATCGGGACCAGAAAGTCTTTTGACTTTCTTTCACTTGCTTTCGATAAGCTTGAATAAAAGCATTGTCGATTTCAGCCCGCAGCGGACGGGCGGTGTCATGAGATTGGATTTGATAAAGATCAGATATGGACATAGGTCTCACCTTGTTGGCGTACACGGTAAGCGAATCATCCCAAGTGTCGGCGTCCATTTGTACCTATCTTGCTTGACAGTTACCGGTAGCACGCAATATGCATATGGTTTATGCGGTTTGGATAGGCGGTACCACCCACGGGAGGACGAGATGAACGCGAGGATCACGATCGGCACGCAGAAAAACATCGATCTCGACGAACTGGCCGACATGTACCGCTTTCGCGCGAAGGTGTTCGGCGAGCGCATGGGATGGGAAGTCGCCGTGTTGTCCGGCATGGAAATCGACGACTACGATGCGCTCGCGCCGCACTACATGTTGATTCACGACGACGCAAACCGGCTCTGCGGCTGCTGGCGCCTGCTGCCGACGCAAGGCCCTTACATGCTGCGCAATACGTTTTCTCAACTGCTGCACGGCGAGCCCGCGCCCGTTGCGCCCGATGTGTGGGAGCTCAGCCGCTTCGCGATCGTGTCGCACGACCGGCCCGGCTACGGTTTCGCGGACCTCGCCCTCGACGCGATGCGGGAAAGCATCCGCTTCGCGAGCCGCATGGGCATCAGACGCTACGTCACCGTCACGACGACGGCCGTCGAGCGCCTGATGAAAAGGACCGGCATCGAAATGCGCCGCTTCGGCCCGCCGTTGCGCGTGGGCATCGAAACTGCCGTCGCGTTGACGATCGACCTCGGCGAGCGCACCCAGCAAGCGCTGTTCGCCCCCCTCGCCGAAGCTGCCTGAACCTCGATGCGTGGCCTACTCACGCTATCGGGCCCGCGCGATCGGCTCGAGCAAACGTTTAGGTCCGCTGACGAACGGGCTGCCCGAAGCGTAAAAACGCAGCGGCACATGCATTTCGCGCGTCAGACCAATGCGCTTGGTTGCCGCGACACGTACCGCCGGCTGTTCGCCATCGTCGTCCGTGCGACCGATCCATAACGCGCCTGCCCCGCACAAGTCCGCGCCGTCCCACTGCGGGCCGATGCCGAACGCCGTGCACAGGCGCCCTGGCCCGCGCGCGAGGTCGACGAGCTTCGCGCCGGGTCGGAGCAACTGCATCAACGCGATGCCATCGCATGGCTCGACGGCGCGAAGCAGCACGGCGGCCCCGATGCCTTCTCGTTCGCTCGACACATGGATCATGTAGGACGCGCCATAGACGAGCCTCACGTACGCATGCCCCGGCGCGAGAAACATCGCGCCGTTGTACGGCCGCAGACCGCGGTAAGCATGGCTGGTCGAATCGCCGACCGGATAAGCCTCCGTCTCGACGAGCCGGCCGCTCACGCGCCCTTGCGGCAGGTCGTGCACGAGATACTTGCCGACCATGAAGCGCGCGAGCTCGACCGTGTCGACGGGAAGTTCGTGACGGGCGAGCGGCACGACGCGAATACGTTCGTCGTTCACGTTCCGGAATCTCAAGAAAATTTGGACGCCGATGCAATGGCAAACCGGCTGCCGAAATAAGGAAATGTGAGGAAATGGCGCAAAAAGGAAGAGAATCGCATCTTACTTCAGGTATAAACACACGATTGCCGGCGCCGGCTGATGCATGCGTCGTCCCACGCCCCATCTAAAGAGGAACGACGAACATGCCCCGACTGCCCGACGCCCTACCCGCCTGGACGCTCTGGGTGCCGCCCGCCGCCTGGCTCGTGCTCGCCGCATCGCGCTATGCAGGCGAGCATGCGCTGATGACTTCGCTGATCGCGCTGGCACTCGCCGGTGCGGTATTCGCGGCGGTGCACCACGCCGAAGTCGTTGCACACCGTGTCGGCGAACCGCTCGGCACGCTCGTGCTCGCCGTGGCGGTGACGATCATCGAAGTCGCGCTGATCGTGTCGGTCATGCTCACGGGTGGCCCGGAGAAGGCAGGCCTCGCGCGCGACACTGTGTTCGCCGCCGTCATGATCGTCTGCAACGGCATCGTCGGGCTGTGTCTGCTGTTGGGCGGGCTGCGCCACGGCGAACAGGACTTCAGCGTGCGCGGCGCGAACGCTGCGTTGTCGGTGCTGGCTGCGTTGTCGGTGCTGACGCTCGTGATGCCGAACTATCTGACCGCCGTGCCCGGGCCAGCGTTTTCGACGTCGCAGCTCGCCTTTGCAGGCATCTCCTCGCTCGTGCTGTACGGCGTATTCGTCTTCATTCAGACGGTGCGCCATCGCGACTATTTCCTCGCCGACGGTGCCGGTGGCGACGAGTCGGCGCATGCGACGCCGCCTTCAGCGCCCACGACGCTCGTCAGCGGCTTTGCGCTGCTCGTGTGCCTGATCGCCGTCGTGTTGCTCGCCAAGCACCTGTCGCCAGCCGTCGAGCGGGCCGTGCATGCCGCCGGCGCGCCCGAGGCGGCCGTCGGCATCGTGATCGCGGCGCTCGTGCTGTTGCCCGAAGGGATGGCCGCCGCGCGCGCGGCAAGCGCAAACCGGCTGCAAACGAGCCTCAATCTCGCGCTCGGCTCGGCGCTCGCGAGTATCGGACTCACGATTCCGACCGTGGCGGCCGTCTTCATCTGGGTCGCCAAGCCCTTGACGCTCGGTATCGGCGCGATGGAAACGGTGCTGCTCGTGCTCACGCTGCTCGTCGGCACGCTCACGCTCGCCACGGGCCGCACGACCATCCTGCAAGGCACCGTCCACCTCGCGATCTTCGCCGCTTATCTGTTTCTGTCAGTCACGCACTGAGCGCCGCGCGCGCGACGCGGCACGCCGCGAGATCCCATGCCGCGCAGCCGACGCTCTTGACGACCACAGGCATCGCCGGCGGCCACGCCACGGCATGCTCGGCGCGACGGCCAGCTTCACGCGCTTCGATTGCCCCAGCCAGCGGCGTCACCCTGGCCCAGTCGACTCCGGCCTGAATGAAGTCGCCCGCCTCGTGACGCGCGCCCTCGAAGTCGTCGACGTATAGCCAGCTGCCTGCGATCGTGCGCGCGCCGATTTCCACCATCTCGGGCGTGAACGCCCCGACGCCGACCACGAGCCGGTCCCGCCGCGCCGGTTCGTCGTACACGGCGGCACGGCTCGTCGTCAGCGTGACGACCACGTCGATCGAGGCCGTCGCCATCTCGCCGACGAAGGGCTCGACATGCGCGATCGACGCTTGCGCCGCGCAAAATTCGGCCGCGCGCCGAGGCGAGCTGCCCTGCACGAGGATGCGCGCATCGGGATACACGGCGGCCAGCGCCTCGACATGATGCGCAGCCTGCGTGCCGGTGCCCACGAGCAGCACATGACGCGGCGCGGCCGGCGCAAACGTCCGGATCGCAAGCAGCGTCACGGCTGCCGTGCGACGCCCCGTCACCGTCGGACCGTCGAGCGCGAACAGCAGTTGCCCCGTGTCCGGATCGCTGACGTTGACCAGGCCATGAATCGTCGGCAGCGCGCGCTCGCGGTTCTTGGGACACACCGTCACCAGCTTGTGGATCGCCAGATCGTGTGCGGCCGCCGGCATCGATAGCATGACGGCGCCGTCGTTGAGCGGCACGACGAGGCGCGCCGGACTCGCAATCGCCCCTTGCACCGATTCGATGCACGCACGCTCCAATGCGTCCACCAGCGGCGGATAAGGTGTCAAGCGCGCAGTAGCTTGGGCGTCGAAGAGCTGTACCGTCGTCATTAGATAGGTCTCCTCTATTAGGACGCTTCGGAGGCTGTGCGAGGCTGGCGCGTAATCGTCATGCCACGCTCGCCGAAAAAGCGTGCGAACGTCTCGAACGGCAGATAGACATCGGCCTGGTGCGGCTCGACGCCCGATGGATTGTGAAACCAGGTGCCCTCGGCGTCGCGGCCGACGAGCAGCACGAGATGGCCGCCACGCGTCGTCACCGGCTCGTGCGCGCGGCGAATGTGCGGATTGACCGAGGCGATCGCGAGTGTGTCGTGATCGAGCCGTCCGGCCAGCGCTTCGATCGGGATGCTCGGCAACACCTCGACCTGCAAGCCGAATTGCGCGCCGACCCACTCGGCAAACGGCCGGTAGATGAGCCCGTCGACGCCGCCGTCCTCGCGCAGCCGGTACGCGCCGTGTTGCAGCGCCTGATCGAGCAACACGGCGCGCGACGGCCGCGCAACGCCCCAGAAATCGAGAATCGACTCTAAACACGTGAGCCCGCACAGACGCTTGGCCCAGAAGCGGTAATGCTCGGGATCGGTGAAGCCGCTGCGTTGCCAGTGCGGGTCCGCGCACGGGTCGGCGTCGTCGTAGACGATCGAACGGACCCACTCGGGGCTGCCCCACTGGGTGTAATACGGCACGCCGTGATGGCGGATCGTGTGTCGGGTCATCGGTAATGGATGGGATCGAATGTCCAAATGGCGATTCGTGACGTTCCGGTAACGGTTCGAGCTAGTCGTGCTCAAGCGCAAAGTGCCGGGCGCTCGCTCACACGCAAAGTAAGGCAATTGCCGATTGCGGATCGGGCAGCTTTCGGGCCAAGGTGACGCGCGTAACCAGTGGAAACATATTCGCAGGAAAATGGGGCCCATTGCCCGGTTAGAATACAGCCCGCTTCTTCGAATCTTCCGTCGCCGCGGCGCTGCTTCGCGCCCGGCGCTTGTCTCGTTACCGCCATTGACCGACGAAGCGCCTTTAGCAGCATGACCAACGAAGCAACATCAATGGATTCGCTCGCCGTCGCCGAACGCGTACGCTCGCTGATGAGCCGCCACGGTATCGGCAAGCGCCAGCAAACGACCGAGCTTTGCCGCATTCTCGATCTCAGTTTCTCGCAGGGACACCGCAAATTGCGCGGCAGCAGCCCATGGACGCTCGCGCAAATTAGGAAGGTGGCCGAAGCATTTGGCGAGCCGCCGATGCAATTGATCGGCGCTGAGCTAGACGATGCGGGCGTCGCTGGTGCGCAAGCGCATGAAGCGCAATTGTGCGTCGGTGCCTTCGAATGGCCGTGCATCGCCTGGATCGGCGCGCCGCTCGATGCGCGCAGTTCCGCCGAGTTCGCGGCCTATGCGCACGGCGACCACTGGCGTATCGTACGCTGCGACGGGATGCCCGAGGCGAATGCGCGCGAAGTCGTAAAGATCGAGATTCATCCTAAGCGATGCGAGCCGCGGCGGATGGCAGTGGCCGTCGTCGACAGTGACGGCACGGCAGCCGACGCATTGCGCACTTACCTCGAGCAACACGGATTCGCCACCACGGTGCTCGACAGCCTGCCCGCGTTCGTCGATGCCCTGCGCACGCAAACGTTTGACGCTATCGTCACCGACTGGTCGTTCGGCGAAGAGACGGCCGCCGCGGCCATCGAAGCGGTCCGACGTTCGGGCAAGGCCGATGCGCCGGTCTTTCTTCTGACGGGGGATCTGCTGACAGGCAAGGCCAGCGAAGCGGAGATCAGCGAGGTGATCCGGCGCTTCGATGTTGCCTGTTACGAGAAGCCGGCGCGGCTCGCGATCCTCGTGGCCGATCTGTCGAAACGGCTTGGGCGCGGTTGATGCTCGACACTTGACGCTCGAGAAAGCGCTGCGTCACCCGATGGGTGGGTTATCTACGCAGCCGCTTCGGCGTCGCTGTTCTGGCGGGCACGGGACCGAGCCGAACGAGCAGAACACGCAGCAATCGCCGGGCTCAGGACGTAGCACTGCCCCGCAGCCGCCGCACTCGTAAAAGAACTGACAGGCATCCGCCGGCATGGTCTCCCGCCGGGCAAACCCGCAGTGCGGGCAAGTCAGCACGGATTCGAACACGACTTCGTTCATCGCTAGTGCCTCATCAGAAAGGGGATCAGACCAGTTACGCGCAGCTGCTGCGCGTCGACTTCGCCCGCTCGACAAGCTCGAAGACGACCATGCCCGCCACCATCGCCGCCGTAAAGCCGACGGCCTTCGAATAGCCTGCGCCGAGCGCGACCAGCGCGGGACCCGGGCAGAAACCGGCCAGCCCCCACCCGATACCAAACGCGGCGCTGCCTAGAACCAACCTCGGCGTGATGGTCTTGCTGGCCGGCAGTTGCGTGGGTAATCCGAGGTATGAACGGTTGCGGCGCCTGGCCACGAAAAACGCAGCCGAGCCGACGGCAATGGCGCCGGCCATCACAAAAGCCAGTGATGGATCCCACCGACCCGTGAGGTCAAGGAAACCCAGCACTTTGGCCGGGTTGGCCATGCCTGAAATAATCAGACCAATGCCGAAAAGCAGTCCGGCGAGCAGTGCGGTAACGGGTGCTATGAGGGCTGCCACGTCAGCCTCCAATCAGATGTCGTTTAACCAAGACCGTCAGGAATCCCGCCGCCATGAAGGTCGCCGTGGCGACGAGCGAGCGGATGGACCCGCGCGAGAGGCCGCACACGCCATGGCCGCTGGTACAGCCCGCCGCGTAGCGAGTGCCGAGGCCCACGAGGAAACCGGCGATCAGAATCTCGCCCCACCCCGCCTGGATCTCCGAATGTGCCGGCTTGCCCAGCAGGTTGGCCACGACAGGCGCACCAATGAGTCCGGCGAGAAAGGCGAGACGCCAGCCGAGGTCGTTGCGTGGCCAACTCAGCAAGCCGCCGAAGATGCCACTGATGCCGGCGATGCGGCCATTGAACAGCACCAGCACTGCGGCTGCGAGACCGATGAGGAGCCCTCCCGTCAGCGACAGGCCGGGCGTGAAATGGTTGAGGTCAATCAGCATGATTCGCCCCTTGCTCGGGTCGCGCACAATTTACACAATTACATTATATTGAAAAATATAATGTTGTGCCGGCAGTGCGGCATAGATCCCCGGTGCACTGCAGCGTTAAAACGGGGCGCAATCACTGAAACTGGTCCCCAATAGACCACATGGGCATTCCCCTTGGAAAGCTCCTTGCTACTGCACCACCCATGAAATACATTGGTTTTCTCTAAAACCAATTATGCGAGGCCAACCATGCGTCACCTCATCACCGCTCTGGCCGCCGCGTCGGCTTTTGGCGTTGTCGCAGCGCACGCGCAGGAAGTCGTCGTTATCGGCCACTCCGCACCGCTTACCGGGCCGCAGGCGGCCAACGGCAAGGACAATGAGAATGGCGCGCGCATGGCCATCGAAGAGTTGAACAAGCAGCACATCACCATCGCCGGGAAAGCGGTGACGTTCAAACTGGATTCGCAAGATGACCAGGCGGACCCCAAGGTCGGGGTGCAGGTTGCCCAGAACCTGGTCGACCAGGGCGTAATCGCTGTGGTGGGTCCGTATAACTCCGGCGTAGCGATTCCCTCGTCCCGTGTTTACAGCAACGCAAACATCCCGATGTTGCCGGTTGCTTCGAACCCGGCGCTGACGCAACAGGGCTTCAAGAACATTTTCCGCATCGGGGCGAGTGACGAGCAACTCGGCGGAACGATGGCCGAGTTCGCGGCAAAGACGCTCAAGGCGAAGACCGCGGCCATCATCGATGACCGGACGGCTTACGGTCAGGGCGTTGCCCAGCAGTTCGAGCAAGTCGCGAAGGCCAACGGCCTGAAGATCATCGACCATCAATTCACGAACTCCCAGGCCACCGACTTCCTCGGCATCCTCACGGCAATCAAGGGCGAGGACCCGGACGTGATCTTTTTCGGGGGCTACGCGTCTCAGGGCGCACCGATGGCGAAGCAGATGCGTCAGCGCGGCGTGCGTGCCAAGCTGCTCGGCGGCGATGGCATCTGTTCCGCAGATATGGGCAAGGTCGCCGGCGACGCGGCTTCTATCGTCTACTGCGCGCAAGGCGGCATTGCATTGGACAAGACACCTGAAGGACGCGACTTCCTGAAGAAGTATCACGATACGTATCACACCGACCCGCAGGTCTACGGCGTGAACTACTACGATGGCGTAAAGCTGCTTGCCGACGCGATGACCAAGGCCGGCACGACCACGGATAGAGCGAAGCTCATCGCGCAACTTTCGAAGGAGCAGTACAAGGGGATCGCCGGCACTTATTCGTTTGACGCCAAAGGTGACCTGAAGGGCGCGCCGACCTCGGTGTACGTCATTCGAAACGGGTTGCCCGTACCGTACGTCCAGTAACGTCTTTCGCGCACGGAGCGACCCCCTACCCATGAAACCGACTCGAACCATTTCGACCGTCGAGGTACATACCGGCGGCGAGGCCTTCCGCATCGTCACGAGCGGTTTGCCGCGCCTGCCGGGTGACACGATCGTGCAACGGCGTGCCTGGCTCAAGGAAAATGCCGACGATATCCGTCGCGCGCTGATGTTCGAGCCGCGCGGCCACGCAGACATGTACGGCGGCTACCTGACCGATCCGGTTTCGCCTGATGCCGACTTCGGCGTGATCTTTCTGCACAACGAAGGCTACAGCGACCACTGCGGCCACGGCGTGATTGCGCTATCGACGGCGGCCGTTGAACTCGGATGGGTTCAACGAACGGTTCCCGAGACGCGAGTCGGCATCGACGCGCCGTGCGGTTTCATCGAAGCCTTTGTCAAATGGGACGGGCAGCACGCAGGCACGGTGCGCTTCGTGAATGTGCCGTCGTTCCTCTGGAAGCGCGATGTGACGGTAGAAACGCCGACGTTCGGCAAAGTCACGGGCGACATCGCATACGGCGGGGCCTTCTACTTCTATGTCGATGGGGAGCCGTTCGACTTACCGGTGCGCGAGTGGGCCGTCGAAAAACTCATCCGCTTCGGCGCGGAGGTGAAGGAAGCGGCAAACAAGGCATTTCCGGTACAGCACCCTGAGATACCGGAGATCAATCACATTTACGGCACGATCATCGCCAACAAACCGCGGCATCCGGGTTCCACGCAGGCTAACTGTTGCGTGTTCGCGGATCGCGAAGTCGACCGCTCTCCGACGGGTTCGGGAACTGGCGGTCGCGTCGCGCAGCTGTACCAGCGCGGCGAACTCAAGGCCGACGAAACGCTCGTCAATGAGTCGATCGTCGGCACGATTTTCAAGGGTAGAGTTCTGCGGGAGACCTCGGTAAAGGGCATTCCCGCTGTGATTCCGGAGGTCACAGGCGAGGCGTACATCTGCGGCTTCGCACAGTGGATCATCGACGAGCGTGACCCGCTCGCCTACGGCTTCCTCGTGCGTTAAAGGTACGCGCCTCCCATACCATGGGCTGGGAGCCCGGCGCGCGGCCGGTTGTTTGGGGTGCGTGCTATTTTTGCGCGAGGCCTGAATTGCCAGTCGCGATTTTCAAATACCGCCCTTGAACGTTCACTGAAGATCTCGTCGACATTGCGGAAGGCGACGATGTTGCGCAAGTTGTCCGAAAAACTCTGACTGTGCCTGCGGGGCCAGCCCCACTGGGCCGGCCGCAGGCACACACGCGGCACTTAGGCCGCGTGCGCCCTTCCTTAAACGTCGAACCGCACGCCCTGAGCCAGCGGCAGCTCACGGCTGTAGTTGATCGTGTTCGTCGCGCGGCGCATGTAGCTCTTCCACGAATCGGAACCCGACTCGCGGCCACCGCCCGTTTCCTTCTCGCCGCCGAACGCGCCGCCGATCTCGGCACCGCTCGTGCCGATGTTCACGTTGACGATGCCGCAATCGCTGCCGGCCGCCGACATGAACCATTCGGCCTCACGCACATCGTTCGTGAAGATCGACGAGGACAGCCCCTGCGGCACGCCGTTGTGCAGCGCGAGCGCTTCGTCGAGCGTGTCATAGACGAGCACGTAGAGGATCGGCGCGAACGTCTCGCGCTCGACGACGGCCGTCTGCGCCGGCATGCGCACGATCGCGGGGCGCACGTAGTAAGCCTCGTCATGGCCGACATCGACGCGCTCCCCGCCGACGACCTTGCCGCCATCCGTACGCGCATCGGCAAGCGCCTTCTGCATGCCGTCGTAGGAAGCGCGGTCGATCAGCGGACCAACCAGCGTCTCGGCTTCGAGCGGATCACCGACCTTGACCGACGCGAACGCCTTTTCCAGACGCGGCAGCAGCGTATCGACCACGCTGCGGTGAACGATCAGGCGACGCAGCGTCGTGCAGCGCTGACCAGCCGTGCCGACGGCGGAGAACGTGACCGCGCGCACGACGAGGTCCAGATCGGCGCTCGGCGCGACGATCATGCCGTTGTTGCCACCCAGCTCGAGGATGCTGCGTGCGAGGCGCTTGCTGAGCGTCTGCGCCACTTCGATGCCCATGCGCACGCTGCCCGTCGCACTCACGAGCGGCACTTTGTGCGAACGCGCGAGCGCTTCACCGACGTCCCGCCCGCCGATCGACACTTGCATCAGCCCTGCGGGCACGATGCCGGGGTGCGTCTTCTCGAACTCGGCAACGGCCCGCTCGAACAGCACCTGGCATGCGATCGCGGTCAGAGGCGTTTTCTCCGACGGCTTCCAGACGACCGGATCACCGCACACGAACGCGAGCGCCGCGTTCCAGGCCCACACGGCCACGGGGAAGTTGAACGCCGAGATGACGCCGCACACGCCGAGCGGATGCCACGTTTCCATCATGCGATGGCCGGGACGCTCCGACGCGATCGTCAGACCGTACAGCTGCCGCGAGAGGCCGACCGCGAAATCGCAGATGTCGATCATTTCCTGCACTTCGCCGAGCCCTTCCGAGCGGATCTTGCCGGCTTCGAGCGTGACGAGCCGGCCCAGTGCGTCCTTGTGCTCGCGCAGCACATTGCCGAACACGCGCACGAGTTCGCCGCGCACGGGCGCCGGCACGGTGCGCCACTTCAGGAACGCGGCGTGCGCGCTATCGATCTTGCACTCGACATCGGCCACCGTATCGACGGCAAGCGTCGCGAGCGTCGCGCCGTCGCGCGGCGAGCGGGCCGTCAGGGCGTTGCCCTTCCAAGCGGAAAGATCGACGTTGAGCGCTGCAAGAATGTCGTTGACTACCATCACGTCCTCTATGGGTGGGTGAGTGCGTGTCCATAGGCCGCCGCTAACCGCCGGGTCGGCGGGCGCGGCGCCGTCGGCACACGCGATTGCACGGCAGCGGACTGCCATGCGCGATTGGTTCATTGTTCCACTGCTTTCGTCTACCTGGCGATTGAAACGCGTTCGCACGTCATGTGCAACCCGCGCCTCGCTCGCGGCAACGTCCTGAATCCTGAATCCTGAATGCCGTTCAGCCGCTGGCGAGCGCCTGTGCCAGCCGCCGCGCGCCTTCGAACGCTTCCGCCTCGCTCGGCGCCGCGAACGACAGCCGCAGGCTGCTTGCATCGGCATCGCGCACGTAAAACGCCTGACCCGGCACATACATGACATTCTGCTCGAGTGCCCGCTTGAGCGTCTCGCTCGCATCGCGTCCGCCGGTAAAGCGCGCCCACACGAACATGCCGCCCGATGGCGCCGCCAACTCGATTTGCCCTGGCGCGAAATGCGCGAGCGCGCTGACCAGCGCGTCGCAACGTTTGCGATAAGCGTCCACGATTGTCTGCAGATGCGTATCGAGCCGGCCGCTGTCCAAATAGTGCCGCACAAGCTCCTGCGACAACGGCGCCGTGCACAGATCACCCGTCTGCTTCGCGACGATCATGCGCCGAGCGATCGGTGCCGGCGCGATGGCCCAGCCTACGCGCAAACCCGGCGCCACGATCTTCGACAAGCTGCCCAGGTAGACGATCCAGTCCTTCGCGCCGTCGACGTTTCCGGCCAACGCGATGATGGGCGGCACGGGCTCGCCCGAGAAACGCAGCTCTCCATACGGATCGTCCTCGACGAGTACGAAGCGATGCGCCACCGCCAGCCGCACGAGCGCTTCGCGGCGCGCGCGCGGCAACGTGGCGCCGGTCGGATTCGCGAACGTCGGCACCGTGTAGAGCAGCTTCGGGCGCGGACCATCGCGCATCGCCTCGAGCTGCGCTGCGAGCGCGTCGACGTCGATGCCGTCGTGATCGGTCCGCACCGTCACGATCTGTGCGCCCGCGAGCCGCAGTGCCTGGATCGCGGCCGGATAGGCAGGCTCCTCGATCAGCACCGTATCGCCCGGCGCCACGAGCGTGCGGATCAACAAATCGAAGCCTTGCTGCGATCCGGTGGTGACCACCAGGTCATCAAGCGTGCAGGTCACGCCGCGCGTCGCCATGAGCCGCGTCAGCGAGCGACGCAGCGCCGGCGCGCCGGCCGTGTCACCGTATTGCAGACACGCGATCGGATCGCTGCGATAGGCGACATCGAGCGCAGCCGCAATGCCTTCGCGATCGAACAGATCCTTCGACGGGTAACCGCCCGCAAACGAAATCATCCCCGGGCGGCCGACGTACTTGAACAGCTCACGAATCGGCGAACCTTGCGGTGCACGAAACGGCTCGGTAAAGCCGTATGCGTCGTCGCTCGCGTTCGCCGGGGTCGGGGTATTCAGCGTCAATCGGGTTGCCTCCATGTAGTGGCGCGGCGCCATGGGTGCGCCGCGCGTTGGCTGCATCAGGCCGCGGCCGTCATCTTGAAGATGCCCGTCGCGTTGCCGGCATCGAAGCCCAGATCGAGCATCTCGCGGCCCGTCTCTTCATCGACGTAGGTATCGCGCGTGATGAACTCGTAGAACGAGCCCGGCACCTCGCGTTCGACCGAATCGCCCGCTTCGTCGATGAACCTGCGCACCACGGGGTCGGCCTGATAGGCCGTCTGCTTCACACGGCCCGATTTCGAGACTTCGACGCGCTCCTTGATGCGCCGGCCCAACGCGCGCTGCAGATCGGCGACGGCGAATACGTCGTCCACGCGATCCGTCACGTGATTGAATGCGTTGCCTTCGGTCGCGATCCATGCCATCTCGGCCGACTCCGCCAGCAGCGTCTGGTAGTCGGCGAGGCGCGGAATCGTATGCTGACGGTCGAAGCAGCGCACGAGCACCGGCAGCAGCGCGCAGGCATCGGCCAGCGGCAACGCGGCGTCGCGTTCGAGCTCGGCGAGCCATGTGACGGCCTGCGGCGTCAGCGGATCGGCCGACGAGCCGAGTACGTCGGTCACGGCCTGCTGGAATGCCGGCGAAAAGCGCTCGGGGTGCAGTTCGCTGACGAAGAACTGGGCGATTTGCTCAGGTGCATCGAGGTGCGCATACGAGCGCCCCGTCATCTTGATGCGATCGAGCGGATAGGTGCCATTCAGCCGATAGCCGAGCGGCTTCAGAATTCGCGTAAAAGCGGCTTCGCCGGGCGGCAATGCGCCACAATGCGGCCAGCGCACGGTGCGCAGCGCCCCGTGATCGAACTGCACGCGCCCGCCCTCGCGAATCACGTCATCGGTATAGGCACGGCCCGTCGGCACGCGCGCCAGGAGCCCGGAGAACAGAGCCATGTTCAGCGCCTGGGCGAGTTCGACGCGCGTCACAACGCCCTCCTCCCACCGCTCCACGCAAGGCGGAAGGTTCATCAATTGCACCAACTGCGCGCAGGCGCCGGGGCCGCATGTGGCGTCGAGCAAGGCGTCGAGATTGCGATTCATCGAATAATTCTCCGTGTGGCATGGGGTGGCGCTTGTTTTCTACGCGATATCGGCGGCATGCGACGACGTCCGGCGCCTCGGTGCATGCGATTCTCGTCTCGTGGAGACGGAGCGGCAATTGATTTAAACTCACCACTTCATTCCAAAAACGCACTAAGTCGATAGAAAACGACTACCCACCGAATCGCCACACACGATGAGAAAGGGCATTCCGAACCTCGCCGCGCTCCAGGTCTTCGAAGCCGCCGCACGGCACGAGAGCTTCACGCGCGCAGCCGACGAGCTCGCGCTGACGCAGAGCGCCGTGTGCCGCCAGGTGGCGTCGCTCGAGAACCGGCTCGGCGTCGCGTTGTTCCTGCGCATCAAGAAGCGCGTCGTGCTGACGCCGCATGGGCGGCACTACGCGGCGCAGATCCGCAAGAGCCTCGAGCGCATCGAACGCGACACGCTCGAGCTCATGGCCCAGCGCGGCATCGGCCGCGTGCTCGAGCTGGCCGTCGTGCCGACCTTCGCGAGCCAATGGCTGATTCCGCGGCTGCCGCAATTCCGTGCGCTACGGCCCGACATCACGATCAATCTGTCGATCCGTACCGAACCTTTCTTGTTCAGTGATTCGCCGTTCGATGCGGCTATCTACTTCGGCCACGCGGTGTGGCCGGGCACGCAGGGCAAGCTGCTGTTTCGCGAGGGTTCTGCCGTGCCCGTGTGCAGCCCCGCGCTCGTCTCGCGCGCGGCACCGCTGACGCCAGCCACGCTGGCCGACATGCCGCTGCTGCATCTGTCGACGCGCCCCGACGCCTGGCGCGACTGGTTCCGTGCGCACGGACTCGGCGACGACGCCCGCGCGGTGCGCGGGCCACGCTACGAGCTGTTCACGATGCTGTCGAGCGCGGCGCTCTCGGGTATGGGGGTCGCGCTGATGCCGGAAATCCTCATTGCCGATGAGCTGGCGTCTCAACGCCTGGCCGTGGCGCTCGATCTGCCGCTCGCGAGCGATGCCGGCTACTACCTCGTGGCCCCCGATGCCGGCGCGCAGGATGAGCCGTTCGTTGCGCTGTCGGAATGGCTGACCTCGTGTGTGCCGGGCTTGCCCGAAGCAAGCGTGGTGTCGGGCTAGTGTTTCGGCCCGGTCGGCATTCACCAAGGTATCAGACGGACTGACGGCGAGTTTCAAACCGCCGGCGCGCGGGGCCGCCATCGACGGCCCCGCGCTTGACATTCACCGCTTCGGCACCTTTACAGCCTGTGCTGATGCGAAGCGTAGTGCCCCTGGGCCAATACTGCTGTGTCGGCCGTCGTCGGACTCGTCGGCGAACTCCAATCCGCGCTCGAGTGCCTTGCCGAAAACGCCGCCATTGCGTGGATCAACTGGCTGACCTGCACATCGGTCGAGTGCTTGCCCGGCGTTCCAACCGGAGGCGGCGTCACACTTGGCGTACCTGCCGCATGCGCCATCGACAGCATCTGCGCACGCGTCCACACCGTGCCGTCGGCAAACTTCAGTTGCGTCGCACCCTGATTGCCTACCGCCAGCATTCCGTCGAATGCGATCCTTTGATTACCCGTCGCGCTATCGGTCAACAGCAAGTCCTTTCCGCTAGCGGAAGCGCTCACCTTCAACGACGCTGCGGTGATCGTGGGATCGGACAGGACGATCGTCTCGCCGGCCCCTTGGACCGTGAGATTCGTCGTGTCGGCACCGAGCGTCAGCACATCGCTATCGCCGGCGATCGTGTTGTCCGGGCCGTTGAGCGTGACACTGACGCCGTTCGCCGTCAGCGTGCTGCCGTACGTCGTCACGCTGTCGCCGCTACCGTTCAGCGTGAGGCTGCCGCGACCGGAGGTGATGGATTCGTTATTGCCGAAGACAACGTTATTGCTCCCATAGACGGACAAGCTCAGTTTGTCGGCCGCGTGAAGCACGTCGTTGCTGCCAGTGACGCCCGTACCGCTCCCAACCAAGGTAATGGTGTCGCCGTCGGCCGCGATGTGGTATGCGCCTTGCGCGGTGATGCTGTCGCCCGTTCCGTAAATATCGGCCTGCGCGCCTTGGTTCACCACGATACCGGTCGTGTCGTTGCTCGCGTAGACGATGGTGCGCGAAGGCCGGAAACCGTCCGTCGATGCATTGATCGTCACCGCATTGCCCGCACCGGCATACACCGCATCCTGGGCACCGTTCACCGTGACGCTGGCGCCGGCACCGAGCTTGACGGTGGTCATCGACGCGGCTATCACGTCGCCCGTGCCTTCCAGCGTCAGCGTTCCGCCATCGCCAAGAATCGTATCGTTGTTGCCGGACAGCGTATCGTTATTGCCGTTGAAGACGTACAAGCTCGTGCCCGATGCCGCGATCGTGTTGTTATCGCCCTAAATCGAGCTGCCGGCGCCGGTCAATGTGATTTTGTTCCCGCTCCCGGTGATGCCGTCGTTGCCCGCAGCGGTAATGGCGTTTCCGCTACCGTTAATGGTCAAGTTGATGTTTTGACCGAGCACGACACTGTCGGAGCCGGAGGCACGAAGCAGGTAGTTGGTCAGCGGAATCCTAGCAGGCGCGGAAGCAATCGTGATCGAATCACCTCCGCTGGAGACGATTGTATTGTCGCCACCGCTCATCGTCAGACTGGATCCTGCGTTTGCGAGCGTGACCGTGTTGCTGGAGGCGGTGACGATGTCGCCGGTGCCCTGTAGCGTCAAGGAACCTTGGCCGAGCGAAGTGATTGTTTCGCCGTTGCCGGCGATAGTTTCGTCGAATGGAGTATTTGCGCCGGACAAGGTAACGGCAGCGTTGTCGATTGCGGTGATGTGATTTCCTGTGCCCGTTACGGTTACGCCCGTGCCGTTCAGGGTGATGTCGTCGTGGCTCGCCGTTATTTGGTTGTTTCCGACAGCCATCACCGCGTTGCCGCCACCAACGATGGTCGCATTGTCGTTGCTGCCCAGCACAATGCCCGTTGCTCGGCCGTCGGCTGTCTTACTGCCAGCCGCATCGCCGTTTGCATTGACAGTCACGTTGCTCGCGGCACCCCCGACAATGATCGCCTCGCCAGCGCCGGCATTGATCGTGGCATTGCCGTTGACAGTCACACTTGCATTGCCGGTGAGGGTTAGCGTGCACGCGCCGGAACTCGTCGTGACAGTATCGCCGGTCCCTTTCAACGTCAGGCTGCCGCTGGTGAGGCTGATCGCTTCGTTGTTACCGGAGATCGTGTCGTTCGTTTCCCCGTTGATATTCACGCTGGTGCCGTCGGCGGCGGCAATTCGATTGCCGCTGCCTGATTCCACATATACTCCGTTGCCGTTCAATATGATGTCGTCGCCGGTTGCCTTCATGATGAATGCTCCCGCAGCCGCCCTTATCGTGTTGCCGCTCCCGGCGAAAATACCTTCGGCACCTTGCGTCAACGTAATGCCTGCGGCTTGGCCATCCGCTGCGACACGGTTCGCGGAGTCACCGCTCACGTTGACCGTATCGCCCGAGCTCGTCAACGTAATGGCTTCGCCGACGCCGCCGTTGATCGTATTGCCTCCCATGTCGACGATATTTACACTGTCGCCTGCCATTAAATTGAAAACAGAGTCGTAGGCGCGGTAGGGCTCGTTGGGCCGCATTGCCACCACCGTATCGCCGGTGCCGACCAGCGTCAGGTTCGCGCCGGGCGCATTGGCTAGATTGATCGGGACATTGTTCGCAGTGATCGAGCCTGTTCCCGACGCATTGATGCTGCTTAATTTGCCGTTCTCGTCGTATAGATAATCAACCTGCCCGACTAGAGCGCCACCGGAGTAACTACTGACCTCGACTAGCTTTCCAGACTGATAAGAATATTGACGAGTCAGAGCCCCTGATGGGTCGTATTCGGACTGGGTCGACAGCACGCCGTTGACGTATGTGCTGGTCTGTTTGTAGAGCAATTTTCCCGAACCGTCGGTGACGGTCGTGTCATAGGTGTTCGGGCTGCTGTCGGCAACGGTAGTGGCGATTTGGGTGACTTTGCCGTTGGCATCTGTGCGGGTAACGGTGGTGAGATGCGAGTCGGCGAGGCTCTTGTAGGCGGTTGTGACGCTGGAGTTATCCGCGTTTGTCACAGTGGTCGACAGTAATGTGCCGTTGGCGTTGTAGATACTTTCGGTGACCGTCGCGATCGTTCCCGCTCCGTCATGAGTGTATGTATAACTGTCCGTCTGAACTACGTTACCGGCCTTGTCGTAGGAAACGATCTTGCTCACTGTGTCGTCGTCGTTGAAGACCGCCGCGACGGTTGCACCTCCGCTGTTCTTGCCGTTATGGTCCGCAATGAAGCTTTGAAGCGTCGCTCCATCAGGAGAATTGGCGGGGACAGATCCATTTTTGACGATATCGCCGTAGACCGATTTAAATGCATCCCCCATTGATTGACGATCGAGATAAAGACCGCCAACATTCAACAAATCACCTATAACAAGAGCCGTCAGGCCAACAATTTGCCCGCCAGGTACATAGAAGGCGACGACCGCCCCAGCGGTTGCAAAAATATTGCCAACCACCGAAAGAACGTCCCCCATCTGCACCGGCTTTCCGGCTTGAATATCGACGGTTATTTTCAATACCGTGACCACAGCGGCGGCCGGATTGGTTGCAATCGTTCCGGCCGGGGTCGCTGAACCGATCGTTGCCACGACCTGGCCACTTGCAGAAACAAACGCAGCCCCTTCCTTCAGCCCAGAATTCGTAGCGGAAATGGTATTATCACCAACAACAAGTATGTTAATTGTAGACGAAACGGGATCCATATTAGAGCGCCACCTTCATAACGAAAGATATAAATTCCATAATGCAAATAAAAGTCACCGCACCGACAGCAGTTACAAGCAAGCGGCGATTCGGCTCACCATCAGCCATCCAACGGCAAAATTTATAGAAGCAAGTGTTCGACCGGTCTTTTCTCAGCATCCTAAAAAGCAACCACAAACCACCAGTCGCCACCGGCAATATCATAAATAATTGAACGAACGAAATCTGCCTATCATACCTCCACATCGGAAAAGCCATGCGGTAACAAATAGACAGAAAAAAACAAACAACGACCAATATCACTGCAGCATCTAAAACAAACAAAAATCGCTTCTTCATATCGCTCTCGCACGCAATCCACGTATCATCAAAGCCAAAACGCGCGACTTTGTCGCAGCCTCACCGATAACACCCCTTCCATACCAAACGCAGTCGACACAAACCATACAATTTCGTCTACTTTCGCCAAAATTTACGCCCCACAAGCTTATGTCACGACCGGAAATAAAATTAACCACCCAAAAAATCGACATAATGCCGGAATTTTTAAAGACCCGTGTAGGAGCAATATCCTAATGTCGCGTTCCAGCAAGATAAAGATGTTGTGTTTTTCGGCTGATGGCCAGCCGCTGCCCTATCGCGAGTACGACAAGCTTGCCAAAGTGGATGCCGGTGCGATCGTCGAGCACAAGCGTCGGAGTCACGCCTTGCAGGTGGCACAGGCCCCGCAAGCGCAGCGCGATGATCGGCGCAGGGGCTTTCCTGCGCGCACGAATAAGCGAACGCTGCATCAAGGCGCAGATCGGCAGAGAAATCTAGCAGTCACTTGACGTATCCGCGGCGCGCCGAGTTAAACGCCAGCCGTCTCCGCACCGATCCAGTTCATGAACGACTGCATGGCCGGCGTCACGTGCTTGGACTTGAGCCACGTGAGCCAGTAGCTACCCGTATCGACTTCGACGTCGAACGCACGCACGAGCCGGCCCGAACGCAGTTCGCGCTCGAACATGCGCACGGGCGCGAGCGCGACGCCCGCCCCTTGCACGGCCGCTTCGACCATCAACTGCGACGAATCGAACACGGGCCCGCGGATGGCTGGCGGCACCACGCCGGCCGCCTCGAACCATAGCGCCCACTCGTCGGCACGATACGAGCGCAGCAACGTCTCGTTCGCCAACTCGCGCGGATGCTTCAGCCTGCGCGCGAGCTCCGGCGTGCACATTGCGCCCAGCGGTGCATTGAGCAGCGGCGTGGCTTGCGTGCCCGGCCAGTTGCCGTCGCCGAAGCGAATGGCAAAGTCGAAGCCCTCCGCCGCCACGTCGACGAGGTTGTTGTGCGTCAGCAATCGCAGCTCGATGAACGGATGAGCCACGCGAAACCGCTGCAAGCGCGGCATCAGCCAACCCACCGCGAACGTACCCACCACGCCCACCGTCAGCACCTCATGAAAGTGGCCGCCCTCGAAACGGCGCAGCACTGCATCGATGCGATCGAATGCATCGGTCAGCACGGGCAACAGCGCGAGTCCTTCGTCGGTCAAGCCGAGCCCGCGCGGCAAGCGTTTGAACAGTGCGACACCAAGCCGCTCCTCGAGCGCGCGCACCTGCTGACTCACGGCAGCCTGCGTCACGCTCAATTCGCGCGCGGCGCGTGTGAAGCTCGCATGCCGCGCCGACGCCTCGAAAGCGCGCAGCGCGTTCAACGGAAGATGTCGGGCCATGCGCGTCGATCCATAAGAAATAGTTTTGTCAGCGGAAAGTATTCGTCGATTGTCGACTTCCCGAATTACCGCGATATTCTCCGCTTTCTCAAGGAGCCGCAACGATGGAGCGCAGACATTTTCTCGGTACGCTGATGGGCGGTGTCATAGCAGGGCTTTCGGATCCCATCTTGGCCCGCGCATCGAAGCACAGTGCGTCAGCCAGTGATGCACGCAGGATGAAGGCCCTGCCGGACCAGATTGAAGCGCGGCTCGCGCAGATCGAGCGCGAGGTCGACGGCCGGCTCGGCGTCGCAATCTACGATTCGGCCTCGGGCTTGACGGCAGGCCATCGCATGCACGAGCTGTTTCCCATGTGCAGCACGTTCAAGTTCCTCGCGGCCGCTGCGGTCCTGGCGCGTGTCGACCGTCGCGAAGAGGATCTCGCGCGCCGCATCATGTACGCGCGTAGCGATGTCGTCATCGCCTCGCCTGCGACAGAAAAGCATACGGACACCGGCATGACGATGGGCGAGCTGTGCGAAGCGGCCATCACGCTCAGCGACGACACGGCTGGCAATCTCTTGCTCGCCAGCTTCGGCGGCCCCGCGCAGCTCACTGCATTCGTCCGGCAATTGGGGGATACTGTCACGCGGCTCGACCGCAACGAGCCCACGGTGAACGAAGCCATTCCCGGCGATCCGCGCGACACGACCACACCCATCGCCATGCTCGCCGATATGCGCAACGTGTTGCTCGGCGACGTGCTGACCGCGCAATCGCGCGCGCAGATGATCGCGTGGCTCGTGGGATGCCAGACCGGCGGCGCGAAGCTGCGCGCGAAGCTGCCGAAGGATTGGCGCGTTGGCGACAAAACGGGCGGGGGCGAGCACGGTACGCACAACGATATCGCGATCATGTGGCCGCCCGAGCGCGCGCCGATCTTCGTGGCGGCCTATCTGACGCAAACGGATGCCCCCTTCGCTCGGTGCGATGCCGCGCTTGCCGATGTCGGCGAAGCGGTAGCGTCGAGCCTCGGCTAGCCCGGGTTCCGCCAAACCGCGGTTCCCGTGCCGGTCAACCGGTGGTGCGCAGTCAATGCGCGCCGCCTCAAACGAATCGAGAACGGAGAAAACGCGATGGAATATCGGAATCTGGGTCAGTCCGGCCTCAAAGTGCCCGTCTTGAGCTTTGGCGCTGGCACGTTCGGCGGGACGGGTCCGCTCTTCAGCAACTGGGGGACGACGAACGCCGACGAAGCGCGCCGCATCGTCGACATCTGCCTCGACGCGGGCCTCACGCTGTTCGACACGGCCGATGTCTATTCGGACGGCGCTTCCGAGCAAGTGCTCGGCGAAGCGATCAAGGGCCGGCGCAACAGCGTGCTGATTTCGACGAAAGCGTCGCTGCCGACCGGCGACGGTCCCAACGATGCGGGCTCGTCACGCTCGCGCCTGATCCGCGCAGTCGACGCCGCGCTCCAGCGCATGAGCATCGATCACATCGACATCTTTCAGCTGCACGCCTTCGATGCGAGTACGCCCGTGGAAGAAGTGGTCGCCACACTTGACGAGCTCGTGCGCGCCGGCAAGATCCGCTACATCGGCGTGTCGAATTTCTCGGGCTGGCAGCTCATGAAGTCGCTCGCCGTGGCAGAAAAGTACGGCTATCAGCGTTATGTCGCGCACCAGGCGTACTACTCGCTGGTCGGCCGCGACTACGAATGGGATCTGATGCCGCTCGGTATCGATCAGGGCGTCGGCGCGCTCGTGTGGAGCCCGCTCGGCTGGGGCCGGCTGACCGGCAAAGTGCGACGCGGGCAACCCCTGCCGCAACAAAGCCGTCTGCATGAGACGACCATCTGGGCGCCGCCTGTGGCCGACGAGCTGCTCTACAGCGTGGTTGATGTGCTCGATGCGATCGCCGAGGAAACCGGCAAGAGCGTGCCGCAAATCGCACTGAACTGGCTGTTGCAGCGGCCTACGGTGTCGTCGGTCATCATCGGCGCGCGCAACGAAGAGCAGTTGCGTCAGAACCTCGGTGCCGTCGGCTGGCAACTCGAGAAGGAGCAGATCGCACGGCTCGACGCAGTCAGCGCGGTCACACCGGCCTATCCTCATACGCCCTACTACCGGCAGGCGGGCTTCACGCGGCTCAATCCGCCGGTGGTCTAAGCCAAGCCCGCCAGCCTCCCCGACGACGGCATGCCCCCGCCCACGCCGCTCCCCGCCAGCTATTACGAAGCGAGCGTCGAGCGCCCGGCATGGCCGGCACTCGCCACGCCGCACGACGAGACCGAAGTCTGTATCGTCGGCGGCGGCCTCGCCGGGCTTTGTACGGCGCTCGGGCTCGTCGAACGCGGCGTATCCAATATCGCCGTGCTCGAGGCCGAGCGCGTCGGCTTCGGCGCGTCGGGACGCAACGGCGGGTTCGTGTTCGGCGGGTACAGCCTCGACTGCGCCGAGTTGTTACGCGTGCTGGGCTCGCATGACGCGCGAGCGCTCTATGCGCTGACGCTCGATGCCGTCGAGCTGATTCGCTCGCGCATCGCGCGCTACGCCATCGCGTGCGACGCGGTGCATGCGGGCGCGATCCTCGCCGACTGGTTCGGCAGGCCCACCGCGCTCGAAGCGCAGCGCAAGCTCATGCTCGAAGCGTTCGGCGTCGAGTGGCAACCGCTTTCCGTCGACAACATGCGCAGCCGCTTGAAAACCGAGCGCTATCACGCGGGCCTGTTCGAGCCCAACGGGTTTCATCTTCATCCGCTCAAGTACGTGCTCGGTCTTGCCACCACGCTCACCAAAGCTGGCGTGCGCGTGTATGAACACAGCCCGGTCGTGAAGCTCGATCGGACGCGCGAAGGTTATCTGGTACAGACATCTGGCGGATCGATCGCTGCCCGGCATGTCGTCATGGCTGGCGGTGGCTATGCGCGCAACGTCTATCGCCGTGTCGAGCGCGCCGTGTTGCCGATCGCCACGTACATCGTCACGACCGAGCCGCTCGGCGCGCGACTCAAGGAGGCGATCGATTGCGCCTCGGCCGTCTATGATTCGCGCTTTGCCTTCGACTATTACCGGCCGCTAAGCGACACGCGCATCCTATGGGGCGGGCGCATTTCCATCTTCGAGCGTGAACCACAACGGATCGAGCGGTTGCTCACGCGCGATCTGTTGCATGTGTATCCGCAATTGCGCGGCGTCAAGATCGAATACGCGTGGGGCGGCCTCATGAGCTATGCGCGCCACCAGATGCCGCAGATCGGCCGCTCGGTCGACGGCGTCTGGCATGCCGTCGGCTTCGGCGGGCACGGCCTCGCACCGACGACGGTTGCCGGCGAGCTGATCGCCTCCGCGATCGCCGAAGGCCGCTCTATCCCGCCTGCGTTCGCGCGATTCGGGCTCACACGCACATTCGGGCCATTGGGGCTCGTGGCCGCTGAGCTCACGTATCTGCGCAAGATCGCCGCCGATGCACTAGCCAGCCGCGGCCATTGACCTTCCCCGCCTAGCGTAGGCCTCACTTCAAGCGAACGCTTATTATTTAGTTTTACTGATTTTATTTACTGAACTTCAGGGAAGCCCGGCAGATCGGGATCAGGCCCAGGGCCTGCCGGCCGAGTGGCTTCGCCCGAGTCGACGATCGAGCGCTCGATGAGCGCCTTCGCTTCGGCGTTGCTCGAATCGATCGACAACGCGTTGCCCGCGTTGTGCCATGCGCATTTCCAGCGCTCCTGCGCCATACAGCCGCGCGCCGCGTTCAATGCAGCGTCGCGAGCGCGTTCACGTGAGGCCAAATCCTGCCGCAGCATGAACGCCTCGCTGTTGTCGGGCTCGGTAGCCTGAACGCTCGCCAACGCTGCACGTGCCGCGCTGAGGTCGTTTTTCTCGAGGCTCGCTTGCGCACTTGCCACGGCGCGCGAGACCGAGGTGGGCGCGGGCATTTCACGGCGATCACTGCGCATAGCGTAGTCTTGTCGCGGCGCAGTCCAGGACGGTACACGTGCGCCAGGCGGGCGCGGCACTGGCTTGGCGCTTGCCGCGTGCGACGGTGTCTGCGAGGGAACGAACACTTGCGCCACTGCCGTGCGCGAACGATGCGGATGGCGAGCGTCGGTAGCGACGGCGTTCGGCGTCTGCATCGGTGTTTGTGCCTGCGTCGGTGCGGGCTTCGGCGCCGGCTCAGGCAGCATGGCCGGCACATTCGCGGGGGGCGCCTGTGCGATGGCTCGAGACGCCGAAGGTGCAGCCGACACGATGGGCGGGAGCGGCATGATCGAGGCGGGTGCGGGTGCCGCTGCGATCGCATCGGGCTTCGCTTGAGCCGATGGGTTCGATGTCGCTGACGGCTGTGACGGCGTGTGCGCGACGCTGCCCACGGTCACACTACCCTCGGCAGTACTCGAGGACGACTCCTGCTCGCTCGAAACATCCCGGTTGTGGCTATGCAGCAGCACCACGCCGCCATACAGCACGACGAAGGCGCACAACACGAGGCCGGTTCCGCTTTTCAATCCCCAATGACGTGACGGCGCCTTGGACGAACCGCGCGCATCACCATACGGATCTGGGTCGCCTGTTGCGAACAACGGCTTAGGCCGCAATTCCGGCCACAACGCATCGCCGAGCGCGGAAGCCGTACGCTCGGTACGCGCCGTACGCTCGCTCGTCGACGCTACGCCTGCACCTGCACTTGCCCGCTTGACTGATTCCGTCGGCGTAGCACGAGAAGCGGGCTGCGACGCATCACGGCGAAACGCTAGTCTCGCGTGGGCGCCGCAATGCGGACAGAACGATACGGGCTCGGACACGCGGGCACCGCAGCGTCCGCATGTCGCCGGAAAAGTGATATCGCTCGCACGGGGGTCTGACGTCGTAGGCATGTCGTAGGAATCGAATCGGACCACCAGGCCACTATCGAACAGCCCTTGCCGAGCGTCAAGGCGAATGGCGAATTAGCATCAGTGCCATTCCGCCATTACCTAGGCATTCTGCGAAAAACAGTTTGCGATCCTAATCGACTCAGACCACCATCCAAATCTTGTGGCGCGCAATTTGCACGTCACGTCAGCGCGAATGCCCCCCGAGCAGCATCCGGTACTCCGTGGGCGTCACGCCGACCGTCGCCTTGAATTGCCGTGTGAACGCGCTGTGATCGGTGTAACCGCACAATGCCGCCACGTCGGTCACCTTTTCTTGCGTCACGAGCAGGGCCGTGGCCGCATCGAGCCGTGTCTTCAGCAGCACTTGTCGTGGCGTCAGATGAAATACCTTATGGAAATAGCGCTCGAGCTGCGCGACCGACATGCCGGCCATCTCTGCCAGCTGCGTGAGATTCAGCGGCTGGACGTAATTGTCCTGGATGTATTGGACGACTTCGGCAAGACGCATATAGGCCGGATGCGTCTTGGCATTGGCCTTCAAGTCGCGTGAAATGCCGGCTACGCCGACGATGCTTCCCGCGGCATTGCGCAACGGCACCTTCGAGGTCAGGCACCAGCCCTGCTCGCGGCCTGGATAGAGGTGCAGCTCGAGCTCATCGATCATCGATGTGCCCGATTCGATGATCGCCCGATCCTGCTCCAGATACGCACGGCCGAAGCGGCTCGGGAACACTTGCTCGGCGGTCTTGCCGAGCAGCATGCGCTTGTCCTTGCAGCCGCAACGCGAGGCCAGCGTGCGATTGATCATCGCGTAACGAGCCTCGCCGTCCTTCACGAAGAAGACCACGTCGGGCAGCGTGTCGAGCACCGGCTCGAGTTGCGCGAAGTACGGCAGCATCTGCGCGAGCGTTTCCGCGGCAGGCATCTCTGGCAAAGGAATCGTCGGCGTCATCGTACGAGAAGTAGCTGAACGTCGGCGCATGGTGGCGCGCGTCTCTAGACGGTCGATTATAGGGGGCAGTCGAGATGCTGTTCGTGCGCGCAGGCAGCGAGCAGCGTCTCGATGCGCGTGGGGGCGAGCGGCGGACGCGGCGCGGCCATGTCCCACCCCAACAGCGTTTGGGCAGCAGTCCCGCAGATGCGCCCTTGACACGCGCCCATGCCGCAGCGTGTGTGCAGCTTCGCGTCGCGCCAGCTGCCGTGCGCGGCGACTTCGCCGAACGGCACGTCTTCGCAGCGGCACAGCAACGTATCCGGAGTGGGCCATGCGCGTGCGGCCTCACCGAGCGCGAAACCGCGCTCGACGCGCGCCGCGAAGCGCCGCCAACGCGTGCGTTCATGCACGAGCTGTGCCGGAACGCTCACCTTGCCCGCGATGCAACCAGCAATCGCCCCCTCCGCTGTGGCAAGCTCGACTCCGCCGATGCCTGTGCATTCACCCGCCGCCAGCACATCGTCGACCGACGTGCGTTGCAAGTCGTCGACGACGATCCCCTCCGCCTCGACCGCGCAACCGAGCGCTTGAGCGAGCGTCAGGTTCGGCACGAGGCCGTAGCCGAGCGCCACGCGATCGCACGCTAGCGTCATCTCGCGCGTCCCGCGAGCGATCGTCACGGCTTCGACGCGACCGTTGCCGCGCACCTCGCGCACGACGCTATCGGTCCAATAGGGCACGCCCCCAAAGCCCCTTGTGAGCCGAGCCGCCTGCCACAGCTTCGACGGCGTAGCAGCCAGCGACAACCCGAAACGCGCCACGGCCGCGCGCGGCGCGTGCTCGACGACGGCGAGCACGCGCGCACCGGCTTCACGCGCGGTGGCCAGCGCCGCGATCAGCAGCGGACCGCTGCCACCGATCACGATGCGCTGACCGCCGACGGGCACACCGCCTTTGATCAGCGCTTGTAAGCCGCCCGCGCCGGTCACGCCGGGCAGCGTCCAGCCACGGCACGGCAACAGCCGTTCACGCGCCCCGGTACAGACGATCAGGCGCTCGTACGACAGATGCACACCGCCCTGATCGGACGATTCGAGCAGCAACGTCTTGGCGGGCGCGGCGGCAATGACGCGTGTCGAAGAAAAGATTGTGAGGCCAGCTTGGGCATCGAGCGCCGTCAGCATGTCCTGCAATGGCTTGGCCGCGCCGCGTCCGGGACCTTGCCGCCAGACTTGACCACCTGCGCGCGGGTTGTCGTCGACCAGTGCAATGCGAGCACCGCTCGAGGCCGCTGCCTGCACCGCGGCCAAGCCGGCCGGCCCCGCGCCGATCACGACGACATCGAAGTGCTGCATCGTCATCGGGCACGCTCCGTGTCAGTGTCGATCGTCATGCCGTCGCGGCAAATCGTCTGGCAAGCAAGCACATGCATGCGGCCGTCGATGCACACTCTGCACTCCTGACAAATTCCCATGCCGCACAGTGCCGTACGCGGCTCACCCGACACCGACGTCCGTGTTCCGCACAAACCGTTCGCCACGACGAGTGCCGCGGTCACCGTCGTATACGCAGGTAGATCGAGTGTCTTGCCGTCGACCGTCACGCTCACGCGCTCGGTTCGGTCGGGCTCATGTTCAAGCGCCATCGTTCAGTCCTGTGGAAAGCGGGCGGGCAAATAAGGTTCGCAGGCAATCGGCGGTGTTTCGCCGACGATCTGCGCAGCCAGCAATTGCGCGGTCGCCAGCGAAGTCGTCACGCCGAGACCTTCGTGCCCCGTTGCCGCCCATATTCTGTTCGCGGTATCGCCGATGGGTCCGATCAGCGGCAAGCCGTCGGGCGTCGCAGCGCGAAAGCCGGTCCATGAGCGCAATCCATTCATCTGAGCGAGCGCCGGCAAATACTGGACGGCGCGCTCGAGCATCCTCGCCAGCACGGGCAGCTCGACGTCCGCGTCAAGCGCATCGAACTGGCGCGAGGAGCCGATCAGCAGTTGTCCCGTCGGCCGCGGCTGCGCATTGAAAGCCACCGACGTCCCGGTCGCATGGTGAGCGCTCTTGATGTAGCCGAGTTCGAGCAATTGATGCGAGATGAAGCCAGGATAGCGGTCTGTAATGAGCAGATGCCCCTTCTTTGCCTGCATCGGCAAGGTCGGCAACAAACGCGTTGCAGCCAGTCCGTTTGCGACGACGATGTGTTGACCCGACACCCGCTCGCCGCTCGCGAGTGTCACCGCGCCACGCTCGACGGCCACCACCTCGACGGCCGTGCGCACACGAATACGACGCGCACCGAGCGATTCGGCAAGCAGCCATTGAGCAGCTCGCGGCGCATAAACGATGCTGTCGTCCTCGACCAGTAAGCCCCCCGCCATCGACGGCGCAAGCGCCGGCTCGCACTCGCGCAATGTCCTGGCATCGAGCAGTTGCGAAGCGACACACCGCGCCGCAAACGACTGATGCATCGCACGCGCGGCCGCACACTCCTCATCGTCGGCGGCCACCCACAACGAGCCGCAGCGTACGAACGCATCGGCGGCGCGCAATTGCGGCGCGAACGCAAGCCACAGTTCGCGCGAATAGCGAGTCAATGCGAATTCGGCCGGGGAGTCGTTCATGACCACGAGATGGCCCATTCCTGCCGCGGTTGCACCACCGCCAATCCCGCCGGCTTCCAGCACCTGAACGGTCATGCCGCGCTCGGCGAGCGCTTGCGCGCAGGCCGCGCCGACGATGCCGGCACCGACGACGACGACGTCGGCATTCATACGCTGTGTGCAGTCGGGATGCCGGTCGCGAACGGGTCGTCGGCTTCGAAGCGCAAGCGGCCTTCGGCCATCACGTAGGCGCGGCCCGTAATCGTCGGCACGATGACGGGGCCGTCGGCGATGTCGACCTGCTGCGCTCCGCTGGCCGCGTCGAATGGCACGTAACTGCCTTCGAACATGCTGCCAATGATGCTCTGCTGCCGCCAAACCTCACCGGGCGCAAGCTTGCCATCGGCTGCCAGGCAAGCGAGCTTCGCGCTCGTGCCGGTGCCACACGGCGAACGATCGTAGGCACCGCCGGGGCACAGCACGAAGTTGCGGCTATCGACATCACTGCTCGCACCGGGTGCGAACAGTTCGATGTGATCGATGAGCGCCCCATTCGCGCCGGTAATGCCCTGCGCGATCAACGCTTCACGCACGGCGTGCGTGAACGCCGCGAGCTCGCCGATGTGCTCGGGCTCGAGCGTGCGACCATGATCGGCGACGAGGAAGAACCAGTTGCCGCCCCACGCAATGTCGCCCGTGAGCTTACCGTGACCCGGCACGTCGACAGCCACCGCGTGACGGTATCGATAGGCAGGAACATTGCGCACCGACACGCTGCCGTCGCCGTTCAGTGTGGCTTCGACGACGCCCACCGGCGTCTCGATGCGATGCCGCCCTGGCGCGAGCCGCCCCATGTCCGCCAGCGACGCGATCAGGCCGATCGTGCCGTGGCCGCACATGCCGAGATAGCCGACGTTGTTGAAGAAGATGACGCCGGCCGCACAGGTCAGGTCGTGCGGCGCGCACAACAGCGCACCGACGATGACGTCCGAACCGCGCGGTTCGAGCACGATGCCCGCACGCCAATCGTCGAAGTGTTCGCGCAATCTGGCGAGCCGCACGTCGAGCGGTCCGCTACCGAGATCCGGCCCGCCCTCCACGATCAAACGCGTGGGCTCCCCGCCGGTATGGGAATCGATGAAGTGGGTCGTGTTCATGCCGCACATGGTAGGAACGCGACCCGCATGCGTCTTGGCGACGATGCGCGCATCACATGCCGATTTCAGCACAGCATGCGATTCGTCGACACTGTGCCGAAATCGGCATCCTTGACGCGCGAACGACGCAAGACGCCGGCCGACGCGCTGCATACACTGCCCCTGCATCCCGCCTATCAGTTACGTTCAGGAGACAAGTAATGGCACCAGTCTGGAAGGGCGTCATGCCCGCCGTCACGACCAAGTTCCACGAGGATTTCAGCATAGATCGGGCATGGACGGCGAAGAACATCGACGCGCAAATCGACGCAGGCGTCGACGGCATCATCGTCTGCGGGTCGCTCGGCGAAGCATCGACGCTATCGCTCGATGAAAAGCTCGAGGTGCTCGACGTGGCTGTCGAAGCCGCGCATGGCCGCGTGCCCGTGCTGCTGACGATCGCCGAGAACGCCACGCTCGACGGGTGCCGTCAGGTCGAGCGCGCGGCCAAGCATGGCGCCGCTGGCTACATGGTGCTGCCCGGACTGCGTTACCTGTCCGATCGACGCGAGACGCTGCATCACTTCCGCACGATCGCCAAAGCAAGCCCATTACCGCTGATGATCTACAACAACCCGCTCGCGTACGGCGTCGACATGACGCCCGATATGTTTGCGGAGATCGCGGACGAGCCGAAGGTCGTCGCGATCAAGGAATCGTGTGGCGACGTGCGGCGCGTGACCGATCTCATCAATGCAGTGGGCGAACGCTATGCGATTTTCTGCGGCGTCGACAACCTCGCAATGGAATCGATGCTGATGGGCGCACATGGCTGGGTCGCCGGCCTCGTTTGCGCGTTTCCGCGCGAAACAGTCGCGATCTACAAGCATCTTCAACAAGGCCGCATCGTCGAAGCACGCGAGATCTATCGCTGGTTCGCGCCGCTGCTCGCGCTCGATGTCTCGTCCAAACTCGTGCAGAACATCAAGCTCGCCGAAGCCATCGTAGGCCTCGGAACCGAGCATGTTCGTCCGCCTCGTTTGCCACTTGCCGGCGATGAACGACGCGCTGTCGAAGCCTTGATTCGTAGCGCGATCGAGCGTCGTCCAACGCTTTGATTCGCGCAGCGAAGCCGCTGCAAACTCGCTGCGAACTTCGGCGAAACACACCATGTTTCGCCCATCTGGCGATAACGCATCATGCCGTTATCGTCAGATAATTATGTTTTATTTTCGGTTAACATCGCCCTTCCTCCAACACCAATCATCAGGAAGAACGTGGCGAATCAACTTACGAAATCATGGACGCGCGTAGCTGCCGCTACGCTCGCCACATGTGCAATATCGATGTCGCTGAGCCAACCGGCGCAAGCGCAAGTCGAACCTCTAAAAAATCCTACTTATGGCGTGACGCTCGATGATCTGAGCAATCTCAACGCTATCATCGCTTCCCTTCAAAACCTGCCGTATCGTCCGACCGTTCGCGTCGTGTTCGATCCGGGTACGACCGCGGCCGAGTATTACCCCGCGCTCGTGAAGCTGCACCAGTACGCGTACATCATGGGCGAAATCTATGATTCGTACTACTTCCCGACCACCCTCGCGACCTACACGGCACGTACGCAAGAACTCGTGTCGACGCTGAAGAATACGGTCGACGTCTGGGAAATCGCGAACGAGATCAACGGCGAATGGCTGCGCCCCGACATGGACGGCCCCAACTCGCTGATCAATGGTGAGGAGACACAAATCGGACAGATGGTCGCGGCAGCGAACACCATCGTCAAATCGAACGGCGGCAAGACCGCCGTCACGCTGTACTACAACGACGACAGCAAGGGCAACAACTGCTGGGAATTGCCGCAGGACTACTGGAAAACCTGGCCGACGCAGTTCCTGTCGTCGACCGTGCGCCAGCAGGCCGACTACGCGCTGTTCAGCTACTACCCGTACCAGGACTGCCCGGGTCTGAATCCGTCGTGGAACAACGATTTCTCGGCACTTGAGCAGATCTTCCCGAACGCGAAGGTCGGCTTCGGCGAAATCGGCACGTCCGACACAGGCGCTCCCGCGACCGTGCAGGACAACCTGATCAAGACGTACTACCCGATGGTCAACACCATGAACGATCCGCGCTTCATCGGCGGCTTCTTCTGGTGGTATTACGCCGAAGAAATGGTCCCCTACACGACCAGCTCGTACTTCAAGCTGCTGCGCCAAACGATTCTGCCGCTGAAGGCACCGCAGTAAGCCTCTTGCCTTACCGGCTCGCCCCTTGCCGCTCGGCGGCTTGGGGCGCGAGGGCCCGCACGAGTGGATCTGACACGTAGTGCGGGCCGTCGAACAGGTAAACCGAATACCCGTTGTAAGTCGCCAGCTGTTCCTTCAGCTCCTCCGCCGTCGCCGCACGAAAACCACCGTGCTCGCTGGGCCGGAATGCCTCCGCGATCACCCGCACGCGACGCCGTCCCAACCGCGACGACAACGCGTCGAGATACACGCGCGCCACCGACGGCACACGCGCATAGACCCCGCATCCATCCTGGAAGAACACCCCGACGTCTGCCGGCAGCCATGTGGCGAGCCAATCGGCCAGCGTCCCACCGCCAATGTTCTTGCGGTCGTACACCGTGACCCATAGCGGCCGCGGCAACTTGTTCAACACCGCCGCAAGCTTCGACGCGTCGGTCCAGCTCGGATCGATCTCGACCGGGAAGTAGTAGCCCTTCACATGCAGCGGTGTCGCGAGATGCGCCACGGACGCCGACATATCGGCCAGTTTGGCGATGTTGTCTCTCGCCCGCTTCTCGTCCGAATAGCCGGCGAGCCCCAGAATCACATTCGACGCCCACGGTTCGCGACTGATGCGATCCCAATCGGGCAACTGCGATGCCATGTGCACGCCTTGCAGCGCTGGCAATCCTGAAGCGCCTTGCGTATCGACCGGCACGAACGCCGTATCGTCGACGACGACCCACTGAATCAGCAGATCGCGCACGCCGAGCCACTGCCAGTGTCCGGTGGGACGCGTGGTGGTCGCATCGGTCTGCCAGACGATGCCGTCGGCATGCGTCTCACCGAGATTGCTACAGCCGCTCGCGAACAACGCCGCGCTGCACATGGCGGCAAGCGTGACTCTGGCTCGCCTCACGCGTCGCCATAATACGAAGTACACCGAACTAAATTCTAGAACCATAGCGTCGCCTGCACGACGAGCCCTTTCGCACGCGAGGCATGCGTGAGCGGGGCGCGATATTGCACTGTCACGTCGGCCCAACTGGCCGGCGCACTGTAGTGGCTCTCGCGAAACCAGAAGCGAAACTGCACGCCGGGCCCGATGCCCATCGCCGTCTCGTCGACCTCGCGACTGTCGTGATCGAACACGAACGCCACGTGGGGGTAGACGGTCAAGTGATCACTGATCTGCGGTAGCGCCCAGGTGTGACCGTAGCGCAGCTCAGAATACAGCACGTAACGGCCTTGATGAAAAAAGTAGTCCGCTTCGCCATAGACCTGCCAACTGCGCCAACTCGGCTCCGTCACCCGCAGGTCGCTGCCCGCCTCCGACGAGTACCCGAGGCGCGCAAGCCAATCGTTCTGCGAGAAACGCCCGATACGCACCAGGCGTTCAGCCGACACCACGAGGTTCTGGTCGATGATCGGCTTGTAGCGCGCACCGACGGAACCTTGCACCGTCGGCGCGCCCGTCACGTTGCCCGAGCCATCGTAAGCCGTGCCGTAGCCGCGCACGAAGAACTGCAGGATGCGGCCGTTCCGATAGCCGATCTTCGGCGGCTGCCAGTACGCTTCGATACCCGGTTGCAGCACGTTGACGGTGCCTGTGGGCGAGAATGCGGACACCTGATAAGGCAGGCTCAGCACGAATCCCCATGTGCGCTCGAGCTGCTGTACCTCGCGCCGATAACCGAAGCGCCGCTGCTCGTCGAACGTGTGCTCGCTGTCGTCGGCATCGAGGCTGCGCTTGAACAGCGCGACCGCCTCGTCGTTTTGCGACAGACGCTTGGCTGCATAGCCCGCATCGGCAAAGTTCCCGGCCGTGCCCGCGCCGCCGGCAAAACCCTGCTGGAATGAGGCCAACGCCTCACTATCCTTGTTCTGACGCAGCAGGTCGTAAGCCGTTTGCAGCGTCTTTCTGGCCGTGTCGTCGATCGGCTCGGGCTCCTTTGCAAATTCGATCAGCTCAGCCGCGCTCTTTTTGTCCTCTTCGCTCGTCGCATGGCTCTGCGCAAGTTGCGCCGCACGCCGGGCGCCGGCCCGGTCGCCGTTGCGCAAGCGCAGTTGCGCAATGCGCAGTTGCACACGCGGGTCCGGGTCGTCTTGCAGCGGTGCCAGCGCCTTGCTCGCCTCGTCGGGCTCATGCGCTTCGAGCGCGCTGTCGGCCCACGCGAGGCGCAGGTTGCGTTGCTGCTCGTCCGACCAGGTGTCCTTGCCGTTGGTCAGGGCTGCCGAAAAATCGCGTGCCGCGACGTCGTACCGTTGCTGGCGCTGTTGTAGAAAGCCATGCTGCGCCAACACCTGCGCGTTGTCGGGATAGCGGCTCAACAACGTCTCGGCGAGCTGATCAGCCTCGGCGATCTTGCCTTCGCGCGACAGTACATCGAGCAGCAGCAGCCCCAATTGCTGACTGCCGGGCTGCACCTTGAAAGCGCGCGAAGCGAAATCTTCGGCGCGCGGCAGATCGCCGGCCGCGATCGCCTTGTATGCCGAATCGGCCAGCCGGTAGGCGCGCGGCGAAAGCGTCTCGGCCCCCTGAGCATGCAACGCCAACGTGGCGACCGCGACGAGCCCCCCCATCCGCGCGAGCGCGCCGAAGCGCCGCACGCGCGTTGATCTTATGCGTTTCATCGTTATTCCCCCGGGCCTTGCGGCGGCGCGTTGCGGACCGCGAACGTCTTGGCCCGCGCCTCGCCGCGCTCGAGCTCGACGAAGTGCGCATGCCGAGCCAGCTCGGCCGCGATCTCCGCATCGCTCGCAATGAAGTACGCCACGTTGCCGCCAGCCCCGCGCTTGACGATGTGCCGCTCGTCGTCGGACAGCGGGCTGCCCACTGCAACGTTGAGCGTGCCGTCATCGGAAGTAGAAAACGGCACGATCCGGTAGCTGTGCCGAAGCTCGTGCGCCAGCGACGCCGCGAAGTGGCCGACCGCCACGTTCGCCAGGCTCACGCGCGGCAACCCCGCCTGCTCGGCCAGCGCATCGGCCAGCGATTCGGCGCTGATCTCGGCCTCTTCGAGCAGCAGCTCGCCAAGCCGCTTGCCGCAAGCCGCCTGACGCTCCAGACACGCTTCGAGTTTCTCTTGTGTCAGCACGCCCCACTCCACGAGAATTTCGCCGAGTTTGCGACGCGTCTTGCCGAGTTCCTCGTCGGACAGATAGGTATGGCTCGTCTTGTCCCACGCGATCGGCTTGCCGGTGATGAGGTACTCACCAAAGATGCGCCACGCTCGACAGACTGCAAGGAAATTAATCAGATTGTTGACAAGGAGTCTAGGCAAGGAAAGCAAGCCTTGCATTGCTCCGTTGAGCTTGGCAACGAAGTAGTAGCGCTCGGCCAGGCGAATGACCATCATGGCGCAGTTGATCGACAGCAGCGGCGAGAGCCAGCTGCTCATGAGCGAGCCCGGACCGACATGCGACGGCGCGAGGCCCGCCGCCTGCACGGCCGCCACCGACAGATAGTTGATGAGCACCGCATAAGCCACGATCGAGAAGATCGACGTCACCATGCCCTTACGGTCACGAAAGAACATATAGCGATCGCGCAGGCTGCCCCTCCATCCGAGCTGCTGCCATCCTTGAAACGCGATGCCGAGAATCCATCGCGCACGCTGACGATAGGCGCTACGCAAGGTGCTCGGGAAGTACTCCTTCGTCGCGAGCAGATTACGGGCGCGTGCGAAGCCGCCTCGGGCACGCTCGCGCACTGCCTCGGCAAGCGGAAAACGCGCGAAGGTTTCCTTCATGCCGAGTTCGCGTAGACGGAAGCTGAAGTCGTAATCCTCGGTCAGCGAATCGGTGTTGAACGGTCTGCCCTCGCGCTCGGCCATGGTCGCCTTGATCGCGCGGCGGCTGTAGCACGACGCCACACCAGCGCCCGGCACGATGCCGGTCAGCAGTTGGCGCGTCGGGATGTCCTTTTGATGTGTCTCGCTGAAGTCGTCCATATAGGTGCCCGCGACGAACTCGTTCCACTTGCGCGGCAAGGACAGTACCGGCAACTGCACGAGGTCGCTGTCGAGCACGGCATGGTTGAAGTACTTGAGCTCGATCGGGTGGATCACGTCTTCGCAGTCGTGCATGACGACACCGGCAAACTCGATGTGATGCGACTGTTCGTAACGCAGGATCGCTGCAACGATCCAGTTCAGACAGTCGGCTTTGCAAGTCGGCCCATCGTTGAGTACCGTCGCGCGCACGACGCGCCCAGGGTGCCGCCTCACCATGCGTTCGACCTCGGCCGTGGTTTCCGCATCGTTGTGGTAGGCCCCGGCGAAAATCACGTATCGCTCGTACTCGAGCGTTTCGAGCGTGTTCTCGATCATCTTGGCGATTACGTCGTACTCCTTCCACGCGGGCACCATGATCGCCAAATAACGCTCATCCTCGCTTCTCAATTCCTGGGCGTCGATCGCTTGCGTCTTTTCCCCGCGCAATATCCGTCTGAGCTCGGTTAGCCAGTAAAAACCATCAAGGAATAGGTCGTCTATTGTGCTGACGAATATGATGACCGCCGTGAATAGCGCGACACCATTCAGGACATAGATATAGTCAAGCCAAATCGAGGTCGTGTGCATTTTTATCTACCACACAGATATGAGCACCGAATGGGGCGGCCCGGCAGCCGCCCCGCACGAACGCACGAATCCCCTGGATTCGCTCCCGAGCGGGCCTTCTATAGGAGCGTGACGTCCCCCCCGGTTTCGTCACGCCGCAATGCGCCGCCAGGTTCGCATATCGTGTAATGAATAAAGCAATATCACCGTACGTCGTCGCACACTGCTTTTAATTTAATTATTAAATTTGTTATCCACCCAACAGTAAATTCCCATAAAATTAGACATTGATTTTTATACTTACTAAGGCAAAACCCCAACAAAAAAAACACAATGTGCGCATTCGCACAAATTAAAAATATCGGAGGATAAGCACTACCCGCATCGTCAATCGGTGCACAAGCGCACAAACGCGCGCACCCCGTCAGCCGGCGGGCGCCGGCGCACGGAGTGCGTTATTGAAGATATGATGGTTGGTTGAAAAGCGACTCGCTACGCCGAGCGTAACGCCTGCAGCCCGGTGGCCACGGCGTTGAGCAGCAATGCCGGCTGAGCGATGGCATGGTGGTTCACCGACGCGAACGTCACCGGCACGTTCAGTAGCGCATCGACAATGCGTTCGCTGGCGTGACCGTCACCATAGGGATTGTTCGCGCGCGCCATCGCGTCGTATTGCGCGCGATCGTTCAGCAGGCAGTTGACCTCCGACACGATGCGCTCGGTATGCGTGCCGACGAGCCGCGCCGTCCCGGCGCGTACGGCTTCGGGGCGCTCCGTCGTCTCGCGCGTCACGAGTACGGGCTTGCCCAGAGCGGGCCCTTCTTCCTGAATGCCGCCCGAGTCCGTGATGATCAGATACGCACGCGACATCAGGAACACGAACGGCAGATAGTCCTGCGGCTCGATCAAATGCACGTTCGCCTCTTCGCCGAGAATCGCATGCACGGGTTCGCGCACGTTCGGATTCAGATGCACGGGATAAACGAGCTGAATGTCATCGTGCGTCGTCGCCAGCTGCCGCAACGCTTCGCAGAAGTTGCGGAACGGCTCCCCGAAGCTCTCGCGGCGATGGCCCGTCACGAGAATCATGCGCCGCGCCGGATCGAGAAACGGATAACGCGCGGCAATGCGCTCGCTCAATACCTGATCGCCGTCGAGCCGGCACTTGACCTGCTGCAAGGCGTCGATGACGGTATTGCCCGTCAAGATCACTTGCGAGGCCGGCGCACCTTCGCTGAACAAGTTGTGCTTGGCCTGTTCGGTCGGTGCGAACAGCCACGACGACACGGCATCGGTCACGCGGCGATTCAACTCTTCGGGCCAGGGTGACCATACATTGCCGGTACGCAAACCGGCCTCGACATGACCAAGCGGAATGTAGCGATAAAAGGCTGCGAGGCTCGCCGCCAGCGTCGTCGTCGTATCGCCGTGCACGAGCACGACGTCGGGCTGCCATTCATCGTAGATGGTGCCGATCGACTGCAGGATGCCGGAGGTCAGATCGCCCAGCGTTTGTCCCTCGCGCATCAAATTCAGATCGTAATCGGGTGTGATGCCGAAAAGCTCCAAGACCTGATCGAGCATTTCGCGATGCTGCGCCGTCACGCACACTTTTGCGTCGATGTTCCGCTGTCCCGCCAGCACATGGACTAGCGGCGCCATCTTGATCGCTTCGGGCCGCGTACCGAACACCGTCAATACCTTTTTCATGGGTTCCCCCGCACCTCGTCGATTTGCTTCGTTAACGTTCTCTCGACTGTCACGTCACTGTAGAAGATCGCCGCACCTAGTGAGTGTGGCCTTAGCCTCACTGCCGGCAGCGGCATCGCCCGGGTAAGGTGTGCGACCCACCCTTTGCGGGGGCGAGTCGCAACATTGAAACAACCAGGATGTCACGTCACTTCGCCGTCGTACCGTCGACCCATGTAAAGCCCAGATTCGTAATCCCGGAAACGAGACTTTCGAAATCCTGCAGCGCAGGCAATTTGAGATTGGGCTCGAGCCAGTACGGGTGAAAGAAGAACGACGCGAACCCGTCACGAACGACCAGCGCATACTGCGCGTTGGTCAGCATCTGCTGCCACGTATAGGCGATGCACGAGAACGGATCGATATTGCAGATGTTGTACTGGATGCTCCCCATGTTTTCCGGAATGATTCGTTCTCCGTAATAATCACTGTTGATGATGTATGGAAAGAACTGTCCGGCCGAGAAATCCTGATTGGCTGCACCTGTACCGATTTGCGGGTTCGTCGCCGTGTAGTAGACGGCCCGCTGGAACGACGTCGGGAATTCCGCGGCCGCAGCCTGTGACGCGAGCGGCGACATCTGATACTGTGGCGACGCCCAGCCGGCAACCTTATAGCCGTTACTCGTGAACTCGGCCAGACCGTCCTGCATGCGTCCCTCGGCCCATTGCTCCGAATCCTCGTCCACGGGGCGGTCCTGCACTGCGTACCAGAACTCATAGTCGTTGCCGCTGACCGCGTTTTGCAGGTTCGGCGTCGAATCGTACTGGTGCGTATAACCGTGCATGACGATCGAGCCGCCGTGCAGCAACGCATAGTTCAGCGCCGACTTGAGCCCGGTCGCTTGCGCCAGGTGGATCGTCTCCGGCACGCCGCCGTTGTAATAGCCGTTCGGGTCCGTGTAGAGCGGAATCGTCGCCATCGTGAACGGGATGTGCTTGCTATACAGATAGTTCGTCAGCTGCCTCATCGAGCTCGTCGTGGTGTACGCGTCGAGATCTTCCAGACGGACCAGCGCGCGATGGTTGACCGGTGCGCCCGTATTGAGGATGTCGTGCAGCACGTCGCAGATCACGAGGTAGCGGTCGGTCGTCCCGATGTACGAGAACGGATTGTCCGCGAAGTACCAGAAGTTGCCGGAACGCATGATGTACGGTGCCGTCGCTTTGGTCGTGCTGTTCGTGATCGTCACTAGCGACTGGGCCTTCGTCGAATCGAGCACCTGCGTGAGACCGATATCGGGGTCGGCCTCCACCACGCCGGTCGTGGCGTTGTACGCGTAGTACTTGACCATCGGCAGATTCTTGTAAGTGACCGTGTCGTAGAAGCCTGGGGTCGGATTGCTCGACGACGGCGTCGCGTTGAGGCCTGCTAGACCGAGGAAGCTGAAGCCGAACGTCTGATTGAACGTGTACGCCGTATTCCAAGCAATTTCCCAGAGGTTGTATTTAAACCATACGACCGTCTTGGTAGCCGACATCACGTCGCTCATGAACGCCGCAGGCAACGGATTGTTGTAATAGTCGCCGATGTAGAACGTCGCATCATGGGCGCCGATTTGTCCAGTTGTATAGTTTTGCACGGGCACCAGATCGACCGTCGTATTGAAATGTCCGAGCAAATTGCGCAACATGATCGCGTACATAAGCCCGAGCTTTGAATACGGATCATTGGCGGGATTGTCGTACAAAATCATCGTATGCAGCGTCGTCGTTTGCGCTTGAGCCGTGCTTGGCAACCCCTGCCAAAATCCGGCCATCAGTGCAATGATCAGAATGATTTTCTTCATGATGGCGTCCCCTTAGTCGCGCTCGACGTTGCCGCCTTCGCGTTTGACCGAATTCGTCGGGAATTTCGGGCGCCCCGATTCCTTGTATCCTTCCTCCCAGCCCTTCTTCGACATGCCCGCTTGCACGACGGCGTGCGCGGAGCCATTGGGCAACGCCGGCACCTTGTAGCTGTGGGTCGGATCGGCGGCTTGTGCATTGGCCACTCCTCCCGCTCCCTGCGCATGATCCGAGTAGAAGCTGAATGCGCCGACCAATGCAACCACCACTGAACCGACAATTAACGAGGAAATCAATTGGCGTTGGAGCGACTGAGTGTGTCGATAACGCATGGCCTTCTCCCTATTAGTCTACAAATAGACAATCACAACAATTCATACCAAAACACCCGGCAGGGGTAGTACTTATCCCCAACCCCGCCTCATTAGCATGGATCGCCGGCAGCCTTTACGCCTCAATCAAATGAATAAAAATGTCGGTCGACGCACATTTTTCGAAAGCAAAGCAAATGTCTTTTGGTATTTTCTTATTTTCGTATCCCGAATCAAGTCAGCGCCAAATTATTTAAATATGATTTCATAAGATCATCATTCATTACATCAATCAAGAACATCCATGCATTGATATCACCAATGCCGCGGGCGGCAGGCCAATGCATTGCATGGTTCACGAGAGAGCAAAACGTTCCGTGCGGTGGGTTGGTAGCATGCCCCCCATGAACTCACCTACCCAGACCTCCGCCCCCGTCTTCACGCCGGCCATCGCCCGCGTGCTCGCGACCGTCAGCGTCGCATTCGTCGTCACACAGCTCGACGTGACGATCGTCAACATCGCGCTGCCGAGCATCAGCGCGCAATTGCACGCGCCCGTCTCCGGCCTGCAATGGATCGTCGATGCCTACACACTCGCGTTTGCCGTACTGATGCTGTCGGCCGGCGTGCTCGGCGACCGTTTCGGCCCGCGGCGCCTGTTCGCCGCCGGCATCGCGCTCTTTGCCTTTGCCTCGCTCGCATGCGGCCTTGCGCCAAACACGGCCGCCCTGGTCGCCGCCCGCGCACTGCAAGGCGTCAGCGCCGCCGCCATGCTGCCGAATTCGCTCGCGCTCCTTAATCGCGCATGTAGCCATGATCCGCGCCTACGTGCGCGCGCCGTGGGCCTATGGACCGCGTCGGGTGCCATATCGATCGCGGCGGGCCCTGTCGTCGGTGGCATGCTGATCGCGGCATTCGGCTGGCGTAGCATCTTCCTCGTGAACCTGCCGATTTGTCTCGCCGGCCTTGCCGCGACCTTCGCCTGGGTGCCGGACGGCCACGACCGCAGCGCGCCCAAGCAACCCGGCTCCCCTATGGGCATCGATTTGCCCGGTCAGTGCATCGCGATCGTCGCGTTGACTGCCTTCACGGGGGCGGTGATCGAGCTGCACCCTGCCGGCATCGGCAATCCGTTCGTTGTCGGCAGCTTCGTGCTCGCCGGGCTCGCCACGCTCGCGTTCGTTGCCGTCGAAGCGAAGAGTGCCGCGCCAATGCTGCCGTTGAGCCTGCTGCGCGACACGACGTTCAGCGCCGCCGTGTTGTTCGGCGTGTGCATGAACCTGGCCTACTACGGCACCGTATTCGTGCTGAGCCTCTATCTGCAACGCGTGCGCGGCGATACGGCGCTGCAGGCCGGTCTTGCGTTCCTGCCGCTTACGGGTGGCTTCCTGCTGTCGAACATCGCGAGCGGCTGGGTCGTCGCACGATATGGCCCCCGTGTGCCGATGATGGTGGGTGCGGCAGTCGGTGCGCTTGGCTATGGGCTCTTGCACGCCACGCAGGCCACCACGCCGATTGCGCTGTTGATCGTCCCGTTTCTGCTGATCCCCTCCGGCATGGGGCTGGCGGTCCCGGCCATGACGACGGCCATCCTCGCCTCCGTCGAGCCCAAGCGCGCCGGTACCGCATCGGCACTGCTCAATACGGCACGACAAGCGGGGGGCGCTGTCGGTGTGGCGGCGTTCGGTGCGCTGGCAAGCGGTGCGGGTGCAGCCGCTGTCGTAGGCGGCTTGAGAACATCGGCGGCCATTGCGACCGCGCTGCTGGTAGTGGGCGTGCTGCTGGGCAGCCTCATTCATCCGCGTTCACACGCGCGGCAAGGGGCGCGCGGCACCGCACCAGCGGGCTCGGCTGGAAGCAGATAGGCAGATAAGCCGTACGGTGATGGACGCATGCGTACCTGAGCAACGCTTGCACGCAGCCAAGGGCCTGTCCACACTAACAAGAGACCCTACGTGTGTGCTTATAACGTAGCGTTCTGAATCGCACCTGTATCAAGCGCGCGCTCGATCAGGCCCTCATCCACCGCTTTACGAATGGCGTCGGCAATCAGCTGATCGGGCGGCGCCATATCCGCTTTCAATGCGCCGAGCAGACCTGCGGCATCGAAGACGACGAGCGTTTCCGCCGAGTCCATGCGGCTGATGATGACGCGGTGCTTCGTTTCTCCTTCGCCAAGGCTCGCGCAGAAGCGCAGGGGTTGGCCGTCGATCGTCTGTTCGAAGGTTTGGATCATCGCACCGCCCTCCGTCGCTGGGCCGCAGCGTTCGTCTCCACATAGACCAGCAAGCAAACTTCATGCGCATCCATGGCTGATAGGCTGGTACGTAGGTGCGCAGACGTATTGCCCACGTCGATCAGCGCAAATGCCGCCTGGGGGTGCGCGCGGCGTCGATGCTGATACGGCCTGCACCCGTTACAAATAGCAACAAAAAACCACCCGCAATGCCGACGTTTTTCCAGAAATGAATCACCATGTCGTGCTGCGCGGCAGCGTTCGTGACGTTCCAGAAGTCATGTCCGTAGATGGCCGTGGCAATCGTATAGACAGCCATCACGAGTGCGAGCGGCCGGATCAGGAAGCCGACGACGAGGAGTAACCCGCCGATCGCTTCGATCGCCGTCGCCACCGGCGCGCCGATCTGCGCGAACGGGACGCCCTGTGCCTGCAGATAGCTGACGAAGCCTGCATAGCCGAGCAGCTTCATGACGCCGCCCCACAGGAACAGCACGGCCAGCGCGAGACGCGCGATGAGAATGACGCCGGAATCGACGGGACGCGTCATGAGCAAAGTCCTCCAGGGAAGCCAACGAAGGCAATGCCCGGCGCGGATACGCGGACATCGTTGCTCAGGATATGCGCTGTGTCTCCGTTTTCCAAGCGTGGCGGCTTGCGGCGCGCGTGCACGCACACGCACACCGTACGACGAAGAGACCCACCCGGTGAAGCCTCAGGGCGAGACGCGGTGCTCGGCTTCGGGACGCGGCGCTGCGCAAGGCACCTCTGGCGGCGTGTTCTCCGCGTCCATCATGCGCAGATGCCGCATCATCGGCGCCTCCGTCCGCAAGCCGATCGAATTGAGCAGGCGGTAAAGCGTGGCGCGCGAGATACCCAGCTCCTGTGCGGCACTCGAGAGACTGTACGCATGACGCGCCAGCGCCTCTCGCACGGCCGCACGCTCGGCGTCGCATCGGATCTCTGCCAACGTGCGGCCGACGCGATGGCCGGCGTCGGGCAACCCGAGATCGGCCGACGTGATGAAGCGCCCTTCCGCCATCACGACCGCGCGGCGCACACAGTTGATCAACTCTCGAACGTTGCCGGGCCAGCCGTAGTTGAACATCGACGCAATCGCATCGCTCGAAAAGCCGCGTAGCTTGCGAGCACCGTCGCGTTTGTGCAGCGCGAGCGCGTGTTGCGCTAGCAGCTTGATGTCATTGCCGCGCGCGCGCAGCGGCGGCTCGTCGAGACGCAACACGCAAAGACGATGGTAAAGGTCCGAGCGGAAACGCCCTGCTTCGATCGCACTCATCAAATCGACGTGCGTAGCGGATACGATGCGCGCGTCGACCTTGATCGGGCCATTGCCGCCGAGCCGCTCGATCGTGCCTTCCTGCAAGAAGCGCAGCAGCACGGCCTGGCATTCATGAGGCATGTCGCCGATTTCGTCGAGAAAGAGCGTACCTCCGGCGGCAGCCTCGATACGGCCGATCTTCTTTTGCAACGCACCCGTGAACGCGCCACGCTCATGACCGAAGAGCTCGGACTGCAGGAGCGACGGCGGAATGGCCGCGCAGTTGATCGCGACGAAGGGGCGGCCCGAGCGGGTCGAGCGTTCATGAATCGCACAAGCGGTAAGCTCTTTGCCCGTGCCCGATTCTCCGGCGATGAATACGGGCGCATTGGTGCGCGCGCATTTGTCGACGCCGCGATAGAGTTGCTGCATCGCTTCGCACTCGCCGATCATCGTGCTGCAATGCGCCGCGGGCGGCTCTTGAACGACCTTCTCGCGCAACACCGAGAGCCCCCGGGCATGGCCGAGCACCATCGCGAGCCGCTCATCCATGCACGGCAAGGTCACGAAATCGAAGCAGTAATCGAGGATGAAACGGCGTATCGGCTCCTCGTCGGCCTGGCCTGGACACACTTGCGCGATCCAGGTCGCGTCAGTGCGCGAGATGCAGGATTCGATTTCGGCCAGTTGCTGAGCGTCGCACGCTTTCGGCAGATCGACCACGCCGACGCGAATCGCGCCTCGCTCGAGCAAGCGCTCCACCTGCTGTGATGGTTTCGCATGGACGACGTGCCATCCGGCCGCGATCAGCGCATCGATGCTTTCCGTGTCTGGCTTGAGCGAAACAAAAAGGACGGTCCGCTCAGCATGCGACGGATTGAAAGCGATAGTCATATTGCCCCCCGGCTCGACACGCCGAACGTGCCGTGAGGCACGTTACATCGCGCGCATCGATGCTTTGTTGATCTCGATCAAAGCCGGGTGGCGCCATTCACGCGTTCGTTCGGTCTCGTTCGAAATCGTCCAGGCGAGCCATCTTGTCGCGACTCTGCCGTCTTATCCTGCCGCGTGATGCGGCAAGCCCCATCGACTCGCACCGCGCGAGGCTTCGTCCCCTCCCGGGCCGAACCTCGCGCGCATGCTTGCCCCCCCTGGGAATGATTGCTTGATCGAAGCGCTTTGCCGGGCGCGGCCGATTCGTTCGAGCCGCCGCGCGCGTCGCGCATTTCGTTTTCGCATGGGTAGAAAAATAGGCTTCGGCGATACGAATATCCATAGGAATAAACGCCATCCGGCCGAATACCAATTCGGCCGGCGCATTGCATGCTGGATGCGGTGCCCATGCAGAAGTCAACCCACCAAGCAAAACTTGTTTCCTCCTACTGATAGTTCATAGTCGTCGCGCCGGAGAGCTCCACCGTTTCACCCAGCATGTTCATTACCCGTCCGATGGCGAGCCCGTTGTACGCGTAGCTCACGGTCACCTTGAGTGGATTGCCGGAAGACGTGCCCGACGACTGGTTCACGTCGACGACGATCGAGGGCGGATCGCCGAACGTAATCAACTTATCCGAAGCGTAATTACGCGCAATGCTCGTCAGCTGCAACGGCGTCAACCTTGGCACCGCGACGCCTTCGAGCACCGCCTCACGGCTCGCTTCGACCACCATCGCCTTGTTGTACATGCCGAAGCTGAACTCGGTGATACCCAGCAGAAGCAGGCACAGGAGAGGCAAGAGAACCGTAAATTCGAGGCTGGCCCGACCCAACTGGCAAAGGCGCCCGACACGCCACCGGAATCGAGGCAAATTCCGGTTGACTGAATACCGCGACCGTAGAATCGCCGTTGACCGCCTGATTACCGTGTTCATTCTTTTTCTCCAACTCGCACCGATCGACCCGTACAGGTCCCCCCCATCCGGGTTCGGTGACTCGCCAACGCGAAAAAGCAAGTTACGAACCACTGTGGCGGCAAGCGCCAACGACATAGCGAGCGCAAAACGGCGCAAATCGCCCTCAACCCACAGCGCTAAAAAACGTATCGACGATGAAACGACGCGCTATGTGATCCGCCGCACGTGCAAATCGATGCGACTGCACTTATCGTCTGCCTAGATAAGCACTGCCACATAGAGGCCATGACGCCTATCCATGAAAACGAAAAAATGAAGGCACGAGTCCGGCAGGTATGCCTGCCGTCGCTCAGGGGGAACGTAATTGGATAAAAGCATTGCGACGCCGCGGGGAATCGACGGCGCCTGGGGCATGCCTCCCCTGTTGATCGTCGCTGCATTGATCGGCTACGGCATTGTGCTGCTCGCGCCGCCCGTCTTGAACGATCCTGATACCTACTGGCATATCGCGACAGGCATGTGGATGCTTCGGCATCATGCGATCCCACATGCCGATCCTTTCTCCTATACGCTCTCGGGCGCACCCTGGGTAGCGCACGAATGGCTATCCGAAGTGCTCATGGCGATCGCCTATCGCGCCGGCGCATGGAGCGGCATTCAAATTCTTTTCGGCATCGCTGCCGCGACGACATTCGGTGTGCTCGCGCGCTACCTTGCGCGTTGCCTGAATCAACCGGCCGCCTCTGTCGTCTTCTTGCTCGGCATTGCATGCGTCAGCTCCAGCCTGCTTGCGCGCCCGCATTTGCTTGCCCTCGTCGCCCTCACTCAATGGACCGTCAGTTTGGTGACGGCCAGGGAGCGAGGTAGCGCGCCATCCCCGCTCCTGCTGCCGCTGATGGTGATCTGGGCCAACCTTCACGCCAGCTTCATTCTGGGCCTTGCGCTCACCGTGCCGATCGCACTCGAGGCCATCGTCGAAGCGAAGTCGGAGCGCAGGCAGGCAGTGCGACGTTGGGGCCTGTTTCTTGGCGCGGCCATCGCGGCGTCTCTATTGACCCCGAATGGTTGGCAAGGTTTGACGTTCCCCTTCCAGCTCATGCACTTGGCGAGCGCGGCAAGCATCAGCGAATGGAGCCCGACGAACTTTCAAACGCTTCAGCCGCTGGAAGGCGCCTTGGTGGCGTTGATTTATGTCGCCTTTTCGCGAGACGTGCGCGTGCCGTTCTGGCGATTGATTATCTTGCTTGGGCTGCTTCATCTCGCGCTGGCCCACTCTCGCCATCAGATGCTGGCAGGCGTCGTCGGCGCGATCCTACTCGCCAGGCCACTCGCGCATGCGCTTTCCGATGGCGCCAGCGAAGCGTCGAGCCGCCAGTCCTCATTGCGGTGGGCTTTAGGCGGTCTTGCCTGCGTCACGTTATTGACCGCGATCCGCTTGGCGCACCCGTTTCAGCGCACCGACGATCCGGCATCGCCGATCATGGCGCTCGATCATGTGCCCGTCGACATTCAACGCGAGCCGGTATTCAACAGCTATGAATTCGGTGGCTATCTGATCTTCAAAGGTGTCAAACCATTCATAGACGGCCGCGCCGACATGTATGGCGACGACTTCATATCCGCTTATCTCGATGCCTCGAGGCCAAACCGAGTGGCGTTCGAGCGGATCGTGAAGCGCTATGACATCCACTGGGTGATCCTGGCTGCTCGCAGCCCCGTAGTGGATATGATCGACGCACTGCCTCAATGGCGGCGTCTGTATGCGGATAGGATTGCGGTGGTCTACGTGTATCGATCCGATGCTACCGCGGCCGCCGACGCTGCCGGCGCCGGAAAGGCAAAGCATCGCGATCCTACATAAGCGAGCACCGTGTAGGTGATCATTCCGCCAACCTGAACCAGCAAGCTGCGCTGCCCCAAAAATTCGCTCAGCCATACCACGATCGCCAGATTCGCCAAGTAGGCGACGAGGCAAACGAGTGCATAGCGAAGCAAGCCCTTGCCTATCGCGCCGCGATGGCGAAACGTCCACTTGCGATTGAGCGCAAAGCTCCACAGAAAAGCGATCGCATAGCCTGTCACATTCGCGGCGACATTGCCGAATCCCAACCCGCTCAACGCGATCCAGATCACCGCGAATCCAATCGCGGTGTTCGACACCCCCACCAGCAGATACCGCACGGACGAATGATCGGCGAGCTTCACTCGTCCACCGTCAGCACGGCGAGCAACGACATGCCGAAGGGAAACGTGCCATACGCGAGCCATCGGGACTCCGCCTTGAAAATGCTGTAGAGCAGCGCATTCAATCGCTCCGTTGGAACGGCATCGCCGCTCGATTTATTGCGGCGAAGCAGCCGGTCGGTCAATCGCGCGGCAGCCGCAAGCGGGAAGAGCAACGTGTTGAAATACGTTACATTTTCGATACGGTACCCCGCCGCTCGCGCGCACGCAATCAACGATTCGCGGCTATAACGCCGGTGGTGGTGGAGAAACACGTCATGCGCGCTCCATAGCCATTGATAGGCCGGCACGGTCACGACGATCGCACCGCCCGGCGCCATCAAATCACGCATGCGCGCAAGCGATTCGGTATCGTCGACGATATGCTCCAGGCAGTCGAAAAAGCAAATCAGATCGAAACGGTGGCCGTCGAAAGGCACGTCGTCCGGGCAGTGCCCCGCGCGGATGTCGAAACGGCCATCGGTGCGCCTTGCCGTCAACGCGAGCGCCGTCTCGTCCATTTCAAGTCCGCTCACGCTGCCGAATTCGGCAAGCATCTCCAGATTGCCGCCTGTGCCGGAACCGACCTCGAGCACATGCGCTCGACGCGGTAACGTGATCCCGTGCAAAACGGAACGAAGAACATCGCGACGGCCGCGAAACCACCAATGCTCGGTTTCGGTTGCAGCCATCTCCAGATAGGCTTCCGGTGACATGATTCGCCCTCCTTTCCCGTTCAATGATTGGCCGCCCGCACGCGCGATGCCGCTCGCCTGCGCGAAGCGTCAACCCGGGATGCGCTCGGCAAGCGCGATTCGCGACGCGCCACGGGCAGCGTGCTGACCTTGCTCTTCGCTTGGTAGCGGCGACGTATCAGATAGATGGGGCGCTCTTTGGTCTCGTCGTAAATGCGCCCGACGTATTCGCCGATCACCCCGATGCCGACCAGTTCGATCCCTCCTATGAAGAGCAGGACCGAAAGCAGCGAGGCATATCCCGGTACGGGGTTGCCGAACAACAGCGTGCGGCCGACGATCAACCCGCCGTAACAGAAAGCGAGCGCGGCAATCGCGAGGCCGATATAGGTCCAGCTTCGCAGTGGCACCGTGCTGAAGCTCGTGATGCCTTCGAGCGCGAAATTCCAAAGCCGCCACCCCGAGAATTTCGACTTTCCCGCGCAGCGCGCCTCGCGCTGATACTCGACGATCACGGTCCGATAGCCGACCCACGCGAACAGCCCCTTCATGAAGCGGCGCCGCTCGGGCAAGCTGCGCAACGCATTGACGACCGCGCGGTCCATCAGTCGAAAATCGCCCACGTTTTCCGGCAGCTTGACGTCAGAAAGCGCGTTGTGAATGCGGTAATAGAGCCCGGCCGCCGTGCGTTTCGCGAACGTGTCGCACGCGCGGTTGGCCCGCTTCGCGGCGACCACTTCGGCGCCTGCGCGCCAGTGTTCGATCATCACGGGAATCAAGCCGGGCGGATCTTGCAAGTCGGCATCGATCGGAATGACGGCATCGCCCGATGCCTCGTCGAGTCCCGCGGTCAGCGCGGCTTCCTTGCCGAAGTTGCGCGTGAGATCGATGACGCGCACGCGCGCATCCCGCTTGCTCTGCTCGATCAATTTGTCGAGCGTGCCATCGCGGCTGCCATCGTTGACACAGACGATTTCGAAACGTATCGAGGTGATCGCCTCGAGTACCGGAACGATCTTGGCGAAGAAGGTATCGACGGCGTCGCGCTCGTTATAGAACGGCACGACCAGCGATATCAGTGGATATGCGGTCCCCGAAAACATGATGCCCCCCGTTTTTTGATCCTTGATGCTTGCTGCTTGTTCTCATTCGCCTGAATGCCGTCCGAGGACAACGGGCTCGCGTCTTTGCTGCGCGATGCGCCGCACCAGCATCCAAAGCGTGATTGCCGAAATGAGCGGCATGAACTGGACCTTCACGTGACTGACGATGAGAATGCCTGCCAGTGGTGTCAGCCAAAGCAAGATGAGCCACTCGCGCTCGCCGCGCTTCCATCCGCTTTCAAGGGCGTATTTTCCGTACCAGGCGATGAGCACGCCGTACCAGGTGAGGTCGTAATCGAACAGGTACGGACAAACCATGAGGCTCGCGCAAACCAGCGTCGCCGCGCGCAACGCATGAGAGGTTTCGCGCCCCCAGGCATAGCACACTGCCGCTGCGGCCAAGATGGCCGACAGGCCCTGCGCCGCATAGGCAAGCGCCGATGGCACGTGCGCCAGCTTCGCGAGCGCAAACATCGTCGGGACCCGCGCCAAGGCAGCGCGGCCAGATTCGACGTAGCCGGCCGCCATGCTGGCGTTATGGAGAAATGCAGCAAGGGTTCCCCCACCGAACACTAGCACCGAGATGGCCAGCATCGACATCGCGGTCAACGCGAGCGATGCCAGTGCGCGCCACGAACGGGAGCACAGCAACGCGAGGGGAAAGAGCACCGCCAGATGCGGTTTCATGCATAGGATGCCGAAGCAAATTCCCGCTGCCACAGGACGGCGACGAAGCAACACGAGCCCCAGCGCGGCAAGCGAGGCGGTCAGGAGGCCGTTTTGTCCGGATACCGCAACCAGCGCGGCACCGGGAAAAGCCATGGCAATGAGCAGCGCCTCGCGGCGAGGAACGATCGCGCGAATTGCTCTAACGAAGAGCGCATAGGTGCCGCCGAGAAACGTCGCTGCGGCGATCTTCCACGGCAAGAGCGCCAACGGATAGACGAACAGCAAGAACGTTGGCGGGTAGAGCCAAGGCAGAAGGCCGACCGTATGCGCGAGTGCATTTTGCTCGACATTGCCCAACACACCGAGGTTGTATGCGTCCGCGGCGTGTCCATGCAACGCAAGGTACGACGAGCTCCAAAACGGCAGAAAGTCGATAGCGAGCGGGCTGATGTATTCGTGTGGATGCCACACGGCCTTGTACAGATAGATCAAGACCCATACGAGATAACAAATCAGCACCACGGCCGGATAAAGCCGCAAGCGCTCGCTGTCGAGCCAGTGCGGGCGGCGCGTGGGAGAAGCCGCTGGCAATATGGCCTCTCGTCGCGCAGGTCTGCTCGACAAGAGGCTTGCCCCGGCCTCGGACACGGCTACCCACCATTCATGCTCGTGCGCGCGGCTCTGTGCGCCGCGCGGCCCCCGTTGTAACAGATGCATATTGCCGCCTTATATGGCGTGGCCACAGGGCTTCGATCCTGGAGCCATCCGTTCATGTTTTCTTTTGATTGGATTGCGCGATTGAGTGCGAGACGTTGCGCCTATCCGTGGGCTCATTGTTTGGAGAAAACAATGCGACTTTCAACCCTGTCTTTTCCTTAATGAGCAGTGCAATTGCCCATTACGTGCGCCTGCGCACATAGCCAATGTCGGGGCGCGCGCGTTCTCGATGGCGCTCGTTTCAACATCGAAACGTTTTGTGCCGATGCGCCACTCGAAACACTGTGTTCTTCGAGGAAATCCACGTTCGGCCGAGTCGAGGGTATATCCCTAGCAATCTCGTCAGACCTAACAGGCACAAGGCGTTCAACTGTATCAAGAGGTAACAGGCCTGCCCCCAACGTTGTCGCAGAGTTGAGACAGCTTGTGCGGCAACGCTCGATCCCCTCTGGCGAGCGAGCCGCGCGAACCCTTGAATTTCCGAGCTTTCGCGACAACTGGCCCATCACTTGCGAGGTGGTCGGCGCGGAAGTCGGCGACGTAACAACTGGAAACCATTCGAACCGCTCGGCAAAGATCGAACTGGAATGGCAACCGGTGTTACCCGCGGGGATGTTCCTTCTCTTTTCCTGCCGCCCTCGAGGGCGACATGAGCTCGGATAGGACAACGGACAATCGCCGACCGCGCAGCGTGCACCGGTCTTGACCGGATGCCGGGAGCAAGCACTGAAAGTCGGGGGGCCGAAGCATGAAAAACAGTGCATCAACGCGACACGTCGGATGTCGCAACCGCGACCTGAATTGTTCGCGTCCAGTCGATCATCGATCGACCAGCCGCGTCAATCACGGCCGTTCCTTCTCCACGGGTTCCACACTCCGCGCCAAGCATTTCGCGTCGCGTGGACGGACCCGCTGTGTCCGCTGTGTCGGATCTTCTACTTGTCTCTACGCATCCAGTCATCTCGATGGACGTAGACATCTCCGGTAGACGGGTATCTCCGGCTTTCCTGCAGCACCCGTAGTTCAACCCTAAAGCCATTCCTGGCCTGGGCCCTGTAGTTCGTCATCCTAATGGAGTTAAAGATGCAAAATTTCATTGCTCAAGCAAAGCGCTTCGTCCGCGACGAAGAAGGCGCAACGATGGTCGAGTACGGCCTGATGGTCGCCCTCATCGCGATCGTTTGTATCGGCGCTATCACGACGATCGGCACCACGTTGAATGCCGTTTTCAGCGATATCGCGGCGAAGCTGTGATGGGGTCTGGCGAGCGGACGTATCAATCGTTTCGCTCGCCTTTTTTCCCAGCCACGCAAAAAGTTCCATTCCGACGCGTCACCAAGGAGTTGATCGTGAGCCAAGTTATTTTCATGGGACACCCAAGCCCAAAGGCGGTTGCCATGTCGAAGGCGCTTCTTCGCGATGAAGAAGGCGCAACGATGGTCGAGTACGGACTGATGGTCGCACTCATTGCGATCGTTTGTATCGGCGCCGTCACGACGATCGGCACGACGTTGAATGCCGTGTTCAGCGACATTGCGGCCCTGCTGTGACCGGATGGTGTGGAAGCGTTCGCTTCCTCGTCAATCCGTCGTCGACTGCTTTGGCCCTTAGGGCATCGCGTTACACGATGCCCGGTTCATTTCGATGTGGAGGCTGTGATGCGTGCATGGTTCGTGATTGTCCGGAGGTTGCTGCAAGAGGATCGAGGTGCCACCGCGATCGAGTACGCGTTGATGGCTTCGCTCATCGCCATCGCAGCCTTGTCCGGGGTCGGACTGTTCGGCAACGCGGTGTACGCCCTCTATCAAACCATCATTAACGAATTGGCCGCAGCGCTCCCTTGAACTCAATGACCAAACCGAGGCTCATGATGTCGCTTCTCTCTTTACCTCCGCAACCGATCCCGCTCTGCGTGATCGGACTGGTAGTTGTCGCGGCAAGCACGGACATCGTATGCCGCCGCATCCCGAACCTGCTCATCTGGGTCGGCTTGGTTGCATCGCTTCTCGTTCAAGCATGGGCGCGTGGTCCGCTGCTGGGCAGCGGCGACTGGTTCGCGGGTGGTATGGCTGGATTTGCGCTGCTGGTACCGATATACGTGCTCGAAGGCATGGGAGGCGGCGACGTCAAGCTGCTGCTGATGATCGGCTCATGGGTCGGGCCGCTCATGATTCTTTATATCGCCCTGGTGACCTTCGTCATCGGCGGCGCCTGGTCGATCGCCTTTTCCGCATGCCGCGGCCGCCTGGGTCAGATGCTCACGAACATCGTGCACCTCGCCTACGGCGGGTGGCGCGCCGGAACCCGGGAAGGATCCGGCACGGGCGCGCGGATCAAATCGGTCGGATCGCTTCCGTATGGCGTGGCGATCGCGGCGGGAACCGTAGGTGTCCTTATTTTTTCGGCAGCGGCATGACGCGCGCGAAAACAGGGAGACAAACCATGAACGAACAGAATACCGAACACGGCGGCTCCGCACAGATCACGCGCCTGCACCGCGGACGTCCCGCGGATCAGACAAGTGCGTGGTTACGTGCGCCCCGCTCTCTCGCGGAAACAGGTTTGCCGCCCGTGTTCGTCGGCCGCCTCGCGCTCAAGTCCACGCTGCTGAACGGCAAGTCGCACTTCTCCGAACTCTCGGAGCGGCACAAGCTGCCGATTGCCGTGCTCGAAGACGTCCTGGCATTTCTCGTGCGCGAGCGCCTGGCCGAGATTACCCATCGGGGGGCCACCGACATCGATGTTCATTTCAGGCTCACCGAAGCGGGCCGAACCATGGCCGTCGATGAAATCTCGCGCTGCAGCTACTGCGGACCGGCGCCCGTGTCCTATGAGAGCTATATCGAGACCGTGCGCGAGCATTCGGTGCGGCGCCAGCGCATCACTCAAGCCGACGTGCGCACGGCCTTTCGCGACGTGCGCATCGAACGGGCCTTGCTCGACTCGGCAGCGGCCTCGCTGAATGCCGGCCGGCCGCTGATGCTCTACGGCCCGGCCGGCAGCGGCAAGACGTTCCTCGCCGAGCGGCTCGGGTTGCTGCTGCAAGGCGACGTACCGATTCCGTATGCCCTCTACGTGGGCGGTGAGATCGTGCAGATGTACGACCCTCTGCTGCACCACGACGCCCCTGCCGCGGATGGCGCGGCGGTGGGCGACAAGCGGTGGCGCCTGTGCCGTCGGCCCATGGTGCTCTCGGGCGGGGAGCTCACGCTCGAAGGTCTCGACTTGCGCTATGACAGCGCGTCCGGGTTCTATCAGGCACCGCCTCATATGAAGGCGAACATGGGTCTCTATATCGTCGACGATCTGGGACGCCAGCGAATCGCTGCGCAAGATCTGCTCAATCGCTGGATCATGCCGCTCGATCGGGGCATCGACTTATTCACGCTGCAGTCCGGCGCCCGCTTCACCGCGCCGTTCGACGTGTGGCCGGTGTTCTCGACCAACCTCGATCCGGCCGCGATCGGCGACGACGCGTTTCTGCGCCGCCTCGGCTCGAAGCTGCATATGGGTCCGCTCTCGCTCGAGAGCTACCAGTTCGTATTCGAAGCGTGCTGCGCCACGCTCGGACTGGCGACGACGCAAGCCGCATTCGACTACCTGCTGCACGAGCTGCACATGCCGACCGGCAAGCCGTTTCTCGCCTGCTATCCGCGTGACCTGTTGAGCCTGATCAGCGCGTCCGTCGACTACCGGGGGACAGCCCGCGAAGTGACAGGAGACGGCTTGCGCGAAGCCTGGAACAGCTACTTCGCTACCACCTCGACGGAGAGCAACAGCCGCTACCCGCCAACCGACACACGTCCCGACAAAAAGTACGCCGCGAGCTGAAATGCCCGCACCCATGATCCACCAGGAGTCTTGTCATGAAAAACAGTCGCGCTCTCATCATGCTGGTGATGGCCATGCTAGCCGGCCTGGCCGCCGTCGTCTTCGCATCCCGATGGCTGATGAATACCTCGTCGCACTCTACCACCACGGTTGCAGTCGTGACGGAGGACGTCAATCTGGGCCAGCCCCTCAACACGAACATGGTTCGTACCGTCAGCTGGCCGACGGCCAGCGTCCCTCCAGGCGCCTTCACCGATGCGAAGGCGCTTGACGGACGCGTCGTGCGCACGACCCTCAGTCGCGGCGAACCGGTGCTCGAATCGAAGCTCGCGCCGCTCGGCACGAAAGGCGGCTTGTCCGCGGTCATCAACCCTGGCGATCGGGCGATCACGGTCCGCGTCAATGACGTGATCGGCGTGGCGGGCTTCGCCTTGCCGGGCAACTACGTCGACGTCATCGTGAACACGCAGGAGCCCCAAGCCAAGAACGACCAGCAGCAGAGCATTTCGAAGATCGTGCTCGAAAAGATCCTCGTGCTCGCCGTAGCCCAGCAGGTCAGCCGCGACGATACGCAACCGAAGGTAGTCAACGCGGTCACGCTCGAAGTCACGCCCGACCAAGCCGAAAAACTCGATCTCGCGCGCAGCGTCGGCACGCTGTCGCTGGTGCTGCGCAATCAGGTCGACAAGGACACGCTCGATACGAACGGCGCAACGAAGTTCACGCTGCTCGGCACGCCCGCTGCTCCGGCCTCGGCACCTGTTGCGGCGAAACCGGTGACGCGCGTTGTCCGCTATGCCGCTCGCCCCGCCGCTCCCGTGAAGCGCGACTGCGTTGGCGTGCTGTCGGGCGTGATGGGAAGCGTCGAATGTTTCTAGCAGGCACCGAAATCAAGCGCGCGATGAGACCAACGCGCGCGAATCAATGAAAGCAAAACACGACATGTCATGAAGTTCTGAAGTTGACAACCGGGGGCAACACGAAATGGAAACGAAACTGAAGTGCGTAATGGACCGGGCTCCACGGCGCCGCATATTGAGCGCCGCAGTATTGGCCGCTCTGCTCGGAGCGGGCCTGGCGACTCCACAGGCTGCGCAGGCGCAGGTAGCGGCCGAGAGCGGCCCGCTCATGGCGAAGGGTGGTAGGCCCATGCCGATGAAGATCAGCATGGCGGCCGTGCCTGCCGGCGCAACGGCCGCGGCAGCTGCGGCGGCCGCCGCGCCGCTGCGTGGCCCGAATTGCACCGGCGCCATCAGCGAAGAATCCAGCGTCACCTTGGCGGTCGGCAAGTCGACGCTCGTGCCGCTCGCCGAACCGGTGCGCAATCGCACGCTCGGCAATCCGACGATCGTCCAGGGCACGCTCGTGTCGCCCCGGACGCTCTACCTCGTCGGCATGAACGTCGGGACGACCAACATGATCGTCCAGGGACAAAGCGGTGCTTGCCAGATCATCGACGTGATGGTCAACGTCGACGCCGTCGGGCTGCAGAAAACGCTCGCTCAGCTGTTGCCTGAAGAGCACGGCATTCGCGTGTCGACTGCAGCGGGCAACCTGGTGCTCGGTGGGCACGTGTCGAGCGCGCCCGTCGCCGTGCAAGCCATGGAGATCGCGAAAGCCTACGCAGGCGCGCAGCCCACGCAGCAATCGCAATCGGCCTCCTCCAGCTCCGGCAACGGCTCGACGAGCATGAGCCAGCAGACGACGAGCTCCAACAAGGACCCCGAAGTCATCAACATGATGAACCTCGATTCGCCTCAGCAAGTCATGCTCGAGGTGAAGGTCGCCGAGGTCTCGAAGACGTTGATCGATCAGCTCGGCTCGTCGCTGAATCTTCAAGGCGGCTTCGGTTCGTGGCAGGGTGCCCTCGTCAGCAATCTGCTCACGGGCGCTTCGACGCTCCTTTCCGGCAGCAAGGCCAACAAGCTGCCGCTCCAGATGTCGATCGACGCCCAGAAGACGGACAACCTCACCAAGATCCTCGCGGAGCCGAACCTCGTCGCCGTGAGCGGTCAGGAAGCCTCGTTCCTCGCCGGCGGCAAAGTGTTCATCCCCGTGCCGCAAAGCAATTCCAACGGCGGCACGACGATCGTGCTTCAAGAGGAGGAGTTCGGCGTCGGGCTCAAATTCACGCCGACCGTACTCGCCAACGGCCATATCAACCTGAGAGTCGCGCCGGAAGTGTCGGAGCTGTCGCCGACCGGCGTCACTGTCAGCGCCCTCGGTACGAGCAGCACGGCCATTCTGCCGCTCATCACGACGCGCCGCGCATCGACGACGGTCCAGATGAATGACGGTGAGTCGTTTGCCATCGGCGGACTGATCGGCAACAACATCACGGGGGCGCTCAAGGCACTGCCTGGACTCGGCGAACTGCCGGTCATCGGTGCGCTCATGCGGAGCACGTCGTTCCAGCAGGATCGGACAGAGCTCGTGTTCGTCATCACGCCGCACTTGGTCAAGCCGCTGACGAACCCGAACTATCCGTTGCCGACCGACAGCTTCACGCAGCCGAAAGACATCGATGTCTATGCCACCGGCGACATGGAAGGACGAAATGCCTCGCACGTGAAGACGGCCGCTCCTGCTGTAAGCCCGCAAAGCAAAGCGCCGACACAGCCGACTACGCCTTCGAACACGCAACCGAGTGCCGCGTTGCCGGCACCGGTGCCGCGCGCACCGGAGGCTCCGGCCGATTCGGCACTGGTGCCGCGTGACAAGCCTGCAACCGAGCCGGCACCTGCTTCGACGCATTCGGCTTCCTCCGAGGCTACGGCACCGCAAACGACAAAGGCGGTGGAAAGCGCGCCATCGGCGGCTATACCGGCACCGGTGCTGACGCCCGTAGCAGCGAGCTCGGCTTTGCCGGAAACCACGATGACGCCAACCAACGTGGTGGAAAGCGTGCCGGCAGCAGCCACACCTGCGCCCGCTGCTACGAGTTCGGCTGCGCCGGAAACCACGGCGCCGCAAACGACCAACGTCGTGGAAAGCGTGCCGTCCGCGAGCACACCCGCACCCGCGCCTGCGGCTGAATCTGCGCCCGCTGCGACGAGTTCGGCTTCGCCAGACACCATTACGCAGCCGACCCATGCAGAGGAAAGCGCGCCGTCGGCGAGCACACCGGCGCCAGCAGCAGCCGCGCCTTCAGATGACGCTGCACCCGTGCCTGCCCCCGCTACCGCGGACGAAACGCAAGCCATGCCCACCGAACATCTCGATGAGGCGAACGCCCAAAGCGCCGAACCAGCAGCGCCACAGCCTGCCACGGTATCGAGCGTATCGGACGAACCGGCCAAGCAATGAAGTGATACCCAGGGGAACATCATGAAACTCGATCTCATTGTCTTCGCGCGCCGGGCCCTCGCCATCGTGCCGGCCTGCGCACTGCTCGGCGGCTGCATGTCCAGCTCGCCCATCTGGGACGCGCATTTCGGCGAGGCCGTCACCGCCATCCGTCAGGCGCAAGTCATCGACGCCAACGCGGGCGTGAACAAGCCCTCGGCGGACGGCATCGACGGCAAGACCGCCGTGTCCACGATGGCGGCGTACGACAAGTCGTACACGACGCCCGCACCGCCTTCGTATCCGTTCGTAATCGGCATCGGCAGCGGTACGTCCGCCGCTCAATGACGTCATCAATAGGCACGGGAGATCATCATGCGTCGCGAATCCCCAAGAAGCATGCGCGGCAGTCCTCGCCGAACCGAGGGCGGTGCCGTGGCGGTCCTCGTCGCGCTCGCGCTCGCGACGCTGATCGCATTCGTCGGGCTCGCGCTCGATCTCGGCAAGATGTATGTCGTGAAGAGCGAACTGCAAAACAGCGCGGATTCGTGCGCGCTTGCAGCCGCTCGCGATCTGACCGGCGCCACGATCAATCTGTCCGTGTCGGAGGCGGCCGGCATCACCGCCGGCCACCTCAACTATGCGTTCTTCCAGAGCAATCCGGTTCAGCTCGCGGTCAACACCAACGTGCTCTTCACCTCTTCGCTGAGCTCGCCGTTTCAGCCGAAGAACGTGGTCGCCTCGCCTTCGACCATCCAATACGTGCAATGCACGACGTCGCTTACGAACATCCAGAACTGGTTCATCCAGCTCCTCGATTTCATACCCGGCGTCAACGTTGCCAATGCAGCGGTATCGGCCGCCGCAGTCGCCACGATCGGCCCCGCGCAAACGACATGCGCCATCCCGGTGTTCGTCTGCCAGGCCGGCACGCAAGTCAGTCCACCGATAGCCGGCCAGTCCTACTCGGTAGGCCAGTGGATCTCATCCAAGACCGGATCGCCGCCGAGCTACGGGGCCGGCAATTTCGGCTGGTCCGCCCTTGACGGCAGCAACAGCGCGGTATCGGTCAGAAACGAGCTGACAGGCAACTACTGCAGCTTGCCGGCTACGGGTTCGAGCATCGGCTCGCCGGGCAACAAGCTCACGGATTCAGGCGCCTGGAACACGCGTTTCGGCATCTATGCCAATCCGTACTCGCAATCGGGCGCTACCCCCGATTTCACCGGATATGCCTATACGCCTACGAGTTGGGCGGCGCAAAGCAACGCGTATTCCGATTTCGTCAGCAAGCGGACGACGTTCACCGCGTATCAGGGCGACACAGGTTCAGGCGTCAGCACAAGCGGATCGGATTCGGGCACGAACTACACGGCCGGCGCCGATCGACGGCTCGCGCTGGCGCCGGAAGTCGATTGCGGGCAACTCTTGGCCGGCCATAAGGCAAACATCCTCTGGTGGGACTGCGTGCTCATGCTCGATCCGATGGCCAAGGGCGGCAATGCCGGCCCAGTCCATCTGGAGTACGAAGGAAAGTCGACCGACGCGAGCGTGCCGTGCGCGACGCATGGCGTTCCCGGCGACAGCAGTGCGGTCGGTCCGCTGGTTCCGGTATTGGTGCAATGAACGAGGCCATCATGAAAACACGCCCTTGCACGCTCAAACGCATGCGCGGCGCAGCCGCCGTGGAGTTCGCCATCGTGTTGATCCCGCTCCTGGTGCTCGTGACCGGTGTCGCCGAGTTCGGCCATGCGATCGCTCAATACGAGGCGCTCACCAAGTCGACGCGCGACGCGGCTCGGTATCTGTCGACGTACCTTCCGTCCGACCCTTCCTACCCGCTCGCTCAAGCGCAGTGTCTCGCGACGTACGGCAATACGGCTTGCACGGGCAGCGCGCTCGTCACCGGTCTCAAGACGTCGATGGTGGTGGTCTGCGACGCCGTGAACACGACGAATTGCCAGGACTCCACCGACCCGGCCGCGTTCAGCAACGTCCCGACTTACGACACGAACAACGCCGCGTCTGGAGGTGCCCAGTCGGGCAGCATCAACCTCGTCGAAGTGAAGATCAAAGGCTACCCGTATTCGCCGATCGAGCCGTTCCTCAATCTGCCGATCACCTTCGACGACATCTTCACCGTGATGAGGCAAGTGTCATGAACGCGCACGCACACCCTCTCCCATCGCGTGGGCGTAAGCAACGCGGTGCTGCCATGGTGGAGTTCGCCGTCGTCGCCGCAGTGTTCTGTACCTTGCTGATCGGCATCTGCGAGTTCGGCCGCGTGCTGTTCTACTGGAATACCGCAAGCGAAGCCACGCGCCTTGGCGCGCGCACCGCCTCGGTCTGCGATGCCGATGCCTCGTTCATCAAGACCAAGATGACTGCACTGCTGCCCCTGCTCGCCACCTCGAACGTGAGTTTGAGCTACTTGCCGTCCGGCTGTGACTCGGACCCATCGACGGCGCGCAGCACCTGCACGTTCGTTACGGTCAGTATCACCGGTGTCACCGTGCAAACAATGATTCCGTTCGTCCCACTCACGCTCACGATGCCCCCGCTCGCGACCACGCTGCCGCGCGAGAGCCTCACGACGTCCACCGGTGGCACGGTCTGTCAATAAACTTTCAATAGCGACGCAGGCAAGATCATGATCGATATTCTCTGCATTTCGAAAGACACCGCCCGGCTTGGCCAGGTCGCACATCTGGTTACCGAATGCGGCAATTGCCGCACCACGCGAGCCGCAGACAGCCTTTCGCAGCTGGTGGAACGGGCAGACAGCCTCGGTGCGTTCGATGTTCTCATCGTCGACGCGCTGTCGCTCGAGGACGCCGAGCTGCAGGCCGTGTCCGAGCTGTGCCATCGGCACAGTCGCCTCACGTGCATTCTGGTCACGCCCGATGCGTCACCGGAAACGCTGATCGCCGCGATGCGAGCGGGCTTTCGCGACGTGCTCGGCTGGCCGCTCGATCAGCGCGCGCTAGCCGACGCACTCGTTCGCGCCGACGCCAAGCGTGTTCAGAACGGCGCGCCCGTCACGCGGGTCTTGTCGTTCATGTCGTGCAAGGGCGGTGCCGGCACCAGCTTCATCGCGTGCAACGTCGCGCATGCGCTCTCGACGGTTCGGCAAAATCGCGTGCTGTTGATCGACCTCAATCAGCTCTACGGCGATGCGGCGTTTCTCGTCACCAACGAAACGCCCTCTTCCACGCTGCCACGCATTTGCGAGCAGATCGATCGCATGGACTCGGCCTTCTTCGAAGCGAGCGTCACGCATGTCAGCGAGACGCTGCATGTGCTGGCCGGCGCAGGCGACCCTGTCAAAGCCGCCGACATCAAGCAGGAACGGCTCGAATGGATCCTCGGCGTCGCGATCCCCCGCTATGACTTCGTGATCTTCGACCTCGGGCAGTCCCTCAATCAGCTCTCGATGCTGGCTCTCGATCGCAGCGACGAAATCTACCTGGTGCTGCAGGCCAGCATGCCCCATGTTCGCGCCGGGCGGCGCCTGCAAGAGATCCTCGCGTCGCTTGGCTACCCCGCCGAACGCATCAGGTTCTTGCTGAACCGTTACACCCGTCACGCCGAACGTGCACGAGACGCGCTCGAGGAGGTTTTGGACATGCAGCCTTATCAGGTGCTGCCGGATGACCCCGACATCGTGGCCGATGCGTTGAACGAAGGTGTGCCCCTCGTCACGCTGAGCCGCAGCTGCGGCGTGTCGCGCTGTGTGCGGGAGCTCGCTGAGAAGATCGCGGGCCGCGCGCCGGCGCCCATGCGCGGCCGCATGCGTAGCGAAGCGCCGCGATCCAGGTTCTTCAGCCGCAGCGCAGCGCCCAAGCTCAAGACCATGTGAGAAACGGCAGCTTTGTATCGGATCGGGGTAGGCGCGCTTCGTGGGGCAGGCGTAAGTGATAAAGCGCTGACTCTTGCCGACAGCTGAAGCGCTAACCCCAGGAAAACCTCAGCCTGGGACAGGAGACCATGATGTCTTTGCGTGAACAAATATCGAATCAGTTCGTGCCATCGTTCGGCGAGCGCAATAGTGCGGCAGCCTCGCCGAACGGCATGGCGCACGACGTGTATCAGCAACTCAAGCGCTCGGTTCATCTGTCGGTGCTCGAGCGTGTCGAACTGGAACGCCTGTCACGGCTGCCGGTCGATCAAGTCCGCCAGGAGATCGCTGCGCTCATCGGCCGCATTCTCGAAGAAGAGCGGGCCCCCGCCAGCGATGCCGAACGCAAGCAGCTCATCGTCGACGTGTACGACGAAATGTTCGGCTTCGGGCCGCTCGAGGTGCTGCTGCGCGATCCGACCGTATCGGACATCCTCGTCAACACGTTCAAGCAGACCTACGTCGAACGCAAAGGCCGGCTCGAGTTGACCGACGTGACGTTCTACGACGACGCGCACTTGATGAAAGTGATCGAAAAGATCGTGTCGCGCATGGGGCGGCGCATCGACGAATCGAATCCGATGGTCGATGCGCGCTTGCCGGACGGCTCACGGGTCAATGCGATCATTCCGCCTTCGGCGATCGATGGGCCGCTCGTCTCGATCCGGCGCTTCGCCGTCACTCCCCTGCAGGTCTCCGACCTGCTCCAACTGCAAACCCTTACGCCGCCGATGGCGGAATTACTCGATGCCTTGGCGCGGGCCAAAGTCAACATCCTCATATCGGGCGGTACCGGCAGCGGCAAAACCACGCTGCTGAACATCCTGTCCGGGTTCATCCCGAGCGACGAGCGCATCGTGACGATCGAAGACGCCGCGGAACTGCAGTTGCGGCAGCCTCATGTGCTGAGGCTCGAGACGCGCCCGCCGAACATCGAAGGCCGCGGCGAGATCACGCAGCGCACGCTCGTGCGCAACTCGCTGCGCATGCGTCCCGATCGCATCATCCTCGGCGAAGTGCGCGGCGCGGAAGCGCTCGACATGCTTGCCGCAATGAATACCGGCCATGAAGGCTCGCTCGCGACAATCCACGCGAACACGCCGCGTGACGCGCTCACCCGCCTCGAGAACATGATCAGCCTGGCCGGCATGGGGCTGCCGCCGAAGACGATGCGTCAGCAGATCGCATCCGCGATCTCGGTCGTCATTCAGGCGTCGCGGTTGACCGACGGCCGGCGCAAGATCGTCAGTATCCAGGAGCTGACCGGCATGGAAGGCGAGGTCGTCAACATGCAGGAAATCTTCACTTTCAAGCGAACCGGCGTCGACCAGTCGGGTGCCGTGCGCGGCTACTTCTGCGCGACCGGCGTGCGGCCGAAATTCGTCGAACGCTTGCAGGCATTCGGCATCAACTTGCCGGATGCCATCTACGATCCTGCACGACGCTTCGAAACCACCTGAGCCGATAGGTAACCAGAATGGACCCGATCTACTACGCGTTTATCGTCTTGGTGTTCGTCGCCGTCGTGCTCGCGCTCGAAGGCCTGTATCTGTGGTGGAACAGCAAGCATGGGGCCGCCGCCAAGCGCATCGAGTCGCGCATTCGCGCGCTGTCCGCAGGCGGACAGGTGCAGAAGGAGCGGCTGACGATCCTCAAGGATCGCATGCTGAAGGAATCGAGCCAGTTCGAGAAACTGATCATGCAGTTGCCGCGCGTGAAGACGCTCGACCTGCTGATTCAGCAATCAGGACTGAACTGGACCGTCTCGCGGCTGTGCCTCATGAGCTTGACGATACCGCTCGTCCTGCTTGCAGTGGCCACGTTCCTGCCGATACCGATGGCATTTGCCGCACTGGCCGCGCTCGCCTCCGGTGCCCTGCCGTTCCTTTATGTCTCTCGCCATCGCACCAAGCGGCTGCGCAAGCTCGAACGGCAGCTGCCCGAAGTCGCCGACACGATCAGCCGCGCGCTGCGCGCAGGCCACTCGTTCCCGAGCGCGATCGGCATGGTCAGCACCGAGTTCGCCGAACCGATGCGCGGCGAATTCCGCATCACGTTCGACGAAATCAACTATGGCGTGCCGCTCAACGAAGCCTTGATGAACCTTGCGACACGCGTGCCGATTCGCGATTTGCGCTACTTCGTGATCGCCGTGCTGATTCAGCGCGAAACGGGCGGCAACCTCGCGGAAGTGCTCGACAGCATTGCATTCCTGCTGCGCGAACGGTTCAAGCTGTTCGACAAGGTTCGCGTGCTGTCCGCGGAAGGCAAGTTGTCAGCGTGGGTGCTTGGCCTGCTCCCTTTCATCACGGCAGGTGCCATGATGGTATTGAACCGGTCGTTCCTCGAAGTGCTTTGGACGGACCCCGCCGGCCTGAACGTGCTGTACGCCATGGCCGTGATGATGGTAAGCGGCGTCCTTTGGATGCGAAAAATCATCAGGATTCGCGTGTAGTCCTGCGCGCCAGAGAAGCACGCTACGGTTCAAGATAGGGAGAAGATGTCATGCAATCATCCAATGCCATGAACGTTTTGCTGCTCGTCGGCCTGTTCGCCTTCGTGTTCGCGGGCGCGCTCGGTGCCATGCTGCTCTTCGTGCCGCGCGACATCCGGCAACGCATCGAGCAGGCGGGCGGGGCTCGTGCCACGCCATCGGCCGGCTCTGTTGGCACCGGCATCGGTACCGGCACAGAGTGGCTCGAAAAAATCGCGAACATTTCGCAACCCATTGCGAAGCTGTCGATCCCCAAGGACAACTGGGAAACCTCGGCACTGCGCATCCGCCTCATGAATGCGGGTTGGCGATCCTCGGGCGCCTCGGCGGTCTATTTCGCGGCTAAAACGGTGCTTGCGCTGGCCTTCCCGCTCGTTGCGCTCGTGGGTCTGCTAGGCACGTCGATCACCGCCAAGCCATTCGGGTTCTGCGCGATCCTGATCGGGCTCGGCGGATTCGGCTACTACTTGCCGACCTTCGTGCTGAACCGCCGCGTGGATCGCCGCAAGCGCACGATCTTCGAGGACTTTCCAGACGCGCTCGATTTGCTGACCGTTTGCATCGAGGCCGGCCTGAGTCTCGACGCGGGACTCATGAAGGTGGCCGAGGAAATCAAGATCCGCAGCACGGTGGTGTCCAGCGAACTCGAATTGATGCTGCTCGAGCTCCGCTCAGGGTTCACCAAGGAGAAAGCGTTGCGCAATCTGTCGCTGCGCACGGGTGTCGAAGATATCGACTCGTTCTGCACCATGCTGATTCAAGCCGAACGATTCGGTACGAGCATCGGCGATTCGCTGCGCGTGCTTTCCGACACATTGCGCACACGCCGTCGCATGCGCGCCGAAGAGCAGGCTGCGAAGATCGCCTTGAAACTGCTCCTACCGCTCGCGTTTTGCATCTTCCCCGCCCTGCTCACGGTGTTGCTCGGACCCGCGTTCATTCACGTCTACCGGATCCTCTTGCCGACCATGACCGGTTCGGCCTTATAACCCTCACGACGGCGACGTTGCGTTCGCGGATGCCATAACGGCGCGTCCGCAACGCGTGCGGTGCCCCTGTCCGTACGCCCCCGCGCGTGCGGACCCTTCGATGGGCTCGGTCACCCCGCGCCCATCTTTTTCGTTTACGTGCGAAGGGCATTCACTGCGGTTGTCGGGCCAGTTCCTTATCATGCTCAACAACTTGCTCGTCATGGTCGAGTCGATGATTCCGCATCAATGCTAGCGGCTGCCCTCGCAGCAATCTCAATTCAGCAACACTCTCGACTAGCTCCCGCCCACCACAATTACCCGTCAAAGGTTGATATCAGCCTGAGCACGCCGATCAGCCATGGAAAACACGAGAGACGGTAACGCCAAACTACCGTCTCAAGAATGACACAGTCGCGCCATCCTCTTGGCGCCTACCCGCGCAAAGCCCCCTATTCACCAGCACGAGCGGGCCGAGTGCTTGAATGGCCCGCTATTTGCATAGACAGTCGCGTGGTCATACAAAAGCACGCCAACGGCGGCCGTGGTGTAAGGAGCGCGCGATTCGCGTCGCTGCAAACACCGCATCAAGAGCGACATACAAATTACTCGTACGGGGGCATCACCATATGGACGAGTGCAGATAGCCGAAGACGGTGATCTGGTCGTGCAGTGGGAATACTCGCATCTTCTTTTGGTGAAGAAGCTACAGGGATACCACCTGGTATTCCGATGTTCTGATGTACAGACGAGATAATTATTCGCACTACGAAATATATCTGAAATCGCTTTCGGCGAACTGACGGAAAAAACCGGGGGAAGTCGTGAACAAAGTCTATAAGTGCATTTTTAGCCGTAGGCTGAATCAGATTGTCGTTGTCGCGGAAGGTGTGGCGGGACAGGGCAAGTCGGGCGGGAGAACCCGGGCGGTGCGGCGAACGCACGCAGTGGCTGCGGCGCTGGCGGCCACCACCTATATGCTCTCGCCGAATTGGGCATTGGCATCGAGCGGCGATCATACTTGCGGCGGGACTAACTCTGTTTGCGGCGTCAGTTCCGGGTACACCGCGAGCACGGGAAATAACGATACGTTCTACGGTGGCGGGAGCGGCACAAGCGCCACGGGCGACAACAATACGGATAACGGAGCCAACGCGGGCCAAAACGCCACCGGCAGCAGCAACACGGCAATCGGATCGAGCGCCGGGCAGTACGTGAACGGAAGCGGGAATGTGGCGGTGGGCGCATCTGCGGGATCGGGAACAAGCGCGAGTCCGTTGAACATCACGAACACCACGGCCATTGGTTCCAGTGCGATAGCCACGGGATCAAACTCCGTTGCACTGGGTGCCGGGAGCACGGACGGGGGTGCTGCCAACGTGGTGAGCGTGGGCAGCAGTACGCAGCAGCGCAAGATCATCAATGTGTCGAACGGGAACGTGACATCGGGGTCCACCGATGCGGTCAATGGTGGTCAGTTGTATTCGGTGAGCACGAGCCTCAGCACAAGCCTCAGTACGACGAACAGCAACGTCGGTTCGCTCTCCACGGGCTTGTCAACGACCAATAGCAACGTGACGAGTCTCTCGACCTCGACCTCGACCGGGATCAATGCGGCGCAAAGTGGCGTGAACTCTTTGAGCACGGGACTCAACGCCACGAACAACAACGTCAGCTCGCTCTCCACTGGACTGAGTACCACCAATAGCAATGTGACGAGCCTGTCGACCTCCGCCTCGACGGGTCTCAGCACCGCGGTTAGCAGCGTCAGCTCGCTCTCCACCGGTTTGAGTACCACCAACAGCAATGTCACGAGCCTGTCGACCTCCGCCTCGACCGGGATCAACGCGGCGCAAAGTGGCGTGAACTCATTGAGCACCGGCCTCAGCACGACCAACGGCAACGTCAGCTCGATCTCCACTGGACTGAGTACCGCCAATAGCAACGTCACGAGCCTCTCGACCTCCGCCTCGACCGGGATCAGCACCGCCGTGAGCGGCGTCAGCTCGCTCTCCACCGGTTTGAGTACCACCAACAGCAATGTCACGAGCCTGTCGACCTCCGCCTCGACTGGAATCAGCGCGGCGCAAAGTGGCGTGAACTCATTGAGCACCGGCCTCAGCACGACCAACGGCAACGTCAGCTCGCTCTCCACTGGCTTGAGCACCACAAATGCCAACGTGACAACCCTCTCGACCTCAGCCTCGACGGGGATCAGCACGGCGCAAAGCGGTGTGAACTCGTTGAGCACAGGGCTCAGCACCACGAACGGCAAGGTCGGTTCGCTTTCCACAGGCCTCAGCACCACTAACAGCAATCTCGGTGCGCTGGCGACGCAGGAATCAACAGACGTGAGCTCTCTCTCCACTGGACTGAGCACCGCCAACAGCAACGTCACGAGCCTGTCGACCTCAGCCTCGACCGGCCTGAGCACCGCAGTGAGCGGCGTGAGTTCGCTCTCCACCGGCTTGAGCACCACGAACAGCAACGTGACGACCCTGTCGACCTCCGCCTCGACCGGCCTCAGCACGGCAGTGAGCGGCGTCAGCTCGCTCTCCACTGGACTGAGCACCACCAACAGCAATGTCACGAGCCTGTCGACCTCGACCTCGACCGGCCTGAGCACCGCAGTAAGCGGCGTGAGTTCGCTCTCGACAGGCCTGATCGCGACCAATAGCAGCGTCACGAGCCTGTCGATCTCCGCCTCGACTGGAATCAGCACGGCGGTGAGCGGCGTCAGTTCGCTTTCCACCGGCCTGAGCACCACCAACAGCAACGTCACGAGCCTGTCGACCTCCGCCTCGACCGGCCTCAGCACCGCAGTGAGCGGTGTGAGCTCACTCTCCACCGGCTTGAGTACCACCAACAGCACTCTCGGTGCGCTGGCAACACAGGAGTCGACGGACGTCGGTTCGCTCTCGACGGGCCTGAGCACGACCAACAGCGGCGTCACGAGCCTCTCGACCTCGGCCTCGACTGGAATCAGCACAGCGGTGAGCGGCGTCAGCTCGCTTTCCACCGGCTTGAGTACCACCAACAGCACTCTCGGGGCACTGGCGACGCAGGAGTCGACGGACGTCGGTTCGCTCTCCACGGGCTTAAGCACGACCAACAGCAATGTCACGAGCCTGTCGACTTCCACCTCGACTGGCCTGAGCACCGCAGTGAGCGGCGTGAGTTCGCTTTCCACCGGCTTGAGCACCACCAACAGTAATCTCGGTGCGCTGGCGACGCAGGAATCGACGGACGTCGGCTCACTGTCGACGGGCCTGAGCACGACCAACAGCAATGTCACGAGCCTGTCGACCTCCGCCTCGACGGGCCTCGCCACCGCCGTGAGCGGTGTCAGCTCCCTCTCCACCGGCTTGAGCACCACCAACAGCAATCTCGGTACGTTGGCGACGCAGGAGTCGACGGATGTCGGTTCACTGTCGACGGGCTTGAGCACAACCAACAGCAACGTCACGAGCCTGTCGACCTCAGCCTCGACGGGCCTCAGTACCGCGGTGAGCGGTGTCAGCTCACTCTCCACCGGGCTGAGCACTACCAACAGCAATCTTGGTGCGCTGGCGACGCAGGAGTCGACGGACGTCGGTTCGCTCTCGACGGGCCTGAGCACGACCAATAGCAACGTCACGAGCCTCTCGACTTCCGCCTCGACTGGAATCAGCGCGGCGCAAAGTGGTGTGAGCTCATTGAGCACCGGCCTCGGCACGACGAACAGCAACGTCAGTTCACTCTCCACCGGCTTAAGCACCACCAACAGCACTCTCGGTGCGTTGGCGACACAAGAATCGACAGACGTCGGTTCGCTCTCGACGGGCCTGAGCACGACCAACAGCAGCGTCACAAGCCTGTCGACCTCCGCCTCGACCGGCCTTGCCACCGCAGTGAGCGGTGTCAGCTCGCTCTCCACCGGCCTGAGCACCACCAACAGCAATCTCGGTGCGCTGGCGACTCAGGAATCGACGAACGTCGGTTCACTGTCGACGGGACTGAGCACGACCAACAGCAACGTCACAAGACTCTCGACCTCAGCCTCCACCGGCCTCAGTACCGCAGTTAGCGGTGTCAGCTCGCTCTCCACCGGCTTGAGTACCACCAACAGCAATCTCGGTACGCTCGCGACGCAGGAGTCGACGGATGTCGGTTCACTGTCGACGGGGCTGAGCACGACCAACAGCAACGTCACGAGCCTGTCGACCTCCGCCTCGACGGGCCTCAGTACCGCGGTGAGCGGTGTCAGCTCACTCTCCACCGGCTTGAGTACCACCAACAGCACTCTCGGTGCGCTGGCGACGCAGGAATCGACGGACGTCGGTTCGCTCTCGACTGGCCTGAGCGCGACCAACAGCAACGTCACGAGCCTCTCGACCTCCACCTCGACCGGCCTCAGTACCGCCGTAAGCGGCGTTAGCTCACTCTCCACCGGCTTGAGCACCACCAATAGCAATCTCGGTGCACTGGCAACACAGGAATCGACGGACGTCGGCTCGCTCTCGACGGGACTGAGCACGACCAACAGCAACGTCACGAGCCTCTCGACCTCCACCTCGACCGGCCTCAGTACCGCCGTAAGCGGCGTTAGCTCACTCTCCACCGGCTTGAGCACCACCAATAGCAATCTCGGTGCACTGGCAACACAGGAATCGACGGACGTCGGTTCACTCTCCACGGGACTGAGCACGACCAACAGCAGCGTCACAAGCCTCTCGACCTCGGCTTCGACTGGCCTCAGCACGCTCTCCACCGGCTTGAGCACCACCAACAGCAATCTCGGTGCGCTGGCAACACAGGAGTCGACGGATGTCGGTTCACTCTCGACGGGGCTGAGCACGACCAACAGCAGCGTCACAAGCCTCTCGACCTCCGCCTCGACCGGCCTCAGTACCGCAGTGAGCGGTGTCAGCTCACTCTCCACAGGCTTAAGCACCACCAATAGCAATCTCGGTGCACTAGCAACACAGGAATCGACAGACGTCGGTTCGCTCTCGACGGGCCTGAGCACGACCAATAGCAACGCCACGAGCCTCTCGACCTCGGCTTCGACTGGCCTCAGCACGCTCTCCACCGGCTTGAGCACCACCAACAGCAATCTCGGTGCGCTGGCGACTCAGGAGTCGACGGATGTCGGTTCACTCTCGACGGGGCTGAGCACGACCAACAGCAGCGTCACAAGCCTCTCGACCTCCGCCTCGACCGGCCTCAGCACCACCGTAAGCGGCGTGAGTTCGCTTTCCACCGGCCTGAGCACCACCAACAGCAATCTTGGTGCGTTGGCGACGCAGGAATCGACGGACGTCGGTTCACTGTCGACAGGCCTGAGCACGACCAACAGCAGCGTCACAAGCCTGTCGACCTCTGCCTCGACTGGAATCAGCGCAGCACAAAGTGGCGTGAGCTCATTGAGCACCGGCCTCAGCACGACGAACAGCAACGTCAGTTCACTCTCCACCGGATTAAGCTCCACCAACAGCAATCTCGGTGCGCTGGCGACGCAGGAATCGACTGACGTCGGTTCACTCTCGACGGGACTGAGCACCACCAATAGCAACGTCACGAGCATCTCGACCTCGGCTTCGACTGGTCTGAGCACGGCCATGAGCGGCGTGAGTTCACTTTCCACCGGCCTGAGCACCACTAACAGCAATCTCGGTGCGTTGACGACGCAGGAGTCGACGGACGTCGGTTCGCTCTCCACGGGCCTGAGCACGACCAACAGCAACATCACGAGCCTCTCGACCTCAGCCTCGGCTGGCCTTAGCTCGCTCTCCACCGGCTTGAGTACCACCAACAGCAATCTCGGTGCGCTGGCAACACAGGAATCGACGGACGTCGGTTCACTCTCCACGGGCCTGAGCG
>NZ_RBZV01000016.1:0-1219 GCF_003628145.1 Trinickia fusca | reverse complement strand
TCTCGGTGCGCTGGCGACGCAGGAATCAACGGATGTCGGTTCACTGTCGACGGGCCTGAGCACGACCAACAGCAACGTCACGAGCCTGTCGACCTCGACCTCGACCGGCCTCGCCACCGCGGTGAGCGGTGTCAGCTCCCTCTCCACCGGCTTGAGCACCACCAACAGCAATCTCGGTGCGCTGGCAACACAGGAATCAACGGACGTCGGTTCGCTGTCGACGGGACTGAGCACGACCAACAGCAGCGTCACGAGCCTCTCGACCTCGACCTCGACCGGCCTCGCCACCGCGGTGAGCGGTGTCAGCTCGCTCTCCACCGGCTTGAGCACCACCAACAGCACTCTCGGTGCGCTGGCGACGCAGGAATCAACGGATGTCGGTTCACTGTCGACGGGCCTGAGCACGACCAACAGCAACGTCACGAGCCTGTCGACCTCCGCCTCGACCGGCCTCGCCACCGCCGTGAGCGGTGTGAGCTCCCTCTCCACCGGCTTGAGCACCACCAACAGCAATCTCGGTGCGCTGGCGACGCAGGAATCAACGGATGTCGGTTCACTGTCGACGGGCCTGAGCACGACCAACAGCAGCGTCACGAGCCTCTCGACCTCGACCTCGACCGGCCTCGCCACCGCGGTGAGCGGTGTCAGCTCCCTCTCCACCGGCTTGAGCACCACCAACAGCAATCTCGGTACGCTGGCGACTCAGGAGTCGACGGACGTCGGTTCGCTCTCCACGGGCTTAAGCACGACCAACAGCAATGTCACGAGCCTGTCGACTTCCACCTCGACTGGCCTGAGCACCGCAGTGAGCGGCGTGAGTTCGCTTTCCACCGGCTTGAGCACCACCAACAGTAATCTCGGTGCGCTGGCGACGCAGGAATCGACGGACGTCGGCTCACTGTCGACGGGCCTGAGCACGACCAACAGCAATGTCACGAGCCTCTCGACCTCAGCCTCGACGGGCCTCAGTACCGCGGTGAGCGGTGTCAGCTCACTCTCCACCGGGCTGAGCACTACCAACAGCAATCTTGGTGCGCTGGCGACGCAGGAATCAACGGATGTCGGTTCACTGTCGACGGGCCTGAGCACGACCAACAGCAGCGTCACGAGCCTCTCGACCTCCACCTCGACCGGACTCGCCACCGCGGTGAGCGGTGTCAGCTCCCTCTCCACCGGCCTGAGCACCACCAATAGCACTCTCGGTGCGCTGGCAACACAG
>NZ_RBZV01000015.1 GCF_003628145.1 Trinickia fusca | reverse complement strand
GCTGCGCGGCACCGTTGCAGCTTGGTGGGCGCTCACGGGCCTGCTCGTGACGACGTTTGCTTTCCTCGGCGTGAACATGTTCCTGTCGGGGCTGCACAGCTACGGTAAGCTGTAGCCGCAGGCTGCTCCGAATGGTTGGAAAAAACCGCCGCATGGTCTCCATCGGCGGTTTTTTTGTTTTGTCAGGGCAATACCGTGCATCCAAGTGCGACGCCGAACGGTATATAGAGCCGACGGGTCGAACGAAGGCGAGGCGAGCTCTCGTGTGAGCCCGGCGTTTATTCAGGAGCAGCCACCGTGTTGATCAAACGAGCGCAACATATCTTGCTGCGCGGCGAGGACATCGCCGCGAGCGAAATCACCCCGCGAGCCGTATTCGAGCAGCGCCGCAGGCTGCTTGCCGCCGCCGGCATGGCGCCGATCGCTGCGGCGGGCGGTTTGCTCGGCTTGCCGCGCCTGGCACTCGCCACCTACGCGTCACCTGATGCGAGAGCAGCCAAGCTGGCCGCGAACACGAACGCGAAGTTCGTCGTGCCCGAGAAGGTTACTTCCTACAAGGATGTCACCACCTACAACAATTTCTACGAGTTCGGCACCGACAAGGCCGATCCGTCGCGCAATGCCGGCACGCTGCGGCCGCACCCTTGGCGGGTGAGCGTCGAAGGGGAGATCAAGAATCCGAAGGTGTATGACATCGACGAGCTCCTCAAGCTGGCACCACTCGAGGAGCGTGTGTACCGGCATCGGTGCGTCGAGGGCTGGTCGATCGTGGTCCCGTGGATCGGCTTTCCGTTGGCCGAGCTCATCAAGCGCGTCCAGCCGACGGGTAACGCCAAATTCGTGCAGTTCATCACGCTCGCCGATGCGTCACAGATGCCGGGCATTGCCGATCCGATCCTCGATTGGCCCTATTCGGAAGGCCTGCGGCTCGACGAAGCGATGAACCCGCTCGCGCTGTTGACGGTGGGCCTCTACGGACAGGTGCTGCCGAATCAGAACGGCGCTCCAGTGCGCATGGTCCTGCCGTGGAAGTACGGCTTCAAGAGCGCGAAGTCGATCGTGAAGATCCGTTTCGTCGACAAGCAACCGCCGACGAGCTGGAACACCTACGCGCCCAACGAATACGGCTTCTATTCGAACGTGAACCCCAATGTCGATCATCCGCGCTGGAGCCAGGCAACGGAGCGGCGTATCGGCGAGGATGGTTTCTTCACGCCGAAGCGTAAGACCTTGATGTTCAATGGCTATGGCAATCTCGTTGCCTCGATGTATCAAGGCATGGATCTGCGTAAGTACTTCTGATTCCTGACGGAATATTTTGACGATGAATAGCGAAACGTCCGCGCTTAGTGGCAGCGGTGGCGTGCAGGCCCGCGGCCTGGGCCGTCACGATGGGGCGCGCGCCGCGCCTGTGCGCAACAGCGATCGTTGGGTCGTGCCGGCCAAGATCGCGGTGTTCGTCGCCGCGTGGTATCCGCTCGCGCGCATCGTGCTGTTCGGCATGACCGGCAATCTCGGTGCGAACCCCATCGAGTTCATTACACGCTCGACGGGCCTGTGGACGCTCGTGTTCCTATGCATCACGCTCACCGTCACGCCTGCGCGCAAGCTCACGGGCATCAACGCGCTGCTGCGCTTTCGCCGCATGCTCGGTCTGTATGCGTTCTTTTACGCGACGCTGCACTTCACCACATACCTGTGGTTCGACAAATGGTTCGACGTGGCCGAGATCGTGAAGGACATCGGCAAGCGGCCGTTCATCACGGTCGGCTTTGCCGCGTTCTTGTTGCTGCTCCCGCTGGCCGCGACGTCGCCGCGCGTTTGCGCGCGCAAGTTGGGCCGGCGCTGGCAAACGCTGCACCGTGCGATCTACGCGATCGCGATGCTGGCGATTCTGCACTTCTGGTGGATGAAGGCCGGCAAGCACGATCTGCTGCTGCCGAAGCTCTACGGCGCGATCATGCTGGCGTTGCTCGGCTGGCGCCTGCTGGCCTGGGCGCGGGCACGCATGGCGTCGCGTACCCGACCTACCCGTTAGGCTGCGTCAGCGCGGCAGGATCGATTCGCCCGCGAACAATTCACGAACGGTTTCGCGTGCGCGCACGACGTGCGCCTCGGTGCCGTCGACCATCACCTCGGCTGCGCGCGGGCGCGTGTTGTAGTTCGAACTCATGGTGAACGAATACGCGCCGGCCGAGCGGATCGCCAGCAGATCGCCGGGCTCGACCGCGAGCGAACGATCGCGGCCGAGCCAGTCGCCGCTTTCGCAGACTGGGCCGACGACGTCGTAGACCTTCGACGCGTCGCTGCGCGGTACGACCATATCGATCGCGTGATAAGCCTGATACATGGCCGGTCGGGCCAGATCGTTCATCGCTGCGTCGACGATCGCGAAGTTCTTTTCCTCGCCTGCCTTCAGAAACTCCACGCGGGTGAGCAGCACGCCTGCGTTGCCGGTGACCGAGCGCCCCGGCTCGAAGAACACCTCGCGATGGCCGTGGCCGCGCGTTTCGATGCGCTCGAGCAGCGTGCGCACGAACGACTCGATCTCGGGCGGGGTCTCGTTCGCATAGGTGATGCCGAGGCCGCCGCCGACGTCGATGTGATGAATCGACGTACCGTCCGCTTCGATTTGCTCGACGAGCTCGAGCACCTTGTCGAGCGCATCGAGGTACGGCGAGATTTCGGTGATCTGCGAGCCGATGTGGCAGTCGATCCCGACCACGTCGAGATGCGGCAGCGCGGCAGCCTTGCGATAGGTCGCGCGCGCTTCGTCGAATGCGACGCCGAACTTGTTGGCCTTCAGGCCCGTGGAGATGTACGGGTGCGTCTTCGGGTCGACGTCGGGGTTCACGCGCAGCGACACGGGCGCGCGCTTGCCGAGCGCGCCGGCGACGGCATTGAGCCGATCGAGCTCGGGAATCGATTCGACATTGAAGCACTTCACGCCGGCATCGAGCGCCTCGCGCATTTCATCGGCACCCTTGCCGACGCCCGAGAACACGACGTTCTCGGCCTTGCCGCCCGCCGCGAGCACGCGGGCGAGCTCGCCGCCCGACACGATGTCGAAGCCCGCGCCAAGGCGTGCGAATACGTTGAGTACCGCGAGATTGCTGTTGGCCTTCACCGCCACGTGAACCGACGCACGCCGGCCTGCGCACGCGCGTGCGTAGGCTGCATAGGCATCGGTCAGCGCCGCGCGCGAGTAGACGTAAAGCGGGGTACCGAATTGCTCGGCGAGCGTAACGGCGCTGACGCCTTCGACGTGCAGCACGCCGTCGACGTAAGTGAAGGCGGATTGGGACATGCGCGGACCTGCGTTATGAATGGGGGGCGGTGCTCGAAGCGGCGCTTGCGGACGCTGGCTGGACGGCCTTGGGCTGTGCGCCGAGATCGTCGGCGGGGACGAGCGTCAAGCCCGTGCGATCGCCGGGTTGGGCGTCGCTGGCGGCATCAGGCGCCATGTGGGTGGGCGCTTCGGTTGTCTCGGCGGGTTTGGCGGGCAGCGGCGGGACGGCCGGCATATAAAGCGGCCCGCGTTGTCCGCAGCCGCTTAGCGCCACGCTTCCTGCAACGGCCAGCAAAGCCGCTACAATCGCGCTCATCCTCAAAACGACTCGCATGACTGCCTCTGAATGGCCTGAATGTGTTTAACCGCCGGAGTTTAGCATGACCGACAGCGACTACCTTACCCGGGCCGAAGCCGTGCTGGCCGCCGTCGAGCGGGCGCTCGACGACATCGACGCCGACATCGAGGCGGAGCGCAGCGGCAACGTGCTGACGCTCGAATTCGAAAACCGCAGCAAGATCATCGTGAACCTGCAGCCACCGATGCAGGAAATCTGGATCGCCGCGAAAGCGGGCGGTTTTCACTTCAAGTACGTCGACGGTCAGTGGCGTGATACACGCAGCGGCAACGAATTCTTCGCCGCGCTTTCGGACTACGCAACGCAACAGGCCGGCGAGCCCGTTACGTTCTCCGCGTAACGCGGCACGCCTTGCGTCGGCGATCAGTGCTGCTGATCGAACAGACCCATCACGTGCTGCTTCTCGTCTTCACCGACACGCTCCGGCACTGAGCCTGCCTCAGTGCCGGCTTCCTCTCCTGCCGATTCGCTCGGCGCCGTCGCCTGCGGGACACCGACCGTCGCGACGAATCCGTGGCCCGGCAGATATTCCTCGAAGTACAGTTCGCCGCTCTGCGTGACCACGTCGTCGGGCATGGTCATCTGATAGGGCGGCACGCCCTTGAGCGCTTGCCGCATGTAGTCCATCCACACGGGCAGTGCCAGCCCGCCGCCCGTTTCGCGGTCGCCGAGGCTGTGCGGACTGTCGTAGCCGATCCAGGCGATGGCCGCGAGCGTGTGTTGATAGCCGGCGAACCAGGCGTCGCGGGATTCATTGGTCGTGCCGGTCTTGCCCGCCAGATCGGTGCGGCCGAGCTCGTTCGATTTCGCGCCGGTGCCATGTTGCGCGACACTTTGCAGCAGACTGTTCATCACATAGGCGTTGCGCGCTTCGATCGCGCGCGGTGCGTCACGTTCTGCGACGATCGGCTGCGAGCGCATGAGCACGACGCCTTGCTGATCGGTGACTTCTGCGATCAGGTACGGGTTCACGCGATAGCCGCCATTGGCGAATACCGAATAGGCCGCAGCCATCTGCAACGGCGTGACGAGGCCCGCACCGAGCGCCATCGGCAAGTAGGCCGGGTGCCGCTCGGCGTCGAACCCGAAGCGGGTGATGTACTGCTGCGCATAGTGCGTGCCGATGTGCGACAGGATGCGGATCGACACGAGGTTACGTGACTTTTGCAGTGCCGTGCGCATCGTCATCGGGCCATCGAACCCGCCACCGTAGTTCTTCGGCTCCCACGGCGCGCCGCCGGTCTCGGCCGCGCTGAAAAAGAGCGGTGCATCGTTGATGATGGTGGCCGGCCCCAGACCCTTTTCGAGCGAGGCCGAGTAGATAAACGGCTTGAAGCTCGAGCCCGGCTGGCGCCAAGCCTGCGTCACATGGTTGAACTTGTTCTTGTTGAAATCGAACCCGCCGACCAGTGAGCGGATCGCGCCGTCTTGCGGCACGATGGAGATGAACGCGCCTTCCACTTGCGGCAGCTGCACGATCGACCAGTTGCCGTCGTCGCTTTTGAGCAGGCGCACGATCGCGCCCGGGCGAATGCTCGAATTCGGCTGTGCGCGAGCGCTCAGGGCGAAGGCGGCGAAGCGCAGGCCGTTGCCCTCGATCGCCACATCGGTGCCGTCGGCGAGGGTGGCTTCGACGCGCTTGGCATCGGCCGACGTGACCACTGCGGCCACGATGTCGCCGTTGTCGGGGCGTGTATCGAGCGCGTTGGCGATGGCCTCCTCGCGCGCGTCCGCGTCGGCCGGCAGATCGACATAGGCCTCGGGGCCGCGATAGCCGTGGCGCGAATCGTAGGCCATCAGGCCGCGGCGCAAGGCGAGATAAGCGCTGTCCTGGTCGGCCGAATCGATCGTCGTCACGACGTTCAGGCCGCGCGTATAGGCCTCGTCGTGATATTGGGCATACATGGCTTGACGGACGATTTCGGCGATGTACTCGGCGTGCACGCTGAACTGCTGTGTGGGCGCGCGCACGACGGTGGGCGGCTCCTTGATGGCGGCATCGTACTGGGCGCGCGTGATGTCGCCGAGCTCGAACATGCGTTGCAGGATGTACTGCTGGCGCACCTTCGCGCGCGCCGGGTTGACGACCGGGTTGTACGCCGACGGGGCCTTGGGCAGGCCCGCGAGCATCGCTGCTTCGGCGAGCGTGATGTCCTTCAGGTCCTTGCCGAAGTAGACGCGCGCAGCCGAGGCGAAGCCGTAGGCGCGCTGACCGAGGTAGATCTGATTCATGTACACCTCGAGAATCTGATCTTTGGTCAGCTCATGCTCGATCTTGTAGGCGAGCATCATTTCGTACACCTTCCGGGTGTACGTCTTCTCGCTCGAGAGGAAGAAGTTGCGTGCCACCTGCATCGTGATCGTGCTGGCGCCCTGCGTCGCGTGACCGTTCGTCAGCGCGGCCACGCCTGCGCGCGCGATGCCCGCGAGGTCGACGCCGCCGTGGTCGTAGAAGCGGGCGTCCTCGATCGCGAGAATCGCTTGCTTGAGGAACACGGGCACCGCTTCGATGTGCACGACGTCGCGCCGTTCATTACCGAACTCGCCGATCAGCACATGATCGGCCGTATAGACGCGCAGCGGCACCTTGGGACGGTAATCGGTCAGCGCATCGAGCGAGGGCAGATTCGGGCTTGCGACGGCGAGCGCATAGATGACGAGCAGCCCCGCGCTTACGACGCACGCGGCGATAAGCCCGGCAAAGCCCAGCAGAATCCGCGTCAGCAACGAGCGCTTGCGCTTGCCCGGCGCGGGCGGCGGTGACGGCGGCTGCTCGGGCGGCGGTAGCGACGAAGGCGGCAGAGAAGGTGGGAGCTGGTCCATACGAGTGCACACAAACGGTCCGCCGGATTATAGCTGGCGCGTGGGGCTGCTTTCGATTGGCTTAACGGGCGAGGTGCGTCGTTGGCCACTCGGTCTAATGTTGCATGCTCCCTTCGGTATGCAGAATTTTCCTGACGCAAGCGCTCGAGCCGGTCGGTGTTCGAGCGGCTCTCGCGTGTGCTTCGAGGAGAACTCATGCTGATCGAAAACCTTCCCCTGCCCACCTCGCGCCGTTTTGCGGCCGGAATCGACATAAGCCGCCGCCAGGTCAGGCTGGCGGTGCTGAGCCGCGTGCGGCAAGCGGTCCCCGTCAGAATCGAGTGGCTCGGCGCGGCTTCGCTGGACGAGGGGGTTATGTCGGGCGTCGCGATCGTCGATCGCATGGCGGTGGCGGCGACGCTCGCCGAATTGCTGGGCCAGTGGCCACAACGGCGCTCGGTGCGTCTGCTGCGCTGTGCGATGGCCGTGCCCGGCAGTGCGACCGTCCTCACTTCGGTTCCGCTGCCCGATGTCCGCGATGCATCCGATGATTCGTCCATGCCGGTGCTCGATGCGATGGCGCCGGCTGCGGCGGCTGCGGCCGAACGCGCGGCCGGGCTCGAGCGCAGTGCGTTAGCACTCGATTGGTTCGTCGAAGAGGCCGCCCGGGCCGGTGGTGCGGCCCGTGGTCAGCGCATGACTGTCGCCGCCACGGCGCGCGAGCACCTGCAGGCGCGCGTCGAGGTGGCGGCTGTAGCGGGCGTTGCGCTGAGCGCCGTCGATGGCGAACCGCCTGCCGCGTTGCGCGCGCTCTGGCATACGGCGGCGTTCGAGCTTGGCGAAGGCGTGTGCTTCGTGGCCTTGTGGGTTGGCAGCGACGGCGTGTATGCGTGGCGCATCGTCGATGAGGTCGTCGAGGCGCACGTGCGATATCCAGGTTCCGAATACGAGGATCTCGCTGGCGCCCTGCATAGCCTTGCGGGTGGGCATGCTCCTGCGTGGGCGGTGGCCGGCGGCGAGTTGGAGCTGATGGCCGAGGTCGGGTTCTCGCTAGCGGACATCGGCGACTTGCTCGGTTGTTCGGTCGTGCCGTTCGAATGCGCGCCGTTTTGCGACGACGGTGTGGGTGACGCGGCAATGGCGCCACGCCAATGGCGCCACGCGTCGACGTTTGCCGTCGCGTTCGGACTGGCGCTGCGCGGGGTGGCCGAATGACGGCGCGCGCAGGGTGCCTCTCTGCCGGTGGGCAACACGGTCTGGGGGTACGGGGGTTCAATTTGCTGCCGCATCGTCAGCAGGCCGCGCGTCGGCTGCGACGCCGGCGCTTGGCCGAGTGCGCATCGTCAGCGTTGTTGGGCGTCGGCGCGGCACTCGCGTGCAATGCGTTGGGGCCATTCGAGATGGCCCGCCTGACCGAGCGGCGCGCCAAGCTGGAGGCGACATGGTCGAGTCTGGCCGGTCCGCTTGCACAGTACCGGCAACTCGGGAGCAGGTTTAACGACGAACGGCAACACGTGGCGCTGTCCGCGCAGTTCGCGGCACCTCGCACGGTATTGCTGAAAGTCGTCGACGCACTGGCAGGTGAGGCTGGCGACGGTGTGGCGCTGCACCGGCTCCAGCAGCACGGTGACAGCTTCGAGCTCAAGGCACGCGCGGTCAATAGCGCTACAGCAGCGGCGTGGGTCGGCAGACTCGAACGTGTGCGTGGCATCGATCATGCCGAGATTGCCGAGCTGCGTCTCGTCGACGGGCACGATCACGCGGTCGAGCTCGACGTACGTCTGCGTCCGCGATTGGACGGCGTGGAGCCGTCGCAGGCTGCAGATGCCGCGCAGCAGCGGCGCGTGCGCGAGGCAAGGAGTCGGCCATGAGCTCGCTCGTCTGGTTCCATCGCGAAAGGCGGTCCGGCAGCTTGCGCGTCGCTGCGCGGGCGTCGCGATTGCCGGCGCTTCTCGTGCCGCCCGAGCACTGGGGCGTGCAGCGGCGGCTCATGTCGGCCGTGACGATCGCGATCGCCGCGTTTGCCGTTGCCATGCACGGGCTTCATGTCGGTGCGCTTGCGGGCCTCACGGCTGAGCGAGCCACACTGCACGAACTCGAGCGCCGCATCGGGCAGGCGCAGGCTGAACTGACGCATTTGCCGGCACTGCGTCGACAAGCCATGCTGGCCGACGAGGCGCAAGCATCGAGGTTGAACTCTCCCACCATGGCGTGGCAGGCGCTATTCGGCTTGGCCGAGCGTAGCGGATTGATCCTGAATGCGCTCGAGCCGGCGCCGGCCGAGGGTGAGGGCGCGCAAAGGGTAATGCCCATGCGCCTCGCTGCACGAGGGGGCTTCGCTGACGTCATGGCCTTTCTGCGCGGCTTGGGCGGTTTGCCGTCGCTTGTCGTGCCGATGTCGCTTGCCGTGACGCGCGAGTCGGACGAACTCTTATTCGAGTCGACGCTGCACGTATTCGGTGCGTTGCCGGCGTCCGTGCAGCAACAGACAGACGAGGTGGCCGCGGATGAGAACGGGCCGCCCTCGGTTGTCGATCCATTCGATGCGGCTGCGCTCGCCCGTTTGCACGCCGACGCGCTACGCCTCGTTGGATTCATGCGTGAAGGCGTGCGTGGCTTTGCGCTGTTCGAGACTCCGGACGGGGCGATCATGCGGTTGCTGGGCGAAGCAATCGGCTCCGAGCAGCTCGTGCACGTCGGCATGAACGATGTGACGCTCGCGGGCGGCGCGAGCAGCCGCAGGCTCGCCTTGGCCGAGGAGGCGCGATGACCCGTGCTCACGTCCTGTGCAGCTGGTTGGCGGCTGGAGCATTGAGCGCGTCGACCTCGTGGGCGTCGGTGCCGCTTTTGCCGCCGCTGCCGCTGGAAGCATCGTCCGGGGAGGAGAACGGTCAGGCCTGGCCGCGGGAAGGAACCGAACCGTTGCCCAATCCATTCGTGGGCGGCCCCCTGGTACAAGAACAAGAGGACGGCCCGGCTGCGCGAGAAACGTCTGGCGACCATTCGGAAAGCGGCTTGCGTTCAGATGAGCCGGCACAATCCGCGGGCTCTGCCGGTGCTGCTTCGCATGAGCCGCCTGTTGAATCTGCTGCCCGCAGCCCGGCTCTCGAAGGTCCGCCCATTCCGCTCGCACCGCCGTTACGTATGAGCAGCGAGAATCAGAATGACGGTGGTGCAAACGACGACAAGCCGGTCACGATGCATTTCCAGAATGCACAGCTCAGTGACGTGCTCGATGCGTTCGCACGCTTTACAGGGCTCAACATCGTCGCGAGCGAACGGGTGCGTGGCGCTGTCTCGGTGCATCTGACGAACGTGCCTTGGCGCACGGCATTCGACACGCTGCTCGACGTGCACGGTCTGGCCATGTCGCGGCGCGACAACGTGATCTGGGTCGCGCCGCTGGCCGACCTGGCTGCGCGCGAGCGGCAGCGCTTCGAAGCGCACGCGCGCAGCGCGGAGCTGGAGCCGCTTGCGAGCCGAGCATTCGCGCTGCGCTACCCGCGTGCAGAGGACGTGCAGCGGCTGCTTACGGCCTCCGGGGCGCAACGCATCCTGTCCAAGCGCGGCGCGGCCGTGGCCGATGCTCGTACGAATCTGCTGTTCGTGACCGATCTCGAGGCGCGTCTTGCGCAGGTGGCCGAGCTCATCGCTACGATCGACAAGCCAAGCCGGCAAGTCCTGATCGAGGCGCGCATCGTCGAGGGCGCGCGCGGCTTTTCGCAGAACCTTGGGGCGCGCTTGTCGATCCGTGCGGGTAGTCTCGACGCCAAGACCGCCATCGATGGACAGAACGGTATCGGACATGACTTGTCGGCAGGTGCGCTGTCCGGTTTCGGGGCCGCGACGGCCGGCTTCACGCTGTTCGCCGCGCAGGCGACGCGGCTCGTGACGACCGAGCTCAGCGCACTGGAGGCCGAGGGCCGCGGGCATATCGTATCGAGCCCGCGCGTGGTGACGGCCGATCGTACCAAGGCGGTCGTCGAGCAGGGCACGGAGTTGCCGTATCAGGCGAAAGTGCGAAGCGGCGTGTCGGGCGTGCAGTTTCGCCGGGCGAGCCTGAAGCTCGAGGTCGAGCCGCAAATCACGCCGCACGGTCGAATCGTGCTCGATCTCGAGATTGCAAAGGACAGCGTGGGCGAGCCCACCGCGGCGGGTCCGGCGATCGACACCAAGCATGTTCGCACGCGGGTCGAGGTGGAGGACGGTGGTACGGTGTCGATTGGTGGAATCTATGAAAGGCAGGACCGTAACGATGTGACGCGCGTGCCGCTGTTGGGCAAAATACCGCTTATCGGCGCGCTGTTTCGCCATCGGGCGCAACGCGAGCAGAGCAGCGAGCTCGCGGTATTCATCACGCCGCGTATCATCGGCGTCGACTAGCCTGGGGGCTCGATGCATGGTCTGACCGGCCAAGGGCGCACTCGACAACCCGGCGGCTTTGCCAGTAAGCTGCGCCCGAACCCTACCCGAATCGATCAGAGGAATTCCGGTGCAAGAGCGGGACGCACACACCAACATTTTTTTCGTGGGACTCATGGGGGCTGGCAAGACCACCGTGGGTCGTGCCGTCGCACGCCGGCTCGAGCGGCCTTTCTTCGATTCGGACCACGAAATCGAAGCGCGCACGGGCGCGCGCATTCCCGTCATCTTCGAGCACGAAGGTGAGGACGGCTTTCGCGAGCGCGAGGCGCAGGTCATCGCCGAGCTCACGGCGCGCGATTCGATCGTGCTTGCTACGGGGGGCGGCGCGATTCTGCGTCCCGAAAATAGAACCCTTCTTCACTCGCGTGGATTCGTCGTCTACCTTCGAGCGAATCCGCACGATTTGTGGTTGCGCACGCGCAAGGACAAGAACCGTCCGCTGTTGCAGACCGAAGATCCCAAAGCGAAGCTCGAGGCCCTGTACGAGGTACGCGACCCGCTCTATCGCGAGTGCGCGCATTTCGTCATCGAAACCGGGCGCCCTTCGGTGAACGGACTAGTCAATATGGTCCTCATGCAACTCGAGATGGCCGGTATCACTCGCGAGGCAAATTCATGATTACCGTCAGCGTCGACCTGGGCGAACGCGCCTACCCCATTCATATCGGCACCGGTTTGCTGAGCCGCACGGAGCTGTTCGCACCGCACATCGGCGGTACGTCGGTGACGATCGTCACGAACACCACCGTCGATCCACTCTATGGCGATATGCTGTGGGCGGCGCTTGCACCGCTCGGCAAGCAAGTGTCGACGGTCGTGCTTCCCGATGGCGAGGCGTACAAGAACTGGGAAACGTTGAACCGCGTTTTCGATGCGCTGCTAGCGCGACATGCCGACCGCAAGACGACGTTGATCGCACTCGGCGGCGGCGTGATCGGCGATATGACAGGTTTCGCCGCCGCCTGCTACATGCGCGGCGTGCCGTTCATCCAGGTGCCGACGACGCTGCTGTCGCAGGTCGATTCGTCGGTCGGCGGCAAGACCGGCATCAACCATCCGCTCGGCAAGAACATGATCGGGGCGTTCTATCAGCCTCTCGCCGTCATCGCCGACATTGCCGCGCTGCGGTCGCTGCCGGAGCGCGAACTCGCAGCCGGCATTGCCGAGATCATCAAGACCGGTGCGATTGCCGATGCCGAATTCTTCGAGTGGATCGAGGCGAACATCGAAGCGTTGAACCGTCGCGACGCGGATGCGCTCGCGCATGCGGTCAAGCGCTCGTGCGAGCTCAAGGCGGGGGTCGTCGCGGCCGACGAGCGCGAAGGCGGCTTGCGCGCGATTCTCAATTTCGGCCACACGTTCGGTCATGCGATCGAAGCGGGGCTGGGCTACGGCGAGTGGCTGCACGGCGAAGCCGTCGGCTGCGGCATGGTGATGGCGGCAGATTTGTCGGTGCGGCTCGGCTATCTCGACGAAGCATCGCGCAAGCGGCTCGTGACCGTCGTGGCCGGCGCGCATCTGCCCAGTCGCGCACCTGCGCTCGGCGATGCGCGCTACATCGAGCTCATGAAAGTCGACAAGAAGGCGGAGGCCGGCACGATCAAGTTCGTGTTGCTCAAGCGCCTTGGCGAAACGGTCATGACGAGCGTCCCCGAGGACGCGTTGTGTGCGACGCTGGCAGCAAGCGTCTGACGGTGGTGGGTGGTGGCCGCGTCGCGGCATGACGATGCGGGAGGGGGATCGATGACCGAGAAGCAAAGCCCGGGGCAACACAAATCGAACGAGCATGGCCCGGCCAGGGCAGAGCCCATACCGGACGTGCCGACGCAGGCGATGCTCGAAGCGCATCTTGCGCCATACGCGGCCCATTCGGCGGGCTCGCGCGGGCGCAAGCACGCGGAACCGCCGCCGTCGGCCCGCACCGAGTTCCAGCGCGATCGCGATCGCATCGTGCATTCGACGGCATTCAGGCGCCTCGAATACAAGACGCAGGTGTTCGTCAATCACGAGGGCGACCTGTTCCGTACGCGGCTCACGCACAGTCTCGAAGTCGCGCAGATTGCACGCTCGGTCGCGCGCAATCTGCGTGTGAACGAGGATCTCGTCGAAGCGATCTCGCTTGCCCATGATCTGGGACATACGCCGTTCGGCCATGCGGGACAGGATGCGCTGAACGAATGCATGCGCGAGCATGGCGGCTTCGAACACAACCTGCAGAGCCTGGCCGTCGTCGACGAACTCGAAGAGCACTATGGGGGCTTCAACGGCCTGAACCTGTGCTTCGAAACGCGCGAAGGCATCCTCAAGCACTGCTCCCGCGAGAATGCGCGCAAGCTCGGCGAGCTCGGTGAGCGTTTCCTGACGGGCAAGCGCCCGTCGCTCGAAGCGCAGATCGCGAACATCGCGGACGAGATCGCCTACAACAATCACGATGTCGACGATGGTCTGCGTTCAGGGCTCCTGACGATCGAGCAGCTTGCCTCGGTCGAACTCTGGAAGACCCATTACGACGAGGCCAGGCGTGCCCATCCGCAGCTCGACGGTCGCCGCCTCGTGAATGAGACGGTCCGGCGCATCATCAATACGCTGATCGTCGATCTGATCGAGACGACAAGACACAATCTGGCTAAGCACGCGCCCGATTCGCTCGACGCCGTGCGCGAGGCGCCGCCGCTCGTCGCGCATAGCGACGCGATCGCGGCACAGGCCGTCGAATTGAAGCGGTTCTTGCTCAAGAATCTGTACCGCCACTATCGCGTGATGCGCATGACCAACAAGGCACAGCGCGTGGTCAAGGGGCTGTTCGACGCATTCACCGAGGACCCGCGACTGCTGCCGCCCGCTTACCTGGCCGAGGACGAAGCCGCTCAGCCGCGATTGATCTCGCATTACATCGCAGGCATGACCGACCGCTACGCTCTTAAGGAGTACCAACGTCTGTTTGTCATCAACGATAACTAAAATGCTCGGCCGGCGTGCGGACGACGTATCGTCCTGCTGGCCGACAGCGTGCTTGCGCTGCACGTTTTCACCAAGGAGAAGCAATGAAGGGTTATAAGACGCTAGTCCGTTCGCTGGCGCTGGGCGGGGTGTTGCTTGCCGGCGTGAGCCAGGCGGCTTTCGCGGCAACGGAGATCCAGTTCTGGCACGCGATGGAAGCCGCGCTCGGCGAGCGAGTGAACGAGATTGCCGCGAACTTCAACGCGTCGCAGAGCGACTACAAGATCGTGCCGGTGTTCAAGGGCTCCTACGATCAGACGCTCGCGGCCGGCATCGCCGCATACCGTAGCGGTAACGCGCCGGCCATTCTTCAGGTATACGAAGTGGGCACGGCCACGATGATGCAGGCCAAGAAGGCCGTGCTTCCCGTGACCGATGTGTTCAAGCAGGCCGGCGTGTCGCTCGATCAAAAGGCGTTCGTGCCGACGATCGCCAGCTATTACAGCGATGCGAAGACGGGCGAGTTGATCTCGATGCCGTTCAACAGCTCGACGCCGGTGCTGTACTACAACAAGGACGCATTCAAGAAGGCCGGCCTGGATCCGAACAAGCCCCCCAAGACGTGGCAGGAAGTGGCCTCCGATGCGGCGAAGCTGAAGGCGGCCGGCATGAGCTGCGGCTTCACGACGGGCTGGCAGGGCTGGATTCAGCTCGAGAACTACAGCGCATGGCATGGTCTGCCGTTCGCGAGCAAGAACAACGGCTTCGACGGCACCGATGCGAAGCTCGAGTTCAACGGTCCGCAGCAAGTCGCTCATATCCAGTTCCTGCAGGATATGGCCAAGCAAGGCACGTTCACGTACGTGGGCCGCAAGGACGAAGCGGTATCGAAGTTCTATAGCGGCGACTGCGGCATTCTGACGAACTCGTCGGGTTCGCTCGCGACGATCCGCAAGTACGCGAAGTTCAACTTCGGCACGGGCATGATGCCGTACGACGAGAATGTGAAGGGGGCGCCGCAGAACGCGATCATCGGTGGCGCCAGCCTGTGGGTGCTCGCGGGCAAGGATCCGAACGTCTACAAGGGCGTGGCGAAGTTCCTGGCGTACCTGGCCTCGGCGCCCGTGGCGGCGAAGTGGCATGAGGACACGGGCTATCTGCCGGTTACGGCGGCAGCTTACGACCTCGCGCATCAGCAAGGCTTCTACGCGAAGAACCCCGGTGCGGACACGGCGATCCGGCAGATGATGAACAAGCCGCCGCTGCCGTACACGAAGGGGCTGCGCCTCGGCAACATGCCGCAGATCCGCACGATCGTCGACGAAGAGCTCGAGCAGGTCTGGGCGCAGAAGAAGACGCCTCAGCAGGCACTTGACGCAGCCGCCAACCGTGGCGACGATCTGCTGCGGCGCTTCGAGAAGTCGGGTTCGTAACGCAGGCCGGCCGATCGTTCGAACGTTCGAGCTGATCGGCCCGGTTGTCCATCGCGCCGCCATTCGCGTGTAGAACGTGCCATGGCGGCGCGATGCATTCATCGATTGATCCTTCCATGCACGAACGTTCCCGTTTTGCTGCGAGCGCGTTGCCGTATCTGCTGATCGCGCCGCAGCTCCTCATTACCGCGTTGTTCTTTCTCTGGCCTGCCGGCGTCGCGCTGTGGCAGTCGACGCAGATGCAAGACGCATTCGGCACCTCGAGCGAATTCGTCGGCCTTGCCAACTTCGCCCACCTGTTCACCGATCCGCTCTACCTCGATTCGTTCAAGACGACACTCGTGTTCAGCGGTCTCGTGACCGTGGGCGGGCTCGTCATCTCGCTGTTGCTCGCGGCCTGTGCCGATCGCGTCACGCGCGGCGCCAAGGCCTATCGCACGCTGCTGATCTGGCCGTATGCGGTCGCACCCGCGATCGCCGCCGTGCTGTGGTCCTTCCTGTTCAACCCGAGCATCGGCATCGTGACCTATGGGCTCGCGAAGTTCGGCATCGTCTGGAATCACGCGCTGAACGGCTCGCAGGCGATGTTTCTCGTGGTGCTCGCGTCGGTCTGGAAGCAGGTCAGCTACAACTTCCTGTTCTTCTACGCGGGCTTGCAAGCGATTCCGCGCTCGCTGATGGAGGCCGCCGCCATCGACGGCGCAGGCCCCGTGCGACGCTTCTTCGGCATCGCGCTGCCGTTGCTGTCGCCGACGACGTTTTTCCTGTTCGTCGTGAACGTCGTCTATGCGTTCTTCGACACCTTCCCCGTCATCGACGCGGCCACGGGCGGCGGCCCTGCGCAGGCGACCAAGACGCTGATCTACAAGATCTTCGCCGAAGGCTTCCAGGGGCTCGACATCGGTAGTTCGGGCGCACAGTCGGTCGTGCTGATGGCGATCGTCGTCGCGCTGACCGTCGTGCAATTTCGCTTCATCGAACGCAAGGTGCAGTACGCATGATCGAGAATCGCAAAGGCTTCGATTTGTTTTGCCACGCCGTGCTGATCGCCGGCGTCGCACTGATCGTCTTCCCCGTCTACGTGGCGTTCTGCGCGGCGACGATGAGCGAGCACGAGGTGTTTTCGGTGCCGCTGTCGCTCGTCCCGAGCTCGCATCTGTTCGAAAACCTCGCCACCGTTTGGGGGCACGGCAGCGGCAATGCCGCCAGTCCATTCGGCCGCATGCTGCTCAACAGTCTCGTGATGGCGCTGGCGATCTCGATCGGCAAGATCGCCGTTTCGATCATCTCCGCGTACGCGATCGTCTTCTTTCGCTTTCCGTTTCGCAATACGGCGTTCTGGCTCATCTTCGTCACGCTGATGCTGCCGGTCGAGGTGCGGATCTTTCCGACGGTGCAGGTGGTGTCGTCGATGCATCTGACCAACAGCTATGCGGGCCTCACGCTGCCGCTGATCGCGTCGGCGACGGCCACGTTCCTGTTCCGGCAGTTCTTCATGACGTTGCCCGACGAACTGATGGACGCCGCCCGCATCGACGGTGCCGGCCCGCTGCGCTTTTTCCGCGACGTGGTGTTGCCGCTGTCGAAGACCAACATCGCGGCGCTGTTCGTCATCACGTTCATCTACGGCTGGAATCAGTATCTGTGGCCGATCCTGATTACGAACGAGCAATCGCTGACGACGGCCGTCGTCGGCATCAAGACGATGATTGCAAGCGGCGACACCGCCACCGAATGGCATCTCGTGATGGCCGCAACGCTGCTCGCGATGTTGCCGCCACTCGTCGTCGTGATCGCGATGCAGCGCTGGTTCGTGCGCGGCCTCGTCGATACAGAGAAATGATTTAAGGGAGAACAACGAAGTATGGCAGCGCTCACTCTGAAAGGCGTTCGCAAAACGTATGACGGCAAGCAGTTCGTGCTGCACGGGATCGACGTCGACGTGGCGGATGGGGAATTCGTCGTGCTCGTGGGCCCGTCGGGTTGCGGCAAATCGACGCTCCTGCGCATGGTGGCGGGGCTCGAAAGCGTGTCGGAAGGCGAGATCGCGATTGGCGGACGCGTAGTCAACACGCTGGAACCGAAAGACCGCGATATCGCGATGGTGTTTCAGAACTACGCGCTCTATCCGCACATGAGCGTGAAGGACAACATGGCCTACGGCCTGAAGATCCGTGGCATCGAGCGCGCGCAGATCGACGCGCGCGTGGCCGCTGCCGCGAAGATCCTCGAGCTCGACCCGCTGCTCGCGCGCAAGCCGCGTGAGCTCTCGGGCGGCCAGCGCCAACGCGTGGCGATGGGGCGCGCGATCGTGCGCGAGCCGTCGGTGTTCCTGTTCGACGAACCGCTGTCGAACCTCGACGCGAAGCTGCGCGTGCAAATGCGCCTCGAGATCCAGCGCCTGCATGCGCGGCTCGCCACGACGAGCGTCTACGTGACGCACGATCAGATCGAAGCGATGACACTCGCGACACGCGTGATCGTGATGAACCGCGGGCACGCCGAGCAGATCGGCGCACCGACCGAAATCTACGAACGACCGGCGACGGTGTTCGTCGCGAGCTTCATTGGCTCGCCGGCAATGAATCTGCTGTCGGGACAGTTGTCGAACGACGGTACGACATTCGAGGTCGCGGGCGGTGGCCCGCGCTTGCCGGTGGCCGGCGCACGTGGCGTCGGGCGCGAGGTGGCGATGGGACGCGAGTGGATTCTCGGCATCCGGCCCGAGCATCTGACGCCACGGGCCGATGGTGCGGCGGCGTCGATGACGGTCGATTCCTGCGAATTGCTGGGCGCCGACAATCTCGCCCATGGCCGTTGGGGTAACCACGATGTGACGGTGCGCCTGCCGCACGCCGATCGTCCCGCGCGCGGGCAGGTGATCACGGCCGCGCTGCCGATCGAGCATCTGCATTTCTTCGATCCGGCGACGGGCAAGCGCGCCTGCTGATGCGCGGTGCGCCGCGCGTTGCGCGAGCCCCCGGGATCTCGAACGACACCAAGACACACGGAAACATTGAGCATGACGAAGCAAATCTCCACCTGGCCTTACCCGCGCGTCGTTGCCCATCGCGGCGGCGGGTCGCTGGCGCCAGAGAACACCCTGGCCGCGATCGATACGGGTGCGCGGCTCGGCCTGAAGATGATCGAATTCGACGCGAAGCTCGCGGCCGACGATGTCGTTTTTCTGCTGCACGACGACACCGTGAACCGCACATCGGATGGACGTGGCCTGGCGGCCAGCATGACGTATGCGCAGATTGCCGAGCTCGATGCCGGTAGCTGGTACGACGCCCGCTTTGCACGCGAGCCGATGCCGACGCTCGAACAGGTGGCTGCGCGCTGCGCCACGCACGGCCTTGCCGCCAACATCGAGATCAAACCGTGCCCGGGGCGCGAGGTGCAGACCGGGAGAATCGTGGCTGAGGAGGCCGCACGCTTGTGGGCAGACGCGGCCTTGCCGCCGCTGCTGTCGTCTTTCTCGTTCGAGGCCCTGGCCGCGGCGCGCGAAGCCGTGCCGGCGTTGCCACGCGGCATGCTGTACGGCCGTGTGCCGGATGACTGGCGTGCGCAGACCGACGCACTTGGCTGCGTATCGCTCCATGCCGATCACCGGGCGCTCGATGCCGGACTGGTCGCCGACATCAAGGCTGCCGGGCTTTGCATTCTGGCCTACACGGTCAACGACCCGGCCCGCGCGCGCATGCTCGGCGAGCGGGGCGTCGATACGATCTGCACCGACCGCATCGACCTGATCGGCGCTGACTTCTTCGAAGGCGCGTGATCAGACGCGCTGCTGCTCATGCGGGGCCCGTTGCGGGCCTTGTACGGGCGAGCTTTCTGCGGCTCTCCGTCAGCCAAGCCCCCTGCCTGTCACGAGCGCGAGCATGCCGACGATGGCCGGCATCTCTCAAGGGTTTTCCCGAGCGTACTCGTCCCGCAACTTCGGTGCCAACAGGCTGAAGCGAACGGGGCAACCAAAAAAAGAAGCAGGAAATCAGGCGGTTGAAACGACAACGCCGTCGCGCAAGGCGACGGCGTTTTTGCAAGCTCGCAAATTCGACTAGGCTTTAGAAGTTGTAGCCGATCTTCGCGAACGTGACGATCGGGTTGAGTCTGATCTTTGCTTGCGATTGAACCGTCAAGCCAAGTGGCCCGACGTTGTTCGAAGTGAAGTTCGCAGTCACGCTGACCGGGATGTACGAAACGGACAAGCCGGCGAACCAGTGTTTGTTGAACGAGTAATTGAAGCCTGCATTAAACACGGGTGCCCAGGAACGATCCGTCGAAACGGAGGTCGCACCATGCAGGAACTGGGACTGGAACTGGTCGTTGGTGATCTTGGCGTCGGTGAACCATACGCGCGTCACGCCGATACCGACGTACGGGCGGAACTTGTCGTCCGGCTTGAGGAAGTTCCACTTGAACAGCAGGGCGGGGCTCCAGAGCCGTGCGCTGCCGAGGGTACCGAACGACGACAGCGAGCCGGTGCCTTCGATGTCGAACTTTGGCGGGATGCCGCCTTCGATTTCAGCTGCGAGGTGATCGGTAATGAAGTACCCAAAGCTCAGGCCAATCGTATCCGACTGGTCCACGTCTGCGCCCGTGTTCGGGACCGACTGGTTGAGCGAGTTGCCGCCGACGCTCAGCACCTTGAGCGCGTCGCTGCCGCTCTGGGGTGCAAAGTGAAACCACCCGGTCGAGGTATAAAACGTTCCGGCCGATTGTGCGTATGCAGCCGTCGTGCACGTGAGTGCCACGGCGGCCCCCGTGATGGCCTGTTTTAATTTCATATGTGCTCCTCCATGAAAGGCCCGCCTATTATGAATAGAAGGTTTGAAACAAACCAAGCGCGCATGCTAGAGCATTCTCCCTAAGCACGGCGCGCCTTCGGCCTAAGCTGCGTACGGCCGTCTGAAGCGCTAACGCAGCCTTTTGTCCCTTCGGGTATTCACCAACGCACTAAATGGAACCCAGCATGGCACGGCTTGCACGTCTCTACGTTCCTGAACAGCCGCAGCACGTGATCCTGCGCGGACTCGATCAACAGCCCGCCTTCGTCGACGAGCAGGACTACGAGCTATTTGTCGATTGCCTGAAAGCCGCCTCGCGCGATCATCACCTTGCCGTTCACGCCTACGTGCTGATGCCAGGGGCGGTGCAGCTGCTCGTCACGCCGAGCGACGAATCGAGCTTGCCCAAAGCGATGCAGGCGGTGGGCAGGCGCTACGTCGCGCACTTCAATCGGCGTTATGCGCGGCGTGGCACGCTCTGGGAGGGGCGTTATCGCGCGACGGTCATCGAAGGCGAGCGCTACTTCCTGCTCGCGAGCCGCGTGATCGAACTCAGTCCGGTGCGCGCCCAGCTCGTCTCGGCGCCCGAAGACTATCGATGGTCGAGTTACCGGCATCACATCGGCGTCACCATCGACAGCCTCGTGACCGACCACTCGCTTTACTGGTCGCTCGGCAATACGCCGTTCGAGCGGCAACGCGCCTACAAGGAGCTGTGCGAGCAGCCGCTTGACGAGCGCGAAGCCAACGAATTGCAGCAGGCGACGCTCAAGGGATGGGTGCTCGGCGGCGAATCGTACCGGGAATGGGCCGCGCGTGCGGCAAATCGGCGCGTTTCTCCGCTGCCGCGCGGCCGGCCCAAGAAAGTGCGCGAGACGCCTCAGACACAATGACGCTGCACCGATTCGGTGCGGTGTGATGCGGCGCGAACGTCCGAGTTCGCCGCCGCGGGAGGCAATCGCTTGTCTGACGGTGCATTGGCGGCTCCTTGCGAGCCGCTTTTGTTTTGCCCGTTTTTGATACGGCCCTAATAAAAATGCACACCGATGATGCGTCGCAGTAAATGGTGTCAGATCAAGCCGTTTTGTTTGCTATTCCTTTGATTCGTCGCGTATATTCCGATTTCCGGTGGTCTCCCGGGAGCGGCTTTCCCGGCCCGCGGCCGTGCTGAATTCGGCTGCCCGGAGACTGCGGCGAAGCCCTTATGCGAATGGCCGATTACGGCTCCCTTACAGACGGTGTCCCCTCATGAACGACCAGCAACCGATCTCCCCGGTCCCCGCCGCGCAAGGTCTGTATGACCCGCAAAACGAGCACGACGCTTGCGGCGTCGGCTTCGTCGCCCACATCAAGGGCAAGAAAAGCCACGACATCATTCAGCAAGGGCTCAAGATTCTCGAGAACCTCGACCACCGGGGCGCCGTGGGCGCCGATCCGCTGATGGGCGACGGCGCGGGCATCCTGATTCAGATTCCCGATGCCTTCTATCGCGAGGAGATGGCACGTCAGGGTGTGACGCTGCCGCCGGCGGGCGAGTACGGTGTCGGCATCATCTTCCTGCCGAAGGAACACGCTTCTCGCCTCGCCTGCGAGCAGGAGCTCGAGCGGACGGTGAAGGCCGAAGGCCAAGTCGTGCTGGGCTGGCGCGACGTGCCCGTCGATCGTGCGATGCCGATCTCGCCGGCCGTGAAGGCGACCGAGCCCGTGATCCGCCAGATCTTCATCGGGCGCGGCAAGGACATCATGGTCACCGATGCGCTCGAGCGGAAGCTGTACGTGATCCGCAAGACGGCCAGCCACCGCATCCAGGCACTCAAGCTCAAGCACGGCAAGGAATACTTCGTGCCGTCGATGTCGGCGCGCACGGTCGTCTACAAGGGATTGCTGCTGGCGGGGCAGGTGGGTGTCTACTATCGCGATCTGCAGGACGAGCGCGTGGTGTCGGCGCTCGCGCTCGTGCACCAGCGCTTCTCGACGAACACCTTCCCGGCTTGGGAGCTCGCGCACCCGTACCGGATGATCGCCCACAACGGCGAGATCAATACGGTCAAGGGCAACGTGAACTGGCTCAATGCACGGACCGGCGCGATCGCGAGCCATGTGCTCGGCGACGACTTGCCCAAGCTGTGGCCGCTGATCTATCCCGGCCAGTCCGATACGGCATCGTTCGACAACTGCCTCGAGCTGCTCGTGATGGCGGGCTACCCGCTCGTGCATGCGGTGATGATGATGATCCCGGAGGCATGGGAGCAGCACACGCTGATGGACGAGAACCGCCGCGCGTTCTACGAATACCACGCCGCGATGATGGAGCCGTGGGACGGCCCCGCGGCCATCGCCTTCACCGACGGCCGTCAGATCGGCGCCACGCTCGACCGCAACGGCCTGCGTCCGGCGCGCTACATCGTCACCGACGACGATCTCGTGATCATGGCGTCGGAGGCGGGCGTGCTGCCGATTCCCGAGTCGAAGATCGTCAAGAAATGGCGTCTGCAGCCGGGCAAGATGTTCCTCATCGACATGGAGCACGGTCGCATCATCGGCGACAAGGAGCTCAAGGACAACCTCGCCAACGCCAAGCCCTACAAGAGCTGGATCGACGCCGTGCGCATCAAGCTCGACGAGATCGAGCCGAAGGCAGAGGACGTCGCGACCGAACGCCGTGAAGCCGCGGCGCTGCTCGATCGCCAGCAGGCGTTCGGCTACACGCAGGAAGACCTCAAGTTCCTGATGGCGCCGATGGCGCAGCAGGGCGAGGAAGCGGTCGGCTCGATGGGCAACGACTCGCCGCTCGCGGTGATGTCGAACAAGAACAAGACGCTCTATCACTACTTCAAGCAGCTGTTCGCGCAGGTCACGAACCCGCCGATCGACCCGATCCGCGAAAACCTCGTGATGTCGCTCGTGTCGTTCGTCGGTCCGAAGCCGAATCTGCTCGACACGAACAACATCAACCCGCCGATGCGCCTCGAAGTGTCGCAGCCCGTGCTCGACTTCAAGGACATCGCGAAGATTCGCGCGATCGATCAGTACACGGGCGGCAAGTTCAGCTCCTACGAGCTCAACATCTGCTACCCCGTCGCATGGGCCAAGGAAGGCATCGAGGCGCGGCTCGCGTCGCTGTGCGCCGAAGCCGTCGACGCCGTGAAATCGGGCTACAACATGCTGATCGTCTCGGACCGCCGCACCGACCGCGACAACGTCGCGATCCCGGCGCTGCTCGCGACGGCGGCGATCCACACGCATCTCGTCTCGCAAGGCTTGCGCACGAGCACGGGGCTCGTCGTCGAGACGGGCTCGGCGCGTGAGGTGCATCACTTCGCGTTGCTCGCGGGCTACGGCGCCGAAGCGGTCCATCCGTATCTGGCGATGGAGACGCTTGCCCAACTCGCGCAGGGCATGAAGGGCGATCTCTCGCCCGAGAAGGCCGTCTATCACTTCACGAAGGCGATCGGCAAGGGCCTGCAGAAGGTCATGTCGAAGATGGGCATCTCGACCTACATGTCGTACACGGGCGCGCAGATCTTCGAAGCGGTGGGACTCTCCAGCGATCTCGTCGAGAAGTACTTCAAGGGCACGGCCTCGAAGGTGGGCGGCATCGGCCTGTTCGAAGTGGCCGAGGAGGCGATTCGTCTGCACCGCGACGCGTTCGGCGACGACCCGGTACTCGCGACGATGCTCGATGCCGGTGGCGAATACGCGTACCGCGTGCGCGGCGAGGACCACATGTGGACGCCCGATGCGATCGCCAAGCTGCAACATTCGGCGCGCAGCAACTCGTATCAGACCTACAAGGAATACGCCCATCTGATCAACGATCAGACGCGCCGTCACATGACGTTCCGGGGCCTGTTCGAATTCAAGGTCGCCCCATCCAAGGCGATCGCGCTCGACGAAGTCGAGCCGGCCAAGGAGATCGTCAAGCGCTTCGCGACCGGCGCGATGTCGCTGGGCTCGATCAGCACCGAGGCGCACGCGACGCTCGCGATCGCGATGAACCGCATCGGCGGCAAGTCGAACACGGGTGAGGGCGGTGAGGACGAAAACCGCTATCGCAACGAGCTGCGCGGCATTCCGATCAAGAACGGCGACACGCTGGTGTCGGTGATCGGTCCGGAAGTCGTGCGCGACATTGCGCTGAAGGACGGCGATTCGCTGCGCTCGAAGATCAAGCAGGTCGCATCGGGGCGCTTCGGCGTGACGGCCGAATATCTCGCGTCGGCCGACCAGATCCAGATCAAGATGGCGCAAGGAGCCAAGCCCGGCGAGGGCGGTCAGCTGCCGGGCCACAAGGTTTCCGAGTACATCGGCAAGCTGCGCTATTCGGTGCCCGGCGTCGGGCTCATCTCGCCGCCGCCGCACCATGACATCTATTCGATCGAAGACCTCGCGCAGCTCATTCACGATCTGAAGAACGCGAATCCGGTGGCGAGCATCTCGGTCAAGCTCGTGTCGGAAGTGGGGGTAGGCACGATCGCGGCGGGTGTCGCGAAGGCCAAGGCCGACCATATCGTGATCGCAGGCCACGACGGTGGCACGGGCGCGTCGCCGCTCTCGTCGGTCAAGCACGCGGGCACGCCGTGGGAGCTCGGCCTCGCCGAAACGCAGCAGACGCTCGTGCTCAATCGCCTGCGCGGCCGCGTGCGCGTGCAGGCCGATGGTCAGATGAAGACGGGCCGCGACGTCGTGATCGGTGCGCTGCTCGGCGCCGACGAATTCGGCTTCGCGACGGCACCGCTCGTCGTCGAAGGCTGCATCATGATGCGCAAGTGCCACCTGAACACCTGCCCGGTCGGCGTTGCCACGCAAGATCCGGTGCTGCGCGCGAAATTCACGGGGCAGCCCGAGCATGTCGTCAACTTCTTCTTCTTCGTCGCCGAGGAAGTGCGCGAAATCATGGCGCAGCTCGGCATCCGCAAGTTCGACGAGCTGATCGGCCGCGCCGATCTGCTCGACACGCGCAAGGGCATCGAGCACTGGAAGGCCAAGGGTCTCGATTTCTCGAAGATCTTCCATCAGCCGACCATGCCCGTCGAAGTCGCGCGCCGTCATGTCGAGGAGCAGGATCATGGTCTCGCACGCGCACTCGATCACACGCTGATCGAGAAGGCGCGTGCCGCGCTCGAGAACGGTGAGCACGTCTCGTTCATCCAGCCCGTGCGCAACGTGAACCGCAGCGTGGGCGCGATGCTCTCGGGCGCCGTGGCGAAGAAGCACGGCCATGACGGCCTGGCCGACGATGCGATCCACATCCAGCTGAAGGGCACGGCGGGACAGAGCTTCGGCGCGTTCCTGGCGCGCGGCATCACGCTCGATCTCGTCGGCGACGGCAACGACTACGTCGGCAAGGGCCTCTCGGGCGGGCGCATCATCATCCGGCCGACCAACGATTTCCGCGGCAAGTCCGAGGAGAACATCATCTGCGGCAACACGGTGATGTACGGCGCGATCGAAGGCGAAGCGTACCTGCGCGGCGTCGCGGGCGAGCGCTTCTGCGTGCGCAACTCGGGCGCGAGCGCTGTGGTCGAGGGCACCGGCGACCACGGGTGCGAGTACATGACGGGCGGCACGGTCGTCGTGCTCGGCGAAACCGGACGCAACTTCGCGGCCGGCATGTCGGGCGGCGTGGCCTTCGTCTACGACGCGGACGGCACGTTCGCGGGCAAGTGCAACAAGTCGATGGTGACGCTCGAGCCCGTGCTGCAGCAGGCCGAGCAGGAGCACACGGTCGAGCGCGCACTGTGGCATCGCGGCGAGACCGACGAGGCCCTGCTCAAGGGGCTCATCGAACGGCACTTCCAGTTCACGGGCTCGCCGCGCGCCAAAGCGCTGCTCGAGAGCTGGGACATGTCGCGCCGTCAGTTCGTCAAGGTGTTCCCGACCGAGTACAAGCGCGCGCTCGGTGAATTGGGCGCGAAGAAGGCGGCCAAGGAGGCGCTCGCGGCATGAGCGCCGACACGACGAACGCCGCGTAGCGCGACCACGCCGTACGCCTGAGCGCGTGCGGCGCGAGGGCGCGCAGCGCAAAGACCAGCCGCCAGCCGGGCGGCCCCTGCGCCCGACATGTGGCGGCGCGCAGGCCGCTCGCCGGCCTCACCCGATACCGAAGATTTGGATAGAAGAGAACCTTATGGGCAAGGCAACCGGTTTTCTCGAGTTTGACCGTGTGCACGAAGCGTACGAAGTGCCGCTCTCGCGCGTGAAGCATTACAAGGAATTCGTCCACGCGCTCAGCGACGAGCAGGCGAAGATTCAGGGCGCACGCTGCATGGACTGCGGCATTCCGTTTTGCAACAACGGCTGCCCCGTCAACAACGTGATTCCCGATTTCAACGATCTCGTCTATCACCATGATTGGCGCAATGCGATCGAGGTGCTGCATTCGACGAACAACTTCCCCGAGTTCACGGGGCGCATTTGTCCCGCGCCGTGCGAAGCCGCCTGCACGCTCGGCATCAATGCCGATCCCGTCGGCATCAAGTCGATCGAGCACGCGATCATCGACAAGGCATGGAGCGAAGGCTGGGTCGCGCCGCAGCCGCCCAAGCGCAAGACGGGCAAGAAGGTGGCCGTCGTCGGCTCGGGCCCGGCCGGCCTCGCTTGCGCGCAACAGCTCGCGCGCGCGGGCCATGACGTGACGGTGTTCGAAAAGAACGATCGCGTCGGCGGATTGCTGCGCTATGGCATCCCCGACTTCAAGCTCGAGAAGTGGCTCATCGACCGCCGCATGCGGCAGATGGAGGCCGAAGGCGTGACGTTCCGCACGAGCGTGTTCGTCGGCAAGGAAGCCCTGCCGACGACGATCGGCAACATGGCGAAGGAGACGATTTCGCCTGAAACGCTGAAGGACGAGTTCGACGCGATCGTCATCGCGGGCGGCTCCGAAACGCCGCGCGATCTGCCCGTGCCGGGACGCGAGCTCGCGGGCGTGCACTTCGCGATGGACTTCCTGCCGCAGCAGAACAAGGTCAATGCCGGCGACAAGCTGCCCGAGCAGCTGCTCGCCAAGGGCAAGCACGTCGTCGTGATCGGCGGCGGCGACACGGGTTCGGACTGCGTGGGCACGTCGAACCGCCACGGCGCCAAGAGCGTCACGCAGTTCGAGCTGCTCCCGCAGCCGCCCGAAGAGGAGCACAAGCCGCTCGTCTGGCCGTACTGGCCGGTCAAGCTGCGCACCTCGTCCTCGCACGAAGAGGGCTGCCAGCGCGACTGGGCGGTCGCGACCAAGCGCTTCGAGGGCAAGAACGGCAAGGTCGAGAAGTTGATTGCGGCGCGCGTCGAATGGAAGGACGGCAAGATGCAGGAAGTGCCGGGCTCGGAATTCGAAATGAAGGCCGATCTCGTGTTGCTCGCGATGGGCTTCACGCAGCCGGCTTCACCCGTGCTCGAAGCGTTCAGAGTCGACAAGGATGCGCGCGGCAATGTGCGCGCGTCGACCGAAGGCCAGCGCGCGTACCACACGTCGGTCGACAAGGTGTTCACGGCCGGCGACATGCGTCGTGGTCAGTCGCTGGTCGTCTGGGCGATTCGTGAAGGCCGTCAGTGCGCACGGTCGGTCGACGCGTACCTGATGGGCAATTCCGACCTGCCGCGCTGACGAAGGGGCGCAGCATGCCGGCGCAGGAGATCGACGACTGGCATCGCTGCTTCATCGCGCTCGAGCCCGATGCGGCCACGCGCGCGGTGTTCGCTACGATGCCCGTCGGCAGTGCGCAGCGACGCGTGAGCGTCGATCAACTGCATCTGACGCTCGCGTTTCTCGGCTCCGTGCCGCCCGCTCAGGGCGAGCAGCTGGCGCAAGCGCTGCCGGGCGTCGTCGCGCCGCTGCCGCCGCTCGCGATTCAGGGCAGCGAGTACTGGCCCAATGCGACGCATCCGCGGCTCGTCGTCGTGTCGTTCGAGGAGTCGGAGCCGATGACGCAGTTCGAGGCGCGCGTGCGCGCACTCGTGCTCGCGCATGGTCTGCCCGTCGACGATCATCGCGCGTTTCGTCCGCACGTTACGCTCGCACGCCTGTCGCGCGATAGGCGTCCGGCGAGCCGCATCGGCACGGCCGATGCGAAAGCGGCGTTGTCGACGACATTCGAGGTGCGCGGCGGCACTAGCGCGCAGGTCTTGGCCCGCTTCGATAGGCTGACGCTCTATTCGAGCACGCTCGCCCGTCACGGCGCGCGTTATCGGGCGATCGCGTCGGCGCCCGTGCCCGCGTGTTGAATCGGCGCGCGGGCGCGGCTGCGTGAGCGGTGCACGCAGCCGCGATCGATTGCGCGCTTAAGCGACGGCGCGCTCGCCGCTGCGTTCGACTTCGAGCGTGTGCGGATGGAACGCGGCCAGCGCTTCGCGATGCGCGACGCTGACGATGGCGGTCTTCGGCAGGTGTTCGTCGAACAGCCGATAGATGCGCGCTTCGTTTTCGGCATCGAGCGCGCTCGTCGCTTCATCGAGGAACAGGAAGTCAGGCTTGTGCAGCAGCACGCGCGCGGCCGCGAGCCGTTGCTGCTCGCCCGGCGACAGCACGCGCGTCCAGTGCGCCGATTCGGCGAGCCGCGCAGCGTAGTCCTCGAGGCGGCAGGTGCGAAGCGCCTCGCGGCATGCCTCGTCGTCGTATGCATCGGCAGGCGCCGGATAGGCGAGCGCGGCTTTCAGCGTGCCGATCGGCAGGTAGCTTTGCTGCGGCACGAACATCATATGCGCGTCGACGGGCGCATCGATCGCGCCGTCGCCGAACGGCCACAGACCCGCGAATGCGCGCAGCAGCGTGCTCTTGCCCGCGCCCGAGGCGCCGCGCACGAGCCAGCGCGAACCGGGCTCGATCGCGACGTCGCCGATCGTCGTGAGCGGCGTACCGTTCGGCAGCGCGAGCTTGAGGCCGCGCGTAGTCAGCGTGGGTGCATCGACGAAATGCAGGTTGATGCCGCCGTGCTCGGTGGCCGGCAGCACCGATTCCTTCAGGTGCGTCGTGTGGATCACACGCTTGAATTCGCGCAGACGGTTGACGGTTGCGCGCCATTCGACGAGCGTGCCGTAACTATTGATGAACCACGAGAACGAGTCGCTGACGGTCGAGAACGCCGAGCGCACCTGCATCAGCACGCCCATCGTATAGGCGCCCGCGAAATACTTCGGTGCGGCGACCGCGATCGGGAAGATGAACGCGATGTTGCTATAGAAGCTCAGCACGAAACTCAGGCGCTTCGTGTACTTCATGATGCGCCACCAGTTGTCGCGAATGCGCGCGAAGATCGTCTTTGCGTTGTTTTCTTCGGTGCGCATGCCGTCGTAGAACGCGATCTGCTCAGCGTTCTCGCGCACGCGGATGAGCCCGAAACGGAAGTCGGCCTCGACGCGCTGTTGCTGGTAGTTGATCGACACGAGCGGATGGCCGAGCTTCTGCATCACGAACGAGCCGCCGAGCGCGTAGAGCGCCGCGGCCCACACCATGTAGCCCGGAACGACGAGCGGCTTGCCGCCCAGCGTGACCGTGAGCGCACCCGCGAGCGTCCACAGGATGAAGATGAACGTGACGAGCGTGACGACCGTCGAGAGCAGGTCGAGCGACAGCGACAGCGTGGTCGTCGCGAGCGATTGCAAGTCGTCGCTGATCCGCTGGTCGGGGTTGTCGGCGAGGCGGTCTCGCTCGATACGGTAGAACGCGCGCTCGCCGAGCCATTCGCGCAGGAACTGATCGGTCAGCCACTGACGCCAGCGAAAGCCGAGCATCTGGGACAGGTAGCGGCGGTAGACGAACAGCACGATCAGCGCGGCCACGATGCCCGAGAACACGATCATCAAGTGCGGAAAGTCGCGTACGTCTTTCGTCTGCAACGCATTGTAGAACTGCGCGCTCCAGCTGTTGAGGAAGACGGTGATCCGCACGGTGACGAGGTCCATCGCGATGATCGCGATCAGGAGTGTCCACGCGATCCTCCATTCCTTGGACACCCAATAGGGCTTGATGAGGCTCCAGGCCGAGACGGAGTGCGGGTCGCGCGGCGCATGGCTGCGCAGGGAAAGCGGGGCAGTGGACGGGGGCATGACTATGTTCTCGATCGGTTACCGGCTCACGGCTGGCGGTGCGGGGCTGCGTCCGAACGCCGCGCCATTGTTGTGTCGGCCTCTTAAGCCAGGCTTAACAGGGACGCAGCATGTGGGGGCGCGGCCTTGGCGGACTGGACTCGCGCGGTCGGCACATTGTGCCAGAGCGCGCCCGCGGCTTTGCGCTCGCTGCCCGGCCGATTCAAGGGCATAAGCGCTATTCCGGTTTGCGGCGCTTTCGCCTTTTATGGTCTAATCGCCGGTGACGAAACAGGGGTGCTTCGCAAGTCCAGTAATGGGCGGTGGCAACGGCATGGGCCGTACCGCTGCGAGGCTGAGAGAGACCCTTTGCACCCGATCCGGGTAATACCGGCGCGGGAAGTTTCCGGAACGCTTTCCGTGGTTTTCGCTGTGGAATCCCTTCCCCGCCGGGCCGTGTCCGCTACGCGGACGCTCGTTGCCTGGCCGGCCTCTCCCGCCGGTTTCGTCCTTGGGTACGCGCTCGCAGCCGTACGGAAAGGATCGATCCGATGACCGCTCAATCTTCAGTCGTTTTCTCGGGCCAGCCCGATTTCGCCGTGCTCGGTGGCGGGCTGTGTGGCCGGCTCGTCGCATGGCGGCTCGCCGGCGAGGGCTACCGCGTCGCGTTGTACGAGCGCGGCGATGCGGCTGGCTCGGGCGCGGCGGCGTGGGTCGCGGCGGCCATGCTCGCACCGCTGGCCGAGGCAGCCGTCGCCGAGCCGCTCATCGCCGAACTCGGTGCCGCCTCGCTCGACGCGTGGCCGCATCTGATCACGCAACTGCCCGAGCCCGTGTTCTTTCAGCGCAATGGCACGCTCGTCGTCTGGCACCGCGCCGATCGCGCGGAGGCGTCGCTGTTCGAGCGGCGCGTGCGCGCCAATGCGCCTGCCGCGCTGTTCGAGCAGGGCGGCTTTACGCCGCTCGACGGCGCCGCGCTCGCGCAAGCAGAACCCGCGCTCGCGGGGCGCTTCAATCAAGGCTGGCTGCTGCCACGCGAAGGTCAGCTCGACAATCGCCAGGTGCTCGCTGCGCTGGCGGCGGGGCTCGCGGAGCGGCGCGTCGCCACGCACTGGAATACGAGCGTCGCGGACGATGCGCTGCCGCCGGCGCGCATCACCATCGATTGCCGCGGCCTCGGTGCGAAACCCGTGCTGTCGACGTTGCGTGGCATCCGCGGCGAAGTCGCGCGCGTGCATGCGCCAGGTATCGGCCTCACCCGCCCGGTGCGCATGCTGCATCCGCGCTATCCGCTCTATATCGCGCCGAAGCAGGACGACCTCTACGTGATCGGTGCGACCGAGATCGAAGGTGAGGACATGTCGCCCATCAGCGTGCGCTCGGCGCTCGAGTTGCTGAGCGCGGCATTCGCCGTGCACCCGGGCTTTGGCGAGGCGCGCATTCTCGAACTGAACACGCAGTGTCGCCCGACGTTACCCGACCATCGTCCCGCGATCGTCTGGGACGGTCGCGCGACCTTGCGCGTGAACGGTCTTTATCGGCATGGCTACATGATCGTGCCCGAAGTCTCGCAGGCGGCGGCGGAACTCGCTGCCGAGCTCGTCACGGGGCGTGTCGCCGATGCCGAGGGCTTCGAGCACTGGCGCCGCGCCGCACGCTGGGCGCCGATGCTGCGTCTGGCCGGCGCGCGCGAGACGTGTGCGTCCGGCACGGGCGCGTGAATCGCTATCAATCGGAACTGTCGAATCTCAACGTCATGGATATTCAGGTCAACCAAAAACCGCTGTCGCTACCAGACGGAGCGACCGTCGCTGATGCGCTGACCGCGTTCGGTGCGCGCGCACCGTTCGCCGTCGCCGTGAACGGCCAGTTCGTCGCGCGCACGCAGCACGCGGCGCGCGCGCTCGAGGCGGGCGATCGGCTCGACGTCGTGCATCCCGTCGCCGGCGGTTGAACGCCGCACGACGCTTACCCGTGCCCGGCGCCGCGCGTCGGGCGAACCGATTGCCCGCTTAAGGATTCATCGATGAGTTCCGCCCTTGCCGCCGACGCGTTCACGCTGTACGGCCAAACGTTCGCGAGCCGCGTGCTGCTCGGCACGTCGCGCTATCCGTCGCTGCAATCGCTCGCCGAGTCGATCGAGCAAGCTCGGCCTGGCATGGTCACCGTGGCGCTGCGCCGGCAGATGCACGATCAGACGGCCGAAGCCGGCTTCTTCGACATGCTCGTGCGCCAGGGCGTGCCGCTGCTGCCGAATACCGCCGGCTGCCAGAGCGTCGATGAAGCCATCGCGACCGCGCATATGGCGCGCGAGATCTTCGAGACGGACTGGATCAAGCTCGAGACCGTCGGCGACGACTACACGCTGCAACCCGATCCGATCGCGCTCGTCGAGGCCGCGACGCGGCTCGTGAAGGACGGCTTCAAGGTGCTGCCCTATTGCACCGAAGACCTCGTGATCGGCCGACGTCTCATCGACGCGGGTTGCGAGGTCTTGATGCCGTGGGGCGCGCCGATCGGCTCCGGCAAGGGCATCGTGAACCCGTACGGCCTGCGCGTGCTGCGCGAGCGGCTGCCCGACGTGCCGTTGATCATTGACGCCGGGCTCGGCGTGCCCTCGCACGCGTGCCAAGTGATGGAATGGGGCTTCGACGGCGTGATGCTGAACACGGCGGTGTCGCAGTCGACGCTGCCTCCCGTGATGGCGCGCGCGTTTGCGCAAGCCGTCGACGCGGGCCGCACGGCGTTCCTGGCCGGCCCGATGGCCGAGCGCGATAGCGCCGAGGCGAGCACACCCGTCGTCGGCATGCCGTTCTGGCACCAGGAGTCTTGAGCGATGCGTGGTCCGATTCTCACGTGCCCAGGCTTGCTGCCGCGGCGCGGGCCTGCCGCCGAGCGGGAGGCTGTATGACGAGCACGCTCGCGTTCGCCGAGCGCGACATTTTCTGGCCACCGGCCGACGAGCTCATGCAGGCCGCCGAGCGGATCCGCGCACGGCTCGGCGACTGGCCGCGCGCGCCAGTGCCATGGCGCATCTGTCTGACGGCGCCCGATGCGCCACGCGCGGGCGATCTGATCGTCGTTGCCGACGACAACGACCATCCGGCGAGCTTCGCAGGCTGGCTCGCCCATGGCGCAGGTGTCGTCGAAGCGAAGGCGGGCGGGGTGAGCCTGATGCTGGCCGGGCAGCGGTACGCGTTCGAAGGTACGCTGGCCGAAGACTGGCTCGCGGCACTGGCGGCCTTCCTCGACTGCGGGTTCGAGGCGCCCGATGCGCTCGTGCTCGCCATGGCCTGGCGCGACGGCGACGATGCGCGCTCGGACGATGCCTGGCCGGTGGACCTCGCGCGCTTTCCGCGTCTCGTCGGCCTGCCGCCTGTTCCTGCCGAGCCGTTCGCATCGTGTCCGGCTCGGCTCGGGCTCTATGCGGTCGTGCCGAGCGCTGCGTGGGTCGAACGCGTGCTCACGCTTGGCGTGCAGACCGTGCAGCTGCGCATGAAGGACGCGCCGCCCGCGCAACTGGCTGAGGAAATCGCGCGCAGCGTCGAGGCCGGGCGCCGGCACGGCGCGCGCGTCTTCATCAACGATCATTGGCGTGAGGCGATCGCAGCCGGTGCCTACGGCGTGCACCTGGGGCAGGAAGACCTGGAGACTTTGGCGCCGGCCGAGCTGACCGCGATTGCGGCATCTGGCCTGCGGCTCGGGCTGTCGACGCACGGCTACTACGAGATGCTCCGTGCGCTCCATTTCCGTCCCAGCTATCTGGCCTTCGGGGCCGTTTTCGCAACGACGACGAAGACACTCGCGACCGCGCCACAGGGCCTGGCACGGCTCGCGCGCTATGTGCGGCTCGTCGAGGGTGTCGTGCCCCTCGTGGCGATCGGCGGTATTGATCTGACTACGCTGCCGGGCGTGCTCGCCACCGGCGTGGGTAGTGCGGCCGTCGTGCGTGCCGTCACCGAAGCCCAGGACCCGCAAGCCGCGGTGACGGCGCTGCATGCGGCCTTCGAGCGCCGACCTAGCTCGGGTTAACACACTGTTGCGCGGAGGAAACGGAACTGTTACGACGTCCTTCACGCTGAGGCCCTATAATTCGGCTTCCGCGTAAAAAGGATCGTCCGCTTCGTGTCAGCTTCTTCATCCGCGCCTCTTCTCGAGCTTCGCAACGTCGATTTCGGCTACGGCGACGGCCGCCTCGTGCTCTCGAACCTGAACATGCGCTTTGGGCGTGGCCAGGTCGTGGCTGTCATGGGCGGCTCCGGCTGCGGCAAGACGACGGTGCTGCGCCTGATCGGCGGGCTCGAGCGCGCACGCCGCGGCGAGGTGCTGTTTCACGGCCAGGACGTCGGCAAGCAGACGCGCGAGGGGCTCTACGCCCTGCGCCGCAAGATGGGCATGCTGTTCCAGTTCGGCGCGCTGTTTACCGACATGTCGGTGTTCGAGAACGTCGCATTCGCGCTGCGCGAGCACACCGATCTGCCCGACGCGCTGATCCGAGATCTCGTGTTGATGAAGCTCAATGCGGTCGGCCTGCGCGGCGCGCGTGATCTGGCCCCGTCGCAAATTTCCGGCGGCATGGCGCGGCGCGTGGCGCTCGCGCGGGCGATCGCGCTCGACCCCGAGCTGATGATGTACGACGAGCCGTTTGCCGGCCTCGATCCGATTTCGCTCGGCATTACGGCGAACCTGATCCGGACACTGAACGACGCGCTCGGTGCGACCTCGATCCTCGTCACCCACGACGTGCCCGAATCGTTCGCGATCGCCGATTACGTCTATTTCCTTGCGAACGGCGGCGTGCTCGCGCACGGCACGCCGGCGCAGCTGCGCGAGTCGGTCGATCCGACCGTGCGGCAGTTCATCGACGCGGCGCCCGATGGCCCGTTCAAGTTCCACTACCCGGCGCAAGCCTCGCTCGCGGCGGATTTCGGTATCGCCGGGGAGCGTGCATGATCAGCACCATCGGAAGCTGGGTGCTCGAGCGCATTGCGCGCGCGGGCTATGCGACGCGGATGTTCCTGCGCGTCGTGCTCGAGGGGCTCGCGCTGCTGCGCCGCCCCGGGCTCGTCGTGAAGCAGATTCTCTTCGTCGGCAACTACTCCCTCGTCATCATTGCCGTCTCGGGCCTGTTCGTCGGCTTCGTGCTCGGCCTGCAGGGTTACTACACGCTCAATCGCTACGGCTCCGAGCAGGCGCTCGGGCTGCTCGTCGCGCTCTCGCTCGTGCGCGAACTCGGGCCGGTCGTCACGGCGCTGCTGTTCGCCGGCCGCGCGGGCACGTCGCTGACGGCCGAGATCGGCCTCATGAAGGCCGGCGAGCAGCTGACGGCGCTCGAAATGATGGCCGTCGACCCGCTCAAGACCGTCATCGCGCCGCGTATGTGGGCCGGCATCATCTCGATGCCGTTGCTGGCCGCGATCTTCAGTGCGGTCGGCGTGCTCGGCGGGTACGTCGTCGGCGTATTGATGATCGGCGTCGACTCGGGCGCGTTCTGGTCGCAGATGCAAAGCGGCGTCGAAGTCTGGGCCGACGTCGGCAACGGCGTCATCAAGAGCATCGTGTTCGGGTTCGCGGTGACGTTTATCGCGCTCTTTCAAGGCTACGAGGCCAAGCCGACGCCTGAAGGCGTCTCGCGCGCGACGACGCGCACGGTCGTGTATGCGTCGCTGGCCGTGCTGGGGCTCGACTTCCTGCTCACGGCGCTGATGTTCAGTTGATGTGCCGCACCTCGCCAGGCGGCGGGGCGCGCAGCCATTCTCTCTGTTTTTTGGGATGACGATGAAAAAGAGTGTTCTCGACTTCTGGGTCGGCTTGTTCGTGGTGCTGGGCTTTATCGCGGTGCTGTTCCTGGCGCTCAAGGCCGGCAACATGAGCTCGCTGTCGTTCCAGCCCACCTACGCGGTCAAGCTCAAGTTCGACAACATCGGCGGCCTCAAGGTGCGCGCGCCGGTCAAGAGCGCGGGCGTCGTCGTGGGCCGGGTTGCCTCGATCGGCTTCGATACCTCGAGCTATCAGGCGCTCGTGACGATCGACATCGACAAGCAGTACCCGTTTCCGAAGGACACGTCGGCCAAGATCCTGACCGCCGGCCTGCTCGGCGAGCAATACATCGGGCTTCAGCCTGGCGGCGACGATCAGATGCTGAAGGCCGGCGACACGATCTCCATGACGCAGTCGGCGATCGTGCTCGAAAACCTGATCGGCCAGTTCCTCTACAACAAGGCAGCCGACGCAGGCGGCAGCAAGTCGTCGTCGGCCGCGCCCGCACCGGCGGCGCCGAGCGCAGCTTCGGCTTCCGCGGGCGCGGTGGCGTCGGGCGCGGGCAGCTGAGTATCTGAGAGCACTCGGCAAGGCATAGACAGAGTCAGAGTCAGTCAACGGAGAAAACAATAATGCAGACCATGCGCGCCAAACGGGCAGCGTTCGCAACCATCGCGGCAGCGGTACTGGCCGGCTGCGCTTCCGTTCAGACGCCGACCCCAGGCGATCCGTTCGAGGGCTTCAACCGGACCGTCTTCAAGGTCAACGACAAGGTCGACACGTACGCGCTCAAGCCCGTCGCTCAAGGCTACCAATGGGCGGTGCCGCAGCCTGTGCGTCAGAGCGTGACGAACTTCTTCTCGAATATCGGCGACGTCTACATCGCCGCCAACGAACTGCTCGAGCTGAAGATCGCCGACGGCGTCGGCGACATCATGCGCGTCACGATCAATACGCTGTTCGGCGTCGGCGGTCTGTTCGACGTGGCGACGCTTGCGCAGTTGCCTAAGCACGCGGCCGACTTCGGCATTACGCTGGGCCACTATGGCGTGCCGTCGGGCCCGTACCTCGTGCTGCCGCTGCTCGGGCCGAGCACGGTGCGCGACGCAGCGGGGCTTGCTGTCGACTACTATGGCAATCCGCTGACCTATGTGGGGGATTCGTCGGTCAGCTGGGCGTTGTACGGCGTGAATCTCGTCAACACGCGTGCGAACCTGTTGACGGCAGGCGAAGTCGTGTCAGGCGCGGCGATCGACAAGTACTCGTTCATGCGTGATGCATACCTGCAGCGCCGCCGCTATCTCATCACGGGCGGTGACGGCACGGGGTCGGAGAAAAGTTACGAGGAATCGCTGCCGAAGTACGATGACGGCGGCGCTGAGGAAAGCGCGCCGGCGCCGCAGGGCGGCGCGTCGAGCCCGGCCGCGGCTTCGGCTGCAACCGCGGGTGGCGCATCGGCGCCTGTCGCGGCACCCACGACCCCGGCTACGTTGGGTGGGCCCAACGGCGAGGTGCAAACGGTGCCGCCGCAGCAATACGTGCCGCCGCCCCAGCGGACGGGCTTGCCCGTGATCCGGCTGCTGCCGCACTAATTGGGGGCGGCTTCGCGCGGCCGCCCGGCGTAACACTTGGATACGGATCTTGCCGCGTCGTAGGGCAATCGTCCGAACGGACGTGGCACCATAGATTCGACTTCCAGCTTTTGAGATCAGGACTGACCATGAAAAGATTTCTGCTGATTCCGCTAGTTGCCGCATCGGTTTCTTTCGGCGGCCTGACGGCTGCACAAACGGCTTTCGCCCAACAGGCCGCTGGCGCGAACGCTAGCGCGGTCGACACGAACTCGCCCGACGGCATGATCAAGGCCGTGACGAAGGACGTGCTCGATACGATTCGCGCTGACAAGTCGCTCAAGAGTGGCGACGTGAATCGCATCGCGCAGATCGTGAACCAGAAGATCCTGCCGTACACCGATTTCCGCCGCACGACGCAGCTCGCCACGGGCCGCGCCTGGCGCACGGCCACGCCGCAGCAGCGCGATCAACTGGTCGAGCAGTTCAAGATGCTCTTGATCCGCACGTACTCGGGTGCGCTGTCGCAAGTGCGCGATCAGCAGGTGGAATTCAAGCCGTTCCACGCCGACCCCGCCGATACGGATGTCGTCGTGCGTTCGGTCGTGATGAACGGCGGCCAGCCGATCCAGCTCGACTATCGCCTCTACAAGACGCCGCAAGGCTGGCGCGTGTATGACCTGAACGTGCTGGGCGCCTGGCTGATCCAGACCTATCAGCAGCAGTTCTCCGAGAAGATCAACCAGAGCGGCGTGGACGGTCTGATCCAGTTCCTCACGCAGCGCAACGAGCAGCTTGCCGCCGGCAAGCAGCCGTCGTGAGCGGCACGATGAACCGTTTCGCAACGGGCACGACACTCACGCACGCGAGCGCCAACAGTGCGCTCGCGGCGGGGTTGGCGCGCATCGGTGCTGGCGCCGACGGCGTCGATTGCGCGCCGCTTACGCAATTCGATTCGTCGGCGCTCGCCGTCCTGCTCGCCTGGCAGCGTGCTGCGCAGGCGCGCGGGGGCGCGTTCGAGATCGTCAATCTTCCTTCCGGCCTCGCGAGTCTCGCGCAGGTCTACGGCGTCGACGCGCTGCTCACGGCGCGACATCGACCCTCGCACGACAGCGTTCCGGCGTCGCTCTGACGGCGCATTCGCACGGTCAAGACGCCACGTTTTGCACGTGGCGCGGCGCCGAGGGTGCAGCAAGTGGGCCCTGCCGAGTTAGCCTATAATCAACCGTTTTTCCAGGTGGCCGATGCGCCCCGATTTTCGGCTCGTCGGCTGGGCAATTGTGGCCCGCATCGATGGCAGCGAAAGCCCGCTCATCACATCTAAACAATAGGCGCCGCCGCATGATGGCCGCGCACACCCCATGTCAGCGATAGAAATCCGCAACGTCAAGAAGCGCTATAAGGCGCTGCAAGCGCTCAAGGGCGTCAGCTTGACGGTCGAGGATGGCGAGTTCTTTGGCCTGCTCGGTCCGAACGGCGCAGGCAAGACGACGCTCATCAGCATCCTGGCCGGTCTCGCGCGTGCCGACGAAGGCAGCGTATCTGTGCGCGGCCACGATGTGGCCGCCGATTTCCGCCGCGCCCGTCGCGCGCTCGGCGTCGTCCCGCAGGAACTCGTATTCGACCCGTTTTTCACGGTGCGCGAAACGCTGCGCATCCAGTCCGGCTACTTCGGCCTGCGTCGCAATGACGACTGGATCGACGAGGTCATGGCGAACCTGGACCTCACCGAGAAGGCCGACGCGAACATGCGTGCGCTCTCGGGCGGGATGAAGCGGCGCGTGCTCGTCGCGCAGGCACTCGTGCACCGGCCGCCCGTCATCGTGCTCGACGAGCCGACGGCCGGTGTCGACGTGGAGTTGCGGCAGACATTGTGGAAGTTCATCTCGCGTCTGAACCGCGAGGGGCACACGATCGTGCTGACGACCCACTATCTGGAAGAAGCCGAGTCGCTTTGCGACCGCATCGCGATGCTGCGCCGCGGCGAAGTCGTGGCGCTCGAGCGCACGAGCGAGCTGCTGCAGCGCTTTGCCGGCATGCAGCTGTTCGTGCGTTTGGCGCAGGGTGAACTGCCGGCCGATCTGCGCCCGTTCGAGGTCGAGCCCAGCGCGCCCGGCGCGCGGCAGCATTTGCTGCGTTTGTCGAGCTACGACGAAGTCGAGCGCATCCTCGCGCAATGCCGTGCGCACGGTTGCACGTTCGACGAGATCGACGTCCGCAAGGCCGATCTCGAGGACGTCTTCGTACAGTTGATGAACGGACCCGAACTGGTCGAGGGGCTTGCATGAGCGGTTTTCGCACGCTGTTCTACAAGGAAATCCTGCGTTTCTGGAAGGTGTCGTTCCAGACCGTGCTGGCACCCATCGTGACGGCCCTGCTGTATCTGACGATCTTCGGTCACGCGCTACGCGGCCGCGTCGAGGTGTATCCGGGCGTCGAATACACGAGTTTCCTGATTCCCGGCCTCGTGATGATGAGCGTGCTGCAGAATGCGTTCGCGAACAGCTCGTCGTCGCTGATCCAGTCGAAGATCACCGGCAATCTGGTCTTCGTGCTGCTGCCGCCGCTCACGCAATGGGAGATGTTCTCGGCCTACGTGCTGGCGTCGGTCGTGCGCGGGCTGGCCGTGGGCTTGGGCGTGTTCGTCGTGACGATCTGGTTCATCCCGATGAGTTTTGCGGCACCGCTCTACATCGTCGCGTTCGCCGTGCTCGGTTCGGCGATTCTCGGCACGCTCGGATTGATCGCGGGCATCTGGGCCGAGAAGTTCGACCAGCTCGCCGCGTTCCAGAATTTTTTGATCATGCCGCTCACGTTCCTGTCGGGCGTGTTCTATTCGACGCACACGCTGCCGCCCGTCTGGCGCGAGGTGTCGCGGCTCAATCCGTTCTTCTACATGATCGACGGGTTCCGCTACGGCTTTTTCGGGCTGTCGGACATCAATCCGCTCGCGAGCCTGGCCGTCGTCGGCGGTTTTTTCGTGCTGCTGGCCGCGCTCGCGATGCGTTTGCTCGCGACCGGCTACAAGCTGCGTCACTGATTCAGAAGGGTTCAGAAGGATTTTCACCATGTTGCCGACTCCCGAACAGGTCAAGCAATACATCGCCGCAGGGCTCGCCTGCACGCATCTCGAAGTCGAAGGCGACGGCCAGCATTTTTTTGCGACGATCGTCTCCGACACCTTCGAGGGCAAGCGGCTGATCCAGCGGCATCAACTCGTGTACGCGGCGCTCGGCGAGCGCATGCGTGAGGAAATTCACGCACTGAGCATGAAGACGCTCACGCCAGCGGAATGGCAAAACGCATAATTCGGAAATCGTAGTGCGCATTACTCAAGATTCACGCGACGCCGGTAGCGGCGCCGCGACGGCAAGCGGGGCCGACAGTCAGGCCCGCGAAGGACAGATAGGCATGGACAAGCTCGTGATCGAAGGTGGCCGGCAGCTGGCCGGCGAAGTGCGGATATCCGGCGCGAAGAACGCGGCGCTGCCGATCCTGTGCGCGAGCCTGCTCAGCGCAGAAGCCATCCACCTCGACAACGTGCCCGATTTGCAGGACGTGCGCACGACGCTCAAGCTGCTCGGGCAGATGGGCGTGCGTGCCGACGGCGCGTCGGGGAGCTTGCAGCTCGATGCTGCGCACGTCGATAGCCCCGTCGCACCTTACGAGCTCGTCAAGACGATGCGTGCGTCGATCCTCGTGCTGGGGCCGCTGCTCGCGCGCTTCGGTGAGGCGAAGGTCTCGCTGCCGGGCGGCTGCGCGATTGGTGCGCGCCCCGTCGATCAGCACATCAAGGGCCTGCAGGCGATGGGCGCCGAGATCAACATCGAGCACGGCTACGTCGAGGCCCGCGCCAAGCGTCTCAAGGGCGCGCGCATCGTGACCGACATGATCACCGTGACGGGCACCGAAAACCTGCTGATGGCGGCCGTGCTGGCCGACGGCGAGACGGTGCTCGAGAACGCGGCCCGTGAACCCGAAGTTGGCGACCTTGCCCACTTGCTCGTGGCGATGGGCGCCAAGATCGAGGGCATCGGCACCGACCGTCTCGTGATCCAGGGCGTCGACGCGCTCCATGGCGCACGCCATTCGGTGATCCCGGATCGCATCGAAGCGGGCACGTTCCTGTGCGCGGTGGCGGCGGCCGGCGGCGATGTGCTGCTGCGCGGCGTGCGTCCGCTCACACTCGAAGCCGTTACGGTGAAGCTGCGCGAGGCCGGCGTGACGATCGAGGAGGGCGAGGACTGGATGCGCGTGCGTATGAGCCAGCGCCCGGCCGCGGTCAACTTCCGCACTTCCGAATACCCGGCGTTCCCGACCGACATGCAGGCCCAGTTCATGGCGCTCAACGCGATCGCCGACGGGACCTCGCAAGTCGTCGAAACGATCTTCGAGAACCGCTTCATGCACGTGCAGGAGCTGAACCGGCTTGGTGCGCACATCACGATCGACGGCAACACGGCACTCGTGGCCGGCGTGCCGAAGCTCTCGGGCGCGACCGTGATGGCCACCGACCTGCGCGCCTCGGCCAGTCTCGTGATCGCGGGCCTGTGCGCCGAGGGCGAGACGCTCGTCGATCGCATCTATCACCTCGACCGCGGCTACGACCGCATGGAAACGAAACTGACCGGCATCGGCGCGAGCGTGCGTCGCGTGTCGGGCAACTCGGGGAGCCACGCATGAACATGCCGCCGCTGACACTTGCGCTGTCGAAGGGGCGCATTTTCGAAGAGACGGTGCCGCTGCTCGAGGCGGCCGGCGTGCAGGTGTCGGAAGACCCCGAAACCTCGCGCAAGCTGATCCTGCCCACGAGCGCGCCGAACCTGCGCGTGATCATCGTGCGCGCGACCGATGTGCCGACCTACGTCGAATACGGCGCGGCCGATTTCGGCGTGGCCGGCAAGGACGTGCTGATCGAGCATGGCGGCGAGGGGCTGTATCAGCCGATCGACCTCGACATCGCGCGCTGCCGCATGTCGGTCGCCGTGAAGGACGGCTTCGACTACGCGAATGCGGTGCGCCAGGGCGCGCGTCTGCGCGTCGCGACCAAATATGTGCAAACGGCACGCGAGCACTTCGCGGCCAAGGGCGTGCACGTCGACCTCATCAAGCTGTATGGCTCGATGGAGCTCGCACCGCTCGTGGGCCTGGCCGATGCGATCGTCGACCTCGTCAGCTCGGGCGGCACGCTGCGCGCGAACCATCTCGTCGAGGTCGAGGAAATCATGCAGATTTCGTCGCGCCTCGTGGTCAACCAGGCCGCGCTCAAGCTCAAGCGCGCCGCGCTCAAGCCTTTTCTCGATGCGTTCGAGCGCGCGTCGCAGCGCGCCACGCCGCCCGCGTAAGCGGCGCGCGGCGTACGCCTTACCGGAACGGATACCAGCATGTCCCTGAAGATTCGCAAACTGGACTCGAGCGCCAACGGTTTCAGCGCGTCGCTTTCAGCCGTGCTCGCCTTCGAGGCGAGCGAGGACGAAGCGATCGAGCGCTCGGTCGCGCAGATCCTGGCCGACGTCAAAACGCGCGGCGATGCGGCCGTGCTCGAGTACACGAACCGCTTCGACCGCCTGCAGGCGTCGAGCGTCGCGGCGCTCGAGTTGCCGGCAGCGGAGCTCGAAGCCGCGCTCGAGAGCCTCGAGCCCAAGCAGCGCGCGGCGCTCGAAGCGGCGGCCGCGCGCGTGCGCGCCTTCCACGAGAAGCAGAAAATCGAGTGCGGCAGCCATAGCTGGCAGTACACCGAGGCCGACGGCACGGTGCTGGGCCAGAAGGTGACGCCGCTCGATCGCGTCGGCCTCTATGTGCCGGGCGGCAAGGCCGCGTATCCGTCGTCGGTGCTGATGAACGCGATTCCGGCCCGGGTGGCCGGCGTGCGCGAGATCGTCATGGTCGTGCCGACGCCCGACGGCGCGCGCAATCCGCTCGTGTTGGCCGCGGCGCTGCTCGGCGGTGTCGATCGCGTGTTCACGATCGGCGGCGCGCAGGCTGTCGCCGCGCTGGCCTACGGCACGCAGACGGTGCCGGCCGTCGACAAGATCTGCGGCCCCGGCAACGCCTACGTGGCGTCGGCCAAGCGCCGCGTGTTCGGCACGGTCGGCATCGACATGATCGCGGGCCCGTCGGAAATCCTCGTGCTGTGCGACGGTACGACCGATCCGCGCTGGATCGCGATGGACCTGTTTTCGCAGGCCGAGCACGACGAACTCGCACAGTCGATCCTGCTGTGTCCCGATGAGACGTTCATTGCGCGCGTCGAGGACGCAATCGCGGAATTGCTGCCCACGATGCCGCGCCGCGAAGTGATCCAACGCTCGCTCGAAGACCGCGGCGCACTCGTGAAAGTGCGCGACATGCATGAAGCCTGCACGATCGCGAACCAGATCGCGCCCGAGCACCTCGAAGTGTCGGCGCTCGATGCGCATCAATGGACCAAGGAGATCCGCCACGCGGGGGCGATCTTCGTGGGCCGCTTCACGAGCGAGAGCCTCGGCGACTACTGCGCGGGCCCGAACCACGTGCTGCCGACCTCGCGCACGGCGCGCTTCTCGTCGCCGCTGGGCGTCTACGATTTCTTCAAGCGCTCGAGCGTGATCGAGGTCAGCGCGGAAGGGGCGCAGACACTCGGCGAAATCGCGGCCGAGCTCGCCTACGGCGAAGGCCTGCCCGCGCATGCGCGCAGCGCCGAGTACCGCATGAAGCAGACTGGCTGAAATGCCCCGTGCGCGGCGGGACCGCGCGAGAATGCCTTTGGCGCCGGCTCAACGACCATGACGACACCGCAAGACATCATTCGCAGTGACATCCTTTCGATGAAGGGCTACCCCGTCGCCGACGCGACGGGCTTCGTGAAGCTCGATGCGATGGAGAACCCGTTCACGCTGCCCGAGCCGCTGGCGGCGCAATTGGGCGAACGCCTTGCCGGCGTCGCGCTCAATCGCTATCCGGCGCCGCGCCCGGCCCAGCTGATCGAACGCATCAAGCAAGTGATGGGCGTGCCGGCCGGCTGCGACGTGTTGCTCGGCAACGGCTCGGACGAGATCATCAGCATGGTCGCCGTGGCCTGCGCGAAGCCGGGCGCCAAGTTGCTGGCGCCGACGCCGGGCTTCGTCATGTATCAGCTGTCGGCGAAGTTGGCGCATCTCGAGTTCGTCGGCGTGCCGCTGCGCGCCGATATGACGCTCGATACCGACGCGATGCTCGCGGCCATCGCCGAGCACCGACCGTCGATCATCTATCTGGCCTACCCGAACAACCCGACTGGCACGCTGTACGACGATGCCGACATGGAACGCATCATCCACGCGGCGCGCTCGAGCCTCGTCGTCATCGACGAGGCCTATCAGCCGTTCGCGCAGAAGAGCTGGATCGCGCGCGCGTCCGAGTTCGACAACGTCGTCGTCATGCGCACGGTGTCCAAGCTCGGGCTGGCGGGCATCCGGCTCGGCTACCTGGTCGGCGCGCCGGCCTGGCTCGAAGAGTTCGACAAGGTGCGCCCGCCGTACAACGTCAATGTCCTCACGCAGGCAGCGGCCGAGTTCATGCTCGAACACGTCGATGTGCTCGACGCGCAAGCCGCGCAATTGCGCGAAGCGCGCGCCCAGCTCGCGCAGGCCGTGGCCGCGTTGCCGGGGGCATGGGTATTCCCGAGCGCCGGCAATTTCCTGCTCGTGCGCGTGCCCGACGCGGACGCCGCGTTCGAAACACTGCTCAGCGCGCGGGTTTTGACCAAAAACGTGAGTAAAATGCACCCATTGCTGGCCAATTGCCTGCGTTTGACGGTCGGCGCACCCGACGAAAACGCGCAAATGCTGGCTGCGCTCAAGCTCGCGTTGAAGTAGCGGCTCACAAAAGAGGGCCGTTTGGCGCCTGGCGCGCGGCCCGCAACCATTGATTCCGCACCCTTTTTTCTGTTTCATTCGAGGTTTTCCATGCGCGTTGCGGAAGTCGTTCGCCACACCAGCGAAACGCAGATCCGTGTGAAGATCAACCTGGACGGCACCGGTCAGCAAAAGCTGGCGACCGGCGTGCCGTTTCTCGATCACATGCTCGATCAGATCGCCCGACACGGCCTGATCGACCTGGACATCGAGGCGCATGGCGATCTGCATATCGACGACCACCATACCGTCGAGGACACCGGCATCACGCTCGGCCAAGCCGTTGCGAAGGCAATCGGCGACAAAAAGGGCATCCGCCGCTACGGCCATGCCTACGTGCCGCTCGACGAGACGCTCTCGCGCGTCGTCATCGATTTTTCCGGCCGTCCTCTGCTCGAATTCCACGTGCCGTTCACGCGCGCGCGCGTCGGCTCGTTCGACGTCGACTTGGCAATCGAGTTTTTCCGCGGCTTCGTGAACCATGCGCAAGTGACTTTGCACATCGACAACCTGCGCGGCGTCAATACTCACCATCAGCTGGAAACCGTGTTCAAGGCATTCGGCCGTGCGCTGCGCATGGCCGTCGAGCTGGACGAGCGTGCGGCGGGGCAGATCCCGTCGACGAAGGGCAGTCTCTAACGCGACACGACGGACCGGCGGCGCGCTGCGAGGCGCGCGCCGGCATGCGATGGATCTTCTCAAATCGTTTATTTCATTACTGGCGCTGATCAACCCGGTCGGCGCGGTGCCGTTCTTCCTGAGCCTCACGTCGGCGCAGTCCGATGTCGAACGTCGCCATACGATCCGGATCGCCTCGATCTCGGTGTTTTGCGTGATCGCGGTGACGACGCTGCTCGGTCAGCAGATCATCAGCTTCTTCGGCATTTCGGTGGGCTCGCTCGAGGTCGGCGGCGGCATCATCATGCTGCTGATGGCCATCAACATGCTCAACGCGCAGATCGGCAACACGCGCGCGACGCCCGAGGAGCGCGACGAGGCCGAGTCGAAGAACAGCATCGCGGTCGTGCCGCTCGCGATTCCGTTGCTGACGGGCCCCGGTTCGATCAGCACGGTGATCGTCTATGCGGCCAGCTCGCATCACTGGTACGACCGCATCGGGCTCGTCGCGATCGGCGCTGCGCTCGCGACGATCTGCTTCTGGTCGCTACGGCTCGCCGAGCCGATCGCGCGCTGGATCGGCCAGACCGGGATCAATATCGGGACGCGTCTCATGGGTTTGATGTTGTCGGCGCTGGCGGTGGAGTTCATCGTCGACGGGTTGAAGGCGTTGCTGCCTAATTTGCGCTGAATTTGCGATGAAAAAGATTGCGATTGTGGATTACGGGATGGGCAACCTGCGCTCGGTATCGCAGGCCCTGAAAAAGGCGGCGCCCGAGGCCGACGTCGTCATCGTCGACCGCCCCGAGGCGATCCGCGCGGCCGATCGCGTCGTGCTGCCCGGCCAGGGCGCGATGCCCGACTGCATGCGCTGCCTCGGTGAGTCGGGGCTGCAGGAGGCCGTCGTCGAGGCGTCGCGGACGAAGCCGCTGCTGGGCGTGTGCGTCGGCGAGCAGATGCTGTTCGACTGGAGCGCCGAGGGCGACACGCTGGGCCTTGGCCTGATGCCAGGCAAGGTGCTGCGCTTTGCGCTCGAAGGGCAGCTCCAAGACGACGGCTCGCGCTTCAAGGTGCCGCAGATGGGCTGGAACCGCGTCCACCAGCGGCAGCCGCACCCGATGTGGGCTGGCGTGCCCGATGGCAGCTTTTTCTACTTCGTGCACAGCTACTACGTCGTGCCCGACAATCCGTCGCACACGGCGGCGGAAACCGATTACGGCACCCGCTTCACCTCGGCGGTGGCGCGCGACAACCTGTTCGCGACGCAATTTCACCCCGAAAAGAGCGCCGAGGCCGGGTTGCGCGTGTACCGTAACTTCGTCGATTGGAATCCGTGAGCCCTCTGCCGTCCGGCCAACGACGGCGTGGCGGGCTGAACGCCGAAAGACTTGTACTAAACTAACGAAACGGCTATCGCCGTACTAGCGAAACGGCTGTCACCGTGTGTGCGCGTCATGCGCCGCACCGTGGCCGCATGAACCCAACCCTTCCAGACTTAACGCGATTGCTATGCTGCTGATTCCCGCCATCGACCTCAAGGACGGTCAGTGTGTGCGCCTCAAACAAGGCGATATGGACCAGGCGACGATATTTTCCGAGGATCCTGCGGCGATGGCCCGACATTGGGTCGACCGTGGCGCACGCCGGCTGCATCTGGTCGATCTGAATGGCGCATTCGCCGGTAAACCGAGGAACGAAGACGCGATCCGCTCGATCATCGAGGAAGTCGGCAGCGATATCCCAGTCCAGCTCGGCGGCGGTATCCGCGATCTCGAAACGATCGAGCGCTATCTCAACGACGGTCTGTCCTACGTGATCATCGGCACGGCGGCCGTGAAGAACCCTGGCTTCCTGCAAGACGCCTGCACGGCGTTCGGCGGCCACATCATCGTGGGCCTCGACGCGAAGGACGGCAAGGTCGCGACCGACGGCTGGAGCAAGCTCACGGGCCACGAGGTGATCGACCTGGCGCAGAAGTTCGAGGACTACGGTTGCGAATCGATCATCTACACCGATATCGGCCGCGACGGCATGCTCCAGGGCATCAACATCGAAGCAACGGTGAAGCTCGCGCGCGCGGTGAAGATTCCCGTCATCGCGAGCGGCGGCCTCTCGAACCTGGCCGATATCGAAGCGCTGTGCGAGGTCGAGGGCGAAGGCGTCGAGGGCGTCATCTGCGGCCGCGCGATCTATTCGGGCGACCTCGATTTCGCCGCCGCGCAAACGCGCGCGGACGCGCTGCGTGAGTCGGACGACGCATAACGGCACGCGCCGCCTGCGCATACGGCTTCAATCCGCCCCTCCCGCGCGAGGGGCGGCTCACCCTTTGCGGCACTGGCAACATCATGGCTCTAGCTAAACGCATCATCCCCTGTCTCGACGTGACCGCCGGGCGTGTCGTGAAGGGCGTCAACTTCGTCGAGCTGCGCGACGCCGGCGACCCCGTCGAAATCGCGCGCCGCTACGACGAGCAGGGCGCCGACGAACTGACGTTCCTCGACATCACCGCGACCTCGGACGGCCGCGACCTGATTTTGCCGATCATCGAGGCCGTGGCCTCGCAGGTGTTCATTCCGTTGACCGTCGGCGGCGGCGTGCGCGCGGTCGAAGACGTGCGGCGTCTGCTCAATGCGGGCGCGGACAAGGTCGGCATGAACTCGTCGGCCGTCGCCAATCCGCAGCTCGTGCGCGACGCGGCCGACAAATACGGCTCGCAGTGCATCGTCGTCGCGATCGACGCCAAGCGTGTCTCGGTCGACGGCGAAACGCCGCGCTGGGAGGTGTTCACGCACGGCGGCCGCAAGGCGACGGGGCTCGACGCCGTCGAATGGGCCACGCGCATGGCGGAGTTCGGCGCGGGCGAGATCCTGCTCACGAGCATGGACCGCGACGGCACCAAGAGCGGCTTCGATCTCGTGCTCACGCGCGCCGTGTCGGACGCGGTGTCCGTGCCCGTGATCGCCTCGGGCGGCGTGGGTTCGCTGCAGGATCTGGCCGACGGCATCCGCGACGGGCGCGCCGACGCCGTGCTGGCCGCGAGCATCTTCCACTACGGCGAACACACGGTCGGCGAGGCCAAGCGCTTCATGGCCGCGCAAGGCATTCCGGTGAGGCTCTGACATGCATGCCAATCTTCCCTGGCTCGACAAGGTGCAATGGGACGCGAACGGGCTCGTGCCCGTCATCGCGCAGGAAGCGTCGACGAACGACGTGCTGATGTTCGCGTGGATGAATCGTGAAGCGCTGGCCAAGACGATCGAAACGGGCCGCGCCGTCTACTTTTCGCGTTCGCGCCAGCGCCTGTGGTTCAAGGGCGAGGAATCGGGCCACGTGCAGCGCGTGCACGAAGTGCGCCTCGATTGCGACGAAGACGTCGTGCTGCTGAAGGTCGAGCAAGTCTCGGGCATCGCTTGCCATACGGGCCGCCACTCCTGCTTCTTCCAGAAATTCGAAGGCACGGTCGACGAGGGCGAGTGGGTCGCCGTCGATCCCGTCCTGAAAGACCCCGAACATATCTACCGATGACCCAACCGATCCTATCCACCGAAGACACGCTGCTGCGGCTCGCGGCCGTGATCGACAGCCGCAAGGGCGGCGACCCTGAAAGCTCGTACGTCGCGCGCCTGTTTCACCGCGGTGACGATGCCGTGCTGAAGAAGATCGGCGAAGAGGCGACGGAAGTCGTGCTGGCCGCGAAGGACGTGCGGCAGGGCGGCGCGCCGTCGGCGCTCGTCGGCGAAGTGGCCGATCTGTGGTTTCATTGCTTGGTCATGCTGTCGCACTACGATCTGAGCCCCGCGGACGTGATTGCCGAGCTCGAGCGTCGCGAGGGCCTGTCGGGCATCGAGGAAAAGGCGCTCAGAAAGCGGCGCGAGCGCGAAGAGAACGGCGGCTGAGGCATTCGCGCCGTTTTCCGGCAGTTCTCAACCGCGCAAAGCGCGAGGAGGAGGCGAGCATGGAAGAACCACAAGGCGGGCGTTCATCGGTTTCCTACGGCGGTGCGGTCGATGCCGATCGCCTGCAGAACATGCGTTTGTTTACGCATGTGCTCTATGCGCTTTACGCCGTGCATTGGTTCACGGGCGGCGTAACGGGGCTCATCGCCATCATCCTCGACTACGTGAAGCGGTCCGACGCCGCCGGCACGCCTTACGCCGCACACTTCGAGTGGCAGATCCGCACGTTCTGGACGGCGCTCGTCGGCTACCTGATCGGCGCAGCGCTGATCGTCGTCGCCATCGGCGTGCCGATCATCGCTGCCGTTTCGATCTGGGTGTTGTACCGTATCGTCAAAGGCTGGTTGTACCTCTACGAAAACAAGCCGCTCGAGCCGCACGCGTGGTTCTGACTGCGCCGCCGCTCACGCAACCTGGAAGACCATGAGCCACGAAAACTGCCTGTTCTGCAAGATCGCCGCGGGTGAGATCCCGAGTACCAAAGTTCATGAAGATGAAGAGTTCGTCGCGTTCAAGGACATTCGCCCCGCTGCGCAGACGCACATCCTCGTGATCCCGCGCAAGCACATCGCGACGCTGTCGAACTGCACAGAGAGCGATGCACCGCTGCTTGGTAGAATGATGATCTTGGTATCGCGGCTTGCTGAACAGCTTGGTTGCGCGTATACGGGCGGCGAAACGGGCTTTCGCACCGTCATCAATACGGGGCCGGGTGGCGGCCAGGAGGTCTACCACCTGCACGCGCACATCCTCGCGGGGCCGCGCCCCTGGCATCGGATGGGCTGAGCGCTGCCGGCAAGGCTCGCGAGAGGCGATAAAAATCAGCGCGTATGCGCTCGGGAATGATGGCCGCAAGGCCGGTTTGCCTGCTGGACGTATGAATCGTTACGGCACGGCTCTGGAGAGTTTTCATGGGTTCGTTTAGTGGTTGGCACTGGTTGGTCGTTCTGCTGATCGTCATGCTCGTGTTCGGCACGAAGCGGCTGCGCAGCCTCGGCAGCGATCTCGGCAGCGCCGTGAAGGGCTTCAAGGAAGGGATCAAGGACGGCGATACGTCCTCTTCGCCCCCGTCGGCTCCCGAGCAAAACGCGACGCGAGAGCTGCCGCGCTCGGACACGGTCGACGTCCAGGCCAAGGAAAAGATCCGCTCGAGCGACTATCGCTGATGCGGCATTCGCGTACGCACTGACGCATCGCCCCCGCTCATGCTCGATCTCGGTCTGACCAAGATGGCGCTGATCGGCGTCGTCGCGCTTGTCGTGCTCGGCCCCGAGCGGCTGCCGCGCGTCGCGCGTACGGCCGGCGCGCTGTTCGGCCGCGCGCAGCGCTACATCAACGAGGTGAAGGCCGAAGTCACGCGCGAAATCGAGATCGATGAGCTGCGGCGCATGAAAACCGAGTTCGAATCGGCCGCGCGCAACGTCGGAACGACGATTCACGACACCGTGCGTCAGCACGAAGCCGAGCTCAGCGAGGCGTGGGGCTCGGGCATGCCGAGTATCGCGGGCAGTGCGGCGGCCGGCGACGAGCCGCTGGCAACGACCGGCGATGCCGGCCAAGCGCCCAGTTCGTGGCGCAGCAGCATGATCGCCTCCAAGAAGCGTCGCAGCTGGCGCGTGAAGCGTTCGGCCACGCCTGTCTGGTACAAGCGGACGACCGGCCTGCGCACGCACGTGCAGTCGGGGGCGGCGCGCGTCGCACGGTACACGCCGGCGAGCCTGCGCACGCCGCGGCGCTTTTTCTGATCGATCGCCTGTGGGCCTGGCTCGGCGACGCTTTCCTTCTTTTGACCGGTCGACGTCGCGCGTCGACTTCCTGAACCCACAACGAGGGCCGGTGTGAGCGACCCCAAGCACAGCCAGGACGAAGGCAACGAAGAGACCTTCATCTCGCATCTCGTCGAATTGCGCGACCGCATCATCCGGGCCGGCATCTCGGTGATCGTCGTGTTCTTCGCGATCGTGTACTGGTCGGCAGACATCTTCCGCCTGCTAGCGCGTCCGTTGCTCGCTAATCTGCCGCCCGGCGGCCGCATGATCGTGACCGACGTGACTGGCTCGTTCTTCGTGCCGATGAAGGTGACGATGCTGGTAGCGCTCGTCATCGCGCTGCCGGTCGTGCTGTACCAGATCTGGGCGTTCGTTGCGCCGGGGCTCTATCAGCACGAGAAACGGCTTGTCGCGCCGCTCGTCACGAGCAGCTACCTGCTGTTCCTGTGCGGCATGGCATTCGCGTACTTCGTCGTGTTTCCGACCGTCTTTCGCGTGATGGCGCACTACAACGCGCCGCTGGGTGCCGAGATGTCGACCGACATCGACAACTACCTGAGCTTCGTGCTGACGATGTTCTTGGCGTTCGGCCTCACGTTCGAGGTGCCGATCGTCGTCGTGCTGCTCGTGCGGATGGGCGTGCTGACGGTGAAGAAGCTCAAGGAGATCCGGCCCTATGTGATCGTCGGCGCGTTCGTCGTCGCCGCGGTCGTCACGCCGCCCGACGTGTTCTCGCAACTGATCCTGGCCGTCCCGCTGATCGTGCTGTACGAGGCAGGCATTCTTGCCGCGTGGCTGTTCGTCGCGAAGAAGGCCGACGTCACCGACGGTGAAAGCGCAACGGGCTGACCACCTGGTCAGCCCGTTGTCTCACATCCCTCAATTCAATCTTGCGCCGCTCACTCTTCTTGCTGTGAGTCTTCGTCGCTGTTCGTCGGCTTCGGCGGCGGCGGGCGCTTGCCGATCGTCACGGCGACTTCCATTTCCTTGTTTTTGCGCATCAGGTGGATCTTCGCCTCGGTGCCGGGCTTGATCTGCGCGATCACGTTCAACAGACGCGTCGTGTCGGTGATTTCCTCGCCGTTGACGTCGAGCAGGACGTCGCCCGGTTTGATGCCGGCGCGGTCGGCCGGGCCGCCCTGCAGCACGCCGGCCACGATCGTGCCCTTTTGCTCGAGGCCGAAGGATTCGGCGATCGCGGGCGTCACGTCTTGCGGTTCGACGCCGATCCAGCCGCGCGTCACGCCGCCTGTCGTAATGATGCTCTCGAGGACGCTGCGCGCTGTAGACACGGGGATCGCGAAGCCGATGCCGAGCGAGCCGCCCGAGCGCGAGTAGATCGCCGTGTTGATGCCCAGCAGGTTGCCGCTCGCATCGACGAGCGCACCGCCCGAGTTGCCAGGGTTGATCGGCGCGTCGGTCTGAATGAAGTTCTCGAACGTGTTGATGCCGAGATGGTTGCGGCCCAACGCGCTGATGATGCCCATCGTGACCGTCTGGCCGACGCCGAACGGGTTGCCGATCGCGAGCACGACGTCGCCGACGCGCGCTTGATCCATGCGCCCGAGCGTGATCGTCGGGAGGTTGTTCATGTTGATCTTGAGCACGGCCAGATCCGTTTCGGGATCGATGCCGATGACTTTCGCGTTGGTACGCCGGCCGTCGGCCAGCGCGACTTCGATCTCGTCTGCCCCGTCGACGACATGCTGGTTCGTTAGAATGTAGCCTTCCGAACTGACGATGACACCCGAACCGAGGTTGGTTGCCGGCTCATCCTGCGGCGTTTGCGGCTGGTTCTTCGGATTGCCGAAGAAGTATCGGAACAACGGATCTTTCGCATGCGGGTTCGGCGGACGCGCACCGCCCTTGCCCGAAAAGACGTTGACCACGGCGGGCATGGCTTTCTGGGCCGCGTCGGCATAGGAAGCCGTGGCGGGGCCGGAGCTGGAGCCGGGCGCCACTTCGCGCAGCGCGACGATTGGCGCGGCCAGTTGCTTGCCGAATTGCCCTTGGCGCTGCAGCCATTGAGGCTTGAGCGTCACCACGATGAACATCAGCGCGAGCAGCACCGTCACCGCTTGGGCAAAGAACAGCCAAAAGCGTCTAAGCATTTGAAGAATCGAGGTTTCTATGGATCGTATAGAACTTGAATTGTACTTGAACGACATGCTCGATATTGATCGGTTCAAGGACTATTGCCCGAACGGGCTGCAAGTCGAAGGGCGTCGCCGCATCGACAAGATCGCGACCGGCGTGACTGCCTCGCTGGCGTTCCTCGAAGCCGCGCACGAGTGGGGCGCCGATGCCGTGCTCGTGCATCACGGCTACTTCTGGCGCAACGAGGCGCCGCAGGTGACGGGGCGCAAGTACCGCCGGCTCAAGCTGCTGATCGCCAACGAGATCAACCTGTTCGCCTACCATCTGCCGCTCGACGATCACCCGGAATACGGCAACAACGCGCAGCTCGGCGCGCGCCTGGGCCTGATCGCCGATACCCGATTCGGCGCGGACAAACTCGGCTGGATGTCGACGCTGCCGATGCCCATCACGCTCGCGCACTTCGCCGCGCAAGTCGAGCAGACGCTGGGCCGCACGCCGCTCGTGCTCGGTGATCCCGATGGCGAACTGCGGCGCGTCGCGTGGTGCACGGGCGCTGCGCAGAGTTACTTCGAAGCGGCCATCGATGTCGGTGCCGACGTCTTCCTGACCGGCGAGATCTCCGAACCGACGACGCATATCGCGGCCGAGAGCGGCGTCGCGTTCGTGTCGGCGGGTCACCATGCGACAGAACGGTATGGTGTACAGGCCGTCGGCGCGCACTTGTCGGAGCAATTCGACATCGAGCATCTATTTATCGATGTCGATAATCCCGTTTAATTCCATGCATGGCGGGTTATCCCGCAATAATCGTGCCGATACAGGAAACGCTTAAAGAGAAACGAGATAGTCGATAACGCATTGTCGGTGCGGGGAAACCCTTACGGATCAAGCGCTTCGCACGCTTTTTGTCGGTCGGCTCTTGTAAATGCCGACTCCATTCGCGCAAACTAGCGGCGGTGGCAAAAAGCGTGTCGGAAAATCCAACTCAGAAGTGGGGCGTGTGATGCGAGACAAAGAAGATCAACGCGTCGACGACAGCCGCCGTACTTGGCTGATTGCGACGTCCGTAGCAGGCGGCTTTGGAGGCGTGGCCGCTGTCATACCCTTTGCGAGCTCTTTAGCACCATCCGAGAAGGCCAAGGCCGCCGGTGCGCCGGTCGAGGTCGACATCAGCGATCTGAAGCCCGGCGACATGAAGACCGTGGCCTGGCGCGGCAAGCCCGTGTGGATCATCAATCGCACCGATGCCATGCTGGCAGAGGTCGTGAAGGCCGACGACGAAGTCGCCGATCCGCATACGGAGAAGCCGTTCTCGATACCGTTGCCTGCGTACTGCAACAACGAATACCGCTCGCGCGCCGATCACAAGAACATTCTCGTCGCCGTTGCCGTCTGCACGCACCTTGGTTGCACGCCGACGCCGCGTTTTCAGTCGGGGCCGCAGGCCAATCTGCCCAACGACTGGCCCGGCGGCTTCCTGTGCCCGTGCCACGGCTCGACTTACGACCTGGCCGGCCGCGTCTTCAAGAACAAGCCTGCGCCGCAGAACCTCGACATTCCTCGCTACATGTTCACGTCGGCGACGACGATCGTGATCGGCAAGGACGAACAAGGAGAAGCGTAAATGGCGACGGAAAAACAAGTGGAAACGACCGGCTTTGCAGGCTGGATCGATCGACGTTTTCCGATGACGAAGACGTGGAAGACGCACGTGTCCGAATACTACGCGCCGAAGAACTTCAACTTCTGGTACTTCTTCGGCTCGCTCGCGCTGCTCGTGCTCGTGAACCAGATCGTCACGGGCATCTTCCTGACGATGAACTACAAGCCGGATTCGACGCTTGCGTTCGCGTCGGTCGAGTACATCATGCGCGAGGTGCCGTGGGGCTGGCTCATTCGCTACATGCATTCGACGGGCGCGTCGATGTTCTTCGTGGTCGTCTATCTGCACATGTTCCGTGGGCTGCTCTACGGCTCGTACCGCAAGCCGCGCGAGCTCGTATGGCTGTTCGGCTGTGCGATCTTCCTGTGCCTGATGGCCGAAGCGTTCTTCGGCTACCTGTTGCCGTGGGGCCAGATGTCGTACTGGGGCGCGCAGGTGATCGTGAACCTGTTCTCGGCGATTCCGTTCGTCGGTCCTGACCTCTCGCTGTGGATTCGCGGCGATTATGTCGTTTCCGACGTCACGCTGAACCGCTTCTTCGCGTTCCATGTCGTCGCGATTCCGCTCGTGCTGCTGCTGCTCGTGTTCGTACACCTGATCGCACTGCATGAAGTGGGCTCGAACAACCCTGACGGCATCGAGATCAAGGCCAAGAAGGGGCCCGACGGCGTGCCGCTCGACGGCATCCCGTTCCACCCGTACTACTCCGTGCACGACCTGATGGGGGTGTGCGGATTCCTCGTGGTGTTCGCGGCGATCATCTTCTTCTCACCCGAGATGGGCGGCTATTTCCTCGAGCAGAACAACTTCATCCCGGCCAATCCGCTGCAGACGCCGCCCGAGATCGCGCCCGTGTGGTACTTCACCGCGTTCTACGCGATGCTGCGCGCGACCACGGACCCGTTCAAGATCGTGCTGATGATCGTCGTCGCGTTGCTCGGCGTGCTGGCGCTCGTGAGGGCGCGCGGCAAGTGGAAGGTGGGGTTGCCGGTGCTCGCGGTGCTCGTCGTCTTGGCGATGTGGCTGACCGAATCGAAGTTCTGGGGCGTCGTGGTGATGGGCTCGGCGGTGATCTCGCTGTGTTTCCTGCCGTGGCTCGACCGCAGTCCGGTCAAGTCGATCCGCTATCGGCCGTTCTTTCATAAGGTGTTCTACGCGATCTTCGTGCTCGCCTTCCTGACCCTCGCGTTCCTTGGGACGAAGCCGCCGTCGCCGGCCGCGACGCTGATCGCGCAGATCTGCGCGCTGATCTACTTCGCGTTCTTCCTCGGCATGCCGTTCTGGACGCCGCTCGGCAAGTTCAAGCAGCCGCCGGAGCGTGTGCGTTTCAAGCCCCATTAACCGCGAGCGAGGACAACACGACATGAAAACATGGCTTTCGAAGCTCGCGCTAATTGGCGCGGCGGCGTTGACGCTGACGATGGGCGTGGCGAGCGCGGTGCGCGCGGACGAAAATTTTCCACTCGACCGTGCGCCTGACAACACGCAGAATCTCGCTTCGTTGCAGCATGGCGCACAATTGTTTGTAAACTATTGCCTGAATTGCCACAGCGCGAATCTGGTGCGTTACAGCTCGCTGACGCAGCTCGGGATCTCGCAAAAGGACATCGAGCAGAATTTGCTGTTCACGACAGACAAGGTCGGCAACACGATGACGATTGCGATGCATCCCGACGATGCGAAGGCGTGGTTCGGCGCGGCGCCGCCCGATTTATCGGTAGAGGCGCGCGCGCGCAGCCGGGACTGGCTCTATACGTACTTGCGCAGCTTCTACCGCGATGACACGCGGCCGACGGGCTGGAACAACATGGTGTTCGAGAACGTCAGCATGCCGAACGTGTTGTGGCAGCTCCAGGGCCAGCGGACGGCGAAATTCGAGGATGCGACAGATCCGGAAACGGGTGAGAAAATGCATCGATTCGTGGGCTTCCAGCAGGTAAAGCCGGGAACGATGGCGTCGGTAGATTATGATTCTGCCGTGGCCGACCTGGTTGCTTACCTGAATTGGATGTCGGAGCCGACGCAGCAGACGCGCAAGCAGCTTGGCGTGTGGGTGCTGCTGTTCCTGGGCGTGTTGACTTTTTTAGCCTGGCGGCTCAACGCGGCGTACTGGAAGGACGTTAAATAAACACGCCGTGAACCGGTGTGGGGCCGGCGCAAGGAAGGGCTCGCTTGAAAGGCGGGTTTTTCGGCGCGCTGGCCCTTCAGCTTTTTGAGGAAATTTTAAACATGATGGTTCTGTATTCCGGCACTACCTGCCCCTTCTCCCAGCGTTGCCGGCTGGTGCTGTTCGAAAAGGGCATGGACTTCGAGATTCGCGACGTCGACCTGTTCAACAAGCCGGAAGACATCGCCGTGATGAATCCGTACGGTCAGGTGCCGATCCTCGTCGAGCGCGACTTGATTCTGTACGAATCGAACATCATCAACGAGTACATCGACGAGCGCTTTCCGCATCCGCAGCTGATGCCGGCCGATCCGGTGCAGCGTGCGCGTGCGCGCCTGTTCCTGCTGAATTTCGAGAAGGAGCTGTTCGTCCACGTCAGCACGCTCGAGAACGAGAAGGGCAAGGCGGCAGAGAAGAATCACGAGAAGGCGCGTCTGGCGATTCGCGATCGTCTGACGCAGCTCGCGCCGATCTTCCTGAAGAACAAGTACATGCTGGGCGAAGAGTTCTCGATGCTCGACGTGGCGATCGCACCGCTGCTGTGGCGTCTGGATCACTACGGCATCGAGCTGTCGAAGAACGCCGCGCCGCTGATGAAGTACGCCGAGCGCATTTTCAGCCGGCCCGCTTATATCGAAGCGCTGACGCCTTCGGAAAAGGTGATGCGCCGCTAAGGGCTGCTTTGGAGGGGCGCTGCGCGGCTTGAGCGCGGCGCCTGCTCCGTGCGAGGACAGTTGATGCAAGAAATTTCGACGAAGCCGTATCTGCTGCGCGCGTTGTACGAGTGGTGCACCGATAACGGATATACGCCGCATATCGCGGTGAGGGTCGACAGCCAGACGCGCGTGCCGCGCCAGTTCGTGCACAACGACGAGATCGTGCTGAACATCAGCTTCGAGGCGACGAGCCAGCTGCAGATGGGCAACGAGTGGATCGAGTTCAATGCGCGGTTCTCGGGCAAGTCGCACAAGATCGAGGTGCAGGTCGCGAACGTGCTCGCAATTTACGCGCGCGAGAACGGGCAGGGGATGGCGTTTCCTGTTGAGCCGGTCATCAATGCCGAGGGTGTCGAAAGGGCGCCCGAGCTGCCGGCGGCGGAGTCTTCGGAGCAAGCGTCCGAGGGGCAGGAGTCCGCGTCTGCTCCCGTGTCGCACGACGACGGATCAAAAGGTGGTGGTAAAGCTCACCTGAAGATTGTGAAATGAAGTAGAATCGCAGGCTCAGCCGGCTTAGCTCATCTGGTAGAGCAGTTGATTTGTAATCATCAGGTGGCGGGTTCGAGTCCTGCAGCCGGCACCAAATACAATCAAGGGGTTACAAGATTTTTCTTGTAACCCCTTGTTCATTTCTGTTGGTCGTGTAACCGCTGTGTAACTGGATTTCCTCAATCCCGGTCAACGTCGTTTCGGTTACATGACGTCCCAGAAGGGCGCTGACCAGGGTGGCGCGAGTCGAGCCGCGTGCCGTATGGATTGCCGCCGACATCGACGCCGGAGTAATCCTCGCTGGTCATTGGCAAGCCGGTTGCCGGATTGATAGGGTAAGTCATAGCGCTCTCCTTGTTGAGCGGTTGGAAGACGCCCGCCGTCATCGACGAGGCGGGTGAAACTCAGTCGTCGTCGGACATCAGAATCGTGATAACGGGTTCGGCGTTGTCGCCTGGGCCGATATGCAGATTCAGCACGACCGGTCGAGGCTGCGTACCATGACCGCCGCGCGGCACGCGGTGCAGTTCAAACGCGATACGCTGCACGCCTCGTGCGCGCTTTGCTGCCAGTGCACCCATCCAGAGCACGTCCCAAAGCCGACCGCTTTCGTCCTGTGCGGCCTGCCTCTCGCTGTCCGCGTCAGTCCACGCCACGCAATCTGCCCATACCGCTGATGTCACCGCGACCGGAATACGAAAGCCGACTTCTCGCGCCAGACCGCTCACGTTGACCAGCACGCCATCGGCAATCGCTTGCGCGCGGGTATAGCTCGAAATCGTCTTACCGAAAACGTCGTCTGGGTTGTGCGTGTTGTCCTGCATGGTGTTCGCTCCTTTAAAGCTGACCGGGTTCCTGATGCAGAGCCCCCTTACACCGTTTGCCGGTGCCGGCATGGGGTGGCGCTGTGTCTGCCGCCGTTCTTCCCTCTGCTTCGCCCTGATGCACTGCGACGACCAGGCAACAGGGGCGACGTGCAAGGTCACGTCCGGAAGCCGCAGTCCGAAGGAAACGGGTGAGGAACGTGCGCGCAGCGTTCAACCTTGTATGGCGGCACGCCTGGCGTACAGTCATCCGTTTGGGCTAAGCGGCGGGAAGGACGGCGGCAGGCCGCCATTGCGACGAAACTGGCGTCGCGGGAGAGCGGGGCCGGTGGGCCACGTGCGAGCGCGACCCATGCACGCGTAGCGTGCGTGACTCGCAAGCCAGTGGCGCGCATCAGCGCGACGGTGAAGGGGGGCCGCGTCGCGTAGCGACGTGGGGCAAGCGCGTTCAGTGCGCAGCACAGACTGGCGCACCGGCCCCCAGGACGGTTGCCGGTCTGCGTGGGGGAGCCGGTCATCGCTGACAGCCCAAGCTGACAGAGGTCGCCCCAGCGACCGGCAGAGGGCCGGGGGCGGAGCCCCGCCCCGAAGCGCAGCGCTTGCGCTGCGTGCGGGCAAGGTAGTCGGGTCGCAGCACAGCGTAGACCGTAGGCCCACAGGCCGGAGCCGGCGGCGCATCCCGCGCGGACGGATGAGTACCTTGCCCGCACGCAGTGCGGGGCGCTGGTTTTAAGGACACGGCGGGCGTCCAGCCCGACGAATCCCCGTGCGGCCGTACAGGCCGCGTAAGGGGATGGTGGCCTTGCCGCGCAAGCGGCTTCGTTCCCCCTGTATGACTCCGGGCATACAGGGGCACATATGGGTGGTCACGCGCTATACGGAAATGTCGAAACCAAGGAGAGACATACCGTGACAGCGCAGGACGGCCGGATTGTGGCTAGCCAGAACGAGGTGCGCGTATTGCGCGCGCTCAATCGCTTCGGCTGGCTGCCTACGAAATCGCTTGGGGCGCTCCTTTGGCAGCCTTGGCTGCGAAAGCCGGCCGGCGAGCCGGACATGCAGCCGCGGATGCCGACCGCATCGGCCCGGCTGATGGCGCAACGCACGCTGCGCCGACTGTATTTGGCTCGCCAAGTGCTGCGGGCGCGTGCACCAGACGGCAGCCTGATTTACGCGCTCGCCGAAGCGGGTGTACGTCGGCTCGCGCAGCTCGGCGTGCCGGCCGTATCGGGCAAGGATTTGGTGAGGCGCTTCAGCTCGGCGCAGTTCCGCCACCGCAGCATCGCGAACGACATTGCGATTGCCGGCATCGTGGCCGGATTCCGCGTTTCGACCGAGCGCGAAATCGCGCAGGACAAGTGGCTCGGCGGCGAGCAAGGCATCGCGGGCAAGAAGCCCGACGTGCTGCTGCAAGGGGATGGACGGGTCTGGTGGATTGAGGTCGAGAAATCGCGTCGCCGGGCCAGCGACTGGGCGAAGCTCCATGCCTTCCTGAAAGCCGTCCATGACGATGCACACCGGACAGACGGGCCGGCGCTGCTCGGCGGGCTGCGTTGGGCAAAGGTCATCTTCATCTGCACGCCAGCATTCCACGTGCGACTGGTGCGCGAACTGAAAGCCGCCGGATGGAGCGAAGCCACAATAAACCGGCTCACATCCCACGTCGATGCGCTATACAGTTTCGAGGACATCGCGTTCAAGTAAAAACCAGGCCGCCACAAACCGGCGGCCTGGGTACAGGCCACCCACGCCAGCCGAGCCGGTCTGTGCGTGTAGTGGATGACCTTTTCTGCCCGCCATTCAAGCAGGCCGTGCGATGCGCGCGCGCTCGCGCTTCCGGCTATCGCACGTAAACAAGCATCAGGGGTCAGCAGTTGCAGTGCTGAGGTTCAGAAACACGCGAGGGCCAGACGTATCGAGGCCACGGCGGCGATGTTGCCGCGACAACCGTCCAGTTGGTCAATTGCCGACTGGGCGGTTGCTTATGATTAATCGCGCGGCATATTGGCCATCTTGGCCAGCTATTCCCTGTTGGCCAACTCCGGCAGGCTCCAGTACCACTTGCTGTCCTTGCCCTTGTACTTTTCCACGCGCAGGGCATCCGACGCACGGCGCAGGGTGCGCAGCGCGATACCGGCCTGTTCGGCGTCGGCCTCGATGGCTTTGGCCGGGACGTCGCCAGCGCTCAGCAGTTCGGCCAAAAACTCCCGAGCCGAATCGACTGCACTGCTGCCGCGCCCTTCGTTTTTTTCCTGGTTGCCGAGTAGTTCGTGTGCGGAACCCGAGACTTCATCGCCCCATGCGATGCATGAAGACGGGACGCCGGCGGCCGGTTCGCACTGTTCGATTTGGTACTCGAAACCGCCATCGTCCGGCCCGATGTTCGACTTGGCGCGAGCGAATATGCGGATGTCTTCGTCGCTGTCGCGCTTCACCTTCGCCGCAATCAGCACGACGCGCGCCACGGCCGTGAACGCGACCGAACCGTTGACCCACTGCGCCGGGTTGCTGCCCGCCTTACCTTTGTTGAAGTGCGTGATGCCGAGCAGCGCTGCGCCGACACTGGCAGCCAGGTCCACGAGCGGTTGCAGCGCGCGACGGGTTTCCGTGTTCTTGTGGCTGTCGCCCGACACGGCGGACACGATGGGGTCGATGATAAGCAACCGGACATTGCCGATTTTCTCGCACGTCTCCTTGAGTGCGGGCATATCGCGAGCTGGGTCGAAGCACTTTACTTTGCCTTCAATGCGCGTGCCCGTAACGAAGTACACGCGGTTCATGTCGGCACCGGCGGCCATCAGGCGCGGCGTCAGCGTATCGCGCGGGTCGTCTTCGCCAGACCAGATGACGATATTGCCCGCCTCGGCCACGGTACCGTCAGGCCAGATGCCGCCTTGCGTGACCGTGGCACCGATGGACATGGCAATCGTCGTTTTGCCGGTACCCGGCTCGCCGGCCAGCAGGGTCATCTTGCCGCGGGCGAAATAGCCGTCCCAGAGCCAGTTCATGGGTTGCGGGTGCATCGAAGCACCGTTGACGACGATGACGCCATCGCTCGCGGGTTCGGGCTTGCTGGTCGGTGCCGGTTTGGCGAGCGGCAGGATAGTTGCGTCGGCTTGCGTTTGTGCGGTGGACGTGACGAGATTCATGCCGCCACCCCGCCCATAAGTTGTTCCAGAGCATTACTCGGCCAGGCGAGAAAGCGGTTCGGGAGTTTCACCGGGCGCACGCCGTGATAGCTGCCGGTTTCCATGTAGCGCTTGCGGATGGACTGCGGACGCACGGCCATCATCGAGGCGAGTTCCTCGGTCGTGAGGAACGGGCGGAGGGTATGCTGGAGATTCATCTGTATCACCTTTCGCCGTTTGGCGTTTCGTTAGGGTGATACGCATTAGATTTACCCCTATACCGTCCCCCACAAGCGTCCCCGTTCCCCCAACTTGGGGGAGACGGGCACGGGGGACATTACCGGGCGTCGGCGATTTCCTTGTTGCGCCTCAACCGCTCCCACGCCTTGTCGAACGTCGTGGAGCCTTGCCAGTTCAGGGTTTTGCGAACCTCGGCCTTCACACCTGGCTGCCCGGCGGGGGATTTACGCAAGCTCAGTGGGTCATGTCCGAGTTCCGCTAGAACCCTCAGAATTTCCTGTTCCTGGAAGGCTTGTTGCTGCAAGGGGCGGGGCGTAATGCCCGGCTCCGATGCCCGAGCACCTCCTGCGCTAGTCTCGTCGGCAGCGACCGCGACGAGTTCGGCGGCGGGCGCTTCAAGAGGCCACGCATAGCCGTGCCGCGCGCACCAAGAGCGAATATCGGTATGCAAGAGCATCTGCTTGCCGGAAATCGTGGTCGCTGCAATCTCCGTGCGCTCGACGCCATCGGTCACGGCAGCCTTCCATTTCCAGAACACGTCATCGTATGCAGGCGATTGAACCCCGGCATCACTCGTGCCGGCGATAAGGATGGTGGTGGCGCGGTAGTGCGAAATCCACGCTTTACCGTCGTAAGCGCGTATCCAACCCGGCACATGCCGCCCGTCTGGAAACCGCCGCGAGTCCGAATCCATCTCGTCCGGCCGCACGACGGCGACATCGTGGCGCAACAGAAAGGGATAGATGTCCTCCACGTAGAAGCCGATACGCTCGAACAGGGGCTGCGCGTCGTCGTTCGGCGTGCCGTCCGCGTCGAACAGCGTTCCCTGGTCAGCAAAGAGACGAAGCTGACTGAGCAGCTGCAAGCGCGCACCCATGTCCAAGGGAAGTATGACGCCCGATGCGTCACGGGAGCGGATGTCGTTGATGCCAGTCAAGTCGGCTTCTGGGGCCGAAACTAGATAACCAGCCGCCTCGTACACTATGGCCGTTTCCGCCTGGCCGATTTGCCCGAATAGCTCCCACAAACTGATGAATTGCCCGCTGTCTTTCGACCGGTTTTCCGCGTCACGCACGTTTTCCTCTCATCCTGCTTTGTATAATCCGTTTGAACTTGGCCAGCATGACCAGCTTCGGCAGCTTGGACAAGTTGGCCGATATGGCCAAGAAGTCCTATATCGGCAGATACCCGCATTTCGTGAAGCCTCGTTGCCATTGGGCATTACAGAGGTCCGGGCCGTGCGCCTCGATGCGGTATCAGCATGACGAGTCCAATGCGATGAGACTATCATCCTGGACGATTCCCATATTCCGTCCTACCAGTGAACCAAGACCTGAAGAAAACCCTCTGGGCCGCCGCCGACAAGCTGCGCTCATCGATGGATGCCGCTGAGTACAAGCACATCGTGCTCGGCCTGATTTTCCTGAAATACATCTCCGATGCGTTCGACGAGCGCCGCGCGCAGCTCGCGGCGGCGTTCGGCAACCAGGAAGACGACCTGTATCTGCCCGACGCGACCGACCATGCTGAAGCGCTGGAAGAACGCGATTACTACACGATGGCGAACGTGTTCTGGGTGCCGGCGTCCGCGCGTTGGGAATCCATCCGCGCGCAAGCCAAGCAGCCGGACATCGGCGTGCGGATTGATTCGGCACTGGAAGCTATCGAGGCCGATAACAAGAGCCTTAAAGGCATCCTCGACAAGCGTTTCGGTCGCACGCAGCTCGAACCGGGCAAGCTCGGCGAACTGGTGGACTTGATTTCGACGGTCGGTTTCGGCGAGGGCCACCACGCCAAAGACCTGCTCGGCGAGGTCTATGAATATTTTCTCGGTCAGTTCGCGACGGCCGAAGGCAAGAAAGGCGGCCAGTTCTACACGCCGGCCTCGGTGGTGCGCGTGCTCGTCGAAGTGCTGGCTCCGCACGAGGGGCGCGTGTACGACCCCTGCTGCGGTTCGGGCGGGATGTTCGTGCAGTCCGAGAAATTCATCGAGTCGCACGGCGGCAAGGCGGATGACATCAGCATCTACGGCCAGGAAGCGAACCCGACCACATGGCGGCTGGTGGCGATGAACCTGGCGATTCGCGGTTTCTCGGCCGACCTCGGCAAGGAGCCGGCCGATACCTTCCACCGCGACCAGCACCCCGACTTGCGCGCCGACTACGTGCTCGCCAATCCGCCATTCAATATCAGCGATTGGGGCGGCGAGCGGCTGGCCGACGACCGACGCTGGACGTATGGCGTGCCGCCGGCAGGCAACGCGAACTATGCGTGGCTGCAACATATCCTGCATCACCTGAGTCCGCGCGGGCAGGCGGGCGTGGTGCTGGCCAATGGCAGCATGTCCAGTTCGCAGAATAGCGAAGGCGAGATTCGCCGCGCGATGGTCGAGGCTGCCGTGGTCGATGTGATGGTCGCGCTGCCGCCGCAGCTTTTCTTCAACACCCAGATTCCAGCGTGCCTGTGGTTCCTCGCCAGGGACAAGAGCGGTACGCCGTCCCCTGGCCGTCAGGTCGGCCGTGACCGGCGCGGCGAGGTGCTGTTCATCGACGCGCGCAAGCTCGGGCGGATGGCGTCGCGCGTGGTGCGTGTGTTCGATGACGAGGACATCGCGCGCATCGCCTCGACCGTACATGCCTGGCGCGCGGATGGCGAGGATGGGGCTGATGTGTCTTATGCCGATGTGCCGGGATTCTGCCGGTCGGTGTCGGTGGCCGAGATTGCGGAACACGGGTATATGCTCACGCCAGGGCGCTATGTCGGCGCGGAAGAAACAGAAGACGATGACGAAGCCTTCGGCGAGAAGATGGAGCGGCTGACCGCGCAGCTTGCCGAGCAGATGGCGAAGGGCGCGGAACTAGATGCGGTGATTCGGGAGAAGCTCGGGGGAATTGGATATGCGGTCTGAAGAGTATCCGCTTGTTCAGTTTGCCGACTTGCTAGCTGAACCTCTGCGAAACGGCGTCTACAAGTCGAAAGAGCACCATGGCCGAGGAGCTAAGGTCGTTAATATGGGGGAACTCTTCGGTCATCCGCGACTTCGCGATGTGCCGATGAAAAGGCTTGAACTCACAGACAACGAAATCCGTAAGTCGTCGCTTCGACAAGGAGATTTGCTCTTTGCTAGACGCTCCCTTGTGGCCGAAGGAGCTGGGAGGTGTAGCGTCGTAAAGGAAGTGTTTGAGCCTACTACATTTGAAAGTTCCATCATTCGAGCGCGTCCAGACCCGTCAAAGGCGAGCAGCGACTATCTTTATTACTACTTCGCGTCGCCACAAGGTCGGGAATTAATGCGGACGATTCTTCGGCAAGTGGCAGTGTCGGGAATTACGGGCAGTGACTTGGCGGAACTGCGGATTCCCGTTCCTTCCATGCCGGTCCAGCAGCAATGTGCCGAGATACTTGAGAACCTCGACGACCGCATCGACCTCCTGCGCCAGACCAACGCCACCCTCGAATCCATCGCCCAAGCCCTGTTCAAAAGCTGGTTCATCGACTTCGACCCGGTGCGCGCGAAGGCCGCAGGCCGCGAGCCGGAAGGTTTGGATGCCGATACGGCTGCGCTGTTTCCTGATTCGTTTGAGAATTCGGTGTTGGGTGAGATTCCGAAGGGATGGCATGCCATTACTCTGGGCGAGGCATTCGAGTTGAATCCATCTCGCTCGCTGAAAAAAGGGGGAGACGCCGCCTATTTGGAAATGGCTAATGCTCCAACGACTGGTCACCGACCATTGGGGCATGTTGGTTTTCGACCGTTTGGCTCCGGTTGCAAATTTAGAAATGGGGATGCGCTGCTGGCAAAAATTACCCCATGCCTCGAAAATGGAAAATCAGCGTTTGTCGATTTTCTTGGGGAAAACGAAATAGGTTGGGGTTCAACGGAATTTATCGTGTTGCATTCGCGACTGAAATTTCCGACATACTGCGCATATTTGCTGGCCAGACACGAGCCATTTCGGCAGTTTGCCATTCAGGCGATGACGGGAACGAGTGGCCGTCAACGTATCGACCTGTCACGCCTTATGCAATTCCCACTGGCTGCCCCCCCTGATGAGCGTATCGCCGTTGCTACTGAAACGGTGTTCGGTAATATACAAGCCCGTATCGCAGCAAACGACAATCAGGCGAAAGCGCTTGCGGCATTACGTGATGCGCTATTGCCCCGCCTAATTTCCGGCAAACTCCGTCTCCCCGAAGCCGAGGCGCAATTGAACGAGGCACTTGCATGAGCGTCATCAGCGAGGATGCAGTCGAACAGGCCATGCTCGGCTGGCTGGTCGACCTCGGCTGGCAAACCGCCCACGGCCCCGACATTTCCCCGCCCGACAGTAAGACGCCCGGCACCGAACGCGACACGTACCGCGATGTCGTCCTGCGTCATCGCCTGGCTGCCGCCGTTGCGAAGCTCAACCCTCATATCCCGCCCGGCGCTCGCGACGACGCGCTGCGCCATGTGCTGAACCCGAACGTCCCCGGCCTCGTCAATGCCAATCGCCAGCTCTACCGCTGGCTGGTCGATGGCGTGCCGGTCGAGTTCCAGAAGGATGGCGAGACGCGCGGCGACCGCGTACGCCTCGCCGATTTCTCCGACGCGGCCGCGAACGACTGGCTGGCCGTCAACCAGTTCAGCATCCAGGGCGCGAAGAAAACCCGCCGTCCCGATGTCGTGCTGTTCCTCAACGGTCTACCGATTGTCGTGGTCGAACTGAAGAACCCCGGCGACCAGAATGCAGACATCTGGGGCGCATGGAATCAGCTTCAGGCTTACCAGGAAGACATTCCCGAGCTGTTCCACACCAATGCGATACAGGTTATCTCGGACGGCACCACGGCCCGCATGGGTTCGCTCACGTCGAGCAAGGAACGCTTCCTAGCTTGGCGTACCATCGACGGCCGAGAAACCGACCCGCTTGGCGCGATGCGCGAACTCGAAACACTCACGCGCGGTCTGTTCCGCCGCGACTACCTGCTCGACTACCTGCACCACTTCATCCTGTTCGAGGACGAAGGCGCGCTCGTCAAAAAGATTGCCGCGTACCACCAGTTCCACGCGGTGCGCGCAGTGGTCGATAGCGTGTTGCACGCCTCGGCCCCCGGCGGTTCGCGCAAGGGCGGCGTCGTCTGGCATACGCAGGGCGCGGGCAAGAGCATCGAAATGACCTGCCTGGCCGGTGCACTAATGGCCAGTGCGGAGATGCAGAACCCGACTCTCTTGGTCGTCACTGACCGCAACGACCTGGACAACCAGCTCTTCGGTGTGTTCGCCGGAGCCAGCGAGTTGCTTCGTGAAACGCCGGTGCAGGCTGATACGCGTACCGAACTGCGCCGCCTGCTCGCCAATCGCCCGTCCGGTGGCATCATTTTCACGACCATTCAGAAGTTCACGCCCGGCGAGGACGAGGACACATTCCCGGTGCTCTCCGAACGGCACAATATCGTCGTTATCTGCGACGAAGCGCACCGCAGCCAGTATGGTTTCGATGCGCGCCTGACGGATGCGGGCAAGGACGGTGCGTCACCGGCCAATTCGGCTGTGCGCTACGGCTATGCGCAGTATCTGCGTGATGCGCTCCCCGGTGCCACGTTCGTTGCGTTCACTGGCACGCCGGTTTCGCTCGACGACCGCGATACGCGCGCCGTGTTCGGCGATTACGTCCATGTGTACGACATCGAGCAGGCCGTGAAGGATGGCGCGACAGTGCCGATTTACTACGAAAGCCGCTTGGCTGAGCTGGAGCTGAAAGAGGCCGACACCGACGACCTCGACGACCAGGTGGACGAACTGACCGAAGACGAGGCCAACGACGAATCGAAGGTCGCCACGCTGCGCCGATGGGCCGCTCTGGAGAAGATTGTCGGTGCGCCGCCGCGTGTCCAAATAATCGCTGCTGATATTGTGGCCCACTTCGAGAATCGCTTGGCCGCGCTGGACGGCAAGGCGATGGTGGTCGCGATGAGTCGCGACATCTGCGTGCATCTGTATAACGCTATCGTTGCGCTGCGTCCCGAGTGGCATAGCGACGACCCGATGCAGGGCGTTATCAAAGTCGTGATGACAGGCTCGGCGTCCGACAAGGCGTTGCTCAAGCCGCACATCTACCCGAAGGACATTCGTAAAAAGCTCGAACTCCGGTACAAGGACACGTCCGACCCGTTCAAGCTTGTTATCGTGCGCGATATGTGGCTCACGGGCTTTGATGCGCCGTGCATGCACACCATGTACATCGACAAGCCGATGAAGGGCCATAACCTGATGCAGGCCATCGCGCGCGTCAACCGGGTCTTCAAAGACAAGCCGGGTGGCTTGGTGGTCGATTACATCGGCATTGCGAACGAGCTGAAAGCGGCGCTGGCGACTTACACGCAGGCCAACGGACGCGGCCGGCCTACCATCGACGCGCGCGAAGCGCTGGCCGTGTTGATGGAAAAGATGGATGTGCTGCACGACTTGCTGCACGGCGTCGATTACGCGGCGTTCCGCACCCAGGCATGGCAACTGTTGCCGGCTGTAGCTGACCACGTGCTCGGACAGAAGGACGGTAAGAAACGCTTCGCGGATGCCGTCCTGGCTGCGGGCCAGGCGTTCGCGCTTTGCTGCACGCTCGATGCAGCGCTCCAGTACCGGGACGAGCTGGCCTTTCTTCAGGCGGTCAAGGCCGCCATCGCCAAGAGCGAGAACGTCAACAAAACGCTGACCGACGAGCAGAAGGAACACGCGTTGCGGCAAATCATCAGCAGCGTGGTGGTCAGCGACGAGGTTATCGACATCTTCTCGGCGGCAGGGTTGAAGCGGCCGGACATTGGAGTGCTGTCCGACGCCTTCCTGGATGATGTGCGGCATATGAAGCAGCGCAACTTGGCGGTAGAACTCCTGGAGCGTCTGCTGAAAGACCAAATCAAGTCGCGCTTCAAAACCAACGTAGTGCAGAGCGCGAAGTTCTCGGAACTGCTGCAGCAGAGCCTGACGCGCTACAACAATCGAGCGGTGCAGACTTCGCAGGTCATCGAAGAGCTTATCGCGATGGCCAAACAGTTCCAGGAGGCCGCCGAGCGCGGCGAGCGCTTGGGATTGAACAGCGACGAAATGGCCTTTTACGATGCGCTGGCAACCAATGAGGCGGCGGTGCGCGAACTCGGCGACGATACGCTCAAGAAAATCGCGGTCGAGTTGGTCGTGAGGCTGCGCGGCACGGTTACGGTCGATTGGGCGAAGCGAGAAACCGTGCGCGCGAAGCTGCGCGTGATGGTCAAAACGCTACTCAAGCGCTATAAGTATCCGCCCGACCGGCAGGAGGAGGCGACCGATACGGTGCTGGCGCAGGCGGAAACGCTGTCGGCGGATTGGGTAACCGCCTGATATACCCGCCTGACAGTTGTGGACCGAAGCGAAGCTTGTCACGGTGTCTAGGTTGGCCAACATGCGCGTCCTCGTTCGGCGAGTGTGCCGCGATTACGCTGTTGCCCTGCTCGCCCGAGGTGAGCGCTGCGCCCTAGCGGCAGAACGGGCTGGCGCTTTTTCTTCGGCCAGATGGTCAATAACCACTGGCGGACGATTCGGAAACTGCGCCACCAGCTCCAGTTTCCCACCCATGCCTTCGATGTAGCGCCGTAGGGTCGAAAGTAGCATGTCGCTACGTTGTTCGAGGCGCGAAATGGTGTCCTGCCCGACGCCTAGGGCCTGGGCCAACTCGACCTGGGTTTTCTCGACCGCCTGTCGCAAGTCCTTCAAGGAGGCGAGTTCCTGCGCACGTCGCTCGATTTTCGCGCGACGTGCTGCGGGCAGCGCTGCCATCACATCATCGAGTTTTTTTGCCATGCTTGCTCTCCGTTCCTTTCTCTGCTGCGAGCGAGGCTAGATGCTCATTGAACCGGCCATCGGCCACGGCAATCAGCCGCTTGTAAAACCGCTTCTGGTCAGCGCCGCCCTTGTCGCCACCTACCAATAAAATCGCCTGTCGTTTTGGGTCGAAAGCGAAGGCAACGCGCCAGACGCCGTTGTCCCAACCGAAGCGCAGCTCCTTCATGTTGGCGTGTTGAGAGCCTTTGAGGCTATCAACGGTCGGTCGGCCAAGATTCGGGCCAAACTCACCAAGCAACCTTGCGTGGGCTAGCAGTTCATCCTGCAAACTCTCTGACAGTGCTTGGAACTCTGCGTCGAATGCGTCGTGAAACAGCACCGTCCAGTTCATGTTAGCCATTATGTATCAAAATCAATATGTATTCAATGTCATATGGTCTGAGCATCATATGTAATCAGGGCCATATTCGGAAAATGAATCCGAAGCCTGCTCCGGCTCGAAGTCGATACCAGCCTCTTTGAGCATCCAGGCTTCGATGCGCCTGTGCCCCTTGTCGTTTCCAAAGCGTCCTCCGCGTTTCCAAACTCATCAGCAAGACGGTTTGGCCGGCCGCGGCCAATCAGTCAGCCATTCTGATCGGTGGATGCGTCCACACGAAGCTGGACAGGCTTCCCGTTCGGGGCTGCACTCATTGGTGCAATTGCAACTCGACGTTCTGCGGGGCCACCAGCACATTCAGGAGTTCCGGCTGACGGTCCAGTAGTTTCAGCAGATTGACTACGGCTGCCACAGGCGTGGCTTCGCCGCTCTCGTAACGCGAGAACGCGTTGTGCCCACCCCCCGTCAGGCGGGCCGCCTGCGCCTGACTCAAGTGCAGTTTCTTGCGGATGCGGCGGATTTCATGCTGCGTGTGCTCGCGCGCCTTCAGCACCAGCGCGTCGCTGGCCTCTGCGTATTGCAATGCGCTTTGCTGGTCGAACTCGACTTCCTCGCACGTCCGGCAACGCCAGCCCGACAACCCTTGAACTTGCGCGGTAAATTCCTCGTGCCGGATCGTAAAGGATTCGTTTTCGAACCGCGTCATGCCATTACGGGTGCCGCAGTTCGCGCAGTTGCGATGTTTCATGTCACTTCTCCTTGAACTGGATGACCGGCGCACCGTCGCTTCGCTCGGTAATCTTGATGTAGGCCCAGCCGAGCGACGGTGGCTTGAATGGTGGCGAGCTTGTAATGTGGCGTGCTCTTATCCTTGCTATCATTACCCTTTAAGGGTGGTGATGGCAAGGAGCACGGCAGCGAAGGTGCTCGGGCGCAACAGAATCGAGCCGCTGCAAGCGCGGTTTCGTGCGCTCAACGAGTGGGCGGGGGAGGAAGTCGTGCAGTTCGTACCGTACTTGATCAATGCGGACGCGGGCACAGAGCCCCCGGCCGCGCGCAATTAATGCGACCCGGAGAGCTTAGGCGTATCCAGTACGGCTGCCCCCTTAAGCAACGCGGCCAATAATTCGTCATGGCGTGCGTCGCCGCGAGAGGATTTTGTCCTGAAGCGCGTACAAAGCCGTCAAGACTGGTGAAGGTCTCTGGCGGATGACGACAGGGGGCACTCGTGGGATTGACCGACTGTAGCCTGTTGGCTACGCTTGGCGCAAACAGGCGCTTCGCATGGCTCGCGAACTGGAGATTTGACACATGGCTACGACTACGACTCGATACGACGTTGCCGAACACCTGCGCACCGAAGAGGAAATGCGTCTGTACATCGAAGCTGCGTTCGAAGAGGCGGGCGACGATGCGGCGTTCATCGCTAGGGCGCTCGGCGACGTGGCCCGTGCGCGCGGCATGACACAGGTCGCCCGTGACGCGGGCCTTTCCCGGGAGAGCTTGTACAAGGCGCTATCCGGCGAACGAAGCCCCGACTTCTCCACCATCCTGAAGGTTATGCGCGCACTCGGATTGCATTTGCATCCTGAGCCACTGCCCGCGTGATGGATTACGAAGGGTCGCCACCAGCATTCGTGCATGACAGGGCGGCAGGGTGGGCGCGGCCGTTACTGTCAGACGGTCCGCCCTAACCATAGCCCGGACTCACTAGCCGCTCTGGTGGGCCTGCTGCCGGCGTGCGAGCGCAGGGCTTACCGCATGCGCGGGATCGAAGCCGAAGAATGAGAGGACGTGACGCGCGACGTCTTCGCGGTCGTTATCCGCGCAGATCATGTGATAACTGTTCTCCAGCACGACGCTCCTTGCATCCGGCAGCGCCGCCTCGAGGAAGCGCGCCGAACGCAGACTTGTCAGCTCGTCTTCGCGCGCGTGCAAGATCAGTGTCTGGCAGCGCGTGTCCGGCGCCGCGGCGCGGACCCAGTTACGCATCCGGTCGACCTGGCAGATTGTCGCAAGTGGCACCCAGGGATAATGGAAGTTGTCCTGGCGCTCGAATTTCTTCTTCACGAGCGCGCGCACGAGCGGATTCTTGATCCCGAACGGCTCGCCCTCTTCGACGCGCATCCGTTCCGTCATCCCCGGCACCCGGTATAGCACATGACGAAGCGCGCGATACCACGGCGTTGACCAGCCATCGATGTAGACGGGAGCCGCGAGCAGTGCCAGCCGTCCCTGTGAGTGCTCCACACGATGGCACAGCAGCAACGCGACGAGCGCACCCATGCACATGCCCGCGACGTGAAGCGTGTCATATTCGCGCGCCAGCACGCGGTACTGTTCGGTGACTGCGTCGAGCCACGCTTCAGCGCGTACCCCGACCAGGTCCTCCGGACGTGTGCCGTGTCCCGGCAGCGTGATGACGTGCGTGTCGCCGCCCGCACGTCGAATCGCCTTGTGCAGCACGCCGAGGTCGTATTGCGTGCCACCGAGCCCGTGGATCAGCAGGACGCCATTGCGGCCGGTCATGATAGTCGCGCGTTCCGCCAGTTATGCATTGATCGCCTCGACGGGTTCGCGCACGATCTGCCAGACTCCCGCCACAACTGTGACGTCAGCGTTCGCGTCGAAGAGCGGCGCGCCGTAATCGGTCACTTGGCGGATTTTCCCGCCCGGCAGCATGATGCGCAGTGTCACCTCGTCGCGATCCTCGCCGGCTGCCTCCGCGCCCCAATAGGCGCGAAGCGTTTCCCGGTCACTCGGATGCAGCCGTTCGGCCACGCGCGTGACGTCCGCAAGCTGCGCTGCGTCGACGTCCTGACCAAACACGCGCTGTACGTCGCCGCTCCATTCGAGCACGCCTGTCGTCGGATCAAGCACGTACGCGATTTGGTCGGCGCTCGCGAGCGCAAGCTCGATGTTGTTCTCCACCATGGCTGCGCGCGCGCGTGTCCTTTCCCGGGTGGTCTTGAGCGTGCTGACCGTCAGCACGAGCAGTGATGCGATCGCCAAATAAAGCTGCGCCTCCAGCAGCGAGTGGCCGCGGCGCGCTTCGAGTACTGAGAACGGTCCCTCGCCTTGCGCAGTTTTGAGGATGACCTCGACCGCGAGCAACAACACCGACAATGAACCCGCGCGTCCGCCGAGCAGCACGGTCACGACCACTGTCAGGAACAGCGGTATGTAGGTCAGTGCGTAGTCGACGCCACCGCCGAATTCGTCGCCGTCGCCATCGAAGATGACGAACGCGACCACGACGAGCAGGACGAACGACACGATGCCAAGCACGATATCGACGCGTTCGTGGTCACCCGAGCGATGCGCGCGAAAACGCGACCACGACGCAAGCACGGGCGCGATGAGTAACACCCCGACAAAATCGGAGGCAGCCCATATGGCACCGACTTCCCAAAACGACGCGCCCTTGACGATCGCGAACCACGCTGCGCCACCGATCGCGCCGATCACGCCAGCGAGCAGTCCGGCCAGAATCACCGAGCGCAGAAAATAGAGTCCTTCGAGCGAGAATCGCACGCGGCGCACGAGCCAGACCGCGAGCGCGGCTGCGCCGACCTCGTCGATCGTGAACAGCAGCCCGTTGAAATAGTTGCCATGCTCGATACCGACGAGCACGAGCTGCGCGACGAGAAACGCGCCCGCGAGCGCGAGCCATTCGCCGAACGGGCGCAGCAGGAAAGCGCCAACCGTGACGCCGGCCGGCAGCCAGATATAACCCGTCATCTGGACTGGGCCGTTGAGCTGGTGAGACAGCAGGCCGCTCGCGAGATAGGACGCGGCCCAAAGTAGCGCCGCAACGAACAGGGACTTCGAACGTGAGATTTCCATCGAGGTCTCCTGGTCAATGGCCACAATGTGATTCGAGCAATCTCGCTCCGGTTTCATCTATTTCAACTGGAAAGCTCTGCCGACGAACGGCACATAGCGAGTGGATTGCAGGCCGTTCAAATATGGAGCTACGCGCTTTTTCGGCAAGCCGACCAATTTCTGAAGGGGTAGACCGGTTACGGCGATTGGGTGCTAGAGCGGACATCGGATCGGATGGACGAAGGTAATGCGAGACTGACATGCGGCCGCTACGCGACACGCGCCATTCTAATTCACGCTCCGTCCTCGTCGGCAATGGCCGAGTTGCCTATCGGCTCGTAGGCTCCGGCGACATATCGAAGTCGTAGAGGTGCGCCCAAATCCGTCGCCAAAGCGATACCGGACGAACGTCCTGCAGGTTACCGCGCGCGACCGCGATCTCGTTTTGACAAATCCGGACGAGCGCGCCAAGCGACCTCGATTCATTCATTTCCAACCGCAGGATCTCGGCTTCAAAGGCATTGACCTGTTGCTCGTCGAAGACGCCCTTCGCTACGACCCGGGCCTCGAGCTCCGTGAACGCCTTCGCCAGATCGGCATGGCTGCGCGCCTTCTTGGCATATCCAACCACCAGGCTAAGGGCTGACATGACGGTGATGGCTGCCGCAGTGACGATGAACTGATTCGGCGCGGCGATTTCGGCAATACTGGCCGCGCCGCCGACGACGGCGACAGCCTTCGTAACGTTGTCGCAAACGTCGAAGAAACGTTCGCGCTTCTGGTGATAAATGCGGGAGAGCCAGCAACGGTAGAGTACCGCGTATCGCTTGCCCCATACCTCCGTATCCCAGTCCATAGCGGCTCCAGATGTCGTTGTTACTTGCCCGGGTTCTTGGGTGGTGGGGCGGGCACGTATTGGTCGCGAGGCATGATGACGTAGTCCTGCCGCTGCCCGGAGTCGTGGCTTGGAATGTTCTTCCCGAGCGGCACTTTGTGGTTGCCGTCCCGGGGTGGAGACCGACGCGGCTGGTGAGCCGGCTTTTCCTTGTCTGTTGCCATTGCATCCCCGATCGTTACAGTGGAGGGGCAGTCTGCCCCTTTGCGCTGCTGTTCGGATCCGTCAGGTGAACATTCAGACTGGCTCTGCGTCTTGGCGCGTCGAAATCGTTTCACTCCTTCGGGCCGGATGAGCATCCGATCGCCGGGCGGATGGCGTCCACGGGATCGATAGGTATCTGCGATTAGCCGCATAGCCAAATACAATTACCATGCTAATAATTAGTGCGCTAATCTTTGTTCGTCGGCCGGAAACATCGGTCATCACACCAAGGAGCCCATCATGTCTGTGAACGTTCTATATACCGCCGAAGCCACCGCTGTTGGCGGCCGCGAAGGTGAGATCAAGTCGTCTGACGGCGTACTGCAAGCCAAACTCGCTCTGCCCAAGGAAATGGGCGGGGCAGGCGGTGCCGCCACCAACCCCGAGCAACTATTCGCCGCCGGCTATGCCGCCTGCTTCGAAGGCGCTGTGCGCTTCGTCGCCCGCCAGAAGGGCGTGAAAATTGAGCACGCTTCCGTCACGGCCCGCATCGGCGTCGGACCGCGTGCTGCGGGCGGCTTCGGCATCACGGCAGCTTTGAGCGTTTCCTTGCCCGGCATCGATCGCGCCATTGCCCAGGAACTGATCGAGACCGCCCACAGCGATATCTGCCCGTATTCCCATGCGACGCGCGGCAACGTGGATGTGCAGATCAGCCTGGCCTGAGACGGCGCAGGCATCGGCGCGGAGCCGGCTATCGCGGTAGCTCGCTCCGCTTAAACAGGGTACTAAATTAGCGTACTAACAATTAGTGCTAAAACTAGAGAAGGCCATCATGCACAAAATCTCGAAGCTCTTCACCACCGTCGCCCTGAGCCTTGCTGTGGGCCAGGTGTTCGCCGCCGGCAATCCGAATGTCGAACATCAAACCCAGCAGTTTCTCAATACGCTGGAAGCTGGCGGCGGCAAGCCGCTCGAAACGCTGTCGCCCAAGGATGCTCGCGCGGTGCTGGTCGGTGCTCAGGCTTCGGCCAAGGTCGTGTTGCCCAAGGCCAATGTGATGCAAAAGACCATCGAGCAGGACGGCCAGAAGGTGTCGCTGACCATCGTGCGTCCGGCCGATGCCAACGGGCTGACACCTGTCTTCATGTTCATCCATGGCGGCGGCTGGATCCTCGGCGACTTCCCCACCCACGAGCGTCTGGTGCGTGATCTGGTGGCCGGCTCCGGCGCCACGGCCGTGTTCGTCAATTACTCGCCTTCGCCCGAAGCCCATTACCCCGTCGCCATCAACCAGATCTACGCGGCGACCAAGTGGGTGGCCGCGCATGGCAAGGAGATCGGGGTGGACGGCTCTCGCCTTGCCGTGGCCGGCAATAGCGTCGGGGGCGACATGAGCGCAGCGGTCAGCCTGATGGCCAAGGACAAGGGAGGGCCCAAGATTCGCTTCCAGCTGTTGCTGTGGCCGGTGACCGACGCGAACTTCGAAACGGCCTCGTATAACCAGTTCGCCGAAGGCCACTTTCTGACCAAGAACATGATGAAGTGGTTCTGGGACGCCTACACGACGAATCCGGCCGAGCGCGCCAGCATTTACGCTTCACCGCTGCGTGCGACTGTCGACCAGCTCAAGGGCCTGCCGCCAGCCCTCATCATCACGGCGGAGAACGATGTGCTGCGGGATGAAGCAGAAGCCTACGGCCGCAAGTTGGACGCCGCGGGGGACGACGTCACCGTTACTCGCTACAACGGCATGATTCATGACTTCGGGCTGCTCAATCCCCTCAGCCAAGTGCCTGCCGTACGCTCGGCCGTGCAGCAGGGAGCGAGCGAACTGAAGGCTCATTTGCAATAAGCCAGTGGGCTGCGGGGGCGGTCACGCCCCCGCAGCAGTGCCGCGCGCTGGCGGGCCATTTGCCAGCGCCTGGTTTGCACGCTAAATTTACGCACGCTAACCACGGCAATTCCCGCGTGAAGGGAAAATCATCATGGCCAACACGAACAATCCTGGCGTCGACGCCTTCCTGTGCTTCGCGCTCTACTCCACGTCGCTCAGCATGACGCAGCGCTACAAGCCGCTGCTGCAGGAGATCGGCGTCACTTACCCGCAATACCTCGTGCTGGTCGTACTGTGGAACCAGCAGCGCCTGGGCATCAAGGAAATCGCAGCCCGGCTGCACCAGGACCCGGGCTCGATTACGCCGCTGGTACAACGACTGGAACACCTCGGCTATGTCGCGCGCAACCGCGACCCGAAAAATGAGCGCAACCTGATCGTCACGCTGACGCCAGCAGGCGAAGCCTTGCGCGACAAGTCTTGCGAGATTCGCGATTCCATCGCCAGTGCGTGCAAAGCCCCAGACGAAGAGATCGGCAAGCTGATCGATGCGCTGATGGCGTTGCGGGCCAATCTTGATCAAGGGGAAGCCGGTTAGCAGTTCTTCGGCTTCCCGGTTGGGTCTGGCTATCTCAATCGAACCAAAGCAGCGGCAGATCACGCGTCATCGACATATGCTTGAAACTGCCATCCGCGCGCCCATACAGCGTGACATGATGCGTGCCCGGTGCGAGCCGTTCGCCGGGGGCAGCCGATAGATAGCTCGTGCCGATGGTTCTCGTGCTCACGCAGTCGGGAAGCCTGAGCTGCTGGATGCCCGTCGACCCGCGCTGCACGCCGTCGATCGCGAGCCACATGCTGACCGTGCCGCCCGCATCGGCGCCATCGCCTTGCACGCGCGACTTGCCCGTGAACAGCACCACGCCGTTGTGCCCTTGCGGAATGACGATGTCAGCCTGAGCCAGAACGACGTTGGTGCCTGTCGGCGGCACGCCGGAGCTGCTGCCGATGTCGATGTAGTTCGTGCGGTTGTACGCGGTGTATGCGGTCGGCGCCGAGCCTGCGACGGTCATGCCCGAGAGCGTCACGAGTGTCGAACCAGCACCCACTTTGTAATTCACTATGTTGACCAGGCCCGAGCAGCTGTCGTCCTCGCAGTAGGGCAGGGCTGATGCGTCCCAGCTCACGGTCGCCTGATTGCCGGGCTGCGCATAGAACGCGTGATTGAAAAACGGCGACTGGTTCTCGGCGCCTTTCCAAGTGTCGTTGTCGGCCCACGTTCCGACGTTGTTGGCAGGCTCCTGCCCGTTCAGATAAATGGCCGTCAACGGATCGCCGGGCGCACCCCCCAGAAAGGCGCGGCCCGACGCCAACGCAACGGTCGCGCGGCCGCCCGTATTGATCATCTGCGACACCAGCGGCTGGTGCGGCAACGGCGAGCCCCGCTTGAGCCCGGCCGTGGCGAAGCTCAGCGGCGCCGTATCCTGCGCGACTCGCGACACCATCACCGTATCGGCCGGCGAAGTCATGACCGACAGGTTGCTGCCGGCGCCGACCACGAACGATGCGCCGTTCAGCGTCGAAGCATTGACCCGCAGCACGTGCGTGCCCGCTGCCAGATAGGTGGCGCCGATGACGTTGTACGAGTGCTGCTGGGCGTTGGTCGTCTTGGACCAGTCGATCACGCTGTCGTTGGAGATCTCGCCACCATCGGCCCAGATCGACAAGGCGGCAATCGCCGCGCCGGCCGGAAACACCCGACCGTCCGATTGAACATAGACATACGAGGCCGTCGGCAGAGTGACCGTCGTCGTCAATATCGTGGCATTGCTCGAGCCCACCGATAAGTCATTCGGCAATTGCGTATAGGTTGACTCGGGGCCTGCCGCGAAACTCGCTGTATGGATGGCCATTAATCCGATGCCCAGCGCCGCAGTTGCTACTATCTCTTTGAAAGCGCTCATAATTTTTCTATTTGATTTTTAGGGAGGGTCTGAGATTCGCGCACACGTGCTCGGCCACCAATGGCAGCACGCGGCGAATTGGTATCTATCCTACCGTTTTCGAGGCAGTCGATTTTTATTCATTCGTCGTCGATCGATTAAAGCGATTGTTTTCTCGGTGAGCGGGAAAATGCCGCTGGGGAATCTAAAGAGATTCGCTTTCCTAATCGATTCGCAAATCGGCTGACCACAACCGCTTGCGTTTTCGGGTGAGAAATTTGCTGCTCCACACGTCCCGCCAACGGTGATCCACGTCGTGAGGAAAGTGTGCTCAGGTCAACCAGTCGCGAAATCGGTCCCGGTATAGGCTTCGTGCGACGCATCTTTTTGCTGCGCCTCCTCGGGTTCGGCATGGGGTGCCTGCCGCTCATGCTGCTGATGCGTGAAGAGCAGATGTCGCCGTGGTTCATTGCCGCGGTCGTCGGCGTCTGTTTGGTCTGGCCCCATGTCGCATTCAAGCGGGCGCGGCGCGCCGCCAATCCGCTGGCGTGCGAGCGGTGGAACATGATCGCCGACGCGGCGTGGGGCGGGTGGCTGGTCTCGGCCGTACATTTCGAGCCGGTCGCGACGCTCGTCGTGCTGATGATGTTCGGCATCGACAATATGTCCGTCGGCGGCTGGCGGTTGTTCGGGGCAGGGGCCGCTGCGAGTTGTGTCGGGCTTGCGATTGGCGTGGCCGTGTTCGGTGCGACGCCGGCGCCGGCTGCCGATGCATCGATCGTGGTCACGTGGCTGCCTGTGATCGTCGTCTACCCGCTCGTGCTCGCGAAGACGACACACGATGTATCGACCAAGCTGATCGTGCGCTCGCGGCGCCTGCGTGAGCTCAGCGAGCGCGACAGCCTGACCGGCCTGGCCAATCGCGCCACGATCGGCGACAAACTCGAGGGCGTGCTCGAGTGGGCGCGCCACGCGCATCGCGACGTGGCCGTGCTGTTCATCGACCTCGACGGCTTCAAGACGATCAACGACGCGCTAGGTCACAACATCGGCGATGTGCTGCTGATCGAGGTGGCCGAGCGCCTCATGAATTGCGCCGGCCCGAGCGATATCGTGGCCCGCTATGGCGGCGACGAGTTCGTCATGGTCGCGCGGGAGCGCCACGTGAACGCGCACAGCTTGCCCGAAGCAGTGCTGACGGCGCTTGCACAGCCGGTGTACGCGGCCGGGCATGAGCTCGTCATCGGCGCGAGCATCGGCGTCAGTATGTTTCCGACCGACGGTACCGACGCGCCCACGCTGCTGCGCGCGGCCGACATCGCCATGTACACCGCCAAGAATCGCGGCCGCAACTGTCACGCGTTCTACCGGCCCAGCATGCGCGTGGCCGCCGACGCCCGGCTCAAGCTATCGGCGCGGCTGCGCAAGGCTATCGAATCCGGCAAGCTGCATCTGCACTATCAACCGCAAGTGGACATGCGTAGCGGTCAGGTGCGCGCCCTCGAGGCGCTCGTGCGCTGGTACGACGAGGAATACGGCGACGTTAGTCCCGTCGATTTCGTTTCGGTTGCCGAAGCCTCGGGCTTCGTCTCGGCGCTCGGCGAATGGGTGTTGCGCGCGGCCTGCGAGCAAGCTGCCAAGTGGCGTGCGCAGGGCCTGGCGCCCATGCCGATCTCGATCAACCTCTCGCCAGTTCAGTTGCAGCGCACGAACATCGTGACGACGTTCCAGCGCGTGCTGCACGAAACGGGGATGGCCCCGACGCTGCTCGAACTCGAAGTGACCGAAACCGCGCTGATGAAGAACCCCGAAGCGGCCGTGCGGCAGCTCGACGAGTTTCGTCGTTGCGGCGTCCGCGTGGCCATCGACGATTTCGGCGTCGGCTATTCGAGCCTCGGTCAGCTGAGTGCGCTGCCCGTCGATCGCATCAAGATCGATCGCGCCTTCGTGCGCGGCATCGGTCACGGCGACACGGGGGCCATCGCGACGGCCATCGTCACGCTCGCCAATACGCTGGGTCTCGCGGTCATCGCCGAAGGGGTCGAGACGATCACTCAGCAGGACTTTCTCCTTTCACTGGGCTGCGTGGATGCACAGGGGTATCTATACAGCGAACCGCTCGACCCTGACGCGGCAACGCGCCTGCTCGAGCAAGGCGCCGTGCTGTCGCGGCGGCAAGCGCCAAGCAGTCCTCAGCGAATCGCACTATGAGCCTTTCGTGTCAAGGTGTTGGAGAAATTGGAGAGATTCCTCTAGTGCCCAGAGGGTCTTTGCTTATCAAGACCTTAAGACTTGTGCCGTAACACACGAAGCAGGCCATAAATCCGTCCCCCCGGGAAAAACAAATCAATGAATGCCCCTACCGCTCCCGCTTCGACCCAGACCCGATTCACTCTCGGCGCTTGTTTAGCCTTTGTCGTCCTACTGGTCGCGACCTTCGCCATCATCCGCCTCTTCGTGACGCCTGACCTCGCCACGCTCGAAGGCAAGGTGATCGCGAGCAACGTGGACCAGATCTCGATCCGCATCAGCGAGCAGCTGCGTCAGGTGGAGGCGCAGCAGCGCAGCATCACGCAGACGGTCGCAATGCTCGAGAGCGATCAGATCGACAAGCTGCTGCCGAGCCTTGTCGATCAATACGGAGACCAAAACGTCTTCGGCGGCGGCATCTGGCCTCTGCCGGGCAAGCGTGAGGCGGGCCGCGACAAGTTCAGCACGTTCTACGCGCGCGATGCCTCGACCGGTCAGCTCGCGGTCAACACGCACTGGAATTCGCCCGAGTCGCTCAAGTACTGGGAGCAGCCGTGGTACGAAAACGGCAAGACCGCACCCAAGGGGCATTGCAAGTGGGCCAAGGCCTATCAGGACGATGCGAGCCCGCAGCCGCGCACGAACTGCGCGATGGCGATCTATAAGGGCGACGAGCTGTACGGCGTGGCGACGATCGACGTGACGCTCGGCTTCTTCAACCATCTCGTGGCCGACATGGAAGACAAGATCCACGGCCAGATCCTCATCGTCGAGGCGGACGGCAAGATCGTCAGCAACAGCTCGAAGATCCAGGGCAACATCGTCCTCAAGAACGTGTCGGACATCGCGCAGAGCTCGTCGATGGCGGCCGAGATCCAGCGCCTGCTGCCGAGCGCGCAAGGCGGTGGTGAAGCGAGTGGCCAATACGCGGGTGAGGGCGGCGAACAGACGCTGTTCCTGAAGCCGATTCCCGGCAGCCCGTGGCTCATCGCGACGAGCGTGCCTTCGTCGATGTTGATGGCCAACAGTAACCGCATCCTGGGTGGGCTTGCGTCGGTGCAGGTGCCGATGGCGATCGCGCTGCTCGCGATGATGATCTGGGGCATTCGCACGTTCATGCAGCGCCTCGCGATGCTCAAGAAGAACATCGACGAGCTGTCGACGGGTGAGGCGGACCTCACGCGCCGCTTGCCCGAGACCGGCGGCAAGGAGTTCGCCGATGTCGCGCACAGCCTCAACGCGTTCGTTGCGCGTCTGCAGGACGTCGTGCGTCAGGTCGTGCACGGATCGTCGTCGCTGTCGGCCGCGTCGCGCGAGATCTCGAGCGGCAACCAGGACCTGTCGGCACGCACCGAGGCGCAGGCTGCCTCGTTGCAGCAGACGGCAGCCTCGATGGAAGAGATCACCGGCACCGTCAAGCAGAACGCCGACAACGCCAATCAGGCCAACCAGCTCGCCACCGAGGCGTCGAGCGCCGCATCGCGCGGCGGCGAGGTGATCGGCGAGTTCGTGAAGACGATGGACTCGATCAACGAGTCCTCGCAAAAGGTCGTCGCGATCATCAGCGTGATCGACAGCATTGCGTTCCAGACCAACATCCTTGCGCTCAATGCGGCGGTTGAGGCGGCGCGTGCCGGCGAGCAGGGCCGCGGCTTCGCCGTCGTCGCTAACGAGGTGCGCAACCTTGCGCAGCGCGCGGCGTCGTCGGCCAAGGACATCAAGGCACTGATCGCCGATTCGGCCTCGCGTATCGAATCGGGCAGCGTGCTCGTCGCCCAGGCGGGTGAGACGATGAACGACATCATCTCGAGCACCAACAACGTCACCGCGATCCTGGGCGAGATCATGGCCGCGAGCCATGAACAAAGCCGCGGCATCGAGCAGGTCAACCAGGCCATCACGCAGCTCGATACGACGACGCAGCAGAATGCCGCGCTCGTCGAGCAGGTGGCGGCCTCGGCGCGTTCGATGCAGGATCAGACGGGGGCGTTGTCGGAGGTGGTCGGCGCCTTCAAGGTCTGACGACCGGCTTTCGCAGGTATACCGAAGCGCGGTATCGTGTCGTTTTGCGCGGCGAGCAACGCAGTATGCTCGCCGTGTGCCACGCACCTTACCGCGCTTTTTCTTTGTGACCGCCGACTCCCTTTCCCCCTTTCCCACGATCACCTGGACCGACGCCGGCACGACGCACACGGCGCGCTGGCGCTCCGAAGCGGGTGTCGCCCCGCCCAAGCGCGTGGTCGTCGCCGATGACCGGATGACCGCCGATGCGGCCTATCGCCAAGCCTGCGAAGGCGTTGCGCTGATGTGGCACGGTGATTTTCACAACGCGCGCCAACTGCTGCAGGCGATGGCGCGCCGCATCGACCGCAAGGCGCCGCGCAAGCCGGCAGCCTCCCCCCTCGACGCCTTCAACCAGCATCGGCAGGCCCAAGCGCAACGCGCGCGCACGCTGGGCATGGTGTTGATTCCGCTCGAAGCCGATTACTCGATCGCGCTGCGCCGCGCGCCCGACATGCGCGAGGCGTGCCGCGAGGCCTACGGGCCCGCCGATGGGCCGTCGGTGGTGTCGCTGCGCGAATTGCAGGGGCTCGTCGGGGCGTACGAGTGGCGCAAGAAGGGCGTGGAGATCGCTGCGCTCGGCGCGCGGATTCATCCGCATTACGGCGTGTTTTCACCGGTACGCGGCGAGTATGTCGATCTCGTCGCACGCGTGCCGCTCCCTTCGCCTTCTGTCGACCTCGCCTTCGACATCGGCACGGGCACGGGTGTGCTCGCGGCGTTGCTGGCCAAACGCGGCATCAAACGTATCGTCGCGACCGACAGCGATCCGCGCGCGCTTGCCTGCGCGCGCGAGAACATCGAACGGCTCGGTCTGGCCGCCGACGTGGAAGTGATGGAGGCGGACCTGTTTCCGCCGGGGCGCGCGCCGCTCGTCGTCTGCAACCCGCCGTGGTTGCCGGCGCGGCCGAGCTCACCGATCGAACGTGCTGTCTACGATCCCGACAACCGCATGCTGCGAGGTTTTCTCGATGGGCTTGCCGCACATCTGGCGCCCGGCGGCGAGGGGTGGCTGATCGTATCGGACTTCGCTGAGCATCTGGGCCTGCGTACCCGCGAGGCGCTGCTATCGATGATCGAGGCGGCCGGTCTTCAAATAGTGGGTAAAGAAGACATCAAGCCGCAGCATCCGAAGGCGTCGGATCCGAACGATCCGCTCCATCGCGCGCGGGTGGCTGAAGTCACGTCGCTGTGGCGGCTCGCGGCACGCTGACAAAAGCGAGCGCGGTGCGCCTTAGCCCGGGTACGCTTCGTCGACCTTCAAGCCCGCGAGCTTGAAGATCACGCGTAGCGTCTGCGGACGAATGTCGCGGCGCGACGCCAGCGTCGTCAGGATGAAGTCCATCACTTTCGCGTATTTGAGCAGCGTCAGCAGCGTCTCGAGGCCGGCATCGGTGTCGCGCATGGTCTCCGCGAGGCGTAGCATTTCGACGGAAATGTCGCGCGCCATCTCGAGTTCGATCTGCTGCTTTTCCGACCAGCCGGTAGGTGTCGCCAGGAGCGTGGCGAGCATGGCCTGAAACTTCTGTTCCGCGTCTCCGTTAGGTATCGTAGCCATCGCTGTCGTCCTTTCGTCAACTTGGTCCTTCGAGTGTGGCTCGACCGGAAAGGTCGGTTCACACACGTCCGAGTTACGTACGCAGCGCGCGGTGTTCCTCGCGTGCGCTTAGGCATCGCGCATCTTGCCAACGACCGGCGTTGCTTCAAGGCACCGCGCCATTGTGCGCCGATGCGGGCTCGGCTGCCCAGGTTCTTCGTGACGAACGGCGTGACGAGAACCGAGCAGACAGGGCCAACGCATAAACCGTTCCAACACGGTATGCGGCGCAACGGGGTATCGGCTTGCGTGCTTTTCGGTAAACTGACGCGATTGCTCCGCTCGTTCTGTAGGCTGTCGCACGTTTTCGGGCGACTTGCCGCGCTTTTGTGTCCACGATGTCCACTAAAACCTACGAAGTCCGTCCAGATCAGTCGATCGAGCTGCTCAAAGCGCTACATATCCTGACGCGCGACGGCAAGATGAACCAAGACAGCCGTCGCAAGCTGAAGCAGGTCTATCACCTGTTCCAGTTCATCGAACCGCTGCTCGAAGACGTGCGGCGCACGCAGGGATGCGTCTCGCTCGTCGATCACGGCGCCGGCAAGTCCTATCTGGGCTTCATCCTCTACGATCTTTTTTTCAAAGCATTGCCGAAAGGGGATGGGTCGCATATCTACGGGATCGAGACGCGTGCCGAGCTCGTCGAGAAGTCGGCCGAACTCGCCGCGCGGCTCGGCTTTACGGAGATGTCGTTTCTGAACTTGTCGGTGGCCGATTCGATCGAGTCTGCGCAACTGCCGGAGACCATCGACGTCGTCACGGCGCTGCATGCATGCGATACGGCGACCGACGATGCGATCCGCTTCGCCCTGCACAAGCGGGCCCGCCACATCGTGCTCGTACCGTGCTGCCAGGCCGAGGTGGCTGGCGTGTTGCGTCGGAACAAGAGCAAGTCGCTCGGCGATGCGTTGACGGAGGTGTGGCGCCATCCGCTGCATACGCGCGAGTTCGGCAGCCAGATCACGAATGTGCTGCGCTGTCTGCAACTCGAGGCACACGGGTATCAGATCAGCGTGACGGAGCTCGTCGGCTGGGAGCACTCGATGAAGAACGAGCTCATCATCGCCCAATACAAGGACTTGCCGCGTCGCCGGCCCACCGAGCGGCTCGCGCAATTGCTGGACACGTTCGGCCTCGAGTCCCTGCGCGAGCGGTTCTTCACGCTGGCCTGAGCGGCTGCGCAGGCGCCGTCGCGCTAGTCCTCACTCATCCACTTGCGCCAGCCTTCGTGGCCGAGGCGGCGCAGCGTCTCCTGATTGCGCTCGTAGATATCGGCCGCGTCGGGGACGGCGGCCACGGCGCGCTCGATGCTCGCTTCGCGCAGCAGATGCAGAATCGGGTACGGCGCTCGGTTCGTATAGTTTTCGATGTCTTCCGGCTCGGTGCCTTCGAAGCGGTACTGCGGGTGAAAGCTCGCGATCTGCAGCGTGCCGTCGAGGCGCAACTGCCCAAGCAGACGCTCGGCGAAGAACAGCGTGTCGTTGAATTCGAGAAAGTCGACGAGTGCGTGCGGAAAGATCAGCAGCGTCGTGTCGATGCGTTCGGGGTCAGCCTCTGCAAGCGTCTTCAGCTCCGCCTCGAGAATCGTTAGCACCCCTTCGAGGTCGCGTGCGTCGCTGACGACATAGCGAATCTGCTGTTTGACATGCACCGCCTTGGCGAACGGGCACAGGTTGAGTCCGATGACGGCGCGTGTGAGCCAGTGCTGCGTGGCGGCGATCACGGCCTGGGTGTCAGGGGCGGTGTCGGGGGAATCGGCTGGCGCGGACATCGGGTGTTCGACAAGTTCGATAGCAAAGCTGAGCAGAGCGCGCATTGTACGCGCGCATCTTTGGCGTTTTGGCGTACCAGATCAAAGCGCCGGCGGCTTGGTGGCGGATGCGTCGCATGCAGCTGCCATCAGTGCCGCAGCCACTTGCGGCGCGACCAGGATCGGCCCGCATCCCGGGCCGTAAGTCTGACTCGCGGCGTAGATGCCTTCGATCAGCAAGGCCAACGCGTTGGCCAGCGCGGTGGGGTCAAGCGCGCCTGCGGCCGTCGTGAGCGCCGTGAGGCGGGCCATCAGCTCGACCTTGTTGCGGGCGACGCAGAGCCGCGCCGGGTGCGAGGCATCGGGAAATTCCGCCGATACGTTCACGAACGGGCAGCCGCGATAGCCCTCGCGCGACGCGCGCTGCGCCAGATCTTCGAAATACTGCGCAATCTGTCGCGCGGGTTTGCCTGGGTGCTTGGCGAGGCTCTCCTCGAAGCGCTCGAAGAACAGGTCGCTGGCCCGCTCCAGATAGGCGACGACGAGATCGTCCTTCGACGAAAACTGCCGATACAGGCTCATCTTGTTCACGCCCGCCCGCTCGACGACAGCGTCGACGCCGACGGCACGTACGCCTTCACGATAGAACAGCTCGCCGGCGGCATCCAGCAGCAGCTGTTGCGCGGCCGGCCCGGCCAGATGGGCGCGCGGGCGGGCAGCAGCGGGTTTGTCGGCGGGTCGAGTCATGGTGAGGCTCCCGATGCGGGTCACTGACAGACAAGGGTGTCTGAAATCTACGAGGTCACGTGCTTGACATGTTACCGATCGGTAACTAGCATGGCAACTCACAAATGTGACAGGTCGGTCACAGTGATCGGCGAAGCGCGCAAGCGCCCCGGACCACGCAAGCAGGGAAGCAATCAATCGACAATCAGGCGCGGCGAAGGCTGGCGGCAGACCGCGCACAACCGGGAGTGGGTATGAATTGGGCGGCGAGAAGGATTGGCGGACGGTTCCACTATGGTTGGCTGGCGGCCGCTGTCGTGTTTTTTGTCTTGCTTGCGGCGGCAGGCACGCGGGCGACGCCCAGCGTGATGATGGTGCCGCTCGAGCACGAGTTCGGCTGGAGCCGTGCGACGATTTCGCTCGCCATCTCGGTCAACATCGCGCTGTATGGCCTGATGGGGCCGTTCGCGGCTGCCGCGATGCAGCGTTTCGGCGTGCGGCCCACGGTGCTGACGGCGCTCGGCATGATGGCGGGCGGCGTGGCGCTGTCGTCGCTGATGACGGCAACGTGGCAGATGGTGCTGGTCTGGGGCGTGATGGTGGGCGGCGCGACGGGCGTCGCCGCGCTGACGTTGTCGGCCACCGTCGTGAACCGCTGGTTCAGCGAGCGCCGCGGCCTCGTGATGGGCATGCTGACGGCGAGCTCGGCCACCGGCCAGCTCGTGTTCCTGCCGATGCTCGCGGCCGTCGCCGAGCACCACGGCTGGCGTCCGGTCGTGCTGATCGTCGCGATCGCCGCGGCCGTCGTGCTGCCGCTCGTCGCGCTGTTTCTGCCCGAGCGTCCGGCCGATCTCGGCCTGCGACCCTACGGCGAGCCCGACGGTGCACCGGTTGCGGCTGCCGGCCCCGCGCAGAACCCCCTCAAGCTCGCGTTCGGCACGCTGTTCTCGGCGGCCAGGACACGCGACTTCTGGCTGCTTTTCTTCAGCTTTTTCATCTGCGGCGCGAGCACGAACGGTTATGTCGGCACGCACCTGATCGCGATGTGCGGTGACTACGGCATGTCCGAAGTGCAGGGTGCATCGCTGCTGGCCGCGATGGGCGTCTTCGACTTGTTCGGCACGACGTTGTCGGGCTGGCTGTCGGATCGTTTCAACAGCCGCTTGCTGCTGTTCTGGTACTACGGATTGCGCGGCTTGTCGCTGCTCTACCTGCCGCACGCGTTCGGTATCGACTTTTTCGGCCTGCCGCTGTTCGCGATGTTCTACGGGCTCGACTGGATCGCGACCGTGCCGCCGACTGTGCGCTTGACCACCGATGTCTACGGCAAGGAAGCCGCGCCCGTCGTGTTCGGCTGGGTCGTGGCTGGACACCAGCTCGGTGCGGCGTTCGCCGCGTTCGGGGCGGGCGTGCTGCGCGCGAGCCTCGGCACCTATACGATCGCGTCGATGATCGCGGGTGGCCTGTGCCTCGTCGCATCGGTCATCGTGCTGCGCATCCACCGCAGCGGCGCCGTGCGGCCCCTTGCCGCGAGCGCGGCTTAAGTAAGCGGATTCGCGGCGCCCGACGACGGCGCCGCGCCGATCTCATTCTCGCAACGGACTTGCGAAGCCGGTTGCCGGCCGGTGCGCGTTCGTGATACAAAGCCGCTCCTTACTGGTCTGCCTGAAGCGAGCTGCGATGCAAGCGATGACTTACTGCGCGATGGACTTCGGCACCTCGAATTCCGCGGTGGCCTTGCCGGACGGCGATACGGTGCGGCTGGCGCCCGTCGAGGGCAGCCACACGACGCTGCCGACCGCCGTCTTCTTCAATAGCGACGAGCACACGCGAGCCTACGGCCGCGCCGCACTCGCCGAATACATCGACGGCTTCGACGGCCGCCTGATGCGCTCGCTCAAGAGCATCCTGGGCTCGGCCCTGGCCGACAGCGTGACCGAGCTCGGCGACGGTTCCGGCATCAAGTACTCCGAAGTGATCGCGATCTTCGTCGCATACCTGAAGCGCTGTGCCGAAGTGAGCGCGCAAGCGTCGATCGAACGCGCGGTGCTGGGGCGCCCGGTGTTCTTCGTCGACGATGATCCGAAGGCCGACCGCCTCGCCGAGCAACAGCTCGAGACGGCGGCCAGGAGCGTGGGCCTTGCCGAGATCCACTTCCAGTACGAGCCGATCGCGGCGGCATTCGACTACGAGTCGCGTCTCACCAATGAGTCGCTCGTGCTCGTCGCCGACATCGGCGGCGGTACGTCGGACTTCTCGCTCGTGCGAGTGGGGCCAGAGCGCATGTCCCGTCTCGAGCGCAAGGATGACGTGCTCGCGCATCACGGCGTGCACGTCGCCGGCACCGATTTCGACCGTCGCGTCGAAATGGCCACGATCTTGCGCGAGCTCGGCTATCAATCGCTCGATCCGCAGGGGCGCGAGGTACCGAACCGCATCTACTTCGATCTCGCGACCTGGCACCTTATCAACACGGTCTACACCGGCAAGCGCATCGGCGAGCTGAAACTCACGAAGCACCTATATCGCGATGTGCGGCATCACGAGCGGCTCATGCGCGTCGTCGAGCGACGGCTCGGCCATGCGCTGACGGCGCGAGCCGAAGAGGCCAAGATCGGTGTGGCGGCAGGCGGGCAGACGATGATCGACCTCGACGACGTCGAAATGGACCTGCGTCTCGCGTTCGACGACGTGCAATTGGTGGCTGCCGGCGCCGAGGATACGCTGCGGATCGTCGACGCCGCGCGCGAGACGGTGCGAGCGGCCGGCATCGCGCCGGGCGCGGTCGACGCCCTTTATTTCACGGGCGGCTCGACGGGGCTCGCGTTCCTCTCGAACGCCCTGCGCGACGCGTTTCCCGAGGCGCGCGCCGTCTTCGGCGACCGGCTGGCGAGTGTGGCGACGGGGCTCGGTATTCACGCGCGACGCGTGTTCCAATAGCTCCGGCCACGCGTAGCCGCCGATACGGCTGTCTTGCGCCGCACCAATGAAAAAGCCCCGCATCGCGGGGCTTTTTCATTCGGCACAAGGCCAAGACTGCTTACACCGGCTTGATGTTCGCAGCTTGCTTGCCCTTCGGGCCCGTACGCACTTCGTACGTGACCTTTTGGTTTTCCTGCAGGGTCTTGAAGCCATCGACCTTGATTTCGGAGAAGTGAGCGAACAGATCTTCGCCACCTGCATCGGGAGTGATGAAGCCAAAGCCCTTCGCGTCATTGAACCACTTGACGGTACCGGTTTCCATATTACGTTCCTAACCTAAAAACGAGAAAAAACATGGGCCGAAGCCCGGATGGGTGCAAAAAATCAAGGAAGGGGGTAATAGGACCAACCGGAGTACCTGATGGGCGATCACGAAAAGACCAATTCACACTCGCCACTTGAAATCCTGCCCGACCTTTATACGGCGAATCTTGGTAAAGGTCAACTTAATTCCGCGGCGCAACAAGGGGCATTGGGGCGAATTTGGTGCATCTGCTTACAACTCTTTCGTCTAACCCGATATTTTTGCTAGTGCCGGATCAAATTGCACCATCTAAGTGAGTGCAACCGTTAAACTACGCGCCTTGCGGCGGGTTGCGCCTGGTTGCGGCGCAACCCGCCATCGCGCGAGGCGTTGGAGGCGAGCATTCGACCGATCGAGTGCTGGGACGCCTGTCTCGCGTAGTTTGTGTATCCCCAAGGAGAGGTTGTGAAAAGTTCTATTCAACGGAACATCGGGCCATTCGCGCTGATGTTGACCGGTCTGGGCTCGATCATCGGGTCCGGGTGGCTGTTCGGCGCTTGGAAGGCGGCTAAGATCGCTGGCCCGGCGGCCATTTGCGCTTGGATCATCGGCGCTGTCGTGATCCTGGCCATCGCGCTCACCTATGCCGAACTCGGTGCCATGTTCCCCGAGTCGGGCGGCATGGTTCGCTACGCACGCTATTCGCACGGCGCGCTCGTCGGCTTCATCAGCGCCTGGGCCAACTGGATCGCGATCGTTTCGGTGATCCCGATCGAGGCCGAAGCGTCGATCCAATATATGAGCACCTGGCCCTATCAATGGGCGCACGACTTGTTCGTGAACGGATCACTCACGCCGATGGGGATCTTCTTGTCGGCGCTGCTCGTGATCGTGTACTTCATGCTCAACTACTGGGGCGTCAAGGTATTCGCGCGTGCCAACACGGCCATCACGGTGTTCAAGTTCGTGATCCCGGGTCTGACGATCCTCGGCCTGCTGCTGTCGAGCTTCCATCCGGCGAACTTCGGCTCGGTCGCAGCCGGCACTTTCGCGCCCAACGGCTGGTCGGCCGTGTTCACGGCGGTGGCGACGAGCGGTATCGTGTTTAGCTTCAACGGCTTCCAGAGCCCTGTGAACCTGGCTGGTGAGGCGCGCAATCCGTCGCGCAGCGTGCCGTTCGCCGTGATCGGCTCGATCCTGCTCGCGCTCGTGATCTACGTGCTGCTGCAGATCGCCTACATCGGCGCCGTCAACCCGGCCGACGTCGCCAAGGGCTGGAGCCACTTCAGCTTCGCTTCGCCGTTCGCCGAACTCGCCATCGCGCTGAATCTGAACTGGCTCGCGATCCTGCTGTACGTCGACGCGTTCGTGAGCCCGAGCGGCACCGGCACGACTTACATGGCGACGACCACGCGCATGATCTACGCGATGGAGCGCAACAATACGCTGCCCAAGATGTTCGGCAACGTGCACCCGTTCTACGGCGTGCCGCGCAACGCGATGTGGTTCAACCTGCTCGTGTCGTTCATCTTCCTGTTCTTCTTCCGCGGCTGGAGCTCGCTCGCGGCGGTGATTTCGGTCGCCACGGTGATCTCGTACCTGACCGGCCCGATCAGCTTGATGGCGCTGCGTCGTGCTGCGACCGATATCGAGCGTCCGCTGCGTCTGCCGCTGATGAACGTGATCGCGCCGTTCGCGTTCGTCTGCGCCTCGCTCGTGCTGTACTGGGCGAAGTGGCCGCTGACCGGCGAAATCATCCTGCTGATGGTCGTCGCGCTGCCCGTCTACTTCTACTACCAGGGCAAGGCAGGCTGGAGCGGCTGGGGCCGCGACCTGAAGGCCGCCTGGTGGCTCGTCGCGTACCTGCCGTCGATGGCCGTGTTTTCGCTGATCGGCTCGAAGCAGTTCGGCGGTCTGGGTGTGCTGCCGTACGGCTGGGACATGCTGGCCATCGCCGTGTTTGCGCTCGTGTTCTACCACTGGGGCGTCAGGTCCGGCTATCGCTCGAATTACCTCGACGAGCGTGAGTCCGAAGAGGACCTCCGCGAGGGCGTCGGCGCCTAAGCATCACCCGACACCGACCCTTTCGTCGAACGAAAAGCCCGCCTGAGCGATCAGGCGGGCTTTCTTTTTGGTACGGCGCCGCTGCGCGCTTACTTACGTTACGCCGGGCTGCCGCCTGCGGTGAAGACGTAGTTCGTCATCGCGAGCGCGCGCTGATAGGTGCCGAGCGACTGGATCTCGAGCGCGTAGTCGTCGACGGCCGCGCCGATCGCGCTGAACACGGGCAACAGGTGCTCGTCGCTCGGGTGCATCAGTAGCGCATGCGGCGCCTGGCGACGGTAGTCGAGCAGCGCATCGATGTCGCGGGCCGCGAGCTTTTCCTCGAACCAGCCGGTGAACTCGGCCACGCGCGGGTCGGCGTCTTCGGGCCGGGCGCTGAAGTCGGCCGCGCGCAGGTTGTGCGTGATCTGGCCCGAGCCGATCACCATCACGCCTGCCTCGGCGAGTGGGCGCAGCGCGCGGCCGAGCTGGTAGTGATGCGCGGGATCGCGGTGCGGCTGGATCGACAGCTGTGCGATGGGCACGTCGGCTTGCGGATACATCAGCAGCATCGGTACCCAGGCGCCGTGGTCGAGCCCGTGCGCTTGCGTCGTCGCGGCGATGCCTTGCGCCTGAAGCCGTGAGACGGCTTCCTGCGCGACCTCGGGCGCACCGGGCGCCGGATAACGGATCTCGTAGAGCGCGCGCGGAAAGCCGTAGAAGTCGTGAATCGTCTCCGGGGTGCCGGCCGTGCTCGCGACCGGCGCTTCGGTGCACCAGTGTGCCGAAAGCATCAGGATCGCACGTGGGCGCGGCAGCCGCGCAGCAAGCTCGGCGAATTCGCCGGAGGGGAGCGTCGGGTCGATCGGCAGCGTCGGTGCGCCGTGAGACAGAAATAGCGTGGGCAGACGGGACATGGCAGTGAGACCGCGTCGTGCGCGGCGAGAAAAATATCTGCCATGACTATAAGCAGCCGGTGCGCCGCGATAAACCCGTCTGCGCGAAACGCATCGTGTCGTGCCGGTTGTCGATGAGGGCGGGGCTAGCGTCAGCCGACTGGGCAGCGTAGCGCGCCACGCTCGCGCTTCACGTCCTCCGGGCGCGACACGCCGCGGATTAATCGCCCATGCCGCGCAGGCCGGGCCATGATGGCGCGAGCGACGCGCCCAGCGCGAACATATCGATCACGCGTGCGACGGTGTCGTCGACCAACTCGTCGATCGAGGCGGGCCGATTGTAGAACGCCGGCAATGGTGGAAAGACGATGCCGCCCATTTCGGTGACGGCCGTCATGTTGCGCAGATGCGCGAGGTTGAACGGCGTCTCGCGCACGAGCAGCACGAGACGGCGGCGCTCCTTGAGCGTCACGTCGGCCGCGCGCGCGATGAGGTTGTCGGCAAAGCCGTGTGCAATGCTCGCGAGCGTCTTCATCGAGCACGGCGCGATGACCATGCCGTCGGTCGCGAACGAGCCCGACGCGATGCTCGCGCCCACGTCGCGCACCGAATGCACGACATCGGCGAGCGGATGGACGTCGTCTTTCGAGAGCTGAAGTTCGTGCTGGATGTTGAGCCAGCCCGCGCTCGAGACCAGCAGGTGCGTTTGCACACCACCGAGCCGTTTGAGCGTTTCGAGGAGCCGCACGCCGTAGACGGCGCCGGTCGCCCCGGTGATCGCGACGATCAACCGGTGCGGCGGGGCGCTGCGCATCTGCATGACGTGCGGAACCGGTGGGAGAGGCGAGCGACGAGCGCGCGCGTTATGCCGCGGCGAACAGTTGCTGCAGCTCGCCCGACTGATACATCTCCATCATGATGTCCGAGCCGCCGATGAATTCGCCCTTCACGTAGAGCTGAGGGATCGTCGGCCAGTTCGAGAATTCCTTGATGCCCTGGCGAATGCCCTCGTCGTCGAGCACGTTCACGGTCTTGAACTGATCGACGCCGCATGCCTTGAGGATCTGCACGGCGCGGCCCGAGAAACCGCACATCGGAAATTGGGCATTGCCCTTCATGAAGAGGACGACGGCGTTTTCGTCGATGATTTGCTTGATGCGTTGTTGCGTGTCCATGACTGACCTTGATTCCGTGACAAAGCACGGAAGGGTGGGGAGATAGAGCGAAATGATAGCGGATTTCGGCTTCCTGAGCCGCACGCCCGCTTGACGCGGCGGTCTGACGGATCGGTCAGTGCGCTGTCGGGTCGCTTGCACCGATCGCGGCGACTGCTCCGCCCGTGGCGCGCTCGATGCCGGCCAGGTCCGTCAGCGAGTGCACGTCGGTCAAGCCGCGCTCGGTGAGCAAAACGCGGACGGCGGCGGCCTGATCGTAGCCATGCTCGATCCACAGCGATCCGCCCGGCACGAGGAACGCGGGGGCCGCGGCGACGATCGCACGGATCGCGCTCAAGCCGTCGGCTTCGTCGGTCAGGGCGCCGCGCGGCTCGAAGCGCAAGTCGCCGAGCGTCAGGTGCGGATCGTCACAGGCGATGTAGGGCGGGTTGCTGACGATGAGGTCGAAGCGCGCCGTCCGCTCCAGCGCTGCGTACCAGTCGCTTTGCATGACCTGCAGCGGGCCGCCGGGGCGCTGCGCGTCGAGTAGCCGGGCGGCGTTGCGTTCAGCGGTGGCCAGTGCCTCCGGTGAGCGATCGAGTGCGCAAACGTGCGCATCGGGGCGCGATGCCGCGATCGCGATCGCGATCGCGCCGCTGCCGGTACCCAGATCGAGCACGCGCGGCCGCGCGATCGATTCGATTGCAGCCAGCGCTTGTTCGACCAGCAACTCCGTTTCTGGACGCGGAATCAGGACATGCGGCGTGACGTCGAATTCGAGCCCGTAGAACTCGCGTGTGCCGACGATCTGGGCGATCGGTTCGCCCGCCACGCGGCGCGCTTCGAGTGCACGATAGTGTGCAAGCGCCGCTTCGGCGAGCGGCTCGTCGCCTCGCGTGATCAGTTCGGTGCGCCGCCAGCCGAGCGCGTGCCCGAGCAGGATGCGCGCTTCGAGCGCAGGCAGTGGCGAAACGCGCAGCAGCGCGCTGGCCGTGGCGGGCGAGGCGTCGTCGGAACGGGCGGACATGGCGGCTCGCGTGCTCAATCGGCGTCGCCGAGCGAGGCGAGCAGTTCCGCCTGATGCTCGCTGACGAGTGCGGCAATCAGCTCGTTGAGATCGCCGTCGACGATCGCATCGAGCTTATACAGCGTCAGGTTGATGCGGTGATCGGTGAGCCGGCCTTGCGGGAAGTTGTAGGTGCGGATGCGCTCCGACCGGTCGCCCGAGCCGATCAGGCTCTTGCGCGTGGCCGCTTCCTTCGCGTGCTGCTCGTGATATTGCTTGTCCTTGATGCGCGCCGCGAGCACCTTCAGCGCGCGATCCTTGTTCTTGTGCTGCGAGCGGTCGTCCTGGCACTCGACGACGATGCCTGTCGGCAGGTGCGTCACGCGCACGGCCGAATCGGTCTTGTTGATGTGCTGACCGCCGGCGCCCGACGCGCGGAACGTGTCGATGCGCAGATCGGCCGGGTTGATCTCGACTTCGCCGATCTCGTCGGCTTCGGGCATCACTGCGACCGTGCAGGCCGACGTGTGGATGCGGCCCTGCGTTTCGGTGGCCGGCACGCGCTGCACACGATGGCCGCCCGATTCGAATTTGAGCTTCGAATAGGCGCCCTGGCCCGCAATGCGCACGATCACTTCCTTGTAGCCGCCGAGATCGGAGCCGCTCTCCGACATCATCTCGACTTGCCAGCGCTGCCGCTCGGCATAGCGCAGGTACATACGCAGCAGATCGCCGGCGAACAGCGCCGACTCGTCGCCCCCGGTGCCCGCGCGGATTTCGAGGAAGATGTTGCGCTCGTCGTTGGGGTCCTTCGGCAGCAGCATCATGCGCAGCTCCGTTTCGAGCTGCGCCATGCGATCGCGCGCGGCGCGCACTTCCTCTTCGGCGAATTCGCGCATCGACGCGTCCGTCAGCAGCTCCTGGGCCGTCGCGCTGTCGTTGCGCGCCTGGCGCCAGCGCGTGTATTGCTCGACGACCGGGCCGATCTCGGCATGCTCGCGCGTGAGCTTGCGATATTGATCGATATTGGCGGTCACGTCCGCGCGGCTCAGCAGGTCGTTCAGTTCGGCCAGCCGGGTCGTGAGCTGGTCGAGCTTGTGTTGCATGCTCGTTTTCATGGTGTGGAGCGAGGCTCCCGAAAGAAGAGGAATCGGAGGGGCGGGATGCGGCCGAGCAAGTCGGCGCCGCGCGGCGCAAGGCCGCGGCCGCTAATGTTCCGAGGACTTCGAGTGACGGTAGACGCCGCCGAGCAGCTCGACGAGCGCGGCCCGGTCTTCGCTGCTGGCGCGGTTCAGCGCGTGGGTCGGACCGTGGATCAGCTTGTTGGTCAGCGACTGCGACATCGCTTCGAGCACCTCGGCTGGATCCGTGCCGCGCGCGAGCATCTTCAGCGCGCGCTCGAGTTCGGCGCGGCGCAGCACGTCGGCCTGCGAGTGCATGTGGCGGATCACCGGCACGACGCTGCGTGCTTCGATCCATTGCATGAAGTTCTGCACGCGCGTTTCGATGATCGCTTCGGCTTGCCCGACGGCGGCCTGCCGCGAGGCATTGCCTTCGCGTACGATCGCGCCGAGATCGTCGACGGTATAGAGAAAGACGTCCTGCAGATCGGCCACTTCGGGCTCGATGTCGCGCGGCACGGCCAGGTCGACCATGAAGATCGGGCGATGGCGGCGCGCCTTGACGGCGCGCTCGACGGCGCCGAGGCCGATGATCGGCAGCGTCGAAGCCGTGCACGAGACGATGATGTCGAACTCGTGCATCCGTGCGGGCAGCTCGGAAAGCGGAATCGAGCGTCCGTTGAAGCGCTCGGCGAGCCTGGCGCCGCGCTCGGCAGTGCGGTTCGCGACGACGAGTTCGCGCGGCTCCTGCGCGGCAAAGTGCGTCGCGCACAGCTCGATCATCTCGCCCGCGCCGATGAACAACACGCGCTGGTTCGAGATCTTGTCGAAGATGCGCTGGGCGAGCCGCACCGACGCCGCAGCCATCGACACCGATTGCGCGCCGACGGCCGTCGTGCCGCGCACTTCCTTCGCGACCGCGAAGGTGCGCTGAAACAGCTGGTTCAGATAAGTGCCGAGTGCGCCTGCCTCCGAGGCGGTGCGCACGGCATCTTTCATTTGTCCGAGGATTTGCGTCTCGCCGAGCACCATCGAATCGAGCCCCGACGCGACGCGAAACGCGTGGCGCACGGCTTCGGATTGCGGCAGCGCGTAGACGTGCGGCGTCAGCTCCTCGGCCGAAATGCCGTGATAGCTCGACAACCAGGCGAGGGCCGCTTCGCGCGCCGCGCGATCGTCGGTGGCGCAGTAGAGCTCGGTGCGGTTGCAGGTGGACAGGATGGCTGCTTCGGGCGAGTCGCCCGCGGCCCGGCCACGCCATAGATCGGTAAAGGCGGCGAGCGCAGGCTTGAGCTGTTCGAGCGGAAACGCCACGCGCTCGCGCAATGCGACGGGCGCCGTGTGGTGGTTGATTCCGATCGTGAGGAGTTGCATAGGCTCAGGCTGCGTGGCCGCTCGTAAGGCGGCTCTGACATTCCAGCCGGGTATTATAGCGTTTCCCCGCTTCCGGCATGCTTGCTGCGCGGCCCGCGTCGCGGTGCCGCAAGGCCCGCAGCCCGCGACCGTCTGGGCACAGGCAAGCGCGCTTGCCTTGCATCGAGCGCGTCCCTAAACTCGTGCGCTTCGCAAGCCGAGCACCATTCGGTCTTCCCTGCTATATAGAGACAGAGACTAACCATGCGATTTCGTGGCTTATCCCCCGGATCAGGTTCGATCGATCGGCACATGAACTCGGCGGGGTGTCGCTGATGGGGTGGCCGGGCATCGTGTTTCTCGGCGTGGCCGTCGGCCTGTTCGGCTGGTGGTTGCATCCGCTGCGCCGCGCCAGCCGGATTGGGGTGGCGCTTGCCATCGTTCTCGGTGCGGTCGCCGCCAGTGCGGCCAAGATGGCCGGCAGCGTCACCGGACTTTTTTATGACGGCGGCACACTCGAGTGGCCCGTCTGTACAGCTTGCGCACTCGCCCTCGTGGCGCTGACGGTCGGCTTGGCTGCCCGTCGTTGAATTCAGGTGAATTTATGAATGACCGACTTCCCGAACACGCCGGCGCAGCCGGTCCTGTTAGCGCGCGCATCGCGCGCCTGCGCGACGAAATGGCGCGACTGGGCCTCGCCGCGTATGTCGTGCCGTCTTCCGATCCGCATCTTTCCGAATATCTGCCCGAGCGCTGGCAAGGCCGGCAATGGCTGTCGGGCTTTACCGGCTCGGTCGGCACGCTCGTGGTCACCGCCGATTTTGCCGGCGTATGGGTCGATAGCCGCTATTGGGTGCAGGCCGAGGCGCAGCTCGCCGGCACGGGTATCCAGCTCATGAAAATGATGGCCGGCCAGCAATCGCAGCCGCACGTCGAATGGCTCGCGCAACATCTGGCGCCGGGCGCGTGCGTCGGCGTCGATGGCGCGGTGCTCGGGCTCGCTCAAGCACGCGCGCTGTCCGACGGGCTCGAGGCAGCCGGCATCCCCCTGCGCACCGACGAGGATCTGCTGGACGCGGTTTGGCCCGAGCGGCCCGCGCTGCCGGCCAATGCCGTGTTCGAGCATGCGTTGCCGTACGCGAGCGCCGCGCGCGCCGACAAGCTCGCGCAGATTCGCCGCGTGATGGGTGAGAAGGGCGCGCAGTGGCATTTCGTCTCGACGCTGGACGATCTGGCCTGGTTGTTCAACCTGCGTGGTGCCGATGTCAATTTCAATCCCGTGTTCGTCGCGCATGCGCTGATCGGACTCGAGGAGGCGCGGCTCTTCGTCGGCGCGGGTAAGGTGTCACGCGAGCTCGCGGATGCCCTCGCGCGCGACGGCGTGCAGATTGCGCCTTACGAGCAGGCAGGCGCAGCACTGGCTGCGTTGCCGGCCGGCGCGACGCTTCTCATCGATCCGCGCCGCATTACGTTGGGGTTGCGCGAAGCAGTGGCGGACGGGGTGAGGATCGTCGAAGCGGTGAATCCGTCGACGTTCGCGAAGTCGCGTAAAACGTCGGAGCAGGCCGAGCAAGTGCGCGCGACGATGGAGCAGGACGGCGCGGCGCTAGCCGAATTTTTCGCGTGGTTCGAAACGGCGCTGGGCCGCGGCGAGGCCATTACCGAGCTCACGATCGACGAACGCATCACGGCGCTGCGTGCGCGCCGGCCCGGTTTCGTGTCACCGAGCTTCGCCACGATCGCGGGCTTCAACGCGAACGGCGCGATGCCGCACTATCGCGCGACGCAGGCCTCGCACGCGTCGATCGCCGGCAACGGGTTGCTGCTGATCGACTCGGGTGGCCAGTATCTGAGCGGTACGACCGACATCACGCGCGTAGTGCCGGTCGGGTCGATCACCGAGGCCCACCAGCGCGATTTCACGCTCGTGCTCAAGGGCATGATTGCGCTATCGCGCACACAATTTCCACGCGGCATTCGTGCGCCGATGCTCGATGCGATCGCACGCGCGCCGATCTGGGAGGCAGGCGTCGACTATGGACACGGCACCGGTCACGGCGTGGGTTACTTCCTGAACGTGCACGAAGGTCCGCAGGTGATCTCGCACTATGCGCCGGCCGAGCCTTTCACGGCGATGGAAGCGGGGATGATCACGTCGGTCGAGCCCGGCATCTACCGGCCTGGCCAATGGGGCGTGCGCATCGAAAACCTCGTGCTCGCGCGGCTCGAGGCCGAGACCGAGTTCGGCGCTTTCCTCGCGTTCGAGACGCTGACGTTGTGTCCGATCGATACGCGCTGCATCGCACGCGAACTGTTGCGCGAGGACGAGCGCGCGTGGCTCAACGCGTATCACGAGACCGTGCGCACGCGGCTCGACCCGCATGTGTCGGGCGACGCGAAAGCGTGGTTGCACACGCGCACCCAGCCGATCTGATTCGGTGTGGTTTTGTTGCGAGCCCGCGCCTCCCGGCGCGGCGCCGCGCGTTTCTCCAGCTGGACGAACCCTACGAGGGAGCATGTGACCATGCCAGGCGTTGCCGTCATCGTCATCGATATGCAGCAGGGCTTGCTGGCCGGCGACGGCACGCCGGCCTATCCCGAGGCGCATCGCGTGCCCGAGGTCGTTGCGGGCATCAACCGTTTGACGCGCGCCGCGCGGGCCAGCGGAGCGCTCGTCTCGTTCGTGCAGCACGAAGACGAAGAGCTGGTTCTGAATTCGCCGGCCTGGTCGCTGGACGAGGGGCTCGAGCGCGACGCGCGCGATCTCATGATCGGCAAGCGCCACGGCGATTCGTTCCACGAAACGCCGCTGCGCGATGAGCTTGCCGGGCGCGGCGTCGAGCGTCTGATCTTGTGCGGCTATGCCACCGAGTACTGCGTCAACACGGCCGCGCGGCGCGCCGTATCGATCGGCTATGAGACGACCGTCGTCTCCGATCTGCACACGACGCAGGCGCAACCTTCGCTATCTGCCGAGCTCATCGTCGCGCATCACAACCATGTGTGGATGACGAGTTCGTTGGCCGGCAACCGCATCGCCGTACGCACGCTCGACGACGTGTTGCGGACTGAGTTCACGTGAGTGTAAATGTAAAGGCCGTCGTGTTCGATTGCGCCGCCGTGTGCGTGCAAGCCTGAATGCAATTCGGGCCGGCTGCCTCAGTGGCGAGCCGGCCCGAATCGAGCGGTAAGCGGCGCTTGGCCGTGCTTAGCGCGTGATCGGCTTGTAGCGGATGCGCTTGGGCTTGGCGGCTTCTTCGCCGAGGCGCTTGCGCTTGTCTGCCTCGTACTCCTGATAGTTGCCGTCGAAGAACACCACTTGCGAATCGCCTTCGAACGCGAGGATGTGCGTCGCGATACGGTCGAGGAACCAGCGGTCGTGCGAGATCACCATCACTGAGCCCGCGAACTCGAGCAGCGCATCTTCGAGTGCACGCAGCGTTTCGACGTCGAGGTCGTTCGACGGCTCGTCGAGCAGCAGCATGTTGCCGCCGGCGATCAGCGTCTTGGCCAGATGCAGACGCCCGCGCTCACCACCCGACAGATTGCCGACTACCTTCTGCTGGTCGCCGCCCTTGAAGTTGAAGCGGCCGATGTAGGCACGCGACGGCGTTTCGTACTTGCCGACCGTCAGCACGTCGGCTCCGCCCGAGATTTCCTCGAACACCGTCTTCGTGCCGTCGAGCGCGTCGCGGCTTTGATCGACGTAGGCGAGCTTGACCGTCGGCCCCATCACGATTTCGCCGGAATCGGGCGTTTCGCGGCCAGTCAGCATGCGGAACAGCGTGGACTTGCCGGCGCCGTTCGGCCCAATGATGCCGACGATCGCGCCGGCCGGAAGCTTGAAGCTCAGATCGTCGATCAGCAGACGGTCGCCGTATGCCTTGCTGACGTTCTTGAACTCGATGACTTCGTTGCCGAGGCGGTCGCCCACAGGAATGAAGATTTCCTGCGTCTCGTTGCGCTTTTGGTAGTCCTGGCTGTTCAGTTCCTCGAAGCGCGCGATACGGGCCTTCGATTTGGCCTGACGCCCCTTCGGATTCTGACGCACCCACTCGAGCTCCTTCTTGATCGCCTTCTGGCGAGCCGATTCGGAGGCCTCTTCCTGCTTGAGCCGCTCTTCCTTCTGGTCGAGCCAGCTGCTGTAGTTGCCCTTCCAGGGGATGCCGTGGCCGCGGTCGAGTTCGAGAATCCATTCGGCCGCGTTGTCGAGGAAGTAGCGATCGTGCGTGACGGCGACGACGGTGCCCGGAAAGCGCGTGAGGAACTGCTCGAGCCATTCGACCGATTCGGCGTCGAGGTGGTTGGTCGGCTCGTCGAGCAGCAGCATGTCGGGCTTCTCGAGCAGCAGCTTGCACAGCGCGACGCGGCGCTTTTCGCCACCCGACAGATGGCCGACCTTGGCGTCCCACGGCGGCAGGCGCAGCGCATCGGCGGCCACTTCGAGCTGCTGCTCGGGGCTGCCGCCGTCGCTGGCCGCGAGGATCGCCTCGTACTTGGCCTGTTCGGCGGAGAGCGCGTCGAAGTCGGCATCGGGCTCGGCATAGGCCGCGTAGATCTCGTCGAGCTTCTTTTGTGCCTGGAAGACATCGCCGAGCCCTTCCTCGACGGCCTGGCGCACCGTCTTCTCGGGATCGAGCTGCGGCTCTTGCGACAGGTAGCCGATATTCAGGTTCGGCATCGGCGTGGCTTCGCCTTCGATGTCCTTGTCGGCGCCGGCCATGATCTTGATCAGCGTCGACTTGCCCGAGCCGTTCAGGCCGAGCACGCCGATCTTGGCGCCGGGGAAGAACGAGAGCGAGATGTCCTTGAGGATCTGGCGCTTGGGCGGCACGATCTTGCCGACCCGGTTCATGGTGAAGACGTATTGAGCCATGTGCGTAAGAAGCGGAAGGTTGAGGTCGTGGTCCTGAACGAGCAGGCGCTTGCCCGAGCCGGCGAGGCCGGGCTCAGACGTTGAACAGGAAGTTCATCACGTCGCCATCGTGCACGACGTACTCCTTGCCTTCGGCGCGCATCTTGCCGGCTTCCTTGGCGCCTTGCTCGCCCTTGAAGGTCACGAAGTCGTCGAACGAGATCGTCTGCGCGCGGATGAAGCCGCGTTCGAAATCGGTGTGGATCACGCCGGCGGCTTGCGGCGCCGTGTCGCCGATGTGGATCGTCCACGCGCGCACTTCCTTCACGCCGGCCGTGAAGTACGTCTGCAAGCCGAGCAGCTTGAAGCCCGCGCGGATCACGCGGTTCAGGCCGGGTTCGTCCATGCCCATGTCGGCGAGGAACACTTCCTTGTCCTCGTCGGCCAGATCGGCGATCTCGGCTTCGATGGCCGCGCAGACGGCCACGACGGGCGCCTTCTCGGCCTCGGCGTGCTTGCGCACGGCATCGAGGTACGGATTGTTCTCGAAACCGTCGTCCTTCACGTTCGCGACGTACATCGTCGGCTTGGCCGTGATCAGGCACAGCGGCTTGATGAGCGCCTGCTCGTCGTCGGACAGGTCGAGCCCGCGCACGGCCTTGGCTGCATCGAGCTGCGCGCGTACTTTCTCGAGCACGGCGACGAGCTTGATGGCTTCCTTGTCGTTGCCCGACTTGGCCGCCTTCGCATAGCGCGCGAGCGACTTCTCGACCGTGCCGAGGTCGGCCAGCGCGAGTTCGGTGTTGATGACCTCGATGTCGGAGATCGGGTCGACCTTGCCGGCAACGTGAATCACGTTCTCGTCTTCGAAGCAGCGCACGACGTGCGTGATGGCGTCGGTTTCGCGGATGTTGGCGAGGAACTGGTTGCCGAGGCCTTCGCCCTTGCTCGCACCTGCTACGAGCCCGGCGATGTCGACGAACTCGACGACGGCCGGCACGACGCGCTCAGGCTTCACGATGGTCGAGAGCGCCTTCAGACGCGCATCGGGCACTTCGACGACGCCGACGTTCGGCTCGATCGTGCAGAACGGGTAGTTTTCGGCGGCGATGCCTGCCTTCGTCAACGCGTTAAAGAGGGTGGACTTGCCGACGTTGGGCAAGCCGACGATGCCGCATTTGAGGCTCATGGGAAACCTTTTGAATCAGTGGCTCACGGCTGCCGCGCAAACCGGCAGGGCGCAGGATGCGCGCTCGCGACGCGAGGAACAGCCGCAGGAAGAATCCGAACGCTGACCGGACGGGCGAATCGGGGCTCGCGCTCGACGAGTTCGTGCCGGCTCAGGCTCAAAAACGGGCATTGTAACGCGTTCGCGCTCCCCCGAAGGCCGCGCCGGCGCGCGGACGAGGCCGACATGGGCGCAATCGCTGCCGCGCTTTGCCGCAGCCCCGGCTGGCGAGCCCGGAGCGCAGGTGCCGCGCGGCTATAATTCCGTTCATGACCGCCAACCATCTGACGTTTCATGTCGCCATTGTCGGCGGCGGGCTCGTCGGCAAGAGTGCAGCGCTTGCGCTCGCCCAAGCCGGCCAGCGCGTCGCCCTGATCGCGCAGCCTGCCGCGCCGCGCCCGGCCGACGTGCCCTTCGACGCGCGTATCTACGCGCTCTCGGCCAGTTCGCAAGCGCTGCTCGAGCGTTTGCGCGTCTGGCAAGCGCTCGATCACGACCGTCTCTCGCCTGTCTACGACATGCGCGTGTACGGCGATGCCGAAGCCGAACTCCATTTTTCCGCCTTCCAGGCCACGGTTCCGCAGCTCGCGTGGATCGTCGAGTCGTCGTTGATCGAGCATGCGCTCGATGCGGCGCTGCGTTTCTCGCCGCAGGTGACGTGGTTCGACGCCCGTGCACAAGGCCTCGACGTGAAGCCCGATGTGGCCCACGTGGCGCTGACGAGCGGGCAAGTGCTCGAAGCGGATCTCGTCGTCGGCGCGGACGGCGCGCATTCCTGGGTGCGCGCGCAGACAGAAGCGCAGGTGAAACGCCGCGATTATCGTCAGACAGGAGTCGTCGCCAATTTCAAGGCGGCCCGGCCGCACGGCGAGACCGCCTATCAGTGGTTCAAGGACGGCGAGATCCTGGCGCTGCTGCCGTTGCCGGACGGGCACGTTTCGCTCGTGTGGTCGGCTGAAACCGAGCATGCGCGTGAGTTGCTCGCGCTCGAGCCGGCGCAGCTCGCGGCGGCCGTCGAGCGCACGACGCACGGGCGCCTCGGCGAGCTCGAATGCGTAGGGCCCGCGCACGGCTTCCCGCTTGCGTTGCAAACGGTCGACCGCCTGATCGCACCGCGCGTGGCGCTCATCGGCGATGCCGCGCATCTGATTCACCCGCTCGCGGGGCAGGGCATGAACCTGGGCTTGCGCGATGTGGCTACGCTCGCCGACGTGATCGCACGCAAGGAGCCGTTCCGCGATCTCGGCGATCCGGTGCTGCTGCGCCGCTACGAGCGCGCGCGCCGGGAGGATATCGGCGCGCTCATGCTGGCCACCGACGGCCTGCAACGTCTGTTTTCGGTGCCGGGCACGCTGGCGCGCAGCGTGCGCAACTTCGGCATGTCGCTGGTCGGCGCGCAGCCGCTCGTCAAGCGCTGGCTCGTGACGGCCGCACTCGGCTGACGCGCGGCCGGCGTGCCCGTGCCGCATACTTCATATTTCCACGTGCCGCGCGCGAGGAGCCGCGCGGCACATTTGCCCAAAAGGATTCCCACCATGCAAACCGTCATGCGTCTTGCCGCTGCGGCGGCTGTTGCGGCCGCGTTGACGCTCGGCTGCAGCGCCCGCGCCGACCAGGCAACCGACAAGCTGAAGACGACGCTGCAAGCGCGTCTGCCCGAGTTGCCGATCAAGGGCATCGCGAAGTCCCCGATCGCGGGTCTGTACGAGATCAATCTGGGCTCGCAGATCCTCTACAGCGATGCCAGCGGCGACTATGTGATCGCCGGCGATATGCTCAATACCAAAACGCATACGAACCTCACCGAAGCGCGCCTCTCCGAATTGAACAAGGTCGACTTCGCGACCCTGCCGCTCGGCGATGCGGTCAAGGTGGTCAAGGGCGACGGCAGCCGCAAGATGGCCGTGTTCTCGGACCCGAACTGCCCGTACTGCAAGCAGCTCGAATCGACGTTGAAGTCCATCGACAACGTGACCGTCTACACGTTCCTGTATCCGGTGTTGTCGCCGGATTCGCTGGCCAAGTCGAAGGCGATCTGGTGCTCGTCCGACCGCGCGAAGACGTGGGAAGCATGGATGCTCGACCGCCATGCGCCGGACGCGGCGAAGGGCACCTGCGATACGAGCGTGCTCGACAAGAACCTCGCGCTGGGTCACGGCATGAACGTGACCGGCACGCCGACGATCTTCCTGGCCGACGGCCGCCGTCTGCCTGGTGCCGTGTCGGCCACCGAGCTCGAAAAGGCGCTCAGCGCCGTGCATTGATTCGTACGTGAGCGCGAAGTCACAGTAGGCGGTGCACGTCGTGCACCGCCTGGCCGACTTTGCGCCGCGCCGCCGCAACCTCATTCCTTCCCCCGTTCCCTTACCCCGCCGATGAAGCCGATTCGCTACACCATCGTTCCGAAGCAGCCCGCCGCCCATCTGTTCGAAGTCACGTTGACGATCCAGGACCCCGATCCAGAGGGCCAGCGCTTCGCGTTGCCGACATGGATTCCCGGCAGCTACATGGTGCGCGAGTTCGCGCGCAACATCGTCACGCTGAAGGCGTTCAACGACGCGGGCCGCAAGGTGCGCATCGAGAAGGCCGACAAGCAGACCTGGCAGGCCGCGCCCGTCAAGGGTGGGGCGCTGACGTTGCGCTACGAAGTCTATGCGTGGGACCTCTCGGTGCGCGCGGCTCATCTGGACGATACGACAGGCTTCTTCAACGGCTCGAGCGTCTTTCTCGCGGCGCTCGGTCACGAGAACGCTCCGTGCGTCGTCGATATCCAGAAGCCCGCGGGCGCTACGTATCGCGACTGGCGCGTGGCCACGGCGCTGAGCGAGGCGCGCGGCACCAAGCGCTACGGCTTCGGCCTTTACGAAGCGCAGAACTACGACGAGCTCATCGACCATCCGGTCACGCTCGGACAGTTCGCGCTCGCGACGTTCAAGGCGCATGGTGTACCGCACGACATCGTCATCGCCGGGCGCACCGTATCGGTCGACATGGATCGGCTGGCCGCAGATCTCAAGCGCATCTGCGAAGCGCAGATCGCGCTGTTCGAACCGCGCACGAAGAAGGCGCCCGTCGATCGTTACGTGTTCATGACGCAGGCTGTCAGCGACGGGTACGGCGGCCTTGAGCATCGCGCGTCGACGGCGCTGATCTGCAATCGCACCGACCTGCCCGTCGTCGGCCGTCCGCAGATGACCGAGGGCTATCGCACGTACCTGGGTCTGTGCAGCCACGAGTACTTCCATACGTGGAACGTCAAGCGCATCAAGCCGGCCGCGTTCGCTCCCTATGACCTGTCGCGCGAGAACTATACGTCGCTGCTGTGGCTGTTCGAGGGCTTCACGTCGTACTACGACGATCTGATGCTCGTGCGTGCCAAGACGATCACCGAGGCCGATTATTTCGGCATGCTCGGCAAGACCGTGGGCGGCGTGCTGCGCGGCAGCGGGCGTCTGAAGCAAAGCGTGGCCGAGAGCTCGTTCGATGCGTGGATCAAGTACTACCGTCAGGACGAGAACTCGCCGAATGCGATCGTCAGCTACTACCAGAAGGGCTCGCTCGTCGCGCTGGCGTTCGACTTGGCGATTCGCGCGCGTACCGACCAACGCAAGTCGCTCGACGACGTCATGCGCCTGCTGTGGCAGCGTTACGGGCGCGACTTCTATCGTGGCAAGGCCACGGGCGTCGAAGAGGCGGATGTGCCCGCACTGATCGCCGAAGCGACCGGCGTCGAGCTCGGGGCGCTGTTCACGGACGCCGTCCACGGGACACGCGATCTGCCGCTCGAGGCGTTGTTCTCGCCGTTCGCCGTCACGCTTTCACCTGACCTCGGCAATCCGGGGGGCGACGGCGACAAGCCTTCGCTGGGTGCGCGCGTGCGCGGCGGAGCCGAATGCACGCTGGCGGCCGTGCACGACGGCAGCGCGGCGCAGAAGGCGGGTCTCTCGGCCGGCGACGTGCTGATCGCCGTTGACGGTCTGCGCGTGACGGGCTCGAACCTCGACACGCTGCTGTCGCGCTATTTGCCCGGCTCGACCGTCGAAATTCACGCGTTCCGTCGCGATGAACTGCGTGTGGCGCGCGTACGGCTCGACGGTCCCGACGTGACGCGCTACAAGCTCGCCGCTGCCGACGACAAGCGCGGCACGGCGCGCAAGGCGCGCGAGCGCTGGCTGCGCGGCTGATCGAGGTCAGCCCTCGTCCGCCAGCCGGGCGAGCGGCGGAATCCATCACGGCACGCTGCCGCCCGGCGGCGTGCCCCTTTCGGTTCACTGGGGCAACGATCGGACGTTTCAAGTCGCCCATTGTTCTATCTTTGCAACAATCCGTCGTCGGCAGCCTACTTTTTCCCGTAGGTCCGAAACCAGACAATGGCTTCACTCGCGCAACCGATGCGCTACCTGACCTGGAGCCAGACATGACGACGATCCTTCAACTGAACTCGGCAGCACGTTCGCAAGGTGCAAACTCGACGCTGCTTTCCAACGAACTGACCACGAAGCTGCAACAAGCGAACCCGGGTGCCAAGGTCGTGGTGCGCGACCTGCTCGCCGATCCGCTGCCGCATCTCGACGAATCCGTGCTCGGCGCGTTCTTCACGCCGGCCGACGATCGGACGCCCGAGCAGGCCGCGATCGCCGCGCGCAGCGACGCGCTGATCGCCGAGTTGCAAGCCGCCGACATGATCGTGATCGGCGCACCGATGTACAACTTTGGTGTGTCGTCGCAGCTGAAGGCGTACTTCGACTGGGTCGCCCGCGCCGGCGTCACGTTCCGCTACACGGCGAACGGCCCCGAAGGGCTCGTGAAGGGCAAGAAGGCCTTCGTGGTCTCGGCGCGCGGGGGCAAGCATGCCGGCACGCCGAACGACACCCAGACGCCGTTCCTGAAGACGTTCCTCGCCTTCATCGGCATCACCGACGTGAACTTCATTTTCGCGGAAGGCCTGAACATGGGCCCGGACGCGGCGAGCGCCGGCATGGCGAACGCGCGCGAAGCGATCGCGGCCGCCTGACGCTATCCCAGGCGGTCACGTCGTAGGTAGTCTGAGAGGAACACACGAGGCATCGCCTCGTGTGTTTTTTTATTTGAGCTCGAGCTCGCCGGTGTCAATCGGGCAGACGCCAATCGATCGGCGTACGCCCGTTCTCGACGAGGTACTCGTTGGCGAGCGTGAAGTGGCGGCAGCCGAGAAAGCCGCGATGCGCCGACAGCGGCGACGGATGCGGCGCCTCGAGCACGCAGTGCGGCCGCGCGTCGAGCAGCGTGCGCTTGGCCTGCGCGTGCGAGCCCCACAGCATGAAGACCAGATGCTCGTGCCGATGCGCGAGCTCGTGAATCAGCGTGTCGGTGCAGCGCTCCCAGCCTTGCTTGGCGTGGCTGGCCGCCTTGCCGCGCTCCACGGTCAGCACGGTGTTCAGCAGTAGCACGCCTTGTTTTGCCCAGGCATCGAGACAGCCGTGGCGCGGCAGTGCATGGCCGAGGTCTGCGGCGATTTCCTTGAAGATGTTGCGCAGCGAGGGCGGCGGCCGCACCGCCGGCGGCACCGAAAATGCCAGGCCGTGCGCTTGTGGATGACCACGGTCCTCGCCATGGTAAGGGTCCTGTCCGACGATGACGACTTTCACGTCGTCGGGGCTGGTCAGGCGCAGCGCGCGAAACACGTCGGCCGGATAGATCGTCTTGCCGGTCGCGCGCTCACCGTCCACGAAGCGGCACAGTGGCACATACGTGTCGCTGTCGATGAACGGACGCAGATGCTCGCGCCACGCGGGCGGCAACGCATCGAATTGCGCGTCGAGCGATTCGACGAGCGGCGCATCGGCGAGCGGCGCGTCGAACAGCGACGCCTGGCTAGCAGCCGATTGGCGAGGGCGCGCCATCGTCATTGCGTGCGCAGGCGGTAGCCGCGCTGCGCTTTGTTCGTGTTGTCGGGGGCCAGCCCCGGCACGCATGCCGACAATTCAGCGGCCAACGCGTGCAAGGCCGACTCGTCCCCGTCCATGAGCTCCAGTTCGATCTCGCTGATCGGCGCGCGGCGCAGCACGCCATCCACTTCGGCCGTCACCTCGCCGATGTCGATCGCCGCTTCGACTCGGGCGCCTTGATAGGCAAAGCGCCACAGCTTGCGCGTGAAGTCGGTGCGGAACAGCGCCACCAACTGCGGCGCCGCGCGACGCAGCACGTCGGCCGCTTGCGCATCGCTGCAGGCGGCGAGCAGCACGTCGAGCTCGAGCGCTTCGCCCGCAACGGGCGTCTCCCATTCATGGCGGCTGTGCAGCCCGCCTTCGGCCGTGCCGGCCAGCTTTACCGTCTGTAACCAACCGCCGGGCGCCTTGCGCAGGCGCAGCGCGACTTTCGCTTGCGTCAGCGCGAGCGAGGGCGTGTCGAAATAGATGTTGGCAAGCGGCACGTCGAGCGCTTGCTCGCCGGTGTGCTCGACGAAGTAGTGCATGGCCGTGTGTGCCTGCTCGGACGGCAGTGCCAGTTTGATTTCGCGTTCGATGCCCATGCGGTCGTGATGCGGGGAAACGTTGAAGGAGGGCGCCGAGGCTGCCGCAGATTGCATGGCGGCAACCCGCGGCGTCAGAAGAACATCGCGGCGAGCTCAGTGCCCGGATCGTCGGCGCGCATGAACGCCTCGCCGACCAGAAACGTGTGCACGGCATGTTCGCGCATGTGCTCGACGTCGGCGCGCGTGAGGATGCCCGATTCGGTGACGACGATGCGCTCCTGCGGGATCGCATCGAGCATGCCGAGCGTCGTTTGCAGCGAGGTCTCGAACGTGCGCAGGTTGCGGTTGTTGATGCCGATCAGCGGCGTCTGCAGTGTCAGCGCTTCGTCGAGCTCGGCGCGGTCATGCACTTCGACGAGCACGGCAAGCCCCAGCGAATGCGCGAGCGCTTCGAATTCCTGCATCTGCGGCGTCGACAGGGCGGCTGCGATCAGCAGGATCGCATCGGCGCCCATCGCGCGCGCCTCGACGATCTGATAGGGATCGACGATGAAGTCCTTGCGCAGCACGGGCAGATCGCACGCGGCACGGGCCTGCTCGAGGTAAGCGGTGCCGCCTTGGAAGAATTGCACGTCGGTCAGCACCGACAGGCACGCTGCACCGCCGCGCGCGTACGAGCGTGCGATCTCGGCCGGCACGAAGTGCTCGCGCAGCACGCCCTTGGAGGGGCTCGCTTTCTTCACTTCCGCGATGACGGCAGGCTGGCCGGCCGCATGCTTGGCGCGCAGCGCGCCGACAAAATCGCGCCGATCGCGCGCCGACGCTTCGAGGCGCAACGCGTCGAGCGACACGCTCGATTGGGCTGCGCGGACTTCTTCGCGTTTGACCGCAAGGATGCGTTCCAGAATGTCGCTCATAGTGATCGATGCCTTTTGCTGAATGCGGGTCAGTGCTTGAATTGCTGGGTGAAGCGCGCGAGCGCGTCGACTTTCTCGCGTGCGCGCCCGCTCGCGATCGCTTCGCGTGCGAGCGCGATGCCGTCGGCGATCGAGGCGGCGACATTGGCTGCGTAAAGCGCCGTGCCCGCGTTGAGCGTGACGATCTCGCGTGCGACGCCGGGCTGATTGCCGAGCGCCTCGAGCAACATCTTCTTCGATTCGAGCGCGTCGTTCACCTTCAGCGAGCGGTTCGACACCATCTGCAAGCCGAAGTCTTCGGGATGGATCTCGTACTCGTGCACCTTGCCGTCGCGCAGCTCGCCGACGAGCGTAGCCGCGCCGAGCGACACCTCATCCATGCCGTCCTTGCCGTACACGACGAGCACATGCTTGGCGCCGAGCCGTTGCATGACGCGCACCTGAATGCCGACGAGGTCCGGGTGGAACACGCCCATCAACTGATTGGGCGCGCCGGCCGGATTCGTGAGCGGACCGAGGATGTTGAAGATCGTGCGCACGCCGAGTTCGCGACGCACTGCGGCGACGTTTTTCATCGCCGGATGATGGTTGGGCGCGAACATGAAGCCCATGCCCGTCTCGGCAATCGAGGCCGCGACTTGGTCAGGCTGCAGGTCGATGTTCACGCCAAGCGCCTCGAGCACATCCGCGCTGCCCGACTTGCTCGACACGCCGCGATTGCCGTGCTTGGCGACCTTCGCGCCTGCGGCGGCCGCGACGAACATCGAAGCGGTCGAGATGTTGAACGTATGGGAGCCGTCGCCGCCCGTGCCGACGATGTCGACGAAGTTATCGCCGTCTTCGACCTCGACATGGTTCGCGAACTCACGCATGACCGTTGCGGCGGCCGCGATCTCGCCGATCGTCTCCTTCTTCACGCGCAGACCCGTGATGATGGCTGCCGTCATCACGGGCGAAAGGTCGCCACGCATGATGAGCCGCATCAGATGCAGCATTTCGTCGTGAAAGATCTCGCGATGCTCGATCGTGCGTTGCAGCGCTTCTTGCGGAGTGATGCTCATGATCTCGTCCCTTTTTTGCTGCACGGTTATCTCGGCTGAGGCAGCGAAGCGCGTCAGACGCGACGCTGCGCGCCGGCGGTCGTCTCAGCTTCTTTGATGAAGTTGTCGAGCAGCGCGTGGCCATACTCCGAGAGGATCGATTCAGGATGGAACTGGACGCCCTCGACGAGCAATTCCTTGTGGCGTACGCCCATGATCTCGCCGTCCTCGGTCCAGGCGGAGATCTCGAGACAATCGGGCAGCGTATCGCGCTCGATCGCGAGCGAGTGATAGCGCGTCACGTTGAAATGCTTGGGCAGATCGGCGAATACGCCTTTGCAGTCCGTTTCGATCTGGCTCACCTTGCCGTGCATGATCGTCTTGGCACGCACCGTGCGTCCGCCGAACGCTTCGCCGATCGCCTGATGGCCGAGGCATACGCCCAGAATCGGCGTCTTGCCCGCGAAGTGGCGCAGCACGTCGAGCGTGATGCCGGCATGCTGCGGGTTGCTCGGGCCCGGCGAGAGGCAGATGCGCGCGGGGTTCAGCGCCGCGATTTGCTCGATCGTGATCTCGTCGTTGCGATAGGTGCGCACGTCTTCGCCGAGTTCGCCGAAGTACTGAACGAGGTTGTAAGTGAACGAATCGTAGTTGTCGATCATCAGCAACATGGTCGTATCCTCCGGTCAGAAGTCGCTGTCGAGGCCGTCTTGCACCTGCTCGGCCGCGCGCAGCACCGCGCGCGCCTTGTTTTCGGTCTCCTGCCATTCGGCTTCGGGGACCGAGTCGGCGACCACGCCCGCCGCTGCCTGCACATACAGATTGCCGTTATGAATGAGTCCCGTGCGGATCGCGATGGCCAGATCCATCTCGCCCGTGAACGACAGGTACCCGACGGCACCGCCGTAAAGACCGCGTTTGACGGGCTCGAGTTCGTCGATGATTTCCATTGCGCGCACCTTCGGCGCACCCGAGAGCGTGCCGGCCGGGAAGGTGGCGCGCAGCACGTCGAAGTTCGTCATGTCGGGTTTGAGCTTGCCTTCGACCGAGCTCACGATGTGCTGCACGTGCGAGTACTTTTCGATGACCATCTTGTCGGTCACGACGACCGTGCCCGTTTGCGCGATACGGCCCACATCGTTGCGCGCGAGGTCGATCAGCATCACGTGCTCGGCGATTTCCTTCGGATCGTTCAGCAGCTCGGTCGCCAGTTCGGCGTCGCGCTCGGGCGTATTGCCGCGCGGACGCGTGCCGGCGAGCGGACGGATCGTCACCATGCGATCCTCGCCGCGCTTTTCCTGGCGCACGAGAATTTCAGGCGACGCGCCGACCACCTGGAATTCGCCGAAGTTGTAGTAGTACATGTACGGCGACGGGTTCAGCGAACGCAGCGCCCGATACAGCGACAGCGGGTTGTCGCGATACGGTTTGATCAAACGCTGACCGACCTGGATCTGCATGAACTCGCCTGCTGCGATGTATTCCTTTGCGCGGCGCACCGCGTTCAGATAGTCGTCGCGCGCGAATTCGCGATAGATCTCGGTACGCACGCTCGGCGAGGTCACGGGCGGCTGCACCGTCGTGCGCAACCGCTGACGCAGTTCACGCAGTCGCTGCTTGGCGCGCGCGTGCGCTTCGGGCACCGCCGGATCGGCATAGACGATCAGGTAGAGCTTGCCGGCGAGATTGTCGATGACGGCGACTTCTTCCGACAGGATCAACTGGATGTCGGGCAGTTCGAGGTCGTCGGGCGGCGTCGTGTCGGCGAGCTTTTTCTCGATGTACCGCACGGCGTCGTAGCCGAAGTAGCCGGCCAGACCGCCGCAAAAGCGCGGCAGGCCGGCGCGCTGCGCGACCTTGAAACGCGCCTGGAACTGCGCGATGAAATCGAACGGATCACCTTCGTGCGTCTCGACGACTTGCCCGTCGCGCACGACTTCGGTTACGCCATCCTTGGTGCGCACGAGCGTGCGCGCCGGCAGGCCGATGAACGAATAGCGGCCGAAGCGCTCGCCGCCCACGACCGACTCGAGCAGGAACGAATTGGCGCCGTTGCGCTCGGACTGCGCGAGCTTCAGATACAGGGACAGCGGCGTTTCGAGGTCGGCCAGGGCTTCGGCGATCAACGGAATGCGGTTATAGCCCTCGTTGGCGAGGGATTGGAATTCGAGTTCGGTCATGTTCCGATCCTGTCGTGTGGTCGCGCGCTTGGCCATCGACTGACGAATGCGAAGCGAAGCGTGCGGCAAGCCGTATGAGCGCGAACCCGGAGGGCGACCCAATGGTCACGTCATCCGGTGGACGGTTCGGTCGATGCGGCGAGTGTGGCGCGAATGCGCGGCGAAATCAAAAAACGGCGCTGGATAGGGTGTACCAGCGCACCTCGTGAGAGGTTAGCGCGACGAGCGACGCCAGGGCCAAGCTCCCCGGTCGATACTGCTCGGACTCCGTTTTTTGTTCAGAAACATGAAGGTGACTAAGTAGTCGGCGATTGGAATGTTGCTTCGAGACTCGCATGATGCCGTGTAATGCACGTGGCGGCTGCGAGCAACGTGCCGACTATACCATCCGAATTTATCGTTTGTATAGCTTTGCCATGGTTGTACCCATATGGCACGGTCAGCGTCGCCATGCCGGCCGCGCGCCCGGCCAGCGCGTCGTTCTCCGAGTCGCCGATTGCCACGGCCTCATGCGGCGCGACACCGAGCGCAGCGCAGGCGGCCAGCATCGGCTGGGGATCGGGCTTCTTGCGCGGCAGGCTGTCGCCACCGAGTACGAGCGCGAAGTAACGGGCGAGCCCGTACTGTTCAAGTAGCGCACAAGCGAAGCGATGCGGCTTGTTCGTGACGCACGCGAGCCCGAGACCCGCGTCGCGCAGGGCCGCAAGGCCCGGTTCGACGTCGGGATAGAGCTGCGTATGACGGCCGTTGATGCTGGCGTATTCGGCTTGGTAGGCGGCGAGCGCTTCGTCGTAGTGCGCTTGCGCTTCGTCGGAAGAGAAACGCGCGGCGAGCACGCTGCGCACGAGATGCTCCGAGCCCTTGCCGACATAGCCGATCACCTCGTCGCGTGTCGCCGGCCGCTCGCCCAGTCGCGCAAGCATGCCGTTGATGCTTGCCGTGAAGTCGTCGGCCGTGTCGACCATCGTACCGTCGAGGTCGATGACGGCGGCTTTCAAGCGAAATTGCGCGAAGCGCGGCGCCTCGAATACGTGGGGGGCGGCCGTCATGGCGTTACGCGCGCGCGACCGACGCGAGCTCGCGGCGCATTTCGTCGATGACGCTGCGATAGTCAGGCTTGCCGAAGATCGCCGAGCCCGCGACGAACGTATCGGCGCCGGCAGCCGCGATCTGCGCGATGTTGTCGACCTTCACGCCGCCATCGACTTGGAGCGCGATCTCGCGGCCCGTCTTGTCGCGATACGCATCGATGCGTGCGCGCGCATCGCGCAGCTTGTTGAGCGCTTCGGGGATGAACGACTGGCCGCCGAAGCCCGGGTTCACCGACATGATCAGCACGAGATCGACGCGGTCCATCACGTGATCGAGGTAGCTGAGCGGCGTGGCGGGATTGAACACGAGGCCGGCTTTGCAGCCGTGATCGCGGATCAGCGTCAGCGTACGGTCGATGTGGTCCGACGCTTCGGGGTGAAAACTGATCAGGTTCGCGCCGGCCTTGGCGAAATCCGGCACGATGCGGTCGACCGGACGTACCATCAGATGCACGTCGATCGGCACTTGCACGTGCGGCCGGATCGCTTCGCAGACGAGCGGGCCAATCGTAAGGTTCGGCACGTAATGGTTGTCCATCACGTCGAAGTGAATCCAGTCGGCGCCGGCAGCGACTACGTTGCGGACCTCTTCGCCAAGGCGGGCGAAGTCGGCGGACAGGATACTGGGGGCGATACGGAATTGCGTCATGGCGCGGACATGGCCAGCAAGCTGGCGGCGGGCGGAAAAAACGTCATTTTACCGTCTTATGCTGCGTGCCTCGCTGCGTGGTCTGCGGCACACCGTGCGGTTGCGGGCGGGGGCCGCATCCCGCAGAATGCCAAACCGAACGGCATGCGCCCGCCCGCGTCCAGCGAGGCGGGCGGCCATGACAGGCTTACCAGAACGGAATCACGATGAATCAGTATCAATTCAGCGTGTCGGCGCAGACGCGTTACTTGCCCGATCAGTCTGACCCGGAGCGCCGTCAATACGCGTTCGCCTATACGTTGACGATCCGCAATACCGGCCAGGTGCCGGCCCAACTGATCGCGCGTCATTGGATCATCACCGACAGCGATGATCACGTGCAGGAAGTCAAAGGGCTAGGTGTCGTCGGCCATCAGCCGCTGCTGCAGCCGGGCGAGCAATTCGAATACACGAGTTGGGCCGTGATCGCGACGCCGGTCGGGACGATGCGCGGGGAGTATTTCTGCGTGGCGGAAGACGGCGAGCGTTTCGAGGCACCGGTGCCCGAGTTCACGTTGCAAATGCCGCGCACGCTGCATTGAGAGGGCTGGGTGGCGCGGCTTACCGGGACTGACGATCGTCGCGCGTGGGTTTGGGCGCGTGCTTCTTTCTGCCCGACATCGTCCATACGACGATGACGATCAGAAGCACGAGCGCGACCAGCGCTTCGAGCGCGAAAATGAGCATCGGGTATTCGTCGAACAGGTTGGACATGGCGGTTTCCTTCGAGAACGAGCATTGTATGCGGATAAATCAGCGAACGGCCGGCCGCGCGCTGGCCGTCGTGTTTGCGGCGTTGCTGGCCGCCTGCGGTGGCGGCACGATGGTGCGGCCGGTGGCATCCGGGCCTGGCGGCGTGGCATCGATTCCCGGGCAACTGGCTGGCGCGCGGCTCACGCCTGTGGCGTGGCAGCAGGTGCCGGGCTGGGACGACGATTCGCTGATCGGCGCGGCCGCCGCGTTGCGCGAGAATTGTCTGCGCGTCGCGCAGCAGCGCGGCTGGCAACGCGCTTGTGCGGCCGCGGCGCAACTCGACGACCTCGACGTCGGTGCGACGCGCAGCTTCTTCGAGCAGTATTTCACGCCGTTTCAATTCGCCAACGGCGACGGCTCGCTCGACGGTCTGATTACAGGCTACTACGAGCCGCTTCTGCGCGGCTCGCGCACGCGGCATGACGCCTACCAATATCCGCTCTACCGCTGGCCGGCCGGCTATCGTGCGGGTGCCGCGTTGCCGGCGCGCGCGCAGCTCGAGCGCGCAGGCATTCTTCAGGGCAACGAACTAGTCTGGGTGGACGATCCGGTCGAGGCATTTTTCCTGCAAGTGCAGGGTTCCGGTCGCATCGAACTCGACGACGGCGGCGTGATGCGCGTGGGTTTCGGCGGGGCGAACAATCAGCCGTACAAGTCGATTGGCCGCTGGCTGCTCGATCATGGGGAGATCACGCCCGCGCAGGCGACGATGCAAGGCATCAAAGGGTGGGCGCGCGCCAATCCTGCGCGGGTCGACGCGCTGCTCGATACGAATCCGCGTTTCGTGTTCTTCAAGGAGATGCCGTCTGCCCAGGCGGGCGCGGGAGGCGACGGTCCGATCGGTGCGCTCGGCGTGCCGCTGACGCCGGAGCGCTCGATCGCGGTCGATCCGAGCGCGATTCCGCTCGGTACGCCGGTCTTTTTACAGACGACACGTCCACTGACGAACGTGCCGATGAATCGGCTCGTTTTTGCGCAGGATACCGGTAGCGCGATCAAGGGCGGCGTGCGTGCAGACTACTTCTGGGGGCACGGCGACGATGCGGGTGACCTGGCCGGCAAGACGAAGCAGGCCGGCCGCATGTGGCTGTTGCTGCCCAATTCCTGAGCTGACGTTCCGAGGCCTGTTGTTCTGAGGCCTGCTCAGGTGCCCGTCCTGCGCTTGTCGATCACGCGGCGCGCCTTGCCGACCGAACGCTCGATGCCGTTCACGTCGAGCACATTGACGATCGCCGTGATGCCGATCAACGCCTTGATGTCATAGGCGAGTGCCGCCTTGGCTGAATCGAGCGTCGCGACATCGGCGCGTGTGTCGGGGCACGGCTCGACGTTGAGTGTGAACACGTCGAGCGGTCCTTCCTTCGTCAGCACGATCTGATAGTGCGGCGCGAGCGCATGCTGCTTGAGCAGCAGCTCCTCGATTTGCGTCGGGAAGACGTTGACGCCGCGCACGATCATCATGTCGTCCGAGCGGCCGGTGATTTTCTCCATGCGCCGCATCGTGCGCGTGGTGCCGGGCAACAAACGTGTCAGATCACGCGTGCGATAGCGGATGATGGGCAGCGCTTCCTTCGTGAGCGAGGTGAACACGAGTTCGCCGAATTCGCCGTCGGGGAGCACTTCGCCGGTCTCGGGGTCGATGATCTCGGGGTAGAAGTGGTCTTCCCAGATCGTGGGGCCGTCCTTCGTCTCCACGCATTCCGACGCGACGCCCGGGCCCATGACTTCGGACAGTCCATAGATGTCGACTGCATCGATGCCCATCCGTTGTTCGATCGCCGCGCGCATGTCGTTGGTCCACGGCTCGGCCCCGAAGATGCCGATGCGCAGCGAGCTCGTTGCGGGGGCGACGCCTTGCCGTTCGAGTTCGTCCGCGATGGCGAGCATGTAGCTCGGCGTGACCATGATGATGTCGGGCTTGAAATCCTGGATCAGCTGCACTTGCTTTTCGGTTTGCCCGCCGCCGAACGGGATCACCGTGAGACCCGCGCGCTCGGCGCCGTAATGGGCACCGAGGCCGCCTGTGAACAGGCCGTAGCCGTAGCTCACGTGCACCTTGTCGCCGGGCCGTGCTCCCGCGGCCCGGATCGAGCGCGCGACCAGGTTGGCCCACGTGTCGATGTCGCGCGCCGTGTAGCCGACGACGGTCGGCTTGCCGGTCGTGCCCGACGAAGCGTGAATCCGCGAAATGCGCTCTTGCGGCACGGCGAACATGCCGAACGGATAGTTGTCGCGCAGATCGTGCTTCGTCGTGAACGGGAAACGCGATAGATCGGCCAACGTCTTGAGGTCGTCGGGATGGACCCCCGCTTCGTCAAATTTGCGCCGATAGACGGGCGAGTTCTCGTAGGCGTGCTTGAGCGACCATTTCAATCGCTCGAGCTGGACAGCGGCGAGTTCATCGCGGCTAGCGGTCTCGATCGGCTCGAGCGGCAGCGCGGTCTTCATCAGCGTCTCCTTCATCATCTACAAAGAAATAAGAAAAACGGCTTGCAACGGGCGAGCGCGGGCTCGCACCTCGCACTTCGCAGCGCGTCGCGGCGGTACAGCGTCTTCTTGTTTTCTTGTTTTTGTGTCAGGCAGCGGGAATGACGGTGCCTTTGATGTGCGCGGATTTGCCGCGAAACATCGCGACGGTTTGGCCGGCGCGATTGGTCACGCGAATGTCGTAAATGCCGGTGCGGCCGCTTAGCGTCTGCTCAATGGCCTCGGCGGTCAGCACGTCGCCACCGTGGACGGGACGCAGGAATTCGATCGAGCAGCCCGAGGCGACGGTATTGATGTTGTACGAATTGCACGCGAATGCGAACGTCGAATCCGCGAGCGTGAAGATGAGGCCGCCGTGGCAGATCTGGTGGCCGTTCAGAAAGTCCGGGCGTACGGTCATGCTCATGCGTGCGTAGCCGGGGCGCACTTCGAGCAATTCGAAGCCGAGCGCGCGGCTGCACGCGTCAGCTTCGTACATCGTCGCGCCGACCGCTTTGGCGAGATCTTCGGGCGCCATGCCGGCGCCCGCGTGATGCGTATCCGTCGACATCTTCAGCGTCCCTCGAAGCGAGGCGCGCGCTTTTCCATGAATGCGGCGACGCCTTCGGCGTAATCGTGGGACATGCCGAGTTCGCGCTGCAGGTCACGCTCGAGGTCGAGTTGCTGGTCGAGCGTGTTCGTCGTGCTGGCACGCATCGCTTGCTTGATCGCGGCGATCGCGCGTGTCGGTTGTTGCGCCAGTTGTGTGGCGAGCCTGGTGGCCGCGGGGAGCAGCTCGGCATCGTCGACGACTTGCCAGATCAGCCCCCAACGTTCGGCTTGCTCGGCCGAGAGCTTGTCGCCGGTGATGGCGAGCCCCAGCGCGCGTGCCATGCCGATGCGTTGCGGCAAGCATGCCGTGCCGCCCGAATCGGGCACGAGGCCGATCTTGACGAACGCTTGGATGAAGTTGCTCGAGCGCGCGGCGATCGTGATGTCGCAAGCGAGGGCGAGGTTCGCGCCGGCTCCGGCCGCGATGCCGTTGACGGCCGCGATCACGGGCAGCGGCATCGCTTGCAGCTTGCGCACGAGCGGGTTGAAGTGCTCGTCGATCAGGGTGCCGAGGTCCGTCATCGCGCCCGGCGTGAAATCGAGGTCCGCGAGGTCCTGGCCGGCGCAGAAGCCCCGGCCGGCACCCGTCAACACCAATGCCCGCGCGCCGGCCGACGTCGCTTCGTCGAGTGCGGCACTCAGTTCCCTGTGCATCGCGCGCGTGAAGCTGTTGAGCTTGTCGGGCCGGTTCAACGTTACCGTGGCAACGTGGGTCGACGCGTCGATATCGATGCGGATCGCTTCATAAGCCATTCACTGTCTCCTCCGTCGCTTCCCGCCGTGACGGGCGCGCGGGTGGCGCGCACCGTCGATCGGATCGGATGTTTAGACGCGCTCGATGGCGAGCGCAATGCCTTGGCCGACGCCGATGCACATCGTGCACAGCGCGTACCGGCCGCCGATTCGTTCCAGTTGATAAAGGGCCGTCGTAATCAGGCGAGCGCCCGACGCACCGAGCGGGTGCCCCAGCGCGATTGCACCGCCATTCGGGTTGACGCGCGGATCGTCGTCGCGCAGGCCCAGTTGACGTAGCACCGCGAGGCCCTGCGAAGCAAACGCCTCATTGAGCTCGATCACGTCGAATTGATCGAGCGACATGCCCAGTCGCTGCAGCAGTTTCTGCGTAGCGGGCGCCGGCCCGATACCCATGATGCGCGGCTCCACGCCGGCCGTTGCCATGCCGATCACGCGTGCACGACGGCGCAAGCCATATTGCGCGGCGGCTTCTTCATTGGCGAGCAGGAGTGCGCAAGCGCCGTCGTTGACGCCCGATGCGTTGCCGGCCGTCACGCTGCCGTCGGGGCGCACGACACCCTTGAGCTTGGCGAGCGCTTCGAGCGACGTTTCGCGTGGATGCTCGTCGAGCGTCACATGGATCGCGTCGCCTTTCTTCTGGGGGATGTCGACGCCGACGATTTCGGCCGCCAGCGTCCCGTCTTGCTGTGCGCGCAACGCCTTCTGCTGGCTGCGCAGCGCAAACGCGTCCTGATCGTCACGGCTCACCGAAAACTGCTCTGCCACGTTTTCAGCCGTCTCGGGCATCGAGTCGATACCGTACTGCTGCTTGAGCCGCTTGTTGACGAAGCGCCAGCCGATGGTCGTATCGTGGATCTCGGCCTGACGCGCGAAGGCGCTTGCTGCCTTGCCCATGACGAAGGGCGCGCGCGTCATGCTCTCCACGCCGCCAGCGATCATCAGGCGGGCTTCTCCCGCCTTGATCGCGCGAGCGGCCGACCCGACGGCATCCATACCGGAGCCGCACAGCCGGTTCACCGTCGAGCCCGGCGCATCGGTCGGCAGACCTGCGAGCAGGGCTGCCATGCGCGCGACGTTGCGATTGTCTTCGCCGGCTTGATTGGCGCAACCGTAGATGATGTCGTCGAGCGCGCGCCAATCGACGCCAGGGTTGCGTTCAACGAGTGCCTTGATCGGCACCGCTGCCAGATCGTCGGGGCGGACGTCTTTGAGGACGCCGCCGTAGCGGCCGAACGGGGTGCGAATCGCATCGCAGATAAATGCATCGGTCATCGGAAAGTCCTGCGAACGGCGACCCTGCGAAAGGGCAGGGTCTTTCGGATCATCTTAGAGAGTGAAGGGGCGGCACTCCATTCGGCCAAACGGCCTATGCCGGCTGGCCAGCTTCCGCGGGCACGGCTTGCGGCGCAACATGGATGCGGCTTTGCACGACGCGGAACCGGTTGGCGATGAACGCCGCATCGGTGAGCGCCGCGTTGGCAGCCGGGTTGGCGCCGGTTCCGTGGAAGTCCGAGAACGCCGCGGATTGATTGACGAACACGCCGCCAGTCAGGTTGATCGAGAGCGCGACGCCGCCGCGGATCGATGCTTCGTGTGCGGCTTCGATGATGCCTTCGTCCATGCTGTAGACCGAGAGCGTCAGCGCGCCGTGCTCCGCGGCGAGCGAGCCGGCCAGTTCGAGCGACTGTTCGGTCGAGTCCGTGGCGATCACGAACGAGATCGGGCCGAACCATTCGCCGCTGAATTTGGCGAGGTCAGTGGCGGCGTCGAGTTGCAGCAGCAGCGGCGTGCGTACGCGCGCGCCGGAGAATGCCGGGTGCTCGAGCGAGCTGCTGTCGACGAGCACGCGGCCAAGCGAGCGGGCTTCGTCGATGCGTTTGGCCACGCCATCGTTCTGGATCGCGCCGAGCAGTTCGACCGCGCGGGCCGGGTCGCCGCACAGCTTTTGCACGGCGGTGGCAAGCGCTTGCGCGACCTCATCGAAGCTCATTTGGCCGTCGGCGGTTCGAATACCCGTGCGCGGCACATAGATGTTTTGCGGGGCCGTGCACATCTGGCCCGAGTACAGCGCCAGCGAGAACGCAATGTTGCGGGCCGCCGCTTTGAGGTCGTCGACGGAATCGATGACGATCTGATTGACGCCGGCTTTCTCCGTGAACACGTGAGCCTGATGGGCATTGCGCTCGAGCCACGTGCCGTTTTGCGTGCTGCCGGTGAAGTCGATCAGCTTGATTTCGGGGCGCAGCGCGAGGTCTTGAACGAGCGGGCCATCGTTTGGATCGGTTGCGAGCAGCGTGACGACGTTCGGGTCGAAGCCAGCTTCGCGCAGCACGTCACGTGCGATACGCACGGTGATGGCGAGCGGCAGAATCGCGCCCGGGTGCGGCTTGACGATGACGGCGTTGCCCGTTGCCAGATCGGCGAAAAGGCCTGGGTAGCCGTTCCACGTCGGGAACGTGCAGCAGCCGAGCACGAGCCCGATGCCGCGCGGCGCGATCGTATAGCGCTTGTGCATGGCGAGCGGCGGGTTCTTGCCCTGGGGCTTTTCCCAGTGGGCGTCGGCCGGCACGCGGCGCAATTCGTTCCAGGCATAGGCGACAGCCTCGAGGGCGCGGTCCTGCGCATGGGGGGCACCGGCCTGGAAGGCCATCATGAATGCCTGGCCGGTCGTATGCATGACGCTATAAGCGATTTCGAAGCTCGCGCGGTTCAGGCGCTGCAGAATTTCGAGGCTCACGCCGATCCATGCTTGCGGACCGGCCGCGCGCCAGCTGCGCTGCGCCGTAGCGGCGGCTGCGATCAGCGTATCGACGTCGGCTTTGGGGTAACGTGTCCCGAGCGCGAAGCCGTACGGCGACAACTCGGCGCCTACTGTCTCGCCGGTGCTCGGCTGGTCGAGCTCGAACGTGTGATTCGTGTGAGCTTTGAACGCAGCTTCTCCGTCCGCGTTGCCGGTTTCCCCGTACACTTTGGGGCTCGGCATTTCCACGAAAGGACTCCAGTAGCCGCGCGTTGCAATGGCGGCGAGGGCTTTGTTCAGCGTGTCTTCGTGCTTCGCAAAAAGAGGATGTGTCATGGCGGAGGCAGGGCAGGCCTTGTGTTGGAGGAAGCCGGACGATCATTAATAAACCGACCGGTTGGTTGGGGAATGTTAGCATTGTTCGCGCGCGAGCGCGAAGCGTTTTCGCGCTTCATCGACATTAAAGAATAGGAGGATGCATGGTGTACGAAAACATTCTGGTTGAGACGCGTGGCCGGGTCGGTTTGGTCACACTTAACCGGCCGAAGGCGCTGAATGCGCTCAACGATGCGCTGATGGATGAACTCGGCGCGGCGCTCAAGGCGTTCGATGCAGACGACGGTGTCGGCGCGATCGTCATCACGGGTAGCGAGAAGGCCTTCGCGGCGGGCGCGGACATCGGGATGATGGCGACCTATACCTATATGGATGTGTATATGGGCGAGTACATCACCCGTAACTGGGAGACGGTGCGCTCGATCCGCAAGCCGATCATCGCTGCGGTGGCAGGGTTTGCGCTGGGTGGTGGTTGCGAGCTTGCGATGATGTGCGACATCGTCATTGCCGCCGATACGGCGAAGTTCGGCCAGCCTGAAATCAAACTGGGCGTGATGCCGGGTGCGGGTGGCACGCAGCGTCTGCCGCGGGCGGTGTCGAAGGCCAAGGCAATGGACATGTGCCTGACGGCTCGCTTCATGGACGCGGCCGAGGCTGAGCGCTCGGGGCTCGTGTCGCGCGTGGTTCCCGCCGCGTCGCTGGTCGAGGAGGCTATGTCGGCCGCCGCGACGATCGCTGAGTTCCCGCTGCCTGCCGTGCTGATGGTGAAGGAGTCGGTGAACCGCGCCTACGAGACGACGCTGGCCGAGGGGATCCATTTCGAGCGCCGCCTGTTCCATTCCCTGTTTGCTACGGAAGATCAGAAGGAGGGGATGGCGGCGTTCCTGGAGAAGCGCAAACCAGCGTTCAAGCACCGCTGACACAATTTCTTCAAATTTCGCTTGCACAGGTCGAGGAAGGGGCGTAAAGTCACGCCCTTTCCGCAGCCAAGTGTGCAGCGGAAAGGGAAGTGGGAGCAGGGCTGCGCAGGTGTTGAAGTGGTAGTGCGCGGCACGTTTGATCGAAGACTGGTTTTGAACGCTGAGTGAAGTAAAACGAAGCGAAGCGAAAAAAACAGTTGACGAATGAAAACGAAGTCTGCATAATCTCGTTTCTCTGCTGCTGACGCAGCGACGCAAGACGGTAGCGCGACGGGATGTAAGTTGCGCTGCGGGTTGAGCGAACGATCTTTAAAAATTAACAGCCGATAAGTGTGGGTACTTGGTGGCGGACGCAGTTGGATCTTCGGGTCTGACAAATAGCGAAAGTATCAAGTCTCACACAGTATTGAGGAAGGTTTTGTTCGTCGAGAGATGAATATGAACTGTCAGTACGTTGAGTGAGCG
>NZ_RBZV01000014.1:113959-133429 GCF_003628145.1 Trinickia fusca | reverse complement strand
GCCGCCGACGGAATTGTCGAACCTGTTGCTAACGCTGATGGTCATCGGCGACGCACCATACTGCGTAATCTTGCCGCCGTGGTTCGTCAGATCCGTGGTCGTCAGCGCGAGCTGGTTCGCTTCCAGATTGCCACCGCTGTTGTCCAGCGTCGAATCGACCGTCGCGGTCAGGTTTGGCACAACGATCGAGCCGCCGCGATTGGTCAGCGATCCGCTGTGGATCGTCGCAGTCGCGTCCGCGCCGAGCGCACCACCGTTGTTCGTCAGCGCATCGCCGACATCGATCGTCGCATCGGCGTTCGACAGCAGCTTACCCTGCGCATTGTCGAGCGCGCCGCCGACCGCCACGCCGAGCCCGGTTTGACCAATGATCGAACCGGTGCGGTTCTCGAGCGTCCCGGCGCGCGCCACGATATGGCCGTTGCCGGCGATCTTGCCGCCGACATTGCTGAGGCTTCCGACGCCGTTTCCTGGCGTGAGCGTCAGCGTGCCTGTGCCCGCGTGAGTCAGCACGCCACCATCGTTGACCAGCGTCGCCGGCGTGAGTGTCAAGTCTGTACTCTTGGTCTGCAGTGTCCCGCCGTTCGAGTTGTCCAGTGTGCCGCTGACGTTGACGGCCACGGGGCCGTTCCCGGTTTGCGTGATGGTGCCGCCGTGATTCACCAGATCGCTCGCGTTGAACGTCAGTTGGGTCGCCTCTGTTGTACCGTGGCTGTTGTCGACCGTCGTCGCGTTCACCGTTGCCGCCTGCTTCGCAAGAACCGAGCCGCCGCTGTTCGCGAAGCGCGCCCCCGCGTCGACCGTCGCGTTCTGGCCGGCTTTCAGCAACCCGCTCGAATTGTCGACCGACTGTCCGGTGACGTGCAGATTCGCTTGCGCGGTGATCGTGCCGTGATTGACGACAGCGCCGCCTTGCACGGTCACGTCGCCGTTGCCGCCGATTACGCCGCCTTGCGCGCCAGTCGCGGCCATGCCTGCCGCGTTCGTGAGCTGACCGCTCGTCGTGATCGTCAGGCCGTCGCTGGGCCCGGAGGGAATTCCTATGGGTTTGAGCGACGTGATGCGGCCAGCGGTATTGTCCAGAGAGGTCCCGGAAACCGTCATTCCGCCGGCGCTCTGCAGCGTGCCCTGGTGGTTCGCGATTGCACCGCCATTCACCCGCACCGTGCTCTGCGAGACCATCGTCCCAGCCTGATTCGCGATCTGTCCGGATGCCTGCACGGAAAGCGGGCCTTGCGACGAGACGTTCCCGCTCTGGTTCGATAGGCTGCCGGCGGTCAGCGTCATGCCGCTGCCGCTCGACAAGTTGCCCCGGTCGTTGGTCAGCGCGCCCGATGCATTTGCACGGAGCGTCCCCTTCGCGCTCGTCGTCGCGCCCGAAAGATTCAGGTCGCCCGCGATTGCTTTCAGCAAGAGGTTGCCGTTCGCGGCCGTTTGACTGCCGGCGAGGTTCACATCGCTGCCGATCAATGTCGCGTTGCCGCCCACGACGTTCCAGCCGGTCGCGTTCAGTCGGCCTGCCGTCGTCACGGTCAGATCGCCGTTGCGGCTGACGGAGCCCTCGTTGTTCACACCCGCACCGAGCGTACCCGTCGAATTCACCGAACCTGCGTTGACGCCGACGCTCTGTTGCGCGGTGAGCGTGCCGCTGTTCGTGAGATCGGCAGCCGTGCTCACCGTCGCCGATTGTTGGCTGTAAGTCGTGCCGCTGTTGTCGATGCCGCCGGCTGCGGACAACGCGAGGTTGCCACTCGCCGTCGTCTTGCCCGTCAGCACGAGCCGACCGTTCGCCTGTAGCGTCAGCTCGCCCGCCTGAGCAGTGAGCGTACCGGCGCTAGCCACGCCCACGCCATACTCGTTGGACGCGAGAAAGATCCGGTTGCTGTACATCCCGCCCAACTGACCGATGTCGATCGCCACCGTCGGGGCGGGGCCTTCACCTGTGATGAGCGTCGCAACAAGCGTGTCGCGGTTGACCTGGTTTGCACCGGCGACAACGTTCAGGTTCTTCGCATACACGGCGGCGTTGACCTGAACCGCGCGCGCGATGAGGTCGACCTGATCGATGTTCGCCGCATTCAGGCCCGCGCCTGCAACAGTCACGAGGCCCCGGTTGACGTTGAAGCCGGCGAGCCCCCCCTCCGGACTGTAGAACGGCGCGCCGGTCGTTAAAATCGCGCGACTGGTATTGATGAAACCACCGCCGTCCACGTAGATTCCGGACGGATTGGCGAGCACGACTTCGGCTTTGGGTCCCGCAATCTCAACGAACCCTCTCAGCTGGGATGGGTTTGCGCTGTTGACCTGATTGACGATGATGCGTGCGGCCTCGCCGGCGCCATAGTTCGGGTTGCCGTTGACGTAGCCCGCGAGTTGCGTGTTCGTGAGCGTGGCCGCGTTGTTCAAGATCGCGCCGGCACGATTCACGTCGAACTGGTTGTAGGTGTTGACCGACACGCCTGCGTTCGAGGGACGTGCGACGTTCACCTGGGGCAATCCGTTCTGGCTCTGGATGACCTGCGTGCCCGTTCCCGGCGTCGGTACGATCTGCGCCGACGCCAGCATCGGCAAGATGCCCGACAACGCCATCGCGGCGGTCGCTGTCCGCGCGGTCCGCGACCGTCGGCCGGCGCGCGTTTCGCCGCCGGCCGATTGGCCCGCCGCGGTGGCCGTTTCTTCGACGGCCACTGCCATCCCCCGGAGCCGGGAATACACCAAACGGTACGTGTTGTTGTTCATCGTGCCGCGTCCGTATTCTTAGACGCAATGGACGATAGCGGGAACATTGGCTTTGCCTGAGCAAAGGTTTCCCATTTCGGACCCGTCTGATTGGCGGCTGGACGCGTTTTGCCATCTGACGTGCTGAAGGCGCGAACTGCCCACCTGTTTCAAACTAGGCCCAGCGCGGACCGAAACGACCTGAGCCGAGCAAGATTCCAAGTTTTCTGGAGCATATTCAGGCCATGAACGCGTTGGCAGACTGCTTACCGCCCCTGGCGGATATGAGCTACTCGGCGACACCGGTCTCGTGCAATTGCCCCCCCCCGACTGGCTCACGGAGAAGTGGGTGCAGTGCGTGTTCCTGGACAGTCGATCGGCGCACCTTCACAACGGAAGTATTTCGAGCTCTGTGCGTTCAGCCTGTCATGTGGGAGCTTGAGCTGAACTTAGGCTCCCACATGACATTTGACGGCTACCTACGCTGCGATGGTGCGAGCCCGGAATCCCGTGGAAAGATCGGAAAACCGGACCTGCCCCTCGACATCGGCGGCCGCTTTCAGCCCCGCACGAACGGCCCCATCGAAGTACCCGGGCCAGCGGTCGGACGCTTCGGTGCCTGCCCAGAAAATATTCTCCACGGGATCGCGCCACCCTGCTCCGTAGACCGTCCAGACGCCCGGCGGCAAATATGACGTGAAGGCGCCGCCCGTCAGGCTTTGATCGTTCCAGTTGAAGTGAAAGAACTGGGCGGGCGCGATCGCATCCTTGCCGAAGTAGTAGCCGAAGTCTTGAAGGACTGCGTCCCGTATCTCCTCGCGACTGGCGTTGCTGAGCTCCAGGTTACGCTCGCCGGCAATGAACGAGGTCAGGATGCCGGGTTTGCCGGAAGGCGGAGAGCTGTCGGCGATGAACTCGCACGTTTTCAGATTGCCGGCAGCCGTGCCGCTGAGTTTCCGTTCGCGCCAGAAGGCGGTCGGATAGACGGCGTGGACTTTCGACATCGAACCCATCGGGGCACGCTGCACGAAGCCCGCATGGGTGGCCGGCAGCGCCGGTGAAAATCGGATGGCGGCGCGCAATGAAGGCGGAATCGCGACGATGACGGCCTTGGCATTGATGCGCAGATGCGCGGTCGATACCGTTACACCGTTCGCGTGCCTGTCGATATCGGTCACGCGTGCCGCCAACACGATCCGGTCCGCAAGATCGGCTGCGAGCATCGGCGGAACCTGGCCCGCGCCACCGTGAAGCAGCCACCGCTCGGGATGCTCGGATTGCGGACCTACCCGTTGCGTCCAGGCCATATGGAGCAAGGAGGCTTGCCCTGGCTCGAATCCTCCCGATCCGCCGATCCTCGCCTGCAAGGCCGGCACCCACCTTGCATAGGGTTGTCTCGTTTCCCGCTCGATCCACGACTGGAATGTTTGCGCATCCAACAAGCGCGCGTTCGGAGCCGTCCACGGCGCGGCCGGCGGCACCGTTTTCGTGATCGCCATCAGCTTGCTCCACAGGTATCGCTCGGCGATTTTGTCCTGGGGGGACGTGCCGTACTTGCCCTCGAGCACTTCGTCAAAATCACCGTCGAAGTTGATGGTCTTGTGGTTCCACGAGAGAAAGCTGTGCCCTTGGTCGTAGCTGTCGAATTTGCTTATCGAGAGCTCCTCGAGTAAGGCGAGCACGGCATCTTGAGTGTCGCCGACCCACTGACCGCCGACATCCAGCACCCCGCCTTCAATCGTTTTCTCGAGAAACATCCGGCCGCCGATTCGATCTCTTGCCTCCAGGACGAGCACCGACTTGCCGTTTTTGCTTAGCCTTCTAGCGGCAACGAGGCCGGATAACCCGGACCCGACGATGACCACATCGACCGAATGCTCGCCGTCGAACGGCTTCTTGGAGGGATAGAGGAATTCATGGGATGCCGGTTCCATCTGATCTTGCGGAGCAAGTTCTTGAGCGAGTCCAGCGATCCCTGTCATGCCGAGCGCGAGTCCGCCCGCGCCCGCGATTAGAATTTTTCCGAATTGCCGCCGATCTATCGAGTCGATATCGGACTTTGATCTTGTCATTTCTGGACTCCCGGAATGAGACGTGACGATTGCCTTGTTCGTGTGGGTTTGGGCGTCAGACGCGGGGAATGGGCCACGCCGTGTCGTTCCCGGTGGGAGACTACATCGGAAATCCGGATCTTCTAGCTGCCTGTTTTGACAGGGCATATCGTCGAGCCATGACGGCATCGTATTCATTCGTTGGCCGGTGCCTCGATGCGTGCGTCCGTACCAATCTGGGGAACCAAAGAGGACGATCATGTCGTTGACTGAGCGCCTGACAGCATGGACGACGCCCGCGGGCGTCGACCGCCATGCGCGCTTCGTGCTGATGAGCCGTGGCTTGCGCGGCTTCTGCGACGGGTATGTGGCCGTGCTGCTGCCGGCTTATCTGCTCGCGCTCGGGTTCGGCGCGCGCGACGTCGGGCTCATCGGCACGGCGACACTGCTCGGTTCGGCGTTCGCGACGATCGCTATCGGCGCCCTGGCCAATCGCTTCGAGCCCAATCGCATGCTCAGAGCGGCGGCGGCGCTGATGGCGGCCACCGGCATCGGCTTCGCTTTCTTGCAGTCGTTATGGCCGCTTGTCGTCGTGGCGTTCGTCGGCACGTTGAATCCCAGCTCGGGCGACGTCAGCGTGTTCCTGCCGCTCGAACAAGCGCGTCTTGCGGGCTGGTCGAGCGGCCATGCGCGCACTGCTCTGTTTGCGCGATACAGCCTGGTTGGTGCCGTGTGCGCCTCGCTCGGCGCGCTCGCGGCCGGCGTGCCGACCTGGCTTGCAGCCCACTTCGCGATTCCTGCATTGATGGTCATGCGAGCGATGTTCGTCTTCTACGCGGTAACGGGCTCGACCGTATGGGTTTTATACGGCCGTTTGCCGCAGCCCGAGCCGCATGCCGCTGCACCGACCGCTACGCCATTGGGCACCTCCAAGCGCATCGTCATACGGCTTGCGCTGCTCTTCAGCATCGACGCGTTCGCGGGCGGCCTCGTCATCAACGCGTTGTTGTCGTTATGGCTCATGCAGCGTTTTGGTTTGTCGATCGCGGCGGCGGGTCAATTCTTCTTCGGCACGGGCTTGCTGAGCGCCGCGTCGCAACTCGTTGCCGTGCCGCTCGCGCGACGTATCGGGCTGCTCAACACGATGGTGTTCACGCATATTCCGTCCAGCCTCTGCCTGATCTCAGCTGCGTTTGCCACCTCGCTGCCCTGGGCGATCGGTCTCTTGCTCGTGCGCAGCGCACTTTTGCAAATGGATGTGCCTACGCGCACGGCTTATGTGATGGCCGTCGTCACCCCGGCTGAGCGGCCCGCGGCCGCCAGCTTCACCGCCGTGCCGCGCAGCCTTGCTGCCGCCGTTGCACCGGCTTTGGCGGGCGGGTTCATCGGCATGGGCTGGCTAAGTCTGCCGCTCATCGCGTGTGGCGGACTGAAGATCGCCTACGACCTGCTGCTCTTCATGGCATGCCGGCACGTACGACTCGACGAAGGCGTACCGCGCTGACGAGCGTACCGCCCGACATTCAGTGTTCAGTGCGCATCGTCGAGCCGGGCAAGCACGCCTGCCACGGTTCGATCGCAGTGCTCGCCCCCGAACGAGAACAGATCGCGCTCGGCCAGATCGATGTCCTGAGCAAGCGATTCGCGCAGTAAGCTCCTGGCCCGGAAATGGCGCGAACGCACGGTTGCCTCGGGAATGCCGAGGCATTGTGCGGTCTCCTCGACGCTGAGCTCCTCCACGCAACGCAGCACGAACACGATGCGAAACGCTTCGGGCAGCGCATCGAGCTTGCGTTCGATCAGGGCACGAAGTTCGGCACGCGCGAACGCATCGTCGGGAGAAGCGACGTTTGCCGTATCCATGATGTCCTGCTCCGTGCCGTCTTCGTCCGTCGAACTGATCATCAGTGCAACGTGATTGCGCCGAGCCGCGCGTCGTCGGCGTGTGAAACACTCGTTGAGCACGAGCCGGACCAGCCAGGTCGACAGCGCCGCGTCGCCGCGAAAGCGTCCGAGCGCGCGATAGGCTGCCAGGTAGGCCTCCTGCAGCGCGTCCTCGGCTTCCGCGTCATCGCGCAAGGTTGCCCGCGCGAGCCGGTATAGACGCCGATTGTGCCGACGCATGATCTGTTCGAAGGCCGCGCGATCGCCTTCGCAGGCGCGCCGGGCCAGCGCGTTGTCGTCGTCGGCCGAACCATCGCGCGGTGCCGTGCCGTCATTGGCGGTGGCTTTTTTCATGCGTTTACTCCACGACCAGCGTGCCGTTCATCGTCGGATGCAGCGTGCATCGATACGCGTAGCGTCCGGGTTGCTTCGCGACGTACGTCCAGGCGTGGTTCGGTTCGATGTCATGCGAATCGAACACACCGTCAGCCGTGACCGTATGCGTAACGAGATCCTTGTTGGTCCATACGACGGTGTCGCCGCGTTTGACGGTGACCGTCGCCGGCGAGAACTGCAGCCCTTCGATCGTCACCGGCACCGTATGCGCCCACAGCGCTGCAGGCATCGCCGCTGCCGCGACGGCGAGCACTCCCTGCAGCGCATTCGCACGCCACGCATCGTGGGGGCGAGTCATGAAGCGCTTAACCACCGCTTCCGCCAAGCTCGGCCTGCACATGCTTGGCATGCTCGAGGTGCGCTTCGAACGCCGGACGCACCTTCACGAGCAGCGCTTTCAGTTCCTCGTTCTTCGCGCTCGGAATCAGGGTCTTGTCCATCGCGTCGAGGACCTGCTCGTGATACGCGACTTCATGGTCTATGTAGGCTTTGTCGAAGTCGTGTCCGCTCAACGTCTTGAGATTGGCGAGATTGTCGTCGCCGCCCTTTTGCAGCGCTTGGCTCGTGTCGCTGTCTTCGGGGGTGACTTTGAGTTTCTTCACGAGATCGACGGCCGATTTGTTGACGCTGGTATGGTCCTTGATCATCAACTGGGCGAACGCCTTGACGTCCTTCATGTCGGCGTGGCTCCGCGCCAGCTTGCCGGCGTCGATGTCGACTTGATTCGCGGTCACCACGATCTTGGCGATCTGCGCGTCGTTCGGCGCCATGTCCTGCGCCTGAGCCTGGGAGCCGAGCGCAAGCGCGGCGAACACGGCAAGGGCGGCGGTCTTCATCTTGGGCATATCCGTTCTCCTTCTTTTGGTGTCTTCGAGGCAAGAAAGGCTTGCACCGAAACCACCGATGCAACCGATCTTGCGCCGATAGACGTCACGAGCGACCGCGGCGTTCCCGTTTCGCGCCGTCGATCGCCGTGCCTCCCTGTTTTTTATGCGCGGACCGCCCTCTTGGACCGCCAGCCTGCCGCTATGGCCGTGCCACGTGCCACAAGTGCTTGTAGCCGTCTCCCTGCATGTCTCCCGGTCGCTTGTCGCTCGAGTAGCGATAAAGCGGTTGGCCTTTGTAGGCCCATTGATGCTTGCCGCCCGGCGCCGCAATGAAGCTCCAGTCGCCGCTTGGCTGGTCATAGGCGTCAGCGAGTGCTGCCGGCCACAGTGTCGAGCAACTACCCGTGCACTCGCTCATGCCCGGCATGGTCTTGTCTTTATCGAAGGTATAGAGTGTCATGCCCTCGTCGTCCACCACCATGCCATTCGAAATCTTGGGTGCTTCCGCGAATGCGGCAAGCGGAATGGCGCAGGCGACGACGCAAACGAGCGTTTTCAACATGATTGGTCTCCTTTCTTCAAAGCGCGGCGGTCGACCACGTCCGCCGCGAAGCGTCTGCGCCATTGCCTTTGCATGATTCGATGGGCACGCTTCCCTATATCGCCTTCGTAAACGACGTGTCGTTGCCTTTATTCCAGATTCGCACGTGAAAAAACGATCTGGTTGGGGGTTGCCCCGACCGTCGTCAACGCCGCCCACCGCCCGACATGCCACCGCCATGCATCGAGCCACCCCACGTGCTGCCTGACATGCCGTGCATCGTGCCACCCGACATGCTGTGCATGGGGCTCCCCGACATGCCGCCCGTTGCCCCGACGCCACCATGTCCGGACGTGGCGCCCACGCCCCCCACTCCGCCCATCGTCATGGGATGGCCAACGTGGCCGCCGTTCACATGATCGAAGTGGTGAAAGTGGTGGTGATGAAACCGATGGAAGTCGTCGAAGACGAAGAGCGTGCCGCCGAAGAACGTCGGCGGCCAGTACTCGACCCACGATCCGTACATCGGATAGAGGATGCCGCTTTCGTCGACTTGCACGAGCACCCAATTGCCGTCGGGCTGACGGCACGCTTGGCCCACGACCGGCTGCATGACGCCATCGACGTCGATCTGGCCGTTGACCGAGCGGCAATCCGAGGTGTCGAGCGTGGAATAGGTAGGCTGGGCCACTGCCGGCGTCGTGCATCCCAGGAGGCAAATGCCCAGCATGGCGCTGAGTCCAAAGATAGTACGCATGATGTCGTCCTCGCTCGATGGACCGGCGTCGCGATGCACCCACGTGCATCGGCGCAGTAAAGACTCCACCGATTCGCCTTGCGGATGCCGCACGGACACGCCGTGCAAGGCGTGTCTCATGCGGCATGGCTATTCGATAAACGAAACGCGTATGTGCGCTATTCCGCCTACGGCACGCCATTGAGCTGCGTTTTGGTTACAAGGTGTTTCGCTTGGACGATGAAATGATGGCGGCTGGCGGCGCCAGGCATTCGTCAGCTGAAGGACTGGGCCACTCGCTATTTCCATGCGTCGGGGCGGCCGCCCAACTCGCTGCACATGTCGACGGCGATTGCGCGCAGCTTCGGCTCGGCGATCGAGCCCGACAGCGCGTAGCCGGTGCGGTCGATGACCCAATAGAACGTACGACGGTTGCCGTCGCGCAGGAGTTGTACGGCGGCTTCGTTCGGCGGCGTATTGGTGACATAGAGCGTGAGTCGTGCCCCGTCTGCGTTCTCGTACATGATTTGCGCGGCCGGCCCTGTCTCGCCGGGCAGCAGTCGTCCGCCAACGAGCGTGTAGCCGTACTCGCTCAGCGAAGGAATCGAGACCGGACGCTCGAGGCGTTTGGAGAGCCATGCCCTGAGGTGCGATTCTTCGCTGGCGGCAACCTCGACCGGATGCCGCTCCTCGGGCGCATAGACGGCGTAGGCGATGTCGGCGCGACGCGCGAACGCGGCCGGCTCCGCACTGCCGGGGAGCCATCGTGGGGCGAACGTGCCCAGCGCGACGCCAAGCCCCGCCCCCACCACGGCCCAGCACGCGGCGAGCGCCATGCGGTGCGGCATGGATGACCGCTTGCGCACGACAATGACCGGTGACGTGGGACTATGTTCGTGTTCGTGCGCCTCGCATAGCGTGCGCAATGCGCCTGTCAGCGCCTGCCATGATTGCGCGCGCGCACGCGCCTCCCCGTCGTGTTCGAGATGCGCCCTCACCTGGGCGCTTTGCGCCGCGGGCAGCTCGTTGTCGACGAATGCCCCGAGCGTGGTCAGATCGATCGGCATTGAATCCTCGCAATCGTCATCTTGGTCGCGCGTCATGGCGTGCTTCTCGTGTTTCTCACTACTTTGAGCGGCGGACTCTCGTGAGTCGGCTCACCGCCGAGCAGCACGCGCATGTGCTCCCGCGCACGGCACAGCCGCGACATCACCGTTCCGATCGGCACCCCGAGCACCGTCGCGGCCTCCTGATACGAGAGTTCTTCGACGCAGACGAGCAGCAGTACTTCACGCTGCTCGACCGGCAAGTGATAGAGCGCTTGCTGAACCTCGTGCAGGACGAGACCGTCGACTTCGCTACGGGGTGCTTCGAGGTTGCGCCACGGTGCGCTTTCGTCGTCCACGGCGAATTCGCGTCGCGCGCGCAATTGGTCGATGTAGAGATTGCGCAGGATCGTGAACAACCATGCACGTAGATTGCTGCCCGCACGGAATGCCGTCTCGCGTGCGAGCGCCCGCTCCGCCGTATCCTGCACCAGATCGTCGGCCCAGGCGGGATCCCCCGTCAGCGCGCGAGCATAGCGGCGCAATTGGCCCAGCCGCGCAATCACGTCGGCATCGAAACTCACTCGATCGACACCCCGTCAACGCTCAGATGTAAACAAGCCTTCAGTACCCCCCGCTGCCCCCACTGCTTCCGCCGCTGCTCGTGGTCGAGTTCGTGCTGCCGTCCGACATGCAGCCAGCCGCCGACAATGACGACAGCCCGAGCATCAGCATCACCAATAGCGTAGAAACGATTCGCAACAATTTCATCTTCGCCTCCTGCCCGACAGTTCGTGCGGCGCGCAGCGAAAGCCACGCCCGAGGCCCGCGCGCCGGCGAACGGAAGAAAGGAATTCGAGCGTGCCTGCTTTGCAAAACGCTTGCAGCGCCGGATTTATTCCGTCGATTCGACGCTTTTTTGCTTATGAGCCGCTGCTTGCTGAAGGCGGTGTATTAGCTGGGCTCGTTGCGTTCGACGAAGCTGCAGGCGCGGCGCCCGCGCCGGCATCGAGCTGCCGCGCCATGTGCCTGAGCGCATCGGAGACGGCCACCGGATACGGCTCGTCGCGCTCGAGCGTGCGTTGTGCGCCAGGCAACGCACGCAATTGGCGCCGCGCATGTTCGCGGCAGGCTTCGAGATCGGGCACATCGGTGCACCGCAGACCGTCTCGCATGGCCGGCTCCAGCAGTGCCTCGCCGTCTCGGCTTTCGTGCTCGAGCGTCAGCCAGTCGCCGGCCATGACGCTGTTCGCCAAGTACAGGCGGAAGACGGCCTTGCGTCCAGGCCAAGTGGCTTTGCCCTCGGCGCGCTTGCGCCGAGGCTGGCCGGCATAGTCGACGAGCTTGTAGGCAGAGTCGAGGTACGGCACGTCGGCCGACGTGTTCATGCGCGTGCCGATGCCATAGCCGTCGATCGGTGCGCCTGCGGCAACGAGTTCGTGCAGGCGGTATTCGTCGAGGTTGCCGCTCGCGAAGATCGTGACTTTCGTGAGGCCGCCTTCGTCGAGGATATGACGCACGCGCCGCGCGTGCTCGGCCAGGTCGCCGCTGTCGATGCGCACGGCACGTATGAGCACCCCTTCGTTGGCAAGGCGTGGCGCGAGCGCGACGACCTTGTGCGCGGCCGCTTCGGTGTCGTACGTGTCGATCAGCAACGTCGCGTTGCCGGGCTGCGAACGCGCGAAGTTTTCGAACGCCTGCGCTTCGTCTTCATGTGCCTGCACGTAGGCATGGGCCATCGTCCCGGAAGTCGGGATGCCGAAGCGCAGGCCGGCGGCCAAGGTCGCCGTGCCGCCGAAGCCAGCCAGATAGCTCGCGCGTGCCGACAATACCGCCGCTTCCGCGCCGTGCGCACGACGCAAGCCGAAATCGACGAGCAGTGCGTCGGGGGCCGTCAACACGATGCGCGCCGCTTTGCTCGCGACCAAAGTCTCGTAGTGCAGCAGATTCATCACACGGCTTTCGACCAGCTGCGCTTCGCGCATGGGGGCCGTCACACGCAGAATCGGTTCGTCGGCGAAGAACACGGTGCCCTCGCGCATCGCGTCGATGTCGCCGGTAAAACGGAAGTCTGCCAGCGACCTCAGAAACGATGCAGAAAACCGCCCTGTTTCTTCGAGCGCGAACAGATCGTCGGAGGTAAATCGCAAACGCTCCAGATACTCCATCACCTGCTCGAGTCCGGCTGCCATCAGGAAATTGCGTTCGGTCGGCAGCGCGCGCACGAAGAACTCGAAGGTGGCCGTCTCGTTCATGCCACCGTCGAAGTACGCCTGCAGCATCGTCAGCTCGTACAGATCGGTCAATAGAGGGCTATCGAGCCATTCGTTCATGTCGCGGCCTCCGTCGCCGGGGCACCATGCGCGATTGAAGCGGGCATCGCGAGTCGAACGCCCGTATTGGATTGAGGGCACGCACTTTTTTGAACCAGCCGAGACGGGTTCGTTCCTCCTAACGTCGCCAGTACACGCGCACCAGTTTTTTGTCGTGGCTGTATTTGACTTCGAGCCGGCCTTGATACGCCGCTTCGAGCGCCGTACCCAAAACGTGCGCCAGGTGTTGGCCGGTCGTTGCGACGACGGTCGTGCCGCCACCCTCGTCAACCGACATGATCCGCTGCATCGGGTTGTGCTCCATTGCGCTTGCTTCATGGCGGCGAAGCAATTCCAGCACGTCGACGAGATGATCGTCAGCGAACGGGCCATCGATATAGACATATCCGGCGGGCAGTAGGTCGACCGTACGATGGCATGCCATGCAAATCGTCTTATAGGCGTATTCGGGGCGCGTCCTCCATTGCCATCGCCCGCCGATGTAGACCGCGCCGCAAGTGGCGCAGACGGTCGGTTCCGGCAACTCGTCATGAGATTGATCGAAATCGCGGTATTCAAGCGGGGGAATCGCTTCGTCGTGGCTATCGGCACGGGCCTGAAAGGGCCTCGCTGGGTCGCTCATGGGTGAGGCTCCTATATCTCTTGCATCAGCTTACGGTAGTGATCGCCCCTACCCGCGTCAACGAAGCGATGCCGCTCCATGCGCGGCGCCGCACCGAGGGTCATGCCGCTGTCACGTCACGACACGCCAAGCTATAAGCGTTACTGTTTGTTGCAAACTGCGAAAACCCTTGCAGGGCGTTCCAGCTATGCTTTGCGCACCTGAGCAAGGGCCAACTGTTCTGATGAACAGCTTGCTAAAACGGCCGAAAAAACGACAGGGAGAACCACAAGGGCGCCGCTGGCGCCCTTGTCCATTTCTGCGCTACGGCTTGGTGCGTCCGAAGTCGGTATCGTCGTCGCGGCGCACGTTGGTTCTCGTGTGCAATGTAGCGTGCGTGATGTGCGCGGCATGGTGGTTGTGCGCGTGCGTATGGGCATGAGTGCTGGCTTGGGACGGCGTCGTGCCGTTACGGTCGGCTTGTGTATCTGATCGGTCTTCGGCACGCTGCAAGCCCTTGTCGCGGTCGGCCGAGTGAAACCCGTTCGTGTTCGCGATACCGTGGCTGCTCATGTGGCCAGCCGACTTGCCGCCGGCGTTCGCTCCTGCCGCGTTGGCGCCGGCGCTGCTGCTCGAGCCGCCGTGAGCGCCCCCTCCACCAGCGCCTGCGCCGGCTCCTCCACCTGAGCCGCCCCCGTTGCCGCCCGCAGCGGCAAAAGCCGATGCCGATACGAGCGCCATGATGGCAACGACGAATGTCGCGGTACCCGAGCGCTTCTTGATCATGATCAATCTCCCGATGATGAACTGCGCTTTCATTCTATGAATCGTGGGTGTGTGCAGGGGATACCGCGTGTAATGAACTGTAAATGGTGGGAGCCGGTGATTAATGGCCCAGTTGCAGCGCGGCAACCTCCGGCGATCGGTCGTCGCTCCACGACAGCAGACTTCACCGCAAATCGCTGCTTTGCAGGTATGCCGGGCTATCTCCCTGGAATGAGCGTCATGGGATACCAGAAGCCAATCCAGCCACATTGGGAAAGACCATGATCTACTACGCAGGCTTCGACACCGACACCTTCCCTGGCCAGGCTCAGCTCGACTGGATGAAGGCCAACACCAATCTGAGCTGGTGCGGCTACTACCTGGCGCCTGCCCCCAGCCACGACGACACCGGCTGGATGGGCAACCGTCAGGCGCTGATCGATCAAGGTTGGGGATTGCTGCCCATTTACCTGGGCCAGCAAACGGCGGGCCCAGGCTCTCACAATGCGATCGCACCTCAAGGCAGCACTGACGGATCACAAGCCGCCCAACTGATGCAAGCCGAAGGTTTTGCTTCAGGAACCTATGTATTTATCGATTGGGAAGACGGGGGCGTTCCCAGCGCCGATGCGCAAGCCTACCTGTGCGCATGGGTAACCGCAGTGATGGAAAGCGGCTATCAACCGGGCATTTACTGTTCGCACGATTTGGCCGATACGATGGCGTCATTGATGGCGACGCTGAACCCGGCCCCTGAGTTACGCATCTGGGCCTGGAACGTGCCGACCATCACCGCGCATGCGTATACCTGCTCCCTGAACGAATTTCCGGCCGACGATCCCTCCGGTTGCGGTTATCCCGATGCGGTCGCCTGGCAATGCCAGCAAAACGCTGTGTTGGCACTCCCCGGCGCACCGAACGAGACGATGCAGGCGGACTTGAGTTCGGCGAGTCTGGCAGATCCATCCGCTCCTGTGGAGTCCCAATAGCGTCGTCGCCTAACGAGCTCACAAGCCCGCAGGCCTGCCCTTGCGCGATCTCACGCCCACGATGCGCGTTGCAAGCGTTCGGCTGGGAAGACTAACAGCCAAGCCTTGCCACGATGCAGATGGAAGTCTTGGTATTTCTGGAGCAGGTGGCACCCCGATTCGCGGAGCTAACCTAGCCCGCCGTCGACCCCATGCGATAGATCGAGATGCCGTCCATCGGATCAACCGGCTCACGCCATGGCGCCTCTTGCAGTACGCGCGTCATGTCTTCGAAGCCGGCACGCCAGCGGCGCTCGATTCCGCTCGACGAGAAATCGATGTCGCGGTTCAGATCGTCGCCGTCCAAGCCAGGTGCATCGAGTTCGACGACCTGCATCGTTGTCCTGCATCCCCAATCGAGCAGTTCACGCACCTGCGGCGATTGACGCTGCGGCTCGGGAATATATTGCTCGAGCTCGCGAATCACATGACGTAGACGATGAAGCTGCCGCTGCCGCTCGATGTGGCTTTGCGCGCGACTCGAATACTGAATGTCGCGCTGACGGCTCATCACCTGCCAGATCGACTCGGGCTCGGGCCCGGCGGACGGCCACAGCTGCACCGCGAAGATGACCGAACTGCGCCTGGGGCGATCGTCGAGCACCGCTTCGAGCGGCGTGTTCGAATAGATGCCGCCGTCCCAGTACGGCTCGCCCTCGATACGCACGGAAGGAAATCCCGGCGGAAATGCGGCCGATGCCATGACGTGGCTGGCATCCATCGCCATGTCGCGGTTCGAGAAGTAATGCATGCGCCCGCTGCGTACGTTGACTGCGCCAACGGTCAAACGCATCGTCTTCTCGTTGAGGAGATCGAAATCGACGAGCGATGCCAACGTCTCGCGCAGCGGTGTCGTCGAATAGAACGCGGCTTGATCGAGACCGACGCGTTGCTGCAGGCTTGTCCATGCTTGCAGCCTTGGCGTGAAGAACGACGGAATGCCCTGCGTGACGATCGCCAGATCGCGCGACCAGGTGGCGAGCGCGGGAAGCCAATCGGCGAGCGGAAACGTGTTGCGGGCGACGCCGTGCCAGAAGCGTTCTAGTTGCTCAAGGCGCCGTTCGACTGGATTGCCGGCGATGATTGCGCCGTTGACGGCCCCGATCGACGTGCCGATTACCCAATGCGGTTCGACGCGCGCATCATGCAGCGCTTGATAGATACCGGCCTGATAAGCGCCGAGCGCCCCTCCGCCTTGCAGGACCAGCACGATCTGGCCGGGAATGGCAGGCGGTTCGTTGGACGGTTCGTGCTGCTGATCTGCAAGGGTCTGGCGCGCAGGCTTGCTCATGATCCGTGCCCCGATCGAAACGCGATGCCCTATTCTGCCACCTGTCGGGTCAGCCGAGTTCGAAGGTTGTGACCCCGAACAGACGTTCGATCGGCGTATCGGGGGGCACCCCCGTATACATCCGTGCCGTTTCGAAGACGCGGGTCATGCCATGCCGCTCGGCGAGCGCGATCGCCGTGGAGTTGGTCTCCGGCACATCGAGCGCGACGGTTTCGCCGTGGCATTGCGCCGTCAACGCGCCGAACAACTGCTCGGCGATCGCTTCGGTGTCGGCGAACAGTGGGCCGATCTTGCGGCCTTCGCGGCATAGACGCAGCACCCCATAGCCGCGCATGCGGCCTTCAATGATGGCCGCCAGCGCAACGGCACCCGGCTGAGCAATCCACGCGCGCAGGAACGCTGCACGTGACATCAGAAAGAATTGTCTGTCGTATGCAGCTAGCTGTTCGAACGATACGTCTGTGAGATTCGACACGTCGATCGTTTGGCTCGCCGAGACTGGATTCGGCATTTGCGTTTGCGCCAAGCCTTGGAAGCGGATATTCCGATAGGCCAGCTGAAAGCCCGACTTCCTGTAGTTGGCTTGCTGTTGGACGACACCGTCGAGGCCAATGTTGCGCGGCCCTAGGTACGCGATTGCATGTTGCCAGATGCGCAGGCCGAGCCCCTTGCCACGGAATTCCGGTTTGACGATGTACAGGCCGATGAAGCCAAAGTGGTCGTCGTAGGCGACGGCTGAAATCGAGCCGACCGGTTCGCCACGCCATTCGCCGACGAAGAAGCCGTTCGGGTCCGCGACACGAAAGCTTTGCGCATCATGAAGACCAGGGTTCCAGCCTTCTCGTGCAGCCCAGTCGATGGCTAACGCGACTTCGTCGGCGGTCATCGTGCGAACCGTGAAGCCGGTTCCGAAACATGGGGAGTCAGCCATGATTCACCTCGTCGGTCGTTCAAGATACCGCCCAAATTTTATCGAAATCTTGCTGCTCGATTCTTTCGCGTTCCAAAAAACCAAAAAAATGTAAAGACAGGTCGTCTTTCAACACTTTTTAAATATTCGCCCTCTGTCGCCTGACATACTTCGTGACAAATCAAACGCGGAGATCAGCCATGAAGCGCGACGACCACTCACTTCCATAATGAGAGCAGACATGCCATGAAAAATGGCATGTCGACAGGGGCACCAGAAGAAGTCGTCAATCATTTGCCCCTCATTGCCATCGATCTAGCAGGCTTGGCCGCGCCCTCGTAGGTCTGCGCTCGGCAAGGCATTCCATCTGCCTTGCTGGACGGGCGCGCGCGCTTTTTCTCAGCACGAAGGCATTCCGCCGCCATTGAGCGGTGTGGAGAGGTATTGCGCCGCATTTTTATTGGCTCGCCATCGCCGCAAATCAGGATCGCATTCTCACGCATTTCAAATCACCCGACTTCACAACAATTCAAGGAGAACGATATGCGCAAGACTATTCAAGCTCGTAGTCTACACGGTGTTTATGGAATCGAATCTGCGCGACAACGCACTTTTGCACAGAGGCCCGATCGTCGCTTGACGGCCGCCTACTTGGCCGTGCTTTCCTATATAGCGCTGATTCCATTGCCGGCTTATTCGAACTGCGTCACGACCAGCAACGTGACCGCTTGCGATACGAGTGCGCCCTCGCCATGGACGAGCACGATCGGGACGGGCGTATCCACGGCCTCGGGCAGCTCCGTCATGATCGGTCAAAATGCCCAAATCGTGGTTGGCGACGCCAACGCCATCAGCCTCGGGGACAACGCGACGATCGACGTCGGGAGCGGCGCGTTGGTGCAGAACACGTCGCAGACCAGTAACGGCCTGTACAACACCGGCGCAGACACCATCGAGTTCCGCAACAACAGCACGCTCACCGTCGAACAAGGGGCGACGGTCCTCTCCTCGGGCGCCGAACACGACGGGGAGGCGGTCAACCCGGAAGGCAGCGGCAATCTGATCGTCAACAACGGTACGATTCAGGGCATCAATGCCGCAGCCATCTGGTTTCAGAACACAACGGGCCTGAACACCATCGTCAACAACGCGACCGGCGTGATCGAGGTGGGCCAAGGCGGCAGGTTGGGCCAGGGCAACGTCATGGGTGCTTCGGGCAACGGTGCCGTGGACTTCACGAACCGCGGTACGGTGCTCGGCAATCTCGTCTTCGCGGGCGGCAACGATGCGCTTCACCTGTATACGGGCTCGACGATCAGCGGCACCATCGACGGCGGTGGCGGCACGAATCTGCTGACGCTGAACGGTGCAGGCTCGGACGTGCTGCCCAGCAGAATCACGAATTTTCAGACACTCCAGAAGCAGGACAGCGGCACCTGGACCATCAACGATCCGCTCAGCTCATTCGGATTCACCTCGGCTGAAGTGCAGCAAGGCACGCTCGTGCTGGCCGGGAACAACACCCAGTACGCGGGCAGCATGCTCGTCGACTCGCAAGGCACGTTGCAGGGCAACGCACAAACGCTGACACCGGCCATCACCGACAACGGTCTCGTTCAGTTTGTGCAGAACGTCGACGACACTTATACGGGATCGATCAGCGGCACAGGCGCAGTGGAAAAGGATGGCGCGGGTACGCTGATACTGGCGCCCAGTACGGCCGGCAGCAACACGTACAGCGGTGGGACCGTGCTCAATCAGGGCGTGCTTCAGGTGAGCGCGGACAACGTGATGGGTGACCCGACGGGCGCCATCACGTTCAATGGCGGTACGCTGCAATTGAGCAGCAGCTTCAATCTTGCCGCAACGCGAGCGATGACGATCGCGGCCGGCGGCGGTACGATCGATACGCAGCAGTATCAATCAACGATCGCGCAAAACATTGCAGGCGCTGGTGCGCTGACCAAGATTGGCTCGGGCACGCTCGTGCTCAACGGCGTCAACACGTACAACGGTGGCACGACGGTCAGCGCAGGCACGCTTGTGCTCGGTGACGCGGCGCATCCGTCGGCATCACTCGCAAGCGGCGCGAGCGTCGCGAGCGGTGCGGCGTTTGGCGGCTACGGCACGGTCAATGGCGACGTCACGAACAACGGCACGATTGCCGTCGCCAATGCGCTCTCGTCGTTCTCGAGTGGCGGGAACGGCGGCTTCACGATCAACGGGCGCCTGACCAATGCGGGCACGGTGCAACTGGGCGGCGCAGGTGTCGGCAACACGCTGACCGTGCAAAGCTATGTCGGGCAGAACGGCACGATCAGGCTCAACACCGTGCTCGGCGGC
>NZ_RBZV01000014.1:106354-113949 GCF_003628145.1 Trinickia fusca | reverse complement strand
TGGCGGGAGCGCGACGGGCTCCACGACGCTGGCCATCACGAACGTCGGCGGCACGGGGGCCGCGATCACGAGCAACGGCATCGAGGTCGTTCAAGCGGCCAATGGTGCGACGACCAATGTCGGCGCATTTCAGCTTGCCGGCGGAACGATGAAGGCTGGTGCGTACCAGTACTACCTGACGCGAGGCGGGGTCACGGGTGCCGATACGTTGCAGAACTGGTATTTGCGCAATACCGCCATCAATCAAGGCGAAGGTGCGGGCGCTGGGGCCGGAGCGGGCGCAGGTGCAGGTGCAGGTGCAGGTGCAGGTGCAGGTGCAGGTGCAGGTGCAGGTGCAGGTGCAGGTGCGGGCGCCGGCAGCGGATCCGGCGCGGGCGACCCCACCCCGCTGTACCGTGCCGAAGTGCCTATTTATGCGGAAATTCCTGCCGTGGCCCGCCTGCTCGGCAGATTGCAGGTCGACAACTTTCACATGCGGCAAGGCGATCAATCGTTGTTGACCGAAGACGGCACCCTGCCCGCGGCATGGGGGCGCGTATGGGGCGGCCATACCGTGCTGTCGCAGAGCGGCGATGTCAGCCCTGAATTCGACGGCTCCGTGACGGGCATGCAGGTCGGTCACGACATCTACGCCGATACGAGCGCCAGCGGACATCGCAATCACTACGGCTTCTTCCTCGGCTTTGCCCGTGCCACGGGCGATGTCACAGGCTTTGCAGGCGGCGTGCGGAACGCGGCCGTCGGCGAACTGGCGATGGACGCCTACAGCGTGGGCGGCTATTGGACGCACGTCGGCCCGGGCGGATGGTATAGCGATGCGGTCGTGATGGGCAGCTCGCTGGTCATCAGCCCGTCATCGCGCGACGGGGTCAACACGTCGACGCACGGCAAGGCGCTGACCGCTTCCGTCGAAGGCGGCCTGCCGTTCGCACTCGGTTATGGGCTGACGCTCGAGCCGCAGCTCCAGTTGATTTGGCAGCACACGACGATCAATGATCTCAACGATGGGATCTCGAGCGTCACGTTCGACCACGGCAACAGTTTGATTGGACGCTTGGGTGCGCGTTTATCCGGCCACTACGACGAGATCGGCACGGCGTTGCAGCCCTACGTGCGCTTGAACTTGCTGCGCGAATTCGGCAGTGACAACCAGACGACGTACGGTGACGGCACCACGATCGGCACGCACGTCGGACAGACGATGGGACAGGTCGATGCCGGTGTCGTCGCGAAGCTTACGAAGCATGGCAGCGCCTTCCTGACCGTCAGCTACCTGACGAACCTGGGTGGCGATCATCAGCGAACGGTGACCGGCAATGCCGGCGTACGCTGGGCTTGGTGATCGGATAATCGAGCACTCGCCGGGCCTGCAAAATCGATGCAGGCCCGGCAACGCTTCGAGCAATGCAAGACTTTTCCGATACAGGAGAAAGCTTCGGGACAGGCTTGGACCCGCTACTTTTCCAGGAGCGATATGCCGGCGCTGGCGTCGCCCTATCCGATAGATTTGCTCTTTGCGATCGCTCCCGATTGAAGACTTCAATCAACCGCGAACCGCCGCCCCACGACGGCGTGCGTTTCGCTTCCTGATCCAGATGATCACGCCCGTCACACTCAGTGCGGCGACGGCAAGCCCCACGGCGCTGACGACGATCCGCCCGGCCAACCCTGCGATACGCCCCGAATGCAACGGGAACTGCGCCTGCATGAACACATCGCCGACAGTGCCTTCGCCCGGTATCGACGTGCCGACGAGCTTGCCCGTGCTCGCGTTGTAGTAGAACCAGGCATTGCCGAGACCGGCGTCGCCACGCTCATGGCCCGGCGCGAAGAAGCCGACGCCGTATGCATCGGAGTCGGGTACGCGATAAAGCGCCCCGGCTGGAGCCGTGATGCGGTGTGCACGCGCGGCCTCGGATGCCATCGCCGTCACGCGCTCACGCGTCAGTGGCGCATGTCCGGGCGTGCCTGACCGCATCCACCCGGGATCTTGCGGCGGGGATGGCGTCAGCGTAGTGATCGCCGACACGAGTGGCCGCACGACCGGCTCCGACAGGTTCATCGACACAGAGGTCGTCGCGACGACCGCCAGTATTCCCCATATCCAGACGCCACCGGACCGGTGCAAGTCAAACGTCAGCGCATAACCGCCGCGCTGCCAACGAAACGCGAACGACTTGCGCCATGACTTCACGCTGGGGAATGAGAGCACGAGTGCGAACACGCAGTCGAACAGCCAGACGATGCCGACTATGCCCATGAGCCACGTGCCGGCATCGAAGCCGCGGATGACGGGCGCATGCAGCGTGTAGTGCAGCTCGTAGAGAAACGGCATCAGATCGAGGCGCGCGAGCGACACCTTGCCCCACATGCGACGTCCTTGCACGTGCCCGGTCGCCGGATCGACGGCCATCTGATTGAAGTCGAGCGCGTAGTGCTGTCCCGTGCGCGGGTCGATACGCGGAGCGACCCTCACCTGCAAAGCCTTGCCCGCCTCGACCCCGAGCGGCAGATACGTGACTTCGAGCCGCGTATCGGCCGCTTCGATACGACGTGCCAGTTCCCATGCAGGAAGCACCGGCCCTCGTGTGTTCGCGCGATAGAACGACGGATTGAGCGCGGCGTCGATTTCCTGGTCCCATGCGATCAGCGCACCTGTCAGCCCGGCCACGAACAGAAACAGTGCCGTGGCCAGACCGCAGTATCGGTGCAGACGAACGAGCAGCAACCTCATGCGCGCCCGCCGCCTCAGAAGTCGAACTTCGCGTTCAGTGACAGCGTGCGCGGGTCGCCGGGCGTCACGTAGTCGGCGTACTGATACTCCCAGTAGCGTCGGTTCGTGACGTTATCGATAGCCGCGCGCAGCGTAACGTCATGCCCTGCCATTTTGGTGGCCCATGTCGCGCCCACGTTGACGAGCGTGTATCCGGCCGTCTTCAGGTCGCCGGCGGGACGCACGGACGTGTTGCCCGTGAACTTCGCATCTGCGCGCAGCGTCAGTCCGGTGAAGAACGGCACCACGTAGGCGGCCCTGGCGGTTGCCACGAAGCCGGGTGCGCCGGCCACGCGATTGCCGTTGTATGCCGATCCCTTCTCGTACTGCGTCGCGATCCACATGATGTCGCCGCCGACGCTCACGCGCGGCCCGACCTGCATGTCGCCGCCGGCTTCGATGCCTTGGAAAACCGACTCGCCATCGGTCGCATAGACGTTCTGCGCATTCGCATACTGCGAAGCGCGCTCGATGCGGAAGAGCGCGGCGGTCGCGCTCCATCGGCTCCTTTCCGTCTTCACGCCGACTTCGTATTGCTTGCTGCGGATCGGCTTCAACAGTGAGCCAGCATTCGCATACGTCTTGTCGACAATCGTGCCCGGTTCGAGCGATTCGACGTAGCTCGCGTAGAACGTGGTGTCAGCCGACGGACGAAACATCAGCGCAGCCGTCGGCGTCAGCAGTCCGTCCTTTTTGTAGGTGGACGTCGTGCTCCCGTCCAGTGCATAGCCGTGTTGCTCGTAGTTCGTGTAGCGCATGCCGCCCAACACGGACCAGCGACTCGTCAACGCGATCGTATCGCTCGCGAATACGGCCTGTTGCGTAATGTCGGCGTTGCGATAGGTATCCCACGGCTGACCGTAGGAATCGAAATGATTGGCATTGGGGCGATATAGATTGCCGAAGCCGATCGTGTTGTAGAAGCTGTTTGCCTCGTAGTCGTTGGTCTGCCGCTGGTACGCGAACCCGAAGACGAGCGCATGCTGCAGCGGCCCCGTCTTCACGTTGCCCTCGACAGTGGTCTGCCACGCGCTCATCTGGTGCCCTTCCTTGCCGGCAAAGCGCGTGTCCGAGTAGTTGCCTGCGGTGTCTTGCAGGTAGTACGTGCTCTCGTTGCGGTAGCGTGTGGTCTTGCTGAAGCTGTAAGCGGTGCTGACGGACCAGTCTTCGTTCAGGTTGTAGCGCAAGCCGGCGGTATAGAGCTGCAGATTCGTATCGAGGTGCTCATCGGGCACGGACAGGTTGCTGCTTGCACCCGACGGTGGCACAGGCAACGCTGCCCCTTTGAACAACGACGTATTGATCGAACTCGCAATGCCGGATGCATGCCGTTCCTGGTACAGCGCGCCGAACGTCGCGCTCAGATTGCGGCTCAAGCGTGCGTCACCCGCAAACGACAGCGTGTCGCGTCGCACTTCGCCGTGGTTGACGGCGTGTCCTTCCTCATGTGTCGCATTGAAGCGATAGCCGAACAGATTGCCGGGGCCGACACGCCCACCCACATCGAGATGCTCGGCGATAAGGCCATCGGAACGGTAGCCCACATCGACGCTGCGGATGGCCCTGTCCGACTGCGGCGGTTTCTTCGTCACGTAGTTGACGACGCCTCCGGGCGCGGCGAACCCATACATGAAGCCCGACAGGCCCTTGAGCAATTCGACTTTCTCGAGCTGCTCGTACGGCATCGTGATGCCGTAGCCGTTGTACGGCATGCCGTCGATCTTGAAGCCGTTCTGCCAGTCCAGCTGCAGGCCCCGTACCGACACGTACGTCGCCCACGCGTTGTAAGGGCTACTGTTGTCCGACAGCGATGCATCGCTGAAAAATACGTCGCCGAGCTTGTTTGCTTGGTTGTCCTCAATTTGCTCGCCGGTCACGACCGCCGTCGAATAAGGTGTTTCGAGCTGCGTGCGCGTGCCGAGTGCACCATTGCTGACATCGTCTGCAAGGTGTTGCGACGTCTTTGGGGAAGTCGCTGTGCGAACACGCACTTCGGGGAGCGTGCTGCCCTCCTTCACTGATGCCGACACAGCCTCCGTCCCTACCCGTTCGCCACTTGGCATCGATTGCGCAAAGGCCGCCTCGCTCGAAGCAAAAGCCAATGTGGCGGCAACGCCGATCGCGCGTGCCCCAAACCGGCCAGCCGGCCGTTCCCCGTTGATACGTGTCATTTCCCGCCTTGTTGTCGACCGATAAGACCTGTTGGTCTAATTGTAAATGAGAATCAATCTCATTGTCATCATGTTTAGTGTCGCTGTCAAAAATGTTGCTGTTCGGCTGGTGAAAGGGCGTGCTTGGCGACGTAGCTTGCCGCGTGCTGCCAGCAAACGATCGCGTCATGCGGAACGGCGCGGAGCAGGTCGAGAGACGGCAACTCCCGAACAGTACCGCTACCTTTCTAATCCTTTCGAAAGTCAACTCACCATCAAGAAATTGCTATCTGCCCAGGGCGCAGCAATATCTCCATGCACCCCCATTTTCAATTGATGTCGAGAAACAAAAAAAATGTAAAGACAGGTCGCCTTTAAACATTTTTATATTTTGAATGTAAGGTGCGTGACATACTCAAATAAAGAATTCCCATGGAGACCATTCACTATGCAATGTCTTGGAAAGAAAATCCGCTGACCACGACCTCGTGATGCAACAAATGGCATATCGACAAACGGTGCTTTCGACGCCAAAGATATCCCGTTCAGTCTTGTGTCATTCGAATCGCCAGACCTAGCTGGGCCAAGGTAGATCCTGCGAAATAGACGAAGCCCTCCGTCTGTCTAGACAGGCTCGGACGCAGCGTTCCAGATCTGAAATTCGGCAGATATTCGCTGCCCTGCCCGGATATCGATCGGCTCATACGCGCCATTTTTGCAGCGAACGTGTACGACTCCACCGCCATTGAGCGGTGTGGAGCGGTATTGCCTGAATTTTTATTTAATTTTTTGCCTGGTCGTTGCCCGGCAACGCCGAATCGCATTCTCGTGCATTGCAATTTATCCGTGTTTATTTATGACTTCAGGAGAACGTCGTGCGTAAGCCTATCCAACCAAGAAATGCTCGTGGCGCATACCGTATCAAATCGATGTGGAGTCAAACTTGCACGGACAGACCGGACCGGCGCCTGACTGCGGCGTATCTTGCCGTGCTTTCCTATATAGCGCTGATCCCATTGCCGGCGTATTCGAATTGCGTGACGGCCAGCAACGTGACCGCTTGCGATACGAGTGCGCCCTCGCCGTGGACGAGCACGATCGGGACGGGCGCATCCACGGCCTCGGGCAGCTCCGTCATAATCGGTCAAAACGCCCAAATCGTGGTCGGCGACGCCAACGCCATGAGCCTCGGGGACAACGCGACGATCGACATCGGAAGCGGCGCGCTGGTGCAAAACACGTCGCAGACGAATCGAGGCCTGTACATGACGGGCGCGGACACCATCGAGTTCCGCAACAACAGCACGATCACGGTCGAACAAGGGGCAACGGTCCTCTCCTCGGGCACCGAAGTCGATGGAGAGGCCATCAACCCGGAAGGCAGCGGCAACCTGATCGTCAACAACGGCACGATTCGCGCCCTTAGTAGCGCAGCCATCTGGTTTCAAAACCTCTCGGGCAAGAACTATGTCGTCAACAACACGACCGGTGTGATCGAAGGCCACGGTGGCTCGTCGCACGCGAGGGTGTTAGGCGCTTCAGGCAACGGCGACGTGGACTTCACGAACCGCGGTACCGTGATCGGCGACCTCGTGTTCGGGAACGGCAACAATGCGCTTCACATGTATACGGGATCGACGATCAGTGGCGCCATCGACGGTGGTGGTGGCGGTGCCAATCTGCTGACGCTGAACGGTGCCGGCTCGGACGTGCTGCCCAGCAGAGTCACGGATTTTCAGACACTCCAGAAACAGGACAGCGGCACCTGGACCATCAACGATCCGCTCAGCTCATTCGGCTTCACCTCGGCCGAAGTGCAGCAAGGCACGCTCGTGCTGGCTGGGAACAACACTCAGTACGCGGGCAGCATGCTCGTCGACTCGCAAGGCACGTTGCAGGGCAACGCGCAAACGCTGACACCAGCCATCACCGACAACGGTCTCGTTCAGTTCGTGCAGAACGTCGACGACACTTATACGGGATCGATCAGCGGCACAGGCGCAGTGGAAAAGGATGGCGCGGGTACGCTGATACTGGCGCCCAGTACGGCCGGCAGCAACACGTACAGCGGTGGGACCGTGCTCAATCAGGGCGTGCTTCAGGTGAGCGCCGACAACGTGATGGGCGACCCGACGGGCGCCATCACGTTCAATGGTGGCACGCTGCAATTGAGCAGCAGCTTCGATTTTGCGGCAACGCGAGCGATGACGATCGCGGCCGGCGGCGGCACGATCGATACGCAGCAGTATCAATCAACGATCGCGCAAAACATTGCCGGCGCAGGCTCGCTGACCAAGATTGGTTCGGGCACGCTCGTGCTCAACGGCGTCAATACCTACGCGGGCGGCACCACGCTCAGCGCAGGCACGCTTGTGCTCGGTGACGCGGCGCATCCGTCAGCATCGCTCGCAAGCGGTGTCGGTGTAGCGCTCGGCACGACGTTTGGCGGCTACGGCACGGTCAACGGCGATGTCGCGAACAACGGTACGGTTGTGGTCGCCGATGCGCTGCCGTCGCTTTGGGGTGGCGCGCCCGGCGGCTTTACGGTCAACGGGCGCCTGACCAATGCGGGCACGGTGCAACTGGGCGGCGCTGGTGTCGGCAACACGCTGACCGTGCAAAGCTATGTGGGGCAGAACGGCACGATCAGGCTCAACACCGTGCTCGGCGGA
>NZ_RBZV01000014.1:0-106344 GCF_003628145.1 Trinickia fusca | reverse complement strand
TGGCGGGAGCGCGACGGGCTCCACGACGCTGGCCATCACGAACGTCGGCGGCACGGGGGCCGCGATCACGAGCAACGGCATCGAGGTCGTTCAAGCCGCCAATGGTGCGACGACCAATGTCGGCGCATTTCAGCTGGCCGGTGGGACGATGAAGGCCGGTGCGTACCAGTACTACCTGACGCGAGGCGGGGTCACGGGTGCCGATACTTTGCAGAACTGGTATTTGCGCGATACCGCCATCAATCAAGGCATAGGTGCGGGCGCAGGCGCTGGAGCTGGAGCGGGCGCTGGTGCCGGCAGCGGATCCGGCGTGGGCGATGCCACCCCGCTGTACCGTGCCGAAGTGCCGATTTATGCGGAAATTCCCGCGGTGGCCCGCCTGCTCGGCAGATTGCAGGTCGACAACTTTCACATGCGGCAAGGCGATCAATCGCTGTTGACCGAAGACGGCACCCTGCCCGCGGCATGGGGGCGCGTATGGGGCGGCCATACCGTGCTGTCGCAGAGCGGCGATGTCAGCCCCGAATTCGACGGCTCCGTGACGGGCATGCAGGTCGGTCACGACATCTACGCCGATACGAGCGCCAGCGGACATCGCAATCACTACGGCTTCTTCCTCGGCTTTGCCCGTGCCACGGGCGACGTCACGGGCTTTGCAGGCGGCGTGCCGAACGCGGCGGTCGGCGAACTGGCGATGGACGCCTACAGCGTGGGCGGCTATTGGACGCACGTCGGCCCGGGCGGATGGTATAGCGATGCGGTCGTGATGGGCAGTTCGCTGGTCATCAGTCCGTCATCGCGCGACGGGGTCAACACGTCGACGCACGGCAAGGCGCTGACCGCTTCCGTCGAAGGCGGCTTGCCGTTCGCGATCGGTTACGGGCTGACGCTCGAGCCGCAGCTCCAGTTGATCTGGCAGTACAACACGATCAACGACTTCAACGACGGGATTTCGAACGTCACGTTCGACCACGGCAGTAGCTTGATTGGACGCTTGGGTGCGCGTCTGGCCGGCCACTATGATGTGATCGGCACGACGTTGCAGCCTTACGTGCGCCTGAACTTGCTGCGCGAATTCGGTAGTGACAACCAGACGACGTACGGCGACGGCACCATGATCGGCACGCACGTCGGACAGACGATGGGGCAAGTCGATGCGGGTGTCGTCGCGAAGCTCACGAAGCACGGCAGCGCATTCTTGACCGTCAGCTACTTGACGAACCTGGGCGGCGATCATCAGCGGACGGTGACCGGCAACGCCGGCGTACGCTGGGCTTGGTGATCGGATGATGGGGTAATGCGGTAGGCCAGTAACGGGCACAAGCGCGGGTACAAACACGGGTACAAGCGCTGCCATAAGCGGAATCGTTCGCTTCGGCAGCGCCCTTCCCTTTCCTGCTGGGCAATCGCCGGGCCAGCAAAATCGATGCAGGCCCGGCTCGACGAGCGACGCAGTTACATCTTGACTTCGTCGAGGAAGGTCTTCTTGCCGCTCTTATAGCCGTACAGCGAAATCACGCCGTGCTTCAGATCGCCCTTCGAGTCGAAGGTCGTTTCGCCGATCACGCCCTTGTAGTCCGTCGCCGGCATGGCAGCGAGGATCTTCGCCGGATCGGTCGAGTTCGCACGCTTCATGGCGTCCACGAGGATGTACACCGAGTCATAGGCGAACGGTGCATTGAACTTCACACCCTGGCCGAAACGCTGCTGGTATTTGGTCACGAACGCTGCGCTGCCCGGCATCTTCTCCATCGCCGCGCCTGCTTGCGAGCACACGACGTTTTCGGAAGCCGCGCCAGCGAGGTCGGACAACTGCTCCGTGCAGACACCGTCGCCCGCCAGGATCTTCGCCCGCAGGCCGAGCTGCTTCGCTTGCTTCGCGAACGGGCCGCCCGTTGCATCCATGCCGCCGAACATGATCGCGTCGGGGTTCTCACCCTTGATCTTCGTCAGAATCGCGCGGAAGTCGACGGCCTTGTCGTTGGTCGCGTCGTGCGACACCACCTTCAGGCCGAGCGCTTTCGCCTTCTTCTCGAACTCGTTCGCGAGGCCCTGGCCGTAAGCGGTCGAATCGTCGACGATGGCGAGGCTCTTGAGGCCCTTCGATTGCGCGTATGCTGCGAGCGCCGGGCCCTGCTGCGCGTCAGTCGCGACGACGCGGTAGGTCGTCTTGAAGCCCTGTTGCGTGTAGGCCGGGTTGGTCGCTGCCGGCGAGATCTGGACGATGCCCGCATCGCTGTAGATCTTCGAGGCCGGGATCGAGGTGCCCGAGTTCAGGTGGCCGATGACCGCGACGACCTTGTCGTCGACGAGCTTCTGCGCAACCTGGGTCGCGGTACGCGGGTCGGCTGCGTCGTCGAGCCCTTCGAGTTGCAGCGTGATCTTCTGGCCGCCGATCGTGAGCCCCTTCGCGTTGATTTCCTCGACCGCGAGGCGTGCGCCGTTTTCATTGTCCTTGCCGAGGTGGGCGATCCCACCCGTCAAAGGCTCAACGCTGCCGATCTTCACCGTTTGATCAGCCATTGCATCCGTTGCCGCGGCGACCGACATGATTGCCGTCGCGCCGATCAGCATCTGCCTGAGCATTTTGACTTTGGCTTTTTGTTCCATCTACTCAATCTCCTAAAGGTGAAACGCGTTTTCTAATACGCATCAAGGGACTTGCTAGGGAAACCGTCCAAACTGATGGGCGCGTCGCGCATCTAATAGGACGGAATTGTACGCATGCCAGCGATCGGCAACAACTTGGCCGAAAGAGAGAGGATATTCGAGAAACGGTAAGGCTTGCCGAAGTCATCGATAATCCGCTATCGAATCGGAGCGAGCATGGATAGATTGACGAGCATCGGGATCTTCGTCGCCGCCGTGGAGGAAGGTAGCCTGGCGGGCGCGGCGCGGCGTTTCGGGCTATCGGCGGCGATGGCCGGAAAACACGTGAGCGCGCTCGAAGCGCAACTGAGCGCGCGGTTATTGCAACGGACGACGCGCCGCTTGACGCTGACCGATGCCGGGCACGGCTACTACGAACGCTGCAAACGCATTCTCGACGCGCTCGACGAAGCGGATCGGGACGCCAGCGATGCGCACCATACGGCGCGCGGCATACTGCGAATCGCCGTGCCCGTCGCGTTCGGCGCGATGCATCTCGGCGGTGTCGTGGCGCGTTATCTGGAACATCATCCGAACGTCAACGTCGAGGTGTCGCTCAGCGATCGTTACGTCGACCTGCTCGACACCGGTGTGGACGTGGCGATTCGGATCGGGCGCCTGCCCGATTCCGAACTGGTCGTGCGCCGCATCGCGCCGTGTCGAATGGTCGTGTGCGCCTCGCCCGAGTTTCTCGCCAGACATGGGGCGATACGCACCCCCGACGATCTGCAAGGCGTACCGCGTCTCGCATTCAGCGACGCCGTGTCGGTCGGCGACTGGACGCTGATCGATTCGAAACAGCGCGTACACGTGATCGACGGGCCCTGCCGGATGGCGGCCAACAATACGCAGATGTTGCTGTCGGCCGCTCTCGCCGGCGCCGGCGTGGCTTATGGCCCGACATTCGTGTTCGGCGAACCGATCGCGCGCGGCGAATTGGTCGCGCTGTTGCCGACGTATCGTACGTCGGAGCTCACGATTCAGGCCGTCTATCCGAGCGCGCGTCATATTCCGCTGAAGGTGCGGCGGTTCGTCGACTACCTGATCGACGAACTCGGCGACGAGCCGCCGTGGGATCGGCTACCCGCGCGGCGCACGTCGTCCGCTAAGTCGAAGGTGGCAAGCGCGCGTGAGAAAGCGAGTCGCCGCGTCGGGTTTTGACGGCGCCCGCCTCTGCGCTAACGCTGTCGACGAGGTGCCTGCGACATCTCGTCTTCGTCGATACGCAGCAGCTTGCCCGCGTTGGCGATCACGATGAAGGTTCCCAGGTTGTGCAGCAGCGCGACGGACACCGCGCCGAGCACACCGATCGCGGCCAACGCGATCACGGCGACGGTCCACCCAAGACCGATCGCGGCATTGATCGTTGCCGTGCGGCGGCAACGCCGCCCGAGCCGGACGCAGGTGGCAATACGCCGCAAGTCATCACTGAGCAGTACCACGTCGGCGGAAGCGACCGCGATGTCGATGCCGCGCTCGCCCATTGCGATGCTCGTTGCGCCAGCCTTGATCGCGAGCAAGTCGTTGAGGCCGTCGCCGACCACGAGCGGATGATATCCGGCTTCCATCTCGTGCATCACGAAGTCGAGCTTGTCGTGCGGCAGCGCCTGCGACACCACGCGCTCGATCCCAACCCGCGCGGCCAGTTCGTCGGCCACCGAAGCGCGATCGCCGGTCAGCAGCGCCTGCCGTCTGAGCCCGACTTCGCGCAGACTGGCCAGCGCTTCGGGAGCTTCGGCACGCAACGTGTCGGCAAACTCGAACCACGCCAATAGCTGACCGTTCAGCGCCAACCCCACCGAAGGCCCACGTGTCGACTCGGGCGGCGCAGGCAACGCAGCGATGTGTTCGGCGAGCAGCGCATGACGCCCCAGCACAGCCATGCCGTGCGGCGTCTCGCCGAGCACGCCTAAGCCGCGCAACTCTCGCGTTCGCTCGAAAGGTGTCTTGTCGACCGGGTGCGTCGCGCTTTCGTCCGCATAGCGCACGAGGGCGCGGCTCACAGGATGCGCACTGCTTTCGCCGAGCCGCGCCGCGAGCCACACGACCTGTTCGAGGTCGGCCCCCGGTTGCAGCAGCACGTTGGAGACGCGCAACTCGCCGTACGTCAGCGTGCCGGTCTTGTCGATCACGAGCGAGTCGATTTCGGCCAGCTTGTCGAGGAATGCGGCGCTCCTGAACAAGATGCCGTGCCGCGCGCCCACGGCGATTCCGGCAATGGCCGTGGCGGGCGCCGCAAGCACGAGCGCGCACGGACACGCTGCTACGATCACGGCCAGCATCGCCATGGCATTGGACGACGTGAACCAGACGATCGCGGCGATCAGCAGCACGAGCGCCAGATAGCCGCCCATATAGCGCTCGAGGACCTGCGTCACGGGCGGCTTGGCCCGTTCGGCGCGTTGCATGAGCTCGATGATCTTGCCGAGCGTCGACTGCTTGCCGACCTGCGTGACCTCGATGCGCAGCGGGCCGTCGAGATTCATTGCTCCGCCGAATACGGTACTTTGCGCTTGAACGTCGACTGGCACCGATTCGCCTGTAATCGGCCCGTTATCGACACTCGACAGGCCGTGCCGCACGATGCCATCGGCCGGGATGCGTGCACCGGGCACGACTTCCACGATGTCGTCGACTCGCAGTGACGAGAACGGCACTTCCTCGACCTGCCCCGCCGGTCCGACACGGCGCACCCTGGTGTCGGTCAGACGGCCCAGCGCGCGGATCGCTTCCTGCGATCCCAATACGCTGCGCTCCTCCAGCGCGTGGCCGAGTGTCATGACGATCGGCAGCAACGCGGCCGTCGTCATGTCGCCGGTGGCCCATGCGGCCAACATCGCCAACGCGATCAGACGGTCGGTCACGCCATGCAGGCTCGGCGATGCGAGGCTGCGCCACGCCCCCACGAAGACAGGCCCTGCGACGATCAGCGAAGCGAGTCCCGCCAGCATCTGCGAAATCGCCTCACTGTCCTGGTTCAGATAGCGCCACAGCATCGACAGCACGAGCAGGCCGCCGGCCGCTAGCGCGATCGCGATCTGCCGCGTCGCGGCCCGTTGCTCGTCGGCCGACAGCGAGATCGACGACGCATGAGAAGGCTGAACCTCTGCCTCGTCCGCGCCCAATTCGACATCGATCGGTTCAGACCTGGTGTTCATTTGGCGTTTCCTGGCAGGATCAGGCTCGACGTATCGCGCGGATCGATAGTCGTCACGCGCGCCTTCGAGAGAATTTGCTGCATGCGGTCCCGATACAGGCGAGCGACGAGGCCCGGATCGTCATGGCCCTGCTGCGTCTGCACGAACTGCCGGATATCGGCGGTGCTCGCCTGCGCTGCCGCGAGACGTTCGGCCGCGCTTGCCCTTGCGTCCTCGAGGATGCGATCGGCATCCTGTGCTGCCTCCTGACGCCGCCGTTCAGCGAAGGTCCGCGCGTCGGCAATGCCGCGCTGCGCGTCTTGCAGCGACGTCAGCACCGAATTGAAGGCATTCATGGCGGCTGCCGGAAACGCCGTCTGCAAATCGACACGCACGACTTCCACACCAAGGCCCGCATGCCCTGCCTCGAGCGCGGTCAGATGACGCTCTACCTCACTCGCGAGATCGTCGCGCAATTGCTCGCGCTTGAGCGCCATCGTCTGATCGGAAGCGAGTTGTTCGGGCCGCGCGACGAGAATCGCATCGAGCTCGCGCTTGGCGGCGACGTCCACGGCCGATGCGGACACAATGCGTTCAAGCGCGGCGTCGAGCCGGTCCCGCTGCAACATGTAGGCATACGGATCGACGACGCGGTAGTACAACGTCGCGCTGAGCTGCACGACTCCGTTGTCGCCAGTCAGCACATAACCGGAGCCGGCCAAGGCGTCCGGCAGAACCTTCTCGCTTGCAGGAGCCGGATCGGCCGCCCGTGCTCGCACGTCGCGTTGTAGCGATTGGATCGGCAAGGCAAGCACGCTCGCGCTGCCGGGGACGAGTTGCACCGTTTCGAACGGCCTAGGCCAGGCGATCAGCAAGCCGGCGTCTTGCGTGCGCACGAACGCACCGAAGCGCATGACCACGGCACGACTCTCGGCCGGAATGCGGCGCACGTTCGAAAACGCCCAGGCGCAGGCCGCCAGTGCGGCAATGGCGGCAACGAACCAGAACGACAAGCGCACCGCCTGTGCGGTAGGGCCAAGCGAAGCAGTCATATCGCGGCGTGTCATGGCGCATGCCTGCCGCGTTTGGGCGAAGACGAGGCTGCCGGGGCCGCGCCCGTGTCGGCACCGGCAGGTCCGCGCACGAGTGCGCTGAACGGTGCCGCATCCGTTCGCAGAATCAGGTTGGTGTTGCCGTTGACGATGGAATCGAGCGTATCGAGCGAACGCAGCATGGTGTAAAGCTGGGGATTGCCGGCATACGTCTTGCCGTAGATCTCGGCGGCATCCTTGCGCGATTGCGCTTCGATGTCGGCTGCTTTGACCGTCGCGTCGGCGATCTGCACGCGCGCCTCACGATCGGCATCGGAGCGGATCTGCGCGGCCTCGCGTTTGCCGTCCGCCATGCGTTGCGCGGCCACGGTCTCGCGCTCGGCACTCATGCGCTCGACCGTCGCGGAGAGCGTCACGGCCGGCAACGTGAGCCGCTCGAGGCCGACCTGCACCACGTGAGCCCCATAGGCGGCATGCAATTGCGCATCGACTTGCCGGCGCAGCGCATCTTCGAATTGCGCGATCTTGACCTGTGAAGGGTCCGTGTTGACGAGCGAGGACAGGTCGAAACCGGCCGACGTCGTCTGCAAGGCGGAACCCACCAACGAACGGATTTGACGCGCGGCTTCGTCGGGCTCGTTGCGAACGGCTTTTACGAAGTGCACGACATCGTTCGGCTCGGCATCGACGCGCCATGCGACATACGCTTGCACGATGACGCGCAGGCCGTCGCGCGTGCCGACATCCTGCAGGCCGCTCGACGTGGTATGCAGACGCAGGTCGACCGGCATCGCTGCCTCGATCGGCGCGGGCAGCCGCCAAGCGAGGCCGGGCTCGAGCAGGATGCGCACCGGTTGTCCGAAGCGCGTGATGACCGTGGCCTGGCCTGCGCCGACCTGCACGAGACTCGCCACTGCGGCAGCGACGACGACGCACAGCAGCGCCAGGGTCACGCGCAGATAGAAGCGCCCGGGAGGCTGCGGCGCGCCGTGATGCTCGTGCCGATGGCTTCCGTGACCGTGATGTTCATGGTCATGAGCATGCGAATGGAAAAGACTCACGATATCGGCTCACTTGTTGCGCTGAATGCCGGCCAGGTCGCCGGTCGGATAGGAACGAAGATCGAGCGTCGCGCGGCCGCCCGAGGCGAGTCTGTCGTCGATGACGGTGAGTTGTGCATGACGAAGCCCATTTTGGAGGTGACGCAGGTAGTACTCGAGCGCGAACGCCGGGCCGCCAAGGCGCGATGCGCCGACATCGGCGTCGAACTCGATCTGTTGTGCCTGCGCGCGGGCGAGCGTTTCGGCGGCCCGCCCCCCCGCTTGCCCTACGTCTTCCAGCGCCTCTCGCTGCGCGTCGCCGAGCTCGCCCGCCGCATAGGCCTGTGCTTTGGCCACGCTCGCCTGCGCGCGAACTTGTGCTGCCTGGACGCCGTGATAGGCTGCCGCGGCCCCTGCGGGCGGATGAATACTTTCGATCACGACCGCCAACACGTCGACACCGGCCCCGAGTTGGTCGAGCCGCTGCTGAACCGCACGGCGCACGGCGTCCGCCATGACCGTCTGCCTTGTCTCCAGCAGCGATTCGAGCGTATGCGAAGCCAGGTAATGGACAACCTCGCGGTTGGCGATCGAGCGCACCATGCCTTCTAGGTCGTCCGCGCGATACAGTGCCGCGCGCGCGTCGGCGTCCGCCGTTCCCACGCGATAGTCGAGCCGCACGTCGGCATTGACGATCTGGAAGTTCTGTTGCCCACCGCTCGCGCCGGCAATGACCTGCGTGGTTTCCCAGGGATGGGCGATGTCCCAGAGGCGATTCAGTTGATCGGGCGTGCTGCCGTCGGCCGGCACCGTCGGGCCGGTTACGCTGCTGTTGTCGGCATTGCCCGAGACGATCAGTTGATGGACTGCTCCGTTGTCGACGGGGCGCGCCTTGCCGAAGGGCCAGGGCAACCCCACGTGAGGACCGCTCTGCCAGACCGCGACCGGTTTGCCGAAGCGCTCGTAGACCGCGCGCTCGTTCGGCCCCAGTATCGATACGGACGTGAGCAGCCACCCGCCTACGACGACGGCGGCCACCGCCATCGGCAACAAGCGCACGACGGTTTGCAGGACCCAGTTCTGCCGCAAATCGATGCCGTATTGCGTGCGCAGCGCGTCACCGAGCGCGGTGATCGGCGACGGCTGCCAACGCACGATGCTGGCGATCGCGCTGCTCGCGACGCGCGTGGCGCCGGTTCGTCTCGCGGGCGGAGCAAACCACAGCAAAGCGGCGCGCACTGCGAGCTCGACGGCGATCGCCCCACTGAACAGCGCGCTAGCATGCAGCAGCCAGTCGGGTGTCGTTCCCGCATACAGCAGCCACGCGGCCGAGGCCGCCGCGACGAGCGTAGTCAGCAAGACGACGCGCAACAGGCGGGCAAGTGAAGCCGCGGCCGCTGAACGATCTGCCTTCGCGTCGTGATAGCGCTCGGCAATCAGCGTGAGGAACGCGAGCGTCAGCAGCACTACCGCGTTGCTGGCGAGCGGCACCGGTGACACCATCGCGCGGATCAGCGTGGCAGGCGCGATCGGCTGCCACACCGAAGCGGTCGCCGCAACGGATGCAAGTGCGCAGGTGACGATTCCCCAGGGCTCCCAGGGGATCACGCGCATGACGACGAGCACGATCGCCCCGCTTCGTCGGCGCCGCATGCTGTGCCATAGCGTACGAACCAGCATGCGCCAATTGCGCTGACGAGCAGGCCTGGCCGGTCCTCGAAGCACGAGACGAGCGCTGTTCGCCACGATGAACAAGTCTAGCCAGGCACTTGCGAGCGGCGCATACCAGCGAACGTCGACAGGGAGCCCGGGCACCGCGCTCAGGAACGCGAACGCGGCGGCGAGCCCTGCGGCAATGGAGCCGATCCAGGCGAGGCCCACGGATTCCGGCCGCACGTCATCGCTTTCGCGACCCGCGAGATATGACATCGCGCCCTCTTGTTTGCCTTGTTTGAATAGTGAAAGCCGTATGTCCGAGCCGCATCGATCCGGCCAGCCATCATGGCAATGTGGGAGCCGAATGTAGCCCGTCGACGGGTGAAACTCAAGGTGGTGGTGCGCAGGTGCGACTTGTGATGCATAAATGATATGTTATATCATTGCGCCGCCATTGACGGCGGCAGAGCTTTCGTTCCCCTCGGGGCTTTTGTGAAAGATACGTTATATCGTTGCGTTGAGAAAAAAATGAACCGCCTGATACCACGCACCAGCGCCTTGCTCATCGGCCAATTGTTTTGCACCCACGTGTTCGCCGCGGACACAAGTGATGCCTCGTTACCCCCTGTCGAGCTCGAAACAGTTACGGTTCAGGCACAACGGCTCGATCGAGCGCGCAACGGGCTCTCGCCTGACGTGGGCAGCAGCGTCTACCGGTTTTCTCAAACCGACATCGATGCGTTGCCGCAAGGCGCCGACACGCCGCTCAATCAGGTTTTGCTGCAGGCGCCCGGCGTAGCGAACGATTCGTTCGGCCAGCTGCATGTGCGCGGCGAGCACGCGAATCTGCAATACCGCCTGAATGGCATCATCATTCCCGAGCCGATCAGCGGCTTCGGGCAATCGCTCGATACGCGCATCATCGATCAGGTCGATCTCGTGACGGGCGCATTGCCGGCGCAGTACGGCTATCGCACGGCAGGTGTCGTCGACATCCGCACGAAGTCCGGCAATACAGGCAACGGCGGCTCGATCGATGTCTACGGCGGCAGCCATGAGACGATTAAAACCACCGCCGATGTCTTCGGCTCGAGCGGGCCGCTCAGCTATTACTTCGCCGGCACGCTCGGCGAAAACAATCTCGGCATCGAGGCGCCCACCTCCAACGGCAATCCGCTTCACGACCACACGCGGCAAGGCAGCGGATTCGGCTATCTGTCGTATCTGATCAATCCGCTCACGCGCATCGGGCTCATGTTCGGCGCCACGAGCAACCGGTTCGAGATCCCCAACACGCCTGGGCTGCCGGGCGCGTTTACGCTGAACGGCAGCGCGTCGTTCGATTCCGCCCGCCTCGACGAATCCCAGGCCGAACTGACGAACTTCGCCGTGCTGGCGCTGCAAGGGACGAACGGTGCCGCGCTCGACTATCAGGTCGCGTTGTTCACGCGCTATACGCGCACGAAGTTCAATCCCGATCCGACCGGCGATCTGATCTTCAACGGCGTGGCATCGAACGATTTCCACAGCAATCAGGCGAACGGCGTGCAGGCCGACACGACGTACCGCCTCAACGACAAGCACACGCTGCGCGCGGGCGCCATGTTCGAGCAGGAGCATGCCGTCTTCGACAACAGCGTGGCCGTGTTCGCGACCGATGCGTCGGGCAACCAGCTGTCCGACCAACCGTTCACGATCAACGATTCGAGCAGCAAGACCGGCTATCTGTACAGCCTCTATGCGCAGGATGAATGGAAGCTGACGGACAAGCTCACGCTGAACTACGGCTTGCGTTACGACCGCATGGACGAATACGTGCAGGCCGGGCAACTGAGCCCGCGCATCGGCCTCGTCTACGCATTGACGAACGCCACGACGCTGCATGCAGGCTATGCGCGCTATTTCACGCCGCCGCCGTTCGAGCTCGTTTCCAATTCGACAGTCAACCTGTTCAACGGCACGACGAATCAAAGCCCGTCTTCGCAGAACGATCCGGTCAAGCCGGAACGCAGCCACTACTTCGACATCGGCGTAACACAGCGCATCACCTCTGCGCTCACGGTCGGGCTCGATGCGTACTACAAGAAGTCGACGGACCTGCTCGACGAAGGGCAGTTCGGCACCGCGCTGATCTTCACGCCGTTCAACTATCGCGAGGGGCACACGTATGGCCTGGAGTTCACTGCGAACTACAAGCACGACAACGTGTCGGCTTATCTGAACGTGGCTTACAGCAACGCGCAAGGCAAGGACATCGAATCGGCCCAGTTCAACTTCAGTCCCGATGAGCTCGCCTACATCGCGAATCACTGGGTCTACCTCGACCACGACCAGCGCATCACGAGCTCGTTCGGCGGTGCGTACACGATCGCGCGGACCACGCTGACGGCCGATGCGATCGTCGGCAGTGGCCTGCGCCGTGGCTTCGCGAATACCGACAGGCTGCCTTGGTACGCGCAGCTCAACGTCGGCGTGAAGCAGCACTTCGACGAGCCGATGATCGGCAAGTTCGACGCGCGCGTCGTGCTCGTCAATGCGTTCGGCCGGGTGTATGAGTTGAGGGACGGGTCGGGTGTCGGCGTCGGGGCGCCGCAATTCGGCCCTCGCCGTGCGATCTATGCCGGCGTGACCAAGCAGTTCTAAGTCTCTGATACGAGGAAGGTGAGCCATGAACGCCCGGACTAGCTTCACCGATGCGCTTCTCCTGGGCGGTTGGGTCGTCTATCCGTTGTCGGTGTTGGCTGTTGTCGCGCTGCCGATTACATTCGATCGCGCGTACGTCGCCACCCAGTCGAAAGCCGGCAGGATGTGCGCGTGCATTTCAATGTGGATTGACGAGCCCGCGGGCCAGCAGCCGTTGGAGACTTAACCAAACCCGAGGGCAGTTCAGGAAATCGCCTCGATCGCAGCTCCTGCCCGTTCCGAATACAGGTCGCTACGGCTAGGGAAACTACTCATGCCGCATCGGCTTGACAGCGCGTCCATCGGCAATAAACTAACAGGTGTCAGCGAGTATCACCGTCAAGCGCTGACATATTTTTTAACGACGAACTAACGCGAGTTAGTTCGCTTGCCTGGAAATCCATGACCCGCGTCACCAGCACTCAAGTTGCCAAGCTCGCCGGCGTATCGCGTACGACGGTGTCCTTCGTGCTCAACGAGGTGCCAGGCATGGGCATCAGCGAGGAAACACGCGAACGCGTCCTCATGGCGGCGCGGCAACTCGGCTATGTGCCCAACGCGCTGGCGCGCTCGCTCGTCACCGGGGCGACCAAGACCGTCGCCCTGCTGTTGCCGCACGGCGACCACGTTCACATCGATGTCGATGCCTATATCCCCCGCTTCGTCGCCGGGCTGAGTCTGACGTGTCACACCAGCGGATACAAGGTTCTTCTAGAACCTGTCGCGGAGTCGAACCGACCTGGGGCGTTCGTCGACCTCGTCGATAGCGGACGCATCGACGGCCTCATCGTGCTGAACCCGCGCCATATCGATGAAGCCTACCTTTACGAGCTGGCAGGCAACGGCTTTCCGCTCGTCGTATTCGGATCGAACCTGCCCGAGCAGCACGGCATTTGCCGCATCGGCGTCGACAACCGCGAAGCAGCGCGACGGGCCACCGCGCACCTGATCGGCTTGGGCCATGAGCGAATTGCGCATATCGGCTTCGCTTCCGACGACTATCAAGTCGTGCGCGACCGCCTGCTCGGATATCGACAGGCGCTCGAAGAACATGGCATCGGCGAGCGCGCGGGCTGGATCGGCTATGGCAATTACAGCGCACAAAGCGGCTACGAAGCGATGCGAGCGATGCTCGAGCGCGCACCTGGCATGACAGCGCTGTTCGCCGGCAACGACACGATCGCGTTCGGCGCGCTCGCCGCGCTGCGTGAAGCAGGGCTGCGCACGCCCGAAGACGTCGCGGTCGTCGGTTACGACGACATTCCGCTCGCCGCCTTCGCCTGCCCTGCCCTCACGACCATGCGCACCGACCCGTTCAAAGAGGGAAATGACGCCGCCGCAACACTGCTGCGCGTCATCGGGGGCGGCCCACCGGAAGAAACCAGCGTCATGGAAGTCGCGCCGTTGATCGTCAGGCAGTCCTGCGGCGCGCATCTGCGCTGAACACCCGGGTAACATGCGCGGCACCCGGTGCCGTCACTACGACATGAGAAAACGAAAGTTCACGATGCAGGGGTAGTAACTATCTATGTAGTTCGCAGTCCTTATTTAACGTTTTTGGCAATGAGTTTCCCTTTTACCAAAGGAGATTCAGATGAGCGCTTCACGCAATGCCACGTCACATCATCCGCTGCTTCACCCACGTCACCGTTATTGGGGCGTAGGCATGCTTGCCCTGCTGGAGCTGGGACTCGCCGGCTGCGGCAACAGCACGAGCAATCCATCGGCGGCCGTCGCCAACTTTGCCGCCAGCGCGAAGACCGCGGCACCCGTCAACCAGAATCTCATCTACGCGACCTCGAACGAGCCTGCTCCGACGGCAACCGATCAAGCCAACCTGGCTGATGGCTTCAACGCATCGGTCAACGAAGCGACGAAGCTCGTCTTCTCCGACGCCAATTACAGCTGGCTCAGTAGCCAGGGCTGGAGCACGGATACCGCTACCGATCCCTTCGGCAATCCGGTCGATTGCAGTCAGTCCTCGATGGATGCGGCGCTCGCGAACGGCGGGAACGGCTACCTGGCCAGCATTGCGAACCGCTGCGCCTACTACTCGCGCGATTTCGCCCACTATCTGACCGGTGCCTACTACATGGGGTATTCGGCGCAGAACCTCAACATGGCCCAGCATTTTGCCGAGAACCTGCACCAGAACTCCGGCCTCGGCATGCCCTATTGGGCGTTCGGCACGAACGGCAAGGCGTACGAGCAGCGAGACGAACAGCCGGCCGTGTTCGAAATCGGCCAAAGCCTCATGACGCTCTATAAGCTGACCGGCGATCAGGCACTCGTCGCCACGCCGCTCAAGAACTACATCGACTACATCAACAACCAGTACTGGACCAATACTTACTACAACAACCAGCCCTACCAGAACGCCGACGGATTCCGGCTGTCCCGCAATCAAACGGGCGAAACGGGTACGTACAACGAGTTCGCGTACGACCCCGTCGAAAGGCAGTTCATCCCGAGCGGTGACGATATTTTCCTCGGCGCCGATTCAGCGGCAACCGAGGTGGCCTACTACTGCCAGCTTGCGCAGCGCCCGGAATTCCTGCTTGATCCGACGACGCAGCCGCAGTACGCCAATCGCTGCTCGACGCTGCAAGCCAACTTCAATTCGCACTGGTGGGGCGGCAGCCACCTCTACGCCGCGCTCGTCGGGACGCAGGGCACCGTCTATACGACCGCTAACGCGTCGGGCTTGTCGTACGTCGACGGTTACGTCGAAGAGCCGAATATCTTTCCGCTTTACAAGAACGTCGTGACGTACTGGCAAAACGCGGAAAATCAGGCCGACTTCATCGACAGCAACGCGGAAACCAAGTACACGAACAACAACCACAACTACACGCCTGGCATCGAAAGCTTCACCTATCTGCCGAGCGCGTTCTTCAACGTGGGCGATGGCTCCGTCAGCCGTTACGACGATGGGTGGAAGTGGCTGCGCCGGCTGGCCAACACGCAGGTGACCAACGCCAACACCGCCTCCGACGGCTATGCGCGGACCTATCCGGAGGTGCCGTTCGTGATGATCGCCGACACGATCACGAAGATCATCGGTCTCGACTTCGACGGCGTGCACAACAGCTTTACGACGCTGCCGCGTTTGCCGTCGAACTTCGGCACGAGCAACTACCTGACGGTCCACCATGTCCCGCTGTACAGCAATGGCGCAAACGGTTCCTACACGCTGCCGGTGGACATCACGGTCAAGAAGGTGGACAGCACGAACGGCTCCGCGATCCAGCTCGCCTTCACCAGTACGAAGCCGTGGCAAGTCACGGGCTACTCGGGCTCGCTGACCTGGACGCCGCACTTCCCGGCTGCGATCGCCGCTACGTCCTGTGCCATCAACATCACTTACGACGACGGCACGACGAGTACGAATTACTACTCGGCGACGCAGACGAATTCGCCCGGCTATACGTGCTCGTCGCCGACGATCTCGATCCCGGTCGGTACATCGGCAAGCCAGCACATTGCGAAGATCGTGGCACTCACGTACGACAGCGCTCAAGCACCGGCGGAGCTGCTCAACGGTCTGCCAGACTGAGAGGCATGTAACGGAGGCGGTGCACGATCGGCCGCCTCCAAGCCGCTAAAGACGGCATAGGAGGAGACATAGATGGCAAGCGTAGTCATGCGAAAGGTTTCAAAGGCTTACGGACGCACGCGGCCGGTCGTGCAGGACGTCGATCTCGACGTGGCGCCGGGCGAGTTCTGCGTCCTGCTGGGTGCATCGGGCTGCGGCAAGTCGACGCTGCTACGCATGATCGCGGGGCTGGAAGACATCACGAGCGGCGAGTTGCTCATCGACGGCAAACCGATGAACAGCGTGCCGGCCGCACGACGCGGCGTAGCGATGGTGTTTCAGAGCTACGCCTTGTTCCCTCACATGACGGTCTATGAAAACCTGTCGTTCGGCTTGACGCTCGCCAAGGTCGATAAGGCCGTGATTCACGAGAAGGTCCTTGCGGCGGCACGCTCGCTGCAACTGGAGACGCTGCTCGATCGACTGCCGAAGGCGCTCTCGGGTGGACAGCGGCAGCGCGTCGCCATCGGGCGGGCGATCGTGCGCGAGCCGGGTGTGTTCCTGTTCGACGAACCGCTGTCGAATCTCGACGCCGCGCTGCGCGTACAGACCCGGCACGAGATTGCGAGAGTCCACCAGCGCATCGCGCGAGCCTCGACGATCTACGTCACGCACGATCAGGTCGAAGCCATGACCCTCGCCGACCGGATCGTCCTGTTGAACTCGGGCGACGCGCTACGGGAGCAAGGCAGCCTGGCCCAATGCGGATCGCCGCTCGAGCTCTATCACCATCCGCGCAATCGATTCGTCGCAGGCTTCATCGGTTCTCCGACGATGAACTTCATTGCGGCCGAGCTTGTCGATGCGCGCGAGCGTCTGGCCCGCGTCCGCCTGCCCAGCGGCGAATTACTCGATGTGGCGGTCGAGGCCGGCCATCTGCCGCCCGGCGCGCCGCTCACGCTGGGTGTGCGCCCGGAGGACGCGGGCGCGAGCACCGACAGCCAGTACGTGGTGCGCGAGGTACGGTGGCAAGAACGGCTCGGCGATGCCACCTATGTTTATCTGCAAGGCGACAGCGCGCAGGCGCTGTGGATCATGAAGCTGCCAGGCGCAGCTAACGTTCGGCCTGGCCAACGCCTGCCCGTCGTGCTGGCGCCGCAGTCGCTGCACGCGTTCGACGACAAGGGTAATGCGCTCGTGCGCTGCATCGAAGGTGTCTCGCCCACGATGCCCGGCTTCACAACACAACGAACAAAGACGTCAACCAGTGAGGAAGCAGTATGAACCTACGACTACACATCGCCCAACGCGCGCTACCCGCCATTTTCATGACGACGTTCGCCTTGCAGGCGATGGCAGGCACGCTCGTCATCAATACCGACACCTCGGATACGGCCGTCAAGGCGGCGTTCACGCAGGCCGTCGAGGGCTTCGAAGCCGACAACCCGGATGTGCACGTCAAGGTCAACACGTTCGATCACGAGGGCTACAAGACCTCGATCCGCAACTTCCTGACTGCCGATCCTCCCGACATCGTGACGTGGTACCCCGGTCACCGTATGACGCCATTCGTCAAGGCCGGCTTGTTCGACGACGTATCGGATGTCTGGAGCCATAACGGTCTCGACGAAAAATTGAAATCGGCGGCACAGGCGACGACGATCGACGGCAAGAAATGGGGCGTGCCCTACGTCTACTATCAATGGGGCATCTACTATCGAAAGGACCTCTTTGCCAAACTCGGCATCGAGCCACCGAAGACGTGGAACGCCCTGCTCGATGCATGCGCGAAGTTGAAGGCCAATGGCATCACGCCGTTTGCGATCGGCACGAAGCAGCCCTGGACCACCGCCGCGTGGTTCGATTATCTGGACTTGCGCGTGAACGGCTACCGGTTTCATATGGACCTGACGAACGGCACGGTGCCTTATACGGACAAGCGCGTTCAAGCCGTGTTCGATCGCTGGGACGATCTGACGAAACACGGCTACTTCCTCGCCGATCACGCGTCCTACACGTGGGAGGAAGCCGTGCCCGCGATGGTAAAGGGCGAGGCAGCCATGTACCTGATGGGCAACTTCGCCGTCGCGCCGATGAAGCAGGCAGGGCTCGGCGAAGACAAGCTCGGCTTCATGCCATTCCCGTCGATCGCGGCGAGCGTGCCGGATGCCGAGGAGGCGCCGATCGAGACGATCCATATCCCCGCGGGCGCCAAAAACAAGGCCGACGCGCGGCGCTTTCTCGCTTATATGGCACGAGCCGACGTGCAAGCAAGGTTCGGTCGCATGACCGAGGAATTGCCGGTCAACCGCGAAGCGCCGCCGCCGTCCGATCCTTACCTGAAGGCTGGCGCCGCACTGCTCGCGAACGCTGACGGCTTGTCGCAGTTCTTCGATCGCGATGCCCCCGCCGAAATGGCGAAAGCCGGTATGGACGGCTTTCAACGCTACATGCTCAAGCCCGAGACGCGCAGCGATGTGCTGGCTCGCCTGGAGCAAGTGCGCGAGCACGCTTACAAATAATCGCCACGACGTCCCGCTGCGGAGGCTCCTTGCAGACGACCATCACCGAACGTAACGCTTCCGGGGCATCGTTTTGGGCGCGTCATCAGCGCTCAATCGCGCCCTGGCTATTCCTGACCCCGGCGTTGGTGCTCTTTGCCGTCTATGTGCTCGCACCCATCGTGCAGTCGATCGCCTTGAGCTTCTACGAGTGGGACGGGCTCGGCAAAGCGCGTTTCGTCGGCCTCGCCAATTACATCGAGCTGGCCGGCGACGTCGATTTTCGCGCGGCGTTGAAGAACAACGTGATCTGGCTCGCGGGCTTCATGCTGTCGATTCCCGCGGGCCTGTTCCTCGCCCTGTTTCTGAACCAGTCCGTGTTCGGGATGCGTGCCGTCAAGTCGCTGTTCTTCTTCCCGTTCGTCATTTCACAGGCCGTGATCGGGCTCGTCTTCAGCTGGTTTTACGACCCGGCCAACGGCCTGCTGTTTCACGTGCTCCACTGGTTCGGCATCGGCCGCGTGGCGGTGCTGTCCGACGAGCGCTATGTGACTTACGGCATCGTCGTGGCCGGTCTCTATCCGCAGATCGCCTACTGCATGATTTTGTATCTGACTGGGCTCAACAACGTCCGTGCGGATCTCATCGAAGCGGCACGTCTAGAGGGGGCGAAAGGATGGTCGATGTTGACGCGCGTCGTGCTGCCGCAATTGCGCCCTGCGACCTTCGTCGCCGTCGTGGTGACCGTCGTCGGGGCGCTGCGCAGCTTCGACATGGTGTCGATCATGACGCAAGGCGGTCCGTACGGTTCTTCGCGCGTGCTCGCCTACTACATGTACGAGCAGGCGCTCAGCGAGTACGGCTATCGCATGGGGTACGGCTCGGCCATCGCAACGGTGTTGTTCCTGATCATGCTCGTCTACATCGCGTTCGTGATCGTGCGCATCTATCGACAAGAACAGGAGCGGCACTAAGTGTTCCCGACACCGATCCAGCAAGCCGCCCGGCCCACACAATGGCTCTATCGCATCGCCCTGCCCGTTGCGCTCGTGATCTGGCTGCTACCGCTGATCGCCGTCGCGCTGACGTCGATTCGCGGGCCCGCCGACATCCTCGCAGCCAACTACTGGGGCGTGCCGACGCAGTGGCATGCAGCCGTCAACTACGCGAGCATCTTTCATGACACGCCGCTCGCGCGCTATCTGGTCAATAGCGCGCTGATCGCCATACCGGCCACGGCAGGCGCCGTGGCGCTCAGTTGCCTGTCGGGATTTGCACTCGGCGTCTATCGGTTTCGATGGAATCTGCCGGTGTTCTTCCTGTTCGTCGGCGGCAACTTCGTCCCGTTTCAGATCCTCATGGTGCCGGTGCGAGCGTTGAGCTTGCGCCTGGGACTCTACGACTCCGTGCTCGGTCTCGTGCTGTTTCACGTCGCATTCCAAAGCGGCTTCTGTACCTTCTTCATGCGCAACTTCATCCTCGAGCTGCCCCGCGAGCTCATCGAAGCGGCACGGATGGACGGTGCAACCGAGTTCGACGTTTTCCGCAAAGTCGTGTTGCCGCTCGTGCAGCCGGCCGTTGCGGCGGTATCGGTGCTCGTCTTCACGTTCGTCTGGAACGACTATTTCTGGGCCACCGTGCTCATCGAAGGCGATCACGCGATGCCCGTAACCGCTGGCTTGAAGGCACTGAACGGACAGTGGGTCGCCCAATGGCAGCTCGTCGCGGCAGGCTCGATCGTGGCGGCGCTGCCCCCCGTCTTCATTTTTTTCCTCAAACAAAAGCACTTCATCGCCGGCCTGACGATGGGTGCCACCAAGGGTTGAAGCATGAGCGAGACATCGCTTATCCACGTCGACGGCACTACCGTCAGCCTCGTGTTCGAACGGACGGCCGGCATGCCGCCGGCATGGCGTCACTTCGGCGCGCGGCGGCATGATGTCGAGCACGCCTGGCCCATCGCGGGTGTTCGGCCGCATCCCCCTACGCTGCTAGACGGCGACCCTGTGCTGACCGTCTTGCCGACGCACGGCTTCGGGTGGTTCCAGCAGCCCGCCCTGGCGGGCGGCCGCCCTGCCGGTCATGGAGATCTCGACTGGGCGCATGCGTTCTGCCTCGAAGACGTCTGCTGGGAGCCGCACGCGATCGTGTTCAAGCTCGCAGACAAAACAGCGATGCTGGGCCTGACCATAAGCTATGCGATCGATCCCGAATCCGACGTTGTGAGCGCGTGGGCTGAACTCGAGAACCGCGGTGATGTCCCGTTTCGCGTGGATTGGCTCGCGGCGGCGTGCGTGCCGTTGCCGGCCGACATGGATCAGGTGCTTGGGTTCACGGGCCGCTGGACGCTCGAATTCCAGGAGGCGCGGGAGCGACTGGGTGTGGCCACCTGGCGCCGAGACAACCGACGCGGACGCACGTCGAACGATTCGTTCCCTGGCGTCATCGTCGGCACCGCGCTCGATGACGACACGGGTGCGGTGCTCGGCGCGCATCTGGGCTGGAGCGGCAACCACACGATATTGATCGAGCCGTTGAACGACGGTCGCCGTCAGTTGCAGATCGGCGAATGGCTCGCACCCGGCGAGGTCGTGCTCGGCTACGGCGAGCGCTACCGCACGCCCACTGCGTATTTGTCGTTCGGCACCGACGGGTTGAACGGCTTGGCTTCCCACTTCCATCGTTTCGTCAGAAAGCGGCTGCTCGCCTGGCCGCACGGGCGCATGAAGGCAAGGCCCGTGCATCTGAATACTTGGGAAGCCGTCTATTGCAATCATGATCTCGACGATCTGAAATCGCTGGCCGACGCTGCGGCACGACTCGGCATCGAGCGCTTCGTGCTCGACGACGGCTGGTTTCATCGACGCGATCACGATCGCGCCGGGCTTGGCGATTGGTGGCCCGATGCGCGCCACTATCCGCACGGCCTCGTGCCGCTGGTCGACCATGTGCAACGCCTCGGCATGCAGTTCGGCTTATGGGTCGAGCCTGAAATGGTCAACCCCGATAGCGACCTGTACCGCGCCCATCCCGATTGGGTGTTGCGGCTCGACGGACGCCCGGTCGTGACGGGGCGTCATCAGCTGGTACTCGATCTCGCCAACGCGGCCGTGACCGATTATCTGTTCGACAGCCTGGCCCGTTTGCTGAGCGAGCAGCCGATCGCCTATCTGAAGTGGGACATGAATCGCGACCTCGCCGCGGCTGGGCACGGCGGGCGCGCGGCTTATCGACGCCAAACGCTCGCGTTCTATCGATTGATCGGGCGTGTGCGCGAGGCGTTTCCGACAGTCGAGATCGAAAGCTGCGCGTCAGGTGGCTCACGTGCCGACTACGGCGTACTCGCACATACCCATCGCATCTGGACCAGCGACTGCAACGACGCGCTGACACGCATCGATATTCAGCGCGGCTTTCTACGCTTCTTCCCGCCCGAGGTGATGGGCGCGCACATCGGGCCATTTCACTCGCATACGACCCATCGCTGCCATGCGCTGGCGTTTCGCGCCGCGGTCGCGCTGTTCGGGCATCTGGGTATCGAAATGGATGTGCGTACCTTGCCTACGGAAGAAGCGGCCGAACTCGCCTACTGGATCGCCGTGTTCAAGCAGTGGCGGCATGTGGTGCACGAGGGCGTGCTGCGGCAAGGCAATCTCGGCGATTCGCTCGCCTGGGTGCAAGCCACGAGTGCCGATGGCAGCGCGTCGTTGGTGGCCGTCTACCGCAAGCGCGAGGACACGGCGCGCTACATGCCGGCGTTGCCGCTGAAGGGCCTGCTCGACGAGCGGCGCTATCTCGTGCGGGTACTGCATCAGCCTGCCGCCCCGCATTTCGTCAAGAAGACCGACTTGCTCACGTCGTTGGCGGGCGATGGCGTCGTGTTGACCGGCGCGACGCTGCGCGAATCGGGCATACCGTTGCCGCCGATGCCGCCGGAATCGGCTACCGTCATTAGCTGTCGAGCCGTGTGAGCGCGTATCGTCGATAGGACGGGTGCCTATCGACGATACAATCGCGGGCTCGCCGTCCGTCGATCGGATGGCATCCCTCATGCGATACGCGCACACCCTATGAAACTCGCCCGTTCGTTCAGAGCAGTACCCGCCTTGGGCAGCGGACTACTCGTCATGCTGGCCGACACCGATGCCGGCAACGTGGTCACGGCCGCTCAGGCCGGGGCGCAATGGGGCTATCGCCTGCTGCCGCTGCTGTTGCTGCTGACGCCGGTGCTCTATGTCGTGCAGGAGCTGACCGTCCGACTCGGCATCGCGACACGCCGCGGCTACGGCGAACTCGTCAGGGAGCATTTCGGAAAGGGAGCGGCATGGCTCGCTGCCGGTAGCCTCATCGTCGCGACGATCGGCTCGCTGATCACCGAACTCACTGCCATTGCCGGCATCGGTGAACTCTATGGCCTATCGCGCGTGGTGACCTTGCCGCTTAGTGTGGCGGTACTGATGGCCGTCGTTGCGACGGGTTCGTATCGACGTGCAGAGCGCGTGACGCTGTGGATCGGCGCGTGCTCGCTGGCCTTCCTTGCCGTGGCATGGCTGGCGCATCCTGATCCCGCAGTCATGCTGCGGCATGCCGTCGACATTCCCGTACGGGACAAGTCGTTTCTGTATCTTGCCTCAGCACTGATCGGTGCCGTCTTCAATCCCTGGATGATCTTTTACCAGCAAGCGGCTGTGGTGGAAAAAGGCTTGTCCGACGAGCAATACCGTGCGGAGCGACGCGATACGGCGATCGGTGCGGTGCTCACGCAGTTGCTCACGGGGGCCGTGTTGATCGCGATGGCCGCGACCGTCTCGAGCAGCGGCATGCCGCGCACGTTGACGAGCGTCGGCGAAATCAGCCTCACATTGGCCGATGTCCTGGGCAATCCGCATGTCGCCCCGCTCTTCAGCGTCGGCGTGATCGGCGCAGCGATGGTGGCTGCGGTCGTGGCGTCGCTTGCGTTGGCATGGGGGCTTGGCGAAGTCACCGGCTATCGTCGGTCGCTCGAAATGCATCCGTTTTCGGCGCGCTGGTTTTACGGCGTTTACGCAGCGTGTATCGCAGGATGCGCCGCGGTCGTGTGGTATGTACCGAACCTCGTGTGGCTCAACATTGCCGCGCAAGCCTTGAATGCGTTGCTGCTGCCGATCGTCATCGGCTTTCTCGTGACGTTGGCCGTCAAGGCCTTGCCCGCGCCCTATCGCTTGCGCCGATCGTCGCTTTGCCTGCTCGTGCCGGTGTGTATGGTGGTTTGCGTGGCGGGCCTCGTCGGCGTCATTGCTGGCATCATTTGATCGAGTATCCGTATTGGGTGCTTAATTCCGGCAGTCTCTGCTGCATCGCAAGAGTTGGACTCGCGACCGTGCGGCGCTCGGCGGGCGTATTTCGACCCAGTCCGGACCGTCGCGGCGAACGTCCGCTGAGTAGCCGCGTACCGGACGCTCGTAGACGGCATACGGCGGGATTGTCCCCATGGCCGTGTAGGACCTTGCTCGAGTGCGTCTATAAAGCGTCGTGTCATACTCGTTCTGGCGGCGGCAGAAGTGTGCAAACGGCGTTGTGCCAGCTCAATGCTCGCGAGCGCAGGTTACCTGAGCGATGCCCAGCTCCGACACCATCGATAACCACATGCCGCCCCTACCTTGGAGAAATAGGATGCAATCGAAATTCAACCGGCAGGCCCTGCTTGCCGTGGCACTCGCCAGCATTGCTGCGACAGCCAGCGCCGCTACCCAGACGGAAGAGAAGGTGGCGTGCTATGGCATCGCCAAGGCTGGCCAGAATGACTGCGGAAGTAAGACCGGCGTGCACGGATGTGCGGGCGAGGCCAAGGTCGACAACGACAAGGGAGATTTCAAGGCCTTACCGAAAGGCACCTGCGAAAAATTGGGCGGCAAGATCGAATCCTGACACGCAGCATGTCACGAGGCTATCGCTGCTACATCCCGGAGTTCGAATGATTGCCGCCGTTCCGGCAGCTTGTGCGCCGTCCGGCGTCGGGGTCGGGTTGCGCCATGCGCACTACGCCGATTTTCTTACCTCGCCACCTGTGGTCGACTGGGTCGAGGTACACAGCGAAAATTATTTCGGCGAGGGCGGTTACGACCTGCACGTGCTCGACAGCGTGCGGCGGGATCTGCCGGTCAGCCTGCACGGCGTCGGCCTCGGGCTCGGCTCGGCCACGCCGCTCGATGCGGGGCATCTAGGCAAGCTGAAGCGACTGGTCGAGCGCATCGAACCGGAGGTCGTCTCCGAGCACCTGTGCTGGTCTGCCACTGCCGCCGGCCATCTGAACGACCTGTTGCCGATGCCACTGACCGACGCAGCGCTCGATCAGCTGTGCGCGCGCGTCGGCGAAGTGCAGGAGGTGCTCAGGCGGCCGATTCTGCTCGAAAATGTTTCCACCTGGCTACGGTTCGACGGCGACCGCTATGGTGAGACAGCCTTTCTCGCCGAACTCGCGCGCCGCACTGGATGTGGCGTGCTGCTCGACGTCAACAACCTGTACGTGAACCAGTGCAATCACGGCGAGGACGCGATCGCGGCGATGAACGAGCTGGCACCCGGCGTGGTCGGCGAGATTCATCTGGCCGGCCATCGTGTCACAGAAACCGCCGTCATCGACGATCATGGCTCACGCGTCGCGCCGGCTGTCTGGCACCTCTATGAATATGCGCTGCGCCGCTTCGGCGACGTGCCGACGTTGATCGAATGGGACACGGCAATTCCGCCGTTGAGCGTGCTGATCGATGAAGCCCGGCTCGCGCGCGATTTGCAGAGCAGAGTCTACCCGTGCAGACGGCCGGGAGGGAACGCGACTGATGACTGTGCAGTTTGAATCGGTCCACCAAATCTTCGCGACGACGCTCGACGATCCGCGGTGCGAGCCGTCACTGCTCGCACTCGCCAAGCCGTTATCGCCGGTCTCCGGCGCCACAGCCGCACAGCCCGCCGAAGGTGCGGTAGGTAAATCGCCGCCTCCCGTAGCCGCCGGTTCCGATGAGATCCTGCGCCAGCGCATCGGCCTGTACCGCGGCAACGTCCGCGCCCACTGGCGCGCGGCGCTCGCGAACGCGTATCCCGTGCTGCTCGCGCTGGGCGGCGACGCGTGGTTCGATGCACTGTCGCTTGCGTATGCGCGTGAGCATCCGTCACGCAGCGGCGATCTCAATCGCTTTGGCGATAGGTTGCCGGCCTTTGTCGGCGAGTATGAGCGCGACTCGCGCTTTCGATACTTTGTGGACGTCGCCCGCCTCGAATGGGCGCTGCACGACGCTTCTTTCGCAGCCGATGTCACGCCTTTCACGCCGCATCAATGGCTCGAACTAGCCGATGAGCGCCTGCTCGACGCGCGGCTCACTGTGCATCCGGCATGCGTGGCCATTGCATCGGACTACGCGATTGCCGACGTCTGGTTCGCGCATCAGTCAGGCGGAGTCTTCCCGCAGCGGCTCGACGGACCTGCATGGGCGCTCGTCGTGCGTCCCCTGTGGCAACCCACGGTGCTCGTCCACTCAGAGGCCGCGCATACGGCCTTCATCGCACTACAACGAGGACGCACGCTGGCAGAAGCGCTCGACGCTGCGTTTGCGATCAATCCGCAATTCGACTTCGCGACTCAATGGCGCGCGTGGATAGCGGCATCGGCGGTTACCGGCGCGTCCGCAGGCACGGCATCTCGGCCGGCCTGATGGGCGTTCGCGTGACGGCTGGCTGATTGTCGCTGCGTCTATGCGTGGAGCGCCTGTGCACCCATGCATTGATATTGATGCGTCAGGCACGAACGACAGCCGGAATAATTCAGCAGCGCTCCATTGATGTTAGGATTTGGCGGTTCCTGCCGCACTCCCCCGCGGCTGCGAATGCGGGACTTCGAACGTGTTGTCGTTGCGGTGAATTTTCTCTGGAGATTCTCACATGGACAGACGTGACGCACTATTCGGTACCGGGCTGCTGGCGCTTTCCGCACTGGCCACGATGGAACGGGTCTCGGCCCAGGAAAGCGCTCCCGCGGAAACCTCTCACCTGCACCATGGCGGTCACTACCAGGCGCTTGCCGATTCGGCGGGCGTGTGCGTATCGAAGGGACAAGCCTGTGTAAGCCACTGCATCCGTCTTCTGGGCAGCGGGAACCAGGACCTGGCCGCCTGCGCAACCAGCGTGTCGCAAATGCTTTCCCTTTGCACGGCGATGCAACAGCTTGCCAACCAGAACTCGGCCCATGTTCCGGCGCTTGCCAGGGTCGCACTGGATGCATGCAGCGATTGCGCGGCGGAGTGCGCTAAGCATGCGGACCAGCATGAGCCGTGCAAAGCATGCATGGAATCATGCCGCGCGTGCGCCAAAGAGTGCCGGGCGGCGCTGGCGACCTGATAGCGGCAACGTATTCGCCCCGCTATCGCCGAAACACTTCTACGGGGCCGGGCGAAGGCTATGCACTTATTCAGATTAGGGGAGCGGCGTCTCGCCACATTTCAATTAACCGGTGCGCTAAATTGCCGCTATACGATGGGGGAAGCTCACGATAGGCGACAGATTTGGTGCGCTCCGCCACCTACTCATCGCGCGGCTTGTTGCAGACTGGCCGCGCTCGACCAGCCGCCGGTGACGAGCGGCGACGGGTCGGCCATTCCTCTGCCAATTTTTTAACGTCTCGCTGATTCGCCATGCTCAACCGCCACCGTCAAAAGATCGGCGCCTGGCTCGGGATGCTTGCCATCCTGCTGAGCGTAGTCGCGCCGACGGTGTCCCAGGTGCTGCGCAGCGCTTATGGCGGCGTCGAGCAGCATGCGCATCATTTACATCACCATCATCCGGTCGCCGAGGTTGCGTTAGATGCCCATGCCGGGCACCACCATGGCGTCGATTCGTCGTTGCTTTGCGATGCGTGCCCGTATTGCGGGCTGATCGCGCACTCGCCGGTCTTGCCTAGCGTGGCCGTTGCATCGAGCGTCGCGCCGCTGCGCCCCTTCTTTCCTCCCCCGCTCGTCGCTGCTGCGTTCCGCCCGTACACGGTGCTGACGCCGGCTCTGCCGCGCGCTCCTCCCGCCTGGTCCTGACCTTCGCTGAGGTTTTCTTGCGGTGTCGATGACCGACGTCGCAGGTCGTCGCGTGTCTATCGCGGCTGCATCGCTCAATAATTCAAAATCGGGACCTTATTATGCGAACCACTCTCAAACGGGCCGCCGTTGCATTGTGCGCGCTCGCGTCAACCCTTGCGTCATTCGAAGCCGCCGCTCACGCGGTGGTCGGCGACCGCGTCTTTCCGGCGACGATGGCCGTCGACGATCCCGGCGTCGGCGATGAGTTCAACCTGCAGTACAGCCACATCAAGACGCCTGACAGCAATGGCAACGACATGAACGTCAACTCGGTGTCGTACGAGTGGGACAAGCTGATCACGAAGAATCTCGCGTTCAGCATCGCGAGCAATTACACGAGCCAGAACTCGCCGGACGGCAGCGCGAAGGGCTGGGATAATTTCACGCTCGGCGCGAAATATCTCGTCTACGCGAATGCGAAGCATGAATTCATGGCGTCGGTCGGGCTTCTTGCAACCCTCGGCGGCACCGGCTCGAAAGCGATCGCGAACGCCTTTTCGACGTTCACGCCGACCGTCTATTTCGGCAAGGGCTTCGGCGACCTGCCCGCGTCGCTCGGCTACCTGAGGCCGTTCGCGATCACCGGCACGATCGGTCCGAACCTCACGACCGCTTCGTCGGATACGGGGCCGAACTCGCTCGGCTGGGGCTTGACGCTGCAGTACAGCATTCCGTACCTACAGCAGCAGGTGAAGGATCTCGGGCTGCCCCAGCCGTTCAGCAACCTGATTCCGGTCGTCGAATTCCCGATGAGCACCTGCACGGCTGGCGCGTGCTCCGGACAGACAACGGGCACGATCAACCCCGGCGTACTCTGGATCAATCGCTACGGGCAGTTCGGCGTCGAAGCGCAGATTCCCGTCAATAGCAGGACCGGCGCACACACGGGCGTCTTGGTGCAAGCCCATATCTACTTCGACGACATCTTCCCGAATTCGATCGGCAAGCCGCTGTTCTGACCTGAGAGGAGTCCTTTCATGAAACTGCACACGGTGAAGTGACCATGGAGCCGCTCGTCGCCGCGCAGATCGCTGTGGCAGCCATGCAGAATATGCTGTTCGCGACGGCGGCCGGCTCGCTCGCGTGCGCCGTGATGGGGACGCGAAGCGGCATGGGCACGCCGGCCACGTTGCGCGGTTGGCAGGCGGGTCTCGCGCTCGCCTTGACGCTCACGGCCCTCGCGTACCTCTGGCTGCAGGCAGCCGTGATGAGCGGCACGCCGCTTGCCGAGGCAGGCTCTGCGGTCACCGCCGTGCTCAAGGAGTCGCACTACGGCGTCGCGTGGTCGGTCGGGTTCATCGGCGCGCTGCTGGCGACGCTGAGCCGCCTCCTCGAGCGGCGCGGCCTGCCGCTGTTCGCCGTGGGCCTCCTCGCTTGGGCGGCCGGCAAGGCGGCAGCCAGCCACGCGGCTGATTCGGGCGACTTCTCGGCGCGAGAAGCTATCCATGTCGTGCATCTGTGCGCGACGGCGCTATGGGCCGGCAGCGTGATCGTCGCGGCAGCGACGCTGCGTTGGTCCGCGCCGAAGGCTCAAGTAGCGGCCGAGCAAAGGGTGGCTTTCTGCACGGAGCTGTCGCATCTGGCAACAGCCGCACTTCTGATCGTTCTGATCACCGGCTTCTATAACGTGATGCAGGACACCGCGCAGGCAAGCGGGCCGCTCTTCGGCACGGCCTGGGGCTGGATACTCGCGGCGAAGCTCGTGTGCGTCGCCTCGGCGGTGGCATTGGGCGGCTGGAACCGTGTGGTGGTCCTGCCCGCTCTACACGCTCAAGCTCATCAGGACGGCCCGGCTCTCATGGCCGCGCAAGGCCGCTTCAACGCTTGGCTGTCCGTTGAAGCGCTCGTCATGTTGGCCGTTCTCGCGATCGCGGCCGTGTTGGGACATACGTCTCCGACGGGCGGCTGACGAGGCCTGCCTTTGGGCGGCCGAGGTGAGCAATGAAGCGGCGGCATCGTCAAGAAGTCAACACCGGCTTACTGCTGGCGCATCAATTCGTGAAGCCGCCATCGGTCAGAATCGTGCGACCCGTGACCCAGCGCATGTCATCCGACGCCAGCGACGCGATTACCCCCGCGATATCCTCCGGCTCGGCGAGCCGCTGCAACGGCGTCTGCGACGCGAGAACCGCACGTACGTCATCGGGAATGCCAGCCGTCATGTCGGTACGCGTAACGAACGGCGCCACCGCATTGACGCGGATATTGCGCGGCCCGAGTTCGATCGCGAAGGCACGCGTGAGCGTATCGACCGCGGCCTTGCTGGCCGAATACACGCCGTTCTGTGCTTGCGGCGCGCGCGCCAGATTCGACGAAACGTTGATGATGCTGCCGCCGTTCGCGCTGAAATGAGGAGCAAATGCCTGAGTCATCAGCAGCACGCTCAGCACGTTGTTGTTGAACTGCTCGGCGAAGAATGCCGCATCGAGGTCGGCGATCGCGCGCTCCCCATAGACCCCGGCGTTGTTGACCAGCACGTCGACGCGGCCGAAGCGTTCGGCAACTGCATCGGCCAGCGAGCGGACCGACTCGCTGTCTGTCACATCGGCCTGGAATGCCTCGGCTCGACCGCCCGCAGCGGCGATTTCAGCGACGACGGCGGCTGCCGCCTCACGCTGCACCCTGAACACGACAGCCACGGCCGCCCCTTTTGCTGCGAGCGCTTTCGCAGTTGCACGCCCAATGCCGCGCGACGCCCCCGAAACCACGGCCACTTTCTGCTGCAAGTCCATCGTCGACTCCCATCGATAGCGAGCGAGCCACCGAGCCCACTCCATGGGTGTCGAATCTACTGAGGCACTTACTGACCGTCGAGCGGGCGTAGCGCAACGCGGCGTGCTGAAAATGGAACGACAACAGCGCGATACGCAATGTCACGCATCGTAGAGCGTCATTGCGCTTCGTCAGAGGCAGGCCACCGTGCGTGCAGGAAGTCGAGCAACACGCGCGCGGCCTTGGCCATCCCGCGCCGCGACGGATACATCGCGTAGATCGTGGCGCCCTGTGAACGAATGCCGTCGAGCACCCTCACGAGTTGACCTTCCGCCACTGCGTCGGCGCAAATATGGTTGGGCAGCTGCGCAAAGCCTGCACCGGCGATCGCCAACTCACGGATCGCGATCAGATTGTCGACCGCGATGACAGGCGTAATGCGTCTATCGATCGCCTCCCCCTGCTCGCCAATAAATTGCCATGGCCGCGGTGACACCAGCGTGCCTTGTGCGAGGCACGGCAAATCGTTCAGCGCATCGAGCGATGCAGGTGGTCCGTATGCAGCGATCAACGACGGGTGGCCATAGACTGCGGAACCCGTTTGCGCAATCGGCCTGGCAATCACGTCTTCCGATGCAAGCGGACTCACCGCCGCGCGAATCACGATATCGATTCGCTCCTCGACCAGATCGACGAAGCGATTGGACAGTGTCAACTGCACTTGCACGCGCGGATGGGCACGCGCGAATTCGGCAAGCATGGGCGCTAGTATGGTCTCGCCGATCAGCAGCGACGAGTTCAGATGCACGACGCCAGAGGGCTCGTCACGCATGTCGCTTGCGAGCAAGCCGATCTCTTTGACTTTCGCCAGCGCCTCGCGTGCGTGCGCAACCACTTCTTCCCCAAACGCGGTCAGGCCGAATGCATGCGCGGACCGATGCAGGAGCCGCACGCCGAGCGACGATTCAAGCATCGCGACACGTCGCGACAGACGGGATTTGGTGATGCCCGTGCTGCGTTCGGCAGCGCTGAAGCCGCCTGCGTCGACTACCTGAACGAACAGGAAGAGATCGTCGAGATGTTCCATGGGTGAATCTTCTTCTCTTCTATATGAAGGGCGGCGTTGAACGGGCGGCTAGGCGTTGGAGTTGGAATTGGCTTCCGACTCTGCTCAATGCGCCCAATAGCGGAGGGACCGCGAACGTGCATTCGCGCAACAGCATATCTGGGTTCTGGGCTTACGACCGAGGTTTTAGTTTTATCGTGGATCGACCGGGATTCGGAAAATGTTCGCCTGAAGCGACTTAAATCGCTGACGTGAAAGAGAAATGCAGCGTCCCGGGACAGGCCCGGGACGGACTGGACTCGATCGGTACGATGCCCGCTGCCGCATCGTCGATTTGCGACGGCGGGCGCCAAACGCTCTCGCGTTATTGCACCTGGCTGCGCAGCGTCTTCGCGGCCGCGACCATGTTCGTCAGCGCCGGAATCACTTCGGCCCATTGGCGCGTCTTCAGCCCGCAGTCCGGGTTCACCCACAGACGCCCTGCCGGGATCCGCTCCGCCGCCTTCTTCATCAGGCCGACGATGTGCTCCTGCGTCGGGATGTTCGGCGAGTGGATGTCGTACACGCCAGGCCCGATTTCATTCGGATACTTGAAATCGTCGAATGCGTCGAGCAGCTCCATGTCCGAACGCGACGTCTCGATCGTGATCACGTCGGCGTCCATGTCGGCGATCGACGCGATGATGTCGTTGAACTCCGAGTAGCACATGTGCGTGTGGATCTGCGTGTCGTCCTGCACGCCGTTCGCGGTAATGCGGAACGACTCGACCGCCCACTTCAGATACGCGCCCCATTGCGAGCGGCGCAGCGGCAGCCCTTCGCGCAGTGCGGCCTCGTCGATCTGGATCACGCGCACGCCGGCCTTCTCGAGGTCGAGCACTTCCTGGCGAATCGCGAGCGCGAGTTGGTAGCACGACACCGAGCGCGGCTGGTCGTCACGGACGAAGGACCAGTTCAGGATCGTCACGGGGCCGGTCAGCATCCCCTTCATCGGCTTGTTCGTGAGCGACTGCGCGTACGTGATCCACTCGACCGTCATCGCCTTCGGACGGCTGATGTCGCCGAACAGGATCGGCGGCTTCACGCAGCGCGAACCGTACGACTGGACCCAGCCGAACTGGCTGAATGCGTAGCCGTCCAGCTGCTCGCCGAAGTATTCGACCATGTCGTTGCGCTCGGCTTCGCCGTGCACGAGCACGTCGAGCTCCAGCGCTTCCTGCTCGCGGACGCTGCGTTCGATTTCAGCCTGCATCGCGGCGCGGTAGCCTGCTTCGCCCAGTGCACCCGCCTTGAACTGGCTGCGTGCCTGGCGGATTTCGCCGGTTTGCGGGAACGAGCCGATCGTCGTCGTCGGGAACGCCGGCAGGCTCAAGCGTGCCGACTGCTTCGGCGCGCGCTGCGGATACGGGCTGATGCGGTTGCCAAGCTGCGCGTCGATGCGCTCCATCGCGGCCTTCACCGTCGGGTTGTTCACGCGCGGCGAGCGACGGCGCGATTCGATCGCGGCGGCATTCGCGGCGAACGCGTCGACCACCTTGTCGCGGCCCTCGTTCAGCGCCATGGCGAGCACCTTCAGTTCATCGAGCTTCTGGAGCGCGAATGCCAGCCACGAACGGATCTGAGCGTCGAGCTTCTCTTCGCTCGCGAGATCGACCGGCACGTGCAACAGCGAGCACGACGGCGCAAGCCACAGGCGTTCGCCCAGTTGCTTCGCGAGCGGCTCGAGCCAGTCGAGCGTTGCGTTCAGGTCCGTCTTCCAGATGTTGCGGCCGTTGATCGCACCGACCGACAGCACGCGGTCGACCGGCAATTCGTGAACCAGCGCGACGACCTCTTCGCGTGCGTTGATCGCATCGATGTGCAGGCCATCGACCTGCAGCGAAGCGGCGAGCGTCAGGTTGTCCTGAAGCTGACCGAAGTACGTCGCAAGCAGCAGCTTGATGCGCCGCGTTTCCAGCGCCGCATAGGCGGTCCGGAACGCTTGCCGCCATTCGGCGTCGAGTTCGGTAACGAGAATCGGCTCGTCGATCTGCACCCACTCGACGCCCTGCGCGGTAAGCGTGTCGAGCAGCGCGCCGTATACGGGCAACAGCTTCGGCAGCAGTGCGAGGCGGTCCGAGTCGTCCTTCGACTTGCCGAGCCACAGATACGTGACCGGGCCGATGATCACCGGCTTCGCCTTCACACCCTGTGCCTGCGCTTCAGCCAGTTGCTGGAGCAGGCGCGATGGGTCGAGCGAGAAGTTGGTATCGGCGTGAAATTCCGGGACGATGTAGTGGTAGTTCGTGTCGAACCACTTCGTCATTTCACCGGCCGCGACGCCACCGCAGCACGTTGCGTGCTCCTCCGCCGACTGAGTCGAGCGGCCGCGCGCCACGCGGAAGTAGTTATCGAGCGCATCGCCATGGAAGCCTTGCACACGCTTTGGCAAGTTGCCGAGCGTGAAGCTCATGTCGAGCACGTGGTCGTAGAACGCGAAGTCGCCGATCGGCGCAAGCCCCAGTTCGCGCTGGTCGTTCCAATGACGCTGGCGCAGCTCCGCACCGAGCGCCTTCAGTTCGTCGCGCGACGATTCGCCTTTCCAGTAGCGTTCGAGACCGAACTTGAGTTCGCGCTTGGCACCAATGCGCGGGAAACCGAGATTGTGTGTCGTAACCATGGGTTGCCGTCCAGGAGAAATGGTGAGATCCGGCAGCCATGATAGGGATTTCAAACAATGAAATAAAATGGCATTATTTCATTCATCCATTAAATCTGTTCATGTATAGGTTGAGTGAGCGATAGTCATGCTGGAACGATTCCATCTCGTCGTCATCCGTGAAGTCGAGCGCCAGGGTTCGCTGACCGCGGCCGCCAACGCACTCCATCTCACGCAGTCGGCGCTCAGCCATACCGTCCGGAAAATCGAGCAGCAGCTCGGCACGCCGATCTGGAATCGGGAGGGACGCGGCCTGCGGCTCACGCAGGGTGGGCAGTATCTGCTGAGGCTGGCGAACCGGCTGCTGCCGCAGTTCGAGCTGGCCGAGGAGCGGATGAAGCAGTACGCGAAAGGCGAGCGCGGCACGCTGCGCATCGGAATGGAATGCCACCCGTGCTATCAATGGCTGCTGAAGGTGGTGTCGCCCTATCTGTCGCGCTGGCCCGACGTCGACGTAGACGTGAAGCAGCGCTTCCAGTTCGGCGGCATCGGCGCGCTGTTCGGCTACGACATCGACGTGCTCGTGACACCCGATCCGCTGAAGAAGCCGGGGCTGCGCTTCGATCCCGTGTTCGACTATGAGCAGGTGCTGGTCGTCGCGGACGCGCACCGGCTCGCGCATGTCGATTACGTGACACCCGAGCAGCTCATCGATGAAATCCTGATCACCTATCCTGTCGAAACCGACCGGCTCGACATCTACAACCAGTTCCTGACGCCAGCCGGCATCGTGCCGAGACGGCACAAGTCGATCGAGACGACCGACATCATGCTTCAGATGGTGGCGAGCGGGCGCGGCGTGGCCGCGCTGCCGAGATGGCTCGCCGACGAATATGCGGACAGGATGCCGGTCGTGGCGATCAAGCTCGGCAAGAAAGGCATCGCGAAGCAGATCTTCCTCGGCATCCGCGAGGCGGATGCGTCGATCGACTACCTGGCCGCATTCGTCGACCTCGCCCGCGAATCGACGTGGAGCGCGCCCCGGATGTTTCGGTAGGCGCGTCCGGCAGGAACGTGCGTCAGGCGTACGCCGCGACGCGTTCGCTGCGTTCGACCCACGCGCCAAACAGCAAGCCGATCGTCGTCCACATGATCACCTGCATGCCGATCGCGGCGACGCGGAACTTCCACAGCACCACGGACGGGAAGGCGGCAGGCACCTCGTTGATCGACGGCAACCCGAGCTGCACGGCCGCGATGATCGCGACGAACACGAGCCCCGCGACGATCGACGCGTTCCATTGACCGAGCTTCGCCAGCAGATGACGGCGCACGCTGATGGAGAAGACCATCGTCGCGATCGAGATCACGATCATCAGGAAGAACAGGCCTGTGCGATAGCCGATCGTGTCCGGATTGCCGACCGACGGCGGGTTGGCCGGGTATTTGATGTTTGGCACGATCACCAGCGCAATGAACGCCGCCAGCGCGAGCCAGGCCGCAAGCGGCCGCGCCGAGAGGCGGCCCACACGCCCGTATGCGTAGGCGAACGTCAGCGCGAACAGCCCACCAAACGCCGCGCCGTATGTGACGACGCCCGTCAACAGACCGATGCCGGCCTGCGTATGACGGCTGACCAGTTCGGGGTCCGGCGCCTCGCCTTTGGCGGCGTCGAGCTTTTCTTCGAAGGAGATCGCCTGATCGACTTGCGGTTCGCCGACCAGCTTGGCGAAACTGAACGTGAGGAGACCTGCGGCGATGCCTGCGAGCATCCCGCGCACGAGCAACTTTCCAATCATCACGTTCTCCCTGTCAGTGGCAGGGAAAGCCGAGGAGGTGCCGGCCGTCATGCACGAATTCGTGGACGTACATGCCGGGGATGATCGACGTCGCACCTTCCTCTGCGCCGACGAAATAGATCGCCATCAACAGGATCAGGCCGACGAACACGGCCCAGGGCAAAAGTTCTCGCACGGGGATAGGGGCCGGCGCGATGACGGGCTTCAGGACTGCTTCGTTCATGATGTAACCTCCGGGGGGACCGCGCCCCGATCAATGGTTGTTGGGGGAGACGACGGCAGGTCTGGCTTCCGGGATCGGAGATCACCGGTTACAGTGGCGCGACCGCGCCGGTCTTGCACCGGCTTCCGCACATCGTGTGCGGAGGATTGTACGCGTGATTATTCGAGTATTGAAAACAGATCACATGGACCGTTCGGGCTTTTGCCAGATGGACCGCATGGAGGCTTGAGCGTGCATGCTTCGCTTTATCTGATCGCACACGCCCCTACCCATGCGATGCGCGCCGGACAATTCCCGGATGACGACCCGCTAGACGCGCGCGGCCTGGCTGAGGCCACCGCTGTTCGCGATCAATGGCCGGTAGTGGCCTTAGTGCTATCCAGTCCGGCGCGCTGCGCGCTGCAAACCGCCGCCGTCTTGGGACTACATGCCCGCGTCGAAGAGGCGCTCCGCGATGTCGACTATGGGAGCTGGCGCGGAAAATCGCTTGCCGAGTTGGCCCGCGAGATGCCGGAGGCGCTCAATGCCTGGATAGTCGATCCGCGCGCGTCGTCGCACGGCGGTGAATCACACGCGGATGTATTGGAACGGGTCGGTACTTGGTTGGGCCAGCTGCAGCGCCAGGTTCAGGGGAATATCCTGGCGATCACCCACGCTGCGATCGTTAGGGCCGCGCTCGCACACGCCCTTGGCTCGGGACCACAGGCCATGGCCAGAATCGAAATTGCCCCGCTGTCACTGGTCGAGCTCAGATCGACGCACGACGGCTGGAAGTGGATAGCGCGATCCTACGAACACGGCGACACGATGAATAGACTCAGCCGCTAACGGTCTCCCGCACACGCGAGTCCGCCATCAATCTTTCAATGGTGCGGACGGCATGCCTCAATCCGTCCTCCCCCGCCATCTTCGCGCCTATTGCAGTCGAGCGAGCTCTTACCTCTTCACGATCGGCGAATGCGATAGCCCGCGCCAGATCCTCGCTCCTAATTCGCTTGCCAAGCACGGGCTTCCCCGCCACCCCCAAACGCTCGAGCCGATTCGCCCAAAAGAACTGATCTCCGGCGAACGGGACGACAACCGACGGTACACCGGCTCGTGTGGCCGAATGCGTCGTTCCTGAACCGCCATGGTGGATGACCATCGACGTCCGAGGGAACAGCCAGTGATGAGACGTCTCGCCGACGACGAAGAAGTTCTCGGGTAGCACGGACGCATCCACGCCGCTCCATCCGGGATAGAACAGCGCACGACGTCCGGCGACGGCCGTAATGAGCGTCTTCACCAACTGGCTCCGGTCAAAGCCGGCCATGCTCCCGAACCCGATATAAATCGGCGGCTCCCCCTCTGCCAGGAAAGCCTCGAGCTCGGGCGGAGGCGTCCATTCCGTATTGGCGATGCTCCATTGACCGCATACGTAGGCATGGGTCGGCCAGTCATGCGGCCGAGCCAATAAGGTGGGCGACACGCCATACAGCATCGGATGGTCGGTCCACACACTTCGTCGAGCAGGCAACCCGCAGATACTCGCTCTCGCTGCATTGGTGGTCTTGCGGAACGCCTGCCACAACGCACCGTTCACAAGACGATGGCTGAATCGATTGAGCCAGCGCGGAATCTTGTCGGGAGGAAGGAACGGCGAGGGAAAGTCGGCGGTCGGCGTGATCGGAAACAGGCCTGTGCCGATCGCTCTGATGCCGCGATATTCGGCCACCGACAGCCCGACGAAGGCTGCCAGCCCCGAGGCGATGATGGCATCGCACCCTTCCGAGGCGTCGACCACTTCCCGCATCCAGGCTACGGCGTGGGTATTGGCTATTTGCGCCAGCGCCTTTGCCGTACTGTTGAATCCACTCGCTTGGTTCACTACGGTCGAAAGGCCTTCGCCCGGCATGAGCGCGCCTCGAATATCGCCTGATAGTGGTGCCGAAGGGACGCCCAGCGCCGTGGCAGAACCCAACGTCCCGCTATCCGCCAAGAGCGTCGGAGCGTGACCGGCATTCATGAGTGCTCGACAGAGCGCCGCAAGCGGGCGCGTGTCGCCTTCGGTTCCGTAAGTCACGACAGCAATCTTCATCGCTCGATCCTTGGGCGCCTCTCGGCAGAAGAGATGGATGTGAAAATGTATACGACGTATACTAATGCATATCGTATATTAATTGAAACGACTTGCGCTATGAACACCCCCTCCACCGAAGTGGGACGTCGAGCACGCAAGCGCCTGCAAATGCTGGAGCATTTGGCCAACACGGCTGCGCGCTTGTTCGAGTCCCAGGGCTACGAATCTGTAACGATGGAGCAGGTCGCCGAGGAGGCCGACGTCGCCAAGCGGACGCTTTACAACCACTTCCCGACCAAAGAGGCTGCGCTCGCGTATTGGCTAGATGCCGAGTTGGAGCGCGACCTCGCCCACCTGCAAGACGATGTGGCGAAGTGCAAGACCTTCCGTTCGCGGGTCACGTGCGTGCTGGATGCGTCGGCTGATTGGTGTGAGAAGCACCCTACCTACCTGGCGGCCTATCTCCGGCATCGGCTTCTGAGCGTTGGGGGCTCAGGGGGCGATGAAGGCAGGTCAGACGGGAGCGACATCGCGCTCGCGTGGCAGCATCTGATCGCGGCCGGCCAGCTGGCGGGTGAGTTGAGCAAGGCGTTTCCGGCAGATCAGCTCGCCACTTGGTTCCACCACCTCTACCTTGGAGCGTTACTGCGCTGGCTGAACGTGCCGGGGCTAGCCCTCAAGAAGGAATTTCAGGCCATCACCAAGCTGTTTGTCGAGGGGGCCGGGGCGAAAGTGAAGGTGCCGAGATCGCGACAGTAGGCGATACCGGAATAGCGTCGGGGAGACGCGAGAGACAGCCGCCTCCGCGATCTTGGTGATAATTTTCTGCGATCGTTTAGTTATACGTATCTTTTATCCATCTGCTTGGACAGTGGCGGCAATACGCTTCCTACTTTGTCCAGAGGACAGCGTGAGTGGACGAGCTGACAGTATGCGAGTCATTCCCGTCGCCGACTACTTGGCCACTGCCGTTGATCCCGAGGGCTTCGCTGTATGTTCCACCGGGCAGTGTGCCAAGGTCAGTCATCACTCCATCTGAAAATAAAAACGCGTGACTATATCCGCTAGCGCTCTCGGATACGCCGACTATGTCGCCTCTCTCGTTAATCCCATAGGCGGCGCTGAAGCTGCCACCCGGAAGCGTGCCAAGGTCGGTCATCTGCCCTTGTTGATACAAAAAAGCGTGCTGGGCACCGCTCGCGGTGTCCGCTAAGCCGACCACTTGCCCTTTATTGTTGGTCGCAAAAGCTTGGCTATAGGTGCCACCGGGGAGCGTACCAAGATCTGACATCACCCCGTTTTCATTTGAAAAGGCGTGGTTGGTCAAGGGAGGCCCAGCCACAATGGTCGACAGACCGACCACTTGGCCACGATTGTTGATCCCCGTGGCGTCGCTGTTGTTGCCTCCGGGAAGCGTGCCGAGGTCGGCCATCACGCCGTTGTCGAACAGAAAGGCGTGTTGGCCACCACCAGCGGGATCGGCGGAGCCTACCACCTGGCCGCGATTGTTGATCGCGGTAGCCTGGCTGTAGGTGCCACCAGGGAGCGTACCGAGGTCGGTCATCACTCCTTGGTCATAAAAGAAAGCGTGGCCAGGCCCGACAGTATTGGTCCTCGAAAAACCGACTACTTGGCCGCGCTCATTGATTGCCAGCGCCTCACTGTAGTTGCCTCCAGGGAGTGCGCCAAGATCGGTCATGACGCCTTTTTCAAACAAGAACGCATGAAATATTCTGTTGTGAGGCGGACTAAAGGGAATGACTCCGGCCGCAGGGGCCGAATAGCTCGAATAGCCGACCACTTGCCCGCGGCTATTGATGCCGGTAGCAAAACTATCGCGGCCCCCCGGCAGCGTGCCGAGGTCATTGATGGTCAAACTCTGGCCGATAGCGGGCTGGGATGCGGCGGCGGCCAATACGGCGAAAACCGTCAGGGCGCGGACAGCGGCGATGCCCTTGCCGATGTTCTTGAACAAGCCAAGGCGAACCGCGAAGCGTGAGCGCACAGTCATTTTGTTAGCTCCTTCACAGAGAGTGGCTAAAACCAGAGAAGCTGGGAAGCGAGCAACATGCCAAGACCGTCGGTGGCTGGGCGGACGGGGCGCGGTTGATGACGGGAACCCCTTTGCCCTGCGAAAAACGCGGATTTCGTTTCAGGGGGAAAACATTTCATGGGGTCGACTGGCTTGGTCGACGCCGCGGCCCGCCGCCAGGAACACGCGAGGGCTTCTGCAAGCCATGTCTGAGCTGGGTGTCGCACTCCGGATTGGTCGCCGCGACGTTAGCGAATCACAAATACGTTTCAGCGATGAAAGCGCCCGTTCGCCAGCCTGACGTCGAGCCATGATGCACTGCTTCTACCAAGTCGAGCTCGGGGCCTTCAACTATCGGTGCTATTGTCTGCTAGCATCTAGCATCATTTCTTTTTTGCATTATTTGAATAATCAAGAAACACATCACTTAGCACTATACCTGCAATAACTGAGGCGAAAATTCTCCATGCGTCGGGCAAGTCGAGCCTTCCTAATATCGTATGCATCGCGACCCCCAGCAGAAAGATCAGAACTATTTTTGCAATAGCATGACTTAGATTGAAATTCATTACCCACTCCCACGTCGTTCACCCGGCGCAATGAAGTTCATTCTCACATCGCCCCCCCCAGTCCGCCCCGCCAACACGTCACCCAAATCAATCCCAGCCCTCTGCAGAAGCCAGTCCGAGATCAGACAATACGACACCGAAAGCGGCGTTGGCATGCTCAGCTCCCCCGCGTCCAGCCCCGCCACGATCTGTCGAGGCGTGAACCAGCGCACATCCTCCAGTTCCTGATCGCGCGGCTCCATCTCCCGACTCAGCGCAACAGCGGAAAAGCCCAGCATCAGCGACGCAGGCATCGGCCAAGGCTGAGACGAGTGATAGAAAACAGCACCGACCTGCACCCCCGTCTCTTCCGCCACCTCCCGGCGCACCGCCGACTCCAGCGTTTCGCCGGGATCGACGAATCCCGCAATCAGCGAATAGCGCCCCGGCGTCCAATTCGCGTGGCGTCCGAGCAGGCACGCCCCCTCGTGTTCGACGAGCACGATGATCGCCGGGTCCGTGCGCGCGTAATGCGGTTGCGCACATTCAGGCGCAGTGCACTGAAGCAGATGGCCCGCATGCCGGCGCTCGACGCGAGCCCCACAGCGGCTGCAAAAGCGCGTGCTCTGCTGCCAATGAAAGAGCCCTTTCGCATACGCGAAGAGGCCGGCGTCGAGCGTTGGCAGGCTCAAGCCCTCCTCACGCAGATCGACGGCCCGCGCTGCCAGGCGTTCCTGAACCACCTGCTCAAGCGCGTCGACCCGCAGCGCGAAATAGGCGTGGCCCTCGGCCTCGCCGAGAAAACTTGCATTTGCATCGCGTGGCAGCAACGCATCGCGCGCTTGCGTATCGAGCCGCAGCAGCCGCAATCCATCCGGCGTCAGACAGGTATAGGCACGCAGGTCCGCATCAAGGACGATATAGCGCGCCGCGGGCGAGGCGGCGATCGCGACAAGCCACGCGTCGTCATCGCGCCGCTCGGAATAGCGATTCAAGCCGACGCCGATTCCGGCAAGCGGATTCGTACCAGTGGCGATCACCGGCGTGGTGTCGCGGCTTTCAGTTGGCGTGTCAGCGTCAGTAAGCATTTGGGAGACGAAGAGGCATTGAACTTCTCGGGCCATGCGATCCTGTCTTGACAGACCCGCACATCGATCCATCTCGACGTTCGACAAGGGCGAGACCGCACGGCGATAGACTTCGGATGCCGAACGATGAATTTAGTCCGGACTGTCGAGACCAATATCGACGGCCGGTGCTGCCTGCGTGATGCGGCTCGTCGAGATGTAATCCACACCGGTTTCCGCGATCGCGCGAATCGTATCGAGACGTATCCCTCCCGATGCCTCGAGTTTCGCGCGCCCTGCCGTCATCCTGACCGCTTCAGTCATATCCGCTATCGACATGTTGTCGAGCATGATGACGTCTGCGCCCGCCTCGAGCGCATCGCCGACCTGATCGAGCCGATCGCATTCGACCTCGATCTTCGTCAACACGGGCGTCATCGCGCGCGCACGGGCCACGGCTGCCTTGATGCTGCCGCACACGGCGATATGGTTGTCCTTGATCATGACGCCGCTGTCGAGGCCGAGCCGATGGTTCAACGCCCCGCCGCACGTAACAGCGTGCTTTTCGAGCATGCGCATGCCCGGCGTGGTCTTGCGGCTGTCGAGCAGCTTGACGCCCGTCCCTTCGATCTTCGCGACATATCGTGCGGTCTCTGTCGCGATGCCCGACAAGCGCTGCACGATGTTCAACGCCGTGCGCTCCGCGGTCAGCACGCTGCGCGCGCAGCCACTCACGCTGAGCAGCCGCGTACCAGCGGCGACGCGCGTGCCGTCTCGCACATGCGTCTTCACATCGAGCGTCCGGTCGTAGCGTCCGAAGATGCTCGCGGCCACGTCGATGCCCGCGACGACGAGCTCCTCGCGCGCATTCATATAAAACTCGGCCGTCTGATCGGGATCGAGCATCGATTGGGCGGTCAGATCGCCGTGCCCGATGTCCTCGGCGAGCCAAAGGTCGATCGTTCGTTCGATGCTCCAGGAATCGTACATAGTGTTCTCCTCCAGCTAACTGATACGTTGAAATGGATGGGTTCGGCCCACGCGCGGCACGGCTCAGGTCTGCGTCGACACCAGCGCGGGCGCCACGGCTTGTGGCTCGGGCGGAAAGAGCGGTCGATCCGGGCGCAGGAACAACCACAGCAACGTCCCGCAAGCGGCTGCGACCGCATTGAGCGCAAGCGCTGCCGACCAAGCCCCCGTCATCCGTACGGCGAGCGCCATCGTCACCGGCCCCGCAACGTTCGCTGCCGCCCCCCACAGGTTGGTCCAGCCCGACATGACACCCGCGTGCTCACCACCGAGATCCTGCGCGGTGGACCACACCGTCACTTGGACGAAGCCCACGGCCGCGAACGACAGGCACAACCATGCAACGGCGCCCGGTGCGGATGTCGCGCGCGCCGCGGCAAACATGCCGAGCGCGCCGAGCACGAACCCGGCCATCGCCACAGGCACACGCGCGAACCAGAGCGAGCGGGTCCGTCGATGAATGCGATCGCAAACGACGCCCGCCACATAGACGGCTATGACAACGGCGACCCACGGCAACGATGCCTGGATGCCCATCGCCTGCAACGACAACCCGCGTGCTTTCATCAGGTACGTCGGCAGCCAGGTCGTGTAGAAGCTCTGAATCAGCACGAGCAGGAAATACTGGATGCCGAATACCCAGAAGCGTGGCGCGCGAAAAAACTTCATCCATTGCGCGCGCTGAGTGACCTGCCCCAGCTCGCGCCCTGCCGCAATGTACTCGGCCTCGGCACGCGAGATCCGCGGATGACGCTCCGGCTCGTCACGATAGCCATACCACCACGCGAGCCCCAACAAGAGCCCGATCCCGCTGTAAACGCCGAACAGTACCCGCCAGCCGGCCCGCTCGATGATCCACGCCGACAGCGGCGCGGAGACGATCGGTCCAAGATACAGGCCGGCCAGGAGCAGCCCATTGCTGGTCGCACGCTCGCGGCGCGGAAACCAGCGCTTGAGCGCAACGACGCCGCTCGACCAGTCCGCCGACTGCGCAGCGCCCAGCAGCGCGCGGCACCCGAGCAGCCAACCGAAGGAAGCGCGCAGCGGCGTTGCGGCCATGACGACCGACCAGGCGACCGACGTGATGAACAGCACCTTGCGCGGTCCGATCCGTTCGGCTGCGCGGCCTGCCGGCACTTGTCCCAAAGCGTAGGCCCAGAAGTAGATCGTCAGGATCAGGGACATGTCGACGAGCGAGAGCCCGAGCTCCTTCTGCACGATGGGCGCGGCGACGCTCATCGCCGCCCGGTCGAGCGTCATCACGGTCGTCATCGGCGCGATCAAGAAGGCGACGATTCGCCAGCGCAGCGTTCCTATGGCCCGTCTCATGCTCTCCCCTGTCGCTCGGCACGCATGCCGAGACTTCGACTTATTTCTGCCTAAGCCGGCAGCACGAGATCGGTCGATTGGATGCGCTTGACGCCAGCTTTCCGCATATCGGTCCACGCTTGGGCGAGCGAGCCGTTCAGATCGACAGCACGCGTCGCATCCTCGATCACATAGACATCGAAGCCGGCCGCGCGCGCATCGATCGCCGTGTTCGCGACGCAGAAGTCGGTCGCCAGGCCCACGACGAACACGTCGCGAATGCCATGCACGTTCAGGTAGGCCGCGAGCCCCGTCGACGTACGGCGGTCGGCTTCCATGAAAGCGGAGTAACTGTCGACTTCACGGTGGTAGCCCTTGCGAACGATGAGTTCGGCCTGCGGGAGATCGAGGTCAGTGCGCAATGCCGCATCGGTCGTGCCCTGGATGCAATGGTCCGGCCACAGCACCTGCTTGCCATAGGAGAGCTGCACGCTTTCGAAAGGCTTCTTACCCGGATGCGACGACGCGAACGAAGCATGGCCGCGCGGATGCCAGTCCTGCGTCATCACGACGTTCTCGAACGCTTTGCCTACGCGGTTGATGATGGGCACCACCTCTTCGCCGTCCTTGATCGCGAGCGTGCCGCCCGCAGTGAAGCAGTTCTGCACGTCCACCACGATCAATACGCTGTCCCTGCCTGGCTTGATCGGCCGGTGCTCTCCCGCGAGCACCGGCCGCGTGACGGTCTGCGCGAGCATCGCGAGCCCGCCCATTCCCGCGGCTTGGAGGAAAAATCGTCGCTGCATGTGTGCTCCTTTCGACATCGAAGATCCAGGAATCGGGACGACGAGGCAGACGCGGTGGCTACATGGACAGATAGGTGCGCTGCACGCTCGTGTCGGCGGCGAGCTCGGCCATCGACGCGTGATGACGGATGTGTCCGCTGTCCATCACGTATGCGCGGTCGCTGACTTCGGCGGCAAACGGCAGGTTTTGCTCGGACAGGAGGATCGCGAGCCCTTCGCGCTTGAGCTCGACGATCGTCTGAGCGAGTTGCTCGACGATGAGCGGCGCCACGCCCTCGGACGGCTCGTCGAGCAGCACGAGATAGGGATTGCCCATCAGCGTGCGCGCGATCGTCAGCATCTGCTGCTCCCCGCCGCTCATCTCTGAGCCGCGCCGGCTGCGCATGGCCCCGAGGTTCGGAAACAATTCGTAGAGCCGAGCGGGCGTCCAGGGGCGCAGGCCATCGCGAGGCGGCTGACGGCCGACCTCGAGGTTTTCCTCGACGGTCAGGTCCGTGAAAATCCGTCGATCCTCGGGCACGAACCCAAGCCCGAGCCGCGCGATCCGGTATGAATCGAGACGCCCGATGTCGTGCCCGCGAAAACGGCTGTGCGCACTCGAGCGGTCCGCGAGACCGATGAGCGCTTTCATCGTCGTCGACTTGCCCGCGCCGTTGCGCCCCATGAGCGCCACCACCTCGCCGCGTGCGACCGTCAGGCTCATACCGAACAGAATCTGTGCGCGGCCGTAAAAGGCGTCGAGCTTCGCGACGTCGAGCAGCGTCTCGCTCATGCGATCGCTCCTCTGCGGACACGAACCCGAACACAAGCGCTGACGTCCTGGCACTTCATAAGCTCTCCAACGGCACGTTGCTCGGCGTGCCCGTGCCCGCGCTCATGCACGGCTGCGCAAGCCTACCGAAATACGCGGCCCGCACGGCCTCATCGTTGCGGATCGTCGCGCTATCGCCCTCGGCGATCAGCTTGCCGCGCGCGAGCACGATCATGCGATCGGCGAACTCGAACACGATGTCCATGCTGTGCTCGGTGAACAGCACCGCCAGCCCGTCTTCGCGCACCAAGCGCTTGGTCATCGCCATCATCGCGTGACGCTCGGCCGGCGCCATGCCGGCCGTCGGCTCGTCCATCAAGAGCAGCTTCGGCCGGTTTGCCAACGCCATGGCAAGCTCGACGCGCTTGACGTCGCCGTACGAGAGCGTGCCGCAGAGCCGCCCTGCCTCGCCGGCCATGCCGACACGCTCGAGCAACGCGAGCGCCTCGCGTCGGTAAAAGCCCGCCGCGGGTGCCCAGAAGCGGAACAACCGCTTGCCGAACGAGAGCAACGCCATCTGCACGTTTTCGAGGACGGTCATAGAGCCGAACGTCGCGGACACCTGAAACGTGCGGCCGACTCCCAGGCGCCAGATGTCGCGCGGCCGTATGCCGGCGATCTCGTGGCCATCGAAGCGGACCGAACCGCGCGCGGGGCGCAGTTGTCCGTTGATGACGTTGAAACAGGTGGACTTGCCCGCGCCGTTCGGTCCGAGCAGCGCGAGCAGCTGTCCTGCGTGCAGCTCGAACGAGACATCGTCGACGGCCGTCACACTGCCGAACGCCATCGTGATGTTTTTCACCGAGAGGAGACTCATCGCGCCTCCCGAGCCGGCGTGCCATCGCTTGCGAAGAAGCGTGAGCGGAGCCGGCCGAGCACCCTGCCGGCCGTGCCGACGAGGCCGTCGGGAAACACGATCACGATGAGCAGGATGATGGCGCCGAGCAGCGCGTGCCAATAGCCGCCCGCGCGCGCGACCGTGTCGTAGAGCCACGTGAAGACCGCCGCGCCGGCGACCGGCCCCATCAACGTCTGCAAGCCTCCGAGCATTACCATGACGAGGCCGTCGACCGATTTGCCGACACCGATCGCCTCCGGCGAAATCCCGCCCTTCGAAAAGACGAACAACGCGCCGGCGAGCCCGCACCACGCGCCCGCTGCGCCGAATGCGAGCCAGCGGACACGCACGACGTCGATGCCGAGCGCTTCCGCGCGCAGCGCCGAATCACGGCATGCGCGCAAGGCGAGCCCGAACGGCGAGAACAACATGCGCCGCAGGACGATGATGCCTGCCGCGCAGACGGCTAACGCAAGCCAGTAATAGGCGGATGGCGTCGCGAGCCACGGCGCGGGCCACACGCCGATCAGGCCGTTGCTGCCGCCCAATGTGTCCCATTGAGACACGGCTGCCCAGATCAACTGTACGAGCGCGAGCGTGAGCATCGCCAGATAAGCGCCCGACAGACGCACGCAAAAGTAGCCGAAGAACAGCGCGAATACGCCGCCGATCACGGGCGCGGATACGAGTGCGAGCTCCATCGGCAAGTTGAACCGTGTCGCGAGCAGCGCGGCGCCGTAGCCGCCGATCCCGAAGTACGCAGCATGGCCAAACGTCTGGATGTTGCCCGGCCCCAAGATGAAATGCAGGCTCGCAGCGAAAAGCGCGGCCACCATCATGTCGACGAGGAGCACGCTCGCATACGGATAAGCCGATTGCGTGGCGGGTGCGCAGGCCAGGAGCGCGAGTGCGCCGAACGCGGCCATGCGCGCCTTGGTGCCCCAGGGCTCCAGCGGCTCGGCGGACGCCGGAACACGCTGCGCGGGCACCTGCCCTTTGCCGAGGAGCCCAGTCGGCCGAGCAATCAGCACGCACGCCATCGTCAGAAATTCCAGCACCAGGGTGAGCTTCGCGAGCGGCAAATCGAAGCCGGCTATCGCGACATGACCGATGCCGATGCACAGGACTTTCAGCTCGGCGATCAGCAGCGCGGCGAGATAAGTCCCGGCGATGGATCCGATCCCGCCCATGACGACGACAACGAACGCATCGCCGATCGTCTCGAGATCGAGACCGAGCGTCGCCGGTGCGCGGGGTAGCTGCAATGCGCCGGCGAGCCCCGCGAGAAAGCAGCCGAAGGCAAACACGCCCGTGAAGAGCCATGCCTGATTGATGCCGAGCGCTCCGGCCATCTCGCGGTCATGCGTGGCGGCTCGCACGAGGATGCCGGCGCGCGTTTTGTTGACGGCCCACCAGAGTGCACCGAGTACGACGGGAGCAATGAGGATCAGTACGAGGTCGTATTGCGGGATGCGCCCACCCAGCAATGGAATCGAGCCGCCCAGGCCGGGGGCACGCGGGCCGAACAGATCCTCGGGACCCCATGCGTAAAGCACGGCGTCCTTGACGATCAGCACGAGTGCAAACGTCGCGAGGAACTGGAACAGCTCGGGCGCGCGATAGATGCGCCGCAGAACGGCGATCTCGAACACGCCCGCAACGAGCGCCGCTACGACGCCGGCCAGCAGCATGGACGCCCAGAACCCGAGCGTACCGCCGATCCGCCCCGCGAGCGTGTAGGCCACGTAGAGGCCCAGCATATAGAACGAGCCATGCGCGAAGTTGACGATGCGGCTCACCCCGAACACGAGCGAGAGGCCGACCGCCATCAGGAACAGCGTCGATGCGTCGGCGAGCCCGTTGAGCAGCTGCAGCAGCAGGCTCGAGAGGCTCATGGCGAGCCTCCACGCGAAACGCGCGCGGCGCGCTCAATCGGCATGGCGCAGCTTCTTGACTTCGGCATCGCTCGGCTGCACGGCAGCACCGTCGACATAGGCAAAGCTCGTCATCACGGGTTTGCCGTCCTTGACGCCCGTGCGGCCGACATAGGCGCCCATCGTCGACTGATGATCCTGCGGCCGGTAGCGGATCGATCCCATCGGCGTGACGAGGGACAGGTCGCTGAACGCGGCGATCACCTTGTCCGTGTCCGTGCTGCCGGCCTTCTTCAGGGCCGTCGCGATCGACATCATCGCCGAATAACCGACGACGGACCCCATACGCGGCGTGTCGCCGTAGCGTTTGCGATACTCGTCGACGAACTTCTTGTTCTCCGGCGTCGTCACCGAATACCACGGGTAGCCGGTCACGATCCAGTTGGCGGGTACTTCGGCTTGCAGCGGGTTCAGGTACTCGGGCTCGCCCGTCAGCATCGAGACGACTTCACGCCCTTCGAAGAGCCCCCGCGTATTGCCCTCGCGCACGAACTTGACGAGATCGGTCGCGAACAGCGCGTTGAAGATCGCGTCGGGCTTCGCATCGGCGAGTGCCTGCGTCACCGCGCCCGCGTCGATCTTGCCGAGCGGCGGCGCCTGCTCCGTGACGAACTCCACGTCGGGTTGCGCCGCCTTCATGAGCCGCTTGAACGTCGCGGCCGACGACTGTCCATATTCGTAGTTCGGGTACACGATCGCCCAGTGCTTCTTCTTCAGCTTGACCGCTTCATTGACGAGCATCGAGACCAGCATGTAAGTAGACGGGCGCAGACGGTACGTATAGCGGTTGCCATCCTCCCAGACGATCTTGTCCGTCAACGGCTCGGCGGCCAGGAAGAACACCTTGCGCTGCTTGGCGTAATCGGTCAGCGCGAGCCCGGTATTCGAAAGGAAGCTGCCGAACAGCAGCGAGACGCGCTCGCGCGTCACGAGCTCTTCGGCCACGCGTACGGAGTCGCTGGGATTGCCACCGTCGTCGCGCGACACGACTTCGAGCTTCTTGCCGAGCACACCGCCGGACGCATTGATGTCGTCGAGCGCCATCTGCCAGCCTTGCTTGTACGGTTCGAGGAACGCGGGCTGCGCCTTGTAGCTGTTGATTTCCCCGATCTTGATCGTGCTTTGCGCGAATGCGCCGCACGCAAGTGCGAGACCGGCCAGCAACACGGCTGCCTTCGAGGTACGCAAGAAATTGGTCATGATGTGTGACACCGCCTGCTGATGGAGGGTTGACTACGATGTTTCCGAGGAGTTGAACGACCGCATGAATGAACGCGCGGCTCACGCAGAGGGCAGTGGCGCGTCGGCGAGGTTCACGTAGACCTCGTCGCCGTCCACCTTGACCGGATAGGCCCGCAGATCGCGCGTGAGCGGAGCGCAGAGCGCCTTGCCGGTACGGATGTCGAAGCGCCCTTGGTGAAGCGGGCACTCGATCTCGTCGTCCAGCAGAAAGCCGTCGCAAAGCCGGGCGTTACCGTGTGTGCAAAGGTTGTCCGTCGCGAACACGCCGTCGTCGAGACGATAGACGGCGATGTCCCTGTCCCCCGCCTGAATCGCCACGACGTCGTTGCTCGGAAGCTCGGAGAGCGACGCAATACGCGTCCAAACGGTGTCGAGAAACGTGCTCATATGGGGTAAATCAAGGAATTGGGAATCAGCTCGCTATCGAACATGCAAATGCGCGACTCGAAGCGCAAGCCTTGCGGTGTCTTGCGGATCCGATCGAAATAACGCCCCGTATTGTAGACCTCGCTCAACTGATTGCTCTTCGTCTTCAGCACGACATAATTGGCTTCCACTTCCCACACGTCGCCGTTCGTGTTGCGCACGAGCGGGTTGTCGACGATGTGCCGCTGGTAATGCGGATCGAAGAAGAACGTCTCCTTGACGCTGTAGACCCGGTCCTTCAGCATCCCCTTGCTCTCGAGATGAAGCAGCGCGAGCGGCAGGCCCTGCTCGTGATTCTCGCGCGGCATGATCTTGTAGGTGCAGTCGTCGACGAAGAGCTCCGGCCAGCGCTCCCACTCGCCCGAGTCGAGCGCGTAACTGTAGTTCGCGTAGAGCTGAACGAGCGCGTAATAGTCGTTGATTTCCATCATGCTCAAGCCTCCATCACCCGGCGCCAGTAGTCGTACATCCCGCGCATGAGCGTCTCGCTCACGATGTGGTCGGTGTGCAGGTCGATTTCGCGTCCGCCCAACTCGGTCAGCGTCTTGCCGTACGGGTTCGATGCAAAGCTCTCCTGCACGCACTCGACGACTTCGCCGTCGTCCGCCGATACGTAGCCCGCCGGCCCCATCAGATTCGCTTGACGCAGGCGCCGCTCGGTCATCGCGGCATCGTCGGATTCTAGGCCGAAGTAAGTCCAGACGTAGTCGAACACGCCGGGCGACACGGGGCGAATGCGCCGCGTCACGAGCGAATTGACGTTCTGCTGAATGATCACGCTCGGCATCAGCGTCAGCATCACGACGGTCGGTTCGCCCCACCACGGCTCGTCCTGGACGTCGAGCAGGCGGTTGTCGTTGAGCTCCATCTGGTTCTTGAAGCTCGTGATGCCGACGGTCGCTTGACCTTTGCCGCCTTCGCTGCGCTTGCCCACCATCGCGCCGTGGCGATGATGCTTGTCCATGATGAGTTCGGACTTGTTGTCCGCCCGCCAAAGCCCGAAATTGACGAACCAGGTATGGAGCAGGCCGCCGTGGTACGGGTCCTTGATGTTCTCCTGGATCAGCTTCCAGTTGCCGGGAATGCGCTGACGCTGGTATCCGAGCAGCGTGAGTTTCGGTCCATGAAACAGGCGGTCGAAGTATTTGAGGATCTCGGGCCCGAGAAAGTCTTCGAGGGGCTCGACATCGTGATCGAAGCTCGCGAACACGACGCCACCGCGCGTCGCGACTTTCAATTTGACGAGGCCGTGATCCTCGCGTCGGAAATCGGCGGGCATCCCGCCGTTGACGCGGCCGTCCTGCTTCATGCCGCGCAGAAACGGCACGCCTTGCAGATCACCCTTCAGGCTGTAGCTCCACTGGTGGTATGGGCAGCGGAACTCGGTCGCATTGCCGGTATTCTTGCGGCAAAAACGCATGCCACGGTGGGAACAGACATTTTCGACCACGCTGACGCTGCCATCCTCCGTCCGCGTCATGATGACCTGACGCTCACCGATCTCGGTCAGGCGAAAATCGCCGGGATTGGGAATCTCCGCTTCGAGCCCGATGTAGCACCAGTGCTTGGCGTAGAAGAATCGTTCGAGCTCGCGGCGGTAAAGCTCCTCGTCGGTATAGATCGAGAACGGTGTCCGCGTGACCCCGTCAGGCAGCAGATTGGAATGCGTGGAAGACATCGAAAGCTCCTCAATCCGGTGAACGTCCGCATCTCCATGTCGTGCCGCGGAAAGCCTGACGAAATCCGGGATCACTGTTTTGCAGCTACGAAAGCCTGATCGGCTACAGCGGTGCAATAGACGGAACGATCAATCCATCATGCACGCAAGGAAGTCCCATGATATTTCACTGCCGGCAGTTTGAATTGCAATTTGATGAATTCGATGTGCCGTTCATGGGAGCATCGGGTAATGCATTTTTGTTATTACATCGCGCGCCATAATACCAGTCACTCATTGTGCGTCAAGTGAATTTGTGGCATCGCCCTCCGCGATTCTCGGAGGATAATTGACATTAAAACTGTAAACCTGCGAAAAATAGTAGTTTCAATAACGGCGAGGTCCCGTAGTCAGAATTTGCAATTGAAAATTAAATTGCGGACTTGACCGCCGTCATCGATCCCTGAATGCCGGCCACGGAGGATCGCAGGCCAATCGAGCCGCCGCCGCGCGGAGCAGCCGCAGTGCGACAACCGTCGCGCCGAGCACGACCAACGCGCTGACCAGAAACACCCCCACGAGCCCAGACGCAGCCGCCACGAGCCCCAGCGCAGGGTTCGCAATGCCTAGCGCCCATCTACGGTGCACTTCAGTTTTGCTATGTAAATGTAGCTATGCTAATATAGGCAAATGGATCACGATACCCTATTCCATTTGGCCTCCCGTCTTCGGGGGCAGGTCTCCGCACTAACCCGTCGGCTCCGACGGGAGATGCAGGTCGACTCCGTTCAGTTCTCGCAGCTAACGGTGCTGGGCGCGATCGACCAGCTCGGGGGAGACGTCACCCCTTCCGAGCTCGCCGCGGCCGAGCGGATGCGCTCGTCGAACGTTGCTGCCCTGCTGCGCACGCTTGAGGAACAGGGCTATATCAAACGCCACGCCGATCCCGAGGACGGCCGCAAAACTCGCGTTCGCCTCACGGAAAAAGGCAAGCGCATCCTTTACGGGAACCGAGCGAAACGCGAGGAATGGCTCGCGCATGCCATGCAGTCCTGCCTTACCGCTGAAGAGCGTGAGGTCCTGGCTGCCGCTGTCCCGTTGCTCGAACGCCTGGCGCGATACACCGATGCGCCCGCGTCCACTTCAACCCTATCCACCAGGAGATCCTCACGATGAAAACCGCGCTTATCGGACTCGACTACATGGTCGACATCATGCATCCCAGCGGCAAGATTGCGCGTTCGGCTGCGCATGCCGAAGAAAAAGGGGTGATTGCCAAGTTCAACCACGCGTTGTCGATCGCACAAGAAAAGGACTGGTTGCGCATTCTCGTTAAAGTTGGCTTCGAGCCCGGCTATGCCGACTTGCCTGCGCATTCGCCTATCTTCAGTCGTGCGAAGGAGTTCGGCGTGCTGGACCTCAGCGGACCTGGTGGTGAATTCCATCCGGATCTCGATGCGCACGCCGCGCAAGCTGTCGTCATCAAGCCGCGCGTCAGCGCCTTTTACGCGACACGCCTCGAAGCGTTCCTGCGTGCAAACCGCATCGAGCGAGTCATCCTCGCGGGTGTCAGTACCGCCTGGGCAGTACAAGCTGCAGCTCGCGACGCGCATGATCGTGACTACACCGTGGTCGTACTCGAGGATGCGTGTGCCGCTTCCAGCGAAGAGGAACACCAGCGTTCGATCGACACGTTGCGCGGCATCGCACGCATCGCGACGATCGGCGAGCTCGCGGCGCTTTGATCCGATCGGAGTAAAACCATGACCCGCGCGGCGGCCGTCTGCTTTCTTCGGAATGCTTTCGATGTCAGCTCGCTCCTGCGTGCGCTGGCGGTGTGCACTGCGCCCGTCGTGCTGTACGGTTTGACGCGCGATACAGACTGGCTGCTTGCCACGCTGATGACGACCTCGTTGCTCATCGGGATCGAGCAAGTTGGCCTTGCCCCGCTCGGCGTGCTTGCGCAAGCGGCTGCGATCGGCACCGGCTTTTTGCTGCTGTCATTCGCGAAGAGCGCCCCGCCCGCATTCGTGGCGGGCTGTGCGGCGCTTGCAGCCGTGGCCGTCGCACTCTCGCTCGCGGGCACCCGCCTGCGCTCGCTCGGAAACTTCGTCTTCATTCCCTCGCTATACCTTGCCTGCGAGACGGGTGATGCACACGTCGGCGTGTGGCAGTTGATTCCCTATCTCGGCGCGGCCGCACTGCCGCCTCTTGCGCTCTCGTGTGCTGGCATCCCGCTTGCGCGGCCGGCCCCACAACGCGTCCGGGCGCTCATGAGTTGGCGTCTGCCGCGTGATCTAGGCCCTTGCGCGAGCCGCTCCGATGCGACCACCGCTATCGCCGCGGTCACGCTTGCTGTCGCATCGGCTGCGGCGCTCGTCGAATGGCGCGCACTCGCGCAAGGACAATGGGTGATATGGTCGGCAGCCAGCGTCGTCACGGGCAACGCCGCGATGGCTGGCTCGAAGCTACGGGACCGCGGGCTCGGCGCCTTCATCGGCGTGGCAATAGGGCTCGTCTTGGGCTTGCTGCTTCCGCACGGCACGCTCGTCTACGCATTGCTGGCATTGGTCTCCACCCTGACCCTCGTCGCGTTCCGCCAATACCTGCCGGGATTTGCCGCGCGTTGCGCCTGCATCGCGTGCGCGTCATGGCTCGCGCACCAATCGGCCATCGTCGCGACGGAACGCGTCGTCAACGTACTGCTAGGCGGATTGATCGGCGTGGCGTTCGTTGTCGCCACGAATTGGATCGCCAAGTACCGGGTTGGTGAGAACAATTGATGGACGTGCTGCCGAATCGATCTCTGCCGAATCCGACGGCACGTCTCCGCCTCAGGCCGTGGGTGTCTGCGGACAGGCTACCGTTTGGGGAAATGAACGCGGACAAGCGCGTGATGGAGTATTTCCCCGCCACATTGAGCAGCGCCGAGAGCGACGCCTTGGTCGATCGCATCTGTGCGCATCATGAAAAGCATGGCTTTGGCTTATGGGCTGTCGAACTGCGCGCCACGTCGACCTTCATCGGCTTCACGGGCCTTGCCATTCCACAATGGGATGCGCCTTTCGCTCCTTGTGTCGAGGTCGGTTGGCGTCTTGCCGCGCAATACTGGGGGCAAGGTTACGCAACCGAGGCTGCAAGGGCGGCACTAGCCTTTGGCTTCGACGAATTGGCGCTCGAAGAGATCGTGTCTTTTACGGCCGCCGTCAACGATCGCTCGCAGCGAGTCATGCAACGGCTCGGCATGGGGTATTGCAAGAAGGAGGACTTCGATCACCCCGCGCTGGCCGGCTCGCATCCGTTGGCAAGACACGTCCTGTATCGGCTCTCGCGTGAGACGTGGGAGAAGCGGCGTCGGTGATGCCCGCTGCTGTCCACTCAATTAGCACTTATTGGGGCTAAGACCAAGCATCGAGTCAACCGATCAACTCAGCACGAACGGCCTCGAGAAACGCTGCGCGCTCAGCAGCCGAAGTGACCCGAAACCGTTCGAACTCGCCGCCGCGGCGCACATCTGCGAAGAGCCCTGTCGTGTCGTCGTGAAAGTGAAGAAAGGATTTCGAGCGCCGATAGAAAACGCCGCGCGTTCGCTCTTTCAAATCAGGCAGCGTTCGAATGGCCGACAGCAGGTCTTCCAGTCGATCCAGGGCTGCTCCGTTAGCGTGTTTCATCTGCGTACCCAAACAAACAAGTCGAACGAACGTCACACCTGGTTTGGCTAGTGACCCACATAACGGCTCACCAGCTCGTCAATGCGCTTGCCGCCGACTGCGCGCAATGCGACAAGCAGATCGTTCGGCAGCGTACCGTCGGGGTTGGACCTCAAACGGGGGACGAAATCGTCGAGTGACTTCTTGCCGCCACTCACCTCCTGCAGCGCGCGGTCGAGCTCGGCGAAGAACGTTGCTCCTTGCTGGTAGAACAACGGATAGACCGACTGGTCCCCACCAGCGTAGCGCCGCATAAGCTCCACGAGACCGGCGGTCACCGGCCGTTGAGGATCCACGAACAGCTTCCATATCTTGGCCTTGTCGTCAGCCCGCACATGACTTCTTTGCATGGTTTTCAATCCGTAGTAGTGCGCAAGCCCTTCGCCGAACCATGTGCTGCCGCCGTCGCTATGGTGCAGCGCTGCCAGCTGGTGGAACTGCTCATGCGCCAGTATGGCTCGGAAAAAAACGTCTTGCTCAAAGGTATCGGGTGTGTCGGAGCTCGTCCCGAGCGCGTAGTCGACGAGCAGACTGCGCGCGCCGCCGGCACCATTGCCTTGGGTGGCATTGCCGACGAACACGACGCCCAATTCGTCTGCGAACGGCCCGGTTGCGGACGAAGGGAAGAGCCGATGCAGCACAGCCAGCGCTTCGGCATGGGCATCGATCAAGCCGCGCTGCGTGACGCGCGCCAGGTCATCTGCGGCATAGCGCACTCGCACACCGCATACGGTGCGCGTCGTTTCCTGCACTCCACCAAGGGCATAGAATTCAGGGGCATCGTCGCTCGACGGCACATAGCGGACACGATCGGGCTGCCCTGGCGTCTTGATCGTCAGCGTCGATGCCGCGCCGTCGCCGGCGATCCTCAGCAAAGCCGTTTGATCGGTGATCAGCCACCAGCGCGCAAAGGCCACACTACGCTGCGCCGCCGCATCGACGGGTGGCGCGGCAAAGTCCACCTCCCACTCGACGCGGCGACACGCCGCCGGAATGGTCCAGCGCCCCGGCTCCGCCAGCACTAGTTGCTGCGAACCGCAGCGAGGTGCCTTGACCTGTGACGATAGTCCGAACTGCGCGGCACGCGTTTCCACCACGTTACCGTGATGAGCCGGAAGTTCCAGCTCGAAGCGCGGCGGTAAGCGGGATTCGGGGTCGACCGTCACTGTGTATTCGGCATGCGCACTCGCCGCTAACCACATGGCGATACCGGGCACCAATCTTCGTACCGAAAGCATTCACATTTACTCAAAAATATAACTATATTAATATAGCAAAATGATCAATGACGATACCGTTGCTCGGTATCGCGCGCATCGCCTCGATCGACGAGCTAGCAGCGCTTTGATCCGATCGGGGGTAAGACCATGACGCGTGAGGCAGTTGGCCGCTTTTTTCGGAACACTTTCCACCTCCGCTCGCTCTATCTCGCCTGCGAAACGGCAGACGCGCATCTCTGCGCGTGGCGTTCGTCCTCGCCACGAGTTGGATCGCCAAATGCCGCATCGCGGCGTCATAAGCCAAACCCGACGCATAGCCAAACTTGGCGTTGTCCGAAATTACTTTGTCAAAAGACAGGTTTGACAAACATCTAGATAATTAGGGATACGAAAGTTCAATTGAAAATCGAGGGGGGCGTACGTGGGTATCCAGAATCTGAGAGCGTCACTGGAGAGTCGCCAAATCGGCATCTACTTCGGCTTCGTCGTAACGGCGGCCTTTGCCGCGATGCTCATCCCCGGCACGACCGCGCTTGAAATCAGCGTGAATCCAGCCCTTGCACTCATGTTGTTCGCAACGTTTCTGCAAGTTCCGCTCGCGGATCTAGCGCAAGCCTTCTCAAGGGGCCGGTTCCTTGCCGCCCTGTTCGCGGCGAACTTCGTCGTCGTGCCGCTTCTCGTCGCGGGCCTCGTCCAGTTCCTGCCGGCTGATTCGATGGTGCGGCTCGGCGTGCTCCTGGTTCTGCTCGCACCGTGCATCGACTATGTGGTGACTTTCGCTCATCTCGGCCGTGCCGACGCCCGCCTGTTGCTGGCGGCGACGCCTCCCCTTCTGATCCTGCAAATGCTCTTGCTGCCGGCCTATCTCAAGTTGTTTCTCGGAGAGCGTGCCGTCGGGTTGGTCCAGCACGGACCGTTCGTTCATGCTTTCGTGTGGCTGATCGCCGTTCCGCTCGCGCTTGCGGCCGTGGTACAACTCTGGGCGGCGCGGCACCGCGCCGGTGCGCGGGTAACCGCCGTGCTGGGTCTATTGCCCGTGCCGGCGACAGCCGTGGTCCTGTTCGTGGTCATCGCGTCGGTGGCGCCCCGGCTTGCGCCGGCGATCAATTCGGTCTGGCGGGTCGTGCCGATCTATGTCGCCTTTGCCATTCTCGCCCCGTTGATCGGTTGGTCGGTCGCCCGGCTGTTCCGTCTCGATGCTCCGGCCGGGCGGTCGGTCGCATTCAGCGCTTCGACTCGAAACTCGCTCGTGGTGTTACCGCTCGCCTTTGCTGTACCAGGTGCTGTTCCGGTGTTGCCGGCGATCATCGTGACACAGACGCTTGTCGAGCTGGTAAGCGAGTTGGTCTACGTGCGCGTTGTTCCGAGGTGGGGGGAGCACAAGTCCGTTACCGCATCGCAGATGCGGTAATCAGTGGGCCACCGGTGTCGGCCTCGGCTCGAGCCCCGCTACCGTCACCGACAATCCTGGCCCCTCGCCGCGGTTACGCAATGTGAGCCGCGCACGATGCCGCTGCGCGATCCGTGAGGCGATCGCCAGGCCCAGGCCGCTACCCTGCCCTTGCGTCTCCATGCCCCGATAGAAACGATCACAGACCCGTACCAATTCGTCATCGGGGATACCCGGGCCGTTGTCGCGCACCTCGAAGCCGATCGCGCCGGCCTCGCGCCGCAGAATCACGTCGACACGCCCCCCACGCGGCGTGTAGCGAATCGCGTTGTCGACGAGGTTGTTCAGCAGCACCGTCAGTGCATGCGGTTCGCCGCGCACTTCGAACAGGTCCACCTCAGGCAGCAGCGACTCGCATTCGAGGCCGAGATCGATCTCCTTGTCCTCGGCCAACAACGAAAAATCCCCGACGGTCTGCTCGGCGAGCCGCCGCAGGCTGACGCTCTCCATCGTTCCGCTCGACTGCGCATCCTCGCGCGCCAGCGCAAGCAGCTGCTGCACGAGGCGAATGATGCGGTTGAGCCGCTCTTCGATGCGTGCGAGCGTTTGCCCTTCGCCTTTGAGCGAGCCGTCGCGCTCGGCCGCTTGCAGTTGCAGCTTCAGCGCCGCGAGCGGCGAGCGCAGCTCGTGGGCGGCATCGGCCACGAACGTGCGTTGCGCTTGCGACGCTGCGTTCAGGCGCGCCAGCAAATCGTTGAGCGCGTGCAAGAGCGGCTGGATCTCGACCGGCACCGCCCCGTCGAACCACAGCGGTTCGAGCGCATCGAGCGACCGCGTGGCCAACGCGCGCGACAACCCGCCGACCGGCGCAAGCGCCCGCGCGACGACGACGAGCACGAGCACGACCGTCGCAGACAGCAGCAATGCCAGCGGCCACAGCGTACGTAGCGCCAGCCTGGCTGCCAGCGCTTCGCGCACCGAGACGGGCTGCGCGACCTGAATGAACCGCTGCGATTGTTGAAGGCCAAATACGCGCCAATGTTTCTCGTGGCGCTCGATCGTGCGAATGCCCGCTGGCAGACGATCGAGTATTGGGTTCGGTTCGGAGCGGTAGACGAGCTGTCCGGCCTGGTCCCAGATCTCGATGGCAATGAGGTCTTCGCCGATGTCGGTGAAGTCGGGGCTCGTCGCAAGCGCGCCGGCCGCGGAGGAAAGGTTTGCCGGCAGCGAGAGCGCCACCGCGCGCAGCTCGTAATCGAACAGTTCGCTCGCCTCTTCGCGTGCCATGTGGTAGATGCCGTACCCGGCGACGGCCGAGGCAACGGCAAACCCGCAGATGAGCCAGCCCAACAGCCAGCGCTTGATCGACCTCATTCGATGCGTCTCAGCCGATAGCCGACACCGCGGACCGTGACGATCTCTTGCGCGCCGATCTTGCGCCGCAAGCTGTGCACGTGGACTTCGAGCGCGTTACTGCCGACTTCCTCGCCCCATCCATACAGCTTCTCTTCGAGCTCGGCCTTCGTGAACACGCGCGTCGGCGCTTCGATCAGCGCGCGCAGCAGCGTGAACTCGCGTGGCACGAGCACGACAGGCTCACCGTCTTTCGTGACTTCGTGCGCGGCCGGATCGAGTGTCAGACCGCCATGGGCGTACACCGGTTGCTTTTGTCCCGTTCGCCGGCGCAGCAGCGCGCGCACTCGCGCGGCGAGCTCATCGAGGTCGAACGGTTTGACGAGGTAATCGTCGGCACCCGTATCGAGGCCGCGGATACGCTCGTCGACGGCGTCGCGTGCCGTAAGAATGATCACGGGCGCCTCACCGCCCGCCTCGCGGTAGGCGTGCAGCACATCGATACCGTCCTTTTTCGGCAAACCGAGGTCGAGCAGCACGAGGTCGTACACGCCGTTGTCGAGCGACAGCTCGGCACTGCGGCCATCCTGCGCCCAATCGACGGCATAGCCTTCGCGTCGCATGGCATCGACCACCGGCTCGGCAATCATCCGATCGTCTTCGACCAACAGCACACGCATGTTCGTTCCTCCGTTTTGCTCGCTCGCCAGCCCGTCAGCTTCGCTTGCCATAGCTTAACGCTGCCTTAAGCCGCGTCTTTGCATATCGACATTATGATGGCTCGGATGAACGCCCCTTTTCACACCGCCGGCACCGTAGTCTCGCCGAGTGATTGTGTGGGACTACGTCACTTCCCCGGAGAAGCGCAATGCGCATCGCGTGCTTACATACCGCAGAAAGCAATGTCGACGTGTTCAACACAGCGGCGCAGCAAATGAATTTGCCCAATGCCTCGCTCCATCACGAAGTACGAGCGGACCTCCTGATGGCCGCAGAACAAGCCAATGGGCTTACTCATGACATAGAACGTCAAACGTGCGCCGCGCTGTCGGACCTTGCACACAGCGCGGATGCGGTGCTTCTAACGTGCTCCACCTTGGGGCCTTGTATCTCCTCCGCCGCTTCGGCCACGGCCACTGTCCCCGTAATAAGAGTGGACAGTGCCTTGGCCGAAGAGGCGACGCGAATCGGCGGCAAAGTGATCGTGCTGTGTGCCGTCGAGACGACGTTAGGGCCGACCACGCGAGTATTTGCGGACGCGGCGAAGCGGTCCGGAGCGGATGTCGAGGTTCGGCTGGTACAAGGTGCCTGGCGCTTGTTCAGGGGCGGAGAACAGGCCGCTTATCTCGCTGCAATTGCGGCCGCGGCGGACGAGGCCTACCACGACGGCGCATCGGTCGTGGCCTTGGCACAAGCCTCAATGGCCGGCGCCGCTCAGTTGGTCACGCACGCGTCGAAGCCACTGACCAGTCCGGCAACCGCTCTCGTCGCGGCGATGAATGCGATTGTGACGATGAGGCACTTGCTCTGCGAAGTGCCTTCGAACAACGGGTGACCCGATCGTCACGATCGTTCGTCGTCGAACAGATGCTCCGCCAGGAAATCCACGAACACACGGAGCCGCGGCACCATGTGCCGGCTCGTCGGCCATAGGATCGAGAACGTGCCTTCGCGCGTACGACATTGCTCGAGCACGCGCTGCAAGCCGCCGTCGCGCAGTGGCTCGCGCGCCGCGAAGTCGGGCAAATAGGCGATGCCGAGCCCTTGCAGCGCGCCCATCAGCAAGGCCTCCAGGTTGTTGAAGACGAGTTCCTGCGACGAACTCATGCCCTGCACCGCCGGCACGTCGTCGAGCAGCCACTCTTGCAGCTTGCCCGTCGAACGCACCTTGAAACGCAGCCGTTGATGGGTGGCGAGATCGGCAGGCTCGCGCGGCACGCCGTAGCGCGCCAGGTACTCGGGCGACGCGCAGAGCATGAGCCGATACGGCCCGAGCCCCCTGGACATCAAGCGTGAATCGGCGAGATCGGCGCCGCGGATGACGGCGTCGAAGCCTTCATCGATCACGTCGACGAGGCGATCGCTGAAGTCGAGATCGAGTTCGATGTCGGGGTACATCTGCCGAAAGCGCGGCACGACCGGCATGATCAAGCGATAGCCGACGGCCGGCAGGCTCACGCGCAATCGTCCTCGCGGCGTTTGTGTCGCCTTCGACAATTCGCTTTGCGCGAGTTCGAGTTCTTCGAGCGCATGACGGCAGCGGTCGAAGAACGCGGCGCCCTCTTCGGTCAGGCTGATGCTTCTCGTGCTGCGATGGAACAGCCGCACGCCGAGCTGGGCCTCGAGCCGCGCCACGCTTTTGCCCACCGCCGACGCCGATATGCCGAGCACACGTGCCGCCGCGACGAAACTGCGCGTTTCGGCGGCACGAACGAATGCGACGAGTCCCCCAAGCGTATCCACACAGCCTCTGATTCGAATTCGAGCGGAATTGTCCGCATAGACCGGAATGAGGACGCATTTAAACACGATTGGCGCGCCTTTATCATCCGCCTGCGTTGCGCAATCGCCCTTTCGAACGGATCCGATCGAGTCATTTTCATTGAGGAAACCATTGATGACTTCATTCGCGGCCTCTCCCCGCCGCACGACGGCAAAGCTGCCGATCCTCGGTGCCGTCTGTCTGGCCGCCCTCGCGATGCCGTTCAGCTTCACTGCGCCGGCACTCGCCTTGCAGGCCATCGAGCACACGCTCGGCGGCACTCCGCTGGCACTTGTCTGGGTCACTAATGCGTTCATGCTCGGCTTCGGCAGTTGCCTGATGGCGTTTGGCGCGCTCGCGGACCGCTGCGGACGCAAACGCGTCTTTCTGGCCGGCACGCTGGCGTTCGCGCTGGCCTCGCTGTGCGCCACGCGCGCGTCGAGCGTGGTCTGGCTCGACTGGCTGCGTGCCGCTCAAGGTATCGCCGGAGCCGCGGCGCTGTCGGCCGGGGCTGCCGCGCTCGCGCAAGAGTTCGACGGTCATGAGCGCACGCGGGCGTTCAGTCTGCTCGGCACGACGTTCGGCGTCGGGCTCGCTTGTGGCCCGCTAGTGGCCGGATGGCTCATCGAGCACTTCGGCTGGCGCTCGGTATTCGTCGGCACGGCCGTGCTGACGACGCTGGCCGTGTCGGCCGGCACGCGCTATATGCGTGAGACGCGTGACCCGGCTGCGCTCGGCTTCGACTGGCTCGGCGCCGCCACCTTCACGGCTGCCCTTGCGCTGTTCACGTGCGCGGTGCTCGATGCGCCATCGAATGGCTGGGACAGCGCGCGCGTCATCACACTGCTGGCCGCATCGTCTGTTTTCGCGGCAGCGTTCGTGATCGTCGAGGGCCGCGTGCGGCAGCCGATGCTCGACCTTTCGCTGTTTCGTTACGCGCGTTTCGTCGGCGTGCAGTTTCTTGCCGCGGCGCCGGCTTATTCCTATGTCGTGCTGCTTGTGCTGCTGCCAGTGCGTTTCGTCGGCATCGAAGGACACGATACCGTGACCGCTGGACGGATGATGTTCGCGCTGTCAGCGCCGATGCTGGTCGTGCCGCTCGTGGCAGGTTGGCTGGCGCGTCGGATGTCGGCTGGCGTCGTCGCCGGGGCGGGTTTGTTGATCTGCGCGATTGGGCAGTTGTGGCTCGCGCAATGCGCGCCCGGACAGTCGTCGTCGGCGCTATACGCGGCCATGGCGACGATCGGCTGCGGGATCGGCTTGCCGTGGGGACTGATGGACGGACTGGCCGTCAGCGTGGTGCCGAAGGAACGCGCGGGCATGGCGGCCGGCATCTTCAACACGACGCGCGTGGCCGGTGAAGGTGTCGCGCTGGCGGTCGTCGCAGCGTTACTGGCAGGGCTCGTTGCCGCGCAGCTGCATGGCTTCGCTCAGGGTGCGGTGCTGCGCGAAGCGGCGGGACGGCTCGCGATGGGAGATCTGGCCGGCGCGCTGTCGAATCTGCCTCAAGCAAACCGCGCGAGTCTCGTGGCGGGTTACGGAGAGGCATTCCGCGTGCTGCTGCGTGCGCTCGCCTGTGTCACGGTGTTGTCGGCTGCGACCGTGTTCGGCTTTCTTGGCCGAACGCCCGACCATGCGCCAATCGAGGCGGACGCTGAGCCTGCCCCGCAGGCGTCGCGCATCGAGGCCCGCATGCAGTGACGCTCACAGGCGACGCCTCGACCGCAACGCTTCGTTAAACGGCGGCTAAACGGACAGTCAAACAGCGATCACACAATTGCGCCCATGACTCTTGGCGCGAAAAAGCCGCTCGTCAGCCGCCCGCAGAATCGCATCGCTAGTCGTCCCATCCTGGCCATACTGAGCGATGCCGATACTGACCGTGACCGAAAACCGATCAGCCCCACCCTCGAAGCGCATAGCCTGAATCGCAGTCCGAATACGCTCCCCATTCATCAACGCGACATCGAGCGCAGACTGCGGCAGCAGCAACGCAAACTCCTCGCCGCCCACGCGCGCGATACCCATGCCGTCGTGCGGCCGAATCGCCTCGAGGCTTGTCTCGACGATGCCCTTGAGCACCCGATCACCGGCTTGATGCCCAAACCGTTCATTGATCCGCTTGAAGTTATCGATGTCGAGCGCCAGCAGCGAGAACGGCGCCCCACCGCGCTTCGCGCGCCCGACCTCGACTTCGACGCGATCCATGAACGTGCGCCGATTCATGGCCCCCGTCATCGGATCGATCGAGGCCATGTGTTCGAGTTTCTGGTTGCTGCGCTGGAGCTCCAGCAGTGCGCTTTCGGTCCGCGCCATCTCCTCGCGCAGCCGTGCCATCAACTCTTCCTGGCTGTAGATCGTCGAGAACGAGCGTGTCGTGCGGAACGCCTGCACGATGCCGTAGCTGAGCAGGAAGAAGCCACCGGCGAAGATCGCGTGCGCCAGCCACCACATGTGATTCCAAGGCTTGCCGAAAATGAACGCCAGCGAAGACAGCGCGAACGCCGTCACCGAGATGCCGAAAATCTGCATCAGCGGGGACCGGATGCGCCGTGCAAGCATGCAAGCGACGTTCACCAACGAGATGAGCATCGCCCCGCCTTCGAGCGTGAGCCGCACGAACAATGCACCGGCGAACGGTGAATTGGCCAGCACGGCGACCAGCATGTCGATCACGGCGAACGCCACGAGCCACATGATCCAGAAAAACGGATCGACGCGTCGTGCTGGCAGATCGGACGGCGCCCCATATGAGAGCAGCCCGACGAACAGCAGGATCGACATGACGAACCGCGACGCCGGCCCGTACAACAGGAACAGCCACATATGGTGATGGGCAAGCGGCGTGAACGCGCCATGCAGCGCATAGATGACGACAAAGCCCGTAAAGCCCAGCGTGAGCCAGCGCAGGATCGGCTCGCCCGAGAGCCGATAGCACTGCCATGTCACGTAGCTGACAAAAAGCCCTTCGAGCGTGGCCGACGCGATCGCGATCTCGTGAAACGCGTGGCTCTCGTAGAGCAGGTGCGGATCCTGAAGAAAGTACAGATAAGCGATGAGGCCGGCCGGTAGTAGCGCGAACGCCACCAGGAGCAAGTTTGCGTACCACCCTGTTACGCGACGGACGATGCTCGGCGGCTCCGCAAGCTCAGTCATATTCGTTACGTTCATGTCCGCATCTCACGTTGGGATCGATCGGCATCGACAGTGCGATGGCTGCGCGGGCGACACGGCGCGCGCGTGCATGCACGTGCCATTCTACGGAAGAATGGCGCCCCTTCGATAGTGTGGGAAGTGCGCGCGATGCGCGCAGTTCATTCGTCGATCTGCGCTTCGTTCATCAATCGTTCGGCGAGTTGGCGAACGGCCTGGTCGAAGCGCTCGGCCTCGAGCCGTTCGCGGAGCCGGCCTTCGAGCGCGGGAAGACCGGGCAGCGTGGCGGCTGGCCTGGCGGTGGCGGCAGCGCGTTCGCGCAGCAACTGCGCATAGCGCAGCCGGATGTCGGCCTCGGTAACGGCTGCGGGATGCACGACCTCGCGCAAATAGGAACCGATTTCATGCGCCGAGCAGGGCTTCAGATCGGGATTCGGCACAGCGCTGTCGGTGCCCGGCACGCTGACACGTAGCGCTTTCGTAGCAGCCTGGCGTAGCAGTTCCCGCGCGATGAGCTTTTGCTTGAGTTCGTGCCGCAGCGCGAGGCTGTCGCGGCGCCCCGAGGCGCTGACGGCCTTCTCGAGCGCTGCCGTCGTGATGGCCACGCCGTTGACGCTCGCGACGACATTCGCGCCGGCGTCAGGCGCAATCGTCCCCCCAACGTCGTGCGCAGGCGCAACCCCGATTGACGCCGTGGCGATCAATGCGCACAAGATCCCCGTCACTATCCCGGTGACGTATTTCATCGATGCGATCCGTTTCCCGTTTTTTTTTGCGCCACACGTGGGTGGCGAGCGTGGTGTTCGCCAGCGAATCTAACAGCCGAAAATCCGCCGCGAACCTGCCAAATCTGATAGCGGCGCGCGCGAGGCCGCGCGCGAACGCACCGCGTGTCAGCCCCGATACCGCTCGCTGACCCAATTGAGCTACACTCGCGCCGGATTTTTGCGACAGATGCGTGAAAATCAGTCGTTTCCGACGGCAGACGGACTCACCTGAGCACCGCGTGCCGCCGGTGGCCGCAGGCGCCAAACGCCTGGGGGCCACATCAGTGTGCTGGCTTGCGATCCAAGCCGGCACGAGGCGAAGACGGAGTTACCCGCTCCTGCTTCTTACCCAACGGAGAAGACGTTTTGTCCCACTCTATCGATCTGCAAGCCTCCGGCGGCCTGTTCGGCACCGGCGAAGGTCCCGCCCACGAGCGCATCGTGCTCGCCACCGACCCGCAGTCGGGTCTGCAAACGATCATCGCTGTCCACAGCACGGCACTCGGCCCCGCGTTCGGCGGCTGCCGCTACTGGTCCTATGCGAAAGACACCGACGCACTCGTCGACGCGCTGCGCCTCTCGCAAGGCATGTCCTACAAGAACGCGCTGGCCGACCTGCCGTTCGGCGGCGGCAAGGCCGTCGTGCTGCGCCAGCCCGGCGAAATCGACCGCACGCGTCTGTTTCAGGCGTTCGGGCGCGTCGTCGAATCGCTCGGAGGCCAATATCTCACCGCTGAAGACGTCGGCACGACCGTCGGCGACATGCGGGCAGCATTGACGCAGACGCGCTACGTCAGCGGCATGCCGCGCGACGGGCGCTTCGGCGGTAATCCCTCGCCGAAGACGGCTTACGGCGTGTTCGTCGGCATCGAAGCCGCCGTGCAACACACAATGGATCGCGGCAGCCTCAAGGGCGTCAGCGTCGCCATCCAAGGCCTCGGCTCGGTCGGCTGGGATCTGTGCGAGCGGCTCGCGCAAGCAGGCGCTCAACTGATCGTGTCCGACATCGACGCGGCCAAGGTCGCTTCGGCCTGTGAACGCTTCGGCGCGAAGTCGGTCGACGTGGCCGAGATCGTCAACGTGCAAGCCGACGTGTTCGCTCCTTGCGCGCTCGGTGCCGTCATCACGGCCGAGGTTGCTGCCAACTGCCACTTCAAGGTCATCGCAGGCGGCGCCAACAATCAGCTCGCCACGCTCGCCGAAGGCGACACGCTGCACCACCGCGGCGTCTTCTACGCGCCCGACTTCCTCATCAACGCGGGCGGCATCATCAGCTGCGCGCGCGAGTACCTCGGCGACGGCGAGGAAGCTGCCGTCATGGCTGAAGTCGCCAAGATCCGCGGGCGGCTCTTCACCCTGGCCGAACGCGTCGCGGCAACGGGCATCGCCCCGGCTCGCGCTGCGGTCGACTGGGCACGCGAGAAGATCGAGCAAGCAGATCAGGCGCGCCGCGCTTAATGCTTGATGGCCGAGGCCGTGCGTCGCAAGACGTAATCGGCTTCGGCGACCGGGCCGGCGCTGCTGCGCCGCTGAACTGACAGCCCACGCGCCTGCCCGGCCGCGCGATCCACGCTTACTCGCGCGCGGGCGCGACGACCGCGATGCTTGGCGTCGCCCCCTCTTCCCCTCCACGCAGCTTCACTTCCCAATCGCGCTCGCCCATAAACGGCACGCGCGCCAGCGCGCTTTCGACGAGATAAGGCATCGCGCGATCCAGCTCGGCGTCGCCATCGCGCTTCGCCGCGCGAACCTTGTAGACTTCGCGACCGCTGGCCCGATCGAAGAAACGCAACGTCAGCGAGTGAACGTACGCACGCGAGCCGAACCAGGCGGCAGGTGCATCGACGTCTTCGTCCTTATCCCCTGCATCGCATGTCGCGCCGCTCGCTGCGCAATCGATGTGCGTCACGTGCACGGCCGCCGCATGCGTGTCGTAGGCGAGCGAGACGCGGTAATGCGCAGTCTGCGCGGGCGCCGTCGCAAAGCCCCGGCGCGCAAGCGCCTGCGTCACGAACACGGCATAGTGTGCCGTACGGCCGTCGGCATCCGGTAGCGGTGCCGGTGCCAGCGCATAGGTGTGCTCGCCAGGAGCAAGGTCTGCGCCCGGCGTGGCGCGCACGCCCGTCGTGACGCCCGCGCAAGCACTCAGCATCGCCACACCAAGCGTGGCCCACAGCCACGTCGATCTCATCAATGTCCCCATCATTTTCCGTTGATCCGTTTCATGTCGGCGTCGCACCATGGCAGTCACCGTCGCGCCGTTCACTCGAGCGGCCCTTCGAACGCCGGCAACGACACCGTCAGCGTCGTGCCGCTGCCCGGCGCGCTGTCGACGCTCACCTGGCCGCCGTGTCGCGTCACCACGGTCTTCACGAATGCCATACCCAGCCCGACGCCCTTGGTCGGTGGCTGCCCCGGTGCGCGAAAGCGCCGGAAGCGCTCGAACAGATGCGTTTTCGCTTCCTCGGGAATGCCATAGCCCTCGTCGCGAATCGTGCATTGCACGAGCTGCGGCGCCGTTGCGCCCGCCGTGATCGTCACCTGCGTATCGGACGGGCTGTATTTGACCGCATTGCTGAGGATGTTCGTCAACACACGCGTCATCAACGAGCGATCGACGCAGATCCAATGCTCGTCGCCGTCGAAACGCGTATCGATGCGGATGTGCTTGGCGCGCGCCTGCGGCCACACTTCATCGCTCGCGTCGATCAGCAGCTCAGTGAAATTCACGGGCTCGAGCACGTAAGCCTGCGACTCGGCGCGCGCAAGCTGCACGAAATCGTCGGCCAGCTCGAGCGTGCGCTGCGCATAGCGCTCGACGCGCTCGAGCAGCCCGCGCGTGCGTTCGGAGTCGGTGCGGCCGCGCTCCAGATCGACGAGCGCGAGGATCGATGCCTGCGGCGAGCGCATGTCGTGCGACAGCAGCCGCAACGCATCCTCGCGATGGCGCTCCGCCGCATGCAGCGCCGTGACGTCGACGAGGCCTGCGATCCAGCCGGTCTCATCGCCTAGTGCATTGCGGCAGCGCGCGTAACGCAGCAGATAGTCGCGCTCGTCGAGATCGCGGACTTCGACGCCCTTCTTGAGGATGTTCACGCGCTCGCCGAGCGTCGGGTCGAGAATGGCGGGCCATTGCGAGCGCATGTGGGTATCGAGCTCGGAGTCGGCGTCGATCGTCTTCATGAACGCGAGGTCGCCCAGCGCTTCGACGAGCGTGCGGCCTTCCGGCGCCGCGCGACCCAAGCGCGCGAAATGCGCATGCCCCGCGTGGTTCGCGATCAGGATCGCGCCGAACTGATCGGTGACCAGAATCGGCTCAGGCACGCTGTTCAGGCTGTCCCATACGAAGCGCTTCATGTCCTGCACACGCTCGGCCGCCTGCGCCATCAACGCAATATGGCGCTCGAGCACGTCGCCGCCGAACTCGCGCTCGGGGGCCGGCACCGGTGTCTCAGGCAGCAAGGACGGCTCGTCACGCAAGCGCCGCAGCTCGCGCCGCAGCCGCGACATCGTCATTTCGAGGCGGCGCCAGCTCCACAACGGATAGATCACGATCAATGCGACCAGCGCAGGCACCGGCGACAACCACATGCCGGCGTCGTCGAGCAGCACGGCACTGCCTGCCGTGACGGCCGCGCCGAGCACACCGGTCAGCAGCAGCGAGCGCCACGGCGAGAGCACGAAAAAGCCCGCCAGCAGGCACATGAGCGGCGCCAGCGACAGCGCGAACACCCAATGCGGATCGATCTGCCGGATCGCCTGCCCTGACAGCAGTGCGTCGAGCACGTTCGCATGCATCTGCACATCGGAGAACGGCCCGGTCTCGCCCGACACGGGCGTCGCAAGATGGTCGTACAGGCCCGAGGCCGTCACGCCGACCAACACGATCTTGCCGCGCAGCAGATCGGGCGAGATCTCGCCGTTGAGCATCTTGATGAACGAGATGCGCGGATACGCATTCGACTGCCGGCTGAACGGAATCAGAATGCGCTCGTCGTCCGCGCCGGTCAGTGCGGGATCGGCGCCTCGATATCGCGCGTAGCGACCATCGGCGAGCGGCAGCGAGCCATCGCGGATCGCGCGAAACACGGGCACGACGAGATCGGGCCACGTCCCTTGCTCATCGCCCTCGGCAAGCGCGACGCTGCGCACGATCCCGTCGGGATCCGCCTCGAGATTGATGTGACCGACGCCTGCCGCCGCACCGGCGAGCGGCGCGACGGGCATCATGGCCACCCGGTAGCGGCCCGGCTCGCGCGGCGACAGCAACAGCGGCAGATACGTCGGCACTGCGCGTATCGCATCGGCCAGTACGTCGTCATCGTCTGCCGGCTCGGTAAACAGCACGTCGTAGACGATGGCGGCGGGCTGGGCGCGCGCGACGGTCTCGAGCATGCTCGCCTGCATCTTGCGCCGCCACGGCCAGCGCCCGAGCGCGCTGACCGTGGCGTCGTCGATCTCGACGATCGCGATGTCGGGTACGAGCGGCCGCGAACGCAGCACGAGCAGTCGGTCGTAGACGTGCCGATCGACGGCGAGCGTCGCATGGCCGATCGAGCCGAAGAAAACGACGACCACACCGAGGCAGCCGATGGCGAGCCATTCGACGATGAAGCGACGCTCGACGGGCCGGCCGAAACGAAAACGGGCTCGGATTCGCGCGAGCAGCGGCGTATGCGAGTCGTCGCGGTCCATGTCAGTAGGCTCAGTGCGCGAGCGTGAACGAGCGCACGGGGCTCGTCGTCTCGTAGAACCGGCCGTTTTCGAACTGCTCGGCGACCACGGTCCAGTAGTACGTGCCGGCCTTCAGATTGGCGACGACGATACGGCTTGACGACAAGTCGACCGTATCGACGACGGGCTCGCGCAAATCGGCATGACGCGAGAGCACGAAGCGATAGTGCGTCGTCGTCACGCCCGCGCGGTTCGCCAGCCAGCGGAATTCGTAGTCGCGCGTGCCCGCGACCTGGCTCGCGGTAGCCATCAGGCTGCTTTGCCGGCGTTCGAATGCATAGACGTGCGGCAAACCTTCGAGGCCGTCGGCATCGATCGCCGACATGCGCACGAAGTACGTGCCGTCGGGTATCCCGTCGAACGTGGCATGCGGGGCATCGACACGCACTTCGCGAATCAGATCGAGCAGATCTGCATCGCGCGCAATCTGGACGCGGTAGCGCCTCGCCCCGGGCAACGGTGTGAGATCGAACGCCACTTGTGCAGCGCCTTGCACTTTGGCGGGCTCGACGAGCTCGGGCGGTGTGAGCAGCGGCACCGGGGCACCGACGCCGCCCGATGCGCGCGTGACGCTGCCATAGCGCGCGGGCACCAGTTGTGAGGCGGCTTCGTCAGGGTCCGCTGCGCCGCCTCCGGCGCGCTGGTGCCCTGCCGCACCGTGAGTCGCATCCACGGCAACCGTGCCGTCGAGCACTTCGACTTGCGTCGCCGACGCATCGTAGTTGACCCGGAAATGCGTCCCGCGCACACCGGCGACGATCGACGGCGCATGAATCTCGAAGCGATCGCCGGGATGCTTGGCATGCGTGACTTCGCTGTCGACTTCGCCGCGCTGCAGGTTGAAGATGCGCTCGGTGCGTTCGGTCAGAACGGTGCGCTGGAGGCGGCCGAATTGGAGCGTGCTGTTCGGCGGCAGGCTCACGTGCGTGCCATCGACGAGCTCGAATGTCGCGAATCCGTCGGCGCCCGTACTGACGCGATCGCCTTCGGTGAACGAAGCGCCGTCGACGACGGGTACCGGCGGCGTGTTACCGAACAGGCGCGCAACCTGCCCGCTCATCGCGACGATGCGTGCGGTCAGCGCTTCGCGGCGCAGCAGTGCGACAGGCAACCGCAGCGATGTACCGGGCCGCAGTTGGCGCGGCGCGCTGACGCGATTCAAACGCGCCAGCACCCGCCAATGTCGCATGTCGCCGAGATAGCGCTGGGCCACGTCATACAGTGTGTCGCCGGGCTGCGTAACGTAAGGCACCGTCTCCGGATGGAGCCCCGGACTGCGCGCTTGCGCGAGCGGCGCCGCGCCGATGCCGATCAGGCACGCGAGCGCCGTCGCGGCAGCGGCCGCCATACGACGCGGGCGAACCCCATTGCATGTCGCGTCATGCAACGCCCCTGGTGTTGCCGGACAATGACTCACGGCCATATCTGCACTCTGAGAAAAACGACCCGGATGTTACTCGGGTCATCTGTAGTTATCAATGCGCTAAATGTTCGAAACGGCGCTCGGTTGTTCGTTATGCCCAATGGCTCACATAGTGGGTATCGAGCGATTGGCCGCGAACGCCGGGAATCGCCGCACAAAGCGGATCTCACGCATAGTGGCACGTCGGGCCATTGCCCGCTCGATCATGCGCAATGCCAATTCGACTTTCACTTTTGCGCTGCCTCGCGGGCTAGCAGCGCACGCACGAGCGACGGCGGCACATAATGCGGCCCGTCGAAGAGATACGTCGGATAGCCGCGATATTGCGCGAGCTGCGGCGCCAGTTCATCCGCCTCGGCGGAACGATATCCCCCGCCAGGCAAGCCGCGAAACGCTTCGGCGATGATGCGCACGCGGCGCTTGCCGAGCCGGGCCGCCAACTCGTCGGCATAGGCGCGCGCTACGGGCGCGCTGCGTGCGTAGTCACCACAGCCGTCCTGAAAGAAGACGCCGACATCGCGCGGTAGCCAGCTGTCGAGCCACGCTGCGAGCGCGGCGCCGCCGATGTTCGAGTTGTCGTAGACGCTGATCCAGAGCGGCCGCGGCAACTTCTCCAGCAATGGCGCCAGCGAGGCGGCGTCCTTCCAGGTCGGATCGACTTCGACAGGGAAATACCAGCCGTCGATGTGCACCGGTGGGCGTGCCGCGATGAGCCGCTTCGATTGCTCGACGAGTTGGGCGGCCTGCGCGCGTGCCTCGGTTTCGTCGAAGCGACCGGCCAGGCCCACGATGACGTTGCGCGCCCACGGCTCGCGTGCGATGCGCACCCAGTCGGGCACGCCTGCCGAGGTCGGCAAGCCGGCGCCGCGCACCATCGATTCGCCGTCGACAGCCGTCCATTGCACGAGCAGATCGCGCACGCCGAGCTTGTCCCACTCCCCGCGCGTATTCATGTGGTCTTCGTCGGGCTGCCAGACGATCCCTTGCGCCAGCGATGCCGGCATGCCCGCTTGCGAGCTCGCACAGCCGGTGGCCGCGCACACGCATGCGGCCACCCCGAGCATACGCCCGAGCGCTCGAGGCAAACGGCACGGCGTCGCGCGACGCCATGCGTCAGCGGCCCGGCTTGCTGCCGCGCGAATCGAAATGGGCATGGCGATAATCCTCTGCAAGCCGTGCTCGATCGACTTTGAAGTTGATCGATACCGGCAGTCGTCGGCAAGCGATCAGCTCCGACGGAATCATGTACGACGGCAGTCGGCCGGCAAGCTGCTGCTTCCAGTCGGACGGCACCGGCAGTTGCCCCGGCCGTGCATCGTCAGCCCCCGTTTCGACGAAGGCGACGATGCGGGCGACCGAGCCGTCTGGCCGGCGCAGCGCGACAGCCGCCGCGCGCGGTCCGCCGGGCAGCACGGCCAGTGCCGAATCGATCTCCGCGAGCTCGATCCGATAGCCGCCGACCTTGATCTGGTCGTCGATGCGTCCGTGGCAAAACAACAGGCCATCGGGGTCGATGCTGCCGACGTCGCCCGTCCGAAAGCCGCGCAAGCCGTCGCGGTTGAAAAGCCGTGTCGCGTTGAGATCGCTGCGGTTCAGATACCCGCGCATCACGTGTGCGCCTGCCACGCACAGCTCGCCCTCGTCGACGAACACCTCGGCGCCGCGCTTGGCACGCCCGATCGGCAAGCGTTCGGGGTGCGCCGCCAACACTGCGTCATCGACGACGATCCAAGTCGTCGCGACCGTCGCTTCGGTCGGACCGTACGTGTTGACGATGCGCGCGGCCGGAAAGCGCTCGCGAAGGCGCCGTGCGAGCGCGACAGGCAGTGCCTCGCCGCAGAACAGAAAGGTCTTCATCGATGGCAGCGACGTCTGTGCGAAACGCGGGTCGAGCAAGTGCTGCTGCGCGAACGACGGCGTCGACACCCACGTGTCGACACCCTGCGTCGCGAGCCGTTCGACGAAGTCCGGCCCCGGCACACTGGCCGCGCGCGAACTGAGTACGGCGGTCCCACCGAGCGCGAGCGAGCCGAACACTTCGTACATCGCCAGATCGAAACTGAACGGTGCCTGATTGAGGAACACGGGCGCCGCGCCGAGCGCGAAGTCGGCCTCCATCCATTCGACGAGCGCCTGCACGCTCTCGCGGCCGATCTGCACGCCCTTGGGTTCGCCGGTCGTGCCCGACGTGAACAGGACGTAGGCGAGCCCCGTTTCGCGCAATGCACGCGCCGGCGTAGCTTGCGTGCCCGTGTCGGGGATATCGGCCTGCGGCACCGGCTCGAAGCTGCCCGTGCGCGCATCGAAGTACACACGCGCCTCCAAGGTCCGCGCGATCGCCTGCATGCGCGCATCGGGGTAGATCGTGTCGAGCGGCACGAACGGGGCGCCGAGCATCAACGCGCCGGCCATCGCCACGAAGAAGCTGGCTTCCTTATGGCCCCGCACGATGACGGGAAGATCGGCCGCGAAGCCAGCCGCTTGCGCGAGGTCGCACCAAGCGGCCGCCTCGGCTTCCAACTCGCGCCAACTCAACGCGCGGTCGGCGCCGACCACGGCGGGCGCGTCAGGGCGGATCGTTTGCTCGACGAAGCGGCTCGTCATCAGATCGAAGCGCATGCGAGCCGCCTATCGATTGGCCGCGATATACGCGGTCAGCGCATCGACGCTGTGCAAGTGCTCGGCGATCTCGGTCGGCGGCACGGATACACCGAACAGCATCTCCGCGCGCAGCACGATTTCGACGGCCAGCACGGAATCGACGAGGCCATCCTCGATGAGCAGCGTATCGCCGTCGACGGCACGCATGACGACCGATTCGACGAGCTCCTTCACGTCATCGAACAACTGGGTGGGGGAAGTCACTTGGCAAGCTCCTAGTCAAAACTGAAAATAGAGAAACCGCACTTCGCCGTGCAGCTCGGCCGCACACAGCAGCAGCAAGCCGAGCGTCGCCACGCTCCAGCGCCATGACGGCCGCCAGGCCAGCACGGCGGGGGCGTCCAGCGCGGCACGTTCGAGCGCGGGCGAGAAGCGGCCCATCAGCTGGTGCGAGTTCGGGGCGAACCAGGCGACAGCGAGCAGCGCGGCGATGCTGAGCGCCGGCATCGAGCGGCCCACCGCAAGGCGCAGCCACTCGAGCATGTCGATGTGCGCATCGGCGCGCGATGGCCACGGCAGGGCCTCGATGCCGCGCATGCCGGCCATGCCTTGCAGCATCGCGAGCGCATCGGCCACGCCATGCGCGCGGAAGAACACGAAGGCGACGAGGGCTGCGAGGAACGTCAGCAGCACGCTCGACACGTGACGCAGACGCGCACCGGCTCGCGCGATCGGTGTGGCCGGCGCCTGCTTCGCACCGGGCTTGGATGGCCCGTCGCCGCGCCAGGCGCGCCACGCATGGTTGATGCTCAGATACGCTGCATGCAACAAGCCGTAGATCAGGTACTGCAAGCCGGCGCCATGCCAAATGCCGGCGAGCCCCATCGTGTAGAACGTAGGCAGCATCACGGTCATGGCGAAGCCGCCCGCCGAGTGCTGCGCCAGACGGCCCGTCGACTTGCCTCGTGCGGCCCGCCGACGGTTGATCCGCATCGCGAGCGGGTAGTACAGATAGGCGCTCAGATAACGGGTGAGCGTCATGTGCCAGCGCTGCCAGAAGTCGATGATGCTGGCTGCCTTGAACGGCGAATTGAAGTTCAGCGGGAAGCGCACGCCAAACATCTTCGCGAGGCCGACGGCCATGTCCGAGTAGCCCGAGAAATCGAAATAGAGCTGCAGCGCATAGGCCAGACACGTCCCCCATGCCGCGAGGGTCTGCAAGCCGTCCGGCGCCGCGAAGCCCGCATCGGCATACGGCGCGATCGCGTCGGCGAACAGGCATTTCTTCGCGAGACCGATCGCGAACACCGTCATGCCGATCGACAGATTCTCGGCGCGCAAGCGATACGTCTGCGGCTGCGCGAACTGGCTCATCATCTCCTTGTGATGCAGGATCGGTCCCGCGATCAGATGCGGGAAGAACGTGACGAACTGCACGAAGCCGAGCAAGTCGCGCTGCTTGACGATGCCGGCGTGGCAGTCGAGCAGATAGCCGATCTGCGTGAATGTGAAGAACGAGACGCCGAGCGGCAAAGCGACCGTCTCCATGCTGTGCACGAGCCATGTCGGCGGCGTCGAGCCCGCAAGCGGCAGCAACGCGGCAGCCATCGTCGCGAGGTACTTGTAGCGCACGAGTACGCCGATATCGATGGCGATCGCGACGGTGAGCCACGCGCGGCGGCCCCGGGAGCGCGGCGCGCAGGCCATGATCGCGCGGCTCATCGCGTAGTTGAACGCAATCGACAGTGCGAGCAGCACGACGAACGACGGATTCCACGCGCCATAGAAAACGACCGACGCGACGCACAGCCAGGTGGCCGCCAGGCGCGGCGAACGCGCACCGAGCGCGTAGTAGCCCACCAGCGCAACGGGCAGAAACAACGTCAGGAAAATAAACGAGTTAAACAGCATGGCTGTGTCCGCCCCCTTGGTCACCCCTACCCTTGCCCTCGGTCTGTGCCGCGGGCGGCGTTTGCGCGGGAGCCTGAGCTTCGGATAGCGCGTCCTCCGACATCTCCCAGATCACGACGCGTACGCTCGCGGGCCAACTCGCGCGGCGTGCCCACACGGCCGCCAGCGCACGGTCGAAACGGCCGTCGTCGACGCTCACGTTCCATACGTCGCGGCCCAGCGTTTGCCCAAGCCGCTCGGCGAACGCGCTGCGGCGCGAGAACGAACTGCCCGCCAGCAGCACCTCGGCTGGCGGCGCATCGTCGAGCAAGCCGCCTGTGTGTTGCGCGCGCAGCGTTTCGGAAACGTCGACATCGGGTGCCGGCCGCCAGCCGTCGGGCACTTCGTCCAGGCCGGCGAGCTTCAACAGATCGCCGACGCGCGGCGCCGGCGCACTGGCACGCTCGGTCGCGAAGCTCAGCGCGCCACGCCCACCCATGAGCGGCAACACGGTGGCGCCGACCGCCTGCGCCGCCGCTTGCGCGCCGCGTGCGTTCCAGTGCACGTCGGTGCGATAGAACGCCGGCCGTGCGGCACGCAACGTCTGAACGAGATCGACGTGCACGACGCCCGCTTGCGCGAGCGCGCGCTGCCATTGGATGAGACGCTGCGTCATGCCAGCGTCTTGGTGCAACCCGCACAGGGCATCGGTTTCGATGCGCGCCTTGTCGGGGACGGTGACGACGACGAGCGCGATGCCGTCGCGGCGCAGCGCCGTGGCGTAGCGCTCGAGCGTGGCGATACGCGCCGTCATCGCCGCGTCGACGGCACTCGTGGATTGCGCAGGATGCAGCCCGTCCTCGTAGAACAACCAACCCGGGCAGCCTTCCCGAACCTGCGCGCCCAAGTCGCCGAACACGCGGTAGCGCAGCGCAGCCTTTGCACGCCGCACGAGCGGCGCATAAGGCACATCGATGGCGCGATCGATACGCTGACCGAGGCTCCCCTGGTTCGTATCATTCGCACCGCTCACCCTGTTCGCACTGGGCGAGGCGAGCCCGGCACGCACCCCGAGGCCGTTCCCGTTCGAGCGCCCGATAAGCGACGTAACTGCCAGCACGAACCCGGCCGCCAGCAGCGCTGTTGCAATAGCCGCCATGCATCGATGCGCGCGGTCGAGCGCCGGCCCTTCGCCGTCGCCGGGCGGACGCACCGCTCGTGCCGCTGGCTCGCTGGCCGCGGCAACCGATTCGACACGCGTGTTCATCAGCCGAGCGCCTTCGTCACGCGCGCGAGCCAAGCGTCGTCGGCCATCACGGAAGCGACATCCCATTGGCCGACCGCGCCGGGGCCCGACATCATCTGCCCTTCGTTGAACTGCCAGACGATCGCCTGCGGCGGCGTGGCCTTGAACGCGGGCGACTCGAGGTAATCGAGCAGTGTCTTCCACGGGCCGACGTCGCCGAACGTCCACTTGAGCCCGACGGGGCGCTCGAGCGCGTTCGAGAGCTTCTGCGGAAAACCCAGATACGGCTGCACCATGCTATTGCCGACGACCTGCACGACGGGCGTCGCCGCCGTCAGCGCATCGCCGTCGGAGTCGGTCTGCCGGACGATGAAGCGGTCCTTGCCGATCACGCGCTTGCGCTCGGGTGGCAGCAGTTCGGCCAGATCGCCGTAATTGCGCTCTTCGGTCCAATCGCCGAGCTTCGTTGCACCGCCCTTCTCGCCATGCAACGCACCGCTCGCGATGAGCCGTTCCGCCGTGGCGTCGGCCTGGGCTTCGGCCGTGTGTGCCGACCAGTGGTAGTCGGCGCGGATGTAGGTGGCGTCTTCCTGCGTATCGACGCGGGCAAGCGCCGCTTCGCCGTCGACGAGGTCGAGCCCGATCGCCTTGGCACGGGCAACGAGCGCGCTATAGCGACCCGCCACGGCCGTGGAGAGCGTGGTGCCTTCGGCCAGCTTGTCGGCGCACGCGCGGGCTTTCAGCGGCGCGATGACGACTGCGCAATGAATCGAGCGGGCCGCCATCTTGTTGGCCACGCGCCCGATCAGATCGACGACGTTCAGACAGGCCGCGGTGCTGTCCTCCGTGAGGCTTTCCCAACCGGGAAACAGCCACCGATCGCGGCCCTCGATAAGGGCCGTGGCGCCAGCGGTCTTCGGTACGGCACCGGCTGCTGCCGCACGCGCGGTGCGCGGCAACGAGATCGCGCCCGCCAGCGGGATGGCGGCCAGTGCCATAAGGAATCGCCGCCGCTTGGTGTCAGGCGAAGCTGCATCGATACAGGTCTGCGTAAGAAACGAGTTGGTCATTGTTGTCGTTTTTGTTTGAGTCATCGACTAGCGCGCCTCCCCGAGGAATTCGGCGCGCCGTGTTCCGGCCTTGGGGGCCGGCGGGTCCAGTCAGTTTGTACGGGCCGGCCAGGCCAGCGTGTCGGGCGCCCCCGTCAGCACCGGCTTGGCCACCGTGCCCGATACGAACAGGCTGTAGCTGTCGCCGGCCGCCAGCGCAGGCAGCGTGAATGTCGCCGACGTGTCCTTGCCGCAAACGGCGGCGAGCTTCGCGGCGACGGGATTGATCGTGCGAGTCGCTTCATGCGCACTGGCGACGTTCGAGAACACGGCCGCACCGCTCCCGTCGACCACGACCTTTGCGTCGCAGCCCGCCACGAAATTGGCCACGCGCAGCGTTGCGCGCATGCCGTCGGCTTGTGCGTACGGCGCCAGTACACGCGTTGCGTGCCATTCCCCGTCGGCCTCACGTGTCAGCGCAACCGTGATCGCCATGCCGGCCGTGCCCGCGCCCGCTACCGTGGCATTGGCTGCGCCATCGCCACCGGGCACGAACGCCAGATCCTTCCCGTCGACGGCCACACGCAGCGGCGTGCCCGCCTTCACGACGCTCATGTGCGTCGCGGCACCCGGCGCGAGCGGGCCTGCCGGCACGCTGCCCGGCAACGCCACGCGCGCCTGGGCCGTCGACAGGTTGACCACGCGCAGGTAGGTGGCATCGGCAGGCGGCTGCGGGCCATACAGGCTCGCCACGTCCTGCGCGGCGGCGAGCGCGCTCGCCGGTACCGCCGCCATCGAGCTTGCCGCCAGCGCAGCGGCCGCCATCACACTCCAAGTCGATTTGATCTGCTTCATCTCTCTTGTCAGTAAGAAAACACTGCATCGAAAAACACGCCGCGGGCGCGATCGTCGCCAGCAACTTTGAGCCGGTACTGCAGCGACAGATCGACATACGAGCGCAGCGTGTCGTATGGGCTGTCGCGGAACGCGTAGCGTGTGGACACGCCGATGCCCGCGCCGACCGGCACACTGCCATTGATACTCGAGTCATAGTCGGCACCAGCCACGGCGTACGGGAAGACGGTCCAGCGCGGGCTTACGCGGTCCATCCGGTAAGTGCGGCCCGCCTTGACGTTCGCCGTCGCGTACGTCGAGCCGCGCTGGAGGTAATGCCCCGTTTCGGCGTAGACCTCCGTGGTCCACCAGGCCGGCACGTCGGTGCGGCGCTCGGTGCCGATGCCGCCCGAATAGGCCAGTCGTGCGAGCCAGTCGCTTTGCGCCCGCGAACCGAGCGCGAAAATATGCTCGAACGCGACGATGGCGTCGAGCTTCGCGAACGGCTTTGCGCGCGCCCCGAGCGCCGCCTCGATCGAGTTCGCACCACTGGCGCCACTGTCCTTCACGCCAAAGCTTTCGTAGCCGCGCGCGTAGAGCTCGAACATGCGCTCGCCGAGGCTGCCGAACGGACGCCAGTACGCTTCGAGGCCGGCCTGCCAATTATTTGCAATCCCTGGCGACGGCGTCGAGCCGAAGCCCGGTTGCATCCCGGCGCCGCGATAGTCGAGCGAAGCCTCGAAGCCCCACTTGCGCGTCGCTTCTGAGTGGGCGCCCCGGATGTCGTCGAGCTGTTGCGGGGTGAGGCTTGCGTCGGTGCGGCGCGTGGATGCCGAGCTCGCGTCGAGCGCGCGTTCGAAGTAGCGCACCGCATCGGCATCGCTGTGCGCGGCGGTTGCCGCAAAACCCGCATCGGCGAGCACGCCAGCCGTCAACTTGCCACTCGCATCGGCGCGCTTGAATTCGCGCAGCGCCACGTCGCTCGCACCGGCTTGCTGGGCGATGTAGGCCGCCTGCATCGGCGGCAAGGCGGCCAGCAAGCCGTCCCGCACGACGGCGCGCGCCTCGTCCTGCGCTTCGCTCGATGCGCCCGCGTTGTCGAGCACGTTGATGAGCTCGACGCGATGCTGGGCTTGGTCGGGCGCCAATGCGACGGCCTCACGCGCCAGGCGTACGGCGGCCTCCTTGTTCCCCCGCTCCGCGGCGCGCGCGGCGGCACGGGCCGACGCAAAGCCGGCATCGGCAGGGGACACCTCGCAGCTCGCGCCGAACTCGTCCGTGATGCAATCGACGATGGGCCGTGCATGCTGCCCGATATGCTGCTCGCGGGACCGTCCATCATCGGGCGATGCGCCTGGCGCACTTGCCTGGCTAGCGGTGATGGCTCGCATCCGTGCTTGGGCTGAGTAAAGGCGTTGCGTGATCAGCGCATCGGTGGTGTCGTCGCCGAGCGAGGCGAGCGAACCCAGCGCGCGCTTCACGCGTTCGCCACGCCCCTCTTCGATCCAGATATCGGCCGCGATCGCCGCCGCGATGCGCAGATCTTCGCGCGTCGCGTCGTCGTCATGCAAGGCGCGATCGAGGGCGGCATCGGCCGCATCGAAGCGCCCTTGCGCAGCCTGCGCGTAAGCCTGGAACACGAACGGCATGATCTCGGTGCTGTCATACGCGATCGCCTCACCGGCTGCCGCTTCGACACCCGCCAGGTCGTTAGACGCGAGCAATGCATCGAACAGCGCGACGCGGTAGTCGATGTTGTCCGGCGCGTAGGCGATGGCATCGTGCAAGTGTGCGACCGCGCCCGGCAGATCGCCGGCCTCGCGCGCGGACAACCCCGCCCGCGCAGCCTGCGGCGCGAGCCCGTTGCCGATGAACACACGTCGCAGCCGCAGCGGCTCGCTGTCGCCGAAGCGCGCGACGGCATCGAGGTCGGCCTGCCATGCCCGCGTATCCTGACCGGCCGCGCTGGCCGCATCGACGAGCAACAGTCGCAGACGTAACACGTCGGGGCGCAGCGCGATTGCCTGCTCGCTGTAGCGCACGGTGTCGGCAAAGCGCTTGTCCGCATACGCGCGGTAAGCGTTTTGCGCGGCCGTGAAAGCGTCCCCCGTCAAAGCGTCGCCGTCGGCTGCCGCAGCACGGCGATCACGCGCGACCTGCGCGACCGATTGCGCGAGCGCGTCGATCTGCGCACGCCGCGCCACGAGTGTCCGGCGCGGACCCAGCACGTGAATCGCCGCGCCGAGCGAACGGCTTGCCTGCGCGTACTGTCGGCGCGCGGCCAGCGCGTTGGCCAGCAGCACGCGCAGCGCGGGCACGTCGGGGCGCTGCCGGATCGCTTCGCGTGCAAACGTGATGGCCTTCGGGTAGTCGTGCCGGTCATAGGCCGCGTAGGCTTGCTGTGCGACGCGATAGGCGGCGCCGGCGAGCGGCAACGGCTCAGCATGCGCGAATGTCGCGGCGTCGAGCTTGAACGGCCGGTCCAACCGGGCCACCTCTGCCGTCGCGTAGCCGGCCCAGCCCGCGCCCATCGAACCGATTGCGCAGGCCAGCACACACGCACGCCACTTGCGCGTCATCGTGTGACGCGCGATCGAACGAGCGTCCGTCATGCGGCCTCCTGCTCGCCGGCGAGCTTGCGTTGTTCGACGATCACCGCCTCCAACGCCTCGCTCGAGATCACGCCGCGCGCGACCATGTAATCGCCGATCCGGCCGTGCAAGTCGGGCCGGTAGCCGGCCAGCGCCGCATCGAAGGCCTGGCGCTTGACGTAGCCGTGCTCGATGAGCAAATCGCCGATCAGCGGGACGCCGCGCGTGTTGCCACCGTCGGTTGCGGCCGAGCCCGGCCCGGCCGGATCACGATCCGCCGCGGCAACGGTCGCGGTCACGCCGCGCAGGTGCCGCAGCCCCGCAGCGATCTCGCTCTCGCGCACGATCCGCTGCACGATGCCTTGGCCCAGCTGCGCCTCGAGCTCTTCGAGCGTCGCTTCGCCGAGCGGACTCGCCGTCAGCAGGAGCGCTTGCCCGGCCGCGTCGTCGCCTTGCGGCAGCACGCGATGGCGCACGATCATCTCGAGCGGCAAGCGCGCGGCATGGCACTCGAGCGCCTCGTCATCGAACGTGCCGCGTTCGAGATCGGACTGGAACGCAATCGCTTCGGCCAGCGTCTCTTCGTCGAGCCAGCCCTTGGCCATCAGTACCCGCCCGAGCGGCGCTTCGCGCGCATGCTCCTCGCCGAGCGCGTGCTCGAGCTGCGATGCATCGATGGCCTGCCACGACACGAGCAGTTCGCCGAGCCGCTGGCGTCGGTCGGCCAAGCCGTCGGCCGACGGGAAATCGTGCATCGTCTTGTCCCAGGCGAGCCGTTTGCCCGTCACGAGATGCACGATGAACAGCCGCCATGCGCGTGCCACGGCCATGAAGTTGAGGAAGTTGCCGATCACCATGCGCGGGACCGACAACACGCCGTGCTCCCAGCCGTACAGTCGCGTGACGAAATAGACGCGCTGCACGATGCGCAGCAAGAACGCGCCTCCGTTGAGCCATAGTAGCGTGCGCAGCCATGGGGCGTCGGCCAGCGACGAGACGACGAGCCGCGGCAGCCAGCCCAGCACGTCGGCCAGCGCATACAACAGGAACTGCGCGACGAGCACATAAGCAAGGATGCCGACGAACGCCGTGATGATGCCCTTGCGGTCCCTCGCCAGCAGATAGCGATTGGCGAGCGAACCGGTCCAGCCCGTCTGGCGCCAGCCTTGCAGGCCGATGCCGAGCGTCCAGCGGGCGCGCTGCCGATAGGCCGTGCGAAACGTGTCGGGGAAGAACTCGCGCACGCACAGCGGCATATTCAGCGTGAACTCGCGCATGGGCCCGAGTCCGAACCACGACTTGCGGTGCGTCGAGAACTGCACCGGAAAGCGCGCGAAGATCGACTGCATGCCGAGCTTGGCCAGCCGCGCGCCGACGTCGTAATCCTCGGTCAGGCTTTCGGTGTTGAACGGCTGATTGTCGGTCTGAGCCATCAATTCCAACAGCGCACGACGCGAAAAACACGTGCCGACACCGGCCGATGGCACCGCGCCGGCCAGGCTCTCGCGCACGACGAGATCCTTCGCATGCCACTCGGCGAATTCGTCCATGTACGTCCCCGCGACGAGTTCGAACCAATGACGCTCGAGCGACGTGACGGGCAGCTGGATCATGTCCTTGCGTGGCAACAGATAGTTGAAGAACTTGAGCTCGGCCGGATGCAATACGTCCTCGCTGTCATGCAGCACGACGCCGGCAAATTCGAACCCCGCTTCGCGCTCGTGCTTGAAGATCGCCTGGATCACCCAATTGAGGCAGTCGGCCTTGCATGTGGGCCCGTCGTGCGGCACCTCCACGCGCTTCAACTGCCGATAGCGGCGACGCATGCGCTCGACTTCGGTGATCGTCTGCGTGTCGTTCGGGTAGGTGCCGACGAACACGACGTAGTTGCGGTAATCGAGCACGCGCACCATGTCCTGGATCATCGCGGCGATCACGTCGTACTCGTGCCAGGCCGGCACCATGATCGCGATCGGCTGCTCGTCGCGTGCGTACAACTGCTCGCTCGTGAGCGACTTGTGCTGACGCTTGACCGTGAAATGGCGATAGGTCTCGCGCACCCAGAACCACAAGTCGATGAACAGATCGTCGAGGCTCGATGCCAGGATGATGCACGCCACGATCGCTGCGACGATCTCCAGTACGCCGTAGTAGTGAACGACGGCGTACTTGGCGTACCACTCGAAAGTCGTCCAGTTCACGACTCGTCCTGTCGATCCTGATGACGGCGTCGTGCCACGCCGGCGCCCAGTATCAACGCGATCAGCAGCGCAATGAGCACGGCCGCGATGAGCCACGGCAGCCAACGCCCGATCCGGTCGATGCCGGCATCGTCGTCGGTCACGACCTGGCCGGGATGACGCGAATCGAAGACGGTCGCCGTGCTGCTGTCGGAGACGAGCGCGATGTCGCCCCGCGACAGCCGCAGCGTCGCGGGCAAGTGCGGGGCTTCGCCACCCAGCGTGCGATAGGCGACGCCCTTCGTGCCGCCCGCCTCGGCCACCTCGATGACAGCGAGCCGGCTCAAGCCCGACACATCGGCGAATACGCGATTCGACTGGTCGGTCAGCGTCATGCGGTCGTTCGACAGTTGCGCGCGGCCCTTTTCGTTGTTGAGCAGGACGTCGGCGGCCAGGAACGGCCCCTTCGGCACGACGGGCGCAGCACCCGCCACCGTCAGCGTCGCACTGGTCGGTGCGACGCCTGCTACATGTGCCAGCGCCGCGAGGCGCGGCAGCGTCGCCGTCGCATCGTCGAGATAGGCCGCGGGCACGATCACGTTCGCGGCCGACGCGAAGCGCGCGACCATGCCCGTGAAATCGTCGCTGTCGCCCGCGGTTTCGAGCAGCAGCCGGCTCGTCGGCAGCACGGCCACCGGGTAGCCTTGCGGACGCGCCTGGCAGCCGCCGTCGGGGCGGCGCTGGAATACGACGCGCAGCAGGTTCGTCGGCGCGAGCGCGTAGCGCGGCACGTGAGCGGTAATGCGTTGCGGTTTGCCGTCCTGATGCAGCAGCTCAGATGCGATCAGCACGTCGTTGAAATAGACCGAGGCGATCTCGCCCTGCGCTTGCGGTGTCGGCGCGGAGGATACGTCGAGCAGGACTGTGGCGGGCAGCTTGCCGTCGCCGCCCACAGCACCGAGATCGAAACTCGCGTCCCAACTCGCGCGGCCCAGCACGTCGAGCGTGCGCGGCTCGCCGCCTAGCGCCGCAAGTGCGATGCTGTCCGCGTGCGCATAGGGCGTCGCATCGAGTCGATGCACGACGATGCGGTCGGCCACGTCGATGGGCCGCCATGCACGCGCGAGCGCGGCCACGCCAACCTCGTCGCCGACGACGATCGCCGTCTGACCGTTCAGGCGTGCGAGGCGCACTTCCCCGGCTGCGAGCGGCTGCACCAGCGCCGCAAGCGAACGGGCACGCCAGGCGTCGAACGCGGCGGCCCCATCGGGCGATGCAGAGGCGATCTGCGCGCGCAGCGCGTCGAGCGCGGCGTTCGTGTCGCGGCGCAGCGCGTCGTCGGCAATGACGATGTCGGGTGCAAATGCCGTACGTGGCGCGAGCACGATCAGTGCCCCAACCTCGGCCGCATCGTTGAGCTTGTGGGCGCCCCCGGCCGTCAGCGAAGCGAATGCGGGCACCGCACGCAACGCGGCGGGCACATCCACGCCCGACAGATCGACCGTGTCGCCGGCCGCCGGCCATGTACGTGTCACGGGCTTGCGGTTTTCGCGCTCGAGCTGCGTCGCCACGCGCCAGCCGGCGTCGTAAGCGCCGGCACCGACATGGCGCCCCGACAGCGCGACGACAGGCGCGATCGGCAGCGCGCTCCACGCCGTGCGAAGGTCGCGAATCGCGGCCGGATCGAAGCGATATGTCAGACGGGAGGTCGGCGCGACACGCAGCACGTTGCCAATCGCGGTCTGATCCGTACAGATCCGTTCATCGATCACCGACGACCATTGCAGCCCCACGCGCACGAACCCGCTGTCGCGCGGCGCACCATCCACACCGATGCTCACGCCGGCATCGCCCTGCTGCTGCGGAAAGCTGCGTGCCAGCACCGGCGAGCCGTCGAGCGACAGCAGCATCGAGGTGCGTCCGCCGTCCGCGTGCAGATAGCCGCCGTCGACTTGCAGTGTCGCATCGGTGAGCGGCACCCCGACGGGCACAGGCAGATAAAGCTCCTGGCGTGTGTCGGGCGCCGGCATCACGAGCGGCTCACGAATGCCGAGGTCCGCAAACGAGACGGTGCGCGCGACGGTGCGGCCTTCGCCGAGCTGAGCCAAAGCGGCGGCAATGCCGCTCGGGGCGGCCCATGCGGCGGCACCGGTCGAAAGCAGCGCGGTGGCCAGCGCCAGTGTCGCGAAACGGATGCGCGCGCGGCGGTGCAGAAAAGTGTCGTGAGTCACAGAGAGTTTTCTCTTGTCGGAAACTGAATCGAAATGGGCAAAAGTCGTGCCGACAGCGGACTGTCATGCGGCGCCGGGAGCGCCCTGCTCGAGCGGGGCGTATCGCGAGCCAAACGGCCGGCCCGCGACAGGTAAGCGAGGCGCGTCGCTAAGTCGGCTGCCCCGCGCTGGCGGCACGCACCACGGCGCCCGGCTCGAATTCGGCGAACGGCTGCCCGGCGACGGCTGCGACGATGCGCGCCGACGCGAGCCCATCGCCGTATGGCGACATGCGCCCAGCCGTAGCCCCACCGGCACGAATGTGCTCGAGCAGCTCGCGCGTCGCCCCGACCAGCGATTCGCGCCGCGTGCCGACGAGCTTGACGCCGCCTGCGGCCAGCGCCTCGGGCCGCTCGGTCACCTCGCGCATCACCAGCACCGGCTTGCCGAGCGCCGGCGCCTCCTCCTGCACACCGCCCGAATCGGTCAGCACAATGGCCGCGCGTTGCATGAGCCGCACGAATCCAAGATAGTCGAGCGGCTCGATCAAGTGAACGTCGGGTACCCCGCCGAGCACCCCGTGGACAGGGCCACGCACATTCGGATTCAGATGCACCGGGTAGACGATCTGGACCGCTTCGGTACGCGCGATCTCGGCCAGCGCCTCGCAGATCGCGGCAAATCCGGCGCCGAAGCTCTCGCGCCGATGACCGGTCACCAGCAAGAGCGGCTTGACGTCGTCGAGAAACGGCAGCGCACGATCGAGTTCGGCGCGGAGCAGGGGATCGCGATCGATACGGTCGGTGATCAAGTACAGCGCGTCGATGACGGTGTTGCCGGTCACGATCGCGCGCCCTTGCAGCGACTCCGCCAGCAGATTGGCTTTCGCGCTGGCCGTCGGCGCAAACAGCAAATCGCTGACGACATCGACGACGCGCCGATTCATTTCCTCAGGCCACGGCCGGCTCAAGTCGCCCGTGCGCAGCCCCGCTTCGACGTGGCCGACCGGGATACGGCGGTGAAAGGCGGCCAGCGCGGCCATCGAAGCCGTCGTGGTATCGCCGTGCACGAGCACGCGGTCGGGCTGCTCGCGCGCCAGCACGTCGTCGAGCGCGGCGAACAGCCGCGACGAGAAGCCGTTCAGCGTTTGGTCGTTCGTCATCAAGTCGAGATCGTGGTGCGGATCGATACCGAACAGATCCAGTACCTGCGTGAGCATCGAGCGATGCTGACCGCTCACGCATACGATCGACTCGATTCCCGGCGCCGCTTCGAGCTGCTTGACGACCGGCGCCATCTTGATGGCCTCCGGCCGCGTGCCGAACACCGACATGATCCTCAACGTCATTCATCACCCCGTCTATTTTTTGTTCTTACGTCGAACGCCGTGTTACAGCACGGCCAGCTTGACCTGATCGCGGCCCGCGCGCTTGGCGTCGTACAGCATCCGGTCGGCATTCAGATAGAGTTCGCGCGGCACGAGCCTCAGCGGACTGCGGTCGCAACGCCAGACCAGCCCGAAACTCGCCGTCAGCACCTGGTTGCGGTCAAACGGATGCGGCAAGGCGAGCTCGCGCACCGCCAGCCGAAGACGCTCGACCACATGCAAGGCTTCCGTCGGCGACGGCGCGCACAGCAGGATGCAGAACTCATCGCCGCCGAGGCGGAACAGGCTGTCGCACGCGTGACGCAACTTGCTGCGCACCGTCTGCGCGACGAGCCGCAACGCTTCGTCGCCGGCACCATGTCCGTACGAATCGTTGTAGGCCTTGAAATTGTCGACGTCAAACAGACAGAAGGCGAGCGATTCGCTGCAGCGTTGCAGCAAAAGGTGTTCCTTGAACACGTCGTCGATATGCCGACGATTGAACGCGCCCGTGAGCTCATCGGTAATCGCGAGCTTCGACCAACGCGACACCTCGGATTCCAGATAGCGAATGCGATCGAGCAATCGGTCGCGCTCGCTGCCAAGCAGATTTCCGCGCAACCAGCTCACGCACTGCTTGACTTGCGCGAACCAGCCAAGCTGTTGCAGGCCCGCCGCACCTCGATACACTTCATTCATCTTCCGTCCAGCACCCACGATTTCCCGCTCATTCTTATTTATCGAAGCGCGCACTCTGCAAGGCGTGCGTCACACAAAACTTCATCCGAACGCAATCGTGCCAATTTTCGAGATGTCGCAATCAAAACAACTGTTACCGGCGTGTTGGAAAGTCGAATTACGATCTTCTACCACAATCGATGAAAATGAAGTGACGCTGGAAAAGCAAATTCATCATGATGTATAACGCAAACGTTTTCTGCCTGTAATCAGTCGCAATTGCCGTTGCCGGCCGTATCAATTCGACGACGATTTTGCGCCACAGCTTCGCTGTCGGCCTGGGGGGCCCAGACAGGCGGCAATTGTATCGTGTCGTGATGCTTTCGACACCCGTTCGAATTGCGCGCCTAGACACAGTGCTTTGCGTCGCAGAGTAGAATCCCGGTCGCCTAAACTTGCTACACCAGCTGCCGTGCGATCGGCAGCAGCGGGTTGGGCGAGCATGCCTGGGAGAACATGAAGTGAAGATCGCTTATCTGGAAGATGATGGCCCCCATGTCGAACGCATCCGCACGATCCTCGCGGAGGCCGGGCATGAGTGTCATACGTTTATGGACGGCAGTCATTTGATCCGCGAATTGAAGCGCGAAAATTTCGACATGCTGTTGCTCGATTGGCAAGTGCCCGGCGTCACGGGCCACCAGGTGACGATTTGGGCGCGCGCGAATCTCACCGAGCGCGTGCCGATCATCTTCATGACGAGCCGCTCGCTCGAATCCGATATCGTTGCCGCACTGACCGCAGGCGCCGACGACTACATGATCAAACCGATCCGCCAGGCGGAGTTGCTCGCGCGTATCGACGCCCTCGCCCGCCGCGCCAACATAGGCTCCGCACAAGAGCAGCAGACGATTGAAGTCGGCCCCTACCGGATCGACGCCACGAACCGCACGTGCTATCTCCGAGACGTACAGATCGATCTGACCGGACGCGAATTCGATCTCGTGCTGCTGATGTTTCAGTACGTCGGACGCGTGCTGTCGCGCGAGCACATCGGCGGCACGATCTGGGGGCAGGCGCCGAGCGCCATCTCGCGCACGCTGGACACGCATATGTCGCGTGTGCGCACGAAGCTGCAGCTGCGCCCCGAGAACGGCATGCGGCTGACACCCGTCTACGGTCACGGCTATCGCCTCGAAACCGTCACAGACCCGCTTGACCAATAAGCCAGCCGCGCGCTGCGCCCCCAGGGAACGCCGGCCCTAACGGGGGTCGGGTACCAAATTACTCACGCGCATGCTAATGTGAGCGCCTTTCCACGCTCATTACGGGACAAATTACGCCAACATCCGAGATCCGCTGCGCGCGTGTCGCCCGCACTCAAAATTAGCAAAAGCAGTAAACCAAAAACAAGACCATCAATTACTAGTGACCCGGTAGCGCCATGCGCCGCTACGGACTGTCACTGCATGACATGCATCGGGGTTAAAGCATCATGCTTCGGCACTATAAGATTGGACCCGCTGTGATCGCGGGCTGTTTGATTTCGTTGATGAGTGGTTGTGCGAGCTATTCGCAGAAAATGAGCACGACCACCGACATCATGCGCACCGGCTCGATCGACGCCGCCATCGCGAGCCATGAGCATCTTTACGAGGGCGACAAGCCAGACGATCGCGACCTGCTGTACTACTTCGAGCGCGGCGAGCTGATGCGGACGCGCACGAGCGGTGTCGATGCCAGCAGCGAATCATGGCGTGTCGCCGACTCGCGGATTCGCGGCTGGGAAGACGATGCCCGCGGCAAGCTGTCAAAAACGGCCGGCGACGTGGGCGCGTGGTTGCTGAGCGACGATTTCGCCCGCTACGAAGGCCAAGATTACGAAAAAGTAATGCTCAACACGATGCTGGCCGAGAACGACATGATCGCCGGCAAGTGGGATCAGGCGCGCATCGAGATCCGCAAAATGTATGAGCGCGAGACCTTCATCGCTGATCTGCGCTCCAAGCAGGTGGACGCGCTCAAGGACGAAGCGCAAAAGCACGACGTCAAAGACTCCGTCTCGCAAGTCGAAGATATCAAAGGCTATCCGGTAGCAATCTTCAAAGACCCGGAAGTGAACAACTTGCGCAATTCGTATCAGAGCGCCGCATCGCACTATCTGGCGGGTTTCCTGTTCGAAGCGCTGAACGAGCAAAGTCTGGCCGCGGCAGGCTATCAACAGGCGATCAAGCTGCGCCCCGACGTGCCGATGCTGAAAGATAGCCTCGCGAATCTCGGCAAATCGCGGCCGGCAAACGGGAAGACCGATCTGCTGGTGATCGTCGAAACGGGCTGGATCCCCGCGCGCGACTCCGTGGATTTGACGCTGCCGATCATGATCGGCAATAGCCCCAAATTGCTGACTGCGTCATACCCGGTGATCCGCCCCGATCCGTCCAATTACGCGCCGAGCAGCATCTTGATCGGCACCCAGCAAGTGCCGACCGTCGTAGCCACCAATCTCGACGCCATGGCACGCCGCGCCTTGCGCGACGATATGCCGACCCTCATCGCGCGCAGCGCCGTGCGCATGGCGGTATCGGCCGCCGCGCAAACCGCGCTCTCGAGCAAAGACAACGACACGGGCAAATTGCTGAGTCTTGCCGTCGGTGTGGCATCGGCGCTGACCTCGCGCGCCGACACACGCGAATGGCGCACCCTGCCCGCCTATATCTCGCTGGCGCGTGTGAGCGTCCCGAGCGGACAGCAGACGTTGTCGATCGACACGCCGCAAGGTCGTTTGAGCGCCACGCTCGACATCGAAGGCACTCACGCCCTGGCGGTCTTGCGGCCGATCGGCCCCTTCCTCCAAGCCCTCGCCTCGGTGGCACCGAGCGATACGTCGCAAGCCGGCGCAGCGTCGCCCACCTTGCCGGCCTCGCCCCCCGATACCGCAACAGCGGCCCCGCGGAAAGCGCACACCCGCAAGGTCGCCCGGCAGCACGTGCCGAGCGCTACGGTCGCCGAGTAAGTCAATTTCGTGCGCTTGGGCACGACCTGCCCAAGCGCTTTTTCAACGTGTCAAGGAGCCTTATGAAACTGGTTTTCCGATTTTGCATGGCCTTGTTGGCCATGGCCTGCCTGTACACGGCGACACCGGCCGCTCTAGCGGAAACGATCGCATCGAAGGTGCATCAGCTTGGCCAAATGGACAACATCCAGGTCACGGGTTTGCGCGCGGCGCGGCGCGGCAACTTGTTGTTTCTGGAGGCCAACTTCACGAATAGCAGCAACAGCGACGACCAATTCGAATACCGGATCAAGTGGCTCGACGCCGACGGCTTCTCGGCAAGCAGCGATGAAGCCTGGAAGCCGGTCACCATCCATGGCCGGCAGCAACTGAGCATTCAGGGAATCGCCCCGACTCCGCAAGCGACCGACTTCTATATCGAAGTTCATAGCCCGCATAACACCGTGTATACGCCGTCCGCGTCTGTGCAGACCGCACATTGAAGTTCGGCGCCGCCGAGGGCGCAGCGCTTTACGTTCATTTATAGATTCATAGCTTTACAGGAATAATGATCATGCAAACGATGTTCAAACGAATTCTGCAATCGAGCGCCATCATTTCGAGCGCGGCCGCGCTCGTCGGTTGTTCCGTCAACGGTCCGCTCGTGGGCGGCAGCGGCAATGTGCAATATGGCGACGCGCAAGCCGTTGAAACGGTGACCAACGAATTCGGCTCCACGGATCTGCAATCGATTGCCGAAGCCATGTCGCGCTCGCTGCTGCAGTCGCGCGTCATCGCCCAAGCCGGGAAGCCGCCGGTGGTCACGCTCGCCGAGGTGAAGAACAAGACGTCCGAGTACATCGATACGCGCGTGATCACGGAAAAGATTCGTACCGAGCTGCTCAAGAGCGGCTCCGTTCGCTTTGCCGTTTCGACGACGGAAATGCAATCTCAGGTCGACGAGTTGAAGCGTCAGAGTCAGTCGGGCCTTTATCGCAGCAACGGCTCCGCGAAGATCGGGAAAATGGAAGGGGCCAAGTATCGCCTCGAAGGCAGCATTTCGTCGATCGTGAAGCGTTCGAGCAACGTCAAGGACGTCTACTACGTGTTCGACTTGAATCTGATCAACAACGAAACGGGCCTGATGGAGTGGGCGGACGAAAAGGAAATCCGCAAGACTTCCCAGCGTTGATCGCTTTTTAGCTCGATAACTTCATGTCTATCAAAAACAAACTCTTTGCGACGCTCGCCGGCTGCCTGCTGGCGGCCGGCGCACATGCGCAGGTCAAAATCGCAGTCGCGGATTTGACCTACAAAGATACGGTTCGACAGTCGTTTTACTATGAGGCGGGCTACGCGAAAAGCTCCGAACGCGCTTCCTCGAACGAACGCGAGTCGGGCTTTTCGGCCTCGGCGTCCGGTCGCTATTCGAACGACCAGGAAGCGGCATACGTCAAGGCAGCCGGCACCTATGAAATGATCGAATACGGTCAGTTGCGCAAATTCACGGGCGATATCAAAGGCGCTTTGATTTCCACGCGCGCCTTCCGCGTCACGCAAGCCCGGCCATACGTGAATCCGGAAGGCGGCGAGCAGATCTTCGACGTCATCGCCCAGATCAAGAAAGGGTATTACCCGGGCGCCGACTACGTGCTGTTCGGCGTGGTCGACAGCGTCGAATGGCGCAACGATACACAGCCCGTGGACAATACGAACACGACGACGATTTTGTACAGTCTGTCGCTTGGCGCCGAGTTCAGCCTGATCAATACGCATACGTACGAAGTCAAGGCGGCGTTCTCCGCGGTCGGGGACGGCAACGACAACAAGATCTGGAGCTCCGGCGCCCGGCTCACGCCCAACAAGGCCCGTGTGATGCAGCAGGTCTCGCAATCGTTGGCTCAGGAGGTCGTGTCGCAGCTGACCCAGCAATTCGGCGGCGGCGTGGGCGGCAGCGGCACCGAACCGCTTGATCAGCCGGGCGGCACCGCCCCGGCCCAGTCGCAAGGCGTGAAGGTTTACGAGTGATCGGTCGCGCGGCCCGGCAATGACGAAGCAAACGAAAACATGCCGAGCGCCGCGCGAACCTCTTCGAGCGTTTGCTACCGTCAGCCCCCCCCACCGGCCCGGAACGCTAAACGCCCTGCCCGCACCACGCCCGCCACATCTCGCGATAAGCGTGCTCGATGTTGCGGGCAAAGCGGGCACCATCCATCAACGGCGATGCCTGCATGCGCGCGCGCAGCCCCGCGCGCAACGCTGCGAGCCGCGGCAGATCGCCCGCAAGTTCGACGGCGAGGCGGACGAAATCGTCGTCCGTATGCGCGACGAGGTCAGTCAAGCCCAGATTCGCGAGCTGACTGAGCCCGCCGCGCCCCACTACCGTTGGGCCGACGCGCGTAACGACCGGCACGCCCATCCATAGCGCATCGAGACTCGTCGTATGGCCGTTGTACGGCAGCGTGTCGAGCGCGACGTCGATTGCGTGATAGGTCTGCAAGTAGGCCGCACGCGGTCGGAACGCGACGAAGTCCACACGCGCATCGTCGATCCCGTGGGCGCGCAGCCGCGCCGAGAGCCGATCGCGCGCCGCACCGGGCGCGGCCATCAGCATCAGCCTGGCGCTGGGCAGTCGCGCGAACACAGGTGCCCACATCCGAAGCGTGCGATCCGTCAGCTTGCAGGCATTGTTCAGGCAGCCGAATGTCAGGTACCCATTCCTGACCGCCGGCGGCGCACCGACAGCGTGCACGTCGGCAAGCGGGTCGTAGCACCAGAAGGCGTCGGGCAGGCGAATCGAACGCTCGCTGTAGCACGCGTCGACATCGGCTTGGCCTAATGGATCGAGCCACGGATCCGTGAGCCGATAGCCGATCGCCTGGCTGCCGGTCGTGCCCGGATACGCGAGCCACGCGACCTGCACAGGTGCCGGCCGGCGCGCGTACAGCAGCGGCCGGCCGTCGGCCATGTGCATCGTCAGATCGACGAGCACGTCGATGGCGTCGTCGCGAATGGCCTGCGCGAGCGCATCGTCGTCGAACTCCCGCACATCACGCCACAAGTCGGCGTATCCCTGAATGCGCTGCGTCAGCCCATCGGGACGCGCAACGCTCGAATAGCAAACGATCTCATGGCGCGTGCGATCGTGATGCGACAGCAACGGCACCGTGAACAGCGACTGGCAATGGTCGCGAAAGTCCGCCGACACGTAGCCGATCCGCAAACGCCGGTCGGGCTCGCGCGTGTTCGCGTAGACACGCGCACTGCCCGCGAACGGCGCCTCGTGGCGCTCGGCTAAACGACGGCATTCGGCGAGGATGGCACCGGCGTCTTCGGTCTGGAACGTGAGCGCATAGGCGAGATTGCTATGCGAGACGATATTGCCGGGATCGCATTGCAGAGCATCGCGATAGCACTGCACGGCTTCGTCCAGTTCGCCCGTGTCCTTGAGCACGTTGCCGAGGTTGTTGTAAGTCGCCGATCGATGGGTAGCGCTCGATGCATCGCCGTCGAGCGCTGCACGGTAATGCGCTTCGGCTTCGTCCATACGCCCCAGCGTGCGCGCCAGGTTGCCTGCGTTGTTTCGCGCCGCGACAAAGCCCGGACGCAGGCGCAGCGCCGCATCGAATGCCTGGGCGGCGGCGGCGAATTCGCCAAGCGCTTTGCGCACGTTGCCGAGGTTGTTGTAAGCGTCGGCGTGGCCGGGGTTCAGCGCAACCGCGGCTTCATAGTGCGCAGCCGCTTCCGGATATCTCCCTTGAGCCTCCCGAACGGCACCGAGGTTGTAAGCCGCCTGCGGGCAGCACGCATCGAGCGCGAGCGCACGCTCAAGTGCTTCAGCCGCTTCGGCATAGTGCCGCCGCTCCGCCAGCGCCGTCCCCAGGTTGGCGTGGTGCGTGGCCGTGTGCGGCTCGGCGCGAATCGCCTCGTGCAGCAACGTCACGGCTTCGTCGACGGCGCCGCGCGCCTGTAGCAACGTCGCCAGATTCGCCAGCGCACTCGCATAGGCCGGCTGCACGGCCAGTGCGCGCCGATACGCAGCCTCGGCCGCTTGCGCCTCGCCACACCGGTACAAACAGTTGCCGAGGTTGTTCAGGGCATCCGCATGCGCGGGCTCGATCGCGAGCAGCGACGAATAGGCGTCGATCGCGGCCGGCCAATCGCCTTTCGCCTGCAACGCACAGCCAAGCGCGAACCAAGCGTCGCACGAGCGCGCATCGTCGGCCAGGACTTGCCGATAAGCGGCTGCGGCCTCGTCCAGGCGCTGCAACGCCACGAGAACCTGTCCTTCGCCGAGACGGTAGCGAGCCTCGCGCGGGCGTCGCTCGAGCGCACCACGCACCCAGGCGAGCGCCATCTCGCCATCCCCTGTCTGCCAAGCCAGGATGCCGAGTCGGAACATCACGTCATCGTTCGCCGGTTCATCGGCGAGGATCGCTTCATACAGCGGTCGAGCGGCTGCAAAGGCACCTGCCAGGTGAAACGCCTTGGCTTGCGCGAAACGCGCTTCGGTCGACATCGGATCAGCCTCGTCTACAAGGGAGTTGAACCTGCGATTTTAGGGAGGGATAAATTACGCATGTGTTTAAAAGCAACGAATCCGTGGGAGAAATTTACCCATGCATGTAACGGCTCATTACAGAAATGGCTGCGCCTGTGTAAGATGCCGTATTTTTTTCCCAATCAGCATGAAGCGTCCGTTGCCGTTCTGCGTCCGATGGAAGTCGACCGTGTCCGTGTCCCTCACGGCCATCGCGCTTTTCCCATTCGGCGCGGCGACCGCGCAGGCCGAGGGTGTCCCGGTCTGCCGTGCGCACCTCGGCGACGCATCGCGCCCGGCGATCGGACTCGTGCTCTCGGGCGGCGGCGCACGCGGCTACGCCCACCTCGGCGTGCTCAAGGTGCTCGAGGACAACCGGATTCCCATCGACTGCATCGCGGGCACGAGCATGGGTGCCGTGGTCGGCGGCCTGTACGCGAGCGGCATGGGCGCCGAGCAGATGCAGACGCGCCTCGCGCACGTGAACCTGACCGATATCGCGTTCGACGTCGAGAAACGCTCCGATCTGCCGCAGTCGCAACGCGAAGATTCACGGCTTTACGTCGGTGGCCTCGGCTTCGGCCCAAGCGGCGTCAAGCTGCCCGCGGGGCTCGTGCAAGGCAACCGGTTACAGGCGCTGCTTCAGGAATGGACTGCAGGGCTGCCTGCCGACGCGCCGTTCGACCTGCTGCCGATCCCCTACCGGGCCATCGCGACGAACCTGAGCACCGGGGACGAAGTCGTGCTGCAGCACGGCTCGCTGCCGCTGGCGATCCGCGCGAGCATGGCGATGCCGGGGCTGTTCGCGCCGGCCGAGGTCGACGGCATCACGCTCGTGGACGGCGGCCTCGTCAACAATGTGCCTACCGACGCGGCCCATAGCATGGGGGCCGACGCGCTGATCGTCGTCAACATCAGCTCGCCGCTGCGGCCGCTCGACACGCTGTCGTCGCCGGCCGACGTGATGCAGCAGATGCTCGGCATCCTGATCCACCAGAACGTGAAGCGCCAGCGCGCACGGCTCGGTGCGAACGACGTGCTGATCGAGCCTGAGCTCGGCAACCTCAGCTTTACCGATTTCGCGAATGCCAACGATGCGATCGCCGCTGGTGCGGCCGCCGCGCGCGCCGCATTGCCGAAATTGCAGCGTTTCGCCTTGACGCCCGAACAGTATGCAGCCTATCGCCAGGCGCATGAGCGCCCGGGCGAATCGCCCGTGCGCATCACGAAGATCGATATCCATACGCACGGCGAGGTGCCGCCCGAGCGTCTGCGCCGCTATCTGCACGTCCACCCGGGCGAGGTATACGACCCGCATGCCGTCAATGACGACGTGCAAGCACTCGCGACATCGGGCGAGTTCGAAAGCGTGTCCCAGCAGATGGTCAACGACGGCGACGAACACCGCCTCGTGATCGATGCGCACGAAAAATCGTGGGGCCCGAACTTCCTGCTCTTCGGCCTCGGCATGTCGAGCAGCTCGCAGGACGAAGGCGGCTTTCGCTTCAACATCGGCTATCGCCGGCCATGGCTCACCGAGTCGGGGCTCGAGCTGCGCGCCGACGGCACGCTCGGCAGCGATCTGTTGGCGTTCCACACCGAGCTGCGCCAGCCGTTGTCGAATTCGCTCGGTTACTACATTGCGCCGTACGCCGAATTCCAGCGCCGCTTCGCGAGCATCTACGATGACGATACCGGCCTGCGCGTCACGCAATACCATCTGCAGACCGAGCGTGTCGGCCTCGATTTCGGTTTGCCGCTCGCAAGCCTCGGCGATTTCCGTATCGGGCTCGCCTATGCCCACACTTACGGGTCAGCCGTCTACAACCTGATGTACGACGATGGCAGCCTGCTGTTCCCGGACATCTACGGACGGCAGGTTACGGCGCGTGCCAAGCTCGTGATCGACCAGCTCGACGACCCGCTGTTTCCGCGCACCGGCTACTTCACCGAAGTGCGGGCGGAACGCTCGATCTTCGGGCAAGCCAACAATTTCACGGAGCTCTACGGCAAGATGATCGGGGCAGTCAGCCTCGGACGCCATAGCCTGAATGCCAGCATCGAAGCCGGTGGGGACCTCGGCGGGCAAAATCCCGTGAACCCGCTCGGCTTTACGCTCGGCGGATTCCAGCACTTGTCGGCCTACGCGGCCGATCAGCTCTCGGGCAATTCGCTGCTGTACGCGCAGGTGACCTATCTGAACGAGCTCATGCATTTTCAGACGGCGCCGCTGCAAGCCCTTTACGCCGGTGTGAGTGCCGAAGCCGGCAACGTCTGGCAACAAGGCGACCACTTTGGCAGCGGCCGGCTCAAACGCAGCATTACGTTCTTCTCGAGCGTGACGAGCTCGTTCGGCCCGATGTATGTCGGCGTCGCGTTCGCGCCGGGCGGGCGGCGCAACATCTACTTCCAGCTCGGACATACGTACTGAGCGTGAATTGACTCTATACGCGCTGCAGCGCCGTTCGAACGGCGCTGCGCGTTCCATATCAAGTCGATTCGCAAATTTAAATAAGTAATTTGCGATTAACCTCCGTTGCGGTTTCGGTCGTATTAACCGCCCGTCAGTCAATAAGCGACTGATTCGCCCCTAAAAGCGAATTCGCCCATCTCCGCTCCGGCCGCTCCAGCCAAGCCACTTCAGTCCTTGATAAAAATCAAAGCTTCTGAAAACAGATCAGTAAAATATGTATGAAGATTCCGCACGAGGATGCCGTCATCCAGGGCATACCGTGCGGATAACGCGATATCGCCATATCGCGTGCGACGCGCTGCTTGGCCGATTTCTCGACGCGACTCGAGTCTCGACATGGACGTCTCTGCCACCTCATCGCCAGCCCCCGCCCTGCCGCCTTCGCCCGGCAAATCGCCGGCGAGCGCCAAACGTCGCTCTTTCAGCGTGCGGCTGTCGAGCCTCATGCTGCTTGCCGCGCTGTGGTTCGCGCTGGGCGCGCTGACGGTATGGGACGAAAACGCCGAAATGCGCAGCGCCCGCGCTGGCGCAAACGCACTCGCCGACGCGCTGGCCGCCCACAGTACACGCGTGATGCGCGAGGCCGAGCAGGTCGCCGCCCTCGTTTCGTGGCAGGTGCAGAACGACGGCGTCTCGATCCCGCTCGCCTACTACGTGAGTTCGGGCCTGCTCAAGCTCGACGTGTTCGTGCAGGTGGCCGTCATCGACTCGCAAGGCTATCTGCGCGCGTCGACAGTGGCCGGCTTCCAGCCGATCAACTTGTCCGATCGCGAACATTTCCAGGCCCACGTGCACAACCCCAGTACGGCGCTGATGATCGGCCGGCCGCTCGTCGGGCGTGCAAGCGGGAAAGCATCGTTGCAACTGTCGCAGCGCATCAATGGCCTAGATGGGCGTTTTCTGGGCGTCGTGGTCGTTTCGGTCGCCCCGTCTTATTTCACCGAGCTCTATAACGGCCTGCATATCGGCAAGAGCGGCATCGTCAGCGTCGTCGGCACGCATGACTTCGTCGTTCGCGCCCTACGTGCGGGACTCGACCGTTCGGTCGGCACGACGCTGCCACGGGCAGACCCGCTGCGCCGCGCGCTGGAACAAGCGCCTTCCGGCACCTTGCGCATGCCCGCGTTCATCGACGGACGCGACGCCATCGTCAGCTATCGCACGCTGCCCGACTATCCACTTGCGGTCGCGGTCGGCTACCTGACACGCGATTACCTGTCGGCTTGGCTCACGCGCAGTCTGTTGCTGCTGACCGCGGCACTCGCGCTGACCGTGCTGATCGTGGTGGTCGAACGCCGCACACGCAATCTAGTCGAGAGCCTGGCCGCCGCCAACGAACGCGAAATGGCCAAGGCTCAGCAGTTGGAAACCGCGCGCCGCGACGCCGAAGCGGCTTCCCGCGCCAAGAGCTCGTTTCTCGCGACGATGAGTCACGAAATCCGCACGCCGATGAACGGCGTGATCGGGATGGCCGAGGTGCTCGCACGGTCGCTGTTATCTGCCGATCAGAAGGACATGGTCGTGACGATCCGCGATAGCGCATCGGCACTGCTGCGGATCATCGACGACATTCTCGATTTTTCGAAGATCGAAGCGGGCAAGATGCAGATCGAATCGGCGCCGGTATCGATCGAAGACATCGTCGATGGACTGTGCTCGTCGCTCGCAAGCGTCGCCGACGCGCGCGGCGTCGTGTTGCGCACCTACGTGTCGCCAGACCTGCCGGCGTACGTGATGTCGGACGACACGCGCTTGCGCGAGGTGCTCTATAACCTCGTCGGCAATGCCATCAAGTTCTCGGGCGGACGCGAAGGCGTGCCGGGACGCGTGTCCGTGCGCGCGACACTGTATGAAGGCGCCGAAGACATCGCCATCGAAGCGCGCTTCGAGATTGCCGACAACGGCATCGGCATGGCACCCGAGACGATCAAAAAGCTGTTCCAGCCGTTCAGCCAAGCCGAAGCGTCGACGACGCGCCGCTTCGGCGGCACCGGACTCGGCCTGGCGATCTGCCGGCGGCTCGTCTCCTTGATGGGTGGCGATCTGACGGTATCGAGCGAGCCCGGCCGCGGCTCGACCTTCGTCGTGCGCCTGCCGCTCACGATCGCACCCGACGCGCCTGTACGCGCGCACCCCGATCTTTCTGGAATTTCGTGCATCGTATCGCTATCACGAGGCTTCGACGGCGACATCGCCGGCATCGTCAGTTATCTCGACCATGCGGGCGCATCGGTCACGCTCGTCCGCGAGACTCGGCAATTACACGCGCAGCTCGCTCAAACGAGCGGAGTCGTCGTGCTCGTCGTGGACGAAGACAGCCCTGCCGTCATCGCCGCCGCGGCCGATCCCGCGCATGCGGCAGCCGGACGCGTCATGCTGACGGCTGGCCGCGGACTCACCGTAATCTCCGCCGACGACCGCACGGTGTCGCTCGGCGCGCAAGCGATGCGCCGCCGCGTGCTGCTCGATGCGGTGTTGCTTGCTGGAGGGCGGGTCCACCCACAGCCGGCGGCCGCCCATCTTGCCGAGGAAACCGGCACGCCGATGACGCATATGCCACCCGCCCCCGGCACGACGATCCTCGTCGCCGAAGACGACGCGGTCAATCGCACCGTCATCTCACGCCAACTGGCGCTGCTCGGCTACCAGGCCGACATGGCGGTCGATGGCGAGGAAGCGCTGCGCAGGTGGCGCGAGAAGCCCTACACGCTGGTCTTGACCGACCTGCACATGCCCAAGCGCGACGGCTACGAGCTCGCGCAGGCCATCCGTGCCGAAGAAGTGCAGACGCATCGCAAGCGCATACCGATCGTTGCGCTGACGGCCAACGCGATTCATGGTGAGGCGACGCGCGCCAAGGGACTCGGCATCGACGACTACCTGACCAAACCGCTCAAGCTCAATCTGCTGCAACAGGCGCTCGAACAATGGACCGCGTCGCCATCGGCAGACGCTGAGGCAGACACTGCGGCTGCCGACAGCGCGGAACCGATCGTCGAAAGCAACGAGCCCGCAGAGGCGGCGACGCCATCCACTGTATCCGATTCGCCCGCCCCTGCCCCCGCGGACGATGCCGGACTCATCGATCTCGACGTGCTCAAAGGTATCGTCGGCGACGATCCTGAAACGGTACAGATGCTGTTGCAGGAGTACGTAGAGTGTTCCGAGAGCCTTGCGCGCGAGCTCGTCGCGCATCTGAACGAGCACCGCCGCCCCGAAGCGGCGGCTGTCGCTCACAAGTTGAAGTCGTCGTCGCGCTCGATCGGCGCGACGTCGCTCGGCGAGCTCTGTGCACGCATCGAAAGTGTCGCTCAGACGCAAGACGACGCGTCGCTCGCGGCGCTCGCCGTGCAATTCGACACCGCTTACCGTCTTGCGTCCGGGGTCGCGTCGCGCCTGGCGCAAGCTCGGCGCCTGGCGCAAACCCTGCCGGCCGGTCCGCCCGCTTGAGGTCGTTGCGATGACGCGGTCAGCCTCTGCGCCTCCCTACGCCACAGGAAGATTCCGTTGAAAGACGATCCTTCGATCCTGATCGCAGCCGACTCGGACGCCAACGCCCGTTTCGTCGCGCGCCTGCTCGCGGAGGAATTCCGCGTGCTTCATGTGTCGACGCGGCCCGAGCAGGCCGCCGGCGACTTCGACCAACATCTGCCGTCGGTCGTCATTTTGAGCTTCGGCCGGCTCGACGCCGCACAGCGCTATTACATGGGGCTCTACCACACGAGCAAGCTCGTGCATGCAGTGCCGCATCGCACGATCGTGCTCACTAGCAGCCATGATCTGTGGCGCGTCTGTGATCTCTGCCGGAAGGGGGACTTCGACGATTACGTCTTGTTCTGGCCCTCGACGAACGACGGCCCGCGCCTCACGATGGCCGTGCATCATGCGCTGCAGGCCCTCGAAAACGCCACGCTTGAGGCCGTGACCCCGGGGCAACTGGCTGCGCATGCGCGTTACATCGCAAGCCTCGAGCCGAACCTGGCCGAGTTCGCGCGCCGCTTCGCGACCGAAGTCGACAACACGAGCGCTGCCGCAAGCGCGGCGGAGCAAGCGGCCGGCAGCGAGTTCATGCATCACTTTTCGGGGCTCGGCGAATCGGTCGATGCGTTATGCCGCGCCGCGCAGACACTAGCGAGCGCGCTGGGTGCTCAGTTGCAGGCCGCCCGCACGATGCGCGAGTTGGCGACGCTCGTCCGGCCGCGCGTGCTGGCCGTCGACGACGAGGCCTTTCAGCGCACGTTGCTAGGCCAACTGCTGTCCGGTACGAACATCGACCTGACCTGCGCGGCGAGCGGCATTCAAGCCTTGAGCCTGCTTTGGAAGGTGCGGCCCGATCTCGTGCTGATGGATGTCGACCTGCCCGACCTCAACGGCGTCGAGCTCACGCGACGCCTCAAGTCGGTGCAAGCGTTCGCCCATGTGCCCGTCATCATCGTCACGGGCCATAGCCAGCGCGCAATCGTCCTGGAGACGCTGAAAGCCGGTGCGGTCGACTTCATGGTCAAACCGTTCGTGCGTGCCACCCTGCTCGAGAAGCTCGAAACGTTTCTGCCGGGCGTCAAATAGCATGGCAAGCGTGACGGGCCGCACGGCGGCAAAAGGCGGCGTTATCTGTTGTCCGCGGGCCAGCTGATCTCGAAGCGCGCGCCCCCGAGCGCGGCAGGCTCGGTCACGGCGATGCGGCCGTTGTGCGCCCGCAGCACCTGCCGAGTGATCGCGAGGCCCAGGCCGTAGCCACCGGTGTTGCGATCGAGCCGCACGAATGCCTCGAAGATGTGTTCGCGCTCGGCGGCCGGCACGCCAGGGCCGTCGTCTTCGACGGCGAGTTCGACATTGCCGTGCCGCACCGTGAGCGCCACGACGATATGCGAGCGCGCGTACTTGCCCGCATTGCGCAACAGATTACGCAGCGCGTACGACATCAGGCGCTTGTCCATCCGTGCGCGCGTCGTGCGCGCCGCATCGATGTCGAGCGTGACCTGCTTATCGGCGTACAGCACGGCTGAGTCACGCACCTGCGCTTCGAGCCATGCCACGAGCGGCGTCGGCTCCAGGTTCGATTGCAGTGAGCTGTACTCGAGCCGTGCATAGGTCAGGCTCATGTCGATGAGCTCGTCGAGCTCCGTCACGTCCTGCTCGATGCTGGCGATCGCACTGTCATACTCCTGCGCCGAGCCAGGCTCGCGCAGGATCTCGAGCGCGAAACGCGTGCGTGCAAGCGGTGTACGCAGTTCGTGCGAAATCCCGTTGGTCAGGTCGCGCTGAGCGGCGATGAGCCGCTCCATGCGCTCGGCCAGCGCGTTGAGCGTCCGCGCGAGCGGCCCGATGAACACGCTATGCGATTCGCGCGCTCGCGTGTTGAAGCGACCGCCCGTGAAGTCGATCGCGCGCTCGCGCACCATCACGAGGTCGAGCCAGATCGGCCGGATCCACTGATACGTCGCGAACGCGGGAACGAGGCACGCGATCAGCACGAGCGGCACCACGCCGCCCGGCAGCGCGTGCAGACCGTGCCAGACGACAGCCGGCGTCAGTGTCTTCGCGAGCGCCGCCAGCACGACGGCGAGCACTACCAGCACGAGCGCGAGCAGATGCACGTAGGCCCGCAGATAGAGCTTCGACCAGCTCGGGACGCGGTCGGCGCGCGTGTCGGTCCATGAGCGTCGAAAGCGCAGCCAGCGCCATTTGGAGTAACGGTACGCGGACAGTTGAGTGCCGGCTTGCGTCATGTCTTCGTCAAGAAAAATTAACGTGATGGCGGAACCGGGACGGCCGGCAGGCCGCCGTCATTCCCAGGCGAGCTTGCTGAATTGGTAGCCCTTGCCGCGTACCGTCTTGATGCGCTGCGGGTTCGTGGCATCGTCGTTGAGCTTGCGGCGCAGCTTCGAGATGCAGCCGTCGACCGTACGGTCGAGCCCATCGAAGCCGATGCCGCGCAGCTCGCGCAGCAGATCGTCGCGGCTCGCCACCTCGCCCGCTTGGCGCACCAGCGCCCAGAGCAGATCGAACTCGGCCGACGTCAGTTCGGGAACGCTGCCGTCGGGCAGCGTGACGGAGCGCGTGGTGCGATTGATGACGAACTTGCCGAATTGATAGCTTTCGGGCTCCGTCTGAGGCTCGGCGGCCGTGCGGGCCGGCATACGGCGCAGCTGCGCCTTCACGCGCGCGAGCAGCACACGTGGCTCGACCGGTTTGTGTACGTAATCGTCGGCGCCGAATTCGAGACCGAGTACTTCGTCGAATTGGTCGTCGCGCGCGGTAACCATCACGATGATGCCGTCGAACTTCTCGCGCGCTTCGCGGCAGATCTGAAAGCCGTCCTTGCCGGGCAGATTGATATCGAGAATCACCAGATCGGGCTGGCCTTCCACGATGGCGGACACGGCCGCCTCGCCGTCGAGCACGACGTCGACGTCATAGCCGTTCTTGCGCAGATAGCCTGCGACGAGGGCGGATAGTCGATGGTCGTCCTCGACAAGCAAAATCCTTTGAGACATGGCTGCGCAGCTTGAGGCTAGGTAAATTTGGGGAACGAAGGTGGAAAAAATTGGAAAAGTGCGTACAAAACGCAGCGATTTTACCGCCCTTTCTCCGCGCGTCACGCACTAGGGCCTGTTCACGCTAATAACAGGCTTGCGCTGGCCGCCAGAAGGGCCGAGCGCAAGGATTGCGACGAAGGGAATACTGGACGTATTCACGAGGAGCATGACGCGGCGATCGGCCCTTCTGGCGGCCAGCCCGTGGAAGGATATTGATAATTTGGGGAACGTGCCTTGCCGGCCGTATTGCGGCGTCGGTCGTCGCTTGTTTGGCTCGGCCAAACGGCGCTCCTCCCTCCTTGCACTACGACCGGCAAGGCGCGTTCGCAAGCCTGTTATTAGCGTGAACAGGCCCTTGCTAAGAAGGGAGCCATCCGCAGCGGCAAAGGCTGCGGGAAGGCCTGAAACGAAGGGAGGGAAAGCGAGCCCATGAAGGCGCCGGGCTTGCCAAGCCCGGCAGGGCTGAACGGCTATTCGGACACGCGGAACTGCTCGGGATCCTTGCCTTTCAGCCAGCGCGGCCGAGGACCGCGTCCGCCCCAAGTCTCGCCCGTGTCGGGATGTCGAAAGCGCGGCGCGTTACCCAACGCTTTCGACTTGCGGCGTGCGCCGAAGACTTGGTCGGGCGTGAATCCGAACGCTGCAATGGTGTCCCGCACGTTGTCGAGCGCCTCTTGGGCTTCGGCGCGCCGGGCATTTTCGATTTCGGCGTCCAATTCTTGTTTTCGAGCGAGTAATTCCTTGTAGGTCGCCACAGAAAAATTCCTCCATAACATGTTGTTGTGAGCGCAACGATACTAGCCATTCGGACCACCGCTTCCCGCCGATTGGCAGACTTTCAGACGAGACAGCGCGGCCCACGCGCGGGCCATGCATAAGCAAACATCGTGCCTGCCTCGTTATGCCGAGCGAATTGGCCCGTCACGCCGGCTTGCGAATGGTAAATATCGTCAGGTAGATTGACCGTTTTTGACATTGAGCGAGGCGCGGCCAACGCATAACCTCTGTCGCGCATAACAATACCTGTACGCCTCCGGAGGAAACGATCATGAGCGAAGCCGACAACGTCGCGGCGAACCCCTCGGGCTTCAAACCCAAGAAGTCGGTCGCACTTTCAGGCGTGACCGCCGGCAACACCGCGCTGTGCACGGTCGGGCGCACCGGCAACGACCTGCACTACCGAGGCTACGACATCCTCGATGTGGCCACCAGCTGCCAGTTCGAGGAGATCGCGTATCTGCTCGTGCACGAGAAGCTGCCCACCGCCACCGAGCTCACCGCCTACAAGGCCAAGCTCAAGGCGCTGCGCGGCCTGCCCGCGAACGTGAAGGCCGCGCTCGAGTGGGTCCCGGCCTCGGCCCATCCGATGGACGTCATG
>NZ_RBZV01000013.1:122529-140238 GCF_003628145.1 Trinickia fusca | reverse complement strand
CGTGTCGCTGGCGGCGCCGACGATACGGTTGTTCACGCCTTGCAGGCCGTATAGCCAGTGGCTGCCGGCGCTCGTATCGGTGAACACCAACCGATCTGTAATGCTCTTGTAGTCCCAGCTCGTGCCATCGGCGAAGACGAGCTTGGGTTGACGTGATGCTTGGTCAAAGTATCCCGAGATGGTGAGCTGATCGCCGTTGCCGAAGGAGAGGACGAGGTTGTTCGACAGGTCGCGTGCGATCTGCGTGCCGGCCGCGGTGATGCCGACACCTAGCTGCACCACATCCTGATTCATGCCGCCGGTCTTGTTGTAGGCCTCGTTCAGCGTCACGTGCCCTGTACCCTGATTGACGATGAACGTGTCGGTACCGGCGCCGGCATTGATGGTGTTGTCCTTGCCCGCTGTGATCGTGTCGTTCAGGTTGCCGGCAATGAGCGTGTCGCTGGCGGCGCCGACGATGCGGTTATTCACGCCCTGCAGGCCGTAAAGCCATTGGTGGCCGGCACTCGTGTCGGCGAACACCAACCGATCGGCAATGGCCTTGTAGTCCAAGACCGAGCCGTCGGCGAAGCAAATTGTCGGTTGGTAGCTTGCGCTGGAAAAGTACGCCTCGATCGTCAACTGGCTGTTTTCGCCGAACACCAGGACAAGGTTGTTCGACATATCGCGATAGACGCGCGTCTGTGCCGCGGAAATTCCATCGCTGATCTGAACGATGTCGTGATTGATGCCGCCGGGCTTGTAAGCCTCGCTGAGCGTAACCTTGCCAACGCCTGCCGGAACGATGAATGTGTCGAGCCCAGCGCCGCCGATCAGCGTCTCATTTCCCGCGCCGGCCATTAATGTGTCAGTGCCGTCGCTCGCACGAACGGTCGCTTTGTCGACCCCGATAAGAAAGTTATCGGTGCCGTTGAGCCCTTGAATATCAAGGTGCGTCGCGTCGGCAATGGTCACGGTGGCGCCCAACGCCGCCAACTGACGAGAAAATCCCTGGCTGCTGACGTTGCCTTGCGCACGCAAGGCCTTGATGACGTCTTGGCCCCAGTCGCCGGCCGTCTTCAGGCTCTTGCCCAAGTCGGCGATGAGGTTGGTGGCGGCGGCCGGATCCCTTTGGTACGACTGTCCGAGCGTGGCGACCACCTCCGATACGTCGACGGTCAATTTCCCATTCGCGCCCACCGATATGCCCACTTGCGCATAGAGATCCTTCAGTTCCGTTTGAGCGAGGATTTGCCCCCCGACGGACGCCGCGAGTTGATCGAAGGCAGAGGACAGCAGGTCGGCGCCCGCGTGCCGTGGGTTCGGATCGGCGCCGGCTCCGTAGTTGACCGCATAGCGCTGCCCCATGAATGCTTCGAGCGTTTCGACTTTGCGGGCATCGATGACGTGGTGATAAATGTTGTTGTCGCGACCGTGCGGATCGTTCTTCTCCACACCCGCCCACGTATAAAGCAGGTCAGTCAGCACCTGGGCGCGTTTGGCCGGGTCCGTCGTGCCGATAAATGCCTGGACCAGCGATTGCAACTGCCCGGTCGTATCCCGCGACATCGCCGTATGCAGGCTCGCGATGTTGCCGAAGCCGGCTACGTCCGGCAATGCGGCGATGGCCGCGGTCACGGGAACCTGGGTGGTGTTGATGGTTCTCGCTGTGTCGACGTTGAGCCACACGTCTTCCATCGTGTGCGTCTTGCCGTCGGCCGTCGTGAACGAGCCGATCGCGAGATGCATGTTTCCGTTGGCGTCGGTGACGCTCTCGCCAGTGTGCGCGAGGCTGATGGACGTAATGCCCAACTCGCTCAGCGTTTTGAGCTCGCTCGGCTTCGATTTCCCGTCGCCGCTCGCGTTGATCCAAACACGCAGCTGGTTGAAGGCGGGGCTTCGCGCGTCGATGACGCCATTCTTGTTCACGTCGAGCGAGGCCAGCGTGATGAAACCGTTTGCCCCGGCTGCCGTGCCGTCCGTTCCGGTGTTGCCGATCAGTTCGTCGCCGGTGATGTTTCCATCGCCTCGCTTGTCGAGCACCAGAATGCCCTCATCGGGCGTCACCCATGCGGTCTGCTGCGCAAAGCCCGATCCGTTGTAATCGAAATGCGCGCCGGCGTCGATGCCGACGGTCTTGATGCCCGTGCCGGCGAGATCGAGCACGAGCGGATCCATGGGGCGCAGTGCGGCATGAAAGAGGTGCTGCAGCGAAGTGATCAGCGAGTCCATCGAGCGGCCGACGCCGCGCACGATGTCTTCGATGCGCTGCCCGGTGTGCTTCAGCCACGCTTCGCCCTTGGCGATCTCGTCGGAGAACTGATGCTTGAGGTAGTCGCCGAGCTTCATATGGTCCGCCGCGGCGGCCTTGCTCAGATCCTCCATCAATTTGTTGAACTGACGGTCGATCCCGTTCCATGCAGCCTGGTTGTCGCCGTATTGCCCAAGCAATACTTTTTCGAGAGCCATGCGATCTTGTTGATCGGCCAAGTAGTTGTTGGCGAATTCGACGACGGACATGTTGAAGGCTACATCGTCCTTGTTGAGAATCGGGAGCGACTCTCCTTGGTAGCCCGTCGGATTGAGGCCGGCAGCCTGGAGTGCGGTCCAGGTGAAGTTGATGCAGTTGTTCGATGCGCCGTTATAGGTGCTGGAATCGAAGCCGTATTTATCCGGGTTTTGGCCGTAATCCAGAAGCGCGCGATATTGCTGGTCGCTGATCGGGTACGTCTGGGTGTTGATGCTCGAACCACCGGTCACGGCATTTTTATCGACATACCGGCCAATGTCATCCGTATAGACTTTGCCAGGGGCGAAGGGTTGCCCGTTGTAATTCATGCCATTGAAGTCGTCGCTCGGCGCGAAGCCGAACGAGTCCACTCGTCCCTTTCCGTCGTCGATCGAGTACCACATGTGCCCGGTAGGCGAAGTCGCACCATCTGATTCCTTCGTAAACGGCGCGGACATGTGAATGGTAATGGTGTACGGCATCTGGCAACCCTTCTTTTAGTTGGGGTGGTTGGAGTGCGACAGGAGAAAATAAACTTCAACACCTTCTGCTTTGAATTCGGGGTGGCTATCGGTGACCTCCACCGATAGCGAGTAGTGCTTTCCGATAGCCACGTTTGGGAGGTTGTCGAGGGTTACGTCGGTTTCCAATTGCGTATAGCCATGGCATAGCGATGTGTCTTCATGACCTGTCCAGATCAACATCGGTAGCCCGTTCTTCAAGGCGTATAAATTCGCGGTCACGGGAATGACGCGCTTTCGCCGGCCCGTGCCGAGATTGCACCCGACTCGCTCAAGACCCTGGACTCGCTGATCGATGCTTTTGTAAGAAAACGCGAGCCTCATGGCAGTCGCGTCATTCGCGACAAAATCCGGCACGACGAATTTCCGATTGGCGGTTTCGACGTCCAACTTGAGCCAGAGCGGTGGGGACAAGGTCTCACCGGATGCCTTGGTCCATGGCACCTTGTTAAAGCCCTTGGCTTGATAGATCACTTCTGCATGGCATTGTGACGCCGCTATGAAAGTCGACGTCAGAAGCACCCCCATAAACGTCGCTTTTAGCTTTCTCATTGGGTAATGGGCTGCCAGATCGTGGTCGGCGGATTAGAGCATGGTCAAGATGACTTGTAAATCGCCATGGCTTCAGGAATTGCATGGCGGATATGCACAAAAAATTGCGAATCTCGACAAAAGTTTACGATACGAGTAAACCCGTGGAATCTTAATGTCGATGTTGTATGATGATTGTCGGTGCCTTGTGCGCCGTGCGATTGGAGGGGAGAGGCTGAGTGGCAATTGGTTGCCCCTGGCGAAACATAAGAACCTTTCTCGCAATGCGGTGAAGAATCGAATAAAGATTCCAATTATTAATGAGCTACACAATCGACCGGGGGTGCCGTCGCAGGTTCGGCGGCTTGCATTTGACTATTGGTAGAACAAACGGCCGTATCGAGCGTGCGCTATTGGCCATTAGCATCGCGCCATTCCTCTTTCTTCCCGTCGCGAAGCCGGCAATGGCATTCGACATGCTTCGCACGGAAACCACCGTGCCGGCGACACCGGGTGGTGCGCTTCTCGATCGGGACCAAACCTGCCATTTCGATTCGCTTCACCAGCCGCTCGAGCTGAAGGATGCCGTCGAGCGGGCGCTATGCGGCAATCCGAAAACGCGCGAGGCCTGGACGAACATCAAGATTCAGGCGGCCGGCGTGGGCGTCAGGCGCGCGGCGTATTTACCCACCTTGTCGGGCTCCTGGCAGGACGTCCGCGATATCTCGGCCACCGACGTGACCGACCATCCGGCGCTGAGCTCGAGTCAACGGTCGAACGTGCGATCCGAGAGCCTGTCGCTGAGCTGGGTGCTTTACGACTTCGGCGGGCGATCGGCGGCGCTGCAAAACGCGTCGTCGTTGCTTGCCGCCGCGCAGGCGAACCATGATGCCGTGCTTCAAGCTGTCTTCGCCCAGGTCGCGAAGGACTACTACGCCGCTCAGGCGGCTCAAGGAAATCTGGCCGCGGCCAGCGAGATCGAACGCGCGGCGCAGGACACGGTCGTTGCGACTACGGCGAGGGTGGATAAGGGCGTTGCGCCGATCAGCGACGAGTTACAGGCGCAAACATCGCATGCGCAAGCGGTTTACAGCCGGGCCAAGGCCGAGGGCGAGCTTCAAGCGGCGTTGGGCGTGCTGGCGGCCGACATGGCGTTCGAGCCCGCTACGCCGATCACCCTGCCTGTAGTCGGGGAGGGGATCTCGGCAGATGGCGACTTCAAGGAATCGATTGCCGCGCTGATCAACGAAGCAAGACGAACGCATCCGAGCGTGCGCGCCGCACAGGCACAACTCGATGCGGCGATTGCGAAGGAAAAGGAAACCTTCGCCGAAGGCTTGCCAAGCCTGAGCTTCGTCGCGAAGTACAGCCGCAACAATCAACCGGCGAGCCTCGGGCTCGGCATTCCGCAGTATCCCGCGACCGGTCATGACTGGTACTTCGGTGTGCAGGTCCAGATTCCGCTATTCGAAGGGTTCAGCCGCGTCTATCAGGTCAAGGAAGCCAAGGCCCAGATCGAACTGCAACGCGAGACGCTCGACGAAGCCGAGCAGCAGGTCGGCCTGGATGTCTGGACCGCCTATCAAGCGTTGCAGACGGCAACGACCAACCTGACCAACAGCGCCGCATTGCAGAACCTCGCGGAGCGCTCCTACTCGGCTGCGCAGCATCGCTATACGGCGGGTGTCGGCAACGTGCTCGAACTGCTTTCTACTCAATCTTCTTTGGCTACCGCGAAGGAAGAACGCATCAAGGCGCTCACCGATTGGCGATCCGCCCGACTCCAGCTCGCCGCCAAGCTCGGGCGGCTGGGGATGTGGCGAATCGCGCTGAACTGAGCCGTCAAAATCACCTAAGAAATTCGATGACCGACAACGCCGTCACGCCAAACGACCCAGGGCTTTGGGCACTCGTGGTCCTGGCCCGCTTTCATGGGATCGCGGCCGATCCCGCGCAGATTCGCCAACGTGCAGGCCTGCATGGCCAGGCGTTCGCGGAGCCCGATCTATTGCTCGCCGCAAAAGCGCTCGAACTGAAGGCGCGCTGCGTGAGCGTGGAGCCCGCGCGTCTCTCGAAGTTGGCACTCCCGTGCATCGCACTAGGCAAGGACGGGCATCACTTTGTGGTCGCCAGAGCGGAGGCGGACAAGATCTTGATCCAGGATCCGCGAGCAGCGGGGCCAGAGATCGTCGAGTTGGACGCATTGCGAGCGCGCTGGACGGGGCGCGTGATCCTGATCGCCTCACGCGCGTCGCTCGTCGGCCAATTGCAGCGCTTCGACTTCTCGTGGTTCATTCCGGCCGTCGTCAAGTATCGGCGCCTATTGCTGGAAGTGCTTGGCGTGTCGTTCGCCATTCAGCTGTTCGCGCTGATCACGCCACTGTTCTTTCAGGTCGTGATGGATAAGGTGCTCGTGCATCGCGGCCTCACGACGCTCGATGTCATCTGTATCGCTCTGCTCGTATGCTCCGCGTTCGAGGTGCTGCTGAGCGGGTTGCGGACCTATGTGTTCTCGCATACGACCAATCGCATCGACGTCGAGCTCGGCGCGAAATTGTTCCGGCACCTGCTCGATCTGCCGTTGCCGTATTTCGCCGCGCGCCGCGTGGGTGACACCGTCGCGCGCGTGCGCGAACTCGAGAACATCCGCAACTTCCTGACCGGCCAGGCGCTGACCGCCTCGATCGACGTCGTCTTCTCCGTCGTGTTCCTCGCGACGATGTGCTTCTACAGCGTGAAGCTCACGGCGATCGTCGCGGCGTCGATGCCCTGCTATGTCGCGATCTCGATGCTGATCGTGCCCGTGCTACGAGGCCGCCTCGACGAGAAATTCGCGCGCGGTGCAGACAACCAGTCGTTCCTCGTCGAAACGGTTTCGGGCATCGAGACGGTCAAGGCGATGGCGGTGGAGCCTCAGTTCACCCGCAAATGGGATCAGCAGCTGGCGAGCTATGTCAGCGCGGGGTTCCGGGTCACGAGTCTCGCCAACCTCGGCCAACAAGGCATCCAGATGATCGGCAAGCTCGTGACGCTCTTGACGCTCTGGATCGGCGCGCGGCTCGTCATCGACGGCAAGCTCAGCGTCGGTCAGTTGATTGCCTTCAACATGCTTGCCGGCCATGTCGCCTCGCCGGTGCTGCGGCTCGCGCAACTGTGGCAAGACTTTCAGCAGGTCGGCATTTCGATGCAGCGGCTCGGCGACATCCTCAACACGCGCACCGAAGTGCCGCAAAGCCGGCAAGCGTTGCCTCAGTTGCGCGGCGACATCGCGTTCGAGGACATCCGCTTCCGCTATCAACCCGATGCCCCCGAGGTGCTCAAGGGCGTGACGCTCGAGATCGCCGCCGGGGAGGTCGTTGGCGTGGTCGGTCGCTCCGGCTCGGGCAAGAGTACGTTGACCAAGCTCTTGCAGCGGCTCTACGTGCCCGAAGCCGGCCGGATTCGCATCGATGGCATTGACCTCGCGCTCGCCGATCCCGCTTGGCTGCGGCGACAGGTCGGGGTGGTGCTGCAGGAAAACCTGCTCTTCAACCGGACGATTCGCGAAAACATCGCGCTCTCCGATCCGTCGCAACCGCTCGATGCCGTGATCGAGGCCGCGAAGCTGGCCGGCGCCCACGATTTCATCATCGAGTTTCCGCAAGGCTACGACACGGTAGTCGGCGAGCATGGCGCCGGCTTGTCGGGCGGGCAGCGGCAGCGTGTCGCGATTGCCCGTGCGCTGATGGGCAACCCGCGCATCCTGATCTTCGACGAAGCGACGAGTGCGCTCGACTCCGAATCGGAGCGCGCGATCCAGAACAACATGCGCGCGATCTGCGCGGGACGCACGGTGATCGTCATTGCTCACCGGCTCTCGGCCGTGCGGCACGCGAACCGGATCGTGGCGATGGACAAGGGGCAGATCGTCGAGATCGGCCCGCACGACGAACTCATCGAGCGGGGCGGCTATTACGCGCGCCTCGTCGAACTGCAAGCGGCTTGAAGACCGATGAACGATCGATTCTCAGCTCTTTACGAGCTTCTTAAGCGCTATGGGGCGGTGTTCCGTGCCGCGTGGCGAGTGCGACATGAACTCGACGGCGAGCGGCGGCTCGCGCACGAGCTTGCATTTCTGCCTGCTCATTTGGAGTTGGTGGAGACGCCCGTCCATCCGGCGCCGAAGTGGACGATGCGGGCGTTGCTCGCGTTCGCATGCTTGACGCTGCTGTGGTCGATATTCGGCAAGCTCGACATCGTCGCGACGGCCAAGGGCAAGCTCTTGCCCAATGAGCACGTCAAGGTGGTTCAGCCGCTCGATACCGGGATCGTGCGCAGCATCCTCGTCGAAAACGGGCAACGCGTGAAGGCCGGACAAAGTCTGGTCGAGCTCGACGTGACCCAGGCGCAAGCCGATGTCGCGAAGACGCAGGCCGCCCGGCTCGACGCCGAATTGACGGTGGCTCGGGCTACGGCAGTGTTGGCGGCGCAAGCGCACAACGTGCCGCCGAAGGTCGAGCCGGTGACGGGGCTGCCTGCTGCGCGGCTGGACGAGGCGCAGCGGTTTGCCGACGGTCAGTACATGGAATACCGCCGCAAGGTCGAAGAGCTTCAAGCCGAGCTGACCAAGCGCGACGATGAGCTGACGACGACGCAGCGGCAGATCGACAAACTGAGTCAGACCGCGCCGCTTGCGCGGGAGCGTGCGGAGTCGTATCGGGCACTTGTCGCCGAGCAATACGTGTCGCGCCAGGACTACCTGGAAAAGGAACAGGCCCGCATCGAGCAGGAGCAGGAGCTGCGTGTGCAGCAAAGCCATGCGAACGAGTTGAGGGCTGCGGTGACGGAGCAGCGGCGCACGATCGAGGCGACCGCCGCGCAATTTCGCCGCGAGCAACTCGATGTCATGAATCAGGCGCAGCAGCAGTTGCCGCAACTGAGCGCGGAGGAAACGAAGGCGGGGCAGCGTGCGCGCCGCATGGTGCTGACGGCGCCCGTCACCGGCACGGTTCAGCAGCTTGCCGTGCATACGACGGGCGGCGTGGTGACGCAGGCCCAAGCGCTGATGGAAATCGTGCCCGACGACACGCTCGAGGTCGAGGCGAATCTCGAGAACAAGGACGTCGGGTTCGTGCGGCCGGGGCAGGACGCCGTCGTGAAGATCGACACGTTTCCCTACACGCGTTACGGCTATCTGACGGGCAAGGTCGCCAAGGTGCCGAACGATGCGACCCAGGACCGAAAGCAGGGCCTCGTTTATCCGATCCGCGTACAGCTGCCGACGAATCGGCTTCGCATCGAGGGGCGGTGGGTCAATCTCGCGCCGGGGATGGCGGTGACGGTTGAAGTGAAAACCGGGAAGCGGCGCGTGGCGGAGTACTTCTTGAGCCCGTTGATCGAATACGGTTCGGAAAGCTTGAGGGAGCGGTAATGCGCAAGGTGTTGATTGGGTTGTCGGTGGCGGCGCTCGTGATCTTCGTTGTGATGGGCTTCGGCGTGACCAGGCTCGCGTCCATTGTCACGGGTATGCCCCTCGACATGGAGCCGGAGCGCGTGTCGCACTTCGATCCGAACGCGATTCCGGCGGGTGTTCGGAAGGACTTGCCGCCGATCACCGACTGGGATGGGAAGCGGGATGCCTTCTTTTATCCGGATGGAAAGCTGAAGGGGCGCGTGGTTTATATGCGATTTCCTCAGAACTACGTTTCGCCGATTGAGGGGGCGTTGCCGCCCAGGCATAGCGACTCGTTCGTCTTCGGGGCGATCTATCCGACTATGGCGAGCATTATCGATCCCGCTGTGGTCGACAAAATGCAAAAGGGTGGCGGGTATTTGCTCGATGAGCAGATCGACTTCGAAATTGGTAAGGTTGGCTGGGACTATATAAATAGCCAGGTTTCCTGGTTTTTCTCGGATAAGGATGAATCGAGTAAGCATCCTGCGGTCAAGTACGAAAGTATTCCGATTCCAGCTGGGTTCCGCTCGCCAGACTGTCCTGGTTGTCATGTTCTGGGTATGAGAAAGGTTACTCGATATCCGGGTGGCGCTGGGGGCAAGAATTCCTCGAGGTTGGAGGTGCGCGACACATATATCGAATGGAATGAGGGTGGCAATGCGACCAGAAAAATGGATTGTGAAGTATCTCAGCCGAGGCCGATTTGCGGGATCGAGATCGCGGCGGGAAAGTCGAATGCGCTCTACAGGCTATCGATAGGTTTTCATTTGAAGTATCTCGGTCGGTTGCGTGAAATGATTGAAAAGGTTTCCGGGTTGGTCTCGTCGTTTGTTGTGAAGGTGTGTTGATTGATTAAAAAGGAAGGTGGGAACAATGAGGATTGGATCGGCTATTCGTTGCCTCGCCCTGATTGCCGTTTTGCTCGCGAATATCGGAGTTTCGCGGGCCGGAATATTTGATGATGCGATGTCGGCGGATACCACGCCCGTGGAGTTTTCCGTCGGTAGTGGTCACTATCGGATGCCGAGAAACTACATCTTTCAAATGACCAATTGGCGCGGAGGCCCGCAAGGGACGGTGTCGCTGCGGGTCGTGTATCCGGGATTTAAGCCGTTTGGGCCAGATACCCAAGATTGCATGTTGCGAAAGATCCGCTGCCGCATCTATGAGATTGTCATGGTCGATGATTTCTACACGAGCGAAGAGACGTTTGACTCTCGTAATCGATATCCCAAGCGTGGGCCCTACGGGTTTGAGTTGTTTGAGGTCGGCCCCGATGATGCGCGCGTTGAATATTATCGAAAAAAATTCAAGGGGGAAATGATTTTTTTTGATTGCATTGTTAATGATATTCGAGGTGTGCGTAACGCAATCTGCCATCACGTCGAGCGAATTGGGTCGGGTAGTTTTATTTCTTACTATTTTACTCGTAACGAGGAGCTTGCTGATGCGTCGGAAGTAAACGAGGGTCTGCGTAAATTTATTGATTCATTTTCTGCTGGAAATAATAAATGACACAATTCAATCTCAGCTCGAGCACCGTCGATCTGATCAACATTGCGAGGAATGTTGGTCCGGGCGATAAAAATATAAATTATTTGAACGCCTACAAGGCAATTTATGCCGATATCAAAGGTAGGAGCGATATCGACCGAGGGACGATAAACTGGTTTTCGCAGGCAGGGCTCGTCAATGTCCAATTGTTTTCGCCCAGCCCGGCGGGGACGTGGATTTACAACTATATGTTTGCGGCGGCGAAATCGGAGGGCGCAACTCTCGATGACAAGCTGTTTCAGAGGGTATCCAACACGATCGCAACAACGGTGTTTGATCAGCTCTATCTTGGAGTATTCGATACCACCAAGTTCTTGCCGAAAAATATCGTCGAGATCGATGCGGGCTCTGGTCTTCGCTTGATTCAGCAGACCTACCCAGACACGCACCTGGATTACGCGATTTGGGGCGGCACGCTGTTTACGGGGAATACGTTGAATGATGAGACCTATCTCTCCGATTACCACATCGATACCAGCAGCCCCTATACGCGTGATTGCCAAGCGATTGCCACGGGCTTCCTCTCCGCCGCAAAAGCGACGGCTCACTATTTGAGCGACAGCAAAAACTGGGCGATGGCGGGCAGCATGGACAAGCTCACCATCATGGAATGTTTGTTCGATCCGCAACCCGAGGGCGGCGGGATGATCTTTCAGCCGGTTAGCACGACGACTGGTGGTGGCATCAACTTTACGCCAACGTGGTCCGACATCGTTCAGACGGAGACCGATGTTGTGTCCCACCCGGATGATGCGGCGGCAATCGCGAGTGATGCCGCGAAGCTGTCAGCCGACTTCCATTTGCCTCCATCGAATGCGCCAGTCACCAACCTCGTCGACATCAACATCACCCCCAACCCCCAGCCGCAAACCCAGATCCAGAACGAAAACCAGCTCGCGCAAAACGCCTCGAACGGCTACGTTTCGCAGACGCCCACCAGCAGCATTTCGTTCTCGAACAACACGCTGAACAACACCGACTTCGCTTCCTCGCAGATGGGCAGCCTGACGTCGGGCGGCGTGCGTCCCGGCGAGATCCAGCTCGATCCGAACGCGCGGCCGAACAACTATCTGTCGCAATTCCATATCGAGCCGCTCAGCGGCGGCGAGTCGAACGGCGGCCTCTTCAACGCCGCGACGCTGAACGGCCTGTCGGCGATGACGACGTACAACACCTACGTCGATCCGATTCTGCTCGACCTCACCGGCGATGGCGCTCATATGACGAGCATCGCCGACGGCGTCCTCTTCGACACCGATCACAGCGGCACGCTGAAACGCACCGGTTGGGCTGACCGCAAGACGGGCATGCTCGTCGTCGACGACGGCAGCGGCCAGATCAAGGACGTCAGCCAGATGTTCTCCGAATACTATGGCGGCAAGGCCGGCACGAATGGCGGGCCGGGCCAGACGCCGTTCAAGGACGGCTTCGATGCGCTCGCCAGCGAGGACAAGAACCACGACGGCGTGATCGACAAGAATGATCCGATCTGGAGCAAGCTGCGCGTCTGGGTCAATGCGAACCACGACGGCAAGGTAGGTGCCGGCGAGCTCAAGACGCTCGATCAGCTCGGCATCACCCAGATCAACGTGAATGCGATGAAGGCCGCGCTCGGCGAGACACGCGACGGCAACGAAGTGCTCGCACACGGCGCGTTCACGATGAACGGCAAGACGCAGGAAGCGCTGGCAGTCGATTTCCTCGGCGATCCTGTCAGCAGCACGTTCACCCAGGAAGGCAGCGGCACGAAGGTCACCTCCACGACGAGCAAGGCGACCACCACGGCCTACACGAGCACGAGCACCGCAAACGAAACCCTCGATGCCGGCAAGCTCGGCGTCAGCAATATCTACGCCGGTAGCGGCAACGACACGCTGATCGCGGCGCCGACCGGCAGCTGGCTCGTCGGCGGGGGCGGCAGCAACACCTATATCGGCGGCGCCGGCGACGACGTATTCGTCATCAGCGCGAAGGACAAGCAGGAAAACATTCACGGTGGCACCGGCCGCGAAACCGCGATCATCGTCGGCGATCAAGGCATGGCGCTGAACATGGCGAAAGCGAACCTCACGATCGCCGAAGGCGGACGTGGCGACGACGTCATCATGAGCGGCGGGCGCAAGAGCGCCTTCATCAAGGGCGGCTCGGGCAACGACACGCTGATCGGCGGCGCAGGCAACGACGTGATCGTCGGTGGCTCGGGGCACAACACGATCATCGGCGGCACCGGCAAGGCCGTCATCTACGCCGGCCCCAACGGCGACACCATCTACGGCGCGGCAGGCGGCAGCGTCATCAGCGCGGGCGGCGGAGCCGATCACATCTATGGCGGTGCCGGCGACGACGTGATCACGGTGGGGCGAGGCAATGCCGTCATCGACGGCGGCGGCGGAACGAACGTCGTCACGTTCCATGGCAGCTATGGTGACTATCGGATCGTCAAGGCCGACGACGGCTACTGGGTCGCGGACAAGATCCCGAACCGCGACGGGACGGTGTTTCTGAAGAACATCCAGAAACTCAATTTCGCTGACATCTCGGCCGTCGATCTGACGCTGCCGAACCCCATGCCGGTCGCGAGCGCGTTGACGGCGGACGGCAACGGCAAGACGTTCGATCACACGCAACCGCATCTGATCGCGGCGTCCCAGTTGCTTGCGAACGCCCAACGATTGAATAGCGAAGGGCCGCTTCACCTGACATCGGTCGGCGACGCGATCGGCGGTACGGCGAGCCTGACGCCGGCTGGCGACGTGCTGTTCACGCCCGACTCGACGTTCACGGGCATCATGAGCTTCAAGTTCAGCGTGGCGGACGCGGCCGGTCATGCTTCTGCGACGGTGCAAAGCCTGGCAAACGGTCAGACCGCGCCGATGCGGGCCACCGCGACGCTGCTGACGCCGGAGGTGCCGCTTGACCCGCTGGTCGCGCAAGAGTGGTATCTGAGCGACACGAACGTCCTGCCGGTCTGGAAGGACTACACGGGCAAGGGCGTGCATATCGGTCAATTCGAGCCGGGCGGCAAATTCGCCGTCGGGCCGGAGATCTTCGACTACAACCACCCCGATCTCGCGCCGAACGTCGACCCGGCCTGGCTGGCAACGCAAAAGGCCAACGGCACGCTGCCCACGACGACGTCGAATCACGCGACGATGGTCGCCGGTGTGATGGTGGCCGCGAACAACGGCAGCGGCGGCGTGGGCGTGGCCTATGACGCGAAGCTCGCCGGCTACTATCTGGCCAACAACGGCAGCGATCTGAGCGGCCTCGGCCATATGGTCAGCTACGACATCGCGAACAACAGCTGGGATTTCGATCACGACTTCGGACTGAGCAATCTGCAAGACGGCTCGATCAACACCGCGAGCATGCTGACGTCGAACGCGCAATACGCGGCGGACAACGGTCGCGGCGGCCTCGGCACGGTCATCGTGGCGGCGGGCGGCAATGCGCGCGAGACGGGCGGCAATGCCGAGGGCTCGCTCACGAACAACAATCGCTTCTCCATCGAGGTCGGCGCAATCAATGCGCAGGGCGACTTGTCGACGCTGCAAATCGGCTCGGCGCCGTTCTCGAACCCGGGCGCCAGCCTGCTCGTGTCGGCGCCCGGCAGCAACGTCGTCAGCACGAGCCAGATCGTCGTCACCGATCAGGGCTCGACGTTCGGGAGCAACTACAGCGACATGCAGGGCACGAGCTTCGCCACGCCGATCGTATCGGGCATCGTGGCGTTGATGCTGCAGGCGAACCCGAATCTCGGCTACCGCGACGTGCAAGAGATCCTTGCCCTGTCGGCGCGCCGCGTGAACGATTCGGCGACGCAGTGGAGCGACAACGGCGCGAACAACTGGAACGGCGGCGGCTTGCACACGAGCAACGACTACGGCTTCGGCGAAGTCGACGCGCGTGCGGCCGTGCGTCTGGCCGAATCGTGGATGACGCAGCAAACGGGCGCCAACGAAATGGTGTATTCGGCGACGAGCGGCGCGCTCGCGCAGACGGCAGCCGCGGGTGCAACGCTCACCTCGAGCCTGGCGATGAACGCCGGCTTGAACGTCGAGCACGTCGAAATCGACCTCGATGCAACCGTCGGCCGCTTGGGCGACCTGACCGTGAAGCTGATCGCGCCGGACGGCACGCAGAGCATCCTGCTCAATCGCGAAGGAAAGATTCCCAATGGGACTGCCGGTGCGAGCGCTGCGGATGTCGGCAGCACCCAATCGGGTGCGTTCAAGTACACGTTCATGTCCACGCACGACTGGGGCGAGACGTCGGGCGGCAACTGGACGCTGCAAGTGACCGACGCGGCCACGGGGCAACCGGTGAACCTCAACAAGTGGGCGCTGCGGCTCTACGGCACCAAGGCCGGTGCCGACCACACGTACTTCTACACGGACGAGTACAAGACCGCCGCCCTCGCGAACGCCGGGCGTGCGGTGCTCGACGCCACCGCGGGCGGCCGCAACACGATCGATGCAGCCGCTGTCTCGGGCGATACGACGATCAACCTTGTGACGGGCGACGCCAGCCTCGGCGGAGCAGCGTTGAAGATCAAGAATCCGAACGCGATTCAGAACCTCATCGGCGGTGACGGCAACGACACGCTCGTCGCCAACGATCAGGACGCGCTGCTCGACGGCGGGCGTGGGCACAACAAGCTTGTCGGCGGTGCGGGCAAGGATCTGTTCGTCGTGCATCGGCGCGACGCAGGGCTCGATACGATCGTCAACTTCAACGCCGCGCGCGGAGAGAAGATCGATCTCGTCGGATTCGCGGGCAAGAAGTTCGGCGATCTCGTTTTGACACAGCAAGGGGCCGACGTGAAGGTCGACCTTGGCAACGGTCAAGGCATCGTGTTGACGAACCAGACGCTTGCATCGATCGGTGCGGCTCAGTTCGCATTCCAGGACACGTTCGTCGCGCCGGCGGCTTATGTCGAGAGCGGTGCGTCGAACACGACGCCGCCGAGCGGTACGGGCGTCGTCACCCTCGCGGGCGGTGCCAAGGGCGTCAGCTACACGACGGTCAACGGGCAACTCGTCGGCTCGCTGGCGGGGACCGTCTATAGCCACGACAGCGCCACGTCCGATACTTTCGTCATTGCCAAGCAGACCGGCGTGTCGAGCTTCGCGAACGCGCTGCGAGGCTTCAAGCATGGCATCGACAAGATCGACCTGAGCCAGCTCGGCATCACGAGCTTTGGCGACCTCGTCATCACCCAGAAGAACCGCGCGACCATCAACGGCGTCGCGCAGATTCATGGCGTGAGCATCGGCAGCACGTCGCTGGGCACAGCCGCCGCGCCGCTCGAACTGGCGTACCTCGACTCACTCGACCCGTCGCAAGTCAGTGCGTCGGATTTCGTGTTCGCGGCTCCGGCGCCGGGCCAAGCCGGCGTCGTCAGCGCACCGGTGACGTCGGCCGCCGATCCCGCATCGGCCGTGACCGTTCCCGTGCCGACGAGCTCGGGAGCCGATGCCCATCTCATCGGCTCCAACAACGGTGTGGCGACGACGCACGATGCGGCAGGCGTCGCGACGATTCAATCGTCGGTGGACTATGCTCTGCCGGATTCGGTCAACAAGCTGACGTTGACTGGAAAGGGCGACATCATCGCCACCGCCAATAACAACGGCGACGTCTTGACCGGTAACGCGGGCAACGACGTGCTGCTCGGCGGCGACGGCAACGATACGTTGATCGCCGGGTCGGGCGACGACTTGATGATCGGCGGCGGCGGAAGCAACACCTACGTCGTCAACGCGGGCGGCGGCACCGACACGATCCAGGCAAGCGCCGGGCGGCACGACACGCTCGTGCTGCAAGGCGTGACGCCTGACGCGGTACGCTTCGCCACGCAAGGCAACGATCTCATCGTCACGTTGAACGCTGGGCAGCCGAATGCGAGTCGCGTACTCGTCACGGGCCAGTTTGGCGGAAATGGCGTGGGCGCGGTCGTGGTGGGCTCGCAGACGTTCGCTGCTCCGGTCATCGAGTCGATCGTCAATCACGGGGCAGTCACGGCGAGCCAGACGGCGATCGCCGCGCAGTCGACGCAGACGAGCACGGCGTGGTCCTATGCATTGCCGGGCGGCCTGTTCAACGCGCCTGTGGCCGGCGATGCAGTGACGATTTCGGCCACCCTCGCGAATGGCGATCCGCTGCCGGCGTGGCTGCACTTCGATGCAGTACGCCAGACGTTCTCGGGCAACCCGGACGCGGCGAATGTGGGCGACCTGGCGCTGAAAATCGTCGCCACCGACCTCGCGGGCCAGACAGCGAGTATGGCGATGGCGCTGCACGTGTCGGCCAATCCGCATGCGCCGACGGTCGGTGCGCCGCTAGCGTCGCAAACGGCTGCGGCCGGCAGCGCCTGGGCATACGCGCTTCCCGCTGGCATGTTCAAGCCGGCGACGGCTGGCGATGCGCTGGCTTACACGGCCACGCTCGCGGATGGCGATCCGCTGCCGGCCTGGCTGCGTTTCGATCCGATCAAGCAAACCTTGAGCGGCACGCCGACCGATGCAACCACCGGCACGCTTGCGGTCAAGATCACCGCTACCGAGGCGGCGGGGCTGGCGAGCAGCACGACGCTGAATCTGCAAGTCAACCCGATTTACCAGGCACCGACGGTCACGCAGACGCAGGCTGCTCAGACGATCGCTGCAGGAACTGCGTGGAGCTACGCGCTGCCGACCACGTTGTTCAACGAGGCTGTCGCCGGAGATACCCTGCGCTACAGCGCAACGCTGGCCGATGGCTCGCCGCTGCCGAGCTGGCTGACGTTCGATCCTGCCAAGCAAGCCTTCAGCGGTACGCCAAGCGCACAGGCGGCGGGTTCGCTCGCGCTGAAAATTACGGCGACGGATCTGGGTGGGCTTGCGGCAAGCACGACGTTCAACTTGCAGGTCACCGCAGCCAATCCGACGACTCCGCCGGTAACGCCAGTGATCGTTCCTCCGGTGACGACTCCGCCGGTGACGACTCCGCCGGTGACGACTCCGCCGGTGACGCCGGTGACCGTTCCCCCGGTGACGATCCCGCCGGTAACGCCGGTGACCGTTCCTCCGGTGACGATCCCGCCGGTAACGCCGGTGACCGTTCCTCCGGTGACGATTCCGCCGGTAACGCCAGTGGTCATTCCTCCGGTGACGATTCCGCCGGTGACGCCAGTGGTCATC
>NZ_RBZV01000013.1:0-122400 GCF_003628145.1 Trinickia fusca | reverse complement strand
GGTGACGATTCCGCCGGTAACGCCAGTGGTCATTCCCCCGGTGACGATCCCGCCGGTAACGCCAGTGGTCATCCCCCCGGTGACGATTCCGCCGGTGACGCCAGTGGTCGTTCCCCCGGTGACGATTCCGCCGATAACGCCAGTGGTCATTCCTCCGGTGACGATTCCGCCGATAACACCGGTGGTTATCCCTCCGGTGACGATTCCGCCGATAACGCCGGTGGTCATTCCTCCGGTGACGATTCCGCCGATAACACCGGTGACCATCCATCCGGTGACACCGGTGACGCCTCCGTCACCGGCGGACGCGTCGCACCAAGCGCCGAGCGCGGGCCATCCGATTTACCAGATGACGTCGCTAGGCCGGCAGTGGGCCTATACGTTGCCGACCGGCCTGTTCTCGACGCCGGTCACGGGCGACACGCTGACCTACGCCGCAACGTTGGCGGACGGCTCTGCGTTGCCGGCGTGGCTTCGTTTCGATCAGGCCAAGCAGGCGTTCAGCGGCACGCCGGATGGCAAGACGCCCAACTCGATGGAAATCAAGATCACCGCCACCAACAAGGGCGGGCTCTCATCGAGCACGACGCTCACGCTTCAGACGGAGCCGAACGTTTTCGAGGTCGGTACGTTCCAGACCGTTTCGGCACCTGCGGGACAGGCATCGATCTTCGAAAGCGGCACGTTCGCGAAACTGACGGCCGGCAATGAGGATCATGCACTGCTAGTCACGGGGGCATTCGACTCGGCCACGCTCGGCAACGGCAACAACTCGGTGATTCTCGCCGGTTCGTCGAACACGCTGACTGCTGGAAACGGCAACAACGCCGTCACGGCAACGGACAGCTCGGCCACCGTCAAACTGGGCGACGGCAACAACACGATCGTCACGGAGGGCTCCGCCAATGTGACGGTCGGGGCTGGCCGCAACTCGATCAAGGCGACGGGCAGCTTCACGACGTTGAACCTCGGCGACGGCAACAACACGATCGTCGCGGTGGGCGGCTCTGCCAACGTGACGGTGGGAGCCGGCAGCAACACGATCAAGGCGACGGGCAGCTTCACGACATTGAACCTCGGCGACGGCACCGATGCCGCCACCTTGGGCAATTCGTTTGCGAACGTGAAGGTCGGGCACGGCACCTACGACCTGGAGTTCGCTTCAGGCTTCGGGTCCAAGCTGGCTTTCGGCGCGGACGCGACCTCCGATCGTTTGTGGTTCCAGCATGTCGGCAGCGACCTGCGGATCGGCGTGCTTGGATCGGCGGAGAACGTGACGGTGAAGAACTGGTACGCAAGCAATCCGGAGCATGTGAGCCAGATCGTTGCCGGCGACGGCAAGGCGCTGTCGGACTTTGACGTGGAGAAGCTCGTGCAGGCGATGGCGGCGTTTGCTCCGCCGGCAGCCGGGCAGGCGGCGCTGACTGCGAACGAGCAGAAGGCGTTGCAGCCGGCGCTGGCGGCGAACTGGCGCTAAGCGACACCGAGCGGTAGGCCTTGCCGCCCCTGACGCTGGGGGCGGCGAGGCCCGCGTAGGCTGCGCTGCGTCGATCAGACCTGCGCAGCCTTCACGATCTCGGCCGACGATCTTATCGTCGCCCGTCGCGAACTGCATCGAAGACATCTTTATTGCGGCCGCCACCGATACATCAGCACCTTCCCGCGCGCGTCTTCCTCGACGAACACGATGTACTCGCCGTTCTTGCGCAGATGCGCATTGATGCCGTTGGTCACGTCGACCCAGCCCGATGCGTGCCCGACCTCCGGCCCGGGTTCGATGACGCCGAGCTCGGCGCCCGTGGCGTTGTCGTAGACATGCACGGTGCCCGTCACCTCAGCAGCGAAAATGTACCGGCCCTCGACGGTGAGGCTGGCGAGCAGGTGCAGCGGCCTATTGGACGAGTCCCACGGCAGGGTAATCGCATAGCGTTTGACGGGTGTGCCGCTCGACCATGCGTCGTACCGCACGAGCACACGCCCGACTTCCTTCGATACACCCGGCTGGCGGCCCGCGTCGTTCGTATAGCCGGTCACATAGAGCGAATCCGTTTGCGGCATGTAGATCGCGCGACGCACATGGGAGAACGGCTCTGGCATGGGAGACACCGTCGCGTTCGCGAACGAGTAAATCGGATTGCCTGCGCGGTCGAGCCCGCCGAAGTGAAGGCGAAGGATGCCGCTGGTGTCGCTCGTCCTCCAGATGTCGCCGTTCGTATCGACCCACCAGCCCAGACCGCCCACGATCTTCACCGCCGTCGTGTCGCTCTCGAACTCGTCCGCATCGAATTGCCCATTGCCGTTCGCATCGCGCCAGATCCAGTTACCGTTCGGTGGGCGATTGGGAATCTTGTCCACCGGCCGGTAGTGGCCCGCGATCAGACCCGAGGGAATGGCCGTTTCGCCATCGCGCGTTTCATTGAACCGATAGATCTTCAGGTGGTCCGCATACATATCGGTCAGATACAAGAACGTATGACCGGCAAGCCTGCGCGCGACAGGCATGCCCGGCCATCCATCGAGGTTGAACACCGGGTCTTGCGGATACTTGAAGCGATTCGACAAGAAGCCGACGTACTTCCATTCCTGTCCCGGCGGCTTCGACCAATCGAGCTCGAACCGCTTATTGCCGGTGAAAACGCTGTCGGGTCTGCCGGGATCGATGCAGGCGCCATCCACGAACAACAGTCCGTCCACCTCCCAGCGCAAATCGCCGTTCGGCGCATAGCTTTGCAGGACGGCCCCCAGGCCCGCGCCCGTGCCCAGCAAACGTGGGCCGATGCCGTTCGTCGCCACGTACACGTTGCCGGCGGCGTCCGTGCCGACACCCGTCAGCCCATTGAAGCGCCCCGGGCGCGGATGGCCGATCTCGGAGGCTTTGCCCCCGAAAATGCCTCCGCGTTGCCCGAGCGTCGCGGTAAGCGCGTAGCGTCCGTGTCCGTTGGCGTCGCTGAAGATCAGTATCTGTTGCCGGGGGCCGTTGTCCGCGATCAGGATGCGATTGTCCTTATCGACCGTGATATCGACGGCAACCGAATCGGGCGGCAACGGCAGTGCATCCTCGAGCCTGTGCCCCTCGATCGAATAGTGTTCGGCCCGAGGTGCCTGGCCGGTCAACGTATCGGCGAGCACCCACAGCGTGCCGTCGCGAGCAAGCGCGATACGGCCAGGCTCGTGTACGGGCCACTGTGTCTTCGGCTTCATCGTCTCGGCGTCGAACACGTCGATCTCGTCGTGCGAAGTGTTCGACGCGTAGAGCGTCGTTTCGCTTGCGGCGAGCCCGCCGATCTCTGCGGGTGTGCCGACGCTTACCTCATTGACGGTCAGAAAGCTCGCCGCAGCGCGTGAATGCGCCTGGATCGCCATGGACTGGAACGGGACGCTCGGTTTCAAGTTCCCGATCGCGCGGCGCGAAATGCCGAACCATTGCTGCCCCTTCGCGGGCCAGAGTCCTTCCCCAACGAGGCGACCCTTCTCGTTACCGACCTGCACCGCGAGGAACGCATAACGGCGATTGATGGCAATGGCGTTGCCGCCGTGGTTGCCCCAACCATGAGTGTCCCCGGCGATATCGAGCCGTTTGCCGTTTTGGTAGACGCTCGCTTCGGCGCCGGCCTCGTCCCACGGCGCATCGGTATACACCTTCCCGTCAGGCGCAACGGCGATCGCGGTGATGTCGATCTGCGTCCAATTGCCGTCACCGAAACCGAACGTGTTGCCGATCCATGAGGTCGTTACCGGCAATAGCCTTTCGGCTGCCGCGTGGGCGCCTAGGCAACTGGAGGTCATCGCCGCGATGAGCGCGACACGAAATAGGGGGCGCATGGAGTCTGCCTTCGACAAAGCTACCTGAACGGAGTGCTTGCTGCGGTAGGTTCGAATGTATCAATCAACCCATTCGCTTGGCATCTTTCAAAAAATAAAAATATAAACAAGGTGAACTTGCCCCTCATTCCCCCCGACCGGTCGGCAGCTTGTTGCTGCGGATCGGCATTTTTTATTGAATTTGTTTTTCTCCACAATCGGACCGGAACCGATGGCATTTCACGATCGGTCATTTCTCGCGTTGATCGGCTTTTTGCATCAATGGATATGGGGCCATTTCAGCGCAATTGACGGCGAGGAGGAGAGATGAATCACGGGGCACGTTATGAACAACTTGATGCGTTACGCGGACTCGCCGCGCTCACCGTCGTCCTTTCGCATTTCACATTGCTTACTCCGTTACTAATCTTGCGTCACACGCCACTCCGGGTCTTATTGGGCGGCCATGAGGCAGTCGTTCTCTTCTTCGTGTTGAGCGGGTTTGTGCTGACGCTGCAAATTAATGGGGCGGGCAAGCCCGGTTACTACGAATATGCCATTCGGCGTATTTGCCGCATCTATCTGCCGTATCTGGGCGCAATCGCCGTCGCTTATGCGTGCTTCCTGTTCAGTAACGGCGGCGAGGTGGGCTGGGCTGGGCCGTGGTTCAACGCCAGCTGGCCGCCGGCGCTATCCAATGCCGATCTGGCCAGGCATCTGATGTTCCTTCTTCCTTTCAAGACGGACCAGTTGGACAACGTTGTCTGGTCGCTCGTCTATGAAATGCGTATCTCGCTCGTTTTTATGCCAATCGTACTGGCCGTCTACCGCATGCCGACCTGGCTATCGCTCGTTGGCGCGGCTTCGCTGTCGCTCGCTCTGTGCGCCTATGCGGTGCACACAGATCATCCACTCATTCAAGCTAGTGTTTCGGCTGAATGGCTACCCACGGGACATTACTTGTCGATGTTCGTGGTCGGGGCGGCGCTGGCGAAACATCGCAGTGCGTTGTCGTCCCATCTGGGCCGGGCGCCGAGGGCAACGCGCATCGGGATCGTCTTGGCCGCGAGCTCGTTTGCCCTGTACGTCAGTTCGGCGTCACTTCGCTTTCACTTTCGCGAACCCCTCAGTGGCTATCTGATCGACTGGTGCGTGTTGCTAGCGGTGAGCGGAATCATTGCCTGCGCGGTCGCGCTTGTCCCGTTTGCACGGCTTTTGCTGATTCCTCCGTTGCCGTTCCTGGGAAAGATTTCATACAGCTTGTACCTGTTCCACTGCGTCGTTCTGCTTTCCGTCGTCCACCTCACCGGTGTCCGGATGGGACCCACGCTATCGCTGATCCTTGCTGCCGTGTTGATCGTGCCCGTGAGCTACGTTGGCTACGTTTGCTTCGAGCGCCCCGGCATCCGTCTCGGTAGCCACCTCGGGCGCAAATTTTCGACTCAACGCGTGCTTGCAGACGCGGTCGCCAGGAATTGAGCTGTCAAGTGCAATCAGTGGAGTCGCGGCTGCCGCAGATCGAATCCGTCACGCACGAGATGAGCCACCACGCTATGGCGCGGAGGGTCGTGATCCCGAGCGGCACGGGCAGGCGCGATGACGTCCCCGTCCAACCGACTTGAGGAAAGCCCCATGAAAATCGTTCATCTTGCCAATCATGCGAAAGTGATCGGTAACGGCATCGTCAACATGATGGTCGACCTGGCCTGCATGCAGGCTCGTGCCGGCCACGAAGTCACGGTAGCGTCATCGGGAGGGGGCTTTGAGACGCTGCTCGCGCGTGAAGGTGTGCGGCATATATCCCTTCCGCAATCGCCGAAGCTCCAACGGTTGCCGGCGATGTTGGCCGGATTCAGGCGTTTGATTGCGCAATGCAATCCCGACATCGTGCACGCGCACATGATGACCGGTACGCTGCTCGCGCGCTTCGGCACCCTGCGGCGGCACTATGCGGTGGTCACGACCGTGCATAACGAATTTCAGAAGAGCGCGAGACTGATGGGCTTCGGCGACTGCGTGGTAGCGGTCACGGAGGCCGTGGCGGCGTCGATGGAGCGGCGCGGCGTGCCGAAAGCGCGTCTGCGCACGGTGCGCAATGGCACCATCGGCACGCCTCGCTTGGCACCGGCCCCAAGCCCGCAGTCGCCCGAACTCGACCACCCCAACATCGTGACGGTGGCGGGCATGTCTGAGCGCAAGGGCATCGCCGACATCTTGCGTGCATTCGCGCTGCTCCGCGAGAGGATGCCTGAGGCAACGCTCTATCTCGTCGGCGATGGCCCGGACCGTGCGGCGTTCGAGTCGCTGGCGCGAGAGCTTGGCTCACCCGAACGCATCCACTTCACGGGGTTCGAGGCCGATCCGCGCAGCTATCTCGCACAGGCCGACGTGTTCGTGCTGGCTTCACACCGGGAACCCGGGGGCCTCGTGCTCAGCGAGGCACGCGAGGCGGGGTGTGCAATCGTGGCGACCCGCGTCGATGGCAATCCGGAAATGCTCGACGGTGGCGACGCCGGGCTGCTCGTGCCGCCGAGCGACCCGAAAGCGCTTGCCGACGCAATCGGACTGCTGCTGACCGATAAGGCTACGCATGCAGCATTTCGTGCAAAAGCGCGAGCCAACCTCGAGTCATTTCATGTACAGCGTGTGTGTAAGGGATACCTCTCGATTTACCAGCAGGTACACCATGGTTTGCAGCCGAGCCGGTAGCGATGGCCTGAGCGTGGCCACGCGTCAGCGCCCATCGTCTTCCGCGAAATTCAATTCGATGCCATTACCAGCCGGATCGGTGAAGAAGAGCTGCGATTGCCGTGTGCGGGGCACGTCGGCGCGTTCGTAGCGGATGCCGAGCTGGCGCAGATGCGTTTCGAATTGCTCGCGTCCCGTGCAGGTGAGTGCGACGTGATCGAACGTGCCGCCCGCATGCGCGACGCGCTGCTCATGCGGGCCGGCTTCCGTCAAATGCAGGATGTCTTTTTCACCGATGTAGAGCCAGTAGCCGAAGCTCTCGAACGGCGGCCGGGGGCCTGGCTGCAAGCCGACCACGTCGACGTAGAAGTCGCGCAAGGTGTCCAGCAGCGCGCGCGGGGCACGCAGGTTGAAGTGGTTGAATCCGGTCGCCGACATGAGCATGTTCCTTGGGCGGATGGCGCCGATACGGCTTGGGGCGCAAATGCCGACGATCTTATCGCCGCTCGCCGCGAGCGGCATCGGCGCAGAGCCTCGCGGCGGCTGGTGTTTCGTCGAAGATGGAACGGCTGCGCGTGTTGTGGGTAGGCGGCAAACGACCGCGAGCCGGCGGACGGCCGGCTCATTCGCCCCGCGCTAAGTACGGCGGGGCGCATGCGAGATCAGGTGGTCAAGCGGCGGCGATGCGCCCGTCCGGGCCGTACACGCCCGAAGCCGCATGGCCCGGGGCGCCGCGCAGAATCGCGAGAGCCTTCTCGTTGTAATTCATGCGCACGCGGATCATGAGGCCGTTCGTGGAGTTGGCGCGATGCGCGCGATCCACCGCGCCCTGCAGCAGTTGCCACTGCTGTGCAAGGCGCGAGTCGTCGGCGATGGCGAGTTCCATGCCCTTCCCGCCGCTCGGCAACCCCATCTCGCGCAACTGCGTATCGCGGATTTTATCGAGCGAGGCGAGCTTGTCGATGAACTCGGTCTTCTTCTCGACGATGCCAGGCAGCGTCTCGAGCGGCGAAACGGCCGCGAGCGCCTTCTGTTCGTAGACAAGCAGGGACGCGAACGCTTCGAGCGTCGCGTGTTCTTCGACCACAGTGGCCAGCAGAGCGTCTTTCATTGTGTTCGCCATACAAACGTCAGCGGAAGCGCTCGCGCATCACGCGCGGGCGCGGGACAACGGACCGCCCGACGGCATATGGCGAGCGCGTCGCTCAGCTGCCGGACGAGTTCTTCTGCAACAGCTCGCGGGCCGTTGCGAGGATGCCGTCCGCAATCTTGCCGGCATCGATGGACAACGAGCCGTTGCGAATGGCAGCCTTGATCGACTCGACGTGCGCCACGTCGATGTCGGCCGAGCCGGAGGCGGCCAGCGAGCGCATTTGCGCCGACAGCGCAGACAGGTTGACACTGGCGTCGCCGCCGTTTTGGCCTGCCGTGCTCGGCGCGGGTGCGCCCGATGCGCCGGTGGACGCGGCCGCCGTGCTGCCCGCCCCTTGGCGAGCGCCCTGTACGCCGCCCTTGGGCGTCGACAGGTTGGAATTGGAGGAATCGACTTTCACGATTGGCTTCCTGAACGTTTCTGCTTGAGTGTTTAACGGCACCCATGAAACGAACTTTAGCGCAATCGGAGTTTCACCGTCTGGCCGCTCTGCCTTACGGGACAAGACCCGGGACGTTTTGCGGCTTTCCCGCTTACCCTTTGTTACATCTGAATCTCTACCGTCGAGCCGTCCTTGACCGTTCCCGAGATGATCTGTCCCCCAGATGTTTTCACGCGAACTTGCTGGCCTGGCGAGGCGTTGTTCATGACGCTGCCTTCGGAACTGATCGTGAAACCTTGGCCGACGGCGACGACGCGCACGGTCTGGCCGATCGTGACCGACGTCGCGCTCTTGAGCATGTCCTGGCGCAGGAGCATGCCCGAGCCGATGCGTGCGAGCGCCACGGCGCCGACGGCTTGCGACGGATCGGTGATGACCGCCTGCGGCAGGTTCGCGAGGTCGCCCTCGCGCGGGGTGAGGTCTTCTGCCGTCAGCAAGATTCCCGGCTCGATCTGGCGGGCGGCCAGGTAGTAGGTCGCGACGAGCGCCACGCGCGCCTGTAAATAGATCGTCCACGGATGTTCGCCGGCGCAGCGCACGCCGACCGTGGTGCGCCCACGCAGCCGGGCGTTGGGCGGCATGAACGGCGAGAGCGTCGAGCAGGCGGCGAGCCCGCGCGGAAATGCTGGAGCGACCGTCACGCTGATCTTGCCGGGCAGGCCGACGGTCTGTTGCTGCAGGAAGGCAAGCGCGGCACGGCGAATCGACTCGCCGTCCTGCTGGCCGGCCGGCACGGGCTGGGCCGCCTGCGCAGGCTGGACCGGCTGAGCTGGTTGAGCGCTCTGGACCGGCTGGGCAGCCGCGGGGCGGGCCGGAGCGGGGGCGCTGCGTGTGGCTTGCGGCGCGAACGAGACGCCAGCGGGCGGCTCGACGGAAATCGGCTGGGCGGCGCGGGCAGGGCGGGGGGGCTGTGTGACGACGACGGGCATCGCGCCGTTGTTGCCTTGCGCGGCACGCGCTTCGCCTGGGCCCGGAATCGTGATCATGCCGTTCGCCGATTCAGCGGACGCGGCAGCCACGCCGGCGCTTGGGGCCGAATTGGCGGCATTCGGCGCGGCGCGCTCCCCGGGGCCCGGGATGTAGATCTGACCGGCGCTCGCCTGGGCCTGCGCACGCGGCGCGGCCAGGCCGAACGCCAGAAGCGCGACGGCAAGCACGGTGCCGGCCACGCGCGCGCCGCGGGGCCCGCGAGCGCGCCGCGGCCCACCAACGCGCTCAGCGGCGCGGCGGGCGGAAACGGGGGCGGCGGACACGGACATCGGCTTCTCCAGCGAAGGGACTGCGGGACAGACTGCATTACGCCATCGCATTCTAGAAGCCGCGCCGGGCTCGCAAGCGTCGAATAGAGGCCCGCTTTCCCGGTTATTCATTCGATTGCCTCTTGCGCTGCGCCCCTAAGATTCGTGTCATGCAAAAAGGTCTTCTCGGCGAGCCTGCCGGGTGGCCGTCCATCGCTTGGCAACGGAGAAACGCTCGATGCTGGACAAACTCGATGCCGAATTCGCCTTTGGCCGTGAGGCGCTCGATGTACGCGCTCATCGGCAGGAGCTGCTGTCGTCGAACATCGCGAACGCCGATACGCCCGGCTATCGGGCGCGTGACGTCGACTTCGCGTCGTCGCTGGCCGGCGCGCTGAAAAAGGCTGGCGGCACGCCGGCCATGCGGACCGCCACGGGCACCTCGAACTCGGCGCCGCTCGCGATGGCGCAGCCGGCGGGCGTCACCTCCGGCATGCAGATGGCTTCGACCGAGTCGGGTCACATGGCCGGCAAGACGACCTTGACACCGACGGGCGGCCCTTCGAAGGACTACGGCGATCTGCAGTACCGCGTTCCGACGCAGCCGGCCCTCGACGGCAACACGGTCGACCTCGATACCGAGCGTGTGCAGTTCGCCGACAACGCGCTGCACTACGAATCCGGCATGACGGTGCTCACCCAGCAGATCAAGTCGATGCTGGCGGCGATCACGTCGGGTAGTAGTTGATGCGACAAGGGTTCGGCGTGGGGTGCCACGCTACGGGGTCAATCGAAAGCGTTAATCGAAAAGGGCAGTAAAAGCCATGTCATTGATGAACATCTTCAACGTCGCGGGATCGGCGCTGTCGGCCGAGTCCCAGCGGCTCAACGTGACGGCGTCGAACCTCGCCAACGCGGACAGCGTGACGGGCCCGGACGGCCAGCCGTACCGCGCCAAGCAGGTCGTGTTCGGGGTCAAGCCGCTCGGCGGCGCGCGCTCCGAAAGCGGCCAGCAAGTGGGCGGCGTGCAGGTGACCAAGGTCATCGACGATCCGACCCCGATGAAAACCACCTACGACCCGAGCAACCCGAAGGCGAATTCGGACGGCTACGTGACGATGCCCAACGTCGACCCGGTCGAGGAAATGGTGAACATGATCTCGGCCTCGCGTTCGTATCAGGCGAACGTCGAGACGCTGAACACCGCCAAGAACCTGATGTTGAAAACCCTGACGATCGGCACCTGAGGAGAAACTTCGTGACGACCAATACGACCATCGGCAGCGCCGGGACCGTTTCCCAGCAGTTGCTGAACACGATGAACGGCACGTCCTCGACGAGCGGCTCGGGCAGCAGCTCCTCGACGAGCGGCACGTCCTCGACAACGGGCAGCAACTCCTCGACCAGCCTGCAGCAGACCTTCCTGCAACTGCTCGTCACGCAGCTGCAAAACCAGGACCCGACGAACCCGATGGACAGCTCGCAGATGACCTCGCAGCTGGCCCAGATCAACACCGTCACGGGCATCAGCCAGCTCAACACGACGCTGACGTCGCTGGCTTCGCAGCTGTCGGCGGGCCAGAACGCGCAGGCTTCGCTGCTGATCGGCCAGAACGTGCTCGTGCCGGGCTCCACCGCGACCGTCGCGAGCGGCGCTTCGCCGGGCTTCGGCGTGCAAGTGGCGTCGAACGTCTCGGATCTGACGGTTACGATCAAGAACGCTGGCGGTCAGGTCGTCAACACGGTCGATCTCGGCGCGCAGCAGGCCGGCATGGTGCCGGTCAGCTGGAAGCCGGTCGATTCGTCGGGCAACACGCTGCCCGACGGCACCTACACGATTTCGGCAGTCGGCCGGAGCGGCACCGGCTCCACCACCGCGGAAACCACGCTGACGGGCGGACAAGTGCAGAGCGTCGTTCAGCAGAGCGGCGGTGCAACCGGCCTGCTGCTCCAGAACGGCAGCACGGTGAACATGTCGAGCGTCGTCGCGATTCTCTAATTTCTCTTTCTCCAAAGAACATCGAAGGGAGACCGAAATGGGCTACCAACAAGGTTTGAGCGGTCTGGCCGCATCGTCGAACGATCTCGACGTGATCGGCAACAACATCGCGAACGCGAACACGGTCGGCTTCAAGCAAAGCCAGGCTCAGTTCGCCGACGTCTACGCGAACACGATCGCGACCTCGGTCAACGATCAGATCGGTATCGGCACGCAGCTCGCCAACGTGCAGCAGAATTTCTCGCAAGGCACGATCACGACGACGGGCCAGGCCCTGAACGTCGCGATCAACGGCACGGGCTTTTTCCAGATGTCGAACAACGGCTCGCTGACGTACTCGCGCAACGGCGTGTTCCAGCTCGACAAGAACGGCTTCATCACGAACGCGCAAGGGCTGAAGCTGATGGGCTACACGGCCAGCGCCGGTGGTGTCGTCAACACGGCCCAGACGGTGCCGATCCAGGTGCCGACGACGAACATCCCGCCCGTCACGACGCAAAACATCGTCGCGCAGATGAACCTGAACGCGCAGGATACGGTGCCGACCGTCGCGCCGTTCTCGGCCACCAACAACCTGACTTACAACTACCAGACCTCGATCCAGGTGTTCGACAGCCTCGGCGGCTCGCAGCAAGTGAACATGTACTTCGCGAAGGCCGGGGCGAACCAGTGGAACGTGTACGCCGGCACGTCGACGGGCACGATCAACCAGGTTGGTCAGGTCAACTTCAGCACGTCGGGTGCGCTCGTCGCGCCGACCACGCCGATGCCGGCGCCTGTGCCGCCGTCGACGACTCCGCAGACCACGAGCCCCTCCACGGGCGAGCTCACGTTCACGATCCCGAACACGGACGGCAGCGCGACGCCGCAGTCGATCACGCTGAACCTGAACGGCTCGACGCAATTCGGCAGCAAGGACGGCGTGACGAACCTGACGCAGGACGGCTTCGCGTCGGGCCAATTGACGAACTTCTCGATCGGCGCGGACGGTACGCTCACGGGCAACTACTCGAACGGCCAATCGCAAGCGCTGGGCCAGATCGTGCTCGCGAACTTCAACAACCCGAACGGTCTGCAAGACCTCGGCGGCAACGAGTATCAGCAGACGGCGGCCTCGGGCGTGCCGCAGATCTCGGCGCCGGGCAGCACGAACCACGGCACGCTGACGGGCGGCGCGGTCGAGCAGTCGAACGTCGACCTGACGAGCCAGCTCGTGAACCTGATCACCGCGCAGCGCAACTATCAAGCCAACGCGCAGACGATCAAGACGCAGCAGACCGTCGACCAGACGCTGATCAATCTGTAAGCGTCGGCGAGCCGACACGACGAGACTTCGAGACTAGCGAGTCATGGACCGACTGATCTATACCGCGATGACGGGCGCCGCGCAGGCGCTCGAGCAACAGGCCGTCGTCGCCAACAACTTGGCGAACGCGTCGACGACGGGCTTTCGTGCCCAGCTGGCGACGTTCCGCTCGGCGCCGATGGGTTTCGGCGATGGCACGACGATCAACAACGACACGACGCGCACGTTCGTGTTGTCGTCGACCCCGCGGGCAGACCTGACCCCCGGTCCGATCTCGCAGACGGGCAACCCGCTCGACGTCGCGATCCAGGGCCCGGGCTGGCTCAGCGTGCAGACGGCCGACGGCAACGAAGCGTATACGCGCGCCGGCAATCTGCACGTCGACGAGAACAGCCAGCTCGTGACCGCCACGAACCAACCGGTGCTCGGCAACGGCGGCCCGATCTCGGTGCCGCCCGGCGCCGAGGTGACGATCGGCAAGGACGGCACGGTTTCCGCGCTGACCCCCGGCGATCCGCCGACGGCCATCGTGGTGCTCGATCAATTGAAGCTCGTCAACCCCGAATCGAACACGATGGTGCGCGGTGACGACGGTCTGTTCCGGACCGCCGACGGCCAGCCGGCCGACGCCGACCAGACGGTCGCCGTCGCGTCGGGCGCGCTCGAGGGCAGCAACGTCAACTCGGTGGCCGCGATGGTGTCGATGATCACCAACGCGCGGCAATTCCAGATGCAGACGAAGCTGCTCGAAACCGCCAATCAGAACGAGCAGTCTGCCAACCAGCTGCTGCAGTTCAGCTGACCGGTTCGATCGACCGGCTCGCTATTTCAGGATCAGGAGAAGATTTACCGTGAATCGCTCACTTTATATTGCCGCCACCGGCATGAATGCGCAGCAGGCGCAGATGGACGTCATTTCGAACAACCTCGCGAACGTCAGCACGACGGGTTTCAAGGGCTCGCGCGCGGTGTTCCAGGACTTGATGTACCAGACGCTGCGCCAACCGGGCGCCAACTCGACGCAGCAAACCGAACTGCCCTCGGGCAGCCAGATCGGCACCGGCGTTCAGCAGATCGCGACCGAGCGCTTGTATACGCAAGGCGCCACGACGCAAACGGGCAACTCGAAGGACCTGGCGATCAACGGCAACGGCTTCCTCCAGGTGCAAATGCCCGATGGCACGACGGCCTACACGCGCGACGGCTCCCTCCAGACCAATGCGCAAGGTCAGCTCGTGACCTCGGGCGGCTACCAGATCATCCCGACGATCACGATTCCGCCCAACGCAACCGGGCTGACGATCGGCAGCGACGGCGCGGTCACCATCACGCAGGCAGGCACGTCGACGAGCACGACGATCGGCCAGTTGCAACTCGCGACGTTCATCAACCCGGCCGGTCTCGACTCGAAGGGCGAGAACCTGCTCGCCGAGACGGCTTCGTCGGGCGCGCCGAACGTGACGACGCCGGGCCTGAACGGCTCGGGCACGCTGATGCAGGGCTATATCGAAACCTCCAACGTGAACGTCGTGCAAGAGCTCGTCAACATGATCCAGACGCAGCGTGCATACGAAATCAACAGCAAGGCGGTCACGACCTCGGACCAGATGCTTCAGACCTTGAGCCAGATGCCGGTTTAAGGGCAGGTAGCAATTGAAAGACAGGCGGTAGACGAAGATGTCGCAATCGAGCCGAATCCCGTTTCGCGCGCGCACGCTGCGTGCAGCCCTCTCGCTGGTTTATGCGGGCGCTCTCGCGAGCACGCTCACGGGTACGCTCGTCGGTTGCGCGCAGATCGAGCATCGCGAGCCCATCACGCAGCAGCCGATGACGGCGGCGCCGCCGGTGCCGCCGCAGCTGCAGCCGCCGGGGTCGATCTACAACCCCGGCTACGCAGGCCATCCGTTGTTCGAGGACCAGCGTCCGCGCAATGTGGGCGACATCCTCACGGTCGTCATCGCCGAGAAGATCAACGCGACGAAGTCGTCGGCCGCCAGCGCGAGCCGCAACAGCAACATGACCAGCTCGGTACCGACGATCGGCTTCCTGCGCGGGCTGGTCAATCACTTCGACGTCAACGCCTCGGGCGCCAACGGGTTCAACGGCACGGGCGGTGCCAACGCGTCGAATACCTTCGACGGCACGATCACCGTGACGGTCACAAACGTGCTGCCGAACGGCAACCTCGTCGTCAGCGGCGAGAAGCAGATGCTGATCAACCAGGGCAACGAGTTCGTGCGCCTGTCCGGCGTCGTCAATCCGAACACGGTGTCGGGCGAAAACACGGTCTTGTCGACGCAGATCGCCGACGCGCGCATCGAATACTCGGCCAAGGGCTACATCAACGAGGCCGAGACGATGGGCTGGCTGCAACGCTTCTTCCTCAACCTCGCGCCGTGGTGATCATGCACAACGCTTTTCTTATGCGCACGGGCGCCGTGCTTCGCCGCACGCTCACGCTCGTCATGGTGCCGGCCCTGTTGGCCTGTGCCGGCGCGGCGCATGCCGAGCGCCTCAAGGACCTCGTCCAGATCCAGGGCGTGCGCGACAACCCGCTGATCGGCTATGGGCTCGTCGTCGGTCTCGACGGCACGGGTGACCAGACGATGCAGACGCCGTTCACGACGCAGACGCTCCAGAACATGCTCGCGAACCTCGGCATCTCGCTGAACAACGGGCAAGCCAGCGGCGGCTCGTCGGCCAGCAACATGCAGCTCAAGAACGTCGCGGCCGTCATGGTCACGGCAACGCTGCCGCCGTTCGCCCGGCCCGGTGAGGCGATCGACGTGACGGTGTCCTCCCTCGGCAACGCCAAGAGCCTGCGCGGCGGCACGCTCCTGATGACGCCGCTCAAGGGCGCCGACGGTCAGGTCTACGCGCTTTCCCAGGGCAACATCGCCGTGGGCGGCGCTGGGGCCAGCGCCAACGGCAGCAAGGTACAGATCAACCAGCTCGCCGCGGGCCGCATCACGGGCGGCGCCATCATCGAACGCGCGGTGCCCACGCAAGTGGCGCAGGCGGGCGGCGTGATGCAGATGGAGCTGAACGACATGGACTACGACACGACGCAGCGCATCGTGGCGGCGGTCAACAACGCGTTCGGCAGCGGCACGGCCACGCCGCTCGACGGCCGCACGATCCAGGTGCACGCGCCGGCCGATCCCGGCCAGCAGGTCGCGTTCATGGCGCAGCTCGAGAACCTCGACGTCCGTCCGGCGCAGGCTGCCGCGAAGGTGATCCTGAACGCGCGTACCGGGTCGATCGTGATGAACCAGATGGTGACGCTGCAAAGTTGCGCGGTCGCGCACGGGAATCTGTCGGTGGTCGTCAACACGCAGACCGTCGTCAGCCAGCCCAATGCCTTCTCGAACGGCTCAACCGTCGCGACGCCGCAGTCGCAGATCCAGCTGAAGCAGGACAACGGTGCGCTCAAGCTCGTGACGGCTGGGGCCAACCTGGCCGAGGTCGTGAAGGCGCTCAACGCGCTCGGGGCGACACCGGCCGATCTGATGTCGATCTTGCAGGCGATGAAGGCGGCCGGCGCGCTGCGCGCGGACCTCGAGATCATTTAAACGCCCGTCCTCATCGTCAACGTGAGCAGGGCTTGGGAGCAAACCGATGAACAACGCGAACGCACCTACCAACGCAGGCACCGGCGTCGACCTGTCGCAGCGCTTTGCGCTCGACATGTCGGGCTTCGACGCGTTGCGCGCGCAAGCGGGCACGGCACCGCAGCAGAACCTGAAGGTGGTCGCGCAGCAGTTCGACGCGGTGTTCATGCAGATGATGCTCAAGAGCATGCGCGATGCGACCCCGCAAGACGGCCCGCTCGATTCGCGTGACGGCACGCAGTTCACGTCGATGCTCGACCAGCAGCTCGCGCAACAGATGTCGTCCAAGGGCATCGGCGTGGCCAACGCCCTGATTACGCAGCTTTCGCGCAATGCGGGCCTCGCCGGCGGCGGGGCGGCCGGCTCGGCGGGTGGGGCGGCAGGTTTGACGGGCATGCTCGGCGCCGCGAATGGCGGGGCGAACAACGCCGGCAACACGGCCATGATGAACGCCTTGGCGCACGCTTATGCGAACGCCAACGCGAACGGCTCGCTCGCGTCGAGCAAGGGCTACACGGCGCAAAGCGCGCTGACTCCGCCCACGCGCGGCAACGGCGGCTCGGCGAAGGTCGACGCGTTCGTCGAAAAAATGGCCGCGCCGGCCCAGGCCGCGAGCGAGGCGACGGGTATCCCGGCGCGCTTCATCATCGGCCAGGCCGCGCTCGAGACGGGCTGGGGCAAAGGCGAGATCAAACACGCGAATGGCGCGACGAGCCATAACGTATTCGGCATCAAGGCGACCAAGGACTGGACCGGCAAGACGGTCTCGACCGTCACGACCGAATACGTGAATGGCCAGCCACACAAGGTCGTCGAGAAGTTCCGCGCCTACGACTCGTATGCCGAGGCGATGACCGACTACGCGAGCATGCTGAAGAACAACCCGCGTTACGCATCGGTGATCAACACGTCGCGCGACGCGGCGAGCTTTGCTCATGGCATGCAGCGCGCCGGCTATGCGACCGATCCGCATTACGCGAAGAAACTGATTTCGATCATGCAGCAAATGGTTTGATGCTTCGATGATTTGCCGGAAAATATCGAACGCGCAAACGTTAAAAATCGATTTTTCAGCGCCTCGACTTTTCTTTCAAATCACCAGTTTGCGTCTTTCGATTGAGATCGGCGCGCCGGATATTTTCATCCCTGCGCCAATTTAGAAGTACCCCTCCTATTTTGCGAAGTGGCATCGGCAGCGCCGCGCCACACGACGCAAACGACGCTACGACGGGCCTTAGCGGCAAACAACGGCTTGCCCGTCCCCTTGGCACGTCCAAAAAAATTTCGCGCTTACCTCTAAACTTTGCAGGTTTGTTGCCGCTAATCAGACTGTCCCAGTCCGGATCGAAAAAACGCGATCCGGACGCATGTGCGTCGGTGCCCTCTAGGCGCGACGCAACCACGCATACGCCAAGTCCATGGATACCAATCAGTCGAATGGCCCGACGGAGGATACAGCCGCACTCAACAGCGATTTCGGTCGACGCAATCCGCTCGAAGTCGGCGTTCAGCTGCGTAATTTGGCCAATCGCGGCGATTTCCTGACCATTCAATACCAGAACGGTCAGCTCGTGACGCGCATTCTCGATGTCGACGTGCGAGGTCGTACGTTCGTGTTCGACTGGGGCGCGCTGGCCGAGCAGAACAAGGGGGTGCTGTCCGCGCCCAACTGCACGTTCCGTGCGTCGCCGGACGGCGTGCGCCTCGAGTTCTCGACCGTCACGCCCACCGAGACGCGCTTCGAAGGCATGCCGGCGTTCGAAGCGCCGTTCCCCGACGTGCTGTACTACGTTCAGCGGCGCGAGTATTTCCGTGTCGATGCCCCCGTGCTCGACCCGTATTACTGCCGCGGCCGGCTGCCCGAAGGCGACGCGTTCCGCTTCGAAGTGCACGACCTGTCGCTGGGCGGCATCGGCGTGCGTACGACCGACGAGCGCGTGGCCAACCTGCCGATGGGGGCGACGCTGCACGACGTCGAGGTGCATCTGGCCGGCCATGGCATGCTGTCGCTCGATCTGGAGCTCGTGTCGATGCGGGCGACCGACCTGCCGAACGGCGGCCGGCGCTTCCAGCTCGGCATGCGCTTCGTTTCATTGCCTGGCAGCGCCGAGAACACACTGCAACGCCTGATCACGCAACTCGAGATGCGGCGCCGCTCGCTCGTGCGGGCGTAAGGCAGGCTTCGGGTTGGCGCGCGCGACCGACATTGCGCGCCAACCCTTAACTTTTTCCGCGCTCGAGCCGATATACATGTGTTCCCTCAACGCGGCGGCGGCTCTTGCCCTTCGCCCCTTCAGGAAGACGCATGTCCAACAACATCTTCAACATCGGCCTGTCCGGGCTTAGCGCCGCCCAGTGGGGCTTGACGACGGCTAGCCAGAACATCAGCAATGCGTCGACGCCGGGCTACACGGTAGAAAACCCCGTCTATTCGGAATCGAGCGGGCAATACACGGGCTCGGGTTACCTCGGCGGCGGCGTGACGACGGCCACCATCCAGCGCAATTACAGCCAATACCTGTCGACCCAGCTCAACAACGCGCAGTCGACGAACAGCGCGCTGACGGCCAACTACAACATGGCCTCGCAGCTGAACAACCTCGTCGGCAGCCCGACCGCCGGTATCTCGGCGGCGATCACTTCGTACTTCACCGGCTTGCAGAGCATCGCGAACGCGCCGTCCAACGTCGCCACGCGCCAAAGCGCGATCAGCGCAGCACAATCGCTCGCGACGCAGATCAACGCGGCCGGCGCACAGTACGATCAGATGCGTCAGAGCGTGAACCAGCAGCTGACCGCGACCGTCAACCAGATCAACGGCTACTCCACGCAGATCGCACAGCTGAACAGCCAGATCGCCGCCGCCAGCGCGCAAGGCCAGCCGCCGAACCAGCTGCTCGACCAGCGCGATCAGGCCGTCGCGAACCTCGCGCAGGACGTCGGCGTATCCGTCGTGCAGAACTCGAGCGGCTATAGCGTATTCCTCGGTAACGGACAGCCGCTCGTCGTCGCCAACGCGAGCTTCAACCTCGGCACCTCGAACTCGCCGACCGATCCCAGCGAACTGGCCGTGACCTATAACGGCATGGCGGGCGCGAAGCCGGCACCGGCACCGCAGGTCATGGCGAGCAGCGCGCTGACGGGCGGCACGCTGGGCGGCCTGCTCGCGTTCCGCAGCCAGACCCTCGATCCGGCCGAGTCGCAGCTCGGCGCGATCGCCACGAGCTTCGCCGCGCAGGTCAATTCGCAGAATGCGCTGGGCCTCGATCTGTCGGGCAACCCGGGCGCCAATCTGTTCACGGCCGGCACGCCGACCGTCTATGCGAACGCCAACAACACGAGCGCCGCGACGATGACGGTCGGGTTCGCGAACGCGGCGCAGCCGACCTCGGACGACTACGCACTGTCGTTCGACGGCACGAACTACACGCTGACCGACACGACGAGCGGTGCTGTCATCGGCTCGACGACGACCGCGCCGGCCGGCGCGACGATGGGCGGCCTCGTGCTGAACGTGGCGGGCGCGATGAATGCCGGCGATTCGTTCACGATCCAGCCCACGCGCGGTGCGCTCAACGGGTTCGGCCTCTCGACCACCAATCCGTCGGCGATCGCGGCGTCTTCGCCTGTCCTGGTGTCGGTGCCGACCACGAACACGGGCACGGCTACGGTCACGCAAGGCGTGGTCACGGCCGGCTACTCGATCGGGGGCACGACGACGCTGACCTACAACTCGGGCGCCAATACGCTGACCGGCTTTCCGGCGGGTTCGATGGTGTCCGTCAACGGTGCGGCGCCCGCAGCGCCGCCGGCCACGTACACGCCCGGCGCGACCTACACGGTCACCGGCGGTACCCTGAAGAACGTGAGCTTCACGGTCAGCGGCGCGCCGGCCAACGGCGATACGTTCACGATCGCGCCGAATACGGGTACCAACGACGGCCGTAACGCGCTGGCGATCTCCAAGCTCGTGACGAACACGTCGCTGGCGAACGGCACGTCCACGCTGACGGGCGCCTACGCAAGCTACGTGAACACGGTCGGCAATGCGGCGAGCCAGCTGAAGTCGGCACAGACCGCACAGTCGGCACTCGTCACGCAGATCACGTCCGCACAGCAATCGGTGTCGGGTGTGAACCTCGATCAAGAAGCGTCGAACCTGTTGCAGTATCAGCAGCTCTATCAGGCGAACAGCAAGGTGATTCAGACCGCTCAATCGATGTTCCAGACCCTCATGGGCATCTTCCAATAAGGGGCCAGGCGATGCGTATCTCGACTTCGCAGTTCTACAACCAGAACGTCCAGACGATGGGCAATCAGGAGAGCCAGCTCAATCAGCTGTATCAGCAGCTCTCGAGCGGGCAAGCCCTGACGACGCCCGGCGACAACCCGCTGGCCGCCGCACAGGCCGTGCAGCTGACGATGAGCACGGCTACGCTGACGCAGTACACGGCGAACCAGAATTCCGCTCTGTCGTCGCTTCAGCTCGAAGACAAGACGATCGGAACCGTGGCGAACGTGATGACGACGATCAGCTCGCTGCTGACGCAGGCCGGCGACGGCACGCTGAGCGACGCGAACCGTGCCTCGATCGCGCAGTCCCTCCAGGGTTATCGCAGCCAGCTGCTGACGCTCGCGAACACCAGCGACGGCGCCGGCAACTACATTTTCTCGGGCTTTCAGACGACCACGCAGCCGTTCGTCAACGTGACGGGCGGCGGCGTCAACTATCTGGGCGACAACGGCCAGCGCCTGGCTCAGGTCGCCGACACGCGCCAGATCACGACCAACGACAGCGGCGCGAGCGTGTTCATGACGGTTCCGTCGATCGGTACGAGCCCGGTTTCGGCTGGCGCCGCGACGAACACGGGCACGGGGACGATCGGTCGTGCGACGATCACGAACCCGGCCGTGGCGACCAACAGCCACAACTACACGGTCACGATCGGCGGCACCGCCGCAGCGCCGACGTATACGGTGACCGACAACACCGTCGCGCCGCCCACGACGACGCCGCCCGCCGCGTTTTCGTCGGCTTCGCCGATCGCGCTGGGCGCCGGCATGAGCGCGACGATCTCGGGTGCGCCGAACCCTGGCGACACGTTCTCGGTGACGCCGTCGACGACGCCCGCCAACAGCAGCTTGTTCTCGACCCTCGACTCGATCATCTCGGCGCTGAACACGCCGGCCGACGGCAACCCGGCCGCTAAAGCGACGCTCCAGAACGCGCTGACGACGGGCACGTCGCGCTTCCAGAATTCGCTGACGAACATCACCGTCGTGCAGGCGTCGGTGGGCGGCCGCGAGCAGGAGCTGCAAGCGCTGCAAACGACGACGAACAACAACTCGCTGCAAGCGCAGAACAACCTGTCGAACCTCACGAGCGTCGACATGGTGTCGACGATCAGCCAGTTCGAACTGACGCAGAACGCACTTCAAGCGGCCCAGAAGAGCTTCGTGCAGATTCAGAGCATGTCGCTGTTCCAGTACATCAGCAGCTGACGGGGACGAGTCGCGCAGCAGGTGCGCGACGCTCGGCCGGCGATCGGTTCAGACCGATCGCCGGCCGTTTTCTTTTGATCGGCGGGAAAGCGAAGCAGGGGGGAGCGCGAAGCCGTGCGATGGCTTCAATGCAAGGCAGTCGCCACGCGCCCCATCTGATCGATACCCATATCGAACAAGCGGGCGAAAAACGGAATCATGTTCGGCAGCATCAGCTGAATGAGCAGCAGGCCCACGAGCAGCGTGACCGAAAAGCCGATCTGAAAGACGCCGATCTGCGGCGCTGCGCGGTTCAGGATGCCGAGTGAGAGGTTCGCGATCAACAGCGCGATGACGACGGGCAGTGCAAGCAGCAGCCCCGCCGAGAAGATAGCGTTGCCCCAGAGGACGAGCGTCCTGAAACCCGTTGCACCAAGCAGGCCCGCACCGATCGGCACCGACTGGAACGACGCGACCAGCGCCGAGACCATTTGCAGATGCCCGTCGAACGCGAGAAACGCGAGGATTGCGATGGCGTTCAGGTAGCGCGCGAGCACTTCGGCCGAGGTGTTCGAACCCGGGTCGAAGAACGTGGCGAAGCCGAGCCCCATTTGCAGGCCGACGAGCGCGCCCGTCATTTCGATGGCCGCAAACACGAGCTGCATCGTGAGGCCGAGCGCCGCGCCGATCAGGAACTGATTGACCATGATCCAGACGCCCGCGGACGAAAACACGGTCACTTGCGGTAGCGGTCCGAGTGTCGGCGCGACGATGAGCGTCACGAACGCGGCAAGCGCGATCTTCACCCGTGCCGGAATCGCCGTATGACCGACGATGGGCCCCGTCGCGACGAGCGCCGCGATGCGCACGAACGGCCACAGAAAGGCTGTGAGCCAGGCGTTCAGCTGCGCGTAGGTGACAGTGAACATCGCGTGAGAGGTTCGCCGGACGCTATCCGGCCATCGACGGGATGCTCGTCAGCATCTGCCGCATGTAGTCGAGCACGATCGAGAGCATCCACGGCCCCGCGATCACGAGCGTGATCGTCACGGCCATCAGCTTGGGGATGAACGAGAGCGTCGCTTCGTTGATCTGCGTGGCGGCCTGGAAGAAGCTCACGAGCAGGCCGACGGCGAGCGATACGAGCAGCGGCGGCGCGGTCAGCAGCAGGGCGACGTACATCGCGCGATGCGCGAGCGTAAGGACGGATTCGGGCGTCATGGCGAGCGGTTCCTCGATCAGGCGAAGCTCTGCGCAAGCGAGCCGATCAGCAGCTGCCATCCGTCCACGAGCACGAACAGCATCAGTTTGAACGGTAGCGCGATGGTGACCGGCGAGACCATCATCATCCCCATCGACATCAGCACGCTTGCGACGACCATGTCGATGATGAGGAACGGGATGAAGATCGTGAAGCCGATCTGGAAGGCCGTCTTCAGTTCGCTCGTCACGAACGCGGGGACGAGCAGCGACAGCGGCACGTCCTCAGGGCCTTGCATGGCCGGCGCGTGCGAGATCTTCGCGAACAGGGCGAGGTCGGCCTCGCGCGTCTGGCGCAGCATGAACGTCTTGAACGGCGCCACGCCCCGCTGCACGGCCGTCTCCATCGGAATCGTGCCTTCGGAGAACGGCTTGTAGCCGTCAGTGTAGGCTTTGTCGAGCACCGGCGACATCACGAACATCGTGAGGAACAGCGCAAGGCCGACGAGGACCTGATTGGGGGGCGTCGTCGTGGTGCCCATCGCCTGGCGCAGCAGCGACAGCACGATGATGATGCGCGTGAAGCTCGTCATCATCAGCACCATCGCCGGCAGGAACGACAGCATCGTGAGCAGCAGCATCGTCTGCACGCTCAACGAGTAGGTCGTGCCGCCGTTCGGGCCGGGGCTCGTGTTGAAAGCGGGCAGCCCCGCCGCTTGCGCGAACGAGAGCGACGGCATCAAGGCGAGGACGACGAGCGGCAGCGCGGGTGCCGCGGCTCGCGCAAGACGCGCAATCCGCAGGTGGGAGCACAACGACATTTACTTGCCTCCGCCGGAGGGACGGGAAAAGCGCTTCTTCGCTTCGCCCGCGAGGGCGGCGCGAAAGCGCGTGCCGAACGTGCCGGGCGGCAATGCCGAGGCGTCCGGATCGGAAGATTGCCCGGGGCCGCCGTGGCTAGAGCCGGAGTGGCCGGTTGAGCCGGCCGGCAGGGTGTGGAGCAGGCGCACATTGCCGGGCGCGGCGCCGAGCACGAGCCACGTGTCGCCCACTTCGACGACGGCCACGCGTTCCTTGCCGCCCAACGACACACCGCCGATCGTGCGCACGAGGCCGCCGCGCGCGCCCGGCTGCAGGCCGAAGCGGCGCGCGAGCCAAGCGCATGCGAACACGAGTGCGACGACGACGGCCAGACCAACCAGGGTCTGCAGTACCGCGCCCACGCCGAGCGACGGAGCGGCCGTGCCGGCGCCGACGCCGGAGGCGATGCTGGCGGCATGGTTCACCGCGTTCATGTCGGCCGCTTGCGCGGTAAAGGGCGCGCTTGCCAGCATCGCCGCAGCCTGGACTGCGAGCGTGGCCGGCAGGCGGCGCGCTGCCGTGTTCATCGATTGAGCTTCCGGATGCGTTCGGACGGCGTGATGATGTCGGTGAGCCGGATGCCGAACTTGTCGTTGACGACGACGACTTCGCCCTGCGCGATCAGACAGCCGTTGACGAGCACGTCCATCGGTTCGCCGGCGAGGCCGTCGAGCTCGACCACCGAGCCCTGCGCGAGTTGCAGCAGGTTGCGGATGGCGATCTTCGTGCGGCCCAGCTCCACCGTCATTTGGACGGGGATGTCGAGGATCATGTCGATGTCGTTGCGCGTGGTCGTCGGCTCGACTTTCGACAGTGGCTGGAACACGCCAGCCGCGGCGGTGGGCGCCGTGTTCGTATTTTGCTCGGCCAGCGCGCTCGCCCAATCGTCGAGACTCGTCTCATCGCTGGCGGCCACCGCTGCCTTCGCGGGCGTCGCCATGGCGGCCATTTCCGCCGCGAACTCGGCGTTCTCGTCCGGCGTCGCGTTCAGGTCACTCATATCCACCTTCCTTCACTGTTTCGGCCGCGCTGATCATCTTCTGCACGCGCAGCGCGTATTGACCATTGAAAATTCCGTAGCCGCATTCCATGACCGGCACGCCGTCCACCTTCGCGACGATCGACTCGTCGATGTTGATCGGCAGCACATCGTTCACGCGCATATTCAGGATCTCCTCGAACGTCGTCGGGATCTGCGCGAGATCGGCCGTCAGCTCGACCTCGGCCGACTGCACCTGCTGCGACAGCACGCGCACCCAGCGGCGGTCGACTTCGAGCGCTTCACCCTGGATCGGAGAGGACAGCACGTCGCGGATCGGCTCGATCATCGAGTACGGCATGCAGATGTGCAGCGTGCCGCCGGTCGGGCCGAATTCGATCGAGAACTGCGTGACGATGACGATTTCGTTCGGCGTCGCGACGTTCGCGAACTGCGTGTGCATCTCCGAGCGCACGAATTCGAACTGCAGCGGGCGCACGCTTTTCCACGCCGTCGTGTAGTGCTCGAACACGAGGTTCAGCAGCTTGCCGATGATGCGCTGCTCGGTGGCCGTGAAGTCGCGCCCTTCGACGCGCGTGTGGAAGCGGCCGTCACCGCCGAACAGGTTGTCGACGACGAAGAACACGAGGTTCGGGTCGAACACGAACAGCGACGTGCCGCGCAGCGGCTTCACGTGCACGAGGTTCAGGTTCGTCGGGATCGGCAGGTTACGCGTGAACTCGCTGTACTTCTGTACCTTCACCGGCCCGACCGAGATCTCGGCCGTGCGGCGCATGAAGTTGAAGATGCCGATGCGCAGAAGACGCGCAAAACGTTCGTTGATGATTTCGAGGCCGGGCATGCGGCCGCGAACGATGCGCTCTTGCGTGGCGATGTTGTACGGGCGAACGCCCGCTTTGTCGCCATGCTCGGCGTCGCCATCGGATTCGCCGGTTACGCCCTTGAGGAGTGCATCGACTTCCTCTTGGGACATGAACTCTTCGTGGCCCATTCCTTTCCTCGTCCCTGAGTTTTCGGTTGGTAAGAAGCGGCTGTGGATCGGTCAAGTGCGAGCCCGGCCGCTGGTGCGCCTGGGCTGCTCGCTACTGGACCACGAATTCGGTAAAGAGGACCTTTTCGACGCGCACGGGCGGCGTGCCGGCATCGGTCGGCTGCTCGATCAGCGCTTCCAGTTCGTCCGCGAGCTTGCGCTTGCCGTCGAGCGTCGAGAGGTCTTCGGGATGCTTGTTCGACAGCGCGAGCAGGATACGGCTGCGGATCTCGGGCATGTGCTGCGTGAGGTGCTCCTGCATCTTCTCGTCGGCGAGCTTCAGCGACAGGCCGACGCGCAGATAGTGCTGGCCGTCGTCGGACAGCAGGTTCACGGTCATCGGCTCCAGCGCGAAGAACACCGGCGGCGGAGGCGGCGGGGCGGCGACGGTCCGCGAGACGCCCGCTTTTTGCAGGAAGAAGTACATGCCCGCCGCCGCGGCGCCGGCTGCGGCGAGCGCGATCAGCACGATGATCAGGAGGCGTTTGATACCGCCCGACTTCGTCGGCGTGGCAGTGATTTGCTGGTTTACGGTCGTGGAGGCCATGACGTTGCGTTGCGTAAGTGCGGTAGGGTGAATTGTTCGCTAAAGCCGGCCTCGGCGATAAGCCGAAAAGAGGGGGGATTGCACGCCATCTCATGCGTTTGGGGCATCGCGGGCGGAACCTGGCCTGGTGAGCCGCGAACGCAGCGTCGCCGCGCACGTCACGGGCGGCGATGAAGGTCAGGCAAGGAGAATGGGCTGGCAAGCGCGCGCTGCGGCGCGGGCCGTGGAAGGCCTCGCGTCACAGCGCGCTGCGTGTAGGGCACTGGGTGCGGGATAGGCGACGTTCAGGCGAACGTATCGACGATGCCGACTGTGCGCCGCGGCGTGGCGATGTTCGTGGCGGACACCGCTTCGCCCACCTCGTCGCCCGACGAATTGCCGCGGTTCTTGCCGCCCCCCTGGCCGCCGCCGTTTTGCTGCTGATTGGCCTGGCGGGCGAAGCCGTCGCTGACGCTTGCGCTGCCCAGGCCGAGCCCGCCTGCTTCGAGCGCGTCGCGCAGCTTCGGCAGCGCGGCCTCGATCGCTTCGCGCACTTGTGGGTGTTGCGAGACGAACAGCGCGTGCGCGTGATTTTCGGCGACTTGCAGCACCACTTGCAGCGGGCCCAGATCGGGCGGATTGAGTGTGAGCTCGGCGCTCTGCTGATGCGCGCTCGACAGGAACACGACCTTCTGGCTCAGTGCGTCTTCCCAATCGGGCGTGCCGACTGGCGGCGCCAGCGAAGCAGCGGCGTTGGCGCCGGCGGCCTGCACGTTCGGCGTGCTCGCTTGGGTCGCGGCGTTGGCGGCGTTCGAGGCGGCTGCCGCTTGCGTGGCGGCGAGCGCCGCACGTGTGGCTTCGGCCGTATCTTTGAGCGCGGCAAAGCTGCCCGCGCTGTCGTTCGTCCCGGCCGCGCCCGCTGCCAGCGCCTGGGCCGCCTCGGCAGCCGTGCCGTCCTGCGCCGCAACGGCGCCTTGCGCTGCGGCTTTGCCGGCGTCGGCGGCATTGGCTGCCAGTGCGTTGCCGTTCTTGCCTTGGCCCGTCAGCGCGCTCAGCGTCTTGTAGGCGAGCGGCGGCGCGCCGATGCCGTTGCCGAGGTTGCCGGTGTTCACGTTCCCGGTGTTGCCGAGCGCAACCGTGCCGGAGGGGGAGGCCGCTGCGCCCGTTGCCGTCGCGCCCTGCATGCCCATCTGAGCCGCGAGGGCTGCCTCGAGCGCTGCGCGCACGGTCTTGGGTTCGGCCGTCGTCTTCTGGCCGGCGTCGGTGCCGTTGGCGGATGCCACGGACGTGGTGCCCGTTGTGGCGTTTGCAGCCGTCGTGTCGGCGCTCTGTTGCGTTTGAGCCTGTGCGGCAGCAGCCGCCGCCGCGGCCGCGGCCGCAGCGGCTTGAGTGGCCGGGGAATTCGGATCGTTCGCCGCGTTCTGGGCTTGATTGGCCTGCTGGTCGTTCGACGCGGTGCCCGAGGTCTTGCCGTTCGTGCCCGCTTGCGACGTCTGGCTCGTCTGCGTGCTGCCGTTCGAGGCGCTGTTCGATGAGCCGTTCGATGCATTCGACGAGGTGTCGCCGTTTGCGCCGGAACTGGCGTTGCTCGACGCGTCTTTGCCGCTGGCCGCTTGCGAGGCGTTGCTGTCGGCTGGCGCGCTGGGCGCCGGTCCGGCATTCTTGGCGGCCGGCGGTGCCGGCGGCTGATGCGCGTCGATGCTTTGCTGCAAGGTCTGCGCAAACGGCGTCGCAGCCGCCTGGCCCGCGCTCGAAGCGGGGCTCGCGGCACTGCTGCCGACGCCGGTAATGGCGCCGAGGAAGGACAAGGGCGACATAGCTATGCCTCTTCTTTATAGGTCTCGCATTCGTGAAGCGTCCGCCATGCGGCGCTTCGACGGTCGGTTAATTCACATTTTCATGCCGCATGCGCAGCATCTTGGCGGCGTGCTCGTCGGCGTCACGTTGCTCGCGACGCGCGAGCACGCGCGCTTCGGCCGCGTCGCCGCGCGCTTGCAGGACTTCGTACGAGCCGAGCTTGCGCTTCTGGCGCTGCCACTCGGGCTTGGCCGCCTCGACACGCGAAGTCGCCGTGGCCAGCAGGCGCCGTTGCTGCTCGATCGCCATGTCGAGCGTATCGATGAACGCCTGGAAGTTGCGCCAGTTGCCCGCGGGCATGCCCGTTTGCGCCGATTGCGAAAAACTCGCGTGGTATTCGTCCCGGTAGCGAATCAGCGCCTCGAGCTGCGCCTCGACGTCCGCACGCTCGCGCTGCACGCGGCCCAACTGCTTGGCCGCGCTGTCGACATCGTTCTGTGCCAGATCGATGAGCGTCTTGATCGGAAAGTGCTTCGACATCGCCGAACTCCTTCAGCCCTTCATTCAAACAATGCATCGAGCATGGTGAGGCTCGACGAGAACGGTGCGCATTCGCGAAAACCCTGCTGCAGGAACGCTTCCATGCGCGGATACAGCGCGATCGCATGGTCGAGCAGCGCGTCGCGCCCGCTCGAATAAGCGCCCACGTTGATGAGGTCGCGATTGCGCTGGTAGCGCGAGAGCAGTTGCTTGAACGCACGCACGCGCTCCAGATGATGCTCGTCGATCAGCGCCGTCATCGCCCGGCTGATCGATTGCTCGATGTCGATCGCCGGATAGTGTCCCGATTCGGCCAGCGCGCGTGACAGCACGATGTGGCCGTCGAGAATCGCGCGCGCCGAGTCGGCGATCGGGTCCTGCTGGTCGTCGCCTTCGGTGAGCACCGTGTAGAACGCGGTAATCGAGCCGCCGCCGGCCGGGCCGTTGCCGGTCCGTTCCACGAGCGCCGGAAGCTTCGCGAAAACGGATGGCGGATAGCCCTTGGTCGCCGGGGGTTCGCCGATTGCGAGCGCGATCTCGCGCTGCGCCATCGCATAGCGTGTGAGCGAGTCCATCAGCAGCAGCACGTGCTTGCCTTGGTCGCGGAAGTATTCGGCCAGCGAGGTCGCATAGGTTGCGCCCTGCATGCGCATGAGCGGTGAGACATCGGCCGGCGCCGCGACGACGACCGAGCGCGCGAGCCCATCCTCGCCGAGGATCTGCTCGATGAATTCCTTCACTTCGCGGCCACGCTCGCCGATCAGGCCGATCACGATCACCTCGGCGCTCGTGTAGCGCGCCATGGTGCCGAGCAGCACCGACTTGCCGACCCCCGAGCCGGCGAACAGACCCATGCGCTGGCCACGTCCGACTGTCAGCAGAGCGTTGATCGCGCGCACGCCGACGTCGAGCACCTGATGGATCGGCTCGCGTTGCAGCGGGTTGATCGACGGTGCCGAGAGCGGCGCGTCGACCTCGGTGTTGAGGGGGCCGAGCCCGTCCAGCGGGCGGCCCGACGAGTCGACGACGCGCCCGAGCATGCCCCAGCCGACCGGCAGGCGCTTGGCGCCCGCCAGCGGATCGGCAAGCGGTGCGCTCTCGCGCGGATAGACACGCGCGCCGGGCAGCAGGCCCGCGACTTCGGTCGTCGGCATCAGAAACAGGCGCTCGCCGGCAAAGCCGACCACTTCGGCCTCGGCCATCTCGCGCGTGCTGCCCGGGGGCAGCTCGATCATGCATTCGGCCCCGACGGCGAGCCGCAGGCCAATGGCCTCGAGCACGAGGCCAGCCGCGCGCGTGAGGCGTCCGCAGTTCGAGAGCGGCCGCGCGAGGGCGTTGCGGCGGCGCAAGCCGTCCAGACGTGCGCGCCAGGCGTTCAGGTGCGGGTTGTTCGCGAGCGCCGGATCGTGCTGCACGGCAACGATATCGTGGGCCGAGCGCTCGGCGCTGGTGCGAGCGCCGGCAGCAGCGGCTGCCGCCTCTGCCGCTGGCGCATCTTCAGGGCCGAACGATGCGAGTGCGAGCTCGACCTCGAGCGGCGACAAGCCGTTCGCGAACAGGGCTTCGGCCGTTTGCGCGCTCACCACGGGCTCACTTTGCCGAGCGCGGCCGCCACGCGCTGCCAGCGCGTGCCGACGGTCGCGTCGATTTCACCGGTCGCCGCCTGAGCACGGCAACCGCCGCGCTCGATCGTCGAATCGGTACGTACATTCCAGCCGAGCGTCTCGAGCTCGGCTTGCAGATAGGCTTCGACGATCGGCGAATCGGCCGGGTTGACGATCAGTTGCGGTGCGCCCGAGAGTGGCGGCTCGGCCGCCAGCACTTCCCGCGCGCAGGCCACGAGGGCGGCCGGATCGTGCGCGATGTGCTGACGCACGACCTGCTGGGCGATATCGAGCGCCAGCGCGACGAGCGTCTCGGCCATTTCGTTCTGCGCGCCGTCGAGCGCGGCCTTGAAAGCATCGGCCAGCCCAGCGAGCCGTGTGGCTTCGGCATGGGCTTCCAGACGGCCCTTCTCGAGGCCTTGCGCGTGCCCCTGGTCGAAGCCGGCCTGGTAGCCGAGTGCCTGGCCCGCTACATGGCCCGAGGCGAGACCCTGTGCGTGCGCGTCGTCGCGCAGGCGCTGGAGCTCGGCTTCGAACGCGCTGTTGTCGACGGGTTCGGGCGGAGGGGGCGGTGGCGGGTCGAACGATGCCATCTCCCAGCGCTGATACGCTGTGACCGGCACCTTCGACGGACGCCCGGAATCAGACATAAGCATCTTCCGCCTTGCCGCCGATCACGATCTGGCCGCTCTCGGCCAGATTGCGCACGATCTGCAGGATACGGCGCTGTTGCGTTTCGACTTCGGACACGCGAACCGGGCCGCGCGCGTCGAGATCCTCGGCGAGCAGTTCGGCGGCACGTTGCGACATGTTCGAGAGGAACTTCTGACGCAGCGCGGGCGGCGCACCCTTGAGCGAGATGATGAGCGCCTCGGATTCGACTTCCTTGAGCAGCAGTTGGATCGCGCGGTCTTCGAGGTCGAGCAGGTTCTCGAACACGAACATCTGGTCGATGATCTTCTGCGCGAGGTCCGCGTCGTACTGCTTGACGTTCTCGAGCACCGATTCCTCGTGCACGCTCGTCATGAAGTTCAGGATTTCGGCCGCCGTGCGGATGCCGCCCATCGGGCTGCGCTTGAGGTTGTCGCTGCCCGAGAGCAAGCCTGTCAGCACGTCGTCGAGCTCGCGCAGCGCGGCCGGCTGAATGCCGTCGAGGGTCGCGATCCGCAGCAGCACGTCATTGCGTAGCCGCTCGGTGAAGCTCGCGGTGATCTCCGAGGCCTGATCGCGGTCCAGGTGCACGAGGATCGTCGCGATGATCTGCGGGTGCTCGTTCTTGATCAGCTCGGCCACGGCCGGCGAATCCATCCACTTGAGGCCTTCGATGCCGCTCGTGTCGCTGCCTTGCAGGATGCGGTCGATCAGCGCGCCGGCCTTGTCTTCGCCGAGCGCCTTCGTGAGCACCGAGCGGATGTAGTCGCCCGAATCGAGCGACATCGCCGTGTGCTGCTCGGCTTCCTTCACGAAGTCTTGCAGCACCGTCTCGACCTGCTCGCGCGTCACGTTCTTCAGCGCGGCCATCGCGGCGCCGATCTTCTGCACCTCGCGCGGCGCGAGGAACTTGAACACTTGCGCGGCCTCTTCCTCGCCGATCGACATCAGCAGGAGCGCGCTCTTCACTACGCCTTCAGCGCTCATCAGACACCCAATTCTTGACAACCGTCGCTACGATCTTCGGATCCTGACGCGCGATGGTCCGCGCGTAATCGAGGTTCCGTTCGAATTTGTGCTTCTCGTTTTCGAAGGCGAGCAGGTTGAGCTCGACATCGTCGCCTTCGAGCGCGCCAGCTGCGGCGCCTGCGGCGTTTGTCGGGATGCCGTCGAGCAGCACGGGCTCGTCGGGGCTGCCCACGCCGGCCGCAGCGCCTTCGGCAGCTTGCTCGGGCGGCGGGAACGCGCGCTTGAGTGCGGGCTTGACCATCGCCAGGTAGATGACGAGACCCACGAGACCGATGCCGAGCCACTTGGCGGCCTGGATCGCCATCGAGACGATCTCGGGCTGGCGCCACCACGGCAGGTCCGCGAGCGGATCGACGTCGGCAGAGAATGCGCTGTTGACGATGTTGACCGAGTCGCCGCGTTTGACGTCGTAGCCCATCGCGTCCTTCACGAGCTGCTCGACCTGTGCGAGCTTCTCGGGGGGGAGCGGCTGCATCGTCGCATGGCCCTTCGCATCGACGACGCGCTGGTAATTGATCACGACGGCCGCAGACAGGCGCTTGACGCCGCCCATCGACTGCTCGGTGTGCGAGACGCGCTTGTCGAGCTCGTAGTTCGTCGTGGCATCCTTGCGTTCGCTGAGCGGCGTCGTGGGCGCCGACGCCGCGCTCGCGCCGCTGGCTGCGACGATCGGCGCCGAAGCCGGCTGCGGCGGCGTGTTCGACAGCGCGCCGGGCACGCCACCGGCGGCGCTTTGCGACGTTTCGGTGGCCGAGCTCGTCTGCTGGCTGCGGATCGCCGCCTGCTGCGGGCTGCCGTTCGGGCCGTACGTTTCGGCCGTCTGCTCGTGCTGCGAAAAATCGATATCGGCGCTCACCTGCGAGTGGGCGTTGCCGCTGCCGAACAGCGGCGCGAGGATCGCGTCGATGCGTTGCTGCGTGTTGCGCTCGACCTGCTGGACATATTTGAGCTGCGTCGCGTCCAGCCCCGAGCCCGAACTCGGCTGCGTGAGCAGGTTGCCGTCCTGATCGACGATCGTGACGTTCTTGACGGGCAGGTTCGGCACGCTCGAGGACAGCATGTGGGTGATGGCGAGCACCTGTCCTTCATCGAGCGTGCGGCCGGGATACAGATTGACGAGCACCGACGCCGACGGCGCTTCGCGCTCGCGCACGAATACGGTCGGCTTCGGAATGGCCAGATGCACGCGCGCCTGGCGCACGACGGAGATCGACTGGATCGTGCGCTCGAGTTCACCTTCGAGCGCGCGCTGATAATTGACCTGTTCGGCGAACTGGCTGATGCCGAACTTCTCGTTGTCCATCAGTTCCATGCCGACCGAGCCGCTCTTGGGCAGGCCCTGCGCAGCCAGACGCAGCCGCGTTTCGTTGACCTGGTCGGCCGGAATCAGGATCGCGCCGCCGCCGTCGGAGAACTTGTAGGGAACGTTTGCTTGCTGCAATGCAGCAATGATGGCGCCCCCGTCCTGATCCGACAGGCTGCTGTAAAGGACGCGATAGTCGGGCGAGTGGGTCCACATGACGAGCGCGGCGACGACCGCGACCAGCACGGCAACAGCGAAGATCAGTGGCGCGCGCGGGTTGCTGCGCATTTGCGAAAGCGACGAAAACCGCTGCGCGAAACCGCCGAGGTCAGCTGCGCCCGTACCGGCGCCCGTGCCCTGGAGCGCGCCAGCCGGGGCGGCGCCCGGCTGTGCGCCCGCGAGGCCCATGCGGGCATCGGGGTTGATCAAAGAGTTGGCCTGCGAATCCATGCGTCGGGGTTCTCCGGGGATGCGGGGGTGTCTCGGCGGGCCATGCGGAACAGCCACTGACGGACACTTTCACGAGGGGCATTATCCATACGGGCGCGCAAGCCTATCAGTCGAATAGAAGCGGGTTTTCCCCCTAGTTTCCCGGGTTTGCAAATGGATGCGCGGGCTATGCTCCTCTCCGTGATCGGGTAGTGGTCAGACGAGCCTCTAGCGCCCGGACGCCGCCCCCCCGATCCTTGCTTTGTCCTTTTTCTCCATGGAGACACCATGACCGTGCCAGTCAATCCGCTGACGTCTGCGTTGCAGCAAATGCAGTCGATGGCGACCGAGGCAGCAGGCAGCAAGGCAGCCCCTTCGCTCGGCGAACAGACGGCGCCAGTCGGCACCGGCAGCTTCGCGCAAGCGCTCAAGCACTCGCTCGACAAGATCAGCGGCGATCAGCAAAAGGCGATCGGCGAATCGCAGGCGTTCGAACTCGGCGCGGCGAACGTGTCGCTCAACGACGTGATGGTCGACATGCAGAAAGCCAACGTCGGCTTTCAGTTCGGCTTGCAGGTGCGCAACAAGCTCGTGACCGCCTACAACGACATCATGCAGATGTCGATTTGACGCGCGAGCCGCTTGCCGCGCGATTGTCCAGAGGGTTTCGTCGAGGTGCCTAAAGCTTTGGCGCGGTAATCCGATAACCGCGTTATAAGGTGCGACGCCAACTGGCCGCACCGCCCGGCGCGGCCTCAAGGCCGCTCTGCCAGCAAGGTTGCAACCGTTGGCGGAGCGAGGTTGCACCCGTTTCGTCAACCACTGCAACCGTCCCAACAAGAAGGAGTGGCGCCAATGTTTTCCCAAGGACACGCTGGAGCGAGCGCGTACGCGCGCGTCGGCGTCGAGACAGGGGTGATGGGCGCGAATCCGCATCGTCTGATTCTCATGCTGTACCAAGGCGCGAGACAGGCGATCGCTCGCGCGCGCATGCATATGGAGCAGGGCAATATCGGCCCGCGCGGCGAAGCGATCGGCAAGGCAATCGACATCGTCACCAGCGGCTTGCAGGCATCGCTGAATCTGGAGGTGGGAGGCGAGATCGCGCAGCGACTCGACGCGCTCTACACTTACATGTCGCGACGCTTGTTGCAGGCGAACATCGAGCAGAGCGATGCGATGCTGCTCGAAGTGGACGGTTTGCTCGCGACACTCGAAGAAGCCTGGATCGGCATCGGCGCTGAAGTTGCGAAGGCGGCCATGTCAGCCCAGGCGGATAGCCAACGATGAATTCGAAATCAGACTATTTCGAGCGCTACGAAGCGATTGCGGCGATTTCGGCCAGGATGCTGGTCGCCGCCCGCGATGCGCTTTGGAACGACCTGCTCGAATTGCAGGACGAGTACCGTCGGCACGTCGATGCGCTGCTTGACGCCGATGCGGGCGTCGCGCTCGACGAAGGCGAGCGCCTGCGCAAGTACGATCTGATTCGCCAGATTCTTGCCGACGATGCCGCGATCCGCGATCTCGCCAATCCGAGCGTCGCGCGGCTCTCGGCGCTGTTTTCGGCGCAACGCCCGGCACATGTGCTGAAAGAAATGTACGGCGTGGGCTAAGCGCTCCGTCACGCACCGCGAACAGGCCGGTTTCGGCATTTTTTCTCCCATCCGCCGCGTGACGCGGCATCGAAGCAGGCCCAGTTAAGGACGCGGCATGACTGGAATCGACACGGCGATCGCCTCTGCGATCGCGAGCCGCATCGACAGCCTGCTCGACGGCGTCACCGCGGGCTCGCGCACGGCGGCTGCGCAGACGGGGACCTCCGCGCTCAGCGCCGACACGCCCCTTGATGTCGCCGGCGCCGTACCGCTCGCCGACACCGCACCACCGGCCTCCGCCCAGGCCGTACTCTCCGAAGTCGCTCTCACGCTCGACGCGATCTCGCGTTTTGGCGGCGAAGCCACGCCCGCCGTCATCGGCGAAGCGCCGATCTGGCCTGCGCCACCTGCCATCAACGTGCCGGCGGCCGCCAGCGGGCTTTTTGCCGCCGATGCCGAGGCCGCGGCCGGCAGTGCATCGACTGCGGCCGGTGCGTCTTCGGCGGCGACTGCCACGTCGGGGACCACCGCGCTTGCCGCGACGACGGCGGCCCAGCTACCCGTCGACGCGCTCGCCGCCGCGCTCGAGAAGACTGTCGCCGATACGGGCCTCTTTTACGAATCACATCTTGCCGGATGGCTAAGCGGCCGCTATTCGGCTGAGGCGCTCGCGAGCGAACCGCAGACGCGGCTGGCCGCGCAAGCCGCGCAGTTGCCGCTCGACTGGAGCGACTCGGCCGACGCGTCGCCTCTTGACGCCGCCGCTGGCAACTGGCCCGGCATGCCGCCTGGCACGAACGCGCCCGGCAGCCCGCTACCCGGCGCATTCATGCCGCCCCACGGCGGTGCCGCGCAACTGCTGGCGGCGTTTTCGCCGCCGCCAAATTTGAATCTGTCGGCGTACGCCAATCCGGCGCCTGGCTCCGCGTTCGCGCGCTCGATGGCCGATAACGCCGCGGGCGACGCGTCGTCCGGCGCTGGCGCGGCCCATGCAGGCGCTGCCTTGCCGGGCGCGCCTGCGTCGATTGCCGCCTCGATCCATCCCGCGACGATCCCACTCGTGCGCCAGCAGCTCGATCTGCTGGCGACTCAGCAATTTCGCTGGACCGGCGAGGTCTGGCCCGGCGCCAAGCTTGACTGGACCATCGAGCCCGAGCGAGACCGCGGCGCGCGCGCGGGCGAAGAGCCCGATGACGACGAGCCGGCCTGGCGGACGCGCGTCACACTGGCGTTGCCGACGCTCGGCACTGTCGATGCCGATCTCGCGTTGCGTGGCACGCAACTCGTCGTGCGCGTGCTGGCGAGTCCGGGTGGTGCGGCGCGGCTGGCCACAGGCGGAGCTGCGTTCGGCCGGCGGCTCGAGGCGGCTGGCATTCAGCTGGCCGGTCTGTCGATTCGCGAAATCGGCGGCACAGCGCCGGCTGCGGGTGGCGCCGCCCAGGCGGCGACTTCGGCCTATGCCCGCGCCGCAGCCGAGGCGGCGGATGCCGATGCGCGCGATGCCGTCGAGCCGCAGCAGACGGGCTCGGCTGAGCCGGCCCGCTCGGCTGAGCCGGCTCGCACAGCCGACGCGGGCAACCCCACGCGTAGCACTGCGCGCTCGCCGCTCGACCGCCTGTTCGACGATCCTTTCGACTGGAGCGCTCCATGAGCCCCGCTCGCCGCATGAGCGCCGCCGCGCTCGCCTACGACGACAAGGGCGGCGGCGACGCTCCGCGCGTCATCGCCAAGGGCTATGGCCTGGTGGCCGAGATGATCGTGCAGCGCGCGCAGGAAGCGGGGCTTTATGTGCATCGGGCGCCGGAGATGGTGTCGCTGCTGATGCAGGTCGATCTCGATTCGCGCATTCCGCCGCAGCTGTATCAGGCCGTCGCGGAACTGCTGGCCTGGCTGTATCGGCTCGAAAGCGGTGCCGCCGACGATGAGCAGGGCGCGCAGTCGGACGAGGCGACACCGACGGTGAACGGCGGCGGGCCCGCATCGAGCGGCCCCGAGGCGCCGTATCCACTGTTGCCTTCTTCTTGATTTAGGGATTTCTTAGGGGCTTTGACGGCGCGCCCCCGGGGATGGTTGGCGGATGGCCGAAGAAGAACGAAAAAGCGCGGGATTTAGCGGCGCGCCGTCCAAGCGGCACCCCACCCTCCCGCGCTCGTGCTCAGAACCGGGCGGTCCAGGCCTTTTGCGACTTCTCACCGCGGCCGGCCGGGGCCGACTCGGCGACGGCCGCATGCTGCACCGACGGTTCAGGCGGTTGCGGTGCCTCCCTATCTTCGCCTGTGATGTGCGCGGCGAAGCATCGCACGAACTCGTCTGCAATCGCACGCACCGTGCCGTCGGCTTCGCTCGCGGCATCGGGACCGTTCAAGCCGACTTTCGCCTGCGTCGTGCACGAGAGCGTCGTAGAAGCGCTGCCCTCGGGTTCAAGCCTTAGTTGCGCGCTGCCGCTGCCCACGCTTGCCGGCTCGCCCTCGAAGAGCAGCGTGCAGGCGCGCGGCGCGTCGATATCCGTCATGCGCATGTGTCCCTTGAACCGTGCCTTGACCCCACCCAGCGAAACGTCCATCGCCAAGGCATAGGCGTGCTCGCCGTTGGCCTCCATGCGCTCGCAGCCGGGAATCGACGCACGCAGGACTGCGGCATCGGTAAGCGCTTCCCATGCACGCTGCGGCGGCACGGGCAACGTGTAGCTTTCCGTCAATTCCATTGCGTTGCTCCTCTCAGAAGGACGGCCGGTGCGCGCCGGCGTAACCGGCCATCTGCCATTATGAACCGTGCGGCTACCGACGGGTCCGTGCGTCGGCGCACGTGATGCGTTGCGACCCGTGTTCGTCGAGGGGCGAAAAAAAACGGCATCTCCGATCGTGATCGAAGATGCCGTTGGGAGCCTGCCGTGCCGCGGCCGCCAGGCGCCGCACGGTGGCGGTACGACTTAGCGCTGCGTCTGGCCGTGCGCGAGCAGCGAGCGGCGGCGCGAGTAACCGAAGTAGACGAGCATGCCGATCACGAGCCAGACGCCGAACGCGATCCACGTGACCGGTTGCAGATTGACCATCAGGAACACGCATGCAGCGACGGCCAGAATCGGCACGACGGGCACGCCGGGGCAGCGGAACGCGCGCGGCAGCTCGGGGTGCGTGCGACGCAGCACCAGCACGGCGATCGACACCATCGAGAACGCGGCCAGCGTGCCGATGTTGATGAGCTCGGCGAGCACGTTCAGCGGCACGAGTGCGCCGATGAGGCCGAAGAAGAGGCCGACCATCCAGGTCGTCTTGAACGGCGTCGCAAAGCGCGGATGCACGCTCGAGAGCGTTTTCGGCAGCAGGCCGTCGCGCGACATCGCGAAGATGATGCGGGTCTGGCCGTAGCTCATCACGAGGATGACGGTCAGCATGCCGAGGACGGCGCCGAGATCGATGAAGCCGGCGACCCAGTTCTCGCCGGCCACTTGCAGTGCGTACGACACCGGGTGCGAGATCGAAGCGAATTGCGCCGCGGGTACGATGCCCGTGACGACGGCCGCGACGGCCACGTACAGCACGGCGCAGACGGCCAGCGAGGCGATGATGCCGATCGGCAGATCCCGCTTCGGGTTCTTCACTTCTTCAGCGGCAGAGGAGACCGAGTCGAAGCCGATGAACGCGAAGAACATCACGGCGGCCGCGCCGAACACACCGTGCCAGCCGTTCGGCATGAACGGGTGCCAGTTGGCCGGACGCACGTGGAACACGCCGACCGCGATCACGGCCAGCACGACCGCGACCTTGATTGCCACCATCAAATTGTTGACGCGCGTCGATTCGCGCACGCCGACCGACAGCAGCGTCGTGATGACCATCACCACGAGAAAAGCGGGCAGGTTGAACAGCGTGAAGGCGCCGGGCACTGCGCCGGGCGCGGCCGTCAGCAAGACGGGCAGCTTCAGGCCGAAGCCCGCGAGCAGCGACTGCAGGTAGCCGGACCAGCCGACCGCGACAGCCGAGGTGGCGAGGCCGTACTCGAGCATGAGATCCCAACCGATCACCCAGGCCGCCAGTTCGCCGAGCGTCGCATACGAGTAGGTGTAGATCGAGCCGGCAACGGGAATCGTCGACGCGAATTCGGCATAGGCCAGACCGGACAACGCGCAGGCGATGGCGGCGATCACGAACGCGATCATCAAAGCCGGGCCCGCTTGCACGGCGCCGGTGCCGGTCAGCACGAAAATACCCGTGCCGATGATGGCGCCGATGCCAAGGAACGTCAGATCGAGCGCGCCGAGCGCCTTCTTCAAGCCGGTGCCTTGGGCACTGGCGATCATCTGTTCGACGTTTTTCTTGCGAAAGAGGGACATACGATGGGGGTCTCCTATGAAGCGCACCTTCTTGGTGCGTGGCGGCTATGTGCGAACCTTTGATTTTAGCGGATACGGCTTGCCCGACTTGCGGCTCCGAAAGGTCTGAGGCAATTTCAGACCGAATGAAGTGGCGCGGCGGGGCGAGGGACGCAAATGCGGTAAAGCGCAGAGGTTCGGCGGGTGGTGAAACGAAGCATGAAGCGAGGCATGAAGCGAAAAGCAGGCCGCGGCAAGCGATACCGGGCCTGCGGCAAAACGGGGTTCTTGCGTAATGGTCAGGCCGTCATGGCCGGGTTCAGGTCGACGAGCCGGTTGCTCATCACGTAGAACGTGAGCTCCGCGTTGTTGCGCAGTTTCATCTTCTCGAGCAGCCGCGAGCGGTAGACGCTGACCGTTTTGACCGACAGCGACAGCGCATGCGCGATGTCGGTCAGCCGTTTGCCGGAGGCCAGCATGCACAGCGTCTGGTACTCGCGGTCGGACAGCTTCTCGTGCGGCATCTGCTCGTTGTCGAACGACACGTAATCGGCCAGCGCTTCGGCCAGCGCGGGGCTCACATATTTGCGGCCGGTGGCGACCTGACGGATTGCGTCGATCATCTGCGCGGCCGTCACCGTCTTCGACAGATATCCGGCCGCGCCAGCCTTCAGCGAGCGCACCGCGTACTGATCTTCCGGATACATCGAGAACATCATGATCGGCGTGCGCGGCGCCTTGCGCTTGGCGCGCTTGAGCACTTCGACGCCGTTCACGTCGGGCAGCGAGATGTCGAGCAGGATCACGTCGAAGGCCTGGTCGTCGAGGCTCGCGAGCGCTTGCGCACCAGTCTCGGCTTCGACGACTTCGCGTGCGACGCCACTGGTCAACAGCAACTGCCGGACTGCCTGACGCACGATGGCGTGATCGTCCACGAGCAGGATACGAAACGACATGGCTTACCTCACTGCTGCCACATTGGACGGCATCGCGCCTTGCGTCGCTGCCGTCTTCAAAAGGGATGTCCAGCTAAAGCGTGCGCGCACCGTCGTGCCGTGCGCCGTGCGCGCGCGCTTACCCCCTGCGTCGGCAGGGGGCTGCCCGTTGCGGGAGACGAGGCGCAGCGTGCCGCCGAACGCCGCGCAGCGTGCACGCATGCCGGCCAGGCCGAAACCGCGGCGCGAGCGGCGCGCATGCTTGGTCAGGCCGCAGCCGTCGTCTTCGACGATCAACGTGAGGTAGTGCGCATCGGCTTGAATTCGTACGTCGGCCCGCGTGGCGCCGGCGTGCTTGGCGATGTTGTTCAGGGCTTCCTGGGCGGCGCGGAACACGGCGAGTGCCGCATCGTGGGGCAGTTGCGTCAGGCGCACGTCGGCCGGACACACGAAACTCGTGCGCAGCGCCGTGCGCTCGGCAAAGCCCTGCGTCCACTGGGCGAGCGTCGCGACGACACCGCCGCCCTCGAGGCCTGGCGCGTGCATGTCTGCCACGACGCGCGCGGTCGCATCGCTGGCGGCGTCGAGCGAACGCGTCGCGACGGCCAGCGCATCGGCGCAGGCGGTGCCCGCTTCCGCCGGCAGCCGCAGCGCGAGATTCGCAAGTGCAAAGCGGGCGGCGGTCAGCTCGGCGCCGACGCTGTCGTGCAGCTCCCGCGCAAGCGAAAGGCGGGCGGCCTCACGCACGCCGACGAGTTCGGCCGCGAGCTCGCGCAGTTGCTTTCGCAGGCGCTCGGCCTCACGCGCGTCGCCGGACGCGGCCTTGCGGCGCGGTGCCGCGATGCCACCGACATCCTGCTCCGCAGCGGGTAAGCCGTTTGCATTGAGCAAGACGACCATCGACGTGTCCATGTTCTTCCTTGTTCCCTTTCTCGGAGGAAATCGGCCAGACGCCTTACGCATCGCGGGCAAGCCAGCCCGGCAAATTCGACGCTGCCGAAACGGCAAAACGACTACAGTTCGGCGTAACGTTATTTACATCTGGTAACAATTCGTTCGTATAGATTGAATCGTTTTCATTCGATTTACCTACGGGCCGGATGATATCTCAAATTTAGGAAAATATCAGACACAGCAAGGCTTACAACGTTTCGCGAAGCACCGATTGACAAGTGCCGATTGTTACGCTGTAGGAAAAAGTCTTACGACGAAAGGTAGCAGGCGTCCCATGGAAATGTAACAGGCGCTGGCGAATCAGACGGGACGAAAAAAAACCGGAGCCCAAGGGCTCCGGTTCATAGGCGGGGGGACTGCCTGGCCCGCACAAGCGGCGCGGGCCTTTGCGACGGAATCAGCCGACGAATGCCTTCTCCACGACGTAGTGCCCCGGCTCGTTGTTGCTGCCTTCCTGGAAGCCCATCGAGTCGAGCAGTTCACGCGTGTCGCGCAGCATGTGCGGGCTGCCGCACAGCATGACGCGGTCGTTTTCGAGCGAGAACGGCGGTACGTTCAGATCCGAGAACAGCTTCTGCGTATCGATGAGCTCGGTGATGCGGCCACGGTTGTGGAACGTTTCACGCGTGACCGTCGGGTAGTAGATGAGCTTTTCGCGCACGATCTCGCCGATGTGCTCGTGGGCCGGCAGGTGGTCGGTGATGTATTCCTTGTACGCGAGCTCGTCGACGAAGCGGCAGGTATGCGTGAGCACGACCTTTTCATAGCGGTCGTAGACGTCCGGGTCCTTGATGATGGACATGAACGGCGCGAGGCCCGTGCCCGTCGAGAGCAGCCACAGCGTCTTGCCGGGCAGCAGGTTGTCGGCCATCAGCGTGCCGGTCGGCTTCTTGCCGATCAGCACCTGGTCGCCCACCTTCAGGTGTTGCAGGCGGGACGTCAGCGGGCCGTCTTGCACCTTGATGCTGAGGAATTCGAGATTCTCTTCATAGTTCGCGCTCGCCATGCTGTAGGCGCGAATGAGCGGCTTGCCGTCCACTTCCAGGCCCACCATCGTGAATTGGCCGTTTTCGAAGCGGAACGACGCGTCGCGGGTGCAGGTGAAGCTGAAGAGCGTGTCGGTCCAGTGATGGACGGAGAGGACGGTTTGTGAATTCAGGTTGCTCATGGCTAGGGTTGAGTGCGAGGAGAGAGCGCCGAGGCGCCTTGCTGACGAGCGCCCGGGTTGCCGAGGGCTCGCGCGCAGCGCTTACCAGGTCGCGTCGCAACGACGCGCAATCGCGCTATTTTAACGCGCCCGCCGCATCATCGCCCGGGACGGGGTCACACCGGCCTGCCGCGCGCGATTTCAGCGCTCCGCAAACAGCTTGGCGCCGAACCCGACCAGCGCTGCACCGCACAGTGCATCGATGGGCCGGCGCAACCGGCGGTAGCCGCGTTGCGTGCGCTCGGTCGCGAACATCAGCGCGACGCCGACGTACCAGCCGGCGGCCAGCAGGCCGATCAGCGCGAGCACGGCGCCGTAGAACCAAAGCGGCGGATGCGTGGGAAACATCGCGGCGAATACGCTGGTCCAGAACGCGCACGATTTGGGATTCGTCACGCAGGTCAGCAGCCCCGTGCGGTACGCCCGCAGGTAGGCGGCCGCATCGTGCGGCACCGTTTCGGGCGCCCGAACCTGCGAGTTTGCCGCATCGGGCCGCGTGCTCGCGCGCAGCAGCTTGATGCCGAAGTAGACGATATAAATGGCGCCGCCGATGCGAATGCCCGCGTAGAGCCATTCGACGCGTTGCAAGAGTGCCGAGACGCCGGCCATGGCCAGCGTCGCCCACATCATCGACGCCGTGCTGACGCCGAGCGCCGACGCCGCCCCGAGCCCGCGCCGTCCGGCCAGCGACAGCTGCGTGACCATGAAGAAGTTGGGTCCGGGCGTCGCGGCTGCGACGAGATAGACGATGGCGAGCTGCAGCAGGATCGGCAGATAGTGCATGGCGAAGTAGCGGGGCAAGGGTGCACTGAACGAAATCCGGCTGCTCAATGATGACGAAGCGATGACGAGCGGCGACGACACGGGAGAGCAGGCCGGGCACGAGATCGTTACTGTATCCGCCTGTCGCCCATCACGTGCAGTTGTGCGCGGCGTTCGCTCACTCGAGTTCGAGCCGCGCCATGTACGGCAGGTGATCGGACAGCCAGGCGGTCTCCTGGGTCGGGGGCATCCATTCGACGGGGCGCAGGCCGCGCACGAACATCTTGTCGAGCGCAAGCGCTGGCGAGAACGCCGGGAACGTGCGTGCAGGCTCGCCCAGCATGGTCGCCACTTCGTTCAGGCCAATGTCGCCGAACAGCGGGATCGAATCATTGCGCCAGTCGTTGAAGTCGCCGGCGAGTACGAGCGGGCCCATTGGCGCCTCGCGCGCGATCCAGTGCGCGATCCAGTTCATTTGCCGCAGCCGCGCTGCACGCGTCAGTGCAAGATGGGCGCACAGCAGCGTGACGGACCGGCCCCCGAACGCGGCGCGCGCGACGAGCAGCCCACGACGTTCGAAGCGGTGTGCCGAGATGTCCCAGCGTCCGCCGAGGTCGAGCGGGTGCGGCGAGAGGATCGCGTTGCCGTGACGCCACGACGGCTTGAACACGTTGGGCCCGAGCGCGATGTCGAGTTCGAGCGAATGCGCGATCTCGGTCGCTTGACACTGCCAGACGTCGGCAAGCGGCTCGTGCACCGGCGTGCCGAAGCTCGTCGCGAGCATGGGGCCCGGCATGCGTCGTGCCATGGCTTCCTGTAGGAAATAGGCGTCGGCATGCGTCGATTCGACCCAGCGCTGCATGGCCTTCCAGGCCGTGAAGCCCAGCGGCGAGCGGCCCTTGTGCAGGTTCCAACTGACCGCGACGAAGTCCTTCTTGTGCGGACTGACTACGCTTTCGTGCAAGCGCTCTTCGGGGTTTCGCATGCCGCGCCGTTCCCGCGTGTTCGACTGTTGTTAATGAGGGGCGACACCGGCGCGGACGCGATAGATCAGCGTCGGGCGAGCGTCGACGATGGTCCAGCTTGCCCACTGGCCGGCAGGCACCTCGAGGCCCGGGTGCGTGGCCGTCACGTGGCGCGGCTGCGGCGGCAGCGCGCAGCCCTCGATCGTGCGCTGGCTGACATCGTCTTCGATGGTTTCTTGCGCGTCGATCGCGAGCGTGACGCTGCTCGCGTCGGCATACATGGGTGAGATCGTCAGCGTGCGGGCCAGATCGATCTGCGCGGCGGGCGTGTTCTTGCAGCCTACATCGTGCACGGTTTCGTGGTGGTGCGTTGCGGTCACGGCCTGACCGATCGCCGTGCTGCCGTCGAACGTGTCGATCGTGCGCCCGTCGCGCACGACTTGCAGCTGCCATTGGACGTTCTGTGCGGCGGGTGCCTGAGCCTGCGCCTGCGCCACGAACGCCGCACACATCAGGACGGCTGCGAGGCCGGCTTGGCACGTCATCCGAAATATCTCCTCCGCGCCGTATCACCGTGACGCAAGCGCCCATCTTACGCCTATCGACGCGGCCTGGCCGAGGCCTGCCTGTTAGCAGCACAAGCGCGGCGCTGCTCGTTTCTCGCATGGAAATTGCGTGACTAAACTGAAATCGAACTGAAGCGAAGCGCGTGCCGTCCCGGGCGCAACGCATGGGGATGAGCCCTCGACCGACGGTGGTGCGCTGTAATTCGCAACGTGAGGTGTGCGATGACGACAGCCATGGTCAAACAGGAAATCGCGGTTGCGTCGTTCAGCAAGCTCTACGATCTCGATCAGGTCGGGGCCGCGCTGAGCGAACTCGGGGAGGGCGCCAACGAAGCGCTGCGCAGCACCTACGAAAAAATGCTGAAAGTCGGCAACCTGCGCTTTTGCGTGAAGCCGAACCGGATGCCCTCGATCGACGCGCTGCTCGATGCGCTCCCCAACTTCGGCGAGCCGCTCGAGGATGTGCGGCGTCAGGTTGCACTGTGCGTCGGGACGGAGGATCGTCTCGAACTCATGCCGATGCTGCTGCTCGGTGCGCCCGGCATCGGCAAGACGCATTTCGCCAAGGCCGTCGCGCGATTGCTTGGCACGTCTTATCAATACATCGCCATGAGCTCGCTGACGGCCGGCTGGATCCTCTCGGGCGCATCGTCGCAATGGAAGAACTCGAAGCCGGGCAAGGTCTTCGACACGCTCGTGAACGGCAGCTATGCGAACCCCGTGATCGTCGTCGACGAGATCGACAAGGCGAGCGGCGATTCGCAATACGATCCGCTCGGCGCGCTCTATGCCCTGCTCGAGCATGAAACGGCACAGGCCTTCATCGACGAATTCGCCGAAGTGCCGATCAACGCCGGCCAGGTGATCTGGGTCGCCACGGCCAACGACGAGCGCGCGATTCCCGAGCCGATCCTGAGCCGCATGAGCGTCTATGAGATCGTGGCGCCCGATCGTGAAGGCGCGCGGCGTATCGCGCAAGCGATCTACGACGAGATCCGCTTGGCGCATATCTGGGGCCAGCGCTTTCCCGCCGAGCTCGGTGGCGATGCACTCGATGCGCTGGCCGAAGCGTCGCCACGCGACATGCGCCGTGCGATCCTGCACGCTTTCGGTGCCGCGCGTCTCGCGGGGCGCGACGAGGTGCGCGCGGAGGACATCTGCCTCGAACGCGGTTCGCGGCGCCGGCCCATCGGGTTCTGATCCGCATCCGCCGCGCCCGCCGTCTGCTGCCTGACTGACGCTTGGCACTTGTCAGGCTGGGACGTGCCGGCGACGTGTGCGCGTGCGTCGTACAATTGCCGGTAGGCACCCGCGGCTTTGCCGCTCGATGCGAGACAGGGCGTTCTGGGCGCTCTCGGGCGCTTATTCCATCGAACTCCCACGTGAGCGGAGAAGCGCGGCGAAGGGAAGCTGCGACGACAAACATGGATCAAATCGAATGCGTTGTGATCGGCGCTGGCGTTGTCGGTCTGGCGGTGGCGCGGGAACTGGCCGAGCGCGGGCGCGAAGTGATCGTGCTCGAGGCGACCGAGGCGATCGGCACGGGCACGAGCTCGCGTAACAGCGAGGTCATTCACGCGGGTCTGTACTATCCGCGCGGCTCGCTCAAGGCGACGCTCTGCGTGCGTGGCCGCGAGATGCTCTACGAATACTGTGCGGCACGCGGTGTGCCGCATCAGCGCTGTGGCAAGCTGCTGGTCGCAACGGCACGTAACCAGCTGCCCCAGCTTCAGGCGATCGAGGCGCGCGGCAAGGAAAACGGCGTGCTCGATCTGATCCGCATGACCGGTGCCGAGGCTCAGGAACTCGAGCCTGCGCTTCAGTGCGTGTCCGCGGTGTTCTCGCCGCAAACGGGCATCGTCGACAGCCATCAGCTGCTGCTGGCGCTGCAAGGCGATGCGGAGCGCGCGGGCGCCGTGTGCGCATTCCATTCGCCCGTCGAATCGATCGAGTCGCGCAACGGGCGCTTCACCGTCAACGTGGGCGGGGCGGCGCCGATGGCGCTGAGCGCTGCTTGCGTGATCAACAGCGCGGGGCTGCACGCGAACGCGCTCGCGCGCAAGATTCGCGGCCTCGATGCGCGTCACGTGCCGCCGCTCTACTTTGCGCGCGGCAACTACTTCGGCACTTCGGGGCGTGCGCCGTTTGCGCGTCTCATTTACCCGATGCCGAACGAGGCCGGGCTCGGTGTGCATCTGACGATCGATCTGGGCGGCCAAGCGCGCTTCGGACCCGACGTCGAATGGATCGATACGATCAACTACGACGTCGATCCGCGCCGTGCCGACTCCTTCTATGCGGCCATTCGCGAGTATTGGCCGGCGCTGCCCGACGGTGCGCTACAGCCAGCCTATGCGGGCATTCGGCCGAAATTGTCGGGGCCCGGCGAGCCGGCGGCCGATTTCGTCATTCAAGGCCCCGCGGCACATGGCGTGCGCGGGCTCGTGAACCTGTTCGGCATCGAGTCGCCGGGCCTCACGGCATCGCTTGCGATTGCGCAGCGCGTGTGCGAGCTCGTCGGCCACGCTGCTTGAGCACCGGCCGCTGACCGGGCGCGGCGACGGCGCGCTTATCTCCGTCATTTGAGGACGGTGCTGCGTCGCGCCGGCTTCGTTGCTATGCTCTGTCCCTGCTGTCGGAAGAGCAGCGCATACAACACCTGGAGAGTCCCCTATGAAATCGTCCCGTCGCACGTTTCTGATTACGAGCCTCGGCGTTGCTTCGACGTTCGCCCTGTCGCGCCAAGGGTTCGCCGAGGCGCCCAAGCTTTCCGAAAGCGATCCCACTGCCGTCGCGCTGGGCTACAAGATGGACGCGACCAAGGTCGACAAGACCAAGTACGCGAAGTACGCGGCAGGTCAGACGTGCAGCAACTGCCAGTTCTACCAAGGCAAGCCCACCGACGCCTTTGCGCCGTGCCCGATGTTCGGCGGCAAGCAGGTCGATGGCCACGGCTGGTGCAGCGCCTACAACAAGAAGGCTTGAAGACGCGGGCGTGCCGCGCGGCATTTGGCCGCGGCACGCATGCTTCGATTGGCGGGCGCCTGGTGGGCGCCCGCTGCTTTTGGGCGCTGGGCGTCGCCCGCTGCTTTTCCCGCTCATAGATTTCGCATAGGCGGCGTAAGTGCGCCGCGCCGCGCAGCAGGCGTGCCTCGGCACTTGCGCCGAACCGTTCGCCTGGCCCATCCGTTCTCCAAGACGGATCGAATCGATCTCGATTATTCATTTTTCGTAGACGGCGCGCACGCGTAGAGTGGCCGCATGAGCCGGCGCCCATGCCGGTGCCACGCAATCTGCCGCGAGAGGGATTCCGATGCCGATGAACCGCCATGCCTCACCGTTTGCCGAACGTTTCGACCTGCGCTTGCCCGTCGTACAGGCGCCGATGGCCGGCGCGACGCCGCCTGCGCTGGTAGCCGCCGCCAGCAATGCCGGTGTGCTGGGCAGCCTGGGTGCGGCCAGCCTCACGCCCGAGAAGCTGGTGGCCGACGTCGCGGCGATCCGCTCGGCCACTTCGCGGCCGTTCGCCGTGAATCTGTTCGTACTGCCGCCCGCGGCGCCCGACGAAACGACCGTACGCCGCGCGCTCGAAGCGATCGATCCGATACGCGCCGAGCTCGGCCTGCCGGCCGGCCAGCCGCTCGAGCGCTACGCCCCGGATTTTCGGCAACAGCTCGACGCGCTGATCGAATTGCGCGTGCCCGTCGCGAGCTTCACGTTCGACGTGCTGTCCAAGGAGGACGTGGCGCGTCTGAAGGCAGCCGGGTGCTACGTGATCGGCACGGCCACCCACGTCGCGGAAGCGATTGCGTGGCGCGCTGCGGGGGCCGATGCCATATCGGCGCAAGGCGCCGAGGCGGGTGGGCACCGCGGCACGTTCATCGGCGAGTTCGAGCATGCGCTCGTCGGCACGATGGCGCTCGTGCCGCAGATCGTCGATGCGGTCGATATCCCGGTGCTCGCGGCGGGCGGGATCATGGACGGACGCGGCATTGCCGCAGCGCTTGCGCTCGGTGCGCAAGCCGCGCAACTGGGCACCGCGTTCCTCACTTGCGCCGAGAGCCCGATCCCCGAGGCCTGGAAGGCGCAATTGCTGGCGAGCGCCGATAACGCCACGGTCGTCACGCGAGCGATCACGGGCCGCTATGCGCGCGGCATCCGCAACGCGCTGATGGATCGGCTTGCCGCGCAGCCCGAGCGTATCGCCCCGTACCCGGTGCAGAACGCGCTCACGCAGGAGCTGCGGCAGGCGGCAGGGCGGGCTGGCCGTGGCGATTGCCTGTCGCTGTGGTCCGGGCAGGCCGCGCCGATTACTCGCAAGCGCGCAAACCCGACCACGACGGCCGAGCTCATCGACGCGCTCGATCGCGAATGGCGGGCCGCCACTGCACGTTTCGCCCCCCTCGCATGACACACCCGAACGTGACAGCCGACACGCCGCGCGCGTGCCACGCACGGGCATCAAGACAGCCTACCCTGGTCAAATAAATGGCCGCCATGGCAATGTCGGCTATTCGATCTATCGGGTAGCGGCCATCGGCGTGACAAGAAAACGACGCCCCATCAAATTAGTTCATTTCCCGGAAAGGCCCGCCAGACGGGCGTTTCCGGGAAACGGGATGCCTCTCTGCCGGTATTGCCGAGCATCCGACTATTAGTAGTCATCCCACTATCCCGAAAAAAAACCTAACTTTAATTTGTTGACCTACACTTGGGCGCAGCACGGGGCGCGGTTTGATACAACCTTGCCGTTTCGCGTGCGATACCAAGTGCACAACGATGCATCCGGCGTAGTCGTCCCCCGGATCGACACTACAAGACGAAAGCGGGGTAAATGGCGATGACGTCGTTTTTGGGACCGAAACTGGAGACTTATATGAATATCAAGATGCAAAAGCTGTTGCCGATCAGCGCGGCTGCAATGTTGTTCGCCACGATGGCAACGGGCGCCTTGGCCGACCAAGTCGTCAAGATCGGTCATGTCGCACCGTTGACGGGGGCCATCGCTCACCTCGGTAAGGACAACGAAAACGGCGCGCGCCTTGCCGTCGAAGAGATCAACAAGAAGGGTCTCACGATCGGCGGTCAGAAGATTACGCTGGAGCTCGACGCACAAGACGACGCGGCCGACCCGCGCCAAGCGACGCAAGTGGCGCAGAAGCTCGTCGACGACAAGGTCGTTGCGGTCGTGGGCCACTTGAATTCGGGTACGTCGATCCCGGCATCGAAGATTTATAGCGACGCGGGCATCGTGCAGATCTCGCCGTCGGCCACGAACCCGGCCTATACGCTGCAAGGCTTCAAGACGACGTTCCGCGTCGTGGCGACCGATGCGCAGCAAGGCCCGGCGCTGGCGAACTACGCTGTGAAGACCATGAAGATCAAGAGCGTGGCTGTCGTCGATGACGCGACCGCTTATGGTCAGGGTCTGGCGAACGAATTCGAAAAGACGGCCAAGTCGCTGGGCGTGAACGTCCTCTCGCACGACGCAACGAATGACAAGGCCGTGGACTTCCGCGCCATTCTGACGAAGATCAAGGGTGAGAATCCCGACGCGATCATGTACGGCGGCATGGACGCCACGGGCGGCCCGTTCGCCAAGCAGGCGAAGCAGCTGGGTGTGCGTGCGAAGATTCTCGCGGGTGATGGTGTTTGTACCGATCAGCTTGCCACGCTGGCTGGCGACGCTACCGACAATGTCGTCTGCTCGGAAGCGGGCCGCTCGCTCGAGAAGATGGGCAAGGCGGGTGAAGAGTTCCAGACGAAGTACAAGACGCGCTTCGGTGTGCCGATCCAGATCTACGCGCCGTTCACGTACGATGCCGTGTACATCATCGTCGACGCGATGAAGCGTGCGAACTCGACCGATCCGGCGAAGATCGTGGCTACGATGCCGAGCACGGACTACAAGGGCGTGATCGGCGAGACGACGTTCGACGAACATGGCGACCTGAAGCACGGCGTCATCTCGCTGTATAACTACAAGGCCGGCAAGAAATCGCTCCTCAACGAAGTCAGCATGTAAGAAGCAGGATTGCCTGCCGCCTCAGGCAGGTAGAGACCACGCGGCCGCTCCGGCAGCCGCGTGGCAGTGAAGGCGCGTACGCTTGTTTGTACAAGGCGTGCGCGCCTTTGTCATTTGGGGCGCCGTGTGTCCCTATCAAATCCCCAGCCGCTTCAATACCTTCGGCCCGATGATGGCCACGAGCGCGGCGCAAACGGCTACGACCGACAATCCGATCGGCAGATTCGTGGCTTGGGCGACACCGCCGATCATGACGGGCCCGAATAGCAGACCGACATAAGCGACGCCGGCCACGTGGGCGAGCCCCTCGGCCGCATGGATGCCCTTGACGCGCATGGCGGCCGCGAACAGCACCGGCATCATGTTCGCGAGACCGAGGCCCATCAGCGCGAAGCCGGCCAATGCGGTGAGCGAAAACGGCAGCGCGAGCGCGCCGATCATGCCGGCACACGCGATCGACGCACTGACGAACACGAGCTGCGCGGCGCCGAAGCGGGCCCGCACGGCGTCGCCGCCAAAACGGCCGGCCGCCATTGCGCCCGAGAACGCCGCATAGCCGGCGCTGGCGAATGCCGGCGTTGCCCGGACGACGTCGCGCATATAGACGGTTGCCCAGTCGTACATGGCGCCTTCCGCGATGAGCGCGATCAGCGCCACCGCACCGAGCGCCCACAGCACCGGCGAGCGCCAGCGGCTCGTGTTGGCATGCTGCGTCTGCGGATGTTCGTGGTGGGCAACGTGCGGCAGCACGGCAGGACAGGCGAAGGCCAGCACGAGCGCACTGACGACGGCCACGAGCGCGAGGTGCAGCGCCGGCGCCATGCCGTGCGACAACAGCAGGCCGCCAGCCGCCGCACCGGCCATGCCGCCGAGGCTGAACATGCCGTGCAGCGACGACATGATGGGGCGTCCCATCGCTTCCTCGACGGCGCTCGCCTCAGCGTTCATCGCGACATCGAGCGTGGCCATCCCGACGCCGAACGTCGCGAGCACGAGCAGCAACAGCCAATAGGTCGGCACGACGAGGATCAGCGTCGTACAGACCGACATGACGAGTCCGCCGACGAGACAGGCGCGCCGCGTGCCGACGCGCGCGATCCATTTCGCGTTGGTCGTCATCGCGGTGATCGAGCCGACCGTCATGGCGAACAGCGCGACCGACAGCCAGGCCGAATCGAGATGAAACTTGTCGCGCACCGTGGGTACGTGAACGCCCCATGTGGCGTAGGCCATCCCGGCCACGAAAAACAGCGCCATCGTGGCGTAGCGCGCACGTTGGCGCGCGTAAGCGGGCAAATCGCGATGGGCAGGGGGCACGAGCGAGGGCTCGGAGGACGAGGTATCTGACACGGAGGCGAAGCGAAAAGAGGGGGCGGAAGGCGCTGCGACGAACGGCGAACCGTTACGATTGAGCCAAAGCGCCGATTTTAGCGGAGCCGCTGGAGCGTTGCTCACGAGCTTGCCGAGCGCTTAAATCGGAGGATACGAAGCTCATGAATATTTCCGCGCAAGCGCCGCTTCATCTGTTGCACCGCAGCCCGGTCGGTACGCTGGCCACCCATTCGCGCGAGCCGCAAGGGTTTCCTTACCCAACCCTATTGCCGTTCGCGCCCGACGAGCGGCATCGACCGGTCATTCTCGTGAGCCGGCTGGCCGAACATACGCGCAACCTCGAAGCCGACTCGCGTGCGGGATTTCTCGTTGGGCACACGCAAGGCGACGAAGACGTGTTAAGTGGTGAACGTGTCACGATAATCGGACGCTTTACGTCCATCGAACCCGAACCGGCGCTTGTACGGCGCTATTTGCGGTATCACCCGGAAGCTGAACGTTATCTGGCGCTCGGCGATTTCTCGTTTCGCGTCATGCAATTAGAGCGGCTGCGTTATATCGGCGGCTTCGGCGCAATGGGCTGGATCGAGGGCAGCGAGCTCGATATGCTCGAACCGCTTGCGGAACAGGACGAACTGGCCGCGCTCGATTACTTCGCGCGGCATCCCGATCGCCCGGCCGACGTCGAGTTGGTTGGCGTCGATCGCTTCGGCGCCGATTTGAGACGGGGCATGGCACGTTTTCGTTGCATGTTTGAGGCACCCCAAGCCGATGTGACCGAATTGCTACACTCGCTCGGCGATTGCATTGTCCGACATGCCGATTGGCATTTCGGCTAACCGGGGTGGGAAAATACTGATTCAGTATCTACTTGCATCAACCCGGAGGGGGCCAATTGTCGTACCCGGCGCACAAACTTGTCACCGAATGAAAACTTCAATCGCGTGCGGACTTTTGGGTTTCATCGTTTGGCAGTTGCGGTGCGGCTATGCCGAGTGGTCTATGTCCAAATAGGGGCGGCCACGTAGATTGGGTAAATTGCCCTGGGGCATCGGTCACACTGAATGAACAAAGAATATCAAAGGCGCCGGGTTTAAAAATTTGTTATCGGGCTTTTCGTTCTCTTGGCTTTTGTGCTAACCTCGCTTCGAAATATCCGAGGCACCACGCATTCAAATGGCAAACCGGCATCAGACCAGTGCCATTTATCGAAACCACAAGGGAACGTATGTCTTCTTACAAGGAACTTCTCGCGCAACGAGAAAAGCTGGAGAAGCAGATCGAAGAGGCGAAGGCGCGCGAATACGCCGAAGTGCTGAACGAGATCAAACAAAAAATGGCCGACTACGGCATTACGCTGGCCGAGCTCGGCGGCGGCCGTGGCAAGCATGGCAAGGTAGGTCGTCCGCGCGCTGGCGTGGCGCCGAAATATCGCGATCCCGCGAGCGGTAATACCTGGTCGGGCCGCGGCAAGCCGCCGAAGTGGATTGCCGGTCAGAACCGCGATCAATTCCTGATTCAGAAGTAACGGCAATAGCGTGCATAGCAGCCCGCCACCGAGCGGGTTGCCGTAGCCCATGCCGACAAAAGCCGCGCACCCGAAAGGAGGCGCGGTTTTTATTTGTCTAATGAATATGCTGATTTGATCGGCTCGTAATAATGCGATGCGCGGGTCGATGTGCTGCGCTTAGTGCTCGGCCAGTGGGGTGCAGCGCCGCCAGGTAAGTGAAACGCGAATAGTTTGCGTTCTCATAACGCACTGATTTCAAAGAGAAAATTGTCTGATTCCGCAGCGCGGTTGCGACCGGCTTGGTAGAATCGAAGCATCCGAATTTCCACTCGAAGCGCTTCCCGATGCAATCCTCACTGAACGCCGAATCGGCCGAAAAACAGGCCGTCGCGCGCAAAACCACATTTGCCAGCGTCGTGCTGAACCTGCTGCTGATGACGCTGCAAATCGCCATCGGTCTATTCGCGAATTCGCAAGCCCTCGTGGCCGATGGCGTGCATTCACTTGCCGACCTCGTGTCGGATTTCATCGTGCTCGTTGCGAATCGCGCGAGCGCCGAGAAACCCGACGCCGATCACAATTACGGCCATCACCGCTACGAAACGGTCGCTTCGCTATTTCTCGGTGCGTTGCTCGTCCTCGTCGGCGTCGGCATGCTTTGGCGCGCCGGCATGCGTCTGGCTGACCTGGGCGGAATTCCTGCCGTGCACACGAGCGCGCTCGTGGTTGCCGTGCTCGTGCTCGTGTCCAAGGAGGCGCTGTTCCGCTATATGCTGCGCGAGGCGCAACGCGTTCGCTCGGCCATGTTGATTGCCAACGCATGGCATGCGCGTTCGGATGCGGCATCCTCGCTCGTGGTCGCGCTCGGTATCATCGGTAGTCTGGCCGGCGTGCGCCTGCTCGACCCGATCGCCGCTGCCATCGTGGGCTTTCTCGTGGCGCGGATGGGCTGGGTGTTCGGCTGGAATGCGCTGCAGGATCTCTCCGACCGCGCGCTCGACGAGGCCGCCACAGCCGACATCCGCACGCTGCTGCTGGCGACGCCGGGCGTGCGCGACGTGCACGAGTTGCGCACGCGCAAGATGGGCGACTTCGCGCTCGTCGACGCCCATATCCTCGTCGATTCGCTCATCTCGGTGTCGGAGGGGCACTACATCGCCGAGTCGGCACGCGCCCGCGTGTTGACCGACAAGCGCGTGCTCGATGCGCTGATTCACGTCGATCCCGAGAACGATGCTGTCGCGCATCCGCCTGCCCGTTTGCCGACGCGCTCTGCCGTCATCGCGCTCGTCGATGCCGAACTCGCCAAATACGGTCTGCGCTCGGCGGCGCTGAACGTGCATTACCTGAGTACCGGGCTCGACGTCGACATCACGCTGGCGGCCGATCCGCTTGCCGACCGCGAGCATGACGCCAATCTGGCGGGCCGTATCGATCTGGATGGATTGAGAGCGCGGCTCGGTGCGCGCAAGATTTCGCTGCAGCGCCTCGTCGATCCGGCCGGGGTTCGGGTGTCGGGGCACGCGACGCGTGCAGACTGACTGGGCTGGACGAATTACAGCGGCAGTTGTGTATCGAACTTGATCTCGCGCAGGACGACGCTCGTACGGACCTGCGCCACGGCGGGAATCTTGAAGATGCGCTCGTGCAGGAACGCATCGTAGGCCTTGATGTCGGGGGCGACGATCTTGAGGATGTAATCGGCCTCGCCGGTCGTGCTGTAGCACTCCGTCACTTCAGGACACGTGGCGATCTCACGTTCGAATTGTTCGACACCGCCTTCGGTGTGGCGCGTCAAATGGATGTGCGCCAGTGCGCAAACGTGCAGGCCAAGCTTTTCGCGGTCGAGCAGCGCGGTGTAGCGCTGGATCACCCCTGACTGCTCCATGTCCTTGATGCGACGCCAACAAGGCGTGCTAGACAGCCCGACCTGATCGGAAATCTCCTGCACCGAGCGGCGCGCGTCGAGCTGCAACAGGCGCAGGATTTTTTGAGAAAAGGTGTCGAGTGTCATCCGCGCCTCCGTTTCGGCCGCAACGTTTTTCAATATTAGTGGCGGAAGAAACAAAAGGCAATCGAACGGCCGTTCCGTGAGGGAGATTGCCTAATTTGGCGGGCTCTCGGCGTCGTTTCGTCCTGTGCCGTCTGCCTCAGCGTTTTCAGCCTTGGCGAGCGTCGCTGCCGTTTCGGCATAGGCCTTCTGCCGCTCGCGCAGATCTACGAGCATGTTGCAAAAGAGCGCGCCTTGTTCGATCGCGTCGTCGAGCGCGACGTGCGTATGCGGGTGATCGTCGAACCAGTGTTTCGGCAGGCGCGGCTTGATGCACTTGCGATAGGGCAGGCCTGTCATCGCGAACGCCAGCGTCTTGATGTCGAGCGCCGACCACGAGAACGGACAGCGGCCCGCGAAGCGCATCATGTACCAGAACATGAACGTGAAATCGAAGCCGGCCGGCATGCCTACGAAGACAGGTTTGCCGGGCAGGGCCTCGACCCACGCGACGTAGGCGACGAGCGCCTCTTCGGGCTTGCGCAAATCGGTGCGACAGGCGGCCCATGCTTCGGGCTGCGTTTTCCACCACGCTTCCTGCACCGGATGCGCCTGCGCGCCCGGCAGCGTGTCGAGGTTGGCCGAAAACGTGCCGATCAGCTTTTTATCCTCGGTGTAGGCCGCCGACGCGAAGCTCAGCATCGAGTGCGGGCCCGGGATGGGGCCATCGGCCTCGATGTCGGTGCTGACATAGATTTCGGCCGTCACGCGTCGACTCCATCTGATACATAAGGATTGGTACGCCGCTCTTCGCCGAATGTCGAAGTGGGGCCGTGGCCCGGCACGAACGTGATGTCGTCGCCGAGCGGCCACAGCTTTTCGCGGATCGAGCGGATCAGGTCGGCGTGGTTACCGCGCGGGAAGTCGGTGCGACCGATCGAGCCCGCGAACAGCACATCGCCCACGATCGCGAGCCGATGGCGCGTGCTCACGAACACGACGTGGCCCGGCGTATGACCCGGGCAGTGGTAGACGTCGAGTGTCTCCTCCCCGAATTGCACGGTGTCGCCGTCCTCGAGCCAGCGGTCGGGCTCGAATGCTTGCGCCGGCGGAAAGCCGAAGCGCGTGCTTTGCGTGGGCAACTGGTCGATCCAGAAGCGCTCGTCGCGGTGCGGGCCTTCGATCGGCACGCCGTAGCGCTCGGCGAGCGTCTTGGCGCCCGCACAGTGATCGATGTGACCGTGCGTGAGCAAAATCTTCTCGACGGTAACGGATTCATTTGCAACGGCGCGCTCGATCAGCTCGAGGTCGCCGCCGGGATCGGTGATGGCCGCCCGGCGCGTCGCTTCGCAGATGAGCAGCGAGCAGTTTTGCTGGAACGGCGTAACGGGAATGATGAATGCTTTCATCGCTGTACAGCGCTGGAAAAACGTTGATTGTACCGGTGGCCTGGAAGCCGCGCCGCTCTGCCGTTTGGCTAGGCAAGAGCCCATGTAATCGTCTAACCAATGCGCATTGTTGCGTTCATAGTGAGAAACAATGGCAAATCCGAGGTGGCGGGCGGGATTGCCACGCGACTTTGCTATAATGCGCGACACTGTGCGCGGTGAGACCGCGCCGCCAATTGATGATCCTGCCGCTCACGTCCTTGCGGCTCGATCGTTGTCTTGATGACGGCCGGTTGTTTGGCGGTCATTTTCCGCGTCGATGCCGTTCGACGCACACGTCTTGCCCAGCCAGGCGCCGCGCGCCTGTCATGCTGCCGCCGGCAGCTGCTGCTGGGTGAGCCAACGCCGCCGTTCCTCGTGCCTTCGGGCGCGCAAGAACGTGTTTTGTTGCCATGTTCGATGGCGGCGTGTGGGGTCTGGCCAAACTGACGGGGCAGTTACGCCAGACGTGAATACCAACCGGGCTGAATGCGACCGAGTGTGGTCGCACCCGAGTGCCGCTTCGTGCCGTTCGCTTGCTGCGAACGAAAGCGCGTGACGCTGCTCGGTAGCCAGAGTCGTACGTCCATGTTGTTGCTTGAACGTCGCGGCTCGACACTGTGGCATGCACGTCATATGAACAAACGATTCCGTCGATATCTCGGAACTTTCTTTACCGTCGCCGTGCTCGGAGGTTGTGCGCTGCCGTCGACGCAGACGAACACCGCCAGCGCGGTACCTGCTAATGCGGCGGGTGCGCCGCTGGGCTTCGAGGTCGCGAACAAGCCGCTCGCGAACGCCGAGCCGATCGACCCGAAGATTCCCGATGTCTCGAATTTCAAGCAGACGGGGCGGGCATCGTGGTACGGCAAGCGCTTCGCCGGCCGTCGCACCGCCAACGGCGAGCGCTTCGACATGAACGCGATGACGGCCGCGCACAAGACGCTGCCGCTCGCGTCGTACGTGCGCGTGACGAACACGACCAACCAGAAGTCTGTGATCGTGCGGGTCAACGATCGGGGGCCGTACGTGCGTGGGCGCGTGATCGACCTGTCCTACGCCGCGGGGCGCAAGCTCGGCCTGCAACATGTGGGCACGGCGCGCGTGCGCATCGAGGGCCTCACACCGCAGGAAGCGATGGCCGCGCGTGCGGAACTGGTGGCTGACGCCAACTTGCCGAAAACGTCGCAGCCTTGACCCGTTGACCGCGACGAGGCGTATCGCTGAATGAAGAAGGGCTGCCAGTGTGAACTGAGCAGCCCTTTTGCTTTTTTAGGCGTCCTTCTTTAGCGTGAGCGCTCGCGCATAAAGCGCATCGCGCGCTACGCCGGTGATTGCGGCGGCCACGCGTGCCGTCGCGCTGACCGGCATCTCCTCCAGCAGCATCGACAGCAGTGCGTCGTGCGCGCTCGCATCTCCGCCGGCCTCAGCCGGTGCTGCCCCTTCAACGACAAGCACGAACTCCCCACGCTGACGGTTCGCGTCTTCGGCGAGCCACGTTGGCCCTTCGGCCAGGGTGCAGCGGTGCACGCTCTCATGTAGCTTCGTCAGTTCGCGTGCGATCAGCAGATGTCGTGTGTTGCCGAGCGCATCGGCGAGTGCTTGCACCGTCTCGATGATGCGATGAGGCGCCTCGTAGAACACCATTGCATGCGGATGGGCGGCGAGCGACTGCAGATAGGTCGCGCGTTGCTTGGTCTTGGTCGGCAAGAAGCCGAGGAACGTGAACGTGCTCGCCCAGTCACCGGCGATCGATAGCGCCGTCGTGGCCGCACTTGCACCCGGCAGTGCAATGACCGGCAGGCCCGCGTCGCGCACGGCATCGACGAGTTTGGCGCCAGGGTCGGAGATGCCGGGTGTGCCGGCGTCCGACACGTAAGCGATGCGTTCGCCAGCTTGCAAGTGCTCGACGATGCGCGCGGCGGCCGTGCGTTCGTTGTGTTCGTGCACGGCCACGAGCGGCTTCGAAATGCCGTAGCGGCTCAGCAGTTGCGAGGTGTTGCGCGTGTCCTCGGCGGCGATGCGCTCGACGAGGCCCAGCACGTGCAGCGCGCGCAGCGTGATGTCGGCGGTGTTGCCGATCGGCGTCGCCACGATGTATAGCGCGCCGGTCGGATAGTGCTGCTTGTGCGCGAGTTCGAGGAGGTCGGACATGAAGCGAAAGATGCGGGCTGCGAAAGCAAGGGTGCCATTGTGCCATGCGCCGGGTAGCGCGCTGTCGGCGGCGGTTAAGCGCACGGCAGGTGCGGACAACCTTTTGGGGCGCGTTGCGTCGAAGCGTGTCGTCGGGGCCGCTTTCGAGGCGAGGGCGCTCGATTTCTTGAGGCGGCAACGCCTGCGGTTCGTTGCCCGCAACGTCGTGTGCCGCGGCGGCGAGATCGATCTTGTCATGCGCGATTGCGACGGTGCGCTCGTCTTCGTCGAGGTGCGTGCACGCGCAGCGGGTCGCTTTGGGGGAGCGCTCGCGAGCATCGGCGCACACAAGCAGGCGCGGCTCGTGCGGGCTGCGCTCGAGTTTCTCGTGAGGTGTGGCGATGGGGCGAGTCCGTGCCGCTTTGACGTCATCGCCTTCGACGGCGTGCATGTCGTGTGGCTGCGCGACGCGTTTCGCGCCGACGACGTCTACGTTTAGTGAAGCAGCAGCAACAACCTGTAGCAAAAGTGCCGTGCTGCGCGAAGCGAGTACGGTAAACTTGCGCGCTAAACGTAATAGCAGCAATCACGGCGGCAACGGCGCTCGCTCGCTTGCTTGCTGCGAGGCCGATCCAGTAGAGACCCGATGTCAGTCGAACGTATTCAACAGCATTTCCGCGATAGCGCCGCGCTTCAGCTCGAAGTGCTCGATGCGTTGTCGATGCCGATCGCCGCGGCCGTCGATACGATGTTCGGCGCGCTGGCGAACGGCAACAAGATCCTCGCGTGCGGCAACGGCGCTTCGGCTGCCGACGCGCAGCGCTTCGCCGCGCAGCTGATCTCGCGGTTCGAGCGCGAGAGGCCGGGCTTGCCGGCTATCGCGTTGTCGGCCGATGCGGCTGTGCTGACGGCGTTCGGCGAAGACGGCGGCTTCGACGAGATCTACGCGAAGCAGGTCCGCGCGCTCGGTCATGCCGGTGACGTGCTGTTCGCCGTGACGGCCTCGGGCGAATCGCCCAATGTGCTCGCGGCGATCCTCGAAGCGCACGAGCGCGAGATGATCGTCATTGCCTTGACGGGCAATGGTGGCGGCAGCGCGAATGACGCGCTGTCCGATACCGACATCCATATCAGTGTGCCGTCGGGACGCGTGGCGCGTATCCATGAAGTGCACTTGCTGACCATTCATTGTCTGTGCGACGGCATCGATGCCATGTTGCTTGGTGAAGATTGACTTCAAAAGGGAGTTCGTTGATGAGGGCAAATCGCGTCATGAAGACGTTTGTGCGGGCAACGTTCTTGACCGCATCGGCGGCGACCTTGGTCGTATCGCTGCAAGGCTGTGTGTTGGCGTTGGCCGGGGCGGCCGGTGGCGGCGCGCTGATCGCGACCGATCGACGCACGATCGGCACGCAAACGGAAGATCGCGAGATTCAGGTCAAGGCGTTTTCGCAGATCGCCAATGAGATTCCCGACTCCCACGTTAACGTGACGGTGTTCAACCGGCGCGTTCTGCTGACGGGTGAGGTGGCTGATGCGGCGAAGCGGCAGCGTGCGGAAGACATCACGCGCGGTATCAATAACGTCAACGTGATCGTCAATGAGATCGCCGTGCAGTCGCAGTCGGATTTCTCTTCGCGCGCGAATGACTCTTATCTTCTTGGTCGTGTGAAGACCGCGCTGATCGCGGAGAAGGGGATTTCGGCGAACGACTTCAAGGTTGTTGCCGAGCGCGGGAATATCTATTTGATGGGGCTCGTGACGGTTGATGAGGGTGGTCGTGGGACGGATGTGGCTAGCCGCGTGCCGGGTGTTGTGCAGGTTGTGAAGGTGTTTGAATATATTCAGCCGGAAGCTGCGCAGGCGTTGCAGGCTTCGGCTACGGCGGCGGCTGGTGCGCCAGCGGTGCAGGGTGAGCAGGTTGAGCCGACTGTGGGGGCGGTGCCTTCTTCGTCGATTAATGCGCAGCCGTTGGAGCAGCAAGCGCCGGCGCCGGTGTCGAATGCGACGCAGGTGCGGCCCGGGAATCCTAATTCGAAGACGGGGCAGTGATGGTGGGTCGTCGTTTGATGAGGGGCCCGCTGGCGGTTGGGGGCGTGGTGCTGGTTTGGGCGTTGGCTGGTGGGCAGGCGTTTGCGGCTGAGCAGCCTAAGGGGCTTTCGGTTGCTCAGGCTAATGCTTGTCTTGGGTGTCATGCCGTCGATCGTAAGCTCGTGGGGCCTTCGTTTCAGCAGATCGCTGCTAAGTACAAGGGTGATGGCCTGGCCCAAGGGAAGCTTGAGAAGAAGGTGCGTGATGGTGGTTCCGGCGTTTGGGGTGTGATTCCTATGCCGGCTCACCCGCGTATGAGCAACGCCGATATCAAGGACGTCGTGCAGTGGGTGCTGGCAAGGGCTCCGTCGAAATAACCGTCGGCGAGGGGCCTTGTCAGAGGGAAGAAACGCTGTGCTAGAATCAAAACTTCGGTTGGGGCGGTAGCTCAGCTGGGAGAGCGTCGCGTTCGCAATGCGAAGGTCGGGAGTTCGATCCTCCTCCGCTCCACCAATGAATTCAAAGGGTTACAGGTGATTTGCCTGTAACCTTTTTGCGTTTCTGCGGGCCTGGGCCGCAGATTGCCCTCTCCGAGCCATCTCGCATTTTCTCCCGAGGTACCAACCTTGGAGGAGGCACGCGCTCCTGTCCCCCTACCGAATCTCTGCCTCCACAAGCGAGACCAGCAACCGAAGCGACTCCTGCCACCCGAGATAGCATCCTTCGACAGGAATCGCTTCAGGAATCCCTTCCTGCACGACATTCAGCTCAGTCCCGCAAAACACAGCCCGCAGAGACGCCGTCGTCCGCATGACACCGGGCAAGTTCGGATCCTCGAACCTCCCCGTGTACCGAATACGCTCATTGGGCACCAACTCGAGATACTCCCCACCGAACGCGTGACTGTCCCCGGTGGTGAAGTTCGTGAACGACATCCGATAGGCACCGCCCACCTTTGCGTCCAGCTCATAAACCTTGCCGATAAAACCATTGGGTGGAAGCCACTTAGTCAAGGCATCGGCATCAAGGAACGCACGATAAATCCGCTCAGGCGTGGAACGAATGACGCGATGAAGCCGGACGGTGTTTGTAGACATGATCAACTCCGAAAGCGGAGGAAAAGCCCCCCGATCCCACACGACGAACGAGGCTCGGCGGAATCGACATGCCGAAGCGACGTCGATCCCCCGAGCTAGAGTCCAACAGCCCGCCCAATCAAAAACACACCGGCCGTAACAACAACAGCGCCAATCACTCGCGCAACACGCTCACCGTGCGGCGCGAGACGTTCTACGGTAATGGCCGTTGTCACGACCGCCATCGCACGTAAGTCCATGACTCCGATGGCGAGCAGGATCGTTGTCAACCCGGCACAGCAATGGACGCAGTGTAGGCCGAGTCGCAGGCCATATCGCCACGCCGCGCCCGCATCAGCTGACGAGGCTGACAACATACGGCCGCAACCTAGCGCTTCCCTGCAACACGCAAGGTGACGAGCCTTCCACGACGTGAACTGCAGTGCGCCGCTGATCAGCACGACCACGCCCGTCACAACAGGAACGGCACGCGCGAACGCCTCTACCTGCATCTCGACGGCTGCGAGCGCGACACCCAGCGCAAAGACCGCGAGGCCGAACACGGCCCACACGAAGAAGTACCCCGCGCCCACGAGCGCCGTTAGCTGACTCAGACGAGGCTCACCCACCCGACCAACGGCAAGCCGGTAACGCCACAGCATAGGCACTAACGATGGCAACATCATCGCGACCATCATTACGACCCACATGCCAAGGAACACCCCTGCAGCATCGGGCCATGTCTGTCCGGGCATCCGCATCCATGCCATCGACATCGTCCAGCCGCCGGGCATTGGCATCGCGCCCATCGCTGACATGGACGCGCACCACACAATCGTGCCCGCCGCACTCGCGGCAAAAAGCAGCACCGAGACACCGAGGAAGGCTCGCTGCGAAGTCAGCATAGAAACCCCCATCGAAAGTTGCACATACCAGTGCACACAACGCAGCTAAGCTCAGCGCTTGTCGTATTCATCGTGGCGAAGCCACCAAGGGCCTGTCTCGTTGCGGCCCCGCGGCGCCCGGTCGAGCCATTGATACATGCCCCAGAGACCATCGAGCCCCCGCGCGTAGGTGGAGTAGGTGTGATAGACGACGCCGTCCTCGAGCACAAACGCACTCATACCCGGCCTTTCCCGCACATACGTAGGCGCATCGGTCCCGCATGCCGCAGCGAACTGCGCGACGGGTTGGGGCGGCGACGTCATGTCCATCGCGTGCCCTTGACGTTCGTAGTTGTACTCAACTTCCCCCGCGCGTTGCTGCTCCGTAGTGAACGAGATGTTGAAGTCGAAGTTGAAGTCGCTGCCGAGCGACGAGGCCCACGGAAACGTCCATCCCATCCGTCGCTTGTACGCTTGCAGCTTCGCGAACGGCGCTAGCGACACGGCCGAAAGCGTGACGTCGTGATGCGCTAAATGGATGGCAAAGCCGTCGAACCCATCCGCGATCGCCGAACACGCCGGGCACCCTGCGGCGTACTCGGGCCCGAACATGAAGTGATAGACGAGCAGTTGCGAGCGCCCTCTGAAGAGATCCACCAGCGTGGCGTCCCCTTCGTCGGTCTCGAATCGATACGCCTTGTCGACCCGAACCCACGGCAATGCTTGACGCTGCCGCGCCAGCTCGTCGCTGCGCCGCGTGAGCTCCTTTTCCGCTTTGAGTAGTTCGAGCCGGGCCGAAAGCCAATCTTCGCGTGTCCCGGTGATGTGTTTGGTGCTCATCGTTCCCTCCGTCAGATGTTCAGATGTCCGTCGTCGTTCGGTCCCCGATACGACGTCTTGGTAGGCAGCCGTGTGCTAGATTAGGTCCGGGGCATCGAACGGTGGGAGTGACAAGTTTGGCGGGATTCCGATGGACTCGATGATCACGGCCGCGGCGCGTGCACTCGCGGCTGGTGATCCCCTCGGCGCGCTGAACCGGGTCGCCTTGCGCGACGACGCGCCTGCGCTCGCGCTTCGAGGCATCGCGATGGCTCAGCTGGGCGACTTCCTGAGAGCAAAGGCACTCGTGCGAAGGGCCGCCCGCGCGTTCGGTCCGAAAGAGCCCTTAGCCCGTGCAAGATGTGTCGTCGCTGAAGCGGAGATTGCGCTCGCATCGCGCGACTTGGGCTGGCCGGCAAAGTCGCTCGATACCGCGCGCGCCACGCTCGACGCGCATGGCGACCGGGTGAACGCCGCCTATGCGCAGTATCTGGAGGCCCGGCGTTTGCTACTGATCGGTCGCCTCGACGAAGCCGAGTGCACGCTCGCAGAACCCCATCCCGTTCCCCTCCCACCTGCGATCCGTGCCGCCCGTGAACTACTCGTAGCGGGAATAGCGATACGTCGTCTGCGAACGAACGTGGCGCGCGCGGCGCTCGCCCGGGCCGAGCAGGCCGCGCGCCACGCTGGTATCCCAGCATTAATGGCGGAAGTCGAAAACGCCTCACTTGTCTTGAACACGCCAGCGGCTCGCCTGATTGCTCGTGGCGAGCAGCGACTCCTGCTGCTCGACGACGTCGAGGCATTATTGGCGTCTGAGGTGCTCGTGATCGACGCGCGTCGTTATGCCGTGTGTGCCGCTAGCACGGTGGTCTCGCTTGCCAGACGTCCGGTGCTATTCGAGCTCGCACGCTTGCTGGCGCAAGCGTGGCCCGAAGACGTGCCCAGGAGCACACTCATTGAGCAGGCCTTCCGCACCAAGCACGCCGATGAGTCGCATCGCGCGAGATTGCGAGTCGAAGTCGGGCGCCTTCGCACGATGCTTGGCACGCTGGCCGACGTAAGCGCGACGAAGCAGGGGTTCGCGCTGGCACCGCGCGGCACACGCGAGATCGCCGTGCTGACACGCCCCGTCGAAGAACGACATGCTGATATGCTGGCCTTCCTTTCCGACGGCGAGTCCTGGTCGAGCTCGGCCCTGGCGCTTGCACTGGGTGCCAGTCAGCGTACGGTGCAGAGGGCACTCGACTCGCTCGCCGCAGCGGGCAAGGTACAGTCATTCGGTCGCGGACGCGCGCGTCGTTGGGTGACCCAGCGAGTGCCCGGATTCACGACAACGTTATTACTCCCCATGCCACTACCGAGCTAAGAGGAAAGATGAATCGCTCACCTGCCGAAATCGTTCGCGAGTACGGACCTTTTGCCGGTGCCGACCAGGTGCATGGGGTCACCTACGACGGTCAGCAAGTATGGTTCGCCGCCGGCGACAAACTGACCGCCTTCGATCCGACGACCGGCAAGACACAGCGCTCGCTCGACGTTGCCGCGCAAGCGGGAACAGCCTTCGACGGCCAACATCTATTCCAGATCGCCGGAGATCGCATCCAGAAGATCGATCCGCAGACCGGCCGCGTGCTCGCGACGATTCCGACGCCTGCAAGCGGTAGCTCGGGGCTCGCATGGGCGGAAGGAGCGCTCTGGGTGGGCCAATATCAGGACCGGAAGATCCATCAAATCGACCCGCAGAGCGGCGCGATTCTTCGCACGATCGAGTCCAATCGCTTCGTCACCGGCGTGACCTGGGTCGACGGAGAGCTCTGGCACGGCACGTGGGAAGGTGAGGAAAGCGAGCTCAGGCACATCGATCCCCGCACGGGAGAGGTGCTGGAGAGCCTTGCGATGCCGTCTGGTGTTGGCGTCTCGGGGCTTGAGTCCAATGGTGCCGATCAATTCTTCTGCGGTGGCGGGAACAGCGGGAAGGTAAGAGCGGTCCGTCGACCCACACGGGGCGACGCGGGCGGCGACGCCGAGATCCAGGTCAATTCCGCCACCGATTGAACGCAGCTTGTCTTATTCGTCTCGTACAGTGGTTTAGCTACAAGTAGGTAGATGTTGGTTGGCCGTTCTACTAACAGGAGCCTTGTCATGTCGATCGAAAAAGTTCTCTACCGTGCTAACGCCCACGTCACGGGTGGCCGCGATGGACGCGCCGTTGTACCCGAGAGCAAGCTTGATCTGAAGCTGACCACGCCGCGCGACCTCGGCGGCGCTGGTGGTGACGGTACGAACCCCGAGCAGTTGTTCGCCGCGGGTTACAGCGCGTGCTTCATCGGCGCGATGAAGTTCGTCGCGGCCCGCGACAAGATCGCCATGCCGGCTGACGCGTCGATTGACGGCACCGTGGGCATCGGTCCGATCCCGAACGGCTTCGGCATCGAAGTCGAGTTGAAGATCTCGCTGCCGGGCATGGATCGCGCCGCCGCGGAGTCGCTAGTCGAGAAGGCGCACATCGTGTGCCCGTACTCGAACGCCACGCGCAACAACATCGACGTGAAGCTCACGCTCGTTTGACGGCGCATAGATAGCACGTGAACGGTGGTCGGGCTCCGGGCATCTTTGCCGGCAGTGCTGCTCACCGCCACCGAACGCCGCACTGGCGACGCGATCAGGCGTCGGTGCGGCGTTTTGCTTTCCAGCAAAGAGCGCATGCGCCACCGCGACGACGCCAAATGCGCACCCCAAATCCCGCTTGTATGCATTCGTGCTATGTTTTGCGGCATCGGCAGCATCATGCGTCGATCAGATAGCAACGTCGCCGCATCGCCCCCGTTTTCCCGCCAGAGAGAGGAAAAACCGATGACCGCTTCCGCCGCCGTGATGGCCATCCTCGTTGCTTTGCTGCTCGGCGCGATGATTCCGGGGCCCAGCTTCGTGCTCGTCGCGCGCAATTCCATCAGCCTTTCGCGTACCGCTGGGCTCGCCACCGCGCTTGGGATGGGCGCAGGCGGCATCCTCTTCGGCAGCCTCGCGCTGGCCGGCCTTTATACGCTGCTGCAAGCGGTCGAATGGCTCTATATCGCGTTGAAGCTCGCAGGTGGTGCGTATCTCGTCTACATGGCCTCGAAAATCTGGCGCGGCGCGGCTCAACCAATGACGGCCGACGTCGACATGCAAGCGCGTTCGTTCAATGCGCGCAAGTCGTTCTGGATCGGGCTCAGCACCCAGCTCAGCAATCCGAAGACGGCGATCTGGTACGGCAGCATCTTCGCCGCGCTGCTGCCTCAACACCCTCCGCTGTGGTGCTACTTCGTGCTGCCGCCGCTCGTGTTCGCCGTCGAAGCCGGGTGGTACACGGTCGTCGCGCTGTGCTTTTCGAGCCGGCGCCCGCGCGAGCTGTACCTGCGCGCCAAAAAATGGGTCGACCGCGTGGCCGCTACCGCCATCGCTGCGCTCGGGCTGCGGCTCATCTTCGCGGCGAACAAAGTCGGCGTCTGAGTGCGCGTTCGTCAGCCGACGTACCACACACCCTTCCCGCCATCTTCCGACTTGAGGTAAAGTCGCGCGCGCCGCTTCATGCGGCGCCGATCGATCGTGCGCGGACCACACCGCAACGCAACGCGATTGACCGTTGCCGCTCGCTCTGAATTGCCCGGCCGCCCATGCGCGCCGCCGGTGACGAGGGCGCTGACCCCCGGGAGAAACCGTGCCCATGCAGGCCGCTTTGTTGAAGATGTCGTTGTACGTGTCGCTCGTGCTGCTCATGCCGGGACCGACCAATACGTTGCTGTTGTCGTCGGGGCTCAAGGTCGGCGTGCGCCGCACGCTGCCGCTACTCGTCGCTGAAGCGCTCGGTTATCTCGTCTCGATCGCGGTCTGGGGCTTCTTCCTGTGCGCGCTGGCAGCGGGCCGGCCCTGGCTGTACGCGGCGATCAAGCTGCTGAGCTCGGCCTACATTCTGTGGCTCGCGATCAAGATGTGGGCCACGAGCCGCTCACCGCAACAGCTTGCCGCGGGGCCCGTCGGCTTTCGCGATTTGTTCGTGGCGACGCTGACGAACCCGAAGGCGCTACTGTTCGCGAGCACGCTGTTTCCGCTCGAAGCCTTCACCTCGGCTGCGCAGTACGCGCGTACCGCTGCCGTTTTTCTCGCTGTGCTGGTACCGATCGGCATCGTCTGGGCCAGCCTCGGCAAGCTGATGAGCGGCGGCCGTACGGCGTCCACCGCGCGCACGCGCACGTTGCTGCGCCTGGCGTCGCTCGTGCTCGTAGCCTTCTCGGGCTTGCTCGTCTATTCGGTTCTGAGCCGCTGAGCCACTTGAGCGGCGGCGCGGGTATCAGGCTCCAAAGCCTGGCACATTGACGCCGAAGCTTTGCAGCAGCAATACCGTGTTGAGCACGACGACGGCTACCGTGCCGCCGATTGCCGCGACGCTCATGAGGGGGCCGTTGACGAACGGTCCCATGATGTCGCGTCGGCATGTGAATATGACGAGCGCGATCATCGGCACGGGCAGCGCGAAGCTCAGCACGATCTGGCTGTAGACGAGCGCATCGTTGGCATTGACGCCGAGCGCGACGACGATGAACGCCGGCACCATCGTCGCGAGGCGCCGCACGCCGACCGGGATTCGGAAACCGACGAACCCTTGCATCACCATCTGCCCGGCCATCGTGCCGACGACGGAGCTCGAGATGCCCGACGCCAACAGCGAGATCAGGAAGATGCCGGCCGCCCCCGCGCCGAGCAACGGCGTCAAGCTGCGATAGGCAGTGTCGATCGTGGCGATGTCGGCATGTGCAGGGTGAAACGCGCCGCTGGCCATCACGATCATCGCCATGTTCACGAGACCGGCGAGTGAGAGCGCGACCACGACCTCGATGTTCGAGAAGCGCAGCAGCTTGCGGCGGCCCTCGTCGTTGCGCGCCGGCGAGCGATGTTGCGTGAGCCCCGAGTGCAGATAGATCGCATGCGGCATGACCGTTGCGCCGAGTATGCCGACGGCCACGGTCAGCGCGCCCGAATCGGGCAGCGTCGGCACGAGGCTGCCGTAAGTGACGTCGCTCCACGAGACGTCGACGATCGCAAGCTCGGCGACATACGCGAGCGCAATGACTGCGATGAGCCCGCCGATGATGAGCTCGAGTGGCCGAAAGCCGCGCCTTTCGGCGATCAGAATCGCATAGGTGACGAGGCCGGTGATCACCATGCCTGCGAGCAGCGGCAAGTGGAACAGCAGCGCCAGGGCGAGCGCGCCGCCGAGGAATTCGGCGAGATCGGTCGCCATCGCAGCCACTTCGCTGACGGCCCACATGGCGTAGACGACCGGCGCCGGAAACTGCTCGCGGCTCAATTCGGCGAGATTGCGCCGCGTGACGATACCGAGCTTGGCCGACAGCGCCTGAAACAGCATCGCGATCGCATTGGCTGCGACGACGACCCAGAGCAACGCATAGCCGTACTTCGATCCCGCTTGCAGATTGGTGGCGAAATTGCCGGGGTCCATGTACGCGATCGATGCGACGACCGCAGGGCCCGCGAACAGCAACGCCGAGCGCAGGCTGGCACCGCGACCCGCGAACGCACTGCTACCGCTACCGTTTCCCGCGAGCGCATCGCCGATCGCCCGTGTCGTGCGCTCGCTCATCCCTAACTGCATTTGCGCGGTCGTCATCGCGTCCCCCTTGCTGCTTTGTCCCTATGGCAAGCATGGTGACGGGCTGCGCGAAAAAAGAACAATTGAACGTTCTGATCGTGTCGATAACTATCCGTCTGCCAAAGGGGCGCGGCGCGGGGTACGGGCCGCGCCGCGGTTTGGTTACGTCGAATCGAACCGAGCCGTGCCGGCCCGTGCCGGCCCGCACCGACTAGGCGCTGGTAGGCTTGGCCAGCGTGTGGCAGGTTGCGCGCTGCGGATCGTCGGCGGGCAGCTTCGCGCAGACACCGTCGAGTTGCGCGAGCACATGCTTGACGGCCGCGTCATGCTGCTTGCCACGGTTCCAGTCGCTCAGGCGCGTCACGAGCCGCTCGATGTTGGCGCGATTGCGGCCATAGAACGCATCGTGCGTGGCGCTGACCTCGGTCAGCACCGCGCTGGCCGCCTGCTGCACGCGTGCCTCGTCCTGTGGCGCGAGCTCGACGACGTTGCTGAAGTAGCTGACGCTCCAGCGCAGCCGTGTGGCCGGCCCGACCGATGCGTCATAGGCACGCTTGTACCAGTCGAGCGCCGAGTCCGAGTCGCCGCGCGCCTTGGCGTTGGCTCCGAGTTCCGACATCACGTAGTAGGGCGTGACCGAGCGTGTGAGCTCCGCGTGCAGCATACGGTCGGAGTCGTTGATGAGACCCGCGGCGGTCAGCGCATCGGCCGCTGCGTCGACGACTGCCAAGCGCTCGTAGCCGTTCGTCGTGACCGTGTTCGCGACCGTGGCCTGCTCGCGCACGGCATTGAGCAGCGCGGGCGGCAGCGGCGCGCCTTTCGGCGCATCGAGACGCGCCAGCGTCACGCGGCCGTGCAGCGCGCTCAGGCGATCGGTCGTCGACAGCGTCGCGTCGGCGGCGAGGGCGGTCAGCGCGCTATCGCTGGCATCGACGAGACGGCGGCGCTCCGGGGTATCCGCCGCGCTCAGGTAGCGGACGATGTCGTTCGCATAGGCGACCAGCACGTCGAAGTTCGCCCGGGCGCGGCCACGATCGGCGAGTACGGCTTCGACAGCCTGGGTCGCGGCGGCCTTGTCGATCGGCTCGCTGCGCGGTTCGGTTGCCGCGGCCGCGACGGCCTTGAGTTCGAAGCGCAGCGCCTCGTCGTCGGCATGGTCGGCGCGCGCATGGCGAGCCAGCGTTTGCAGTGTGCGTGCGACTTTCTCGTTGGCGACGGGCTGCGGCTCGGCTGGGTCCCACGCGTAATCGGCCAGCATGCGCCATTCGTCGTGTCCCAGATGCGCGCCATCCTTCAAGGCTGCGGCAAGCGTCTGCTTGACCGGATGCGCGGCATTCATGCCCAGTGAAAGCGCCTGCAAATAGCGCGCGGCATCGACTTCGCCGGGCAGCCGGGTGATTTCGGTGCCGTCGGGGCTAAATAGAATCATGGTCGGATAGCCGCGCACCTTGAACCTCTCGCTGAGCTTCTGCGCGCTTTCGCTATCGCCATCCAAATAAACGGGGATGAAAAACGACGCTCGCTCCTTGAACGCCTGCTGATTGAAGATCGTCGCCTTCACCTGGTTGCAAGGGGGGCACCACACTGCGCCCCAGTATAGAAACAGCGGTTTGTGCTGCGTCTTGGCCAACGCGAATGCGGCATCGACATCGCCCTGCTGCCATGCGATGCCCGGCGGCAGCGCATGGGCGGGTGCGGGAGGAGCCGGCGATGCCCACACCGAAGCGGTGAGCGCGAGGGCACCGATCATACCGACGAGACGAGAATTCATGACTTCCCTTTTTTTCGAAGATGAATGCGGAATGCGAATTCGACGCTGCGAGCGACGTGAGCGGCAAAAGTCGAATGCCAAATGCCGCGAACTTCGGTAAGACGGGGAAGCAGTATCGGCGAATACGCTGAAATGAAAATGCGGAAAATCGCCGGCCACGGGTTTTTGATTCTAGAAAGCCGTGTGTGCCGCTTCAACCCGACATTAATTGCAGTTTATTACGGGCCGAATAGCGGCGTCGTGAGCAGGGATATCAGTAGCCTGCGTGGCGCAGCGGCTCAGGCCGCTTGCATGGCGCGCCGGTACGCGAGCGGCGACGCGCCGACGGCGGCGCGAAAGCGATGGCCGAAGTGACTCGCGTTCGCATAGCCGCAGCGCGCGGCAATGTCCTCGACCGACAGCGCGGTCGTCCGCAGCAGCGCCCGTGCGCGCTCGGCACGCTGTGCGGCGATCCAGGCGTGCGGCGGCAGGCCGAACGAGGTGCGGAACATGCGCGAGAGATGGAATTCCGACAGGCACGCGACGTCGGCCAGATCGCCCAGCGTCAGCGAGCTGTCCAGATGCGCATCGACATAGTCGCGCAGGCGCCGTCGCGTCGCGGGGGCCAGGCCTCCTTTGACGAGGACGTCGCCGCGGCGCACGCCCTGGCTGCGCAACAGCAGGCTCAGCATCTCGTGGGCCGTCTCGTTCGCGCGCAGCTTGTCGTCGGGGGCATCCCATTGTTGCGCGGCCAGCTTGCCGCAAAGCTCGGCCAGCTGCGCATCTTCGAAATAGGTGCGATCGGCGAGCGTGAGTTCGCGCGGCTCGCGATCGAGTTCATAGACGGCGCGACGCGTGAAATGCTCGGGCAGGAAGTACAGATGCAGAAAGTGCATGTGCCCGCGCACCCACCAGCGCGATTCGTGGTCGCCCGGCAGCGTGCACAGCCGCTGCGGTGCGCCATATTGGCCCGGCAGCTTTTGCCGCTCGGTCCGATGGCCGCCGTCCAGATAGCACGAGAACGTGTGATGACCCGGCTGATCGTAGGCCGTTTCTTCCTCGATGATGTCGCGCCGCCACACGGCCGCAGCCAGATGGTCGCCGAGCCACGCGAAGCGCTCGAGCGTCGCATTGGCTTGCGCCAGCGTACGGCCGACCGAATGCAGGCCGAACGGCGTGTCGTCGTCGGCAGCTGCGGCTTCGGCAAGGCTCTCGGGGGCGAACGGGCTGGCGGTCACGGGACAGGCAAGCAATGGCGATCGTTGAGGAGCTTCGAGTATAGGGGCGATATGCGTTTTGCGTTTGGTGCGCCCCAACAAAACCGCAAACGTAGACAAGTGCAGCCACTCCGTGTGCGGCAAAGTCGGAGCCGTGATTGTTCGTTGACCGATTGACCGGATATTTGCCATGAACCTCTTGCTTTATTTCACGACCGTGCTGATCTGGGGCACGACGTGGCTCGCCATCAAGTGGCAGGTCGGCGTGGTGGCGCTGCCCGTCTCGATTGCGCTGCGCTTCATCTTTGCCGCGCTCGCGCTGCTCGTCGTGCTGCGCATCGCGCGGCGCCCGATGCGTCCGCCGCGCGCGGCCTGGCCGCTGCTTGTCGCACAAGGTCTGGCGCTCTTTTGCTGCAACTTCCTGTGCTTCTACTATGCGGAGAGCATCGTGCCGAGCGGGCTCGTCGCGGTCGTATTCTCGACGGCGCCGCTGTTCAATGCCGTGAACGGGCGCCTGTTTCTAGGCCGTACGCTGCAGCCGAGTGCGATCGCGGGGGCGGTGCTGGGTCTCGCCGGCATCCTGTTCTTGTTTGCGCCGGAGATGCTCCGACACTCGGCGGACCGCACCATGTGGCTGGGCCTGGCGGTCGCGCTGGTCGGCACGATGTGCTTTTCGGCCGGCAACCTGCTCTCGAGCCGTATGCAAGCGATGGGCCTGCATCCGATGGTCACCAACTTCTGGGCGATGGCGATCGGCGCGAGCGTGCTGACGGTCGGAAGTCTCGCCGCGGGGCTCTCGTTCAAGCCCGAGCTGACCGTGCGCTACCTCGGGGCGCTCGCCTATCTGGCGGTACCGGGCTCGGTGATCGGCTTTACGACCTACCTGATGCTGGTCGGCCGGATGGGGCCGGAGCGCGCGGCTTACTGCACGGTGCTGTTCCCGTTCGTGGCGCTGGCCGCGTCGACGGTGTTTGAGGGGTATCAGTGGTCGACGCCTGCCGTCGTCGGACTGCTGCTCGTCGTGGCCGGCAATCTGGTCGCCTTCAACGTTCTGCGCCGTTTGCCATGGCTGACGGGGCGCCGCGCCGGGCGCGCGCTCGAATAACAGTCTGCCGCTCCGTCGGGCGGGATGAGCGTCTGCGACAGCGCTCGTCCTATCTTTCCCTGTCTGCGCCCGGTCCGGCGACGTGCGCCGCTAGCCTAGCCGCTTCTCAACGCTAGCCGGCGCTCGTCGCGAGCGCGGCGGGAATGTCGCGTCATGAAAGCAAGCCGCGCTCGACGCCGCGGCGCCACGCTGCCTGGCGGCTACGACCGCCTGCTGCTGTTCGGCGGTGGCATCGTGTTGTCCGTCTCGCTCATTGCTGCTGGGGCAGTCTCGATCGCGCATCGTTTCGACCGCGGCGTCGACGAATGGCGCGCCAAGTTCCTGATGGAGCGCGACTTCGTGAAGTCGAAGGTCGAGCGCAGTCAGGCACGCCTGAGGCAGGTCGTCGAAGCCTACGAGGCACTGTGCGACCTGCACCAGCAAGACCCGGTGCCCGTCGAACGCTATCGGCAGCTGCTCGAGCAGCAAAACGGCGTCGTCGTCACCGACAACGACATCACGGCAGAGCCGTTCACGATTCTCTCCACGCTGACCCGAGCCGAAGACCGGCCGCGGCTGGCCGATTTGCTGCGGCTGATTCGCGAGATTCCGTCGGGCTCGCTGCTGTATCTGCCCGGTGTGACGCACGATGCGCAAGGGCGTCACACCGGAGCCTCTGTCGCCGGGTTTCTGTACACCGATGATCGCCGCTTCTTCGCCACCTGGCCGCCGCGCGGCGCTACGCTCGATGCGGCGCGCAACGTCGGCACCGGTGCCCTGATCGAGCGCTACGTGGCGAACGTCGATGCCGAGTTGCGCAAGCAAGGTGACGAGCCGCTGCGCGAGCAGCGCGTGTTCTGGGTCTCGCTCTACGATTCCGATGTCTACGGCGTGTCCGTCAAGCACTACGCGGCGCCGATCTATCGTGGCAAGGAGCGGATTGCCGTGCTCGTGGTGACGGTGCCGTCGGCCCAGTTCCCGCGGCTCTTTCATCCTGCGGTCAAAGATCCCGATTTTTTCGTCGTCTCACGCGACAGACGCCATGTGCTGGGGCTCGACCCGTCCAATCCGCGCGCCGCGCGCTGGACGCAGGTCGCGAGCACGGGTCTCTTCGATGCGGCCGACGAACGCGTGCAGCTGATTCGCCGTGGCCGAGAGTTCTTCGTCATGCAGCGTATCGTGGGGCCCAGTTGGGTGGCGGTCCATGCGTTCGACTGGCGCACGATCGTCGCGAACCTCGGCGAGTCGGTGTCGCTCACGGTCACGCTGGTTGGTGTCCTGCTGATTGTGCAGTGGACTTTCGTCATCCTGATCGACCGGCTCGTGCTCAAGCCACTGCGTGCGCGTGCCCGGCAGGTCTTCGAAAGCGAAGCGTTCAATCGCACCGTGCTCGCTACTGCCCCCGTGGGGCTGACCGTCTTCGATCCGGCCACGCAACGCGTCGTCATGCAGAACGGCATCGCACGCGCCATGCTGTCGGCCTCGCCCGACGAGGTCGGCCTCTATCGCCGTCTGCTCGAAGGCCGCCGGCGCGGGTGCCGTGACAAACGGCGAAGCGCGAGCCGCCGCCGCGGCTCGGGGATGCTGCCACGCCAGGTGCTCACGGACGACGTATCGGTCGCAACGCCCGACGGCCGCCGACGCACGCTCTCGGTGGCGTTCGCGCATGCGCGCTATCGGCAGCAACGCGTGGTGCTGTTCAGCCTGACCGACATCAGCCGGCAGAAGGAGACGATGCGCTTGTTGCGCCGGGCCCGGCAGACGGCCGACGACGCCAACCGCGCCAAGTCGATGCTCGTTGCGACGATCAGCCACGAGATCCGCACGCCGCTGTCCGGCGCACTCGGCAACCTCGAGCTGCTGTCCGCGGAGCCGCTCGCGCCCGCGCAGGCGGCGCGCGTCGATACCGTCAGGCGTGCGTTCGATACGGTGCTGATGCTCGTCGACGACGTGCTCGATTTGACCAAGGTCGAGGTGCGTGAGCTGCGCTTGCAGATCGCGCCGTTCCGGCTCGACGAGGTCATCGAGCGTTGCGCCCAGACATTCGCACCCGCGATCACGGCGAAAGGGGTGCGCTTCGTCTGCGCGATCGACCCGCGTCTGGCCGGCTGGTGGCGTGGTGACCATCATCGCGTGGCGCAGGTGCTGGCGAACCTCGTCGGCAATGCGTGCAAGTTCACGCGACGCGGCGCGATCGTCGTGCGTGCGGCGCTGTCGACGGACGACGCGCGCGAAGTCGTCGAGATTGCCGTCGAGGACACGGGCATCGGCATCGCGGCGCATTGCCAGGCACACATCTTCGAGCCGTTCGAGCAGGCTGACGGGTCGATCGCGCGGCGCTTCGGCGGCAGCGGGCTGGGGCTCTCGCTGTGCCGGCGGCTCGTAGAACTGATGGGCGGCCGCGTCGGCGTGCGCAGCATGGAAGGGCGGGGCTCCACGCTGACGGTGCGATTGCCGCTCGAGCGTGCAGGCAAGGCCGCCGACGACGAATGCGTCCCGTCGCCCCCGGCGTTCGATACGATCGTCGTCGCCTGCGAACATGAGGCGTGGCACACGGCCATGCTGGCGTGGGCGCACAGCCGATTTCCCGCGACGACGATCGTCGATGGCCTCGTCGAGCAGCCGGTCATTGCGCCGAAGGCGCGCACCGTGGCGCTGTTCGGCGCGCATGACGACGTGCTGCCGTCGGCTTGGCAGACCTGGCGTGCGACATGCATCGACGCGCTGGTGGTGTCCGAGCGTGGACCGCTGCATCCGCAGCGTCGCGGCGAGGCGTGGCACGTCACCGCGTTTTCGGTGGATAAGCTCGCGCTTGCGTTGACCGCATGCGGCGTCGCCGAAGCGCTGCCCGGCGCGCCGACACCGCGCCGCTTGCCACAGGCGCAGCCCGAGCATCGCCGTGCGCGCATTCTCGTCGTCGACGACGATCCGGTGAATCGCGCTTTGCTCGCGCATCAACTCGAGGCGCTCGGCTATGCGCACGTCGATTGCGCGAGCGATGGGCTCGAGGCATTGAATGTATTGATTCGCAATCCTTATGACCTCGTCGTGGCCGATCTGTGCATGCCGGTGATGGATGGCGCAGCGCTGGTGGCGGCGTTGCGCGAACAGGGCATCGGTGTGCCGGTGCTGGCGAACACGGCCGCCTCGTGCGATGCCAGCCAAGCGAAGCGTGAGGGATTCGTCGAGGTACTGCGCAAGCCCGTATCCATCGAGCGTTTGCGCCTGGCGCTCGAAGCTCTGTTCGGCAGCGTGCCGCCACGCGTGGCAGACGACGTATCGGTGACCGATGCCATGCGCGCGGCATTCGCGGCAAGCTGGCGTGCCGATGCGGTCGCTTTGCAGCAGGCTATCGGGCAGGCTGATGCCGACGCACTCGAGCGATGCCTGCATCGCGTGAAAGGAGCGCTGCTCGTGCTCGGCGAACGCGAAGCGAGCCAATGCTGCGAGGACTGGCGAATTCATCTGGGGAAGCATGGCTTCGCCGATGCCGGGCAATGGCTGGCATCGCTGCAAGCGCTGCTCGCGCACCTTACGGGCGGGGCGCCACCGCCACCTGCCGCTGCCTGATCGGGCACCGAATTTGCGCGCGCTATGTTACTCGCGCATCGCACGCTGGCGGATCGCGGCTAGCGCATTGCGTCGAGGCCGCGCAGACTACCGATCGGTACCGTCGCTCGCGCGACCGAGACAATCGTGCGAGACGCCTTCTCGGAGGAGCAAGCCATGAGTGCACAAAACGAACTCCAGGCAACCGTCGATGCGCTCGCGCAAGCAGGCAAGGGTTTGCTCGCGGCCGATGAAAGCGGCCCGACGATCGCCAAGCGATTCAAGACTATCGGTGTCGAATCGACTGAAGAAAACCGACGGGCATGGCGCACGCTGCTGCTGTCGACACCAGGCCTCGGCGAATTCATCAGTGGCGTGATTTTGTACGAAGAAACGCTGGGCCAGCAAGCCGACGATGGTGAACCGCTACCGCAGCTCGCGGCACACCAAGGCATCGTGCCGGGCATCAAGGTCGACACAGGCAAGATTCCGCTTGCACACGCGAGCGGCGATGAAATCACGCAGGGGCTCGATGGGCTCGCCAAGCGCCTCGAAGGCTATAAAGCGCAAGGCGCGCGCTTTGCAAAGTGGCGCGCCGTCTACAACGTCAGCGACACGCTGCCAAGCCGCCTGGCGATCGAGGCGAATGCCGAATCGCTCGCGCGCTATGCGGCGATCTGCCAGGAAGCGGGCGTCGTGCCGATCGTCGAGCCCGAAGTGCTGATGGACGGCGATCACTCGCTCACGCGTTGCGCGGTCGTGACCGAAGCCGTGCTGCACGAAGTCTTTCACGCGCTGAACCGCCATGCCGTGGTACTCGAGCACATGTTGCTCAAGCCGAGCATGGTGATCGCCGGCAAGGGACACGCGCTGCACGCGAGCGTCGAGCAGGTCGCGGCACATACCGTCGCGGTACTCGGGCGCACGGTGCCTCCGGCTGTCGCGGGCATCTTCTTCCTGTCGGGAGGCCAGACGCCTGAAGAGGCTACCGCGAACCTCGATGCCATCAATCGCACGGGGCGTCGGCCCTGGCCGCTCAGCTTTTCGTATGGCCGCGCGTTGCAGGAGTCGCCGCTCGACACATGGTGCGGCCAGCCGCAGAACGTACGAGAGGCACAGCTTGCGCTGCTCAAGCGTGCGCGACTCAATGCGGCCGCTTCGTTGGGATGCTACGACGCGAACGAAGAAATAGTCTGATGTATCAAGGCGCCAGGCTCATATGAGAGCCTGCTGCCCGATCAAGGCAATACTCCAAAACACCGATAAAGAGCTCAGGTGTGCTTGCCGATAAAGCTGTCGTACGCCGTATCGGTCTTAGCACGTCAACGTGAGAATCTGGAGTCATAGTGAAAATCGGGCAGCGCCTCGCGATTAGTTTCGCAGTTCTTATTTGTCTTATCTTTGCGATGTGCGTAGTGGCCGTCGTCAACATGTCGCGGATGGCGGCGGGCAGTGCCTGGCTCGTTTCGCATGACTGGGCCGCCGACAAGCAGGTGACGCGCGCGATCGACAACGAGCGCGGCAGCGTCGCACGCATCTTCCAGATCGCCTCCGATCCCTCGCCGGAGCGCATGCACGAAGCACACGATCGTCTGCGCGAGAACCAGACCGAATACAACGACGCGCTGAACAAGCTCGCGCCGTTCATGACCCAGCCGCAGGGGCAGGCCGTGCTGGCCGATGCGCGTGCGTCCGGCGCCGAGTACGACGCGGCGGCCGCCAAGGTCATCGAGCTGGCCGACGGCGGCAATCGCGACGAAGCGGCCAAGGTCGCTTACGGCGATGCGTACGTCAAGCTGCACAGCTTTGCGGACAAGCTGCGTGCCCTGAGCGATTACGAAGCGAAGCAGGCCGGCGTGACCGTCGACGACAATGACCACCTTGCCTCGTTTTCCCGCGGCGTGATGATCGGCGCCACGCTGCTCGCGGTGCTGGCCGGTACCGCGCTTGCCTGGACCGTGACACGCCGCATTACGAAGCCGCTCGCCAGCGCGGTGTCGGTGGCCAATCGCGTGGCGTCGGGCGATCTGACGGCCGAGCTGCGGGCCGACGGGCGTGACGAAATCGCCGAGCTGCTCAATGCGCTCAATCGTATGACGCAAAACCTCGCGGGCGTGCTGCGCGATGTCGCCGAAGTGTCGTCCGCGGTCACGATGGCCTCGCGCGAGATCGCGACGGGCAACCTTGACCTGTCGCGCCGGACCGAAGAGCAGGCCGCGGCGCTTCAGGAAACGGCCGCGAGCATGGAGCAGATCACGGGCACGGTGCACAACAATGCCGGCAACGCGAATCAGGCCAACGACATGGCCGCCCGCGTCTCGCGTGACGTGGGGGCCGGCACGAACGCGGTGCAGGAGATCGTCGTCACGATGCAAGGCATCGCCGACAGCTCGAAGGACGTCGAAGGCATCATCACCACGATCGAGAGCATCGCATTCCAGACCAACATCCTCGCGCTCAATGCGGCCGTCGAAGCGGCGCGTGCAGGTGAGCAGGGTCGCGGCTTCGCGGTGGTGGCCGGTGAGGTGCGGACGCTCGCGCAGCGTTCGGCCACGGCCGCGCGTGAGATTCGCGATCTGATTTCGGCGTCGGTGTCGCGCATCGGCGTGGGGGCCGATCTCGTGCGCAGGACGGGCGACACGATGGCTGCCATTCGTGATGACGTCGTGCGGGTGAGCGGTGTCATCGCCGAAATCGCGGGCGCGTCGGACGAGCAGAGCAAGGGCATCAGCCAGGTCAGCATCGCCGTGACGCAGATGGATCAGGTCACGCAAAAGAACGCGGCGCTCGTCGAAGAGGCCGCCGCCGCTGCGCAGTCGTTGTCGGAGCAGGCCACGCGCCTCCAGCAGACGCTGAGCCGCTTCAGGCTTGCGGGCGCGGCGATGGCTTGAGTGATGGATCGCGCGCGGCGGTGATGAAGCCGCGCGTCGCTACAGACGTAAAAAAGGGCGCGGCATTCGTAAGAGTGCCGCGCCCAACTTTTGACCGGGTCAGGCCGGGGCCGCTCTGGGATAGGGCGGCTGGGCCTGGTCAAACAACAGCTTGTTAGTTCGTTAGTGCATCGCCATCTGCACGACCTTGACGATGACGAGTCCGACTGCGATCACGAGATAGCCGCGCAGTGCCCCCATCCATACGCGCGTCGCCAGCGTGACATTCGGCGCTTCGAGCTCTTCGAGCGGCGGCATGCGCCAGTGGGTGCGCAGCTTGGCGCGCTTGGCCGCGTCGAGACCATCGTTCGATGCGGTGTGTTCGCGCGTGGCGCGGCGGCGCAATTCGGTGGCCGCATAGCCGGCCGCGAACACCGCGATGCCCCCTACGAGGATCTTGACGATGGCAGCGCCCGAGATGTCCGGGTAGACCGTGGCTGCGGTCAGAATGATCGACAGCACGACGAGCACGGCGATCACAGCGCCCGTGAACAGATTGAGCCGCTTCGAATTGACCCACGGCCCGAGCACAGCCTTGTCGTTGCACAGCAGGAGCAGGAATACCGTCGCGCTCGGCAGCAGCACGCCCGCGAGCGTCTGCACGGCTTCGGTCAACAGGCCCAGCGGGCTGCCAGGCATCAGCACGAGTCCGGCGGCCAGCGCGATGATCGCGAAGTACACGAGGTAGAAGCCCTTTGCATCGAGCACGCCGCGATGCAGCGAGTGACGGATGCGGAACACGTCGCCGATCGCATAGGCCGTCGACAGCGAGACCGCAGCCGCGCCGATGATCGACGCATCGAGCAGCGCCACGGCGAAGATCGTCGCCGACGTCTGGCCCACGTACTTGTGCAGCCCGGCGATGATGCCGCCTGCATCGGTGAAGTTGCCGAACTCCGGACGGCCTGCGAACAGCGCGGCCGAGAACGCCATCATCGCGACGCCGCCGATGATCACGAACACGATGCCGATCCACAGGTCGGCCTTTTCGTACTTCATGAAGCGCGGCGTGATGCGCTTGTCGACGACATAGCTTTGCTGGAAGAACAGCTGCCACGGCGCGACGGTCGTGCCGACGATGCCGATCACGAGCAGCATCACGTCGGAGAGCTTCGAGTTCTTCGGCCAGGTCGGCACGAAGAAGTCGCGAGCGATCGCGTGCACGGGCGGGTGGATCGAGACGAGCACCGGCACGAGCAGCAGGCTCAGCAGACACAGCACGATGGCGAACCGCTCGAAACGCCGGAAATTGCCGGTACTCACCGCAGCCATCGTCAGGACGGCGGCGATGCAGACACCGAGCACCTTCGAGACGCCCAGGTAGTCGAGCGCGAACGTGATGCCGATGAACTCGGTGACGATCGTCAGCGCATTGAGCAGGAACAGGTCGATGACGCTGAACGCCCCCCAGAACTTGCCGAAGCGTTCGAAGATCAGGCGGGCGTGGCCCACACCGGTCACCGCACCGAGACGCAGGACCATTTCCTGATTGACGTACAGCACCGGAATGAGCAGCGCGAGCGTCCAGAGGAGCGTCGTGCCGTAGTTCTGGCCGGCCTGCGTGTAGGTGCCGAATGCGCCGGCATCGTTGTCGCCGACCATCACGATGAGGCCGGGGCCGAGGATCGCGAGCAGCGTGCGCAGGCGCGCCATCCAATTGCCGCGCGGCGCCGTATCGTGATGCGCGATCGTGCCGAAGGCGCCTTGAATATCGCCGACATGGGCTTCGTCGAGCACGGCGGTGCGTGCCTGGGCGAGGTTTGCTGGTGTGGTTGACATGTTCTAGTTGTCCTGGTGATGCTTGATGCCTCGTACGACCTGCCTGCTATGCGCGCAAGCGCAGCGCGACAGGCCGTACGGGTGATCGATTCGGCGTCTTCAGCGCGTGAATGCGGCGAGGGCCGTGCGCAGCGCGGCAACGAGACGAGCGGCAAGCGGCGTATGCGTGCGGTGCGAGACCATGACGTTGTATTGCGCGCGAGCGTCGTCGACGTGGGGCAGCGATGAAACGAGCAGAGCGAATTGCATGGCGATTTCCTTGTGCGTTGGCGAAGCGAAAAATTCCGAGAGCGGGCGCCTGAGGGGCCTTGGCTCGTCGGTTTCGGTTCGCATCAGGCCGATTGATCGGCGTGACGCAAAGGAACGCATGCGGCCTTGGTGTCAGGCGAAGTGGACCGGCCGTGGCGTGCGGGCACGCCAGGTCGGAGATCGACTAGGGTCGGGGTCGGACACGGCGAGCTCCTTTTCGTTTTCGCATCGGGATTCGCGTACAAAGCGCAGCCCAATGGGTTTTGACGCGCGTCGCCCAGCCTGCCGGGCGTGCTGGACGCAAGGCATGCAAAGCGGCGCGAACGAGCGGCGTCGCAAGCCCGAAGGCTCGCAACGCCAGACCATTCGGACGAACGTGAGCACGGTGGCGCACGTGTCTAAACGGCGGCCATTCGAAGAGATGCGCGGGAGGTGCTACAGAAGAAATACTGCGACGCGCACCGTCTGCCTGATTGGCGAGACGGCGGCTATGGGGAAATCAGCTCGGACGTCTTGCGACTCAGGCAGAAAAACTGTTCGAAGGTCGACTACTGCAACTGTCCAAGGCATATGCCCCATTTGTGGAATTGGCTGAATTCTAGTTGCCCGCTTCAATACGAGTCAACACTAATTTGAGATGCTGTGGCGCTTTCCTCCACGAAGTGCGCGCTGGGCACCGTTTCGGTATGCAAAACGTCGCGGCATTGGGTTGTGGCATGGGTCACAAGTTCGCGGCGGGATCGAAGTGACGAATTTCCTCTTGTCTGATGAAAGGTGGCAGGCATAGAATCCGCGCTGGTTTCAATCGACGGAGTCCTTCTTGGACACACCTTCTTGTAGTCGACCTTCGATGCCGGTTCGTGCCGGCACCCACTTCGCAATCGCGCGTTAGCGACCGGTTTCCTTTCCGCCGCCGACCCGCATTGCCGGGTCAGCGCGCTTCCCTTTGCAGGCTCAACGGGCCTGCCTAGTCCAGCCCGCTCCCAAGACAGACGACCGCCTGCGCGCATGGTTTGCCGCGTGTGTGCGCGTCGCCCTTGAACGTTGTCCGCCTGCAGGCGGACTCAACGGGAGTTGCATCATGCATATCGAACGCTTTCTGCGCGAATCGCGCGTCTATTTGTTCGCGCCGCTTGCCGCGACGCGGACGTACCTCACATCCGATACGGAGCTCACGTTGCACGTGCCAGCCGACGCGTCGCGCGTGTCGCGCACCGATCGGGCTGCTTCGCGCGGCATGATCGAGGCTGAACGGGCACCCGCGCCATAACGGCAGCAAGCGGGCGAAGAAACGCGGCGCTTACCCTACGGGTCAAGTGCGTGAGCCGTCCGCGATGACCGAACGACCGAATCGACGAGCGTGCGCATGCGCTTCCAGTGTGAGCCCTCCCAGAAGATGCGCCGGCAGACGTCGCACGTGACGAACTGCGCCTGCCGCTCCAGCACGCCTTCGGGCACACGGCCGATCACGTCGCTTTTGTCGATGCGTCGCAGCGGTACGTTGCACGACAGGCAGAGCCGGAACGGATGTGCACTGCGTGCGAGATCGAGCCGGTCGAACAGCTCGCGCAATTGCACTTCTGGCTTGAGCGCGCGCACATAGCAGCCGTGCGTGATCGTGCGGCGCTTGAGCAACTCGCGATCGCGTGTCAGCACGATGCGGCCTTCGGCCGAGGCGAGTGCTTCGATTGCCTCGTCGGCGAAGTGGTTGTCATACAGCGTGTCGAAGCCGGCCAGCCGCAGCAGATTGGCGAGGCCACCGAGATGGGCGTCGGCGACGAACCGTATCGCGCGCAGCGGCTCGGCCCGCACACGCAGCAGCGGCGTCACGTCGAGCGTCTCGAACTTCGGGTAGACGGCCACGCGGTCGCCGTCCTCGAGGACGCGATCGAATCCCACCGATTCACCGTTCACGAGGATCAACTCGACTTCGGTGTGCGGCACGCCGAGCGCTTCGATCATGTGCTTGGCCGTGGCGGCGCGGGCGCACACGCAGCTGAACGCGCGCCGGCGCAGCGGCCGGGCGAGAAAATCGTTGAGCTCCTCGTAGAAGCGGAAAGTCGCGGTAACGGGCTGCATCGCTGCAGTATCGCACCGCGGCGCGCGATGCGTTCAGGACCCGTTTGCGCGGTGCCCGGCGAGCTTCGCGCATCCGTGCTCTACTCCACAGTTCTTGCGAACCGGACAGGAGCGATCGATGGATATCGGCTTTATCGGCCTCGGCGGCATGGGCCACGCGATGGCGGAAAACATTCTGAAGGCAGGACACCAGGTGCGCGTGTGGAATCGCACGCGCGAACGCGCGGAGCCGCTGGCGGCGTTCGGTGCCACGATCGTCGACGAGCCGGCTGGCGCGTTCTCGGGCGATGCCGTGCTGTCGATGCTGGCTGACGATGCGGCCGCGCGCGAGGTGTTCGATGCGGCGCTGCTCGAGCACGCGCCGCGCGATCTCGTGCATGTGAACCTGGCCACGGTGTCGGTCGCCCTGGCCGAGACGCTCGCGCACGAACATGCAGTACGCGGCATCCACTATGTGGCTGCGCCCGTGATGGGGCGCCCCGACGTGGCGGCTGCGGGCAAGCTCACGGTCATCGCGGCGGGCTCGGCCGAAGCGATCGACCGCGTCCAGCCGATCTTCGATGTGATCGGCCAGAAGACCTGGCGCATCGGTTCGCTGCCGCAGCACGCGAACGTCGTGAAGCTGGCGGCGAATTTCACGCTGGCCGCCGCGGTGGAGACGATGGGCGAGGCGTCCGCGCTACTGGCCGGGCACGGCGTCGCGATGGCGGATTTTCTCGATGTCATCACGTCGAGTGTTTTTCCGGGCCCGGTGTACTCGGGCTACGGCCGGATGATTGCCGAAGGGCGCTACGAACCGGCGATGTTCAAGGCTCGGCTCGGCCTCAAGGATGTGCGGCTCGCGCTGGCGGCCGCCGACGCGTGCTCGACGCCGCTGCCCGTGGCTAGCGTCGTGCGCGACAGCCTGCTCGAGGCGATGGCGCACGGCGACGGTGACAAGGATTTCGCCGTACTCGGCAAGGTGGCGGCGCGACGCGCAGGCCGGGAGTGATGGCGGGCGCTGGCAGGGTGGGATGCGGCAATACGAGTGTGCCCGACGGGGGCTGCCGATCGGGCGCATAATCCATGCTTCATCCCGCCACGCCACGAAAGAACAGGAGAACTGAAGTTTATGAGTCTGCACACCTGGTGGCTGTTCGTTGCCACTGTCTTTGTCGTTTGCGCGATTCCCGGCCCCAACATGCTGGTCGTGATGACCCATAGCGCGCGGCACGGCCTGCGCTGTGCAACGGCCACGATGGCGGGCTGTCTGTCGGCCGTCGTGCTGATGCTGTGCGTTTCGGCAGCGGGCCTCGGCGTGTTCCTGAAAGCATGGCCGACGATGTTCGATGCGTTGCGCCTGATCGGTGCCGCGTATCTCGTCTACCTCGGCGTGAAATCGTGGCGGGCGAACGTTCAGGACGCGGCACCCGAGGCATCGGACGAAGCGGCCGGTGGTCTCAAGGTCGTGCGCTCCCCGTGGGCGCTCTATCGCAACGGTTTTCTCGTTGGGAGCAGCAACCCGAAGGCGATCCTCTTCGCGGCCGCGCTGCTGCCGCAGTTCCTCAACGCGGCCGAGCCGACGTTGCCGCAGTTCGGCATCCTCGTTTCGACGTTCGCGGTGATCGAAGTCAGTTGGTATCTGGTCTACGCGGGTTTTGGCGCGCGCATCGGCGCAACGCTCAAGAGCGAGCGCGTGGCTCGCGCGTTCAACCGCCTGACGGGCGGCGTATTCGTCGGCTTTGGCGCGATGATGGCGCTCGTGCGGCACTGACGCGACTTCTTGTCCGATCAGCCTGAAATGACGAGGGCGGCACGGCATGACCGGCCGCCCTCGCTGTTTTGCGATACCTCAATACGCCTGCTATCTCCTGCTTATTCGTCGTGCGCCCCCGGCAGCAGGCCGAGCACAAATGCACTGGCCGCGAACGCGAGCGCGACGCCGCACACGCCGCTCCACCCGTACCAGGCCCAGCCCATACCTGCCAGCGACGCCCCTAGTGCGCCACCCACGAAAAAGATCCCGACGAACAAACCGTTGAGCCGGCCACGCGCGGCTGGATTCATCAGGTTGATGGCGCGCCGGCCCAGCGTTTGATCGGTGACGACTCCCGCGTCCAGCGTGGCCGCGCTCGCGACGAGCAGCCCGAGGGCGAGCACGCGGTGCGCATGCGCGTCGAAGCCGAACCAGTCCGCGCCTGCCATGCCGGCGGCGAGCAGGGCCGCCAGCATGCTCGCATGACCGAGCCGCAACGCGGCCGGCCCCTGTTGGCGATCGCCGCAATAGCCAGCCAAGGGCGTGACGACGACGCCGGCTGCACCAGCCAGTGCAAACCATGCGAGGTCATAGAAGCTGAACCCGAACGGCGCCTGAGCCAGCCGCAAACCGATCGCCGTCCAGAATGCGCTGAACGCGCCCATCGCCAGCGCGGCCGACAGCGAGCGCCGTTGCAGCACGCGCTCGGTGCGGAGCAGTGTCGCTAGCGAACGCAGTAGTGTCGAGTAGCGCGTGTGCACGAGCGGAACGCGGCGCGGCAGCTGCGCGGCGAGCACGCAGGCGAGCAGGGCATTGGCTGTGGCTGCAATACCGTAGAACGCGCGCCAGCCGATCGAGCCGGCCACGAGGCTGGCGAGCGGACGCGACAGCAGGATGCCGAGCATGAGCCCGCTCATCACGTTGCCGACCGCGCTGCCGCGGCGCGCTTCGGGTGCCATCGACGCGGCCATCGGCACGAGCATCTGGATCACGCTCGAACTCGCGCCGGCCAGGAAGACGGCCGCGAGGAACAGCATCCCGGAGTGCGCGAGCATCGCGATCGCGAGCAGGGCCGAGCAAGCGGCGAGCGTGCGGACGACGAGCCGTCGGTTCTCGATCAGATCGGTGAGCGGCACCAGCAGGACGAGGCCAAGCGCGTAGCCGAGCTGCGGCAGCATGGCGATCAGGCCCGTGAGACCGGGCGGCAGCGCCAGAGCGTGGCTGATCGGTCCGGTCAACGGCTGGGCCGCGAACAGGTTCATGACGATCACGCCGATCGAGGTGGCGAACAAGATCGTGAGCGGCGTCGTCAGCGGGCGCGCCGGCTCGGCGGCCGCCGCGGTGGCGTGGGTCAGTTCGGCAGGGTGATTCATCAAGCATGTCCATAAGCGTGGCGGAACACTCATCGTAGGGTTTGGACATCTATGCGACAATTGAAATATGTCTATATTGATTATGCGAGATTGTTTTGAATACGCGTGATTTGCAGGCGTTCGTGGCGGTGATCGACAGCGGCTCGATGGTGCGTGCGGCAGCCAAGCTCCATTTGACGCAGCCGGGGTTGACTCGTCGTGTGCAGAACCTCGAGACGGCACTCGGCGTGCCGCTGCTCGACCGGCAAAGCAAGCCGCTGAAGCCGACGGGCACGGGCAAGGAGGTGTATGCGCTCGCGCGCGCGGTGCTGCGCTCGGTCGACGATTTGATGGCCGTCGCCGCGCCCGACAGCGAACCGGCCGGCGAACTCAAGATCGGCGTGCCGCCGTTTTTGTCCGATTTGGCGCTTGAAGCGCCGATCGATCGGCTGCGCGCGGCGTTCCCGAATCTCACGCTGCGCGTGACGGCGGGTTGGTCGCCGGCGCTGCTCGAGCGCGCGCTGCGCGCCGAAGTCGACGCGTCGGTGGTGATGATGCCGGCGTCCTTCACGCTGCCCGATGGGGTGGCGGGGACGCTACTGGCCGTGCAGCGAACGCTGATCGTCGCGCCTCGCACGTTCGATCTGCCCGGTGTCGAGCGTGGCAAGCAGGCGGTGACGCGCCTCACGTTCGAGCAACTGTCGCGCTATCCGTGGGTGCTCAACCAGGATGGCTGCGGCATGCGCTCGGCGCTGGCACGCGCGCTACAGACGGCCGGCTTGCCGTTCGAGGTGGCCGTCGAGGCGTTCGGCTCCGAGTTGCAGCTTTCGCTCGTCGCGCGCGGTGTCGGTCTTGGCGTCGTCACGCCGGGCGCGCTCGAGCGCAGTGCGCATCGTGACTCGTTGCGGATCGTCGAGGTGCCGCAATTCGCGGGCGGGCTCAACGTATGGCTCGTGCACGGAACGTTGCCTGGGCGGCTCATGCGGCCGATCGCCATGCTGCGCGACGCGTTGGTCGACGTGCTCGCGCGGGAGGAAAGGTAAGGTAAGGTAAGGCGGGAAAGGGCGGGTTACCAGCGCCGGGCCGCCGGGCGGGACCCTGGTAGCGCGTGACGAGCGCACGCCGCGCCAGGCGCGGCGGCGTGCGCTCGCAGTCTCAGTAAGCGAAATACGGTCCGGCGCCGCCCGGCGTGCTCTGCTGCTCGATAGCCGCGTAGACGTTGCGGCCATAGAAGAAGGGCAAGCCCCAATCGAACACCGTCGAGCCGACGAACGCGGGACCGGCCAGCAGCGGCATCGCCGCATCGCCGGCCGAGCTTTGCGCGAGGGCGCTCGCATTGCCGACGCTGAACGTGACCGCGCTCGTCGTGCCGTTCACGCCGAAGTTGGTGGCGTCCAATTGCTCGGTCGACGACGGACAGTAGTACGAACTATTCGGGCTCGCGCACGTCGGGATCTGCGTCGTGGCGAAGAACAGGCCGGTCGAGCCGCTGTCGATGATGCTGTTCGTATAGCTCGTGCCGTTCTGCGTCGTCGTGAACACGCCTTTGCGTGGATCGACGCCGATCACCTGCGCGTTGCCGAGTGCATTGTTGGCCGCCGTGCCGATGCCGAAGATCAACTCTCCGCTGGCCGTTTGCGCGCCGCCGCTCGGCACGGACGGCAGGCTCACGATCACGCCGTTGTTGTCGGTGCTGAAATACGGCACGGGGTTGGCCACTTGCAGCGTCTCGGCCACGGCAATCGACGTACAGGTTCCCGCGCACGTGTAGTAGGTGCCCGCGATGGGCTGTTGTGCGCAGGCCGCACCGCAGTCGTGCTTGAACACGCCGATGCCGAGGATGCCGTTCGCGGCGAGCAGGCTCGGTGTATTGCGGGCCACCCCTGTGTTGGCGCAGCCTGCGGGAATGCTCGAGTAGTTCGGATCGATGACCTGAACCGGTAGCGAGTGCGCAGTCTCGCCCGCGATCTTCACGTCGGCTGTCCGCACGGCGCCCCACGTGTAGCCGTCGAAGAACTGCATGCACTCGGCCAACGGATTGCCGCTGCCGTCGGTTTCCTGCGGAAGGGGGACCGACGCCGGCAATTGCGAGGCGAATACACGCAGGCCCCACGAGCCCGTATCGACGAGTACATGGTCGATGGTCTGGCAATTGGCCGTGCCTGGCGTGCACACCGTGATGCTGACGAATGGCATGTTGGGTGTGCCCGACACCCCGCCATCGACGACGATGGCCGCGGTGTTGGCTATCGGCGCGACCGAGTTGGTCGTCGAGTTAGTCGTATTGCTGGTGGTGTTGGTGGTAGACGCCGGCGCGGCCGAGCCGCCTCCACCTCCGCCGCCACAGGCCGCGAGAAGGATCGCGCTCAAGCAGAAGAGGGTGGCCGAGGCGACGCGAGAGAAGTGACGCATGCTTCGTTCCCCTTTATTGAATGACGCTGACGTCGACGCCGGCCGGCACCGCCGACGGCAGGTACGCGTGGCCGGCAAACGCGCGCAGATGGCCGGCCGAATAAACGACGAGGTCGCTGTCGGCGACGGCGAGCGGGTTGGCGCGGCGGATGAGGTTCGCGTTCACGTAGCGGTCGAACGCCGCGCCCAGTGTGGCCTTGAGGTCGGGCAATGTCGGCCCGTTCCAGGCCACGCCGAACACGATGCCGGTCTGCGCGACGTATTCGCGCACGACCGTGCCCGAGGGGAGTTCGATCGTATGGACGGTGTAGGCGGCTTGCACGGCGCTGACATGTCGTATGGCGCGCATGTTGGATTCGTCTTGCGAGACGGAGGCGGCGGTTTGCCCTAGCGTTGCATGAGCTTGCGGCGCGAGGCACGCCGCACCGAGCAATGCCATAGCAATGCCCGTATAAAGACTCGGTTTCACGGCAGATTTCCTTGCAATCAAAAGCGCAGACGAAACACGTCGGCGCACAACGGAAGACGCATGTCGGCGCACGGTTCAAACGGCACCAGGCTGCGACCCCTGCGAGCTACAGCCGCGTCTACGGAGCAAGGACGCGCGAACTTTAGCGGCGCCACCGGCTGAAAGGCATGAAAGAAGAGGGGAATGCCAAACGTTTGCGTACAAGGTCGAACGAATGATTGGCTATAGACCGTTCGACATATGCAAGGAAAGCGTTGATTATTGGCGCTAGGCGCGCGGTTTCGACGTTTTATTGCGTTTGAAACGAACGACGGCATAGCGCATTGGCAGAGCGCGAAAAAAATCTTTGCAAAGGATCGGAAAATCGCCTTATTTTTAATTATTCGCTGAACATCGGCATGCGAACAGGCGTTTAATACAAAAATTCGGAGTCCGATGAAATTTTTCGTTGCGACCCTTCAGCTTCATTTGACACGTGTGGCCCGCAGCGAGGTTTGACGAAACGATGAAGACGGATTGGCATGGAAAGGAGCCGCGTCCAACGGCGGTGAAGGCAACGCAGCGCGCTGTGGCGCACTCCGCTGTCCGCAAGCAGGTTCTCGTGGCCGACCCTGATGACGAAGCGCTCACGGAACTAGTGAATCTGCTCGACAGCCTGGGCTACGAAACGATTGCCGTACACAGTGTCGAGCAAGCACTGGAATTCGCGCAGCAGCATTTGCCCGACGCAGTGCTTGTCGAGATCGCCGCGCAGCAGCTAGAGGGGCTAGAGGGCCTCGATGCAGCGCGACCGCTTCGCGAGCTCGCGGGCGGCAGCCCGTTGCTGTTGATTGCGCTGACGGGCTGGGGCCAGCCGCAGTATCGGCAGATGGCGCTTGCGGCCGGCTTCGATGTGCATCTCGTGAAGCCTATCGGCGTCGATCAGCTCAGCTTTTTGCTGTCGATGACGTTGGTGTGACAGTGATATTTGTTGCGGGAAGGCAACGTGATGGACGCTGTTGCTTGGTCTTGTTGCGTTGCACCAAGTCGTTTGCTAAAGTCCGAAGCGTCTCCTCCATGTCTCCTCTGATATGGATTCAGCCCGCCTCACAAGGCGGGCTTTTTTTTCGCAATAAAAAAGCCGGCTGATGCACCGGCTTTGTTGTGACCAATGCTGGGCAGAGCCAGTCAGCGTTGCAAGCCCGTGTCTTCGGCCGCGCCGATCGCGAGGTTCATGCACTGGATGGCCGCGCCCGAGGCGCCCTTGCCGAGGTTGTCGAGCCGCGCGACGGTCACGAAGCGCTCCTCATTGCCGAACACGAACAGGTCGACGCGGTTCGTCTCGTTGTTGGCCTGCACGTCGAAGAAACCGGCGTCGAGGTTCTGCTCCGCATCGAACGGCATCACGCGCACGAACGCTTCGCCCGCGTAGTACTCGGCATACAGCGCTTGCACGTCGCGCGGCGTCACGCGCTTGGCAAGCTGGTTCGGCGAGAAGTAGGTCGTGACGGCCAAGCCCTTGTAGAAGCTGCCGACGATCGGCGTGAATACCGGCGCGTGTGCGAGGCCCGTATGCGCGGCCATCTCCGGCAAGTGCTTGTGCGCAAGCGCGAGCGCGTAGGGGCGTGGGCTGTCCAACTTGGCATCGCGTGTGGCGGCTTCGTAGTCGGCGATCATCTTCTTGCCGCCGCCGCTATAGCCCGTGATGGAGTAGCAATGCGCGGCGAAGTCGGGCGCCACGACACCGGCTTCCACGAGCGGACGCATCCCCAGTACGAACGCGGACGCATGGCAGCCCGGCACCGCGATGCGCTTGGCCGTGCGCAGCCGTTCGCGCTGCGCGCGCGCGAGTTCGGGTAGGCCGTAGGCCCAGTCGGGGCTCGTGCGGAATGCGGTGCTCGCATCGATGAGGACTGTCTTGTCGTTCTCGACGAGGCTCGCCGATTCGCGCGAGGCGACATCGGGCAGGCACAGGAACGTGACGTCGGAGGCATTGATGAGCTTACGCCGCTCGTCGAGGTCCTTGCGCTTGGCTTCGTCGATCCGCAGGATCTCGACGTCGGCTCGTCGCGACAGGTATTCATAAATCTTCAGGCCCGTTGTGCCTTCCTGTCCGTCGACGAAAACTTTCGTGCTCATTTCGATCTCGCTGGGTTACTCGGATTGACAAATGGCGCGCGCAGGGCGCCGAAACCGTGATTTTACGGCTTTCGTGAGAGATGACGAGAAAATTGCGGTGCGTCGCAGCAAGTTGCCGTGAAAAGCGAGCGTGTACAGCCCACCGTGAGCAGCCCGCCGCGGTCGTCAACGACCGTATTCGACCGTCAGCTTGGCCGAGCCGAGCGCCGTCGTTTGGATTTCGTGGTCGAACATCACCGGCGGGCGGTCCGGCGCAAGCCGCAAGTCGGTCGTGCCGAGCGCGTAGACGGTGATCACATAGCGATGCGGTTTGCCGGGCGGCGGGCAGGGGCCGCCATAGCCGTCGGCGTCGTAGTCGTTGCGCGCCTCGAATGCATGGATGCGTTTCAGAAAGCCCGAAGCGCTGGCGTTCTCGGGCAGTTGCGTGACGCTGGCGGGGATGCCAGCCACAGCCCAATGCCACCAGCCTTTGCCCGGCGCGTCGGGATCGAACATCGTCACGGCGAAGCTCCTGGTGCCCGGTGGCGGATTCCTCCACGATAGCTGCGGCGAGCGGTTGCCGCCCGTGCAGCCGTCCTTGTCGTAGACCTGCTGCGCGTCGACCCGGCCGCCTTGCAGGCTCGTGCTCGTGACCGTGAACGACTGTGCCGCCGCCTGCGCGGCGAGCGTGGCCAGGCATGCCGCCATTGCGGCTTGGCGTGCCGGACGCCGCTTGAAAGCCGAAGATGCCGATGTCACAGCCGAGCCGTGCTTGTGCATGAGCCGGTTCCTTGTCGATGAAAACAGGAAGAGCGCGCCGCCGCTGTCGCAATTAGCCTTTCAGCCGGCTGTCCGACGCTATGATCGAGTCTAGCATTGCAATTTTTTGTGCGGTCGGGTTGGATATCGCGTGGCGTACGCCCATAGGCGAGCGAGGCGAGGCATAGTGTGGGGCGTTCGAGGCTATCGGCGGGGAAGGTCGAGCGATACAAGTATGGATAAATCAATGTCGGTTTGCGCGAACGAACTTTCAGGAAAGGAGTTGTCTGCCTGTTCCCCGGCCATGAGCAACGGTCGCCGAATTCGTGTCGTCATTGCCGACGACCATCCCGTGATCCTGCTCGGCGCGCAGCATGCGCTCGCGCAGTTTCCCGACGTCGAGGTCGTCGCGCAGGCGCGCCAGTCGACGGAGCTCGTCGATGTGCTGACCCGCGTGCCGTGCGACGTGCTCGTGACCGATCTGGCCATGCCAGGTGGCCGCTACGGCGACGGCCTGCCGCTCGTCGGCTATATCCGGCGTCACTTTCCGGCGCTGGGGATCGTCGTGCTGACGATGCTTGAAAATGCGGCGCTGCTGAAGCGTCTGAAGGACATAGGCGTGATTGGCGTCGTCAATAAGTCCGACGATCTCGCCCATATCGGGCTGGCGATCCGCTATGTGACGCAAGGGGTGGAGTATGCGAGCCCGGCTGTGCGTGCGGTGTTCGACATGCTGCGCGCCAACGCGGGCGGCCGGGTCGATGACATGCTGCTGTCGCCGCGCGAGATCGAGGTCGTGCGGCTGTTCGTATCCGGGCTGACGGTCAAGGAGATTGCGGTCCATTTGAATCGCAGCATCAAGACGATCAGTTCGCAGAAGACGCGCGCGCTGCAGAAGCTGGGGCTCGAGCGCGACTCACAACTGTTTCAGTACGCGCAGAGCGCAGGGCTCATGAATCTCTCGTCGGCAGAGGGGGCGGTGCCGGCAGGGGGCAGCGGCGAGCCGTGAGTGAGGCAGCGCGCCGCGACGCGCGTTGAGCTTATGTCTGAAAAAAACAAAGCCGCTCGTCCCAGGACAAGCGGCTTTTTTGTCGATTCATAGCGGATCGGGCAGCCCGTTTCGCGCGGGCCCGCCGTCATTGACCGACCTACTGCGTTACTGCGGCGTAGCCGTAGCCCCACCGTGTGCGGCCGACCATTCTGCCGGCGCGTGCAGGAACTTCTCGACTTCGTCGAGCGTCTTCGTATCGAAGTAGCCCGAGGCCTTGGCTACGCGCAGCACATCCCACCACGTCGCGAGCGCGTGCAGGTCGACGTCGATGTCTTTGAGCACCGACACGCTTTCCTTGAAGATGTTGTAGTGAAACAGCACGAAGCAGTGGTTCACGTGCGCGCCCGCCGTGCGCAGCGCATTGATGAAGTTGATCTTGCTGCGGCTGTCGGTGGTCAAGTCCTCGACGAGCAGCACGCGCGAACCTTCCTCGAGATGGCCTTCGATCTGCGCGTTGCGGCCAAAGCCCTTCGGCTTCTTGCGCACGTATTGCATCGGTACCATCAGGCGATCGGCGATCCAGGCCGCAAACGGGATGCCGGCCGTTTCGCCACCGGCGACGGCGTCGATCTGCTCGTAGCCGACGTCGCGCAGGATCGTCGTTTCGGCCATCTCCATGAGGCCACGACGCACGCGCGGATACGAAATGAGCTTGCGGCAGTCGATATAGACCGGGCTTGCCCAGCCGGAGGTGAAGATGAACGGCTTCTCGGCGTTGAAGTGCACCGCCTGCACTTCGAGCAGCATCTTGGCGGTGATATCGGAGATCGTTTGGCGATCGAAGCCTGTCATGGGCAAATCCTTCGGTGATAAGCGGGAGGCGGGCGGGAGCGCCCGTGGTGCAGGCACGGGGGCTGCACGCGTAACGAAGTATTTTACCCGAGTTGGCCGGCCGGCCGGCGGTCACTGAGCGTGGGGCTACGATGATGCGGTTGACGGCGTGGCCCGCATGGCAAGAGCCGCGAGCCTTCTATTTCGAGCCAGGCCGTGGCGGAGCAAAAGTTCTAGCAGCGTCACGAACTGGCTTCCCTGCGGTTGAGTGGGCCGTTCCGTTGCGATGGCGTGCCGCAAGCTTGAAACGTAGGTGACCGGGTACTGCGCCTGTTCGATCGCCGGCAAGCCTTGGTAGTGCTCGATGCACTCGACGAAAAAGCGCGTGTGTTTGCCGGTCGTTGCATACTCAGGGCCGGATCGTGCGATGGCCTGTCTACGCCAGGTTTCTTCCTGGTCGAAGGCTTCCTGCCACGCGGCATGTCGTTCGTTGACGGTAAATGCGCCACCTTCGTCGTAGGCAATGATCAGGAGTTGATGGCGCGTCATCCCTTTGAACGGGTTCTCGGCCAGACCGTGAGCAAAGGCTGTGGCTTGTTTCGCCGAGGCTGCGGACTGTGGAGCGTCGGATTTCGGAGCCTCAGCGTCGTGTTCCGGCCGATTGGAACGCCAGGGCGTGCCCATGATTTGATTGGCGAGCGCGCGGGCCTTCCGCGCGAGCGCTTGGCGATCGAGGCTGGCGTCTCGCGAGTCCGCGCGCAAGGTGGCTTCACTCAATCTCTGCGCCAGCGTCGAAATGGTGACCTCACGGTTGCCGGTGGTGGCGGATGGGGGAGTGATTTCGGCTGCGTCAAGACCCGAGTCGGTCTGAACTCGGGGCAAGCTTGGGGTATGTGCGCCGATGTGGTAGCTGCTGATTCGAAGTCCCACGGTGACTTCATGTAGAGCAATCACGAGTGTCGTTCTCCATAACGCGGTGTGGATCGGCAGAACTGTCCCGTGATGCTGTGATGGCGGTTGATATCGCGGAGGACTCCCCCCGGAAATTCGGACTAACGTAGGCTGGGCAGAGAAGCGATAGCCGGCCAGCAAGTGGTGATCGATAGCGCGCTGTCCCGCGGGAGCGGCGCCCGGTCGGACAAGCACAGATATGCTGGTGTAAGGCAACAAAGATTAGGGGGTGTACACTAGCACCCCCGCAAAACGCTCACGCGCCGTCTCGCTACCCGCGAAGACGCCGCAGCGCGCCCACACGGCGTGAAAAAAGGCTGCTGCAGTCGACACTTATCTGACATCTGACTAGCCAGGAGCGGCCCCGGCGCGAGCGTGCCGGCCCAAATTCATTACGTCTCGCAGGTCAATCATGGACGAACAACTGAAGCAAAGCGCCCTCGCGTATCACCAGAATCCGAAGCCCGGCAAGATCTCGGTCACGCCGACCAAGCCCCTGTCGAACCAGCTCGATCTCTCGCTCGCGTACTCGCCTGGCGTCGCCGCCGCGTGCGAAGCGATCCACGCCGACCCGCTCGACGCGCAGAAGTACACCTCGCGCGGCAACCTCGTCGGCGTCATCACGAACGGCACGGCCGTGCTCGGTCTCGGCAACATCGGCCCGCTCGCAGCCAAGCCCGTGATGGAAGGCAAGGGCTGCCTGTTCAAGAAGTTCGCCGGCATCGACGTCTTCGATATTGAGTTGTCCGAATCGGATCCCGACAAGCTCGTCGACGCCATCGCGATGCTCGAGCCGACGCTCGGCGGGATCAACCTCGAGGACATCAAGGCGCCCGAGTGCTTCTACATCGAGCAGAAGCTGCGCGAGCGCATGAAGATTCCGGTCTTCCACGACGACCAGCACGGCACCGCGATCATCGCCTCGGCCGCGATCCTGAACGGCCTGAAGGTCGTCGGCAAGGATCTGGCAAGCGTCAAGCTCGTGTGCTCGGGCGCCGGCGCGGCGGCCATCGCGTGTCTCGACTTGCTGGTCAAGCTCGGTCTGTCGAAGCAAAACGTGCTCGTCGCCGACTCCAAGGGTGTCATCTATGAAGGCCGCGGCAATCTCGATCCGTCGAAGCAGCGCTACGCCGCCGTGACCGACGCGCGCACGCTCGGCGATGCGATCAAGGGCGCCGACGTGTTCCTCGGCTGCTCGAGCGCGGGCGTGCTCAAGCCCGAGATGGTCAAGGAGATGGGTACCAAGCCGCTGATTCTCGCGCTCGCGAACCCCGAGCCCGAGATCCGCCCCGAGGACGCCAAGGCCGCACGCCCCGACGCGATCATCGCCACGGGCCGTTCCGATTACCCAAACCAGGTCAACAACGTCCTGTGCTTCCCGTTCATCTTCCGCGGCGCGCTCGACGTCGGCGCGACGACGATCACCGAGGAGATGAAGCTCGCCTGCGTGCGCGCGATCGCCGAGCTGGCCGAGGAAACCGATCAGGGCGATGAAGTGGCGAAGGCGTACGAAGGTCACTCGCTCGAATTCGGTCCCGACTACCTGATTCCGAAGCCGTTCGATCCGCGTCTGATCATGAAGATCGCGCCGGCCGTCGCGCAAGCGGCAATGGACTCCGGCGTGGCGACGCGCCCGATCCAGGACATGGACGCCTACCGCGAGCAGCTCGGCGCCACGGTCTATCGCACGGGCATGGTCATGCGCCCGGTGTTCGCCGCGGCGAAGGGCAAGGCCGCGCGCATCGTGTTCGCCGAGGGCGAGGACGAGCGCGTGCTGCGCGCCGCGCAGTTCGTGCTGACGGAGCGCATCGCCAAGCCGATCATCATCGGGCGTCCGGCCGTCGTCGAAATGCGTCTGAAGAAGATGGGCTCGAAGCTCAAGTGCGGTGTCGACTTCGAAATCGTGAACCCCGAGGACGATCCGCGCTTCCAACAGTGCTGGCAGGCGTATCACGAGATCGGTGCGCGCGACGGCGTGACGCCCGAGGTCGCCAAGGCCGCGATGCGCAAGTCGAACACGCTGATCGGTGCGATGCTCGTGCACCTGGGCGATGCCGACGGCCTGATCTGCGGCATGATCGACTCGTACCACAGCCATCTGAAGTACATCGATCAAGTGCTGGGCCGTGCGCACGATGCCGACCACTTCGCCGCGATGAACCTGCTGATGCTGCCGGGTCGCAACCTCTTCATCTGCGACACGTATGTCAACGAGGTGCCGAGCGCCGAGCAGCTCGCCGAAATGGCGATCCTCGCGGCGCGCGAAATCGAGCGTTTCGGCATCGTGCCGAAGATCGCCTTGCTGTCGAACTCGAACTTCGGCAGTGCGCCGACGTCCTCGTCGCAACGCATGGCCGCCGCACGCAAGCTGATCGCCGAGCGTGCCCCCGAGCTCGAAGTCGACGGTGAAATGCATGGCGATGCCGCGTTGTCGGAGGCAATCCGCAAGCAGTCTTTCCCAGGCACCACGCTCACGGGTGAGGCGAACCTGCTGTTGATGCCGAACGTCGAGGCGGCCAACATCACCTACAACCTGCTGAAGATGGTCGGCGGCGAAGGGGTGACGGTCGGGCCGTTCCTGCTCGGTGCGGCCAAGCCGGTGCATATCCTCACGCCGGCGGCTACGGTGCGACGCATCATCAACATGACGGCCGTCGCAGCGGCCAACGTGGGCGCCTGATCGTGCACGCGTAGCCATGCGTGCCGCGCATCGGCACGACCCACCGAAAGGCGGCTGTCCGTAAAGGGCAGCCGCCTTTTTTATCTGGGCTGCCGACCGTTGGTGGCAACTTCAGAAATCGTCACATTGATATGAGTAACTATCATTGGACGTTGTTTCGTTGCGGCTCTTACATTATGAGTTCTGCATAAAAATGCAGACCCATATTAAAAGCAGAGGGGGTAACTCTGCTCAATAAAAACAATGAGCCGCGAGATGGAATACATCCCTTCGATAAGAAAAGCATTCGTACTGCTAAGTCTAGTTGGCTTGTCGTCGATCACTGCGAATTCCGTCTGTGCCCAGGCCATTCCTTCCGGGGCAAGTTCGGTCAATCCGCCCCCTGCTGAAGTCGCGAGCGCACCGAGCGCCGCCAGTGCTGCGGGTGCGGTCAAAGAGAAAGAGCTCGCCCACAATGGGACGATCGGCCTCGAAAAAGTCGTTGTGACGGGCTCCCGTATTCCCCGCTCGGAAAAAGAAGGGGCGACGAGCGTTACCGTCATTACCGCCAAGGACATCGAGGCGAAGGGGTACAGAAACGTCTTCGATGCCATCGCTCAGCAGACTCAGAATACCGGCTTTACGCAAGGGGCCGATTTTGGCAATACCTTTACGCCGGCCGCGAATACGATCAGCTTGCGAGGGTTGGGACCGAACCATACGCTGGTATTGGTCGATGGGCGCCGCGTCGCCGATTATCCGGTTCCATACGATGGGAACGTCAACTTCGTCAATCTCGCGAATATTCCTTCCGAGATGATCGATCGGATCGAGATCCTGAATGGGCCAGGGTCGGCCGTTTACGGCTCGGACGCCATCGCGGGTGTCGTCAACATCATCATGAAGAAGCACATCGACGGCCTCGAGTTCAATGTGAAGGGCGGCACGACCGAACGCGGCGGCGGCGCCAATGCCCGTGTGCAGATTTCGGGCGGCAAAGAGATCGGCAACCTGAGCACGGTGTTCGGCATCGAGCTCAGCAAGACCAATCCGATTTGGGCCAGCCAGCGCGACTTCATGTCGTCGTCGACGCTCGAGGGCGAGGTGCCGACCACCATCTGGTCGCGCCAAAATCTCGACTCGGGGCAATACCTCGGTGCACCCGGCGCCTGCGGTGCCCTCACCGGCATCGGCGCATTCGGCGGGACGGTTTCGACCGTCAATAAGCAGGCTGGCTCCTACTGCGGTAGCGGCAAGGCACAGCCCGACTTCTGGACCGTGCAAACGAACAACACGAGCGAGAACCTCTACGGCGGCCTCGAATATCGCCTGAACGACAAGACGACGCTGTTCGGTTCGGTCTCGGCGGCATGGGATCAGACGCAGAACAACACACGCGGGCCGAGCTGGACCTCCGCGAAGGCGACGACGGGTTTCTTCTTCGATCAGACGACCGGCGCCAACGAGCAGTGGATGAAGCGCTTTGCGCCGGAGGAGATTGGCGGCGCGTCGACGTGGAACAAGGAATGGAACGACGCGTTCGGCAATATCACGGTCGGCGTGCGCGGGGCGATCGGCAACAGCAGCTGGAACTACGAAGCGGCTTATAACGCGTCGGGCTACCAGAGCCGTCAGACCACGCCGCGTCTGCTCTCGAGCATCGATACGTATTATCTCGGGCCGCAACTCGGCCTCACGGCGGGCGGAACGCCGATCTACGCACCGAACCCGGACCGCTTCGCCACGCCGCTCACACCGGGGCAGTTCGCGTCGATGTATGGCGAATCGGCGAGCCAGGACAACTCGTGGACGCAGAATGTGACCCTCAGCGCCAACGGCGATCTGTTCAAGCTGCCGGCCGGCATGCTCAAGGCGGCAGGGACGCTCGAATTCGGCACCCAGGGCTTCAGCAATTCGCCTGATCCGTTGATCAATCAAGGCGCGTACTACAACTCGAGCGATGCAGAACACGCGAGTGGTTCGCGCAAACGCTACGCCGCCGCGCTGGAATTCGACGTGCCGATCATCCGGCAGCTCAATGCCACGCTGGCGGGCCGCTACGACGATTACGCGTTCAGCGGGAAAAACGAAGCGCAGTTCACCTACAACGCGGGGCTCGAATTCCGGCCGGTGAATACCTTTCTGGCGCGCGGCTACTATGGCACGAGCTTTCGCGCGCCGGACATGAACTACCTCTTTCAGGGGCAGACGAAAGGCTACTATCCGAGCACGACGGACTATTACCGATGCAATCAGGCCGGCGAGCCGATCGGCAACTGCGAGTTTGCAAACGTCTCGCCGGGCGCCAACTACATTCAATCCGGCAACGATACCCTGAAGCCCGAGAAAGGCACCTCGTGGGGTTACGGTTTCGTCTTCTCGCCGACACCGGATCTCGATTTTTCGGCGGACTACTACAACATCCGCATCGACAATCTCGTGACGGTGATCGACCCGGACAATCTGCTGCGAACGGAGTCGGCATGCCGCACGGGGCAGCTCAACATCAACTCGCCCGATTGCCAGGATGCGCTGCGCCGCGTGGTGCGTAATCCCCTCACCGCGGTGCTGGACCCCGGCGCGATCAACGTGCTTCTGGTCAATCCGATCAACGCGGCCATGGAGCGCACGAGCGGCTTCGACCTGGGCGGGAAGTGGCGTTGGCGCACGCATGGATACGGCACGTTCCTCTGGACGCTGAATTACACGAAAGTCCTGAGCCACAAGTATCAGCAATTCGCGAATGGTCCCACGCAGGATTTGCTGCACTCGTTGCAGAATCCCACGGGCAATCCCGAGTTCCCCGACAAGCTGGCGGTGAGTCTGACCTGGTCGATTCCCAAATGGACCTCGACGCTTCAGGTCGAGCGCTACGGCAAGGTGCCGAACGCGGAACAGACGGCGTATCTCTCGCCGACCGCGCTGGCGAACCTGAGCGTGTCGCATGAGTTCACGAAGAACGCGTCGTTGACGCTGATCGTCAATAACTTGATGAACACGATCAAGCACGACGACTCGGGTGGCTGGCCATACTACGATGTCGGCTATTACATGCCGTATGGACGCACGTGGTGGCTGGAGTTCGATTACCGCTTCCGCTGAAGCGACACGGCCGACGTTGACGGATCGGCATCGGCTCAGACATAAATGGACCTCTCGAGAGCAAAACATAATGAAGACTCGGTCTCGCATGCTCGCACTGGCGACGCTGCTCACCGTATCGGCGGCCGGTTTTGCCGCCGCAGCACCCGGAACATCCGCTACACCGGCTACGCCCGCCGCATCGGGCGTCCACTTGCCGCCCGGCATCGCGTGGCAGCAGGGGGACGTGGATGCCGCGTTCGCGTTGGCGAAGGCATCCAATAAGCCGTTGCTGTTGTACTGGGGGGCCGTCTGGTGTCCGCCCTGCAACCAGGTGAAAGCGACGATCTTCAGCCGTCAGGCGTTCAAGGATCGCTCCTCGTTTTTTGTGCCGGTTTATCTGGACGGCGACACCGAGAGCGCGCAGAAGCTCGGCGAACGATTCAAGGTGCGCGGCTATCCGACGATGATCCTGTTCACGCCCGACGGCACGGAAATCACGCGGCTGCCGGGTGAAGTGGATATCGACCGATACATGCAGGCGTTGTCGTTGGGCTTGAACGCGGCACATCCATTCAAGCAGACATTGGCGGCAGCGCTGCAGGGCAACGCGCAGCTCAAGCGCGATGAGTGGCGCATGCTGGCCGACTACTCGTGGGACACCGACGGCGATCTGCCTGTGCCAGGCGACCGGATCGCTACGACGTTGCAGACGCTGTCCGCTCACGCGAAGGCCGACCATGCCGGCGCCGAGGCGTTGCGTCTTGAACTGAAGGCGATCGAGTCGGCGGCCTCGAACGATCCCAAGCAAAGCGGGACGCTCGACAAGGCCAGTGCGCTGGCCGCTCTTCATCAGGTGTTGCAGGATGCGAAGCTGAGTCGCGACAACTTCGACATACTCGTCGCGAATCCGGCTGACGTTACCGCTTACCTGGGCGGCCAAGGCTCGCCGGAGCGTGCTCGTTTGGCCAAGACGTGGACCGACGCGCTCGCGCGCCTGGCCACGGACGCCTCGCTGTCGACGACGGATCGACTCTCGGCCGTGCAAGGCCGCGTGGATCTGGCGCGGCTCGATGGACCGAAGGGGGCGCCGCTTGCCAAGCCGCTCATCGATGAAGTTCGCCGGCAGACGGCCGCCGCCGACAAGGCGACGACCAACGTGTATGAGCGGCAGTCGGTGGTCAGCGAAGCCGCGGACTTGCTGACCGACGCAGGGCTTATCGACGAATCCGATGCGTTGGTGAAGGCATCGCTGGCTCGGTCGCCTGCACCTTACTACCTGATGTCGAGGCTCGCGTTGAATGCGAAGGCGCGCGGCGACAAGGCGGGGGCACTTGCCTGGTACAAGCAGGCTTATGACGCGTCGAGCGGCCCGGCCACCCGGCTGCGTTGGGGGGCCGCCTATATCGGCGGTGTGATCGAATTGTCGCCGGACGACACGGCACGCGTGCAAGGCATCGCGACGAGTCTGCTGACCCAGGTCGGCCAGACGCCCAACGCGTTTTATGGTTCCAATCGCGGCGCGCTGGCGAGGGTCGTCGCGCGGCTCGCGCAATGGAACAAGGGCGGCGCGCACGAAGCGACGGTGAAGGAAGTGGCCAAGCAGTTCGAGCAAACGTGCGCCAAGCTGCCGGCCGGCGATCCGCAGGTGGCGACGTGCAAGGGGTTGATTCAGCCGCTCAAGGCTTGAACGCGCACGGCCGCGCATCGGCCCGATAAAGCAAAAGGCGGCTGTCCTCACAGACAGCCGCCTTTTTTTCAACTCGGCCACCGCCCTAGGACGGTGACCTTTACGCCTTCGACGCTACAAGCCTGACGCCTCAGGCCGCATGCCGCGTCGCACCGCCCGGCGTGCGCCAGCGCGCCAGCAGATCGTTCCACTTCACGCGCACGGCCTTGAGGTTGTTCTCCTTCACGTGGCCGTAGCCGCGAATGCCGTCGGGCAGCGTCGCGAGTTCGATCGCAAGCGCGAGGTTCTCGGCCTTGAGCCCCTTGATCAGCTCATGCACGAGCGCTTCGTACTCGTTGATCAGCGCCCGCTCGGTGCGACGCTCCTCGGTCTTGCCGAACACATCGAGTGCCGTGCCGCGCAGGAACTTCAGCTTCGCGAGCAGCTTGAACGCCGTCAGCATCTGCGGACCGTACTGCTTCTTCACGAGATGGCCCTTGGAGTCCTTCTTCGCGAGCAGCGGCGGCGCGAGATGGAAGTTCAGCTTCCAGTCGCCTTCGAACTGCGATTGCAGCTTGGCGAGGAAGGCCGGATCCGTCTGCAGACGGGCGACTTCGTACTCGTCCTTGTACGCCATCAGCTTGTGCAGGTTGCGCGCCACGGCCTCCGTGAGCGACTCCTGCGCCGCATCGCGATCGAGGGCGCGTTCGGCAGCGCGCACTTGCTCGACGAGCGTCTGATAGCGCTGCGCGTATTGCACGTTCTGATAGGCGGTCAGGGACTCGACCCGCTTGGCGATCAGTGCGTCGACCGACTTCTTCGTATGCAGCGAAATCACTGCGGCGCCTGCACCGTCCTGGCCTGCTTGCGCGGCGGCCGGGGTGGCGGCACGACGGACGCTGGCCGGATCGTGCGCTGCGCGGCGGCCCCATTCGAACGCGGCGAGGTTCTTCTCGACCTGCACGGCGTTGAGCTCGATCGCGCGCGTGAGCGAGCGGTACGACAGCGGCAGCCAGCCGCGTTGCCACGCGTAACCGAGCACGAACGGGTTCGTGTAGATCGCGTCGCCGAGCAGGGCCGTGGCGAACAGGTTCGCGTCGATGAGGTCGACGTGCTCGCCGGCCGCTGCGCGGACGTCGTTCTCCGTGCTCGAGCCCGGGAACGTCCAGTTGGGATTCTTGATGAACTCGGCCGTCGGCGTCTTCGAGCTGTTCACGACCACGCGCGTCTGGCCGAACTTCATGCGCGAGGTGCACTCGTCGCTGGCCGTCACGATCGCGTCGCAGCCGATCACGAGATTCGCTTCGCCCATCGCAATACGCGTCGCGTGAATCTCGGTCGGCGCATTGCCGATCTGCACGTGGCTCATGACCGCGCCGCCCTTTTGCGCGAGGCCCGTCACGTCGAGCACCGTCACGCCCTTTTGCTCGAGGTGCGCAGCCATGCCGAGCAGCGCGCCAATCGTCACGACGCCGGTGCCGCCTACGCCCGTCACGAGCACGCCATACGGGCGGGTGATCTCGGGCAGTTGCGGTTCGGGAATCGGCGGCAGGTCCGCCTCGGCCTTGGCGCCGACTGCCTTGGGCTTGCGCAACTGGCCGCCTTCGACGGTGACGAAGCTCGGGCAGAAGCCCTTCAGGCACGAGAAGTCCTTGTTGCAGCTCGACTGATTGATCTGACGCTTCGTGCCGAACTCGGTTTCGAGCGGCTCGACCGACAGGCAGTTCGACTGCACGGAGCAATCACCGCAGCCCTCGCAGACGGCGTCGTTGATGACGACGCGCCGTGCCGGGTCGGGGAATTCGCCCTTCTTGCGGCGGCGGCGCTTCTCGGTCGCGCAGGTCTGGTCGTAGATGAGGATCGTCGTGCCTTCGATCTCGCGCAGCTGGCGCTGGATATCGTCGAGCTGATCCCGGTGATGCACGGTCACGCCCGGTGCGAGCAGCGTCGTGCCTGCGTACTTCTGCGGCTCGTCGGTGACGATGACGATCTTCTTCGCGCCTTCCGATGCCAGTTGATGCGTGATCTGCGGGACCGTCAGCACGCCGTCGACAGGCTGGCCGCCCGTCATGGCGACCGCATCGTTATAGAGAATCTTGTAGGTGATGTTGACCTTCGCCGCGATGGCGGCGCGGATCGCGAGCAGGCCCGAGTGGAAGTAGGTGCCGTCGCCGAGGTTCGCGAACACATGCTTTTCGTTCGTGAACGGCGCCTGGCCCGTCCAGGGCACGCCTTCGCCGCCCATCTGGCTGAACGTGCTCGTGTTGCGGTCCATCCAGGTCGTCATGTAGTGACAGCCGATGCCGGCCAGCGCACGCGAGCCGTCGGGCACGTTCGTCGACGTGTTGTGCGGGCAGCCCGAGCAGAACCAGGGCTTGCGCTCGGCCGTGATGCGCGGCTTGGCGAGCGCCTTTTCCTTCGCTTCGATGATGGCGATACGCGCCGCGATGCGCTCGCGCACGTCCGAGGGCAGGTCGAATTTCTCGAGCCGCGTCGCGATCGCCTTCGCGATCAGCGCCGGCGACAGCTCGTAATGCGCGGGCAGCAGCCAGTTGCCCATCGGCACCGACCATTCGCCGCCGGCGCCGTCCTTTTCGTCGAACTTGCCGAATACGCGCGGGCGCTGGCCGTCGGGCCAGTTGTACAGCTCTTCCTTGATGGCGTATTCGAGGATCTGACGCTTTTCCTCGACGACGAGAATTTCGTCGAGCCCCTGCGCGAACGCGTGCGCACCTTGCGCTTCGAGCGGCCAGACGCAGCCGACCTTGTAGAGGCGGATGCCGATGCGCGAGCAGGTTTCGTCGTCGAGGCCGAGGTCGGCGAGCGCCTGGCGCACGTCGAGGTAGGCCTTGCCGGCCGTCATGATGCCGAAGCGCGCATGCGGCGAGTCGATCTCGACGCGGTCGAGCTTGTTCGCGCGCACATAGGCGAGCGCCGCATACCACTTGTAGTCGAGCAGCCGGGCTTCTTGCACGAGCGGCGGGTCGGGCCAGCGGATGTTCAGACCGCCCTCGGGCAGGACGAAGTCGGTCGGCAGCACGATTTCCGTGCGATGCGGATCGATGTCGACGGAGGCCGACGATTCGACCACGTCGGTCACGCACTTCATCGCGACCCACAGGCCCGAGTAGCGGCTCATCGCCCAGCCGTGCAGACCGAAGTCGAGGTATTCCTGCACGTTCGAGGGGAACAGCACCGGCACGCCCGATGCCTTGAAGACGTGCTCGGACTGGTGCGCGAGCGTCGAGGACTTGCAGGCGTGGTCGTCGCCGGCCAGCACGAGGACGCCGCCGTGCTGCGCCGTGCCGGCCGAGTTGGCGTGCTTGATGACGTCGATGCTGCGGTCGACACCGGGCCCTTTGCCGTACCACATCGAAAACACCCCGTCGTACTTGGCGTCGGGGTACAGATTCACTTGCTGGCTGCCCCAGACCGCAGTCGCGGCGAGGTCTTCGTTGATACCGGGCTGGAAGACGACCCCATGCGAAGCCAAATGCTTCTTCGCTTTCCACAGTGAGAGGTCGAGGCCGCCGAGCGGCGAGCCACGGTAGCCGGACACGAAGCCGGCCGTATTGAGCCCTGCAGCCTTATCGCGCTCCTGCTGAAGCATCGGCAGACGGACCAGCGCCTGGATGCCGCTCATATAAGCGCGGCCGCGTTCGAGGGTGTATTTGTCGTCGAGCGTGACGGAAGACAACGCGGCTTCGAGCGAGGCTCGCTGGCCAGCGTCTAGCGGGGCATTCATTGTATGGACTCCTCCAACCCTGTTTGGGATCACCAAAGCTACCGAGCATCGGCATCTTTTGAATACGTCAGCCGGGGCCGCCATATTGACGGTATTTGGGCGATGGTAGCACTGGTAGAAACCCGTCGCAGCCAGTAAAAAAATGCTGTGCTGTGATACAGGGCCAGCTATTCCAACTGCTGGGAGGCTTACAAAATGTCAGCTGATTGCGATTTGTAGTCAGACGGTTGCGATCTGTAACGCGCGTAACGTCATGTGTGAAAGCTGGAACATGACCCGCTCGTGGGGTCTAATCGGTAACTCGTCTGACAAGCGAGCCGTTGTCAGTGGTTTGCATCCGCGATCCACGCAGTAGATGCAGTTGTTGAAAGGAGCCCGAATGAATACACGACACGTCCAGAGTTTCCTCATGGTGTCCACCGCATTCTTCGCGATGAACCTGCCGGTCCGTTCGGCAGACGCCAGTACCCTTGCGGCCGCGGTGTCGCACACGACTCGTCTGGAGTCGGTGGGCGTAGGCGGCGAGCCCGCTGCGCCGGACACGCCGGCCGCAGACGAACGAAAGCTGCGCGCGCGCCGTTGATCGGGCCGCGCTAATTGAAAAAAGGGCGAAGCGCTGGTGAGGCGCTTCGCCCTTCGTCTTTCTGAGGCGGCGTTGATTACTTGTCCTGGACGACGCCGCGGCGGATCTGATCGAGCTCGATCGATTCGAACAGCGCCTTGAAGTTGCCTTCGCCGAAGCCCTGGTTACCCTTGCGCTGGATGATCTCGAAGAAGATCGGTCCGATCTGGTTCTCGGTGAAGATCTGCAGCAGCAGGTCGTCCTTGGCGCCGTCGATGAGGATCTTGCGTTTCTTCAGCTCCTCGAGCGACTCGCCATGGTCCGGCACGCGGCGATCGACGAGTTCGTAGTAGGTGTCGATCGTATCGAGCAGCTTGATCTCGGACGCACGCAGACCGTCGACGGTCGCGTAGATGTCGTCCGAGCCCAGCGCGATGTGCTGAATGCCTTCGCCATGGTAGGCGTCGAGGTATTCCTGGATCTGGCCGGGCGTGTCCGAGCCTTCCTCGTTGATCGGGATGCGGATCTTGCCGCACGGCGAGGTCATCGCCTTCGACTTCACGCCCGTCACCTTGCCTTCGATGTCGAAGTAGCGGACTTCGCGGAAATTGAACAGGCGCTCGTAGAACCCGGCCCATTCCTGCATGCGGCCGCGGTGCACGTTGTGCGTGAGGTGGTCGATATAGGTGAGGCCATGGCCGACCGGGTGCTGATCGGCGCCTTCGATGGGCACGAAGTCGACGTCATAGATGTCGATGTCGCCGATGCTGCCCGGCGCCGCGCCGTTCTTGCCGCGCCAGCGGTCCACGAAATAGATCAGCGAATCACCGATGCCCTTGATGGCCGGGATGTTGAGCTCCATCGGGCCCGTCTTGTTGTCGAAGCCCCAGGCGCCGAGTTCGAGCGCGTGCTTGTAGGCCTTCGCGGCATCCTGCACGCGAAACGCGATCGCACAGATCGACGGGCCGTGCAGGCGGGTGAAGCGCTGCGCGAACGAATCGACTTCGCCGTTGACGATAAAGTTGATGCCGCCCTGGCGATAGAGCGTCACGTCCTTGTGACGATGGCGCGCGATGGCGGTAAAGCCCATGCGCTCGAAGAGCTTGCCGAGCGCCTTCGGGTCCGGTGCCGTGTATTCGATGAATTCGAAGCCGTCGGTGCCGACGGGGTTGTCCCAGCCTTGAAACTGCATGCTTGTCTCCTGAATGGACCCGTTGTGCTCGGCGCCTGCCGGCCTTGGGAATAAGCGCAAGTGTATAGCCGCGACGTTGATAAAAACTTGCGAAGTGGGCCGCGGCTACATACGATGGCGCAATTTACTGCCAACGACTGCCGCTTTGGAGTGAGAAAATGGCCGAGATCGAACTGGACGCCGTAGACCGCCGCATTCTCGCGATCCTTCAGGAGAACGGACGCCTGTCGAATCAGGAAATCGCCGAGCGTGTGAATTTGTCGCCGAGCCCATGCCTGCGGCGTATCCGGCGGCTCGAGGAGAGCGGTGTGATCCGGGGCTACGTGGCTTTGCTCGACGCGCAAAAGCTCGGGCTCGGGCTGTTGGCCTACGTCAACGTGCGCCTTGAAAAGCGCGGCGGCGCGACGGGACGAGCCGGCACGACGCACGCGGAGCTGTTTCGCGCCGCCGTGCAGTCATGGCCTGAAGTCGTCGCGTGCCACGCGATGACGGGTGAAATGGATTACCTGCTGCGCGTGCAGGTCGAGGATATGGTGCACTTCTCGCGCTTCGTGCAGGACCAACTGCTGCACCATCCGTCGGTGATCGACGTGAAGACGAGCTTCGCGCTCGAGAGCTTCAAGGAGACGACGGCGTTGCCGATCCTTTGAGTGGTGCCGCTCAGGCAGCCACCTCAGCGCCCATCATTGCCTCGACCAACTGCGTCGTGCGGCGCACCTGGCGCTTGATGGCGTAATCGAACACGGCCGCCTGTTCCTGCAACATCTCGGCGATGATGCTGGTCTGGTCGGCTGGCGGCAGCGTCAGGTACGCATCGGCGTTGCCATACGCGTATTCGATCTTCATGCCGGCCTTCTTCGCGATGTGCATCATCGTCGTATTGCGCGACAGGCAGTACATATACAGCGTCGTCACGTGCGTATTGCGGCTGCGGATCGCGGCGCGTTCGAACAACTTCGAGCCGATGCCCATGCCGCGCGAGCGCTCGAGCACCGAGACGCCGAACTCGGCCGTGCGCTTGTCGCCCTCGGCCGGCAGATAGGCCAGGTGACCGACACCGGCGAGCTCGAGCTCATGATCGAAGACGCCGAACACCGTGTCGCGCGTGAAGTCGATCGAGCGAACGTAGTTCTCGATGACGGCGTTGCGCACAACTTGACCGAAACGCAGCAGGCGATCGTCGTCGCCGAGCGCGAGAAAATGCTCGAGCAGTTGATCGCGGTCGATGGCGGTCAATTCCCGCACGAGAACGGAAGTGCGGCCGAGATCCTCATCGACCATGGCGGCGGCGTGGGGGCGGTGCGTGTTCATCGTTGGGTTCTCCTGTTCGTCCTGCGTGCTCTGTTGCAGCGCAGTGCAATTTTAGCCGAAGCGCATGTTTGACTATAGGGAAAACCCGAATCGATGCTGGAGTGCGGCCTCTATTGATCGCTTGAATATCGATCAACCTATTGATAGGTAAGGGTTTGTTGGTGGTGTTGCACCGGTGCAACCATAGCCTGAGGCACACCTTGCTGTAGGTGTGTCATGCTGCATTGCGGCATTGATCAGGTGTCGGTGCGCAGTCCGTGTTCGAGCACGGCGACCACTTGGTCGGCGAAGTCCCGATAGCTGAGCGGGCCGCCAGGCTTGAGCCACGTGAAGGTCCAGTTGATCATCCCGAAGACCATCATGGTGAGCGCGGTCTGGCTCTCCTTGGCCGCGCGCTCGGGATAGGCGCGTGCGAGCTGCCGCGCAAAGGCCGCGACGATATCGCGCTGCCGATCGAGAATGACCTCGCGCTGCGTTTCGACGAGGTACTTCACGTCGTTGAGCAGCGCGACGTGCCGGCTGTGCGAGGTCTCGTATTCGGCGAGGAACGCGCGCACGAGCTCCGCGAACGTCTCGCGCTCGGACAGGCCGCGCCGCTGACTCGAGCCTTCGACCTCGGCGATGATCAGCATCAGCCGCTTCGTGTAGCGGTCGAGCAGGTCGAACAGGATCGCTTCCTTGCTCTCGTAGTAGTGGTAAAGACGCGCCTTGGAGGTGCCGCTTGCCGCGGCGAGCTCGGCCATCGACGTGCTGGGATAGCTCGTCTGGGCGAATTTGGCGGCAGCCAGATCGAGAATCTGCTCGCGCTGCGTTTCGTGATCGGGTGCTCGTGTACGGGCCATGACAAATTAAAAAGCGCGCGCCGGGCCGCGCTTGACGTTCGCCTCGGTGGCGCGAATTTGCAGCGTGCGCCAGCTGCCGTAGCCGTCCGGCTCGCCGCTCAGTTCGACGAGCCCGGCCGCTGCCGCTTGCCGGCACCGCCAAAAGGCGATCGTGTCGCTAACCAGAAAGCCGACATCGGCCACCATGAGCTCGCCGGCCACGCGCGCCGCGTTGCGCCACTCCGTGCTCGCATGTTCGGCCACGAGCGCGTCGAGCTCGGCGAAGGTGCCGCGCTTGAACGTGTTGTCGCGCCAGGCACGCGTTTCGGCATTGACCTGCTTGACTTCCTGCCACTCGAGCGCCAGCCGACCGATGCGCAGCACCGAGATCGGCGCCGCATCGGCGAGCTTGGCGAGCAGTACCTCGGGCGCGAACATGCCGACCGCCGTGGCACTGTCCGCGCGCGCCGAAGCGCGGGCCTCGGGCGGCAGATCGTCGGACGAAAGCCGGACTTCGTTGAGGCGCTGCGGCTCGTTGCGCAGGTGATAGGCCACACGGCGCAACATCAGTTGATTGGCCGCGCTCTGGCCATGCCAGATGACGACGGGCGCATCGGAGTCGACGAGCGCTTCGAGGCGGGCGGCCTCGTCTTCGAGTTCGCGGGCGAAGTCGATGTCCGAGTCGCCAAGGACGTTCTGCCAGAACGTCGCGCGTACGCTCGGTAGTTCGTCTGCGCCGCGCAGCGGGCCGACGGCCAGATCGTCGCGAAGCTCGACCACCTGATCGGGGCGTTTGGCTCGCGCGAGGGCCTCGCGCAAGGAGTCGGCGGCGGCGCCGCCAGGCGTGATGTGTTGGGTGCTCATCGGTTTGCCGCTGTCGCGGATCGCGTCCTGCGTCTTGCGTCTTGCGTCGTCAATGGATACGCCCGACAACGCGCGTGCTTGGCTCGCGCGTTGCGGACGTTACGCGGGCGCTAGTTTACGCGAAACATGCGGCTCGCCGGCTTATCGCTCGTCGTAACTGACGACGACACGATCGCTGACGGGGTGGCACTGGCACGTCAGCACGAAGCCGTCGCGGATTTCCTGTTCTTCGAGCGTGTAGTTCTTCTCCATGCGCACTTCGCCTTCGACCACCTTCGCGCGGCAGGTGCAGCACACGCCGCCCTTGCATGCATAAGGCAGCGCGAGGCCCGCGCGCAGGCCGACGTCGAGCAGGCTCACGCCTTGATAGGGCAGACGCAGCTTGCGGCGCTTGCCGTCGAGGACGATCTCGAGGTCGGCGGCTGGCGCCGACTCATCGATTTCGACGGCAGGCGCGCCCGCTTGCGGCAGCGGCGTGCCGAAACGCTCGACGTGAATCTTCTCGCTGGCCACGCCTGCTGCGCGCAGCGCTGCCTCGGCGGCGTCCATCATCGGCGCGGGGCCGCAGATGAACGCTTCGTCGATGCCGGCGGCCGGCACGAGCGTATCGAGGAACGCTGCGCATTTCGGCTGATCGAGCACGCCATTGAAGAGCTCGACGTCCTGCAGGTCGTCCGACAGCACGTGATACAGCACGAACCGGTCCATGTAGCGGTTCTTCAGGTCCTCGAGCTCTTCCGCGAACATGATCGCGTCGACGCTGCGGTTGCCGTAGATCAGCGTGAACGTGCTGCGCGGCTCGACGTCGAGCGTCGTCTTGATGATGGCGAGCACGGGCGTGATGCCCGAGCCGCCCGCGAACGCGACGTACTGCTGGCCTTGTTCGGCGTTCAGATGCGTGAAGAACCGCCCGTCGGGCGTCATCACCTCGATCATGTGGCCCGGCTGGAGCGTATCGAACGCGAAGTTCGAGAAGCGCCCGCCGCGCACGCGCTTGATGCCGATCCGCAGTTCGCCGTCGCGGTCGTAATCGGTCACGCCGATGCAGATCGAATACGAACGGCGTGTCTCGACGCCCTCGATATGCGTCTTGAGCGTGACGAACTGACCTTGCGTGAAGCGATACTGCTCGCGCAGCTCCATTGGCACTTCGAACGAGACGGAGACTGCGTCTGCGGTTTCGGGCCGCACGTCGCGGATGCGCAACGAGTGAAATTGCGGGGTGGCCATATCAGTAGGGTTTGAAATAGTCGAAGGGTTCGCGACAGTCGATGCAGCGATAGAGCGCCTTGCATGCCGTCGAGCCGAATTGCGCGAGGCGTTCGGTGTGCGCCGAGCCGCAGCGCGGGCAGGCCGGCGCCGCAACGGGACGCGGCACGAAGCGGATGGGCTGCACGTTGCCGTTTGATGCTGGCGATGCGCTCGCGCAGCGTCCGCTGGGCGGCGCAATGCCGTAGGCGCGCAGCTTCTCGCGGGCCTCGTCGGTGATCCAGTCGGTCGTCCAGGCCGGCGCGAGGACGGTCTCGATGCGATACGGCGAGAGCTCGGCATCGTCGAGCGCGCGGGCGATGTCCTCGGCGATCTGCGACATCGCCGGGCATCCCGAGTAGGTCGGCGTGATGACGACTTCGAGCGCGCCGTCCGTCGCACGGTTGACGGCGCGCAAGATGCCGAGCTCGCGAATCGATACGACGGGGATCTCGGGGTCCGGCACCGCCTCGAGCACCGACCAGGCGCGAGTCAGCGTCTCGTCGGCGCTTAGTGGGTGAGCTGCGAGGGCGTTCATCGTCTGACAGTTCGTTGTCGGTAATGGTCGCGGCGCCCGCCGCACGATGTCGGCGGGCATGGCCTTACCAGGTCGCGCCCGGATGCTGACGCGCCAGGCTTTGCATTTCGGCGAGCAGGAAGCCCATATGCTCGGAGTGTTCGCCGTGCTTGCCGGTGCTGACGTGCTTGACGGGCTCGGGCAGCGAGAGCGTCGCTTCGGCGAGCGCTTCCTTCACATCGTCCAGCCAGGCCGCTTCGAAATCGGCGGCACGCACACCGAGGCCCGCTTGCACAACGGCATCTTCGACGGCATCGGCCGCGAAGAACTCACGCGTGTAGGGCAGCAGATAGTCGAGCGCGGCTTGAGCCCGGCGATGCGACTCGTCGGTGCCGTCACCGAAGCGCACCAGCCACTCGCGCGCGTGGTGCCAGTGGTAGCGCGTCTCCTTGATCGATTTCGAGGCGATTGCCGCGAGCTGCGTATCTTGCGACGTCTCGAGCGCTGTCCAGACGTGCGCCATCAGCGCCGCGTAGAGGAAGTTGCGCACGATCGTCACCGCGTAGTCGAGGTTGGTCTGCGCGGTGCCGCAGAGCGGCCCGTAATGCGGCAGCTCGGCGAGCGTGTAGTTGGCGAATTCGCGTTCGGTGCGGAAGTACGCGTAGTCGTCTTCGGTCTTCTTGGTGCCGGTCAGCGTTTCCTCGAGCGTCGCCGCGTGCGTGTAGAGCAGCCGTGCCTGACCGATCAGATCGAGGCTCATGTTGGCGAGCGCGATGTCCTCTTCGAGCACGGGGCCGTGGCCGCACCATTGCGCATTGCGCTGACCGAGGATCAGCGCGCTGTCGGCCAGGCGCAGCACGTAGGCGAGATGTTCGGGCGTGGTCGTCATGACGGGCTTACATGTGGTTGACTGCGTCGGGCAGCGTGTAGAACGTCGGGTGGCGGTAGATCTTGTCGCCGGCCGGCTCGAACAGCTCGGCCTTCTCGTTGGGATCGGAGGCGGTGATCGCCGACGACGGCACGACCCAAATGCTCACGCCTTCCTGACGGCGCGTGTAGACGTCGCGCGCCATGCGCAGCGCCATCGACGCGTCGGCTGCGTGCAGGCTGCCGCAGTGCTTGTGGTCGAGGCCTTGCTTGCTGCGCACGAACACTTCCCAGATCGGCCATTCCTTGTTCATCGAATCTCTCCTGAATACCTTGCGAAAGCGCGGATGCCGCGGGCAATCACGCGGCTTGTTGCTGCGCGCGCTGGCGCTGTTTTTCGGTGTGGGCAAGGGCGGCTTCGCGCACCCATGCGCCGTTGTCGTAGGCTTTGACCCGCGTGGCGAGGCGCTCCTTGTTGCAGGGGCCGTCGCCGTTGACGACGCGCCAGAACTCTTCCCAGTCGATCACGCCGTAATCGTGATGGCCGCGCGCCTCGTTCCACTTGAGATCGGGGTCCGGCAGCGTGACGCCGAGCACTTTGGCCTGCTCGACCGTCGCATCGACGAATTTCTGCCGCAGGTCGTCGTTCGTAATGCGCTTGATGCCCCACTTGGCCGACTGATTGCTGTGCACGGAGTCCTTGTCGCTCGGGCCGAACATCATCAGCACGGGCCACCACCAGCGGTTCACGGCCTGCTGCACCATCGCGCGCTGCGCTTCGGAGCCTTGCATCATCGCCAGCAGCGCGTCGAAGCCTTGGCGCTGGTGGAACGATTCCTCCTTGCAGATGCGGATCATCGCGCGCGCATAGGGGCCGTACGTGCAGCGGCACAGGGGGATCTGGTTCATGATCGCGGCGCCGTCGACGAGCCAGCCGATCACGCCGACGTCCGCCCAGGTCGGCGTCGGGTAATTGAAGATGCTCGAATACTTGGCCTTGCCGCTGTGCAGCGCTTCGATCAGCTGATCGCGCGAGACGCCGAGCGTTTCCGCTGCGCTATATAGATAGAGACCGTGGCCGGCTTCGTCCTGCACTTTGGCGAGCAGGATCGCCTTGCGCTTGAGGCTCGGCGCGCGCGAGATCCAGTTGCCTTCGGGCAGCATGCCCACGATTTCCGAGTGCGCGTGCTGCGAGATCTGACGCACGAGCGTCTTGCGATAGGCGTCGGGCATCCAGTCCTGCGGCTCGATCTTGCCGTCGGCGGCCATGACTGCGTCGAAGCGGGCTTGCTCGGCCGAATCGGCGCCGGGCTCGAGCGGTGCGACATTGCCCGGAATGTCGAGGGATTGCGTGTACATGGGAACGCTCTCTTGGTCCGAAGTTGTACGTTATCGCGAAGTATAAACCAACCGACCGGTCGGTTAATAAATTATTTTATGGGGATGTATCGAGGGGTGGCATGCACGATCGAGGCGCTGCGGGTCGAATGGCGGGGCTGGACTAACGTGGACTCTGCGCGACCGTTCGGACAATGACGGAGGTCAACGTACCTGGCTTGTTTTCTGGCAGAAACATCGTCGGCCGAGGTTGCCAACTCTGGACGACGAATTCATCCGGCCGCACGGTTGGGTCACCCGCCAGTTCGCGGTATCGTTCGACGGCATGGTCTGTCCATTGAATGTCGGTGTGGTCGCCTGGATCGCCGTCGACGACGACGCCATAAGCGATACCGGCCTCATGCAACCGAGTCTTCCAAACGGCCAATTGCGGTTTCCAATTGTTCTGCCAGATCAGATCGGCCTGCAGGAACGACAACCGCCGTCCCGTCTTCTCGCCGAATAGCTCGGCAAATCGAAGAATTTCCGCGAACCGGCCGGGGGTTTGATCCGAGACGGGTTCGATGTCACCGAACTTGACGGCGGGAAAGGCAGCCACGAAGACCTCGATATTGGGGGTGATGTTGTCTACGACTTCCTCGGCGGTGTATTGGCAAGCGCCCGCGCGATGGGCGAAGTGTCCCCATGTCATGGGCTCGTCGAAGGCGACGTACGCGATTTCCCCGCCCATCTGCGAGACACGGCGCACGGCCTTCTGGATAACTGCTGCGGTCGTATAGCCTGGCACGCCGTTACCGCACTTCACACTGGTCGTCAGGATCTCCGCCTCCATCGCAAGCGCGATGTGCCGGCGACGCAGATCTTCAATCACGGCCCTCAATTGCGAGTCGCTGGCCCGGTGCAGAAACTGCGTAGAGACCTTGAATATCTGTATCGAAGCGGCGGACCTTTGCCACGCGGCATCCGGGTGGAATAGGTCCATGAAATCGTTTCCGGCGACCGTTCGTGCAGGAACTTGTGTCGACGCCGCGCGATCGGCCGCTACCACCGGATCGACCCCGGACAACCAGACTTGTTGCGACCGGCACGCCGAAGAGAACATCAATGCCGCGATGACACCAAGCCAAATCGCTCTGCCGTGCATCCTTTCCCTCGCCTGATCATGTTCACGATGCTTCAGCCCTGCGGAGGAAGCAGCACAGAAGCACCGCGTAGCCGTTCGTTCCCCGTGAAGCGAGCCCGGATGGTCGGCTTCGCTCCGCCCGCGAATGTATTGCTCAACGTGTAAGAGAACCGGCCGTCGGCATCGGTCTGCGCGGCGCCGAGGATCAGTTCGGTCGGCTCGAGACTGATCATCCGACGCTGCACTTCGTGTCCTGCCGCATCGACGAAGAGCACGCCCACGGAGCCCGCGCGTTCGGCTTGCGTGCTCACTGCCAGCGGAATCTCGAAGGTGAACGAAGCCCCGGGTTGCACCGGAAATTGGGGGGAGTTCGTCGCAACGGACTGTACGGCCGTCACATCGACCCGGCTCGGGGGGAAGCGCCGTACGTTGTCACTGCCCTCACTATAGAGAGCCGATCCGAGACGCGCCGTGACAGCGCCCGCACAGGTCGCGCAGTTCAACTCTCTATTTGCGCGTATCGCGAGCACTGCCGCATGCGCGCTGGCCGGCACACGGCCGCTGATGCGCTGTTGAACCGTCGCGTCATCTTGGGTGTCGCCGATCGTGCTGAACAGAATGGCAACGTTGGCAACCGGCGCACCGTCGAGATCGATTAGCCGCCCGACGAGCTGCGTACCATCGCGCCTCGAGGTGAGACTGGTTCGCGGCTGAAGGTAACGCAGCGCGATGTGGGTGAGGGTGTCGCTTGCCGTTTCGGGTAACACGCGAGTCGGAAATTTTTCCCAGGTCTGGAACAGCGCATCGTCGGGATGCAAGCCAAGTTCGGTTTCCGCCGCGTCGGCATGTCGGATAGCTGCTTGCGCCCACGATGCGTCGCTCGTTCCTTGCGGGCCCGCGTTATAAATCACCCCGAAGCGAACGTGTCGACGTTTGAGAAACCCGGCAAGCGGGACGAGGTTCCTCATGGCTTGCGGCGACCAGCTCTCGTCCGCGTGGAAGAACGCGAGTGGTGTGCCCGTCGATTTGGCGAACGCGTCGACCCACTCCTGAGTGGCATCGACGAAATCAGTCGAGTAATAGACTACCTCCACGTCGCCGATTTTGACGCCGGGGAAGATGCGCCTGGCGGTGACGATGTTGGGCGCGATGTCTTGCGCGAGTTGTGCGGCCGGCAGCTTACAGGCATCGGGGCCGGCATATTGATGGCCGTAATAGAACGGTTCGTCCATCGCGAGGTAGTCTAGATTGCCCCCCAACCGCTTGATGCGCAGCAGAATATGCTCGACCAAGCCGGGCTCGCCATATGCCTCCGTTTTTTCGCGGCAATGATCGGAGATGCTCAACATGCCGATTTCCAGCGCGAGCGCGATATGGCGTTCACGCAGGTTGGCGAAGAGTTGCCGCAAGTCCTCCTCGCGCCCTTGTGAGGCGAAACCGGGCCCGATCTTGAACACGCGCGTTTGCCTGGCCACCGTAGGCCAAGGCGCGTCGGGGCGGAACAGATCCATGTAATCGGCGCTTGCGTCCCATCGATGCGCCTCGCGGACAACGGGATCAACCGGGGCAAGCCAGATATCCGTGGCATTGACGGCTTGGGGAATGGCGCTCAACGCCGCACATACGATCAATCCGATGGACGCGCTCAGGCTGCGTCGGGATTTCTCCTGTGGAACCATGGGGTACCTCCAGTGAGCCCACGCAAACAGGGAGGATGGAACCGTGCTGCCACGCATAGCATAGTCAAAACACGGTAGACGTCCGGAGGAGTTTTCTTTTCAGGCGATTACGGAGCGGGCCGCCGGCGCGACGGCTATTGACTAGACTGAAAGGACCGCCCTTGTTGCCTCACAACGTGATCATGACGACCATCTACTTCGTGAAGACCGGCGCGCACTACCTCTGTCCCGGAGAGGACGGCGATGTCGGCATCACCCCCTCGATCGAAGAAGCCGGGCATTTTCTTTCGTATGAGGAGGCAGAGCGGGCAGCGCGCGAGCACGCCGACCCCGGCTACCAAATCATCACCACGATCCTGGAACAGGGGCCGCTGGGAAAAGCTTAAAAAGCGGCTGGGGCCAGGGCGATCGTTATTTCGCCATGCCCCACGAGACGAGCACGCCGTGAATGCTGCGTGCGTATTGGTCGCGCAGCGTAGGTGTCTCGGAGTGATAAGCGCCAATGGCCTGCCACGTGTTGCCGTAGCGGATCATCTTTTGTTTGACCATCCACGCGGCGACGTAGATGTTCACGCAGGCGTCCTTGAGCGCGCTGGGCGGCACACCGTAGCGACGCAGTTCACTGAAGTGAACGGAGTTGATCTGAGTCTGGCCTACGTCGATGCTGCCGTCCGCGTTGCGATGGACGGCATCGGGGTTGCCCTTCGATTCGAACCAGGCGATGGCGCGCAGGATCGTCGGGTTCACGCCCTGGTAGGCGCCCGCGCGCGCGAAGCAGTCGTCGTCGGAAGCGTGTGCGGCCACCGGCAGCCCCGCGAGGCAGGCGGCCATGAGCAGGGCAAGCCCGGGGCGGGCACGGTGAGCGTGCTGCTCGGGCGATGTCGGACGCTTCATCATGGCGAGCGGGTCCTTTCTGGCGGTTGGGCGCCTTAGCGCGTCATGGCTAGCGATACGGCGTCGGTGGGTACGCGCGCTTCGCGGGTGGAGCCTTGCATGACCTCGTCCAGCTTGCGCTCGACGGTCGCGAGGTAGGTATGCGATTCGTCGCTGACGACCACGCGCACGGAGGTTTCCACCACCGCCACTTTGTGCGCGGGCCCGCGACGCGACTTCTTCGAGCCGTGGCGGGTGGTGGCCGGTGTGGCGGGGCCGTCATCGGCTTCGTCCGCGCCGGAGCCCGGCAGCGATGCGAGCGACGGCAACGGCGGAAACAGTTGGTTGGGCGCGGCCGATTCCGTCGGCTTGGCGGTCAAAGCCTTCGAGGTGGCGAGCGAGAAGGCCTGCCCGTCGGACGCTGGCGCGCAATAGGCGCTACCGCATGCGACCACGGCGACGAGAGCGGTTGTGAAGCGAAGCATGAGTCGTCTCCGAGGTTAGTCGCTAGCCCTAACCTGAACGCTGTATGGCTGGCAGCTACCGACCGTCACGTTCTCGAGGTGCACATTGCCGGTGCGCCCGGCCGGAATACCGCGCCGCACCGATTGGTTCAGATAGGGAAAGTCCTGCGCGAGCGCCGCGATGACGACCGTGGCCGGCCGCGGCTGTTTCGCGGCGATGGCGCCGGCTTTCGCGAGCACTTCCGTGAGGTGCGGGTCATGCGCCCCGAGCGCATCGGCCGGAATGACGAAGTCGGCGATCTTGGTCGATCCGGCCTGCGTATCCGGACGCGGGCTGCCGTCCGAGCGCATGGCTTGCAACTGAGCGCACCCGGATAGAGCGGCCACGATGATGAGACTGGTGAACAGTTTCAAGGTTGTCTCCTGCACTGAGAACTGCTTTATCGGCAAGGAGTCCCAAATGATTTACCCCGGTTCGCGAGAAATACCGGGAAAACGAGCAAGTCGATTTGCTCAGACAATTCTGTTGAGGAGCGGGCGCTTATCCGCTGATGATAATTAGTCATTCTTACTATTTAGTGACCCATCATCGGCGAGTTAGGTTTCCGCCTGGCGTTCCGTTGACGGACGCTCGGCGGCCGTCGATCTATCGCAGTGGTCGTGACGACTGCGGACGCAGACGAGATTTTTTGAACGTATAGGAGCGTGCGCGATCGTAGTCCTGTTCGAAGCATTGATTTAGGAACTCGGAACACTGGCATGACTGTGCGAGCGCTCGTTACGTCGGTCGCTGCCCTGTGCGGCGCTGCGTTGATATTCGGAGGCGCGGCGACCGGCGCCCTCTCGGCCCCGACAGGCTGGGTGACGTCGTGGGCCACCGGGTTGCAGTCGATTCCCGAACTGACCGATCCGCCCATGCTTTATCGAGCGCCCGACGTCGGCGGGCGCACCGTACGCGAAATCGTTTATCCGACGTTGTCGGGGCGGGCTGTGCGAATCCGTATGAGTAATATTTATGGACGCACGCCGCTCGAGGTCGCCGACGTCCGTATCGCGCAGTCGGCGGGTGGTGCGTCGGTGCGGTCCGGCACGTCGATGCCTGTCACGTTCGGCGGGCGTACTTCAATCGTCGTCGCCCCTGGGCGTGAGGTCGACAGCGACCCTATAGCGATCGACATGCATGCCGGTGTGCCGTACGCGATCAGTATATTGGCGGGCGCGCAGCAACGCGTCACGGCTTGGCATCGCGTGGCGAATCAGATCAATTACGTTTCCACGCAGGGCGACCATACCACCGACATCGGCGCCGGCGCGTTTTCGAAGCGATTCACGGAGCACGCATGGGTGAGCGCGCTGACGGTGGATGCCGTCGCGCCGGCCGCCGCGGTCGTGGCGATCGGCGATTCCATTACAGATGGGTTGCGCTCGAGCCTGAATCGCAATCGACGTTGGCCTGACGTACTCGCGCGGCGTATCGGTGAAGCAGGGGATCGCACGACGGCCGTGCTGAACCTTGGCATCAGTGGCAACCGGCTACTCAGCGATTCGCCTTGTTATGGCGAAGCGCTCGAGCGTCGCTTCGACCGCGACGCGCTGAGCCAGCAGGGCGTGAAGACGATCGTGCTCATGATCGGCATCAACGACATCAATTTCGCGGCGATGCCGCCACGGGTTGGGCTCGACTGCGACGCCCCCCATACGACTGTGACCGCTGGCGACTTGATCGCGGGCTACCGGCACCTCGTCGATGCCGCGCATCGTCGCGGCGTGCGCGTGATCGGCGCGACCATGACGCCGGCGGCGCTGCCGCCGGAGCGTGAGCGCATCCGTACTGCGGTCAACGAATGGATTCGCACGGGCCGTGCGTTCGACGGCGTAGTCGACTTCGATGCAGTGCTCCGCGATCCCGCGCAGCCCGGTCAGCTGCGGCGCGACTATGACAGCGGCGACCGCATTCATCCGAACGATGATGGCTATGCGGCGATGGCAGTCGCGGTGCCGCTCGCTTGGCTGACGGCCTCCGGACGCGGTTCTTAAAAAAGTGCGTCATAGGCTTGTCATGCGCGTCTGCTTGGTCTATTATTCGCCTCCTCTTAACGAGGGACGAAGTGAGAGCAGGGCTGCGCGGGAGTTGAAGTAGAGCGCGCGGCACGTTTGATCGAAGACTGGTTTTGAACGCTGAGTGAAGTAAAACGAAGCGAAGCGAAAAAAACAGTTGACGAATGAAAACGAAGTCTGCATAATCTCGTTTCTCTGCTGCTGACGCAGCGACGCAAGACGGTAGC
>NZ_RBZV01000012.1 GCF_003628145.1 Trinickia fusca | reverse complement strand
CGGTGCGCTTACTCAAGCCCCGGGGGTTTGTGCTTTTACGGCCCCAAAAAACTCGATCCCACCGCTAAAGCTACCCGTGCTACTCGCTCGAGTAGCACGATGCGCCCCAATCCAATCAAATCGTTGCCGACGAAGACAGATAACGCTGCGCCAAGCGCACCCAATACGTCGAGCCAACCGGCAGCAATTCATCGTTGAAGTCGTAGCTGGCGTTGTGAAGCATGCACGGGCCTGCGCCGTGTCCGGTTTCGCGATGCGCGCCGTCGCCATTGCCGAGGAACGCATAGCAGCCTGGCTTCGCCAGCAGCATGAATGAAAAATGACACTGCGTGCTGCGACTCGCCAAGCACCAAGCGTGGCCACCCGCACCCAGCCATTGCTACTCAGCGAACGCACGGGCAGCGCGGTTCGCCTCACTTAAATCGCCGCCATCGCCTGGTTTTGATTAGGCCCTGACAAGCCGAAGGCGTGTGATTTCCGACGGAGCACCAAGGCGCTTCGGTGGCCCCCAATAGCCAGTGCCTCGGCTCGTATAAATCCAAAGATCACCGACCCGGGATAGGCCTGCAGTGAACGGCTGCTGTAATCGTACAAAGAAATTCCAAGGAACGAATTGGCCGCCGTGCGTATGTCCCGACAATTGGAGCGTATAACCGGCCTTTGCCGCGGCCTCGACTGTCCGTGGCTGATGCGCAAGCAGAACCTTGAGGTCGACGCTTTTCGGCGCGCCGTCTAACGCTGCGGACGGGTCGCTCCGGTGCTCTGCGTCGAAGTGCTCCGCCGAATAGTCGGTGACGCCAGCAATGACGAAACGCGCACCGTTGTGTTCCAGCACTACATGTTCGTTCAGCAACACGCGAAGGCCGAGACGCTCGAATTCGGTAATCCACGCGGTCGCACCGGAGTAGTACTCGTGGTTACCCGTCACTAAATACGTGCCATATCGCGCACTGAGGCGGCCAAGAGGCGCTGTATGCGCCGCGAGTTGCGCTACACTGCCGTCGACGACGTCGCCGGTGATGGCGATGACGTCCGGTTGGAGCCGGTTCACTTCGTCGACGATGGCGTTGACGTAACGCTGCTTGATCGTCGGGCCTACGTGAATGTCGCTGACCTGCACGATCGTCAGCCCCTCGAGCTCGGTGGGCAGATTGTCGATCGGCACCTCGATCGGCACCACTTTCGCGCGTCGACGGGCGTTCAAAAAACCGATAACCGTCGACAGCAGGGCCAGAAGCGGTGCGACCAACGCCGTGTCGATCCGCCAGGTCTCGAATCGAACGACGTGCGGAGATATCACGTTAGCCACCAGCAGGGAGACCAACAGCAGGTCGCGCAATAGCGTGAGCACGAATAGCGACGAGAAGAAGCCCATCGCCATCAGGCCGATCCACGCGACGCGATCGGAGAGCGGATGATCCTCGAACGTCCGTGCGAGCACACCCAGTGGAATCAGCCCGCACGACAATACCAGCCACAGTACCGCCAGGACTTTGACGAACAGCGGCGCGGGGAGCGCTGGTAACAGCCGCAGACCGACATAAACGTGAAGCAGCACACCGATGACGACTGCGCGAATCAGAAAAGACGAGCGACGCATAGAATGAAAGAAAGTGAACGCGGAGCACCCGGTGCGATCGGGCGTCGCTACAATCGAAGCACGTTAATTGACCGCGTGGCGTTTCAATCCGCGGCCACTATTGCATCGGCAAGCATTTGATGCGTGCTAGCCAGCCTATCGCAGTTGGGGATTCTTTGCTGCGAGACAATATCTAATTCAATGGCACTCTTGATCGGGATCCGACGCTAATAAGCTGGCGGGGGAGCAAGGAGGCGAATGATGAAGACAGGGAAGCCGTTACATCCGATGCATCATCACCATCATCTCGGGCGCGAAGGTAAGCACGTCATGCTGCCGCTCGTGGCGCTCTCGCTGATGGCGCTCGGTGTGTATTACCTGGTGCGCCGCATCGATGTGCTCGAAATCAGCCGCAGCGCGCTATTCGACGTCGTGATGGTCTTCGTCGCACTCGGCATCGCCGGATTGTTTGGCGCAGTGGGGGCTTGGCTGCGCTCCGACGGCGAGGGAGAGAGCGAGGGTTTTTGTTTCGTCGGAGCGCTGATCGGTGCGATCGTGTTTTATATCGCACTGCTTACTTAATTCGCGCACATCTCGGTGATGCGGCGGCGGCCGTTGCCGCCGCATGCAGTCGCAGCGGCGGTCGCTCTTGCGGTCAGACGATTTGGGCCGCTTCGTCGAACGTCAGGCGCGGATTGCGCGGATGCAGCTTCGAAGGATCGCCATATCCGAGATTGATCAGGAAATTGGCTTTCACCGTCGTGTCGGGGAAGAATGCCGCCTCGACTTGTGCGGCGTCGAAGCCCGACATGGGGCCTGTGTCAAGGCCCAGCGTCCGGGCGGCCATGATCAAATAGGCGCCTTGCAGCGAGGAGTTGCGAAACGCCGTGGCCTGAATGAGGGCGTCGTTGCCGACGAACCAGCTGCGCGCATCGGCATGCGGGAACAGCTTCGGCAAATGCTCGTAGAAGGCCATATCCATGCCGACGATCACCGTGATCGGCGCTGCCATCGTCTTTTCGACATTCCCTGGCAACAGCGCAGGGCGCAGCTTTTCCTTGGCCTCTTGCGATTTCACGAACACGAACCGCGCAGGGCTGCAATTGGCCGATGTCGGGCCCCATTCCAGGAGTTCGACCAATTGCTTGAGCGTCGCATCATCAACAGGTTTGGGAATCCAGCCGTTGTGCGTACGTGCGGTGCGAAAGAGTTGGTCCAGAGCGTCGTCGGAAAGCTTCATGGTCAGCGATCGTATCGAGAAGTGGTTGTGTAGAGCGCTCCATGATAGCGCGCCGCGACCGTGCTCAAGCGGTTCACACGTGTGGTGCACGCGTTCGTCATTCGGCGCTGGTCGACGCCGAGGTCGAAACCTCGCACCGCGGACTAAAATCGGAGGTTTCTCGGAGCAACGTCAACTGAACTAAGCCATGAGCGACGCAAATCAGCTTGATTTATGGGCCTCGGCCGATGTCGTGCAGCCCGAGGTGGACTGGTATCCGCACTGGCTCGAGTCGGCAGCAGCGGCAACGTCGCTCGCACGCTTGATCGACGAAGTTGGTTGGAAGCAGGATACGATCGGCACGCCGGGCGGTCCCAAGCCGTTGCCGCGGCTGACGGCTTGGCAAGGCGATGCGGGCGCCATTTACGTTTACTCAGGAATCCTCAATGTTCCGTCAGAGTGGACACCCACGGTGCTCGAATTGAAAACGGCAGTCGAAGCTACGACAGGCGCACGGTTCAACAGTGTGCTGCTGAATCGGTATCGCAGCGGGGACGACAGTATGGGGTGGCATGCCGATCGAGAGCGTGAACTCGGCCCCGAGCCCATTATTGCGTCGGTGAGTCTCGGTGCTACGCGCCGATTTGACTTGCGCCACAACGAGAGTGGGGTCATGCGCCGGTTCGAGTTGACCAGCGGTAGCTTGCTCGTGATGCGCGGGCGCACCCAAGCGTTATGGCGGCATCGTGTGCCCAAAGCTGTCGGGCTGGTCGGTGAGCGAATCAATCTGACGTTCAGATTCGTGACGCCGAGGTAACGCCGCCGTCTGTCGTGCGTTGCCGACCCAAGGAGGGATTTTCTCGCCTAAACAGATATTCAAACAATCGTTTGAATAATAAAAACTTTATGCGCAGAAACTTTCCGCTGCCCACCAATCGACGCTACCGACCAATCGAGAAATTTCGAAAGCATTTCGTCAGCTAGGGGGGCCGCGCTGGACCGCGCCAGGCTTACGCTCAGCTCAGATCTGCACCATCTCGAACTCTTCTTTCCCGACGCCACATTCCGGGCAGTTCCAGTTGCCCGGAATATCTTCCCAGCGTGTGCCGGGAGCGATGCCGTCCCGCGGCAGTCCATCTTCCTCCGAATAGATCCAACCGCAAATGATGCACATCCATGTGCGCAACCCGACTGCTGGCGTACTCATTGACGTGACTCCTGGAAGTGGTTCGCGATGTCGATGCGATTTAAATGACAACTAAGAGTTTTGCCACAAACGACGCAAGATCGGAACCGCCCAGTTTTGGCAGGAGGGCCGTGCGGGTGTGATGGGGAAGGGCAAAAAAAGCGGCCCGCCGGCATGACGCCGAGCGGGCCTAGGAGGGTTGGCCTCGAGATAGCCAAGGCGGACTATACCAACGGACGTGTCTCAAAGGGCGTTTCGTAATGAAGCGTAAAACATTTCCCTGTCGCCCGTCGTGCTCGCGGCAAAAATTACTCGTTGCCAAGGATGGGGGGCGGGCCCCATCAGCGCCGGAAAACGCTGTTTTCCGGCAGGACCGATTTTCGTTCGACGGCCTGAAGGCGCCAGAAACCGTCCATTAATGCGCACTTGAGGGAGCCGGACCATTCGGCGGCGCCTTGCGCTGCCGCGATGTGCTGGTCGCCGTCGATGTGAAGGCCGCTCAGCGTGCATAGTGGGGTATCGGCGCTCGGTGCACAGAGCTGCGTTTCGCCGTTCTCGTCGTGCACTTCGCCCCAGGGCGGAAGATCGATCCCGTCGTGCGATTCTCTGGACCACACACGCTCGTCTGTGTCGAGCCACAGGACGGCATAGTCGTGGTTGACGGTGGGATCGGAACCGTTAATCAGAATCGTAAGCCTCATCGAAAGTTGCTCCAGATAAGCCTTCTTTGGCGTGTGTGGGCTGCTCGATCGTCCCTTCCCGCTGCCTACCTGACTATCCATCGTGTGGATCGTGGGCAGACAGCTCTTTCAATTTAGGTAAGTTTGCTGGCCGACGCCACTTCTTTTGCTGCGGCCCCAAACGAACGATCCACGCGATCGAGTGCTAGTCGGACTGAGGCCGCTTGGCTTATACGCTTCGGAGGTCTTGATGAAGATATGAAAATAGGAGTCCTGAGAAATTGCCTTGGTGCGTGTAACGATCTGACAAATGTTCGCGCGAGTTCCGCCGTATCCTTATGACGTTGTCGGTCTTTCTCGACGCTCGACTTTCGATGTTCGGTGGTGGGGGCCAAGAGGGACACACCCGACATTCCCCCATGGAGGCGCGACATGACCGTCGAACTGAACCACACGATCGTTTGGTGCCGAGACAAGCAGGTGTCGTCACGGTTTCTCGTCGACATTCTCGGGTTGCCCGACCCCATTGAGTTCGGGCCGATGCTCGTCGTCGAGCTTGGCAATGGCGTTTCGCTCGACTTCTGCGAACGCGGAAGTCATGGGTCGGTCGCTTCGCAGCACTACGCGTTTCTCACGAGCGAAGACCAGTTCGATCGCATGTTCGCGCGCATTCGCGAGAAAGGCTTGCCGTACTGGGCCGATCCGGGCAGGCACCGCGCGGGCGAAATCTATACCCAAAACGGCGGGCGTGGCGTCTATTTCGACGATCCCGATGGCCACGTGCTCGAGATCATGACGCAGCCTTATCTGCTTGCTCGCTGAAAAACACGCTTTCCTTTCGCACGCTCTAGCACGGGCCGCGGATCGTCACCGCACGCCATAGCCGCGGCCTTGCATGCAATCGCCATACGCGCGCCAGTAAGTAGTCATTGGCGGCTCAGGGGGCGGTACTGGGGGGAGTTTGGTCTCGCTCGCGCGCGTATCGTTCGTGATGGGCGGCATCGTCGCTCCCGAACCCGCCGATGGAGCGGGCGAGGCGCCGATGGCAGCGGCCGAGGCGGACGCTGCTGCCGTAGGCGCATGGGGGGCGGAGGGCGTGGCGCTCTTACGTTCCGGTGGCGTCGGTAGCGGAGGCTCCGACGCACCACGGCCGGCATCGGCGGCGAACACGATCGGTTCGCGGCGCGTCGGCCGTTGCGGCTGGCGCGCCATGTCGACGCCGGTTTTCGTGTTCGCTTGCCCGTAGCAATAGGCTTCGTCGACGCCTTGCGCACCCGGGCTTTGGCCGCGCAAGGGATAGGTCAGCGGCCGTTGTGCCGAAACGGTCGCGGCGAAACACATCAGGGCGATGCCCGCTATCGCTTGGGCGTTCATTGCTCCTCGACTTCCGCGTTCTAGGGATTGGCTTCGCTGCACAGTCGGTGCCGTTGGCACACGGCCGCGCGTCGCGTTCGCGCTTATATCTCTATCTGTGTGGTGAGCATAGGCCGAGTAAGGATGCGGTCAACGCGAGACTATCGGCACGATCCGCCACCGCAGAGGTCGGCGCGCGGCAACGTCGGCGCCGCCGCACGGGTTCATGACGGCCTAATTAAAGAAACGTTGTTGATTTGCAACTTTTGTTGTGGTTGTCATCTTTCGTCATGCTCTTTGGATAGACCGACGATGCAGTCTGTTCGTCTAAAAAAAGCAATAAAAACAACGGGATGGCGGAGTGTGGCGCGGGATTGTTGCAATATTCGCAAAAGGGTGTTGCAGATCCCGCGTATACCCTACGTAGGGTCAACACGTAGACTCGGCGCTCGTTGGACGGTTAAGCACCTTGCTAAAACTAGCCGCTGTGAGAACAGCGTCGTGATGCGGCCGTCTTGTTTTAAGCCTGGTCGCATGGCCAGTTTTACAAGGGATCTTCTCTAATGAAAAAAACCCTGATCGTCGCGGCAGTTTCCGCATCGTTCGCAGTCGCCGCTCACGCACAAAGCAGCGTCACCCTGTACGGCGTGATCGACGCGGGCCTCACGTACACGAGCAACATCGCTACGGCCAACGGCAACGGCGGCAAGGCTGCATGGCAACAAAACAGCGGCGGCATCGACCAAAGCCGCTGGGGCCTGAAGGGCTCGGAAGACCTGGGCAACGGCCTGAAGGCAGTCTTCCAATTGGAAAGCGGCTTTGACCTGAACAACGGCAAGCTGGCCAACAACGGCGGCCAGTTCAACCGTCAAGCATTCGTCGGCCTGTCGAGCAACTACGGCACGGTCACGCTGGGCCGTCAGTTCGACGCAGCGCAAGACTACCTCGCACCGCTGACCGCAACGGGCAGCTGGGGTGGCACGCAGTTCGCGCACTTCGGCAACTTCGACAACTTGAACACGAACGGCGGCGCAGCTGTCAACAACTCGATCAAGTTCACGAGCGCTAACTACGCTGGCTTCACGGCTGGCGCTACGTACGGCTTCTCGAACACGGCTGGCCAATTCGCGAACAACCGTGAATACAGCATCGGCGCAGCGTACCAATTCCAGGGTCTGCGTGTTGGCGCAGCTTACGCGCAGCAAAACAACCCTGGCATGACGAAGAATGGCGCGACGGACGTGCCGGCCGGCATCGAGGCAGTGGGCGGTCGTGCTCGTGAGTACGGCGTGGGCGCAAGCTACGCATTCGGCCCGGCTCAAGTTGGCCTGGCATGGACGCAAGCCCGTGCTGACAACATCCAAGGCGTGTCGGGTGGTCTGACCTCGAGCAACTACGAAGTCAACGCCAAGTACAACCTGACGCCGGCACTGGGCCTGGGCGTGGCGTACACCTACACGTCGCTGCATAGCACGGTGCAGGGCGACGCCAAGGCGCACTTCAACCAAGTTGGCGCACAAGCTGACTACGCGCTGTCGAAGCGCACCGACGTGTACACGCAAGCTGTGTACCAACGTGCTTCGTCCAACGCAAACGCTCAGATCTACAGCGGCGACCTGGGCAACGGCGCAGCTAGCGGTCAAAGCCAAACCTCGGTAACGGTTGGCCTGCGTCACCGCTTCTAAAGCGATCACGCTGGTTTGATTGCCTGAAAGGCGCCGCGCAAGCGGCGCCTTTTTTATTGCGCGCGCTCCAAGCCGCTCACGACGTTTCAGTTGCCCCTACTGCCTCCCAGGCCACTGCGCGCGCATTTGTAGCAAACCGTATACTGGTTTCGTCTTATCGAAACCGTGCCGATCGATCGGGTTTCGCCGATTCGGTTCGCATGCCTGACGTTTTTCACGTGCGTTTTTCGTCATCGAGGAGCGATTGTGGACGAGGCTGTATCGACCATTGGCAATGGCCCACTGCGTACCGACGTGCTGGTCATCGGCGCGGGACCAGTCGGCCTTTTCGCCGCATTCGAGGCCGGTGTGATCGGCCTGTCTTGCCATATCGTCGATGCGCTCGACGAAATCGGCGGCCAGTGCATCGAGCTCTATCCGGAAAAGCCGATCTTCGACATTCCCGCTCTCCCTGTCTGCACCGCGCGCGAGCTCGTCGAGCGCTTGATGAAGCAGTGCCAGCCATTCGAGCCGCCGATTCATCTGGGGCAGCGCGTGATGCGCGTCGAGCAACGTGACGAAGACAAGCGATGGGTCGTCACCACCGAGCAGGGGCTCGTGTTCGAAGCCGCTGCCGTGCTGCTGTCGGCCGGCAATGGCGCATTCGTGCCGCAGCGTCTCGTGCTCGATGAGGCGCCCGCACTCGAAGGGCGGCACGTGCACTACGCCGTGCGCAAGCGCGCCATGTTCGAAGGGCAGCGCGTGGTGGTGGCGGGCGGCGGTGACTCGGCGGTCGATTGGGCGCTGGCCCTGCGCGACGTGGCCAAGCGCGTCACGGTCGTTCATCGGCGCGAGACCTTTCGCGCGGCCGAAGCGTCGGTCGGCGAGCTCAAGCGCGCTGCGCAAGCAGGCGAGCTCGACATCGTGATCGGTACGATTGCGTCACTCAACGCGCCGGGCGGGACATTGCAGTCCGTCGAGATCAAGCAGATCGGCGGGGCAACGGCGATCGACGCCGATCACGTCGTCGCGCTATATGGACTCGTGGCCGATCTCGGACCGATCGCCGACTGGGGGCTCGACATCCGCGCGGGCCGCGTCACCGTCGACACCTCAAACTACGAATCCTCGCGCCCCGGCATCTTTGCGGTCGGCGACATCGCGCTCTATCCGAATAAGCAAAAGCTCATTCTGTCGGGTTTTCACGAGGCCTCGCTCGCGCTACGCAAGGCCTACACCTATGCCTATCCCGACAAGAAGCGCATGCATGTGCACTCGAGCTACGACACCAAGTTGTCCGAGCGCATCCTGGGCTCCGTTCCGGCGACCGACGACGGCACGAACACGTGACCGTCCATGAGCCGGCGTGCGCTGCGGTACATGACGGCTTTCGTCACCACCCATGCGCCGTCGTGCTCGTTGACCTGTGCTCCGACCGACATCACGCCTGATGGATGACCGAAGCGCACTGTGCTTGCTTCGGCAGCCTGTGCCCGTTCGCGCTCGCGGAGCAATGCACCGACGACCGTGCCGCGTATGGCCGCCGTGACGGCGATCGCGATCGCACCGGTGCCCGTCATCGCGTGATGGAGCTTACCCATCGACAAGATGCGCGCGTTGAGGTCGATCATCGATGAGTCGACGTGCTTGCCGCTCGAGGCGGTATAGGCGCGCGGTCGCGCGACGAAGGCGAGCTTCGGCGTAGCGGGGCGCAGGGTCGTGGCTTCGTGTGCGCTGGACGCGAGGCCCATCCGCACGGCCGCATGCGCGCGGATCGCTTCGCATTTGGCAAGCAGCGCGGCATCGTCGTTGATGTCGGGTTGCATCTCGTTGCCGTGCAGGCCGAGCGCATCGGCATCGATGAAGATCGTCGGGTTGCCCGCATTGATCAACGTTGCGCGATAGTGGCCATGGCCGGGTACGTCGAGCACATCGACGACGTTACCGGTCGGGAATAGGCTGCCAGCTTCGCCGTCGCCATCCCCGGTTGCCGGGTCGAGAAACTCGAGGCGGATCGGCGCGGCTGGAAACGTCACGCCATCGAGCTCGAAATCGCCTTCCTCTTCGACTTCGCCGTCTTTCACCGGCACCTGCGCGACGATCTTTGCGCCGATGTTCGCTTGCCAGATGCGTACGGTGGCGACGCCGTCGCGCGGTGCCGGCACGAGTCCGCGCGCGATCGCGAACGGGCCGACGGCCGCGCTGAGATTGCCGCAGTTGCCCGACCAGTCGATCACGGGCTGATCGATCGAAACGGCGCCGAACAGGTAATCGACGTCGCAATCGTCTCGCGACGATGGACCGACGAGTACGACCTTGCTCGTGCTCGAGGTGGCGCCGCCCATGCCGTCGGTGTGCTTCTCGTAAGGATCGGGGCTGCCGACGATGCGCAGCAGGATGCGATCGCGTAGCGCGGCGTCGAGCGGCAGGCTGTCGGCCGTGAAAAACACACCCTTACTCGTGCCGCCTCGCATGTAGACGGCGGGAATCTTGTACTGGGGCACTGACTTACCTCCTTGCTGACCTGGCCTGAATAGTGCGCGCCAGTGCTGACGATGAACGTCCACATAGCATGCAGGGACTCCTAATCCGGACAGTTGAACGGCGTCACAATCGAAACCATACTGGATCAGGCCGGACGTTCGGAAAGCGCGTCGCCACGTTGCGTGGGCAACATGCGGCGCAGAGCCAGGGAGAATGCCATGTATCAGCGAGTCATGGTGCTCGTCGATGGTAGCGAGGGCGCACGGCGTGCGCTCGAAGAAGCAGTCAAGCTCGCGCGGGTCACGCATGCTGACGTGCAGGCGGTGTTCGTCGTCGAGCATCGGTCACAACTCGTCGACATCGGCGGTGGATTTGCCGAGCAAGCAAGGCCAAACGATCCCGCCAGTGAAGCAGCCACGCTCGCGCTCGACGAGGCGCGCACGCGCTTTACGGCAACCGGCGTGCAGGGCAGCGTGCGCGCGATCGATTCATACGGCGAAAGTGTCGCGACCGTGCTCTTGCGCGCGCTCGACGAATTCGATGCGGACGTCGTCGTCATGCACGCCGACGAGCGGGGCGGTTTGCGGCGTCTGTTCGCGGGCAGCGTCGTGGAGGCGCTGTTGCGTGAAACCGCCGTACCGTTGCTGCTGTTGCGTAACGGCGAGGAATAGATAGGCGATCGACGGCAGCTGTGACGGCGCGGGGGCTCGGATCGACGTCTCGTCGATGCCCCCGGGGGCAGTTGCGAACTTCGGGTTCGCCTCAGTAGTCTTCTGCGTTTTGAGATACGTACAATATTCGGCTTTGCCTCGGTCGTGTGCAAGCTGGCCGGGGTGAGGGTCTGTTGTCAGCGTGAACAGGCCCTGAATAGCCATAAAAGCATTCCCATCAGGAGGTTTGTTTTGACGAGTCCTATCGAGCACGATGGCTTGAAGCGCGGGCTGAAAAATCGCCATATCCAATTGATTGCGCTGGGTGGCGCAATCGGCACCGGTTTGTTCCTAGGCTCGGCCGGCGTGCTGAAGGCGGCCGGCCCTTCGATGATCCTCGGTTATGCGATCGGTGGTGTCATCGCCTTTCTGATCATGCGCCAGCTCGGCGAGATGGTCGCTCAGGAACCGGTAGCGGGCTCGTTCAGCCACTTTGCCTTCAAGTATTGGGGCGACTTCGCGGGCTTCCTGTCGGGCTGGAATTACTGGGTGCTCTACGTACTCGTGAGCATGGCCGAACTGACGGCGGTCGGCACGTATGTGCATTTCTGGTGGCCGGCCGTGCCGACCTGGGTGTCGGCGCTCGTGTGCTTCGTCGCGATCAATGCAATCAACCTCGCGAACGTCAAGGCGTATGGCGAGACCGAGTTCTGGTTTGCGATCATCAAGGTCGTGGCCGTGATCGGCATGATCGTGTTCGGCGGCTACCTGCTGGCAAGCGGCCACGGCGGTCCGCAGGCCTCGATCACGAATCTTTGGGCCGAGGGCGGCTTCTTCCCGCATGGCTTCCATGGCCTGTTCATGACGCTGGCCGTCATCATGTTCTCGTTCGGTGGTCTCGAGCTGATCGGTATCACGGCGGCGGAGGCCGACAATCCGGCCCGCACGATTCCGAAAGCCGTGAATCAGGTCATCTACCGGATCCTGATTTTCTACATCGGCTCGCTCGTCGTGCTGCTGTCGCTGCACCCGTGGAACGAAGTCGCGCAAGGCGGCAGCCCGTTCGTGATGATCTTTTCGCAAATCGGCGCGGGCACGGTGGCCAATGTGCTCAACGTCGTCGTGCTGACGGCGGCGCTTTCCGTCTACAACAGCTCCGTCTATGCGAACAGCCGCATGCTGTACGGCCTGGCCGAGCAAGGCAATGCCCCGCGCGCGCTGCTGAAGGTGGATCGGCGCGGCGTGCCGTATATGGCTATCGGTCTGTCCGCGGTCGCGACGTTCGCATGCGTGATCATCGATTACGTGATGCCGGCGCAGGCACTCGACATCCTGATGGCGCTCGTCGTCGCCGCGCTCGTCATCAACTGGGCACTGATCAGCCTCACGCACCTCAAAGCGCGCAAGGCGATGGTGGCGGCAGGGCAGACGCTCGTGTTCAAGTCGATCGCGTTCCCGCTCGCCAACTGGGTCTGCCTCGCGTTCATGGCGATGGTGCTCGTCATTCTCGCGATGACGCCGGGCCTGTCCGTTTCCGTTTGGCTCGTGCCGGTGTGGCTCGCCGTGATGTGGATCGGTCACGCAATGAAGCGCCGCCGTTCGGCCAACGCAATGCCGACGAGCGTGGCGAGCCGCTGACGCGGCGACCAAGGTTCTACGAGCTCAAGTGCTCGCGCGGGTGCCTCTGTCGACGGAACCCGCGCGTGCCGCATCGGCACGGTGGCGCGCCACGCGTCGCGCGCGAGCCGTTCGCATCGGCGAGCGATGGTGGGGCGGCGCGTTACGCGGTTGATCCGAGCGGGCGTGTTCGAGCGATTCGGCGCGTGCCGCTGCACTGACTGCGTCAGCGAAACGCTGCAATGCCGTGAGCGAGCCACAGACGCTGTGATAGGTCTCGTTGCCGATGCGGGCATCGAGCAGAACTTGCAGGCCGGCCTGCGTGGCGATATCGAGGATATCCATTTTTCGCCTCCCCTGAGGGCGTTTATCTTTCCAGCGTTGCGAAACCGACTGAGGCCCGATTTTCCGCTTTGGTCTTGGGCGGCGCTTTAAGCCGATGACCGCGCGGAATCGCGACGGACCTGCAGTCGGTACCCCGTTTCGCTGATAGTTATGTTGTGCCCCGTCATTGACGCACACGATATGGGACATGTCTTTCGCGCGTAATGCGCTTATTCTTACGTCCGCATATTTTCGTGCTCCCCATCGCGCCGCGAATGTACGGTCCCGTACGAGCAACCGCATTTGACTGCATTCATTCGCCAGACCTGCACTTTCCCCCTCGCGCCCCTGTCTCCAGGCATCTCCCCGATTAAACCGTTTCACGTTTTTTGTTTTCGTGTGATGAATTCTAGGCGTCTGCCGATTCACATACAACCGATTATGGGTAATGAATTCCCCTAATTTGTTCGTGAAACGGAACATTTTTCCGCTAGGGTTTTCCATATTGTCGAGTAATCGTCATTGCGCGTATTCGGGTCGCCACGCAGAGTGGGTTCCAATGCCGCAAGAGCGAACGGCAATGGAACCCATGGGGCGACAGCCTGCGAATCAGCCCATCACCACGTTCTGCAGCGCGAACAGATAGGGCTGGGCACTGGTGCCGGCGCCACCTCCGGTCATGACGATGTCCGCGCTCGCGACGCCGAGCAACGACAGCTCGGTGTTGATGTCGGAGATCACGGCCGAGTTCATCACTTTGCCTTCCTCGACTTGCGAGGCCGTGCCGATCCACAGCGTCGGCTTGAATTCGAACACGGCCTTCTGACCCGGCGCGATGCCCGTCTTCGTGGCGAGCAGACGGTTGTCCTTGAAGATCGACGCGCTGATTGCCCCCGACCCGAGATCGTTGCGCACCTGCACCTCACGCGAGGTGGGGGCGACGCCCGTTGCCGCGAGCACGTTGCCGGAGTGCGAACGCGCCACCGTGAACAGCTGCCCGTTCTGCGAGATCTTCTTCGGCATGAAGTTGCCGTCCGAATCGCTCGCGGTGACCATCGTCTGCATCGGAAACACGAACGGGTGATTGGCGCTGCGGCCGCAATTGCTGATGACCTTCCATGCCACGGAAAGCTCGTCGAAGTCGGTCGATACGTTCTTCTGAAACACGACGATCTGCGTGTTGTTGACGTCGTTCGACATGTTGATGAAGTTGAGTTTGATGTCCATCGCTAACCCTGCCTGTTGTCTGTTCGTCCTGAATGGGGAGCGCGCAGTGAGCGAGCGCGCGCAAGCGAGCTGCCGGTTACGCCATCACGACGTTTTCGAGCGTGAACGTGAAGGGCCGCGACAGTCGGCCGGGGCCGCCGCCGGTCATGACGATGTCGGCGCTCTTCAAGCCCAACAACGAGATCTCGGTGTTGATGTCGGAGATCACGGCCGAATTCATCAGCTCGCCTTCTTCGATCTGCGAAGCCACGCCGATCCATACCGTCGGCTTGAATTCGAACACGGCCTTTTGACCCGGCGCGATCGACGTCTTCACGGCAAGCGGGCTGCCGCCTTTGTAGATCGTCGCGTTGCAGGCGCCTTGCGGCAGATCGTTGCGCACCTGCACTTCCTTGCTCGCGCCGGGCTGCGAGGTCAACTGCAGCACATCGCCCGACGGCGCGCGCGTGACCTGGAACACTTGCCCGTTCGTCGCGTCCTGCTGGGGCATGAAGTTGCCGTAGCTGTCGCTCGAGCTGACCGTCATGGCCATCGGATACGCGAACGGATGGTTGTCGCCCTGGCCGCAGTTGCGGATGACCTTCCACGCGATGTGCAGTTCGTCGAAATCGGTCGCGACATTCTTCTGGAAGATGACGATGTTCGAGTTGTTCGCGTCGTTAGACCGGTTGATGAAGTTCAATTGGATGTCCATCTATTGCTCCTTGGTTAAAAAACGGCAATGGGTTTGCCGCGCACCTTGCCACCGGCCTGTGCGTGGCACAGGTCGTCAAACTGGGTTCGAACGAAAACGGAGGAGGGCGCGCGTCTGGCGCGTCCAGTCACGGGGCTACAAGCGCACGATGTTCTCGAGCTCGAAATGGAACGGTTGTGCCGCGGTGCCGCCGCCACCGCCCGTGAGCACGATGTCGGCACTGGCGATGCCCGCGAGCGGTAGCTCGAGGTTCTCACTCGAGAGCACGGCCGAATCGAGTGCGTGACCTTCTTCGATCTGCGATGCGACGCCGATCCACAACACGGGCTGGAACTGGAACAGCGCCTTTTGCCCCGGTGCGACGGCGGACTTCGAGGCGATCAGTCGCCCCGAGTTGAATGCGTTGACGTTGACCGCCCCGCGCACCATCTGATTGGCGACTTCGATATCGGTTTGGGCTGCCGCCCCATCGCGCGCATACGACAGACGTGGCCGTCCGTTGGGTTGCGCGGCGATCGCCAGGCGCGTTCCGTTTGCCGCAGCCAGGCGCGGCGAGAAGTTGCCGTGGTCGTCGCTCAGTGCGATCTCGACGTCGGTCGAGTAGACAAAAGGGTGGATGCAGTCGCGGCCGCAATAGCGGATGACATGCCATGCAATGGCGAACTCGTCGAAATCGGGCACGGTGTCGCGCTGAAACAGCACGACGCTGCTGGTGTTGCAGTCGTTCGAGCGGTTGATGAACCTGAGCTGGATGTTCATGTTCTACTCCGCGCTAATAGTGTCGTTGTTCATCGAAAGCGCTCCTGTCTAGAGGTCTTATGCGTCAGCTGTATCGGTTCATGCAGCGTAAGGGCCGTGTGCCCTGCGATGAATAGAGCGCACGGCACGGATGGCGTCATGGGCCACTGAGTCTGTGACGTCGGTCATGGGGCGGCGAGCGCCGCTGTGCTCACGGCGTTGACGAACCCGAGCAGTAGATGACAGGAAGGAACACGCGCCGATCGTCGGTCGCGACGGCGATCGGCTCGTTGTGCCTCGTATAGAGCAGACGCAGGCTGCCACGCGGGCCGTAGCCGCTGTCGATGTCGGCGGCCAGATCGAGGCCCGCGTCCATCCCCGCCAAGCTTTTGCCGATCAAGAGGAGCGGGCGGCTCTGTGGGTCGTTCCAGGCGACGGTGCCGGCAGACTGGTAAAAGCGCGGCAAGCGGCCTTCTCCATAGAGGCTCGCAAGCGCTTGCTCGAGGCGTTCGGCGCATGACGGACAAAGCGTTGGCGCACGTTGTGTCCTCAGCGCATCGTTGATCTGGTTGACCTCGACACGGCACGCAAGCGGTTCCGCTTCGTCGGCATGCGCTGAGGCGAGGGCAATCGATATGACCGTCGCCACCAGTGCGCAGGACATGACGAATCTGCCCGGACCAGGGCATCGAATGGGTTTCATGGCGCAGGATTCCTCCGTTACCCGGGTTAGGAGAGGAACAGCTTGCGTTCGGCCTGTCGACGTCGGGTCAGTCCGGCAAGCGGTTTGCCGCCGGCTTTGTTCCAGACAAGGAACTGGTCGGCCGCGTTCTTGAACTGACTCGCGTTGACGCAACGCAACAGCGTCGACGACTGCAGGCGGCCCGGGCCGAGATTGAAGACGAAGGCCATCAGCGCATCGAACTGCTGCTGCGTGATCGGCACACGTACGAGCTTGCGCAGGGCGAGCTCATGTTTGCGCAAGTCCTGCTTCAACAGGCTTTCGGCGGCGGAGGTCGTCAAAGCGGCAGCGAACTTTTCGTTCGGCAGGATCAAGTGGCCGTAGCCGATCGTGGGCTTGCCGACTGCGTCGAGGTAACGTGTGAGACGCAACCCTTCGAAATGTTTGATCAAGTCGATACCATCCGGGCCGGTACGCTCGGGGTGCTCAAGCATGAGGTTTCTCCTCGTTGGCTTGCCGCGGGCGCGGCACGAGCCGGTGCGTGTACTCGTCGATCACGCGCATGATGGCTTCGGGCGGCGTGAGCGCCGCGAAGTGCATTTCGATGTCGATGTGCTCGGTATCGCGACGGGCCACCTGACCGTCGCCCGTCGCGCGCTTGGTCGGCGGGGCCAGTGTGACGTGGAAGTGCGCGCGGTGATCGCCAGTGTTCGTCTGGATCGCTTCGGCGAAGTCGCCACGCACCGTCAGATGCACCACCATCTTTTCGAGCGCGAGACCGCGCGGCGTCACGAGCGAGACCAGCGGCACCGGCATCGTATGTTCGGCGTCCAGCGCGAGGTCGACGGTGCGCGCGGTCAGCAAGCCGGTGTCGTCGGAGTCGAAGAACGTATCGAGGATCGCCGTGTATTGCTGGGCCAGCAGTTGATTGGCCGACGCCGCTGCGTGCTGCATGCCGCGCGCAATCTCGTCGAGCGCCAAGCCGCGCGGAGGCGGCGGCTCGGGCCGCTGCGGCGGGCCCGATGCGCCGTCGGAGCCGCCGCCGCCGTTTTCGCCTGTGCCACCCGAGCCACCCGAGCCACCCGAGCCGCCCGAGCCGCCCGAGCCGCCCGAGCCGCCCGAGCCGCCCGAGCCGGACGGCGGGGGCGACTCGGGTGGCGAGCCGGGTGGTTTGCTCCAATCGTCGTCGTCTTCAAGGGAGGTCGGCGCGGCGGCGGGTCTTGCGTGCGCGCTGCGCGCGGCATCCGGCTCGCCTGCGTACGTCCCCTCGGGGGCGGCTGTCGACGACGTTGCACCGCCTGCACCACCGGGCTCGCCGCCCGGTGGTGCATCGTCGACGCGAGTCGCTGACGCTTGAGCGCGGTGCCGCCTGAAGAGCTTGAACATATCGTCCTCTCGTCAGGTGTCGGAATGCGCCTACTGCGTCGTTGCTTGCGTCTGGCCGCTCGATGCCGACGAGTCAGGCGTGGCGGACGGAGTGGCGGCGCTCTTCTCGCCGATCATCTTGCCGTCCGTTGGGGTGGGCGGCAGCGCCTTCACGTCTTTCGCCTTGTCGGCGGTGACGACCGGCTTGGTCGCGGCATCGGTCAAGAAATCGATGACGCGCATCAGCGCTTCCGGCGGCGGCTGACGTTTCACCTGCGTGTGGATCGAGTACTTGGCGCGCGTGTCGGTGCTGCGCGTCTGCTCCGACTTGTGCGAGACACGCCCCGAGATGCTGACGCTGATCGGGCCCCAGCCGATTTTCGTTTGGAATTCGCCGCTGCCTTCGGTGGACGAGGACGATTTCTCCGACTGGGTGATTTCGAGCTCGAAGTCGATCGTACCCTCCTCGATGGCGATGATCGGGTGCACGATTGCCGCGAGCAACGGGATGCGCATGGTTTTTTGCACGACGCCCTTCGATACGCCGCTTTCGTCGACGAGCGTCTCGTCATAATCGAATTGCACGGCGACGGCTTTACCATCCTGAATGCACACCTGCATCAGAAAGTCGGCGTAGCTTTTTGCAGCCTGTGTTTGCGCGGTAATCATCGCTTTCAACGGGCCTGCAATCATTTGGTCCATCGGCAAAGCGTTGATCACCGACCCGATAAAATTCGCTTCCATGAGAAACCCTCCGTGATCGAATGGAGCAGCGCGATAACGCTGTCGCCGTTCAAATTACGGGGATCCGGTAAATGGACATAGAGGCCGCTGGTCATGCCCGGGGACACTGGACCAAAGGGCCGCGCGAACCCGGAAGGCACAAGGGCCTTTCGGATTAGAACGTCAGTCATGGACCTTCGGTGCTAGTGCGTCTCGAAGAAAACGGCGGTAAAAAGCAACCGAAAGAGATGCGCGCGGGGCCGTTAATAGAGCATCTCGCTAGCGAGGGAAGCGCATAAATGAACGTCCTGATGATCGACAGTTTGCCTTTATTCGTAGCTGGAGTGGCCGATGCCTTACTCAAGCTTGATCAGAGTTGGAAAGTTTGGCCTGCGCAAAATCCGGAGGATGTTTATCGTTTGCGAGACCAAATACCGGAGTCAGGTATCGATGCGGTCACGCTCGAATGGGATGAGGCGGCAGCCCAGGTCGGCTGGCCGAACGTGCTGCCAGACGCGCTCGGCAACGCGCCGTGGTTGTTCGTGGTGCGCGTTGGCGGCCGTCACGCGATTGCCGATGCGTTGCTTGCGGGCGCCGCGGGAGTCGTCGAGCGTCATGCCACGGCCGACGAATTCGCCGAGGCGTTGCGCCAGGTGGCATCGGGGGCCATCTATTTGCCGTCGCGTTACCGTGGGGGCGGCGAGCCGCCAGCGCGGCCGCAAGCAAGCAGCGCCGAGCGGCGGCTCGAGCGACTGACGCCGCGTCAGCTCGAGGTGCTGCGCCTGTTGGCCGAAGGCAAGTCGAACAAGCAGATCTGCCGTGTGTTGAACGTCGCGGAGGGCACGATCAAGAACCACCTGTATGCGCTCTTCAGGCAGATCGGTGTCAGCAACCGGACCGAGGCGGCGCTGTGGCTCGCGCGGCGCTTCCCTGCCGAATCGCCGGCGTTCGCGCGAGCGGCGTTCGCCGGCGCCGATTGACGGCACGGGCGACGTGCCGATGGCGCACGTGTGGCGATCGTTCGTCAAGGGCAATGCGGCGCGTCGTGGCAACGCGCCGCACGCGGTTAGTCATCCTTTTCATTCGCCGCGGCACGCGAGGTATCGGCTTTGACGGCGTCGGGCGTCGCGCGCATCGTGTCGGCCGACAGCATCGAGCGGGTCAGTTCGGCAAGACGCTGCCGCACCTGCTCGGGTGAGTGCGTGGCATCGAGTGTTTGCTGAAGCTCGAGGAGATTGGCCGCGAGTTCTGCCTGTAGTTGCGTGCGCTCGTGGGCGGCTTGTGCCCGGTGAACGTCGCGTGTGGCTTGTACGCCTGCGGATGGATCGCCGCGCACGAGTGTGTCGAGCGTGTCGACGAGCCGATGCAGCAGACGATGCACAGCCGTTGCCGAAAAGCCGCCCAGCATCGCGAGCGCCGGCTTGCCGAAGCTGTGCATGGTGCCGTTGTCGAACAGGTGCGGCGGAAGCAACTCGACGAGGATGAGTCCTGCGATCAGGCCGAGGATCAAGCGCGCGGCGTAGGAGGCGTCGTACTTCGGATCGTAGATGCATTCGGCGACGTAGCGATGCGCCTGGAATAGCGCGGCGAATGAGGCGCCGAGGCCCGCGCACGCGAGCAGGAACATCGTGTTCCACAGCAGGCTCGTGCCGCTTGCATCGAGCAGCCCGAGCTCGATGTTTTTGGCCGAGACATCGTGTGACAAGCCCGTGCCGATCACGGCTGCGAGGAACAGGATCGCTGCCGCGCTGAGCATGCGGATCAGCGGGACGGGGCCCAGCCATGCGAGCGGATGCCCGCGCCGGTAGTGCGCATCGAGCAGCAGCACGCCTTGGGGCGTGGCCGGTGCGATGGAGGAGGCGAGCTTGCGATGGATGACCGCGAGCGTACGCGCGGTGCGGTTTGCTTCGTCGCGTGACGGCTCGGCGTGAGTCCCGACGCGCGCATCGACGAGACGCGTCAGTTCGGCGATCGTGTCGGGCGCAACGGGCAGGCCGTGCCGCAACGCGTAGCGGGCCATGGCGTCGCACTCGCTGCGTAACTGGGCATCTAGCGTATCGGAGCGGGCTGGCGAGTCCGACGCGCCAGCGTGTGATGAATCGGTGTGGGTGCCGTCGTCATGATGGGAGACGGCGTCCGCGGTGCCGCGAGGTGGCATGCCTTTGCGCCGCGGCCCGAGCAGGTGCAGATGCATGATCGTCGTCCTTGAAGTGAGCAGAAAGGACCGGCTTGACGCCGGCTTCGGCTGCACTTTGCGCTTATGAGACACGCGCGGGCAATGCGACGGAAGTCATGCGAAAGCAGGAGGGCGAAGACCCTGTGAAGGATGGGCCGTGAGGCGCGGCGCCCGTCTAAAAAAATGGCCGCCCGTATGTGGGCGGCCATGCAGCGCCGGGTGTCGGTGCGTCCCGGCGCGCTTGTCCCGGCGCGCGTTACGCTTCGGGGCGACGCCGCAAGCCGCGCAGCGCGAGGCGCCGGAAACGCTCTCTCTTGTGTTCTTCGTCGAAGTGCGCCTGCGCGGGCTTCACGAGGTCGCTGCGCGAGACGATGCCGGCAAGCCGCATCGAGTGCCGATCGGCGACGACGGGCAGGCGTTCGAGTTCGTGCACGGCGAGGCGCGTCGCGACGATGCGGCACGTCTCATGCGTCAGCGCCACGGACAACGAGCGACCCGCCAGCGCTTGCGCGAGCGGCGTGTCGGGGCCGAAACCGCTGGCGTCGTCGTTGAGCGAGACCAGCATGGCGCGATCGACCATGCCGATCAGGCGGTCGCCGTCGAGGACCGGATAGGCGCGGTGCGTCTGGCTCGTGCCGAAGAACGTCGCGAGCGCTTCTTGCACGCGCAGCGAGCCGTCGATCGTTTCGACCGAGCGCGTCATGACTTCATCGACGAAGTGACGCTCGAGCGGATCGACGCCGTACTCGCGATAGATGTGATAGCCGCGCCGTGCGATCTTCTCGGTCATGATCGAGCGCGGCATCACGACGGTCGAGAAACCATGCGCGACGAGCGTGGCAGTGAGCAGCGGCAGCAGTGCATTGCTGTCGTGCGTGAGGCCGAACGCGAAAACGATCGCCGTGAGCGGGGCGCCCAGCGTCGCGCCGAGCGTCGCGGCCATGCAGACGAGCGGCCACAGTGCGGGCTGATGGCCGGGCAGCACGGGGCCGAGCACGATGCCAAGGCCTGCGCCGAGCATCAACAGCGGAGCAAGCACGCCGCCCGAGGTACCGGAGCCGAGCGCGATGACCCAGACGATCGCCTTCACGAGCAGGATCGCGACTGCGATCTGCAAGGCGATGTGCTGATGCAGCAGGTCGCCGATCACGTCGTAGCCGACGCCGAGCACGCGCGGCTCGAAGTAGCCGCCGATGCCGACGGCCAGGCCGCCGAGCGCGGGCCACCACATCCAGTGCAGCGGCAGTTTGCCGAACAGGTCTTCGGTCTTGTACAGACCGAGGGACAAGCTCGAGGCGAGCGCACCGCTGGCGAGCCCCGCGATCACGCAAGAGACGAGCGAGATCGCGGCGGGCGGCGCCGTTTCGAGCGGAAACAGGGGCCCCGTGCCGAACCATGCCGCACGCAGGAAGCCGGCGACGGCGCAGGCGAGTGCGACGGGCAGGAAGCTGCGCGGCCGCCATTCGAACAGCAGCAGCTCGACCGCGAGCAGCACGGCGGCGACGGGCGTGCCGAACACCGCCGTCATGCCCGCCGTGGCGCCGGCCACGAGCAGTGTTTTGCGTTCGGCCGCGGTGACCTTCACGCACTGCGCGATCAGCGAGCCGAGCGCACCGCCCGTCATGATGATCGGCCCTTCGGCGCCGAACGGCCCGCCGCTGCCGATCACGATGCCCGAGGACAGCGGCTTGAGCACGGCAACCTTCGGCGACATGCGGCTCTTGCCGAACAGGATGGCTTCGATCGCTTCGGGAATCCCGTGGCCCCGGATCTTCTCGGAGCCGAAGCGGGCGATGAGTCCCACGACCAAGCCGCCGAGCGCGGGCACGACCACGACCCACGGCCCCAATGTGTTGGCGGCCGGCGAGTGATCGGCGAACGAGAACGTGCCGTAGAAGAACAGATTCGTGAACAGGTGGATCAGATTGAGCAGCACGAACGCAGCGACAGTGCCGAGCATGCCGATGACGACCGCCAAGGCACAAATGCCGGGCAGCCTGGCGTTAGGTGAAAAGTCTCGCTTATGCGTATGCGTACTCATGAGAGTGCCTACTATGATTTAGAAATCTATCTGGGGCACGTTGAACGCGCCCCGCAATGAGTTCAACTCGGCGCGGTGCAATGCCGCGAGCCGCGTGAGCACCGTTTCGCCGGCCTTTTGCAAATGCACCTCGACTTGCCGGCGGTCGGTTTCGCTGGTTTTGCGCTTGACCAGATCGAGCGCTTCGCAACGCGAAACGAGCGCAACGACGCCGTGATGCTGTGCCTGCAAGCGCTCGGCAAGCTCGCCGATCGTCGCCCATTCGCGGCCCGGATAGCCTTTCACGTGCAACAGCAGCAGATATTGCAGCGGCGTGATGCCTTCGCTTTGCGCGGCACGTTCGGAGAAGCGCTCGAAGCGCCGCATCTGGTAGCGGAACTCGGAGAGCTGCTCGAAATCGGTTTTGGCCAGCGTGCGTGGGGCCTGTGCTTTCATGGCATATCGTCAGGATGTCGAAACGTTCAATTATATCATGTTGTGATATAAATTTCGGATGAGGCCTGCGACGTGGGCGGGTTGGAGCCGGCTCAGGCCGTGCGCAGCGGGTTCGTTTGCGCCTGGCGATGCAGGCCGCCGATCAGATCCGATTGCGTGATCATGCCGGCGAGGCGGCGTTGATCGTCGAGCACGGGGATATGGTGGTGACCGTAGTGGGCGAACAGCGGAATCAACTCGGCCACGGGCATCGATGCGTCGACCGTGCAGACCTTCGGCGTCATGAACTCACTGACCTGCCGCATGGCTGCCCCGTCGCGGCGCAGCGTCAAGCGCTCCGTGCGCAGGCGTCGCAAGTCGAACGGCGCACGTCCGATGAAATCGGTGCGCGTGACGACGCCCACGACGTGCCGAGCATCGTCGACGACGGGCAGTGCCTTGATGCGATGACGCTCGAGCAGGCGCCAAGCCGTGGCGGCACTCGTGTTCGGCGATACGCTGACGGGTTCGCTCGACATGATCTGCGCGCAAGTCAGTTCGCGGAAGCTGCGCGCATAGGCAAGCAACTGCGCTTCGTGCAGCAGCGACGCGAGATCGTCAGGCGCGACGTCGATCATTTCGCCGTGCTGACGGACGATCGCCTCGAGATCTTCGCGCGTGACGCCGACCGATGCGGCAACTGCCTGCGCATTGGCGCTCGGGCGGCTCGCGTGCGGGTATCGGTGTCGCGTGATGGTGTGATAGATGATCGCGGCGGCGAGCAGCACGACCGATTGCAGGCCGATCGGTTCGATCACGAAGCGCAGGCCCAATGCGTGAACGACGGGGCCACCGAGCACGGCCGTCAGCGCGACGGCGCCTGACGGCGGGTGCACGCAGCGCAGCGCGAACATCGCGCACGTGGCGATGGCGATGGCGGTTGCGGCGGCGAGTACCGGGTCCGCGATCCAATGGGCGCACAACACACCGACCGTCGCCGAGACCAAGTTGCCGCCCAGCAGCGACCACGGCTGGGCGAGCGGGCTGCCCGGCACGGCGAACAACAGCACGGCCGACGCTCCCATCGGGGCGACCAGAAACGGGATGCGTGTTTCCGGACCCAATAGCCAGTGCATGGTCGCGCCGGTCACGGCAATGCCGATCAGCGCGCCGATGCATGCACGCACTCGTTCGCGCCAAGGCACGGTAACAGGGTGCGGGGCGAAGCTCAGGAACCAGCGGGCGACGGCTAGGCGAGTCACGTTGTCTTTTGTTGGATCGAATGAAGAAAAGTGCGGCAAACGGACGCACCGTCACCACGCGAAGCCCGAGATTATATGTCAATGTGATATAAGTGCGCCAACCTGACCGTGACGCACGCGCCACAAGCATGCTGAAACCGGAAATAAAAATGGGACGCTGCTCAGTCGACCGCTGTCAGGAATTGGCCGGGCGTCTCGGGTAAATAGAGGGCCGTGCGCACGAACGTGAGACTGGCCTTGCCGAAGAAGATACCGCTGCGGTCCGTGCCCGCGTCGTCGTCGTCTCCGCCCAGCACGCCGTATAGCCGCGTGGGCGTCGTATGCGTGTCGATCAGCGGCGACCCGCTCGAGGCGGTCTGGTTTGCGCCCGGGCAATAGAAGAGACGGTCATCGTAGTCCGACGTGACGAGCGTGCTGCGCAGCCGGACCATTCGGTACTGTCGCGCACGCGGATAGCCCAGCACGATCGGATCGACCGGGAAGTCACCCACGCGCACCGAGCACGGTTTGATGAAAGGCTCGCGACCTGCTTCGCGGGCCAGACGCAGGACCGCTACGTCCCAGCAGCGATCGGGATACAGCGGATGGGCGACGAAGGCCTGGGGGTAGAAGCCATGTACTGCTTCGATGGGGGGCGCATCACCGTGCTCGTTCGCCACACACCCATGCACGCTGATCGCGCGGGCACGATAGTCGCCCGCCTTCGCACGTCGCAGCAGATTGTGCGCCGACGTCAGCACGTGATTTTCGTTGATGAGCACGCCCGCATGCCGGACCCGCGTGCCGTCGTCGCGTTCGATCGCGAGCATGACGACGTTGCGGTAGGGCTCGTCGCTCGTGTCGACGACAGGAAAAGGTTCGACCAGCGGCAGCATATGCGCCTCCCATGCGCGCAGGGTTGTTGTGCTGCCAGCATGCGAGGTTCGCGGGCCGTGCGAAATAGGGCAGACGCCCTGTGCCTTTCGCTACCCGCCCGGTACCGGATTAGCGCCGGACTAGCGCCAGGTGGCGCCGTCGCAGAGGACGTCGGTGCGCGTGTCGGGCGGCAGCGGCACCTCGGCGAGTGCTGCTGCCTCGCGATAGAGCCCAGTCTGGTTGACGGCCGCGGCGATCGCGGCATCGTCCGCAGTCGCTGCTTCGCTGCCGCGCCAGAGTCCCCAGCGGCGATATTGCGCGAGGAACCAGCGCCCTTCGGCGGCGCGCGGATAGTTGACGGTGCCACCGTCGAAGAACGACACGGGCAGCGGCGCGCGGGCGAAGCGTTTGCCGCCTTCGCGGCCGGTCAGGCGCGGCGCGATGAATTCGCGCGGCACGTCGAGCGCATCGGGCTTCGCCAGCCACGATGCGATTTCGTCGCGGTGCGTCGGCGCATCGACCCAGCGGCACGCTTCGAGCATTGTGCGGATCAGCGCACGCGCCGTATGCGGATGACGCGCGACGAAATCGCGCCGGCATGCGAGCACTTTCTCGGGATGATTGGGCCAGATCTCGCTCGTCGCGGCGACCGTCTCGCCGGCGCCTCGAGCCTCAGCCAGTGCATGCCAGGGTTCGCCCGCGCAGAAGCCGTCGAGCGTATCGCGCGCGAGGGCGTCGACCATGCGCGGCGGCGGAATCACGACACTCTCGACGTCGGTCAGCGGATGCACGCCTTGCGCAGCTAACCAGTAGTAGAGCCACATGGCGTGGGTGCCGGTCGGAAACGTCTGCGCAAAGACGGGCTTGCGCTCGAGCGTCGCGATCGCGGCCTGGAGCGTGCCATGGTCGTCGAGCGCGCGCGCCAGCCGTGTCGACAGCGTAATCGCCTGGCCATTGCGATTGAGCACCATCAGCACGGCCATGTCGGCCTGGGGGCCGCCGATGCCGAGCTGCACGCCATAGACGAGCCCGTAGAGCGCATGGGCGGCATCGAGTTCTCCCGAGAGCAGCTTGTCGCGTACGGCGGCCCACGACGGCTGCCGGCACAACTCGAGTGTGAGGCCGTGGCGATGGCCGAATTCGAGTACTTTTGCGGCAACGAGCGGGGCGCAGTCCGACAGCGCGACGAAGCCGATGCGCAGATGCGTCTTCTCGAGCGGGAGGGCCGGCGTGGCGAAAGAGGGCATATCGATGTCCATGTCGTGCTACCTCGGGGTGTCGGCCGCATCGACGACGCGGCGCGCGATTTCGGCGAGCCGCACGCCCGCATCCATCGCGCGCTTGCGCAGCGTCGCGTAGGCGTCGTGCTCCGACAGCTTGCCGCGCTCCATCAGCAGCCGCTTGGCACGATCGATCGTCTTGCGCTCGGCCAGCTCGCTTTCGGCCTTCGCGAGCCGCTGACGCAGCCTCTCCTCGTGCGCGAAGCGCGCGAGCGCGACTTCGAGAATCGGCGCGAGCCGTTCGGGGGCCAGCCCTTCGGCGACATAAGCCGTCACGCCCGCGTCGACGGCATCGCGGATCAGTTGCTGGTTCGCGTCGTGGCTGAACATCAGCACGGGCCGCGGCGCCGTTTCGTTCATGACGGCCAGATGCTCGAGCGTGTCGCGTGAGGGCGACTCGGTATCGATGATGACGACGTCGGGCCGTTCGCGTTCGACGACGCTCGGCAGCGCCTGCGGCGTCGCCGCGTCAAGCAGCATGTCGTAGCCGAGCCGCGCGAGCGCATCGCGCATCTCGCCGATCGGTTTGTCGGTGTCGGTCACGAGCAGAATTCGCAGCATCGATGCATTCATGCGACGGCCGTCGCATTGAGGAGTCGCTTGATTTCAGGGACGCATGAGCCGCAGACGGTGCCGCAGCCGAGCGTCGCCTTCATGTCTTCGAGGCTTGCGCGCGCGGCGATCGCACTTTCGATCTGCGTCTGCGTGACCTGTTTGCAATTGCAGACTATACGAGCCTTGCGTACCTGCGCACGCGATGCATCGTCGCCGCGCAGGAAGATCGCATGACGCGGGCCTTGCCACGGCTGCGCCGAGCGGATCTGTTCGATCAGCGCGGGCGCGCCTTGGGTATCGCCCGACAGCAGGAAGCCGTCGATCGTGTTGCCGAGCCATGCCACACGCTGCTCGCGGCCGCGTCGCGCGTCGCGGTATTCGAGCAGATCGTCGCCGCGCGGCAGGTCCAGCGCGTCGTGCAGGCGGTCGGCCCAATCCGCGTTCGATGCCGTATCGGCGGCCGAGATGACGATCAGGTCTTCGTCTTCGATGCGGATCGACGCATAGCGCCGCTCGGCGAGCAGCGGCTGCACGGCGGCGCGCAGCGCGAGCGTATCGCCGCGCCTGGCGGCCACGAGGCGCCAGGGCAAGTCGGCTTGCTCGATGCGCACGGCCGCATGCTTGAGCTCGGGCTGCGCCGAATACGGATCGACGGCGCCGATCGTGGCTTCGTTGATGCCGCCGCTGCTCAGGTATTGGCCGCTCCAATGCATGGCGGCGAACACGGTGCCGGGCGCCACGTCGTCGGAGGTTTGCAGCGGCAGCACGAGCTTGCCGCGCCGGCTCGTCACGGTCACCAGTTGGCCTTCCTCGAGCCCGCGCCGCGTGGCGTCGCCCGGCCGCATGACGAGCGTCGCCTCGGGCGTGTGCGCGAACAAGGCATCGGCGCGGCCCGTGCGGCTCATGCCATGCCATTGATCGCGCAGGCGGCCCGTCAGCAGATGGAACGGATAGCGAGCATCGGTCGGCTCGGCGACGGGCAGATAGGGCGTCGCAAGAAACCGTGCGCGGCCGTCTGCCGTGGCGAACGTACCATCGGTGTAGCGGCGTGCCGTGCCTTCGTGCGCGCCGGCCGGCATCGGCCATTGCGTCGGGCCTTGCTGCTCGAGCGTCGCATAGGAGAGCGCACCGATGTCGAGGTCGCGTCCGATCGTCAGCAGGCGGTGCTCGTCGAACACGTCCTGCGGCGAGGCAAACGGGAACAAGGTCCGCGTCGTCGCCGAATCTTGCGCCGCGCGCCTGAACCTTTGTTCGAGCTTGAGCGCCACTTCGTTCGCGATCCACCAGTCGGGCCGCGCCTCGCCGGGTGGTTCGACGGCGGCGCGCACGCGTGAGATGCGGCGCTCCGAGTTCGTCACGGTGCCGGCCTTTTCTCCCCAGCTTGCGGCGGGCAACAGCACGTCGGCGTACGGCACGGTGTCGGTTTGCGCGAAGGCCTCTTGCACGACGACGAACTCGGCCTTCGCCAGCGCCTGGCGCACGCGCGCGATGTCGGGCATCGAGTGCACCGGGTTCGTGCAGGCGATCCAGATTGCCTTGATCTTGCCGCTTGCCATGGCATCGAACATCTCGACCGCGGGCAGGCCTGGGCGGTCCGACAGAGCGCTTACCCCCCACAGCGCTTCGATTTCCGCTCGGTGCTCGGCATTGCCGATCTCGCGATGCGCGGCCAGCATCGTGGCCATGCCGCCCACTTCGCGCCCGCCCATTGCGTTGGGCTGGCCCGTCAGCGAGAACGGCCCGGCACCGGGTTTGCCGATCTGCGCGGTAGCAAGGTGCAGATTGATCAGCGCGAGATTCTTGTCGGTGCCGTGGCTCGACTGGTTCAGGCCCATGCAGTACAGCGACAACGTGGCCGGGCTCGCGGCGAACCAATCGGCGGCCTGCATGAGGTCGCGTTCGTCGATGCCGCATATCTTCGCAGCCACGTGTGGCGGGTAATCGCGCACGAGCGCCTTGACCGCATCGAAGTCGGCCGTGTGCGCCGCGATGAACGCGCGATCGAGGGCGCCTTCCCAGATCAGGTGATGCAGCATGCCGTTGAAGAGCGCGACGTCGGTGCCGGGCTCGATGGCCAGATGCAGATCGGCGAGCGCAGCCGCGTCGGTGCGCCGCGGATCGACGACGATCCACTTGATGTCGGGGTTCTTCGCTTTCGCGTCCTCGAGGCGGCGAAACAGCACGGGGTGGGCATACGGCATGTTGCTGCCGGCGAACAGCACCGTCTGCGCGAGCTCGAGGTCTTCGTAACACGTGGGCGGGCCGTCTGCTCCGAGCGCCTTCTTGTAGGCCGTGACGGCGCTCGACATGCACAGCCGCGAGTTCGTGTCGATGTTGTTGGTGCGGATCAGGCCTTTCGCGAGCTTGTTGAAAACGTAGTAGTCCTCCGTCAGCAGCTGGCCGGAGATGTACAAGGCGACCGCATCGGGCCCGTCGCGTTCGATGATCGCCGCGAGACGATCGGCCACGTGATCGAGCGCGCTCGCCCAATCGGTCGCCTGGCGCGGCTCGTCGCGTGTCACGCGCATCTCGGGGCGTAGCGCGCGGCCTGTCGTGCTCGAGGCCGTGAGCGGCAGCGTTCGGCCTTTCGTGCACAGGCGCCCGAAGTTCGCGGGATGATCAGGATCGCCGGCGATGCCCGTGATGCGGCCGTGCTCGGTTTCGACGAGCACCCCGCAGCCTACGCCGCAATAGCAACAGGTCGAGCGCGTGACGGTTTTCATCGCGACGTCGCTCCCGTCATGCCAGGCAGACGAATACGGCGTCGCCGTCGACCTTGACCGGAAAGCGCCGTGCACAGCCTTCGTCGGGCGCGCGCGCCGCGCCGCTGTCGAGCTCGATGTTCCAGGCGTGCAGCGGGCACGTCACGGCCTTGCCGTGCACGATGCCCTGCGACAGCGCCCCGCCCTTGTGGGGGCAGCGGTCGAGCAGCGCGAACACTTCGTCGTCGGCCGTGCGAAACAGCGCGATGTCGCCGTCGGCATGCTTGAGCACGCGGCTGCCCAGGCGCGGGATGTCGCTGACGTTGCAGACTCGGGTCCAGGGGGGAAGGGACGAACGATCCATGAGTGAACTCCTCAATCGATAACCGTGAGCGGGATGTATTCGCGCTGTTGTGCGCCGTCGATACGCGCTTGCCATGGATCGGGCATCCCTTCGAGCGCGTACAGCAGACGTTCGTAGAGCGCCTTGCGGTTGGCCGCGTCGTCCACGATCTTGCGCTTGACGTAGTCGAGGCCGACCCGTGCGATGTAGTGAACCGTGCGATCGAGGTAATGCGCTTCCTCCCGATACAGTTGCAGGAACGCGCCCGAGTACTCCTTCACTTCGTCAGCCGTCTTGACCTTGGCCAGGAACTGCGCGACTTCGGTCTTGATGCCGCCATTGCCGCCCACATAAAGCTCCCAGCCGCTGTCGACGGCGATCACGCCGACGTCCTTGATGCCGGCTTCGGCACAGTTGCGCGGGCACCCGGAGACGGCGAGCTTGACCTTGTGCGGCGACCACATGTTCGCGAGCATCGTCTCGAGATCGATGCCCATCTGCGTGCTGTTTTGCGTGCCGAAGCGGCAGAACTCGCTGCCGACGCAGGTCTTGACCGTGCGAATCGACTTGCCGTATGCGTGCCCCGAGTTCATCCCGAGGTCTTTCCACACGTTCACCAGGTCTTCCTTCTTCACGCCGAGCAGGTCGATGCGCTGACCGCCCGTGACCTTGACCATCGGAATGTGGTACTTGTCGGCGACATCGGCGATTCGGCGCAGTTCGTCGGGCGTCGTTACGCCGCCTTTCATCTGCGGCACGACCGAGAACGTGTTGTCCTTCTGAATGTTCGCGTGCACGCGCTCGTTGACGAAGCGGCTTTGCGGATCGTCAGCGGCCTCGCGCGGCCAGGTCGAGATCAAGTAGTAGTTGATCGCGGGGCGGCACGTCGCGCAGCCGTTCGGCGTGCGCCATTCGAGGAAGTCGTGGACGGCTTGATGCGTGAGCAGCTTGTGCTCGCGGATCGCCTTGCGCGTCTCGTCGTGGGTGCGGTCGGTGCAGCTGCACATCGCCTTGGTCTTCGGCGTTTCCTGGAAGCTCGTGCCGACCGTGCTCATGAGGATCTGCTCGACGAGGCCCGAGCATGAGCCGCACGAGCTTGCGGCTTTCGTGTGCTTCTTCACGTCGTCGACCGTGAACAGTCCTTTCTCGGTGATGGCCTTGACGATGGTGCCCTTGCAGACACCGTTGCAGCCGCACACTTCGTCGCTGTCGGCCATCGCGGCTGCGCGGTTCTGGCCCTGCACGCCGACGTCGCCGACGCTCGATTCGCCGAACATGAGCCGGTCACGCAGCTCGCCGAGCTTGCGGCCTTCGCGCAGCAGCTTGAAGTACCACGCGCCGTCGGCCGTATCGCCATAGAGGCACGCGCCGACGAGCCGGTCGTCTTCAATCACGAGCTTCTTGTAGACGCCGCCAGCGGGATCGGACAGGACGATCTGTTCCGTGTTTTCGCCGCCGACGAAGTCGCCGGCCGAGAAGAGGTCGATGCCCGTCACCTTCAGCTTCGTCGACAGCACGGAGCCCTTATAGCTGCCGATGCCCATCAGCGCGAGGTGGTTCGCGCAGACCTTGGCCTGCTCGAACAAAGGGGCCACGAGCCCATACGCCACGCCGCGGTGACTTACGCATTCGCCGACGGCGTAGATGCGCGGGTCGTACGTTTGGAGCGTGTCGTTGACGACGATGCCGCGATCGCAATGCAGGCCGGAGGCTTCGGCGAGCGTCGTGTTCGGACGGATGCCGGCGGCCATGACGACGAGGTCGGCTGGGATCTCGTCGCCGTCCTTGAAGCGCACCGCCGCGACGTTGCCGTCGGCATCGCCGACGATTTCGGCGGTGGCCTTCGACAGCAGGAACGCCAGGCCCCGCGCTTCGAGCGAGCGTTGCAGCAGCTTGCCCGCGTTCGCGTCGAGCTGGCGCTCGAGCAGCGTGGCGGCCAGGTGCACGACGGTCACGTCCATCCCGCGCAACTTCAAGCCGTTTGCCGCTTCGAGGCCGAGCAGGCCGCCGCCGATCACGACGGCGTGACGCTTGACGCGCGCGGCGTCGATCATCGCCTGCGTGTCCTGGATGTCGCGATACGTGATGACGCCTTTGAGCTTGGCACCCGGCACCGGCAGAATGAACGGCTGCGAGCCGGTGGCGATCAGCAGCCGGTCGTAGGGCGCTTCGAAGCCGTCCTCGGCGATGACGCAGCGACGCTTGCGGTCGATGCGCGCAATGGTCTTGCCCAGATGCAGATGAATCCCGTTTTGCCGATACCAGTCGAGCGGATTGAGCACGATGTCGTCGAACGTTTGCTCGCCGGCCAGCACGGGCGAGAGCAGGATCCGGTTGTAGTTCGGATGCGGCTCGGCACCGAAGACGGTGATGTCGTAATGGTTGGGGGCGAGCGCGAGCAGCTCTTCGATGGTACGAATGCCGGCCATGCCGTTGCCGATCACGACGAGTCGGGGTGCGTTCATCGTTGTCACTCCTTGAACCAGTAAGGCGTCGCAGCAGCGTTGCTCGACCGAAATCACGAATCTGCATCAGCGAAAGAAAACGGCGTCCGCTCGTGCCGTGTGCACGAGGGGACGCCGTTGTCCTTGAAAAGCGATAAGCATTGGCGAATTCGTTATAAAGCAGAACGAGACGCCAGAATCGCGTTGCACTGCATGCATCCCGACGCCGTTGCCGGGCACGGGCCAGTCATAGGCAAGCCCCATGCCAACGCTTAGATAGCCTTGTTAAGGCACGGTCGAAGCCTTGTGTGGCGGGGCTCGGCGCGTTTCACCGACATGCGTTTGAGGACTGCTGCACCGCAGCAGTGCAGTGTGTTCGGAAGCTCGCACTCGTTCGGCGCGGCCGCGCTCGCAATGGTGCGAATGTGGCCGTTGTGCGTCGCGTTCGAGGTCTATAATTCGGAGCCTCATCTCATCACCGTGCTCAATCATGCACGGCCCAGGCTTGCCAACGCACTAAAGAAAGGAGGTTTGGTATGACCATCCGTATCGGTGACGACGCACCTGATTTCACCGCAGAAACCACCGAAGGCACCCTGAAGTTCCATGAATGGATCGGCAATGGCTGGGCGATCCTGTTCTCGCACCCGAAGGACTTCACGCCGGTCTGCACGACCGAACTCGGCTACATGGCGGGATTGAAGCCGGAATTCGACAAGCGCAACACGAAGATCATCGGCCTCAGCGTGGACCCGGTCAGCGATCACAAGAACTGGGTCGGCGACATCGAGGAAACGCAGGGCCACGCGATCAACTATCCGTTGATCGGAGACCAGGACCTGACGATCGCGAAGCTGTACGACATGATTCACCCGAACGCGAGCGGCGGTGCGCGCACGGCAGTCGACAATGCGACGGTTCGCTCGGTCTTCATCGTCGGCCCGGACAAGAAGGTCAAGGCGATGCTGGTGTATCCGATGAGCGCGGGCCGCAACTTCGACGAAGTACTGCGCTTGCTCGATGCGCTGCAACTCAATGCGGCGCACACGGTGGCTACGCCGGTGAACTGGCGTCCCGGGGATGACGTGATCATTCCGACGTCGGTGTCGGATGAAGACGCGAAGAAGAAGTATCCGGAGGGCTTCAAGACGCTCAAGCCGTATCTGCGTACGGTGGCGCAGCCGAAGTAAGCGGGGGTAACGTGCGTTGCGCCGGCAAGGGCTGTGCGCAGCGCACCTGAAGTGATATCCGTATCCTTATCTGTGGCGAATCGTTCGGCGCGGCACCATGGCGCGACCGGCCAGTCTTACTGATTCAACCTCTTCATCGCTTCAGATTCCATCGCAGCCTGCCATTCCTCCGAGGCCTCCGTCGGATCCATTTCGTCTTCGATGGAGCACTGGGCGCGCTCAGCAGCCATGCGTGTCCGCGTGTAATCGGCACCGAGATCGTCTTCGGCTTCCTCGTCGCCCGGCGGCTCGAGCATATCGCGCACCATGGCGGCGAGTTCAGGCGTATCCCAAGGTTTGCCGTGCTGTTTGCGGACCTTGATGTAGTGCCTGATCTCGGCATCTTGTTCAGGCGTCAGCGGAAGACCGCGGAAGGTCCGCGCGGGATCGATGTCGCTCATGATGGCTCTCCGGCGCTTGAGAGTTCCTCTGGAAGATTCGAGTTTAGCGCCGATCGGCCCTGGCGCGCTACGGGGGGCGGGGCATTGATCGGATGCCGAACGATTCGTGCGAACGCATGCCGGGGAGCGGGCGTGGGCCGCTTTTTCTTCTATGTCTGATGAATTCGTTCGGCAGTATCTCAAGATCGCCGTTCCCACTGCCGTTAAACATCGGCCCCCGCGTCTGTGCGCCGAGCTGGCAATAGCGGGAGGAGCGGCCAGCCCAACCCCTGCGTGAACGACATGAAACGAATTAACACCGCATCGCTTTTTCTCATTGCTGTTGCTGCCGTTTATGGCAGTGTTATGCCGCAAGCCAAAGCCGACACCGCCAAGGATGCCGTTCCGATCCTGACGGCTGTTTCAGGCAAACGTGTATGCCAGGCGGCTCAGCCGGCATCGAGCAGCGGCAAGGCAGCGCAGTTGTGCGTGACGACGGGCTCGTTCGCACACGACGTTTACGAAGCCAGCATCGATGGCAAGACGGTTGTAAGGGGCATCGATGACGAGACGACGCAGGGTATTTCAGGCACGTATAACGGCGCACCTGTCACGCTCAAGTGCGAGCCGGTGTTACAAGGCCCCGAGACCGTCAGCGAGGAGCGCATCGCGGCCATGAAGACGGTGGCGCCGAATGCGTCGCATGACCAGCTCAAGCAGATGGCCATCAATCTCGATACGGTCGAGGTAGGCCGTCACTGCGTCGTTAGCGGCGATGCGGGTACGTCGTTTGCGGTCGAGGTGCGGTTTCCGTAACTCGCTTGATTTCGCGGACCAACAGATCTTGTCGACGGCCCGCCCCCGCCATGCGGTGCCGTCGAACTTGAAGCGCTAATCCCACCCTCTTCGCATCCCCGCTCCACACTTCGCCCACGGCCCGTATCGGCCGAAATCGCGTCGCTAGACTCCTCGCCATCAGATCGAACGCCTGCGCGTCCCGCTCCCTGGGACGGCGGCCTTCGACCGACGCACATGACGGGGGAACGATACGATGCCATTCTTGCGAAACGCGTGGTACGTCGCGGCGTGGAGCAGCGACGTCAGTCAAACCGAGCCGCTGCAACGCACGTTGCTCGGCGAATCGATCGTGCTCTATCGCGATTCGCTCGGGCGCCCGGTGGCATTGGCCAATCGCTGTCCGCATCGGTTCGCACCGATGGATGGCGGGCGAGTGCGCGGTGACGCGCTCGAATGTCCGTACCACGGCCTGCGCTTCGACCGCACCGGCCGCTGCGTGCACAACCCGCATGGCGACGGCCGCATTCCGGCCGCGGCGCGCGTGGCCTCATACGAGGTCGAGGAACGCTACGGCGCGGTCTGGATCTGGATGGGAGAGCCCGAGCGCGTGGCGGTCACGCCGTTGCCCGCGTTCGATTATCTCGATCCGCAAGAGAATGAGACGAGCACGGGCTATCTGCTCACACGGGCGAATTTCCAGCTCAGTGCCGACAACCTGCTCGATCTGAGCCATTTCCAATTCCTTCATCCAGACACGCTCGGCAGCAACCAAATGGCGTCGGGCACGATGACGTTCGACGAAGTCGGCGAGACGGTCTGGTCGCGCCGCGTTTGCCGAGGCGAACAGTTGCAGGAGTTCGTCGCAAACGCTTATGGCGTACCGCCGGGCATGGCCGTCGATCGTTGGCTCAACGTGCGTTGGGACGTGCCGGGCCTCATGTCGATCGAAGTCGGCGTGGCGCCTTCGGGCATACCGCGAGAGTTCGGCCGCATGTCGTACTCGGGGCATTTCCTGACACCTGAAACCGAAACGTCGACGCATTACTTCTTCGCGTTCGGTTTGCCGAAGGCGATGGGCGAAGCCGCACGAACGCTCGTCGAATATGCGGTGGATGGCCTGATGACGCCGTTCAAGGAGGAAGACCTGCCGATGCTCGAAGCGCAGCAGTGCGCGCTCGGCGATCAGGACTTCTGGCAAGCGCGCCCCGTGCTGCTGTCGATCGACGGCGCGGCGATTCGCGCGCGCCGCATCATGGATCGCAAGATCGCGACCGAACAACTGGAACAGCAAGCGCGCATCGAGCAGTGCGAAGCCGAGCAGGGCGGCAAGACGCCGATGCCCGAGCTCACCGCGGTGCCGATCGATTGCTCGGCGCTTGCACGCTAACAAAGGAGGCTGCCCGCATATGAGCGATACGCCATGCATCGATGAAGTCATCACCGCGGCGGCGGGCGAAGAGACGCCCGTCGTGCGCAATCTGAATCAACTCTGGTTGAGCTGCGTGCTCGACGAGCTCGAAGCCGTAGGGGTTCGTCGTGTCGTGCTGTGCCCCGGCGCACGCTCGGCGGCGATGGCGCTCGCCGTGCGCGAGCGACCCTCGTTCGTCGACGTGGTCGTGAGTGCCGACGAACGCAGCGGCGCCTACACCGCGCTCGGCATGATCAAGGCGACGGGCGAGCCGGCGATGGTCGTGACGACCTCGGGCTCGGCTGTCGCCAACCTCGTGCCCGCGCTGACCGAAGCCGACGAATGCGGTCTGCCGCTCGTGCTCGTGACCTGCGATCGTCCGCGTTCGTTGCGCGGCAGTGGCTTCGGCCAAATGATCGACCATGTCGGCGCATGCGCGGCATTCGTGCGTGCCGCCGTGGATCTGCCCGATCCGCTCGATAGCGCAGACGCGTTCACCGCGCTGCGCACGCGCGTGGCCGCGGTATTGGCCGAGCGTGACGGGCCAAGGCCGGGGCCGGTGCAGATCAATCTCCCTTTTGCTGGCCGCTATGACTCGACCGAACCCTGCGCGATTTCCCCCACCGCGCTGCGAGAAGCCAGACGGCCGGCTTTTTTCCACCCGCCGATTGCTCGTCGGCCCAACGATATCGATGCGCTCGTGGGCGAGCTTCATTTGCGCCCTGGCCTGAGGGGGTTGATTATCGCTGGGCCTGAGTGCGGCATCGCGCCTGACGTCCTGGCGCGCTTTGCGAAACGCACGGGCTTTCCTGTCTTGGCCGATGCCGCAAGTGGTTTGCGCGCTGGCGGCAACGACGCGGTGCTGAGCGGCTACGATGCCTTGCAGGTGAAGCGCCTGCGGCCGGTGGCATCGCCCGAGCTCATCGTTCGCTTCGGCTTTGCACCGGTCATGCCCCTCGTGCAGGACTATCTGCTCGAGCACCCTTGCCCGACGCTTCGCGTGAGCCGTACGCCGCTCGCGCGAGATTACCTGCACGAGACGTTTACGCCGCTCGTTGCGCCGAGCGCGGACGAACTCGATGCGCTGGCCACCGTGTTGGCGCCTGGCGACGAGCAATGGCTCGCCGCGTGGCGCGGTGCGGCGCGTACGGTGTCCCGCCAAAGGCGCGCGGTACTCGACATGTTGCCGTGGGGCGAATTGCCGGCGGCCCATGAGATCTTCGCGCACGAGGGCTTCGATTTCATCCATTTCGGCAATTCGATGCCGATCAGGCATGCGGATCTGTTCTACGAAAACCGCGGTGAACTGAAGCCGACGTTTTCGAATCGCGGGGTATGGGGCATCGACGGCACGCTCGGGACGTTTCTCGGCGAGGCGGTCGCGACGCGGCAGCGCGGCATGCTCGTGCTCGGCGATCTTGCGTTCCTGCATGACTTGCCTGCGCTCGCGAATTTGCAGCGGCATCCGCGTGCGGCGTGCATTTGCGTCGTCAACAACGCGGGTGGCGCGATCTTCGATTTTCTGCCGCTTGCGAGTCAGCCCGACTACGAGACGGCGATTCGTAATCCGTATCAATGCGATGTCGGACTCGTCGCGGCCGCGTTCGGTTTGCGCTATGCGCGGGCGGTTAACCGCCAGACGTTGCGTGCTGCCCTCGACGGCGCAGCCGCGTGCGAGGGCGTGACGATCGTCGAGGCCGTCGTGGCCCCCGGTTCTGCCTACGACGGATTGCATTGCCTCGGGGCCATGCTCGAGTGCCTTTGACACACCTATATAAGTAGAAAGTAGCAACCACGCGACGGAGCCTTTGTTGAACGCTTATTACGATCCCCACGAAGCCGCACGGCTCGAAGTTGCCACGCGAAGCGCCGAACGGCAGCGACGCTTTCTGTGTTCGCTCGATCCCGACTCGGTACTGCTCGATGATTTTCGTGAGCTGATCGAGGCGGCCCATGCGCGCCGCGCCAACGCCAATGCCGGAGCGCCGGTGCGCGAGAAGGGCGCGCCGCTGCGCGTGCTGCTGCTGGGGTACGCCGGTGCCGGCAACACGGGCGCCGACGTGCGCACGATCGAGACGTTGCGCCAGTTGCGGCGGCGCTTTGCCGACCAGCCGCTCGAGCTAACCGTGTTCGCGTGCGGGAACATCTTCGACCATCCCGAGCTTCGTGCGGCGAATGTGCTGATGCCGTCGGACGTCTACTTGCCCGATGCACTCGATGCGGCGATGGACCGCTTCGATGTCGTGCTCAACGTCGAGGGTTCGACGTACACGTCGAAGTTTTCCGATGCGCTCGCCGCACTGTTGATCGGTGGCGTCGGTCTCGCGGCCGCCCATGGGCGTTTCGCCTGTGCCTATGGGATCGACGCGGGGGCCATGTCGGCGCGTCTCGAACGCTTTGCGCCGGCCACGGCGCGCGATGTCAAGATCGTCTGCCGCAGTCGCGGCACGGCCGAACGGCTCGCCGGGCTCGGCATCGCGACGCACGACGGAGCCGATACGGCATGGGCATTTCGTGCCGCACCGAATTCGTTGCCGCCGTTGCCGCCGCGCTATGCGGTGCTATGTCCGAACAATCCGTTCTGGTGGCCTGTGCATACCGACGTGCGCCGGGCGCTCGAACTGGACGTGACCGGCGCGAAATCGCCGCTGCGTTACGGGCCGTTGTACTTCCATAGCTGGGACGATCTGCGCGCGGCGCGCTTTGCCGCCTACAAGCGCAGCTTCGCGGCTATCGCGGACGGACTGAGGCGCCGTGGCTACGCGCCCGTGCTGGTGGCGATGGAGCAACTCGATCGGGCAGCGTGCGAGGAGATTGCGGCACTGCTGCCGTTCGATGTGCCGATCATCACCCGCGGTGTGCACTCGCTGGATACGGTGGTGGCGACGCTCGAATCGGCACAGTGGGTCGTGACCACGCGCTACCATGCCTCCGTGCTGGCGATTGCGAACCGCGTGCCGGTGGTCGGCGTGTCGATGGATGCGCGCATCGATCAATTGTTCGAAGAGAATGGCCTGGCAGACTGGACGATTCCGTGCGATGAGCGCGGCTTCGAACAGCGTGCGCTCGAGCGCATCGATGCGGGGATCGGGGCGACGCTCGATAGTTTGCGTGATGCTTATGCTGCGCTGACTCAGCGGGAAATCGCCAAATTCGAGCAGATGGGTTTGCAGCTCAAGCGGGACGTGGACGCTTTCTTTCAGCGTTGAGGTCTCGGTAAGAACAAAAAGGGGCGGCGCGCAATAAGCGGGCCGCCCCTTTTTGCCGTCGATGCTTGCTTAGCAAGCCATGGCCGTTTGAGCAGTTTGGGCGCTCGCTTCGTCACGCGCACCGCGGGAGAATGCCGGCATCACGTCGCGCGCAAAACGCTCCATCGAAGCCAGCACACGCTCGTGCGACAAGTCCCCAAACCAGAAGCTCGCGCTGAAGTAGTCGCAGCCGAGGCCATCGCGGATGCGTTCGAGCTGGCGGATACATTGGTCCGGCGTGCCGATCACGACATAGTCACGCAGCATTTGCTCGTCGCTGGGCTCGCCCGGAAACGGCTCGGCATGCACGATGCCGTCCTGCACTTGTGCGGCGTCGTAACGCAGCCGCACGGTCGCGCGCCCGTTCCAGCGTGCGGCGCGCAATGCGTCGCGCGCATCGGCCTCGTTCTCGGCGACATACACGGGGCGCTGCGTGCCGACGAGCAAGCCAGGATCGGCTGCGGCAAACAGATCGGGATGCGCGGCGCGCACGTTCGTCAGACGCGAGATCGGTTCGAGCACGCCCGTGAACAAATGCATGCCAGCCTGCGTGGCTTGCGCCACCGACTCGCGCCGGCCCGAATTGACGACGAGCCAGAACGGCGCACGCCGCTGAATGGGCTGCGGATAGAGGCGCGTGGGCGCGATGTCGAAGCGCTCGCCCTGATACGAGAACGTGGGCGTGTGCAGCGCGCGCTGCAAGATTTCGATCGACTCGATGTAACGCGTCTCGTCCTCGCCCTTGGTCATGCCGAAGCGGTCGTACTGATACTGCTGATAGCCTTTGCCGAGCCCCACCTCGACACGTCCTCGGCTCAAAACATCAAGTGTTGCCAATTCCTCGGCGACGATCAACGGATGATGTAGCGGAATCGGAACGATCGCCGGTCCAAGACGGATACGGCGCGTCTTGGCCGCGATGTGCGACAGCAGCACGAGCGGACGTGACGTATAGGCGTAGTTCGTGAAGTGATGCTCGGCGAGCCACAGCTTCGTGAGACCGATGTGCTCGGCCATTTGGGCGACGTCGACCGCCCGTGAGTAGATCTCGTGCGCAGGCGCCGCATCGGGCGACTGCATCGTCATGAAGGTGCCAAATTGCATGGGGGCTCCGGAAAGGTGTCAGGCGACGCAGCTCATTTCGAGCGCGGCGGTTTCGTGCTGGTGGGTATCGACTTCGCGTGGTGAGCCTACGCGCGCATCGTTTTGTGCGATCGCTGGCTGCTCGGCAGCTGGTTTGCGCGTGAGCGCGAACATCAGCACATCGTCGGCTTCGAGGCCGCGGTTGGGTCTGGCATCCCAGTTCACGAGTCGCCCTTCGAGCTCGAAGCCAAGCTTTTGCATGACCGGAGCCGATTTGGCGTTGGGCGAACAACACGCGTAGATGCGATGCACGCTCGGTTGAGCGATCATCCAGTCGATCAGTTTGCGTAGTGCAACGATCCCGGCGCGGCGGCGCCGATGCGTGTTGCGCATGCTGATCGCGGCGCCGAGTTCGAGCCGCGGCAGATTCGGGCGCACTTCGATGATCGCGCTCAGGTATCCCGTTTCCTTGTCTTCGAGCGCCCACGTGTAGCAGCTGTGTTGCTCCCAGCCATGCAGCATCTTGCGGATCAGCGCGCGCGCTTCATCGACCGATTCGAGCGTCTTGATCGGCAGCCATTCGGTGACGGCCGGGTCGCCGAACAGCGCGTAGTAGAGCTGCGGCGCGTCGGCCTCGGCGAACGGACGCAGCAGCAGATGCTCGGTTTCGATGAAGCGCGGCGGGTTGAACGATTCCATTGTCGACCTCGTTCGGTAGGGAAGAGGCCGCGCGCGCAGCGTCGGCGCATGGCCGCGCCGCACGCGCGGAGTGAGAGGAGTCAGCGCGCGAGCGTCTCGGACGGCGCTTCGTGAAACAGCTTGCGGTAGCCGTTCACGAGCGTCGAGCGATGCTGCACGCCCCACTTGTTCGCGACTTCGAGCACGCTCGTCGCGCAACCGTCTTCGCGCGTGAGTTCGTCGTGGATCCGCTCCATGCGCTGGCGTCGGATCAACTGGCTCGGCGACAAGCCCAGGTACGTTTTGAACGCGGCCTGAATGGCACGTTCGGTCACGCCGATGTGGGCGGCGAGCTCGCGCACGGACAAATCGCGCTGATCGAGGTTTTCCATCAGGTAGCGGTAGGCGCGTCGATATTTGCCGGGCAGACGTGCGCTGACGTCGTCGGACTTCGGTTGGCGCGTCGCGTTCAGCGACTCCGCGGCCACGGGCGTCATCGACTGGTTGTCGGTGCGCACATGTCGGATCGAGGCCAGCGCATAGCGGCCGTACAACTGCGCGAACTCCTGGATGCGTCCTTGGTGCTGACGTACCTTGGCGAGGCAGTAGACGTATTCGAGGTACCAGCGCTCATGCCACGGCTGCTGGCCCGGCACGACGCGGCATTGGTTGAGCATGGCCTCGGCCGTGTTCGGGGCCGACGCGGCCAGCGCGGCCACGGCCACTTCGAGGCACAGCGCGCGATGATAGGTGGTGAGTCCGGTGCGCTGCGCCCAATGCAGATGGGCATCGAGCGTTTCGACGTGATGACGACCGCCCGTCGCGAACACACGCAATTGCTCGACATAGGCGAGGCGCTGGGCGAGCAGCGGCATCTGCGCAGCGAGCTGCGAAGCGGGTGTGTCGACCGTGTTCTGCTGCGGCACAAAGTCGCATTCGGCCGAGCGCCAGTAGATGTGATCGTGCAACTCGTCGGCGCTGCGTACTTGCTGTTGAATGAGCAGGTCGCGATGCAATGCCGTCGCGAGCTCGCTCCAGCGCGGGTCTTGTGCCGATGCGGCGAGTTCTGCGAGCGCGCTCAAGCGTGCCCCCACCGATGTCAGGCTGCCGAGCTGATGCAGCACGAGCACTTCGCCGACGAGGCTTTCCATGCGCTGCTCGCAAGTGGCGTCCGATTCGCTGCCGACGCGTGCGAAGCACGTGAGCGCCGTGCTCAGGCGGTTCTGGAAGAACGCTTGCCAGCCGGCATTGCGGCACGACACGATACGCAGTGCTTCGCGTGAATGACGCACCAGCCGTTGTGCCTTGCGATACGTTTCCTCGGCTTCGACGTAGCGGCCCAGCACGAGCTGCGCGTCGCCGTAAGCGAGCATGGGCAGGTAGTCGCTATCGCGACCCACGCCGTCGGGGTCGGACCAGGCCGCCGCTGCGGAACAGGCTTCGTTCAGTTGTCCTGCGAGGATCTTGCGCGTATAGGCAGGAAATTGGGGCTCGGCAGACAGTGCGGAGGCGACGGCGAAATAGATGCTCGAAAACATGGCACGCTCCATTGAGAATCGTTGGCTTGCAATCGGTCGACACGTCGGTGTCTTGGATTGAATGTTCTCAACAGCGGCCTGCGGCTTCGACGAATTGTGATGGTTTGTTACGTTGCGACGCTTGTTTACAAAAACGCATAAAAAAATACACCGTGGCATGCGCGTTGTGCATGCGACATGCCACGGCATACCGAATACGGCATTAGTTGATCTTTTCCGACATCTTCTTGACGTCGCCGGCCATATCCTTTTGCTGTTGCAGGACAGCCGTGAACATGGACTGATTGATTGCATTCGCGGCCATCTTGGCCTGGAACATCATTCCCACCGCCTGGTTGTGATCCATCATGCCTTGTGCGGCCGCCATCGCATGCATGCCGCTATTCGCAGCGCCGCCCAGATTCGCCATCATGCGCGGCGTGAAGCCGCTTTCCTGTCCGATGCCGTGCATCGGCGACCCGCCATTGATGCCGCCGAAGTGGGAGGAGTTTTGCTGTGACGATTGTGGACCTGACGAGCCGTGGTGCTCAGGCAGTCCGAGGGACATGTCGTGGTGGCCTACGCCGCCTACGCCATTGTTATTGATTGGATCGGGCATGATGTTTTCCTCGAGGTAAGTAGTCGGTACGGCGTACCGGCACGTTACGGAACCGTTGCGCCCGCAACTTCCGCGTAGGCCGAGTTGTAGCCCGACTCGTCGAGGATGGGGACGCGCGCTTGCGAAGCTCAGGCGTCCAAAGCGAAGGAAGGCAGCAGATTCACCGCTTTTATTATTTCGCAAACGTTTCGTCGGCTCCCCGTCGGGGCATTGGAAAAATCTATCGCCTCGATGGAAAAACGAATTAAGCTCGCTTGCTTCACTAGGCTTATTTGAAACATTATGCCTGCATTAAATTGATGCTAGTGAAAACCCTAATACGCGAGCTATACTTCGCTGCCGTTAAGCGGGGTCTAAGTGAGGTATAAGCAGGGTCTGATTGTCTTAGCATCTCTTGCGGCACGGCTTTGTAAAGAAATGTCGGCCGCTCCCATGCGTCAGAGTGCAGTAAGTTTGCAGTCGAATAATTCGCCGCACGCAGGCATGGGATTCGTGGCTTTGTAAATCTTTGTCAAACATCGTGCGAGCCGCCCTTTCGAGCGGCTTTAATGCGCTTAACGCTTGACCGACCCTTGGAGCATCTCATGCAGTTCCATACGGTTATAGGTGGCACGCAGCGCATCGCGCGACGAGATGGCGTTGCGCGTGACCAGCGAAGCCAGGTGCTCGTTGAGCGAGCGCGACATGTTGTCCTCTTTGCGGCGGATGAAGTCGCCGACGAAGTGCAGCTTGTTCGGGTCGACGAGCAGCTTGCTCACTTGCTGGTTGTTGTTGAACAGCAGTTCGCTTGCGAGTACGAACTGTTCGCCGTCTTCGGCTGGCACGAGGCTTTGGCAGATCACGCCGATCAGCGAGTTCGCGAGCGAAACGGCGTGACGTTCACGCTCGGCCGAGGGGAAGAACGACAGCAGGCGCGTAAGCGTGCTGATCGCGCTGCTCGTGTGCAGCGTGGCAAAGACGAGGTGGCCGGATTCGCCGGCTTGCAGCACGGTTTCGGCGGTTTCGAGGTCGCGTACTTCGCCGACCATGATGACGTCGGGCTTTTGTCGCAGCGCTTCGCGCAAGCCCGAGGAAAAGTTCGGGGTGTCGGTCGGCACTTCGCGCTGCGAGACGATCGATTGACGGCTGTCGAGGTGATACTCGATGGGCTCCTCGATCGTGATGATGTGGGAGTTGCGTGTGCGGTTGATGTGATCGAGCAGCGAGGAGATCGTCGTCGTTTTGCCCGAGCCGGTCGGGCCGGTGACGAGCACGATGCCCTTGGTCGCTTCGAGCATCGTCTTCACGTACGCAGGCAGGCCAAGCTTGTCGAGCTGCAGCGGTTCGAGCGGCAGACGGCGCATCGAGATCACCGTCTTGCGTCCGCCCGAGCTGCGGTACACGTTGCAGCGCAGCCGGCAGCGCGTCAGCACGAACGGACGATCGAGTGCGCCGTGCGCAAGGTGGGTGCGCCAGTCGCTGTCGATTGCGTCGAGCATCGGCTGCATCTCGTCGAACAGAACGGGGCCGTCGCCGGTTTCGGTCCAGCCGCGCGGCGTCTTGATCATGATCGGGCGGTCTTGCTCGATATGAATGTCGGTAAAGGTTTGGCGCAGGTCGACCAGATCGAGTATCTCGCGCGTCAGGTCGCGCATGGTGCCGAAGTCGGTAGTCATGGAAGTGCGGTGGTTGTCGTGGTGAACGAAGGGCGCTAGCGCGGGGCGCCACAGGCGAGCCTGATCGGAATCGGATCGCCGCAGCGGTTTTCCGCGAGCTTATGAAGTAACGCAGTCAAAGTAAAGCAGGCGAAAAAACAATCAATACAGCCGGAAGATTCCGGGCTCGCGCTGGAAGAGCCTGGGCAGAACCGGTAGTGAGCAAGCCGTCTCGTGGGGGGACGGCTGCGATGTGCGCGAGTGGGTTGCGCGAATCGTCGGGCGCGGTATGGCTCGGGCTTGCTGCCGCCTTCTGTAGACGTCGACGGCAAGGACTAGAACATGCGTAAGCTGACAGTGTGCTGTGCCGCGCTGGTGGGTGTCTTGTGCGGCATCGCTGATGAAGCGGCGGCAAGGCCTAAAGCCGCGGGTGCGGAGCCCGGGCAGGTCGAGGTAGCGGGCGACACGCGCGTGGTTCCGCGCGTGGGTGAGGGCGGACACGGCGTGCCGCTGCGGCATGCGATCGAGCAGATCGTGCCGCCCGAGTACAGCATCAACTTGCCCAATGCGGGCGCGTGGGCCGACGTGCCCGTCACGTGGCATGGCCATGTGCCGTTCGTGGCCGCGTTGCGCGAAGCGTTGTCGGCAACGCCCGATTTGTCGGCTGACGTCGATCTGAAGTTGCGTCTCGTGACGGTTCGCACGAGCGCACGAGCGATGGCCGATGATGGCGCGTTTGCGATGAAGCACGTCTGGGGCGCGCCGGGGGCAACGACTGCATCCTATTCAGGTAATGCGCCGAGCGCTGTTGCGACAGCGGCTCCGATCGCGTCGCCCGTCGCCGCCGCACCGGCCGTGATGCGTGCTGCTGCGCAACCGCCGCAGGTTGTGGCGGCTGCACCGCTTGCCGCGCCGATCGCGCCTGCCGTCGCGCCTATTGCAGCACCAATCGCAGCGCCAATCGCAGCGCCAATCGCTGCGAACGTCGCACCGCACAGCGCGACGAACTCAACGTTGACGTCGACGACGAACGTTGCACCGCCTAGCGGCATTCCGCCGAAGATCACCGACGGCGCGGCCGTGCCTGCTGTCGCGCCCGCGCCGGCAGCGCCCGCTGCTGCTGCGTCGACCACGACGGCGACGCCACCGGCTCCGCCCGTTGCGGCGTCGTCTTCTGTGCGCACGACCAGCACGCGGCAGATCGCTCAGCCGACCCGGGCCCCGGATGTCGAAGTCGATCCGCCTGTCTCTTCGACTTCTACAGCCGCTGCCGCTCCGCCGGCACCCTCAGCACCCCCAGCGCCGCCGCCCGAGCCCGTGCGCACGTGGCAGCTCGCGGTCGCCGACCACACCGTCAAGAACGCGCTCACGCGTTGGGCCAAGGATGGCGGCTGGCAACTCATCTGGGACGTGCCGATCGATTTCGGCGTCGATGCGGACGCCACCATCACCGGCACCTTCGAAGAAGCGTTGCAGTCGGTCGTGCGTGCGCTCGAGAAATCGGACACGCCGATTCAAGCGGTGCTCTACAAGGGCAACAAAGTTCTTCGGATCGTCGCGAAGGGAGCAGCATGATGCGCAAAGATCGTTTGACCCGCGTTTGCGCGGGCGTGATGGCATTCGTGACGGTGTTCACGACGGGCTGTAGCGGCTTGAGCGACAAGATCACGCGCTCGGCCAACCAGGAGGCCGAGAACGGCCATGCGCTCGTCTCCGACAGCGAGCATGGTCACATCGCCGTGCATGCCATCGACGACGTGGTCGTCAACAACGGCATCTGGCTGTCGGGCCGCACGGTGAAGCTCTCGGCCGATGCCTCATTGCCGCCGCTGTTTGCCGAGCCGGCGACATTCGATCGTTCGGTCTCCTCGCTGCAGGAGTTCGCCGAACGCATCACGCGTCTCACGCAGATGCCGACGAAGGTCGCCCCCGATGCAAGCGCGGCCGCGCAGCGCACGCTCGATGGCTTCTCGGGTGGCGATACGCACTCGGGCGGCAGCACGATCGGCAGTTCGGCCGTCGTCAAGCCGCCGCTGCCGCCCACGCGTGGCGGCTCGCCATCGAGCGGCGGCGTAGCGATGCCCCTGCATATCGTCTACAGCAACGGCACCCTGAAAGGCTTGCTCGATTCGGCAAGCGCGCAATTCGGCGTGTACTGGAAGTACGCGAACGGCGTGGTCAACTTCTATTTCACCGACACGCGCACGTTCCAGGTCAGTGCGGTGCCCGGCGATTCGTCGCTGAAGGCCAACGTCGTCAGCGCGGCCAACAACGACAACGGCAATACGACCGCGGGCGGCTCGGGCAGCTCGGTCGGCTCCAGTGGCGGAGGGGGCGGCGGTTCGAGCGGCACGGGCGTGTCGTCGGACAACACGTCGACGACGCAGGTGAACTCGCAACTGTCGATCTTCGGCAGCCTCGAGGCCGCGATCAAGGCGATGCTGTCGCCGTACGGCAATGTCGTGGCTTCGCCGGCGACGGGCTCGATCTCCGTGACCGATACGCCTGATGCGCTCGAACGCGTTGGGCGCTTCATGGAAGAGCAGAACCGCGTGATGTCGCGCCAGGTCATGATCAACGTCACGGTGCTGACGGTGACGCTTTCCGACGAGGACACCTACGGCATCAACTGGAATGCCGTCTATCAAGCATTGGGGACGAGCTTCCAGCTCTCCAATACGTTCGCGGCCGCGGTGACCGGCGCTCCGACCTTCTCGGGAACCGTCATCACGCCGAACAGCCGGGCGAGCGGCACGCGGGCGATCATCGCGGCGCTCTCGGAACAAGGCAAGGTACACCGGAAGACGTCGGCTTCGGTCACGACGCTCAATAACCAGCCGGTGCCGGTGCAAGTCGCGACGCAACAAGGCTATCTCGCGTCGATCTCGACGACGAACACGGCGAACGTGGGCTCCTCCACGTCGCTGACGCCGGGGACGGTCACGACGGGCTTCAACATGACGCTGCTGCCGCACATGCTCGACGACGGCACCGTGCTGCTGCAGTTCTACACGAACCTCTCGGCACTCGATGACTTGAAGACAGTGTCGAGCGGTACCGGTCCCAATGCGCTCCAAATCCAGACGCCGGAAATCGACACGCGCAACTTCCTGCAGCGCGTCGCGATGAAGTCGGGCGAGACGCTGGTGATCAGCGGCTATGAAGGCACGAGCGACAACCTGACCGAGCAAGGCGTCGGCAAGGCGGAGAACTATGCGCTCGGCGGTGGTTTCCAAGGCAAGCGCTCGCGCGAGGTCATCGTGATCCTGATCACGCCGATCGCGCGCACGGCGACGGGCGCATGAACGGTACGGCACGTTCCGACGAGATCTCGACCATGTCGAACTCCATCGTTCAAATCGGCCGTCAACGCTTCGTCAGCGGACTGTTCTGGCAGTCGCTGTCGCGTCGCCGCGAGTTGCGCAAAGAGGCGCTCGAGCTCGCGCAGAAGCTGAACTTCGACCTGCTGATCGTGCGCATCGAGCGCGACGTGGCCGAAGCCGGCTTCGCGAGCTCGCGCGACGGCGTGCAGCCGGGGCTCCTTTCGCTCGGCGCGATGGTGAGCCAGGCGATCGCCAAGCAAGGTGCGCAGTACGACGGGCGTCAACAGCCGGCGCCGAACTGGCTCGGCGCGTTCAAGCTGCCCGACGGTCGCTGGGCCTACTTCGCGGTGCGCGACAACCTGTTCCTGCCGAACGGCGATTGTCTCGGGTCGCGCGAGGAAATCTTCGATCGCCTGATCGCCGATTACGGCCTCGGCGGCTGGAACGTCGTGATCGGCGACGCCGAGCTCGAGAGCCTGGGCTTTCACAACTTCTATCAGCGTGGTCTCGATGACCTGCTTCCGCAGCGCAACGGCAAGGCGCGCGTGCAACGTTGGTGGGCGCTGCAATCGGCGCGGCGCAACGTCGCCATGCCGCTGGCCGTGTGTGCCGTGGCGGCCGTGCTGGTGACGGGGGGCGCGTTCGGCTACATGAAGTATCGCGAGCACCAGCGTGAGGTGGAGTTCGAACGCATGGTCGCGGTGATGCGGCAACGTGCTGCGGCCAACGGTCAAGGCGCCGGCGGTGCGGGTGGGCCCGCGATCGTGCATCCCTGGGTGACGCAGCCGACGCCGGCCGCATTCCTACGCGCCTGTGTACGCGCGTTCGGCGAAATGTCCCCGGGCGGCTGGCAGCTTGACGAATACTCGTGCTCGCCGGCGAATGCGAGCTACGTGTGGTCGCGCAACGGTTCGACGGTCGGCTATCTGCTGGCCGACCTGCCCGGTGCGCAGATCGACGGCAGTGGTGACCGCGCCGTGTTGACGGTGCCGCTTGCACTGCCTGGCGCCGGTGAGGAGCGGCTCGAAACGGAGCGAAACATGCGGCTGCGTTTGCTCAATGCGTTTCAGCCACTCGGCATCGCATTGAAGCTCGACGTCGTGCAGCAACGCGAAGATTCGTCGCTCAAGCACACGCTCGAGCAGTCGCTGCCGGGTGGGCAAGAGGTGCATCCGAAAGCGCCCGATTGGCGTACGTGGCATGTCGCCGCCGATCTCGGCGGCCTCACGCCGACGCTCGTCGAGACGCTGTTCGATCAACCAGGAATCAGGCTCGACAAGGTGTCGTATCGCGACGGCAACTGGTCGGTGGAAGGAGAGATCTATGCGAAATAACCCGATGCATCGCTTGCCTCATTTTGTCGTCGCGCTCGCCGTCGCTTCTGCGTGGACGCTCGCCAACGCAGCCACTCAACCTGGCCAGGCGCAACCGGCCAAACCGACCGCGGTCACCGCGGCCAAGGTGCCGGGCAATGCGTCCGGCAATGCAGCTGAGCCGGCGCCGGCCGCGCAAGCCGATGCGTTGCCGCCGTCGCCCGAGGCCGCGGCGACCGTGGCGGCGCTCACGCGTCTCGAAGGCGAAACCGTCGTGCTCAAGGCCGAGCTCAAGAAGCTCGAGACACAGACGCAGATCGCGCAGCGCGCGGCCGAACTGAGCCGCCTCAACGGCGGCGCAGGCCCCGAGGACGTGCGCGTGGTCGCTGTCGAAGGCATCGGCGCGAAGCTGTACGCGACGCTAGTGAGCCGCAACGAAGGCCAGTACGAAGTGAAGGCCGGCGACACGCTGCCGAACGGCATGAAGATCCTTTCCATCAAGTCCAACGCCGTCTACGCGCAATCGCGCAGCGGCGCGAAGGTGCAGCTGCCGATGCTCGCCACGTGGAGCGATGCATCGTCTTTCTCGGGCTCGACCGGCGGCGATGTGGCCGGCGTGCCTCCCTTGCCGTCGATGTCCTTGCCGAGGAACTGACCATGCGCATGCTGCTTGCCAAAGGCGGCCCGACCGGCCCCGTCCCGCTTCACCCGGCTAGAACCGGTATCGAATCGTCGCGCGGCTCACTAGCGGCGAAGCATGGCGACATGCGGCCCGTTGCCGAGCCCGTCGACCTGGCGAACACGAAGACCGTCAGCGAGAGCGGCGAGCTGGCCGCGAGCGAGGAGGAGCGCAAGTTCCTGTGCCTGCTCGACGATGGGCGGCTCTTGATTGCCGAAGGGCAGGAGATGAACCCGTTCGTGCTGTCGTATCGCGCGCGGCTCGATCGCTTGCGTCATGCGCATTGGCCGACGCCGGTCGGCCTCGACGTGGTGAGCCGTGCCTATCGCGAGCGTCGCCGCGCGGGAGCAGAACTGATCGATCACACGGCCATGCAGGTGGTGGCCAAGGAGCTCATCGCGCAAGCGTGTCGCGAACGCGCCTCGGATATCCACATTCGTGTGCATCGCTTCAACACCGAGATTTTCTTTCGCGTGCACAACGAATTGCAGCGCGTGCGCGAGCAGACCCGTGAGCACGGCGAGCGTCTGCTTGCGACGCTGTATGCGGCCATGGCCACTGTGTCCGACAACACGTATAAGCCCACCGAACGCCAGGACGCGGCGATCGGTGATCGCGACAAGCTGCCGGACCAATTGTTCGGCGTGCGTATCGCGACGGCGCCGACGAGCGACGGCAGCGTGATGGTGCTGCGCCTGCTCTATAACGACGCGGGCGACGCCACCGATCTGGAGCGGCTCGGCTTTACGAGCGCGCAAGCCGAAACGCTCGACTTCCTGAAAGCGCAGCCGATCGGGATGAACATCATCAGCGGACCGACGGGCTCGGGTAAATCGACCACGCTGCAACGCGTGCTCGCGAGCGAGATCAAGGATACCGACGGCACGATCCATGTGATCACGGTCGAAGACCCCGTCGAATACCCGATTGCCGGTGCCGTGCAGACGCCCGTCATCAATGCGCTCGGCGAAGAGGCGCGTTCGGTCGTGTTCGCCGAAGCGATCGCGAACGCGATGCGGCTCGACCCCGACACGATCATGATCGGCGAGATCCGCGACCGTGCTTCGGCGCAAAGCGCGCTGCGCGCCTCGATGACGGGCCACCAGGTGTGGACGACGTTGCACGCGAACAGCGCCATTGCGATCGTCGACCGTCTGATCGATCTGGGCCTCCCGCTGCGCATGGTGACCGACGAATCGGTCATCACGGGCCTCATCAGCCAGCGTCTGGTCAAAGTGCTGTGCCCGCATTGCAAGGTGCGCTTTGCCGATCACGCGCTCGAGCTCGACGCGGCGCTCGTGGGGCGCGTCAAGCGCGTGGCGGGGGCGCGCATCGGCGACGTCTGCCTCGCGGGCGACGGTTGCGACCATTGCCGCGGTCACGGCACGATCGGCCGGACGGTCGTGGCCGAGGTGATTCGCACCGACGCGCACTTTTTCGCACTGCTGCGCGACGGCGACAAGGCCGGTGCGATTACATACTGGTTGCGTCATCTCGACGGACAGACCGTCGTCGATCATGCGGTCAAAAAAGTCATCGAGGGCGTCGTCGATCCGCGGATGGCCGAGCGTGTCGTCGGCCACCTGACCCAGCAGGAAGAGTACAGCGGCTTCGGGGCGAACGTGATCGGAGTCGACTATGGCGCGGCTTGATCTAGTTCATTGGCCTGCCTCGCTGCCCGATTTGAACCGGGCCTGGGCCAAGCTGCATCTCAACGCGAACGAGCGGCTGCGCCTGTATCGCAAGATCAGCAAGATGCTGTCGAACGGGCTGCCGCTGCTGAAGGTGCTCGAAGAGCTCGAGATGCGCGCGTCGCATAACGGGCGCAAGCCGAAGGAGCCGCTCGCGATCGTGCTCGGCGATTGGCGCCATGCGGTGCAGAACGGCGGCATGCTGGCAGAAGGCATGGTGGGATGGGTGCCCGAATCGGAGCAGATGATCATCCTGGCCGGCGAGCAGTCGGGCCGCATCGAGGCGGCGCTGCTGTCGGTGGCCGGCGTGGTGTTGTCGAGCCGCAAAATCCGCAGATCGATCGTCGGCGGCGTTGCATATCCGTCGATGGTGCTCGCGATGATCGTCTGCTACGTCTATCTGTTCGGCACGCGCGTGATTCCACGGTTCGCACAGTTCGCCGATCCCGAGCACTGGCAGGGGGCGGCACGTTCGCTGTATCTGCTGTCGGGCTTCGTCGAGCACTGGCTCTTGCCCTGCGTAGCCGTGTGCCTCGTGCTGATCGCGCTCGTGGCCTGGTCGATGCCGAACTGGAACGGCCGGCTGCGCACGTGGCTCGATCGCGTGCCGCCGTATTCGATCTATCGCCTCGTCGTGGGGAGTGGTTTCCTGATGGCGTTTGCCTCGCTGCAGGCGTCGGGCTTCACGGTCGAGAAGTCGCTGCTGCGGCTGGCGGCCAACGCGCGGCCGTGGCTGCGTCTACGCATCGACGACACGCTGTTCGGCGTGAAGTCGGGTCTCAACGCGGGCGAGGCGATGCGCAACGCCGGCTACCGGTTTCCGTCGCAGGAGATCGTCGACGATCTGTGCGTGTACTCGGAATACAACGGCTTTTCGGAAGCGCTGAAGACGATCGCCGACGAATGGCTCGAGGATGGCGTCGAAACGATTGCCACGCACATGCGCGTGCTCAACGGTTTCGCGATCGTGATGCTCGCGCTCGTCATCTGTTGGCTCATCACAGGCTTCTTCGGCATTCAGCAGGAAATCGCGGCAGTCACGCGCACGTTCAGGTAAACGCTGGTCATCAAACGCTGGAATTCAACGCTGGATCTATTCGTTAATTGGGGGACGAAATCATGAAAACTCGGCAACATCAACCGCTTCGCCGTTTGCAAAAGGGTGCTTCGCTGCTTGAGGGTATCGCTTATCTGGGTATCGCCGCGATCGTTGTGATCGGGGCGATTGCGCTGCTCAATAGTGCGTTCAGTAGCGCGAATTCGAATCAACTCAATTCGGAGCTGTCGGCCGAGCAGACGGCATCGCGCAAGCTGTTTATGACGACGCAAGGTAACTACGGTGGAGCCGATTTCACGACTGCGCTTGCGAGCGCGAAGGGCTTTCCGCAATCGTTGACCGTCGACACCAAGGGCGACGTGACTAACGCCTGGGGCGGCTCAGTGACTGTGGCCGGCAACGCTACCACGGCTGGCCAGTTCGCCATCACCTACACCGCCGTTCCGGAAGACGTCTGCATCAACTCGCTGACGTCGACGACGGAGGGCTGGCTGGGCGTTGCAGTCGGCGGTAACGCGGCTATTCAGCCGCCAATTACGCCTGTTCAGGCGAAGAAGGCGTGTGCCGCGACGAATACGATCATCTGGACGTCGAACTAAACGCGCAAACGCGGGGCCATTCGGCCCCGCATCCCCGGAGACTTTTCATGTACGTGTTCGCGATCTTCGCGGTGATGGCGATGCTGATCGCCGGCTACGAGACGTTCGGCGCTGAGCAGATGATGAGCGCCTATCGCGCCTCGACGCAGTCGCTCGCGCTGAACATGGCCGAGTACCGTCAGTCGGTCATCGACTACGTGCTCGCGCATCCGTCGTTTCAGGGCCGCGTGAGCGCGAACCAGCTGCCGAGCTCGGCGCACTATGCACCGAACGCGTTGTGGCAGAACTACGTACAGGGCAACACCGTCATCGTCTACCCGACCAGCCCCGTCTCGCCCGAGCTCGTCGTCGACATCGCACGCCTTGCGCAAGGCTCGGTGTTCGCGGGCAGCGCACAGAACGGCAACGAAGTGCCGCCCGGCAATCCGTCGGTGGCGATCCCGCTGCCTGCCGCCATCGCCGCATCGATCCCGAACGGGATGCCGGTGTGGCTCGCTCAAGTCTATCCGGGCTAAGGGAGAAACGCGTCCATGCATCGCTCGCGCTCCTTCGCCGCTCGTTCGCGTCAACGCGGCATCACACTCGTCGAAGCATTGGCGGCATTGTTCATCGCCGCGCTGATGTTCGCGGGCTTGTCGATGCTGATCAACACGTCGATGAAGAACCTCCGCGATCAGCAAGCCGCGCAGTACCAAGCACAGCTCGCGAACGCGGCCATGCAGCTAGTGCAGGCCAACTACGCGACGCTCGCCTCGCAGGCGGCCGCGACGGCAGCCCGGCCTGTCGTCGTGCCGTTGCGCGCCGCCGTCGGCGCAATCCAGCTTGCCAGCTATTTGCCGGCGAGCATTCAAGGCGCGAACGCTTATGGCCAATCGCCTTGCCTGCTTGTCACTGCACAGGCGACGGGCGGACTCGATGCGCTGCTCGTGACCGAAGGCGGGCAGACGATTCCCGATCTCGAGCTCGGCTACATCGCCGCGAACGCCGGGCAGGGCGGTGGCTCGATTCCGTCGAAGAACGGTGCCGGTGCGGCCAATGCGAACGGTGCGGCATACGGCGCGTACGGCGCGTGGATCAATGCCGCGCCCGATACATCGGGTGCGAATTGCAGTGGTCAGGCGACGGGCGTCGGCCATCTCGTCAGCGAGGTGTTCACGACGGGCCCCGGCAATCAGAACGCCGACTTCCTCTACCGCGTCCGCGTGCCCGGCTATGCCGATGCGAACACGATGCATGCGCCGATCTATTTGCACGATTCGGTCGCGCACGTCGAAGGATCGAGCGATGAGGACTGCAAGCCGGGTCTTCCGAACTCGGTAGGCAAGATTACGTCCGACGCGAATGGTCGTGTGCTCTCGTGCCAAAGCAGTGGCACGTGGCAGTTCGCGGGCTCGTCGTACTGGCGTGATCCCGTGGCTTCCTCCAGCAATCTTTCGTCGCTGAGCAATCCGCAGCAAGGCGACGTGGCGCTCGCGCTCGACACGGGCATACCCTGGGAATACACGGGCACGGCATGGCACTCGCTGATCCTCGACAACAACAACAACCTCGTCATCGGCGATTCGTTGCTCGTCGCAAGCCGGCTCGATCTGACGCAGCAAAACGTGATCGGCACGTCGTGCGCGGACGATTCGAAGGTAACCTCCGCGACCGGGAAGGTTTCGATGAATGCGGCCGGCGAAGTGCTGTCGTGTCAGAACGGCAAATGGGAGAACCAGTCGCAGATCAATCCGTACGGCAGTGACGCGGACTGCGTCATCATCATGGGCAATCCAGGCGCCCATGACTACGACAAATGCTCGTACCGATACTCGGGTCCCTACCCGAATGGCGACAACCCAAGCTACGACGCGGCTGCAGGCAACTACAGCTATAAGGTGACGCGCAAGGTCATGCTCGCGAAGCCCGGCATCATTTCGGTGGCCGCGTGGGCGCACATGTACGACGAGATCTGCCGCTCCGGCCAGAACAACTTCCACAACATGGGTCAAGTCGCGCTGTACGTGACGATCACGGACAACGACACCGGCCACGTCATCGGCAACAGTCAGTCGCAGTCGCCGACGATCACCGACGACTCGGCTGGCATCAACGAGAACGTCACCCAGGCCGCGCCGGCCAACCAGGGCGGCTACAACATCGTGATCCAGACGGACTGGGCCAACTACAACGGCTTGAAGACGCCCTACGAGACCAATTACTGCGGTCCAAAGGGCGACCTCATCCAAACCACGCCGGTCGCGGCCGGCTGGACGATCAACTCTTTCTATTAACCGCTCACCCGCGCTATTCGGAGTTACAGCCGTGCGTAACCATCGTCAAGACGAATCATTCCGCCGCCATCGATTGCGCTCGCCGTTCCATGCGCGCAGCGCGTGGCTCGCGGCGCTCGTCGTCGCGCTCATGTGCGCCGCGCCTGCGTCGTTCGCGACGGCGGTGCACTGGAAAACGAGCAGCATCGCGTACTCGGCCGAGGGCAAGGACGTCAAGGACGTGCTGCGCGATTTCGCCGCCAGCCAGGGCATTCCCGCCAACATCGGCGGCGAGGTGGCGGGTACCGTGAGCGGTCGCTTCAACATGCCGCCGCAGCGCTTTCTCGACACGCTGGCCTCGACGTTCGGCTTCGTCTGGTATTACGACGGCCAGGTGCTCGACATCGTGATGCCGGCCGAGATGAAGAACTCGCTGCTCAAGCTCGACAGCGCGTCGGCCGAACAACTGCGTCGCACGTTGACGCAGCTCGGCGTGGCCGACAACCGCTTCCCGCTGATCTACGACGATTCGCAGGGCGCCGTCATCGTGAATGGCCCGCCCAGCTACGTGCAGATGGTGACGAGCGTGGCCGATCGCATCGACAAGAACGCGTCGCGCCGTTCGGGCACCGAGATCCGCGTGTACCCGCTGCGTCACGCGTGGGCCGTGGATCGCACGGTCGACGTCGACGGCCAGCAGGTGACGCTCGCGGGCGTCGCCTCGCTGCTCAATAGCATGTATCACCCGCCTTCGCAGAGTATGGGGGGCGCCGCCAATGGTGCGGCTGCTGCTGCCGGTGTCATGAGGTCCAAGTCCATGAGCGATGTGGCCGGCTCGGCCTCAGGCGGCTACAACAGCAAGCCCGGCACGCCGCCGCTGCCACCGCTGCCGCAGGCCACCGGGCCGCTCGGCGGCTTGTCGGGCCAGCCGAGCCAGGGCATCGCGCAGGCTGCGAACAACGCGCCCGCACAAGACAACGATCAAGCGAGCGGCTCGAAGGACGACTCGCTGCCCGTCATTCAGGCGGACCCGCGCACGAACTCGGTGCTCGTACGCGATCTGCCCGATCGCATGTATCAGTACCCCGATCTGCTCGAGCGGCTCGATGTGAAGCCCCAGCTCATCGAGATCGAGGCGCACATTATCGAAGTCGACGACAACGCGCTGCAACAGCTCGGCGTCGACTGGACCGCGCACAACAGTCACGTCGACATCCAGACCGGCGGCGGCGTGCTCCCGCAGAACACCTATAACGGCACGCTCACGCAGACATTCGGCACGACGTCGCTGAACGGCACGCTGCAAACGCCGGTGCCCGTGTCGCCGACGGGCTTGTCGATGGCGGCCGTGCTCGGCGACGCGGGCCGCTACCTGATGACGCGCATCGACGCGCTCACACAGACGAACCGCGCCAAGATCGACTCCAGCCCGAAGGTCACGACGCTGAACAACCTGGAAGCGGTGATGGCGAACAAGACGCGCTTCTTCGTGCCGGTGTCGGGCTACACGTCGGCCGATTTGTATTCGGTGTCGACGGGCGTGTCGCTGCGTGTGCTGCCGATGATCGTGGAAGAGAACGGCTCGACGCAGATCAAGCTCGACGTGTCGATCGAAGACGGCGAGGTAACCGACCAGACCGTCGGTAATCTGCCCGTCATCACGAGCTCGGACATCAACACGTCGGCGTTCATCAAGCAAGGCCAGGCGCTGCTCGTGGCCGGCTATCGCGTCGACAATCGGAAAAACGGCGTGGCAGGCGTGCCGGGGCTGTCGAAGATCCCGGTGATCGGCAATCTGTTCAAGACGGCGAGCAACAACGACAGTCACATGGAACGCCTGTTCCTGTTGACGCCGCGCATCGTCGAACCTTGATCGCGCTCGCTAGCAAGCGCATCTCGCGAGGTACGCAAATGGAATCACTTCGATATGCTCACGCCCCGGCGCCGCACGACGCGCAGGTGAGCGTCGGCATCAAGCAGCTTCAGTCGATGCTCGATGCGCAGCCGTGGGGCACCGTCGCGCTTGCGCCCGACGGCCGCGTCGTCGCAGCGAGCGCGCGCGCCGTGGCGATGCTCGGGACACCGATTCCGGTCGGCACGGCGCTGGAACATGTGTTCGGCTTTTGCCTGCGCGATGGCGCCGAGCCGTACACGGCGCTCGAGCAGGGACGCGAAGTCGAGATCGACGGCACGTGGTGCTGGCTCAAGCTCACGCGTGTCGAGCACGATGAGCGCGACGCGAACTGCGTGGCCGCGTCGGTCGCCATCGTCGACATCACGCCGCTGCATCGCGCGCTCGACGAGCGCATCGCGTCGCTACGCTTTCTGTCGCACGACTTGCGCTCGCCGTTGAATTCGATCGTCGCGCTCACGCAGCTGCAGGAGATCGATGCGGCGACGTTTGCGCAGTGCGGCGGCATGAAGCAGATCGGCGAGCTCGCGCGCTACGCGCTGTCGCTTGGCGAGAACTTCTTGTTCTCATCGGTCGTCGGCAACCTGCAACGGCGCGACTTCTCGCGCTTCGATCTGCGCGCGACGCTGCGCGAACTCGTGCCTCAGCTCGAGGTGGCGGCCGTCTATCGCGGCGTGTCGCTGCGCTTGTGGCTGCCCGACGAGCGGCCCGTCTGGATCAACGGCTTGCGTCCGTTCGTGGCGCGTGCGTTGCAGAACCTCGTCGACAACGCGATTCAGGCGTCCGCGGCGGGCTCGACGGTCGCGATCTCGTTCAAGCAGGTCGATGCCGAAGTCGAGATCGGCGTGAAGGATGCGGCCGGCGGTCTGCCAGGCCTGCACCAGAAGGAGCGCATCGAGGACTTCGACGAACTTTCGCAGAAGACGTCCAAGGGCTTCGGGCTCGGCTTGAAGCTCGCGACGCGCATCGTATCGCTGCATGGCGGCACGCTGCACGCCGAGATCAACGAGGATGGCGGCACTACGTTCGTCATGCGCCTGCCGTGCCTTGCGCGGCAACGCTTGGCTGCGCAGGGCGAGGGACAGCTCGACACCGTGCGCGATTCGGTGCGCGCGTTTGCAGCAGGAGCATTGAAATGATGCAAGTGGCAGGAAAACCGGTTCGCGTGCTCGTCGTCGAGGACGATCCGGCGCAGCACGCGATGCTCGTCTCGTGGCTCAAAGCCGAGGGATACCAGGTGACCTCGTTTCATGACGGCCTCGAGGCGCGCAATCATCTGGCCGAACAATGGGCCGATCTGTTGCTGCTCGACTGGGACGTACCCGGCGTGACCGGCGAGCAGTTGCTGTCGTTCGTGCGCGGGCGCTCGCGCTCGTCGGTGCCCGTCATCTTTCAGACCGTGCATTCGTCGGAAGCCGACATTGCGAAGATCCTCGATACGGGTGCCGACGACTTTCTCGTCAAGCCGATCGACCGCAGCGTGCTGCTCGCGCGCATGCGTGCGGTGCTGCGGCGCGCGAGTGCATCGAACGTCGACGGCCGCAAGATGATCGTCGGCGAGTGCGTGCTCGATCGCGGCAAGCAGGCGCTCGTCGCGAACGGCGCCACGCACGCGCTCGGCACGAAAGAGTTCGACATCCTGTGGCATCTCGCGACGCATGCGGGCACGGTCGTCCAGCGGCAGGATTTGCTCAGCGTCGTATGGGGCTGGGACGCAAACGTGCAAACGCGCTCGGTCGACATGTACGTGAGCCGCGTGCGCACGAACCTGAAGACGGCCGGCGTCGGCTGGACGATCCAATCGGTCTACGCGACCGGCTATCGCCTGAACCTCGGCAGCCCAACCGACGACGCTTCGTCTGCCGACTCGCCCTCGGCGATGCCGGCCGGTGAGTCGCCTTCCGCGCCGACCTGGAGCCCGTCGGCGGAGCCGACGCTCGAGTCGGTATGGGCCCGCAAATCTTCCTGATTTCCTGACAAAGTTTCCTGACAAAGCGCAAGCGATGAACGATCGATTCCTTTCCCGTGGCTGGCCGGCTTTGCTGCTTGTGGCGCTCGGTGTGGCGCAGCCGTCGCTGGCCGCGCCGATTCCTTGGCAGACCGAGCGCGTCGACTACGTTGCGACGAACGCGCCGCTGGCCGATGCGCTGGCGTCGCTGGCTGCGCAAGCGCATGTGACGATCGACGTCGCGCCCGATGTGCACGGCACCGTCAGTGGCCGGTTCAATCTGGCGCCGCAGCAGTTTCTCTCGACGATGGCCGCGAGCTATGGCGTGAGTTGGTACTACGACGGCATGGTGCTGCACGTTGCGCCGCAAGCCGATGCCCGTACGCTGGCGCTGCGGCTCAACTACGCGACGACAGATTCGCTGCTCGCGCAACTATCCAGCACGGGGGCGAGCGACACGCGCTTCGTGCCGCAGGTCGATCAAGCGACGCACACGGTCGTCGTGCATGGGCCGCCCGCGTACGTGGCGCGCGTCGATGCGACGGCGCGCGCGCTCGAGCGTGCGGCACGCGAGCGCGTGCGGACAGCGGTGCGCGTCGTGCAGTTGACCACTGCGCGTGTCACCGATCGTCACGAGACGGTGGGTGGTGTGCCATCGGTGATGCCGGGTGTGGTGACGCGTCTGCGCGAGCGTTTCGTTGCCAACTATGAGAAGCCGTTCGCCGACGGCATCGTGCCGCGCGAGTACGAAGCGCCGCTGCCATTGATCGAAGCCGACGTCGATCACAATGCTGTGCGTGTGCGCGATCGGCCCGAGCGGCTCGATGCCGATGCGCAGATGATCCGCGACTACGATACGAAGCCGCAGCTCGTGCGCGTTGCTGCGTATATCGCGGACGTGGAGCCCGACGCGCTCGCTTCGTTGCCGCTGCAATGGCGTACCGTGGCCGATGCTGCGCCCGATGCGTACGCGCTGCCGGGTACGCCGCCTGCGCCTCGCTTTGCGTACAGCGACGACGACGGTACGGCGCTTGCCGCGCAGCTGAAGGAGTTCGTGGCGGAAGGGCGCGCGAAGATGGAGCTCGAGCGGGATGCGACGACGGTCGATGGCACGACCGTCGAGCTGAATCGTCGCGAATCGGCCCTGGTCGCAGCCGCTAACGAGGGCGTGGGCGGTGCGGGCAGCGATGCGTCGTTGCTCGATGTGGCAGAAGGCGTGAAGCTCGTGGTGACGCCGACCGTCGACGGCACGCTCGATATGCCGCACGTGGCGCTCGATACGCAGTTCGCGCTTGGCGATGGGGCGGCGTCGCGCGTGCGTGTCGATGTGGCGTCGAAGCGGGCCGTGTTGATCGCGGCGGCGCCGGCGCATGGGGTAGCGCCGGAGGTCGATGGGAGTACGGGGAATGAGGTCAGCGATGCGTCGCCGCGGACGCGGGTGGTGTTGTTGATTCCGGTGGTGGGGGAGCAGTGACGGGGCGCGTCGCCTTGTCTGGAAAAGAAGATGACTGAGCTGAAAGAGCCTTCCGTCAAACGGCAAATGCGATCCAATAGCGCACTCGAGGCATTGATCGACAAGCATTCACTTGGTTCTGCCGGTTTCTGCGTGTTGATTGTATTGGCGCTCACAGGTGTGACTGGCGCACTTGATCGCCCGTTGCAACTATCGATGTGGTGCGCCAGTTTCGCGATACCACTGTTCTTGAGTGTCTACATCGCAACCGAAGACGTAGTGACACTGCGCAAGTCAAGGGGTAAGTATGCGGAGTTCGCGCTCAAGATCGCGGTTGGAGTTTGGATGGTCGCCGCGCTGCTGTTAGCTGCGTCGATTAGCGCTTTGGTCGCGCACCGGTCGATGACGTTAGGTGTGATCTTTTGGTTGGCCGTTATAGTGCCCTGGTGGCTTTCAGAATTGCTCCGCAAACTTTCGAGTAAGGACAAAGCAAGGCAGCTGAATTAGAGGTGTTGGAGCCGTGCGGCATGGTGGCCGCACGCTAATGCAGCGCCGTGTTTATATCGAATTCCCTCAAGCGACAGGGTAACTGGTCATGCCGTTTCCGCTGCCTTGCGGCCGGAAGCCGCAGCCCATCCCTGAAGAACGAATGCCCCCACGCCTGCGAGTAACGCGAGGACGGTGATGACGCCGCCAATCCACGGAATCCATCGGACGAGCGAAAGCGCCAGCACTGCCAGCGCCGCATAGGCAGTGCGCCGCCGCTTGAGTGCCGCATCGGTCGGACGGACGCGGCGCACAATCGCATCGCCGAGTGCGATACCCGCGCTTACGTAGCCGATGAGCATTAGCGCCGGGTAGGCAAGAACGACAAGTATCCCTAGCGGCGCCCCGATTCCCGTGACGAGCAGCACAATGGCGGCAACAGGCGCGCAAACGATCACGACGAACGCCAGCAGCAGGCTCAGCAGGAACCGCTGGCTGAGCGTTTCGGATACACGCAAGCTAACGCCGGGCATGGTGGCAACCAGTAATGCGGCGAGAAGCATCAGGCCGATCGTCCAAATCCAACGCCCGACTCGATGCATCGCTCGAGCAGGGGCATGAAGCCGTTGTGCCGTCAGCCGTTCGATGCCGCCACTGACGACGGCGCGTGGATCTTGTTCTATGGGGTTCGGGCTGCGGTAGCGCAGTGCGCCAGTCACGCGCGCGTTCGGCCCGAGCGCCACTTCGCGTCCACTTGCTTCTACGTCGCCGCCGACCGTGCCGTCGATGTAAATGCGGCCGCCTGCTGCTTCGACGTAACCCTTGACGTCACCGATCACGTTGATGCGTCCTCCGGCAACGCTGACATTGCCGGCAATATGCGCGCGCCGCCCGATATCGATCCTGCCGCCGGCAAGGCGTGCATTCCTGCCGACGGCGCCATTCACGACCACCTCGCTGCCCGCGGCGTAGAGGTTTTGACCAGCATCGCCGTCGATAAGAAGGTCGCGGCCGGTGAGAACGACATCGCCAGCTACGTTCGACGAAACGATGACGGCCGTTCCCGCAGCCATCGCATCGCCGGCTACCGGCTGCTCGATTTCGACGCTGTTGCCCGTGGCGAAATGATCGTTGCCGATGTCGCGGATGAACCCACGCCCTGCGTGCTCGGCGGCGCAGGCCAAGTTCGTGAATGCGAGAAGCAATGCGATGGATATGACCGCAAGCCGATTCATGATCGCGCTCCTTGTGGGCGGTGGAGAGCCTTGCCCTCCATGCTTTCGAAGCATAGTGCCGATTCCCGATGTTTGGGTGCCGATCAAGCGGTGCGTGTTGCAGCCACCGCCTTGATTTCGACAAGAAGCGTCGGCCTGGCCAGTGCGGCCACGCGTGAGGCAGAATATTCACGATCTCTTACCTGGGGCTCGGCATGGATCTCACCAAAACGCTTATTGTCGGCAATTCGGGGGCGGGAAAAAGTTGGTTGTCGGAGCGTATCGCCGACAGCCTCAACGGAACTTGGATCGATCTTGACCTGATTCACTGGCAACCCGGAGGGTTCAACGTCGCGCGTCAACGGGAAGAGGCGATTCGGCTTGCTCGCGAAGCGGCGAACCATGATCGTTGGGTAATCGAGGGGATATACGGCTGGCTGATCGCAGAGATTCAATCGGGCGCGACCGCATTGATCTGGCTAGATCTTAGCGAGGCCGAATGCACCAACAATATTCGGCAACGCGGGATTCGCCGCGACGGAAACGATGAATCGTTCGCCGCGCTACTACACTGGGCCGAAACATACAGAAGCCGGGATGGTTCAAGCTCATACACGGCACATGCCCGCATTTTCCACGAATTTGCCGGCCAAAAGCAGCGCCTCTGTAGTCGTGATGAGATAGCGTGCTTTGCCAGCCTTTTGGGCGCCCCGTAGTTCAGGCGATGTGACGACACTTGCTGTGATCCTGCGGTAGCCTGTGAGCTCGCGTGGGCAGGCCAGAAGCCGTCATTCGACATCGGTCCGAAAATCGCCGACAATTTTTCCACAAAAATGTCCGGTTACCTCCATGAAAATTCTAGCGGCGTTGGCAGCCGTTCCGATCTGCATTTCGAGTCATGCTGCGGCACAAAGCATGCCCCGGGTGATTCCTGTCGACAACGGCATCAATCAAGTTGAGTTGCATGGCCAGCCAGCGATGGTCGTTCGTGCTTGGCGCGAGAATTTCAACGCACATGGCTTTGATGTCATTTCCATGTTCGTCAAAGAGACTAGTGGCAGTGGCAACGGATCGTGGAACATCGTGCCTATCTTTGATCGCGAGGCGGGGAACCCCGAGCGCCTTAATTTCGTAGCTGGTGGTGGGGCGGATTGTCAGCTGCGTGACTTTCGACTCCTCACGTCCGCCGAAGGGAAGTCGACGCAGTTGGTCACCGCTACGAGAGACGCGGGTGCAAGCTTCGCAGACCCTGCAAACGTGCGGTTTGATTACTACGAGCTGACCGAGAACTCAGACGAAGTGCCCGGGTGGCCGAAACTCTATTTCAAGTGGCAGAAATCCGTGATGGCGAGGGAACAGTACTGTGACGTGAATATTGCGCTCGACCGGGAGCTCCGACTTGGGCTCTCAAGCGGTTCGCGTATCGATGGCAAAGAATGAACTCGCGCCAGGTAGTTCCTCGGCTTGTAGGAACGTCTACGTCTTACGGAAGCAGACTGACCGCTTCGGGTCCCTATAAATTGATTGCGTCCTACGAGCGACGCATCACACCACCTTAGTACCGAATCCCACCGTTTTTACCGCCTTTTTATTTGCAACTCGCTACACTCGCTTTGATCTACAACCCCACAGGAAACCGAACCGTGGCCATCCGATGGCGTCGACCTTCGACTAGCTTCGCTGCCTGAGCGGCGGGACGTCCACGCTTCGCATCTTTGAGCCGCCGTCCTGCCATGCCACATGGCACGCGGTGCGCCTCTCTTACTTTTCCAAGAACGCAAGCAAAAGCAGACGCGTTTTCCATGCGGCGCATTCGCACGCGCTTGCGCGTCCGTGTTTGCTTGCGCCAACTCGCGCAACGCATGCTCGATCGTCACACGTTTGCATGCGTGCCGGCGACGTATTGCCTCGCGCGAGCACGTTTTCACTTCCACCCAGGAGGCTGTCGATGACTGAACTGAGACACCGCGCCGCCTTCAGCACGCTGCGCTTGAGCGCGCACGAGATGGCGGCGCTCTTGTTGTTGTGCCATGCGCCTATCGACGTCGCGCTGGCCGACTCCGATGTGATGGCACTCAAGGACGCAGGCCTTGCCAGTCTCGTCGAATGCGAGCCGCACAGGTTCCAGTTCGTGATGACCGAGCAAGGCAACGCCGTGCTGCACGCATTGGGCGCGGCCTGAGCTGTCGCGGCGCGTGCAACGCGCCATGTATCGAGATCTTCGTTCCCGCAGCTACATGCTGCACTATTCTATGGAGCCGCTTCATGTTTGAACTCGGCAAGTCGTATACGCGCGAATATATCCACACCGTCTGTGGCGGCAACAAGCAAGCGTTTCTGCCGACCAAGAATGGCAAGGTCGTGGCGGCCTGTCTGCGTCGCGACCTCAATCCGCAAGCCCCCGATGTGGTCCTCTGCAACGGTGGCGCGGCGTCCCGTGCGGCGGGTAACACGTTGTCGCGGCAGACCGATGCGATCCCGGTGTTCATCAAGCAGGAGGTCGATCAGTTCGAGTACGTCGGTCAATTCAAGGTCAGCGAATCGTTGACGACGCCGGTCGACTGCGCGCAGTACGCGAGCAACAGCAGCTTCACGACCGGACAGATTGCGCGCGTGATCAAGCTTCTGCGCTGTTGATCGTGCCCGGCATCGCAATGTGCGATGCCGGCACGCAAGAGAAACGACGGGCAGGCGCTAGCACGGCGCCTGCCCGTCGTCGTATCAAGAAGAGAAGAAGATGAGCGGCACTGTCGCCGCGAGATAGACGGTCAGCCCTACGACGGGCGAGCCGAGCGCCACGGCAACGGCAGCAAAGATGGCTGCGATGACGAGCAGCGCGCCGAACCGGCGGCGCAGCACTCGACGGCGATCCACGACCGCGAGACTTGTATCGCGCCCGATGTGTTCGATACCGAGCGTTTGCTTCCAGAACGTCAGACCAAGCATGTCGAACCTCCCGAAATGTGCCGGGAGATTGTCCTGCGACCCGTGTGCGGTTGTGCGTATAGATTGCATCCCGGCTTGTTAACCAAGCATAAAAGCGCAGGACCGGGGGGCTCACAAGCAAAGCACGAGTCGCCCCGACTCTACCCACTCCGTTTACGGATTTTTTACCTACCGGGTCATTGTTTTGCCAGGCCGCTTATATCGCTTCACCTAGATTTTTAAGTGGAGCGATCCCGCTCGTGGGGGCCTGACATGGACCTGGTCTCGATTGCCGGCATAGCCGTCCTGTTCGGGTTATGCGTCGCGCTTGTCTTGGGCTGCGAAAAGCTGCGCAGTCGTCAGCCGGGAGGCCGGCCATGAGCACCTGGATGATCTGGCTCGCTAGCGCGTCGACGCTGCTTCTATTCGTCTACCTCGTCTACGCGCTCATTCGCGCCGAGGAGCTCGAATGAACGCGAACGACCTGTTGCATACGGCACTGTTCATCGTCGTATTGCTCGTGGTTGCCGTCCTGCTCGGCCGTTACATGACCGCGGTGCTGGACGGTTCTTCCGTCGTCGTCCGAAAGATCGGGCGGCCGCTCGAACACCTGCTGTACCGGCTCGCCGGCGTCGACGAACTGGCGGAGATGTCGTGGAAGCAATACGCGTATGCGGTGCTGCTGTTCAACGCCGTGGGCGCGCTCGCCGTCTACGGCGTGCTGCGCTTGCAGCAATGGCTGCCGGCCAATCCGCTTGGCCTGGGGCCGATGACGACCGATGCGGCGCTGAATACGGCAATCAGCTTCACGACCAACACGAACTGGCAGGACTATACGCCGGAGACGACGGTCAGCTACCTGACGCAAATGGCAGCACTTGCCGTGCAGAACTTCTTGTCGGCGGCGACGGGCATTGCCGTCGCCGTCGCGCTGATCCGTGGCCTGGCTCGTCACACGGCGAACTCGATCGGCAACTTCTGGGTGGACCTCACGCGCACGACGCTGTACATCCTGATCCCGATCTCGCTAGCGCTGTCGCTGCTGTTCATCGGGCAGGGAGCGATCCAGAATTTCCGCCACTACGCGGACGTGCCGACCCTGCAAACGACGACTTATCAAGCGCCGAAGACCGACGCACAAGGCAATCCGCTCAAGGATGCGAAAGGCAACCCCATCCTGCAGGACGTGAAGGCCGACAAGCAGACCATCGCGATGGGGCCGCTTGCGTCGCAAGAGGCGATCAAGATGCTGGGCACGAACGGTGGCGGCTTCTTCAACGCCAACTCCGCGCATCCCTACGAAAATCCGACGCCGCTCACGAACTTCATCCAGATGGTGGCCATGCTCAGCATCGGTGCGGCGCTGTGCATCGTGTTCGGCAGGATGGTCGGCGACCAGCGCCAAGGGTATGCGGTGTTGGCAGCGATGACGATTGCGTTCGCGCTCGCATGCTGGGCCGAGATTTCATACGAGCAGGCGGGCAACCCGCTAATCGCTTCGTTGCACGTGGATCAGGGCTCCTCCGCGCTACAGGCCGGCGGGAACATGGAAGGCAAGGAGACGCGCTTCGGCATTGCGGACTCGGGCATCTTCACCGTTGCGACGACCTCTGCATCATGCGGCGCCGTCAACAACATGCACGATTCGCTGACGCCGATGGGCGGCTTCGTGCCGATCCTGATGATGCAGTTCGGTGAAGTGATCTTCGGCGGTGTCGGGTCGGGCCTCTACGGCATGCTGGTGTTCGCGCTGCTCGCGGTGTTCATCGCGGGCCTCATGATCGGGCGCACGCCCGAATACATCGGCAAGAAGATCGAGTCGTACGAGATGAAGATGGTGGCGATCGCCGTGCTGGCCATGCCGCTCATCGTGCTGGTTGGCACGTCGATCGGTGTGCTGTCGCCGCTCGGCACGGCGGGCATCGCCAATCCCGGCGCGCACGGGTTCTCGGAGATCCTCTACGCCTTCACGTCGGCCACGAACAACAATGGCAGCGCGTTTGCGGGGCTGTCCGTGAATACGCCGTTCTATAACGTGCTGCTCGCGATCGCGATGTGGCTCGGCCGGTTCGTGCCTGTCGTCGCCGTGCTGGCGATCGCCGGATCGCTCGCCGCCAAGAAGCGCATTGCAGTGACCGAAGGCACGTTGCCAACGCATGGCCCGTTGTTCGTCGTGCTCCTGCTGGGAGCGGTCGTGCTCATCGGTGTGCTGACGTTCGTGCCCGCGCTCGCACTGGGGCCCGTCGCCGAGCATTTGGCCATGATCGCGGCACATTGAATTCGGGGGATAGCATGGCGCATTCTAATTCCACGCCTTCTCATCGGCCCGACAACCTCGGGCAGGCACGTACCGCGGCGCACTCGATGTTCGAGCCGGCACTCATCAAGCCCGCGTTGGCCGACTCGTTCAGAAAGCTCACGCCTCGTACCCAGCTGCGCAACCCCGTGATGTTTTGCGTGTACGTCGGCAGCATCCTCACGACGATCCTGTGGTTGGCTGCACTCGCGGGCCAGGCCGAAGCACCGGCCGCCTTCATTCTAGCGATCGCATTGTGGCTATGGTTCACCGTGCTGTTCGCGAACTTCGCAGAAGCGTTGGCCGAAGGGCGCTCCAAAGCGCAAGCGGCGTCGCTGCGCAGCGCAAAGCACAACGTCGTGGCAAAAAAACTGGGCGAGCCGCATCCGAAAGCAGCGGTCCGCGTCATGGCCTCGACCGATCTGCGTCGTGGTGACGTCGTGCTCGTCGAGACGGGCGACACGATTCCGGCCGACGGCGAAGTCATCGAAGGCGTGGCGTCGGTCGACGAATCGGCCATCACGGGCGAATCGGCACCGGTGATCCGCGAATCGGGCGGCGACTTCTCGTCGGTGACGGGCGGCACGCGTGTGCTCTCGGACTGGATCGTCGTGCGCGTCACGGCCAATCCCGGCGAAGCGTTTCTCGACCGCATGATTGCGATGGTCGAAGGCGCCAAGCGTCAGAAGACGCCCAACGAGATCGCGCTGACGATCCTGCTCGTGGCACTGACGATCGTGCTGCTGCTCGCGACGGCGACGCTGCTGCCGTTCTCGATGTTCGCGGTCGAGGCGGTCAAGTCCGGCCACGTCGTCACGATTACGGCGCTCGTCGCGCTGCTCGTGTGCCTGATTCCGACGACGATCGGTGGCTTGTTGTCGGCGATCGGCGTGGCCGGCATGAGCCGCATGATGCAGGCCAACGTGATCGCCACATCGGGCCGCGCGGTCGAAGCGGCAGGCGACGTCGACGTGCTGTTGCTCGACAAGACCGGCACGATCACGCTCGGCAACCGGCAGGCGGCGAAGTTCGTTCCCGCGCCCGGCGTGTCGGAACAGGAGCTCGCCGACGCGGCGCAACTGTCCTCGCTGGCCGACGAAACGCCCGAAGGCCGCAGCATCGTGATTCTCGCCAAGCAACGCTTCAACATCCGTGAGCGCGATATGAGCGCGCTGCACGCGACCTTCCTCGCATTCTCGGCACAGACGCGCATGAGCGGCGTCGACTTGCCCGATCGCGAGATCCGCAAGGGCGCGGCCGATGCGGTGCAAGCGTATGTCGAGTCGCACGGCGGGCGTTTGCCGGCGGAAGTTGGCAATGCCGTGACCGAGATCGCCCGACGCGGCAGCACGCCGCTGGTCGTAGGCGAAAAGCCCGGCGGTCATGAAAGCGGCGACACGCGTGGGGCGCGCATCCTGGGCGTGATCGAGCTCAAGGACATCGTGAAGGGCGGCATCAAGGAGCGCTTCGCCGAGCTGCGCAAGATGGGCATCAAGACCGTCATGGTGACCGGCGACAACCGGCTCACGGCGGCGGCGATCGCGGCCGAAGCCGGCGTGGACGACTTCCTGGCCGAAGCCACGCCCGAGGCCAAGCTGAAGACGATTCGCGCGCATCAGGCCGAAGGCCGGCTCGTGGCGATGACGGGCGACGGCACGAACGACGCGCCGGCGCTCGCGCAAGCCGACGTGGCCGTGGCGATGAACACGGGGACGCAGGCGGCGAAGGAGGCGGGCAACATGGTCGACCTCGATTCGAATCCGACCAAGCTCATCGAGATCGTCGAGATCGGCAAGCAGATGCTGATGACGCGCGGCTCGCTGACGACGTTCTCGATCGCCAACGACGTGGCCAAGTATTTCGCGATCATTCCGGCTGCATTCGCGTCGACCTATCCGCAACTGCGCGTGCTCGACGTGATGCACTTGACGTCGCCTTCCTCCGCGATCCTGTCGGCGGTGATCTTCAACGCGCTGATCATCGTGGCGCTGATTCCGCTTGCGCTCAAAGGCGTGCGCTACCGGCCGCTCGGCGCGGCGATGCTGCTGCGACGCAATCTGCTGATCTATGGGCTCGGTGGCGTGCTGCTGCCGTTCCCGTTCATCAAGCTGATCGATATGGTGCTGACGGTGTTCGGCTGGGCCTGAGCGTGACAGCCGCGTTGCGCTCGCGCCGGAGAACGAGATCTCTCGATTGACAATGACGATCATGAAAACCCTGCTACGCCCCGTGCTGGTGCTGTTCGTCGCGTTGACGGTGATAACGGGCATCGTCTATCCGCTCGTCGTGACTGCGATCGGTCAGGCGGTGTTTCCGGCGCAGGCCAACGGCAGTTTGATCGAGAAGCATGGCGTGCTCGTGGGCTCGTCGCTGATCGGTCAGCAGTTCGATGCGCCGTACTACTTCTGGGGCCGTCTCTCTGCCACGTCGCCGAACCCGTATAACGCGCAGAATTCGTCCGGCTCGAATCTCGGGCCCACGAACCCTGCGCTCGTCGACGAAGTGAAGGGCCGGCTGACTGTCTTGCACAACGCCGATCCGTCGAATACGGCGCCGGTGCCCGTGGATCTCGTGACGTCTTCGGGAAGCGGGCTCGATCCCGACATCAGCCCGGCTGCGGCCGACTATCAGGCCGCACGCGTGGCGAAGGCGCGCGGCCTGTCACGCGATCAGGTCATGGCGTTGATCGCGCAGCATACGTCGGGACGGCAATGGGGCGTATTCGGCGAATCGCGTGTCAACGTGCTCGCGCTCAATCTCGCGCTCGACGAACTGAAGCCGATGCATTGATGCGATGGTCAAACCTGCCGTCAAGATTCTGCTGGTGGAGGACGATCGCGTTATCCGCCGTTTCGTGCGTATGTCGCTCGAGCATGAGGGGATGCGCGTACTCGAGGCCGACAGCGGGGTGCCAGGCATCAGCATGACCACAGCCACGAGCGCGATGCCTGATCTCATGATCGTCGATCTCGGCTTGCCGGACATCGATGGCTTGGAGGTCATCCATCAGGTCCGCTGCCGTTCTACGATGCCCATCATCGTCCTGTCGGGACGATTGCACGACGAAGAGAAGATCGCCGCCCTCGACGCGGGCGCCGACGATTACGTGACCAAGCCGTTCAGCATGCCCGAACTGCTGGCCCGCGTGCGCGCCCAGCTGCGCAGGCATCATCGTCAAGCGCCGGCCGGAGCGCTGCAAATCCGCTTCGGCCGGATATCGATCGATCTCGAAGCGAGGCTCGTGGTCCGCGACGGCGAGACCGTCCATCTGACGCCCGTCGAATACCGTCTTCTGACCGTGCTCGCGCACAACGCAGGGCGCGTGATCACGCATCGGCAGTTGCTGCATGACGTATGGGGCCCTGGTCACGCGGAAAATTTCCACTACTTGCGCATCTATATGGCGCATCTACGCCTTAAGCTCGAGCAGGACCCGGCGCAGCCCAAATACATCGTGACGGAAACCGGAGTCGGATATCGGCTGGCGGGCGTCGATTTTGGTTCGGGGCCGGGGGAGGCGGTGAAAGAGCCAAGTTGAGCCGCGACGCGCGGTGCGTTTACTTACACAATCTTTGCAGTGCCTGCTGCATTTTTTTCGAAATCCTGCGGCGCGGTCCGGTAGCTTCTCGAACAGTCCATCGAGGAAGCTTCGAACGACATGAATCATCACTTCGGTCGCATTCAAATCGATCGCTCGTTTGCTACGCGTGTTTCGATTCAGGCGATGATGGTGTGCACAAGTTTGCTGTGCAGCGGCTGCTACGGTGCAGACACGAGCGCGGCATCGGTACCTTCGTCGATACCGGACATAGCGGCGTCGGCATCCAATGCCGAGTCGACACCCTCGGCCGGGGATATTGCAAAAACGCTGAACGTTCAATTTCACATCGGCATGCGCGAGTCGCTGAAGATCGCCAATGCGGTCCTGAATGCGGCGCAGCGCGATATGGTGTCGCCGATCCTGCTGCTTGCGGTGATCGCCGTCGAGTCGAATTTCGATCGGCATGCCGTCAATCCATCGGGCGCAAGCGGGCTCATGCAGATCATGGCCTCCGCTCATCGGGATCGTGTCGCGCGCGTCACCGACCTGACCGACGCGGATACCAACGTCAGTATCGGCTCTGCCATTTTGCGCGAGTACCTGCAGGCCGCCAACGGCGACATGCACGATGCATTGCTGCGCTATAGCGGTGGCGCCAAAGGGTATCCGCTGCGCGTGGCCGATCGCATGCGGCGCATCGGCGCCGCCGTGGTGTGGCGCGGTCAAGTGCAGACCGCGGCGTCGGCGGTCTCGATCGGCTATCGATGATCTTCTTGCTCCGCGCGACTCCAAGTCACCGAGCACTTCCGGTTTCGGGTAACGCCGACTGGCAAGTGTGATCGAGCCGACCTACATTTCTCTGTTGCAACGATTGCCCGCCGCCTGGCCGGGGCGTTCGCCAATCGTCCGTCGCGCGGACAGCAGACGTATGAATGCAGCTACTTAATTGATCGCCGTGCGCCGATTACCTGCGGGAACATCATGGCGACGATCAGGAAGATGTGGGAGCTGGTGAAGGGCAAGCCGCTCGACCCGCTCGATGCGCGCACGCGCCATGCGATCGCCGTCTCGCCGCTGCTCGCGTGGGTGGGTCTCGGCGCAGACGGACTGTCGTCGTCATGTTATGGCCCCGAGGAGGCGTTTCTCGCGCTCGGGCATCACGCACCGCTCGCGCTGTTTCTTGCCTTTGCGACGGCCGCTACCGTCTTCATCATCGCGCTCGGCTACAACCAGGTGATCGAGCTGTTTCCGACCGGCGGAGGCGGCTATCGTGTCGCGACGGCGCTGCTCGGCCCCCGCCTGGGGCTCATTTCCGGCGCGGCATTGCTCGTCGATTACGTCTTGACCGTGGCGACTTCGCTCGCCAGCGGCGTGGATGCGTTCTTCAGTCTGCTGCCGGTCGGCGCGCAATCGGTCAAGCTCACGACCGAGCTGGTGCTGATCGTGCTGATGACGACGCTCAACTTTCGCGGCATGCGTGAATCGATTCTGGTGTTGTTCCCGATCTTCGCCGGCTTCGTCGTGCTCCATCTGGTCCTCATCACTTATGGCGTCGCGGTGCAGGGGCATCATGTGGCGACCGTCGTGCCCGATGCGTTCGGCGAGGCCCGTGGCATGGCGAGCGCCACCACACCGTTCGTGGTCATTGCGCTCTTGATGCGCGCGTTCTCGTTGGGCGGCGGTACGTACACAGGCCTCGAAGCCGTATCGAACAACGTCAATATGCTTGCCGAGCCGCGCGTGGGGAACGGCAAGCGGACGATGGCGTACATGGCGACGTCGCTCGCGTTCACGGCGGGCGGCATCATCTTGCTGTACATGCTTTGGCAAGTGAAGCCGGTCGACGGCGAGACGCTCAATGCGGTGGTATTTCGCAGCGTCATCGATCACCTGGGGCTCGGCTCCCCGTTTGCACGCCATGCGTTACTCGCCGCAGTGCTGGCTTTCGAAGCGGGGCTGCTGCTCGTCGGTGCGCAAACGGGCTTTCTCGATGGGCCGGCCGTCCTGTCGAACATGGCATCCGATTCATGGGTGCCGCGCCATTTCCGCGATCTGTCGACGCGGCTCGTCCGGCAGAACGGCATCGTCGTGATGGGCGTGGCGAGCCTAGCCATTCTGCTGTGGACGCGTGGCGACGTATCGGTGCTGGTCGTCCTGTACAGCATCAACGTCTTTCTGACGTTCAGCCTGTCGCTGCTGGGGCTGTGCACCTATTGGTTTCGCCGACGGCGCGAGGACCGCAGCTGGCCTCGGCACTTTGCCTTGTCGGCGCTGGGCCTGTCGGTGACGAGCGTAGTGCTCGTTATCACGCTAGTCGAGAAATTCACGGCTGGCGGCTGGCTGACGGTGCTCGTCACGACCGCCGTCATCGTGCTGTGCCTGTTGATCAAACAGCACTATCGGGAAACGCGCTTGCTGATCGCCAAGGAGGACGAACTGTTCGAAGGGCCGCCGCCGATGGTCGATGAAAGCGAGGCGCCCGGTAAGCCCGATCCGGCACTGCCGACGGCCGTTTTGCTCGTCGGGCGGCATCGTGGGGCGAGCATGCATGCGCTGCTCTGGGTCAATCGGCTCTTTCCCAACCACTTCAAGAACGTGATCTTTCTAGCGGTGGGTGAAGTCGACGCGCAAAGCTACGAAGGTGCCGAACAACTGGAGCGCCTGAAAGCAACGATTACCTCGGCGCTCGAGTACTACGTGGCGCATTGTCGACGACACGGCATCGCGGCCGATTATCGCGTCGCGTTCGGTACGCACCCGATCGGCGAATTCATGAAGCTCGCCGACGAGACGATGGAGGAGTTTCCCAATAGCGTGTGCTTTGCAAGCAAGCTGATTTTCCGGCGCGTCAACGTGTTGACGGCGTGGCTGCACAACCAGACGCCGGCCGAAATCCAGACTCGCCTGCATCAGCAAGGCAGACAAATGGTGTTGCTGCCGATGAACGTCGGGTAGGGCGCAGTGCCGAGGCAACGACAAAGCGACGAAACGACACGTTCATGTCATGCCTTCAACCAGTAGTACTCGCCCGAGGCGATCCCCTCGAACATCTGATCGTTGGCGTCGATCACGTTTTGCCGCCAGTAGCGGCCATGCTCCGCATAGTGCGTGAAGAGATCGGCCACGACGTCGCCGTTCACGTCGGGCGTCAGCGGCAGCCGCAAAATCAGCACCATGCCGCCGGTATCGGAATCGAGCCCGAGCTGTGCCTGGTCCTGTGCATAGATCAGCAGGTTGGCTTCCAGCATGAGCCGGAAGACGGTCAGCGTGCGGCCGGCCGTCACCGTGCCGTAATGGAAGTTCACGTACATTGCGTGCGGATCGTTTTCGAAGTGATCCATCCGCACGTCGAACCCTTCGACTTCGAGCGTTCGCGTTTGCAGTACGTGCTCGGCATCGGGCAGGCCGACCACCAGGCACACTTCCCGCACCACTGCGACGTAACGTTCGAGACTCATGCCACCCTTCCAGTGTCAAAGGTGCCCCGCTCCCGTTGCGGGAGCACGGCTCATCGGCCCAAAGGCGATCCGACAAGCTGCGCATCGACGCGCTACACATGGTGATGTGGCCCGCGTCGATGCTGCCCGCAAAAATGAGCGGCAATTACTGGGGGGTTGTCGAGACGTTCTTGACCCCCGACGCCAGCGAGCGCTGCAGGTTCAGAACGGACTCCATCATCGTGATATCCATCTGCATGCTAGCCATCTGCTGCATCATCGGCATCATTTGACCCATGCTCGACTTCATTGCGCCGCTTGCGGCGCCTGCGCTACCTGTTGCCATGGTTTGCTCCTGGTGAAGAAGTGGTACTTCGGTTGAGAAAGACTACGGTTTGGAACTGCTGATTTACTGCTGAAAACGGGGACGTTCGTCCGCTTAGCGATCGTCGTCCGGTTGAGACTTGAGCTCGGCGAGCTTCTGCACGATGCGCGAGGCCGCGTGCAAGCCGAGGTACAGCGCCTGCAGGTGTCTGCGTTCGCGCTCTTCCGTCGCGGCGCCGAGTGCGTCGCTCATACGCTGGGCCGTTGCGTCGAGCGCGCCCATCAGGCGCGTGACGCGCGCCGGGCTCGTCGTCGAGTTCAGCATCGCTTCGAAGCCGACCATGTCGGCAGCAACGGGTTGAAGAGCTTCGTACATGGTGAATACCTCGCTAGGTTCGACTGCGTTTCGATATCCGGCCAACCGTTACGCTCGGCCGTGTTGTGCGGTGTGACGCCGCACGATTCAAGGCTGCCTGCTCGGCATGTCGCGATGCGACGAGGCCGGGCCGGCAGGGTAAAGGTGCTTCACGCCATCGGGCGTTTCGACGTAGCGCACGTCGCCGATCGCGATCAGTGCCGAGTAGTCTCCGGCGCTCGCCATCGGCGCCGGCGCTTCGTGCACGGCGACGTCGACGCGCTGGATGTTCGTGTCGAGATCGCTCTTCACGCGTGCCAGCGCCGCTTGAAATTGCGTCATCGACTGCACGGTGCCGTCCACTTCGAACACGCCCGCACCGCGATACTTGACGTGCACGCCAGCGACACCGAGCGCGTCTTCGAGATTGCGACGGTCGTCCTCGCCGACGTCGTATTGCCGAAGAATGCGGCTCTGATCAGGCGCGAGGCGCGAGAAGATGCCACGTGCGGCGACGTCCTCGGCAGCCGTGCCCACCATGCCCTCCACAACGATCGCGCTGCCACGCGGCTGGGCTTGCAGGTCGTTGAGGCCGGCCGTGCGCAACGCGGCACCGACGCGGACCGCAAGCGCCTCGGGGTTCGTCGTCGCCTGTGCGTCGCGTGGCCGAGCACCGAACAGCGTCGCACCGGCTACGAGCAGCGCTGCGATCATGCCGCCCGCTAGCGCTACGCCGATCGCGCGTTGACTTTGCGTGCCCGTTGCCGCGCGCACTTGCTGCGCTTCGGGCTTGATCCACAGCATGCGCAGCAGGTCCACGTCGGCTGGCCACGGCGCATTGTCCGGGCCGAAACACAGCACTACGTCGCCGAACGGCACGGGCACGAGATCGGGCACGAGCGTCACGGTCGACTCGACTGCCGCCGTTGCTGGAGCCGCGGCATCCGCATCGGTGCCGGCTTGCATCGTATCGACGTGCTGCGATGCGTGGTCGCCTTCGAACGTCCAGCGTATGACACCCGTCTCGTCGAGCGAGACGCGAATGCCCTGTTCGGTCCAATCGGTGATGCAGACATCGGCCTGATCGTCGGGGCCCAGGCGATAGTCGCCGGGCGCAAGCGGGATCTGCGCACCGGAGTGAGCGCCCGTCAGGATGCGGAGCTGTTTCATCGCGTTTGCCTCGATACGCGCTTGATCGCGCGGGGTAGTTGCCACTGCGGACATGCCGCTTTCTCAATGTTGTTCAGTCTATCGAGAGTCATCTGCACTTATCGACCCGATGCGAAACGTTCAATGGTTTTGCGAAGCGTCGTCATGTTCCTTGTCGCGCGGCGTCGTCTTCATTGCCGGTTCGGTTTTGCCGGACAGCGTAGCCTTGGGGGGCTGCGCGCCGCGCGGCCCAACCGTCAGCAGAAGCGTCTTGAGACGATTCGCTTTGTGCGGGAGTTGCCGCGGCGTCGACGGGTGCTCGAAGCTCAGCACGAGCAGCGGGCGTAGTACGTTCAGGTCTTGCTGTCGCTCCGACAACGAGCCGTGCGACGTGCGCGGCTGACCAGGCTCATCGAGCACGCTCTGCAACTGATGCTTGACCCCGAGCAGGCCCGTTTGCCGTGTGGCATCGCGCAATATCGGGTGGCGGGCACGCGCGCCGATCAAGTCGAGCGAACTGCCCAGTACTTCGGACGTGACCTTCGTCGATGGGTCATGCGCGAGTCCTGAGCCGAAATCGACGCAGCGCCGTGTCCATGCAAGACGGGTCTCGGTCTCGAGCTTCAACGGTTCGTCCACCAGCGAATTGGCGATCTGGCGCATGTCGCTGCGAATGGCCGATGGCGAAATACGATTGCTGACCTTCACCTTGACGACGGGTGGGCGCTCGTCTTCCTGTTGCTGTTGTTGCTGACGTCCGCCGTTCTGATTGCCGTCGCGATCGAGACGTTGAATACCGTGTTGCGGCACATTCGGGTCTTGTGAACCGTGAGCATGCGCATGGACATGCTGATGCCCATGCGCGTGCTGCCCATAATGCGCCTCGTGCGGCTGCCCCTGGCCGTGCGCCTTGCCTTCGCCGTGCGCGGCCTCCTTGCGTGGCTTGAGATGGCTCAGCAGCTTTTGCGCGCGCGAGCCGCGCGTGCGCTCGGCGGCGGCACGTGCTGCCGCGAACCGTGCGCTCAACTGCAAGCCGGCACGCCGGCGTGCCGCAGCCTGACGCATACGCAGCATCTGCTGACGCTTCATCCGCGTAGCGTCGGTCGAGGCGTGCTGCGCTTGTGTCTGTTGCTGGACCTGCTGCTGTTTCTGCTGCTCGTTCGCGGCCTCGGTTTCGTGCTCTTCGCCGATGCTGCCGTCGCTCTGAGCGAAGCTGTCGTAGCGGATATCGCTCATGACGGCACCGCCAATTGCACGAGCTCATTGGCAAAATGCAGGATCGCCGAGCCGCCCCACGGCGCGAGCATCGCGATCGCGGCGACCGACACGACAAGCTTGATCGCGTAGGAGATCGTCTGGTCCTGCAGCGACGTGATCGCCTGAATGAACGAGATCAGAAGCCCGGTGATCGCGGCGATCAGCACGATCGGCAGCGAGACGTACAGGCACAGCATCATCGCCTGCATCGCGAGGCGGATCAGATTTTCGACTTCCATAGCAAGCTTTTCCTCATCGGGGCGAATACTGCGGCGCCCGTCTATCGATACGTCAATACGAGCCCATGTAGCAGTGTGGACCAGCCGTCCATGACGACGAACAGCAGCAGCTTGAACGGGATCGCCACGTTGGTCGGCTGCACCTGGTTCAGGCCCATCGCCATCAGGACGTTCGCGATCACGAGGTCGACGACGATGAACGCGATATACAGCAGGAAGCCGATCTTGAACGCGTCGGTCATCTCGGTCAGCGTGAACGCCGGCGCGAGCACGATGAGGTCGTTCTCCTTGAGCTGGGCGGCCATCTGCTTGGGCCATACCACCGACGCCGAGCGCAGGAAGAAGCGTTTCTCGCGGTCGTGCGTGTGCTTGATCAGGAACTGCCGGAACGGCTCCTTGGCCGCGCCGAACGCGCTGATCATGACCTGCGACGTTTCGGTCGGCATCGGCCGGTTCTGCATGTTCGCCATTGCCTCCATGCCGACGGGCGCCATGACGTAGATCGACACGAGGATCGCGATGCCGTTCAGGACCATGTTGGGCGGCACCTGCTGCACGCCCAGCGCATTGCGCAGCAGGCTCAGGACGACGCTGATCTTGGCGAACGACGTCACCACCATTGCGATGAAGGGCAGCATGCTCATCGCCAGCACGGCGATGAGCAGGCCCGTGAAGTCATTGAACTGAAACATTGCCGTGCGACATCTGAACAATGCGTACACCGAGCTGTTCGCCTACCGTCACGAGCTCCCCCAGGCCGATCGTCTGGCCGTACGACGTGAGCCGGATGCGCGCATCGGCCACGGGTACAGGCAACTCGACCACATAGCCTGCGCGCAGTGCAGAGAGCTGCACGACGGGCATCGGCACCGTGTCCAGTTCGAACTTCACGGGCAGGTTCAATTCGCCGATGTCGAGCGGCTCTTCGCTGTTGACAGGTGTTTCGTGGTCTTCGGTTTCGTAGGTCATGGTCGGAGTTCCCTGAAAAGTCATCGTGCATCCTTCGATGCGTACATCGGCGGCGAGCTGGAACGCGCCGGGAATGCCCCATATCGCGCGTAGATCGGCAGGCTGCGATGAAGCGTCCATGCAGGCCGCAAGACCTGCGTCGACGGCGCGCAGCAGCACGTCGCCGGGGCGCAGCGAGCGCAGCGCGTCGATGCGATAGGTGCGGGTGCCGGCGAGCAGGCGCCCCGGCACGCTGATCGTGCTGACATGGCGCGCATACGGAATTTGCTGACGTGCGACACAGGCCGAGAGTGCCTCGACGCAACCGTCGTCGAGCCTGCCCAGCAGACATTCGATGTGGCGCTGGCCGTGGCGGAATGCCACCGCGAAGGCGGTGCGCGGATCGGCCGGCACCCGCGCGCGGCGCACGCCGAGCACGCGTATGTCCGCGAGGCCCAGCGTCGCGCAATGCTCGACGAGCGGGGCGAGCAGAATGGCGGCTACCGCATTGCGCAGGGCGGTGTCGCCGTCGCGCATCGGCTCGACCGCGTTCTGGGCAACGCCGGTCGGCATGGCGTCGCGGCTGGCCGTATCGACCGCCACGCTGGCCAGCGCCGGGTAATGTGCCAGATCGATCGCGACCGAGGCGTGCGCAAAGCCGTGACTCAAGTCGATCCAGCCTGGGTCGGCGAAGCGTGTGCGCTCGCCGGCCTCGACGGACAGCGCATTGATGCCGAGCTTGATCTGAAGCCAGGCGGCGATGCGTTCATCGGCGACGAGCCGCGCGAGGCGCGCAGTGCGAGGTTCGATCGCGGGCAAAGTCGCCAGCGCGGCCGCGCCCCGCACGATCGGGCCGCGCGTTGCGGCGGCCGCAGGAGTCGGTGACGTAAGTTCCATGCTTCCCTTGTTGTCGATGAATCGGGTACGGCGGTGACGGTGCGTTGCTTAGCCCTAAGGCACCAGTCATAAGACGACGATCTCGACTGTGCGGGGCACGTTGTGCTGCGCGAGGAGCACTTCGAGTCGCTGTTTCAATACGTCGCCGTGATGCAAGACTAGTTGCTTGGACCTGATTTGTTCGGCCTCGAACCGAAGCGTCAAATCGAAATACGAAAGCGTCATCGCGAGCGTGCAGCCGGGCAGAATCTTTGGGTCCAGTGCAAGACGAATTTCCCAGTGTCCTTGTGCGAGGACGGCCGGATCGGTGCAGAAATCGGCGACGCGATTCGCGAGGTAGTCGACCAGCATGAGCAGTTGCTGCTGCTCGTTGGCGAGTACATCGAGGTAGGGCGTTTCGTGGCGTTGCAGCTGTTGCGCAAGCGTCTCGACGGATTCCTGCGCAGAGGCGGGAGCGGTTTCGGCCTGTGTGCCGCCGCGCGTATGCGCTGCCGTCTCGCCGATAGGTCTTGATTCGAGCTCGGCTTCCGGTGGTGCAGGGGCGTGTGGGGTGTCGTGCGCATAAGCCGGCTGATGCGCCTCCTGCGCATCGTCCGTTGCGGGGTGCCCGGCGCTGTGGTCGGTTATGCCGGCACGTGTCGGCGATCGGCGTGCCTGGCGCCCGCGTTCCAGCAGCCGCTCGTAGTCGTCGCGACGACGCGATACGTTGGCGGGCTCCAACGCCGGCGCGTCGTCATCGTCGACGAGGACGTGCACCGCGTAAGGACGAAGCATGCTCATCGTGCGCTGCGCTGGCTGTGCTCGATCACATCGTCACCCGGCCAAGCGGCTGCAACTCGACGTGACCGCCGAGCTCTTGATACGAGTAGACAGGCAGCCACGTGAGCCGACTTTCGATCATGCGCCGCACGTAGCGCCGAATGTCCATCGACGTGACGACGGCGAGCCCTGTTCGAGCGTCATTACCCGCATGCGCGGCGATGCTGTCGACGAAGTACTTGATCTGATCGGGCGGCAGCGCGAGGAAATTGCCGGTCGGTGTCTGCCGGATCGATTGCCGGATGTGCTGCTCGACCGGCATGTCGAGCACGACGGCCGATAGCGTACGTGAGCCGCCTGCCGCGCGATGGGCGAGGTAATGTGCGAGATCGCCACGCACGTATTCGGCCAGCAGCAGCATGTCCTTCTCCTTCGGCCCCCAGACGACGAGACTTTCCATGATGCCGCGCACGTTGCGCACGGAAACCTGCTCTTCGAGCAGGCGCCGCAACACGTCGGCGATCTTTTGCAGCGGCAGGGCTTTCGTGACTTCGGCGACGAGACCCGGGTATTCGGCGTTGAGCTGATCGAGCAGCCACTGCGCTTCCTGAATCCCCAGGAACTGATGCGCGCGCATCCGCATCAGGCCGATCGCTTCGCGCGCGATGACCTGCTCGGCACGCCATGCGGTCGTATTCGCCGGCACGGCTTTCTCGTTGATCCAATGCGTTTGCGCGAGTCCGCCTGCCGCGCCGTGCACTTCACACTGGTTCGCCAGCGCTTGATCCTGCGCCGCATCGGGCAGCATGACCTTGCCTTGCGGCAGCTCGGCGCGCGCGGCCGGCACATCGTGAATCAGGATTTCGTAGTTCGAGGCCGGCAGTGCTTCGAATGCCCACATCGTGATGCCCGGAAACGGCAGCCCTAACTCGTCCTGCAAGCTCGAGCGCTCGGCATCGAAAGCCTTGTCGAGTTGCGGAGTCGACAGCCGGGCGATCAGATCGGAGGCCACGCGCACGCCGACGGGCGCCGTGAATTGCGGCGCGCGCGGCAGGATCGACGGTGCGTCGCCCTTGGCGCCCGCACGCTGGAACGCGCCGACCGCTTGCCCTTTGACGGGCCCGCGATGGCGTCGCGTGTCCGTCTTCGTCAGCCGGTAGCCGGTGAATGCGAGGACGCCCGAGAGCAGCGCGAACAGAGGTGCAGGAAAGCCGGGTACCGCTGCGAAGCCGAGCAGCAGTACCGCCGAGAAGAATAGCGGCCGCGCGCTGCGAAAGAGCTGGCCGAACATGTCGGTGCCGAGCGAACGCTCGCCGTGGTCGTTGCCGTCCTCGACGCGCGTGGTGATGACACCGGCCGCCACGGAGATGAACAGCGACGGGATCTGCGACACCATCGCATCGCCGATCGAGAGAATCGAAAAGCGGTTCGCCGCGTCGCCGGCCGTCATGCCGTGATACGCGACCCCTACCGCGATGCCGCCGAGGATGTTGATCAGCGTGATGATCAGGCCCGCGATCGCATCGCCCTTGACGAACTTCATCGCGCCGTCCATGCCGCCGTGCAGCTGGCTTTCCATCGCGAGCTGCAAGCGCTTTTTGCGTGCGTCTTCGGCAGACAGCGCGTTCGCGCGCAGCTCTGCATCGATACTCATCTGCTTGCCCGGCATCGCATCGAGCGTGAAGCGCGCGCCGACTTCGGCCACGCGTTCGGAGCCCTTCGCGATCACGATGAACTGCACGGTCGAGATGATGATGAACACGACGAGGCCGACGACTAGATTGCCGCCAACGACGAGCTCGCCGAAACTTTCGATGATGTTCCCGGCATCGGCATGCAGCAGAATCGACTTCGTCGACGCGATGTTCAGCGAGAGCCGATACAGGGTCGTAAACAGCAGCATCGACGGAAACGCCGACAGCGACACGATGCTGCCGGCGTACATGGACACCATCAGCAACGTCACGCTCAACGTGATGTTCAGCGCGAGCAGCACATCGATGATTTCGGGCGGCAGAGGCAGGATCATCAGCGAGACGATCGCGCAGACTAGTACCGCGATACCGACTTCGCCCGCTCCCGGCATGCGAATCGACTTGAACATGGTTTCAACCTCCTTGAGTGCGTGGTGCGCCGACGCTGTCTACCCAGCGCAGGATCGCGGCCACGACTTCGAACATCGCTTCGGGAATCTGCGCATCGTGCTCGATGCGGTAAAGCGCGCGTGCGACCGGCGGATTCGCCACGACGGGCACGCCGGCTTCCGAGGCATAGCGGCGCACGAGCGCAGCCTCGGCATCTACACCCTTGGCAACGACCACGGGCAGCGAGTCTTCCCCGGGCCGATAGCGGATCGCGACGGCGTAGTGCGTGGGGTTCGTGACGACGACGTTCGCGCCGCCGACGGCCGGCTTGTCCGGCCCCTTGTTGATCATTTCCCGTCCGCGCTTGCGGCGTTCGCGCTTGATGTGCGGATCGCCGTCCTGCTGCTTGTGCTCCTTCTTGATCTCATCCTTGGACATGCGGTTTTGCCGGATGAACAACCAGTGCTGGATCTTGTAGTCGGCGAAGCCGATCACGAGGTAGGCGACGAACGCGACCGTCAGCAGCTTCAGCAGCGCGTGCCACAGCACGTCCATCAGCGGGCCCAGCGGTTGATAGGCTGCGTTCGAGAGCAGGGGAAGCAGGTTCTCGATCGAGATCCACATCACGGGCAGAAGCACGGCGAGCTTGACCAGGCGCTTGGCGACGTCGATGACCGATTTCATCGAGAAGATGCGCTTGAGCCCGGAGCCGGGGTTCACGGTCTCGAACTTCGGCATGATGGGGTCGAACGTCACGACGAGGCCAGTCTGCGCGGCCGTGCCGACTGCGGCGGCGAGCGCACCGGCCAGCGCGACGGGGAGCAGCATCATCGTCGCGGTCCCGAGCAGGTGATACAACGTATGCAGCATGTTCTGCATCGAGTGCTCACCCGTAATGAACTGCATCGTCAGCGTGACGAGATCGCGCATCGAGCCGGCCAGCAGATGATCGGCCGCCATCAGCGTGCCGATGACGCCGAGCATGCAGACGGTCTCGGTCAGGTCGGGGCTTTTGGCGACCTGGCCTTTCTCGCGTGCTTTATCCAGCTTGCGCTGGGTGGGTTGTTCGGTTTTCTCGCTCATGATGCGACGCACGATAGCGGTGCGGCTCGATGGGCTGGGGCCGCGATGCGAAGCAAGCGGAAGGAATCCGAAAGCACGGGCGCGCGCGTAGGGGGATGGGCAGCCGAGTGCGGCGCGGCGCCGATTTCGCAAACGCGCCACTAACTTCGCATCGTCTGCGTGTCTTCCTCGCCGATCTTGCTAACTTGGCGATGTGGCCCGATGTGCGGTCACGCCTCTTGGGGGAACCGACATGAGCGAATTGAAAGACTATCTGAAGTGCGGCGATGAAATCCTGCGCGGTCTCGTCGAAATCATCAACCTGGCGTTGATCGACAAGTTTCCGCGTAGCCGTATCGCCGTCGACGACATCGAGCAACTGATCGGGGCAGTGCGTCTGCTCTGCGAACCGGCGCCGGAATTCGAGATGATCGGCGCTCGCCTGCAGATCGTGCGAGGCGACTTTATCGGCGCCGCGCAGGTGTTCCGCGAGCTCGCCGACAAGGGTCATTGCCTGCCGAACAGCCGTGCGATGCAGATCTACTGCATGAGCGAAAACGGCGACGGCGACTGGCAAGTCGAAGCGAATCAAATGATGCAGAGCGAGACCTCGGACGATGCGGTTCGCCTCTTGCGCACCGTCGTCGCTCGCAACGAACTCAATCGTGCGATCGAAAAGGCCAAGGCGACCGGCGAATTCGAGTTTCCCGAATCGCTGAAGACGCTCGTCGCCGAGCGCCAAAGCCACGAAGCCGAACAAGCGGCGCAGGCGCAGCCGGTGCCCAGCATGATCGATCCGTCGCTGATGGGCGGCCAGTACATGCGTCTTTGATCTGTATGCGGCTCGCGATGAGCCGTTAGCGTTTGGGGGAGGTCCATATGGACTCAGCATGGATGTCGGCGCATCTGCAACAGATGTTCGCACAGGAGGTGGTGGGGACGGGAACGAGTGCACACTCGACCGCGTCCGCCCCCGAGACGCAGCAGCTCGCCGACAAGTTTCAAGCGCTTTACGAGCATGGCCGTGCCGCGGCGCCGCAAAGCAACGGCATGGATACCGAGACGATGATCTCGAAGGTCGTGCACGACCAGGATGTGATGACGCGGGCGGTCAGCAACGACGCGATGTTCATGATGCATTCGATGCCGCATATGTCGATGCAGCAGAGCTTCGCCGCGCAGACGCAGGTGATGCTCGAAGCGTCGGGCTTGGAGTGCGATATGCAGGTCAAGCTGGCCGTCGTCACGTCGACGAAGGACGCCATCGGTACTTTGATGAGGAATCAATGATGAGAGCTTGGCGCAGGCGGGCTGCTTCGCTGGCTTGCATGACGCTCGTGCTGCTGCTTACGGGTTGCCACAAGGAGCTGTACGGCAACCTGTCCGAGCGTGATGCGAACGAGATCGATGTAGCGTTGCTCGAGGATGGCGTCGATTCACAGAAGACCACCGCCGACGGTGGCAAGACCTGGTCGGTCGAGGTCGACGACAAGCAGATGGTTCGCGCGATGCAGGTGCTGCGTTCGCGTGGCCTGCCGGAGCACAAGTACGACGACCTCGGCGCGTTGTTCAAGAAGGATGGCCTCGTCTCGACGCCTACCGAGGAACGGGTGCGCTTCATCTACGGCGTGTCCCAGGAGCTCTCGGACACGCTGTCGAAGATCGACGGTGTCGTCGTCGCGCGCGTGCACATCGTGCTGCCGAACAACGACCCGCTCGCGCCGAACGTCAAGCCTTCGTCCGCGTCGGTGTTCATCAAGTACCGGCCCAACGCGAATCTCGAGACGCTTACCCCGCAGATCAAGAATCTCGTCATGCATAGCGTCGAAGGACTGACTTACGACCAGGTCAGCGTGGCATCCGTGCCCGCCGATCCGATCGAGTTGGCGCAGCCGCCGGGGCCGCGAGGCGGCGGATGGCTGGTAGGCGTCGCGCTGACCGCGTTTTTCATGTGTGGCGCGGCGTTGCTCGTGCTGCTCAAGCGTCAGGCGCTGCTCGACGGCAAGGCTGGCCAGTGGCTCGCCAAGCTGAAGTCGCGCGGCGGCCAGGACGGCGCGCCTGCGGCAGCCGACGCGTGAGGCGGGTTGACACGTTTTGCCGGGAGGCGCGATGCAGGCCGAGATGACGATGCAAAGTCCCGCCGCGCGCGTAGCGGCCTGGCTCGAGCAACTCGACGGCAATCGCCGGGCTTGCCTCGACTGGATGCACCCGTCGTGGCTGCCGGCGTGGCTGCTCGACGGTACGGTCGGCGAATCGTTGCGTGACGCCGACGATGCGTGCGCGAACGCGCTCGTGCAACTGCTCGAACTGCCGAGCGTCGATGCGTTCGATACGTATGCAACATGGCAAACGTGTGCGTCGCGAGATGCCTGGGCGCGTAATGTGCTGGCGTTCGCGACGTTGCCGATCGATTGGCAACGACGCTTGCTGCGCTTGCGCGCACTCGTGTTTCGGCGTGGTGAAGTCAGGCGCATCGTCGACCTGATGCGCCGTTCGCGCCTTGCCGCGTTGCTTGGGGAGCAGGCAACGCCGCTCTTGAGGTGGCTCGCCCAGTTGCCCGGTGCACCCGATGTAGCCACGTTGAGCCGCGCGATCGGCATGCCTGGGCTCGACGCGCTCGACGACGACGCTCTCGAATGGGAGGGTTTTTGTCTGCTCGAGCGTGACGGCGTACTCGCCAACGACGCGGCAGCGCAGTGGCTGCGACGTGCGTTGCCACGCGAGCTAGACGTGCCGATTTGGCTCGCACGATGCGAGCGCGCCGTCGATGCCGACGGCAGCGCGCATGTATTGAGCCGATTGCCTGAACTGTTTCCGGAGCCCGCATGGTCATTTGGTTGCGACATCCCAACGTCGAATTGAGCAGAGACGCCGAGACGCTCGGCGGCATCGGCGTCGAAGAGGACTCGGGCATCTTGCGCCGCGAGGCGTTCGCGACCGTCGTCGCACTCGACGACGCGCAGGACGTGTGTCGGCGCGAATACGAAGCGATCCTCGCGGATGCGCGCCAGCGTGCCGAGGACATCACCGCACGCGCAGACGAAGAGGCGCTCGCATTGCTCGAACAGGCGCAGGAGGAGTACGAGAGTGCCGAGCGGCGTGGCTATGACGACGGCAAGGCACAGGCGCTTGCCGATTGGTATGCGCGCGTCGCCGAGCATGGTGCCGAGCAGCGCGACATGCAGACGCTGTTGCGTGAGCGGCTTGCAGAGCTCGTCGTCGTCGCCGTCGAGCAGATCGTGCGCAGCGAAGATACCAGCGCTTTGTTCGCACGCTCCAGTGCCGCGCTCGACCGCATTGCCGACGGATGCAGCTATCTAAAGGTGCGCGTGCATCCCGACGATTACGAAGCGGCCTCGCGCGAATTTGCTCGCTTTGCCACAGAGTGGCGCGAGCGTGGGCGTGCGGTGCCGGTCAGCGTCATGGCCGATCGCGAGCTTGGCGTCGGCGCCTGCATCTGCGAATCGGATCTGGGCATGGTTGATGCGAGCTTGTCGACGCAGCTTGCCGCGATGCGTGCAGCAGTGGAGCGTGCGCTGGCCCGCGAGGTAGAGCAGGCGGAGCCGAACACAGAGGACGGCCACGACCTCGACCCGTCTGCATTCGCCGATGACGAGACCGAAGCAGCGGATGTCGTCGATGCCGCTGATGCCGATTTTGTCGACGACGATGCTGTCGATGCTGCGTACGTCGACGTCGACGCTGATCTGTTATCCGACAACGAAGAGGACGTGCAGGAAGGCGAGCTCGATCTCGCACTCGATCTGCAAGAGAACACGCCATGACGGAGACGGCGATGCAAACGCAAATGGACGCCTGGCCGTCCGCACTCGATGAACTGCAAGGCTTCACCGCGTCGATCGAACGCGAACTGCGTGCGCAACGTCCGGTGGAAACGCGCGGCAAGGTGCTCGAAGTGATCGGCACGCTCGTGCGCGTAACGGGGCTCGACGTGCGGCTCGGCGAGCTGTGCGAGCTGCGCACGCCGACGGGCGAGCTGATGCAAAACGCGGAGGTGGTCGGCTTCTCGCGTGACATTGCGATCCTCTCGCCGTTCGGCCGCCTCGCCGACATCTCGCGCGAGACGCAAGTGATCGGCTTGAAGCGGCCGCTGTCGGTGCCGGTCGGCGATGGCTTGCTCGGGCGTGTCATCGATAGCCTCGGCCTGCCGATCGACGAACGCGGTCCGCTGGCCTGCACCGAGTACCGGCCGATCTTCGCCGATCCGCCGAGCCCGATGAGCCGGCCGCTGCTCGAGAAGAACCTGCCGACAGGGGTCCGCATCGTCGACGGCCTGATGACGCTCGGCGAAGGACAGCGTATGGGCATCTTCGCGCCGGCCGGTGCCGGCAAGAGTACGCTGATGGGCATGTTCGCACGCGGCGCGCGCTGCGACATCAATGTGATCGCACTGATCGGCGAGCGCGGCCGCGAAGTGCGCGAGTTCGTCGAACAGATTCTCGGACCCGACGGTATGGCGCGTTCGGTCGTGGTCTGCGCGACGTCGGACCGCTCGTCGATCGAACGCGCAAAGGCGGCTTATGTGGCGACGGCCGTCTCCGAGTACTTTCGCGATCGCGGCATGAGCGTGTTGCTGATGATGGACTCGCTGACGCGCTTTGCCCGTGCACAGCGCGAGATCGGCCTTGCAGCGGGCGAACCGCCGACTCGGCGTGGCTTTCCGCCTTCGATCTTCGCCGAGCTGCCGAAGTTGCTCGAACGCGCGGGTTTGTCCGAGCACGGCTCGATCACGGCGCTCTATACGGTGCTGGCCGAAGACGAATCGGGCGGCGACCCGATCGCCGAGGAAGTGCGCGGCATTCTCGACGGCCACATGATCCTTTCGCGCGAGATTGCCGCACGTAACCAGTATCCGGCCATCGATGTGCTCGGCAGCCTGTCGCGGGTGATGCCGCAGGTGACGTCGCGCGAGCACATGGACCGTGCCGGCCACGTGCGGCGCTTGATGGCCAAGTACAGGGAAATCGAAACCTTGCTGCAAGTGGGTGAATACAAGGAAGGCAGCGATCCGCTGGCCGACGAGGCGGTCGCGAAGATCGAGGCGATCCGCGCGTTTCTGAACCAGCGCACGGACGAGTTCGTCTCAGCGGACGATACGTTTGAAGCGCTCGCCCGTTTGCGTGGCTGAGGATCGATGCGATGAAGGATCGACGAGTTGCCGCGTTCGGCGTCATGCTCAAGCGCAAGCGGCGTCTGGGCGAGACATTGCGCGAGACGCTCGCGAAGCAGCGCGCTGCGCATGCGGCGTTGGTGGCTGCCGAGCAGGAAAGGAAGGTCATGTTCGACGAAGAGGTTGCGCAGCTTGCCGAGTACGACCAGCGTTTGACGTCGATGCTCACGAGCCGTTCGCCGATGAGCATTCCCCAGTTCACGCATTGCAGCGAGTACCGCACCGTCGTGGCCGAGCGCAAGACAGCCGCCGAGGCAGAGTGGACGAAAGCGCGCAAGGCCGAGCAACAGCACAACACGGAGATGGCCGAGACGAGCCGGCAGATTCTGCGCAACGATGGGCAGATCGACGTCTACGCGCGACGCATCGAGAAACTCAAGCTGGCAGCCGCGCAAAGCGTGGAAGACGCGCAGGACGAGGAAGTCGAGGAGAGCATGGCCGCGCGGGCACTGAGGGCGCGCCGTGACGCGTCCGCGGGAGAGGGGGCGGTCACACGGGGCCGGGCAAGTGGGGCAACGGGGGGCGGGCGATGAGCGGCGGCGATTTGGGCTTGGAGCAGTGGGCAGCGTCGCTCGAGCAGATGGCGATCTTGTTTGGCCTGTGCAGCGTGCGTCTGCTGACGGTCATGATCGTCCTGCCGCCGACGGACCAGAATCTGATTCGCGGGCCGGTACGCAATGGTCTCGCGTTGTTATGGAGCAGCGTCGTGGCCTACGGGCAGCAGGCGCTGCTGCCGCAACTGCACGGCTTCTTTCTGTTCGAGGTCGGCGTGAAGGAGGCGGTGATCGGACTGGTGATCGGCTATGCGGCTTCGACGATCTTCTGGACGGCCGATAGCGTCGGCCAATACATCGACGACGTCGCCGGTTACAACAACGTGCAGCTGACGAATCCGATGAGCGGCCAGCAGACATCGCTGACGTCGACGCTGCTGCTGCAATGCGTGACGGCGGCGTTCTGGTTGCTCGGCGGTATGAGCACGCTGTTGTCGGCGATCTACGAGTCGTATCACTGGTGGCCGCTCGCGAGCGTGACACCGATTCCCGGCAACGTGCTCGAGACGTTCGTGATGCGCGAAACCGACACGATGATGCAGACGACGGCCAAGTTGATGGCGCCGCTCGTGATGATCCTGGTGCTGGTCGATCTCGGTTTCGGCATCATCAGCAAGGCGGCTCAGCGTATCGACGTGAATTCGCTCGCGCATGCGATCAAGGGGGCGCTGTCGGTGTTGCTCGTCGCGCTGCTGATCGGCGTCGTCATCGATCAGGTGCATAGCCAGTTGGCGCTGACCGATATTGCGGCGCAGATGAAGGGGCTGCTGGCTGTGAAGTAGTGGCCGGCGGGCAGGTGCAGGTCGCCCCGGTGCTGCTGGCAACGCTCGTCTGCGCGGGCATCGTGCCGCTGGCCGGCGTCTCCTGCGCGCGTTGCACGATCGATTGAACGAGCCAGTTGTTGGTGGGTTGCGGCGCTTGGGCGCTGTCGGTCTGCGGCGCTTGGCCGCTCTGTGCCAATGCCGATGCGGCCCATAGGGCGGCCAGGTATCCGCACCATCTGCCGGGCAGGGCGCGGCGCCCGCCCTTGCGCGTAGCGCGCGTCGTGCATGGCCTTGAACCAGCAGAGGGCGTCGAGTCCGTCGACCGCGACCCAGGAATTTCGTAGTGCGAAGCCATCGGTTATCTCCGTAGTAGTGAGCCTATGCCGCGCGCACGTGCAGGACGTAAGGGACGGACACATCGTCCGTCCCGGAGGCCTCTGCGGTTAGCAGGCCACGACGACACCATTGGCCGGGTTATGCCAGCCTGTTGCACCGCGCAAGGCGCAACAGGCTGCGCAGTTGAAGCGGCCCGGCACGGCGCCGTGCTGGTCGAAGCACTGACCGACGGCGTTGTTGTCGGCTGCCGTGCATACCGAGGGCTGGATGCCGCCAGCATGCAGCGGCGCCCTCAACGCATGGTCGAATCGATGGCGGCGCACCGGTGGGGCTTGGTTATTGACGCTCATGAGACTGGCTCCTTATGTGGACTCAGATGCAGAAGCGGCTGCCCGCCACCTCGGCGCAGACCTTCGGCGGGAAGATCCGCTCGAGGCACACCGATGCCGACAGCCCGTTGGCGAAATGCAGGCCGACGTCGATGCACTTCTTGCCGATGATCGGCAGGTTGACGCAGACGGCGCCGTTTTCCACGGTGCCGTGGACACAGGCCACCGACTGCGGGAGGATGCCCATCTGACGTTCGCGGCGGGCTACCGGACGGCTTTGCAGGGGTAGGTTCATGGTTTTGCTCCTTGCTTGGGGTGGAAAATCCCGGAGACGGCGTCGCCGGGCAATCGAGCCTCGCCTTCGACGAGGCTAGAAGATGGCCTTACATGCCTCGACGAGCGTGCCGTTCATGAGGCAGTCGCAGCAGCCGGCATTAGCGACGATACGCAACGCAGGCAGACACGCTAATCCGCCGCTGACTGCGCAGCCGACTCCCACGGCGGCGACGGCGGCACCACAGGCGATGCCCTTCGTCATGCCGCAGTCCGAAGGAAAGACTGCCGCTCGTAGCACGGGGGCGTGTTGGGGAGGAGTCTTCATCATGATTTCTCCGGTGCATGGCGAGTTCGCGGTCATAGGTCGCACACGCATCCCGGTATCGCGTTCGAGCAAGCAGCGGCGGTGCCGTTCTTGCAACAAACCTGACACAAGAGCTGCAGGTTCTGGCTAGGCGCGATGCCGGCACGGGCATAGGGCTGGGCGGCTTGACGTCCCCGTTCCACCGGTGGGCGGGAATGGGGGCGACAGCGCGTGGGGAGGATGGCGGTCATGGCTCGCTCCTTCGGTGGGAATGACGGACCAAGTTAGCGTTGCGACCAGGAGCGAACCTGGCCAATGCTCACCGGAATGACATCGCTCACGTCGACCGTGAAGCGGTAGACGCGGTCTGCCATGTTGGTGTTATCGGGATTGAAGAAGCACAGCTGCACGTCATAGCAGTCCGAATCAGGGCGACAGATCGGGCTCTTGCTGACACTGATCGTGCTGAGCTCCACCTGCGCGTCGCCGTGGGCTGCCATGCTCATGATCTCGGCCGCCTGAAACGCATTCGTGGCGGAGAAGTTCAGCGCACGGTGCTCCGGCGTGTCGCCGAGATTGCGTTGGGCATAGTAGATGCGGTCCAGATAGTTGCGCAGCGCCTTGGCCCGCCTGTCGTATTCCGCGGCGCGCTCGCCATCGGCGGGACGCCCGCCCATTGCCTGCTCGAGCACCTGAGCGGTGGACCAGCAATACATGCCGCGCAAAGCCGGCACCAGTAGCGGCACGGTTTGCCCAGACATGAGGCGCACCGTCCCGGCGATGTATCCCGGCACCGACACCAGTTCGGCACGACCGGCGACGTGTTCCGCAAGGTAGGCGCGCAGCCGCTCGTACACTTGGCTGGCGTAGGCGCCCCCTGGGGCGATGGCATAAATCGGCGTTTCATCCAGCCGCAACGTCCAGATCAGCGCCTGCGCCTCGTGCGGGTTCTCGTCCAGGTAGGCCAGCATTTGGCTCCGCACTTCCGGCGCATTCGCCGTCATCGGCATCGCCTGCACGAGCGAGTCGCGCAACGGCTCGGTGCCGAAGTCGTAGTCGAGGGTGCCCAACGCATAGACCAATTTGGGCCGGGCGCCGGGTTCCCCACCGCCGCACCCGCAGGTCGAGGGCATGACGGCTTCAGGGCGCGGCGGTTCGGCGACGTTCAGGGGCCGCAGCAAGGCGGGCACCGGCGGCTTGGAGGCGATCGGTGCGGACGGCAGTAGACCGGCTTCGGCGCCGGCGGCGATATTCGGCATCGCTTGGGACATCTCGACTTGCGGAGCGTCTTCAGCGGCGGTTTGCGCCACGGGGCCAACAACGACTTCGGACATGATCGGTTCTCCTTCTAGGATGGTTCGAACAGTTGGGGCAATGTGCAGCCTGCCGGCCAGATGCCGGTAGCACTGCGAGGAAACACGCGGATCGCAGGCAAGCGCGTGGCGAAGCAAGAGGGCGCGCACCAGATGCGGATCGGGAGGCAGGCCGCGCTGAACCTGTAGGCTCAGCAACAGCGCCACGACGCCGGTCACGAGCGGCGTCGCCGCGCTGGTGCCGGTCATGAATTCCACGCCTGAGCCCGGTGCCGCACCGGGGGATAGCTCGCCCGGTGCAAGCAGCCCCTGGATGGCATAAGTGCCGCCCCAGTTGCTCGCTTGCATGGGCCTGCCGTCGCGATGGGCCGCGCCGACGGCCAGTACGGAATCGAGTGCGGCAGGCATGTGTGCACACTCGCAGCCGTCATTGCCGGCCGCGGCAACGATGAGAACGTTGCGTGCGGCACAGGCCTGCACGGCCTCGGCCAAGGCGGGATCGGGATCCTGGGCGTTGATCAGCTGGCCGCCGCTGATGTTGATGACGTGAGCCCCGTGGTCGAGCGCCGTGAAGATGGCTGCCGCCAGACGCGCTGGGCTGCACGGCACCACGCCCGTGATGGGATCGTCTTCGAAGATCGGCAGGATCAGCCCCGTGCAGCGCGGCGCGACGCCTTCGACGTTGGTGCCGTGCTGACCGAAGAGCACGCTGGCCACGTGCGTTCCGTGACCTATTGCCGTTCCGAGCCGCTGCGTAGCATGGTTGGGTAGTGCGGGCAAGGGCTCCTTCAACGGTTGCAGCAAGGCACCTTGAAGACTCGGGTGAGCGTAGTCGATGGGGCCGTCGAGTACCGCGATCCTCACGCGCGGGTCACCCTGGGTCAGGGCATGGAGCGAGGCGAGACCGACCTCGCGTTCCGATTGAAAAGCTGCCGTCCCTTGCAGATTTGATGCGGCGGCTGGCGTGGCTAGGTAGCGCGCTTTTTTCATATCCGTCCCAGTCTCTGCTTGCCGTTGAGCCCATGCTCACGGTCGGTTGTGGTGGCGTCATTCTGCGAACTGGGAGGGGCGCCAACAATGCGCTATACGTCCTGGGGCATAGGTACTACGATGCGAGTGCGAGACGCTTCATCCGCTCGCTCCGACATGAGGGCCGCCTTGAATTCATTACGCTTCGTCGTCCGCTGGACCACTCCGATCGCAGCGGGTTTGCTTGCCATCCTGCTGCTGGTCATGCTGTTCGCATGGGGCTTCATTCATGCCAGCCTGCCCGTCCAGGACGGAAAGATCGCGACCCCCGACGTGCAAGCACCGGTCAGCATCCAACGGGATGCCGAGGGCGCGGTGCTGATCACGGGCAAGCGTCGCGACGACGTCGCCTTTGCCACCGGCTTCGTTCATGCGCAAGAGCGGTTCTTTCAAATGGACTTGATGCGCCGAAGTGCCGCTGGCGAACTTGCCGAGCTGTTCGGCGCGAAAGCGCTCGAGCTCGACCGCGAACATCGGCTTTATCGTTTCCGTGATCGTGCGAATGCCGCCCTCGCGCAAGTGAGCGCCGAGCAGCGGACGCTGCTACAGCGTTACGCAGAAGGCGTGAATGCGGGGCTGGCGGCCATGCGGGCGCGCCCGTTCGAGTACGGCGTGCTGATGCAGCAACCCAAGCGCTGGACCGAGGCCGATACGTTGCTCGCCGTGTGGTCCATGTACTTCGATCTGCAAGGGAATCTCGACTCGAGAAAATTCGCGCGAGGTTGGCTCAGGGAACATATGACCGATGGGCAAGCGGCGTTTCTTCTGCCGACCGAGAGCGCCTTCGACGCGCCGCTCGACGCCGACGCATCGATCATGGCCAGCGCAGCGCTGCCCGCGTCGGCGCCTTCATGGTTCGTGCCGGTCGCCAAGCCGCGCCAGGTCGCTGCCGTCGAATCGACTCAGGCCGTCGGCAGCAACGGCTGGGCCATAGCAGGCTGGCGCAGCAAAACCGGCAGTGCCATCGTCTCCAACGATATGCATTTGAACCTCGGCTTGCCCAACACGTGGTATCGGCTCGAGCTGGCGTTTCCCGATGCGCATGGACATATGCGCCACGTAGCCGGCGTATCCCTGCCGGGCACCCCGCTCGTGATCGTGGGGAGCAACGAGCACATCGCATGGGGATTCACCAATAGCTATGGCGATTACCTCGACCTCGTCGAGGTGCAATTCGATCCTCAGGACTCACTGCGCTATCGCGACATCCACGGCTGGAAGATGGCGCACAAGTTCATCGAGACGTTCAACATACGAGGCGCGCAGCCGGAAACCATGACCGTGATCGAGACCGATGAAGGCCCGGTCCAGCAGATCGACAAACGGTTCTATGCGATCCATTGGGTGGCGGACATGCCGGGCGCGGTCAATGTCGGGCTCGAAGGCTTGGAGCAGGCCGACGATGTGCGCGATGCCGAAGCCATTGCGGCACGCGCGGGCATACCCACGCTGAACTTCATCGTCGGCGATTCGCGCGGACATATCGGTTGGACCATCGCAGGGCCCTTGCCGGGCCGCGACGCATCGGCCGCGGCTAGCTTTCCGTATCGGGCCGATCAACAGCAAGCCTGGACCACGCTGCGTGCTCCTGACGATTACCCGCGTGTGAACGATCCGCCGAGCGGTCAACTATGGACTGCCAACAATCGTCAGCTGATGGGCGATGAGTATCGCAAGATCGGCGACGGCGGCGCCGATATCGGCGCGCGTGCACGGCAGATTCGCGACGATCTGCATGGCCTCGGCGATCGTGTCGATGAAGCCGCCGGCTATGAGGTGTTGGCCGACGACCGCGCGCTGTTCATTGCACCGTGGCGGCAGCGGGCGCTCGCCGCGCTCGACGATGCGGCGCTCGCCAACCGGCCGGACCGGCAGGCGTTTCGCCGCTTGCTGGAAACGTCATGGACAGGTCGAGCGAGTGTCGACTCGGTTGGCTACCGGCTCTCGCGCATGTTCATGGACGCACTGTATGAGGAGCTGTTCGGCTCGGTGGACGAAACCTTGCACGGGCTCGATCGGAACGCGAGCTATGCGAAGGCCAACCCGCGATGGAGCGTGGTCGTTGCGCGGCTTATCGATGAGCAGCCTGCGAACTGGTTGCCCCAAGGCGAAAGCTGGCATGACGTCGAACTTCGAGCGATCGATCTCGCGATTCGGCACGCGACGCAGACGGACGGGGCGCTGACGAACGCCACCTGGGGCAGGCGCAATCGCACGGCGATCCGGCATCCTTTCGCTGCAATGTGGCCGTCGCTCGATTTCGTTCTTGGCGCACCCGAGGAGCCGATCCCCGGCGACGCAAACATGCCGCGTGTGGCGGGGCCTCACTTCGGTCCCTCGGAACGTATGGTCGTTTCGCCGGGCCATGAAGGCGAGGCGCTGTTCGATATGCCTGGCGGCCAGAGCGGCAATCCGTTGAGCCCACAGTTTCTGGCCGGGCACGAAGCATGGGTTGCCATGCGGCCGGGGCCGCTGCTGCCGGGCAAGTCTTCGCATGAGCTGCTGATCGTGCCGCAACAACGTTGAACGGCAGCCCGTGCGCGGCGGGGCGCGTTTGTCATCGCGTCCCGCCGATACTTGCCGCGGTTTCAAGCCGGTAAGGGCTTCCCGCTCTTGATGTCGTCGGCGTACTCCATGACGAGCTTCACGTAGTTCGGGTCGCCCGTCCCTGCTGGAATCGCGTTCGCATCGTTGCGGTCCACTCCGTTCGGCCCCGAGTTGTACGCGCGCAGCATCAGTGGAATGCTGCCCCCGAACTTGTTGGCCATGTCTTCGTCGTAATACGCGCCGGCCAGGATGTTCGTCGCCGGATCGCTGAGATTCGGCCCGAGGTCCGGGTGTTCCTTGCGCAACGCGTCGAACGTCGCCGGGTCCACCTGCATGAGTCCGGCATCGGTCAGGCCCGTGCCCTGATTCGTCGATCCCGCGTTGATTTTGCCGCGCGACTCCTGATAGATCTGACCGGCCAGCACGTTGGGCGGGATGCCCGACTTGTTGGCCGCGTTGAGGATGTCGTTTTCGAACGGCTTCAATGCCGGCGGCAGCGTACCGAGATCCGACGCCGTGTACTTGCCTTTGACGAGCGGCGTGTCGTTGTTGGTGTCGGTCGGGGTCGTGTCGGTCGGCGTCGTGTCCGTCGGCGTAGTCGGCTCATGCGACCCATGCGGCGTAACGGATTTTTCGCCGTGCGGCGTCGATCCGCTGTGCTCGCCGACGGGCGCGTGATGATGTCCGTGTCCCTTGCCCCCACCACCGCCGCCGCCTGGAACGTTCTCCGGGCTGTTCTTGCCGGCGCCGAGCTGTTGATCGGTCATCTGCATCAATTCTTCGAGCAGTTGTTCGAGTTCCTGAATGATTTCTTGCTCGGTGTCTTCGATCGAGCTCGATGGGTCGTTCGACGACTGACCGGGCTGGTCCGTCTGCTTGCCTTCCGGGAACGACTCCGAATCGAAATCGAACGAACCAGGCTCATGAGTGCCTTGATTCGGTTCTGGGTTTCCCACACGCATGGCTTTCTCCTGTCGAGTTACTGGTTGTCGTCGAGCTTGCCGCCTTCTTGCAGCACTTTCTCGTTCGTGAGCACGTTATTCGCGTACTTGGACTCGTCGCCGACACCGACGTAGGCTTCGAGCCCCTTGAACACGGCGTCATGATTGCCCATCGGGTTATTGACGTCGCCGCCCGCATCGACGATGTGCGAGCGCAATTCGAATGCGCCGCCTATCACGTTGTCGTCGGGGTTGCTCATGTCGAGTTGTGAGGCGTCCTTGCCCGTCGCGGCCTTGATGTTGGCCTTGTCCTGCGCGCTCAGCGTCGGCAGCACGTCGTGCTCCCAACGCTCCTGGCTGATCTGCATGAGGCTGAGATCGGTCGTGCCGTCGATGTTCTTGCTGTTGATGTCGGACCCGGAATCGCCGCGCGACTCTGCCCACATCTGGCCGCCGATCAGGTTCGGGTCGAGGCCAGTCAGCTTCGATGCCTTATCGATCTGATTCGACCATTTGTCGATCTGCGGATTGTGGCCGGCGTTGTACGTGCCTGTGTTCTTCCCGGTCGGGCCGCCGACAGGCGTCGTATCGTCGGGGTTCGAATCGGCAGGCTCATGGCTATGATGTGTCTGCGTGTCGTGGGGCGACGAGCTGTCGTGATGCTTGCAGTGCGAGCCCGACGATTCATGTCCGTGCCCGCTCTTGTGCGCGTGGCCGTGCTTGTGTCCGCCGTTGTGCGATTCGTGGCCACCCTCCGGCGGTTGTGGCGAATTGCCGTTAGATTGATTCTCGGCGTACTGGAGCAGCTCTTCGATCAGCTTTTCGATCTCCTTATTGACGTCCGAGAAATCCTTGTTGATCGAGTCGAGATCCGGTGACTCGTGGTCCGAACCCCAGTTGTGCTCGCCGCCGAAATCGAACGTCTCTGGCGTCGAGTTCTCGCTAGGGAAGTTGATATTCATGCGCATTCTCCTGTGATGTCTACGTAGATGAGGTATTGGACGCGGTGCCGGCGGTTGCCGCCTTGGCGGTGCGTGAGGTGCCGTTTTGCTGGGTCTTTTCCCGCAGTTGCGCAAGCATGGCCTTTGCGCGCGCTTGCGCATTGACGGGGGGACGTGCGGTATCGGCAGGCGTTGCAACGGTGCGATCTATTGATCCGCCAGCCTGCCGAGTGGATGAAATGCCGCGTGTACGCGCGGGTTCGTTCCCGATACCGATGAGTTCGCGCAGGTCATCGTCGACGTTGATGGAGCCTACGGCTGCCACGGCACGTGCGACCGCGACACGCACCGGTTCACGCGGATGGCCTTCGGCGAGCGCTCGTCGGTAATGGTCGAGCGCGCCTTTCGCATTTCCCGTTTCAAGCAGGCAGGTGGCGTAGTCGAACTGCCAGTGCGGCCTGGGGCGGCCCGCACGCGACAACAAACGTTGCAGGATGCGTGAGGCGGTGCAGTAGTCGTTGCGCTCGTCGATGAGCTCGCGGATCACGCCGTTGAATTCGCGACAATATTGATCGGCTTGCACGGCATGGTGCCGCATCTCGGGCGTGTAGGCGTTCAATGCGCGCAGGCGCTGCTGCATGGCGGCGCTGCGATCGCCGCGCATCGGCGTGTCGGCAGGAATCGGTAGGACATCGTAGATTTCAGCCGCAAACGGGCTCAGGTCGATCCAGCGTATCGCGCGGGTGGCTTTGTCGACGACATAGACGCCGCAGTCGATGCCGTGCGTCAACTCAGGGGCTGTGCCGAGCGCGACGCCATTCGCCCGGCTGTGCGTGCGGCCCGCGCTGGTGCCGATGTAGATGGCGTCGTCGTCGGCTGCCGCGCCACGCAGATAGCCACGCAATGCGGGCGAAGCGGCGTCAGCCCCAGCCGAGAGGGCATCGTACGCGTCGGGCGCGAGCCCCGACAGTCGATGGACACTGCTCGTCATCGAGCCGACGCACAGTAGCGCATCACCGTCGACGAACAGCGCGTGCGGGTGGTAAAGACCGTCGCCGATGACGGCGCCGTCGTCGATACGGATCACCCGGCCTTGCGAGGCGTCGCGCCACAGTGCATCGCCGCGCGGGCCGAACATGGAAAGATGCAGCCGGCCGTCGAAATACTGAAGCGAATTCATGTGCAGGGTATCGGCGCCCGGCTCGATCTCGAAGAAGACGCTTTCCTTCGGCTCGCCGTGACGTGGCCAGTCGACGCGAATGACTTGGTTCGTGCCGCTGCTGACGACGAGCAATGCGCCGTCGTGCATCACGATCGAGTGGCCGTCTTTTACGCGCCGCAGCGGCGCGAGGCGCGTGAGGCGCAGATTGGCGTCGAGCTCGCCGATGCAGTTGACGGGCTGGCCTTCGCGCCGGGCCTGGAATACGGTGAGGTAGCGCTCGCCGTCGCGGCACAGGCCCATCGCGCCGTAAATCTTCAATTGGGGATCGCCGAGGTCGATCCATTCGAATGCCTCGGTGTCGGTATCGAGTTGCGCTAGTGCATGCCCCGGTGGGCTTGCCACGCGGAAGCTGATCAAGAGTCGGGTCATCAGACGTCTCACGGAAGGTTCGTAGAGAAGCGCATGGCTTGAAGAAGCGGACCGTCCGTTGCGTCGGCCCGGCTGGGCGAGTAGGGCGTCAGCCCGCCGACTGGTTGCCTTCCAGCTGTTGGAGCAGTTCTTCGAGCAGGTGGATGAGCTTATCGACCAGCTGCGAGTCCATCTGGTGTTGATCGCTGGACGGACCGCTCGCTGACGAGGGGCTGCTGTTCGAAGAGGCGCTGCTCGGCGATGATGCGCTGCTGGCCGACGAGACGCTGCTTGGCGACGACGCGCTGCTCGGCGATGAAACGCTGCTGGGCGACGCGGTATCCTGGGTGCCGACTGGTGTCACGCTCATAGGACTTCTCCTTTACGTTGATGAAGCGACGCGCGGCGAACGTCGCTTCGAACATTGCCGCCCCAGCGCACGAGCAGCCGGGGCGCGCCGCGCATTCCCTTGCGTTGCGCACTAGGCGCGCAACGAGTGATGCGGTACGACTGTCAGGCTCGCGGCTGGTCCGGCCGCTCGCGGCCGCTTGCCGCCGGCGCCGCGCGAGGTGCCGGGATGTCGGCGTTTGCCGGTGCGCGACTGCCCCTTCAGCAAGGCGAGCGACGCTTGCAATTGCCGGATCGCTTCGGCTCGATCGCCGCACTCGAGGCCTGCTTGGGCGAGGTGTTGAATGTCGGCCAGGCGCGGATGGTTCTCGCCGAGCGCCTTGGCGTAGTGCTTCATCGCGCCCAGCGTGTCGCCCTGGTGCAGCAGACACAGCGCGTAATCGGCATGCCAGTCGAGCCGGGCGCGCAACGGGCCGCGCATGAGACGATCGAGGATCGTGGTCGCCGTCGCGTAGTCGCGCTCAGCGATGAGCTCGCCGATCACGCCGTTGAACTCGTGGAAGTACTGCTCGGCCTGAGCAGCCTTTTGCATGAGTTCGGGCGTATGGCGATTGAGCGCGCGCAGCCTTGCGAGCATCGCCGCTTCGCGCGTACCGGTGACGGCCGTGCCTTCGGGAAGCGGCATGAGGTCGTAGATTTCCGAAGCGAACGGGCTCAGATCGAGCCAGCGTGTCTGTCCGCTCGCTTTGTCGACGATGTGCAGCCCGCAGCCGACCCCCGTTTCGACGAGCGGCGTTTCCTTGGCGCCCGTACTTTTGCTGCGGTTGCGCAAGCGGCTCGTGCCGACATAGATCGCATGGGCATCCGATGCAATGCCGCGCAAATAGCCTTCGAGGCGCGGCTCGGCTACGCCCGCTACACCAGCAACGCGGCGGATGGTTCCCGTCGCCGAGGCAAGGCATAGGAGGGCACCGTCGTCGACGAACAGCCCATGCGGATGATGGAGTCCGTCGGCAATGGCCGCGCCGCTGTCGATACAGATCACGCGGCCGTTGGCGGCGTCGCGCCAAGACGAACTGCCGCGGTTGCCGAACATCGACAGATAGAGCTTGTTTTCGAATGTCTGCAGCGAATTCATGTGCAGCGTGTCGCTGCCAGGCTCGATCTCGAAGAACACTTGCTCGCGCGGCGCCGCATCGTGAGGCCACTCGACGCGCACGACCTGGTTCGTCCCGCTGCTGACGATGAGCAGGGCGCCGTCGTGTTCGATGACCGAATGTCCGTCGCGCACGCTGTCCAACGGTGCGAGCCGCGTCAAGCGCAACGACGCGTCCAGTTCGCCGATGCAGCTCAGATGACGGCCGTCGTGCGAGGCGTGCAAGACGACTGCGTAGCCGCCGCGATAGCGACACATTCCCATCGCGCCGTGAATGGCGTAGTCGGGATGCGCAAGGTCGACCCATTCGAGCCGTTCGGAATCGATGTCGAGCTTGCCGAGCGCGAAGCCGGGCGGGCTCGTGAAGCAAAAGCTGATCAGTAGTGGCGACACGTGACTTTTCCGTAATGAGCGAGTGGACGAAACGAGCTCGAAACGAGCGTTACGCAGCGCGCGCCGCGGTATGCGGCGCGATGCCGAACGGCTCGAGCAGGCGGCACAGACGATCAACGCAGGCGTTGACGCTCATCCAGCTCGTATCGAGCACGAGTGCCGGATCGGCCGGCGCTTCGTAGGGCGCCTCGATGCCCGTGAAGCCACGCATCGAGCCGGCACGCGCGCGCCGATAGAAGCCCTTGGGATCGCGCGACTCGCAGCAGGCCAGCGGCGTGGCGACGTGCACCTGCAGAAATTTCGCCGGCCCGACGATGTCGCGCGCGAGCGCACGGTCGGCATCGAAAGGCGAGACCAGCGCTGCGATCGCGATAAGCCCCGCGTCGTTCATGAGCTTGGCGACCTCGGCGACGCGACGCAGATTTTCGCGGCGCGCTGCGTCGGTAAAACCTAGGTCGCGATTGATCCCGTGACGCAGGTTGTCGCCGTCGAGTACGCAGCATGCGTGGTGCTCGGCCGTTAGCCGTGCCTCGAGCGCATAGGCGAGCGTGGACTTTCCCGCGCCGCTCAAGCCGGTGAGCCAGAGGGTCGCGGGACGGTGGCCGAACAGCGCGTGACGCGCGTCGTCGTCGACCTGGCCGGGATGACGAACGACTTCCTGCGTGGGTGCCGACATGAGTGTCTCCTCACGTAAAACGACGCATCGGCTGACGATGCGTGTCGATGGCCGTAAGATTAAAAATGACGCGCGGGGAGTCACGTACGCGCGACGAAAACGCGTAACGCTGTGCGAAGGAGGCGGACGGCCGTCGTGACGTTTCGAGGTGTACGGGCTACCGCATTCGCGTGACTGTGCGGCAGTTCGCGTGGCTGACGACGGCCGGCATGCCTGGCGCTATCGTCACCGCGTGCCGCTGGGCATATCGACCAAAGCAGGGCAGACGAGGGGAAAGCGCAATGGAGCTTGCATACGAGGTGGCGCAGCCGGTGGACGAGCGGGTGAACGCGGCGCTCGAGCGTTTCGGTACGCGAGCGGCGGAGTGCCATGTGCCGCGCTCGCAGGCGGCGAGAGTTAGGGTGGCGGTGTATGGGCGGCGCTGTGTGACGCGCACGTTCGAGATCGGCGCGACGTTCGCGACAGTCTCCGACGACGGGGCAAGGCCGGTCGAAGCGACGGTCTCGATGACCGCGGCAACACTCGATGCGATACTCGCCGCGCCCACAACATTCGATGCACGAATTGTCGAGTTCGGCAGTCGCATCGCGATCGCCGGCGACGTGCAGGTCGCACATCATCTGCTGCAGCTTCTCAAGCGCCCCACGCCGAAAACAGTCGCACGGCTCGAGCGTGCGCGTGCGATGGCACCGGCATGGCTGGATGAGGTGCCGCAGACCTCGACCGTCGATGCGTCTGCGGTCCTGGCCTCGCTGACGGCCAGCCGCCCCTTGTGCTTGCGTGGCGTGCTCGAGTGGCCCGCATGCCGATGGAGCCTGGACGAGTTTGCCGCGCAGCATGGCGATGTGGCGCTGCTCGGCGGCGCGGACGGCAAGGTGCTGTCATTGCGCACATTCATCGGGGCGCTGCGCAGCGCGTCGCGCGAGGTGGCTGACGTGCCGTACACGTACGGTTGCCTGCTGCCAGCGGCGCTCGAACCGCTGTTTCCGTTTCCGATGTTCGCACCGGCGGCGTTCAGCGCCCCGCAGATCTGGGCCGGTGCGCGGCGGGAGCACGCACTCGTGACGCGCCTACACTGCGACGTGGCTGCCTCGTTTCTCGCGCAGGTGCACGGTCGCAAGAAGGTACGGCTGTTTGCGCCAGCCGAACGCGAGCGGCTCTATCCGTTCGAAGCGTTCAACGTCCACCAGCCGTGCCGCGTCGACGCCGCGAATCCTGACCTCACGCGCTTCCCGTTGTTCGCGCAGGCTCGGTACGTCGACATAACGATCGATGCGGGCGACCTGCTGATCGTGCCTCCGGGCTGGTATCACTGTGTCTGGGCCATCGACGACGTGATTTCGGTCAGCCGCTTTCTCGACGAAGACATCGCGCCGCTGCACTTCGCGAACTAGTCCGCCGCTTCGCATTCGATGCAGCGTCGCTAGCGGCTGCGGCGCGACAATCGCCGGCACGATTAGCCGCATTGGTGCGGCATCAAGGTTGATCGCATGGTCTACGGTTTCGGCATTGGCCGCAATGAACCGGTCGGCGGCGACGGCGTCGAGGGGCATTCGAATGCTCAGACGCCGCAGGGCGGCTATGGTTCGAGTCGGGCAGGCATGGCCGGCTCGACGCTTGACGGGTTATCTGGTCTAGGTCGCGCGGCACGTGCCGGCGCGTCGAACCTGCGCGCGCCGCTACCGCAGATGAATGCATCGGCTAACGGATTCGGCCGGTTTGCCTATGGTCGACCGAATGTGCCCCCGACCATTTTCTTCGGTTTTCCTTCTCCACTGCGCACCCGTTTTTCCTCAGGCTTCGGCATGGGCGCTTACGGGTCGGGCTTCGCGCGCCCAGGCGGTTTTATGGCGAGCGGGATGCTTTCGATGCTCGGCGGGGGGCTGGGTGCGTTGGGCGGGTCGATGCTGTTTCCGGGGGGAGGCGGTGTATTGGGCGGGGTACTGGGCGGAATGCTGGGGGCGCGCTTCGGCCGCGCGATGGGCGGCGGCTATGGCCAAGGATTCGGCGCTCGGCCTTCGTTCGGAGCGTTCGGCTCTTCAGGATCCTTTGGCTACGGCATGCCGCGTACGACGTACGTGTACATGGCACATCCGCAACCAGGGATGATGCCGGCGCCACCTTGGCAAGCGCAAGCCCAGCCGGGTGCGCATCAATGGTGGCAGTCGGGTCCTGCACCCGCTGCGCACACGCATGCCGCGCCGCCTACAAGCGAACCGCGAATGCCGGCCAGGCCGAGCGCGACGCCAAGAGGTCCAAGCGACGGCTCCGGGCCAACCACGCCCCCAAGAACGGGCGCCAGCCACGGTCCACAAGCAAGCGGGAGCGCAGGGCCGAGCAGTGGACCGCGCATGCCGCCGAGGCCGAGCGCGACGCCAAGAGGTCCAAGCGACGGCTCTGGGCCAACCACGCCCCCAAGAACGGGCGCCAGCAACGGTCCACAAGCAAGCGGGAGCGCACGGCCGAGCAGTGGGCCGCGCATGCCGCCGAGGCCGAGCGCGACGCCAAGAGGCCCAAGCGACGGCTCCGGGCCAACCACGCCCCCAAGAACGGGCGCCAGCCACGGTCCACAAGCAAGCGGGAGCGCACGGCCGAGCAGTGGACCGCGAATGCCGCCGAGGCCGAGTGCGACGCCAAGGGGCCCAAGCGACGGCTCCGGGCCAAGCACGCCCCCAAGAACGGGCGCCAGCCACGGTCCACAAGCAAGCGGGAACGCTCGGCCCAGCAGTGGCGCGCGGCCGACCGGCAGCACGGGCGCCAACGCCGGACCGAGGCCTCAATCGACCGGTGGGACGGGCGGCGCTACGTCCGGCGAATCGACCCAGCCGAAGCCGCAGGCGTGGCACGACGTATTCGGCGTCGACCCCAAGACGGCCTCGTTGGCCGAGGTCAAGAAGATGTACCTCAAGAAATCGCTCGAGATGCACCCGGACAAGGTAGGGCAACGGTTGCGGCGCGAAGGTGCCGATGACGCGACGATCAAGTCTGGCATAGAAGAGGCAACCGCCAAGTTCCAGAATCTGGGCAATGCCTTCGACCAGGCTAAAGCGGCTATCGAACGACGCGGATAACAGTGAACTTCGCATCCGCGTACTCGGCTTCGGGGGGCACTCAGGGGCGTCATAGGCGGAACTGAAAGTGCAGGCTCCACTTACGCCCCGGAGCCCGCACGCATGGTCAGGCCGACGAACGAAGATGGCATTGCAGCCGTCGACCACGCTTTCGAGTTGACGACGATTCCGTCGCAGCCACACGCGCAAAGCGCGATGCAGGCGCAGACGCAGCAAGCCACACAAACGAACCCGGCATCGAGAACGTTGCCGACGCGGCTTGCATCGGCAACGATGCAGTCGATCCCGCACTCCCTGAGCGGTCTGCGCAAACAAGCGGCCAAACTCGGGCATTGCGACATAGAGACGACCAGCCTGATAGGGAACGGACGTCGTTTCGGCCAGACGTTCACGACACCCGATTCGAAAACGTCGACCGACAACGTGCGCTTGAGCCACGCGCCAATGCCTTACGCCACAAGGCAAGTGGCGAGCTCGTCGACGCGCACGCAGTTGGACATGGTACGAGCGGTAGGCGCCTTTGTTCCTTCGCGTCCGCTCGCGATTGCCGATGCGGCTACGCATGCGTTCGCGCGTTCGGCGTTGCATGATCGAGGGGTGTTGGACAATTTCATCAGGCAGAACTTTCACACGGGCGCGCAGAACGAGGCTGAGGAGGCTAGCGAGGTCGAGTCGACGGACGACGTCGGCGCGCTCGCGCAGCGACTGGTCGGATTGTGCGATGCCGCGGCAGGCGCGCCCACCGTGGCGCCAGAAGTGCGCTTCGGCGAGGCCGTCGCATGGGCAGATGCCCTTGCCGAAGCGACAGGTCATGACGTAGGGCTGGCGCTGCGCGTCATCGAGCGTCTAGGCCAGGGGCTGGACGTGAACGCACCCGCTAGCGGCGAAGACGCTTCGGCATCATCCGAAGGAGCGAACGACGTCGAACGCGCAGCGTGGCGCACGGCGCAGTTGATGAGCGGGACCGCAAACGGCTACGACGCAGTCAAGCGCTTGGCCGGTGAACGTTGGCCATCCATGGAAGGGGCATGCTACGCGCCGCGAGTGATGTTGCGAGCCGCCGATGCCATCGTCCGGGCCAGCCACTGCGCCGCAGATCCAAGCGCGGTGCTCGCGCGAGCGCAAGCGTGGAAAGCCTCGACACCGACGGCCGAACAGACACACCTTGCGTGTATGGTGGAGGCCTCGCTAAAACTTTGGAATGCGAACGATGTCTCCGCGCTGGATCCGTCGGAGATCGGTTCGGTACTCGCCGGCCGCAACGGCTTCATGACGGATGGCCCCGGCACGCCGCTCGCCAAAGTCAAATCGAGGCTGCTCAAGACAATCAATACATCGATCCCGCGCGCGTCCGATTCGGGCTGGAAAACGGCGCTGCCGCGTATCGTGGGTCGTAAAAAGAGCGCCTTTACGGCATTGAGCAAGGGCATCTATAGCGCACACCTCGATATCGTCGAGAAAGAGCGGCCGATGCTCAACGCGTCGGCTGCGAACATCGTGCGGACGCTGCATACAGCGCTTGCGCAAAGCGATGCCGAAGCCGATCGCCATATCCATAGCGATGCAAGGCCGACGTTGAACGCACTCGTCGAGCGCGCCGAGCTTGCCCAATGGGCGGGGCGATCGGAGTTGGATTACGGCGCGACGCTCGACGATAGCGACTATCTTGCTATCGCCTCGCGCGTGGTCGGCCTCATCGAGGGGCTACGCGCACCAGGCGAATCGGCGTCGCTCGGCGAGCGCGAGGCCATGCAGTCGTTGCGCCATTTCGCCGTCAAGTTGCGCGCGAGCCGCACCGATGCCGCTCTCGCACGCGCGGCTTTGCAACCGCATCTGGCCAAAGGCAGCGACGTGCTCGATCTCGACATGCTCGAGACGATGGCCGGCAGCATGGCGCATCTGGCGGAGGCGACGCAGGGCGACTTCAAGAACCTGCGCCGCATTGTCCGCGCTGAACCGATCGTGCCGGCAAACCTGTCACCCGCGGCGATCAGGGAGGCACTCGACGAGCTCGCCAGCACGATCAAGTCGGGCGGCAAGGTCATGCTCGTCGACGGAGGGCAGGTCGGCATCAGCACATCGGGCTTGTCGGCGAACGTCGGCAAGCTACTGACCGCGGCCGGCATCGTGGTCTCGCCGCGTCTGAACCTGCGCGCCCGAGGCGGACGTCAGGCATTCTTCGAATATGGCCGTCGCACGGCGTGCTTCTACTTCACGGCCGGTTCGCAGAAGCGCGTCAACTTCGAGGCGGGCGGGGGCCTGCAGGTGGGGGGCGACTATTTGCTGCTGCGAGCGGGCGTAACCGTCAACGTGATCGCCTATCAAGCCGATCGCCTCGACCGCAACGCATTCTCGCTGATCCTCGCCCGTCGCATGAAGGAAGACGGCAGCGGCTTCGACGACAAGCGATTGCAGCGCGGCATGGTAGACATCAACCAGTTCGTGTTCGAGCATGCTCAGGCACACGATCTCACGAACGGCGACGATGCCTGGAACGCGCTCGCGCGGACGTTTCTCGTCAATGACGATTTCTCGGTCGTCTGGAACGATCAGACGCAGCGTGAGACGCATCATGGCGTGAGTGTCACGGGCGGGTTGACCGTGAAAGCAGGCATCGGCGAAACGTCGCTGCGCATCGGTCCGCAACTCGGCTACGCGTACGACTACGCATCGCGCAACCAGGGCACGAGCGAGGACACGAACGGCACGACGGCGGTCGAGACGCATCGCAGTGGGCGTGGCGGCCGGCACATCGTCAGCGCGGGGGTGACGGTCAGCGTGGGCGACTCGCCGCATGCGATCAAGGATAGTGCGAGCATCGGCTTGCTGTCGGCCGATTCGCCGCTCATGCGCGTGCGTGTGCGCGACCGGCAGCACATGGCCAAGGTGTCACTGGTGCGCGAAGAGGGACGGCTCGTGCACCGGGTCTCATACGCCGACACCGAGTTCATGCACTTCAACGATTACGCGGATGCCGTTCGCGGTGACGAGCGTTGGGCACTGATGTTCGGCATGGACCTCAACGCCCCGCGCATGCCGGACAACCCGGACGAGCGACATGCCATGCTCGAACGCGGACGCGCCCGCATCGATGCGCATCTGCTGGAGGTCAAGGCCAATTACCGGCAGAACCAGGTGATGTTTCATCGCTTCCGGCTGCGCGAGCATGCGGCTAAAGCCCTCGATACCTACGCCGACCGTATTGCCATGTTGACCGCGCGCCGTGCGCCGTCCGATGAGATCGCGCATTGGGAGGCCGATTACGCGGCGCTGCTCGAGCGGCCCGATTCGTGGTTGCCCGTCGAATTCAAAGTGTACGAGCGGGTCAGCCGCCAAAGCAGTCCGGGACTGAATCTGGGCGTGCGCGCGACGCTCGAGCAAAGCGCGACGGGCGAGCGCGAACTGATCTCGATGATTCACAAGCCTGCGCAACTCGATGCGATCGATCGCATCTGGCAAGACCCGCCACAGGCGGACGATCGCTGATCGATCGTCGGTCGCATGACCTTGGGCCCGTGACCACGTGTGGGCCATCTGCTCTATTCGATAGGCGCAGCTCCATCGCTAACTTGTTCGAACCGGCACTTGCGGCGCAAGGCCGGCCTACATTGCCCGTCTGGCCGATCGTTGCGGCACGCGGGAATTCGATTCGAACAACTAAAGGAGTGGTCGAACATGTTAGCGACGATCAAGCACGAGCCGCGGCGTGCCGCATGGCGGGTGCGTCAGATTCTTTTCAGTGCGGCCATCGGCGTGGCTTCGGTGGCTTATGCAGGGTGGGCGCAGGCTCAAACCTATCGTGTCGTCGTCGATGCGGGCAGCAGCAGCTCGCGTGCGCTGATCTACAAGATAGAGGGAAGGACGATCACGCTCGCCGGCAATCCCGACTCGATGCCGACGGGGACGGAGCTCTCTGGTGACGTCGACGGCTCGGCGGGCGTCGTCAAGAAGTTGCTGGGCGACGTGAACCTCTGGCTGCAACGTAATGTCCGTGTGAGCCCGAACGACGTCACCGTCGACGTGCTTGCAACGGCCGGCATGCGTAAGGTCAATGACAGCGGCAACGTCTATGCGGCCGTGCTCAAGCAGATCCAGGAATCACCGTACAACGTGGGAGAGGCCCGTACCATCTCGGGTGCGGAAGAGGGACTGTATGCCTGGATAGCCGTCAACGACAAGGAAGGCAGGTTTGCCCCCCATGCAAAGACGCGCGGTATTGTCGAGGTAGGGGGCGCGTCGGCGCAGGTCGCATTCGAAGTAGAAAGGAACGCGGACGATGTGGAGTCCGTCACGATCGATGGCAAGCCGCATAAGGTTTATAGCCGGTCGTTTCTTGGCCTGGGGGCGAACGATGCGTGGGCGTTGGCGAAGGATTCCCAGTACGGGGAGAAATGCAAGGAGGGTGGGGGTTTTGACTTCGCGCAATGCCGGAAGGCTTATGACACGACCGTCTACGACCAGACCGAAACCGGCCAGAACGACGCTCCAGTGAAGCTGAGCCTGGGCGTGACCAAAACGGCGCTCGCGCTACAGCAAGCTCTTCCTGTGGATGACAGAGACAAGTTCGCCGGTTTGGGAAATGCCATCAAATTTTCGGCTGACGTTGGGTTCGGTAAAGGCTCGGGGGGGATCGACACGGCGTGCAAGTCGCGGACGTTCAGCACCAAATTCCATACTTGCGCCAACGCCGTTTTTTCTGAATCGTTCGTGTTCGGAAAGCTCAACTTCCCGAACGATAAACTACAGACCGGCGTCGACTCATCCTGGACGATGGGATACCTGATCAAGGCAGTCAGGCAGGGAGCCAAATAAATCAATCCACTTGACATGGCTCCGCGACGCCGCACGGTGTGTTCCACCGCGCGGCGTTGCGATCAAGCTTGACCACGATACGTAGGCAGCGTTTGGAACGCCCCGATCGACCGGCCCGTGCCGACATTGGCGAGCGCCGCTGCCGCATCGGCGGGGAGCGGCACCGGCGCAGGACATGGCGCAATGTCGTCGCGATGGCGCGGTACGTTGAGCGTGAACAAGCGCTCGAACGAATTGGCCGCGTTCACGCGCGCGGTAGTCAACAGCGATTGCGCAGGCGAGAGCAGCCCGTTCAGCGTCTTGAGCAGCGACGTGTGATCGTAGACCGTGTGATCGATCGTCGCCTGGCGCACATACGGCGAGACGACGATCGCGGGCACGCGAAAGCCATAGCGATCGAAACGCAGGCCGTGGCGATTGAGGTCGTCGTCCGTCGGGGGCGCTGGCGGGACGCAGGTCGGCGGCACGACATGATCGAAGAAGCCGCCATGTTCGTCGAACAGAATGACGAACGCGCTTTGCTCCCAATACGGCGACGACTTGATGGCTTCATACAGCGTCTTGATCAGCATCTCGCCGCGCCGTACATCGCCGAGCGGATGCATCGAGTTGCCGCTGCGGAAATGATTGAGCGACAGCGCATCGTAAGCGGGTTCGATAAAGATGAAGCGCGGATGCAAGGCGCCCGGTTCGGCAAGCTGCGGCAAGAAGTCTGCCAAGTGCACGAAGTTTTGCGGATAACGCTCGACGCCGGCCAGTGCCCACGATTGCGGGGAATCGCCGTCGACGACCATCCAGGCATCGCTGGGCAGCAGCGTCAGTACCGAGTCCCGCCCATTGCCGAAACGCGCCGCGTTCAGGAAGTTCGAGGCAAACGTCGACAGGTCGCTGGGGCTGTGATCGAGGCCCCACGACGTTCCGGCCAGTGCGAAGAAGCGGTTGGGCCAGGTCGGCCCGGGCATCGACGAGAACCAGCGATCGCAGACGGCGAACTGTTGCGCGAGAAAGTTCAGCACGGGCAGTTGATCGGGCGTGAATGCACGCAGCCCGAGCGCCGTATCGAAACCATGATCTTCGAGGCAGGCGGCAAAGCCGAAGTCGTTGGCCGACGCGGCAGGCGCTGGGTAGGCACCCGTGATACGGGCCGTGTCGGCGACACAGTTGGCCGTCGACACCGTATTCGCCCCGCAGAGCGCCAGCAGGACATCGGAGAACTCGTGGCCGGGATCGAACGGCATCTGGAATGATGCACCGGCACCGACTGTGTGCAGATTCCCGCTGCGGTCGCGATTGGTGAAGAGCGGCTTGCCGATGAGGCCGTCCGCCTGCGTGGCGACGCCCTCGGGTGTGAAGCCTTTGAGATCCGACCAGCCGAACACGTTGTCGTACGAGCGGTTTTCGAGCATCAGCACGAAAACCTTGTTGATCAATCGATTGACGATGGCCATGGCTCGCTCCTCGGACGATGCGTGACTCACACGGCGTGGCGCGCGCAGCGACTAAACGCGCGTTTGGCCTACGCGTCACGCTAACGTCATACAGAATAGGAGGAGATTCGGACGTCGGAGGCTCGGGATCAACCCGTAATCGGTTCGGCCTCATGCGCCCCCTCCGAAGGGGGCGCCGCAAGCAGTGCTGCAAACGGCGGTGCTTGCCAAGATCCGCACGTTGTGCTGCACCGCCAGCGGGTGGGGCGGGTGCTCGATGCGTCAAGAGGCCATCAGCGTATCGCCCATCACGCGGACGTGTTCGCCGATGCCGAAGGCAGGCTCCTGGTTGTAGGTGAAGTTGCGATAGCTGCCGTCCCGCATGCGCACTTGCACTTGATACGACGTCGCCTTGTGCACCTCATGCTCGATGCCGTTACCGGCAAGGCCACCACCGATTGCGCCCGCGATGGTCGTCAGCACGCGGCCGCGTCCGCCGCCGATCTGATTGCCGAGCAGGCCACCTGCGATCGCGCCGCCGACGGCACCGACCCCCGTGGTCGGCTGGGCCGTCTGTACCGCGTTCACGGCGACCACTTCGCCGGCGTTCGGGTCGTAGGCCGGCTGCTGCGCGACGGGGCGCGTGGCCTCGCCATAACCCTGGTTGCTCGTGTAGGCCGGCGAGGGGGCCGCCGGCGCGCTGTGATGGTGATGAACGCGCGGTTCGTCGACAGTCTTTTCGCGCGTCACCCGCGGCTCGACGGCAGGTTGCTGCGCAGGTGAGGTGACCGCGCCGCTGGCCGCTTGCGCGAGCATCGGCGTCGACGCCGCTTGCTCGGGGGGCGCGGTGACGGCATGCGAGGTCGGCAGCAAACCCGTCATCGCAGCGATGCCCGTGACACTGACGAGCATGACGGCGACCGCGGCGCCGGCGACGAGCGGATGGATGCGATTGCGTTGCGGGAAGTCGGTAGAGTTGTTCGTGTTCATGACAGGCTCCGGGGTAGATGCCTGCAAAAACGCGGCAAACGCTGGCCCGGTGGACCGTCGAGACACGAGATTTGTAAGCAGTTGTAGCGCCGAGCGAGGCCGCTAGCGCGGCTTTTCCACAGCTTCTGTGCAAGGCTTTGTGGATATCGTCGGGACAGCGAAGCTAAGTGGCTGAGCCGATTGAGGTTTGTGGGCGCGATGCAAAGACGGGCGCTGGCGCGGGCGGGCCGATGCACGATAAGCCTTGTTACGAGTGGATGCGCGCGATGGATCGGTTTCGGCCTGCAAGGGGCACCGGATGGCACAACGTTCCTCCGTCGAGGAGGCTTTTCCACAGCTTCTGTGCAAGGCCTTGTGGATATCGTCGGGACAGCGAAGCTAAGTGCTTGAACCCGCTGGCATTTGCAGCCGCGATGCAAAGACGGGCTCAGCAGCGTCGGGCCGTCAGCATATCTCTGCGCCGAGCAACTCGCGGAACTGCGCGACCGGCATCGGCCGGCCGGTCAGGTAGCCTTGCACGATGTCGCAGCCCGCGTCACACAGCCACGCGAGCTGGGACGGTTCTTCGACGCCCTCGGCCACCACGGCGATACCGAAGCTGCGCGCCATCGAGATGATGGCCGCTACGATCGGCTGGCCCGCTTGCGGCAGCGGCCGGATGAAGCTGCGATCGATCTTCAGGTTGTTGACGGGGAACGACTGCAGGTACGACAGCGAGGAGTAGCCCGTGCCGAAGTCGTCGAGTGCAAGCCGCACGCCAGCCGTGCGCAGCTGCTGCATCGCTTCGACGCCAACGGCCATGTTCGCCATCAGCTGGCTTTCGGTCAGCTCGAGCTCGAGCAGAGGCGAGGCGAGCCCGCTTTCGTCGAGCACGGCTTTGACCTGCTCGGTGAATTGGGCCTGCCGCAACTGCCGTGCCGATACGTTGACCGAGACATGGATCGCCGTGTCGTGCTCCGCGTTCCAGCGCGCGGCGTCGAGGCAGGCGCGTCGCAGCACCCATTGACCCAGCGCAACGATGAGCTCGCTGCCCTCGGCGACCGGAATGAATTCGGCGGGCGAGATCTCGCCATCCGAAGGGTGGGTCCAGCGCACGAGCGCTTCGGCGCCGATGAGCTGGCTCGTGCGGCAATCGAATTGCGGCTGGTAGACGAGATGGAGCGCGTCCGCGTCGATGGCCTTGCGCAGTTCGGTTTCGAGCCGTGCGCGCCGGTGCGCTTCGACAGTCATGCTGGGGTGGAATGCGACAGCGACGTTCTTGCCCGTGCTCTTGGCCGCGTACAGGGCAATGTCGGCACTGCTGACGAGCGCAGCGACGTCTTCGGCGTCGTCGGGGTACACGCTCACGCCGACGCTGGCCGTCGCCACCACGCTCGCGCGTGTCAGGTCGAACGGACGCGCAAGCGCACGCGCGATGCGCTCGGCCGTCGCCAGTCCTTCCGCCTTGTGATCGGCCGCCTCGACGAGCACGGCGAATTCGTCGCCACCGATACGGCTCACCACGTCGGTCTTGCGCACCGCTTGCCGCAATGCGATCGCCACATGCTTGAGCAAGTCGTCGCCGGCGCCGTGGCCGAGCGTATCGTTGATCGTCTTGAAGTCGTCGAGATCGACGAGGATCAGCGCCACGCGCGTGGCCGACGCCAGCGCATCTTGCAGCCGCTCGTCGAGCTCTTCGTAGAAGGCGCGCCGGTTCGGCAAGCCCGTAAGCGGATCGGTGGAGGCGAGGTATTCGAGCTTCTTCTCCGCTTGCACGATGCGCATTCCCATGCGCGAGGTGACCGCGAACGCGATCCAGATCGCGCACATCGACGCCGCGACCAGAAAGCCGCCGTAGTGCAGCAGTTGCGCGAGCATGCCGCTCGTGCCCGCGACGAGCACGACGTAGCCAAGGGTTTTACCGTTCTGACTGATCGTCGAGGCGACGAATACGTCGCTCAACGACAGGCGTTTGCCTTGGCTTGTCGCTTTGGCCAGCGAGCCCACCGCGTGATCATGCTTGTCGAAGCCCGGTTTCCGGTAGCCCGCGAACAGCTTGCCGCTTTCAGTGTAGATGCAGACTTCCTCGACGTACGGCACCTTGCCCAGCGAATGCAGGACCTCGGCCGTCGAACGAGCGTCGGCGAACATGACGGATGCCGAGACGTTGTCGGCGATCATTTCAGCCTGCAAATTGGCGTTTTCGGTCAGCGTGGTGCGTAGCGTCACCGCCTGATAAACGAGCAGCACGGCGCTCGAAATCAACAGCGCTACGCAGACGCCCGCCAGCTTGACGCGAGCCATCTCCTTGACCGGGCTCGGCGTTCCATGTCCTTTGCGTTTCACAACACGCTCCTTGCCAAACGAAGCAGCTTCGAACTCAACGTGATATGACGGCGAGTCGCTTCGCTCTTGTCGATGTCGAACCGAAGTTTGTCTCCGTCGCGAAAGAGCAGGATCACGTACGGACCGTCGCCGGCTTCGGCCGTGCGCACGACCAGCAGCGGGGCGTCGGAGGCGAGCACGGCTTTCGTCGACGGTGCCCCGGCCGTGCTCTCGTCGATCACGAGCACGTTGCAGGCTGTCACGCCGACCGCTTCAGGGACAGGACGCAAACGCCAGGCTTTGCCCGCCACGAGACGGCCGTCGAGCTTCGATAGGGCGGTACCGAGCGCGCTGTGTTGATTGGCGCATACGACGAGATTCGGCCCATGCGCCGGCGCGACCGGCCAGTCCGCGAACTCGGTGAAGTTGAAAATGTAGGCGGCCTGGAGCGCGTACAGGTTCGCCTGCGCGCGCGCGGGCACGCGCAGAACGGCGATCAACGCCAGCAAGCATCCGGCCGTGCACAATGTTCGTCTGATGCTGGTCATGTCAGAAACCGTAGACCAGTTTGGCGACGAACGTGCGGCTCTGCTGCGTGATCACGTCCTGGGCGAAGTTCGGCCCGGCCGGATCGGCGTAGCGTTTGTCGGTCACGTTATAGACCGAGAACGACAGGTCACCACCGCGAATCAGGCGCGACGTGCCGAGCGTGACGTTGCCGAGGCAATAGCCGCCTGCCACGCTCACGGCCGCAGTCCGTGCCGACTCGCATTGAAACTCGGCGCCGAGGCGCACCGCATCGTGAAACAGCGGCACGGTCAAATTGAGCTTGCCGAGATGGCGCGGCGAGTCCTCCAGGATCGAGCCTGTTTTGGTGTCGCGTGCGATCTGCCAGGCGTAGCTCGCGCGCACGCGTGCCACATGCGCCACGTTTTGCTCGTAGGCGAGTTCCATGCCGGACGCGTGTACGCGGTTGACGTTCTCGAATACGAACACGCCCGATGGATCGGGTACCTCTGCGATGAAGTCGCGTACGCTGTAATGAAACAGCGAAAGCGTCGCATGGCCCGTCGCGCTCATCGTACGGTCGTAGATGAGTTCGGTCGTCGAAATATGTTCGGGCTTGAGCGACGGATTGCCCTCTTGGCCACCCGGGCCCGCGACCGTGTAGTAGCGTTCGTAGGCGTTCGGCGCACGATAGGCCTCGCCGTAGACGAGCTTGAACGTATCGCGCGGCGTCGCCTTGAAAATCAGCCCGAGCCGCGGGCTCACGGCGCTGCCGACGTCGCCTTGCCAGTCGACGCGCAACCCCGCGTTCAGGGCCAGGCGCGAGGCAAGTTGCACTTCGTCCTCGGCGTAGACGCCAATCGAATTGTCGCTCTTGCGCGAATCTAGAATCAGTTGGTAAGGATCGGCGTTGTAGTTGTACTGGTTGCTGCTCGCGTTGCGGTTGACGTCGACGCCGAGCACGAGCGTGTTGCGCGGGATCGACGAGACGGTCGCGTGCAGATCGGCGCCGTACCAGATCGCCTTGTCGCCGTCGACGTTGAGTACCGGTGGCGCACCGTAAAACGCGAGGCTGCGATAGTCGTAGCGTTCCCAGTAGACCTCGGATGCGATTTCGACACCGTCATTCAGTGCGTGACGATACGCGGCGTTGATGAAGCTGTGCGTGTCCGTGTTCGAGGACGGCATGTCGAACACCGCGACGTAGGGGGCGGTAGGGACCCCCTTCGTGCGATTGCCGTAGCCTGCGGAGACGGTGACATCGCGATAAGCGAACTTGGCGAACAGATCCTGCGCGCGATCGTAGTCGAGACCCTGCGCGATACCGTGGTTCTGGGCCGGCGTATCGAACTCGGGGTAGTACAGATCCTGGCCGCTGCGGTCGTACGAGGTCACGGACAGCAGCAGGTCCGCTCCATTGTCGCCATGCCAGCCGTAGGTCGCACGGGCGCGCTTCTCGCCGAAGCTGCCGAGCGAGCCTGCCACTTGCGCACCGCCGATATCCGAGCCTTTCTTCGTGACGACATTGATGACGCCGAACAGCGCGTTCGAACCGTAGACGGCCGAACCCGGCCCCGGCACGTACTCGATGCGCTCTACCAAGTCCATGTCGAGCGGGAAGTCGCTGCCGATCGCCGCTTGATCGTAGACAGCGTCGTTGACACGCATGCCATCGATCAGCAACAGGAAGCGACTGTTGTAGTCGCCGGGGCGGCGAAAGCCGCGCGTGCCGAGGTAAGCATACGTCCTATCGTATGACGTATAAACCCCGGGCAACGAAGCGAGTGCGCTGGCCAAGGTGCGCCAGCCGTAGTCCTTGATGTCTTGTGCCGTCAGAACGACGACGGCAGCGGGCGCCTCGGCCACGGGCTGGGCGAAACGTGATGCAGTGCTAACTTTCACTTGCATCAACGCTTCGAGCGGCATCGAGGCGAGGTCGGCCGGTGAAGCCGAAAGGGCGCCGTCAGGCGCTGGCGCGACCTCTGCGGCACGGGTTCTGTCCGAAGCCGACAGCATCGGTAAAACGAGCACGACACAGCACAAGATGTGCGGAATCCGCCCACCACAATATTCTTCGTGAGGCATGGAGCAAATTTATCGAGCGGTCCACAGCGGGTGTGCCCCTGCCCATTTATCGGCAGTCCGATATAAATCTTGAGGGAACGACGGGAAGCCTGCTATGGGCGTACGTTCATGAGCGTGACGTTCTCGGGACGGCCGATCCACACGGCGAGCGCCGAATAGTTGTCGCCGTGTCCCGAGTGCTCGCAACTGCGCGAAGCCTCGTGTTCGAGCAGGCAGATCCAGTCGTCGACCGACTGCACGATCCGCAGGCGATGCTCGATCGTCTTCTCGGGAACGAGCTGCCAGAAGCCGTCGGTGCACAGTAGAAAGACATCGCCATCCTGCAGCGAGTGCACGCCGCTATGGCCGGGCGAGATGGGGCCGCGCATGCCGAGCGCCATGTGCAGCAGGTTGGGACTGATGCCGTTGCCAGGAAACCCGGCATCGCTCATGCGCTGCGTGACACTGTGGTCACGCGTTCTGTCGAGCAGTGCGCCACGGCGAAAGCGATAGAGCCGGCTGTCGCCGACGTGGGCCCATTGTGCTGTCGCGTTGCGTCGGTCGAGAAACAGCGCGACGACCGTCGCGCTCATGTGCCGATGCGCCAGATCGTGCTCTTGCCGGGCGACGATCGCGGCGTTTGCCGCCTTGACGCACGCGCGCGCGAGCTCGGCCACGGGGCGCTCGGACCCGCTCCAGCAGGCGAGGACGCTGTCGACGGCACAGCGTGCGGCCACCTCGCCGCCGGGCGCACCGCCGATGCCGTCGCTGACCACGAAGCAGGCACGGTCTTCGGATAGCTGAAACCCGATGCAGTCCTGATTGCTGGTCCGGGACCCCGCACCGGTGAAGTGAGCGTGCGAGACATTCATGTCTCGGCGGCACCCCGGCCGCGTCGCTGCGCGTGATAGTGCTTGACTTCTTCGTCGTAGGCGCGAAGGAACGCCTTGCCGAAGACGGCGCTGAAGTCGTCCTCGACGGCCAGCACCATGTCGCGATGCAGGCTCGCGTAGCGGCTCCATAGATTGGCTTGGCGGGCGAGCGGCAGCATCTGCTCATGCCATTGACGCGGGCCGGCACGGTTGTCGATCTGTTCGGGCGAAAAACGCGTGAGCAGATCGATGAGCGCCGCGCGCATGCCGGCGACCATCGCGATGTGGTGGGCATGCAGATCGTGAAACGCATCTTCGACGGCGCTGGCCGGGGGCATGAAACCCGGAAACGGCAGACCGAACATTTGCCTCAACGCGGCACTGCCGTCGGGCAGTAGCTTCAGCGGATTGTTCTCGCGATCGAGCAACACCGTCATGTCGGCTTTGACTTCCCGCTTGAGGATGCTGCGTGAGGACAGCAGCTCGACCGTGCCGTTCGCGAATAGTGCCAGCAACTGCCCAGCCGTCTCCAATTGCTCGGTCGACCAATCGCAGGTGGCCTTGTCGAGTCCGGCGCCTCTGAGGAAGGCGGCGAGCAGGGCGTCGGCCGATTGGCGATCGGTAGTGGCCCCCGGTGGTGTGCCGGCGCGGCTTGCTTCACGCGTGGAGGCATGTGCTTGGATTGCCGGAGGCGGCGGTTGCGGCGTTTGAGGGGCTTGCGGTGCGGGTGCGGCGATCGGCTTTGCCGCGGCGGGACGAGCCGCATGGCTGAGTTCGTCGGCCGTGGAAGCGAACAGCGCAAGCGGGTCCGTCGGTATCGCTTGCACGCCTGCTGCCGGCTCGCGCCGCTCGCGTGGTACTTCGTCTTCGTGGTTCGCCGTCTCGCCATGGGTGTCGGCGCGCAGCACGTAAGGCCCGATGCGGATCGCGTCGCCGGCCTGAACGGGCCGCTCCTGCTCGCACGCGAGCGGTGTGTCGTTGACCTGCACCACGGATACGCTGCTCAGATTCCTGAGCACGCAGCGCGTACCGTCGGTTTGAAGCAGCGCCTGGAGCCGCGAAATCTGGCGCGTTTCATCGGGTAGCACCAGTTGGTTGTCGGCATTGCGGCCGATCGTGCCGCCTGGCGGACGGAACTCGACCGTCGTCTTCGACTTGACGGGCTTGCCGGCGTATTCGATGACAGTCAATTGCATAAGCAGTCCAAAGAATCTCGAAGTGATCGAGTAAGCGCCCCGTCGCTCCCGTCACGATGATGCGACATGTTTGCGTGCCGCCTCGAACGCCGGGCCCCAGATCGGGTGTCCTTTCTCGGCGGTCGACAGTTCGAAATGCGGATCCAGTTGCAGCACCCTTTCGAATTCCACACGACACAGCGTGATGCGGCCGATCACGCAATAGCTGAACGCCATGAGCTTGTGCGCTTCGACGCGCGTGCGGCGATCGGACGTTTCGATTTCGCTGCTGTCGCGCAGCAGCTGGATCGTGCGCGAGTAATCACCGGCCGTATAGGACACATGCGCAGCCTGCAACGTTTCATCGGCCACGCGTTGATTCGGCGACACGCTCGAGCACGCAACCCCGACCGCGATCCATAGCCATGCAACGCCAACCGTAATGCATCGTCTAGTCGCGAAGCTTGTAGAGTAAATATTCATGGCGAATGTGTGAGTATTAATTTACCGATATTTTTTTTGACGGGTAAATTTTGCGCGCGTTGTCGATTTTTTGCGGTTCCGTGAAGTTGCGATGGGGAGTTCGATGAACTATAGTCTATTCACTTTTTCTGGCGCGGCCCGGATTATTAATTTTCGAAATAACGAGAGGGTTCGTCTGCCTCGGCCATGTTGCGTCCTTGACGTTTGCGGAGATTATGAATGGGATGTTGAGGTGGCATAACACTTACGCGCTCGTTCGCTTATTTTTAAGTGCTGTATTAATCGCCGGTTGCGCAGCGACCGAGCGATCGATTTCGATTCCCTATTCGGTGACATTGCAGGTGGCGCCTGACATCAACCCGGACGCGCAGCGGCGTCCGGCGCCGATTGCACTCGAAGTGTTTCGGTTGAAATCAGGAGACAGCTTTCAAAGGGCCGATTATTTTGCGCTTCAGGATAAGCCGGCTGAAGCGCTGGGCGGCGATTTGGTCGGCGTCGATCGGGTCATTCTGAGGCCCGGCGAATCGCGCACGCTGCATTACACCGGCGACGAAGCAGTGCGGCAACTCGGGCTGGTGGGCGGATATCGCAACCTCGAAAAGAGCCGCTGGAAGTCGGTTGTGCCATTGCCGTTGCCCAAACAAACCAATCTGTTCAAGTTCTGGCAAATGTCGCCGCACGAGATGCGGCTTGTGATTGCTGTTCGAAACAATGGATTAGAGCCGCTGGCGACGGGCGGCCAAACTCAATGAACGATACCGCGACTTCTCCATTTGCCGCGCCGGTATTGCGCGAGCGTGTCGTGTGGTCGGAGGGCATGTTCCTGCGGCCGCAACATTTTCAGCAGCTCGAACGGTATTTCGAGCGCTATGTGCATCTGCGCTGCGCGCCGATGCAATGCTTTCATTGGGGATTCGCGTCGCTGAGCGTCGACGCGGAAGCGCTCGCGAACGGCAAGGTCGCGCTGGCCGCAGCGGCCGGCGTGATGCCCGACGGGACGCCATTCGACTTCGCACGGTTCGACGACGCGCCGCTGGCGCTCGAGATCGGGCCGGAGGTCAAGGATGCCACCGTCGTGCTGGCATTGCCCGCATGGCGCGGCGACGGCGTACAGGTGTCGTTCGATAGTGCGTCCGTTACGCCGCTGGCGCGCTTCGTCGCGCACGAGAGCGAGATTGCCGACGTCAACGAGATCGGGCTCGAGCCCGCGCTCGTGCAATTAGGGCGCTTGCGATTGCGCCTCATGCTCGATTCGGAGCTCGGCGACGACTGGCATGCGCTCGGCATGCTGCGCGTGATCGAACGACGCGGCGATCGTCAATTGGTGCTCGACGAAGGCTACATCCCGCCGATGCTGAACGCGCACGCGCACCCGGTGCTGACCGATTACATCCGCGAGCTGCACCGGCTGCTGAACCTGCGCAGCGAAGTGATCGCCAGCCGGCTTGCCGAGCCTGGCCGCGCAGGGGTGTCCGAGGTCGCCGATTTTCTGCTGCTGCAGCTCGTCAACCGGTATCTGGCCGTTACTTGGCATACCGAACAAATGCCGCGCGTGCATCCCGAGCCGCTCTTTCGCGAGTGGCTGAAGTTGGCTTGCGACTTTGCGACGTTTACGTCCGAGACGCGACGTCCGCCTGCGCTGCCCGTCTATGACCACGACGATCTGCGCAGGTGCTTCGGCGAGCTGTTCGCGGAGCTGCGCCGCTCGCTGTCTACTGTGCTCGATCAAAGTGCGCTGCAGATTGCGTTGCAAGACGGTGGCAATGGCGTGCGCGTGGCCGTGGTGCCCGATCCGCAGTTGCGCGAACAGGCCGGCTTCATCCTGGCGGTGCGGGCCGATCTGCCCGCGGAGACGGTTTGCATGCGCTTTCCCTCGCAGATCAAGCTCGGCCCCGTCGAGCGGATCCGCGACCTCGTCTACTTGCAACTGCCCGGCATCGCCGTGCACGCCTTGCCGGTCGCGCCGCGGCAGATTCCGTATCACGCCGGCTGTACCTATTTCGAGGTGGACAAGGGCAGTGAGCTGTGGCGGCAACTCGAACGCTCCGCAGGCCTTGCGCTGCATCTGGCCGGCGATTTCCCCGGGCTGGCGATGGAACTGTGGGCCATTCGAGGCTAGTTCGACATGAACCCTTTGAACGATCCTTTTCCGAGCCGACATGGGGCGTTCGCGACGCCCGACAGCGATAGTGCGCCGGTCGCGCGTGACGATGTTCGTGGGTTCGCCGAACGTGAGCCCGGCCCAGCGAGTACGGCCGCGATGCTCGAGGTGGCCGACGACCGTAATCCGCTGGTGGCGGCGGCCAACGCTTTACTCAATCTCGTGCCGCAGATCCGCTATACCGTGCATCATCCGAACCCAGGCTGGCTGCGCGAGCATCTGGCCTCGCAGGTGCGCGAATTCGAGGCGCGCGCGCAGCAGGCAGGCGTGCATGCCGAGGAAGTCGGTGCCGCGCGTTACTGCCTGTGCACGGCGCTCGATGAGGCGGCGGCGCTGACGCCTTGGGGCGGGGCGGCCAATTGGTCGTCCGACAGCCTGCTCGTCGCGTTTCACAACGAGACATGGGGGGGCGAGAAGTTCTTCGAGGTGCTCGATCGGTTGATGCAGCGGCCGCATGAGCATCTGCCGCTGCTCGAGCTGCTTTATTACTGTCTCGCGCTCGGCTTCGAAGGGCGCTATCGCGTGCTCGACAACGGGCGCGCGCAACTCGACGAGTTGCGGCAGCGCCTGGCGCGCACGATCCGTAACGTGCGCGGCGAGTTCGACGTTGCGCTCTCGCCGCACTGGCGTGACGAGATGGTCGCGCATGATGGTCCGCGACGACTCATCGTCCCGATGTGGGCATGCGCGGCGATTGCGGCCGTCCTCGGCTTCGGCATCTTCGTCGCGCTCGATCTGACGCTGGCCGCACGCTCCGATCGCGCGTTCGCGATGATCGATCGCTTGCCCATTCCCAAGCTGCAGCAGCAGGCCCCCGAGCCACAAGCGGTGCACGTGCCGGCCGCACCGCGTCTCGCGGGCTTTCTCGAGCCGGAGATTCGCGCGGGGCTGGTCGAGGTGCACGATGCGGCGGACCGCAGCGTGGTCGTGTTGCGTGGCGACGGTTTGTTCGAATCGGGCTCGACCTCGATCCTCGATCGCTACGAACCGGTGCTCGCGCGCGTGGCCGATGCGCTCGAACGCGTGCCCGGCAACATCGTTGTAGCGGGCTACACCGACAACGTTCCCGTGCACACGGCGCGCTTCCCCTCGAACTGGAATCTGTCGCTCGAACGGGCGCAGTCGGTCGGGCGATTGCTCGCGGCGCGCCTCAGCGACCCTGGCCGCCTGCGGGCGGAGGGCCGTGCGCAAAGCGACCCGGTCGCACCGAACGATACGCCAGCCAACCGCGCACGCAACCGACGCGTCGAGATCACGCTGTTGGCCGCGCCTGCGCCGAGCGCCACCTTGGCGCCAGGGGCCGCACAATGAGCGCCGCCCTCGGGTTCGCGACGCGCTTCATGCGCCTGCTCGTCGATCGGCGCATCTGGATCGTCGTCGGTCTGCTTGCTTTGGCGGCGGCGATCTGGCTGATCGGGCCGCTCGTGGCGATCGGCATCTACCGCCCGCTCGACAGCGTGGGCGCGCGGCTGCTTGTGATCCTGCTGATCGTCGCGATCTGGGCCGCGCGCGTCGCCTATCTGCGCTGGCGTGCGGCGCGCATGAACGCGCAATTGCTGTCACAGCTGCGCGGTGCGGCGCCCGACACGATACAACCGGAAAGCGAGGAAGCGCCACACGTGCAGGAGTTGCGCAACCGTTTCGACGAGGCCGCGCGCTTGTTGAAGACGGCACGGCTCGGCAACGTCGATGCCCGTGGCGGGCCTGGGCGCTGGTTCGAACGCCTGACGCGTCAGTATCTGTATCAGCTGCCGTGGTACGTGTTCATCGGCGCGCCGGGCTCGGGCAAGACGACGGCGCTCGTGAATTCAGGGCTCAGCTTCCCGCTTGCCGAACAATTCGGCCGCGCGGCGATTCGCGGCGTGGGGGGCACGCGTCATTGCGACTGGTGGTTCACGAACGAGGCCGTGCTGATCGATACGGCGGGCCGCTATGCGACGCACGAGAGCAATCGCGCGCTCGACGAAGATGAATGGAAGGGCTTCCTCGGGCTCCTCAAGCGATATCGTGGCCGGCAGCCGCTCAACGGTGCGCTGTTGACGATCAGCGTGTCGGATCTGCTCGGCACCTCGGAGGTCGAGCGCACCGAACATGCGATGGCGTTGCGCAAGCGCCTGCAGGAACTGCGAACCGAGCTCGGCATCCAGTTTCCCGTGTATGTACTGGTCACGAAAGCGGACCTGCTGGCGGGCTTTTCGGAGTATTTCGCCAGCCTGGGCCGTGCAGAGCGCACGCAGGTGTGGGGCTTCACGTTCGCACTGCGCGAAGCGGGCGCAGCCGGTTTCGATCTGCGTGCCGCGTTCGATCGCGAGTATCGCCTGCTGCATCGGCGCTTGAACGATTCGCTGCCGGAGCTGCTAGCCGCCGAACCCGACGCGTATCGGCGCGACCTGATCTACTCGCTGCCGCAGCAGTTTGCGGGACTGCACGACGTGCTCGGCCAGTTCGTCGAGCAGGTGTTCTCGCGCTCGAAGTTCGATTCGATGCCGCTCCTGCGCGGTGTCTATCTGACCAGCGGCACGCAGGAGGGGACGGTCTTCGACCGCGTGATGGGTGGCATGAAGCGATTTCTGCGGATCGACCCCGTGCCGCCCGTTGCGCAGGCGGCACCTGGCGGGAAGAGTTTTTTCCTGAGGGCCTTGTTGCAGGATCTGATCTTCAACGAAGCGGCGTTGGCCGGCACCGATTTGCGCTGGTATCAGCGCCGGCGCGTGATTGCCACGTCCAGCTATGCGGTGCTCGCCGTACTCGGGATCGTGCTGCTCTTCGGCTGGTTCGGCAGCTACTGGCGCAATCGCGCCTACGTCAACGAAGTGGCCTCACGTGTGCCCGTCATCGACCAGCAGCTGCGACAGGTGACGATCACCGATGCGGACAACATCGCGCACGTGCTGCCCGTGCTCGATGCGATACGCAATATCGCGTCGACAGGAAACCTCGATCCTCAAAGCCCGGCGATGCGCTACCGCTGGGGACTGTTTCAAGGCGACAAGTTGCAGGCGGCGGCCGACAACGTCTATCACCGCGCGCTCGACGAACTGCTGCTGCCGCTTGCCGCGCGCAAGCTGGAGACGGCACTGCGCAACGCGCCCGCGAATGATCCTGCGTACGCGTATCAGGCGTTGAAGGCGTACCTGATGTTGTACGACAGCGCGCATTACGACCCGGTCTTCATCCAGGCCGTGCTCGATCTCGAGAACGGGCCGTCGCTGCCCGCGAACTTCACGCCGGCTCAACGTAACGCGTTGCGCGGACACGTCGCGGCACTGTTCGCGGATCGGGTCGTGCTGTCGCCGTTTGCTCGCGACGAAGCACTCGTGGCTGGCGTGCGCGATGCGCTGCTGCGGCTCACGTTTGCGCAGCGACTTTATGTGCAGCTCACGCGCACGCTGCGTCCGGCCGCCGCGCAGTATGAGGTCGACGCGTCGCACATGGCCGGGACGGCGGCTTCGCTCGTGTTTCGCCGCCAAAGCGGGGCGAGCCTCAACGCCGGCGTGCCGGGGCTTTACACCTATGACGGGTACTGGAACGTGTTCGATCGGCGCGTCGACCAGGCCGTCGATCTGTTCGGCCACGAGGAGGTGTGGGTGCTCGGCCTCAAGGAGTCGGCGGTGCCGACGGCGGCGGCCGCCACGACGCTGGCGAACAACGTGCGCGCGCTGTACTTCGACGACTACATCAAAGTGTGGGACGACTATCTGAGCGATCTGCGCCTGCAAGACACGAGCGCGCTGCCGCAGGCCATGCAGATTGCGCGTGTGCTGTCGTCGCACGATTCTCCGTTGCTGCGCTTTGCCGACGCGCTGGCGCACCAGGTCACGCTCGTGCCAGGCGGCGACTCGGCGCATGGTCTTGCGGCGCGCGCGCAGGACAAGGTCAACAGCGCGCGTGAATCGTTGGCCCAGATCTTCGGCGAGCAGCAGGCTGCGAGCGCGGTCTCGGCGACCGACGCGAACGAACCCGAGTCGGTCGTCGATGCCCACTTTGCCGGTGTGCGCCAGCTCACGCAACATGAAGCGTCCGAGGCGGGCTCGCCGATGAGCGACGTGGTCAAACAGATCGACGCCGTCTACACGTATCTGAACGCGGCCGATTCGGCCTTGCGCAGCGGGGCGACGCCGCCGCCCTCCGATGCGCCCGACCGGTTGCGCGCCGAGGCGGGCCGCATGCCGGTGCCGTTCCGGCAGATGCTCGACGATCTCGGCAACGCCGCTCAGGGCAGTGTGTTGCGCGTGATGGACCGTAACCTCGCGCAAAGCGCATCGGCCAACATCGGCGAGTTCTGCCGGCAGGCGATCGTGGGACGCTATCCGTTCGCGCGGGCGTCCGCGCTCGACGTCACGCCCGGCGACTTCGCACGCCTGTTCGCGCCGGGCGGCATGATGGACGACTTCTTCCAGAAGAACCTGCAGGCCCATGTCGACACGAGCGTACAACCCTGGCGCTTCAACGGCGTGGGCAGTGCGCCGTTTCTAGCCTCGTTCGAGAACGCTGCCGTCATTCGTGACACGTTCTTTGGCGGTGGTGCGCATGATCCGTCGATCAAAGTGGAGATCCGGCCACTCGACATGGACCCGGGACTCTCGGAGTGGGTACTCGACGTCGACGGTCAAGTCGTGCGCTATGCGCACGGGCCACAGGCGCCCATCACCGTGCGCTGGCCGGGGCCTGGCGGCACGAATCAGGTGCGGTTGCAAATCACCGAGCTTTCCGGGGCCACCGACGGGTTCGTCGTGACGGGCCCATGGGCGTTGTTGCGTCTGTTCGATCGGGCATCGATGGCGGCGGGCCGTGCGTCGGAGCAGATGGTGGCGGGCTTTTCGCTCGATCACAAATCGTTCGCGATGCAGGTGACGGCCGATTCGGTGCGTAACCCATTGCGGCTTCCCCAACTGGAGGCGTTCTCGTGTCCGGCGAAATCGTGAACGGCGCGTGCGCGAGCGTGCAGCGGACTCTGCCCGTGTGGTACGGCAAGCTGCCAGGGGCGGGCGACTTCGTCAATCGACGCATGCCGCGCGCGCTGGCGCAGGCATGGGAGCAATGGTTTGCGCTGGGTATGGCTGAGCTGCACGAAGCGCGGCGCGAGGCGTTCGTGCAAGCCTATTTGCAGGCGCCCGTGTGGGACTTCGCCATGCCGGCCGGGGCGGATGCGGGCTGGGTGCAGTTCGGCTGCCTTGCACCGAGCCGCGATCGTGTGGGCCGCCATTACCCGCTCGTCGTGGCCGATGCCATGACCGCCGCCGACTATTCGCCGCGTTCAGGCGGCCTTGCGGGTGCGAGGCTGGGGCCGATGCGCGAGGCACTGACCGAAGCGATCGAGCGGGCGCACGGGCCCGAGCAATTCGACTCGGTGCTGGCCGAGCAAGTCGCACTGGGGCACGCACCATCGGCAGCGCCGCCCGTGCCAGGATGGCCGAACTTGTTGGAGTACTTCGATCCGCACGGGACGACGAGTTTCTGGTGGACGCGCGAGGCCGGATCGGCGCCGGCGCGCACCGAAGTCCACACGGGCAGGCTCGACGGCGCGCTGTTCAGGCGCTTGTTCGGCGAGCGGGCGCAGCAACGATTCGAGTAGGTGAGCCGGCGATGTGGCGCATCGTACCGCGCGTCGATCGCACGAGGATACGGAGGGTAAGCAGATGACGGAATCGCGATTCGCGGAAGGCGAGACGAGCGCCGATCGCGACGCCAGCGACCCTATCCGGCCGTTGCCGAACGGGCACCGGCTCGGCGAGTTTCAGCTCGACTCGGTGCTTGGCATCGGCGGCTTCGGTATCGTCTATCGCGCGTTCGATCGCAAGTTGCAGCGCGCGGTTGCGGTGAAAGAGTACATGCCGGCGATGCTGGCTGCGCGGGCAGGCGACTACACGGTCGCGCTGCGCTCGCCACGTTTCTCGGAGGCGTTCGAGGCCGGGCGTGCCGCGTTCCTCAACGAAGCGCGGCTGCTCGCGCAGTTCGATCACCCGGGCTTGCTGAAGGTGCTGCACTTCTGGGAGAGTCATGGCACCGCTTATATGGTGATGCCGTTCTACGAGGGACAGACGCTGAAGCAGCTCGCGGCCAAAGGCCTGCATATGGGCGAACCCGAGCTGCTGGCGATGCTGGCTGCCCTGCTCGGTGCACTGGATGTGCTGCATCGGGCGCAATGCTTTCATCGCGACATCGCGCTCGACAACATTCTCGTGCAGCCGGGCGGCAAGCCGGTGCTGCTGGACTTCGGTGCGGCGCGCAAGCTGATCGGCGACATCGTCGACGAGACTGCGATGATGCTCAAGCCCGGCTATGCGCCGATCGAGCAGTACACCGACGATCCGGCGTTCCGTCAAGGGCCTTGGACCGACATCTATGCGCTGGGTGCGGTCATGCATGCCTTGCTCACGGGCGAGGTGCCGCCGGCCGCTGTCGTGCGCAGCATCCAGGATCAGTACCGGCCGCTCGCCACGCGCGCACTGCCTGGCGAGATGCGCTTCAGCCCGAGGGTGCTGGCCGCGATCGATAAGGCGCTCGCGTTGCGCATCGAGGATCGGCCCGATTCGGTGGCGGCGTTTGCCCAGCTGTTGGGCCTGCACGAGGCCGCGCCGGGCGTGTTCGTGGTGGCTGATCGTCATGGTGAGCCAACGGATGGCGAGCGTCAGGCTGCGGCGTCTTCATCGTCGTCTTCGTCGACTCGATTGGCTGACGCGGCCCCGCGTGCACAGGCGGAACCACAGTCGGAACCGGTGGCGGAGCGATCGGGTGCCGTTCAAGCGAGCGGCACGCGTGATGAGCGCGTTCAGCGTGATGCGCTTGCTTCATCAACGGCACGCGATGGCGTGGCGGCCCAGGTAGGGGCGGCACAGCCATCCGCTGTGCACCAGACCACGCATCAGACCAACGACTCCACGGCAGATCGCACGACGCCCACGGTCCATGCCGCCGCCGCTGCCGCGGCTCAGTCGACGATCGCTGACGAAGATGCGCTGCGTACGCGCGCGGCCCCTGCGTCATGGGTGCAGGACCTCTTCACGGCTAGCCCCTGGAAGACGATCGGCGTGCCGGCACTTGTCGTCGGCGTGGTGGTGTTGGTCGGTGTCGCGTTGCTGCATCTCGTGATACGGCCGTTCTCACCTGTGCCCACGCCCACGCCCGCGCAGCTTGCGGCCAACGGTAGCGGTAGTGGAACGGCTCAGCTTGCTTCACCCACCGTACCTGTTACGCCACAACCGCCAGCCGTCTCCGGTGTGGTCAACGCTGCACAGGCACCAGCGGCGTCCGTGTCGACCACAGCACTTGCGACGCCACCCGTGAATCAACCTGCTGTCGTGGCATCTCCTCCGATGACGACACCTGGGCAGAGCGCCCAGAGCACACAGGTCGCGCCAGCCGTGCAGCAGGCATCTAATGCACCGTCGGCGATGCAATCCGCGCCGACGACAGCGGTCGTCGCGCCGACCCCGCCTGTCGCGTCGCCAAGGCCAGTGCAGCAGCAACCGCAGCAACCACCGCCGCTCGCCGAGCGTCGTATCGCCAGCGCGAACGACTTGTCTCGTGGCGCGTCGAGCGCGGCCGCACAACTTGCGCAAACCCAACCGACAGCAGACGCGATGCAGCCGGTCCCGGTGCGGCTTCATGTCTATCCATGGGGCGAGGTGTACGTCGACGGGGTCAAGCGTGGCGTAACGCCGCCGTTCATGCGCATGAGCCTGTTGCCGGGCACCTATCACATCGAGATCCGCAACGGCGCGCTGACGCCGCTGCGTCGCACCGTGCGCATCGAAGCGGGCAGTCAGCCGATCGACATCACCTACACGTTCGAATGAATGCGAGGCCGAAGATGAGCCACGATTGGCAATGCGGAGGCAACGATAAGGAGCGCAGCAGATGCCGATGATCGAAGCGATGCTTGCGCCGATAGCCGATGATGCGCCCTGCGGTCCCGACCTCGAATATGACGAGGATTTTTTGCAGCTGCAGCAGAGCGCGGAGGGACGGCCCGAGGAGCAGTACGGCACGACGGTCATCGCGGCGCAGCCACCCGATTGGGCGCGTGTCGAAGCGCTTGCCGCCAGTCTCTTTACGCGCACGAAGGACTTGCGCGTGCTGGTCGAGTTGGCACGCGCATGGACGCGCTCGTGTGGCTTGCCAGGCTATGCCGATGCGCTGCGGCTCGCCGCGGCGCTGGTGAGCCGGTATTGGGATGGCTTGCATCCACGGCTCGACATCGACGGCGTGCATGATCCGATGCCGCGTATCAATGCGCTGGTGGAACTCATCGGGCCGCAAGGGGGCGCTCGCATGGCGCGCGATTGCGTGTTGATCGGGGCACTGACGGTGAAAGACGCCGGTGATGTGCTCGAAGGTCGCGAGCCCGTTGCCGATAGCGGTGCGCGCTATGTTGGTGGGCGCGATTCACTCGCCCATGAACTGCGAACGGCATTCGACGCACACGATGACAACGTGTGCGCGGCATTCGATGCGCACGATGCGTTGAGGACAGTCCGCGCGATGGTGCGCGAGCACCTTGGCGACGAATGGTCGCTCGAGACGAGCGGATTCGAGCGCTGCCTGATCGCCGTGAAGGGCGCGCTCGATGCGACGCGACCGGCTGTCGAGGTCGAAGCAGCCGATGCCACCAGGATTCGCGATGCCGTCGATGCGGCGACGAACCCTTTGCCCGCGAGCGACATGCCTCGTGCGTCGTCAAACGGCTCGTCAAACGGCTCGGCAAACGGCTCGGCAAACGGCTCGGCATGGCGCGACATGCAGATATCGAGTCGTGCCGACGTCGACCTGGGCCTCGAAAAGATGTGCCGTTACTTCGAAGAACACGAGCCGAGCCACCCGGCGCCGATGTTCCTGCGCCGGGCACAGCGTCTGCTCAAGCTGAACTTCTACGAAATCATCCGCGACATCGCGCCCGACAGCCTGCCACAGCTCGACGTGCTGAGCGGTCGCGGCCTCGAGGGCGCAGACGCCGGCGAACGGCGTTCGACGGAATCCCCGTAAGACGAGAGGCGCACGTTTCGTGCGCGAGGAGCGAATCGACATGCCAAGTTACAAGTCATCGACGAGCGGCCAGAAGTTCATTGCACGCAACCGGGCGCCGCGCGTGCAGATCGAATACGACGTCGAGCTGTATGGATCGGAGCGCAAGGTGCAGTTGCCGTTCGTCATGGGCGTGCTCGCCGACCTGGCCGGCAACCGGGCTGATGCGTTGCCCGACTTGAGCGAGCGCAAGTTCATGGAAATCGACGTCGACAACTTCGACGACCGCATGAAGTCGATCAACCCCACGCTATCGCTGGAGGTGCCGAATACGTTGAGCGGCGACGGCAAGCTGCAGGTGGAGATGTCGCTGCGCAGCATGGACGACTTTTCGCCTACGGCCATCGCGCGCAACATCGAGCCGCTGCGGCGGCTGCTCCAGGCGCGCACGGAGCTTGCCAATCTGCTGTCGTACATCGACGGCAAGCGCGGCGCCGAAGCGCTGCTGGCCAAAGCGCTCGCCGATCCGGCTCTGCTGGCGGCGCTTTCGCGAGGCGTGATGGCCGAAACGGGCGCATCGCGCGACGGCGATGGCAACGGCAACGGCGGCGCAACGCACGGAGGTGCAGATGAATAGGCTCGAAGGGCAAGACGTCAAAGGCGATGCGCCGCTCCCCGTGAACGTGCTGGCGAGCGACGAATTCACGGCGCTGCTGAACAAAGAGATCAAACCGAAGACGGAGCAGGCGCGCGAGGCGGTGCAGCACGCCGTGCAGACGCTCGCGCACCAGGCGCTCGAACATGCGGTGACGGTGTCGAGCGACGCTTATGACACCGTGCGTCAGCTGATCGCCGAAATCGACCGCAAGCTCAGCGGGCAGATCAACGAGATCCTCCATCACGACGAGTTCCAGCGTCTCGAAGGCTCATGGCGCGGGCTGCAGTATCTGGTCAACAACACGGAGACCGACGAGATGCTGAAAATCCGTGTGATGCCCGCGAGCAAGAAGGAAGTGGCGCGCATGCTCAAGCGTCACAAAGGCGTCGCGTGGGATCAGAGTCCGCTGTTCAAGAAGGTCTACGAGGAGGAGTACGGGCAGCTCGGTGGCGAACCGTTCGGTTGTCTCGTTGGCGATTACTACTTCGACCATAGCCCGCCCGACGTCGAGATGTTGCGCGAGCTCTCGAAGATCGCGTCGGCCGCGCATGCGCCGTTCATCGGCGGGGTGTCGTCGGCGCTGATGCAGATGGACTCGTGGCAGGAGCTGGGCAATCCGCGCGATCTGACGAAGATCTTTCAGAACACCGAATACGCGGCATGGCGCAGCGTGCGCGAAGCCGAGGATTCGCGCTACGTGGGCCTCGCGATGCCGCGCTTTCTGGCACGGTTGCCCTATGGCGCGCGTACCGATCCCGTCGACGAGTTCGACTTCGAGGAGCAAACCGACGGCGAGCGTCACGACCGTTACACGTGGTCGAACGCGGCCTACGCGATGGCGGCCAACGTCAACCGCTCGTTCAAGCTGTACGGCTGGTGCTCGGCGATTCGCGGCGTGGAGTCGGGTGGGGCGGTCGAGAATCTGCCGTGTCACACGTTTCCGACCGACGACGGCGGCGTCGACCTCAAATGCCCGACCGAGATCGCGATCAGCGACAGGCGCGAGGCGGAGCTCGCGAAGAACGGCCTGATCCCGTTGATTCATCGCAAGAATTCCGACGTGGCCGCGTTCATCGGCGCACAGTCTCTGTTCCAGGCCGGCGAATACGACGACCCGGACGCGACGGCCAATGCCAGGCTGTCGGCCCGCCTGCCGTATCTGTTCGCGTGCAGCCGCTTCGCGCATTACCTCAAGTGCATCGTGCGCGACAAGATCGGGGCGTTCGAGGAGCGCAGCGACATGGAGCGCTGGCTCAACGACTGGATCATGAACTACGTCGATGGCGACCCGGCCAACTCGTCGCAGGAGACGAAAGCGCGCAAGCCGCTTGCGGCGGCGCAGGTCGTCGTCGATGAAATCGAGGACAACCCCGGCTATTACGCGGCGAAATTCTTCCTGCGGCCTCACTACCAGCTCGAAGGGCTGACGGTGTCGCTGCGGCTCGTCTCGAGGCTGCCTTCGCTGAAGGCCGAGGACAGGTGAACCGTGGTTTCTATCTGAAACGGAGGGCGCTATGGGCGTGGCGATGTTCATGAAGGTGGATGGCACGACGGGCGAGTCGGCCGACTCGCAGCATACGGGCTGGACCGACATCCAGTCGTTCTCGTGGGGCGCGGCGCAGCCGGCCGCGATGGCAAGCGGTGGCGGCGGCAATGCCGGCAAGGCCAATTTCAGCGATCTGGTCGTGACGGCATACATGGACAAGGCGACGCCAGCCATCATGAAGCATTGCGCAAGCGGCAAGCACTTGTCGAAGGTCGAGATATCGTCATGCAAGACGGGGGGCAAGCAGATCGAGTTCTCGCGTGTGACGCTCGAGGAAGTCATCGTGACGCTTGCGCAGATCGCCGGTTCCGACGGGGGCGATGCGACCGATCGCCTTGTCATGCAGTACGGCTTTCAGGCCGCACGCGTGAAGAAACAGTACTGGGAGCAGACCGAGAGCGGCGGCAAGGGCGCCGAGGTCCAGATGGGCTGGGACATCAAGAAGAACACCGAGATGTAGCGGATGGCGCTCATGTCCACGGCAACCTACGGCACAGGTAAAGGCAACGGCACCAGCACCGGCAGCGCGCGCGGCGAGGCGCGTCGCGTGCGCGAACGGCTGCAGCCTGCATTGCTCGATCGCTTGACCGATGCCGCGCCGCAGTCGCGCAGCGAGCTGGACTCGTCGCAGTGGATCGACGCGGCGCGGTTGCGCGAAGCCGTGTTGCGCGATCTGGCCTGGCTGCTCAACACCACGTGTGCGCTCGACACCTCGAACGAGGCCCACTATCCCGAGGCCGCGCGCTCGGTCGTCAACTACGGCATCGCGCCGCTGGCCGGTTCGTGCATGTCGGAGATCGACCCGGTGCAGCTCGAAGAGACGCTCAAGCAGGCGATCGTGCGTTTCGAGCCGCGGTTGCTGCCTGCGAGCGTCGATGTGCGCTACGTGGACGAAGCGGCACAAGGCGGGCGCTACAACGTGCTGACGTTCGAAATCGCGGGCACGCTGTGGTGCGCGCCGTATCCGCTGCCGATTCTCGTGCGGACGGATCTCGACCTCGAATCGGGTGTCGCATCGCTACGCCCGCTTGGGGAGCGCTAAGCGATGGAGACGCGCTTTCTCGACTACTACAACCGCGAGCTGGCTTACATGCGCGAGCTTGGCACCGAGTTCGCGCGCGAGTTTCCGAAGGTGGCGGGGCGGTTGGGCATGCATGGCATCGACGTCGCGGACCCTTACGTCGAGCGTCTGCTCGAAGGGTTCTGCTTTCTGACGGCACGCGTGCAGCTGAAGATGGATGCCGAGTTTCCGCGCTTTTCGCAACGTCTGCTCGAGATCGTCTATCCGAATCATCTGGCGCCGATGCCGTCGATGGGCGTCGTGCAGTTTCATGTCGACATGCGTGCGGGTACGTTGGCCCAGGGTTTTGTCGTGCCGGCCGGAACGAACCTGCGCGGCGAGGCGCGCGGCAATTCTCCGACACCTTGCGAGTTTCGTACCGCCCATGAGGTCACGCTGTGGCCGCTTGCATTGCTCGATGCGCGCATGACGGCGACACCGCCCGACTGGCCGCCGCCGCATGCGGGACGAGCGGCGCGTGCGCGCGGCGTGCTGCGCATACGGCTGGGCGCGCAGGGTGGCATACCGTTGGCGCAGTTGCCACTCGAGCGTCTGGTCTTTCATGTGACGGCATCGGAGCCGCATGCGACACGGCTGCTCGAACTCGTGACGGCACATTGCGCGGGCGTGGCCTGCCGCGATCCGGCAGACGGCCGCTGGCTCTCATGGGTCGATGCCGATGCAGGCGCGATCGCTCATGAAGGATTCGGCGCCGATCAGGCGATGTTACCGTTTGATGCGCGTATCTTCGACGGCTATCGGATTCTGCACGAGTACTTCGCGTTTCCGGCGCGCTATTTGTTCTTCAGCATCGCGGGGCTGCGCAAGGCGATCGGCGCCGTGCGCGGCAGTGAAGTCGAACTGGTGCTGCCGTTCGATACGCACGATGCGGTGCTCGAGCGTAACGTCGACGCGAATTCGTTGGCGCTCCATTGCACGCCTGTCGTCAATCTGTTCGACAAGCGGACCGACCGCATCGCCGTGACGCCTGGTAGTGCCGATTACCGGCTCGTCGTCGATCGCACGCGTGCGCTCGATTACGAGGTGTATGCGGTCAAGCGCGTGATCGGCCATCGCGTCGGCGCCGGCGGCGATTGTGTGTTTCGGCCGTTCTACGCCTCGATGGCAGACGACGAGGCCGACTTCGGCGCTTACTATTCGCTGCGGCGCGAACCGCGCCTCGTGCCGGTGCATGGGGCGTCCCATGGCGCGCGTCAAAACACACGATCGAGCTATGCGGGTACGGATGTGTACGTCTCGCTCGTCGATCGTCGACACGCACCGTTCGACGAAAGCATCGAGTTGCTATCGGCCGATACGCTATGCACGAATCGCGACTTGCCGCTGACGATGCCGCTGAGCGGCGCTAGCGATCTGACCGCGAAGCTGTCGGCACCGATCGAGCGCGTCAAGATCGTGCGAGGGCCGACGCGCCCGCGTCCGCCGCTCGCGCACGATCAGGCGACCTGGCAGTTGATCGGCCATCTCGGCCTCAACTATCAGGCGTTGGACGGCATCGACGACGAAGCGGCCGCCCATGCGTTGCGCGAGGTGCTGGGCATTTATGCCGACTCGGCCGATGCCGCGACGCTCGCTCAGATTCGCGCGATCAGACGGCTTGCCTGTGCGCCGATCTTCGAACGCGTGCCACAGCCGGGGCCAATCGTATTTGGACGTGGCGTGCGTGTATCGATGACCGTCGACGAACAGGCGTTCGCGGGCGACAGTCCTTATCTGCTCGGCGCCGTGCTCGAACAGTTCTTCGCGCGCCATGCATCGATCAATGCGTTCACGAAGTTCGCGCTGTGTTCGCCGCAGCGTGGCGAGATCGCCGTATGGCCCGCACGCATCGGGCGCAGGCCTGCTCTATGAACACGCGCGACCCGGTTCCTTCAGCGCCGGCCTCGCGATACGACGCGTACTGGACGCGCCTGAGCGAAGCCACGTCGCAACACGACCTGTTTCATGTGCTGCGCTGGCTCGATGCGTTGAGCGGTGCAAACGCGCTGATCGGCCGGGCGTCGCATCCGCGTGAGGAGCCGGTGCGGCTCGGGCAGGAGCCGTCGCTGTGTTTCGCACCGTCGCTGGTCGCGACCGCTGCGGCGCAGACGAGGCCGGGGGTGCCTGCACGCGTGACGATCCATGGCCTCGGCTTGTTCGGCCCGAACGGACCGCTGCCGCATCATTTGACCGAACACGCGCGCGAGCGCGCAAAGACGTTCGGCGATGCCACGCTCACGGCGTTCGCCGACATTTTTCATCATCGCTTGATCGCGCTGTTCTATCGCGCGTGGGCCGATGCGCAGGTCGTCGTCGATCACGATCGGCCAGGCCCGGCGCGCATCGATGCTTACATCGCGAATCTCATCGGCAAGACAGCGGTCGGCAGCGAAGGCGAGGGGCGACTGACGCGCCACACGCTGTACTTCCATGCGGGCCACTGGGTCAGGCAAACGCGCAATCCTTCCGGGCTCGCACACATGCTGAGTGCCGATTTCGGTGTGCCGGCACGCATCGAGGAGCACATCGTGCACTGGATGCGCGTCGACGAGCGAGCGCGTACGACGCTTAACGCTTGTGGGCCGCATGCGCGTCTCGGTGCGGGGGCGATGCTCGGGCGTGCCGTGCGTGACGCGCAATCGCGCTTTCGCATCGTGCTCGGGCCGATGTCGCATGCACGCTATTGCTCATTCTTGCCCGGCGGCAAGCATGCACGACGTCTCGCGCAGTGGGCGCGCGAATACGTCGGTGCCGAATTCGCATGGGAAGTCCAGCTCGAGCTGGCCGCCGACGAAGTGCCTCGTCATGCACTCGGCGGCACTGAGCGCCTCGGGCAATCGATGTGGCTCGGAAAGCGGATGAGCCGCGAACCGGCGCGCGACCTGCGCCTCGATCTCGTCGCGCGCGGCGAACGCGCGCGCTTTGCACGGTAGACGACCATGTCCGATATCAGTCGCGCCACCTTGTTCGGCAAGCTCGATGCGCAGCTTTACGAAGCGCTCGAACAGGCCACGGGCTTTTGCAAACTGCGAGGCAACCCCTATGTCGAGCTCGCGCATTGGTTGAATCGGCTCTTCGAGCAGCCCGACAACGATTTGCGGCGCATCGTCGAGCATTTCGACATCGCGCCCGATCGGTTGACACGCGACATTCTGGCGGCACTCGATGCGCTGCCGCGCGGCGCAGGGTCCGTGACGGACTTTTCGGCGCATATCGACGAAGCAGTCGAGCGCGCCTGGCTCTACGCGACGCTCAAGTATGGGGCGGCGCGTATTCGCGGCGCGGCGCTCCTGCTCGGCATCGTCAAGACACCGACGCTGCGGAACGTGCTGCACGGCATTTCGCGCGAGTTTCAACGAATCATGCCCGATACGCTCGCCGACGAGCTCGAACGCATCGTGGCGGGTTCCCCCGAGGACGCGCAGACGCTGCATGAAACGTCTGCGGTGACGGCGAGCGATGCGGCCGTATCCGGCGATTCCGCGCTGGCCCGTTATGGTGTCGACCTGACCGCGCGCGCACGTGCGGGCGAAATCGATCCGGTCACGGGCCGCGACGACGAGATTCGTCAGCTCATCGACATCCTGCTGCGGCGCAGGCAGAACAATCCGCTGCTGACGGGCGAGGCCGGCGTCGGCAAGACGGCCGTCGTCGAAGGTTTCGCACTGCGCGTGGCGAACGGCGACGTACCGCCCGCCCTGGCCGATATCCGTCTCGTGCTGCTCGACATCGGCTTGTTGCAGGCCGGGGCCAGCGTGCGCGGCGAGTTCGAGGCGCGCTTGCGTCAGGTCATCGACGAAGTCACGTCGAGCGCACAGCCGATCGTGCTGTTCATCGACGAGGTGCATGTGCTGGTCGGCGCGGGCGGCAGCGCGGGGACGGGCGACGCGGCGAATCTGCTCAAACCCGCGCTGGCACGCGGGCTGCTCCGTACGATTGGCGCGACCACGTGGACCGAGTACAAGAAGTACATCGAAAAGGACCCGGCATTGTCGCGGCGGTTCGAAGTCGTGCAGGTGCACGAGCCTGACGAAGCGCGTGCACTCGGCATGCTGCGCGGTCTCGCGGGCAAGCTCGAGCAGCATCATGGCGTGCTCGTGCTCGACGAAGCGCTCACGGCGGCGGTCACGCTTTCGCATCGCTTCATCCCTGCGCGGCAGTTGCCCGATAAGGCGGTGGGCCTGCTCGATACGGCGTGTGCGCGGGTGGCGGTCAGTCAGCACGGCGTGCCGGCCGCCATCGACGATGCCCGCCACCGCATCGAGGCACTCGATACCGAACGTGCGCTGACCGAGCGCGAATGCATGCTCGGCGGCGCCGAGCGCGCGCAGCTCGACGTGATCGACGAAGCGATGGCAACACAGCGCGCCGAACTCGAATCGCTCGAAGCGCGCTGGCGAGCCGAACGCGAGCTCATCGAACGCATCGGCGCCTTGCGCAAGCAGTTGGTTGAACGGGCCTCGGATCGACCCGACGAGGTACAGCTCGCGGAGCTCGATGGTCTGCTCGAATCGCTGAGCGCGTTGCAAGGAGAGAAGCCACTGGTGCTGCATGCCGTCGACGCGCAGGCCGTGGCCTCGGTCGTCGCCGATTGGACCGGCATTCCCGTCGGCAGGATGTTGAAGGACGAAGCCGAGGCTGTGCTCAATCTCACCGGCACGCTGGCGACACGCGTGCTGGGCCAGCCGTTCGCACTCGAGACGATCGCCAACCGCATCCAGACCGCGCGCGCCCGTCTCGTCGATCCGGGCAAGCCGGTCGGCGTGTTCCTGCTATGTGGGCCATCGGGCGTCGGCAAGACCGAAACGGCGCTGACGCTTGCCGAAACCCTCTATGGCGGCGAGCGCAACCTGATCTCGATCAACATGAGCGAATTCCAGGAAGCGCATACGGTATCGTCGCTGAAGGGCGCGCCGCCCGGCTATGTGGGCTACGGCGAGGGCGGCGTGCTGACGGAGGCGGTGCGCCGCCGGCCCTATAGCGTCGTGCTGCTCGACGAAATCGAAAAGGCGCACGCCGATGTGCACGAGATGTTCTTCCAGGTGTTCGACAAAGGCTGGATGGAAGACGGCGAGGGGCGCTACATCAACTTCCGCAACACCGTCATCATCCTGACCTCGAACGTGGGCTCGGAACTGATCGCGCGTGCCTGCCGCGATGCGACTGAACTGCCCGAGCCGATTGAGCTCGTCGAGATGTTGCACGCCGCGCTGTTGCGCGTGTTTCCGGCCGCGCTGATCGGGCGACTGACGATCGTGCCGTATTACCCGCTGTCGGACGCGATGCTCGCGCGTATCGTCGAGCTGCAATTCGAGCGTATTCGTGCACGCGTCGACGCGCATCACGGCGCAGCGCTGTCGTACGACGACGATGCCGTGCGGCTGATTCTCGAACGCGCGAACGCAACCGAATCGGGAGCGCGCGTCATCGATGCCATCCTGACCAATACCGTGTTGCCGCGTATCAGCCGCGAATTGCTCGGCGCAGCGCAAGGCGCTCGGCGCATCTCGGCGATTCGCGTGGGCGCTCGCGACGGCGACTTCGTCTTCGATTTCGACAACTGACGAGGAACGATCGCGTGGCACGCATCTTTACGCTCGAATCCCCGCTCGGCGACGAGCTCAAGTTCCATCGCCTGAGCGGTTGGGAGGCGCTTGGCGCGCCGTTCGAATACCGCATCGACGCACTGGCGTCGAGCCACAGTTTGTCGCTGCGCGAACTGCTGGGCAAACCCGTGACCGTGACCGTGCAAATGCAGGATGGCGGCACGCGCTACCTGAACGGGATCGTCGCGCGGGCCTCGCTGAACGGCCGGCGCGCCGAGCGGCACTACGGTTACGAACTCGTCGTGCGGCCGTGGCTGTGGCTGGCTACGCGGCGCGCCGATTGCCGCATCTTTCAGAACAAGACGGTGCCGGACATCGTGCAGGAGGTGCTGGCACGTTATGGCTTTCCGATTGAAAACCGCTTGAGCGAGACCTATGCGCCACGCGAGTACTGCGTGCAGTACAACGAGAGCGACGCGACTTTTGTCGCGCGGCTCATGGAGTTCGAAGGCATCTACTACTACTTCAAGCACGCGGCCGAGTCGCATACGCTCGTGCTGTGTGACGGCATGGCCTCACACGTCGTGCTGCCCGGCTACGAGACGATTCCGTACTTCGGACAGGATCGCACTGCGATTGCCGATGAGGAGCACATCGACAGCTGGCTGCCCGCGCAGGAAGTCAGTGTCGGCACGCATCAAGCCAGCGATTACGACTACATCAAACCGCGCGCCGATCTGTCGGCTCAGCGCGTCGACCCGCGCGGGCACGATCACGACGGCTACGCGACGTTCGAATGGCCGGGCGGCTATCGCGACGATGGGCTGGGCGAGCATTACACCCGCGTACGGCTCGAGGAGCTGCAAGCGGAGCATGAGCGTGCAGAGGCGCATACCGATGTCCGGGGCATGGCGACCGGCTATCTGTTCACGCTCGAACGTTGTCCGCGTGCGGATCAGAACCGTCAGTATCTGATCGTGCGCAGCCAGTACCGCTTTCAGGAAAATGTCTATGCGAGCGAACACGAAGGCGAGGGTGTGCTGCACGAGACGAACGTGCTGGTCCAGCCGACGACGTTGCCGTTCCGCCCGCCGCGCGTGACACCGCGTCCGCGGACGCATGGCCCGCAGAGCGCGCTCGTCGTCGGGCCGCCCGGCGAGGAGATCTGGACCGATCGCTATGGACGCATCAAGCTGCAATTCCTGTGGGATCGCTACGGGCAGCGGGACCAGAACTCATCATGCTGGGTGCGCGTCTCGAGCCCGTGGGCCGGTGGCGGCTTCGGTGGCGTGCAGATTCCACGCGTCGGCGACGAGGTCATCGTCGACTTCATGAATGGCGACCCCGATTACCCGATCGTGACGGGCCGCGTCTATAACGGCGAAAGCATGCCGCCGTGGGATCTGCCCGCGAGCGCGACGCAAAGCGGTTTGTTGTCGCGGTCGTCGCCGGGCGGCGCGGCTTCGCATGCGAACGCGATGCGTTTCGAAGATGCGAAGGGCCTCGAACAGCTGTGGATGCATGCCGAGCGCAACCTCGACATGGAAGCCGAGGTCGATCATTCGATCTCGGTGGGTCGCGACCGCTCGCATTCGGTCGGACGTAACGAGACCATGCAAGTCGGCAACGATCGGCAAAAGAGCATCGGCAACAACGAGACCGTCAACGTTACCCAGCATCGCACGGCGCAGGTGGGTGCCAATGATACGACCAGTATCGGCGGCAACCATAGCGTGACCGTGAAGGGCGACAGCACGCATACCGTGACGGCTGGCAATCACCGCGTTGTGGTCGCTGCCGGCACGCAGGAGTTCGTCGTCAAAGGCGACAGCACGCACCTCGTCGAGGCCGGCTCGCACAAAATCAACGTCGCGAGCGGCGATTACGCACTCAATGCGGCGAAGTCGGTCCTGGTGCAGGCCACCGGCCAGGACCTCGGTCTCGTCAGCATGGGTGGCGCCGTGCAGGTCTACAGCCAAAAGCAAGGCGTATTCATCCAAGGCGATACGAAGGGGGTCGGTATCGTCGGCAACACGACGGGGGTGGGCATCGAGGGAACCGGACAGGGCGTGCAGATTAGCGGCAAAGGTGACCCTGGCATCACCGCGTTCGGCGATCCCAAGCTGAACCTCGGCGGCAAGTCGGAAGCGAATCTCGGGGCGCCGAAGGTCAACATCGGCGGTAACGGCGGGCCGTGCGAGGTGTCGATCACTGCGGACAAGATCGTGCTGTCGGTCAAAGGCGGCTCGATTACGCTCGACTCGTCGGGCGTCACGATCACGGGGGTGATCGCTTACGTGAATTGATCGGCACCGCCTGGTGCGCTTGCCATGGATGCCTGTGACGTATCAGGCGGGATCATTTGACACGAGGGTTCACGATGACGGACGAAACCGATAGCGCGACGCTCGAGGCGGTATTCGAGGAGGAGGCGATCGCCGCGTTGCGGCGGTTGTTCGATACAGGGGCCGGCAGTGCGGACGATACCGAACCGCGCACCGCATACGGCGTCCCGACACAACCGTCGTCGATGACGATGCCGATGACGTGGGTCGGTGAGGTCATCGACACGCATCACCCAGAGGCGATGGGATGCATCAAAGTGCGCTGGGCCGACTCGAGCGGTGCGCCACTCGAACGCTGGCTGACCTGCTTGCGCAACGTCAAGCCGCGGCGCGGCGAGCGCGTGCTGCTCGAGCAGCCAGGCAACTGGCCCGAGCCGCTTATCGTCGGCACGCTCGATGCGTTCAATGCGTTGGATGCGGGCAGCGCCGATACGGCAAGCACGCAGGATACCGAACGTGCGGCGTCGTTGAAGCTCGAGCCGGGGCAGTGCGTGTCGATCGCCGACGCGCAAGGCAAGGTATTGATGCAAGTGCAGGCCTCGCCGGAGGGGCCGGTCGTGCGCTTTCTCGAACCCAACGTCGCGGTCGAAGCGGCCGGCAAGCTACGTCTTGCTGCGCAGATGCTCGAGCTCGAAGGCGGGCGCGGTGGCATCGACATGCGTACCGAGGCTGATGCCGTCGTGCGCGCGCGCTATATCCGATTGAACTGAGCGGAAGGAAGCGTCTGGCCATGCATCGCGAGTTCGCTGCCATCGAGGGTGCGCTGGGCGAGTTCGTGACCCAGCCCGACGACCCGACGCTGCTCGTGCAGGCGGCCGATCACGATGTGGTCGTGCTGCTGAAGATGATGCAATCGCTCGATCGCAGGATGCAGCAGGCCATTTTTCTCGTGTTTCCGTTCGCGTGCGACTCGGTGCAGGCCTATCTGCGTCAGTGCCTCGACGCGCTGGCCGTGCAGATCGCGGCTGAGAACGCTGCGCGCACGAACACCGGCGCGCCGCCATGGGCACCGCTGCCGCTCGTGTGCATGGACGCGGGGCAGCCGCCAGCCGTCCGCTTGCGTGCGACTGTCGAGCACGTGCGTACGCTCGTGCCGGCGGGCGCGCCGATCGTCTGGGCATGGCTGCCGGCCACGCTCGCGGACGCGGAGGGCTTTCGTCAGATGGTGCTGCCGTTGCTGGCGATCGATGGCTTCGAGCCATGGATGGAAGGGCATCGCTTCTGCATTCGCGACGATGCCGGTGCCGATTCGCTGGGCGCGCTCGCGCAGGCTCGCCGGGCGGCGCACGTGCTGTTGTTGCCGGTCGACTTTTCGGGCGGGCGCGTGTTCGAGCATTTGCTTTCGACAGCCGGCGACGAAGCGTGCCCGATGCGCGAGCGCATGGATGCGCTGATGCAATTGGCTGCGTTCGACCTGGCACACAAGCGCTTTGACGACGCGCGGCTCAAGTATCGTGCGCTGTACGCGTATCACAGCAAGCAGGGGCAGCCGGTAGGCAAAGCGCAGGCGCTGCATGGTATCGGCGATTGCGCGCTGCACGAGGGCGCAGTGGCTGAGGCCAAGCGCTGGTATCTGCGCGCGATTCCGGTTGCGCTCGAGGCGAAGAATCTGACGATGGTGCTCAATGCGTTGATGGCCTCGGGCGATTGTTGCAGCCGTCTCGGGGAGCATGCGCGTGCGGCGATCTACTTCGAGCTGGCGAGTCGGAGCGCGGGGCGGATCATGTTTCCGCACGCGAAGATCGAGGCGATGCAAAGGCTTGGCGACGCGTTACTGGCGAGCAACGACGTGGCGGGTGCGGCAAGGAGCTGGATCGACGCGAAGGGCTTGGCCGAGCAATTCGGCTGCGACAGACTGCGTATGACGATGCTCGACCGGCTTGCCAATCTCTACGCGAAAGCCGGGCTCAAGGCCGAAGCGAAGGCTTATGAGCGCGAGAAGCTGGCACGCGCAGGCGAACACGCGTGACGCATGGCCTCGGTTGGCTCGTCGAGCTGCGCGGCGACTTGCATTTAGACGCAACGCTTCGTATCTTCGAACAAGAACGCTATCGGCGCGACAGTCGCTGGAAATGGAGTGACCCGTTCATGACCTTTTCTATCTATGCATTGCTTGGAGACAGGGCACCAACCATCTCGGACGAGGTGTTGGTCACTGAACTGAAAGAGTACTTTCGTAAGAAAGATGATTTCGCGCTCGAGTTCGAGGAGGCGATCATGCTCTGCTGGGGCGACTGGCGTGTGCGCTTTTTCTACGAGCACGGTCCCGAGGTCGAACAAGACTCGACGGTGATCGCCAGGATCCTCGGGGCCATTGCGCCCTACGATCTGTCGAGCATCGACAGGCGCATTCGCGTCGTGTTCCCTGACGACGACACGCGAGAGCATACGAATCACGTCTTGTTCGCGATGGACTTCCTGCGCAGCATTCCTGGCGTGATCATGTTCGATCCGCAGCAGCGTGACCTTGTGCCTTGAGTCTGTGCGCGAGACCGTTTTAACGTATGACGTATGGGTATCCTGCGTCGTCGGTGTCGTGCGGTTCTCTTTATCCGTTTCAATGTCGAGCGAGGCTTGAGCGACGCCGATCGCGTGCGTTGTCGCACGTAGCAAGCAGGGAGGGTTTACGTCCATTGGTGGGCAATCGATAAGTGCTTTACTTGGTGGAGCGCGAGCTTTCGTGCGTGTTTCTTTTTTCTTACCAATGGCTTGGGCGGTCGAGAGTTCGCGCTCGGCAGCGTCTACCGCTTGAAAGGAGGGATGCCATGTCGCGCAAGTACATCGATTGCAGGGAATATCCGAGCGAAATGAATTGCTCGGTCGCGTTATCGGCCGATACCGACAAAGAATTGCTCGAAGCAGCTGTGCAGCATGCAGTCACCGTTCATCATCACGTCGATTCGCCCGAGCTGCGTTCGCAGTTGACGGCGCTATTCAAGGAAGGCACACCGCCTGTCGACTCGCCGCGAGCCGCCTGATGCGCCGCTCACCTCCGCCGCGCGCGCACACGGCGCCCGATGCGGCATGTTCGGCGCGGCCGGCCTGTCGTCTCGCATGCCGGCCGTTGCAGCACACTCGGGCTCGTGCCGTGCGGCTGCCTGTCGTACGCCGACAGCCGTTCGATCGCGGCGCCCACGTCGCGGTGCTGAGCGGACCTTTTGCCCATTCGCCCGCGATCGTGCTCGCCGCGTGCCGGTCGCGCTTGATGCGCGTTACACGGTTGTTGCGCCCCGACGTCTGATCATGCAAATGAGCGAAGTCGAGATTTCGGGCGACAACGTCGTGCTCAAAGGGATCTTGGCGATCCCCAAGTCTCCACTGGGCATCGTCGCGTTTGCTCACGGTAGCGGCAGTGGGCGCTTGAGTCCTCGTAATCAGGAGGTTGCGCGTAGGTTCGAACGTAGCGGACTCGCGACACTACTATTCGATCTGCTGACCGACGAGGAGCACCAGCGCGATCTATTGTCGGCTGAATACCGTTTCGACATTGCGCTGCTCGCGCGCCGGCTCGCGCTGGCGCTCGAATGGTTGCGCACGCAGAAGGCGACTGCGTCATTGCCTGTTGGGTTGTTTGGTGCGAGTACCGGAGCGGCCGCGGCGCTTGTCGTGGCGGCTGACTATCCCGACGACGTGTGCGCCGTCGTCTCGCGAGGTGGGCGGCCCGACTTGGCGCACGATGCGCTGCCTCGCGTGGAAGCACCTACGCTGCTGATCGTCGGTGGGCTTGACGAAGAAGTGATTGGGCTCAATGGGCTGGCCGCGGGGCTGTTGCGTTGCGAACATCGCATCGCGATCGTGCCGGACGCGACGCACTTGTTCGAAGAGCCCGGCGCGCTCGAGCAAGTCGCGCGGCTTGCGGTCGAATGGTTCGTCGCGCGGCTGGCGGGGGATAGTGGGTCGTTTGAGTGAAGTATGCGGGGGGTACTTCTCTTCATCCGGTGAGTGCGCGGATGGATGGTTGGCTGGCTCTAATCGACCCACAACGGCCCGTCGCCTCTGTCGGCAACGGACATTCAGCGCACTGGGGTATGCCGCGTCAAATCATAGTATCGTCCGCACGCCCGCGGTGCGCGACCCATGGTCGGCTGTATCGCGTACGACGTGGCAGACCTGCACTCTGAATTCTGTAAAAAAGACGCTGCGCCCCTTCTTCTTCGCTTCCACGTGCTCCGGGTGTCTTGCCCAGGCACGCATTCCCTCCTCAGATTCGAACTCCACGATGGTCACGCGTTCGCCATCCTCGGCAACGAAGCCCTTGTGTGAGATATAGCCAGGTACATCGGCGGCCAGCGTGCTCATCCGGGACGCCCACTGTTTGTATTCATCTTGTGCGTCAGCGTTAAGCCTGGACCTGAAGACAGTCACGATCATTTTCAATTCCTTCACAAAGCCACGCGTGCGACATTGCAGCAGGCATGGCAGAGTCTAAGTTCAGCAATGTTTCATGTAAAATGAATATATAAGAAGATATTGTTCTCATTTTAAGAAAATGGACCTGACCGATCTGCGTGTATTTCAAGCTGTCGCTCATACGGGTGGCATCACTCGTGCTGCCGCATTGCTGCACAGAGTGCCGTCGAATATCACTACTCGAATTCAGCAACTGGAAAGCGATCTCGGAGCGACGCTCTTCATACGTGAGGGCAAGCGTTTTCAGCTATCGCCACAAGGCAAGGTTCTGCTCGACTATGCGACCCGCCTGCTGGCGCTGGCCGAAGAAGCGCGTGGAGCGATGCACGATGAAGTCCCGCGTGGCGTACTTAACCTGGGGGCAATGGAAAGCACTGCAGCCATTCGCCTTCCATCAGTACTTGGCCAGATGCATGAGCGCTATCCTGGTCTGTCGGTGGAACTGCGAACGGGCGCGCCTCGGCCTTTGACCGCGCGAGTTCTCGCGGGTGAACTGGACGCCGCGCTAGTCGCCGAGCCGGTTTCCGATACGCGACTGGAGACCATGCTCGCCTATGTCGAAGACCTGGTGATTATTGGCCCCCAGGATCATCGGCCCATCCGGTCAGCTCGCGATTTGCGCACGGGTACGCTACTGGCCTTCGAGCCGGATTGCCCGCATCGTCAGCGATTGGAGGCATGGTGCGCGCGTGACAGTGTGGTCCCTCAGCGGATTGTCGAGGTCGGCTCGTATCACGCAATTCTAGGCTGCTGCGTTGCAGGTATGGGCGTTGCGCTGATTCCCGCTGCGGTTCTTGATACCTATACCGAACGGGCCAGGCTGTCAGTGCACAAACTGAAAGGCGAATACCGCAGCGTCCGGACTCTTCTGATCTGGCGCAAAGATTCTCCGCAGCCAAAGGTCAGCGCTTTGGCAAATTTGCTGCAGGAAGTCCGGCGAAAATGATCAACATCGGAGCAGAAGAAATTCGATGGAGTTGCCCCATCCTCAATGACGGGTTTCCGACACCGATTGTCGACGATTCGAGCGCTGACACCGACCAGTCTGAAACTGGCCGATCACTGCCCGACGATGATCTGCCTTACACGACACTCTGGAGACGCTACGTCTCACCCGATGTGTTTCTGCATGAACACGCTCAGCGGGTCGTTCGTGTAATCGCCAAACGGTCCGCGCCGCTCATAGCCGGCTGAGGCGTACAAAGCCAGCGCCTCATGTTGGTACGGTCCGGTTTCGAGCTTGAGCAACTTGCAGCCAAGTGCTATTGCACGTGACTCGAGTAGAGCCATCAGTTTCCTGGCGACGCCTTGCCCTCGGCCGCGAGGACTGACATACATGCGTTTGAGCTCGCCGAATTCAGGACGGAGGACTATCGCCCCGCAGCCGATTGCCTGCCCCTCACTGTTCCGCGCAACGGCAAACAAGACATCGGGTTGCTTCAACGACGCGAGGTCCAATGCATGCCTGCTCTCTGGCGGGTACAGGGTGTCTTGGTACGCGTCCAGGTCGGCGACGAGGGCGATCACGTCTGGTTGATCGGGGGATTCGAAAGCGATGGTCATGGCTGAAGAAGCGGGGCGAAAGGGAAATTAAAGTACCGGACTACGAAAAAACAACCAATGACGGCCGCGGATATCAAAACTGACCAGCCTCGATGGCAAACCGCACATGCGGAGTGAAGGGCATCAGAACTGACCGGTCACGCGAGAAAATAGCATTGTGTGGGCGTCGGAGTTCGGCCGTTCGGCGCCCATATGACGGTTGGTTGGGTCGGACTACTTGTAGTAACCGACGCCGCATCCCAGGCCGGCGACCGCGGTAACGAAGCTCGCCTTCGGCACCCACGTCTTGTCAGCGCCGGCCTTGGGAGACATGTAGCTGACCTCGTTGACTTGGCCCTCTTTTGCCGCGTCATAGAGCCTTGGGCCATACACGTCGCCCGTAGGGTCCTTAAATGTCCTCGCATCCTTGCCGAGCAACCCCTTAACGTTGGGATTGCCGATCGCGACGAGGCGTCCGTCGCTGAGATTGAAGCAGAACGGATAGAGGTCGCCAGCAAGGAAGCCGTTTTCGCCCTTGTTGATCTGGTCGAGCGTCTTGGCCTTATCGGCTTTGATCGCCGCAACCGTTTTTTCAAGCATGGCCTTTGCGTCCGCCGCAGTACCTTGCGCGAATGCCGTGGCCGAGAACAAGGCAGCCATGGCGCCTAGCGCGCCAATCACGAGTTTACGAAACATGGACATTCCTCCCTGCTCGTCGAGCAATTTGCAATTGTCATGCAACGTGCGCAGGCAACAAGTCATCATATCCAAACATTGCCCCAATTGACCAGTCCACTCGTGCCCGCCGACGAGTTGATAAAAAGGCGTGGGGTGGCCATTTCCGGATTTGGCCCATCGCGTCGATCCTGGGCTTGATCGAAAGGACCGCTATCGAGGTGAATCGGCCGTTGGAATGGCGGCTTCATATCTTTTGCGAACGGCAACAACTGGCCGAGAGTAGTCGCACGCAACTGGCCTCTCTCGACCCGAAGGGGGCGTCATCCGGCATGGTTGCGAGCGTCTGCTTGCAACTCAACAACGCAAGCCCCTAACCACTCGTGAGCGCTCAACCAGAAGGCGCCGACCCACCGTTTGTGGCCGATATCGGCAAGCCGGTGATTTCTCATGACAGAAAGTGCTTGCACGGTCATCTGATGTCGATATACGATTCGTATATGTTTCATATATGGAGGGGCGCGTGGGCATTGTGAATATCGACGACGATTTGCACGATCAGATCCGAAAGGCAAGCGCTGTATCGTGCCGGTCAATCAACGCGCAAGCGGCCTTCTGGATCAAGGTCGGCATGTTGTGCGAAATGAATCCGACGATGAGTTTCAATGAGATCGTTGCCCGGGAACTGCGCGCCGCTGGCGTGGTAGCACAAGCCGTCGGGATAGCTTCGACATGACCAAGCGGCCAGAAGAAATCGCGTTGCTGGCGGAGTCAGGCAAATTGCTGGCGGATGTGTTTGCCCATCTGGACCAATTGAGCCTGATCGGTATGTCGACGATGCAGGTCAACGATTTGGTCGATGATCTCATCGTCAATGAGTTCAACGCACGCCCGGCAAGCAAAGGGCAGTACGGGTATGCCTACGCGCTCAACGCTTCGCGCAACAACGTGGTGTGCCATGGCGTCCCTTCCACGACGGGCATCCTGCTAGCCGGGGACATCGTCAACTTCGACATCACGTTGGAGAAGAATGGCTATATCGCCGATTCCAGCAAGACATATCTCGTCGGTGAGGTGTCGCTGCAGGCGAAACGGCTCGTGCAGGTGACTTACGAGGCAATGTGGAAGGGAATCAGGGCCGTTCGTCCCGGCGCTAGGCTTGGCGATGTGGGCCATGCTATCGAGCAGCACGCCCGGAGAAACGGCTATTCGGTCGTAAGGGAATATTGCGGACATGGCATCGGGCGGGAGATGCATGAGGACCCTCAAGTGCTGCATTGGGGAAAGCCGCGAACGGGTTTGATGTTGCGAGAGGGCATGGTGTTCACAATCGAACCGATGATCAACCAGGGACGCTCCGCCGTCTGGACTGAAGCGGATGGCTGGACGGTTGTGACACGCGATGGCCAACTGTCCGCGCAATTCGAGCACACTGTAGCCGTGACTCAAAACGGCGTACGGGTCTTGACGTTGCGTCCCGAGGAAGGGATGCTGAACTGACGGTCACTCACACCTCACGCTCGACCTTCAACTGCTTGCGCGTAATCTCGAAACACGTTATATACGTACTGCGGCTCGATACGCCGCTCTAAAAGAAAACCAGTTAGCAACTTGGGGGCGGGGGAAATCAGAATGGCGAATATATTCGACCTGCTTAGAAACAAGCGGGAAAAGCGCTATCACTGGATCATGATCGTGATTGGCGTCCTTCTGTGGCTCGCCATTGCGCAGGCAATCTACAAATATTGGAATGATCCCAAGGCGGGCCACTTCATCCAGCTCTACGTGGGATATGGTATCGCGGCCGTGATCTTCTACTGGCTGGCGTCCGCCGCCTATCGCGCATCCGCATTCGGTAACATGGTGCTGCTCAGCAACGAACAGTTCCCGCAGCTCCACGCGATGGTCGTCGACGCGTCGCGGGAGGTCGGCCTGTCCGAACCGCCGAAAACCTTCATCTACAATTCAAACGGCATTTTTAACGCCTTTGCGCGGCGCCTGCTCGGCGGCCGCTATATCTTCCTGACCAGTGCACTCGTCGAAGCGAATAGCGATGCCCAAGTGCGTTTCGTGATTGGTCACGAGCTGGGCCATCATGCAGCGGGACACTTGAACCCGTGGCTCAACGGGCTCAAGCTCCCGGCGCACGTCGTCCCATTTCTCGGCAAGGCTTACTCGCGTTCGCGGGAATACACCTGCGACAGCATTGGCGCCTATCTATCAAAGGACACGCACGCGTCGCGCGGCGCGTTGCAGATGCTGGGTTGCGGCTGCCGACGCCTGAATGCATCGATGGATTCCGACGCGTTTATGGCTCAAGAAAAGATGGTGCCGCCCATCTTCGGTTTCCTCACTGAAATCTTCCGGACCCACCCGCGGTTGACGCGGCGGGTCGCTGCAATCAATAACAGCGTGGCAAACCATGTACACGGTGGCTTCGAAAACACCTCACGGGAGCCGAAATTCAATGTCGGCAGTCACACGCTCGACTCGGAATAAAGAAACTCGTCATCGGGCCACGGACGTGGCGTAATTGAGATCAGGCAACGGAGGCGCTCGAAGCGCTTCCGAAGCCATAGGGCGACACCGCCGGCGCGCTTCATGGTGCTCAGACCGTCAAGACTCGCGTTCAGCCATCCGTCGAGACCGTGACAGTCTCCCACGCCCGGATCTCTTCTTCGAGCGCCGACAACTTGCCTCGCACCAGCCCAAGTGCATCGCTGCCCAGTAAAAGATGAACGGGCGGGCTGTCTGCAGCAATAGCCGCAAGCATCGCGCGTGCTGCTTTCCTAGGATCTCCGAGTTGCTTGCCGCTTTTTTCTTCGCGCGCTTTGCGGACGGGGTCAAAGATTTCGTCGTAATCCGGGATCGACCGGGGCGTCCGCGTCATTGAGCGGCCCGCCCAATCAGTGCGGAAGGAACCGGGCGCCACGGCTGTCACGGCGATACCAAAAGGCTTGACCTCTTTGGAAAGGGCTTCGGAGATGCCTTCAAGCGCGAACTTGCTTCCGCAGTAGTAAGCGATTCCTGGCATGGTGATGTGACCGCCCATCGACGTGATATTCAGAATGTGGCCGCGTCGACGCTTACGCATTCGGGGCAAGACGGCTTTCATCATGGCGACCGCGCCGAAGACATTCACATCGAACTGGCGACGCATCTCCGACAGAGGCGATTCTTCGATGATGCCTTCGTGACCGTAGCCGGCATTGTTGACCAACACATCGATGGGACCCACGCTCGTCTCGATTTCCGACACGACGCCATCGATGGCGCCGAAATCGGTCACGTCAAGAACCCATCCAAACGCGCTGCTCGCGGAGAGCGACTCGAAATCGCGCTTAGCCTGCGCACTTCTCACCGTACCGACAACCTTGTGCCCCACCGCGAGCGCCTCTTGTGCAAGGGCACGGCCAAAGCCGCTGCTGACGCCAGTGATGAGCAGAGTTTTGCTGGATGCCATTGAAGCACTCTTCCTAATGTCGAATGAAAAGTGCATGCTAATCTCGCGATCGAGGCCAAGATAGGCTGGTTTCGCTAATTTTCTTGCACAAAACTATGAAAGCAAAACCCGCCTCCACTGAGCAGCCTGAACTTTCCCGTGGAAGGCAGAACCACATCGTTACCCTGCTGCGCGCGTTGGCGCCCGACGAAGGCTACAACCTGACGGCGCTGCCGAGCGTCCGCGTCCTGCGTTCGAACCGGGCGCTGTCGCGCACGCCGGTTCTATACGATCCCGGCATTGTGATCGTTTGCCAGGGCCGCAAGCGAGGTTACTTCGGCGACCAGCTCTATCTCTACGATGAGCATCACTACCTCGCCGTGTCCGTGCCCGTCCCATTCACGATGGAAACTGACGCAACGCCGGAGCGCCCGCTGCTTGCGCTGTACCTACATCTGGATTTCGCTATGGCCGCCGAACTTGCGGCGCAGATTGATCGCGAAGGCGTGACGGAAAGCGTGCAGGCGCCTCAGAGCATGATGTCGACGCCGATGGACGACGCAATGCAGTCGTCCGTCTTGCGCTTTCTAGAGGCGATGCACCGGCCACTCGAAGCAGCCGTATTGGGCCAAGGCCTGCTGCGCGAACTGTACTTCCGTGTGCTCACTGGCGCACAGGGACACTCGATGAAAGAGGCCCTGGCGATGCGCGGACAGTTCGGCCGAATAGGCAAATCTCTGCGCCTCATCCACGCCAGCTATGCGCAGTCGCTCGACGTGACGCAGCTTGCTCAGGAGGCGGGCATGAGCGTCCCTAGCTTCCACAGCCACTTCAAGGCGATCACGCAGGTATCGCCCATGCAGTACGTCAAGTCGACGCGTCTACATCAGGCTCGCCTGTTGATGGTGCGCCAGGACCTGACCGCGGAGGCCGCGAGTCACGCCGTGGGCTACACGAGTCCTTCTCAGTTCAGCCGGGAGTTCAAGCGCCTCTTCGGCTTGACGCCAGCGGCAGAGACTAAGCGCATGCGCGAAAACTTCGCCGTACCGGCGTTCGCCGATACCACGTATGTCTCGTCGCATTGAGCCTCGCACGCTTCTTCCGTTGCACGCGTTTTGAACAACCAACGTTCGTTGAACATCTAGGAGCAGGCTCTCACAGGATCATCACGCAGGTCTGTTATGGCCGAGAGTAGCCGCACGCAACTGGCCTCTCTCGACCGAGGCCGTGTGAAAACGCACGCCGAACGCTCGAGTCGAAAAATTCAACCGTTCAGATCGCCGTGTATTGGCTTAGCAGCGGCCCGGGAAGGGTAAAGCGACATCTGAAAACCGAGTAGTTTCGCGTTTTCACACAGCCTCGACCCAAAGCGGAATTTGCCCCCGCCAAGGTGGGCTACGTGTAAGCAGACACTCAACTGCCGGACTAGACGCCATCTTCTATGGGGTTCTCTCGGGAAACATGCCGCCCGAGCTGTTGGGCGAGCCCGATGAGAATTCCTTCGGGACCCCGGATGTAGCAGAGCCGATACATGTTTTCGTACTGGACCACTTCGCCGATGAGCTTCGCGCCGCATTTGCCGAGCCGGGCGAGCGTATTGTCGATGTCCTCCACGGTGAACATGACGCGTAGGTAACCGAGAGCGTTCACTGGGGCGATGCGGTGATCGGCGACCACTGGCGGCGCGAGGAAGCGGGACAACTCGAGCCGGCTGTGACCGTCCGGCGTACGCATCATGGCAATCTCGACGCGCATGCCGCGCAATCCCGTGACGCCGTCTGCCCAGGCTCCTTCAACTGGGGCACGCCCTTCGAGATCGAGACCGAGTTCGGTGAAGAACTCAATGGCGGCATCAATGTCTTCCACGACGATGCCGACGTTGTCCATGCGCCTAACTGTCATGATGTTCCTTGGCGTCTAACTTGGTTATATGGTGGAGTTGACCCTGTAATCCCGGACACAGCATCACACTAAGGTTGCTGAATCCATCGCACGTCGGAACGCTCGTGGCGAACGATATTTCAACGCG
>NZ_RBZV01000011.1 GCF_003628145.1 Trinickia fusca | reverse complement strand
CGCGTTGAAATATCGTTCGCCACGAGCGTTCCGACGTGCGATGGATTCAGCAACCTTAGTGTGATGCTGTGTCCGGGATTACAGGGTCAACTCCACAGATCACCCTGCTCCTTCAGATATCCAGCCCCGCGCTGCTGCGAGTCCCATTTGGCCTGGTAATTCGGATTATCGCTCGACAGCCCAGCTGCGCACTGGATCCGATAGCACGCCGCATCTTCATACCGTTGCGTCTCTTCAGGGCTCTTCCCTTCCTCCAGCGCGTCAAGCCTTTTCCTTTCGTCCTTCTTCGGATCTTTGTCGCGATGCAACTGCCAATTGTAAAGATCAGCACGCCCCGACACCCCCGCCGTTGTCGATGCCCCGCTCGCCTAGACGCAGCTTGGCTTTGCAGCCCGATTTCCCCCGACGTGACCCGCTGCGAACAATTTTTTGCCCCAGACGCGGTTTTCGCCCTCAAGACGCGAGTTTGCCAGAAGCAGCATGCCCCGCTTACCAAGCCTTCTTCGCCCGCCGGGTTTGACGGCGCACGCAGTGCGACGGCAAACCCGGCGGAACCTCGGCGCATGCAGACCAATGCAGTTAACAGTCAGGCGGCAACTTGGTTCGGTCCCTCACGCCAAACCCGTCAAGGCCGCGCGTCAGCGCGCCCGCAGGGCTTGGCCTTGACGGCGATCGGTTCGCCACGCTCAGGCCGTGCGGTGCAAGACGACTCCGCGGCTTGCACCGCATGCCAAACCGCGCTTTTTACGTTGGGGGTTGGTTTCCGCCGAAGGCGGCTTGATGGGGAGCCCCTTGGGGGCGGACGGGAATCATCATGCGCGCCCCGCGCGCGTGACTCGGGCCGGGGGCGCCAGACATAACGCAAATTAGCGTGTTCTGCCGGGCGGGCACCTGACTCCAATTCCTCCGACCGCCCGGCAGAACTCGCTAATTTCCCAGCGTTATGTTCAATCTCGGGACGGCAACGCCGGCACGAGATTTACCCCCGGCCCTTCGTGCGCTTCGGCCCGATAGGGCCGCTGGCCCCCCTTCACCATCGGGCCGACAGGCCCGCACATCTTTGATGTCGGCGGCACCATTCGGCACAGCGTCGAGCATCGCTGGCTAAAGAGAAGGCCGCAGACCACTACGCTTTGCGCAGCGGATGCTCCGACAGATACACCCGCAGCGCCGCATTGATTCTCGTTTGCCAGCCCTCACCCGTGGCACGAAACGCATCCAAGACATCCGCGTCGTATCGAATGCTGACCTGCTCTTTCGGCCGCTCCAGCGGCGGACGCCCGGCACGGCGCTTGGCCATCACCTCTTCGAACGGACGCAAGCGCTTGAACTCCTCATCGCTCAGCTCCCGCGTATCCGGGTCGGCGGCAATGCCACGCCGGATCGCCGCGTCTTCCTCGTCGCTCGGGTAAATCAATTTACGTTTGCTGCTCATAGCGTTGAACCTCTCTGCGGTTGGCTTTGCGAAGGCTGATGACACGTATGACGTCATTCCGATACGTAAACGCCACGCAGTACAGCCGATCACCTAACAGCGCATAGCCGATGAATCGGTCTTCGGCGTAGTCGAAGCGGTTGTCCTCCTCGACTTGCGCCGTGCCCCAATCCAACTCGCTCGCCCGAGCCAGCGAAACGCCGTGCTTTCGGCTGTTGCTGGCATCCTTGGCGGGATCGAACTCGATTTTCATGTGGATTTATTGTAGCTGCAATAATTATGGCGTGCCACCGTTCCCAACCGCACAGTCACAGTCAGCACATTCGTCATGCTTCCTTCTGCCCATACACTCGCTTGAGCAACCGGTTCGGTTGCGTCTGCTCGATCCGCTCGGCCTCCTCGCGCCGCTCCAGCCGCGCCGGGTGCGTCGCCGTGTGAATCTCCTTCAACGCCCGGATAGCCACCTGCGTGTAAATCTGCGTGCTCGTGAGTTGCGCATGCCCCAGCATCACCTGCACGAACCGCACGTCCGCCCCGTTCTCCAGCATCAGCGTCGCCATCGTGTGCCGGAACAGGTGGCACGAGCCGCGCTTGTCTACCCCCGAACGCTTGATGTAGTCCGATACCAGCAGCCCCAAGCTGCGCGTGCCGATGCTGTCTCCCGTCACCGCCAGGAACAGCGTCCCCGTGTCGCTCGCCAGTGCAAGCTGCGGCCTCACTTCATCGAGGTACTTCCTGATCCACGCCAGCGCCCGATCGCCGATCGGAATCAGCCGATCCCGGTCAGCGCGTCAGGATCGAAGTTCAGCTCGGCAGGCTCGTTATCACCCACGCTTGAACGGCGCCGCAAACGGTAAGCCCGTCTACGCTGGGCTTACCGTTTTTTCGAGGCCGGAACATCAGACCAACTTGAGGATTTTCAGGTCGTGTTTGAACAGCTCGGCCTCCTCCGTTGGAATCCCTTGTAGAAGATTGTCCAAGCCGTCCACAGAGAGTTGGTCGGAGATCCTACTTCTCATTCTCTGTTCGGCCTCCTGATACCACCCGCCCGACAGTATCAACTGAACCACGCACAGCATTAGGTTCTCGATCTGGGACTCGTATGCAACCTCGAACGCATAGTCAACACTCCCCAGCACTTCTCTGTGAGACCACCCGCTCATGAGCGCATTATCTCTACAGGAATCGTAATAAGCATCAAGCGCCAACGCCTTGATGGTTTCGTACGGCACTCGATCAACGCTGTCATCACTCATATCAATTTCCCGGTTTCGTTGGCTTGACGACTCCGCCATTATCCATAACGTTGATTTTGATATTTGGATACTTCTCCTGAAACTGCTGAATCACGTTCGAACAGCTAGCACACGGTGCCCGCTCGGTAAACAGGTTGATGGTGCCGCTGACCGACGTGTTATCGCCAAGCTGCGCCGCAACGTTATTCAATATCTTGGCTTCGGAGTCGACGCTCCGGTTGAGAAGTACAGGATCATTTCCGCCCGTCCAAACACTGGAACTAGGGAATGTCTCCTGAACCTGTCCAACGAAGCCTAGAGCTTGTTGGGCTTCTGTTGGATTGGCAATTTGGCTGGACGCCGCCATTGTCTGTTGAACGCCAGGAATGTTAATCTGCGCCACCCCCATATTGCCGCTGGTCTTAGCGCTGCCCGTCAACGTTGCGCGCAAATCGGCAACCTGTTGTGTCAGATCATATTTAATCCCAGCCTGTACCGCTTCCGCTGACTGCGGCACGCCCCGCGCAGCGGCTTGAGCCGCCGCGTTATTGGCCGCGACACTCCCGGCCGCTGCCCCCAAGTTAAGCCCTGCATATGTCAGCCCCGCTGCATACTGGCTCATCCCAAGGCTTTCCAGCACCTGCTCCCCGTAGGTCGACGTCGGATTGCCGCTTACCATCTCCGTAAAGCCCGCCTTGGAGTAATCCAGTGCGCCCGTGGCCACTGCCGCGCCGAGCCCACATCCCACTAACGACGCACAGCCGGCGCCGACTGCGCCCGCCGCGACTGCTGCACTTCCGACGCCTTGGACCGCACCGGTCAAGCGATTCGACATCTGATTGCGGTCGTACCAATCATTGAACCTGTCTGCTGCGCCGTACCCATCAAAGGCGCCTGCCGCTATCAAGTCGTTCTGCTGCTTCGTATATTGCTGACCTTCGTTCTGTAGCTGCACCAGCGCAGCCTTGTCTGGATCGCTGTCCGGCACGCCCGCAGCACATTGCACCAGCGCGCACTCGGCAGCAGCCAGCTTGTGTTGTTCCTCAGCGCTTTTGCCCTTCTGCAGATCCCTTAACTTCTTTCCTTCATCGGGGTGAAGTTGCCGATTGTAAAGATCAGCACCGAACGCCCCATTCGCCCCGCTCCAGGCCCCCCCGCTGCCCCCAGCAGCCCAACCCGCGAGCGCCCCCGCTGTCCCCGAGGCGATATTTGTCAGCAACCTCCCCCCGAGCGTGTCCCCGAACGTCGAATTCGCCCACCCGCCCGCCGTATCCCCCGCGATCGTGCCGAGCACTGCGCCCGGGACGCTTCCTCCCCCCAGCGCCGCCCCGGTAGCCGCCACTAGCGTATGCAGCCCCGTGCGCGCCGCGCCACCGTCCTCACTCCACAGCTTCGCCTCGAACGCCGACGCATCCGCCGTCTGCTGAGCCTTGGCTATCGCATCCGGGTCACCCGATTTGATGGCCTCGTCGAGCGCGACCTTATCCTTCTGAGCCCGATCGTCTGCCCGCTTCTTCAACGCATCGGCCACATCCCCCGCCGCCTGCATCCCCACCTGGACCGTCAGCTGCTGCACCGCCAAGTCGTCCTGTACCTTCTGCGCATTGAACGAGTTCGTCACCGACCCATTCGCGTGCGTCGCATCCCGATCCAGCCCCGCCGTGCTGTCGTGCCCCGTGCCCGTATCCCCGCGCACCGTGATCGTTCCCGGGCTTACCACCGCATATGTCGTCCCCGACGCGCTGTCGCTCGTGCCCGCCGCCCCGAAGCCGCTCGGCCCCAGGCCCGCCGAGTTCGACGGCCCAGCCGTGTTGCTCGGCGTCTGCACCGGCGGCGCGCTGAAGCTCGCGCCATCCGGCGTGCTCTTGCCCATTCCCCCACTCAGGCTAAAGCCCACGCTCTCGCCCGAGTAGCTCGCCTCGTTATGCAGGTTCGTGTACCCGAACGTCTGCGTCGACAGCGTGTTCTTGTCCGCGCTCGCCGTGCTCGCGATCGCACCACCGTCGAGCTGCGTATGGCGGCCCACGTTCACATCGAAGCCGCCCTGGCCCGCGAAGATCCCGCTTTGCTGATTGACCGACTGGTAGTTCGCCTTAATCGACTGCTGCGCAAAGTTGGCCGAGCCGCTCACCGTCTGTCCGACGCAGAGCGGCGGGAAGCAGATGCTCATCTGCACACCCGCGCTCATCTGCTGGCTGTCGTACACGTTCGTATCCTGCGGGCTCTGGACGTTCAGATCGCGCCCCACGTCCGCCTTCACCGTATTGCCTGACACCTCCGCCCCGCGCAGGTTCGTGTCCCGGCCGCTCGTGATCGACAGCGTCTGGCTCGCCGTCACCTGCGTGTCCAGGTTCGTCGTGCCGTTGCCCTTCGCGTGGCCCTTTGCGCGATTGGCCGCCAGTTCGATCGTGAAACCGTTCTGCTCGCCGCCGATGCCCAGGCCCACCCCCACGCTCCCGCCGCTGCTGCTGTTGCTACTCGTCTGCTGGTTCGTGTCCTGCGCGCTTTGCAGGTTCAAATCGTGCGCCGCGTTCAGCGTCACGTTCTGACCGCTGATCTGCGTGCCGTGCGAGTTGATGTCTCCATCGAGCGGCACACCATTGGCATCCACCGCGCCGCTGCCCGTGGCGACGATCTTCACGTCGCCGCCTGCCTTGAGCGCGGTGCCGTCGTTCACCACCGCGCTGCTCTGCGATTGTGCATGGCTCGAGCTGCCGCCCACGCTGACCGTCACCTTCACCAACGTCGGCTTGGCGCCCTGCTTCGCATTCGTGGCTGCATTCGTTCCGGCACTCGTCGCCGTGTTCGCGGCGGCACTCGCCCCTGCGTTCGCGGCCACACTCGTCGCCCCCGCCGTCGCCGCGTACGCACCGTACGCAGCCAAGCCTGCTTGCGCCCCATACAACGCCTGCAAGCGCTTGTCGTGCGTCTGTTGCGCCTGGTTCAAGCTCTGGTTGATCGTCGCGATCGTGTTGCCGGCCAAGCCGCCCAGCGCCAACGTCGTGCCGTACTGGCTCGCGCTCTGGCTCATACTCATTTGCTGCGCGTCCGTGCCCGGATCAAGCGTCACGTTCTGACCCATCAGCGTCAGATTCTGGCCCGCCGACACATCCGCGCCCTTGACCGTCAGGTCCCGCTTGGCATTGAGCGTGACGTCGCCCTCGGTACTCACGATCTGGCTGCGGATCTTGCTTTGCATCTGCTCGGCGCTGTCTTGCACCAAGTGATTGCGCGACACCCCGACGGTAAAGCCCGTGCTCGTGCCGTTGCTGCCCAGGCTCCCGATCTGGTGGCCGCTCGATTCCTCGTGTGTGTTGTTCGTCTCCAGGCCGGCCAGCACGTTGATCGCGCCTTGGTTCGCGATCACGTCCACGTTCTGCGTGCCTACGATGCCCGAGCCGATCACGTTCACGTCGCCCTTCTTGCTGCGCACCGCCACGCTGCTACCCGTCACCACCGTCGCGGTCTGCTTGGTCGTATCCGCGTTGCCGTTGTCGCTGCTGCGGCTCGCGTTGTACGGCGACGACGACACCCCACTGCTATTGGGCGCGCCCGTTACCCAGCGCGTTATATCACCCAAGCCTGGCGACGCGATCGTCAGGCTCGATTTCGAACTGCTCGACTGCGTGTTCTGGCGCGACTGATCGGTGGACGTCTGCAGCGCGACGTTGCGGTTCGCTTCGAGCGTCGCGATGCCTTTCGCCGTGATCGTCGAGCCCGACACAGTGAGATCGCCATCGAGCGGCTTGCCGTTCGCGTCCGTCACCGCACCGCCAATCGCCGTCAACGACACGTTGCCGCCACCGAGAATGGTGCTGCCCGCATTGACCGTGCTCGACTGGTCGGTCGTGCTCGAACTGCTACTACTGCCGAACGACAACGCCACCGACGGCGCATCGGCCGAGCCCGCACCAACCGCCGCACTGGTCTGCTGCAAGCGCTGCACGGCCTTGCCCGTTGACGCAGCCGTGCGCGTGTTGCGAATCGTATCGAGCGGCGTGCCCACGATCGACATCGAAATGCCGCTCGAATGCCCGCTCTGCTCCTCATGCGATTGCTCCGCGTCCTGACCCGGATCGATCGTGATGTTCTGTGCCTGGATCGCGATGTTGCCCGTCTTGTCCTTCGTATCGTCCTGCGCCTTGTTCGCGATGATGTCGCTGCCGCCGATGTGCAGGTCCTTGCCCGCCGAGATCGACACGTTGCCCGCCCCGCTGCCTACCAGGCTGCGCGATTGGCTCTGCGTGATCGAAGTGCCGTTGAACTGGTCCTTCTGGTCGCTCGACCCGTAGCCAAAGCCGACACCGCCGGAAGCCCCCGTGAAGCCCGATTGCTTGCGCTCGTGAAATTCGGAATCCTCATCAGTCTCCGTCGCCGCGCTGATGTCGATATTGCCCGCCTTGGCCGTCAACGACACGCCGCTGGAACCGCCGATGACACTGCCCGTCACAGCGATGTTCTTCTTGAAGCTCTCGATCGCGACGCTATCGGCCGAGATCGAGCTGCCGTCGGACAACTGAGTGGTCTCGACGACATGGTCGACATGCGAGCTGTGACTGCCGAAGCCGCTGTGGCTCCCTTGCTCGTAGACGTCCGAAAAGTGCGTCTCGGCCGCCGCCCCGATCTTGACGTCGCCGGCTGCCCCGAGCGATGCCTTGCCATGCTTGAGGTCAATCGTGCTGCCGGTGATCGTCAAGTCTTTGCCCGCTGCGACGGCTAGGCTGTGGTCACTCTTTAGCGTCGTCCCCGTCACCGTGTCGTCAGCCTGACGAATGTCGGCCGAGTAGTCGCTGTCCGAGCCGTTGCTGTGAGCCGTCGACGTGGAGCGCGACGCAAGCAGCGAGACGTTGCCGCCAGTCACGATCGTGCCGCCGCCGTCGAGCTTAAGGTTCGCGCCGATCGCGGTCAGGTCGCCATCGACCAGCAGCGTCGACGTCCCTTTCACCTTCACGCTGCTCCCGATCAGAGACGTAAAGTTGGTGTCCGAAATGCCGTTGCCGCCGTACCCGACCTTGTGTTCGCCGGTTAGCTGCGTGCCCAGCGTCCAATTGCCCTTGATCCCCGTCAACAGATCGCCGCCCACCGACAAGCTGGCCGCGTTCTGCTCGAAGTTGCCGCCCGTGCCGATCACCGCGTCGCCGTCGACGTGCAGACTCGCGCTCGGTCCGAGCGTTGTCGTGGTCCGATATCCACCATCCGCGGTGAGCTGCGTCAACGTGTTCGCGGCCGTATCGAGGATCAGGTTGCCGTCCGCCGACAGACCAAGACTGCCCGCGTTGACCGTGGCCGACGTCAAATCGATGTCGCCCTTGGTCGTGAGCTTCATGAGGCCACCGCTTTGCAGTTTGCCGTTCTTGTTGTCGATGCTCTGCGCGTCGATCGTCATGCTGTCGGACGCGATGATCGTCCCGCTGTTGTGAAAGCCCTGGGTGTTCTCGAGGTCGATGTCCTTCGCGGCGATCACGGGGCCGCCGCTCATGTCCTGCCGGCTCGCCTGTGCGAGATAGACCACCGGCACCAGCACCGAATGACCGTCCACCACCTGCGTTTGCATGATGACGACGTTGTCCGTCAGCGCCGCAACCTGCTGGGCCGACAGTCCCATGCCTGGAGCTAGGCTCAGCGACTTGGCCAGCTTCGCGCCGGACGTCATCAAGGCCTGATATTCGGCTTGCGTATCGGCGTAGTTGCCCAATACGGATTTGCCGGTCAGCGAGAGAACCTGGTTTTGCACCAGACGCTGCTCGTAGAATCCATCGCCGAGTCGCTCATGGATTTGCGCCGGGTTGAAGCTCAACTGCTGGTAGTAGTAGTCGCTCGACAGCCACTGGTGAAGATTCGTAAAGGCCGGGTTGGTCTCGACCAAGTACGGTGCGTTGGGCGCCACATCCGCCTTGAACAACCCGCCTTGCGGCACGCTGAGATTGTTCAGCACCGGTAACGCCGTGGCTTTGCCGAAGATGGGATCGGACGCGCCGCCGGCCCCACCGCCCGGGATGCCGCGGATGATGGCCACCGGCGCGTGAGCGCCCTCGATACCAGCGGCACCGATGCCCGCGTTGCCATGGATGATGGCGATCGGCGCGGGACCGCCCGCGACGGTGTCGGTACGAACCTGGCCGCTGACCGTGCCGGCGCCGACGCCGGTCAAGGTCTCGCCGGGCGACAGCCCGAGCGGCGTGATGCCGGCATTGCCTCCCGTGTTGTTGATCGTTACGCCGGTGCCGCTGATGGTGCCATTGGACGTGACGCTCGACTCGTAACCGGGCAGCGCATAAGTGTGGATGTCGGCCGGCGCCGGCTGGTCATAGCCGCCCGGACGGTTCCCCACAAACGGGGCATCGCCAAACGGCAATTGCCAGTTGTGCTCGCTATTGTCGTAGTTGTTGTAGTGATATTCCCCCGAGTACGTAACTATCACCTTGGGCGCCGTCTGGCCCACCCAGCTGTTATCGTCGAGTTTCTTCGGCGCCGCGAGGTTGCCTGTGGCGGCCAACTGGCTCCAGTAGACCTGGAAGATCCCGACCGACGATGCATTCAGGTTGCCGCCGGCGACGATCTGCGATTTCGGACTGATGGACGCAATCGTGTTTGCGACAGCAACACCCGTATAGGTCGTGTCCTGATACCCGCTGTTCCACTGGCCGCCATGCGGTGGCTCAGTGAACACACCGCCAATTTGTTTCGGATTGGGCACGGAGCCCCAACCGACGTCTTGACCGCTGCAAGCGGCCGCGTAGACGGGGTCGGCGACGCAACCGGACATACTGATACCGTAGCGTTCCAACAGCGCGGGATCGACCGACGACGTGAAGCCGGTCGTGGTCACCACACGCCGGGTGTTCGTCACCAGATCCGCGTGGATCTCCATGTCGCCGCCCGACTGGATCAGCGCAGACTGGTTCCGAATCAGATTCGCGTTGGTGTAATTGCCGCTCGCGTCCTTGCCGCCGGCGAGGACGACCTTGCCGAGACCGTAGATCGTGGTGCTCGCCTGCGCGTCGGTCGCGGTCGTATCGTCCCGGTTCTCGATGTCTGGGGCGAGCAGTTCCAGCGTGCCGGCCGTGTCCGTCGCCCCGATCAATGCGCTCGTGCCCAGGTTCGACAAGGTTTGCGTGGCGTTCAGCGACACGCTGCCGCCCACGATCGAGCCGGTGTTGGTCAGCGTGTTCGAATGCGTGCTCAGCAGGCCGCCTGCCGTCAGCGCGCCGGTGTTGTTGATGTTGCTCGCGTTGATGCCGAGATTGTTGAATACGACGAGGCTGCCGCTGTTGCTGAACGTGCCTGGCAAATTGAACGTCAGGCTATGGCCAGCATTGAACTGGTAGCCAGGCCCATTGCTGAAGTCGCCTTGGAGGTTGAAGGTGACGTCGCCGCCCGCGTTGTAGACACCGCCGCCGGACAGGCTGCTCGTCGTGATGGAAAGATTGCGCGACGCGCTGATCTCGCCCGCGTTGTTGACGGTGCCGGTGGTCGAAATGCCGACGTCGCCGCTCGCATGCGCGATGTTGCCGATCAGGCCGCCGGTGTTATCCAGATTCCCCGCATTGATCTGCAAGTTCGTGCCGCTCAGCTGGCCACCTTGCGTGTTCGAGAGCGCCGCGGTGGTCAGCGTCACGTTGCCGCCGCCGGTGATGCTGCCCATGCCGGTCGCCCCGCCGGCATTGCTATTGACGATCTGATTCGTGCCGGAGACGGTGGTCGCCCCCGTGCCGGCGTTCTGGATCGAGCCGCGTGTATTGTCGATGGACGCGGCACTGAGGCTCAGTGTGTTGGCGGTGCCGGCACTCGTCGCCGTGCCAACGTTGATCTTGCCGCCGACGTTGGTCAGCGCGGCGCCGCTCGTGGCCTTCAGATTCGTGTCGGAATGCAGCACGCCGCCCGTGTTGTTCAGCGCACCGGCTACGGTGGCCGATAGGGGACCGCGCGCCGTAAGCGAGCCGCCCGTGTTGTCGAGGTTGGCCGCAGAGACGGCGACCTGGCCATGGCCCACGATCTTGCCCGCCACGTTGGCCAGCGAGCCCGCGCCGTTGCCGGCGGTGATCGTCAACGTGCCCGTGCCGGCGTGCGTGATCGTGCCGCCATTGTTGTTCAGGCTCGCTGGAGCCAGCGTCAAGTCCTGGCTATTGGTCTCGATCACGCCGCCGTTCGCGTTGTCGATGACGTTGCCCACCGTCATCGTCATCGGTCCGGTACCGAGCTGCGTCAGCGTCCCGCCTTCGTTCGTCAGGTTCGTGGCGCTCAGCGTCAGCTGATTCGTTTCGATCTGCCCGCCGCTGTTGTCCAGTTGCGGCATCGTCAGCGATACCGTCGCGCCGGTAATCGTACCGTGCACGTCCTTCAGCGAGCTCGCGTTCGCGGTCACTGCCGCGCCACTCATCTTCCCCCCGCTGTTGTCGAGCGAGCCTTTGACCGTCGCGTTCAGTGCCTGCAGCGCCGTCAGCGTGCCGCTGTTGGTCAGCGAGTTCGCTTGCACGGTGACGTTACCCTTGCCGCCGATCACGCCGCCGACCAAGCCTTGTGCCGTCGTGCCGGCCGCATTGCTGATCTGCCCGCTCGCGCTCAGCGACAAACCGTCCGCATTCAACGAAACGATCCGGCCCGCCGTATTCGTGACGTTCGCCGCCGTCAGCGTCGCGCCGCCATCCGCTTGAAGAAGCCCTTGCGTGTTGTCGACGTTACCGCTCGTCGAAACGTTCAGCGTCTTGCTGGCAGTGATCGCTCCGCTGTTGTTTTGAATACCACCGGCCGAGATGGCGACCTGACCGTTGCCGGCGATCTTGCCCGCCACGTTGGTCAGCGAGCCCGCGCCGTTGCCTGCAGTAATCGTCAACGTGCCCGTGCCGGCGTGCGTGATCGTGCCGCCATTGTTGTTCAGGCTCGCTGGAGCCAGCGTCAAGTCCTGGCTATTCGTCTCGATCACGCCGCCGTTTGCGTTGTCGATGACGTTGCCCACCGTCATCGTCATCGGCCCCGTACCGAGTTGCGTCAGCGTCCCGCCTTCGTTCGTCAGATTCGTGGCGCTCAGCGTCAGCTGATTCGTTTCGATCTGCCCGCCGCTGTTGTCCAGTTGCGGCATCGTCAGCGATACCGTCGCGCCGGTGATCGCGCCGTGGACGTTTTTCAGCGAGCTCGCGTTCGCAGTCACCGCCGCACCACTGATCTTCCCACCACTGTTGTCGAGCGAGCCCTTGACCGTCGCATTCAGCGCCTGCACCGCCGTCAGCGTGCCGCTGTTGGTCAGCGAGTTCGCTTGCACGGTGACGTTGCCCTTGCCGCCGATCACGCCGCCGGCCAAGCCCTGCGCCGTGGTGCCGACCGCATTGCTGATCTGCCCGCTCGCGTTCAGTGACAAGCCGTCCGCGTTCAACGAAACGATCCGCCCCGCCGTGTTCGTGACGTTCGTCGCCGTCAGCGTCGCGCCACCGTCTGCTTGAATGACCCCTTGCGTGTTGTCGACGTTACCGCTCGTCGAAACGTTCAGCGTCTTGCCGGCAGCGATTGAACCGCTGTTGTTTTGAATACCAGCGGCCGAGACGGCGATCCGGCCATTGCCAACCACCGTCCCACCGGCGTTCGTGAAGGAGCCCGCGCCGTTGCCAGCGGTAATCGTCAACGTGCCCGTGCCAGCGTGCGTGATCGTACCGCCGTTGTTGTTCAGGCTCGCCGGCGCCAGCGTCAAATCCTGGCTATTCGTCTCGATCACGCCGCCGTTCGCGTTGTCGATGACGTTGCCCACCGTCATCGACGTCGGCCCCGTGCCGAGCTGCGTCAGCGTCCCGCCTTCGTTCGTCAGGCTCGCGGCGCTCAGGGTCAGCTGATTGGTCTCGATCTTCCCGCCGCTGTTGTCGAGCGAGCCCTTGACCGTCGCATTCAGCGCCTGCACCGCCGTCAGCGTGCCGCTGTTGGTCAGCGAGCTCGCTTGCACGGTGACGTTACCCTTGCCGCCGATCACGCCGCCGACCAAGCCCTGTGCCGTCGTGCCGGCCGCATTGCTGATCTGCCCGCTCGCGTTCAGCGACAAGCCGTCCGCGTTCAGCGACACGATCCGGCCAGCCGTGTTCGTGACGTTCGCCGCCGTCAGCGTCGCACCGCCGTCTGCTTGAATGACCCCTTGCGTGTTGTCGACGCTTCCCGTCACGGTCATCGTGCTGCTGCCGGAGCCCGATTGCACCAGCTGCCCGCCCCGATTCGACAAGCTCGCCGCGTTGACATTGAGCTGCGCCGCGCGCACTTGCGCCTTGTCGTTCGTGACCGCGCCAGTGGCACCCAAGCGCGCACCGCCGCCCGCGCTCAAGGTCGCGCCCGTATGGGTGATGTTGCCGGTATCGCCACCGGCTCCGGTGGCCGTCAAGGTCGCCGAACCGTTCGCGACCGTTTGCGCCCCCGTCAGGTTCAGGCTGCTGCCGCTCGCGGTCAGACTGCCGCCCGCGAGGTTTTGTCCGGTCATGCTGCTGGCGCCCGTCGCGGTCACCGTCAGATTGCCCGTACCGATCAAATGGCCGTTCGCGTCGACGCCTGCACCGAGCCCGCCGCTCGAATCGATACTCGCGCCGCTGACTGTCGTGCTGCCCAGCGCGGCAAGCGTGCCGCTATTGGTGACGTGCCCCTGGCTACCCACGGTTGCGCTCTGCGCGGCGTACAGCGCTCCGCTATTGGACACGTCCCCGGCCGCCTGGATCTGCACGTTACCGCTCGCGCTCGTCGAGCCTGCAAGCGTGACCTTGCCCTGACTGCTCAGCGCAATATCGCCCGATTGCGCCTCGATCGTGCCGAGGCTGTTCACGCCCACGCCCGCCTCGGTCCCGACGAGCCTGATCTTGCCGGCATACATCCCGCCCAGCTGCGCGACGTCGATGGCAACAGCCGGCTGGTTGCCGTCGGCCGGCAACGCGTGTGTGCTCAGATCGGCGTGATTAACATCGTTGGCGCCAGCCACGACGTTGAGCTGCCGATTAGCCCAGACCTTGCCGTTGACCTGCACGCTGCGCGCGATCAGATCCACCTGATCGACACCGGCCGAATTCAAGCCCGCGCTACCGATCTGAATCGCACCGCCGGTGACATGGAACGCGTCGAGACTGCCCGTGCCGCCGAACACCGGCGTGCCGGTCGTGAGGATGCCGCGGCTCGTGTTGATGAAGCCGCAGCCGTTACAGAAGATGCCGGAGGGATTGGCAATGACGACCTCGGCCTGCTGCCCCGCCACTTCCGTATAGCCCAGCAGTCGGCTCGGGTTGCCGCCCACGACCTGATTGACGATGACGCGCGCGCCGTTCGAGCTCAGATACGGATTGCCGGCCACGTAGCCGCCCTGCTGCGTCTGCGTCGTGCCGGGCGAGTTGTTGAGAATGAGCCCCTGCGAACCGACGTTGTATTGCGTATAAACGTTGTTCGACAAGCCCGCGGCATTGGGCGTGGTGATCTGCACGATCGGCACGCCGTTGGCAGTCACCCCGACCACCGGCTTGTTCCCCGATGCGCCGCTTGGCGCGGCGATCACTTGCGCCTGCACCAGCACCGGCTGCATACCGAAGACACACAACGCAGCGAACGCGATGTGCTGCATGGGCAGCATGGCGAATGGCTGCAGCGGCGCACGGCCGGCTCGGCCCGCTGCGCCAACACCGGTATGACGCCCCTTGCCGAAGCTCGCCGCGGTTTCCTGAACGGCCATCCACAGTCCGCGGACAGCGTTGAAAATGACGCGATAACAAAGTCGGTTCATATTTGGAAGCTCAGGCTGAAGCCCGCGACGGGCCAGCGATTCGGGAAATGGGCCGGCTGATGGAGCGGGCCGCCCACGAACACGTCGTAGAAAACGCCTCTGATGGGGCTGCCGCGCAGCCCGACGACGGCACCGGCCAGACGCCGGCCCGCGAGGTTTTGCGCCTCGGGCCCGAAGACCTCGCCGCCGTCGACACCCAGGTAGAGCGTCTGGCCGGTACTGGCAACCGGCACCTCGAGATCGTTGCGCACGAACACGCCCTTTTCAGCCGACAGCATCGTGTTGCCGTCGAAGCCGCGCACCGTGTAGCGGCTGCCGATCGAGAAGTACTCGGTCGGATACAGCAGGCTCGGGGAGTTCTGCGCACGCAGCGTCATGCTGTAGCGCAGCGGCACGTTCGCCAGTTGAAACGGCACACTCAACGTCGAGTCGAGCGTTTCGATGTGGTAGTAGAAGGTTGGCGTCGTATCGCCCGCGCCCGGCAGATCCGCTTGCGCGCCGAACCACGGCACGCCCCAGCGATAGGCCAGCGTGCTGTCGAGCTGCGCCGCGCCGAAGAAATGCTTGTGCTGCCAGCCGATCTCGGCATAGCTGTTGTCGCGGTGTTGCACATCGAGCGGCGTGCCGTCGACGAACGATTCGCTGAAGTACTTGCCCGTGCGGAATTCGAGCGAATTCCTTTGCACCTGATTGCGATAGAACAGGTACTCGATCTTGAAGTCGACCGTCTTCGAAATGCCGCTCGACACGAAGTCCTGGAACGCGCCCGCGATCTGCTGGTGGTAGTGGTAGTGGCTGCCGGTCGCCGTGAACGTCCAGTTGCCCCAGGGAATCGAGTAGTAGGCGCTGGCGCCGCGCGTGCCGTACCGGTCGGTGTGACCGTCCGCGTCGTGGTTGTAGCCGACGTTGAACAGGTCGGACAGGCCCAGCGGGTTGTTCAGCGCGAGGTTGACGTCGGCTTGCAGCCGCCCCGTCGACTTCAGCCCGCTATCGTTGACGCTCATCGACAGCGACCACGGCTTCGTGCGTTGCACGGCGATCACGACATCGGTCTCGCCTGGCGTTGCGCCGGGCACGAGTTGCATGTCGACGTCCTGATTCGGCACGCGCTTCATCTGCTCGAGGCCCTGCTCGAGGTCGCGCAGATCGAGCAATTCCCCGGCATGCGTCGGGAACGCGTTGCGCCACGTTCCGTAGGTCGAGGTATCGGCGAACCGGATGCCCGCGACGATGCCCGGTATGACGCTCAGCGTGAGCTTGCCGCTCGACAGATCCTGAGCCGGAATCAGGACACGCGTGGTCGTGTAACCCTTCTCGAGCATCAGCGCCGACAGCCGGTGCACGATCACATTGAGCCCCTCGCGGCCGACGCATTGGCCCCGGTAGCGCTCGAGGTAGGAGGTGGCAAACCTCAGCGATCCGGGAAACAGCGGATCGGGCGACAAGGCGCGCGCGCCCGCACGCTCGACCGCGTCGCTCAAGCCGGTTGGCACGTCCAATGTGATCCGATCGATCTTGAAGCAAGGCGACTCGGCAGGCACCCGGCCATCGTCGACCGCCCCGCTCGGCGCCGCTTGCGGCAGCTGTACGTTCGGCGCATGAATCTGGTGCTGGCGTTCGGCTTCCTGCTCGAGCGCACGGCGTCGCTGCTCTTGTGCGTCGAGCGAACTCGCACTCTGCGCGAACGCCGTGGTCGCACAAGCCAGTGCCACCCAAGCGGCCAGGAAGTGGTGGTGGGCGCGCGCGCACCTGAGCGGCCATGTTCGGCCAAGCGTCAGATGTCCGTACGACACCCGTCGCTGCCCGCTTGACGCGGGATTGCGATTCTTTTTACTCATCTTGTTCTTATTGGCTATTCGCGGGCGAGCATCGGCAATGCGGCGCATTCGGCTTCAATTGCGCTGCCGTCGATCTGCCAGTCCCGCCAATACGCAACAGCCGGTGCACAGGCACCAGCCATGGCGCGACCCCATTCGCTCGAATTGGGCTAAAGCTCAGCGCCAGACGGCCTTATCGAGGCGCGGCTGCTGACCTGCCCGATGGGCATCGAGCGTGAAAGAAAGGACTAATGCGCGAGACGTGCGAAAGCTACGCCATCCCTTGCCGGGATTGGCGCGGACGCAGTGTGTCGTGTCGATGTGAATGATCTTGGCCGCTGATCGGCGCGAGCCAAGCCAAGCCTGGCGATAGTGGCAATACCACGCATCTCTCGATAACCCCGGTTGAAAGCGTTTTTTAATAATTGGGAAAGGAACCTATTGTTTTTTTAGCCTTTCTTCGCCCGCAATTTTATAGTCGCGACCACAACGAGGCAAACGATTTTTCCGCATTGCAGCATGCTTCGCTCTGCCAAGCATCGGTGTGCCGGCAATCAGGCGGCGAGGTCCGCTACGCCCTCGTCGCCACCTCGCCCGGCCCCGCTACCGCCCGTGCCATCCCCCGCGGCCCCCATGCCAGCCGCGATGACCGCCGCCGAAGCCAATGCCGATCCCGATCGACGGCCCTGCATAGTAGTAGCCCGGCGCGTAATAGGCGGGACCGTAGTACGCCGGGCCGTAGTAGGCGGGACCGTAGTAACCGTAGTCGTAGCTGTAGTACCCGGGCGGCCCCGGCGCGACCACGCAGCCGGCGAGGGCACCGGCCAGCGCCACGATGAACATTGATCTGACCATGATTTCCCCTCCTGGTCCCCATTAGATGAACTTGCGGCACACACGGTTCGGATGAAAGTTGTGTCCGCGCGTAACAGCCGTAATGCGGGCCGGATGCACGCAGGGTTGCGGCAGGCACGAACGCGCAAATCGCCTAGAATTTTTCTATGCAGGCGATTCGCAAGGAGGTTGCCATGGCCGAATCGGTGGAAAGCATGGTGGTCGGCCTGATCGTGCTCATTGCGGCCGTCATCATCGTGGCCGCGCATTACCGACGCGAGCACTACCGTGACCGATGGCTGCGCAGAACCGACGGTCATCGTTTGTGGGACCGCATGCGGCACCGCCATTAGCGACGGATGCGCCGCAACATGCGCGGCCGCGCGCGCAACGAGCGCCGCGCATCACGCATGGAGACGAGACATGTCAGACGAAGACGCCCGGTGGCGCAAAGTCGACTACGAGGGCTTCGAGATTCACGTGGAGCTGCTCATCAAAGGGCATGAGCAGGAGCCCGGGCGCAGCAGCGCGCCCGGCGATCGCTATACATACATCGGCTACGTCTGCCATCCCGGCGCTGACCCCAAGCTGCCTGGCCACGCCGTACCGTTTCATGCCGACGGCGAGGACGCGTTCGTGAGCGCCGACGAAGCCGAATATGAAGCCGTGCACGTCGGGCGCAGCATCGTCGACGGCACGCATCCTGACCTGACGGTGCTGCCGCTCGTCACCGGCGGGGTCTAAGCAACAGCACACTGCGCGCAGCAAGCTCCCCCACCCCTGACAAACACGCCGGCGTTAAAAGCCGCGCGCAGCTGCGTCGAGCGAGGCGAATACGCGCTCGACGTCGGCCTCGCTCGTGCGCCAGTTCGAGAACGCGGCCCGCAAGCCCCATGTGCCCGCGTAGACCGTCGGCGAGATGAACACGTCGCCGGCATCGCGCACGGCCAACATGTATGCGTTCACGCGCGCCTCGGACGGCTCCTCGGCCAGCGTGAAGCACGCGACGTTCAGACGCGTCGGCGCAAGCAGACGCAAACGCGGATGGGAGTCGATGCGCTCCCCGAGCAGACGCGCCGTGCGGACGTTGCGCTCGACGATCTCGGCATGCCCCGCGCGGCCGTAGGCAGCAAGCGCGAACCAGGTGGCCATCGCGCGCAGTCGCCGCGAATTCTCCGGCGTCAGATGCACGAAGTCGGGATTTTCGCCGGGCACGCCAAGGTACGCCGCGCTGTTCTGGAACACGCGCACCTGCAGGTCGCGCCGTCGCGAGAATTGCACCGCCGCGTCGTACGGCACGTTGAGCCACTTGTGCAGGTCGACGCAGATCGAATCGGCCGCGTCGATGCCGTCGACCAGATGCGCATGCTCACGCGAGAGCGCCGCGAACGCGCCGAACGCCGCATCGACATGCAGCCAGAACGTGTAGCGCGACTTGAGCGCGGCGATGGCGCGCAGATCATCGAAGTCGACGGTGTTGACGGTGCCCGCATTGGCGACGACGATCACCGGTTCGCCCTGTGCACGCGCGAGCGCCGCCTCTAACGCGTCGATGTCGACGGCCTCGCGTTCCGCGAGCGTAGCCACCTTTTCCACCGAACGGCGCCCGATGCCGAGCATCGACAACGACTTGTAAATGCTCGAGTGCGGCGCGCCCGATAGCACGCGAATCTGCGGCAGCGCCGCAAGCCCGTCCTCGGCCACGCTGATGCCGCGCTGCTCGCCGAGCCATTCCCGCGCAATCGCGAGCCCGACGAAATTGGACATCGTCGCGCCACTCACGAACACGCCACGGTGCGCCTCGGAAAAGCCGAACAACTGCCGCAGGCGATCGACGGTCTCGCGCTCGAGATCGGGCGCGCTGCTGTCGATGCCGGCCGTCGGGTTCTGGTCGTAGACACTCGTGAGCCAATCGCCGGCGATCGCGGCCGGTGTCGCTCCACCCGTCACGAAGCCCAGATAGCGCGGCCCCGCGCTGCCTGAGAAACCCGGCGCCCAGCGGGCGACGAATTCGTCGAGGGCACCGGCTGCGCCCACGCCTTGCTCGGGCAGCGGTGCCGGCGTTGCGGCGTGCGGCGCCAGGGCCACGGCGCGCGCATCGATGCCATGCAAGGTCTCGGTCGCATGCCGCATCGTGCGTGCCAGCAACGGCTCGAGGTGGGCAAGGTCGTGCGACAGCTTCTCGTACATAACGCTCCTTCGTGACGCAATGACTGCACTATCGATAAGGATGACGAACCAACTTAACTCGCTGCACGCGGCGCATCGGCCGGTTCGTGGCGCCGCACCACGAGCCAGAATGCGAGCGCGCACAGATTGATACCGGCGCCCAGCAGACACACCGCACCCCAGCCCCCGCGCGCAAAGACCGCCGTCGACGCAATCGATCCACCCGCGCAACCGAGCGCGTACATCAGCATATACGCGGCGGTCACACGGCTACGCGCGCCGGAACGCACATGGTAGATCAGACTCTGGTTCGCCACATGCAACGCCTGCAAACCGAAATCGAAGACGACGACGCCGACCGCCAGCGCCCACACCGAATGCACGCCCCAAGCGGTCGGCAGCCACGAGAACAACATGCCGGCGAGGCCGGCGCCCGAGACCCACTGCGCCCGGCCGCGGTCGGCCAGGTGTCCGGCCCGCGCGGCGCCCAGCGCACCGGCCGCGCCGGCCAGGCCCAGCGCACCGATCGCCGTATGCGACAGCGCGAGCGGCGGCGCTGCAAGCGCCAATGCCATCGGCGTCCACAACACCATCGTCGCCGCGAACTGCAGGAACGCGAGACATGCCCGCAGGCGGAGCACCCGTTCGCTAGCGAGCAGCATGAACGTCGAGCTCAGCAGATGCCGATACGATGTGGACGTGGATGTAGACACGGCCTCTCGCTGCGCTGGCCGCATCGCCGACTTAGGCAGCGTTTTCGCAAGCGCCACGGCAATCGCCAGGATCAGAGCGGCCGAGACGAAGTAGACGGCGCGCCAGCCAGCCAGATCGGCGAGTGCCCCGGACAGCGTACGCGCGAGCAGGATGCCGAGCACGATGCCACTCGTGACCGTGCCCACGACCCGGCCTCGTTGAGCCGGCGCCGCGTGATTGGCCGCGAAGGCCACGATCACTTGCGCGACGACGCTGACAAAGCCGATCGCGGCCATACCGGCAAACAGTACGTCCGCATTCGGCGCGGCACCGATCGCCACAAGCGCGAGCACCGCGAACAGCAGTTGACCGAGGATGAGGCGACGCGGCTGCCATACGTCGCCAAGCGGCACCAGCAGCACGAGCCCGAGCCCGTAGCAGCCGAGCGTCACCGTTCCGACGAGGCCGATCGCCGCCGCATCGATATCGAAAGTGCTTGCCATCGCGTCGAGCAGCGGCTGCGCATAGTAGACGTTGGCGACCGCGCAGGCGGCTGCGATAGCGAGCAGCAACACGAAACGCAGCGGCAACGACGACGCGTCGAGCGCTAATGCGGAATCAGGAATGGGTTCGGCGCAAGCCGTGCAGGAAGACATCGGGAGGGCGATCGAGCGGAAAGTCGAGAAGACACGAGTCCGACAATCTAATGCGCGTCGCACACTACCCATTAGGCATGGCGTCCCGAATACCTTGCATGGCGTCCCAACCTTGCTGCCCTTCGCCGTTCGCGCGGGCAAAACCCTTGTTGCCGACACGGCGTCGCAAGCGAAACAGACCGAGTCGTCTTATGATCGATGCTTCATCAGTCAACACACATGGCCGCATCGCGCACGAACGATGCGGTCCGTCGCCCGCCCATCATGCAATTCGACGATCCAGTCCGCCCCTATCGGTTTTCGCTCGCCGAGCATGGCGCAGACGATCGCCTCGATGCCTGGCGCGCACAGCATCAGCTGTCGGCGTTCTCGCTCGTGAGCCCGCTCGATGCGAACGCCGATTATCGGTTTTCCGGCTATAAGCTTGGGCAGATGTCGCTGGGCTGCTGGCAATACACGGCCGGCCGCGCCGACGCGCCACCGCTCGTGTATGCGCTCGATCGTCCGGCGGCGACGGCACGCCGCGACGGCTTCGACAATTACGCGCTGAATTTCCGCATGACCGGTTCGATTCGCGGCGAGGCAAGCGGCCAATCGCTCGTCGTCGGGCCCGATGAGCTCGCGATCATCGATCAATCGCAGCCTTATCGGCGCGAGATCGTGGCAGGCAACGCAATGACATTGCTGATCGCACGCGACGTGCTGCCGCCGATGCCGAAGCAGTTGCACGGCATGACGCTACGCGGCGGTGCGACGCAGCTGCTGACCCAGCATCTCGCGAACGTCTGCGCACAGATCGAGACGTTATCCCCCGCCGAGCTGCCGCACGTCGCGCAGAGCATCGTGCATCTCGTGGCGGCCGTGCTCGCACCGACTGCCGAGCGGCTCGAGCTCACGCAGGACTTGATCGGCGCGGCGCGCTTTCGCAAGGTGAAGGCGCACATCGAGGCGCATCTGACCTCGGACGCGTTATCGCCGGACAGTATCTGCAAGGCTGTCGGCGTGTCGCGTTCGAACCTGTACCGATTGTTCGAGCGCGACGGCGGCGTGGCGAGCTACATCCGGCGACGCCGGCTTGCGGCAATCCACGACGCGCTTGCGACGCCGGGCGCAATCGACCTGCGCATCTCTGATCTGGCCCACCGCTACGGCTTTACGAGCCCTGCGCAATTGAGCCGTGCGTTCCGGCAGCAATACGGCCATGCACCGCGTGACACGATCGAAGCCGCGCTCGCAACGGGTCGCACACCATCGCGCGCGACGCCGGGCAGCCCACGCGCCGACTATGGCGGCTGGCTCGCCGATTTGCGTTAGCGACGCGCCGCGCTACCCGGCGATGCCGGCAGCCAGCGCGCCTCGATCACGCAGCCTGCTGCTGATACTGAATGCGATGCAGATGCGCGTAGAGGCCGCCGTGCCGCAACAGGTCGTCGTGACTGCCCTGCTCGACGATGCATCCAGCCTCCATCACGAGGATGCGATCGGCACGCTCGATCGTCGACAGGCGGTGCGCGATCACGAGCGTCGTGCGCCCCTTCATGAGCGTTTCGAGCGCAGCCTGCACGTGGCGCTCCGATTCCGAATCGAGTGCCGAGGTGGCCTCGTCGAGAATCAGGATCGGCGCGTCCTTGTAGATCGCGCGCGCGATGGCGAGACGCTGGCGCTGGCCACCCGACAAACGCATGCCGTTGCCGCCGATCATGGTGTCGATGCCGTCGGGCATGGCGGCGACCATGTCGGCCAAATTGGCCGCGGCCAGCGCCGCTTCCACGCGGGCGCGATCGGGCGTCGAGCCATACGCGACGTTGGCGGCCACCGTATCGTTGAACAGCACGACGTCCTGGCTCACCATCGCCATCTGGCTGCGCAGCGCGTGCACGTCGTATTCGTCGATGGGCACGCCGTCGACGAGAATCTGCCCGCCGCTCGGCGCGAAAAAGCGCGGCAGCAGGTTCACGAGCGTCGTCTTGCCGCTGCCCGAGGGGCCCGCCAGCGCGATCATTTCGCCAGGCGACGCCTTGAACGACACGCGATCGAGCGTGGGCCGATCGACGGCGCCATAGGTGAACGTGACGTCACGGAACTCGATCTCGCCGCGTGCATGGGTGAACGTGCGCGTGCCGCCCGCCGGCTCGCGCGGCTCGTCGATGAGACCGAAGATCAGCTCGGCGGCCGTCATGCCGCGCTGCAGCGGCTGGTTCACGTCGATCAGATGCTTGAGCGGCGAAATGACGAGCAGCATCGACGTCACGAACGCTACGAACCCGCCGACCGTCGTCTGGTTGTTCGCCGACTGCAAGACGGCGATCGTGATCACGATCGCCAGGGCGACCGACGCGAGCACCTGCGTGAGCGGCTGCGCAAGGCCGCCCGCGACCGTCATCCGCATCGCGTAACCGCGCAGGCGATGGCTCATCGCGGTGAAGCGGTTGATTTCGTACTGCTCACCGTTGTGCACTTTCACGACCTTGTAGCCGCCCACCGTCTCCTCGACGATGTACGACAGCTCGTTCGTGAGCGTTTGCTGCTCGCGCCCGAGCCGGCGCAGACGGCGATTGATCTTGCTGACGAGCCAGCCGATGCCGGGCAGGATCACCGCAACGATCAGCGTGAGGCGCCAGTTCAGGTAGAACAGGTAGCCGAGCAGGAAGATGACCGTCAGCGAATCGCGCACGAGCGTGATCATCACGCTCGTGAGTACGCTGAGGATCTGATTGACCTCGAAGACGATCGCGTTGATGACGGTGCTGGCCGTTTCGCGCTGGAAGAACGACGTGCTCGTGTGGATCATGCGCTCGAACATGTCGAGCCGCAGTTGCAGCAGGATGCGGTTCGATACGTAGGAGAGCAGATAACCGGACGCGTACTGCGAGATGCCGCGCACGAGCGCCAGGCCGATCACGGCGAGCGGCACATACCATTTCGCGTGATTGCTCGCGTTCGCGCCGAAGCCTTTGTCGAGCAGTGGCTTGAGCAGAGCCGGAATACCGGCGTCGGTCGCGGCGCTCACGCCCATCGATATGACGCCGAGCACGATGACCCAGATGAGCGGCTTCACATATGGCCAGAGTCGCCGCATCACCGAAGACGCCGACGTTTGCTCGCCGCCTATCGCCTTTCTCAAAGTAGCTGGGGTTTCCAAGACATTTCCACGATTCACGTTGCGACGAATTCCAACGCGCGCCGGCCGGCACGCGCGCATTCGCGCGCAAAAAAAGTTGTTCATTATAGTAGCGGTCCGCCTGCGCGCCGTTCGGCGTGCACCGGAGCACCGCTGACGCAACCGGTATACTCGCCCCTCTGACGAACTGAGTGACCGCTTGAGCACCTTGCCGCCCACCCCATCCGATTCCTCAGGCCGCCCCACGCTCGGCGTGGCCATCATCGCGCTGAACGCCCAGGCGCGCCTCGCGCAATGTCTGGAGGCCCTGTCGTTTGCGGACGAGATCGTCGTCGTCGACGCGGGCAGCGTCGATGCAACCGTCACGCTCGCGCAGGCACACGGCGCCCGCGTGATCGCGGAACCCCAGTGGCCCGGGTTTGGTCCCCAGAAGAACCGCGCGGTCGCCGCGCTCGACACCGACTGGATCCTGTCGATCGATACCGACGAAATCGTCACGCCCGAGCTCGCTGCGTCGATTCGCGAGGCCCTGCGCGCGCCGCGCACCGACATCTACGCCGTCGATCGGCTCTCGAGTTTCTGCGGCCATTGGGTCCGACACAGCGGCTGGTATCCGGACTGGATTCCGCGTCTGTTCAAGCGCGGCACGGCGCGATTCTCCGACGACCTCGTGCATGAGCGCCTCGTCTTCGATGGCCCCACCGAGCGGCTGACCGGCAAGCTCCTGCACTACTCCTACGAAGACTTCGAAACGGTAGTGCGAAAGCTCGACGCCTATTCGAGCGCGGGCGCACGTCAACGCTTCGAAGCCGGCAAGCGCGGTGGCGGCCTCGGCCGCGCGCTTGCGCGCGGGTTCTGGGCGTTCGTGCGCACGTATTTCCTGAAACTCGGCTTTCTCGACGGTCAAGCGGGGTTCATGATCGCCACGTTCAACGCGCAAACCGTCTATTACCGCTTTTTGAAGCTGGGGCTGGCCGCGAAGCAACAAACGCAGGCGCACTCGCCTCGCTGACAGGTGCGAGCGCGGCGCATGAAGCACGACGCCGCGCGTGCGGCTAGCGAGCGCGACGCTCGAGCGCCGAGACGTCGATCGGCGTAGCGGCGGCGGCTCGCGGTGCCTCGGCGATGCCCAGCAAGTCGGCAGCCGCGGCGATCACACGACGCGTCTCGAGGCCGGTCAAGCACTCGCTGAAGCTATCGACATACCGGTCACAGCCTTCGAGCTTGCACGGCACGCACGCCCCCTCGCCTTGCAGCAGATAGACGTTGCCGCGACGGCCGGAGCCTTGGAGCGGCCACGGCGCATCCCCTGCCGGCCAGCGATCGGGCCACGGCCCCCATCGCACGGGATTGGAAGGACCGAACAACGCCAGCGTGGGCGTGCCGCAAGCGGCGGCGATGTGCGTGACGCCCGTATCGGGACCGATGTAGAGCTTCGCGCGACGGATCGTCTCGGCCGTCTCGCCGAGCGTCAGCTGCCCAACGAGGTTCAGCACCGGCTCACCGGCCGCTTCCACGACCTGCCGTGCGTACGCCTGCTCGGCAGGCGCCGGCCCGCCGGTCAGCGCCACGGCAAACCCTTGCGCCCGCAGCCATGCGATCGTCTCGGCCCACCCTTCTACACGCCATTGCTTGTACGTATACATCGGATAGGGATGCAGCACGACGAGCGGCTGCTCGCGCGAGATGCCGGGCACGTTATCGAAGCGCGCGTCGAATCGCGCGCGCGAGGCAGGATCGTCCCCGATACCGGGCGCCACCACTTGCCCGACGGGCGCAACGCCCACGACGTCGGCAAGCGCGAGCACGCTGGTCACGGTATGTGCCACGCGATCGTCGTTGATGGCGAAGCGATTGAGCATGAAGCGCGCAAAGCGCGTCACGCGGGTCCAGTCGAGCAGCCCCACGCGCTTGCGGCCAGCGAACCACGTGTAAAAGCGCGCGCGATCGGACGGAATGGCCGCACACGCGAGATCGTAGCGACGCCATATGCGTGCGGCGTCGGCCAGACGCTCGCCCATGCGGGCACGCTGCGCGACGACGATCACGCGCCGGATGTCCGGGTTGTGCTCGAGCACGCCCTCGGTGCCGCGAAACACCAGCATATCGATTTGCGCGTCGGGCCACTGTGCCTTCAGCGAGCGCACGAGCGGCGTCGTCAGCAGCACATCGCCGATACGGCGCGTGCAGACGACCAGAATGGTTCTAGGTGGATGGAGAAACAAAGGGCGAGTCGTCACGATCACCAATGAAATTGCGTACCCGCGTTATTGTATTTGAGCCGCCTCGGCCGGCATTCGCGCAGCGGGCCGCACCCCCAGCTCGCGCGCGAGCGCCAGCATGCGTTGGTTGGCACTCGCCGGCGCAAGGCTCTCTACGTGTCGCAGCGCATTGGCCCGCACGTCGGCTCGCACTGCCGGATCGGTCAGCAGCCGCTCCATCGCCTCCGCCATCGCCCCGACGTCGCCAACGGGAACGAGCATCCCGGCCTTGCCACCGTTCAGCAGATCACGCGGCCCCGTCGGGCAATCCGTGGAAACCACCGGCGTGCCCAGCGCCATCGCCTCGGCCAGCACCATTGGGCACCCCTCGTAACGGCTGCTGAGCACGAGCATCTCGGCTTGCCGGACATAGGGAAACGGATTCGAACAGAAACCCAGGAAGTGCACGGAGTCGCGTAGCCCCAACTCGGCCGCCTCTCGCTCGAGCATCGCTTGATCCGGCCCTTCTCCGATCAGCACCAGATCGGGCACGCTCTTGCAACGCCCTCTCAACTGAGCGTAAGCATGAAGCAGCGTCTTGTGATCTTTCTGCCCGGCATCCAGACGCGCGACCGACACGATGAACGACGGTGCCGGCCGATCGATCGCTGCCTCGGCGCGTTTGCGGATCGCCTCGACGTCGATCACATTGGGCAACTCAACGACACGGACCTTGCGCGCGGCGAACAGTTGCTCGGCCTCGCGCCGCATCGCCGGCGCCAGCACCGCGACGGCGGCATAGCGCGAGAACTGTCGCACGCGCCGCGCCACATGGGCGTCGTCCTTGCCCGCCAAGCGTGCCGAAAAGCTGTAGTGGCTCACGCCGAACCAAGGCACCGGGCCGCGCCCGGCGATGTGCCGGAACGTGAAGTCGAAATCGCAGACGAGATCGAAGTGACGCGCAAGCCGCAGAAACCGGCGCGCGACGAGCGGCCGGATCACGGTGTGAGTCGAAAGCTTGTGCGCGATCTTTTCGCCCTTGTGCAGCTTGCGATGCCGCTCACGCTGGTGCAGCTCGCTCATCCACGGGGAGGACGCCAGGATGTGAATCGGCACATCCGACGGAATCGAATGCGCTCGCCAGAACGCAAGCGCGTCGGTCGGATACGTCACCGCCAACGCCGGCTCGAACAACTGCCTGTCGAGCCGGGTCAGCCACGCAATCAACGCCGTTTCGGTACCGCCACGGCCGAAATCGTCGATGTGGAAAAGAATACGTAGCGGTCGATGCGATTCGCCAGCAGTTGACTCGGGATTGCGATTCATCGGTGTGGTCGGTGTGGTTCTTGGTTTTGGCCGCTTCTACGAGACGGCTCGGCGCGTATGGCAAATCATTCTCGGGTCTCGAGACGGCACGCCACTGTGCGCGCCTCGAGCGTCAAAAGACCGTCAAGCTTCCCCGATCTCACGCTTGCGGGCCTCGATCCACGCGAGCAGTGTCGCCGTCGTCAGCGCGAAGAACGCCGTATTCATCACCAGCGTCAACACATCGATCGTCAATCCGAAGATGACCGTGCCTCCCACCAGCGTCATGCCCATATATGACGCGGTAGCAATATCCGCATCGGCGCTGTTCCGATTGCGCCAGAACGGCAGGAAGGTCCCCGCGTACAGGAAGAGCAATGCCGCCACACCGATGGTTCCTGTTTCGGCCAGGACCGAGAAGAACTCGCTGTGCGCGCGCCCGTTGATGATCAACGGAGACCCTTCCCCCTGCTTGACGAGACTGCGCGTGGCCGACTCGAGGCCGCCGCGTCCGACGCCGAGCAACGGGTGACTTGCATACAGGCGCAATGATGCGCGCCACAGGCCGAACCGCACCCCCGTCGACGTATCGGCATCGCCGTGCTGCAAATCCTGCAAGTCGGTGTGGAATGCTGCGACGCGCTCACGCACGACGCTCGTGCTCGCCAACGCCCCAGCGCAGACGAGCAGCGTGCTCGCAAACGCCATGCGCGCGCGGGTGCTTGCCAGCCAATGGCGGCCACCCACCGCGGCCCAGATCAAGAGCGGCAACGCGATCCAACCGCCACGCGCCCCCGATGCATACGACGCGTAGCAGCCGCCGAACAACGCCACGAGCTTGATCGTGACTTCGGCCCAGTGCGCATGCGTGCCGCGCCGGATCGACGCGACGGACAGAAAGCCCAGTACCAACGCGGTGTCGCCGAACGGAATCGGATTCGTGTATGGGTTGCCGACACGCTGCACGCCGTAAGCGACTGCGGGGTGCGCCATTTGATAGAACACCCATCCGCCGCACCACAGCGCACCGGCTACGCATCCCCACTGCACGAGCCGCAGCTGGCGCGAATCGAGCGAAGCGAGAAAGAAAAAGCTCGGCACGACGAGCGCAAGCCGCAACAACGGGTCGAGCGCCGGGAAATTGCCGATCCTTAGGACAACGATCTGAAACAGCACGAGGCATGGCAAAGCGAGCAGCGCAGCCACGAAAGTACGGTGCTGACGATACAACTCCGCCACACGCGCCCAGTGCGATTTGTCACGCAGATAAACGAGGGCCAGAGCAAGCACTACAAAGAAGCAATAACCGGTGCCGCCCCTCAGTGACAGCATCAAAGCCGGCGACAAGACAAGCGCTGCTGTTGTGACAAAGCCAAGCATTCGGATGGTACGCATTAAATCAAAAAAACCCGGGTCGATCGAAAAAAGCTCACGGCGGCAGTCCGGCAATTTTCGGCTCAGCCGACGAACCAACTATCCCAAGAAACACGCAATTATAGCCGGCCCGCCCGCGTCCAAATCATTGATAGGCCTGAAGAAATCTAAACGGCGCGTTACAGCGCCATCCCTACCGGCTCTGAGGCAAAGCCGCTCAAGCCGCGCTCAAGCGGTCCTGCGGACTGGGTATGACGCCGGGTTGTGCGGCGCGAGCCGCGACGTCGACAGGCCACACGGTCTCGATTGCCTCGCACACCTCGGCGACGCTCGGTGCGGCCCCGTCGTCACCGACCGAGACAGACCGACCAGGCATACCGACGCCGAAGTGCTTGCGTGAGGTGGCGGTGAAAATCATGACCGTCGGCTTGTCGAGCGCACTGGCCAAATGAACGAACCCTGTATCGGTTCCGACGACGAGCGCGCACTGATCGATATGCTGTGCGACTTCCTCGACGCGCAGCCGAGGCAGGACGATTGCATCCGGGATCCCTGCGGCGATCGAGACGGCCTCGGCGTGCTCACTCTCCGATCCCCATGGCAACGCGACGCGCATTCCCCTTTCGATCAGGTGGCGGCCCACTTGATGCCAGCGCTCGACCGGCCATTTCTTGGCCTCTCCTGATGTCGCATGAAACAGCAGCGCGAACGGACCGCCCCGCGCCACCTCGGGAAGCGCGACCGGTTTCGGGATAGCGAGGTCGAAACGCGGGGCGCCATCGACGACGTAACCCAATGCGCCGGCGACGCTTTTGCGCATGCCCTCGCACGCGCCAACACTGCCGTCGCGCGGCGCGAAGCGACGCGTATAGGCAAACGCGGCCCCCTGCTCGCCGAGGTCGTTCGAGCGATAGCCGTAGCGGCGTCGCGAACGTGCGAGAAACGCAATGATCGCGCTCTTGTAGACACCATGGACGTCGATGACGGCGTCATACTTGACTCGCCGCAGTTCGGCGATCGATGCGGCTATCGCCTTCAGATCCGCCCCACCGCGCTGCTTCTTATAACGTCGCAGCGGTGCGCACAACACCCTGGATACACCAGGATTCCAGCGGGGAACGTCTGCACAAGACGCATCGGCGGCCCAATCGACTTCGATGCCGGGAAACGCGCGATGCAGGTCAGCAACGAGCGGCTGCGCCAGCACGACATCACCAAGCGACGTCACTTTGACGATAAGAACGCGGTTCATGGCCCGTCCAAGATCTTTTATGAAGCAAAAGGGTGTGCACATCGCACGGTATTGCCGTGCAGCGTTATCACCAGGCTAGCTCGAGCTCACCGGCGAATGGCCTGCACGCCGCTCCAGGTCGATCCGGCCGGCGAGCGCGAGCAGCGCGTCGACGTGGCCAGCGACGCTGACATCATAGTTGACCGATTGCCCGCTGAGTTGAACTTCGCTGCCGGATTTGTTACGGCGCAATGCATCGACGGCGCGCGTGAGCGTCGCATGCAAGTCTTTCGCATCGTTTGGCGCGAAGACGAACTTGGCATGATCGGCAATGGCGTCGCAACAGCCGATATTCGCGGACAGAACGACCGGTGTTCCACACATCACCGACTCGATGCCGACGAGACCGAACGGTTCGTACTTCGAAGCAAGAATCGTGAAGTCGGCGGCGCGATAGCAATCCTCGATGTCCTTGACGTAGCCAATATAGCGGATGCGCGAGTTCGTCGATTCGACGGGACGCCCGGCCACGGCGACGACGACGGGCAGCGTCGTCGCGCGCAGCGCTTGCTCGATGAGCGGCAAACCCTTGCGTTCGTGGCTGCTCGAGGGGAACAGCAACACGATCTCGTCGTCGGCGAAGCCGAAGCGCCGACGCAGCGCGGACCGCACGCCCGGCTCGCACGGCGTGAAGCGCGCACGGTCGACGGGCGGATACAACACACGAATCTTGGCGTCGTCGACGCCGTAGAGGCGCATCAGCTCTTCGCGCATCTGCATCGAGTGCGCAACGACCACGCTGGCGCGCGCATATTGCCGGCTCTCGAGTGCAATCTGCCAGGCGTCGGAGCGCTTGGGCGCGCGGCCGACAGCAGCGAGAAAGCCCCGATGCGTGCCGCCGCAGATCGCAAGCTCCGAAGCATCGACCCGGTTGCAGCCGATCAGCACGTCGACGCCCGCGTTGCGCCGCATCGCGCGCAAGCGCCACGAAAACCAGACATCACGGAGCTTGCCCGGCAAAAACGAAACCAGGATACGGTGCGGGCGCACGAGCTGGCTTTCAGGCAGTTCGCGATCGAACTGGCGAGCGAAAAAAGCAGGCTCGACCCCGCGCGCGGCAAGCCCACGCACCAGATCCATCGCGTAACGCTCCAGGCCGCCGCCATGTTTGAGCGCGTTGGCCGAAATACCGATCTTGATCTGACCGACTACGTCGCTACGGTCGAGAGCGGGATTCAATAGACGATCTCCACCGCACCGCCCGCGAACGCACTGCGCAATTGCGCGAGCAGCTCGTCGGACGGCCGCACCCGCCAGGCGTCGCCGAGGCGCATTTCGCCTTGCGCACGCGCGTTGGAATAAGCAATTTGCACCGCGAGTCCATTGGGGGTCGGCGCCGCGGCACGCTGTCGGCCTGCGTCGCCGCCCCCTGCCCCTGCACCGCGCCCGGCTCCGCGCGGCCCGACGGCGGCGGGCGCCGGCACATTTTCCGGCACCTCGGCCGTTTTCGCGACGTGCGGCTCGAGCACACGCTTGAGCGCGGCAGCGTCGGCGTTGCCGTTCATGCTGACCTTCACCGCTTGCGCATAACGGCTACGCGCACGTTCAAGGTCCATCACCGTGTCGACGGTAAAGCGAATACCGCCCGTGAATGCATCGTTGCGCGCCTGTCCTTGCACGACGATCAGCTCGTCTTCCTTGAAGATGGCTTTGTGCGCCTCGAATTGCTCGTTGAATACCGTTACTTCGCACTGCCCCGTGCCGTCGTCGATGAGCGCGATCAGCATCTTGCCGCGCTGAGTCATCTGCGTGCGCAGCGAGGCGATGATGCCGGCCACGAGCTTGTCTCGCCCTTCCTTCAAATCGACGAGCTTCGTCCGCGCGAAGCGGCGCACCTCGCCCTTGTAGGCATCGAACAGGTGGCCCGACAGATAGAAGCCCAACGCGGTCTTCTCTTCCTGCAGCTTGCGCTTTTCGTGCCATGCCGGCTCGTCGACGAGCTCATGCCCCTGCGACGGCGCATCGCCCATGTCGAAGAGCCCCGCCTGCATGGCGTTCGCGCTCGCCTGATCGGCCGCTTCCATCGCCAGCGATACCGAGGCGATCAGCTGGGCGCGATTGTCGTGCAGTGGATCGAACGCGCCCGAGCGGATCAGCGCCTCGATCGTGCGTCGATTGACGACGCGCCGGTCGATACGCGAGCAAAAATCGAACAGATCCTTGAACGGGCCGTCCTCGCGCGCGCGCAGAATCTCCTCGATCGCGTTCTGGCCGCTGCCCTTGACCGCACCGAGGCCGTAGCGAATCGTGCGCGACGGCTTTCCGTCCGGCTCGGCAACCGGCTCGAAGCGGTAGGCCGAGCGATTGATGTCGGGCGGAAGCACGGCGATGCCGTTTTCCTTCGCACAGCAATCGTCGTAGAGAATCTTGACCTTGTCGGTGTCGTCCATCGCCAAGCTCATGTTGGCTGCCATGAACTCGGCGCGGTGATGCGCCTTCAGCCACGCCGTGTGGTACGCGAGCAGCGCGTAGGCGGCCGCGTGCGACTTGTTGAAGCCGTAGCCCGCGAACTTCTCCATCAAGTCGAAGATCTCGTCGGACTTCTCGCGCGTGAGGCCGTTCTTCGCGGCGCCCTCGGCGAAGATCTCGCGATGCTGGGCCATCTCTTCGGGCTTCTTCTTGCCCATCGCACGGCGCAGCAAGTCCGCGCCGCCGAGCGAGTAGCCGCCGATGATCTGCGCCATCTGCATCACCTGCTCCTGATAGACCATGATGCCGTAGGTCTCTTTCAGAACAGGCTCGACGCGCGGGTCCGGAAACTCGACGATCTCGCGGCCGTGCTTACGCGCGCAAAAGCTCGGGATCAGGTCCATCGGGCCCGGGCGGTACAGCGCCACGAGCGCGATGATGTCCTCGAAGCGGTCGGGCTGCGCGTCCTTCAGCATGCCTTGCATGCCGCGGCTTTCCAGCTGGAACACGGCGACCGTGTTCGCTTTCTTCAGGATGGCGAACGAAGCGGGATCGTCGAGCGGCACCTGCGCGAGCGACCAGTCGGCCTTCGACGGATCGAGCCGGCGGATATAGCGCTCGGCCCAGTCGAGGATCGTCAGCGTCGTCAGGCCCAAAAAGTCGAACTTCACGAGGCCGACCGCTTCCACGTCGTCCTTGTCGTACTGGCTCACGACGCCGCCCTCGTCGCCCTGCATGTAGAGCGGACAGAAGTCGGTCAGCTTGCCCGGGGCGATCAGCACACCGCCCGCGTGCATGCCGACGTTACGCGTGAGCCCTTCCACGCGCTGCGCGAGTTCGAGCAGCTGGTGCACTTCGTCTTCGTTGTCGAAGCGCTCCTGCAGCAGCGGCTCTTCCTTCATCGCGTCGGCAATCGTCACATGCTTGCCGGGCTTGAACGGGATCAGCTTCGCGACGCCGTCCGTGAACATGTAGCCGAGATCGAGCACGCGGCCGATGTCGCGCACCGCGGCCTTCGCGGCCATCGTACCGAACGTCGCGATCTGCGACACGGCATCGGCGCCGTACTTCTCCTTCACGTATTGAATGACGCGGTCGCGCCCGTGCTGGCAGAAGTCGATGTCGAAGTCGGGCATCGACACGCGTTCCGGATTCAAGAAGCGCTCGAACAGCAGGTTGTAGCGCAGCGGATCGAGATCGGTGATGCCGAGCGCGTACGCGACGAGCGAGCCGGCGCCCGAGCCCCGGCCGGGCCCCACGGGCACGCCGTTGTTCTTGGCCCAGTTGATGAAGTCCGCGACGATCAGGAAGTAGCCCGGAAAGCCCATCTTGGTGATCGTGCCGCACTCGAAGTCGAGCCGCTGGTAGTACGACTCGCGCTGCTTCGTGCGCTCGGCTTCGTCGGCATACAGCTCGACGAGACGCTTCTCGAGCCCTTCTTTCGACAACTGCACGAGGTAGTCGTCGAGCGACATGCCGTCGGGCGTCGGAAAGAGCGGCAGCTTCGGCTTGCCGAGCTCGAGCGTCAGATTGCAGCGCTTGGCGATCTCGACGGTGTTCGCGATGGCCGACGGGATGTCGGCGAAGAGCGCGGCCATTTCGCTCTGCGTGCGAAAGTTCTGCTCGGTCGAGAAGCGCTTCTGGCGACGCGGATTCGCGAGGATGTCGCCTTCGGAAATGCAGACACGCGCTTCGTGCGCGGTGTAGTCGTCAGCCGTCATGAACTGCACGGGGTGCGTCGCGACGACGGGCAGCTTGAGCGCGGCCGCGAGCTCGACCGCTTGCTGTACGTACGCTTCGGCACCGGGCTGGCCGCAGCGCTGCAGCTCGATGTAGAACGCATTGGGAAAGCGCTTGGCCCAACGTTCGGCGTGCCGCTTGGCCGCTTCGACGTTGCCGGCCGCGAGCGCAAGGCCGATGTCGCCCTGTTGCGCGCCCGAGAGCGCGAGCAGCCCTGCGCTGAGCGGCCCCTCGAGCCATTCGATCTCGACCTCGGCACGGCCGCGGTACTGATTCGTGAGCCAAGCTTTCGTCAGCAGCTCGCACAGGTTCAGATAGCCGCGGCGATCCTTCACGAGCAGCAACACGCGCGAAGGCTTGTCGCGATCGGCCGGATTGGTGATCCACACGTCGCAGCCCGCGATCGGCTTGATGCCCTTGCCGCGAGCTTCCTTGTAGAAACGAACGAGACCGAACGCGTTGGCAAGATCGGTCAATGCGAGCGCGCCCTGGCCGTCTGCCGCGGCGGCCTTGACGATATCGTCGAGGCGCACGATGCCGTCGGCGATCGAGAACTCAGAGTGGACGCGGAGATGGACGAAGCGGGGTTCTAGCATGGGCGATATTGTACATCCGCCCCTTGTGCGCTCCCGCGAGAAAAAGGGGGCGCGCCTCGTTTGCGGGATAATATGCGTTTTCCGATTTTTCGCGCCGCGAACCCCTCGCGCGCCGACCGCATTACATCATGAGTATCGTCAATCTCGCCGCCTATCAGTTCGTCACGCTCGAGGCCATCCAGGAATGGCGTCCGCTCGTCACCGAGCGCTGCGTGGCCCTCGGCCTGCGCGGCACGATCCTGCTCTCGCCCGAGGGCATCAACCTGTTCATCGCCGGCGCGGCCGACGCGACCGACCAATTCATCGACTACCTGCGCCACGACCCGCTGTTCGAGGGCAAATTCGCGCAGCTTCAGTTCAAGGTCAGCCATTCGCCGACGCAGCCGTTTCGCCGCATGCTCGTGAAGCTCAAGCGCGAAATCATCACGATGAACAAGCCCGCGATCAAGCCCGAGCTCGGCCGCGCACCATTCGTCGATGCCGCCACGCTCAAGCGTTGGCTCGATTGCGGCCAGGACGATACGGGCCGCCCCGTCGTCATGCTCGATACGCGTAACGCGTTCGAAGTCGACGTCGGCACGTTCGACAACGCAATCGACTACCGCATCACGAAGTTCAGCGAGTTTCCGGCCGTTGTCGAAGCGAATCGCGGCGAGCTCGAGGGCAAAACCGTCGTGTCGTTCTGCACGGGCGGCATTCGCTGCGAGAAGGCCGCGATCCACATGAAGGAAGCCGGCATCGAGCACGTGTATCAGCTCGAGGGCGGCATCCTCAAATACTTCGAGGAAGTGGGCGGCGCCCACTATCACGGCGAGTGCTTCGTGTTCGACTACCGCACCGCGCTGAATCCGCAGCTCGCGCCCACCGAGACGACGCAATGCTTCGGCTGCCGCGCCGTCGTCACGCTCGAGGACCAGCGCTCGCCGCTTTACACGCCGGGCAAGACCTGCCCCGCCTGCCACCCGCAACGCGACTCGGCGCCAACGGCACGCACGGCGCAGGCCGCCTGACGCGCCCAACATGCTCGCCGGCCTCGCCGCTCGCCACGGCATTTCGGGCTATCGCGGCCGCTTCGCGCCGTCGCCGACCGGGCCGTTGCATATCGGCTCGCTCGTGGGCGCGCTCGCGAGCTATCTCGATGCGCGCGCACACGGCGGCGTCTGGCTCGTGCGCATCGAGGACATCGACGGACCGCGCACCGTCGCCGGCGCCGATCGCGCAATCCTCGCGACACTCGAGTCCTTCGGCATGCGGCCCGACGAACCGCCCGTGTGGCAGAGCACGCGCACGGCCGACTACGAGCGGGCGCTCGAACAGCTCGAAGGCGGCGCGCTAGTCTATCCGTGCGGCTGCACGCGCAAGGAAATCGCCGACTCGCTCGCTCACGCGCACGCTCGCCATACGACGCTCGCCTATCCCGGCACATGCCGTCAAGGTCTCGGCGGCAAGCCCGCACGCGCCTGGCGTCTACGCGTGCCCGATGGCGACGCGGCCATCGTCTCGTTCGAGGATCGATGGCAAGGCCGGCAAACGCAAAATCTCGCCACCGAAGTCGGCGACTTCGTGCTCAAGCGCGCCGACGGCCAGTGGGCGTACCAGCTCGCGGTCGTCGTGGACGATGCCGACGCCGGCATCACGCATGTCGTGCGCGGCGCCGACCTCATCGATTCCACCGCGCGACAGATCTACCTGCAGCGCTGCCTTGCCGTGCCCACGCCCGCCTACTTGCATGTCCCCGTCGTGCTCGATGCGCACGGCGAGAAACTGAGCAAGCAAACGGGCGCGACGGCACTCGATGCGAGCCGCCCGCTGCCGGCTTTACTCGCCTGCGCACGCCATCTGGGCCTGCCGCTCGCCAGCAGCGACACGGCCTATCCCTCGCTCGAGACGTTCTACGCCGACGCCACCGCGGCCTGGGCCAGGCGCTTCGCGCCACACGCGCGCTGAGCAGGTCGCCGGCCTCAACCGTTACGAAAGAGGAAGCTATAAGCGCTCAGTGCAGGCGCGCCGCCCAGGTGCGCGAACAGCACGCGCGAGCCGGGCGGAAATTCGCCGAGCCTGACCTTGTCGATCATGCCGTGCATCGATTTACCTTCGTAGACCGGGTCCGTCAGCATGCCTTCGAGCCGCGCGCACAGCCGGATCGCCTCGAGCGTGCCTTCGTTCGGCAGTCCGTATTCAGGGCCACCGTAGCGTGTATCGAGCACGACCTCGCATTCGTCGATCGTGCGCCCGAGCCCGACCAGCTCGGCCGTGCTCGCGGCGATGTGCGCAATTTGCGCACGCGTGGCATCGGGCTTGGCCGAGGCGTCGATCCCGATCACGCGCTCGGCGCGCCCGTCGGCCGCAAAGCCTACGATCATCCCCGCCTGCGTGCTGCCCGTCACCGAACACACGACGATGTAGTCGAAGCGAAAACCGAGCTCGGCTTCCTGCTGGCGCACCTCCTGCGCAAAGCCGACGAAGCCGAGCCCACCCAGCCGATGCTCGGAACAGCCGGCCGGGATCGCGTACGGTTTGCCGCCGGCCGCGTGCACGCTGTCGATCGCGTCCTGCCAGCTGCGGCGAATGCCGATGTCGAAGCCATCCGGCACGAGCCGCACGTCGGCGCCCAGGATGCGCGACAGCTCGATGTTGCCGACGCGGTCATAGACGCAATCGTGATAGTTGACCCAATTCTCCTGCACGAGCACGCACTTCATGCCGAGATGCGCGGCCACGGCCGCGACCTGCCGCGTCTGGTTCGACTGAATTCCGCCGATCGACACGAGCGTGTCGCATCCTTGCGCGAGCGCGTCGGGCACGAGGTATTCGAGCTTGCGCGTCTTGTTGCCGCCGAACGCGAGCCCGCTATTGCAGTCTTCGCGCTTGGCGTAGAGCTCGACCTTGCCGCCCAGATGCGCGCTCAAGCGCTTGAGCGGCTGGATCGGGGTGGGACCAAATGTCAGGGGATAACGCGGGAATCGCTCGAGATTCATGACGGGCTCCGGGTAGACGACGAAGGCGCTCGGCGGCGCCTCTCGCGCCAGCCCCGAGCAACGGGATGCGACGAGAAAATGATAGAAAATCGGAGACGAAATGAGCTTGCGAAACAAAATAGCGTGGCGTAATTTTGCTCGATCTCGACGTCACTCCGATTAACGAACGTTCATCGATACGCTCATGTGCGCAACAAAATTACGCACGCGCCGCGATAATCGCGCTGAAACCGCCGCCGCATCGCCCGCACAGCTCGATCGCATCGACCGCGCGATTCTCAAGCAGCTTCAGCACGACGCGTCGATCTCCAACGTCGATCTGGCGGGCAAGGTGAAGCTCAGCGCGCCGGCGTGTCTGCGGCGCGTGGAGCGGCTCAAGCAGATGGGATTGATTCGCGGTGTAGTCGCGCTGCTCGAACCGAAAGCGCTCGGCGCGGGCATGCTCGTCGTGATCGGCATCGTGCTCGATCGCTCGACGCCCGAGGCGTTCGCCGCGTTCGAAGCGGCGGCGCGCACCGTCTCGGGCTGCATGGAATGCCACGTGGTCACGGGCGAATTCGACTACTTCATGCTCGTGCGCACGCGCGACAGCGACAGCTTCAACCGGCTGCATGCCGAACAGTTGCTGTATCTGCCGGGCGTACGGCAGATCCGCACGTTCATGGTGCTGAAGGAAATTCTGTCGACGACCGAACTGCCGCTTTAGCGGGCTCGGCGCGATGCGAGGCACGGGCCGAGCACGTGGCGTGCGCTTGACCAGCAGCGATCGGGCGAGGCGCACCGGCTTGTGGCGCGCCTTCGCCTGATACGGGCGGAAGGAGGCTTACGAAGAAGACGACGGCGTCGAATTGCGGCGCGGCATGCCGAAGCCGCCGAGCAGCGCCGCCAGCGGCTGCTTCGACGCCGGCTTGGCCGGCACGGTTTCGGACTGTTGCGGCTCGTCGTGCTTGCGCGCCGACGGCGACGGCTCGTACGGCTTCAGGAAAAAGTCGTCGATCGGCGCATGCGGCGCACGATGCGGCGTGCGCTCGTAGCTGCCCACCCGGCGACGCCCGCCAGCGCGTTCGTCGCGATCGCGGCGGCCGCGCTCATCGCGGTGTTGGCGCGCCGGCGAATCGACTACCAATTGCTGCACGTCGAGCGGCCGCTTGATCAGTTTTTCGATGTCGGCCAGTTGCTTGCGCTCGTTGTGGCTGCACAGCGACAGCGCGTCGCCCGATGCGCCCGCACGTCCCGTGCGGCCGATACGGTGCACGTAGTCTTCCGCATTGAACGGCAAATCGAAGTTGATCACGGCCGGCAGCTCGGCGATATCGAGTCCGCGCGCGGCCACGTCGGTCGCGACCAGTGCTTCGATCTCGCCGCGCTTGAACGCGTCGAGCGCCTGCATGCGCTCGCTCTGCGACTTGTCGCCGTGAATGGCCGATGCCACCACGCCGTCGCGCTCGAGCTGACGCGCAAGGCGCCCCGCGCCGATCTTGCTGTTGCAGAACACGATCACCTGTTTGAGGCCGCGCTCGCGGATCAGCTGCACGACGGCGCCCTGCTTGTCGCCTTCGGCCACCTCATAGACGATCTGCGTGACGTTGGCAGCCGTCGAGTTGCTGCGCGCGACCTCGATCGTCTGCGGATTGCGCAGGTAGGTCGAAGCGAGCTTCTTGATCTCGGGCGAGAACGTCGCCGAGAACAGCAACGTCTGACGCTCCTTCGGCAGCAGGTTCAGGATGCGCTGCAAGTCGGGCAGGAAGCCCATGTCGAGCATGCGGTCGGCCTCGTCGAGCACGAGGATCTGGACCTGTCCGAGGTTCGTGGTCTTTTGCTGGACATGGTCGAGCAGACGCCCCGGTGTGGCGATCAGGATCTCGACGCCACGGCGCAGCTCGGCCGATTGCGGGTTCATGTCGACGCCGCCGAACACCACCGCGCTTCGGAGCGCCGTGTGTTTCCCATACGACTGCACGTTCGCGGCGACCTGGTCGGCCAGCTCGCGCGTCGGCGTGAGGATCAGGGCGCGTACCGGGTGCCGTGCCGGCGAAGCACTCGTGTTCGCTTGCGGCAGCAGACGCTGGATGATCGGCAGCGAGAAGCTGGCCGTCTTGCCGGTGCCCGTCTGGGCGGCGCCCATGACATCGCGGCCGGACAGGACGACCGGGATCGCCTGCGCCTGGATCGGGGTCGGCTTGGTATAGCCCTGCTCCGCGATGGCTTTCAGGATGTCGGCGGCAAGGCCGAATTGCTCGAAGCTCGCGATGGTGGGCGTGACAGCAGGATCAGACATGGTGGCGTTCGCTAAAAGTGCGCCGCTAGGGCGTCGCGTCGTTCGCGCGGGCAGCAGCACCGGCGCGGCGCACAAAGGCATCGACAGGAAGGCTCGAAAGCCTGGGACCCCGCAAGATGCGCGGAAGGACCTGCCATGCCGCGCGCGCAACGCGTGGCCGGCGTAAGGCGGCTCATGCGCCGCCAACAAAGGCCGGTATTGTAGCACTGCGAGACCGCACGGACCGTGCCTGCGTGAGGCGGCGCACACGCAGGCATCATGCGGCTCGGCGGCTTTAGGGATCGATGACGTCGGCGCATGCGTCGGTCGGCGCCGCCGCCACATGGCCGACGAGCGGCACCATCTTGAGGCCCGCAGAGGCCACCCGGCAGGGGGCCGCCGCCACACCGCAACCGCTGACGCCGAGCACGGCGGCGAGCGCCGTCAACGCCAGCGCGAGCCGCGCCGCCCTGCGAGCCTTACAGGTACGGCTCGCCAACTGTTCGCTCATCGCTTCGCTCCCTTTGCGTTGCGCTCAGCGCGTCGACACGGGCCGCACGGCCGCCGCCGCGGCCAGCGCGCGCTCGCGCGCTTGCTCGATATCGCTGCCCGTCGCCACCGCTACGCCCATGCGGCGTTTTTTGAAGCTCTCAGGCTTGCCGAACAGCCGCACGTCGGCGCAAGGCACCGCCAGCGCCTCGCGCACCCCCTCGAACGCTATGCCCGCCTCCTCGAGGCCGCCATAAATGACCGCCGAGGCGCCCGGCGCCAGCAGCGACGTATCGACGGGCAAGCCCAAAATCGCACGCGCGTGCAGGTCGAATTCGGACAGCCGCTGAGAGCGCAGCGTGACGAGGCCGGTGTCATGGGGACGAGGGCTCACTTCCGAGAACCACACCTCGTCGCCCCGCACGAACAGCTCGACGCCGAATACGCCGCGCCCGCCGAGGGCCGACGTGACCTGGTGCGCGATCTCGCGCGAACGTTCGAGCGCGAGCGCCGACATCGGCTGCGGCTGCCACGACTGCACGTAATCGCCGGCGACTTGCAGGTGGCCGATCGGTTCGCAGAACGAGGTCTGCACCCGACCGCTCACCGGATCGACGGCGCGCACGGTCAGGAGCGTGATTTCGTAATCGAAGCGGATGAACCCTTCGACGATGACGCGCCCCACGTTCACGCGCGCACCGGCCGTCGCGTACTGCCACGCGGCGTCGATGTCGGCCTCGCGCTCGATGACGGACTGCCCCTTGCCCGACGACGACATCACGGGCTTGACGACGCACGGATAGCCGATGCGGGCGACCGCGGCCTTGAATTCGTCGAACGATTCGGCGAACGCATACGGCGACGTCGGCAGGTTCAGCGTCTCGGCGGCCAGACGGCGAATGCCCTCCCGGTTCATCGTGAGCTGCGTGGCGCGTGCGGTCGGAATGACTTCGGCAAGACCCGCGGCTTCGATCTCGGCGAGCGCATCGGTGGCGATCGCCTCGATCTCGGGCACGATCAGGTGCGGCTTCTCGGCGGCGACGAGCGCGGCAATGGCAGCGCGATCGGTCATGTCGATCGTATGCGCACGGTGCGCGACCTGGTGGGCCGGCGCGTTCGGATACCGATCGACGGCGATGACCTCGACGCCGAGCCGCTGAAGCGCGATGACGATTTCCTTGCCGAGCTCGCCCGAGCCCAGCAGCATCACGCGCGTGGCCGAGGGTGTGAGCGGTGTGCCGATCCGTTGACCGATCTGCATGACGTTGCCCCGTTATCAGAAGTTGGAAGTAAAAAGAAGGCGCGATGCTAGCACGCAGCCCAGAGCCGGACGCTATGCCAAACGAACGATGCGCATGCCGCTCGCGTCCGGCAAGCGGAGTGCGTTACCCTTACGCCTTCCGTGATCGAGCAACAAGGAACAACGCATGTCGAATCCGTCCGTCGCCCCGCAGCGTGCGGCCTTGCATCGGCGCGTGGCAGCGTGCGGCGCTGCACTCGCCGTCGCCCTGCTGATCAGCGCCTGCGCGATGCCGACGCATCCCGATTCGGAAGCGCCGCCCAGCGATCCGTTCAATCCCGCCGCGACGCAACTGCTCGACGATACGAGCTGGGTGCTCGCGAGCTGGCAAGACGCGAACGGGCAAGCGCGCACGGTGCCCGCTGCCGACGCGCAAGGCGCCCTCACGCTCGCGCTCTCGACCGCCACGGGCGAGCGCCGCGCGAGCGGCTACGCGGGCTGCAACCGCTTCGGCGGTGCATACCAATTGAAGAGCGGCAAGCTGTCGATGGGCCCGCTGATGGCCACGCGCATGGCATGCACCGGCACGAGAAACGAGCTCGAGCGCGCCTATCTCGATGCGCTCGCGCACATCGGCAAGGTCGGCGTGCAGATGCGCGAGCCGCAGCAACTGGACATCGTGACGAGCGACGGCGCGACGCTGCATTTTGCGCGCGCCACGCAATGAACGCGCACCCATACCCTGCAACACCCTAACCAAGACGCCTTGTAAAGCATGCATACGGTAGTTCTCGGCTGGTTCGGCGTCTCGGCCGTCTGGTTCATTCCCCTCCTGTGGCGCCTCGTGAAAGCGGCGCTGCCCGGCGGCGCAGGTCTGCGCGGCCCGGGCACGATTCGACTGTGGCTCGGCTTCGCGTGCGTGCTCGCCGCGAGCACCACGCTCGAAGCCGCGCTGGGGCATACATCGAGCAATGGACTCGGCGCCGCGCTGCTGACGATGACGAGCGGCGTGCTCGGGCGCCTCGGCAGCGCGCTCGTGATGCTGGCCCTGTGGCTCACGAGCCTGCCTTGGCTCGTCGACTTCCGCTGGCGCGACGCGCTGCATTGGGCCGACCGCGCATTCGGGCTCGGTCTCGGCATCGGCCCGAGTGTCCCGAAGGCAAACAGCGTCAGCGGCAGCCGCGACGACGATACCCGTGCGCGCGCCCCCGCCGCGCTTGCACCGGCGCGCACGACGACCGGCAACCCGATGGCCCCCAAGACGACGGGCCGCTACGCGCGGCCGACCGTCTGGCGCCCGCCTGCCGTGTCGCGAGGGACGTCGGCGAAGGCCGCCGACGCTGCGCCCGCTGCCCCTGCCGCCCCCATCGCGTCCGCGAACCCCATTACCCGCCAAGCCTACGTGCCGCCCGCGGCGGCGCCAGCGCGGCGGACGAGCAATGCACCGGCATCCGGTTTCGCCGCGCCGCGCGCGACGCAGGACACCCGGACCGCAGCCGCGGAGCCAGCCCGTTCGCCGATGCCGTCGCGCCCGGCGGGCGTCCAACCCGTGAAGCCCGCGCCATCGCCGAGCCGGCCTTATGTTCCGCATGCCCAGTCGCCGGCCTCGAGCGTCACGGTGCGCGGAGCACGTCTGCCGAGCGCGCCCGTCATCGCACCCGTGCCGGCCTCGCACGTCACGCCGCCCACCAGCGTGCAGGAAACGCTGCGCGCCATCGAAGCCAACACCGCACAATGGACCGCGCTGGCCGGCGTGAGCCTTGCGCGGCGCGGCACATCGGTACCGCAAGCGCTGGTGGCGGCGAGCCAAACGCAGCATGTGCAGCCTGTCGAAGCGGTATCGGCCACCGCTGCAGCCACGACGGGCGCCACTGCCGGCGATACACCAGCGGTCGAATCGCTGCCGTCCTTCGTCATGCTCGACGACGATCACGCGCCGCTGCCCGCTGCGATCGAAAGCGCACAGCCTGTGGAAGCAGACGACGCAGCGGCATTCGATGCTGTCGGGACGCACGCGGGCGACGCGGTCGAGGAAAACGCCGCGAAGGTGGACATCGCGGCGCCCGCCGACCAAGCACCCTGGCTGAACGACACTGCGCCAGAACCCGCCGAGCCGGTTGCGATTGCGCCCTCAGCGGAGGCGGCAATCGAAGCCGATGCCGAAGAAGCGACGCACGTCGCTGCGCAGGGGGCGACACTCGATCCGGACGACGGCGACGACGATGCGTCGCCCGCATTGCCGACTTCTTCGCCCATGGCCGACCATCATCCGGCCGCACCAGCACCAGCGCCGATAGCCGCCGCGCCAGCTGACACGCCAGTCCAAATAGCCACGTCCGTGCCCGCCGCATCGGCCACCGCCACAGCCGCCCACGAACCCGCGACGCCCACGGCAACCTGGCCTCCGCGCCCGGACCCAGCCTCCGTGCTGATCGAATTCGTGAGCGCGCCGCAAACGGCAGAAGAACCAGCGCACATACCGTCGGCGGCGCCACTTGCGCCCGCCGCGAGTGCGCCGTTGCCGACGACGCCCTCCCCTGCCGTGGCAGTTGTCCCCACTGCAGTAGTACCCGCCGCAGTCCCGTCGATGCAACCGGTCGCTCCTGCGCACATCGAAACGCCCGTTGCCGAGATCGGAACGGTGCCGACGCCCGACACGGCAGACACCACAGCCCAAACGACCCCGAGCGCCCCACCCGCTCCCCCCGAGGCCGAACCGGAGGCGCGCGGCACGTTGCGCGGCCATGCACCGACCGAATTCGCTTTCCATGCACCGTCCGCCTCGCCCGTCGAACTGCCGACGCTCGATCTGCTGGAACAACCTTCGCCGGATTGCGAACCGATCCCAGAGGAACAGCTCGCCCAGACCGGGCAACTGATCGAGCAGCGGCTGCAGGAGTTCAAGGTGCCCGTGACGGTGGTCGGCGCCTCGGCCGGCCCCGTGATTACGCGCTTCGAGGTCGAACCCGCGCTCGGCGTGCGCGGCAGCCAGATCGTCAACCTCATGAAGGATCTTTCGCGCGGCCTCGGCCTCACGTCGATCCGCGTGGTCGAGACGATCCCGGGCAAGACCTGCATGGGTCTCGAGCTCCCCAATGCCAAACGGCAGACGATTCGCCTCTCCGAGATCCTGGCGGCCGACGTCTACCGCCACTCGCGATCACACCTGACGCTCGCGATGGGCAAGGACATCACGGGCAACCCCATCGTGACCGATCTGGCCAAGGCACCGCACATGCTCGTCGCCGGGACGACGGGCTCGGGCAAGTCGGTCGCGATCAACGCGATGATCGTCTCGCTGCTGTTCAAGGCCAAGCCCGAAGACGTCCGGCTCATCATGATCGATCCGAAGATGCTCGAGCTGTCGGTCTATGAAGGCATCCCGCATCTGCTCGCGCCCGTCGTCACCGACATGAAGCTGGCCGCCAACGCGCTGAACTGGTGCGTCGGCGAGATGGAGAAGCGCTATCGGCTGATGTCGGCCGTCGGCGTACGCAATCTGGCCGGCTTCAATCAGAAGGTGCGCGACGCCGAAGCGGCCGAAAAGAAACTCACGAACCCGTTCTCGCTGACGCCCGAAGCGCCCGAGCCGCTCTCGACGCTGCCGCTCATCGTCGTCGTCATCGACGAACTCGCCGACCTGATGATGGTCGCGGGCAAGAAGATCGAAGAGCTCATCGCGCGGCTCGCGCAAAAGGCCAGAGCGGCCGGCATCCATTTGATTCTCGCGACGCAGCGTCCATCCGTCGATGTCATCACGGGGCTCATCAAGGCGAACATCCCGACGCGCGTGGCCTTCCAGGTGTCGTCGAAGATCGATTCGCGCACGATCCTCGACCAGATGGGCGCCGAATCGCTGCTGGGTCAGGGCGACATGCTGTTTCTGCCACCCGGCACAGGCTACCCGCAGCGCATACACGGCGCGTTCGTCGCCGACGAAGAAGTGCATCGCATCGTCGAGCATCTGAAGCAGTTCGGCGAGCCGCAGTACGAAGAAGGCATCCTCGACGGTCCCGCCGGCGAAGGCGCGGCGCAGGATCTGTTCGGCGATGCGCCCGACGCCGAAGCCGACCCGCTATACGACGAGGCCGTCGCGTTCGTCGTGCGCACGCGCCGCGCCTCGATTTCGGCCGTGCAGCGGCAGCTGCGCATCGGCTACAACCGTGCGGCGCGGCTCGTCGAGCAGATGGAAGCCGCCGGGCTCGTCTCGTCGATGGGCATCAACGGCACGCGCGAGGTGCTGGCACCGCCAGGCCCTGAGCAGTGACGCGAACGGTGTGCGCGGCGGGGCATGTTCCCGCCGCGGCTCAGAACGTAGCGGCCCAGCGCCGCGATGCGCCCGAAATGGGCACCGCGCCCCTCTAGGCCGGTAGCGTCGAGCCGGCGCTTGCGCTGACGCGCAGGCTCCCTTGAATGTGGGGCACGAGTCGTGCCGCGTCGGCATCAGGACTCAGGCACGCGCTCGAGGGCCAGCGGCGCGGCGTTCAACCATTCATGAGCTGGTCGAGCCGCAGCTTGCCCTGCAATGACAGGCCGCCGACCGCATAATGACCGTCACCGTCGCTGTGACGTTTGAAACAGGCGCGCTCGATCAGGAACGCCGCGGCCGTTTCCATGCCGTTGCGCGACAGACCAAGCGAATGAGGATCGAGACGAAGCAGGACATCGTCGCCCAGCTCGCGTGCTGCGGAGAGAATCTTGATGCAATCGACCTTTGACGGACTCAGCATGATGGCGTCAATCCTCGCAATGGTTGGACATTACAAGCGTATTGAGGGCCCGATGCGCGACAGGTTGGTCGTTGTGGTTGTTGACAGCGATTGAGGCGCGCACGGCCGAAATTCCCCGCAGCCCGATTGTAGCCAGCGAATTTAGGCGGTGGCAACGCCCGTTCGTTCGCACCCCGTTAGGTGAGAGTCATGCCCGCGCTCATCGAAGACTATGCCCTCGTAGCCGATGGCCATACCGCCGCCCTCATCTCGCGCGACGGCGCCGTCGACTGGCTGTGCTGGCCGCGCTTCGATTCGGGCGCGTGCTTCGCCGCCCTGCTCGGCACGCCCGAGAACGGCACCTGGCGCATCGCGCCCGATGTCGCTACGGCGCCGCGCACGACGCGCCGCTACCGCGGCGATACGCTGATCCTCGAAACCGATTTCGAGACGCCGGAGGGCACCGTCACCGTCATCGACTTCATGCCGCCCCACAACGGCTGGTCTTCGCTCGTGCGCATCGTCGAAGGCAAGCGCGGCCGCGTGCCGATGCGCATGCTGCTGACGCTGCGCTTCGATTACGGCTTCTCGGTGCCCTGGGTCACGCGGCTCGCGCACGGGAGCGGCATCCGCGCCATTGTCGGGCCCGATACCGTCGTGCTGCGCACGAGCGTCGCGCTGCGCGGCGAGGACATGCACACGGTCGCCGAATTCACGGTGGCCGAAGGCGAGCGCATCCCGTTCACATTGGCCTATTCGCCGTCGCACGATCGGCTGGCGCCCGCCAAGGACCCGTTCGACGCGCTCGCGCGCACAGAAGCGCACTGGCACGCGTGGACCGCACGCTGCCCCGTCGCGGGCCGCTATGCGGCGCCGATCCGCCGCTCGCTGCTGACCCTGAAGGCGCTCGCCTACGCGCCGACGGGCGGGATCGTCGCGGCGCCCACCACCTCGCTGCCCGAGCGCGTCGGTGGCACGCGCAACTGGGACTATCGCTATTGCTGGCTACGCGATGCGACGATCACGCTGCTCGCGCTGATGCGCTGCGGCTATTACGACGAAGCGCGCGCGTGGCGCCTATGGCTCGAGCGCGCGCTGGCCGGCTCGCCCGAGCAGGTGCAGATCATGTACGGCGTGGCCGGCGAGCGCCGGCTGCCCGAGACCGAAATCGACTGGCTGCCCGGCTATCAGGGCGCCCGCCCCGTGCGCGTGGGCAACAATGCGGTCGGTCAGCTGCAACTCGACGTGTACGGCGAAGTGATGAACGCGCTGCATCTGGCGCGCGTAGGCGGGTTGCACGCCGACGAAACGGTCTGGTCCGTGCAATGCGTGATGCTCGAGCATCTCGAGCGAATCTGGGCCCAGCCCGACGAAGGCATCTGGGAAGTGCGCAGCGGCCGTCGTCAGTTCACGTTTTCGAAATTCATGGCCTGGGTCGCGTTCGACCGCGCGATCCGCTCGGCCGAGCAGTTCTCGCTACCGGGGCCCCTCGCGCACTGGCGCGAGCTGCGCGAGCGCATTCACGCCGATGTCTGCGCTCGAGGCTGGAACGCTAAGCGCGGCGCTTTCACGCAGGCCTACGGCAGCGACGAGCTCGATGCGAGCCTGCTCTTGATGCCGCTCGTCGGCTTCCTGCCGCCCGACGACGCACGCGTCGTTTCAACGGTCGCCGCAATCGAGCGCGACCTGCTGCAGGACGGCCTTGTGCTGCGCTACCTCACGCGCGAAGTCGACGACGGACTGCCGCCCGGCGAAGGCACGTTCCTCGCGTGCAGCTTCTGGCTCGTCGACAACCTTGCGCTACAAGGCCGGCTCGACGAGGCGCACGAGATGTACGAGCGCCTGCTCGGCCTCACGAACGATGTGGGCTTGCTGTCGGAGGAATACGACGTCCGAACGCGACACTTCGCCGGCAATTTTCCGCAGGCGTTCTCGCACGTCGCGCTCGTGCATACGGGGCTGAACCTGATGCGTCACGAACAGGCAATGACGCACGTGACCGGCCATCCGCCTGCCTGAGCCGGCAGCCTCCGCCGCCGCGCCGATTGATGCGCCGCGCGCATGCGACCGCCCCCTATGAAAACAGCCTGATAACGGCCACGGCAGGCATTTCCCGTATGCGGGAAAATACCCTCCATGGTGGGGATTTGCTGCATTGCACCCTGACCGGTTTGTCCTTTATCATCGATCGGCATTACCGGCCCAAAGCAAACGTCGAACGTCGAACCGGCACGCCGAGCGCCGCACCTCGCATGCCCTTCCCCACCCGCGGGAGCCATTTATCATGCTTTATCAGTTTTACGAATTTCAGCGCGCGCTCTTGAATCCGCTGACGGCCTGGGCGCAAGCCGCCTCGAAATCGTTCGCGAACCCGGCGAGCCCGTTTGCCTACGTGCCTGGCGCCACACGCTACTCGGCTGCTTACGAATTGCTTTACCGACTGGGCAAGGATTACGAAAAGCCCGAGTTCGACCTGCATCAGATCGTCAAAGACGGGCACAACATCCCGATCATTGAGCAGACGATTATCGAAAAGCCGTTCTGCCGCCTGCTGCGCTTCAAGCGCTTCGCCGACGACAGCGAAGCCGTCGCGCAGCTCAAGGACGAGCCGGTCGTACTCGTCTGCGCGCCGCTCTCGGGCCACCACGCCACGCTGCTGCGCGATACGGTGCGCACGCTGCTGCAGGATCACAAGGTCTACATCACCGACTGGGTCGATGCCCGCATGGTGCCGCTCGAGGCAGGCCCGTTCCACCTCGACGACTACGTCGCCTACATCCAGGAATTCATTCGTCACATCGGTGCGCGCAATCTGCACGTGCTATCGGTATGCCAGCCGACGGTGCCCGTGCTCGCGGCCATTTCGCTGATGGCAAGCCGCGGCGAGGACACGCCGCGCACGATGACGATGATGGGCGGCCCGATCGATGCGCGCTGCAGCCCGACTTCGGTCAACTCGCTGGCGATGCAGCACTCGTACGAGTGGTTCGAAAACAACGTCATTCACACCGTGCCGTCGAACTATCCGGGCGTCGGCCGTCACGTCTACCCGGGCTTCCTGCAGCATTCGGGCTTCGTCGCGATGAATCCTGAGCGACATGCGGCTTCGCACTGGGATTTCTATCAGAGCCTGCTGCGCGGCGACGAAGAAGACGCCGAGGCACACCGCCGCTTCTATGACGAGTACAACGCCGTGCTCGACATGGCCGCCGAGTACTATCTCGACACGATCCGCATCGTGTTCCAGGAGTTCCGTCTCGCGGAAGGCACCTGGGAAATCGACGGCGAACTCGTCCGCCCGCAGGACATCAAGAACACGGCGCTGTTCACGATCGAAGGCGAACTCGACGACATCTCCGGTTGCGGTCAGACGCGTGCCGCGCACGAGCTGTGCACGGGCATCGTCGAAGACGACAAGCGCCACTTCACGGCCGAGAAGTGCGGCCACTACGGCATCTTCTCGGGCCGCCGTTGGCGCACGATCATCTATCCGCAGCTGCGCGACTTCATCCTCGAGCACAACAAGGAAACCAAGCAGCAGCGCGAGCCCGTCGAGGCTTGAGGTTTCGCTGTTCCCACGCGTTCTCACGCATGAGGGCCGCATCCAGATCCATGCGGCCCTCATGTATCCATCTCTATCGCTACGTGCGCGTACGACGTCGCCGTCAGGCCCTCAACGCCGCATCAGATACGCCAGCAACAGCTCGGTGTTCATGCGAACCATCTCGGCCCGCTCGGTCGGCTCGCTGAAGTCGCGGCCCAGTGTGGCTTCGAGCGTGAAACGATTCGAGATGATGTAGTAGCCGAGCCCCGACAACGTCACGTAAAAGCGCAGCGGATCGACATTCGCGCGAAACAGTCCCGCGCGCTGCCCTCGCTCGAGAATCGACGCGAGCGTCGCGACGATCGGCGAAATCATTTCGCGAATGCGTGTCGATTTCCGGATATAGCGCGCCTCATGCAAGTTCTCGTTGTTGATGAGGCGCAGCAGGTCGGGATGATCGCGAAAGTAGTCCCACACGAAATGTGCGAGCCGTGTGATCGCTTCGACGGGTGCGACGCCATTCAGATCGAGCGCTCGCTCGGCTTCGGTCAAGGCGCTGAATGCATGCTCGAGCACAGCTGTAAACAGCTGCTCTTTGCTGCCGAAGTAGTAATACAGCATGCGCTCGTTCGTTTCAGCACGACGGGCGATCTGGTCGACGCGCGCGCCGAACAAACCACCATTTGCAAACTCTTCGGCTGCCGCAAGCAGAATGCGACGCCGGGTGCCTTCGGGATCTCTTTTGATTTTGAGCTGATTCATGGTGGCCTTTGCTTTGTGATCCGCGTTCCGGGTACGCGAGTCGGCCCTCCTTGAACCTTACGCCGGCTGCGTGTGACGGGCGCGCCCTATGCGGGAAACACCCTTGAGCGGTCATGCGAAAAGCGCTTCGATTATGGCACATGGATGACCGATGGCAATCGGGGAAATCGGCGATAATGCCGGCTTTATCCGTATTCGAGTTTCTGAGCGGTCGCATGCCGCCAACGCATTGGCCGGCGCGCTTTCGGCGGCCGGTCGTGGGCATCGCTTGCTCGCCCGCCATATCTGAACGTGACCGATAGAAAGACCCTCGCGGATCGCATCGAAGATCTGCTTCCCCAGACACAGTGCACGAAGTGCGGCTATGCGGGCTGCCGGCCTTATGCCGAAGCGCTCGCCGACAGCACGGCCGGTTACAACCAGTGCCCGCCCGGCGGCGCCGAAGGCGTCGTGCGGCTCGCAGCCTTCCTCGGCAAGCCCGTCGTGGCGCTCAATCCCGCGAACGGCGCCGAACGGGCGCGACCGCTGGCCGTCATCGACGAAAAGCTATGCATCGGCTGCACGCTTTGTATGCAGGCCTGCCCGGTCGACGCGATCGTCGGCGCGCCCAAACAGATGCACACGGTGATCACCGAGCTGTGCACAGGCTGCGACTTATGCGTAGCGCCGTGTCCCGTCGATTGCATCGAGATGGTGCCTGTCACGGGCGAGGCCACGGGTTGGCAAGCTTGGACGCAACAGCAGGCCGATGCGGCCCGCACGCGACACGAGCTGCGCCTCGCCCGCCAGCGACGCGAGCGCGAGGCAGCCGAAGCGCGTGCCGCGGCACGCCACGCAAGCGCCGGCTCCCGTGCCGCAGGAGCCGAGGCTGGGGCAACCGCCACCGAAGCCGCTGCCGAAGACGATGCCAGCGCGAAGAAGCGCGCCATCATTCAAGCCGCGCTCAAACGTGCACGCCAGAAGAAAGAAGCGCTGGCCGCGCAAGGCGTGACGCCGAAGAACGTCGCCGAAGTGAGCCCCGCGGTGCAGGCGCAGATCGATGCAGCCGAAGCGCGCCGACGTCGGCTCGGCATGGCCGGCGAACCCGATGCGCCGGATACCGGCGAGCCCTCCTCCCCCAAACCGACCGACGACCGCTGACACGAGCGCCGCATGAACGCGAACAAACGCCGCGCCATCTACGAGACGCTGCAGAGCCTGAACCCGCATCCGACGACCGAGCTCGAATACACGACGCCGTTCGAATTGCTGATCGCGGTCCTGCTGTCCGCGCAAGCGACGGACGTCTCGGTCAACAAGGCGACCCGCAAGCTCTACCCGGTCGCCAATACGCCGCGCAAGCTGCTCGAACTCGGCGAAGCCGGCCTGGCCGAGTACATCAAGACGATCGGGCTTTACCGCACCAAGGCGAAGAACGTCATTGCCACCTGCCGCATCCTGCTCGAGCAGTACGGCGGCGAAGTGCCGGCCGATCGCGAAGCGCTGGAGGGTCTGCCCGGCGTCGGCCGCAAGACGGCCAACGTCGTGCTGAACACGGCATTCGGCCAGCCGACGATCGCCGTCGACACGCATATCTTTCGCGTCTCGAACCGCACGGGCCTGGCGCCCGGCAAGGACGTGCGCGCGGTCGAAGAGGCACTGGAGAAGTTCACCCCGCCCGAGTTTCGCCACGATGCGCACCATTGGCTAATCCTGCACGGGCGCTACGTCTGCAAAGCCCGACGCCCTGAGTGCTGGCATTGTGCAATCGAGCCGCTGTGCGAGTACAAGCCCAAGACGCCTCCGCCTGAGCTGTGAACCCCGGCATGCTCCGCCGCTCGCCCGCGGGCGAGGGCCAAGCGCGATTGCCTATTGCTCTTGGCTATTGATTCGCCTCGAGCGAAACCTCGTCATCGTGCGCGCCGCCGCCCGCGCGCACGAGCCATAGCACGGCAGCGAGAATCGAGGCGCCGCCCAACCATTGCAGCGGGCTCAGCCGCTCGCCGAGCAACAGTGAGGCCAGCGTCACCGTCACCACGGGCTCGAGCGTCGAGAGCATCGAGGTGCGCGCGGCACCCAGCCGCGTGAGCCCGGCGAAGAACGCGAGCATCGCCGTAACCGTCGAGACGAGCGCGATCGCCAGCATCGCCATCCAGGCACCGGCCGTCTGCGGCAGATGCGGCGGCGCACCGGCCAGCGTGCGCACGAGCGAGACGGTGCAGAACACCGCGGCCGCGGCCAGGCACACGACGGCCGTCGTCGCGAGCGGATCGATCCCGCGCGTCACCCGCGCACCCACGACGATGTAGATCGAATAAACGACAGCGGCCGCCAGCCCGAGCGCGATGCCGAGCGGCTCGCCCCGCCCGCCGCCCACCATGAGCGCCGAGCCAGCCAGACACAGCACGAGCGCGGCGGCCTTGACCTGCGTGAGGCGTTCGCCGAGCCACCATGCGGCCAGCAGCGTGACGAACGCCGGATACAGATACAGCAGCAAGGCGACGAGGCTGGCCTGCGCGTGTTGCAAGGCGACGAAATAGCACAGCGACTGCCCCACGTAGCCGACCCCGCCCATTGCGACAATTGGCCACAGGGCACGCCCCCGCGGCCAGGCCACGCCGCGTTGCTTCGCCACAACACTGAGCACCACGCCGCAAATCAGAAAGCGCAACGTAAGCAGGCCGAGCACGTCGGTGCCGCCCGCATAGGCAAAGCGGCCGAAAATGGCCATGGCTCCGAATGCGCTGGCCGACAGCGCAACGAGCAGCGCACCGCGCACGACCTCGGCACGGGATGAGGCGGAAACGGAATTCATGGGCAAGCGGGAGAGGCTTAAAGGGACCGAAAGTCTTCCTGTCGAGCGATTCTAGCGGCAGCCGCCGGGGCTATGCACGGTGCATGAAGGCGGCAGCGTAAAATGACGCCTTAGCGCGGCGTTTCACCGGTTTCACCGGCTTATCCGTTTCGTCCGCATGGCCTGCCGCCGATCGCGGCCGTTTTTGAAAGACCTGATCCTGCCGATGTTCAATCCGAGCCGCGACGAAGTCCGACGCTTTTTCATCGACACCTGGCGCAAGCAGCGCAAGGGCGAGATTCTCACGCCGCTCGAAGCGATCGCGGCCGACTGGATCGTCGAGCACCCCGAATACCACGCCGAGCTCGCTGACGAGCAAGGGGCGACGACGGCCGAATACTCACCCGAAGACGGCCGCACGAACCCGTTCCTGCACCTGTCGATGCATCTCGCGATCAGCGAACAACTCTCGATCGATCAACCGCCCGGCATCCGCGCGGCACACGAGCGGCTCGCGGCGCGGCTGGGCTCCACGCACGATGCCCAGCACGCGATCATGGAGTGCCTGGGCGAAACGATCTGGGAAGCGCAGCGGACCAACACCCCGCCGGACACCGACGCCTATCTGGCCCGCATCGAGCGCCGCGCCTCACGCGACTGACGCGACGGACGAGCCAGTCCCAGAACGAAACACCCCGCACGAGGCGGGGTGTTCTGTTTGGGAAGGCTTGAAGGCCAACCGTTGCGCAGCGAGGCCTGGCCTCGCTACACGGGAATCACTTCTTCTCGACGAGATCGCCCTTGAGTGACTCGACGTAGGCGCCAATGTCCTTCATGTCCGACGGCGACAGCGACTGCACTTGCGCCTGCATGATCGGGTTGTTGCGACCGAAGCGAGGGTTGGCCGTCCCCATCTGATACTGACGCAGCGCGTAGAAGATGTAATCGGCGTGCTGGCCCGCGAGCTTCGGATACTCGGGGCTCACCGGCTTGTTCAGGTTCGCGCCGTGGCATGCCGCGCAGTTATGGCTTTCGACGAGTTCCTTGCCATTGTCCACGCTGGCCGCCGCAGCCGATTGCGAAGCGACGAACGCACCGAAGACGAGCGCTGCGCCCGCAGCCTTGACGACCGTACGGAGTGCCTGAGCAGGCTTGTTCATGAATTCTCCTATCCCGCGAAACGAGGTGGCTGAAAGCAACCAACGACGACGGTCACTTTTCCTGAAAGCAACCGGCAACGAGCGGTCACTTTTCGGGATTATTTTGGGAAGTCGGCGTTTGCGCCGCGTAATAAGCCGCGATGTCGGCGATGTCCTGATCGGTCAACGTCGTGGCGATCGCATGCATCGTGTCGAAGTGGCGATCGCCCTTCTTGTAGCCGTACAGCGCGTTTTCGAGGTACTTCTGGTTTTGTCCGCCGAGGACGGGCACGCGATAGACCTCGGGGAAGGCCGTCCGATAGCCGGGGATGCCGTGGCAACCGATACACATCGCGACCTTACCCTGGCCCGCCTTCGCGTTGCCGACGACATCGGCCGCCTGCGCGCTCACCGCGAATCCCGCGAGCACGGCGAGCGCTGCGGTCACGACATGTTTGCCGACGAAAGAGTTCATAGCTTGTAACCTGGCTTGAGGGGAAACGAGCGCCCGAAAGACCGCCACGGGCAACGGCGCAACGCCGTTCTAGTTGTCAGAGTTGCCACGAGAGGCCAAAAAAGCGCGGCAATTGTACCGCGCGGCTGCGCCGGGCGTCCACCGGGCCCGGCCCCTGCTTGCGGCCGGCTCCCCGTCTCCTCGGCAGCCGCCCGAGACGCGGACGACAAGCCCCGGACGATACGCTGGACATCGCAAGGCGGCCATGCCTTCTGACTTATACTGGGCTTTTTTTGAGAGAGCCTGCCGCCATGCGTTTCGAAGGTTCGTCGCAATACGTCGCCACCGACGATCTCAAGCTTGCCGTCAATGCCGCCATGACCCTGAAGCGCCCGCTGCTGATCAAGGGCGAACCGGGCACCGGCAAGACCATGCTGGCCGAGCAGGTCGCAGCCTCGCTCGACATGCCGCTTTTTCAATGGCACATCAAGTCAACGACGAAGGCACAGCAGGGCCTGTACGAATACGACGCCGTGTCGCGCCTGCGCGATTCGCAGCTCGGCGACGCGCGCGTGCAGGACATCGCCAACTACATCGTGAAAGGCGTGCTGTGGCAGGCGTTCGAGTCGGACGTCCCGTCGGTGCTGCTCATCGACGAAATCGACAAGGCCGACATCGAGTTTCCGAACGACCTCCTGCGCGAAATCGACCGCATGGAGTTCCATGTCTACGAGACGCGCGAAGTCGTGCGCGCCCGGCACCGTCCGCTCGTCGTGATCACGTCGAACAACGAGAAAGAACTCCCCGACGCGTTCCTGCGCCGGTGCTTCTTCCACTACATCAAATTCCCCGACCCGGCGACGATGCAGCAAATCGTCGACGTGCACTACCCCGACGTCCGCGCCGATCTGCTGCGCGCAGCGCTCGAAAGCTTCTTCGAGCTGCGCAACGTGTCGGGCCTGAAGAAGAAACCGTCGACGTCCGAACTGCTCGACTGGCTCAAGCTGCTGATCGCCGAGGACATTCCGGCCGATGCCCTGCGCTCGCCCGACCAAAAGCAGATCGTGCCGCCGCTCGCGGGTGCGCTGCTGAAGAACGAACAGGACGTGAGCCTGTTCGAGCGGCTCGTCTACATGAATCGCCACAACCGCTGACATCGCGCTCAGCCGCGGCCCCACGGCATCACGGCAGTACCCACCAGGAAGGAAACCCCCTGCATGAATCGATGGATCGAACCTGTCACATTGCAAGGCGAACACGTGGTCCTGGAGCCGCTCGCGCTCGAGCACGAAGCCGGACTCGAGCACGCCGCCGCCGATGGTGAACTGTGGAAGCTGTGGTTCACCAGCGTGCCTGCGCCCGGCCATGCGCGCCGATACATCGAAACCGCCCTGCAGATGCGCAAACAGGAAGGCGCGATGCCGTTCGTCGTGCGCGAAGCCGCCTCGAACGAAATCGTCGGCTCGACGCGCTATTGCGGCGTCGATCCAGCGAATCGCCGGGCCGAGATCGGCTATACGTGGTACGCCAAGCGCGTGCAGCGCTCCGCGGTGAACACCGAGGCCAAGTTGCTGCTCCTGCGCCATGCGTTCGAGTCGCTGAAGACGATCGCCGTCGAATTGCGCACGAATTTCATGAACCACCGCTCGCGTGACGCCATCGCCCGGCTCGGCGCAAAGCAGGATGGCATCCTGCGCAATCACCGGATCGGCCCCGACGGCGTGCTGCGCGATTCGGTCGTGTTCTCCATCATCGAATCGGAGTGGCCGGCCGTGCGCGCGAATCTGCTGCTCAAGCTCGGCCGCCCACTGTGACGCTTGTCACTTTCGCAAGGACGACGGCATGCTGATCGACTTCTTCTACACGTTGCGCGCTGCGCAGCTTCCGGTGTCGGTGAAGGAATACCTGACGCTGATCGAGGCGCTGCGCGAACGCGTGATCGCGCCGTCGCTCGACGAGTTCTACTACCTCGCCCGCCTGACGCTGGTCAAGGACGAGCGCTACTTCGACAAGTTCGACCAGGCGTTCGGCACGTACTTTCGCGGCATCGACAAGCTCACCGAGGCCGCCTTCGACATCCCGCTCGATTGGCTCGAGAAGCGCCTCAAGCGCGATCTGACGCCCGAAGAAAAGGCGCAGATCGAGGCGATGGGCGGCCTCGACAAGCTCATGGAGCGCCTCAAGGAGCTGTTCGAAGAGCAGAAGGAACGCCATCAGGGCGGCAATCGATGGATCGGCACGGGCGGTACGTCGCCGTTCGGCAATGGCGGCTACAACCCTGAAGGCATCCGCATCGGCGGCGAATCGAACGGCAATCGCACGGCCGTCAAGGTGTGGGAAGCGCGCGCCTATCGCGACTACGACGATCAGGTCGAGATCGGCACGCGCAACATCAAGGTCGCGCTGCGCCGCCTGCGGCGCTTCGCCCGCGAAGGCGCGGCCGAAGAACTCGACCTGCCCGATACGATCCGCAGCACGGCCGCCAACGCCGGCTGGCTCGACATCAAGATGGTGCCGGAGCGGCACAACACGGTGAAGGTGCTGATGCTGCTCGACGTCGGCGGCTCGATGGATGACCACATCAAGCGCACCGAAGAGCTGTTCTCGGCCGCCAAAGCCGAGTTCAAGCATCTCGAGTTCTATTACTTCCACAACTGCGTCTACGACTTCCTGTGGAAGAACAACCGCCGCCGCCACGCCGAACGCGTGCCGACCTGGGACGTGCTGCACAAGTTCACGCCCGACTACAAGCTCATTTTCGTCGGCGATGCGACGATGAGCCCTTACGAAGTGCTGCAGCCGGGCGGCTCCGTCGAGTACAACAACCCGGAGGCCGGCGCCGTCTGGCTGCGCCGCCTGGCCGACAAGTTCCCGCACCACGCGTGGCTCAATCCCGAGCCCGAAGGCCTATGGGAATACCGGCAATCCGTCGCGGTCATCCGTCAGTTGCTCGGCACGCGCATGTATCCGCTCACGCTGGCCGGCCTCGAGACAGCCATGCGGGTGCTCAGCAAGTAAGCAGCGCCGCCGTCGGAGCGATCCGTCCCCCCGCTACCCCTTTCCCCCTTTAACCGCCGTTACGCCACGATGAATCCGCCCTCGACACGCGAGCTTCGTTCGCCGCCGCCGATGCGCCACCCGCTGCTGCGCCCCTTTGCCGATACCTCGCTGCACGCGGTCGTCGCGGGCTTCGTCGCGATGATGACCGGCTATACGAGCTCGCTCGTACTGATCTTCCAGGCCGGCCGCGCGGCCCATCTGACCGATGCCCAGATCTCATCGTGGATCTGGGCCATATCGATCGGCATGGCCGTGTCGACGATCACGCTGTCGCTACGCTTTCGCTCGCCGATCGTGGTGGCCTTCTCGACGCCGGGCGCCGCGCTGCTGATCGCCTCGCTGCCGCACGTGCCGTACGCCGAGGCCATCGGCGCATACATCGTCAGCGCGGCGCTCGTGACGGCCATCGGCCTGACAGGCTGGTTCGACGCGCTGATGAAGCGTGTGCCGGCCGGCATCGCCAGCGCGCTGCTCGCGGGCATCCTGTTCGAGATCGGCATCGAAATCTTTCATGCCGCTCAGGTACAAACGATGCTCGTGCTCACGATGTTCTTCGTGTACCTGGGCGTCAAGCGTATGGCGCCACGCTATGCGATCGTGACGACGCTCGTCGTCGGCACGGCCATGGCCGGCGTGCTCGGGCTCATCGACTTGACCCGCTTTCACGTGACGCTCGCCAAGCCCGTCTTCACGATGCCGAGCTTCTCGCTCGCGGCAGCCGTGAGCCTCGGCTTGCCGCTGTTCGTCGTCGCGATGGCCTCGCAGAACATGCCCGGCGTCGCCGTGCTGCGCGCCGACGGCTATACCACGCCGTCCTCGCCGCTGATCGGCACGACCGGCGTGATGTCGCTGCTGCTCGCGCCGTTCGGCTCGCACGGCGTCACGCTCGCAGCGATCACGGCCGCGATCTGCACCGGCCCCGAAGCGCACGAGGATCGGTCGAAACGCTATACGGCCGCGCTGTGGTGTGGCCTGTTCTATCTCGTGGCCGGCATCTTCGGCGCAACGATCGCCGCGCTGTTCGCGGCACTGCCCAAGGCGCTCGTCGTCTCGGTCGCGGCGCTCGCGCTGTTCGGCTCGATTCAGAGCGGGCTCACGAACGCGATGAGCAACGCGCGCGAGCGCGAGGCCGCGCTCGTCACGTTCATGGTCACGGCGTCGGGCCTCACACTGGCCGGCATCGGCTCGGCGTTCTGGGGGCTCGTGGCCGGCGTCGTCACGCAGGTCGTGCTGAACGCCCGGCGCCCATGAAGACGCCCGCCCGGCAGGGCAACGGCAAAAAACACCTCGACGCGTTTTGCATTCGACGCGTTTCGCATCACGGCCATAGAATAGGCGGTGTCGGTCACGGCGCTGCCTGCCGCACGGCGCCGTTCGGCCCCGCTTTTCCGTTTCCTGCTATGGCGCTCAGCGCCCACTATCTGCCATGACCAATGCTCTCGACCAACTGAAGCAGTACACGATCGTCGTCGCGGATACCGGCGACTTCCAGCAACTCGCTCAATACAAGCCACGCGACGCCACGACGAACCCGTCGCTGATCCTGAAGGCCGTGCAGAAAGACGCGTACAAGCCGCTGCTCGAGAAAACCGTGCGCGACCACGCGAGCAAGCCGGCGGCCGCGATCATCGACCATCTGCTGATCGCCTTCGGCAACGAGATCCTGAACATCATCCCGGGCCGCGTATCGACCGAAGTCGATGCGCGCCTCTCGTTCGATACACAACGCTCGATCGACAAGGCACACGAGCTCATCAAGCTGTACGAGGCAGCCGGCATCGACCGCAGCCGAGTGCTGATCAAGCTCGCTTCGACATGGGAAGGCGTGCGCGCGGCGCAAGCGCTGCAAAAGGAAGGCGTGAACTGCAACATGACGCTGCTGTTCGCGCCCGTGCAGGCCGCGGCCTGTGCCGAAGCCGGCGCCAGACTGATCTCGCCGTTCGTCGGCCGCATCTACGACTGGTACAAAAAGCAGGCCGGCGCCGACTGGGATGAGGTGAAGAACGGGGGCGCCAATGATCCGGGCGTGCAATCGGTGCGCCGCATCTATGCCTATTACAAGAAATTCGACTACACCACCGAGGTGATGGGCGCTAGCTTCCGCACGACGAGCCAGATCGTCGAGCTCGCCGGCTGCGATCTGCTCACGATCAGCCCCGAGCTGCTGCAAAAGCTGCACGACAGCACCGAGACGGTCGAACCCAAGCTCTCACCCGAAGCGCTGGCGGGCGAAACGATCGAGCGGCTCGCGATCGACGAAGCGTCGTTCCGCTATCAGCTCAACGACGATGCCATGGCGACCGAGAAGCTCGCCGAAGGCATTCGCGCGTTCGCAGCCGATGCGGTGAAGCTCGAAAAGCTCATCGACGCACTGCGCTGACGCGGCTCGCGAACCGGCCCGCCGCGACTTGAGGTTGGCGGCGTCAACGTCGCGCGCGGGCCGACGATTCGAGTCGCCGCACGGCCGGCGACTCGCGCCGCTCGATGTTCCACTGTGGCTCGATTTCGGCCACCAGCGCGTACAGCCGTGCCACGAGTTCACCGAAATGTTGCGACACCCATTCCGAGCCGCCCATGTCGGGCGTGGCATGCGGCACCGCGTCGACCGGTGCGGCGAGCGGCTGACCTGAGCCGAAGCGCAAGGCGCGCGCCAGCCTCAAGAGCGTCGCGCGCACCTCGCGCTCACCCGCATCCGCTTCGCGCACGGGCCGCACGCCGCCCGCGGCTTCGGCCCGCGCAAGCGCCGCACTCGCCATCATCTCGAGCGCGCTCAGCAGCGACCGGTTCAGCCGGGCAATCGCCTCGAGCTGCTTGACCGACAGATCGACCTCCTTCGACACCGACGCCATCAGCGCGCGCAGCTTGACGAGTCTCTCCCCCATTTTCGCAAATGCCGCGAGCTGCGCCTCGGGATCGATCGGCGCGCCTCTCGCTAGGCGCACATAGGTGTGCGCGTAATCGCGCAGACTGCGCGCGAGCAAATAGCGCCACGAATACGTCGCATACAAGGGCAGCGCGAACGAGAACGCGAGTGCGATGACGATGCCGATCGCGACGTTCAACGCACGCCACAGGCCGCCGTCGATCGAACTGTCGCCGTGGCCGCCGACGATGATCATCGTGATCGCCGTCAGCAGCGCCACGTAACCCGACGCACCGATCGCGTAATAGCCGCAGATGCCCGCGATGATCGACATCAGCACATAGGTGAGCGCAGCCGAGCCGAGCCAGCGCATCTGTACGATCAGCAGCAGCCCCAGCAACGCGCCGAGCAGCGTGCCGATCGCGCGGTCGGTCGCTTTCTTGCGAATGTTGCCGTGATGCTGCAAGCCGCCGATCACGACGAGCACGGTGACCGACGCCCATAGTCCGTGCGGCACGTCGATGCCGGTCGTCACGAGAATCGACACGAGCATCGCGAGCCCTACGCGGATCGCGTGGAGCCGTTGCGCGTTGCGATAGCGGTAGTACGGCGAAACGAGCACGCGCGCGAGCGGTGCCACGAGCAAGCGAAGGCGGGAAGTCAGGGGCGGAGCCATAGCGACTGATTGTCGATCATCTCGGCGGGCGCGTCGATATGGCGTTTTTTTGGGGCGAGATACACGGCGCGGCGGATCCGCCAAATAAAAAAGGCGTTGCCGCGCACTCGCGGGGCAACGCCTTCCTGGGGCAGCTCGAACCGATCAGGTTTCGACGGCGTCGAGATAATCCTCGGGCCGCGTGCTGTCCTCGGAGGCGCTCATGCCGAGCGCACGCACGATCACGCTGACGACGATCGCCACCACGACGTTCACGGCGAGCGACCACAGCGCCGCATAGCCGGGAATCGCGTAGCCGCCCAGGTGCAGCGCGTAGATCGAGCTCTTCAGGTTCTGCGAAGCCGCCATCCAGGTGCCGAAACCAATCCCGACGGCCCAGCCCACGAGCAGACCGCGATAGTCGAGCTTGCGCGTGTACAGGCCCAATACGATCGCGGGCAGCGTCTGGATGATCCAGATGCCGCCGAGCAGCTGCAGCTGAATCGCGTAGGTGAGCGGCAGACCGAGGATGAACGCCACGGCGCCAACCTTCACGATCAGCGACACGAGCTTGGCCACGTTCGTTTCCTGGTCATGCGTCATGTTGCGATTCACGAACTCGCGATGGATGTTGCGCGTGTACAGGTTCGCTGCCGCGATCGACATGATGGCTGCCGGCACCAGCGCGCCGATGCCGATCGCCGCGAACGCGACACCGACGAACCATGACGGGAAGAAGTGCAGGAACAGCGCGGGCACCGCGAAGTTCGGGCCGAACGCCTTGAAGTACGGGGCGAATTCGGGCATGTCCTTCACACCGGAGGCCAGCGCCATGAAGCCCAGCAGCGCGAGCAGGCCGAGCACGAGCGAATACGCGGGCAGCATCGCCATGTTGCGGCGGATCGTATTGCCGGATGACGACGACAGGATGGCCGTGATCGAGTGCGGATACAGGAACAACGCGAGCGCCGAACCCACCGCCAGCGTCGCATAGGCGCTATAGCCGTTCAGGCTCGTGGCATCGGGCGCCTTGAGCAGCAGCTTGGCCGGCGGCACTGCGCTGAAGATGTGGCCGAAGCCGCCCATCTTGGCGGGGATCACGACGATGGCGACGCCGATCGTGATGTAGATCAGCAGGTCCTTGACGATCGCGATCATGGCCGGCGCGCGCAGGCCCGACGTGTACGTGTAGGCCGCGAGGATCGCGAACGCGATGATCAAGGGCAGATCGCCGACGAAGCCGGTCGTGTCGAAGCCGAGGCCGCCGATCACCACTTCGATGCCGACGAGCTGCAGCGCGATGTACGGCATCGTCGCAACGATGCCCGTCACCGCCACTGCGAGCGCAAGCATGCGGCTGCCGTAGCGCGCGCTCACGAAGTCGGCGGAAGTCACGTAGCCATGCCGCTTGGCGACGCTCCACAGCTTCGGGAACACGACGAACGCGAACGGATAGATGAGGATCGTGTAGGGCAAGGCAAAAAAGCCCGTCGCGCCCGCGCCGAACACGAGCGCGGGCACGGCCACGAACGTGTAGGCCGTGTAGAGATCGCCGCCGAGCAGGAACCATGTGACGATCGTGCCGAAGCGGCGGCCGCCGAGGCCCCACTCCTCGAGATGGGCGAGATCGCCGCGGCGCCAGCGCGCTGCGAAGAAGCCGAGGATCGTCACGCCGATGAAGAACAGGATGAAGACAAAGGTTGCCGTGGCGTTCATCGTGCACCTCCCTGGCCCGTGCCCGTCTTCGAACGCGGCTTGGTCTTGAAGTACACGACCGCGGTGATGACCGCGCTCACCAGCACCCACAGCAGCTGATACCAGTAGAAGAACGGAAAGCCCCACAGCTGCGGGTCGATCTTGTTGTACGACGGCACCCAGATCATCGCGATCCAGGGTAGTACCAGCAACCAGAGCCAGCCCTTGGCGGCCCGGTTCGCGTCGGCATCATGCGCCATGACGTCTCCTCTTTACTCTTTTTCGAAACTTCGACCCGTATCGTGACCGGCCTGCTCCGACACAAACCGCGCCGCAGCGAGCTTTCCGGACATTTTCATCAAGCCCCAAAAGAGTATAAGAGTGCGCGAGCGGCGGTCAAGCGGGGCCGACCCAGGGCTCGAGCGTCCCAGCCGCGCGCTCCCTGAAAGCACGACGGGGCGATGCCGCCAAGCGGCACCGCCCCGTATCCCACGCTCGCGTGCGTTGCGTCAGATCGCGAACGTGTCGCCCGACTGGCTCAGCGAGGCGCGCAGGCCCGTCACCCACTTGCGCGCGGGCAGGCCCAGCTTCTCGTCGATCAGCTTCGCGCGCCGTTGCAGCGTCGCGAACGGCACCTCGAGCGCGGGCCCCGAAAACGCCAGTGCGACGCGGTTGCCTTCATGCACTTCGGGCAGCGCGATCACGCGGCCGTCGAATGCCGCCGTCAGGTGCTTCATGTTGCGCACGAAGCTCGGGTGATCGCCGAACAGGTTGATCGTCACGACGCCTGCCCCGGTCAGGCATGCGCGCACGGCGCGATAGAACGCCACCGTGTCGTGCACGGGACCGCGCGCAGTCGCGTCGTAGAGGTCGATCTGCAGCGCGCCGATCGTGCCGTGATTGGCGCGGTCGTGCACGAAGTCCCAGGCATCGGTTTCGTGCACGGTCAGCCGCGCATCGTCGGGCGGCAGCGCGAACATCGTGCGCGCCGCGACGACGACGGCCGGATTCAACTCGACGGCCTCGACATGCGCGCGCGACAGGAAGCGATGCGCGAACTTGGTCAGCGCCGCCGCGCCGAGGCCCAGTTGCACGACGCGCTTGGGTGTCTCGAGAAACAGCAGCCACGCCATCATTTGCTGCGCGTATTCGAGCTCGATGTGGTCGGGCTTCTTGAGGCGCATCGCGCCTTGGACCCATTCGGTCCCGAAGTGCAGATACCGCACGCCGCCCTCTTCCGAGAACGTCACGGGCGCGAAGCGCGGCTTGCGCGGCATCTCGATGCGCGGTGCATCGTCAAGCTCGGCGGCCTGTGCGGCACGCTTGCGCTTGGGCGCGGCACGCTTGGCTTCGGTTGCGAGTTCGGCTTGCGCTTCGGTTTCGGCGCGACGGGAAGACTTCTTGCGGGAGGGAGTGCGGGACTTGCTGAAAGCGCGCGCTTCGGCCGAAGCGCGCTTGATCAAATCGGTCATGGACAGTTATCGCGTGAAATGCTCTAGGGTTGAATGCGCCCGAGAGCATAGCATTGACGACTGCCCAATCAGCGGAACACGCTGACCGCGTCGACAAGCCGCGTGGCCTGTTGCTTGAGGTTCGTGAGCGCAGCCGTGCTCTGCTCGACGAGCGCCGCGTTCTGCTGCGTGATGTTGTCGAGCTCGCTGACCGCGCGGTCCACTTGCACGACGCCGGCACTCTGCTCGGTCGTGGCCGAGCTGATCTCGGCGATGAGATCCGAGACGCGCTTCACTTGCGCGACGATGTCGTCCATCGTGCGCCCCGCGTCGTCGACGAGCTTCGAGCCCGACTCGACCTTTTCGACGCTCGCATCGATGAGACTCTTGATCTCTTTCGCCGCATTGGCGCTGCGCTGCGCGAGGTTGCGCACCTCGCCCGCCACGACCGCGAAGCCGCGCCCTTGATCGCCGGCGCGCGCGGCTTCGACGGCCGCGTTCAGCGCGAGGATGTTGGTCTGGAACGCGATGCCTTCGATCACGCCGATGATGTCGACGACCTTGCGCGAGCTGCCGTTGATTTCGTTCATCGTGTGCACGACTTCCGACACGGCACGCCCACCCTCGACGGCCGCCGCGCTCGCGTGGGTCGAGAGCTGGTTCGCCGCCGATGCCGTTTCGGCGTTGCTCTTGACGGTCGAAGTCATCTGCATCATCGACGAAGCCGTCTGCTGCACGCTCGAGGCTGCCTGCTCGGTGCGGGCGCTGAGGTCCGTATTGCCTTGGGCGAATTCGTTGATCGAGGTCTGCACGTGGCGGATCTGCTCGCTTACGTCGTCGACGAGCCAACGGAACATGAGGCCCAGCTGATTGATCGTGCGCAGCGTCATGCCGATTTCGTCGACGCGATCGACTTCGGCGCTCTGACGGCCCTCGCCCGAGGCGACCTTTAACGCATGCGCGCGCACATGCTCCAGCGGCGCCGCGATCTGCACCTCGAGCCAGAACGACACGAGTGCAGCGGCAACGGCCGCCGCTGCACCGAATCCAGCGAGCGCAAGGCCCGACTGGCCCGAGGCCCAGGCCGCAAGAATCAGCATGGGCACGAGTGCAATGAGGCCGGAGCGGATGCGCCAGCGCACCGACATCACCTTCAGCGCGTGCGTCCAGGCCAGCCAGCCCGAGCGCAAGATCAGCCCTTTGTGAAAGCGCTTCGCACCCGCGCGGCCTTCGCGGAAGTCGCGATACAACGCCTCGGCCGCTGCAATTTCTTCGCGCGAGGCCTTCGTGCGCACCGACATGTAGCCGACCGGCCGGCCGTTGCGTACGACCGGCGTCGCGTTCGCACGCACCCAGTAGTGGTCGCCGTTCTTGCGACGGTTCTTGACGAGTGCTGTCCACGGCTCGCCGCCCTTGAGCGTCGACCACATGTCGGCGAACGCCTCCTTGGGCATGTCCGGATGCCGCACGATGTTGTGCGGCTCGCCCTGCAGCTCCTCGAGCGCAAAGCCGCTGACTTCGACGAACGCCGCATTGGCATACGTGATGTAGCTTTGCGTATCGGTGGTCGACATCAGCGTGTCGTCGTCGGACAGTTCGTATTCTTGGCGGGTGACGGGGCCGTTAGTGCGCATCGATCGAGGCTTCCTGGGAATGAGGTGCTGCCGCGCGGTCATCGGCTTGGCGGCGCATGCGTGTCTTTCGAATGATTAACGGCTCGCGCGCGGCAATTCTTTAGATGAATACGTTCGACTCAGTCGCGCAACCATCGCTCGCACATCACCTCAGTGGTACGCACTAGCGCCCAAACCGCATCACGGTGCCGGTATTGGCCAACACATGCCCCTTTATCGCCGCCTGTAACGCATCGCGTGTCAGCCCAGCCGCGAGGGCATCAGGCTCGAGGTCGAGCGCGTAGATCTGCGCGATATAGTGATGGGCGATCTCGCCGACCGGTGGGCACGGCCCGATGTAAGCCGCCTGCCCCCTGACGTTGAGGCCCAGATGCGCGCCAACCGGGGGTTCGCCGCCCGCTGCAAGCGACGTCGTCGAAGCGGGAATGCCATACATCACCCAATGCACGACGCCCAAGCCTTTCGCACCGTCCGGATCGAAGATCGTAATCGCGAAGCTGCGCGTGCCGGCGGGTGCATTGCGCCATTGCAATGCCGGCGACACATTGCTGCCACCGCAATTGTTCTGGCTCCCCGCATGACTCAGAGCGAGCGTGCCGCCGTCGGGCAGATCCGGTGAAGTCAGTTCGAACGCGTCTGCAGCGTACGCGGCCGTACCCTGCAGCAAGAGTGCGCACAGGCTCGCGCCAAGCACATGCCGGATTGCATTTGCGTTGCTTTTCATCTCGCGCGTCCTTTTCCAAATGGAACAGTGACGCCAGCCTACCACCGGCTACCGCATGTTTGCGCGACGTAGCGTAGTGTCACGGAGTCCATGCCAAGCAGTTTCACCACTCCCTCGTTAGCATCTGGCGATTTCACGAATCTGCGCATACCCGTGTAGCGCGGTGTGTCGGCGAATGACAGACGGGATCGATACTGCAACGGTTTCTGCACGGACGGTCTCGGAGCGAGTCGATTGATAAGGTTATGATCCGGTGATAACATTCATGCAACCGAATGGGCGCGATCCCGGCCTGGATACGCTGCTCTACCTCGATGGGGAAACGCTCGTCCTGGATTCCAGCGGCAAATGTTGGGTGAAGTTTGAGGTGAAACAGTGCGCCATGACAGCGGAGCGTCCTCAGCGGCTTCGGTATTCGCTCACGCTTCATGACGAGTCGGGCTCTCGCCTCTTGGGCTTCGATAATGCGCATCCAATCCGTGAGGGCTCAGGACCGGGGGCGCGTACGCGCATCGAATATGACCACAAACACCGTGGCCCCCAGGTTCGTTTCTATGTCTACGAGGACGCCGCGACATTACTGGCGGACTTCTTGATCGAAGTCGAAGCGATTCTCAAGAGAAGGAGCAGTCAGCATGAGTACAGCCAACGTCTTGAAGGTCGGGATTACATCATTGGAGCAATACAAGGCTCGGACGATGGCAATCGCCCGGGGTGACTATGTGCCCGGCCCCGACGAACCCAAAGTGTGGTTCCAGTCACTCGAAACGCTGGCACAGGTGCTTTCCGACAGAAACCGGTCCCTGCTTGCGCTGATCGCAGAGACAAAGCCAGCGTCACTGAGCGAGTTGGCCGAACGCTCCGGTCGCGCGAAATCCAATCTCTCACGAACGCTTCGGACAATGGAGCGATACGGGCTCGTTCATTTCGAAGAAGGCGAGGGTCGAGAAGTGGCGCCGCGCGTCAACTACTCGGGCGTGGAGTTGGAACTGTCGTTTGCATGATGTCCCTCGGCAACGGTAGAACGTCGGGATACAGACTGTCACGGTCAGTTTTGCCCTGCACCCGGCTCAGACGTCTGCCGCAGCGCCTTGAACCCCGACATAGCGGTAACCGTCACCCGGCTGCCCATTATCCAGTTCACTGAGCGCACCGACCTTCGCCAGCGTATCCACCGTTGCGCGTCGATTCGAAATAAGCGTCCACGCCCCGTTATCTGTACCCGGGCCATTGCCTGCCTGCGTATCGAGCAACGCTGCGAGTAACTGCTCCCGAGGCGGCGAGACGATCAAGAAGCCCTCGTTGGCGACCGAGGCCTTATCGATATGCAATCGCTCACAAAGCGCGCGCCTGTCATTGACCTCATCCTCGGCGGCGCGCCGGCTTTGTTCGATTGATACGCGCGTTGCAGAATCGACCAATACGCCGCCAACGGCAAAAGGCGTCCGGACCTGCCATGCGTCGGATGGACAAAGCTTATGCTCTTGCTGCAGGCGAATAAATGGATTGATCTCCGCCGGATAAACGCGGCAAACGAACGGACGCTCTTCGTAAATGCCGCACCGCATATCGTCGCCCAGGTTGGGACAGGCACCCGCGAATGATGCCGCCAGCGTCACCGCCACTCTGATCGGCAAGGTGCCGCTGCTGGCAGCGAACGTCCTCCTTCGCTTGTATCCGGCAAATGCGTTCGTCGAATCGGGTTCCACTGGCCACGGCGTCGCTTCGCACAACACGTCCACCTGTCCGCCACGCCCCAGCCACTTCCGAGCCTCGGCAAGCGTAACCGGCAGAAGGAGATCGTGGCAGCACCTGCCGCACATCGTGCACTGAAAATTGATGTTGTCCGACAAGTGGGATTCCCTCTGTTTTGGGTCTACTGGGGGCGCGCAAGCTATGCGGCTGCACCCCGGAGACTCGTGCTGATGCGACCCCGCTCCAAGCCTCGAGCGAACGCACCTGTGCAATCGCTGCCATACACAGGGTTATCCGTCTAAATGTCCCGCAGTCTACGCCAGCCGGCCAATTTCTCTTCGTATGAAATGGCTGCGTACGCCGGGCTGCTCGACGGCAAACGAACGAGTTGATATCGTTCCGCCTTCTCACCTAGCACCTTCATTCCGATTTTGGCTGCAGTCCCACCATTGAAGGCTATGGCAACCAGATTCGGCAGGGTTTCGACAAGCGAGATCAGGTCGTTGCTGGCATGGTTACGGATACGACTATCCAAGCTACCGATGCGTTGAGCTTCGGCCACGACATCCCACAATCCGATGCGATGTTCGAGCAACGTATCGAGACGCGCCGGATATTCCATACCGATCAAGTCTCGTTCGATCACGTCCCCCACCAACTGCCAAAATTTGTTTTGCCGATGCGCGTAGTACTGCCCTTGTGCCAGCGAAGCCTCGCCGGGCGAGGCTACCGAGCACGAGCACGCGCGTCTGCGCATCGACGACGGGCGCGAAGGAGCGCTTGAGGGTCACGATGCGGGCCGTTTCGGCGCGCCACCCGAAGTGGACGGCAGAGATGGCGAGGATTGTGCGGGATGCGCATGATGCACCGCTCGCGCCGGACGGCCGCCGCGGTCGTGCGGGACAGGCAGGGCAATCAGCCAAAATCGACTATCAGCTTGGCCGGCGAAACTCGTTTTCCACCCAGCTCGCGGCACTGGCCTTGCTGAGCTTGAAGTTCACCGCCACCTGCACTTGAGCAAGCTGCTCGCCAAAGGCATCGAGAGCAGTCAGCAGCGCGTAAGGCTCGTCCTCGTCGGGAACGATGTCCAGCGTGATCTTCAATTCGCCATCGCCCGTTGCCGCCGCCACCGTCAGGCTCTTATGCAGTTGCGCGCGAAGCTGCTGCTCGTGCCGGCGCAATACCTCCGACGCCGTTTTCACCAGCGTATTGAATGCCGAAGCATCGAGCGGCTTCGGATCCTTCTTGTTGCGGCCCATCGTCCATGGACCGACAAGCGCCGGCTCCGGCTCACCGTCCCTGATCATTTCGACGGCCCACCCATCGTCGTCCTCGTTCTTGATTACACGCGCGGTCCAGCCGCTGTCGCGCCACAAACCGTCCTCGTGCAGCGTTTCAGGGATCTCCCTGTCATGGAGATCGGTGGCGGAGTCGGATGAGGGAAAGGATGTATCGGTCATTGCGGGTTCACTGATTTCGTCCGGTGCATTCGGCACAATGCATGCGATTCTATCCGCCCGGCAAGCGGTAAATGCGGCGCAGTGACGAACGGATAAGGCAATCTCTCAAGGACGCTTCGGACACTGGCGCTGCTGCAGCGTCACCAGTTGTATTTGGCGCTGGCCAGCACGGTTCGCTCGTTGCCGAATGCGCAGACCGCATACGACTGGCAACCGCTGATGTACCGACGGTCGAACAGGTTTGCCACGTTCAGTGAAAAACGCCAATAGCGAGTGGCATAGTGCAGCGCCGCATCGTACAGCGTGTAGCTCGGGATCGTCAGCGAGTTGTCCGGCGCCCCCGCCGACGCGCTCTGATAGCGGATCCCGCCGTCGATGCCGAATCCCGCGAGGGCCCCGGTATGCCATGTCCAATCGGCCCACAGCGACGCCATCTGGCGCGGCCGAGCAATGTCGACAGGCCAGTTGTTCAGCGACGCGCCGTTCGCCTTGATGTTCTTTACGTCTTGATAGACGTACGACGCGATGATCGACATCTCGCGCGTCACGTTTCCGACCGCGCTCAGCTCGATGCCGCGCGAACGCACCTCGCCAGTCTGCACGGAGAACGTGCCGATCGGATCGAGATTCGTCGGCGCCGGTGTCACGACGTTCGTCTGGTTGATCTGGTAGGCGACCGCGCTCAACATCAGGTTCTTGCCGAGCGGCTGCCAGCGCAGGCCTGCCTCGATCTGCCTGCCACGCGTTGGCTGGGGCAATCCGCCACCGAACATCTTCACACCGATGACCGGATCGAATGAGGTCGAATAGCTGACGTACGGCGATAGGCCGTAGTCGCCGCGATACGTGAGGCCGACGCGGCCCGAGAACGCACTGACGTCCTGGTTCGCCTGGGTCCCGGCCTCGCGGTCTTCCTGGCGCAGGTTGACCCAATCCTCGCGGCCACCCAGCGTCAACGTCCAGCGGTCCCATTTGATCTGATCTTGCGCGTAGGTACCGACCGTGTTCATCTCCGTGTACAGATCGGGGTGGCCCAAGGACGTCGGGCCCGAGAAGATCTCGCTCGTGACCGGCGTATAGACCGGATCGTAAAGGTTCAGGTTCGGCGCCAGCGCGAGCCACTCGCTGTCGGTCGTCGTCTGCCGGTTGTACTGCAAGCCGAGCAGCACCGTATGCTCGAGCGGCCCGGTGCCGAAGCGCGCCTGTACGTTGTTGTCGATATCGAAGCGGCTGTAGTTGAGTTGGAACAGTCCTGCGTAACGCCTTATGTCGGTCGTGCTGCCCTTGGCCAGGCCGGCGCCGAAGACCGATGCATCGTCAAGCGACAGGTGCATCCAGCGTACGTCCTGGCGCAACGTCCACGTCGAATCGAGGTTGTGCGAGAACTGGTAGCCGAGCGACCACTGTTTCTTCCGGTAGTCGTTGAATGTCGGGACGCCGGTGTAGACGTCGTGCGTGAGCTGTCCATTAGGGTTCGGCAGTACGGTGCCCTGCGCAGGTAGGAAGTTGTGTGAAAAATCGTTCCAGTCCTGCAGATAGGTCGTCGTGAGGGTCAGCGAGGTATCGGCATCCGGCCGCCAGCGCAGTGAAGGCGCAAGCGCGACGCGCTGGTCCCCATTCGGGCCTGTCTGTGCGTTGCCGTCGCGGGTAACGCCGACGAAGCGGTAGGCATACGTGCCGTCGGAGTCGAGCTTGTCGCCGATATCGAACATCGTCTCCTTACGCGCGTAGTTGCCGATCTGCACCCCAGCCTCGCGCACGCGCTGGCCGTCGGCCTGCTTCGTCTGCACATCGACGATCGCGCCCGGATCACCAGCCCCATACAGCACCGACGTCGGCCCACGTAGCACCGTGACGCTATTGATCGCATACGGGTCAACGCGCCAATCCGCGATGGTCGTCGTATTCGGCGCTTGCAATCCGTCGACGAACAGAGCCGGCTTGAAGCCTCGTAGCATCGCATACAGGTCCGAACGGTTGTCGGATCCATACGAGGCGAAGCCTGGTAGGTAGCGCAGCGCCAGATTGAGGTCGGTGGAGCCCGTCATCTCGATCTGCTGCTCGGTGACGACGTTGATCGTTTGAGGAATCTCGGTGATCGGCGTATCGGTCTTCGTGCCCGTTACGGTGCGCTTACCGACGAGCCCGACTGATGGCGCGTTCGCCACGCCGTTCACCACGATCTCCGGCAGCGCGGCACCCGTCGCTTGCGTATCGTCCGCGGGTTGCGCGGTCTGCGCGTATGCATGGCCAGCGGCCGTGGCACAAAATATCGCGCCAGCAGCGATCGCACGTCCGCCTTTCGTCGCGCCACGCTGCGTGGCTAGGGTCAATTGCACCGAAGGGACGAATACCCTCTCGCTTCGCTGGCTGGAGGGGTCCTGCAATTTCACGAGTTTCAATGCGGGATTCGCTTCTATCGAATGCGTTCATGAACATAGCGGGTGTGGCCTTGTGGAGGCGTGCAGCCGCGGACAGGCGTCGGCGCGACGCCCGATGCAGGGACGGAAGCTATTCCCGCAACCACTGCCGCAAAGCTTCCCATGCGCGCAATTTGTCGGCGTAAGGCACAGCCGCATAGGCAGGGCTGCTCGACGGGAGCCTGATGAGATCGAGCGACAGGCGGGTCTCGGCCAAAGCGTGGATCCCGATCTTGGCCGCCGTGCCGCCGTTGAAGGCAACAGCCGCGAGATCCGGCAACCCAGCCACGAGCGCCGCAAGATCGTTCGGCGCATGATCGCGAATTCGGCTGTCGAGACTGCCCTCGCGTTTCGCCTTCTCGATCACGTCCCATAGCCCCACGCGATGCTCGAGCAGCGCTTGCAGCCGCGCCTCGTATTCCATGCCGGGCAGCGCTTCGCCGATCACATCCCCGATCAAATGCCAGAACCGATTCTGCCGATGCGCGTAGTACTGCCCTTGTGCGAGCGAAGCGTCGCCGGGCAGACTGCCGAGCACGAGCACGCGTGTGCGTGCATCGACAACGGGCGCGAACGAGCGTTTGAGCGTCACGATGCGGGCCGTTTCGGCGCACCGCCCGAAGCGCACGGCAAGGACGACGAAGATGGTGTGGGATGCGCAGGATGGACCGGGCGCGCCGGCCGGCCGCCGCGGTCGTGTGGAATCGGGAGCACAGGCGGACGCGGTGCTCCGCTTCCCTCCTCTCGGCCACCCTCGCGCCGCTGCTCGGCCAGATGCGCCCACAGCGCGGGCAACATGCATTCGGTCACCATCAACGGCGCACCGTGGCGCACGAACACCGAGCGCCGAGCCAGCAACGCATGCGGCACGTTTATGGCGATTTCACGGCGTGCCAGCACGTAAAGCGGATGACGCGCCGTGAGCTGCGCGCTCACGAGAACCGACCGCGTGACGCTGCTGTCGCTATAGAGCAATTCGGCGAGCGGACGCGTGCGTAGCCGCCGCATCGCCTGCCAGGTGTGGCGACTCGCCGCGAGCGGCGTGACGCTGTGCGCGGCGACGTACGGCACGCCATTCACTTCGAGCACGATCTCGCGCACCCATACGGGCGCACGTGGCGCGATGCCGAGCGCCGCCGCTTCGTCGCGCCACGCGAGCGCGACGGCCTCGCGCGTGACGCGCAGGCGCACGAGCCCCAACGAACGCAGGTGCGCGGTCAGCGAGCCGCCGCGCGTGAGCCAGTCTTTCTGATCGAACGAAAACGCAGGATGCGGCGTGGCGCGCCAAGCCGCGCCGGCCGCATCGAAACGCAACAGCGCAGCGTGCATCAGCGCGCGAGCAGCAGCGCGTTGGTGCGCTTGACGAAGGTGGCCGGATCGTCGAGCGCGCCGCCTTCCGCAAGCAGCGCCTGATCGAACAGCAGATGGCACCAGTCGCCGAAATCGCCCCGCTCCGGCGCGAGCGCCTTCACGAGCGCGTGCTCGGGATTGACCTCGAGGATCGGCTTGAACTCGGGCGCCTGTTGGCCGGCCGCCTTCAGCATGCGCTGCAGATTGCCGCTCATGTCGCCTTCGTCGGAGACGAGGCACGACGGCGAATCGGTCAGGCGGAAGGTCAGGCGCACGTCCTTGGCCTTGTCCTTGAGCGCTTCCTTCATCTTCTCGACGAGCGGCTTCAGCGTCTCGCCGATTTCCTCGTGCGCCTTCTTCTCTTCGTCGTTGAACGCGTTCAGGTCGAGGTCGCCACGCGCGACGCTCGCGAGCGGCTTGCCGTCGAACTCGGTGAAGTACGACAGCGCCCATTCGTCGACGCGATCGGTCAGCAGCAGCACTTCGATGCCCTTCTTGCGGAACACCTCGAGATGCGGGCTGTTCTTCGCGGCCTGCCACGTGTCGGCGCTCACGTAGTAGATCTTCGTCTGCTCGGGCTTCATGCGCGCCACGTAATCGGCCAGCGACACGTTCTGTTCGGGCGAGTCGGTATGCGTCGTCGCAAAGCGCAGCAGCTTGGCGATGCGCTCGCGGTTCCCGAAGTCCTCGCCGAGGCCTTCCTTGAGCACCTGGCCGAACTCGTTCCAGAACGTCGCGTACTTGGCCTTGCCTTCGTCGGTCTCCGCGTTCGCGAGATCCTCGAGCATCGACAGCACACGCTTGGTCACGCCCTCGCGGATCGCCTTCACGTCGCGGCTTTCCTGCAGGATTTCGCGCGACACGTTGAGCGGCAGATCGCTCGAATCGACGACGCCCTTGATGAAACGCAGGTATTGAGGCAGCAACTGCTCGGCGTCGTCCATGATGAACACGCGCTTGACGTAGAGCTTCAGGCCGCCCTGACGGTCGCGATTCCACATGTCGAACGGCGCGTGCGACGGCACGTACAGCAGCTGCGTGTACTCGCTGCGGCCTTCGACGCGGTTGTGCGTCCACGCGAGCGGGTCCTGGTGATCGTGAGCGAGGTGCTGATAGAACTGCTTGTACTGCTCGTCGTCGATCTCGCTCTTGGAACGCGTCCACAGCGCGCTCGCCTGATTGACGGTCTCGTCTTCGTCCTTCTCCACCATCTCGCCCTTCTCGGCGTCCCACTCCTCGTGCTTCATGAGGATCGGCAGCGCGACGTGATCCGAGTACTTGCGGATGATCGATTTGATGCGATATGCCGACAGCAGCTCGTCTTCGCCTTCGCGCAGGTGCAGCGTGATCGTGGTGCCGCGTTGCGCGCGTTCGATTTGCTCGACCGAGAAGTCACCCTCGCCCGCGCTGACCCAGCGCACGCCTTCCGCAGCCGGCAGCCCGGCGCGGCGCGACTCGACGGTGATGCGATCGGCGACGATGAAGCCCGAGTAGAAGCCCACGCCGAACTGGCCGATCAGCGCCGCGTCCTTTTGCTGATCGCCCGAGAGCTTGCCGAAGAACTCCTTCGTGCCCGAGCGCGCGATCGTGCCCAGGTGCGAAATAGCCTCGTCGCGGCTCATGCCGATGCCGTTGTCGTCGATCGTCACCGTGCGCGCGTCTTTGTCGAACGACACGCGAATGCGCAGGTCGGGATCGCTCTCGAACAACTCACTCTTTTCGATCGCCTCGAAGCGCAGTTTGTCGGCGGCATCCGATGCGTTCGAGATCAGCTCTCGCAGGAAGATTTCCTTGTTGCTGTACAGCGAGTGAATCATCAATTGCAGAAGCTGCTTGACTTCTGCCTGAAAGCTCATGGTTTGTTGGGCCACGGTCTCGAGTTCCTTTTCGTGAATAGCGATGACGGTAAAGCGCGAGGCGCTGACGCTGATATGCGCCGAACGGGCGCTCAGATGGGGGCGGCAGCCGGCGTTTTCAAGGGCCGCGCGGCGCGATGCGTGTCGAGATACCGGGCCAGAAAGCCCGGCAGGGCCGGATCGCCGCAATTCGCGACATTGAAGCGCATCCAGGTGGTCGGCGATTGCTGCGGCGAAAACAGACTGCCGGGGGCGAGCAAGAAGCCGGCCTCCTGCCCGTAAGCCGCGAGCGCATCGGCGTCCACGCCCGTATCGACCCACAGGAACATGCCGGCGGCCGGCATCGAAAACAGCGTGAAACCGACCGCCTCGAGCATGCGCGCGCATTGGTCGCGCACGCCGTCGAGACGCGAACGCAGACGCTCGATATGGCGCCGATAGTGACCTTCGGTCAGCACCTTGTACAGGACACGCTCGTTGAGCTCGGGCGTCGTCATGCCGATCAGCACCTTCTGGTCGGCGATCGCCTGCGCGAGCGCTGGGCTGCATGCGACGAAGCCCACGCGCAGGTTCGCCGTCAGCGTTTTGGAGAAGCTGCCCAGGTAGATCACGCGCTTGAGCTGATCGAGGCTCGCCAGGCGCGTGACCGGATAGCTGGGCGGGCACAGGTCGCCGTAGATGTCGTCCTCGACGACGATGAAGTCGTACTCTTCAGCCAGACGCAGGATGCGGAACGCCTGCGCCGGAGACAGCGACGTGCCGGTCGGATTCTGCAGCACCGAGTTGATGACGAGCATGCGCGGCCGCCAGGTCTTCACGAGCGTCTCGAGCGCGTCGATGTCGGGGCCGGCCGGCGTGTAGGGCATGCCGACGAGCCGGGCGCCCTGCGCCGCGAAACGGCCGAACATCTGAAACCAGGCCGGATCGCCGACGATGACGGTATCGCCCGGCTGCACGTAGAGGCGCGCGATGAGGTCGATCGCCTGCGTGATACCGGACACCAGCACGAGCTGCTCGGGCGCGACACCGATCTCGAACTCCTGCAGGCGCGTCTGCAGTTGCTGGCGCAGCGGCAGGAAGCCCTGCGCGGTGCCGCAGCCGAGCCATTGCGCCCCGCTTTGCCGGCCCAGCGTGCGCAGCGCGCCGGCCACGAGTTCGCCGTCGAGCCAGCGCGCCGGCAGATAGCCGAGCCCCGGCCCCTTCTCGGGGCTGCCCGTGTGCAGCGTGTTACGCAGCAGCCAGGTGACGTCGATGGCGGCCGGCATGCCCGCCGGCCCCGACGCGCGACGGGCCGGGTGCTCGGCAGCGGCGCCGGCGCGCTCGCGCACGTAAAAGCCGGAGCCGCGCCGCGAATCGAGGAAGCCCTGCGCCACGAGCCGTTCATAAGCCTCGACGACAGTGAAGCGCGACACGCCTTTGTCCTCGGCCAGCTTGCGGATCGAGGGCATGCGCATGCCGGGGCGGAATACGCGCTCTTCGATGCGGCGCCGTGCCCACTGTACGAGTTGTTCGACGAGCGTAAGCGACGATGCGCCGTGCGGTGCAGGGATCAAATCGAGCGGAACGGACATGGAGACCCACCGAACTGTACCGAAAAGTATCGCAGCGATTGTACCGTTACTGTGCAGGTCACGCCGATTAAAGTGAATGCGACAATCCGTTCCCGTCGACTCATTGAGCCCTTTTCCCGTATGAAGAACGTTCCCGTGCTCGAACTCGATCATCTCGTCGTCGCGGCTCGCACGCTCGACGAAGGCTCGCGCTTCGTCGCCGACACGCTCGGTGTCGAACCCGTTGCCGGCGGCGCACATGCCGCGATGGGCACGCACAACCGCCTGCTGGGCCTGTGGGGCGGCGCCTACCTCGAAATCATCGCGATCGACCCGCAGGCCGAAGACAGCGCCGGGCAAGACCCGAGCCAACGCCGGCCGCGCTGGTTCGCGCTCGACGAGCCGGCCATGCAGGCACGCCTCGCGCACGGACCGTTTCTCGCGCACTGGGCCGTGCGCGTGCCGCGCCCCAAGGATCTCGCGCGCTGGCAGTCGCAATACCCGCAACGCATTGCGCCCGTGATCCCGATGGCGCGCGGCGAGCTGACCTGGCGCATCACGGTACCGGGCGACGGTGCGTTCCCGAGCTGGCAAGGCGCGGGAGACGGCGTCGTGCCGACGCTGATTCAGTGGGACACACCGCAGCACCCGAGCGAGCGCCTGCCACAGACGGGCCTCGCGATCAAAGCACTGAAGGCCCGCCACCCGCGTGCGACCGCCGTGCGCGAGCAACTCGACTGGCTCGGTTGCGCGCATCTGATCGAGCTCGACGAAAACGACGCGCAAGCGCCCGCACTCGTCGCGCAAATCGAAACGCCGGCCGGCGTGCGCGAGCTGCGCTGACGCCCCCTTTCTTCCCGCCCCACCGCAAGGAACTCGTCCGTCATGAAGTCGCGCGAATCGCAAGGCATGCTGCTCGGTCTCGTCGGCGTGATCATCTTTAGCCTCACGTTGCCGATGACGCGCATCGTCGTGCAAGAGTTTCACCCGCTGTTGAACGGCCTCGGCCGCGCGCTGGTCGCCGCCGTGCCGGCCGGCGCGCTGCTGGCGTGGCGTCGTGAAGCGTGGCCCACGCGCGCGCAGCTCAAGAGTCTTGCGGTCGTCGCGCTCGGGGTGATCGTGGCGTTCCCGGTATTCTCGGCTTGGGCGATGAAAACGGTGCCCGCGTCGCACGGCGCGCTCGTGAACGGCCTGCAGTCGCTGTTCGTCGCGGTCTATGCGGCCTGGCTCTCGCATGAACGGCCGTCGCCGGCGTTCTGGGCCTGCGCGGCGCTCGGCAGCGCGCTCGTCGTCGGCTATGCGCTGCACGCAGGCGGCGGCTCGCTGCAGCCGGGCGATGCGCTGATGCTCGGGGCCGTGGCCATCGGCGCGCTCGGCTATGCCGAAGGCGCGCGGCTGGCCCGGCAGATTGGCGGCTGGCAGGTGATCTGCTGGGCGCTCGTCGTGGCCGCGCCGTTTCTGGTGCTGCCGGTCGGCTGGCTCGGCTGGCAGCACCATCTGCAGCACCCTGGCCCTGTCGCACTCAAGACCTGGCTCGCGTTCGGTTATGTGACACTGTTTTCGCAGCTCATCGGCTTCTTTGCCTGGTACGCAGGCCTGGCGATGGGCGGCACGGCCCGCGTGGGCCAAGTGCAGTTGTTGCAGATTTTCTTCACGATCGCCTTCTCCGCCGTGTTTTTCGGCGAAGCCGTCGCGCCGTCCACTTGGCTGTTCGCGGCCGCCGTCATCGCCACCGTCATCGCCGGACGCAAGGCTTCTGTAAGATCCGGTGCAGCACCGATGCCCGCAGCGTGGCGACTAGAGCGATAATCACAGCTTCGCCCTGCCAATGGGCCTTGCCGTTTGGCCTTTCACAGCCAGCCCCACCACCGAGAAATAAGGAGACGTTTTTATGGATCACAGCGACCTGCCGCATAAAGACTGGCAACTTTCGGAGCGCGCGCGCAAGCTCACCAGCTCGGCGATCCGCGAGATCCTGAAAGTCACCGAACGGCCCGAGGTCATTTCGTTCGCAGGCGGACTGCCGTCGCCGGCCACGTTCCCGGCCGAGCGCATGCGCGAGGCGGCCGATCGTGTCCTGCGCGATGCGCCGGGCGCGGCACTCCAGTACAGCGCAACCGAAGGCTATCTGCCGCTGCGCGAGTGGATCGCCGCGCGCTACTCGAAGGACGGCGTGCAGATCCGCACCTCGCAAGTGCTGATCACGACGGGCTCGCAGCAGGCGCTCGACCTGCTCGGCAAGGTGCTCATCGATGCAGGCAGCCCCGTGCTCGTCGAAACGCCGACCTACCTCGGCGCGCTGCAGGCGTTCTCGGTGTATGAAGCGAGCTACGTGCAGGTGCCGACCGACGATAACGGTCTGATCCCCGAAGCCCTGAGCCCCGCGCTCACACAAGGCGCGCGGCTGTTGTACGCGCAACCGAATTTCCAGAACCCGACGGGCCGCCGCCTGTCGCTCGAGCGGCGCCGTGCGCTGGCCGAGTTCGCCCGCACGAGCCCGTTCCCGGTCGTCGAGGACGATCCGTACGGTGCGCTCGACTACGCGGGCACGCCGCTGCCGACGATGCTGTCGATGGCACCCGACCACATCGTGCACTGCGGTTCGTTCTCGAAGGTGCTGGCCCCGGGCCTGCGCCTCGGCTACATCATTGCCCCCGAGGAGCTGCACTTCAAGCTCGTGCAGGCCAAGCAGGCCACGGACCTTCACACGCCGAGCCTCACGCAGCGCATCGTGTATGAAGTCGTGAAGGATGGCTTCCTCGACGAGCAGATCCCGAAGATCCGCGAGCTGTACCGCGACCAATGCGAGGCCATGCTCTCGTCGCTCGAGCGGCACATGCCCGAAGGCGTGACCTGGAACCGCCCCGAAGGCGGCATGTTCGTCTGGGCGTCGCTGCCCAAGCACATCGACACGATGAAGCTGCTCGAGGCCTCCATCGAACAGAACGTCGCGTTCGTGCCGGGCGGCCCGTTCTTCGCGGACGAAGCCGAAGCGCACACGCTGCGCCTGTCGTTCGTCACGGTGCCGCCGGCCCGCATCGACGAAGGCGTCGCGCGTCTCGCCGCGCTGATCCGCGAGCGCCTGTAATCCCCTCTCCCGCCCGGCGCGCGCGAAGCAGCGTGCCGGGCTCCCCTCTACCTTCTTGATACTTAAAGGAAAGTCATGGCTCACAACGTCTACGACAAGCTGAAGGAACTCGGTATCGAACTGCCGACGGCCGCCACGCCAGCCGCCGCCTACGTGATGTCCGTCCAGACGGGCAACACCGTCTTCCTCTCGGGCCACGTGGCGAAGAAGGACGGCAAGTCGTGGGTCGGCAAGCTCGGCGCAACCATGACGACCGAGCAAGGCCGGGAAGCCGCCCGCGCGGTGGCGATCGACCTCATCGCCACGCTGCATGCACACACGGGCGACCTGAACCGCATCAAGCGCATCGTCAAAGTCATGAGCCTCGTGAACTCGACGCTCGAATACACCGAGCAGCACCTCGTCACGAACGGCGCATCGGAGCTGTTCGGCGAAGTGTTCGGCGAGGCCGGCAAGCATGCACGCTCGGCCTTCGGCGTCGCCCAGATTCCGACGGGCTCGTGCGTCGAAATCGAACTGATCGCCGAAGTCGCTTAAGCGAGCGAAGCCAGTGAGCGCACGCCAGGTCCGCTTCAAGCAAGTCGACGTGTTCTCCGCTGTGCCGCTCAAGGGCAATCCGCTTGCCGTCGTGTTCGACGCAGATGGGCTCAGCGACGACGAGATGCAAGCGTTCGCGCGCTGGACGAACCTGTCGGAGACGACCTTCATCTGCAAGCCGCGCGATCCGGCCGCCGACTACCTGGTACGCATCTTCACGATCGACGGCGAGCTGCCGTTCGCGGGGCACCCGACGCTCGGCACGGCGCATGCGCTCGTCGAGAGCGGCTATCGTCCTCGTACGGCGGGCCGGCTCGTGCAGCAATGCGGCATCGGGCTCGTCGAGATCGAGGATCGCGATGCGGGTGTGCGGGCATTCGCCGCGCCGCCCGCGCGGCTCACGCCGCTCGCCGAGCACGAGTACGACGCGCTGCGTGCTGCCTTGCGAACCGACCAGATCGATTTCACGACACCGCCATGCGCGATGCATAACGGCGCGCGCTGGTTCGCCGTACGCTTGAAGTCCGCCGCGGCGTGCCTTGCACTGAAGCCCGATCTGGCCGCACTGGCCGCGCTCGTGCGCCGCACGGGCATGTCGGGGCTGGCCGCCTATGGCCTGTACGCCGAGGGCGGTCCCGCGACGTTCGAAGTGCGCTGCATCGTGACGGGCCGTGGCGCCAACTGCTACGAAGACCCGATCACCGGCAGTGCCAATGCCGGCCTCGCCTGCCTGCTGACGGCGTACGAGCGCCGCCCTGGGCAGCGTTACACGGCACGCCAGGGCACCGTACTCGGGCGCGACGGCCGGATCTTCGTCGACTACGACGACGCCACCGGCAAAACGTGGATCGGCGGCGCCGCCACGACGATCGTCGACGGCACCGTGCGCCTGCCCTGAAGGCGCATCGCGTCGGCGTATTGCAACAAATGCATGCGCCGGCGCTTTCCTTTCACGCAAAACACACAAAAAAACGCAAAACTAAAACGGGTTGCACAAAAAGCGCCAGCGCATGCATCCATGCGCCTAGACCTCTCCCTCCAATCGCGGAAAGCCCCGCCCAGCCTTGCTGAGCGAGCGCTTGATGCCGGCCGGCGCATGCTCGATGACGGAACCGTGCCTGAATGGACAAACGTTTACCCGATAAACGGACGCTATCTTAATTTTTATCCATTCAGTAATATCCTCGGATGAGGAGTGAGCGCCACAGAGCGATCCGGCGACGTCCTAAGTTATTCTTTGCGCCGCCGTCTTTGCACGATGCTCGCCCATGCAGCCCATAACGAATCCGCGCCACTCGAGAAACCTGCAGTCCAGCCCGTCGACCATCCGCCGCCCCCGATGAACTTCGCCCGGCTCCATTCCACCCGTGACACACGCGCGAAGCACGGCGCCGCCGGCTCGCGCCGCCGCGCGCTGATCGCGATCCCCGTGCTCGGCGTGCTGGTGCTCGCGTTGTTGTGGACGGTGATCTCGGCCCGGCTGTCGGTCGAGCGCGACACGACCTACCGGGAAGCGACGGCCTCGGCCGCGATCCTGTCCGCCGCGCTCGAGCAGCATACGGTCAAGGCGATTCACCAGGTCGATCAGATCACCCGGTTCGTCAAATACGAATTCGAAAAGAATCCTGGCCGTTTCGAGCTGGCCGGCACCGTCGAGAAAGGCGTCGTGCAAAGCGACACGCTCGTGCAGGTGTCGATCATCGACGAGCACGGCATGCTGATCGCCAGCACGGCCGAGCCCAATCCGGTGCCGATCGACCTGTCCGATCGCGAGCACTTCAAGGTGCACGAGCACGAAAACGACGACCAGCTTTACATCAGCAAACCGGTGCTCGGCCGCATCTCGCATCAGTGGACGTTGCAGATGACCCGGCGGCTCAATCACCAGGACGGCTCGTTCGCGGGCGTGGTGGTCGTCTCCGAGGACCCGAGCTACTTCACGAGCGACTTCTACAACAACGCGGCGATCGGCAGAGACGGCGTGATCGCCGTGATCTCCGACAACGGCGCCGTGCTCGCGCGCCGCACGGGCGTGGCGCGCAGCCCGGCCGGCGCGTTCTCGGCCAGCGGCGTCTATCCGATCTCGGAGCATGTCTCGGGCACGCAGACCGACCCGATCGACAGCGTCAAGCGCATCGTCTCGTACCGCCACATCGACGGCTATCCGATGGGCGTGCTCGTCGGGCTCTCGCAAGCCGAGGAGTTCGCCGACTACAACCACACGCGCAACGTCTATCTGCTGATGGCGAGCTTCATTTCGCTCGCGATGCTGGGCTTCTTCGCCGTCGCGACCGGCCTGATCGGCAAGCTGCTCGGGCGCGAGCGCGAAATGACGCACCTCGTCGAGTACGATCTGCTCACCGGCTTGCGCAACCGCTATGCGACGCTACAAAGCCTGCGCCATGACGTGAGCGACCCCGGCAACGTCGGGCGCCTCGCGATCCTGTTCATCGACCTCGACAACTTCAAGACCGTCAACGACACGCTGGGCCACAACGCCGGCGACATCGTGCTGCAAATGACGGCGTCGAGGCTGGCCGACGCGGTCGGCGGCGCCGGCGTGCTCTCGCGCATCGGCGGCGACGAATTCGTGGTCGTGCTCAAGGGGGGCGACGTCGAACGTCAGGCCGTGCAGCTCGCCGAGGGCGTGCGCGAGATCTTCGAACAGCCGTTCGACGTGCGCGGCACGTCGTTCGTGCTCCATGCGAGCATCGGCATCGCGCTGTACTCGGTCGCGAGCGAAAGCGAAATCGACCTGCTCAAGAAAGCGGACCTCGCGATGTACAGCGCGAAAGACGCCGGCAAGAACTGCTACCAGTTCTACTCGCCGCATTTGTCGCATCGCGCCGATCACCTCATGCAGTGGGAGCAGCAGCTGCGCGTGGCACTCGCCGAGCGCCAGCTGTTCCTCGTCTATCAGCCGAAGATCGATCTCGCGCGCCGCTGCATCACGGGCTTCGAAGCGCTCGCGCGCTGGAACCATCCGCAGCAGGGCGTCATCTCGGCGAGCGAGTTCATCCCCGTGGCCGAGTCGACGGGCCTCATCGTGCCGATCGGCGACTTCGTGATCGAAACGGCCTGCAAGCAGCTCGCGGCCTGGCAGCGCGACGGCTACGAGACGCTGTCGCTCGCCGTCAACATTTCGGCCGTGCAGTTCTGGCGCGGTGATCTGTACGAGACGATCTCGCGCGCCATCGAAGATACCGGCATCGCGGCGCACCGGCTCGAGCTCGAAATTACCGAAACCGCGATGATGGAGTACCCCGAGCTCGTCTCGGAGAAGATCGTCGCGCTCAAGCGGCTCGGCGTGGGCATCGCGCTCGACGACTTCGGCACCGGCTACTCGTCGCTGTCGTACCTGAACCGCTTCTCGGTCGACACGCTGAAGGTCGACCGCTCATTCGTGCAGGCGATCCCGGCCGATCGCAGCGTGTGCGTGATGGTGTCGGCCATCGTCAATCTTGCGCGCTCGCTGGGGCTGACCGTCGTCGTCGAAGGCACGGAAACCGAAGAACAAATCGCGTGGCTGTCGGCGCTCGGCAACATTCAAGCGCAAGGCTTCCTCTTCTCTCGGCCCGTACCGGCCGAGGGCATACCGGCGCTGCTCGAGCGCTTTGGCGTCTGCGGCACACGCGAAGCCCTGATGGGCAATACGAACCGCAACTATAAAACAAGCGGACAGTCCGCATAGCCGGCGCCGGTGTCAGGGCGCTCGACTTGCGACATGCCGCGCGAGGGATCGAGCCGATGACCGATGCAAGAACCGAACGCCGGCGCAGCGCGCCGGCGTTGTATGCCGCGCATGCCCATGCGCATGAAGCGTCCCCCCAGGAAGCCGCAACCACGCATGAGAGGCCCGAATCGCTTTGGGCGCTCTTTCGCATCGTGTTCGGCTTGTCGGCGGTCTCGTGGGGCGGCCTCGCGCTGATGGCGCAGCTCGAAATCCACTATGTCGATCGCGAGCGACGCTTCACCCGCCTCGAATTCTCCGATCTCGTCGCGCTGGCCTGGATGGTGCCGGGCGCCGTCAGCTGCAACGTGGCCGTGCAGGTGGGCCATGCGCTGCGCGGGCGCGCCGGCGCATGGATCGCGGGCCTCGCGAGCGTGCTGCCGTTCTTCTGCACGATGAGCGCGTTCGCGGTCTTCTATCACACCGCATTCGTGCGCAGCCTCGCCTCTCCCGCGTTGCTCGATCACTTCGCCGTCGTACTCGCCGCGCTCATTGCGCTGACGTGGTATCGCCAGATGCGCTCGCTCGTGCGTGGCCCGCTCGAATGGGGCGCGGCGGTTCTCGCCTGTGCGGTGCTGCTGTACACGCACAACGCGGCTGCGTTCGTGCTGCTGCTGGTCAGCGCGTTCGCCAGCGGCTGGTTCGCGAGCCGCTCGCGCGACGGGCACCTCGAGTTCTCGCTGAGCCTCGCCGACAAGTTGCTCACGCTCACGTTGACGGTGCTGATCGCGCTGTTCGCGATGCCGCTGTCGACGCATTACCAGGTTGCGCTGATCTGGCCGCGGCTGGCCGGTGCCGGCATGACGCTGTTCGGCGGCGGTTTCTCTGCTTTGCCGGTATTGAAGACGCTGTTCGTGACGTCCGCGCTCGGTGTCTCGGCGCACGACTTCACGCTCGCGTTCGCACTGTCGCCGGTCTCGCCGGGGCCGCTGTTGAACGTGGTGCCGTTCCTCGGCTATTTGACGCAGGGTTGGCTCGGCGCCGTCAGCGCGACGCTCGCGCTGTTCGTGCCCTCGGGCGTGCTGATCGTGCTCGCGCGGCGCCACCTGCATCGGCTCGAAGCCAATGCGCGCTTCGAGCACGGCATGCGCGTGCTGCGCGCGGCGACGACGGCGTTTCTCGTGACGGCCGTCGTGCGCGTCTGCGAGCATGTGCCGTTCAAGCCGATCTACCTATGCACGGCGGCGTTCGCGCTCGTGTGTCTCGGGCGGTTCAAAGTGCCCGTGTATGCCGTGTATGCGAGTGTCGCGCTCGTGTATGGGGTTGCGGTGGCGTTGGGGTACCGATAGCGGGACGAGCCCCTCAGGCAAAGCCGAGCACGCCCAACACCGCCCCCGCCCCGATCAACCAGAGCGGGTTCCATTGCGTCCGCAAGCCGACGAACACCGTCGCGAGCGTCAGCGCGATCGTCGTGACCGAATGATCGACGGCCTGCGCGAGAATCACGCCCGTCGCGGTCAAGAGCCCGATCGTGACCGGCGCGAGCGCGCGGCGGAACACGATCATCCAGCGCGCGTCGCGATGCGCGCCCGTGTAGTGCTCGAAGCCGATCGCGATCAGCGACGACGGCCCGCACATCGCGATCGTCGATACGACCGCACCGGCTATGCCAGCCACCTGCCAGCCGAACAACGCGACGAACAGCACGTTGGGCCCCGGCGACGCCTGTGAGATCGCGAACAGCGCGGCGAACGTCGGCTCGGCAATCCAGTGATGTTCCTCGACGAGGAACCGATGCATCTCGGGCAGCACGGCTGTGGCGCCACCGAACGCCATCATCGAGGCGAGCGCGAAGCGCCAGGCCAATTCGATCAGCATCATCGCTGCGCCCTCCATTCGGTGAACAGCGCCAATGGAATCAAGACCAGCATGGTCCAGCCGAGCGGTAGATGCAGCAACCCTATCCCACCCAGCGCAAGCAGCCCGAACACGAGCGCACGCACAGTCCGCGGCTGGCTTTGTGCGAGCTTGATACCTGTCACCAGCACGAGGCCTGCCGCCACGGCCGTCATGCCGCGCAGCGCCCCTTGCACCGCCGCGAGCCCGCCGAAGCGGTGATAGAGCGCGCCGAGCGTCAGCACGATCACGAACGGCACGCTGATCAAGCCACCCAGGGCCGCCAGCGCGCCACGCCAGCCCGCGTGGCGATAACCGATGATGACGGCGATGTTGCAGATGTTCGGGCCGGGTAGGATCTGACCGATCGCGAGCAATTCTGCGAACTCGCGGTCACTGAGCCAGCGGCGCCGGCTCACGAGGATTCGGCGGGCCCATGGCAGCACGCCACCAAAGCCGTACAAACCCATCTCGCAAAACGCGCGAAACAGGTCCGCTGGCGCGAGCGGCGAGTGGCGGGAAGAGGTTGGGTCGGGTGCGGGTGCGGAAGAATCGGCGGGCATGGCAGACAGGCTCGGCTACAAAACACCGAGTATCGCGCGCCGAGCTTGCAAATCGCTTGGGACCTCGCACGCGCGTGACGTACGCGGCGTGCGAGACAGGCGGGCTCCGCCCTTCCGCTCCGGATCAGAAGCCGCGCGAGAGCACCGCCGAACCGATCGCGATGACCGAAAACACGAGATTCAACGCCACGAGGCGGCGCATCGTGTCGACGGCACGGGCACCGTCGGGCCACTTCTGCGCCTGCACGGCACGGCGGATACGCGGAAACACGGCGAACCGCACGTGCCCGTACGTCAGCATCATCAAGATGCCGAAGCCGGCCATCACGTGCACGGGCCATGGCGCATGCGCGCCGCCGAAGCGCGCCATCATGAAGCCGCCTGACGCGAGCACGACGATGACCGAGGCGCCGACCCAGTTGAAGAAGCGCCCGAAGACGGCCTCGATGAGCGGCAGCCGCAGCTGCGGCGACACGTCGGCGAGCGAGGGGCGCAAGCAGAACTGCGCGAACACCATGCCGCCGACCCACACGGCGACAGCCGCAAGATGCAGAAACAAAGCGACGTTCATGACGATCGACATGCGGATCTCCGAAACGGATTCGAATGGGACAGCGGACGTACAGCGGGCCGCATCAGCCCAACGCCGGACGCAGCGCGCCGACCTTCAGGCGCGTGTCGGGTGCACGACCACGGCGAGCGCGCTTGCCCACGTGCGGCGCCAGCGCGTCTCGGGCCAGCAGTTCTTCCTGCGGCTTGCCGCCACGTCCCGTGCCAAGGAGCATGACACCGGCCGACCCGATCGCGAGCGCCTGCACCAACGCTTCCTTCTCGTCGAGCATCATCAGCGTGATGCCGCGCCCGCCCGCGCTCAGCGTCTTCATTTCGTCGATGCCGAACACGAGCAGGCGCCCGGTGTTCGACAAGCACGCAACTTGCGTCGCATTGGGCAGCACCGGCATCGGCGCGAGCGGCGTCACCCCCTCGTCGATCGTCATGAACGACTTGCCGCCCTTCTGACGGCTCACCATATCACCGACCTTCGCGATGAAGCCAAAGCCGTTGCCCGAGGCCAGCAGCAGCGCTTGTTCGGCACTGGCCGCATAGTAGTGCAGCAGGCGGGTGCCCGCTTCGAGCTCGATCATCGACGTGACGGGCACACCATCACCACGCCCGCCCGGCAGCATCGCGACAGCCACGGAGTAGACGCGCCCCGAGCTGCCCCACGCGATCAGCGTATCGGGCGTACGGCACTGGAACGCGGCGTAGAGGCTGTCGCCGTCCTTGAACGAGAAACCGGCGGGATCGAGCCCATGGCCCTTCAGCGCGCGCACCCAGCCGCGCTGCGACACGACGACGGTCACAGGCTCGTCGACGACACGCGCCTCGAACGTCGCGCGCTTTTCCTGCTGGATCAGCGTGCGGCGCTCGTCGCCGTACTGCTTCGCATCGGCTTCGATTTCCTTGATGATCAAGCGCTTCATCGAGCTCTCGTTCGCGAGCAGCTCTTCGAGCTTGGACTTCTCCTCGCGCAGCGCTTCGAGCTCCTTCTCGATCTTGATCTTCTCGAGCCGCGCGAGCTGCCGCAGGCGAATCTCGAGAATGTCGTCGGCCTGCCGCTCCGACAGTCCGAACGCGGCGATCAGCGCGGCCTTCGGTTCGTCGGACTCGCGAATGATGCGGATCACCTCGTCGATGTTCAAGAAGACGATCATCCGCCCTTCGAGGATATGGATGCGATCGTCGACCTTCGTCAAACGGTGACGTGTGCGCCGCGTCACCGTGACGAAGCGGAAGCCGATCCACTCCTTGAGGATGTCGGCCAGCCCCTTCTGACGCGGACGGCCGTCGGCGCCGATCATCACGAGGTTGAGCGGCGCGTTCGATTCGAGGCTCGTGTGCGCGAGCAACGAGTGGATGAATTCGGTCTGGTCGATGCGGCTCGACTTCGGCTCGAACACGAGCCGCACCGGCGCGTCCTTGCCCGACTCGTCGCGCACGGCATCGAGCAGCGCCAGCAGCGTCTGCTTGGTCTGCAGCTGCTCAGGTGTCAGCGCCTTCTTGCCGAGCTTGATCTTCGGGTTCGTCAGCTCCTCGATTTCCTCGAGCACCTTCTGGCACGACGTATTGGGCGGCAGTTCGGTCACCACGAGCTGCCATTGGCCGCGCGCGAGCTCTTCGATCTTCCAGCGCGCCCGCACCTTCAGGCTGCCGCGGCCCGTTTCGTAAGCGGCCGAAATTTCAGCCGCGCTCGAGATGATCTGCCCGCCGCCCGGAAAATCCGGTCCCGGCACATGCTCCATCAGTTCGGCATGGGTCATGTTCGGATGGCGAATCATCGCCACAGCGGCCCCCGCGACTTCGCGCAGGTTGTGCGACGGCATCTCCGTCGCGAGACCCACCGCGATGCCCGATGCGCCGTTCAGCAGCAGGAACGGCAAGCGCGCCGGCAACAGCTTGGGCTCCTGGAACGAGCCGTCGTAGTTCGGACCGAAGTCGACGGTACCCTCGTCGATTTCGTCGAGCAGCAGCTTCGCGATCGGCGTGAGCCGCGCTTCGGTGTAGCGCATGGCCGCCGCGCCGTCGCCGTCGCGCGAGCCGAAGTTGCCCTGGCCGTCGATCAGCGGATAGCGCATCGAAAAATCCTGCGCGAGCCGCACGAGTGCGTCGTAGGCCGACTGGTCGCCGTGCGGATGGTACTTACCGAGCACGTCGCCGACCACGCGCGCCGACTTCACGGGCTTGGCATCGGCAGCCAGGCCCATCTCGTTCATCGCAAACAGGATCCGACGCTGCACGGGCTTTTGCCCGTCGCTGACGTCGGGCAGCGCACGGCCCTTCACGACGCTCACGGCGTAGTCGAGATAGGCACGCTCGGCGTAGTGGCCGAGTGTCAGGGAATCGCCGTCGGGCACGGTGGCCGGGGCGAACAGATCGTCTTGTTGAGCCATCGAGTGTGGTGTCCGTATTCAGGAGACAGGGGCGACGCGCGCGTCAGATATCCGCTTCGACGTCGTTGCCCTTCTCTTCGAGCCAGCTGCGACGCGCGGCCGCCTCGCCCTTGCCCATCAGCATCGTCATGCGCGCGACGGTGCTGTCGTAATCGAGCTCGCCGAGCGCAATCGGCATGAGCCGGCGCGTGTCGGGGTTCATCGTGGTGTCCCACAGCTGCTCGGCGCTCATTTCGCCGAGGCCCTTGAAGCGGCTGATCGACCACTGCGACTCGCGTACGCCGTCCTTCGCGAGCTTGTCGAGAATCGCCTCGAGCTCGCCCTCGTCGAGCGCGTACAGCTTCTGCGCAGGCTTCTTGCCGCGCGCGGGCGCATCGACACGGAACAGCGGCGGGCGCGCCACAAACACATGGCCGCGCTCGATGAGCTGCGGGAAGTGCTTGAAGAACAGCGTGAGCAGCAGCACCTGGATGTGCGAACCGTCGACGTCGGCGTCCGACAGGATGCAGATCTTGCCGTAGCGCAGGTTCGAGAGATCGACCGTATCGTCGGGGTTGTGCGGATCGACGCCGATCGCCACCGAGATGTCGTGCACCTCGTTGTTCGCGAAGAGGCGATCGCGCTCGGTTTCCCACGTATTGAGCACCTTGCCGCGCAGCGGCAGGATCGCCTGGTATTCCTTCTCGCGGCCCATCTTCGCCGAGCCGCCAGCCGAATCGCCTTCGACGAGAAATAGTTCGTTGCGCGAAATATCGGTCGTCTCGCAATCGGTCAGCTTGCCAGGCAGCACAGCCACGCCCGAGCTCTTGCGCTTTTCGACCTTCTGGCCTGCACGCGTGCGGGCCTGCGCCTGCTTGATGACGAGTTCCGCGAGCTTCTTGCCGTGCTCGACATGCTGGTTGAGCCACAGCTCGAGCGCGGGTTTCGTGAACGAGGACACGAGCTTGACCGCGTCGCGGCTGTTCAGGCGCTCCTTGATCTGCCCTTGGAACTGCGGATCGAGCACCTTGGCCGACAGCACGAACGAGACGCGCGCGAACACGTCCTCGGCCAGCAGCCTCACGCCCTTGGGCTGCAGGTTGTGCAGTTCGACGAAGCTCTTGACGGCCTGAAAGAGACCGTCGCGCAGACCGAGCTCGTGCGTGCCGCCCGCGGGCGTCGGAATCAGGTTCACGTACGACTCGCGCTGAAGCGGGCCTTCCTCGCTCCAGGCGACGACCCAGGCTGCACCCTCGCCTTCCGCGAAGGCATCCTCGTTCGCACGCGCGCTGTCGGCGTAGCGTTCGCCCTCGAACAGCGGGATCAGGAGCTCGCTGTCGGCCATGCCTTCGAGCAGATAGCCGCGCAGGCCGTCGTCGTACTTCCAGCTCTGGCGCTCGCCATTCTTCTCGTTCACGAGAACGACTTCGACGCCTGGCAGCAGCACGGCCTTCGACCGCAGCAGACGTTGCAGTTCGCCGAGCGGCAGGTTCGCCGAGTCGAAATACTTGGGATCGGGCAGCGCGGTCACGCGCGTGCCGGAACGCTTGGCGCCGCGCTCAGCGGGCTGCACTTGCAGCGGGCGCACGACGTCGCCGTGCGCGAAGCCGAGTTGCGCGCACTTGCCGTCGCGCCACACCGTCACGTCGAGCCGCGACGACAGCGCGTTCGTCACCGACACGCCAACGCCGTGCAAACCACCCGAGAACGTATAGGCACCGCCGGCAGCCTTGTCGAACTTGCCGCCCGCGTGCAGCCGCGTGAACACGATCTCGACGACCGGCACGCCTTCATCGGGGTGCAGGCCGAACGGAATGCCGCGGCCGTCGTCCTCGACGGATACCGAGTGGTCCGCATGCAGCGTCACCGTGATCTTTCGGCCGTAGCCACCGAGGGCTTCGTCGGAAGCGTTGTCGATGACTTCCTGAATGATGTGCAGCGGATTCTCGGTGCGCGTGTACATGCCCGGCCGTTGCTTGACCGGCTCGAGACCCTTTAGCACCTTGATCGAGGCCTCGCTATAGGCGGGGCTGGTCTTTTTCGTGGACATCGTGTCGTCTAGGTCATCGTTGTCCACAGCGCGTGTGGATATCCGCGTGGACAAAGCGTTGAAAGTTCAAAAAAAGCGAATCGAAACAACGGGCGCAGCCGGCGTGCGTGCGAAGCGTGCATCGCGCGCAAGACGCAGCAAGCCGGCGCGACCTGGTCGCGGCGTATTTTACTGGTTTCGATCTCGCGGGCAATGCGGGTTCATGCCGTGCACAACGCCGCGTGCGAACGGCGGCAGGCGCACGGCAGCAGGTCATTTGCGCTTGGCTTCGAGCGCTTCCCAGCGCTCGAGCGCGGCAAGCAGCTCTTCGTCGATCGCGGCATACCGTTCGGTCAGGCGCGCGCCTTCCTGCGCGTTCTTCGCGAAGATCGAGCCATCCTCGAGCTGCGCGCCAATCGTCTTTTGCTCGGCCTCGAGCGCCGCAATTTGATCGGGCAGCGCCTCGAGCTCGCGCTGCTCCTTGAACGACAGCTTGACCGTGCGCTGTGCATTGCGGCCGCTGGCGCTTTCCTTCGGCGCGACCTCGCGCGCAGGCTCCTTCGGTGCATTCTTGGCGGCTGCCTCTTCCGCGAGACGCTGCGAACGCTCGCTCTGCACCTGCCAGTCGGTGAAGCCACCGACGTATTCGCGCCACTGGCCCGCCCCTTCGGAGGCGATCACCGAAGTCACGACGTTGTCGAGGAACGCGCGGTCGTGGCTCACGAGCAGCACGGTGCCGTCGTAGTCGTCCAGCAATTCCTCGAGCAACTCGAGCGTCGGGATGTCGAGGTCGTTGGTAGGCTCGTCGAGCACGAGCACGTTCGCCGGCCGGGCGAACAGCCGCGCGAGCAGCAGCCGGTTGCGCTCGCCGCCCGAGAGCGATTTGACCGGCGAGCGTGCACGCTCGGGCGCGAACAGGAAATCGCCGAGATAGCTCATCACGTGCTTGCGCTGGCCGTTGACCTCGATCCAGTCGCTGCCGGGACTGATCGTATCGGCGAGACTCTTCTCGGGATCGAGCTGCGCGCGCATCTGATCGAAGTAGGCCACCTGCAGATTCGTGCCGACGCGCACGGTCCCTTCGTCGGGCGCGAGCTCGCCAAGGATCAGCTTGAGCAGCGTCGTCTTGCCGGCGCCGTTCGGGCCGACGAAGCCGATCTTGTCGCCGCGCATGACCGTCGTCGGGAAACGATCGACGACGGTGCGCCCGCCGTAGCGCTTCGTGACGTCGACGAGCTCGGCGACGATCTTGCCCGAACGCTCGCCCTGCCCGACGTCGAGCTTCACGTTGCCCTGCACGTTGCGCCGCTCGGCGCGCTGTTGGCGCATCTCCACGAGCCGCGCGACGCGTCCGACGCTGCGCGTGCGCCGGGCCTCGACGCCCTTGCGGATCCAGACCTCTTCCTGTGCGAGCAGCTTGTCGAACTTCTCGTTCTCGATGCGTTCGACTTCGAGCTGCTGCGCCTTGCGCGTCTGATACGCCGAGAAGTTGCCCGGATAAGAGAGCAGCCTGCCGCGGTCGAGCTCGACGATGCGCGTGGCGACGCGATCGAGAAACGCGCGATCATGCGTGATGAACAGCAGCCCTGCGCGCGAGCCCACGAGCAATTCTTCGAGCCAGCGGATGCCATCGAAATCGAGGTGGTTGGTCGGTTCGTCGAGGAGCAGCACGTCGGGGTCGACGACGAGCGCGCGAGCCAGCGCGACGCGCTTTTGCATGCCGCCCGAGAGCGTGCCGACGCGCACCTCGCCGGACAGGCTCAGCTGGGCGAGCGTCGTCGAGACGCGTGTGCGCCAGTTCCAGGCATCGGTTGCATCGAGCGTCGATTGCAACGCGTTCATGCGCGTGAGCAGCGCGTCGTGTTCGGGGCCTTCGGGCGTCTGCGCGAGTGCGTGCGCGACCGTATCGTATTCGTCGAGCGAGGCCCGCGCACCCGTCAGTCCCTCGGCGACGGCGTCGAACACGCTGGCCTCGCCATCGAACTCGGGCTCCTGTGGTACGTAGACCGTCGTGAGGTCCTGCTGGCGCGTGACCAGCCCGTCGTCGTGATGCATGAGGCCGGCAACGATCTTCAAAAGCGACGATTTGCCGGCGCCGTTGCGGCCGATCAGGCCGACACGCTCACCGGCTTCGAGCGAGAAATCCGCGTGGTCGAGCAACGCGACGTGGCCGAACGCGAGTTGCGCATCGGTGATGGAATAGAGCGACATGAGGGAAACGCGTCTGCGCTTGAGAAGCAAAGCGCTCATTGTACCGGCCGCGCGTAAAGCGGCCTGGCTAGCCGATTGGGTAAAATCGCGGGTTGCACGCGAGAACGTCGCTTGTCTGCGTCTGCACTGCGACAATTCGCCAGATCATTGAATCGGGCGAGCGACGTTACCGTATCGAGTTTTGAGATGAATAAGGGTAGGACGCTGTGAGCGAAGTCATCGAGTACAAGAGCTGGATCTGCCTGATCTGCGGCTGGATCTACAACGAGGAAGAAGGTCTGCCCGGCGAGGGCATCCCGGCGGGCACGCGTTTCGCCGAGATCCCCGAAGACTGGCGCTGCCCGCTGTGCGACGTGGGTAAGACGGAGTTCAGCGTCGTCGAATTCTGAGTCCGGGACGGGGAATTCCGAGTTGGCTCGCCGTGCGCGACATCTTTGCTATACTCTGCCGCGCCAGCGCACCCGGGCCTGCCACTTGTTGCAGCCCGGCCATTCAGGTCCACTCCCCGTAGTTCAATGGATAGAACAAGTGCCTCCTAAGCGCTAGATACAGGTTCGATTCCTGTCGGGGGGACCAGCCAGATAAGGCTTTCATCGACCGCCGTGACACGTTTGTGATAAAGCGTGCTACTGCTCAGGCGGCGTCGTGGAGCTACCGCTCCCACATTCAGGCAACCGCTAACGGCCGCAAATCCGACATGTTGGTCCTGGCGGCCTCCTCCAGATCGTAATCTGCCTGCAAGCCAAGCCAGAACTGCGGCGTAGTGCCCAGCACGATAGCCAGACGCAGCGCCGTATCCGCCGAAACAGCCCGAGCGCCGTGAACGATCTCGTTGATCCTCCGCGGCGGCACCTTCATGGCCCGAGCCAACCCATTCTGACTAATGCCCATTGGGAGCAGAAACTCCTCGTTGAGCACTTCGCCCGGATGGACGTTGGAAAGCTTCTTCATGACCTGGTCCTCAGCCTCAGTGGTAGTCGACGATTTGCACGTCATGCGCATGACCGTCGTCCCAGCGGAAACACACACGCCACTGGTCGTTGATCCGAATGCTGTACTGCCCGGCGCGATCCCCCTTCAGCGCTTCGAGCCGATTCGCCGGTGGAATCTTCAAATCGGCTAGCTCGTGGGCATTGTTGAGCATCCGCAGCTTGCGCCGAGCGACCTGTTGAATGTCTGCGGGCAACCGTCTCGACCGCTGGCCAGCCCAAATAAGCGCTGTTTCCCTGTCAACAAAGTTGTGGATCGCCATAAGTGATTATGACGCGTCGCGTTATATAACGCAACACGTCATAGCCATAGAAAGTTAGACCCGTCATTTCAGCAATGTACGGAGCCTACTTTGCTCTGCAGGCAGCAAAACGGGACGATCGCCCCTGGCTCAATGCTTCTCCGCCCGCGCCGCGACCCAATCCATCAGCGCAAACAGCAACCCCGAGCCGACGAACGTCAAATGCAGCAGGACGAGCCAGCGCACGCGCACCTCGTCGAGCGGCACGTCGGGCTCCGTCAGCGTCATGAACGCGCGCAGCAGCGAAATCGCCGAAATCGCCACGATCGAGCCGATCAGCTTCATCTTGAGCCCCGAGAAATCGAGCGTACCCATCCAGTCCGGCCGGTCTTCGCTGCTGCCCGTGTCGATCTTCGACACGAAGTTCTCGTAGCCCGAAAACATGACGATCACGACGAGATTGCCCGCCAGCGACAAGTCGATCAGCGTCAGCACAGCCAAGATGATCTCCTCCGGACCGGCCACGAACAGGCGCGGCACCACGTGCGTCAGATCGCCGACGAACGCGACGAGCAGCATCACGAGCGAAAACACCAGCCCGAGATAGAACGGGGCCAGCAGCCAGCGCGAGTTGAACAACAAACGTTCGAGCAGTTTTTCGATCACTTTTCGTTGGGGCATAGAGAGCGGTTCACTTCATTCTTCGTTGACGGATCACGTCGAAACGATGGCCGCCGCGCCTTGCGCGCAAGCATGCTGCATATCACGAGCGAATTCGTTTCAAGTCAGCGCATTGTAAACGTCGCCGCGGTACTGCCGCCCCCTGTTGCAGGCTCGCCCTATGATCCGACAAATCCTGAGCCGATGTGCTGCTCCGAGTCCGTAATCGCGCACGCAGGTACCCCGCGCGTGCACACGGTAAGGCAACCGACGAACCGCAACAGCCTCGCCGGTAAGGAGAAAGGAAAAAGAAAGCGGCCTCAATGACGCCGATGCATCCAGTCGAGCCAGTGATGCTCGCCGACCCAGTGCGCAAGATCGTGCAACGGATGCTCGGTCTGATAACGCGTGGCCAGCGCGAGCGCGACGCCGACGAACACCGCGAGCCCCAACATGAAACCGACCGAATCGAGCATGATGACCTCCGCCGTCATCGTGATGCTCATATTCTAGCCACGCATGCAGCACCTGCGAATGCCGGCCTGCGCACGCACCACTGCGGATTTACCCGCATCGCTGACATAATTGGCGCACCCCACCCCACTTCAGTCAAAAAGGAACCGCTGTGAGCGATGCATCGTCTTCTCCCGCTCCTTCCGCCCACGCCACACCGCGCCGCGTCGCATTTCTGGGCCTAGGCGTCATGGGCTATCCGATGGCAGGCCACCTCGCGAAAGCGGGCCTGGACGTCGTCGTCTACAACCGCACCTATGCGAAAGCCGAGCGCTGGGTAGCCGAATACGGCGGCCGCGCCGCCCGCACGCCGCGTGAAGCCGCGCAAGGCGCCGAGCTCGTGCTGGCCTGCGTCGGCAACGATGATGACCTGCGCAGCGTCGTGCTCGGCGAAGACGGCGCATTTGCCGGTATGGCCGCAGGGACGACGTTCGCCGATCACACGACCGCTTCCGCGAACGTCGCGCGCGAGCTAGCGGCCGTCGCGGCCGGACGCGGCCTCGCATTCATCGACGCGCCCGTCTCGGGCGGTGAAGCGGGCGCAAAGAACGGCAAGCTCACGATCATGTGCGGCAGCGACGATACTGGCGCGTTCGAGCGCGCAGCCACGGTGCTTGCGCACTACGCGGTGGCCGTCACGTGCGTGGGCGCGGTCGGCGCGGGCCAGCTCACGAAGATGGTCAATCAGATCTGTATCGCCGGCGTCGTGCAGGGCCTCGCCGAAGCGATCAACTTCGGGGAGCGCGCGGGACTCGATATGCCGCGTGTGCTCGAAGTCATCGGCAAGGGCGCCGCCGCGAGCTGGCAAATGGACAACCGCGGCAAGACGATGATCGAGGACAAGTTCGACTTCGGCTTCGCCGTCGACTGGATGCGCAAGGATCTTGGCTTCTGCCTCGATGAGGCCAAGCGCAACGGCGCTTCGCTGCCGCTCACGGCGCTGGTCGACCAGTTCTATGGCGACGTGCAGCAGCTCGGCGGCAGTCGGTTCGATACGTCGAGTCTGATCTGGCGTCTGCGCAAGCTCGCCGGCAAGTAAGTCGACAGCGCCCGCCCGGCCGCGCACCTGCGTGGCCGGGCGGGTGCCAGCCTCGTCGCATGGCGCAGCTCAGCGCCGTACCTGCGCATCCGCATAAACGGCGACGCCATAGGCCTCGACGATCCGCTCATCCTGTTCCCGCGTCGAAAAGCGCTCCCACTCGATACCGTTCACATCACGTGTGCTGCTGTAGCCCGTGACGCTATCGTCCTCGAAGCCGACATGACGCAGCTCGCCCGCGCGCGACGGCATCTCGTTGATCGAGAAGTTCAGCAGATCGGTACGCCACATCGCGTATTTGCCCGGCACGACCGCCGTCGGCGGTTGCCCGAGACGTTCGCTGTAGTCGACGATCGACGCCTGCAAGTCGGCGACGGCCAACGCGATGTGAAAGCGCTTCATCTGAACACTCCTTTGACGTGTGACGGACACGGAAACGGCCATCGTAGCGAGGCGTGAGGCACCCAAACAGTTGCGCGGCCATACCGGTATTTGCGCTAACGGGCTGGGTGCGCAGGCACGCCGAACAGCGGCAATACCGGTGATACACTCGGCTCGCTCGCCGCTTTGCGGAGCATCGAGGTCCACCGCAGAACCCGTTTCGAAACAAGGAGGCATCCGATGGCTGATTTCCGAGTCTGGTCCGACGACTTTCCCAGCAACGGCTTCATGCCCAAGGCACAGGAATTCAACGACAAGTCGTTCGGCGTCGACGGCGATGGCGGCAGCCTCTCGCCGTCGCTGCAATGGGAGGCGCCGCCCGAAGATGCGCTGAGCCTCGCGCTAACCGTCTACGATCCCGACGCGCCCACGGGCAGCGGCTTCTGGCATTGGGTCGTCGTCAACATTCCCGTCGATGCGCGCTCGTTGCCGCTGGGTGCGGGCAAGGCCGACGGCAGCCTGCTGCCGGCCGGCGCGCTGCAAGTGCGCAACGACTACGGCACACAAGGCTTCGGTGGTGCAGCGCCGCCGCGCGGCGACAAACCGCATCGCTACCTGTTCCGTCTGCATGCGCTGAAGGTCGCTCATCTGCCGATCTCAGCCGAGACCACCAACGCGGTGGCGCGCTTCATGATCCATCTGAACGAGCTCGACTCCACCACGTACACGGGCCTATACGAGCTCAAATAACGGCAGCGACACCAGCAACGTCACGCCTGCCCGCGCGCGCTTGCATTCGCGCGCGGCGTGGCGTGGAACACCCGTTGCGCTCACAACCAGCGGGCAGGCACCACAAGCGTGCTCGAGGGTTGCGCGCTTAGAATGCGAGACATCCGCCGCTACCTCGCTTGCCGCGTATCTCCCCGATGGAAGTAGAACAAGGCCTTCCCGTTCCCCAGCGCTACGGGGCAATCGTCGTGATCGCGCTCGGCATCACGCTCGCCGTGCTCGACAGCGCCATCGCCAACGTCGCCCTCCCCACCATCGCACGCGATCTGCGCGCCACCGCGGCGGGCTCGATCTGGGTCGTCAACGCCTATCAATTGTCGATCACGATCTCGCTGCTGCCGCTCGCCTCGCTCGGCGATCGCATCGGCTATCGTCGTGTCTACATGGCCGGGCTCGCACTGTTCACCGTGGCGTCGCTCGGTTGTGCGCTGGCTGGCTCGCTGTCCGCGCTCGCGCTCGCGCGCGTGGTCCAGGGCTTCGGCGCCGCCGGGATCATGAGCGTGAACACCGCGCTCGTGCGCGCCATCTATCCTCCTGCACAGCTCGGACGCGGCGTCGCAATCAATGCGATGGTCGTCGCCATCGCCTCGGCCGTCGGGCCGACCGTCGCCTCGGCGGTGCTCGCGCTCGCCTCCTGGCCGTGGCTGTTCGCGATCAACGTGCCGATCGGTATCGCCGCCGTGGCGGGCGCCGTGAAGGCACTGCCCTCCAATCCCGCCCACGATGCCCCTTACGATTACCTGAGCGCGGCCATGAATGCGGTGGTGTTCGGTCTCCTGATCTTCACGATCCAAGGCCTGGGCCACGATGAGCCGATCGGCTATGTGCTCGCCCAAGCGCTCGTCGTGCTCGCGGTCGGCTACGTGTTCGTGCGCAGACAGCTCACGCAGCGTGCGCCGCTGCTGCCCGTCGATTTGCTCAGGATTCCCGTGTTCGCGCTGTCGGTCGCGACGTCGGTCTGCTCGTTCTGCGCGCAGATGCTCGCGTTCGTCTCGCTACCGTTCCTGCTTCAGGGGACACTCGGACGCACGCAGGTCGAAACCGGCTTCCTGATCACGCCGTGGCCGCTCGCGATCGTCTTCGCGGCACCGCTCTCGGGCGTGCTGTCCGACCGTTATTCGGCCGGCGCGCTCGGCGGCATCGGGCTGCTCATTCTGACGGCCGGGCTCGTTCTGCTCGCCACGATGGGCGCCCATCCGGCCGCCACCGACATCGCCTGGCGCATGGCCGTCTGCGGCGCCGGTTTCGGCATGTTCCAGTCGCCGAACAACCGGCAGATGCTGTCGGCTGCGCCGCGCGAGCGCAGCGGCGGTGCAAGCGGCATGCTGGGCACCGCGCGGCTGACCGGCCAGACGCTCGGCGCGGCACTCGTCGCCCTGATTTTTGGGGTCGCGCCCACGCACGGCCCGACGATCGCCCTCGAGACGGCCGCGGCCTTTGCTGCCGTGGCGGCGGCCGTAAGCCTGCTGCGCATGCGCACCAACCCTATCCGATAAGCATCAGCAGCCGTGGCGCTGCATTGCAGCCACGCCGAAAGCATCGATCATGCCGCGCGCGGTAATGCGCATCCGACTCCCCCCTTCCTTCCCCGGACAAACCCCAGCGCGCCGCACTTGCGGCCGGCAACGCAGTCCAACGCATAGCCCGCGGTGCGCGACGCCGCCTGCGCCACCCGGGCACTTCGCTTCTTTCTTATGGCTTACGCGCAAGACAGCCGTTAAGGAGTCGCCATGTCACTGATCGTCGCAGGACGCTTCACCACGTTCTCCGCTGCCGAAGCCGGCGCCCGGCAGTTGTTCGCCGAAGGCTTCATCGAGGAAGACGTCACCCTGTTTTTCGTGAACCCGCGCGGGCAACACGCACATGTGGCAGCCGACAGCCTGCATGCCGCGCCGTTCGTGCTCAATCCCGTCAAACATCCCGGTCGCGGAGCGATCGTCGGTGCAGTGGCCGGCGCCGTGGTCGGCGTCGCCGTGTTTGCCGCAACATCGAGTTCCGTCGTCGTCGCCATTGCCGCAGCGGGCGTGGGCGCCTACGTCGGGGCCATGCTGGGTGCCACCGTGCACAGACGCATGAGCACGTCGCCGAGCGTGAGCGAGGTCGCGCAACACGCCGTTCACCGCGAAACGCGCGATTCGGGTGTGCTCGTGGCCGTGCATGTGTCGCCCGACAACCAATTGCGCGCGGCACAGGTGCTCGCGCACGCCGGGGGTCAAGCCATCGAGCGGGCGAACGGACGCTGGCAGCAAGGTCGCTGGGCCGACTTCGATCCGACCACGCCGCCCGTGCCGCTCGAGGTCAATCAGCGCGAAGCCTGACGGTGACCCGCGCATCGAGGACATTGAGGAGCTGGAATGGGAAGCCGGTTGATTGCAGTACTCAACGACCTCGCGGAAACGTCGAAGGATAGTGAGCGCGACTTTCGCAAAGCAGCCGGCGAGACGCTCAGCCGGCAGCTCAGGCCGCTGTTCACGAGCCGGGCGAATGACTGCTCGCACGATGCGCTCGAACTGGGTGACATCGTCGCTCGCCTGGGCGGACGACCGCATACGCACGGTACGCTCACGGGCGCGCTGCATCGCGGCTGGCTCGACTTGCGCACGGTGTTCGCGGCGCGCGACGACCGCGAGATCATCGAAGAACGCACAAAGGGCGAGGAGCTCGCTCGCAAGCACTACCGTGAGGCGCTCGACGAAGACTTGCCGGCCGATGTGCGGCTCATCGTCGAGCGTCAATATCGCGGCGTGCTGTACAACCACGCGCGGCTCGACGAGTTGCGCGTGCGTTACACGCTCCCGCTCAATCATTAGGATAACGAATGGGGTGACCGTGAACGCAGCCGCGCTCCCCCTCCTCCGGTAAGGTGCTTCCCCCAGTTGCAACACGCGGACCGTGCCGCACGCGGGGTCGCTCCCTGCTTTCTGCGCGACCCCGCGTTTTTTGCACTGCACCCTGTAAAACATGCCGCGCATTGCCTTGCGCCGACCAGCAGACAATGGGCCAAGAACGTATTCGACACGCAAATGGCAGCGACTGGTATGACGGTTGCTTAAACAAACGGGAAACTGACTTCCCAGGACAACCGCCATGCCACCCACTCTGGAACTGCGCAACAAACAACACGTCGCACTGACGCCTCGGCTTCAGCAATCGGTGCGGCTGCTGCAGTTGTCGTCGCTGGAGTTCGAGCGCGAGTTGCGGCAGGCCCTCGACACCAATCCGTTCCTCGAACCCGACGAGCCGCTGACGGAAGATCCGGCGGCCACCGTAAACGGCGCGCATGAATCGCACGCAACGATCGATGCGGGAGGCGACGTCGCGCCTCCCGCCATGGCCGAGCCGACGGACCGCTACGACAACCTGGCCGGCGCCGATACCGCGCCGGCCACCGTCGGCGACGACGCACCCGGAGATTTCGCCCAGGACTGGTCGACGCACACCGCCCCGCGCCATCACGGCGATGGCGACGACGTCGACCCGGGTGCCTGGGCCCATTCGCAACCGACGATGCACGAGCATCTGCTCGATCTGCTGCACTTGTATCCGCTCGGCGAGCGCGACCGCGCGGCTGCTCAGATCGTCATCGAAACGCTGGAAGACGACGGCTATCTGCGCGAATCGCTGGCCGACCTTGCCACGGCGTTCCCGACCGCTCCGCCGCTGACCGAAGCGGAGCTGCGCGTGGCGTTGCGGCTCGTGCAGACGCTCGATCGACCCGGCGTCGGCGCCCGTTCGTTGTCCGAATGCCTGAGCCTGCAACTCGATGCGCTGCCTGCCGACACCCCGGGACGCGCCTTCGCGCTCGAGATCGTCGAGCACCATCTCGAGCGCCTCGCGCGCCGCGAGCATGCCGAATTGCAGAAGCAGCTCAGCTGTTCGGCACAGGCGCTGCGTACGGCCTGCGCACTCGTGCGCAAGCTCGATCCGAAGCCAGGCCAACACTATGCGCGCGTCGACGACAACTATGTGATCCCCGATGTGATCGTGCGCCGCGAGAAGCAGCGCTGGGTCGCGACGATCAATCCGGCCGTGTTGCCGCGTGCGCGCATCCATCGCGTCTACGTAGAGCTGTTCTCGCAATCGGCGGGCCGAAGCGGCTCACCGCTCGCGCAACAGTTGCAGGAAGCGCGCTGGCTGCTGCGCAATTGTGCGCAACGCTTCACGACGATCCAGCGTGTCGCCCAATGCATCGTGTCGTATCAGAAGGCGTTCTTCGACTACGGCGAGATCGCGCTGAAACCGCTCGTGCTGAGCCAGCTGGCCGATGAGCTCGGCCTGCACGAATCGACCATCTCGCGCGCCTCGGGCAACAAGTACATGGCCACGCCGCGCGGCATCTTCGAGTTCCGCCACTTCTTCCCGCGCGAACTCGCGACCGAAACGGGTGGGCGCTGCTCGGCCGCGGCCGTGCGCGCGTTGATCAAGGAGATGATCGAGCAGGAAGACCCACGCCATCCGCTGTCGGATGTGAGCCTCGCGCAGCGGCTCTCGCAAGACGGCATGATCGTTGCCCGCCGCACGGTCGCCAAGTACCGCAACCTGCTCAAGGTGCCGCCGGCACCGTTGCGGCGCCAGCCATAACGGACATCACGCGAGCCGCTGCGGACTGATTACCTGCCGACCCTGCCGCTTACGCCGCAATATCGGCAAGCTTGACGGCCTTGCGCGTCACGGAGGCTGCCGTGGCGACGTGACGCAAATCGTCGAGGAATGCGTCGCGCCACGTCGACAGATCGTTCGCCCGCAGCCTCGCCATCATGTCGGCATACCGCGCCTGACGCTCCTTGAGCGGCATCGCCAGCGCACGCGCGAGCGCATCGGCCATCTGTGTCAGATCGAACGGATTGACGACGAGTGCACCGGGCAGTTGCTCGGCGGCGCCCGCGAACTGCGACAGCACCAGCACACCCGGGTCGCTCGGGTCCTGCGATGCGACGTATTCCTTGGCAACGAGATTCATGCCGTCGCGCAGCGGCGTCACGTAACCGACCTGAGCAAGCCTGAACAACGACATCAGCAGATTGCGCTCGTAATTGCGGTTCAGGTATTGAATGGGCGTCCAGTCGAGCTGCGCGAAACGGCCGTTGATACGTCCTGCTTCGCCTTCGAGCGTCTGACGGATGCGCTGATAGGTCTGCACGTCCGAGCGTGTCGGCGGAGCAATCTGGACGAGCGAGACCCGTCCGTGCAAGCCGGGCGAATGAAGCAGCAACCGCTCGAACGCCTGGAAGCGCTCGACGAGCCCCTTCGAGTAATCGAGCCGATCGACGCTCATGATGAGTTGGCGCCCGCGTGTCGCATCGCGCAGCGCCAAAACAGGCTTGCGATGAGCGTACTGCTCGGCCGCCTGCGCGACCGCATCGGGATAGATGCCGATCGGATAGGCGCCCACCTTCAGAACACGGCCGAACGCCTGCATCATGCCGTCTTCGCTGACGCTCCCAAAGCCCCCGCGTTCGACGTAGTCGACGAACGACTGACGGTCGGACTCGGTTTGAAACCCGACGAGGTCATAGCTGCACAGGCATTTGACGAGCTCTTCGTGCGGCGGCACCGTGCGCAGCATCTCGGGCACCGGAAACGGAATATGCAGGAAGAATCCGATGGGGTTGGTCACGCCGAGATTGCGCAGCGCGCACGCGAACGGCAGCAGGTGATAGTCGTGCACCCAGATCATGTCGCCAGGCTCCAGCATCGCAGCCAATTGCTTGGCGAACGATACGTTCACGCGCAGATAGCCGGCGTACTCCTGACGATCGTAGCGCGACAGATCGGTGCGATAGTGGAACGTCGGCCATAACGTGGCGTTCGAGAATCCTCGGTAGTACTGATCATAATCGCGCCGCGTCAAGCCGACGGTCGCGTAGGTCACGCTGCCCTGCTTCTCGATCGAGGGTGGCTGCGCGTGCCCGACGATCTCGCCGTTCCACCCGAACCAGACGCCGCCCGTCTCCTTCAAAGCGTCCAGCACGCCTATGGCAAGCCCTCCGGCAGCCGGACTGCCCTCCTGCGTCGGCGCAACGCGGTTCGACACCACGATTAGTCTGCTCATTGCGGCACTACCTCTTCGATTGGCTTCTCGCATGACGGGGAAAATCCACCGCCGATTGCTTCGACATGCAAGTGCCGTGCCGCATGAGTGCGTCGCGTGTCCTGTAAGACACCGACGCGGCACCTGTCGCACGACCGTATCAGGCCGCGCGATCAGTTCGCTCGGGTGTCGTCTCGCGAAAAAAGACCTCGCGAAAGGGAAAGATCAGGCGTCCTGCTCGGAGCCGAGATCGCGTTGATACTCGATCCCTTCGCGACGGGCCCCGCCTTGGTTGTGCTCGCCGTCAGGCGGCGTGTCGGGCGCCACGCGGTTTTGCGCGGCCGGATCTTCGGAGATCGGCGGCGGCGTCATCCCCGGGACGATGCCGTTTTTTGCTTCGCGCTTCGACGACCGGCGCGCAGAGCGCCGCAACGCTGGGTGTCTCATGGAAGCCTCCGACAGAAGGCGAATGCCCGGCGGGCAACTCAAGAACTAAGTCTAGGATGCCGAGCACACGTTCGCGCGGTAACAATTGCGCCAAATTTGTAACGCGTACCGTGCGGCATTCATCGGATGCCTATGAAAAGCGTCATGCCGCTCACTTGCCGGACGCCGTTGCACCCGGTTCGCCAGTCGCGGCAGCCTCGCCGCCCGTCTGCTTCGCCTCGTCGCCATATTCGACGAGCCGGTTGTAGAGCGTCTTCAAACTGATGCCGAGAATCTCGGCCGCGCGCGTCTTCACGCCACCGCATTGCTCGAGCGTCGCGAGGATCAGTTGACGGTCGGCTTGCGCGAGCGAGGTACCGAACGGAATCGTCACGGCCGTGCCCGTCGACGGTTTGGACAGCGAGATCTGCAGCGGCACCGCAGCCGTCGTATCGGCTTGCTCGCCGGCCATGATGTAGGCACGCTGCACGTAGTTCTTGAGCTCTCGCACGTTGCCAGGCCACGGGTATGACAGCAGCATCTCCTTGGTCGCAGACGGGAACGCCTTGTGTGTGCCGCCCCGCTCGTTGTGCTCGTCGAGAAACGACTGCGCGAGCAGCCACACGTCGTTGCCGCGCTCGCGCAGCGGCGGCAGGCTGATCGGAAACACGTTCAAGCGGTGATAAAGATCGAGCCGCAGCTTGCCTTCGAGCACGGCCTCTTCGGGATCGCGGTTCGTCGCGGCGATCACACGCACGTCGGTCTCGATCTCCTTGGTCGTGCCCACGCGCATGAACATCCCGGTCTCGAGCACCCGCAGGAATTTGACCTGCAGCTCGGCCGGCATCTCGGTGATTTCGTCAAGGAAGATCGTGCCGCCGCCGGCGCGCTCGAAATAGCCCTTGTGCTGACGATCGGCACCCGTAAACGAGCCGCGCTCGTGTCCGAACATCTCCGACTCGATCAGGTTAGGCGAGATCGCGCCGCAATTGACGGCCAAAAACGGATGCTTGCGCCGCAAGCTCAGTTCGTGGATCGTCTGCGCCGCCACTTCCTTGCCGGTGCCCGACTCGCCGACGAGCAGCACCGACGCAGCCGTCGGCGCGACCCGCCCGATCTGGTCGTAGACCGATTGCATGGCTGGCGAGCCGCCCAGCATGAGGCCGAAGCGGCCCATGCGCCGCAGCTCGCCGCGCAGCGTGCCGATCTGTGCCTTCAGGTCGCCCGCGCGCGGCAGCCGGTCAAGCACGGCCTTCACGCGCTGCATGTTGATGGGTTTGACGAGATAGTCGGAGGCACCCATCTTGAGCGCCGTCACGGCCGACTCGACGGTCGCGTGACCGGTGATGACGACGATCTCGACGCCTGAGCGCGGATCCAGATCTTCGAACAAATCGACGCCGCTGCCGTCGGGCAACTGCAAATCCGTGAACACGACGTCCGGCGTCTGCCGCACCAGCTGGATGCGCGCCTCGCGCAGATCGCCGGCCGTCGCCGTGGTCAGGCCGTCTTCGGCGATGATCGCTACGAGGGCTTCGCGGGTTTGGGGGTCGTCGTCGACAATCAGCACATGAGGCATCGGAACTCTATCGTGTCGTTTATCAGGGTTGAGCGAATGCACTCGAGCGCACAGTCGCCGGCGCGCCGGGCTCTCGGCCTGCGCACTCGATCAGTTGCATCATTGTGCCTGCGCTTGTGCCTCTCGCGCTTGCCGGCGAGCCACCCACGCTACCGGCCACTACTTTGCACGGCTTGCCAAGCCTGTCTACATCGACGACAGACCCTAGGCGCCATGCGGAAAATGCCACGCGTCGTGCGTGCTGCCTGCACGGCCCGCTCCGTTCGGCACGATGCCGGGTGGCGTACCAGCTTCCGACATGGCAGGCGCCGTTTGCGAGGCGGAGGTCACCGCGCCGCCCTCGCCCTCCCAGCGGTTCAACTCGCTAACGAGCCGGGCCTGCGACGCGCGATGCTTCTGCGCCCAGCGCCATGCGATCAAGCCGCCCACCGCGACGAGCGCACCGAAAAAGCCGATTCTGGGATGAGCCATCGTATCCCCCTCGCATTGGTTCGAAACGAATGACGAATGCCGCCCGAAATACGGACGATCAGATAGCCGGTCAAACGATCGGATCGATTCGGCGGCGGTGAGTTCCGCAACGTGCGGCAGCATGCTCCCACACGTTGCGCGCCAGCCCCTGTCATGGCGAGCCTGCGGCGCGGCGGACCCGACGCATGGTTAAATAGCTGTTTGCGATTAGCGAAGCGCGCCGTCGGGCATGAGCCCCCCCTCCACCGGCGAGCGTATTCTCGGGACTGCGAGTACATGACCGCATCAAGCGATTACGACACCCCCGCCACGGCGCCGGACAACGGCGCCTCGCAACGGCTCGAGAAGAGCCTCACGCGCAATGCGGCAGGGCTCGAATCATACGGCTTGCTGTATGGCTCGTCACAGGTGATGCTCGAGCTCTATGCGCAGATCGAACGCGTGGCCGCCACGGATGCTGCGGTATTGATCGTCGGCGAGTCGGGCACCGGCAAGGAGCTCATCGCGCGCACGATCCACGACCGTAGCGCGCGCAAGGACGGCCCGTTCGTGGCCGTCAATTGTGGCGCGATTCCGGACAGCCTCATCGAAGCCGAGCTGTTCGGCCACGAGCGCGGCAGCTTCACGGGCGCTGTGCAGGGCCGCGCCGGCTACTTCGAGCACGCGAACGGCGGCACGCTGTTTCTCGACGAAATCACCGAAATGATGCCCGTGCGGCAGGTCAAGCTGCTGCGCGCGCTCGAGACCGGCACCTTCTATCGCGTGGGCGGCTCCGAGCTTCAGCGCAGCGACGTGCGCGTCGTGGCCGCGACCAACCGTGATCCGCTCCTGGCCGTGAAGGAGAACGGCTTGCGCGAGGACCTCATGTACCGGCTCGCCGTCTTCCCGCTACGCGCACCACCGCTACGCGAACGTGAAGGCGACCGCGAACTGCTCGCGCAACACTTCCTCGCCGAGCTCAACGCACAGGAAGGCACGAACAAGGCATTCGGCAAGCGCGCGAAGGAGACGCTGCGCACTTACTCGTGGCCCGGCAACGTGCGCGAGCTCAAGAACAGCGTCTATCGCGCCTTCATCCTCGCCGAGAAGACCGTCGAGATCGAACACCCGCGTCTGGCCGCACGCTCGAAGAAAGCCGTCACGCAAGGCGATGCGATGAGCATCTGGGTCGGCACGCCGCTCGCCGAAGCACAGCGCCAGATCATCCTCGGCACCCTCAAATTCTGCGGCGGCGACAAGCGGCGCGCAGCCAAGGCGCTAGGCGTGAGCCTGAAGACGCTGTACAACCGGCTCGGCGCCTACGAGGACGAAGACGATTCCACCGACGGCTGATCGCCGATCCCGCTGTTCCTCGACGCGAAGCGTGCAAACAAGAACGCCCGGGTGAATGAACACCCGGGCGTTCTACTGCAGACAAAGGCCTTCGGTCGTCTTAGGACTCGACGTCTTCGAGACTGAAGATTTCGGTCTGGTCGTTGTACGAAAAGATCTCGCCGTAACGCCCCCAGTTGATGACGGCATCGAGCGTTTCCTCGGCGGCGCTGTCGGACAGGAAGTCCTCGAGCTCCTGCTCGAAGCGCACGCGCGGCGCGCGATGGCCGGGCCGTTCGTTGAGCACCTTCTTGATCCGCGCGGCAAGGGGCACGTGACGCAGCAGATGCTCGGCGAACATCATCTTGCGCTCCTGCGTGCCGAACTCGGCGAACACGCGCGCGGGCGGCGTGAGGAAGATGTCGCCTTCGCGCACGTCGGCAAAGCCGAGGTGCTGCAGCACTTCGGCGATCGGGAACAGATCGTCGACTTCGAGGTGCAGCGTGCGCGCGATCTCGGGCATGTCCGCACGACCGTGATACGGCGGCGCGGCCAGCGTTTCGATGAGACCGGCCATGAGGTTCGTCGACACGCTGGGCAGCCAGCTGCCGAGTTCGAGCCCCTTCTTGGTGGCCTCGTCGGTGCGGCGCGCCGTCATCTTCGCGTAGATGTCGTCGACGAGGCGCCGGAACGCCGGGTCGAGCCGGTTGCGCGGATGCTTGAACGGCACTTTGATTTCGGCGATCACGCGGCCCGGGTTCGACGACAGCACGAGAATGCGGTCGCACATGAACACGGCTTCCTCGATGTTGTGCGTGACGATCAGCATCGACTTGATCGGCATGCGGCCTTGGGTCCACAAATCGAGCAAGTCGGTACGCAGCGTCTCGGCCGTCAGCACGTCGAGCGCCGAGAACGGCTCGTCCATCAGCAGCAGCGTCGGGTCGACGACCAGCGCGCGCGCGAAGCCCACGCGCTGACGCATGCCGCCCGACAGCTCGCGCGGGTAGGCGTTTTCGAACCCATCGAGACCGATCAGGTCGATCGCGGCGAGCGCCCGCTCGCGCCGCTCGCGCGCGCCGACGCCTTGGGCCTCGAGCCCCGCCTCGACGTTCTGCAACACCGTGAGCCACGGGAACAGCGCGAACGTCTGGAACACCATCGCCACGCCTTCGGCCGGGCCCGAGAGCGGCTTGCCGAGATAATCGACATCGCCCGCGGTCGGCTCGATGAGCCCGGCAATGATACGCAGCAGCGTCGACTTGCCCGAGCCCGAGCGGCCGAGCAGCCCCACGATCTCGCCTTCGCACAGCGAAAGATTCACGTCGTCGAGCACGAGCAGCTCGCCTTGCGCCTTGGAAAAGCCGCGGCGTACGCTCTTCACGTTCAGGACATCGGCGCCGATGCGCGGCACGGCCGCGGCGCCTTGCACTGCGGCGGCGGTCAGATCAGCTTTCGGATTTTGCATTGCGCTTCACTCTTGATCTTGAATGACCTGTCAGGGAAAGCTGCTCAATCGAGCCGCAGCTTCGCTTCGGCATAGTTGTACAGAGGCCGCCACAGCACGCGATTGAACAGCGTGACGAACAGCGACATCACGGTAATGCCGAGAATGATCTTCGGAAAATCGCCGGCGGCGGTCGTCTGAGCGATGTAAGCACCCAAGCCATGCGCCATCACCTTCGTATCGCCCCATTGCACGAGCTCCGAGACGATGCTCGCGTTCCATGCGCCGCCTGACGCCGTGATCGCGCCCGTCACGTAGTAGGGGAAGATGCCGGGCAACATGATCTGGCGCCACCACTGCCAGCCTCGAATGCGGAAGTTCGTCGCCGCTTCGCGGAAATCGTTCGGATACGCGGAGGCGCCGGCGATCACGTTGAAGAGGATGTACCACTGTGTCCCGAGCACGATCAGCGGCGAGAGCCACAGATCGGGATTCAGGTGGAAGCGCACGATCACGATCACGAACACCGGGAACAGCAGGTTCGCGGGAAACGCCGCGAGGAACTGCGCGAGCGGCTGGATCTTCTCGGCGAGGGCCGGCCGCAGGCCGATCTGTACGCCGAGGGGCACCCAGATCAGCGACGACAGTGCGATCAGCATCACCACGCGCACGAGCGTGAAGAAGCCGAGCAGGAACACGTGGCCGACCTCGGCTCCGGTGACGCCCGTGCGCACGTAGGCGACGACGCGCCAGACCACGTAGAGGGTGCCGACCAGCACGAGCAGGCCCCAGAGGATGTCGCCGACGATCGACGATTTTTTGTTGCCCTGCTGCAGGGGCAGGGCAAAGCGCACGGCGTTTCTCAACGGCACGCGCAGCGGCACGCGCGCCAACCTGGCGAGCACCCAGCCGGCCGGCACGAGCAGCTGATGAATGAGGCGCGTGCGGCGCACGAGATCGAGCACCCACGACTCGGGCGCGTTGCCCGAGCTCGTCGTCTCCATACGGAACTTGTCGGCCCAGGCCACGAGCGGGCGGAACATGAGTTGATCATAGGCGAGGATCACAAGCGTCATCGCCAGGATCACCCAGCCGATCGCAGCGAGGTTCTTGTCGGAGATCGCCTGCGCCAGATAGGCACCGATACCGGGCAGCGTGATCGTGCTGTTGCCGACCGTGATGGCCTCCGAGGCGACCACGAAGAACCAGCTGCCCGACATCGACATCATCATGTTCCAGATGAGCCCGGGCATCGAGTACGGCACTTCGAGCTTCCAGAACCGCTGCCAGCCCGTCAGGTGGAAGCCGCGCGAGACTTCGTCGAGATCGCGCGGCAGGGTGGTCAGCGACTGGTAGAAGCTGAACGTCATGTTCCACGCCTGGGCCGTGAAGATCGCGAAGATCGCCGCGAATTCGGCACCGAGCACCCGATTCGGAAACAGCGCCAGGAAAAACGTTACGGTGAACGAAATGTAGCCGAGCACCGGCACCGACTGCAGGATGTCGAGAATCGGGATCAGCACCATGCCGGCGCGCCGGCTCTTGGCCGCGAGCGTGCCGTAGACGAGCGTGAACACGAGCGAGGCGACCATCGCCGCGAGCATGCGCAGCGTCGTGCGCAGCGCGTATTCGGGCAGGCTGGCCACGTCGAGCGAGATGACCTGCGTCTTGAGCGTGGAGATCGGCGCCATCGTCTGATGAAAGCCGATCGCGGTCATGGCGATCAGGCAGATGATCAGCGGGAACGCGACGAAGTCCCACCGGTTCGGCAGCAGCCGCCAGGCGGAGGCATTGGCCGTGCGGTTCAGATTGAAGCCGAGATCCATCAGGCACCCTCCGCGGCGGTCGGCGAAAGCACGGCCGCGCGCAGGCGGCCCGTGTCGGAGCAGGAGCCCGAAGCGGCTGGGCGATCCGGAAGACGGGATGAAAGCATGACGAAGCGAATAGGTGCGGTAACTCGTTAACTACGAATGATTGACGGCAAAGCGATCCGGCTCAGCTGCTTCTTTCCAGACGGCACGACACTACTACAACCTATGTTTCAGGCACAACCGCGCGGCACACGTTGCAAGGGCGGGAATCAAGAAAAACCCCAAGACGTGTCCAAACCGCCCCGGCATTACCGATAATGCGCCTCGTGGTCGGTCGACACGCCCCCATCGGGAACGTGATCGGCCCCTCGCGGCCCCCGCGCGCGATATGTCGCTCGCGGACGAGCCGCCAGCAACAGTCGGACGTAGAGACGTAAAGAGTCGATGAACAAGGCAACATCGCACCGGGTGATCTCGCTCGTCAGCTTCATGGCGGCCGCGCTCGCGTGCTGGATCGTCGCGGGCGCCGTGGCCGACCGCACCGCGCAACACGAACTCGACGACGCCATGCGCGTCGAGGGGCAACTGTCCTCGGCCACGGCCGATGCGATGGTGCAGATCATTGCAAGCGACCTCGCGATGGCGCGTGCAATCCCCGAAACGTTGGCCCAGACGCGCACGATTCAGCATGTGCTCGCGCAATCGCGCAATTATGCCGTGAAGCGTGCCGGCGGGGAATCCACCCGGCGCGCCGAGCTGCTCGGCAACCCCGAGCTCGCCGCCACTGACGCCTTCTTGCACGACGCGCAAGGTTTTTCGGGGCTCGACAACCTCTGGCTCGTCAATCCGAACGGTCTCTGCATCGCCTCGAGCAACGCGCGGAGCGCGCAGTCGTTCGTGGGCCTCGATCTGTCGACGCGCGGCTACCTGCGCAACGCGCTGCTCGGCTCGTTCGGCCAGGCGTACGGCATCGGACGCAAGAGCGCAGAGGCCGGCATCTTCTTCGCCTCCCCGGTGTACGAGGACGGCATGCTGGTCGGCGCGATCGTCGCCAAGGTGGGGCTCGGCCGGCTGCGCCACTGGGTCGCGGCGCCGGGCTCGTTCGTCGCCGACGAGAACGGCGTCGTCATCATGGCCCGCGACAGCGCGCTCGAGGGACGTCGGCTGCCGCAGGCACGCATCATGCAGCTGAGCGCAGCCCAGCGCATGGACGGCTACCAGCGCGACACCTTCGCCGTCCTCGACATCGAACCGCTGGCCCGCCGGCTCGAAGGCAACGCGCCATGGGTGCCGCCCGCGCTCGCCGCGCAGCTGTTCGAACTGCCGGGCACGCACGTGCCGTCGCTCTACGCTGCGCGCGGCGGGCTCAATTCCGGCCTGTCGGCCCATCTCGTCGAACCGCTCGTCTCCTGGCCCGAACTCGAGCGCCATCGCCGTTTCATCAAGTGGCTCGCGTTCGCGCTGATCTCCGGCGCGGCGCTGCTCGCCTATGTCATCGCGGCGTCGTACCGACGCGAGAAGCGCCATCACCGCGCCGCCCGCAGACTGGCGGCACAACTGCGCGCCACCAATACGTTGCTCTCGGCCGAAGTGCGCGAGGACGTGCTCACGGGCGCCCTGACCCGCCGCTACTTCCTGAGTCTGCTGCGCCAGGGCATCGAAACGGCGCGCGCCCGCGGCGAGCCGCTATGCCTGGCCATCGCCGATCTCGACCATTTCAAGCAGATCAACGACCGCTTCGGCCATACGGCCGGCGATCGCGCACTCGAGCACTTCGTCGCGCTCTGCCGTGACGAGCTGCGCGGAAACGACACGATTGGCCGGCTCGGCGGGGAAGAGTTTGCGATCCTGTTCACGGGGACCCCGTTGGCGGACAGCATCCGCGTCGCCGAACGTTTGCGCGAACGGCTCAAGACGCATCGCTCACCCCATCTACCGTCCGAGGTACTCGTGAGCGTCAGCATCGGCGTGACGGAACTGTCGCCCGCCGATACGCTCGAGCGCTTGTTGAGCCGCGCGGACTGCGCGCTGTATGTAGCGAAATCGGCGGGGCGCGATCGCATCGAAGCATTGCCGCGCGATGACACGCAGACCACCCCCGACGACTTGCAGGCCGTCTCGTAGAAAGAGCACGTCTTGCGCGGTGGATCCCAGAGAGCGGGTATCATCGGCTTTCCGTGGCGAGAAGCTACCGATCTACCTGGAGCCGGAGGTGCGCATGAAGGGAAATCTGGTCATCGTCTGTCGCGACCCGGACGCCGACGCGTTCGATCAACTGATGGCCGAGTACGGCGCCTTCCAGACGAGGCTGTCGTCCACGACCTGGTATCTGAAGCTCGATGCGGCCCCTGAGGCCGTACAGGAAGAGATTCTGGCGCGCCTCGGCAAGTACACCACCCATTACATCTTCGAGGCCGACAGCGTCACCTACAACACGGTCGACAGCGAAGCGGCCGCCGCGCTCGACGCGCTGTTCGCCGAGTAGCGCGAGCAAGGCGGTGGACGGCAGCGGCCGCCGTGCCGCCCGCTTGCTATTTGCCGGTCACCAGACGCTTTCGGATTGCGCTTGCGCGCGGGCCGGGGTCTCGAGCGGGAACGTCATGGCGACGCGCAGGCCGCCGCCGTCGGCGTTGCCGATCTCGCATGCACCGCCCTGGCGCCGGACGAGCCGCTCGACGATCGCGAGCCCGAGCCCGCTGTGGCCGTTGCCGCCGCGCGCCGGATCGAGCCGTACGAACGGCCGGCTCGCGTTGATGAGATCCTGCGGCGCGATGCCGGAGCCGTGATCGCTGACGCTCAACTGCCAGCCATGCGGGGTGCGGTCGGTCGCGATCACGACGGGCGGCGCGCCATAGGCATGCGCATTGTCGAGCAAGTTGGACAGGATCCGATCGAGCGTCGCGGCAGGGAGACAGAAATCGGCGCCAGCCGCAAGCTCGGTCCGCACGGGCTGCGCGCCCGGGGCCACGGCCCGATAGCTGCGCGCCATCCGCTCGCATTGCGCGTCGACGCCGACGGGCTCGCTACGATCCGCACCGCCATGCGCGAACGCCAGGAATTGTTCGACGATGTGCGTCATCGAGTCGACGTCGCGCACCACGCCATCGCGCAGCTTGATGTCGTCCATCATCTCGGCGCGCAGCCGCATGCGTGCCAGCGGCGTCTTCAGGTCGTGCGCGACGCCCGCGAGCATCACCGAGCGGTCTTTCTCGGTGCGCGACACTTCCTGCACCATCTGATTGAAGCCGTGCGTAAGCGCGCGCAGCTCGCGCGGACCGCGCTCGGGCACGGGCGGCACAGGCTGGCCGCGGCCGAACCGCATCACGGCCTGGGCCAGCGCGGTCAGCGGCTGCTGCAGCCGCCATGCGACGAACAACGCGCACATGACGGCCAGCGAAAAGATCGTGCCGAGCCACACGAACATGAGGTCGCGCGGCCTTGGATGCAGCGACAGCATCGGTACGACGATCCATTGGCGGTCGCCGGCTTCATGCACCCACAGCATCGGCGGACGCCCGGCTACGCCCACGCGCACGACCGAGCCCGGCGGCATGCGGTCACGCACCTCGTCGACGAACTGTTTGATCGGATGCGGCAGATCGGCTTGCGCGGACGGTACGTCGGGGCTCGCCGGATCGACGAGACGCACACGCGAAGGCAGCGGCAGATTCGGCGTATGCGCGACGTGCTGGCGCACCGCATCGACGAGGAACGTCGCCTCTTCGACGGCGTAGCGCGTCTGCGCCTGGCTGCGCTCGACCCGCATGAGGATGAACCACGCGAAATGCGAGATCAGCAATACCGCGACGACGAGCAGCGCCAGCCGCCCGAACAGCGAATCAATGGGTCTGCGCATTCGGTTCGCCATTGGGCACGAACACGTAGCCACGCCCGCGTACGGTCTGGATGAAACGCGGCAGCGACGGATCGGATTCGAGGATGCGCCGCAGACGCCACACCTGCACGTCGATGCCGCGGTCCGTACCGTCGTACTCGGGGCCGTGCAGCAGTTCGAGCAGCCGCTCGCGCGTCAGCGTGCGCATGGGATGGTTGACGAAGATCTTCAGCAGCGCGAATTCGCTGCCCGACAGCGTGACCGGCCGGCTGTCCTGATACAGCGTGCGTGTCTGGAAGTCGAGCTGAAAACGCCCGAACGAATAAGGCTCGCGCTGTTCGGGGGCGGCCGAGGGCACCGTGCGCCGGCGCCGCAGCACGGCCTGCACGCGGGCGAGCAGCTCGCGCGGGTTGAACGGCTTGCCGAGGTAGTCGTCGGCGCCGAGCTCGAGGCCGACGATGCGGTCGACGTCGTCGGCGCGCGCGGTCAGCATGATCACGGGAATGTCGTCACCGGTGGCGCGCAGCCGGCGCAGCGCGGTGAGCCCATCGACGCCGGGCATCATCAGATCGAGCACGATCAGATCGGGGCGCTCGCGCTCGAGCCGGCGCTCGAGCGCGCCCGCATCGTGCAGCACCGATACCTCGATGCCCTGCTTGACCAGATATTCGCGCAGCAAGTCGCGCAGCTCGGCGTCGTCGTCGACGACCAGGATTTGAGTAGCCATGGGCGAAGTTTAACGCGAGCCGCCCACGCCCCAACGTCGCGCGCCGCTCAAAGGGTTACCGGACGTTACTGCCAAAGCCGCGCGTAATCCGCTGTAAACCGGCTCACCGCGACCGTAACACGGACCTGATACGCACCGTCCTAGTCTAGTGCTCAATCACCGATGAGGTCTGTGTCGTATCGCACCCCCTCGCATCGTGTGTCGTTTTCCTTCCAGGAGAGTTCGATGACTTCGATTTCACGCACCTCGTCGCGTTGGATGGCCGCCGCCACGGCGGCGCTCGCGCTGACGTTCGGTTCCGCCTACGCCGCTGCCCCCGGCAGCCCGGGCGCTCCGGCAGGGCCCGGCGGCTGGCATGAGCATGGCGGCATGATGATGATGCCGATGGGCAAGCAACTCGAGCAGCTGCACAGCCAGCTCAAGCTCACGCCGGCGCAGGAGCAGCAATGGCAAAGCGCGCTCACATTGATGAAGCAGAACCATGAGGCCGAGCGCGCCAACCACGAGAAGCTGCATCAGCGCATGGAGACGCTGTCGCAGCAGAGCGTGCTCGATCTGAACGCGATGCACGCCGCGCATGAGGACTTCGAGCAACAGAACCACCAGTTGCGCGAACAGACGACGGCGGCCTGGCTGGCCCTCTACAACGGGCTCGACGACCAGCAAAAGATGACGGTCAGCACCTCGTTCAAGCAGCATCTCGCCCAGATGCGGGCCCGTCACGAGAAGATGCACCAGTTCTGGCAACAGCACGGCGGGGCCGGCGCGGCCGAACCCAAGCCGTAACACGAGCCTCGCCAGCCATCCCCACCCCTGCCTGCGACGCCGCACGCCATCCCGGCCGCGGCGTCGCACCCATCGCAGCACCATGGCGCCGCATGCGCGCGCCGGCCCGCACCCCGCTTTCGTCTGACCACCCCCGGGTTCGCAGCACTAGCGCGCCCCCCGGCTTCGGGTAAAATGCTGCCCTTTTCGCCCCCTGCGGCCTCGCATGGGCGCAGCAATCCGGCAAGACGCGCGTCGAGCGCGCGAGCGCTCATGGGCTCGTGCATGCCGACGGCATCGACCCCGATCTCGCGGCACGCCATTTTTGGCAGCCTGGAATTTTCGCGGCGCGCACCCTGTCGTGCGCCGTCAAGGACTGCACACTTCCTACCATGTCTCTTCAAGGCTACGGCCCGCTGCTCTTCGCCGGCACCTGGCAGACCATCAAGCTCGCGCTGCTGTCGCTGGCGCTCGCATTCGTGCTCGGCCTCCTCGGCGCGGCGGCGAAGCTCTCCAAGAACCGGTTCGCGCATGGCGCAGGCACCGTCTACACGACGCTGATCCGCGGCGTGCCCGATCTCGTGCTGATGCTGTTGCTCTTCTACAGCCTGCAGATCTGGCTCAACAACCTGACCGACCTCATGGGCTGGGATCAGATCGACATCGACCCGTTCGTGGCCGGCATCGTCGTGCTCGGCTTCATCTACGGCGCGTACTTCACCGAGACGTTCCGCGGCGCGTTCCTGTCGGTACCGCGCGGCCAGCTCGAGGCGGGCGCCGCGTACGGCATGACGGCCTGGCAGACGTTCTCGCGCATCATGTTCCCGCAGATGATGCGCTTCGCCCTGCCCGGCATCGGCAACAACTGGCAGGTGATGGTCAAGGCAACGGCACTCGTCTCGATCATCGGCTTGGCCGACGTCGTGAAGGCGTCGCAGGATGCCGGCAAGGGCACACTGCGCTTTTTCTTTTTCACCTTGATCGCGGGCGCCATCTATCTCGCGATCACGACCGTATCGAACCTCGTGCTGCTGTGGCTCGAGAAGCGCTATTCGATCGGCGTCCGCAAGGCCGAGCTATAAACGATGATCGAGCTCATTCACGACTACTGGCGTAACTTTCTGTTCACCGACGGCTATCGGATCACGGGCCTGGCCATCACGCTGTGGCTGCTCGTCGTGTCGATCGGCATCGGCTTTTGCCTGTCGGTGCCGCTTGCCGTCGCACGCGTCTCGCGCAACAAGGTGCTGTCGAGCGCCGTGTGGTTCTATACCTACGTGTTTCGCGGCACGCCGCTCTACGTCCAGCTGCTGCTTTGCTACACGGGTCTCTACAGCCTCGACGTCGTGCGCTCGCACGAGCTGCTCAACGCGTTCTTCCGCGAAGGCATGAACTGCACGCTGCTGGCCTTCACGCTGAACACGTGCGCCTACACGACCGAGATCTTCGCCGGCGCGATCAAGGCCACGCCTTACGGCGAGATCGAAGCGGCGCGCGCCTACGGCATGTCGAAGTTCACGCTGTACCGCCGCGTCATCCTGCCGTCGGCGCTGCGCCGCGCGCTGCCGCTGTACAGCAACGAAGTGATCCTCATGCTGCACGCGACGACGGTCGCCTTCACGGCCACCGTGCCCGACATTCTCAAGATCGCGCGCGACGCGAACTCGGCGACGTATCTGTCGTTCCAGTCCTTCGGCATCGCCGCACTGCTCTACCTCGGCATCTCGTTCGCGCTGGTCGCCCTGTTCCGCCGCGCCGAGCAACGCTGGCTCGCTTATCTGCGCCCGCAAGGCAAGTAATTCCTCAATGACTTCTCCGATGCACAAGCTTTACATCGACGACCTGCACAAGCACTACGGCAACCACGAAGTTCTGAAAGGCGTGTCGCTCAAGGCGAACGCCGGCGACGTGATCAGCGTCATTGGCTCCTCGGGCTCCGGCAAGAGCACGATGCTCCGCTGCATCAACTTCCTCGAGCAACCGAGCGCCGGGCGTATCTTCGTCGACGGCGAGGAAGTACGGACGCAGAAGGACAAATCCGGCGCACTGCGCGTGTCCGATCAAAAGCAGCTGCAGCGCATCCGCACGAAGCTGTCGATGGTGTTCCAGCACTTCAACCTGTGGTCGCACATGAACGTGCTCGAGAACGTGATCGAGGCCCCCGTGAACGTGCTGAGCTTGCCGCGCCGCGAAGCCGAGGAACGCGCGCGCATGTACCTCGAGAAGGTCGGCCTGGCGCCGCGACTCGAGAAGCAATACCCGTCGCACTTGTCGGGCGGTCAGCAGCAACGCGTGGCGATCGCGCGCGCGCTCGCGATGAACCCCGACGTGATGCTGTTCGACGAGCCGACGTCGGCGCTCGACCCCGAGCTCGTCGGCGAAGTGCTGAAGGTCATGCAGAAGCTGGCAGAAGAAGGCCGCACGATGATCGTCGTCACGCACGAGATGGGTTTTGCGCGCAACGTGTCGAACCATGTCGTGTTCCTGCATCAAGGCCACATCGAAGAAGAAGGCCACCCCGACGAAGTATTCACCCACACCAAGAGCGAACGGCTCAAGCAATTCCTATCGGGCAGTCTCAAATAACGGACGACGACCGGCGCGACAGCACACGCACCGATCCGATCGGCAACAAACAAAAAGGCGCATCAGCGCCTTTTTGCTTTTATGGCTCGAGCTGGCATGGCCAATTGCCGTCGCCGGCGCCATGACCGCTTATGCAATTCAGTTCGCATATAGCAGCCAAATATCAGCGTCAATACTGAAATTCCTTTACGCCATTCGCCACATAGTGTGTGTCCTTTACGGGGCAAGGCTTTTCGGCAATTTTGACGCATCCGTGCCACCCACTTCCAACATATTGCTATGGCAATTCCGAGACACCCTCTAGCGAGACTACGATTTCTTTCGCCAGCAATGTGTATTTTTGCTAAATTAGTAACCAAAGTAGCAAAACGCAGTTCAGCAAATGTAGTTTTACTTCAAACGAGGAGACACCGCTCGACGAGCGGTCCGGACCAGCAGCACGGAGCACCGCACAACGGCCCCGCTCCCGCCGCACCTTCCGTTGGGCTCTCCCTGGACACTGAATTCCCGCTCGGGCGATATGCGCCCGAGCGCTATTCGCAGTAGTGGCCTCACTTTTTGACAGGGTATGGAGGAGAAGATGAAGAAAGCATTGCTCGCGGCGGCACTGATGTCTGCCGGCGTAATTGCACACGCACAGAGCAGCGTCACGCTGTACGGGCGTATCGATGCAGGCCTCGAATACATGAGCGGCCTGAACAACGGCAACGGTGGCTCGACCTCGCGCTGGCGCGCGGAGAGCGGCGACTGGGGCACGAGCCTGTGGGGCTTGAAGGGCTCGGAAGACCTCGGCGGCGGCACCAAGGCAGTATTCCAGTTGGAAGGCGCGTTCAACACGATGACCGGCAGCCTCGGCAAGACCGGTACGATCTGGGATCGCTGGGCCACCGTGGGCTTCGCGAACGACAACTACGGTACGTTCCTGCTCGGCCGCGAACTCTTCATCTCGAACGGCGTGTGGGACTTCGACCCGTTCGGTCAGTCGAACTGGTCGTCGGCTTCGCTCGTGCGCGGGCGCAACTGGCAACACTCGGCCAACAACATTTCTTACCAGTCGCCGAAGTGGAACGGCTTCGACCTCTACGGCCAGTATGCGCTGTCGAACTCGACGAGCTGGAACGGCAACGGCACCACGGCGCAAGGTCGTTGGGCTGGTCTGCAACTGACCTACACGTCGTCGCTGTTCCAAGTGCGCGGCATTTACGACGAAATCCGCAATCAAGCGAACGGCACGCTCAATGGCAGCGACGGCGCGTTCTCGTTCTCGCGCGAATACACGGCTGCGGCCAACGTGTTCCTCGGCCAATTCAAGATCCAAGGCGCGTATCAGGCGATCCGCACGTCGGGTGCCACGGGCGTTGCACTCGGCACGCCGACGACGCTCGATCACGAATGGGGCGGTGTGACCTGGCAAGCGACGCCGGCTCTGGCCGCGATCGCAGCCGTCTATCACGTGAACGGCAACAACGGCGCCGGCAACGCGACGATCTATACGGTCGGCGGCACCTACAACCTGTCCAAGCGCACGCTGCTCGACCTCCAGATCGCCACGGCTCGTAACAGCAAGAATGCGAACTTCGGCCTCGAAGCGAACGGTGTGTCGGACCCGGACAACCCCCTGCCTGGCCACAGCCAGTCGGGCGTCTACGCCGGTATCCAGCACCTGTTCTAAGCGGACCGCGTAGAAAAAAACACAGCTTTACAACCAGTTTCACGCTGCTGCGAGAGGCGCGTATCGGTGCGGTGTCCCGTCAGGGCATCGCACCTTTTTTTATTTTCGCCCGCCGCGCCGTACCCACGTCGCGCCAGCGGGCGTCCTGCCCTGCCGCTTATACGGCCGCTTCGTTCTCTTCGCCCGTGCGGATGCGGATCACGCGTTCGACGTCGGTCACGAAGATCTTGCCGTCGCCGATCTTGCCCGTGCGCGCGGCACCGATGATCGCGTCGATGACCTGATCGCACTGCGCGCTCGCGACGACCACCTCGATCTTCACCTTCGGCAGAAAATCGACGACGTATTCGGCGCCGCGATAGAGCTCCGTGTGCCCCTTCTGGCGCCCGAAGCCTTTCACTTCGGTGACGGTCAGCCCGGTCAGCCCCACTTCGGCCAGCGCCTCGCGCACTTCGTCGAGCTTGAACGGTTTGATGATTGCAGTGATGCGTTTCATGTCTTGCCTCGTTGAGTCGTTCGGAGGGAGTTCAGGCGATTCTACGCCGCGCGGGCCACCCGCCCCTCGCGGCGTCCAGCACCTCACTCGAGCGGTTCGGCGTAGCGCGAGGTGATCGGGTAGCGCCAGTCGCGCCCGAACGCGCGAGGCGTGACGCGAATGCCGATCGGCGCCTGACGGCGCTTGTACTCGTTGAGCTTGATGAGCCGCGTCACGCGCGCGACATCGGCGCGCGCGTAGCCGGCCGCGACGATCTCGGCCAGCGATTTGTCCTCTTCCATGTACATGCGCACGATCGCGTCGAGCACGTCGTACGGCGGCAGGCTGTCCTGGTCCGTCTGGTTCTCGCGCAGCTCCGCCGACGGCGCGCGCGTGAGGATGCGCTCGGGGATCACGTCGCGCTTGGCGAACTGTGCGGCCTCGTTGCGATAGCGGCACAGACGGTAGACGAGCGTCTTCGCGATGTCCTTGATGACGGCGAAACCACCCGCCATGTCGCCGTACAGCGTGCAGTAGCCGACCGCCATCTCGCTCTTGTTGCCGGTCGTGAGCACGAGCGAGCCGAACTTGTTCGACAGCGCCATCAGCAGCGTGCCGCGAATGCGCGCCTGGATGTTCTCTTCCGTTGCGTCCTCGGCCAGGCCCGCGAACTCGCTCGCGAGCGCGCCGCGGAACGCCTCCATCATCGGCGCGATCGCGATTTGGTCGTAGCGGACGCCGACGCGGCGCGCCATGTCGGCCGCGTCGAACGTCGAGATGTCGGCCGTATAGCGCGACGGCATCATGACCGCACGCACGCGCTCGGCACCGAGCGCATCGCTGGCGATCGCGAGCACGAGCGCCGAATCGACGCCGCCCGACAGGCCGATGATCGCGCCGGGGAAGCCGTTCTTGCCGATGTAGTCGCGCACGCCGAGCACGAGCGCCGCGTACACCTGCGCTTCGAGCGACTCGGTCGGCGCGATGTCGCCCAGCTGGGGACGGGGGCCGTCGAATTCGACGACCGCATGCCCTTCGACGAACTGCGGCATCTTCGCGACGATCCGGCCGTCGGCATCGAGCACGAACGAGCCGCCATCGAAGACGAGCTCATCCTGCCCGCCGACCATGTTCACGTAGACGACCGGCAGTCCCGTCTCGGCGATGCGCGCGCGCAGGACGTCGACGCGCGTCGCTTCCTTGTTCAGGTGGTAGGGCGAGGCGTTCGGGATCAGCAGGACCTGCGCGCCGGCCGCTTGGGCGAGCTGCGCGGCCGAGGCGTGCCAGGCGTCCTCGCAAATGATGACGCCGTACGTGACGCCGTCGAGCGTGAACACGAACGGCTTGGCGTCGGTGGCGAAGTAGCGCTTCTCGTCGAACACTTCGGTATTCGGCAGGTCCTGCTTCACATACGTGCCGACGATGTTCCCGTCGCGAATCAGCGACGCCGCGTTGTACGTGTCGACGGGCGGCAAGCCACGCTCGATGGGCCGGTTTGCATTACCATGACCGCTCGCCGTTTCGGCCACCTCGCGATGCGGATGGCCGACGAGCACGTGCAGCCCGGCGAACGGCTTCAGTTGCTCGGCCAGATCGGCGAGTGCCGCAGCGCTCGCCTGGTAGAACGCGGGGCGCAGCAGCAGGTCTTCGGGCGGATAGCCCGACAGGGCGAGTTCCGGTGTGACGAGCAGTTTCGCGCCGTCGCGGTGGGCCGCGCGCGCGGCTTCGACGATCTTCGCGGTGTTGCCGGCGAAGTCGCCGACGATGACGTTGAGTTGGGCGAGAGCGATTCGGGTTTTCATGGGCGAATGAGCGGCCGGCTGCTTATCTGCACCCCGGCGATGCCTCGGCGTAAAACGAATGACGCGCGGCAACGAATGCGTTGCCGCCGGTTGCAAATACGGTCGAACAGTTGAAACAGGAACGCATCGATTATCGCATGGGCCTCCTCACCTCACCTTCCGAGGTCGACGCGGGCCAGTGGAACGCACTCGTCGCACAGGAGGCGCAGCCGACACCGTTTCTGCGCCACGAGTTCCTGAGCGCGTTGACGGCTACGCAATGCGCGACCGAACGCACGGGCTGGGCGCCGCGCTTTCTGACGCTGGTCGATACGCGGACCGACCGGCTCGCCGCCGCGGCGCCGCTGTACCTGAAGAGCCACTCGTACGGCGAGTACGTGTTCGACTGGGCCTGGGCCGATGCCTATCAGCGCAACGGCCTCGACTACTATCCGAAGCTCGTGTGCGCCGTGCCGTTTACGCCCGTGCAAGGCGCGCGCCTGCTCGCGGTCGACGAGCACGCGAGGCGCCAGCTGGCCGCCTCGCTGGTGGCGCTGGCCGAGCAGTCGGACGTCTCGTCGCTGCACGTGCTGTTTCCGACCGAAGACGAAACGCAGGCGCTGACCTCGCTCGGCATGATGCGCCGCGAAGGCGTCCAGTTTCACTGGCTCAACGACGGCTACCGCCATTTCGACGACTTCCTCTCGACGCTCGAGCAGAAAAAGCGCAAGAACATCCGCGCCGAACGGCGCAAGGTCCACGAAGCCGGCGTCACGTTCCGGCGCGTACGCGGGCAGGACGCGACCCACGACGACTGGCGCTTCTTCCACCGCTGCTACAAGCAGACGTACCGTGAGCACTTTTCGTCGCCGTATCTGAACCTCGAATTCTTCCGCACGATCGCCCAGACGATGCCCGAAAACCTGCTGCTCGTGATCGCGGAGCGCGAGGGGCGGCCCATTGCGAGCTCGCTCGTGATCTACCAGCGCGACGCGCAGACGGGCGGCACGTTGTACGGCCGTTATTGGGGAGCGCTCGAACACGTGCCGTGCCTGCACTTCGAGACGGCCTACTATCAACCGCTCGAGTTCTGCATCGAGGAGAAACTGGCCGTGTTCGAAGGCGGTGCGCAAGGCGAGCACAAGATGGCACGCGGCTTCATGCCGACCGTCACGCGCTCGGCGCATTGGCTCGCGCACCCCGCGTTCTCCGATGCGGTCGCACGCTTTCTCGAGAACGAAGCGAACCTGATCCACGCGCACGTCGACGAACTGCGCGAACACGACCCTTTCAAGCGGTGACGGCCTGCGCCATGTCCTGGTTTCTGTATCTGATCGAATGCGCGGACGGCAGCGTCTATACGGGCATCGCAACCGACGTGCAGGCACGCTACGCCAAGCACGTGAACGGCACGGGCGCCCGCTACACGCGCTCTCGCAAGCCGGTCGCGCTGCTCGCGACCTTCGAGCTGGCCGATCGCTCGAGCGCGTTGCGCGCCGAGTACCGGGTCAAGCGGCTGGCGCCCGCACAGAAGCGCGCACTCGCGAGCGGCGCACTGGCGCTCGACACCGTGCTACTGCCGGTACCAGAAGCGAGCGAGGATGCCGAGCAGCAGGCCATCGTCAGCGAGCAGGCGTAAAAAACCGCGCGGCCCTCTCAGGCTCGCGCGGTTTCGGATACCACCACGGGCAACGCGTGACTTCGGTTACTTCTTGAAGTTCGCAACGCCTTCGGTGATTTCCTTGTGAGCAGCGTCGATGCCGGCCCAGCCCTCGACCTTGACCCACTTGCCCTTCTCGAGCGCCTTGTACTGCTCGAAGAAGTGCTTGATCTGGTCCTTCAGGTACTCGGGCACGTCGTCGATCGACTTGATGCCGGCCGTCATCGGGCACAGCTTGTCGTGCGGCACGGCGACGAGCTTCGCGTCGACGCCCGACTCGTCAGTCATTTGCAGCATGCCGACTGCACGCGCACGCACCACGCAGCCCGGAATCAGCGGGAACGGCGTGATCACGAGCACGTCAACGGGATCGCCGTCACCCGACAGCGTCTGCGGGATGTAGCCGTAGTTCACCGGGTAGCGCATGCCGGTGCCGATGAAACGGTCGACGACGAGCAGGCCCAGTTCCTTGTCCGCTTCGTACTTCACCGGATCGCTTTGCGCCGGGATTTCGATGATGACGTTGAAGTCGTGCGGCAGATCCTTGCCCGCGGGGACGTGATTGAAGCTCATGGCTCTCTCTTGACGGAATGGAAACGGGAAAACGAACAGGCCGGCTTGCCGCCGGCCGAGACGCCCGAACGATCGAGCGCGCCGCATCTGATACGCGTGCCTCGATGCCGGACCGACACGATGCGCGCCATTATAGCGGAGCCCGCTTTAGGCACGGCCAGCTCGGACAACAGCGGTTCCACGCACCCATTGTCCAATTCCTGGTGCCGTCTCTCACTTGCGTCGCGAACGGGGCCATAATCGATGCTGGTTGCATTGGCCAGACCTGACGAGGGCCGGCTCACGCCAAGGAGGCCCATACCAGGCCCCGGTTCCGATCGATCGCAAGGAGCCTTCCCATGCAAGAAGCGATGCATTTCATCGGCGGCGACTGGGTCCCGCCCGGCAGCCGCGAGACGATCGAGGCCGTCGATCCGTCGGATGGTCAGCCGTTCGCCCGCCTCGCGCGCGGCAACGCCGACGACGTCGATGCGGCCGTGCGCGCGGCCCGCGCAGCCTACGAGGGCGCATGGGGCGACACGAGCGCCGTCGAGCGCGGCCGCGTTCTTGCTCGTCTCTCGCAGCTCGTCGCTGAACACCGGGAAGCGTTGGCGCAGCTCGAATCGCGCGACACCGGCAAGCCGCTGCGCGAAGCGCGTGCCGATGCCACGGCGCTCGCGCGTTACTTCGAGTTCTACGCCGGCGCGGCCGACAAGCTGCACGGCGAAACGCTGCCCTATCAATCCGGCTACACGGTGCTGACGATCCGCGAGCCGCATGGCGTTACCGGCCACATCGTGCCGTGGAACTATCCGATGCAAATCTTCGGCCGAAGCGTCGGCGCCGCGCTCGCCGCCGGCAACGCATGCGTGGTCAAGCCGGCCGAGGACGCCTGCCTGTCGCTGCTGCGCATCGCCGAACTGGCCGCGCACGCGGGCCTGCCGCCCGGCGCGCTCAACGTCGTCACAGGCTACGGCAGCGAGGCCGGCGCCGCCCTCGCGCGCCATCCCGGTGTCGACCATCTCTCGTTCACCGGCTCGCCATCAGTCGGTGCGCTCGTCGCGCAGATGGCGGCCGAGCACCATGCGCCGGTCACGCTCGAGCTCGGCGGCAAGTCGCCGCAGATCGTCTTCGCCGATGCCGACCTCGACGCGGCCCTGCCGTCGCTCATGGGCGCCATCGTTCAAAACGCCGGCCAGACCTGCTCGGCCGGCAGCCGCGTGCTGATCGAGCGCACGATCTACGAGCCGCTGCTCGAACGGCTCGCACGGGCGTTCAGCCAACTGCGCGCCGGGCCGAGCCGCTCCGATCCCGATTGCGGTCCGCTCATCAACGCCAGGCAGCAGCAGCGCGTCGCGCAGTTTCTGGCTGAGGCCGAACGCGACGGCATCGCCTGCGCAGCACGCGGCACGATCGCAGCCGAGGCCCCCGCGGACGGCTTTTATCAGGCGCCGACACTGCTGCGCGATGTGCCGCGCACCCATCGCATCGCGCGCGAGGAAATCTTCGGTCCGGTGCTGGCGGCCCTGCCGTTCGACGACGAAGCCGATGCGCTCGCGCTCGCGAACGGCACACCGTATGGGCTGGTCGCCGGCATCTGGACACGCGACGGCGCACGCCAGCTAAGGCTCGCGCGGCGCGTACGGGCCGGCCAGGTCTTCATCAACAACTACGGCGCGGGCGGTGGCGTCGAGCTGCCGTTCGGCGGCACCGGACACTCCGGCCACGGCCGCGAAAAAGGCTTCGAAGCACTCTACGGCTTCACGGTGTTGAAAACGATCGCGATCCGCCACGGTTGAATGGCGCTCGCCGTACGACGAACGAACGATCGATCGTCCCATCAGGAGATCAGGAGGCAACATGCGTTTGAATGGCAAAACGGCCGTCGTGACGGGCGGCGGTTCGGGCTTCGGTGAAGGCATCGCCAAGACGTTCGCGCGCGAAGGCGCCAATGTCGTCGTCAACGACCTGAACAGCAGCGCGGCCGAGCGCGTCGCGAGCGAGATCGCGCTGGCCGGCGGGCGCGCCATCGCGATCGCGGGCGACGTCACGCAGCACACCGATTGGCAGGTGCTGCTCGAGGCCGCGCTCGAAGACTTCGGCAACGTGCAGATCGTCGTCAACAACGCGGGCACCACGCATCGCAACAAGCCCGTGCTCGAGGTCACCGAAGCCGAGTTCGATCACGTCTATGCGGTCAACGTCAAAGGCCTCTATTGGAGCGTGCAGACGTTCGTCCCGTACTTTCGCGAGCAAGGCGGCGGCGTGTTCGTCAACATCGCTTCGACGGCCGGCGTGCGGCCGCGGCCGGGCCTCGTCTGGTACAACGGCAGCAAGGGCGCCGTCATCGTCGCGAGCAAGGCGCTCGCGGCCGAGCTCGGGCCCGATCGCATCCGCGTGAACTGCGTCAATCCCGTGATCGGCGAGACGGCCCTGCTCAAGGAGTTCATGGGCGTGGAGGACACGCCCGAAAATCGCCAGCGCTTTCTCGCCAGCATTCCGCTCGGCCGCTTCTCGACACCGCAGGATGTCGCCAACGCCGCGCTGTTCCTGGCGTCCGACGAGGCCGAGTTCATCACGGGCACGTGTCTCGAAGTCGATGGCGGACGCTGCGTCTGACGCGCCAACGACGTACGCCTCGCCCCGTACACTCGCATTCATCACAACAAAACCACAAAGAGGAGACGCCTATGGCAAGCCCTGTCGATCCACTCGCGATGCCCGGCGCCGGCACACCGCCGTCGACGTTCGAGGAAGCGACCTACCGCAAGGTCTCCTGGCGACTGCTGCCGCTGCTTCTGCTGTGCTATCTCGTCGCGTATCTCGACCGCGTCAACGTCGGCTTCGCGAAGCTGCAGATGGCCACCGACCTGCACTTGAGCGACGCCGTCTACGGCCTTGGGGCGGGCGTTTTCTTCATCGGCTACTTTTTGTTCGAAGTCCCGAGCAATCTGATCCTGCACCGCGTCGGTGCGCGCCTGTGGATCGCACGCATCATGGTGTCCTGGGGGGTGATCTCGGCGCTGACGATGTTCGTCACGACGCCGACGATGTTCTATGCGATGCGCTTCCTGCTCGGCCTGGCCGAGGCCGGCTTTTTCCCCGGCATCATCCTTTACCTCACGTATTGGTATCCGGCGCACCGGCGCGGCCGGATGACGACATGGTTCATGACGGCTGTCGCCTTGTCGGGTGTCGTCGGCGGGCCCGTGTCGGGCTACATCCTCAAAACCTGCGACGGCCTCAATGGCTGGCACGGCTGGCAATGGCTGTTCGTGCTCGAAGGCCTGCCGTCGATCGCGTGCGGCGTCCTCGTGTGGTTCGCGCTCGTTGACCGCATCGCCCACGCACGCTGGCTCACCGATGACGAAAAGCGTCTGCTCGAGCACAACATCGACGTCGAGGAAGCGGGCAAGGAAGAAATGCCGCTCGCGCACGTGCTCTCGAGCCCGCGCGTGTGGCTCATGAGCCTGATCTACTTTTCGTTCGTGATGGGCCTGTACGGCGTGAGCTTCTGGCTGCCCACGCTCATCAAGGCGACCGGCGTGACGGACGCGTTCGCGATCGGCTTGCTGTCGGCGATTCCGTTCGCGGTCGCCGTCGTGGCGATGATCGTCGTCGCGAGAAGTGCCGACAAGCGGCGCGAGCGGCGCTGGCACGTGGCGCTGCCGGGCTTCGCCGGTGCGCTCGGGCTCGTGCTGTCGGTCACGTGGGCGCACGACACGTGGCTCGCCATGCTCTCGCTCACGATTGCCACGGCCGGCATCCTCACTTCGCTACCGCTGTTCTGGAGCCTGCCGACAGCCTTCCTCGCCGGCACCGGCGCCGCAGCCGGCATCGCGATGGTCAACTCGATCGGCAATCTGGCCGGGTTTCTCAGCCCGTACGCGGTGGGCTGGCTCAAGCAGGCCACCTCCAGCAACGCGACCGGCATGGTCCTGCTCGCCGCCTTCATGCTACTGGGCGCACTACTCGCGTTGAGCGTGCCGGCACGGCTCGTCAACAAGTAGCGCGCAACGCATGCACCACGCGCGAGGCCTCGGTCAGACGATCTTCATCGCGAGGGCGCTCGCGCGGTAGTGCTCGCTCGCACGCGCCGCATCGCCAAGCTGCTCGAACAAACGGGCCAGTGCGCGGTGCGTGCGCACCGTCAGTGCGTCGTTGTCGTCGGCGAGCTTCAGTGCCGACTCGAGGAACGATTGCGCCTTGCCCCACAGCTGCTGATGCAGGCACAGCCGGCCCAGCGTGAACAGCAGATCGGCATCCTCGGTGCGCTCGCGGCGCCACGCTTCGGCCTTCTGGATCAGCGGCAGCGCGTCGTCGCCCTGGACAGTATCGGGATAGCGGCGCAGCAAGCGTGCGTCCCAGTTGTGCTGCAATGCCTCTTCGACGACCTTGCGCGCCTCCTGATGGCGGCCGAGCGCGATCAGCAGTTCGGCCGCCAGATCGGCCAGGCGCGGCGACTGCCGCTCCGACGCGGCCAGCGAATGCCATAGCGAGAGCAGCGCCTGCCCATCGTGCCGGCGGTCGCGCAGCAGGTTCTCAGCGGCTTGCTGGCGCAGCCGCACCGCGACGGCCGGATGAATGGCTTCGCGCTTCTCCAGCGTCTTCACGAGCTTGAGCACTTCGGCCCAATTCTTCAGTTGCTGCTGCGCGCGCAGGGCGATCTGCTGCGCGTGGATGCGACGGCCGCCCTGCGACTGCATTTCCGTCAACGCGGCCAGCGCGCCTTCGGCATCGCGCCCGTCGGCACGCATGTCGGCGCTCGCCATCAGGCGCGCGTCCTGCCATTCCGGTGCATCGATCGCGGCGAGCCACTCGTCGCGGCGGCCGTATTCGCGCATGCTGTGCGCGGCCTGAGCGGCAACGAGCCCGGCTGCCCCTTTGTTCGCGCCTTGCGTGAGCGCTTCGCGCGCCGCCTTCTCGGCCCGCGAGAAGCGCCCCGCATACAGATTGCCGATCGCTTCGCGCAACGCCGCTTGCGCCTTGGCCTCGCGCGAACGGACGCGATACGCGGCCACGCGCTGCGGCATCGTCCACACGTTGCGCACGATGCGCGTGCCCGCGTACAGCAGCACGAACAGCGCGACGACGGCGCCGATCACCAGATTCAGCGACAGGTCATAGCGGTACGGCGGATAGACGAGCACGACGTGGCCGACATTGAAGTGGCCGACCGTAGCCAGCACGACGGCCAGCGTGAACAGGAACGCGAGCCACAAGAGTCCTCTGAGCGCCATCCATCACCCCCGGCTCTTGGTGTTGTGCACGGCTTGCAAGCTCGTGTTCAGATTCGGCAACTCGACTGCCGTCGAGCTGCCGCCGACTTCCTTCAGCAAGCCACGCACGGTCTGCGTGCGTTTGGCGGCGCCGTCGAAATAGCGTGCCAGCGCGGCGTCGGCCGCGTGCAGATCGGCCTTCAGCGTCGTCGCGTTGCGCGAGAGCAGTGCAAGCCGCGCCGCGAGCAGCCGCAGCTTCACGTTGTCGCGCACGAACTGACCTTGCTCGGGCGCGATCAGCATCGCATCGGCATTGTCGATGCGGCGCACTTGAACGAGCCCCTTCAACTCCTGGCCGACTGCCGCCGACAGGCCCTGCCACCACCGCGCCCAGCGCGCCTGTCCCGCTACGCCTGCGGCTGAGGCCGGCGCGCCGGCTGCCGGCTGCGTCACGGGCACTTCGCCTGCCAGCGGCAGCGTATCGATTTGATCAATGGCTTCGTCGAGCTTGATCGCGAGCCCGGTCAGATCCGTGGAGGGGGCCGACTTGAGCTTGTCGATGTCCTGGGCGATCGCGCGCCGCACGACGATCGCCTGCGCGCTCGCCGATGTCGCCAGGCGCGTATCGGCGCTTTGCAGCGCGAACAGCGCGAGCTGCGTGTTGCCCGTCAGTTGCAGTTGCTCGCTCGCGCTCGAGAGCATCTGCTCGACCTCGGCGAACATCCAGTCGTCGCGGTTGCGCGCGAGATCCTGATACTGCTGCTGCAACGCCTGCTGTGCCGTTTGCGCGTCGGCGAGCTTGCCTTGCAGCTGCGCGAATTGCGTGTCGATCTGGTGGACCGTCGCCACTGCCTGCTCGGTCTTCACGCGCAGCTCGGCGGTCTGCGCATCGATGGCCTGCTGACGCGCCGCCAGGCGTGCCTCGAGCCGATCGACCTTGCGGTTCAGCGCGAACGCGCCAACGCCGGCGGCGCAGGTGACGAGCACGAGCATCGCCCACAACAGCGCACTGCCGCCACGGCGGCGCCTGGCCTGCTCGTAGACGGGCGGCGGCGGGGCGAACGGCGGAACCGAAGCCGAAGTAGCGGGAGGGTTCGGGGAATCGTGGTTCGAATCAGTCATGCGCGAATGAGCCGAAGAGGCCAAAGCCGGTTGATCGAGAGATGCGCGAGACGAGGCGGACAAAGCGCGCAAGGCCGCGGCAATGCGTGCATCGCCGGGGCCGGATGACGTAATGCTATCAAAACCCAATGCCCGCGCCGTTTCGGCGATGCGCGGGTGTGGTGCGACGAACGGTACATGTGCAAGCCGGGCGAAGTCAGCCTCGGTCAAGTGTGCGCGAGCGAGCGCATGCAGATTGCGCACGCCCTCCGAACTCGTGACGACCCAACCCCAAGCATGCGGCGCGCCTGCGAGCAGCGTGCGGACCCGCGCCCAGTCCTGCTCCGCGGGCGCGGGCACGATGCGGCGATAGGCGGCCACGGCCTGAACCGTCGCGCCGGCTTCGCGCAAGCGGTCGGCGAGCCATTCGCGGCCGCCGTCGCCGCGCACGATCAACACCGGTTTGCCGTCGAACGCGTGCTCGCCGAGCTGCGCTTGCAACGCGGCGAACAGCGCCTCGGAATCGAAGCGCACGTCGGGGTCATCCTGGGCATGACCGTTCGCCGCGGGGCAGATCACCTGAAAATCGGGCGCCGCGATGCCGTGCCGCGCGAGCGCCGCGACGCTGCCCGGACCGACCACGCCGATCGGCACGGCAGCCGGCCATGCGCACGGCGCCTGCGCGAACGCGCGGTCGATCGCATTGGGCGACACGAAGACGACGAGCGCGTAGGCGGACAGCGCAGCGAACGCCGCGCACAGCGCCGTGTCGTCTTCGACGGGCGCGATACCGATGAGCGGGAATTCGAGCACGTCGATGCCCTCGCCCGCGAGCTGCGCGGCCAGGTCGTCCGATTGCCCGGACGGCCGCGTCAGTACCGCCGTGAACGGCCGCGCATCGGCCGTGGCGGGCCCGGCACGCCCGGTGTGGGTCATCGGCGTGGGTGCCAGGGGCACGGTGCCGTCATACAGCCGATTCGCCGCGTTGCTGGGCCGCGAGCGCGCGCACGATGTCGCGCGCGCCTTGCGCTTCGAGCGCATCGGCAATCTGGCGGCCGAGCTCGAGCGCGCCGGCGACACTCGCCACGCGCGCGCTCGCCTGTGCACGGGCCGCGCGCGACCCGTCGGGCATCGACACGCAGCCCGTCAGGTGCAGCGTGTCGTCGCGCCACACCGCGTGGGCCGCGAGCGGCACGTCGCAACTGCCGCCGAGCGCACGCGAAACGGCGCGCTCGGCCTCGACGGCCAGCGCGGTCAGGCGGTCGTGGAGCGGCGCAAGCCATGCTTCGAGCTCAGGCCGCCCCGCGCGGATCTCGATGCCGAGCGCGCCCTGCCCCGCGGCAGGCAAGCTGTCGGCAGGCTCGATCAACGCGCGGATGCGCGAGGCGAGGCCCAGGCGCTTCAGACCTGCGGCAGCCAGGATGATGGCGGCATATTCGCCGCGATCGAGCTTGCCCAGACGCGTATCGAGGTTGCCGCGCAGCGGCTCGACGACGAGTTGCGGGTAGCGCGCGCGCAGCATCGCTTCACGCCGCAGGCTCGAGGTGCCGACGACGGCCCCCGCCGGCAACGCATCGAGCGAGGCATGGTCGTTGGAGACGAAGGCGTCGCGCGCATCCTCGCGCGCCATCACGGCGGCCAGCGAGAAACCGTCGGGCAGCTCCATCGGGACGTCTTTGAGCGAATGCACGGCGAGGTCGGCACGGCCGTCCGCCAGCGCGTTTTCGAGCTCCTTGACGAACAGGCCCTTGCCGCCGACCTTCGACAAAGTGCGGTCGAGAATCTGATCGCCGCGCGTCGTCATTCCGAGAATTCGTACGTCGCAAGATGGATATAATTTGTGCAGCGCGTCGCGCACGTGCTCGGCCTGCCACATCGCGAGACGACTCTCGCGTGAAGCGATGACGAGTGTAGTGGGCGGCGTGATTGAAAGCGTCTCGGAATTCATTGCGCTAACTTCGAATGACGGGATCTAACATCGGGAAATGGTAGCACGCACGCCCCGCGCCATTTCCCGCGCTTGGCCGCGAGCGGCGCGCCCCACGCGCTGCGCGGCCACCGGGCACGCTGCGTCATGAGCGCGGCGCATCTGGCCTCGAGCACCCCTAGCAAGCGTTTTTCCAGTACCGCAGTCCCCTTTTCATCGACTCTGGCTTCACTGAGGAAACCCACCGTGACGTCTTCCGGATCGGCGCGCGCTGCCCGCCACAACGATGCATCGCCCGCTTCAGCTACTGTCTCGCACGCCGCCCTTGCCCCGGCTCGCGCCCACGCCGCCACACCGCCCAAACCTGCCGGCCGCGGCCGCGAAGACAAAGATCAGCCGCTGTTTCAGGACATTCGCTATCTCGGCCGCCTGCTCGGCGACGTCGTGCGCGAGCAGGAAGGCGATGCCGTCTTCGACGTCGTGGAGACGATTCGCCAGAGCGCCGTCAAATTTCGCCGCGAGGACGATCACGGCGCCGCGCAAGCGCTCGATAAGCAGTTGTGCGCGCTGACGCCCGAGCAGACTGTCAGCGTCGTGCGCGCGTTCAGCTACTTCTCGCATCTCGCGAATATCGCGGAAGATCGCCACCACAATCGCCGCCGCCGCATTCATGCCCTGGCGGGCTCCGCGCCGCAAGCCGGGACGGTCGCCTATGCGCTGTCGCGCCTCGCCCTCGCGGGCAGCATCGATACGGCCAGGCTGCAACGCTTCTTCGACGACGCGCTGATCGTGCCCGTGCTGACCGCGCACCCGACCGAAGTTCAGCGCAAGAGCATTCTCGATGCCCAGCACGACATCGCCCGGCTGCTGGCCGAGCGTGACCAGCCGCTGACGGCGCGCGAGCGCGCGCGCAACGAGGCGCTGCTGCGCGCGCGCGTGACGACGCTATGGCAGACGCGCATGCTGCGCGATTCGCGCCTGAGCGTCGCCGATGAAATCGAGAACGCGCTGTCGTACTACCGCGCGACGTTTCTCAACGAAATCCCTGCGCTGTATGCCGATATCGAAGACGCGCTCGCCGAGCACGGCACCGCGCAAGCGCGCCTGCCCGCGTTCTTCCAGATGGGCAGCTGGATCGGCGGCGACCGCGACGGCAATCCCAACGTGACGGCGGCCACGCTCGAACATGCGATCACGCGTCAGGCCGCCGTGATCTTCGAACACTATCTCGACGAAGTGCATGCGCTCGGCGCCGAGCTGTCCGTGTCGAATCTGCTGAGCGGTTCGAGCGAGGCGTTGAAAGCGCTCGCCCAGGCGTCGCCCGACCAATCGCCGCACCGTGTCGACGAACCTTATCGCCGTGCGCTGATCGGCGTGTATGCGCGCGTGGCGGCGACAGCGCGCGCGCTGCTCGGCGACGGCGTCGTACGCACGCGCGGCGCGCATCGCGACGCGACGCCCTATGCCGATGCCGCCGAGTTCGCACGTGATCTGAACGTGCTCATCGATTCGCTCGCCGCGCATCACGGCGCCTCGCTGTCGGCACCTCGCCTCGCGCCGCTCGCGCGCGCCGCCGAGGTGTTCGGCTTTCACCTGGCGAGCATCGACCTGCGGCAGAGCTCGGACGTGCACGAAGCCGTCATTGCCGAGTTGCTCAAGCGGGCAGGCGTCGAAGACGACTACGCGTCGCTGTCCGAAGCCGACAAGCTGCGCGTGCTGCTGGCCGAGCTCGCGCAGCCGCGTCTGCTGCGCTCGCCGTACCTCGAGTATTCGCCGCTCGTGCAAAGCGAGCTCGGCGTCGTCGAAGCCGCCCGCGCCACGCGCCAGCGCTTCGGCGCTCGCGCCGTGCGCAACTACATCATTTCGCACACGGAAACCGTCAGCGACCTCGTCGAAGTGCTGTTGCTGCAGAAAGAGACGGGCCTGCTCGAAGGCACGCTCGGCGGCCGCGGCGCAGGCGGCGCGAAGAACGGACTCATGGTGATTCCGCTGTTCGAAACGATCGCCGACCTGCGCAATGCAGCGTCGATCATGCGCGAATTCTTCGCGCTGCCCGGCATCGATGCGCTGATCGCCCATCAGGGCGGCGAACAGGAAGTGATGCTCGGCTACTCCGACAGCAACAAGGACGGCGGCTTTCTGACGTCGAACTGGGAGCTGTATCGCGCCGAACTCGCGCTCGTCGCGCTGTTCAAGGAACGCGCCATTACGCTGCGACTCTTTCACGGCCGCGGCGGCACGGTCGGGCGCGGCGGCGGACCGACCTATCAGGCCATTTTGTCGCAGCCGCCCGGCACGGTCGAAGGCCAGATCCGCCTGACCGAGCAAGGCGAAGTCATCGCGAGCAAGTTCGGCAATCCCGAGATCGGCCGGCGCAACCTCGAAACGGTGATCGCCGCGACGCTCGAGGCCTCGCTGCTGCCGCAAGGCAACGCGCCGGCCCACCTCGCGGCGTTCGAAGCAACGATGCAGTCGCTGTCCGATGCGGCGATGGCCGCCTATCGCGCACTCGTGTACGAGACGCCGGGCTTTACCGACTACTTCTTCTCGTCGACGCCGATCGCCGAAATCGCCGAACTGAACATCGGCAGCCGCCCCGCTTCGCGCAAGCTGCAAGACCCGAAAAACCGCCGCATCGAAGACCTGCGCGCGATCCCATGGGGCTTCTCATGGGGCCAGTGCCGTCTGCTGCTGACAGGCTGGTATGGTTTCGGCAGTGCGGTGGCGGCCTACCTCGAGCAGGCAGCCGGCGAGACGGAGCGCGCCAAGCGCCTCGCGACGCTCAAGAAGATGTACAAGACCTGGCCGTTCTTCTCGACGCTGCTGTCGAACATGGACATGGTGCTCGCGAAGACCGATCTGGCCGTCGCGTCGCGCTACGCGCAGCTCGTCGAGGACAAGAAGCTGCGCAAGCACGTGTTCGAACGCATCGTGGCCGAGTGGGAGCGCACGTCGCACGCACTTGGCGAAATCACCGGCAAGCAAGAGCGGCTCGCCGACAATCCGCTGCTCGCGCGCTCGATCAAGAACCGCTTCCCATACCTCGATCCGCTCAACCACTTGCAAGTGGAGCTGATCAAGCGGCACCGTTCGGGCGATACGAACACGCGTGTGCGCCGCGGGATTCATTTGACCATCAACGGTATCGCGGCTGGGTTGCGCAATACCGGTTAATCGCGCAAGTCGCCTTTGCGCCGCCTGAAGCCAGCGGCATGACGAAAAAAGGGCCGATGCAAAATTCGAATTGCATCGGCCCTTTTTATTCGTCTGTCTTTTCATTCATGCCCCGCTTAATCTTTCATCAGAAGGTTCAAGCCGGGGGCATGCATGTCCGAACTCGATCTGACTCCCAAACGCGCCTCGGTGCTTGTCGCGACCGAATCGGTCGCCGATGCCGAGCTCATCGAAAAGCTGCTGCTCGAGGAATTCGACAACGTGCATGTCTCGACCAAACCCGAGATGGCGGTCAGCGACTTCGACGAGCGCCGTCCTTGCGTACTCGTGCTCGCCTTCGACACGCTCGACGCGGCGCGGCACTACTACCTCGGGCTGTACCGGCTCGGCTCGACCGTGTACGCCGTGCCTCATCGCACCGTCGTGCTATGCGGCAAGCACGATCTGTGGAAGGTCTATGAACTGTGCACGAAAGAGTATTTCGACGACTACGTGCTGTTCTGGCCCGCGACGAACGACGCGCCGCGTATCCGCATGGCCGTGCATCACGCATTGCGGCACATGAGGGCCCAGACGGCGGCCGGACAGATCGGGCTGCGACCGCCGCCGGAACCGCTCGGCGAGGTGGCGCCTGCCGCGACCGCGCGTGTCGCCGAGACCGCGCGCGTTGCCACGCCAGGCCCTGCTGCCGCGCTCGCCGAAGCGACCATCGAAGCGCCGTACGCGAAGCCGTACGTGCCCAGCGGCATGAACTCGGGCGCGAGTGTCGAGGCCGCCCCCGAGCGCCGCCCGGTCGTGCTGCTCGTCGAAGACGACGCATTCCAGCGCAAGCTGCTATCGCAGCTGCTGGCAGGACAGAACGTCGAGCTCGTGTGCGCCGCAACGGGTACCGAAGCGCAAGCGCTGATGTGGCAACACAAGCCCGATCTCGTGCTGATGGACGTCGGCTTGCCCGACACGAGCGGCGTCGAGGCGACGCGGCGCATCAAGGCGATCGCGCAGTTCGCGCACGTGCAGATCGTCATGGTGACCGGCCATAGCGAGCGCAACATCGTCGTCGAAAGCCTGAAGGCCGGCGCGGCCGATTTCCTCGTCAAACCGTTCGACAAGAACACGCTGCTCGAAAAGCTGCGACTGTTCTTGCCGGCCGGAGTCGGCTCGCCCCCCGTCAGCTAGCCTGAACCATCAGGATGTCGAGCATGAACGAGCTGTCGCTCTCGACACCGAAGTAGCTGCGTACTTCGTCAGGCGCTTGCGCCCACAGCGAACGAATCGCCGCGACACGCGGCTCGGGCGTGCGCATGCGCGCGACCCACTGGTCGAACCCGATATGCAGGCGCCAGCGCTCGCGGATGCGGGCCGTGAAGCCGGCGCCCGCAAACAGGGCCAGCCATTCGTCGGCGCGATAGTCGCGGATGTGCGATCCGTCGCGCAGTACTTCGACGGCCTGCAAGTGCGTGTCGAGGAGCGGATGGTCGGCGCCCGCGACGTCGATGAACAGCACGCGTCCGCCCGGCTTCAATACGCGGCGCACCTCGGCCAGCGCGCGCGGCACATCGTGCCAGTGGTGCGCACTCATGCGACTGATGACCCAATCGAACGAGGCGTTCTCGAACGGCAATACCTCGGCCGGGCCTTGCTGTGTCGTGATGTTGGCCAACCCGCGCTCGTGCGCGGCGGCGGCGACCGTCGCCAGCATCGGCGGCGCGATGTCGTAGGCGACGACCGCGCGCGCACGCGGCGCCACGGCGAAGCTCGCGTGACCGGCCCCGCAGCCCAGATCGAGCACCACGGCGTCAAGCGTCGACGCGATTTCGTCCGCCAGCGTGGCCAGGTCGGCACCGGTCGCATGCGTCGGGCTCGTCAGATAAGCGGCGGCGGTGGAGCCGAATGCGTCGGCAACCTGTTCGTGGTGTTTCATCGCGAGACTCCTTGCAAATGAAAAAGAGGATGAATGGAGCGGAACGTCGATGCGGCGCGGTTCAATGCCGCGTACAAGCGGGCGTGGGCCCGCTCGGAAAAGACGCACGGCGCTCACCTGCCGCTACAATATGGCTCATGCTGTACCAGTACAAGCCAAGCAAATATCCTGGTATCCAATCCACCCGGCTTTTTGTCCGATTTTTCGTCCGCCCCATCGCGCCATTTGATTCAGATGACTCGCTCGTCACCCGCAGCTGCTTCGTCCACCGCTTCCCTCACCTCTGGCAGCAGCAGTACGCCTGCCCATGCTGCCGACACGGCGCTCGAGGCGACGTCGGCACGCGCGCTCGGCGAATTCATCCGCGCGCATCGCGAACGGCTGACGCCGCTCGCCGTCGGCCTGCCGCAAGGCGCGCGGCGGCGCACGCCGGGCCTGCGGCGCGAGGAGGTCGCGCAGCTGTGCGGCGTGAGTCCGACGTGGTACACGTGGATCGAGCAGGGACGCCCCGTCTCGGCGTCGGCCGACGCGCTCGCGCGCATCGCCATCGCACTGCAGTTGTCGCGGGCCGAACGCGCGTATCTGTTCGAACTGGCCGGCGAGCGCGACCCGGCCGAGCCGACACCGTCTGCCGCCGATGCTCCGGCGGCCCTGCTCGCGACGGTCGGCCTCGTCGAGGCGCCGGCCTACGTGCTCGACCGCCAGTGGAATGCGCTCGCATGGAACGCGCAGGCGGCCGAGCTGTTCGTCGGCTGGCTCGACGGCTCGCCGCAGGACGGGCGCGAGCGCAATCTGTTGCGCTTCACGTTCACGGAACCGACGGCGCGCACGTTGATCGTCGATTGGGAGACGCGGGCGCGGCGGCTCGTCGCCGAGTTTCGCGCCGATTCGATCCGCCATCTGAGCGATGCGCCCACGCGCGCGCTGATCGACGCGCTGACCGCTGAAAGCGAGGCATTCGGGCGCTTCTGGGCGTCGCAGGACGTCGGCGAACGCGAGGGTGGCGTCCGCGCGTTCGATCACCCGCGCGACGGGCGGCGCATCTATGATCAGATCACGTTCAAGCCTGCCCATCGCGAAGACCTGAAGCTCGTCGTCCTGGTGTGCGGCTAGGGACAGGAGGCCAAAGGTGCCGCGCGGCGGCGAGCGGTAAGATAACGCCCAACGCCAACCCAGCCACCCCATGACCACGCTTCGCTCCGAACCCACACCGCAAGCGCTTGCGGCCCTCCTTGTCCGCATCGCCGACGGCGATGCCGCGGCGTTGCGCACGCTCTACGAACTCACGTCGTCGAAACTGTTTGGCGTCGCGATCCGTATATTGGTCAAACGCGAATGGGCCGAGGAGGCGTTGCAGGACGCATTCGTCAACATCTGGCGCTATGCGCGCGACTATCGTGAAAACGTAGCCGCGCCGCTCACGTGGATGGCCGCGATCGTGCGCAATCGGGCTCTCGATTGCCTGCGCCGCAACAAGGCCACCACCAGCGACGGCGGCAGCGCGACGCTGACCGAATGGAACGAAACGCTCGACGAGGTGCTGCCCGGCACGGATCCCGATCCGGCCGATTCGGCGCTCGTGAGCGAACAGGCTCGCCAACTCGCGACGTGCCTTGAACGGCTCGACGCGAATCAGCGTCAGGCCGTCGCCCTCGCCTATTTGCGTGACCAGAGCCACAGCGAAATCGCCGATACGCTCAACGTTCCGCTCGGCACGGTCAAATCGTGGGTCCGCCGCGGACTCGAGAAACTGAAGCTATGCATGGGAGCCCTGTGACATGAACCTGCACCGGCATCCCGACCTGATCGACCGGCTCGCGAGCCAGTACGCGCTCGGCGTGCTGCGCGGCGGCGCGCGCAGGCGCCTCGAGCGCATCGCGCAAACCGATAGCGCCGTACGAGCCGCCATCGACACGTGGCAGCAACGCCTCGCCGCGCTGCCCGAACTCGCGCCGCCCGTCATCCCGCCGGCCACGACGTGGCATGCGATCGAGCACCGCCTCGGCTTGACGGAGCGACACGCCCCGGCGCAAGCAACTGCGCCTCGAGAGCGAGCGCCGTCGCGTGAGCGTGTGCGCTGGTTCGACAATCTCGCCTTCTGGCGCAACTGGTCGATCGGCGCGACCGGCGCCGCGCTGGCCGCCGCGGTTGCGCTGGCGGTCACGCTGGGGCCGTGGTCCGGCCAGACCCTGGCGCCGCTGCCGCCGACGGGCGAGCAGACAGCTGCACAACAGCCACCGTCGGGCACGACATCGGTCGAGCGTGTCGCCTATGTCGCCGCGCTCGCGGACCGGCAAACGGACAAGACGATGGTATTCGTCATGTGGGATGACAAGAACGCGATGCTGAGCGTGCACCGCATGATGGGCGGCGATGCCGCGCCGGCCGGCAAGAGCGAACAGCTGTGGGGCATCCCCGAGCACGGCAACCCGGTTTCGCTCGGCATGCTGCCGCCGGGCAAGGTCGTCAGCATGAAGGTGCACGGCATGGCGGCATTCGTGAAGCTGGCCGTCTCGGTCGAGCCCGAAGGCGGCTCGACCAGTGCGACCGGCCCGAGCGGCCCCGTCGTGTGCAGTGGCAGGCTGATGGCGACGGCCTGACCGTGGCCTAACCGTGGCCCGGCAGCGCCATAACCGAGCCGCAGCCGTGGCTCGGCCGCGCCTGGCGGCCCGGCACGGCGCGGCCACGGTGATAAAATCGAGCGCTTGCTGCTTGCCGTACCCGCGTCGGGCCCTGCCCGCCCATGCCGCGCGCGCCTGCCGCCGCCTCGATTGATCACGTTCACTGCCCATCACCATGACGTCCCAACTGCATAAAAAAGGCGAAGCCTGGTCGGCTCGCTTCTCGGAGCCGATGTCCGAGCTCGTCAAGCGCTACACGTCGTCGGTTTTCTTCGATAAGCGCATGGCGCTCGTCGACATCGAGGGCTCGCTCGCGCACGCGAAGATGCTGGCGGCCCAGCGCATCATCGGCGCCGACGACCTGGCCGCCATCGAGCGCGGCATGGCACAAATCAAAGGCGAGATCGAGCGCGGCGAATTCGTCTGGCAGCTCGATCTCGAAGACGTCCACCTGAACATCGAAGCGCGCCTGACCGCACTGATCGGCGATGCCGGCAAGCGCCTGCATACGGGCCGCTCGCGCAACGATCAGGTCGCCACCGACATCCGTTTGTGGCTGCGTGGCGAGATCGATCGCATCGGCGTGCTGATCAAGGACTTGCGCACGGCGCTGCTCGAGCTTGCCGAACACCATGCCGAGACGATCATGCCGGGCTTCACGCACCTGCAGGTCGCGCAGCCCGTCACGTTCGGCCATCACCTGCTCGCCTACGTCGAGATGTTCGGCCGCGATAGCGAACGCATGCGCGATTGCCGCACGCGCGTGAACCGGCTGCCGCTCGGCGCCGCTGCGCTCGCGGGCACGAGCTATCCGATCGATCGCCACGCCGTCGCGCAGACGCTCGGCTTCGACGGCATCTGCGCCAACTCGCTCGATGCGGTATCCGACCGTGACTTCGCGATCGAATTCACGGCCGCCGCGGCGCTCGTGATGACGCACGTCTCGCGACTGTCCGAAGAGCTCGTGCTGTGGATGAGCCCGCGCGTGGGCTTCATCGACATCGCGGACCGCTTCTGCACGGGCTCGTCGATCATGCCGCAGAAGAAGAACCCCGACGTGCCCGAGCTCGCGCGCGGCAAGACCGGTCGCGTGAACGGCCATCTGATGGCGCTGCTGACGCTGATGAAGGGACAGCCGCTCGCGTACAACAAGGACAATCAGGAAGACAAGGAGCCGCTGTTCGACACCGTCGATACGGTAGCCGATACGCTGCGCATCTTCGCCGAGATGGTGGCGGGCATCACCGTGAAGCCGCAGGCGATGCGCTCGGCGGCATTGCAAGGCTTCTCGACTGCGACAGACCTGGCCGACTATCTCGTCAAGCGCGGCCTGCCGTTCCGCGATGCGCACGAAGCGGTTGCGCATGCGGTGCGCATCTGCGTCGACCGCCAATGCGATCTGGCCGACCTCACGCTCGAAGAGATGCGCCAGGAATTGCCGAACGTCGCCCATCTGATCGGCGACGACGTGTTCGAGTATCTGACGCTCGAAGGCTCGGTCGCGAGCCGCAATCACCCGGGCGGCACAGCACCCGAGCAAGTACGCGCAGCCATTGCCGCGGTGCGCAAGTCGCTGGGCTGACGCCCGAACGCGTACGCAAACTCATGAAAGGCGGGCCTGCGGGCCCGCTTTTTTGTTTACGCCTGCGGCCCAGCCGTCGGCGCACCGTCGAAAAATTGCGCGCCGGCGAACGGATATTGCTGCACGTCGAACAATGAGCACGACATTAGTGCAAATAATCGATTCAATTAAACGCTTCGACTCCACTACCAGAACGGATAGGACCACTTTAATTACACATGGTTAAAGGGTTTTACGAAATCGACGATCATTCAGATAACACCTTTCAAACACTGGATATTTTATTTTCCATTGCCAATAATTAGTCGAACATCCCTTGAATACCCGCTTCGCATCAAGCATGCGCAGCGAAGCACTCACTGTCCCGGCGTGGTACGTGTGCACTAGGGCGGCATGGACGCCCAAGCGAAAAATCGATGCACCGTGCATAGACCGAGGCCGAAAAAATTTCGCGGGGATTCGACCGAAAATGCTCTCGTCAAATTTGCAAACCGTTTGGGTTGCCGAAAAAACGGCTGGTATCGAACGCATTCGCTCGATGCATTTGACGTCCGGCATCGAGCTCCTGGAATGGCATGCGTGCGGCGTGCAGCTCGAGCACATGCCGTCGGCCGAGCACGTGCTCAACGTCTGTCTGGCTGGCGGCGAACAGTGCAGCCTGATCGAGAACGGCAAGACCGTCCGCCACGGCTTCGATGGGGCGGTATGCCTGTTTCCGGCTGGCGGCAGGCACTCGCGCTGGCGTGTCACCGGTTCGATGCGCGTACTGCAGCTGCACTTCGACGATCGCAATATCGGGCAAAGCCTCGCGCCGTTCACCGACGGGACGCCGCGCCGTTACCGCTTTCGGGAGGTCGTCTTCGAAGAATCGCCCGTCATCAGCTCGGCCGCCCGCAGCATCGCGCAGACCGACTGGACCGATGCCTCGCTCGCGCATGGCCTCGACAGCCTGGCCAACTGGATCGCCCTGCACATGATTCGCGGCTATGCCTTCACGGGCATCGAGTCGACGAGCGTACGCGGCAAGCTGTCGCCGTCGCAGATCAACGAGATCGACGCGTTTATCGACGCGCACCTGGGCGACGCGATCCGCCTCGACGACCTCGCACGCATCTGCAACCTGAGCCGCTACCACTTCCTGCGCAAGTTCAAGAATACGTTCGGTCATTCGCCCCACGCGTATCTGACGAAGCTGCGCATGAGCCGCGCCTATCAATTGCTGACCGACGGCAAGCGCAAGATTACGGGCGTCGCGCTCGAGTGCGGCTACAACCAGCACAGTCAGTTCGCGACCGTGTTCAAGCGGCATTTCGGGTACTCGCCCAGCCAGGTGCAGAAGCGCCGGTGAGCGAGCCGGTCAGTCGTTCCCCGCCGTCTCCGACAAGCGCTTCATCGTCGCCACGCGCGCGCCGATCAAATCGGCACGATCGGCTTCGCTGCCGAGCGGAGCCGTCGCTTCGTAATAGGCGAGCCATGCGCGCTGCGCCCGCGCAAGCGTCGTGCGCACATGCGACGGCAACTTGTCGCGCAGCTTGCGGCGGTAGCGGTTCACATCGAATTGCGCGTGTTCGCAAGCCGCATCGAGCGAGCAAGCACGCAGACGAGGCATGGGGTTGTCGTTGCTGTCGGCGGCCGGCTGGGACGAGGATTGCTGCCCCTGCGCGTCAAAGGACGCCGCCACGCGCCGCAAGGCCAGCGCGCGATCACGCTCCGGCTGCAACAGGAGATTGGCCCCTGCCATCTCGTAGACCGACCCGCGCGTCGTCGCGATCACGGCGCGCACGAGCACCACCTCCTGATTGCGCCATGCGAGCCAGCGCCGCTGGCTTTCCTGCCAGCCACGCCGCACTTTCTCGGGCGCATTGGCCTCGAGTGATTGGTAAGCCGCGTCGCTTGCACTACGCCACGCCGCGCGCGCGGCGTCCGTACACTGCACCTGGCCGGCCGTCGACGAGCGATCGGCCCGCGCAAGGCATTCGCGCATGGCCGTATCGATCGGGTCGGCCGGCGCCGCTTCGGCGTGGGCGGCCTGCGGCACGGCAATTGCACCCGCACCGGCCGCAGCCAAAGCCAGCACGAGCAGCGCACGACCCAGCCTTGCATGAATGCGAGGGCGAGTACGCCGCATCGTCACATCCGCACGCAGTCGACGAAGTATTCGACGCGGCCGTTGATCGACTCGGCCACGAGCCCGTGAATGTCCGTCGAGAAACCCGGGAAGCGTTCGTTGAACTCGCGCGCGAACTTCAAATAGTTGACGATCGTCTTGTTGAAGCGCTCGCCCGGAATCAACAGCGGGATACCCGGCGGGTACGGCGTGAGCAGGATGCTCGTCACCCGACCCTCGAGCTCGTCGATCGGCACCCGGTCGATCTCGCGGTGGGCGAGCTTCGCGAATGCGTCGGACGGCTTCATCGCCGGCTCCATGTTCGACAGATACATCTCGGTCGTGAGGCGTGCGATGTCGTTCGCGCGGTACACGCTGTGGATCTGCTGGCACAGATCGCGCAGGCCCATGCGCTCGTAAGCCGGATGCTGCGCGACGAACTCGGGCAGCACGCGCCACAACGGCTGGTTGTTGTCGTAGTCGTCCTTGAACTGCTGCAGCTCGGTCACCATCGAGTTCCAGCGACCCTTCGTGATGCCGATCGTGAACATGATGAAGAACGAGTACAGGCCCGTCTTTTCGACGATGATGCCGTGCTCGGCCAGATACTTCGTCACGATCGCGGCCGGGATGCCCGTCTCGCCAAAGTCGCCGGCGAGGTCCAGGCCCGGCGTGACGATCGTGGCCTTGATCGGATCGAGCATGTTGAAGCCTTCGGCGAGCGAGCCGAAGCCGTGCCACGGATCGTCGGCGCGCAGGACCCAGTCCTCGCGCGAGCCGATGCCTTCGTCGGCGAGCGCGTCGGGCCCCCACACCTGGAAGAACCATTCGTCACCGTATTCGGCATCGACCTTGCGCATCGCGCGGCGGAAATCGAGCGCCTCGGCGATCGACTCTTCGACGAGTGCCGTGCCGCCGGGCGGCTCCATCATCGCAGCCGCGACGTCGCACGAGGCGATGATCGCGTATTGCGGGCTCGTCGACGTGTGCATCAGATACGCCTCGTTGAAGCGATGCTTGTCGAACACGCCGTTGACCGAATCCTGCACGACGATCTGCGACGCCTGCGAGATGCCGGCCAGCAGCTTGTGCGTCGAGTGCGTCGCGAACACGAGTGCGCCCGTGCGCGGACGGCCCGCGCCGATCGCATGCATGTCCTGGTAGAACGAGTGGAACTCGGCATGCGGCAGCCACGCTTCGTCGAAGTGCAGCGTGTCGAGGAAGTCGCCCAGCAGGTCCTTGATCATCTCGACGTTGTAGACGACGCCGTCGTACGTGCTCTGCGTGATCGTGAGGATGCGCGGCTTCAGGTTCGGATTCTTCGCCAGCGCCTCGCGCGCGAACGGGTTCGCCTCGATCTTCTTGCGGATGTTCTCGGGCTTGAACTCGTCGCGCGGAATCGGGCCGATGATGCCGAAGTTGTTGCGCGTCGGCGTGAGGAACACGGGGATCGCCCCCGTCATCGTGATCGCGTGCAGGATCGACTTGTGGCAGTTGCGGTCGACGACGACGATGTCACCCGGCGCGACCGTCGCGTGCCAGACGATCTTGTTCGACGTCGAGGTGCCGTTCGTCACGAAGAACAGGTGATCGGCGCTGAAGATGCGCGCGGCGTTGCGCTCGGACGCGGCCACCGGACCGATGTGATCGAGCAGTTGCCCGAGCTCGTCCACGGCGTTGCACACGTCGGCGCGCAGCATGTTCTCGCCGAAAAATTGATGGAACATCTGGCCGAGCGGGCTCTTCAGGAACGCGACGCCACCCGAGTGCCCCGGGCAGTGCCACGAGTACGAGCCTTCGTCGGCATACTTGACGAGCTCCTTGAAGAACGGCGGCGAGAGCGAGTCGAGGTAGACCTTGGCCTCGCGCACGATGTGGCGCGCGACGAACTCGGGCGTGTCCTCGAACATGTGGATGAAGCCGTGCAGCTCGCGCAGGATGTCGTTCGGCAGGTGGCGCGACGTGCGCGTCTCACCGTACAGAAAGATCGGAATGTCGGCGTTGCGGCGGCGTACCTCGGCGACGAACGCGCGCAGTTCGAGAATGGCCGTGGCCAACTCGGGCAGCTCGCCGTCGGGACCGGTCTCGCCGAGCATCAGCTCGTCGTCGTCGAGCGACAGGATGAAGCACGACGCGCGGCTCGATTGCTGCGCGAACGAAGTCAGGTCGCCGTAGCTCGTGAGGCCGAGCACCTCCACCCCCTCCCCTTCGATCGCTTCGGCGAGCGCACGGATGCCGGAACCCGAGATGTTCTCGGAGCGAAAGTCTTCATCGATGATGACGACGGGGAAACGGAACTTCATGGAAGCATCTCCAAAAACAAGGACCGCCGGCACAGGGTTGGCATCCCTCGTGCCCAGCGGCCGCTCGGTGAATCGGGTCAGTGCGCGCTATGCGTCGCGAAACAGGCGAAAAACGGCGTCAGGTCTTGGGCAGCGTGACACCATGCTGCCCCTGATACTTGCCGCCGCGATCGGCATACGACACGTCGCACACTTCGTCGCTTTCGAAGAACAGCACCTGCGCAACACCCTCGTTGGCGTAGATTTTCGCCGGCAATGGTGTCGTATTCGAGAATTCGAGCGTCACGTAGCCTTCCCACTCGGGCTCGAACGGCGTCACGTTGACGATGATCCCGCAGCGCGCGTAGGTCGACTTGCCGAGGCACACCGTCAGCACGTTGCGCGGAATGCGGAAATATTCCACCGTGCGCGCGAGCGCGAACGAGTTCGGCGGAATGATGCAGACGTCGCCCTTGAAGTCGACGAACGACTTTTCGTCGAAATTCTTCGGATCGACGATCGTCGAGTTGATGTTCGTGAAGATCTTGAATTCGTCCGCGCAACGAATGTCGTAGCCGTAGCTCGAGGTGCCGAAGCTCACGATCTTGCGGCCGTCCTCGCCCATACGGACCTGATCGTGCACGAACGGCTCGATCATCTTGTGCTGGTCGGCCATGCGCCGAATCCACTTGTCGGATTTGATGGTCATAAAGTGACGCTGGAAAACGGGTTCACTGCCGGATTTGGCCGCATGCGAGCGCCGGGCCTGCCCCGTGCTCGGCGAAAGCCGGATCGCTGGTATCGCGATGCACGAGGACCGAGCGCCCGAGCACCGAGCGCACGCCGTCGAGCGAGAGATCGGGCGCCACGATGAACCCCGTCGCCACACCGGTCTCGTCCGCATGGAGGTTGCCGAGGTCGCCCTCGACGCGCACGCCGCTCTTCAACCGCGCAGCCGTCGGTGCGAACACGGCGCCGGCGCTTGAGCCGTCCACCGCGTTGCAGTCGCCGCGCTCGTGCACTTGCAGCGCGTGGTCGCTGTTGGGAGGCAGCCCGACCAGGTTGTAGGTGACTTGCACGCCGTCCGCACGTTCGACAAACGTGACGGTGCCCCGCGCGCCGTTGCCGGCGGTCGGTCGTAGCTGGGCTTGCGCGCGCTTTTCGTGGTTGCCGAAGATGGTCGTGCAGCCGCCGAACGCGAAAGTCAGCCCGAGAAGGCCGGCCAAGGCCAGCGCGTTCAGACGGTGCGCATGCCGCCCGTCGGTTCGTTGTCTCATGCGATCCTCATGCCGGCCCGCGACGCCCCACGCGCCGCCCGACCGGATCAAGCGAAGGCGACATGATACCGCGTCGGGCGCACGCCAAGCACATCGATGGCAGTTCGGCAAGCCGGAACGCCCCTACGAGCGGCATGGCACGCATCAGGTGTTCTGCACGACGATGGTCGGGAACTTCGCGCTCATGTCGCGTGCGCGCTCCGCGATGTGGATCGCCATCTTGCGCGCGATGGCGCGGTACATCTGCGCGATGCGCCCATCGGGATCGGCCACGACGGTCGGCCGGCCGCCGTCGGCCTGCTCGCGAATCGCCATATCGAGCGGCAGACTGCCGAGTACGTCGACGCCGTAATCCTTCGCCATGCGCTCGCCCCCACCGGTGCCGAAGATGTGCTCGGCATGGCCGCAGTTCGAGCAGATGTGAATGCTCATGTTCTCGACGATGCCGAGGATCGGGATGCCGACCTTCTCGAACATCTTGAGCCCCTTCTTCGCGTCGATCAGCGCGATGTCCTGCGGCGTCGTGACGATCACCGCGCCCGTCACGGGCACGCGCTGCGACAACGTGAGCTGGATGTCGCCGGTGCCCGGCGGCATGTCGACGATCAGATAGTCGAGCTCGCCCCAGTTCGTCTGGCGCAGCAGCTGTTCGAGCGCCGACGTGACCATCGGGCCGCGCCAGACCATCGGATTGTCCTGCTCCACCAGAAAGCCGATCGAATTGGCCTCGATGCCGTGGCCCGCGAGCGGATTCATCGTCTTCCCGTCGGGCGACTCGGGGCGCCCGGTGATGCCGAGCATCGTCGGAAGCGACGGCCCGTAGATGTCGGCGTCGAGAATGCCGACCGATGCGCCTTCCGCAGCCAGCGCCAGCGCGAGGTTGACGGCCGTCGTGCTCTTGCCGACGCCGCCCTTGCCCGACGCCACCGCGACGATGTTCTTCACGTTCGGCAGCAGCTTCATGCCTGGCTGCACCGTATGCGCGACGATCGATTGCGACACCGTGATGTCGGCGCCGGCCACGCCCGGCACCTTCAGCAGCGCGTCGACGACGAGGGCGCGCAGCGCGTCGAACTGGCTCCTGGCCGGGTAGCCGAGCACGAGCTCGGCCTTGACTGTGGCGCCGTCGATCGCGACGTTCCTGATGCCTTTGGCTGCCGCGAACGGACGGCCCGTGTTGGGGTCTGCGACGGCCGCGAGGGCAGCGTCGACCAAGGCCCGATCAATGCTCATCGAAACGACTCCGAAGAGAAAGGGTTGCAAAGTAGCGACGGGCCTCGCCAAGCAGGCCGATGGCCCTTGGCGAAGCGTCGTACTGGACGGAAATAGTTGAAAGAAAGTGTTGCTCGCCATTGCCAAAAGGCGACCCACCGGGCAACTTCGCGCCTCACAAAGCCGTGGTGCCGCAACGCGACGTACACGCGCTATTGTAGTGGCTCGCGCCACTCCAGTTGGAAGACGCGTCGTCCAGGCCCGACGACACCGGGCCGCTCATCGCGCCCGAGACGTTCACCCAGGACGCCGTTCCGACCAGTTTTTTTGAGAGGACACGAACATGAAAGCAAAAATCGTCACCCGCCTGACCGTCATGACCGTCGCCGCCGCGCTCGTTGCCGGCTGCGCCACCCAGCAGCAGACCAACACGGCCGTCGGCACCGGCGTCGGGGCCGGGCTCGGCGCCGGCATCGGCGCACTCGTGGGCGGCGGCAAGGGTGCGGCGATCGGCGGCGCAATCGGCGCCGCGGCTGGCGGCATCACCGGCTACAACTGGCAGGCGATCCACAACAAGCTGTCCGGCGCCACCAAAGGCACCGGCACGCAGATCACCGAGCAGCCCGACGGCTCGCTCAAGCTCAACATCCCGAGCTCGGTCACGTTCGACACCAACAGCTACTCGATCAAGCCGTCGTTCGCGCCGGTGCTCGATCAGGTCGCCCAGACGCTGAACCAGAACCCCGAGGTGATCGCGCAGGTCGTCGGCCATACCGACAGCACTGGCCAGCCGGCCTACAACCAGACGCTGTCCGTGAACCGCGCCCAGAGCGTCACGGGCTACCTCGCGCAGCACGGCGTGGCCGCGCAGCGCCTGTCGGCTCAAGGCATGGGCGCGAACCAGCCGATCGCCGACAACACTACCGAAGCCGGCCGCGCCCAGAACCGCCGGGTCGAGATCTACCTGCGCGCGACGGCGCAGCACGGTCAGCAACCGACCGTCCAATAAAGGGCGCAACTCGACGAGCAGAGAAGCGGAGCACCTGGTCGCCCGGGTGCTCCGCCCCGACTTTCCAGGCTCGCGGCCAGCCTCCGGCAAGGTCTCGGTAAACGATTCGAAAAAACTTTCGAATCGACGGAAACTCACCGGGAAATCCGCTGTCTGTATCTTCGGTACGTGGCTGGCGAACCGCGCCGCTGCGTCACCATTCTCCTCTTGTCGTTGTTGCTCCGGGGCCTATCGCCCCGGTTTTTTTTGCCCGTTTTTTACCGATCCTGGTCGCCTCGACCGGCCAACCGGGTCTCGTCTCCGGCCTCCTCCGACCCGAATAACCGCGCCCATCCTGCCTTGCCGGTGCCCGCTCCGAGCCGGCTGCCCCCCGCCGCGCCTGTTAGAATCGACGCTTTCCCTTCGCAGTTCCTCTCCAGAAAGCCCATGACAGCACCCGCCCACGATTCGATCGCGCAGGGAGGCGCGCGCGCCAGCCGCCGCCGCATTCTCGTCACGTCCGCGTTGCCGTACGCGAACGGACAGATCCACCTCGGCCACTTGGTCGAATACATCCAGACCGACATCTGGGTGCGCGCGATGCGAATGCATGGGCACGAGATCTACTACGTCGGCGCCGACGACACGCACGGCACGCCGATCATGCTGAGCGCCGAAAAAGAAGGCATCACGCCGAAGGCGCTGATCGAGCGCGTCTGGCGCGAGCACAAGCGCGACTTCGACAGCTTCCTGATCTCGTTCGACAACTATTACTCGACCGACTCCGAGGAAAATCGCGAGTTGGCCGGGTCGATCTACCGCTCACTGCAAGACGCGGGGCTCATCGACGCCCGCGAAATCGAGCAGGCGTACGACCCCGTCAAAGAGATGTTCCTGCCCGACCGCTACGTGAAGGGCGAGTGCCCGAAGTGCGGCGCGAAGGACCAGTACGGCGACAACTGCGAGGTCTGCGGCTCGACCTACCAGCCGACCGAGCTCGTCAACCCGTATTCCGTCGTCTCGGGCGCAACGCCCGTGCGCAAGAAGTCGACGCACTACTTCTTCCGGCTGTCGGATCCGCGTTGCGAAACGTTCCTGCGCGCCTGGGTCGGCGACCTGGCCCAGCCCGAGGCGACCAACAAGATGCGCGAATGGCTCGGCGACGCAGGCGAGGCCAAGCTGTCCGACTGGGACATCTCGCGCGATGCGCCGTACTTCGGCTTCGAGATTCCTGGCGCGCCGGGCAAGTACTTCTACGTCTGGCTCGATGCGCCGGTCGGCTACTACGCGAGCTTCAAGAACCTCGCCTCGCGCCTGAACCTCGACTTCGACGATTGGGTCAAGAAAGGTTCGTCCGCCGAGCAGTATCACTTCATCGGCAAGGACATCCTGTACTTCCACACGCTGTTCTGGCCCGCGATGCTCGAATTCTCGGGCCACCGCACGCCGACGAACGTGTTCGCGCACGGCTTCCTGACCGTCGACGGCGCGAAGATGTCCAAGTCGCGCGGCACGTTCATCACGGCGCGCAGCTACGTCGAAACGGGGCTGAACCCCGAGTGGCTGCGCTACTACTTCGCGGCCAAGCTCAACGCGACGATGGAAGACCTCGACCTGAACCTCGAGGACTTCCAGGCGCGCGTGAACAGCGACATCGTCGGCAAGTACGTGAACATCGCGAGCCGCGCGGCCGGCTTCCTGGTCAAGCGTTTCGAAGGGCGCGTGCACGACGGCGCGATGCGCCATCCGCTGCTCGGCACGCTGCGTGAGGCGATGCCGCAAATCGCCGCGCATTACGAGGCGCGCGAATATAGCCGTGCGCTGCGCCAGACGATGGAGCTCGCCGACGCCGTGAACACGTACGTCGACACGGCCAAGCCATGGGATCTGGCGAAGGACCCGGCCAACGCCGCCGCCCTGCACGAGACGGTCAGCGTGTGCGTCGAAGCATTCCGGCTGCTGACGATCGCCCTCAAGCCGGTGCTGCCGGCGCTGGCCGCCAATGTCGAGGCCTTCCTCGGCGTTGCGCCGCTCACGTGGGATCACGCCGCCCAGCCGCTCAGTGGCGAGCGCCCGATCAACGCCTATCAGCACCTGATGACGCGTATCGATGCCAAGCAGCTCGAAGCGCTGCTCGCGGCGAACCGCGCGACGCTCCAGCCGACCGAAACCGGCGCGGCCGCGGCGCAGGCATCGGCCCAGCAGACGAAGGCCGCGGCGGCAGCAAAACCCGCGGCCAAGCCCGCCGCCGGCGACGACGACGCGGGCGGCTTCATCTCGATCGACGACTTCGGCAAGATCGACCTGCGCATCGCGCGCATCGTCGAGTGCAAGGCCGTCGAGGGCTCGGACAAGCTGCTGCAACTGACGCTCGATGTCGGTGAGGAAAAAACGCGCAACGTGTTCTCCGGCATCAAGTCGGCTTATCGCCCCGAGGACCTCGTCGGCAAGCTGACGGTGATGGTCGCGAACCTCGCACCGCGCAAGATGAAGTTCGGCATGTCGGAGGGGATGGTGCTCGCAGCGTCGGCCGCCGACGAGAAAGCGGAGCCGGGCCTCTACATCCTCGAGCCGCATAGCGGCGCGAAGCCCGGCATGCGCGTGCGCTGAACGACGCATGGCGCACCACGCACGTCGCGCGCCATGCGCGATGTGCGTCGCCCCGGCCACCGCTGGTGCGCCGGGGCGACACCGCAGGGCGCGAATGGCCGGCACCGTCGGCCGCCCGCCCCCTGTCTCCGATGTCATTGGCCATGCGCACTAACGTGCTTCGCGTGTTGCGCCCAACCGGTCGAACCGGCGCGTGAAATTCACGTCGAAGCCCTGAAACGTGCCGCCGTAAAACGCGACCGCCCAGAAGCGCGACAGGTTGACCGTCGCCTTGAACGCGTTGCTGGCCGATTGCAGCCCTTGTTCGTAGCCGAGCACGAGCCGCTCGTTGATCGCCTTCGACATCATCACGACCTGAGAGTCGGTCAGCCCCACCTCGCTGCGCCCCACGGAAAATTCGTCGAGCCCGACGGTCTGCGCGACGCGCTTGCCCGTCGCACTGCCGAGCAGCGCGAGCGCCGTCGTCATCGAGCTTTGCTGGCCCAGGTTGTTGCCCTGATCGGTGCCGTGGCCGAACAGCAGCCACGAGAGCTTTTCGTTGTCGGCGACGTTGGGCTCCGAGACGAGCTTCACGACGGGCGCCCTGACCGTGCCCGTCACTTGCACGCCGGCCTCGACCTCCTGATTGCGCCGCATCGCGAGAATGTTGATGCCGGGATTGGCCACCGGCCCGTTGAACGTAAAGAAGCCGTTCTCGATCGAGAGCTTGCGGCCGAACGTCGTGTAGGTCGAGCCTTCGGTCACACGCACGTTGCCGGTCGCGCGCAGCGGCTGATTGGGCGCCGACAGTGCGGTCACCGTGCCGCGCAGGCCAAGATCGGCACCCTGTCCGCGGAAACGGAAATCGCGACCCAGGTCGATGTCGATGTCCGCATGCGGGGCAAAGCGTCCAGCCGGTTTGTTGGTCGGCTCCAACGGCTGCGGCGCGCCCCGTTCGACGCGTGTCTCGCGCACGACGACGACATCGTCCGACAGATGCGGCGCCGCCTGCTCGGGCATGTCGAACCGCGCATGATCGATCGTGAACTTGCCGCCGATATCGATGCCGCCTGCCGGCCCGCCGTTCGAGACGGTGGCGCTGCCCGAGAGCGTCAGCTGCCGGTCCGGGGCCGCGAACAGGGAGAGCTTGTCGGCCACGATCTGCGCAGTCAGGTCAGGCTCGGCGCGATCGAGCCGGATGCGGCCCGTCGCGCGCAGCGTGCCGTCGCCACCGTGAAATTCGACGTGCTGGAAGTCCACGAGATTCTCGGTCAGCGCGATGCGGACCTGCCCGTTCTTCACCTGCAAACCCTGATCGACGAGCGTGGCCGCCAGATCGTCGCCCGTCAGCGAACCCGACACGGTCGGCGTAGCCAAGGTGCCGGCCAGCGCCAGATCGAGCGCGAGGTGTCCATCGAGCACATAGCCGGGGCCGTACAGCCCACCCGTGGTCTTGAGCGCCGGCACGCGCGCGCTCACGGTGCCGCTCAGCGGGGCATCGGCAGCCAGGCCGAGTAGACCGCCGCGCGCCGAATCGGGCTCGAGCGGCACGCTCGCATGGGCATCGAGCGTGCCGATGCGGCTCGCTTGCGCGCGCACGCTCGCGTCCAGCCGACGACTTGCGCTAAACTCGGCGCGTGCGGCGATAGCCGTGATGCCGAGCGCCGCCAAGCCGCGCCCCGTATCGACCGACACATCGCCGCTGCGCCGCTCGAGCCGCGCATAGCCGCTCGCGGTGCGGCCGAACGTGAAGTCCCAGTCGGCGGCGAGCACGAGATCGCTGGCCATGCGCGAAGGCAGTCCCGTCAATTCCTGCCGGATCGCGAGCAGCCGGCCCAGCGAGAGGTTCGTCGCCGAGCCGGCCGAGCGGACGGCACCCTGGTCGTAGACCAACGACTTCACGTCGATCAGCGCGCCTTCGAGCGAGAGGCGGGCGGCACCGAGCGTGAGCGATTCGCGCGCCACATTCAGCGTGACCGGCGCCTCGAGTGCGAGCGCCGGCATACCGCGGTTCGCGAGACGCGTCACGTGGCCGTCCCAGCGCGGGCCGTCGCGCGTATCGAGCACCCCGCCCGTCGCCGCCACCATCACGTCGATCGGATGGCCGCGCACCGTGCCCGTCGCGTGCGCGTCGAGCGCATGCTGAGCGCGCGTGCCGGTCAGGTGAGCCGTCAGCGTCGTGAGCTCGACGACGCCTGTGTGCACGTCGCGCGCGTCAGTCGTGAATTCGAGCGCACCGCGAGCGCCGTCGCGCACCTGCGCGTGGCCGACGGCCGACCCGATGCGCTGGGTGCCGAACGTAACGCCGCGCGCATCGTAGGTCAATGCGACATCGGGATGCGCGAGCGAGCCCGTCAGGTCGCCGTCGGCTTTGACGGCGCCGCTCAAGCCGAAACCGAGCCGCTCGAGCCGTGGTGCGTCGACGTGAAAGCGCAGACGGTCGCCCGCGGCGCCGAAGCTGCCCTGCAACGCGACATCGTTGCCCGCGATCGAGAGCGCTGCGTCGCTGGGCAGCAAACGCTTGCCCGCCATCTGCACCGTGCCCTTGCCGGTGAGCGGCAACCCGTCGTAGACACTGTCGCGCAGCGCAAAGCGTAGCGTCGTCGCGAATGTTGGAACCAATGCGCCCGTCACCTGCAGCGTGCCCGTCACCCGCGCCTCGGGCGCGGGCGCTGCCGCGCTCGTCTTCACTTTGCCCTTGTCGGGCTGCGTACCGTTCGTGGAGGTCTGCCGTGCCGGGGCCGGCAGCGCTTGCGCCAGCACGAGACGCGGATCGAAGGCGTTCAGCTCGGCGGTCAGGTCGTAACTGCCGCGAGCGTCGTGCTCGAACACGCCCTTCAGCGCGATGCGGCCCGCGCCGGCCTCGACGCGCACGTCGTGCAGCGCAATGCGCTTGGGTTCGAACGCCACCTGCGCCCGCGCGCGCAGTGCCGCGTGCGGGTCGGCAAGGTCCAGCTCGATCGACTTGGCGTCGGGCTCGAGCGCGACCCTGATCGGGCCTGCCAACGCCGTCGGCCGCAACGTCGGCGTGAACACACTCAGATCGAGCCCCGCGGCTCGCATGTCGATGCGACCGTGCCCGCCGGTCAGCGTGCCGGCACCGGTCAACGTGGCATCCTTCACGAGCCGTGCGCGCAGATTCGCGAAGCGTTGCGCGTGGGCGTCGAGCTGCAAGTCGGCATGCGCGTCGATGAGCGGCAGCAGGTGATCACCGAGCCTGCCGGGCCGGGCGTTGCGAATCGACACCGGCCCCTCGACGACGAGCGCCCCCGCCCCAGGCACCGGCGCGAGTTCGGCGTTCACCGACAAGTCCGCCTCAGGCGAACCCGCGCTGAACGCCTGCGGATTGACGTGTGCGAACACGAGGGAAGCGCGCTTGAAGGGAATGGCGGCGAACGGCGTCGCTTCGATGCGGGCATGCCCCGCGAGCTTCATGCCGCTCGCGTCGATCTCGGCCACGAGCGTCTCGAGCGTGCCGGACACATGCGCATTCAACTGCGCGGGCTCGTTGTGCAGCGTCCCTGCCAAGCCTGCGTCGCCCGTCAAGGCGAACGGCTGCGCGCCGTCGAGCGCAACCTGAGCAACGACGGCCCCATAAGGCGTCTCGATGCCGTCGAGCCAGATTGCGTGGCGCCGTCCGTCGCTGTGGCCGCGCAAGCGCAAGCGGTCGAACTCGGTCGCCGTGGTGCCGCTGCGCCAGACGATCTTGTCCACGACCAGCGCGCGCACCTCGATCTGAAGCGGCAACTGCAGACTCGCGGGCAGCCGGATCGGCGCGGGATTCGTCGAAGGCGCGACCCGCGCATCGAGCGTGCCGATGCGCAGCTCGTCGACGGTCAAGCGCCACGGCGAACGCGTCAGCGCCCAGCGTCCGTCGATGCTGTCGATGCGGATATCGGTGGCCGCAACCGCGCCGGCACCTGGCGTGGCAGCCTCATGCCAGCGCACGTCTTTCAAGCGCACGCCCGTCGCCAGGGTGCCGCCTGCCAACGTGCCCGAGAGCCGCCCGCCCGTCACCGCGACGGCCGTGCGCCATGCGAGTTGCGTGCCGCGCTCGGTCGTGAGCGCGCCGTAAAGCGCGGCCAGCACGAGAACGATGACGACCGCCACGTCCGCGATCGACCATGCCAGCACGCGCCATCCGCGGCCACCGCGGCGCCGTACGGGCGGCTTGGCCGGCTCGTCGGCATCGCGCGCGGCGTCGGCGCGATCGTCGTCGTGGGGCGGAGGCGGCGAATCGTTCGTCATGGGCGGATGGGCAGGATCAGAAAGCGACGCCGAGCGTCAGATACGGCCGCACGCTCTTGTTGCGCAGGCCATAGGCGAGGTCGACATTGACGGGACCGACGGGGCTACGCCAGCGTGCCCCGAGGCCTACGCCCTGATAGAACACGCGCTCGTGCCAGGCATCGGTGGCCGTACCGATATCGTAGAAGACGGCCGCGCCCCAGTCATGCGAGAACCAGTGCTGATATTCGGTCGTCGCCGTGACGAGGTATTTGGTCGGCAGCACCGAACCGTCGACGGTGTTGCCGATACTCTGGAAGCTGTAGCCGCGCACGGAGTTCGAGCCGCCCGCGCGAAACAGCAGCGACGCGGGGATGCCGCTCGAGCTTGCGCCCGTGAAGACACCGCCGAGCTCGCCGCGCAGCAGCAACAGGTCGCGCTTGCCGAACGGCAGATACTGCTCGCCGCGTCCATAGCCGCGGATGAACGTCTCATCGGTCAGCGCACCCTTGATCGCGAAGCCGGCCTCGACGTGCAGCAGATTGCCCGAACGCGGGAACAACGGGTCGTCGACGTTGCGGCGCGTCCACGCCCACTGCGGCATGAGCGCATGGCTCACGGTCGGCCGGCCCGCGTTCTGATCGAGCCGGTCCGAGTAGTACTGGATCGAATAGGTGTGGTCGATGAACTGCGCCGTGCGCGCACGCTGGACGCCCACACGTGCGCTATAGATGCGCGTGCTGGCCACCTGCGTGTTCGTGTACGACGCGAGCGCGCTGTTGACCCAGCCGCGTGCGCCGGGCGGCATGGACAACTGCACCTGGCCGTACTGCTGGATCTGGTCGAGCCGGCCCTGGATCGAGAACGGCCAGGCGGCGCCGAACGTGTCGAGATAGGTATAGGAGCCCTGCACGTGCGCGCCGGTATCCGTCGCATAGCCGACGCCGCCGCGCACGCTGTTGTACGGATACTCGCTGACCTTGACGTGAACCGGCGTTTCGCGCGGCTTGGCGACGTCGCTGTCGACGTCGATCGCGACGCTTGCGTAGTACGGCGTGTTCTGCAGCTGCCGCTGCAGCTCGGCGATGCGCTCGGCGCTATAAACCTCGCCGACGCCGAGCGGATTGACGTTGGTGGCGATCTCTCCCGGATAACGACGCACGCCTGACACGTCGAGCGGGCCAAGCGTGAACGTCGGACCACTGTCGAACGCGACCGACAGCACGGCTTGCCGCTTGCGCGGATCGATGCGCGCCTCGGAGTGCACGATTTTCGCGCCCAGGTAGCGGCGTGCCTGCAATTGCTTGAGCGCAGCCTCCTTCGCACCGCTCCACGCCTCTTCCGTGAACGGGTCGCCCACGTGCATCGGGAACGCGAAACGCGTGGCATTTTGGCGCGCCGGCTCTTCGGTGAGCACAGGGCCTTCGAATGTCAGATCGACCGACGACACGGTCGTGCGCGGTCCCGGGTCGACATGCACCGTCACGCGCTTTTGCTCGCCGGCGCGTCGCACGTCAGTGCGCACGACGGGCGAGAAGTAGCCATCGGTGGCCGCGAGATCGCGCACCTGTTGCGGGGTGGCCGTGACGAGAAAGTCGAATTGATCGTCGGTGACGTCCTCGCGCTTGGCAAACCGCGCGAGATCGAGGTGTCGCTCCAGCAACTTCTTGAGCGCGCGCGGCGCGTCGATCTCGATGTCGTATTTGGCCGCGGCGGGCGTGGCGAGCAAAGCGAGCAGCGCGCCGAGCGCCACGGACCGCCAGCCGCGCGCGAGCTCGCGCGCCTGATGGCGTCCGCGGGGCGGCGAACGCCGCGAGTCGATCACTGCTCCCGGCAAACAGAACCTCCCGACGACGTTGGACTGAGACGGTTTCGGCGAAGCGCCGCAAGGCGCCGGTGGCGCTGCCCTGCCCGCGCATCGCCCATTTGATCATACGGCACGGGCCTCGGCGACCCAGCCGGGCCTCGGGCCTGCGTGCGGGCTTGCGGGCCTTCACGCCTGCGTCTACTACATCGCATCGGAGCAAGCTGCGCGCCCGCCTTGGACGGTCGCAGCCTGCCCGATGTTCCGCCTGTTTGCGCATGCGCTAAAATCGCACCTTGCCAGAAACGGCGCGCGCCGCGCTGTTATGCCCCCAATTTAAACGACCGTCGAAACATGTACCAGTCCGACATCACGCAATTCCTGAATCAACTGAAGCAGCAAAAGCCCTCGCTCGAGGCCGAACAGCGCCAGGGCCGCGCGCTGCTGTGGGACAAGCAGCCGATCGATCTCGACGAGCGTGCCACGCAGCAGGCCGCGCGCGTGCCGCAGACGCCCTACGTCTACTACCAGAACTTCTAAAGCGTGGCTTCCGCCGACGAGGTCCGGCGCTCGCCCGAGCCGCCAGCGGCGCTGACCGCGCCCGCCACGGATACGACGCCCGACACCGTCGACGGCATCGCGTTTGCTCGCCTGTACGGTGAGCCGCTGTTCAAGCTGCCGCAGGACCTGTACATCCCGCCCGATGCGCTCGAGGTATTCCTCGAAACGTTCGAAGGGCCGCTCGATTTGCTGCTGTACCTGATCCGCAAGCAGAACTTCAACGTCCTCGACATCCCGATGGCCGAGGTCACGACGCAGTACCTCGGTTACGTCGAGCAGCTACGCAAGACGAATCTCGAGCTCGCGTCGGAGTATCTGCTGATGGCGGCGATGCTGATCGAAATCAAGTCGCGCATGCTGCTGCCGGTCAAGAAGGCCGACACCGGCGATGAGGCCGAAGACCCCCGCGCCGAGCTCGTGCGGCGTCTGCTCGAATACGAGCGCATGAAGCTCGCGGCGCAGCGTCTCGACCAGCTGCCGCAGCTCGGACGCGATTTCCTGCGCGCCGAGGTCTACATCGAGCAGAGCATCGCGCCGCGCTTTCCCGACGTGGCGGCCGACGAGCTGCGCGCCGCCTGGGCCGACGTGATCAAGCGCGCCAAGCTCGTACAGCATCACAAGATTTCGCGCGAGGAGCTCTCGGTGCGCGAACACATGAGCGCGATCTTGCGGCGGTTGCAGAACGTGCGTTTCATGGAGTTCTGCGAGCTGTTCGACGTGACGCGTGGCGTACCCGTCGTCGTCGTGAACTTCATCGCGATGCTCGAACTCTCACGCGAATCGCTGCTCGAGATCACCCAGGCGGAGCCATTCGCACCGATTTACGTGCGCCTCGCCTACCTGCCGGCCTGAGCTGCCGGCGCCAAGCGTGCGGGTGAAGCAGCGCTCTAGCGATCGCTCTTTTCGATGTCACTGGCAGTCAAATCCTCTACAATCCCGCGCTCGACGACCCCCTCGGCGTAAACGCCTTTGCACCCGGCCCATCATGAAAGTCATCAGTTCGATTCAGGAATTGCGCGATCAGTTGCGCGGCCAAAACCGTACGGCGTTCGTGCCGACGATGGGCAATCTGCATGAGGGCCATTTGTCGCTGATGCGCCTCGCGCGTCAGCACGGCGACCCGGTCGTCGCGAGCATCTTCGTGAACCGTCTGCAGTTCGGCCCGAACGAAGACTTCGACAAATATCCGCGCACGCTCCAAGCCGACATCGAGAAGCTGCAAAAGGAAAACGTCTACGTCCTGTTCGCGCCGACCGAGCGCGACATGTATCCCGAGCCGCAGGAATACCGCGTGCATCCGCCGCACGATCTCGGCGATATCCTCGAAGGCGAGTTCCGCCCGGGCTTCTTCGCGGGCGTCTGCACGGTCGTCATGAAGCTGATGTCGTGCGTGCAGCCGCGCGTGGCCGTGTTCGGCAAGAAGGATTATCAGCAGCTCATGATCGTGCGGCAAATGTGCAATCAGTTCGCACTGCCGACCGACATCATCGCGGCCGAGACCGTGCGCGACACCGACGGCCTCGCGCTGAGCTCGCGTAACCGCTATCTGAGCGCGGCCGAGCGTGCCGAAGCGCCGATGCTGGCCGCGACGCTCGCACGCGTGCGCGAATCCGTGCTGACCGGCAACCGCGACTTCGCCGCGCTCGAGCGCGAAGCGATGGCGAGCCTCGCCGCACGCGGCTGGCAGCCCGATTACATCGCGGTGCGCAAGCGCGCCAACCTGCTTGCGCCCGCCGTACAAGAAGTCGATGCGCCGCTCGTCGTGCTGGCCGCCGCCAAGCTCGGCAACACGCGTCTCATCGATAATCTGGAAATCTGACGCCGCGCCGCGGCAATCGTCTGAAGGAAACGGCCATGCAGCGCCACATGCTGAAATCGAAGATTCACCGCGCCACCGTCACGCACTGCGAGCTTCATTACGAAGGCTCGTGCGCCATCGACGAGGACCTCCTCGAAGCGTCGAACATCGTCGAAAACGAGCGCATCGACATCTGGAACGTCAGCAACGGCGAGCGTTTCTCGACCTATGCGATCCGCGGCGAGCGCGGCAGCGGCATGATCTCGCTGAACGGCTCGGCCGCACGGCGTGCCCAGCTGGGTGACCTCGTGATCATCGCCGCGTTCGCGACGGTCGACGAAGCCGAGCTGAAGGCGGGCTGGACGCCGGACCTCGTGTTCGTCGACGAACACAACAAGATCAAGGGCAGCCGCGGCCACGTGCCCGTGCAGAACTGGACCTGACGCGCCCGCCCTGCTCCGTTGCGCCGGGCACACACGTGCCCGGCCTGCGTCATTTCGCCGCCCAGGCCGTGATGGGCTCCCACTGCTCGAGATCCCGCTCGACACGGCTTTTCGCCACATCCCACAACGTGAGCCCGTGCGCCGCGAGCTGCACGTAGTTCTGCGTGTCGCGCAAAAAGCCGAGCACCGTCAGTTCGAGGCTCTCGACGAAGCGGTGCAACTGCTCGGCCGAGCGCGTGCGCGCATCGACGCGCATGCCGACCACCCCGACCTCGATCCTCCCTTTGCGCACGGCCTTCTCCTTGGCGAGCCGTTCGAGGAAATGCTGGGTGGCGAGGATGTCGAACATCGACGGCTGAAGCGGCACGATCACCTTGTCCGCCACGTCAAGCGCTGCCGCCAGGCGCGTGCCGTGCAGACCCGCCGGCGTGTCGACGACGGCGCGCTCGAGGCCTCTCGGCGGCTTGGCGGGAACCTCGGGATCGACCTGCCATGCTTCGATGGCGGGCAAGCTTTCGGGCCGCAAGGCGAGCCACGTGTGTGACGATTGCTGCCGATCCAGATCGGCCAGCGCCACCCATTCGCCGTTTGCCGCAAAAGACCCTGCCAGATTCGTCGACAGCGTGCTCTTGCCCACGCCGCCTTTGGGGTTCGCCACTACGATCACCGTCATGAACCACTCCCGCGTGAAAGGCCGCAGCAAGCACGGCCGGTTGCGTCTCGTCGTCAAAAATGCATCGCGTTGCGGATACCGATAATATCGGCAAATGCGTCGCGCCCGAAACCCCACGGCCGCGGCGCCTGCCCAGTGTCGGAGCTAGGGCCTGTTCCCGCTGATGACAGGCGCTCGGGCGTCCGGCCAAGGTCTCGATGTCCCGATGTCCGTATCCGACGAGGAGCCCTCTGTCATGTCGACGTTGCGTCCGGAGTTCACGCCCGAAACCCTTCAAGACCTTCAGCGCGGCACGCTGCCCGACCTGCTCGGCGTGCGTATCGTCGCGCTCGCCCAGGGCACGCTGACGGGCAAGCTCGTCGTGCGGCCCGAGTTGCTCGCGCCGAACGGCTTCTTACACGCCGCCACGGTGATCGGCCTGGCTGACACCTGCTGTGGCTATGCGTGCATCGCCCACCTGCCCGAGCAGGCGAAGAATTTCACGACGATCGAGCTCAAGAGCAACTTCCTCGGCACTTGTCGCGACGGCACGATCCGCGCCGTCGCCACGGCCGTGCATCTAGGCCGCAGCACGCACGTGTGGGACGCCACGGTGTTCGACCCGAACGGCCGCACGCTCGCACTGTTCCGCTGCACGCAGATGTTGCTGGCCTGACGCGCGCGCTGGCGAAGCCAGCCGGCACCAGTACAATCCGGCAATGACCATGCCTGACCTGACCTTCGTGCTCGGCGGTGCGCGCTCGGGCAAGAGCGGCTATGCCGAGCGGCTCGCAGCCGACAGCGGCCTGCCCGTCACCTACATCGCCACGGCGTGCGGCGCCGATGACGAGTTCGCTGCTCGCATCGCGCATCATCGTGCCCGGCGGCCCGCACACTGGCGCCTGATCGAAGCGCAGGCCGACCTGGCCGGTGCGCTCGGCGACGCGCAAGGCGAAGCGCACTGCGTGCTGATCGACTGCCTGACGCTATGGCTCGCCAATCTGCTGTGTCCACGCGAGGGCGAAGCGCATGCGCTGCCGCTCGAGGCATTCGCGGCCCGGCTCGACGCGTTCGAGGCGGCACTCGTGCGCGCGCCGGGCAAAATCATCGTCGTCAGCAATGAAATCGGCCTCGGCGTCGTGCCGCTCGGCGCCGTGACACGTCATTACGTCGACGAGCTGGGCCGCCTCAATCAGCGTGTCGCGGCCGTGGCGCGCGAAGTCACGCTGATGGTGGCCGGCTTGCCCGTTGCCGTCAAAGCCGCCCGGCAAGGTCACACATGATGTCCGACGACCCCGCTGTCCGTGGCGGCCGCCCCGGACACGCTCGCCGCTCTAGCTGGCGTGGTGGCCGCGCAAGGGTCCATCACGTGCGATCGGCCGTCATGCGCCTTGCTAGCGCGTGCGCGCTTGCCGTCTCGTATGCGCTCGCTTCGTCGCCGCCTGCGCGAGCCGCGATCTCCGTCGTCGACGATGCCGGCGCGACGGTCACGCTCGCCGCACCCGCCACGCGCGTCGTGAGCCTTGCACCCCATGTGACCGAGCTCGTCTACGCGGCCGGCGGTGGAACGCGGCTCGTCGGCGCCGTCTCTTACAGCGACTATCCCTCAGCCGCCAAGTCCTTGCCGCGCGTCGGCAGCAACACGGCCATCGATCTCGAGCGCATCGTCGCGCTCAAGCCCGATCTGATCGTCGTCTGGCGCCACGGCAACGACTCGCGCGCATTCGAGCGACTCAAGGCGCTCGGCATCCCGATTTTTCATAGCGAGCCCCACCGGCTCGAAGACGTCGCGACGAACGTCGAGCGGCTGGGCAAGCTGCTCGATACCTCGCCGACCGCAGACGCCGCCGCGCGCGCCTATCGCGCCGATATCGCGCATCTGCGCGCGCGCTACGCGCAACGGCCGAGCGTGACCGTGTTCTATCAGGTGTGGGATCGTCCGCTGATGACGTTGAACGGCACGCATATCGTCAGCGACGTCATTGCCCTATGCGGCGGGCGCAATGTGTTCGGCGAACTCGCGCCGCTCGTGCCGACCGTCTCGACCGAGGCCGTGCTGGCCGCGAATCCCGAGGCGATCGTGACGGCCAAGGCAGGCGCAACCAAGCCCGACGCGCCGCTGCCTTCGCTCGACGCCTGGCGTGCGTGGCCGACTCTGACCGCCGTAGCCCGCGGCAATCTGTTCGCCATCGATGGAGATTTGATCAACCGGCCCGGCCCGCGTCTGGCGCAAGGCGCGGCGCAGTTGTGCGAAGACCTCGAACTGGCACGCTCGCGGCAACCGCAAGCCGCGTCACATTGAGCGTCGAGCGCTGCCGAGTTCGATGAGGCGAAGCCGTCGGGTGAGCCTCGTCAAGCGTTCCAATGTACGAGACGCCAGGCGCCGGAGGTTCCCTCGCGCCGCAGCCAGGCAATCGCCGCCATCCCGAGCGGCCAGCCGAGCGCCGTCTGGAGCGGTACACCCAGTGCAAGCGAGGCCAGCGCGCGCATGACGCCAGCATGTGTCACGACGTGGCAATGCGACACGTGCTCGTCGCTCGAACCCACTGCCGTCAAACCGTCGAACCACTGCCCCACGCGTGTCGTGAACTGTGCAACGCTCTCGCCGCCATGCGCGCGCGCATGTTGCAAGTCGGCGGCCCACGCATCGAGCGCCGCACGGTCGATGGCATCCCAACGCTTGCGCTCCCAGCTGCCGAAGTCGATTTCCTGCAAACGCGCATCGACGTGATACGCGCATCGCCAATGCTGCGCAAGCGGCGCTGCCACCTGCGCGCAACGCTGCAGGGGACTCGTCCACAGCGCTTGCGGCGGGGGCGCATCGAGTTCGGCAAGCCGCTCGGCCAAGGCCTGCGCTGATGCGCCAGCGGCATCAAGGAGCGGCACGTCGCTGCTGCCGTAGCACACGCCTGCGTCGACGGCCGGCGCCGGGTGGCGGATCAGTACGAGGTCCATCCGAGAACGGTCAGGTAGATCGCCAGCTCGAATATCTGCTGTGCAAAGCCAAGACAATCGCCGGTATAGCCGCCGAGACGCCGGACGAAATAGCGCGCCAGCAAGACGCGGCAGACGACGGCGAGCGCCAGCGCACAAGCGCCGGCACGCCAATCCGGCCAGAACAGCCAGGGCAAGCCGAGCACCGCGGCCCATGCGAGCGCACCGGCCGACATGCGCTGCGCCACGGGCTGCGCCTTGCCTTCGGTGCGCGCATAGTCGAGCGTCGCGAGGAAGCTGGCCGCCAGCGTGCGACTGGCAGCGTGTGCGGCCAACATGACCCAGGCCGCGCGCAATGGAGGCAAGGCTGCGAGCGCCTGCCATTTCAACGCGAGCGCGAGCACGAGGCCGACCGCACCGAATGCGCCGAGCCGCGGGTCGCGCATGATGCGCAGCACGTCGTCGCGCGTAGCGCCGCCACCGAAGCCGTCGCAGCAATCGGCGAGGCCATCTTCGTGAAACGCGCCGGTGACCGCCAGTGTCGCGGCCATCGACAACAGCACGGCGATCGAAACCGGAAACACGCGCAGTGCCGCCAGATAGACGAGCCCACCGATGCCGCCGACGATCACGCCCACGAGCGGCAGATAGCGCGCCGCGCCAGCCAGGTCGCCCGGTGCGAAGCCGATGCCGCGCGGTACCGGAATGCGCGTGAAGTAGCCGAGCGCGGCGCAGAAGTAGCGCAGCTCGGCGCGCAAGCCTGCCGCGCGCGCGAAAGCGACGGGCGGCTGCCCGCGCTCAGCGCTCATCGTGCGGGGCGGCTCGTCACGCCGGCGGATTCGAAGCTGGCCATCTCGTTCAGGCACGCGATGGCGGCGCGCAGCACCGGCAGCGCGAGCGCGGCGCCCGTGCCTTCGCCAAGGCGCATGTCGAGCGACAACAGCGGCTTGGCGCCGAAGTAGTCGAGCATGCGGCGATGACCGGCTTCGTTCGACAGGTGCGCGAACACGCAGTACTCGCGCACGGCGGGCTCGAGCGCATCGGCGACGACGAGCGCGGCCGTCGCAATGAAACCGTCGACGAGAATCGTCATCTTCGCCTCGGCCGCGGCCAGATACGCCCCCGCCATCATCGCGATTTCGAAGCCGCCGAACGTGGCAAGAACGTCGAGCGGGTGCGTCGCCTGCCGATGGTGCGCGAGCGCCGACGCGAGCACGTTGCGCTTGCGTGCGAGCCCTGCATTGTCGAGGCCGGTGCCGCGGCCCACGCATTCGTCGATCGGCACGTCGCAGAGCCGGCTCATCAAACAGGCGGCCGACGACGAGTTGCCAATGCCCATCTCGCCGAAACCGATCACGTTCGTGCCGAGCCCCGCGTGATGACGCACGCGCGCGGCGCCGGCCAGCAGCGCCGCGCGGGCTTCGTTCATCGTCATCGCGCGTTCGTGCGCGAAGTTGCGCGTGCCGCTGCCAATCGGAATGTCGACCAGGCCCGGCAGCGGCGCAAGCGGTGTCGCCACGCCGGCATTGACGACTTCGAGTTCGAGACCGGCCACGCGGCTGATCACGTTGATCGCCGCGCCGCCCGCCAGGAAGTTGGAGACCATTTGCGACGTGACGGCCTGCGGATAAGGGCTCACACCCTCGTGCACGATGCCGTGATCGCCGGCGAATACGATCATCAATGGGCGGCGGATCGACGGCTGCGTCGTCTGCTGGATCATGCCCATCTGGCGCGCGACGACCTCCAGCGTGCCGAGGCTGCCGGGCGGCTTCGTCTTGGCGTCGATGAGTCGGTTCAGCGTGTTGCGCAACGATCGATCGAGCGGTTCGACGACAGGCAACGGTAATGGAGCGTTCATTTTGTTTCTTATTTCAAGCTAAATAGCACACGGCCCGCGGGCGTTGCCATCCGCGCCGCGCGAAGGCGTCACCATACCCGGACATGCGCCTGCAGTTCAATTCGGTAAAACCGGGATCGCCGCCGCTAGCGGCCTGGCCCGGCGCTTGCGCCGGCATGCGGCAGGGCCGGCACCAGCGCCTCGTGGCCGTCCTGCTCGATCAGCACGAGGGGATACCCGAATGCGCGGCTGGCAAGCGTCGGGCTCAGCACGTCGCGTACGGGCCCTGCGTAGGCCCCACCCTTGCCGTCCATCAGCAGCGCGTGCGTGGCGAAACGACGCGCCAGCGTGAGGTCATGACACGAGAACACGATCGTGCGCGGTACCTGTGCCACCCACTGCGCGAGCACGGTCAAGCATTCGATCTGGTGATGCCAGTCCAGGTGCGCGAGCGGCTCGTCGAGCAGCAAGAGCGGCGCATCCTGGCAGAGGACAGCGGCCAGCGCCACACGCCGGCGTTCGCCGCCCGACAGCGACAACACGTTACGCCCGGCCAGCGGCTCGAGCGCCAGCCGCTCGAGCGCCGCATGCGCGCAAGCCCGATCGGCCGGCTGTTCCCAGCCCCAGCCGGCCAGATGCGGCAAGCGGTTCAGCAGCACGACGTCGAACACGCTGGCCGCGAACGCGTCATGGGTGTCCTGCGGCATCAAGGCGCGGCGCCGCGCGAGCTCGGCACCGCGCCATGCGTGGAGCGCCACGCCGTCGAGCTCCACCTGCCCTGCGGCCGGCTCGGCGAGCCCTGCGAGCGCCGAGATCAGCGTCGTCTTGCCTGCCCCGTTCGGGCCTGCGACGCACCAGATCTCGCCGGCAAAGAACGTATGCGTGAAATCGTCGAGCAGCGTGCGTGCGCCGGCGCGCAGCGTCAGGTGCTGGGCAGACAGAGAACCTGTAGGAAGCGGTGCGAGCGAACTCATCGGCGTGATCCGAGCAGCATCCACAAGAACGCCGGTACGCCGATGAGCGCCGTGACGACGCCTACCGGCAGTTGAGCCGGCGCGAGCACCGTGCGCGCGATCAGATCGGCGCCCATCACCGCGGCCCCGCCCGCGAGCGCGGCGGCCGGCACGAGCATGCGCTGATCATTGCCGAACGCGAGGCGCAGCGCGTGCGGCACGACGAGACCGACGAACCCGATCGTGCCCGCCGTCGTAACCGATGCCGCGGCGGCCAGCGATGCCACCACGAATAAACGTAGGCGCAACTGTGCCGCGGGCACGCCGAGTGCTTGGGCCAGCCCCTCGCCGCGCACGAGCGCATTCAACTGAGGCGCAATGGGCACCGTCACCGCCAGCGCCACGACGAGCGTCGCGAGTGCGAGCCACGGACGTGTCGCGCCGTTCAGATCGCCGGTCAGCCAGAAGAGGATGCCGCGCAGGCGCTCGTCGGGCGAGGTCGCGAGCAGCAGCGTGATGACCGCGCCCCATCCGGTCGCGACGACGACGCCCGTCAGCAACAGACGAGGCGACGCCTCCTGCGCTTGCCCGCGCCACAGCTCGCGGCGCGCCAGGCACAGGACGAGCGCGATCGACACCAACGCGCCAGCGAATGACGCGACATCGACGAGCCACCATGCGCATCCGGCGACGAGCGCGAGCACGGCGAACGCGGCTGCACCGCCCGAGACGCCGAGCACATAAGGCTCGGCGAGTGGATTACGCAGCAACACCTGCAGCAATGCGCCCGCCAGTGCGAGCAGCGCGCCGCACGCGAAGCCGGCCAGCGCGCGCGGCAGACGCAGTGAGCGCACGATTGCGCCGCCCACGTCGTCCTGGCCCGCACCGACATGCACGAGCGCACCGAGCACGCGCCCGGGCGAAACGGTGACGCTGCCGAGCGCAAGCGCGGCGACGAACACGGCGAGCGCCCCAGCGGCCAGCAGCAGCCAGATGAGCGCCGCCCTGCGCGCGCTCATCCCCGCTCGCAATGACGAGGCGAGCGGATTCATCGAGGCAGGTCCGCTGGGTGATTTCTGCCGCGGCCAGCCGATCGTGACGAACGCGCTACGCCGCAGGGTGTCGTACGGATAAGCGAGCCGAACGGCACCGCGCGCAAAGAAAACGTGGAGGACATCGATTGTCTTCGGGTGAGATCGGCGCACCCTTCGCATCCCCGCGAAGCACGCCAAGCCATGAGCGCGGCGTCTGCCAAGACGCGCTGCGCTCCCGCTCTGGCCGGTATCCGGGCTGACGACATATCGACTCCGCCTTCCCACGCAGCATGTCGTGCGCAGTGGCCCTGGACCGAAACTCGCCGCCGCTTCACGCGGACGGCGCATCGCTTACCGTTGCGGGGGCAGCACAGGTTGGCTCATCCTGGCGGATTTCGCTCCCTGTTTCCCGTTTAACCGCGCGCGTCGAAACGGGGACACGCACGGCACCAAAGTGCCGCAAGTGTAGAAGTGCGCGTGCGTGAGCGTCAAGAATCGCCAGAATCTGTCGAAATCGAAGGCATTACCGCAAAAAAAGCGACCATCCGTTACGTCTCGATACGACTGAATGGCCTGACGCTTTCACATTCCGCGCTAAAATGCGGGGTCTTTAGAGGACGCAGCAGATGCTCAACGAACTCGAAACACTGTCACAGAATATCGGCCGCCTGATCGCGATCAACGAACGCCATCAGCAGGCGCGTCATGCGCTCGAGGAACAGCTCGCGCAATTGCGCCAGGAAAATGAGGCCACGCGCGCCGAGCTCGCGCTGCTGCGCGACGAGCGCAACGCGTTGCAAGGCGAGCGCGACACCCTGCTCGCGAAGATCGACGACGCACAGGTGCGCCTGAACGCCATCCTCGAAAAACTACCGAGCACCAAAGGGCCGTACGACGGCGACAGCCAGCTCGATCTGCTCGCGCCGTCCACGGGCGAAGCAGCGAGCGGCCCGGCCACTCAGCACGGAGAAAATGCATGACGACCAAGCAGATCGAAGTTTCGATTCTGGGCCAGAGCTATCGCCTCGCCTGTTCGCCGGAAACCGAAGCGGCGCTGCTCGAGGCCGTCGCGCGCGTCGACGCGGAGATGACGAAGATCCGCACGCACAGCAACGTGCGCGGCACCGACCGCATCGCGGTGATGGCTGCGCTCTCGCTCGCATCGGAACTGCTCAAGCTGCAATACAGCGTGCGTCACGGCGAGGCGTTCCCCGCGGAAGAAATCCGGCGTACAATGCACCAAATGAACGAACAGCTCGATGCAGTGCTTGCACAGCACGAAGCGCAGTAACGAGCAGCCGTCGTTTTCAATCACAGGTTTTACGGCTTCCCTGCCTGGTTCGCCAAGGTCATAGATTCCTTGAACCAATGCCATGTGCACGGTTGCGGAAATTTGTAGCACGGGCGTGCGCGTCACTCTGTCTGATGTACCCGAAGTGCGACTAACTGCGACCAATTCTGAACCCTCGGTTCAGGATGCCGGCCTAGCGGCCAAGGCGGGGACTTTATTCAACGGCATCGGTTATACCGATGCCGTTTTTCATTTGCAGCGTCGTTTCCTCGCGTACGGCTACCGCTACACTGTGCTCGACGTGCCGCACAGCGCGCCACCGCCGCTCGTGCCCTCCTTGATCAACGCATCGCACTGATTCCATTGCCCCATGCGCTACTGGCTCATGAAGTCCGAACCGGACGAAGCAAGCATCGACGATCTCGCCCACGCACCCGAGCGCACGCTGCCGTGGACCGGCGTACGCAACTATCAGGCCCGCAACTTCATGCGCGACGCGATGCGGCTCGGCGATGGGGTGCTGTTCTATCACTCGAGCTGCGCCGAGCCCGGCATTGCAGGGCTGGCGCAAGTTTGCTCGACCGCCTATCCCGACCCGACGCAATTCGATCCCAAGAGCCCCTACTTCGACCCGAAATCGACGCAAGAGACGCCGCGCTGGCTGCTCGTCGACGTGCGCTTCGTCAAGAAAACACCCCTGGTGCCGCTTGGCGCGTTGCGTGCGCATCCCGAACTCGCGGGCATGCGCGTGCTGGCCAAGGGCAATCGCCTGTCGATCACGCCCGTGACCGAGGACGAATGGCGTTTCATCACGGAACAACTCATGTAACACCAAGGCCTCGCCTTTCCACGCCCCTTCTGGAGCCTCCACATGAAAAGAACAACCGCTGCCGCGTCGGCAGTTCCGACACTCGTTGCCGCGCTGCTGCTCGCGTTCGGCGCATCGACGGCGCATGCCGATACGGTGGTCACGCAAAGCCCGCCTTCAGGCGTGCTGTCGCTGTCAGCGCAAGCAAGCACCGACGTGCCGCAGGACGTCGTCGACATCACGCTGTTCTACGAACAGCAGGCGCGTGACCCGGCCTCGCTGACCGACGCGCTGAACCAGCACGCCAACACCGCGCTCAAGCAAGCGAAGGGCGCAACGAACGTGAGCGCCCATACGGGCGAGTTCTCGATCTATCCGATGACCGATCGCGACGGCCGCATCTCGGCTTGGCGCGGCCGGACCGAGGTCATCCTCCATTCGCACGATTTCGCCGCAGCGTCGCGGCTCGCGGGCGAGCTGAGCAGCGCGATGCAGGTGGGCAACGTTTCGTTCTCGTTGTCGCCCGAAGCGCAGCGCGAGGCCGCCAATAAGTTGACGGGCGAAGCGATCGCCTCGTTCCGCTCGCAAGCGGAATCGTCGGCACGGGCGTTCGGCTACGGCGGCTACACGATTCGCGAAGTCGAAGTAGGCCGCAACGGCACGCAGCCGCCGCGTCCGATGTTCGCGATGCGCGCCATGGCGGCGCCGGGCAATGCGGCGCCCGCCCCGGTACCGATGGAAGGCGGCACGTCGACGGTGACCGTCAACGTGTCGGGTTCGGTGCAAATGACGCGATAAGAAGCAAAAAGCGCAGCGGCGGCAACTCGCTCATGCAAGTGCCGCCGCTGCGCTCTGCCATATAGTTGTGCGCGCAACCGAGTATCGGGTGCGCACCGTTCGTGTTCAGCGCTTGGCGTTGCGCCGGTACGACCACACGAGCATGGCGATGCCCGCAACGATCATCGGCATCGACAGCCACTGGCCCATCGAGAAGCCCAGCGCCAGCAGGCCCAGGAAGTCGTCGGGCTCGCGCGCGAACTCGACCGTGAAGCGCGCCAGCCCATAGCCGATCAGGAACACGCTTGACGCCGCCCCGAGCGGACGCGGCTTGCGCGTGAAGAACCACAGCACGAAGAACAGCACCACGCCCTCGAGCGCGATCTCATAGAGCTCGGACGGATGGCGCGGCAGCATGTGGTACTGCGCGAACACGTCGGTCAGATGCCACTTCGCCGCCAGTTGCGGATGCGCGGTAAGCCATGCAGCGTCCTCTTCCGATGCGCTCGGAAACATCATGGCCCACGGCGCATGCGGATCGGTCACACGCCCCCAGAGCTCGCCGTTGATGAAGTTGCCAAGCCGGCCGGCGGCGAGGCCCGTCGGGACCATCGGCGCAACGAAGTCGGTCACTTCCAGCCACGAGCGCTTGCGCTGCCAGGCGAACAGCACCATCGCGAACGTCACGCCGAGAAAGCCGCCGTGAAACGACATGCCGCCCTGCCAGACCTTGAACACGTCGAGCGGATGCGCGAAGTAGAAGCTCGCCTTGTAAAACAGCACATAGCCGAGGCGGCCGCCGAGAATCGTGCCGAGCACGCCGTAGAACAGGATGTCGTCGATGTCCTTCGCGGTCCAGCCTTGCGCGGCCACGTGCGGCAAACGCAGCCGCACCCGCGCGACGACGATCGCCAGCACGAACGCGACGAGGTACATGAGGCCGTACCAGCGTACCGCGAGCGGGCCCAGATGAATCGCAACGGGATCGAAATTGGGATGAGTCAGCATCGTGAGGGCAAGGACCTTTCTTTCTGATTGAACCGTGAATGGGTTAGCGCCGGCCGACGACTTTGGCGGCATCGAGCAGCGCCACATGCGCGCGCACGATGTCGATAAAACCGGCGAGCACCGGGCTCACATCGGCCGTGCGCCAGACGAGCCCCGTCTCGACGACGGGCGTACTGTGCTCGAGCGGCCGATAGACGACGCCGGTGCGCCGCAAGTTCCGCAACGATTGCGGCACCAGCGCGACGCCCATGCCGGCCGACACGAGACTGACGATCGTCTGCATCTGGATCGCCTCCTGGCCGATGCGCGGCGTGAGACCCGCGGCGCCGTAGCAGCCCGTAATGATGTCATAAAAGCCCGGCGCCAAACGGCGCGGGAAGATGATCAGCGGCAACTGCGCGAGCTCGGTCAACGAGACGGGGGCCTCCAGCCAGTCGCGCGGCGCGCTGCCGGCCCGATGCCGCACGATGCTTGCGGGCAACGCAGCCACGAGCGGTTCGCGCATGACGGGTAGATACGTGAGCGTGGCTGCGTGGCGCGGCGGCAGCGGCGGAATCACGAGCCCGCAATCGATGCGGCCCGCGACCAGTTCCTCGATCTGCACGTCGCTCGTCGCTTCGGCCAGTTGCAGGCGCACGCGCGGGTAGCGCTCGGCGAACGCATGCAGCAGTTGCGGCAGCAGCCCGTAGTCGGCCGTCGACACGAACGACAGCGAGAGCGCGCCGGCCTCGCCGCGCGCCAGGCTCTGCGCGAGCGGACGCAGCGCCTCGGCTTGCGCGAGCAGCTTGCGCACCTCGGGCAGCAGATCGGCACCGACGGCCGTCAGCTCGACCGTCCGCTTGGTGCGCGCAAACAGCGCGACACCCAGCGTCTCCTCCAGCAAGCGGATCGCCTGCGACAACGGCGGCTGCGTCATCGACAGGCGCTGCGCGGCACGACCGAAATGGCGCTCTTCGGCCACGGTGACGAAGTAGCGCAACTGACGCAGATCGGGAGTCATGGTTTCGGCTTTACCCCTTGTCCTCTTTTGCCCTCTGATACATTCTTCGACCTAATTGGTGCTGAATAATATATTGGACACGTGTAAAGAGAAACGGCATTCTGGCCCGATACCTGTATTAGATGACCGAACCGGAGTCCCCCATGCCCTACAACCGCCGCTCCAGAAACATCACCGAAGGCGTTGCGCGCGCCCCGAACCGTTCGATGTACTACGCACTCGGCTACAAGAAGGAAGACTTCGACAAGCCGATGATCGGCATTGCGAACGGCCATTCGACGATCACGCCCTGCAACGCGGGCCTGCAGCACCTTGCCGATGCGGCCGTGGCCGCCGTCAAGGACGCCGGCGCCAATCCGCAGACGTTCGGCACGCCGACGATCTCCGACGGCATGTCGATGGGCACCGAAGGCATGAAGTACTCGCTGGTTTCGCGCGAAGTGATCTCCGACTGCATCGAGACCTGCGTGCAGGGCCAATGGATGGATGGCGTCGTCGTGATCGGCGGCTGCGACAAGAACATGCCCGGCGGCATGATCGCGCTCGCGCGCCTGAACGTGCCCGGCATCTACGTGTACGGCGGCACGATCCGCCCCGGCCACTGGAAGGGCAAGGACCTCACGATCGTCTCGTCGTTCGAGGCCGTCGGCGAATTCACGGCCGGCCGCATGTCGCAGGAAGACTTCGACGGCATCGAGCAAAACGCCTGCCCGAGCACGGGCTCGTGCGGCGGCATGTACACGGCCAATACGATGAGCTCGTCGTTCGAAGCACTCGGGATGTCGCTGCCGTACTCGTCGACGATGGCCAACCCCGACGAGGAAAAGGCCGTTTCGGCTGCCGAATCGGCCCGCGTGCTCGTCGAAGCCGTCAAGAAAGACCTGAAGCCGCGCGACATCATCACGCGCAAGTCGATCGAAAACGCCGTGGCCGTGATCATGGCGACGGGCGGCTCGACCAACGCCGTGCTGCACTTCCTCGCCATCGCGCATGCCGCCGAGGTCGAATGGAGCATCGACGACTTCGAACGTATCCGCCAGCGCGTGCCCGTCATCTGCAATCTGAAGCCGTCCGGCGAGTACGTCGCAACCGATCTGCATCGCGCAGGCGGCATCCCGCAAGTCATGAAGATCCTGCTCGACGCGGGCCTGCTGCATGGCGACTGCATGACGATCACGGGCAAGACGGTCGCCGAAACGCTCAAGGACGTGCCGAGCGTGCCGCGCGCCGATCAGAACGTGATCTTCCCGATCGAAAAGGCCCTGTACAAGGAAGGGCACCTCGCGATCCTGAAGGGTAACCTCGCCCTGGACGGCGCCGTCGCCAAGATCACGGGCCTGAAGAACCCCGCGATCACGGGTCCGGCACGCGTGTTCGACGACGAGCAAAGTGCGCTCACCGCGATCCTGGCCGACCAGATCAAGGCCGGCGACGTGCTCGTGCTGCGCTATCTGGGCCCGCAAGGCGGCCCCGGCATGCCGGAAATGCTCGCGCCCACTTCGGCGCTGATCGGCAAGGGGCTCGGCGAGTCGGTCGGCCTCATCACCGATGGCCGCTTCTCGGGCGGCACCTGGGGCATGGTGGTCGGTCACGTGGCCCCCGAAGCGTTCGTGGGCGGCACGATCGCGTTGGTGCAGGAAGGCGACTCGATCACGATCGACGCGCACAAGCTGCTGTTGCAGCTCAATGTCGACGAGGCCGAGCTCGAGCGCCGTCGCGCACAATGGAAGCAACCGGCCCCGCGCTACACGCGCGGCATCCTCGCGAAATACGCGGCGCTGGCACGGCCCGCGAACAAGGGCGCCGTAACCGGTTGACGATCGCTGGTTGCTGGTCGGTAGCGTGGTTCAGCGTTGTGATGCGTGCGCGGCGAGTTCGTCGCGCACGGCATCGCGAATCCACCCCGTCATCTCGGCTTCGAGCGCCAGCGCGACTTCACGCGTAACCTGGCGCACGAGCCAACTCGTGTGCTCTTGCAGCGCCTCGCGGCAGCGCGCTTCGATCAAGCCGCGCCCCTCTTCCCGCAGATACCCGGCAAACCGTGCGCGCAAACGCTCGGCGATCAGCTCGGCCTCACGCACACCAAGCTCGCGCGACGCGGGCGGCGTTGCAGTCGTTGCAGTAGGGCTCGGCGCCGCGGATGCCTGCACGGGTTGTTCCTGCGGCGCGGGATCGATGTGCGGCGCAGGCTCGGCAACCGGCGCGGCCGCTTCGATCGGCGACGGCTCGGGTGCATCCGCTCCTTCAGGCTCCTGCGACACCGCGGGCGGCTGGGCGGCCCGCGGCACGTCGAGTGCGGGTGCGGGTTCGGGTGCTGCTTCGGGTTCGGGTGTCGACGCGGGTTCGCGCGCCGGTTCGGCCGGCTCGGGCGCCAGCGCGTGCGCCGTCTCGACGCTGCGTACACCGGGCGCACGGCCCGGCTTGATGATGTCGGTCAGTACCGGAATCGACGAAGGGTCGTTGAGGTCTTTGGGATCGGTCACGACTCATCTCCCTGTTACAGTAAATCCGTCGCGCCCTCATCGACTGTGCCTGCCGCGCCATGCGCGCGGCTCACCGCTCAACCGTCGGACAAACGACTCTCGCGCCGGATCAGGCGCCTTGCTTGTAGTTATTCAGAGCATACCCGCGGTCACGGTAGAAGCGATACCGCTCGCGGCCGGCCACCAGCTCCGCATCGGCATTGCCGACGACCTCGAGCAGGCGCTCGAAGCGCGCGAATTGCGCCGGCACCGTGGCGCCGAGGTTCAAGAGAATCTGGTGATGCGGCGCGCGCTCGAGATCGGCCGCGAGCACGACCGGCGTACGCTCGGCGAGCGGATTGTCCGCCATGCAATGCGGCACGAAATCGAGCGGCGAGAACGTCCACAGGCGCTCGTCGAACGCGCGCAGGCGCGCGGGTTCGGCAAGCACCACGAGCGGCTGGCCCGCAAGATAAGCCTTGCGGGCCAGCCGGCATGCGTAGAGCAGCGAATCGCCGACATTCGTATGAAAGTCGATGCGTGTCATGCTTACTTCTCCCGCACGACGAACGTGCGATCGGTGCTACGCCGTACCATTACTGGCCTGCGCGGTCGATCAGGAACTGCGTGAGCAGCGGCACCGGCCGCCCCGTCGCCCCCTTGGCCGCCCCGCCCTTCCACGCCGTGCCGGCGATGTCCAGGTGCGCCCACGAGTAGCTTTCCGTAAAGCGCGACAGGAAGCAGGCCGCCGTCACGCTGCCGCCGGGCCGGCCGCCGATGTTGGCCATGTCGGCGAAGTTCGACTTCAGCTGTTCCTGATACTCGTCGTCGAGCGGCATGCGCCATGCCGGGTCCGACGCTTCGCGCGACGCGTCGAGCAGTTCGCCCGCCAGAGCGTCGTCCTTCGAGAACAGGCCGCTGTTGTGGTGGCCGAGCGCGATCACGCAAGCACCCGTCAGGGTGGCGATGTCGACGACTGCAGCCGGCTTGAAGCGCTCGGCGTACGTCAGCGCGTCACACAGGATCAAGCGGCCTTCGGCGTCGGTGTTGAGGATTTCGATCGTCTGACCCGACATGCTCGTGACGATGTCGCCAGGCTTGGTCGCCGTGCTGCTCGGCATGTTCTCGACGGCCGGAATCACACCGATGACGTTGAGCTTGAGCCCGAGCTCGGCCACCGTGCGCATCGTGCCGAACACCGACGCGGCACCGCACATGTCGTACTTCATCTCGTCCATGCCCTCGCCGGGCTTGATCGAAATGCCGCCGCTGTCGAACGTGACGCCCTTGCCCACGAGCACGATCGGCGCAGCCTTGGCCGCCGCGCCCTGGTAATGCATCACGATGAACTGGGGCTGCTCGGCCGAGCCGCGCGAGACCGACAGCAGCGAGCCCATCTTCAACGCTTCGAGCTGCTTCTGGCCCAGCACTTCGACCTTCAGCTTCCAGTCCTTGCCCAGCTTCTTCGCGGTGTCGGCGAGGTAGGTCGGCGTGCAGACGTTGCCCGGCAGGTTGCCGAGGTCACGCGTGAGCTCCATGCCGTTCGCGAGCGCAACGGCGTGCTTGACCGCAGCCTTGGCCGCTTTCTCGTCAGGCGTGTTGACGCTGAAGACGATGCGCTTGAGCGCGCGCTTGGGCGTCTCGGGCTTGCTCTTCAGTTGCGTGAATTGATAGGTCTCGCCACGCAGTGCGAGGATCGCGGCGCGCACGGCCCAGTCGGACGAACGCTCCTTGATGGGCAGCTGCGCCAGCGTGAACGTGACCTGAACGATCTTCGTGCCGAGGATCGCGCGCCAGGCTGCTCGGGCGCAATCGTTGTAAGCCTTTTGACCGAAGGCGTCTTCCTTGCCGAGACCGACGAGCAGCACGCGCGAAGCGCCGATGCCCGCCACTTCGTGCAGGAACAGCGTCGAGCCGCTCTTGCCGTCCATGTCGCCGGCCTTGACGATGCGGGTGATGAGCCCCTTGGTCGCCGCGTCGATCTCGAGCGCCGCGCCCGACAGCGTTTGCGATTCAAATACACCGATCACGATGCAATCGGATTTCCCCGTCAGAAAACCGTTGGTCGTGCCCTTCGTCCAGTCACAGGCTTTTATGCTAAAGTCCATCGCGCTCGTCCTCGGATAAAATCGGCTTACTTACAGTTGTGTGAAAGAAGGCGCAATTATCCGCTATTTTTCTCGCGGCGTCGGATTGCGACGCGCGTCGACAGCGCCAAGCGCCTTCGCCCTCTCTGGTTGACCATGATTTTCGAACGCTCCCTGCGGCGCGAGCTCGCCTATACGGCTGGCGCTGTGTTCATGGTGCTGCTCACCATCTTCCTCACGACGATGATGATCCGCATCGTCGGCTACGCCGCCTCTGGCGAAGTCGACCCCAAAGACGTCGTCGTACTGATCGGCCTCACCGTCATCGGCTATCTGGCCGTGATGCTCGTCGTCACGCTCTTCGTCTCGATCCTGTTCGTGCTCACGCGCTGGTACCGCGACTCGGAGATGGTCGTGTGGCTCGCGTCGGGCGTGAGCCTCACGCGTCTCATCAAGCCGATCGCCCAGTTCGCGGCGCCGATCATCTTGCTGATCGCGTTCTTCGCGTACGTCGGCTGGCCCTGGTCGAACGCGCAAAGCAAGCTGATCCGCGCGCGCTTCCAGCAGCGCGACGAAGTCTCGCTGCTCGCGCCGGGCCAGTTCCGCGAATCGGCCGCGAGCCAGCGCGTGTTCTTCGTCGAAAAGATGACGCCCGATCAAAGCCACGTCGAGAACGTGTTCGTGACGGGCACCGAGAACGGCAAGGTCAACGTCGTCGTGTCGCAAAATGGCCACACCGAGACGATGAAGGACGGTTCGCGCTTCGTCGTGCTCGAGAACGGCCGGCGTTACGACGGCGAACCCGGCAAGCCCGATTTCCGCATCATGGAATTCGGCCGCTACGGCGTGAAGATCACGCAGCAACCCGTCGTGAACCGACCCACCACGACGGGCCTGTCGACGCTCGCGCTGCTGCGCCACCCGACGCACGACAACCTCGCCGAATTCGCGTGGCGCACGGGCATGCCGCTGATGGCCATAAACCTCATGCTGCTCGGCATTCCGCTCGCCTATCAGAACCCGCGCCGGAGTCGCACGATCAATCTCGTGATGGCCGTGCTGATCTTCCTGACCTACTCGAACCTGCTCAACGTCGTGCAGTCGTGGCTCGAGCAGAACAAGATGCCGTTCGGCGTGGGCCTGCTGGGGCTGCACGCGATCGTGGCCGTCGTGGTCGCCATCACGTTCTGGCTGCGCGTGCGCAACCGGCCCTTGATTTCGCGTGCCATGTTCGCGCGTTCGGGAGCGTGACGGCCATGCGTATCTATGAGAAGTACTTCGCCCGTCAGGTCTACTTCGCGTTCGTCTTCGTCCTGTTCGCGTTCTCGGGCCTGTTCTTTTTCTTCGACCTCATCAACGAGCTCAACACGGTCGGGCACGGCAACTACAAGTTCGGCTACGCGGTGCTGCGCGTCGCGCTGCAAACGCCGTCGCGCTTCTATGAAATCATCCCGGTCGCCGCGCTGATCAGCGCGATCTACGTGTTTGCACAAATGGCGGCCAACTCGGAATACACGATCTTTCGCGTCTCGGGGCTGTCGACCGGGCAGGCGCTGCGCTCGCTGCTGAAGATCGGCATTCCACTCGTCATCGTCACGTACTTCATCGGCGAGGTCGTGGGTCCCTACTCCGATCAGTTGTCCGAACGTGTGCGGCTCGAAGCACTCGGCTCGTCGGTGTCGACCAATTTCGCCTCGGGCGTGTGGGTCAAGGACACGCTGCAGGCCGACAACAACGGCCAGAGCGTCACGCGGTTCGTCAACGTCGGCAAGCTGATGCCCGATGCGACGATCAGCAATGTGCGCATCTACGAATTCGATTCGAAGTTCGGTCTGCGCAACGTGCGCATCGCAGAAAGCGGGCGCTATGAGGGAAGCGGGCACTGGCTGCTGACCGGCGTGACCGATACGGCGCTCACGAGCCTCGCGCCGCCCTCGGCGAAGCCCGCTGATGCGCTGAACCCGGTCTACCGGTCGACGCAGACCATGCTGGCCCAATATTCGCTGCGCTCGGAGCTCACGCCGCAGATCCTCTCGGTGCTGCTCGTCGCCCCCGATCGCATGTCGATGTTCAGCCTGTTTCGCTACATCCAGCACTTGACCGAAAACCATCAGGACACCCAACGTTACGACATCGCGCTGTGGAAGAAGCTGCTCTACCCGTTCGCCGTCCTCGTGATGCTGGTGCTGTCGCTGCCGTTCGCCTATTTGCACACGCGTGCGGGCGTCGTCGGCGTGAAGGTGTTCGGCGGCATCATGCTCGGCATGAGCTTCCAGCTCTTCAATACGCTGTTCTCGCACATCGGCATGCTGAACACCTGGCCCGCGCCGATGACGGCCGCGCTGCCGGGCCTGCTCTATCTGGCACTGGGCCTGTTCGGCTTGAAGTGGGTCGATCGACACTGAGGGAGTCGCGAATGAGCCCCGCACGGCACGGTCTCATCCTGTTCGCGCACGGCGCGCGCGATGCGCGCTGGGCTGAGCCGTTCGAGCGGCTTGCCGACAAGCTGCGGACGCTGCGTGGGCGCGACGCGCCCGTCGCACTCGCGTTTCTCGAGCTCATGACGCCCGACTTGGCGACAGCCGTCGCCGAGCAGGTCACGGCGGGCTGCACCACGATCACCGTGGTGCCTGTGTTCTTCGGTCAGGGAGGTCATGTGCGGAGCGATCTGCCGCAGATGCTCGACGCGTGCCGCGCCGCGCATCCTGGCGTACCGATCCGCGCATCGGTGCCGGTCGGCGAGGACGATGCCGTGCTCGACGCGCTCGCGCAGTACTGCTTGCGACAGCTCGAGCGTGATTGAAGGTTGAGGTCAGCTTCTCGCGACGCTCGCCGATTCAGGGCGAGTCACTGAGTCACAAGGCCAAACAAGGCAAATACAACGAGAGAACGATGACGGGCACGCGGCCCAGTCAAGCCGCGTGCAGCAGTGCCGCACGCCGTGCGGCTTCATCGGCCCCTGCCTCGGCATCGCCAGGCAACGCTGCGCTCGCGCGTTCGGCAAACGCATCGCCGATCATGAGCAGGCTGGGCTGAGCCGGATCGAGCCACTGCTGCGCCTCGCCCATCGCGAGCGCTTCGAGCGTCAGCGTCAGCGTGCGCTCGCGCGGCGTGCTGCACGCTTCGACGATCGCCACCGGCGTGGCCGCTGCACGGCCCGCATCGATCAGCTGCTGCGCGATCTCGGGCGCACTGTCACGGCCCATGTAGAAGACCAGCGAGTCGGCGTTCACTTGCTCGCGAATCGCCTCGGAATCAGGCGCGCGGCTGCGCGTGGCCAGCGCCACGCTGCGGGCCACGCCGCGCAGCGTCAGCGAACGTTTGACGCTTGCCGCCGCGGCCAATGCCGCCGTGATGCCGGGCACGACTTCGTAGTCGATGCCCGCTTGCTCGAGCGCGCGCATCTCTTCGTCGGCGCGGCCGAACAGCATCGGATCGCCGCCCTTGAGCCGCACGACGACCGCGTGCGCGAGCGCCGCGTCGACGATCTGCTTGTTGATGAACTGCTGCGCCGTCGAGCGCTGTCCGCAGCGCTTGCCGACGGCGATCTTGCGGGCGTGCGGCGCGTAAGCAAGCATCTCGGGTTCGACGAGGGCATCGTGCAGCACCACGTCGGCCATGCCCAACAAGCGGGCGCCACGCACCGTAATGAGATCCGCTGCCCCAGGCCCTGCCCCGATCAAATACACCTTGCCCATTTGCGTCCGTCCCGTCTCGTGTGTGGGCGGCCGCTCGCGCGCGCCGCCTCGATTCGCGTCAGGCGGAATATGCACGAATCATGCCGGCCGCGACCGTATGATGCGTGGCCTCGTCGATCAGCACGAACGCGCCCGTGCCCGGATGCGCCTCGTACGTGTCGCACACG
>NZ_RBZV01000010.1:622-213791 GCF_003628145.1 Trinickia fusca | reverse complement strand
CAGGCGGCTCAACGAACGTCCGCGCAAGACACTAAACTTCGATACACCGGCTGAACGATTCCATCTAGCTGTTGCATCGACCGGTTGAATCCGCAGCTGGGAACGGACTTTCCCCTAGCGCGATTTGTCACCTCGAAGGTTCTTGCGTGCAACAGCGAACTGCTTTGCACGTCCGCCCACGCTCCGACGATTCTGAGTGCCGCTTTGTAGGCGTGGTCCTGGCCTATCAAGCGTCCGGATGTCCCGGACAAACGCCCTCGCTTCGTTCAACTGCTTGTACTGACTCGTCTGGGGGATAGAAACCCGAATTGAGTCAAGTTTGAGCAAATACGCGAGAAATACGTCACGCATCTCTATAAAGCTTTGGGTGTTCGAGCCATGCGATTTTTGCTTCAATTCGTCGCGCACCAGGCGAATGTTAATGCCTGTCGTTAACGCCATTTGTTCCATATAGACGGATGAGTTACCTAACAACTCGATATGAGCAATACCGCTCTCCTTTATTGCAATCCGATCGGCAAGAGTAGGCTTCGCCACATTTGGATCAAGGGTTTCCAATAAGCGTCGATCAAAAAGGCGAGACACGATATCCAAAACAGATTCAATGGGGACTCCGCATGCCTCAAAGAAATCGCACAGCTCAGACACCAGCCAATGTCGCGCCTCCACCTGATCCAACCGAGCGTTTACGGAACGTTGGCGCAATATCCAGAGTACATAGAGCGCGAGCAAAGGGGATGCGGGCTTACGCGGGTCCGTATAAAATAGATTGCAGACATATTCATTTTCAGATTCAGAAAATCTGTCATACTCCCCCTTGATAAGGGCGCGATGGGTTCGATATTTATTAGATGAAACGGACGGTCCGCCATAGTGAGACTTGACTATGTCGTCGATCTTTATTTCCGGGGAAACAAAAATTCGCTCGGCCAGTCGCAACATGCGCCGAATATCGAAATTTGCAAGCCGCCCGATTAGGCCGGATACATAGTCGCTGTCAACGAATATTCGCTCGACTGCATCCGAAAACATGGATAGATCATCGATGCTTACCGAGAAACCCTTTTTTGAAAAATAAGAAGAATTATTTGCTTTCTCAACGTTGATTTTTTCCTTTACAAAGCGTACGCGACGCGCCAATATTTCCTTGGCCTCGGGGACGGGAAGATAGAAACTTTTGGCCGCATAACTTTGAAGTGCGCCAGCTTTACTTAGCCTCCAAACGGTACGGTCTGTTATTGGGACGATGATAAACACCGATGACGCGCTCTCAAGCGAGTGTGCAAGCTGGTAGATTGCGTCTTGTATCTCAGACGAGAATTGATCTGTATTGTCGAAGACAATACATGGCAAGCGCTTCAGTCCCACAGCTGACCGCTTCAGTAGGAGGCGAACATACTCCTCCGGTTGGCTCTCCCGTCTAACCTCCATATGATCGCCGAAGGCAATTTTAAATTGATCTTTGTTCGTTTCGTATAGCGGTTTCTTGGGACCATCTTTCCAGCGAACATATTCATTCCAGAAAATACCTTGTAGATCGTCATAGCTGGGCGGTTGGTTGGTGCAGATCTGAACCTCTAGCAGTCCTCGAAGTTGCCGAATCGACCACTCCACTACGCCAGATGAGTCGCCTGAATATTCACCAAGATCAACTCTTGCAATCGAACATCGTTGCCTGACGCTTAGTGGCAGTATTTCGCCAAAGAAACGATCTATAAATGTGGATTTTCCAGAGCCCTTGTTCCCAACGAGTACGACTGTCTCCGATCTTTGGGAAGTCAGCGTCTTCTCGATTTCTGCTTGAAGAGCAGAGCCTTCTGCTGTGTCAATGGAAGCTATGCCGTTCAATACGTTTTGAACGATCTTTTCAAGCTCGAAATCGGCGCGTCGGCTTTCTGGCGTTTCGACAAAGCATGCTCGCACCATTTCCTTGTCTTCGGTATTTGATAAACGCGAGAAAAACTGAGAGAACATCAAAGATGCATCGGTTGCGAGGGCGTCGCGTGGCTTCATATGGGCGTCAGCTGGATTTGCAACGAAATACTGTTCTTCGGCCTCGCCGATCGATACCCCTTCGGCTGAATTGAGGTGAGCCAAATGGCGTCGTTCGAGCACGTACGGCAGTGCAAGTAATTCCGCAAACCGCGAAAAATCGTCTCTAACGGATTCGATCGTGGGAAAGAAGATTCCTTTTCCCTGCAAGGGAGGACGGCCATCGGTCCTTGAAGCTTTGAAAAACAACCAGCAACGACCATCGGTAAGCGCCGCCACTGGAGTACCTTGCTCTGTTGCGTACGTTAATGCTTGACGTATGCCATCCTTCAATGGTTGCAGAACAGGCCCGGTAAGGGACAGGACCGTCGATTTACCTGCGGCGGTATTTGCCTGGAGAAGCCCCGGCCGCTTAGCCTCAATTACGATAGCACCTCGTCGCTCGCCGACTGTTAGCAGGTAATCGATATATCCAGATGAGGTTACTGGCTCTGTGAAAACAGATTCATGTCGCCACCCTAAGACCTCAAACAAAATCCGATCGAGCGCTTTCAGCCGCGTATCGCTCTCGTTGGGAGCCGCATTGAGGGCAGCAGTCATATCCGGTTCCAACGCGATGAAGTTCTGCAACATCTGGTCGATGCCTGTCGTCATTCCCCCCTCCCGAATTTGTCGGCAGAACTTTCAACTGACTCGAAGCGAGCAGTAAGTATATGCCTGACTGGAGCAGTCGAGATTGTCCGATTCGGCGGAGAGGTGCCGGCCGACGCAACACGCGCAGATGGCAGTTGAACCTTGGGAGCTGCCATTGAAGTGGCGTGGGATCCATTGGCCGGATCGGGTCGGCAGCGGCCGGCCGTTCCAGACATCGGTTAGCGTAGGTTTAAGCGTAGCTTTTATATCGATGCTGCAGATTCGCCAGGCGCTGAGCCGAGCGGTCGCCGAAAGCTAGCGCGCGAAGCAGGGGGCGACACGGGATCGGCTGCCGGCAGTGCGCTCCGGCCCCGATCGTTGTGAGCGCGGGCGCTTCGCTGCGTCTGTCGCGCCTAACATCAAACAAAGAGCGGTCGCATCCTCGGTTTCTTTGACGGTGAGCGTCGGCGAGATGTTGGGCGAGGCTCGTCTCCCGTTGCGCGGCCTGTTGACGCGACGAACGGCGTTCGCCACTTTGGCTTGGCCGAAACGCGGACGACGTAGGGCGTCGAAGCCCCGCACGTCTGCTATTCTTGCGTCGCCTGAGAGAAGGGCAAGCAGTCAATACGAAAAAAGCCGAAACGCATGAGCGAAAACAGATACCGATTTTTTCAACACACGAACCTGTCGGCTGGTGAGCTGTTTTTCTTTGTCACAGTCGACGAGACAGAGAAGCAACTCGGGTTCAAGGACCTTGCCGCGGTGTCCATGCTGCTACTCGGCCAGAACGACGTGCCGGTCGCTGGCAAGCTGGGCGGCGCGACTGCGGGCACTTCGGTGATTTCGATCGCGGCGCGCAAGCTGTTCCCGCTGCAACTGCGCCACAGGCTGCCAACCATTGTAGGCATTGGCCCGCGCGGGCTCAGAATCGCTTTCACGCGAAGCCTCGGCGGCTTCGTCGGCCGTGCCATTCCTGTGATCGGCGTCGTGATGATGAGCTATGACGCCTTCTTCATCATGCGCAATACGGTTGCGACCTACAATCGGCTGGTGAAGCCGGAAGACAAGGTGCTCTAAACATGCAGCGAGACGAGGCTTGGGGGAAGTTGGAGGCTTTCGCTCGCGAGGAGCTCGGCAAGCCATTGTTCGGAAAGCTGAGGCTCGAGCTATCGACCCGACTCGAAGAAGATCTCGGCTTGACCGGCGTCGACGCGGTCGAGTTCATCGACCATTGGGTGGAGCGGTTCGGAATCACCGCGAAAGAGTTTCCCTACGCCCGCTATTTCGGCCCGGAAGGTCTCGACGTCATTGGCGCGATCGCTTCGATCTTTTCGAAGCGATCACGCCAGCCGTTGGTTCCGATCACGCTGGGCATGCTCGCGGAGGCGATGGTCGCCGGGCATTGGGACACCGAGGAGATCGAGGCGAAGGCCGGCGCGAACCGGAGCCATTGACCGCTGAGTCTTCAAGAATGCTGCCCGGTGATGAAATACGTCGAGCATAGTCGTCCACCCCCGACCCCACTATACTGAGCGCGCTGTACTCAACACACAGCAAATCTAGAGCGGTTCTCACCAACAAATGAACGAAATAAAAGGAACGCCTATGCTCACTCGCTCCATCCTGTCGATCGGCGCACTCGCGCTCACTGCCTGCGCGGCCACGGCCTCCAACGCGCAAAGCACCGACAGCTTTGCCGAAACGGCCGGGCACGGTCATCCCATGAAGGTCATGATCATCTCGATGTTCGGACCCGAAGGGCAGGTCTGGCTCGACAAGCTCGGTCCGTGGGAGTCGATTCCCGTCGCCGGGCTCTCGCCCGATTACCCCGATGTGCATTGCAATAAGCAAGACATCTGCGTCATGACGACGGGCATGGGCCACGCGAATGCCGCGGCATCGACGATGGCGCTCACGTTCTCGCCACGCTTCGACCTGCGCCACACGTACTTCATGATCGCCGGCATCGCCGGTATCGATCCTGCGCAAGGCACGATCGGCTCGGCCACCTGGTCCAAGTATCTGGTCGACTTCGGCATCCAATGGGAGCTCGACGGCCGCGAAATCCCGGCTGGCTGGAACACGGGCTTCCTCGGCATCAACACGAAGGACCCGTCGCAAAAGCCGCCGCTCGACTACCGCACCGAAGTCTTCCAGTTGAACCCGCAACTGGCCGATGCTGCGTTCGCGCTGTCGCGCAATGTCGTGCTGTCCGACAGCGCGCAGGCACAGGCCGCGCGTGCCAAGTACGGCTACGCGCCGGCTAATCGTCCGCCGTCGGTCATTCAGTGCGACACGCTGGCAGGCGATACGTGGTGGTCGGGCACGCAGATCGGCGAACGTGCGCGCGAATGGACCAAGATCGTCACGGACGGCAAGGGCACCTACTGCACGACGCAGCAGGAGGACAACGCGACGTATGAAGCGTTGTCGCGCGCCGCGACCGCGCACCGCGTCGATCTGACGCGCGTGGCCGTGCTGCGTGCGGGCTCCGACTTCGACCGTCCGTATGCAGGCCAGACGAGCGCCGACAACCTGCTCAATTACGCGTCGCAGGGTGGCTTCGGTCCGGCGATCCAGAACCTGTTCCTGACCGGCAATCCGCTGGTGCAGGACATTGCGACGCATTGGGGCGAGTGGCGCCACGGCGTGCCGCAACGCTGATGGTGCTTGCCGCGGCGGCGCGCCGCCGCGGCGCAAACGGCGTCCACAGCGGCGTGTCGCTGTCCCAGTTATCAAGTAGCGAGAGAACGTGATCCGACATGATGGGATGATCTCGTTGAATGTCGTTAGCGTTGTTTAGCGGCCCGCGCGGGCAAGCTCGATACGCGCAGCACTTCCTTCCTGCATGGCGACACGCGCAGCCTGCGTTTGCCCTTCCAGGCCCAGATCCGGGTAGCTTTGCTTGTTCATCGAGGGCAACGTCCCGTTGCGGCTTGCCTCGATGACCTCGGCGCGCACTTGCTCGCGCGTCTTCGTGCTCGCGCCGATCCACGATTGATCGTTGTAGCTGCCGTTGTGACCGATGCCGCTGCCGCCATCGGCGAAGGCGGCCGTGCTGGCGAAGAACGAAACGAAAAGCGTGGCGAGAAGCGTGCTGCGTTTCACGGTGATGCTCCTGTCGATTCGGTGCGGCGCCGAACGACGGCGCCGTGACAGGTGCAAATGTAGAGCCTCGGGTACCTTGGATAAATGCCCGTTTGGCGAAATGAATTGTTGCGTACGTAAAACAATCGCGGACGGCCTTCGCTGGCCGCCCGCCAATCGACCAGTCAATTGACGCGGCGCTCGTGCCCGGCCCAATGCGGCTCTCGCAGCACGCGCTTGAGCACCTTGCCGGTCGAGTTGCGCGGCAACCGCTCGATGAGGATCGCGTCATACAGCATCTTGAACGGCGCGATATGCGAACGTGCGTGCGCCATGATGTCGGCTTTCGTCAGCGCTGAGCCCGGCGTAGTAACCACATAAGCGACAGGGACCTCACCCCAGCGCCGATCAGGGACGCCGATCACGGCCGCCTCCTCGATCTGCGGATGCGTTTGCAGGGCTTGTTCAAGCTCGGCTGGCGAGATGTTTTCGCCGGCAGAAATGATGAGGTCCTTGATGCGGTCGGTGATGTGCAGATAGCCGCGTTCGTCGATATAGCCCGCATCGCCGGTAAAGAGCCAGCCGTCGACGAGCGTTTCGGCTGTCTCCTTCGGGCGCTTCCAGTAGCCGAGCATGCGGCTCGACGTATGAAAGGCGATCTCGCCGTGCTGCCCGCGCGCCACGTCGAGCCGCTCGCGATCGACGATGCGCACCGATACCCCATGCAATGGCCGGCCCGCCGTGCTGGCGCGTTCGTCGCCGAGCGCCGCGTGTTCGGACGGCGGCATGAAGATCGCCATGTTCGTCGTCTCCGACAAGCCGTAGTTTTGGGCGAAGGGGCAGCGTAACAGCGTTTGGGCATGCGCTAGCAGCGGCGCCGGCATCGGCGAGCCGCCGTAGATCACGAGCCCGACCGACGACAGATCGGTCTTCGTGCACGCCGGCTCCGACAGCAGAAAGCGCAGCATGGCCGGCACGAACGCGAGCTTCGTGATGCGATGACGTTCGATGGCGGCGAGCGCCTTGGCGCCGTCGAAGGTCTTCATGACGACGCCGGTCGCACCGTTGACGAGATTTTGGATCGCCCACCACAGGCCGCCCACATGAAACGTCGGCAAGGCGAGCAGGGCGACATCGCCCGGGCGCCAGTCGATGAACTCGTCGCCGGAGCGCACGATCTCGCGCACGAGGTCGAGAAAGCCGCGATGCGCGAGCACGACGCCTTTGGGCCGACCGCTCGTGCCGCTCGTGTAGACCTGTACGACTGGTGCGGCAGGATCGGCGCGGTAGAAGTCGGGGCGCACGGCCGGCGCCGCATCGCGCCACACGCCGTAATCGTTGGGGCCGTTCGTGCCCGAATCGATGACGATCACGCGCCGCAGCTTCGGACATTGTGTGCGCAAGCGCTGGGCGAGCTCGGCCACCTCAGGCGTGACGAACAGAAATTGAGCTTCGGCATCTTCGACGATGAACGCGATTTCCTCCGCGCCGAGCTTCCAGTTGACCGGGACGAATACGGCACCGGCGCGCGCGCAGCCGAACAGGATCTCGTAGCTCTTCTCGCTGTCGAGGCCGACGAACGCGACACGTGCCCCCGGCATCACGTCGTTCTCGATCAGCGCTTGCGCGACGCGGTTGGCCGAGGCCGACAGCTCGGCATAGCCAATCGGGCGGTCCTCGAAGATCAGGGCCGTGCCTTCAGGGTGAAGATCGGGAACGTCGGCAAGGGTACGCGTGGCTTCGTAATGAGCGAGCATCGAGTTCATCCCTCCGTAACGGTAGAAAAGACGGCGGCGATCTGCTGCGCGAGTTCGGCCGGCGCATCGGTGTGCAGGTTGTGGCCGCCGTCGAGCGAGACGGTCTGCGAGTGGGGCAACGCGACCTCGGGCGAGAGCAGCGCGGTGGTGCCGGCAAACTGGCTCGTCGCGCCGTAGATGCGCGTCGAAGGCACGGTGAGCGTGCGCAGGATCGCGAGGTATTCCTCGTGGCCGAACGATAGGTCGACGCCGAACTGATTGCGCAGCCGCGCATCCCAGATCCAGCCGAGTCCGCCCGGGACGCCGTGCGTGATGCGGCACGCCAGCGCCAGCGCCGTGTCGTGAGGCAGCTTCGGGTGGTTGATCGAGAGCATGCTCGCCGCCGTCGGCAGGTCAGGGTAGACCGGATGTGCGGGAGCATCGGTCAGATAGCGCAGGTCGACGCTGAGTCGCTCGAGCGGATCGCGCGCGTCGCGCAGCGTAGGCGCGATCGGTTCGACTGTCACGAGATGCGCGACGTACTCGGGGTGCAGCGCCGCGTACAGCGCACTGACGACGGCGCCTGTCGAATGACCGATCAGCACGATGCTGCGCCTGGGCGCTTCGTGCGCGATGACCTCGGTGAGGTCGACGAGCAGGTCGAGCACCGTCAGCGTCGCATGCGACGGATGATGGCTCGAACGGCCGTGGCTGCGCAGGTCGGGTGCGAGCACTGCGATACCTTGTTCGCTCAGGCGGCCTGCGACGCCGGCCCACGTCGCGGCTTGATCGAGCATGCCGTGCACGCAGATTGCAAGCGGGGCTTGCGCATGGCGTGTCCAGAGGCAGACGGCGAGGCGGCGCTCGCCGAGTTCGAGCATCGTCTCCTGCATGCCGGCGAGGGCGTTGGCGGTCGCGGGGGCGGCGGTGTCGTTCGATGTCGATGACGAGGGTGACGGTGACAGTGCGAGCGGCGCCGATGCCGGCGCATCGCTCGCAATCGTGTCGATCAGATGGGCGACGAGCGCGGCGATGCTCGGATGGTCGATCAGCAATGTCGGGTTCAATGCGCAGGCGAGCGCTTGCTCGACCTTGTTCTTGAGCTCGACGGCCATCAGCGAATCGATGCCGAGCGTGCGCAGCGGCGCGCTGACATCGACCGTCTCTGCCGACGCGAGCCCGACGACGTTCGCGACAAGGCTACGCAACGCGTCTGTCAGCAATGCCGCGCGTGCGTCGGGCGCGGCGGATCCGAGCCGCTTGCGTAGCGCGCCTTGCTGGGCAGTTGCGCGTGAGCCGGTTTTTGCTCGGCCTTGCACGAGCGTATAGAGCGCGGTGGCTGACGGATGGGTCAAGGACCGCACGAAGCGCTCCCATGCCACATCGGCGACGATCGTCTGCGCGACGTCGGAGCCGAGCAGGCAGCCGAGTACGTCGAGATTGTCGGCGGCCGTCATGCGCTCGAGCCCGAACGCAGCAAAGCGCGCTTCGTTGGCCGCGCGTGTGCGCTCGGCCATGCCGCCCGTGTCCCACGGCCCCCAGTTGACGGATGTCGCGGTCAACCCGCGCGCACGCCGCTGCTGCGCGAGTGCGTCGAGGAATGCGTTGGCCGCCGCATAGTTGGCTTGGCCCGGCGCGCCGAACACCGAGGCGATCGACGAAAACAGCACGAAGAAGTCGAGCTTGATCGCGTGCGTCGCGCGATGCAGATGCCAGGCGCCGGCCACCTTCGGCGCGAGCACGCGGCTGAACTGCTCCCAGCTTTGATTGGCGACGGTCGCATCGTCGAGCAAGCCGGCTGCATGCACGATGCCCCCGAGCGGCGGCAGTTCGCGGCCGATGCGTTCGATCGTCGTTATCACGCTAGCCGAGTCGGCCACATCGAGGGGCCACACATGCACCTGAGCCGGCGCAAGCTCGGCCTCGGCTGCTCGCGCCAACTCGTCGTCGTGGCCGCTGCGGCTGGCGAGCACGAGATGGCGCGCGCCTTCGTTGACGAGCCGTCGCGCCACCGCGCGACCCAAGGCGCCGAGGCCGCCGGTCACCAGATAGCTGCGATCGGCGCGCACCGCGCGTTGCGCGACGCTGCGGTCGCGATTGCCGTGCACGCCGAGCACGACCTTCCCTACGTTGTTCGCCTGCGCGAGATAGCGGAACGCTGCGTCGGCCTCGGTGATCGGGAACGTCCGCGTGGGGAGCGGCACGAGCTCGCCGGTGTCGAAGCGGCGCACGACGTCGCCGAGCAGATCGGCCTGCAAGCCACCGCCGGTTTCGTCGAGCTCACCGAGATCGAACGATCGATAGACGATGTCGGGCCGATACGCGGCCATGCGCTCGGCGCTCCAGATGCCGATCTTGCCGATCTCGATGAAGCGCCCGCCTGGCGCGAGCGCGTCGGCGCTCTTCTCGATGAAGTCGCCGCTCAAGCTGTTGATGACGACGTCGACGCCACGCCCTTCGGTCACACGCATCAGCTCGTCGGCGAAGTCGAGGTGGCGCGAATGCATGACGTGCGCGACGCCCTGGCGCTTCAGCACAGGCCACTTCGACGGGCTCGCGGTGCCGTAGACGATGGCGCCCGCACGCTGCGCGACTTGCAGCGCAGCCTGGCCGACGCCGCCCGCGCACGCATGGATCAACACGCGCTCGCCGGGCCGCAGGTGCGCGAGCCGTTCGAGACTGTAGACGGCCGTCATGAACACGGTCGGCACGGAAGCGGCGGCTTCGAACGACAACGCCGCCGGCTTGCGGTGCACGAGACGGCGCTCGACCGTGACATGGCTTGCCATTGCCGACAGCGCCATCGCGATGACTTCATCGCCGACGGCCAGATCCGTGACCGCGCTGCCCACGCGCACGACGCGCCCCGCGCATTCGAATCCTAGCGGCTGATCAAGTGCCTTGAGGATGCCATGCCGTTCGCTGAACGACCGGAGCATGCCGAGGCAAAACAGCACGTCCTTGAAGTTGACGGCTGCCGCATGCACTTCGATCTCGACTTCTTGCGCAGCGGGTGCGGTGCGCTCGACGCCGACGAGCGTCAGTTGATCGAAGCCGCCGTAGTCCGCGGCACGGAGCCGGAATGCCCCGGCCGGTGGCACGAGCTCGCGCTGGCGTTTGAACGACTTCATCGCGGCAAGCCGAGCCACGTGGCGGCGGCCTTGCCGGTAGGCGAGTTGCGGTTCGGCTTCGGGCGCGACGAGCTCATCGACGAATTCGGCGGGGAGGTGAGGCTCGTGCGGTGCGAGATCGATCGTCGTGCATTCGAGCGCCGGATGCTCGATCGCAACCGAGCGCGAGAAGCCCCACAGCAGCGCTTGCACGACGTTGGCGGGCCCTTGCTCGTCGACGGCCTGAGCGCCGGCCGTGACGAACCAGAGACGAGGAGGGCGCGCGTCGGCGCTGCCAGCGAGCGCTTGCACGAGCGCGAGCGCGCCGCCGCACAGACGCGCTTCGGCTTCGGCCAGTGCGGGTGGCTGGGCCGATGTCTGCGAATCGTCGGGATCGCTGACGTCGACCGACGCCATGTGCACGACGCCATGCAGCGGCAGGCCTCGCGCGCGCAAGGGCGCAAGCTGCGTGGCCAGCGTTTGCGTCCAGTCCGTGCGCGTCATGTTCTCGGCTTCATCGGCCGGCACGAGCACGACGTGTTGACCGCGCGCTTGCAGCATGGCCATCAATGCCTGCGCGAGGCCGCCACGGTCCGCGACGACGAGCCAGCCGCCTTCGCCGATCTGCGCGCTGCTGCCAGCGGCGCGGCGCGGTTGCGCGACCCAGTTGCGCGCATAGAGCTTGTCTTTCCAGTCGGCTGTGGCAAGACTCAGCGCGCGGCGATCGACTGGCACGGCTTGCAGTCCGTCGACGCTCGCCAGCACGCGACCGCCATCGTCGAGCAGACGAAGATCGACGGTCACGCGCGCGCGGCTTGGCTGAGCCGATTCACGCAGTACCGCATGGCTCCAGGCCGTGGCGGGCAACGGGGCATGCACTTGCACACGTTCGATCGCGACAGGGAGATAGGCCGCGTCTTGATCGAGGTCGGAAAAGATTGCCCCGACCGCCTGAAAACACCCGTCGAGCAGTGCCGGATGCACGACATGCTCTGCGGCGCCTGCCGCTTCGACCGCGACTTGCGCGAGGCTTTCGCCGGACGAGGCGATGCGCGACACAGCGCATACGCTGCGAAATGCCGGGCCGTAACCGAGGCCGAGCGCTGCATACCCCGTGTAGAACGCATCGATTTCGAGCGGCTCGCCAGCTTGCACAAAGCGTGCACGCAATGCATCGAGATCGACGCGCTCGTGCATCGACGCGGCCGACAAATCGATCTGCGCGCTGACGTGCCGCCGCCACTCGGTCGACGATGCCGACACCGACACGTCCGTATTCGGTGGCTGGCTGAGGATCTCGACGGTGCGCGCGCCGTTTTCGCCACGCTGAGCGACGAGCGTCTGCACGATCGTCGGGCGCTCGGCCGTGATGGCAAGCGCGGCTTGGATAGACAGATTCACCAGCGCCGGCGTCGATGTCGGGTCGAGTGTGGACGCTGCGGTGAGTGCCATATCGACGTAGGCCGCGCCGGGTACCACGACTTTGCCGTACACACGGTGGTCGCGCAACCATGCGGGGTGGCGTGCCGATAGCGACGCCTGAAACAGTGCATCGCCTGGGCCCAGCGCGGCTGCGGGAAGCGGGGCGCCGAGCAGTGGATGAATCGCGTGAGCGGAGGGCACGGCATGGGCCACTACCGCACCGCTGCCCGTTTCCGGCAGCCAATAGCGGCGCCGCTCGAACGGGTAGCCGGGCAGCACGGCGCGCGCCGGACGCGGCTGATCGATACGTCCCGCACGATTCCAGTCGATCGCAGCGCCGGCCACGTAGAGCTGGCTCAGTGCGGCGAGCAACTCGCGCCAGTCGTCGGCGCCGCGACGCACGGAGGCCAGCGTACGCATCGTGCCGGGCGGCAGCGACGCACGGGCGAGCGCGCTGAGTGTCGAGCCCGGGCCGACTTCGAGCGCTACAGTCACGCCGCGGCTCGCGAGGTCGGCGATACCGGACATGAAGTCGACGGGGGCCAGGATGTGCTCGACCCAGTAGTCGGCGGTGGAGACGCGTTCGAGCGCGAGCGTGCCGGTGACCGTCGACACGAAGCCGAGCTGGGCAGGGGCATACGACACGCTTTCGGCTACCCGACGGAATGCGTCGAGCATCGGCCGCATCAACGGCGAATGGAACGCATGCGATACGTCGAGCAGCATCGGCTCAGCGATGTCATGCGTCTCGCGCAGTTGGCGCGCGATGGCCTGGACCGCGTCGGCATGGCCAGACACGACGGTTTGCGTCGGCGAGTTGAAGGCCGCGATCGAGACGCGCTCGGCGTCGGCTGCTACCAACGGAACCACGAGTTCGCGCGGCGCGGTGAGCGCAGCCATTGCGCCGCCCGGCGGCAGCGCCTGCATGAGGCGACCCCGTGCCGCGACGAGCCGCGCGCCATCTTCGACGCTGAAGACGCCGGCAAGGCAAGCCGCCGCAAACTCGCCGATGCTGTGTCCGACGACGAAGCTCGGCTGCACGCCCCAGCTTCTCCATAGCTGCGCGAGCGCATATTCGAACGCGAACAGCACGGGCTGCGTATAGCGCGTTTGCGCGAGGCGGTTGGCTTCGCTGTGCCACATCAGCTCGCGCAGCGGCACGTCGAGCTCGCTTGCGAAGGCCGCTTCGCAACGGTCGATTGCTTCGCGAAACACGGGATGCAGCGCATACAACGCCTGTCCCATCCCCGGGTACTGCGCGCCTTGACCTGAGAACGAGAACGCCAGCATGGGCGCATCGGGTGGACAGACGCCGCCGCGCTGCGTGAACGTGTCGGCATCGACGTGGGCGAGCGCGGACGCAAATTCAGCGGTATCGGTGCCGACGAGCGCAATCCGATAGGGCAGATGCGCACGGCCAGTCGCGGCGACGTGACACACGGCGTCGGCAGCGGCATCGGCATTGGCAACGTCTGACGACAGATGGGCGGCATAGCGCTTGGCGACCGTCAGCAATGCCGCTTCGCTGCGCGCCGACAGGCACAGCAGATACGCAGGCTGCCTGGCGGCATTCGTGTTGGCGTCTACGATCACATCCACGTCTACATTCGCGGCGGCCTCGACGATCACATGGGCATTGGTGCCGCTGAACCCGAAACTGCTGACGCCGCCGATACGTCGCTCGACGGGCCAAGGCGTGGCCGCTCGCGCAATCTCGAACGGCAAGCGCTGCCATGGGACATGCGGATTGAGCTTGCCCAGCTGCGGATAACCGGGGATCAATGCGTGTTGCAGCGCGAGCACGAGCTTGATGAGCCCGGCCATGCCCGCGGTGATTTCGAGGTGGCCGATCAGCGACTTCACGGAGCCGAGGTACAGCGGCTGCGCGTGACTATGGCTCGATCCGAACACTTCGCCGAGCGCGCCGACCTCGATCGGATCGCCGAGTGCCGTTCCCGTGCCGTGCGCCTCGATGTAGCCGATGTCCTGAGGGCGTAAGCCCGCGTTCGCAATCGCGCGGCGGATCAGCGCCGTCTGCGCGGGGCCGTTCGGCACGGTCAATCCCGAGCTCGCCCCATCCTGATTGATCGCGCTGCCGCGAATGACGGCATGGATCCGGTCGTCGTCGGCGCGTGCCTGGCTCAACGTCTTGAGCACGAGTGCGGCAGCGCCTTCGGAGCGCACGTAGCCGTTGGCACGCTCGTCGAACGACTGACAGCGGCCGTCGGGCGACATCATGCGGGCCTTCGAGAACGCGATCGTGGCTTCGGGCGCGAGCAGCAGATTCGTGCTGACCGCGAGCGCCGCATGGCATTCGCGGCGCCGCAGGCTTTCGACGGCCTCGTGCACGGCCACGAGCGCCGACGAGCAGGCCGTATCGATCGACAGGCACGGGCCTTGCAAGCCCAGCGTGTAGGCGATGCGTCCGGCGACGACGCTGGGCACGTTGCCGGTGCCCCAATACGCGTTGAGATTGTCGATGTTGGCCGCGGCCAGGCGCGAATAGTCGGAGAAGCTCACGCCGGCGAACACACCGGTATCGCTGCCTTCGAGTGCGTCGGGTGCGATGCCTGCGTGTTCGAGCGCGGCCCACGCCATTTCGAGCGCAAGCCGCTGCTGGGGGTCCATCAGCGTCGCTTCGCGCGGCGAGATGTTGAAGAACGCCGCGTCGAACCGGTCGACGCCGTCGATGAAGCCGCCACGCCGCGTCGTCAGCTTGCCCGGTGCATCGGCGTCGGGGCTGTACAAGGCATCGATGTCCCAGCGCTCGGGGGGCACCTCCGTCACCGCGTCGCGTCCTTCGGACAACAGCGACCAGTAGGCGTCGAGCCCATCCGCGCCGGGGAAGCGGCAGGCCATGCCGACGATGGCGATAGGCTCGATTTGCGCGCGCTTGAGGGCGTCGAGCTCGCCTTCGAGTTGCTCGATCACCTTGAAGGCGCGGATCAGATCGTTCGGGTTCGAGGTCATGGCGGCGAGCTGGGCCTAAAGTCCGTATTTGTCGAAGGTGCGTCGCATGCGGGCGTCGAAGTCTTCCGGCGTGGTCGGCTCGTCAAGCGTCGGCGACGTGGGCGACGGGTTCGAGGTATCCGCCGCGTCGCGTTGAGGCTCCGAGGCGAGTACAGTGCCCACGAGGTGTGCCGCCAGCCGCTCGGGGGTCGGGTAGTCGAAGAACAGCGTCGTCGACAGTCGGCAGCCGAGCTCGTCTTCGAGGTCTTCCTTCAACGCGAGTGCGCGCTTCGAATCGAGGCCCAGCTCGGCAAAGCGCGAGCGGGCATGGACACGGCCAGGCTCTTCGATGAACAGTGCTTCGCACAGGCGCGCGACGATGTGTTCGACGAGTGCGGCCGCCCGGAGCACAGGCGGCGTTCGTTCGAGATGGTCAAGCAGCGCAGAAGTCGTCATGGTCTGGCTCCGCGCGTCAGGCCGTCAGCGCCGAGGGCTGCGCGGCGTTGGCCTCGTTTTCGATCACCTTGGCAAGCAGATAGAGCCAGCCGTAGCTCTCCTGCGCCGTGAACCGCTCGGCGTTGTAGTCGAGCTCGATGCGCATGCCGCCCGGCAGCATGAACACGTTGAACATCAGATCGAATTCGATCCAGTGATTGACGGGGGCGACGAGCTCGGGCACGGCGGTGCCGAACGCAGGCATGTCGGTCAGCGGCTCGACGTTGAACGTGATCTCGGCCGGCCGCTCACCTTGCTGCGCAGTCTGCGCGCGGTAGAGTTCGCAGAGCTCGTGATACGGAAAACGCGAGTGGTTCATCAGCTCGCTCATCGCGGTACGCGTCGCGGCCAGCACGTCGTCGAATACGAGGCCCTCGCCGTGCATGGGCACGAGCACGGGCAGGTTCACGCAGTTGCCGACGAGATCGCGCAGCTTGCTCGTGCGGTTGCCGAACGGCAGCGCGACGACGGGTGAGCGGCCGCGATAGACACGCGACAGGAACAGCTGCATGCAGGTCAGCAGCCACGTGAACGTGGTCGTACCGCTGCGCTTGGCTCGCGCGGCGATGGCCGTGCTCAACGCGGCGTCGAACGTGACACTGGCACGTGCGCCAGGCCGCGGTGCGACGCGGTCGTCGTGCTGCACGGGTGCCGTGACATGCGCGGTGCGATAGGCGGCCACCTGCTCGATCGCGCTGCGCCAGTAGGCTTGATCGGCCACATAGCGGTCGCTCGCGCGGTATTCGTCTTCTTGTGCGATCCAGTCGGCGTATGACGACGATGGCAGCACGGGCTCGCCGTTGAAGCGCAAGCCGATCTCCTTGAGCAGTACGCCGAGGCTCCAGCCATCGCAGGCGAGATGATGCAGCGAGATGACGAGCAGGGCATGCGCGTCGGCAAACGTATGCAGCGTCACGCGTACGTTCTGCCCGTTTTCGAGTTCGAGCGGGCGTGCCTGCTCGCTTTCGGCCAGTTCGACGGCGCGCTCCGCACTCAGCGTTTCGTCGTGCGCGATACGTTCGACCGTCAAGTCGTGAGCTTTGCCCAACGTTTGCGATGCAGACGCCAGATCGATGCGCGCGCCCAGCGCGTCGTGCGCGCCGATCGTCGCTTCGACGGCTGCGGCAAGACGCTCGGCGTCGACGGGTTCGTCGAAGCGAAAACCGAAGCAGACGTTGTTCGCGATGCGCCCTTCGGGGCGTGCGCCTTCCAGTGCGAAGAAGCGTTGCTGAGCGTCGGACAGCGGCAGGCGTGAACGGCGCTGTTGCTGCGGTTGTTTCAGCGTATGCGGTTGAGGATCGGCCTTGCCTGTTGCGGCGGATGTTTCGGCGGAACGCTGTTCCCTGACCGGGACGAGCCCGAGCGGCGCGAGCGTTTTGCAGATGTCGCGCACGGTATCGACGAGCCGATCGAGATCGGCCGGCGTATGCGCGGTCGACACGAAGCAGTTGCGTCCTTCCCAGATGTAGATGCCGTTCGCGAGCAAGTGATAGAAGAACAGATCGAGATTGCCCTTCGACGTGAAGCGGAACAGCGAGCTGAACTGTTCGATGGTCACGTCGACGCCTGCCTCTTCGAACACGGCGATGAGGCGCTCGGCCAGCACGCGCGTTGCCTCATTGAGCCGCTCGTAAAGCGACAGGTCCGCATCTTTCAGATAGTCGAGCACGGCGAGCGAGGCGGCCATCGTCAGGGGATGCTTCGAGAACGTGCCCGCGAAGAAGATCGTGGGTTTGGCCGGGTAGCTGTCGTCGCCGAACTGCCACCAGCCGCCGTCGATGCCGTCCATGCACGCCGCGCTGCCGGCCACGAGACCGATCGGCATGCCGCCGCCCGCGACTTTGCCGTACGTGCACATGTCGGCCCGCACGCCGAAGTATTCCTGCGCGCCGCCGCGCGCGCAGCGAAAGCCCGAGATCACCTCGTCGAAGACCAGCACGATGCCATGCGCGCGCGTGAGCTCACGCAGCTTGGCCAGGAACGGTCCGGGCCGCATCGACGGCGCGCGGCTTTGCACGGGCTCGACCATGACGACGCCGATCTCGTCCGCATGCGCTTCGAGATAGTCGAGCGACGACGGCTCGCAGTAGTCGAGCACGATCGTGTCGGCCACCAGCGATTCGGGTGTGCCGGGGCTGGCCGGGCGCGTCGCACCTTGCGCGGCGCTGCGCGCGAGGAACGCGTCGAAGCTGCCGTGATACGAGTTCTTGAATACGACGAGCTTGTCGCGGCCCGCGGCCAGGCGTGCGAGGCGGACGGCCGTCATCGTCGCTTCGGTGCCGGAGTTGCAGAACACGACGCGCTCATGGCCCGTGAATTCGGCGATCAGCTCGGCGACGCGGCCCGCCATCGGCGACTGCGGCCCGATCGCCATGCCGCGCTCGATCTGCGCGCGCACGCGCTCGACGACGAACGATGGTGCATGGCCGAACAGATGCACGCCGAAGCCCATCGTGAAGTCGATGTAGCGGTTGCCGTCGACGTCGACGAGATGCGCGCCTTCGGCCGTTTCGGCCAGCACCGGATAGACGAGCTCCTTCAGCAGTGGGCGGAAGCCTGCCGAGACCCGGTTGTCGGCCAGCACGCGACGGTAGGTCTGCGCCATGCGCTTGGACGTGCTCGTGCGCGCGTTGTGGCGTTCGGTCAGCGCCTCGATGTGCGCGAGCTTGCGGGTGTCGTCCTTGCGCTGGTCCGCTTCGAGTCGGACCGAGAACGCGCTGAAGCGGTCGGTCGATGATGACGACTCAGATGGGGCAGCGGGAGTTGGGTGGCCGGCTGGCTTGGCTGCGACGGATGCGGGAGCGGCGTCGACTGGCTGCTGCGCCGGCATTGGCGTATGGGCCTGCGCGGGGCTTTGGTCTTGTCCAATCTCCGACGGTGCCGCGCCGAGCAGTGCCAGCTGCCGCTCCATCAACTCGAGTTGGCGGCGCACGATGTCTTCGACGGTGCTCGCATCGGCGAGCGCGAGGCCCGACGGTAGCGCGGCCGGGAGCGGTGCCGGTGCTGGCGTAAGAGGCATTTGATGAGCCTGAAACTCAGTGTGCGCTCGAGGTGCTTGCGTTTGCGCGCGCACGACGGGGGCAGCGACATCGACGGGTGCCAAGACGGCACGCAACACCGGCTCGTATTGCCCATGCTCGAAGATGTACTGAGCGACCTTGGCGATCGTATTGACGCTCTCATACATCTCGCCGACCGACAGCGAAACCTTGTAGCGCCGGTTGATGTCCTGCAGCGTCTCGGCAAGGATCAGCGAGTCGGCGCCCATGTCGACGAACAGCCGCTCTGGATCGAGGTCGTGCGGCGCTTGCCGGAGACTGTGTGCGAGCTCGCGCACGATGTGCTCGACGATTTTTCCGACGATGTCGTTCGATGCGAAGTCAGCCATGGTGTTATCCCTTCGATGGCGCTGGATGAAGCTCGATCGATGCGGTGCGCTTGCGCGCGTCGAGCAGCGCGAGCTGTCGGCGCATGACGTCCAGTTGCAGATCGATCAGCGTGTGTTGGGTAGAGGGCAGCGCGGCGCTCGTGCCGGAAGTGGCGACTGTCGGCGCCGCATCGGTCGGCACGTTTGTGCGCGACGGACCATGCTCGTCGTCCGGCGCAGGCAATCCCCAATACGGTTGCTCGCGCAACGATCTGGCCGGCAGGCGAACGAGTGGCAGGGGAGGCACGAGCGCGCCCGCGTCGATGGTGATCTGGCATTCGAAGAGCCGGCCGAGCGCGGTCATGAACTCGGCGACGTTGTCTCCGCCACGCCGTTGCAACGACAGCGCCTCGATGCCGGCATCGCCGTGGTCGCGCGCGATCACTTGCGACAGGACCCGATCGGGACCGATCTCGAGAAACACGTTGATCCCTTGTTCGATAAGCGTTTCTATCCCACGCGCGAACATGACGGGGGCGACGATCTGACGGCTCCAGTAATCGGATCCGGGTGGCAACGCGTCGAGCAGTGCACCGTCGAGGTTCGACACGATCGGCAAGCTGGCAGGATGCGTGACGAGGCCACGCGTGAACTGGGCCAATTGCGTTGCAGCCGGTGCGAGCGCGGGGGTATGAAACGCATGACGTGTGCGCAAGCGCCGCATCGGCATGTCTTGTGCTGTGAGCAGGGCTTCGAACGCGTCGATAGCGGCGTTCGGGCCGCTGACCGTCACCGAGGTCGCACCGTTGACGGCCGCGATATGAACGGGGAGCTGCGCTCGGGCGATCGCGTCGGCCACGCTTGCCTCGCCGGAGAACACGCCGAGCATGGCGCCGGCCGGGCGATGCGCCTGCATGAGGCGCGCGCGTTCGTGCACGAGCGCGACGGCCGAGTCGAGGTCGAGCATGCCCGCCAGCGTCTGCGCCACGATTTCGCCGATGCTGTGACCGATGGCGGCCGACGGCACGATGCCTGCCGCGATGGCGAGCTGGGCGAGCGCGTATTCGACGCCAAAGAGCGCGAGCTGCGCGAGGTGCGTATCGTCGAGCAGGCGCTGTTCCCCCGCGTTACCGCCATGCAGCAGATCGTCGACGCTGAAGCCCGAGCACGCGCGAATGCGCGCGGCGCAGTCGTCGAACGCGTCGCGGAACGTAGCGTTGGCCGCATACAGTTGAGCGCCCATGCCCGCGTACTGGCTGCCTTGCCCCGTGAAGACGAACGCGATGCGCGGGGCGCGCGAAGGCGCACCCGATTGACTGCGACTGAGCGGGTCGATTTTTTCCAGCGCACGGATTGCATCGGCTCGATTCGAGGCGACCAGCGCCACGCGGTGCTTCAGGGTGTCGCGGCGATGCGCTAGCGTGCTCGCCACGGCTTGCAGCGGGGTCGAGGAATTGGCCAGGAACGTGGCAAGCCGTGCGGCGTCGTTCGCCAGAAGGCTTGCATGATGCGTCGACAACAGCAGCAGCGTCGGCCCTTCGTCGGCCGCGGCACCGGCGAGCGCAACTCGAGCCGTGTCGTTGTTGTTCGCGCGCGCGACGATCACGTGCGCATTCGAGCCGCCGAAGCCGAACGAGCTGATGCCGATACAGCTTCGCTCGGGAAGCGGCAGCGGCGCTTGCGCGATGTCGAGCTGACCATCTGCCTGCTTGAGCAGTTCGTTATACGGCGGCTTCACGGCATGTGGCACGATCATTTCATGCTCGAGCATCAGCATGGCCTTGATGAGCCCGCCCATGCCGGCCGCCGCTTCCATGTGACCGACGCTGGCCTTGGCCGAGCCCACGTAGCAGTGCGCATCGGGGCTGCCGGCGAATACCTCGCGCAGCGCGTTGAACTCGATCGCATCGCCGAGCTTCGTGCCCGTGCCGTGCGTCTCGACGTAGGCGACGTCAAAGGGATCGACGCCTGCGCGTGCCATCGCCGCGCCGATGACTTCGACCTGGCTCGCGCCGTTGGGGGCCGTGATGCCGTTGCTGCGGCCGTCCTGGTTGACGGCGCTGGACAGGATCATGCAACGCGCGCGCACGTCGTCGAGCGCGTGCCGGCCCGCGGCCCGCGTCAGAACGACGACGCCGACGCCTTCCGCGCGACCGTAGCCGTCCGCGTGCGCGCTGAACGTGTTGCAGCGCCCGGATGGCGACAGCATGCTCGCCTGCGAGAATGCCAACGTCAGGTCGGGCGCGACGATCACGTTCACGCCGCCGACGATCGCGAGATCGAGCTCGTCGTGCGCGAGTGACTGAAGCGCAACGTGCAGCGCCGTCAGCGAGGACGAGCATGCCGTATCGACGGTCAGGCTCGGCCCTTTGAAGTTGTAGTAGTACGAAATGCGATTCGCGAGAATGCTGTGCGAGTTACCGAGGCCGTGATAGCCGTCGATCGCCTGGCGGCTGCGGCCGCCGAGCGTCATATAGTCGTTACTGCCCGCCCCGACAAACACGCCGACCGTCAACGTGCGCAGCCGCTCGCGCGTGAGGCCGGCGTCGTCGAGCGCGTCATGCGTCGCGGCGAGCAGCAGGCGCTGCTGCGGATCGAGCTTGGCCGCTTCGCGCGGCGCGATGCCGAAGTAGTCCGCATCGAAGCCGAGAATGTCGCGCAGGTAGCCGCCCTTGAGCGTCGTCAGGCGTGCGGCGAGCTCGGGGTCGTGCGCGGCCGACCACAGGTCGAGCCGCGTGGCATCGGGCTCGGCCGCGACAGCACGGCCTTCGAGCAGCAGTTGCCAGTAGGCCTCGACGCTATCGGCCGCCGGAAAGCGGCACGCGGCGCCGATGACGGCTGCGATCGGCTCGGCACGCATTACAGCGCCCGGCTGCGTGCGAGCAGCGAGTCGAACAACTGCGCCCATGTCTCGAGCAGCGAAGTCGTGAACTCGCGAATCTCTTCGTAGCGCGAAGGCGCGAGCGCCTGGCGCACGACGTACCAGCTGTCTTCGGAGTGATCGTCGTCGACGGAGTGGCCTTCGTCGTCCTCGATATGCACCGAGTGATAGCCGTTCGGCGCGCTCAGTGCCGGGCATACCTTGATGCTGTTTTTGGCCCACGGGTTGTAGTACGGCATGAACACGGTCTCGATGCAGGCCAGCAGCACGGCAAGGCGCAGATGGTCGTTCTGGTTGCCGTCGAGCGTGGCACGCGTCGCGCGCGCTTCGGGCGACGGCGTATGCGCGCGCCACTGTGCTTCCGAGAGCCCGAGCGCCTGCATCGCGTCGGCGAGCAGCCAGTAGTGAGCCGACTTCGGATGGCCTACGTGATGGCCATCGCCCGATCCGCCGAGCGAGAAGCCGATTTCGTCGAGCACGTTCAGCTGCACGAGAAAGCGCGCGGCGAGCTTGGCCTTGAAGCCGAGCGTCGCTTCGAGTTGCGACGAGGTCTGCATGAGACGCAGCAGCGACTCGCTGAACGTTTCGAGGAAGGCCGAGCGTACTTCCATGTGCACGAGGCGAATGGCGGCGAGATTGAACTCGCTGCGGTTCCAGGCATCGAGAATCGGATGGCGATGCAGGCGATGCGCAGTGATCGTCTCGGCGACGAGCTTGCGCGTGAACGCCTCGTTCTGCTCCCAGAGGGCCGGCTCGATGCTGGCCTTGATGAGCTCGCGTGCGGCGGTACGCGAATCGGTAGCGAGTTCGGACATGTGGTCGATTCCTATGAGTGCGTATTGAAAGGATTGAACGGTCGGTCGGGCGTTTTGCGGCAGGCGGCCGCTCGTTCAATTCGGCTGCAGGCCTGCGCTTGCGCCTGCGTGACGGAACTGACTCCCCCAGCGCTCGCCTTGCAGATCGGCAGGGATCCGGTCGGCAAGCTCGGCATGCAACGCCGGTAATTCGCTCCAGTGCAGCGCCTGGCGCACGTGATGGGCGGCGTGGTAGCCCGCGTTCCACGTCAGCCAGTTGTAGAACCGGCTCGTATTCGTGCGGGTGCCCGTGAAGTCGTCGCCGAGCGGCAAGCCGCTGTGATGCGCGTAGGCCGAGTACTTGAGCATGTAGAGCATCAGCAGCATCGGGACGACGAACACGACGATGGCCGCGAGCGGCTTGTGCGCGATCAGCGCGGCGAGCAGCAGCACGCAGAGCAGCGAGTAGACGATGAACTTTGCACGCATCTGCTTGCGGTCGCGGCTCAGCGGGATGCAGGAGGGGTAGTGCCACAACATCGCGCGCAGCGAAAACTCGTGGCGGCCCATCGTCGAGCCGTCCGCGCGGCGCCAGTTCAGCGTATCGAGCGATGGTTCGAAGTAGTGTGCGTGATGGCCGACGATGTGATTCAGCGTGCTCGAGAACGGCGTGGTGCCGGTCTCGAAGAACATCATGATTTCGAACAGGCGATTCGGCGCTGCATGCACGAACGTGAGGCAGTGAATATGGTTGTGGTTGTAGCCGACGACCGAGAGTCTTGGCAGCAGCAGCAAGACCGACAGAACGGTCATGAGCCAGACGTTGTCGACGTAGAAATAGATCAGCAGCAACGCCACGAACAACAGCGTGACGAGTGCGGCGGGCCTGACATCGACCGGATTGCGAAGAATCTTGCTTCCCATGGCTAAGCTCCTGCAGCGTCTTGACGGATGGCGCGAACGGTCACGCGAGCTTGCGGTGTACGAAGCGTGCAAGCTCACGCGTGTTGGGGTAGCTCCACAGCACGGTCGGATCGAGATCGATCGAGTAGCGCTGAGACAGGGTCTCGGCGAGCAGGCTCGAATCGACCGAACCGAGGCCGAGCATCGAGAATTCGATGTCGACGCCGACGGCCTCATGGCTCACGCGGCAGTGCTTGGCAATCCACTGCGTGATGTGGGCGGTGATGTCGGCGAGCCCAGGGCGGCTTGGTGGGGCGCTGGTTGGTATTGAATGGGGCAGGGCGCCGGACTTGAATTCCTTGCGCTCGGCTTGCGCTTGCGATTGGGCCTCCGCGCGCGCTTCCACAACGACTGTCAGTGTTTCAGTGGCTTCTTCCGATTCGGCCATGACAGGAGCAACGGCAGCGACTGTCGTGCCAGCGGTATCGGAATGCGTGCGGGAGATGACTTGCTCGGCGACGACGATCGGCTCAGGTCCGGGCTCAGGATCACGTTCGCGCGTGCGATCGCCCGCGACCGATCCGACCGATCCGACCGAGCCGACTACCCCCACCGCGCTCGAACCTTCGACCGCCAGCCATGCATCGCACGCCGTCGCAGGCTGTGCGACGTTGCCCGGATCGGCGCCGAGCGCGGCGTCGAGTGTCTGCCCGAAGGCCTTCAGCGTTTCGACGCCGGCCATCGTGGCGCCGTGCACGACAGCCAGATCGAGCTGACGTCGCGCATCCGCGAGACGCGCGTCGAGCCAGTCGCGCGAGATCGACCCGACACGGCGGCCGGCCGCCTGAAAGACGAGCTCCGAGACGTACGCTCCCAGCGACGAGTAGCGCCAGTGCAGGGCGTTTGCATCAGCGCCTGAAGCCGAAGCGGCCTGCACCGCGGCGAAAGCGTCGCCCGATTGGGCGAGTGCCGCATCGAAATGGGCGAGAACGGCAGCTTCATCCATGCGTGCCCGTAGATACGTACGCAACACATCGGGGCTGCGAACGGCCGAGCTCCCGAGAAAGTGATGCAACGCTTCGGTGGGGCCTTCGAAGATGCGGAAGATGCGGGCGTCACGGAAGACTTGCGCGATCGCGTTGCTCTCGATGTAGCCGCGCCCGCCCGCCATCTGCATCGTGCGATCCACGATGTCCCACAGCCATTCGGTCGACAGGCACTTGCAGGCCGCCAGCACTTCGGGAGCAATTACGGCGCCGCGATCGAACTCGGTGGCCGTGTCGAAGATCAGTTGCTCGAGCGCGGCGATCGCATGCATCGCATCGGTCAGTACGGTACGCGCATGCGGATTGGCGAGCAGCGGCCCCGTCGCGATTTCGCGGCGGCTCGCATAGCGCAGCATCGTGCGATAGCAGCGCTTGGCGGCGCCCAGACACACGGCCGCGATGGCGAGCCGCCCGTAGCACAGCGTGTCCTGAGCGACGGCCATGCCGTGATCGGCCGCACCGAGAATCTGTGACGCAGCGACGCGCACATTCTCGAGCACGATCGTGTTCTGGATCATCCCGCGCATGCCCATCGTCAACGCTTCGGGCCCTTGCACGAGGCCGGGGCTGTCCTCGGCGACGGCAAACCCGGTCACGCCGGTGATGCGCCCGTCGGCGTCGAGCGTCTTCGCGAACACGTTGATGACGCCGGCCCACGCGGCCGAACCGCTCCAATACTTGGTGCCGTCGAGGCGGAAGCTACCGTCGGGCAGGCGCTGGGCCGTGGCGCTGATCGCGCCGGGATTCGAGCCTGCGCCTGGCTCGGTCAATGCAAACGCCGCGAGTTCACGGCCGCTGGCGAGTGCCGCAAGATGCCGGGCCTGTGTGTCGGCGCTGCCATGCAAGGCGATGGGGCGGATGCCGAGCGCGTTGTTGAGCCCGACGAACAAAGCGATCGTCATATCCTTCGCGCCGAGCGCTTCGAGCACACGCAGGAAGTCGGCCGTCCCGAGCCCGAGGCCGCCAGCCGTGCTTGGCGCCAACATGCCGAGCAGGCCGCGATTGCCGAGGTCGAGCACGATATAAGGGGCGATCGTGCGCCGCTCGTCGATCAACTGCGCGTTCACGCGGCGAGGGAAGTAGTCCTTGATCCAGGCGATCAGTGCGTCGACATCGGGCGACGCAGTGGACACAAGCGGCAGCAGCGGCACCTGAGCCGGCTCGTCGCGCACAGCCTGCGTCGTTTCTTCAGGCGAAGCCGGGGCCGACCAAGACGCGAGCAGATTGAGCTCGCCAGTCGCGAGCCGGCGCCGGATCAGCTCACGCTGGATCTTGCCGCTGCTCGTCTTGGCGATCTCGCCGGGTTGAACGAGCCCGACGAACGCCGGCGCAATGCCGTGCGCGTCCCACACCGCGCGCCGGATACGTTCGATCTCGGCTTCCATCTCGGCGGGCTCGAGCTTGGAACGGTTGAGCCCTTGCACGATCGCGACACGGTCGTCGGACAGCGAGAACGCCGCGCCGCTGTGCGTGCGAAATGGATCGCCGAGCGCTTCGACGGTGGCTTCGATGTCCTGCGGATAATGATTCGCGCCGTGGACGATGATCAATTCCTTGATGCGGCCCGTGATGTAGAGCCGCCCTTCCTGGACAAAGCCCAGGTCGCCCGTACGGAGGAACGGCCCCTCGCCCGTGTCGGCCAGATACGCGCGGAACGTCTCCGCCGTTTCCACAGGACGCTCCCAGTAGCCGCCCGTGATGTTCTTGCCCTTGAGCCAGATTTCGCCGACCGAGCCATCAAGCCGCGCTTTCCACGTGCCGGGATCGACGATGGCCGTCTTCAGGTCACCGGGCCACGCGTGCACGTTGACGATCTGCACCGTCGATTCTTCCGGTGTGGCCGGACTCGTTGCGGGCACGACTTGATGCGCGGCCAGCGCAGCACGGTCGAGCGTCAGCGCGGCCGTCTCGGCTTGCAGATGGCCGCCCGAGACGAACAGCGTCGCTTCGGCGAGGCCATAGCAGGGAAACAGCGTCTGCGCGTGAAACCCGGCACGGGCGAAGCGCGCGGCGAAGCGTTCGAGCGTCGAGGCCTTGATTTGCTCCGAGCCGTTGAACGCCACGCGCCATGTGCTGAGATCGAGCGTGTCGATGTCGGCGTCGAGGATTCGCTCCACGCACAGATCGAAGGCGAAGTTAGGGCCGCCCGAGATCGTGCCGCCGTAGTCGGAGACGGCCCGCAGCCAGCTCAAGGGCTGACGCAGGAAGCTGAACGGCGACATCAGCACGGCATGTGCCCCGACCGATAGCGCTTGCAGGATCACACCGATGAGCCCCATGTCGTGATAGAACGGCAGCCAGCTCACGTGCACGGAACGCGAATCGCTTTGCATCGCGCTCGCCTGTTGCCGCGCGTTATGCAGGATGTTTTCGTGCGAGACCATCACGCCTTTCGGATTGCCCGTCGATCCCGACGTGTACTGAAGAAAGGCGAGGCGCTGCGGATCGACGTCCTGCAACGCGACGAGCGGCATCTGCGGCGCGGCACGATGGGCGCGCGACGTATCGGCGGCCGGCGCGTCGACATGAATGAGCGCAAGCTGCCGTGGCCCGAGCGCGGCCTCGAAGGTGGCGCTGAGCTGCTCGGTATCCTTGTGGCCAAGAATGGCCGCGCGCGGCGTGCAGTTCTTCGCGACGGCGCCGATCTTGTCCCAGTCGCGCCGCGTCGTGGGGGGGTACATCGGCACCGCGATCGCGCCGGCTGCCAGGCAGGCTAGAAAGCTCACGATGTAATCGAGGCCCGAGGGCAGCACGATCATGACGCGCTGTCCCGCGAGATCGCGGGCGATGAGCTCGGTGGCACGGGCGGCGACGGCATCGTGCAGCTCGGCGAAGGTCAGCTCGCCGTCGAGACGGCAGCGATCCTTCAAGAATGTATACGCGGCTTCATCGGGCTTGAATTCACGCCAATGGCAGAGGCGATCGATGATGGTGCGATGCGAATGAATCGAAGAAATGTCGTTCATGCTGGAGAGGACCGTTCGCGAGTTGCATCAATGGGTCTGCGCACGCCAAGACGTGTCCGGTATTGTTGTCGTAAGCTATTTAGTAGAACTTATTTATTTGTCGCTTTGTCTATCGGACACGTCGGTATCGCGTGCTGCGCCGTCAGATCGGCAAGTCGCCGAGGATGGCAAAGGAAGCGGTGCCGGTCGCGACGAGCTGACCGTCCGCGGAATGCAGCTCCATGCTGGCTACTGCGAGCTTGCCGCCGCTGCGCACCATGCGGGCGGTGGCGACGAGGTCTTGTTGCTTGGCGGGTTGGAGCATGCGCACGTGCAAGTCCGAGGTGACGACCATCTTCTTGCACTGCGCAGCGACGGTGAACCACCCGGCGCTATCGAGCATCGTGCAGAAGATGCCGCCGTGCGTGTCCCCCATGCCGTGGTCGTAACCGGGCTCGCGCTTCCACGCGATTTGCGCGTTGCCTTCGTCGTCGTACGTCAAAATCAAACCCATCGTCTTGGCAACGGGAGCCGACTTGAAGCCGGTTGCTAAAAAGATCTGCGCGTCTTTCGAAAGCAAAGACATAAATCCTCCGGACTCCGCTGGGGTATCGAAGACAGAACGGGGACTGCTACGCGACGGTGACGCCGGGGGCGGGTGTTGCCCGGCATATGAAGCGGCGTTGCGGCTTATGCGGCGATGCAGCGCTGCTGGAGGGCATTAAACAATGCGATTGGAATAGCGAACAACTACTAGAACTGACAGGTGAAACGAGTCCATTTAGTCAGTGGCTGGCGTATTCGCGAGGCGGGCGGCGGCCAAGCTAATTGCAAAGCCGCCGCGCGGTGCCATAGATGATGACTGATAACAGATATATGAGCAGATAATTGGAATTAGGCAACCCACTCGGAAAGCACGGGCGTATCGAGCGGCGCGGCGTTTTCGAGGTCTTCGAGCGTGCGCTTGCTGCACACCTTGTCGAGGCTTTGCCGCCCGCTCAGCAGCGGGCACCGATCGAACACCTCCGCGACCCAGTCGACGAACACGCGCACCTTCGGCGACAGATGCCGGCTGTGCGGGTACACGGCCGAGATCGGCATCGGCAGCGGCTTCCAGGCCGGCAACACTTCCTTGAGCGCGCCCGAGCGCAGATGCGGCAACACCATGAACAGCGCGGGCTGAATGAGGCCGAAGCCTTCCAGCGCGCAGGTCACGTAGGCATCCGCATCGTTGACGGACACGCCGCCTTCCATCTTCACTTCGACTTCCTTGCCATCGACCAGGAACGACCAGTTGATGATGCGCCCCGTGCGGCTCGAGAAGTAGTTGATGGCCTTGAACTGGCTCAGCTCCTCGAGCGTGCGCGGTTCGCCGGCGCGCGCGAGGTAGTCGGGCGACGCGCAGGTGACGCCCTCGAACAGCCCGATACGGCGCGCGACCAGTGAGGAATCCTGCAGCGCCCCGACGCGGAGCACGCAATCGACGCCTTCCTGCAACAGATCGACGGGGCGATCGGAGAAGCCGAGCTGCAGGTCGATGTCGGGGTAGCGCTGGTGGAATTCGCACAGCGCGGGGATGACGATCGAGCGGCCGAGCGAGCCCGGCATGTCGACGCGCAATTTGCCGTGGGGTTTCTTGCTGCCGCTCTGCAGGCTGCTCTCCGTCTCATCGACGTCGGCCAGGATGCGAACGCAGCGTTCGTAGTATGCTGCGCCGTCCGGGGTCAGGCTCAGGCGGCGCGTCGTGCGATGCATGAGCCGCACACCGAGGTAACCCTCTAGATTCTGGATGATCGTCGTGACGGAGGCGCGCGGCAGATCGAGCGTTTCCGCGGCCTTGGTGAAGCTGTTCGTGTCGACCACACGTGTGAACACTTGCATGGCCTGAAGCCGATCCATCGTGGTTCTCCGGGGAAATGACACACCACCCGCGCACGGTTCAGTCAATTGAGGGCACGGAACGCGCCATTGTTCGCAAGCGGTGAATTGTGTTGCCGGATTATAGGCATTTATCCGAAACGTTGCCGAACCGACAATTCGTTCCATTGTGAAACTATCGCGCTTTGCGCGTTCGATCATGCCAACTACGCGTTCCCGTAATCTTTCGGCCGGCGCCCTATGCGATGATCCGCCGTTGGAGGTGAGCGAGGTTCAGATTGCCGGATATCAGCGCAATATCGACTTGCGGCTTTATCGCCGCGCGGGTGGGCGTGCGTTGCCGGTCGTGCTTTATTTCCATGGCGGCGGATTCTTGCGCGGCTCGCTCGACGACGCCGATTTCGCCGCGCGTCACTTTGCCGAGCGGCTCGACGCATTGGTCATATCGGTAGATTATTCGTTGGCCCCCCGATATCCGTTCCCGGCAGCGCTCGAAGACGCCTATCGCGCCGCGCGCTGGGCGGAGAGCGCGGGCCGCGCCCATGGCGGCAACGGCAAGCGCCTGTTGCTGGCGGGCTACTGCTCGGGCGGCCATGTCGCCAACGGGCTGGCATTCGTCGCGCGCGATCGTGGCGACGTGCACGTCGAGGCGCAGACCCTGTTCAGCCCGATGCTCGATCCCAGCATGACGTGCCTGGCCGACGAGCGACGCGTCACGTCGGACATCTCGCCGCGCCAGTGCGCGGCCAGCTACCGGGCGTACCTGCCGCAAGCGTCCCAGCGCATGCACCCTTATGCGGCGCCGCTCGAATCGACGCGGCTGAGCGGCCTGCCGCCCACGTTCATCGCCACGGCGCAGAACGACGTGCTGCACGTGGAGGCGGAAACCTATGCGGCGCGGCTGATCGGTGCGGGTGTGCCTACCCAGGTCGCGCGCTACGCCAGCGTGTCGCACGAAAAGATCGCGAACGAGCCGCAGGCATTGCAGGACGCCGTGCGGTTTTTCCAGAGTCGTCTGGAGCGGGTGGCGGTCGCAAGCGCCTGACCTGCCGCGTCATAGCAAGACAAAAGCAACAGATAGCAAGAAAAACATCATCAAACCGGAGCCTCGTATGACCAAACAGCCCCTTTCTCGTACCCGCATTGCCAGCGCGGTGATTGCCCTTGTCGCTGTCGCGGGCATTGCCACGTTCAGCGCGATTCGCGTGAACGCGAGCTCGCCCAACAAGGCAGCCGCGCAAATGGCGCCGGAGGTCGACGTGGCCACCGTACTGAATAAGACCGTCAGCGACTGGCAGTCGTACTCGGGGCGTCTCGAGGCCATCGACAAGGTCGACGTGCGTCCGCTCGTCTCCGGCACGATCGTCTCGGTCAACTTCAAGGACGGCGCGCTCGTGAAGAAGGGCGACGTGCTGTTCGTCATCGATCCGCGCCCGTACGCGGCCGAAGTCGACCGCGCCGACGCCCAGCTCGCCGCCGCCAAGGCTCGTGACGGCTACGCGCAAACCGACTGGCAGCGCGCGCAGCGGCTCGTGACCGACAACGCGATCGCCAAGCGCGACTACGACGAGAAGCAAAACGCCGCACGCGAGGCGAGCGCCAACGTCAAGGCGGCCCAAGCCGCGCTCGAGGCCGCGAACATCAACCTCGGCTATACGAAGATCGTCGCGCCGGTCGCGGGCCGTGTCTCGCGCGCCGAGATCACGGTCGGCAACGTGGTGTCGGCGGGCGCCGGCGCCGCACCGCTGACGACATTGGTGTCGGTTTCGCCGATCTACGCGTCGTTCGACGTCGATGAGCAGACCTACCTGCAATACATCGGTCGTTCCCGCAACGGTGCAAACGTGCCCGTGAATCTCGGCCTGGCCAACGAAACGGGGTATTCGCGCTCGGGCACGATCGCCTCGGTCGACAACCGGCTCGATACGTCCTCGGGCACGATCCGCGTGCGCGCGCGCTTCGACAATACCGACGGCACGCTCGTGCCGGGCCTCTATGCGCGCGTGAAGGTCGGCGGCGGTGATCCGCATGCGTCGCTGCTCATCGACGAAGCGGCGATCGGCACCGATCAGGACAAGAAGTTCGTGCTGGTCGTCGACCCGGCCGGCCGCGTGGGCTATCGCGAAGTCAAGCTCGGCACATCGCACGGCAATCTGCGCGTGATCTCGGCCGGTCTGCACGACGGCGAACGTATCGTCGTGAACGGTGTGCAGCGTGTCCGGCCCGGCATGACGGTCAATGCCCACATGGTGCCGATGACGGGCGGCGACGACACGGCTCCGGGTGAATCGAGCGAGAACGCGAACGCGTCGGGCAAGACCGCGACGGCCAATTCGTAACGTGCCGGCTAGCCAGGGCACGAGGAAGCGCTCAATTACTAAGAACGCATTATGAATATTTCTAAATTCTTCATCGATCGACCGATCTTTGCCGGCGTGTTGTCGGTTCTGATCTTGCTGGCCGGCGTGATCGCGCTGTTCCAGCTGCCGATCTCCGAGTATCCCGAGGTCGTTCCGCCATCGGTCGTCGTGCACGCGCAGTATCCGGGCGCGAACCCGAAGGTGATCGCCGAGACCGTCGCATCGCCGCTCGAAGAGCAGATCAACGGCGTCGAGAACATGCTCTACATGCAGTCGCAAGCAAACAGCGACGGCAACCTCACGCTGACGGTCACGTTCAAGCTCGGCACCGATCCCGACAAGGCGCAGCAGCTCGTGCAAAATCGCGTGTCGCAGGCGTTGCCGCGTCTGCCCGACGACGTGCAACGGCTCGGCGTGACGACGATCAAGAGCTCGCCGACGCTGACGATGGTCGTGCACTTGATTTCGCCCGACCACCGCTACGACATGACGTATCTGCGCAACTACGCGCTGATCAACGTCAAGGATCGGCTCGATCGTATCGCGGGTGTCGGCGAAGTGCAGCTGTGGGGGGGCGGCGACTACGCGATGCGAGTCTGGCTCGATCCGAACAAGCTCGCCGAGCGCAACCTGAAGGCCGACGACGTCGTCAATGCCATTCGCGAGCAGAACGTCCAGGTGGCTGCGGGTGTGATCGGCGGCTCGCCGTCCCTGCCGGGCGTGCCGCTGCAACTGTCGGTGAACGCGCGCGGCCGTTTGCAAAACGAAGCACAGTTCGGTGCAATCGTCATCAAGACTTCGCCCGACGGTGGCGTGACGTACCTGCGTGATGTCGCGCGCGTCGAGCTGGCCGCTTCCGAGTACGGGCTGCGCTCGCTGCTCGACAACAAGCCGGCTATTGCGCTCGGTATCAACCAGCAGCCTGGCGCGAATTCGCTTGCGATTTCCGACCAGGTTCGCAAGGACATGGCCGAGCTGAAGAAGGACTTCCCGGCCGGCGTCGACTACAGCATCGTCTATGACCCGACGCAGTTCGTGCGTTCGAGTATCGAGGCCGTGATACATACGCTGCTCGAAGCGATTGCGCTCGTCGTCATCGTCGTGATCGTGTTCTTGCAGACCTGGCGTGCGTCGATCATTCCGCTCGTCGCGGTGCCCGTGTCGATCGTGGGGACGTTCTCGCTGTTGCTCGCCTTCGGTTTTTCGATCAACGCGCTGTCGCTGTTCGGGATGGTGCTGGCGATCGGGATCGTGGTGGACGATGCGATCGTCGTGGTGGAAAACGTCGAACGCAATATCTCCGCGGGGCTTAGTGCGAGAGCCGCAACCTATCGAGCGATGCGAGAGGTGAGCGGGCCAATCATCGCTATTGCATTGACGCTTGTCGCCGTGTTCGTGCCGCTTGCGTTCATGAGCGGGTTGACGGGCCAGTTCTACAAGCAGTTCGCGATGACGATCGCGATCTCCACCGTCATTTCGGCGTTCAACTCGCTGACATTGTCGCCGGCACTTTGCGCGATCTTGCTGCGTGGACACGACGAACCGAAAGATTGGCTGACGCGCGCGATGGACCGCGTATTCGGCGGGTTCTTCAAGCAATTCAATAAGGTCTTCAATCGCGGTTCGACATCGTATGGCCACGGCGTGACGCGCGTGATCGGTCACAAGTCGGTCATGCTCGGCATCTATGCGGTGCTCATCGGCGCGACGCTGCTCGTCACACACGTCGTGCCGGGCGGCTTCGTGCCCGCGCAGGACAAGGAGTACTTGATCGCGTTCGCGCAATTGCCGAACGGCGCCACGCTTGACCGCACCGAAGGTGTCATCCGTGAAATGGGCGATTTCGCGCTGAAGCAGCCCGGCGTCGAATCGGCCGTGGCGTTCCCGGGCCTGTCCGTGAACGGCTTCACGAACAGCTCGAGCGCGGGCATTGTGTTCGTGACGCTCAAGCCGTTCAAGGAGCGCGGCTCGAAGGCCTTGTCCGCGGGTGCGATCGCGGGCGCGTTGAATATGAAGTACGCCGGTATCAAGGGTGCATTTGTTGCGGTGTTTCCGCCGCCGCCGGTGATGGGCCTCGGTCAGCTCGGCGGCTTCAAGCTGCAGCTCGAGGATCGCGGCGCACTCGGCTACGCACAGCTCGATGAGGCGACGAACGCGTTCATCAAGCGTGCGCAGCAGGCGCCGGAGCTCGGGCCGCTCTTCACGAACTACCAGATCAACGTGCCGCAGTTGGACGTCGACCTGGATCGCGTGAAGGCGAAGCAGCTCGGCGTGTCGGTGACGGATATCTTCGACACGATGCAGATCTATCTGGGCTCGCTCTATGTGAACGACTTCAACAAGTTCGGTCGCGTCTATCAAGTGCGCGTGCAAGCCGATGCGCCGTTCCGTGCGCACCCGGACGATATCCTGCAACTAAAGACGCGTAACGCCGCCGGCGAGATGGTGCCGCTGTCGTCGGTCGTGAAGGTTTCGCCCACGTTCGGTCCGGAGATGGTGGTGCGCTACAACGGCTACACGGCTGCCGACATCAACGGCGGTCCGGCGCTGGGCTACTCGTCGGGCCAAGCGCAAGCGGCGATCGAACGCATCGCGAAGGAAACGCTGCCGCGCGGCGTGAAGTTCGAGTGGACCGACCTCACGTATCAGCAAGTGCTGGCCGGCAACGCGGCAATCTGGGTGTTCCCGATCAGCGTGCTGCTCGTGTTCCTCGTGCTGGCAGCGCTGTATGAAAGCCTCACGCTGCCGCTCGCGGTGATCCTGATCGTGCCGATGAGCGTGCTGTCGGCGTTGACGGGCGTGTGGCTGCTGAAAGGCGACAACAACATCTTCACGCAGATTGGCTTGATGGTGCTGGTGGGTCTCGCATCGAAGAACGCGATCCTGATCGTCGAGTTCGCGCGCGAACTCGAACATGACGGCCGTACGCCGATGGCTGCTGCCATCGAGGCGAGCCGGCTGCGGCTGCGCCCGATTCTGATGACGTCGATCGCGTTCATCATGGGGGTCGTGCCGCTCGTGCTGTCGACGGGTGCAGGTTCGGAAATGCGCCATGCCATGGGGATCGCGGTGTTCTTCGGGATGCTCGGCGTGACGCTGTTCGGGCTCATGCTGACGCCGATCTTCTACGTGGTGCTGCGCACGCTTGCGGGCGGCAAGATCCACGTTGCGGGCAAGGACTCGAACGAAGATTCGAACGGCGGCCATTCGACCGGCCATGCGAAGGACGATGCGGCGGTCCCCCAGCTGTCGGTCACGGATGCTTGAGGCTTAGGAGAAATAATGAAAAGGTTTGATTCGGCAGCCGGCATCATGCGCACCGCGCAGCGTGTCCTGGCCGGTGGCCTCTTGATGGCGCTCGTGGCGGCGTGCTCGCTCGAGCCGCAGTACAAGCGTCCCGACATGGGCGTACCGTCGGCGTTCAAGGAAACGCCGGAAGCGTTGCAACACGAGGGGACCTGGAAGGCGGCCCAGCCGTCCGATGCGCTCGAGCGCGGACAGTGGTGGACGATTTTCGGCGACGAGACGCTGAACAAGCTCGAGGAGCAGGCGCGGGCCGCGAACCCCGACTTGAAGGCCGCTGCCGCGCGTGTGCGGCAGTCGCGTGCGTCGCTCGACGTAGCGCGCTCGGCATGGTTCCCCGAGCTCGACGCGGGCTTTGGCCCGACGCGTGAGCGTCTGTCGCCGGCCTCGCAGGGCCTGCCGCAGAACGCGGATGTGCCGCCGATGACGTTGTGGCGCGCGCAGGCGACGGCCTCCTACGAGGCCGACTTGTTCGGCCGCGTGGGGTCGAACGTCTCTGCTGCGCGTGCCGACTCGCAGCAGAGCGAGGCTTTGTACCGGTCGGTGCAGCTTGCGCTGCAGGCCGATGTCGCGGCCACGTACTTTGCGCTGCGCGAGCTCGACACCGAACAGGATCTGTTCAGCCGCACGGTGGCCTTGCGCGAGGAGGGTGTGAAGCTCGTTCAGCGTCGTTTCGACGAAGGCGAAGTCAGCGAGCTCGATCTGTCGCAGGCCAAGAACTCGCTGGCATCGGCGCAGGCCGATGCGGTCGGCGTCGCGCGGCAGCGTGCGGCGGCCGAGCACAGTCTCGCGATCTTGCTCGGCAAGCTACCGTCGGACTTCTCGTTCGCGCAGCAGCCGCTCGTGCCGGTCACCGCGAAAGTGCCGCCGGGTCTGCCGTCGGCGCTGCTCGAACGGCGGCCCGACATTGCGGCGGCCGAGCGTGCGATGGCCGCGGCGAACGCGCGTGTGGGGCTGGCCCGGTCGGCGTTCTTCCCGAAGCTCGATATCACGGGGGCGTTCGGCTATGAGTCGGCAGGGCTCGGCGAGCTCTTCATGTGGTCGAGCCGCACGTTCCTGCTCGGGCCGTTCGCGGGTACGGCGCTGTCGCTGCCGATTTTCGACGGTGGTCGCCGCAAGGCGCAACTGACCCAAGCGCATGCGCAATACGACGAAGACGTTGCGCAGTATCGCTCGCAGGTGCTGACGGCGTTCCGTGAAGTCGAGGACAGCCTCTCCGATCTGCGTCTGCTCGACGATCAGATCCACGCGCAGAACGACGCGGTCGACGCGGCCAAGCGCGCTCAGCATCTGTCGCAGACGCAATACCGCGAAGGGCAGATCAGCTACCTCGACGTGCTCGACAGCGAGCGGTCGGTACTGGCGGCCGAGCGGCAGGCGAGCCAGCTGACCGGCGCGCAGGCCGAATCGACAGTGAGCCTCATTCGTGCCCTCGGCGGTGGTTGGGGGGACATGTCGGCGCCCAAGGCGATCGACCTCGTCGATAGCGACAGCAGCGGTACGTCGAAAGTCACGAAGCAGTAACGTTGTCGCTTCTGGCGCCCGCGCTGCGTTGTCTGCAGCGCGGGCGCTTTCAAATGGGTATGTTTGTGCGTAATGGGTGCAAGGTTGACGATGGACTCGACGGTCGATACCGGCGAACTGGCTCCGAGCGCGAGCTTCGAGCAATTCTTGAATGCTTTGCGCGATCCGGAATTGCCGGCGCCGGTCGTGTCGGCGCGGCGTTTTTCCGAGGCGCTGAACATTGATTTGCAAACGCTGGCGAAGCAAGCGCACGTGCACCGCAACACATTGAGTCGCATGCCGGCTTCGGAAAGCGTGCAGCGGTTCCTGCGCGAGGCGCTGCGTGTGATTTGCGCGGCCACCGATGCGTCGGGCGACGTCGGTCGAGCCTTGTTCTGGTATCGGAACGAGCCGCTGTCCGAGTTCGGCTACAAGACGGCCGAGCAGCTCGTGTCCGACGGGCGCACCGAGGAGGTGCTACGCTGCCTCGCTGCGAATCACTGACTCTCCAGATAGACCGCCACTCGCTGCTGCAAGAAGGCGCGCAGCTTGTCGAGCGCCGGCGTCAACGCGAGCCGATGTGTCGTGACGAGATTGAGCGGGGTGAACTCCCCGGTCCAGTCTTCGAGCGCCGGTTCGAGCCGACCGGCGCGCAGGTCGGCCAGCACATCGAGCCGCGACTTGTAGGCGAGGCCATGCCCGGCGACGCACCAGCGGCGCACGAGTTCGCCGTCGTCACTAACGCGATTGCCCGTTACCTTCACCGTCTTCGCGCCAGTGCCCGAATAGAACGTCCAGCGTTCGTAGGTCGACGCGCTGAGCGCGTAACGCAGACAGTTGTGTTGATGCAGATCGTCGGGCGACGCGGGCTTGCCGTGCCGCGCGAAATAATCCGGTGACGCGCACAGCACGCGACGGTTGTCGGGCGCCAGCGGCAGCGCGACGAGCGATGAATCGTCCGGCACGCCGTAGCGCAGGACAGCGTCGACGGGCTGACGGAACATGTCGACGAGCGTATCGCCGATGCGCACGTTCAGCGCCAGCGTCGGATGGCATTCGATGAACGCATCGAGCCAGCCTGCGAGCGCGTGGCGGCCAAGATCTGACGGGATCGACAGCGTGAGTGTGCCGTGCAGCGCTTCCTTGTCCTGCATCAGCGCGTCTTTGCCTGCGCGTAGTTCGGCGAGCGCGTTGCGGGCGAATTCGACGTAGCGCTCGCCGTCGGGCGTGAGCCGCAGGCTGCGCGTCGAGCGCGCAAACAGCCTCACGTTGAGCTCGCCCTCGAGTCGCTTGATGGCCGAGCTCGCGACGGCCGGTGCGAGGTTCAGCAAACGGGCCGCCGCCGACAGGCTGCCGTTGTCGGCGGCGAGTACGAATATCGTGAGATCGTCGAGTCGAATCATGCAGCGAGTTTACACGGTAGGCGCGGTGTAGAGGTCGCGGTAGCCGCCGTAGATCGACAGCAGCATCAGCGGCGTCAGCATGAGCGCGCTCGCGATCAGCGGGATGTGCGGTGCGAGCAGGACGGCATCGGTCAGCGCGACCACGAAGATCAGCGTCGTGCGCCAGTTGCGCGCTACGCCGTGCAGGCTGGCCACCATCGCATCGAGCGGTGAGGCACCGTGCAGCACGACGAGCGCCGGGGCGAACCACGCCGCACCCAGGGCGACCGTGAAGACTGGCACGGCCACGAGCGTCGCGACGATGCCGCGCACACCATTACCACCGTAGCTGATCGACAGGTGATGTACGCCGTTGACGACGAACGATTGCACGAACGACGTATGCAGCGCGGCGATCACGAGCACATAGCCGAGCACGATGATCGCGCCGCTGGCGAGCCCGATTGCGAGCAATGCGTTGTGATGACGGCTGATGGCCGCGCCGATCTCACGCAGCGAAGCAGGGCGGCCGATGCGCAGGCGCTCTTGCGCCACCATCAGCGCGCCGACGACGAGCGGGGCGATCAGCACGATGAGCGGCCGTACGAGCGGCACGAACTTGCAAGCGAAGGCACAAGCGGAGCACACGAGCATCGCGGCGAACCACAGCAGCGGTTGGGCACGTACCGCACGCCAACCGAGCGCGAGCCAATCCATCACGAACATCGCGTCGAGCTGCAGGCCGTCGAGATGCACCGGAGCGGGCGCGGGACGACGGCGTGTTACCTTCGAAATATGGGTCAGATAGTGGAGGTTCATAAGGACTCCTAGGTGGTTGGTCCGGTCGGCGCCATGCCGACCTTCGCTCTACTGCGTTTTGTCAAACCGCTCGATGGTGCGAATCAGGCCTGTTGTTCGCGACCGTCGAGCCGTGCCGTAATTGCATCGATCTGGCGGTGCACGTAGCGGGCGAGGGCGCGCCAGGTGGCGCGGGTCAGCCATATGCACAGCGACAGGCCGAGCACGCCGCCGATCAGCAAGGCGACTGCATAGATGAATCCGATGCCTGCCAGCGTTGCTCCCTTGAGCCCGCCGATGTGAACCGATTGGTTGCCGCTGTTGACGGAAAGGCCGCTAGCCCCGTTGATGACGACCGAATCGTCACCGCTCTTGACGGAGAGGCCGTTGGCTCCATCGATGGAAACCGACTCGTCGCCGCTATCGAGCGTCACGTTCTTCGGAGTGCCTTGCGCATCCTGCTCGAAACGGACGTGGCCGTTGTCGGCATTGTCGTCGCGGATGTCCCAGATGAACGAGTTGTTCGAACCGTGCACGATGGATACAGAGTTGTCATCGTCGTCTTTCAGCTTGAACACCACCACATCAGCCGTGCGGATGCTGTAGGTGCCGTCGTCGGTCTTCGTCAGCGAATCCAGCACGCCGCTGCCGAGCGCGACCACTTTGTTCTGGCCGTCTTCGTTCTTGATGACGATCGTGCCCGAGTGCGTGAGGATCGACGCTTTGCTGCCGTCGCGCAGCTTCAGCACGAGGCGATCGCCGACGACCTTCACGTCCTTGATATCGCTCTGGGCGCTCAATGCGTCGCCGGCGGCTTCTGCAACGTTCTTGCTTTGGCGGTGGCCCTGCGTCGTGACGTTGATCGGTGTTGAATCGAGTGCAGGCCAGCCGAACATGTAATGGCTGCCCAGGCCAACGACGGCCACGAGCCCGGCGATCGTCAGCGCGCTCGAGATCGCGTAGCCGACAGTCAGCACGACCAGATAGAGCATGAATGGCACCAGCAGCAGGACATTGCGCAGACCGAGCCCCGCGATCGATACGATCACGTGGGCCAGATTGCCGAACGAGCGACTTTGCTGCCATTGACGGTAGCTGGCCTGTGCCTTGAGCTCGCGGGCGAGCTTGGCCGGGTCGCCGAGCGCGGCAATGACGTCCTCTTCGCTGCGACCGGCGGCCAGTGCATCACCGATGTACTCGCGATAGTCGGCCACGATCTCGTCGACGGCGTGCTTGGGCAGGCCCTCGAGCGCCTGCCGCAACTGCTGGATGAATGCCTCCTGCTTCATTGCTGTTCCCCTTTCTTATGCATCGTGCCGGACACGCCGAGCACGCTATTCACTTCGTCGACGAAACTGCTCCATTCTTCCTGCATGTCCTCGAGGCTGCGGCGGCCCACGGCCGTCAGCGAGTAGTACTTGCGCGGTGGCCCCGAGCTCGACTCGACCAGGTAGGTCGATACCCACGCTTCGGCCTGCAAGCGGCGCATGAGCGGGTAGATCGTGCCTTCGCTGATCTCCATCGTCTGCGACAACGTCGATACGAGTTCGTAGGCATAGCTGTCACCACGGGCGAGTACGGCGAGTACACACATGTCGAGCGTGCCTTTCTTTAGTTGGGTCTTCATTCGGCTTAACTGCGCTCTGTGTTGTGCATTGCAAGGTACTTTGTATGGCACGAACTGTAGCAGGCACTAGTGTTTTATGCAAGGTACTGTTTTATGCACGTTTGTGAGGGCTAGGCGGGGGAGGGGGTGAGGAATTTGAAATGAAAATGAAAGATTTGTGGCGCCGTCGGGGAGTCGGTTGAGGCGCTCTTCGGCAGTGGGCGTTAGCGGTCCGCCCTCCGGGTCAATGTAATAGATCAAGTCGGTCAGGCCCATTACGACTCACTCACTCGTTGGAACGATGAACGCGTGCCTGCCGAGAAGCGGATTGGCGTGACAGTACTTCGAAAATCAATACTTCATTAAAAAATGATGCGCAGTGACTAAATCAGCTAAAAGTGACAGTGGCATGCGTCGATTTCATGTACGATAATTTGCAAAAAAATATATTTCCGATGCGAATCGAAGTTTGCTCGAGGCAGGTCGAGGGCTTTGCGCGTTACGGTCGATAAATCAATCAAACGTTCGACGGAAATTTTGTTTTGTTTGATGGTCGGTGTGCCCGAGCACTTCTCGATCTCCAGACCTTCGGGTATGCCCGTTTCGACGCGGAGGTTCGCCATGACGCTACCGGTGTTCAGTCAGGCCGATGACGGAAGTATGCGTGTGCTTCCAACGCCAGGGGAATTTGCGCTCGAACTCGAAGAAACGCCTACTACCGGCTATCGCTGGCAACTCGATTTCGACCAAGCGCTGACCTTGCTGTCATCCGATCTTGCGCTGGCGGATGGTGCGCCGCCGGGTGCCGGGGGGATTCGGCGCTGGGTGTTCCAGATCGATCAACCGGGTGAGTTTTCCATACGAGCCAAGCTGTGGCGAGAATGGCAAGGCGAGGGTTCGGTCATTTCGCGTTGCCGGCTGACTGTGCAAGTTTTGAATTAGTAGGCGCGAGGTGATTAATTCGAAATAGTGGTCAGGATGGGCAGCGGCGTGCGCCATGTGATTAACGGGCATGCGCCGGTTGTGCACGCATGAGTCTACGCAAAACGGATGCTGAAGGGACCGGCTAGCCGATTCCCGGCAGTTGCTGGTAACGAAATGGAGACGAAAAATGGCTCTTGATCAGGTATTTCTGGACAATTTGCTCGCAACAAATAAGCAAAAAGGTGTGACCTGGCAAGCAGGACCGACTTCATTGTTAAATCTGAGCGCGCCGGAACGAAAGGCCAGGCTGGGTTACGTTCCCGGGCCCGGGGAACCCACGCTGCCGGAGCGGGAGCGCACTGCCAGCTTGGCTTACCAGCCGACAGGCGCGGTGACGGCGGGCCCGCAGTCGACCTATCCATTGACTTGGGATTGGCGCAACGTGGGTGGGAACAATTACATCAGTGCGATTAAGGATCAGGGCAGTTGCGGTTCCTGCGTCGCATTCGGGACGGCCGCCACCCTGGACGGTAGCGCGCGCGTGGTGCGCAAGACCCCAGTGAATTCGGTCTTTGGCAACGCCATGCAGGACTTGTCGGAAGCCCAGCTGTTCTACTGCGGTGCGGAGGGGCAGGACGGTCGCACGTGTGCAACGGGTTGGTGGCCCGCGAGCGCATTGAACTATGCCCAAGTGACCGGCGTAGCGCCGGAGTCGTATTTCCCCTACGAGGCGGGGGATCAGCCCTGTCGGCTCAACGCCGGCTGGCAAACCAAACTGACCACATTGAACCAGTCGGGTTACCTGACGACTCCCGTCGCGATGAAACAGTGGCTTGCGACGAGAGGCCCTTTGATCGCCTGCTTTTCCGTCTACGCCGATTTCTATGGCTATTCGTCCGGCGTGTATCGATACAACGGCAGCGCCCCATACGAAGGCGGTCATTGCATCAGCGTGATTGGCTACGATGACAATCAACAGGCTTGGCTATGCAAGAACAGTTGGGGTACGGGCTGGGGCATGGGCGGCTATTTCCTCATAGGCTATGGCCAATGCGGCATTGACGCCGGCATGTGGTCGATCATTTCTTTTTCGCGGATCGAAAGCGAAATGCCTGCCGGAATCAGTCGGGCACTGGGCGTAATTACGGTCGACGGCGGCCGCCCCTATGCATTTGTGGAGGGCACCGACGGCAATGTCTGGGTCGACTACTGGGGCGGTTCGGCCTGGTACTGGGCCAACCAGGGCAGGCCGAGCGGCGTGGCCGTCAGTAGCACGGTCGGCGCTACCACCGTAGACGGCGGCCGTCCCTATCTGTTCGTTCAAGGATCGGACGGCAATATGTGGGTGAATTGGTGGAGCGGATCAGCCTGGAGCTGGAGCAACCAAGGCAAGCCGGACGGTACGGCAATTGCCGGTGCGGTAGGCGCGATCACCGTCGATAGCGGCCGCCCCTATGCTTTCGTCAAAGGTGGCGACGGTAACCTCTGGGTGAACTGGTGGAGCGGTTCGGCCTGGAGTTGGAGCAACCAGAGCAAGCCCCAAGGCGCAACGATCGTCGAATCGGTAGGCGCGATCACCGTCGATGGTGGCCGCCCCTACGCTTTTGTCAAAGCTAGCGACGGTAACCTCTGGGTGAACTGGTGGAGCGGCTCAGCCTGGAGCTGGAGCAACCAGGGACAACCGAGCGGTGCCGGTATTGCAAGCGCGGTGGGGGCCATCACGGTTGACGGCGGCCGACCTTATGCCTTTATCCAAGGAAGTGACGGCAACCTATGGGTCAATTGGTGGAATGGTTCGGCCTGGCATTGGAGCAACCAGGGACGACCGAGCGGCGCAGGCATCGCAAGCGCGGTGGGGGCCATCACAGTTGATGGCGGCCGACCTTACGCCTTTATCCACGGCAGCGACGGCAACCTATGGGTAAATTGGTGGGATGGCTCGGCTTGGCATTGGAGCAATCAAGGCACGCCGCCCGGAGTCGGCATTACAAGTGCGGTGGGAGCCATCACGGTCGACGGCGGCCGCCCCTATGTCTTTGTCAAAGGCAGCGACGGTAACCTTTGGTCCAACTGGTGGGGCAGTGGGGCCTGGCATTGGACGAACCAGGGTGGAGCGGCGTAGTCAGCCGGACAGTCGCGAAGCGCCAATCGATGAGGGTTGGCGTTTCGCGCTAAGGCATTTTTAAATCTGTCTGCGGCCGGGAGCGGGGGACAGCCTCCTGAAGGAAGATCAGCACGACAGCCGGTTTGCTACCGCTGCCGCCGTCGTGTCAGCCGTTCTCCTGTTCCTTGAGCCGCTTCCGGTGCGCTGCAACCTTCGCACGGTTCCCGCAGATCGCCATGCTGCACCACCGGCGCGCGTGGCCTCGCGTGTGATCGGCAAACATCAACGTGCACCGTGGACCTTCGCACGCCTTCACGTGCGTGAAATCCTCTTCACACACGAGTTTCGCCAACACCTCGGCTATGGGCATCAGCAACGACTCCGGTGATTGCCAGCGTCGATTCTCACGAAATTCAAACGTCGTCACGCCATTCGTGACCTCAGCGACGACTTCGCCATTTCGTTCGTCCCGCTCGAGCAGTTGATTCAGTGGCTCCAGCTCACGCACATCCCTGGCGACTAACGGCCGCCCCTTTCGCTTCTGGACAAATCCCCTGAACCACTCCCGCAGCGCGCGCGCCTGCTCCGCAACGGCGTCGAGTTGAGCCGGCGTCGACCGCGTTCGTATTGTCGCGAGCACGGCGCAAGGCACCAGCCCTGCCTGTTCCAACCAGGTCAGCAAGCCGTCCCCGTCTCTGATCCAGTCGACTTCCTCATCCACCGGCGTTGCAACCGAGTTCAGGAAATCGAGGCCCGGGGCATCGGCCACGAATATCGCGGGAATCTGACGGTAGTCCATCTCTCATGATGAATGTGAAGTAACGATGCGTTCATCGTAACCACTAAAAATGCGCTTGACAAGTTACATAAGCCATAAGTAACCTTTAAAGCGTAGCTTGAGAGGTTACATTTCGTGCCGCCGATGTGTGAGCGTCAGCGACCTGCCGTGCTGATAGCCGGACGCCGGCGTTCATCACTTGTTTAGTTCTGCTTATCTGAAGAGGGAAACCATGGCCTCTATTGCCTATCGCCATGCCGACGTCGACGGTTTCAAGGTCTTCTATCGCGAAGCCGGTCGATCGGGCGCTCCGAAACTCCTGCTCCTGCACGGTTTTCCGAGTGCGAGCCACATGTTCCGCGACTTGATCCCAAAGCTCGCGGACCGGTTTCACATCGTTGCTCCGGATCTGCCCGGCTTCGGACAGTCGGACATGCCGAGTCGGAGCCGATTTGTGTACACGTTCGACAACATCGCCGACGTCATCGACCGCTTCACTGAGGTGATCGGTTTCGATCGCTTTGCGGTCTACGTGTTCGACTACGGTGCGCCGACCGGTTTCCGGCTTGCGCTCAAACATCCCGAACGGATCGCCGCGATCATTTCGCAGAACGGCAACGCTTACGAAGAAGGGTTGAGCGAGGGCTGGAATCCGATCCGCGCGTATTGGCAGGATGCTTCGAGCGCCAATCGCGAGGCCCTTCGCGCGCTGCTCACGCACGAAACGACTGTCTGGCAATACACGCATGGCGTTCACGACAAGACTCGCGTGTCACCGGACGGCTACTCGCTCGACGACTTCTATCTGAGGCGACCGGGCGCGGACGAGGTTCAGCTCGATCTGTTCGGCGACTACCGCAGCAACGTCGCGCTGTACCCCGCATTTCAACAGTATTTCCGCACTCATCAGCCACCCTTGCTCGCCGTGTGGGGAAAGAATGATCCGTTCTTCTTGCCGGCTGGCGCCGAGGCATTCCGGCGCGACATACCGGGTGCAGTAGTGCGCTTCTTCGACACTGGACATTTCGCGCTGGAAACGCACGCCGAGGAGATCGCCGCGGCCATTTCCGAATTCCTCATTCGCTGACGTATAGCGCCTCGTCAGCATCAACTGCAGTGCCATCAAACGTTATGGAGAAGAGTCATGCGTGCAATCGTGCTCGAAAAGTTCGGCGGCCTCGATAGCCTCGTCTATACGGAACTGCCGGAACCCGAGCCACTGGAAGGGCATGTGGTCATCGAAATCAAGGCTTTCGGTCTCAACCATGCCGAGCTGCATATGCGGCGCGGCGAGTGGGCCGAGGCTGCCAAGGTCAGCGGCATCGAATGCGTGGGCGTGGTGAAGTCGTGTCCTGGCGGCGAATTTCCTGTCGGCGCGAAAGTCGCTGCATTGATGGGCGACCTCGGACGAACCATCAACGGCAGCTATGCGCAATACACGCGGGCGCCTGTGGCGAACGTGGCGCTGATCGAGTCCGACCTGCCATGGGCCGAGCTCGCGGCGATTCCCGAAACTTATGCGACTGCGTGGACGTGCCTGTTCCGCAATCTCGAGATCGAAAAAGGGCAAACGGTGGTCGTCCGCGGCGCGACGTCGTCGTTCGGGCAGGCTGCAGTGAACCTCGCCGTGAACGCCGGCGCGAAGGTCATCGCGACCACACGCAATCCGGCGCGTTTCGCGATGCTCGAAGGCTTGGGCGCTTCGCGCGTCGAGATCGAAGGCCCCGATCTGTCGAATCGGATCGCCGAGGCAAAGCGCATCGATGCCGTGCTCGACCTCGTCGGCAACAGTACGATTCTAGATTCGCTCGCCATGTTGCGGCGCGGCGGCCGTGCTTGTCTTGCAGGCTGGCTCGGTGGCCTCGCTCCCATAGCCGATTTCAATCCGCTGGCGCAAATGTCGAGCGGCGTCGATCTGACGTTCTTCGCCAGCTTCGTGTTCGGCACGCCCGGTTTTCCGCTTTCCGATGTCCCGCTTCAAGAGATCGCCGAAGACGTCGCCGCCTGCCGTCTCAAGGCAAAGCCGTCCCGTGTGTTCGGTTTCGATGAAATCCGCGAAGCGCATCGCGTGATGGAAGCCAACGAAGCTGGCGGAAAGATGGTCGTCGTCCTCTGACCGACCACGTGCTCATCGGACGACGAGAATCGATGGTCGTCCATGAGAACCGCGCGCTCCACTTCGCCAAGCATCAGAGAAGTGCCGCGGCCTCCATCGCCCGCTTCCCCAGCGGGTCCCCGGCTCCATGTTTGTGCCCGAATGCGATCGCGATCGCCTCACCCAATTCATCCGCGACGTACGCCGATGGCCCCGCCGCGGCGAACATCGTGAACTCGACATCGGGCAGAGCCGGCAAGCCGGTATCAGACGAAACCACACGCAGCCCATGCACAAGCTGGCTATGGGCGATCGGCGTTACCGCAAAGCCGGCCAGCGCTGCGGCGCCCAGGCCGGCGCTGCTGGCGCAAACGAACGCGATCCGGTAATCGACGCCAGCCCGCGCGAGCGCGGCCAGTGCAGCCTCACGATACGGGCAGGGCTCCGGCAGCAGCGCGAGCGCCACCGGCGCGCCGAGCGTAAGCGAGGCCCATTCGGCGCCAGCCCACACGAGCGGCTCTCGCCATAACACCCGCCCGGTGCGGGCACCCGAACATCGCCCGCCAATCACTACATCGAGTTCGCCCTGATCCATCGCCTGCAACAAATCGGCCGGAATACCGACTCTGACGCTGAACGCGATGAGTGGGTAACGCACCGCAAGCCCCTGCACGACGTTCATCAGCCTGACGTTGGCGAGGTCTTCGGACAGCCCGACACGGATCGCTCCTTCGGTAGGTTTGCGCAACAGTTGAGCCCGTGCGTCATGATTCAGCGCGAGGATGGCGCGCGCGTAGCCCAGCAGCAGCTCGCCATCCGGCGTCAGTGCAACCGAGCGCGTGGTGCGCTCGAGCAAGTCGCGGCCGATCTGTTTCTCCAGTCGCCGCAAATGCGCGCTAACCGCGGACTGCGTCAGATTGAGACGTGCGGCAGCGTGCGTGAAGCCTCCTTCCTGTACGACTGCCACGAAAGATCGCAGCAGGACGGTATCGAACATGGTGCCTCCTAATTCAGTGCAATTCGAACTGAGTGCCAAGACAATACTTCATTTATATTGTGAATTGAAATATGTTGTGATGATGGCTTCAAACATTTGAGGTCATTTGATGCCTACTTTGCTGCATATCGAAGCGTCGCCACGTAAGCGACAGTCCGTATCACTCGACGTCGCGCGCACGTATCTGGAGGCTTATCGCCACGCCCATCCAACCCATCGGATCGACGTGCTCGACCTGTGGGCAGCGAGATTGCCGGAATTCGACGGCGACGCGCTCGATGCCAAATACGCGGACCTGAGCGGTACGGCACTGAGCGTCGAGCAACAGCAGGTGTGGACGAGCATCCGGGCGCTTGCGCAACAATTGCACGACGCCGATACGCTGCTGTTCTCCGTGCCCCTGTGGAATTTTTCCATTCCGTACAAGCTCAAGCATTTCATTGACGTCGTGTCACAGCGGAACATCCTCTTTTCGTTTGACGAGCAGGGGAGCGCCGGATTGCTGAAAGGCAAGAAGGCGGTGGTCATTTATGCGCGAGGGCTCGATTTTTCGGTGGGCGGGAGCACGCCCGCGCATTTATTCGATTTTCAGCGACCGTTCATGGAAATGTGGCTGCGATTCGTCGGCGTGACCGAGGTCGAATCGATCGTCGTCGAGCAAACGCTCCAGGGTCCCGAGATCAGTGGGGCGATCCGAGAAGCCGCGCTAGAGCAGGCCGTGGCGCTTGCAAGGACAGGCTCCCTTTCGGTGGGCCAATGAAATATCGATAGCTGCCAATGCGCAGGCTCGCCGCCGACGCGGCGAGCGGCCTACGCGAAACCAGAGCAATTCAATTTGCCGAACCGCATTGGAGCCGCGCATCCCTACGGAAATTCAGGCTATTCGCCGGCTCGCCGCCGCCTCATGCTCATAACCGTTGTTCGGTCAAACGAAGAAAGGAGAAGCAAATGAAATGGCTCATCGGCGGCGTGGCCGCCGCCATGCTCGCGTCAGTCGCCTTGCCCGCATCGGCGCGTGGGATCGAAGTCGGCCTGCCGGCCTATGTGTATCCCGGCGACCCGTTCCTGACTACGCTCGAGGATCCGGTTAAAACGCCGGTGCCGCCGTCCGTCGTCATCGTGAACATCGGCAACGGCGATGCCGACGAGTCGATCCTCGACCATGACGCAGACCTGCTGCGCGCACGCACGGCGGCCAATGGGGGGCCGGTGAAGGTGATCGGCTACGTCCACACGGACAAGGCCCTGCGATCGCTTGACGACATCAAGGCGAGCGTCGACCGCTACCTCAACGCGCGTAACGGCTCGGTGCATTACGACGGCATCTTTTTCGACGAGGTGCCTAATCTTTGCGGCGCGAGCGCCACCAGCACGGAATGGCGCGACAAGTTGCGCGCTGCGCGCGTCTACGTCACCTCGAAGCTCCCTGGCGTTCAGAGCTTTGTCGTCAACAACCTAGGCACGGCGGTGCCCGACTGCTATCTGCAAGCCGGCAACGACACGGCGGACGTCTTCATCACCTTCGAAGACACGGCCGCCCACTACTTGGTCGATGCGTCGGCCAACGGTTGGGCGTACGGCTGGGTCGGGGGCAACATCATTGCAAACGGCCAATACGCGTCGGGCGCGGAATACGGCCCGCGCTTCTGGCACCTCGTCTACAACACCGGCAACGCCGATTGGGCGACCGTAGTCAATAAGGCGTTTGGGCGCTTCGCCGCCTACGTGGACGCGACCGATGCGTTTATGGTCGGCCCGTACCTCAACCCGTGGACAGCGATTCCGAGCTATCTGAATGCCGAGATCGGCTACGCCGGTGGGCTGCGCCAGTGACGACAGGCTAGCGCCGTTTGGATCGCGCCCGTACTCGCACGCGCTGGGCGCGTGCGAGTCGCGATGAAAGAAGCGGTGGTTGACCGGAGTCACCCGCAGACACTTTCATGGGCGGATGACTCACGCTCGAGCGTGGGAGGCGTGGCGTCGACGAACCCCCCGCCTGCGGCGAGCGGCTTCGCGCAGTGACGATGCGGGGCGTTACGCGTTTTGCGCGTGCGGCTCCCAATAAATCGACAGAATCTCCAACGGACCGTCAGCATCGTTCGTCACTTGGTGTGTCCGATGCGACGGAAAGAAGACCTTGTCACCGCCCGACAAGCGCATCGACTGCCCATCGTAATCGAGCCGTCCCGCTCCTTTGAGAATGACCCATGTCTCCTCCACGGCATGGCTGTCCGGCGGCGAGCACTTGCCCGGCTCGATGATGAAGACCGTGGACTCGAACGGCGGATGCGCCAAGTCGTGCGGAAAGGCGATCGGCCAGACCGTCACGCCATCGGCGATGTCGAATTCGTCGCCGAAGTTCAGGCGCGGCACATGATGCGCTTGATTCGCTTCACTCATTGCAGGCTCCCTGCCAGTTCGCTGGTGTTATCGACGTTGTCGCGGCTCATTGCCGACGCGATCGCATCCGCTTGTTTCGCTCCCTGATAGACGATGCTCGTCAGCGCCGAGCGCAGATAGGACGACACGCCGATCAGCCAGATATCCTCAGGAGACTGCGACTCGGGTAGCGTCACGCGCAGATCGGGGCCCACCGCCGGCGGCTCCGCACGGCGCGAGAGGTCCGTGACGATCTCGATCTCCTGCGCTCGGGCATGAAAGCGAGGGCGATGAAATCCCGTTGCGCACACCACCGCGTCGAATGTTTGCACGCTGTCGTCGGCCCACGTAACGGCCCACTCGCCGGCCTGCTCGGCCAACTCGCGCGGCGCACCCGCGATGATCTTCAGCCGGCCCGATTCGATGTAGGACAAGAGCGCTTTGGCATTGCCCACCGGAAACGAGAACAGATACCGTTGGACCAGGCTCCAGCAGGCATCGAGCACACGCTGCTGGACAGCTGGCCCTGCCGACACGAGCAGGGTATCGGCCATCTCCAGCAGCTCGATGATGATGTTCTGCCAGTTGTTCTGCCCGCTCTCGGCAAGTTGGATCTCCTCGCGCAGGCGCGTTTCGATGTCCGTCGCGCGGCTCACCTGCTTGCTCAGCGGCAAGGCCGGGACCACGCGCGCACTTGCGCCGATCAAGCGCAGCAGTTGGCGGCGCAGGTTTGGTCCAGTCAGCGCCAGCGTGGCAAAACGTCGTTTGTCGATACGGCCCGGCGGCAAGCGCAGCAGTTGAGTGCGCACGGAAGGCAGTTCGCCGGAGCGCGAGGCCATCACGACGGAATGCCCTTGTCCGCACAGCAGCAGGGCAGCGTCGATCGCCGACAGCCGCGTACCGAGCACGAGCACGCGGGAGGACTGCGGTAATGCGGCCAACAGGGCCCCTTCGGGATACGGCGTCACGAACAAGCCGTCTTTCCCCACGTGTGGAGCGACATACTCGGGCACGAGCGGTTGGCCGAAGCCGCAGCAGATCATCACATTGTCGGCTTCGACGATTTCGCCCGTATCGAGCTGCACCTGGTAGGCGTGCTGCCCGACTTTACGCACTTCGATCGCCATCGCGCGGTGATGGCGATGCGCGATGCCGGCTTGGGCTGCGGCTCGCGCATACTGGTCGTACCGATCGCGAGCGTACTGCGAGACATAGAAGCGCGGCACACAGCTGCCCGGGTTGGCGGGCACGCCGCGCGCACGCAGGTAGTCGAGAAAATCGTCCTTGTCGTCGGCGAGGATCGACAGCGTATCGACGGACGTATTCGTCAACAACGGTGTTTCCGTGGTGGCGAAGGCGCGGCCGAGGCCGATCGGCCCGGGATTGACGATGTCGATCGCCTCGGCGCCGCGATGCCGGACGAGGCTGACGAACGCCGCCACGCCGACGATGCCGCCGCCGAGGATCAGTGTCTTTCTCTTCATGATCGTTGTCTCCTACGAGTGTGGCCGAACGCCTCGAGAGGCGTCGGGTCGCGCATGCTCAAGCCGGCAGTCGCTGCGAAAGCGCATCGAATTTCGGCAGCCCCGGCATGCCGTCTTCTTGCCAGATCCGCTCGGCAAGCTCGGGCATGATCGGATAAGCGAGCACCGACAATCCCAATGCCCAGGCCTGAGTTGCCCCTTCGGACGCACCGGCGCGGATCCATTCATGGACCGCCTTTGCCGCGTCGCTCAACTCGAAGCGGGCAGGGTCGAGCGCGACGTCGCGCGCCTCTAGCAGACGCGACAGGCGGGCTAGATCGAGCGTGCCCGAATCGACGTGCCGAGCAGTACGCGCGGTATCGATCAGTGCATCGAGACGGTCTTCCCACTCGAGCTTGAACTCACCGAACTCCGCGACGGAAAAATCCTCCTCGCCGTGCTGCGGATTGACGAGCGCGAGGTAAGCGCGAATCGTGTCGGTACGCGCTTGCAACAGCCGCTGGGCGTCGAGCGCCCATATCGCGTGATTGCGGCTCGTCGAGAATTTCTTGCCGTCGAGTGTGCCGAAGTAGTTCGTCAGATAGTGATCGAACGGCTTGATGTTGCCCGCGCTCATCGCCTGGCCGAGCACCGAGACGAGGTAGGGCATGGCGTTGTCGACACCGAAGCTCGCGATCGTCACCGTGTCGCGGTCCGGTTCGAAGGCCGTGCCCTCCGCTGGCTCGCCATGCCCCATGTCCCCCGCGCATAGCAACGACAGTGCGAGCAACGCCGGATACGTGAAGATGACCGAGCCCGGCGATACGCCGGGCGCCGTGCACGGTATGCCCCAGTTGCCGGGGTGCGTGAGCCGGATCAGATTCTCGTTGAGCTGCAGGCCGCGGAAGGCGGTGTCGACGAGCTTGCCGTCCTGGCAGATCCGTTCTGCCGTGGCGCGCATCGTGGCGACATCGGCCACATGCAGGAAGAGGCTGTCGGCGTTGCGCCATTCCCACCGATCGTCGGACAACCGCGATCGCGGCTCGAGCAGCTTGTCCGGCGATGACTCGGCGCCACACCGCTCGCAGAAGAAGCCCCCCATCGACGAGCCGCAGCTTGGACATCTGCCTTCGATCAACCCGCCTACGATCGGCACGCCGTACTTGATGCTGTAGGGGAAGCGCTCATTGATGACACGCAGTGCCCCCGTGTGTGCCGCCAGGCGATCGATCACGCGTTGCGCCAGACGCGGCATGACCTCGTTCTCGGGCGCATCGAGGACGTGGATGAAACGATCGTAGCGAATGTTCAGCGCGGCCAGACTGGCAGCGATCTCATCGTGATAGCGATGGCAGACGTCGGCCGGTGCGGAGTCGACGCCATGAGCGCGCAGCAAGACGTGCGTTTCCCACGGATCGGAAGCAGAGACGATCGATACCTTGTGGCCCGCCTGCCTGAGCTGGCGAGCCAGGACATCCATTCTGAGGAACGGCCCTCCGATATGTCCGAGATGGAGTGGGCCATTCGGGGTCGGCATGACCGGTATCAGTAAGTAATCTTTCATGATTGAAAACGTCCACGCGTTAAGGGGGGCGACGTCAGGAGGCGAGCCGGGCCAGCGCGGCTTCCGCGATGCCCGGCGACAGTCGAAAGCCTTTTCCCGCGCCGGCGCCGGCAATCACGATCTGCCCGGCATCGGGGCTCGCGGCAATCACCGGTTCACCGTCTTGCGCATAGGCGTCGCAGAACGCGCGGCCGCCTCGACAATGGGCGGCGAGCTCGGGCAGATAGCGCCGCAATGCGGCTAGCGCCTCGTCCTCGTCCGCGGCGTTCACGGCTTGCTCGACGTCGTCGGGGCGACAGCCCCATTGCTTTCTATGAAAGCTGAAGAGCCATTGCTGGCGTGTCTGCAACGGCATCAAGTAGGCATCGGCATCGGGAAAAAACAACGCGGGCGCATCGGGCGGCGGGCGTTTGTCCACGTGCAGCGCAACGACGCGCTTGATCCGGACCGACGAGCTGATGCTGGCTGGCACGAGCCCGGCCGGTAGCCAGGGGCCGACGGCGACGACGGCACGCGAAGCCGCCACGGTGTCGCCGTTCGCGAGGGCGATGTCGACTCCGTCACCTGCGGGCCGCACCGCGGACACGTCGATGCCTTCCCAGCATGAAACCTGCGATTGCCGTCGGCCATACGCGACGAGTGCACGCGCGATGCCGCCAGGATCACAGCTCGCGGGTGTCCCGCCGAGCTGAATTCGCTCGCCATCGGGAATGCGCACCGAAAAATCGAACTGTGAGGCGAGTTCCGCCGGCATGATCTCGTGCCCGGCGCCGCCGAGGTCGAGAATCGATTCCCTTGCTGCATCGAACGTATGGGATGACGAGACCCAGTACGACTTCGCTGGCGTCATGTCGATGTTCAACTGCGCGCGCACCTGCGCGTACAGGTGCATGCTTCGTGTGGCGAGCGCGCGCTCGATCGGCGTTCGGCCGATCGCTACCCAGACACCCGCGGAATGGGCCGTGGCTCCGCTGCCGATCGTCGAGCGCTCGATGAGTACCGTGCGCCAGTTCGGAAACCGCGTGGCGGCCAGATAGAGCGTCCACGCGCCGATAATGCCGCCTCCCACGATGGCGAGGTCGTACTGCTCGGTTCTACGCATAACGTCGAGTCCTCAGTATCTGTCGAGTGACGGTGTGTGTCGGGTGGCTTATCTGAACCGCCCCGGTGCGAATACGCCAAGGTCGATCGAGGTCGCGCCGTCAGTGACGATTTCCGCCAGGCCCTGGCCGATGACGGGGGCGAGCTTGAAGCAGTGTCCGTTCATGCCCGCGGCAACGTAGAGGCCACGAACGTCGGGGTCCGCGCCGATGAGCGGGTTGCCGTCCGCTGTGTCGTCGAACACGGATGCCCATCCGCCCAGCGCGCGTGCGGTGGCGAAGCGGCCGAAGCGGCGCGCGGCGCGCACCTGGTATTGCGCCACTTTCTCCTCGTCGGCGACCGTGCTGTGGTGGTCGGCTTGCGCCGCGAAGCTGTCGGCGGCATCGAACGAACCGACCATGCTCAACCCGCCGATCATCGAGCGCATGTAGAGCCGATCGACTCGCCGCTCCTGGTACGCAAAGAGTCGCGGCAGTGCGCTGACGACCGGCTGTGTAAACAGGGCAATGCAATGACGCGATACGGTGATCGGCAGGTCGATGTCTGCGGTCTTGGCCAACTGCCCGGCCCATGCGCCAGCCGCGTTGATCACGATCGGCGCATCGATCGCGCCTTGGCGCGTTTGCACGCCGACCACCTGATCTCCGGCGACACGCAACGCCATGACGTCGCAGTGCTCATGAATCGTGCCGCCGCGACGCCGGATACCGCGGCTCAGCGATTCGATCGTGGCGGCCGTATCGCAATAGCCGCCGCGCGTTTCGAACACGCCGCCAGCGATGCCCTCACGGTTGAAGTCGGGCTGCAGCGCGACGATATCGTCGGGATCGAGCACGTCGACGGCTATGCCGTGACGCTTCATGTCTTCGGCTCGCCCCTGTTGAAGCGCGCGGTCTTCCTCTGCGAACGCCGTGAGAAATCCGCATTGAACGAAGCCGCAGTTGCCGCCGACTTCCTCGTGCCAATGCTCGAAGACGCGGATACTTTCGTGAGCCAGCTTCGATACGCGGATGTCGGCGTAGTTCTGGCGGATGATGGCCGGCGAATAAGCCGTCGTTCCCGAGCCAAGCGCAGCGCGCTCCAGCACGAGAACCTTCAGCCCTCGCCCAAGCAGGTGATAAGCGATGCTGCACCCCGTCGAGCCGCCACCGACCACGATCGCGTCAGTCGTTTCATGCATGCTGTCATCTCCTTCATGTTTCTCGGGGCATGGCCTCTACGTGCGGTATCGACGAGCGTGCAGCGGCACACGCGCATATCGATGCACGGGAGAGCAATGCCCGTTCAGTTCAATTCACGAATGCGCCGCTCGAGATCGGCGCCGCGCCTGGCCCACGCGGGTACCTGCTCGAGCAGGCGTGTATGCCACTCGACGAGGTTCGGGTATTCGTCGAGTGGTGCGCGCGAGCGCGTCAGATGGCTAAACGGAGCAGCAAGATCGAAGTCGGCCAACGTCACCGTGTCACCGGTCACGAAGCGGCGATGCGCGAGATGCTCGTCGAGCACGGCTGCGTATTTGCGCGTCAGCATTTCTCCGTGCGCCACGGCCCACGGGTTCTCTGGCTCTCCATGAATTTTCTTGAGGTAGCGCTCCTCGAGCAGCAGATTCGGCCCCTGACGAAAATGCTCAGCGGCCCACAGCGTCCATTTCAGCGTCTCGATGCGCCGAGCCCCTTTCGGCAGCAGCTCGGAGCCGTACTTCTCGGCCAGGTAAGTCATGATCGCCGACGCTTCGAACAGCACGATGTCACCATCCACGAAAGCAGGGATCGTCCCGTTCGGGTTGAGCTGCAGGAATGCGTCGTGCCGGTTTTCCTTCTTGACGATGTCGACGACCTTGAACGCGATTGGCGCGTTGACGCAATCTGCCGTCACGAGCACCCGCCGCGTACTGCTCGAAATCAAATCACCATACAGATCCATGTTGCTGCCTCTCCAATGTCGATGGTCTCGCGCTCCGACCGCATCATCCGCGGACGGCGTCGGCGGCTGGTTCAGCGTCCCTCATCAAGGCGAATGAGCGCGGCGCGGCCGCCGGTGTCTCGTGGGCGAGCGCTGCGTGATGCGCCTGCGGCCAATCGAGAATCGATTGATTGTTGTCGACGTCGTAGACGGTGCGCCTGGCCACGCTGTTGACGATCTTCGCGCTCCGCCACGAGAGCAAACTCAGATTCGGATCGGCGAGCCCGCGCTGCGTGCGCGAAGCGTTTTGCACGTAGATCTTGTGGTGAGAGGGACCGGCCCATTCGATCGAATAGTCGGGGCGCACCACATACTCGCCCCGGCTATTGAGCGCAATGCGATCGCGAATCGGTGCGAGGCACTTCGGCAGACGGGCGGTATACCCCGTACAAAGGATGACGAGGTCGGCTTGGAGCGACTGCATCTGGCCGGTCGCGGCATCTCGCATCGTCAGATCGAATCCCGCGGTTGCGCGCGCAATGCGCTCGAGCGAACGCCCCGGTCGTAGCTCCCATGCGCACTCGTGCCTCGCCAGGAACTTCAGTTCGTAGAGCCGGCGGTAAATACTCTCGAGCGTCGACGGCGAGATGCCGTCGCTCGTCAGCTTCTGAGCCTCGATGATCGACTCGCGAACGGGCTGCGGCAGTCCGAAGAAGTAGTCGCTGTAGCCGGGAGTGAACTGCTCGTTGATGAACGGCGTATCGTCGAGCGGCAGGAAGTTCGGGCGGCGGGAAATCCACGAAATCGATGCCGGCAGCGTCGCATCGGAAGTCATGAGATTCAGGAATACCTCGGCGCCCGTCTGTCCACCGCCGATGATCGCGACACGGCGTCCTTTGGCGTCGACCTTGCGTCGCAGAAATTCGGACGCGTGAAACAGGGTGTCGCCGAGGAACGGCTCCGCATAGGCCGGGATATTCGGCACGAGCCCCGTGCCGATCACGAGATGTTCGGCATGCCGTACGCCGAGCGACGTCGCGACCTCGAAACCGCCGCGGCCCACGTCGATCGACGTCACCTCAGAACCGAATTCGAGATCCGGAAGTTTTCCACATGCCCAGCGGTAATATTCGTTGAACTCCCGGCGCAGTACATGCGGAAAATTCGCATTAATAAAACTGTAGAGGCGGCCATTTTCACGGAGAAATTCAAGAAAAGAATACGGACTCGTCGGTGCTACGAGGCTGACCAAATCCTTGAGGTACGCCACCTGCAATTCTGCGTTTGAAAAAAGCAATCCAGGGTGCCAGATAAATTCATTTCTGCGGTCGAGGAAGATACGTTTGATATCGTTGCACGGCTGCAGCAATGCGGCCAGGCTGAGATTGGCAGGGCCAATGCCGACGCCAATCAGGTGATACTGATCCTTGTCCATTAGCACATTCCTACAAGAAAATTGGGGGTGCGCCGAATCAGGCGCGCGAGCTTCCCTCGATCCGGTAAGCTCGATTTATTGCGAAGCGAAGAATAATGTTATTGTTTGAGGAGAAAAATATTGAATGGATGCTAACGCTCGATGTCCCTCGGAATGAAATGATCGTTATTGGTGACGACACGACTGCGTTGCCTTGTCCCAGGCGACGTCAGAGCGGGTGGGCTAGGGCAAGCGGGGAGCAGAGGATGTCAGGCATCGACCTCACACTCCCAATCGGATAGCCGCAGCGATTGTTCGTCGAGATTGAGCAGTGCCTTCAGTCCGGACCATCCGTCGGGCGTGACGGAAATCGCACGCGAGCGTTCTCGGCGATGAAGCCACCCCTTTGAAAAGAGGGTGCTCATGAAATGCTTGCCGAGAGGCCCCGCCAGATGGTGCCGCCGTTCGGTGGAGTCGAGGCACTGGCTGGCGAGGTGGATGCCGCAATCGTCCAGGTGCAGCGCGTCGAGCCCGATCTGGCGGAACCAGTCGACGCCGGCCGCGGTGATGCCGTAGCGCTGCTCGGGCATGGCGACGATCAGGTCGCGCTCCTGCATCGCTCGCGTCACGGCCACCCCAAGGCGGCCCGCCAGATGGTCGTAGCAGCACCGGGCAAAGCGCAGATCCTGTAGTGCCCGGCTCGCGTGCTTCGGATTGACGAGCTTGTTCGGCGAGATAGCCGCCAGCTTTTCGAGCACAGCGGCGACTTCGGCCCCGGCCAGCCGGTAAAAGCGATGGCGCCCCATCGACTCTACCGCTAGCAAGCCACCGGCCAGGAGTTTGCTCAAGTGGGAACTGGCCGTTTGTGCCGTGACGCCGGCAACATGCGCCAGTTCGCCAGCCGCTCGCGCCCGACCGTCGCCAAGAAACATCAGCATCGCCGCGCGCGCAGGGTCGGCAATTAAAAAGGCGACGGAAGCGACATTGTGATCTTGGTTCATGGTCAATCCCTCGAGCTCATCAACGTTGATAGTACCGGACCCACAGCATTGATGTTTCGATTCGTGTCGAAGCATCTAAAAATTATGGCCGCTAAACTGGTGGCATTCAGAACGATCAAATAGGGAGCGTTGATGATGGCCGCCACGGATTCGCAAATCCTACATATCTACGAAAGATGGCACGAAACGATAGTAAGCCGTGATCTCGACGGTCTAATGTCGCTCTACGCAGAGGATGCCACGCTCGAAACGCCGCTTATCTTAGTGACATTGCCGGAAAATGAAAGTGGCATCCTCGAAGGAAAGCGAAATATCGGGGAATTTTTCGAAGCAGGCCTACGAAAGCTCGGTGGTAGCCTCAACCGCTGGTATCGGACGGGTACTTTTTTTTCGAACGGCAGGCAACTGACGTGGGAATACCCGCGCAAAACGCCGCATGGCGATCAAGTCGATCTCGTCGAGGTCATGGACGTCGCGGACGGCCTCATCACCCATCATCGCGTGTATTGGGGGTGGGTCGGGTTCCGGTCTTTGACCGAGGCGCTCAAAAAGGGAGTCGGCCAGTCATGATCGAGGGAGGAGCAGGTCAGTCGGCCGCACGCCGCGTTTTGGCGGCGACGAGCGTTAGCTATACGGTCGTTCTGCTCGATGCGTCGATCGTCAACGTCGCGCTCGAACAGATCAGCCGCACGTTCGGCAGCAACATGGCGGGACTGCAATGGGTCGTCAACGCCTATACGCTGACGTTCGCGAGCTTGCTGATGACCGGCGGCACACTCGGCGACCGGCTCGGCTCGCGCAATATCTACTTCGCCGGCTTGGCGGTCTTCGTCGCTGCCTCGGTCCTTTGCGGCGTCGCGCCCGATATGACGACGCTCGCGCTGGCACGTGCGTTGCAGGGAGTGGGCAGCGCAATGCTCGTGCCGTGCTCGCTTGCGTTGATCAATGACGCGTGTCCCGACCCGGCGCGCCGCGCGGCAGCCGTGAGTATCTGGATGGGCTGCGGTGGCGCGGCGATGGCATCGGGGCCGCTGATCGGCGGCATCCTGATCCACCTGTTCGGGTGGCGCAGCATCTTTTTCGTCAACGTACCGATCGGCATCGTCGGCTTGTGGCTGACTGCTTCGGTCGCCCCGACGGCAACGTCGAAGACGCGGCACTTCGATTGGGCCGGCCAGGCGGCTGCGATCGTCGCGCTCGGCGCGCTCATTGGCGTGCTGATCGAAGGCCCGGTGCTCGGCTGGCGCTCGACGCCGCTCATCGCGGGCATGATCGCGAGCCTGCTCGCATGGATCGCCTTCTTCTTCGTCGAAGCGCGTAGCGCCGACCCGATGCTGCCGCTCGGTTTCTTCCGCAGTAGCCTGTTTTCGGGATCGACGTTTGTATCGATGGCATCGGCGTTCGTGTTCTACGGGATGCTGTTCACGTTCAGTCTCTACTATCAGCAAGTGCGCGGCGCCTCACCGCTCGAGGCGGGGCTTGCGTTCTTGCCGATGACGGGGATGGTCGCGACGGGCGGGCTGTTCTCGAGCCGCCTCGTCCAGCGCTTCGGCGCGCGCTTCTCGATGTGTGCGGCATTCGGCCTGTATGCGGCGGGCGCCGCGGGCATGAGTCTTGCCACGGCGAACTCGCCTTACTGGCAGGCTATCGTGCCGATGCTCGCGATCGGCTTGGCGTCGGGTTTCATCTCGCCGGCCGCTACTTCACCGGCGCTGGGCACGGTCGAGAAAAGCCGTGCGGGCGTCGCTGCGGCGGTACTGAACTCGGCACGCCAGAGCGGTGCCGCGCTCGGCGTGGCGATCTTCGGCACGCTGATTTCGGTGCTGCACGCGTTCCAGACGGCGATGTATCTAGTCATGGCTGGGGTGATCGGGTTGTCGGCGCTCGCTGCCCTTGTCTGGTGGATCGCTTCTCGGCCGCCGCGCGCCAAAAAAGCTGGGATCGAGGCACCCACGACGACGAGTCTCGGCTATCGCGACTGAGTGACGCAACGTGAGGGTCAAGGGGAAGGGCGCGCGATTGTCTTGCCAACGGAAACAGTGTTTTCGGAATCTAGGTATTTACCCTATAGATTCTTGCTCCTAGAATTCATTTCAACAGCTAGAGACAACCGTTTATAGCTGATTACGAAATAATCCTTGGAGGTAGTTACCATGAAATCGCTCATCAGTGCCGTCGCTCTTGCCGCCGTTCTTGCCACCCCGATCGCTTCGTTTGCCCAATCGAACCAGCCGGTGACGCGTGCAGACGTTCAGCAGCAACTCGTTGATCTGGCCAAGGTCGGCTACGTTCCCTCGCGCGGCAACGACCCGTACTATCCGGCCGACATTCAGGCAGCAGAAGCGCGTGTCGCCGCGCAACACGCCGGTACGCAACAAGCGGCGGTGACGCAGACGGCGGCGAACGATGTCGGCGGCGTGGCTGACGTCAAGGTCCAAGCGGGCCATGCCGCAGGGGCCGCTGAGAAGTCGATTTTCTTCGGTCAATAAGCCTCGGTGAGGTCGCATCGCCCGATGCCGCATCTCTCGCTTTCTCTTTCTGCAAGACACGACGAGCCTGCTTTCGATCAAAGCAGGCTCGTTGCATAGGACAACGTATTACCTCCGCCGTTGGCAACCCGACGGTTTCGCCCGGCCTTGGTGGGCCGGGCGCTTTTTGGGGCGACGAGCGCTACGAAACGGCTGGCATCAGAACTGATAACCCGCGCCGACAACCCCGCCAAAATCTCCACGGGTCGAGGACGTGGCCGACGCTTTCACCACCCATTTGTTGTTCTGCGTCACGTAGGAGTAGCCCGCGGCGAAACCCTGCTGGCCGTGGTAATTCGACGTCGCAGCGCTGACCATCGAACGTCCCGGCGCGGTCGGCTGCGGCAGCCCTGCAACCGCCAGCGCGGCAGCTACGCCGCCATACATATCCGACTTCATCGAGTCGAGCGAATTCTGTAGTTGTCCGACGCGAGCGTCCGTATAGTTCTGCGACGCTTGGGTCGCTTGACTGATCCCGTTGTTGAGCTGCTGCACATTGACGGCATCGGTGGCGGCGGTGCCGGCCGCGACGTTCGTGACCTGACGTTCGCTTCCCTTCGCGCCGACCGAGAAGGAATTGGCGCGATCGGCGACAGAGCCCTGGCCGATAGCCACTGAATTGTTCCCGCTCGCCGTGGCGTTGCCGATTGCGGTGGCATTCTTCCCAGTCGCGTTTGCCCCTGCGCCGATCGAACCATTTTGGGCTCGAGTCATCCAGCTGTTGTTGTTGGCCATTTGGCTTTGCAACGCGGCTTCGGCATTGGTCGCACGCGTGGCTTCCGCGGTTACGGCCGCCGTCATTTGCGTCGACTGATTGCCAAGTTGAGATACCTGGTTGCTGAGGTTCGTGACGCTCTGTGCCGTCGAATACAACTGCGAGCCATTGACCGCATCCGTGCTCGTAGCGCTCAACCCGCCGGCAGCCACGTTCGTCACTTGTCGTTCGCTGCCAACCGAGCCAACTGAAACCGAATTGACGCGATCGGCCACCGAAGCCGCGCCGAGCGCCACGGAATTATTGGCCGTTGCGGTAGCGCTAGCGCCGATTGCGCTCGAGCCTACGCCGGTCGAATTCGCAGCGCCGCCAAATGAGACTGAGTTATTACCAACCGCATTGGAATTGCTACCGACAGACGTCGCGTTTCTACCCGCCGCTTGCACCGTATCGCCGATCGATAGCGCGGCGCCACCTTTTGCGCTGGATATCAAACCGTACGCCTGATTCTGGCTCGTGCCGTCGGAGCCGGCCGTTGCCGGTACCCCGCCGCCCGTGGTGGCGGCCGGCGCGGCTGCCGCCCCGCCAATCGTGACGGTCGTAGTGGGGGTCTCGCTACCGAACGCGAAGTTATCCGCATGGGCGTTGCTCGACGCAATGGAAATTACCGCAATGGAGATGGCTGAAAGTCGCTTTTTCATCTTAGAGAACTGTTTGTCAACACGGAGCGGGTATCGCTTTTACTCTCGCCCATGAGCGCAATCAGAGGCCCAATATCTTCAACTTGGCCAAGACATGCCCGGACGCCGGCACGGATTCTGGCCGGCGAAGAATCCGCATGTGTTTTCCTGAGCGGAAAAACGTTTTGTTTGAGAGAATATTTATTTGGTGCAGGCATTCGTCGGCTTTGGTCGACGCAATTTTCGTGATGGCTCGCGTTATCGAATCGAGCATGCCCGCCGACAAGTGAAAAGAAACCGACCCGCCAGGCCCAGCTCGCCATGCTTCACCGAAATATCGCTCTCGCCGATGCCCACATTCTGGTAGTCGACGACCAGCCCGACCAGCTTCGCCTCTTGATCGATATCTTGCGCAACGCCGGATGCCGGATCAGCGTCGCATTCGATGGAGCGCAGGCATACCAACGCGCATTGGCGATCTCGCCCGACCTGATCCTGATGGACGTCCGCATGCCCCGAATGGATGGCTTTGCCGCCTGCCGGCTTCTCGCCGAGACGCCCAGTACGTCTGCCATTCCGATCATCTTTCTGTCCGTGGCCGGCGAGCTCCATGAGCGTCTGGAGGGGCTGGAGATCGGCGCCGTCGACTACGTGCTGAAGCCGTTCGAGCCGGCCGAGGTGCTGGCGCGGATTCGCGTGCACCTAACGCGGGCACGCGATCAAAGGCATGCCGAAGCAGACATCACCGCACCGGACCTCACCGGCGACGACGTCATCGTGCGGGCAGCTATTCGACACCTTTCGCAGAACCTGAGCGCGCCGCCCTCAGTCGAACAGCTCGCCCGCCTGGTAGGGACTAACGAAAAGCGGCTGTCGCGTGCCTTTCGTGACAACCTTGGTCAAACGGTATTCGAGTATCTGCGGCATGAACGCCTGCGCGTTGCGCAAAGCCTGTTGAGCACCACGCCGTTGAGCGTCGCCAGTATTGCCGAGGAAATTGGCTTTTCGAGCGCAGCGAATTTCGCTACCGCATTTCGCGAGCGATTCGGCGTGACGCCTTCGGTCTACCGAGATGGATTTCGCTTTCAGGACCGAGCAGATGCGCCGGCTGCTAACGTTGATGCCGAGTAACGTGACGATGACAATCCGCGGTCTACGTCGGCTATTGTTCTTATGCCTCCTATGTCTGAGTGGATGGGCAACGTGCGCATTCGCAGTCAATCCCGATCGCGCTCCGCAATCGGTCAGGCAAACGCCGGCACTCGACCAAATCCAGGTAGTCGAAGACGCTTCGACCAGCAAGCGATTGGACGATGTACTTGCGCTGCCGACCGGGGGCTCGCCCGGTTGGCGGCTCGTCGAGCGCAAGGGGCTGAAGCCCGGGTTCTCGCGTTCGGCATGGTGGCTCCGTGCCGTTGCGAGTAACCGCGGCTCGACGGAACGGTCGCTCGTTCTCGTGCTGAGGGAGCCGCGCCTTCAGCATGTCGATTTTTATATCGGTACGGGTAGTGGCTGGCGACACGAGAACGTCGATTCCGTCATGGCCCGCACACCTCGGTCCCGCTATCCGCAGGTGCAATTCACGCTCGCGCCCGGCGAACAAGTTTCTGTCCTGATTCGCGTGGCCAGCGAGACGACGATCACGTTGGAACCGAATTTGTACTCGGCGGATGAATACGATGCGCTCGAGAAGCGTGCGGCGCTGTGGGACGCCGGATTCATCGGTGGCGTCTTGGCCCTTGCGTGGTGCGCGTTGCTCATCGCCTATTTCTCTCGCAACGGCTCGTTTCTGGTGCTCGCGGGCATCTGTGTGTCGACAGCGTTATATGAAGCCGCGGTTCGTGGTTATACGACGGTCTACCTGTGGCCACACGCAGCCGACTGGAGTACCCGTAGCGTTACCGTGTTCGGCTGCACCGGCGTGCTGCTGGCCATCGTCTTCATTTTGCGCATCGCCGACGGCGAGAACGCCCACATTCCCGCGCGCCGCGTCTTGTTGGGCTTTGCCGTACTGGAGGGCATTGCAGCGGTCGGAGCTGCGTTTGGACGCCTGTTCGTTTTCTCGCAGGTCGGCGTGTATGGGACGGCAGTGTTCTCGGTTGTCCCGGTGGGGATCGCTGCGGTACTCGTGCGGCAATCCACGCCGACCGCTCGGGTCATACTGGTCACCGTATGCTTTGCCCTGTTCAACGGGACATTGCGCACGCTCGATATGATAGGGGCGCTACCGGCCGCATTAGCGTGGCTGACTTCCGACATCCGGCCCAATCCAATCATCGCCATCATCGGATTGGCCACGCATTTGATCGTGCTCGCCGCCTGGATCAACCATGTCGGGAAACAACGGGGCGAGGCCAGGGCCGAACTGTCGGCTTGGCAAGAGAGCGAGCACGACCGACTCCGTTATGAGGTCGCACAGCGAACCTCTGCGCTGAACGACGCATTGCTCGACGCGGAAGAGAAAAATCAGCAGAAGATCGAAACCTTGCGCTATGTCAGTCACGACCTTCGTGCTCCGCTCGCCACGATTGCGAGCTACGCCCAATTGCTGCTGAACGCCGCCGATTCGAAACAAGCCGCGCTGATCCAGGCAATCGAGCGCAGCGTGAACTATCAGCTCGGCTTGATCGACGAGTTGATCGGGCATGCGAAGGCGGAATTGGAGCCGCTCGATATCGCGCCGGTGGTCACCGACCTGCCCGAGTTGCTGAGCGACATTGCCGAATATGCGTCAGCGCTCTGTACTCAACTCAATAACCGGTTCCACTTTCAGGCCCTGACCTCGCTGCCGAGCCGACTGATGGTCGATGGCCGCCGGCTGCAACAGATCCTGCTCAATCTCTTGTCCAATGCGTCGAAGTTTACGCGTGACGGCGTCGTCATGATGACGGTGAGGGCACGCCGGCATGAGACACAATGGCTCATCGGTTTCGAGGTCGTGGACACCGGCATTGGGATGGACACCGAGCATCAGGCGAACCTCTTTTCGGGTTTTCGCCCGATGCAGTCCACGAGCGGCACCAACGGCCTTGGCCTTTCCATCGCGCAGCGCATCGTCGACATCATGGGCGGCGAGCTGCGCGTTTCGAGCGCACCGAATCGCGGCACCTCATTTTCTTTTGAAATCGTCGTGCCCATGACGGATGCGGCCGATGCTTCCTCGTCGAGCATCATCCCGTATTGGTCGAGCGGCCCCGCCGAAATCTCTCAGCAGCAAAAACGCCAGCTGGCGGCGTGCGTACCGCCCGAGAATGACCGTCGAGAACTGGCGGTGCTTGCGAAAGATGGACGCCTGACCGACATAGAGCGATGGGTAGACAGGATGAACGTCAATCATCCCGCGTGCGGCGCGTTTTTGACCGAGCTGAGGCGGTACGTCGAGGCACTGGATTTCGCAGGTATCGAGGCGCTCGCTCTCGCGCGGTAGGGAGGATGACGCGGGTGACCAGTCAAGTTGGGCGGCGAATGCCACGAGCAACGGTGATCGGGACGCGGGGATTGGTAGGTTGAAACGCTATGACGCTGCACGAAACTTGCATGGCATATCCTAAATAGAGATACCGGGTCCGCTGCCGCGCGGATAGGAGGGACACCATGCAAAAGCACTTCGCCATGCCAGCTATCGCGGCCGGAGTCGGCCTGCTGATGCTTTCCGGCACGACGCTGGCGCAAACGCAGGCCTACACCAATGCACCGGTGGAGATCTATGCTGGCCCCGCGCCCGATTACCCCGTCGTCGCTCAGGTGCCGGAGGGCACGGCCCTTGCCGTGATGGGGTGCGTCGAGGATTACAGCTGGTGCGATGTCGCTGCGCCTGGCCTGCGCGGATGGGTTTACGCCGAGTACCTCAGCTATCCGTACCAGGGCGCGGAGGTTCCCATCGTCACTTATGGCGCGACGATCGGGTTACCTGTCGTTGTATTTTCGATCGACTCGTATTGGGGCCGTTATTACCGTGATCGTTCGTGGTACCACGATGAGTCGCGCTGGGCCCATCATCAACCGCCTTCGCGTGTCGCCCGACCGCCCGAGCATGGCGAAATGGGCCGGCCGCCGGGGCCGTATCCGGGACATGCGCCGCCGCCCAATGACCGTGCCCCGGGAGCACCCGTGCACGGCGGTCCACCACAGGCTCGGCCCCAGCCCGGGCTTGCTCGCCCGATGGAACAACCGGCGCCGCATACGGGCGGTCCTCAACCTCACCCCGGTGCTCAGCCGGAGAGCGGACCCGCTCATTCAATGGGGGGCCCGCCCACGCACGGTGGCCCTGGAGCCGCGCCTATGCAGCGCGGAGGCGCCGAAGAGCGAGGCGGTCAGCCCCGTGGTGGCGAAGGCGGTGGCGGCGAACATGAGGACCATCAGGACCATCAGCCGAACCACTAGTTCAGGAGCCCGAGGAGCGGGGCGTGACAGCGGGAATATCCGAAACGCTCCAATAGACGGGCTTCCCCAGTTCGGTTGCCAACCTGACGTCCTCATCGGCTCCTCGCGATTCGCCTTCGATACGAAGTACCGCATCGCACTGCTCGATTAGCCGGCTGGCGACGGGATACAGGAACGCTTCGCTGATTTCGTCGCCTATCGCCTTAGAGCCGGCAACCGCCGCGAGGGGGAGCGCTACCCATTCGCCGATCATCGGGACATGTCCTTGCTGATAGACGCGCAGCGCCGTCTGTTCGAGACGTTCGAGATTGAGTGCAATGCGCTCGGGATCGCCTTGTGTGCCGCTACGGTAAGGGCCGGCGACGAGTATGAGTTGGGGTGTCATTCGGTACGCTGCTCCGTCAGGTAGGAGCAATCATGATATCGTGCACATTCGTGCAATATCAAGATAAAACGTGCAAATCCAAATGTTGACGACACAACGCAAGAAAATCATTCTCGAATGGCTGGCACGAGACGGGCAGGTCCTCGCAGCGCCGCTTGCCGTGGAGTTCGGCGTGTCGGAGGACACGGTACGACGCGATCTGCGTGAACTGGCAGCAGAAGGGTTGTTGCAGCGGGTTCACGGGGGCGCGTTACCTGCCTCGTCGGCCGTTGCTCCGTTTTCGGTGAGACGCACGCTCGAGTCGTCGGGCAAGCGTGCGATCGGAATGGCCGCCGCGTCCATGATCGCGCCTGGCCAGGTCGTCATCGTCGACGGTGGGACGACTTGCGCTGAACTGGTCAGGCATATCCCTCACTCCTTGTCGGCGACGATCGTGACGCATAGCCCGACGATTGCCGTCGCACTGGTCGATCATCCGTCGATCGAGGTGATCGTGATCGGCGGCAGGTTGTACAAGCATTCGATCGTGACGGTGGGGGCCGCCGCCATCGAGGCGATGTCGCATATTCACGCCGACTTGTACTTCATGGGCGTAACCGGCGTGCATTCGACAGCGGGGCTCAGCACGGGCGATCTCGAAGAGGCTTATGTGAAGCGAGCGTTGGCGGCGCGGTCGGCGGAGACCGTCGTCCTCGCGTCAAAGGAAAAAATCAATGCCGCTTCGGCTTACTCGATAGGCGACGTGACGCTCGCGCAGACGATTATCGTCGAGGCGTCGACCGATATTGCGCTGACGGAGGCACTGGAGGCTACCGGCGTGAGTGTTGTTCGGGCGTGACCTTAGTATGACGATGGCGCGCCGTCGCCGAACCTCTGTTTCCCGGCAGACGGCGCCTTCAAACCGCTCATGTGCGGGTAATCGAAACCCCGCCATCGACCAATGAAGCCGTACCCGTCACGAAGGACGAATCGTCGGATGCAAGATAGAGCGCCGACCGTGCGATCTCTTCCGGCTTCGCGACTCGCTTCAGGGCATGCAGGTCTGTCACGAACGCTTGCGATTCGGCCGTGTCATTCATACCGCGGTACATCTCCGTGTCCACTGCGCCCGGCAGGATTGCGTTGACGCGCACACCTTGCGGCCCGTATTCGGCCGCAAGCGCTTGCGTCAACCCAATCAGTCCCGCTTTGCTGGCCGCATAGGCCGCACTTCCTGGGAAGGCGAACGAATAGCCGACGAACGTCGAGGTGAAAATGATTGATCCACGGCCTTGCTTGACCATTTCCGGTATCTGATGCTTGGCGCCGAGAAACGCGCTCGTCAGGTTGGTGGCCAACGTGGCTGACCAGCCCGCTTCCGAAACCGCTGTGGACGGGCCCATTTCACCGAGCGTCCCCGCATTGTTATAGGCGATGTCGAGACGACCGAAGCGGCTGACGGCGAGGGCGACCAGCGCTTTCGCGAAGTCTTCGGATTGCACGTCACCCGCGAGCGACACGGCGGTACCGCCTTCGCGGGTAATTTCCGTCACGAGCGCCTCGAGCTCGGCTTCGCGACGCGCTGCCACCACGACCTTCGCGCCTTCTGCGGCGAACAACTTTGCTGCCGCGCGACCAATCCCTGCGCTCGCGCCAGTCACGATGGCGACTTTTCCCGTCAAACGTTGCATGTTCAATCTCCCGCTTCATTTGTGGACCGATGCCCTATGCGTCGGCCCCTTGAGACGCACTATAGGATTTACTTCTTGGTAAGCGAAGACGAAAAAGCTGGTTGTATCATTCAGCTTTTGTGAATGATTGAGGCACGATATGGACCGACTTCGCGCCTATGAGGTTTTCGTGACGGTAGTCGATCGGGGCAGCTTTGCGCGCGCGGCCGATGCACTCGAAACGTCACCCGCGAACGTGACCCGCTATGTCAATGAACTGGAGACGCATCTCGGTGCGCGACTACTCAATCGCACCTCCCGCAAGTTATCGCTTACCGAAGGCGGCGAAACCCTTTATTCGCGGTGCAAGACAATCCTCGAAGAGGTGGCCGAAACGGAAGGGCTCGTGTCGACAACGTCGATCGAACCGCGCGGACGGCTGCGCGTCAATGCGCCAGTCAGCTTCGGGATCCTGCATCTGGCGCCGCTGTGGCCTCGATTCATGCAGAGATATCCCGATGTCGAACTCGACATTGCGCTCACTGACCGCGTCGTCGACCTCGTCGAGGAGGGCTTCGACTTGGCTATTCGCATCTCGCGTGCTGGCACCGCTGAACATGCCGCCCGCAAACTGGCGACGTCGAGAAACGTCTTGTGCGCGTCTCCCGACTATCTGAGCCGTTGGGGACATCCGGAAATACCGGCGGACTTGCTCAGACACCGATGCATCGGCTACCGCTACGCGGCCACAGCGGACGAATGGCAACTGACCGACAGCAATGGCAAAGCTCACCCTGTCGAGGTCGCCTGTCACATGCACACCAATAACGGGGATACAGCACGCGCGGCCGCGCTTGCGGGGCAAGGCGTGATCTGGCAGCCAACGTTTCTCATTGGCGATGACCTTCGCGCGGGCACGCTCGTTCGGGTGCTGCCTGAATACCGCTTACCGGATATCGATATCCTCGCGCTCTATCCGAGTCGTCGCCACCTGAGTGCAAAGGTGCGTGCAGCAATCGATTTTCTGGTCAACGCGTTTGCCGGTGTGCCGCCATGGGAACGGACGTGAAGGGGCCTGACGGACGAGGGTGTTCTCCGATTACGCTTTCCTCTTATAGAGCGCTGTCACCTGCGACAACTCTTCCATCAATTTATTCTTGAGCTCCTGCGGCCCTACGATTTTCAAATTTGAACCGTATCCCAGCAGCTTCCGCACACCATGCTCGATGGATTCGATGGGCATCAAAAACTCTTTCCATCCTGGCGGCACGTCTGGACTACCTGCATCCTGCAAAACAGGAGCGGTTTTGATACGCGCGTTGGCCAACCAATTCTCGGCGCGCGGCGACACGGCGATATGTGCCGTCAACCGATAAAGATCGGTCTCGTACCGGTTCATGGCGTCACGCCAGTGCTTCGCCAGATCGAATCGCGCAGGCCGCTTGAAACGGCGGCGGGAGGACTTGAGTTCACAAATATTCGCTAGCCGAAAGGTCAGTGCGCCAGGCCTGCCCACCACCTTGGCAATCAGGTACCAGGCCCCCCCCTTGAGCACCAGACCGAGCGGCTCGAGTTCGCGATGCGATAAACCACGCCAACTCTCATACTTCACTTCGATACGATACGAACTCCACACGGCATCGGCGACTTCACGCAGAAATAACGGGGTTTCTTGCGCACGGTACCAATCGACAGTATCGATGTGCAGTCGGCTGGCGACACGATCAGCCTGCTCGCGCGCGTCCGGAGGCAGGCTGGCAATCATCTTCAGCCGCGCAGAGGTTGCCATGCCGTCCAAGCCCAGTTCTGTCGCCGGCCCAGGCAAACCGGCCAGAAACAGCGCGTGCGCTTCGTGCTCTGTGAGCCCTGTGAGATCGGTACTCCAACCCTCGCGCAATTGAAATCCCCCGTTGCGACCTCGATCCCCCCAGATAGGCACGCCAGCTGTGGACAGCTGATCGATATCGCGCAAGATCGTGCGCTCGGAAACTTCCAATGCCTCGGCCAAAGCCGGTGCTGTCATGCGCCCGCGTGCTTGCAGCATCATCATGATCGACAAAAGGCGGCTGGCTTTCATCAATGGCCCCTTACCTCAAATACCTGACATAAGGTGTCATGTTATCGGACTTATGATTTGCCGCATTCCTAATCTGATCGATCGATGATCAATGCGAAGGTCAAACATGAACGAGAGCATTCACGGCAAGCAACTCGAGGTCGTCGAACTACGCCAATACACCCTTCATCCCCACAAACGTGACGTGTTGATCGATCTCTTCGATCGTGAGCTTGTCGAGACACAAGAATCGGTCGGCATGACGGTCATGGGGCAATTCCGCGACCTCGATCACCCTGATCTGTTTGTCTGGCTGCGAGGGTTCGAGAGCATGGAGACCCGCCTGAGCGGCCTAACGGATTTTTACGGTGGCCCCACCTGGCAAACGCATAGAAACGCGGCCAACGCCACGATGATCGATTCGGATAACGTATTGTTGTTGCGCCCAGCCTGGGAGGGCGCACACCTACCCATCGACCTGACTCGTCGAGCGGGCCAAGACGCTGTGGCGATACCGCCGGGATTTGTCGATATAACGATCTTCTATCTAAACGAGCCAGCATCAGCGCAGTTTCTGGCGTTTTGCCGCGAACGCATGCAGAGCGTTCTTGACGCTGGCGGTGCCGCAGCCCAGGGGTGGTACGTCACTGAGCCGCGCGAAAACAATTTTCCTCGATTGCCGGTTCGAGCGAATGAGCAGGTGTTGATGGGCATTGCGGTGTTTCCCGACCTCGCACGTTTCGACGAATTTGGCCGTTCGAACCTATGGGCGCGCGAGGTTGCTCCCCAACTGGCGCACTGGCCGGTTCGGCTTACCGAGACGCATCGGCTCGTGCCCACTGCTCGCTCGGCTACCCACGCGTGAAGGAATGCACATGAAGATAATTTCCGGACCCCTAAGTATGTTCGGTGCCAAGGTCGAGATTGCGGCGCACGAGAAGGGTATCGACTTCGAACTGGTGATGACTCCGTTCGACCAGCTGCGCGGTTACGATCCCAAACATCCGGATGTATTGCGCATCAATCCGAAGCGCCAGGTGCCGGTGCTGATAGACGGCAACCTGGAGATTTTCGATTCCACGCAAATATTCGAGTACCTGGAAGACCTGAAGCCCACTCCTGCCTTATGGCCGGCGCATCCAGGGGCGCGCGCCATGGCGCGTCAGCTCGAACACTGCAGCGATGAGATCTATTTTCCGCACATTGTCCGACTGATGGGGCTCGAGAATACGCCGGACGATCCTGCGGCGCAGACCGCGCGCAACGAAGCGTGGCAATACTATCGACGTATGGAACGAGTTCTTGCGAATCGAGAATTTCTGGCCGAAACCTATTCTTATGCCGACATTGCGTTTTACATGGCGCAGCTGTTCGGCGCGCGCAAGGGAGCGCCGATGACAGGAGAGACGCCCAACCTGCTGGCTTGGCGTGAACGGATGACCGCACGTCCTGCCGTGCGAAAAGTTGCCGGTGCGATGGCGGGATATCTTGCCTCGATTGGAAGTGCGGTCCCCGATTTTCTTGTCGGCCTGAACTAGCCGCCTCCACGGAATACGCGCACCCGAAAAAAAACCTGCCAAGCACCGTCGGCACTTGGCAGGTCCTATTTCAGCGCTCTTTTTCGCTGGGTGCTGCTACGTTCCCCGCGACCCTTATTGCCCCGTGTAACCGACAGGCACTGTGGCGTTGGCCTTCATCACGGACGCGTTCGACGACACGACGTAGATCGGCGACTCGGTCAGCTTCAGATTGACCACGCCATTCGTGTAAGGGACGGTACTCGCATTGCCCATGATGTCGAGCACCGTCACATTGCCGCTGGTGCCGCTTGCATCGACGGTCAACGCGTAGTTGGTGCTGTAGGTCGGGCTATAGCTACCCGCCGAAGTGGGCCATTGCGCGTTGTTATGCGTCCACAACGCGGTGATGACGGTACTGCCCCCGAGTTGCTGGAACGCGTAGCCATACACCATCGACGGCAAGCCTTTCAGGCGTCCGAGTGTCTGCGTGCCATCGATGATGCGCGTCATCGCGGCGAATGCCATGGCTTCCGGCTTGGGGCTCAGGTTCGTTGCGCCGTATTGGCCCTGCGGATCGACGATGTCGAAGAACGAACCGTATCCGACTTCACCCGGGTAGTCGGGCCCATAGAAGAAGTACGTTACCTGCGCGCCTTCCCCAAGGATGATCAGATGCGCGCGCGCGGCAACGGCGGCCTGAGCATACAACTGGTTGGCCGACGGGTAGTTCGGACCGTAAGCCGCGCCGGCGTCGTAACTGATGCCGAGTTCGGTCGACCAGAGCTTCATGTTCGGCTTGACCGACTGCATTTCCGCGCGCAGCGCCTGCATCTGCTTGTCGAGCGCGTTGGCGACGTTCGCCGGGTTCGGGTCCGTGTCGTACAACTCGGGCGGATGCGCCGGGTAAGTGCCCGCGTTGTAGTAGCCGTGCGTCGTGATGCCGTCGATGTACTGGCCCAATCCCAGTGCGGCGTAGGTTTGCAGATAGCCGCTCGTGCATTGGGTCTGGCAGTTCGCCGGGAACGGGTTGGTCGTGCCCATGACGACAGCGTTCGGGTCCGTCGAGTGCAGGCCGGCGTAGACGGCGGCATACATCGAGACGAAGTTCGAGGGCGAATCGACCCACTGCGGTTCCCACGTCACCTGGTAGTAATTATTCAGCTGGCTCGGGAAGTAGGTCTTGCGAATCGCCTCCGTATCCGTGCCGACGCGGGACATGTAGCTCCGGTAGTAGGTGAGATTCGTCGGGGCGTTCGTGTCGTCCTGGAATGCCCCGGTCGGGCTGGCCCACGCGGGAATGCCGTCGAGGCGAACGAGGCGCATGGTCTTGCCGCTCGTGTAGGACGGGTTGAGTCCGGAGAGCGACGGGGTCCACGTGTTGGGTCCGTTGGGCTCCATGGCGGAGAGCTCGCGGTCGTCGATCGTTTGCGACACGCCAAGGTCCGACAGGGCGGCCGCATTGCTGTTGAAGCCTTGCATCCCGAAGCGATGCTGATCTTGATGCGCGAACGTCACGGCCGGCACGATACCCGATACGTTGGGCAGGATGCCGAACGTGGCGATACCGGTCGGACGGGTGCCGGCTTGCGGCAAGGTGCCGCCCGCATGGGTCAGCGTCGCGGTCACGGCGAAGTAGCCGCCGAGGGAGGACTGGCACGAGAGCGTGTTCGTCTGCGCACCGGCTGCAACGGGGAATGTGCCGCTGCCCTTGATGTTGCCGACATGATCCTGGATGGACCACACGACGGAGTCGGATGCCGGCGCGTTAGTGACGAGTGACAGCTTGAACGTGCTGCCCGCGGCGAACAGGCGCGTCCCATCCGAGCTCGGCGTATCGGCGGAGATCAGGCCGTTGGTGCTGCCACCTGCGGCCGCGGTGGGCGCGGAGCAGGTGAGGGTGCCGGTCGATGTCGGGTTCGATGCGGAGTTCGTGGTTGATGTTGGTGTCGTCGATGTCGGCGACGTAGGCGACGTCGAGGTTGAGCCCGATGTCGTCGATGTCGAGCCCGTGGTCGGCGAGGTTGAACCCGATGCCGGCGGGGTCGAACCGGAAGTCGCGGCGGTGGTGCCCGATGACGGAATCCAGCAACTCTTCGTGGTGCCGTAGGCGGGATCGTTACCGAACGCTGCATTCGAGCAGGTCACACCATTGGTGAAGCTCTTGGTCATGTTGCTGGCGGTCGTGCTGGCGCCGTAGAGGACATTCACCGTCCCCGTGAACGAGCAGTAGCCATTCTCAGACGCACATTTGGTCCACGAGGTCGTCGACGGCGTCGATGTGCCGGTGCTTGGGCTCGAGCTTGTGCTCGTGTTGGTGCTGCTCGACGTCGAAGCGCCATACCAGCAGCTCTTCGGGGACCCGTAGGCCGGATCCGTGTGAGAGACGACGCCATTCGCACAGTTCACACCATTCGTAAATGGTCCGTTGACGTTGTACTGGGTGCTGGTGCCGAAGACGACGTTTGCGGTCCCGGTGAACGAACAGAACTGGTTCTCTTGTGCGCAAAGCGTATAGGTGACCCCATTTACGTAGAGCGTGCTTTGAGCATGAGCGCTCGAAGTCCACAGCGTGGTGATGCTCAAAAGTAATAGGAGTGACGCGGATAATGCCTTGTTAAGAAAGCTTCTAGCATTAATCCGCCAGTGCGGGTTGGCGAATATGGGAGGATTTGTGACTGATGAATGAGGCACTGTGCGACCCTTTTGCAACGTAGAATCTGATGAATTAGGCCGGCCGTATGCTACATGAGCAATCTGATTTGGGTCAAAAGAAATTAAATGGAAAAAATGACATCATTTGAGTGATGATTATCTGTTTGGCGATCTGGCGCTGGAAATAATTATCGAGGCGTGTCGGGTGTTGGCGTCAAAATGCTTGCGCAGCAAGGCATTCAACAGACTTTTTTCCGATCGGCGAGGCAGCGGCGGGCAGGCATGGAGCCTGGAGTGGGGAGGGGGAGCCTGTCCCCCCCGAATTGTTCGAATGGTTACCGCCGAGTGATAGGTTTATTGATCTGGCTCTTTGCGATAATTGCAAAAGATGGTGATCTAATTTCCTGAAATGATCTAATTGATCACCTTGGACTTGTGGCTGGTGCCAGATTAATGGGGGTAAAAATTTCCATGCGGTTCAAAGCTTGAATCTGTTTGGAGTTCGACCCGAATATCGCGGGGGATTTTTGTCTCACAGTCGATGTCGGCGATTTCGAGCGAGAAATAGCGTCGGAGACAAGTGCTGCTCATTTCGAAGACAATTTGCAACAGGTATAGTCGCTGCACTGCGTGCATGGTTCATCCGAATGAGCCGCGTCGCTAACGAACGATCGGGGAGCAGCAATGACGACGACATCGCCGGAATCGCGATATACGCAGCAGATCCGTGCCTATCTGCACGAGCTCGAACGCGGCGATGTCGCCGCGATTTGCGCGTTGTTCACGCGCAACGCCCAGATCTTCTCGCCGTTTCTCGGCTGGATGGAGCCTGAGCCCTTCTTTGCCAAGGTCAGCGCGGCGTCGGGGCAAAGCAAGATCACCCTCATCGACATCTGCGTCAGCACGACGGGCGCGAGGCGGGCGACGGGCTATTTCGTGTACGACTGGGGCCTCAAGGACGGCTCCGCCGTCCGCTTCGAGTGCGTCGACGTATTCGAATTCGACGAAGATGGACTGATCGAAAAGATGACCATCGTTTACGACACGCATCCGGTTCGCAGCACGGTCGGCGACAAGTACGCGTAGTCCAACGGAGCCCTAAGCATCATCGGGCTTCATGCGGCGCGACAAAATTACCGCGGGTATTAGGGTAAATCGGGGGGGGGCTTTAGCTTCAATGGGTACTTCGCCGGCTAAATAAATAAGTAAATATTTCCGTGCGTGGCGATTCGCCGCAAGTGCGCGGCTTATTTGTATGAATAAATACCGCGTTCGTCCAGATTAGAGCTCATGCATCTGACTGGCTGAAAAAGCCAAACGCCGCGCACCTGACCGAAACCGGTCACGTGCGCGGCGTTAGCTCGCGGATCGACTGCCTTTTGCGGCTTATGCGGCGATGGCGGGCTCGACGGCCGTTGCCATTTCCTTGGCCGCAGCGGCCTTCTTGGTCTTGCCGGCGCGCGAAGGCGGCTGGCATGCACCGCATACGACGTTGTGTTGCAACTCGTGCTTGTGGGCCACGAACTTGCCGCTGCACCGGCAGCAAGGCGTGAGCTGAAGAATGTCTGCGTCGAAAAAGCGCACGAGCGTCCAGGCGCGCGTCAGATCGAGCACGGCCTCCGCCTGGCTATGGCGGCAATGTTCGAGATACAGGCGATAGCCTTTGGTCAGGGCATCGAGGTGCGAGCAGCCCGCCTGATTCTTCAGGAATACGTAAGTGTTGTAGAAGAGCGACGCGTGGATGTTCGCGAGCCACGTCATATACCAGTCGGCCGAGAAGGGCAGCATGCCCTTCGGCGGCGAGGCTCCCTTGATCTCGCGATAAAGACGTATCATCCGGTCGCGCGACAGCGTGAGCTCGCTCTCGAGCACTTGCATGCGCGCGCCCAGTTCGATCAGCGCGATCGCGCGGAATACTTCCTGGGCGTCTTCGGTGAGGCTCTTCTTCTGCACCATCTCACACCTTCATTCAGGCGAATTGTTCAGCCGGTTGGCCCGCAAGCAGGATCGCAGTATGCGTGGCGGCAACGTCGGTATTCTTCGCCGTTTGCGTCAACGCCGATAGCATCGCGTGATCGTTGAAGCGGAAGAAGCACAGCAAATGATCGGACGATGCAAGCTTCACGCTTTGCGCGAGCGTGAGCCCGGCAAGCAGATCCGCCAGTTCCGACGACAGGCCCAACCGGAACATGCCGATGGCCTTGTCCTCACGCAGCATGCGCTGCGCAAGCATGATGTACGACAGGTTAATTTCGCGGATCGAGTCCAGCGTTTCTTTGCTGCGGTTCATGGCTCACTTTCCGAAGCCCCCGTTTAACAAAGCCGGTAATTAGTACCGTGTAATTTTTGTCTGACCGGGCCTGATGATTTCTTGCTTCGCCCTGTGCGGCATTTGATACATCGAGTTACATCTTGTAACAACCGCGTGAGACGCATTCTAAGAAGGGCCAGGCACGAAAGCAATCCCTTCCCAATAAAATGTACGAAAAAAGCGAATTAAGGGTTTTCGGCAATTTTTTCATCTCGGCGTAACAAGAAAACTTGACCGAGTCAAATCAAGTGTATGCCTGACAGGCGCTGGCGGGCGCTCGATAGGTGCTTGATTTGAAAGAAAAATGAAGGCTTTAAACGGGGGGTGGGTAATTATTTCCATTCCCCCTGATGGGGCGCTGTGACGCATCATCGGCAATGCGGTGTCAGTGACGACTGAGCCACTGAATGAGCAGCGGGCCGCACAGCAGGCCCCACGTCACGACGCAGATCAGCAACGCTATTGCCACTGCGGCGCTGCCGCAGTCTTTGGCACGCCCGGAGAGCTCGTGGCGATCGAGTGAGATGCGGTCGATTGCCGCTTCGATGGCGGAATTGAGCAGTTCGACCAGCAGAACGAGTAGCACCGACACGATCAGCATCACGTGCTCGACCGCTGTGACGGGCAGGAGCGCGGCGACCGGCACGGCAACCGCAGCCACCGCAACCTCCTGACGAAACGCGCTTTCGGCACGCAATGTGGCCCGGATGCCTTGCACCGAATGTTTGAGCGCGAAGAAGAGGTGCAACAAGCCGCTGTGTTTCGGGGACTTGGGGGAGGGCGAATCGGGGCGACGGCTCATGAAAGTTAGTTCTTCTTGAGGATGTTGTATCCAGCACGAAGGGCTTGGACACAGATGGGTTTGCCAAGGATATCTCTGCTATCCTGCCCCATTTTTCGTCAATTGGACAGACGGGGCGATTTGTCCAATTGACGTGAGGCAGTGCTATCAAGCGCGTGGTCGTGCGCCCCTTTGCTTCGGAGTACTTGATGTCCTTGCCGTTCCTGGCTTGGTTGCTTGACGGCCTGTAAAGTTTTCGCTCGAATTGTCGTATATAACGAAACGAACGACACGTTCGCGTCGCTGCCAGTTGCCGACTTTTTCTATGCGAGGGAGCGTATGGCCAAGGTGGTCGAAGCGATCAGCGCAGCTAGCCCGCATACAACCAAGCTGTTCATGAAATTCGTCTCATCAATTCCCTTGTGGTTCAAAGCGCTTGCGAGCGCGGTCTGTTTCGCGGTTGTGCCGGCCGCCATTGCGGCACCATCGGCTGCCAGCGCTTTCGCTACCACTTCATCGTCGACGCTCGAGCTCCCCTTTGCCGCATTGGGCGCCTACTTGCCGATGCATCTGCGCGGCGTCGAAGATGCGCGCACCGTCAACGTCGGTGTCCCGCTCGATCGCGTCGTGACGGCTGCGAAGTTGCGTCTGCGCTACACGTATTCGCCGGCGCTCGTGTTTCCCATTTCGCATATGAAGGTGCTGATCAACGGCGAAGCCGTGGCGACGGTACCGTTCGATCGCGAGCACGCAGGGCAGATGCTGACGCAAGACATCGCGCTCGACCCGCGTTTCTTCGCCGACTACAACCAGCTCGATTTGCGGCTTATCGCGCATTACTCGCTCGATCATTGCGAAGACCCGGACAACTCCACGCTCTGGGCGGACGTGAGCCCCACGAGCGAAGTCATCCTCGATACGGCGCCTTTGACGCTGCCCAACGACCTGGCCCTGCTACCGGCGCCATTCTTCGATCGGCGTGACGTCAGCCGTCTGCGTCTGCCGTTCGTGCTGCCTGCCGCACCCGACGACGCGATGCTCAAGAGCGCAGGCGTGCTCGCTTCGTGGTTCGGCGCGCTGGCCGACTATCGTCAGGCGCGCTTTCCGGTCATGAGCGCGCTACCGTCCGATGCGCATGCCATCGTCGTGGGCACGCGCGCCCAGTTGCCGGCCGGTCTTACGCTGCCGGCCATCGATGGGCCGATGCTGATCGTCGTCGACAATCCGGCTGCGGAGCACAGGAAGCTGCTCGTCGTTACCGGGCGCGACGCCGCCGAAGTGGAGCGGGCCGCCGATGCGCTCGTGCTCGGCAAAGCGGCGTTGTCGGGTTCGTCTGCGCACGTCGCCCAAGTCGATATCGGTGCGCCGCGCAAGCCCTACGACGCACCGCGCTGGCTGCCGCTCGGCAAGCCGATCCCGTTCAAGTCGCTCGTCGACGACCCGAGCCAGCTGCAGGTCAGCGGCAGCCGTCCCGACGCGATCCGCTTGAACTTGCGCGTGCCGGCCGACCTCTATTCGTGGACCGGTCAGGGCGTGCCGATGAATCTCAAGTACCGCTATACGGCGCCCACGGTGCAGAACAATTCGGCGCTCGCGATCGCGATCAACGAACAGCTCGTCAAGTCGTACCGGCTGCCGCCGGCCAATGCGGAGAACACGCAGGGCCGTCTGCAGTTGCCGTTGTTGGCGAACGCCGATGCGCGCACGAGCAACGCGCTCGACATCCCGGCATTTCGGGTGGGCAGTGCGAACCAGCTTCAGCTGACGTTCAATCTCGAGTCGCAGAAGTCGGCGCTGTGCGAGGGTGTCGCGCAGAACCCGGCCCGGGCGGCCATCGATCCCGATTCGACGATCGACTTCTCGCACTTCGTCCACTACGCGCGCATGCCGAACCTCGCGTATTTCGCCAATAGCGGCTTTCCGTTCACGCGCTATGCCGACCTCGCGCAGACGGCCGTCGTCGTGCCGCGCCAGCCATCGGCACAGGATCTCGAGACGCTGCTGACGATGCTTGGGCATATGGGCCAATGGACCGGCTTTCCCGCGTTGCGGGTCCAGATCGTGCGTCCCGATGCGGTGCCGCGCGTGGCGGCGAAGGACTTGCTCGTGATCGGCGACAGCACCTCCGGCGTGCTGCCTGACGCCTGGGGGCACGCGTTGCCGTTGGCGATTGCGGCCACACCGGGCGGCCACATCGCTCGGACGGCATTCTCGGTCAAGGAGTACTGGCGCAACGGCACGCAGGTCGATGAAGGCAGCGTGCGGCTCGACGAAAGCGGTCCGCTCGCGGCGCTGCTCGGCTTCGAGCTGCCGGGCAGCGATGGCCATAGCGTCGTCGCGCTGACGGGCACCGACAGTGCGCGTCTCATCGGGCTGCTCGACGTCTTCGAGAAGCCGGGACGCATTGCGCAGGTGCAGGGCGATGTCGCCGTCGTGCGCGATGGGCGCGTCGACAGCATGCGTGTGCATGATACGTATGTCGTCGGCTATGTGCCCTGGTATGCGCAGATCTGGGGGCACGCGATGCGCCATCCGATTCTGCTCGGCGTGCTGGGGGCCATCGCTGGCCTGTTGCTTGCGATCGGCGCGTTTACAGCGCTGCAGGAGCTGTCCGCACGACGTCGGGGGCTCTGACCGATGCGGCTCCTGACGAAGCGGCACTTGCGGTTGGACGTGTCGAGCTGGGCGTCGAGCCGTGTCGTGGCCGGCGTGCTGGCCAGCGTGGCAGCGCTTGGCGCAGCGAACGCGGCCGAGTCTGCTGGAGCGGCGCGGGCCGCCAGCATGGCGGATGCCGCGGGCGCGACGCATGGCGCCTGCCAGCCGGTGTGGCCGCGCTGGGCGCAGTTCAAGCACGATTTCGTAGCGCCTGACGGGCGCGTGATCGACGTCGGCTCGGCCGACGAGCGCACGGTATCGGAGGGGCAGTCCTATGCGCTCTTCTTTGCGCTCGTCGCCGACGACCGCGAGGCATTCGACACGATCTTGCATTGGACCGAGAACAACCTCGCGCAAGGCGATCTGACCGCTCACTTGCCCGCATGGCTGTGGGGCCACGCGAAAGATGGCCGCTGGGCCGTGCTCGATGCGAATTCAGCCTCCGATGCGGATCTCTGGATCGCCTATGCGCTGCTCGAAGCCGGCCGCTTATGGCATGAGCGCAGTTACACGGCGCGCGGCACCGTACTGGCCAAGCGCGTGCTCGACGAGGAAACCGCGGCACTGCCGGGGCTGGGCCTGACCTTGCTGCCTGGCCCGGTGGGCTTTCATCCGGCGCCGAACACCTGGCGCCTGAACCCCAGCTATATGCCGCTGCAAGTGATACGCGGCATCGGGGCAAGGATGACCGACGATGCCCGCTGGCCACGTCTTGCCGCGAGCGCGGCGAAGGTACTGCGCGAAACGGCGCCGCGCGGTTTCGCGCCCGACTGGGTGCTGTATCGGAGCGGGCGCGGCTTCACGTCCGGCCCCGAGGCGCCGGCGCAGGGCAGCTACGATGCGATTCGCGTTTATCTGTGGGCGGGCATGCTCGACTCGCAGGCGGACGGCGCAGCCGATCTCGTCGCGCATTTCTCGCCGTTCGCTCAATACGTCGCCACGCATGGCGCACCGCCCGAAAAGATCGATACGGCGACGGCCGCCCCTGGCGACCATCTCGGCAACGCCGGCTTCTCTGCGGCGGCCGTGCCGTTCCTGACGGCGCACGGGCAATCGGCGCTGACGGACGCTCAGGCCGCACGCGTCGATACGCTCGACGCCCAGCATGCGCCCGGCTACTACACGAGTGTGCTGACGTTGTTCGGCCTCGGATGGCGCGACGGCCGCTATCGTTTTGCGCCTGACGGCACGCTCGACGTTCGATGGAGCGGGCCGTGCGGCGCGGGGGCGCGTTGATCCGCGCGCGACGCGCGACGGCGAGGCTCGCGTGGTTCGCCACGTGCATCGCGTTGGCGGGCGCAGCGTATGCCGAGTCGTCCGCTTCGTCTGTCGACGGGCAGTCGGCCGGGACCGCGGGTGCTGCGACACCGGCCGCGCGTCTGCTCGCGACGGCGCGCATGTGGTCGGCCAAGCATCGCGATGACCTCGCGCGGCAAGCCCTGCGCAAAGCGTTGTTGATCGCGCCCGACGATACGGTGCTGCTGGGCGAGGCGATCCGCATCGACCTGCGGCTCGGCGATGCGCGCACGGCACAGACGACGCTCGCGCGATTGAAGACGCTCGCGCCGAATGTCCCGGCGACGCTGCGACTCGAGGACGAATTCCATGCGGCAACGAATGGCCGCGAAGCGCTCGCGATGATTCGCCTGTACGCGCGCAGTGGGCAGACGCAGGAAGCGACGCGCCGGCTCACCGCGCTGTTTCCGCACGGCGCGCCGGCGGGTGCGCTGGGCGCCGAGTATTACCGCGTTCTCGCGGGCACGCCTGCCGGCTATGCGCAGGCGGTGGCCGCGTTGCGGCAGCGCGTGGCGGCCGATGCGAGCGACACCGACGCAGCGCTTGCGCTTGTCGCTTTGCTCGATGACCGAAGCGAAACACGCGCCGAGGCGAACCGTTTGGCCTGGAGCCTGGCGCGTCGCACCGATGTCGACCATACCGCTGCCATGAATGCCTGGCGCAACGTGCTCAGCTTGGCCGGCGAAGATCCGGCCTATCTCGATGCGTTGCGTGCCTACCTTTCGATGGTCCCGGGCGATAGCGAATTCGGCGAGCGCGTAGCCCACCTTCAGGCCCGACTCGAGGCGCAGCGCGCACTCGAGCGCGAGCCCGATTACATCGCCGAACAGCAGGGCCTGCGCGCACTCGCGCATGGCGATCTGGCCGCGGCAGATCCTCTGCTGTCACGCGCGGCACAAAACCGTGCGCACGACGAACAGGCGGTGGGTGGCCTTGGGCTCGTGCGCTTGCGTCAAGCGCGGCATGGGGAAGCGCGCGAGCTGTTTCAACGGGCGGCGGCATTGAACGGCGTCGACCGCGCGAAATGGGAAAGCCTCGCGCGCACCGCGCTGCTGTGGGGCACGCTGGCGCAGGGACGACAGGCGGCTGAAGCCGGCCGCCCCCAGGACGCCGAGCAGGCGGCCAAGGCTGCTTTGTCGATGGATGAGTCGAATACGCAGGCGAAGCTGATGCTGGCCGATGCGTGGCTTGCCGAGCGCAACTGGCATGCCGCTGAGCCATTGCTTCGTGAGTTGCTGACGGCACGCGAGCCGAGCCTGGGCGCGGCGCGCAGCATGCAGACATTGCTGCAAGACACCGGCCGAGCCGACGAGGTCGGTCCGTTGCTCGATGCGCTGCAAACGCGCTTTCACGCGGCCGATGAGCGTGCGGGACTTGCGCAGCTGCGCGCCGACGCGCTTGCGAACGACGCCCAGCGCCTCGCCGCGGCAGGCAAGCGTGGCCCGGCCGCGCAACGCTACGAAGCGGCATTGCGCGTGGCGCCCGATGCGCCGTGGACACGCTTTGCGCTCGCGCGTCTATATCGCGACCTCGGCTTGCCGCAGTTGGGCCGAGCCGTCATGGACGAGGGCATCGCCGTGTCGTCGTCCCCTGAGATGCGCTATGCGAGCGCGCTTTACCGCAATTCGATCGACGATGTGGCCGGTGCACAGGCCGTGTTGGCACCGGTGCCCGAGGCCGCGCGTAGCGAAGGCATGCATGCGCTCGCACGCAGGCTCGATGCGGAGCAAGCGCTGGCCGATGCGCGGCGAGCGTTCGCAAACGGCGCGCAAGATGCGGCGCGCGACGCGTTCGAGCGCGCGCGTACGCTCGGTGCCGACGATGCGTCCATGACAGCGTCGGTTGCTGCGCTGCTCATCGGCGAAGGGCAGGCCGACCGCGGCCTGACGCTCATGCGCGACTGGATGGCCGGGCATCCGCGCGAAGTCGATGCCGACGTGCGCTTGCGTTATGGCGACCTGCTCGGCAGTGCGGGACGCAACGACACGCTTCGAGCGTGGCTCGACGACTTGCGTGGCGACCCGCATCTGACGGCGGAGCAGACGCAGCGCCTCGAAGACCAAGCGCTGCGTCTAGTGCTGCGCGAGACTGACGCGGCGCTCGAGCAGCGCGACTTTGCGCGTGCGCGGCGCACGCTCGCGCAGGCGAGTTCGGCTGGCAAGCGCGATAAGCGCTACGCGCTCGAACTGGCCGATCTCGAACGAACACAGGGGCATTACGCGGCCGCGCAGGCCGCATTGGCGCCTGTGCTCGCACGCACGCCCGACGACGCTGATGCGCAGCTCGCGCTGGCTCGCGTGTTCGAGCAGAGCGGCCAGCAAGACGAAGCGCTCGCCATCGTCGAACAAGTGCTCGAGGCAACGCCGCCCGAGGATGTCGAGACGCGCTTGTCGGCCGCCCGGCGGCTCGCAGCGCTGCGCCGTCCCGCGCAGGCCGAGCGCATCACGTCCGCGCTACGCGATGCCTATCCGGCGCGGCCCGACGTGACCGTCGAGGCGGGCCGGCTGGCTGCCGACACGGGACACTACGAGCAGGCTGCCGCGCTTTACCGCGTGTCGTTGACGCAGGAGCGTGCCGCTGGCATCGGCGCACGCGGGTCCGACGCCACGCCTGCGCAGGCCGCGTTGGACGACCTCGAGCAGCGTCGCGATCCCGAGGTCGAGGTGGGTTGGATGCCGGCCTACAAGTCGGGCGATGCCGGCGCTTCCGACTATCACGCGCAGCAGGTGCCGGTCTACGTGCAGATTCCGTATCGCTACGATGGGCACTTCTTCGTGCACCTGGATGCCGTGCATCTCGATGCAGGTACGCTCGACGTCACGAACCCGCCGACCTACGCGTTGCAGACGTTCGGCACGTATTCGGCGTTCGTCGACAGCGGGAAGGCACTGCCGCCTGTCGCTGACACCGATCTGCATCAGCGTGCGAATGGCGTCGCGATCGGCACGGGATATACCTCCGATGCGTGGCGCTTCGACGTCGGCACGACGCCGCTCGGCTTTCCTGTCCATTACCTGGTCGGTGGGGTGCGCTACCGCTTCGATGCGGGCCCGGCGAGCTTCTCGGTCAGCGCGTCGCGGCGGCCGGAGACCAGCAGCGAGCTGTCCTACGCGGGGCTGCGCGATCCCTGGACGCATGCCGTATGGGGCGGCGTGCGCCGCGACGGCGTCGATTGGCGGACGAGCATCGACATCGGCCGCGTCAACGTCTTCTCCGAGGTCGGGGCTGGCGAGCTCACGGGCCGTCATGTCGCCGACAATCAGGAGATCACCCTGCGCACGGGCTTCATGGTGCCGGTGTACGAGCGCGCGAACATGCGGTTCAACACGGGGCTCGTCGGCAATGCCTGGCACTACACGAGGAACCTGCGTTTTTATACCTACGGTCAAGGCGGCTACTACAGCCCGCAGCGCTATTTGTCGCTGGGCGTGCCGATCGAATGGGCGGGCAAGCAGGGCGGGCTCAAGTGGGATGTGACGACGACGGTCGGCGTGTCGAACTCGTATGAGAAGGATTCGCCGTACTACCCGGACGGCTTGCCCAGCGGTGCCGGGCTGCCGCCCGGGCAAAGCTTCGGCGACCTCGTCCATGCCGGCGGCTCGAGTGCGCTCGGCTTCTCATACGGCGTCAGCGGCATGGTGCAGTACCGCTTCAACGGACACGTCGTCGCGGGGGCACGCGTCGCGATCGACCATGCTCACGACTACGCGCCGAGTTCGGCGATGGTGTACGTGCGTTACTCGTTCAATGCGCGCAAGGACGATGACAGCTTCTGGCTGTCGCCCGTGCGTCTATATTCAAGTTATTAGACGAATGCAAAGACCTCGCGTGAGTCCCGATCCGATCCGTGCCGATGCGTCCACTTCAGAGAGGCGGGCGTCGCTCGTCGCTGCGGTGCGCGATGCGTTCGCGCTGCGCGCGACCGAGGCGAACCGGCTCGCCATCGATGCACTTCCCGACCAGCTCGCCGATCTGAGCCCTGGGCGCTTGTACGCGATCTATGCGCGCATGGGCTGGCCCGGTTGCAATGCCTTGCTGTGGGATACCGTGCGCGAGGCGCGCTCGCGCCATGTGACCGTCGTGCTTGCCAGCACGCGCGCGGCCGCAGCGGAGCGGATGCGCGAGCGCGGCTTCGCGCCGGGCGTCGCGGCGCTTGGGTGGCCGCGACGCTTGAACGTACTGGCGATGCCGCAGGCAAGTCAGGCGGCAGAGCACGCGGAACCAGCGAACGAACGGGCGTCTTCGCACGCTGCACGGCCGGCATTCGCCCACCTGTTCGGGGCGTTGCGTGCGCTCAAGCGCTTCGGCTTCCGTTCGCACGCACTGTATTTCGTCGAGCATGCCGAGCGTTGGTTTACCTGGAGCGACCCCGACGTGCTCGCTCGCGAAGGGCGTCTGCTGGCGAACTGGTGCGAGGCGCGCAAGATCACGCTCGTGCTGCTGCTCGACTCGACCCTCGATGCCGAGGCAGGCGCAGACAAAGACGCCCTGGCGCGTGAAGATCGCTTCTCGATGCACGCGAATTCCGCGGACCGGCGCGAATTCCATGGAGCGTGCACGGGTGTCGCGCACCTGCATCGCACGCACGGCGAGCTGTTGTGGCGCGTCGACTTTTGGCGTTCCGGCCATGCGCTTACGACCGGCGAAGTTCATTCGCTGCGCTTCACCGAGGCCGGGCGTTTGACGGTTGCCCCCGAACTCGCGGCCGCGCCGGCCGCGCAAGCAGCCATGTCGCGGCTTGCCGGCGATGAAGAGCGCGTCGTCGCGACGCGGGCCGTCGTGAGAGATGAACGCTGGGTGCCGGCCGAGTGGACGGTCGCCGACGATTACGATGCCGTGCACGTGGCGTGCACGGGTGCTGTTGCGACGACGGTGCTGCTCGACTACACCGACGGCGCGAGCCTCGAGGCATTGTGCGCAACCGTGCACACGCTGCGGCGCCAATGCGGCCGCGCGCTTAAGATCGTCGTCGTCGAACGAGGCGAGGTGCTGCGTCATCAGTACGAGTTGTTGCTGCTGAGTCTCGGCGCCAATCTGCTGTTGGGGCGTGATCTGCCGTTCTCGCGTGTGCAATCGTTGCTGCGCTCGCTGCAAGGCCAGGTCGACACGCGCCCCGTCGCGACCGACTACAAGGCCGCGCTGGCGGCCGCGCTGACCGACGCCGTGCGTGGCTACCTGCCCGTTGCAGCGTTTTGCGAGCGGGCTCAGGCCGTGCTCGAGCGTGGCGCGCAATTGAGCCTGCCTCACGTGCTCGCGAAGCTGCCGCTGCTGCCGCAGGTGTCGCACCTCGAGGCGATGAAGAGTTGCAAGCCGCGCCGCGCGGGCGACGTATTCACGGCTGATGAGGCCAATCTGTATGTGTTCTTGTTCGCATGCCGGCTACCCGATGCCGATGCAGCGCTTGCGCACATCTTCGACGTGCCGGTCGAGCGCTGGTCCGATCGGCTCGTCTACTTGGCCGAAGCCAGTATCGCGCGCGAAGTCAAGGCGCTCGCCGAGGCGAATCGCCGCGCGCCGATTGCCGATTACAGCGATGTCTTTCCTGCGGCCTCGACGCAAGTCGCGGTGGCCGTTTCGGCTTCGGCTTCGGCTTCGACGCCTGCGCAACGTGCCAGCGGCAAGGCGGGTCTCAAGGTCGGCCCGCGCAAGCACGACATCGAACGGGCGCGTGAGGCGGCCTCGCAATTGCAGGCGGTCGAAGCCATCCTGGCGCACATCGACGGAGAGTCGGTCCGTGCCAATAGCGATGCCGATCCGGGTACCGAAAACGAAGCCGCCGCCGACGCCAACCGTGGCACCGACGCCCAAGCGGCCGAGCGCGCGCCAACATCCATGGCCATGCCGCGGCGCCGCGCCGAGCGCCATATGATGCCGCTCGTACGCGGCCGGGGAGAAACGACATGACGACCTTCTTGCTGCTGTGCTTCGCAGCCGGCGTAGTGGGCGCGGTGCCGGCATGGATCGGGCTTCAGCGCGTCCGTGCGCGCCAAGGCTGGGTGGATGCGAAGCGCTTCGATCCGCGTGACGCCGTCGTGGTTGAAATCGAGCCTGTGGTGCTCAATGGTCGGCTGCTGCCTGAGGCCGATCATGTTGAGGAGGCGACACGATGAAGACGATCGCGCTCGTGTCGACGGCCGGCGGCACAGGACGAACGACGCTGACTGCGGCGCTGGCCGTGCTGCTCGCGCGGCGGCGCCGTGCGGTGGTCGCAGTCGACTTCGATCCGCAGAACCTGCTCGGCGCCCACCTCGGGCTCGACACGTTTTCAAAGGTGGGGCTTGCCGATGCAATGCTGGGCCGTACCGCCCCGTGGCGCGAGCATACGTGGCGCAACGACGAAGGCGTGCTGTTCGCGCCGCATGGCGAGCTTGCACTCGATGAGCGTACCGCCAGTGAAGCGCGGCTCGTTTCGGAGCCTCGCTGGCTAGCGCAGGCGCTCGCGCAGATCGATTTGCCCGATAGCGCGGTTGCGTTCGTCGATACGCCGCGCTATCCGTCGCCGCAGGCCGCGCATGCGGTGCGTTGCGCCGACCTCGTGTTGTGTCTGACGCCACCGGAGCCCGCCGCGTGCGCCACGCTCGTGCGTCACCTCGCGCCGCTGCGACGCGCAAGCGCGCACCTGCAAATCGTGGTGAACCGGCTGAACCCGGCGCGGGACATGCAGCGCGATGCACTCTCGCTGCTGCAGGCTGCCGTTGGCGCAACGACGACGCTCGATCAGCGCGTGCACCTCGATGCCGCCATGCCCGAAGCGTTCGCTCGCGGTACGTGGTTCTTCGACGATGCGCCGCATTCGCAGGCCGCGCATGACCTGCAAGGTCTCGCGAACTGGCTCGACACGTGGCTCGGCCCTGTCGCGGCCCGCGGCGTCACGCGCAAGGGATGAACGAGATGCAACAGACGAAGCCCGCCACGCATCGTCCGCCACGCGCGTGGCTTACCCGCATCGTCGAGTGGTTCGCCACGGGCCTCGGGTTGCCGCGCGAACGCACGGTGCTCGATTGGTTCGTGCGGCTCTTCTTCATGCCGTCGGCGCCAGGCAAGCCTGACTACGCGCGCCGCTGGGTGCAAACCGTGCTGCTCGGCCTGGCCCGCAAGTGGGGCGTGCTCGATCCACACGACTGGCGCGGCTGGCTCTGGCGAGCATTCGTGCGTCCACCCAAGGCGCACCGTACCGCCAACGTGCGGCGTGCGAGTGAAGTGCTGCGCTGGATCGACGTAACGCTCGTCCCTGTGTTTGTCGCCGTGCGCGCCGTATGGCATCGGGTCGAAGCGACGCTGGCGTGGCTGCCTTGGCAGCGCTGGGGAAGCGGCCTCGAACGTGTGACGCAGCGCGTGGGCCACATCCGCTGGCTGTTGCTGCTGCTGGTCGCGCTGGGCCTCGTGTTGTGGGTCGGCGTCGGCTTTTCGCCGCTGCGGCCGGGCCCGCAGTTCGAGTTCTTCGCCGTGACGGTGGCCTTCGCGCTCGTGATCCGGCGCTTGCCGGGACGGCTGCCGGTGTTGCTGCTCGCCGCGCTGGCGCTGCTCGCGATGGGCCGCTACGTCTGGTGGCGCGTGACACAAACGCTCGACTTCCAGACCTCGGTTGAGGCGATCGTCGGCTACGCGCTGCTCGGCGCCGAAGCGTACACGTGGATGATCCTTGCGTTCGGCGTTGTCCAGACGGCGTGGCCGCTCAATCGCACGGTCGCGCAGATGCCGCCCGATTCGTCGCAATGGCCGAGCGTCGACATCTACATCCCGACCTACAACGAACCGCTGGCGGTCGTGCGGCCCGCGGTGTTCGCGGCACAAGGGGTCGACTGGCCGGCCGACAAGCTGCGTGTGTATGTGCTCGACGACGGACGCCGCCCCGAATTCGAAGCGTTTGCACGCGCGGCCGGCATCGGCTATCTGACGCGCGACGACAATCGCTTCGCGAAGGCCGGCAACATCAATCGCGCCCTCGCGCGCACGCACGGCGAATACATTGCGATCTTCGACTGCGATCACGTGCCGACACGCTCGTTCCTGCAGATGACGATGGGCACGTTTCTGCGCGACCCGAAGTGCGCGATGGTGCAGACTCCGCATCACTTCTTCTCGCCGGACCCGTTCGAGCGCAACCTCGGCACGTTCCGCCGCGTACCGAACGAAGGCGAGCTTTTTTACGGCCTCGTGCAGACGGGCAACGACCTGTGGAACGCCTCGTTCTTCTGCGGTTCGTGTGCGGTCATCAAGCGCGGGCCGCTGGAGGAAGTGGGCGGCATCGCCGTCGAGACCGTGACCGAAGACGCGCACACCGCGCTCAAGCTGCATCGGCGCGGCTATACGACAGCCTATCTGCCGACCGTGCAGGCCGCGGGTCTCGCGACCGAAAGCCTCGCGGGCCACATCAAGCAGCGCACGCGCTGGGCGCGCGGCATGGCGCAGATTTTCCGCATCGACAACCCGTTCCTCGGGCGTGGCCTCGGCTTCTTTCAGCGTCTGTGCTACGGCAATGCGATGCTGCACTTCTTCTACGGCGTGCCGCGGCTGATCTTTCTCATGATGCCGATGGCGTACCTGTTCTTCAGGCTCTACTTCATCAATGCGTCGGCCATTTCGATCGCGAGCTTCGTGCTGCCGTACATCGTGCTGTCGAACATCGCGAACTCGCGTATGCAGGGGCAGTTTCGACATTCGTTCTGGGCTGAAGTCTACGAATCGGTGCTTGCCTGGTACATCGCCTTGCCGACGACGTTCGCGTTCTTCAGCCCCAAGCATGGCAAGTTCAATGTGACCGACAAGGGCGGCCGCATCGACGAAGGCTATTTCGACTGGGCCGTGTCGAAGCCGTACCTCGTGCTGCTTGCGTTGAACGGGCTTGCGCTGCTGCTCGGCGGTTATCGGCTGATGGTTGCGTCCGGCGACGAGCTGTCGACGATCACGTTGAATATCGTCTGGACGATCTACAACCTGGTGCTGCTCGGAGCGGCGATCAGTGTCGCCAGCGAGGCGAAGCAAGTGCGTGTGACGCACCGTATTGCGTTGCGCGTGCCGGCCACGTTGTTGCTGACGGACGGCACGACGGTTGCTTGCACGACCAGCGACTACTCGACGGGGGGCCTGGGCCTTCAGTTACCGAGCGCCGATCTGGGCCTCGCGATCGGCGATACGCTCCACGTGTCGTTGAGCCGTGGCGATCGCCTGTTCAGCTTTCCCGTCAGCGTGACCCGCTATGCGGGCAGCAATCTCGGCGTGCGATTCGAAGCGCTGACACTGGAGCAGGAACGCCAGCTCGTGCAATGCACGTTCGGCCGCGCCGATGCATGGCTGAACCGGCGCGAGCTGACCGAAGAGGACGCGCCGCTGGCAGGCTTGAAGGAAGTGTTGCTGATGGGTATCGAGGGCTATGCGCGCCTCGCTCGCAACGTGTCGCGTGCGCTGCGCGCGTGGCTGGCGCCCGAACGCGCGCGCTATTGAACCGGGACAAGTGGACTGCTGCCCGATGACGGAACCCAAGCCATGACGATCTGGAATCTGTACTTCCTGCTGAAGCTCTATCTATTCGCGGTGGGGCAATTGAAGCCGCTGTGGGTGGCGAACATCGTGCTCGCATTGGCGCTTGCCGCGACGAGCCCGATCCGGCATCGCGGCGGGCGCTTCGCGCGCTTGTCGGTGGGGCTGGCGATCGCCGTTCCGCTGCTCTATCACGAAGCGAACGTGCCGCCTTTCTCGCGCCTCGTCGAAACGTTCGCGCAGTTGCGGACGTTCTCGTTCACTTACTGGCTCGAGCTCGCGCAACGTGTCGTGCCGCCCACGGTGCTCATCGCGGCCGTCGTGGCCGTGGCCGTCTACTTCGTCGTCAACCGATGGCTGCGTGTGGCGACGTTCGTCGTCCTCGCACTCGTGGCGCTGCCCGTATGGAACGCGGTCAGCGTGGCGTTGACGCCGACGCAAACGAGCGCTACGAGCGCTACGAGCGGCGCACGCAGTACCTTGGTCGACCAGCCGCTCGATCACAACGCTGCGCTTGCTGCGTTCCGCACTCAGGAGGCGCAGCGTCAAGTTCCGTTCGGCCGGTTGAGTGCAGACCCGAATGCGCAATTCGACGTCATCGTGCTGCACGTCTGCTCGCTGTCGTGGGACGATCTCGACGTATCGAAGGCGCGCGACAACCCGATGCTCAGTCATTTCGACTACCTGTTCACGAACTTCAGCACTGCAGCGAGCTACAGCGGACCGGCCGCGATTCGCGTGCTGCGCGCAAGTTGCGGACAGGAGGTGCATGCCGACTTGTACAAGGACACGCCGCCGCAATGCCATCTGTTTACCGATCTTGCGCAGGCCGGCTACACGACGCAGGTCCTGTTCAATCACGATGGCCACTTCGACAACTTTTTATCGATCGTGAAACAGAACATCGGCGTACCCGACGCGCCGATCGTCTCGAACGAGCGCGCCACGGTGCCGATGCAAGCTTTCGACGGCTCGCCCGTGCACGACGACTACTCGACGCTGGCCGGCTGGTGGACACAGCGCGCACAAACGACAGGGCCCGTGGCCTTGTACTACAACACGATCAGCTTGCACGACGGCAATCGTCTGGTCGGCAAGCCGAACCTATCGAGCCTCGACTCGTATCCGCTGCGTGTGAACACGCTGATGAACGAGGTCGACGAATTTGCCGACCTGATTTCGAAGTCGGGCCGGCGCGCGGTCATCGTGTTCGTGCCCGAGCATGGCGCTGCGCTGCGCGGCGACGGCAACCAGGTTGCGGGCTTGCGCGAGATCCCGACGCCGCGCGTCGTGCACGGGCCCGTCGGCGTGCGGGTCGTCGGCCTGCCGGGCCAGCACGGGCCGACCACCGTGATCGACCAGCCGACGAGTTTCCTTGCCCTCGCGCAGCTGTTGTCGAATCTCGTCTCCAACAGCCCGTTCAAGCCGGGCATCGTGCTGTCGCAGTACGCGGCGAGCCTGCCGCAGACGCAGATGGTCGGCGAGAACGAGGGCACGGTGACGATGAGGACCGCAACCGGCTATGCCGTGAAGACGCCAGATGGCGTATGGGTGGATCAAAAGTGACAGCAAGTCGCCAAGAATCGTCGGGCGGCGTGCCCGTCAACGATGTCGCGGGCCTCGCGCGCCATGTGCCCGAGCTCGATCCGTCGAAGTACGTCGACGAGCAGGCGAAGCTTGCGTATGAAGAGGCGCGCGTCAAATGGCCCGTTCTCGCGAAGCTGATGGGGCTGGACGGCAGCGAGCAGGAGGAGGCTGCCGCTGCCGAGCATGACACCATCGCTGCGTTGGCTCACACGGAGACAGGGCTACGGCGATAGTCGAAGGCGAGGCGATCGACGAGCGCGTCGACAGCCGCTTCAGCCGCCACGATCGAGGCTTGCAGCCGGGCATCGGCGAACTCGTCGTATTCGATCGCGACGCTGTGCACGTCGTCGATCCCCATGTAGCCGAAAGCCGTGGCCACGCTCGCTTCGACATGGTTGCGATGCGACAGCCGTTCGCTGTCGTAGCCGTAGTCGCCGCGTGAGCCGAGCAGGACCAGCTGCTTGCCGCAATCGGCCAGCATGGGCCAATACGGTTCGCCTTCGCGTGCGCGGTCGAAGCCGAACGTTCGGCCCACACGCACGACGTTGTCGATATAGGCCTTGAATTGGGCTGGTACGCCGAAGTTGTACATCGGCACGCCTGCTACGATCACATCGGCAGCAACGAGCTCGTCCACGAGCGCATCGCTCTCAGCGAGAACATCTCTCATCCACGATTCGCGTCGCGCGGGCGGCGTGAACGCCGCGTGAATCCACTCGGCGCTCACGGGCTTGGGCGGCTCGGCACCGAGATCGCGATAGACCACCGTGGTGTCTGGTGTGTGTTCGAGCCAGCGCTGTACGAAGCGGGCAGACAGTCGTCGTGTGTGCGAGCCGTGCGGTTGCGTGCCGGATGTGCCGATGCGCGCGCTGGAGTCCAAATGCAGAATGCGTGTCATGATGGATGCCTTTTTTCGGAAGCGGTGAACGGGATCACGAATCGGCCGGTTCGTATGAGCATCGACTATACGAATCTGCGGATGCCGTCACAAACGAGGAATTTGCGTCGTGATGCATAAGAAAAACTCATTCACCGCGTTAGCCCTGAATTGACGAACATCGAGCTATGAGAAAGCTTCCCTCGCTGAATGCTTTACGAGCTTTCGAAGCGGTAGCGCGGCATCTGAGCATGAAAGAAGCGGCACATGAAATGTCGGTGACGCCGACGGCCGTCAGCCATCAGATACGGCAGCTAGAGGAATCGATCGGCTCGCCACTGTTCGAGCGCCGCGTGCGCGCGCTAGTGTTGACGCCGCAGGGCCGGGCGTTGTATCCGGTATTGCGCGACGGTTTCGACACGTTCGCGCAAGCCTTGCAGCGCATCCGCGAAGAGCCTCAGCGCAGCCATGCCACGCTGACGACGACGGCAGCGTTGGCCGCACGCTGGTTGGCGCCCGCGGTCGCTTCGTTTCAACATCTGCACCCCGACATCGATCTGCGCATTCACGCGTCGGACGTGGCGCTCGATTTGGCGGGTGACGGTGCCGACATCGCGATTCGTTACGGTGCGGGCCGATGGCCGGGGCTCGTGGCCGAGCACCTGTTCGACGATGCGTACGCGCCGGTGTGTCATCCGCGCCTTGCCGTGCGACAGCCGAGTGATCTGGCGAGTCATCCGCTCATTCACTCGCAATGGCAGCCGTCGCTGCGCGATGTGCCCGACTGGCGTGCATGGGTCGAGGCGGCGGGGCTCGCGCTCGAGACGGAGCGAGGGCTGGTGTTTTCGGATGAGACGCATGCGATCGGGGCAGCGGCGGCAGGGCAAGGCGTCGCGCTAGTCAATTTGCCACTTGTTGCACCGGAGCTGGAAAGCGGGACGCTCGTTGTGCCGTTCGGTCCCGTGCTACGGCGCTTCGGCTTCTTTCTCGTCTATCCCGAGCACCGTCGAGAGGCACGCACGACCGAAGCCGTGCGTGCATGGGTGTCCACCTTGGCACTGCCGCGCGACATCCCTGCTTGACGACGCCGCGCGGCGAGCAGTTGGTTCAGGTGCTACCTTGACACGGCAAACAGCGTGGCGTTCATGAACACTTTGAACACGGAGCCGAGCAGCATTGCGCTCCCCGTACCGACACACCACAGTACGACGAACCACAGCCAGCCAGGCATAGCCGCCTGCATGCGCGCGAGCACGCCCGGCTTAGTGATAGTGATGTTCGCCATGACGCACCTTGCCGCGAAATACCCAGTAGCCGAGCATCGTGTACGCGAGAATGACCGGCAGGATGAAGGCCGCGCCCGCCAGCGTGAACGTGAGGCTCTGACGCGGCGCCGCGGCTTCCCATAGCGTGACGCTTGCGGGAATCGCGTACGGCCACACCGTGGCGAGCAGGCCCGCATAGCCGATCACGACGAACGCGAGCGCCAGCGCGAACGGTTGCGTGTGATGACGCTCGCGCACGGCTCGGTACATGAACGCCGCGCAGATCGCAACGAGGAACGGCGCGGGCAGCATGCGTAGGAACCACTCGGAGCCGAACCAGCGCGCGGCGATGCCGGGTTCTTGCAGGGGCGTCCAGATGCTGACCACCACGATGAACGTGAGCAGCACGAGCGTGAGCGGCCAGACGATCCGATGCAGGCGCCGCTGCAAGTCGCCTTCGGTCTTCGCCACGAGCCAGCAGCAGCCGAGCAGGGCATACGTGGCGACGAGCCCAAGACCGGTCAACAGCGAAAACGGCGTGAGCCAACCGAACGCATCGCCGGCGAATTCGCCGTTGTGCACCGGGATGCCTTGCAGGAACGCGCCCAGCGATATGCCCTGGAAGAACGCTGCACCGGTTGAGCCGCCGATGAACGCGAGATCCCACAAATGTTTCGTGCGCTTAGCCTTGCCACGGATCTCGAAGGACACGCCGCGCAGGATCAAACAGGCGAGCATGAACACGAGCGGCAGATACAGCGCCGAGAGCACGGTCGCGTAGACGATCGGAAACGCGCCGAACAACGCCGCGCCGCCGAGCACGAGCCATGTTTCATTGCCGTCCCAGACAGGGGCGACGCTGCTCATCATCAAATCGCGTTCGCGCTCGTCGGGGAAGAACGGGAAAACGATGCCGATGCCGAGATCGAAGCCGTCGAGCACGACGTAAAGGAGAAGGCCGAGCGCGATGATCGCAGCCCAGACGATGGTGACATCCATGAAGCAACCTCGAATGACGAAAGAGTTCGATACGATTGATGCGAAGCCGTCGCTACCTCACACATTGAGCGCGGCCGTAACGCGCGGGCGTGCCGTGCCGGGCAGCGGCTCGCTCTCAAGCGTCTCGTCGGCATCGCCGTGCTCGTCGTGAGAGACGTTCGGGCCGGCGCGCAGGATCTTGAGCATGTAGTAGACACCCGTGCCGAAGACGAGGAAGTACACGACGACGAAGGCCATCAACGAAATCCCCACCTGCTGCGAGCTCAACGGCGAGACGGCCTGTGCGGTACGCATGACGCCGTAGACGACCCAGGGCTGACGGCCGACTTCCGTGGTGACCCAACCGGCGAGCAGCGTGACGAACCCGCTCGGACCCATGACGAGTGCGAAGCGGTGGAACCACTTGGCCTCGTATAGCCGGCCGCGGCGATGCAGGATGCCCGCGAGCGCGGCCAATACGATCATCAGCACGCCGAGGCCGACCATTACGCGAAAGCTCCAGAACACGACCGTCGAGTTGGGGCGCTCGTCGCGCGGGAACGACTTGAGCCCGCGAATTTCGCCATCCCAGCTATGCGTGAGGATCAGGCTGCCCAGGTGCGGAATGGCGACGGCGTAGCGCGTCGTTTCGGCTTGCATGTCGGGGAGGCCGAACAGCTTGAGCGAGGTGCCGCCCGCTTCCGTGTCCCACAGGCCTTCCATCGCCGCGACCTTGGCCGGCTGATACTTGAGCGTGTTCAGGCCGTGCTGATCGCCGACCAAGGCTTGCACGGGCGCGAGCACGAGCAGCAAGCCGAGCGCCATTACGAACATCTTCTTGACGCCCGGATCGCGTCGCCCCTTGAGCAGATGCCAAGCGCCGGTTGCCGAGACGACGAGCGCCGCGACGACGAACGCGGCAAGCGTCATGTGTACGAGACGATACGGGAACGAGGGATTGAAGATGACCTTGAACCAGTCGACCGGCACGGCATGGCCGTCGACGATCGCGAACCCTTGCGGCGTCTGCATCCAGCTATTGGACGCGAGGATCCAGAAGGCGGACACGAGCGTGCCGACGGCAACGGTCAGCGTGGCTGCAAAGTGCGCGCGCGGGCCGACGCGCTGCCAGCCGAACAGCATGATGCCGAGGAAGCCGGCCTCGAGAAAGAACGCCGTCATCACCTCGTAGGTGAGCAGCGCACCCGTGATGGGGCCGGCGAATTTCGAAAAGCCGGCCCAGTTGGTGCCGAACTCGTAGCTCATGACGACGCCGGACACGACGCCCATGCCGAACGCGACGGCGAAGATCTTTGACCAGAAAAGACACAGCTCCTTGTAATAGGCCTTCCCGGTTTTGAGCCAGCGCCATTCGAGCACGGCGATGAAGCTGGCCAAGCCGATGCTCAAGGCGGGGAACACGATGTGAAAGGAGATCGTGAAAGCGAATTGAATGCGCGCAAGGTCGAATGCGCTGAGTGTTGACGTTTCCATAGCGAGCCACCGATAACTGACGAGGCGCGTCGGCAGATGTCGGCACGCCGGACTTCGTATTGGACTGCTCGTGCAGTCGTAAGTAAGCGTAAAGCAGTGCGGCCCGGAAATGCTGCGGTGCGTCGGGCTGTCGCAGGTGGGCTGAAGCGGGGTGGGTAGGCGGCTATTTCGCGCCTATTTGATTGATGTCAAAGAAGAAATCGACGCGCTGGGGTGTCGATGCAAACCGCATTGCGGAGGGCAACGTGCGGCAATACACCGCGCCGCAGCGAGCCTGTGCGACGCCGACAGTAGGCTCTCGCGCGCATTTTTGTCTGATGATTTCGCCTTCGTGGCATTTTTCGGGGGCATGCTGGGCGTAGCCGAACACATAGCCGTATACACATCTCTCTGCCTATTTTTTGAGCTGACAACGGGAACCCCTTGCCACCAGGGTCTCCTCGGGCGACGGCACAAACTTGCGGATCAACGGCTCAAGAAGCACCCACAACGCGTTGCGGACCTTTCGTCTTGCCATGCAGCGGACGACACGGCCAATGTTGCCTTGCGCCCGGTTGCGTTAGCAGCTCTTAGTTACATCTCCAGTGGGGTTTTCTTAATTTCCACCCCTGAGTCCGGATAGGCGGTTATGATCGATCCATTGTCTGAAATTGCAATTATAATTTTCCCCTCCCATATAAACCCGCCATAGGTAAATCGCATGTATTGACGAGTTGATCGATCGGTGCGGCCGTTAATTACTGGTGCCCAGACTGAGTCTTCATTCGTTACGGCAGACATGATAAGTCGCGCCAGTTGTTCTTCCGAGTTTATCCCCAGCGAATTCCACGCCGCCCGATGGCCACCGTTATTTTCTGGCTCCAAAATATGACTAACCCCGTAGATGAATCTTCTTGAGCTGCGTGAGTCTCTGACGTTATGGATGTATACAATTCCACGGTTATATGGTGGTCGAGCTGCATCTCGCCCAATCGCAATGGTTTGGTCATTGAACCACTCGCGCGCGATCCCAGGAAAAAGCGTTCTTGAAAAATCTCTCCTGACCTGATTGGCCAGTCCATCGAACCCTGCTTCTCCGTGAAGGTAATATCCCCTTCCGGGTACAGCAATACTTGCGGGAACGGCAATGACTGGTGCAGGCTTCTTTGCTGCCCTCTTAGCACGGTCCACGCACTTCCACGCTAAACTGGCACCCTCCCCACTCGCTGCACAGCTAGCCATGAGCACACCGTCGTTTTCGCCAAGCTGATCGACTGGGATGTTCCGCTGATGATCCCCGCCCGAAGCTCTTAGCACCGCAGTAGCCCGATCAAGCATACCGATGGCTCGTGCCGGATCTTCGGCTAACCACTGAGCGAGTTCCCCATCTAGCAGCCGCCCCCCTGGCAAGGACAATGGCTCACGGATAGGCGACGACGATTCTCGGTGTGGTGCAATTTGCGTCTGAATCGATTCAATCTCGTCCTGCGAAAGCCTTCCAAGCTTCTTTTTCATTTTATCGCGCACTCTCTTCTTTTTATTATCTGATTGCTTTTTCGGCTTTGTACGCGTACTTGACTCGCCCTCAGGCGTCTCATCTAGGATTGTTGAGTCGGCTCCGCAATCCATCATATTCATGGCGGTGCCAAATGCAGTTTCGCCATTCTCGTGGAAAATTTCCGCGTGATACACGGATACAACCGGGGGCGCAGTCTGCTCCATGGGTGGTCGCTCCGACGACGGCTCCACCACGTGTATTTGAGGCAATGACGCGTGATGGGTCCGCTGTGGCGCTCCCCAGAACGTTCTGCGTAAGAGATTAAGGAGATCTACAATCCACGCCATCGGGCTGGTTTTATCCCCGTCTCCCAAAGCTCGCCGTACACGGTGTGCTAAATTTCTATCATCATCGATCGGAAGCATTGCTTGCTCGACGAGCACGGGGGCATATTTTGTTTGGGAGTCACCCACCTCGATGTCTTTCTGACTCCAGCTCGAAAGAGAGTCGGTGTCAAGATTTATTGCGTTGCTGGTTAGCATTTTGCCAACTACGACAGTGCCGGCTCGTACTGATGCCGAGTGTGCTGAAATGAGAATTTTCCCATTGTATTCAATATTGGAGTCTGTGCCTTTGCTTTCAATAAAATATATCGAAAACTGCACGAAACCATCATCTTTCACGGATTCGTTGTCAAGGGGTTTTGATGATGTCCATGATTTGTAACCCGTGGAATCATTCTCAACGATGTCGCTGGAAGGAGGGGCGGGCAACTTGGATGTATCGAAGTAATGGATGAATGCTCTATCTCCGACGGCCACCTTAAGATCTGGGCAATGTTTTGACGAACAATCTGGGCGAATTCTAATTCCAGCTTGATTGTCGGTGTTCTTCGATGCAAGAATTCTAATTGACCTGATTGATCTGGTTTGAGTTCCGTTGACGAATATTTTGCTTCCTCTGGAGTTTGCGCTATCACCCTGGAAATTTCTAAATATATCAATTCTTGCGACTTGGCAATATTTGGAGCCATCTTCACGCACATCTGATCTTTCCAGGTAGTGCAGCATCTCCGCGCTCGCGGCAGATGGTGCGACAACAAGAATTGAATACACTAGCGTTAAAATAAATTTTCGACCTTGGATTTTAGATGTCATTTCTCTCTCGATTGACGTATTGGCACACGATGGGGCTGTATGTGCCCAAGGTCATGGAATTTATCGATCCATGGTACATATCACGGTGGGGTTGCGAAAATTAGGACTGAAGAACACCAACAATTCAGAAAGCATTGTCTGACTCGCGAGACAACCCACGAGGATGAAATGCCATCGCTCGTATCCAAAGTCTACGCAAGCGACCCCCTCAGGCGCATTGTCTTATAGACAAGTCAGCCTTCCGCAGCCGTAGACGGGAATGAATCGTTTTCGATCAATGAGATAGACCGGGGCTTGTAAGCTTTTGGCGCGTCGCGTTTACTCTCGCTTTTTGCGTGAACGCCTTGGCCTTGGATGCACCGCGCTGGACGGAGACTGAATTTACCGACCTTGACCTTGGCGATGCGCGCTTGAACAAGCGAGCGAGGACATGGATGGAACGATTGGCGGCCAAGCCGACGGCCGGTGTGCCGCAGGCGTGTCGACATGATCGCGCTGATGGTACGAGCGCAGGAGTTGGGTACGCCGGCGGATTGGCTGATTCGGTCGACCCATGACCGTGCACTGCCCGAGGGGGCGAAGCTGTGTGCATGTGCGAGCGAAGGTGAAGCACTCTGCGAGAGTGCCTTCACGATGGGCTCGCGTCACCCGTCACGGCGTGAAGGCGCGTCAAGTACGTCAGCACGTGTGGCGGCGGCGAATCGAGTTGCCGGCGGGCGTTGGACAAAGCGTGACGGTCACCTGTCTGGTGGCGCGTGAATTCGACGGGCCAAGTGGCGTCAAGCCAATCTGTTCTTCGATGCTGATGAAATTCGCAGCGCGCATTTGCTCACCGCCGTTAAGCAGTCGGCCAAGCCCACGCTTAACGAGGTGCTGTGCTTGATCGCGCGCCTGGGCGGATTCCTCGGCCGCAAGGGCGATGGCGAACCCGGTGCGAAAGCCATCCGGTTCTGACTCAAAGAGGTTCATGTTGCCGCTGAGACAGTGCAGAAGTTACGTGCCAGCGGTCACGCCGACAATTGCGTATAAGCCGATGTGCCGAACGGGGTGGGTTCAGTGTGTGAGTGAGTAAATATCACCTTTCATGCTAAATTACCGAATAAATCGGAAATAATTTCCGTTTTAAATCGGTGCGTGAATTGAGGAACCTGACGGACGATTCTATTGTGTCGTTGGTACGGCCAGCTCTGGCCTTGTTTGCCATTGCATGTCGTCTTGCTATCGCATTCCTATCCAAGGTCAATTAGAATTCACTCCCTGAAAAATCAGGCACTTGACTAATTGATTGGCGGAGAGGACAGGCGGTATGAGCGCGAATAAGCTTTATGACATGCTTATCAACGGCAATGCACAGTACAACCGCCTGATCAAGCTCGACACGCCGCTCGGCACCGACTGCCTGCTGCCGCTCCAGGTCAAAGGCACGAGCCGCCTAGGTCGCGACTACGAATTCACCGTCGACGTCGTCACGACGCGCCGCGAAATCGAATTGCAAGCGTTGATCGCGCAGCCCGTCACGTTGTGGGTTCAGCAAACGGACGGCTCGTATCTGCCGCATCACGGCTACGTGCATACGTTCAGCCGACTGGGCTCGGACGGGTATCTCACGTACTTCCAGCTGCAGTTTTCCTCGTGGCTGTATTTCCTGCACCTGCGCCGCGACATGCGCGACTGGCAGGAGCAAAGCGAAGAGCAGATTCTCGCCGACGTCTATCACCAGCATCCGCAAGCCAAGTTCCGCTTCGAGCTGCGCCGCACGTGCCCGCAGTCGTCGTATTGCGTGCAAGCCGATTCCGACTGGAATTTCATGCATCGGCGCATGGAGCCGGTGGGGATGTTCGGCCGCTTCGAGCAGGCTCAAGATGGCAAGTCGCATACATGGGTGGTGATCGACGATGCGTTCTTCGTGCCGCCACTTGATCAGCGTACGGTGCGCTTTAGCCGCGCGAGCCTGAACGACGAAGCCGATGGCTTGACGCAGTGGATCGAGAAAGGGCAACTCGACAGCGCACAGTTGACCACGCGTACGTTCGACTACAAGCGCGCCGATCTGAACAAAGAGATCGCCACCTCGCGCGAGGACGTACCGGCGCAAGAACGTTTGCCTTCGGACGGCGAGGTCTACGACTATGCGGGTGCCTATGGCTGGGGCGAGACGCAGGACGGCGAATTCCTCGCGCGCATCCGCATGGAGGAATGGGAATCACGCTCGCGTCGTTTCCATGGCGTGGGGGGCTTGCGCAGTGCGATGCCCGGGCGTTGGTTCGAGCTGCAAGGCCATCCGATTCACGATGAAGGCCGCCCGCAGGAGCGCGAGTTTCTGATCATTGCCGCGGACTGGATCATCCAGAACAACCTGCCCGGTGCAAACGGTAGCGTCGACTTCCCGCAGAGCTTGAGCGAGGAACTCAAGCAAGCCCGCGCCGCGCAGGGGCAGCAAGGTGGAGCGATCATCAAGCATCCTGACGGTAGCCAAGGTTTCTACCGCGTCGAACTTGAAGCGCAGCGCCGACGCGTGCCGTACCGCAGCCCGTTTGAGCACCACAAGCCTGTCATGCAGTTGCAAAACGGCATCGTCGCGGGGCCGGACAAGGAAGAGATCTACACCGATGCGCTCAATCGCGTGAAGGTGTGGTTCCCGTGGAATCGTCGCAACAGCGGCGATGAAGGGGCGTCGTGCTGGGTGCGTGCGGCTTTTCCCGATGCGGGCAGTGACCGCGGGGGTACCTATCCGCTGCGCAAGGGCGACGAGGTGATCATCGACTGGCTCGGCGGCGACTGCGACCGGCCGATCATCGTGAGCCGCATGCACGGGGGCAACACGGCGCCGATCTGGAACACGCACGGGCTGCTGTCGGGCCATCGCTCGAAGGAGTATGGCGGCAGCGGCTACAACCAGATCGTCATGGACGACTCGACCGGCCAGAACCGTTTGCATCTGTATTCGACGAGCGCCCAATCTCATCTGCATCTGGGCTACCTGATTCAGCACACCGACAACACTCGTGGCGCGTACCTGGGCACGGGCTTCGATTTGAAGTCCGACGCGTATGGCGCGGTGCGGGCGGGGAAAGGGCTGTATGTGACGACGCATGCGACGTCGGTGAATCAACCGATGGCCGCTGGCGCGGCGAGCGAGCAGCTGGTCAATGCCGAAAGCGTGATGGAAGCGATGTCGGAGGCGAGCGTCACGGGCAACGCCGAGAGCTTGCAGCCGGGGCAGGATGCGCTGAAGCAGTTCACCGACGCGACGCAGCACAGCGTGGCTGGCGCGGCCACGGGCGGGCGCACGGCCGGTGGTGGCACGGGCAATGCGAACGGCTTTGCCAAGCCGATCATGCTGATGGCGAGCCCGGCGGGCATCGGGCTAACGACGCAGCAATCGACGCAGATCACGGCCGATCAGCAGGTCAACATCGTGAGCGGTCAGAACACGCATGTGGTGACGGGCAAGTCGTTGATCGCGAGTATTAAGGAGAAGCTGAGCGTATTCGTGCAGAACGCGGGCATGAAGCTGTTCGCGAGCAAGGGCAAAGTCGAGATTCAAGCGCAAAGCGACGCGATGACGCTGGCGGCGCTGAAGGATCTGACGATCACGAGTAGCGACGGGAAGATCGTGCTGTCGGCCTCGAAGGAGATCTGGATCGGCGCCGGTGGCTCGTACATCAAGATCAACGGCAGCCAGATCGAGAACGGCACACCGGGGCAGATTCTGGAGAAGTGCGCGTCGTGGTCGAAGGAAGGGGCGACGAGCGTGCAGCAGCAACGGCAGGAGTTCTTCCAGAGTCAGAAGGAGCTCAAGTACAGCCAGCAGTTGTTGCTCGACGACGTGCTGCACAAGCCCGACGGCGTGGCCGCGCCGGTCAAGTATCAGTTCCTTGCTGAGGATGGGATGCTGCTCGGCAGCGGCATGCTAGATGGCGCGGGCAAGACGCTGCGTGCGTTCACTGAAACGCCGCAGCAGATCAAGACCATCATCGATGTTAATGAGGGCAAGTGGACGACGTTGAAGTATGACGACCCATTCGACCTCGCAAGCAATCTGACCGATCACCCGAACGCAGGCGTGTTCGATTATGCGGACCACGAGCATGTGCAGGACGTGCCGGATGGGCCGGGTGATGAAGACGACACGAATATTTAGGCTCCGACGTAACGACACGCGAGCGGCATGACATGCATTGCATGCGATCGTCGTCGAACGGGTTGATGCGATGCCGGCCCCTCGATAGACGAGCGATAGGCAAATACAACATCAGGGAACGTATGAAGTGCGGGTTTTTGATTTCGAGTTTGCTGGGTCTCGTTTCCAGCTTGGTGGCTGCGGGTGCTATGGCGGCAGGGCAATCGGTGGAAATTCCGCTTGGGGTGCCCGAAGGTTTCACGCCTGTTTTCATCGACCCGGTTGGGAGCGGGCGTTACTGCGTATCAGGCGAGGTCCTCGATGATATGGCCGCGACTACCACGGCATATGTGGCCGTGGTCGATGCCGACAAGCGGCAAGTCGTTTGGAAGAGCAGTATTCCGTTCGCGCACGATCACGCTGGTAGTGAAGCATTGCGTTGCGTCAGCGATAGCAATCACTCTGCCTATTTCGTACTGACCAAGGAAGACACGAACAGCTCCGAGAGCCTCGATCAAGGGAAGCTTTTTCTTCAAAAATTCAGCGCGGATGGCAAGCTGCTTAAGCAGCAGCGCGTCGGTGTGGGCTTTGATGAATGGGCTTACCTGCTCGATGTGACGCCTGCCGGTGTCGCTGTGGCCGGTGGTATCAGCGACACGCTGCAACGAGGCGGCAAGTTCAGCACATTCGTCGCGCGGTTTGATCAGGATCTTTCCAAACGAACCGATTTCGCCAAACTACCTACCGGTGCTTACTGGATCGATTCCGAGGCGCGGCTCGATGGCGCCTATCTGCTGGTCGGTGGCCAGTTTTTGGCGAACGGCGCGGTGTCACCGGCAGACAAGCCGTACGCGGTCTCGAAGATCGACATCGGCAATAGTCGGTATATCCGATCGACGCATCTGTATCCGACGGACGTTGACTCAGCGACACCCGCGATCGAAGCCGACGGTAGCGCCTTCTACGCTGCGCTTACATCGAGCGAGTTGCTTGTTTCGGCAGTCGATGCAGCGGGACATGTGACGCAGCACTTCTCGTTGAAGAAACCGTTGTGTGAAATCAAAGCACTCGGTGTGCAAGGACAGACGTTGTCGGTATTCGGTAAGACGTGCGACAAAGCCGCCGTCGATGCAATTGCCACGATCGATCTTGAGCAGAAGACTGTCGGCGGCATTCAGCGTGTGAGTGGTGACGTGCGCGAAGTGCGATTCGAGGGCAATGCGTGGGTTGGCGTCGCCGTGGATGAACGGGCGCAGCACGCAACATTCAGGCGCGTTGCTCGCTGAAGGGGACGCAGATGGCATACACGTACGAAGACAAGCTTCAATTCATCCAGAACCTGTACTGCGCGGCTCGCCAAGTCTCGGACGAGACCGGCTGTTCATGGCAACTGATCCTCGCGCAAGCGGCGCTCGAAACGGGGTGGGGCGAGAAGACGCTGCACGGTACGAACAATATCTTCAACATCAAAGCCGACAAGAGTTGGAAGGGTGAGTCGAAAGTCTTCCATGTGCAGGAGGAAAAGGCGGACGGCAGCATGGTGTGGGTCGACGATCCCTTCCGCGTGTATCCGTCGATCCTCGAAAGCTTGCGTGACCGCCAAAAGTTTCTGGCCGAGAACCCGCGATACCGCGAGAACGGCTTGTTCGACCCGGGCACCAAGGGGAATCTGCTCAAAGAAGCGACCGCATTGCGAAGGGCCCATTACGCGACCAAAGACGATTACCCGCAAAAATTGCAGGGGATGTTCGAGTGTAAGTCGATGCAAAAGGCCATAGCCCGTGCCCAGAAAGAGGGCTGCAAGGGTTGCCTGCCAACGCTGAACATCTACGTGCTCGATGGTGCGCGGGTCAAGCTCGAGGGCGCAAAGGTCAAGGCATCGCAAAATGGTAAGACGCTTGAACTCGTAGCGGATAAGGACGGTCATGTCCAGATTCAGGCTGCACTGTCGAATGGCAAGGTCACGATCGAGGTGTGGTCCGAGCATGATAAGACGTGGGTGCCCGCCGAGCAGGACTCGAAGCCTTCCACGCCGCCGACGGCATTGACGTTTATTGCGCCAACGTTTGCCGTTCAGACTTCGACTGATCATCATGAGCCGGTTGCGGCGGCGAAGGGGGCGAGTGTGCCAGCAGCGGCTTCAAGCACACCGGCTGCACCGGCAGGTGCTGCGAGCGGCGCTGGTGCGGGGGGCGGCAAGGCGTCTGCGGGGGCATCACATACGCAGACTGCGCATCACCCTGGGACAACGACCTACAAGGTGAAAAAGGGCGACTCGCTGATCAAGATCGCAAAAGCGCATTCGACCAGCTATCTGACGATTGCACGACTCAATGGCATTTCGTCGCCGTACTACCTGCACCCTGGGCAGGAATTGAAGATGCCCAAGCCGGCGCATCACGATGCGACGCCAGCGGCTCATGCGGGTAACGCGCAGCAACACGCGGCGCAGTCGTCGCCGGCGGTAGCGTCGCAGCCCGTGGTCCCACCGTCGGCTTCGCAATCGCAAGCCGCGTCCCAACCGCAGGCCGCATCGCAGTCGGAAGGTGCAGCGCAATCGGCTACGCCACCGGCATCCTCGCCTATGTCTCAAACAACACCGCAAGCTGCCTCTCACGCTAGTGCGGCGTCGAGTGCTTCGTCGGGCCAATCTGCGAGCGGTAGTCAGGCAGCGGCGGGCCCCACGATCCTGGTACCCGACAACACGGTTCATGCGGTTCGCTATCGCAGTGAGGCCGACCACCCACAAACGGACGTGATCAGCGCGCGTCGTGCGCCATGGATGGCAGTTGCGGAACAGGAGTTTCACGCGCATGTGCGTCGCAGCCACAAAGGCGAAGAGCAGAATAAGAACATCAAGGAGTATTTCAGCGCTACGTCTCTCCATGTGAACTCAGACCAACTTGCCTATTGCGCTGCGTTCGTGAACTGGTGTCTCGCTCGCTCCGGCTATAAAGGAAACAACAGCGCCGGTGCGGCGACTCTCGCTCATTGGGGCCGAGCGACTCGTGACAACAAGCCCGCCTATGGCGCGGTTGCAATTGTTCGGATTCCTCCTCAAGGCGTCTATCACGTCACATTTATTAGAGGAAAGGTGGCAAGGTCGAGGCATGCCCTAAACCTTGGCACTCTTGGAGGAAATCAGGGACATGACCATGTTGTGAGTCACAGTTCCGTGCCTGCGTCATGGGTAACACACTATCGGTTTCCTGAGGAATATACGGAGAGCGACGAAGACTACGATCTTGCGTTCGTCGATGTGGATGGCGCTACTATGACGGCCGCTTCCACCCGATAGTGCAGCACTTTGTATGACCTGAATGGACGTTTACAAATGAAGAATTTTCTTGCCCGCGCTGTGATGGCCTCTATCTTTTTTTCTCCGATTGCGAGTCGGGCATTTGACGGGGTGGTGACGCTAACGTCGAGAGACGTTCCATATGAGGCATCGATAACGTTGAGGGAGGCGGGGAAGGGCAGTGATGGGAAGCGCAAGGTAGCCTACCAGGTCAAACTGAAATCGACGACATGTCAGTCGGTAATCTCAGGGCAGGCTACGTTTTTTACGCGCAGAGACGACCCGATGACGGTGCTTGGCGGTGACCTCGTAAAAACGTCAGTCTACCGAGATGATGGTGACAACGGCCACGTCGAATTGGTCATGGATGTCGAGTCGAAGAAGCCTCGGTTTGCGAGCGTCGATATTGACAACCCTAAGACGACTCCTAGCGGCTGTGTAGATAAGAAAGGGGACGGCTGGAATTTTTTCGACTGGCCCGGCGCGTCCAAGGGCAAGTGAGCCGAAGATCAATATGAAGAGCGGATTTTTATCGTGGGTACTGCTGAGTGTGATCGGTTGTATGTCTGCTGCGTGTCATGCGGCTGAAAAGAGTGTGATATTGACGTCGAAGGGCGAAGTACTGTATTCGGCATCGATCACGGTGACCGACCTCGGCAAGGACACAGACGGCAAAAAGTTGATCGGCTACAAGCTCGATCTGTCGTCGGCCGTTTGCAAGACGACGCTGTCGGGTAAGGCGAAGTTCACCTCGAAGACCGACGACATGGAGGACGATTCAGCTTTCCTGCAGGATGGCGACACCGTCAAGACGAACGTGTTCAAGGATCACGGCGGCAACGGTGACGTGACGATCATGCTGGACGTCGAATCGAAGTCGCCGCGCTATGCCGGAGTCGACATCGCCAATGCGCACGTGGTGAGCGGAGGATGCATCAAGGACAAAGGCGTCGGCTGGAACTTCTTCAAATGGAAGGCACTGTAATTAGCCGATTGACATCAACTGAATAGGGAGGGGCTTCACATCATGAATCTGATCCGTTTGGATGACGACACCGATCATGGCGGCAAAGTGATCACGGCATCGAAGACGATGAAGTACGACGGACGGTATGTCGCACGCAAGGGCGATGAAGTCTCGTGCCCGAAGCATCCTGACGTGAAGCCGAACGTTATCCTCGATGGAGACGAATCGATGACCGATGACGGCATTCCGATCGCCCGGCACGGGCATAAGGCGACCTGTGGGTGCCATTTGATTTCGAGTCTTGGTTGATATACGCAAGGCCGATATGAAGCGCGGATTTCTACTTCCAGTTTTGCTGGGCATTCTTGCCACCGCTCTCTCTGCGAGTGCCATTGCTGCACCCCCACAGTCGGTAGACATACCACTCGATCATTCGGACGACTTCAGCGCCAGCGCAATCGAACCCATCGGCAACGATCAATACTGCTTAGCTGGAGACATTTATCACGATGAGGTGCCGAATACGAGCGGATTCGTGATGCTTGTCGACGCGAGCAAGCGCCGCGTTGTCTGGTCGTTGGACATTCCCTATGCGAAGTCCAACTACGAAAATGCAGCGCTCTCATGCAAGAGCGACGGCACGTTCCTCTACGTGCTGAGTCAGGAGCAGACGGACAGCTCGTCGTCGGTGAGTCAGTCGGAACTGGTGCTGAGCAAGATTTCTGCGTCGGGCAAGCTGCTCAAGCGACAGCGTGTGTCTGCCGGTTTCGATGAGTGGGACTACCTGCTGAGCGTCGACGCCAATGGCGTATCGGTTGCAGGCGGAATGAACGATGCGCTCAATAGAAGCGGCAAGTTCAGCGTATTCATGGCGACGTTCGATAAGGAGCTCAAACCGCAAGGCGTCACCACGCTCCCGACTGGCGCATTTTGGGTCGGCACGCAAGCCAGGCTTGAGGGACAGCACTTGTTCATGGCGGGACAGTTCATGGCCAACGGTAGCCAAGGATCGTCAGGCCATGATGGCTACGCCGTTTCGAAGGTCGATCTGAGCAAACGCGGGTATGTCTGGTCAACGTACGTGTACCCGCGGGACTTGCTGAGAACCAAGACCGCATTCTTGCCCGACGGTAGCGTCGCCTACGTCGGTCTTTCCGCCTCCAATCGGCCGCCGTTACTCGTTTCCTTGATCGATACGTCCGGCAAGCTGAAGAAGGAAAACTTTACGCTAAGTCAGCCGATCTGTGCCGCCAAAGCGCTTGCGCCTAGCGGGAGTGTGCTCGAGATCATAGGGCGATCATGTAGCGACGAACACTCGTGGTTCTCGGTCAAGATCGATCTCGCGGCAGAGAAGGTGATCGGCACCCAGCGTTTCGATAAAGACGTGGATGCGGTGCAGGCGGAAGGCAATGCATGGCTCAGCGTTGTAGGTGACATCGGCGCCCCCAAAACATTCAAACGCATCACACGTTAAGCGATAGGAGAAGGCCGCCGCAACGCGGCCCTCTGAACATCGACCATCAAACCAACGCCGCCTTCCCCTGCCTAGGTTCACACCGCCGAATCTCCGAGCCGTTGTGCTTGGAAATCACAACCAGCTGCACAAAGCTATTCGCCGGCGCATACGGCGCGAAAAACCGATCCATCACCTCGATGAACGCATTGAGGCTACTGCTCGCGAACGCCTGATCGTCGACTGTCAGCGCGATCTCGATCCCGCGCACGAAGGCCGGGCACGGGTCCATCACGATCCACTGCATCGTCGAGCGACGTTCGAGCCGCGTTACGCCGTCGATATGCCGCGTCTGCGACGACGACAAGCTCGCGAACTGCCGGAACAGCAGCTTGAACTCGTCGAGCCCGGCCTCGCCGAGCTGCACCGGATGCGCCATCATGTGCGAGATCAGGCGCCACAGCGTTTCCTTGCCGCGCGCGGGCTCCACGCTTTCCGTCGGCCTGCGCAGCAGCGACACGGGGCACTTGACGGCACCATGATCGGTCGACAGATCGCCCCCCGGCGTCTTGAACGCCAGCATGCTCGGCAAATTGCGATTCGTGCACGTGAGGCCGATAGCAAGCTCGTCGGCATCGGGCATCATGGGCACGCCGTCGAGCCCCACCAGCGTCAGCTCGATCTCGTGATCGGCTTCCGCGACGATCGCACTCGGGTCGCGCCGAGCGATCCAGTACGGCCCCGACAACTGCTCCGAACTGCCGTGCATCAACGAATGAAACGGTGCGACGCTCACCGGCTCGCTGCGTCCGGCCGAACTCATCCGCACGCTGTCGACCGAATACACGCCGATGCTGCCTTGCTTCGGCGCTTGCGGTACCACGGGAAACGAGGTGGCGGTGCCTTCGAGTTTGACCGGCATCGCATCGTGCTTGAACTGGTTGATGACGGGCGTGCAGAAAAGCTTCAGATGGTCGGTGCTCAGCGTGGCCATGCGCTGGCCGGCCCACGAATCGGGGTGTACGCCCGTGATCGCGAGGTGCAACGTCAAGCGCTCGCATGGACCTGCCGCACGCGTCAGTGCGCCCAGATCGACGTCGACGAAGTCGAACTTGTCGGGGAACGCGAAGTACTCCATCAACAAGCGGAACGAAGCCGTGGCGTCGCCGGAGCCGTCGAGCAACGCATCGTGTTCGTCGAAGCCGACTGCAGTCAGCGGCGAACGGGCAAGCGGACGCCACTGTCCCTTATCGTCGGCATCGACGAAAGCGGCTGCCGTGCGCAGCAGTAATCCGTCGGTCAGTGCCGCCACGACTTCGCGCTGGCCGCTCAGATGCACACGCACCTTCGCCGGCATCGACGCGCCAAGACGGACCGTGGCCGCGGCAGGGGCGAACGTGATCGACACGACTCCGGAGGTATCGTCCGGCAGCTTCACGGTCATCGGCGCAAACGCCGCGAACGCATAGCGCGCCTGCTCGATGCACAGCGGCGCCAGCGTCACGTCGTAGGCGGTACGGAAGCGATAGCCGCCCGTCTTGGTGATCAGTTGCCGGCCGCGTGCGAGTACCACCGGCTGCGTCAGCTGTTTGAAAAGATCGGCCGTGTCGAACTGCGCGATCGAGCACGACGGAAAGGCGCGCAAGTACTGCGGATACAGCGCCTCGAGCATCGCGTGCGCGAATTCAGGGTAGTCGTCGTCGAGCTTGGCGTCGATGCGGGCCGCAAGCAGCGCGAACGACTGGAGCATGCGCTCGACGTGCGGATCGTCGGAATGCTCGCCCGAAATCGCAAGTCGGGCGGCGATCTTCGGATAGCGTGCCGCGAATTCCTGCATGGAACGCCGCAACAGCGCGAGTTCCCGTTCGTAATGCGGGAGCAGATCTTCCATGAAATCGGGTGGTGGTTGAGCGATGAAGTCAATGGCTGGCGGCCCGGGGCCACTTCAGCGAGCGACAAGCATCTTACGCATCTGCGGCACTTCCCGCCACCCTTGCAGCATCGCCGGCAAGGCAAGCCAATGGGTCGCGTGCCGCCTAGGATGCGTGCGTCATCAACACGAGCCGCAGCGCGAGCAGCGCCAGCACGACGGCAAGCGCGCGCGATTGCAGCCGGGCTGCCGTCGAGCGGCCCGACAGCATCCGGTTCAGCGGGCCTGCTCCGGCGCCGAGCGCCACATGAAAGACGGCGGCGATGGCCGCAAGCACGCAGCCGAGCACGACAAGCTGGGGCGTGACCGCGCCGTGGCCCGGGTCGACGAACCGCGGCAGAAAGACCATGAAGAACAAGAGCGCTTTGGGGTTGAGCAAGCCGTTCAACATCGCACGCACGAACACCGCGGTAAGTGACGTTTCGCGTGTCACGTCGTGATGTATCCCTACGCGTCGGCTCCATGCCTGATAGGCCATCCATAGCAGATACGCGGCCCCGGCATAGCGAATCGCGTCGAGGGCGGGCGTCCAGGCGGCGACGATCGCCGTGATGCCGGTCGCCGTCAGTATCGTGAGGATCAGGTCCGCGGCGGTGATGCCGAGTGCAGCCGCAGCGCCGCCGCTCGCGCCGTAGGCGACGCCGTGCGCCAGCACGAATGCCATGTTGGGCCCGGGTGAGAGCAGCAGCATGACGACGGCTGCGGCAAAGATCGACAAGGTCGCGATTCCTGGCATGGGGACACCGATTTGCGTGGAAGACGGGTACAGCGTACGCTGACGACCTGATACACCAAAGAAATTGTTCCAAGTACACGTCCAAGACACGATGACCGCGCCGCGCTACCAATCCATCGTCGACGAACTCGCCGAGCGCATTCGGGCGGGCAAGCTGCTGCCTGGCACGCAGTTGCCCACCGTCCGCATGCTGATGAAGCAGCACCGTATCGCGCTCGGTACCGCGACGCGTGTCTATGCCGAGCTTGCGTCGATCGGTCTCGTCGTCGGCGAGACGGGCAGGGGCACTTTCGTGCGCGACACGACGCTGTCGCGCGGCAATGGTGTGGTTCAGCAGTCGCTGAGCGCGGGTGCTATCGATCTGACCTTCAACTACCCGTCGCTGCCTGGCCAGGACGAGATGCTGCGTGAAGGGCTGCGCAGCATCGCCGCGTCGGGCGATCTGGATGCGTTACTTCACTCGTCCCCCCAAGGTGGTCGTGCGCACGAGCGGCAGACGGTCGCCCGGCATTTGCGCAATCGCGGCATCCGTGTGCCAGGCGAACAAGTGATGATCGTCAATGGCGCGCAACAAGGACTGGCCGTGACCGCGCTGGCATTGCTGAGCCCGGGCGATGTGGTGGCGATCGACTCGCTGAGTTATCCGGGCATGAAAGCGCTCGCACAAGCGATGCGGCTCGAGGTCGTCCCCGTGCCGATCGAGCATGACGGCACCGATCTTCACGCGCTTGAAGTGCTATGTAAGCGCCGCAAGGTGAGCGCCGTCTATACGATGACGACGCTGCACAATCCGCTCGGCCACGTGATGCCGGAGCCGCAGCGCGAACGTCTTGCCGAGCTTGCACAGCGATACGGCTTGCTTATCATCGAGGACGGCGCGTATGCGTTTCTTGCGGAGCCGGCACCGAAGCCTGTGTTTACGTATGCGCCTGAGCACACCGTGTACGTATCGGGGCTGTCGAAGAGCGTTGCTTCGGGGTTGCGTTTAGGATTTATCGCCGCGCCAATGCGTTGGGTGCCGGCACTCGAGCGAGCGATCGGCGTATCGACGTGGAACACGCCTTCGTTGACGGTCGCGCTCGCTTGCCATTGGATCGAGCACGGCATCGTCGATACGCTCGAGCAGCGCAAGCGCAACGATGCTCGACGTAGGCAGAGGCTGGCGCGTCGCGTGTTGCATGGTGCAGCGTTGACGGGGTATGCGTCGTCGTACTTCTTGTGGCTGACGATGCCGCCAGACATTCGCGCCGATGCGGTGGCGGCGTCACTCGCGCGCGATGGCGTGCTCGTGACGACCGCGGAGCCTTTTGCAACGACGGCGGCAGTGCCCCATGCGCTGCGTCTTGCGTTGGGGTCCGTGCCCTTGCCGATGCTTGAAGCGGCTTTGCAGAAGGTGCGGGGAGTCGTGATGGGCGGTTGATCGTTCGTATGCGCTCAATAGAGAACGCACTTCTATCGTGGGTAAGAGGGGCAGATGCAAGGTGTCCGAAAACGCGATCAGGCCGTTCGACGTCGGTCGCGGGGGAGCTTTCGGAAAAACACGACACGCTCGGTTTCATCAAAGCCGAGTGCACGATGTAACGCTTGTGCATCGACGTTGTCGATAGAGGTATCGGAAGCAAATTCTGCGCATGCATGCGAACTTCCCCATTGCTCAATGGATGTACACAACGCTCTCGCAATGCCTTGACGGCGCATGCTGGGGACTACGTAAATGCCTTCGAGAAAAAGCACTGGTGAAGTGTCGCAGCCGTTGACGTAGTCGTGTCGTATTGCAGCCTCGGCGAAGCCGAGTGCTTCGCCTTTGGATGAGATGGCGATAGCCATCGCGTATTGATGTGGTGCTGCGAGTAATTGCTCAGTCTCGTGTGCATGGTCATCTACACTTGTATGTGGCCAGAGCATGTGCCTTAACAAACGCCACAATGAAATGTCAGCTTGAGCTACCGCTCGGATGGTGAATGAAGTTGGAGGCATTGAAAATTTCTATACGGATAGAACGGTACTGCAAAATGGGTATACGACGGAGAGCGCCTGTCCCAATCGGGCTATTTTTCAATGATCGCGACGATGCCGAGTGTGACGAAGAGCGCACCTGCGAGATAGCGACAGACGGTCAATGCGGTGCCACCCGTTGTCGCTTTCTCATATAGCGGATGTGCAAGCGCGATACAAGCCAGGTCGGCGAGTGAGAATAGCAAGTTCGCGCTTATGCCCAATAGGAAAAATTGCAAGCCGACATTGAGTGACATCGACGTATCGACAAATTGTAGTAGGAACGAAAAATAGAACAGCGCGGATTTCGGATTCACTGCTTCGATCAGCGCGCTCGACAAAATTGGGTTCTTCGGCCCCGCGGAGCTTCCGTTGCCAGTCTCGGGCTGGGTGCGGATACGCTGAATGCCAAGCCAGATCAGGTATCCGCCCCCAGTAATGCGAAGCGCGTGATAGAGCCACGGTGATGTTTTCAACACAGCGGCCGCGCCCATAGCAACGGCACTGATTTGCAAGAGTGCGCCGAGATGGATTCCGAGTGCTGACAATACACCTGCGCGGCGACCGTGCTGAATGGTGATCGAAATCGTTTGCAGCAGAGCCGGCCCTGGAATGAAGCCGAAGCCGAGGCAGGTGGCAGTGAAAGCGAGAGCCTGGGAGGTTGTCATCAGATTTCGTCACCAATCACGATGCCAAGCGTTAAACATGATGCCCTCACGTAATCACGGGCTTGTGTGAGCGTGTTTTTCGACAGTCTCGGCATAAACGCCCGGATATAGTCTTCGATTGCGCGCTCGCGATCAAAAATGTCGATGCCACGATAGTCAGCAGCGATGTGCTCACGCAATTCGATGGGCGCGATTTCGAGATCGAGATCGCTCGAAATCGCGGCGGCAGCGTCCGGGTGAGTCAGGTAGTAAAAATCCTTGGACCCGGGTTCGGGCGACAAGAGTTCGATATCGGCGCTGACGATAACGTCTTGCCCGCTGCGCAGGAACTCGACATAGGTGCGCACGTTCTCCCCAAGTAGCGCGTCATTCATACCAAGGTGGCCGAGGACGAATCCTGCCTTAATCGACACACGATGGCGCCGAGCGTTCTCCAGTGCGCGCAGATTCGACGCAGACATTCGTTGAGACGAGAGTTGTGGGTCCTTATTTTTTAGTGGCTTATTGAGCGCCCGTAACGACAGTGACGCGCCTGCATCGACGCCGACGAATAAAATCTGGAAGCCAATCTGCCGCATGGCCTTCAAGACATGTTCCTTTTCCATGCCGTCGGCTCGCGCATACCCGACAAGAATCGGCCGTTCGTCAGGTTCAAGCTCCTGCCACCATATCGGTGGTGTGTTCGCCATATCGAGCATCAGCCGCGAAAACGTAAGGGGAAGTTCGTCGGCAGTGACATACAGATAGTCATACCCCGCCGACCACGCAGCGCGAATCGCCTGCCATGCGTGTACAGCAGGAAGCTCGTTTTTCCACATACCACCGTATTGAATTGAGCAGAATGAACACGCATCATCGCCGCTGAACTTGATGCAGCCGCGGCTGATCTCAACGGGCACCCCACACTTCGCGTGGCGGCCAGTTAGATCACAAATGCGGTGGCCGAGGCGACGAGTGAAATTCCGAGAGTAGGTCGACGTGTGTGGCAGCACGCGGTCAATCAAGCGGTAATCGATCACACGATTAACCTCCTCGCGAATCTGCGGATCGACGATGAGCCGATCCGCTACCCATCGCACGGATCCTGGGTAGATCTCGCTCGTCGTATGGCGACGGAGATCCTGCAGGTACTCGCCAAGTCCTGTGTAGATCTCGTTTCCGACAAAACCACAGTCAATAAGTGTGCGATGGCGAGATAGGATTTCCCGGCTTAACGCCGAAAAGTGATCGTTCCCCATAATGATTGAAATAGCAGGGTCGATTGTTTTGACTGAGTGTGCAATTCGAAGAGATGCTTCGTAGTTTGCGGTGATCGCACTGAGGCAGACAGCAAGTGTGGTCGCCGCTTTGGACTGGATTTCAGAGGTGATGACGTCGATTGGATGCACGACGCCGTCGATGTAGATCGCATCCAATTCGGGAAGCGAATCGACATATGACGCAAGCGATAGGATTCCCAAGTGCGGAAAATTTGCCCAATCGGTATGCTGCACACCCTTTGAGACCGAATCGCCGATCGTCGGGGCCGCACCAATGTCATTGCTGTTGGGTGGATTGATGAAAAAGACGACGTTCCTCGATTTTCCCAATTTGGCTCTCTCATTTTTATTTCATGGGATCGAGGCTAACCAACAATTTCGCTTCAAGGCGCAAGATTCTTTGTGGTTCGGACTGTTTTACGTTGGTGGATCTACTCTAAATTACGAGGGGCGCTAATCAGGAGGGGCTATGCCGGATTAATATGTCGGGCGAACCGAAGCCGGAGCGTGGGATGGGCCGCCGATAATTCAACAACCCATCCTTCTAATCATTCACCACGCGCATATCGATCGAGCAGCTTGAGCGTGACCCCATTGGTCCACCCGAAGCCGTCCTGCAACGGATATTCGCCACCGCCGCCACCACCAGCATTCGGTCCTTCGACGACGTACTTCTCGACGAGCTTCTGATCCGACGCGTAGACCTGCTTCACGTCGGCAAGAAAGCGCACGCCGACTGTCCTGGCGAACTCAGGGTGCCCATAGCGGCATACGCCTTCAATCGTGAGCCAGTGCAGCGGTGCCCAGCCATTCGGCGCGTCCCATTGCTGACCGGTTTCGATCGTCGTCGTCGCAAGGCCGTGCGGCTTCAGCAGTTGCGTGTCGACGGTCTTGATCGTCCGCGCGGCGCGTTCGGGCCACGCTATGCCGACAAACAGTGGATACACGGCGGCGGCCGAAACCTTGTCGCGCGACTTGCCAAGCCGCCAGTCGTAATCGCCGTAGTAGCCATTGCGATTCCACAAATAGCGGTTGATACCGTCGGCACGGCGCTGAGCCTTTCCGACATACTGGGCCGAACAGGCATAGTCCCGCGACAACTCGCAGCCCTTCGCAATGGTGGCTTCGAGCGTGAACAGCAAGCTGTTGAGGTCGACGGGAACGATCGAGGTCGTGCGAATCGTAGCCAGCGTATGGTCGTCGCCGAACCAGCGCGAGCTGAAATCCCATCCCGACTCGGCGGCCGCGCGCAAGTCGCGATAGACCTCGCTCGGGTTGCGTTCCGTAGCTTGTTGGGCCGTCTTCACGTCCTCGAGATACGACTCGTCGCGTGGCGTGTCGCGCTCGTCCCAATAGCGGTTGAGTACCGTGCCGTCAGCCATCACGACTACGTTGCGTGTCGCCTGACCGGGTGGCGTCGTGCTCGCGCCGCTCATCCAGTAGGCGTACTCCTTCCTTAGCTGAGGCAGGTACTTTCGATAGACACCGCTGCCCTCGTTGCGCGCGGCAAGCGCCACCATCAGCGCGAAGAACGGCGGCTGAGAGCGGCTCAGGTAGTAGGTGCGGTTGCCGTTGGGAATGTGGCCGAACTGATCGATCTCGTAGGCGAAGTCGTCGAGCATGTCATCGACGAGGTCCTCATGCCATGATTCCTGCAGGCCCTGCATCGTGAAATAGGTGTCCCAGTAGTAGCCTTCGCGAAAGCGCCCACCCGGCACCACGTAGGGCTGGGGTAGCGGAATCAGCGAACTGTATGCCGGCGCGGTGGTGGTCGTCCGTGTGAGCTTCGGCCACAGCCAGTCGATATGCTCGCGCAGCGTTTGCCCACTCGGCGGCGTGATCACCGGTTCGCTCGGCAGCGTGAAGTTGGCGAGCACGAACGCCTTCAGATCGAAATCGGGCAGGTTCTTTTGTCGCTCGTACTGTTGAACGATCGTAGCCGGGGCGCTATTGGGCACAGCATCCACGAACGTCTTTTGATCGTCGAAGATCTGCTGCGTTTGCACCGCCACGAACAGGTCGCCATAGAGCTGCGAGGGCGGAGGCGGCAGCGTTGGGGCATCGGCATGGCAGGCTTGAGCGGCGATAAGGCCAGCGAACAACAGTGCCGCGGCGAGGCGCACGACGACGTGGGACCACACAGGATTGGGAAGTAAGCGAAGACGAGTACACCGGGATGTCGACGACTCGAACATTGCTTCTCCGCGAGAGGGTCCTTATACGCTCTGCTGGCCGGCCGATGGCGGCGACAACGTCTCGCCAGGCGACGTGCCAAACTCATGCGCCCGCACGAAGTTGCGAATATGTCTGGCGATGAGATCAGGATTCCTTAGCACTACCCAATGACCCGCATCGACCTCCACACGCGTATAGGCACCGAGCCAGCGTTCGAGTCCGATCGACAACCCCGGCCCGATATAGCGATCATGCCGCGGCACGACGAACTGCACGGGGGCGTGTGCGTGACGAGGTCGAGGCTTGCGCATCCGCTCGATGAAGTTGGCGCGATAGAGCTCGAGGCCATTCACCGCGTTTCGCAGCAAGGCCGGGTCGACCTCGACACGAATGCCCTCGGTGAGTTTGATCCATAGCGGCCACGCGCGCACGCCGACGACTCGCCAGGCGAGCTCGGGCACGAAGGGCAAATGAAAGAACGCGATATACCAAGACTTCAGCAATTGCATGAGCCTCGTTCCACGCGAGCCCGTCGTGGCGCCGTCACCGCGCAGCGCATAGGCTGCGTGATCGAGGCATGGCCCCGAGATCGACGTGAACGAAGCGATACGCCCGCGCAACGACTCCTCGGTTACTGCTTCCCAGCTCTGGAGCGATCCCCAGTCGTGGCCGACCAGATGAAACGGCCGTGTGCCGCACGTGGCTTCGGCGACACGCGCAAGATCGGCCGCCAACTGCGGAAGCCGGTAGCCTGCACGATGCGCGGGCGCCTCCGAGGCGCCCGCGCCGCGCACGTCGTAGGCGATGACACGGAATTGTCCGTCGAGCTGCGCGCGTATCGGCTCCCATACGGCAGCCGAGTCGGGATAGCCGTGCACGAGGACGATGGGCGGCGCATCGCGCGGCCCACTCGCACGGACAGCGAGCCGCACGCCATCCGATACGACAGTCGAGGTATCAAGCACGGCGTTCACGTCTGTGCCGTCGTGCGCGATCGCAGGTGGCCAACGTCGGCCGGGCGCTGCATGCCGCTCGTCGTGACAGCGGCGACGAGCTCATCGATGCGGGACAGGTACGCGCTGTTGTCATGGTCCCATGGGTGGAAGCTCGGCTTGAAAAAGCGCAGCCAGTCTAGTGCGATGCACGGAAACACGCCACGCCGGCTGAACAGAAAGCGCACCAGAATCCACGAGTTGCGCAGCCGATGGCCGTGTGGGCGATCGGCTGCGATCAGCCGCACATGGAAGCAGAACACGATGGCCCAGAACATGACGGTGATCTGCAGCATCGTGAGCGTGCGCATCAGATACCGCTTCGGCCCAGGCTTGATCACCGCATTCCAGACATCGAACGACACCGACTTGTGTTCGGTTTCTTCGAGGGCATGCCAGGTCCAGACCTGGACGTAGCTCGGTACCGAGCCTTCGATACGCCGAGGATCGTCGAGCAGCAGCCCGGCCATCATCGCCGTGTAGTGTTCGAGCGCGACCGTTTGCGCGAGTTGGATCGAATGAGGCAACTTCCTGCGTCCATAGTCGAGCAGGTTCGTGATGAACCTGTCGAGCCTCGTGGCCGGTAGCCCCGCTGCATCGAGCAACGCGTTGTACTCGACGTGCTCGCGCGTGTGCATCGCTTCCTGGCCGATGAAGCCGAGTACTTGCTTCTTCAGCTCCGGGTCTTCGATGCGGTCGCGGTAGTAGCGCACGCTGTCGATGAAGTATCGCTCGCCGGCTGGAAACATCAACGACATGGCATTGAAGAAATGCGTGACGTAGGGGCCGAATACATGCCAGTCGCACGCACGATCGGGCGGTAAAGCAAAGCGCAGGTCGCGACGAATAGGCATCGTCATGCTATTGCTCCTTGATGGATGCTTGCGGCAACTCGGCACGCTTGGCCGTCGCGCGCCGCATGCGGCGGATCGTGCGCACGACGAGCGCCTGATACGCGGCCGGCAGACAGCGCGCGAGCGCGTCGGCGGCGCGCGCATCGCGGCCGATCAGCACGCGGCGCTTGTCTCGGCGTACACCATCGAGAATCGTGCGCGCCGCTTGTTCGGGGCTAGTGATAAAGAAGCGCTCGAAGTCTTCCCGTCCTTGACGTTCGTTGTCGATGAGGAATCCGGAGACGCTGGGCGAGATGCGGCTCGCTTGCGCGATGTTCGTGCGGATGCCACCCGGATGCACGCAGGTGGCCGAGACGCCGCATTGCATGAGGTCGAGTTCCTGCCGCAGCGACTCGGTGAAGCCGCGCACGGCGAACTTGGTCGCGTTGTAGGCGCTCATGCCGGGCTGCGCGAACAGCCCGAACACGCTCGAGATGTTGACGATGTGTCCGTTGCCGGATGTCTTCAGATAAGGCAGGAACGCCTGCGTGCCATGGACGACACCCCAGAAGTTCACGCCGACGATCCACTCGAGATCGGCGTAGTCCATGCCTTCGACGGTGCTCGACAGCGCGACGCCGGCATTGTTGAAGATCAGGTTGACTTGAGTGTGCTGCTCCACAGTGGCCGCTGCCCACGCGAACATCGATTCGCGTTCGGCGACGTCGAGCACGCACGTCGTGATGTCGATCGGCACACCGCGTCGTTCGTTTGCGGCCTGCTGTGCGAGGCGGGCGGTTTCTTCGAGAGGTTCCGGGTGGAGACCAGCGAGCGCCAGATGGCAACCTTCACGCGCCAGCGCCAACGCGAGCGCACGCCCGATGCCCGATCCGGCTCCCGTGATGGCGGCGACTTTGTCGGTCAACACTTTCACGTTATGGACTCCCTATGCTTCATGCCGTTTGTGTCGACGACGCGGTCGCGCGCTCGTCGGAAGCGATACCAGCCGACGCATCGGCCGCATCCGGTGCGGCATACGCGTGATAGTCGGCAAGCCGGAATTGACGCGTGGCCTGGCGAAAGCGCCAGGTGAAGCCGGGCCACAGCGTGGTGTTCTTGCCCGTGACAGGATCGAGGTACCAGCTCTTGCAGCCGCCTACGGACCAGATCGCGCGCGCGAGTTTTCGTTGAATGCGCTCGTTGTACGCGCGTTCGATGGGCTCGCGCACTTCGAGCGCGGCAGCGTTGGCTTTGCGCATGGTGATCAGCGCACGCAGCACGTACTCGATTTGCGACTCGATCATGAACACCATCGAGTGATGGCCGAGCCCCGTGTTCGGGCCGACGATCATGAAGAAGTTCGGGAAGGCCGGCAGCGTCGAACCCAGATAGGCATGCGCGCCGTCGTGCCAGGCGTCGACGATGTCGAGGCCCCCGCGTCCGTGAACCAGGCCGCGCTCGAACGGGGCGCTGACATGAAAGCCCGTGCCGAGAATCAGGCAGTCGACGTGATGTGTGCGTCCGTCCGTCGTCACGACGGCATCGGGCTCGACGAGGGCGATGCCGTCTGTGACGACCTCGACGTTCTCGCGCATCAGCGACGGGTAATAGTCGTTCGAGATCAGCACTCGTTTGCAGCCGAGCGTATAGCCCGGCGTGAGGATTCCGCGCAGCATTGCGTCGGGTATCTGCCTGTGCAGATGCCTGAGCGCGAGTTTTTGCAGCGCCTTCATGATGCCCGGATGCACGGAAAACCCCAATGCGCGCGATTCGAGCAGCCAATAGAGCCCGGTGCGTGCGAGACGCTGGGTGAACGGCAGATGCTCGAACAACCAACGCTCGGCCGTGCTGATCGCGCGATCGGGCTTCGGCATGATCCACGGCGGCGTGCGTTGAAACAGCGCAAGGTGCGCGACGTGCGGCGCGATTTGCGGCACGAATTGAATGGCGCTCGCGCCCGTGCCGATCACGCCGACACGCTTGCCCGCGAGCGCATAGCCGTGATCCCACTGCTGCGAGTGGAACGTCTTGCCGGCGAACGTCGACAGGCCCTCGATCTCGGGTACCGACGCACGCGAGAGTCCGCCCATGCCCGAGATCAGCACGCGCGCCGACAGCGTCGAACCGTCGGCGAAACGCAAATGCCATCGCTGTAGGGTCTCGTCGTAACGGGCGTTGACAAGCGCGCGCCGAAAGCGCAGATGCGGCCCGATGCCGAAGCGTTCGGCACAGTGTTCCAGATACGCGCGGATCTCCGGCTGTGGGGCGAACATGCGCGACCAATGCGGATTGGGTGCGAACGAAAACGAATAGACGTGCGATTGGACGTCGCACGCGCAACCGGGGTAATGATTGTCTCGCCAGGTGCCGCCGACCGACTCCGCTTTTTCCATGATGGCGAAGTCGTGCATGCCGGCCGCTTTCAAGCGGATCGCCATGCCTAGGCCGGCGAAACCCGAGCCGATGATCGCGATGTCGACCGTCTCCATCCGGGCGCCCTCCGATGATTGTTTTTATCGATCATTACATTGATGGATGTAACGATAGGCAACCGGACGGCCCGGTGCAAGGGGCCGTTTAGATGGGGGATTCTATGAGGGCGTCACATCATGCCGACACGCCTGGCCGTCGCATCGATGGCCTGTTTGGCCTTGGCGACGAGCTCATCGATTTCGGGCTTGCTGATCACGAGGGGTGGGGCGAGCAGCATGCGATCGCCGCTCGCGCGCATGATCAGGTTGCCGCTGAAGCACAGATCCCGGCAGATCCCGGCGACTTCCGCGCCGTTTTCGAAGCGCGTGCGCGAGCGCGGCTCGCGCGCGAGTTGCAGCCCGGCGACTAGCCCCACGCCCGCGATTTCGCCGACGATCGGATGACCTTCGAACGCTTCGCGCAAGCGAAATTGGAAGTACGGTCCTGTATCGTCTTTGACGCGCTCAACGATGGCTTCCTCGCGCATGAGCGCGAGGTTGGCCAGCGCGACGGCCGTGGCGACAGGGTGGCCTGAATAGGTCATGCCGTGATTGAACTCGCCGTGCTCGACGATCGCTTGCGCGACGCGTTCGCAGATCGCCACAGCCCCCAGCGGGACGTAGCCGCTCGTGATGCCTTTCGCGAGCGCCATCAGATCGGGTTTGAAACCGAAGTGCCGATGCGCGAACCATTTGCCTGTGCGGCCGAAGCCGCCGATGACTTCGTCGGCGACCAGCAGCACATCGTATCGACGACAAATGCGTTCGATTTCGGGCCAATAGGTCGAAGGCGGAAAGATGACACCGCCAGCTCCCTGAAACGGTTCGCCGATGAAGGCCGCGACGTTCTCGGGGCCGAGCTCGAGAATCTTCGCTTCGAGTTGCCGGGCGCGTTCGAGGCCGAATGCATCAGGCGTCATGCCGGGCTCGGCTTCGGCGAAGAAGTACGGCTGGTCGATGTGCACGATGTGTTCGACCTTCGACGGCATCTGCTCGTGCATGTACGCCATGCCCCCAAGCGTCGCCCCGGCGATCGTCGAGCCGTGATAGCCGTTCTTGCGCGAGATCACGTATTTCTTCTGCGGCTGGCCTTGCGTAGCCCAATAGCGATAGACGATGCGCAGTACCGTGTCGTTGGCCTCCGAGCCGCTCGTGCAGTAGAAGAAGTGCGTGAATGGCGGGCCCGCGAGCTGCGCGAGCAGCGCCGACAATTCGGCTACGCTCGGATGCGTCGTCTTGAAGAACGTGTTGTAGTACGACAGCTCACACATCTGCCGATACGCGGCTTCGGCCAGTTCCTTGCGGCCGTAGCCCACGTTTACGCACCAGAGGCCCGCCATGCCGTCGATCAGGCGATGGCCGTCCGAGTCCCATAGATAGACGCCTTGTGCTTTCGTGATGACGCGGCTGCCCATGCGGTTCAACGCGCCCATGTCGGAGAACGGGTGGATATGGTGCGCGCCATCGAGCGCGCGATAGTGCACGGTGTCGGGCGAAGGCGTAGGCAAGGGCTTCTGGTCGTCGAGCGTATGACTCATGTTGGTCTCCGATTCTCAAACGTTGAGCAGCAAGTGCTTGCGTTCCCACGAACTGATCACGCGGAAGAACGCTTCGTATTCGGTTTCCTTCAGCGCGAGATAGGCCTTCACGAACGGCTCGCCGAGCATGTCGACGAGTGGCGTGCAGGCGCCCATCAACGTCAGCGCCTCCTCGAGATTGCGTGGCAGCTGATAGGGCAGCGCATAGCCGTCCGACGCGAGCGGCTCGGTCGGCTCGAGCCGCTGCGCCATGCCGAGATAGCCGGCCGCAAGCGTGGCGGCGATCGCCAGATACGGATTGCAGTCGACGCCGGGAATGCGGTTCTCGATGCGGCGCATGACAGGCGCCGAGTGCGGCACGCGGAAGCCGACCGTGCGGTTGTCGTAGCCCCATTGGACGTTGATGGGCGCGGCCATGAAGCGCGAGAGACGTCGATACGAGTTGATGTACGGCGCGAAGACGGGCATCAAGGCCGGCGTGTACTTCTGCAAGCCCGCGATGTACGAATGGAACATCTTCGACGGCGAGCCGTCGGCGGCCGTGAACAGATTGCGGCCCGTTTCGACGTCGGTCACGCTTTGATGAATGTGCATCGCCGAGCCCGGCTCATGCTCCATCGGCTTGGCCATGAAAGTCGCATACATGTGATGGCGCAGCGCTGTTTCGCGCACGGTGCGCTTGAACAGGAACACGCGATCGGCGAGCTTGAGGGGATCGCCGTGCAGGAAGTTGATTTCCATCTGCGCCGCGCCGACTTCATGAATCAGCGTGTCGATCTCGAGCTCCTGCACGTCGCAGTACTCGTAAATGTCTTCGAACAGCGGATCGAACTCGTTGACCGCCTCGATCGAATACGACTGGCGGCCTGTCTCGGCGCGGCCCGTGCGACCGATCGGCGGACGCAACGGCAAGTCGGGGTCCTTGTTCATGTCGACCAGATAGAACTCGAGCTCGGGCCCGACGACGGGTTTCCAGCCTCGTTCGCGATACTTGTCCAGCACACGGCGCAGCACCCAGCGCGGCGAGATGGCCACGGGCGTACCGTCGAAATGCACGCAGTCGTGAATGACCTGGGCGGTCGGGTCGACGGCCCACGGAATCAAGCGGATCGTCGACGCGTCGGGCACGCACACCATGTCGGGGTCGGTCACGCCCGTGAGGGTCCCATCGGCCGGGTAGTCCCCCGTTACCGTCTGGATCATCACCGCTTGCGGCAGGCGCATCGATTCACCCGACTCGAATTTGTTGCGCGGAATGATCTTGCCGCGCGCGATACCGGTCATGTCGGGGATGATCGCTTCGATCTCCGTGATGTGATGCTGCTTCAAAAAATCGTCGATGTCTTGCATGGTTGTTCTCTCTCGATGAGGCCAAGCGCGGACGGCATAGGTGGGCAACAGGGCCTGTTGCTCTGTCAAATGATTCGTTATCCGAATTGTTGTGCGCGCACGCATGATGAATGGCGTCGTCTACGCGACGATGCGGTAAATGCGAAAGCAGGACGACATGCCGTGCAGCGTCGCCGACGCCGGAAAGCGCGGGGTGGGCGAGTGCCGCCGCGACGCACTGTTCAATGCGTCGTCATGCAGAGGAAAAAAGGAATGACTAGCGCTCGGGAGGCGCTACGGCAGCAGCGACGACACGTCGTCGCGTTGTACTGCGATACCGGCGCGCGCCGCGGCGACGTTGTGACGTCGAACGGAACGACGGGAAAGGAGGGTGGAAACGGAGACGAACCAACGCAGCGCAAGGCTGCCGCGGCGCCCGTCGACGCAGGCGCGACCTGCATGCGAAAACACCGCATGCGGGCAGCGATCCCACCTAACCAAAGGGCCTCGGACTCTCACGATGACACTCGACTGGCATTGAGCCTGTCTTCCAGCATATACGAGCTGATATTGGCGTCAATCCCCCATCCTCGAGCCGATTGTTCAGCGCCGTGTCGAGCGCGTCCCCGAACGTTGGGTGCTGCCGCGTCGGTCATGCGGCTCGGCAGGCTGCGCGGCTGCATCGTCGTGCGCTTGTTCCAGCCGCTTCTCTAGAATGGCCGCGACGCGATTGCCGAGGTAATCGCCCGACGCTTCTTCGAGCGCACGGTTCATTTCGCTTTCGACGAGGATCGACGCGAGCGGCCGCAAGCGCCAGATCGCGTCGATGAGCGCAGGCACGTCCGCGGGGGGCGGCAGCGCGCCGGCTTCGTAGCGGTCGAGGCGCCGTACGACGAGATCGACGAGCACCTTGGCGACTGCCTCGAAATGCGGTCGCGAGGCGCGTACGGCTTCGAGCAGGTCGTCAGCCGGAACGCCTTCCTTCACGAGGGCCGCGCCGGTCGTGAGCGAAGCGGGGCTCGGCGCCACGAACTTCAGGCCGTCGCGTTCCACGAGCCCGAGTTCGACGGCCTGCGCAAGACGCCCGGGCGAGGCGCCGCCGAACATCTTCGCGAGCGCGGCAAGCGAGTACGAGTGCGGTCTTTCATGCGACCAGCGCGAGCCGATTGCGCTTTCGAGACCGAGGATCGAGCGCAGGTCGTGGCCTTGTTCGACAGCCTGGATCAGGTCTTGAATGTTGGCGAGGGTATAGCCGCGCGCGAGCAGGTGATTGACGACCTTCAGACGAGACAGATGCGTGTCGTCATAGACGCCGATCCTGCCACGCTTGGTCGGGGGCGCAAGCAGCCCTCGGTCCTGGTAGGCACGTATATTGCGCACGGTGGTACCGGCGACGCGCGCAAGCTCGTCGACCGTGTATTCGTTGAGCGGCGCATGCGCCGGCGCGCCTGTTTGTGCGGGTGGCGAGGAGGTCGGTTTCGGCATGCGCGGATTGTAGCGCGCAGCTGTGGCGTCGCCGCTGCAGCATGTAAAACCTGCATGTCGCATCGCGCAATGTGCGGCAAAACCAATAATGGGCGCGCCGTCATTCATCCGTACGACGTTATGACGTGATATTGTCCGCGGCGGCGTGAGAGACGTCGCGACCCGATGCTGTGCCGCAGCCTATGCAACTTGCGACGCGCTAGCCGGTCCGAGCATCAGGCAAATGCATAGAAAGCTTAGAAGACTGATATGGACGGAGTACTGAGACTGGAGCACATGACGATCGTCGTGGTCGACGACGATCGATCCAGCAGAGAATCGCTGAAAGAGATGCTCGAATCCGAAGGGGCGCGTGTAGTGGCAGCAGCCGATGCCGAAGAAGGCGTCGAAGCCGTTTTGAGCATGGCACCCGACGCGATCGTATGTGACCTCGACTTGCCGGCGATGGACGGCTTCTACCTGATTCAGCGGCTGCGCGACGATGAAATCCGCAGCAATCGTGTGCCCGCCGTGGCGATCGCCATTACGGGCCATACCGATGACGCCTATCGGCTACGCAGCATCGGGGAAGGCTTCCAGCATTTCATGACCAAGCCCGCGCAGCCCGATCGGCTCGTGGCGCTGTTGGCGGAGACGGCGGCCGCTCACAAGTACGCGAGTGCGGTCCAGGGAATGTGAACGTTCCCTGCTAAGTCTCTGCGTCCGCGGCTCGCGGCGAGGGACTTTTCGTGTGCCATGCGCCCACCAGTGCCTGCTCGATCCATGCCGCGCCGCTGGCGGGCAAATGCGCGAGCAGGCGAGTGTCGGCACCCGCACCGATGGCGATTGCCCCTCCCAGCACGCTCGCCCCGAGGCCACGGCGGATCCATTCGCCAGCGCCTAGCGATCGCTTCATCAACGCGAAGACGCGGCCGCCGATGCCGAGCGCGGCGGTCAGCGAGGTTGCCGCGCCGGCTGCATAGGCCGTCAGCGCCAATGCAGCTGAAATGCTGGCGCCGTTCAAGGCCGCGCCTGTCAACACGAGACCGAGGATGGGGCCCGCGCACGGCGTCCAAAGCATGCCGGTCGCGATGCCAAGCACCAGCGATCCCCATGCCGAAGCCGGCGCGCCTGCGTTGCCGGTACTCAGCCGGTTGCCCAGCGCCACCACAGGGCGCGCGAGCCGGGTGGCCAAGTCGGGCATGAGCAGGGAGAGTCCGAAGACCGCGAGAAGGATCAGCGCGCCATCGCGTCCGTATTCGTTGGCGCGCACCACCCAGCTACCGCCGGCCGACGCGACCGTGGACACGGCGGCAAAAGTCAGCGCCATGCCGGCGAGCATCGGCAGCTTGCTGCGTAGGAATGGCTGTCCGGTTCGGCTCAGGACAAAGGGCAGGACGGGCAGGATGCACGGACTCAGGATGGTCAGCACACCACCCAGATAGGCGAGAATCAGCAGGGTCATGATCGGGCTCCATTCGCAAGGGGCTTGGCTTGCCCTCGATCAGACACCGCCCACATCGCCAGGATGTGTCGCAAACGGCCGAATATGTACCGCTGTGTGGCAGCTTCGTGACCCGATACATTGTGGTACACGCAAGGATGGGCAGCCCCATACAATGTCGTCGGACCTGACAGGCCGCATTCTTCCAATCCTGCCGAGATAAAGCCGATGGACTCGCATATCGACCATATCCTGATCGTCGACGACGACCGGGAAATCCGCGAACTGGTTTCGACCTACCTCACCAAGAACGGTCTGCGCGTGACCGTGGCCCCTGATGGCCGCCACATGAGGTCGTTCCTGGAGGCCGATGCCGTCGATCTGATCGTGCTCGACGTGATGCTGCCGGGTGACGATGGGTTGGTGCTGTGCCGCGAATTGCGCGCCGGGAAGCACAAGGCCACGCCGATCCTGATGCTGACTGCACGCGATGATGAAACAGACCGCATCATCGGCCTCGAAATGGGCGCGGACGATTACCTCGCCAAACCCTTTGCCGCGCGCGAGCTGCTGGCACGCATCAAGGCCGTGCTGCGCCGCACCAGGATGTTGCCGCCCAATCTGCAGATCACCGAGGCCGGACGGGTGCTCGCGTTCGGTGACTGGCAGCTGGATACCACGGCACGTCACCTGATCGACCGCGAGGGCACCATCGTCGCGCTGAGCGGCGCAGAGTACCGGCTGCTGCGCGTGTTCGTCGATCATCCTCAGCGAGTGCTCAATCGCGACCAACTCCTCAATCTCACGCAGGGCCGCGAGGCGGAGATGTTCGAGCGCTCGATCGACCTGCTGGTCAGCCGCTTGCGTCAGCGTCTGAGGGACGATGCGCGCGAACCGAGCTACATCAAGACCGTGCGCAGCGAGGGCTACGTATTGGCAATGCCCGTGGAGATCAAGGAGGCACGCCAGTGAAGGCGCGTTTCCGACCTTGGCCGCGCTCGCTGCGTTCGCGCCTGTTCCTGATTCTGCTGGTCGGCCTGGTGATCGCATATGGCTTGTCATTCGCCGTGCTGTTCTCCGAGCGTTACATGAGCGCACGCGAAGTCATGCTCGACACGCTGGAGACCGACGTGGCGACCTCGATTGCCATCCTGGACCGCGTGCCTGCTGCCGAGCGGCCGCAGTGGCTGCCGCGCGTGAACCGCGGCAACTACCGATATATCCTGGGGCCGGGCTCGCCGGGTGTGCCCGAGATGACGCCGCGCGGGAAGGCGATTGCCGACCGGATCACGCAAGCCAGCGGCGGCCGTTTCCCTGTCGAAGTCGAAGCGATTCCCGGCGGTGGCAAGCAAGTGCAGGCGCACCTGACGCTGAGCGATGGCAGCCCGCTGACGATCGACGTGCACCCCCGCATGACACCGATCGCTCAGTGGCTGCCTTATGTGCTGTTGATTCAACTGCTGCTGCTGGTTCTGTGCTGCTGGTTCGCCGTACGCCTGGCGATCCGGCCGCTGGCGGCGCTGGCCGAAGCGGCCGACACGCTCGATCCCAATACGAGGACACCGCTGCTCGATGAGACCGGTCCAGCCGAGCTGGAACGTGCCGCGCGGGCGTTCAACGCGATGCGCGATCGCATCGCGCGGTTCGTCGAGGAACGCGTGCAGATCCTGGCGGCCATCTCGCACGACCTGCAGACGCCGATCACGCGCATGAAGCTGCGCGTCGAGATGGGGGCGGACTCGGAAGAGAGCCGCAAGATGGAGCAAGACCTGACCGAGATCGAACGGCTCGTACAAGAAGGGCTGGCGTATGCGCGCTCCATGCATGGCGATGGCGAGAAGCCATCGAGAATCGACCTCGGATCGTTTATCGAGAGCCTGGCGTACGACTACCAGGACATGCGCAAGACCGTGACCGTCGAGCAGAACATCGACGGCACCATCGAGACGCGTCCCCATGCGCTGCGCCGGATCCTGACCAACCTGATCGATAACGCCATCAAGTTTGGCGGTGCCGCGGAACTGCGTGTGCGCCGAGAGCGTGGCAGCGTGATCATCGAGGTGCTCGATCGTGGTGCCGGCATCCCGGAAGACAAGCTCGAAGCCGTGCTGCAACCGTTCGTCCGGCTCGAGAACTCGCGCAGCCGCGAGACCGGCGGCACGGGTCTGGGCCTCGCCATCGCACACCAGCTTGCGGTCGCGATCGGCGGTTCGCTTCAGTTGCGCAATCGCGAGGGCGGTGGGTTGGCAGCGGTCGTTACGTTAAATTGACCGCTGCCTTCGAAATCCGAAAGCGGGTGCCTTTACAGGTGATCCGCGTCGATTACCGCTCTGGCAAATTCCAACGGTGCTTCTTGCGGCAAATTGTGGCCGATGCCGCCCGTGACGAGGCGGTGCTGATACTTGCCCGAAAATTTGCGGGCATAGGCACTCGGCTCCGGATGGGGCGCACCATTTGCGTCGCCTTCCATCGTGATGGTGGGGACTTCGATGCTCGGAAACTCGGCCAGATGCCTTTCCAGGCCGTCGTGTCGTGACTCGCCTTCAGCGAGGCCGAGCCGCCACCGATAGTTGTGGATCACGATGCTCACGTGGTCTTCGTTGTCGAAAGCCGCAGCACTCCGATCGAACGTACGATCATCGAAATTCCATTTAGGCGAGGCGAGTTGCCAGATCAGCTTCGCGAAGTCGTGCCGGTGCTGCTCATAGCCGAGCCTTCCGCGCTCGGTGGCGAAGTAGAACTGATACCACCACTGGAGCTCAGCCTGTGGCGCAAGCGGCTTGCTGTTGCCCGCGACGCTGCCGATCAGGTAGCCGCTGACGGAAACCAGCGCTTTGCAGCGCTCGGGCCACAGCGCCGCGATAATGCAGGCCGTCCGTGCGCCCCAATCGTAGCCGGCGAAAATCGCCTGTTTGATTCCGAGCGCGTCCATCAGGGCCAGGGTGTCGAGCGCAAGCGCCGCCTGCTCGCCATTGCGAAATGTCGCATTGGAAAGAAAGCGCGTGCTTCCATAGCCACGCGCGTACGGCACGATGACTCGGTAGCCGGCCGCCGCGAGCGCGGGTGCGACGTCGACAAAGCTGTGAATGTCATAGGGCCAGCCATGCAGGCAGATCACCACCGGCCCATTCTCCGGACCTTCCTCTGCGTAGCCGATGTTGAGCTCGCCGGCGATCACTTGTTTGATCTTCGAGAATTGGGTATGCGCACCCGGCCTGGCCGTCGGCGGGAGCGTTGCCGCCTTGCCGGATTCGGCACGAGCCAGACTGGATAGGCCCAGTGGCGCGGCAGCGAGCGTGATGGCGGCCGAGCTGAACAGGCGCCGCCGCTGTTGATTGATCGATTCGGACATGGCTTGCTCCATTCGAAGTGATGTCGATGGTGAGCATCGCTGGCCGACGTATCGCGCCTGTTTGCTCAATCCTCCGATTTGAAAAGTTGCGTATCCGGTGGGCCGTCGGATACAGAGCGATACAAAGACCGTGTCGAGCACCTTGCCCTGTTTCTTCGCCTCACACCACCTACCAACTGTTTGCCGCCGGATTTTTGTATGCGTCTGTATCACGCGGCAACGCCGATACGTACCAAGACACAACAGGCCGTTACACGCTACGCGTGCGATACGTCGGCCGTCTTTAATGCGTTCCATGGCCCAGCGCCGAGCATCTGCGAAGCGATCTCAGGCCATCCCCAAACCAACGAGGAACGCATCATGACCCGTATCGAAAACGTGCTGTACACCGCCAAGGTCCACGTCACTGGCGGCCGCGAAGGCCAGGCTCATAGCGATGATGATCGGCTCGATCTGAAGCTGTCCCCGCCGGGCGGCAACGGTTCGGGAACGAACCCTGAGCAGTTGTTTGCTGCCGGATGGTCGGCCTGCTTCATTGGCGCAATGGGCCGCGCTGCCAGCCAGATGAAGATCAAGCTGCCGTCGGACCTGGCATTGGATACGGAAGTGGACCTTGGGACAACCGGCGACGCCTACTTGCTGCAGGCCCGCCTGAACATCAGCCTGCCGGGCATCGATCGGGAGGTGGCGCAAGCGGTGGTTGAAGCGGCGCACCAGCTTTGCCCATATTCGAAAGCTACGCGCGGCAACATCCACGTCGAGCTGCGTCTGGTCTGACACCCGTCCAGGGGGCCTCCCGATGCGATCGGAAGGCCGCCGAGCATGCCGGCTTCATTGGCACGCCTTCCAACCTTTCAAGTACCTGAAATCATGCGCACGTATCTACGTACTGCCCTGGTTGCGATCGGCATTGCCGCCGTTTATTTCGTCGGGACGGGCGCGCGCGCCTTCAGCGCGCCTGCCGCAGAGGGGGGCGCCGCGCCCGAGTTCACCGGCATCGACCATTGGCTCAACTCGCCGCCGCTTTCGATGAAGGCCTTGCGAGGCAAGGTCGTACTGGTCGATTTCTGGACGTACTCCTGTATCAACTGCATCAACACGCTGCCTTACGTGAAGCAGTGGTACGAGAAGTACAAGGATCAAGGGCTCGTTGTCGTCGGGGTCCACACGCCCGAATACCCGTTCGAGAAGTCCACTTCCAACGTGCAGGAAGCGCTCAAGCGCTTCGATATCCACTATCCCGTTGCCCAAGACAATAGCTATGGCACGTGGTCGGCGTTCCACAACGAGTACTGGCCTGCTCTCTACCTGATCGATGCCGAGGGCCGCATCGTCTACCAGTCCTTCGGAGAAGGACGCTACGCCGAAACGGACGCCGCCATTCGCAAGCTTCTGGCGCAGAACAAGTGACTCGCCCACCTTCTCGGCAGACCGCTTAACCAAAAAAGGAATCGTTATGTTTCATCAGAAATTCGCCGCTGCTGCGTTGCTCGCCGTTGGCGTAGCTGCAACTTCCCCCGTCTTTGCGGAGGGCACCAACCCGCCTTCCGTGGTGATCGTCCATGGCGCCTTTGCCGACGGCTCGGACTGGGCGAAAGTCATCCCACTGCTGCAAGCGAAGGGCGTGAAAGTGCAGGCCGTTCAGAACGGGCTCAACTCGCTGGCAGACGACGTCGCTGCTACGCGTCGCGCCATCGACAACCAGCCTGGCAAGGTTGTCCTGGTCGGTCACTCGTGGGGTGGAACCGTCATCACGGAAGCCGGCGCGAATGACAAGGTCTCGGCGTTGGTCTACGTGGCTGCCTTCGCGCCCGATGCCGGTCAGTCGACGGCGGAGGCCGGTAAGGGCTTCCCTCCCAGCCCGGGCATCGCCAAGCTGGTGGCGGATGTGGACGGCTACCTGTCGCTGCCCGAGGCTGCGTTGGCGAGCGATTTCGCGCCGGATGTGCCGGCAGCGCAGGCCCGTGTCATGGCGGCAACGCAGGGGCCGATCAAAGCCTCTGCCTTTGGAGAAAAGACGACCGTCGCGGCATGGCAGTCGAAACCGTCGTGGTACATCGTCAGCGAGCAGGATCGGATGATCCAGCCGGATTTGGAGCGGGCCATGGCAAAGAAGATTGGCGCAAGGGTGACGAGCCTTCCGACCAGCCATGTCCCTCAGGAGTCTCGGCCCTCGGAGGTAGCGAAGGTGATCCTCGATGCTGTCCACACGGTTGAAGCACAGCAGCAGTGACACACGCCACGGTGGCCACGGCCGCACGCTCGGATCAGCGAGCGTGCGTGCCTCGCGTGGTTGTTTTACCGCATGGGCGCAGTAGTTTTTGCAAAGCGTCTTGTCAAAGTTGCGTTTTGCTTTCGGGCTTTTCTTTCGATGTGCTGGCGGGACTTTTGCGTGGATTCATGGGCGATCCGCGATGCTTCGCAGAATCGACTTGGCACGAGTGGTGACGCTGCGTTGCAGCGCGGTTCTCATCGGCAGGCTTCGTGGCAGGCATAAGTCATGCTTGCGTGGTGCCCTGAACATTCGTGCAGTTTCCGTTTAACGAATTGCCGCCGCCATGCGCTCGGAACCGTCCGCCCCCGCCCGTGAAAGCCAAGCCGTCCCGCCACCATCGGAGCAGGTCGTGCCGCCCGAGGAGCGTTTCCGCATCCTTGTCGATTCGGTGCAGGACTACGCGATCTTCATGCTCGATCCCGATGGCTGCATCGTGAGCTGGAACGTCGGCGCGCAGAAGATCAAAGGCTATACGGCACAGGAAGTCATCGGCCGCCACTTCTCGATCTTCTATCCGCCCGAAGACGTCGCGAACGGCAAGCCCGCGCGCACGCTCACGACCGCGGCAACGGTAGGGCGAATCGAAGATGAAGGCTGGCGCGTGCGCAAGGACGGTTCGCTGTTCTGGGCCAACGTCGTCATCACGGCGCTTTACACCACGCACGGCGGCGAACCCAAGCTGCGCGGCTACGCGAAGGTCACGCGCGACATGACCGAGCGCAAACGGCTGCGCGATCTCGAAGCGGCAAGCGAGCACATGAACGAATTCCTCGCGACACTCGCGCACGAGCTGCGCAATCCGCTCGCACCGGTCAGCAACGCGCTGAGCGTGATGAAGCTCGAGCCGCTTTTGAGCCCGACGCTCAAGCAGTGCCGGGACATGATCGACCGGCAGATCTCGCATCTGACGCGGCTCGTCGACGACCTGCTCGACGCTGGCCGCATTACCACCGGCAAGATCGCGCTGCGCCTCGCGCCCGTCGATCTGCGCGACGTCACGGCACATGCCATCGAGATGATGCGCCCGTTGCTGGGCTTGCGGCAGCAAGTCGTACAGGTAGAGGCGCCCGAGGCGGGCGTCTTCGTCAACGGCGACACGGCACGTCTCATACAGGTCATCCAGAATCTATTGAACAATGCATCGAAGTTCTCGGAACGCGGCGATCCGATCGGCGTGACGATCGCCGAGGAAAACCGCACATTCGCGGTCGTGCGTGTGACCGATCGCGGCAGCGGTATCGAGCCCGAGGCGATCGGCTCGATCTTCGACTTGTTCGTGCAGGCCGACACCCGGCTCGAGCGTAAGGAAAGCGGGCTCGGCATCGGGCTCACGATATGCCGCTGGCTGGTCGAGATGCATGGCGGGGCGATCGCCGCGGCGAGCGATGGCCCAGGTTGTGGCGCCGCCTTCACGGTGCGGCTGCCGTTGCTCGGCGTGCAGCTCGCGGCGAACGACGCTGCATCGGCGGCGAGCCGCACGGGGCCGCGCGAGGGGGAGAAGGAAGGGCTGTCGATCCTCATCGTCGACGACAACGGTGACTCGGCCGACAGCATGGCGATGCTGTTGCGCATGAAGGGGCATCACGTGCACGTGGCCTACAGCGGCGCGCAAGCGCTTGCGTTCGCAGCGGGTGCGTCGGTCGTGCACGTCGCGCTGATCGACATTGCCATGCCGGGCGCCGACGGCTTCAGCGTGCTGCATGAACTCAAGCAGGCGAGCGGATTCGAGCCGACCCTGTTTGCGGCGATGACGGGCTTCGGCCAGGACGCCGACATCGAACGTTCGCTTTCGCAGGGGTTCGACATGCATCTGACCAAGCCCGTGCAGCTGCCGCTGATCGAAGCGCTGTTGCAGCGCGCCGACGACCGGCGTGCGGGCCGCTGAACGCGGCTGCGCACGCCGGCTCGGCCGGCCGCCTCAGGTCAGCGGCAAATCGATGTACTTCTTGAATGCCGCTCGCTGCGCGACGCGCTGATACCAGCGCTCGAGGCTCGGCATCGGCGCTCGCTCGACGCCTTCGAGCCCGAACCAGCGACGGGCGAACGTACCCAGCACGATGTCGGCGATCGTGAACTTGTCGCCTTCCACGTAAAAGCGGCCTTGCAGGTACGTATCGAGCAGTTTCCAGCGCGCGGTCAGCGTGACGAGGTTGGCCTCGAGTGCCGCATGGTCGCGCTTCTCGGCCGGTGTGCGGACGAGGGTAATGAATACCGGGCGCTCGGCCGGCGCCAACATCGTGAGCGTCCAGTCGAGCCAGCGGTCGACGCTGGCTCGCTGCTTCGGCTCGGCCGGATACAGCGAGCTCGATGCGCCATATTGCATGGCCAGATAGCGCAAGATCGAGTTCGACTCCCACAGCACGTACGTCCCGTCGACGAGCGTCGGAACCTGGCCGTTCGGGTTGAGCGCCCGATAGTCGGGATCGTTGACTCGGCCGAATTGCAAGCCGGCATCGATGCGCTCGAACGGCAGACCCAGTTCGTCGCAGCACCAGAGCACCTTTTGCACGTTGGCGGAGTTCGCTCGTCCCCAAATTTGCAGCATTTGTACCTCCTCCGATAAAAAATGGTGTCGCCATCCGAGCGGCGGCGATCACGCGGTTTGTACAATACGCCGAATTCAAACCGTCCCACGAGGAATTGCCCGACCATGGCCCGCCTCATCCCTGACGATTGGAAAAACCTGGCCGCTACCGGCGCCGCCGTGCGCGAACGCGAAACGCTCGCGCTGCTCGAGACGGCGCTGCCCGACGGCTACACCGTCTATCACGGCGTCCATTGGACGCGCCTGAATGGAAGCTTTTCCGTTTTCGGCGAAGCCGACTTCGTCGTCGTGAGCCCGGCGGGCCGCGTGATGCTGCTCGAGCAGAAGGCGGGCTTCCTGCGCGAGACGCCGAAAGGGCTCGTCAAAGTCTATCTGCAAACCGAGCGCAACGTTGCGATCCAGCTGGCACGGACCGTCGAAGGCATGCATCGGCGCTTTACCGAAGCTTTCGGGGCCGGTACCTATTGTATCGAGGCCCTGCTTTACTGCCCTGACTACGTGGTGAAGGACGCGGCGATCGCCGGCGTGGAGGCGACGCACATCGTCGATGCGACGCGCAAGGACCGACTCGCGTCGGTCATCATGGCAGCGCTGCCGGCCGACGAGCCGCGCCTGCCGTGCGCACCGAAGATCCACCACTTCCTTGCCGACGAGTTGGCGCTCACGCCCGACGCGAGCGCGCTCGTCGGTCAGGCCGGCACGCTCGTCACGCGTCTGTCGGGTGGTCTCGCCACTTGGGCCCGGCGGCTGTCGTTCGAGCCGTTCCGGCTGCGCGTGATCGGCACCGCGGGCTCGGGCAAGACGCAGCTCGCGGTACAGGCCATGAAAGACGCCGCCGCCAGCGGCAAGCGTGCGCTCTACGTGTGCTTCAACCGGCCGCTGGCCGATCACATCGCACGCGTGGCGCCGGCTGGGGCCAAAGTCGCCAATTACCATCAGCTGTGCGACTGGATCGTGCGCGATGTGGGCCGGGCGCCCGACTTCGGCGCGCCCGAGGTGTTCAGCCGGCTCGAGGCCGCGTTCGCCGAGGCGCCGATCGACGAGCGCTGGACGTTCGATGTCCTGATCGTCGACGAAGGGCAGGACTTTCAGGAGCCCTGGGTCGAAGCGCTCGCGCGTCTCGTCCGCCCGGGTGGCGCCTGGTGGTGGCTCGAGGACCCGCTGCAGAACCTCTATATGCGTGAGCCCGTGACGTTGCCGGGCTGGACGGTGCTGACCGAAACGACGAACTATCGCAGCCCGCGCGACATTCTCGACTTCGTTCGCACGAAGGTTGGGGCGCCGGTGCCGCACGCGTCGCGTCTCACTTCGGGCAGCCCGTTCGACGGCTCCGATATCGTGCTCAATCAGTACGACGAAACGAGCGTGGACGGCGTCGTCGAGGCGACCAAGCGTGCCATCACCCAGGCCCTTTCATTCGGCTTTCGCAAGCAGGACATCGCGGTGCTGTCATATCGGGGGCGCGAGGGCTCCGTGCTCACGCCGCTCGATCATCTGGGGCCGCATCGACTGCGTAATTTCACCGGCAAGTACGACTTGTTCGGCAGCCCTGAATACCGTGAAGGGGATGTCCTGCTCGAGTCGATCTATCGTTTCAAGGGCCAGTCCGCGCCATGCGCGATTCTGACCGAGGTCGACTTCGAGACGTTCGACGAGCGCGCCGCCCGCAAGCTGTTCGTCGGTGCGACGCGGGCTACGATGAAGCTGATCGTGGTGGCATCGCGGCGTGCGTCGCGGCATCTGCATCCTGACGATTGACGAAAACATCGCCGTTGCGCCGGCACGTTATTCAGATCGTGCCGGTAATTTGCAGATAATTCGTCTTGATCGAAAACGTTTTCGATTATTCGAGTCGAATATTTGGAAAATACTTCATATCTATTTACGAATAGCCATTTTGATGGCCGTCAAGCGCGTGTCGGCTAACTAGGCTATCCTGCGGGCTGGGCTTTACTTTGGTGACACTGGGTGAGGTGCCCGATATGCGGCGCTCAGCCCGTCAGGCTTGACTGTGGCGATCCACCGCGGCACGGTCGACTCGGAAGGCATACAATTGTTTCAAATTTATGATTTTCCGGCGCCGAATTTCTTTTAAGTATTTTCGCCCGACGCAATGGCTATTGGGTGGGTCGAATGATACGTCTGACGATTAAATATAGTGAAACGGTTTACCCATGTTTTCCCTAAAGTTGCTTGTGGAATAAAAATTCTATTGTTAATCTCTGTTGGCCACCCCAGTCGTTATCGCGGCAGCAAAGGCAAACAGAGCGGAAAATTTATTCCGTGCGCTGGCGCACCAAGCTGGCTTTTTCCGAATCGATGCGATTTTTCTCGACGGAGCGCACATGCTTACGATTTCTCTCGATCCAATTGAACGATTTTGTGCGGGCGATGTGGTGACGACGAAGGCGGGTGGTCCGCGCATGACCGTCGAGCACGTGGGAACGAGCCGCACAGATGGTGATTGGGCCGTTTGCCAATGGTTCGACGAGCGCGGCGACTTCCGGCAAGAGAAATTTCCAAGTGACGCGCTCGTGCGTGAACCACGCTCGATCTCCCCAGGGCGCGTGCATTTTCGCGGCACGACCGCAGGCGATTGGCTTGCCTGATGCGTTAGCGGCGTGCAGCGTCGGCGTTGCGTTTGGCCCCGCGTTGCTGGATGCGGGTCACCAGCGCTTTCGAGAACGTACGCATCCCGACCAGGCGCCGTTTGGCGACCACGTCGTGCTCGAGGTCGGGCGGCGGGTTCGGCACGAGGGCCCAGCGCATCGCGATCACCCAGCCGAGCACGGTCCAGCCCAGGCAGGCGTTGAATAACGCAATCGTCAACAGGTCATGCCGCTTGCGCCGATCCGCCATAATCGCGGGGAGGAAGTAAAGGGCGAGCGCGGCGACGATTTCGGCAATTTGCACAATGGTTTTGACCCACATATAAACGCGCTCCCGGCACCATAGGCCTACGATTGTCGCGCGTTCCGCGATTTCCTGCAGCGCCGCGCACCCATCCCGCATGCGAGCGGTTATGCAATTGGCGAATTGGACCCGTGCGCGAGGGAATGCACGGACACGCGCGGCGTCTCCGTACAAGTCACGCGATATCGAAATAGCGCGCAATCGGGACTATCATGTGCGCTTTCATCGATAGGGCAAAGCCGCCATGACTGCAGCCGATGCGACGCAACATTCCGTGCAGCTCGATCGGGACGCGCTCAGCGCGTTCGTCGAGCGCAAATGGGACGACGAAATCGTCCCGGCCTTGACCGACTATATCGCCATCCCCGCCAAGAGTCCGGCCTACGATGCCGACTGGGCCAAGCACGGCTACCTCGAGCGCGTCGTCACCGATGCCGCGCAATGGGCCGAACGGCAGCCCGTGCGCGGACTCAAGCTGGAGATCGTGCGGTTGCCTGGCCGCACCCCCGTCATCTTCTTCGAAAGTCCTGCGACGCGCTCGGGCAGCACCGAGACGATCGTCCTGTATGGCCACCTCGACAAGCAGCCCGAGTTCGACGGCTGGCGCAACGACCTCGGCCCATGGTCGCCCAAATACGAAAACGGCAAGCTGTACGGCCGCGGCGGGGCCGACGACGGGTACGCGATCTACGCGAGCATCTCGGCGCTGGCCGCACTCGATGCGCAGGGCGTCGAGCGTCCGCGCTGCGTGGGTCTCATCGAAACGTGTGAGGAGTCGGGCAGTTACGACCTGCTGCCGTACGTCGACGCGCTGCGTGAGCGGCTCGGCAAGGTCGGCCTCGTCGTATGCCTCGATTCGGGCGCCGGCAACTACGATCAACTATGGCTGACCACCTCGCTGCGCGGGAACGTCGCCGGCGCGCTGGAAGTGCAGGTGCTCGACGAAGGTGTGCACTCGGGGACTTACAGCGGCATCGTGCCGTCGAGCTTTCGTATCATGCGGCAGCTGTTCGAGCGGCTCGAAGATGCGGCCTCCGGCAATCTGTTGCCGCCCGGTTTTCATTGCCCGATCCCGTCCAGCCGCCTCAGCGAAGCCGAGGCGGCGGCACGCATTCTCGGCGACGAGGTATGGCGGTCCTCACCGTGGGCTTGCGGACAGGACGGCAAGCCCGTGCTGCCGACCACGACGGATCCGCGTGAGGCACTGTTGAATGCAACCTGGCGTCCGACGCTGTCCGTCACCGGTGCGGAAGGGCTGCCGCCGGTGGCCGGCGCGGGCAACGTGCTGCGTCCGCGCACCGCGTTCAAGCTGTCGCTGCGACTGCCGCCGCTCATCGACGCGGCGCGCGCCGTAGCCGAGTTGAAGGCGCTGCTCGAATTCGATCCGCCCTATAACGCGAAGGTCACGTTCAATCCCGAGGCCGGTGCGGCCAACGGCTGGAATGCGCCCGATCTGGCACCGTGGCTTGGCAAGGCGCTTCAGGATGCCTCGCAAGCCTACTTCGACGCGCCGTGCGCTTCGATCGGTCAGGGTGGCACGATTCCGCTGATGAACGTGCTGCAAGCAGGCTTTCCTCAGGCGCAATTCGTGGTCTGTGGCGTGCTGGGCCCGAAATCCAACGCACACGGCCCCAACGAGTTCTTGCACGTGCCTTACGCCAAGAAGCTCACGGCTGCCATCGCGCAAGTGATCTCAGTCGCGCCCTAAAATCGACGCCAGTATTCGCTCGCACCGATGCGCAAGCATCGGCGCGAGCACGCGACGTAGAACGACAACGCAAAGGAGTCCGACGTGGCAATACTGATCCTCGGTTTGGTGATTTTTCTCGGTGTTCACTCGATCCGGCTCGTGGCGGAGCCGTGGCGTAATGCTCAGGTCACGCGGCTCGGCGAGCGCGGATGGAAGGGGCTTTACTCGCTCGCATCGGCGCTAGGGATTGTGCTGATCGTGCTGGGCTACGGTGTGGCGCGCCGCGCGCCGATAGTCCTATGGATGCCGCCGGCCGGCGCGCGCCATCTGACCGCGTTGCTCGTGGCGATCGCATTCGTGCTGATCGGCGCGGCGTACGCGCCCGCCAGCCGCATCAAGCAGTTGCTCGGCCACCCGATGCTGGCCGGCGTGGCGGTTTGGGCCGTCGGACATCTGCTGGCCAACGGCACGGCCAACGCCATCCTGCTGTTTGGCGCGTTTTTTGTCTGGTCGACGACGAGCTTTCTCGTGTGGCGCCGCCGCGATCGGCTCGCCGGCACGCGCTATCCGGCAGGCACGCTGCTCGGCGACGCGCGCGTCGTCGTGGGCGGGATTGTGGTGTGGGCTGTATTCGCGTTCTTCTTGCACGGCTGGCTGATCGGTGTGCGGCCGTTCGGCTGATCGCTTCCCCTTTTCTCTCCCTCCGCTACCTGTTTCTCCCTATCCCGCCTTTTCCGCTCATCGAGCGGACTCCCTCTGCCTAGGTAGTTAGGACTACAAAATCTATAGGCGCCGGAAAAGGTAAAAAATCCCTCCTGATGGGCGCGGTCTGTGCGCTATCAGACGGAAAATCTTGCCGCGCCCGCCGTCGTCGCCGCGCTGAAGTTATGTCAGACGAATCCTACCGAAATTTGCCGAATCCGCACGGCATTCTCCTCCCACGCTGATTTTCGCTGTCTGCGCGAGCGGCAATACTAGAGCCCATAAGAAAGGGTCCTTGAAGGCCCAGCCTGCAAGACAGGGTCAAAAGTCTTTCCATCCGTTCGGTTCAGCGACTGCACATATCGGAAGTTCGCATCCAGGAAGTGTCGGAGATCAGGAATGCGAATCAAGGGCCGGGCGACGTGATCATCGTATAGGTAGTAGTCCTAATCAAAAAAATAGGGCTGCTGCTCGGGGGAAGTAAAAATGGCACAGATTGTTCGCCGCGCAGCAGCGCGGTGCGGGGATGCTTTTTTCAAAAAAACTGCACGTTACCTCTGCACCTCGTTGGTCGCAGTCTCGGCGCTCCTGCCGACGGCCTCGTTCTCGCAGACGCAGCTGAACTCCACGACGTCGTGGATCGGCAACACGTTCGGCTACGGTGACGGCAAGTGGGTCCAGCTCGACGTCGAAGCAATGGCTGTCGGCCCCGATGGCAGCGTCTATACGAATGCGCCGTGGGACGAAAGCGGCAGCGAAATCGGCAAGTACTCCAACGGCACGAAGGTGGGCCTCGCCGGCAATACGCACGGCTGGGGCAACACGGGCGGCGACGCGATCGCCATCAACGGCACCTATCTGTATGCGGCTATGTCGATCGACAACGAAAGCGGCAAGCTGACCGGCAGCAGCTACCCGCCGAGCGGCTCGACGTGGTTCGGCATCACGCGACGTCTGCTCAGCAACATCGCACAGGGTGCACCGTTCGCGAGCGGCATCGGCAATGTGAACAACACGACGAAGAACAGCTTCCTGATCGTCAACACGGCGCCGGACACGACGGACGCCGGTATACGCGGCCTTGCCGCGTCGAGCACGGAGCTGTACGTCAGCAACGCCTATGCGAACCAGATCCAGGTATTCGACGCGAACACGATGGCGCCGTTGCGCTCGTGGGCGGCGTCTTCGCCGGGGCGTATCGCGATCGACCAGGACGGTTCGCTGTGGGTCATTCAGGGGATGCAGTCGTCGGCCCGTAGCGTCGTGCACTATTCGGCCGCGGGCGCCGCGCTGCCCGGCACGGTGGCGCTGCCGCCGTCGGCCGTGCCAGCCGATCTGACGATCTCGCCGTCGGGCCAGCTGCTGATCGCCGACGACGGTCCGTCACAGCAGATCCTCATCTACAACGAGGTGAGCGGACAAACCCAGTATGCCGGTGCGCTCGGCGCGCAAGGCGGGATCTTCCAAGGCACGGCCGGCACGCCGGGCAACTGGCGCTTCAACGGTCTCACGGGGCTTGGCTTCGACAGCACGGGCAACCTGTATGTCGCGCAGAACGGCGCCGGCCTGCGTGCGTTCGGCTCGACGGGTGTTGGCCAAGGTACCGTGCTCGAGAGCTACAACTGGTCGACGCAAGCGCTGAACTGGCGTCTTCACGGGCTGCTGTTCGTCGACGGCGCGGCGCTCGACCCGGCGTCACCCGGCGACGTGTTCTCGGGCTCGAAGCACTTCTCGTTGAACTACTCGGCGTCGGCGGGCCAGGAGTGGAGCTATGCGGGCTTCACGATGAATGCCTACCGCTACCCGGACGATCCCGCGCTCCACACGACGCGTAACGTGCGTGGCGAACCGCTGGTGCGCCGCATCAACGGTCAGCGGTTCCTGTACACGCAAGACATGTATGCGCACTATCTGAGCATCTATCGGTTCCAGCCGAGCACGAACGGCGAAGTGGCCGTGCCGTCGGGCCTGCTGTCGCAGAACACGATCCCGGGTAGCTGGCCGCAGGGACAACCGAAGACCGGAGAATGGATGTGGCGTGACGCCAACGGCGATGGTGCCATCGAGCCGGCGGAAATCCAGTCGAACCCGTCGACGGGTAATACCGTGTGCAACGGCTACTGGTACGTCGACGATGCCGCAAACGTTTGGCTCGCGACGGAGGGCAGCGGTATCCGTGAAATGCCGCTGCAAGGTGTCGATGCGTACGGCAACCCGGTCTATCAGTACCAAGGCGCGAAGGTTTTCCCGATGCCGCAGCCGTTCACGCATATCGCCCGCATCGTGTATGTGTCGGAGACCGACACGATGTACATCTCGGGCTATACGAGCACCCAGCCGTACGCCTCTGCGGATTGGAAGGCGATCGGTACCGTTCTCGCACGCTACAACAACTGGAGTTCGGGCTCGCCGTCGTTGCAATGGACGGTGCAACTGCCGTACGTCCCGTCGTCTACGCTCCCGGCTGCGGTCGGCCTGGCTGCGGCAGGTAACTACGTGTTCGTCGCGGAATCGCTGACGGCCCATGTCGACGTCTACGACGCAAGTACCGGCCAGCAAGTCGGCTTCCTCGCACCGAGTTCGACGGTCGGCAGCACGAGCGGCTGGATCGACGTTGAAATGGGTATCAGCGCGGCCCTGCGTTCGAACGGGGAGTATGTGGTCCTTGCCGAAGAGGATGCGCGAGCGAAGGTGCTGATGTACCGCTGGACGCCGTCGGGCTCGGCTAGCGCGATGGCCGCCGTCAAAGCTGCTGCGCAACCGGCGAGTGTCAAGCCGGCTGCCACGCCTGCTGCGAAGACGAACACCACGGCCGCGCCTGCAACGACGGCAAGCAAGCCGCAAACTTCGGTGCTCACGACGCTGCTGAGTCTCCTTAAATAGTTGAATCGCGCGCGGCGCCAGCCGGTGCCTAACCGGCGGCGAGCAAGCCCTCGGCGAGCTCGCGCGGCGCGTGACCGATAGCAAGCTCCGGTGTGCCGTGCCACTGCGCGCAACGCGTGATGGCACGGCGCACGTCTTTGAGCAGCGCGGTGCCGATGCGCACCCCCGGTTCCAGGTGAATCGACTTCAATTCGAAGATGCCGCTCGCGCGATGGGCCTTCGCATCGATGCGGCCGATCAACCGCCCGCGATGCAGGATCGGCAAGCAGAAGTAGCCGTATTTGCGTTTGGGGGCCGGCGTATAGCACTCGATCGCATAGTCGAAATCGAACAGCTTTGACGCGCGCTTGCGATCCCACACCACCGGGTCGAACGGTGAGAGCAGCGTCGTCACGCTAGAGCGCAGACGGCCTTGCGCCGCGTCGTCGATCAGGGCATCGAACTCGATCGGCACGAATACGTCTTCCTTCCAGCCTTCCACGCGCAGGACGCGCAACGCGCCGCGATCGGCGAGTGCGTGCAGCTCCTCCTGGTACTGGCGGCGTTCGAGCCGGTAGTAGTCGGCGATCCAGTCGGCGCGGGCGACGCCTAGCGCCGCGCACGTGCGTGCGACGAGCGTGCGTAGCGCTTGCTCGGGTGCAGGCAGGTCGCGTGCATCGTCCCATTCGGGCAGCACGCGTTCGGCAACGTCGTAGACGCGATGAAAGTTGCGCCGCTCGAGCACCATCAGCTTGCCGAGCGTAAAGAGCGTCTCGAGGTGGCGCTTCTCCGGTTTCCAGTCCCACCAACCATTGCCGTTGCCTTTGGCGCGCGTGAAATCGGCGGCTCGCACGGGGCCGGTGTCGCGCACGTGCGCGAGCAGCTTGTCGATTTCCTTACGGTGACGCCGATGCCAGTCGGCCGGATATTTCCATCCCAAGCCCATGCCATGAGGGTCGAGCATGCGATGGCGCAGCAGGCCATAGTCCTCGATCGGCACGAAGCACGCTTCGTGCGACCAGTATTCGAACAGCTGTCCCTCAGCCAGATGCTCGTCGAGCCATTGCGGCTCGTAGGGGCCGAGGCGGCTGAACAACACGAAGTAGGGGCTGCGCGCGACGACGTGGATCGTGTCGATCTGCAACTGCGCCATGCGGCGAATCGCGGCGATCACGTCGTCCTTGACGGCCTTGCGGCGCGGCGGCGTCAACAGGCCTTGCGCGGCCAGATGCAGCGTACGGGCCGCGGTGACGGGAATCGTGGTGAGGGTCATGCGGCTGCCTTTCGATGGCGAAGCTTTCGTCTGGGTCTGGGTTCGGCGTTGGTCATAGAGCTTAACCTCGGACCCGACTCCCCGCAGCGAGCCCGGCGATAGACTGTGCGCATCGTGCCGCAGCGGCACATCGACCACGAGAGGGGGCAGTATGGCTTTGAACGGGGTGAAAGCACTGGTGTTCGACGTATTCGGCACAGTTGTCGATTGGCGCAGCGGCGTCGCGCGTGAGGCGGCGCAGTTTCTGGCCGGGCATGGTGTGGATGCGGACCCGTTCGCGTTCGCCGATGCTTGGCGGCGCCGCTACTCGCCGGCCATGGAAGAGGTGCGCAGCGGACGCAGGCCATTCGAGCGGCTCGACGTGCTGCATCGTGAGAACCTCGACACCGTCCTGCCCGAGTTCGGCCTGGACGCGGCCAAGGTGACGGCCGCCGAACTCGATGAACTCAATCTTGCATGGCACCGGCTCGACCCCTGGCCCGATTCGGTCGCCGGCCTGACACGCCTGAAAGCGCGTTACATCATTGCGCCGCTCTCGAATGCCAACATCGTGCTGATGCTCGATATGAGCAAGCGGGCGCAACTGCCTTGGGATGCGATCCTCGGCGCCGAAGTGGTGCGCGCTTATAAGCCGACGCCCGAATCTTACTTGCGGACCGCGGAGGTACTCGCGATGCGGCCTGAGGAGGTTTGCCTGGTCGCCGCGCACAACAGCGATCTGGCGGCGGCGCGTACCTGTGGCTTCAAGACGGCATTCGTCGTTCGTCCCACCGAACACGGCCCGCGCCAAACGACGGACTTGGAGGCGCAGGCCGCGTGGGACGTCGTCGCCAAGGATTTCGTCGACCTCGCGACACAGCTCGGCGCTTGAAGCGAGGCCACACGTCGGCACGGCATGGCGCTTACGCCTGTACGGGCTTCGGAAACAGCGGATAGACCGTTAGGGCGATCGCACCGGCTACGAGCCAAACGATCGACCACGAGCTCGCGGCTAGCAGATGCGGAATCGCGACCGGCACCAGGAAGAGCCCGACGTAGACGATCGTATTGGCAAGACCCAGCGCCGTGCCTGCCCGAGCCGGGCCGGCCAGGGTCGCGAGCTCGGCATAGGCGACACCGTGCCAGGCCGAGACGCACACGCCGGCAATGACGAGCGCTGCCACGACGAGTGCGATCGACGCATGACGCTCGAAGGCGACGCCTGCCGCGAGCACCATGAACGACAGCACCGCGACGAGCGTGGAACCGCGCATGTAGCCGCGGCGGTTGCCGCGTCGATCGGTATGGCGCCCACTCCAGACGCGCATGATCATCGCACCGACTTGCACAGTCGCCATCGCCACGCTGATGCCGGCCGTGCCCAGATGGCCGAAGTCGTGCAGGAAGATGCTGGCGAACGCCAGCACCGCGAACTGGGGCATGCAGAGCACGCCGATGCCGAGTGCCACGCGCCAGATTTGCAGATCTGCAAGCGGGCTGCGCGTCGGGCGCTCGACAGCCTGGCTCGTCACGGCACCAGCCTGCGGCGGCTCGTGCAGCCAGCGCCACGCGAACGCGGCCGAAATCGCGCACAAGGCCGCGAGCGTGCCGTACACGCTGGCAAATCCATGCGACGACGCAAGCGACGGCAGCATCGAGGCGCCCAGGCCGCCACCGAGTGGCACCGCCGTTTGGCGGATGCTCATCGCGAGTCCGCGCTCGCCTTCCTTGAACCAGCTCATCACGGCACGGCCGCTCGAGCCGTTGACGCTGCCGCCGAGCAGACCGACCAGACACATGCCAGCCACGAGCAGCCACAAGCCGGGAATCGACGTCAGCGACGGCACGACGAACAGCGACATCGCGACGAGGGCCAAAGCCGTGCTGAGCAAGCCCGTCATCAAGACCGGACGATCGCCGAAACGATCGGTCGCGAAGCCCCACGGCAGTTCCGACAGCGCGAGGCCGAAACCCATCGAGCCGAGCACGAGCCCGAGTTCGGCGTTGCCGAGGTGATAGCCCGAACGCATCCACACGGCCGTGGTCGGCAGGCCGGTTGCCGCGGCCGAAAAGCTGGCATTCGCGGCGACGCCGACGGCGAGCACTTTCCACCGATGCTCAGCGCCGAACCGCGCGGAAGCCGGTGCCGGCACGTTGACCAGGTATTGAGTGTCCATCTGAAAGTCCTTTTGTCTGTTTGTTTGACGGACGAAGTGTCGCACCCTATGATCATCCTGAAAATCAGATAATTGTGAATTCATTGTTCAGAAAAACGGGATGGTTGAGTCGACATGAGCCAAGTCAACTTCGATATCGCGGCGCTGCGCAGCTTCGTGACGGGCGTCGATCTCGGCAGCTTCGCGAAAGCGGCTGATCGCGTGGGGCGCTCGACGTCGGCTGTCAGCGCGCAAATCAGGAAACTGGAAGAGCAGACCAGCACGCCGCTGTTTCGCAAGTCGGGCCGTGGGCTCGCGCTAACCGATGCCGGCGAGGTGATGCTGCGCTATGCGCGGCGTCTGATCGAGCTCAACGACGAGGCGGCGTCGGCGACGCGCGGCACCGATCTCGAGGGCTGGGTGCGGCTCGGCTTGCAGGAGGATTTCGGCGAGTCGCTATTGCCGGGCGTACTGGGCCGCTTTGCGCGTGCTCATCCGAAGGTGCGTATCGAGGCGCGGGTGGCGCGCAACACCGATCTGTTGGTGCGGCTCGACGCTGGCGAGCTCGATCTCGCGCTCGCATGGGACGATCTCAATCTGTCGATGCGCGCGCGTCACGCGGCGGGAGCCAGCGTCCTGCTCGCCAAGCCGCAGATTGGCTGGATCGGCTCCGATGCGCTGCAATGGGATGCGCAAGCGGGCGAGCCGCTGCCGCTCGTACTGTTCGACGGGCCGTGCATGCTGTGCGATATCGCGACGACGGCACTCGATCGAGCCGGCATCCCCTGGCGCGTGGCATTGACGAGCCCGAGCCTCGCCGGTCTCTGGGCTGCCGCAGCGGCAGGCCTCGGTGTAGCCGTGCGCACGCACTACGGGCTGCCGTCGACCGTGCAGATGCTCGATGCTGCGGCGTATGGGCTGCCTGCGTTGCCGACCTTGCCGCTGATCCTGCTGCGCGCGTCGAGCACACCGGCGCCACCCGTCGAGCAACTCGCGACGATCGTCCTCGAAGCCGTGCGTGGCTATGTGAGCGAAGGGCAGGCAGCGGCAGCGTGAGGCGCGGCGCGCTTGACGCAGCGGGCGTCGTGCCTCGTGCCGCGTGCCGATGTCGATCCGTGCGGCGTTTTCCGCTACGCTATTGCGCCTACGTTTTTCATCGTCGTCACATCGATCCCGCTATGTCACTTGCTGCTCCGTTTCCGGTGGAAGGTTTGCTGACCGAACGCCTGGTGCTGCAGGCCGCAAGCCGCCACCATGCATCGGCGCTGCAGCGCTATTCGCTCGATAATCGTACGCACTTCAAACGCTGGGAGCCCGCGCGCCCCGACGAGTTCTACTCGCTGCACGCCGTCGAGAGCAGGCTCGCGGCCGCGGAACAGGACATGGCCGCGGCAAGCGCGCTGTATCTGATGCTGCTGACCCGACATGACGGCACGCTGATTGGCTGCTGCAACTTCACGAATATCGTGCGCGGGGTCTTCCAGGCCTGCCACCTCGGCTTTTCGCTCGGGCATGCGTTCGAAGGCAGCGGCTTCATGCATGAAGCGCTGACGGCAGCGATCGCCTACACGTTCGACACAGTGGGCCTACACCGCATCATGGCCAATCACCGGCCCGAGAACGAACGCAGCGGGCGGTTGCTGGCGCGGCTGGGCTTCGAGCGGGAAGGCTTCGCGCATTCTTACCTGAAGATCGACGGCCAATGGGCCGATCATGTGCTCACGTCGTTGATCAATCCCGCCGAACGCGCGGTAGCGTGAGCGTTGGCCTGGCTTAGGCGCTTGCTGCGCGGCCTCGGGCGATTTCGTCGCCGGCGTCGGGCGCAAGCTCGCGCGTAATCGGAATCGAACCTAGCGAGAAGAGCCCGACGACGACGAACGCAGGCCAGAAGTCCGCCCAAGTCGCGTGCGCATGGCCGTGCAGCGCTCGCGCGATTTGCAGCACGATTCCCCCGACCGTCACGCCCAGGCCCAGCGACATCTGCTGCACGACGCTGCCGAGGCTCGTGGCGCGTCCGGCATCGGCATTCGCGATTTCGGCGTAGATCATCGAGTTCAGACTCGTGAATTGCAGTGCCGGGAAGAAGCCGCCGAATAGCACGACGATCCAGATCAGCCAGACCGGTGTGCCTGGAAAGAACGTGCCGTAGGCCGCTATCGCGATGGCCGAGAATGCCGCGTTGTAGATGAGCACCGTGCGAAAGCCGAAGCGCTGCAGCACGTTGGTCGTCATCGAGCGCATGAACATGCTGCCGAACGCGGAGGCACAGGTGATGGCACCGGAGTGGAATGCCGACATGCCGAGCCCTTCCTGAAGCGCGAGAGGCAGCAGGAACGGCACGGCGCCCAGACCGATGCGGAACATCGAACCACCGAGCACGCTCGCGCGGAACGTCGGCACGCGCAGCAGGCGCAGATCGAGCACCGGCCGCTCGGCGCGTTGAGCATGGAGCACATAGAGCACGAGCAGCAGCGCACCGGTCACGCACATTTCGAACGCGGTGCGATTCGATGCGAGCTCGCTGCCGATCAGCGAAAGCCCGAGCAGCATGAGCGAGGCGCCGCACGCCGACAGCATGAACCCGATCCAGTCGAGCGGCCCCGGGTGTGGCTCATGCGTGTTGATGATGTAGCGGTTGGTCAGATAGATGCCGAGCACGCCGACGGGCACGTTGATGAAGAAGATCAGGCGCCAGTGCAGGTACGTCGTGATGAAGCCGCCGAGCAGCGGGGCTACGGCCGGCGCCAACATCGCGGGCAGGCTCAGGTAGTTCATCGCGCGCACGAACTCCGATTTCGGCACGGCGCGGAAGATGATGATGCGCCCGACCGGCACCATCATCGCGCCGCCGACGCCTTGCAGAAAACGCGCGAACGTGAACATGTGCAGCGAGTGTGAGGCTGCGCACATGAGCGAACCCGCCACGAAGATGACGATGGCTGTGCGGAAGACGCTGCGGGCGCCGAATCGATCGGCCAGCCAGCCGCAGATGGGAATGAACACCCCGAGGCCGATCACGTAGCTCGTGATCGCGACTTTCAGCGAGACCGGGTCGCTGCCGAAATCGCGGGCCATCGAGGGCAGGGCCGTCACGATGATGTTGCCGTCGACGCTCTCCATGAACATGGCACAGGCAACGATCAAGGGGACGATGAAAGCTTTGATGGCAAGCGGCATGGAAAACGACGCTGCGGCGCGGTGTCACAAAGCCTGGATTATGCGCCCGGTCTTCCATGCTGCGCGAATTGCTTAGCACAACAATCTGTTGTGCATGCAACAACGACGTGCTGGAACGGGAGCCGGTCGCCGCCGAGATGGCGACGACCGGCAGACCGTTACGCCTGGTAAGCCCGGGCAGGCCGTCGTCTCACCAAATAGTGGGACGACGACCGGCCCGTCACTCGCATTGCTCGGGAATGCTTACCGAGCGAACGAGTGCGACTTGATGTACGACTGCAGGTTCGAGATGATGAGGCTACCGAAGCCCGTCGGGTAGTCCCAGCCCTTGCCGGCGTTGTAGCCGTAGCCACCGTCGCCGTTGTTGCCCGAGGTGATGTCATGCACGAGCGAGGGCGTCGCCGGTACCGCGCTGTAGATGCTCGACGCCGGGAAACCCAGCGAATTCGAGTTGGCCGACTCCAACCGCGCCCAGAACCCGACGAAGATCGGCGAGGACAGGCTCGTGCCGCCGATCTGCTGGATTTGGCCGTAGTTGTAGACGAGTGCGCCAGAGCCTTGCGCCGCATCGAACGAGATGTCCGGCACTGCGCGACCCGTCGGCGTCGGGCTCACCTTCAGCGAGTTTTGCCACGACGGCTTCGGCTCGACCACGCTGAAGCCGCCCGTCGACGCCCACAGCTTGCCGTTGCCGTCGACGCCTTCGTTCCACACCGTTTCGCTGGCCCATCCGCCGCTCGAGTTCGTGTAGATCGTCGTGCCGCCCACGGAGATCACATTCGGCGAGGAGGCCGGCCACGAGATCGAGTAGGTGCTGCCGTCGGGAATGCCGCGATTGTTGCACTCGTAGACGCCTTCGTCGCCCGACGATACCGAGAACGTTTGACCTTGCGCCACAGCCGTCGCGAAGATCTGGTCTTCGGCTGCTACCGTGCCGTCCGCGTTGGCATCGGTTTCGCACCAGCCCAGCGAAACGTTGATGACCTTGGCGGTATTGTCACTGACGGCCTGGTTGAACGCCTGCGTGAGACCCGTGTTGCCGGAGGCGCCTTGATCGGCTTCATAGAACGTCAGCTGACTGACCGCGCCACCTGCTGCGCCGACGATGTCCTGGCTGTCGAGATCCCACTCGCCCTGGCCTTCCTGGTCGTCGCTGTAGTCACCGTTCGGGTCGCCCGTCGGCGTTGCAACGACGTTCACCTGCGCCAGGTTGTTCGCGCTCGTGTACTGGTTCAAGTCCTGCGTGGCCTGGCTCGCGCCACCGATCGTGATGATGGCGACGTTCGTGCTCGCCGCCGTCGGCACGCTGCCGACGTTATAGATCGTCGGCCATTCGGTCGGGTAGTGGCCCGTTTCCGTGCCCGTGGCGAGGATCTTCGCCTGCGTGCGCGGACCCTTGACGGCGTACGTGTGCGCCTTCGTCACGTTCTGCAGACCGAGCACCGACAGCACGCTGTCGCCGAGGGCTTCAGGCACTTGCGCCGGCGCCGTGTTCGCGTACACCTCGTGGCCGTCCTTGCGGAAGTGCACGAGCGAGGTGTTGAACGCGTGCTTGACCGTGCTGGCCGTACCGCTGGCCGAGACCAGCAGGCGATTCTTCGACACGCGGATGTTGACGAAGCCGCTCGAACGCAGGTGAGCGACGACGCTATTGACCTGTGCCTGCGTCGGCGCGTAGTTCGCCATGAACTCCTTGCTCGTCAGGAACTTGTGATAGCGTGCGTCGCCATGCGTCGTCACGGATTGCCCGAGTGCCTTCAGCTGGGCGAGGTTGCGCACCTTCAGCGCGACGACCACATTCGCGGGCGTGCCTGCCGCTGCTTCGATCTGCGGGCCGGTCGCGAACGTCTTCAACTGCTCGGGCGTGAGGAACGCCTTCGTTTCGGTGCTGACCCATGTCGTGGGCGCCGTGGCCGCATGCAGCGGCAGCGCAGCGAACACGAGCGGCAACGCCAATGCTGCACCTTTATACAAACCAGATACCGACCGCTTCGCTTTCAAAGTCGACTTCAATTTGACCTCCTAGGATTGCAACGCCGGGAGACGCCGTATCCGCGGGATAGCGGTAAGTCAACGGATTGGAGATTAACTGCCGTCTCGAGCCTTTGTTGTCATTGACTTTCATTGAGAAATGCTCAATTAATCATTGAGCATGCCTAAACTAACAAGCCAAAAATAAGCTCGTGTAGCTATTAAATATGGTAGTGTAAATGACGGTCTGTATTTAATTAGATATACTTTGCCGGCTTGTGGGGCGTGATTTGCGCCGTATTTGTGCGAAATTTGCCGATTTGAAAATGTTTTGCAGCGTTGTTGCTGGCTATTTGTAATGAATTGGGGTTGTGTAGCACATCGAATGATTACTCTAATGAATATATTAAGTGTCTCGTAATTTGCTTATATCTAAGTGAATCCATTTTGCTAAAGGTGTTGATAAAACGTTTAATACGCAGTTTTGGGCACGTTGCTTGCATGCAAGGCCGCATTATAAAGATCGGTCATGTCGGCTTTGAGTGCGCGCAGTGCCGCGTCGTCGAGATAGATCATGTGGCCACTCGCGTAGTGCGTGATGCGCAGGTTGGCCTGCAGCGACGGCTCGAGCGCCATGTGCGTGAGGTCGTATTCCGTCGAAAAGAACGGTGTGGCCAGGTCGAAGTAGCCGTTGGCCGAAAGCACCCGTAGATGCGGGTTCTGCCGCATGGCCTCCGCCAGATCGCCGGCTGCGTACGGCAACTGCAGTCGCTCTCCCCACCATTGCCGGTGCTTCCAATCCCACATAGCGGACACCGTGTCGTTGAACACGCGGTACGGTTCGCGTGCTTCGTAGTGCAGATCTTGGGCGAGGTGTTGGTGCAGCGCAGCGTCGAAGGCGCTCGTGATGTAGCGTTCCGATGCGTCATAGTCGGGCGTGTCGGAGGCGTTGTCGGTGTCGACGCCCTCGACGCGGCCGTCGTACCGGCCCACGCTGTGCCTGTGCGCTTGCAGCAGCTGCTTGCGAAACTGCGATGGTCGGATGCGCAGGCGCGCGCCGAGGATGGTTTGGACCTCGAGCCCTATATAGCGTGCTAGCTGGGCCGCGACGGCGTCACGCTGCGCGTCGGGCAGCGTATCGCCTTGGGCCAGCGCGGACGCATACGGGCCGGCCGCGAACGTGCGGACTTCGTCGAGAAACGCGGGCAGGTCGGGGGGCTTCGGCAGGGGCAGCTTGTCGTGATACCACGCGATCGCTGCATAGGTCGGTACGTCGCCCACGGCGGCCAGATCGTAGCCGGGCGCGTGCACGTTGGCATTGAGCGCGGCCGACAGCAGCACGACGCCATTGAGCGCGATCTCGTGCTGGCCGAGCCGGTACGCGAGCATCGCGGCCCGTGTGGCACCGTACGATTCGCCGACGAGGAACTTCGGCGAATTCCAGCGTCGGTTCGTGGTCAAGTAGCGGTCGATGAAGCGCACGAACGCGTCGAGGTCGTCGTCCACGCCCCAGAAGCGCTTTCCCGTGGCGCGGCCGACCGTCTTGGAGAAGCCGGTGCCCACCGCATCGATGAACACGAGGTCGCTTTGGTTCAGCAGTGTGTCGGGGTTGTCGGCGAGCACATAGGGCGCGGGTGGTGTGGCGGCCGGGCTCGCGGTGTGCACGCGCTTCGGGCCGACCGAGCCCATCAGCAAGAAGATGCTGGCCGCTCCAGGGCCGCCATTGAAGAGAAATGTGACGGGACGCTGTGCGCTGTCTTTGGTCGGTACGGTGTATGCCACGTAGAACACACTGGCTTCGGCTTCGCCTTTGGTGTCGCGCAGCAGCAGATTGCCGGCCGTGGCCGTGTAATCGAGCTTGTGCCCGTCCACGCGCAGCGAATGTCGGCTGACGCTGGCTTGCTCGGGGGGAACGGCTGTGGCCGAAGCGGCGGGGGAGGAGGGCGGCGATGCCGCGGTAGCGCTCGAAGAGGCCACTACGCCGGACGCGGCCGAGCTGGCCGTGGCCGCAACGGCTGGGGGCGGGATCTCGCGTGCCTCGCTGTGCGCGTGCTCGGGGATCTCCTGGTCTAGCTCCTCGTCGGCGATGGCGGCGCTCGTGGCCGACGCGAAGGAGGTAAGCGCGCAAGCGCACAATGTGGTGGCCAGGATTGTCCGCGCCACGCGCGGCTGGAGGGCGAACGGCAGGGACATGATTGCTCCCGGCATCGGTGCTGCGAATGTGCCAGTGCAGCTTAGGTTGTCGACGACAGGTTGTCCACGAGCACGCAGCAAGTCAAGGCGGCCCCTTGCATACCGCACGATCGGTCAAGTCCTTTAAGATGTCGGCGATCGCCCCCCGATTAATCGAGTCTTCCATCATGTCCTCCCGTCCCCCTGCCGAATTCGCATCGTCCGACAAGAAAAAGTGGCAGCGCGCCGCCTCGCTCGTGCTGAACATCGTGCTGATCGCGCTCGCACTGTGGGTCATACGCGAGTTCATTCCGGCCATCGTTTGGGCTGCCGTCATTGCGATCGCGCTATGGCCCGCGCTGCTTCGGCTGACCGTCGCGCGGAGCGGGCGGGCCGGCACGACGCTCGTCGCGCTCGGCTTGACGCTCGCGGTGGGTCTGTTCGTCGTGCTGCCGTTCGCGTTCCTGTTCGCCCAGACGCTGCGTGAAGCCCATGATCTGCTCGGGTGGTTCAAGGCTGCACAGGCGAACGGCATACCCGAGCCCGACTTCCTCGCGCGACTGCCATTCGCTACGCAGATCCATGAGTGGTGGCAAGCGAATCTGGCCCAGCCACTGCTGAGCCCCTCCGCGATGGGCAGCCTCCATGGGCAGGCCGTCGTCGACGTCGGGCGGCACTTCGGTGCGCTGGCCTTGCGCGGGATCGTGCATTTCGGCTTCATGCTGCTCACGTTGTTCGTGCTGCTGCAAGTGGGGCCGCGCCTGTCCGAGCAATTGCTCAAGGCCGTGCGCGGCATGTTCGGCGCGGAGGGCGCGCAGCACGCGATTCGCATGGCGGCGGCCGTGCGCGGGACGGTGAGCGGGCTCGTGGTGGTGGGGCTCGGCGAGGGTGTCTTGATCGGCGTTGCCTATGTGGTAACGGGCGTGCCGCATGCCGCGGTGCTGGGCCTGCTGACGGCCGTGGCCGCCATGCTGCCGTTTTGCGCGCCGATCGTATTCTGTGGCGCCGTGCTGTGGCTGTTTCTGCAAGGCTCGATGGCCGCGGCGGTCGGCGTGCTCGTGTGGGGCGTTGTCATCGTGTTCATCGCCGACCATTTCGTACGGCCGATCCTGATCGGCAGCGCGACACGCCTGCCGTTCCTGCTCGTGCTGTTCGGCATTCTCGGCGGCGCGCAGACATTCGGGCTCGTGGGCCTGTTCATCGGCCCCGCGCTGATGACGGTGCTGGCCGTCATGTGGCGCGAGTCGATTCGCTGACGCTGACGCCGACGGGTAGGGCTGTCAGTGCGTGCCGCGGGCCTTCGTGCAGGCGAGCGCATGGATCAGCGCCGGCTCGAGCAATTCCCGCCAGACCTGCCAGGTATGGCCGCCGCCCACGATGCGTAGCGAGGCAGGGTTGCCGGCCTGGCGCAGGCGCGTGTAGAGAGAGTCGGCCTCGGACTGGATCGGTAGATCGTCGTCCCCGGCACCGATGAAGAATGCAGGACGCCAGGGCCGGTTCATGTACGCGTCCCATAGCGCGGGGTAGTTGAGCTTGTGCCAGACGCTCGCATCGAATTGCGTCGAGCCGAATACGCCGACCCGGCGGGCAGCCGATGTTCTGGGCGGCAGGTCGGCATAGATCGCGGGACTCAACAACAACACGCCGCAAAACTGCTCGGGCGCCAGCAGCGCGTAACGCAGCGCGCCGAATCCGCCCATCGATACGCCGCCGATCACGCGAGCTTCGCGTTGCGCGGCCACCGCGTAGCGCGATTCGATCTCGGGCAGCAGATCCTCGAAGAAGGCAGTCTCGATCGGCTCCTTTCTGTCGACATACCAGTCGGTTCCGCCTTGCGGCATCACGATCACGACAGGCGGGATTGCGCCACGCGCGATCAGCGCGTCGGCGGTGCTTTGCAAGTGCCCTTGCGTGAGCCAATCGTTGGCATTGCCGCCATTGCCGTGCAGCAGATAGACGGCCGGGTAGTGCGCGTTGCCTGACCGGTAGCCGTCGGGCAGGTAGACCGTATAGGGCCAATCGCGCCTGAGCGTGGCCGAATGGAACGTATGGGTTTGCACGGTGCTCGCCGGGGCGTGAGCGCTCCAGATCGCGAGCGACGCGGCGGCCAGTGCGACGACGAGCGTGGCGAGGCGCCGCGCCAAGGCGGACGTTCGAGCGTTCATGAGGGCGCGACGCGCACCGGCGATACGCGCGACCGATACGCCGTGCGTACGCGCACGACGGCGACGAGCGCGGCGATGGCAACGACATCGGCAATGAGGCCGAACGGCACGTGCAGCAAGCCGTCCGTGACGCGATAAAGCAGGGAGTCGACGATCAGCGAAATGGCCGTGCCGGCGACGAAGCAGACGAGTCCGTCGCGCCCGATCGCGTTGACCCAGGTGAGCTTGCGTGCGGCCTTCGCGATCCAGCCCGCATGCACGAGATCGGCGGCGAGCCAGGCGAGCGCGACGAAATTGGCGACGCGCAGCCACCCGAGATCGGACTTGACGGCAAAGTCGGCATCGCTGCCGAAGCCGGCGAGCTTGGCGCAGGCCAGTGTGGCGACCACGAAGGCGGCGGCCAGGCTGGCATGTCGGCCGATGCGGTGTGCCTTGATGGTCCGATAGAGGGGTTGGCAGCGCGCAAGGATGCCGAGCGCGAACATCAACTGCCAGGCGAACGGGTTGAAATCCCAACTGCCGTCGTCGGTCGTGGGCAGCCAGTCGCTGGCCAGTGCGGCGCCGGCCCACACCGCGACGCTGGCGCAAGCGAGCAGCCACGGCTTGCGCCGCGCGAGCGGCACGGCAAGCGGCACCAGCAGAGCGAACCCCACATACATTGGCAGCACCGAGGCCAGATACGGCTGACGTTCCAACAACAGGATTTCTGTGAGCGTCTGCAAGGGGGCTTCGACGAGGCTTTTCACATCGTCGTCGGCAACATTGGGCGCGGTGACGCCGCATGCATGCAGCACGCAGCTGATCGCGAGCATGAGCCCGGCCGTGACGAGAAACGCGCGATAGATCTCGAATCCGCGTCTGGCGAATCGCCCGATGGCCGCGAACGTACCGTGACGGACGCTCAGCGACAGATAGGCGGTGGCGGCCGCGTAGCCGCCGAGGAACACGAACACTTCGGCTGCATCGTTGAACGCGTAGCTATGCAGCGTGAAGCGCGACAAGATACTGCCGCCGACATGATCGACGACGATGACGAGCAGCACGAGCCCACGAAAGAAGTCGAGCTCGATGGAGCGTTGCGGCGATTTCTGCATGAGGCGAAGAGCGCGGCGATGCGCCGGGATGGCGAACGCCGCTGATTTTAAGCGAGACCGGCCGTCGGCCTCGCTCAGGTCGGCAGATTATCGTCCTCATGCACCCACCCATGAGGCGGCTTCAGACCTCGAGCGGCACCGGATTGCGGAACTGCACGTTGAGCAGATTCCAGGCGTTGATCGTCACGATGACGAAGCCGAGCTCGGCGATTTCCTCGTCGGTGAAGTGCTCGCGCAGGCGGGCGAACGCCTCGTCGCTCGCGTCCGTGTGCGGCGTGCCCGTGACGATCTCGGTCCATTCGAGCGCCGCGCGTTCGCGCTCGCTGAAGAACGGCGCCTCGCGCCAGCCGGCCACGGCGTTCACGTGCCGCGGATCGGCGCCGAGGCGGATCAGGTCGCGCCAGTGCATGTCGATGCAAAACGCGCAGCCGTTGATCTGCGAAGCGCGCAGCAAGACCAGATCGACGAGACGCTCGCCGAGCAGATCGCGGCGCAGCCCGTTCGACAGCTCGAGCAGGTTGCGGAACGACTTCGGAGCGACTTGGAAGTAGTTGATGCGGGCGGTGTGTGCCATTGCTGTACCTTTTCTTGAGGGTTGGAGACCGCCCCTTGCGGCCTCCTTACCCTACAAGACGGGGCACACCGCGAGTTTGTGACAGCTCAGCTGCTCGCGCCCAAAAAATCGGGCACGTGGGCCAGCTTGTCCGGGTTGCGCACCGCGTAAATGCCCGTGATGCGTTCGCCGTCGGTGGCCACGGCCTGCGCCGATTCGAGCTTGCCGTCGATGTAGCGCAGCAGGCCCAGTTGGCCGTTGATGAATGCGGTGCGATAGACGATCCGCTCGGACTGCTGTTCCCGGAAGCTCCAGTACAGATTCGCGATCTGGGACACGTCGCGCACCACATGGAGAAACGCCGCCACCTTGCCGCCGCCGTCGCCGACGAGCTCGATGTCATCGGCGAGCAGGGCCTGGATCGCGTCGCGCTCGCCGCTTTGCGCTGCGCGCATGAAATTCTCGACGACCCGGCGATGCGCGTCTTGCGACACGTCGAAGCGCACGCGCGCCTCCTGCACGCGTTCCGACGCGCGTTGCACCACCTTCCGGCAGGCGACCTCGCTCTTGCCGAGCAGCGCCGCGATCTCGTCATAGTCGCGGTCGAATACCTGGCGCAACAAAAAGGCCGCGCGTTCCTCGGCAGACAGCCGCTCGAGCACCCACATCAGCGCGACCGACAATTCGCTGGCAAGCTCGGCCGCTACCTCGGGCGTATGTTCATCGACTTCGACGAGCGGTTCGGGAAGCCACCAGCCGACATAGGATTCGCGTTCGACCTTGGCCGCGCGCAGCCGGTCGATCGCCAGCCGCGTGACGGTCGTCACGAGCCAGGCTTCGGCCGATTGCACGACGGCATGATCGGTTTGATGCCAGCGCAGCCAGGCGTCTTGCAGAACGTCCTCGGCATCGGCACGAGTGCCGAGCATGCGATAGGCGATGGCGTAAAGGCGTGGGCGCAGCGGCGCGAATGCGTCGCTGCCGTGGGTGCCGGGGGGCAGGGCTGTCGTAGTCATGACGGTAACGATCGATGAAAGTGCGGCCAGGAATCCAAGACGGCGCCGCCCCCGAGTGTGTAACCGCGGTGGCGGCGCTTATTGTGTCGTCTGTGACAGACCGAATTCGCGTGCGAGCACGTCGGCTCGTTCGCTGGCTGCGATCGTACGCTGTTGCGTGCGGCCGTGCGCTACGAGTTTCAGTAGATCGCCGGCGAGAATCTTGCGGCCTTCTGCATTGTGCTGAACGATGACGAGCTTTTGTACGAAGATCGACTCGGGGTGCGTCGAATTCAGATAGTTGGCCGGCACGAAATCGACCCACTCCTGCGGCGACAGATCGAAGCCGTACTGGTTGACCCATTGCCCGTCGACGAGCGCACGCAGCAGATACACGCCGTCGTCACCGCGCGACAGCATGAACGTATCGGCATCTTGCTGCACTTCGACATCGAGCAGATCGAGGTTCATCGGCGCACGGATGCCGTAGCTGCCGAAGCCCAGATCGCAGAGCCAGCGCGTGTTGTCGAGCGTGACGACGAGCGCCATGTGCGTCCGCGGCCGCCGCGCCGGATAAAACATGGGGCGCGCAGCGACGAACTGATAGGGCACGCGGAGCGCTTGCAGCGCCATCGCGAATACGCCGTTGACTTCATAGCAATAGCCGCCGCGCGCGTCGCCGACGATCTTTTCGACGATCTCCTCGGGCACCAGCGAGACGATCTTGCCCGCCTGCACGTCGACGTTCTCGAACGGCACCGTGAACAGCTGGCAGCGCATGAGTTCGGTGACGGTCGCGATGTCGGCTTTGGGCTCGCCCTTGAAGCCGATTCGTTCGAAGTAATGCCGTAGGGAGAAATTGGTTGCCTGCATGTGATGGGGGCTCTCGATCAACGATGTTCAACGATTTGCAAAGAAACGGGATGCCACGAGGAGCGCTTGCTCGACGGCCGCACGGTCGACGTCGAGATGCGTGACCCAGCGCTGACGCGTCGCGCCGTAGGCAGACGTCACCTTGACGCCGTGTTGGGCCAGATGCTCGGCGAAGGCCGGTGCAATGTCGGCGGGCACTTCGACGAAGATGATGTTCGTATCGGGTGGCGTGACCTTGAGGCCCGGCAGCTTGGCGAGCCCTTGCGCGAGTGCCTGAGCGTTCGCGTGGTCGTCGGCGAGCCGCTCGACATTGTGCTCGAGCGCGTAAAGCCCGGCTGCCGCGAGAATGCCGACCTGGCGCAGGCCGCCGCCGAGCATCTTGCGCAGGCGCCGACCTTTGGCGATCAGCGCGGCCGGGCCCACGAGCACGGAGCCGATCGGCGCCCCGAGGCCCTTTGACAAGCACACCGAAACGGTATCGAACGGCCGCGCCAGCGTCTCGACGGGCACGCCTTGCGCGACGGCCGCGTTGAACACGCGCGCGCCGTCGAGATGGCAGCTCAGCGAGTGGCGGCGCGCGAGTGCCGTCGCCGCTTCGACGTACGTCTGCGGCAATATCTTGCCGCCGATCGTGTTCTCGAGCGCGAGCAGCCGCGTACGGGCATAGTGCGGATCGTCGGGCTTGATGTTGGCTTCGATGTCGGCGAGCAGCAGCGTGCCGTCGGGCTGATTCGCGAGCGGCTGCGGCTGAATGCTGCCGAGCACCGCGGCGCCGCCGGCTTCCCAGCGATAGCAGTGCGCCTGTTGGCCGACGATGTACTCGTCGCCGCGCTCGCAATGTGCCATCAGCGCGATCAGGTTCGATTGCGTACCCGACGGGACATAGAGGCCGGCTTCCTTGCCGAGCCGCTCGGCCACCTGCTGCTCGAGGCGCTTGACGGTGGGGTCGTCGCCGAACACGTCGTCGCCGACCTCGGCCGCGGCCATCGCGGCACGCATCGCCGGGCTTGGGCGAGTCACGGTATCGCTGCGAAAGTCGTACTGCAGAACTGCTGCGCTCATCGTTTCCTCCTGATCCAGAAAGTGTGGCCATGGTGGCATGCCGTGTGTCGCCGGACTATGCACAACAGCGCCGAATCTGTTACATAACAGATTTTGCGAAAGAGCACAGGACAGGTCATGCGACGCGACGCGCCACTCTCATCTGACGAGCCTGCCGAGCCGTTGTATCGGCAACTCGCGCAGCGGCTGTCGGATGGCATCGAGCAAGCCGGGCTCGGCGAGGGCAGCCGCCTGCCGTCGGTGCGCACGCTGGCTGCGCAGTACGGTGTGAGCCTCACGACGGCGTTGCAGGCGCTGCGCTGGCTCGAGACCAAGGGACGCATCGAGGCGCGGCCGCGCTCGGGCTACTTCGTCGCGAAGCGGGCGAGGCGCAGCAAACGCACGAGTGTCGAGGGCGTGTCTGGCGAGGCGTCGGACAAGCTCGCACACCGCTGGTCCGATCCGCCGCCCGAGCTCGACTCGCAGGCACGTGATCATCTCGCGATGGTCGGCGAGCCGTGTGCGGTGCGCTTCGATCTGGCGTCGGCCGAACCGTCGCTGTATCCGATCGATCGCTTCAGCGTGTTGCTGCGCCGGCTCGCTTATCAGCATCGCGATCTCGTCGGCTCGCATGTGCGAGGCGCCGGCTATCCGGCTTTGCGGCGCGAGATTGCACGGCAGGCCATGCAGTACGCGTGCGAGCTCGATCCCGACGAGCTCGTCATCACGAACGGCTGCGTCGAGGCGCTGAACCTTGCATTGCGCGCAGTCGTGCGGCCCGGCGACGTGGTGGCGATCGAGTCGCCCGCTTACTTTGTACTGCTGCAAATGTTGCGTGCGCTCGAGGTGAAGGCATGGCCGATCCCGTGCCACCCCGAGACGGGCATGGATCTGCACGCGTTGAAGGAGGCGTTCGCGCATGTGCCGATCAAGGCCGTCGTCACCGTGGCGAACGGCAACAATCCGCTGGGCAGCGTGGCGAGCAATGCGGCCAAGGAGGCCCTAGTGAAGCTGCTGCGCGAGCGCGACGTGCCGCTGATCGAGGACGACATTTTCGGCGACGTCTGTTTCGGCGAGACGCGGCCCGCGCCCGTGCGCGCATTCGATACGCACGGCAACGTGCTGTTGTGCGGCGGGTTTTCGAAGAGCTTGTGTCCCGGCTTGCGTTTAGGGTGGCTCGCGGCGGGGCGATTTACCGAACGCGTGAAGGCGCTCAAGTACACGACGAGCATGGCGACGGCCGAATTGCAGCAGGCGGCCGTTGCCGAGATGCTCGCGAGTGGCGGCTACGCGTTGCATCTGCGGCGGCTCAAGGCCGCGCTGCGGCAGCAGCTGACGGTCATGCGCGAAGCCGTGCTGCGTTATTTTCCTGACGGTACGCAGGTGACCGACCCGGCCGGCGGCTTCGTGCTATGGGCGAAGCTGCCCGCGCTGGGCTCGCGCGCGATCAGTACACGCACGCTGTTCGAGCTCGCGCGTGCCGAGGGCATCGGTTTTGCGCCGGGGCATTTGTTCGGTGAGGGCGGGGCTTATGACGATTGTCTGCGCTTGAATGCGGGCAATCAGTGGACGAGCGAGCTCGAGGCCGCCGTCGAGCGACTTGGGGTGTTGGCGCGACAGGCGGTTCGCGATGACGGACGCTCGCTGCCGTGACCGGACGGCGGGAAGAACATTGCTGGAAATAGCAATCGTAGAGGCGGCATTGCCCGCACTTCCGCGCGGCTTTAGCGGCAGCGCTAATTATGCTTACCGGTCGGTCCATCGATAATTGCTGTGAATTAGGTATTTTTTACCTAATTCATGGTGTGGATTTCATGTAAAAAGTGCGAAAAGAAATGCTAATCTCTTACTTCGGGAGAGAGGCTGTCGATTTCTACACGGTCGTGAATTAAAATCCGCTCCCTGCTGAATAGCCCGGCAAACTAAAGAGGGAACGCGGGATGGCTTACGATAAGCTTTTAGATGCGGTTTACGACGGGGGTTCGCAACGCAATCGTTTGCTCAAGCTCGACACGAGCTTGGGTGAGGATTGGCTCTTTCCGCTCTACGTAAAAGGCACTTCGCGTATCGGACGCGACTACGAATTCGTCGTGGACGCCTTTTCGTATCGGGGCGATCGTATCGATCTGAATGCGCTGGTCGGTAAGGCCATCACGCTGTGGATACAACAGGCGGACGGTTCCTATCAGCCGCATCACGGCTATGTGCACGGAGCGTCGCGTCTCGGCTCCGATGGCTACCTGACTTTCTATCAGCTCCGCTTTTCGTCGTGGATGTACTTCCTGCACTTGCGCCGCGATATGCGCGACTGGCAGGAGGCAACCGGCGAGCAGATCATCGCGGACGTTTTCAACGAACATCCGCAAGCGCGGGGCGCGTATCGTTTCGATCTGCGGCAATCGATGCCTTCGTATTCCTATCGTGTGCAATGGGAATATGACTGGAACTTCGTCCATCGCAGCTTGGAGGAAACGGGGGTCTTCGGTCGCATCGAACAGGCGGAAGACGGCAAGTCGCACAAGCTCGTGTTGATGGACGATTTGTACTTCGTGCCGCAATTGAAGCCGGAGACGGTCAAGTTCGTGCGGATAGGCGTCCGTCAGGAAGCCGATGGCCTCGCGCAATGGAAGGAACAGCAGGAAATCCAGAGCGCGACGTTGACTACGCGCACGTTCGACTACAAGCGCCCGGATTTGCCCAAGCACGTCACGGGTGACGTAGGCCGTAACGACTCCGTTCCGTCACAAGGCGAGGTGTACGACTACACCGGCGCCTATACCTGGGGTGAGTCTGATCACGGCGATAACCAGGCGAAGTTGCGGCTCGACGAGTGGCAATCGAAATCGAAGCGCTTCCATGGTGTGGGCAGTCTGCGCTCGGCGATGCCGGGATACTGGTTCACGCTCACCGGACACCCTGTGCACGACAAGGGCAGTTCCAGCGATCGCGAGTTCGTGATTCTCTCCGCTGCTTGGGCGATGCGTAACAATCTGCCCGGCATGGACGAGGTGGCGGATTTCCCGGAGAGCCTGCGCTCGGAGATCGCCGGTGCTGCTGCGGCGGGCCGCGGTGGGGTGGTCGTCAAGCATGGCGATGGCAGCGAGGGCTTCTTTCAAGTCGAGATCGAGGCGCAGCGACGTCGCACGCCGTTCCGCAGTCCGCGTGAGCATGAGAAGCCCGTCATGCAATTGCAATCGGGCATCGTCGCGGGGCCGGACGGCGAAGAGGCCTTCACGGACCACCTCAACCGCGTGAAGGTGTGGTTTCCCTGGAACCGTCGCAACGGGAAGGATGAGAGCGCATCGTGCTGGATTCGCGCGGCGTTTCCCGATGCCGGCTCTACCCGTGGCGGACACTTTCCGATGCGGGCGGGCGATGAGGTCCTGGTCGGCTTCGTGCAAGGGGACTGCGACCGGCCGGTCATCATGGGAAGAATGCATGGCGGGGATACGCCGCCGACCTGGCACACGAACGCGCTGCTATCGGGATTCCGGTCCAAGGAGTACGGCGGTGGAGGCTATAACCAGCTCGTGATGGATGACTCCACGGGGCAGAACCGCATTCATCTTTATTCGACGAGTGCCGATTCGCATCTGCATTTGGGTTATCTCGTCGATCACTCGGACAACACGCGCGGGGCGTACCTTGGGAGTGGCTTCGATCTGAAGTCGACCGACTACGGCGCGATTCGCGCAGGGCAAGGCCTCTATGTTTCCACGCATCCCACGACGGCCAGCCAGCCGCTCGATGTGGGCCACGCCGCATCGCAGCTGAGCAATGCGGAAAGCGTGATGGAGGCGGTGTCGGGAGCAGGCATACAGAACCGGGCGGAGGGACTGAAACTAGGACGTGACGCGTTGCGTGCATTCACCGACACGACGCAGTTTGCCATCGCCGGCGACCTGTTGGACGGCCGCACGGCAGGGGGAGGAACCGGAGGCGCCAACGGCTTCGCCGACCCGATTTTGCTGCTGGCGAGTCCGGCCGGTGTCGGCGTGTCGACCCAGCAGTCGACACATATCGCCGCCGATCAGCACGTCAATCTGGTGAGTGGTCAGAACACCTACCTTGCAACCGGAAAGTCATTGGTCGCGAGCGTAGTCGAGAAGGTCAGTGTGTTCGCGCAGCAGGCCGGCATGAAGCTCTTCGCCGGGAAAGGCAAAGTCGAAATCGAAGCCCAGAGCGATGAAATGGCGCTCACGGCACTTCGTGATCTGACGGTCACGAGTAGTGACGGGCGGTTGATGCTGGCCGCCGATAAGGACGTCAAGCTCGTCAGTACGGATGGGCAAATGACCGTCTCGTCGAAGCAAGGCATTACGATCACGAGCGGCGGCGCTTACATCAAGATTGCCAACGGGAACATCGAATTGGGATGTCCGGGCGAAATCACGATGAAGTCCGCGAGCTTCCAAATAGTAGGGCCCGCGCAGCTGCCTGCGACGGAGCAGCCTTGGCCGGGGCAAATTCCGAAACCGTATAGCGCGAGGGTCGCGGTCGATAAGCAAATTCATGAATGGATCGCGGGGCAAGCGTCGTCGGTTCCGTACCAATACATTGATTCGGCCGGGAAGGTCATCAGCAGCGGCGTCTTGGATGATCACGGCATGACCGAGCGCGTCTTCCACAAGAGTACGGAGGCGCTGACCGTCTTGCTCGGCAGCAAGGGGCCTTGGGAGAAAGCCGAGCATCTTCTCGAAGACTGCGGGTGCGGTTTCGACCATTCGGACGCTCCCTCCCCAGGGTTCAGCGATCTCGTCGATAGCGCAGCGGGCAAGGCCGGCTCGAGCGAGGAGGGGGACGGAAAGCCACTGCAATCGGCATTGGGCGCAGGGGCGTCGGCCAGCCCAAGTAGCAGCGACGCGGTGCGCAAGGCGCTTCTCGAGCAGTTGGTTTTCAGTCATCCCGACATCAAACAGGCAATTCTCGACGGGGAAGAATGACAATGAAGATGGCAGCAAAGGCCGCCGCAATTCTAGTTGCGGCGTTGTGCACGGTCGGCGCATACGGCGCCGAGTGCACGAACATTCCCGCACGCAAGCCGATCGACCTGGCTGACGGGATCAACGACGTACACGTCGGTACCGATACGTTGAAGGTGGTGAAAGCCTTCGTCAACGTCGGGACTGCGCACAGTTACGACACTTACACGACGTTCGTCGCTCCGAATCATCCTGGCGATCAATGGCTGCATGTTCGGGTGCGCCAGCCCGATAGCGACGTCGCCGATTTCCGGTCATTTGAATCTGCGGACTCGAATGTCCAGGCGATTGCCCTCTACTGTGAGCGCGGGTCATTGTTCGTCGTGCAAGCGGAGAAGATCGGCGCGAACCCGCCCGATCTCTACCTGAAGCCGGCACGCGTCGAGTTTACGACGTACCGATATCACGGCGAGTCCGATTTCGTGCGTTTCGATCAGGACAAGAAGTTTCAGAGCACACAGCCATTCCTGAACGCCAGCGACGGCCTGGTGAAAGAGTTCTTCAAGAAATAGGGGCACGGTATGTTCGTTAGGGCAACTTATGACCGAGAGCACTTGACGGTCCACTATTTCGACGCCGAGGGCAACGAGACGCTGTATATCGGCGGTTCGTTTGCTTGGCGCTTCAACAATCCCGGGAACGTCACGAAACCTTCGAGATACATGATGCCCGGGGCGATCGGCTACGGGTTGCGTATTAGTACCGATAAGGTTCCGTTCATCATTTTTCCCGATCGGGAGACGGGACATCAGGCCCACGTCAAAGTCTTGAAGGAGCAATACGGAAACTCCACGATCAGGAACATGATCAGTGCCTATGCTCCCAAGAAGCAGAACGACACGGAAGGCTACATCAAGTTCGTGACCGGGCGGGCCGGGGTGTCCGAGACGGACGTCGTCGGCTCGTTGAGCGAGGACAAGTTCAAAGCGGTGTCGGCGTCGATGGAACTGAAGGAAGGCTGGAAGCCGGGCGTGATCAAGGTCCTGGGGAAGCCAATCCAAGTCGACGTGCGCGACAAGCTGAACCAGCCCTTCGCGAAGCAGGCGTTCCAAGTGAAGGGAACGGACGCGCACGTCGATGTCGTGACGGACGAGAACGGCGAACTGCCCTGGCTCTACAGCGGATTGCTGGGGCAGGACGTGCATATTCTTTATAAGCGCGCGCACGACGAACTGGAACACGTGGGGAATTGGTTGAGCACGTCTGCCGCGACGGGCTATACGTTCAATGCGCCCTATCACTTGGTGCCCACTCGGCCGTGGGTCCACAAGACCGAGGAGACCGAGCGTCCGCGTATCCATGTCGTGCTCGCGGGAGAGACGTTGTCCAGTATCGCGGCGAAGTACGGCACGACCGTGGATGCGATGGTGGCAGTCAATGGCTTGGCCGACCCCAATCACATTTACGCTCGTCAGCATTTGAAGATCCCTGCTGCGCATGGCGGGGGAGCTCAGCACGCCAATGCGGCGGCAAGCGCGAGTGCTCCCGCGGCTAAGCCGTCGGGAGGCGGCTCTGCGGCAAGCGGCGCATCGGGAGGTGCCGCCGGCGCGAACAGTGCGGCTAGCGTGCCGGCCCAAGGTGGTGCGGCCAGCGCTCCGCAGCCGTCCGCACCGACCCCGACCCACAGCGCAGCGGGGGCAGGGCAATTGCCGGGGGCGGGAGATCAGCACTCGTCGCAGGCGGTGCCGCCGCCCGGCGCTGGAAACGCGCATGGGGCGGCACGCCCACCGGCCGCAGCAAATGCTCCGGCACACGGGGCGTCGCACAGCGCGCCGCCTGCTGCTCAGGCCGCTCAGCCTGCAGGTTCGGGCCATCAACGCGAATCGGGGGTGACACACCAACGCAACGATAACGGACACCCCGAGACCCTAGTGAGTTCTGCCACGCTTGAGCCGAGCGGCCCGGCTTGGTGTTCACGCTTCGAGGGGAGTAACTCTCTGGACTCGTTGGAGCCGGGTTACAGGGCCAAGGCGACGGGGTTCATTAATGCGCTCAGGGCAGCGGGTGCCACGGTTCAAATCAACGCTGCATTTCGTCCCGTTCCTCGCACGTACTTGATGTACTGGGCGTTGATGATAAAACAGGGGAAGGCGCAGCCCGATAAAGTGCCTCCGTTTGCTGGCGTACCGATCGATTGGGTACATCGAACACAGTCTGGCGAGGTTGACATGGAGGCTTCGAAGAGAGCAGCGGTCGCGATGTGTCACGGCTACAAGATCTCGCAAAAGGCAGCGAAGCCGGGGAAATCGCAGCACTGCCAGGGGAAGGCGGTAGACCTTAATATCACTGGCTACCTGGGTAAGATGATCAAGGATCCTGATGGTAATGACATCCACGTACGGACGTGGGACGAATTGAAGGCATTTGGCGCGCTGTACGGTGTGAAGTATTTCGACGGTGAAACGATGCACTGGTCGGAAAATGGTCACTAAATTGGGTTGAGTTTATGAAAAAAGTCTTTTTGGGTGCATTGATTGTTCTTTGGTGTGGCGTTTGTCAAGCGCAGAGCGTGGGCCTTTGGGAGTGGATTCCAGTTTATGATTCCCCAATGGCGATGACGGCTAGCAAGATGCCGAGCTATGTGATGCTAAATGAGAAGTTAACTAAGCCGACGGTATTTACGGCGCTCGTGATTGGTGAAAGTTCGTCCGAGGTTCAGTGCTGTTTGCGAGTGGATAACCCGGTTGAGGTTAAGCTGCCGGATCTGCTCGCAGAGTATAAGGGTGCTCCGGATGATGTAGAACATTTTAAAAATGTCCGCGGATTGAAGTACATTTATTTGGCGCATCTTGTCGATAAAGTTCATAGAAATAAGAGTATGCTGGCCGTCACGCAGGACGAAAATAATCCAAAGCAAGCGACGCCATACTCGTCCGTTGTTGTTGCTGGCGAGCTAGGTAATGTTGATAGCGTCCCGAGTAAATTTTCCGTCGATGGTCATAGTATTTCGACTTCGGCAAAGCGTGTCGGGAACGAAGGGAAGAAATACAATTTAACGGTCGATGGGAAGGTCGTTTCGTTCTACGAAGACTTTTTCGCGGACTAACGCGCAACGTCGAACGCGCTGCGCGAAGATTTTTGCGCAGCGTGCGCACTACACAGTTACCGCACAGGATGCGGTCGCACGCATAATTGATAATGCGCCCGCGAGCGTCAGAGACTAAAATTCGCGGAATCTATGAAAAGAGTGTTTTGGGGTGCATTGATTGTTTTTTTGAGCGGTGTTTGCCAAGCGCAGAGCGTGGGCCTTTGGGAGCGGATTCCGGTTCTCGATTCTCCCATGGCAGCTACCGCTAGCAAGAAGCCGAGCTATGTGATGCTAAACGAGAAGTTGGTTAAACCAACGGTATTCACATCACTTCAGGTTGGCGACAGTGGGGCCGCTGTGCGGTGCTGTTTGCGAGTGGATAACCTAGTTGAGGTTAAGCTGTCGGATCTGCTTACAGAGTACAAGGATGATCCTGATTCTATTGATCATTTTAAAAAAAATCGCGGGTGGAAGCACATATATTCGGCTAATTTTGTCGATAAGGCACGTCAAAATAGGTATATGCGGGCTCTCACGAAAGGTGAAAGTGATCCAACGGAAGCGGCGCCATACTCGTCCGTTGTCGTTGCAGGCGAGCTAAGCGGTGTCGAAGGCGTTCCGAAAGAATTTTCTATCGAAGGGCATAATATTTCGACTTCGGTAAAGCGTGCCGGCGAAGGGCTGGAATACAAGTTGAAGGTCGATGGAAAGGCTGTTTCGCTCTACGAAGACCCTTTTCCGGACTAATGCAAACGTCGAGCGCGCTGCACTAAGATTTCTGCGCAGCGCGCGTCGATCTCGATGCGGAGTCCGTCGCATCGGCGCCTTTCGTTTAGAAATTTCTGAGAGGACTTGAGATGGCTTCGCAAATTATCGTTGTCGGCGATCAGACCTCCCACGGGGGAAAAGTCATTTCCGGCTCGGAAGATCATACGATTCATGGCAAACCGATTGCCCGCCTGCATGATCTTGTCGACTGTCCGGAAAAGTATCCCGACGGGCGTCCGCACGGAGTGAACAAGATCATCGAGGCTCACCCGACCTTCACGATCGGCGGGGAGCGCGTTGCCCTGCATGGGCATCGTACAGAATGCGGCTGTACGCTAATTGGGAGCACGGCCGCGAGTGTGGCCGATTGATATTGATATAACTATTCAACTTCGCGGGCTGAAGTATTTCTACGCTGCGAAGATTGTCCCCAAAGCGAGCCGTAATAAAAACATGCTCGGTATCACGCAGAATGAAAACGATCCTACGGCGGGATTGCCTTATTCAACTGCTGTCATCGAAGGCGTTCTGCGCAACGACAACGATGTCGGCGAAAAATTTTCGTTGGACGGCCATACCATTGTGGCTACGTCAAAACGCGTCACCGAGGGGTTCGTATACAAGATGGTCGTCGACGGAAAAGCAACGACCTTTTACGAGGATTTTTGGGGAGACTGAGAGGGCTAGCGCAGTAACCCCATCAGCCTCCGCACGCAGTCTCCCGCCTGCGACGAGCCCGGCGAAGGACATCCCGAAAGGGGGCGCGCCGAGCATGAGCCAACGCCATCCTGGCAAAGTTAGCAGGACCCCTTACCGCCGGCCTCAGGTTTAATGACGACGTGCGATGCACGTAGTGCCCTGAAGGAGCTTGGAGGCTAGTCGCATCCCGCCCTCACAAGCTCCCGAGTATCAACAATGAGGGCATTCGCACGACGTCACGATCGGAGGCACGATGCAGAGTATTCCCTCGGCTGTGCCAGCGCTGTGTCTCACCGCACCGGTAACAGCAATCTGCCGGCAGCCCAATTCACGCTTGGCCCTGATCCGGCAGACCGAGGCGTTCCGAATCACGCTTTCTAAGCAGAGCATCGCCAAGCGCGATCACAGGTTCTGCTCAAATAACTTTACGTCCTCTTACCAGCCATCCAACGCTGTCGGCAGCAATAGCGTCCCGATCTGGGACGTTCCCCGTTTGCACCATGTCTCTTGCAATTGCAGTCGATATCCTTCGATAACACCATCGAATAATCGTCTATTGAAAGAGGAAGGCAAATGACCAACACTTCCATGCTCTCGCAGGGTGCGACCTCGGCATCCGTATCGAACGATTGTACTATTGCAGTGGGTTACGTCGTCTTCGATGCTGTTTGCCTGGCCGCAGGCGCCGTGGAACTCCGCGCCGGAATTTCCGCTTCAGCCGCTGCGGATATGGCGGAGGCAGTGTGGCCGGTTGCCAGTCAGATCGAGGTCGTTATTTATACGCTTTCACAGGAGGGGGTAACTGCCGAGCAGCAGGCCTGGGGTATATTCAAAATTTTGGGAATCATCTATAAGGGCGGATGCTTGCCTGCTGTCGGAAAGGCGTTCCAGAAAACATTAACCTGGTACAACATGATTCTCTACGGCGTTTCAGCCGTCGCCGTGATTGTATCCGCATTGGCGACGGATGGCGTCGCGTTGGTGGCGTTCATCGTCGCACAGCTCGTAGCATTCGCTTTTTTGGTCGAAGACTGTGTCAAGGCGGTTTCTGCCTGCTCGATTTCCTCGGCCCAACCGGCAGTGCAGGCGGCGTATGGCGCGGAGAGTTCCGGCAATTACTTCATCACTGACCGGCAACCTTCTCTATACGCTGTTGGCGATGAGCTTTATGTCGCCTTCAGGTCGGCCAGCAACCAGACCCTGTCTAACTCCTTCTCCACAGACGGCCAAAATTGGTATTATCCGCCTATATCGGTCAATATTATGCAAATCGAGGACTCACCCAATGGCATTGCATTCAATGGCCAGGGGTTGGTCGCTTTTCCGTCGGTCTATGCCAATACAACTGCCGAGAAACAACAAACTGCTCCCGCTTCGCCGGCCAAGCTGCTTCAATTATTCTCTAATGACCTTGAGGGAACGATTGTGCAGGATGTCTATATGGGAAGCCCGGGTAGCATGTGTGAGCTCAATGGTGAGGTTCTGCTCGCCTTCCAGGCAAATGATTCGAGTCACACAATGTATGTGACGAAGTCCACGGATGGTGTTACTTGGCAAGCACCTGCTACGGCAATTAAAAATGTTCAGATTGGAAGCGCCCCGGCACTTGCCAATTTTAACGGGACGATTTATTGCGCTTACAAGCAAAATACATCTCGACAAGAGCTATATTATACAATTTCTACTGACGGATTTACCTGGGAAACCCCGCAGCCGAGCTACGTCGGCATCATCATAAGCGGCTCGCCTTCACTGACCGTCCTCAATGGGAAATTGTATATCGCCTTCCTTGGCTCGGATGGCCACTCGCTCTATTCAGGCGTGTATATCGAGAACCCGCCGTGGCAATACGCTCTGATTCCCGGCGTTTCCGCGGGTAGCTCACCGTCGATTTGCGCTTATAACGGATCCCTGTATATTGCATACATGGCGAATGATGGAAGTCAGGCAATTCTTTACGTAAAGTCAAGCGATGGAACGACTTGGTCGAGCCCGCAGCCATTGAATGGGGTATTCGCCCAGTAGCATCGTAGGCCTTGCCCGCGCTGCCGCGAATCTGCCGCTTGCCTCCGCCTGGTTGGATGGCTAACGCGGCGCGCGGACTGTTTGTCGAGGATGGATCAACATCATTTCCGGGGCGGTCACTTCAATGCCGCCCCGGGGCACACACTCACTGTAACAACTGACCGAACGCCTGCAGCAGCCGTTCGATATCGCCGGGCTCGATCGCACCCATCGTCGAGATGCGGAACAACTGTGCCGACAAGCCGCCTTGCCCCGCATAAATGACGAAACCTTGCGCCTTGAGCCCATCGTGCAATTGCTCATAGGTGACACCCGTGGGCAGCCGATACGCGCGCAGCACGACCGACGATTGCTCGGGCGGCAGCGCCGGTTCGACGCCTAGCGCAGCGAGTCCCGCGCGCACTTGTTCCGCCAGCGCCTCGTAGCGTGCATGACGCGCCTTCAGGCCACCCTCGTCGACGAATTCGCACAGCGCTTCGACGAGCGCGTAATACGCGTGCACCGACGGGGTAAACGGCGTATTGCGCTGATCCTGCAAACTGGCCAGCCGCTTGAGATCGAGGTAGTACGTGCGGCTCACCGCTTGCGCAAGCGCCTCACGCTTGACGATCACGAACGCGGCGCCGGGCACACCGTGCAGGCATTTGTTCGCGGTGGCGGCAACCGCCGCGATCGGGCTGCTGACGAAATCGATAGACTCCGCGCCGAAGCTGCTGACGCCGTCGACGAGCATCTGCACGCCGCGCGCGTGGCATAGCGCAGAGAGCGTGCACAGATTGTTCAAGCGCCCCGTCGTCGTTTCGTGGTGGATGACGGCCACGTGCGTGATCGTGCGATCGGCATCGAGCTGCGCCGCGATGCGGGCGGGATCGGGCGCTTGCATCCAGTCGTGGTCGAGCACGTCGTGCGCGATGCCGTATTGCTTGGCGATGCTGGCAATACGCTCGCCGTACACACCATTTTGCACGACGAGCAGCTTGCCTTGCTGCGGCACGAGGGCCGCGATCATGCTTTCGACGGCCGCTGTGCCTGAGCCGGTCATCAACACGGCAGACCATTGGGCAGGATCGAGATCGTAGACCTCGAGCAGCCTAGCCCGTGCTTCGTCCTGCAAGTCGTAGAACTCGCTTTCGCGATGGCACAGGTCCGTTTGCAGCAGGCTGCGACGCACGCGTTCGGTCAGCGTGACGGGGCCGGGATTCAACAGCAACATCGTGGGACTCCTAATCTAATCGCTAATCGTCGTCAGGCGGCGCCGATATGGCGCATCAGGCGTGTCTTCACATCGGCAGGCGTGATCGTGGGGCGCGGCAGGCCGTCGGGCGTACCGCGTCGGATCGTAAGGCGCGCGAACGAGGCGCCGGAGCCCGAACGCGGTGCCGCGAGCAGTTCGTCGACGAGCCCCACATGGTCGCCCTCGACGGCCGAGCCGTAGCCGCAGGCCGCCGCCACACCCGCGAACGATACCTGCGGGGACACCGTGGCCTGGCCGCCCGTCGAATCGTGCGCGCCGTTGTCGAGCAGAAGGTGTACGAGGTTCGCCGGGCCGTATGCACCGAGCGTGGCGAAAGCGCCCATGCGCATGAGCGCGGCGCCGTCGCCGTCGAGCGCCACCACGCGCAAATCGGGGCGCGCCAATGCGAGGCCCAACGCAAACGGCGTGACGCAACCCATCGAGCCCACCATATAGAGCTGATTGGGCCGATCGTCGAGCGCATACAGTTCTCTTCCGCAAAAGCCTGTCGACGCCAGCACGACGGTCGACTCGAGCGGTGTATGCGCGATCACGCGCTCGAGTGCGTCGCGTCGCGACGGCAGCGCCTCGGGCGCGACATCGCGCCAATGCGTGCGCGGCGCGACCAGCGCCGGCCGGGCCAACGGCGGCGTGGCCTTGAGCTCATACGGTGCGACGCTGCCCTTGTGCATGACGAGTGCATAGGGGCGGCCCGTGGCGTCCATGTGCGCGACGGCGCGCTCGAGCGCGGGCTCGAGTTCGCTTGCGTCGCGCGGGAACGGCTCCCACGGAATCTCCATCGTCTCGAGCAGTTGAGGCGTGATCGGGCCCATCAGTGCGTGCTGCGGCTCGTCCGCGACGCCGGGTTCGCCGCGCCAAGTGACGATCAACAATTGCGGCAGGCGGAAGGTCCAGGTCAGCGACGTGAGCGGGCTGACCGCGTTGCCGAGGCCGGAGTTCTGCATCATCGTGACGCCGCGTACGCCGTTACGCGCGCCGAGCGCTACGCCGGCGATGAAGGCGACCGCATCGCCCTCGTTGGCCGCGCTCACGTAATGCAGATTCGGGTCCTGCAGCACGTAGTTGATGAATGGCGTGAGGAACGAGCAGGGGACGCCTGCATACCACTGAAAGCCGCGGTGGCGCGCTGCGTCGACGAACTGCGCAGCGTCGATCATCGCGCGTCTCCATGAGGTTGGCGCGCGAGCGCGAACGGTGTCTGCGCATGCGCGAAGTCACCCGCGCGACGGAAGTCTTCGAGGTCGTTCACGCCGCACCAATGGCCGTGCACGTACTGCACGTCGATCGCTTCGCCAGCATCGATGAGTGCGTTGATCAGTGCGGGCATGTCGAGCGTGTCGAAGTCGGGCCGCTCGCGCAGCGCGGCGAGCATCGCGCGCAGCCGTTCGCGTCCGTCGCCTCGCACGCCGAGCAACCCGATCCAGCGGCCGTGCGGCGGCGGCCCGTTGCGCGTGTCGTAGGCGCCGCTCTCGATGCGCTTGAGTAGCGTCTTGTTGCCGAACAACGCGCGGTCGTCGGAGGCCGAGCAGTACGCAAAATCGCGCACGCTCTGATTCGACGGTTGCGTCAGCGATGAATCGACGACGACGGTGAACGGGGCCTCGTTTTCGGCGAGATCGCGCAGGATGTAGTGGCGAAACAGCAGGTCACCGTAGGAGATGACGGTATCGGCGCTCGCGAGCGTGTCGATCGCGCACGCGAGCGAGGCGAGCTCGCCCGTTTGCGCATGGCGCTCGTTGACGACGAGCTTGATGCCGGTCGTGTCGATCGCGTCGGCGCGATAGCCGCCGACCACTGTGACGTCGTTGACCCCTTGCTTCTTGAACGCGTCGACGAGCCAGCGCAGCAGCGGCTTGCCGGCCACCGGCAGCATGACCTTCGGACGTTCGGCCGTGACGGCCTCGAGACCCTTGCCGCGGCTCGCGGCCAGCACGATCGCGCTGCCCGCGCCACGCGCACTCGACAGGTAGATTCGTTCGGCCTCCGAATATTCGTCGGCATTCTGCAGGCGAAAGATTTCGTCGACGCTGGCAATGCGCTCTTCGACGTTCACGAGCGTTTCGCTGTCGTGGATTTCCTTCGCCACCGCCTGCATCGACGAGGCGGCCCCGCGCACGAGGTGGTTGGCCCAGATCACGAGATTGATGCCGGCCTTGCGGAACACTTCGGTCGGCGTGCTGTAGTACTTCGTCGGCACGATGACGAGCGGCGCGCGCTGCGCCCATTCGCGCGCGAATGCGAGAATCTCGTCGGGGCGCGACAGCTTGCTGTGGATCAGGATCGCGTCGGCCCCGGCGCGGCGGTACGCTTCGGCACGCGTGAGCGCTTCCTCGAGTCCCCAGCCGGCGATCAGCGCTTCGACGCGCGCGACGATCGAGAAGTCGCTTTCGGTCTGCGAATCCTTGCCGGCCTTGATCTTGCCGCAGAACTCGTCGATCTCGGCGAGCGGCTGGCGCTCGCCGCCGATGAAGCTGTTGGTCTTGGGAAAGACCTTGTCCTCGATGCACACGCCCGCGATGCCGCGTTGCTCGAGCTTGCGCACGAGCCGACGCACATTGTTGAAGTTGCCGTAGCCGGTGTCGCCGTCGAGCAGGATGGGCAGGTCGCTGGCGTCGGCCATGAACTCGAGCGTGTCGACGACTTGCGTCCAGCTCGCTTCGTTGTTGTCGCGCACGCCGAACTGCGCCGAGATCGCCAGGCCCGATGCCCAGATTCCCTTGAAGCCGGCTTCGCGCACGATGCGGGCCGACAGGCCGTTATGCGCTTCCATCAGAAAATCGAGCTCGTCGCTCACGAGCATCTGGCGCAGCCGCGCAAATCGCGACGCGGGGGGAGCGATCGCCTCGCGCGCGTTCATCGTGCGGCTCCGGTAGTGACGGGCAAGCGCGGCAGCACTTCGTCGGCCGCACGCGCGACATCGTTCGGAAAGTCGATCTCGATCCACGGCAGGCCCGTGACGTCGGCGACGTCGAACGTGTGCCCGCCTTCGAGCAGCAGGTCGCGTACGGCTTCCTCGTGCGGCATGTTGGCTCGACCGCTATCGACGTAGCCAGCGACGATCTGCGCAAGACGCAGCGCCGTCTCTTCGCGGAAGCGGAAGAAGCCGACCGATTCGCCGATCGTGTCGTATTGCAGACCGACCGCGAGTTGTTTGCGCAGCTCGACCGGCACGCCGTCCTTCACGCACAGCTTGACCGGCTCGTCGCCCGCTTCGAAGTCGCGATCGATCAGCAGACGATCGGCGCTGTCATCGGCGACCAGCTTGCGCAGGATCGCTTCGTCGTAGAGCACGTCGGCGTCCATCAGCAGCACGTCGCCGCCGCGCGTGAGCGCATCGGCGACCGTGTGCACGGTCAGCACGCTGCCGAGGTCGTAGCGCGGGTTGAGGACGATTTCGGGCTTCGGCTGCCAGCCCAGCGTCGCCAGCTCGGCTTCGATCTGTTCGGGTTGAAAACCGAGCGCGAGCACGATGTCGGTGACGCCCGCGGCCTTCAGTGCGTGCAAATGACGCTCGAGCAGCGTGATGCCGTTGAAGCGCAGCAGGCACTTCGGAAACTGCTGCTGGGGCGGCTGCTGGAGGCGTAGCCCGAGGCCCGCGGCCAGAATGATTGCTCGCATGTTGTTTTTCTCCTTGCAAAGGCCGAGCGCCGCAGGCGCGGCGTCAATCGGCGAGCGGCAGGCCGGGTGCTCTCCGACGCTGCCAATTCCGTTCACTCCAATGCAAATACAAAATGCCGGGCAGGCCCAGCACGAGTTCGCGTGCACGCTTGGCGAGCGACAGGGCGAGTGCGGTATCGGGCGCAAGGCCGACGATCGGGGCAAGCAGCAGATAACCGCCTTCTTGCGCGCCGAGCGAGCCCGGAATAGCGAAGGCCGCGCCGCGAATCGCCTGGCCCACGCTTTCGAGCAGCAACGCATCGAGCCAATCGACGGGATGGCCGAGCACCGCGAGCGCAAGCCACACCTCGCCGACGCCGACGAGCCAGCCTACCAAGCTGAGCGCGAATGTCGCGGCCACGCGCCGGCGATCGCCGTAGAGCGCGCGTACGCCATCGTCGATCGCATCGGCGCGCATGGCAAGTGCTGACCAGTCGCGTTTGCCCAATACCCTCGCCGCCGTGCGCACGAAGCGCCCGAACAGGCCGCGGCGTTGCGCCACGTAGAACGCGCCGAGCGCGAGCGCCAGCACGATGCTTGCCAAGACGGCGGCCGTGCGCACGCCTTGCGGCGTCGGATGGCCGCTCGCGCCGGCATAGACCGCGAACGTGCCGAGCCCGAGCAGCGCGAACGCGATTTGGGCCAGCGCTTGCATCGTGGTGCCGACGGTGACGGCAGCCGCGGCGTCGCGCATCGGCGCGCCGCGCTGCGCGAGATGCCGCGCCATCACGACGGGCCCCCCGAGCTGGCCGGCCGGTAAGAGGCTGTTGACCGATTCGCCGGCCCAGCGCGCGAGCAGCGCATCGACAAACGACGTGCGGCGTCTGACGAGCACGTGAAGGGCACCTGCGTCGATGATGAGCGGCACGATGTGGAACGCGGCCACGAGCAGCAAGCCCCAGCCGGCGGCAGCAAGCATCGTGCCGATGGCACCGATACCCTGCCAGGCAAGCAGTGCAACGAAGAGCGCGGTGCCAAACGAGAGCAGGATCATCGCCGCTCGCGTCATGCGGTATTCCTGGTAGCGGGCCGGCGCCCGGCCAAGCGGCGGAACACCTGCCGAAAGCCGAAGTAGGCGATCGCGTCTTTCATGTTGGAGATGAATCGCCACCACGGACGCATGCTCGCGTTGGTCACGTACTCGAACGTCAGCGACACGCGTATTTCGTCGGCGCCCAGTGGGGTGATGCGATGGCGCAGCTTGTCGCCGTCGAACAGCACGATCGCGCCGGGCGGATACTGGATCGAGCCCGGCACCGCTTGCGCGCCGGGCGTGCGCGTATGCAATTCGTAGTCGAGCCGGCACGAGGACTCCTCGATCACGCCGAGCAGCAGCGTATAGCGGCGGCCATCGTAATAGGACGTGTCGTAATGCCAGCCGATGTGATCGCCCGGGCGCGTGTAGTAGTACAGCGCATAGGCATGCGGATCGTCGTCGGGCGAGGGCAGCAGCGCATCGCCGGTGATCGATTCGAGCCAGCGGATCAGGGCCGGCGAACGATAGAGCTCGGCGATGAACGGCGCCTGCTCGTCGATCGTGTGACGGCTGACGCTGCCGCCTTGCTTGTGACCGGGCAGATAGTTGCGATTGACGACGCGCGTCAGATCGCGGGCTGCTTGCACGAGCTGCGCGGTCTGCTCGGGCGGCAGGAAGTCCTCGAGATAGAGAAACGCACCGTCATCGACGAAGCTGCCCTTCAACCGCGCGGTGTCGAGCGCTCGCGTACGCGTAGCGAGCGCGTCATCGAGTGTGGCACGGACGTCGTTCGTGGCAACCGGGGCCGTCATCGCGACATCCGCATTTCGGGTGCCTGTTGCGCGGGCCGAGGCTGCCGCATGACGCGCATGACGCGTCGGTAGTCGATCGCAACCCAGAGTGCAAACAGTGGCGCGCCGAATGCGGCCGCGATGACGAACGGCTCGACGCCGTTTGCCAGCGTGACGAGCGGCAGTAGATAGAGGACGTCCTCGGTTTCGAAGCCGGCAGCCGCTGCCTGCTTCGTGCCGGCCTTGCCGGCCAGCGATTCGATACGCATGCGCAGGTAGAAAATCAGCGCAACGGCGACGCCTGCAATGCCGCCGAGCACGATCGGCGAGGGGAGGAGTCGTTCGCCGTGCGCGGCGATGCCGATCCCCATCGAGACGAACAGCGCGACCGTGACGAGCGCGTCGCTGGCAAGATCGTAGAAGTGGCCGATCTTGCTCGATTTGCCGCTGATGCGCGCCAGTTCGCCATCGGTATGGTCGATGAAATTGGACAGCACGATCAGCAGCGCGCCCGCATTGATCCAGGCGAAGCCGCCTTGCGCGAGGCACAGCGCGCCCGCGAGGCCGGTCAGAAGCCTGACCGTCGTCAAGTGGTTGGGCGTGACGCGCGTGTCCTTGAGCGGCGTGACGAGACGTCGGGCGAGGCGGGCATCCCAGGTGGATGGAGGCGACAAGGGCGTGGCGCGAGGCGTTGTAGCGGCACTTTTATCCATCCGCAGCAATATATACGCTTTTGCGAGGCAGCGTCGTTTTGAGCGCATTACCAAGCGTTATCGATGCGCGGGCCGTCCGGTGGCACCGGCTTCTGCGCCTGAATGGCAAAAGCGTTAAAGTGCGTGCCTTCTCATCGGGTGCCCTCTCATGACAAGCAAGCTGATTGCCGTCCTGGCCGCTGTGGCGGCCATTGCGTTCGTGCCGATGTCGGCCTGTGCAGTCGACCTCGATGCGCCTCTCCATTGCGACCGCTCGGCACACGACTTCGTCAGCAAGCTGCTCGACGACAAGCTCATCGAGCCGCAACCGATGCACGTCGAAGACAATTCGATCAACGCGTTCAACCCCGCGAGCGGTGCGTCGCTGAGTGCCTTCGGTTTCCACGTATTCGCGATCGTCGGCTTCGAGAAAGACGACCCGATCTTTCGGCCAGGCGACGGCAAGATGCTGTCGCGCTCGGCCTATGGTGCCGTTGTATTGGGTAGCACGGAAAAGGTGCGCGCGGCGGTGGAGGGGGCGCACAGCCCCGCGATCGTGCATCACGTCGGTCCCTTTATTACTGCCATCTTTTGCGATCGGGATTAAGTTCGGCGCGCGCGTGGGACTGATCGCGCGCGACGTTATTGCCCCATTTTGAATTAATTGTGACCCGCGTTTAGGGGTTACACCTTATTGTTCGGATTTTTTTGTCCTCGGGTGGGCTGTCAACTGCGTCGAACGCGTGCCGATAGTTGGCTATGCGCAACGTTTCGTGCTGCAAACGTGCACCAGAATGGACTTCCGGGTTTCGTCATGCAACTATCCCACCCGCTGCTGTTGATATGCAGCCCAGCTATTCAAGTCGCTGCCGACGAATAAGAGCGAGCGACGAAAAATATATTCTTCCAATAAAAGGTTTGGAGCATTCGATGAAGAAGCATGTAATTTCTGTGGCGGTGTTGACGGCTTTTGCAGCGCCTGCTTTCGCGCAAAACAGCGTCACGCTGTACGGTTTGATCGATGAAGGCTTCAACTACACGAACAACGTGAACGGTGGCCATGTCTATGAGCTCCAAAGCGGCGTCGTGCAGGGCAGCCGTTGGGGCCTGAAGGGTTCGGAAGACCTGGGCGGCGGCCTCAAGGCAGTATTCCAATTGGAAAACGGTTTTAACGTGAACAACGGCAAGCTGGGCGAAGGCAGCCGCGAATTTGGCCGTCAAGCGTTCGTCGGCCTGTCGAAAGACGGCTTCGGTACCGTCACGTTGGGCCGTCAATACGACGCGCTCGTCGACTACCTGGCACCGCTGACGGCCAACGGTAACTGGGGCGGCACGATTTTCTCGCACCCGTATGACAACGACAACACGGACAACTCGTTCCGTGTGAACAACACCGTTAAGTACGCGAGCCCGGATTTCGCAGGCTTCCAATTCGGTGCAACGTACAGCTTCAGCAACGACACGAACTTCGCGAACAACCGCCAGTACAGCGTCGGCACGCAGTATACGAATGGTGGCCTCGCTGTTGCGGCGGCTTACCTGCAAGCAAACAACCCGGGTATGACCTCGGGTGGCGCAATCGCCGGTCCTAACAGCTCTGGCCAAGGTGCCGATGAGAACTTCATCTCGACGCGTCTGCGCATCTTCGGTGCTGGCGTGAACTACACGTTCGGCCCGGCGACGGCTGGCTTCGTGTACACGAATTCGACGATCAACAACCCGACGGGCAACGACAACATGTTCGTGGGCAACGATTCGGTGGTGGCGACGACGGGCGCACTGGCTCACGCTGGCGTGAACCGCCTGCGCTTCCAGAACTTCGAAATCAACGGCAAGTACCAGCTCACGCCGGCTCTGTACCTGGGTGCGCAGTACGTGTACACGATGGAGAACTACGACACGACGGCTGGCAGCGCGAAGCCGAAGATCCACACGTTCGGTCTGATGGCCGACTACAACCTGTCGAAGCGCACGGACGTGTACGTCCAAGGCGCGTTCCAGCAGGTTGCAGGCGACAAGACGGGTTCGTCGACGCTGGACAGCGCGTTCATTCCGGGCGCGGACGACCACTCGAGCACGTCGAAGCAAGTGCTGGCTCGCGTCGGCATCCGTCACAAGTTCTAAGCAAGAACAACGTCGCGCGGTACCTTGTGTACCGTGCGACGGTTACGATCGATGGCGGGCCTACCGCGCAAGCGGTGCCGTCGCCACTTTCGACTCGACCCATTCGAAGCTTCGTGCTGCGAATGGGTTTTTTCTTTTCCGGGCGCGCTTCAGCCGTTATTCCCGTTGCCGAGCAATCCCGCGACCCAATCGATGAAGATCCGCACGCGCGGCGCCAGATGGCGGCTGTGCGGAAACAAGACCGACACCGGCATCGCCGGCGTCTTCCAATCGCGTAGTACTTCGACGAGCTCGCCGCTCTCGAGCAGCGACTCGATGTTTTCGCGTGGCATCTGGACGAGGCCGAGCCCCGCCAGGCAGCAGGCCAGGTAGGCCTGACCGCTGTTGACCGACACGCTGCTGCGCATCGGCACCGTGCGCAGCTCGCCATCCTCTTCGTATTCCCAATCGAGGTCACGGCCGGTGCGGCTCGAGAAGAAGCCGACCGCCACATGCTGCGGCAAGTCTTCGGGCGTTTGCGGCATACCGTAACGTTCGAGGTAGGCCGGCGACGCACAATTGATCTGATCGAATTCACCGATGCGCTTGGCCACGAGCGACGTGTCGTGCAGCGTTCCCACGCGCACCGCACAATCGATGCCGTCTTCGACGAGATCGACGAAACGATCCGCCGCGCTGAGCACGATGCGAATGTCGGGATAGCTCGCGAAGAACTCGGGCAACGCCGGAATGACTCTATGCAGGGCGAAGCGCTCGGGCAAATCGACGCGAATCGCGCCGCGCGGGCCTGCCGTGGCATCGACGAACAGGGCTTCGGCGTCGTCGATGTCGGCAAGCACCTGCACACAGCGCGCGTAATAGGCGCTGCCCTCGTGCGTCAGCGACACGCGCCGCGTCGTGCGTTGCAACAGACGCACGCGCAAGTGTTCCTCCAGATACTGGATCGCATTGCTGACGCTCGGGCGCGGCAACTGCATCTGCTCGGCTGCCTTCGTGAAACTGCCGAGTTGCGCGACGCGCGCGAACACTCTCATTGCTTGCAAATGGTCCATAGGTCGTCGATTCGATGGCTTGGGCAGGCCGTCGCAGCGTCATCCGGTGCGGCGGTCAGTGCGTCCTGGATTGGTAATTCGGCTCGAATAAATTGATCGAGTGCGGCCTGTTTATCGCGCATGATCGCCTGTGCACAATGCCCATCAAGCGCTGTGCCGTTTGCCGGCGCACCTCGTTAAAGCTAAAGGAGCCTACGCATGAACACTCGACGACTCGGCCGCACAGGCCCGCAGGTATCGGCAATCGGTCTCGGCTGTATGGGCATGTCCGATCTATACGGGCCGGCCGATCAGGACGAGAGCATAGCAACGATTCACGCCGCGCTCGATGCCGGCATCACGCTGCTCGACACGGGCGACTTCTACGGTATGGGGGCCAATGAACTGCTGATTCGCGATGCATTGCGCGGCCGGCAGCGTGAAAACGTCCAGATCAGCGTGAAGTTCGGCGCACTGCGCGATCCGGCGGGTACGTTCGTCGGCTACGACAGCCGGCCGGGCGCCGTGCGCAACTTCGTCGCTTACACGCTGCGGCGGCTCGGTACCGACTACATCGACGTCTACCGACCGGCACGTTTGGACCCGAATGTACCGATCGAAGAGACGGTCGGTGCCATCGCCGATCTCGTGAAGGCCGGATACGTGCGCCACATCGGGTTGTCGGAGGTCGGTGTCGAAACCATTCGTCGTGCGCACGCCGTCGCGCCGATCGCCGACTTGCAGATCGAATATTCGCTGCTCTCGCGCGACATCGAGGCCGAGATTCTGCCGGTGTGCCGCGAGCTCGGCATCGGTGTGACCGCCTACGGCGTACTCTCACGTGGCTTGCTGAGCGGGCAGTGGTCGAAGGCGAGCGTGACTTTCGTGGCGCGAGCCCGCGTTTCAGCGGCGAGAACCTCACGCACAACCTGGCGCTCGTCGAGGCGTTGCGTGCGATTGCAGACGAGCGCGGCGCGAACCCGGCGCGTGTCGCGATTGCCTGGGCGCTCTCACGCGGCGAAGACATCGTGCCGCTCGTCGGTGCGCGGCGTCGAACGCAGCTGGTCGATGCACTCGCTGCAGCCGAATTGACGCTGTCCCCCGATGATCTTTCTCGCATCGAGGCGGCTATTCCGGCCGGTGCGGCGGCGGGCACGCGCTATCCGCAAGCGCAGATGGGGCACCTGCCGCGTTGATGTTGCGTCGACTGCGCGCGTAAAACCGCTCACGGGGGGCTGGCGCGCAACTTGCCTCGGGGTATCCTGGCAGCGTTTCGCTGTACCCAAAAATAGGAGACGCCCATGACCCCGATGCAAACGCTGGCCGCGCGCCTGGTGAAGGCGCACCGTTCGCATGAGCCGATCGGCACGACGCCCCTCGATGTGCCGGAGCCGGCCAATGCCGACGACGCGTACCTCGTGCAGCAATGGGTCCTCGCCGAGCTCGGCGGGTGTGCCGGTTACAAGATCGGCGCGCCATCGCCCGATGCCGAGCCCCAATGCGCGCCGCTGCCGGCCAAAAAGGTATTCCGCGCAGCCTCGGGCATCCGCCTGGCCGACTACGCGCATGTAGGCCTCGAGCTCGAGATCGCGTTCAGCTTCGCGGTCGACATCGATCGGACCTTCGCCGAGCGCGCCGAGGACACGTTCGATGCGATCGACGCGATGTCGGTCGTCGTCGAAGTCGTCGACAGCCGCTTCGAAGCGTGGCCCAACGTGAGCCCGCTGTTGCAACTGGCCGATCTGCAGAACAACGGCGCGCTCGTGATCGGCGATACGCGGCCGTACGATCGCAACTTCGACTTCAAGTCGCCGGCCATCGCGTTCTATCACGACGGCCATGAAGTCGTTCGCCGCCGCGCCAGTCATCCAGCCGGCGATCCGCGGCGCCTCGTGGCTTGGCTCGTTGCACGCACGCTCGGGAACGGTCATTCGATCCCAGCGGGCACCGTGCTGACCACGGGCACTTATATGCCGCTGTACATGGTGACGAAGCCGGGGCGTGTGCGGGGGACGATCGAGGGCCTGGGGCAGATCGAATTCGAGATCGTTTGAGGTAGCAAGCCCGACACACGCGCCGACGATCCGCCGCCGTGATGGATCGTACGGCGTATGGCGTATGGCTTGCTCAGCTCGCCGGGTTTTCCTCATCGGGCGGCGGTGCCGAGCCGCTCGGTGCGCCGAGCACGCTGATCTGGAAGATCGGTGTGCCCGCCAGCGATTGCAACGACGGATCTTCAGGAATACGTAACAACAGTGGCAGGATCACCGAGCCACCAATGACCGCGCGCCGGCTGTTGTCTTCTGGCCGCAGCCCCCAGATGTCCTGGTAGACGACGGGCACGGCATTGCCGTCGCGTGTCGTGTTGCCCAGATACAGCATGACGTGGCCGCCGATGTAGATCAGCGTGCGCATCGGCACGCCGTTGCGCATGAGGAATGCGAGCCGTTCGCTCGGTGTTTGAGCGGACAGATCGGTCATGTGCCCAGCCGTCATTTGGGCTGACGAATGACGCGGCAGCCACACGCCGAACGCCGTGAAGATACTTTGCAGCTCGGACGAGCAATCGTTATAGAAGCCGGTGTTGCCCCAGCCGTAAGGGCGGCCGATCAACGCTTTGATCAGCGCAGCCAGATGCCGTGGCGTGGCGGCATACGGCATCGGCGCGATTTGGGCATCGCTGAGCGTGGCATGACGAATGCCGGCTCGGCCGTCGAGATCGCGCACGGGTACGAGCACCGTGCGCGCGCCTGTCCCTGTGGGGTGCGCGAGCGGCAGTAACGTACCCGCAGGCGCATCGAAACGGAACGCGCCGCCTTCGTCGCGCACGCTCGCCGAGGCGGCGATGACCGCGCCCCAAGCCTTGTGCGCGCCGCGTGTCCAGGTATCGACGAACGCGTCGTCCACCTGTGCGACCGCGCTCGACTGCACCCAGCCTTGCACGTCCGGCGTCTGCACGTAGTCCCACGCGCCGTCGGCGCTGTGGCCGAGCACGTACAGCGGTGTGCCGGGGCGGATGGCGGAGATTTGCAGGTTATCGAACGGGTAGCCTTCGCCCGCCAGGCGACGGGAATAGAACGACGGGTCCATCGTCGGCAGCTCGCGCACGAGCAGGTTGCCAGTGGCAATCGCGCGGGCGGCTGGCATATAGCGCGGCGCTTGCGCGAATTGCTGGACGTTCATGTTTTTCTCGATCGCATCGATCCATTGCGTCGTATGCGGCCGATCGTTCTGTCCATAGCCGAGGCGCTTCTCGTCCTTGCCTGCGTTGTCGTAGTGCGCGATGCGGCGCAGTTGCAGATCGACGATGTCCTGGCCGCCCTGGTGATAGACACGCTCGCGGACGAACGCAGGATTCCACGGCGACGGGTCGTGCTCGGCGCGGCCGAAGTAGCGGGCGAACAGCGCGTCGAGGTGGGCATGCTGTTCGTCGGCGTTCAGAAACGGCTTGTCGTAGTCGGGGCTCGCCGGATCGATCCAGTGATCGACGTTCTGATCGTACGACGCCATCGGAAAGAGTCCGATCGGGTCGACTGAGGCTGCAGTCGGTGCGGACGGTAGCGCCGACGGTTGCGTCGCGCAGGCGGCGAGGGCCGCACAGAGCACGAGTGCGGACAGCTGCAGCGGGCGTAGCAGCAGCGAGAAGCGGGGTGTGGCGGAAGCGGTGGTAGCCATCGTGTGCGAATGGTGCAAGGGAACGTGCTCGGTCATGATGATAGCCGCCCGATCAAGCGTGTGCCGTGCGCGGCAGCGTGGCGCGTTGCAAGATCGTCATCGGGCCGAGCTCCCGCACGCGCTGCATCTGAGTGGCATCGCGCACGAACAGCGACCCTGCGAAGCCCAGTGCGTTGACCGACAGGCCTTCGACGTGTTCGACCGAGCGCGGCACGAGCAACATCCAGCGCGGCGTCATCAATAGGTTGTAAGGCGTGACTTGATGCGCCTGGCCGTCCACGGTCGTCGTTTTCAAGGCGAGCTTGGCGATCATCGCGCGATAACAGGCAAGCGCCACCTGCGGGGCCGCTTGGTGCGCCGCAGGTCTGAGGCGCGCGAAGGCATGCGCAAACGGCAGCGCGGGTAGTGTGCCGATGTCGTCTTCCAGCGATGCCCTATCGATGAGTGGCCCTATGGGCAACGCCGTGTCTGTATCGCCGAGCGGCAGCGGCACGATCTGCAAGTGCTTGTGAGGCTGACTCGCGCCGGCTTCCTGGCCGCCGTTGTAGAAGCCGAGGCCATCGAATTCGGCAAGGCAAGCACACCAGGCCGTGAAGTCGGCGAGATCGAGCAATGCTTCCTGCGACTCATAGGCGCGCGTCACGATCAGCAGATGATGGTCGATGACGTTGAATTTGTTCAGCAGGGCAACGTGCGTGTCGGAGATGTCGGCGACGAACAGGTCTGGATCGTAGGGCAGGAACGGGTCGACGCTTGCCCGTGACGGCTGCTGCGCCTGCTCCGCCTGGCTGCGGGCCTTGTGCACGAGACTCGACACCTGACGGATGAAGAAGCGTACGCCGTCGTCCTCGAGCGAGGTCTGCACGGTCTCGATGGGGCGCAAGGCGCCGCGCTCGAGCGCGTGAGACGTGCTCCGCACGATTGCGGGCCATAACGTGCCGGGCCGAAGGAGAACAGAGGGCATGGAGCAAGCTTTGGCGTGGCTTTCAATGGCGACATTGTGGCGCAAATGGGCGCTCGCTCCTTCATATCATCGGAAATCGACTTCAGCGCTCCGGGCCGGCTTTGTTTTCTGGCACACGCCTTGCGGAGCGCAATAACGAACCAGAGTGGAGGGCGCGTCGACAGGTGCGAGCCTATGACGATACAAACCAGTGATGTCCTTGCAAGCGAGCGCAAGCGCGCCGCAGTGCGCTCGGTCGTGCCATGCGCGCTCGTTTACCTCGACGCGGCCGGCGCTGCGAGTCCGAACTGTCGTAGCAATGATCCGGCGTCCTACGTTCGGCAGGCGGTCTGTCTGAACAAATCGCTGCTGCGCGAGGGTATGCCGCGTCTGCACATCTATACGAATGCGGTCGACGAGGTCATGGACGCGCTTGCCGCTACGTCTGCGAACGAGCGCCCGGTCGTCCATGCCTTGCTCGTCACGCGTGTCGACCTACCCAAAAGTACGCCGTTCTACGCCGCGCATTTCAAGCTCGACTTGATGAGCCAGGTCGCGTCGACATTGCCGCACGATGCGCTGCTGTTGCTGCTCGATACCGATATGGTCGCGATGCGCGAGCTCGATGAGGGCCTTGTCGAGCGCAGCGCGCGGCTCGGTGCCGGCGTGTTCGATATCTCCGATCAGGTGTTCCCGGTTTACGGCAGCGCACGCGTAATTGCCGACCTGGAGGCTGTCGCGGGCTGCACGCTCGAGAATCCGCGCTGGTATGGCGGCGAGTTTCTGCTGTGCACCCCTGCGTTTCTGAGCCGTCTCGTTGCCTGCGGCAAGCGTTGCTTTGTGCGCTACGTGGCTGAAATCTCGAACCTGCATCATCACGGCGACGAAGCGTTCATTTCGGCCGCGCTCAGCTTGCTCGCGCAAAGCGGCGAAAGGCTCGTCGACGTCGGGGCGTATCAGGCCGTCGGCCGGCTTTGGCCCGGCAATACGCATCGCAATCTCTACTGGTTCAGCCGCTGCGCATTCCTGCATCTGCCGGGCAGCAAGACGCTGATCGAGCATGAGGCTCGTCATGAAGCATTCGATCCTGCGCGATTGTGGCGCGCCATTTCGATCGCGCATCGTATCGGGCAGCTGCGCGCGTGGGCGAAGCGGTTGCTTGCGAGACGCCTGCGGCTGCGGTTTGTCGTGCGCACGGCACTGGGTCGCGTGATGCGGTCCAAAACACTCGATGCTTGAGCAATAAAGCGGTTGAAATTCATTTCAAGTGCGGTGGTTTGAAAATTCGGATAAAAATAATTAATTGGCATCGCGTGATTTATGCGCTTGCTTCACATTTGTCTTCGCTCAGGCCTGTCTTTATCCATATAAAAATACTTGTGGTGCTGAATCGCTGTCCTATAGACTGCCTGCTGCGTAGTCCCGCTTGATTCAGAAAATACCTTGCGAATGCCTTGCTGGAAGGCCCGGCTCGGCACGCGCTTGCCCAAAAAAGGCATATGGCGGTCGCCATTATGCCTCCCGCATTTTTCATCGATAAGGAGAGCGATTATGCGAAAAGCGATTATGGCCATGCTTGTGCTTTTGTGTGCAACGATGGCTAGCCAGGCGATTGCAGCACCGGTCATTACGTTTTACAGAAAGCAAGGCGAGTCGTACGTCGATTGCCGCATTACGATGAAAAACGGCACGACCAACTTCAAGCATTCGAGCAATTCGTGCTCGAACGACGACGACTATTACTTCTCGATCTCCGGCGCTGAGGACGGCGTTCAGTTCGGCATCTACAACAACCCCGATTGCAAGGAAAACGAGAGCTTCGCGACCTACAAGACGGGTAAAGGCGACAGCAACCGCAACATTCGCATCACGGCCGTCGATGCGAGCCGTGGCTTGCCAGCGGGGCACCTGATTCACGACACCCTGATGTCTGGCGGCCGCGATAAATCAGGGCAGTTGCACGGCAAGGTTTCATGCCTGAAGGTTTGGAATGCGCCGCTGAGCACCGAAGACAACGCGGCCCAGTGATAAACGTGCGCGGGCGAGCTTGAACGAAGCAACAGCCAATCTCGGAGGATGTCATGAGTACGCAACAGGCGCATACGTTATCGAGCTGGACGAGTCTGGAGACGTTCGAAGTCGAAGTGAGCTCGCCCAGCAACCGGCTTTATCGCAATGGCCGGCAGCAAGTCGAAGTCACGGTCAAGCTGCGTGCGCGCAATGGGCAGGGCCAGATTGTGCCGTTGAGCGAGGCGGAGATGCGAAGTGTTCGCTTGACCGACTACAACAGTGGCGAGGAACTGCCGCCCGTGCCGGCCTCGGGTGCCGTCACGCAAGGGTGGGGAACCACGGACACACGCAACGAGTACGAATTCTTTCCAGGTGCTCGTGAGGCGGAAGGTGAAGGTCCCGCGCCGTCGTCGGAGTATTCGTTCGCCGTGCGATATGTGCAGACGATCGATGAGGCGCCGAAGCGAATCGGCGCGCTAGTGCGCAACGACGACGGTACGGTCTTCACATCAGATAAGGTGAAACAGTTCATCGAAGCTCTGCCCGAGCGCTTGCCGAGCCTGGAGCAGACGCGGGCCGTCGATTACGAGTGGAAAGTGAAGCGTATCGTGGGCGATGACGACGATTGGGATTTGGAGACCGTCGATTACTACTACTGCGGGCTCTCGATCAACGGCAATCGCGTAAAGCTGCGCGAGTTCAACGTGAGGCCGGCCAGCACGTTCCAGTGGGAGAGCGCAAACCCGGCGAGCGAGCTGTTCAGCTTCACGGGCTTTGGCACGCCGGGCAGCACGGTCGCCAACTATAGCGTGCCGGCACTGTTCAACAGCCGCAAGCACAGTCCCATCAGGGAACCGAGCGATGGGGAGGGCATCGTGATCCTGATCCGCTCGAACCGTATCAGCCAGAGCAGTGCCGGTAGCGTGCACAAAGGGGCGTGCGACGTCGACGCGCGCGACGAGTTCGGCACCGACTACCCGCTGCGCCTGTCGTTCAAATCGTCTTCGAATCGCAACGAGCTCGTGATCACCAGACGCTGAGCACAACACCGCGCCGGTACGAAGGTGCCGGAGCCTTCACGTTGTCGTCGTTGCCAGTACCACTATCCACGAACCAAGAGGGTTGCCTCATGACGACGCCCGATCAGGCGGGCCCGGCGCAAGCCGCGGCCGTGTATTCGAACGCATTCAATTTCCTGAGCTTCGTCGAGACCGGTGTCGATCCACGCACGGGGCTCTATACGGTCAGCTTGTCGCTGCCGCAAGTCATGGCGAACGGATTGGCAGGCCCGGCGTTGCCGGCATCGCTGGCCTTCAATCCCATGCAGCCGGACGATTGCGGCTTCGGCATCGGCTGGTCGCTGCGCCTGTCGAGCTACGATCCGATAGCGAAGCAGTTGCGCCTGTCGAGCGGCGAGACCTATCGCGCACTCGATACGGGCCCCAAGCTTGTCATCGAGGATCAAAAGCTGCACACGTTTCGCGTCGAGAAGACTGGCAGCGATTTCGTCGTCACCTACAAGTCGGGCTTGAGTGAAGTGCTGTCGAATGCGGGCACCAGCGACAGCGTTTACCTGCCGTCGGCGATTCGCTCCCCCGAAGGGCGCTCGCTGCGCTTGGGCTATACGATGTTTCTCGGCCGGCGCATGCTGAACGAGGTGCGCGACGACGAACGGGTGCTGATGTCGATCGAGCGTACGGCCGGGCTCGTCTCCATCGTTCTTTGGCCCGGCACGCCGCAAGCGGCCACGTTGTCGCTGTGGCTCGTCAACGATCGCGTCACGGAGTTGCGCCTGCCGGTCGACAATCGCGCGTCCTGGCGCTTCGAGTACGACACGATAGGCGGGCAAACGGTCATCTCGCGTGTCGACACGCCGCTCGGGGGCTTCGAGCTCGTGCGCCACGTGGCGCAAGGGCATGAGTTTCCGAATGGCGCCTCGCAACGCTATCTGCCCTATGTGATCGAGCATGTGCGCGGGCCACGCGTGGGGCAGCCGCCGATCCGCACCGTCTATCGCTATTCGGCGCGCAACTTTCTGGGCTACGGAGCGAACGGCCTTATATGGGTGGACGGTGAAGACAACCTGTGCAAGGTGCTCGAGGACTATCGCTACGATTCGGTGGAGACGCTGATGGTGGGCGACGGCGAAGCGGAGCGAGCGGTACGGACGACGACGCGCGTCTATAACCGTTTTCACCTGATCGTCAGCGAGGAGGTCAACGAGGGCGGCCACGTGCGCCGCCAGGAGACGCAGTATTACTTGCTCGATGGGCGGCCCTACGCCGATCAACCAGCGCAATGCCAGTTGCCGAGGACGACCGTGACATCATGGCACCTCAACAGCGAGCCCGGGCGGCATCGGGAAGAAGTCGTCACCACCGCCTTCGACGAGTACGGCAACCTCTTGCGTCAAGTGGATGCGGCCGGTGTGGTCGAGCAGTACGAGTACTACCCGGCCGAAGGCGGCGAGGGGTGCCCTGCGGATCCGCTCGGCTTTGCGCGCTTCGTGAAGGAAAAGCGCGTGATTCCAGCGGCGGCCGAAGCCGATGCGCCCGTGATGGTCACGCGCTATCGCTATGCGTCGATTCCTTCGCTACTGCCCTACGCGCCTGCCACCGTCGTGTGTACGCATGAGTCGCTTTACGCGCAAGAAGCAGGCAGCGATCGACTCGTGCGCGAGACCGGGACCACGTACTTCAATACGCCTTCCGATTCGTTCCTGCACCTGCGCGAGCGGGAGCAAACCACGACGCTCGATGGCCTGACCACGCATACTTCGTACGGCTACGCGTTGCAGTCGGCCGCATTGCGCATCGTCACGACGATAACCGGCTTCGACGGCAGCAAACGCGTCTCGTCGGTATTGAGCTCGCTCGTCGACGGTCAGGATCTGGACATCGAAAGCGAGGGTGGCGCGCACGTAGGCTACGTGTATGACCCGCTGGGCCGCGTGGTGATGGAAACGACGGCACCTGGCACCGCCTACGAAGCGACGAGAAGCTACCAGTACGCGCTCGCCGGTACGGCGGACGACCCGGTGTATGTGAGCGTGACCGATGCAAACGGACTGACCACGCGCACGTGGTACGACGGTCTACATCGCGAGAGCCGCATCGAGATCCAAGAGGACGCAGCTGCCGGCGCGCCATATCGGCTCACGTACGAAGCACGCTACGACGCATTGGGCCGGCTCGTCGAAGAAGTCCACACGGACTGGCTCGACGAGCGTCCGCTCGCGCTGCCGAGTCGGCACGAGTACGACGATTGGAGCCAGCGCCGTGCGACGATACGCCCCGATGGCGTCATCGAACACCACGTGACGGACCCGATCGACCGCGTCGAAACGGCATGGCTCGAAGATGCACAAGGCCGCGTATCGGGCCGCATCGTCACGCGGCGCAATGCGTTCGGCACGCCGGTGTCGATCGAGCGCTGCGATCGGAACGGTGCCTGCCATCGCACGAGCGCCAGCGAATATGACGGACTCGGCCGCTGCGTGCGCGAGACGGATGCGGTCGGCAACGTCACGGAGTTTGCTTACGATGTGTTCGGTCGCACGACGCAGCGCATGCTGCCTGACGGTATGGTGCTCGAGTATCTTTATGCTCGGCACAGCAGCGCCGATTTGCCGATCGAAGTACGCGTACGTCCGGGGAGCGGCGGGACGATGAGCGCGGGCCAACAGACGTTCGACGGGCTCGAGCGGCTCGTGAGCCGTACCATCGGCGGGCGCCGCCGCACGTTCGGCTACAGCGGCGGCTACGGGCGGCCTTCGATCGAGCGCACACCGTCCGACGCCACGATTCGCTTCGAGTACGAACCAGGTCTGACCGACGAACCCGTGCATCGCAGCGTGGGCGAACTCGACGAGCGCTATGTCTATGACGCCCGCATCGCCAAGCTCATTTCGATGCGCAGCGAAGGGCAAGGCGAGCATCATTTCGAGTATTCGCCGCAGGGCCATCTACGCCGGGAACAATGGACCGAGGACGGTCAGTCGCCTGAGGTGCGCCACATCGCGTCGCTGCAAGGGCGGCCGTTGCACTACACGGACCGGTTCGGCCGCACCCAGCGCAGCGATTACGACAGTGCGGGACGGCTCGCGTCGATCGACTATGGGACGCTGACGAGCCGTATCAGCTATGACGCTTTCGGCCGGATCGAGCGAACCATCACGCAGGACATGAACACCGACCGTACGCTGACGATGACGTGCGCCTATGACGACTTCGGCCGCGAAATCGAGCGCACGTTTGCGGTCGGTACTACGGCGCATACCGTGACGACGCAGGCCTACACGTACGGCGACAAGCTTGCCCGCCGTACTACGCGTGTCGGTGGCGAGACGTCGCGCGAAGAAGTCTATGCGTACGACGCGCGCGGGCGTCTCGTCGCTTACCGTTGCTCGGGCTCGCAGCCGGCACATGATCCCTACGGCAACGGGATTCTGGGGCAACGCTACGTCTACGACGAATGGGACAATTTCGTCGAAGTGACCACCGAATTCGCCGGCGGACAAAACGTCGCTCGGTATCGATACGAGAACGCCGAAGACCCGACGCAGATGACCGCGGTCACGAACAGCCACGCGGATTATCCGGAGACCGAAACATTCTCCTACGACGCCGACGGCAATCTCGTTCGCGCATCGGCGCGCGTCTATCGGTACGACTCGCTAGGGCGGCTCGTCGAAGTCACGCCATCTCAAGGCGGCGGGCAAGGGCGCTACCGTTACGATGCACGCGATACGCTGATCGCTTGCGAACGCGACGAGGGTACGAGCACGCGCCGCACCTATCGCGACGCTCGGCTCGTCAGCGAAACCGGCGACGGCACTGAGCGCAGCTACGTGCGCGACGGCGAGCTGCTGCTTGCGCAGCACGATGGCGGTACGCGTGCACGCACGTCGTTGTATGGCAGCGATGCCGGGCAGAGCGTGCGGCTAGTGCTGGCAGGCGAGGGTAGTGCGTCCACGGAGATTGCCTACACGCCGTACGGCGATCGGACACTCCAAGCCGGGTTGCCGGGACTGCTCGGCTTCAATGGTGAGCCGTTCGATGCGCTGGCAGGCGGTTATCTGCTCGGTAACGGTCGGCGTCTTTACGATCCGCAACTGATGCGCTTCACGAGCCCCGATGCGTTGAGTCCGTTCGATGGCGGCGGTATCAACCCCTACGCCTACTGCCTCGGCGACCCGATCAATCGCATCGATCCGACCGGCAACCTGAGCTGGCAGTCGATTCTGGGCATTGCGATCGGCGTCGTGGCGATTGCGATTACCGTGGCCTCGCTCGGCACCGGCGTCGCGATTTCGGCAGGCCTCGCGCAAGCGAGCGCGGGGCTTGCGACATTTGCGACCGTGCCGTCGGCCACGGTTTCGGGGGTGCTGGGGGTGGGCTTCGCCGTGGCCGATTTGGCCGCCAGTGCGACGGCGATCGCGTCGTCGGCGCTGTCCGAAAGCGACCCTGAAAGGGCCGGCATCCTGGGATGGGTATCGACGGGTTTCGGCGCGGCATCCTCGGTCTATAGCGTGTCGAGCGCGGTGAAGAGTGCTGCAAGCACCCCGCGCAGCACCGTGTCGGTAGCAAGCAAGCGGTTTGCGATCGGGCGCTCCACGCTGTCGGTGGCGGCCAGCGCGCAGAGTGCCTCGACGCAGATCGCCGAGGCATTCGGCAAGGAGCCGCCGGAGTGGCTCTCGTATACGTTGAGCGGTTTGTCGTTAGCGCTCGCCGGGGCGGGGTGGACGAGTTTCTTCAGCGAAGTGGCGCTTGCCTCGCGCAACGGGCGCATGGTCGAGCGCGCGCAGGTGCCACAGTCGATTGCGGGCAGGGCGGGGGCCGGCAGAAGCGTCGTGCAAGATGCGCCGGGCACGCCCGGTGCGCAGACCGTGGGCGAATCGGCCGCCTCGCGTGCAAACGAAGCCGTGCGCCGTGTCGGTGCTACGGCTCCGGGCGAGCAGCAGATCACGCGTCTGTAGCCAACCGCGCGGCTCATCACGGGCCGCGCACGACTTATTCGCCGAACAGGCTACGAATGTCCTTCGTCTCGTCGCTGTCCGACAGGTTGTATTGGGCACGTACTTCGGAGAGCACTTCGTCGACGAACCGTTCGTAGCCGATCGCATTGCCGAAGTGCTTCATCGTCCAGTTGCAGCCCGAGGCATCGGGCTCCTGCTTTTGCGGGCGTGGGACGCGGATCTTCACGCCGTCTTCGACGATCTCGTGAATGCGATGCAGACGCCGGCTGACTTCGTCTTGCAGCCGGGAGGCGTTGAGCGTTTTTCGGATCACAGCGGGCTCCTCATCCGTTCGAACGTGGCATGGGTTTCGACTATGCCATGTGCCCGCTATTTTCGCCGATCGCGGCGTGCCGGTGACGAACGGCGTTCAGGGGCGCGAATACGCGACGACACCGCCCTCGACGCGCAGCGTCACGCGCTCGCCGACGTGCGGGCAGAAATGACCGGGCACGCGCGCGCGTAGCGTGAACTGCGGCGCTTCGGTCAGCGTGAGCCCGACGCTCGCATCCTGACCGAAGAATGAGACGTCGTGCACGGTCGCCAGATGCGTGCCGGCATCGTCTTGCGTCGCCGACCCGGCCGGCGCGATACGGATCTGTTCGGGGCGCAGCATCACGTCGACGGGGCCTTCCGCATGCGGCACCGCCAGCGGCAGGCGGCCCAGGTGGCAGACGGCGGCGCCATTCTCGACATTACCGGGCAACAGCACGGCGTCGCCGACGAACGAGGCGAGTTCGCGCGAGACGGGACGCCGGTACAGCACATCGGGCGTCGCGCTCTGAATCAGCTTGCCGCGCCACAGCACCGCGACCTCATGCCCCAGCGACAGCGCTTCCGACTGGTCGTGCGTGACGAGCACGGCCGTGGCGCCGGCGGCAGCCAGCGCATCGGCCACGGCTTGGCGCGTCTCGATGCGCAGCGTCGCATCGAGCGACGAAAACGGCTCGTCGAGCATCACGAGCGTCGGGGCTGGCGCCAGGGCGCGCGCCAGTGCGACGCGCTGCTGCTGCCCGCCCGAGAGCTGCTGCGGCGCGCGGTCGGCGTACGAAGCCGGCAGACCGACGAGCTCGAGCAACTCCGCGACACGATGCCGCGCCCGGCGCTGTGCGCGCGGCAGGCCGAACACGATGTTGTCGGCCACCGACAGGTGCGGAAACAGCGCGCCTTCCTGCGGCACATAGCCGATACGGCGCGCTTCAGAGGGCAAATGCAGACCTGGCCCCGCCACGCGGCGGCCGTCGATGTCGATGGTGCCCGCGTCGGCACGCTCGAAGCCGCACAGCACGCGCAGCAGCGTGGTCTTGCCGCTGCCGGACGGGCCGAGCAGCGCAAGCAGCGTGCCGCGCTCGACGGAAAGATCGATGCCGTGCAGCACGGCGTGGCCGTCGAACGATTTCGTGAGACCGTGGATGTCGAGGTTGCTCATCGGATTGACTGGGCGTGGAGCACGTGTTTCGCACCGCAGGCGCGGCGCGCGAATCGGAATGGGAAGGACCGAGAGCTTAACGCGAGTTGCCCTCGAACGGCCAGCCCATCACGTGCGCTCGAGGACGGCCGACTTGCCGAGCAGGGCGAACAGCACGCCCGAGGCCAGCAGCGAGATCGCCACGAGCAGGGCGGCGTAAGGCGCGGCGGCGGCGAAGGCGAGCGACGACGTATCGGCCCACACCTGCGTGGCCAGCGTATGCGTGCCGATCGGCGAGAGCAGCAGTGTGGCGTTCAGCTCCGTCACGACGGAGATGAACACGAGCGCCGCCGCCGCACCGAGCCCGGGGCCGGCAAGCGGCAGCGTCACGCGCAGGTGTGCCTGCCATGCGTTCAAGCCCAGCGCACGGGCCGTTTCCTCGAGCCGCGGCTGGGCTTGCAGCAACGCGGCGCGCACACTGACGAGCGCCAGCGGCAGGAACAGCACCGAGTAGGCGAACACGAGCAGCACGGCGCTCTGATAGAGCGGCAGCAGCACCCGCACGGCCAGCGAGACGATCGCCAGCGCGATGACGAGGCCCGGCATGCCTTGCGCGATGAGCACGATGCGTTCGAGCACAGTGGCGATGCGGCCCGGATGGCGCGCGAGCAGGAACGCGAGCGGCAGCGCGAGCAGCGTCGTGACGCTTGCCGCGGCAGCGCCGAAGCCGATCGATGCGAGCGCGGCGTCGGTGAGCAACTGCGGCGAGACGTCAGCGGGCGTCACCGCTGCGGCGCCGGGCTGGGTGAGCCAGTAGCCGATCATGCCGAGCGGCACGCCGAGCGTGACGATCGCGAGCACGACGAACCCCGCGACGACGAGCCAGCGCCACGGGCCGAGCTCGTAGCGCAGCGCTGCCCGGCGCGCGCCGCGATCGACGCGTTCATAGCGCGAGCGGCCGCGCACGCGAAACTCGAGTGCGAGGCACGCGAGACAGATCAGCATCGACAGGCACGCGAAGATCGCCGCGCCGCCGCCGTCGAAGCTCGTGCGGTATTCGGCGTAGATCTCCGTCGTGAACGTCCGGAAGCGCAGCAGCGAGAAAGCGCCGAACTCGGAGAGCACGCCGAGCGCGACGAGCAGCATGCTGCCGAGCAGGGCGGGCCGCAGCTGCGGCAGGATCACGCGCAAGAACGTGCGCCAGCGTCCGCAGCCCAGGGCGCGCGCGCTTTCCTCGAGCGCGGGATCGAGCCCGCGCAGGGCGGCAGCCACAGGCAGATACACGAGCGGAAAGTACGTCGAGGTGATGACGACGACGGCTCCCGCGAAATCCTGCAAATCGAGACTCAGCGAAACCCAGGCGTAGCCCGTGACGAACGCCGGCATGGCGAGCGGCGCGGCAGCCAACATCGACCACAAGCCGCGCGCGGGCAGCTTGGTGCGTTCGATGAACCACGCGGCTGTCGTGCCGATGACGGCCGAGGTCAGCGTCGTCGTGATGGTGATCGCCAGCGTATTCCACAACAGCTCGCCGACGAGCGGCCGAAACACGAGTTCGGCCGCGTCGGCGAGCCCGAAGCTCACGGCGCGGTACAGCGTAAGCGCCAGCGGCAGCAGCACGAGCAGCGCGCCGACCGCCGCCGCGGCGACGAGGCCACGCGGCGCACGGCCCACACGGGATCTTGCGCGCTGCATCAGTGCTGCCGTCGCGCTCATCAAAGCAGCCCGGCTTCGCGCAGCAGCTTGCCGGCCTGGCTGTCGTCGCCGAGTTGCTGAATCGTCAGCTCAGGCGGGGTCAGCTCGGCGAACGGCTTGAGGATCGGATCGGGCGAGACGCCCTTGACGAGCGGATATTCGAAGCTCACGTGGCTGCCCGCGATCAGCTTTTGCGCGCGTTCGGACACGAGGTACGCGACGAATTTCTGCGCCGCTTCGCCGTTGTGCGAAGCCTTCAGCACGGCAGCGCCCGAGATGTTGACGAGTGAGCCGACATCCTTGTTGCCGAAGTGATGGATCGTGCTTTGCGTCTTCTTGTCGCCGAGCTCGGCGTGCAGACGGGCCCAGTAGTAGTTGTTGACGATGCCCGTCGCCACGGCGCCGCGATTGACGGCTGCCACGACGCCTTCGTCGTCGTCGAAGATCTGCGCGTTGGCCTTCAGGCCCTTGAGCCATTGCAGCGTCGCGGCTTGCCCCTTCATCGCGAGCACGGCGCTCACGACCGGCAGAAAGTCCGCATCGCTGGGGGCGATGCCGACCTTGCCTTTCCATTCGGGCTTGGCCAGATCGAGCAGCGATGCAGGCAGTTGTGCGCTCTGGATCTTCGTCGTGTTGTAGGCGAGCACGTTCTCACGCGCGAGCACGCCGACCCAGTCGCTTTGCGGCGAGCTGAACTTCGCCGGTACCGCAGCCAGCGTCGGGGCATCGACCTTCGCGAGCAGGCCCTTTTCGCTGAGCAGCACGAGCTCGGGCGAGTTTTCCGTGAAGTAGACGTCAGCCGGGGTCTTGTCGCCTTCGGTGACGAGCTGCGCGGCCAGTGCGGGGCCTTCGCCGCTGCGCACCTTCACCGAGATTCCGCTTTCCTTCTGGAAGTCCTTCGCGAGCATGTTGACGACCTGTTCGTGCTGCGCGCTGTAGAGCGTGAGCGAGGCAGCGTGCGCCGCGAACGGTACGGCGGCTGCCACGGCGAGCGCAAGCGCTGCGACGCGCGAACCGAATCGGAACTGGGTCATGTTGGTGAGTCCTTTCTCTATTGTCGTGTTGTCACGGGCGCCAGCGCATGCGGCACCCTCGATCGGGGCATGCGGGTTTCGTCAGACTTCGAACAGCCCCGCACCGATGAACGAGCCCTCGCGCGCACCGGGCGGGCAGGCGAAGATGCCGCTGCCGACGTGTGTCGTGAACTGGTTCATCATGTCGAGCTTCGAGAGCTTTTCGTTGATCGGAATGAAGCCCGTGCGCGGGTCGCGCTGATGCGCGATGAACAACAGCCCCGCATCATATTCGGTTTCCTGGCGCCATGGCGGCCAGCGCTCGATGTAGAAATTCGTGCTGTCGTTGTACGAGTACGCGCGACGCAGGATTTGCGCCCCGTTGTTGCTGGCGGCGTTCGAGAGGCGCACGTGCGAGTTCTCGGGAATCTGCGGGTTGCCGTCCTTGTCCGTCGCCGTGAGGTCGACCGGGTCGTGCTCGTGCTGCTTGCCGATCGGCGCGCCGCTGAGCTTGTGCCGGCCCACGACCTGCTCCTGGAAGCCGCGCTCCATGCGATCCCAGTGCTCGAGCGTGATGCGGATGCGGCGCACGACGGTGTACGTGCCGCCGTTCATCCACGCGGAGCCTTCGTCGCGGGCCCAGACGAACTGGTTCATCAGCGAGCGGTCTTGCGTCGAAGGATTGTTCGTGCCGTCCTTGAAGCCCATCAGGTTGCGCGGCGTTTGTCCACGCGCGCTCGACATGAAGCCAGCTTGTCCCCAGCGCATCTGCAGGATGCCGTAGCCCATCTTCGCGAGCTGGCGCACCGCGTGAAACGCGACCTGCGTATCGTTCGCGCAGGCCTGGACGAACAGGTCGCCACCCGATTTCTCGGGTAGCAGCTGGTCGCCGTTGAAGCGCGGCAGATCGACGAGGGCAGCGGGGCGGCGCGCCGCGAGTCCGTAGCGGTCCTTGCCTTCGTGCGTGAAGATGCCGGGGCCGAAGCCGAACGTGATCGTGAGGCCTGCCGGGCCGATGCCCAGCGCTTCGCCCGAATCGGCCGGCACGGCGTCGTCACCGGTCTGGCCGTAGTCTTCGAGCGCGGCGCCGCGCGTGAGCTTCGCTGCCGCCGCGGTCCAGTCGCGCAGCAGCTGCACGAGCTCGTCGCGCTTTTCCGTCTTCAGGTCGAAGGTAGCCACGTAGGCGTGGCTTTGCTGCGGCGTCACGATGCCGCCTTGATGCTCACCGAAGAACGGCTCGGCGGCCGCCATCGGATCGCGTGCGTCGGGCGCATGCGACGGCTTGGCCGCCGCTTGCGTGCCGCCGGAGGCTGCACCGAGCGCAGCCGCGAGGCCTGCCACGCCTCCCGCCTTCAAGAAGCCGCGCCGCTTGGCCTCTTTCGGCGCGTTGTCGTCGTGTGTGCTCATGTCATTTCGCCAATACGAGCGTGTTCACGTCGTCTTCGACGTAGTAGAAGCCATCGCCTTGCGGCGTCATGGCAATGCCGAACAGGTCGCCGTTGCCCGGGGGCGATTGCGCCTTGTCGGTGTCGATCCAGCGCGCGTAGAGCTGCTTGCCCGATTGCGGATCGATTTCGACGACCTGACCGTTCAATGCGTTGGTGACGAGCAGGTGCCCGTTCGGCGCCGTCACCATCGCGAGCGGACGGTGCAGCAGACCGTCGGCCGTGAGCTGACGGCCGACGCCGGCACTCGTGTCGCGCGTCATCGGTTCGTCGATCTCGGTGATGCGGTTGCCGATGGCATCGGAGATGTAGAGCAGCTTGCGGTCGGCCGACAGCGCCATGCCCGTCGGCCCGACGAGAAACACGCCCTTGTCGGCCTGCGCGCCGAAGCCGCTGCCGATCACCGTGCGCGACTTCACAACGGGCACCTTGCCAGCCGGAATCTCGAGATCGAGCCGCAGGACCGTCGACTGTTTGAACACGGGCACTTCACCGTCGGCGCCGGGCGTCGGCCCGCCTACGCCAAAGCCGGCGTTGCTGACGAACAGCGTCGCCGTGTCGCCGTTGTCGACGACGGCCATGTTGCCCCACGGATCGTTGATGTCCTCGCCGGTGATCGTCGAGACGACCTTGCCGTTGCTGTCGAGCACCATGAGACACCCGGCGCCTTTCGTACTCGTCGTGCCGTCGTTGCTGGGCGTGCTGCCGACGATGACCCAGCCCGACTTGAGCATTGTCATCGCCGTCGACAGGCCCACGCCGCCCGGACACTCCTTGAGCTCGCGCGGAATTGTCGCGAACACCGACATCTGTTTCGTGTCGGGGTGATAGTCGACGATCGTGCTGCCCGTGCCTTGCAGATTCGTCGCGTTGTTGAAGTTGTCGACGAGCACGTCGCCGGCTTTCACGGTGCCGGCCGACACCGGCGCGACCGCGATGGCGTACGGGTTCTGATCGCCGTTCTCGGGCACCGTGTTGATCAGCGTCGTGTGCCGCTTGATCGTTTCAAGGAAGCCTTGCGGCTGTGCGTGTGCGGTGCTCGCGGCGACGAGGACGGCTGCGGTTGCCGCGAGTCTGCCAAGCTTGAGATGTGTCATGAGGAGGCCCTCGTCGAAAGTTAGAACGTAATATTCGTACGTACGCCGACCACGAACGTGTTGCGCAGCGTACGTGTCTGATCGTTCGGGTTCTGTCCCGCGCCGGCGTTGAAGGTGTATTGCATGTCGCCCTGCACCTGCCACCACGGCGTGACTTGATACTGGTAGGTGGCTTCGAGTGCGGTCTCGCTGCCGCGCGGGACAAAGTTGTTGTCGATATCGGACGCGCGGGCGTGGTTGCCGATCTTGATATAGGCGAGGCCCAAGCCGACGCTGTCGTTATCGCGCCCCTTGAACGGCGCTTTCATGACGACGCCGAGGTTCGCGCTGACGCTGACCGGATTGCGATCGCCCGGGGCGCCCATCACGCGTGCGAAGACGCCGATGCTGCGCGGCTCGTCGGGGTTCGGCCGCCAGATCATTTGATCGGCTACCGCGTAGAAGCTGTAGTCGCCTCGGTGTTGGGCGGCGGTGCCGCTAGACGACGGATCGGTGAGCGGCAGGCCCGTGTTGTCCATGCGCAGATCGGGGAAGCTCTGGTTGTTGTACCAGACGCCGATCCTGTAGGTGCCCGGCAGACCTCCGCTGGTCTTGCCCTGGCCGAGATCCATCTGACCTTCGGCAGGCTGATTGATCGAGTACTGCAACTCGCCGATATAGAGCGCGCCGTTGTGAAGGTTGAAGTTGGTGCCGCTGCCGTTCAACTTCTGCGCGTCGCCCACGCCGGGTGCCGGGTTGCCGTCGAACACGCCCGCGAGGGCGGTCAGCGACGGCGTGATCTGCGCACGCACGCGCACGCCGAGCGAGGAGAGCGGGTACGCCGGGCCGCCTGCGGGCATGTCGTATGACGGCACGCCTGCCCAGCCGAACATCGTGTTGATGAACGTGCCGGCGTACTGGCTCACCATGAATTCCTGGTCGAGACTCTGCTGCCCGACCTTGATATCCATGCGCTGGTTGAAGAACGACTGCTGATACCAGAGCTCCCACAGTCGCGTCGTGTCGTCGGCCTCGATGCCGCTCGCGGTGTTCAGCGTGCCGAGGTAGTACTGGCTCAGATTGCGGCCGTGAATCTGGAGCGCGCTGACGTTGAACGTGCCGCCAGGCAGGCCGAAGGCCTTTTGCGTATCGATGCCGACCGACATCGTCGTGAGGCCGTCGTACGTCGCACCGCGCGCGAGGCCGCCGCGCAGGTTCGCGAGGTATTCGCTCGTCTCGCTCAAACCGAAGCTGACGCCGTACTTGCCGAGCCACGGCCGCAAGCCGCCGATGTCGCCGAGCAGCGTCTGGCGCGTCCACAGGCCGGTCCACTGCGTAGTCGGCTTCGCCTGAATGGCGAGGTCGGCTTCTTGCGCGTCGGAGGTGGCGTCGGGGGAGGCTGCGAAGGCAGAGGAGGCGGAGAGCGTGGCGCAGGCGAGGGCCGTGCACGAGACGATGCGGCGCAATGCCGGCACCGCCGCGGGGCGCGCGGAGGACGAAGCGGACTTCATCGATATCCTTCTTGTTCGTTGCATTGGCTGGCGGCAAATGGGCTGCGCTGGCTTGTTATTGAACGTGCCGCGGTGTTCGGCGCATGACGTTCGAGAGGGATATCCGCAAAAACGAAAACGACCATGGCGGCGACGACTGGCGGAATCGTACCCATAGGGAATGCGAGCGTCAATACAAATGCGAATGATTCGCATCTACGTTAGCGATTTGTAATCTTCGGCGCTTTGAGTTAGGCGCTTGCGCGTTCAGACCGCTGCGTCACCGAGTCAGTTGCCAGCCGAAACCATGAGCTCATCGAGCAACCTGTCGTAGGCCTCGACCAGCGACGCATTGTCCGGGGTGAACCGGGAGATCAGCCCCCTTTGTCGCTCCAAATAGCCGTTCCAGTTCTTGTCGTGGTGATGGACGGCGTCCAGCAGCCTACGGGCACCCTCGTCTACATCATTGGCGCTGTAGAAGTACCCAAGGTCGCTACACAAGTGCGCGTTGTGCACCAACGGGTAGCCCTTCCAGCACACATCGAAATAGAAATAGTTGAGTGCCAGCCCCCATTGGTGGGAAATGACGATATCCGTTTGCTCTGCAAGAAACGTTGGGGTCTCGTATCGTCCGACAAAACTGATCTTGTGCTCTTTGACCAGATCGAGGTAATGCATCGTGCCGGCGAACTCTACATTCTCGGTTGCAAGGCGGTCGGCGTTGGTCACGTGCACGTGCGCGATGCTGTCCGGTTCCGTGCGGTAGGCCCGTTCGGCGATCAGAATCGGATAGAGGCAGAATTTGAGCACATCGATATTCGGCTCCATGACGGAGATCCGTTTCGATGTCCCTCGCGGCCGATACTCGCCGTTGTGAGGAAAATCACTCGTGCTGGCATCGATGAACATCGGATCCCACACAAAGGGCACTTCTCTCACGACGCAACGGCGCAGCATCCCAAGGTAATGCTTGCTCGTTTCCACAACTTGGGGGATGACCCAAATCGCGTCGTATTGTTGGTTGATGAAAACGGCATTCCCGAGGTTCCGCCCGAAGATCATCGCCTCCATACGCTGCACGTATTCGGGCCCACAGCAATAGCTCACCAGCTTCGTTCCATGGTCCCGAACGTATCTTGTCTGCGCTTCGCTGATCTGCCCGCCGAGTTCGATGAGCACATCGAGATTGTCCTTGGCTTCCTCGAAGGTTCGCACCGGGTATTGGCCGATATCCCACTTCAGCTGCGACGTAACGCGGACTGCGGTCGTATTGACCAGTGTGACCTGATGGCAGCGCGTCGAGCGCTGCAAGAGCTTCGCGAGATACAGCGCATTTTGCTTGATCCCGTTGACCCACAAGCTTTCTCCTTCCTCCCGCAGGCCGATGGTTATGCCGATGCGCAATGATCGTGCAGCCATACTTTTCTCCCTCTCTCATCTCGCCTTGCGCTTCACGGCCGGTGGACGCAATCTGGGCTGCCGACTTCAGTTGCGCGCCCTCGTTGAGGAGATGTCACACGCCATCGTGCGTGCGCGCCTATTTTGACGAGCCGGGACTGGCAGGGGCGGCGGGCCATTGGTACTCGACTTGCCGCCGTACGATCAGGCAGCCGCCTGCGATATTGGAAAGCGTAATGGTTTCACGCGGACGTGACGGCAAGCTATACACGGTGATGGCTTTCACGAGCGGTGTTCCACGATAGCCAACGAGTTGCTTGCTGGCCACCTGAGTGCACGAGACGGGGCTGACCGAGATGCGCTCGGCCAGAATTGCGCAATGGCCGACGTTGTCGGGAATCGTGGTCAGCGAGAACAGGGCTGGCTCCCCGTGATACTGAAAACCTGTCAGAGAAAAGAACGGGGCATTGTCCGGATTGATGTGATCCCAGTCCGCGACGATGTCCTGTCCTTGGTTGTCCGCGAGCACGCGCGACGAAACCCGATCGATGACCGGAAAGCACTGCCGGATGCCTACGGTTTGGGCGGCACGAGCCACGACACTCATCTCGGTTCCGCCATTCGGCGCGGTCTGCGCATAAGGGACGATCGCCAGGGTGGACAGGGCCGTACACAGCGCGGCCTGTCGCCAAGCGCGATACCGATCCGCACACCCCGACCCGGCGTAAGTCTTCAGATCACCCCGCTCCCCGAAGCGTCCCATTGCGATTCCCATCAGTGATAGAGATCCGCGATCGCCATGCTGTATTGCTCGACGTTGCGCTCGGCAACCGGATCAAGCGTTTTCAAAAACGTGCGCGCGGCGCGGTTGTAATCGTCCAGCCGGCCATCGTGTTCCGCAAATGCCTGGCGCAAGGCTAGCGCTCCCTCTTGCGGATCAAAGTCGGTGTACCGGTATCCGCAGTCCCCTAGCAGCGCAGAATTGTGGATAAGGGGGTATCCGCCATACAGCGCTTCGTAATACAGGTAATTCTGAGCATTCTCCCAGTGATGGGAAATAATCGCGTCAGCCTGCGATGTCATGACTTCGTAGATGGCAAAGCGCGCCTCGAACGAGGCGAGCCCGTGGCGCACCAGATCCAGGCTTGTCGCGAAACCGAAGAACAGCGGTTCGTCTTTCAGGTGAAACGAGTTGTAAACACGGAGCACTTCGATGAAGTGGGGCGACTGACGATAGGCGACATCTGCAACCAGCATTGAAATGTGGCTGGTCTTTACCATGCAGATGTTGGGTTCGAGAATGGCGAGGCGCCACTGCGAACGGCCGGGGGTATAGCCGAACGCTCGGTTCTGTGCGCTTCGGCTTGCCGCGCGCTCGAGAAGTAACGGGCTCCAGATATGCTGCATGGCCCGCACCGGGGCGCGCAACGCTGCTTCGTAGTAGGGCGCGCAGGTCTTTTCGAAGGCAGGCAATGTCCAGATCATGTCGTATCCGGTGCCAGAGACCAGCATCCCCTGCGGGCGATCGAAGATCATGCGCTCGACATCGATTGCGTAATCGTTCGCGACGCGCATGCCAATGATGCGCCCCCCGCGGGAGCGGAACTCGCGGGCCCACTCCGGATTGAGTTGCGCGCTCAACTCGATGATGACGTCGAGCTGTGTGCTCGCCGTTTGCAGGTCGATCACCTGTGCCGGCGCATCGGCGAGAAAATCGCGTGCATCCTCGGCCCGGCCCTCGCCGCCGTTGACCAGATAGACGGTTTCGATGAGCGGCGATTGTGCGAGCAGCATGGTCAGGAAGAAACAGTTCTGGAAAATTCCGTTCTCCCAGAGCGATTGCTGACCATCGCGCACAAAGAGCGTCACGCCTACCTTAAGTCGCCGTCCGTTCAGCATGACGCTCCTCGTTTTCGCGCTGATGTCAGCCGCAACAGGCTGCGACTATAGGCTGTCTGATTCATCGCATCGAGCGGACTCAGGGTGGCCAGAAACTCCCTGGCCGAGCTCCGATAGGCGTCAAAATTTTCGTCATGGTTGCGGGAGGCTTCGATAAGCTGAGCTGCCCCCTTGGCGATCTCCGAATCCGGATAGTAGTACCCTACCGGGCCCAACCACTTAGAGTTATGAACCAGCGGGTATCCGCCGTAAAGCGCATCCAGATAGAGTGTATTCTGGTCCTGCTGCCACTGATGCGTGACGACGGCGTCGCCGAACTGGCTCATGTAGCCGGCGAAGTCATGCCGCTGCTCGAAGCGAACTTTTCCGTTCTTCGCCAAATCCAGCGAATTGGCGAGATGCACGAACGTCGGATGATCTTTCATCTGAATCGTATTGAGCAAATGCAGTTCGGAAACGGTATCCGCATTCGCCCTGAAAGCTGAATCACAGATGAGCATGGGAATACTGCAGACCTTGGTAACCGAGATGTTGGGCTCCAGTACCGCAACCCTCAGTGCGCGAAACGTATAGTCTTTGTGCAGCGAGGGGAGATAGCCGAATTCGATGCCATGATCCTTCGCCAGCGACGCGGCACGGCGTTCGAGAAACGTAGGCTCCCACAGGTATGGCACTTCGAATACCGGGCATCGGTAAAGCGATTCGAACATCGGGTGGAAGCACCGATCTCTCGGTAGGGTCCAGATTTCGTCACAACGCTCGATGCGCGAGAAATAGCCTGTAGTGCCGAAGATGGCGGGTTCGACCAGTGCCGTATAGGGTTGCCCGCAGCAGAGGTACACCACCTTCTTTCCCTTTGCACGCAAATGGTCGAGCCAGTTGGTGTCGAGTCCCCCGGCCATTTCGATCACCACGTCGACCAGGTCGGTCGCATCTCGCGGCGCTACGAGTCGTAAGCCGTTTGCGTCTTGCTCTACGTCATCGGGCAGGTGCGGCTGGTCACCGCAATTGAGAAGCAGCACCTCGACGGACGGCAAAGCCTGCAACAGGCGGGCCAGAAAATACACGTTCTGGCCCAAACCGTTTTCCCAGATGTTCTGGCCGGCATGTGTGAGAACCGATATCCCGATGCGCATAGCTGGTTATCGCAGAGAAGCGTGCTGCGCCGCCAACATGACCGACAAAGCAAGGTCGATGACGTTGCTCATACGACGCACCTGATCGCACAGAGCCAGCAGGTTGTTGAAATGCCTTCCGGTAGGGTTGAGCAAAAGAATTGCCGGCTGCATAGGAAATCCCCCCGAATCGCTCGTGAGACTCGCTAAGGAGTAGAGGCTACCCCTGAAACGGCTTCCGAGCACCCTGCTAGTGTGATAGCACATCTTTTCCGCTCTCGCATATGACATCAATCAGTGATTTGCCTTACTCACCACTGGTATGAGGCCCCAATTCCGTAGGTATTGCCACCTGCGGCGTTGACCGCTACGCCTCCCTTGATCTTGAGGTTGTTTGTTATTCGCGCAGTGAAACCGACGGCCATTGCCTGATAACCCTGGTAGCCGGCCGTTCCTATACCAACCGAGATCGTTTTGCCGGGATCGACTTCAGGAATCATCGAGAGTGCGGCGGCGCCGGCGATTCCGGAATAGGCGAGCCTTGCCACTTGGTTCATGTTCGACTGCACAGCGGCCAATTGAGACACATTGACCGCGTCGGTCGGGTTGACGCCGGGCGCCACATTCGTGATCGTGCGTTCGTTGCCCGGCGAACCCACGGACACCGAGTTCTCTTGGGTCGCTATCGAGTTCGCTCCCAACGCGACTGAGTTCGCCGCTGTTGCTGTCGCTCCTGCACCGAGCGCGACCGAGTTGTTCCCCGAGGCGAGCGAGTTCATACCGACTGCGGTACTGGGGTCGGCGATTGCCTGCGCGCCGGCGCCTATCGCAACCGAGCCTGTGTAGGTTGCGACAGCCTGGTAGCCCACGGCGGTCGTATTGGCGCTGTTGGCACTCGCGCCGTTACCGTAGGCGACGGAACCCGCTTCGGCTGCGGTGGCGTTTTGACCGACCGAGGTCGTCGTATTGACGACGGCATTGGCGTTAGCTCCGTACACCGATGCGGTGCTTGAAGCGGACGAAGCGCTTGGAATTTGTGTACTGGCAACCGCAACCGGGTTGGTGGTCGCTGACGTCGTGTGCGAACCGCTCGATGTGGAGCTGGTCGTCGTGCTGATGCTGGTCGACGAAGAGGCGACGGTGCTCTGCACGGTACTGATACTTGTTGTTGCTGCCGATGTCGCGTTGGACGTGGTGCTGCTCTTGTTTCCTTGGCCGTTCCCGCTTGATATCTGCGTGGACAGGGAGGCCAGCCCAGTCGACAGCGATGTGTACTGGGTACTCAACTGCGCCACGTTTCGGTTTGTCGTGTTCAAACCGGTCGAGAGAGACGCAACACCTGAAAACAGCTGGACCACGCTCGTCGATGTGGAAAAGGTCAATGTCGAAAGGCTATTGTTGACCGTGCTCAAACTGCTGAACCAGGATGCCACCGACCCGGAATACGAGCTCGACAACGAAGCCAGATTGCTGTTCGTCGTCGACAGGCCGGTGGAGAGCGAAGTCACACCGCTTACCGCTCCGCTGATCGCAGTCGAGGCTGACGTGCTCAGGCCCGCCACGGTGCTATTCGTCGTCGAAAGTCCGGTGGACAGCGACAGCATGTTGCTGCTGACGGTCGACAACCCTGTCGAGAGCGAGCTCACGCCGCTGACTGCTGTGCTGAGGCCGGTCGAGGTGGAGGTCGATAGGCGTGTCACGTTGCTGTTGGTCGTGCTCAGGCCGGTGGAGAGTGAGCTGACGCTGCTCACTGCGGTGCTCAGGCCGGTCGAGGTGGAGGTCGAGAGGCTCGTGACATTGCTGTTGGTGGTGCTCAGGCCTGTGGAAAGCGAACTGACGCTGCTCACTGCGGTGCTGAGGCCGGTCGAGGTGGAGGTCGACAGGCTCGTGACATTGCTGTTGGTGGTGCTCAGGCCGGTGGAGAGTGACCTTACGCTGCTCACTGCGGTGCTCAGGCCGGTCGAGGCGGAGGTCGAGAGGCTCGTTACATTGCTGTTGGTGGTGCTCAAGCCGGTGGAGAGCGAGCTGACGCTGCTTACTGCGGTGCTGAGACCCGTCGAGGCTGAGGTCGACAGGCTCGTGACGTTGCTGTTGGTGGTACTCAGGCCGGTGGAGAGCGAACTGACGCCGCTCACCGCGGTGCTGAGGCCGGTCGAGGCGGAGGTCGAGAGGCTCGTGACATTGCTGTTGGTGGTGCTCAGGCCGGTGGAGAGCGAGCTGACGTTGCTCACTGCGGTGCTGAGGCCGGTCGAGGTCGAGGTCGACAGGCTCGTGACGTTGCTGTTGGTGGTACTCAGGCCGGTGGAGAGTGACCTTACGCTGCTCACTGCGGTGCTGAGGCCGGTCGAGGCGGAGGTCGACAGGCTCGTCACGTTGCTGTTGGTGGTGCTGAGTCCTGTCGAGAGCGAACTCACGCCGCTTACTGCGGTGCTCAGGCCGGTCGAAGTTGAGGTCGACAGGCTCGTGACACTGCTGTTGGTGGTGCTCAAGCCGGTGGAGAGCGAGCTGACGCTACTTACTGCGGTGCTGAGGCCAGTCGAAGTTGAGGTCGACAGGCTCATGACACTGCTGTTGGTGGTGCTGAGTCCCGTCGAGAGCGAACTCACACCGCTTACGGCGGTGCTGAGGCCGGTCGAGGCGGAGGTCGACAGGCTCGTGACGTTGCTGTTGGTTGTGCTCAGGCCGGTGGAGAGTGACCTGACGCTGCTTACCGCTGTGCTGAGGCCGGTCGAGGCGGAGGTCGACAGGCTCGTGACGTTGCTGTTGGTTGTGCTCAGGCCGGTGGAGAGTGACCTGACGCTGCTTACCGCTGTGCTGAGGCCGGTCGAGGCAGAGGTCGAGAGGCTCGTGACGTTGCTGTTGGTGGTGCTCAAGCCGGTGGAGAGCGAACTGACGCCGCTTACCGCTGTGCTGAGGCCGGTCGAAGCGGAGGTCGAGAGGCTTGTGACGGTGCTGTTGGTCGTGCTCAGGCCGGTGGAGAGTGAACTGACGCCGCTTACCGCGGTGCTGAGGCCGGTCGAAGCGGAGGTCGAGAGGCTCGTGACGGTGCTGTTGGTCGTGCTCAGTCCCGTCGACAGCGAACCGACGTCCGTTGATTCCTGTGTTGCCAGCGCACCGAGCGTGCTGTTGGTGGTACTCAAGCCGGTGGAGAGCGAGCTCACGCCACTCACGGCGGTGGCCAGGCCCGTCGAGGCGGAGGTCGAGAGGCTGGTGACATTGCTATTGGTGGTGCTCAGTCCCGTCGACAGTGAACCGACATCCGTTGATTCCTGTGTTGCCAGCGCACCGAGCGTGCTATTGGTGGTGCTCAGCCCGGTGGAGAGGGAGCTGACACCGCTCACGGCGGTGGCGAGGCCAGTCGAGGCGGAGGTCGACAGGCTCGTGACGTTGCTGTTGGTCGTGCTCAGTCCCGTCGACAGTGAGCCGACGTCCGTCGATTCCTGGGTTGCCAATGCACCGAGAGTGCTGTTGGTGGTGCTTAGACCCGTGGAGAGCGAGCTGACACCGCTCACGGCGGTGGCAAGGCCGGTCGAGGCGGAGGTCGACAGGCTCGTGACGTTGCTGTTGGTCGTGCTCAGTCCCGTCGACAGTGAGCCGACGTCCGTCGATTCCTGGGTTGCCAGCGTACCGAGATTGCTGTTGGTGGTGCTTAGACCC
>NZ_RBZV01000010.1:0-428 GCF_003628145.1 Trinickia fusca | reverse complement strand
GCGAACCGACGTCTGTCGATTCTTGTGTCGCCAACGCACCGAGAGTGCTGTTGGTGGTGCTTAAGCCGGTGGAGAGTGAACTGACGTTGCTGTTCGCGGTGCTGAGGCCGGTGCTCAATGAGCTCACGCCACTTTGTGCTGCGCTGATTCCAGTCGAGGCGGAAGTCGAGAGGCTCGTGACGTTGCTGTTGGTCGTGCTCAGGCCCGTCGACAGCGAACCGACATCCGTCGATTCCTGAGTCGCCAGCGTACCGAGATTGCTGTTGGTGGTGCTCAAGCCGGTGGAGAGGGAGCTGACACCGCTCACCGCGGTGGCGAGGCCGGTCGAGGTCGAGGTCGAGAGGCTCGTGACGTTGCTGTTGGTCGTGCTCAGGCCCGTCGAGAGTGAACCGACATCCGTTGATTCCTGTGTTGCCAGCGCACCGAGA
>NZ_RBZV01000001.1:777557-1085905 GCF_003628145.1 Trinickia fusca | reverse complement strand
GGGCTACACGGCCGACGAGACGCGCCGGTTCGCCGTGGATATCGGCCTGAAGCCATTGACCACGCCCGTGTGCAGCCCGCAAAGTAACGGGATGGCTGAGAGCTTCGTGAAAACGATGAAGCGCGATTACGTCGCCTTCATGCCCAAGCCGGACGCCGCGACTGCTGCGCGGAACTTGGCCATCGCCTTCGAGCATTACAACGAGAAGCATCCCCATAGCGCGTTGAAATATCGCTCGCCACGAGCGTTTCGTCGCGCGATGGATTCAGCAACCTTAGTGTGATGCTGTGTCCGGGATTACAGGGGCAACTCCACACGATCAGTCGTCTCGCCTGACGATCAAACCGCTCTGTTCGGCAAGATTGGTGATGCCTGCCATGGGTTGTCCAATCGAGGCATTCCGCCAGCCGTTTCCGACGACTTCCGAATCAACGTCAGCGTGCCGTGACGAGGCCCACGCACGATATGCAGGGTGAGGGGATCGTCATCCGGGTCCGATGCCTGCTTCATCAGATCGATCTGCTGCGATTCGTTATGGGCGACGCAGATCTCGCCACCCTTCGCATGTGGCCGGTGATTGCACGCCTTCACATCGATCATGGCCGTGGCGATAGCGGAATCCGCTTGGCCGTTGCTGGCGATGAAACTGAAGCTGTCCGCACCCACATAGCAGTGGTCGGGACGGTAGGTATACGTGCCGTCCTTATTGAGGATCAGATCGCCATGCTTTGGCGCGCTGACAATGCGATAGCTCAGCGTGGTGCCGGGCAGGGGGAATCAAGCGAAGCAAGCTGAGGGGATTCGCAGTGTCTATGGCCGCGTCGTCGCTTTTCTGAACGCCGGAATCGGGCGCTTTCGAATGGACCTGTCGAACATTGCGGAGGTTGGGATTCTGCTCGGCGTAGCAGCGCTACTTGGTGTGAAACGCGGGCTCACCGCGTCGGCGGCCGAGACGGCTGGAGCACACTCGGTCCAAGCCTTGTCAGCATGCGCGGGAGCCCAGTCCGGTCGCCGGGCTGGTGTGGGGCCACCGGTAAAAGCGGTGCTGCTGATTACTGATCCGGCTCAGGGAATGGTGAATTCGGCGATGGCCGGCGCGATTGCCTTGGTAAAGGTGGCTCTCGGATAGTTGACCGGCTGGTTGCTGCCAATTTCAAGGCCGGAGATATCGTAAACGGTATTCCGTTCGAGCTTCCCGGTATCGACGGCGAAGATCGTGAGCGTCTGCTGCACTTGAGTCCCCATGCCAGCGGGCATATGAACTCCATTTCCAACTATGACGGTGTTGTAGAACTGCTTTTGGCTAGACATAAGTTCATCTCCGCAAACAATATTAATGGGTTAGGGGGCGCTGTTGCGTTGATTGCATTAATTTCCTGAATTCCAGGAAGAATGCTCACTCCCTGCCGACAAATGCAGAACGATTTGCCGAATCAAGTTGAATAAAAGTCTATGAGGCAGCAGGAAGAAATTTAAGCTAGCTGTTCTGACAGGGAGCCGCTCGGAAAATGGCTTCGCCGCTGTCTCGCCTGTCAGCGAGGTGACGCCCGAACGCACGCCAATTCGCACGAGGCTGCCGTACGGGAGGTTGACTTGGTCGGCCAGCTGCTTCCCTCATGCCGCGACGTTCGCGTTCACCGCGGTGAACGGGCATTGACTGGTAATATCGATGCCGAAACCGCCATTCAACGGCGGTTTTTTGCGTGATTGATCGCCGCTAGTGGCGGAGTGCATGCGGTGTGTGTCATTGAGCAATGACGCAGGTTCAGAAATATTGCAGTCCGTCAGAAGGGGTTAGAGAGGTGGCACATAATGCAGTGGTCATCCCGGAGGCAGAACTCGCCAGTCACCGATGGAGACGTATCTTGTCGCAGCCCCTTGGTCGAAGCATGGCGGCTGTCGCAGCCACCTTGCTCTGGGGGAGCGCGTTTCCGTTCATCAAGATGGGCTATGCCGCAGGGCATATTTCACGAGGCGCGGTGTTTCAGCAGTTGGTCTTTGCAGGTTGGCGTTTCGCGCTCGCGGGTCTGCTGCTGTGTATGTTGGCGGTTGCGACGGGACGAACCCCGTGGCCGCGAACTTATCGGCAGGCACGTTTCGGTTTGAGGATCGCGAGTGTCCAAACGTTTCTCCAATATGTGTTTTTCTATATTGGGATCGCGGCCAGCTCGGGTATTTCCGCGTCGTTGCTAGCCGGAACGCTAACGTTCTTCCAACTCGGAATCGCACATGTGCGCCATCCCGACGATCGGCTGTCGACGAGAAGGGTCGGTGCGGCGTTGGTGGGTTTTGGTGCGGTGGCGCTTTATTTCCTACGTCAGGGATCGGGCGATTTGCGGTTCGGATGGGGGGAAGCGTCGTTGCTGGTGGCGATGTTCTTTTCCGCGCTCGGGAACGTCATGAATCGTGAGGCCGCGACTTCGGACTGGATGCCCTTGCCATTGACCGCATGGCAAATGTTGATCGGGGGCGTCGCTTTGACGGTAGTCGGCCTGTGTGGCGGCGGCTTGAAAGGCATTGCGATGACGCCGGGCCTGCTCTGGGTGCTGATCTACCTGGCTTGCGTTTCGGCTTGTAGCTTCGCGTTCTGGAATGCGTTGATGGCCTACAACCGTGCCAGTCGTGTCTCGGTGTTCTTGTTTCTTATCCCGGTTTTCGGGGTAGGTCTTTCTTCGGCGATTTTGCACGAGGCTTTGCATCCGAGTTTGCTCCTGGTGCTGTTCGCGGTTGCCGGAAGCATTATCTGGGCGCAACGGGAGGGCTGACCCGTGCGACAGCGAATCGGATTACGACATTCGATCATCGCGATGATGGGCGCGCTCGCGCTAACGTCATCGGCGGCTTCTTGGGGGGATAGCGCAATGGGCGTGTTCAGTCGCCTCGTTTTGTTTTCCGAAGTTCACGGCACCGTGTTGAAGGACGGCAGGCCAGTCGAGGGGGCCGAGCTTATCCAGAAAGTCGTGTGGTCGGACAATGAGAAAAAGAATCCTACGCAGCAAACGGTGACCGATAAAAGCGGCGCGTTCCGGTTCCCGACGATCGAGCGCGGGGCAGGCTTGCTTCGGTTGATCCCAGCTCAGCCGGTGATGTCGCAGACCATCGTCATCCGCTATCAAGGTGTCGAATACATGGCCTGGAGGCACAGCAAGTTCTCGTACGACCCGAATGACGAACTGGATGGCCGGCCACTGAAGCTGGTTTGCGAGCTGACCCGTCAGCCAGACGCCGAAGGAACGCACTACGGGATCTGCAAAGCGGGCTGAGGATGAATGATTCTGCGCCGCTGCTCGACATCTATTGGACTGCAAATGGGTGGCAAGTCGAACATCGAATGGATCAGCACCGCCGCGCAGAAGCCGCCGACAGGACATGATGGCTGGTGGATTTTCCCCAGCATGACGGGGATGAGCCGCATGCTGGGCGCACCCACTAACTAACGCACCTGCAGATCACGGAGCGCGGCGCCAGGTGCCGAACGGATCGGCGATGTTACGCGGGTAGGTGCCGCGTGCCGCGTGCGTCTGGGCGAGATCGACCTCGATCGTCACCACGGGCTGGTGTGCATCGGTACGCGCGAGCTCGGTGCCGTCGGGATCGACGATCCAACTGCCGCCGGCAAAATCGTCACCGCGCCGATTGGCGGAGGCCACGAACGCGCCTGAGAGGATCGCCGCCATTTGCGTCGCGACTTCCCAGCGCCGGTGGCCACCCGTTGTGCGCGGCACCGCAATCAGCTGCACGCCGGCATGGCCGAGCGGCCAAGGCGCATGGCTGACCACGACCTCGGTGCACATCAGCGTCGCGAAGCTCAAGCCTTCGTGCACGGTCGGTTCGATGAGGGGCTCACCGCGATCGAACCACGTTTCCTCCCATGCACCTTCTTCCTGCGGCAGCCAGGCTTTGGCACGGCCCGCTTGGAAGCCTTCAGTAGGAGTCCAAAGGAAGCTTTGATTGAGGCGCCGACCGTCGACTTCGACGACACGGCTACCGAGGACCCTACGCGCGGCCAGGCGTGCAAAGCGCTCGGGCAACTGGGCCTGGAGCGCGACGGCTTCGCGCCATACGTGTGCATCGAAGGTAGGGCGCGTCCAGAAGCTGCTGACGCCCGCGAATTCGGGCAATACGAGCACGTCGGTCGGCTCGGCCTTCAGGGTGCGTTCCAAATGGTCCCAGGCGGCATCCATCGCAGCGGGATCGTCGGGTAGTTCACATACCGTGAGTTTCATGGCTGGCCTCGTATAGTCGGGTCGGGAATGAAAAGGAACCTTCGAATCGATACGGCGAACTATGCGCGTGCGACCTTTGATTGACCAGTGGCACGAATGACAGATATAGTGAAAATCATGCCAACACGTCCCACTATTAAAAGACCACGTTCGCGGCTGCGCGAGCGCACGGTCGCGATCCTCGCGTACGACGGCGTCAACGGCTTCGAGCTCGGCCTGGCCGCCGAAGTGTTCGGCCTCGACGAGATGGGTGAGGACTGGTATCGCGTGCTCGTCTGCGCCGATCGGCCTACGAAGCCGGTCGGCGCCGGCACCGGCTTCAGGATCGTGGCCGATGCGGGGCTCGATCGTGTGAGCGAGGCTGGATTGATCATCGTGCCCGGTTGGCACGACATCGATGCCGCTCCGCCAGCTGCGATTCTCGACACGCTCTTGCGCGCACACGCACGCGGCGCACGGATTGCATCGATCTGCTCGGGCGTATTTGTGCTCGCCGCCGCGGGTCTGCTCGCCGGGCGGCGCGTTGCCGTGCATTGGGCGCAGGCGCAGGCGCTCGCGAGTCGCTATCCGCATCTGCAGGTCGATCCCGCGGTGCTGTATGTCGACGAAGGAGACATCCTGACTTCGGCCGGGCGGGCCGCTGGTCTCGACCTGTGTGTCCACATCGTGCGGAACGATTTCGGCCCGGCCGTGGCCAATACCGTGGCGCGCCGGCTCGTGATTCCCGCGCACCGCGAAGGCGGCCAGGCCCAGTTCATCGCGCGGCCCGTGCGCGAAGAGGGGGATCCGTTGGCGACGCTGCTCGCCTGGGCGCGCGAACATCTGAGCGAAACGCTGTCGATCGTCGAACTGGCCGAGCAGGCGGGTATGAGCCGGCGCACATTCATCCGACGTTTCGAAGAGGCCACCGGCATGGCGCCGGGCGAGTGGGTGGTCCAGGAGCGTGTCGCGTACGCGCGTAGCCTGCTCGAAGCCAGCGCCATGCCGATCGAGCACATCGCCACGGCGGCAGGCTTCGGCTCGGCCGATGGGTTGCGACACCATTTCAGGCAGCGACTCGGGACGAGCCCGGCGCGATACCGGGCAAGTTTTCAGGCGTAGTGGTCGTTCGGATTGCCGAACAAGTCAAGTGGTGTGTTGCAAGCGATCTACTGCATCAACCGTTACAAATACGAAATATGGTTGCCGCAAGGCTTGGGCTATAGTCGGACCACTGACTCAGATGGCTGAGTCGTTATCTGAGATTGAAGGTGAAAAGATGAAAACCACACGCATTGTCCCGCTTCTGATCGGTGCGCTCGCGATCGGCATGTCGAGCGCGGCAATGGCCGGGGTCAACGTCGGCGTGAACATCGGTGTTCCTGCGCCCGTGTACGTCGCCCCGGCTCCTGTGTACGCACCGCCGCCCCCCGTCGTCTACGCGCCGCCGCCCGTCGTGTACGCGCCGGCACCCGTCGTCGTGATCGGCTGGCATGGCGATCGCTACTGGGATGGCCGCCGTTACTGGGGGCGTGACGAATGGTACGAGCACCGCGGACATGGGCACGACCACGATCACGAAGACCATGATCACGGCGAGCACCGCGGCTGGCACTGATCGCTGAGCGCCGATCGCGATGATCGGCGCGGCACCTGGTCGTGCCGCCAAACGCAAAAAAGCCGCCTCGGTAAATCCGGGGCGGCTTTCTTTTTGGCGCTTGTTTGTAGTGCTTACGTAGCGTTGCCGCGACTTAAATGATGCGATCGCGGCAAGCCAGAGCGGTTATTCGCTCACGCCGGCCATACCGCCGACGACGGCATTGAAGCCGCTGTCGACATGCAGGATCTCGGCCGTCACACCGGCTGCAAGATCGGAGAGCAGGAAGGCGGCCGCGTTGCCGACGTGCTCGATCGTGACGTTGCGCTTGAGCGGCGCGTGCTCTTCGACGAAGTCGAGGATCTTGCCGAAGCCCTTGATGCCGCTGGCCGCCAGCGTCTTGATCGGGCCGGCCGAGATGCCGTTGACGCGAATGCCCTTGGCGCCCATCGAAACCGACATGTAGCGCACGCACGCCTCGAGTGCGGCCTTGGCCACGCCCATCGTGTTGTAGTTGGGGATGACCTTCTCCGCGCCGAGGTACGACAGCGTGAGCAGGGCGGCGTTGTCGGACAGCATCGGCAGCGCCGCCTTTGCGAGGGCGGGGAAGCTGTAGGCCGAGATGTCGTGTGCGATGCGGAAGTTTTCGCGCGTCATGCCGTCGAGGAAATCGCCCGCGATCGCTTCGCGCGGCGCAAAGCCGATCGAGTGCACGAGGCCGTCGAAGCTGTCCCAGTGCTCCTTCAGTGAAGCGAACAGGGCTTCGATTTGCGCGTCGTCGGCGACGTCGCACGGAAACACGAGTTCGCTGCCGAATTCAGCCGCGAATTCGGTGATGCGGTCTTTGAAGCGGTCGCCGACATACGTGAAGGCGAGCTCGGCGCCCTCGCGCTTGCAAGCTTGCGCGATGCCGTAGGCAATCGAGCGATTCGACAGCAGACCGGTCAGCAAAATGCGTTTTCCAGCGAGAAAGCCCATGTATTCTCCTAACGTGATCATTGCCGCCGGACGATTGCACGCGATGTGCATCAGGATGGCCGGCGCGGGGATTTGGGTAGAATTCTCTCATATCGTCATTACCGATCGGTCGGACAAGAGGGCTTATTGATGACAGGCTTGCGCCGGATCTTCGCGCGACGCTTCTGGTGGATGTTGTGTTGCGTATTGGCATTCGGTGCGTCGCAGCCTGCTTCGGCGGCCTATGCGATCGCGCAATTCGGCGATCCTAAGTACCCGCCAGGCTTCACGCACTTCGACTACGTGAACCCCGATGCCCCCAAGGACGGCACGCTCGTCCTTGCCAACCCGAACCGCCTGACGAGCTTCGACAAGTTCAACCCGTTCACGATGCGCGGCAATCCGGCGCCCGGTATCGACATGCTGTTCGAGAGTCTGGTGACGGGGAGCGCGGACGAAGTCGCATCGGCCTATGGGCTGCTCGCCGACGATATCCGCATCGCGCCTGATCGCCTCTCGGTCACGTTCCACCTCAATCCGCGTGCGCGCTTCTCGAACGGCGATCGCGTCATGGCCGCGGACGTCAAGTACTCGTTCGACACGCTCAAGAGTCCACAAGCGGCGCCGCAGTTCGCTGCGTATTACGCCGACATCTTGCGCGCCGTGGTCGTCGACGCGGCTACCGTCCGCTTCGATTTCCGGCAGCCCGATCGCGGGTTGCCGTTGCTGGCCGGGGGCATTCCCGTGTTTTCGCACAAGTGGGGCTTGAATGCGGACGGCTCGCGTGTGCCGTTCGACCGGCTCGCATTCCAGCAGCCGATCGGCAGCGGTCCGTATCGGATCGAGCGCTACGACGGCGGCCACACGATCACGTTTCGCCGCGATCCGAACTATTGGGGGGCCGCGTTACCCGTGCGGGTCGGCACCAACAACTTCGAGCGTGTCACGTACAAGCTTTATGCCGATCCCACCGCACGGCTCGAAGCGTTCAAGGCCGGCGAGTACGACGCGATGGTCGAATACGTCGCGCGTAACTGGGTACGCCGTGACGTCGGCAAGCGCTTCGACGACGGCGAGCTGATCAAGCAGGCGTTCCGTCACCACAACGGCGCAGGCATGCAGGGCATGGTGATGAACCTGCGCCGGCCGCTGTTTCGCGACGTGCGCGTGCGCCAGGCGCTCGATCTCGCGTTCGATTTCGAATGGCTGAACCAGCGGTTGTTCTTCGGCGCCTATACGCGGCTCAACAGCTATTTCGCCGATAGCGACTTGCAGGCGACGGGCATGCCGAGTGCAGGCGAATTGGCGCTGCTCGAGCCGTTGCGCGCGCAACTGAATCCGGCCGTGTTTGGGCCCATGACGGTGCAGCCGAGCACCGATTCGCCGAACTCGTTGCGCGAGAATCTCCTCAAGGCGCGCGCGTTGCTGGCCGAGGCCGGCTGGACCTACCGCGACGGCGCGCTGCGTAACGCGCAGGGTCAGCCGTTCGCGTTCGAGATTCTCGAGGATTCGGGGCAGGGGCCGTCGATGGAGCCCGTCTTTACCGCCTATATCCGCAACCTTGCCAAGCTCGGCATTCGCGCGACGTATCGCACCGTCGACTACGCGCTGATCCAGAAGCGCTACGACTCGTTCGACTTCGATGCGACGACGCTGCGCTATCCCGACGTCCAAGTGCCGGGCGTCGAGCAGGTGTCGCGCTTTAGCAGCCAATCGGCCGACCAACAAGGTTCCGACAATCTCATGGGCTTGAAGTCCCGGGCCATCGACGCACTGCTGCGCCCGCTCGTGCATGCGCAAACGCGCGAGCAACTCATCGATGCGTCGCGTGCGCTCGATCGTGTGCTCATGTACGGCTATTACGTCGTGCCGCAGTGGTACAGCAATACCCACCGCATTGCTTACGTGAATACGCTGCGCTATCCGAAGACGCTGCCGCTGTACTATTCGGCGGAAGGCTGGATCGTCTCGACGTGGTGGCGCGCGCCGCCTTCGCAAGCGCAGGCCCAAAGCCAAGCCCAAGTCCCCGCTACGCATTGAGTCGCGCTCGGCGAGCACCGATCAATACGATTCGCCCCATGCACGGATGGCCACCATGTGGAGCTACATTCTCAAACGATTGCTGTTGATGATCCCGACGCTGATTGGTGTGCTGACGCTTACGTTCGTCGTGATCCAGTTCGTGCCGGGCGGCCCTGTCGAGCAGGCCGCCTACGAGTTGCGCAAGGGTGCGGTACAGGAAGGGCAGGCACCGCCGTTCGGCTTGCGTGCGCACAGCGGCGTCGATGCCCAGCAGATCGCGCAGCTCAAGGTGCTGTACGGCTTCGATAAGCCGCCGCTCACACGCTATTGGCTCATGCTCACGCGCTTTGCGCGTTTCGACCTCGGGCAAAGCTACTTCCATCATCAGAGCGTGTGGTCGCTCATCGTCTCGAAGCTCCCGGTGTCGATCAGCATCGGGCTGTGGACGTTCTTCCTCACCTACTTGATCTCGGTGCCGCTCGGCATCGCCAAGGCCGTGCGCAACGGCTCGTCGTTCGACGTCGCGTCGAGCCTCATCGTGCTCATCGGCTATGCGATCCCGGGCTTCGTGCTAGGCGTCCTGCTGCTCGTGCTGTTCGGCGGCGGCTCATTCCTGCAGCTGTTTCCGCTGCGCGGACTCGTGTCGGACAACTTCGCGCAGCTGAGCGTCGGCGGCAAGATCGCGGACTACCTATGGCATATCGCGTTGCCCGTGACGGCGTCGGTCGTGGGCAGCTTTGCCGTCATCACGATGCTGACCAAGAACGCGTTTCTCGACGAGATCAAGAAGCAGTACGTCCTGACTGCACGCGCCAAAGGCCTGAGCGAGCGGCGCGTGCTGTGGAAGCACGTGTTTCGCAACGCCATGCTGCCACTCGTGGTCGGCTTTCCCGCCGCGTTCATCGGTGCGTTCTTCACGGGCAGCCTGCTGATCGAGACGCTGTTCTCGCTCGACGGGCTCGGTCTGCTGTCGTACGAGTCGGTCGTGCGCCGTGATTATCCGGTCGTGCTCGGCACGCTTTATCTCTTCACGCTGATCGGCCTCGCCACGAAGCTCATCTCCGATCTCTGCTACGTCTGGGTCGATCCGCGCATTCAATTCGAACAACTGGAGCGCTGAGTTGAGCCGAGCTCGTCCCCGTATCGACGCCGATGCCGCGCCGCGCAGCGAACTGGACGCCGTCATGGCGTCGCCGTCGCCGATGCGCCGGGTGTGGCGGCGCTTCAAGTCCGATCGGCTCGGCTACTGGAGCCTCATCGTCTTCGTCGTGGCGTTCCTCGCGAGCGTGGCCGGGCCGCTGTGGTCGAATGACAAGCCGATCGTCGCGCGCTACCACGGCCAGCTGTACTTTCCGCTCGTCAAGACGTACGCGGAAACTACCTTCGGCGGCGATTTCCCGACGCCGGCCGACTACCTCGATCCGTATATCCGGCATCGCTTCGAGCTGCCCGGCAACTTCGCCGTGTATCCGCCCAATCACTATTACTACGACTCGCTGAACTACTTCTCGCGCGCGCCGAATCCCGCGCCGCCCACCCGCGAAAACTGGCTTGGCACCGACACGCAAGGGCGCGACGTCTTCGCGCGGCTGCTTTATGGTTTCGGCGTGTCGGTCAAATTCGCGCTCGTGCTGACGTTCATCGGCAGCGTGCTCGGGATTCTGGCCGGGGCCGTGCAAGGCTATTTCGGAGGACGAACCGATATCGTCGGGCAGCGGCTCATCGAGATCTGGAGCGCATTGCCCGAGCTCTACTTGCTGATCATCTTCGCTTCGATCTTCGAGCCGAGCCTGCTGTTGCTGCTCGTACTGCTGTCGTTGTTCGGCTGGATCGGCCTGGCCGACTACGTGCGCGCCGAGTTCCTGCGCAATCGCACGCAGGACTATGTGCGGGCTGCGCGCGCGATGGGCCTGTCGAACTGGCAGATCATCTGGCGTCACGTCCTGCCCAACAGCTTGACGCCGGTGATCACCTTCCTGCCGTTTCGCATGAGCGGTTCGATCCTGGCGCTCACGAGTCTCGACTTTCTGGGTCTCGGCGTGCCGTCGCCCACGCCGAGCCTCGGCGAGCTGCTTGCGCAAGGCAAGGCCAACCTCGATGCGTGGTGGATTTCGCTGTCGACGTTCGGTGTGCTCGTCGCGACGCTGCTGCTGCTCACGTTCATGGGCGATGCGCTGCGCAATGCGCTCGATACGCGCGTCGCCGACGTCATGCGCGCCGGAGGGAATCAATGAGTCAAGCTGCGATGCCGAACACACCGCACACGGATGCCGCCTCGCCCGAGCCGCTGCTGTCGCTCGAGCGCTTGCATGTGCGCTTCGGCGAGACGGTCGCCGTCAACGACGTCACGCTCGCGATCGGCCGTGGCGAGCGCGTGGCGCTCGTCGGCGAATCGGGGTCGGGCAAGAGCGTGACGGCACTGGCCGTGCTGCGGCTCTTGCGCGACGCGCAGGTGAGCGGGGCGATCCGCTTCGGCGGCGAAGATCTGACGAAAAAGAGCGAGCGCGAGATGCGCGGCCTGCGCGGCTCCGATATCGCGATGATCTTCCAGGAACCGATGACGGCGCTGAACCCGCTGTATACGATCGGCGAACAGATCGCGGAGACGATCGTCGTGCACGACGGCGTGCCCCCGGTCGAGGCCAAGCGCCGGGCGGTCGCGCTACTGGCTCGCACCGGCATTGCCGAGCCCGGCAAGCGCGTGCTCAGCTATCCGCATCAGTTGTCGGGCGGGCAGCGGCAGCGCGCGATGATCGCCATGGCGCTGGCATGCCGGCCGCGCCTGCTGCTGGCGGATGAGCCGACGACGGCGCTCGACGTGACGATCCGCGCGCAGATCGTCGACCTGCTGCTCGAGCTGCAGCGCGATGAAGGGCAAAAGCGCGGCATGGCCGTGCTCTTGATCACGCATGATCTGAATCTCGTGCGGCGCTTTGCCGAGCGCGTTGCCGTCATGGAACGCGGGACGCTCGTCGAATGCGCGAGCGTCGACCAAATCTTCAGCGCGCCTCAGCATCCGTATACGCGCAAGCTGCTCGAAAGTCGGCCGCGGCGCGCAATCGAAGTCGTGCCACCGGTCGCGGCGTCCGTGCTGGAGGCGCACGACGTGTCGGTGACATTCCGCACGAAGCTGCCCGGTATGGAAGGATGGTTCCGCAAGGGGCGCTTCGACGCCGTCTCGAACGCGAGTGTGTCGGTGCGGCAAGGCGAAACGCTCGGTATCGTCGGCGAGTCGGGCTCGGGCAAATCGACGCTCGCGATGGCGCTGCTCGGCTTGCAGCGCACGTCGAACGGCGCCATCGTTTTTCAGGGCAGGCCGCTCGCGAGCTATCGCGGCGGCGAGCAGACGCAGCTGCGCTCGAACATGCAGGTCGTGTTTCAAGATCCCTTCAGCTCGCTTTCTCCGCGCCAGACGATCGAGCGCATCGTCGGCGAGGGCCTCGCGCTGCACCAGCCACAGCTCGACGCACAGGCTCGGCGGGAGAAGGTCGTCGCGATGCTCCATGAAGTAGGGATCGATCGCACGGCGCTCGCGCGCTATCCGCACGAGTTTTCGGGCGGGCAACGGCAACGCATCGCCATTGCGCGCGCGTTGGTACTCGAGCCGCGGCTGCTCGTGCTGGACGAGCCGACGAGCGCGCTCGACGTGTCGATTCAGCAGCAGGTGTTGATGCTGCTGACCGGACTGCAGCGCAAGTACAACCTCGGCTTCGTCTTCATCAGCCACGACCTGGCCGTCATCGGGGCGATGGCGCACCGCGTGGCGGTCATGCAAAACGGGGTGATCGTGGAGACGGGAGACGTCGGAAGAATCTTCTCGAATCCGACTCATCCGTACACGCGCAAACTGCTGGAAGCGAGCCTGCAAGCGTGATTCAGGCCTGATTCAAATGAATTCAGACGGTACCCCCATTGTTTTTATTAATTTGTTTTGACATCCGGTTGCTTCCTGGCTAGTATCGTCCAAACTTTTCGCAGATCCCTGATTTTTAAGCAAAACCTACCGACCGATGCAGCATAGAAACTTTGCCCAGGCTTGCTCGCACATCGTCGCTGGAATGTTCATTGGCGTGTTGATGACGGCGACAGCCGGTGCGTTCGCCGACGAAGCGAACACTTTGCAGCAAAGTGTGCCAACGTCGACTCAAGCCGAGTCCGCATCTCCGTCTCCCTCCGGTTCTCTCCAGACTCCCCAAGCGAACGCAGCGCCTGCCACCAGTGGCGGTGCCAAGGCCTTTCTGTCAGGCGTGGCCGGCAAGGCGGGCGACGTGGTCGTCGGCGCACTCAACATGATCGGTGTGCGCTACCGCTGGGGCGGCAGCTCGCCTGATTCGGGGCTCGATTGCAGCGGCTTCGTGCGCTACGTGTTCCAGGACACGCTGGGGCTGGCGCTGCCGCGCCGTGCCGAGGAAATGAGCCGCGTAGGCGAAAAGGTTCGGGTCAGCGACCTCAAGCCAGGCGATCTGGTGTTCTTCAACACGATGCGCCGCACGTTCTCGCACGTCGGCATTTACATCGGCGGCAACAAGTTCGTGCATTCGCCTTCGACGGGCAGCACGATCCGTGTCGACGATCTCGACGATGGCTACTGGGAAAAGCGTTTTACCGGTGCACGCCGCATCGAGTCGCAGTTCCCGATTAAAGCCGACGAATTGCGCCAGCGCGTGAGCGCGACAATTGGCGGCAGCGACAACTGATATCGATCGCTACCGTGCGTTTATTCGGTTAGCTGTCAGCGTCGCATTGATCAGTAAAAAAAGCCCGCTTCAATCGAAGCGGGCTTTTTCGTTTGATCGCCAGCCGATAGCGCTGTTGCTGGCGTGTTACGCCGCAGCTGGCGCGGCATGGCTAGCCGCAAGCTTGCGCTCCAGATCCGGGAACGCTTTGGCGACCGCCTCCTCGCCGGCGAGGATCGCCGCATTGCGCTGGCCGAAGTCGCTGCCGCCCATCGCCGCGAGGCTCGGGCGAATGACGAAGTCGGCGTATTTCTCGAGTTCGTAGGTCTTGATTCGCTCCCCCATGATCGTGAACGTCTGCATCAGCACGTCGAACGAGCTTTGCGTGGGGGCACCTTCAGGGCGCGACGAGATATCGACGGCAATCACGAAGTCGGCGCCCATTTTGCGCGCAAACGAAGCCGGTACCGGGCTGACGAGCCCACCGTCGACATACTCGTGACCGCCAATCGACACGGGCTCGAAAATCGACGGCACGCTGCATGAGGCGCGCACCGCGATGCCGGTGTTGCCGCGTTGGAACAGGATCGGCTGACCGGTATGCAGATCGGTGGCCACGATGCCGAACGGCTTGGCCAGCTTCTCGATCTGCCGGTTGCCGACCGTCGCGTTGACATAGTTCTGCAAGGCCACGCCTTGCAGCAAGCCACGCGAGCGGAACGGCAGGGCCCAGTCGCTGATCGAGGCCTGATCCATCGTCAGCGCGAGCTTGTTGATGGCGATGCCGTTCATGCCGGACGCATACAGCGCGCCGACGACCGAGCCGGCGCTCGTGCCGCAGACCAGGTCGACATGGATGCCGCGCGCCTCGAGTGCCTTGATGACGCCGATATGCGCAAAGCCACGCGCGGCGCCGCCGCCGAGCGCCAAGCCGATGCGCGGCGCACGCGCGGGGGTTGCAGCCGCTGATGAGGCGGAGTTCGGATTGGTGGGCGTTTGCCCGGGCGTTTCGTTGCCGTTCTTGGTGGGCGTCGAGGTGCAGGCGCCGAGCAGGGCGGTCGCGCACGCGATCGAAAAGCCGCGCCGGGTGAGGTTGGGGGAAGAGGATTTCAACGATGTCTCCGGCGGCGCTGGACGCCGCATAGCAAGCCGGCAAGGCCGATTGGGGCCTTGCGCGCCCGAGGGAGCCCCCCGCGGCGCGCGCACATCATAAGGCAAAAACGATGGGCGACCGGTAGAGCGCGGGACACTTGGCGCTGCCTGCGTAGCAGGCCGCAGCGCGAATGGGGCGCGCGGTTATAATTCCCGTTTCTTTGTCCGCCGATCACGCGCGAACGCGCTGGAGCTCCGCCCGCAGGCCCGGTGCGTGCCGCCGATGCCGCGCACGGCGCATGTGTCGCGCTTGGCGCCTTCCGAACCACGAATCCGCATATGACCACCGTCCGTACCCGTTTCGCTCCGAGCCCGACCGGCTTCATCCACCTTGGCAATATCCGTTCCGCGCTTTATCCGTGGGCGTTTGCACGCAAGATGAAAGGAACGTTCGTGCTGCGCATCGAGGACACCGACGTCGAGCGTTCGACGGCCGCGTCGGTCGACGCGATTCTCGAAGGCATGGCGTGGCTTGGCCTGAACTTCGACGAAGGTCCGTTCTATCAGATGCAGCGCATGGACCGCTATCGCGAGGTCATCGGGCAGATGGTCGAACAAGGCTTGGCGTACCCGTGCTACATGTCGACGGAAGAGCTCGATGCGCTACGCGAGAAGCAGCGCGAAGCCGGCGAGAAGCCGCGCTACGATGGCACGTGGCGTCCCGAGCCCGGCAAGGTGTTGCCGACACCGCCTGAGGGCGTGGCGCCTGTGATCCGTTTCAAGAATCCGCTTGAGGGTGTCGTCGCGTGGGACGATGCCGTCAAAGGCCCCGTCGAGATTTCCAACGAAGAACTCGACGACCTCGTCATCGCCCGGCCCGACGGCACGCCGACGTACAACTTCTGCGTCGTCGTCGACGATCTCGACATGCGCATCACGCACGTGATCCGCGGCGACGATCACGTCAACAACACGCCGCGCCAGATCAACATCTTGCGCGCGCTCGGCGGCGAGCCGCCCGTCTATGCGCACTTGCCGACCGTGCTGAACGAAGCGGGCGAGAAGATGAGCAAGCGCCACGGCGCGATGAGCGTGACGGGCTACCGCGACGCCGGCTATCTGCCGGAGGCCGTACTCAATTACCTCGCGCGCCTCGGCTGGTCGCACGGCGATGCGGAGATCTTCTCGCGCGAGCAGTTCGTCGAGTGGTTCGATCTCGAGCACCTTGGCAAGTCGCCGGCGCAATACGACCAGGACAAGCTGAGCTGGCTCAACAACCATTACATCAAGGAAGCCGACAACGCGCGCCTGGCCGATCTCGCCAAGCCGTTCTTCGCCGCGCTTGATATCGACGAGGCCGCGCTCGCGAGCGGCCCCGACGCGGTGGGCGTCGTCGCGCTGATGAAGGATCGTGCCACGACGATCAAGGAGATCGCCGAAGGCGCGGCGATGTTCTACCGCACGCCTGCACCCGAGCCGGAAGCGCTGGCGCAGCATCTGACCGATGCCGTGCGTCCGGCACTTGCCGACCTGACGGCTGCGCTGCGTTCGGCCGAGTGGACGAAGGAGGGCATTGCTGCGGCGCTGAAGGCGACGCTGGCTGCGCATAAGCTCAAGATGCCGCAGCTGGCGATGCCGGTGCGCTTGCTCGTGGCGGGTACGACGCACACGCCGTCCATCGACGCGGTACTCGTGTTGTTCGGCCGTGAGCGTGTACTGGGTCGGCTGGAGGCGGCGCTCGCAAGCTGAGCGCGCGGGGGCAGGGCGCTTGTTCGCAGGGAAATTAAAAAAAGCTGCACAAAGGTATTTACAAGCGCGAAAGGCCCCCATATAATCTCATTTCTGTTCTGCAAGGGGGGTATAGCTCAGCTGGGAGAGCGCTTGCATGGCATGCAAGAGGTCAGCGGTTCGATCCCGCTTACCTCCACCATAAAGCAGACAGAAAAAAATAAGCCCTGAGCAATCGGGGCTTTATTTTTTCTACGGCCGTTTTCAGGGTTGGTCATCGACTGTTTTCAACGACGAGCGCAGCGGAGCTTCCAAGCGTTGCATGTGGTACTCGTTTCGTTATCGGTAGTCGATATCCGTCCGAAAGAAAATGCTTGCTGATTAGAGAAGGGCATGCGTATAATCGCCGGCTCTGTTGTTGCAGGGCAAAGTGTGTGAACGAAGCGCTCTTTTCCAAAGAGCGGCAGGTTGTAGAAAAAAAGACTTCACAAATGCTTGGAAGGTAGTTAGAATAGCGGTCTTCGCTGTTGACGAAAGAAGATAGCGAAAACGCAGTGGTTGTGAAAAGATTTTGTCCCCTTCGTCTAGAGGCCTAGGACATCACCCTTTCACGGTGAGTACAGGGGTTCGAATCCCCTAGGGGACGCCAGACATCGGCAGCGCTTCGGACGAGAAGCGCCGCAACTCTCGAGACGAGACCGACGCTCGCGAGTATGATGCAAAGACTGGAGTGGTAGTTCAGTCGGTTAGAATACCGGCCTGTCACGCCGGGGGTCGCGGGTTCGAGTCCCGTCCACTCCGCCAAAAAGAGAAGTTTGTTCGGGTAAGCCTGAATGAGCTTTGGAAGTAAAGCTGCAAGCAGTAGGTTAGGTCCCCTTCGTCTAGAGGCCTAGGACATCACCCTTTCACGGTGAGTACAGGGGTTCGAATCCCCTAGGGGACGCCAAGACATCGGCGGCGCTTCGACGAAAGCGACGCAGCTCGAGAGAAACAACCGACGCTCTCGGGTCATGATGCAAAGACTGGAGTGGTAGTTCAGTCGGTTAGAATACCGGCCTGTCACGCCGGGGGTCGCGGGTTCGAGTCCCGTCCACTCCGCCAAATAAAGCCCGTTCGAACGAAAGTTCGAGCGGGCTTTTTCTTTGCGTTTTCGCTTACTGCACGCTGTCTACCCGTGTCAGTTGGTCGTAATCGTCTGTAATCGTCCGAGGTCGCCGAAGCGGGGCAAACCGCCATTGCAACTCCCGGCGGTCTGTCTTACCGTGTGCCGAGCGCAGCCTGTCCTGTCTTTCATGTTCGCTCCCACCGATGACCCGTCGCCCTTTGGGCTTCGTCAAGCGACGCACGACGATTTCGTATTCGCCGAGGCGCTGACGCGCACGAACATGGGCGGCTATTACGAGCGCCATCATCTGATCTGGCGTGCCGACCTGTTTCTCGCGAGTTGGCGTGAGTCAGAAAATTTCATTCTGGAAGTCGATGGCGAGGCCATCGGCGTGCTACGGCTGACCGAGGAAGGGGATTCGCTGCACATCCGCGATGTGCAGATCGCGGCAGGGCACCGGCGCCATGGCGCGGGCACTTATCTGCTCGAAACCTCGCATCGCTGGGCGCGCGAGCGCGGTCTGCGCGAAACGCAACTGCGCGTGTTCGTCGACAATCCTGCCGCGCGGCTATACCTGCGCATGGGCTATCGGCTCGTCGGTCCGCGCCTCGCGCAATTGGGCGCGATCCGGCACATGGCGCGCCCTGTCTGAGTCCTGTCTGACGCGCGTGCTGAGCCTAGTGCTCGATGGGTGTCAATCCGTCTTCGATGTCGTCGTCGCGCAGCGCCGATTCGTCGAGCGTTCGTTCCGTGTCGCGCATCATGAACGCACGCGGGCTTTCGCCGAACGCACGCCGGAACATCGCCGAAAACGCGCTCTGGCTTTGATAGCCGAGTTCGTGGGCAATCTGCGAAAGTGCGCGGCCCTGGTTCAGTAGCGGAATGGCCCGTGCGAGCACGGCCTGCTGGCGCCATTGCGAGAAGCTCATACCAAGCTCGTAGCGAAAGAGCCGCGCGATCGTGCGCGTGCTTGCGCCGACGCTCGCGGCCCAGTATTCGAGCGGGTCGGCATTGCCTGGGTCAGCCAGCAGGGCTTCGCATAGCGCTCGCAGCCGTTTCTCGCGCGGCATCGGCACCGACAGCGGCAGCGGCTCGGAGCGCGTCAGCTCATCGAGCGCGAGTGCGCCGAGCAACCGTTCGCGCGTCGGCGTAAGCCCGCGCGTATCGATGGCGGCGATCACTTCGCGCAGCAGACCCGAGACTTCAACGACACGGCACGCATCGAGCCCGTTGGGCACCACCGATGCGTCGACGTAGAGCGTGCGCAGATAGGCATCCTCGATGACGAAGACTTCATGCGGCACATTCGGCGGCACCCAGATCGCGCGTGAGGGCGGCACCATCCAGGTACTGCTCTCGACGGCCACGCGCAGCACGCCGCGCGAAGCATAGGCGACTTGCGCCCACGCGTGCATATGCAGCGCAATCCGCTCGCTGGCCGGCATGGGACGGGAGCGCACGCGAATCGGATGCTCGGGCGTGGGCGCGACTTCGGGCGGAATGTCGATGTAGCGCACGCGCGCGGGAGGCGTCGAGGCAGCGGACTGGGTCATGATCGAGGCAAAGAGCCAAGCGCCCCAAGATGGGGTGCCTACGACCGTTATTGTATGAGCATGCGACGCTCGAGGCGCATGATCGTCCGTTCGTGATCGCAGCGACGCGGTTGCCGCGGTTGGGTCGGAGCTCGCTCGGCAGCGGTGTGGCCCGTCGGTAAAGGTGGGGAATCACGCACGGTAATCAGTCGAGATGCATAATGCGAGCGGCGCATGGACATCCCAACGATAGGGAACCAGCCGTCGTCGGGGTAGCCTTGGGCCGCATTACGTTAGCTTGCAAAAATCAACGATGCCACTAACCACAAAAAGGACGAGGGCAATGCTATACGTGTTTGTATACGGCACGCTGCGGGCGGGCGAAATCAACGACATCGGCCGTGCCGCCGCGCGCAATCAGATTGATACCCCGCGTTTGATCGGCTCCACGAGCACGCACGGTCGCCTCTACGATTTCGGCCGTTATCCGGGGCTCGTGCCCGATGGCTCGGCTGGTGCCGTGCGCGGCGACGTCTATGAGATCGACGAGGCGCTCGTGCCGGTGCTCGACGAGATCGAAGGAATCTATCCGGGCGGTGACGGCCTGTTCCTGTCGAAGCAGATCACGGTGATGTTGAACGACCGGCCGGTGCAGTGTCTGTTCTATCCCGTCGGGCCCGAGTCGGTCGCCAATCGCGCGCGCATCCAAGGCGGTGACTGGATCGCGTATCGGGTGGCCCGCGATGCCGAACCCGAGCTCAAGTACGGTAGTTGATCGATCCGATCCCGGAAGTAGGAAGCGCCGCAAAGTTGCGGCGCTTTTTTTTGCCCTTTGCCCTTTGCCTTTGCGCCCGGCCGCACGACGCGCCGGGCGCAAGAACAAGACGATCCGATCAGAGCGCTTCGTAAAGCGGCAGCGTCAGGAACTCGGTGAACTGCTCCGACGTCGACATCCGGTCGAAGATGTCAGCCGCACGATCGTAGGACTGCGTCTCGCCGCCGACGACGCTTTTGACCTTCGCGAGCTCTTCCGCAGCGATGGCGCGCACGAGCTCGGCCGTCACCTTGCGGCCATCCTCGAGCTTGCCCTTCGGCGAGCGGATCCATTGCCACACCTGCGAGCGCGAGATTTCGGCGGTTGCCGCATCCTCCATCAGATTGTGGATCGGCACGCAGCCGTTGCCGGCCAGCCACGAGCCCAGATAGTGGATGCCCACGTTGATGTTGTTGCGCAGGCCCGCCTCGGTGATCGGGGTCTCGGGACGGAAATCGAGCAGGTCCTTCCGGGTCACTTGCACGTCGTCGCGTTGCTTGTCGATCTGGTTTGCCCGCTCGCCGAGCACGTTGACGAACTCTTCCATCGCGATCGGCACGAGACCCGGGTGCGCGACCCAGCCGCCGTCGTAGCCGTCGGTGGCGTCGCGACGCTTGTCGGCGCGCACGCCGGCCATGGCTTTGTCGTTGGCCGCGGCATCGCTCTTGATCGGAATCAGTGCGCTCATGCCGCCGATCGCCGGCGCGTGGCGCTTGTGGCAGGTCTTGAGCAATTGCAGCGCATAGGCGCGCATGAACGGCACGGTCATCGTGATCTGTGCGCGGTCGGCCAGGCAGAAGTCGGCGTCGTTCTTGAACTTCTTGATGGCCGAGAAGATGTAATCCCAGCGGCCCGCATTGAGCCCTGCGCTGTGCTCGCGCAGTTCGTAGAGGATTTCGTCCATCTCGAATGCGGCGAGGATCGTTTCGACCAGCACGGTCGCGCGGATCGTGCCACGCGGGATGCCCACGGCTTCCTGGGCCGCAACGAAGATGTCGTTCCACAGACGCGCTTCGAGGTGGCTCTCGAGCTTGGGCAGATAGAAGTACGGGCCGCTGCCCCGCGCCACGAGTTCCTTGGCGTTATGAAACAGGAACAGCGCGAAATCGAAGATGCCGCCGCTCACTCGCTCGCCATCGACGGTTACATGCTTCTCGTCGAGATGCCAGCCGCGCGGACGCACGATCAGCGTGGCGGTCTTCTCGTTGAGCCGGTAGGTCTTGCCGTTCTGCTCGAGCGAGATGGTGCGGCGGATCGCGTCCTTCAGGTTGATATGGCCAGTGATCTGGTTGTGCCAGTTCGGCGTGTTCGAATCCTCGAAGTCGGTCATGTACGCATCGGCGCCAGAGTTCAGCGCATTGATGATCATCTTGCGCTCGACGGGGCCCGTGATTTCGACACGACGGCATGCCAGATCCTTCGGCAGCGGCGCGACTTTCCAGTCACCGTCGCGGATCGCCTGCGTGTGCGCGAGGAAGTCGGGCCGTTCGCCGGCATCGAGCCGCTTCGTACGTTCGACTCTAGCCTCGAGCAGGGTGCGGCGACGCGGTGCGAACGTGCGATGCAGGCTCGCGACGAGTTCGAGCGCATCGCGCGTGAGGATCGCTTCGAATCCGGGCTCGATTGCGCCGGTGATCTGCATGCCTTGCGGCAACGACAGCGTATTCGTCATGAATGTCTTCTCCTTGGTCGGTCAGATGGCAAAAAAAACGGGGCTGGCAGGCGCGCGGTGCGAGCGCTGCCCGGCGGGGAGGCCGGGCAGATGTCGCGCACGCGTTGGGCGAGTGCACTCCTAGGGCTGCTCGGGGGCGGCCAGCGTATCGATGAAGGCAAGCAGGTCGGCCATGCCGCTACCGGTGCCGCGCGGGGCGATGCCGAGCACTTCGGCGGGGGTGTTCGCGCGGTTGATCCAGAAGGTCGTGTAGCCGAACCAGCCGGCGCCCGCGACGTCCCAGCCGTTCGACGAGACGAACACGATCTCGCGAGCGCTCACATTGAACGCGCGGGTGCCGAGCGCGTACGCTGCGGCGGCAGGCTTGTAGGCGCGCACGGCATCGACGGACAGCACGCGGTCGAACAACCCGGTCATGCCGGCGCTCTTGACGGCGATATCGAGCATCTGCGGATTGCCGTTCGACAGGATGCCCAACGCTAGCTGCGCGGCGCCGGCCGTGCGTCTGCGCTCGCGCAGTGTGCGCAGCGCGGCGATCACGTCGGGGTAGGCCGACAGGCACGCATATTCATCCATCAGCCGTTTCTCGCCTACTGTGTCGAGCGGGAGGCCCAGCTTGCGCGCGGCGTACTGCAGCGCGTCGAGCGTGATCCCCCAGAACGGCCTGTAGTGGCTGCCCGCCGGATCCGCGAGCGTGCGCAACTGCGAGTATTCGATTTGCTTTTGGCGCCACAGCTGAGAGAGCGCATCGCCGTGGCCCGGAAACAGTTGCTCGGCTTGCGCGAGCACCGAATGCACGTCGAACAACGTGCCGTAGGCATCGAAGAGGATCGCGCGGGGGAATCGTGTCGTTGTGGCCGACATAGCCTTGCACTCCTATCAGAGGTCGAGGCAAATTCTATTCGTGACGTTGATGGTTAAAAAATGACTTATTCGTCACTTGATCTTTGACTTTTTAGTACTTAATCTCACGGTCGATCGTTTTTCAAGGACGAGCCATGCCGCGCTTGAGGCAAATCGAAACGTTCGTGGCCGTTGCCGCGAAGGGGAGTCTGTCCGCCGCCGCTCAGGCCGAGGGCGTGGCGCCGGCTGTCATCGGCCGCCGCCTCGATGCGCTCGAAGAGCGTCTCGGCGTGAAGCTGTTCGTGCGCACGACGCGCAAGCTCACGCTGACCTTCGAAGGCTCGGCGTTTCTCGAAGACTGTCAGCGCATCGTCAACGATTTGCACAACGCGGAAGCCAGCGTTTCAGCGGGCGGCGTGAAGGCGAGCGGCCACCTGCGCGTATCGGCGCCGGCCGGCTTCGGGCGCAAGCACGTCGCGCCGCTCGTGCCGGCTTTCGCGTCGGCACACCCTGATGTGTCGCTCACACTCGATTTGTCGGATCGGCTCGTCGACCTCGTCAACGAGGGGTTCGATTGCGCGGTGCGCCTCGGCGAGCTGCCCGATTCGTCGCTCGTGTCGTTGCGGCTTGGCGAAAACCGCCGCGTTTGCGTAGCCGCGCCGGGCTATCTCGAGCGGCACGGTATGCCGGAGACGCTGACCGATCTCGCGCGCCACAATTGCCTTGCACTCGGCGCGAGCGCCAATCAGCAGCGTGGCTGGACGTTCCAGGAAGAGGGCAAGGTCGTCTCGATCAAGGTGTCGGGGACGATGGAGTGCTCCGACGGCGCCGTGCTGCATGAGTGGTGTTTGGCCGGGCATGGCCTGGCTTGGCGCTCGTGGTGGGAAGTCGGTGACGATATCGCGGCGGGCCGCCTCAATGCGGTGCTCGAGCGCTATTGCGCGCCGCCGATCGGCATTCATGCGGTCTTCCCGCAGCGCCGCCATCTACCGTTGCGCGTGCGACTCTTTCTCGACTTCCTCAAACACACGTATGAGCGCCCTGACTATTGGCAGTAAGAGCGGGCAGTAACGGCCGGGCGGTGGCGGCTGCCGGGTTTTCGATATGCGGATTCACCCGCACGCCGGCATGAGCGGCGCGGCACGCGACCTACAATCGACTTCAGGCGCTCGTCGCGAGCGCTGCCTGCAACGCGCGCGCTGAAAGACGTGCGCCACGTGCTCGACGAGGGAGAGGGGGCGCACCATGTTCAAGCACATTCTGGTCCCGACCGACGGCTCCGACCTGTCGAAGAAGGCGATCGACGGCGCGATCGATCTGGCCCGTACCGTCGGGGCGCGCGTGACCGCCTATGCGTGCCTGCCGCAGTACCCGTATTCGCCGTTTTCCGAAGTCATGGTCGAGCCGCCCGCCGATTTTCAACAGCGCAGCGAGCGTGAAGCGCAAGACCATCTGCGCGAAGTCGAGGAGGCTGCGCGGCTCGCGGGGGTGGCGTGCTCGAGCCTCACGAGCGTGCATCCGTCGCCGTACCTCGGCATCATCGAAGCGGCCGAGCAAAGCGGCTGCGACGTCATCTTCATGGCCTCGCACGGACGGCGCGGCCTCGGCAGCCTGCTGATCGGCAGCGAGACGCAACGCGTGCTCACGCATACGAAGATTCCCGTCATCGTCTACCGCTGAAAAAACGCACGCGCCGTGCGAGGTGTCGCAGGGCGCGTGCGTGGGAGAGGCGGCCCGCGCGCAGCGCGGCGGGCCGTTTCTCATGAGGCTGGTCAGGCTAGCGTCAAGCGACCTTCTTGTCGAAGAACTGCTCGTCTTCGGTCGAGCCGTGCAGGGCCGTCGTCGAGGCGTCGCGCTCGACCGTCTGCGTGACGGCGTCGAAGTAGCCCGTCCCGACTTCGCGTTGATGCTTGACGGCCGTGAAGCCCTTCTCGGCTGCCGCGAATTCGGCTTGCTGCATTTCGACGAACGCGCTCATCTGCGTACGGGCATAGCCGTGCGCGAGGTTGAACATCGAGTAGTTGAGTGCGTGGAAGCCCGCGAGCGTGATGAACTGGAACTTGTAGCCCATCGCGCCGAGTTCCTTTTGGAACTTGGCGATCGTCGCGTCGTCGAGGTTCTTTTTCCAGTTGAACGACGGCGAGCAGTTGTACGAGAGCAGCTTGCCCGGGAACTGCTTGTGGATCGCCTCGGCGAACTTCTTCGCGTACTCGAGATCGGGCTTGCCCGTTTCGCACCAGATCATGTCGGCATACGGCGCGTAGGCGAGGCCGCGCGAAATCGCTTGCTCGAGGCCCGGCTTCGTGCGGAAGAAGCCTTCGACGGTACGCTCGCCCGTCAGGAACGGACGGTCGTTGTCGTCGACGTCCGACGTGATGAGGTCGGCGGCTTCGGCATCGGTACGGGCGATCAGCACGGTCGGCACGCCGCAGACGTCGGCCGCCAGACGCGCTGCCGTCAGCTTGGCGATGTTCTCGCGCGTCGGCACGAGCACCTTGCCACCCATGTGGCCGCACTTCTTGACCGAAGCCAGCTGATCTTCGAAGTGCACGCCCGAGGCGCCCGCTTCGATCATGGCCTTCATCAGTTCGAATGCGTTGAGCACGCCGCCGAAACCGGCTTCCGCGTCAGCGACGATCGGCGCGAAAAAGTCGACGTAGCCTTCGTCGCCGGGGTTCTTGCCTTCGGACCATTGGATCTGGTCGGCACGCGTGAGCGTGTTGTTGATGCGCTTGACGACGAGCGGCACCGAATTGGCCGGATACAGCGACTGGTCCGGATACATTTCGCCGGCGACGTTCGCATCGCCCGCGACTTGCCAACCCGACAGGTAGATGGCCTTCAGGCCAGCCTTGACTTGCTGCATGGCCTGGTTACCCGTCAGTGCGCCCAGCGCGTTGACGAACGGTTCGGTGTTGATCGCGTTCCACAGTTTTTCGGCGCCGCGCTTCGCGAGCGTGTGGTCGACTTGGAGGGAACCGCGCAGACGCACGACGTCTTCGGCCGTATAGCCGCGCTTGATGCCTTTCCAGCGCGGATCGGTTTCCCATTGCTGTTGAAGTTGCTGCGCTTGTTGCTGACGTGACATGGTGTGCTCCTGGGTTGCCTAGAGAAAAAGCCAATTCGCTTGCCCTTGGCTGGGTGGGTGCGAAGTCTTATATAAGAGTCTAGGCAAACTCGAGCGCCGAAGACAGACGTGTCATCGCCTTTTTTTGACAAGTTTATTTGTTTTAAATCAATGTGTTGCTAGTTTTATTTCACAATGAGAAATGCTATTTTCCATGCCGCAACGTTGTGCGTTGTGCCACGCAACACAGATTTTTACGACGCAAAAGGATTTTCCGTATCGTGAAATATCGGGGCGGACGAAAAAAAACCGGTGCACGAGGCACCGGTTGTGAAAAGTAGGAGCAGGGCGCGTCGGCGACGCAAGCCTGCGATGGCGCGTTGGAGCGCCGATTCTGATTAGTTGCCGCGACGGGCGCCGCCGCGCGGCGCGTCGCTGCGGCGAGCGCCGTAACCGTCGCGCGAGCCGCCCGAGGGACGGCCGCTCCAGCCACCGCGGCCTTCGCCGTTGCCGCCGCCGAACGACGAGCCATTGCCTCGGCTGCCGCCGTTGCCGTTGCCGTTGCCATTGCTGCTGCCGCTGCCATAGCGGCGGCCGCCATTACCGTTGCCGCCACCGGGGCGGCCGCGGCCAAAGCTCTTGCCGCCGCGATTGTTGGCGGGCGGGGCCTTGCGCGGCTCGAAGCCGGCGATGGTGTTCACCGGCAGCGTCGTGCGCACGAAGCGCTCGATGCGCTTCAACGCGCCTTGCTCGGCGTGATGCACGAGGCTGACCGCGGTGCCCGAGCGGCCCGCGCGGCCCGTACGGCCGATGCGGTGCACGTAGTCTTCGGCGAACTTCGGCAGGTCGTAGTTGAACACGTGCGTGATGCCCGGGATGTCGATGCCGCGCGCCGCGACGTCGGTGGCTACCAGCACGCGTACGCGCCGCTCGCGCAATGCGCGGATCGTGCGGTTGCGCGCGCCTTGCGGCAGGTCGCCGTGCAGCGCGGCCGACGAGAAGCCCGCATCGGACAGGCGGCCGGCCAGTTGGTCGGCTTCGCTCTTGGTTGCCGTGAAGATGATCGCCTGGTCGAGCGCCTCGTCGCGCAGCAGGTGGTCGAGCAGACGCTCCTTGTGATCGCGGTCGTCGACGTAATGCACGCTCTGCGTGATGTTCGCGCGCGACTCCATGCGGTGCTGAATCTCGATGCGTTCAGGATCGCGCAGCAGGCGGCTCGTCAGCGAGCCGATCTTGCCGTCGAGCGTAGCCGAGAACAGCATCGTCTGACGCGTGGCCGGCGTGGCGGCGACGATCGTTTCGATGTCGTCGATGAAGCCCATGTCGAGCATGCGGTCGGCTTCGTCGAGCACGAGCATCTGCAGCTGCGACAGATCGATGCGGCCGCGCTCGAGGTGATCGAGCAGGCGGCCCGGCGTAGCAACGAGGATTTCGGGGTTCTTTGCGAGCAGCATCAGCTGCTGGCCGTAGGCCACGCCGCCGAGGATACTGACCGTGCGCAGGCGGCGCAGGTGCTTGCCGTAGGTCGAGGCGGCCGTCGTCACTTGCATCGCGAGCTCACGCGTAGGCGTCAGCACGAGCAGGCCCGGACGGGCGACGGGCGGGCCGCGGCGCGGGCGGCGCTCGCCGTTCGGCTCGCGCGGTTCACGCGGCTGGGCAGCCTGTGTCTTTTGCAGCTGCGCGAAACGCTCGATCGCGGGCAGCATGAATGCAGCCGTCTTGCCCGAACCGGTCGGGCTCGAGACGAGCAGGTCGCGACCGGCGATCCCGGCCGGGATTGCGAGCTGCTGCACGGGCGTCGGGTTCTGGTAGCCGGCGGCCGTCAGCGCCGAAACGATTTCGGGCGACAGGCCCAGCGACGCGAAGCTCGGCCCCGCGGGCACGTTGCTTTCATCGGACGCCGGGGCCGCAGATGCGTCCGCGTCGTTCGTGTCGAGGCCAAGTGCGCGATCGGCGATGTTGTCCAACGGGGAATTGAAGCTCGAAGTCATGAGAATCCTTGAAACGTACGAAAGGAACGTCGGCGCCAATCGGCATTACCCAAGTCGTCGGATTCAGCATGCAAGACAGCAGCGAGCAAATCGAAAAACGGGGGCAGCTCGCGCTCATGAAGGCGAGCTTTTCGTTAGAAGCTGTATCGGATACGGGGATACCGGCATTGGTATCACCGCCAGCCTGGTACAAGACGGCCCGTGGGGCCTAGGCAGAAGGGGACAGGTTCTAAACTGGATTGGAGCAAAACGCTACGGTGCGCTGCATCGCAATGCACGATCAAGCGCAGGCCGCATTATAAGGATTATTGCTGCACTGCGCCAGCCGTTTGGCGAACTTTTCCACATGCCGAATTCGTTCGCATGCCACTGAAAGTGGAGCGGGGCTGGCGCAAGCGCATGCAGATCAGCTCGCGGTGCCGTTCTTCAGCGATTCGACGAGCTCGACGTATTGTTCCTTGGCTTTGTCCTGCGGCGTGCCCTTGAGTGCAGCCCAGGCGTCGTACTTGTATTTGCCGACGATATCGGCGAAACCGGGCTTGTCGCCGTGCACGTCGCCGTCGGTCGCTTGCTTGAACAGCGCATAAAGACGCAGCAGGGTCATGTTGCCCGGCTTCTCGGGCAGTTCTTTCACATCTACTTGGGCTTGCGCGAAAAGCGCGTCGACGTTGCTCATGAGAGGCTCCATGCCGAAACGATAAGGTCGCCGATCATAGCAAGCGATACGCGCCGAAAGCTGGAGCGATGCTTCCAAACGCGGCGACCGGCGTGCGATATGCCGCGTTGCCCGGGGCAAGCGCGTCCGGAGTGTTCAGCCGCCGCATTACAATAGCGCCCATGACTCGAACCGTGTTGCTTGCTCTCGATACGTCGACCGAATATTGCTCGGTCGCTTTGCTTCTCTCCGCTTCCGATGCCGACCCGTCGCCGCAGCTGTGGGCGCGCCACGACCAGACGGGTGCCGTCTCGAGTACGCGCGTGCTGCCGGCCGTGCGCGAACTGCTCGACGAGGCGGGGCTTACGTTGACCGATTGCGATGCGATCGCGTTCGGCGCCGGCCCTGGTTCGTTCACGGGCCTGCGTACGGCGACCGGTGTCACACAGGGGCTCGCGTTCGGGCTCGGTGTGCCCGTCGTCCCCGTCAGCACGTTGCTCGCCTGCGCCGAAAGCGTGCGCTTGCGCGATGCGTCGGTCACGCGCGTGTTGGCCGCACTCGATGCGCGTATGGACGAGGCGTACTGGGCCGACTACGCGTGGGATGCCGGGCTCGGCGACTGGCGCATGGTCGTGCCGCCTTCGCTGGGTGCGCCCGATCAGCTTGCCGCGCCCGACGAGCCGTTCGTCCTGGCTGGCAATGCGGTCGCGGCGTTCGGTGCACGGCTGACCGCGGCCACGCACGCCCGGGCGGTCGATTACGAGGCGCTGCCGCACGCGGTGCCGCTCGCTCACGCCGCGCTGCGCGCGTTTCGCGCGGGCCGCACCATGCCGGCCGATCAGGCGGCGCCCGAATATGTCCGCGACAAGGTCGCGCAGACTACGGCCGAGCGCCTTGCCGCACGCGCCGCGCAAGCCGGGGGGGCTGCAAGATGAGCGGCGTGCTGCTCGCCGACCGGTACATCTCGCCGATGACCGAGGCCGATCTCGACGAGGTCGCCGCCGTCGAGCGCGACGCGTACGAATTTCCATGGTCGCGCGGCAATTTCGAGGATTCGTTGCGCAACGGTTATTTCGGCGTGTGCATGCGCCACGTGACGGGTACGCTGATCGGCTATTGCGTGTTGATGCCGGTCGTCGACGAAATGCATCTGCTCAATCTGTGTGTGGCGCCGCAGGTACAGGGCACCGGCGCGGGCCTTGCGCTGCTGCGCGAAGCCGTGCGCATGACGCGCGGCAAGGGGCTCGCGGGCCTGCTGCTCGAGGTGCGGCCGTCGAATACGCGCGCGGTGCGGCTGTACGAGCGCTTCGGCTTCATCATGATCGGCCGTCGCAAGAACTATTACCCGGCGCGGCATCGCAGCCGTGAAGACGCGATCGTGATGCGCTACGCGTTCGCGAACGAGGAGGACGCGCATGGCGCTCAATGAAACCGCGCTCGAGACGCTGGGCCTCGCGCCGCTGTGGGTGCGTCGTGGGTCGGGCGGTGACGCACTGGCCCCCGAAAGTGGGGGGGGCGAGGCGCGGTCATCGCTTGAACTCGTCGACGTCGCGACGGCCGTAGAGAAAGCGCCAGCAAATGCGACCCGGGTCGCCGGTACGCAAGGCGTAGAGACGCAGGTCGAGGCAACGCAAGAGGATGCTGGCACGAGCAGGAAGGCGACTTCTGCCGCCCGGGCCGCAGTCGATTCGCGTATGCCGCCTGAGCCCGATACGGCCGCGTCGAGGGGCGATGCCGCAGGTGTCGAAGCAGCCGCGCCTCGCGCTACCGAGCGCGCGCCATCGCGCGCAGTCGAAGAAGACGCCGACGCATTCGGCATCATCGACGCCTTCGATGCGCTGGATCCGTTCGACGCGCCGCAAGCCGCACCGCAAGCCGCGCCGACCGCAAGGCGTGGCAACGCGGCTGCGCGCGAAGAGCCCGCCGCCGCGCCTGTGGTCGATATGCGCGAAGCGAAGTCCGACGTGCATGCGCTGGGCTGGGACGAGCTCGAGACGCGCGTGGCTGCCTGCGAGCGCTGCCGCCTGTGCGAGAAGCGCACGCAGACCGTGTTCGGCGTCGGCGATCGCGAGGCCGACTGGATGCTGATCGGCGAAGCGCCGGGCGAAAACGAGGATAAGCAGGGCGAGCCGTTCGTCGGTCAGGCCGGCAAGCTGCTCGACAGCATGCTGCGCGCGCTGTCGCTCGCGCGCGGCCAGGATGTCTACATCGCCAACGTCGTCAAATGCCGTCCGCCCGGCAACCGCAATCCGGAGCCCGATGAAGTCGCGCGTTGCGAGCCCTATCTGCAACGCCAGGTTGCGCTCGTGAAGCCCAAGCTCATCATCGCGCTCGGACGGGTGGCCGCGCAGAACCTGCTCAAGACGGACGCGAGCATCTCGTCGCTGCGTGGGCGCGTGCATCGCTACGAGGACGTGCCCGTCATCGTGACCTATCATCCGGCCTATCTGCTGCGCAGCCTGCCCGACAAGGCGAAAGCCTGGGCCGACCTGTGCCTGGCCGTCGATACGTACCGGCAGGCCCTCGCCGGACAGGCAGGCCAATGAACGCGCTCGAGCCGGCCGCCGATGCAGCCGCGCTCGATGCGTTGCTCGATACGCTGCGCGAGAGCGCCGTGCGCGATCTCGCGTGGCTGCTGTTCAGCCCCCATTTGCTGCGCGCGCAGCCGCCGCGCGGCGAGCTCGCGACCGTCTTCGAGACAGCCGACGAAGCGGCGGCCACTAGCGCATGGCTGCACGAGCTCGAGCGCGATGTCGCGCCGCTGCATGAAGCCATTGCAGTGCTGCGCGTCGTGCGGCTCGGCCGCTATGCCGAATGCCTGCTCGCCCATTTCCTGCGCTACGGCCCGGCCGTGCGCCTCGTGGCTGCCAACGTGGCGCTGCGGCGCGCGGGGCGCACACTCGGCGAATGCGATTTTCTCGTCGAAACGGCGAGCGGCCGGCGTCTGCACTGGGAGCTCGCGGTCAAGTGCTATCTGCACGTAGGCAGCGCGCAGGCGACGCTCGCCGATTACGTCGGCCCGAACCTGCAAGACCGGTTCGACCTCAAGCTGGCCCATCTGCTCGATCATCAGTTGCCGCTTTCGGCGCGCGATGAATTTGCCACGCTGGGCCACGTCGGCCCATGGGACGCGCAGATGCTCGTCAAAGGCTGGCTGTTCTATCGATGGGATCCGGTCCGCAACGGGCTGACCGCGGCGCCGGCCGAGACGACCGAGGTCGACATTGCCGGGCCAATCGATCCCGCACACGCACGCGGCTTCTGGACGACCCATGAGCAATGGCCTCGGCTTGCCGCAGCGCATCCTGCGTGCCGCTGGGTCGTGCTGCCGAGGCTCGCGTGGCTTGCGCCGCGCCGCGACGTCGAAGCCGGTAGCGCGGACGAGGCGATGTTGGGTGATGTCGCGACGCTTGCCGAGCGCTTGACGCAACAGGCCAGTCCGACGATGGTCGCCGGCTTCGTCAATGAGGGAGGCGGGCGCTGGTGTGAACGGCTGCGCGGCTTCGTCGTGCCCGACGCTTGGCCTGCGCAGGCCCAGGCGTTTGCTGCTGGTTGAAGCGAAGCGGCAGCGCCCGCCGCGACGTTTGCGCGCGATTCATGCTCGGTGGCGGTTGATCACCACCAGCGATGGAAATGATGGAGCGGGCCCGTACCGCTGCCTACCTGAAGGCGCACGCTTTCTCGCAGCGCGTCGAGCAGATAGGTCTTGGCCTCGGCGATGGCGCTGGCCCAGTCGCCGCGCTGCGCGACGAGCGCGGCGATAGCCGCCGACAACGTACAGCCGGTACCGTGTGTATGCGGCACTGCGACACGCGGGCCGCCGAAACGCTGCGCGCCGGTCGCGGCAACGAACCAGTCGGGGCTGTCCGGGGCTGGCAGGTGGCCGCCTTTCATGAGCACGGCCTGCGCACCGAGCACACGCAGCGCTTCGCCCTGACGCAGCATCGCGGCCTCGTCGGCCGCTTCGGGTTCGCCCAGTAGTGCCGCTGCTTCGGGCAGGTTCGGCGTGACGAGTCCCGCGAGCGGCAGCAATTCGTCGCGCAACGCGCCAACGGCCTCCGGGTCGAGCAGTGCGTGCTGGTTCTTCGAGATCATGACCGTGTCGAGCACGACGTACTTGGGCCGATAGCGGCGCAGGGCACTTGCCACGGCGCGCACGATGCCGGCGTTCGCGAGCATGCCGATCTTGACCGCATCGAAGCGGATGTCGCCGAACACGGCATCGAGTTGCGCAGTGACGAACGCGGCCTCGGGCGCGTGCACGGCGCTCACGCCATGCGTGTTTTGCGCGGTCAGCGCGGTGATGACGCTCGCGCCATAGGCGCCGAGCGCGGAGAACGTCTTGAGGTCGGCCTGAATGCCGGCGCCGCCGCCCGAATCGGAACCGGCGATCGTCAGCACGTTGGGAATCGGGTGGCTCATGGGCGATGGCCGGCGCCGGGTGTCAATGCTTGGCTTCGCCGATCAGCGCGACGGCATCGAAGGCGCGCTGGTTGGCTTGATGGCGGCGCATGACCAGCCACATCATCACGCAGACGAACGAGCCGAACAGCACGATGACGATCGAGACGGGCACATCGAGCCAGACGAGCACCGCATACAGGCTCAGCATGATGAGCACGGACAGGTTCTCGTTGAAATTCTGCACGGCGATGGAGTGTCCGGCGGACAGCAGCACGTGGCCGCGATGCTGGAGCAGCGCGTTCATCGGCACCACGAAAAAGCCCGACAGCGCGCCGACGACCATCAGGAACAGATAGGCGATCACCAGATAGCCGGGCACATGCACGCGCTCGAAGTAGACGCCCCAGTTCGCCGGAATCAGATGGCGCGTGTAGAACGCCATCATCATGACGGCGACGCCCATCATGATGCCGACCGGCAGCACCGTCAGCGATTTCTTCAGCGGCACCTTGGCTGCGGCGACGATGGCGCCACCGGCCACGCCGACCGCCACGATGGCCTGCAGGATCGCGCCCTCGGACAGCGACATGCCGAGCGAGACTTCGGCCCACTTGAGCACGATGAATTGCAGCGTGGCGCCTGCGCCCCAAAAGAGCGTCGTGACCGCGAGCGAAATCTGGCCCAGCTTGTCGTGCCACAGCGTGTTGAAGCAATGCGCGAAATCGACGATGAGCTTGATGGGGCCGTGCTGCTGTCTCGGGTAGCGCGCGCCCGTGTCGGGAATATGTAGATTGAATAGCGCGGCGACCACGTAGATGCCGACGATCACGACCATCGCGGCCTCGGCCGGTGTGGCGACGAACGGGACATGATGACGCAGCAGCGGCGCGGCGATATGCGGACTGATCAGTGCGCCGCCGAGCACCGTGCCCAGGATGATCGATGCGACTGTCGTGCCTTCGATCCAGCCGTTGGCGGCGACGAGCCGCTCGGGCGGCAGCAGTTCCGTCAGGATGCCGTACTTGGCCGGGGAGTAGGCTGCGGCGCCGAAGCCAACGATGCCGTAGGCGAGGAGCGGATGGGCACCGAACAGCATGAACAGGCAGCCGACGATCTTGATCGAGTTGGTCACGAACATGACCCGGCCCTTGGGCCTCGAATCGGCAAAGGCGCCGACGAACGCGGCGAGCACGACATACGAAAGGACGAAGAACAGCTTGAGCAGCGGCGTCATCCAGTTCGGGGCATGGAGGTCTTTCAGCAGAGCGATGGCAGCGATCAGAAGGGCGCTATCGGCCAGCGACGAGAAAAACTGCGCGGCCATGATGGAGTAAAAACCTTTTTTCATCTGATGCGATGCTGTCCTTTGCGGCGCGTCCTCCCCGGGCGCGACGATCGCGTTAGGACTTATGCCGTTCGAAATGGGTTGTGCGCACGGCTTTATATCACGAAAATAGGTGGTTTCGGACTGCCGGTGCGTCGCTCGAGAGCCGCGTGAGCCGGCTTTTGTCGCAAACACACGCTACAAGCGTCCATTTGCCCTAGTGATTACGAACAACGCCATGCCGCGCCCGCTTCTCGCCACTATTCATACCGCCGCCCTCGCCAACAATCTCGCTGTTGCCCGCCGGCACGCGCCGAATTCGAAGGTCTGGGCCGTCGTCAAAGCCAATGCCTACGGCCACGGCCTCGCCCGTGCGTTCCCGGGGCTGCGCGCCACCGATGGCTTCGGTCTGCTCGACCTCGAAGAAGCGGTGAAGCTTCGCGAGCTCGGCTGGGCCGGCCCGATTCTGCTGCTGGAAGGCTTTTTCCGCCCGACCGACATCGACGTCATCGACCGCTACAGCCTCACGACGACGGTTCACTGCGACGAGCAGCTGCGCATGCTCGAGATGGCGCGGCTGTCCAAGCCCGTGAACATTCAGCTGAAGATGAATACGGGCATGAACCGGCTCGGCTATACGCCTGACAAATTCCGTGCAGCGTGGGAACGGGCGCGCGCTTGTCCCGGCGTCGGCCAGATCGTGCTCATGACCCATTTTTCGGATGCCGACAGCGAGCGCGGCATCGCCGAGCAGCTGGCGGCGTTCGAGCGCGGCGCCGAGGGCATTGCCGGCGCGCGCAGCCTCGCCAACTCGGCCGCGACGTTATGGCATCCGCAGTCGCATTTCGACTGGGTGCGGCCCGGCATTATTTTGTACGGCGCTTCGCCGTCGGGCGTGACCTCGGCGATCGAGGGCACGGGCTTGCAGCCCGCGATGACGCTCGCCTCCGAGCTCATCGCCGTGCAGACGCTCGTGCCGGGACAGACGATCGGCTATGGCTCGACCTTCCAGGCGCCGGCGCCGATGCGTATCGGCGTCGTCGCGTGCGGCTATGCCGACGGCTATCCGCGCTGCGCGCCCGAAGGCACGCCGATCATCGTCGACGGCGTGCGCACGCGCGTCGTGGGCCGTGTGTCGATGGACATGATTACCGTCGACCTGACGCCGTGTCCCACTGCCAACGTCGGCTCGCGTGTCGAGCTGTGGGGGGCGCAGCTGCCGATCGACGATGTCGCACGCGCTTGCGGCACGATCGGCTACGAGCTCATGTGCGCCGTTGCGCAACGGGTGCCTGTACGTGCCGAATGAGCCTGCCGTTCTCGAGAACAACGAAAGCGAAGTGAACGGTTAGGGATTTGACGCGCGTGGCGAAACAGAAAACAACCTATACCTGTACGGAATGCGGCGGCCAGGCACCGAAGTGGCAAGGGCAGTGCCCTTCGTGCGGCGTCTGGAACACGCTCGTCGAGACGGTCGCACCGACCGCGAACGGGCATCGTTTCCAGTCGCTCGCGAAGAGCGCGCCCGTGCAACGTCTGGCCGACATCGAAGCGGCCGACGTGCCGCGCTTCTCGACCGGCATCGGCGAGTTCGATCGCGTGCTCGGCGGTGGTTTTGTGGCAGGTGGCGTCGTGCTGATCGGCGGCGACCCTGGCATCGGCAAGTCGACGCTGCTGTTGCAGTCGCTCGCCTCGCTGGCGCAGGATCGGCGTGCCCTTTATATCAGCGGCGAGGAATCGGCCGCGCAGATCGGCTTGCGCGCGCAGCGCCTCGCGCTGCTCGAGCCGGGCTCGAAGGCCGCCGATCTACAGCTGCTCGCCGAGATCCAGCTCGAGAAGATTCAGGCGGCCATTGAAGCCGAGCGGCCCGATGTGGCCGTCGTCGACTCGATTCAGACGATTTATTCCGATGCGCTGACTTCGGCGCCGGGCTCCGTCGCCCAGGTGCGCGAGTGCGCAGCACAGCTCACGCGCATCGCGAAGCAGTCGGGCACGACGATCGTGATGGTTGGACACGTGACGAAGGAGGGCAGTCTCGCAGGCCCGCGCGTGCTCGAACATATCGTCGATACGGTGCTGTACTTCGAAGGCGACACGCATTCGTCGTTCCGGCTCGTGCGGGCGTTCAAGAATCGCTTTGGCGCCGTCAACGAGCTTGGCGTGTTCGCGATGACCGAGCGCGGGCTGCGCGGCGTGGCGAATCCGTCGGCGCTGTTTCTGTCACAGCATGAGCAGATCGTGCCGGGTTCGTGCGTGCTCGTCACGCAGGAAGGCTCGCGGCCGCTGCTCGTCGAAATCCAGGCGCTCGTCGATACGGCGCATGTGCCGAACCCGCGACGGCTCGCGGTCGGTCTGGAGCAGAATCGTCTCGCGATGCTGCTGGCCGTGCTGCATCGGCATGCCGGCATCGCGTGCTTCGATCAGGACGTGTTCCTCAATGCCGTCGGCGGCGTCAAGATCGCCGAGCCTGCGGCCGATTTGGCCGTGTTGCTCGCGATTCATTCGTCGATGCGCAACAAGCCGTTGCCCAAGGGGCTCATCGTGTTCGGCGAAGTCGGGCTGGCCGGCGAGATCCGGCCGTCGCCGCGCGGGCAGGAGCGCTTGAAGGAAGCGGCCAAGCTCGGCTTTACCGCCGCGTTGATTCCGAAGGCCAATGCGCCGAAGCAGGCCGTCGACGGCTTGCAGGTGATCGCCGTCGAGCGCATCGAACAGGCTATTTCGCGGATCAAGGAGCTGGAGTAGGCGGTTCGTTGGCGTTGGTTGAGCGAAGATTGCCCCGCCGTCTTGGGCTCGACTTGGCAGGTCGAGCCGGGAAATCGGCTGATCTGCGCGAGCTTCACGAACAACGCTTCTTAGTCTTCCTAGAATTGGCGTCGAAAAGAAAAGGGCGTCACCGCAGTGACGCCCTGACAGCAGGAAGTCGGGGGTCCGTTTACCCAAGGGTAGCGGCCGACACTGATCCCGACTTTTCACGTGCCATGCTAGCGAAAACGAGGTTGACCGTCAATGGAGCTGGAGCTTCCCGAAGAGAATCTTGCCGCCATAACCCTCCTGCTCTCGAGCGAGCGCCTGAGTACCTTTCTCTGCCTGGCGGGGGCTGCCCGCTCCGCTGTGGCGCTGCATCAGCAGACACCGAAGCTAGTGGCTGAGGCTGTTGCTCAGGAGTGGCTCGCGTCCGCGCCAAGATCAGCCTCGCCTTGCACATCGGAAAACAGCAGGTGTTCGCGCGCCTCCTCGGCCGTCAGAATCGGCGAGACGCAGCAATCGAGCGGCTCTAGCAATTCAAGCCAGGCCGCGAGCCGATGCGTCGCGAAGCGTGCCGCCAGCTCCTGCGTCAGCGCAACCGCGTCTGGCCCGCCGATCGCCTGGCCGAGACTCCAATGCCGGCTCGTCCAATCTTCCCGGCCCAATGCGCGGCACAGCCGTTCCCAGAATTTGAGCTCGAGCGCGCCAACCGCCAGCCAGCGTTCGTCAGCCGTGCGGTACACGTTGTAGCAGGGCACCCCACCGTTGAGCAGACCGCGGCCCGCATGCCGTGCGTCCGTCGGATTGGCGTCTGACTGCTTGTCGCCCTCTTCGAGCGCGGCATGCGCGACGATGTTGTGCGTGTAAATCGCATGCGTCATCGACACATCGAGAAACGCGCCTTTGCCGCCGCGCGAGACCTGCCACAGTGCGGCCAGGATTTGCGTGACGGCCGTTGCCGCACCGCCCAGCATGTCCGCGATCTGGATATTGGGCACGACCGGCGTGCCGTCGACGGTGGCGATCTGGTCGAGCACGCCCGCGTAGCCGAGATAGTTGATGTCGTGGCCGGGGCGATGCGCGAACGCGCCCTCCGAGCCGTAGCCCGTGATGGCGCAGTAGACGAGTTTCGGATTGACGGCGGCGAGGGCCGCATAGTCGAGCCCAAGGCGCGCCATCACGCCGGGACGGAAGCTTTCGATGAGCACGTGCGATTCGCGCGCGAGTGCGCGCAGCACCGTGCGACCCGTCTCCGTCTTCAGGTCCAGCCGCGTTTCACGCTTGCCGCGATTGACGATGCGATAGAACGCGCTCGGCCGGCCCGCGGCCTTGTCGGCGGGGCTTTGCATCATGGCGCGGGCCGCGTCGCCGGTGCCGGGCTCTTCGATCTTCAGCACGTCGGCGCCGAGCTCGGCGAGCCGCAGCGTCGCGAGCGGGCCTGGCAGCAGGCGCGTGAGATCGAGCACGCGCAGACCTTGCAGCGGAGCTTGCGTCGTCAACGGACACCTCCTGTCGGTGCATGTCGGCTCGGCCTTCGCGCGAGAAGGCCGTGGGCGCTGCGCGGTGCGTCGAGCAGCTCGCGCTTGCGCATGCGCCTTAGCCGATCTGTTCCAGTTCTTCCTGCGCTTCGAGCCAGTCGGCTTCGAGCGCGTCAAGGCGCGCGTGCACTTGGGCCTGCCGGCGCAGCGCTTCGGTCAGCTGCGTCTTCATGGCCGGCTCGTAGCTCGAGGAGTCGGCGACGAACGCATCGAGCGTCGCCTTCTCCGCGTTCAACGTTTCCATTTCCTTTTCGATCTTCGTGATGCGTGCTTGCAGCGGCTTCTTGAGCTGCGAGAGTTTCTGCCGCGCTTCGGCTTCCTGGCGGCGCTGGTCCTTGCGGTTCGGCCCGGCATCGTTCGTGACACCCGCTGCTTGAGCGGCGCCCGCAGCCTTGGCCGCTGCGCGCGTGTCGGCCGCGTGTTGCAGCAGCCAGTCGCGATAATCATCGAGATCGCCGTCGAACGGTTGGAGCCGGTGGTTCGCCACGAGCATGAACTGGTCGGTGCTCGCGCGCAGCAGGTGCCGGTCGTGCGAAACGAGGATCAGCGTGCCTTCGAATTGCGCAAGCGCCATCGTCAGGGCGTGACGTGTTTCGAGATCGAGGTGGTTCGTCGGTTCGTCGAGCAGCAGCAGATTCGGCTTTTGCCAGATGATCAGCGCGAGCGCGAGGCGCGCCTTTTCGCCGCCCGAAAACGGTGCGATCGGCGCGCTCGCCATGTCGCCCGAAAAATTGAAGCCGCCCAGAAAGTCGCGCAGCTCCTGTTCGCGCGTCTCGGGTGCCATGCGCGCGAGGTGGGCGAGCGGCGAATCGTCGGGGCGCAGCGTCTCGAGCTGGTGCTGGGCGAAATAGCCGATCGTGAGCCCGCGGCCTTGGCGCATCTCGCCCGAGAGCGGCATCAGCGTGGCGGCCAGCGTCTTCACTAGTGTCGACTTGCCCTGGCCGTTCGCGCCGAGCAGGCCAATGCGCTGACCGTTCTGGATCGACAGCGTGACGCTCGAAACGATCGGGATTTCCTGACCGTCGTCGCTCTGGTAGCCGCAGCGCACGTTCTCGAGCACGAGCATCGGGTTCGGCGCCGCGTCGGGCGTACGGAATTCGAACGTGAACGGCGATTGCGCGTGGGCAGGCGCGATGAGCTCCATCTTTTCGAGCGCCTTCATGCGGCTTTGCGCCTGCCGGGCCTTGGTCGCTTTCGCCTTGAAGCGGTTGATGAAGCTTTGTAGATGCTCGACCGTCTTCTGTTGCTTCTCGTAGGCGTTTTGCTGCAGCGCCAGCTGCTGGGCGCGCAGGACTTCGAACTGCGAGTAGTTGCCGCCGTAGCGTTTGACCTGACGATTCTCGAGATGCAGCGTGACGTTGCAGACCGAATCGAGGAATTCGCGATCGTGGGAGATCACGACCAGCGTCCCCATATAGCGGTGCAACCAATCTTCGAGCCAGACGATCGCATCGAGATCCAGGTGGTTCGTCGGCTCGTCGAGCAGCAGCAGATCCGAGCGGCACATGAGCGCCTGCGCGAGATTGAGGCGCATGCGCCAGCCGCCCGAGAAGCTCGCGACGTTCTGGCGAGTTTGTTCGAGCGAGAAACCCAGGCCCAGCAGCAGCGCCTCGGCGCGCGCGGGCGCGGTGTAACCGTCGGCGTCGGCGAAAGCCGCGTGCGCATGCGCGAGCGCTTCGCCGTCATGGGCCGCTTCGGCGGCCGTGATGCTGGCCTCGATTTCGCGCAACGCCGTGTCGCCGTCGAGCGTGTACTCGAGCGCCGTCTTCTCGACGGCGGGCGTTTCCTGGGCAACGTGCGCGATGCGCCAGGTCGGCGGCATCGAGAAATCGCCCCCATCGGCGTGCAGGTCGCCACGCAGCACGGAGAAGAGCGTCGATTTGCCGGCACCGTTTGCGCCGATGAGCCCGGCTTTTTCGCCGGGGTTCAGGGCGAAGGAGGTGTCGTCGAAAAGCGGCTTGACGCCGCGCGCGAGGCTGAATTGGTTGAAACGGATCACGACAGGACTTGGGTTGGGCGGCTCGAAAAGCGCTATTTTAGACGGTGCTCGCCGCGCATAGTCCAGACCGATGCGTGCCGGGCGTCGGCTTTTCGCCTAGACTGCCGTTTTTTCAAGAGGCCAGCGATGAGTTCGCTTTATAACATCTCCACGCGCACGCTCGCGGGCGAGCCAGCCAATCTCGAGCGCTATCGCGGCAATGTGCTGCTGATCGTCAACACGGCCAGCGAGTGCGGGTTCACGCCGCAGTACACGGGTCTGCAAGCGTTGTACGAGCGCTACCGCGCGCGCGGCTTCGAGGTGCTTGGTTTTCCGTGCAATCAATTCGGGGCGCAAGAGCCTGGCGACGCCGCGCAGATCGCGCAGTTTTGCGACCGGACGTACGGCGTCACGTTTCCGATGTTCGAGAAGATCGACGTGAAGGGGCCCGATGCGCATCCGCTCTATCGGCATCTCACGGCGGCGGCGCCCGGCATCTTCGGGACGAAGGCGATCAAATGGAACTTCACGAAGTTTCTCGTCGATCGCGAAGGGCACGTCGTCAAGCGTTATGCGAGCCGCACGAAGCCGGAGGCGATTGCCCGCGCTATCGAGGCGCTGCTTTGAGGGGGCGGGTGCGGTTTCGGTAGTCACTCGTAGGCGCACGCCGGAAAAGGAACGCCAGCGATCTCCACGATCGCTGGCGCGCCGTCGACTTCATTCGCAACGGTCTTCGTTCGGCCTGACTCAGAAGCTGATTGTCGCCGTGATCGAGTCGAGATAGTTCCCTGGTGCTGGCGTCGTCTGAGACGGAACAACGCCATAGACGGTTACCACCTGAGTGTTGCCGGTGCCAATGCCAGTCACCGTCGTGGTGCCCGCGGTACCATCCCCCCATGCCGAAGTATGGGCTGAGTCGGTGTACAGCTGGTAGCTCACAGTCCCCCCACCTCCGGTGCGCTGCATGCTCCGGCTCACCACGTTGCCACTCGATCCGCCGTTCAGCGCGATGCTCCATGCATCCCCGTTCGTGCACTGTGCGCTGATCGAACCCAGTGCGTTAAACGCGCTACTCAGGACGCCCGCTGCCGCAAAGCTTACGTTTGTCGTGCTGATGTTGCAGTTGTTGACCACCGTCGCGCTGGCGGTGAACGGAAAGGTACCGTTGCTCGTCGTAAGCGATGCGCATGTGGGGGCGGTTAGCAGGTAGAAGCCATCGTTGAGCGACGTCAGCGTGCCGCTAAACGACTCCGTGTATACCGTGTCGCTGTCGCCGGTCGTCGGCACGGTGGGCTGGTTGGCGGCAATCCGGCCATAGACCGTGACAGTCTGCGCAGCCGTCGTCCCCAAAGTGGGTTTGCTGAGCGTGAGCGAAATGGGCGTCGAGCCATTGGAGATCGAGCCCCATGCGAGCGAATGGGCTGCATCCTGGTACAGGTCATACTGCATCGCGTTTGCGCCATTCGTGAGGCTGCGCGGACTCGTTGCGCCAAGATTCAGGCAAACCAGCGCGTTCGGCGTAACCGAAACGACAGGCCAGGTGCAAGTGACGTTGACCGTTCCCGTAGCCGTCACCGCACTGAGCGCGATCGGGCTCACGGAGCCGAAGTTGACAGCCGAGGCTGTGGCCGAACAGCTTTGCGCGCTCGCCGGCGCAGACAGACAAAGCATGACGGCCAAGATGAGCAGCGAAAGGACAGCGCGATTCATGGCGTGTCTCCCTCCGCCGCGCGGCATGTTAGCGGACCGATGACGGGCAGCGTACCGTCGCGGGGCCGCACGTATCCGAATTGCACCGAACAGTGAAGCGTGCCGCTATCGATCACCAGATGGTTGTCGGGGTGCAACTCGTCGATGAACGTGAGGCCATCATAGCCCGTGATCGTGTCCTTGCCGCTTTCGACGTGGTGGACACGCGAGCCGGGCGGCAGCACGGCGCCATTCGGACCGTGAAGGATGATCGAGGCCGCGCTGTAGCGCGTCACGCCAAAATGCGCGAGCACCCCGGATTGCGCTTGCGGCACGACGTTAGCCGACGTTGCCGCAATCTGCGCATCGGCTGGCAGGTTCGAGCTGTTGATGCTGATCTGATTGCTCTGGTAGCTGTTCAGGTCCGGCACAAGAAAATGGCCAGAACTGTCTGTTGTACCGATCACGCGATTTTCGTGCAGTACGGGAATGCCCGCGACGCCGTTCGTCACGACCAGCGCAAAGCCGTCGTCGATGCGTCGCGAAAGTTGCGCATTGCCGTCCATCAACACGAGCGCGCCGCTTAGGTCGACCGTCCCGTATGCGTGTCGGTCGACGTCTTGCACGATCGCCGTAGCCTCCCCGTCGTTACCGAGGTACTGGAACTGCGCTTGCCGATATTGCACACTGCCCGCGCCGCCGGCCTGGACGCCCCAGCCCGAGCCACCGGCGTAATCAGGCGGGCGTATGGCACTGACGTTGTAGCTCGACTGGCCGCTATGTCTGCCGGCCGTGGCGCTGACCGAGGTGTCATCGCCGAAGCCAAAGGTTATGGCAACGAACGCGCCGTTCGCGTTGCGCTGCTTGAAGTCCCGGTAAGCATTCAGACTCAGCGAGATGCGGTTACCGACGTCGAGGGTGCACGCGACGGACCCGATCCGCGAGGAGGGACCCTGCGGCGAGCGGAAGGCGATGTAGCTGACGGAGAACGTCTTGTGACGTAGAAAGGGGAGGGCGAGCGTGACGCGGTCCGTTGCGGAAGGTACCGGGATGCCATCGCGCGCAGCGAGGTCGCCGTAGTTGCCGAAGGCACGGATCGTCTGTGCGTCGATGAGGAAGTTTGGCTCGATCAGCTGGTAGCCGAGACTCACTTGTGTGCCCGCGAGCCGCCCAGCGCTTGCTGCCAGCGCGCCGTTTATGACGCCCGCCATGCCGAGCCGCACGAGTGCGCCGGCTCCTACGTTATAGAGGCCGGGGGTCGCTTCGGCGTGGCCTTCGACCGTGATCGTGTCGGATAGCCCGCGCCGGGCCGAGGTGCTGACCGCAGGGCGCCGATCGTATTCGAACGATTCGAGCCCGTAGTCGCGGCGCAGGAACCCTGCCTCGAACGAGTAACTCGTCAGCCCTGGCGCCAGCATGCGCGTGTCGACATAAAGCGGCACGGATGTGGCGATGGTCCGCCCCAGCGCATCGCGCGTGACGACAGTCGCTTCCCCTGCGCCGGTGATGCCGGGCACCTCGTTGACGATGAACGGCCCGCTGGGAACGTTGTCGCTGAATTGCCGGACGTTATTGATATAAAGGTCGACGGCCGATGGCAAGACCGCAGAACCCGCGAGCGCAGGAACCGGAAAAGTGACGAGGTCGGGGCGCAGCGCGAAATTGCTGCGCCACTGGAATCCGCCAAGCCGAATGGAGCGCGTCCATGCAAGCGACGACGTAATCGTATCGCCGATCTGAGTGGTGCTCGGCGTGGTCGGGGTCGACATGCGCCACGACGTGTCGTAGCGGATGTAGCGCTGTTCGTTCCGGTATAGGTAAGCGATGCCTGTATTGCTGAATACGCCGGCTGAATCGAAGTAGCGTTCCTCGGAATAAAGTGAGAGCTGTTCGTCGTCCAGCGTCTGTGCAAACGCGTCGTAGTTGATCACGAGCCCGCGCGCGGACGTGGCCTTCGGCGTGGCAGGCAGGGAGCGGCTTTCCAAGGTATACGCCCTGCGGATGCCGTCTGGAATGTCGAGGTCCACGGTTTGGTTTGCGGCATCGTACGTGTAATGCAGGCCTGGGATCGAGTCGAGCTGCACGTCGGCAGTGTCTGCAATGCCCAGTCGATCGGTGGAGAAACCGATCTCGTTCAGATCCTTGCCATGGGCTGACAGGTGGCCATCGTGTTCGCGAAAACTCACGAGTAACGTCGTGCGCTGGCCATTCACGTCCACTTCCAGGACTACATCATGAGGCCCATTCGGATTGATGTCTGTGATGGGCAGCATGGAATGCGCACCCACACGCGTAGACCCGAGCATGATCAATCCGGCCGCAAACGCGGCGCATGAATATCGCCCCCGTTGCTGCTTCGTACGCGCTAGACGACATGTGCGCGGTGCGGCAGGATCGAGGCCGTGCACGGGTTTAGCCAGGTTGTTTCAACGTTATCCCCCCTTTGACGGGTAGAGAGTTGACGACTGCCCGGACCTTTACGGTATCGCTCAAATCCAGCGTGGCTGGCAGGGGTACGTTCCACTGAACCGTGCGCCCGGCCAGTGCGTACCCAAGCAGCCCCTCGTTGAGCTGGTAAGCATTGCCGGCACCGTTCACCAGTTCAACCGCAGCGATCTGGGCACGACGCACGCCGGTATTGTCGACGCTCAACGTCCATCCCATTGCGCTCTTCGACAGGTGCCACGCGAGTTGGGGCACGCCAGCCATATTGGGTGGCTCAATAAAGATCGGCACCGAATAGCGCAGCCTTATCGTCACGCCGCCGACACTCACCTCGCCCGGTGGGGGCAGCTCGTCGATGAGAATCCTGAAGCTTTGCTCGACAGCGACAGGCGTGGCGCTGGCCCGTACGAGCCGCACCAGTTGATCAGCATGCGGAGGGATCTCGACGAGCGGGGGACTGGCGATCAAGTCCTGCGATGGAGTCAGCGTATCGTTGCCGTTTACCTGGTCCCAGCGAAACATCCTTACCTGTCCGTATAACGGATGGTCCCCCGGGTTGCGCAAGGTAATGCTCGATGCGTTTTCGCTTGGCCGGAATTCCACCATCACGGGCGAAACCTGCAGTGTGGCGGCCGAAACCGCGCTGGGTATCAGGTTGACCGGAAAAAGCACGCTCGCGGCGAGAAAGTGCAGTCGACCCATAAATTTTCTCTGGCGAACGCTCAGAAATAGACCGTTGCAGTCACTGTTGTTTGGTAGGTGTCCGGCTTCGGTGTCGTCTGCGTGGGTACCTGGCCATAAATCGTGATCGACTGTGACGATCCGTTGCCGGTGCCGCCCACCGTATCCGTTCCCTGAGTGTTACCCCACACCGTAGTATGACCGGCGTCCTGGTACAGCTGGAAGCTGACTGTCGTGCTAGTGTTGCCGGTGGCCGTGCCGGCCATCAGGCGGCTCGACACGGTCGAGCCGCTAACCGTGCCCGCATCTAGTCCCACGTTATACGGCGTGGTGTTACTGCAAGTGACCGCCACCGTGGTCTGCTGGTTCAGTGCCGCCGCGAGTACGCCGTTTGTCCCGAAATTCAGCGGATTCGCCAAAACCGTGCAATTAGCTTGAATGGTGAGCGAGACGTTAAAGGTCGAGGTAGCGGTACCGTTGCTATAGATGGCGGCATGTGAAACCGGCAACGGTGGTGCGAAAGCCAGGGCAATTGCGAGTGCTAGAGAGAGCGGCAGTGGCTTCATGACCGACTCCATGCGAACCGCTATTGATTGTCGGCCCCTGCTTGATTCCCATTCTGGCCGACATGGCATGAGTATCAAAATACTCATAGAAACTGCCACATTCAATATACTTTTTACCAGTCAACCCAAAACTCGCTACAAAATCGGTGAAAACAACCGCGCCACATGCATAGCGACGCGCCGCCAAGCGGGCGCATCGCGGTACTCGCTGCGATCGACTTCGTATGTATGCTCGAAATCGCGCAGGAGCATCGCTTCGACCTCGGACGCAAACGCGTGGTCGATCGTGAGCACCATGATCTCGAAGTTCAGGCGGAACGAGCGATTGTCGAGGTTGGCGCTGCCGACGGCCGCCGCCGCTTGGTCGATGAGCACCACTTTCTGATGCAGGAAGCCGGGCCGGTAGCGGAAGATGCGCACGCCCGCGCGCACGAGGTCGTGTGCATAGAGCTTCGATGCTTCGAATACGACGTAGTGATCGCGTCGGCTCGGAATCAGGATGCGCACGTCGACGCCGCGCATGACCGCGAGCCGCAATGCCGAGAACACGGCCTCGTCGGGCACGAGATAGGGCGTCGTGATCCAGATGCGCTCGCGTGCGGCGTTGATCGCTTCGACAAAAAATAGCGAGCCCGTCTCCTGCTTGTCGGCCGGGCTCGGTGCGACGACGAGGCAGTGCATGTCGTCGTCGTCGTCGGGGCTGTGCGGCTTGTCGGCCGGGGGCGGCTCGAACCGCGGCAGTTGCTGCGTCGCCCAATGCCAGTCTTCGATGAACACGAACTGCACGCTCGCGACGATGGGCCCGCGCATTTCGATGTGCGTGTCGCGCCACGGCGACAGGCGCGGGTTGCCGCCCAAATACTCGACACCGACGTTGTGGCCGCCGACGAACGCGCGTTCGCCGTCGACGACGACGATCTTGCGGTGGTTACGAAAATTAAGCTGAAAGCGGTTGACGAAGCGACGGTTCGTCGCGAATGGATGGATTTCGACGCCGCCTGCGAGCAAGTCCGCGGCATAACGCTGCGGCAGGTCGAAGCTGCCGATGCTGTCGTAAAGGAAGCAGACGCGCACGCCCTGTGCGGCCTTCGCGATCAGCAGTTCCTTCAGCATGCCGCCGAGCGCATCGTCGCGCACGATGAAGAACTGCACGAGCACGTAGTGACGGGCCGCGTCGATCGCTTCGAGAATCGCGGCGAACGTCGCATCGCCGTTCACGAGCGTGCGCACGAAGTTGCCGGGCAGAAATGGCATGCCGCTCAGGCCGGTCAACGCCCGGACGACGGCGTGGCCCAATGTTTCGGCGGGACGACCCGTCGACGACGCGCGCGTGTCCCATGCGCTCGGATGCGCATGCGTGCGCAGCAACTCGCTTTCGAGGCGCCGCGCGTCGACGTAGCCCGAGAATTTGCTGCGGCCCAGAAAGAGATACGGGATCAGCGTGAAGTACGGCATCGCCACGAGCGAGACCGCCCAGGCGATGGCGCCTTGCGAGGTGCGCGTGTTGAGGATCGCGTGACAGGCCGCGATCGCGCCGAGCACGTGCGCGGCGATCACGAACGTGCCTAGGGAAAGCCAGTTGAATTGCATACTTGGGCCGGTTGTGCCTGATCTGCCGGGACGCGCCGCATCGGGGCGGCGCCCATGCGCATCTTACCGAAGCCCATCAATGGGGGGCGGATTCGTGGCGGCGCGCATACAGTGCTGCGACGAGACCGATCGTCGCAGCACTCAGGCGGTCAACGCCGCCGTGCGAACAGGATGCCGGCCGACAGCGCGACTTGCGCGAGCGCGTAGCTAAACCAGATGGCGTAACCGCTGCCCGCGAATGGGCCGACGAAGCGGTCGATGCCGATCATCGTGTCGGAGACGACGAACGCCAGGCCGCCGCCTGCCACAGCCGCGGCCGTGCCCGGCACAGAGGCGAGCAGGGCGAAGCTCGCCATCAGGCACAGCGCAACTTCATAGACGGCGACCGGGATAACCAGCTCGCCGAGGTGGGGAAAGAAAACGGCATACGCCCCGAGCGCCGCGGCCCAAAGCAATGGCAGCGCGACGCGCCGCCAGCCGCGCACGGGGCCCGCGAGCGGCACGAGCAGCCCGCAATAGGCCAGATGGGCGAGCAGGAATGCGCCGAGCCCGCCAACGAACGAGAACGACAATTGCGGCAGCGCGAGCAGCGCGTCACCCACCGCCGACGCGGCCAGCGCTAGCCCGAGCCACCCGCGCTCGCGCATGGTCGTCTGGCGCGAGGTGGCCGTGGCGAGCACGAGCAGCGCGCACATCAACACCTTGGCAGCAGCTTGGTCGGGATAGGGCGCCTGGCGCAACGAGATGCCGTACGCCAGCGCGGCGCCGCCGGCCAGGAGCCACCAGCGGCGCGCCTGCGACGAAAGGGCTGCGCGAGCTTCGGCTTCGACCTCGGACTCGGCCTCGGTTTCGCGCTCGGGCGGCATGGGCAAGGGCGTCGGCATCGCGCGTCAGGCAGCCGGCAAGTCGCTGGCCTGGATCAGGAACACGCAGTCGTCGCCGGCGCTCGTGGACAGCCAGACGAGATCGAGCCCGCCCAGCGCCGCCTCGACGTTGGCGCGCTCGTTGCCGATCTCGACGACGAGGATGCCGTCTTCCGTGAGCCAGTTGCGCGCCTGCGCGACGATGCGGCGGACGACGTCCATGCCGTCGTCGCCGCCGGCCAGTGCGAGCTCCGGCTCATGGCGATACTCGGTCGGCAGCGCTTGCATCGACGCGCTGTTCACATAGGGCGGATTCGTGATGATGACGTCATAGCGCCGCTCGGGCAGCGGCGCGAACAGATCGCCCTCGAACAGCGCGATGTGATCCTCGAGTGTGTAATCGGCAACGTTGATCTGGGCGACTTCGAGCGCTTGCGGCGAGATATCGACCGCATCCACGTCGGCGTTCGGAAACGCATGCGCAGCGAGGATCGCGAGGCACCCGGAGCCCGTGCACAGCTCGAGCACGGCGCCTACCTCGTCGGGGTCGGCGACATACGGCTGCAAGCCGTCTTCGAGCAACTCGCCGATGAACGAGCGCGGCACGATCACTCGCTCGTCGACGTAAAAGCGCCGGCCATGCATCCACGCTTCGCGCGTGATGTAGGCGGCGGGCACGCGCTCGGCCGCGCGGCGCTCGATCACTTGCAGGACGCCATCGATCTCGGTGTCGAGCAGGCGCGCGTCGAGAAACGGCTCGAGCGTATCGAGCGGCAGATGCAGCGTGTGCAGGAGCAAATAGGCGGCTTCGTCGTAGGCGTTCGCGCTGCCGTGCCCGAAGGCGAGCTGCGCTTGGCTGAAGCGCGATACCGCATAGCGCAGCAGGTCGCGTATCGTCATGAACGGCGTGGTCATCGTCATCGTATGGGTCTCCTGAGCCATTACGCGATCAGCGTCTCGAGCACGCGCCGATAGACGTTCTTCAGCGGGTCGATAAACGCGATTTCAATATGCTCGTCGATCTTGTGGATGCTGCCGTTGGGTGGCCCGAACTCCACGACCTGCTTGCAGATGCGCGCGATGAAACGGCCGTCGGAGGTGCCGCCCGTCGTCGACAGTTCGGTCGTCACGCCCGTCTCGGCCTTGATGGCCTGCCCGAGCGCATCGGACAGCTCGCCTCGCGGCGTGAGGAACGGCAAGCCGCTGACGTTCCACTCCAGATCGTAGTCGAGCCCGTGCTTGTCGAGAATGGCATGCACGCGGCTTTGCAGGCCTTCGACGGTGCTCGCCGTCGAAAAACGGAAGTTGAACAGCAGCTCGGCGCGGCCCGGGATCACGTTGCTCGCGCCCGTGCCGCTATGCAGGTTCGACACCTGCCAGGTCGTGGGGGGGAAGTATTCGTTGCCTTCGTCCCAATGCTCGGCCACGAGCTCGGCCAGCGCCGGCGCCATCAGGTGGATCGGGTTCTGGGCCAGATGCGGATAGGCGATGTGACCTTGCACGCCCTTGATGACGAGCTTGCCCGACATCGAGCCGCGGCGCCCGTTCTTGACGACGTCGCCGAGCGTCGCGCTCGAAGTCGGTTCGCCGACCACGCAGTAGTCGAGCCTTTCGCCGCGCGCTTCCAGTGCGTCGACGACCTTGACGGTGCCGTCGGTGGCCGGGCCTTCCTCATCGCTCGTGATGAGCAGCGCGAGCGAGCCGCGATGGTCCGGATGCGCCGCGACGAACTCCTCGCTGGCCACGACGAAGCCGGCGATCGACGCCTTCATGTCGGCGGCGCCACGCCCGTACAGCTTGCCGTCGCGCTGCGACGGCACGAACGGCGGCGAGCTCCAGTGCTCGAGCGGGCCGGTCGGCACGACATCGGTATGGCCCGCGAACACGAGCAGCTTGCCGTTCGTGCCGTCGGTGCCGCGCTTGACGGCCCACAAATTCGTGACGCCATGCGATTCGATCGTTTCGCAGGCGAAGCCGATGGCTTCGAGCCGCTCGATCAGCAGGTTCTGACAATGCTGATCGTCGGGCGTGACGGAAGCGCGGGCGATGAGCTGTTCGGTGAGGGCGAGGGTGCCGGACATGGATTCAGACCACTTTTGATAAAAAAATGCCGGCACGCTCTGGCCGGCAACTGCTTAAAAATTTTCTTCTGGTGCGCGCAACGCAGCGGCGCGGGCAATCAGCCGAACAGCGCCGCGTATTCGCCGGCCGAAAAGCCGAGCGACTTCACGCGGCCGTCGACGACCACGACGGGCCGCTTCACGACCGAAGGCTTCTCGACCATCAACGCGATCGCGCCGGCTTCGCTGCCGGCCGCGGCCTTGGCATCGTCGGTCAGACCGCGCCAGGTCGTGCCGCGGCGGTTCAGCAGCGCGTCGAGTGGCACGTCGGCCAGCCACGCCTTCACGAGCGAGGCCGTGAGCCCCGCTTTCTTGAAGTCGTGGAACTCGAATGCCACGCCGTTCGACTCGAGCCACGTGCGCGCTTTCTTCACGGTGTCGCAGTTCGGAATGCCGTAGACGATGGTTCGCGAAGCCGCCATCAGTCGCCTCGCAGCAGCTCGTTCAGGCCGACCTTCGCGCGCGTTTTCGCGTCGACCTTCTTCACGATCACGGCGCAGTAAAGGCTATGCGAGCCGTCCTTCGAGGGCAGGTTGCCGGCCACGACGACCGAGCCCGGCGGCACGTAGCCGTACGTGATTTCGCCTGTCTCGCGGTCATAGATCTTGGTGCTCTGACCGAGGTACACCCCCATCGAGATGACCGAGTTTTCGCCGACGATCACGCCTTCGACGACTTCCGAACGCGCGCCGATGAAACAGTTGTCTTCGATGATGACGGGATTGGCTTGCAGCGGCTCGAGCACGCCGCCGATGCCGACACCGCCCGACAGGTGCACGTTCTTGCCGATCTGCGCGCACGAGCCGACGGTCGCCCACGTGTCGACCATCGTGCCTTCATCGACGTAGGCGCCGATGTTCGTGTACGACGGCATCAAGACGACGTTCTTCGCGATGTACGAGCCGCGGCGCGCGATCGCGGGCGGCACGACGCGAAAACCGCCTGCGGCAAAGTCTTCGGCCGTGTAGTTGGCGAACTTCGACGGCACCTTGTCGTAGAACTGCGAATAGCCGCCGGCCGGCATCGGCACGTTGTCCTCGAGCCGGAAGGACAGCAGCACGGCTTTCTTCAGCCACTGGTTGACGACCCATTGGCCGTCCTGCTTTTCGGCGACGCGCAACAGGCCCTTGTCGAGTTGCTCGATCGCGTAGGCGACGGCGTCACGCACTTCGGCGGGCGCGGCCTTCGGCGAGAGCTCGGCGCGGTTGTCCCAGGCGGTGTCGATGATCTGTTGAAGTTGTTGCGACATGTTCGGTTTCGCTCAATGAAGACTGGAAAGACAGGACGGGGTGGCTTCGTGCACGGGCGATGAGGGCGGGCGAGCCGGCCGCATGCCGGGCACGCGGATCAGCGCGCCAGGCCGCGGCAGAAATCGACGATGCGTTTGGCACCTTCGACACACTCGTTCACGTCGGCGACGAGCGCCAGGCGGACGAAATTGCGGCCGGGGTTCGTACCATGCGCGGTGCGCGCGAGATACGAGCCCGGCAAAACCGTCACATTATAGTCGGCGTAGAGGCGCTGGGCGAACTCGGTATCGGTCAGGCCCGTGCGCGACACGTCCGCCCACAGGTAGAACGCGGCATCGGGCAGACGCACGTCGAGCACATCGGCGAGCATCGGCGTGACGAGCGAGAATTTCTGCACGTACTTGGCGCGGTTCTCGCGCACATGTGCCTCGTCGCTCCATGCGGCGACACTCGCGGCCTGGTAGACCGGCGACATGGCCGCGCCGTGATAGGTGCGGTACAGCAGGAAGCGCTTGAGCAGGGCCGCATCGCCGGCGACGAAACCCGAGCGCATGCCGGGCACGTTCGAGCGCTTGGACAGGCTCGAGAGCATCACGAGCCGCTCGAAGCCGCGGCCGAGCCGGTGCGCGGCCTCGAGGCCGCCGAGCGGCGGTTTCGCTTCGTCGAAATAGATCTCCGAATAGCATTCGTCCGACGCGATCACGAAGCCATGGCGGTCCGACAGCGCAAAGAGCTCGCGCCAGTCGTCGAGCGTGAGCACGGCACCCGTCGGATTGCCGGGCGAGCAGACGTAGAGCAGCTGCGTGCGCGCCCAGACGTCCTCGGGCACGGCCGCGTAGTCGCAGGCGAAATTGCGCGCCGGGTCGCTGTTGACGAAGTACGGCTCGGCGCCTGCGAGCAGCGCGGCGCCCTCGTAGATCTGATAAAACGGATTCGGGCACAGGACGACCGCGCCGGGGCGTGTGCCGTCCACGACCGTCTGCGCGAGGGCGAACAGGGCCTCGCGCGAGCCCGAGACCGGCAGCACCTGCGTGGCCGGATCGAGCGTCGGCAGCCCGTAGCGCCGCATCGCCCAATGCGCGATCGCTTCACGCAGCGCGTTCGAGCCCAGCGTGGCCGGATAGCTTGCGAGCGTGTCGAGCGAAGCGACGACGGCCTCGCGAATCAGTTCAGGCGTGGCGTGCTTGGGTTCGCCGATGCCGAAACTGATGTGCGGGCGCTCGGCGCTCGGAATCGCGTCTTTGAGTAGCGCGCGCAGCTTTTCGAAGGGATAGGGCTGGAGACGGTCGAGTAGCGGATTCACGTGAGGCTCGGCGGGTATCGGCAGATGCGGACGGCGGCGCCAGGCGTGGCCTGTGCGTCGGGCGCAGTTGGTTCGGTAGTGCTTCGGTACTAGGGGAACCAGTAATTATAGCCGGGGTTCGTCCCTGGACCGATGCCTGGCGGGAGCGCCCGACCGCGATGGTATGATTGCCACTTGTGCGCGCGAAGCCGTATGCCGATTGTCGTCGGTGCCCGGCTTCGCGCGCTGTTAATAAGCATTGCGACGACGGCATTCTCGAGCGTTGCGCTTCACGGCGCAGGGCCGGCTGAGCCCCAAGGTGCCGCTCGCCGCGATCCGTTCGATTTCCCATTCAAACAGCGATATCGCCGTGCGTCTGACCTCGATCAAACTCGCTGGCTTCAAGTCTTTCGTCGATCCCACGCATTTCCAGGTACCGGGCCAGTTGGTTGGCGTCGTCGGTCCCAATGGCTGCGGCAAGTCCAACATCATCGACGCCGTGCGCTGGGTGCTTGGCGAGTCGCGCGCCTCGGAGCTGCGCGGCGAGTCGATGCAGGACGTGATCTTCAACGGCTCGACCGCCCGCAAGCCCGGTAGTCGCGCGAGCGTCGAACTCGTGTTCGACAACGCCGACGGCCGTGCGGCCGGCCAATGGGGGCAGTACACCGAAATTGCCGTCAAGCGTGTGCTGACGCGCGACGGTACGTCGAGCTACTACATCAACAATTTGCCGGCGCGGCGCCGCGACATTCAGGACATCTTCCTCGGCACGGGCCTCGGGCCGCGCGCCTACGCGATCATCGGGCAGGGCATGATCGCGCGCCTCATCGAGGCCAAGCCTGAAGAGTTGCGCGTGTTCCTCGAGGAGGCCGCGGGCGTCTCCAAGTACAAGGAGCGCCGGCGCGAGACCGAGAACCGTCTGCACGACACGCGCGAGAACCTCACGCGCGTCGAGGACATCGTGCGCGAGCTCGGCACGAATCTCGAGAAGCTCGAGGCGCAGGCTGTCGTCGCGACCAAGTTCAAGACGCTGCAAGCCGAGGGCGAGGAAAAGCAGCGCCTGCTGTGGCTGCTGCGCAAGAACGACTCGGCGGCCGAACAGGGGCGCCAGCAACGCGCGATCTCCGATGCGCAGATCGACCTCGAAGCCCAGACGGCCCGTCTGCGCGAGGTCGAAGCCGAGCTCGAGACGCTGCGCGTGGCGCACTACGCGGCCAGCGACGCGATGCAAGGCGCGCAGGGCGCGTTGTACGAGGCCAACGCCGAGGTGAGCCGGCTCGAAGCCGAGATCAAGTTCATCATCGAATCGCGCAACCGCACGCAGGCGCAGATTGCCGCGCTGACGGCGCAGCGCGAGCAGTGGCAGATGCAGGCCGAGAAGGCGCGCGGCGATCTCGAGGATGCCGAAGAGCAGCTCGCGATGGCCGAAGAAAAGGCCGCGCAGGCTGAAGATGAAGCCGCCGCCAAGCACGATGCGCTGCCCGCGCTCGAGACGCGCTGGCGCGATGCGCAGACGCAGCTGAACGACGAACGTGGCGGGATCGCGCAGACGGAGCAGTCGCTCAAGCTCGAAGCGGCGCATCAGCGCAATGCCGATCAGCAGCTGCAACAGCTGCAACAGCGGCACGAACGGCTCAAGGCCGAGGCGGGCGGGCTCGATGCGCCCGACGAAGTGCAGCTCGAAGAGCAGCGCATGCAGCTTGCCGAGCACGAGGAGATTCTGCGCGAGGCGCAGCAGCGTTTGGCCGAGGCGCAAGAGGCGCTGCCGCAGCTCGACGCGGCACGCCGCGAGGCGCAGCAACGCGTGCAGTCCGAAAGCGCGCAGATCCACCAGTTCGAAGCACGGCTCGTTGCGCTCAAGCAGTTGCAGGAGAACGTGCAGACCGAGGGCAAGATCCAGCCGTGGCTCGACAAGCACGAGCTCGCGGGCTTGTCGCGTCTGTGGAAGAAGCTGCACGTCGAAGCGGGTTGGGAGACGGCGCTCGAATCGATCCTGCGCGAGCGCCTGGCCGCGCTCGAGATCTCCAACCTCGACTGGGTGAAGGCGTTCGCCAGCGACGCGCCCCCGGCCAAGTTGGCCTTCTATTCGCCGCCTGCCGCGGGTGCTCCGCGCGAGACGCCGGCCGGCCTGCGGCCGCTGATTTCGCTCGTGCGTATCGACGACGCAGGCCTGCGCGCAGTCCTGAGCGACTGGCTCGGCCACGTCTACCTCGCCGACGATCTGACCCAGGCGCTTGCCATGCGCGCGCAGTTGCCGGAAGGCGGGGCGCTCGTCGTGAAGGCGGGGCACGTCGTCACGCGCGTGGGCGTGCAGCTTTACGCGGCCGATTCCGAGCAGGCCGGCATGTTGGCGCGTCAGCAGGAAATCGAAAACCTCACGCGTCAGCTGCGTGCACAGACGCTGCTGGCCGACGAGGCCAAGACTGCGTCGATCCGCGCCGAAGCCGCGCACACGCAAGCGTCGCAGGCGCTGGCCGACGTGCGGGCACAGGCCGAGCGTGCGACGCAGCGCGTGCATGCCCTGCAGATGGACGTGCTCAAGCTCACGCAGGCGCACGAGCGCTACACGCAGCGCAGCACGCAGATTCGCGAAGAGCTCGAGGAAATCGCGGCTCAGATCGACGAGCAGCGTGCGCAGCGCGCCGAGTCGGAGGCGAACTTCGAGCGTCACGATGGCGAGCTGGCCGAGTTGCAGGCGCGTTTCGAAGAGCATCAACTGGCGTTCGAAGCGCTCGACGAAGCGCTCGGCGAAGCACGCACGCAAGCGCGCGATCTCGAACGCGGAGCCACCGATGCGCGCTTTGCCGCACGCAACATGGCCAACCGCATCGACGAGCTCAAGCGCACGATCCAGGTCGCGCACGATCAGAGCGAGCGCGTAGCCGCCTCGCTCGAGGACGCGCGGGCCGAGCTCGAAACGATCAACGAACAGACGACGCACACCGGCCTGCAAGATGCGCTGGAGATTCGCACGGCCAAGGAAAGCGCATTGTCGGCAGCGCGCATCGAACTCGACGATCTGACGGCGAAGCTGCGTCACATGGACGAGACGCGCTTGACGGTCGAGCGCTCGCTGCAGCCGCTGCGCGAGCGCATCACCGAGCTGCAGCTCAAGGAGCAGGCGGCGCGCATCGCGGGCGAGCAATTTATCGAGCAGCTGGCGGCGGCCAACGTCGACGAGGCGCAGTTGCAGGAAAAGCTGACGCCCGACATGAAGCCGTCGTATCTGCAGGGCGAGGTGACGCGCATCAACAATGCGATCACGGCGCTGGGCCCCGTCAACATGGCCGCGCTCGAAGAGCTCGCGGCCGCGACCGAGCGCAAGACCTTCCTCGATGCGCAATCGGCCGACCTGACGAGCGCGATCGAAACGCTCGAAGACGCGATCCGGAAAATCGACCAGGAAACGCGCACGTTGCTGCAAGCCACGTTCGACGAAGTGAACCGGCATTTCGGTGAGCTGTTCCCGCGCCTGTTCGGCGGCGGGCAGGCCAAGCTCATCATGACCGGCGACGAGATCCTGGACGCGGGCGTGCAAGTGATGGCACAGCCACCGGGCAAGAAGAACTCGACGATTCACCTGCTGTCGGGCGGCGAGAAGGCGCTCACGGCGACGGCGCTCGTGTTCGCGATGTTCCAGTTGAATCCCGCACCGTTCTGTCTGCTCGACGAAGTGGACGCACCTCTCGACGATGCGAACACGGAACGCTTCGCGAACCTGGTGCGTGCGATGTCGGACAAAACCCAGTTCCTGTTCATTTCGCACAACAAGATCGCGATGGAGATGGCGCAGCAACTGATCGGTGTGACGATGCAGGAGCAAGGGGTATCGCGCATCGTGGCCGTCGACATGGAAACGGCCGCCGGTTTCGCCCAGAATACGGCTTGAACGAGCGGGACCGCGCAATAGGGCGTGCGCGCCTGGGCGGAGAACGCGAATAAAGAAATGCTTGATGGAGCGTGCATGGACGAGTTGACACTCGGATTGATCGGCGCGGGTGCCGTGGTGGTGGGCGGGGTGGTCGTGTACAACGCGTGGCAGGGGGCGAAGGTGCGCCGCAGGATGCCCAGGCCGATGCCGCCCGAAGCCGAGCAAGCGCTGGCGCGTCACGATCACGAAGAGGAGCGGCCGTTCATCGAGCCCGCGCGTGCCAACGTCCGCCGCGAGCCGGCACTGTCCGACAGCCCGCAAGCCGACGATGCGGCGCGCATGGAGCCCAGCTTCGGTGGTGTCGCACCGCTCGACACCTCGGCTGACATCCAGGCCGAGACGACGGTGCCGAACGGCGACCTCGGTGAGATCGGCGAGGCGCCGGTAGCCGGCGTCGCGGCGCCGAGCGAGGAGCCGCCGCCGATCGCACCGGCCGCGACGACGATTTCGGCGGCGCCGCCGCACATCGTCGATCGCCGTATCGATTGCGTGGTGCCGATTCGCTTGAGCAGCCCCGTGGCCGGCGACAAGGCCCTGCCGCTGGCGCAGCGTCTGCGCCGGGCCGGCAGCAAGCCCGTTTATATCGAGGGCAAGCCCGAGGGCGGCAGCGGCTGGGAACTGCTGCAAAACGGCCAGCGTTACGAAGAACTGCGCGCGGCCGCGCAGCTCGCGAACCGGAATGGCCCGCTCAACGAGCTCGAGTTCTCCGAATTCGTGTCGGGCGTGCAGCAGCTGGCCGACGCGATCGACGGCGCCCCCGAGTTTCCCGACATGCTCGAGACGGTCTCGATGGCGCGCGAGCTCGACGGCTTTGCGGCGCAATGCGATGCGCAACTGTCGATCAACGTGCTGTCGGACGGCGCGCCGTGGTCGGCCAACTACGTGCAGGCCGTGGCCTCGCAAGACGGTCTGCTGCTCTCGCGCGATGGCACGCGTTTCGTGAAGCTCGATGCCCGGCAAAGCCCGGTCTTCATGCTGCAGTTCGGCGATACGAACTTCCTGCGCGACGATCTGACCTACAAGGGCGGTCAGATGATCACGCTGATTCTCGACGTGCCCGTCGCCGACGAAGACATTCTGCCGTTCCGCCTCATGTGCGATTACGCGAAGTCGCTGGCCGAACGCATCGGCGGGCGTGTGGTCGACGATCAGCGCCGTCCGCTGCCGGAAAGCGCGCTGCTCGCGATCGAAAAGCAGCTGATGACGCTCTACGCGCGGCTCGAGGAGGCAGGCATCCCGGCGGGTTCGCCGGCGACGCGTCGGCTGTTCAGCCAGTAAGCGTACGGGGGGCGCGCTTGTCGCGGGGCTTGCTGCGATAATGCGTGGGTTATCTACAAGAAGCGAACGCGAACGCCGACAGCATGACCCGAAACATCGTTGAACCGCCCCCCGAGCAACCCGCTGAGCGCGCCAGTTGGCTGCGCGCGGAGCTCGAACGCGCGAACTACGCGTACTACGTGCTCGACCAGCCCGAGCTGCCCGATGCCGAGTACGACCGCCTGTTCCGCGAGCTTCAGCGCCTCGAGTCCGACCATCCCGACTTGATCGTGCCCGATTCGCCGACGCAGCGTGTCGGTGGTGAGGCCGCGAGCGGGTTTGCGCCCGTCGTGCACGAAGTGCCGATGCTGTCGCTGAACAACGGCTTTGCTGACGAAGACATCGTCGCGTTCGACAAGCGCGTCTCCGACGGGCTGCACCATGAGCACGTCGAATACGCATGCGAGCTCAAGTTCGACGGGCTCGCGATCGCGCTGCGCTACGAAGATGGCCACCTGGTGCGCGCGGCCACGCGCGGGGACGGTGCAACGGGCGAAGAGGTCACGCAGAACGTGCGCACGATCCGCTCGATCCCGCTCAAGCTCAAGGGTGCGCAGCTGCCGCGCGTCGTCGAAGTGCGTGGCGAGGTGCTGATGTTCAAGCGCGACTTCGAGCGGCTCAACGCGCGTCAGCGCGAAGCGGAGCAGCGCGAGTTCGCCAATCCGCGCAACGCCGCGGCCGGCAGCTTGCGGCAGCTCGATCCGAAGATCACGGCACAGCGTCCGCTCTCGTTCTTCGCCTATGGCATCGGTGTCCTCGAAGGCATGGCGATGCCGGCTACGCATGGCGAACTACTCGACTGGTACGCCGAGATCGGCCTGCCCGTGTGTGCCGAGCGCGCGCTCGTGCAGGGGGCCGATGGCCTGCTCGATTTTTTCAGGCGCATTGGCGAGAAGCGTCCGTTGCTGGCGTACGACATCGACGGCGTCGTCTACAAGGTCAATCGCCGCGATGAGCAGGAAGCGCTCGGCTTCGTGTCGCGCGCGCCGCGCTTCGCACTGGCGCACAAATTCCCGGCCGAGGAAGCGCTGACCGAACTCGTCGGCATCGACGTGAACGTCGGCCGCACCGGAGCGATCACGCCCGTGGCGCGCCTGAAACCCGTGTTCGTCGGCGGTGTGACCGTGACCAATGCCACGTTGCACAACGAGGACGAAGTGCATCGCAAGGATGTGCGTGTCGGCGATACCGTCATCGTGCGGCGTGCCGGCGACGTGATTCCCGAACTCGTGTCGGTCGTGCTCGATCGGCGCCCAGCCGATACACAGCCGTTCGTGATGCCGACGCATTGCCCCGTGTGCGGCTCGCACATCGAGCGGCTGCCCGACGAGGCCGTGGCGCGCTGCACGGGGGGACTCTTCTGTCCGGCGCAGCGCAAGCAGGCGCTATGGCATTTCGCGCAGCGCCGCGCGCTCGACATCGACGGCCTCGGCGAGAAGATCATCGATCAGCTCGTTGAACAGAACCTCGTGCGCACGCCGGCCGATCTGTTCAACCTGGGCTTTTCCACGCTGGCCGCGCTCGACCGCTTCGCCGACAAGTCGGCGCAGAACCTGCTCGATGCGCTCGAGAAGGCCAAGCACACGACGCTCGCACGCTTCATTTACGCGCTCGGCATCCGTCATGTCGGCGAATCGACGGCGAAGGATCTCGCACGGTATTTCGGCTCGCTCGATCCGATCATGGACGCCTCGATCGAGGCGCTGCTCGACGTTCCCGATGTGGGGCCCGTCGTGGCCGAATCGATTCACCAGTTCTTCGCCGAAGAGCACAATCGGACGGTGATCGATCAGCTGCGCGCGCCGGGCAAGGTGAGCTGGCCCGAAGGGCCGCCAGCGCCGCGTGCGCCGCAAGGTGTGCTTGCGGGCAAGACGGTCGTGTTGACCGGCACGTTGCCGACGCTCACGCGCGACGATGCCAAGGCCATGTTGGAGGCGGCCGGTGCCAAGGTGGCCGGCTCGGTGTCGAAGAAGACCGATTATGTGGTGGCGGGCGCGGATGCGGGCAGCAAGCTCGCGAAGGCCGAGGAACTCGGCATCCCCGTGCTCGACGAAGACAATATGCGCAAGCTTCTGGAGGGTCACGACTTATGATTCGAGAGATTCTCAAGATGGGCGATCCGCGCTTGCTGCGCATCGCCCAGCCCGTCGATCAGTTCGATTCCCCCGAACTGCACGAGCTCATCCGCGACATGTTCGAGACGATGCACGCTGCGAACGGCGCCGGGCTCGCGGCACCGCAGATCGGCGTCGATCTGCAGCTCGTCATCTTCGGGTTCGGCCACAACGAGCGCTATCCCGATGCGCCGCCCGTGCCCGAGACGGTGCTCATCAATCCGACCATCACGCCGGTGTCGCAGGACACGGAAGAGGGGTGGGAAGGGTGTTTGTCGGTGCCGGGCATGCGCGGCGTGGTCGGGCGTTTCTCGATGGTCCGCTACCAGGGGTACGACCAATACGGCCAACCGATCGACCGTGTCGCCGAAGGCTTTCATGCGCGCGTCGTCCAGCACGAATGCGATCATCTGATCGGCAAGCTCTATCCGATGCGTATCACGGACTTTTCGAAGTTCGGATTTACCGAGGTGCTGTTCCCCGACCTCGACCCGTCTCAAGACGATTGAACGGCACGCTTGGCCGCCGCGCGACGCCCGCTTACCGCGGGCGTCGTCGCTTTGGTGCTCAGTGAGCGTGGCGAGAGAAAGGGAATGGAAGCGTTAGAACGACTCGTTGGGCAGCAGATAGCGCCACTGGCCTTGCGGTAACGCGCCGAGCACGACGCTGCCCATGCGTACGCGCTTGAGGCCCACCACATGTAGCCCGACCAGTTCGCACATGCGGCGAATCTGCCGTTTCTTGCCCTCGCGCAGGACGAAGCGCAGCTGCTCGCCGTTTTGCCAGCTCACTTTGGCGGCCTTGAGCGGCACGTCGTCGAGCGACAGGCCGAAGCGCAGCAGCGCGAGCTTTTCAGGCGGGAAGTGTTGATCGATGTCGGTCGTGAGTTCGCCGTACGTCACGCGCACGAGGTACTCCTTTTCGACGCCCGAGTGTTCGCCGATCAGCTGCTTGGCGATGCGGCCGTCCTGCGTGAGCACGAGCAGGCCCGTCGAATCGATGTCGAGACGGCCGGCTGGCGCGAGCGTGCGCAGGTGGCTCGGCGAAAAGCGCGTATCCGAGCGATCGCCTTCCCAGTGGTTGGCCGGCGTGATCAGCGTCACGGCCGGCTCATAGCCGTCCTCGGCCTGGCCCGACACATAGCCGACGGGCTTGTGCAACAGGATCGTGACCTGGCGCGCCTGTGAGGCGTGCGCTTCGGAACTCACCTCGATCCGCTGCTCGGGGCGCACGCGTGCGCCGAGCGTATCGACGACCACGCCGTCCACGCGGACCCAGCCGTTCTCGATCCATTCGTCCGCTTCACGACGCGAGCACAGGCTCAATTCGGACATGCGCTTGGACAGCCGCATCGTGCCGTCCGCGTTGACCGCCGAAACCGAACTCGAGGCCGACGCCGCCGGGCGGGCGGGACGTGAGGGACGTCCGTTCGGCGCGGCCGCCGCGCGCTTGACGGGACCGCGCGCGGCGCGTGCCTCGTATTCGGCGCGTGGCTTACGGTCGCCGCGTGATTCGTATTCGGCGCGTGGCTTGCGGTCGCCGCGCGGCTCATATTCGGCGCGTGGCTTACGCTCACCGCGCGATTCGTATTCGCCTCGCGGCTTGCGGTCGCCGCGCGATTCATATTCGGCGCGTGGCTTGCGGTCGCCGCGCGGCTCGTATTCGGCGCGCGGCTTACGCTCACCGCGCGACTCGTATTCGCCTCGCGGCTTGCGATCGCCGCGCGATTCATATTCGGCGCGCGGCTTACGCTCACCGCGCGACTCGTATTCGCCTCGCGGCTTGCGATCGCCGCGCGATTCATATTCGGCACGCGGCTTGCGGTCGCCGCGCGATTCGTATTCGGCGCGCGGCTTGCGCTCGCCGCGCGACTCGTATTCGGTGCGCGGCTTACGCTCACCGCGCGATTCGTATTCGCCTCGCGGCTTGCGCTCGCCGCGCGACTCGTATTCGCCTCGCGGCTTGCGCTCACCGCGCGATTCGTATTCACCTCGCGGCTTGCCTGCGCTCGTTGCAGTGCGTTCGCTGAAGCGTCCACCTGCTGCACGCGGAGCACGCTCGTCGTCGCGTGTGCGCGTGCCGGCGCCACGATTCGCCGGTGCCTGGCGCTTGCCAGCGGTATCGCGCTTGAACTTGTCGCCTTGCGCGCGCGGCGCAGAGGCTGCGCTATGCGCGCCCTTGGCTTTGGGCGCGGCGCCCGACGCACCTGCGGGGCGCGGCGTGTCTGCCGGACGTTCGGTACGTACAGGCTTGCGGGCCGACGGGCTGCCGGTTCGTACGGGGGCGCGTTCCGGCGCGGCCGGTCGCGGATGTTTGGCTGTCAGTTTGACGCGCATTCAATTCTCACACGGCGATCGCGCGCAGCAGTTCGGTTTCGAGCTGGATTTGCAGACGGTTGTCGGACAGGCCGCGTCCATCGAGCAGGAACACGTCCTCGACGCGTTCGCCGAGGGTGTTGATCCGCGCCGCATGGACGCCGACCCGATGCACCGCCAGCACACGCGCGATCGAATAAAGAAGGCCCGGCCGGTCGTTGGCCGACACGGACAGGATGTAGTACTGGCCCCGCTCGTCGGCTCGAAGGTCGACGCGCGGGGTAATAGGGAACGTACGCGACAGCCGCGAGAGCCGCCCCTTGGACGGCTCGGGCAGAGGCGCATCGGCCGACAGGCGGGCCGCCAGCTGCTGCTCGACGAGATTGGCGATGTTGCGGTATTGCACGTCGTCTTCGGTGTGCGCGACGATGAAGTTGTCGAGCGCGTAGCCGTGGCGCGTTGTGTTGATGCGCGCATCGAGCACCGACAGGCCGTTGCGGTCGAAGTATGCGCAAATGCCCGCGAACAGGTCCGAGCGGTCGCGCACATAGACGAGCACCTGCAACGCCTCGCCGATCGGCGAAGGCCGCGCGCGCACGATCGGCGTGTCGGTTTGCACGTGACGGTAGAGCACGCGTGTTTGCCAGGCGATGTCGGCAGCGTCATGGCGCAGGAAGTAGCCGACGTCGAGCTGCTCCCACAGTGCACGGTGTGCATGCTCGGGGACCGTCTCGAGCCGCAGCAGCGCCAAGGCTTCCTCCTGGCGCGTCTTTAGCTCGGAGTGCTCGTCGGGGCGCGCACCGCCCAGCACGGCGAGCGTCGTGCGGTACAGATCCTCGAGCAGCTTGCCTTTCCAGGTGTTCCACACCTTCGGGCTGGTGCCGCGGATGTCGGCGACGGTCAGCAGGTAGAGCGCGGTAAGCTGCCGCTCGTTGTCGACGAGCTTGGCGAACTGTTCGATGACGGCCGGATCGCTCGTGTCCTGTTTTTGCGCGACCTGGCTCATCGTCAGATGATGCTGCACGAGCCAGACGATCAGCGTGGCATCGTCGCCGCCGATGCCGTGTTCACGACAAAAGCGCCGTGCGTCGGCCATGCCGAGCGTCGAGTGATCGCCGCCGCGGCCCTTGGCGATGTCGTGAAACAGCGCGGCGACGTACAGCACCCATTGGCGCTCGAAGTTGGCCATCAGCTGGCTGCAGAACGGGTATTCGTGCGCATGCTCGGCCAGCGCGAAGCGGCGCAGGTTACGCAGCACCATCAGGATGTGCTGATCGACCGTATAGACGTGATAGAGGTCGTGCTGCATCTGGCCGACGATGCGCCGGAAGTTCAGCAGATAGCGCCCGAGCACGCTGGTCTGGTTCATGAGGCGCAGCGCATGCGTGATGCCTTGCGGCTGCTTGAGGATCTCCATGAACAGGCGTCGGTTCTCGGGGTCGCGCCGCCAGCGCGAGTCCATGATCTCGCGCGCGTTGTACAACGCGCGCAGCGTACGCGCCGAGAGCCCTTTGGTGCCTTGCGTCATCTCGTACAGCAAGAAGGCTTCGAGGATCGCGCTGGGCGTGCGCTCGAACACGTCGTCGCTCGCGATCTCGATCATGCCTTGCTTCTCGACGAAGCGCTCCGACAGCACGCGCGTGATGCCGCTCGTACGCGGAAAGAGCTGTGCCTCGACGTTCTGGATCAGGATCGTCGTGAGCTGCGTGACAGCCTTGGCTGCCCAGTAATAGCGCCGCATGAGCTGTTCGCTCGCGCGGCGCGTTTGCGTGGCTTCGTAGCCGAAGCTCTCGGCCGCAGCTGTTTGCAGATCGAACACGAGCACGTCTTGCCGGCGTCCCGCGATGCCGTGCAGGCGTGCACGCAGCATCTTCAGGAATTGCTCGTTGCGGCGCAGTTCGCGCGCTTCGCGCGCGGTGATGAGGCCACGCTCGTCCAGTTCGCGCCAACTGCTGCCGAAGCCCGCCGCGCGCGCGATCCAGAGGATCAGCTGCAGATCGCGCAGACCGCCCGGACTTTCCTTCACATTGGGCTCGAGGCTGTATGGGGAGTCCTGAAACTTCGCATGGCGCTGCCGCATTTCCAGCATCTTGGCCTGGAAGAACGCGCGCGCATCGAGCGTGTCGTTAAAGCGCAGCGTGAAGCGTTCGAACAGCGCGGTGCTGCCGACGATGCGTCGTGCCTCGAGCAGCGACGTGCGCACGGTGATGTCGTTGCCGGCCTCTTCGATGCATTGGCCGACGCTGCGTACGCTGCTACCGATCTCGAGCCCGAGATCCCACGCCATGCCGATGAAGCGCTCGATGCACGCCTCGAGCGCGGGCGCCAGCGTTTCGGGCAGCAGCACGAGGATGTCGATGTCCGAGTACGGCGCGAGCTCGCCTCGGCCGTAGCCGCCCACGGCGACCAGCGCCAGCGACGCCGGCATTTCGCAGGTGAGCCAGGCCCGCTTGAGCGCGTCGTCGGTGGCCCGCGAGAGCGCGCGCATCACAGCATCGACGTTGCTCGCCGCCTTGAAACGGGCCAGCAGCTCGGTCTTGGCGAGACGGTAGTCCGCTTTGAGCGAGATGGGGTCGGGCAGGGCGGCGGGGGCGCGCATAGGCGTGGCGACGGTCGGAGACAGTGTCGGAACAGGACGATCAAAACAACATCGTGACGGCGCGCAAACGCACGCCGTCACGACGGGTGAGCCGGACGGTGCGCTTGCGCGCTTATGCGGCGGTGGCCAGGGTCGGCCGGGCCGGCGAGCCGGCCGATAGCGTGAGCACGTCGAAGCCCGAATCGGTGACGAGCACGGTGTGTTCCCACTGCGCCGAGAGGCTGCGATCGCGCGTCTTCACGGTCCATTGATCGGGCATCGTGCGGATCTCGCGACGGCCCGCGTTGATCATCGGCTCGATCGTGAAGATCATGCCGGCCTGCAACTCGAGGCCCGTGCCGGGGCGCCCGTAGTGCAGAATCTGCGGATCTTCGTGGAAAACCGTGCCGATGCCGTGGCCGCAGTATTCGCGCACGACGCTGTAGCCTTGCGCTTCGGCATGTCGTTGGATCGCGTGGCCGATGTCACCGAGCCGCGCGCCGGGGCGCACCTGCTCGATGCCGAACCACATGCATTCGTATGTCGTTTGGACGAGCCGTTTGACGAGAATCGAGCCCTCGCCGACGATGAACATGCGGCTCGTGTCGCCGAAATAGCCCTCTTTGATGACGGTGATGTCGATGTTCAGCGCATCACCGTTCTTGAGCACCTTCTCGCCCGGAATACCGTGACAGATCACGTCGTTGACCGAAATGCAGGTGGCCTTCGGATACGGCGGATAGCCGGGCGGCTGATAGTTGAGCGGCGCGGGGACCGTGCCCTGCACGTCGAGCATGTAGTTGTGGCAGAGGCGGTCGAGCTCGGCCGTGGTGACGCCGGCCTGGACGAACGGCGTGATGTAATCGAGGACTTCGCTCGCGAGACGGCATGCCACGCGCATTTGCGCGACGTCGGATTCGTTTTTGATCGTGATAGCCATTGGGTGCGGGCCTGAAACGTGGATGGCGCGATTATCGCACCATATGCCCCCGCCGGCAGATCGTTGCAGGGCCTCGCGCCGGGACGAAGCAGCCGATGCGGGGCGCGAAGCGCGGCAATCGCACGGCCGGCTTGAGGGGCGCGATGCCTGCATGCTATACTTTCAGGCTAGTCGTCTTCGGCAATTTCCATTTTGTGTTTCCGTTTTGTGCGGAACGAATGAAAAGAAGCAGAAGGCGACTTGATGCGGCGGCGCCCGTTGGTGCCGCCGATTCGCAAGCCGGCGCACCCAGGGTGCCGGCCGCGTGACGCAAGGGTAAGGCCCGGGCGTGGCGCGGCGGGTACGGCAGCCGGCTTAAGACCCAACCCTCGCGGAGAATTTCATGGCAGTTACCATGCGTCAGATGCTGGAAGCCGGCGTCCACTTCGGTCACCAAACGCGCTTCTGGAACCCCAAGATGGCCCCGTTCATCTTCGGCCATCGCAACAAGATTCACATCATCAACCTCGAAAAGACGCTGCCGATGTACAACGACGCGCTGAAGTACGCGCGTCAACTGGCAGCGAACCGCGGCACGATCCTCTTCGTCGGCACGAAGCGTCAATCGCGCGACACGATCGCGGCCGAAGCGCAGCGCGCTGGCATGCCGTACGTGAACGCCCGCTGGCTCGGCGGCATGCTGACGAACTTCAAGACGCTGAAGGTATCGATCAAGCGCCTGAAGGACATGGAAACGGCAGTCGAGGCAGGTGAGCTCGAGCGCATGAGCAAGAAGGAAGCGCTGCTGTTCGAACGCGAAATCGCCAAGCTGCAAAAGTCGATCGGCGGCGTGAAGGACATGGGCGGCATTCCTGACGCGATCTTCGTCATCGACGTCGGTTACCACAAGATTGCTGTCACCGAAGCGAAGAAGCTCGGCGTGCCGGTCATCGCCGTGGTCGATACGAACCACTCGCCGGAAGGTGTGGATTACGTGATCCCGGGTAACGACGACGCGAGCAAGGCTGTTGCGCTGTACGCGCAAGGCGTGGCTGATGCGATCCTCGAAGGCCGTGCGAACGCAGTCAATGAAGTCGTGCAAGCTGTGCGCGGCAACGACGGCGACGAGTTCGTCGAGGTCAACGGGGAGCAATAACGCAACCCTTGGCCGGCAAAAAAGGGGGCTCTGCGTAGGCCCCCTTTTTTTAAGTTTCGGCCGCTTGCGCGGCGTGCGGCCTGTCGGTGGCGCGCCGCGAACGAATACCTGTCGCTCGCATCGAAAGCGGGCGACGTATGAAAGACAGACTCAAGGAGCGAATGATGGCGGCAATTACCGCAAGCATGGTTGCAGAACTGCGCGCGAAGACCGACGCGCCGATGATGGAATGCAAGAAGGCGCTGACCGAAGCTGACGGCGATCTGGCGCGCGCCGAAGAGCTGCTGCGCGTGAAGCTCGGCAACAAGGCCAGCAAGGCTGCGTCGCGTGTGACGGCCGAAGGCATCATCGCATCGTTCATCGACGGCAACGCCGGCGCGCTCGTCGAACTGAACTGCGAAACCGACTTCGTCGCAAAGAACGACGATTTCAACGGGTTCGCCAAGCAAGTGGCCGAGCTCGTCGTCAAGCAGAACCCGGCCGACGTGGCTGCGCTGTCGGCGCTGTCGCTGGATGGCGGGACGGTCGACGCGGTGCGCCTCGCGCTCGTCGGCAAGATCGGCGAAAACCTCTCGATCCGCCGCTTCGTGCGTTTCGAGACGGCTAACAAGATTGCTGCGTACCTGCACGGCACGCGCATCGGCGTGATCGTCGAGTACACGGGCGCCGACGAACAAGTCGGTAAGGACGTCGCAATGCACGTCGCCGCGATGAAGCCGGTCTCGCTGTCGGCTGACGACGTGCCGGCCGAGCTGATCGCCAAGGAGCGCAGCATCGCCGAGCAAAAGGCGGCCGAATCGGGCAAGCCGGCCGAAATCGTCGCGAAGATGGTCGACGGCAGCGTCCAGAAGTACCTGAAGGAAGTGTCGCTGCTGAACCAGCCGTTCGTGAAGAACGACAAGCAGACGATCGAGCAGATGCTGAAGGCAGCCGGCGCGTCGGTGCAGAAGTTCACGATGTTCGTGGTCGGCGAAGGCATCGAGAAGCGTCAAGACGACTTCGCGGCCGAAGTGGCGGCGCAAGTTGCCGCTGCAAAGCAGCAGTAACGGTTGTAACAAGTCGTACGTCGCGGCAGGCGGGTGATGCCCGCCGCGAACCGGCGCTTTCGCGCGCTGGTTGAGGGTTAACCCGTTCAAGCACGCGCAAACGTTCGCCCGGCAAGCGGCCAATTGGGTCCGTCGGGCGATTCTTGTGCGTGTGATCGGCGCTTGCCCCGGCTTGGGTTTCACCCCTACAGTTCCACATTGTTGTTGTCATCTCATTCGGTGCGATCGGATACCGCTATGCCCACTGCCTATAAACGCATTCTTCTCAAACTCTCCGGCGAAGCTTTGATGGGCGAGGATGCTTTCGGCATCAACCGCGCGACGATCGAAAGGATGGTGGCCGATATCGCCGAGGTCGTCAGGCTCGGCACGCAGCTCGCAGTCGTGATCGGCGGCGGCAACATTTTTCGCGGCGTGGCTGGCGGCGCGGCTGGCATGGATCGCGCGACGGCCGACTACATGGGCATGCTGGCGACGATGATGAACGCGCTGGCACTGCAAGACGCGATGCGCCATGCCGGTATCGAGGCGCGCGTGCAGTCGGCGCTGCGCATGGACCAGGTCGTGGAGCCGTACATCCGCCCGCGCGCAATCCGTCAGCTCGAGGAAGGCAAGGTCGTGATCTTCGCGGCCGGCACGGGTAACCCGTTCTTCACGACCGATACGGCCGCTGCGCTGCGCGGCTCGGAAATCGGCGCGGAAGTCGTGTTGAAGGCCACGAAGGTCGACGGCGTATACTCCGCGGATCCGAACAAGGATCCCGCAGCGACGCGTTATTCGACGATCAGTTTCGACGAAGCGATCGGCCGCAATCTGCAGGTGATGGACGCCACGGCTTTTGCGCTGTGCCGTGACCAGAAGCTGCCGATTCGGGTGTTCTCGATCGTCAAGCCGGGCGCGCTCAAGCGCATCGTGCAAGGTGAGGACGAGGGTACGCTCGTCCACGTGTAAACTCTCGCAGGACGCGCGATTCCGCGCGCCGCGCGGCGGGCTAGGCGCCGCGCGGAGTGGGATCGGCACACTGTCATGAAGGTTCGGAGGTTTAAATGAGTGTGGCAGACGTCAAAAAGGGCGCCGAGCAGAAAATGCAACGCTCGATCGACGCGTTCAAGAACGATCTCGCAAAAATCCGCACGGGCCGCGCGCACACCGGATTGCTCGATCACATCCAGGTCGACTACTACGGCTCGGCCGTGCCCATCTCGCAGGTTGCCAACCTGACGCTCATCGATGCGCGTACGATCGGCGTGCAACCGTGGGAAAAGAATATGGTCGCCGTCGTCGAGAAGGCGATCCGCGAGTCGGATCTGGGCCTGAATCCGGCTACGCAAGGCGATCAGATCCGTGTGCCGATGCCGGCACTGACGGAAGAGCGCCGTCGCGAGCTCACGAAGGTCGTCAAGAGCGAAGGCGAAACGGCGAAGGTGGCCGTGCGCAACCTGCGTCGCGATGCGAACGAGCAATTGAAGAAACTCGTGAAGGAGAAGGACATCTCCGAAGACGACGAGCGCCGTGGCTCCGATGATGTGCAAAAGCTCACGGACAAGTTCGTTGCCGAGATCGACAAGCTCGTCCAATCGAAAGAAGCCGAGATCATGACGGTCTGAGCCTGCTCGGACCCGATTTGCTCTTTTGTCTGACTTCTTTCCTGCAGTTACAGTCCCCGCGGCCATGACTTATTCCAGCTCTACTGTTCGCGTACCTGATGTCGCAGCAGTCCCGCGGCACATCGCGATCGTCATGGACGGCAATGGCCGTTGGGCGACGCAGCGCCGCTTGCCTCGCGTGGCGGGACACACGCGCGGGGTCGATGCCGTGCGTGCCGTCGTCGAGGCGTGCGCGCGCACGGGCGTCGAATATCTGACGCTGTTCGCGTTCAGCTCCGAAAACTGGCGCCGGCCCATGGAAGAGGTTTCGTTCCTGATGCGCCTGTTCGTGACGGCGCTCGAGCGCGAAGTCGGCAAGTTGCACGCGAACGGCATCCGCTTGCGCGTGGTCGGCGATCTGTCGCAATTCGATGCGCGTATTCAGGACCTGATCCGCCGCGCCGAGGCCAAGACCGCACGCAACACGCGTCTTACGTTGACGATCGCCGCGAACTACGGCGGCCGGTGGGACATCCTCCAGGCTGCGCGCAAGCTTGCCGAGCAGGCCGCGCGCGACGGACAAGTGGGCGCGATCGACGAACAGGCGTTTGCCGAGCACCTGGCGCTGTCCTACGCACCCGAGCCCGACCTGTTCATCCGCACTGGCGGTGATACGCGCATCAGCAACTTCCTGCTGTGGCAACTCGCGTATACCGAATTCTATTTTACTGAAACGTTCTGGCCCGACTTCGATGCGCAGTCGCTGGCCGACGCCATCGCCTCCTATGGGCGCCGCGAGCGCCGCTTCGGCCGCACGAGCGCGCAGCTCGAACCGCAGTCGCAGGACGTCGATTCCCTTCCATGCTGAAAACCCGTGTCGTCACGGCGGTGGTGCTCCTGGCGGTCTTGCTGCCGGTGACGCTGTTCGCGCCCGTGAGTGCTTTTGGCGCACTGATTGCGCTGGTTGTCGTGCTGGCGGCCTGGGAATGGGCGCGCTTGCTCAAATTCGAGGGCGTGGGGGCCGTGGCCTATGCGGTGCTCGCCGCGCTCGCGCTCGGCGCGAGCCTGCGGCTCGGCACGGGATGGCGCGCCGTGCGTCCGTTGCTCGAAGCCGCGGCCGTGTTCTGGGTGCTCGTCGGCCCGTTCGTTCTCCTACGCAAGCCGGTGCTCTCGCAGGGGGCGTGGCGGCTGTTCTTGTCGGTCGCCGGCCTGGTCGCGTTCGTCGCGTGCTGGCATGCGCTCGTCGTCGCGCGCACGCTGGGCGTATCGTTTGTGTTGTCCGTATTGCTGGTGGTCTGGCTTGCCGACATCGGCGCATACTTTGCGGGCAAGGCGTTCGGCAAGCATAAGCTCGCGCCGGCCATCAGCCCCGGCAAGACCTGGGAAGGGGCGGTCGGCGGCTGGCTGGCCGTGCTCGTGATCGCCAGCGTGGCAATTGCCGCGCACCTGTTCGAGCCCACGCTGTTTTCAACGCTCGGCACGAAGGTCGGCTGGTTGCGCGCGTTCGTCGTACTGACGGTGCTAGTCGCATTCAGCATCGTCGGCGATTTGTTCGAATCGATGCTCAAACGTCAGGCCGGCGTGAAGGATTCGAGCGGCCTGTTGCCGGGACACGGTGGTGTACTCGACCGCATCGACGCATTGTTGCCGGTGCTGCCGCTCGCGATGCTGCTCATCGGCTAGAGAAAGCGATATGAAAAAACATTTGACTCTGCTCGGCTCGACCGGCTCGATCGGCGAGAGCACGCTCGACGTCGTCGCGCGCCATCCCGACCGCTTTGCGGTCTACGCGCTGACGGCGCACCGCAACGGCGAGAAGCTCGTCGCGCAATGTCTGCGCTTCCAGCCCGAGGTGGCGGTGGTCGGCGATGCCGACACGGCGGCCCGCGTCGAAACGCAGCTGCGTGCCGCGGGCTGCGCGACACAAGTCGCCTATGGGCCGCAGGCGCTCGTCGAGGTGGCCAAGAGCGCGCAATGCGATACCGTGGTCGCCGCGATCGTCGGCGCAGCGGGCCTCGCGCCGACACTTGCCGCCGCCATGGCGGGCAAGCGCATTCTGCTCGCGAACAAGGAAGCGCTCGTGATGTCGGGCGCGATCTTCATGGACGCCGCGCGCGATCACGGCGCGACGCTGCTGCCCGTCGACAGCGAGCACAACGCCATCTTCCAATGCCTGCCGCGCGAAGAGGCGCTGCATGGCGGGGTGACGAAGATCATCCTGACGGCCTCGGGCGGTCCGTTCCGCACCCGTGAGCCGGCCACGCTCGTCAACGTGACGCCCGACGAAGCCTGCAAGCATCCGAATTGGGTGATGGGGCGCAAGATCTCGGTCGACTCGGCCACGATGATGAACAAGGGGCTCGAAGTCATCGAAGCCCACTGGTTGTTCAGCCTGCCCGGCGAGCGCATCGAGGTGCTGATCCATCCGCAAAGCGTGATCCATTCGCTGGTTTCCTATGCCGACGGCTCGGTACTCGCGCAGCTCGGCAACCCCGACATGCGCACGCCGATCGCGCACGCGCTCGCGTTTCCCGATCGCGTCGAGTCGGGGGTGGCGCAACTCGATCTGGCCGACATCGCCCAGTTGAGCTTCGAAAAGCCTGACTACGCGCGCTTCCCGTGCCTCGCGCTCGCCATGCAGGCACTGGCCGCAGGCGGTATCGCCAGCGCGGCGCTGAACGCGGCCAACGAAGTAGCCGTGGACGCCTTCCTGGCGCGCCGCATCGGCTTCATGGACATCGCGCAGACGGTCGATGCGGTACTGAATGCGTTGCCGAACCGCCGTCCGAGCGGGCTCGACGACGTGCTCGAGGCCGATGCCGCCGCGCGCCGTGCTGCGCACGACTACATTGCCGCGCACGCCCGGGCACCGCACGTGGCCAATGGCACGGGCCAGCTCGATCGCGCCGTACAGTGAGACGTCGATGGACCTGCTGATCGAAATCGTCGCATTCGTCGTCGCGATCGGCGTATTGGTCGTCGTGCACGAATACGGGCACTACGGCGTGGCACGGCTGTGTGGCGTCAAGGTGCTGCGCTTTTCGATCGGCTTCGGTCGTCCGCTCGTGCGCTGGGTCGGGAAGAAGACCGGCACCGAATGGACGATCTCGACACTGCCGCTAGGCGGCTACGTCAAGATGCTCGATGAGCGCGATCCGGGCCCCGGTATCGCGCGCGAGGATTTGCCTTTTGCATTCAATCGCCAGTCGGTCGCCAAGCGCATCGCGATCGTGCTGGCCGGGCCACTGGCAAATTTCGTGCTGGCGATCGTGCTGTTTGCGGCAATTTTCGCCACGGGCGTGACCGAGCCGGTCGCGCGGCTCGCGACGCCGCCAGCGGGGAGTCTCGCCGCCCGTGCGGGCTTCGATGGCGGCGAAACCGTCGTCGCCATCGGCGATGAGCGCGGCGGCAATCTCGAAGCGGTGCGGTCCTGGTCGGACTTGCGCTGGAAGCTGCTCGATGCGGCGTTCGATCATCGGCGCATCATGCTGCGCGCGCACGACGGCCGTGGCACCTACGATTTCCGCCTCGATCTCCATGATTTGCCTGATCGCTCGGTCGACGACGATTTGGTATCGAAGCTCGGCTTCGGCGAGGGCGGCACGCTGTCGGTGGTCGCGCTCGAGCCGGGCAGTGCGGCGCAGCGGGCCGGGCTGGCCGCCGGCGATACGCTGCGTGCGGTGGACGGCACGCGCATCGACGGCGCCGACGGTTTCATCGCTTATGTGAAGGCGCATCCGGGACGCGCCATCGCGCTCGAGGTCGAGCGCAACGGCCAGCGCGTCGAACTCGACGTCGTGCCCGATGCGCAGCACGACACCGCAACGGACGCCAACGTGGGCCGCATTGGTGCGGCCCTGTCCACGCAAGTGCCGACCGTCGACGTGCGCTACGGGCCGCTCGAGAGCGTCGCGCGCGGCGCACATCGCACGTGGGACATCGCCATCTATTCGCTGCGCATGTTCGGCCGCATGGTGACGGGCCAGGCATCGCTGAAAAATCTGTCCGGGCCCGTGACGATCGCCGACTACGCCGGCAAGAGCGCGCGGCTCGGTCTCGCGCCTTTCCTGTCCTTCCTCGCGCTCGTCAGCATCAGCCTCGGCGTGCTGAACTTATTGCCGATTCCGGTATTGGACGGGGGGCATCTGTTATATTATTTGGTTGAAGCCGCAACTGGCAAAGCTGTGTCGGAGCGCTGGCAACTTGTTCTGCAAAGGGCCGGCCTCGTTTGTATCGTCATCTTGTCGGCGATCGCACTCTTCAACGACCTGGCCCGTTTAATCCATTTCTAAAGTTGTCTCCGGCGGCTCGCGCGTTTCGGCAGCCACCGCGGCAAAGTGTAGCTAAAAACACTGGGGAAGCACGTTGTTCAAACCTCATCGCTTTGTTCCAAAGACTGTGGCGGTCGCGGCGCTGGCCGCGCAGGGCCTGGTGGCTCATGCGGCGACGCCGTTCGTGGTGAAAGACATCCGGATCGAAGGTTTGCAGCGGATCGAACCGGGTACGGTGTTCGCCTACCTGCCGATCAAACGAGGCGATGCGTTTACGGACGACAAGGCGTCCGAGGCGATCCGCGCGCTGTATGACACGGGTCTGTTCAGCGACGTGCGCATCGCCACCGAAGGCGACGTCGTGATCGTGACGGTGGCCGAGCGCCCCGTCATCGCGTCGATCGACTACTCCGGCCTTCACGAGTTCGAGAAGGACGCGCTGAACAAGGCGCTCAAGGGCGTGAACCTGTCGCAAGGCCGCCCGCTCGACAAATCGCTCGTCGATCGCGCCGAACAGGAACTCAAGCGCCAATATCTGACGCGCGGCTTTTACGCCGCCGAGGTGACGACGACCGTCACGCCGGTCGATCAAAGCCGCGTGTCGATCCTGTTCACGGTGAACGAAGGCCCGAGCGCGAAGATCCGCCAGGTCAACTTCATCGGCAACAAGGCGTTCAGCACGAGCACGCTGCGCGACGAGATGCAGCTGTCCACGCCGAACTGGTTCTCGTGGTACACGAAGAACGATCTGTACTCGAAGGACAAGCTGACGACCGACCTCGAGAACGTCCGTTCCTACTATCTGAATCGCGGCTATCTCGAGTTCAACATCGAGTCGACGCAGGTGTCGATCTCGCCGGACAAGAAGGACATGTACCTGACGCTGACGGTGCATGAGGGCGAGCCGTACACGATCTCGGGCATCAAGCTCGCGGGCAATCTGCTCGATCGCGGCCCGGAGCTCCAAAAGCTCGTCAAGATCAAGGCCGGCGACCGCTTCTCGGCCGAGAAGCTGCAGGCGACGACGAAAGCGATCGTCGACAAGCTCGGCGAATACGGCTACGCGTTCGCGACCGTCAATGCGCAGCCCGAAATCGATCAGGCGCACCACAAGGTCGCGCTGACGCTGCAGGTCGAGCCGAGCCGCCGCGTCTATGTGCGCCGCATCAACATCGTCGGCAACACGCGCACGCGCGATGAAGTCGTGCGCCGCGAAATGCGTCAGCTCGAGAGCTCGTGGTTCGACTCGAGCCGCCTCGCGCTGTCGAAGGACCGTATCAACCGTCTTGGCTACTTCACCGATGTCGACGTGACGACGGTGCCCGTCGAAGGCACGGCCGACCAGGTCGACGTCGACGTCAAGGTCGCCGAGAAGCCGACCGGCGCGATCACGCTGGGTGCGGGTTTCTCCTCGACCGACAAGGTCGTGCTGTCGGCCGGCGTGTCGCAAGACAACGTGTTCGGCTCGGGTACGAGCCTTTCCGTAAACGTCAACACCGCACGAAGCTATCGCACGCTGACGGTCACGCAGATCAACCCGTATTTCACGGTCGACGGCATCAAGCGCATCACCGACGTCTATTACCGGACGACGCAGCCGCTGTACTACTCGACCAACTCGAGCTTCCGCATCATCACGGCGGGCGGCGACCTGAAGTTCGGCATCCCGTTCTCGGAAGTGGACACGGTCTACTTCGGCGCGGGCTTTGAGCAGAACCGTCTGGACGTCGATTCGTCGACGCCGCAGAGCTACAAGGATTACGTGAGCAGCTTCGGCCGCGTGTCGAACAACGTGCCGCTGACGATCGGCTGGTCGCGCGACTCGCGTGACAGCGCGCTCGTGCCGAGCCGCGGCTACTACACGCAGGCCAATGCCGAGTACGGCACGCCGGCCGGCGCCACGCAGTACTACAAGGCCGACTTGCAGGCGCAGTACTACTATTCGTTCGCGCGCGGCTTCGTGCTCGGCATGAATTTCCAGGGCGGCTACGGCAACGGTGTGGGCAACAAGCCATACCCGATCTTCAAGAACTACTTCGCCGGCGGTATCGGGTCGGTGCGCGGCTACGAGCCGAGCTCCCTGGGCCCGCGCGATGCCACGACGAACGACCCGATCGGCGGCTCGAAGATGGTGGTCGGCAACATCGAGCTGACGTTCCCGCTGCCCGGTACCGGCTATGACCGGACGTTGCGCGTGTTCACGTTCTTCGACGGCGGTAACGTCTGGGGCAACGTGGGCAACAGCACGGGCGCGAACGGCCTGCGTTACGGCTATGGTATGGGTCTTGCCTGGATTTCGCCGATCGGGCCGCTCAAGCTGAGCTTGGGCTTCCCGCTCCAGAAGCACACTGGCGACCAGTACCAGAAGTTCCAGTTCCAGATCGGCACGGCGTTCTAAGCGACGACGTCCGAGCCCTTACAGTATCGAGGAAAGAATTTTGCTAACCGGTACGTTTTCGAAACATGTGATGTGCGCGACGGCGCTGGCCGCCGCGCTTTTCACCGGTATCGCACACGCGCAAGAAGCCCGCATCGCGGCAGTCAATTCCGATCGCATCCTGCGCGAGTCGGTTGCCGCGCAATCCGCGCAAAAGAAGCTCGAGGGCGAGTTCGCCAAGCGCGACAAGGAACTGCAGGGCATGGCGCAGAAGCTCAAGTCGATGTCGGACGAGCTCGACAAGAACGGCACGACGATGTCGGTCTCCGACCGTGCTCAGAAGCAGCGTGACCTGTCGGCACTCGACACCGATTTCCAGCGCAAGCAGCGCGAGTTCCGCGAAGACCTCAATCAGCGCCGCAACGAAGAGCTTGCCGCGGTGCTCGAGCGCGCGAACAAGGTCATCAAGCAGATCGCCGAGCAGCAGCACTATGACCTCATCGTGCAGGAGGCGGTCTACGTGAGCCCGCGTATCGACATCACCGATCAGGTGCTGAAGGCGCTGGCCGCGACGAGCAACGGCGGCACGAACTGAGCGGAGCAGTAAGCGAATGGCATTGACGCTCGAGGACCTCGCGCAGCGTTTCGGTGGCGACATCGTGGGCGATGCGAACGTGCGCGTCGGCGGTCTCGCACCGCTCGATCAGGCGAACGCGCAGCAGCTCGCGTTTCTGGCCAATCCGAAGTACCTCTCGCAAGTCGAGACGACGCGCGCCGGTGCGGTGCTGATTGCGCCGGCCGATCTCGCCAAGCTCGGTTCGCGCGAGGGGCGTAACTTCATCGTCACACCGAATCCGTACGCTTATTTCGCGCGCGTGGCACAGCTGTTCATCGACCTGGCCGCGCCCAAGGCGCCTGCCGGCGTGCATCCGAGCGCGATCGTCGATCCGCTCGCGCAGGTGGCGGCGAGCGCCGTCATCGGGCCGCATGTCGTGATCGAAGCGGGCGCCGTCATCGGCGAGCGCGTGCGGCTCGACGCGAACGTCGTGGTCGGCCGCGGCACGCGTATCGAAGAGGATGCGCATCTCTACCCGAACGTGACCGTCTATTACGGTTGCAAGATCGGGCCGCGCGCGATCGTCCACTCGGGCGCCGTGATCGGCTCGGACGGCTTCGGCTTCGCACCCGATTTCGTCGGCGAAGGCGACGCGCGCACGGGCACGTGGGTCAAGATCCCGCAGGTGGGGGGCGTGACGATCGGCCCCGATGTCGAAATCGGCGCGAGCACCACGATCGACCGCGGCGCGATGGCCGATACGGTCATCGAGGAATGCGTGAAGATCGACAATCAGGTGCAGATCGGGCACAACTGCCGCGTCGGTGCCTATACGGTGATTGCCGGATGTGCGGGCATCGCCGGGAGTACGACAATCGGGCGGCATTGCATGATCGGCGGAGCCGTCGGTATTGCCGGCCATGTGACGCTGGCCGATCATGTGATCGTCACAGCCAAGTCGGGCGTCTCGAAGTCGTTGCTGAAGCCAGGCATGTATACGAGCGCGTTTCCCGCGGTGAGCCACCTCGAGTGGAACAAGAGCGCCGCGCTGGTGCGCCATCTCGACAAGATGCGCGAGCGCATCAAGGCACTCGAAGCCACAGTGGCCGAGCGCGCAAGCGGCGGCGAATGACACGATCCTTCGCGTGCGCGGCGCAGGGCATCGCGCGGCCACGCAAGCCACTATCAAAGCAGCAGGAACGCCCGAGCGTTTAGCATCCGCAGTTATCATCCGCGCGCGCAAGGCGTGGAGCAGACACACCATGAGCACTGAAAAAATCAACCTCGACATCCATAAGATCCTGAAGCTGCTGCCGCATCGCTATCCGATTCTGCTGGTGGATCGCGTGCTGGAGCTCGAGCCGCACAAGAGCATCAAGGCGCTGAAGAACGTGTCGATCAACGAGCCGTACTTCATGGGGCATTTCCCGCAGCGGCCCGTCATGCCCGGTGTGCTGATCCTCGAAGCGCTTGCGCAGACGGCGGCACTGCTGACGTTCGCCGAGGAGCCGCATGATGCCGAGAACACGCTGTATTACTTCGTCGGTATCGACGGCGCGCGCTTCAAGCGTGTCGTCGAACCCGGCGATCAGCTGATTCTGAACGTATCGTTCGAGCGCTATATGCGCGGCATCTGGAAATTCAAGGCGCGCGCCGAAGTCGACGGCGTCACGGCGGCCGAAGCGGACCTCATGTGCACCGTCAAGCGAACGGACGAGCAGCAGAGCTGACATTTCACGCGCGCAGCGCACATCGAAGACGGGCCAGCCGCGCCGGCAACACGGCCGGCGCTGGCCCGGGCGGCAAACACGACGCAATAGAGAAGGGCGAAAGCGCATGAGCAGGATTCATCCCACTGCGATCATCGAGCCGGGCGCGCAGCTTGGCGAAGAGGTCGAGATCGGTCCCTATGCCATCGTCGGCGCGAATGTGACGATCGGCGCACGGACCACGGTCGGCTCGCATAGCGTGATCGAAGGGCATACGACGATCGGCGTCGACAACCGAATCGGGCATTACGCGTCGGTCGGTGGTCGTCCGCAGGACATGAAGTATCAGGGCGAGCCGACGCGGCTCGTCATTGGCGATCGCAACACGATCCGCGAATTCACGACGATCCATACGGGCACGGTGCAAGACAGCGGCGTGACGACGCTCGGCGATGACAACTGGATCATGGCCTACGTGCATATCGGCCACGACTGTCACGTGGGCAGCCATGTGATTCTGTCGAGCAACGCGCAGATGGCAGGACACGTGGTCATCGGCGACTGGGCCATCGTCGGTGGCATGTCGGGCGTGCACCAGTTCGTGCGAATCGGCGAGCACTCGATGCTCGGCGGCGCCTCGGCGCTCGTGCAGGACGTTCCGCCGTTCGTCATCGCGGCGGGCAACAAGGCCGAGCCGCATGGCATCAACGTTGAAGGGCTGCGCCGCCGCGGCTTTTCGCCCGACTCCATTTCGGCACTGCGCAGCGCGTATCGTCTGCTGTACAAGAATGGCCTGTCGCTCGACGAGGCCAAGACGCAGTTGCGCGAGCTCGCCGCCTCGGGCGGCGAGGGTGACGAGGCCGTGAACAAGCTCATCGCGTTCATCGAGCAGTCGCAACGCGGCATCATCCGCTGACGATGGCGTTGCAACCGAGTCCGCTGCGTATCGCGATGGTCGCGGGCGAGCCGTCCGGCGACCTGCTTGCCGCGTCGCTGCTCGGCGGCCTCACGCGCAAGCTGTCCACGTCGACGCAGTACTACGGCATCGGCGGGCCGCGCATGATGGCACAAGGCTTCGAGGCCCACTGGCCGATGGAGAAGCTGACCGTGCGCGGCTATGTCGAGGCGCTCAAGCACATCCCCGAGATCCTGCGCATCCGTAGCGAGCTCAAGCGTCAGTTGCTGGCCGAGCCGCCGCATGCGTTCATCGGCGTGGACGCGCCCGATTTCAATTTCGGGCTCGAACAGCCGCTGCGCGAGGCCGGCATTCCGACGATTCACTTCGTCTGCCCGTCGATTTGGGCATGGCGCGGTGGCCGTATCAAGAAGATCGTCAAATCCGTCGACCACATGCTGTGCGTGTTTCCGTTCGAGACCGCATTGCTCGAGAAGTCCGGCGTGCCGGCGACCTACGTCGGCCATCCGCTGGCCGATGAGATCCCGCTCGAGCCCGACATGGGGGCCGCGCGCGCAGCGCTGGGCCTGCCGGCAAGCGGTCCCATCATTGCGGTCCTGCCAGGCAGCCGGCGTTCCGAAATCGGCCTGATCGGGCCGACGTTCTTCGCCGCGATGGCGCTGATGCAGCAACGCGAACCGGGTGTGCGCTTCGTGATGCCGGCGGCGACACCGGCGTTGCGTGCGCTGCTGCAGCCGCTCGTCGACGCGCACCCGGGTCTTGCGCTGACGATCACCGACGGCGACGCGCAGCGTGCGATGACGGCGTCCGACGCGGTCCTCGTCAAGAGCGGGACTGTCACGCTCGAAGCGGCGCTGCTGAAGAAGCCGATGGTGATCTCGTACAAGGTGCCCTGGCTGACGGGCCAGATCATGCGCCGGCAGGGCTATCTGCCTTACGTCGGCCTGCCGAACATCCTCGCGGAGCGCTTTGTCGTGCCCGAGATCCTGCAGCATTTCGCGACCCCTGAGGCGCTCGCCGATGCGACGCTCAAGCAGTTGCACGACGAAGCGAACCGGCGCACGCTGACCGACGTGTTCACGCAGATGCACCACGCGCTGCGCCAGAACACGGCCGAGCGCGCCGCCGAGGCGGTCGCGCGCGTCATCGAGGCGGGGAAAGGGCGCTCATGACGGCAACGAAAAAACCGCGTCGCGCCAGCGCAGCGGCAAAAGCGGCGGCAGGCGTGTCCGAGCAGGTCGAGCTAGCCGACCAAGTCGAGCTAGATTTCGACTCGCCGGTCGACATCGTCTGCGGCGTCGACGAAGCCGGGCGCGGGCCGCTGGCCGGGCCCGTGGTGGCCGCGGCCGTGATCCTCGATCCGCGGCGTCGCATCCTGGGGCTCGACGATTCGAAGGCGCTCAGCGCGAAAAAGCGCGAAGCGCTTTACGAAAAGATCGTCGAGTGCTCGATCGCTTATTGCGTGGCCTCGGCCAGCGTCGAGGAAATCGATTCGCTGAACATCCTGCATGCGACGATGCTCGCGATGAAGCGCGCCGTCGAAGGGCTCGGCGTGACCCCGACGCTCGCCAGGATCGACGGCAACCGGTGCCCGCCGCTGTCGATCCGCAGTGAGGCAATCGTCGGCGGCGATGCGCTCGTGCCGGCCATCTCGGCGGCGTCGATTCTCGCGAAGGTCACGCGCGATCGCATGCTGGTCGAACTGCACGAGCGTTTCCCCGTCTATGGCTTTAACGCGCATGCCGGCTATGGCACGCGGCAGCATCTGGCCGCACTGGCCGAGCACGGCCCGTGCGAGCATCATCGTCGTTCGTTCGCGCCGGTACGCGAGGCGTTCGCACTGCACGGCATGCGCACGGCGTTCGATGCGGCCGACGGCACCGGCGGCGCCAACTGACGACGGCATATCGATCGCGCCACTCGCCGCGCGCGTCGATCCGTCTTACCCGATCCCAGATTGATGCGGCTTGCCTGCCGCCTAACCGCCTGATCCGACCCGTGAAAGCCATCACCTCGCGCGACAATCCGTTCTACAAACGCTTAAAAGCGCTGGCCGGCTCGACGCATCAACAGAAAAAGAGCGGCCATGCGCTGCTCGAAGGATTCCATCTCACGAGCGCTTATCTCGACGTCGCGGGGCAGCCCGAAACGTGCGTCGTGACCGATGGCGCGCTCGAGCACGACGAAGCACAGGCGATCGTCGCGCGTGTCGACCCGGCATGCATCGTGACGCTGCCCGACGCGTTGTTCGGCCAGCTGTCGAACGTCATGAATGGCGTGGGGCTGCTGTTCGTCGTGCCACGGCTCGTGGCGCCGATGCCGGCACGCGTGCAGACGAGCTGCGTCGTGCTCGACGGCGTTCAGGATGCCGGCAATGTCGGCTCGATCCTGCGCAGCGCGGCGGCGGCTGGCGTGCGCCACGTGTTTTGCGCGCCGGGTACGGCCTACGCGTGGTCGTCGAAGGTGCTGCGCTCGGGCATGGGCGCGCATTTCCTGCTCGAGGTGCACGAAGACGTCGAACCGCAGACGCTGATCGAGCGGCTCGATGTGCCGGTGGCGATCACCGATTCGCACGCCGCCGAGGCACTCTACGACTGCGATCTGGCGGGGCCGGTGGCGTGGGTGTTCGGCAATGAGGGGGCGGGGGTGTCGGAGGCCTGGCGCGCGGCCGTCACGCATCGCTTGACGATTCCGCAGCCGGGCGGCATGGAATCGCTGAACGTGGCCGCCGCGGCGGCCGTGTGCCTGTTCGAGCAGTGTCGCCAGCAGCGCGCGCGGTACGCGCGAGCCACAGGCGAGCACCGTCAGTAGGTCGGGCGGTCGAGCTTGATTTCCTGCAGGATCGTCGTGGCGATTTCCTCGATCGACTTGTGGGTCGACGACAGCCATTTGATGCTTTCGCGCCGCATCATCGCCTCGGCTTCGTTGATCTCGTAGCGGCAATTCTCGGGCGCCGCGTACTTGCTGCCGGGGCGCCGCTCGTTGCGGATCTCGGAGAGGCGCTGCGGATCGATCGAGAGGCCGAACAGCTTGTCGCGATGGGCGGCGAGCGCACTCGGCAGCTTGCCGCGTTCGAAATCCTCGGGAATCAAAGGATAGTTGGCGGCCTTCACGCCGTACTGCATCGCCAGATACAGACTCGTCGGCGTCTTGCCGCTGCGCGAAACACCGATCAGGATGACATCGGCGTCGGCCAGATTGCGGTTCGATTGGCCGTCGTCGTGCGCAAGCGAGAAGTTGATGGCCTCGATGCGCGTTTTATATTCCTCGGTATCGGCGTTCTGGTGGCCACGGCCCACCGCATGCGAGGATTTCATCTCGAGCTCCTGCTCGAGCGGCTCGACGAAACGCTGGAAGATGTCGAGCACGAGCGCATTCGAATTCTTCACGATGGCATTCGACGCGCTGTCGACGAGCGTCGTGAAGACGATGGGCCGGCGTCCGTCGAGCACGGCCGCTTCGCTGATCTTCTCGACCGTGGCATAGGCCTTGTCTGCGGAATCGACGAACGGTACGCGGACGAGGCGGAATTTCTGATCGAACTGGGACAGGATCGAGTGCGCGAAGGTCTCGGCAGTGATCCCGGTACCGTCGGAGACGATGAATACGGTAGGCGGCATCGCAAACACTTCAGAAGCAGCAGGGCGCTGCAGGACGGGGCGGCGCATTTGTCGGGCGCAATCAACGCGCGTCGGACAAACCTGCGTCAATCTCATGCGGTCGCCACTATTTGGCGAGGCAGCACGGTAGAATAGCGAGAACCTGTTGGATAAGCAATTGCAATCGGGACTGCAAAGCGATTGCTTTTCCAACAGGTTGTGCATGACGCGCGCAGCGCCTCCAATGGGGCCACGTGCGTTCAAGCCCACATGCACGGCCGAGAATTTTTTTCCACTTAGGGGCTTGTATGACTAACGCAGCAAACGTCGCAAAGGATCAGGCGTATGTAGTGCCGTTCGAGCAGTTGCGGATGACCGATGTCGAAGTCGTGGGCGGCAAGAACGCGTCGCTCGGCGAGATGATCAGCCAGCTGGCTGAGGCAGGCGTGCGCGTGCCGACCGGTTTTGCCACGACGGCGCTCGCTTTCCGTGACTTCCTCAAGCACAACAACCTGACCGAGCGCATCGCCGAACGGCTCGAGTCGCTCGATGTCGACGACGTGAAGGCGCTGGCCGCCGCCGGCAAGGAAATCCGTCAGTGGATCATCGACGCGCCGCTGCAGGCCCGCCTCGAGGCCGAAATCCGCGAAAGCTTCGCCACGCTTGAAAAGAGCTCGCCCGAAGGGCTCTCGTTCGCCGTACGCTCGTCGGCAACGGCCGAAGACTTGCCTGACGCCTCGTTCGCGGGTCAGCAAGAGTCGTATCTGAACGTCTCCGGCATCGAAGACGTGCTCGATCGCATGAAGCACGTGTTCGCCTCGCTCTACAACGACCGCGCGATCTCCTATCGCGTGCACAAGGGCTTCACGCACGCCGAAGTCGCGCTGTCGGCCGGTGTGCAGCGCATGGTCCGTTCGGACGTCGGCGCGGCCGGCGTGATGTTCACGCTCGACACCGAATCGGGCTTCAAGGACGCCGTGTTCATCACGTCGAGCTATGGCCTCGGCGAGACCGTCGTGCAAGGCGCGGTCAATCCGGACGAGTTCTACGTCTTCAAGACCACGCTCGCGCAAGGCAAGTACCCGATCATCCGCCGCTCGATCGGCTCGAAGCTCGTCAAGATGGAGTTCACGAAGCCGGGCGAACCGGGCCGCGTGAAGACCGTCGACGTGCCGCACGAGCAGCGCAACCGCTTCTCGATCACCGACGAGGACGTGATCGAGCTCGCGAAATACGCCGTCATCATCGAGAAGCACTATCAGCGTCCGATGGACATCGAGTGGGGCAAGGACGGCCGCGACGGCAAGATCTTCATCCTGCAAGCGCGTCCCGAGACCGTGAAGAGCCAGGCGATGGGCAAGGCCGAGCAGCGCTTCAAGCTCAAGGGCCAGTCGCAGGTGATCGCCACGGGCCGTGCGATCGGCCAGAAGATCGGCGCGGGCCGTGTGTGCGTGATTCGCGATCCGTCCGAGATGGAACGCGTGCAACCCGGCGACGTGCTCGTGGCCGACATGACCGACCCGAACTGGGAGCCCGTCATGAAGCGTGCCGCGGCGATCGTCACGAACCGCGGCGGCCGTACCTGCCACGCGGCGATCATCGCGCGCGAGCTCGGTGTGCCGGCAGTCGTGGGCTGCGGCGACGCGACCGACGTGCTGAAGGACGGTGCGCTCGTGACGGTGTCGTGTGCCGAGGGCGACGAAGGCAAGATCTACGACGGTCTGCTCGAAACGGAAGTGACTGAAATCGAACGCGGCGAACTGCCGGCGATTCCGGTCAAGATCATGATGAACGTCGGCAACCCGCAGCTCGCGTTCGACTTCTCGCAACTGCCGAATGCAGGCGTGGGGCTCGCGCGACTCGAGTTCATCATCAACAACAACATCGGTGTGCACCCGAAGGCGATCCTCGAGTACCCGAACATCGATCAGGACCTGAAGAAGGCCGTCGAGAGCGTCGCACGCGGTCATGCGTCGCCGCGCGCGTTCTACGTCGACAAGCTGACCGAAGGCATCGCCACGATCGCAGCGGCGTTCTATCCGCGTCCCGTCATCGTGCGTCTGTCGGACTTCAAGTCGAACGAGTACAAGAAGCTGATCGGCGGTTCGCGCTACGAGCCGGACGAGGAAAACCCGATGCTCGGCTTCCGCGGTGCCTCGCGCTACATCGCGCAGGACTTCGCGCAGGCGTTCGAGATGGAGTGCCTCGCGCTCAAGCGCGTGCGTGAAGACATGGGCCTCGACAACGTCGAGATCATGGTGCCGTTCGTGCGCACGCTCAAGCAGGCCGAGCGTGTCGTCGGCCTGCTCGCGAAGTTCGGCTTGAAGCGCGGCGAAAAGGGCCTGCGCCTCATCATGATGTGCGAAGTGCCGTCGAACGCGATCCTGGCCGAGCAGTTCCTCGAGCACTTCGACGGCTTCTCGATCGGCTCGAACGACCTGACGCAGCTCACGCTGGGTCTGGACCGCGATTCGGGCATGGAGCTGCTCGCCGTCGACTTCGACGAGCGCGACGAAGCGGTCAAGTTCCTGCTCAAGCGCGCCATCGAAACGTGCCGCCGGTTGAACAAGTACGTCGGCATCTGCGGCCAAGGCCCCTCGGATCACCCTGACTTCGCGCAGTGGCTGGCGGACGAAGGCATCGCGTCGATTTCGCTGAATCCCGACACGGTCATCGAAACGTGGCAGGCGCTCGCGAAGGGCACGAAGGCGAACTAAGCGCGCCACGCCTGGTAGCAATCATCAGGCTTCGTGCTATAACGCCCCGGTAGATCCGGGGCGTTTTTTTTCAGGAGACCAATCATGGGGCCGAGCGACTTTTTCTGGTGGGTCGGCGCGGGCGCGCTGATCGTGGCCGAGCTGCTGACGGGCACGTTTTACCTGCTCATGATCGCGCTCGGCTTTATCGCGGGGGCGATCGCGCACCTCGCCGGCGCGAGCGCCGCCGCGCAGTACGCGTGGGCCGCGCTGATCGCGCTCGTCGCCGTGATCGCGCTGCGCCGTTCGCGCTGGGGCCAGCGCAGGCAGCGGCGCGACGCGACGTCGAATCCCGACGTCAACCTCGATGTCGGCGCGGTGCTCGAGGTGACCACATGGCACGAGCGCCGCGCGCGCGTGCCGTATCGCGGCGCCCAATGGGACGTCGAGCTGGCACCGGACGCGCACGAAGACGCGCGCGTCTACGAAGTCGCGGCCGTGCGCGGCAGCTGTCTCATTCTGGCCGACAAGAGGCCACCGGCGTCAAGCCGCGCTCATCATCCGCTGTCAACAACAAAGGAGTGAACTCATGGATTTGTCCATCGTCGGGCTAGTGCTGCTCGTGATCGTCATCGTCATCGCGGCGAAGACGGTCAAGATCGTGCCGCAGCAGCATGCGTGGGTCGTCGAACGTTTCGGCCGCTATCACGCCACGCTGGCGCCGGGCTTGAACATCGTGCTGCCGTTCGTCGATCGCGTCGCTTATCGTCACGTGCTGAAGGAGATTCCACTCGATGTGCCGGCGCAGATCTGCATCACGCGCGACAACACGCAGCTGCAAGTCGACGGCGTGCTGTACTTCCAGGTGACGGACCCGATGAAGGCGTCGTACGGCTCGAGCAACTTCGTTTTCGCGATCACGCAGCTGTCGCAGACGACGCTGCGCTCCGTGATCGGCAAGCTCGAACTCGACAAGACGTTCGAAGAGCGTGATCTCATCAATCAGAGTGTCGTCTCGGCGCTCGACGAGGCCGCCTCGAATTGGGGCGTCAAAGTTCTGCGTTACGAGATCAAGGACCTGACGCCGCCGAAGGAGATCCTGCATGCGATGCAGGCGCAGATCACGGCCGAGCGTGAGAAGCGAGCCCTGATCGCGGCGTCTGAAGGGCGCAAGCAGGAGCAGATCAACATCGCCTCAGGCGGGCGCGAGGCCTCCATTCAGAAATCCGAAGGCGAGCGGCAGGCCGCGATCAACCAGGCGCAGGGGCAGGCCGCCGCGATTCTGGCCGTGGCCGAAGCGAATGCGCAGGCGATCCAGAAGATCGCCAACGCAATTCAATCGACGGGCGGCATGGATGCGGTGAACCTGAAGGTGGCAGAGCAGTACGTCAACGCGTTCGGAAATCTCGCGAAGACCGGCAATACGCTGATCGTGCCCGGCAATCTCTCGGACCTCAGCACCATGATTGCCTCGGCGCTGACGATCGTGAGCCGCGGCAAGAGCGCGCAGGCGGGCGAGCTCCGCTGAAGCGGGCGCGCGGCGGCTCGAAGGGGAGGCGGGCCGTCAGCCCGCCGTGCGCATGATGCGGGCCTTTTCGCGTTCCCAGTCGCGCTTCTTCTCGGTCTCGCGCTTGTCGTGCTGCTTCTTACCTTTGGCGAGGCCGACCTCGCATTTGACGCGGCCGCCCTTGTAGTGGAAGTTCAGCGGCACGAGCGTATAGCCGCGCTGCTCGACCTTGCCGATCAGTTTCTTGATCTCTTCGGCGTGCAGCAGCAGCTTGCGCGTGCGGACAGGGTCGGGCGTCACGTGCGTCGACGCTTCGGGCAACGGGCTGATGTGCGCACCGATCAAAAAGAGCTCGGCGTCGCGAATGATGACGTAGCCTTCCTTGATCTGGCCGCGCCCGGCACGCAGGGCTTTGACCTCCCATCCCTCGAGCACGAGCCCTGCTTCGTAGCGCTCTTCGATGAAGTAATCGAAGAATGCTTTTCTGTTATCGATGATGCTCATGAATGGACGGCGTCCAACTCGTTTAAAATCGCGATTTTAGCAAAGCGGCGCCGATTGAGCCCGCCATGCTCGCCCACTTTTGCCGCGTGCAGTGCAATTTATGGCAGATGTCCAGAAAACCGTATTGATCCGTCACTCTGCGGAACGCATGTTCGACCTCGTCAACGACGTGGCCGATTACCCGAACTTCCTGCCCTGGTGCGGGGGCGTCGAAGTCCGCCGGCAAGACGAGCACGGCATGGAAGCGCGGATCGACATCAACTTCAAGGGTATCAAGCAGCACTTCGCCACGCACAACACGCATGAGCGGCCCACGCGCATCGATATGCAATTCGCCGACGGCCCGTTTCGCAAGTTCACGGGCTTCTGGCGTTTCACGCCGCTGCGTACCGATGCCTGCAAGATCGAATTCGCGCTGCACTACGAATTTTCGAGCGTGATCCTCGAGAAGATCATCGGGCCGGTATTCAGTCACATCGCCAATACCTTCGTCGAATCGTTCGTCAAACGCGCCGACGAGCGCTACGGTCGCCCATGAACACGCAACTGTCCATCGAAGTCTGCTACGCGCTGCCCGGTGCGCAGACGCTGATCGCGTTGAGCGTGCCGGCAGGCACGACCGTGCGTCAGGCGATCGAAGCGAGCGGCATCGTCGAGCGCCATCCCGAGATCGATCTGACCACGGCCAAAGTCGGCGTGTTCGGCAAGCTGCAACCGCTCGAGGCGCCGCTGGCGGACCACGATCGCGTGGAGATCTATCGGCCGTTGATCGTCGATCCGAAGCTCGCGCGTCAGCGCCGGGTCCAGAAAACGCGCCGCGAGGGATCGGTCGAAGGGCGCCGATGGCAGCACAAGGACTCGCGCCGCTAGGCTGACGCCGGGGTGCGGTCTCGGTGCACCGTGCCGCCGCCGTTCGGGTCAGTGCGCGGGTGTCCCGGTGCTCGTATCGAGGGCCGGCGCTTCGATCCGCACGCCGCTGTGGCGCTGCACCGACCACATCACGCCCGCCACGAGCAGCATGATTGCCGCGGCCTCGAGCGGGCGCGGCAGGCGCGCATCGTAGATGAAGCCATAGAGCAGGGCGAACAGCGTTTCGAAGACGATCATCTGGCCCGACAGCGTGAGCGGCAGCCGTTTCGACGCTGCATTCCAGAGGCCGTTGCCGAGCCACGACGCGCCCACGGCGAGCCCCACATTCAGCAGCCAGAACACATGCCATCGTGCGTCGGCCTGCGGCGCCGCATCGGCCATGCCCGCCGGCAGCGCGGACGTGGCGAGCCACAGCCCGGCGCCGAGCGCGCCCGTCACGATGCCGAGCAGCACGGACCACTCGTTGCCGTCGAAGTGGGCGTTGCGGTGCAGAAAGCGCGCGTTTTCGACCGCGAACCAGGTCCAGGTCGCGAGGGCGCCGAGCGCGCAGGCGACGCCGATGCTCTTGCCGAGCACGCCGTCGGCCGCGGCAGTCGTGCCGGCCCCGCCTGCGAAGACGTCGACGTTGATGCAGACGATGCCCGCGACGACGAGCAGTAGCGGCCAGACGAGCCGACGCAGCGGCACGGCGCCGTGATCGCGCCGGCCGGCCAGCGTGACGGTGACGGGCAGCACGCCGACGATCAGCGAAGTCGGGCCGATGCCTACACGGTGCACGGCCGCGGTCAGGAACAGGTAGTAGACGACATTGCCGACGAGTGCGAGGCTGGCGAGCGCCACCAGGTCGGCACGGGTGAGTTTCGCCCAAAGGCGGCGCGCGATCGGCAGCGCGGCGGCCAGCGAGACGAGGCCGTACATCATGCAGCGCCCCGCGGCGATCCGTCCGGGGGCGAAATCGGGCAGTAGCCGCGGCACCAGAAAGACCGTGCCCCAGAGTGCACCTGCCATCATTCCGTACATCACCCCGCGCCGCATGACGACCTCCTGTCGATGAGTTTCATGGCGCGCAGCTTACGCGTTTGGCAGACGGCCCGTCTTGTTCGATTCTGCACCTGGGGGGCATGACGCTATCGTCAGTCGTTTCGCGACGCGCGCGCCCGGCAAACGAAACACGATCGAACGCAAGACGAACCGAAAAGCGAAATCGATCCCGATCCGGCTCGAAGAAATTCGCTAACTTGCTGTTCGCACAGTGAAAAAGCAGGGAGGTATCGCGTATAATTCGCTTTTGCGCCTATAGGATTTGCCATGCGTCTGATCCAAAAAGCACTCACGTTCGATGACGTGCTCCTCGTCCCGGCTTTCTCCGACGTTCTGCCGCGCGACACCAGCCTCAAGACCCACCTGACCCGCAACATCGCCTTGAACATGCCGCTCGTGTCGGCCGCGATGGACACGGTCACGGAAGCCCGGCTCGCGATTGCGATGGCGCAGCAAGGCGGCGTCGGCATCATTCACAAGAACCTGACGGCGGCCGAGCAGGCCCGCGAAGTCGCGAAGGTGAAGCGCTTCGAGTCGGGTGTCGTTCGCGATCCGATCACCGTGCCGCCGCAGATGAAAGTGCGCGACGTGATCGCGCTGTCGCAGCAGCATGGCATTTCCGGGTTCCCCGTCGTCGAAGGCGCGCAACTGATCGGTATCGTGACGAACCGCGATCTGCGCTTCGAAACGCGTCTCGATGAACCCGTGCGCACGATCATGACGCCGCGCGAACGGCTCGTGACGGTCAAGGAAGGCACGCCGCTCGCCGAAGCGAAGGCGCTCATGCACAGCCACCGCCTCGAGCGCGTGCTCGTCGTCAACGACGCGTTCGAACTGCGTGGCCTCATGACCGTCAAGGACATCACGAAGCAGACCGAGCACCCGGACGCTTGCAAGGACGAGCACGGCAAGCTGCGCGCAGGGGCGGCGGTCGGCGTCGGCCCTGACAACGAAGAGCGTGTCGAACTGCTCGCGCAAGCCGGCGTCGACGTCATCGTCGTCGATACGGCGCATGGCCACAGCAAGGGCGTGCTCGAGCGCGTGCGCTGGGTCAAGACGAATTACCCGCACATCGAAGTGATCGGCGGCAACATCGCAACGGCTGACGCAGCACGCGCGCTCGTCGAATATGGTGCCGACGCGGTGAAGGTCGGCATCGGCCCCGGCTCGATCTGCACGACGCGTATCGTCGCGGGCGTCGGCGTACCGCAGATCACCGCCATCGCCAACGTCGCGGAAGCGCTGAAGGGCACGGGCGTGCCCGCGATCGCCGACGGTGGCGTGCGCTATTCGGGCGACGTCAGCAAGGCGCTGGCGGCCGGCGCGAATGCCGTGATGATGGGCAGCATGTTCGCCGGCACCGAGGAAGCGCCGGGCGACGTGTTCCTTTACCAAGGGCGTCAGTACAAGTCGTACCGCGGCATGGGTTCGGTCGGCGCGATGAAGGACGGCGCGGCGGACCGCTACTTCCAGGACAACTCGGCCAACATCGACAAGCTCGTGCCGGAAGGCATCGAAGGCCGCGTGGCCTATAAGGGCTCGGTCAACGCGATCCTGTTCCAGCTGATCGGCGGTGTGCGCGCGAGCATGGGCTACTGCGGTTGCCGCACGATCGCCGAGATGCACGAGAAGGCGCAGTTCGTCCAAATCACGGCGGCTGGCATGCGTGAATCGCACGTGCACGACGTGCAAATCACGAAGGAAGCGCCGAACTATCACGTGGACTGACAGGCGATCGGCCGATGACACCGATGTCATCGGCCGCATTACCTGGCGGGCTCATCGCTTCATGGCTGAGGTGCAACGCATCCGCCGCTACGCCGACCATCCCGCCGCAGTGTGTCCGCATGCCGTGGCGCGGCAAGGCCTCGATGACGCTGCCCACCGGTCGATTTCACGCAGCGCATCGAGCGCTGCTTTTTGTATTCGTTCACTACCGATCCGTCCCCTGCCATGCATGACAAGATCCTGATTCTCGACTTCGGTTCGCAAGTCACCCAATTGATCGCGCGCCGTGTCCGCGAAGCGCATATCTATTCGGAAATCCATCCGTACGACGTCGACGACGCATTCATCCGCGAATTCGCGCCGAAGGGCGTGATTCTTTCCGGCGGGCCCAGCTCGGTCACGGAGTCCGATACGCCGCGCGCACCGCAGGCCGTGTTCGAGCTGGGCGTGCCCGTGCTCGGCATTTGCTACGGCATGCAGACGATGGCTGAGCAGCTCGGCGGCAAGGTGGACATCGGCCACCTGCGCGAGTTCGGCTACGCCGAGGTACGTGCGCGCAATCACACGAGCCTGCTCGAGGGCATCGAGGATTTCCACACGGCCGAAGGCCACGGCATGTTGAAGGTGTGGATGAGCCACGGCGACAAGGTCACACAGATGCCGGAAGGCTTCACGCTGATGGCGTCGACCGAGTCGTGTCCGATCGCGGCGATGGCCGACGAAACGCGTCACTTCTACGGCATCCAATGGCACCCGGAAGTCACGCACACGGTGCAAGGCCGCGCGATGCTCGAGCGCTTCGTACTGCAGATCTGCGGCGCGAAGGCCGACTGGGAGATGGGGCACTACATCGACGAGGCAGTCGAGAAGATTCGCGAGCAAGTGGGCAGTGAGCACGTGATTCTGGGCCTGTCGGGCGGGGTCGATTCGTCGGTGGCCGCGGCGCTGCTGCATCGCGCGATCGGCGATCAGCTCACGTGCGTGTTCGTCGACCACGGCCTGCTGCGTCTGAACGAAGCGGAGCAGGTGATGGCGACGTTCGCCGATCACCTCGGCGTGCGCGTGATCCACGTCGATGCCAGCGAGGCGTTCCTGTCGAAGCTCGCGGGCGTGACCGATCCTGAGCAGAAGCGCAAGATCATCGGCGCCGAGTTCGTCGAGGTGTTCCAGGCAGAGTCGGCCAAGCTGACCGACGCGAAGTGGCTCGCACAGGGCACGATCTATCCCGACGTGATCGAATCGGCCGGCAAGGGCAAGAAGGGCACGCACACGATCAAGAGCCACCACAACGTGGGTGGCCTGCCCGAGACGATGAACCTGAAGCTGCTCGAGCCGCTGCGCGAGTTGTTCAAGGACGAAGTGCGCGAGCTCGGCGTGAAGCTGGGTCTGCCGCATGCCATGGTTTATCGTCACCCGTTCCCGGGGCCGGGCCTTGGCGTGCGGATTCTCGGCGAAGTGCGTCGCGACTTTGCGGATCTGCTGCGCCGTGCCGACGCGATCTTCATCGAGACGCTGCGCAACACGATCGACAAGGAAACGGGCAAGTCGTGGTACGACCTCACGAGCCAGGCGTTTGCCGTGTTTCTGCCGGTCAAGAGCGTTGGGGTGATGGGGGATGGGCGGACGTATGAATATGTCGTCGCGCTGCGTGCCGTGCAGACGCTCGACTTCATGACCGCGCATTGGGCGCATCTGCCGCATGAGCTGCTTGGGCAAGTGTCGAACCGCATCATTAATGAGGTGCGGGGGATCAATCGGGTTGTTTACGACATCTCAGGGAAGCCGCCTGCGACGATTGAGTGGGAGTGATTGTGGAGGCTTTGCGTCGGTTCGCCGGTTGGTGACGCGGCGACGTAGGACTCGGAACCCGCCCGTTTGGGCGGGTTTTTTTACGCCTTAGGGGCACGACGTATAGTCCGCCAGTAGGATTCTCTGCACGGATGAGGTGCAGCTTTTTGACCTTTCCATCCGTTTGGCTGCCAGCGGGCGCCCAGTTGCAAGAGCGGGATCGCCACGCCGAAAGAGGACATGGACATCATTCGCGCCAGGCTGAAGGTCGCCGAGGCGCTGGCAAAGGAGCTACGACATGGCAAAGCGCATGATTGAAGGCATCGAGATCGAAACCAGTTCGGGCAACGTCTTCGCCGATCTCGGTCTGCGCGATGCCGAGAAGCTCAAGATCAAGTCAGGCCTAGTGATCGAGATTACCCGCGCCGTGCGTCGTCTCGGACTGACCCAAGAAGAGGCCGGCCGACGCATGGGCATCCCGCAACCAAAGGTGTCGGGGATGATGCGTGGCGACTTCACCAATCTCTCTGAACGCAAGCTGATGGAGTGCCTGAATCGTCTCGGCTACGACATCGAGATCAAGGTGCGGCCGACCGCCGAGCCAGTCGGTCATCTGACGCTCGCAATCGCTTGATCTAGTGCTCGGGGCCAAGGCGATATTTCGTGCAGGACGAGTGCGCACCCAAGCCCGCAGCCGCACCTTACTCACTCCCGAAATGTCTTCGCAGTCTCATCCGCTGCATGTCGTAGGTCGGGCACGAACGCGAGCAGGTCGTCGAGCGTCACGCGCCCGACCGGGGCTTGCACGGCAATCGCCGCGCAGGCCCGATTGCGATCGAGCATCACCGGCACCGCGATCGCGATCAAACCTTGCAAATGCTCCTGGTTGTTGATCGCGAGCCGGCGCCGGCGTGTTGCCGCAAGCTCCTTACGTAACACCTCTCGGTCGGTAATCGTGCGCTCCGAATAGGCCCGCAGCGGCAGCGTTTCGATTACGCGTTCACGCCGGTCTTTCGGCAGGAAGCTGACCAACAGCTTGCCACTTGCCGAGCAGTGCAGCGGCACATGCGATCCCGCCTGCAGATGCATCCTTAACGGCCATTCGGTCTCCACACGGTCCACGTAGACGACATCGTTGCCGGACAGCATGGTCAGGTTGCACGTCTCGCCGATCTTCGCGACGAGCTGCTCCAGCAAAACATGGCGCGCTGCCGCGGGCCCGGCGTGCATGAGCACGTTGACCGCCAACATCCGCACGCGGGGCGAACACTCGTAGAGCTTGTCGCCGGCGCCCCGCGTCACGAGCCACGCGTCAGTCAGCTGCACGAGGATGCGATGCACGGTTTGCTTGGGCAGACCGAGCGTGTTCACGAGATCCATCAAACATAGAGGGTGGCCGGCTTCCGCCAGCGTTTCCAGCACACGAAACGCTCGTACCGCCGCCGCATTGGATTGATTCGACGTCGACATCGTGTCTCCTGAAGATGGCGGCCGTGTCGCAGGTGCCTTTGCCTTCATTGTGCATCTCATAGCGCAGATTTCGGGACTCCGAAAAGTCCCGAAATCTGCGCTTTCAGTTGCCCTGGCCGATGCAGTCGAAGAATGACCGAGAAACGGGACTCGCAACCCGCTGCTGACGAATAGATTGGTAGTACCGCCAATGCTTTCGATCAGGAGTGCCGCGTATGAATATCAGGGCCACAGCAGCCGAAACCGCCGGCACGCCAGCAGAAGAGGAGGTGAAGCAGCGCGTCGCCGCGCTCGTTGCGCGCGCACGCGAGGCGCAGCGCGCATTCGAGTTCGCCGGCCAGGCGGCGCTCGACACGGCTACCGCCGCTGCCGCTTGGGCGATCATGGAGCCCACGCGCAATCGCCAACTCGCCGAGCTGGCGGTACGCGATACCGGGCTTGGCAACGCCGACGACAAGTTTCGCAAGAATTTTCGCAAGACACTCGGGCTGCTGCGCGATCTGCATGGTCGGCCGACCTGCGGCGTGATCGCACGCGACCCGGCAAACGGCATCGTCGAGATCGCACGCGCAGTAGGCGTGGTGGCTGCGGTCACGCCGTCCACCAACCCGGTGGCGACGCCCGCGAACAAGATCATCAACGCGCTCAAATGCGGCAACGCGGTGATCGTCTCTCCTTCGCCAAAGGGCTATTCGTCATGCGCGTTGCTGATCGACTTCATCCACGCGCAGTTCGAAAAGGCCGGACTCGATCCCGCGCTCGTGCAGATTCTGCCTGCGCCAATCAGCAAGGCCGCGACTGCCGCGCTGATGCGCGAGGCGGATCTGGTCGTGGCGACCGGCTCGCAGGCGAACGTGCGCATGGCCTACACGAGCGGCACGCCGGCCTTCGGCGTCGGCGCCGGCAACGTCGCGTCGATCGTCGAGCGCTCGGCCGATCTGCCCGATGCGGCGCGCAAGATCGTGCTGTCGAAGACCTTCGACAATGCGACGAGTTGCTCGTCGGAAAACAGCGTCGTGATCGAGGACGCGGTTTACGACGCCATGCTCGGCGAGCTGCAGCGGTGTGGCAGCGTGCTCCTCGATGCGACGCAGAAGGCACAACTGCAGGCGACGATGTGGCACGACGGCAAGCTTTCCGAGCGCTGCACCGCAAAATCCGCGACGCGGATTGCGCAGACGGCTGGCCTCGACGACGTCGCCGAGCGTGAGCCGCGCGTCCTGATGGTCGAGGAAAGCGGCTTCGGTGCCGACCACCCGTTCTCGGGAGAGAAGCTTGCGCCGGTGCTCGCGGTCTATCGCGCGCGCGATTTCGCCGATGCCACACGCATCGTGCGCAATATCTACGCGTACATGGGCGCGGGCCACTCGGTTGGCCTGCACACGGCACACATGGACCTCGCCGTCGCGCTGGGCGAGCAGTTGCCGGTCGCGCGCGTGATCGTCAACCAGGCGCACTGCCTCGCGACGGGCGGCAACTTCGACAATGGCCTGCCGTTCTCGCTGTCGATGGGCTGCGGCACCTGGGGCCGCAATAACTTCTCGGGCAATCTCGGCTTTCGCCAATACCTGAACGTGACGCGCGTCGCCTATGCGCTCGCAGAGCGTGTGCCGGAGCTCGACGAGCTACTCGGCGACTACTTCAGGAGCGTCGGCCGATGAGCACGCCCATGACTCTGCGCGCCTTGATCGACGCGCGCGCCGCGCAATATCCCGACAAGCCGTTCCTGCTGGCCGCGCCGGAGGGCGACGAGGCGGCGGCCGGCGCGGTGATCACCTTCGCCATGCTGCGTGAGCGCTGCCGCGCGCTCGAAAGGCACTTTCGCACCGCTGGCCTGCGGCCAGGCGACGTCGTCTCGGTGTTCATGGGCAATGGCACCCAGACCGCCGTGCTGCTACTCGGCGCGATGTACAGCGGGCTCATCGCGCATCCGCTGAACCTGCTGTGCCAGGCGTCGCAACTGCGCTACATCGTCGAACATTCGGACACGCGCATGATTTTTGCCTGCGACGAAACGATCGACGCGCTAGCCGCGGTGCGATCCGAGTTACATGAGCAGGGCACGATGCGAGAGGTCGCCCTCGTGCGCACGGCGCCCGATGCTACCGAGCTGCCCGTGCTCGCCGACGCGCCCGAGGCGGCGAGCGTCGGCACGGACGACGAAGCCCTGATGAGCGCCAGCGGCGACGCGAAGGATATCGCCTTGTTGATGTACACCTCCGGCACGACGGGCGCCCCCAAGGGCGTGCTGCTGAGCCACCACAACCTGCTCGCGAACGCGCGCAACATCAGCATCGAACATCGGCTCGGCGCCGAGGATCGCGTGCTCGCGTCGCTGCCGCTTTACCATATCAACGGGCTGGTCGTGACGCTCATCACGCCGCTCTATCACGTCGGCTCGGTCGTCATGGTGCCGCGCTTTTCGGCGCGCACATTCTGGCGCGACGTCGCGCGCTTCGGCTGTACGTGGATCAACGTGGTGCCCACCATCATCGCGTACCTGCTCAACGGCGATGAGCCGGGCGGCCTGGACCTCTCGGCACTGAAGTTTTGTCGTAGCGCGTCGGCCGCGTTGCCGGGCGACCATCACCGCGCGTTCGAGGCGCGTTTCGGCATCGGCATCATCGAGACGATGGGGATGACCGAAACCGCCGCGCCCATGTTCAGCAATCCCTACGATCCGGCTCGGCGGCGCATCGGCAGCATCGGGCTGCCCTCGGGGGGCGAGGCGAAGGTGATCGATCTCGAAGGCCGCGCGTGCGCCCCGCATCACCTCGGCGAAATCGTGCTGCGCGGCGATCAGGTGATGCGCGGCTATTACAAGCGCCCGGAGGAAACCGAGAAGGCCTTCACGGCCGACGGCTGGCTGCGCACCGGCGACCTCGGTTATCAGGACGACGACGGCTACTTCTACATCAACGGCCGTTCGAAGGAGTTGATCATCAAGGGCGGCGAAAACATCGCGCCGCGTGAGATCGACGAGGCGCTGCTGCGCCATCCGGGCGTGCTCGATGCCGCCGCGGTCGGCGTGCCCGATCCCGCCTACGGGCAGGAGATCGTTGCGTTCGTCGTGCCGCGCGAGTCGCATTGGGCCGGCACGCCCAATGTGAAGGAGCTGTACGCCCACTGCCTGCGCGAGCTGGGCCGCTACAAAACGCCGAAGGAAATCCACTTCGTCAAAGAGCTGCCACGCGGCCCGTCGGGCAAGGTGCAGCGTCTGAAGCTGGTGGCCCCGGCGCCCGGCTGAGGCCCGCTGCCCCGGTCACGCCGTGCGGTCCGTCATGGGCATCGCAGTCGTCAAGAGAGGACAGTAGGAGACAACAGCATGAAACAGCTTGCGCAACGCGTGAAGACGCGCCACATCATTTTGGCGGTCATGTGCCTGATGTATTTCATCTCTTACATCGACCGAGTGAACATTGCAGTCGCGGGACCGCTGATCCGCCATGAGATGGGGCTGACGACCGTGCAACTCGGTCTCGTGTTTTCGGCGTTCGCCTACCCGTATGCGGCCATGCAGATCATCGGCGGCTGGTTAGCGGACAAGTTCGGTCCGAAGCTCGTGCTGACGGTGCTCTCGCTGATCTGGGGAGCCGCGACGCTCGGGACCGGCTTCGCCGGCAGCGTCATCGTGCTGGTGATCATGCGCTTCGCGCTCGGTATCGGCGAGGGCGGTGCGTTCCCCACCGCCACGCGCGCATTTACCTACTGGATGCCGGTCGGCGAGCGTGGCTTTGCACAGGGCATCACGCACAGCTTCGCGCGCCTCGGCGGCGCCATTACGCCGCCGCTCGTGCTCGCGGTGGTGGTCGCGAGCGGCTGGCGGCAGGCGTTCATCCTGCTCGGTATCGCGAGCCTTGCGTGGACGGTGCTCTATCTCTTCGTCTTCACGAATTCGCCGGAACAGAATCGCCGCATCACGCCCGAGGAAACTGCCGAAATCGGCTATCGCGCCGGCGACTGTGAGCGCGCGAAGCGCTCGGCGACGCCGTGGCGCAAGCTGATCCACCGCATGTGGCTCGTCACCTTCGTCGACTTCTGCTATGGCTGGCTGCTGTGGGTTTATCTGACCTGGCTGCCGTCCTACCTGAAGGAGTCACGCGGCTTCGACCTCAAGCAGCTCGCGCTCTTCACGGCGTTACCGCTGCTCGCTGGCGTGGTAGGCGACACGTTCGGCGGGGTGGTGTCGGACCGGATCTTCAAGCTCACCGGGCGGCTGCGTTTCGCACGCTGTGCGGTGCTGGTGGTCGGCATGGGCGGCTCGCTCGCGTTCCTGGTGCCGATGATCTCGGTGGCGAACCCGTTGACGGCGGTGTGGTTGCTGACCGGGTCGTTCTTCTTCCTCGAAATCACGAATCCGGTCCTCTGGACCCTGCCGCTCGATATCGCAGGCAAGTACGCTGGCACGGCGGGCGGCATGATGAACACCGGCTTCGGTATCGCCGGCATGGTTTCGCCGGTCGTGTTCGGCTACCTGATCGAACGTACCGGCAGCTATAACGTGCCGTTCACGATCTCGGCCGGGCTGCTCGCGCTCGGCATCGTCGCGGCGCTGTTCATCAACACGAATCGCACCGTCGAGGCCGACGAGGAGCGCGAGCGGCGCGAGGGCGCCCGCGACGGTGGTGCGTTCGCGTTTCTCGACAGGGTGCCGACCGTGCGGATCGAGCGGCATACCCTGCGCCGGCCGCTGCACTGGCGGCGTTGAGCGGGCCAAGGCGTGCGAGCGAAGGGCTCACGGACTCACATGGGACCGGCCGCGTCGTCCACACGGTTCGTCGCCATGCGCCTCGACTGCTGGCGCTTGCCCGCCCACGCTTCACGTGCCCGCATCGGTGTGCTCGCACCTCGATATGGCTCGCGACGCCCGGTCTTCGAGGATCATGTCCGCGGCCTTCTCGGCGATCATGATGACGGGCGCGTTGGTGTTGCCCGAGACGAGCTCCGGCATGATCGACGCGTCGACTACGCGCAGCCGCGCGACGCCGTGCACGCGCAGTCGCTCGTCGACGACCGCGAGTCGATCGCGGCCCATCTTGCAGGTGCCCGCCGGGTGATAGATCGACTGGCTGAACTGGCGCGCCGCCTCGAGCAGCTCGGCATCGCTTCGATAGTGCGCGCCGGGCACGAACTCGGAAACGATGTGCGGCGCGAGCGAGGGCGCGGCGGCGATGCGCCGTGCGACCTTGATCCCGCCGATCACGACCGGATGGTCGCGCTCGTCCGACAAATAGTTGGCGTGGATGGCCGGATACTGCAGTGGATCGGCCGAGCGGATCTCGATGCTGCCGCGGCTGAACGGCCGCAGCTGGCACACCGACGAAGTGAACGCCGAGAACGGGTGGGGGCCTTTGCCGGGCTTGTCGGCACTGAGCGGCTGCATGTGGAACTGGATGTCGGGACGATCGACGTCCGGGTTGGAGCGCGTGAAGATGGCGACCTGGCTCGCGGCCAGCGTGAGCGGCCCGGTACGCCAGAGCGCGTATTGCATGCCGATCCACGCTTTGCGAAGCGGATGGTTGATCTCATCGTTGAGCGTGCGTTCGCGCGTGCGGAACACGAGTCGAACCTGCAAGTGGTCCTGCAGATTCCGTCCGACGCCGGGCAGATCGAGGCGCACGGGTACGCCGACACTTTGCAGCAGCGTCGCGGGGCCGATGCCAGAGTGCTGGAGCAGTTGCGGCGAGCCGATCGTGCCGGACGCGAGGATGACCTCAACACGCGCGCGCGCCGTCTTGCGCTCGCCGCCCTGCACGTACTCGACACCGATGGCCGCGTTGCCTTCGAAGAGCACGCGCAAGGTCTGGGCATGCGTCTCGACGTGCAGGTTAGCGCGCGAGCGCACCGGCTTCAGAAAGCCCTTCGCGGTGCTCCAGCGCAAGCCCTTATACGCGGTTTGCTGGAAGTAGCCGACGCCTTCCTGGCTGGCGCCGTTGTAGTCGGGATTGAACGGGATGCCGAGGTCCTGCGCGGCCGCGATGAAATGATCGGCGATCGGCCGGCGCAACCGCAGATCGGAGACTTTCAGCGGCCCGCCTACGCCGTGATAAGCGTCGGCGCCACGCTCCTGGTCTTCGGATTTCTTGAAGTAGGGCAGGACGTCGACATAGCGCCAGCCACGATTGCCGAGTTCTGCCCATCGATCGTAGTCCTCACGCTGTCCGCGCACATAGAGGAGGCCGTTGAGCGAACTGGAGCCACCCAGCACTTTGCCGCGCGGCCAATCGATCCGGCGGCCGGCGACGTTGTCGGCCGGCTCGGTGCGATAGCACCAGTCGAGTTCGGGATCGTGCATGGTCTTGAAGTAGCCGACCGGCACGTGGATCCAGGGATTGGTGTCAGCGCCGCCCGCTTCTAGCAGCAAGACCGAATTGAGCGGATCGGCGCTCAAGCGATTGGCCAGCACGCATCCCGCCGATCCCGCGCCAACGATCAGATAGTCGACTTCCAGGTCCATGAAAGGCGTCTCCCGACAGTCCATGCGAAACATCGCGTTTCATGCTGTTCGCTTCAATGTCGTGGATGGCGAGGGCATTCGCAAGCCCACACCCGTTCGCGTGGTCGAAAGTGAAACGCAAAGTGCCGATTCGGGATCAAAAGACGCGGCTGTACCAGCCGAAACCCGGCCACTGGTCCTATCAGCGGGCGAAAATCAGCCGATACAATTTGTACCGAGATTTGAGTTGGCTTGCGGTGGCGTGGTCGTGAGGAGAGTGCTGTGACGACGGATTTCACGAAGGAGATGCCGGATCGCATGGTGTCGGTGCGCGAACACTTCGGCATCGACTCCAATCTGATGGTCCCGGCGTTCAGCGAGGGCGACGACCACGTGCCAGACGTCGATTCGGCCTACCGCTTCAACGCGGAGGTGACGCTCGCGATCCTCGCCGGTTTCACGCGCAACCGGCGCGTGATGGTTCAGGGCCTGCACGGCACGGGCAAGTCGACGCACATCGAACAGGTCGCCGCACGGCTGAACTGGCCGTGCGTGCGCGTGAACCTCGACGGTCATATCAGCCGGCTAGATCTGGTCGGCAAGGATGCGATCGTCGTGCGCGACGATCGTCAGGTCACCGAGTTCCAGGAAGGCATCGTGCCGTGGGCGTTGCAGCGCCCGGTCGCGTTGATCTTCGACGAATACGACGCGGGCCGTCCCGACGTGATGTTCGTCATCCAGCGGATTCTGGAGCGCGATGGCAGTTTCACGCTGCTCGATCAGAACCGCGTGATCCATCCACATCGGTACTTCCGGTTGTTCGCGACGACGAATACAGTCGGCCTCGGCAATCTCAACGGCCTCTATCACGGCACGCAGATGCTCAACCACGCGCAGATGGATCGCTGGAACGTGGTGGCGACGCTCAACTATCTGCCGCGCGAGGAGGAGGCGGGCATCGTGCTCGCGCGCGTGCCCGACATGGCCGACGAGGCGGGCCGCGCGCTCGTCGAGTCGATGGTCAGCATGGCCGCGCTGACGCGCAAGGGGTTCGCCACCGGTGATCTCTCTACGTTGATGTCGCCGCGCACCGTGATCAACTGGGCCGAGAATTGCCAGATCTTTCGCGATCCCGCGCTCGCATTCCGGCTGACGTTCTTGAACAAATGCGACGAGTCCGAGCGGCCGATCGTCGCTGAGTATTACCAGCGCTGCTTCGGCGTCGAGCTCTTCGGGGCGTCGCTGGACGGTGAATCGAGCGGCGGCACGCCGCTGTGCCCGTGACTGCGTCGCCTGAGGCCGTGTGCGCCGCGCGGCGCCGAGAGGCGTTGTGCGCGGCGGCCGTGCGTGCGCTCACCGGCGACGCCGCGCTGCATTATCGGGGCGGCCGCCTGTGTCGGCAGTTGCGGCCGCTACCGCTGCATGCGCCGCATTTGCGCAGCAACGCCCACGAAGATGATTTCGCCTCGCTGCGCGGCGCAGCCGACGGCGCTGCATTGCGGCTCACGCATTCCGACGCGGCGCTGCATCGGCTACTGTCTCCCGGAGATCCGGTCGAGCGCCTGTTGTTCGAACTGTTCGAGCAGGTGCGCTGCGAAGCGTTGGCGTTGCCCGGCATGCATGGCCTTGCGCACAACCTGCGCTACCGCTTCGAAGCGTGGTCGAGGGCATACTGCCGCGCGGGGCTTACCGATGGTCATCTCGGCATGCTCATCTACACGGTCGTGCAGATCGTATGGTCGCGCGTGACCGGCTGGCCGGTGCTCGAAGCGACCGAAGACCTGATCGAGGCCACGCGCGCCGGCATCGGTCCGACGATCGGCGTGCCTCTCGCCGGCCTGCGCCGGCACCGGCTCGACCAGCGCGCCTACGCGCACGACGCGCGCGAGTTGGCGTGTCGCGTCGCGGCCATGCTCGACCACGCACGTGCCGCGCTCGCTACCGAAACTGGCGACGACGCGTCCGAACCCGACGACGCCTTGACGTCGTTCTCGCTATGGGTCGACTTCGATGAATCGGAGGAAGCACAGCCCGCGCGCGCGCAGACGGGCGATAGTCGCGTGTTGGGTGCGGCCGAGCGTGGCTATCGTGCCTATACGACGCAGTTCGACCGCGAGATTCGGCCGGGCACGCTCGTGCGCAAGGCCTTGCTGCGCGAGTACCGCGAGCGGCTCGACGAGCGCATTGCTGCGCGTGGCATCAATGTCGCGCGGATCGCGCGCGTGTTGCAGGCTGAGCTCGCGGTGCCGCAGCGAGACGGCTGGTCGTTCGGCGAAGAGGACGGGCGTATCGACGGGCGGCGCCTGGCTCAGATCATCAGCTCGCCCGCCGAGCGGCGCGTGTTCACGCGAGAGCGGCTGCGGCCGCGCGGCGATTGCGTGGTCGGCTTCCTGATCGACTGCTCGGGGTCGATGAAAGCGCATATCGAACCCGTCGCGATGCTGGTCGACACCCTCGTGCGCGCGAGCGAGCAGGCCGGGCTGGCGACCGAGGTGCTCGGCTTTACGACGGGGGTGTGCAATGGCGGCCGCGCGCGGCTCGAGTGGCTTGCGCGCGGACGGCCGCCGCATCCGGGGCGCCTGAACGAGATCTGTCATTGGGTGTTCAAGGGTGCCGACGAGACCTGGCGGCGCACACGTGCCGAGATCGCCGCGCTCTTCAAGGCAGATCTGTTTCGAGAGGGTGTGGACGGCGAGGCCGTCGAATGGGCATGTACGCGGCTGGCCGCGTGCGCGCAAGCGCGACGCATCCTCGTCGTGATCTCGGACGGCAGCCCGATGGATGCGGCGACCGCGCAAGCCAACGACGCGTTTTATCTCGACAACCATCTGAAGGATGTGGTCGCACGGCACGAGATGCTGCGCGACGTGGACGTGATCGGACTCGGCGTCGGGCTCGATCTGAGCCCGTATTACCGGCATTGCGTGGCGCTCGATCCAGCTGCGCCCCTCGACATGGCGCGGTTCGTGGCGCTTGCTCGGTGGATCGGGGCGCGGCGGTAGGGGCGTTAGGGGGCTAGCGGGGCGTCGCGCGTTGGCGTGCCGCTTGTGCCTGGACCGCCGTCACGGCGATCACGTAATAAATATCTTCGGCGCTGCAGCCGCGTGACAGGTCGTTGGCGGGGCGGTTGAGGCCCTGCAGCATGGGCCCGATCGCCTTCGCACCGCCGATGCGTTCAGCGAGCTTGTAGCCGATATTGCCCGCGTCGAGGTTCGGGAAGACGAGCACATTCGCGTGCCCCCCCACCTGCGAGTGCTCGATCTTGCGTTCGGCGATCTCTGCAACGATCGCTGCGTCGAGCTGTACGTCGCCGTCGATCGCGAGGCCGGGGCGCAATGACTTCACCCGCTGCGTCGCGTCGATCACTTTGTCGACGTGCGCGTGATGCGCGCTATGGCTCGTCGAGAATGACAGCATGGCCACGCGCGGCTCCTCCATCAGGAGGCTGCGCGCGCTGTCGGCGGCGGCCATCGCGATCTCGGCAAGCTGGGTCGCGTCGGGATCGACGACGAGCGCGCAGTCCGAGAAGATCAGTCCGCCCTTGTAGTGGTGGAACGGCTCGCAAAGCATCATCAGGAAGAAGCTCGACACGAGCTTGAACGATGGCTCGAGACCGATCAGTTGGATCGCCGTGCGCACGACATCGGCGGTCGTGTGAATGGCGCCCGCTACGGAGCCGTCCGCGTGGCCGAGGCGCACCATCAAGTCGGCGAACACGAGCGGCTTGAGCACTTCGGCTTGCGCGAGCTCGCGCGTCATACCTTTGCTGCCGCGTAGCGCGACGAGCTCGTCGACGAACGGCGCACGCCACGCGGACGTGGCCGGGTCGACCAGTGCGATCTCGTCGAGCGCGAGCGCTTCCTGCCGGGCGGCCGCGCCGATCGCGTCCGGGTTGCCGACCAGCACGATGCGCGCAACGTCCTCGCGGCTCGCACGCACGGCGGCGGCCAGCACGCGTGGATCTTCGGCCTCGCAGAGCACGATGCGCGTCGGCGAGGTGCGTGCGGCTTCGACGATGCGGTTCAGGGGTTTCATGGCGTGATGGGCTCGCAACGGGACGGGGGCGTCCGCAGATGAAGGGCGGCCGAAGGCAGCAGAGCAATCCGCTGGTTCGGCCGACCGGCGGCCCGCGAGCCCGCAACGCACAGGCTCGCGGCCGCAGAACGCTCAGACGTAATCCTTGTACTTATCGAGCAGGCGCACGGGCTTGGACAGCGCATCGCGCCGGAACGGATCGCCGAGCTCCCGTGTACACATGATTTCGATGATCGTCGTCTTGCCTTCGTTCATCTGCATGTCGATCGCACGCTTGAGCGCGGGACCGACGTCCTCCAGCTTGTCGACGACGATGCCTTCGGCACCCATCGCGCGTGCGATCGCCGCGAAGCTCTGGTTATCGAGCTCGCCCGCCACGAAGCGGCGGTTGTAGAAGTCGACCTGGTTCTTCTTCTCAGCCCCCCATTGCCGATTGTGGAACACGACGGCCGTGACGGGGATGTTGTGGCGCACGCAAGTCATCGTTTCCATGAGGCTCATCCCCCACGCGCCGTCACCCGCATACGACACGGCTGGGCGATGCGGCGCCGCGACCTTCGCGCCGATGATCGTCGGGAACGCGTAGCCGCAGTTGCCCCAGCTCATTGCCGCGAAGAAGCTGCGCGGCTTGTTGAAGCGCAGGTAGCTGTTCGCGACCGAGTTGATGTTGCCGATGTCGGTCGACACCATGACGTCTTCCGGCATCGCCTTCTCGAGCTCGCGCAGCACTTGGCGCGGATGCAGGTAACGGCCGCCGCTGAACGTGCGTTCGTGTTTCTGCTCCTCGATCATGTCGAGGCTATACGCGTCGAGCTCGTGCGTCCATTGGTCGAGTTCTTTTTCCCAGGTTGCCTTCTCGTTCGCGATCTGGTCGCCCCGTTCGTTGCGCGTCGCGTCGCAGGCGAGCGTGCGGTTGGCGAGACGCTGCGTGAGCGCGATCGCCGAGGCTTTCGCGTCGCCGCAGATGCCGACCGAGATTTTCTTCACGAGGCCGAGCATCTTGTGGTCGGCGTCGATCTGGATGATCTTGGCGTCTTTCGGCCAGTAGTCCATGCCGTGCTGCGGCAGCGTGCCGAACGGCCCGAGGCGCGAGCCGAGCGCAATGACGACGTCTGCGCGCGAGAGGAGCTTCATCCCGGCCTTCGAGCCTTGGTAGCCGAGCGGGCCGCACCATAACGGATGGTTGGCCGGAAACGAGTCGTTGTGCAGGTAGCTGTTGACGACCGGTGCGCCGAGGCGTTCGGCAAGCGCCTTGCACTCCTCGATGGCATCGGCCATCACGACGCCACCGCCCGAGATGATCACCGGGAATTTCGCCTGAGCGATGAGTTCGGCTGCGTCGTCCAGGCTTTGCTCGCCACCGGCGCCACGATCGAGCTTGCGCGGCTGCGGAATCTCGACCTTGATCTTGCCGTAGAAGTAGTCGCGCGGGATGTTGAGCTGGGTCGGGCCCATCTCGGCCTGCGCGCGATCGAAGCAGCGCGCGGTGAATTCGGCCATCCGCGCCGGGTGCGTGACGTGGCCCTGGTACTTCGTGAATTCCTGGAACATCGGCAACTGGTTCGCTTCCTGGAAGCCGCCGAGACCGATGCCCATCGTGCCCGCCTCGGGCGTGACGATCACGACCGGGCTGTGGGCCCAATACGCGGCTGCGATCGCGGTGACGCAGTTGCTGATGCCGGGGCCATTCTGGCCGATCACGACGCCGTGGCGGCCCGACACGCGCGCATAGCCATCGGCCATATGGCCTGCGCCTTGTTCATGCACGACCGGGATGAGGCGGATACCCGCGGGCGCGAAGATGTCCATCGCGTCCATGAACGCGGAGCCCATGATGCCGAACATGTCGGTGACGCCATTGGCCGCGAGGGTCTCGACGAAGGCTTCGGACGGCGTCATGTCTTGCGGACCGCTGGCCGAGGGGCGCTGGGAAGTGGAATGGTCGCTCATGGGTTGTCTCCGGGACATCATCTAACGGAATGGGTTGTTCCAAATACTATTGACTGTCGAACTCGGGTCAAGCCATTCCCTCTATCGATGAGAGATTTGGAATGAAATGGAATGATTCGTTTCAAAATGCCCGCGCGGGGTACGCGACGCTGCGCGCGCGGCCTGTTACGCCGGCTGCTTCGGGCGGTCTTTGCGGAACGCGCGCTTGACGGCGATGAGCCCGTCGCGGAACTCGAACAGGTCGCAGCCTTCGGCTTCGATGCGCCAGCCTTCGGTGTGCGTGCCGGTGAATACCCACTCGGAGACGCCGCGTTCGCCGGCGACGTAGTGCCGGCCATGGCCCCAGTGCGCATCGGGAAAGCTTTTGAACACGGCTTCGAACGCTGCGCGAACGGCGTCGCGGCCGACGAAACGCGTGCCGTGGACATCAAGCCCGGCGGCCGCGTCGAACATGCAGTCCTCGGTCATGAAGCCCATTAGTGCATCCAGGTCATGGCGGTTGAATGCGTCGGAAAACGCGGCGAGCGTGTCGGCCGTGATGGCGGAAGAGGCGAGGGGCATGTTGGTCATACGTGTCTCCTGTCGATCAGAGTTAGCGCTTCAGCGCTTACTCTGGTCCCATGCCGAAGTATTCCCAGTTGGCGCTTTAGCGCTTACTGGGAGTTGTTCGGCGCTCTTATGCAGAGCACTTACTCCGGCATTGCACGATGCAGCACCTGGTATCGACACGTTAGCGGGCGCGGGTTTCCGGGGGTAGCGCCAGTTCAGAGGTTTCGCTTGGGCCAGCGAAAAAGCCAGCCGCACGGGGCACCGCCGCTCGGACTCACGTCGTCCATGAAACTGTCCATGAAACACAAGCAGTCCGAATCGACGATCTCGAGGCTGGACCCATCGGATCCTTTCGCCTGGTACTACCCGCTGCCTTATTGTTTGCCGATGCTTGGTCAAACGGGCGAGCTTGCAGGTGCGTGCTCCTCGAGAGACCGAAATCCGTTTCGTCGACGCTGACTATACTTTCAGTCAGAAGCAAAACGGGCTCCTGGCTACCGATCAGCGGCCTCAGGCCGCTCTCTGTCCATGGCTATCTTCGGTTGGTTGTACGAGCAATAAACGGCCTGCGTCATCGACGTGTTGGCGCACGGATTGCATGACGAAGAGGATTCGGTGTGACGTTCCCATAGGAACTGGAACTTGAGGAGACGGCAGTGAGAGCCCTACACGAGCATGGCAAGTCGATCAAACGTCCCTTGGCGTCGCCGAGCGCGCCGAGGATCAAGCAGTTCCTCGCCCGCGCAGGCATGAATTCTTACTGGTTGACCGCGGCCGTACTGCTGATCACCGTCTTGCTGTGGCAGGCGGTGTCGATGGCGGGGATCTTCCCTTCGTTTGCGCTGCCTTCGCCCGTGGCCGTGTGGCAATCCTTCGTCGAAATCCTGCGCAGCGGATACGGCGGGCAGTCGTTGATCAGCGACATCTTGATCAGCTGCTTTCGCATCGCCATCGGCTTTGTCGGCGCGGTCTTGATCGGCGTTCCAATCGGCCTGCTGATGTCACGCAACAAGGTCGTGTTCGACATCATCGACCCCTTGCTGCAGTTCGTCCGTCCGGTTCCGCCGCTCGCCTACATCCCGCTTCTCGTGGTGTGGTTCGGCATCGGGGAATTGCCCAAAGCCATCCTGATCCTGGTCGGCACCATCCCGGTCATCATCATCGGGACCATGTCGGGGGTCAAGAGCACACCGGGGCTGCGTATCGCGGTGGCTCGCACCCTGGGCGCGAGCAACGCACAAATCTTCCGCAAGATCGTGTTGCCTTCGGCGCTGCCGGAGATCTTCACCGCGATGCGGGTGGGGATCGGCGTCGCCTGGACTTGCCTGGTCGCAGCCGAACTGATCGCAGCCAGCAGTGGGCTGGGGTGGCTCGTGCAGTTCGCCGGACAAGCGCTGCAGGTCGGCGTCGTGATCGTGGGCATCGTCATCATTGGGCTCATCGGCTATGGGATGGAGCTGGTGATTCGCAAGATCGAGAATTTGGTCGTGCCCTGGCGTGGGCATAACTGAATCGAACTGTCGCAGGAGACGAGAAATGAACAAGACGCAAAGGGTCCAAACCGTGACTGCGGTTCTGCTGGTCGCCGGCTGCTTCATCGCCGGAGCGGCCCATGCCGAGAGCAAGCCTGAAGTCATCGTCGGGTACGAGGACAACGGCGCCGATCCGTACATGGTGTCGATGGCCGAGCATTTGTTCGAACATCAGATGAACGCCGACGTCCAGTACAAGCTGTTCAGTTCCGGCCCGGCGGCGATGAGCGCGCTGGCGTCGAACAGCCTGACGTTCATGTGCGGCATCGGCATTCCGCCGCTCGTTACCGCCATCGCGCAGGGCTTGCCGATGACCATCGTGTACAACCAGGAACGCTACACGAATGCGGCCGGCATCGTGGTCAAGCCCGAGAGCGGCATCCACGACGTGTCCGGTCTGCAAGGCAAGAAGATCGCGATCGTCGCCGGCTCGCAGGCTTCTTTCGAATTGGCGACCTTTCTCGCCGAGGCGCATGTGCCGTACGCGTCGGTGACCCAAATCAACATGGCTCCCCCGCAGATGCGCACCTCCTGGGTGACCGGCGCGATCGACGCGGCAATCGTCTGGGATCCGGTATTCAGTGCGCTGCGCACGGCCGGCGGCAAGGCGATCAAGACGGACGGCGATCTGCCGCGAGGCGCTTCGAGCTACAACGTCTGCATCGCCAATGCCGACTGGGCGAAGGCCCATCCGGATCTGGTCCGCGGCTTCGTCACCGCCCTTGATCAGGGCTATCAGATGACGCTGAAGGAGCGCGACAAGGCGCTGGCCGAGATGGCGCGCGAGACGGGCGTCACCGTGCCCGTCGCGCAAAGCGAGTTGGCCGGCTACGAGCTGTTTTCCGGTGCCGATCAGACTACGCCGAAAGTCATGGGCATCGACGCGGGCGTGAAAACCTCGGCGACCTACGAAACCTTGGTCAATACCGCCAAGGTGCTGAACTCGATCGGGCGTATTTCGTCAGTGCCGGCGAGCTTCGACACCAACGTCGCGCCGCAGTATTCGAAATCGCTTGCCCATTGAGGGCTTACTCGCCTAGCAGGAGACGAACTTGAATATCGTCATCGATTCCCTGTACAAGACCTTCGGCGCCATCGCCGCGCTCGAAAACATCAACCTGCAGTTCCAGGGCGGTGAGTTCGTCACCGTGCTCGGGGCCTCCGGCTGCGGCAAGACCACCTTGCTGCACCTGCTGGCTGGTCTGGAAACGCCGAGCCGGGGCAACATTTACGTCGACGGCGAGGTCAAGGATCAGCCCGGCGCAGACCGCGTCGTGGTGTTCCAGCAGGCCGGGCTGTTTCCGTGGCTCAGCGTGGAAGACAACATCGAGTTCGGTCTTTCGCTGCATGCGGTGCCCAAGGCGAAGCGTCGACAGGCCTCGGCTGAAATCCTGCACACGATCGGCCTGGAGTCCTTCGCGCGACACAAGCCCTACGAGCTGTCAGGGGGCATGCAGCAGCGCGTGGCGATCGCTCGTGCGCTCGTCATGAAGCCCAAGGTATTGCTGATGGACGAGCCCTTCGGTGCATTGGACGCGCAAACCCGCAGCGCCATGCAGACTTTCCTGACGGCGCTGTGGGATCAATTGCACTGCACCATCGTGTTCATCACGCATGACATCGACGAAGCGATCTTTCTCGGTACGCGTCTTGTCGTGCTCTCGGCGCGACCGGGACGGGTCGCGCTCGACGTACCGATCGAGCTCGATCGGCCGCGAACGCCGGATGTCGCATTCGAGCCGCATTTCCTGGAGCTGAAAAAACGCGCGATGGACATCCTCGCGCATTGAACGAACGCGCGACCTCGTCGCCCGCTTCGTCCAGCAGCGACTAGGCGTCGTTCATGTGCAGGAGCGGCGCCAGGCGGCTTGCGGCTTCCTTCATCTGCGGGACCGCCTTTAGCAGGTCATCGAGCGTGGCGCGTGCAGTCGGCGCATGCACGGCCAGCGACGCGAGCACGTGCCCGTCGGCGGCCGCTCTGACCGGCACCGCCACGGCCACCATTCCTCGCACGAATTCCTCGTTGTCGATACCGACACCGCGTCTCCCGAGGCGGTCCAGTTCGGCTGCGAGCAGTTGCGGATCGGTCAGGGTCCGGTGGGTCATTTTCTTGAGCGTCAGTTGGGCGAGCAGCGCGTTGCGCTCGAGTATCGTCATCTGCGACAGAAACAGCTTGCCGCTGGCGGTGCAATGCAGCGGCACGCGCATGCCGGGCCGCATCTCGAGCCGCAATGGCTCGGTCGTTTCCACACGCTCCACGTACAGCACCGTGTCATTGTCGAGCGCGGTGAGATTGCAGGTTTCGCCGAGCACGTCGGCGAGCGCGCGCAGCACTGACCGGCATGCGCGCGTGAACGTATTGTTCCCGAGTGTCGCCAGTGCGAACTGTGCCGCGCGCGGGCCGAGTGCGATGCCGCGATCATGGCCGCGCGAGTCCGGCAGGTGCATCACGTAGCCACGCGCTTCCAGTGATTCGATCAGCCGCAGCAGCGTGGCTTTGGGAATGTGCAAGCGCACGGACAGCTGCGACAGCGTGCAGGGCTGTCCCGCCGAGGCCAGCGCTTCGAGCACGGCCAGCGCGCGCAGCACGCGCGCGTCGTCGGCGGGCGCGGCATCGGGCGGCGCAGGGGTGGGGGCGGGCATGTCTTTCCTCGGGGGGGCGCTGGAAATGAACCATTTTGTGCCACATTGACTACCCCCGCAACGCGCTAACGCGCTGGTCCAAGCGAATTCGTGCCACTGGTTCTACCTGAGTGAAATTGGCCTACCTAAACTTTCTTCAACAGATTGCCGCATAGGAGTGCTAATCATGGGATACAGCTCTGTCGATCGAGTGGCGGGCGGCTTGATCACGGGTGCGTCGGCCGACACGCGTTACGATCCGACTTACGATCCGCTCGTCTCCCCCGGCCCCGGACAGGGCAAGGACTACGCGCCGACGTACTGGGTTGCGACCGCCGGCAGCCCGCCGCCCGACGACGGTCCCATCACGAAGGACATCGACGTCGACGTCGCGATCATCGGTGCGGGCTATACGGGACTCGCCACGGCGCTATGCCTCGCGCGCGAGCACGGCATCAAGGCCGTCGTCCTCGAGGCGAATCGCACGAGTTGGGGCTGCAGCAGCCGCAACGGTGGGCAGGGGCAGAACGCGTCGGGGCGCCTCTCGCGCTCGCAATGGATCGACCGCTGGGGCAAGGACGTCGCGCTGAAGATGCACGAAGAGATCCTCGAAGGCTTCAATCACTTCAAGTCGTTCGTGGCCGAGATCGATTGCGACCCGCAGCCGGGCGGCCACTTCCTGATTGCGCATCGTCCTCGCATCATGGCGAAGCTCGCCGCCGAGGCGAAGGTCTGGAAGGATGTGTTCGGCTATCCCTCCGAACTGCTTAGCGCGGAGACCTTCCGTCGTGAATTCCTGAACGACCACGAGGCGGCCGGGGCACTGCACGAGCCGGAAGGCATCGGCATTCACGCGTTGAAGCTCGCGTTCGGCTATCTGCGTCTCGCACGCGCGGCCGGTGCCCGAGTTCATACGAGCAGCCCCGTGATCGGGTGGGAGACGATCAACGGCGTGCATCATCTGCGTACGCCAGGGGGCATCGTCCGCGCGCGGGCGGTCGGCATCGCGACCGGTGCCTATACGGCGCAGACGTTGCATCCGTCGCTGCGCAGCAAGGTGATGCCGATCCTGTCGAATTCGATGGTCACGCGTGTGCTCACCGACGAGGAGATCGGCGCGTGCAACTTCCGCACGACGCAGGTGCTGACCGACACGCGGACGCTGCGTTTCTACTATCGCTTCCTGCCTGACCGCCGCCTGCAGATCGGCAGCCGCAGCGCGATCACAGGTCATGACGCGCCGAATCCGCGCCACCTGGACTTGCTGAAGGAGGGCATGGCGCGCAAGTTCCCAGCGCTGCGCGGCGTGCCGATCGATTACTCGTGGTGGGGGTGGGTGGACGTGAGCCACGACATGATGCCGCGGGTTTGTCAGCCTGATCCGAAACAATCGGTGTTCTACGCGCTCGGATATGGCGGCAACGGCGTGTCGTACTCGCAGCAAGCGGGGCGGCGGCTGGCCGAGCGCATCGCGGGAAAGGGCGCGCATCAGACGCTGCCGATCTTCACGAGCCCGCTGCCGGGCCATCTGTTCGCACCGTTCCGTCGGATCGGACAGCGCATGCTTTATCTCCAGTACTTCAGGCACGACGAAAGGCCCTGACTGGGTGACTAGCTGCATTGAACTATCTGGCGGGCCGATAGTTTCGATCATGGAAAGCGACTTTTTGTCGGCTCCTGCCGCACGTAGCATAAGTGATGCCGAATTGCCGGCCCCTTCCTCGTCGAGGTTCGGGGGCCGCTATCCGTGAAGGAGGAAGGACGATGGACCATCACGCGCGCACGCAGAACGAGAAGCTCGAGGTCAAGACCACGACGTGCTACATGTGCGCGTGCCGCTGTGGGATTCGCGTGCACCTGCGCGACGGCGAGATTCGCTACATCGACGGCAATCCGGACCATCCGCTGAACCAGGGCGTGATCTGTGCGAAAGGCTCGTCGGGGATCATGAAGCAGTACTCGCCGGCGCGTCTCACGCGGCCGCTGATGCGCAAGCGCGGCGCGGCGCGCGGCGACGCGCAGTTCGAGCCCGTGTCGTGGGACGTCGCCTTCGCGACGCTCGAGAAGCGCCTCGCGCATCTGCGTGCGACCGATCCGAAACAGTTCGCGCTCTTCACCGGCCGCGATCAGATGCAAGCGCTGACGGGTCTGTTCGCGAAGCAGTTCGGTACGCCCAATTACGCTGCGCATGGCGGGTTCTGCTCGGCGAACATGGCGGCCGGCATGATCTATACGATCGGTGGCTCGTTCTGGGAGTTCGGCGGCCCCGATCTCGACCACGCGAAGCTGTTCTTCATGATCGGCACAGCCGAGGATCATCACTCGAATCCGCTGAAGATCGCATTGTCGAAGTTCAAGCGGGCGGGAGGGCGCTTCATTGCGATCAATCCCGTGCGCACCGGCTATGCGGCGATTGCCGACGAATGGATTCCGATTCGCCCCGGCACGGATGGCGCGCTGTTCATGGCATTGATTCGCGAGCTGATCGAGCTCGATGCCTACGATCGCGCATTCGTCGAGCGATTCACGAATGCGGGCGAGCTCGTCGATTTGCGCGAGGAACGCGACACGTTCGGCCTTTTCGTCCGCGATCCCGATGCGCCTGAAGTCAACGCACTGTACCCGCAGAATCATCTCTGGTGGGACGCGCGCACTAACCGTGCGGTGCTGCATCACACGGACGGCGCGGAGCCCGCGCTCGACGGCCGCTACACGCTCGAGGACGGCACGCCGGTCGCGCCGTCGTTCACGCTGCTGCGCGAGCAGGTTGCGCCTTGCACGCCGGAGTGGGCGGCGGAGATCTCCGGTATCGCGGCCGACACGATTCGGCGCATCGCGCGCGAGATGGCGGCCGTCGCGCGCGAGCAGCGGATCGCGCTGCCGATTCAGTGGACCGATTCGTGGGGCAAGACGCACGACACGGTGGAAGGCGCGCCGATCGCGTTCCATGCAATGCGCGGACTGGCCGCGCACTCGAACGGCTTCCAGACGATTCGCGCGATGGCGGTGCTGATGTCGCTGCTCGGCACGATCGATCGTCCGGGCGGCTTCCGTCACAAGGCGCCGTACCCGCGGGCGGCACCGCCGTCGGCCAAGCCGCCGAGCGATCCGGCGTCGATCAAGCCGAACACGCCGCTCGCGACTGGCCCGCTTGGCTGGCCTGCCAAGCCTGAGGATCTGTTCGTGCACGACGACGGTTCGCCTGCGCGCATCGACAAGGCCTTCTCGTGGGAATATCCGCTCGCGGTGCATGGGCTCATGCATTCGGTGATCACGAATGCGTGGCGGGGCGATCCGTATCCCATCGACACGCTACTGATCTTCATGGCGAACATGGCATGGAATTCGTCGATGAACACGACGGAAGTCCGCAACATGCTCGTCGACAAGCGAGCGGACGGCGAATACAAGATCCCGTTTCTCGTCGTTTGCGACGCGTTCGAATCGGAGATGACCGCGTTTGCCGATCTGATCCTGCCCGACACGACCTATCTCGAACGCCATGACGTGATGTCGGTGCTCGACCGCCCGATCTCCGAATTCGACGGTCCCGTCGATTCGGTGCGCGTGCCGGTGGTGCCGCCGACGGGCGAATGCAAGCCGTTCCAGGAGGTGTTGATCGAGCTCGCCAGCCGGCTCAAGTTTCCGGCGTTCACGACGCCGGACGGCAAGCGCAAGTTCCGCGATTATCCCGACTTCGTCATCAACTTCCAGACCGCGCCTGATTCGGGCACGGGCTTTCTGATTGGCTGGCGCGGCACGGACGGGACGAAGGCCGTCATCGGCGAGCCGAATCCGAAGCAGTGGGAGCAGTATGCGAAGAACAACTGCGTCTATCACCACCGGCTCCCGGAGTCGTTGCAGTACATGCGCAACTTCAACGGCCCGTACATGGAATGGGCGGTCGAGAACGGGATGCGTAAGTACGGCGTGCCGATCGTCATCCAGCTCTATTCGGAAGTCATGCAGACTTTCCGTCTCGCTGCGCAGGGCAAGACGAAAGGACGGCAGCCGCCCGATCACCTGCGCGCGCGCATCGCGCGCTACTTCGATCCGTTGCCGTTCTGGTATCCGCCGCTCGAGCGCGATGCAACCGATCTCGATCGTTATCCCCTCGCGGCGATCACGCAGCGGCCGATGGCGATGTATCACTCATGGGATTCGCAGAACGCCTGGCTGCGGCAGATTCACGGCGAGAACCATCTGTTCGTGAATCCCGCAATGGCAGCAGCAGAGGGCATCGACGACGGCGGGTGGATCTACGTCGAATCGCCGTGGGGCAAGGTGCGTTGCCGCGCGCGCTACAGCGAGGCGGTCGAGCCGGGCACGGTGTGGACCTGGAACGCGATCGGCAAGGCCGCCGGCGCATGGAACCTGGGGCCGGGCGCGGGTGAGTCGCAGCGCGGCTTTCTGCTGAATCATGTGATCACCGACGAGTTGCCGAGCGACATGCGAGCCGGCGAGCGGATCTCGAATTCCGATCCGATCACGGGCCAGGCCGGCTGGTACGACGTGCGCGTGCGGGTCTATCCGGCCGAGGCCGATGCGACGACGACGCTGCCGCAGTTCGCGCCGATGCAACCGCTGCCCGGCTCGACGAATGTGCTGCAGCGCGTGCAGGCGTACTTCGCGGGCAAGGGTGAGTTCGCGGCACGGTTGCGGCGCGCGTTCGCGTCCGATGCGACCCAGAAGGACTCTGAGGGAGGAACCGTAACATGACCCAAATGGCCCTCGTCATCGACTTGAACGTCTGCGTCGGCTGCCATGCCTGCGTGACGAGCTGCAAGGAGTGGAACACGTCCGGTGAGGCAGGCAGCCTCACGGACATCCGACCGTACGACGACGATCCGTCGGGCACGTTCTTCAATCGCGTGCAGACGTACGAGGCGGGCGTGTTTCCCCTGACCGACACGATCCACTTCCCGAAATCCTGTCTGCACTGCGAAGATCCGCCGTGCGTGCCGGTCTGCCCGACCGGTGCGAGCTACAAGCGCAAGTCGGACGGGATCGTGCTCGTCGACTACGACAAGTGCATCGGCTGCAAGTATTGCGCGTGGGCGTGCCCGTACGGCGCGCGGGAGCTGGACGAAGGCCGCAAAGAGATGACGAAGTGCACGCTCTGTGCGGACCGGATCTACAACGACGCACTGCCCGAGCGCGATCGCAAGCCGGCTTGCGTGCTCGCGTGCCCGACGTCTGCGCGGCTCTTCGGCGACATTCACGATCCGGAGTCGGAGGTGTCGCGCGCGATTCGCGAGCGCGGGGGGTATCAGTTGATGCCGGAGTGGGACACGAAGCCGTCGAACCACTATCTGCCACGCGTGAAGACCGAGCCGTCGTGCGGCTGCGGGAAGGGCGGCGGGTGCGGGAGCACGTCGTCAGCGGCGGACGATTCGCTCGAAGCGCGCTACGAACGCGGCGAGATCGATCTCGCGGCAATGGCCGTGCGGCGATGAATCGGGCGGTTCACATCAATCCATCGGCATCGAGGGAGTTTCCATGCGGCCCGCTTTCTCAGTCATTTTTCTCACCACGCTCTGCGGGACCGCGCAGGGCCTGCTGCTTACGCTCGTGGCGATCGAAGCGGTTGCACGGGCAACGAGCACCGACATTCCGTCGGCGTTCTATATCGTCGGCGCCGCGTTGACGGTCACGCTCGGCACGCTCGGCCTGTTCGCGTCGTTCTTCCATCTCGGGCATCCGGAGCGCGCATGGCGTGCCATCGCGATGTGGCGCACCTCGTGGCTGTCGCGTGAATGCATCGCGCTGCCCGTGTTCCTGTCGCTCGCGTTTGGGTACGGCATCGCGCATTGGGTCGGGTTCGGCGGCACGCTCGCGATCGGCGTACTCGGTGCGGCGGCGAGCGTCGCACTGTTCGTCTGCACCGCGATGATCTACGCGTGCCTGCGCTTCCTGCAGGAATGGGCGAGCCCGCTCACGCTTGTGAACTTCGTGCTGCTCGGCTGCGCGTCCGGGTGCACCCTTGCAACCGCGTGCGCAGCGTGGCTCGCGCCCTCGCTCGTCGGCTTGGTCGCACCGTGGGCATGTGTCTTGACGCTCGCGGGCTGCGCGACGCGTGTCGCATCGCTCAAGCGCAACGCGCGACTCGTGCCGAAGTCGACCGTGCAGAGCGCGACCGGCATTCGCGACGCGAAGGTTGAGCAGAAGTCGCGTGGCTTCACGGCGAGCGCGTTCAACACGCGCGAGTTCTTTCACGGGCAGAGCAGCGGCACGGTGCGGATGGTCAAGGTCGGCTTCCTGGTCGCCGCGTTCGCGGTGCCATTCGTGCTGACGGGCGCGGGCGCGCTCGCGCAGATGTCGACGGCTGTCGCTGTCGTACTCGGCGCTGCGTTCGTGATCCAGTATGCGGGCCTTGTCGCGGAGCGCTGGTTCTTCTTCGCGGATGCGCGGCATCCGCAAAACCTTTACTACCAGCGCGCGTCTTGACGGGTGGGCCGTGCGTCAGGCAGTGGGCTGCTGCGCGCGCACGCATTGCGCGAGCGCACGCACGCCGGGCTCGATCCGATCCAGTGCAATGGCCGAGAAGCCCATACGGAAATAGCGTCGTGCGTCCTGGTCGTCGTTCATGAAGAACACGCTACCGGGCTCGATCAGAATGCCGGCCGCCTGCGCGTCGGCCGCAAGGCGCGTGTCGTCGAGCCACTCAGGACCTTCGACCCAGGACGACGCACCGCCCGTGATAGGCACGTAACGCGCTTCCGGCAGATGCGCATCGAGCGCGGCCATCAGGGCCTGCGAGCGCTCGCGGTACGCGTGCGCGAGCCGGCGCAGCAGCGCGTCGTGGTGCCCGAGGGCGAGAAACGTCGCGAACGCGCGCTGGATGTACCCGACAGGATGCCGCACCATCAGGCGTCGCAGCGCGCGCAGCTCCCGAATCAGCTCGCGCGGGCCGACCACGTAGCCGAGCCGCAGGCCAGGCGCGAAGGTCTTCGAGAGACTGCCGACGTAGATCACGCGATCGGCCGTGTCGAGGCTTTTCAGCGCTGGGTGCGGCGTGCCGGAGAACGTGTTCTCGCTCTCGTAGTCGTCCTCGACGATGACGAAGTCGTGCTGCCGGGCGCAATCGAGCAGCGCGTGGCGGCGCTCGACCGGCATCGTCGCGGTGGTGGGGCACTGGTGGCTCGGCGTCACATACACGTAGTCGCAGCGCGCGAGCGAATCGCGGAGCGCATCGGGTGCAATCCCGTTGCTGTCGACCGGCAGCGGCAGCAGCCGCGCATTGCGGTTTTCGAAGATGTTGCGGGCGTCGGGATAGCCTGGATTCTCGAAACCGACCGTCGTGTCCTCGCCGCAGAGCAGGTCGGCAATCAGGTACAACGCCTGCTGGCAGCCGTTCGTGATGATGATTTCGTCGGGCATCGCGAAGACGCCACGCCGCGGCAGCACGCGCGTGCGGATCTGCTGGATCAGCGATTCGTCGTCACGCTCGATCAGGTCAGGTGCCCAGTTGCGGATCTCCATGACCGACAGGGCTTTCATGCAGCACTCTCGCCAGTCGTTGATGGGAAACAGCGACTGGTCGAACTGGCCATAGATGAAGGGAAATTCGTAGTGCTGCCAATTCGCGGGCTTCACGATATTGCGCTGCTGCGACGGCGGGCGCGCGATGCGCTGTTGCCAGATGGGTCGGCCCGGTGCGTCTGCGTCGGCGGACGCGGACGCCACGGACGGAGCGGCGTCGAGGCAAGGCCGGCCTCCGAGCATCGCTGCGTTCACGAAGTGTCCGCTACGTTCGCGCGAGATCAGATAGCCTTCTTCGACGAGCATTTGGTAGGCAAGCACGACCGTGTTGCGGGCGACGCCCAACTGATCGGCGAGTTCACGGCTCGACGGCAGCGCGGCGTCGGGCGGCAACTGGCCGTCGAGGATCGCGGCCACGAGCATCTGCCGGATCTGATCCTGCAGACTTGCCTTGGATGCCGACGACCGCCGGAACTGTTGGGCCCACAAGGCGGTCGGGGGACGACTCGGCACGCTTGCTCCTGTAGTCGATGCGAGAGATCGCGAGACTTGCGTTTCTGCCCGCGCAGTCTTGCGAGGAGAGCGCGTCTGGCCGCAGGTATGGATTGAATGGACGGTTGCGTCTGGCACCAATATACGCCGCCACGATGGAATGGTACGCAAATTCGTCGTGCGTCGACGATTGGGAAAAAGCCTCGGTCTTGGTAGTGTTCGCGGAGGCTGCCGGGCATCAATTTGTGCGTCAGTCGATGCGATAATTCATGCCCCATTCAACGGAGGTCAAGATGCGCACGACACTCGTTATAGACGACGACTTGCTGGCGAAGGCGCAGGTCTATACGGGTTTGAACGAGAAATCGGCGCTCGTCAGAGAAGCACTTAAAGCCTTGATCCAACGTGAGGCGGCACGCCGTCTTGCGGCGCTCGGCGGCAGTAACCGGGGTATGGAGGACATCCCACGCCGGAGGCCTGACGCGGAATGATCATCGTCGACGTCTCGATCTGGATAGGCCACATTCGCAGTCGGCATTCCCTTTTTGCCTGCCACCGGGCACTACTAGGGGCCTAACAGCCCAAACACCGCCACACCATTCGTGGTCCCCACATAGACCTTTCCGTTCGCGATCATCGGCGTGATGAACTTGTTGCCCATGCCGAATTGATCTCGACCGTTCGGCGCCTGATTGCTGTTGTAGAGCTCATGCGCGAGATTCGTCGCGTCGTACGCATAGAGTCCCGCGATGGTGCCGTTCTGCGCTGCCCACACAATCCCATTCGATGTGCCATTGGCCGACACGCTGGGTGTCGCTCCTGGGTAAACGAACGTCTCGGGAGACTTGCTGGCCGGGACCGTCGACACCCTTGCCTGCACAACGCCGAACGCTTTGATGTTGTCGCCTACCGCCCCAAAGTAAATTGTGTTGTTGAAGTAGGCAGGCATCCCGAACACGCTCCCGCCGAGCTGGCCGCTGATCTCCTGGTAGATGTCGTTCGCGTTTGGATTGAATTTGCCCATCGCGTCGCGGTTCACGACGTAGATGTTCGCATCCTTTCCCGCGCCGACCGCAAGATGATGAATGCCGCCGGCCGCGTCGGTGAAGTCCGGCAGCACCAGTGCTCCGCCTGAGCCGAGATCTTCGTCCGCTTGCGATTCGGCCACCGTATTCGACACGCTGAAGTAGTCAGAGACCGTGAGCCCGTTCGTCGTTCCGAGCTTGATGAATGCATTGCCGAAGTCGCCGAGCGATGGGAAGCCATTCGCGTCCAGCGTCGTGTCGAACGTACCGTTCGCGTCGAGAAAGTAGATGGACTGGCCGTCCGATGCCATGCCGGTTCCACTCATCCAGATCGACCCTTCCGTGCCGTTCGGCGTCAGGTTCAGCACGTTCGTCTGCGTGAGCGTGTCGGCGCTATACACGATCACCCAGCCGTTGTAGGGGGCCAGGTCGCAGTGGGACGTCCAGCCCGTATAAATCTTGCCATTGAGCTCCAGCAGCGACTGGCGCTCCGCATACTGCGCCGGATTGAACGTCACGACGCCGCCAGCACTGTTCGGGCCGTTACCGGGGAACGACGCGGTGACTTCCGTCGGGCTGCCGAACAGCTCGGAGCCGGTCGTGATATCGAGCGCATGGATGCGCTGGTGATAGCCGCCCGAGCTGTCCTTCGACATCCCGACCACGTAGATCGTGCCATGCGGTCCCCGCGATCGGTCGATGACGGGCGTTGACGTGATGCCGATTTCAGGTGTGATCTGGGTGCAGTTCCTGTTGTCACTCGGCGTTTCATTGTTGCCTAGCGTGGAAACCTGCCAAATCAGCCCGCCATTGTCGGCATCGAACGCATAGACGCTCGCGTGCTCCGTCACGACAACCAGCACGTTGTGGTTGCCCCCGGCGATCGACACGGCAGACAAATAAAGCGGCTCGCCATCGACCTTGCCGTCGACGGCATCGAAGCCGATCTTGCCGAACGTCGTGGCGTTCACATTGGCGGGCGTGAGCGTCGTTTCCACCCGTTGCTGACCGGTACGCGCGATGTCGTTGTGATAAGTCAGAACATCGACGGACGGTGACCCCGGTGAGCCGCTTCCCGAGCCGGAGCCAGACCCCGAGCCTGAACCGCTTCCGAGCCCCGAACCAGAGCCGGAAGAAATCGAAATGCTGCCACCGCCGCCACCGCAACCGATGAAGACGGCGATAAGCATGGGGAGCGCGTAAGCGCTTTTCATCCGAAGGGGTGGTTTCATCTGCGACTCCCAACCGCTGGCGTGCTACTGACAATCCTAGACGGGCTTGGGCGAAAAATCGGCGCCCCCAAAAGAAAGCACATTCGCAACGTAAGCCGGGCGCGGTGTTAGCCGGGTAGTGGACGCGGGCAAGCCGCAGGTATATAAAAACGTACCGGGGCCATGCGTACCGCCACGACTCACGACGGCACGCGGCCCGAGCGAACGTAGGGGAATGACGCCATGACGCCCGATCCGTCAGACAAGCCCACCGAAGATGCGTCCACCAAGCGCGAGTCCGAACCCGAACAACTCGAGGATCTGGACGCCGCGCTCAATCACGTCGATACGCTGCTGTCGTCCGGCAATATCGCGGTCAGCGCCGCGAAGGGGATTCTGTACAGCCTCATCGAGACGCTCGGCGCGCTCGTCGGCGATCCCGATTTACCCGAGCACAGCCGCGCCGGCTACGAGGGGCTCCTCGAAACCGCGCGCGAACTGCGGGTGCGGCTCGGCAAGTGACGTCACGTCCGCCGTCGGCATGCCCAGGCGAAGTCGCCGGGGCCGGATATCGGTAAAAAAGTCACTGGAGCAGTGTCTCGGTAAAACACAGCTAGGCGCGGTCGGACACCCTGTTAAAATGCCGGCGCCGCCATGTAGTGGATTGCAGATGAAATTGCTTGATGCCTTGGTCGAACAGCGTATTGCCGCGGCTGCCGCGCGCGGTGCGTTCGACGACTTGCCGGGGGCCGGTGCGCCGCAGGCGCTCGATGACGACTTGCTCGTCCCCGTAGAGGTTCGCGTCGCGAATCGAATTCTGAAAAACGCTGGTTTCGTGCCGCCTGCGGTCGAACAGTTGCGCTCGCTGCGTCACTTGCAGGACGAGTTGAAAGCCGCGGGCGACCGCGCCACGCGCTGCCGCGTGCAAGCGAAGATGCTGGCACTCGACATGGCGCTCGAGTCGCTGCGTGGTGAGCCCACCGCGGTGCCACGCGATTACTGCCGCCGCATTGCCGAGCGGCTGTGCGAGCGCGTGCAGGGCGATCCGGTGGCTGACGCGGCGGGCTTGGTGGGGCACTCGTGAATGCGCCGCTGACGACGCCGGGCAGCGCGATCGAGCCCGTCGATTCGCGCGAAGCCGACGCGTCGCTGGAGCGCGATCGTCGGTTCATGGCGCAAGCGCTTGCCGCGGCCGAAACCGCGCGCGCAGCGGGCGAGGTGCCGGTCGGCGCCGTGCTCGTGTGCGGCGACGAAGTCATTGCAACGGGTTTCAACCATCCGATCGGTGCGCATGACCCGTCGGCGCATGCCGAAATGGTTGCACTGCGCGCGGCTGCGCAGGTCCAGCAAAACTATCGTCTGCCGGGCTGCGAGCTCTATGTGACGCTCGAGCCCTGCCTCATGTGCGCCGGCGCGATCATGCATGCGCGCATCGCCCGCGTCGTGTTCGGCGCCCACGATCCGAAGACGGGCGCATGCGGCAGCGTCGTCGACGTCTTCGCCAACACACAGCTGAATCATCACACGCGGGTGGCCGGCGGCGTACTCGAAACCGAATGCGGCAACGCGCTCAAATCGTTCTTTGCCCATCGGCGCCAGGCCGTTCGCGAGGCGCGGGCCGCAGCGGCGGCTCAGGCTGCCGCCTGTACACCGCCCGAGCCTGTTTGAGCCTCCTCACTTTTTGACTTCAACGCGCCCATGACCGCTTCGCGCACGATCGAACTCATCGCCCCATCGGGCTATCCGCCTGACGGCGAAGCGGTCGAACGTGCGGTCACCCGGCTGCGCGAGGCGGGACACGACGTGCGCGGCATCGAGGCGACGCAGCGCCGGCATCAACGCTTCGGCGGCAGCGACGACGCGCGCGCACTCGACCTGAACCGGCTCGCCGACACCGCTCATGCGTTGCCCGACATCGTCCTGTCCGTGCGCGGCGGCTACGGCGCCATTCGCCTGTTGCCGCAGCTGGACTATGACGGCTTGAAGCGCCGTCTGCTCGAGCGGCCCGTCGCGCTCGTCGGGCACAGCGATTTCACGGCGATTCAGCTGGCACTGCTCGCCCGCGCGGGCGTGACGACGTTCAGCGGCCCGATGCTGGCCACGAACTTCGGTGCGCAGGAGCTCAGCGCGTTCACGGCTGCGCATTTCTGGCAAGCGCTGACGCAGCCGTCGTTCACGCTCGTCGCCGATGTGCCGCAGACGCAATCCGTCAACTTGAAGGGCACGTTGTGGGGCGGCAACCTCTCGACGCTGGCCGCGCTCGTCGGCACGCCGTACATGCCGCAGATCGAGGGCGGCATCCTGTTCATCGAAGACATCAACGAACAGCCGTTCCGCATCGAACGGATGATCTATCAGCTCCATCTGGCTGGCATTCTCGCGCGCCAGCAGGCGCTCGTGCTCGGCGATTTTTCGGGCAGCAAGGAGTACGCGTACGACAACGGCTATGGTCTCTCGGCCATGATCGAGCAGATCCGCGCGGTCACGGGCCTGCCGGTCCTGACCGGGCTGCCGTTCGGACACATCGCCGACATCGTGACGCTGCCCGTCGGCGCGACGGCCGAGCTCATCGCCAATGCGCACGGCCTGCGTCTCAGCGTGTCGGGCCACCCCTGCCTGACTTGACGCGCACCCACATACACGCCGTCTGACTCGCAGTATTCTCGCCGCTGTATGGGCGCTCCGAGTCGTTTTCGCTACACTGGTTTTCGTCCTGGTGCCGCTTGCGGTAGCCCGGTTCGGTAGCCTGCGGGCGGCCGGCCGGCGTCCGCGCGGGCACCGTTCCTTCACCGCGGTTTTTGGCGAAACCATGGCATTCGACTCTTCCTATCCGCGCGATCTGGTCGGCTACGGCCGTCATCCCGTGCAGGCCGACTGGCCTGGGCGTGCCCGCGTGGCCGTGCAGTTCGTCCTCAATTACGAAGAGGGCGGCGAGAACTGTGTGCTGCATGGCGATGCGGCGTCCGAGCAGTTTCTGTCCGAAATCGTCGGCGCAGCAGCCTATCCGGCGCGCCACATGAGCATGGAGTCGATCTACGAATACGGCTCGCGGGCGGGTGTGTGGCGCATTCTGCGCGAATTCGAAAAGCGCGGCCTGCCGCTGACGGTGTTCGGCGTGGGAATGGCGATCGAGCGTCACCCCGAGGTCGCGCGCGCATTCGTCGAGCTCGGCCACGAGATCGCTTGCCACGGCTGGCGCTGGATCCACTATCAGGACATGTCGCCCGAGCGCGAGGCCGAGCATATGCGGCTCGGCATGGAAGCGATCGAGCGCGTGGCGGGCGTGCGTCCGCTCGGCTGGTACACGGGCCGCGACAGTCCGAACACGCGTCGGCTCGTCGCCGAATATGGCGGCTTTCTGTACGACGCCGACTATTACGGCGACGACCTGCCGTTCTGGACCGAAGTTGAAGTGACGGGCGGCGAGAAGCGGCCGCAATTGATCGTGCCGTACACGCTCGACACGAACGACATGCGCTTTGCGACGCCGCAGGGCTTCAATACGGCCGATCACTTCTTCGCCTACCTGCGCGACGCGTTCGACGTGTTGTATGAAGAAGGCGATGAGGCGCCGAAGATGCTGTCGATCGGCATGCACTGCCGGCTGCTGGGCCGTCCGGGGCGTTTTCGCGCGTTGCAGTGTTTTCTCGATCACATCGAAAAATACGGTCGCGTCTGGGTGACGCGGCGTATCGACATCGCGCGGCACTGGCACGCGCGGCATCCCTATCAGGCACGAACGGACGGCAAGACGGCATGAAGCTTATGCAACACACGTTGGCACAACTAAACACCATGGACGAAGCCGCGTTCGTCGCGGCTTTGGGCGGGATCTTCGAACATTCACCATGGGTCGCGCGCGAAGCGGCCGGTGCGCGTCCGTTCGCGAACGTCGATGCGCTCTATCGCAAGATGGCCGACATCGTCGCCGCCGCGGGCGAGACACGTCAGCTCGCGCTGATCAATGCTCACCCGGAGTTGGCCGGCAAGGCGGCGGTGCGCGGCGAGCTGACCGCCGAGTCCACGCGCGAGCAAAGCGGAGCAGGGCTGTCGCAGTGCTCGCCCGAGGAATTCGACGCGCTCCAGCGCCTGAACCGGGCCTATCGCGAGAAGTTCGGCTTTCCGTTCATCCTCGCGGTACGCGGCTACGACCGCAAGGGCGTCATCGCGAACTTCGAAGCGCGCGTGAATCACAGCCGCGCCGACGAGCTGCGCACGAGCCTCGAGCAGATCTATCGCATCGCGCGTTTTCGCCTCGACGATCTCGTCGCGGCGTAGATCGCTGCACGTATCCCGGCACCCACGCCGCGCGCAAGCGCCCATTTTCTACGACAAGAACACACCGACAGACTGGAAGGACGACAACGATGGCTGTTTCGATTCTCGACCCCAATGCCCCCGACTTCACACGCCGTTACGTGAACCTCGCGGACCCGCGGCTCGGCGCGCAGGCGCTCGAAGCGAGCGACGAATTCTTCGCACCGAAGGAGCGGATGCTCAATCCGGAGCCTGCGGTGTTCATTGCCGGCAAGTACGACGATCACGGCAAGTGGATGGACGGCTGGGAGACGCGCCGCAAGCGCACGACGGGCTACGACTGGTGCATCGTCAAGCTCGCGCGCGCGGGTGTCGTGAAGGGGCTCGACATCGACACGAGCCATTTCACGGGCAACTTTCCGCCCGCCGCTTCGGTCGAGGCCGCGTTCGTGCCGGGCGCAGGCACGCCCGGCAGCACGACCGAGTGGGTCGAGATCGTGCCGTCGACGACGCTGCAAGGCAATAGCCACCACTATCTCGACGTGACGAACGGCCAGGCATTCACGCACCTGCGGCTGAACCTGTATCCGGACGGCGGCGTCGCGCGGCTGCGCGTGTACGGCCAGCCGCAAGTCGATTGGGCCGGCACCAACCGCAGCGAGCTCGTCGATCTGGCCGCGATGGAAAACGGAGCCCATGTCGTGGCCGCCAACAACCAGCACTTCGGTGCGGCGTCCAATCTGCTGATGCCGGGCCGCGGCGTGAACATGGGCGATGGCTGGGAGACGCGCCGCCGTCGCGAGCCCGGCAACGACTGGGCGATCATCGCGCTCGCGCATCCTGGCGCGATCAAGCGGATCGAAGTCGACACGGCGTACTTCAAGGGTAACTATCCGGACCGATGCTCGATTCAGGCGGCCTATGTCTCGGGCGGCACCGATAGCTCGCTCGTGACGCAGGCGATGTTCTGGCCCGTGCTGCTGGGCGAGCAAAAGCTGCAGATGGACAAGCAGCATTTCTACGAGAGCGAGATTGCCGCGCTGGGCGCCGTCACGCACGTGCGCTTGAACATCATTCCGGACGGCGGCGTCTCGCGGCTGCGTTTGTGGGGCGTGCTCGATTGACGGATGGCCCGATGACAACGCTCTTGATCGAACCGCTTACCCGCACGGCATTCGCGCCATTCGGCGACGTGATCGAACTGGCCGGCGCGCGGCAAATCCCGATCAACCTCGGCACGACGATGCGCTATCACGATCTGGCACACGTCGACGTGACCGACGAGGGGGGGCGGCCGCTCGTGAACCTGTTTCGCGGCCAGCCGCGCACGCTGCCGTTCGAAGTGACGATGCTCGAGCGCCATCCGCTCGGCAGCCAGGCGTTCATTCCGCTGACCGAGCGGCCGTATCTGGTCGTCGTCGCGCCGGCCGGCGAGATCGTGCCCCAAAAGATCCGCGCATTCGTCACGCAGGGCTGGCAAGGCGTGAATTATGCGAAAGGTGTATGGCACCACCCGCTGATCGCGCTGGGCGAGTCGAGCGATTTCATCGTCGTGGATCGGGGTGGGGAAGGACACAACTGCGACGAGCAGACGCTGCCCGAATCGCTCTGGCTCACCGAGCAGGCTTTGCGCGAAGCGATGGCCTGACGCAAAAGAGCGTAGTGCGGGCGAGGCAAGCCGTGCCTGACGCGCCTTCCGGGAAATGGGTTGCGACGAGACGCCCGCGGCTTGCCGCGGGCGTCGTCGTTTACGTCAATGTTGCCGACTCTCGATGTAGGAATGTGCTGACACGACAGCCTCCACGTATTACGCGAGGTTCAGCGGCGGCTGATTTGATTCGGCAATCGGCTGATCAATACTTTGGGCGTGGGGAATCGATTCCTGTGATGAACCGAAGCGCAACAGCAGTAACCGCAGTCACTGCGCACCGACCTAACGGAGAGATTCAGATGAGCCTCATTGCCCAAGACCTGCTCGAACTCAAGCGTCTGACCGAAGGTGGCGCGGGCGCGCTGACGCAACATCTGCTGCTCGAAGTGGCGCGTAACCTCATCGCAGCCGGCGTGGCCGACGAGCGCCGCGGCTGCTGACCGATTTTGTTTGGGCGGCGCTGCAAACGTTTGCAGCGCGCCGCTGAAGACCGCTGTTGAAGACGGCTGTTGAAGACGATACGCAACGCAGTTTGCGACAGGCACCCCGCGACACGATCGGGGGCAATCAGGGACGGATAAAAGACCACTCCAACGCATAAATACCTCGGGGGACGCCATGAACGGTTGCGACATGCTCGACTCGATCAAGGAAATCAATTTGACGTATTTGTCGCTGGTGCAGCGTCTGCTGCGCGAGGACCGCGCGGCGGGCATGGCGCGGCTCGGGCTGACGGCGCCGCTTGCCGATCTGCTGTCGAATCTGTCGGTCGCGCAAATCGTGAAGCTCGCGTCGTGCGATCAGCTGCTGTGCTTTTTTCGCTTCAATGACCGCACGATGCTCTCGACGCTGGTGGCACCCGTCGCGCGCGGGAACGTCACGAGGACTGTGCTGGCTGAGCAGGCTGCCTGAGCGGGTCAAACCGGAACATTGAAATCGAATTGAAAGTGAGCGACAAGGCCCGCCTATGACGGCGGGCCTTGTGCTTTTCGGCGGGCGGGTTGGCTGGCCCGCCTACGTCGACGGCGGACTTAGTTCAACGCGCCCTTTTCAAACCATGCGGCGATCTTTTGCCGCTCGTCGTCGGTCATGTGCGTGACGTTGCCGAGCGGCATCGCCTTCAGCGTGACCGCTTGCTGGTAGATGCGCTGCGCGTTCTGGGTAATTTCTGCTGGCGTGTCGAACATCACGCCGACCGGTGCGCTGCCCATCAGCGTCGGATGCGCCGAATGGCACGCCGCACAGCGTTGCTGGAGCACGGGGGCGATGTCGGCCACTCGCACGGCCGGGGTAGCGGCCGCATTGGCCGAGGCCGCCTGGGCGGCTTGCGGATGCGGCAACGTCCAGGCCAGGGCGCCGGAGAGCAGCACGACGCCGCCGGCCGGCAAATACCACAGCACCTGGCCGCGATGGCGCATGACGAAGAACTGCCGGATCAGGGCGCCAGCCAGCATGATCAGCGCGAGCACGGCCCAGTTGTAACGGTGCGTGTACGTCATCGCATAGTGATTCGACAGCATCGCGAATACGACGGGCAGCGTGAAGTACGTGTTGTGCACCGACCGTTGCTTGCCGCGCTTGCCGTAAATCGGGTTCGGCGTGTCGCCCTTGAGCAGCGCGTCGACCATCTTGCGCTGGCCCGGGATGATCACGAAGAACACGTTGGCCGACATGATCGTCGCCAGCATGGCGCCGACGATCAGGTAGGCGGCGCGGCCCGAAAAGATGTGGCAGGCGAGCCAGGCGGCCGCGAGCACGTACAGGCCCACGCAGATACCGAGCACGGTGTCTTTGGCGCCGAGCAGCCGGCACAGCGAGTCGTAGACGATCCAGCCGGCCATCAGGAAGCCGAGCGCCGAGGCGATCGCGACGACGGGGCCCATGTCGAGCACGGTCTTGTCGATCAGGTAGGTGTTCGGCGAGAACAGGTACAGGACCGTGAACAGCGCGAAGCCCGACATCCAGGTCGTATACGAGGGCCACTTGGACCAGTGCAGGTCCTCGGGCATCTCGGGCGGCGCGACCAGGTACTTCTGCATGTTGTAGAATCCGCCGCCGTGCACGTGCCAGAGCTCGCCGAATACGCCGCGGGTCGTCAGTGCGGGGTCCTTCGGCTTTTTCAGGCTATTGTCGAGTGCGACGAAGTAGAACGATTCGCCGATCCACGCGATCGCGACCACGACATGCAGCCAGCGAAGCGCGAGATTCAGCCAGTCGGTGATGAAGCCTTCCATGAAACGTCTCCTAGCTCCTGTTTGTCGTTGATATCGGTGTTGGGTCAGCTGCCGCGGTAGGTGCTGTAGGCCCACGGCGAGACGAGGAGCGGCACGTGATAATGCGCGGCGCAATCGGCGATGCCGAAGCGCAGCACGACGCGGTCGACGAAGCGCGGCTCGGGCAGCGCGACGCCGGCGCGCGCGAAGTAATCGCCAGCATGAAAGACGAGCTCGTATTCGCCATTGGTGAATGCTTCGCCTTCGAGCAGCGGGGCGTCACAGCGTCCGTCGTGATTCGTGACGACGGTCTTGAGCGCGCGGCGTGCCTCGCCGCCGAGCGCATAGAGCTCGATCCTGATGCCGGCGCCGGGGCAGCCGTGCGCCGTGTCGAGCACGTGGGTAGTGAGCTTTCCCATTCGCAGTTTTCCTTATGTGAATGCGAGTGTTGCGGCGAGCGAGCTCGATCGCGGCGGATCGAGGCTCCACGTGCGTGGCTTTCATACCCGTCGGCGATGTGATGGCTGAGCGCCGTGCAGGCATTCTAAGAACTCGTGGGCGACTGCGCGCGAGCGATAGGAAAGATAATCGCCGCAGCATGAAGCGGCGGCAACCGGGGGCAGCTTGCCCGTCGCCGAACCCGGTATCGGCGGCATCAGCACGCCAAATTGATCGGAATATATGGCAGACGTGAAGGCGAGTATCGCGGGACGACGCATTGTCAGCGCTATTTTGGCCTTCGATCGTTATGCCGACAGCCCTACGCGGAGAACTCATGACGACTCATCAAAGCAGCGTTGCCGGCGTGGCTAGCGCCACATCGAGCAACCGCGGCCCACGGACATTGCTCGTCAAGCATGCCGACGTGCTCGTGACGATGGACGGTGAGCGGCGCGAGCTCAAGGATGCGGGCCTCTATATCGAAGGTAACCGCATCGTTGCGGTAGGCCCCACGAGCGAGCTGCCCGCGAGCGCCGACGAAGTGCTGGACTTGCGCGGCCATCTCGTGATGCCGGGTCTCGTCAACACGCACCACCACATGTATCAGAGCCTCACGCGGGCGATTCCGGCCGCGCAGAACGCCGAGCTGTTCGGCTGGCTCACGAATCTGTACCGCATCTGGGCGCACATCACACCCGAGATGATCGAGGTCTCGACGCTGACGGCAATGGCCGAGCTGCTGCTGTCGGGCTGCACCACCTCGAGCGACCATCTGTATCTGTATCCGAACGGCAGCCGCCTCGATGACAGCATCGCAGCCGCGTGCCGCATCGGCATGCGCTTTCACGCGAGCCGCGGCAGCATGAGCGTGGGCCGCAAGGACGGCGGCTTGCCGCCCGATTCGCTGGTCGAGCGCGAGAGCGACATCCTGGAGGACACCGCGCGCCTCATCGAGACCTATCACGACGAAGGCCGCTACGCGATGCTGCGTGTCGTCGTCGCGCCGTGCTCGCCGTTCTCGGTCAGTCGCGACCTGATGCGCGAGTCGGCCGTGCTCGCGCGCCGCTACGGCGTGTCGATGCACACGCACTTGGCCGAGAACGTCAACGACGTCGCCTACAGTCGCGAGAAGTTCGGCATGACGCCCGCCGAGTACGCCGAGGATCTCGGCTGGGTCGGCCCCGACGTCTGGCACGCGCATTGTGTGCAGCTCGACGCGTCCGGCATTGCGCTGTTTGCCCGCACGCGCACGGGCGTTGCGCATTGCCCTTGCTCGAACATGCGGCTGGCCTCGGGCATCGCGCCGATCCGCAAGATGCGCGATGCGGGCGTGCCGGTGGGGCTTGGCGTGGATGGCTCCGCGTCGAACGACGGCGCGCAGATGATCGGCGAGGCGCGTCAGGCCCTGCTGTTGCAGCGCGTGGGCTTCGGTCCTGACGCGATGACGGCGCGTGAGGCACTCGAGATCGCGACGCTTGGCGGTGCGGCCGTGCTGGGCCGCGACGACATTGGCGCGTTGGCTCCGGGCATGGCGGCCGACTTCATCGCGTTCGATTTGCGCCAGCCGTTGTTTGCGGGGGCACTGCACGACCCGGTCGCGGCGCTGGTGTTCTGTGCGCCGTCACAAGTGGCCTATAGCGTGATCGACGGCAGGGTCGTCGTGCGCGAGGGGCGTCTTGCGACGGTGGACTTGGGGCCGTTGGTCGAGCGCCACAACGCGCTCGCGCGCACATTGACGCAAGCGGCGCGCTGACGCGGCTCGAACGAGGAGGCGTTAGCGCACAGAGGCGTCCGGACGCCGCGCGCACGATCTCGGTGCGCGCGGGCGGTAGTCCTCATGCACTGACGCAAGCAAGCGAGTCATGGCTGCTCGACGAGCGTACGCGTGGCATCGGCGATGAGCCCGCGCAGCCAGCGCACTTCGTCGGAGTAATGGCAGCGCTCGTGCCACAACTGGTAGTACTGCATCGGCGGAAAGTCGAGCGGCGCGGGCAGTACCGTGAGGGGCAGGAACTTCGCGTAGTGATCGGCAAATAGCCGGGTCGTCGTGAAGATCAGATCCGACTTCACGAGGACGTACGGTGCGAGATTGAAGTAGGGCAGCGTGACGACGACGTGGCGCTTGAGCCGCTCGCGTGCGAGGTGCACGTCGATGGCGCCGCGCTGGCCGACCGAATAGGGCGTGGGCGCCAGATGCGGAGCGTTCAGGTACTGGTCGAGCGTCAGCGTGCCGCGCTTGGCGAACGGGTGCGTGTTGCTCGTCAGGCAGACGATCTGGTCGACGAACAGATTCGACAGATGCAGCTGCTCGGGCGGCTCGGGCCAGTTGCCGACGACGACGTCGAGCTTGCCTTCTTCGAGTGCGAGCTCGTAGTCGAAGGCAGGGCCCAGCGAGTGGAATTCGAGCGTCGCGTTAGGGGCGGCCTGCCGAAAGCGTTCGACGACGGTCGGCACGAACAGCACGTTCAGGTAGTCGGGGCAGCCGATGCGGTAGCAGCGGATCGAGGTGCCAGGGTCGAAGCTGTGCTGCTGAAAGCGGATGCGCTCGATCTCGCGCAGCGCGTTCTGCACGGGATCAAGCAGGCGCAGGCCGTATTCGGTCGGCACCATGCCTGACTTGCCGCGCACGAGCAGCGGATCGCCCGTGATGTCGCGCAGGCGCCTGAGCGCTGCGCTGATGGCGGGTTGGGACTGATTGAGCTTGACGGCGGCGCGCGTCACGCTGCGCTCCATCAGGAGGGTGTGCAAGACGCGCAACAAGTAGGTGTCGATCGCCTCGCGTTGCTGACTCATGATCTCTCCGGGATATATGTGGCGGCTGATCGAACGGGGATGGGGGTATCACGGTTTTAATATGTGCATAAAAACGCGTCAAGCACAGACATACCCGTGTGGCACGCGGAAAATAAGGCGTTCTGCTCGATATTGGCGGCTCGACGATGGCGCCCGATTTGGGTATCGTCGGGCCACGACGAAAACGCGCGCGAACGGCGGGCAAAATGCGCGCCAACGGCGAGCAAAATGCCGCGAGCGGCGGGCAGTTCAGGTTGCAGGGTAAGACGACACAGTTCATGAGCGATACCTCCTTTCTTCACGGCCAGCCGGGCCAAGGCACGGCGAGTGTCAAGCCACGCCTCGCGCTGACCGGCATCAGCAAGCAATACCCGGCCGTACGGGCGAACGATGACGTGAGCCTCGTCGTCGCCCCGGGCGAGATCCATGCCGTTCTCGGCGAGAACGGCGCCGGCAAAAGCACGCTGATGAAGATCATTTACGGCGCCGTGCGGCCCGATGCGGGCGAAATCCGTTGGGAGGGCGAAGTAGTCGAGATCGGCAACCCCGCGGCTGCGCGCAAGCTCGGCATCGGCATGGTGTTTCAGCACTTTTCGCTGTTCGAGACGCTGACGGTCGGCGAGAACATCGCACTCGCGCTCGACGAGCCGTTCGATCTCGCCGCGTTGAGCCAACGCATTCGCGAGGTATCGGCCGACTACGGGCTCGACATCGACCCGCAGCGCCATGTCCACAGCCTGACCGTCGGCGAGCGCCAGCGCGTGGAGATCGTGCGTTGCCTGTTGCAGTCGCCGCGCCTCCTGATCATGGACGAGCCGACCTCGGTACTGACGCCGCAAGCCGTTCGCAAGCTGTTCGAGACGCTCAAGCGGCTCGCTGCGCAAGGCTGCAGCATCCTCTACATCAGCCACAAGCTCGACGAGATCCAGGAGCTGTGCGATACGGCCACCGTCATGCGTGGCGGCCGCGTGACGGGGCACGTGAAGCCGCGCGAGCAAACGCATGCCTCGCTTGCGCAGCTGATGGTCGGCCATTCGTTGCCCGATTACACGCGCCGTTCTCATCGGCCCGGCGACGCGCTGTTGGCGGTCCGGCACCTGTCGGTCGCGAGTGACGATCCGTTCGGCACGTCGCTGCAGGACGTGTCGTTCGACGTGCACGCGGGCGAGATATTCGGCATCGCCGGTGTCTCGGGTAACGGGCAGGCCGAGTTGCTGGCCGCGCTGTCGGGCGAGAAACGCGGCAACGCCCAAGCCGACGCGGTGACATTGTGCGGCAAGCGCGCGGGGCGCTTGGGCCCGGCCGCGCGGCGCCGGCTCGGCTTCGCATTCGTGCCCGAGGAGCGTCTGGGGCGCGGCGCGGTGCCGGCGATGTCGTTGGCCGAGAATGCACTCCTGACCGCCCATCGTCAGCCGGGCATGGTCCGGCGCGGCTGGATCGGCGCGCGCGCGATGCACGCATTCGCGGCGCGTTGCATCGAGGCGTTCGACGTGCGCTGCGGCGGCCCCGATGCGCTCGCGCAATCGCTGTCTGGCGGCAATCTGCAGAAATACATCGTCGGCCGCGAGATCCTGCAGGCGCCGAACGTGCTCGTGCTCGCGCAGCCGACCTGGGGTGTCGACGTGGGTGCCGCGGCGTTCATTCGCCAGCAGTTGCTCGACCTGTCCGCCAAGGGCGTCGCGGTGCTCGTCATTTCAGAAGAACTCGACGAACTGTTCGACATCTGCGATCGCATCGCCGTGCTCGCGCGGGGACGGCTGTCCCCGGCGCGCAAGACCGGCGAGACCAATGCCGAAGAGATCGGCCTGTGGATGGCCGGGCTCTTCGGCGACAAGGGTGCGGCGCCGCCCGAGCCGCAGCCGCTGCACGCATGAACGACGATGCAGGGCACCCGACACGAGACGGTGAAGCAGACCGACCCGGTGCCTTGCCTCTAACGAACGACGACGAACGCCAACGCTTCTTTTTCTGCCATGCCTTTCCCTTATCGACTCGAAGCCCGCACGACGCCTTCCCGCGCGATGCAGCTTGCCGTGCCGCTCATCGCCGCGTTGCTGACGCTTGCGCTCGGCTTTCTGATTTTCAGCCTCGTCGGGCGCGATCCTGCTGAAGCGATGCGCGCGTTCTTCATCGATCCGCTGTCGTCGGTGAACGGTTGGTCCGAGCTGCTGCTCAAGGCGTCGCCGCTGTGCCTGATCGGGCTGGGCCTTGCGATCGGCTATCGCGCCAATGTCTGGAACATCGGGGCCGAAGGACAGATGGTCGTGGGCGGCATCGCGGCAGGCGGCGTGGCGATCTACTTCGATCAGGCGAGTGGCTGGTGGATCCTGCCGCTGATGATGATGGCCGGCGTGGTCGGCGGCATGGTGTGGGCCGCGATCCCGGCATTTCTGAAGAGCCGCCTGAATACGAACGAGATCCTCACGAGCCTCATGCTGACGTACGTTGCGACGCAGCTGCTGATCTACCTCGTGAGCGGGCCGTGGCGCGATCCGCAAGGCATGAACTTTCCGCTGTCCGAGATGTTCTCCGGCGATGCGCTGTACCCGACGTTCGGCGGCGACTGGCACTGGAAGTTCTTGCACGGCACGCGCCTGAACGCGTCGGTGCTGGTCACGCTCGCCGCGATTCCGCTTGCCTGGGTGTTCATGCGCAAGAGCTTCGCGGGTTTTCGCATGAACGTCGGTGGACTGGCGCCGCTGGCGGCCCGCTATGCGGGCTTCTCCGATGCGCGCACGGTGTGGATGTCGCTTTTGCTGAGCGGAGGGCTGGCCGGTCTCGCGGGGATGGGCGAGATCGCAGGCCCGATCGGTCAATTGCAGGCGACCTGGTCGCCTGGCTACGGCTTCACGGCGATCATCGTCGTCTTCGTGGGGCGCCTGCATCCGATCGGCATCGTGCTCGCGAGCCTGCTGATGGCGCTGCTGTACCTGGGGGGCGAGGCCGTCCAGACGTCGCTGCAATTGCCGCAGGCGCTCTCGGGCGTGTTCCAGGGCCTGCTGCTGTTCTGCCTGCTCGGCGCGGACCTGTTCGTCAATTACCGCGTGCGCCGCGTCGTGGCCACGGCTGCGTCGCACTGACGGACACAGGAACGCATGGACGCGGCACCGCTTGCCGACAGACTGACTGAACCGATCGACTCATGGATATTCAACAAGCCAGCACGCTCGCCTCGAGCGCCGTCATCGCCGCCATTCCGCTGATGCTCGCGGGCCTGGGCGAGCTCGTCACCGAAAAGTCGGGGGTGCTGAATCTCGGCGTCGAGGGAATGATGCTGATGGGCGCCGTCGCCGGCTATGCGACGACCACCGTCACGGGCAGCCCGTGGCTGGGCGTCGCGGCAGCGATTGTCGCCGGCATCGCGATGGCGCTGGTGTTCGCGTTTCTGACGCTGACGATGCTCGCCAATCAGGTCGCCACCGGCCTGTCGTTGACGATCTTCGGCGTCGGTTTGTCGGCGTACGTCGGCAAGCCGTACACGTCGGCCGCCGCGCGCGCGACGATCGAGGCGTTGCCCATTCCGGGACTCGCGCAGATCCCCGTGCTCGGCCCGGCGTTCTTTTCGCTGACGCCGCTCGGCTACGTGGCCTTCGCGATGTTCGCGGTCGTCGCGTGGTTCCTCTATCGCACGCGTGCGGGACTGGTGTTGCGCTCGGTCGGCGAGTCGCCGCAGGTCGCGCATTCGGTCGGGTTTCCCGTGCTCGGCGTGCGCTATGGCGCGACGCTGTTCGGCGGCGGCATGGCTGGCCTTGCCGGCGGCTACTACTCGATCGTCTATCTGCACTTGTGGCAGGAGCAGCTGACTTCGGGCCGAGGCTGGATCGCGCTGGCGCTCGTCGTGTTCGCGACGTGGCGGCCTTGGCGCCTGCTCGTCGGCGCGTTGCTGTTCGGTGCCGTGATGGCGCTGCAGTTCTACGCGCAGGCGATCGGCGTGCCGGTGCCGACGCAGTTTCTCGCCATGCTGCCGTATCTGGCCACGATCGTCGTGCTGGCGGTCATCTCGCGCAATCCGAACACGATCAAGCTCAACGCGCCGGCCTCGCTCGGCAAGCCGTTCTTCGCGACGAGCTGACGGCGACACCGATACTTGCACGCGTGCGCAGGTGCATGCCGTTCGCAAACCGATCCATCAATCAACCCACACTACCGGAGCCATCCGATGAAAACAAAAATGTTGACCTCGCTTGCCACAGCTGCGGCGCTCTCGCTTGCCGGCGCGCTGCCCGGCACGGCACAAGCCGCCGACGCGCCCGGCGTCGCGTTCGTCTATCTGGGCAACCCCGGCGACGCGGGCTGGACGTACGCGCACGACCTGGGGTCGAAGGAGGCCGAAGCGAAGCTCGGCAACAAGATCAAAGTCACACGCGTGGAGAACGTGCCTGAGTCGGCCGATTCGGAGCGTGTGTTCCGCGAACTGGCAAGCAAGGGCAACAAGATCATCATCGGATCGAGCTTCGGCTATCAGGACTTCGAACTGAAGGTGGCGAAGGATTTCCCCGATACGGTGTTCCTGCACGCGACCGGCTATAAGAAGGGCGCGAACTTCGGCACCTACGACGTGCGCATGTATCAAGGCGCGTATCTGGCCGGCGTCGTCGCCGGTTCGGTGACGAAGACGAACACGCTCGGTTTCGTGGCGTCGGTGCCGATTCCCGAAGTCGTGCGCAACATCAACGCCTACACGCTCGGCGCGCGCTCGGTGAACCCCAAGGTGCATACGAAGGTGATCTGGATCAACAGCTGGTTCGATCCGGGCAAGGAGAAGCAGGCCGCCGAAACGCTGATCGGTCAGGGCGCCGACGTGCTGCTGCAGAACACCGACTCGACGGCTACGCTCGCTACCGCCGAAGAAAAGCACGTGCATGCATTCGGCTGGGACTCCGACATGAAGAAGTTCGGTCCTGACGCGCACCTCGGCTCGGTCGTCGCGCATTGGGGCGTCTATTATTCGGCCGCGATCCAGCAGGTGCTCGATGGCAAGTGGAAGAACGATCCCGTTTGGTGGGGCGTGCCGCATAAGGCCATCGATCTCGAAGACCTGAACGCGAAGGCAGTGCCGGCCAATGTGCAGAAGGATGTCGACGCCAAGCGCGCGCAGCTGGCCGGCGGCAAGTGGGACGTGTTCACGGGCCCGATCAAGGATCAGTCCGGTGCCGTCAAGGTATCGGCGGGCAAGACGCTCGGCGATGCCGAACTGCAACGCCTGAACTGGTACGTGGAAGGCGTCGACGGCGCGTTGCCGAAGTAATACCCGACGCACCGGTGCGCGGCCCATGCGGCGCGCGCATCGGTTCGACGCGACGAGACAGGGCTGTGCCGCACCGGCGCGGCCCTTTTTTATGCGCGCGTGGCGCGCGGCAGCTACTCTTCGAGACGGATGCCGACCTTCAGCGTCACCTGCCAATGCGCAACGTTGCCGTTTTCGATGCTGCCGCGCGTGCCGGTGACCTCGAACCATTGCAGGTTGCGCAGCGTCTTCGACGCGCGGGAGATGGCGTTGCGAATGGCGTCGTCGCACGATTTCGTCGATGAGCCGGTCAGTTCGATGAGCTTGTAGACATGGTCGTCCATGAGCGTCTCCGTCCTTGCGAGGGGGGAGAGAAAAGTATAGGCAACGAGTCGGCCGTCACCGGACTCGTGTAACACCAGCGGCAGGGCATGGGTCAGCCGCGGCAGCGCGAAGCATGCGGGGGCGTCCCCCGTTTTGAACGAAGGGGAGAACAGGGATGGAAATCGGATTTTGCGGTCCAGGCCTCATGGGCGCGCCGATGATCGGGCATCTATTGAGCGCGGGCCATACCGTGTGGGTCTGGAATCGCACGCGCGCGAAAGCCGAGGCCATGCGCACTCAAGGGGCGCACGTCGTCGCGACGCCGCATGAACTTGCCTCGCGCGTGGAGGCTGTTTTCCTGTGCGTATCGGACGCGTATGCCGTCGAAGAAGTGGTATTCGGTCTCGGTGGCGTGCTCGGAGAAGACACGAGCGACGCCGGCGCGGGGCGCGTGCGCTACATCGTCGACCATTCGAGCATTCCGCCTGCGGCTACGCGCACGTATGCGGCGCGGGCGGCGCAGCTCGACGTGGCCTGGATCGATGCGCCGGTCTCGGGTGGCGTCCCGGGTGCGCAAGCGGGCACGCTCGCCGTGATGGCGGGCGGCGCGCCGGAGGCCGTCGCGGCGATGGAGCCGGTGATCAAGGCCTATGCAGCGCGCGTCACCCATATGGGAGAAGTCGGCGCGGGGCAGACGACGAAGCTATGCAACCAGGCGATCGTGTGCGCGACGGTGGCCGCGATTGCCGAAGCCGTAGGGCTTGCGCAGCGCAGCGGCATCGACGCCGCACGCCTGCCCGAAGCGCTGGCCGGCGGCTGGGCCGACTCGGTGCTGCTGCGCACATTCGTGCCGCGCATGACCGAAGCGGGCCATGCGCCGCTCGGCTCGTTGAAGACGTTTCAGAAGGATATCGACACGGTGGCCGAGGCGGCACGCGAGGCGGGGGCGGTGATGCCCGTGACCGCCATCGTGCAGCAGGTGCTGCGGCTCGGTGCCGCAATGGGGTTTGCTGGGGCGGACCTGTCTGCCTTTATCGAGGTGATGCAACCGAAGTCCTGAACGGGTGCGTCCGCGTCCGCCTCCGGCAGGCGAGCGCGGGCCATCCTTCAGCGGAGCGAGCGTGGCGTCGCATCCCCCGCATTTTGCCGGCGGGCACCGCGTGCGGCGACGCCTGCTCCGAACTCGGGCAGGATCCTTGCCCGCGCCCGGCTCGCAAAGACGAGGAAGCCGAAGCCGTTTGCTTCATACCAGTAGCCGCCGTTCTCGAGGCCGTCGAGCGGCTGCTCGAGCGCGTTGGCAATCGATTCGATGCAGCGCCGGTGCAACTCTTCGACCGCGGGATAAGGCGGTTGCGCCCCGCGCACGCTGCATAGCAGGACGTCGAGCCCCGGCAGTACATGTTCGTAGAGGACAGGTTCGTCTTGCGCGCGAGCGCGTGCGATTTTCGTGTCGAGCTGACCGAACGGTTTGAACTGACGCAATATGGCGAGAAACGACTCCTCGCTCTCCGCCACTGCGCGCCTACGCTTTCTCGGGAAAGACATAAACATTCGCCTGAAAAAGGATTGCAAGAAACACAGCGTCCTCATGCGACCACTCCCGGCTTATCGCGCGCCGCACGTCGATCTTTTATAGCATACGAAAACGGCGTATTCACGATCGTGTACGGCCTCGCCCGCATTGCGCACCGCCAGTATGCAGTCATGCCGAGCCGCCGTGTGGCACCCCCGGCGTTCGCTCGACATCTATGCCAATAATAGGCCCGAGATACGCGCAGGTGCTGATCAAGCTCAATAAAAAAAGCGATTTTCTGTGTGGCACCGCTTCTAAAGCGTCGTTGAAATATCTCAAAACTGCACGGATAATAGGTCGGTTTCACCTCTCGCACGTTGTTGGTGCGATTGCGAAGTGCCGTGCCGCGGTGCTCTTTCGGGAGGCGTGGCGCGCGACTCACGGGAAGAGGGGCCGCCAAGGACACATGAAACTGTTCACGAAGGGGCTGTTGCTGATCGCAGTGCCGAGCCTCGTCGAGCTTTTGCTCGTGGGCATGCTGTCGAAGACGCAGGAGCAGACGACGCAGGCCGCGCAATGGGCGTCGCATAGCAAGCAGGTGCTCTACCAGGCATCGGTGATCGTCGATCCGCTTCTGCGCGAGGCATCGCGCACGCGAGCGAGTCTGATCGTCGGTGATCCTTCTTTCATCGACCGGCACGTCGTCTGGATCGAACTCAACGATCGTTTGGCGAGGCTCGAGAAGTTCGTCGCCGACGATCCGCTGCAAGTCGAGCGTGTGCGGCGCATGCGTGAGGCGGTCAATGCGTTTCGCGCACAAACGGAGTCGCTGTACGCGGCGCTGCGCGACGGGCGCCGCACGGAACTCGCGGCCTACGAGCGCGAGCCGCTTCCGGCGCCGATCCAGGCATTTCGCGACGAACTCGATGCATTCGTGGCCGCCGAGTCGCGGCTCGATGCGCAGCGCAGCCTCGAGCTCGCCGCCACGCGCGACAAGCAGCGCTATGCGCTGATCGCTGCCATTACAGGTTCCATGCTGACGTGGGCGCTGGCCGCGCTGGCCTTTGCCGGCAACATCGGCCGTCGGCTCGCGACGCTGACCGGCAACGCGCAGCGGCTAGGGCGTGCGCAGCCGCTCTCGGCGCCGCTGGCCGGGAACGACGAGATCGCGCAGCTCGACGCTGTCCTGCACAGGACGGGCGCGCGGCTTGCCGAAGCCGAGCACGAGCAGGTCACGTTGCAGGCGACGCTCGAAGCGCGCGCGCAGGAACTGACGCAGGTGAACGATAATTTGCGTCAGCAAAAGCAGGACAACGACATGTTCATCTACAGCGTGTCGCACGATTTGCGTTCGCCGCTCGTCAATCTGCAAGGGTTCTCGCGCGAGTTGCAGGTATCGTGCGACGAATTGCGCTCGATGCTCGATAGCGTGCGCCTGCCTGACACGGAGCGCAGTCGGATTGCGCGCGTACTCGACGGCAATCTCAGTGAAGCGTTGCACTATTTGCGCACGGCCGTGGCGCGCTCGGCCTCGATCATTGACGCACTGCTACGCATCTCGCGTGCCGGTCGCCTAGAGTATCAATGGCAGCGTGTGAGCGTCGCGCGTGCCGTGGCCCGCGTCGTCGAATCGCTGCATCAGGCGATCGGCGAGCGCAGCGTGTCGGTATCGGTCGGCGAGTTGCCGCCCGTGTGGGGGGACCCGACCGCAGTCGAGCAGATTTTCGCGAATCTGATAGGTAATGCGGTCAATTATCTCGACCCGGCGCGCTCGGGGCGCATCGAAATCGGTACCCTGGAGCAGCCGGCACGCGATCCGGGCGAGCGCGCCCCGCGGATGCGCACGTATTTCGTGCGCGACAACGGGCTCGGTATTCCGGCCGCCTGCATGCCGAAGATGTTCAGCGCCTTCCAGCGCCTGCACGGCGACCGCGCGAAAGGCGACGGCATCGGCCTTGCGCTCGTGCGGCGCGTAACCGAACGGCATGGCGGGCGCGCGTGGGTCGAATCGACCGAGGGAGTGGGCTCGACGTTTTTTGTGACGTTGCCGGAACAACCGCTACGCGTGTCGTGACGTATAAGGGCAGAGCGCCCACCCGAACACGACCGAAACGATAGACAAGAATCAGCATGATCGACGCAGTGGTTCGCCAGGAACGCGCCCGGATACTCGTCGTCGACGACGACGAGGGGATCCTGCGCCTTGCCCGCAAGTCGCTCGAGCGCGCTGGGGCTAGCGTATTCGCTTGCGCGAACCTCGCGCAAGCGCGCGACAGCATCGAGCGCGATGCGCCCGATTTGCTCGTGCTCGACTATCAGCTCGACAGCGCCGAAACGGGGCTCGATTTCTTCCGCCGCTTGCGCCGCGAAGGGGTGAGCCTGCCGGCCATCCTCGTGACGGGCTTTACCGACGAGTCGCGCGTGATCGAGGCGCTGCGCGCGGGCGTGTCCGACGTCGTGCCCAAGTCGGGCGGCTACCTCGACTACCTGCCTGAAGCGGTAGAGCGGGTGCTCACGCAGGTGTGCCTGCAGCGCGCATCGGACGAGGCGCGGCTGTTGCGCGACCGCGAAGCGCATTACCGCAGCCTGTCGGAGGCCCTGCCGCACCTCGTGTTCACGAATAACGCACACGGCGAATGCGACTTTTTTTCGAAGCAGTGGTATGCCTATACGGGCCTCGACGAGGCGGCGTCGCAAGGCCTCGGCTGGCTAGAAGCCGTCCATCCCGACGATCGCGAGACGCTGCGCAGCAACTGGCTCGATGCCGTGCGCGGCGACGCATTCGATTACCGCCATGAACTGCGCCTGCGGTCACACGGGGGCGCGTATCGCTGGTTCGACATGCGCATCGCCGCAGTACGTGATGCGAGTGGCGGCGTCGGCAAATGGTTTGCGAGCTGCACCGACATTCAATCGCAACGCGAAGCGATGGAAGAGCGCGAGCGGCTGCTGGCCGCCGAGCAGAGCGCGCGGCAAACCGCCGAGGAGGCCAACCGCGCGAAGGACCGCTTTCTCGCGATGCTGTCGCACGAGCTGCGTACGCCGCTGACGCCGGTGCTGGCCGGTACGCGCGTCCTGGAGCTGATGCCGGGCTTGCCCGAGGCCGCGCAGTCGAGCGTGAAGATGATTCGTCGCAACATCGAGCTCGAAGCACGGCTCATCGACGATCTGCTCGACCTGACGCGCGTCGCGAACGGCAAGCTGAGGCTTTCGCTGGAGACGGTCGACGTGCATGAGGTCGTCGACAGTGTGCTCGAGCTGTTTCGCAGTGAAATCCAGGTCAAACAGCAGGACGTGCATATCGAGAAGCTCGCGCAGAATCACCATGTGTTGGCGGATCGGGCGCGGCTGCAACAAATGTTGTGGAATCTCGTGCGCAATGCGGCCAAGTTTACGCCCGACGGCGGGCACATCTACGTACGTACACGCGATGGACGCATGCAAGTGGAGGTCTCGATCGAAGACACGGGCATCGGCATCGCGCCCGAACAAATCGGCAAGTTGTTCAATGCGTTCGAACAAGGTAGTCAACGCATGACCCAGCAGTTCGGTGGCCTGGGCCTGGGGCTCGCGATCACGAAGGCCTTGACCGACGCGCACGGCGGTACCGTCAGCGCGCAAAGCCCGGGCCCGCATTGCGGGGCGACGTTCACGCTCGCGTTGCCGACCGTGGCCGCGCCCGAGGCTGAACCCGTGATCGTCGCACCGGCCGCGGCAGGGGTCGACGAGCGGCTGGCGATCCTGTTGGTGGAAGATCACGCCGATACGGCTGAAGTGATGGCGCAACTGATGCGCGGGCTGGGTCACGAAGTGACGGTGGCCGCTTGCGTGGTCGACGCGCTGGCCGCCACGCAAGTGACGGCATTCGACCTCATCGTCAGTGATGTGGGATTGCCCGACGGGACGGGCATCGACTTCATCGGCGCAGTGCGCAAGCGCTCGCAGGTGCCGGCCGTCGCGCTGACGGGCTTCGGTACCGACGAGGACGTGCGCCGTTGCCTGGCGGCGGGCTTCACGTCGCATCTGACGAAGCCCGTCAACTTCATGCAGCTCGAGGCGCTGATTCAGCGCGCCGCCGATACCAAATCGAGCGGCGGTGTACCGCGCAGCGCCACGGCTTAGCGCGTTTCGCGCGTGAGCGCGTCGCGAATCTCGCGCAGCAGCACGACATCTTCGGGCGGTGCCGGCGGTTCGCCGGCCTCTGCCGGTGTCGGGTTACGCAGCTTGTTGATGAACTTGACCATCGCGAACACGATGACGGCCAGGATCAGGAAATTGATCGTGACGGTGATGAACGAGCCGTAGCCGAACACGGCTACGCCGGCCGTTTGCAGGTCCTTGAACGAGTCAGGGTTGCCCTTGAACGTCGGCGGGATGTCGCCGAGCCGGATGAACTTGTTCGAGAAGTCGAGCCCGCCCGTTGCCACGCCGACGAGCGGCATGATCAGGTCCTTGACGATGGAGTTCACGATCGTCGAAAAGGCGCCACCGATGATCACGCCGATGGCCAGATCCATCACATTGCCCTTGACGGCGAACTCTTTGAATTCCTTGACGATGCCCATGCTTTTTCCTCCTTGTAGAACAAAGCGCATGCGGCAAAGGCGAGGCCACCGCACGCGCAAGGCGTCGCGGCCATGATAGCGAAGCGATGCGGCTTGCGCGCGCTTTTTTTGAGACGCGCGCGCCCAGTACGCTGCGCTCGCACCTGCGCTGACGGCATAATTCAAAGGCATCGCGCGGGCCATGCCGGCGCGCGCCTTTCGGAGCATGCCAATCAATGACTCGTCCCGCCACTGAACGCTTTACCGATCGCGTCGCCGACTACGTCAAATACCGGCCCGGCTATCCTGCGCAACTGATGGCCTTTCTGCACGAGACATGCGGCGTCGCGCCGGGCGCGCGCGTGGCCGACATCGGAGCGGGCACGGGGATCTCGGCGAAGATGCTGCTCGATGCCGGGCATCCCGTTGTAGCGGTCGAGCCGAACGCGGCGATGCGCACGGCCGCCGAGGCATGGCTGGGCGATCATTCGGGCTTCACGAGCGTGGCGGGCACGGCCGAAGCGACGACACTGGCCGATTCGAGCATCGCGCTCGTCATCGCCGCGCAGGCCTTTCATTGGTTCGAGCCCGTCGCGGCCAAGCGCGAGTTCGCGCGCATCCTGATGCCGGGCGGCTGCGTGGCGCTGTTCTGGAACAGCCGACGCTTGAGCGGTACGCTGTTTCTCGAGCACTACGAGGCGTTGCTGCAACGGTATGGCGTGGATTACGTCGAGGTGGCGGAGCGCTACGCCGACGATGCACACATGGACCAATGGTTCGGTCACGGCCGGATGCGCCACGCCATGTTCGACAACGTCCAGCGGCTCGACTTCGACGGCTTGCTCGGGCGCTTGATGTCGTCGTCCTATGCACCGAAGGCAGGCCATCCCAATCACGAGCCGATGCTCGCCGCATTGCGCGAGCTGTTCGATGACGATGCGCGCGATGGCGTGGTCGAATTCGTCTATGACACCCGCGTCTACGTTGGGCCGGCCGAGGGCTAGCGCGCTGCTTGTCTCTCGTCGCTGGGCGCCGTATGTGCCGTGGCGAGAAACGCTTGCAGATCGGGGAGTACACGCTGCGGCGCTTCTTCCATCGGGATATGGCCGAGCTCGGGATAGACGATCAAACGCGCCCCAGGGATGCGTTGTGCGAATTGCTGAGCATGCGCGGGCGGAATCCAGCGATCCTTGCCACCCCACAGCACGAGCGTGGGGATGTCGAGCGTGGCGAGGGCGTCGGTCGGCAACGCATCGAAGTTGAGCGTCGGCACCATCTTGACGATGGCCGCGCGCGTGTCTTCGCCATGAAAGAAGTCGACGTAGCGCGCGAGTGTGACCGCATCGAGCTTGCGCTTGTCGCCGTAGACGTCGCGTACCGCGCTTTTGACGATCGTCTCGGGCATTAGCCAGGAGGCGCTGACGCGCACGAACGGGTTGTTGAACAGGCCCACGTAGAAGGGCAGCTTCATCGGGAAACCGACCGCGTCGATCAGCACGAGCTTGTGGACAGCGCCCCGGTGCCGCAGGGCGTAGTCCCACGCGATGAGCCCGCCGAGCGAGTTGCCGACGAAACTTGCGTGGGTCAGGCCCAGTGCGTCGACGAACTGATCGATGAAGCGACGGTATGCGTCGATATCCATTGTTTCGAGCGTGCCGCCGGCCGCGCGCAGTGGGCCTGTGACGCCGAATGGCGGCAAGTCGACGCGAATCACGCGCCGCTCGCGCGCGAGTTCGGCGGCGACGCCGTTCCATGTATGCAGTGAGGCCCCGAACCCGTGCAGTAGCACGATGGGTTTGCCGTGCCCTTCGTCGACGTAGTGAATCGTGTTGCCGGCGATCGTCACGAACCGGGAAGCGGGCAGGGCATGGCGGCGAACGAGTTCCTCGCGCGCAATGCTCGTGATGCCAAGGCGTGCGGCGAGTGAGCGCCGCGGCAGGCTGGGATGGGACGGCAGCGTTTGCATGGGCTTCTCCCTGTCAGCGGCCCGCGCTCGGTCAGGCCATGACTGGGCAGTATCGTGCGGCGCGCGTGGTTTGTATGGCGCGCGCAGGCGAATTAGAACTGTTTATCGGTTCGCGAAGCGGTAGTCGGCCGCTTGCGCGCGCCGCGTAAGTCGGCGGAACGTGAACGTGAACCCGGGCCACAGCGCCGTGTTCTTGCCCGTCTCCGCCAGATACCAGCTGCGGCAGCCGCTCGCCCACACGGTGCCGCGCATGGCGCGCTGCAACCGCTCGTTGTACGCATGCTGCGTATCGGCCTTCACTTCCATCGTGCGGGCACCACGTCGGCGCAACAAGCGCAGGCAGTCGGCGATGTAGGCGATGTGGGACTCGATCATGTAGATCATCGAGTTGTGACCGAGGCCCGTATTCGGGCCGATCATCATGAAGAAGTTCGGAAAGCCCGCGACGCTCGTGCCCAGATAGGCCTCGGGCCCAACGCTGCGCCAGCGCGCATCGAGATCGGCGCCATGCGCGCCGATCACCGTGAACGGCGCGCCCGCGTCGTTGACCTGAAAGCCCGTGCCGCAGATGATCGCATCGACGCGATGGTGAGTGCCATCGCTCGTGACGACACCGTCGGCGACGATCTCGCGAATCGGCGTCGTCACGACGTCGACGTTGGGCTGCGTGAGCGCCGGGTAATAGTCGCTCGAGAGCAGCACGCGCTTGCAGCCGAGCAGGTAGTCGGGCGTGAGCTTGGCGCGCAAGGCCGGGTCTTTCACGCGGCGCCCGAGGTAGCTGAGCGCGAACCGGCTGGGTCCCTTCGTCCATTTCGGGTTGACGACGAATGCGAGCGCACGCGCTTCATGCTGCCAATAGAGCGCCCAGCGTGCGAGACGCTGCGCGATCGGCAATCGCCGAAAGAGCCGCTGCTGGCGCGCATCGATCTCGCGATCGGGGCGCGGCATGATCCACGGCGCGGTGCGCTGGAACAGGTGCAGCGTGGCGACTCGTGGCTGAATGTGCGGCACGAACTGTACGGCGCTTGCGCCGGTGCCGATGACGGCGACCGTCTTGCCCTCGAGCGGATAGTCGTGATCCCAGCGCGCCGAGTGAAACAGCTTGCCCTCGAAGCGTTCGAGGCCCGCGATCCGGGGCAGCGCGGGCCGCGAGAGCGGGCCGTTCGCCGCGATGACGACGTCGGCCTCGACCTGCTCGTGCGTGGCACCCGACCGGCCCGTTGCCAGGTCGAGCCGCCATACGCCTGCGGCATCGTCAAAGCGTGCCGCCTGCACGCGCGCGTGACAGCGAATGAACGGCTCGATGCCGTATTTATGTGCGCAGTGCTTCAGATAAGCCAGGATTTCGCGCTGCTCGCCGAACGCGCGCGACCATGACGGGTTCGGCTCGAACGAGAACGAGTATAGATGCGAGGGCACGTCGCAGGCCGCGCCAGGGTAGCGATTGTCGCGCCACGTGCCGCCGATGTCGGCCGCTGCTTCGTAGATCGCGAACGACGTGATGCCCATGCGCTTCAAGCGGATCGCCATGCCGATGCCGGCAAAGCCGCTACCGACGATCGCGATGCGAGGCGAAGCGGAAACAGGCGAGTGCGGCATGCTGGGGAGTCCTTCGAATGGCCAAGAGGGCGAAACGTCGCGCACATCGGCGACAGATCATGCTTGCAACAAACGTTGCTCGGGTAAATACATCGGCAACGCATGTTGTAAAAGAGGCTCCGCGAACGGGAGCCTCGTGCAACATGGAACACAGTACGGTACTCGGAGCCCGCGCGCGATGAGCTCGCGGGCAGCATCTGGCTTAGCTATCGCTCCAGCTGCCGGAGTCGTCGCTGCTGCCGTAGTCCGTGCCGCCGCTGTCGCCGTCGTTCCAGTCGTTAGAGCCTTGGCCGAAGTCGATGCCGTCGCCGCCAGAAGAACCGCCCGAGCGGCGCCGCGCGTCGTCGTCGACGTAGACGTCACGTTCGATCACGCGGTCGCGTTCAATCACGCGATCACGTCCGGGCGAGAGCGCTTCGCCGAGCAGCACGCCCGTCAGAAAGCCGCCCAGGCCACCACCGCCGCCTTGTTGCACGACGACGGTCGGCTGCTGCTGATACGGTTGCTGCGGCGGATACGGCGCCTGCTGCTGAAGTCGGGCCGCTTCTTGCGCATAGGCGGAGCCGCCGCCCATCGGCGTCGCAGCCGCGTTCGGATCGGGGCGTCCTTCGAGGCGCGCGCGCAGGCTTGCGATCTGGCGATCGATATCGTCGAGACGGTACGACGGAACAGGGTTCGTGCCGTTCGACAGTGTGTCGACGAGTTCACGCAGCTGCCCCTCGAGCGCTTCGACTTCGTTCGCGAGCGTTTCATGTCCCGGCACGGTCGACAGGCGTGCATCGAGCTTGAGCGAGCGCGTGGCGTTGAGCAGCTCGGTGGCGCGCTTCAGTTGCTGACGGCGCTCTTCGCCCGTGCTCGCGTCGGCGTTCGAGCGGGCACGACGCAAGCCCCAGCGCAGCACGAGCACCATCCCGACGATGACGGCGAGGATCAGCAGCCATTGCAAGCCCGACAGGCCTTGGTGCACCTTGGCGGGATGTACCGGCGCCGCTTGGGCGAACGGGTTGGCGGCTTGCTGGGTCTGCACCGATGGCGCGGGGGGCGCAGCCGGCGCCGCGCTGCGGTCGGCCTGCGCACGCACGCTCGCTTCGGTTTGCGCAAAGCGCGACGGTGTCGTGAAGTGCAGACTCGGATCGAGCGTCTTGGCCTGTTCGATCTGGGCCAGGCCGTCGCTATAGCGGCCTTCGCGCGCGAGCACCTGCCCGTACAGATAGTGTGCGTGCGCGTTGTTCGGGTGGGCTTGCAACACCTGCGTGAGCTCGGTATCGGCCTGCTGCCAGTTGCCTTGCGCCATCGCGCGCTCGACTTGCTGAGCGGTCGGCAAGGCGAAGGCCGTGCCGGCCATCAGCAGCAGCGAGGTGCTCGCAGCTGCGAGAAATCTCTTCATTCTCTGAACCGGGCTAAAAAAGCCCGTCTCCGTAACGATCGTTTACCGCCAATGATGCAACGGACGCCGTGCGCGCGAGGGGCGGCGTGCGGCGTCCGTATCGGTTTCTCCGCGCCGCGCGTTATTGCGCCGGCGGGTTCATCTGCTTCTTGAGCGCTGCGAGGCGGTCTTCGACCGACGGGCCGCGATCGAGCGCGGCCAGCTTGTCGTCGAGGGCCTTGCCGCTCGATGTGTCAGCGGAGTTCAGGCGCGCGTCGGAGCGTGCGTTCTCCAAATCGACCTTGTCCTCGAGCTTGCGGAAATCCTCCGACAAATTCTTGCCACCGATGCCGCCGAGCGCGGTGGAGGCGACGTCCTTGGCTTGCGCGATCTGCTGCTTGGCCTGAAGGATGTTCGAGCGTGCATTCAGATCGTTGCGGCGCTGGCGCATATCGGCGATCTGGCTCTTGAGCTGATCGACCGACGGCTCGAGCTTGGCGAGTTCCTGCGCGAGCGCGTCGCGCTCGGACTCGGCATTGGCTTGCGCCGAGAGGGCTTCACGGGCCAGGCCTTCGTCGCCCGTTTGCAGCGCGCGCTTGGCGCCGTCTTCATATTTCTTCGCCTTTTCGTCGGCCGCGTCGCGCTTGCTCTTTTGTGTCGCGACCTGCGCTTCGATTTCGATCAGCGCGTTTTCGGCCTTGCCGATGCTGTCATCGAGTTCGCGCACGATCTGCCGCGCATCGCGCGAGGGATCCTGCACGGAATCCGCCGCGTCGTTCAAGAGCCCCTTGACGGTGCGCGAAATAGAGTCGAATAGCGACATGAAATCCTCCGTAAATTGAATCGGCGCCGCACGTTGGACGTATTGGCGTTTAGACGATCATTACTTTACGCCGCATTTTCTTCCATGCGACGGCGCACGCGCGCGTGGGCAGATGTCGGGGCGAACGTGCCAATTACAATAGCCGCACTTTTGTTTCGCGCCCCAATTGTTTGCCGCTCGCGGATATTACATCAGTCGATCGTTAAAGCACGCTTAAAGAGAGGCGGGCGAGCAATTTGTCTAATCTTTCGGCTCGTAATTTTGCAGGAGCCGCACAAAAAGCGCGTCGCTATTCACGTCGTTCGTCGATCTGTGCCGCGTCGACGCCCGCAGTGGCACTGCCTGCATCGACTTGCGCCGTGTGCTGAGCGATCACGCGTGCCACGATCTCTTCGTGCCACTGTGCGTCGCGGCCTTCGTCACCCGTTTCGCGCGCGGCCTCGAGGGCTTGCGCGATCTTCGCCGCGAGCGGCGGTGCCGCGCCTGGCTCCACCGCCGGTTGCGGCAGTGGTTGGCGTGCATGGGTAGCTGGGTGCGCGGCTGGCGTCGGATGCGAATGGTGAGCGATGCGCTTGAGCGTATCGTTCAGCGCATCGAGCCGTGCGGCCTCGCCCAGACGATCGACGATACTGGCAGCCCGCACGGACTCGCCGGTCGTATCGAACGCGAGCAGGGCGCGCCTGAGCAGTTCGCTGACGCTGACGCCGAGCCGTTGCGCGGTCGCCGTAATGACGCGCTTTTGGGCCGGCGTGACGAATACGACGAGACGTTCGCTGCTGTTTTTCATGGTCGGCTCGGGCAACGGTGGTCGGCAATGGCGCAATACGCAATAGCGCAGGAGCAAGCGGATTCAATCAATGATAGGTGCTCGTACCGCATACCTGCACGCATCAAACGCGCGCGCCGCGAAATATCTGCGACGCATCAACGACTTGCTGAGCTTTTCAGCGGCTTCTCCACAGGCCTTTCAACATTTTCTGTTGATAACCGGCCGGCGCAACGTGGGAAAACCATAGTGGGGAATTCTTACAAAAAAATTCAGTTGCGCTCGGGACGATTTCATTAAAATGCGCTGTTGCGTCCACGGACGGCGCCCCGTGCCGGCCGTGGCGATCCTACAATTACGATTACCTTGCGCCGCCCCCCGGGCCAGCGTGAAAAGGCGCCTGACCCGCGTCCTACAAGCCGTCATGCCTATCATCAAACGACCGCATTCTTCCGAGCCCACGGCCGACGACCGCTACTCCCCCCGACATGCCGACGAACGCCCCCATGCTTCACTGGGCGGGCGTATCGCGTTGACCTTTGCCGGCCTTGCCGCGACGCTCCTCGCCATCGGTGCGCTGATCGTCGGCTATGCGCTGATCGTGATGGCACCGCAGCTGCCGTCACTCGATGCGATGACCGACTATCGCCCGAAGGTGCCGCTGCGCGTGTATACGGCCGATCACGTGCTGATCGGCGAGTTCGGCGAAGAGCGGCGCAGCCTCGTGCGTTTCGCCGACATTCCCGACGTCATGAAGAAGGCGGTGCTCGCGATCGAGGACTATCGCTTCTACGAGCATGGTGGCGTCGACTTCGTCGGCATCCTGCGCGCCGGCACGACGGACTTGCTCCATGGCGGTGCTTCGCAGGGCGCGAGCACGATCACGATGCAGGTCGCGCGCAACTTCTTCCTCTCGAGCGAAAAGACCTACACGCGCAAGATCTACGAAATGATGCTCGCGTACAAGATCGAGCGCGCGTTGACGAAGGACCAGATCCTCGAGCTGTACATGAACCAGATCTATCTGGGCGAGCGTGCCTACGGCTTTGCCGCGGCCGCGCGCGTGTACTTCGGCAAGGACCTCAAGGACATCACGGTGGCCGAAGCGGCCATGCTCGCGGGGCTGCCCAAGGCGCCGTCCGCGTATAACCCCGTCGTCAATCCGAAGCGCGCGAAGATTCGTCAGGAATACATCCTGAAGCGCATGCTCGAGCTCGGCTACATCACGCAGCCGCAATACGATCAGGCCGTCAAGGAAGAGATCCATACGAAGGCGGCGGGGAACGAATACAACGTGCATGGCGAATACGTCGCCGAAATGGTGCGGCAGATGATGTACGCACAGTACAAGGACGAGACGTACACGCGCGGGTTGTCGGTCGTCACGACGATCGATTCGGCCGATCAGGATGCGGCCTACAAGGCTGTGCGCAAGGGCGTCATGGACTACGAGCGGCGCCACGGCTATCGCGGGCCCGAAGGTTTCGTCGAGCTGCCGGCCGACAGCGACGGCCGTGACGAAGCGATCGACGATGCGCTGGCCGATCATCCCGACAACGGCGAACTCGTGGCGGCCGTCGTGACGGCGGCCAGCCCGTCGCAGGTGACGGTGCAGTTCGTCGATGGAACGAGTGCGAAGGTCGCGGGCGATGGGCTGCGCTTCGCACAAGGGGCGCTGAGCCCGCGCGCGTCGCAGGCACAGCATATTCGTGTCGGCTCGATCGTGCGTCTGATCGCCGACGCCAAGGGCAACTGGCAGATCACGCAGTTGCCGCAAGTGGAGGGCGCGCTCGTCTCGCTCGTGCCGCAGGACGGCGCGATCCGTGCGCTGGTCGGCGGCTTCGACTTCAACAAGAACAAGTTCAACCACGTGACGCAGGCATGGCGTCAGCCCGGTTCGAGCTTCAAGCCGTTCATCTATTCGGCGTCGCTCGAAAAGGGCCTGGGGCCGGCGACCATCATCAACGATGCGCCGCTGTATTTCCCGCCGAGCGCGCCAGGCGGTGACGCCTGGGAGCCGAAGGACGACGATCAACCCGAGGGCCCGATGCCGATGCGCCTCGCGCTCGCGAAGTCGAAGAACCTCGTGTCGATCCGCATCCTGTCATACATCGGCACCAAGTACGCGCAGGACTACGTCACGCAGCGCTTCGGTTTCGACGCCGACAAGACGCCGCCGTATCTGCCGATGGCGCTCGGTGCGGGGCTCGTGACGCCGCTGCAATCGGCCGCGGGCTACTCCGTGTTCGCGAACGGCGGCTATCGCGTCAATCCGTATCTGATCGCCGAGGTCGACGATGCGCACGGCGAGCCGCTGTCGAAGGCTCAACCGCTCGTGGCGGGCCGCAATGCGCCGCGTACGCTCGACGCGCGCAACGCCTACGTCATGTCGAGCCTGCTGCACACGGTGGCGACGTCGGGTACGGGCGCAGGGACGAACGCGCTGCATCGTTCCGACCTGTACGGCAAGACCGGGACGACCAACGAAGCGAAGGACGGCTGGTTCGCCGGCTATCAGCCGACGCTCGTCGCCGTCTCCTGGATGGGCTATGACCAGCCCAAGACCCTTGGCAGCCGCGAATTCGGCGCGCAGCTCGCGCTGCCGATCTGGGTCGAATACATGGGCCGTGCGCTGCGCGGCGTGCCGCAGCAAGAGATGTCGATGCCCGATGGCGTGACGACGGTCGACGGCGAGCTGTATTTCGCCGACATGATGCCTGGCAACGGCTTCGTGGCAAGCATCGGCCTCGATACGGGCAATGCGCTGGCCGGGGCCAGCGATGCGGTCGGCAACATCGGCCCGGCAGGGCTCGCGACGCCGGCTGCGCCGCCCGATGTGTCGACGCAAGAGAAGAAGCAGATCATGAACCTGTTCGAGGACAACAGGCCTTGAACGGTCAGCGGCGCGTGGGCCACCCCTGCGCGCCGCTAGTCACACTGCCTGCATTTGTGCGGCACAACTAAAAAACGTTGTGCCGACAACCAGTTAGGCGCATCGCTCAGCGCTTATTCACAGACTTGTTAACAAAAACTGGGGATAACTGGCAGGCTGTGAATTTCCCGCCCCTCGCCACCTCACGCGACGCATTTTGCACCGCGCCTCGAAAAGCTAAGCGCATCAAGCGCTTAGCTTAGTTGCCCGAAGCTTTTCAACAGGCTCTTCAACACAAACTGGGGATAACTGGCGCCTGGGTGCCGGCTCAAGGTTTCGCCGCATCGGCGATTTGCGCCGCGAACGTGCCGGGGTCGGTGTTGGTCCCGCACAGCAGCACGCCGACGCGCTTGCCTTGCAGCGTTTCGCGCAACGGGCCCAGCAGCGCGGCCGTCGCAGCGGCGCAAGCGGGCTCGACGGCCAGCTTGAGCTGCGTGAACAGCTTGAGCATCGCGCTGCGCAGTTCGTCGTCGGAGACGGTCACCAGCCGGTCGATATGGCGCCGGCACAGCTCGTAGCTGTATTGCTCCGTATGCGGCGCCATCAGTGAATCGGCGATCGAATGCATCGCCCCCATCTTGATCGTGTGATTGGCCGCGAAGCTCTTGGTCATCGCATCGGCGCCCTCGGGCTCGACGCCGTACACATGGACGCGCGGGTTGGCGAGACGCAGTGCCGTGGAGACGCCCGCCGCCAGACCGCCGCCGCCGACCGGCACGATGACGGCATCGAGATCGGGCGACTGCGTGGCCCATTCGTAGCCGAGCGTGGCCGTGCCGAGCACCGTGCGATAGCCATTGAACGGATGCACGAAGAAACGGCCTTCCTCGGCTTCGATGCGGCGCACGATCTCGAATGCTTCGGCGGCCGTATCGGCGACGACGACTTCAGCGCGGTACTGCTTGCAGAGCGCGATGCGCGCAGGGCTTGCGGTCCGGAACGTGACGACCTTCGCGCTCATGCCGAGCCGCATCGCGGCATACGCGACTGCGGCTGCGTGATTGCCGCCCGAGACGCACGTGACGCCGACGCTGCGTTGTTGCGCGTCGAGCGCGAGCAGGTTCGTGAACGCGCCACGCACCTTGAAGCTGCCCGATGCCTGCAGCAGTTCGAACTTGAAGTTGATACTCGTGCCTTCGAGCGAAGGGAAGTCGTGTCGTTCGAACACCGGCGTGCGCAGCACCCACGGCGCAAGCGCGAAATGTTGCGTGGCGATGGCGTCCAGCGTCGGGATCGGTTCGCCGTCGATCGTGCGATCGGTGGGTTGCGGAATGGCGGTGGACATGGGCGGGGACGCGTCGTGATGAGAGGAAGGCGACGCGCGTGTCACACGTGCGCGTCGACGGACATGCTACGGATGAATTTGCGCAAAAACGCTTCGCATTGCTGAAGCTGCGCGAGTTCGACGTATTCGTCGGGCTTGTGCGCCTGCTGGATGTCGCCGGGCCCGCATACGATGCTGGGCACGCCCGCGAGCGCGAAGAGCCCGGCTTCGGTGCCGTACGCGACCTTGCGCTTGGCGTGGTCGCCCGTCAGCGCGCGCACGAGCTGCGTGATCGCGGCCTGCTCGGTCGCGTCGAGCCCGGGCGCCGACGAGATAGGCGCGAATTCGATCGATGCGTTCGGATGCTCGCGCTTCATCTGCGGCAGCAAGGTGTCGTGCGCATAACGTTCGATGCGCGCGAAGATCGGTGCCGGATCGAGTGCAGGCAGGTTGCGGAACTCGAACGAGAAGCGGCATTCGGCCGGCACCGTATTGATCGCAATACCGCCTTCGATCATGCTCGTCTGTGCGGTCGAGAACGGAACGTCGTAGTGCTCGTCGAACGGCCCCAGGCGACGCATCTCGTCGGCCATGTCGCGGATGTAGCAGATGAGGCGTGCCGCATATTCGATCGCGTTGAGCCCCTTGGGCGTCAGCGACGAATGCGCGGCATGGCCGCGGATGCAGCAGCGATAGGCATTGATGCCCTTGTGCGCAACGATGGGCCGCATGCTCGTCGGCTCGCCGACGATGCAGCCTTCGGGCCGGATGCCGCGCTTTTGCAGATCGGCGATCATCAGCGGCGCACCGGCACAGCCGATTTCCTCGTCGAATGACAGCGCGAGATGAATCGGCTTGGCGAGCGTGGCCGCCTGCATCTCGGGCACGAGCGCGAGCGCCGCGCCGATGAAGCCTTTCATGTCACAGGTGCCGCGGCCATACAGCCGGCCTTCACGCACTTCGGGCTTGAACGGGTCGCTACTCCAGTCCTGGCCGTCGACGGGCACGACGTCCGTATGCCCCGACAGCACGACGCCGCCATGGGTTTCGCCGTTTGCGGCCGGTATCGTCGCGAACAGGTTGGCCCATTGACCACGCGCATCGCGTGTCAGCGTCGACTCGATGCCGAGCGCCGCCAGCGCGTCGCGCACCGTTTCAATGAGGCCGATGTTGGGCAGACGGCTCGTTGTATTGAACGATACGAGACGTTCGACCCAAGGCAGGCTCAACAGGGATTCCGAGGCGTGGGGGGAAGGAGGAGCGGCGGGCCGGAGCGAAGAAGAGGGGGTATGCGGCGTTTCTGCGTCCTGCAACATGACAAAGCTCCGGCTCGTAGGTGCCTTTGATCATACCCAAAATTGGGCATGGACCCAAACGGTGGGTGCAATGCGCTATGTTGCGGTGCGCAAAAACGCGCTCGCCGGGCGACGTCTGGTGGGACATCGCGCGGCGGTCGGGTTGGGGTGACGGACGGTGAGGGCGGATCAGCGTGCCGCCGCGGCTGGGCTCGTGCGCGCCGGCGCGCCGAGCGAGCGCAGCGTTTCCTTGACCGTCGCCACACGCACGGCCAGGTCGGGGCTGCGCGTCTCGATGCGCAGCTTGTCCTGGCCGGCCAGCTTGATGTGCTTGTGCTTCTGCACCATCTCGATGATGCGCATGCCGTCGATCGGCGGATTGGGCACGAACTGCACGCTGATCGCATTCTCGCCGGCGTCGATCTTCAGGATGCCGAGCGGTTTGGCGGACAGCCGCAGCCGATGCGTTTCGACGAGCGCGTGGGCCTGTTGCGGCAACTTGCCGAAGCGGTCGATGAGCTCCTCCTGGATGTCGTCGATCGAATCGTTGTGTTCGCAACTGGCGAGCCGCTTGTAGATCGATAAGCGCTCCTGAACGTCGCCGCAATAGTCGGCGGGGAGGATCGCGGGTGCGTGCAGGTTGATCTCCGTCGTCGCGGCGAGCGGGGCGGTGAGGTCCGGCTCCTGGCCGTTCTTGAGCGCCTTGACCGCATCGTTGAGCATTTCGGAGTACAGCTGGAAGCCGATCTCGTGGATCTCGCCCGACTGCTTGTCGCCGAGCACTTCGCCGGTGCCGCGAATCTCGAGATCGTGCATCGCGAGGTAAAAGCCCGAGCCGAGCTCTTCCATCTGCTGGATCGCCTCGAGGCGGCGCTGCGCCTGTTTCGTGAGCCCCTGCGGATCGTGCACGAGCAAGTAAGCGTAGGCCTGGTGATGCGAGCGGCCGACGCGTCCGCGCAACTGGTGCAGCTGCGCGAGGCCGAACTTGTCGGCACGGTGGATGATGATCGTGTTCGAGCTCGGCACGTCGATACCGGTTTCGATGATCGTCGTGCACAGCAGCACGTTGGCGCGCTGAGCCACGAAGTCGCGCATCACGCGCTCGAGCTCGCGTTCGTGCATCTGGCCGTGCGCGACGGCGATGCGCGCTTCGGGCACGAGCGCTTCGAGCATCGCGCGGCGATTCTCGATCGTCTCGACTTCGTTGTGCAGGAAGTAGACCTGGCCGCCGCGCTTGAGCTCGCGCAGCATCGCCTCGCGAATGACGCTGTCTTCCTCGCGGCGCACGAACGTCTTGATCGCGAGGCGCTTTTGCGGCGCGGTCGCGATCACGGAGAAGTCGCGCAGGCCCTCGAGCGCCATGCCCAGCGTGCGCGGGATCGGCGTGGCCGTCAGCGTCAGCACGTCGACTTCGGCCCGCAGCGCTTTCAGCGCTTCTTTCTGCCGGACCCCGAAACGATGCTCCTCGTCGATGATGACGAGGCCGAGGCGTTTGAACTGAACGTCGGAGGACAGCAGCTTGTGCGTGCCGATCACGATGTCGACAGAGCCTTCGTTGATTTGCCCGATCGCCGTGTTGACTTCCTTGGCCGACTTGAAGCGCGACAGCTCCGCGATGCGCACGGGCCAGTCGGCGAAGCGGTCGCTGAAGGTTTGCGTGTGCTGTTCGGCGAGCAGCGTGGTCGGCGCAAGCAGCGCCACCTGCTTGCCGGCCATCACCGCGATGAACGCCGCGCGCAGCGCGACTTCGGTCTTGCCGAAGCCGACGTCGCCGCACACGAGGCGGTCCATCGGCCGGCCCGCCGTCATGTCGCCGATGACGGCCGCGATCGCGGAGGCTTGATCAGGCGTTTCCTCGAAGCCGAAGCTCTCCGCGAACTTCACGTAGTCGCGCGGATCGAGCGCGAACGCATGGCCTTCGCGCGCGGCACGGCGCGCATAGAGGTTCAGCAGCTCGGCGGCCGTGTCGCGGATCTGCTGCGCGGCGCGGCGCTTGGCTTTTTCCCATTGACCCGAGCCCAAGGAATGCAGCGGCGCCGTTTCCGGGTCCGCGCCGCTATAGCGCGAGATCACATGCAACTGCGCGACGGGCACGTAGAGCTTGCTATCGCCTGCGTACTCGAGATGCAGGAACTCGGTTTCACCTTCGCCGAGGTCCATCGTGACGAGCCCCATGTAGCGGCCGATGCCGTGCTGCGAGTGGACGATGGGATCGCCGACCTTCAGTTCCGACAGATCGCGCACCATCGAATCGACGTTGCTCGCCTGTTCCTGACGGCGGCGTCCCGCGCGGCGCCCGAGGCCGCCGTAGAGCTCGGTTTCCGTGACGATCGCGCAGCCTTCGCCGGGCAGCAGGAAGCCGTTCGCCAGCGGCGCGACGCCGAGCGCGAACGGTGCGTCGCTCGTCGTCCAGCCTTCGTAGCTGTCGATCGACGCAGGGCGCAAGCCGTGTTCGGCCAACAGTTGCGCGATCGTCTCGCGCCGGCCCGCGGATTCGGCGGCGATCAGCACGCGCTTGCCGCTCGATTGCACGTAGGCGCGCAGCGCGAGCACGGGGTCGTCGGCATGCCGGTCGAGCGCGAGCGTCGGCAGCGCGATGGCCCAGTCGCCGCCGCCGTTGGTCGGCAGCGTGAGGCGCGCGAACGGCTTGGCGAGCGCGTAGAAGTCCTCGTCGGTGAGAAAGAGCCGCTGCGGCTCGAGAATCGGCCGTTCGCGGTCGTGCGACAGAAAGTTGTGGCGCTGCTTCGTATCGGCCGTGAAGCGCCGGATCGCGCTGTCGAGGTCGCCGACGAAAGCGAGCTGCGCGCCAGGCGGCAGGTAATGAAACAGCGTGGCCGTCTCGTCGAAAAAGAGCGGCAGGTAGTACTCGATGCCGGCCGACGGCACGCCGTTGCCGATGTCCTTGTAGATCGACGCGCGGCTCGGGTCGCCCTCGAACACCTCACGCCAGCGGCTGCGAAACGCGCTGCGCGCCGCTTCGTCGAACGGAAACTCGCGGCCCGGCAACAGGCGCACGTCGCGTACCGGATAGAGGCTGCGCTGGGTATCGGGATCGAACGCGCGGATCGAGTCGACCTGATCGTCGAACAGGTCGATCCGGTACGGCAGTGGCGAGCCCATCGGATACAGGTCGATCAGCGAGCCGCGCACGCAGTACTCGCCGGGCCGCACCACCTGGCTCACGTGCTCGTAGCCGGCCAGCGTCAGCTGCGCCTTGAGCTTGGCTTCGTCGAGCCGCTCACCCTGCGAGAACGAAAACGTGTAGGCCGCCAGAAACGACGCGGGCGGCATGCGGTAGAGCGCCGTCGTCGCGGGCACGAGCAGAATGTCGCAACGGCCCTCGCCGAGATCGTGGAGGGTGGCCAGGCGTTCGGAGACGAGATCCTGGTGCGGCGAGAACGTGTCGTACGGCAGCGTTTCCCAGTCCGGCAGCAGGCGCACGCGCGCGCTCGGCGCATACCATGCGATCTCCTGCGCGAGCCGCTGCGCGTCGACGGCGCTGGCGCAGACGACCGCCAGCAGCGGCACCTGCTCGCGCGAGGCCTGCGAGTAGCGCGCGAGCAGCAGCGCATCGGATGAGCCGTGCGTGCCGTCGAACACATGACGCTGACCGGGTTTGACAAGCGCAAAAGGCAGGCTGGGGAAGCGGGACGATGCAGCGGTTTCGGGCATGACGAAGAGGGTACGGCCGTAGCAGTAGTCGGAGCTCGCGCGAGACAATGTCACACGAGGTGAACGCGTGACGGCGAGCAAGATTCGGGCTCGACGCGGCGCCGGGCGCCTCGCGCGAAACACCTATTATAAAATCCGTCCTTTAATTTTGACTTTGCGGCCAGCTTTCGTGACTTCCCGTCTCTTCGCCCTGATCCCCTGCGCGGGTACCGGCAGCCGCTCCGGCGCGCCGATGCCGAAGCAATACCGTACCGTTGCCGGTCACGATTTGCTCCATTTCACGCTGGCTGCGTTCGACGCGTGCAGCGAGTTCTCGCAGACGCTCGTCGTCATCGCGCCTGACGATGCGCATTTCGATGCGCGCCGTTTCGCCGGCCTGCGCTTTGCCGTGCGTCGCTGTGGCGGCGCGTCACGGCAGCAATCGGTCAAGAACGGGCTCGATGCGCTGGCCGAATTCGGCGCGAGCGACGACGACTGGGTGCTCGTGCACGATGCCGCGCGGCCCGGCATCACGCCGCAGCTGATCCGTTCGTTGATCGCCGCGCTCAAGGACGATGCGGTCGGCGGCATCATGGCGCTGCCCGTGGCCGACACGCTCAAGCGCGTGGCCGATGACGGCGAGCGCATCGCGCGCACCGAGCCGCGCAGCGGCCTGTGGCAGGCACAAACGCCGCAGATGTTTCGCATCGGCATGCTGCGCGAGGCCATCGAGCGCGCGCAAGAACAGGGCCACGACCTCACCGACGAAGCCAGCGCGATCGAATGGCTCGGCCATGCACCGCGGCTCGTGCAAGGGAGCCTGCGCAACTTCAAGGTCACGTATCCCGAAGACTTCGACCTGGCCGAGGCGATCCTGCGTCAGCGTCCCGACGCGTGACGGCAGTCGTGCCGGCCGCGCGCCCACTGTTTCACTCACTTCATGCAATCGCAATCGGACTCACGGATGGACTACAGAATCGGACAAGGCTATGACGTGCACGCGCTGGTGCCGGGGCGCCCGCTCATCATCGGCGGCGTAACGGTGCCTTACGAACGCGGCCTGCTCGGTCACTCGGATGCGGACGTGCTGCTGCACGCGATCACCGACGCGCTGTTCGGCGCGGCGGCGCTTGGCGACATCGGCCGGCACTTTCCCGACACCGACGAGCGTTTTTCGGGGGCCAACAGCCGGGTGCTGCTGCGCGAATGCGCGGCACGGCTGGCCCAGGCGGGCTTTCGAATCGAAAACGTCGACAGCACGGTGATCGCGCAAGCGCCCAAGCTCGCGCCGCATATCGACGCGATGCGCGCGAACATCGCCGAGGATCTCGGCTTGCCGCTCGATCGCGTGAACGTGAAGGCGAAGACGAACGAGAAACTGGGCTACCTCGGACGAGGCGAGGGCATCGAGGCGCAAGCAGCGGCGCTGGTCAGCAAGGGCTAGCCTGCCGGCGGGCGCGCGCCTACAGCATTGCGCCGCCCACCTCACGGTTGCTCGGGCACGGCTCGTCGGTCTGCAGACCGTCCAGAATCCGCAGGATTTCCTGCGGGCTGCGGCCGACGTTCAGGTTGTTGACCGAAACGTGCTGGATCGTGTTGTCCGGGTCGACGATGAACGTCGCGCGCAGGGCCACGCCGGATTCCTTGTCGCGCACGCCGAGCTGGTCGATCAGCTCGCCCTTGACGTCGCCGAACGCATAGTGGTTCAGGCGGTCGAGAGTTTTGTCTTCGCGGCGCCATGCGAGCTTCACGAACTCGTTGTCGGCGCTGCCGCCGAGCAGGATGGCGGCACGGTCGGCGAAATCTTTTTGCAGCTTGGCGAATTCGACGATTTCGGTCGGGCAGACGAACGAGAAATCCTTCGGATAGAAGTAGATGATCTTCCACTTGCCCGGGAACGATGCTTCCGTAATCGCTTCGAACGCCGATTGACCGTTTTCCTCGGGGTGGTTGAAGCCCGGCTTCGCGGCAGTAACGGTGAACGCTTCAAGTTTATCGCCGACGGTTTTCATGCGCTCACTCCTCGGTGTGGATCGACAAACGCCACTGTTCAGGCCGCGGCTCCAGGCGCTAAGTACTAGGCACCAGGTGCTTGCGTACGAGCGGAAACTCGATGGTGACTTCGAGCCCCGGCCCCGGCGTGCGGTTGCGCAGCCGCAGCGTGCCGCGATGGCGGCTCACGAGCCGCTGCACGATCGCCATGCCGAGCCCGGTGCCGTTGGCCTGGCTGCGCGCCGAATCGACGCGGTAGAACGGCCGCGTAACGAGACCGATCTGGTCCTCGGGGATACCGGGACCATCGTCGAGCACGGATAGCTCGACTTTCGAATGCATCACACGCGTCTCGAGCATGATGTGCGGGATGCCGTCGGTTTCGCTGATACCGTACTTTCTCGCATTCTCGAGCAAGTTGCCGACCACGCGCCGCACGTCGGTCGGATCGGCTTCGATGACGGCGTCGAGCGCGAGCCGCGTGATGAGGCGCACGCCGTCCTCGCCCGCCATGCGCGAGGCCATATCGCCCGCGATCAGCGACAAATCGACGGGCTCGGGCAGGCGCTGCACGGGCCGGGCGTAGTCGAGGAAGCGCCCGATGATCATGTCCATCTGTTCGATGTCGTCGATCATCGCGTCCTTCGTGGCCTGATCGGACGGACTCATCTCGGTTTCGAGCCGCAGCCGCGCGAGCGGCGTGCGCAGATCATGCGAGATACCGGCCAGCATCAACGCGCGATCGGCCTCGAGCTGCTCGAGGTCCTGCACCATCTGGTTGAAGCTGCGGTTCGTTTCGGCGGCCACGCCCATGCCGCGCTCCGGCAGCGGTTCGGGGAACTGGCCCGAACCGACGTTGCGCGCGGCCGCAGCCAGGCGCGAGAACGGCCGGTTCACGAGGCTCGTGATGAACGCCGCGCCGAATAGCGACAGCGCAAGCGCGAACACGCCCCAGCCGGCCCATTGCAGGCCCGTCACGTTGTCGAGCTGCTCGCGATCGAGCGCGACCCAGTAGTCATCGTCGTCGATCTTGAAGCTGATCCACACGCCGGGAATGTCGTTGACTGTTTGAGCGATGACGGTGTCGTCGCCGAGCCTGCCGCGGATGTCGTGCTCGATGAGCCGGTTCAACGACTCGTCGGGCTGCAGGCGGTACTTGTCGGTCGTCTCGCGCGGATAGACGCGCACGCCTTCGTTGCTTTCGAGATCCTGCAGCAGCGCGCGGCGCAGGTCCGGATCCGAATAGAGCAGCGCCGTGCGCGTGAGCTTGACGATGGCCACGAGCTGCAACGCGACGCGCTGCGCCCGCGGCTCGCGCTCGATCACGCGAAAGCTCTGGAACCACGCGGCGAGGCTGACCGCGATCAGCAGCGCGATCAGCAGGAACGTGCGCCAGAACAGGCCCCCGAAGACGTGCGCGAGGAAGCGCCGGTCGATCCGCATGGGGCCTTACTGGAGGAGGGGAAAGTGCGACAAGCTGCCCGTCACGCCGAGCCGTCGGGGATGAACACGTAGCCGAGGCCCCAGACGGTCTGGATGAAGCGCGGGCTGCTCGGGTCGACCTCGATCAGCTTGCGCAGACGCGAGATCTGCACATCGAGGCTGCGATCGAATACTTCATATTCGCGACCACGCGCAAGCTCCATGAGCTTTTCGCGCGACAGCGGCTGGCGCGGATGGCGCGCGAACACTTTCAGCACCGAGAACTCGCCCGTCGTGAGCGGAATTTCCTGGCCTGCTTTCGTGAGCGTGCGCGTGGCCAGATTCAGCGCGAAATCACCGAACTCGAATACCTCGGCCGTTTCGGAGGGCGCACCCGGCAGCTCCGACGGCGATTGCCGGCGCAGCACGGCGTGGATGCGCGCGACCAGTTCGCGCGGGTTGAACGGCTTGGGCAGGTAGTCGTCGGCACCCATCTCGAGACCGACGATGCGGTCGACGTCCTCGCCCTTGGCCGTGAGCATGATGATGGGCGTGCGGTCGTTGCTGCCGCGCAGACGCCGGCAGATCGACAAGCCGTCCTCGCCGGGCAGCATGAGGTCCAGCACGAGCAGATCGAAACGCTCGCGGACCCACAGCTTGTTCATGGCCGGCGCGTTTTCCGCGACATAGACGTTGAAGCCTTGCTCGCCGAGATAACGGCGCAGCAGATCGCGCAGCCGCGGGTCATCGTCGACGACGAGAATCTTGGAGGGATTTTTGGTTTCCATGACCGGCATCTTAGCGCGATTGGAATGAGGGACGCGAAAGCGTGATTTATGGGGTTACAGTCAGTTACAAAATTTACCTGGCAAGACGCGCCGCGTAAACCTCGTCCTCATAAACTTCTTCACTGATAGCGGCTGTTCGGTGGATACTTCATCCCATAAGACCTTTCTCCGTCCGACCGTTTTGTTCGGGCCTAAGCATACGTAATTCGAGGTAGCCGGTTGCCGCATGACGAAGGGAACAAGATGACGGTAAGAGCGTGGCCGTGCCTGAGAGCGCGCGCTGCCGCGGTAGCGATTGCCGGCGCCCTTGCGGGGACGCTCGGCGCGATCGATGCCCATGCTCAGCCGTCGATGCGATCAGGTGTGCCGGAGCATCCGCCACACGGGCGGTTCTTGCCGCCGCGTTCGCCCCGTCAAGCGCCGGTCGGCGCCGCGTCCGTGCCTGTCATGCGCACGGCAGTACCCGATTTCGACGAGCACCAGCGTGATGGCCACATGACGCCCGAAGAGCGCCGCCTTCTGCGCCAGCACATCGAAGATGCCGTGCGCGAGCTCTACAAGCGCTGAAGCCAGCGCCTTCGCGCCGCCTGACTGTGTCGAACCGGCGAATCGATTCCTGATCCTATCTCTATCTGACCGATGATGAGCGCGAGACGATGAAGCTCTTTCGTGCGTTCAGGCTCGCCTTGACGGCGGTGGCCTGTGCAGGGCTTGGCGCGGGGCATGGGGTGGCCCACGCGGACCCGATGTCGCCTGGCAAGCATGCGCCTGCCGCTCGCCATGCTGCGAAGGCGCCGCATCGAGTCGTACCGGCCTCGGCCTCCGTCGCGGCAGCAAAGTCGAACGAGGCAAGCGAGAGGGACGAGGCGCTGCTCGATGCCGACGCTGCCCGCTTTTTCCTCACGCGGGTGGGATTCGCGCCCGATGCGGCCGAACTCGCGCCATACATCGGACTCACGCGCGAGGCTGCCGTCGACAAGGTGCTCGGCGAGGCGAACACGCGAGCCGTCACGCCGTCGCCTGCGTGGGCGGCCGAGCCTACGCCGACGCGCGCGGAGATGCGTGTCTGGACGCCCGAGGAACGCCGCGCCGAGGGGGCCGTGCGAGGCCAGCGCTACGAGCAGCTGCGCGAATGGGCGGTGCGCGAAATGTTGACGACGCGCTCGCCGCTGACCGAGCGCATGACGTTGTTCTGGCACAACCACTTCACGTCGGCTCAGGACAAGATCGCCTATCCGCAATTGATGGCGCAACAGGACGCGCTGCTGCGGCGTCAGGCGCTCGGCAGTTTCGCCACGATGCTGCACGAGGTCGCGAAGGATCCGGCCATGCTGCTTTACCTCGATGGCGCGAGCAACCGCAAAGGCAAGCCCAACGAGAACTTCGCACGCGAGGCGATGGAGCTCTTCACGCTCGGTGAGGGACATTATTCGCAGCGCGACGTCAGCGAGGCGGCCCGCGCGTACACGGGATGGGGCCTCGATCCCGACACGCAGCAGTTCGTGTTCCGTCATGAGCAGCACGACGACGGCGTGAAGACCGTGCTCGGCCGCAGCGGGCCGTTCGACGGCGATGCGGTGCTCGACATCCTGCTCGCCGAGCCGCAGACGGCGACGTTCGTGACGACCAAGCTGTGGCGCGAGTTCGTCTCCGAGACGCCCGATGCGGCCGTCATCTCACCGATCGCCGTGCGTTTTCGGGCGAGCGGCTACGACATCAAGACGGCGCTGCGCGCGCTGCTGCTGACCGACGCGTTCTGGGACGAGCGTAACCGCGGCGTGCTCGTGAAGTCGCCGGTGGAGTTCGTCGTCGGTACCGTGCGTTCGCTCGACGTCGCTTACGACAGCACGACGCCGTTCGTCGGATTGACCCGCAATCTCGGTCAGAACCTGTTCTATCCGCCGAACGTGAAGGGCTGGCCAGGCGGCTCCATATGGATCAACAGCACGACGCTGCTGGCGCGGGATCAATTCGTCGAGCAGCTGTTCCGGGCCACCGAGGCGGCCAAGCCAAGTCCAGCCGCAGCCGTCAAGCACGAGGCTAGCCGCGCCATGGCGGGGCAGGCGATGCCGAACGCGATGCCGAACGCGATGGCGGGCGGCATGGCGGGCCCAAGCCCCATGCAAAAGAGTCCGGCCCGGGCGGGTGCGGGCGGGATGCGCTTCGACCTGAGTGCCTGGCTGGCGCGCTATCGCACGGCGCCGAGCGAGCAGCCGAGCTTGTCGACGGAATTGCAGATGCAGCACGCCATGCTGCCGATCGAACCTGTCGATGCGATCGACGTGGGCCTGTCGAGCAGCGCCTATCTGCGCGCGCTGATGATGGACCCCGCGTATCAGTTGCAGTAAGGCGCGTGCCCGAGGGGATACCGACATGAAACGACGTGACTTCGTTCTTTCGCTGAGCGCCGCGGCCGGCGTCACGCTGCTGCTGCCGCGCATGGCCGCGGCGCAGGCCGGACACGAGAAGGCTGGCCCCACGCGCGCCGACTATCGCAACCTGCTGATCCTCGTCGAACTCAAGGGCGGCAACGACGGGCTCAACACCGTGATTCCGTATGCGGACCCGGCCTATGCGACGCTGCGTCCCAGCATCGGCATCAAGCGGGATCGGGCGATCGCGCTCGACGAGCGCACGGGCTGGCATCCGTCGCTCGAGCCGATGCTGCCGCTCTGGCACGACGGGCAGCTTGCGATCGTGCAAGGCGTCAGCTATGCGCAGCCGAACCTGTCGCATTTCCGTTCGATCGAAATCTGGGACACGGCATCGCGCGCCGACGAATATCTGCCCGAGGGGTGGCTGACGCGCGCCTTTGCGCAAGCGAGCGTGCCTCGGACGTTCGTGGCCGACGGCGTCGTGATCGGTAGTGCGGAGATGGGGCCGTTCGCGAACGGCGCGCGCGCCATCGCACTCGTGAATCCGACGCAATTCGTGCAGGCGGCGCGGCTCGTGCGACCCGTTGCGCTGCGCGAGCGCAATCCCGAGCTCGAGCACATTCTCGATGTCGAGCAAGACATCGCGCGGGCGGCCGAGAGGCTGCGGCCGCACGGTGGCCAGTTCGCGTTGAAGACGACGTTTCCGCCCGGTGCGTTCGGCGCGGCAGTAAAGACGGCCATGCAGGTGCTCGCGAGCGCCGATACGCCGGCCGGTCAGCCGATCGCGGGCGAGGGCGTGGCGGTGATCCGCCTCACGCTGAACGGCTTCGACACGCATCAGAATCAGCCGGGGCAGCACGCGGCACTGCTGACCCAGCTCGCACAAGGCTTCGCGGCGATGCGCTCGGCACTCGTCGAACTGGGACGCTGGAACAACACGCTCATCATGACTTACGCCGAGTTCGGCCGGCGCGTGCGCGAGAACCAGAGCAACGGTACCGATCATGGCACCGTCGCGCCGCATTTCGTCGCAGGGGGCCGCGTGCGTGGCGGGTTGTACGGCGTGCCGCCGATGCTCGCGCGGCTGGACGGCAACGGCAATCTGCCGGTCGGGGTCGACTTCCGGCAACTGTATGCGACCGTGCTCGGGCCCTGGTGGGGACTCGATGCGGCGAGCGTGCTGCGCGGCCGCTTCGAGCCGTTGCCGTTGTTGCGCGCTTGACGGTTTGGCGCTCAGCGTGCGCGGGCCGCGCGCCAGGCGATCCACAGCTTGCGGATCGGCGTCAGTGCGATGCGCTGATGCAGCACCTGATAGCCGTCGCGTTCGATTTCCTCGAGCAGTGCCAGCGCCAGCGCCGATTGCGCGCGCAGCGTGCGCTGCGTCTTGCGCTCCTGGGCAGGGATGCCTGCGACGGCCGTGGTCAGCGCCTCGCGCGCGCGATTCGTCTGAAAGCGCATGAGCTCGACGAATGCGTCGCTGTAGCGGCGGTTCAGCAAGTCGGCGGCCGTGACCTGATAGCGCTGCAATTCGTCGATGGGGAGGTAGATGCGGCCGTGGCGCGCGTCGTTGCCCAGCTCTTGGACGAGCTGCGCGAGCATCAGCGCGTTGCCGAGCGGTTCGGCCCATTGCGCCGCGTGCTGCGGCTCGCGTGCCGTCGCGCGGGCGACGGCCGCCGCGAACGTGCCACCGGTGCGCTCGATGTAACGGCGCAGGTTCGCGAAGTCGAGGTAGCGCGCCTGATCCAGATCCATCTGAAAGCCCGCCACGAGCGCGAGCAGTGTCGGCTCTTCGCGCTTGATGTCGGCGCAATGCGCAGCCAGCGCTTGCGAGACCGGATGCGACGGGCGGCCTGCGACGAGCGCGGCCGTTTCCTGCTGCCACCAGGCGAGCTTCGTGCGGCCGATCGTCGGATCGCTGACGTCCTTGACGGTTTCCTCGAGCTCGCGGCGCAGCGCGAAGAGGGCGGTCAGGAACGGTTGGCGCGCGGCCGGCGCCTGGCGCAGCGCGTAATAGGCGCTCGAGCCCGCGGGCGCGGCCTTTTGCGCGCAGTATTCGTCGAAATTCACGGAAGAAGCAATGCGTGGGAAAGGGGGACGGTGCCCGTCCGATACGGTGCGGATACTACCTCATTCGTGCCGTCCCCGTGCGGCCTGGGCGATGTGCCCGCCGCGGCAGCGCCCTCAAGCCGATCGAGACAGTTCGCGCAGAAAGGCCAGCATGAGCGCATCGCCGCCCTTGGCCCACACATCGATGTGATCAGCGCCCTCGATCACGATGAGCCGCCGTGAGGCGCGCACAGCGTCGAACAGACGTGCGAAGTGCTGCGGCGGCACGACGCGGTCGCGGCTGCCGCCGTAGATCAGCACGGGCGCCTCGACGTGACCGATCTTCGCGAGATTGTCGTAGCGGTCGCGCACGAGCCAGCGCATGGGCAGGAACGGAAAGCGCGTGCGCGCGACGTCGGCGATGCACGTGAACGGCGCTTCGAGCGCAAGGGCCGAGATCGGATATTCGGTCGCCAACTGCACCGCTACGCCGGAGCCAAGGGAATAGCCGTGCAGCACGATGCGCGAGGTGCGCGCGGCGACGAACGCGAGCGCCGCCCGGCCGTCGGCGTACAAGCCCGCTTCGCTGGGGTGGCCTGCGTTGCCGCCGTAGCCGCGATACTCGGCAAGGAACACGCCATACCCCTCGGCGACGAGATCGTGCGCGATGTGCACGCGCTGTGACAGGTCTTCGCCGTTGCCATGAAACAGCACGACCGTCATGCCGTCGGCGCGCGTGCTGGCCTGATAGCGGCAGGTGAGCTCGATGCCGTCGACCGTACCGATGGGCACGAGCGCAAGGCGTTCGGCGTCCGGGTTCGGCGTGACCTCGCGCAGCCGTTCGAGCGGATAGATCAGCCGGCCTTCGAGCCAGCGCAGCGCGGCCACGGCCAAGCCATACAGCAGCACGACGATGCCGGCCAGTGCGATTGCGAGCGTGCGCATGGCATTTCCTCGAGCAGGTGTCGATATAGACCCTCGCATCGGGGGGTGCGTTCGCACGCTGCGCCGCACGCCGCGTTTCGGCTCAGCCGATAGCGTGGACCCAGCGAGCCGGCCATGCAGCAGCAAGCCCGGCGCGCAACGTCGTATCGAGGCGCGCGAGGTCGGATTGCGCCGTCTCGTGCATCGCTTCGGCCACGATCAGCACCGAAGCGGTCTCGGTACGCACGGCCGAGGCACCGCTTTGCCGGTTCGTCCAGCGGCGTGCGTGCGCCTCACCCGCCTCGTCGGCAAAGATCACCTCGTGCGGTTCGGGGTGCTCGATCTCGCCCGAAAACGTTCGGTATGTCTCGCTGCCGTCGGCATGGCGCACCGTCAGCGCGCCGGCCACCTGTCGAAGATCGAAGACCGCGAGCGGAATCGCGAACGCGAGCGATACCGCATTGCACAGATCGACGAGCGGATGAATGTGCGGCAGCGCACCCTCCTTGCGAAAGCGCCGCAGCAGCGCTTCGGACGCGCAGCGATATTGCGTGGGTTTCAAGCCCATCTTCGCGAACGCGTGCCGCCAGGATCGGATCTCGGGAAGCTCGCCTTCGCTGCTCGAGGCCAAGCGCTCGGCCGCAAGGGCGGTCAGGCGATCGACGAAGCCGTTCGTATCGGCCGAGGCCGGGCACGTGATGCCGTCGACACGCCACGCGCGCGAGACGAGTTCGGGGAATGCATGCAGCACGGAAGGGGCGTAGCGCAAGGTCATGGCAGTCGAGGCAGCGAAGTCGATCGGACTTGCCACTATGTGTGCCGGCCTACCTTGTGTCTTGAACGAAATTGCAATGGGGAGCGATGAGAGCCTTCGCATACGCATTCGACCAGCGCGATCAACTCCTGCCGCAGGATCGGCGAATGCAGCGTGCCTTGCTTTGCCGCGTCGTGAACCGCGCCCGCAACCGCGGACGCGAGCACCTGCGTAGCGATCGACAGACGATCGGCATTCGTCGCGCGTGCGTCGCCCGCGCTTTGGACGAGTGCCCGACATCCCTTCTCGTACCAGGCGCGGAATTCGTCCTCGACCTGCTGTTCGTCGATGCTGTCCGGCGCTTTTTCGAGCAGCACCTGGTGAGAGGCGGGATATCGGCTATGGGCGGCGATGAGGCCGTCGACGAACGCTTCGATGCGCATCGCATGCGGCACGGTGTCGTCGGTCGCGGTGCGCAGTGCCGTCAGGACCTCGTCGAAATGCCGTCGCTTGACTGCTTCGACCAATCCCAGCTTGTTCGGAAAGTACTGGTACAGGGAACCGATGCTGACGCCGGCGACGTCGGCGACGGCGTTCGTGGTGAGCCCGGTCCATCCGCGCCGCCCCAGAATCTGAGCGGTTGCGTCGAGAATCGAGTCGATCGTGACGCGCGCTCGCTTCTGGCGTGGTTCTCTGCGCGCCGCATTCACGGGCTTGGAAAAGCGAGTAGCCAAGTGGGCACCCTGCAGCAAGAATATTTTGGCTGGCATATTCGCCCGCTGGGCGAACAGGGTCAAGCGATCAGAGGATCAAACATGACTGCGTCCACTATGACGAACCGTGAAGTGAGATTGAAGGCCAGGCTCAAAGGCCTGCCTACACCCGAAGATTTCGAAATCGTCTCGACGTCCGTGCCCGAGGCCGGCGCGGGCGAAGTGCTGGTCCGCAATCACTATTTCCTGGTCTCGGCGTCGCTGCGCGCGATGGTGAGCGAGGGCGCCGAGGATGTGCCGGGCGTGCCCTTTCCGGCATTGAACGCAGGCGACGCGCTGCGCGGCGAAGCGCTTGGCGAGGTGATACAGGCGCCGGCCGGCAGCCCGCTGCAGCCGGGCGACATGGTCACGCATTTCAAAGGGTGGCGCGATTACGCGGCCGTTCCAGTGGCGCAATGTTATCGCGTCGGCCAGCCGTTGCCGGAGCCGGTCGGGTATCTCGGCCACATGGGGCACGGCTGGACGGCTTATGCGGCGTTGACGTGTGCGGTGCAAATCCGCCCGGGCGACACCGTCTTCGTGTCCAGTGCCGCCGGTGCGATCGGTTCGATGGCGGGGCAGATTGCACGCCGGCTGGGGGCGCGGCGCGTGATCGGCAGCACCAGCTCGCGCGAAAAGGCACGGCGGCTGGTCACGGAGCTGGGCTACGACGCAGCGGTCATTCGCGGCGACGGCCGGTCTTTCGTGAGTCAGCTGGAGGACGCGGCCCAGGGCGGTATCGACGTCTTCGTCGACATGGTCGCGGGCGAGCAGCTGCAGGCCGCGCTGGCCGTCGCGCGGGAGGGGGCGCGCTTCGTGATCATCGGTACGCTGTCGGGGCAGCTTGCCGCCACCGGCACGGGCCGGACCGCTGTCGTCGCGCTCGACGCGACTCAGATCCTCCTGAAGCGAATCACGATGCGCGGCTACAGCGCCGACGATAATTCTGAGGCCAAGCGTGAATGGTCCGAACGGTTCCCCGAGTGGCTGCGCACCGGAGCAATCAAGTTCCCGCACACGGTGATCGAAGGCCTGGACCAGGCGCCGATCGCGTTGCGCGATACGGTTCATGGGCATCATCTCGGCACCGTATTCGTGAAGCTATAGCGGTAGCTGCATTGCGCCTGGCGGCAGCCGCTGTGCTTCCAAGCAGCGGCTGCCGGTTTCAAGCCGGCCTGTTCTCAGACCGGAAGTTGCATGGCTCCGTTGGCCTGGCTCGCGTGGCGCTTCGCCTCGATGTCGGCAATCGAGGCCGCGCGGCGCTTGCGCACGATTGCCATGGCGATTTCCAGCGACTGTTCGTAGTTCAAGCGCGGGTCGACAGTCGACTTGTATGCACGAGCCAGATCTGCTTCGGTCAGATTGCGTGCACCGCCGAGGCATTCGGTCACGTTCTCGCCGGTCAGCTCCAGATGCACGCCACCCAGACGCGTGCCGCAGGCCGCATGAAGGTCGAATGCCGCTTCGAGCTCCGCACGGATATTCTCGAAGCGCCTTGTCTTCACTCCGCCGGGCGTCGTCTCGCCGTTGCCATGCATCGGATCGCAACACCACAGAACGTGCTTGCCCTCCGCCTTGACGGCCCTCAGATGCTGCGGCAATTCTGCTTCGATCTTTGCCGCACCCATGCGTGTGATGAGCGTCAGTCGACCGGCCTCGTTGTCCGGATTCAACGCATCGATCGTGCGCAACAGCAGGTCGGGCGTCACGCCGGGCCCGACTTTCAAGCCGATCGGATTGCGGATACCGGAGCAATACTCGACATGGGCGCCGTCGAGCTGCGCGGTACGCATGCCGATCCACGGCAAGTGCGTCGACAGATTGAACCAGCCCCAGTGTTGCGGCACCTGCCGGGTGACGGCTTCGTCGTAGTTCAGCAGCAGGACTTCGTGAGAAGTATAGAAATCCACGTTCGCATAGCTGTCGAACGGTTCGCCTGCGAGCGTCTCCATGAAGCGCATCGATTCGCCGATGGACTGCACCATCTTCCGATACTCATCTTGCAGCGGCGCATGCGAACCCCAGGCCAGATCCCAATACTCGGGGTGATGCAGATCGGCGAAACCGCCGTCGACCAGGGCCCGCACGAAGTTCATCGTGAGCGCGGATTTGGTGTGCCCCTCGATCATGCGCCGCGGATCGGGTTCACGCGCCTGCGCGGAAAACTCGCTCCCATTGACGATGTCGCCGCGGTAGCACGGCAGCGTCACGCCATCGCGCGTCTCCGTGTCCGCCGAGCGCGGCTTCGCATATTGACCGGCGAACCGGCCGACACGCACGATCGGCAGCTTCAAGCCATGGGCCAGCACGAGGCTCATCTGCTGCAAGACCTTCAGGCGATCGGCGATGACGCTCGCCGTGCAGTCGGCAAAGCGCTCGGCGCAATCGCCGCCTTGCAGCAAAAAGCAGCGGCCGTCCGCCGCGTCGGCCAGCTTGCGCTTGAGCGCCAGCACTTCCCACGACGCAACCAGAGGCGGCAACTGGCGCAGCTCGGCAACTGCACAGTCGAGCGCGGCCGTGTCGGGGTACGTCGGCTGTTGCAACGCCGGCTTCGTTTGCCAGGAAGCGGGCGACCAATCTTTGGCGATATGCAGGGGAGAGAGAATGCGGTCCATAGTCATGCACAAGGGGTGAACCTACTTTGGATCAGAGGGGGCGGACCGCGGCGGCGACATGAGCAACCTGTCGTCGCCGCGGACTGCGCCTACCGGTTCGCGCTACCTCAGCGCGTCAAGCTCAGCGTGTCGATGAACAATGCGGTCTGGCCGACACCGACCGGGATATCGAGAGTAGTCACAGCGTAAGTTGCTTATCGGCAAGCGCGTCACGGTTGCAACCGCGTGGTTTTCCAGATGCCGCCGTCGAGGTCGTATTTCAGGCGACGGTGGAGCCTGTCGGAGCTGGCTGCCCAGAATTCGAACTCGTGAGGTTCGAGGCGATAGCCGACGAATTGGGGCGGTCGAGGTAAGGCGACGCCGAGCGCGAGGAGATCTTCGGCTTTTTCGCGCAATGCCTCTCGATCGACGAGCTCGTCGCTCTGATGCGATGCGCTCGACATTGCGTGCATCGGTATCGATCTTGCGAACCACATGGCTTCCGATACCGTTTCTTCGAGCTCGATCGTGGGGCCGGAAATCATGATCTGCTGTCCCGTTTCGCGCCAGTAGAGGAGGCCGGAGGCCCAGCCGTTTTCGGCCAGCTCGCGGCCTTTGCGGCTCGACGAATGCGAGCAGAAGATCAGGCCCCGATCGTCGATCTTCGAGAACGCGACGACGCGCGTGGACGCGCGTCCGTCGGCGCCCGCCGTCGCAAACGCGAGCGCCTTCGGTTCCCGTACGCGGGCGGCTTCCGCTGCCGCGAGCCAGCTTCGCAGCAGCGTGAGGGGATTGGGCGGCGGATCGTCATATTCGGGGAATTGGACGTCGACGCGTCCTGTCAGACTTTCGAAACGACTGGTGTTCGTGCTCATGACTGGGGTTCCGTGAAGGCGATGGACACTAGATGCCAAGCCGGCCGCGTGCGATGACGGTGCCATGTCCGCTGACCTTGACGGACTGGATGTGATGCTCCGTTCCGGTCACGTGCGCGTACATGTGCGAAGGCCGTTTGATCTCGACGCCCTGGAGGATGTGCAGCGGCTGGTCCCAGGGAATCCGTCCATGGCGGGCGAGGTGAATGGCGATGGGGCCGGCCGCGGACCCGGTCGCCGCATCTTCGACCACGCCATAGGCGGGTGAAAACATGCGGGCGCGCCAGTGGTCTCCGGCCGGGGCGATACAGATTGCCGACATGTCATCGAATGCCGTCAGCGCGCGATGGTCCGGGTGAACGTCGGAGAGCGCGGAGGCGTCGGGGCACGTGACGAACACGTGACGCGGGCCGTTTCGATAGGCCTCGACGGGCAGCAAGGACGCTTTCACGCCGAGGGCGTCGAGCAGTCGGTCGGCATGCTCGTAGCGTTGCCAGGTCGGGATCGGCTGCTGCATCGTGACGAACGCGAGGCCGGGGGCTTCGGATTGCACCTCGAACGGGACGAGCCCCATGCCGGTTTCGAACACGAAGCGATCCTGCGCCTTGACGTGCCTGAGGGCGACGGCCGTACCGAGCAGCGGGTGGCCAGCGAACGGCAGCTCGTTGACCGGCGTGAAGATGCGGACATGCACATCTCCGCCTTGCTTGGGCGGCATCACGAACGTCGTTTCCGACAGATTCATTTCGCGGGCAATTTGTTGCATGCGCTGCGCGGGCAGCGGCTCGTCGAGCAGAAACACCGCGACCGGATTGCCTTCGAGCGGGGTACGGGTGAAAGCGTCGGCAACGATGTAGTCGATCGGGCGCGACGTACGCCCCGAACCTGCCGCGTCGGTGTGAAGCAGAGCAGGTTCGAGCGTGCGCATGAACTGCTGGACGTCGCCGCTTTCGGCGGTCGCCGCGACCGTGAAGCGCGAGCGCTCGGCAACCGGCCGCCCGATCAGGTTCTGCGCATCGTTCGGGGGCAGCAAGTGGGCGGCAGGACGGTCTCCTTCCCAGAGCATGATCGCGCCCCACCGATTCTTTTCCGCATCCGCTATCCAGTGCTTGGCTCGCAGGCCGGGTACGTTCGCCCAGCGGCCGACGGTATCGTCGTCCAGATGGGCCTTCAGCGATTCGATGGTTTGCGTGGATCCGTCCAGATCCCACCAAACAATGTCGACAATCATGAAACGCGTGTCCTATAGGGTCCGAAGGGGGGGGGAGCGTCAGGCCGTCAAGGCGCCCGTGCGTGCTTCACTGCGCAGCGCATGCGTGATGGCTTCGCCGAGAATGCGCGGTCCGTCGACAGTCAGGACGGATTCGGCATGAAACTGCATCGAACTGAACGAAGGGCCACGCAGCGCGTGCACTTCGCCGCTGTGCGGGTCGCGGCTGACCTGGACGATGCCCACGCCATCGATGTCGAGTTCGTCATACGCGGTTCGCGCCGAGTAGGTGTTGTAGAAACCCACGCGTTCGCGCTGACCGAAGAGATCGATCTCGACCTGCAGGCCTTGATTGGGGACCTCGCGCCGCACGAGCGGTATGCCGAGGGCGGTGTTCAGGACCTGATGGCTGAGGCAGACGGCCACGAACGGTTTCTGTTCGTTCAGCAGGCGGCGCATCAGCACATGCAGCTGACCGATGCGCAGGTCGCGCGTGTCGCGGGGATCGCCTGGTCCAGGCCCCATGACGACGATGTCGTAATGCGCGAGGACGATGGGATCGTGGACGCCACGAATCGCCGTGACGAGGCCCAGCGACGCGAGTTCCTGAGCGATCATCGCCGTGAAGTGGTCCTCCGCATCGACGATGAGTGCGCGGCGGCCGTTCAGATGAGGCACTTTGCCGTGCCGTGCGCCATACGGCCGGAACCAGAAGTCCGCGATGCCTTCGTTGCGCTGCTTGAGCGCCGCCTGCACCGACGGATGCTGGCCGAGCGGCAGACCGGCATCGGGCGGATCGAAAGCGTTCGATAGCGCCGCCACCTTGGCATGCGTTTCCATGACTTCCGAAGCCGCTTGGGAGTGACGAACGAGCGTGGCGCCGACACCGATGCTGACCTGACCACGACGATCGATCTCCGCCGTCCGGATCAGAATGGCCGAGTCGAGCGTGCGCTCACCGTCCGCGTCCCGGCCGATGAGGGCCGCCATGCCGCTGTAGTATCCGCGGCCGACCGGTTCGTGCCGCGCGATGACATGCGTGGCGCTCTCGATCGGACTGCCGGTCACGGTCGGGGCAAACATCGTCTCGCGCAACAGGTCGCGGACATCGGCGTGGGTGCGGCCGACGATGAAATATTCGGTATGGGCGAGCCTCGTCATCTCGCGCAGGTGAGGGCCCGTGACCTGTCCGCCGGATCGGCAGATGCGCGCCATCATCTTGAGCTCTTCGTCGAGCACCATGTAGAGCTCGTCCGATTCCTTCCGGTCGCTGAGGAACGCTTTGATCCCTTCCAACGTCGGGCCGGTCTTCGGATACCGGTATGTCCCGCTGATCGGGTTCATCGTGGCCTCGCCCTTGTGCAGGGTCAGGTGCCGCTCCGGTGTGGCGCCCACAAAAGTTTGCTCGCCGGTATGGACGAGAAAGATCCAATACGCGCCGGCTTCCTTTCGAAGCAGTCGCTTGAACACGGCGAGCGCCTGGGCGACGGAGTAGTCATGAAGCTCACCCTTGAGGGCACGCTTGATGACGAAGTTGGAACCCGCGCCGGTACCGATCTCATCGGTGATGACTCGTTCGACGATACGGGCGTATTCGTCGTCGTCGATGTCGAAATGACGGTTGCCGAGCTCGGTCTTCACGTCCGGGATTCTCGCCAATGCCTGCGACACGGGCACGGTTTCGTGTTCGGCGCAGGTAAGGGCGACGAGCGGCGCGCCATCGTCGCGGCTTTCGAAACCGCGCTCGTGCAACTGGCGATACGGCACCATCACGAGGAGTTCCTGCCGGGGTCCGGCGGCCCCGGCATGCGGCGGCTGGAGCGGAAGGTCGGCCAGGGTCGCCGGATACGAGACCTCGCCCGCGATGACGTCGACGTTGGCATGCTCATGCTCGCTGCCGGCGGAACGGCTGAGCAGCGCGAAGCACGGCGTGCGACCGTTCAGGATGCGTTCGAGAAGGTCATGGTGTTGGGCTGCGTTCATGCGAGCACCTCCTCTGTCGTCACGACCTTGCCGCAGCGCTGGGCCACGTATTCCAAGGCTTGATGGTGATGGCGCTCCGAGAAGTCCGCCACACCGTCCGCGACGAAGAATGTCTGGATGTCGTTCGTGTAGGCGTCGACAGCCGTCGTCAGCACGCCGATATGCGCATAGACGCCACAGAGCACCAATTGATCGCGGCCGCTGTCCAGCATCCGCTGACGCAATTCGGTGCGAAAGAACGCGCTGTAGCGCCACTTGGTGAACATCCAGTCGTCGTCGGACGGCCTGATGGCCTGCGCGACGTCCCGGTCGGCGGGCGTGGTTTCCATGCCCGGCCCCCAGAAGTCGCGCAGCAAGCCGCGCTCCTTGTCGCTCATGCGGCCCGGGTGGGCCGTATAGGCAACCGGGATGCCGGCTTGCCGGCATCGCGTGCGCACCGACGCGACGTTGGTCGTCAGCGTCTCCCGCAAGGTCGGCGGCAACGGCGACAGGAAATAGTTCTGCATGTCATGGATCAGCAACAAGGCACGAGACGGGTCGATGCTCCACGACACCATGTTGTCGGGCAGGCTGCTTGAAACGGGCAGGTCGTACTGTTGAATCGAAGGAATGCCAGCCATTGAGCTTCTCCAATGGGCGGGTGTTTAGTTCGGAAGACCATCCCGGCGAACCACAGGAACCTCGATGCCCAGCGCACGGAATTGCTCGCAGGGATTCATGAATTCGCGCTGCTCCTTGATGAGTCCGTTTTCGTCGAACCGGAAGGAGTGGAGGAAGTGATTGCGGTAGAGCCCTTGCGGATAGCCGGGGAAGACAATGGCGCCCTCGCCGCGGCACTCGACCCAAAACCAGTTCGGATCCTGGGTATCGAAGATCTGGATGTCGGTCCACGCCCAGTCGGGGAAGCAGCGCAACGACCAGACGGCGTGCTCGCCCAGGAGGTCGCGGCCGCGAATCATGATGGGCTGGCCGGTATCGGTGGTCCAGAGACCACCGACGCCGTCTTGCGCGAACAGCAGATGGCGCTTGAGCCGTGCTTCGCCGCGCGTGTGCATGTACTGCTCGACGATCTTGCGATTGCGCTCGCGGATCGCGTCCTGACTCGACGGCGGGCTGACGAGCGTTTCGATGTCCGACATGACTGCTCCTGAAGTAGAGGGCGGCTGCCGCGATGGCAGCCGCGATGGGTTACACGAGGCAACTGATTTCACGAGGATTGGGGCCGACCAGCGCCCGACCATAGACAAGTTGGGGAATGCCCATTCCGAAGCGAAGGCGAAATGATCAGTGCGGTGAACGCTGGTAAGTGCCTATCGCGTCCACAATTTCTCCCAAAGTCCATTGAAAATCTTCATGGTCATAAAGCTGCAAGCAACGTGAAGCATTGCCGGTTTAGAAAATATACATTTCACAAATTCTTATAATGGGGTGCGTTACTTTTTTTGAAATCGTAAAGTCGACAAGGGCCAAGCCGATGCGACGAGTCTTTGCAAGACCAGGTCGCGAATCGGCTGGGGAAATTTTTTCAGTGATTTGCTAAGTAGCGCAAAGTATGCGCGAGAGATTATGTAATTCAACTACCGGAACTGGTAGATGAGATAGGCATGACGCGGGTTTCGAGTCGGTTTGCATATTTCCGGTGTCGTGCAATATGCTGGAGTGGCATTCCGATTTCGCATTTCGTGGTGGGCCGAAAAATGGTCTGGCGCGAAAAAATCAGCTACCTGGCCTGTGATGGGTAATTTGGTGGCTTCCTTGTATTTATTGGTGTTAAAGGGGTGTGTCGCATGAAAATTTAGAAACTTAATATCTTCAATATCGAAAATGCTTATTGGGTGAATGCTTCATTCCTTGAATTCGAGCGCACAATCGGCGACAGCTTCGACGCCGTCGCCTCGATTTGCCATTTATCGGCTACCTCCTAGTATTGATAGGATCAAAGCGCTGAATGGCCGTTCCGGCAATGCGCGCATCGAAAGAGGGCCACTGCACCGATGTCGGATTCCGAAAGCCAGCCGCGTCGTGCCGCGTCCAGCCCGTCGTCGGGTAAGGCGCCGCCTCAGCCGATCATCGAGGCTACCGGCAATACGCAGGCCGACACGTTCATTCACGCCGTCGATGAAACGGCCGATCCGTTCCAGCAGGCCTTTGCGTCCGACGGCACGCCATTGCACCGCATCAGCGAGGCTGTCAACGGCGTGATCGGCTTGCCGTTCGCGGCGGCGCAGCTACTGAACGGCGGCATCGCCGAGATTCCCCTTCTCGACAAGGTGCCCGGCATGCCTGCCGCCGTGATCGGCGCTCCGCACCTTGGCGTGCCGCACGCGCATGATCATCCGCCGAGCGACGGCATCCCGCTGCCGAGCATCGGCGCGACGATCGGCAGCGGATGCCTGAACGTGCTGATCGGTGGCGCCCCGGCCGCGCGCGTGCTCGACATCGGGCTCGCGCCGACGTGTGGCGGCCTCACGCCGCTGTTCGAGATCAGCACGGGATCGAGCAATACGTTCATCGGTGGGCAGCGCGCGGCGCGCATGGGGATGGACATCACGCGGCATTGCAATCCGATGGGCAACGAGGGTGGTGAGGCCGAGCAGACGGAGACGAAAGGGCCGAGTGCTTTGCGGCGCGCTTGGGGTGCGGCGAATGTCGCGGCACCGATCGTCGGCGGTGCGCTGTCCTCGGCGGACGAAGCTGCCGACGGCGACGCCGAGTCGGCTGCGCTGACTGCCGCTCAGACGGCCGCCAACGCGGCCACGATGGCGCTGTCGATGCTGATGGGCAAGGACCCCGGCATCGAGCCGAGCATGGGTATGTTGACCGCCGGCAATCCAACCGTGCTGATCGGCGGCTTTCCGATGCCCGACGCGCTCGCCCTGCTGCATGCAGGCCTTGGCTTGCGAAAAAAGTTCAAGGCCGATGAAGAAGAGCCGCATACGTGCCAACACGAATGTGACGGCGAGGGCGAGCCCGTCAATCCTGTGACAGGGCAGGTCGAGAATTGCTTCGTCGACTACAAGACGGATGAGATCGCACTTTTCGAATGGGCGCGCTATTACAGCGGTGCTTGGCGCACGCGTGACGGTCCGCTCGGAGTTGGCTTTCGCCATGTGTTCGAACACGAGTTGCAATTGCAGCGCACGCGTGCGATCTACACCGCTCCGCGTGGCCGCACGTTTGCGTTCGCTCGGCGCGCCGACGGTCGTTGCGGCGGATCGTGCGATGGCCATTGGCTCGAGCAACGCGAGGAGAATCTATTCGTTATCCTTAATGATGAGATCGGAGAGATTGGCTTCGCGCTTGAAAACGCACACGATACGTCGATGCGTTGCAGATACGTTGAGCGAGACGGCTTTCGTCATGCGCTGCACTGGAACGAACAAGGCCTGCTGGAGGGTATCGCTCAGTCCGATAGAAGCGGCAGTGTGCGCCGCACGCTTCGCTTTCGTTACGACGGCCGCGCGCATCTCGTCGAAGTTTGGCTGACAGAGCCCGATGGCCACCGCTCACGTATCGCGCAATACGGCTATGGCACGTCGGGCTGTCTCGTCATGCATCGCGATGCGCTTGGCGCAACCTCGAGCTACGACTACGACGCGCAACACCGTCTCGTTCGGCTGACCGATCCCAACGGCTACAGCTTCGCTTATCGCTATGACCGCGAGGGCCGCTGCGTCGAAAGCGCTGGGCGCGATGGCATGTGGCGTGTCGTCTTCGCCTATCAGCCGGGGCGCACGATCGTGACGCGTGCCGACGGCGGAAAATGGACCTATATCTACAACGCGGCCGGCACGATTACTCGTATCGTCGATCCCTACGGGGGCGCACAGGAGCGCGTCACGGGTGCCAACGGACGCGTCGTGCAGGAGATCGATTCGGGCGGACGCACGCTGCAATGGCTATACGATGCGAACGGCCGGCATACGGGACGCATGGACCGATGGGGCAACACGTGGCCGTCGATCGACGACATGCCCGTGCTGCCGAATGCGCTCGAACACCCTGTGCCGGCGACGCCGCTCGGTTTGCAGTGGGGTGACGCAGACGACGCGATGTCGGCTAATACGTCGATGTTGCCGCCGGCTATTACGGCGCATGCCGCAACGATCGACGCGCGGAGCACGCGCCAAAGCATGCTCGAGCCGTCCCTACAGCGCAACGCGGCTGGGCATATCGTCACGCGAACCGATGCTTGCGGTCGATCCGAACGTTATACGCGTGACGCCGCCGGCAATGTCATTCGACGTCGCGACAGTGATGGCCGCGACTACGTCTACGGCATCACGTCGCTCGATCTGATCGAAAGCCTGACCGATCCGCTCGGTCAGGCCGTCCGGTATCGATACACGTGCGCGCAGTCGATCGAATCGGTCATCGACGCGAACGGCAACGAAAGCGCCTATGCCTATGACCTCAAGAACAGGGCGATCGGCGTTACGCGGCACGGCACGCTGCGCGAGACATACACGTACGATGAAGGCGACCGACTCATCGAGAAGCGCGACGGCGCAGGCAATTGGCTGCTGCGCTATGAGGTCGGCGACAACGGGCTGCACAAGACGCGCAAACTCGCGAATGGCGAAGTGCACCGCTACGAATACGACACGCGCGGCAGGTTCACCAAGGCATCGACGAGTCGCTTCGACGTTTCGCTGTCGCACGACGCGCGCGGGCGCCGACTGATCGACAAGCGCGATGGGCTCGGCATTGAACACGCCTATGCGCGTGAACGGTTGGCATCCACGAGGTACTTCGACCGATTTGTGATTGGGTACGAACGCGAACGCTCGTCGAATGGCGGGGTGTTCGTGCACACGCCCGTCGGCGGCGTCCATCGGTTCGAGCGCACGGCCGACGGCAAAATCGGCGTGCGGCTCGGTAACGGAACACACGCGCTGTGGTGCTTCGATGCGCTCGCACGCTGCACGGGCCGGCTGGTGTGGACCGACGGCGCCGAGGACGATTGCGCTTGCGTGCAATACGAATACAGCGCGACGGGCGAGCTGCGGCGCGTCATCGACCGAGCGAACGGCACGACTCGGTACGAGTACGACGCAGCGCATCGTTTGATCGGCGAGGTGAACAACGGATGGCCCGTGCGTCGCTTTGACTACGATCGTGCGGGCAACCTGCTGTCGACGCCCATGTCTGGCCCGATTCGATACGTCGAAGGCAATCGGCTCGCGGCCACGCGCGCGGAGCGCTTTCGCTTCGACCATCGCAATCATCTGGCCGAGCGTGTCGCGAACGACGGCCGGCGTATCGACTATCGCTACGACAGCCTGGACTTGCTGGTGGGCGTCGAATGGTCCGATCGCGCCGACGTGTGGACGGCCGACTACGACGGTCTCAGTCGACGCGTCGAGAAGCGCCTGGGCACGGCGTGCACGCAGTTCTATTGGGACGGCGATCGGCTGGCTGCGCAGATAGAGCGGAACGGGCGCCTTCGACTGTACGTCTATGCGAACGCAGAGGCGTTCGTGCCTTTCATGTTCATCGACTATGCATCGCTGGATGCTGCGCCTGACTCGGGCGAGGCGTACTACGTGTTCGTCAATCAGGTCGGCATGCCCGAGTACATCGAGGATGATGCTCGGCGAACGGCGTGGCGCGCTACCGATATCGATCCGTATGGCCTCGTGCAGGTGGCGCCGGGTAACGTCGTCGACTACGCGTTGCGTTGGCCCGGGCATTACTTCGATCAGGAAACCGCACTACATGAGAACCGCTATCGCACGTACGACCCCGCGTTAGGCCGTTATCTGCAATCGGACCCGAAAGGGCAGGCCGGCGGGATCAATCTATATGCGTATACGGCCAATCCGCTTGTGTGGGTCGACGTGCTGGGGCGCAAGTGTGAGCACGGCAACGAGAACTCGCGCGAATGTCCGGAGTGCCAGGGAAAAGAGGAAATCGAAGCGCTCGAGCAGGAGCTGAAGAAGCTGAACCTGGACAAATATAATCTCGATGGAGGCGTCGAGAAGCCGGTCAAGGACCAGGATTCGCGGTACAGGACGTTGCTGGCAGATATCAAGAGGAAGCGTGACCAGCTGTTCAACCTGCGAAACCCGGACGAGCGCCACAAGAACGCGGCGATGGCCGAAGACCTGGCGAATCAACGCATGAAGGCGATCGGCGGGGTGCCGTTAGGCAAGACCGACGAGCCGTATGAACCCGGTAAGCAAGGGATCGACGGAATCTACAAGAACACGCGCAACCCGCCGCCTGATTACATCATTACAGAGGTCAAGTACGGAACCGCCGACCTTGCGAAGGGGCTTGCCGACGGCACCGACCAGATGGATGACCAATGGGTCAAGAATCGACTCGACGCGGCGGTCGGCAAGCCGCAAGCGGACGAGATCAGGAACGCGATCGATGAAGACCGCGTGCTCGATGAAGGCCGCGTGCAGAAGTGGTTGATTCACGTCGACGAAGACCGAAGAATGACTGCTTCGCTGATCGGCCCGGACGGCAATGTCATCGAAAATTCGACGATTGGGTACTTTTAGCGGCAATCGATATGACGATACGCGACAAGCTGAAGAACGTGGAGTACTTCGATCGCTGGCTCGACTACGACGCGGAGCAGGCGCGCAAGGTACAGAACAAGCTCGACACGTACACCATCGCGCTGCCGTACGGGCGGGTTACGGCCAGTTATGACCAGTTCCGGCGCGCATTGGATCGCCTGATCATGCGCTATTCGCGCGGCGACGCGCTGATCGATCTGCGCGGCGATGCGGCAGCGTTGCTTGCGGCTCGCCAACAGATCGTGCGCCATTGCGATGCGCTGCCCGCCCACGAGCAGCACTTGCGCCGTATCTATGAGCGGTTGTCGCTCGACAGCTACGTCAGCTGGTTCAGGTGGCTGTCGTTTGCTGTCTGTCTTGGTTTACCGCGCGACCACGTGATGCAAGTGTTGGCGCTGATTGACAGCGCCGGTCAAGACGCACTGCTCGATCGCATCGCGGCCAAGCTCGGCGATGTGCGGCCGATCGCACAGAACGTTAGATTTCCTGATCAATACGCGCGCCTGAATGGGGCACTCGACGCGTTAGGCGATGAGCAGGCGCGATTGATCGGCGAGTTTCTCGACGGATGGTACGCGAGCCATTATCAAGCAGGTTGGTTCGACACGCACGAGCGCGACGATGCCGGCTACGTCGGCTATTGGTGCTTCGAAGCCGCGCTCGTGGTCAAGCTGTTCGAGATCGACGACAGCACGTTTCGCGACAATCCGTTCTATCCGGCCGATCTCGTCAGGGCGTTTTAGTTCGTTTTGTTGGTATTGGGCACGGCATCACGCAAGGGCGCGAGGGCCCTTGCGCGTGAAACGCGGATCAGGCTACGGTGATGGTCGGATCCCACCAGTAGTAGCCATAGAGATTTTGCTTTTGGCCATTGCTGTCCAGCGTGTAAAGCGCGAAACAGACGCCGAATCCTTCGGTGCCGCTCTTCTTGACCTTCGAATCGTAGGTCGCGAAGGTCTGGAGCCGGTGTGAGGCGGGCAGGCCGTCGGCCGTATCCTCGTTCGGCTGCGCCGCTCCCGTTCTCTCGATATGGTTGTATTGGAACCGATTGAAGACATCGTCGCCGCTGAAGTGCTTGATGGCGTACACAATGACCGCGTCGTCGGCATTCTCATAGATCGACACGCCGGCGAACGAGACCATGTCGCCGACGTTGGCACGGAAATGCAAGTCGCCCGAGCCCTGGCCACTGATGATTTCGCGTGCACCCGTGCAAATCATGTATTGATTGGAGTGACTGATGCCCTGAGGCTGCTCCTTCGGCAGTTGGTTCGGGCCATACGTTTTTTTGACGAATTCGGTGTCGATGACGACGAGGATATTGATGTTCTGCGAACTGGATTGCAAAACGACGTCGGATGCCATGATGAATCCTCCAATATGGTGGAATTCTCCGGGACAACTCCGGGACACGCTGGTTTACGTGTCTCGCGTCAATTTCCTCTTATTCAATCGCTTGCACACCTGTCAATCGTGATAGGTATCCAATTAGTGGGAATTTCATCGAATCGTGATGGTCGGACCCCACCAGTAGTAGCCGTACAAATTTTGCGTTTCCGAGTACTCGTCGAGCGCGTAAAGCGCAAAACAGATCGCCAATTGCTCGTTGCCGACCGATCTTATTCTTGAATTGCAGGTCGTAAAGCTCGCCTTTTCGTGAGTTGCCGGCAGGCCGTCGTTATCGGGCGAGTCGGGATGAGGCTGCGCCGCCTCGGCCCTGGCGATGGTGCCGACTTCGAATGGCTGAAACAGCGGTCTTTGCCTCGAGAGCCCCTTGACGGCGTACACGATGACGGCATCGTCGGCGTTGGCGTAAATCGAGGTGGCCGCAATCGAGACGATGTCGCCGACCCTCGCGTCAAAACGCAAGTGGCTCGATGCCTGACCGTAAACGGAACCGCGTGAGCCCGTACAAATCAGGTATTGATGCTCATAATTAATTGGAATGGGATGCTGCCACGCGTGCTTGTCATGGCAGGGTCCGTGACGACGCTTGATATAACCGGTATCGAAGACGGCCAGCAGATGGATATGCTGCACGTCTGGTCGGAAAATGACGTCGGGTTCCATCGCTATCTCACGAATTGTTACGAGCGGTCGGCGCGCCTATGAGCGCGGCATTGATCAATGTCCTCTCATCGTCATCATTGCACACCTATCGGAGCAGTTAGGTCTGAGCGCGCAGCGTCCATTATCCGATTGGTTCGGTATCCGTCATGCGGGCACGAACTTTCTCCGCAACGGGGGGGGGGCGTGCCCGCGTGGGTGGCCACTTGTGGCGCGATCGATGGCCACCAGCCTTGCTATAGCCCGCTATTGGCGGCGCGTTGCCGCAGCAAGCCGAGTACGGCATCGCAGAATGGCGTCGGTACACCGAGCTTGCGGCCGAGTTCGGGGAACACGCCCAGAATCGGATCGATCTCGAGCGGCCGTCCCGCTTCGAGGTCTTGCAACATCGACGTCTTGAACGCGCCAAGCTCACGCGTGACGGTCACGCGCGCTTGCGCCGACATGCCCGTCGACAGGCCCAGACGCCGGCCGATCGCGTCGGCTTCCTCCATCATCCGCAGCACGAGCTCGTGCGTGAGTGGATCGTCGAGCAGACGATCGGCCGTCGAGCCCGTCAGCGCGCTGAGCGGGTTCATGTTCATGTTGCCCCACAGCTTTGCCCAGATTTCGCTGCGGATGTCGCTACTGCGCTCGACATCGAAGCCACCCGCTTCGAGTCCTCGCGCGAAAGCGTGTGCGGTAGGCTCGAGCGTCGCGCGTGCGGCGCCGATGATGAGCCGATTGCCGCGGCCGCGACGGATCACGCCAGGCGCTTCGGTTGACGAAGAAAGGTGCACGACGCAGCCGATCGAGCTCGCCGCCGGCAACACGGCGGACACGGCGCCACTCGGATCGACCGCTTCGATCGGCTGGCCGGCCGGCCACGCGCCGATGCCGTCGAGGAACCACCACGGCAAACCGTTCATGGCACTGATCACGGCCGTTCGCGGGCCCACGAGCGGGTGCAAGCACGCCGCCATGGAGGGGAGTGCCTGCGCCTTCAGTGCGAGCACGACGAAGTCCTGCGCGCCGAGCTCGACCGGCGAATCGCTGGCCAGGACGGGGAGGCCTGACGCTGGTACGGCGCCGTCGCGTTCGGCGACGCGTATGCCGTGTTCGCGAATCGCCGCGAGCGTCGCGCCGCGCGCGAGCACGCTGACGGTATGACCGGCTCGCGCGAGTGCGGCGGCCAGCAATCCGCCGATCGCGCCGGCACCGACGATGACGGTGCGCGGCGCGTGGCCGGTCTTCTCGGAAGCGGGATGCATCGTGCGTTCACTCCTTGTAAGACGGATCAATGCGCTCGGCTTGGCGCAGCAGTGCGTCGAGCACGTCCTGGCCTGCGCCATACTTGGGCTCGAATTGCAGCGAATCGCGCGTGCAGCGCTGCGCCACCTCGTCGGGGATCAACCGCGCCGGGCCCAGCGCGGCCGTCGCGAGTTGAATCTCGCAGGCGCGGTTCAGGGTCCAGAGTCTCGCGAACGCCTGAGCGATCGTCTCGCCGATGGCGAGCAGTCCATGATTGCGCAGAATCAGCAGGCGCTTGTCGCCGAGGTTCGCGACGAGCCGTGGCCCTTCGTCGGCACGCACGGTGATGCCCTCGAAATCGTGGTACGCGACCATGCCGTGCAACTGCGCGGAGTAGAAGTTCGAATTCTCGAGCCCCCCCTGCGAGCAGGCGACGGCGAGGCCCGCCGTCGTATGGGTGTGCATGATGCAGTGCGCGTCGGGCAGCGCGCGGTGCAGCGCCGCGTGAACGACGAAGCCAGCCGGATTCACGCGCTGCGCTCGAGGGCCGACGACGTGCCCGTCGAGATCGATCTTTACCAGATTGGACGCCGTCACTTCACTGTAGTGCAGGCCGAACGGATTGATCAGGAAATGGCGGTCGGGCCCCGGAACGCGCAGCGTGATGTGGTTGTAAATGAGCTCGCTCCAGCCGAGCATCGCGAACACGCGATACGTGCCGGCAAGCTGCTCGCGCAGCATTCGCTCCTCGTCGCCGAATGGCGACGCAGGTTGTCCTGGGGTCTGCCGAAACTCGGTGGGTTGCATTGCGCATCTCCTCGCAAGCACGCGCCTTTACTTAGGTTGCGCGTGGCGCGCGACGGGCGCGTGAGTCGAACGCCGCGGCCATGTGAGCCCAGGGGGCTCGGTGCTCCGAGAATAGAGCAAACTAGTTGTGCGCACAACCAATTTGGCTCATCCCGGGTGAGTGCCGAGGCCGTGCGCCAGACAAGCGATTCTGTAAGGGGATGCAGACAATGCTTCTCGGATCAGTTACAATCTCGCGCTTACGCTTTTTGGCCTTGCGACACGCTTCCATGCTGCAAGGCGCGCAACGAAAAGCGATGCCATACATCGGGATACGCCATAGGCGTTGTCCCGGCTGCGAGGATGGCGAAATTGGTAGACGCACCAGGTTTAGGTCCTGACGCCAGCAATGGTGTGGGGGTTCGAGTCCCCCTCCTCGCACCAAATCCCTTCAAAAGCGCGCCTCGGCGCGCTTTTGTTTTTCCCCGTCTTATCTGCGATTGTTCATTCGCCGCTCGCAAGCGCGTTCGCGATGACCTTATCGAGCGCACGCCCCAGCGCATCCAATTCGGCTTCGTCGAGGCAGCCGAACAGATCTGCATTCCACTTGCGCGCAATCGGCATGACCTTGCGAAAGAGCTCGCGTCCCGCCTCGGTCAGCGAGATCAACACGACGCGGCCATCGTCGCTGCTCGTCGCGCGCTCGATCAGCCCGCGCTTGATGAGTGCTTCGGCCGCGCGGCTGGCCTGACTCTTGTCGAGGTTCGCGTGCTTGGCCAGGTCCATGATCGAGAACGGCCCGAACGATCCCACCGACGCGATCACCCGCGCCTCGGGCAGCGTGATGTCGAGCTTGCTCTGATAGCGCTCGCCGATGCCGCGATCGGACAGCTTGTTCAGCACGTGCATGCGGTAAGTCAGGAATTGTTCGAGCCCGGCTTTGGCGGCGGCCTTCATAGTCATCCTGTAGTGTGGGTGCAGAGTACGGCGCGCTGAAATTGTTGCCCTATCACCCCGCGTGGTCAACGCGCTGCGTGCTCAAGCTCCGTATTTTAGGCGGGCCATTTGCTCGGCTGCGTCGGTGATGAGCCGGGCTGCATCTCGGATCGCCGCATCGAGCGAGATCGGCCCCGGCGCCGGCGAGAAGCAGCCGCAGAAGTGTTCGGACAGTCGCGCAAGCGCGGCGGGGTCGACCGCGCCCGAGAGCAGCGACGCCGGCACGCCGGCCGCACGCGCATGCCGGCACGCGATGAACGGCGCCTTGCCGTGCAGCGTTTGCGCGTCCGAGCGGCCTTCGCCCGTAATGAGCCAGTTCGCGTCGGTCAGTGCTCGATCGAGGCCGACCTGGGCGGCGACGACTTCGGCGCCGGCTTCGAAGCGCGCGCCGAGCATATGCAGCGCGAACCCTAGACCACCGGCCGCGCCGGCGCCCGGCAAGTCGCGTGCGTGCCCAACGGAAGTCCCTGTGGGGCGTCGCCCAAGGGCTGCTTCGAGCAAGTCGGCGAAGCGGCCCAGCGCCGCATCGAGCGGGGCCACCTGCGCTGGCGTTACCCCTTTTTGCGGGCCGAATACGGCCGTTGCGCCATGCTCGCCGGTGAGCGGGTTGTCGACATCGGACATCGCGACGAACGAGGCCTGTGCAAGCCGCGCATCGAGCTGTGACGCGTCGATGCGGGCCAGGCGCGGGAGCTGCTCGGGCGTGGGCTCGAGTGCGTGGCCGTCCGCATCGAACAGCTGAAGGCCCAGGCCTGCGAGCAGACCGGCGCCGCCGTCGTTGGTGCTGCTGCCGCCCAGCGCGACGAAGAAGCGCCGTACGCCGGCATCGAGCAGTTGGCCGATCGCCTCGCCCATGCCGCGCGTGCTGCGCGCCTGAACGGGCGTCTCCAGTGCTTGCGCGTCGGTGATGCCGACGATCTCGGCCGTCTCGATCACGGCGCTGCCGTCAGGCAGCAGTCCCGTGGCGGCCTCGCGCAGGGCGGTCCCGGCGCTGTGCACGCGCAGCATGCTTCTGGTGCCGCCCTGGGCGAGCATCGCGTCGAGCGTGCCTTCACCCCCGTCGGCCATCGGGCACAGCCGAACGACGGCGTCGGGCCGTGCACGCCGTATGCCGAGCGCGATGGCATCGGCGACGGCGGCGGCGCTCAGCGAGCCTTTGAACGAATCGGGCGCGATGACCACGATCGGTGCGGCGCTAGGGATCGGCATGGTGTCTCCGGGAGAGGGGATGGCCGCTCTGGGCTGGCGGCGTCTCCTCGAGCTTATCAGCGAAGCGCAGGCAGACGGATATGTGCACCGGCATGACGGGCATCGGCGGCGGCGGATGCCGGGAGGCGATTGGCCCGGGGTGTGCCAGGGCATACCGAAAAGCACCAAATCGCGGTGGACCCCGTCAATAGTTTGCTAGAATATTCGATTCTTCCGATCCAACCGTGCTGCCGGAAGCCAGGTGATCCAGGCAATGGGAGCGGTGATGCCTCCTCCCGAGAGCGAGGCGCAACACGTAAGCACGGCGAAGATAACCGATTCGCTTGAACAATTTAGGACGATTGAAGCCATGGCTAACGTTGTTGAAAACCTCGGCAAGCTCGAACGCCGTGTGACGATTTCCCTGCCGAAGGAAGTGGTGCAAAAGGACATCGATTCGCGCATCCGCCAACTCGCGAAGAACGTTCGCATGCCGGGTTTCCGTCCTGGCAAGGTGCCGCTGAAGATGGTGACGCAGCAGTACGCAGGGCAGGTCGAGGCCGAAGTGCTGAGCGACAAGATCGGCAAGCAATTCTTCGATATCAGCCGCGCTGAAAACCTGCGCGTGGCCGGTCAACCGAGCTTCAGCCCGAAGGAAGGCGCCGCCGAAGACACCTATGCGTTCGACGCGACGTTCGAGGTGTACCCGGAAGTGAAGCTCGGCGACCTGTCGAGCGCCGAGCTCGAGCGCTCGGTCACGACGATCAGCGACGCCGAAGTCGACCGCACGCTCGAAATCCTGCGCAAGCAGCGCGTGCACTACCATGCGCGCGGCGAAGCCGGCGAACACGGTGACGGTGGCGCGGAACAAGCAGCCCAATCGGGCGACCGCGTGACGGTCGATTTCGTCGGCAAGCTCGACGGCGAAGTGTTCCAAGGCGGCAGCGCAGAAGATTTCGCATTCGTGCTCGGCGAAGGCCGCATGCTGGCCGAATTCGAACAAGCAGCAACGGGCCTGAAGATCGGCGAGTCGCGCGAGTTCGATCTCAAGTTCCCGGACGATTACCACGGCAAGGAAGTGGCCGGCAAGACGGCGCAGTTCACGATCACGATGAAGGGCGTCGAGTGGCCGCACCTGCCCGAAATCAACGCCGACTTCGCGAAGTCGCTCGGCGTTGCCGACGGCGATCTGACGAAGATGCGCGCCGAGATCAAGGAAAACCTCGAGCGTGAAGCGAAGCGCCGCACGCAGTCGCTGGTGAAGAACCAGGTGATGGACGCGCTGCTTAAGATCTCCGAACTCGAAGTGCCGAAGGCGCTGATCGAGCAGGATCAAGAGCGCCTCGTCGAAATGGCGCGTCAGGACCTGACGCAGCGCGGCGTGCCGAATGCGGCGAACGCACCGATCCCGGCCGAAATGTTCAAGGAACAGGCTGAGCGTCGCGTCAAGCTGGGCCTCGTGCTGGCCGAGCTCGTGAAGGAAAACAAGCTCGAAGCCAAGCCCGAGCAGATCCGCGCGGAAGTCGAGGAATTCGCTAAGAGCTACGAAGACCCGAAGGAAGTGATCCGCTGGTATTATTCGAACCAGCAGCGTCTGGCCGAAATGGAAGCGTACGTCGTGGAAAGCAACGTCGTCGAATTCGTGCTCGGCAAGGCGAAGGTGACGGACAAGGAAGTGAGCTTCGAAGCCCTGGCGGGCGCCTCGGCGCAAGCGTAAGGCATCGCCGCAATCACGGCGTGCAGGCTGTCGGAGCGACGGCCGCACGCCGTTTTTTTCTGCTGCGGCGCGACGCGCTTGCCGTTCACGTTGAAGACCCATTCCGAACAAGGATCCATTGCATGACCTTTCGCGCTCAATTGCTGGACACGTTGGCCTCCCACGCGCCGCGGGATCTGGAGGCGCAGGCGTTGGGGCTCGTTCCGATCGTCGTCGAAACGAGCGGCCGGGGCGAGCGTTCTTACGACATCTACTCGCGTCTGCTGAAGGAGCGAGTCGTCTTCATGGTCGGTGAAGTCAACGACCAGACGGCGAACCTCGTGGTCGCGCAGTTGCTGTTCCTCGAAAGCGAAAACCCGGACAAGGACATCAGCCTTTACATCAATAGTCCGGGTGGCTCGGTGTCTGCCGGCATGGCGATTTACGACACGATGCAGTTCATCAAGCCCGACGTGTCGACGCTGTGCATGGGTCTTGCGGCCAGCATGGGCGCGTTCCTGCTGGCGGCCGGCGCCAAAGGCAAGCGCTTTGCGCTGCCCAACGCCCGCGTGATGATTCACCAGCCGCTCGGCGGCGCGCGCGGCCAGGCATCGGACATCGAGATTCAGGCGCGCGAAATCCTGTATTTGAAGGAACGCCTGAATCAGTTGCTCGCGCACCACACCGGTCAGCCGGTCGAGCGCATCGCCCGCGATACCGATCGCGACAACTTCATGTCGAGCGAGGACGCACAAGCATACGGCCTCATCGATCAGGTTCTGCAGAAGCGCCCGTAACGATCCGTAACATCGTCGCAATAAATGGGGGCTGGCATTGTCTATTTAGTGAGAATGCCGCCTCAAGCGACGCCGTAAATGGTCGATAATAGTTCTGGGCGCCGACGGCGGAAACGCCAACCAACGTTTCGCCGATTTGCTCCGACCCTGAAGTAGCGGGTCAGCAAGCGGCGTGCCTTGTCATTCGAGTGTCCGGAGGCTCGTATATTCATGGCGGACAAAAAAGGTTCGAACAGCGAAAAGCTGTTGTATTGCTCGTTTTGCGGCAAGAGCCAGCATGAGGTGAAAAAGCTGATTGCGGGCCCATCGGTCTTCATCTGTGATGAATGTATCGACTTGTGCAACGAGATCATTCGCGACGAAGCCGCAGGAGCGGGGACGGACACAGGCCTGTCGAAATCCGACTTGCCGAGCCCGCAGGAAATTCGCGACATCCTCGATCAATACGTGATCGGGCAGGAGCGCGCCAAGAAGATTCTGGCCGTGGCGGTGTACAACCACTACAAGCGCCTCAAGCATCTCGACAAGAAAGACGACATCGAGCTGTCCAAGAGCAACATCCTGTTGATCGGGCCGACCGGCTCGGGCAAGACGCTGCTCGCGCAAACGCTCGCTCGCCTGCTCAACGTGCCGTTCGTGATCGCCGACGCGACCACACTGACGGAAGCCGGCTATGTCGGCGAGGACGTCGAGAACATCATTCAGAAGCTGCTGCAGAACTGTAACTACGAAGTCGAGAAGGCCCAGCGCGGCATCGTCTACATCGACGAGATCGACAAGATCAGCCGCAAGTCCGACAACCCGTCGATCACGCGTGACGTGTCCGGCGAAGGCGTGCAGCAGGCGCTGCTCAAGCTCGTCGAGGGCACGATGGCATCGGTGCCGCCGCAAGGCGGGCGCAAGCATCCGAACCAGGATTTCATCCAGGTCGACACGACCAACATCCTGTTCATTTGCGGCGGTGCATTCGACGGGCTCGAGAAGGTCATCACCGACCGGACCGAAAAGACCGGCATCGGCTTTGGTGCTAGCGTCAAGAGCAAGCAGGAGCGCGACGCCGGCGAAGTGCTGCGTGAGGTCGAGCCCGAGGATCTGATCAAGTTCGGCCTGATCCCCGAGTTGATCGGTCGTTTGCCCGTCGTGGCGACGCTGGGCAAGCTCGACGAAGCCGCACTGATGAAGATCCTCGTCGAGCCCAAGAACGCGCTCGTGAAGCAATATCACAAGCTGTTCGGGATGGAACGCGTCGAGCTCGAGATCCGTCCGGCTGCGCTGCAGGCCGTGGCGCGCAAGGCGATCCGCCGCAAGACGGGCGCGCGCGGGTTGCGCTCCATTCTGGAACAGGCGTTGCTTGACGTGATGTACGAATTGCCGGCCATGAAAGGGGTCAGCAAAGTCATCATCGAGGAGAACGTCATCGATGGCGACGGCAAGCCTCTGTTGATCTACGAAGAAGCCCCTAAGGTTGCGGGCTCGAATTGATCAGCCCTAAAGCTTTTTCTGAAACAGCCGTTCATGGCAACGTGAACGGCTTTTTTCGTTTATCTTGTGGGTACCACTGACTGCTTCCTAGCTGCACCAAACTTTTTCCCACACGCGAAGGCTTGCAATTCGTTCAGCGGGCCTCAACTACCGAACGATCTGATTCCACTCATGGGGAAATGAAATGTCAGGAACCCAACTCCTCCCTTCGGAGCGCACTACGCTCCCACTCCTGCCTCTGCGAGACGTAGTCGTTTTCCCGCATATGGTAATCCCGCTGTTCGTGGGCCGGCCGAAGTCGATCAAGGCGCTCGAAGTGGCGATGGAGGGCGGCAAGCACATCATGCTCGTCGCGCAAAAGACAGCCGCCAAGGACGAGCCGACTGAAAAGGATATGTACGAAGTAGGGTGTATCGCCAACATCCTGCAAATGCTGAAGCTGCCGGACGGCACCGTGAAGGTGCTCGTCGAGGGCCTGCAGCGCGCGAAGACGCTCACGATCGAAGAGCAGGAAACGCAGTTCTCGTGCGATGTCATGCCGCTCGAGCCCGACCACGCCGATAGCGCCGAAACCGAGGCGCTGCGCCGTGCGATCGTGTCGCAGTTCGATCAGTACGTGAAGCTGAACAAGAAGATCCCGCCCGAGATCCTGACCTCGCTGGCGGGCATCGACGAGGCAGGGCGCCTGGCCGATACGATCGCCGCGCATCTGCCGCTCAAGCTCGATCAGAAGCAGCATATCCTCGAGATGTTCCCGGTTGTGGAGCGCCTCGAGCACCTGCTCGCGCAGCTTGAAGCCGAAATCGACATCCTGCAGGTCGAAAAGCGCATCCGTGGCCGCGTCAAGCGCCAGATGGAGAAGAGCCAGCGCGAGTACTACCTGAACGAGCAAGTCAAGGCGATCCAGAAGGAACTCGGCGAAGGTGAAGAAGGGGCGGATCTCGAAGAGCTCGAAAAGCGCATCGAGGCGGCCCGCATGCCGAAGGAAGCCAAGAAGAAGGCCGATTCCGAACTCAAGAAGCTCAAGCTGATGTCGCCGATGTCGGCCGAGGCGACGGTCGTGCGCAACTACATCGACACGCTGATCGGCCTGCCGTGGCGCAAGAAGAGCAAGGTCAACAACGACCTGTCGAACGCCGAGCGCGTGCTCGACGAAGACCACTTCGGGCTCGAGAAGGTCAAGGAACGCATTCTCGAGTACCTCGCGGTGCAACAGCGCGTCGACAAGGTCAAGGCGCCGATCCTGTGCCTCGTCGGGCCTCCGGGCGTGGGCAAGACCTCGCTGGGTCAGTCGATTGCGCGCGCAACGAACCGCAAGTTCGTGCGCATGGCGCTGGGTGGCGTGCGTGACGAGGCCGAGATCCGTGGCCACCGCCGCACGTACATCGGTTCGATGCCGGGCAAGATCCTGCAGAGCCTCACGAAGGTCGGCGTGCGCAATCCGCTCTTCCTGCTCGACGAAGTCGACAAGATGGGCATGGATTTCCGCGGCGATCCTTCCTCGGCGCTGCTCGAGGTGCTGGACCCGGAACAGAACCACACGTTTGCCGACCACTACGTCGAGGTCGATTTCGACCTGTCGGACGTGATGTTCGTGGCGACGTCGAACTCGCTGAATATTCCGCCCCCGCTGCTCGACCGGATGGAAGTCATCCGTCTGTCGGGCTACACCGAGGACGAAAAGGTCAGCATCGCGCAGCGTTACCTGCTGCCGAAGCAGAAGAAGAACAACGGCTTGCGCGATGGCGAGGTCGAGGTCACCGAGCAGGCGATCCGCGACATCATTCGCTACTACACGCGCGAAGCCGGCGTGCGTTCGCTCGAGCGTGAAGTCTCGAAGATCTGCCGCAAGGTCGTGAAGATGCTGCTGCTGAAGAAGGCTGAAGGTGCGGTCAAGGTAGACGGCGGCAATCTCGATACGTTCCTCGGCGTGCGCAAGTACGACTTCGGCCTGGCTGCCAAGGAAAACCAGACCGGCCAGGTCACGGGGCTCGCATGGACCGAAGTCGGCGGCGATCTGCTGACGATCGAAGCGGCCGTGATGCCGGGCAAGGGCAACGTCATCCGCACGGGCTCGCTCGGCGACGTGATGAAGGAGTCCGTCGAAGCGGCACGCTCGGTGGTGCGTTCGCGCTCGCGGCGCCTCGGCGTCAAAGATGAGGCGTTCGAGAAGCAGGACATCCACATCCACGTGCCGGAAGGCGCGACGCCGAAGGACGGTCCGTCGGCCGGTATCGCGATGACGACGGCGCTCGTCTCGGTGCTGACGGGCATCCCCGTGCGCGCCGATGTGGCGATGACGGGCGAGATCACGCTGCGCGGTGAGGTATTGCCGATCGGCGGCCTCAAGGAGAAGCTGCTGGCCGCGCATCGCGGCGGCATCAAGCTCGTGCTGATCCCTGAGGAAAACGTCAAGGATCTGGCCGAGATCCCCGACAACGTCAAGAACGCGATCGAGATCGTGCCGGTCCGCTGGATCGACAAGGTCCTCGAACTCGCGCTCGAGCGTGTGCCGGAGCCGCTTGCCGAAGAAGAGCCGAAGGCTGCACCGGTGGCCGATCAGGCCAAGGATGCGACGGCCAACGAGGTCGTCAAGCACTGACCGTCTCCTGGTCAAAGCTCGACCGAAACGAAAACCCGCGGCTTGCGTTGCAGCCGCGGGTTTTTTAATGGGCGCGCAAGGCTCCGCAGGGGGGCACATCCGGCGCAACCCCGCTTGACACAAGGGTTTCGGCCACATTAAATGAGCGGGCTCAGCGTGGTGCTGTGCTTAATATCCGGCGCTTTGAAGCGCTTTCACGATTGCCCAACAATTCATTCTCGGGGGCCTGGATGAACAAGACGGAATTGATCGACCACATCGCAGAACAAGCGGATCTATCCAAAGCCGCGGCAGGGCGCGCACTCGATGCGCTGATTGGCGGCGTCAAAGGCACGCTGAAAAAGGGCGGTTCGGTGACGTTGGTCGGTTTCGGCACGTTCGTGGTCGGCAAGCGGACGGCTCGCACGGGCCGTAACCCGCGAACGGGTGCGGCGATCAAGATCAAGGCGGCGAAGGTTCCGAAATTTAAACCTGGCAAAGCGCTAAAAGATGCGTTAAACTAGCGGGCTCGCTGACTGATGATTTTTCTAGCGAACAATTGATCGGTCAGTCGTAGCAGCACGCGGACGGGTGCTTAGCTCAGTTGGTAGAGCGGCGCCCTTACAAGGCGTAGGTCGGGAGTTCGAGCCTCTCAGCACCCACCAGATTTTTCCGTTTCGCATGCTGCTCGCGCGCTTGAACCTGTTTCGGCGCAATCATCAAAGAACCCGCATCGCTGATGGCCATGCGGGTTTTTTGTTGTCCGTCGCGAATCGATCACCTCGTACCCAGTCTCGCCACCACGAACACAGGCCGTGCCAGGCGCCGCCCGCGTCATTGCTGCAGCTGCAGCATTGTTCGCACAGGGGTATCAGTGAATTCTGAATTCGACTATTTATCGGCTTGGCCGAGCCTCCTAGACTGCCCATACCAGCTGCACACAAACGTGGTTGCAGCCCCGTAACAGGAAGTGATCTGGAGGTTCAATCATGAAGTCGCTCATCAACGCTGTTGCCCTGACCGTTGCGCTTGCCGCTCCCGTTGTCACGTTCGCCCAGTCGAATCAGCCGCTGACGCGTGAGCAAGTGCGTCAAGACCTCATTCGCATGGAACAAGCCGGCTATAACCCGTCGGACTGGATGCACTATCCCGACAACGCACAGGCCGCGTTAAAGCGCATTTCCGCGCAACAGCAGGCCGCGGCACCGGCCGATACGAGCGGCTATGGGACCAGCGTCGAAGGGATGTCGCAGTCGGGACAACGTACCGAAGGCGTAGTCAGCTCTTATTCTCCGCCTATTTATCAGCATAACTAATTAATTACGCGAGGCGCCACAGCGCGAAGCGCTCCAACCCGCTGGACACCCGGTGGTCTTGCCCAGGTCATGAACGACCTGGGCTTTTTTGTGTGCGCTGTCGCCTCGCATCAGCGATGCAGGGCTCGCGCTTCGCGGTGGCGCTGCTGGTCCTGTGTCATGCGCTGCTGCGCGACGCGCAACGCTTCCTTGAGTCGTTTGCGCGTATGGGCCGTCGCGGTGCCGATCGCGAACGCCAGTGTCGGTCGTGCGTAGCGTGCATTGGCGAGCGACAAATACCGGGCGATTTCCTCGAGCACTGTCTGCGCCTCGCGCTCGTCGGCGCCCGGCAACAGCACCGCGAACTCGTCGCCGCCGATGCGTGCGGCGAGCCCCGGCCCATGCACGGCATCGCCCAGGACCTCGCCGGCGCGGCAGAGCAGCGCGTCGCCGGCAGCGGGGCCAAGATAGTCGTTCAGGTGCCGCAAATCGTCGACGTCCAGCAGGATCACACTGAGCGGGAACGGTCCTTCGCATTCGAGCCGGTGCAACTCGTCGAAGTAGAACGCGCGATTGCTCAATCGAGTAAGGGCGTCGTGCTGACTCAGATGCTCCAACTGCGCTTGTGCCTTGTCGCGTGCGGTGACGTCGGTCAACGCGAGCAACACGAGGTCCCAATGCGGTTCATGACCGGGCAGCACGGATAGCTGCAATTGCACGGACACCGGCGTGCCGTCCAGCGAGTAATGCACGGCGTCGCGCTGCTGGAACAGCCGTCCGTCCCACAGATCCAGCAACTGAGCGAGAAACGACGGCGCCACGCCATGTCCGAGCGTCTGCGGCAGGCTGGCGAGCAACGTCGCTTTATCGGGGGCGTTCAGCATGTCGAGCGTTTCGCGATTGACGTCGAGCACGACGATGTCGGCGAGGCTCTGCGCGACGAACTCGGGATGCTCAGTGACGAAAGCCCTCAGATCGGTTACGCCTTCTGCACGTAGTGCGTCGAAGCGCGCCTTGATCTGGCGAAAGTCTTCGAGCCACAGCGAGACAGGTGCGTGTTCGAACAGGCTGTACGCAAGGGCGCCGCGATCCTCTAGCCAATGCAGGGAGCGAGTGTCATCGGCGCAGTCGAGGCGGACACGGTCCGGTGCGGCGGATACCGCGGCAGGTGGCGAAGCAGCGTGTGAGTCGATCATGGCCTGACGAAGTGCGCGGGGCGGCGCAAAGCTACCCACGCCTGTTTAACGGCAGCGCGCCGGCTCGGATTTAGGCATCCGAAGCAATCGATAGTGAGGGTCGTATCGTGCTCGCGTCGCACGCTTGTCACGTGGTATGAGGCGCTACAAACACAAACGCGCCGCTCCGCCTTACGCCGAGATGAGCTGCATCGCCGCCCGCAGGTGCTCAGTGAACACGCCTACCTTCGCGCTGGCGCGCGGCAGCGCACGCAGCACGTGGATTGCCTCCTCGGTACGGAAGGGATCGTCGAAGACCTTGACGAGGGTGCCGCACGCGAGGGCATCGCTGACTACCCAGCTCGGCAGCAGTGCGAGGCCAAGCCCGCCGAGCGCCGCTTGCCGCAGCGCTTCGTAATCGTCGCAGCGCAGCACGACGCGACCCTCGTGCGCAGGCGGGGCCGGCCACCCGGCTCCGCTATGGCATTTGTCGAGCACGTCGTGGCCCGCCAGCTGGTCGAGCCCGGCGGGGCAACCGCGGCGCGTCAGGTAGGCCGGGCTCGCATAGACGCCGCGCCGCTGCGTGCCGATACGCGTGGCGTACAGCGAGCTATCCTGGAGTTCGCCGATGCGCACGACCGCATCCATACGTTCCTGCACGGGATCGGTCAGGCGCTCGGTGAAATCGAATTCGACTTGCAGCCGCGGATGCTCGGCCAGCAACGCCGGTAGCCACGGCAGGATATGGCGCCGCCCGAACGTCGGCAGGCACGCGATCCGCAACAGACCCTGCGGCTCGTCGCCGAGCGCGGCGATTTCGGCGCGCGTGTCGACGAGGGCCGCCAGAATGTCGGCCGCGCGCGGCAGCAGCGTCTCGCCGGCGTCGGTCAGCAGCAAGCCGCGCGTCGAGCGCAAAAAGAGCGGCGTGCCCAGTTCGGCTTCGAGCGTGTCGATCTGGCGCACGACCGACGACGGCGCAACGCCGCTTTGGCGTGCCACGGCCGAGAAACTGCGGGCACGGGCGACCGCAACGAACACGCTCAGGTTTTCGGCGTAACGGATCAGGTTCATTGTCGTTGCATTTTACGCAAAGCCATTTGGCATGGGCAGGCCGTTCTGCTACGCGCGCGTCATCCCTATGATGCGGGCATCGTTCTGAATGAAAAGGAGAACCCATTGAGCGTGTCCGCCCAAGCCGACGCCCTGCGTGCGCCGAGCGTGAGCCAGACGGTATGGCTCGCTTGCGCGTGCGGCGTGGCCGTCGCAAATCTCTATTACAACCAGCCCATGCTGGCGTTGATCGGCGCGAGCTTCGGGCATGCAGGCAGCTCGCTCGGCGTGATCGCCATGTGCACACAGATCGGCTACGCGTGCGGGCTCGTGCTGTTCGGCCCACTCGGCGACCGCATGGAGCCGCGCCGGCTCATCGGCATGCTCGTCCTCGCCAATATCGCGAGCCTGCTGTTGTGCGCGAGTGCGCCGAACTTTGCCGTGTTGCTGGCAGCCAGCGTCGCGATCGGGCTCACCGCCATCACGGCGCAAATCATCATCCCGACGGTCTCGGGACTCGTGCCGGTGCAGCAGCGCGGCAAGGCCGTCGGCAGCCTCATGAGCGGGCTGTTCGCAGGGCAGCTGTTCGCACGGCTCGTTGCGGGCATCGTCGGCGCGCATGCGGGGTGGCGCCCCATGTACGGACTGGCCGTCGCACTCGAGGTGATACTGCTGCTGATCGTGCGCGCGACGTTGCCGGCGACGCAGCCTCACATGGCACACCAGGCTGGGCCCGAGACGTTGCCCTATGGCCAGCTGATCCGTTCGATGGCCCGGCTGGTGCGCAACGAACCGCTGCTGCGCGAGGCCTGCGCGTCGGGTTTTCTGCTGTTCGCGGCGTTCAGTGCGTTGTGGGGCTCGCTCGCCTTTCTGCTCGCCCGACCACCATATCGCTACGGCAGTGACGTGGCCGGTCTGTTCGGCCTCTTCAGTCTGCTCGGCATGCTGGCCTCGCCCACGATCGGCAAGTGGACGGATCGCTATGGCGGGCGCCGCGTCGTTGCAGCGGGCGCGCTTGCCGTGGCGTGCGCATTCGCCCTGATCGCCGGGGCGGCGTTTCATCTCGCGTGGCTGCTGGCCGGCATCGTCGTGCTCGATTTTGGTAGTCGCGCGTCGCTGGTCGCCAATCAGTCGCGCCTGCTGACGATTGCTTCGGCCGCACGCAGTCGGCTCAACACGGTGTTCATGAGCTGCTATTTCGCGGGTGGGGCCTGTGGTTCGTCGCTGGGCGCGGTAGCGGCGGGCCGCTACGGCTGGCAGGGGCTCGCCGGCGTCGGCGTGGCCGCGGCGTGTGGGGCGCTCGTTGTGCTCGGAATCGGCGCGCAGCGGGTCATGCGGCGACGCCTTGAGGCGGATCAACACGTGGCAGGCGAATTGCGCTGAAATGGATGGGTCGATCAGCGACGGAGGGCAATCATGCGCGCCATGGTGTTCGACGGACGCTCGGCGGTCCTGACCGAGCGCGAATTGCCCGATCCTGCGCCGGCTCCAGGGCAGATTCTCATCGACGTGCACGCCTGCGGCGTGTGCCGCACCGATCTGCATGTCGTCGATGGCGAGCTCGCGCATCCGAAGGTGCCGCTCGTGCCGGGACACGAGATCGTCGGCACCGTCGCGGCGCTTGGCGAAGGGGTGAGCGGCTTCGTGCGCGGTGAGCGCGTGGGCGTGCCGTGGCTCGGTCATACCTGCGGCCATTGCCGCTTCTGCGCGAGCGGGCACGAAAATCTCTGCGACGCGCCGGGTTTCACCGGCTATACGATCGACGGCGGCTACGGCGAACGCACGGTAGCCGACGCCCGTTACTGCCTGCCTTTGCCGACGCGCTACAGCGACGTCCAGGCGGCGCCGCTGCTATGTGCCGGGCTCATCGGCCTGCGTACGCTCGTCATGGCCGGCGACGCCGAGCGCATCGGCCTTTACGGGTTCGGCGCCGCGGCGCACATCGTCGCGCAGATCGCGCTCCATCAAGGGCGCACGGTCTATGCTTTCACGCGTCCTGGCGATACGTCCGCGCAGCAGCTCGCGCGACGTCTGGGGGCGCATTGGGCCGGCGGCAGCGACGAACCGAGCCCGGCCAGCCTCGACGCGGCGCTGATCTTCGCGCCGGTCGGCGCACTCGTGCCGACGGCGCTCGCGGCGCTGGCCAAGGGCGGTATCGTCGTCTGCGGCGGCATTCATATGAGCGACATCCCATCGTTTCCGTATGCGGCGCTGTGGGGCGAGCGGCGCATCGCGTCGGTCGCAAACCTCACGCGCAAGGATGGTCAGGCGTTCATGCGCATCGCACAGGTCGTGCCGCTCGAGATCGAAACGACGGTCTATCCGTTCACCGAGGCGAACCGCGCGCTCGGCGATCTGCGCGCGGGACGGCTCGCTGGGGCAGCCGTGCTGACGATGACGGCGTGATACACCCTCAGACGCGTTCGAGCGCTTCGATGTCGACGATCCGGATTTGCTTGCCGCGCGTCTGCACGAGGCCGTCGCGCTGGAACTTCGAGAACATGCGGCTGACCGTCTCGAGCTTCATGCCGAGGTAGTTGCCCATCTCCTCGCGCGTCATGCGCAGGTTGAATTCGTTCGGCGAGTAACCGCGCGCCTGCATGCGGCTCGACAGATTGAGCAGGAAATTGGCGACGCGCTGTTCGGCGCTCATCGTGCCGAGCAGCATCATCAGCGACGATTCGCGCACGATCTCGCCGCTCATCGTCCGCAGCACTTGCTGTTGCAACGCCTTCGATTCGGCACACATTTGCTCGAGCAGTACGTAAGGAATGATGCAAACGCTGCTGTCCTCGAGCGCGATGGCGTCGCTGCTGTGATGCTCGGTGTAGACGCCGTCGAGGCCCAGCACTTCGCCGGCCAGATGGAACCCGATGACCTGCTCGCGGCCGTCGCGATGCATGACGACGGTCTTGAACGAACCGGCGCGCACGGCGTAGATGCTCTGGAACGGGTCGTTGGTGCGATACAGCGCATCGCCGCGCTTGACGAGCCGCGTGGCGCTCACGATGGCGTCGAAACGCGTCAGGTCGGGGGCGCTGAAACCGGACGGCATGCACGCGGAGCGCATCGAACACGACGAGCAGCGCACCTGCGTACGCGACGCTTTGGCCGGCCGGGATTGGTAGGCCGCCTGTGGCGGGCTGAGTGCGCAGTGCTCGTCTGCGCAGTCGGTTTCCGTGAACATGAGGGGCCTCCGCTTATTGGTGGCGCCGCCAAACACGCGTCGCTCGTTGACTGTCTGTGCTTTGAAGTATCGATGTTGATGTCGTCCACGCCTATCGGCGAGGGTTGAAGTTGGGGTAGGGCTTAGCGAAGGTTTGTCAGGTTTGTCCTACAAGGCACATAGGCGGTTACTTAATCGACGGCTCGAGCGGCGGGCATCGAACAGCCCACTGCCTTGACGCCCGTCAACACGGCCCGCCCACGCGCGTTGCACACTCGGTGAAAGCGGCATCTATGCAACGGGCGCGTGGCCCGGGAGGTTTCTCATGTACAAGCGGATTCTCGCGGCGGTGGACGGCAGCCGCGGAGCGCGTCTTGCGCTCGACGAGGCGGTGAAGATCGCCCAGGCGTCCAAGGCGGAGGTCTTCGCGGTGTGCGTCGTCGAGCACGTGGCGCAGCTCGTCGACGTTGGGGCGGTCTATGCGCCTGGCGGAGGCGCCGATGCGGCCGCGGTCGACGCGGCGACAGAGGCGCTCGAGGAGGCCAAGGCATGCTTCGCGGCGTCCGGCGTGGCCGGCACGACGCGCGCGGTCGATGCTTACGGCGAACCGGTTGCGTCGGTCCTCGCGCGCGTGGCCGACGAATACGAGCCCGATCTGATCGTGATGGGCACGCATGGCCGTCACGGTGTGCGGCGCGTGCTGCTCGGCAGTGTGGCCGAGTCGCTGCTGCGCGCGACGTCGATTCCGGTGCTGCTCGTGCGTCACCAGGCGGGCGAAGAGGCGGGCAAGGGCGGCGGTAGCGGCCACTGACGCAGCCGCCTTGATCCGCGGCTCGGCGGCAATGCCGCGGATCAGTTGGCTACGTATTCGTATTGGCAACCTGACTGCGTCTTTCGGCCAGCGCGCGCCAGAAGCGCCCGAGCGCCGGATGGATCTGCTCGCGCCAGCGCGGGCCCGTGAACAGGTCATAGTGATCGCATTGCGCGACCGTCATGCGCGTGCGCAGCGCATCGGGGATGCCGCTGCACAGCGCGTGCGCGGCATGGGTCTGGCCCGCGCCCGTGATGTCGTCGTGATCGCCCTCGACCGTGCAAAGCGCTGTCTCGGTCAGCACTTGCGGCTGCACGCGGCGGCCGGCTACGAGCCACGTGCCGCGCGCGAGCCGCTGTTCCTGGAAGATCACGCGCAACGTGTCGAGAAAGTAGGTCTCGTCCATGTCGAGCACGGCCGAGTACTCGTTCAAGGCGCGTTGGCTCGCATCGCGCTCGGCATCGTCGCCGGCTACGCGACTCTTCCAATGGCGGGCCTCGAGCGCGAACTGCCGATGGGGATGCGCGGCAACGATCGCCGCGTGCTGTAGATGGCCCGGATAGATGCGGCGGCCTACACCCGCATAGCCGGCCGGCACCGTGTCGATGACCGTGTCGCGAAACCATTCGATCCGGTGGCTGACGGCCAGTCGATCGAGCAAAGTGGGACTCAGGCGCGTGTCGATCGGGCCGCCCATCAAGGTAAGGCTCGCGGGCGCGGCGCCACCGGCGTCGGCGACGAGCGCAGCCGCTGCGAGGCTCGGCACCGTCGCCTGACATACGGCGACCACATGCAGGCCATCGCTCGCGAGCCGGCGGATGAAGCGTTCGATCGTCATGACGTACTCGTCGAGACCGAAGGTGCCGGCAGCACAGGGCACGTCGCGCGCGTTGGCCCAGTCGGTCACGTAGACGTCGGCGTCGGCCAGCAGCGTTTGAACGGTCTCGCGCAGCATCACGGCATGATGCCCGGCCAGCGGCGTGCACAGCAGGATGCCCGTGCCTGCCGCACACGAGGGGCTCTGCGGCGCGCTCACGCGCGCAAAGCGCCGTAGCGCGCAAAAGGGCGCTTGCTCCACGACCGATTCCTCGACGGCCACCTGCTCAGCGTCGATCGTGACGAAAGGAATGTCGAATGGCGGCGGCTCGGGTGTAGATTGGAAAATGCGACGCAGCCAGTCGCAGCCCGGCGGCAACATCGGGTCCTTGCTCGCGTTACTGCCCCACGCGTTCGAGGCGAGGTTTGCCCAGGTATCGATCGAGCGCAGCAGGGCACGTTGCGCTTCAAGCCAGTCGTACAGCATGCGCCTCTCCCGCGTGCGCCGCGCGCTTCACGGTGCCGCAAGCGTTGGAGGGACCGGCGCGCGGGGCGCCGGCGTCCCGGCCATGCCCGCGCGTGTCGCGTACCGTGTGCTGAGCGCACGGCGGTATCGCGCGGGCACAAGCCGATCATCCATTGTGCAATTGTGCAGAGCGCGTGTCCCCGCTGGCAACCCCGTGAAACAGGCGCGGCTCGTCAAAGGCATCGCAGGTTTTGCCGTGGTGGCGGACACCTGTTGTACTATTGGGCGTTTTTGTCCAACGTAACCGGTCACGCATGCTCGATTTCTTTCGTAACCACAAACGCCTGATGATGTTCATGCTCGTCCTCGTCATCGTGCCGGGGCTGGGTTTCGTCGGTATTCAGGGTTTTCGCGGGTTCTTTGACGAAAGCGCGAATGTCGCGAGCGTCAACGGACATAAGATTGCGCGCGCCGAATTCGATAACGCCGTGCGTCAGCAACTCGATCAGGCGCGGCAGATCCTGGGCGCGCGCTACGATGCCAAGCTCTTCGATACGCCTGAGCGCCGGCACGAGCTGCTCGACAACCTGGTTCGCCAGCGCGCGCTGGCCGACGAGGTGCAGCGCGAACACCTGACAGCCTCCGACGATGCCGTGCGCCGCGCGCTGCTGGCCGACCCTGTGATCTCGTCGCTGAAGAAGCCGGACGGGTCCGTCGACGTCGAGCGCTACAAGCAGCTGCTCGCCATGCAGGGCATGACGCCCGAGCAGTACGACGAGCGCGTACGCTATGGCCTCGCGATGCAGCAGATTCCCGAGAGCATCGGCTCGAGCGCGTTCACGCCCAAGAGCCTGGCCGAGCGTCTGGCTGAGGTGGCCGAAGAGCAGCGCACCGTGCAGCCGCTCGTGCTGCATGTGAGCGATTACGCGGCCAAGGTGCAGCCGACCGATGCGCAATTGACGGCTTACTACGACGCGCACCGCAACGACTTCGCCACGCCGGCCACGGCGACGATCCAGTACCTCGTGCTGTCGCCGGCCGCGATTGCGGCGACGGTGGAGCCGACCGATGCCGATGCGAAGAAGTACTACGACGAAAACGTCGCGCATTACACGACGCAGCGCGAAGTGCGCGTGAGCCAGATCCTGATCGCCGCGCCCAAGTCGGGCAGTCCCGCCGACGATGCCAAGGCCAAGACGAAGGCCGAGCAGGTGCTGGCCGAGGTGAAGGCGCACCCCGATCAATTCGTGCAGATCGCCCAAAAGGAATCGCAGGACCCGGGCTCGGCGTCCAAGGGCGGCGACCTCGGCTACTCGACGGGCGGTGTGCTGACGGGTGACAAGTCGTTCGACGATGCGGCGTTCGCGCTGAAGAAGGATGAAGTGAGCGGCCTCGTGCGCTCGGCGTTCGGCTATCACATCATCAAGGCAACCGACGTCAAGCTGCCGGTCACGAAGCCGTTCGACGAGGTCAAGGCTCAGATCGAGAAGGACCTGAAGACGACGCTGGCGACCAAGGCTTTCAGCGACGCGGCCGAGGGCTTCACGACGACCGTCTACGAGCAGGCCAAAGCGCTGAAGCCGGCAGCCGACAAGTACAAGCTGACGATTCAGACGGCCACGGTCACGCAGCAGCCGAACCCGGCGTTGCCGCCTGACAGTCCGCTGAACAATCCGAAATTCCTGACGGCCGTCTTCGCCAACGACTCGGTCAAGGATCGCAACAACACGCAGGCCATCGACGTCGGCAACAGCACGCTGATTTCGGCGCACGTGACCGACTACAAGGCAGCGACGATTCCGTCGCTCGCGTCGATCAAGGATGCCGTACGCAACAAGTACATCGCTGAACAGTCGACCGAACTCGCACGCAAGGACGGTGAAGCGAAGCTCGCGCAACTGCAAAAGTCGAAGGCCACCGCAGGCTTCGGTGCCGAGCAGAAGGTCGCGCGTGCCGATGCGGTGGGCCTTGCGCCGGCCGCGGTCAGCGCGATCTTCAAGGCCGACCGCAGCAAGCTGCCGGCTTACGTCGGTGTCGACCTCGGGGCAGGCGGCTACGCCATCTATCGCGTCAATGCCATCGTGCAAGGCGCGCCCGTCGACGCCGCGCGCCTGACGGCCGCACAGCGGCAGATCGCGCAAATGAGCGGGCAGGCTGAAATGGAGGCCTACGACGACGCGCTGCGCGCACGCTCGAAGGTCAAGCTGTACGGCTCGGTCGACTCGTCATCTGCCGACGCGCAGTGATGCAGTAAGTGAGTCAGCCGCGGCCGATAGGCCTCGCCTGACGAAACGAAGGCCCCGCATCGATCCGATGCGGGGCCTTTGTTTTATCGATGTCTTATCGATTCAACAGCGCGATTCAACCGCGATCGGCGCGCTCAGCGTCCGGGATGACGCAACAGCGGTTGCAGGACGGGCCAGACGTTCTCGAGCAATGTCGGCTGGGCCTGTTGCGTCGGATGCATCTGATCGGCCTGGAACATCTCGGGCTTGTTCTCGATACCGGCCAGCAGGAACGGCACGAGCTTCACGTTGAGCTGCTTCGCGAGCGTGCCGTACAGCGCGTGAAACTGCTGCGTGTAGGCCGGCCCGTAGTTGGGCGGCACGTACATGCCGACGAGCACGACCTTCGCATGGCCTTGCTGCGCCTGTTCGACGATCGTGCGCAGGTTGTCTTGCGTCGTCGTGAGCGGCACGCCGCGCAGCGCGTCGTTGGCGCCGAGCTCGACGATCACGATCGAGGGCTTCAAGCGCGCCATCAGCTCGGGCAGACGGGCTCGGCCGCCGCTCGTCGTGTCGCCGCTGATGCTCGCATTGGCGACGCTATAATCGAACCGCCCATCGGCGAGGCGCCGACGCAGCAGCGCCACCCAGCCCGTATCGCGCGGCAGGCCGTATTCGGCCGAGATGCTGTCGCCGAGCACGACGATCACGGGTTTGGCCTGCTCGTTCGCACGAGCGGCAAGCGGCGCGCTGAGCGGCCAGGCCGCCATGGCGGCGACGGCCGCGGCCAGCCATGCACGACGGGCACGATGCAGGCGGTTTGTCGCCGAGCCCACTTTCAAGCGACGCTTCTTCATGCAAAAAAAACCTGATCCGATCATTGAAGTGCGGAGTTTGTGCAAGAGGGTGAAGGATGCAACCGGTGAGTTGACGATACTCGAAGGCGTCGATTTCGACATCATGCGGGGCAGCAGCGTGGCCATCGTCGGCGCATCGGGTTCAGGCAAATCGACGTTGCTCGGTTTGCTCGCGGGCTTGGACAATGCGACATCGGGCTCGGTTCGGCTATTCGGGCAAGATCTCGCGACGCTGAGCGAAGATGAGCGGGCGCGTTTGCGCAACGGCTCGATCGGCTTCGTTTTCCAATCCTTTCAGTTGATGCCGCATCTGACTGCGCTCGAGAATGTGCGGTTGCCGCTCGAGCTGCAGGGTTCGATTGCCGCACACGAGGCGATTGCGCGCTCGCGTGCGCTGCTGGAGCAGGTCGGGCTCGGCGCACGCATGGGACACTATCCGAAGCTGCTCTCAGGCGGCGAGCAGCAGCGCGTCGCGCTCGCGCGAGCATTTGCCACGCAGCCTGACATCCTGTTCGCCGACGAGCCCACGGGCAGCCTCGACGCCGCCACGGGCCACGCCATCATCGACTTGATGTTCAAGATGAATGCCGCGCATGGGGCGACGCTCGTGCTCGTGACGCATGATATCGAGCTTGCTCAGCGCTGCACGCGCAGCATCACGATCGACGCGGGGCGGGTGGTTCACGCCAATAACCACTAGCACTGGCCCTGGCACGGCGCCCCGCCTGCCGGGCCGGGGCTGCCTGCCGTGCCGTCAGCGCGAACCGAGGGCGCGGCGCGCCCGCGCGATCAGCGCCGAGGTCGACGAGTCGTGCTTGCTCGCCTCGAACGCGGGCGCAGTCAGATCGGCTTCGACCACCTTGCCGAGGATCTTGCCGAGCTCGACGCCCCATTGGTCGAACGGATTGATGTTCCACACGGCCGCCTGCACGAGCACTTTGTGCTCGTAAAGCGCGATCAATGCGCCGAGCGAACGCGCCGTCAATGCATCGAGCAACAACGTCGTGGACGGACGGTTGCCTGGGAACACCAGGTGCGGCACGAGCTCGGGCTTGTCGGGGCCTGCCACTTGGGTCGCTTCCTCCACGGTGCGGCCGAGCATCAACGCTTCGCTTTGCGCGAAGCAGTTCGCGAGCAGCTTCGGATGATGGCTGGCGAGCGGATGCTCAGGCGTGAGGACGGCGATGAAGTCGATCGGCACGATCGTCGGCCCCTGGTGCAGCATCTGGAAGAACGCGTGCTGGCCGTTGGTGCCGGGTTCGCCCCACGTCACGGCCGAGGTCGGATAGTCGACGAAGGCGCCGTCCAGGCGTGCCGACTTGCCGTTGCTTTCCATCTCGAGCTGTTGCAGATACGAGGGCAGGAAATGCAGCGCTTCCGAATACGGCGCGACGAGGTAGCTCTGCGAGTCGAAGAAGTTGCGGTACCAGATGCCGATGAGGCCCATCAATACGGGCAGATTGCGCTCGAGCGGGGCACTGCGGAAATGCTGATCCATGTCGTGCGCACCCGCGAGCAGCGCATCGAAATGCTCAGGACCGACGGCGAGCATGATCGACAGGCCCACGGCCGACCAGAGCGAGTAGCGCCCGCCGACCCAATCCCACATTTCGAACACGTTTTCTTGCGCGATGCCGAACTTCACGACTTCGGCCGGGTTCGCCGACACGCCGACGAAGTGCTTGGCGAGCGCGTTTTCGGGGCAGCCCTGTTGCACGAGCCAGTCGCGCAGCGAGCGAGCGTTCGTCATCGTCTCGAGCGTCGTGAAGGTCTTGGAGACGACGATCGCGAGCGTCTCTTCAGGATCGATGCGCTCGAGCACGCGCGCGAGGTCGGCGCCATCGACGTTCGAGACGAAGTAGCTCGAGATCTGCGGATGGGCGAGGTGCGCGAGCGCATGCACGACCATCTTCGGCCCGAGGTCCGAGCCGCCGATGCCGATGTTCACGATGTGGCGGATGCGCTTGCCCGTATAGCCGGTCCAGCTGCCGCTGCGCACGGCATCGGCGAACGCCGCCATGCGTGCGCGTTCGGCCGACACTTGCGCGTGGAACGGCGCCGCAGGGCTCGTGGCGCGCAGCGCAGTGTGCAAGGCGGCGCGTTTCTCGGTCGGGTTCACGATCTCGCCGGCGAACATCGCGTCGCGGCGTGCCTCCACGCCCGTTTCGCGCGCGAGCGCAACGAGCAGCCGCAACGTTTCGTCGGTGATGCGATTCTTCGAGAAATCGGCGACGAGGCCGCCGCCTTCGAGCGTGAATCGCTCGGCGCGGCTTTCATTGCCTTGCTCGCCGGCGAACCAGTCGCGCAAGCGCGCATCGCGGATGTCTTCGTAATGCGCACTGAGCGCGGACCAGGAGGAAAGCGATTTCGTCGTCATAGCTGTCCGTCAAACGATGGGGGCTCGCACGGGGCTCGCGTGTCGCGAGCCTGGTTGCACCGCGAGATGGAGGCAAAACTTCATGTGGCGGTGCGGTCGGTCAGTATAGCGGCGTTGCGTGCTGGCCCGCAGCATCGATTTGCATGGGGCGGGGCGGGCTCGGCTTACCCGCGATTCGGATAGGCGAGGCGATTGAGCGCCGCGCGCACGGCCGTAGCGAGCTCGCCGGCCGTCAGGCCCGCGGGGCCGGCGCCGCTGTGCGTCAGCGTGTCGGCCGCGAGCCCATGCAGATAGACGCCCGCAAGCGCTGCTTCATAAGCCGGCAGCCGCTGCGCGAGCAGCGCGCCGACGATGCCGCCCAGCACATCGCCGGTGCCGCCCGCGGCCAGTGCGGCGTTGCCGGTCGGATTGACGGCCAGTCGGCCATCGGCGGCCGCGATGACGGTACCGGCACCCTTGAGCACGACCACGCAGCCAAAGCGCTGGGCCAGCGCGCGCGCGGCCGCCAGCCGGTCGCGCTGCACCGCTGTGGCATCGCTGCCGAGCAGTCTTGCCGCTTCGAGTGGGTGCGGCGTCAGCACACAGGCATGACGGGCGGCACCACGCTTGACCAGCAGGTCGGCAAGCGCGGTGTCGTGCGCGAGCAGATTGAGCGCGTCGGCATCGACGAGCATCGGCACCTCGAGCGTCGCCGCGTTCGCGAGCACTTCGGCCGCGTGCTTGCCGCGCCCCATGCCGCAGCCGATCGCGAGCGCATTCATCGTGCCGAGCGGCAGCGTGCCGGCCGGATGCAGCATCAGTTCGGGATAAGGCGGGTCGTAAGGCGGCGCACCGGCTCCGATGAAGGCGACGTGCACCTTGCCGGCTCCGGCGTGCAGCGCTGCACGCGCCGCGAGGATGGGCGCTCCACACATGCCTGTGTCGCCGCCGACGACAGCCAGGCTGCCGAACGTCCCCTTATGCGAGGCAAACGCGCGTGCCGGGAAGGAGCGGGTGAAGAGCGCCGGCGCGTTGAGCCGGGCCAGCGCCGGATCGGCGGGCGCATCGATGCCGAGCGGGGCGATCGTGACGGCGCCTGCGAGGTCACGTCCGTGTGTCATGTAAAGACCGGGCTTGGCGCCGAGGAACGTGACCGTGTGCGTCGCGCATACGGCCGTGCCGTTGCCGACAAGGTTGCCGGTGTCGCTGTCGAGTCCGCTCGGCACGTCGAGTGCGAGTACCCGGCCGTGTGCACGCGCATGCTGGGCGATGCGCTCGGCGAGCGCGGCGAACACGCCCTCGAGCGGCCGGGCCAGTCCGATGCCGAACAGCCCATCGACAAGCCAGCCATACGCGTCGAACGAAGCGGGCGGCACATGCGAGATCGGAATGCCCGCTGCGCGTGCGGCGCCCAGCGCCCAGCGCGCATCGTCAGGCTTGACTTCGAGCGGCATGCAGACGTCGACCGGTATGCCCAGCGCGCGCAATTCGACGGCGACGACGAGCGCATCGCCTCCGTTATTGCCGGGGCCGGCCGCGAGCCAGACCGGCCGCCCCGCCGCAAGCGAGCCGTCGTGTGCCGCGAGCTCGGCGAGGCAGCGTGCCGCGGCGGCTCCGGCCCGCGCCATCAACGTATGGGCTGGCAGGTGCAAGGCGCCGTGCGCTTCGAGCGCGCGCAACTGCGCGACCGTGTAAAGCGGCAACGGCTGCTCGTGAGGCGTCACGAGCAGCGGGTGGGAAACGGCAGCGGCATCGGTCATGGCAAGCGGTAGGCGGCAACGCAACGTTCGACTGGATGAACTCTTATGAGCTTAGGCGTTGACGTCTCCGGCCGTAAGGCACGCTTGCAGGGCGTGCGTACGGCATAGCGCATGGCGGCGCTGCCGCTCACCGGGCCAGCAGCGGCGGGCTTGCCGCGCGGTGCGGGCGGCCCGCGAGCGAGCCAGGCCAATGCGCGTCAGTGTTCGAAGCGATCGGGGCGCAGGGCCGCGAGCGTATCGGGCGGCACGCTCGGCGTCACGCCGGAGACGAGATCGGCGACCACTTTAGCAGACCCGCACGCGAGCCCCCATCCGGCAGGGCCATGGCCGAAGTTGACGAACAGCCGCGGGTGCAGCGCTTGCCCGACGACGGGCAGGCCGTCCGGCGACAGCAGCTTGACGCCTTCCCACGCGTGCGCGGCCGAGATCTTCGCGGCGCCGGGGATCCAGTCGTGAGTGGCCTGAGCGAGCAATGCCGTGGCGGCTTCGGCGAGCGGCGTGGCGACGGGCTTGGCGCTCTCGCTTTCGGACTGGAGCACGGCAGCGCCGGCGATGCGCACGCGCTGGTTGGCCCGTGCCATCGTGATGCGCTTGACGGTATCGACGACGGCCAGGTGCGGCGCGCATTCCTCGTAGGCGATCGGTGCGGTCAGCGCGAACAGCCGCGCCGGATGCAGCGGCAGCCGCAGGCCGAGCCGCTCGAGCAGCGGCAGACTGCCGGCGCCTGCCGCGACGACGATCGCGTCGGCCGAGATCACGTCGACTTCACGTGCGTTCGCCCGCTCGCCTTCGCGCGGCGCGAGCTCGACGGCGGCCCGCTGGTTGTCGACGCGAATCGCCTCGACGGCGCGGCCGAACATGAACTCGACGCCGCCGAGCGTATCGAGCGTCTGTTTGACGAGTTTCGTAAAAAGAGGGCAGTTGCCGGTGCGCTCCTGCTCGAACAGCACGCCGCCGGCAAAACCAGGCTCGGCCGGCACCGAGTGCTCGATGTCGGCGCATTCCGTCGCGCTGAGCACATGGTGTTGGATTTCGAATTCGCGCAGCAACTCGAGCGCGCTTTGCACCTGCTCCCAGTCGCGATCATGACGGACGACGTGCAGTACACCGCTGCGTTGCTCGAACTCGAGCGCAAAGCGGCTCTCGATCGCCGTGCTGGCCTCGCGCGCGACGTCGACGAGCGGCTTGACGCGCCGGTAATGCTCGGCGAACGCCTCGGCGGGCTGAAGGCGGCTAAGCCGTCGTACGAAGCTGCGCACGTTCGAGTTGTACCAGCCCGGCTTGTAGACGACACCGGCCCGCGGCGCGCGCCGGTTCTTCATGAAGGTGGGGCCGAACCAGACGTCGAGCGGCGTCGGCAGCATGGCGCCGCCGTGGCCATACGTGGCGCCCTGCGCGACGGTCGCGTGGCGCTCGAGTACGCACACGCGATGACCGGCGGCGTGCAACTGGTATGCGGTGGCGACGCCGACGATTCCGCCGCCTATGACGATGACATCCATGAGTGACTGATACGTGGCTGCCGCGGCGCGCGGCCGTGCAGCGACAAACGCGGCACCGGTTGCGGGCCAGGCGGACGCAAGCGCAGGGGCGCGCAGGCGACCGGATGCCGGATGCGCGCGCCCGCGCGGGAATAACGCGCCGAGGAACAAACCGCTCATGATAGCGCACAAACATGCCTGTTCATCCGCTTCTCGAACGGCGGTTCGGTGCGGCAAGACCGCTGTCCGGCATATTAGGAGGCGACTTCCGGGTATAATCTCGGTCTTCCTTTCGCCTCACGTCGTCTGCATGCGAGTGACGTTTCGCGCATCGGCGACACATCGACGCCTACGTCCTTCCAATGGCCCACTTCTCGTGTTTCCCTGGTGCTTCGGCGCTGTCCGATTTCCGTCAAACCCGTCTGCTCGAAACGCTGTCGCGCATCGACGGCAACATCGTCGGCGTGCGCGGGCAATATCTGCACTTCGTCAATGCGCTCACGCCGCTGTCGGCTGAGGACAACGCCCGTATCGAGGCGCTCATGCACTACGGTTCGCCGTTCGAGGCGGACAGCGAGCGCGGGGTGACCGAGACGTTCCTCGTGGTGCCGCGTTTCGGCACCGTATCGCCGTGGGCCAGCAAGGCGACCGACATCGCGCATCATTGCAACCTCACGCATGTGCGCCGCATCGAGCGCGGCATCGAATACACGATCACGCTCAAGAGCGCGCTGTTCGGCGGCAAGAAGGCGCTGTCCGACGAGGCGCGCGAGGCTGTCGTGGCGGCACTGCACGATCGCATGACCGAAAGCGTGGCCCCGTCTCGCGATGCCGCGCTGCATCTGTTCGACGAGCTGCCGGCCAAGCCGCTTGCGACCGTCGACGTGCTGGCCGCAGGCCGCGGCGCGCTCGAGCAGGCGAACACGGAGCTGGGCCTGGCGCTGGCCGACGACGAGATCGACTACCTCGTCGACGCGTTCACGAAGCTCGGCCGCAATCCGAGCGATGTCGAACTCATGATGTTCGCGCAGGCCAACAGCGAACACTGCCGTCACAAGATCTTCAACGCGCAGTGGACGATCGACGGGCAGGCGCAGGACCTCTCGCTGTTCCAGATGATCAAGAACACCGAGAAGCTGAACTCGCAAGGCACGATCGTCGCCTATTCCGACAACTCGGCGATCATGGCGGGCGGGACGGCCGAGCGCTGGTTCCCGCGTCCGGCAGGTGCCTCCGGCGACGGCGCGCTCGATCAGCGCTACGGCCGCCACGAGGAGCTCACGCACACGCTGATGAAGGTCGAGACGCACAACCACCCGACCGCGATCTCGCCGTTCGCCGGCGCCGCGACGGGCGCGGGCGGCGAAATCCGCGACGAAGGCGCGACCGGGCGCGGCGCGCGTCCGAAGGCCGGGCTGACGGGCTTCTCGGTCTCGAACCTCGAACTGCCGGACGCGATCGAGTCGTGGGAAACGGCGCGCGATGCCGCGCAACCGCCGACGCAACGCAATCCGGCCGAGCAGCACGGCGCCTACGGCCGCCCCGACCGCATCGCCTCGCCGCTGCAGATCATGATCGACGGCCCGCTCGGCGGCGCCGCGTTCAACAACGAATTCGGCCGCCCCAATCTGGGCGGCTACTTCCGTGTCTACGAGCAAAACGTCGGCGGGCAGGTGCGCGGCTATCACAAGCCGATCATGATCGCGGGCGGCATCGGCAATATCTCCGATGACCACACGCACAAGCACGATCTGCCGGCCGGCACGCTGCTGATCCAGATCGGCGGCCCCGGCATGCGCATCGGCATGGGCGGCGGCGCCGCGAGCTCGATGGCGACCGGCGCGAACACGGCCGAGCTCGACTTCGATTCGGTCCAGCGCGGCAACCCTGAAATCGAACGGCGCGCGCAGGAAGTCATCAACGCGTGCTGGCAGCTCGGCGACAAGAACCCGATCCTCAGCATCCACGACGTCGGCGCGGGCGGCTTGTCCAACGCGTTCCCCGAGCTCGTCGACGGTGCGGGCAAGGGCGCACGCTTCGAGCTGCGCCAGGTGGCGCTCGAGGAGAGCGGCCTGTCACCGCGCGAAATCTGGTCGAACGAGGCGCAGGAGCGCTACGTGCTCGCGATCGCGCCGGCCGATCTGCCGACGTTCGAGGCGATGTGCGCGCGTGAGCGCTGCCCGCTGGCCGTGGTCGGCGTGGCGACGCAGGAGCGTCAGCTGCAACTGATCGATGCCCAAGGCGAGGGCGTCGAGGCTTACCCCGTCGACATGCCGATGGACGTGCTGCTCGGCAAACCGCCGCGCATGCAGCGCGACGTGACGCGCGTGGCCAGCGAGCGCACGCCGGTGGACGTGACGGGCATCGCGCTGGGCGATGCCGCGGTCGCTGTGCTCAAGCACCCGACCGTCGCGAGCAAGTCGTTCCTGATCACGATCGGTGACCGTTCGGTCGGCGGCACCTCGGTGCGCGACCAGCTGGTCGGCCCGTGGCAGGTGCCCGTGGCCGACTGCGCCATCACGGCCGTCGATTACGCAGGCTTCCGCGGTGAAGCGATGACGATGGCCGAGCGCGCACCGCTGGCCGTCATCGATGCGCCGGCGTCGGGTCGTATGGCGGTCGGCGAGGCCATCACGAACATCGCGGCCGCGCCGATCGCATCGCTCGACAAGCTCAAGCTGTCCGCCAACTGGATGGCCGCCTGCGGCAGCGCCGGCGAAGACGCGGCGCTGTTCGACACCGTGAAGGCGATCGGCATGGAGCTGTGCCCGGCGCTCGGCATCAGCATCCCGGTCGGCAAGGATTCGCTGTCGATGAAGACGAAGTGGGACGAAAGCGGCGTGGCGAAGGAAGTCGTGGCCCCGGTCTCGCTGATCATCTCGGCATTCGCGCCTGTCGAGGATGTGCGTCGTCATCTGACGCCGCAACTGCGTAGCACGGCTGAAGTTGGCGACACGGTGCTGATCGCGATCGACCTGGGGCGCGGCAAACACCGCCTCGGCGGCAGCATTCTCGCGCAGGTCACGCAGCAGGTCGGCGACTCGGTGCCCGACGTCGACGATCCCGAAGACCTCAAGCGCTTCTTCACGGCCATCCAGGCACTGAATGCCGACGGCAAGCTGCTGGCCTACCACGACCGCTCGGACGGCGGCCTGTGGGCGACGGTCTGCGAGATGGCGTTCGCGGGCCATATGGGCGTCTCGCTGAATGTCGACATGCTGGCGCTCGATGCAGCGCACGAATTCGACTACGGCGATGCAAAGGACTGGGCCAAGCAGACGAGCGGCCGCCGCGACGACCTTACGCTGCGCGCGTTGTTTACCGAGGAGCTCGGCGCGGTCGTCCAGGTGCGGGCGGGCGAGCGTGACGCGGTGCTCGGTGCACTGCGCGAGCAGGGTCTCGGCGCGTGCTCGCATGTGATCGGCAAGCCGAACGAGCGTGACGTCGTCGAGATCTACCGCGATGCGAAGAAGATCTACGACGCGCCGCGTGTCGACTTGCAGCGCGCCTGGAGCGAAGTGAGCTGGCGCATCTCGCGCCTGCGCGACAATCCCGCGTGCGCCGATGCCGAACACGATGCGCTGCTCGATGCGAACGACCCTGGCATTACGCCGCATCTGACGTTCGATCCGGCCGAGGATATCGCGGCGCCGTTCGTTGGCAAGGGTGCGCGTCCGCGCGTGGCAGTCCTGCGCGAGCAGGGCGTGAACTCGCATCTCGAGACGGCCTACGCGTTCGACCGCGCCGGCTTCGAAGCGTACGACGTGCACATGAGCGATCTGCTCTCGGGCCGCGCGACGCTGGCCGACTTCGCGGGCGCCGTGGCGTGTGGCGGCTTCTCGTATGGCGACGTGCTCGGCGCTGGCGAGGGCTGGGCCAAGACGATCCGCTTCAATCCGCGTCTTGCGGACATGTTCGCGGCATTCTTCGGCCGTTCGGACACGTTCGCGCTCGGCATCTGTAACGGCTGCCAGATGATCAGCAGCCTTGCGTCGATGATTCCGGGCGCCGAAGCGTGGCCGAAGTTCACGCGCAACAAGTCGGAGAAGTTCGAGGCGCGTTTCTCGCTCGTGCAGGTGGAGGAATCGCCATCGATCTTTTTCGCCGGCATGGCGGGCTCGCGCATTCCGGTGGCGGTTGCGCACGGCGAAGGCTACGCGGACTTCTCGCAGCAGGGCGATGCGGCGCGCGCGACGGTTGCGATGCGCTACGTCGATCACCGCGGCGAGGCCACCGAGCGCTACCCGTTCAACCCGAACGGCTCGCCCGCGGGCATCACGTCGGTCACGACGCCTGACGGCCGCTTTACGGTGCTGATGCCGCACATGGAGCGCGTCCATCGTACGGTGCAGATGAGCTGGCACCCCGAAGGCTGGGGCGAAGCGAGCCCGTGGATGCGCGTGTTCCGCAACGCGCGCCGCTGGCTTGGCTAAACGGGCAGGGGGCAACGTACAATGAAGCCGGCTATCCTGCGATGGATGGCTGGTCTTTGTATTCGCTTAGTCCACTGAGGTGCTGCATGGGAACGGAATACGAACATGACGTGGTCGCTTGGGCTCACGAGCAAGCCGCGCTCTTGCGTGCTGGAAAGTTCTCCGCGCTCGACATCGAGCATATCGCGGAGGAAATCGAGGACGTGGGTAAGAGCGAGCAGCGTGAACTGGCGAACCGTATGGCCGTCCTCCTTTCCCATCTTTTGAAGTGGCAGTTTCAGCCAGAGCGCCAGGGCGCAAGCTGGGAAGCGACCATTCATACGCAGAGGAACAGCATCGAGCGGCGCATTCGGAAAACACCGAGCCTGAAGGCATCGTTATCCGATGCCGATTGGTGGGCCGATGCATGGGATGATGCGGTTGAAGCGGCTTCGAAGGAGACCGGTTCGTCCTACGTGCAATTCCCCGAAACCTGTCCTTGGCCGCCTGAACAGGTACTCGATCAAGGCTTCTTTCCGACTGCCCGATAGCGGTATACCCATCGGACACGTCGTTCGGTAAGCCGCCTCACAAACAACAATGCCGCCCAAGGGCGGCATTGTCATATCTGCGATTCAGAAAAACCGAGTCATTACTCGATCTTCGCCTTCGCGCGCAGGCTTTCCTCGAACGCTTGCAGCTTTTGCTGCTGGATCTGCTGCACGATTTGCTGCTTGACCTGCTCGAGCGGCGGCGGCGTAACCGGACGCGTATCATCGAGGCGGATGATGTGCCAGCCGAACTGCGTCTTGATCGGCGTGTCAGTCATCTGGCCTTTCTGCAGCTTGTTCGCGGCGGCCGCGAACTCAGGCACGTAGGCTTGCGGGTTCGACCAGTCGAGGTCACCACCGTTCTTGCCCGAACCCGGGTCCTTCGAGAACTGCTTGGCCAGGTCCTCGAACTTCGCGCCACCCTTGATCTTGGCGATCAGATCCTTGGCTTGCTGTTCGTTGTCGACGAGGATGTGGTGCAGGTGCAGTTCCTTGCCGGCCGTCTGCTTGACGAGCTCGTCGTAGCGGGCCTTCACTTCGGCATCGCTCGGCGTGTTCTTCTTCACGAAGTCTTCGATGAGCGCATGCAGCACGACGGACTGCTGTGCGACGGCGATTTGCGCCTTCACATCGGCGCGAGCCGGGATGCCTTCACGCGTGGCTTCCTGCATCAGGATCTCGCGATTGATGAGCTCATCGCGCACGTTCTGACGCAGTTGCGGCGTGTCGGCCTGACCTTGCTTCACGATTTGGCTGACGAGCGCGTCGGCGCGCGACTTCGGAATGGCGGTGCCATTGACGACAGCAACGTTCTGCGCGAAAGCCGGGGCGGCTGCGAAAGCGGCAAGCATCACCCAGAGGCGAGTTTTGTTATGGCTCATCGGAAGTTCCTAACGGTCCTATCGAAAAAGATTCGTGGAGGTTCGCCCCCGCGTTTTCCGCTCTCTCGAAAAGCGGGGCGTGCAAAAGACGTCGCTCGACGCGTCGTTCATCGGGCGTCCGGCGACTGGGCAAATTCCTCGGGGGTATAAGCCGTGATCGCCAGCGCGTGAATCCCGCGTTGCATCACGTCGGCCAGCGCATCATACACCAGGCGGTGCCGTGCCACGCGCGCTTTGCCAGCAAAGGCGGCCGAGACGATCAATGCGTGATAGTGGCCACCCGCGGCGGCGCCGGCATGACCGGCGTGAAGGGCACTGTCGTCGCGCACGGCCAGCGAGACGGGCGAGAGTGCCGCGTGCAGCCGTGCTTCGATGAACGCGATGCGCTCGGCGGGAGACGCATTGACGAAGGCGGAGACTGACGAAACATCGCTCATCGCGTTACTCCTCCTTCAGATACTTCGCGAGCCACAGGCTTTGCGCGACGATGAATACGAGCATCGCGCCCGTCGTGCCGAACAGCTTGAAGTTGACCCACTGCGCCTGCGTGAAGTTGCCGACCACGTACAGGTTCGCGAAGCCGAGCACGACGAAGAAGAGCGCCCAGGCGACGTTGAGCTTGTCCCAGACGTTCGTGGGCAGCGTCAATTGCTTGCCCATCATCTTTTCGATGAGGTTCTTGCGCAGTGCGTAGCGCGCCGTCAGCAGGCCGACGGCGAACAGCCAGTAGAGCGCCGTCGGCTTCCACTGGATGAACTTCTGGTCATGCAACACGAGCGTCGCACCGCCGAACACGACGATCACGATTAGGCTGACCCACAGCATCGTGTCGACCTTGCGATGCCGGAACGCGACCCAGGCGACTTGCACGAGCGTGGCGGCAATGGCGACGCCCGTCGCCGTGAAGATGCCCCACAGCTTGAACGCGACGAAAAACAGGATGATCGGGAACAGATCGAACAGAAATTTCATGTGTGGCCGAGAGCGTCGGGTAAGCGTGAGAAGGCGTGGCGCGCTTGCCGCCGGCGTGCGAGGAGCAACCCAAGCGGGCGGCCCGTCGCTTGAGCGACGGGCGATGCCACGTTACTTGGGCTCGAATTGTAGCGCAGCCGAATTGATGCAGTAACGCAGGCCCGTGGGCGCCGGGCCATCTTCGAACACATGGCCCAGATGGGCGCCGCATTGCTTGCAGCGCACTTCGATGCGCAGCATGCCGTGCGAGCGGTCGGTCAGCTCTTCGATGACCTCGCCGTTGATGGGCTTGAAGTAGCTGGGCCAGCCGCAGCCGGCGTCGAACTTCGTCGCCGATTCGAACAGGGGCGTGCCGCAGCACACGCAATCGTAGATGCCGCCTTCCCAGTGATCCCAGTAGCGGCCCGTGAACGGACGCTCGGTCGCCGCATGGCGCGTCACTTCGTATTCGATGTCGGACAACTGGCCGCGCCACGCGTCGTCGGTCTTTTGGACCGGGTACGCATCGTGCGGCGCATCGCTCGGATCGTTGGGATCGTTTGGATCGGTACGACGATTCATTTCGATGTGTCTCCGTCAAGCGGCGCCAGCCTGCCGGCGCCTGGTTGTTCGCGCCCGCACGCAACGCGCATGCGGCGCATGGATTGCCCGGGCGGTTCGCTATATACGTGCGCGCGGCGCCGCCGGATGCCGAGCCGTTACGACGAGCAACTGACTTCGAGCGAGCTGGCCCACTCGGGTGGCAGCGCCGCGTATTGCTCGTACTCGGGCTGTTCGTCGAACGGCCGGCGCAGGACGGCAGCGAGCCGCTCCACCTCCGAAAAATCCTTCTCCTTCGCGCGCAAGATCGCCGTCTCGGCCAGGTGATTACGTAAGACGTATTTGGGGTTCACACGGTTCATCGCCTCGCGGCGGGCCGCATCGTCCCACGCTTCGTTCGCGAGCCGCGCCCGGTATTGGGCGGCCCAGCCGTCGAAGGCGTCGCGGTCGATGAACATGTCGCGGACGGCCGAGTCGCCGCTCGCGTCATGTTTGGACAACAGCGCGAGCCGACGGAACGTCAGCGTGAAGTCGGCGCGGCTCTGATGCATGAGCTCGAGCAGCCGGTCGACGAGCGCGTCATCGCCGGGTTCGGCGTGCGCGAGGCCGAGCTTGTCACGCAGACGGCGCTCGAGCGCGGGCGCAAAGCGCGGTTTGAAGTGTTCGAGCACGCCCTGCGCATCGGCGACCGCGCGTTCGGCACGTACCGCCTCGTCATAGCGCAAGCCGATCAGCGGCAGCAGCGCTTGGGCGAGGCAGAAGCAGTTCCAGTACGCGATCTGCGGCTGCATGCGATAGGCGTAGCGGCCTTGCGTATCGGAGTGATTGCAGATGTGGCTGGCGTCGAACGCGTCGAGAAAGCCGAACGGCCCGTAGTCGATCGTGACACCGAGGATCGACATGTTGTCCGTGTTCATCACGCCATGACAGAAGCCGACCGCCTGCCATTGCGCAACGAGCTCGGCCGTGCGCCCGACGACTTCGTCGAGCAGCGCGAGGTACGGGTCGTCGGCCTCGCGGCAGTGCGCGTAAAAGCGCTCGATCACGTGGTCGGCCAGCGCGCGCAACTCGTCGGTGCGGTCGTTGGCGAAGAAATGCTCGAAGTGGCCGAAGCGGACGAAGCTCGGCGCGACGCGCGTGACGACGGCCGCTGTTTCGATCTCCTCGCGGCGCACGGGCTGGTCCGAACCGACCACGCATAGCGCGCGCGTGGTCGGAATGCCGAGATGGTGCATCGCCTCCGAGCAGAGGAATTCGCGAATCGATGAGCGCAGCACGGCGCGGCCGTCGCCCATGCGCGAGTAGGGCGTGCGGCCGCTGCCTTTCAATTGAAGCTCGTAGCGCTGGCCCGCATGCTCGAGTTCGCCGAGCGACAGCGCGCGGCCGTCGCCGAGCTGGCCGGCCCAGACGCCGAATTGATGTCCTGAATAGACAGACGCGTACGGCAGCGCGTTGCGCGGCCATTCGGGCGTCGTGTTGCCGCAGAAGAATTCGCCGAAGCCCGGCTCGCGGGCGATGGCCGGATCGAGGCCGACCAGTTCGGCGGCGTCGAAGGAGAAGCCAACGAGATAGGGGGCGGGCAGCGGAGCGGCCGGCTGGCGCGTATGGAACGCACAGCCGAGCCGTGCGAACGAGCTTGTGCGTTCGATGCCGAGCGATGCGCCGACGGCGCGCATGGGCTCGGAAAGCTCGGTGATGCTGGGGGAAGACGACATGTCGGAAGCCTCGGGATTTCCCGATATTGTAAGGCGCTGCTCGATGGTGCGTAGTCGGCTCCGTCGGGCATGGGACTTGCCTACAAGGGCCGCCTCTGTTTCCATACGGGACGAGCATGCATGGTTCCCTTGAGCACAGAGACTTCGAACAAAGACTGGAGACTGCCGCTATGAGCAAGCCGTTGCTGGGCCAGATGATGGATATGCCGCTTAACGTGTCGATGCTGCTCACGCACGCCGCACGCTCTGCGGGCGATACGGAAATCGTGTCGCGGCGCATCGAGGGCGACATCCATCGCTACACCTATCGCGACTGCGAGCGGCGAGCCCGGCAACTCGCGCAAGCCCTGATCCGGCGTGGCGTGCAGGCCGGCGAGCGCATCGCCACGCTGGCCTGGAACGGCTACCGGCATCTCGAGGCGTACTACGGCACGACGGGCTTTGGCGCCGTCTGCCACACGATCAATCCGCGTCTGTTTCCCGAGCAGATCACCTACATCATCAATCACGCCGACGATCGCTACGTCCTGTTCGACACGACGTTCGCGCCGCTCGTCGCCGCGCTCGCGCCGCACTGCCCGAACGTGAAGGCCTGGATCGCGCTGGCCGACGATGTGCATATGCCGTCGATCGACGCGCCGCTGCTCGGCTACGAGATGCTGCTCGCGGCCGAGGACGGCGACTTCGAATGGCCGATCCTCGACGAGCGCCTCGCCTCGTACCTGTGCTACACGTCGGGCACGACGGGCAACCCGAAGGGCGCACTCTATTCGCATCGCTCGGTCGTTCTGCATGCCTACGCGGCCGCGATGCCCGACGCGATGGGTTTGTCCGCACGCGACTCGGTACTGCCCGTCGTGCCGATGTTCCATGTCAACGCGTGGGGCATTCCGCATGCCGCGCCGATGGCGGGCGCCAAGCTCGTGTTCCCCGGCAAGGACCTCGACGGCAAATCGCTGTTCGACCTCATGGAGGCCGAACGCGTGACGTACTCGGCCGGCGTACCGACGGTCTGGATGGGGTTGCTCGCGCATGTGCGCTCGATCGGCGCGCGCTTCACTTCGCTCGAGCGCACCGTGATCGGCGGCTCGTGCTGTCCGCCTTCGATGCTGCGCGAGTTCGAGGAGGAGTATGGCGTGCGCACCATTCATGCGTGGGGCATGACGGAAATGTCGCCGCTTGGCACGCTGGCGCGCCTCAATTGGGAGCAGATGCAGCGGCCGCTCGAGGAGCGCCGCCGACTGCTCGATAAGCAGGGCACCGCCGTGTTCGGCGTCGAGATGAAGATCGTCGGCTCCGACGGGCGCGAGTTGCCGCACGACGGCGTCGCGTTCGGCGATTTGTACGTGCGCGGCCCGTGGGTCATCGAGCGTTACTTCGAGGGCACCGACTCGCCGCTCGTCGACGGCTGGTTCCCGACCGGCGATGTCGCGACGATCGACCGCGACGGCTTCCTGCAGATCACCGATCGCAGCAAGGACGTGATCAAGTCGGGCGGCGAATGGATCAGCTCGAGCGACGTCGAGAACGTCGCGGTCGCGCATCCCGATGTCGCCGAAGCGGCCTGCATCGCGTGCCCGCATCCGAAGTGGGGCGAGCGTCCGCTGCTGGTCGTCGTCAGGCGGCCGACGGGCCTGGCGCTGACGCGCGAGGCCTTGCTCGCGTTCTACGAGGGCAAGGTCGGGAAGTGGTGGATTCCCGACGATGTCGTATTCGTCGACGAGCTGCCGCATACAGCCACGGGCAAGCTGCTGAAGGTCAAGCTGCGCGACATGTTCCGCGGGCATGTGCTGTCTAGCGTGCAGGAAGGCGCGACCAACGTGTGATCAGCATCGGCGCAACCGACGCGATCAGGTGCCGGCAGCAAGTCTAGTGAAGCGAGGACGATCGGCGCACGCGTCCGATTAAAAATGCACGATCGTTCTTTTCTGTGTATGCTTGCCCGCAAACCAGCGGCATTGACCGCACCTACCGATCCGCAGGCCATCCCGCCGCCTGCGACAGACATGGAGGCCCCCCGATGGCAGTGGACTACACGATCCGCGACGGCGTCGCCGTCGTCACGCTGGATAATCCTCCCGTCAACAGTCTTGGCTTCGAGACGCGCCGCGGCCTCGCCGATGCGCTTGATCAAGCTACGCGCGATGCGGCGGTCGTCGCGATCGTGCTGACAGGCGCCGGCGGTTTGTTCTCGGGCGGAGCCGACATCACCGAATTCGGCACGCGCGAAGCGATGCGCGAGCCGACGCTCTGGAGCCTCATCGATCTGCTCGAGCGCAGTGCCAAGCCTGTGGTGGTCGCGCTCGACGGGCTCACGATGGGCGGTGGACTCGAACTTTCGCTGGGCGCGCATTATCGTGTGGCCTCGCGTGGCACTCGCGTCGGACTGCCGGAGGTCAAGCTGGGGTTGCTGCCGGGCGCCGGTGGTACGCAGCGGCTTCCGCGCGCGGCCGGCCTCGAGACGGCGCTGAACATGATCGTGACGGGCGCGACGATGACGGCCGGCGAGCTCGCCGAATCGGGCCTCTTTGCGCGCGTGGTCGATGCTGACCCGCTGACGGCTGCGATTGCGTTCGCGCGCGAAGCGGCCGAGCGGGGCGCGAGCCAGGGCCAGTCCCATCCGCTTGTCCGCGACCGTCCGATCGAGCATGACAATGCCGCGGGCTTCCTGCAGTTCGCGCGCAACCAGGTGGCCGCAACGGCCAAACATCTGCCTGCGCCGGGCAAGTGCATCGACGCGATCGAGTACGGCGTGCTGCACGGTGTCGACGCCGGGCTGGCCCACGAACGCGAAGGCTTCTTCGCGCTCATGCAGACGCCCGAAAGCGGCGCGTTGCGCCATGCGTTTTTTGCCGAGCGCGCAGCGAACAAGATCGCCGACGTCCCGCCTGAGACGCCCGTGCGCGAGATTCGCCGCGTGGCCGTGATCGGTGCGGGCACGATGGGCGGCGGCATCGCGATGAGCTTCGTCAACGCGGGATTGCCGGTGACGCTGGTCGAGACGAGTGGCGAAGCGCTCGAGCGCGGTCTCGCTACGATTGCCCGCAACTACGATGCGAGCGTCAAGAAAGGCAAGCTGACCGAAGCGGCGCGCGACCAGCGCATGGCCTTGATCGCGCCGACGCTGACGTACGACGCGATCGCCGAGGCCGATCTCGTGATCGAAGCCGTGTTCGAAGAACTCGGTGTGAAGGAGCAGGTGTTCAGCCGTATCGATGCGATCGCCAAGCCTGGCGCGATCCTGGCTTCGAACACGTCGACACTCGATCTGAATCGCATCGCCGCCTTCACGTCGCGGCCTGCCGACGTGGTCGGGCTGCATTTCTTCAGTCCCGCGAACGTCATGAAGCTGCTCGAAGTGGTGCGCGGCGAGAAAACGGCCAAGGACGTGCTGGCCACCGTCATGCGCATGGCGAGGAAGATCGGCAAGACGGCCGTCGTCTCGGGCGTGTGCGACGGCTTCATCGGCAACCGCATGATCGAGCAATACTTTCGCCAATCGCTATTCATGCTCGAGGAAGGGGCGCTGCCCGCGCAGATCGACCGCGCGATCGAGCGCTTCGGCTTTGCGATGGGGCCGTTCAGGATGAGCGATCTGGCCGGCAACGACATCAGTTGGGCGATCCGCAAACGCCGCTATAGCGAGGCGCCGCAGCTTCATTACCCGCGCGTGGCCGACCGGTTGTGCGAGGCCGGCCGCTTCGGCCAGAAGACGGGCGCCGGCTGGTACGACTATCGCCCCGGCGAGCGCGCGGCGCTGAGCTCGCCGTTCGTCGAGGCCATGATCGTCGACTATTCGAAGAGCCTCGGCAGCGCGCGTCGTGCGATCGGCGACGAGGAAATCGTCGAGCGGCTCGTCTATGCGTTGGTCAACGAAGGCGCCAAGATCCTGGCCGAAGGCATCGCGGCGAAGGCCTCGGACATCGACGTCGTCTATCTGGACGGCTATGGTTTTCCGGCATGGCGCGGCGGCCCGATGTACTACGCTGATACGGTAGGTCTCTATCACGTCGAACGCGCGATTGCGCGCTATGCGGAGCAGGTGAACGGCGATGCATGGGAACCCGCGCCGCTGATCGCGCAACTGGCCAGGAGCGGCGCACGCTTGACGGGGTAGAGGTTCATCCAACCCAGTGAGGGAGGTGATACCGTGAAACCATCGAACGACGTGTTGCTTGTCATCGACGTACAGAACGACTTCATGCCTGGCGGTGCGCTGGCCGTGCCGCGCGGCGACGAGGTATTGCCGGTCGTGAACCGGCTCGCCGAGGGCTTCTCGCATGTCGTGCTCACGCAGGATTGGCATCCGCGCGATCACGTGTCGTTTGCGGCCAATCATGCGGGGGCCTCGCCATTCGGGACGATTACGCTGCCGTACGGCGAGCAGGTGCTGTGGCCTGTGCACTGCGTGCAGGATACGCGCGGCGCGGCGTTGCACTCGGATCTCGTCGCGCCGCACGCGCGGCTCGTGATTCGCAAGGGTTACCGGCGCGAGATCGACAGCTATTCGGCATTCGTCGAAGCCGATCGCGTCGCGCGCACCGGGCTGGCGGGCTACCTGCGCGAGCAGGGCGTGCAACGCGTCTGGTGCTGCGGTCTGGCGACCGACTATTGCGTGGCCTGGAGTGCGCTCGATGCGCAGGCAGCCGGGTTCGAAGCGGCCGTCATCGAGGACGCGAGTCGCGCGATCGATCTGAACGGCTCGCTTGAGCGGGCTTGGCAGGCGTTGTCGAAGGCAGGGGTGCGGCGGGCGTCGTCCCGGGACGTGCTCGCTTGATGTTGGCCATGCCCGGCAAGTGGGCGGTGGCGGCCAACGTGCCGGGCGATTCGGATTCTCTTTCTCTTCGACTCGACGAAGGAGCGATGAATGACCGATGCCGTAATCGTATCGACGGCGCGCACCGCGATCGGCAAGGCTTGGCGCGGTGCGCTGAACATGACGCATGGCGCGACGCTGGGTGGCCATGTCGTCGCGCAAGCGCTGGCGCGCGCCGGCATCGATCCCGCGCGCGTCGACGACGTCGTGATGGGCTGCGCGCTGCCCGAGGGCGCAACCGGTAGCAACATCGCGCGGCAGGTCGCGCTGCGTGCGGGCCTGCCGACACAGGTGCCCGGCATGACGGTCAACCGCTTCTGCTCGTCGGGCCTGCAGGCCATCGCACTGGCGGCGCAGCGCGTGATGACGGGCGAGGGCGAGGTTTTCGTCGCCGGCGGCCTCGAGTCGATCTCGTGTGTGCAGAACGAAATGAACCAGCACATGAGCGAGGAAGGCTGGCTGCTCGCGCGCACGCCCGCGCTGTATTGGCCCATGCTGCGTACGGCAGAGACGATGACGGGGCGCTACGGCATCGCGCGTGAGCGTCAGGACGAGTATGGCGTGGCATCGCAGCAGCGTGCGAGCGCGGCGCAGGCGGCCGGTCGTTTCGACGATGAGATCGTGCCGATCACGGTGCTTGCCGGTGTCGTCGACTCGACGACGGGGCGGATCGAGAGCAGACGGGTCACGCTTGCGGCCGACGAAGGCGTGCGGCCCGAGACGACGCTCGAAGGCATCGCCAAGATCCGCCCCGCGCTGCCTGGCGGTGCGATCGCGGCCGGCAATGCGAGCCAGCTTTCCGACGGCGCATCGGCCTGCGTCGTCATGAGCGCGACGCGTGCCGAGCGCGAAGGCGTGCAGCCGCTCGGCCTGTTCCGCGGCTTCGCCGTGGCAGGCTGTGAACCCGACGAAATGGGTCTCGGCCCCGTGCGCGCCGTGCCGAAGCTACTGCGCGCACAGGGCCTGCGTATCGACGACATCGACCTGTGGGAGCTCAATGAAGCGTTCGCCGTGCAGGTCATCTACTGCCGCGACCAGCTCGGCATTCCCGATGAACGGCTCAATGTGAACGGCGGGGCCATTGCGCTTGGCCATCCGTATGGCATGTCGGGGGCGCGGCTGACCGGGCATGCCTTGATCGAGGGCAAGTGGCGTGGGGCGAAGTTCGTCGTCGTGACGATGTGCGTAGGCGGCGGGCAGGGCGCCGCCGGCCTCTTCGAGGTGGTTTGACGTCGGCTGTGGGGGCCGGCGATGCGAGTATCATCCCTCGCTACCGCTCAATTCAGGCGACGAAGACGAAGGAGTCCAGATTGATTCGACACATCGTAATGTGGAAACTGAAGGAAACGGCAGAAGGCGCCACGCGCGCCGAGAATGCGCTGAAGCTGAAGGAGAAGCTGGAGGGCTGCCGCAACATCATGCCCGGCATCCTGCACCTTGAAGTCGGCATTGCCGGTGCGGGTCTGGTGTCGACCTACGACGCCGTGCTCGTCTCCGATTTCGCCGACAAAGCTACGCTCGACGCCTATCAGGTCCACCCGCAGCACGAAGCGGTCAAGCAGTTCATCGGTGCGGTCAGCGAGACGCGCCAGTGCGTCGACTACGAAGTCTGACGAGCACGTGATGTCCGATAGCACTACACCTCAGCCGCCCGAGCAGGATCTGATGCTCGAAAGCCCGTTCGTCGATCACCTGGGGGTACGGCTCGTGGCGGCGGCCGACGGCTCGAGCGAACTCGCGCTGACGCTGACCGAGCCGCACCTGAACACGTGGCAGGTCGCGCACGGCGGCGTCACGATGACGTTGGCCGACGTCGCGCTGGCCACCGCCGCGCGCAGTCTGGCCGACGAAGGCGTCGGCGTCGTCACCGTCGAAATGAAAGTGAACTTCATGCAGCCCGGACGCGGCGAGTTGCGCGCGTTCGGCCGTGTGCTGCACCGCTCGACCACGATGGCCTATTGCGAAGGCGAGGTGCGCGACAGCGCGGGCCACTTTGTCGCCAAGGCACTCGGCACGTTCAAGTACATGCGGCGGCTTGCCGTCGGGCGAGACGTTCATGAGCAACGCAAGCGTCGTGCGCCGGGTGCCAAGCCCGGCCCCAGTGACGGCTGATGCGCAAGCACGCGCCGTCCAGAACCTGAGAGGAAATCGTGATGACGCGGAACAACCGCCGGATCTTGCTCGCCTCGCGCCCGGAAGGCGCGATCTGCGCAGAGAACTTCAAGCTCGTGAGCACACCGCTCGAGCCGCTCGTCGACGGGCAGTTTCTCGTGCGCAATCACTACTTGTCCGTCGATCCGTACATGCGCGGACGCATGGGCAAGGAGAAGTCGTACGCGGCGCCCGTCGCGCTGAACGAGGTGATGGTCGGTGCGACGGTCGGTGAAGTCGTCGCGTCGCTGCATCCGCAGTTTGCGGTCGGCGACAAGGTCACGGGTCTCTTCGGCTGGCAGGAGTACGGTACGTCCGACGGCGTGGGCGTGCGCAAAGTCGACGACAAGCTGGTGCCGTTGCAGGCGTATCTGGGCGTCCTCGGCATGCCCGGCGTCACGGCCTGGTACGGCCTGAACAAGATCGTCGCGCCTCAGGCGGGACAGACGATCGTCGTCAGCGCGGCGAGCGGGGCCGTGGGCAGTGTCGTCGGCCAACTGGCGAAGCTGGCCGGTTGTCGGGCCGTCGGCATCGCGGGCGGCGCCGAGAAGTGTCGTTACGTCGTCGAGACGCTGGGTTTCGACGCATGCGTCGACTACAAGGCCGGCCGTCTCTACGAGGACTTGAAGGACGCGACGCCCGAAGGTGTCGACGGCTGTTTCGAGAACGTCGGCGGGGCCGTGCTCGACGCGACCCTTGCACGCATGAATCCGTTCGGCCGGATCGCAATCTGCGGCATGATCGCAGGCTACGACAACCAGCCTGTGCCGCTCAAGCATCCGCAGATCATTCTGTCGATGCGGCTGCTCGTGCAGGGCTTCATCATTTCCGAGCACCCCGAGGCGTGGCCGCCAGCGCTCAAGGAACTCGGCGGGCTCGTCGCGCAAGGCGAACTGCACTATCGCGAAAGCGTCGTCGAGGGGCTCGAACGCGCGCCCGAAGCGCTGATGGGGCTGCTCAAAGGCGCGAACTTCGGCAAGCAGCTCGTGAAGCTCGTTTGACCGGTTGCCGCCATCGGGCGGCGCACGCTACGCATCATGCACCCGCGGCCGGTACGGCACGGGCACCGAATCGATCGAGGAAGAAACACATGGAGCAGTTCGCAGGCAAGGTCGCCGTCATCACGGGCGCGGCGAGCGGTTTTGGCCGCGCGTTCGCCGACAAGGGCGCCGCGCTCGGCATGAAACTCGTGCTGGCCGATATCGATGCGGCCGCGTTGGCAGCCGTCGTCGAGACGTTGGTTGCGGCCGGCGCGGACGCGATCGGCGTACCGACCGACGTGTCCGACGCGGCATCCGTCGAAGCGCTTGCCCAACGTGCGCTCGAGACCTACGGCAAGGTGCATCTGTTGTTCAACAACGCAGGCGTCGGTGCAAGCGGTTTTCTGTGGGAGATGAGCGCGCACGACTGGGAGTGGGTGTTCGGCGTCAACGTGATGGGCGTCGCACATGGCGTGCGCGTGTTCACGCCGATCATGCTGCGTCAGAACGAGCCCGCGCACATCGTCAACACGGCCTCGGTGGCGGGCCTGCTGTCGCCGCCGGGGATGGGCATCTACAACGCGTCGAAGCACGCTGTCGTCTCATTGACCGAGACGCTGCACCACGATCTGCGCAACGCCGGCGCACCGATCGGTTGTTCGCTGCTGTGCCCCGCCTTCGTGCCGACGGGCATCGCCGAGGCCGAGCGCGCCCGGCCCGCACGCTGGCGCAATGACGCGGCGCCGACCGCTTCGCAACTGCTCGCGGGCAAGGCGCTGCGCAAGGCCGTGCGTTCGGGCCGCTTGAACGCGGCCGACATCGCCGATGCGACGTTCGAGGCCGTGCGCGAAGGGCGCTTTTACGTCGTCACGCATCCGGCCATCATGCCGAGCGTACGCTTGCGCCACGAGGACATCGAGCAGCTGCGCGCGCCCAGCGATCCGTCGGCCGAGCCGCCATTGCCGACGGCTTCACACAGTGAGGTGCGCGAGGCATGACCGCGCGCATCCGACTCGACGAGGACCCGGCGATGAGCGACGTGATCGTGCAAGCGGGAGATTGGGCGACGCTCGGCGCCGATGCGGCCAGTGTGCGCCATGCGGTATTCGTGCGCGAGCAGCACGTGACGGCACTGCTCGAATGGGACGACGCCGACCTCGATGCGCTGCATGTCGTCGCCTATCGTCAAGAGGGGGCGCAGCGCCGGGCCGTGGCGAGCGCGCGTCTGCTGCCTGGCGGCACCATTGGAAGGTTGGCAGTGCTGACTGATTCTCGGCGCGGCGGGGTGGGCTCGCGCATGTTGCAAACACTGCTCACCTACGCGCAGCAGCGCGGGGAGCGTAGCGTAAGGCTGTACGCGCGCTGCGACGTCGTGCCGTTCTATCTGCGGCACGGCTTCACGACCGTCGGCGAGATCTTCGTCGAAGCCGGCATCGAACACATCGAGATGCGGCGTGTGCTCGTGAACACGCCCTGAACACTCAACAGCGATCGAAACGCAATATGCGGCTTCTTTGCGTTGCCAGCAGCACGGAGCGGAAGTCGTCGCTGAAGCAAAGGCAAACACGCTGCTGACGTGGCCCCTCGGTGCGCTCGAAAATGGCGCGCCTTGCGTCGAGAGGGGTGAGCGCATGGCATGCGATGGTGGGACCCGAGCCGAGCGTAATCCAAGCCGCTTTATCCTGGACGTCGATAGTAAAGAGTGCATTTTGCGTGGGATGTCGCCACGTTCCGGCCCATGCCGCGACAGGTGATGCATCTGCCGCAACGGAACGGAAGTGTCTGAACCGATGTCCCACTTCGCCGACGATCTCGTTACCACTGAGTCGCAGCGTCATCGGTGCATAGAAAGCGCGACTATCGAATCCCCCATCCTCGGTAGGATGCAGATTGGTCGTCGTACCGAGGAAGGTGGCCGTGCCCGCCTTGAGTTCGAGCCAGTCTGGGCCTTCAGCGGCCACGAAGCGTCCGTCGGGAAGCGCGACCGGCGAGCGATTCACGTTGTCCGCGGTATTGCCCAACAGACTGGAGAGCACCGCTTCCACGTGAGCGGCCGGATTCGCGTCTTCCCGATTGGCGACACCGAGAACACCTACCTTCAAGCTCGGGACGAGCAGGAATGCGGTGCGATAACCGGGCAAGCCGCCGACGAACCCGACGCAGTGCTGCGCACTATTCGTACTGTGAGCGAGCCCGAATCCCACTCCGGTTGCTCGCCCATTCGAAAGCGTGCCCATCGAAGACAGACGATCGAGCAGGCCCTCCGCCGGCCCGCGGTTGGCGAGTAACGCTTGCAGCCAGGCGACACATTGCTCGGTGCTCACACAGAGTCCATCGGCGCCGGAGTACGGCATGCCGGAAATGCCGTGACGCCAGCCGTGTGAACCGTGCCAGTAACCGGGCGCGAGACCGGGGACAACGTCGGCGTAGTCATCCGGCAGCGCCATGCTCACACCCAACGGCTCGAACAAGTGCTCGCGTAGCCCGACTCCCAACGCAATGCCTTGAGCTTCCATGGCGGCCTCTACGAGCCGATAACCTGCATTCGAGTAGGAAAACTCGCTGCCAGAGGGGAAGTTGAGGCCGTCTAGGGAAGCCAGAAAATCGAGGACTTGCCGACGATCCAGCAAGGCGGTTCGTGGAACGCCGAGCATCCACGCCGTGTCGATCATGTCCGCGAGCCCACCGGTCATATCCAGCGCGCCTCGCACGGTGACATGGCCGGGAATGCCGTGCAGTTGCGGAAGGTAAGCGTTGAGCGGCGCGTCGAGGCGCAGATGGCCGGCGTCTACCAGTTTCATCGCGAGACTGGCGACCACGTGTTTCGTCACGGACGCAAGACGAATCACGGTCTTTTCGGAAAACGGAACCCCGAACTCGATATTGGCGCCACCGCCGAAGGTGCTTATCTGAACCGTCTTGTCGTCAAAGACGAGGATGCCGCCACCGGGAGATTCAACCGAGTCCCATTGGGCGGTACAGGCTGTTGCCGTTGCGCCCGCTGCCTTCCAATCCATCGCCATCGTAGCCCTTTAAATGGAATCTGATGCCGCACGCCGCAGCACTAAAATCGACGTGCTATGCGCGGCTACCGCTTGAAGGATCTTATCTGCGAGCTGAACGTTGTGCTTCCGGGTGAGCTTGGGCGGACAGCAAACGGCTAACGCGTCAGCGCGGCAGCAGGCTCGGCATCGAACGTGTAGGCGCGCTCATGATGGCCAGGCCGTGCGAGACGATGTGAGCCATCATCGTCGCTGCGCTCGACGATCTCGATGCCCAGCCGCGCGTCCCGCACACTCACGCGCAGCGCCGTCGTGCCGCGCGTGCCGTACTGGGACGTCTCGATGAACGCGGCCGACAGTGCGCGTTCGCGCTCGAGCGGGATGCCCGTGGTGGGCAGCGCATCGTCGGGGGCGATCTCCGTATCGCGCATCAGCTCGACGAGCGTCGAGAGCGCGGGCGCGGCGTCGCCAGCTACGAGCGAGGCCAATTGCGCGCGTTTGCGGACGAGTTTGGGCCACGGCGTGTCGAGCACTGCGTTCGAGATGCCGTGGGTACCCGGTGCAAGCAGGGTGGGGGCGGTGCCCGCGCGATTGCAGTACCACGCGAGCTCGCGGCGCGCGAAGTCGCCGACGATCAGGTTGAAGCCGTTGTAGATCGCGCCGCGCTCGGCCACACGCTGGAGGTAGTCGAGCGGCGAGCAGGCGCGCTCCCTGATGAAATCGGCGACGAGCGTGCCGCGCGTGGGCGCGTCGGCGCGCATCTCGTGCGGCGCGCGATAGTTCGTGAGCGCGGCAAAGCGCGCGTCACGTGCGATGCCGAGCCAAGTGCCGCCGCCGACCAGATCGCGCCCGGCCAGCACGTTCGGCGTATCGGACCACCACGCCAGCGGCGCGCTCGCGCGGCTGAAATATTCGTCGCGATTGGCGGCCAGCGTGAACAGCGGGCCGTTTTCCGCTTCAGGCCGCCAGTCGAAAACGATCAGACACATGCTGAGTCGCGCCTCAGACTTCGCTCGGCAGCGCGTAAGGCAGCGGCAGGAACGCGAGTGCCGGGCCGTCGGCCGCACCCAGGTGCACGCTGCCTTCCTCGAGTGCCACCAGCTTGATCTCGACCAGCACGTCGATGCCGCCTTGTGGCGCCGCAGCCGCATTGACGACCATGCCGCACGGCTGGCCCGGATCGGCCGAATGAAAGAGCTCCACACCGGCCCGCACGGCGGTTGGGTGGTCGGCGACGTTCGCGAGCGCCATGCGCCGCTTGATCGTGCCGCGGTACTGGCTGCGCGCAACGATTTCCTGTCCCGGGTAGCAGCCCTTGCGGAAATTGACGCCGCCTATCACGTCGAAGTTGACCATCTGCGGCACGAACTGCTCGACCACGGCTTGCGTGATGCGCGGCTCGCCGGCGCGGATGTCGAGCCAGTCCCACACGGCCGGAGATACGCGGGTGAGCCGCTGCTCGAGCTCGGTCAGGCGCGCTTCGACGAGTTCCTTGGGCCCGATCCAAAGATAGCGTGCACGGCCGGCCGCGTCGGGCACGCGAATCAGCGAACCGGCTGGGCCGCCGACCTGTACGTGCACGCCGTCAGGCAGCGCATCGAAGATGGTCGAGAGCGCCGTGCGCACGTCGCCGGCAAAGCCCACCACGGCCAGCGAGCCGCTGACGTCGGCGAGTTTGGCCTTGGCGCGCAGCACGAACATCGAGAGCCGCTTTTGCACGGCGGGCACGAGCTCCTGCGCGACGAGCAGACGAATGGCGTCGCCAAAGCACCACACGAGCATCGAGGCGAGCAGACGGCCTTTGGGCGAGCAATAGCCGGCCAGCCGTGCGCTCGCCGCGTCGAGGTGCTGGATGTCGTTCGTGAGCTGGCTGTGCAGGAACGATGCCGCATCCATGCCGACGGCTTCGATGACGCCGAGTTGCGTGAGCGGCGCGAAGGCGCCGCGCGTCAGTACGGCGTCGAATTCGCCGGCGGCAGGGCGCGGCAAGGCAGATAGCACGGAGTCGTTCGTGGGAGCGGAAACGTTCGGAGCGTTCATGAAATCGGGGTCGAGGGTGGAGCGTCGGTCTGGCTGCGATTATACGGTCGGCGTTGTTTTTCAGCGCGCGGCCGTTGGCGGGAGGGCGGCGATATGTCGAAGTTAGCGGCGTGTTCACGCCACTGGCCGACGAGTCCTACTTTGTGCTCGCGACAATCCGTGATGGCGTCGTGGTTTGCCAAAGGGCGCCGATATCGAGCCTGACACTGCTGCCAAGCGCGACGATGAGCGGACTGCGGGTCATCTCGGCTTCTGGTCTAACACTTCAACCGAAGTTTGTAGGGGCGAGGGCGTTGGGTCGCATCGACGTCCCGCGGCCTCAAATCCAGTCCGTGGTGCCCTTGCGGTCGGTACGGCAGCGGGCCGCAAACCGCCAGCCTGTTCCAGGGCTGGCGTTACTTATCCCCACCGATCAGGGTTGGCGTTTGCCGCGGCCACCAGCGCGTTTGCCAGCCGGCTTACGTGGACCCGCAGCTGACTTGCTGGCGGGTTTGCTGCGTGGCTTTTGCACGCTGAATGGGTTACCGCTGGACAAACTTGTGCCTTTACCCGCGGCCACAGCGCGCTGCGCCGCAGGCTTGCGTTTGTTTTCGCCACTTTGCGGGCGCGGTTTTTTACTGAGCACCTGCATAGCGCCCGGCGCAGCTTGCGGCACTTTCGGCTTCTTAGGCTTTTTCGGTTTCTTGATGATCTGGCCCGTCGCGCTGGTTTGCGGCACGCGGTGTTCGGCTTCAAAACCCGGCTCCTCTTCACGGGGCAGCGTTTGCCGGATCAGCGCCTCGATCGCGGCCAGTTGCGGCGCTTCATCGGCACACACAAGGGACACCGCCACGCCGCTGGCGCCCGCGCGGCCGGTACGGCCAATACGGTGCACATAGTCTTGCGCCACGATCGGCAGATCAACGTTGATCACCAGTGGCAGGTCGTCGATATCCAGCCCGCGCGCAGCCACGTCGGTGGCTACCAGCATATGTACTTCGCGCGTCTTGAAGCGCTCCAGCGCACGCAGGCGCGCGGGTTGCGGTTTCTCGCCGTGGATGGTGTCGACCGCATAGCCCGCTTCATCGAGCATGGCCGCCAGGTAATCCACGCCATTGCGGGTTTTGACGAACACCAGTGCGTGCTCCCAGTTGTTCTCGGCCACAAGGTGCATGAAGAGGTCAGGCTTGTTCTTTTTATCCACCGGTACCACCCACTGCTTGATCTTGCCGGCCGTGGCATTGGGCGGGCTGACGCTGATATTGACCGGGCCGCGCAGAATGCCCGCCGCCATGGCGCGGATATCATCGGTAAACGTGGCGGAGAACAGCAGGGTCTGGCGCTGAGCGGGCAAGGCAGCAAAGACGGCGTCGAGTTCGCGCGCAAAGCCCAGATCCAGCATGCGATCGGCTTCATCCAGCACCAGCGTTTGTACTTGATCAAACTGCACTGCGTTCTGGCGATTGAGATCCAGCAAACGGCCCGGCGTGGCAACGAGCACATCCACGCCTTTGCGCAACTTCATCATCTGCGGGTTGATACTCACACCGCCGTAGGCGGCCAGAAATCGTAAGTCGAGACCTTTGCCGTAATTGATGAAGCTCTGCAGCACTTGTTCGGCCAGTTCACGCGTGGGCACCAGCACCAGAACGCGCGCGCGGTTGCTGGACACCGCCGGGCCGTGTTGCACCAGCCGTTGCAACAGCGGCAGCGCAAAACCCGCCGTTTTGCCAGTGCCGGTCTGTGCCGCAGCCATGACGTCCTTGCCACTGAGCACAGCAGGAATCGCCTTGGCCTGCACCGGCGTAGGTGTCTGGTAATTGAGGTCCTGCACATTACGCAGCAAGGGATCGATCAGGCCAAGCAAGGCAAAAGACATTGGCGTATTCCGGGCTAAAGCCGCAATTCTAGCGGTCACCGCCTGAGTGCGCCGCACAGATCAACGGCCAAGAGGATCGACGTTGATCGCCCCACACGCGGGCGTGTCGCCGATCTGCCCCCCTACGTTCGGCAACGGCCCGCCCGACAAGGCTTCCAGGCGTGTCATTCGCGCCGATAGGCCAGTCGGGCGAGCGCCGGAGGCCAGCCGGAAACGGGTATGATATAGGGTCCATTCGAGCCTGATTCCGCATGTCTTTGTTGAAGAAATGCCTCGCCCTCGGGGTAGTGGTCCTCGTTTTGCTTGCCGCTGCCGGGGCCGCCGGAGGCTACTATTGGGCCACGAGCCCGGTTTCGCTGTCGGCGCCGGTCGTCGACGTCACGATCCAGCCCCGCAGCAGCGTACGCAGCGTCACGGTGCAGCTGAACCGCGGCGGCGTGCCCGTCGCGCCCGAGCCATTCGTGCTGATGACGCGCGTCCTGCGCCTGCAAAGCAAGCTCAAATCGGGCAACTACGAGTTCAAGGCCGGCGTGACGCCCTATGAGGTGTTGCAAAAGCTTGCGCTCGGCGATGTCAACGAGGACGTCGTGACGATCATCGAAGGCTGGACCTTCCGACGCATGCGCGGCGAGCTCGACGCCAATCCCGCGCTCAAGCACGACACGGCCGGCATGAGCGACACCGCGCTGCTCGCGGCGATCGGCGCGTCGGAAGCGGCGGCGGCCAATGCGGGCAACGCCGAGGGGCTGTTCTTCCCGGATACCTATCTGTTCGACAAGGGCGAGAGCGATCTCGACGTCTACCGCCGCGCTTATCGGCTGATGCAGCGCCAACTGGCCCAGGCGTGGGCCGCACGGGTGCCGGGGCTGCCATACCGTACGCCGTATGAGGCGTTGACGATGGCCTCGCTGATCGAAAAGGAAACGGGCCGGGCCGGCGATCGCCCGTTCGTGGCCGCCGTGTTTGCGAACCGCCTGCGCATCGGCATGCCGCTGCAGACCGATCCGACCGTCATCTATGGCATGGGCGACGCTTATGCGGGGCACTTGCGCAAGCGCGACTTGCAGACCGACACGCCGTACAACACGTATACGCGTCGTGGCCTGCCGCCCACGCCGATCGCGCTGCCCGGGGCGCCATCGCTCGAGGCAGCCATGAACCCCGCACAGACAGCGGCGCTCTATTTCGTCTCACGCGGCGACGGCAGCAGCATCTTTTCCGACACGCTCGACGACCACAACAAGGCTGTCGACAAATACATTCGAGGACAACAATAAAATGGCGCGGGGCAAATTCATTACGTTCGAGGGAATCGACGGGGCCGGCAAGACGACTCACCTGGCCTGGTTCCGCGAACGCCTGGAAGAGAAGCTCTCCGCGACGGGCCGCGCCGTCGTCGTCACGCGCGAGCCCGGCGGCACGCCGCTTGGCGAGGCGCTGCGCGAGCTGCTGCTGCATCAGCGCATGGATCTCGAAACCGAAGCGCTGCTGATGTTCGCCGCGCGGCGCGAGCACCTCGCGCAGGTCATCGAGCCCGCGCTCGCGCGGGGCGATTGGGTGCTGAGCGACCGTTTCACCGATGCCACCTTCGCCTATCAGGGCGGTGGGCGTGGTTTGCCGCGCGACAAGCTCGAAACGCTCGAGCGCTGGGTGCAGGGCGGCTTCGAGCCCGACCTCACGGTGCTGTTCGACGTCGCGCCCGAGACGGCGAGTGAGCGCCGCGGCGCCGTGCGCGCACCGGACAAGTTCGAAAGCGAGACCGAGGGCTTTTTCGCGCGCACGCGTGCCGAGTATCTGCGCCGTGCCGAGGAGGCGCCATACCGCTTCGCGATCATCGATGCGACAAAAAGCATCGAGCGCATCCGCGAAACGCTGAACGACGTGATTGCAGCACTCTGACGAGGCTCAACGACGATGATCTATCCGTGGCAACTGGAGGATTGGGACCGCTTGCAGCGGCTGCGCCCGCAGTGGCCGCACGCGTTGCTGCTGTACGGCCAGGCCGGCATCGGCAAGCTGCGCTTCGCGCAGCATCTGGCGCAGGGGTTGTTGTGCGAGTCGCCGGCAGCGAACGGCGAGCCGTGCGGTGCATGCGCGGCCTGCAATTGGTTCTCGCAGGGCAATCACCCTGACTACCGTGCGTTGCTGCCGGAGGCGTTGGCCGGCGAGGTGGGGCAGGCCGGCGCGACGGACGACAAGGAAAAGGCCGACAAGGCCGACGGCGAAGAGTCGAAGAAAACGCGCACGCCGAGCAAGGAGATCAAGATCGAGCAAGTGCGCGCGCTGCTCGATTTTTGCGGCGTTGGCGCGCACCGCGGCGGCGCGCGCGTCGTGCTCGTCTATCCGGCCGAAGCGCTCAATGCGGCGTCGGCCAACGCGTTGCTGAAGACGCTCGAGGAGCCGCCCGCAGGCGTCGTGTTCCTGCTCGTGTCGGCGCGTGTCGACCGGCTGTTGCCGACGATCGTGAGCCGCTGCCGTCAATGGCCGATGCCCACGCCGTCGCCCGACGGGGCGCGCACGTGGCTGGCCGAGCAAGGCGTGGGCGATGCGGCGGGCCTGTTGGCCGAAGCCGGCGGCGCACCGCTCGCCGCACTTGCGCTGGCCGCCGACGAGAACCGGCCACTGCGCGATTTCCTGCTCAAGCAGCTTGCAGCAGGCGCCGATTGCGACGCGTTCGCGTGCGGCGAAGCGCTGCAGAAGCTGCCTGTGCCGGTCGTATTGGGCTGGCTCCAGCGGTGGCTCTACGATCTGCTCGCCGAGCGCACTGCACAGCGGCCGCGCTATTTCCCGGCAGCTGCGCGCGAGCTCGTCCGCTGTGCCGAGCACATCGATGCGAACGCGTTCGCGCGCTACATGCAGACGGTCACCCGCGAGCGCGCCGTCGAAAACCATCCGTTGAACGCCCGGCTCGTGTTCGAGGCATTGTTCATCGGCTATCGCGACCTGTTCGTGTAAGGAGTGCTTGCAGCATGAGCCCGATCTATCGTCACGCGACGCTCGAGGACTTGCCGGCGATCGTCGCCATCTACAATTCGACGATCGCGTCACGCCAGGTCACTGCCGATCTCGAGCCCGTGACGGTCGAAAGCCGCCTCGCATGGTTTCATGCGCATGGGCCCGATACGCGTCCGCTGTGGGTCGTCGACGGTGAGCCGCGAGCGGGCACGGACGGTGCACCGCACGTGATCGCCTGGCTCAGCTTCTCCGATTTCTATGGTCGTCCGGCTTACGCGCGCACGGCCGAAGTCAGCATCTATCTCGACGAGCGCGCGCGCGGCCGCGGGCTCGGCAAGCAGTTGCTGGCCGCGGCACTCGAGCAAGCCCCTAGCCTCGGCATCGATACGCTGCTCGGCTTCATCTTCGGCCACAACGTGCCGAGCCTCGCGCTGTTTCGGTCGAACGGTTTCGACGAGTGGGGGAACCTGCCGCGCGTAGCGGTGCTCGACGGCGTCGAGCGCGATCTGATCATTCTGGGGCGGCGCTTGGCGCTGCCTCGGTCGGCGGCGCAATAAGGGGCCATCGCGCCCTTGACGCCACTTCCGCGGCGCAGACACTGCGCCGCGCAGCACAGGAATACACGATGTTTGTCGATTCGCATTGCCATATCAACTTCGAAGGACTGATCGACCGGCTGCCCGACGTGCTGGAGAACATGCGCACGCATCAGGTCACGCACGCGCTATGTGTGAGCGTCGATCTCGAGACGCTGCCGCAAGTGCTGGCCGTGGCCGAGGCGCACGAGAACGTGTATGCGTCGGTCGGCGTGCATCCCGATCACGAGGACGCGCGGGAGCCCAGCGTCGATGAGCTGGTGGAACTGGCAAAGCACCCGAAAGTCGTCGCGATCGGCGAGACGGGGCTCGACTACTACCGGCTCGAAGGCCGCTCGATCGACGAGATGGAATGGCAGCGCGAACGCTTCCGCACGCACATTCGCGCGGCGCGCAAGACCGGCAAGCCGCTGATCGTCCATACGCGCGCCTCGGCGGAGGACACGCTGCGCATCATGGCCGAAGAGGGCGCGCACGAGCCGGGCGGCGTCATGCATTGTTTCACCGAGCCCTGGCCCGTCGCGCAGCGCGCGCTCGAGCAGAATTTTTACATTTCGCTGTCGGGTATCGTGACATTCAAGAGTGCGACCGACGTGCAGGACGTCGCGCGGCGCGTGCCGCTCGATCGCCTGCTGATCGAGACCGATTCGCCGTACCTCGCGCCGGTGCCTTACCGCGGCAAGCCCAATGAACCTGCGTACGTCAGTTATGTCGGACGCTTTATCGCGCAGGCGCGCGCGATGCCGGATGAGGCGCTGGCCGCGGCGACGACGGAGAACTTTTTCCGGCTGTTCGGCCTCGCGCGCTAACCGTATACCAAGCGCCTTACCCACTAGCCCTGTCCTGAAGGCCCGCTTCAGGCAACGGAAAGCAGAAAGGAAACCCAGTTGGATATGAACATGCTCCCCCCCGCACCGCGTACTCCTGCCACTGTTCCCACCCGCCGCCTCGCGCTGCGCTACCGCTTGCATCGCGTGTTGCTGGGGCTGGCGAGCGGCATGGCCGCCGTGACGCTGACCGCGCATGCGGCAGGGGCCGACAATACGGTGGTGAAGGCCGTCAAGTTCGACGACGTCAAGGAAATCAACAAGCAGCTGGCGAAGGGCCTGGATCCCAACGCGACCGATCCGCAAGGCATGCCGCTCATCGTGCTGGCGGCGCGCGAGAAGTCCGACAAGGTGGCCGCCGTGCTCGCAGCCAATCCGAAGACCGACGTCGACCAGCTCGACCGTGCCGACGAGAACGCGATGATGCTGGCTTCGCTGAACGGCGATATCACGATCGTCAAGCTGCTCATCGACAAGGACGCCGAAATCAACAAGAAGGGCTGGGCGCCGCTACACTACGCGGCCGCGAACGGGCATGACGACATCGCGCAGTTGCTGCTCGACCGCTCGGCTTACATCGATGCCGCCTCGCCGAACGGCACCACGCCGCTGATGATGGCCGCGCGCGGCAACCATGCTTCGACGATCAAGCTGCTGCTTGCAGCGGGCGCCGATGCGTCGCTGAAGAACCAGCTCGGCCTGACCGCGCTCGACTTTGCGAAGCAGTATCACGCCAAGGATGCGACCGACGTGTTGGAGGCGGTGGCGGCCGAGACGCCGAAAAATGCGTCGCCGGCATCGTCCACTGCGCCAGACAAGGCACAAAACGGTGCAAAATGACCGTCCTTGGCGCGGCATCGAGCCGCGCGCCAGACAACCGGCTGGCGCTTGCCATGCGTTGGCCCATTCATTGCATCCTCACCGCTCGGAGAATAGAAACACCATGTTGCGGGCTTTGATATGCGTCGGTACGCTCGCGGTGCCGCTTGCGGCGCACGCGCTGACGGGCGACGAGCTCACCAAGTTGTGCACCCGGACAGACGTCGCCTCCCGCGCCGCTTGCAAGGGATACGTCCAAGGCGTCGCCGACGGCGTTTACAACACGATCGATGCGATTGGTGGCACGACGGGCCCGCGGGTCGGCCAATACTTCTGCCTGCGCGCGGAGACGAAGGCCGAGTCGATGATCGATGCGGTGCGCAAGTACGTGGCCGACAACCCGGGGGCGGGCAAGTACAACGCCAGCACGGTGATCTCGCTCGGGCTCGGCAAGGCGTTCCCCTGCAAGGTGGGTGACTGAGGAGTCGCCATGGGCCGCCTGATCGTCGTCTCCAACCGTGTCGCCAAACCGACGGAAACGAAGGGATCGGCAGGCGGGCTCGCGGTCGCGATCTTCGGTGCGCTCAAGGACACGGGCGGCGTCTGGTTCGGCTGGAGCGGCGAGGTCGTCAGCGAGGCGGTGGCGCACGCGGGGCCCACGCTCGTCGAGGAAGGCACCGTGACGTTCGCGACCGTGGGCCTCGTGCGCCGCGACTACGATCAGTACTACCGTGGTTTTTCGAACGCGACGCTGTGGCCCGTGTTTCACTATCGCAACGACCTGGCCGCTTACGAGCGCGATGACTATGCGGGCTATCGGCGTGTCAACGCGTGGCTCGCGCACAAGCTCGTGAAGCTCCTTGCGCCCGACGACATCATCTGGGTCCACGACTACCACTTGATCCCGTTCGCCGATGCGTTGCGTCGCGAGGGCATCGGCAATCGCATCGGCTTTTTCCTGCACACGCCGTTTCCGGCGCCGCAAGTGCTGTTGAACGTGCCGCCGCATGAGGAGCTCATCAAGTCGCTGTGCTGCTACGACGTGGTCGGCTTTCAGACCGACACCGACCGCGGCGCGTTTCACGACTACCTCGTTCGCCACGCGCATGGCACGGTCAGCGAGCAGGGTGAAATCGAAGCGTTCGGCCGGCGCCTGCGCACCGATGTGTATCGGATCGGCGTGTTCCCCGACGAGATCGCACGGGAGGCCGAGCGCAACGAAAGCCGTCAGCACGTGCTCGAGCTCAAGCAAAGCCTGGAGGGGCGCGAGCTCGTCATGAGCGTCGATCGGCTCGATTATTCGAAGGGGCTCGTCGAGCGTTTCAAGGCGTTCGAGCGATTGCTCGAGAACGCCCCGCAATGGCGCGGCAACGTCACACTCGTGCAGATCGCGCCGCCTACACGGGCCGACGTCGAAAGTTATCAAGAGATCCGCCACAACCTCGAATATGAGGCCGGACGCATCAATGGCCGTTTCTCGGGGCTCGACTACACGCCGATCCGCTATTTGAACCAGCGCTATGCGCGCTCACAGCTGATGTCGCTGTTTCGCGAATCGCAGGTGGGGTTCGTCACGCCGCTGCGCGACGGCATGAATCTGGTGGCGAAAGAGTACGTCGCCGCGCAAAACCCGGAGGATCCCGGCGTGCTCGTGCTGTCGGAATTCGCCGGGGCTGCGGCGGAATTGTGCGCGGCCGTGCTAGTCAATCCGCACGACATCGCCGGCATGGCCGAAGCGCTCGAGCGCGCGCTGGCGATGCCGTTGGCCGAGCGCAGGCAGCGTCATGAGGTCAACATGGCCGCACTGCGCAAGAACGACCTCGGCACCTGGCGCGACAGATTCCTGGCCGACTTGCGCGGCGAGCCATACGGCTGAACGAGACGAGGAGGTGCTTGGCGCCGTTGAAGGAAGCAGGATCTGGATGTTTCGCGACTGTAACAGCGGGCATCAATTGAAAGCAGGCGCGTGAATCGGGCGCGCCGTACAGAATAATGACGCGTTGATACGCATTGTGCGCTGCGGCAGCGGCAGGTTGCCGCTGCCCAGGCGTCCGTGAGCGGGGAGGGCCCGCGATTTGACGGGCGCATCGGGCCGCGGCGCCCCTATCCATCCTGGAGAGCCATCGAATGAAGATTGCGCAGATCGCACCGTTGACCGAATCGGTGCCGCCGAAGCTGTACGGCGGCACGGAGCGTGTCGTGTCGTACATCACGGAGGCGCTCGTCGAGCTCGGCCATGACGTGACGCTCTTCGCGAGCGGCGACTCGAAGACGAGCGCCAAGCTGGAGGCCGTCTGGCCACGCGCGTTGCGGCTCGATCCGGGTATCCGCGACCGCATCGCGCCGCACATGCTGTTGATGGAGCTCGTGCGGCGCCGCGCCGAGGAGTTCGACGTGCTGCACTTTCACATGGACTACTACTCGTTCTCACTGTTCAAGCGGCAAGAGACGCCGTTCGTGACGACGATGCACGGCCGTCTCGATCTGTCCGAGCAGCAGCCCGTGTTCGACACGTTCGACACCGCGCCCGTGATCTCGATCTCGAATTCGCAGCGCCAGCCGCTGCCGCAGGCCAAATGGCTCAAGACGGTCTATCACGGCCTGCCGCAAGCGCTCTACACGCCGCAGCCCGTCGAGCAGCGCTACCTTGCGTTCCTGGGCCGCATCTCGCCGGAGAAACGCGTCGATACGGCGATTCGCATCGCCGCACACTGCGGTCTGCCGATCCGCATCGCGGCCAAGATCGATGCGGCCGACCGCGAGTATTTCGAGCGCGAGATCAAGCCGTTGTTCGATCTGCCGCACGTCGAATACATCGGCGAGATTGCCGATCATCAGAAGGCCGACTTCCTGTCGGGCGCGCACGCACTGCTGTTCCCGATCGACTGGCCCGAGCCGTTCGGACTCGTGATGATCGAGGCCATGGCATGCGGCACGCCGGTGATCGCGTTCAACCGCGGGTCGGTGCCCGAGGTCATCGACGAAGGTGTCTCGGGCTTTATCGTGGAAGACGAGATCAGTGCGGTGGCGGCCGTGAATCGGCTGCACCTGCTGCCGCGTGCACGCGTGCGTCAGCGTTTCGAGGAACGCTTCACGTCGCACCACATGGCGCGCCAGTACCTCGATGCGTATCAGGCCGTCATCCGCGCACAGAAGCGCTCACGCTTCAAGGTCATCGATTCGGCCTCGAACTGACCGCGCACCGGGGGCCGGATGCGCGGCGCATCCGGCCTGTCAGATGTTCATGCGTGTGACCTTCGTGCCCTCGACCGACAGATCGCCCATCAAGCCGGCGTTCGTGAGGATGATCACTTGCACGGGCTTGGTCGCGGTCGTGGTGTCGAGCGCGCCGTTTGCGCCCATTTTCAACACGGCGACCGAGGCGTCGCCGCCTGCCGACCAGCCCTCACGCGAACGGAAGTTGCTGAGCGAATCGTCGGTCATGAACAGGAAGATGACGGCCTTCGACTGCGCGCCCGCCTGCAGGCCCAGCGAACCCGACACGGTGTTGTAGTAGCCGACGGTCTGTCCGCCCACCCGCAGCGCGCCTTCGCCGTATTGCCCGCCGACGACGAACCCCGCCTGCAGCACCTTCGGGAACACCAACACGCCGTGCGCCTTGGTGACCAGCTCGCGTGCGCCTGGCACTTGCGCATACAGGCGCGAGAGCGTCGCGTCGACGCTCGCGTTGATCTCTTGCCGCTTCGAAGCATCGCTGCCCGGGCTCGTAGCCGTTGGGCTGCCGTTGTTGGTGGTCGCGGTACAGCCCACGAGTGTCAGGCTGCCGACTACGACAGCCGCGGCAGCCTTGAGCATCCAATAGGGTTTTTGCATGGCTCTCTCCGTTTTGGATCCGTCGGTCAAACCCTCGACGGCAGGTTTGGGCGAAGCGTGATCTCACACCACGCGCTAAGGCTTCTAGCATGGTGCGTGCCCGGAATCGGCCCGAATTCGTTCAGCGATGGGCTGTGCTCTGTGCGCGGTTTTTGACGACCGGCGGCCGCCGCAGGGCGCGGCGGATGCCCGCGATGACGAGACCGACTGCGAAAATGAATGCCGCGGGCACGATCCAATAGCCGACGAATGCATGCCACAGGTAGCTCGCGAGCGTGTTGCGCCGGAGCGCGAATTCGTCGAGCGCGGCCTGTTGGCGTGGCGCGTTGGCGGCCAGCACGTCGGCGGGGCAGCCTGCTGCGCGCGCCTCGTCGGGCTTGCCGTGGCAACGCGCGGGCGCGCCGGCGGCACGCTGCGCGTCGGTGAATTCCCAGGTGGTCAGCGCGCGATCACGATCGACGATGTTGTACGACATTTCTTCGTGAATTTCGCGCAGCGCCACGATAGCCACCGGTATGGCCCAGATCACGATGGTGATGATCCAGCGCCTGATCCAGCGGTGTTGTCTCCATGCCATTCCTGCCTCCGCAATGCATCACGCATCAACGATGAGACGGCGGCCCGATGGCTCTGTGTAATAAGCGGGCCGTCTTGGCAGCCATCATAGAAGAAATGCGACGAATCGTCGCGTCGCCAGCCCTTAATGCTGGGTACGTCGCGTAAATTCTTCAAAGACCCCGGCATTTCGCGCTGTGCGGCGCCTTGCGCGGCTCGTGCGAGGGCGGGTCAAGCCCTAATGCCGGGGCATCAGGGAATGCGTCTTGCGTGACACCGGGAAGGAGTCGCGACGGACACGTCGGGCTGGGCAGGGTCACATGGGGCGTCGATCGTTGAAATCGGCGCTGGTGTCGCCGAGCTTCCTTCGTCCTTCGCAGAAGGAGCATCGAACCATGTCGCTACCGTTTTCCGATCAGTACAAAGGCTTTGCAATTGGTGTGCAAGCGTTGCGGCGCGCCAAGGAACCCAACGAGGCGGTCGATGCGTTACGGCACTTCGACATCGTCGTGACGATCTTTCGCAAGGCGAGCGGCGAGCGCGGCAAGGCCGAGATGTTCGGCGTGCCCGAGCACGCGCCGCTGCAAGATCAACTCGAGGCGCATCGTATCGGCATGCAGTACGCGTGCGACATCATCGACGGCAAAGTGCAGGGCGCGTCCGTCGATCATCTGTAGGGCAACAGCCCGTTAGCCGGAACGCCTGGCGTGTCTCTCGGGCGGCGTGCCTGGGGCACGGTTAGGCGCCGTCACCCGTCGCCGCACTCTTCAACAAGACTTCCGCCGCCTGCCAAGCGCGCTTGGCGGCCGCAGGATCATTGAACGCACGCGCATCGACCGTTGCCCCATCCAACAACATGACGAACACCTCTGCGAGCTGCCGCGCAGACTTGCGGGGCAGGGTCTCGCACAGCAGGCTTTCCAGCATGTTCATCAGCGTTTGCTTGTAGCCGATCGCGACGTCCGAGATGCCGGGGCAAGACGTGCCGAATTCCGCGAGTGCACGCTCGAACAGGCAACCCGCGAACGACTCGGTAGAGAACCAGTCACGGTACCAGTCGAAGATCCCCTTGACTTTCTGTTCCGGCGTTTCGAGCGACTCGAGGCGCGCCTCGATGCTGCTGATCAGCGCCGAATGACGATGCTGGAGCACCGCCCTGATGAGATCGTCCTTGCCGGCGAAATGGCGATACAAGGTCATCCGGGCGATGTCCGATTCATCGATGATGCGATCGATCCCAACCGGGTGGAACCCGTACTGGGAAAAGAGCTCAGTCGCCTTTTCGATGATCTGTCGACGCTTGCCTGTAGCCACCTCGAACCTCGATGATGGGCGTGCCATCCGCCGTGCGCTTTAAGCACGCGACGGTAGCACGCCCCTTGCGCGCGTAGCAAGAACGGTCCAGCATAGGCGGTCCCGCCCGCATGCGCATTCGGTGTGGGTGGGCAGCGTGCCGCGCGCAAGGAGCGCGTCGCCGCGTTTGACGTGCTCGTTCGAATGAAAAATCAAGGCTCGTCACGGGCCAAAAATCAAGGCTCTTGAAGAGCCCAAAATCACGGCTCTTCAAGAGCCAATAAGAAAGGAAAAGGAGAACTCCATGAATCATCGCCCCCGTCGTCGTCTGCTGGCTGCGCTCGCCGCTGTTTGTGCGTTCGGCCTGGCCTCGTTCAGCGCGACCGATGCTTGTGCCGACACTGCCCACAAGCCGAAAGTGGCGCTCGTGATGAAGTCGCTCGCGAACGAGTTCTTCCTGACGATGGAAAACGGCGCGAAGGATTATCAGAAGCACAACGCCGGCCAGTTCGATCTGATCACCAACGGCATCAAGGATGAAACCGATACGGCCAACCAGATTCGCATCGTCGAGCAGATGATCGTCTCGAAGGTCGACGCGATCGTGCTGGCACCGGCCGACTCGAAGGCGCTCGTGCCGGTCGTCAAGAAGGCCGTCGATGCCGGCATCATCGTGGTCAACATCGACAACCGCCTCGATCCGGACGTGCTCAAGTCGAAGAACCTGAACGTGCCGTTCGTCGGCCCCGACAACCGCAAGGGTGCCGAGAAGGTCGGCGACTTTCTGGGCAAGAAGCTGAAGGCCGGCGACGAGGTCGGCATCATCGAGGGCGTGTCGACGACGACCAACGCGCAGCAGCGCACGGCAGGCTTCAAGGACGCGATGGCCAAGGCCGGCGCGAAGGTCGTGTCGGTGCAATCGGGCGAATGGGAGATCGACAAGGGCAACGCCGTCGCTTCGGCCATGCTCAACGAGTATCCGAACCTGAAGGCGCTGCTCGCGGGCAACGACAACATGGCGATCGGCGCCGTGTCGGCCGTGCGCGCGGCCGGCAAGCAGGGCAAGGTCTCCGTCGTCGGCTATGACGACATCACCGCGATCAAGCCGATGCTGAAGGATGGCCGCGTGCTCGCGACGGCAGACCAGTACGCGGCCAAGCAGGCCGTGTTCGGCATCGACGTCTCGCTCAAGGCGCTGGCCGATCACAAGAAGCAGTCCGAGCTGTCGGGTGTCGTCGAGACGCCGGTCGACCTCGTGACCAAGTAAGCGGCTGCGCTTGCTACGGCTGCTGCTACGCGGCCGGCATGCGGTCGGTGCGCCTCGCTGGCGCATCACGTACGCCGGCCGCGTAGTCGCGTCTTGGCTTTTTGTGCTCAAGAAACGCCCGGCGCTGCCGTTATATCCCGGATAGGCGTCCAAGCGACCTGCCGACATGAGGTGAGAGGCCGTGCTGAATCACTAACTCCCACCGACAGCTTTGCATGGGATCAGAGTAAGGGCTAAAGCGCTAACTCTGATCGACAAAGGATCTCGATGGACTTGACTGACCACGACGAAACCCACTCACTGCTGAGCGTACACGGCATCGGCAAGACCTATGCCGAGCCCGTGCTGGCCGACGTCACGCTCGCGCTGAACGCCGGGGAAGTGCTTGCGCTGACCGGCGAGAACGGCGCCGGCAAGAGCACGCTGTCGAAAATCATCGGCGGCCTGGTCACGCCGAGCGCCGGCACGATGCGCCTGAACGGTCAGCCGTATGCGCCCGCCAGCCGGCGCGAAGCCGAGGCGCTCGGCGTGCGCATGGTGATGCAGGAGCTGAACCTGCTGCCGACCCTGTCGGTCGCCGAGAACCTTTTTTTCGAGCGTCTGCCGCGACGGGGTCCGCGCGCGCTCGGCTGGATCGATCGCAAACAGCTGCGCGAAGACGCGCGCGCCGCCATGGCGCAAGTCGGGCTCGACGCCATTGACCCCGATACGCCCGTCGGCACACTCGGCATCGGTCACCAGCAGATGGTCGAAATCGCCCGCAATCTGATCGGCGACACGCGCGTGCTGATCTTCGACGAGCCGACGGCCATGCTGACCGCACGCGAAGTCGAACTGCTGTTCGAGCAGATTGCGCGCTTGAAGGCGAGCGGTGTCGCAATCGTCTATATTTCGCACCGGCTCGAGGAGCTTGCACGCATCGCCGAGCGTGTGGCGGTGCTGCGCGACGGCCGGCTCGTCCACGTCGACCGCATGGCCAATGTCACGAGCGATCGGCTCGTGACGCTGATGGTGGGCCGCGAGATCGGCGAGCGCATCGAGTTCGGCGAGCGCACGCTGGGGGCGCCGCTGCTCAGAATCGAGGGGCTCTCGCGCGGCAACGCCGTGCGCGACGTGTCGTTCGAAGTGCGAACCGGCGAGATCTTCGGGGTGAGCGGCCTGATCGGCGCGGGACGCACGGAGCTCATGCGGCTGATCTATGGCGCCGATCGGCTCGATCGCGGCACCGTGTCGGTCGGTCGGCCGCTTCAGCCGGTGTCCATCGCTTCGCCGGCCGATGCGGTGCGCCACGGCATCGCCTTGATCACCGAGGACCGCAAAGGCGAGGGGCTGCTTCTGCCGCACTCGATCGCCGCGAACGTGTCGCTCGGCAATCTGGCCAGCGTGGCGCGTTGGGGCATCGTCGACGGGCAACGCGAAAGCGCGCTCGCGCGTCAGCAGATCGACGCGCTGCGCGTGCGGACGCGCGGCCCCGAGCAGCCGGTCGGCGAGCTCTCGGGCGGCAACCAGCAAAAGGTCGTGATCGGCCGCTGGCTGGCGCGCGACGCCGACGTGCTGCTCTTTGACGAGCCCACGCGCGGCATCGACGTCGGCGCCAAATTCGATATTTACACCCTGATGGGGTCGCTGGCCCGCGAAGGGCGCGCGCTGGTCGTCGTATCCAGCGACCTGCGCGAGCTCATGCTGATCTGCGACCGGATCGGCGTGATGTCGGCGGGCCGCCTCACAGGTATTTTCAACCGGGACGAATGGACGCAGGATGCGCTGCTTGCCGCTGCGTTCGCGGGGCACCTGGGCGACGCGCGCGACGCGTCCGGTGCCACGCCCTCGTCCTCCCACACGCACGACGCACGGAGTCTGCCATGACCGATCAATCCGCGCGCCCCGATGGGCCGCAAGCCATCGTCGCCGATAAGCCGAGCGCCAAGCCCACCGGCACGCGCCTCGGCATTTCGAACTACCTGGGGCTCGCCGGCGCGCTAGCCGCGATGATCGCGTTGTTTTCGCTGCTGAGCTCGCATTTTCTGACCTACGACACGTTCAGCACGATCGCGAACCAGATTCCCGATCTCGTCGTGATGTCGGTCGGCATGACGTTCGTGCTGATCGTCGCGGGGATCGACCTGTCGGTCGGGTCCGTGCTGGCGCTGGCCGCATCGGTCGTCAGCGTGGCGGCGCTCAAGTGGGGATGGGGGCCGCTGCCGTCGGCGCTGCTCGGCATGGGAGCGGCTGCCCTGACGGGCGCGTTCACGGGCAGCGTGACCGTCGGCTGGCGCATTCCGTCGTTCATCGTGTCGCTGGGCGTGCTCGAGGCGGCGCGCGGCCTGGCCTATCAGATGACCAATTCGCGCACCGCTTACATCGGCGACGCGTTCGACTTTCTGTCGAACCCGATCGCGGCCGGTATCTCGCCGGCGTTTCTCCTCGCGCTCGTCGTCATGATCGCCGCGCAGCTCGTGCTCACGCGCACCGTGTTCGGCAGGCATCTGGTCGGCATCGGCACGAATGAAGAGGCCGTGCGGCTCGTGGGCGTCGATCCGCGGCCCTACAAGATCGCCGTGTTCGCGCTGATGGGCGCGCTGTCGGGCCTTGCTGCGTTGTTCCAGATTTCGCGTCTCGAAGCGGCCGATCCGAACGCCGGCGTCGGGGTCGAGCTGCAAGTGATCGCCGCTGTGGTGATCGGCGGCACGAGCCTCATGGGCGGACGCGGGTCGGTCATCAGCACGTTCTTTGGCGTGCTGATCATTTCCGTGCTGGCGGCGGGGCTCGCGCAGATCGGCGCGAACGAGCCGACCAAACGGATCATCACTGGAGCAGTCATCGTCGTCGCAGTCGTGCTCGATACCTACCGGAGCCGGCGCAAGCGCGGCTGAGAACGGGACCGGCTGCAGGTTGCGCGGGGAACGCGCCTGCGGCCGGGGGGTAACGAGTGCGGGCGATGACCAGACGGACGGGCCGGGCGTCATGTCCTGGCCAAGAAAAACAAGCGAGAGAGAAATCGGGTTATGGCGACGATCAAGGATGTAGCGGCCATGGCAGGCGTGTCGTTCACCACGGTGTCACACGTGGTCAACAACACGCGGCCGGTGTCGGCCGACGTACGTGCGAAAGTCGAGCGCGCGATCAGCCAGCTCCACTATGTGCCGTCGGCGGTGGCGCGTTCGCTGAAGGCGCGCGCGACGGCGACGATCGGCCTCGTGCTGCCGAACAGCACGGATCCGTACTTTGCCGAGCTCGCGCGCGGGATCGAGGACGGATGCGCGCGTGGGGGCTACTGCGTATTTTTGTGCAATTCCGACGATGATCCAGCCAAGCAGCGCAACTATCTGCGGGTCCTGCAGGAAAAGCGCATCGACGGGCTGATCGTCGCGTCGGCTGGCGAAGATGCGGTGCTTGCCAATAGCCTGGCTGATGCGCGCGAGCCGCTCGTCATCGTCGACCGCAATATCGAAGGGCTGTCGGCCGATCTGGTGCAGATCGACCACGAGCGCGGTGCCTATCTCGCCACGCGGCACCTGCTCGAGCTCGGACACTTCCGTATCGGTTGCATTACAGGGCCGGTATCGACGGCGGTCAGCGCGATGCGCGTGCACGGTTTCATTCGGGCGATGGCCGAGCGCGGGATCGAAATCGAGCCGCAAGCGATCGTCGAAGGCGATTTTTCAGGGCTCGGCGGACAGCGGGCGGCTGCGCAACTGTTCGATACGGTGCGCCCGAGCGCGATCTTCGCATGCAACGACATGATGGGCATCGGCGCCTTGCGCGTCGCGGCCGAACGCGGCATTCGCGTGCCGCAAGACTGCTCGATCATCGGCTTTGACGACATCGAGCTCACCAACTATACGTACCCGGCGCTGTCGACGGTCGGCCAATCCGTGCGCGCACTGGGCGAAGCCGCCGCGCAGACGCTGATCGAGCGTATCAGCGGCGCGGCGACGGAACCGTCGCGGCGCCGTGTGGTGTCGCCGCGCCTCGTGTTGCGCGAATCAACGGCCGTCTACGCCGAGCCGCCTCATGTGCGGGCGTGCACGTCGCGCATCGCCTGTGCAAACACGGAGAACACGCACTATGACGCAATGCAGCACGCAACACCCTGACACGGCAACCGGCGCGCAAGGGCGCGTCGTCGTGGTGGGGAGCCTGAACATGGACCTCGTCGCGCGCGTGCCGCGCCTGCCTGTCGCCGGCGAAACACTGGCCGGCTACACGTTCACGCAAGTGGCGGGCGGCAAGGGCGGCAACCAGGCGGTCGCCGCGGCGCGCCTGGGCGCAGGCGTGGCGATGATCGGCTGCATCGGCCGCGATGCCAACGGGGCCAGCCTGCGCGCGGGGCTGCTCGCCGAAGGCATCGATTGCGCAGCGCTCGGCGAAAGCGCATCGGCTGCCACAGGCGTCGCGCTGATCGTCGTCGACGAAGCGGGGCGCAATTCGATCGTCATCGTCGCCGGCAGCAACGGCGCGCTCACCCCTGAAGACATCGCGCGCCATGAAGCGCTGCTGGGCTCGGCCGACGTCGTCGTGTGCCAGCTCGAGACCCCGCCCGAGACGGTTGCCGCCGCGCTCGCCGCGGGCCGGCGCCTGAACAAGACCGTCATCCTGAACCCGGCGCCGGCCACCGGCCCTGTGCCACGCGAATGGCTGGCGCTCGTCGATTATCTGATTCCGAACGAAGTCGAGGCGGCCGCGCTGACAGGCTTGCCGATCGGCTCGCCGCAAGAGGCCGCCGCTGCCGCGGCCGCACTGCGCGAACAGGGCGCGCGCAACGTGCTGATCACGCTCGGCGCTGCCGGCATCCTCGCGGCAACCGAGGACGGCACCATGCACCTGCCGGCGCCGAAGGTCACCGCGGTCGACACGACGGCGGCCGGCGACACGTTCATCGGCGCTTTTGCGGCCGAGCTCGCGCGACGCTCGAGCTTCGACACGGCCGTGCGCTTCGCGCAGCATGCGGCGGCCATCTCGGTCACGCGTGCCGGCGCGCAACCCTCCATTCCGACCCGCCACGAAGTCCAGGCCTTCGCCGTCTAAGCTAAGGGCCTTCGCGCCCCCTGGCGTCTTTGTTCTGACACTAAGGACTTCTCAAGTCCTCTACGCTGCGGCCGTAAACGACATGTAGAGCGAGCGCATTCGCCGGCGCCAATAGGGGTGCCGGCGTGGCTCGAGTACTTCGTACCCCGAATATTTCGGCCGCAGTGTGAGAGGAAGAGGAATGTTGAACAAAGGTCTGACGATCAAAGCGCGCGTTGGCGTGGCGATGGCGTTTTTGTCGGCGTTGCTGCTGGCGATCGGCACGCTCGGACTTTCCGGCATGGGCAGTGCGAACCGCGCGACGGGCGATATCTTCACGAACCACATGCCGAGCGCGATGGCGATCGAAAACGCGGAGATCTACGCGGCCCGCGAGCGGCTGGCCCTCGATCGGGCGGCATTCCAAGCCGGCCTGCCCGGGGCGCAAGCCGGGCTCGACCGCTCGCGCGAAATGCGCAAGATGTCGGACATGTGGTGGAAGAAATACCTCGACCTGCCGCGTGAAGCCGACGAAGACCGGCTTGCACAGGACGTCTCCGCCAAACGTGACCATCTGCACCAGGTGCTGGAATCGTTCGCTGCCGTGATCGGTACTACCGACCACGACAAGATCGTCAGTAGCGCCAATGATTTGCAGGTGGCGTTCGCAGATCTGGCCAAGAGCGACGAAGCGCTCAGCACCTTCCAGCTGCAGCAGGCACAAGCGGCTTTCAACGACACTCAATCGAGCTACGCCACATTTCGCAACCTGATGTATGCGGCGCTCGTCGTGGGTCTTACGGCTGCGCTGCTGTCGTTCCTGAGCCTGCGCCGCGCGATTGCGCGGCCGCTCGGCGAAGCGCTGGCGCATTTCGATGCGATCGCGACGGGCGACCTGCGCCGGCCGATCGTCGTGCGGACGCGCGATGAAATGGGCCTGTTGCTCGAAGGTCTTGCGAAGATGCAGCGTAGCCTCGTCGACACGGTTCGCAGTGTGCGTTCGGGCGGCGAATCGATCGCCTCGGCGGCCAAGCAGATTGCAGCGGGCAACCTGGATCTGTCCTCGCGCACCGAAGAGCAGGCGAGTTCGCTCGAGGAGACGGCCGCGAGCATGGAAGAGCTCACGGGGACGGTCAAGCAGAACGCGGACAACGCGCGTCAGGCGAGCTCGCTGGCCGCCAACGCCTCGGAGATCGCCCACAAGGGCAGCACGGTGGTGGGGCAAGTCGTCGGCACGATGGGCGACATCAACGAGAGTTCTGCCAAGATCGGCGACATTATCACGATCATCGAAGGCATTGCGTTCCAGACCAACATCCTCGCATTGAACGCGGCCGTCGAAGCGGCGCGTGCGGGCGAGCAGGGCCGCGGCTTCGCCGTGGTGGCGGGCGAAGTGCGCGGGCTCGCGCAGCGCTCGTCGGCGGCGGCCAAGGAGATCAAGGAGCTGATCGACACGTCCGTCGAGCGCGTGCGCTCGGGCTCGGCACTCGTCGACGAAGCCGGCCGCACGATGGCGGAAATCATGAGCGCGGTGCAACGCGTGACCGACATCATGGGCGAGATCGCGGCTGCGTCGGAAGAGCAGAGCAAGGGTATCGACCAGGTTGCGCGTGCCGTCACGCAAATGGATGAAGTAACTCAGCAAAACGCGGCGCTCGTCGAAGAGGCCTCTGCCGCGGCGCAATCGCTCGAGGACCAAGCCGGCAAGTTGCGCACGACCGTGGGGGTGTTCCAGCTCAGCGACGAGCCGATGCGACCTCAGGCCGCTGTCACGCGCGCGTTGCCGGCGGTAAAACCGTCCGCACCGGTGGCGACGCCTGCCGCCAAGGCGCCGGCTGTCGCGCCGAAGCCAGCAGTGGCAGCCGCCCCGCTCAAGACGCCCCGCGTGACTGCCACACCGGCACGCACACCGGCACGCACGGCGCAGGCCGCACCGGTGCGTAGCACAGCGGCCGCAGCAGCGCCCAAACCGATGGCGGCAGCGCCGAGCGCAACAGCTTCAGATGACGATTGGGAAACGTTCTAACGTAGGGTGCTGAACGCGCAGCGTGCAATGCGCTGCGCGTGCCGTTGAATTAGGGCGGCAACGCGCACCGCACGTAGGGCGCGCAAAAAAGTTGTAACCGACGCGTACAGGCGTCGTCAAAAACCGTCTGTCGCGCGTATACCGGATAAGCGCAGAAGGTCTTGCTTGCGATCAGTCAGCCATGACGCCTGCCGCGTTCACCGCATGCGGTGCAGAAGATGAGCGGGGGCGAGGCAATAGCGGGCAAGCGCACGGCGCGCAACAGAAAGCGCAACCGAATACGTTGCCGGAATGGTGCACGGTGGGCTACGCGAAGCGTAGCAGGGGCGCATCTTCGCGGACGGCGGGAAACTATTCTAGGTGAGCGTGGGCGCATCTCCAAGCTAGGAGTCACGTGCACAACGTAGTCCGTGAAAAAAAATTTAAAAGGGTTTAGGATGAATTCGAGCGAGGTCGTTCCGGTATAACCTTCCGTAGACGACATCGAACGCAGACTTCGGCGAGGAGGTAGCATGGATATCTACAGCAGCTTCGCGAACCGCTTCGAAAAGACGCGAGAAGAAGAGCTCTCGCTGGAAGAATACCTCGCGCTCTGCAAAGACAATCCTGCCGCGTACGCTACGGCCAGTGAGCGCATGTTGACAGCCATCGGCGAACCCGAGCAGATCGACACGCGCAACGACCCTCGTTTATCGAGGATCTTCGCGAACAAGGTCATCAAGGTTTACCCCGCGTTCCGCGAGTTCTACGGAATGGAAGACGTGATCGAGCAAGTGGTCGCGTATTTCCGGCATGCGGCACAAGGGCTCGAAGAGAAAAAGCAAATTCTCTATTTGCTGGGCCCTGTCGGCGGCGGCAAGTCGTCGATCGCCGAACGCTTGAAGCAATTGATGGAGCGCGTGCCGTTCTATGCGATCAAGGGCTCGCCCGTCAACGAATCGCCGCTCGGGCTCTTCGATTACGATGAGGATGGCCCGATCCTCGAAGAGCAGTACGGCATACCACGGCGCTACCTGAAGAACATCCTGAGCCCGTGGGCCGTCAAGCGGCTGCACGAGTACAACGGCGACATCCGCAAATTCCGCGTCGTGCGCCGCTATCCGTCGATCCTGCGGCAGATCGGTATCGCGAAGACCGAGCCTGGCGACGAGAACAACCAGGACATCTCCTCGCTCGTCGGCAAGGTCGACATCCGCAAGCTCGAGCAATACGCGCAAGACGATGCCGATGCCTACAGCTATTCGGGCGGCCTGTGCCTGGCCAACCAGGGCCTGCTCGAGTTCGTGGAAATGTTCAAGGCCCCGATCAAAGTGCTGCACCCGCTGCTGACGGCCACGCAGGAAGGCAACTTCAAGGGCACCGAGGGCTTCGGCGCCATACCGTTCGACGGCATCATCCTCGCGCACTCGAACGAGTCGGAATGGAAGGCCTTCAAGAACAACCGCAACAACGAAGCGCTGCTCGACCGGATCTTCGTCGTGAAGGTGCCGTACTGCCTGCGCGTGTCCGAAGAAATCAAGATCTACGAGAAGCTGATCCGCAACTCGTCGCTTGCCCAGGCCGTTTGCGCGCCGGGCACGCTGAAGATGATGGCGCAGTTCTCGTCACTCACGCGCTTGCAGGAGCCCGAGAATTCGAATCTGTTCTCGAAGATGCAGGTCTATGACGGCGAGAACCTCAAGGACACCGATCCGAAAGCGAAGTCGTATCAGGAGTATCGCGACTTCGCCGGCGTCGATGAGGGCATGACCGGCGTCTCGACGCGCTTTGCGTTCAAGATCCTGTCGCGCGTGTTCAACTTCGACACGACCGAAGTGGCCGCGAACCCGGTGCACCTGATGTACGTGCTCGAGCAGCAAATCGAACGCGAACAGTTCCCGCCGGAAACCGAACAGAAGTACCTGTCGTTCGTGAAGGATCTGCTTGCCTCGCGCTACGCCGAGTTCATCGGCAAGGAGATCCAGACCGCATATCTCGAGTCGTACTCGGAGTATGGTCAAAACATTTTCGATCGGTACGTGACCTACGCCGACTTCTGGATCCAGGATCAGGAGTTCCGCGACCACGACACGGGCGAGAGCTTCGACCGTGCCGCGCTGAACGCCGAACTGGAGAAGATCGAGAAGCCTGCCGGAATCAGCAATCCGAAGGATTTCCGCAACGAGATCGTCAATTTCGTGTTGCGGGCTCGGGCGGCCAACGGTGGCAAGAATCCTGCGTGGATCAGCTACGAGAAGCTGCGCGTCGTGATCGAGAAGAAGATGTTCTCGAACACCGAAGAACTGCTGCCGGTCATTTCGTTCAACGCAAAGGGGTCGGCGGAAGAGCAGCGCAAGCACGAGGACTTCGTGAACAGGATGGTGTCTAAGGGGTACACGCCAAAACAAGTGCGCCTGTTGTGCGACTGGTACTTGCGCGTGCGCAAGTCGTCGTAAAGGAGGGGGCGCGCGCTCGCGCGGCAGCTTGCGTGCGGGCGCTTCGCGACGCGCGGTGTGCGCAGGCATCCCTCCTGCGCGAAGGCGCATCGTGTCGCTTTCGGGAATGACAAGCGGGAGAATGGATGTGCTTCACCAAATCATCGACCGCAGGCTGGCAGGTAAGAACAAGAGCATTGCGAATCGCGAGCGCTTCTTGCGCCGCGTAAAGGGCTACATTCGTCGTGCCGTTTCGGAAGCGGTGCGTGATCGCAGCATCAAGGATATTCAAAGCACGCAGAGCATCACGATTCCGCGCAAGGATATCTTCGAGCCGCAATTTCACCATGGCCCGGGTGGACGGCGTGAGATCGTCCATCCGGGCAATGAAGACTATGTCCGTGGCGACAAGATCCCGCGCCCGACGGGCGGAGGCGGCGGTGGAGGCAGCCAGGCCAGCAACGAGGGCGAGGGGCAGGACGATTTCGTCTTCGAACTGAGCCGCGAAGAGTTCATGCAGTACTTCTTCGACGACCTCGAATTGCCGCGGCTCGTCAAAACGCATCTGCTGGCCGTGCCGACGTGGAAGAGTGTCCGCGCGGGCTGGGCCGCTGAAGGCACCCCGAACAACATCGATGTCGTGCGCTCGCTGCGCAGCGCGCTCGGGCGGCGCATTGCGCTCGGCGCGCCGCTCGTGAACGAGTTGCACGAGCTCGAGATCCAGCTCGAAGCGCTCAAGCGCGACCCGGAAGACCGCTGCGAAGACATCAAGCATCTCGAGGAAGACATTCACCATTTGCGCGGGCGCATCTGGCGCATTCCGTTCATCGATCCGTTCGATCTGCGCTATATCAACCGCATCAAGCAGCCGCAGCCGTCGAGTCAGGCCGTCATGTTCTGCCTGATGGACGTGTCGGGTTCGATGGATGAGCAGCGCAAGGATCTGTCCAAGCGCTTTTTCATCCTGCTGTACCTGTTTCTGAAGCGCAACTACGAGAAGATCGAAGTGGTGTTCATCCGGCACCATACGCGCGCCGAGGAGGTCGACGAGGACACGTTCTTCCATTCGACGGAAAGCGGCGGTACGGTGGTGTCGAGCGCGCTCGAGCTCATGCGCAAGGTCATGGAAGAGCGCTATTCGCCCACTGAATGGAACATTTACGGCGCTCAGGCGTCGGATGGCGACAATTGGACTGACGATTCCCCCAAATGCCGGCGCATCCTGCAGGACGACATCCTGACAAAGACGCGTTATTTTGCCTATATTCAAGTCGCGCCCGAAGAACAAAATCTTTGGGTGGAATACGCACAGCTCGCGATGACGCAACCGCATCTCGCGATGAAGAAGGTTGATGCCGCCGCTGATATTTATCCTGTGTTCAGGGAGTTGTTCGAGAAACAGATAGCGGCATCATGACTACGAAACACCTGCATAATGAGTCGCGCGGGTACCAGCCCGAGCGGCGCCGAAGAGGCGCGCACGGCGGACACGATGCGCCGCGCGAACACGGCAAGCACGCCGACATCGAAACGCGAGGCCACACCGAAGCACCCGTTGAGGGGCAAAGGGATCTCCGTATGACCGTTGCCGACCGCAGGCCTCTGCCGTGGCCGTCCGATTGGACCTTCGAACTCATCGAAGAGTACGACACACACATTTCGCACGTCGCCGAGCAGTACGAACTCGACGTCTACCCGATCCAGCTCGAAGTCATCAGTGCAGAGCAGATGATGGATGCCTACGCGTCGGTCGGCATGCCCGTCAACTATCGACACTGGTCGTTCGGCAAGCATTTCCTGTCGACCGAGAAGAGCTACCGTCGCGGCCAGATGGGGCTGGCTTACGAGATCGTCATCAACTCGAACCCCTGCATCGCGTATCTGATGGAAGAGAACACGATGACGATGCAGGCGCTCGTGATCGCGCATGCGGCGTACGGCCACAACTCGTTCTTCAAGGGCAACTACCTGTTTCGCCTGTGGACCGATGCGCACGCGATCATCGACTACCTCGTCTACGGCAAGAATTACATCGCCGAGTGCGAAGAGCGCTATGGGCTCGATCGCGTCGAGGAGTTGCTGGATTCGTGCCATGCGTTGATGAATTACGGCGTCGATCGCTATAAGCGGCCGCAAAAGCTGTCGCTGGCCAAGGAGATGGTGCTGCGGCGCGAGCGCGAGGCGTATCTGCAATCGCAGGTCAACGAACTGTGGCGCACGCTGCCCTCGCACGAGCATCGCGCGGCGGAAGAGGAGGAGGGCCGTTTTCCGCCCGAGCCGCAGGAGAACCTGCTCTATTTCGCAGAAAAGAACGCACCGCTGCTCGAGCCCTGGGAGCGTGAAGTCATTCGCATCGTGCGCAAGATCGGGCAGTACTTCTACCCGCAGCGGCAGACGCAGGTCATGAACGAGGGCTGGGCCACGTTCTGGCATTACACGCTGCTCAACACCCTGTACAACCAGGGGCTGCTCGAAGACGGCTTCATGATGGAGTTCCTGCATTCGCACAGCAACGTCATCTATCAGCCGCCGGTCACGAAGCCTTACTACAGTGGCATGAATCCGTATGCGCTGGGCTTTTCGATGATGAGCGACCTGCGCCGCATCTGTGAATCACCCACCGATGAAGACCGCAGGTGGTTCCCCGAGATCGCGGGCTCGCCGTGGCTACAGACGATGCACTATGCGATGCGCAACTTCAAGGACGAGAGCTTCATCGCGCAGTACCTGTCGCCGCATCTGATCCGTGACATGCGGCTCTTTTCCGTGCTCGACGACGATACGCGCGACGCGCTCGAAGTGTCGGCGATCCATGACGAAAGCGGCTATCAGCACGTGCGTCAGTCCTTGTCGCGCCAGTACGACATGCACCATCGGGAGCCGAACATCCAGGTGTGGTCGGTCAACACGCGCGGCGACCGTAGCCTTACGCTGCGTCACTTCATGAGCGACAACCGGCACCTCTCGAGCGACAGCGAGGAAGTGCTCAAGCACATGGCTCGGCTTTGGCAGTTCGACGTGTATCTGGAAAGCGTCGACGAAGCGGGGACCGTCAGGAAGCGCTATGAGTGCCCTTACACGGCACCGATGTTGCGGCTCTGAGGTCTTCTCCGGGTCTTCTGCTCTGTAGTGCATGGCCGGCGGAACGCGCCGGCCATCTTTCCGCTTGACTCGGCATCCTCACCGGCCCACGCCTCACTATCAGATCACGTCGTGCAGTGACCACTCCATGTCACGACGAGGCTGCTGTTCGCCGGAGCGGCTATCGATTGAACCCATTTGCATGACTCATTGCTTGCCTGGCATTCCACACCCTCGGATACGGAGTGCATCATGGTTTCAGGCATGTCGGTATGGCGTCTGGTGGGCTCGATGCTGATCGCAGCGCTCGTGGGCGGGTGCGGCGGCAGTAGCAGCGATAGTGGGGGAGTCGCGCTTTCCGCCCAGAATTTTTCCGGTCTCAGCGACAGTGCAATTGCCGGACTCCTCGCGAGCACGCGCGGAGTCAATTACGTCGATGGCTTCGGTATGGATCAGCTCAACTGCTCCAGCTACGACCTCGCGCAAATACTGCCCGACGCGGCCCAGATTGCCGGCTCCCACGCGAAGTGGGTACGCGTGGAAGCGTCGATGACAGCGGTCAGCGGACTCACACAATATTCCAGCTGCCCCAGCAGTGCGCTGCGTGCCGACCCATATTCCGGTATCAGGAATCTCGACACCGTCATCCACAGCGCGGGCGCCCAGACGCTCCTCGTCGTGCTCGGCTATCACTATTCACCGAGTCTGCGCGCCCGGTATCTGCAATGGCTCCACGGTCTTCTTGCAGCGCTGCCCGACACCTATGCCTTCGAAATCGGCAACGAGGAAAATCTGGCCAACTCCACCGAAGGGTGGACCAACGGCGGCGACAGCTTTCCTTACGGCTGGAGCTTCAACGCCAGCGATTTCGCACAGAACGATCCAGTCGGCGTTTGCCCCACCGGCAAGGCGATGACCGAGTTTTCCACGGCCGTGGCGAGCTATGTTTCGTGGCTTGCCGACACCTATCGGGAAATCAAGTCGCTACGGCCTGATTCGGTGGTGATCCTGGGCGGCCTCTCGCAATGGCAGCCGAAGTGTTTCGTTCAGGAACTGGACCGCGACGATGCTGCCCGTTATGTCGACGCCGTCGCCTATCACCCTTATGGCGACAACCCCACCGACGCTGCGGCGTCCCTCGATCTGGTGTTGTCCACCTTCCGAAAATGGGGCAAACCGATCTGGCTGACCGAATTCGGGTTCACCACCGGTTGGGGCATCAACGTCACCGGCGAAGCGCAAAAGGCCCTTTACCTGACACAGACCTACGATCTGCTACGGCAGAAGCTCGCTCCCACTGGCCTTGCCGGCCCCATCATCTACTACACCGCCCGCGACACGCCGATGACCACGGCGCAATGGGCCGCGAACTGCACGCCAGCAGTCTGCCTGCCATCGCACGGCGACGACGACCCCGCGCAAATCCCCGGCACCCACTATGACGTGAGCGGGGCAGGGCTTTATGAGTGGCTGAACGGAGTAGCGATCCACCTGCCTGCGTACGCAGCGTTTGCTGACTTGCCGTAACGTAATAGCTCAACAAGGGCGAGGCCTCGCGCACATTCCGATCAAGCGTCGCCTGATGCCCCGTGCGGCCGTGCCGCCGCGCGCGCGAGCAGCACGCGCACTTCGTCGTCGGAGGTTTGGTCGAAATCGTCATAGTGTTGACCGACGCTGAAAAATAGCGCGGGCTGTGCGACGGCGATAAACGCGTCGGCGACACCATGAAAATCGGCTTCCGCACCGGCCGGTGCGACCGGCAGCGCCACGACGATCCGTGCAGGATGGAGCGCGCGCAAGGAACGGACGGCCGCTTGCATCGACGCGCCTGTGGCCATGCCGTCGTCGACGAGGATGACCGTCCGGCCCGCCACGACAAGCGGCGGTAGTTCGCCGCGATACAGCGTTTCGCGCCGCGCGAGTTCTGCTTGTTCGTAGGCGAGCACGGCGTCGAACTGCGCTTGGGTGACGTGCGCTGCGCGCACCGTGTGCTCGTCGACGTAGCGTGCGCCGCCAGGCGCGATCGCGCCCATCGCCAGTTCGGGCTGGGTCGGCACGCCGAGCTTGCGCACGGGCAGCACGTCGAGCTCGGCATCGAGCGCCATCGCCACTTCGAAGGCGACGGGTACGCCGCCGCGTGGCAGGGCGAGCACGACCGTGTTCGCGCCGGCTTCGCCGCGCAGGCATTCGGCGAGAAGACGCCCCGCCTCGACTCGGTCATGAAACAGTGAGTGAAACATGGTCGTCGCCAATCAATTCGGATCAGGCGGGCCTGGGCGGCGGTTGGCTATAACGCATCGTGAAAGATGATGCCGACGGTATGCCGGTGCCCCGAGCGCACGCGGCTCACGCCATGCCGCAAATTGACGCGGTAAGGGCCGCGCGTGCCTTGCACGGGCCGCTGGCTGACGGCGAATACGACGGCATCGCCTTGCGTGAGCGGCACGACCTCGGCGCGCGACTGCATGCGAGGGCGCTGCTCCGTCAACACGAACTCGCCGCCCGTGAAGTCACGTCCGGGCTGCGACAGCAAGATTGCCACTTGCAGCGGAAACACATGCTCGCCGTACAGGTCCTGATGCAGGCAATTGTAGTCGTCCTGACCGTATTGGAGGATCAGCGGAGTGGGGCGCAATTGGCCCGCCTGGTGGCAGCGGCGCACGAATGCCTCATGCGTAGGCGGATAGCGGGTATCGAGGCCCATCGCGCGATTCCAGCGGATGGCGATCGGCGCGAGATGGGGGTAGATCGTGGAGCGTAATGCGCCGATGAGTCGAGGCAACGGGTAGGAAAAATACTTGTATTCGCCGCGGCCGAAGCCATGCCGGCTCATCACGACGCGGCTGCGGTAACGGTCTTCGTCCGTGTAGCACGCGGCCAATTCGTCGCACTGAGAGGGCGAAAGCAGTCCCGGCAAGACAGCGTAGCCGTATTGATCGAGTGCTTGCTCGGCGTCGAGCCAATCGTATGCGCCGACGCGGGCGACGGCCGTGTCGACCGATGCCAATGCCAGTGCACCATCGGTCGCGGGGGGCGCATCGGCGCGCGCGAGACTACTCACTATGGACTCCTGTTTGTGGGTGGGGATTGTCTTTCGACTGTAATGGAATGCTTGCCGGGGAACACTCCGCGGCTTGCTGTTTCATTCCTCCGCGCTCGGGCGGCGTGTTTCGTCTGATCAGGCTTTGTAGCCGATCTGCTTCAGGAAATCCTTGCGTACCTGAACGTCTTCGTCGGTTTCTATGCCGAGCGGCGGCATGCCGTCGACGACGCCCAATATGCCGCGGCCTTGCCCCGTTTCGCCGATGACGACTTCAAGCGGATTGGCCGTCGCGCAGAAGATCCGACAGACCTCCGGCACGGCTTGGATGGTCTTCAACACGTTGACCGGAAAGAAGCCCTCGGCCAGAAACACGATGAAGCTATGGCCCGCGCCGATCGCGAGCGCGTTCTTGCAGGCTAGCTCGATGAGATCGGTATCGGTGCCGGAGCGGCGGACAAGGCGCTTGCCCGAGGCCTCGCAAAATGCCAGGCCGAATTTGATGCCGGGCACGGCGCTGACCAACGCTTCGTGAATATCGTCGACCGATTTGATGAAGTGCGTCTGGCCGAGGATGAGGTTCAAGTTTGCCGGGTTGTCGATGGGTACGGTAAGCAGTTGCAGCATGGTGGACCTCTCTGTAGGGCGTCGTGCTCGCGCGTGGTGCGAGCGCAGTCGGTTCGCGGTATCGCCGTTTTAGCGTAGTGCGAAGAGGTCCTTCGGGAAAGGTCGAGGAGACGATCAGCTTATTCAACTACTCGAGATTGTGCTTGGCGATGAATTGATCGCCCGATTCAATTTTCTTGATCGATCGTCTTGGGCGGCTTCGGACGATGGCTTGACCGTATAGGTTTGTCTGTGGCTCGAGGTGTCGCCAATGGGACCAAGATGATGGCGCTGCATGAGTTGGTGTCCGATGCCGCACGCTATCTGCCGACGTTAGCCGAGAAGCGTAGTGCATATTCCGTGTCGTCGACTGTTATTTCGATTGCATTGCGGATCGAGGGGGACTGTATAGAGCCAGAAATGGCGGCTGGCACATAAAAGCCAGACCGATCCGTATATATTATCAAACGCATTTAAAAAGTGAGCGCTTGCAGCTTATAAGGCTGCGTGATAAAGTTTCCTCTCTTAAAAAAATAGCAAACAAATTCCGAGGTGGGCCGTGTCGCGCAACCAATTAGCCATTCTGTTTTCCAGATTACGCTGGGAGGCATCATTCATTGCTGGATGGATGCGTGGTGCAATTTTACCAGTTGGGTGGCTCTTAGCTGCTCTCCAGGAGAGGACCGGGTCGAACTATCGCGCTGATTCGACCGGGGTCTCCTTGTCCTTGATGAAATCAGGTGCTACCTCTGTCTTGCGGGTCGGCACGTGTGCCTCTCGGATTTTTTTCATCTTCCGGATTTTTGTTCCCGCAGATAAGCGCCGAGTATTGCACCTAATGGATCTTCTGAATTCGCGCGGGCTCGCGTTTCGCTAGAGATTAGGCCCCCCTGATCCATATCGTTATACACATCTTTTTGCCTATTTTTTGGGTGTGGACTAGGAATCCCTTGCAAAATGGGCCCCCAGACTACGAGGGGTTTCCAGAGCGTTGAACAATACGTGGGCATGTGGGCCAGGCTTACAAGCTCTGGAATTTGATTTTTTCGACTTTTTTAAATTACACAAATCATGTCTCCGATGACGTTGCGTCATAGTGAGACTTGCGAGTCGCCAAGCATTTAAGGCAGCGAAGCTGGCGAGAATAAAATTGCAATGCAGTAATTGGCGCGCCATTTTGATAAAAATTCCCGATCTATCAGGGGAAGGCGAGGCCGGTTGATTCGGAAGTATTTTTCGCACGCGGATTTTTGTCGCGCGACGGGATATGCAAGAGCACTGCAGCGAAAGTCGAAATTTCAGACGGCTTGCCACCTTTTGACGCGCGCTTGGCAAGGCACAACGAAATCGCGGCTACCCATTTCAATCCATCCTCTAAAAACTACTAGAGACTCGTCATGGACGACACCGGATATCACTATCTGATTGATGCCCACGTTAAGCATCCAACTCTTCTGTTGGATGCCTCCAGGCTGAAGAACATATTTGCTGAGGCTTTGGAGGGCTTCAGTGTCCTCAATTTTGTCGATCACAAGTTCGGGGAGGGCGGCGGTGTCACCGGCCTATTTTTGCTGGCCGAGTCCCATTGTTCTTATCACACGTATCCGGAGTCGGCTTATATCGCGATCGACGTCTTCACTTGCGGGAGAGAGCCCTCGGAGATCGTTCCCAAGCTGATCGACTCACTCGATTGCGAACACCACGTCATTCGCTATCAGCGGCGAGGCACGTGCGCCATTCCTCGAGCATTACACGGGGAGCCCCAGGCGCATTGCGTGGAGGTCTGAGCGATGTCCGCCCTGAAGCGTTGGTCCAACGACGGCGGATGCGGATGCACTTGCGTCGATCGGATCGCCAACCAGCCAGGCTGCATCCACAGGCACAACGAGACGATCCGGCACGCCGGGGGTGCCCGCCTCTCGCCGCATTGCGCTGTGCGGAGGCCCCCACGATTGATGGCCGAACATGAACTCGCATTCCTCCAGTACGCACTGTCGAAAAGGGCTGACCATGTGGCAAGTTGAATCAATCGCGGAATTCCTCGAGACTGCGGCCCGCAGCGCAAGCCTGCACTCAATGGTCTTGGAGCCGGGTGCCGCCCAACTGGAGGAAGTGAATGGCCGCCTCGCTGGCTTCTACTCGTCCAGCGGCCGAGGGTACCTGAACTCGGTCGAGCATCATGCGCTCGACGCGCGGCTGGGCGTAAGCCAGCGCAGCAAGATCGTGACTGTGAGAGACCGCACCGGCCAATTGGTGTCGACAGTGCGCCTCACACCGCATCCGTTCGAAAGCGAGGGGCTGGTGCCACCCGAGGCAGATGCCGGCGCTTTCAGTGGGCATTTTGAGTTGAGCCGCTTAGTTTCCTGGTATGGCGGCGAATTTCGCACCCTACCCACGGCGCTTGCGCTTGGCATCGCTTTGTTGCAAGCACGGTCGATGGGCGCGCGCGGCTTGGTGGCGCTCGCCCGCACGCCACAACGACGTGTATTCGCGAAGTTCGGCCTAAAACCCACCCATATGTCGCCACTGAAGGTTCCCATCCGTGAGGACGGCGACTACTGGTTCCTGGAAGCGCCGATTGCGTCGGTTGTGGATGCCGCGCATGCCTACACCGAGCAATTGCAGAGCACCGTCCCCTTGCTTGCCCCTTCTTCTACTTTTTGAGAAGCAAATCACATGATCGACATCGACCAACAGTTCGCGATACTGGAGCAACGCATCAGCGGCACCTGGGCCGAGATTCTCGACAACTCGCCGTTGGCCCGGTCAATCCGGACCGGTGAGTTCTCGAAGGAGCTGTACATGATTTACATGCTCGAGACGTATCACTATACGTCGCACAACGCGCGCAATCAGGCACTGGCCGGCGTTGCCCATCCTGAGAATCCGGTCTACATGAAGTTCTGCTTCGACCACGCGGCAGACGAGGCCGGCCACGAGATGATGGCGCTGCACGACCTGCGCTCGCTTGGCCACGTTGATGACGATCTGACGCTGCCGGCACCGCTCCCGTCGACGGAAACGCTCATCGCCTACCTTTACTGGGCTTCGAAGAACGGCAATCCGTTCCGCCGATTGGGCTACAGCTTCTGGGCAGAGAGTTCCTACCAGTACATCAACCCGCTGGTCGGCAAGGTCAAGGAAAAGCTTGGATTGAAAGACAGCCAGTTGACCTTTTTTGTCGCGCACTCGGCAATCGACGAGGAACATGCCAAGGAGGTTTGCAACGTCATCGAGCGAGTGGCCAAGAGTCAATCGGACTGGGACGCCATCGGTGAAACCGCGGAAGTGAGTCTGCGTCTGACCGGTCGCATGCTCGACGAGGTGCACGCGGAATACCAGAAGCTCGTAGCTGGCTTGCCCAGCCGCTATGCGTCCGTGCGCGACGCGCTCTTTCCGACTCGCTGAGCACGGCCGTGGCAGCGTATTTCAAGCACCTCAACTACACGCTCGGCGACGAAGATGCGCAGACCGAGATGGACATGCTCGCGGAGGCAAGCGAGCATGTCTTCGCGATTGCCGATTGCGGTAGCCGCATTGTCCCGCTGCTGGCCCGCGCGCCGCGCAAGCTGACCTGCGTCGATATCAGCCCCGATCAGTTGGCTGTTACGCGCTTGCGCATCGCGCTCCTGCGGCAGGTCGACCGGGACGTCTACTGCCAGTTCCTGGGATACACCCAGGGGATGACGCCGCAGGCGCGGCGAACGCTGTTCGCCGGCCTGGATCTGGAAAGTCCGCATCGCACCGTGCTCGAGGAAATGTTCCATCGGATCCACTGGGGCCCGCTCGTGTATGAGGGGAAATTCGAGCGCATGCTGATCACGCTGTCGAAGGTCACCCGCGCAGCGTTGGGTAGCGCCTGCGACCGACTGTTCGAGCAAGGCGATGTCCAGGCACAGGCAGCCTATTTCCGGCGCGGCTTCCCGCGTCTTCGTTGGAAGCTTGTGTTGACGCTGCTGGGCAACTCGACGGCGCTCAACTCGCTGCTGTACAAGGGCGATTTCCCCGAGAAGAACATCCCCAAGAGCTACCTGCGTATCTACTCGGAGATATTCGAACGTCTGCTGACACAGTTCCCGGCACGTTCGAGCTTCTTCCTCCAGTTGATCTTCCTCGGTGCCATCCGGTTCGAGCAAGGTTTGCCCGTCGAATGCCGCCCCGATGTCTATGCGCGCGCGCAGGCGGGACTGAAGGAGTGCGACGTACATTTCGTCGAGGGCGACGTGATGGGGGCGTTCGGCGTGACCGGTGGCGATATCGACTACCTGTCGCTGTCCGATGTCCCGTCTTTTCTGCCTGATGAGGCGGCCGTACGTTGCCTGCAACTGGCCCGTCCTTATATGCGCAAGGGCGGGCTGGCCGTCATCCGCGGCCATGTGCGCCTCGTTCAGCCGCTACTGGAAGGGTTCAAGGACGACTCGCTCCGCTTTGCCGACGTCGTGTCCCGCGAAACCACCGGCCTGTGGCACATCGATGCCTTCCAGGCCATCTAACCGTACTGGATTGCCATCAATGAGTGCAGATTCGCAACAGAACTACCCGACCACGGAGCAGCACCGCGTGAAGCGAATTGCCTACCGAGCTTCGTATGCGCCCGAGGTCGTTCACGCGATCCTCGACGCGGGTTACGTCTGCCACATCTCCTTCGTTGACGCCGGCCTGCCACAAATCATTCCGATGACCTATTGGCGCAACGGGGAGCACGTCTACTTCCATTCCGCCGCGCGCGGACGGTTCGCCGATGCCTGTGCATCCGGCCCCGTTGCACTGTCGGTGACGCTGATGGATGGGCTCGTCCTGGGCCACAGCCCGATCAATCACTCGGTAAATTTCAGATCCGTCATCGTCCACGGCCAACCCGAAGTAATCCACGGCCGCGAGGAGAAGCGCGCCGCCATGCGCGAGTTCTTCCGCCGGACGCTTCCCGGCCGCTGGGAAACGCTGCGCAACGTCCGCGAAGACGAGCTCGACTCGATGACCGTGTTTCGGCTGTCGCTAGAGCAGGTGGCAGCGAAGGTGCGAAACGAGTTTCCGGACCAGGAGGATCACATGCCGGAAACCCCGGTATGGACCGGCATCCTGCCATGCTCGACGGTCTTCCGATCGCCGGTAGCCGATGGCCGGTTTCCGGCAGAGCCGCTACCGGATCATCTGAGGGAATTCTCGGGCAAGCCGGAATTCCTGGATCGCGTTGACGGGACGCGATGAAGTCTGCACCGCTTGTCGGGCCGGCTTGCCTCCGGTAACAAACCGATACGTTTTTGTCTGCGGTTGAACCGTCGTGCCTCGTGCGCCTGGGAAAACTACCCCGGCACCCGATGGCCGGCGGCTCTATGCCGTTTCCCGCGGAAATTGACTACTCAGCAACGTGACGGTAGCGACCATAGAAGTGTATAACACGCTCTAGTCAAATCATGCGTAATCGACGCTTATTCCTCTTCATCGGCACTGCGCTTGCTTTTTTGTTTATTTATATTGCGCAGCATCTTTATCAGACTGTATTGCGATTGCCGAACCCAATCGTTCTTCTGGATCTCGAATTTGGCTGGACCCCGACAAGTCAATCGTTTAAATTTTTTGGCGACAAGTTGATTGAAAAATCAAAAAATCCGGTCGACTTTAGCGTGAAGGATGAGAAATTTGACGATTCTGTCATTTGGAATGGCAAAGCCTCAAATTTTGATTATTTTTTGAAGGAAACTAATACCCGAGCATTCCTGATTGTTCAAGATGGCAGGATTGCCTACGAAACATATTCGAATGGATACAATCGGGCATCAAAATTTGCATCTTACTCAGTAGCAAAATCCTTCGTTGCTACGTTGATCGGGGCAGCTCTGTCGGAGGGGAAGATTCGTTCGTTAGACGACCCGATCGGAGACTATCTTGCCCTGAATGATGTGCCGGCACAGTACCGCAATGTAACGGTTGGACAGCTGTTGTCCATGCGATCAGGGATAGACGTCGATGAGCGATACGACTCAGCCTTGTCGCCCGTTGTGCAGATGTATCTGACTACAGACTTGAATTACTTTATATCCAACGTGTCAGGATTTCGATATCCTGCTGGTCAGCGATTTGAGTATCGAAGCATCGACACGCTTATTTTGGCAAAGGTTTTGACCCGTGCTACAGGCGTGTCGCTTGCTGAGTATATCAAACAGAAGATTTGGAATCCGCTTGGAGCGAGTGATGACGCGACATGGAGTGTTGACAGTCGCGAGCATGACGTCGAGAAGGCATTTTGCTGCCTTAATGCAACCGCGCGCGATTTTGCCAAAATCGGGACTCTTTACCTCGCGCAAGGGATGGTAAGTGGCAACCGTATTGTCAGCAAATCATGGACTCTCGTTCCAGCTACACGACCCAATCGATCGGCGACTATAGTATACAGCGATGGCTGGTGGCTCCCGCCGGGCAATGTGCGTGACGGAGATTTTTCAGCAATCGGCATTTACGGACAGTACGTGTACGTAAATCCATTGACTCAAACGATAATCGTCAAACTCAGCGAATACGGTGTCGAACAAGATGAGATTGCTACTTTGCTGACTTTGCGGCACATCGCCCACTCGGTTTCCGGCGTGCGGTAGTTCGCGCGGATAGCTGGATGGTCGTCGTCGATCGCTCGGCCGCTGCAAAACAGCGACAGCAACTGTGCCTTCCCCGGGATGCGGGGAGGGCACAGAGAGGCATGGGGCGGTTTCGTTCTAGCGCCTATGCCTCAAGGCGACGTCGAACTAGATGCAGGAATTGAAACCAAGCTCGTCCGGCAGGTCGTCCGGGCCGGGCGACTGCACCTGGGCACCGATCAGTTTATTCAATCGCTCGAGATTGTGCCTGGCGATGAATTGATCGCTCGATTCAATTTTCTCGATGAGGGATTTCAGGTCTTCCGGCATTTCGAATCTCCATGGTTGGCCAATTACGGCGTTCATTGAATGACGATTGAAGCGATGCAATGTCGGATGACGAGGTCATCTTCATGTTGCCCATGAAACATCGGCCGTCTCGACGGCCCACGCCAACGATGCAAGAAGGCGGTGGCCGGATGCAGTCAAGCCGGAGCTGCCGCTCAAAGCGCGCTTTATCTGGTCGAACCATTCGAGGTACCGCTTGATGCGCGGCATGTCGCTCACCAGATCGGCGCCATGGTGAAATGCTTCGTGATAGTAGAGAAGCATGTTGCCGATCGCATGTACGGCAAACAATGTGCGCTCGGTATTTCGACGCTGCCCTTTGATCGGCGAATAGTATTCGTTCGTGTCTCCCTTGTGAGTCAGTGGGACGAACAGCCCGTAAAGCATCAAATGTTGATGGGCGTTTTCGTGAACGAAGAGTTCGCCCTGCAGGGATGCCGATGTGCCTTCCGACAGATAGATCAACCCGGGGCGCGAGCAAGCGCTGCTCGATCGGGCGGCCTCTCCGGCGACGGGGCGCTGTAGCAGTGCCCCACACGAAACCGGCCGATTCCATGACGCATAGCTTGGCGCGAACTGATCGACGAAGGTCAGGCCGGCTAAATCGTCCTGTTCGGCGCGCGTGCCAGTGCGATTGGACACGCATGCATGCGAACGACTTTCACATAGAGACCAGAGCCGATCGTCTTGAGCCGCTTCGGACGATGGCTTGAGCGCATAGGTTTGTGTGTGGCCCAAGGTGTCGCCAATGGGACCAAAGATGATAGCGCTGGATAGGGCGGTTTCCGATGTCGCGCGCCATCGGCCAGCGTCAAACGAGAAGCGCAGCACGTATTGCGTGTCGTTGATCGTTATTTCGATTGCATCGTGCAACGTGGCGATGTGCGTCCTTCCTGATACTTCGAACACATACCCATCGATAAAGAGGCGGGTGGGCTGCTCGAAGATGGCGTCGAACCGGAGTTGTCTGCCAACCGCGGCCAGCGCGAGCGCCGATTGGGCCGCGGCTCGTACGGTGTGGCCCCGCTTCAATGCCTCGAGCACCAGCCCGCATTCCGGCCGCCAAGCGTTGCCGCGTCGCTGCAGGCCGCTGTCCAGCACTTCGAACCGGCACCCAGGTGTGACATTCGTGCGCTCGAGCGCAGCGCGGACTTGCGCATGGATCGCGTCGAGATAAGCGGACGCAAGAGCGCCCGCGAGCGATGCTCCCACGCTTCCGGCTGGCGTCGCAAAAGCCTCGACGACATCAGCGCTATCGAACGTGCTCACGCGTGTGCTATCCCCAAGCGCTGAAAGATCGCCATGGCCGGAACACCGGAGCGGATCAACGATGCGCCGATCGCGCTGTAGAGCTCCTGTAGGGCGCCGCAGTACAGAGAGGGGTTGCCGAAGCCGTTCTGCGACGCATACCGATTGATCAATCGTCCTCCCTTGCAGCATGCCCACCATTCGCAGCCGCGGCAGCCAGCGGGGATCGTCTGCGACGCGGCTGTCAGCTCGGCCCAGACAGGGGAGGAGAGCACGTCGCCGAGGCCATGCGTACGGACGTTGAGCCCCATCGACGAAAATCGCAGATGCGTGGTGCGCAACGTGTCCTCCGGGCCCAGCTCCCCATTCGACGAAACGGACACGATATGTCGAAGATCCTGATGACGCGCCAAAGCGCGCTGTGCGCGGTCGTCGTCGAGCAAGACCTGCAGGACTTCGGAGAACAGACGCACGCGAATCGTCGCGTCGTCGTCGCGAAGCCATTCGGCGAGGGCACCCATGAGGAAATTCGTGACGCCGGCGATCGCTTCATCGTCGGGGGCTGTGTCGTGGGTGAAATCGGGAGTGAGGAGGCTGATCGATTTCAGCTCGAGGTCATCGACGAAATGTCGGTACACGCGAGCGCCATCGATTTTGCCGTCGGCCACGCAGATGACGCCAGGCTGCCTGAGCCTGCCGGCGTCGGCGGCAGCCTGAAGTGCCTTCAGGCCGCGCACGGTCGCGTCGTAGCTGCTGTTGCCGGCCATATCGAGACGATGCGCGTCGTTGATATCGCGCGGTCCGTCCAGGCTCACGCCCACTTTTACGCCGTACTCGCAAAACAGGGCGACCCACTCGTCGTCGATCAACGTCGCGTTGGTTTGCAAACGGATGTCGAATCGCAAATCGACGTGCTCTTGTGCGCGTAACGCACGGCACATCTCGGCGAACCGCGATTTCTTGATGAGCAGAGGCTCGCCGCCATGAAAAATGATGCTGACATGACGGATACCGTATTGCCGGGAGGCGTCGACCGCAAAGCGTAAAACGTCTTGAAACACCTCGACGCTCGCGGTGGGCGGATGCTGCTTCCATGTCTCGTCGCCAGCATGGAAGAAGTAGCAATAGTCGCAGTTCAGATTGCAACGTTCGCTGAGCTTGAAGACAATTTCTAGCTGCATTTCGAGCGGAGGCGTTTCGTAAGCGCGCGGAAGATCGATTGGTGCGGGCGCAGGATTGGCTGGAAACGCGATGGCAGTATCCATGTTCGCTCTGTCTGCGATGAGATGGGCGAAGGATATTTCGCGCGCCGTTTTAGCACTATGCGTGGATCTCGTAGATAGTGCTCGTGTTCAGGAGAGAGGTGCTACGGAGATAAAGCGAACCTGGCTGACAGTGTTGGTGCGCCGCGTTGTTGATGAGTCCGATTGGTGACGAGGTGCATCGGTCGCGCCGAGGCCTGTCTGGCCGGGTAGACCGCCTATGATCTCTGGCAGACACCCCCGAAGAGTAGTGGGCTTCACGTCGAGCGTGCCCCGGCCGAGCCTAGCCATTGACGATCGATGAGGCGTACAACCGCAAAAGGACGGAGCGCCGTAGGCAGAATGGACAAGCAAGCTGTAGTGCAGCACATTCATGTCGATACTGCGAGCAAGTTAAATCCTGTTCGCATATCGACGCAGGACTTCGTACCCCAAGTTCGGCCGCGTCTTCAAACGCTTCATAGTGAAAATGCCAGGGCGACATGCATGACTCACGCGGAGGCGCCCCATTTTTCAGGAGCAAAAAGAGATGATGAACGGACTGGGTCATGTGACCGACAGGCCAACGGATGCGTCTGAGGGCAATGAGCAGACGACATCGGCAAGTACGACGCATGCGAGTACGTCTTTGGCGCGAGGAGCTTTCACTGAGCTGAATCCGAGTTCCAGCACGTCTCAGGCTTCGTCCGCCGCTGCTCACAACCAGATACGGCGTAATTCCGCTCCGCTGCTTCATGGGACGACCGAGCAGAAAGTCAATACGATATCGAATTGGTACAGAGAGAAGAGTGGAAATGATCTGCACCCGAATTTAAAAAACACTTTGGCATTTCTTTTGGATAGCAACGAAGAAATAACCTGCGACGATTCGGAATCTTTTCTCAAAAAATTGAAGGCAGATGACAACGAGCTACGCCCGCATGTATGGAACGAAGCCGGCAAAGAAATTGCGATCCCCGGAATACTTTCCGGAAGGAAGAAATTGGCCAATTGGGACATACCAAATGCAACTCCGCACCGAGTCCCTGCTGATTTGATCCCCGCAACGCACACGGAATTGGCCCATGTTACAGCCAATTCAAGCGTTATGAATCAAAAAGAGTTGGAAGTGAATCGCAGCCCAGGAGAATTCGGATATGGGTTCTATCTCACGACCGGTCACGAAACAGAGCCGCAAGGTAAAATTAGTAAAAAATGGGGATCACCCGAAAAACCATTTCGAGATGTTCTTCGATTTAGAATACCAAATAATATGCTCGGAAGGGCCGTTGGTGGAAACGAAGATCTAAAGAATTTTATGCTTCATACGATGCAGAACAGCAATGGTTACCCGGCGGGCATGAGCGAGGAGGAGGCCATCGAAAAGATGAATCAAATCAATGTCGGGGGGCATGTACTGATTTTTCCGGACGATAAAGATAAACCGGTAAAAATTGACGAAAAAACCGAGATGTCGTGGCACCAGTATTCTGAACATAACGCGGGGGCCAGCAGTCACTTCCTCGTTATTGGGCCTCAGCGGCCGCCTGAATTGAATGGAGTGCGGCAGATTGCGATGCGCAATTCGGCGGGGGCGCAACTTATTAACCAGCTTCCACGCTCGCTGCAGAGGATGCCGGAGCAACACTGAGTGAACGACTGAATCGCTCGGATACACCTGCTCACGTTCATCGAACATGAGCGGGGAGCGTCCATGCTTTGATTTTCAGGTATCAGCATGAGCAAGATCGGGCCGAGATGGTTGGGGCGCCGCACATGAAGCATGCGAGAGGCTCGCACTGAGATATCGATCGTTCCTGTGCCGGTGGCCCCAGCATCCCTCGCAGCGGCCAACCGGGTGTGATGTTCTCACTGAGTGTGTGCCTGCCGTGGTGGTTGAAAGACATATGATTTGACATAACATGAATTATCAACGGTTTTGATGTTAGAGCTATATGCAAATGTCGTGTTCTGGCTATTTAGAAATGTCGCGTTTTGACCTCGGTATGCTTGGCAGCTCCCTGCGGGACAACGGAGCCGGCCATGCATTCGACTGCACTGGTGACATTGAACATGCGAGAACTCGACCGCTTGAAGGTGATCCAGGCCGTGGCGGACGGCAAGCTCAAGCCGTGGCGCGCGGCTGAGCGCCTCGGGCTGACGACACGGCAGATTCGCCGGCTGGTCGGTCAACTGCGTGAGCACGGGCCACAAGGTCTCGTGTCGCGTCGGCGCTCGAAGCCCAGCAGCAATCTCGCTACGCCGATCGAATCGTCATCAGCCGGCCGCCAAGGCCGGCAACTCTACTATCTGGGACGAAGACGCCGAATCACGGCCCAACAGGACGCCTCAACAACACCGACAAGCACCGCGCAAACGGCAAACGCCAGCAAAAAAGCGATCACCTCAATATCGTCCGTGTTCTCCAACTGGACGGCGCCAATCATCCTCAAAGACCAACGGATGAAGTCATCCAAAAAGTCAGGCATCTCCCCCGGAAGCCGCGCGATAGCTGCTGCTATCTCCCAACCACCTATGAGAGCAACCAGAACCGCCACAAGAATAAAAAGTCCTTTCTTCATTTGACCTCGACGGTGCCGTAAGCCTTATCCAGTGAACGAACAAGCGATGGTCGAAGGACGACTGATGCCGTGGCGGGCGGCTGAGCGGCTTGGGCCGGCTTCATCTACGATCGCAGCTTCGAAGCCCACGACGGCCACATCTGGGAAGTGATGTTCGTCGATATGTCACAGAAGGCCCAGCACTGCCTCGCGGAGTGCCTGGGCCAATGTGGGCGATAACGTCGATCGTTGGACGTCCGACTATGCCTCACCCATTGAAACCTTGATGGTGTCCAGAAACTCCTCAGTACCCCGGGCAAGCAACTGCGGCGAAGGCGCATCGATAATGACCCAGCCCAGGCGCGACCCCTGCCCGGCCATCTCGCCCAGCTGCTCTCCCTTGCGATGCTCGAGCACGATTTCGCGCAAAGTGGGCGGTTGTGCCGCGTCGAACGAGTATTCCCGTGGATGCCGTTTGCTCTCCGGAAAATAGTTGATCTCGACACCCTCATGAGGATGGTCGATACCCTGCAAGATGCCGGGTTCATGCCGTAGCCAGGTCTGCTTCGTATAGCGTAGCGGCAAGGGATAACTGGCCTCCCTTCCCATGACGGAAGCCAGCACGGACTCCTCGATCAACTTCCCGGTAGAAAGCTGATACAGGGCAAAGATCCCGTCACCAGGAGGCCGCGCCGCGATTTCGATCAGGCGTATTTCGCCGCTTTGCGTGATGCGGTATTCCGCATGCGACGTCCCGTACTGAAAGCCCATGCCTTCGTGAACGCGACGGTTGATGTCATACGCTTTTTCGATCAATGCAGGCTCAAAACCGACCGCCGGAATGTTGTATCCCATTTCCATGTGATACCCATTCGAGTACAGATTGTCCTCCTCCGTGAGGCTCTGGAAGACGATCTCCCCGTCGCTCACGATCGTCTCGATCGAAAAGTCGCTACCCACCACGTACTCTTCGAAATTGAGCCGCTCGTCCGGTTCGAAACTCGACAAGGCGACAAGGGCCTCCGCCTCGCTGTTGACCCGAATGACACCGCTTCCGCCATGACGGTTGGTCGCTTTCAGCATCGAAGGATACGGGCATCCCTGCGGGAGGCCTTCACGCTGGGTAATGTACCGATAGGCCGGGCTCCATTGCTCGAAGTACGCGCGCTGCAACGCCTTGTTGCTCGCTATCGTGCAAGCCTTGATTCCCGGCCCCTTCAGCTTCAGATAGTCGATGGCGATCGCGCTGCTGTAAGTGAATTCCTCGATGGTATTCAGCGCACCTTGGAGGAGATAGCTTTCCTCCCAACCCTTGCAAGTGGCAAGAATGGTCGGCAAATCTTCACCGTCGCAGAACACGGCCTCCACCATACCGGGCTCCCAGCCTGCGTCATTGCGAAGAGACTCGCTTCCCGGAAGATCGATCACCAGGACCTTCATGCCCATCTTGATGAGCAAAGGGATGAAATGGTGGTAAAGCGACCGCGTGTACCCGCCGAATAGAATGAATGCCTGGTTACGCATGGCAGGCTCCCTCGTCGTGAGAATTGTGGAAGCGGGCTAGGAGACGGCCATAGATCTTCCCTTCCCCGATGACGACCGCGCTGCCTCCCAGCTCGACGGCTCCTGCGTCCTGCAGGTGGGGGACGACTTTAACGTTGAGCACACTCTTCCTTCCCATGTAAGCTCCTTGATGTATGCGCCACTCGGATATATCTCGAAGATCGTAGGACTGACTGAGGAAGCTTCCCAGCGCCGCGGCAGCGGCTCCGGTCGCCGCATCTTCCGGCTGCCCGAACGCGGGAGCAAACATCCGCACGTGCACCTCGCGTCGATCGTGATCGACGACAAACGGATAGACCTGGGCGGCATCGCGCCCCGCAAGGAGCGCCTGCCATGCCTCCATGTTGAGGGTGCAAGCCGCAAGATAATCCCGGTTCGCCAAGGGGATCATCGTAAAGGGAACGCCACAGGACACTGCGGCCGGCTTCAACACATCTGCTCGCACCGCTTCGACGGGAAGGCACAAAAGTTTCGCGAGCGCAGCGATCGAGGGGACGTCATAGTCCACGGTCGCGGCTCGCGCTTTCAGTGTCGCGAAATATGACTGATCCTCAAGCCGGGTTACCTTCACCGGCACGTTGCCCACCCCTTCCTCAAACACGAGCTCGAGGGGCTGGGTCGCATTGTCATGGCTCCCGAACCCGGCGATGACGACCGCGGTTCCTATCGTCGGGTGCCCGGCAAAGGGAAGCTCCTTCGACGGGGTGAAGATACGCACGGTATGTGTGGCCTTCCCTTCGTTTGGAGAAAACACGAACGACGTCTCGGAAAGATTCAACTCGCGGGCGATGAGCTGCATCTCTTCCGCCGTGAGGCCGTCAGCGCTCGGGAACACGGCCAAGGGATTACCCCCGAACGGTTCCGAGGTGAAGACGTCAGCAAGGATGTATGGATAGTTCATTGCGCATCCCTTCTAAACAGTGGCGCCAACCGGGCAGGCGCAAAGATCATCAGTAGAAGCAGCATGTGAACGAGCGCGATGCCGTACGCGAACACCTCCAGTGCGGCGGAAATACTGGTTTTGTCCGCCACCACCCCCATCATGATGCTGGGGGCCGCAAATCCGAAATAGGCAAAGAGAAAGTAGCCTGAAACGGAGCGCGCCTTTTCGGAACCCGAACGCTCGACGATATGCGTGAGTCCTCCGAGATAGGTGAACCCATAACAGGCCGCGCCCGCTACGGAAGCGCCCACCAATAGCCATGGCACGTTGCCCGCGCTGGCGCCACGAATCATGATCAAGTAGCCGAGCGGGATCAGCAGCGCGCCAATCGCGAGATTGATCCCGGGGCTGAGCTTGCGGGCCATTGGCTGGCACACGATGCCGACGACGTTGACCAGAAAGAGCGCAGGACCTGCCCAACTGGCCAGCTGATGCTTCGCCAGCTGCGCGGGCAGCAATGCGATCACGAGGCCCGAAACGCTCCAGGCCGCGCAAATGCCGAGATACGGCGCCGCACTTCCTGGAAGAAATTTCGGCAGGCGGGTCAGCGCGCTGTCCTTGTTTCTGACCGTTGCCGGTGCGAACGGCATGGCGACCAATACAATCGCCATCGCGATCATGGCAACCACGAAACTCAAAGGCAAAGACGTATCGAGCAGCATGAGGCTGACCGTCGTGAAAAGCGCTCCACCGCCGAAGCCCAGCGATGAAGCCAAGGCGACGTGGGCGGAAACGGTCTTCTCGGCTCCCGGGCGCTGCTCGCTGAGATAGGCCGTCACGGTGCCCATGCCGAGACCGACTCCCATGCCCTGAAGCACTCGCGCAACGAAGAGACACCCCATCGAGGGAAAGACCGACATCAGAATAGTCGCGGCCAGGGAGCCGAGTAACGCCAGCATCACGACCGGCTTGCGGCCGAGGCGATCAGACGCACCAGCAAATAACAGCAGGATCGGAACGAGTCCTCCTACATAGGCGGCGAACGCAAGGGCCGAAATGGTGTGGCTCGCCCCGCTGATTTCAGCGTAGTGCTGGTAAAGAGGCACCTGCAAGTTCACGGCGCCTGTCACCAGCAGCAGGCTGGAAAGGGTCAGCCAGTACATGGGTCGGGCCTGGGTGTCGACAGTGCTCTTCTTGGTGATCATCAAACCTCTCGTCTTCATTCAGGAAGGAATACCGCTCTTGGATTCGATAGATGCAATCTCGCCGTTCGCGTCGCGAGGGGCGACGCGAAACGAAACGAAAGAGTCAATCGCTACGCCGCCTGCAAGTGACCGTGCTTTTCGAGCAACTTCGTGATGCGATCACTCAGGGTGGTTTCCGCGGTGCGCCATGGAGTCATTCTGGCTTCAAGCAATTGCCGTTGAGCCGTGCAGCGATCCCCGATACTGTTCTCCGATGATGGTTCGCGTCCCGGCCCTGCCCCGTATCGAGCAGCGCTCATCGCGAGGCCCGGTGAGGCCATGGTCGATCGCGACTCGGGCTCGAGCGTCAATAGCGACTGTGCGGCATGCACTGCGCCGTTCACGCCGATCTTTTCTGCCTCCAGGATCTTTGCGCCCACCTGGTGGTGTGCATCGCGGAAGCTCATGCCCGCGTCCCTCACGAGCATTTCCGCGACAAAGGTCGCGGCCGTGTTTGCGGCCTTGGCTACTTCCTCCATGCGCGCTGCCCGGGGTTCCATGAGGGCGATATGCTTTTGCAGGATCAGGAGACAGGAGCGGACTTCCTCCATGGCCTCCTCGAACCCGCGTACGGACTCCGTCCCGACGGCGACGGAATTACCGTAGGGAGCGGCATGGGTGGCCATCGCTGCATGTTGCAGGCACGCCAGCGGCGACCCGCTTCTGCCCTTGACGTGCTCGAGCAAGAATGGATTGCGCTTCTGGGGCATCATGGAACTGGAGCCGATCAGTTCATCCGGAAGATGGATGAAACCGAATTCGTAGGTGGACCACAGCATGAGGTCCGAGGCGCACCGGCTGATCGTCAACCCGAGAATGGCCGCGGCGGCCAGCAACCGCAAAACGTGATCGCGGCTCGCGACAGCATCGATCGAATTCGCGGCAACGCTCGTAAAGCCCAACAGAGCGGCCGTTTCCTCGGGCGCGATCGGGAAGCTTGTTCCGCCGCACGCCCCGGCTCCCAGCGGGGAACACTCGAGGGAGCTGGAGGCCTGCAGCAACCCGTCCACATCGCGCAGCAAAGCTTGCGCAATCGAATCCAGATAGTGTCCAAGGGTGACGGGCATGGCAGGCTGGTAATGCGTGTACGCCGGCATGACGACGGATGCGAACTCTCGTGATTTTGCCCCCAGTGTCTCGATCAGCGTGAGCCCACTTTCCACGCAGGCGCGCAACGGCTTTCTCGCCCGGATCCTGGAAATGGTGGCCCCGAGATCGTTGCGTGACCGGCCGGCCTGCAACATGCCGCCTATCCGGTCCCCGGTCTTCTCGATCAGATGGTTTTCATAGAGGAGATAGAGCCCCCTGATCGGCGCTTTCCCCCGCAAGGAGGCAAAGCGTTCGGCGATCAGTCGCGTGATTTCTTTCAACAGGGTGGCCCCGTCCTTCTCCGGGAGTATTCCTCTATCAATCAACATGAGCACGTGCGCCTGATCGACCATCGCGATGTAGCCCAGCTCTTGCGCAAGGGCTTCATCCTCCAACGGCCGGAACACCAGTGCCTGCATGTCGAGGTCGAGGTGCTTCTTGATGCGTCCGGTATCACTCATGAGCAGACACCCATTTGAATCGAGGGCGATTCATCGCCTGGTCGAGCCGCTCCACGATGCGCGCGCGGTCTTCGCCACTGGCGATGACATGGCCGATTCGATCGCGAAAATCGTGGTGAACTTGGCGCTCATCGCCAATCCTGGCGTAGAGCTTGGCCTCCACCAACGCCCCATCCTCTTCGACGTGAATCCAGTTCTCGACGTCCGTCAGGCGTCCGGCACGCTCGACCCTGAAGAAGCGGATACCTGCATGACGGGACAAGGTCTTCCTGGCTTCGATAGGGGTGCCAGCCGCCTTTGCGACCGTGGCGGCAATGAGGTCGACACCCGTGCACAGCTTGACCAGCGTAGGGATGAAACCTCCCGCGAGGCGCGGATTGACTTCGATAATCACGGGCCCGTCGGCCGTATTCCGCAGTTCGACATGGACGGGGCCCCAACCCAGGTTCAAAGCCTTGACGGCAGCCTGTGCGCAAGCCATCAATGCGGTTTCGGTGCTCTCGGTGACCGCAGCCGGCATATCGTGGCCTACTTCAATGAAGAAGGGCATCTCGCTCAGGTGCTTTTCGGTGACGACGACGGCCTCTGAGTCGAACACCTCCACCGAGTATTCGCTTCCGGACAAGTACGACTCGATCAGTACGCCCCCGAAAGGCTGTCCTCGTTCGTTGGTTCCGATCTCGAGCAGCTTGGCAGCCCACTCATGGGCATCGTCCAGGGAATCCGCATAGCGCACCCCAAAGCTGCCCGATCCGGTCTGAGGCTTGATGACCACACGAGGGCCGGCCTTTTCATATGCCGTCGCGATCTGCTGCTTGTCCGTCACCAGAATCGAGGTGGGCATCAGCAGGCCCGCGTCCGACAGTCGGTTGCGCTGGGTCAGTTTTTCCCGGCATTCGCGTATGGCGAGGGAGCTGGGCCCCGGCAAGCCGAGGCGTTCGGCCACCAGCGCCGCCGTGCCCACGAAATAATCCGAGGAGGAATAGACTCCGTTGATCTGGCCGTCGCCGAACCGGCGAATCCAGTCAAGAATCGCGTCCACATCGGCGGTGTCCACCTCATGGAGGGCGACATCTTCCGCAAACCGCCCCTGATAGGTCTTGAGGTTGGAAGTCAGAACGACAGGGCGCAGCCCTTGACGCTTTGCCTCCTCCACGAAATAGACGCCGGTCCCACTGGTGTTGCTTTCGATGAAAACGAAAAGCGGTGTGCTCATGTCGTGAGCTCCCGGCTCGATTCCGCGTCAAGCACCTCCTGAAGCGTGCGGCGATTCCAATGCATCATCGACCATTGCGGCATATCCACGCGTGGCGACTCGACCACCCGGGGCGCTTCCGGACACGCGCGAAGCTCGATGCCCATCTTGCTCAGCCAGGGGTCGTCGAAGACGTTATCGAGGTATCGGTAGCCTTCATCCGGGCAAATGAATACCGTCGTCTTGTCGGGATGGGCGGCTGCCCAGTGCTTGGCCACCTGGTATGCGGCACCGCTGGTTGCGCCGACAAACAGTCCGTGGCGGTTGTGGATCTCACGCGTCGCGTAGAACGTCTCGGCAGCAGTCAGCCAGTGCACCTCGTCGAACACGGTATGGTCGAGAATTTCCGGCATGATGCTGTTCCCGAGGCCCCGCACCAGGCGCTTGCCGTCCGGCTGTCCGAACAGGACGCTTCTGACGGTATCGATCCCGATCACATGCATCGACGGGTTGACTTCCCTGAGATACGAACTCGTACCGCACATCGAGCCGCCCGAGCCGACAGTGCCGATCAGGCAATCGATCTTGCCGATAACGGTGGACAAATACTCCGCCAGCAAAGCGTAGGAGCCGGGATTGCTCCGGTTCGCGTACTGCATGGGCCAGAAGCTGCCCTCGATCTGGTCCAGGTACTGCATCAAGCGTTCGAGCCGCGGCTTTTGGTAACCGCCCACGGCGGCAGGCTGCTCGATGATATCGACAGATGCGCCGAGGCTCTCGATGCGGTTTTTCAGCAGCGGGTCAAGCACGGGGTCGCTCACAAGGATGCATTTGTACCCGTAGTGATTGCACAGGATGGCGAGCGCAAGACCAAAGGTGCCGGAGGTCGTCTCGGCAACCGTGGACCCTGGATGAAGCCGTCCTTCCCGGCGCGCGGCGTCCAGGATGTATTTGGCCGGGAGCAGCTTCATCAGGAAAAAGCTCGCCGCATACAGGTTGTCCTGCAACTGGAACATCTTCGGGTACAGCACGGACTCTTCGTACGTCCGGTAAATGGCCTGGTGATAGTTGTTCATTGCGTTTCCCACGAGGAGTCGAAATACCAGAGTTCATGGATGCCCAGCGCTGCCAAGCCGCGCTTGATGGCGCTGATGTGCTTGGGGATGTTCCTGTCCCTGGGGTCGAGCAGGAAGCCGGCAACGGTCCCGCTATGCGCGACCTGCAAACCGCACGCGCCGTTTGCATCGGCCAGGGCCAGCAGCTCCTCGAAGCGATTCTTTTTGAGGAAGCGCTGATTGATCTTCGCGCTTGCTGTGGCCACATTGCCCATCAGCTGCACGGACTGCGTTCTGACCGCAGCGCGCAATGCGCCGATCAACGGCCGGAAGGCCTCGAGCTCCTTCTGCGTATAGTCCGGGAGCGGGAAGTGCGTGGTGGAGACGCCGCCACCTTCCGGGCAGGTGTTGAATCCGATGACGAACGCCGGCGGAAGCCGTCCTTCGAGGGCTTCGAGCACGACGCCTTCGCGCTGGCAGAACACCACTGCACGGTCCTCGAACATGATGGAGTCCGAAGCGACCTCTGACATGACGGCCAGCTTCGCCACTTCCATCGGGTTCAGGTATTCACCGAACGCATTCGCCACCGCGCGGATGCTCGCTACGACATCGCTGGTCGAGGAACCCATTCCCAACCCTGCACCGGCATCCGACATGACTTCGAGAAACCCGCCGTAATTCTCGATGCCCAGGTGCAGCATGGTGAGGCGCGCCGCCGCGAGCGATTTGCTTTTCCGCTCTGGGTCCGCCATCAATTCGCTATTGCGAAGCGCGAGAAATTTGGCGTGTGACTTGATGGTCGGCCACGGCAAGGTGATCAGGAAGCGGCGAATACCGTTGCCGTCGAGGTCAATCCCACCTTGCAACACTTCGCCGTGGTGACCGATGGCAACGCCAACCCCAACCCCCAGCCCTGCCTTCGGACTCGCTGCCCTCGCCTGGGTACGCTGCGCTTCGCTGCCGCGTTGGTCGTAGCGGCTCCAACTCTCCGACTGCATGAGCGTGACTTGCTCCATGACTCAACCCTCCTCAACAGGTTGCGGATCGTTGGCGTTGATCGCCTGGGCGGGCGTGTTTTTTTCAGTGATTTCCTTGATGTACTGGTACACGTAGTCGTACTGGGCCTTGGCAGCCGCAACCGCCATATGCGCGCCGGCGACGATTTGCCCCAACTCCTTGGGCCTGAGCGCCGGGACTTGCAGCCGCAGGCCGTCGATCAGCTCGCTGGTATGTATCGGATCGATGCTGATGTGGGCCGTAAAGTAGACCTGGATATCCTCGGAGACGAAACCAACCCGATTCATGCCCTCGACAATGTCTCGGAAGTGCGGCTCGACCCAGCCTTCGTTGGTCAGGAACCAGCCGTACTTCATGAATTTCAGACCAGGCCGTGACAGGAGGATGTTGAAGATGTTGGTCGTGATCTTGGTGAACCAGGGACGGCTGGTCGTTCGGTACTGCATGAAGTCTTCCACCGTTCCGAGTCCGTCGAGCAAGCGGCGCAGCCAGTAGGTGTGCAGGTTGCGCAGCGTGCCGTGGCCGAGCTCGTCCCAGAGGTTGGACACCGTGCTGACCTTCATCAGCCCTTGCATGCCGACGCTCAGCATGGCGACTTCGTCGTCGACCACTTCGTTGCGGATGACCTCGTTCCACAGAAAAACTCGCAGCCCCTCGGCGCTGGCATGGTTGTGCAGGTACGGAAACAGCGGATGGGACAGGCTGGGGTTGCTGGCCGCGATTTCACGCAGGCGTCGGACGGCGGTTTCGACGTCCGGGATCTCCTCCGTTTCAGGCAGCTGAAGCCAGTAATCCTTTGCTTCACGCTCAAGAACGATCTTCGCCTTCTGAATATTGATCTCGAAGTCGTCGTCGACGTCCAGAAAAAGCGGGCTGTCCTGGTAGCCGAAGAAGTAGCCGCTGACGATGCCGAGGAATTCATGCAGCAGGAAAGAATGCTCTTTCGGGTCTTTGCGTAGCTGCTTCAGATATTCGCGCTGCTTCTCCGACGACATCGCCATGAAGGCGTCAAAGTCAGCATCAAGCTTTCCCTGTGACGCCACGGCCACAGGAGGCCATTCCCAGGACTGAAGCGGAGGGCTCTGCTTGGCAATATGATCGATATTCAACATATACGCTCGCTTCCGGCTGATTGATTGATGTGCCGCGCCCCTACGCTGCATGTTCTGCACGTATGTGGCGCACTTCAGAATGGGGGTGGGAAGTACGTCCCTACCCGAGCGACGTAACCGACGAAGAATGGCGTTTTATGGCGCCATACCTAACGCTGACGCACAACGCGCCCTGAAAAATCACAGCAAATAGCTTGAATAAATTGCATGCGACCTCGGAATTTTTGACTGCGAATTATGGCGATTGATTCTACATGCATATTTTGAAAAATCAAGGACGCGTAAGCATGAAAATCAGGATTCAATCGCTATTTTAATGAATTTGATATCGAAAAGAATTTCATGCCACTTGGCGGCCCTTGATTTTTATTCGGCCTTACAGATAGACTGACCTAGATGTGATGACAGGTATTGCCCACCAAAAATAGGTGGTTACCTCCAGTGTATTAATCACTGAGAACAAATAGTCTGAACCCCTCAAATCCGGACATTTCCATTTGGCCGGAGAGCGGACATTTGAGTCTGGCTTTGTTCGGTTTAGGATTCGGCCAGCGAACCCAGACTGGCCGCTATCACAAGAGCCGTTCCGGCCAGTTGCGACCACGTCGGCGTCTGGCCCAGCAGCGCGGCTCCGGCCAGGACCGCGATGGCCGGCTCCACGCTCATTAGCATACCGAACGAAGCGGATGGCATCCGGCGCAGCGCGGCCTGCTCCAGCAAATAAGGCAGCGCGGGCATCAACAGCGACAGGCCAGCGACTTGCAGCAGAATCGTCCAATCAGGCCAAGCGCCTCCCTCCAGCCAGGCCCAGGGTGCCGCCGACAACGCGGCCACCAGCAAGGCCAGCGCCACGCCTTCCTCGCCCCGGCAGGCCTCGCCCGCGCGCCGAAGCAGGACGATATAGGCGGCCCAGCACCCAGCCGACACCGCGGCCCAGGCCAAGCCGGCCGCATCGATGACCCAGAGCTCTCCATGCCGGGACAGTGCCAGAATGCCGAGCAGGGCCAGCACCGGCCACTTCCAGCCCCTGCGGTCCTGCCGCCATGCCAACAACAGGGGCCCCAGCAGGCTGATGGCCACGACCAGGCCCTGGGGCAGTGTGCGCAAGGCCGCGTAGAAACCCAGCAGCATGCCTGCCATCGCCATGCCGAGCAGAATCAACGCCGGCTCGCGCCGCAGCGTCGCCAGCGGTGGGCGCCGCCACAACAGCAAAATCAGCGCAGCAAAGGCCAGCCGCAGCGCAGCGCCGCGGAACAGGCCCACGCTCTGCATCGCCGGTACCGACAGTGCCGCGCCGAACTGGACGCAGCACATCGACACCAACGCCAGGCTGGCGCCCGACCACCGCCGGCTCCTGCCCGGCCTCCCCGATCGCCCGATGGCGGCCGCGCCGTCGGGGTCAGTAGGTGACGAACTCACCACGCAGGCGCCTCTTCATCAGCTGGTGCTTTTCCGCGATTTTTGCCGACACGCCGTCACCGCCGCGATGAACCAGCGCCGCGCCGCGCAACTCCGCCTGCGCGCGGCCGATCACATCCTCGACATCGTTGCCGCCTTGTTCGATCAGCTGCAGCAGCACCAGCACATGCCGCATATCGTCGGTCACCAGGCCAATAGCCGCCGCCCGCGCCGCGGCCGGCCCGTTGACGCCAATCGACCAGCATGCGCGGCGTAGCATCAGCGCATCGTTGGCGCCGTCGCCCATCGTCACCAGCCTGTCCAGGCCACCCCCACGGCGCGCCAAGCCCAGCGCCAGCGCCGCCTTGGCACGGTCGCCCACCATGCCGCAGGCCTCGATGACCCGACCCAGCGCAGTGGAAGCTGAACGGCCCGCCCGCTCGCCATGCGAATAGGAAATGCCCAGTTCCTCGCGATAGAAGCGCCGAAAACGCTGCCGCAATAGTTTCCTGCCGGCCTCCGAGAAATGCCGCCTCCACGTCGAACCGTCCAGCCACACCTCAGAGTGCCGGTCTATCAGCGCGTAGGCATCGCGCAAATACGCCCTCACCCCGTCAATCTCGACGTCCCAACGGCCGAGCCGGCGCAGCAGGGCTTCAGCCTCCATCAGGGGAAACGGAGAGCCCAACAACCGGCCTGCTGCTAACCAGCCGCAACGCTCGGCGACCAACCGATACGGCTGCTGGGGCGCGGTGGTGATGCCCACACGCTGCCAGCCCATCTCGTCGAGCCGCCGTGCCATTTCCGCCGCGCCGGGCGTCTCTGGCGAGCGCAGTGCCAGCCGTTCCAGATAGGAATAATCGGCTCCGGCCGCTAGCAGTAGGGGCAAGGCGAAGATGGTGTCGGTGCCCTCCTGCGCCAGCGTGTAGCCACCCTCGGGCGACGTCCTGCCGCATCTCGCCCCTTCCGGCCGCCGCAGCGCATCGGTATCCGCGCTGAAGGCGGCATAACCTTCCCCGTAAAGAATCTGGCCATAGGACGGCACGGCCTCCACCACTCCGCCGGACGGCTTCAAGCAGGCTGACAACGCCTCGGCAATGAAATCTCCGAGGAACAGTGGGCCTTCCACATCGCTGGCCAGCAACCAGCCGCCCGGCTGGATATGAGCCTCGTCCATCCGTTCCCGCAGGCTTCCCCCCGTCGCCGGGCCCACCGTATCGTCTCGCGCCATTTCTCACCCCGAACGCCGCTACGATGTTTTCTCTATATGATAGGACTTATACATATCGGGACAAGCGAATTGCGGTGCAAGAAATCGTCGAGAATCGATATCGGACCAATCTTGAGTGGAGCGTTATTCGTTTAATGGCGAATCAACAAATCGGCATTCGTAGAGTTTTCTTGGCGCACAAGACACCTCGCTTTCCATAATCGACATGTACCTGTTCCACACCCCCCGGCTTCGAATCCGCCGCCTGAGCGCCTATGACCTCGACGCATTGCTTGACGTTTATGGCGACGCAGACGCCATGCGCTGGGTAGGCGACGGGGCTGCCCTGACGGAAGCCGATTGCGCGCGCTGGGTAGAGGTGACCGAGCGCAACTACACGCAACGCGGCTACGGCATGTCCGCCATCGAATTGGCCGCAGACGGCACGGTGATCGGCTTCTGCGGATTGGTCCACCCATCCGGCCAGGCCGAGCCCGAATTGAAATACGCCCTGCGCCGCGAACATTGGGGCCATGGCTATGCCACCGAAGCGGCGGCGAACATGCTGCGCTACGGTGCCGAGGCGCAAAGCTTGCGACAGATCATTGCCACCGCAGCGCCAGAGAATTTGGCCTCGCATAACGTCTTATACAAGGCCGGCATGCAACGCATAACGGACCGAATCGAAGCTGATGGGAGCGCGACAGCCCTGTTCGTTTGGCAGTCTGCCGATTGAGCGCTGTTCATCAAAGTCCTATGAAATGAGGACTTTGAGGCCGTGCCAGAAAGCAGCCAAACAGTGCGATGCGCGCGGCTGTATCGACAATGCCGCATCGTACGCGCCGCGCGCGTCATTGACGTGCGGCAGTTTGGAAATAAGTAGACCGAACATCATCGTATTTCTCCGTGCACCAGGTATGCAAGCAAGCTTGGCGCCCGCCCAATTGGCGCCAATCAGGGATGCACGGAGGATGTTGTTCCGGCGCGCACCGTTTGCCTGTTACCGGCAGAACGGTGGCTGGAAAAGAAAGCACAGACGTCCTGTCAGTCAGGCAGCGAGACCATTGAAGATCGACGACTACAGTAGTCCAAGGCATCAGCCCCTTTGTGAATATTCCTAAAGTGTAGCGCCGCGCTGCATTGCCGACAGTGGCTCATGCTCATGGTTTGCGCCACCACACGGCCTGCCCTCCTACCGCGTTGAGCGGTGCATCGATGCCATGCCAAGCCCGATACTCGTCAATCGCACGCGCGCAGCCGGTCGGTAGCCCATAATCATCCACGATCACGAAGCCGCCTGGCGATACGCGCGGATAAAGCGCCTCGATGGCGTCCCGCGTGGAGTCGTACCAATCACCATCCAGTCGGAGCAGCGCGATCCGTTCAATGGGCGCTGTCGGCAGGGTGTCCTTGAAAAAGCCCGGTAAGAAGTGCACGCGCGCGTCAAGCAGGCCTATGCGAGCGAAAGCTTGTCGCACGCTTTCAAGATCACTTCGCAAGTCGTCGACTGCGTGCATCAGGTGATGACTGATCGCATCTCGCAGGTCGCTCTGCGGGTCAGGGACCGGCAACCCGGCAAAGGAATCCGCCACCCATACGGAGCGCTCGGCGTCGGCAGCGCTGCGCCCGAACGCGCTCAGTACCGCCCGCATCAGGATGGTCACCCCGCCGCGCCATGCTCCGGTTTCAATGAAATCGCCAGGCACTCCCTCGTCGAGCGCCACGCCCATCAGATCCACCACATTGTCGAGCAGCGCGTCGTTGCTCATCGTGAGTTTGCTGGACTGATGATGCATGTGGTTCAGTGCGCGGGCGATCGATTCCGGCGAGGCCCCGATGACCTCGGCTGCCGAGGTGTGCAATGGAGACAGCCAGCGTTGAAATGCGCGATCGGCGTCTGCAAGCAACGCGATGATGTGCTCGGGTGTAATTGCGGGTATCTCGGATCGCGCGCCACCCTGCCCACGGATGTAGCTGCGCACCCTACGCAGGTAGGCGTCGGTGTGCACATCACCGTAGGTCGAATGGGCGATCTCACGCAGGTAGTCCATCGGTGGGACCGGCTGCTTGATTGAGGTCATGGCTGCTGAAGTCGTAAAAATTGAACAGGCTTCAGGTTGCAATCAAGCCTTGCCTCCGGTTTCCTGCGGCGCGAACATTGGTCTACGCCACCGAAGCGGCAACGGGATCGGACATCACCGGATTTCTCCGTGTACCCGTCGTCGACACGCACGAAGGCGACCTCAGTCGTTCCCCCAGAGCGGCGAACTCATGGTCGCCTCGTACTCCGTGAACATGACGTTGAAGCTCAGGCTGATCCGCTCGCGCTCGCTTGCGTTGGGCGATACCGAATGAGTCAGCCAAGCGGGAAACACCAGTAACGTGCCATCGCTGACCGCCACGACGACTTGATCGGTGTTGTAAGCCGTCAGCTCGCTGACAGGCGGCCGGATGACAGCCGTTTGGGGCCGTGGATCGTGGAAATTGATCGTGTCCGCGCCCGCCTGCGTTTGCAGGTAATACACGCCACTCAGGAAATTGTTGGGGTGGCTATGCATCGCGTGTACGCCACCCTGCCCCAAGACGTTCGCCCAGCAGCCCGTGACGCGGAATGGCACATCAGCGATCTTGAGGAAAGCGAGCACGTCGTGCACAGCGCCATCGATGCGCGCGACGAATGCCTCCAGTTCCGGCTCGCGCTGGAGTTGATGCCCCGACTGCCAGGCGGCCCCCGTCTGGGTACCGTGTCCCTCGCGTCGCAGTACCTCGACATAGGCCAGCAGGTCGCGGTCGAAGGGCGCTTCCTGCGTCGGATCGAAACACTTGCGCCACAGGAACGTCGGGAATAGCCGCAGGATTTCCGCGCTCGGGCTATCCATCGCCGTTCACCGTTTGCGGTAGACCCCTATCAACTCGGCCTGAGCGAGCACATGCCCTTGCATTGCCCCCTCGAGCGCCGCCTTGCTGAGCTTGCCAAGATCAGGCAGCACCACGTCGAGCGCGTAGAGCTTATGAAAGTACCGATGACGACCGATCGGCGGACAGGGGCCGCCATAGCCCGTGCGATGCCAGTCGTTGATGCCTTCGAGCGTGCCGTTCGGGAGCGCCGCGGCCGCGACGCCTTCGGCCAGCCCGCTGGCACTGGGCGGAAGGTTGTAGAGAACCCAATGCACCCAGGTCATTTTCGGGGCGGTGGGATCGGGGGCGTCAGGGTCGTCGACGATCAGCGCAAGACTCTTCGCGTCCGCGGGAATGTCGGACCACGCAAGCGGCGGCGAAACGTCCGCGCCTTGACACGTATAACGCTCGGGGATCTCTCCGCCTGGGAGGAAGGCGGAGGAAGTCAAGCTCAAGCTCATGACAAGCTCCTCGGAGATGGCCGTAGCCGGGGCCTGTCTTCGTGCCGATGGCAGGCACTAAGCATTATGGACGGCGTGCGCCGCTTTTGCGATGCCTGCCCCACTCCCCCCTCTCGAGTCGCTTCAGATCCGACGGATGCCGTCACACTGCGCTGACAATTTATGGCGCCGATGCGGTAATGCCGGCGTGCAGGATGGACAGCCCCTGCTCCAATTCGGGCTCGCCGATGTTGATGGGCGGCATGAGCTTGAGCGTGGCGCCATCGGGCCCGCATGTCTCCACGATCAAGCCGTTGTCGAAGCAGTGCTGTTGCACCGTGGAGGCCACGGCTGAACCGGCAAGCCGCACGCCGGCGATCATTCCCATGTGGCTCACGCTCGCGATCGATTGGGGAAACGCTTGCTTCAATGTCTTGAGCAAGCCATCGAGCTGCTTGCCGCGTGCGGCCAGCGTATCCACGAACGATGGATCGGCCCAGAAGTGTCGCAGCGCTTCAGCCGCGGTGACGAACGCGTAGTTGAAACCGCGGAAGGTCCCGTTGTGCTCGCCGGGCGCCCAGACATCGAGTTCGGGGTTGATCAGGAGCAAGCCCATCGGCAGTCCCAAGCCACTAATGGACTTCGACACGCAGACGAGGTCCGGCACGATGTCATGATGCTCGAAGCTGAAGAAGCGACCGGTGCGCCCGCAGCCGGACTGGATTTCGTCGACGATGAAGACCGCCCCCAGCTCCTTGGCAAGGCGCCGGATCTCTTGCACCCAACGCGTCGACGCAATGTTGACGCCGCCCTCGCCTTGCACCAGCTCAACGATGAACGCAGCCGGCGCGTTGATGCCGCTGCCTTGCGAAGTCAGCATGGCACGGACGAAGCTGAGCTCATCGTCCATGCCGGTGAAGCCGTCAAACGGCAGGAATGTGACCCAGTCGGGATTGAGGTACTGCTCCTTACGGCGGCGAAACGAGGCCGACGCCGACATCGCCCCCGTGCTCATGCCATGGAACGAATTGGAGAACGAAATCACGCCCTTACGGCCCGTCGCCTTGCGGGCCAGCTTGATGGCGGCTTCCACGGTATTGGTGCCGGTGGGGCCGCAGAACTGGCAACGGTAGTCGAGTCCTCGCGGTTTCAGCACGATGTCGCCGAGTGCGGCGAGGAAATCGTGCTTGGCCGAGGTGTGAAGGTCAAGCGAGCTGACAACCCCGTCTTGCTCGATGTAGCGCAGCAGCGCCGCCTTGAGCGTTGGGTGGTTGTGTCCGTAATTCAGCGCCCCGGCGCCGCTCAGGAAATCGAGCCACTCGTTGCCCGCTTCGTCGCACAGCACGGCGCCCTGGGCGCGCGAGAAGACTGCCGGAAATACGCGGCTGTAAGAGCGTACGTTCGATTCCTGTGCGGGTTCGTTGTTATATAGAACATCCATGAAGAAGCTTAAATTCCCCGAGGCAGTCCCGTCTCTCCGTTTAGCTTGGTGATCTCCCAACGCCGCAAGTCTTCCCAATCAAATTGGACGTCGTAGTTAAACTCAGCGTCTACTGTGAGGAGGAACACCCCTTGAGTTTTCCCCAAGGTTTCAAGGAGCTTCGCCCCGTGTTCATTCATGCGTTCGTAGAAGTCCCCCCACTTCAGGGCTCCAATGAGCGAAACATTGGAATCGCTTACGTAAGAGGCGTTTGAACCATACCTGGCTCCCTCTGATCGGAACCGATAGTAAGCTTTTGACCACTTCGGTTCCAATTCCCGCATGAGCCCTATGAACTCCTTGGCAAGTTCGATCACGATTGCCGTTGCTACCTCGTTCATCAGTATGCTCTCCGCGTGTAAGTCTGTCCCGACTGATTCCGGAACTTGTCGGCAAAGGTGTCGATTAGATTTCCGTTCGGATCAGTAACTTCAAACCTTACCGAAACCGAGCCTGGGCGGCCAGTGATCGGGTCGAAGTCACCAAGTGTATGCGTGAAATCAACCTGATTCCCTTGCGCAGTATACCGTGCGTAGTCGTTCTCGATGGTCTTGAAGGCAGACATGTTGAAGTTGCCTTCTTGAGGGAACAAGTTCTTTGATCCCTGATCGAGTACAAACCGGTGTCCAATTAGGTGGCCACCCTGATCGCCATCGACACCGGCCGCGGCGGCGTCTGCTTGGGCTTGCACTTCCGCCGCACTTCTAGTTGCCTTTGCGAATGACTCTTGCAGCGAGCCAGTCACGGACAGCGGACTTCCTGATGCATCCATCGTCCAAGTCGCAGTGTTTCGCCCGACGGTAGCAGTTATCGTATTGGGTGCCGCGTCAACGACCGCTCCGGATGTCCCGAACGACGATACGTCTTGCGGCGGCACGATATAGAGCGGGCCAGTGCCGCCCAGTTGCATAGACCGTTGAATGAAGCCATCCAACGTAGGCGCCAGCGACGAAACGCCGGACCGGATCCCCGATCCCACGACACCGCGGACACCGGCCGTTGCGTCCCATCCCGCCGCGCCAGCCTCACCCAGCAACGGCGCCGTCGCCAGGTTGAACAACATGCCGCCGGCCGCACGGCCATCGCCGTACGCCACCTCGTGGAACCCGTGCTGCAAAGCACCTACGCCATTACCGATCGTGCCCAGCGGATCGTTGATCAACGAACTCCCTGTCGATACGACTGCCGAAGGCAGGTTCGTGATTCCCGACCACAAGTGGTCCGGGAGATAGAGCCAGCTCTCCACCGCCCCGGCCAGTACCTTCCCTGGCCGGCCGCCTACTGTCTCGTCGACCCAATCAACAATTTTCTCGCGCGGTGTCGGCTGATAGGCCGTCACGGTCGCTTCCGGAGTCGCCAAGATGCCGGCATGCATCAGCGCTTCCGTCTGACTCTCAATGTGCGGTACGGCAATCCCGAGCGCCGCCAGCGGACTATCCATCATCCCCAGCGGACTGTTCGGCGTACACACACTGGCCGTCCCCGCCGCGGTGGCCTGAACGGCTGCCGCCTTGGCCTGCTCCGCCTGAGCGAGCGCCTTCAAGTGCTCGCCGTAGGCAATGTCCTTGCCGTAGACACCGAGACCCGTCGTGGCCGCCGGCGTGCCGCTATCCGGCAACTGAATCTGCTGGTCTACCCCAATCCGGCGCGGATTGGCGATGCCGTTGATCTCGGCCAGCTGACCCACATAGTTGTTGATCGCATGCGGATCGGCGTCCGGCCCCAGTTGGGCGCGAGCAATCCGCTCCAAGGAGCCACCGTAGTCACCCGCGCGCACGGTCTGCGGCGACGGTTGAGCGTCTGCCGCTGTCGGAGCGGCGGACGGATCGCTAGCCCAATCACGGAAAGCGGTGTAGTCCGGCTGCTGTGCAGGCGCGCCGCCATACGGGCCAAACAGCGTGCTGAAGCTTGCCGGGCCGCTCGGCACCGGATTGGCCGGCGTCGTCGACTGCTGCACCTCCGTCACCTTCTTGGTCAGCGTCTGCTCCTGCTGCCCAGTGTTGCCCATGCGAGCCACCAGGTCTTGCCCCAGCGCGTTGCCAAAGGCGTCGGCCGCAACCTGCTCCATGTTCACGCGACCGCCCTCGACGAGGCTCACCGTCGCTCCGTTGGCGATCCCTTGGAGCGTGCCGCTGACGACAGATCCCGCCCCGCCGAGCGCATTGATGAATGCACTGCCCTGCAATCCGTTCGCGACCTCGCCGCCCGCAGCGGCACCCGCCGCCGAGGCTGCCACGCCCGCCCAATTGAAGCTGTGCTGCAGGCCGGTGGCGACTTCGATGCCCTGGCTCATCACACTGCCGAGAACCGCCTTCTCGGCCAATGCCGGTATCCCGTTGCCCGTGACGCCGAGCGCAGGCGCGACCTCCGAACCGACGCCTGCCGTGATGCCCGCGCTCAACGCGGAAATCCCCACTGCGCCCCAGTTGAAGCCGCTCTGCATGCCCATCGCCATGGACACGCCCTGGCTCGCGATCGAGCCCACCGCCGCGCCGATCGCCGCGTAGCCCATCCCGGCCGCCGCGCTGACGCCGGCAACCGTTCCGCCCAGCATCACACTCGCCCCGGTCGACATGATCGTGCCCAAGGTCGCACCCGCCGGTGCCGCCAGCGCGCCCGCCGTGAACACCGTCGCCACCACGGCCACGACCGCCACGACGATCATGCCGAACACGCCGCACCCACCACCACCGCCATGCGGCGGCGGCGGCGCGAGGTTCGGCGTCGTGTCGCCGACGGCCTTGCTCGGGTCGTACGGCTTGAAGTTCGTGCCGTTGTTGTGGATGCCGCCCGGCGTCGTCGGGATCGTGATCGTCTGACCGACCTTCAGATCCGCGTCTCCGTGCAGGTTGTTCGCTTCCGCGATCAAGTACCAGAGCTGGTTGTCGCCATACGCGCTCTGCGCGATCGATTGCAGCGAGTCGCCCGCATTCACGCGGTAGCTGCCCACGCTCGCCTGCGGATAGTTCGCGTCGATCGACTGATAACCGACGTTGAAATTCTCGACTTCCGCGAAGTTCGGATGGCCGCTCGAGCTCTGGTTCGACTCGTTGATCCCCATGCCCGTCGCACCGACCTGCTGTCCGTTCGCGAAGACGAAGAACTCCTTGTTCCCGCCTTGGTTGCGGAACAGCACGTGGCCCTGCGCGTCGTTCACTAACGTGCGGTTGTTGGCACCCTGCGTCGCATCCGTCACGGCGACGAGGTTGCCGTTCACGTCGTAGCTATCGGTCGTCGTGCCCGGTTGCAGCACCGTGCTCGTGCCGTGCACCGTGCCTTCCTTGTAGCCCTCGTACTTGACGAGCGTCGTCTGGTACGTGTTCGTATAGGACGAGCCGTCCTGATTCGAGAAGCGGTACTGCAGCAGGTTGCCGACGTTGTCGTAGCTGTCGTAGTTCGTCTCGTGATCGGCCGCGCCATTGGCTTTCAGCACGCGCTGATGCAGCAGACGTCCGTTCGCATCGAAGCGGTTGATCGTCGTGCGCACGCCCGGGACGTTCGAATTGCTGCCGAGCAGGTTCGTGTAGGACAGCGACAGCGATCCCGCCGGCCCGCTTTGCACCATGCGGCCCGCGCCGTCGTAGTAGCGCGTGTCGACGAGCGTGCCGTCGCGGAAGATCTGGCTGATGCGTCCCACCGCGTCGTACGTGTACTGCTCGGTCGTCGCCCCCGTGCTCGCGCTGTAGGTGATCGGCGTCGTCGAGTGAATCGGGCTCACGTAGACCGGGCGGCCCGATTCGTCGATGCCGTAATACGTGCGTCCATGGGCATCGGTCGACACGTTCAGGATCGGGCGGCCCGATTCGTCGAGCAGCGTCTGATTCGTGCCGTCGATCGTGTAGCCGGCCACGTAGCTGTTGCCGCCGCCCGTCGTGATGCGCGCGCCGATCGTCGTGTCGCTCGTACGGTTGCCGTTCAGGTCGTAGCCGACCAGGTGACCCTGCCCCTGAGTGATGCCACCCTGCGGATTCGTCCCATCCACCAAGGTCTGTCGATTCATCGAATCGTAGGCGTACCAGAGGTCGCTGTCGCGCGCGCTGTCCTGGTTGTTCAGCACGTGCGTATGCTCGTGCAGACGGTTGCCCACGTTGTCGTAGTCGATCGACAAGTGCACGCGGCTATCGGCCACGTCGCGCAGCCGGCCCAGCGCGTCGTAGGCGAGGCGGCTGTCCTGGTAGACGATGCCGCCTTGTACGGTCTTCTCGCGCACGCGTTGGCCCGCGGCGTTGTACGCGTAGGTCGTGACCTGGCCCAGCGCGTTGTCGATGATCGCCGTCTCCTGGCCCGCGGCGTCGTACTGCATCGTCTGGTTCTGGCCGCGCGAGTTCCACTGCGCGATCAGTTGCCGCGCACCGTCGTACGCATAGCTGTAATTCGCGCCGCCGATGTCGGTATGCGCGAGCAGCAGGCCAAAGTGGTCGTAGCGCCAGGTCGCGACGCTGCCATTGGCGTCGACCTCGGCGACCTTGTGGCCGTCCATGTCGTACGCATCGCGCGTGACCTGGCCCTGCGGCTGCGTCGTCGACGTGAGGTTGCCGCGCAAGTCGTAGCCGTAATGCACGACTTCGCCGTTACCGTTCGACGTCCACAGCTTGCGGCCCGCCTGGTCGTAACCCGTGCTCTCGACGAGGTTGCGCGCGCCCTGCGATTGCAGATTGTTGTTGCCGTCGACGGTGTAGACGCCGACCACCCCACGGATCGTCGACACGAGCCTGCTCAGCTTGTCGTACGAGTAGGTCGTGACGTAGCCCATCGCGTCGGTCATCTGCACTTCGCTGCCGAAGGCGTCATAGGCGTGCCGCACCACGCCGCCGTCCGCGTGCACTTCCACCGAGACGTTGCCCCCCGCGTCGTAGAGCTTGCCGTTCACGTGGCCATTCGCATCGACCACGGCCGCTTGTCTGCCGAGACGGTCGTAGGTGATACGTTGCACCGGCCCTGCACCTTGAACGCCGTCGCCGTTCGGCTGGTCTTGCTCGATGAGCTGATTGTTCGCGTTGTAGCGATACGTCGTGACCCAGGCGCCCGAGCGCGGATCGCTGATCGACAGCACGTTGCCCCAGCGGTCGACCGTGTGATTGACGACCGGCCGCGTATTCTCGGCATAGCTGGCGCTGCCTGCTGCCGACAGACTGTCCCGGCCATTCACGCTGATCGCTTGTGTAGCGCCGGCGTTGACCCCAGCGCCATATTGCTTCGGCACGCCAGGGATCGTGTAGCCAGGGGTATACGGCGGCGTCGTGGTCGCGATCGAGGGCGGCGGCGTCGTGCCCGGCACCCAGACCTGCTCTTGCCGCGTCTCGGTCTGCATGACGGTGTACGGCACGCCGACGATGGCGTTGCCCTGCCACTGGTAATGCTGGCCGAGAATCGGATTGCCGCTTTCGTCCGTGCCCACGACGACGGGCGCGCCATAGATCGGCTTGCTCGGCGCCGTCAGATGATGGTTCGGATCATCGGGGTAGACGGTGACGTTGCCGTACACGGGTACCTGACGCGTCTGGTACTGCGTCACGTACTTCGTCGTGTATTGGATATTGCCGGACTCGTCGCGCGCGTACTGAATGTTGCCCGACTCGTCGCGAAGCGGATTGCCCCGTGCGTCGCGCAGGATGATCGGATCGCCGCGCACCGGCACCTGCACGGGGTAGGTCTCGGTGCGCGTGCCGGTCTGCTGCGTGACCGTATAGGGCACGCCCACCACGGCGTTACCCTGCCATTGGTAATGCTGGCCGAGGATCGGGTTACCACTTTCGTCCGCGCCCACGAAGACGGGCCAGCCGTAGCTCGCGCGCGTATAGCCCGTGATGTAGCTGGACGCATTCGGGGGCGTGATGGTGACGGGCACCTGAACCTGCACATTGCGGGTTTCGTTGTGCCCCGGCGTCGGCGCGTTGACGGTCAGATTGCCGGTCGCCTGAGCGGCCGGTGCACCACCCGCCCCGATGAGCAGCACCTCGTATTGATAGCTGCCCGGCGCGAGATGGCCGATATCGACACGCTGCACACCCGTCGGGTTGCCCGATTCGTCGGTGCCCCCATAGGTGTAGACCGGTAGCGCAGCCCATGCCGACGTGCCGGCCGCGCGATAGAGGAACTGGACCTGCTGGGCCCGGCCGGCCAACGGCCATTGAATGACGTTCGATTGCGTCGCGCCGATGATCTCGCCGGATTCGGTCGTCGCGTAGATCGGTTCGCCCGATTCGTCGTAGCCCGTGATCGTGCCGCCAACTTGGCCCGTGCCCACCGTCACACCCGTGATGTTGGGCAGGTTGACGGGCGGCACATAGCGCGGCGGCACAGCGTCGACGACATTGATCGTGCCGGCCGCATGCGCGTACGGCGTGCTGTCGCCGGCATGCGTCCACAGCAGTTCGAAGTCGTACGTACCGCCCGGCAGCACCGACGTGTCGGCGCCATCCATGCCACGGCCGCGCGAGGCGATGGCCAACGTATTCCAGTTCGAGGTGCCGTGCACGCGATAGTGCAACACCTGATCGACGGCCGCGCCCGGCGATTGCCACGCGAGCACACCCGCGCCCGCCGCGCCGTAGCTGACGGGCGTGTTGATGGGAGCCAGCGTGAGCGCGCCGACATTCAGTGAGCCGGAGAGAATCTGCTTGGTAGCCTGGCCCGGCGACGTGCTCAATACGCGGTATTGATAGCCGCCCGCCGGCAGCCCGTTCGTCATCGCCAGCAGCGAGTCGCCGAAGTTGATCGTCGACAGCGAGAACCAGCCGTTGGTGCCGTTTGCGGCGACTTGCACCTGGATCTGCGTGGTCGGATCGCTCGGCGCCGCGACTTGAATCGCATCGCTCGGCACGCTCGGGCCCTGGTCGAGCACGAGCTGCCAGTTGCCGTCCACATCCTTCTTGTAGACGGTCACGCGCGTGACCTTGCTGACGCCACCGTTCGGCGAGCCCTGCGGATCTTGCCAGGTCAGCGTGACGCCGCCTGCCGCTTGCGCCGCCGCATCCCCCGTGTACAGCGCATCGCGCGAACCCGCGACACCGGCCTGCCACGCGGACGGGTGGCCGCTCTCGTCGACGGCCGTCACAGCGCTCTGCGTGACATATTCGACGTGCACCTTCACGTCGCCTCGGCCCAGCGCGGCGAGCGACGTCCACGAAAGCGCCAGCTGATTCGTGCCCGTCCAGCCCGTTACGTGGCCGCCTTCGTCGATCGCTGCGAAGCCGTCCTCGCTCATCACGGGGGCAGCGCTCGAGGCGATGCCGGCATGGCTCCCCATGCTGAAGATCGACGCGCCACCCAGCGGGTCGGTGCGCTGCGGCCCGATCTGCTGTACGGCGCGTCCGAGTGCGTCGTAGACGACGTCCGTGCGGCGCGCACCGCCCAGTTGGGCGACCTGATCCGGCGAACCGAAATCGTGCAGATTGACGTTGCCCATCCACGCGCCCGAGCTTTCGATCGTCGCCGTGTTGTGCCCTTGCAGGTCGTAAAGCATGACCTTGTCGACGCCGTCGCCGGCATTCGTGCGCCATACGTGACCGGCCGCGTCGTAGTCGGTGTATTCGACCTGAGCGCCGTTGAGGTTCTTCGCGACCACTTCGCCGAACGCGTTGTAGTCCGTGCGCGTATCGATGAGCCCGGCCTGCGCCTGCGAGATCGTCGCGATATTGCCGCCCTGCAAGCTCGCATTGGACGCCGGATCGACCACGTGGGTCTGGTGACCGTCCTTGTCGTACTGGAAGACCTCGAACAGCGTCTGCGTCGTGCCGTCGTTGCCGGTCACGGCCTGCCATTGCTTGACCATCCGGCCCGCCGCGTCGAACGACGCGTAATGCGTGACGCCCGTCGCATCGGTGGCCTGGATGGCGTCCCCATGATGGTCGTAGAGCGTGAAAGTCGTGCGATCCGCGGCGTCATAGCCAGCAAGCGCATACGACGTTTCCGAGGCGTTCGCGGCACCGTGCGCGTAGTCGATCCTGGCGACGACGTTGCCATTGGCATCGCGCCTGAAGACGGTAAGCGGTATCAGCGTCTGTCCGGCCACCCCGCTCGTACGCGCCGGTGCGGCAATGGCGACCGTGCGGCCCAGCGCGTCGTAGTAGGTATAGGTCGACGCACCGTACGCGTCGGTCACGCGCGTTTGATTGCCGAGCGCGTCGTAGCCGTATGCGGTCGTCAGATTGCCGGTCGTGCTGACGCCGTCCACTGTGTCGCTGTACTGGACGTTGACGCGCGTCTCGCTGACCTTGCGGTTCAAGAGGTCGTAGCCGTACTGCGTCGTACGGTCATTCGCGCTTGCGCCAGGGGCCGTGCCTGCATTCGCGTATTCGGTGCGCGAAATCAGGTTGCCCGCGACGTCGTAGCTGCTGGCCGTCAGATAGCCCATCGCGTCGACCGTCGCGGTCTGCATGCCGCGCTGGTCGTAATACTGCGTGCTTGTGGTGCTCCACGCATGGGTGAGCGGGTTCGTCAGCACCGATGTGCGCACGACTTGCCCGAACGCGTTGTATTCGGTTCGCGTGGTCTTGCCCGCCGAGAAGTACTGCTGGCCGGCCGGGGCACTCGAATCGTAGGTGAACGCCGTCGGCTCGACGACTTGCACGACGCGGCCGAGCTGGTCGTAGCTCGTCGTCAACAGACGGTCGGCGCTGTGGTTGACACCCGCGGCGCCGAGCGCAGCGGCGACGGTCGCCGTCGAGGGCGGCGTGACGGCCGAGCTGGCAAGCACAGTCGCGGTCGCGTACCGGACGAGGCCGGTCGTATCGCCGAACGCGTTGCGCGTATAGCCCGTGACGTACCCCATTGCGTCCACGTCGTAGGCCACGTGTCCGGCTTTGTCATAGGTCTTGTAGCTGATATTGCCGGCAACGTCGACGTTCGCGACGGCCTCGCCGAAGACGTCGTAGCGGACACTGCTTTCGATCTGCGTCGCCTTCTCGGTCCGGTTCGCGAGACCGGTCGCGCCGTTGATCGCGAGGTTGTCGGCAGCCGGGTCGTAGACTGCCGTCGTCGGAGAAACCGTGCGCGTCTGCCGCCCCAGCGCGTCATACGAGTAGGTGGTCACGCGCTGTTCAGGCCGGCCCGCCGCCTCGGTGCGCGAGGTGAGATTGCCCAGCGCGTCGTACGCCATGAGCGTGACGATCTGCACGGCGCCGCTGCGTGATTCGTCGACCATCAGCGTGCCGTTGGGCGTGGCAAACGTCGTCGCGACCAGGACCGCCGGTCCGGCTTCCTGGATCAGGCGTCCTGCCGCATCGTAGTCGTAGTTCCAGGTCGCGCCCTTCTTGTTCGTGAACGCAACCTTATCGCCTGCGCCATTGAACACGTAGGATTCCGTCGCGCCCAACGCGTCGGTGCTCCGCACGAGATTGCCCGCGGCGTCGTAGACGAAGCTGTCGGTGCGATCGAGCGCGGCGTTCGGCTTGAGGGCCGCCGCCACGGCCGACGCGCTCGTGCTCGCGGTATTGGACGCGATGGCGGTCGCATATTGCGTGGTCCGGGCGATGCGTCCCGTACCGTCGTAGCGCGTCTCCTTGACGTAGCCGAGCGCATCGGTGGCATATACCTGACGGTTGGCCGCATCGAACGCGAAGGCCTGCGCGCGATCGTTCGGCGCATCGGCTTGCAGCAGCGCTGCTACGTTCGACGGCAGCGCGACGGCTGGCAGCTTGCTCGTGTCGATTGCATGCGCGTAGGCGCGCGTCACGAGCACATTGCCGGCCGCGTCGTACCAGTTCTGTGTGACATGGCCGAGCGCATCGATCGCGAACACTTGCCGGTTGGCGCTATCGAATACGGTGCGTGCGGTGCGATCATTGGCTGCGTCGGGTGCGATGGACGCCTTCAGTGCGGCCAGTGCCGTCGACGTGGCGAGGCCCGTCGCTGCCAGGCGGTTCGCATACGCGATGCGTTCGACGACATTGCCGTTGGCATCGAACACCTGTTGCGTCACGCCGCCCATTGCGTCGACGGCGTAGACCTGGCGGCCGAGCGCATCGTAGGCAAACGTCGCCACACGATCGTCGCCGCCCGCTGCTACCGCCGCCAGATTGGCCGTGCGCAACTGACTCAGGTCGATCGGCGCTGCGTAGGCGATCGTGCGAATCACATTGCCATCGGCGTCGTAGACGTTCTGCTTGACTGCACCCACACCGTTGACCGTGAAGGCAAGGCGATTGGCTTTGTCGAACGTATTGCGCAGATATTGCGTGCTCGCATTGCCGGCGCTCGCCTGCACCTGCGATGCGATGCCCTTCGCCGTGACGGGCTCCGTGATGGCGATACGCGCCGCGTAGCCGATACGCTCGATCACATTGCCGTTGCCATCGTAATGCTGCTCGAGCACGGCGCCGGTACCGTCGATCGTATAGATCGCGCGGCTGAGCGCGTCATAGACCGTCCGCTTGACGAGATCGCGTGCGGGGTCCGCGACCGGTGCGGGTACGCCGCCCGATTGCTTGAGCGCGGCCAGATCGCTGGCCGACAGGCGGTTCGCGTAGGCCGTGCGCTTGGTCACGTTGCCATTGGCGTCGTAGACGTAGCCCACCACGCCGCCCGCCCCGTCGACGGTCCACGTCAGGCGGCCGTCGTGGTCGTAGCGGCGCAGTTGCGTGACGTCGGTCGCTGCGTTTGCGATTACGCGCGCCTGCACGTCGGCGATCGCCGGTGCCAGCGCGAGATTGGCCAGCGAGATCGGCGTCGCATAGGTCGTCATCTGCGCGACATGGCCCGCTGCGTCGTATGTCGTCTGCGTGACGTTGCCGGCAGCGTCGATCGTATAGACCAGGCGATCATCGGCGTCGTACACGTTGCGCGTCACGTTGCCGTTCGGATCGGTGACCGTCACCGCGTTGCCGCTCTTGTCGTAGGCCGTACGCGTGACGAGGTTCAGGCCGCTCGGGTCGACGTGCTGCTCGATGCGACGACCCAGCGTGTCGTAGACGTACTGCGTCACCGTACCGCCCGGGCTCGTCACCGTCAGCGTATTGCCGCGCGCGTCGTAGCTGTACTGCGTGACCAGATTCAAGCCGCCCGCGTCGACCGTCTGACTCAGCTTCTGGCCCTTCGCGTCATAGCGGATCTGCGTGATCACCCCGTTCGGGTCCGTCGCCGAGATCTGCTGGCCCTTCACGTCGTATTGATACGTCGTGGTCAGCTTCAGCCCCGTCGGGTCCACCACGCGCGTGAGCATCCGATTGGCCGCATCGTAGCTGTAGCTCACGACGTTGCCGTTCGCATCCGTCGTCTGGATCAGGCGGTTCGCTGCGTCGTACTGGCTCGTCGTCTGCGTGAGCGGCGTGCTCGTTTGAATCAGATTGCCATTCTTGTCGTACGTGTACTGCGTGACGTTGCCCAAGCCGTCGGTCACGCTCGCGGTCTGGCCGTTGCGCGTGTGCACCATCGTGACGCTCACGCCCTCGGCGCTTTTCACGGTCAGGCTACGGCCCGCCGTCGAGTAGTTGTACGTGACCGTGCCCGACGCATCGGTCTTGGTCAGCACGCGATCGAACGCGTCGTAGGTCGTCACGACGTTCGCGTTCGTCGGATCGAAGGTTTGAACCACGCGACCGAGGCGGTCGTAGCGCTGCGTGCGGACGTTGCCATTCGCATCGACCGAGCGGATCGCGCGGCCGAAGGCGTCGTATTGCGTTGACGTTGCGGCAGCCGTGCCCAGCGGGTCCGACGTCGCGCTCGTCTGCAAGCCGCGATGGTCGTACGTGAACGTGCGTGTCAGCGCATGCGTCGCATCGATCGGCGTCGTGCTCGACTGTATGTCGCCGAACGCGTCGTAGCTGTTCGTGGTCGCATTGCCCAGCGCATCCTTCGACGAAGCGACCAAGCCCGTGGACGTATACGTGACGGTCGTGCGGCTATCGAGCGCCGGATTGCGGATCGCGTTCAACGCATTGGCCAGCGCCGCGCTCTCGAGCCCACCGCTCAAGCCCGGCAGCGCGATGCGCGTGCCGTAGTGCACCGTGCCCACGAGCTGGCCAAGCGCATCGTATTGACGCTCCTCGACTTCGCCCAGTGCGTTGACGGTATGCGTCAGGCGCCCGTCCTGATCGTAGAAGAACAGCGTCTTGTTGCCCGCGGCATCGAGCGCACTCGTGCGGCGGCCCGCGGCGTCATACGTATAGCTCGTGCCGTACTGCGTCCAGATCGCGCCGATCTGAGCGGCCGTCATGCCGTCCGTCAGCAGTGAGGCGCCT
>NZ_RBZV01000001.1:508298-777547 GCF_003628145.1 Trinickia fusca | reverse complement strand
AGCCGTCACGCGGCCCAGCACGTCGTATTGCTTGGTCAGCGTGCGTTGATCGGTCGTGCCGGCTGCGCGCGTCGTCGACACCAAGTGGCCCGCGCTATCGTAGGCGTACTGCGTCGTCGTGCCTTCGACGTCAGTGCTCGTCGCCAGCTGGTTCAGCGCCGTGTACGTGTTCGTCACGACGTGGTCTTCGGGCTTTGAAGCGGGGCGCAACGACGATACTGTCGCGCCCGCTTGCATCGTCACAACCGTCGCATACCGAATCGTCTTCGCCGCGTTGCCGGCAGCGTCGTAGACGCTCTCCGTCAGGTAACCCTCGGCATCGACCTGTCCGGTCACCTGGCCCTTGCCGTCATACAGCGTGTAGCTGTGGGCGTCGCTCGAGCTTGCGGCCGGGATCAGCGACAAAAGCGTCGCACCCGCTTGTGCGGCGGCCGTGCTTGAGACCGGCGTCGCATACGCGATGCGGTCCGTCTGGCGGCCCGCCGCGTCGTAGCGGTATTCGACGAGGCCGCCCTCGGCATCGACCGTGCCGATAAGTTGCCCGTCGTTGTTGTAGAAGTTTCGCGTGATGCGGTCTTGCGCGCTCGCGACCGGCGTCGCCGAGGCAATCGTCGGATTCGCGCCGAGCTTGCTCAAGTCGAGCGGCGTCGCGTAGCGGATCACCGACACGATGCGCGAAGCGCCATCGTAGATCGTGCGCGTCACGTTGCCGGCGGCATCGATGCTGATCGCCAGACGCCCCGAGGCGTCGTAGACGTTGTGCGCGGTGCGGTCGCTGGCGCTCGCGGCCGGCCGGATCGAAGCCAGGCTCACGTTGCCGGACTTACTGTTCGCATCGATCAGGCTCGCCAGGGCTGCCGCCGTCAGCGGTGTGCTGTAGGCGATCGTCTGCGCGAGGTCGCTGCCTTGCCCGTACTGGTATTCGGTCAGTGCGCCAGCGCCGTCGATGTCGGCGATCTTGCGGCCGGCGTCATCGTACAGCACGAACTGCCGCACACCGGTCGGGTCCGTCGTCATGCGCAAGCGGCCATCGGCGTCGTAGGCGTAGCTCGTCTGGCCCAGGCTCTGCCCGTTCGCATCGGCTTGCACGACGCTCAGCAGGTGGCCGGCCTTGTCGTAGATCGACGAGGTCGTCAGCCCGCTTGCGAGCTTCACCAACGTCAGGTTGTGCGCGTCGTCGTAGCGCGTGACGGTGATGTGGCCCGCCGCATCGGTGCTCGTGAGCACGCGGCCCAGGCCGTCGTAGGTCAGCTGCGTGGCGTTCGAGCGGCCGTCGACGGTCGACAGCAAGCGCCCTTGCGGGTCGTAGACGTAGTGCGTGACCGACTGCGTGCCATCGGTGATGCCGTTGCCCGAGGCGTCCACGATCGCATACGCGGTGCGGCTCGCGAGCTGCCCGCGGAAGTCGTAGGCAAAGTCGGTGCGCTCGGTTTGCGCAAGGTTGGCCTTCGCCGCCCAGGCCTGCATCTGATCAAGCGTGGGCACATCGGTCGAGGCCAGGCCCGTCAGCGCATAGCTGTTGCCGCTGTACTGGATCGTCGCCGTGCGCTCGCCGTTCGCGTTGTAGCGATACTCGGTCACGCGGCCATCGGCGCTGACGGTAAAGCGCAGCAGGTTCTGCGCATCGCGCACATAGCGCGTCGTCAGCGGCTGTGCGGCCTGCGTCGTTCCAGCGGCCGGGCTCGTGTAGATCGTCTCGGTCAGCAGACCATTGAACGTCGTGCTGTAGATACGCGTGACCGTGTTGCCGGAGCTGTCCTGCTGCTGGATCTGATTGCCGTTCGCGTCGTACTGCATCGTGACGGTGCGGCCGGCCGCATCGACGATCTGCGCAACGTGGCCACCGATGCCATACGTGAACGTGGTTGACTGCGCAACGCCGTTCACCGACGGGCCCGTAAGCTGCGTCAGGCGCCCGGCCGTGTCGTAGCTGAACGTCGACACGAGTCCCAGCGGATCGGTGACGCTCGTGCGGCGGTTCGTCGTGTCATAGGCGAAGCGCGTGATCTGGCCGTTGCCGTCGGTGGCCGTGGCGATGCGGTAGTCGCTCCCCACCTGCACATAGGTAAACGACTGCGTGCTGCCGTCGGACTGCGTGATCGAGGCAATGCGCTTGCTCGTGCCGTCGTAGCCGTAGGTCGTTACGTAACTCGTGGCGGGCGTACTGCCGCTAGCCGCGCTCACATCGACGCTGACCATCGAGAGGCGATTCTGCGCGTCGTAGCCGTAATGCACACGCGCGATCGTCGTGCCGTCCTGCAGCACAGTACGAATCTGCGTAACGTCGTTGCCGCTGTAATCGAGGTAAGTCGTCTCGCCGCTCGCGTCGACGATCTTGGACAGCAAGTTGTTGCTGCCGTAGCTATAGGTAATCGTGTTGCCGACGGTATCGGTCGTCGAGAGCAGGCGTCCGAGGCCGCCCATCTCGTAGCGTTCCTGGGCGCCCGTTGCGCCGCTCGTGAAGATGAGGCGTCCTGCCTTGCTGTCGTAGCGGATCGTATCGTTCGCGCCAGCGCCGTCGCGGTTGACGTACAGGTCGCGTGCCGCGTCGAAGGTGAAAACGGCTTGTGTACCGTCGGCGTCGGTGCGCGTGATCGTGCTGCCCGCGGTGTAGACGATGCCCGAGATTTGCAGGTGCTTGCGGCTCGTCCCGAGGTTCCAGTTGTCGCCACCGTCGCCGAAGTTGCCTTCGCTGTTGTAGGTGCGCAGCACATCGACCGGCAGGCCGTGCGCAGCGAGGTAGTCGTCACGGTCCTGAAGGATCAGATTGCCGTTCGCCGCGTTGACGTAGCCGAGCTCTCCGTTGCGGCCACCGGCGACATTGCCGGCGACACCGCGCTGCCCCAGCAGGGACAACGAAGACAAAGACAGGCCCAGACCATTGCCGCTGACGATCGCTACCATTTTTCTTATTCCTCGGGAGTGTCGTGGCGCGAGCTGCTCTCGCGCTCGCCACGGGCGCAAAGGCGCCCACCGTCCAGCCGAAAAACGGCCGGACGGACAGAAGTCAAACTGCTTGGAGTGCCGTTAAGGCGTCAGGCGGCGACGAGCTCGCCTGCTTTCCAGCTGACGCCTTCGCAATCGGCATCGGTCGCGCGGCTGCTCAGCACGAAGCCGCCGGCGATGTAGCTGCCGCCGACGTCGACGATCAGATCGAACAGCGGCGTGTCGATCGGCATCACGTGGTAGATCGGCTGCACGGCGTGCCAACCGTCGACCGTCGCGTGCAGGTTCGGGATATCGAAGCGCAGTGCGTGTGCATCGCGGGTCGTCTGCGAGGCGATGCCGATGCTCTTTTCCCAGAACCAGTGGCTGAAGTTGTAGGTGCCCCACCATTCCTGCGCTGCGCCGCCTGCTTCGTTGCGCGTCCAGAGCGCGTGCTCGTCGGAGAGGAACAGGGACTCGGCATTGGGACGGGCCAGTTCGATGATGCGGCGCGTGACGCCGAGCTTGACGCGCTCGACAGCAGTCACGGTGCCGACGCCGCTCAGCGTGCGGACTTTCTCGCCGCCGACGAACGTTTCGATGCTGCGCGTGCTGCCGTCCGCCATCAGGATCGGCGTGCCGGCCAGGACGCACGAGCCATGGCCGCCGCTACCGAGATTGATGATGGGCGATTGCGTCATGCGCCGCTGAACTGGCTCGCGGGTAATCTCCCAGCCGCTCGCGTCCATCGGCGCACGGTAGCGAATGAACGTTTCTTGTTGCGCCACACCGGACTGGGCCGAAATCTGCTGTTGCACTGCCATTTGGTACTCCTCGCGTGTAGGTTGACTTGGGCATCCGCTGTTTCGGCTTGACACCGCCCGCTGCCCGGATCAAGAGCCGCCGACTCCGCTCGCGGTCTTCAGAACAAGTTATCCGGCGATTTCTGAAAACGTTTAGCGATTTGCCAAAAAAATTTCGCGGCCTAGGCGAATGCGTCTATTCCTACGCGCCGTACCCGTGCGAGTACCCGCTCAATCGCGGGGCAATGACAACAAATCCACGCCGAAAAGGCTATCGAGCATCGGCACATAGCTGGCCGGATGCACCATGGGGTGGCTGTTCATCTCCAGCAGCCACAGCTGGTCATCCTCGTCGACGATGGCATCGACCGTAAAGATGGTGTGCTCGCGCGTCGCCGGAGGAATGCCTTGCGCAAGCGAACCGGCCATTTGGTGCAGCCGCGCCCGCATTGAAACGCTCTGCGCCGACAGCACGTCGCGGTCGCGCGTGATCGTCCGATCGAACGGCGAAGCGTACCGAAAGTCGAGCACGACGCGCTGCCCCAAGGCCGGCACACTGTCGACGTCGAGACCTTGCCACGCAAGCACGTCGTGATCGGCTTTATCGGCGGGCTGGGGCACGTCGAAGCTGCCGCGTCCGCTACTTTCGAGCAACTCGCGCAACGAGCGCACGCCATCGCCGACGACGAACGGCGCCTTCAAGCGCTCCATCGCCACCGGACATCCGTTCCAGCACCAGATCTTGGCGCACTCGCCCTGAACGAACTGCTCGAAGAACTGGCCCGGGCTGAGCACGACAGCCTGGGCTTGCGCACTGCCCGAACGAAATGGGCCACGAATCCCGCGGCCGAACGAACCTTGGCGCCCTTTGACGATGAAGTCGGTGTCCGGTTGCTGCATCCCTTGCAATGAATAGGCCGGAACCGGCAACCCGGCTTGCTCGCAATACTGCTTGAAGGCGAGCTTGTCCGAGGCGAGTGGCCAACGCTTGACGTCGTAGGGTAGCCAACCGCAGAAGAGCGTGTCGTCGTCCCCGAAGTGGTTCGTGTAGGCGAACCCGGTGTCCATCTCCATGATGAACCGGGGCACGAGCGTCACCACACGGCCGTCGCGCGTGACTGTCACACGGAACGTGACGGCGTCGAGGGAAACGCTCGCGTCGTGCCGGCGCGCCCAAACGCGAATGTTCCGAAGGTGATTGAGCGGCTGGAAGAAATGGTGCATCGGTGGTCTCGACGGCTTCGGAGAACGGGCAGGAAACCGCCCGCCCGCATGAATGGCGAGCGAATACTACCCGCGGCACCGTGCTTGGACAAGAACTAGCGGCCTGATATCACGACCTGCGAAACCGAACGAGTGCTCTGTTGTCGCGCTACCCGAAATAGCAGCCGATTGCCCCGAGCGGCCCGTAATCGACATGAAACGTATCGCCTTTGCGCGCCGCGCAGGGCCGCGTAAACGAACCGCCGAGGATCACTTGGCCAGGCTCGAGCGCCACGCCGAATCGATGCAGCTTGTTGGCGAGCCATACCACGCCATTGGCCGGATGATTGAGCACGCCTGCCGCAACGCCCGTCTCTTCGACGACCCCGTTACGCGACATGATCGCGGCCACCCAGCGCAAGTCCACGTCATGAGGCCGCACCGGCCGCCCACCGAGGATCACGCCGGCATTCGCGGCATTGTCGGCGATGGTGTCGAAGACTTTGCGCGGCCGCTTGGTCTCGGGATCGAGTGAATGACTACGCGCGTCGATGATTTCAAGCGCAGGCGTCACGTAATCGACAGCATCGTACACATCGTAGATCGTGCAATTCGGCCCTTCGAGCCGTTTGCCGAGGACGAAGGCGAGTTCGACTTCGAGGCGCGGCACGATGAAACGCTCGACGGGAACGGTGCTGCCCTCGGCGAAAAACATGTCGTCGAGCAGCGCGCCGAAATCGGGCTCGTCGATCTGTGACGTGTATTGCATCGCCTTGGACGTGAGCCCGATCTTGTGCCCCTTCAACGTGCGTCCTTCTGCGAGCTTCATGGCGACCCATTCGCGCTGAATGGCGTAGGCATCGTCGATCGTGATGTCGGGGTGGTCGAGCGATATTTGGCGGATCTGGCAGCGCTCGCGCTCAGCCTCGTGCAAGCGCTGCGCAAGCGCCTCGATCATGGACTGATTCAGCATGGCAATCGATTAGGATGGCAAATCAATCAGGGATTTAAGGAGATCAGGAAGCGCGTCGATAGCGCTCGTGAATGTTGTTGTGCTTGTACGACCCGCTCTCGCTGAACTCGACCAGTTCGAGCGACAACGCCAAATAGCGTCTCGCATACACCTCGGAAAAGTGCGCCTTGATCGCCTCGAACAGCGCATCGCACGTTTGCTGCTTGACCGCCTCACTGCGCCCCGAACCGATCTTCAGCGTGACATGAACGAACGCATCGTTCTCGGTGCCGTCGGCGACGCAATAGTCGTGCAGCTCGATCGCACGCGAGCGGATGCCCCCGGTTGGATAGACGCCGCCTTGCGCGATCAGCGTCTCGTTGATCGTCTTCAGCAGCAGCGCAACGCGCGCATCTTCGCGCAGATTGTCGGTGTATTCGACGATGATATGAGGCATCGCTAGGCTCCTTGATCCGATAAACCGCAATGACGATGACGGCTCACGGCAGCGGAAAGATCGCGTTGATCTGCCCGGTGCCGGAGCTCGCGAAGTAATCGGTGACGATCTCGACGGGCTTGTCGTAGGCATCCCATCCCAGCAGGCCCAACAGCATCGCCGTATCATGCATGCCGCCTTCGCCGTGGCAGTGCTCGTTGTACTCGGGCAGCATCTTGCAGAACGTCGCGAAATCGCCCTGCTTCCATAGCTCGACCACGCGTAGATCGACTTGCCGGAAGAACTCGCGGCTGATCGCATGCATGGATGCCTCAGGGCTGCCGTTGTCGCTGAAACGATGCGAGAGCGAGCCGCTGGCGAGAAAGGCGACATTCGAGTCGCTGGCTTCGATCGCATCGCGCAGTGCCGCGCCGAAGCGCCGGCTTTCGTCGAGCTGATGCCAGGCACACCACGCCGCGATCGAGACGACCTTGAAGTGCTCGTCGCCGTTCATATAGCGCATCGGCACCAGCGTGCCGTACTCGAGTTCGAGACTCGCGATTTCATGCGCGCGTGTGAACACGCCCTGCTCGGTCGCCGTCTTCGCGATGAGGCGGCCCAGCAGTGGGTTGCCCGGATACGCGTAGCGCATGTCCTTGATGAAATGCGGCAGCTCGTTGCTTGTGTAAGTGCCGCTGAAGTGCTCGTTGCAATTGACGTGGTAGCCCGCGTTGACGAGCCAGTGCACGTCGGCCACGACGATCGTATCGACGCCGAGCGCGCGGCAGCGCTCGCCGATGATGCGATGCCCCTCGATGGCGGCCGCGCGGCAGCCGTGGTGCTTGCCCGGCATCTCCGACAGATACAGCGACGGCACATGCGTCACTTTCGCGGCCAACGACAGCTTTCCCATTCTGCGTGCCTCCTCAAGCCGCGTAGCGGCTCAGACGCCCCACTTCGGTATCGTGTGGCTGCCCATCGAGATACAGACGTTCTTCACTTCGGCGAACACCTCGAGACTGTACTCGCCGCCCTCGCGCCCCGTGCCCGACGCCTTGACGCCGCCGAAAGGCTGGCGCAGATCGCGCACGTTCTGGCTGTTGACGAATACCATGCCGGCCTCGATGCCGCGCGCGAGCCGATGCACCTTGCCGACGTCCTGCGTCCAGATATACGACGCCAGCCCATAGTCGGTATCGTTGGCCAGACGCAGGCCGTCGTCTTCGTCATCGAACGGAATCAGGCAAGCGACGGGCCCGAAGATCTCCTCCTGCGCGACGCGCATGCGATTGTCGACATCGGCGAGCACGGTCGGCGATACGAAGTGCCCGTTCCTCAAATGCGGGGCCAGCGATGCCGGTTTATCGGGCCCACCCGCCAGGATGCGCGCCCCCTCTTGTTCCCCGAGCCGGATGTAGCCCGTGACCTTCTCCCAGTGCGCGCGCGTGATCAGTGCACCCAGTTGCGTCGCGTCGTCGGTGGGATCGCCCACGATCAGCCGCTGCGCGCGACGCGCGAACGCCTGAGCGAAAGCATCGTAGATCGTACGCTGCACGAAGATGCGCGAGCCCGCCGTGCAACGCTCGCCGTTGATCGAAAAGATCGTGAACAGCGAAGCATCGAGCGCGCGTTCGAGGTCGGCATCGTCGAAGATCAGCACCGGCGATTTGCCGCCGAGCTCCATCGAAAATTTCTTGAGCCCCGCACGCTCGACGATGCGCTTGCCCGTGGTCGTGCCACCCGTGAACGAGACGGCGCGCACGTCCGGATGCCGCACGAGCGCGTCGCCCGCACGCGCCCCGTAGCCATGCACGACGTTGAGCACGCCGGGGGGAATGCCGGCCTCGAGCGCCAGCAAGCCGAGCTGGTCGGCCGTCAGCGGCGAGAGCTCCGACATCTTCAGCACCGCCGTGTTGCCAAGCGCAAGGCACGGCGCGACTTTCCAGGTCGCAGTCATGAACGGCACGTTCCAAGGCGAAATCAGCGCACACACGCCCACCGGCTGATAGAGCGTGTAGTTGAGCATCTGATCGTCGACGGGGTACGTGCGCCCGTTCATCTGCACGCACGCTTGCGCAAAAAAGTTGAAATTCTCGGCGGCACGCGGGATCAACTGCTTACGCGTCTGCGCGATGGGCAGGCCCGTGTCCTGTGTTTCGAGCGCGGCAAGCTCGGGCACGTGCTCGTCGATGAGCTCGGCCAGGCGACGCATCAGCTTCGCGCGCGTCTTGGCCGGTGTGTCGGCCCATTTCGGAAACGCGTCTTTCGCGGCTCGCACGGCCAGCTCGACCTCCTCGGCATCGCCCGACGCGACTTCGTCGATTGCCTCTCCCGTCGCCGGGTTGTAGGTGATGAAGGTCTCGCGGCTCTCAACCAGCTTGCCGTCGATCCAATGCTTGATCGTCATCGTTCGCTCCTCGCCCAATGGCTTGCGCAAGCGGCCTCGCCATAGTAATCGGCCTCACTCACGATCGTATTCACGAGGCAGCCGATGCCTTCGATTTCGGTGACGACTTCGTCGCCCAAACGGGTATCGGCAAGCCCCTCGGGCGTACCCGTGAGGATCAAGTCGCCTGGCTCGAGCGTCATGAACGCGCTCAAATATTCGATCAGCGAGGCGATGTCGAAAATCATGTCGCGTGTGGAGCCGTGCTGCGTACGCGTGCCGTTCACGAACGTGGAGAGCGTGAGGTTCATCGGGTCGGGCACGTCGTCGCGGTCCACGAGCCACGGGCCGAGCGGCGTACAAGTATCGCGGCTTTTTACGCGCAGGTTGGGACGATAGTAGTTCTCGAGATAGTCGCGCACGGCGTAGTCGTTCGCGATCGTGTAGCCGCCAACGTAGTCGTATGCATCGGCCTTCTTGATGCCGCTTGCTCGCCGCCCGATGACGACGGCCAGCTCGCACTCGTAGTGCATGTAGTCGACGCCGCTGGGCCGCACCGTGTGCGCGCGGTGGCCGACGAACGTATTCGGTCCTTTGAGGAATACCAATGGTTCGTCGGGCGCTTTGAAGGCGAGCTCTTTGGCGTGATCGGCGTAGTTCAGGCCCAGCGCGAACGTCGTGCGCGGCACGATCGGCGGCAGCCACCTTACATCGCGTTCGTTGACGATGCGTCCGGTGTCGAGGCGGATCAGATCCGTACCGGCTGGCGTGGCCGTGTGCAACGCGCCGTTGAATACGACACGTGCGGTCTTCATGGCGCCTCCTGAGCGCGGCCCTCGGCCAGCGCGACCGAATGCGAAAGGATGCCGATCTCGCCGATTTCGATCTCGACGTGATCGCCTGCGTGCGCATGCGGTGCATCGGCCGGTACGCCGAGCAGCAGCACGTCGCCGGCGTCGAGCGTCATGAACTCGGTCACGTCGGCAATCAGTTGCTCGACGCTGCGTACGGTTTGCGACGTCTTGTCGGTCTGCTCCGTTTGACCGTTGATGCGCACGGCAATCGGCAGATGGTTGGGATCGGACACGGCGTTGCGCGACACGATGGCCGGCCCGAGCGGGCAAAAGCCGTCACGGCAGGTCGAGCGCACGGCAGGCCGGTAATACGAGTCATGCGGCACGCTGACGTCGCTTGCGATCGTGTAGCCCAGCACATAGTCCAACGCATCGGAGGGGCTGACCCGCGTGGCCCGGCGTGCGAACACGATACCGAGCGCAGCGCCGATCCGCAGCGACTCGACGCCGGCCGGCATGCAGACAGTCGCACCGTGTGACGCGTGCGTGTTGGCCGGCTTGATGTAGAGAACCGGCGCACGCGGCGGCGCGCCGTAAGGCGGCGCATGGACGGCCTCGCCGAGTGCTGTCAGCGCACCACGAAAGTTCAACAACGTGCCATAGACGGTGCCGAGCTCGAGTTCGCCGCGTAGGGTGCGCTCAATCGAGCCGGCGACATGCGCCAATCTCATCGACGGTCTCCTTCGATCTTTCCGATCCGCGATCCAAATCGTACTTAATATATTAAATACGTGCAATCTCGGTGGCTTGTCGTTATCAGGTCGCGCACACACGATGCAGCGCTGCTAAGATGACTTCTTCGTTTGCCATACGCTGCGCCGCACCATGAATCGACCGTTCGAACATCGCAATCTAGCCATGCTCCTGCTGCAAGCGCGCGAGTCGCTGATGGGCCTGTTTCGCCCGATTCTGAAGGAATTTTCGCTGACGGAGCAGCAATGGCGCATCATCCGCACGCTTGGCGATGCACCGCGTCACGAGCTCGAGGCGGGCCAGATCGCAAAGCAGTGCTGCATTTTGAGCCCGAGCCTCACCGGCGTGCTCGAACGGATGGAGCGCGACGGCTTGATCCGCCGCATGCGGCCGCTCGCCGATCAGCGCAAGCTGATCGTCAGCCTGACCGCGAAAAGCCTCGATCTCGTCGCCGTCATCCGCCCGCGCATCGATGCACAGTACAAGCAACTCGAAGCGAGTCTTGGTCCGAGTGTGCTCGGCGACCTATACAGCCGTCTCGACCGGCTCATCGATGCGGTGCCGCCCGCCGAAGATGAGGTGCCAGCGCAGCAAGACGCTCCGCCAGCGAAAACGTCTCGTCGAACGCGGGCGAAAATGTCGACGTCCACAGAGCAAGAGGGTTATTAGTTCACAGCTTAATTTTGTCGCCCCGGGAGATCTGCCATGCATTGCCTTCTGTTTTACGAAGTCGCCCCCGACTACCTCGAGCGACGCGGCCAGTTCCGCGCAGAACACCTGACCTACGCATGGCAAGCTGTCGCACGCGGCGAACTGGTCCTCGGGGGCGCGTTGGCCGATCCCGTCGACGGCTCCCTGCTGCTGTTCGACTGTGAGTCGCCCGACGTGCTCGAACAGTTCGCGAGGAACGATCCTTACGTACGCAATGGTGTCGTAACGGGCTGGAAGATCCGGCCCTGGACGACCGTCGTCGGCCCTCAAGCCGCGACGCCGATCCGGCCTCAAGACTGACGCGTCACCCTCCCTGCCCGGCGCGAGTGTCACCATCACGCGCTTGCGCCTCCCAGCCTTCTTGGTCATGATCGGAGAAACGGTACCCGAGCGCCGTTTCTCTCAAGTTAGACCAAGGACATCGGTTCGTGACGCACCTCGTATTCTTTTGCGGCCATGCAGGCACCGGCAAGACGACGATTGCCAAGCGGCTCATCGGCCCGCTCATGCGCGCGACGGGCGAGGCCTTCTGCCTGCTCGACAAGGACACGTTGTATGGCCGCTACAGCGCCGCAGCGATGGGCGCGCTGACGGGCAACCCGGACGATCGCGACAGTCCACTGTATTTGCAACATCTGCGTGATCCGGAATACAAGGGATTGCTCGATACGACCCGCGAAAACCTCGAGCTCGGCGTCAGTGTGGTCGTGGTCGGTCCGCTTTCGCGCGAGATACGCGACAGGCGCCTGTTCGATCGCCAATGGCTCGGCATCGGCGACGATGTGATGGTCCAGATCGTATGGGTCTATACCTCCGAGGAAACGGCGCACGCGCGCATCGTTGCGCGTCGCAATCCAAACGACGCCTACAAGCTCACACACTGGGATGCGTATCGGCAACGACGTTTCGTGCCGAGTGGTGCGGCGCGCGAAGGTCTGCTGATGTTCGACAACACGGCGCCTACGGCGGCCGATCTCGACGCGCTGCTGCGCGCGATCGTCGAAGGACGGTCCGCGTAACGAGCGCATTCGACAGCACAGCGCTCAATCAGCGGAAGCGGAAACGAAGGCGGGAGGTTCACCACGCATGCGTCGCCGCATGCGTGGCTATCCTCTTCTATTGCGGCTCTCTCGAGTGCCCTACGGGGTGCCGCTATGCTTTCCAAGGCCAGAGATGGCCTTGGGGGTTCTCTCAGGTTGCCCTCGTACCCAACTTACTTAGGCCGTCGTCGTCGTCGCCATCGCGTCGAGCGTCGAGCCTTCGTACAGCTGGCCGAAACGATTGGCGAGGAAGTCGCGCAGCGACACTTGCTCTTGGCGCACGAAGCCGCTTTGCGGCAGCTTGCCTTCACGGAACAGGTCGAGGACCGCGCACATCGCGCCGGCCGTCGTGATCTGGATGGCGCTCATCGGCATGCCGCAGACCGTCTTCGCGAAGATCTTGCGCGTGAACACGTCCTGCACGAGCTGGCCGTTGCGCATGCCCGTCACCGTGACGAAAATCAGCACGACGTCTTGCGCGGTCGAGGGCACGGCGCGGCGCATGATCGTCTTGAGCGTGTCGCGATCGGTCGAGAGGCGCAGGTCCTGCAGCAGGAACTGGATCAGATCGCGGTGGCCCGGATAACGCACCGACTTGTAGTCGAGCGTCTCGACGCGGCCCGACAGCGTCTCGCACAACGTGCCGAGACCGCCCGACGTGTTGAACGCTTCGTATTCGATGCCGTCGAGCGAGAAATGCTCGAGACCTTCGAGCGGCTGCACCCATTGCGTGTGCGATTCGCGAATCGCTTCGCACGGCTGGCAGTATTCGTTGATGAGGCCGTCGACGCTCCAGGTCAGGTTGTACTTGAGCGCGTTGGTCGGAAACTCGGGCAGCGCGCCCACACGCATCTTCACTTCGCGCACTTCGGAGAAGCGGTTCGCGAGCTCATGCGCGGCGATGCCGATGAAGCCCGGCGCCAGGCCGCATTGCGGCATGAACGCTTGTGCCGCGCCGTCGCCGAGGTTGCGGATCGCCTGCGTCGCACGCACGTCTTCGGTCAGATCGAAATAATGCACGCCCGCAGCCTTGGCCGCGCCCGCCACGTTGACGGCGAGATAGTACGGCAGTGCGTTGACGAGCGCATCGAAGCCTTGCACCGCAGCCTTGATCGCATTCGAATCGGCGGAATCGACGCGTTGCGTCGCGATGCCTTCTGCAGCCAGCTTGTCCAACGCGGCCTGATCGCGGTCGAATGCGACCACTTCGTAGTCGCCGGTTTCACGCAGCATGTGGGCGATGGTGTGACCGATCAACCCTGCACCGACGATAGCTACCTTCATGCGCTTCTCCTGTTCCGTGTCTTGTGTGTATGTTCGAGCCTGGCCGCACCGCACCGCGATGAGACGCTTTGGACAGGGAACAGTGTAGAGACGCGCAAAAACAGAAAACAGGCGCAAAGTGCCGTTTAGTAGCGCCCATTTCGACGAAATGACGATGCAAACTTACATTTCGTCGAAAATGGGGTAAAAAGACTCAGCCCATCGTGCCGCGGTCGATCTTGCGAGCCAGGATGATCGACGTCGTCGTGCGTTCGACGCCTTCGAGCGCTCCGATTTGATCGAGCAGATCGTTGAGCCGGTCCGGCGAGTCGGCACGCAACCACGCCACGTAATCGAACTCGCCGCTGACCGCGCAGAGCAGTTGCACCTCGGGCATCTTCTCCAGGCGCTTGAGCACGTTTGCGCCGTACTTCGGTGCGAGGATGATGCCCACATAGGCGTGAATGCTCGCATCGAGCACATCCTGGCCGAGCCGCACACCGTAGCCCGCGATCACTTGCATGCGCTCGAGCCGCTCGATGCGCGCGAGCACCGTCGTGCGCGCGACGCCGAGCTGGCGCGCGAGATTGGCTACGCTCTCACGCGCATTCGCTTGCAGCAGCGCGACGAGGTTGCGGTCGAGGTCGTCGAGTTGGTCAAGGCGCGGAGGTCTCATCGATGAATCACGGCTCGTGGAGAAAGAGGCGCCGCATTATCGCGCATGCCGCGCCTCGTAGGCTTTGACGTGCGTATAGGCGAGGCTCAGCACGCTCGGCGCCGCGGCTTGAGTCATGCTCGCCGGCCGGCGCGCGAGCAGATCGCCGAGCACGTGGTCGCCCTCGGTGCGCAAGCCGTTTTCGATGTCGCGCAGCATCGAGGCGGTCATCGGGGAGCGCGTCGCGAACAGCATCGCACGCGAGCGCGCCGCGAACGGCTCGCGCATCGCGTGGCCGTTTGCAGCTGCGATGCCCGAGCATTCGTCGAACAGCGCCTGCATGGCAGCCTGCCCGCCCGGCGCCGCGAGGATATGGCCGACACTGGCGCGCAGCAGGCAAGTGCTGCCGGCGAGCGTCGCGAGGAACACCCACTTCTCCCACATCTGCTGCACGATGGCGTCGTTCGCGTCGACGTCGAAGCCGCCCGTGCGCAATGCCTCGGCAATGGCGCCCACGCGCGCGCTGAGGGCACCGTCGAGCTCGCCGAAGACGATCGCATGCAGGTCGTTCAAATGCACGATGGCGCGCGTCTCGTCGAGCGTGGCGGCGATCAGGCACACGCCGCCCAGCACACGATCATGGCCGAAGCGCTGCGCGAGCACATCGAGGTGCCGCATGCCGTTCAGCATCGGCAGGATCGCCGTGTTCGGGCCGACCGCCGGCGCGAATGAGGCAATCGCATCGTCGAGGTCATAAGCCTTGCAACTGAGCAGGACGAGGTCGTACGGCGCCTCGATCTGCGACGTCAGGACCGTGCGTACGTCGTTCAACGTCGCATCGCCCTTCGGACTCTTGATCACGAGCCCGGTTTGCTTCAACTGCTGCGCGCGTGCCTCGCGCACGAGAAACGTCACGTCTTGTCCGGCCAGCGCCATCCGCCCGCCGAAATATCCGCCGACCGCGCCGGCGCCCACCACGAGGATCCGCATTGTCGCTCCTGAAAAGTCGTCATGACCGTACCGCATGAGGAGGCCCACTGTAATACAGACAGCGCGCATGCGTACGTGTGCCCCGAAGGAAGTCGGTCGCCCCGCGGGAAGTCGGCCTGGGGATGGGAGAGGAGGGATTCCGGGACATCATCGAGCTGTCGCGCACATCGTAAGGATTACGCAAGATTCGTTGCGTTCGCGCTGTCGACGAACGTTCGCACAGTGAATGCGGTCCAACGCATTGACCTGCAACGCCGCAGGTTTCGAGCAGGCTTTCCCGACAGAAGGAGCTCCAATGAAAAAGACACTGGTCGTTCTCGCGTGTGCGCTCGCAGCAAGCGCCGCGTTCGCACAAGCATCGGCACCGGTCGCCGCCCCCGCGCAAGCATCGGCGGCCAGCATGCCGGCCGCCGACCGTGATACCGCGCGTGTCGAAGCGCGCATCACGCAGCTGCATTCGCAGCTGAAGATCACCGCGGCGCAGGAAGCGCAATGGAAGACGTTCGCCGACGTGATGCGCGAGAACGGCGCGACGATGGACAAGCTTTATCACGACCGCATCGAGGCTGCGAAGACGCAATCGGCACTCGACAACATGAAGCAGTACGCCGACATCGCGCAGGCGCACGCCGATGGCATGAAAAAGCTCGTCGGCGCCTTCGAGCCGCTTTACAGCAGCCTTTCGCCGCAGCAGAAGCAATTGGCCGATACGACGTTCCGCGCAAGAATGAGCGCGCCGGGCGGACATCGACGGGGGCACACGGGCAAGGCCAGTGCAGCCGAGAAGCCGGCTGAGCAGTGATCTACAGTCGCAACCGCCGCTTACGGCAAGACCTGCCGTGAGCGGCCGCCGCACAGCGAAAGACGTGCGCGCGCAAGCGTTTCCCGTTACGCTCTCGCCTTCCTGACATTTGGCTTGGCATCATGATCGAACTGAAAGACGTCGACCTGCGCACGGACCCGGCTGCGCATCGCTACGTGAAAGACGAAACCGTGCTCGTGACGTTCGCCGAGGAGCCCGGCGAACTGATGAGCCTCGAGGGGCCGAACCGCTACGCGCCGGGTGACGCGCTCGTGACGGGTACCGGCGGTGCGCGCTGGGTCGTGGCGCGCGAGCGTTTCGATCCGAAGTATGTGCCGGCCTCGTCGGCGCTCGTGCACGGCCAAGCGGGCGCTTATCGCAACCGGCCGGCGCCGGTGCTGGCCAAGCAGATGGGCGAGGCGTTCTCGATCGCACGCTCGGCCGCCGGCGACGTCCTGCGCGGCGTGGCCGGCGATTGGGTCATGCAGTATGCACCGGGCGATTACGGCGTCGTGCAGGCGCAGCGCTTCGCGGCCGTCTACCGGCGCGCCGACTGAAGTCGGTCTTTTCGCTAGGGGCATTCAAGCGAATTCGTCGCCGAGTTCGATCGTCATCTCGCGGGGCACGGCGGCCCCGCTCGCGTACTGCTCTTCGAGCGAACCGAGTGCCGCTTCGACGAACGCGCGCAGCACGGCATAACTGCGGCCGCGCGCACGGACCGGCAGCGCCCGATAGCGGGCAAGCGCCGGCACGGTCACCTGCATGGTCAGCGTCATGCGCTTGGGCGTGCTGCCGAAGCGCATCGCCAACCAATGCGCGACCAGCGCGGCGGGGCCGTCGTCGGCACGTTGTTCGGTAAAGAGCGTCTGCTCGGGAAACAGATCACTGATCACGCGCGCGAGTTCTTCGAACTCGGCGCTCGCACATTCGTATCGGTAGGGTTCCATCGTCACGGATTACATCGTTTGCTTGGTGGGGCTCGTCTGCGCTTGTTCGCGCCGATGTGCCAGCCAGTTGCGCCGCCAGCGTATCGCAAGCATGCAGGCCACCGCGATCGCCGCGAGCCCATAGCCGCCGTCGACGAGCCACAGCGGTATCCGGCCCACCTGAAACAGCAGCGCCGGCACATCGAGCAGCGCATGCGCGACGATCGCGATCGGCACGATCACGAGGCGCCCGGCCCGCACGCCTCGCCACATCAACGCCGACAGCCCGACCTGGAACACCAGCGCCGCCGTGCGCTCGAGCGCGAACAGCGCGGCCATCGGCAGCGACAGGCTCGCCAACAGCAAATGAATGCGCGCGACCGCATCGATCGGCAGGTTCACCAAATGACGGTCGAGTTCGCCGCGGTTCGCGAGAATCGCGTAGGCGATCCACTGGATCTGCGTGAGCACGCCGACGAGCCAGGCCTCGGCACCGCCGTGCCCGAGGCCGTAGCCCAGTGCAACACCGTCACGCCGATCGCTGGCGCCGGTAGCCAGGCGCCCCGCGATGAACCGCATGCCGACGTAGCGCCCGCCTTCTTCGAACACACCGGCAGCCAGGGTGCCGTACAGCACGAACGCGACGGGGTGCGACAGCCAGGCGGACGTGGTCGCGTTGATGCCGAGCAGATACGCGTTGACGGCGCGCTCGACGATCATCGCGAAGAACGCGAACACGGCGATGCCGACGATCGTGTCGCGGCGCTCGAGCGCCATCGGCTTGCGCAAGCGCGCATACAGCGCGATCGGCAGCAGCGCGACGAACAGCGTCGCGACGATCAAGCCCCAGAGCGCGAGCGGAGAAACCATGAGCATCTTGTCGGAGTAGGGAGTAACAGGAATGCGCCGGGCAGCCTATGGCCACCCGGCAAACGTCAGTCCGAGCGCACGGTCGAGTGGCGCGCGATGAGCTCGCCTTCGAGCATGGCCTCGCGGATCGGTTCGTCGGTGCCTTCGATGCGCTCGTTCAGGAATTCGACGGCACGATAGCCGATCTGGTAGGTCGGCTGCCGGATCGTCGTCACGCCGACGAGCTCGGCCCATTCGGAATCGTCGATCGACATCAGCGCGACATACTGCTGCCAGTTCGCGCCGTAGCGCGCATGCAGATGCAGGGCGAGCGACAGCGCGACAGGCCCGTTCGCGGCGAACCACGCCACGCGTTTCTTGCCGGCCGCGAGCGTGGCATCGAGGTGCCGATCGAGTTCGGCATACGTGCGCGCAAGCGCATCGTCGTCGCCAAGATCGAGCTTCACCGTGCACCCCTCGAGCGCCCTGCCTTGCGCGCGCGCCAGCTCGAGCGCTTCGCGAAACGCGCCCTCGCGCTGGCGCCGCGAGCTCACGCGCTCGTAGGGCTGCACGACGAAGGTGATGTCGTCGAGACCGCGCTCGATCAGGTGCTGCAAGCCGAGCTGCACGGCGCCGCCGTTGTTCAGTCCCACCACGTCGGCGGCCAGCCCTTCGACCGTGCGATCGACGAGCACCGCCGGCGTACCGCCTTCGCCGAACGGCCGCAGCGTCTCTTCGTTGACGCCTAGCGCGTTGACGATGACGCCTTCGACGCGATACGTCGTCATCAGCTGCAAGTAGCGCCGCTCCATATCGAGTTCGTTCGCGGCATTGCACACGAGCGGCATGAGCCCGAGCGCATGGCAGGCCGCTTCGACGCCGCGCAGCACTTCGACGGTGTACGGATTGGTCAGATCGGCCACGAGCAGGCCGATCAGGCGATTGCGTCCGCGCTTGAGGCCGCGCGCCATCTGGTTCGGCCGATAGTCGAGACGCTTGATGGCCGCCTCGATGCGCCCGCGCAGATCGGAGGACAGCACGTTCGTTTCGCCGTTCAGGTAACGCGACACACTCGTCTTGCCGGTACCTGCTTCGCGGGCGACGTCGCTGATCGTCGCGCGGCGCGGTATGCCTGCGGCGGGACGCCCGTTCATCGTTGTGCACTGCGCATAGCGCGCAGATTCGTCTGGGCATGAGTCAACGGTTATCTCCTCGTGGGAAAGCAATGGCGGCGGGCCGCTCAAGCCGCATAGAAAAAGCGCGCCGTGGCGCGCTTTTCCGACTCGTCGAGTGGCGCATCATAGCGCAGCGCAGCACGCTGCACCACTCGCAGTGACCCTCGTCGCCCTCACCTGCTCCGCAGGCCGCTCCGCAGCGTCCTGCCCGTCAGCACCTCGGGGTTGGCCACGTTGCGCTCGAGCGCGCCCGCCAATGCCGCCAGCAGATTCTCGGCCGCACAGCGCGCCATCGCATGGCGCGTCTCGTGCGTGGCCGACCCGATATGCGGCAGCGCCACGACGTTGGGCAGGCTCAGCAGCGGCGAATCGGCCGACAGCGGCTCGCGTTCGAACACGTCGAGTCCCGCGCCAGCGATCGTGCCGCTCGCGAGCGCATCGATGAGCGCCGCTTCGTCGACGATCGCCCCACGCGACGCGTTGATGAGGATCGCACTGCGCTTCATCGCCTTGAGCTCGGCGGCGCCAATCAGGCCGCGCGTCTCCGGTGTCAACGGCACCTGCAGGCAGACGAAGTCGGCTTCGGCCAGCAGCTGGGCGAGCGCCACGCGGCGGGCGCCGAACGCGCGCTCGGCCACTTCGTTCGCGTGACGGTTCGTGTACAGCACGCGCATGCCGAAGCCGAGCGCCGCGCGACGAGCGAGCGCACTGCCGATGCGGCCGAGCCCCACGATGCCGAGCGTCTTGCCGTGCACGTCGACGCCGTACTGTGCCGGCCCGATGCTGCCGTGCCAGCGACCCGCCTTGACCCACTCGGCGAGTTCGACGACGCGGCGCGCCGTGGCGAGGATGAGCGCGAACACGGTATCGGCCGTCGATTCGGTCAGCACGTCGGGGGTATGCGTCAACACGATGCCGCGCCGCGTGAGATCGTCCACGTCGAAGTTGTCGATCCCGACCGAGATCGTCGACAGCACCTTGAGCCGCGGCGCCGCATCGAGCATGGCCGGCGTGATTTTCACGCTCGCGCCGATGGCGCCGTCGGCCCCGCTCAGCGCCAGATGCAGTGCCCAAAACAGCGCCTCATGCGAGGCGCCGAGCTCGGGATCGAGCACGATCGTTTCGACGTGCTCGTTCAGATAGGCCAGCACATCGGCGGGCAGCGTCTTATAGACGACGATCATCGGTTTCATGGCATCAATCAATCACATGGTGTCGGTTCGATCGGCTCACTTGCCGGATAGATGAGCCCGCCCGACGAATATCGACGGCTGCTCGGGTTCGGCCCTCACGGCCAGCGTCAGCACGACGGCCGCCAGCAACGCGACGCTCATGAACGCATACGACGCGGCCGGGGAGCCCGTTACGCCGTTCAGGTAGCCGACGACGTACGAGCCGACGAACGAGCCCAACGCACCCATGCCGTTGATGAGCGCCATGGCCCCGCCGGCCACGTTCCTGGGCAGCAACTCCGGCACGATCGCAAAGAACGGCCCGTACGGTGCGTACATCGCCGCGCCGGCGATCACGAGCAGCGCATACGAAAGCCAGACATGCGCGGCACCGAGCGCATACGATGCCGCGAACGCGCAAGCGCCCACGAGCAGGAACGGCCAGACGAATGCCTTGCGCGCGCGGCGCTTGTCCGACGCCCACGACGCGGCGAGCATCGCGAGCGTGGCCAGCAAATACGGCAGCGCCGACAGCCAGCCCGTCGCCACCATGCCGAGCGCAGCGCTGTTCTTGAGGATCGAGGGCAGCCACAGGACGAAGCCGTACACGCCGATGCTCCAGCAGAAGTATTGCGCGCACAGCTTGACGACGGCGGGCGAACGAAAGGCTTCGCCATAGTTGCGCACGGGCTTGATGGTGGCCTGCTCGGAGGCCAGCACGGCATCGAGCGCACGCTTGTCCGCGCGGGTAAGCCAGGTCGCCTCGCTGGGCTGGTCCTTGACGGCGCACCACCAGCAGAACGCCCAGATGACGGCCGGCAGCCCTTCCGCGACGAACATCTGCCGCCACCCGAACGCATGCACGAGGTAGCCCGAGAGCACCGACATCCACAGCACCGTCACGGGATTGCCGAGGATGAGGAATGTGTTGGCACGCGAGCGTTCGGCCTTCGTGAACCAGTTGCTGATGAAGATCAGCATGGCGGGCATGACGGCCGCCTCGACGACGCCGAGCAAAAAGCGCAGCGCCATCAACGACACCGGGTTGCTGACGATACCCGTCAGCGCCGCGCACCCGCCCCACAGCACCAGGCTGACGAACACGAGCTTGCGCACGCTGCGACGTTCGGCATAGATCGCGCCGGGAATCTGAAAGAAAAAATAGCCGAGAAAAAACAGCGCGCCGATCAGCGATGAGAGCCCCGGCCCGATACCGAGATCCCGGTTGATGCCGGCAGCCGCGGCAAAGCCGAAGTTCGCGCGATCCAGATAAGCGAGGCTGTATGTGATGAAGACGATCGGCATGATCGTCCACCAGCGGCGCGGCGCGAGCGTGACAGGCATGAGTATCTCCTGAGCATTGACGCCGGCGCGCACGCGCGCGGCGTCTGTTTCGGTCAGTGTCTCGTGCAATGTAGGCAAGCGTGCCTCACCGCCTTCGTGTTGTCGCTACCAGAACCGGTCTGTCGTTGCGCAGCCAGTCTGATACTGATGGATGAATTACAGCAACTCCAGCGCCCCCAGGCGTTCGAGCCGGGCGAGCTCCGCACGCGTCGGCAACCCTTCGGAGTCGCCGATAGCCTGAATCGCGAGCGCGCCGATGCGGTTGCCGCGCACGACGGCGTCAAGCGGCGCCCGGCCTTCGAGCAGCGCGCTGATCACGCCGACCGCAAAGCCGTCGCCCGCGCCGACCGTATCGACGACCATCTCGACCGGCTGCGCGGCCACATAGCCCGAATCGTCGGCCGTGCGGAAGTACGCACCGCGTGCACCGAGCTTGACGACGACGCCGCCCGCGCCGGCGTCGAGGTAGAACGCGGCGATGTCCTCTGGCGTATCGAAGCCCGTCAGGACGAGCCCCTCGCTGAGGCCGGGCAGCACCCAGTCGGCTCTTGCCGCCAGCCGGTTCAGTGCGATGACCATCACCTCACGCGACGGCCACAGCGTCGGGCGCAGGTTCGGATCGAACGAAATCGTCTTGCCGGCCGCGCGCATTTCGTGCGCCAGATGCAGCGCGAGTTCGTGCGAGCTGGCCGAGATCGCGGGTGCGACGCCCGTCAGATGCAAATGGCGGGCGGCGAGCGCGTACTCGGCCACGTAATCGTCGCGCGACAGGTAGCTCGCGGCCGAACCCTTGCGGAAGTACTCGACTGCGGGATCGCGTCCGTCCGTCTGCCTCGACTTGAGTTGAAAACCCGTCGCGTGGCGCGCGTCGACGATGACGCGACGCGCGTCGATGTGCTCGCGGGCCAGCGTCTCGAGCACATGGGCGCCGAACGAATCACGCCCGACACGGCTCATCCAGCCGACCTTGAAGCCAAGCCGCGCGAGACCGATCGCCACGTTCAGCTCGGCGCCCGAGACCCGTTTCGTGAAGTGCGTAACATCGGCGAGCTCGCCCGGTTCGTCGGCCACGAACAGCGCCATCGCTTCACCATAGGTCAGCACATCCAGAGGGAAAGACATCGACAAACTCCTCGTTTCTAGCGGCAGCTAGTCAAGCGACGCAGCGCTTCGCATCGTCGACGCGCGCACTCGCGTCATGCGGCAATTCGGTGCCATATGGCGGTAAATTCTCAAATGGAACCGGTTCCATTTGTCTAAGAAAAAAAAGGGCGATCCCGCTCGCCTCAAAACGATGATGACCGCGCCGCAAAGGCCGCGCCATAGTGGAAAGTCCCGAGGACGCTGGGCTTATTCGTCCGACGACAACAAGCAGAGTTCGAGAAACGATGCGGCGACGTGTGATGGTGCCCCTTCATGCGGCACGAGAATCGAAAAGTGCCGCGTCAGCGGCTGCGGGGCAATCGACAGGCGCTTGAGCGCGTCGTCTTCGTGCCGCATCGCCATCGCCGAAACGAAGCCGACCCCCATGCCCGCGCGCACGGCTTCCTTGACACCCTCGACGCCGGTGACCTCGAGCGCCACGCGGATCGACACACCGGCTTGAGCGAAAGCCTGCTCGACCAACTGGCGTACCCCCGAGCCCTCTTCGCGCGCCACCTGCGGATAGGCGCCGAGCGCCGCGAACGTGACACCGGGCGCGCCTCGCCCAGCCAGCGGATGGTCGCGCGGCACGATCGCGACGATCTCGTCTTCGCGCCAGACATGCACGCCGGTGCCCTCGGGCAGGTCCGCCCCGACGGGGCCTTCGATCATGGCGATGTCGAGCGACGCCAGCGCCCCGACGATCTCGGCCGTGTTGCCGCCGGCCGTCTGGATCGTGACCGCGGGGAAGCGCCGTTGAAACTCGGCGATCAGATAAGGCAGCAGATAGCTTGCGAGCGTCGTGCTCGCTCCGATGCGCAGCGTGCCGTGTGCGACGCCGCGCAGCGCATCGCGGTACGCATGGGCCTGACGGTACGTCTCGCGCAGCCGCAGCGCGTACTCGGCGAGCTGCGCGCCGCTTGGCGTGAGCCGCACACCGCGGCCGTCGCGGCGGTACAGCGGTTCGCCGAATTCATCCTGCAACTGGCGCAGCTGGCCCGACACCGCCGGTTGCGACAGGTGCAAAGCAACGGCCGCCCGGCTGATGTTCAAGTGCTCGGCGACGGCGGCGAAAGTTATCAGCTGGTCAGGGGTCATTTCGATCAACTATCGGCTCAGCTGATATTGTACGTCGCAAATGACGATTTTTCATAACGATATACGCCGATTAGTATTAGCACATCGAACAACAACATCGGTTCGTCTGATCCTTATGTCTCAATCGCACACTCTCTCGCCCGCGCCGGGCACCGCTGCCACCGGCGCATCGCACGGCCAGCTCAACGGCATCTTGTTCGTCGGGCTGTTTGCCGCCGCCGTCACACGCCTCGCCTCGCTGCCGGCGATCGCCGGGCTCGGTGTGAGTCCGCTCATCGTCGGCATTGTGGCCGGCGCCCTCTACGGCAACACACTGCGCGCCGGCATGCCCGCGCACTGGGCTGCCGGCGTCAACTTCTCGGCACGCAAGCTGCTACGCATCGCCGTCGCGTTTTTCGGCTTGCGTGTCAGTCTGCAGGAAATCGCGCAGGTCGGCCTGCCGGGCCTCGCGGTGTCGGTGCTCGTCGTGGTAAGCACGCTCGCAGTCGGCGTGTGGGTCGGGATGAAGCTGTTCAAGCTCGACCGCGATACGGCCATCCTGACGGCGGCCGGCAGCGCGATCTGTGGCGCCGCAGCCGTGCTCGCGTTCGAGTCGACGCTGCAATCGAAGCCGGAAAAGAGCGCCGTGGCTGTGGGCAGCGTCGTGCTGTTCGGCACGCTGGCGATGTTCGTCTACCCGATCGCCTATCACGCCGGCTGGCTGCCGCTCGATACACTCGGCGTCGGGCTCTTTTTCGGGGGCACCATCCATGAAGTCGCGCAAGTCGTCGGCGCGGCCAGCAATGTGAGCCTCGAGGCCACGCACGTTGCGACGATCGTGAAGATGACGCGCGTGATGCTGCTCGTGCCGGTGCTGCTCGCACTCGGCCTGTGGTTCGCCCGGCGCGGGTCGCATGCGGCAGCCGGCAGCCACGGCCATGCGCCGCGCAAGGTGGCCGTGCCCTGGTTCGCACTCGGCTTTCTCGGCTGCGTGATCGTCAATTCGCTGCATGTCCTGCCGGCGGTGGCCACGCAGACGATGAACGCGGTCGATACGTTCGCGCTGACGATGGCCATGACGGCGCTCGGCATCGAGACGCAGATCGCCCAAGTGCGCAAGGCGGGCCCGCGGGCGCTCGCGACGGGCCTGATCCTGTTCGTGTGGCTCTGCACCGGCGGCCTGGCGATCACGTGGGCGGTCGAGCGGCTGGCTGGCTAACCCATCCGGCTCCCCTTGCCTGTACCCGCTCAGGGCGGTCCAACAAGCAAAAGCGCGCGGCACCTCGAATCGCTCGAGGTTGCCGCGCGCTTCGTTGGCGAGCGATCATAGCGGCGCGGCATGACGCCGTACTCGGGAGGACGCATCGATGGCCTATGAGCTTCACTACTGGGATGGTTTGCAAGGCCGTGGCGAATTCGTGCGGCTCACGCTCGAACAGGCGCGCTCGCCCTACGTCGATGTCGCGCGCGGGCGCGCCGAGGACGGTCTCGGCACCGGTGCCATGCTCGCGCTCATCGAGAGCAAGACCGAACCGTACATTCCGTTCGCCCCGCCGTTCCTCAAGGATGGCGACCTCATCGTGCCGCACACGGCGAATATCCTGCACTACCTTGGGCCGAAGCTCGGTCTGGCGCCGCAAGACGACCGGCGCTACGTCGTGCACGGCCTGCAGCTGACGATCGCCGACTTCGTGACCGAAGTGCACGACACGCACCACCCGATCGCGAGCCGCCAATACTACGAAGAACAGAAGGAAGCCTCGAAGGCGCGCGCCACCGAGTTTCTCGACCATCGGCTGCCGAAGTTCATGCGCTACTTCGAGCGCGTGCTCACGCAGAATCCGCGTGGCGACGCTCATCTGTTCGGCGATGCCCTCACCTACGTCGATTTGTCGATGTTCCAGGTGATCGAGGGCCTACGCTATGCCTTTCCTCGCGCGATGAAGCGGTTCGACGCGCACTACCCGCGCCTCACCGCGTTACACACGCGCGTAGCCGCGCTGCCGAACATCGAGGCCTATCTGGCTTCGCCGCGGCGCATCCCGTTCAACGAAACCGGCATCTTTCGCCACTACCCCGAACTCGATAAGGCGCTGCGCTGAGACACCGGGCGCGCGGCCCGCGCGAGCAGGGCCTTGGCGCGAGACGCTCGCGCGCGCAGCCGGTGCTATCCTTGCGCTCGGCCGAAAACCGTCTACCTTGCCGTGCTCTCATTTCTGCTTCGTCTGCGCACCCGCGCTCAGGCCCTCTTCCGACTGTCCGATGCTCATACGATGCTCGTGTGGGCCGTCGTCACCGGCGTGCTCGGGGCATTCGCGACCATCGCGTTCCGTCACGCGATCGATTTCTTCCAATGGCTGTTCACGGGCCACTCCGGCAGCTTCGTCGCGATGGCGCGCGCGCTGCCCTGGACCGTGCGCATCTGGCTACCCGCCGCTGGCGGCCTCGTCGCCGGCGTCTTCCTGCTGATCGCGCGCCGCCACGCCGACAAGCAGGCCAACTCCGATTACATGGAGGCGATCGCGATCGGCGACGGTGTCGTACCGGTCTGGACCAGCGTGTGGCGCAGCGTCTCGTCGCTGTTCACGATCGGCTGCGGCGGCTCGATCGGCCGTGAGGGACCGATGGTGCAGCTCGCGGCGCTGGCCGGCTCGATCGTGGGCCGCTGGGTGCATTTCGATCCGCCGCGCCTGCGCCTGCTCGTCGCCTGCGGGGCCGCGGCCGGCATTACGTCGGCATACAGCGCGCCGATCGCGGGCGCGTTCTTCGTCACCGAAATCGTGCTGGGCTCCATTGCGATGGAGAACTTCGGGCCCGTCGTCGTCGCGTCGGTCGTCGCCAACATCACGATGCGCGAGTTCGCCGGCTACCGGCCGCCGTACGAAATGCCCGAATTTCCGGCCATTGCCGGCGTCGAAGTGCTGCTGTTCGTCGCCCTCGGCTTTCTGTGCGGCGCGGTGGCGCCGCAGTTTCTGCACCTGCTCGACGCCTCACGCGCCCAGTTCAAGCGCCTGCCGTTGCCGCTGCCAGTACGGCTCGCGCTGGGCGGGCTGGTGGTCGGCATCGTGTCGGTGTGGGTCCCCGAGGTCTGGGGCAACGGCTACAGCGTCGTCAATGCGATCCTGCATTCGCCCTGGACGTGGACCGCGCTGCTCGTCGTGCTCGGCTGCAAGCTCATCGCGACGGCGGCCACCGTAGGCTCGGGCGCCGTCGGCGGCGTGTTCACGCCGACGCTGTTCGTCGGCGCGACGCTGGGCTCGCTGTTCGGCCTCGTCGCCCATGCGATCTGGCCGCACGGCACCTCGGGGGCGTTCGCCTATGCAATGGTCGGCATGGGCGCCTTCCTCGCGGGCGCGACGCAGGCACCGCTGATGGCGATTCTGATGATCTTCGAGATGACGCTCAGCTATCAGGTGGTGTTGCCGCTGATGCTCTCGTGCGTCGTCGCCTATTTCGTCTCGCGCGCGATCGGCAAGACATCGATGTACGAAATCACGCTGCGCCGCCATGCCGACGAGCAGGAGCGCATCCGGCTGCGCGAGACGCAGATGCACGAGCTCATCAAGCCGGCCGAGACGATCGTGCCGCTCGACGCGAGCGTGCACGACATGACACGCGTGTTTCTCGAATACCCGGTGAAGTACCTGTACGTCACCGACGAAGCGGCGTGCTTTCGCGGTGTCGTCGCGCTCAAGGACATCACGTCCGACCTGCTCGAGAAGCGCGATACGTCGTCGCGCACGGCGGCCGATTACTTGCAGCCCCAATTCGCGGTGCTGACCCCCGACATGCCGATCGGCGAGGCATTGCAGCACTTTCTCGCCTTCCAGGGGGAGCGGCTGCCCGTCGTCGCGAGCCTGGAAGCGCCCAAGCTGCTCGGGGCCGTGTACAAGACGTCGCTGCTCGACGCCTACCGTCGGATGAATCCGGCTACCTGAATCACGAGAGGACAGACGCGTCGGTGCTTGCGCGACGCGCGTCCTCGCGCAGCACCCGATGGCAAAGCGTGGCATATTTTCTACAATGAAAACCACGCCGCAGGGCGTGGCGCGCCTTGCACGAGGCGCGTCGAATCGACGCCCCTGCGCCGGCCATTCGATCCGGAGCGAAGATGAGCGAACCATCCCTCGATGCTGTGCGCCGCGACCATGCTGGTTGGATTTTCGTCCACATCGAAGGTGAACCGTACGACCGTGGCGAGCAGCATGGGCAGTTGCTTGCGACCGAAATCCAGAACGCCATTCGCACAGCCAAGTACCTGGCGCGGTGGGATACCGGTGAAGACTTCGAGACGTTCACGAAGGCTGCGCTTGCGCAGTTTTCCTCCCGGCTCGACAGCGAATTCACCGACGAAATCCAGGGCATCGCCGACGGCGCCAAGCTGCGCTTCGAAGAGGTACTGGCCTGGAACGGCTACATGGACCTGCTGCAGAGCTGGTGGCCGAGCCAGGCCGCCGCGCGCGATCCGCAACTCGGCATGAAGCCGTGGCGCGGCCGGCGCGGACACCACTGCAGCGCCTTCATCGCCACAGGCAGCGCCACACGCGACGGCCGTATCGTCATGGCGCACAACTCGTGGGACCGCTATGCGGCCGGCGACGCATTCAATGTCGTCTTCGACATCGTGCCGGACTCGGGCAACCGCATCCTCATGCAAGGCCTGCCCGGCTGCATCTCGAGCCTGACCGATTTCTGGCTGACCTCGGCCGGCCTGATGGTCACGGAGACGACGATCTCGAATTTCGTCGGCTACCACGCAGCCGGCGCGCCCGAGTTCTACCGCTCACGCCGGGCGACACAGTACGCGAACAGTATCCGCGACTGGTGCGAGATGTTCTCGATCTCGAACAACGGCGGCTATGTGAACAGCTGGCTGCTCGGCGATACCAAGACCGGCGAGATCGCGCGCTACGAACTGGGACTGCACTCCTCGGCCTTCGAGAGCACGAAGGATGGTTTCTATAGCGGCTACAACACGGCGACGGATTTGAAGATCCGCAATCAGGAATGCCTCGGCGAAGGCGAGGACTACACCGACGTACGCAAGAACGGCGCACGACGCCTGCGTTTCATGCAACTTGCCGAAATGCATCATGGCCGTATCGACATCGACGTGGCCAAGGAGATGATGGCCGATCATCACGACGTCTATCTCGATCGCAGTGACAACCCCTGCTCGCGCACGATATGCGGGCATCTGGAGCTCGACGACGCGCGCTTCGGCGGCTCCGATCAGGGACCCTTCAACCCGTGGGGGGCGAACGACGGGAAAGTGGTCGACAGTGAAATGGCGCGCGATCTGGCTTTCTGGGCACGGTGGGGCCATCCCTGCGGGCGGCCGTTCGATGCTCAGGCGTTCATGAAGCGGCATCCGCAGTGGAATTGGCTCAACGGCTATATGCGCGACCGGCCCTCGTGGCCGTGGACGCGCTTTGAGGTGCTGCGTTAGGCACGCGGCGTGCTGATCGGTTGACTTTGGACCGATTCATCGGCGGCACGTCGCAACGAGAAGGAGGTCGAGCGATGAAAGTCTCGACGATCACCACCATGGCATTGCTTTCGGCTTCGTGCTTCGCCGCGCCGATTCACACGACTGCGTTCGACAGCCTCACCGCGCGTGCCGCTCTGGCCGCGGCGCGCGCCAATGCGGCGCCCGTCGCTCCGCCCGCCCCCGACGTGGCCGCGCAGCTGCGCACGGGGCGCGAGCACTGGACGCGCCTTGCCCTGCCCAAGCAGCACGGGCTCGCCAGTCGCTTCGCCGCGCACGAACGGCAGGCTCAGACCTGATCCATCATGAGGACATCCACGCCATGACGACGCCGGGAGATCCAAGCGAGCCGATCGATCTGCAAATCGCCGATATCCTGCGTGCCGTGCCCTATCCCGCCAACAAGGACCGCATCGTGGAGATCGCACGCGATGCGGGCGCCAGCAATGAACTGCTGGCGATCCTCGACGGCCTGCCCGAACAGGACTATGCGGACGTCGACGCGGTCACGCGCCTGATCGGCAGCAACTACGGGCCCGGCCTCGGGCTTTGAATGCGCGCTCGCGTCAGCTTCGGCTTCGGCTTGCGCCCCGGCTTCAGCTGAACATCACGCGCGAGAAAAAGCCCGCCAGCACCGATTCGATGAGGTCTTCGTTGATCTCTTGTGGATCGGTCATACGGAAAAACTGCACGCCGTCGCACAAGCTCATGAGCCCTAGCGCGAGCGTCTCCGCCGGCAACTGGAGCGGCGTGCCCGCACGCTCCGAAAAGAGCCGGATGTAATTGGCGAGGTAGTCGCGCTTCTCTTTCGTGAACGCGCTGAAGCGCGTGCGGAACTTGGCGTCGCGGATCGCGAGCAGCTTGGCTTCCACCCACAGCAGAAAGCAAGCGTCCTCGTCGCGAAAGAACTGGCTGTACAGTGCGATAGCACGCGCCTGCATCTGCTCGCGCGTCGCCCCTTCGTCGAAAATCGCCTGCAGATCGCGATCCATGCGCTCGTGGTCGCGCTGCAGCAATTCCATCAGCAGCTCGGGCTTGCTGCGAAAGTTCGAATAGAACGCGCCGCGCGTATAGCCGGCCGCCGCAGCGATGTCCTCCACGCTCGCGGCAACATAGCCCTTCTTCATGAAGATCTTCTGCGCAGCATCGATCAGACGCTCGCGCGTCTGGTCCTTGCTCTGTTCTCTGGTCAAGCGTTGTCGTTGTTTCATGCCGTGAAGTTTAGCACTACGGCACAACCAAATTCATCTTTGCATTCAGATACAACACTGTATTAGAATGCATCGGCAAATGCAAAATGAATGGTCCGCGCGTGTTCGATTTTTGGCGCGGGAGCCTTGTCTGGTAAGGCTTTAAGCTTGCCACCACCGTTTCACCCCACCTCTCCGAGGTCATCGTGATGTGTTCCGATCCTGACGTGCCGCGTGCGGCTCGTGTGTCCAGCAACCTGGCCATTGACCGCTTGCCGCGCGCCCTGCGCCTCGCAAGCGCCTGCCTTGCAGCGTCGACGGCATTCGCGCTCGCCGGCTGCCATCAACGCCCGCAAGCTGCGCCGCCAGCCAAACCCGTCGTCGCGGTCGCCGTGCATCCGGATGGCCGCATAGCCGAAGCCTCGCTGCCCGGCGAGATCCAGGCGCGCTACGTGACGCCGCTGTCGTTCCGCGTCGGCGGCAAGATCGTCGATCGCTACGTGCGGCTCGGCGATGCGGTGAAGACAGGCCAGATCGTCGCGCGGCTCGATCAGGCCGATGCACAGAAGAACCTCGCGAACGCCCAAGCGCAGTTCGACGCCGCCCAGCACCGTCTCGTCTACGCCAAGCAGCAGCTCGACCGCGATACTGCGCAGGCGCACGAGAATCTGATCGCACCCGCACAGCTCGAGCAGACCCAGGACGCCTATGCGGCGGCCAGTGCACAGCGCGATTCGGCGCAGTCGCAGCTCGCGCTCGCGAAGGACCAGCTCGGCTACACCACGCTCACGGCCGACCATGCCGGCTCGATCACGGCCGAAGACGCCGACACGGGACAGAACGTCACGGCCGGCCAGGCCGTCTATAACTTCGCGTGGAGCGGCGACATCGACGTCGTCTGTGACGCGCCCGAGCGCGAGCTGCCGCAACTGGCGGTCGGCCGCACGGCCACCGTCACGCTGCCCGCATTGCCGGGCAAACAGTTGAGCGCACACGTGCGTGAGGTCGCGCCGGCTGCCGATCCGCAAAGCCGCACTTATCGCGTCAAGCTCACGCTGGCGGCGCCCGATGCCTCGATCCGCCTCGGCATGACGGCCAATGTCGCGTTCGCGGCCGCCGACGAGACGGCCGGCGCGCATCCGTACACGCTGCCGGCCACTGCGCTGTTTCACCAGGGCGATGCGCCAGCCGTGTGGGTGGTGCGCGCCGGCACCGACACGCTCGAATTGCGCCCCGTGCGCGTTGCGCGCTACGACGAGCGCACCGTCTCCGTCACGAGCGGCTTGAACGACGGCGAACGCGTCGTGCTGCAAGGCGTGCACACCGTGAGCGCCGGCCAGCATGTGCGCGCGGTCCCCCCGCTGCATCCGGAGGACTTCGCGTCATGAGTACCCATGATCACGACGGCGTGCGTACGCCGTCGAGCGTCGCCGCCGACACGGCTGCGTCCCCCGAAGAAGGCCGCTTCAATCTGTCCGCCTGGGCACTTCGCCATCAGGCACTCGTCGTCTTTTTGATCACGCTGGCCACGCTGGCCGGCATCCTCGCCTATTCGCGGCTGTCGCAATCGGAAGACCCGCCGTTCACGTTCCGCGTGATGGTGATTCGTACGCTGTGGCCCGGCGCGACCGCGCGCCAGGTGCAGGAGCAGATCACCGACCGCATCGGCCGCAAACTGCAGGAGACGCCCGCCATCGACTTTCAGCGCAGCTATTCGCGGCCGGGCGAGTCGATGATCTTCTTCACGATGAAGGACTCGGCGCCCGCCAAGGATGTGCCGGAGACCTGGTACCAGGTGCGCAAGAAAGTCGGCGACATCGCCGCGACGCTGCCGCCCGGCGTCGTCGGGCCTTTTTTCAACGACGAGTTCGGCGACGTTTACACGAACGTCTACACACTCGACGGCGACGGCTTTTCGCCGGCGCAGCTGCACGACTACGCCGACGAGCTACGCACGGTGCTGTTGCGCGTGCCTGGCGTCGCGAAGGTCGACTACTTCGGTGATCCCGATCAGCACGTCTACATCGAGATCTCGAACGCACAGCTCACGCGCCTGAACGTGTCGCCGCAGCAGCTCGCGGAGGCGATCAACGCACAGAACGCCGTCGTGTCGGCCGGCACCGTCACGACGGCCGACGACCGTGTATTCGTGCGGCCCAATGGTCAGTTCAACGACGTGCGCGCGCTCGCCGACATGCTGATCAGCATCAACCACCGCACGTTCCGCCTCGGCGACATCGCCACGATCAAGCGCGGCTACGACGATCCGCTCTCGACGCAAATGCGCGCGAACGGCCACGCGGTGCTCGGCATCGGCGTGACGATGCAGCCCGGCGGCGACGTCGTGCGCCTCGGGCACGCGCTCGATGCCCAATCCGTCGAACTGCGCGCGCACTTGCCGGCCGGCTTGAAGCTCACCGAGGTCGCGAGCATGCCGCATGCGGTGTCGCATTCGGTCGACGATTTTCTCGAGGCGGTCGGCGAGGCTGTCGCGATCGTGCTGATCGTCAGCCTCGTGTCACTGGGCGTGCGGACGGGCATGGTCGTCGTGATCTCGATTCCGATCGTGTTGGCCGTCACCGCGCTGTGCATGTATCTGTTCGACATCGGCCTGCACAAAGTCTCGCTGGGCACGCTCGTGCTCGCGCTGGGCCTGCTCGTCGACGATGCGATCATCGCCGTCGAGATGATGGCCGTGAAGCTCGAGCAAGGCGCCAAGCGCGCCAAAGCCGCCGCATTCGCCTACACGAGCACGGCGTTTCCGATGCTCACGGGCACGCTCGTGACGGTGTCGGGCTTTTTGCCGATCGCGCTCGCCAAATCGAGCACCGGCGAATACACGCGCTCGATCTTCGAGGTGTCGGCCATTGCCCTGATCGCGTCTTGGTTCGCGGCCGTCGTGCTGATCCCGCTGCTCGGCTATCACATGCTGCCCGAACGCAAGCGCGCCCACGGCGAGGCGCACGATCACGAGCACGACATCTACGACACGCGTTTCTACAGGCGCCTGTCGGTGTGGATCACCTGGTGCGTCGAGCGCCGCTTCGTCGTGCTCGGCATCACGGCGGCGCTGTTCGTTTGCGCGCTGGCCGCGTTCTCACTCGTGCCGCAGCAGTTCTTCCCGAGCTCGGATCGGCCCGAGTTGCTGATCGACGTGCGGTTGCCCGAAGGCGCCTCGTTCGATGCGACGCTGCGCGAGTCCAAGCGCCTCGAGAAGACGCTCGACGGCCGGCCCGAGATCGATCACTTCGTCGACTTCGTCGGCACGGGCGCGCCGCGCTTCTATCTGCCGCTCGATCAGCAGCTGCCGCAGCCGAACTTCGCGCAGTTCGTCGTGACGGCCAAGTCCGTCGAGGACCGCGAGAAGCTCGCACGCTGGCTGGATACGACGCTCGAGAACGACTTCCCGGCCGTGCGCACGCGCCTGTCGCGCCTCGAGAACGGCCCGCCCGTGGGCTATCCCGTGCAGTTTCGCGTGAGCGGCGACGACATCGCCACCGTCCGCGGAATCGCCGAGAAGGTCGCCGCCACGATGCGCGCCGATGCGCGCACGCGCAACGTGCAGTTCGACTGGGACGAGCCCGGCGAACGCTCGGTCTCGTTCGAGATCGACCAGCAGAAAGCGCGCGCGCTCGGCGTCACGTCACAAGACGTGTCGAGCTTCCTCGCGATGACGTTGTCGGGCTATACCGTCACGCAATACCGCGAACGCGACAAGCTGATCAGCGTCGATCTGCGCGCGCCCAAAGCAGCGCGCGTCGATCCGGCCAAGCTCGCGAGTCTCGCGATGCCGACGCCCAATGGCCCCGTGCCGCTCGGTTCGCTCGGACACGTGCGCAACGCGCTCGAATACGGCGTCGTCTGGGAACGTGACCGCCAGCCGACCATCACCGTCCAGTCGGACGTGCGCGGCGACGCGCAAGGCATCGACGTGACGCATGACATCGACCGTGCGCTCACGCAGCAGCGCGCCACGTTGCCGCTCGGCTATCGCATCGAAATCGGCGGCTCGGTCGAGGAAAGCGCGAAGGGACAAACCTCGATCAACGCGCAGATGCCGCTGATGGCGATCGCCGTGCTCACGCTGCTGATGATTCAGCTGCAAAGCTTCGCTCGCGTGCTGATGGTCGTGCTGACGGCCCCGCTCGGCCTCATCGGCGTCGTCGCGACGCTGCTGCTGTTCGGCAAGCCATTCGGCTTCGTGGCGATGCTCGGCGTGATCGCGATGTTCGGCATCATCATGCGCAACTCGGTGATTCTCGTCGATCAGATCGAGCAGGACATCGCGGCCGGCCATCGACGCTTCGACGCGATCGTCGGCGCGACGGTGCGCCGCTTCCGGCCGATCACGCTGACGGCCGCCGCCGCCGTGCTCGCCCTGATCCCGCTGCTGCGCTCGAACTTCTTCGGGCCGATGGCCACCGCGCTGATGGGCGGCATCACGAGCGCGACGGTGTTGACGTTGTTCTACTTGCCGGCGCTTTACGCGGCGTCGTTCAGGGTGAAGCTCGATGAGCGCGATGTGCCGCCGTCGGCTGACGCCCACACTGGGAATTGATATGAGCCACCTCGATATTCAGCGTCGCGTACCCGGGTGGTGTGCGCTCGCGGCCGCCAGCCTGCTTGCCGCAGGCTGCGCGCTCGGCCCTGACGGGAAACCGCCCGCGATGCCCTCGCCTGCCCACTACGGCGCCGACGCCGCGCCGGCTCAGACGGTCGCGGCGGGTGGCGTCACCCAGCGCTTCGACGTCGGCGCCGAACCGATGCCGCAATGGTGGCGGCTGTACCGATCGGACGCGCTCGATGCCCTAGTCGACGAGGGCCTGCGCAACAGCCCGACGCTGGCCGCGGCAAAGCAGTCTCTGGCCTCGGCACGCGAGCAGCTGCGCGCACAAATCGGCTCGTCGCTGCTGCCCTCGATCGATGCGAGCGGGCAAGCCACGCGCCAGCGCAACCTCGGCATCCCCGAGGCCGGCCCCAACACCGTGCTTTACAACGTGTTCGTCGGGCAATTGCAGTTGCACTACACGTTCGACCTGTTCGGCGCGGCGCGCTATGCCAATGCCGCGCTCGGCGAGCGTGTCGACGTGCAGGCGTTCGAGCTCGATGCCACGCGCCGTGCACTGGCTGCGAACATCGTCGCAGGCGCGATCAACGTCGCTATGCTCAAGCAGCAGATCGATGTCACGGAGCGTCTCGTTACGCTCGCAAGCGAAACGGCTGCGGAGGATGAAAAGCGTTACACGTTGGGCGCCGTTGCGCATGCGCAGTCGCTTGCCTCGCGGCAAAGCGCAGCGGCGCTGGCGGCCAACCTGCCCGCGCTACGTCAGCAATATGCGGCCTCGCGCCATGCGCTCGCGGTGCTGCTGGGACGTACGCCCGATGCCGCACCTGAACCGCTCGATCTGGCCAGCCTGTCGTTGCCGTCATCGGTCCCGGTCGTGGTGCCGTCGACGTTGCTGCGCGCCCGCCCCGACATTCGCGCAGCCGATGCGGCCGTGAAGGTTGCGGCAGCGGAAGTCGGCGTAGCGACGGCACAGCTGTTTCCGAGCTTGTCTTTGACGGCGTCGATGGGTCAAGGCGGCTTCAGTTGGGCGAATGCGCTCTCGGGCGCGGGTGCGCTATGGAGCATCGGAGGTTCGCTCACGCAACCGCTCTTTCACGGCGGCGCGCTGCTCGCGCAGCGGCGTGCGGCCGTCGATGCCTACCAAGCCGCGCTCGAGCAGTACAAGGCGGCCGTGTTGTCGGCATTCCAGAACGTGGCCGATTCGCTGGCGGCATTGGAACACGATGCGCAAACGCTCGATGCAACCGACACGCAAGCGCGCGCCGCGCAGCAGGCCTTCACCGAAACCGATGCACGCCATCGCCTCGGCGCGGTGCCCGCGACGGCGGCACGCCAAAGCGAGCAGCAGTATCTGAGCGTGCAGCTCGACGCGATTCGCGCTCAAGCGCAGCGGCTCAGCGATACGGCCATGCTGTTTCAAGCGATGGGGGAATTGCCGGCGGTACAAGGCGGGTAGCCGGCGCGGCCGAAGCAACCCGTGAGTGAGGTATGCGGTGGTTCGGGCACGCGGGAAACGCGTGCCCCTTCGTGGCGAATCGTCGGCCTGCGGCCAGGACGTTTCTGGCGCAAGCTGCAACCTGTCCGAGAACTGGGGCCGCGATAGCTCAACTAGACTAGCGCTCACGCCGCTAGAAGATATCTGGGTGGCTTCAGAACGACGCCGAGATATTTGCCCATGCCCAAGCTCATTCCAATCGTATAAGCGTAGCCCCGAGGGCGCGCCCAAGCTCACCGAAGTCCCGCGCCTAACGTGCAACTGGGCGGCTTCCTTGCAAGCAACGGCGACGATGAGCCCGGCACCAAGACCATATGGGAAGGCTTGCAGAAAGTCATGACGGCGCCGAAACCCTACGCGCTCTTCGGCGCCATGCCCCTTGAGCCGAGATGTGTATTAGGAATCGTACCTTTTCACCAGGACCACTTAACAGGAGAAAAATGAATGCATGATGCCTTTATGAATCTCATGCGCTTGAGAATGTTTCCGAGCGAGACCGCAGGCAGAAATGTATTCTTTGTAAAAAATGCGAGCATACCTGGAGTTCCAACCGGCGGCCGAGTTAACATAGCAACGACCTTGATCAATGGAATTAATGAATTAACGATTAATCGAAGCGAAAGCGGTCGTGATTTTTATTTTCCATATGTTCACGGAGTGGGCAATGTCACTGTTGGGCCGGTTAATGGTATTGCAGAAGGCACGATCGTTGTAACCGGTGGAATGAATGGATGTGCACTGGAGGTGACGGTACAGAACAATCAATTTGTCTTTCATCATGATAGCAACGGAAGATGCATGGGGAGAGTACGCAATGCCGGGGCTACAGTATGTCGGATTGAGGCCAATGCATATTGGCGAGGCGACGGCGCAGAGCGTTACAAGTATCCGCTTGTTCAGTTTATCTGCGTTTATCGTCACAATTGGTGGCATGTTCTGAGCTTTGGCATTTACACAGATGGAGGCTCAACCGTGAAGGGTGGGTTTGATCCTATCGGCGGAAGATATCGCGGCTACTTCAATGAGAACATCAGGTTGATGCAGAGATAAGGCGCGACAGTGCGCCGATTTCGGCCGGTCACGCTGACCGTCTCGGCCGCCGTGCTCGCCCCGATTCCGCTGCTGCGCACGATTCCGGCAAAAGCTGCAAACTGTCCGAGAACTGGGGATGCGATCGCTGAACTAGACTAGCGCTCACGCCGCTAGAAGATATCTGTGCGGCTTCAGAACGATGCCGAGATATCTGCCATGCCCAAGCTCATTCCAATCGTCGCGAATAAGTTCCTTCGCGCCGGTCAGCTTTAGAAGAAAGTTCTATACCCGATCAGAAAGCGAAAGCGCGCACGTACTTTGCCTACGAATACCACGGGTGGCATTTTAAGCAGGAGCGGAAATATACGTGAGGAATGTCCCGGCTGGCCGCGACCATCGCCGCGACGCTTATGCAACAACGCCCCGCAACAACGGAGGCGCCACCAAAGGAGAGGGCAATGCGATTACGTGGTCCGCTTAAATATTTTTTTGACTTCAGCAGTGACGCTCAATTTGATCCATCATTGGACAAGTCATATAAAAGCGATTATTCGACACTAATTTACCACAAAGTCAGATACATCCATCAGCAACACATCAATCTATGCGGAGATGCCTGCATAAACATGCTTATGGCATTCCACAATAGGCCATACCGGATGTCATTGAATAACCCGCGAGGCGTATTGGATGGAACAAGTTCAGGTATACTCATAAGCCAACTTCAATCGGCCGGCCTTACACCTTCATTGCCCAGAGATAGGATTGGCCAAACCGCCTTGACGATGAATGACCTGGCAAAGTACCTGATTGTCAATGGCCCGGTGATTTGCGCATCAAAGGTGCGCTATGGTGTAGTTAGTCATTGGATTCTTTTGATTGGAATTAGCGAGAGCGAAATAATATACCATGATCCTTGGCGCGGGCCAAATTTGAGGATGTCTATCTCGGCATTTAATAATTGGCTTGATTGGGAAGAAGTATTTTCGATGATCGCCGTAGCGCGTCGACATGGGATCTCAACGACTACTTCCCCCCCTACTACCGCCAATCACTTTCGCCCGTCCGGAACGTGATTTCCGAGTTGTCTTTGGTCAGGCTTGGTGCGAGCTCTCGTGCAGTCAGCGTTACAAACGAGGCACCGTAGAGGCTGGAAAAGGATTTGAGCGAGGAGAAGAACGATGAAGAATCCTGTTTTGAGTGTAGGAAGGCTTCTGATAGGCAGGGGCCCGACAGCGATCGAGGCGCTGTCTCGTTGGGCGCAGCGCACGCCGCATGCGAAGGCCGATGGCGTGGACCTGCCGTTGGCCATCGTGGGCAGACCCGGCGCGCAGCCGTTTGACTGGCAACACGTGCTGGCTGGGTTGCGGTTGGGGCAAAGTTCGGCAGCGCTCAATCTGGTGGGAACGCAGAGCGGCCCTCCATCGGGCGGGTTTGCGAAAGTCGAGGAACTCCAGAAAAGCATGCGATGGCAGAAACAGACCGCACTCGAACTCGGCAAGGGGCTGGAGATCAACGGAACGGTAACGAAAATCGAGAAGTACGATCACCATGAGATCGTCGCGACTGTTTCATCGCCTGGCTGTCCCCCGCTGGAAATCATCGCGAGCGAAGTGATTGCAGCGTTAGGTGCCGGGCCCGAGAGGTCGGTGAATGTGCCTACCCAAAAAAGGCATCTGGGCATCGAGCGCCCGTTTGGGGAGTACCTCACAGGGTCGCAGGGGGTCTCAACCGGTTTGGTGGTCAAAAGCGGCAGCATCGTACTGATCGTCGGTGACGGACCGACTGCGATGTGGAACGCGGAGGTCTGCACTGCCTATGGCGCGATACCTTATGTCGTGGGGCCCAACAATGGACGTGCCTTCCTCAGCGCAAACCCGGGAGGTCGCAACAGCCAGACACTGAGATTTCTACGCGAACACGGCCTTCTTTTCACCGGCGACATCGCGGGATTCGAGGAACGTAACCAGCTCAACGATTTCGGCGACATGCGCGAGCCTGGGATACTGGTGTACTTCAAAAATCTCACCAACCTTTCAAACGGGTCATTCAAATCGTCGAGCGTACTGCCGGTATCGAGGGTCGTCAGCGCGATCGGTTCCTCGGCCCCGGCGATGTCGTATTTCGCCCCGTATATCGTCAGCGATATGGCGCCGCTCGTGGTCCACGGTCAGGAGGGGCGAGCCGCAGTAGGAATTGCAACGACACACCGGGACATTGTTGTGGTGGGAGCCCAGTCCCATTCGCTTGGGGTCAGCCAGGGTCTCGACGCTCTTTTCAACGCCCCAGGCACCCAAATCAGTCAGCCGCCGCCGGGCATTCTTGCCAATCGCGCGAATATTCGCTCCGTGATGCGCGAGTATGCGCGGATCAAGTTAGGAGCGCGAGTCGAAGAGATGCCCCTGATCCGTGCCCTGTTCATGGATGGCGAACTGGATGCGATGACGTCGAGTCACGTCGAGTTGAGCCAATACCTGCAGAACAGGGCTGGCGTACCGAGGCTGGCGGCCGCCGAGATGGCGGTAAAAATCCTCGAAAAGCGCGGCGACTACCACAAGAAAAACCGCGATTTCACAAACCGCGAACTGGCCGCCCTGCTGAAGGAGATGAACGTCAAGGTGGGCGTTGTTGCATAAATCGAATTTGAAGTCGGAGTTCGCTCTGTGATGTGCCTCGTCGGCCGGCGGCTAAAGGAACCTCCGCCCCCCACGCATTGCGAATCGTCTGAGAACACTCACGACGATCGCTCGACTGATGCCCTGTGCGTCACGCTAACCAATCCGTCACACACCCACTGGAGCCAAATATGACCGATCCGAAACAGATCAAAGCGTACATCCCAGATGCATCAGGGCAGTTGGTACGCCTCACGGCGGACTCCCTCGTTCTGGAATTCCCTTCCGGCGACTCCTTGGAGATCTCCTGGGAAGCGCCGCATCCCGATGATCCTCGCCCAGTCAGCGCTCAAGTATGGGGCGGACGTCGCGTTTCGACGGCACCGTCAGAGGAAGAAATCAATGCCATAACCCGCACGACCTCGGTTGCACTGTTACCCTCAGCCTCAAACCTCGTTCTTATCCATCCCGACTCGTATCCGGTCCGTAAGCGCGATTAGAATTTCGCTCCATATGATCGGGAACGGGTTATCCGCATCGTTGATCGGCGCGCCGGACCTCGGCCTTTTGACCATGAGCGAAATGGTCGAGCGTGGGCGCGCATTCGCTGATGCCGTCGACGTGAAGTTGCTGAGCTTTCCGGTGTCATCGACACTCGCCTACGCGGGGATGATGACGTTACTTGCTGAGCATGTTCGCGTGCGTGGGACAACGGCGGCGAGCCCGCAACCACTGATGCCACTGGACGAATACGACGCGGTACTCGGCAGGTCCGGCTACGCCTGAGCTCACGTACCAATTTCCTGTGACGAGGGCCCACGCCGTGAGCGAATTCAAAGAATCGTCACTTGACCAATCAGAAATTTCGCTGCGACACGACCATCGTATAGCGACGACAATCTCTTTCGCTCGTGTGAAGCACGATTTCCGTGTTGCCTCAGGTCATGCCAAGCGCGAGCGGTGCTATCGATTGCCTTCACGGCGTTCGAGTGTTTACCGACCGAGAAACCCATGTCCCGCTTCATCCCAGCGGCACCGGGACACTCCACCACAGTTCCCCGTCGCACTGTCACACATTGATCCTGTATGAACATCACAAAGGAAGTCACCCCCGAAGAAAAGCGACTACTTGAGATCGGCGATGCCGTAATCAAACAGGTCAAACAAGACCTACACTTCGGTAGCTCAAACCAACAAGAGTCCTACAACGCGTATGGGCCGGAAGCGAAACTGCGTACGCGGTTTGCGCGACAGCATAATGCCCATCCCCAGAAAGAGGGCAGGCATCCCCGACGTATGGCCCTCGCCGCGGTTGTCGCCGGGGCCGGGAACTGCGGCGAGATGGCGGCCTGTGCGTACGTCCGGTGCCGCGAGAGCATCGGCCCGCAATACCAAGTGCTGTGGGTGAGCGCACGGAACGCCGACCACTCGTTTTGCCTGCTCGGTAAGCTCAGCTGGTTTCAAGGGCATTTCATCGTCGTCGACCCGTGGCCGACTCAGGCTCAGGCCGTGCTGTACGAAGACCATTTCATGTACACCCTCGGTAAGCTACCGGAGGTCCTTAAACGCAACAACGGCAAGGGCGCGAATATCTTCAACAAGTATGCGCAAGAGCAACTCGCTCTCGAACGACAGCTAGAGGAATTTCTTCAGTCTGCCAAGCGTACGCACATCCCGTTCAGAGGCTACAACCAGCAGTACGTAACCCGAGAACCTGGGACAATCACCTACCGTCAATCCGGAGTGCAGAGATGCTACTGATGTTCGCTCTGAGGAAGTGCTTCGGCGGTTGCACGTAGCGAGCCGATGGACTAGGCGCAGACCTTCCCAGCATGGAAAAGCCCGTCCTTCTGTCCTTCCGTCTTTCTGCACGGCAAGGACGGGCGATCTGCTGGCGCTCACACCCGTCGCGTGTTACGCCACACCCGCCATCCGTTTCTTCTCCGCCTTCAGCAAGAAATAGTTGATGCCGATCACGCCCACCGTCACGACACCGATAAACAGCGTCGCCAGCGCATTCATCTCGGGATTCAACCCCAGCCGCACCCGCGAGAACACGACAAGCGGCAATGTCGTCGACCCCGGCCCCGACAAGAACGCCGACAGCACGAGATCATCAATCGACAACGTGAACGACAACAGCCAGCCCGACATCAGCGCTTGCGAGATCAGCGGCAGCGTGATCGCGAAAAAAACCTTGAACGGCGTCGCCCCCAAATCGAGCGCCGCTTCCTCGAGCGACGGATTGAGCTCACGCACGCGCGACTGCACGATGATCGCGACATACGACATGCACAGCATGACGTGGCCGATCCAGATCGTCACGAGCCCCCGCCCGCCCGGCCAGCCGAGCCACTTGCCCATTTCGATGAACAGCAGCAGCAGCGAGATGCCCTGAATCACCTCGGGGATCACGAGCGGCGCGTTGATCATGCCCGTGAACAGCGTGAAGCCGCGAAAGCGACCCATGCGCGCGAGCACGAAGCCGGCCCACGTGCCGATGAAGACCGATGCGAAAGCCGTCAGCAACGCAATACGCAGCGACAGCCAGAACGCCGTGATGAGTTCGTCGTCGTTCGCGAGCGCCGCATACCAGCGCATCGAGAAATGCGTCCACACCGTCACGAGTTGCGACTCGTTGAACGAATAGACGATCAGGCTCAGGATCGGGATGTACAGGAATGCGAAGCCGATGCCGAGGGTCACCAGCTGCAAGGTGCGATTCGGTTTGATCATCGGCGCGTTTCCAGTTGTTTGGCTTGAAAGTACTGGAACAGCGCCATCGGCACGAGCAGCAGCAGCACCATCGCACACGTGACGGCCGAAGCCATCGGCCAGTCCGCGTTGTTGAAGAACTCGTTCCACATGACGCGACCGATCATCAGCGTGTTGGCACCGCCGAGCAGTTCGGGAATCACATACTCGCCCACGGCCGGAATGAACACGAGCAGACACCCGGCGATGATCCCGTTCTTCGACAACGGCAGCGTGATTTGCACGAATGCCTTCCACGGCTTCGCGCCGAGGTCGTAGGCGGCCTCGAGCAGCGTGAGGTCCATCTTCACGAGGTGCGCGTACAGCGGCATCACGAGAAACGGCAGAAACGAGTACACCATGCCGATATAGACGGCCGCATTCGTGCGATACAGCTCGATCGGCGTATGGATCAGGCCGATCGCCATCAGGAAGTTGTTGAGCAGCCCATTGTTCTTGAGGATGCCGACCCACGCGTAGACGCGAATCAGGAACGACGTCCAGAACGGCAGCATGACGGCCATCATCAGCAGATTGCGCGAATTCGGATTCGAGCGCGCGATGTAATACGCCATCGGATAGCCGATCACGAGGCACAGCAACGTCGTGACGGCAGCGACGAGCACCGAATTGACGTAGGTCGCGAAGTACAGGGTGTCGCTGAACAGAAACGCGTAGTGCTGGACGTTCAGCGCGATCTGCACGACGCCGTCCTTGATGGACGTGAGCTCGGTGTACGGCGGAATGCCGAGCTGCAGCTCGGCAAAGCTGATCTTGACGACGAGCAGGAACGGCACGAAGAAGAACAGCAGCAGCCAGAGGAACGGCCCCGCGACGACGGCCGTACTGCCCGTCAGCCTGAGGCGCCGGGCCGGCCACATGGCGATCGAAGTCAACAACGCTTTCATGACGTCAGCACCACCCCTGCGCTCGCGCTCCAGCGTACATAGACCTCGTCACCCCACGTCGGCGTTTCGATCTCGGAGAGTGCGAGGCTCGAGACGCTTGCGACCACCGTCTTGCCCGAGTCGAGCTTGACGTGATACAGCGAATGGCCGCCGAGATACGCGATGTTCGACACCGTGCCGCGGCCCCAGTTGTAGGCGCCTTCGGGCGGCTTGCGCGTGAGCGCGATGCGCTCGGGCCGCACCGAGATCGTCACCGGCATGCCGAGCGGGCCCGTGATGCCGTGGTTCACGTACAGCTGGGACGGCAGATCGGACGTTTCGACGAAAATGTGGTCGGGCTCGTCCTCGATGACATGCCCGTCGAACAGGTTCGTCGAGCCGATGAACTCGGCCGAGAAACGCGAATTCGGGTACTCGTAGACTTCATGCGGCGTGCCGAGCTGCACGATGCTGCCTTCGCTCATGACGGCCAGGCGCGAAGCCATCGTCATCGCCTCTTCCTGGTCATGCGTGACCATGATGCATGTGACGCCGACGCGATCGAGAATGTTCACGAGCTCGATCTGCGTGCGCTGACGGATCTGCTTGTCGAGCGCCGACATCGGCTCGTCGAGCAGCAGCAGCTTGGGGCGCTTCACGAGCGAACGCGCGAGCGCGACGCGCTGCTGCTGGCCGCCCGAGAGCTGATGCGGCTTGCGCTTGGCAAAGCGGCCCATCTGCACGAGCTCCAGCGCGTCGTGCACGCGATCCTTGAGCTCGGCCTTGGGCACGCCCTCCTGCTTGAGCCCGAACGCCACGTTCGCTTCGACCGTCATGTGCGGAAACAGCGCGTACGACTGGAACATCATGTTGACGGGCCGGCGATACGGCGGCAGCGTCGCGAGATCTTCCCCGTCGATGAGGATCTTGCCCGAGGTCACCGCCTCGAAGCCGGCCAGCATGCGCAGCAGCGTCGACTTGCCGCAGCCGGAGCTGCCGAGCAGGGCGAACAGCTCGCCCTTGGCCACCGACAAACTGACGTTCTTGACGGCCACCGTTTCGTCGAACTTCTTGACGACGTCGACGATCTGGACAAAATTCTCCGTCGACGTCCCTTCCGCCGACGCCATACCCATTGGGCGCGCGCCGCTACCGGCCTGCGAGCTCGCTTGATCACTCATGATGTGCTGCTTGACTCCACTCGTTTGACGTACAAAGCCCCCGGCAACGGTCCGGGGGCTTCTTGATGCCACGTTCGATGCCGCCTGGGCGGCACATCTGTTTAGCGGCCCGACTTGAATTCCGTCCACAGCCGCGTTTGCAGACGCTGGATTTCCGGCGGCAGCGGCTTGAGCAGGAACAGCGTCTTCACGACGTCGGCCGGCGGATAGACGGCCGGGTCGTTCGCGATCGTCGGATCGACGTACTTCTTCGCTTCGGCATTCGCGCTCGGGTAGTACACCGCATTGGTGATCGCGGCGTGCACTTGCGGCGTTTCGATGTAGTTGATCCAGTTCAGCGCCGCTTCCTTGTGCCCGGCATCCTTCGGAATCGCCATCACATCGAACCAGACCGGCGCACCGCCCTTCGGAATGTAGTACTCGAGCTTGTACGGCTTCTTGGCCTCGAGCGTACGGTGCTTGGCGATCACGACGTCGCCCGACCAGCCGTACGTGAAGCAGATGTCGCCGCCGACCATGTCGTTGATATAGCCCGACGAGTTGAACTGCGTGATGTACGGACGGATCTTCTTCATCATCGCGAGCGCGGCCTGATAGTCGGCCGGGTTCGTGCTCATCGGATCCTTGCCGATGTAGTGCAGCGCCGCTGCGAACACCTGGTCGGGCGCATCGAGCACCGACACGCCGCACGTCTTCAGCTTCGAAATGTTCTCAGGCTTGAACAGGATGTCCCAGTTGTCGAGCGGCACGTTCTTGCCGAGGATCTGCTGGACCTTCGTGACGTTGTAGCCGAGGCCCGTCGTGCCCCAGGCCCAGGGCACCACATATTTGTTGCCGGGGTCGGCGCCGGCCACGAGCGCCATCAGCGCCGGGTCGAGATACTTCAGGTTCGGCATCTTCGACTTGTCGAGCGGCTGGAAGATGCCCGCTGCGATCTGCTTGCCCGCGTAGTTGCTCGTCGGCACGACGATGTCGTAGCCCGAGTTGCCGGTCAGCAGCTTCGCTTGCAGCGTGTCGTCGCTGTCGTAGTTGTCGTAGCGAACCTTGATGCCCGTCTGCTTCTCGAAGTTCGGAATAGTGTCCTTCGCGATGTAGTCGGACCAGTTATAGACATTCAGCTGCGTGTCCTTGGCGGCCGCGCCTACGGTGGCCGTCGCGCAAAGCGCGAGCATGGCGAAGTGTCTCAACATTTTTGCTTTCATCCGCTTCTCCGTCCGGATCGACGAGCCGGCCGATCCCCTATTCCCAAGCCCTTGCCGCCGCGTCAGGCAGGCGACTCCTAAAAAACTCGAAAACTACCATCAAATGCGCCGCGCAATCGAAAAAAACGCCGACCTGTCGCACAAAGGGTACAGCGCCCCTTCGCACGCCCAGCCGACGTCCGCTACGCATCGTTCGTCTTCTACCACGCACGGCACGCCGCGCGCAAAGCCGCGCAATTTTATCGGGTTATCGGCACGTGTCCACCACGAAAATAATCGATGTCATCTTCTAGTCATGGTCAGGCGCGGTCATTTCCTTCGATTGGCTTTCATCTCGTGCGGACCCGCCATGCCGGAACGAGGTGCCGTGTGCGCTAACATGGAGCCTTCGTCGGCCCCTGCCGACCGCCATTCGTCCCTTCTTTCCCTGTTACGACCTGCTTCGCGATGACCTCCGAACTCCATTCCCGGCCCGACAGCCCCTGCATCGGCGTGTGCTCGACGCTCTTCGACGAGATATGCAAAGGCTGTGGCCGCACGGCCACGGAAGTCTCGAACTGGGTCTTCCTCAGCGAAGACGAAAAGCGTGCCGTCTGGTCCCGCATCGAACGCGAAGGCACGGCCATGCGCTTTAAGTACGACCGAGACTGAGCCCGTCCGCTTACTCTCTACTCTCTATATAGACGACTGAAACGCAAAACGCCGGCTCAGCCGGCGTTTTGCGTTTGTCCCCGTCTGCCGCGGCGATCAAGTCCACGGCAGCTCGGGTTCAGTCCCTCATGCTCAGAACTTCATCCCAACGCCCACGCCGACGACCAGCGGATCGATGTGCAGCGTGCCGAGCGAAGTCCCGTTCAGCGACGTCCCCGTTTTCATCCAGATCTTCTTGATGTCCGCGTTCACGAACAGGTTCTTCGCGACTTGAACGTCGACGCCTGCTTGCAGTGCCGGGCCGAAGCTGTGGTTGTCGGTCGCGATCGGCTGGTTACCGGCGTGCAGGCCGTTGTTGTAGAAGAGCGTGTAGTTGAGCCCGGCACCGACGTAAGGACGAATGCGGCCCGCATGATTGAAGTGGTACTGCAGCAGCAGCGTCGGCGGTAGGACCCCGATGCCGCCCAGCTTGCCGAGGCTTGACGTCACCTGATGGCGCGACGTACCCAGAATCAGCTCGACGCCGACGTTGTCGCGAATCATGTACGTGAAGTCGAGCTCGGGCACGAGCGCATTGTTGACGCCGACGTTCAACGCCGGCAGCGTGTTGTCCGTGCGTGCAAGCGGCTCGATGCTGATCGCGCGCAGCCGCACGAGCCAGTCGCCCGCATGAATGGCGCCGCTCGCGGCATCGGCCGGTGTGACGGCTGCAGTCATACTCGTGCTATCGGCCGCCTGGGCCCCTGACGCCGCGCCAAGCGCGCTCAAAAGACAAACCGCTGCGGTCAGCGTCGTGATGCGTTTGTTCATGTTGTTTGTTCCGGTCGTTGTAAAGCCCCTATATTTTTTAGGGGCTTTACAACCCGGGGCTTGACCGCAGTCAAGTCAGTGCATATGCGGAGCGGCATGCGACAGCAGGTCGCGCCACGCCGGTCAGCAGCAGCTCGAGCAAGTCGCGCACGCTGCGCATCTCGTTGCCGAACGGCAGCGCTTCCTTGCCTCGGAAGAACAGGCCGTTCGCGACGTCGCCGCGCAAGGCCGCGCTGAGCCGCGTGTCGATGCAGAAGTGGCCGAACTGCTCGATGCCATCACGCAGTCCGCACGCATACAGACATTCGAGGGCCGTCGGGCACGCATGCCGGCGGCAGCCGATCTTCGTGCGGATGCGCGATTCGTTGCGCAGGTAGCGCGTGAGCCACGGCGTCTTGACTGCCCGCGCGGGCAGTCCCGTCACGCTGATGAACTCGACAATGTCCTCAGGCCTCGCATCGAGCAACACGCGCTTGAAGTTCGGATGCGCGTCGCCCTCCTCGGTCACCGCGAACGCCGTGCCGACCTGCACACCGTCGGCACCGGCCTTGAGCCACCGGGCCACGGCGTCGTGACCGTCGATACCGCCCGCCACAATGAGCGGTACGGCCGCGCGCGAGATGCCGAGTTGCTCGAACACGAGCTCGAGGTCGGCAAAGATGCGCTCGAACGCAAAGCGCGGATCTTGCATGTCATCGAGATTCGTGACACCCAGGTGCCCGCCGGCGTGTGCGGGATGTTCGATGACGATCGCGTCGGGCAGGCGCCCTTTCCTGGCCCACTTCTTGAGCACGAGCGCGACGCCGCGCGCATCGGAAAGAATCGGGATCAGCGCGATGTCATAGCCTTGAGTCAGGTCAGGCAGATCGAGCGGCAACCCAGCCCCCATCACGATCGCGTCGGCACCTTGCTCGCAGGCGACGCGCACGTAATCGGCATGCGCACTGACGGCCTTCATCACGTTGACCGCGATCATGCCGCGCCCTTGCGACACCTGCCGCGCGGCCTCGATCTCGCGGGCGAGCGCATCGAGATTGGCTTGCTCGAGCGTGGCGCGATCGGGGTTGGCCTCGCAGCACGCGATCAGGTCGGCGTGATGGTGACGCAGATCGATGCTGGCGATCGTGCCCAGCGCACCTTCGCGGGCGACGCTGCCGGCGAGCCGATGCGCGGAAATGCCGACGCCCATGCCGCCTTGCACGATCGGCAACAGCGAGCGACCGCGAATCGTGAGTGGTGCGAACGGATGAGAAGGAAACATGATGCGCGTGCCCCGAGACCAAAGCGGTGATGCTCGCGCATCGGGCAAAGGCATGCATTGCCGAGGATCAACGAAGGCCGTCGCGGGCGCCGCCGATCGGCGGTTCGTTGATCTGGGTCATGGGTGCGCCGCCAAGACAGAAATCGTTCGACGCGCGCTAAAACGCCACGCGGCGCATGCCCGAAAAGGCAAGCGCCGCGCAACGGTGGAGCCAAAGCCAACAGCAGCCGGCGAACACCGGTGCTTCGCTCACGTCAGTCTCATGCCCCCTTCGGCATCTTGAACTGCAGCGACTTGTACTCGAGATACTCTTCGAGACCGTACTTGCCGTTCTCGCGTCCGTAGCCCGATTGCTTGAAGCCGCCGAACGGCGCTTCCATGTTCCAGGTGCCACCGTTGATGTCGATCTGCCCTGTGCGGATGCGTCGCGCGACACGCGTCGCACGCTCATCGTCGCCGCCCCACACCGCTCCGCCCAGGCCGTAGATCGAATCGTTCGCAATGCGAATCGCTTCTTCCTCATCCGTGTAGGTGATGATCGACAGCACCGGGCCGAAGATTTCCTCTTGCGCGATCGTCGACTGCGGCGGCACGCGGCCGAACACGGTCGGCTTGACGAAGAAGCCCTTCGTGAGCCCTTGCGGCATGCCAGGGCCGCCCGTGACGAGTTCGGCCCCTTCGGCGATGCCACGCTCGATGTAGCCGAGCACACGATCGCGTTGCACGGCCGAGGCCAACGGTCCAAGGCGCGTCGCATCGTCGCGCGGGTCGCCGGCCACGTAGGCTTCGGCGGCCTCCTTCGCGAGCGCGCGCGCCTCTTCATAGCGAGACTCGGGCACGAGCATGCGCGTATGCGCCGAACAGGTCTGCCCCGAGTTCAGATAGCAGGCGCCGACCGTCGTTTTGACGGCCGTCGCGAAATCGGCGTCGTCGAGAATGACCGAAGCCGACTTGCCGCCAAGCTCGAGCGCGACGCGCTTGACCGACGCCGCCGCCAGTTCGGCCACGCGCTTGCCCGCGCGCGTCGAGCCCGTGAACGACACCATATCGACGGACGGATGGCTCGCGAGGACTTCACCGACGACGGGCCCATAACCGCTCACGAGATTGAAGACGCCGGCGGGCAGCCCGGCGTCGTGAATCGCTTCGGCGAGGATGAAGGCATTGAGCGGCGCGACTTCGGAGGGCTTGAGCACGATCGTGCAGCCCGCCGCGAGCGCAGCCGCCACTTTCAGCGTGATCTGGTTCAGCGGATAGTTCCACGGCGTAATGGCCGCCACCACGCCGACGGGCTCGCGCACGACGCGCGAATTGCCCAGCTGTTCGTCGAACGGGAATTCGCGGGCCAGCTTCGCGTAAGCATTCCAGTTGTAGACGGGGCTGCCGACTTGAATCGCACGCGAGAGCTTCAGCGGCATGCCGACTTCGCCGCTGATCAGCGGCGCGAGTTCGTCGATGCGCGACTTGAGGTTGACGGCGATCTTTTGCAGGTAGTCGGCGCGCTCCTCCGGTTTCGTCGCGGCCCAGCCCTCGAACGCGAGCTTCGCTGCCTCGACGGCGGCTTGCGCATCGGCTGCGGTGCCTTCGGGAATGCGCCCGATGACCTCCTCGGTGCCTGAATCGATCACGTCGATCGTGCCGGTGCCAGCCGGCTTCAGCCACTTGCCGCCGATATAGTGGTGTTCATATGTTTTCATGGCGATCCCGTCTTTTGGATTGGATGCCCTATTGTACTCAGCGGTGGCGATGGCCGTAGCCGATAGGACTCAACTGCCCTGCGCTTGGGGATTGGGGACCACCCCCACGCGTACGTGCAACGGCTGCAGCATATCGGCCGGCGGCCGCTCCGGGAGCGCGTGTCCGGTCAGCAATTTCCTGAGGCTGGCATCGGCGCTCTCATCGCCGAGCGAGTCGAATTCGACCTTCGTCACCGTCCCATCCGCACCGATCCACGCTCGAATCGCAATCGTGGGCGGCAGCGCATACGCGTCGGCATTCTGGAGCCGCTCGTCGATATACCGATGCAACTGCTTCGTCGAATCGTTATCTTGCTCGAGCCATCCCTGAAATTGCCGTCCCACGAGTTGGGCATACTTGATCCACGGCTGAGGAACGTCCAGCGTCTGCGACGCAGCGGGCACGGACCACGAGAGCACGCCTGCACAAGCGAGCGCCGCGATCGCGCCAAACGGCCCGAACCGATGATTGCGCGCCATGCCTGCCACGCGGCGCAGGCGGGTCGTCCACGTCCGCTCGTTCGATGTCATGTTCACCTTCTCCCTGCGTCGATCAGTGCCAGCGTGGTGCGTGAGCCGTCATCGGGGCGGCACGGCCACGGGCGGTGCCGGACGCTGCGGCGTGACCGACTTGCCCCAGTTGGTGCCGAAGCGGTTATGCTCCGCCGACGCGTTGAATGTGCCGACCCGATTCGACGGCCCCTTCGCCTGCGATTCGGCCGCTGTCTGCGATGCACTCCCCTGCGGCTCCGCCTTCGGCTTGAGCTGCGCACTGAGGCAGTCGTACGACAGGGCGCGCTGCCCATCCACCTCGGCGTCGACACATACCGGTTTGGTCGCCGGGCTCGCTTGCGCGGCGGCACGGCTGGCGGCGACATCGTCCGCCGCGACTACGATAAGCGGCATGCTCAACAGAAGACTTCCTGCCGTCATTGCCAGTCTGTTCATTATTGCTCCTGTGCGGCCATCGCCGGCCGGTTACGCAAGTGCAGCAGCAACTCCTGGATCAACCGGTCCCACAACTCGATCGTCGCGTGAACATGACGCTCGCTGACGCCCCCCGCCACGAGAACATCCCACTCCAGCGCGAGAAACGCGCCATGCGTCGCCAGCCGCGCGAACCGCTTCGTTCGATTCCAGCTGGACACCAGCTCCGCCGGCAATTCGCCCTGCACCTGCAACACGCAGCTGAGCGTGTAGTCCAGGTATCGAACGGACTCGGCCGAAGCCGGTACATCCTGGCCGGCGACCGCAGGCGCGACATTGCCGAAGCGGATGGCGAACCCGACGCCCTGGCTCGCGCTCATGAGCTGCACCATACCGTTTTGTTCGGCCGGCGTCACGCGATAGCCCGCTGCCCGAAAAATCTCCGCAACCTGATCGATGCTCACGGCTTCGATCCCACCGCGCTCGGCTTGTTGCTCGGACAAAGCATTCGTGTCGTTTTCAACCATGTCAGTCTTCCCGGGTTTCGTTGTGCTTCTTAAGTTGCGCCGCCGCTCAATGGAGAGCGGACGGTTCCGACGCTGCCGCCGCTGGCACGCCTGACGCGGCAGCGGCCGCACGAGCGGCGGGGTCGTACTGGTTCGCGTACAGGGCGTCGCCATAACGCTGCGCGATCTGGTCGTACTGCACGCGTGCCGCCCGCGCGAACGGCTGCCGCGAGGCGAAGATCGACCCGAGACCCACGTGCTCGTAGGCATCGAGGATCTCGTGTCCCACGCGGTACAGCTCCGCATTCTTGGCCTCGCACGCTTGCAGTTGAGCGTCGCGCTGCTTGGCTTCCTTCTGCAGTTGCAGACGCTGTGCATCGAGTGTCCGCGAGGTGTTGCTCAACTCGTCGTTCGATGTCTTGTACTTCGCCAGCGCCTGAGCATCACGCGCGCGCGCCGACTTCTCGAGCGCAAGCGCGCGCTGAGCCGCCGCTTGCTCGCTCGACGAGCCCTTGGCGGCCGCAAGCGCTGCCTGCGCATCTTTGAGCTGTGCGAGCGCCTTGTCGCGCTGTTCCTCGGCAGCGGCTTTGTCTGCCTGAAGCTGCGCCTGGTTGTCCTGAGCCTGACGCAGTTGCTGCGCCGTCGCGCGCAGCTGACTGCGCAGCTTGTCTTCGATGCTCTGCGCGTGAGCACCGCCGGCAACGGCCAGCAGCACACCGGCAAGAGCCAGCGAGATTGTCGAGTAGCGAGCGCTCTTCATGGATGGCTCCCGTCAGAACCGCGCGTTGAGCTCGAGCTGGAGCACGTCGATCGAGACCGGCGGCCCATAGATTTCCTTCGCGCTCAGATAGCGGGCGGAGACCCAAGTGTCGCGTGCCACGGCATAGGCCGCACCGAGGACGTAGCCTCGCGCATTGGTGCCGCCGAGGTGGAAATCGGGATCGTTGAACGCATCGAGCGTGGCGTCTGGCTGCAGATACTTGTAGGCGACCGAGAAATTCCATTGCCCCTTGTCGACCGGTTCGGGGTCGCCGACCGTCACCTTCGCAAGGAACCCGTTCGGCCCGCTGCGGTAATCGGATCGCGTAGCGTTGATGTTGCTCGTTTCGTAGTTGTTGACCGGCAGCGACGCTGCGCTGAAGGCCTTGTCCTCGTCGTAGGCAAGGTTGCGCACGTATTCGCCGTCGAGCCGCAGCTTCAAGCGATCCGCGATGACCGTATCCCACTGAGCCTTGATGTCGAGCAACCGGTAGTTGTAAGCGAGCCCGAACAGTTGCGGCTCCGGCGTCAGGCCCGGCCCGGCATTGGGATTCGCGACGATGTTGCGCAGCGCGAGCAGCGTGTTGCCGCCCTGCATGAATGCCGGCGCCTCGTTGTCCGTGCTGCAGCTCGTCGCGCCGAGATAAAGCGCACATGGCGAAGACAGCGTGCCCCGCATGTTCTGGAAGTCGTAGTAGGCCACCGCGCCCTTCAGCCGGTTCTGCCTGTTGATCTTCCAATCGGCCCCGACTTGCGCGCCGAACATCCACTTCGTGTCGCTGCCGGCTTTGCTCGTGCTGTTCGACGGGAAGCTCTCCGCCGTGTATTGGATCGGGAATACGCCCAGCGTGCCGAACAACGTGACATCGGGATGGGCCGGCAGCGCGCGCGCGAAACGAGCGGCCAAACCGTCCATCTCCAGATCGCTCGAGAACAGCAGATCGGAGGTGAAGAACGGATTGTCGAAGCGGCCCGCCAGCACGTTCGCCCAGGTGGTCGGGCGATAGTCGAAGAACGCCTTGTTCAACCAGATGTTCTTTTTCGCGAAGCCCCCGCCCGCGGTCGACGTGGTCGACACCGGCCCGTTGTCGTTGCCGCTGGCGAGCTGCACGCCGGCCTTGAGCTGCTCGGACAGCAGCGCCGTCACGCCGAGGCGCGCACGGTAGCGCTCCAGATTGTTGCGGTTCTCCCGCGTATTGACCGTGGGAAGCTGCGTCGGATTCGTGTTGTTGTTGACGTCGAAGCCGCCGGCCTGGTTGATCGCCGCAAAGTTGGTGACGTTGTTCGTATTGCCGCTTCCATAGAAGTGGTACTCGTCGCGCACGCGCAAATCGCCGTCGAGCGTGATGCGCGACACCCAGTCGGGAAAGGTGTTGGGCTGCGCCCAATTCTCGGCCTTGGCCTGCGCGATCACCTCCTGCTTGACCTGATCGCGGATCTGTTCGCGCACCACCTGCGGCACGTAGGGCACGGCCACGTCACCGGGCTGCGTCGGTGCATTGACGATCGCCGCCGCCGCCGCGGGCCGCGCCGCGTTCGCCGCTTTCGCCTGAGCGGCTTCGGTTCTCGCTTCGTGAATGAGGTCGTCGGCACTCTGCTGCGTGATCACGCCGCGCTTGACGAGCAGATTGATCAGGTTGATCACGGTGCTCTCGCTCGGGCTCGCCGCGCTTGACGCCGCTTGCGCTTCGAGCGACTGCGCGTGCGCTGCCCCCGCCGCGCACACCATCCCCAGCGTCAGCAACGCCGTCATCCCCACACGCGAGCCGCTTACCGACGCCCTCTCCTCGCCGCCTCGACCACCCCGTCGCTGCATCCTTTGAATCATCGACATTCTCCGCATAGCTGCTGTTCTTCTGAGAGCACGGCCCATCCACAGGCGTGCCCCGTCGTCATTACCGGCTTCGTCACGCGCAGCGCTAACCCGGCTTGCGCCCCTGGAGCTTCACGAGCGCCGGGTACGTCGTGGCGGGCGGCGGCGGCTCGTCGACCTTGCCCAGTGCCTGAATCGCCGCCACCACCGCCGCATCGATCTTCGCGTCGCCGGTGGACTGCACGATGGCCACTCTCGTGATGCGGCCCGACGGCTCCATCCACAAATTCAGGCTGCCCGCAAAGCGAGCCCCGCCGACCTGCTGCACACCTGGGTCCTGTTCGATCGCGCGCTGCAAGACGTAGACCATGTACGTCGAATAGGTGGCGTTGCCGAACGTGCCGCCGCCCCCGCTCCCGACCATCCCCGAGCCATCGCCGGCGCCGATGTTGAAGCTGTCCGCACCGGCCTGCGCAGGCGCGTTCATCGTCATCTGTTTCGGCTGGTTGTCCGATGGCTTGGGCGCCTCCGATGGCTTGGGCGCGATCGTCGGCCGGTCCACCGGTGTTTTGGTCTCCTCTTTCACCTTCTCCGGCGGCGGCTTTTGCTTAGGTGGCGGCGGTGGCGGCGGCAACGGGATGACGGTGGTCACCTGCGGCGCCACCGCGCGCCTCACGCCCGTGGTCTCGCCGGCGAAATGCCAGATCAGGGCACCGAGGCCCACGAGCGCGAGCACGATCAAGGCCGGCTTGACGTAACGGCCGCGACCGTTGCGCGAGGGTCCCCCGTTGTAGGTCATCTCCATTGCGCGCCCCTAGCCGCCCTGCTTGGCCTTGCCGGTCACGAGCCCGACCTGCGAGAGGTCCAGACGCCTGAGCAGATCGAGCACGTCCATCACCCGCTGGTACTGCACGGCGGCGTCGCCCTTGAGAACGATCGGAAAGTCCGGGTTGCTGGCCTTTTCCGAGCGCAGACGGCTTTCGAGTTCGTCCATCGTCACCGGATAGGCGTCGAGAAAAATCTGCCCGGAGTCCGACACCGTGATGGCCTTCGTCTTCGGTTTGGCAAGGCTCGTCGACGAGCTGGCTTTGGGCAGGTCCACTTTGATGCCCTGCACCGAAGCCGTCGTCATGATGATGAAGATGATCAACAGCACGTACGCGAGATCGAGCATCGGCGTGATGTTGATGTCGTCGTAGGGCTTGTCGTCGTCCTGAACTTGCATGGCATTCTCCGTGGCGGTCGGTCGTTCAGTCGGCCAGCACAGCGTGCTCAGGACTGCGATGCGCTTCGGCCAGGCGCGTCACGAACTCGTCGACGAATACCTGCATGTTCGCGGTCACGTTCTTGTTGCGAATCAGCAGGTAGTTGTAGCCAAAGAGCGCCGGAATGGCGACGAACAGCCCGGTGACCGTCGCGAGCAGCGCCGCCGCGATACCCGGCGCGATGGCGTTCACGTTGACGTCGCCGGCCGCCGCGATCGCGGCGAACGTGATCATCACCCCCACCACCGTGCCGAGCAGGCCCAGGAACGGGCCGCCTGAAATGGCGATCGTGAGCAGCACCATCGATTTCGAAAGCTGCTGGTTTTCTCTGACCAGCGTCGCATCCATCGACGCACGGATGGCCTCTATCGATTCGGTCGTGATGACCGTGCGTCCGCGTTCGTCGACCCGGCTATGGATTTCGTGAACGCCCGCCTTGTACAGCCGATAGAGCGAGGACTGCCGCAAGCGCCGGCCCTCCTCGCTGGTCTCCTCCACGCGTGCGAGGCCCACCAGATGCTTGCCGGCCACCTCGCGAAAACGCTGCACGAAATAGTTGTTGGCCTTGTCGACCAGGTTCACGTACCGGGCCTTGGTCCACATCACGAACCACGAGACCGCCGCCATCGCCAACAGGATCCCGATCACCACCCAAGCGTCGACCGTCACCGAGTGCACGATCACGCCGAAGTAGCCAAAGCCGAAACCGGACTGTTTCTCGTCCGCCCCGTAGGCCACGAGCTTCGATTCCGAGCCTTGAGACAACGTATCGAGCGCGATCAGGGCCGGCGAGCGCGCCACCTTCGACAACCGCAGTTCGTCCAGCGAGCCGGCAAATGCCGCGAAACCGGCCGGCGCACCCTCGACGTCACCGGCCACGGCCAACGCCCCGGTCAGCGCCGGCAGCGTGGCGGCCACCTGCGACACCTCTTTGCCATTGACGTACACGGTCAGGGTCTTGCCGTCCGCCGTCACCGCCACATGGCTCCATTTGTCGACCGCCAGTGGCGTCGACGCAGGCGTACGAACCGGCGCTGCCGCACCGTCGATCTCGGCGAACGGCACCCCGTTGTCGAGCCCGATCAGCAACGCGTTGGCGCCGTCACGATGGCTGAAGAGCAACGTGTTCGGCGCGAGCGAGGCGGGCTTGACCCATGCGCTGAACGTGAAGCTGCCCCCTGCGCTCACGTTCAACGACGGGTTCGCCGGCAGGCTCAACGCAGCGTTGCCGTCGAACCGCGCGGCCTTGCCGATGATGCCGTCCTCGACCGTTTTGAACGGCGCATTGCGGGCGGTATTCGCGTTGGCGGTCGCATCCTTGGGCGGCGTGCCCGACGCGCCGTTGAAGTGGTACACGAGCGTGTAGTCGGGATCGAACGTCTCGGCCGGCTTGCTGCCGTCCTGCGCCTTCGTGTTGCCGTAGTACATCCAGATCGACTGCGACGCGCCAGCCGGCATCTTCGGAACGTCGACCCAGATCAGCGCCACGCCGAGCACCGCATCGTATTGCTCGATCTCGTAGTTGAGCGGGGTCTTGTCGTCGGCCGCCACGAACCGGATGTCCGCGCCATTCTCGGCAAGGCCATCGAACTGGAAGTTGCCCGAGTGCAGCCGGATCAGCAGCGGCACCCGCCCCGCCGAGTCCGCGATATTCGCGCCCTTGGGGCTCGTGTCGATCGTGATCGCCTTGCGGTACGACCAGTCGTTTTGCCACCACGCGTTCGCCACACCGGGCAATACGCCCAGCAACATCACCAGCAGAAGGAACAAGGCTCGCTTCACAATGCACTCCCCGAATGAATCTCACGCGCGCGCACCGGGCGCCACGCGATCCGAAAGGTCCTCAAAATCCCAATCGCACGTAGAAATCGAAGCGCGGGCTGTACTGCTTCGTATAGGGACCGGCCTTCAAAGGCCAGCCCGCTTCGAAATCCGCGCTTGCGTACTTGAGCAGCTGCAGACGCGTTCCCACCCCGGCGCTGAGCAGGTTGAAGCTCGAGGTCTGCTCCGGAAGCGGGCTCAGCAGCCATAGGTGGGCGGCGTCGACGAACGCGTGAAAGCGCCATTCGTTGATGCGGCTGCCCACTTGTCCGCCGAGCCACTTCGCCACCGAAGGACTTCTGACCTCGAGCGAACCGATCACGCCGCTGTCGGCGGTGTCCTCGGCCTGCATGTAGCCGCGCACGCTGTTCATGCCGCCGGCTGCAAACTGTTCGCTCGAGACGAGCGGCGAGTTGGAGAGCTGCGCGCTCACATGCGCGTTGGCCTGCATGTCGTTGGCAAAGCGCTGCGTGTGATTGATGTCGAACTTGCCGTACAAGAAATCCGGTGTCGCGTTGTAGCGCTTGTTGTCCCACGCGCCCCAATCGCTGCCGATGCCGCGGATGTTCGTCGTCAGCGACGCGGCAAAAGTCGTCAGCGAGTTCTTCAGGTTCAACTGGCCGTTGTACGACAACGTCACCGGCACGTAGGTCAACGGCGCCATCGACGTCTGCCCCGCCAGCATCACGTTTTCCTCGTAATGCTTGCGATCGATCTCCACGCTGGCCGACTGTGTATACGTGTCGGTGCCCGGCAGCCCATAGATGGCCGTCAAGCCATACGTCGTTCCTTTGCCGAGCACGTTGGTGCCGCCGACCGACGCCACGTTGCTGTCCGAATGCAGGGCGGTGGCGAGCAAGCTCCAATGCGAACCCGCCAGCGGTGCAAGGTACGAGAACGAGTACACGCGCGCGTCGTTCGGATGCTGCGGCGCGAGCAGGTACGTGCCCGAAATGACGTGACCGAGCTGCCACAGATTCGAGTAGCTGAGCGTCGCGCTCGTGCGCAACGACGACGTCCCCGGGCTGCTGTCATTGTTCAGGTCCACGCTTGCGTGCAGCGGACTGTGGTCGTCCACCTTCAAGTCGACGTCGACGGTCTGCGGCAACGCGCCCGGTTTCAGTACCGGCATCACCTGGCGATCGGCGGACTGGTTGAGGTCGGTCAACTGCTGCTGCGCCGTGTTGAAGTTCGGCACTGTCCCTTCGGCAAGCGCCGGCACTGCGTCGCGGATGTTCTGCGGCGAGTAATATTTCGCACCGTCGACACGCAACCGCCCCACCTTTGCTTCGACCACTTGCAGCACGATCACCCCATTCTTGACCTGCTGTGCCGGCAGTTCGACGACCACCGACTGGTATCCCTTGTCCTGATAGGCCTTCTGCAGCGCGTCGCGGGCCGCGTTGACGTCGGCGAACGTCTTCCCCGGTCCTTCGAACGGATACACCGCTTTCTCGATATCGACGGTCGGCAGCGTCGTGTTCCCGCGCACGATGAACTCGTTGACATCGAATGCCTGCGGTACGCCCGGCGTTGGCGGCGTGCCGGGCGCGGTCTGCCCGCGCGCGGCAAGCGCGATGCCCAGCCCACCGATCAACGCCAGTCCCGCCCAAATCCGATGCAGTCCGCGCCCGTGTTCATGAGATTCCCCGCTTTCTCTTGGCGGCATGCGCCATTCCCCTTTCCGATTCAAACCGTCGCTGCAGCGGCAAGCCAGACGGCGGCTGCCGATATCACAGATTTATTTCAAATCCATGACTTCTAATTAGTTTTCCTAATCAAACATCAAGCCAACCACCAAGCGTCATGCGTACGGACGATGCGACCGCATCTGCAAGGACGACGCCGACGTCTGCAACCCGCAACGTTTGTGCAACTTGTCGTCGTGGCGATCGATAGCGTTGGTTCACGTCATGCCGTGTCTCGTGAATCGTCAGGACCGCAGCGCGCTTCTCCTCTACCTAGACGGAACAACCCATGCGATACCGCAAACTTTTTTTCAGGCTGCACGTAGCGCGTCGCGCGAGCCGACAATCGTCGTCTTTCAACTCGCAACTTTTTATGACATTCATTAGACGATTCACTTGATGAGGGAGAGCCCGGGTCGCCGTCCAACGTAGACATGCGGCATAGCGCCCGTCCGAACGTCTTATCGAATACAAGGCTGAGCACTACGGGGAAAACGCCATGTCGATCGATACGATGTTCTTGAAGCGGCTCGCGCGCCGGCTAGGCATGGCCACCGACGCGCAGGGCGACGCTCGCGCGAGTGCTTGGGAATGGGAAGCGCCCGCGCCTTTGCGCTGGCGCGCGCCGTGGCTGAAGTGGCAATCGCTGTCCTGGATGACGGTGACGCTGCTCGCGCCGCCCTTCTGGACGATCGGCGCGCTATTGATGATCGACCCGCGCAGCGATCAGCCACTGTTCTGGCCCGCGGCGATGGCCGTCGTTGCGCTCGCGAACGCCGCTGCGATCGTCGCGACCAATCAACGTCATCACCGCAAGCCGTTCGCGAGTCGCCGCGCCGTGGCGGGCCATTATTTCGCCGTCGGCATGGGGGTCGCGTGCGCGCTGCTCATGCTGCTGCTCGACGGCACGGGCGCCATCGGCGGGCTAGTCGGCCCACTCGTCGCCAAGACGCAATGCCCTCACTCGCCGGCTATCGTGCTCTGGGTGGCCGGCATCGTCGCCGGTTTCGGCATATCGTCATCGATGCATGCCAGCATCCTGCATGCGTGGTTCGCGTTCGAGGCTTGATGCCATTTCGCTTACCGTTTCGCCTACTTCACATTCGCAAGGTCGAGCACATGCATGAGGATCGACGCCGAAGCATGACCGTGGCACCGCGCGAGCGCGGCATCGCGCTCGTGACCGTATTGCTGGTGGTCGCGCTCGCTGCCGTGCTGGCCGCGGGCGTGCTATGGCGCCAGCAGGTCGCCATGCGCGAGGTGCAGAACCAGCGCCTCGCCGCCGAGACCCTGTGGGCCGAGCGCGCCGCCGTCGAGTGGGCGCGTGCCGTCTTGCGCGTCCAAAGCGCATCGTCGAACGTGACCTATTTCGGCCAGGCGTGGTCGGCCGCGGTGAACGACATGCAATTGGCCGATTTCCTGCCGCCTGACGCCGCCGCCGTCAACGGCGAGCTTGCCCGTGCCTGGATTTCCGGTCAGGTCGAAGACGCGCAAGCGAGATTCAACCTGACGAACCTCGTGTCCCGTCAGGCACCGGGCCAGCCGTGGCAGATCAACGAGGACGGGGTGCTCGCCTATCGGCGCCTGCTCGACGAGCTGTCGCTCAGTCCCACGCTGGCGCAGCAAACGGCTGCGTATATGGTGCAATCGCTGCGCGAGACGAACAGCGCAGGCGGCTGGCCGCTGCAACTCGTGTCGGTGGCCGATCTGTCACGCGTCCCCGGATACGATACGCGCGCGATCAAGACCCTTGCCCCCTTCGTCACCCTCCTGCCCGACTTGACCACGGTCAACGCCAATACGGCCTCGGCGCCCGTTCTCGTGGCGGCGATCCCGACGCTGTCTCGCGCAGAGGCTCAGCGTCTCATCGAGCGACGCAACGCGGCTTACTTCGTCAGCACCGGCGACATCTCCGAAGTGCTCGCGACGGGCCAAGGCAGCGCCGTGTTGCCCGAGGGGGCCAGCGTCGGCGTCAATAGCGGCTACTTCATCGTTCACTGCCGCATCCACTCGGCCCGTATCGACACACGCATCGATACGCTGCTCGCCCGATACGGGATCGGCAACTTCAGCTGGACGTCGGTCATCTGGGTACATCGCCTGATCGACTAGGGCCTTCACGAACACCATTCGAGCCTAGTTCAGCGAGCACTCGCCGGCAACCGGGCCATCCTGAATCTGCTCGAACGCGGCATAGTCGAGCGAGAGGCGATCGAGGCTCGTCTCCCGCACCTCTCCCAGCAACCGATTCCAATCGTCGATCGACACGAGCAGCGCGATCGGCCGATTGTATTTGGTGACCATGACCAGCGCTTCACTCGCATGGCGCAACGCCTTGGACGGATTGCTGCTGAAGTCGCGCGTCGCCATGGCGATCGTGTGCGGCTTGAACGGTGCCGCGGAATACAGTGCCGCTTCGTCGGGTAGCAGGCTAGCCAGCGTTGCCGCGCGCAGCCGGGCCTGCGAGCGGGCCGAGGCTCGATCGTCGCGTCGCTTTCTTCGCTCGCTGCGTGGATCGAGATGAACGGCCAGATGACGCAAGATCCGGCACAGGCTGGACTCGGGAAGCCTGTCGTAGCGCCGCCAGTTTTCCGCGGGCAGCGCGATCATCATGCCGCCATAAGCCGCCTCGACGCCCGCCGCCATGTCCACGGGCAAATGCTCCATATCGCGTGCGGCGAGCGCCAGCGTGCTTCCGACGACGGTCATCATGGTACTGAGCACGTTATAGGCCAGCGCGACGATGCTGCTGGCGAGCAGCGCAGCGCGTGGCGGCGCCGCAGCGAGTACGCCCTCGTCCGACACGGCATCCATCGGCAGCGGCAACGCTTCGCTCCAGCGTCGATGGTACAGGCGCACGACCTCGAGTGCGTCGAGCTGCGACGCGGGCACGTTCGTCAGAATGCTCACGATCGCGTCACTGCCCTCACCTGAACCGGCGGCGCTTCGATGCCATTCGATACGCCTGAACACGAGCGACGCCCCCCATTCGTCGGCGACCCCGACCGCCTGCTCGTACACGGCCTCATCACCGAGCCGTCCTTGCTCGCGTGGCTCGGCGAGCTCACGATAGACCGGTGTGCAGCCGTGCTCGGCGACGATGAACGTGCCGCCATTACGCGGCCAGCCGGAAACGATCGCATTCGCGTCGAAGCGACCATCGACGAGCCACAGCTCGCCGGGCCGGACCGATTCCATAAGCACACGCAAGAACGCACGCTCGCGCGCGTAACCGCCCTCATACGGCAAGAGATCGACGATCATCGCGAGCTCGGGGTCGTAGACGGGCAGCACGCCGCTCGTCTGCGCGGGATAGGCACCCATCTCGGCGACCGGCGCCGCCTGGGCGCAGCCGTCTCCCCCGGCGCATTGCATGCCACGCAGCATCGGGCCGCCATCGAGCACCCTGAGCCGAAATCCTGCCGCCGTGGATACGCGCTCGTCGGCGCGCGGCCGCACGGCAGGCAGCAACAGCTCGACGCTGTCGCGCACCAGCGTGCGGCCCCATGCGGCGCGAAGCCGGCTCGCGCTGTCATGCAAAGCGGCGACGAGTACGCCGAATTCCGCCGGCATGGTCGTGTTCGCTTGAGACGGCCGCCGCAAGCGCGCCTCAATCGACGCCATCGCGCCGACCGTCATCGAGAACAGCTGCTCGCGCGTCTGTTCGTGCTCGTCGTGTTCGAGCGCATCGCCGACCGGCTCCGCGTGTATTGCCCATTGCATGACGAGCCGCGCCATCACTGCCATCGGGCTGTGCTCGACAAAGCGTTCCATGACCGTGCGTATCACCTGGTTACCTCATCACTGTCATCAATGTTTTGGCAAGGCGCTCATCGGCATCCTTGGGCCGCGTGCCTGAGGCAAGCGCGGCGCCGACTTTCGGATGCTTGCGCATCGATCACGCGCGCGCCTGTGCATGCTATCCTCGCGTCCGACAGGGCGGCGGCCAACCAAGCCCGGGCGCAAGCCGGCCCGCTTTCGGTCGCGATCGTTGCCCTCCACCCGGCAACCCTCGTGCATACGCCGAGGCCATCCGCCCGCAATGGACCCGTGAGGACCGGCATGTTTGTAGATCCACGCGTGGCACATGGCCGCGCAAGGTTCGACCTGAGCCGATCGCCTCGCTTGCTCGCCGAAGAGCGTCGCTGGGAGATCAGCGACGTCATCACGCAGTGCCTCGACCACTTCACCGGCGTGCGCAACCGGCGCAATCTCATGCGCTTGCTCGAACGCCAGGTCGCACCGAAGCTGACCCGGCTGGGCCTCGATCCTTACGTGGGTGCGCTCGGCCAGGTCGAAGGCCTGTTCATCAATTTCTCGACCATGAGCGCCGAGCACGGCTTGCGCGAATTCCAGTTGCAGCTCACCGTTCCCGAGCTCGTGCTGCGCAGCTTCGCCTCGAGCACGATCAAGCCGCATGCCGTCGCGCGGTGCATGCAACGCAATGGCGTCGTGTCGCTCGCTGAAATCGAGCACGAGACGAGCGCCGCATTCGTGTTGGCGCGCGTGCTGCGCATGCTCGCGGTCGTCGAGAAATGGAAGCAGGTCGGCGTACCCACCGCGAAAGGCCTGTTCGTCGGCACGATGACCGACGGCGACGACATCTGCCTGAACACCTACATCCGGCCCGCGATCGGCGGCCGCCCTTCTCGCTGGGACGGCTTCGCCGCGCTGTTCGATGCGATGCCGGCTTGGAGCGCGCATCAGATCCGGCAGGGAAGCGACTTGCTGCAATGGATGGTCAACCATATCGTGGCCTTGCGAGAATCTGCATCGTTGTGCCAGCGCTTTCCGTTTCTGCTCCAGCCTTATCGCAGTACGGACGACCCGCAGGACGCGACGTGGCATGCCGCACGCGCAAGCGAGCGGGCGGATGCCCAGTCACCGTGACCGGCACGGCGACGTCCACGGCCTACGTAAACTAGGTCGAAACGAGCAGACTCAACCCGCATTTTTTTTCTTCGGCCCTCGCCCGCGCACGCGACGCCGATATCGCACGCCATTGCGCACGCATGACAGCCCCATGCGCGTCCGCATGCGCCGATGACGTGACATGACACCATCGAATGCGATGCGTGCGCGGCCATCCATGCCATCGTCGCTACGCAGCAAGCCGAGGATCTGCCAAAGCCGCGCGACGTCATAAGCCGCTTGTGCATGCTCGACGCTCTGTGCGCGCCAGCGCCTGAATTCATCTGCATCGGTACGGCAAGCGCTGCCCGAACGCAGCCAGATCAGCCACTGGATCGCCGTATCGATTACCTCCCCCGAGCCTTCTCTCGTTCGGCGCGGGAACCCACCCTGCTGCGATGCTTTTTTTTTCATTGCGGCACCGTCCATAGCAGCGGACACGGGAACGCTCAAGCGCGGGCTCCGGGCTCGCGATCGAGCGACGGGCCGGCTGCGCATCATGCTCGACGCCTCACGCGATGTCCTACCCTACGGGCATGCGCAAGTTCGTCGGCTCTCATCCATCAGGTCGGAACGAGCAGGCGTAACCCGCAAACGGAAGGCGTAGCGCGCTCGCCTGAATAGGCGGATCAGGCGATCAGCTGAGTAGGACGATGTCGCCGGGCAGCCTCGTCACGTGAGCACCATAGAGCCGACCGAGCATGTCGATGACGTCGTCGAGCTTCGTGATCGGAAATTGCGCCTGCATGCGATTCCTGCCGAGCGCCGCGTTACGCAGGACGAGTCTGCCGCGCCGGTAGCGATTGATCTCGTCGACGACCTCTGAGAGCGGAACACCATCGAAGACGAGCACCCCGCGGCGCCAGGCGACCACGGCAGCCGGATCGACCCGGGACAAGGGCTGTACGTTGCGGTCGTCATAGGTCACCTGCTCGCCGGCCTGCAACGCGAGCCGCCGGCGCGGATGCTCGAAGGCGACCGTGCCCGAGATGCACGTCACGCACGTCTCGTTGCCGGTGCGTCTGACGTTGAACCGTGCGACTTGCGCGTGCATGCGTCCTCGCCCCGCGACTACGGTAACAGGCTCGACCAGGCCCACGCGGCGCAACGAAGGCGCTTGCGCATCGATCTCCGCTTCGCCGGCGAGCAGCTCGACCCCTCTCGCGGCCACCTTGGCGGGCAACACGTCGACGCTCGTTTGCGTATTCAACTCGACCGACACACGCGCCGACAGCGCCACTTGCCGCTGCTCTCCGGTGCCTGTGCGATAGTCGGCCGCCATGTCGGTCACCGATGGCCAGAGCTGCAACGGTGGCCGCAGCGCAAGCCAGGATGCGCCCGCGGCAGCCGCGAACCCGATGAATGCTCGGCGACTCGTGCGCAGCGTGTTGCGGCGCTTCGCTTGCGCCGTCCCTATGCCGGCAACCGACTGCTCCTCTTGGGCGAGCTCCTCGGCGGCCACGCGCAGCATGCTCCAGGTGTCGCGCAAGCGGTGCGCCGCCTGCGGATGATCGGCACACCACTGCCGGAAAGCCTCGGCGTCGGCCTCGCTCGCGTTGCCGGCACGCAAGCGCAACAGCCACTGGCGTGCCTGCTCCTGCGTCTGCTCGGCGGAATCGGCGTCAGCTCTCGTCATCGTCACGATGCTCAAAATTTGCGTGGTCCGCTTCTTGAACCCGGGTAGGCATCGCCTATGTCCTCCATGCGCTGAAGGCAATATTTCATCGCCGCGCTCAGCTCGCTCTCCACGAGGCGCAAGGAAATGCCGAAATGCTCGGCAATCTCGCGGTTCAATAAACCATCCACCCGGGCCGCCAGCAAAATAGCCCGTCGACGCGGCGTCAAGCCGCGCAGGACGTCCTTGAGCGCCTCCACCTTGTGCCGAGCCGCCACGATGCGCTCGGGATTGGCCAGCTCGTCGGGCAACTCGAGCAACGCTTCCACGTCGTCTTCATGGAGATGGCGCCGCTCCCGTCGATGCTGGTCGATGGCCACGTTGTTGGCCATGCCCAGAATATACGCGTCGGCGTTGGCGACCTGGGTCGACACGTTCGCATTTTCGAGGCGCAGCCATGTCTCGTGCAATGCGTCGGCTGCGCCATCCTTCGATCCCGTCACGCGCTCGAGCCGCTTGACCAGATACGTGTAGCGCGAGGCCAGGAGCTTTCTGAGCTGAACGCGGGTGCTGTCGGACATGGGCGCCTAATTCCGTTCGCCGGATTGCGAACATCGGATGTGCACGCCATTGCCCGCCGGGCGCAGCAATATCGTGACCGGCTCAGGCAAGCCAGGCGGCGGCGCCCATTCGAGTTTCAACGCACGCATCGTTTGAACGATCGCCGCGTCGCGAGAGGCAAGACCGCTCGATGTCACGATGTTGACCGCCACCACTGTCCCCTTGTCGTCGATACGTAGCTGCGCAACCAGCCGATAACCGCCCGGAACCGCCGCGCTCTGCGCACACAGCGCTTCTGTCAAACGTGCCTGCAGCATCGCCGCGTAGGCGCGCTGCTGATTGTTCTCGCCGATCCCGTCGATCGGCGATACGGCACTCGCCGCGGCATCCGTTTCGTTGGACGGAGCCGCCGGCACACCTGGCTGCGCCGCAATGATCGCCTCGTCCTGCGCCATGAACTCGGCATGCAGCCCGGTCCCCACCAACATGCGTTCCAAGGCCGCGCGCGCCGAGTAATCCCCCTCGACCGGCGCACTCATGCGTCCCTCGAGCAGCGGCGCGGGAGCCAGCACGACCAGATCCGCCATGTGCCCGAAAGCTCGCAACGCCTGCGCAAGAGGCTGGGCAGGCAAAGCGAAATGTGCCGCACTGTCGACCTGGCGGCTGTCGCGCACAGCAGCATCCTGAGCCTGCGCATCGCGCGCGATCGAGGCAAGCAGCAGCCAGCCTGCGATCAACGCCAGGACGCCGGCCGACGCCCGTGAACGTGTCATCAGTCAGTGGCCGGAAACGAGGTTACGCCCGCCGGGAGCGAAAACTCCCATTACCTGCAACTTTTCAGGCGAACGTCGCATCGTAGGGAATAACTGTGACAGTCAGGTGAATGGTCAGATTAATGCGACCGAGCAAACCTTCGCCCGGTAGCCGCCGTGTCGTGGCTCCCCCTTGTCTGTGGTCGTCCCGTTCATGGAGCGGCCGGTTGCAGTGCGGCGGATACCGTGGCGAGGCCTGGCCGGGCTTCGCCACTCGCATGGGCATCGATCACGCGCACGCGTTGCGCGCGGCGAACCGCATCGAGCCAGTTCATCCAAGCGGCGAACGGCACCGCTTTGGCCTCGACCTCGACGCCTGCCCCCACCAGCGCGACGTGCGCATCGGCGATACCGGCCTGCGACAACGACGCGGCAAGGGCGTCACGCAGCGCGACACCACGCGCAACAGGCGCCGCGACCGCCACTCTGAGGCGGCGTGCCTCGGCAAGCCCCACACGAGCCTGCGCGAGTTGCGTCGCGAGCGCCGGCAAGCTCGCGACGACCTGCGCCCGGCCGCTGTATGCGGGCTCCCAGAGCACGCTGTACAAGAGCGCGACCAGCGCGACCGCGCTGCCGACCACAAGCAGCGCCCGCTCACGCGGCGCGCGGCCTTCGAGCCATGCGCTCACCGAGGCGCGGATTGCGCGCAGCTGAGTACCCATTTGTCGCCATCCTTGCGAATTGACACACCCTGCGGTTGTAGACGATGGCGAATCATGTCGCCGTCGATGGTCGTTCCCGGCTTGAACGTCACCGTGAGCGAATCGTCGCTGTAGTCGAGGACCGCGATCGACCTCGACAGAATCGGACCCAAAGCGCGAGACAGCGCTGACGCAAGCACGAGATAGTCGCTCGGCCGAAGCTCAGCGGCTGCGCTGCGCAGCTTGGCCAGCCCGACCTGCATCTGCGTGTTCGGGTCGAGCACCGTCGGCGTGCCCGGAAAGGCCGCTTTCACGACCTCCGTGATCTGGGCGTCGAGCCTGTCACGCCGATGAAGCGCCTGCCACCACTGAACGTTGACGGCGACGACGGAGACCATCAGCGCGGCGGCGAGGAGCCCCAACGCCGGGCGCCAGGGCCTGAGACCACCGCGCTTGCGCGCGCGCGACGCATGCGCGAACTCGAACTGGCAGAGGTCGAACGGGCAACCGAGCGCGTTGCGCGCGAGCTGCTCCCAAGCGAGAGGCTCCCCATTCACCGTCGTCGTGCCCTGTGCGTCGACTGAGAGTGCATAGACACGCGCCGCGTGACGTTTCGACAACTCGGCGAGCGTCACGTCGAGCAGCGGCGCATGGACTTCCAGCCCGAATCCCGACGTGCCGTGCTTCACGGCAACCTCGAAGGACTGCGCGGATTCGCAGACGAGGACGCCCCACGTCTCGCCTGCATCCAGCGAGCCTGGGTCGCTTTCGCGCTCGAGCTTCTCCTGGGGTTCGCTGCCCGCGTCATCGAGCCTATCCGGCTGCGTAGCGGTGTCCTCGTGCGGCGCCGTCTCCGACGGCATACAGTGAATCAGCGGCACCGCTCGCAGACGCCGATGTCCCGCCGACACGAACCAGTCGATCACTGCTGCGAAACGCACACGATCGATGACTGCCAGGGAGCGCCGGCCGGTGCTTTTCGAGGCTTCTCCCACCGCGATGTGGTGTTGCTGCACATCTTCGATGAGGAATTCCTCGACGACGTTGGGCAGGATGCGGCGCAGCCGCTGCCCAGTCACGGGCGGCAAGTCGACATCGAGCAGCAAGGTGTCGCGCGCCGATATGACGAGCACGGTCGAGGCCGCTTTGGGCAATGCGTCAAGGCATGCCCGTCCGGCGCGCACGAGCACGCCCCGGCGATCATGCAGCGCGTAGGGCATCGGCACCGCTTGCCACAGCGGCGCATCGAACGCCCGTATCGAAGGTAGCAGTACGATCAGACTCTGCATGTGTTAAGGCTCATGGCTGCTGCACAACGAAATTGCCGATGCCTGTCCCGGCTACGACGAACCGTGACGTCCCGGACGAAAGCGTGATCGTCACCGGCACCGTAAAACTTTCCTCGCCCTGCACGACGCGTGCGATCGATTCGCGGCTGCCGGTGTAGCGGATCGAAACGTTCGTCCCGTCGGCAGCCCAGTGGTGAGGCCGGAACAGCCCCTCGGCCATCGGCGCCCATGCACCGGTCTGCGTGCGTTCGAAGAACTGGTATCCACCTTCAACGGGTTGCCACGCGATGACCGTCGAGCGCACCTGCGCCTCGTCGCCGGCCGATTCGAGCAGGCTGGCCAGTCGCTGGGCCTCTTCTGCGAGTTCCGCTCTCCGGTTGCGCGATGGAGCGAGCGTCACGAGCGCCACCAGCAAGCCGGCGATCACCAGCACGATGAGCATCTCGAGCAACGTGAAGCCGGTGGACGAACGCGTCCCGCGCCGTCGCAATCGCAGCGTTCGCGCGAATCGCTCGCGCTCACTGCCAGGAGCCGATGTCCGCATTGGTGCCCTCTCCGCCTTCTTTGCCGTCGGCGCCGTAGCTGAAGACGTCGACCTCGCCATGTGCGCCGGGGCTCTCATACTGATACGCATGCCCCCACGGGTCGTTGGGAAGACGCCCCAGATAGCCGCCGTCTTTCCAATTGGCCGGCACCGGGTCCGTCGCCGGCTTCTGCACGAGCGCACGCAACCCCTGCTCGGTACTCGGATAGCGGCCGTTGTCGAGCTTGTACAGATCGAGGGCTTGCATGATCGCGCCGATGTCCTGCTTGGCCGCGACGCGCCGCGCCTCGTCAGGACGACTCATGATCTTCGGCACGATCAGCGCCGCGAGGATGCCGAGGATGGCGATCACCACCATGATCTCGATCAGCGTGAAACCGCCATGCACGCGCCGCCTTGCCCCCCGAAACGGCACCATCGCACGCGTCGCTTCGAATTCATTTCGTTGCGTCATCATGCCTTCACCCTCACGTCAAAAAATGTCGCCACTTCGATCGAAATGTGATGGCGCTTGCGTCCATCCCCATTCACTGTTTTATAGCCCTGGAGTTCGACACCATGATCCGTTCCCTCGCGAATCCGCTTGCCGCCGTGCCCACCGTCGCAGCCCTTGCCGCAGGCGCGATATTCGTGACGGTCGGGCTGTACTGGGTCCGCGTCTTCAACACGTCGCCCGAGCCCGTTGCGGTACAGGTCGCACAACCGACGCCTCTGGACGTGTCGGCCGGCACGCGACTCTTCGGCCCAGGCCCCGGCCGCCCGGTGCGCGATGCCATTCAGCTGCGCGGCATTCTCGCCTTCGATGCCGACCACGCAGCGGCGGTCGTCAGCCACAACGGCGAAGCGGTGCGTATCGTGCGGCTTGGCAGCACGGTCGGCGACTCGGTCAAGGTCGTCGAGATTCGCGCACGCTCCATCGTCATCGACAGCAACGGCGCACGGCAGGAGATCGCCATGCCCCCCACGCAGCAACCGACCGCATTCATCCGCTGAAACACGCATCACTGCACCATGTTGTTGAGCTCGATGATCGGCATCATCACGGCCAGGACGATCACGAGCACCACGCCGCCCATCGCGAGGATCAGCAACGGCTCGAGCAGGCTCGTGAGCAACATCGTGCGCCGCTCGAGCTCGCTGGCCTCGCCTTCCGATGCCCGATCGAGCATCGTCGTCACGTCGCCGGTCGCTTCGCCCGAGCGGATCAAGTGAACGAGCACGGGCGGAAACGTCTTCGTATTGCCGAGGGCACGAGAAAGAGACAAGCCCTCGCGCACGCGCACGATCGCATCGTCCACATTGGCGAGCATCGCGCGGTTGCTCAGCGTCTCGCCGGCCGCCTGCAACGCGCGCAGGATCGGTACGCCCGCTGCCGTCAGGATGCCGAGCGTGCTCGCGAAGCGCACGGTGTTGTAGCCGCGCACGAGCCTGCCGGCGAGCGGCGCAGTCAGTAGCCAGCGGTCGAACGCGAGCCTCGGCAACGGCCGGGCAAGTACCTGACGCACGAGCCAGATCGCCATCGCCCATGCCACGAGCGTCGCCCACCACCAGTGTCGGACGTAGTCGGACAGCGCGAGCATCGCGACGGTCAAGAGCGGCAGTTGCTGCTTCGTACTCATGAAGACGTTCGCGACCTGTGGCACGACGTAGCTGAGCAGAAACGTGACGATGCCGAGCGCGATGACGGTGACCACGGCCGGATACGTGAACGCAAGCACGATCTTCTGCCTGAGCGCATTGCTTTGCTCGATGTAGTCCGCGAGACGCGATAGGACCAGGCCCAGCTTGCCCGTATGCTCACCCGCCGCGACCAGGGCCCGGTAGATATCGGGAAAGTCTCGCGGATGCTGCGCCAGCGCATTCGCGAACGTATGCCCGCCCACGACCTCGCCGCGAATCGAAGCCATCAGCTCGCGCACGTAGTCGCGCTCGGCCTGTTCGCTGAGCACGGAAAGCGCCTCGTTGAGCGGCAGACCCGCGATCAGCAAGCTCGCAAGCTGACGCGTGAGAATCGCCTGCTCGCGTTGCGACAGCTTCCGGCCCAGCGCGAGGCGCTGGTTGCGTTCGCCGTTGAGCTTGGCGGCAGCGAGTTCGACAACGAGCGGCGCCAGCCCCTGCGCGCGCAGCATGGCGCGCCCGGCGCGTACGCTGTCGGCCTCCAACACGCCACGAGCCGTCTTGCCCGACTGATCGATTGCCTCGTAGCGAAATGCCGGCATCTCATGCGCTCCCGGTCACGCGCAGCACTTCCTCCGGCGAAGTCGCGCCGGCTGCCAGCCAGCGCTCGGCATCGCCGCGCAATGTGCGCATCCCGGCGGCTCGGCCGGCCGCGAGGATGTCGGCGTCGGCCGCGTTGTGGTGGATCAGCGAGCGGATCGCATCGTCGATGACGAGCAGCTCGTACACGCCGCGACGACCCGAGTACCCCGAATGGCCACACTTGTCGCACCCGACCGGATGCCACACGACATGGCCGGCCTCGTGCCGCGCAGTCTTGCAGACGGGACACAGTTGCCGCACGAGCCGCTGCGCGAGCACGCCGAGCAGCGACGAGGCGAGCAGATACGGCTCGACGCCCATGTCGGTCAAGCGCGTGACGGCCGAGGCCGCATCGTTCGTATGCAGCGTCGCGAGCACGAGGTGGCCCGTCAACGATGCCTGCACGGCGATCTGCGCCGTTTCGAGGTCGCGGATTTCGCCGATCATGATGACGTCCGGGTCCTGCCGCAGAATCGAGCGCAGCGCGCGGGCGAACGTCATGCCGATGCGCTCGTTGACCTGCGTCTGGCCGATGCCGGCGAGGTCGTATTCGATCGGATCCTCGACCGTCATGATGTTCGTCGTCGCCGCCTCGATCCGCGACAGCGACGCGTACAGCGTCGTCGTCTTGCCCGAACCGGTCGGCCCTGTCACGAGCACGATGCCATGCGGGCGCGCGATCAGCGTGTCGAACTGCGCGAGCGTGTCGCGCCCCATGCCGAGTGTTTCCAGATTGAGGCGCTGCGCGTCTTTCTCGAGCAAACGCAGCACCGCGCGCTCGCCGTGCCCCGTGGGCAGCGTCGAGACCCGCACGTCGACGGCCCGACCGCCGACACGCAACGTGATGCGCCCATCCTGCGGCAACCGTTTCTCGGCGATGTCGAGCTGCGCCATGATCTTGATCCGCGAGATCAGTGCACCGTGCAACGCCTTCTTGGGCTGTACCACATCGCGCAGCGTACCGTCGACGCGAAAACGCACGACCGAGGCATTCTCGAACGGCTCGATATGAATGTCCGATGCATGCTCGCGCGCCGCTTGAGTGAGCAGCGCGTTGATCATGCGGATGATTGGCGCATCGTCTTCGGACTCGAGCAGATCCTCGACTTCGGGGATGTCCTGCATGAGTCGCGACAAATCGACTTCGCCCTCGACCTCGCCCACGACCTGCGCCGCACTGCCATCGTTGCGCGCATAGGCTTGATTGATAGCCTGTGCGAGTTCGTCGGCCGGCATGCACACGAGCGCCAATCTGCCGACGTGCCGGGCAACCTCGGCAATCGCGGACATCGGCGTGCGCTCACTGATCCAAACCTCGACGCTGCCCGCATCCGGCTGTGTCTGCGCTCGCTCGCCGGCAAGGAGGATTTGCCCGTTGCGCGCAAACGCGTAGGGTAGCCGTGGCGTATCCGGTTGCGAAGCCGCGACCGATTGCACCGGCTGCACCGACTGCGCCGCTTTCTCAGGCGGTTCGACGACCGGCGCGAGGAGCGCTTCGTCGCTCATTTCCGGGCCTCGGCCGCATCGCTCTGGGCACGGCGGCGCGTCATGTCGCCGAGATTGAATATCCCGCTGGCCGGCGACGAGTCCTGCCCTGACGACGGTGCACGCGCAGGCAGTGTGGGGACATCGTGATCACGCTCGATGCGATTGTCCGAACGGCTTTCGTTCATCTGTTGGTACAGCGAATCGTAGCGCGTGCCCGAGATGCTCGCAGTGGTGTCGGCGTCGCGCAGCACGACGGGGCGCAAGAACACCATCACGTTGGTCTTGGTCCGGTTCTTGTTCTCGGCACGGAACAGCGAACCGATCAGCGGAATGTCGCCGAGCCAAGGCACCTTGTTGTTGCCGTCCGAATAGTTGTCCTGGATCAGGCCGCCCAGGACGACGATCTCGCCGTCGTCCGCGAGCACGCTCGACTGCACCGAACGCTTGATGATCGTCACCCCGCCTGGGTTGTTGGTCGAGCCCGGGTCGACCGACGAATCTTCCGAATAGATTTTCAGCTTGATCGCGCCGCCTTTGGCGATCTGCGGCTGCACGTGCAGCACGATGCCGACGTCCTGCCGGTCGAACGTGTTGAACGCGTTGACACCGTTGCTCGAAACGGCCGTGGCCGTCGAGTACGAGCCGGTCTGCACGGGCACGTTGGCCCCGACGACGATGCGTGCCTCCTCGTTGTCGAGCGTGATGAGGTTGGGCGAAGACAAAATCGTTGCGTTGTTGACGGTGGCCAGCGCCTGAACGAGCGCGCCGAGCCCGAAGAACTTGCCGAACTTGTGCAGCAGCCCGATGTTGATGCCGTTGTTGAGCAGCGTGGCCGTCGCGGCCTCCGAGAGCGTCTGCGAAAGGTGCTGGCCTTGCGCGGTCAGGTCGACGATGCTCTGGCTCGTGGACGTGCCGAAGTTCGTGCTGCCGTACAGCGCATTGTTGCCCGTGCCCGATTGCAATGCACCCTGCCATTGCACGCCGAGGTCCGCAGCCGACGTAGCGCTCATCTCGACGATCATCGCCTCGAGATAGACCTGTGCACGCCGCACGTCCAACTGATCGATCACATTGCGGATGTTGCGGTAAATGGGCTCGGGCGCAGTGACGACGAGCGAGTTCGTGGCAGGGTCCGCCTGGATCATCCCGCTCGCACCACTCGTGCTCTCGCCCGCGCTCGCGATCAATCCACCTCGACTGGCGGCGTCGCTACCCGAGTTCGACGCACTGTCGTTCCCCCCCGGCAACGGGGGGACTCCCGCCGTGCCAGTGGACGCACTCATGCCCTTACCGCTCTTGGCCGACGTCCCGCCGTTGCCTTCGTTGAAGCTATTCGCGCTCGCCTTCTCCGACTCACCGCCCGCGTCGGCCGACAGCCCCAACATGCCGCGCAGCACCTTCGCGAGCTCGACTGCGTTGGCGTTCTCCAAGCGCACGACGTGCATGTTGCCGGGCACCCGCGTGGGCGCGTCGAGCTCGGCGATCAATGCCTTCGCATCGCCGATGCGATCGGAATTGGTCGCGCGCAGCAGCAATGCATTGAGCCGCGGATCGGCGTTGACGGACACCTTGAGTGTCCCGTCTGCGTTGCCGATCGAACCCGGATCGAGCATCTTCTGCACGATCGGCGCGAGATCGACCGCGCTTTCGTGATTGAGCGGCACGACCGCGAAGTTGCGCGACGCGTGGGAGTCCACGCCGGAGATGATCTGTGCGATGCGGCGCACGTTGTCGGCATAGTCGGTGACGACGAGCGTATTGTCGTTCGCGTAGGCGGCGATCTGATTGTTGGGGCTGACCAGCGGCTTCAGGACGGGCAAGAGATTCGTTGCGGACCCGTCCTTGAGCCGGAAGACCTGCGTGATGACGTGGTCGCCTTGATCCTGCGGCGTATTGCCGACGTACGTCGGTACGCCTTGAAGCTTCGCATCGGCCTCTGGCACGACCTTCAGGATGCCGTTGTCGTGCACGAGCGCGAAACCTTGCATGCGCAGTGCCGCCTCGAGCGACTTGAGCGCCCGCTCCTTGCTCACCGGGTTGTCGGAGACGAGATTGAGCTGCCCTTTCACACGTGGATCGACGATGATCGTCGTATCCGTAGCGGTACCGATCGTCCTCGCGACCTGGCTGATATCGACGTTGGAAAAGGCTAGATTGACCTGTGCGTGCACCATCTGGGCATTGAAAAGGCCCATGGCCAGTAGTGCGAAAGCGCTGAAGCGCGAACGTAAGCGTGTCATGAACCTGATTTCTATGCCGGGACGTCAGGCAGCTGTGACTGATATGCCTGCCGCGCGCCCCGATGCTCCGAAGCGCACCCCGCAAGGCCGCGTGTGTTTTTCGTCTGCCGGGCACGGCTGGCTTCCGTCCGGCGGATTCGTCGGCGAAGACTACGTGCGCAACCGGATCAGATTTATGACGAATGTTGGGCTACCTTTCATCAATTCGGCGAATCTAATCGACCCAACTTCGATTGATTTCTTATAAGAATTTCTTTATATCAAAGCCCAAAGCAAGCTCGACAATCAATTCGACTGCATTGATAAATATGCATGCCCGCCCATTCCATATAGATGCAATTCGAGGCTTCCTTTCGAGGAGAGGAATGGTACGTAAGACTTGTCATCAAAACGACCAAAAAGAACGCTAACCGCCATCCTGTGGCGCTGTTCCGCAGCGATCCTCACGTCCCATTCTTTCGAATATCGGTGCATCGCCGCCAATTCTCCATTCGCCGCCCAATTGATCTCAACAACGCAATCAAACGCGGGCTTGCGCGGATGTTCCGTACCTTTCGTTATGAAAAATTCACACGTGAAATGTGAATTTCCCCCTACAGTGCTTGCGCGGCTGAACTTCCAATTAAGGCCGCAGTAGCAGGTTCTCCGTTTATCTTCCGTTCAAGGGAAATTATGAAATCCAGCAAGCGCAAGATTTGTCAGATCCTGACCCTCGTCGTCGCAGGCATGGGTGCTTCGGTGGCGATGGCTGCCGGCCCGGTCGTGCAAGGTGGTGGTTCGTCGCTCGTCGCTCCGACGATCGGCAACGCTGCTCTTCTGAACAGCGAAATCGGCCAGTTCGGCACCAATGAAGCCTCGTTCACGTACTGGTCCGTCGGTTCGGGCGCCGGTCAAGCCGCGTTCCTGAACAACGACCCGACGAAGTTCACGTCGGTCTCGGGCAGCACGACCATCACGGCCTCGGGCACGGTCAACTTCGCCAACAGCGACGCCGCGCTCAGCCCCGCGCAAATCACGGCTTATCAGAACGGTCTCGCCTCTGTCGACGGCCCGCTGATTCAGATTCCCTATATCGTGACGCCGATCACGATCCCCGTCGTCAACGGTCCGGCCGTGACGAGCACGACGACGCCGCAAACGACGCCGAACCAAGCAAACAGCATCTCGCTGAACGACAACGACCTGTGCGGTATCTTCTCGGGCAAGCTGACGGACTGGAACCAAGTCACCAATCCTGAAACGGGTTCGGTGTACTCGACGACGAGCATGCCGATTACGGTCGTCTATCGTCAAGACGGCAGCGGCACGAGCGAACTGCTTACGCGTCACCTGGCCGCCGTTTGTTCGGCTACCAACACGAACACGGGCGTGACGTTCGTCGACTCGCTGACGTTCGCGAACACGACGGCCTTCCCGCATGGCGTGCCGTCGAACTTCGTCGCCGCAACCGGTAGCGGTGGTGTGCGCAAGGCGTTGCTGAACTCGAGCACGGCTGCTGTCGCGTACCTGAGCCCGGACTATACGAACACGTTCCTGGCACCGTCGAGCTCGTCGGCTTCGCCCGCGCTGGCCGTGGCTAGCCTGGTCAATGCCCAGAATGGCACGTACTACGCTCCGACGTCCGCCAACGCGACCGCGGCGCTGGGTACGGTCAGCACGCCGGCCAACCCGGCTGATCCGACGCAATGGGTGCCGAACGCTGGCAATCCGACGGCTGGCTACCCGGTTTCGGGCACGAGCCAGATCATCCTGAGCCAGTGCTACGCGAACGCGGGCGTGACGCAGGCTGTTCAGGATTTCCTGAACGCCCACTACAACAACGCCAACTACGCCTCGATCGTGCATGGCAACGGCTTCGACACCGTGCCGTCGAACTTCCAGACGGCGATCGTCGCGAACTTCCTCAGCAACACGAGCCAAAACTTCCTCGACATCGGCGACTCGTCCGTCTGCGGCGCGAGCGGCTTCGCCGGTCGCTAATCCGTCCGCTAACGGATAAGCGCAGCGTGTTTTGCCGCGACCTGCACCCGCGGGTCGCGGTTTTTTTGGGTGGTTCTTTGGTGGTTTTTTGGTGGTTTCTTTTTGGCTGCTTTTCCGATTCGCGCACTTTCGTGTGGCAGCAATCCGTTGCCCACTTTTACGGAAAGGAGTTGCAATGAAATCCAGCAAACGCAAGATCTGTCAGATCCTGGCTCTCGTCGTCTCAGGCATGGGCGCTCAAGTGGCGATGGCCACCGGTCCCCTCGTGCAAGGCGGTGGTTCATCGCTCGTCGCACCGACGATCGGCAACCCGGGGCTAGCCAAGACCGAAATCGGTCTGTTCGGCACCAACGAAGCAACGCTCACCTACTGGTCCGTCGGTTCGGGCGCCGGTCAAGCCGCGTTCCTGAACAACGACCCGACGAAGTTCACGTCGGTCTCGGGCAGCACGACCATTACGGCCTCGGGCACGGTCGACTTCGCCAACAGCGACGCCGCGCTCAGCAGCGCGCAAATCACGGCTTATCAGAACGGCCTCGCAGCTGTGGACGGCCCGCTGATTCAGATTCCCTATATCGTGACGCCGATCACGATCCCCGTCGTCAACGGCCCGGCCGTGACGAGCACGACGACGCCTCAAACGACGCCGAACCAAGCGCACAGCATCGCACTGAACGATAACGACCTGTGCGGGGTCTTCTCGGGCAAGATCACGGACTGGAACGAGGTCGTCAACCCTGAGACGCATTCGGTCTACTCGACCACGAGCAAGCCGATCAACGTCGTCTATCGCCAAGACGGCAGCGGCACGAGCGAACTGCTCACGCGTCACCTGGCCGCCGTCTGTTCGGCTGCCAACACGAACCCGGGCGTGACGTTTGTCGACTCGCTGACGTTCGCCAACACGACGGCCTTCCCGCACGGCGTGCCCTCGAACTTCGTCGCGGCTACCGGTAGCGGTGGCGTACGCAAGGCGCTGCTGAACTTCCAAAGCTCGTCGGGCACCCCGGCTGCTGTCGCATACCTGAGCCCGGACTACACGAATACGTTCCTCGCACCGTCGAGCTCGTCGGCCTCGCCCGCGTTGGCTGTGGCAAGCCTCGTCAATGCCCAGAACGGGACGTATTACGCCCCGACGGCCGCGAACGCGAGCAAGGCGCTCGGCACGGTCGGCACACCAACCGATCCGTCGAATCCTACGCAATGGGTGCCCGACGCCAACAACCCGACGGCGGGCTACCCGGTTTCGGGCACGAGCCAGATCATCGTGAGCCAGTGCTATGCCAGCTCGGCCGTGACAAAGGCTGTTCATGACTTCCTGAATGATCACTACACGAACGCCGGGTTCGCCTCGATCGTACATGGCAACGGCTTCAACACCGTACCGTCGAACTTCCAGACGGCGATCATCGCGAACTTCCTCAGCAATACGAGTGGCAATTTCCTAGACATCGGCGATTCGGCTATCTGTGGCGTGAGTGGCTTCGCCGGCCGCTGATCCGCCCACGAACAGATAAGCGCAGCGTGTTTTGACGCGCCCCGCCTGTGCGGGGCGCTTTTTTTTTGTGCTGTCCCACTTAACAGAAAGGAGTAGCAATGAAATCAAGCAAACGCAGGATCTGTCAGATCCTGGCTCTCGTTGTCTCGGGTATGGGCGCTTCGGCGGCCACAACCGCTGGGCCTCTCGTGCAAGTCGGCGGCTCATCGCTGGTCGCACCGATGTTCGCACCGGTGATCGGCTCAATCGGCCTGCCCTACACCGAGATCGGTCTGTTTGGCACCAACGAAGCGACTTTCACGTACTGGTCCGTTGGTTCGGGCGCCGGCCAAAGGGCCTTTCTGAACAATGATCCGACGCAGTTCAGATCCGTCATGCCAAACGGCACGATCGCAACAGCCACGGGCACGGTCGACTTCGTCTATAGCGGGGCCGCGCTCCCCCCCGCCCCCATCACGGCCTATCAGAACGGCCGCGAGCAAACGGACGGCCCGCTCATTCAGATCCCCTACGTCGTGACGCCGATCACGATTCCTATCGTCAACGGACCAACCGTGACCAGCGCGGTGACGCCGCAAACCACCCCGAACCAAGTTCACAGCATCGCACTGAACGACGACGATCTATGCGGCATTTTCTCGGGCAAGCTAACGGACTGGAACCAGGTCGTCAACCCTGAAACGGGCCGCGCGTATGCGACGACGAGCAATCCGATCACTGTCGTCTACCGTCAGGACGACAGCGGCGAAACCGAACTGCTCACACGTCACTTGGCCGCCGTTTGCACGCCCCGTAACACGGGCGGTTGGCCCCAGCAAGTGACGTTCATCGACTCGATGACGTTCGCTAATACCACCGCCTTCCCGAAGGGCGTGCCCCCGAATTTCGTTTCTGCCACCGGTGATAGCGGCGTGCGCAAAGCCCTGCTGCAATATCAAACCACATCGAGCGCGCCGGCTGCCGTCGCGTATCTCGCTCCAAACTGGACTAATACGTTGCTCGCGCCGTCGAGTTCAGCCCTCATGTCGACGGGTATGCCAGCACTACAACTGGCCGTGGCAAGCCTCGTCAATGCCCAGAATGCGATGTACTACGCTCCGACGGCCGCCAATGCGACCGCGGCGCTGGGTACGGTCAGCACGCCGGCCAATCCGGCTGATCCGACGCAATGGGTGCCTAACGCTGGCAGCCCGACGACTGGCTACCCGGTTTCCGGCACGAGCCAGATCATCCTGAGCCAGTGTTACGCCAGCTCGGCCGTGACGACGGCCGTTCATGATTTCCTGAACGCCCACTACACAAACGCCAGCTTCGCCTCGATCGTGCATGGCAACGGCTTCGACACCGTGCCGTCGAACTTCCAGCAAGCCATCGTCGCGAACTTCCTCAGCAACACGAGCGGCAACTATCTCGACATCGGTAACACGGATATCTGCGGCGCAGGCGCCTTCCCCGGTCGCTAGTTCATCTAAGAGCGGATAAGCGCAGCCTGTTTTGCCGCGACCTGCAAAAGCAGGTCGCGGTCTTTCGATCAGCTATTGCCGAGCTTCGCCAATTCGTCCTTGGTCAATGCCCTCTGCCGTGCTTGGCCAACCGATCCAAAGCCCACCACTGAAACGGCACTCGACGGATCGTAGCTGACCTGCTCCCGCTTCGATTTCCTCTTGTCATCTGCCGATCCCGTGTCGCCGAAGCCTTCGACCTGCACGGTAATCGTCCAGCGGCGCTCGCCAGCCCCCGAAGCCCCGTTCTTGACCATGTCCTGCGCCATTTGGTTCGCTGCCGATGCGGCCGAACTCGCCGCCGTCAGTGCCCCCGTATTGGCGGCCTGTACCACCGGAATCCCCGTCTGCGTGCCCTGCGTCTGAATGTTGTCAGCGTTTGCCACGTGCAGCGCCGCAACGTTCAGGTTCCCCGACACGCGAATGCCGGCGTCGCCGGCGTCGACCGTCCCGCGCGGTGCAACGAGGTTCGCGTCGCCCGAGGGAGCGCCCGGCACAGTCTGCAACGTCGCAATACCGGCCCCCACCACCTCGCCACGTGTGTCAACAGTGCAATAGTGGTTCGCGTCGCAAACGTACTGCGGCGCCGGCGTATCGGCCACCGACTTCGAGCCCTTGCCGGCGTTGATGTCGCCGTTCGAGCTCCAGATCGTCATGTTGCCGCCCTGCTCGGTGAAGATCCGGCTCTGGGCGAGCAGTACGCTCTGGTCGGTGAAGATGTTGATGTCGCCCTTCTCGAGCGTCAGGATCCCCATCGAGCCAGGGCCGGCTACGCTCTTTCCGCTGCTGTCGACGATCTGCGGCGGCGCCGACGTGCTGCCCACGAGCGCTTGGCCGCCCGGCCCAAGGATCGTGATGTTGCCGCCTTGCTGCGTCTGAATCGTCGTGCTGCGGATATCGAGGTCGCCGGTGTGGACCAATTGGTTCGCGCCGTTGCTTCCGCCGCCCAAATTGTTCGCCGTGTAGCCTAGCGAGGACGGGAACAGCGTGTTGATCGCCTGATAGCCTCGTGCATACTGGCCCTGGTACAGGCTCGACGGATTGTTGTAATCGCGCGCGACTTGGGCCAACACACCGAACAGCACCTGCTCGGCGAACAGTTGCTGAACGTATTGCGGCAGCGTCTTGAACTGCGTCCATGCCTGCGTGGCCGTGAGCGGCACGATGGCCGGCTGGCTGTTGGCAAGACCCGTATCGACCGTTTTCCCCGCGTTGTACTGCTCCATGAAGGAAATGAGCGACGAAGTCGCGCCGGCGGTCGAACTGGCCGGATCGACATAGGTCGATAGGAAGCCGGGTACGTCGACACCGGGGCCAACGCCGAATAGTACGTTGACGTTGGCGCTCTCATGCGGCAGGTTCGCGTTGTTTGCGTTGCCAACCGCATTGATGCCGGTCGGCACGCCAGTTACCAGCAAGACAGCATTCACCTGCGCCGGGTTCGTCAGGGGGCCGATGTTGCGCCCCGCCTCCACATCGAACGTACCGGGGCCACCGATGAGCAACGAGGGAACAGCAGCATCGTTGTTGTTGCCCCCCAACGGAGTGTCGTAGATATCGCGCCCCGCCACGACACGCGTGATATCCGACTTGCGCAGATTCTGGCCTTGGAATGCCAGGTTCATGATGTCCTGCCCAGCCTCGATCAGAGCCGGCTTGTCGAGCGAAAGCGTGACCAGGTGATCATATTTTCCCGCATCGAGTGAGCCATCGACGATGCTGCCGTTCAAGCTGTAAATGTGTGCGGGCGAAGTGTCATCACCATGCAGCGCGCTAGCGGCATGCGCACCCGAATTCAGATTGACAAAAGGCGGCGTCGGCACACTCGTCGGCAACGGCGGCTGCGTCGGTGACGGCATCTGGGACGGATCGGCGTCTGAGATACTGAACACGTTCGACAAACTAGTGCCAGTCATGTCGTCAGCGATGTGGGAGAAGTTCACCGACTGATCGGCAATCAAGTTGAGCTGGCCGCCGGCAGACGGATATAGCGTTCCGCCTGAAGCCAGCGTGATACCGCCGTCGAAGGCGGTCAGGTTGACGCTTGCGGGCAAGATGCCGCTCGTGCCGGTGAGCAAGCCGTCCAATGTGCCGAACCGGACGTCGCCGGTCGTTGACAGAAGGTTGACAGCGGACGTTGCCGAGTAGCTTTGTCCATCCGCATACTGGCCGTAATTGAACAAGTGGAAATAGCTCGTACCGCCGCCTCGCTGAAAGACGTTCGAATACGAAGGGTCGAGCACGCTTCCGATGTCGATGCCCTGCCGCGCCGTTACGTCGAACTTGCCGTCCTGCACCGCGAGCACCGTCGAGACGGGCACCGGGGTCGGGGTGGCCGACGATGACCCGGCGCTGATATCCGCCCCGATACTCCCCCCCGCCCTGATCGTCCCCGTTCCCTTGGCGACGAAGTAGTCGCCGCTCAGGATATCGCCGCCTGCGCGTACCGTAAGGTTGCCGCCGCCTACCGTGACCGGCTTGCCGCCGTTGCCCAGATACCAGGTCGTCGGCAACGATACGCCGAGGTCGGAGACGTTGCGTCCAGCGTCGATCGCTACATTGCCGCCCACACTCATGATGCCTTGGTCGAAGGCACCGAAATCGATCGACGTTCCCGCAAGCGGCGTGAAGGAAGTGATGACGCCGCTGCTCTGAACGATCGTCGGGCTCGCCGTGATCTCCATCCACGGCCACCAGTACTGGCTCGTGCTGCTGCCGGTGGTGCCCGTTAGTGCGCCCGTTGTATCGGTCGTGTACTCGAGCCCCGTGACATCTCGCTGCGCATGGATCGTAACGTCACCGGCAGAATCAGGATTCACGCTCGGCGTGACGAGGATGTCTTGATAGCCGCTGCCCGCGCTCATCACCGCACTCGCCAAGCCTTGCGCCGGCGAACCTTGGGCGGGCGCGCCTGCCGTATAGATCACGCCCGGCACGACGGCGTGAGTAGCATCCGCCGTCGTGTTCTTGTCGAACAGCGAGATGTTGTCGGCTGCCGCGATATTGATGTCGCCGGTACCGGTACGGATCGTCACCGGCTCGACGAGCCCGCGTCCGTTGGTATCGATATAGGACGTGTGGCCGCTCAGCGTCACGCTGCCGCCAGTCGCATTGCCGAATGTCGAAACAGGTGCCAGCGCAACAGGATCGGCGCTCGAAAAATCGGCGCCCGAGACGATCCGATACGACGAACTCTGACCGCCCAGCAGCGCGGCGTACGCGATCGGCAACGGGTTGCCCGCTGTCGGCACATTCGCCGCAGCGTTGCCCGGCAGCGCGCCGATGTTGACGACACCCGTATCCGGAACGGCGCCTGGCGCGGCGGGTGCGAAGAAGAGGTTGTACGCGTTTTTGGGGACTTTAAAGGGAAGGCTTTTCGTACCGTAGAGTAGATTCTCGTAATCGCCGTATACGAGCATGTAGTTGCCGTAGTCGGTCAGATAGCTCGACTCCTGCGACAGCGTCGGGTTCGAGAGCAATGCAGTCGGGGGCGTGGGGGCCGCCGGCGTGCCGAACGTCGTCACAGTTGGGATGTTGTATTTGCCCAGATAGCTCCCCCCCACGCGTGGGCTGCTCAGATTCGCTCCCCAGTACGCGGTCGTGTAATTGGTGTAAGAGCCGGTTAGGGTCGGGGGCGTTGCCACAGCCAACGACGGCTTGAACGGAATGATATGGCCGACATAGGTGGCGGACGCCAACGTCTCCGTATAGCTTTGCCAAGCACTCGCATACGACAAATAGGCCGAGTAGTAGCCTGGGGTCTGCCCGGTCAGCGGCGCACTGAGCGCCGCGTACACATTGTTCGTGGCGTTCGCGATCGTCGAGGTCGAACCATCCGTATAGACGAGCGTGATCTTAGTCGGATCGTCGAGAGCGACCAGCTGCGAGAACCTCTGTTGGGCTTGGGTATAGGTACCCGTCCCCGACGACGAACCCGACGCGCCGAGGATCTTGGCTACCTGACTCTGATAAAACCCATCGGTAATGCTCGCGTGGGCATCGAAGTCATTAACCGCACGGAACGTCAGCACCGGCGCAATCAACGACTGGTAGCGGAAATCCGGTGTGATCGACCCGCTGTTATTCGGCGAACCCGCACCGAGGTTCCAGTTGGAGAGGACAGTGATATTTCCCGAGTTGACCGCGCTGCTCGGATTGTCGAGTTCGATTCCGGGCACGACATTGAAGTTCGGCAGCGCCACACCCACGAAATTGCCGGCAACGGTATCGAGCCCGTGTTGCACGAATGCCATCAGCGTGCCGGGCTGGTTAGCCGGCGTGCCCTGATAGCCATAGAACGCGGTGTGGTTGCCGTTAGCCGTCGTCGGCACGAAGTAGCTGCCGCCCATCATCCCCGCGAAGCCGATCGCCGTAACGCCGTTCAACAACTGGTCTTGCGTCACGGCCGTTGAAACGTGCGTGGCATTATTGGTCAATGTGCCCACGACGCCACCAGTCGCACTACCGGGCGCATAGCTGAAGGTCGTCGGCGTGCTGCCCGGCACCGTGAAGGTTCCTGCCAACAAGTTGCCATTGCCGTCGTACCAACCGGCCGGATCGATCAGGCCGTCGAAGTGCTGGGCGCCTGTAGTCGCGTCGAGCGTGCTCCACGTCGCGTACGCTTCGGCGGTCGTCTTGCGCGAACCCTTGATGCCTGCTTGCGCCGTGGCCGGCGCATTCAGCGCGACGTTGACTCCCCCATCGTTCAGCAACGGCGCACGGAAATTCACCGTTCCGCCGAGCCCGGGAGCCGATGTCCCGCCCGTCACGTCGATCAGCGCATTGCCGCCCAGCGTGATCCGTCCGGAATTGGCCCGGGCGATATTCTCGTACCCATACGTCGCGTTGTAGGCGAGCGACGGATCAAATACCGCGCTCGTGCCGATATCGATCTTGCCGCCGCGCTGACTCGAATCGGTCGCCTTCGCGAGCAGCGTGCCTTCGATGTCCACACTGCTCTTGCCGTAAAGGGCGATCTGCCCGCCCGCATACCCCGATGCGTCGATCGTGCCGCCGATCAGCACATTGCCGTTGCTGACGTCCGACGCCTTGCCTGCGCCGCCATCGGCCATCAGCGACACGGACTGAGCAGTCAGCGTATTGCCTTGCGACAACGTCAGGTTGCCCGATCGCGTGTGAATCGCGACCGCGTCGTTCACGCCTCCTGCGGTAAGCGTCGACGCGAGACTGTCGAGATTCGCGGCGCCGCCGGTATTAAGCGAGAAAGATCCGCCCGCGTAGCCGCTCGCCGCGCCGCCTTTGAGCGTGCCGTTCAGGTTCACCACCTGCTGCGGCGCCGACAACGACAAGCTGCCTGCCGCGCCCCCTCCTTGCGCCCCGGAGAAATCCAATGTCGAACCGGTCTGCACGTCCACCGTGCCAGCGTCGGCCGTCAGCGTGATCGCACCGGCCGGTGCATATTGCGTGACATCGAAGAACTGCTTCGCCACGCCCGCCGAGCGGATCGTCGCGCCACTGCCGATCGTCACGTTGCCGCTCGTCGCTTCGAGGCTCACGTTGCCAGCCGGTGCCGTGATCGTCGCACCGTTGTCGCCAATCGAACCGCCGATGAACTGCCATGCGCCGCCCACCGTCTGGCGCGTCAAAGCGCTGCCATGAGCGCCGGTGAGCGTCAGCACACCTTGCGTCTTCACGGTGGACCCCGATCCCGTATCGGCCAGCATGGCGGGAGCCGCAAGCGTCACAGGCAGCGTACCGAAATCGAACGTGCCGGTACCCTGCCCGACGATGCCCCCCGTCGCATTCATCGAGATCGAGCCGAAACCGCTGACGGTCTTGTTGCCCGTGCCGAAGTCGATTTCATTGGCGTTGACCGTGAGGTTGCCATGGCCCGTGACAGTTGTGGCGGGCGTCGCGCCGGTTTCGTTCGTGAACGCGATCGTCGGCGCGTTCAACGTGACCGCACCGCCGTCGCTGACGAACGTCCCTGCACTCAAATCCACGTTGTTGCCGAACGTGGCGGCGACGTTGCCGACAAAATTCATGGCCCCCGCGCTGCGCAGAATCACCTGCTGCGCGTTGGCAAGCTGGGCGAGCGTGGCGGGCCCCACGACGAACCCGGGCAGATTCGCTGCGGCGGGACCGGTCTGGTTCGTGAACGTGATCGCCGAGCCGTCAACCGTGATCGACTTGGCCGACAGCGTCGCTGTCGGGTCCACCTTCAGATTGCCGGACGAGTCGAGCGTCAGTGCCGCACCGCCGGCGAGCGTTGCGCCCGCGCCGACGCTCAAGAGCCCGGTGCCCGTCGCGCCCGTACGCGTGACGAGCGTCGCCGCACCGTTGGAGACACTGAGCAGCGCGCCGTCGCCCGCGATCGCGACCGGCCCGTCCTTGGCTCCCGGATAGCTGCCCGTCGCCTTGATCACGCTGCCGGCGTCGACGCGCAGACCGTTCGCCGCGTTCGAGTCCGAGCCTGTCGTGTCCGTCTTCGTCACGAGCATGACCTCGGGCCCGCTCAACGTGTGGCCTGCGTCGGTCGACACGACGACGCTGTTCGCGATCGGGGTGATCGTCATCCCATTCGGCGTTGCCGTGCGTGTACCGCCGATCAACAGACTGCCCGCATCGAGCGAATCAAGCGCATCGGCGCCGATTTGCAGGTAACCCGGCAGTGCCGCGCCGCCGTTGCCCGTGATCTGGATGTCCTGCGAGGCGATGTCGACCTCCGCAGGCGCGCCGCCCATGCCCGCGGCCGTGTTCAACGTGGCGCCCAGCGTCAGCGCCTTGTTCGCGGCGAGCACCAGGTGCCCGCCGTCGAGCGGTAGCGGCGGCGTTACGTTACCGTTCTTCGCGGCAAGCGCCGGGAAATAATCGTTGGCGCTCGTCAGCGTGTACTGCGAGTACTGCTGCCACACCGGGCCCGCCTGCACATTGAACAAGGTCGGCGTGGCGCTACGGCTGCCCGTCAGCGCATCGGCAAAATAGCCCGCTGTGACCACCGTGCCGTCCGGCAACACCGAAGTCGCGCCCTGCGCGACGTTGCCGGCGCTGTTCGCGACCGTCACCCGGAACGCCCCTGGCAGCGTCGCGTACTTGGCCGGCAGCAGCGTGTAATAGCCGGGCGCCAATCCCGGTACGCCCGACAGATACACCGATTGCCCGACCGGACTGGTGAGCCCCACCTGCCCGACGCCAAGGCTCGAGGTCACCGTGCCCGTCGTACCGTTACCAAGGATCTTGGGTTGCAGCGTTTGCGCGAAAATCGGATCGTAGGCCGCGATGGGCGACTGCGTACCCGGAACGATCGCGTAGACGTTGGCTGCACCGACGTTCACCGGCACAGCCGCCCCTTGCGCGTTCGTCGCATAGCTGACGTTGTATTGCGACAGCACGTCACGGCTACCGCCGGTGCCCGGCACCCACTCGACCGCCTGAAGGTTGCCCCCGCCCGACAAGTCGATCGTGGCGCCTTGCGCAAGCGAAACGCTTGCGCCATTCACACCGACGTACTTCGCAGGCGGCGCCGTCACATCCGGTGACGTGGGATTGAACCGCCACTCGACCCCATCCACGGTCGTGCCATAGGGGATGATCGCGCCGCGATTCGATACCGATGTGACACTGCCGCTCGCGAGCGTGACCGAATTGGTAGCGACGAGCGGCAGCGTGCCGAATTGATTCTTCGTGGCGGTGCTGGTCGGGTCGCCTACGCCGAACACGAGCGCGCCCGACGGTGCGCTGACCGTGCCGGCTTGCACGATGTTCGTCGCGTCCACGAGCAATGACCCGCCCGCCGAAAGCGGTACTGCGGACACGCCGTTCGATTCGAACGCGATCGTGGTCGGCGTCGTCTTGCTGGTGGCCGGACTCGTGGCGCCAACCGCATCGAGGATGAACGTACTGCCGGTGGACGGATAAACGTCCGCCGCCTTGAACGTGAGGTTTCCGGGCGTGTAGAGGGCGCCGATCTGCGTGCCGTTCAGCACACTCGTCGAACTCATCCGGATGTCGCCACCGCTTGTGAAGTTCGCCTGCCCGAAGTTGTTCAGGCGAAACTGATTTTCCAAGTCGATGAACGAGGCGTTGACGTTCAGCGTTGCATCGGATGCGACGGCGGCGGTCGTGAGCGGCGCGCTCGGCAGGTTCGGCCCGACGAGTGCCACGTAGGGTGCATCGAGCGTAACAGTCGAGCCGATCGTCGTGGGGGCTGGCGAGGCCGGCTCACTGTCGAGCAACGAACTGGCCGTTACGATCGAGTAATTGCCCGCGCCGTCGTTGACGCCGCCCGTCAACTGACCGAGCTGATTCGCATTCAGCGCTGCAATGCGATCCGTATAGATTTGCACGGACCTCGGCACCGCCACGTCGACATTGCCGGCAAATGCGACCGGCACCGGTGCGACCGTGCCCGAGCTCGAGCTATCTCCGAGCACGAGCGACGAGATGCCGGAGCCGGTCAGCCGATCCACGGAGAACGTCAGCACGCCGGTCGGCTTCTTGACTAGCGAGCCGCGACTACCGCTGAGCGCGCCGACGGCCGCAACGATGTTCTGCCCCGGCGCGAGCCCTGCCGGCACGGCTTGCCCGTCTTGCTGCAAGACGAGCGCAGTCGCGCCCGGCAACGTAATCTTCGTGCCGTCGGGCAGAAGTCCACCGATGACGCTCGACTCCGGAAGCAGCGTGAGCGTGCCGCCCTGGGCCAGGCTCGCACCAGGATGCGCAGCAAGCGTCCCATCGAACAACAGGCCGCTCGACGCGGCGAGTGTGATCGACCCGGCGTCGCTCCATACCGGCTGAGACGCATACGTTCCGTTCCCTTGGGGCTCATCGAACTGGGCCGAGGCACCCGACACGTCAATCCGCGAACCCGTCTGCGCGACGACATAGCCAGCGCTGTCCGAGATCGTCACCGTGCCGCCTCGCAACACTTTGCCGGTGTTGGGAGCGAACGTCGTCATACCGCTCTTGACTGGCGCCGCAAGCGGATTGACTAGCGCCGTCCCCGCCACGTCGAGCACCGCGTCGGGGCCGAGCCATACCGACTTGCTCGGAGTAGTGAGGCTACCGCTCGTCGTTGAGCTCCCCGTGTCGGCGCTCAGCGCAATCGAGCCGCCCGGCGCAATCAGCGCACCCAGTACGGTGACCTGCGCGGGTGAGCCTAGCCCGATGCTCGCCCCCGCATCGGCAACGATCGACGCCCCCTGCCCGATGGTAACCGCCCCCCTGACATCCGGGGGCAGCGTGATGGGCAAGCCCCCCGAGCGCTGGAGCGCAGCATCGGTGACCGCGCTGCCAGCCGTCAGCACGAGACTCGTCGGCTGGCGGTGATACGCATCGAGCGTCCCCACGGTAGTGAGTCCACCCGAGCTCAGGTCCGTGCCGCTGGCCGCTTGCTGCAGGGCGACCGGATCTGGAATCAGATTCTGCTGCGTGAGCCGGACGTTCGAGCCGGGTGCGACGATCGTATCGTAGGCAGCGTTGAGCACATAGTTGCCGAACCCCTGCCGCTCGAAGAAATCCGTGGGCAGGACCTGCGCCCATGCGGGAGCCGTTGCCGGATCGCCGCCGATCTGGAATCCGCCCGCCCCTTGGCTCGAACTGAGTGTCAGCGTCCCGCCGCCCGCGAAGCCAAAGCTGCGGATCGTGCCATCGAGCTGAGGCGCGCTGCCGGTCAGTACCGACAAACTACCGCCCGTGCCGGCCGCGATGCCATTGTTCATCAGCAGCTTGCCGTTGGCCTGCATCTCGCCGCCGCTCGATACGTCGATGAAGCTGCCCGGCTGCAAATCGACGCTGGTTCCCGTCGACAGCGTGATGCTGCCACCATTGATAAATTCACTGTTACCAGGTAGCGTGCCGCCGGCGGCCAGCGTGTCGTTGTTGACCCACTGCCCCGCCACGCTCAAATGTCCCCCGGCGCCCACGGTAAGCTGGCTGCCGCCGGTAAACGAAATCTTGCCCGACGGGACCGTCAGCGAGCCCAGCACAGTACTGGTATTGAGCACGTTGAACGTGGCCGCGCCACCGGCTTGCAGGTTCAGCTGCGTCCCCCGCGCCACGATCAGCCCAAGACCGGTCTTTCCGTCGATGTCCTCGCCGACGTACAGGTTCGAGAAGCCGCCCGCATTGAGCGTGTCGACCGGCACCACGGTGGTGGCCAACACGTTGTTCGGATCGGTGCTCGACAGCGATTTGAGCGCGGTGGTGTTGAGCGGCGTATCGATCGAAAAGCCGGGAGCCAGATCGCTCAGTTGCGGTGCGCTGCCTTGCAGGATCACCGTGCCCGACTCACCATTGGTGTTCTGATCAGTGGGCTTGGTCAACAGGACAAGGGCGTCCGCCGCACGCAGATTAGGATCAGAGCCGAGATTGAACGTACCGCCGGTCGGCAGGTTGTTGGTCTGCATCTGCTTCGAGCCGCCGAACGCTTGCGCGCTGATCGCGCCGTCGAGCACCAACGCGTTCGTCGCAAAGACATCGAGCGTGCCTGCATTGCCGCCGACGATATAGTCGGGCTCGTACACGCCGGCCGATTGCAGCGGGTTGTACCATAACTTCGTCACACCCCAGCGCGGGTGCGTCTCGGTGAACTCGCCTGCAATGCCGACGTAAGTGTCGTACGGGCTCGCCTGTCCAATCGGTACGATCGCCCCGTTCGCATCGACCAGCCGCGTCGTATTCACCATCCCGCCGTCGTAATGCACGTAGCCGCCGTTCAGGTTCATCGACGAGCCCGTCGCGGTCATCACCTCGTTACCCGACAGCGTGACGGTGCCGCCGTTGGTGAGCAGCTGATCGACGGAGCGCGGAATCAGGCTGGCATACCCCGACAAATTCAGGATCGGGCTGCCGACCCAGGCAAGACCATCGCTGCGGGTGCCGGACAGCGTGCTGTCGGCCACCACGCCCTTCACGCCGTAGAGGAACCCGTTGCGCAACAGCGGCGAGTCGGCCAGCTCGTTCTGGCCGATGCGAGGGACGGTGATTAGCGTATCGGCAATCGAGCGCTCCACGTTCGCGAGACCGGAAACGTCGATCGTCGCGCCGTTATCGACATAGATGCGTCCCGGCACCGCGTTTTGCCATGCGGGCATGGAAGTGATCCCGGCCAGTGGCGTCAAGGCGGCGACCGACACGTTCGAGCCCGGCGCTTCGATCAACGAGCCGCCCTGGAACCACACCGAGCCCGCGGTCATGTTGATGCTGCCCGGCGTGAAAACCGTACCCGGCGTCGAGGTCGCCGTCTCGCCGTCGCCATCCGGCATCACCGTCGTGACAGAACCCGATCCGAAGCTCAGCAGACCGGTACGCTTCGTCTGGTCTTCATTGCCGGAGCCGGTTCCGCCCGTCACTAGCGAGTTGCCTGGATACGCCTTGCCCGCCGGATTGTTGGCAACGTTCTCATCGACCGTCGAGATCGTGATATTGCCCGGGGTGTTGACGCTCGTCGTCACGCCGACCACCCCGTTCTGCGCCACGCGGCTGCCCAGCAGGTTCACGTTGCCGCGTGCGGCCTGCACGATGCCCGTGTTGGTCAGCGTACCGGCCGGCGTGATGTCGATTTGCGAACCACTGCCGTCCAGCTTGTCGACCTCACCGCTCAGTTCGGGCAGCAGGATCTGCGGGTTGGCCGGTGTCACGCTGTTGGGTCTGAGGCTGACCCCCACGCCCGCAGCGAGCACAACCTGGCCCGAGGTGGCCGTGATGCTGCCGCCATTGGTCACGTTCGGGGCCGCAATCATCACGAACCCGCCGTCGCTGACCGTCCCGTTGGTGTGGGTAGTGATCGACGCACCGGGCGCGATCGTAATGTCGCCGGGCGCGACGTACTGACCGATGGCCAGCGTCTGATTGCCGAGCCCAAGCACTTCGTTCGGCCCGTTCGGGCCTGCCACGCCGGCCGAGCTACCCGACTCCGGGTAAGCCAGCCCGCCGGTCGTGCCTGCCGGCAGACTCAGGAACTGCTGGTTGCTCAGGACGATGCCGTCTGACGTCGGCATGGCCTGGTTCTTCATGTCCAGCAGATTCAACGACGACGCCACCAGCGAATGCACGTTGACCTGCGAGCCCGCGCCGAACAGCACACCGTTGCGATTGATGACGTACACCGAGCCCTGCGCGGTGATGTTGCCCAGGATCTGGCTCGGCTGCCCGCTCGGGTCGTTGATGCGGTTCAGCACCGCCCAGTTGTTGGCGCCGTTCGTCTGGTTACCACCCGACTGATCGAAATTAAGCGTCGTCTGCCGGCCGACGTTCATCGTCTGCCAGGTCAACACCGAGTTCTGCCCGGTTTGCTTGATATCGACGGTCACATGACCGTTGCCGTCGACGCTCTGTATAGGCGCGTTCGCGTTGTACCAGAGCACCGGATTGTTCGGGTCGCTGCTGGCGCCGGGCGCGACCTGGAGCCCGCCAGGCGCAAGGCCGTTTGGAACCGTAGACGGAGCCCCGGCTCCCGCGGCGGCAGCGCTCTGCTGTGCGGCGATCTGCGCCGCGATGGTCCGTGCGGCTTGACCCAGATTGCGAATCGACGGCTGGCTGGCCTGCAGCGCCTGCTGCGGCGACACGCCCAGGTTCGCCATGCCCGCACCGCCATACCCGCCCGCGCCGGCCGTCGCATTGCGCACGGTCGCTTGACCGAGATTCGTGATGCCCCCCGCATGCGCGTGCACCGAGATCCCCGCGACCAGCATCAGCGCGATCGCCCTGCACAGCGGCCGCAAATCGGACCCTGGTTCGAACCGCGAACCATGCAGGTCTTGTTGTCGTGCTATGCATGCGCGCGCTGCCATTCTCCACCCCGAGCTTCAATAATTGACGGCCGCGCCCGGGCTCCCGATCTTGGGCGCCTGGACACGGCCATGAATGTTGCGGGCCTGTAGCAGGCCACTCTCAAACTGAAAGAAGGTACGCAGTGCGCGTGGCAACAATAGGACGACTGTTGTGCATCATTTCTTCCGCCCTGAAAGGTCCGTACCATTTCTCCCGCGAATGGCGTCAGGCCGGATACCCGCGTGTCGCCGCCTGTTCGACGAGCGCCTGCTTCACACGCTCGATCACCGGCGACCAGTCGCCGGGCCGGGTTTGTCGCCAGAGCCTCGCCGTCGGATACCACGGGCTGTCCTCGCGCTCGAGCAGCCATCGCCAGTCGGGCGCTCGGGGCAAAAGAATCCATACCGGCCGGCCGACGGCGCCAGCCAGATGAGCCACCGACGTGTCGACCGAGATGACCACGTCGAGCGCTTCGATCAGCGCGGCGGTGTCGGCGAAGTCCGCGAGCGCCTCGCCGAAACCCACGACGCCGCTCGCGGCAAGCGCGTCGGCATCGCGCTGCCGGACCTGCGGCTGCAGGCTCACGAACGTCGCGTCGAGTGCGAGAAGCGGTGCAAGCGCGGTAAACGGCAGCGAACGGTTTTCGTCGTTGTTGTGCCGCGGATTGCCGGACCACGCGAGGCCCACTTTGAGCCGTCCCGGTCGCGCGACGGCATCCATGCGACTCGCCCATCCTTCGCGTCGCGCCAGGTCGGCCTGCAGATACGGGGTGTCTGCGGGGATCGTGTCGAGCGTCGTGCAAAAGGCGAGCGGCAGACTCAACAGCGGGCATTGCAGATCGAACGCAGGCGTCGGGTCGGTTTCGGTGACGATCCGGTTCACGCCGCGTAGCGACCCAAGCAGGTTCGCGAGCACGGCTGGCGCCTCGACGATGACGGTCGCGCCCTTGGCCTGAATGAGCTGTGCATAGCGGCAGAACTGCAACGTGTCGCCATATCCCTGCTCCGCATGCAAGAGCACCGTCTTGCCCGCGACGGGCTCGATACCCAGCCACAAGGGCCGATCGGCATGACGGCGGCGTAGCGTCACGTCGGTCGCCTGCCAACGATGCTCGTGCTGCTTCCAGCCGCTGTCGAAGTCGCCCAGCAGCAGCCGGCAGTACGCTTCGGACCGCCGCGCGGCCCCATGATGCGGATTGCGCTCGCACGCAAGCGAGTAGCGTGCAAGCGCCGCCTCGTGCTCGCCCAGCTGCTGCAACGCCACCGCCTGCGTGTACAGGCCCTGTGCTGTTTCCGTGTACGCCTGCGCCGTTGCGGCGTGACTTGCCAGCGCCTCGTCGAAGCGTCCCAACTGCTGTAGCGCTACCGCCCGGTTGTACGACAGCGCGGCGTCAGAGCCCATGATCGCCAACGCACGATCGTAGTCTTCCAGCGCATCCTGAAGATGGCCGAGCGTGCGCAACGCCGCCGCGCGATTACGCAGCGCATCGACATGGTTCGGTGCGCGCTGCAGCGCCTCACCATACGACTGCGCGGCCTCATGATGTCGATCCAGCCCCAGCAACGCATTGCCACGCCCGACCCATGCGGCCTCGTGGTCGCGGTTCGCTGCCAGCAGCCGGTCGCAACGGCGCAGTAGTTCGTCGTGATCATGGAGCAGGTCCAACGCGACGCAACTGGCATACAGCAGCTGTGCGTCGTCGGGCGACAGCATCAGTCCCTCGTCGAGCACCGCGAGCGCTTGCGCGGCTTGCCCTAGCTCGCTCAACACGACACCACACGCGAACAGCAGCGCCGGCGTCTTGCCGGACACGACCATCGCGAGCCGATAGCTCTGCAACGCTTCGTCGAGCCGCCTCAGTTCGCGCAATGCGTGTCCGCGCTCCGTAAGCGTCGTCGGATCGTTCGGATCGATCTGCAGTGCGCGCTCGAGACTGATCAACGCGTCAGCCGGCCGGCTCAAAGCCCGCAGTGCAGCGCCACGCCGGCTCCAAGTTGCCGCGTGCCCAGGCGCATGAGCGAGCGAGCGATCGTACGCGGCCAGCGCTTCGTCGAACCGCTCGAGTGCCAGCAGCGCATCGCCCCGCCCCGCGTGGACCGCCGCATCCGTCGGATCGATCCTCAAAGCCTCGTCGATCGCCATCAGCGCCTCGCGATGACGCCCCACCCCAACCAGCGCCGCCGCATGGTTCGCGAAATTCCATGACTGCCGCAGCCCCAGCTTCATCGACCTGGCGATCAACGGCTCCGCACGTGCCGCATCGCCGAGGCGCAGGTAGACGAGACCCAGCAAATGCAGCGCCTCGACGTTGTCCGGCGCCATCGCCAACACGCCTTCGTACAGGCGCCGGGCGCCGGCCAAATCGGCTTTTTCCAGCAGTGCGCGGGCCTGTCTGAGCGCATCTTCGATCGCTGCACGCAGCGTCGTGTCGCCCATGCCCATCGTCAGCCCCTGCTGCGCATGGCGTGCCCGATCCTGGCGGAGGGTCATGCGTGCACTCCTTGCACGATCGACGGTAACACCGCCTTGACCTGCTCGACGACGCTCCCCCATTCGCCGGCCTCCGTCTGGCGGCACAGCGCCGCGCTCGGATACCAGGGGCTGTCCTCTCGCTCGAGCAGCCAGCGAAAGTCGGGGGTGTGCGGCAGCATCACCAACAGCGGCCGACCGAGCGCACCCGCAAGATGCGCGACCGACGTGTCGACGCTGACCACGCAGTCCATGAGTTCCGCGAGGGCCGCCGTGTCGGCAAAATCCTCGAGCTGGTCTCCTACATGCCGCACGGGGCTCGACGCCAGCGCCGGCCGGTCTTCGTCTCGGATCACCTTCTGCAAACTGACCCACTCGAATGCGTCATCGAACAGCGCTGAAAGATCGGCGAGCGCCATGGAGCGATTCCGGTCGTTCAGGTGCATGGGGTTGCCTGACCATACGAGGCCGATGCGCGGACGCTGGCTTGGCCCCAGGCGCTCACGCCAGCGCTCGACGCGCTGAGGATCGGCCCGCAGATAGGCGCGCTCCGACGGAATCGTCGACAGATCGGTGCCGAACTCGAGCGGCAGACTCAGCAGCGGACAATGCACGTCGAATGGCGGCAACGGCGCCCCGCGCGCGACCAGCGTATCGACGCCGGCCAGGCTCGCGAGCAACGGCCTCAGATCCTCGGGCACTTCGAGCACGACGTTCGCGCCCAGCCCCTTCACGAGCGACACGTAGCGGCAGAACTGCAACGTGTCGCCGAGCCCCTGCTCCGCATAAAGCAGAATGGTGCGGCCCGCGAGCGGCATATCGCGCGTCCAGCGCGGTTGCGCGAACTCGCGCTGGCTCCCCGCCATCTGCGCATCGCGCCAACGCCACTCGTACTCGCGCCAACCGGCATCGAAGTCGCCGATCGACAGACACAGAAACCCGCGCATGCAGTGCGCGAGCACATAGTCGGGATCGATCTCGATGGCGCGCGCGTAAGCGTCTTTCGCCTCCTCGTGGCGCCGTAGCGAGCGCAGCGCGTTGCCCTGGTGGAAATGCGCGAGCTTGTCACCGGGCGCGACGGTCAGTACGCGAGCGAAGTCTTCGAGCGCCTCATCGTACTTGTGCGTCTCCAGATGCACACGACCGCGCGTCGACCATGCGGGCACGTAGTCTTGATCGAGTGTCAACGCACGCTCGCACGCCTGCCCGGCTTCGTCATGGCGGTTGATGCGTATCAAGGCGCTGGCGTAATTGCACAGCACGCCGGGGCTGTCGGGCTGCAACTCGAGCGAGCGCTCGTAGTTTTCCGCTGCCTCACGATTGCGCCCGATATGGCGGCATGCATTGCCCCGATTCGCCAACGCTTCAGCATGATTGGGCGCGAGTGTGAGCACGCGGTCGCATCGTGCGATCGCCTCCTCGTGACGATCGAGCCGCTCGAGCGCGACAGCGCTGTTGTAGAGCGCATCGACGAAGCTGGGACTCGCCGCGATCGCTGCGTTGTAATCCGCCAGCGCGGCTTGCGGCTCGCCTCGATCGAGAAAGGACACGCCGCGCAGAAACAGCGCCTGCGCACTGCCCGGTGCAATCGACAGCGCATGGCCATAGCTGTCGGCTGCCTCCTGATGGCGGCCGAGCTCACGCAGTACACGTCCGCGCTCGATCAATCCCTCGAGCGACCTGTCCGCCAGCGCGAGCGCTCGGTCGCAACAAGCCAGCGCGTCCTCGAAGCGCGCCAACGCGCGTAGCGTCTCGCTTCGCCTCACGAGGCCTTCGACAAAATTCGGATTGGTCGCCAACACGCGATCGTAGTCGGCCAGCGCGTCCTCGTGACGCCCCAGCTGCGCGAAGAGGCCCGCGCGTTGAAACAACGCACGCTGGTGAGCCGGATTGATCGCCAACGCTTCGTCCAGACAAGCCAGAGCCTCCTGCTCTCTACCCAGCCCGGTGAGCACCGCCGCCAGGTTGGCAACCGGCAGCGCGGCGGGGTGGCGTTCGATCGAACGCCGCATCAACCCCTCGGCCTCGACGAGCCGCCCCTGCTGAAAACGTACAGCGCCGAGCAGATGCAAGGCTTGCGCATGGTCGGGATCCAGCACCAACAGTTCCGAGTAGGCAAGCTCTGCCCGTTCGAGCGCGCCCTCGTTATGCGCGTTGCGCGCCCGCAGCAACAATCGTTCGAGCTGTGCGGCGTCGGGCTGGCTGACGCTGTTCGGCCCCGGTGGCGTCGCGTCCGCTGCGAGCGTCGTCGCCCCTTCCCCATTCGATGTCATTGTTCAACCCCTGTTGCGGCGCTCACGCGCGGCGATTCTGCGTTTTATACGGTCAACTCTGCGACAGCCACGCGTACTGCTTCGACGACACTCGCCCAGTCTCCTGGAACGGGCTGACGAAACAGGCTGGCGTCCGGATACCACGGACTGTCCTTTCGATCCCTCATCCAGCGCCATTCGGAAGGGCTCGCGAGCAACAACCAAACGGGCCTGCCCAACGCGCCAGCCAAATGGGCGACGGCCGTATCGACCGAAATGACCAGATCGAGCGACAGCATCAGCGCCGCCGTATCCGCGAAATCGCCGAGGTCCTCGTCGAAGCGACGGAGGGGAGTGCGCGAAAGCAACGCCTCGTCGCCCTCGGGGACCGCCTTCTGCAGGCTGATCCATTCGATGTCGAGCTCGAGCAAACGCGCGAGCTGCGCGAAGTCGATCGACCGGTGACGGTCGTTGCGGTGTCGCGGATTGCCGGCCCATGCGAGCCCGACGCGAAGGCGTCGTTGCTCACCGAGGACCTGTGCCCAATGCCGCACGCGTTGCGGGTCGGCAAACAGATAAGGCGTGCCCGCGGGGACCGACATGAGGTCCGCACCCAATGCACGCGGCAAGCTCGCGAGCGGACACTGATAGTCGAACGCCGGTAGCGGTTCGCCGCGTGAGAGGACTTGCACCGGACCACCGTCCAGCGACGCCATCAGCGTACGCAGCGCGGGCTGCACCTCGAGCACCACGCGAGCCCCCTGAGCTGAAAGAACCGATGCGTAGCGACAGAATTGCACGGTATCGCCGAAGCCCTGCTCGGCATGGATCAGGATCGTCTTGCCATCGAGCGGCTCGGTGCCCTGCCATAACGGCTGCGCGAAGCTACGCGCGTGACGGACCACGGCCGGATCGCGCAGGCGCCATTCGTACTCCGGCCACCCGCGCGCGAAGTCACCCTGCGCAAGCCATAGCGAGGCACGCGCGATGTGCGCGTCCACCTGGTCGGCATCCAGTTCGATCGATCGCTCGTAGGCCTGGAGCGCCTCGGCCTCTCGCCCCATCGCGTAGTGCAGATTGCCGCGATTGAGCCAATTCGTCGCGTAGTCGGGTCTCAGCGCCATGGCCCGGTCGAGCGAAGTCATCGCCTCCTGGTAGCGATGCAGATCGCCAAGCACACCGCTGCGATTGGTCCACGCCTCGGCAAACTGGTCGTTGCGGGCAAGCGCGGCATCGTAAGCCTGCAGCGCTTGTTCATCCCGCGTCAGAAACCGCAGTGCGGTGCCCTTGTTGCACAGGAACTCGACCGCATCGGGTGCGATAGCGAGCGCGGACTCATAGCTCGACAACGCCACCTCGTAGCGTCCGAGCTGCAACCACGCGTTGCCTCGACACGCCAGGGCAGCGACATGCCCGGGCGCCTGCGCCAGCACACGTTCGCATCGCGCGATCGCCTCCTCGGCTCGGCCCAGCCGCTCGAGCGCGACCGCGCTGTTGTAGACGGCATCGAGCAGCCCGGGCTCGATGGCGATGGCCTCGTTGAATGCGGCAAGGGCCTCGCTCACCCGGTTCGAGTCGACGAGCGCATGGCCCCGTGCGGCAAGCATCGTGGCATTGCCCGGCCTGATTTCGAGCGCGCGGTCGAAGCACGTCAAGGCCTCGGCCGTGCGCCGCAGATCTTGCATGACGAGTCCGCGGTTGAACCACGATTCGAACGAGCGTGGATCGACGACGAGCGCTCGATCGTAGGTGTCGAGCGCCTCCTGATGCCGGCCGAGCGCCCGCAGTGCGCTGCCTCGATTGCACAGTGCATCGAGGACTAGCGGCGAGACCCGCAGCACCCGATCGAACGCTGCGAGTGCACGCTCGTATTGGCGCGACGCGATCAGCACGTTGCCTTGGCGCACCAGCGTCTGCACGTCGTCGGGGCCGAGTTTCAAGGCGTGGTCGAACTGAGCCAGTGCCTCGTCCACACGGCCGCTCTCGGCCAGGATGGCGCCGAGATCGGAGCAAGCTTGCACGTCGGGGGCGAGCGAGATCGATCGTCGCAGCAGCGTTTGTGCTTGCTCGGTCGCCCCGCGCTGGTACTGCAAGACACCATAAAGATGCAACGCCCGCGCGTTGTCCGGCTCGCTTGCCAGCATGGCTTCGTATTCGCGAGCCGCGTCGTCGAACCGCCCCGCCCCATGCCAGTCCCTGGCCCGCTGCAGGTTCGGCGCGAGCCGCCGTGATCCGGACGCCCCGGTGACGGGCGTGCCCGCTCCCGCATCGCGTGGGTGCTCGACGTCCATGTTCGCCCTCTTGTCGTGTTGGGCAACGCGCTGCCGTCGGATCACCTCCGACTCTCGAGTACAGCGGCCGCTTCTGTGGCGAGACTAGCGGACGAGCGGTAACAATCATATGACCAATGTTACGGACCATTTGCCGAATGGATCGGCGACGCTTGCTCGCGCATGATTGCATCCAAAGCGACGCCCACCGTGTCAGTCCGCTTTCACAAGGGCAAAAACCTGACGTTCGTCCATCAAGCCGGCAATAACCTCACCAGGAGAACATCATGCCGATTAGAATCCTGTCGTGGAACATTTACTATGGCAATGTGAATGGGCTCACTCCCGTACAACGCCTGAATCAAATTGCGGTGATCGCTGAGCAAAATAACGTAGATCTCGTATTCCTGCAGGAGCATCCCGGATCGGGATCGCAGTTTGTCGACGCCAATGGCTTACTTACCGGCGCCAACATCCCCAACGGCTACCAGTACAGTGTATTTCCCGAGATGGCCGGCAACATTGCAAACAGGGTAAGCGCGTCAAACCGCGCCTATGCGGTGTTGTCTCGCAATACGTGTGCGCTTGGCGCGCCGGCATATTTTCAGCAAAATTCATTTATCCAGCAAGTTGGATCCGCACTGAGATGCCCAGTGACGTATCAAGTGGTACATAATCTCACGACTTATAATTTTTTCAATTGGCACAATGAAGTCGGAAACATGGCCACCTTCGGCATGAACGCGTTCACCCACCTGCCACTCCCTCAGAACACGATACTGGTCGGCGATCTCAATTTAACCTCTGCCCAAATAAACGGCTACGCATTCTTTAACCATTGGGATGACGTGGTGGTCACCACCCCTATTCAAGGCGTGGATCACATCATGTCCAGGTTGGCATGTCATCCGGTCATGGGTGGCCTGCTCAACTTCGTAAGCGATGCGAATCACTACCCGATTGCAGCAGACGTAAATTGATCGCCGGTAGTTGCAACTCGCGGCGCCGGCATTGATCACTGACCGATCGGAATCGTGCGTACGTAGGCTTCGTCCTGCTTGCCGATCGTCACCGCAAACCGGATACCGCGTGGCAACGGTGCGCCAAGCGATGTCATGTTGCTGACGCCATGCTGCTCGAGAAAACGCGCGTAGGCCTGCTCGATGGCCGACTGGCTGGACGTCCAACCTCCAGGGGAGATCCACAAGGCCAGCTGCATCGAGCTGGCCTTGTCGCTGACCACGACGCGCGCGAACTTCTCCATGTGATGCAAGGCATCCTCGAGCTCGGCGAGCGACGTAAGCGGCGGCGATGAACTGCGCACGAGCGCGCTGCCATCAAGCTGATAGCGCACGACCTGCAGCAGCGTCTGTCCGCTGCTCGCGTTCAGGTGCCTGACGAATACCAGCTCGTTCTGCCGTATGCGTAATGGCGGCCCGAACACCTCATCGGCCGTCACCAGGTTCAGCAGGTCGTACTGGAGCTGCGCGAAATACCGGCCGAGCAACCGGGTTTGAGCGAGGTTCGTGGCGACATCGTCTCGCCCGCGAATCGCCGCATCGAGACCGCGCCACGACAGCAGCGCAATCACGGCCAGCAGCGCGATCGCAACGAGCAATTCGATCAGCGTGAAGCCTCGCCCCCGCGTCCGCCGCGCAACGCTTGTACCCACGTTAATGTCGCGCCTCATCCTGCACCACCGTCACGACTTCTGCCAGGACGGTACGACTGCCCGCCGACGGAAGAACGGTTACCGAAACTTGACGCACGAGCGGGCTACCAAGCGCGGTCACCGCTTGGCGGCAAACGAATCGATAGCGTCCTTGCGGACAAGCGAACGTACTGTTCCCCACCGGTGGCCAGGCCGAGGAAATGCGCAACGCACTGAGGGCGTTGTCGGCGCTCCACAGGGCAAGCAGCCGCGCTCGCGCGCTGTCGGTGTCCGACGCCAAGGCTCCGATCGCCCGCAACACGGCACCCAGCGCGACCGCGACGATGGCCAGCGCAATCAGCACCTCGATCAGCGTGAAGCCCGGGGAAACTGCATGCACCGATTGACGCCCGCAACGGACCAAACGCACGAACGGGTCAGCGCCGCTCGATACGTCGGTTCGAACGTGGCCCGGTCGTTCGGCCACGCTCCAGGCCTCTAGCCGGGCCGATGGCATGCTCATGGGGGTCTCCGCGCACTACCCGACGGCAGTCGGGGATCGCTGCCACCGTAGCCGGAGCCTGTTGCAAACGCGTGTCGAATGGTGGCCAACATTTTTTGTGGCCACCTGAAGCGCACCTATATTGCCTTGCTCGAAGGCGCGGTATCTATTGCTCCGCGTGCGATGCGGCGCTTGCCAATTCCCGGCACAGTGCGCCCATGCCAGCGGGACAAGAAGACGTGGAAAGCGTCGTGATTTTATCGAGGTCGCCGGTATCGAGCGTCGTATCGATATGGCGCAATACAAAGGCCTTCAGTGGCGGGTTACGCTTAATCAACGCACCGAGTTGCGGTAGCGTTTGCCAATGATCGACTAGCAGTCGAGCGATAGCTTCCGAGTTGCCCTCTGCGATCTCGCCATCGTCACAATGCCCGTACTTGGTGAAAGTGATGTTCACCTTGTCCCAACTGTCGAGTTGATCGACCATGGCGTCCGCCGCGTTGGCCGCACTTTCCGTGCAGACCTTGGCGTGAGCCAACGACGCCCATGCCAGCGTGATAGCCGCAGCCACACGTAGCACCATCATCTTGCGTTCGCCCTTAACCACGAGTGCGCCCCCGAAGATCCGCGTGAAGGTTCCGCTTAGAGGCTTGATGCGCCACCACCGCGCTGTTGTTCGTGACTTCGATCGTGGTGAGGGCATCGTGCCGCATGACGTTGCTGATGGCACTCATCGCATCATCCGACGTACGGATGCACCCCATCGTAGGGTGTTGCGGGCCCGGAAGATGGCGGGCGTTGGCGCGCCCCGAATGCACGCCAATGCCAGGATGGCCGGGCACATTGAAGCGGATGATGCCGTGCAACCCGTATGGACCATTCGCCAATGCCTGGTGCGGGTGCGGCGCGACCCGGTCCTGAACGTGGTAAATCCCGTTAAGGACATGCCGAATTGTCGCCTGGCTGTCCACGTTGTTATACGCGGCCCAAGTGCCAACCGTTTTTCCTTCGGAGTCAACGAGCGATATTTGGTGCGCGTTTCCGTCGAATTTTAATGTAGACATCTGCTGTGGCCCTCTTTTTCTTGTGAAGGAGTCCACTAGATTCTACGTCGCAAATATCAATTTATCAGACGATTTATTGCACTCGAACTGCTGAATGAGTCCACCATCCCGCTGGGTGATGGTGGACTCATGAATCGGCGTATTCAGGCCCTTATTGCAAGCCCTGACCCGCCAGGAAATCCTCGTAATTTCCGCCGAAGTCATACAGCGTGCCGTCCGTGCGCACTTCGATGATGCGGTTCGCGAGCCCGCTCACGAACTCACGGTCGTGCGACACGAAAATCAGCGTGCCTTCGTACTTCTCGAGCGCGATCTGCAGCGACTCGATCGACTCCATGTCCATGTGGTTCGTCGGCTCGTCCATGAGCAGCACGTTGTGACGGCCCAGCATCAGCTTGCCCCAGATCATGCGGCCCTTCTCACCGCCCGACAGCACCTTCACCGACTTCTTGATGTCGTCGGCGTTGAAGAGCAGCCGGCCCAGCGTGCCGCGCATCATCTGCTCGTCGTCACCTTCCTTGCGGTAGTCGTCGATCCAGTCGGTCAGCGTCACGTCGTTCGGGAACTCTTCATACGTGTCCTGCGGCATGTAGCCGATGTTGGCGTTCTCGGCCCACTTCACCGAACCGCCGTCGACCGTCACGCCGCCTTGCAGCGAGCGCAGGAGCGTAGTCTTGCCCGCGCCGTTCTCGCCGATGATTGCGATGCGCTCGCCCGGCTGCACGCTGATGCTGAAGTTCTGGAAGATCGTGCGGTCGTACTTCTTCGTGATGCCTTCGGCCACCACTGCGATGTTGTGCAGCTTCTTCTCGTACTCGAAGCGGATGAACGGGTTTTGCCGCGACGACGGCTTGAATTCCTCGATCTTGATCTTGTCGATCATCTTCAGGCGGCTCGTGGCCTGGCGGGCCTTGGACTTGTTCGCCGAGAAGCGGCGCACGAAGTCCTGCAAGTCGGCGACGCGCTCCTTCGCCTTCGCGTTGGCCGCGGCCTGACGTTCGCGGGCCTGTGCCGATGCGAGCATGTAGTCGTCGTAGTTGCCCGGGTAGACCTTCAGCGTGCCGTAGTCCATGTCCGCCATGTGCGTGCAGACCTGGTTCAGGAAGTGTCGATCGTGGGAGATGATGATCATCGTCGAGTTGTACTCGTTGAGGATGTTCTCCAGCCAGCGGATCGAGTTGATGTCGAGGTTGTTGGTCGGCTCGTCGAGCAGCAGTACGTCGGGGTTCGAGAACAGCGCTTGCGCGAGCAGCACGCGCAGCTTCCAGCCCGGCGCGACGTTGCTCATCGGCCCGCTGTGATCCTCGATGGCGATACCGATGCCGAGCAGCAGCTCGCCCGCGCGCGCCTCGGCCGTGTAGCCACCGTATTCGGCGAACTTCGCTTCGAGCTCGGCCGCGTGCATGTAGTCGTCGTCGGTGGCCTCGGGATTCGCGTAGATCGCATCGCGCTCGCTCATCGCGGCCCACATTTCCGTGTGGCCCATCATCACCACGTCGAGCACGCGCATATCTTCATACGCGAACTGATCCTGGCGCAGCTTACCCAGGCGCACGTTCGGCTCCAGCATGACGTTGCCCGAGCTCTGCTCGAGATCGCCGCCCAAAATCTTCATGAACGTCGACTTGCCGCAGCCGTTCGCGCCAATGAGCCCGTAGCGGTTGCCTTCCCCGAACTTGACAGAGATGTTTTCGAAGAGGGGCTTCGGCCCGAATTGCATGGTAATGTTGGCGGTAGACAGCACGGCGCGTCCTTTTCAGGTGGTGATCGGCGAAACCCGTCATTTTACCAGGACGCGCGGAAAGCTTCCCCATTCATCGGCAGGGCACGATCAATAGCGCGGACGCCGAAGGCGTCCTGTGCAGCGGTGGGCCTCGCCGCCATGAGCGACCTGACGGCCGCCACGCTTACGCGCCCGCGCGCGGCGGCGTCTGCATCTGCGTGATCAGCGCCTCGCACGGCGTCGGCTGGTTATGGCTCGGTGCGATCAGCGGCACCAGTGCCGCAAACGGCGTCAGCAATCCGAGCCCCACCATCGCACCAGCACGCAATGCGAGTGCGCCTTTGTCGACGCCGACATCGGGATGCTTGAGCGTACCCTTGGCGTACAGCGGCGAGCGCAGCGAAAAGATGCGCAGGCCCTTGGTCTTCGGATGAACCGTCAGGTCCAACGACTCATCGCGCAGGTCGACATGGCCGTTCACCACGATCACGCCATCGTCGGTGTCGAACGCGAACGTACGCGCATCGAGCACGCCATGGGTTGCGACGAAATCGGCCGCTGCGCAATGAATGTTGACTTCGCGTTCGCCGAACAGTTTCTCGTACAAGACGTTCGCAACGTTCAAACCGGCCTCCTCCATCAGTAGCCGGCTCACCGTGCCTTGCGTGACGAGCGCCTTGACCTCGCCGTCGGCTGTCGCGCCCAGCGCAGCCGGCGAGTTGCCGAGCGCCGTCAGCTGCGCGTCGCCGTTGATCTCGCCGAGCGCCGATTGCATCGTCTTCTCGGTCGGGAACAACTGCTTGAGCTTCAAATGCCGAGCCGTCATGGTCATGCGCGCCTTCAAAGGCACCGTGCTGCCGTCGAGCCGCCATTGCGAAGCCAGCGTGCCACCCGCCACGCCGAAACGCAGCGGGTCGAACGTCAGCACACCATCCTTGACCACGACGTGCGCGTTCAGGTCCGTGATCGGCAACCGCGGGTCCTTCAGGAGGCGCCGGCCCGTGAACGTCACGTCGGTGTCGATGGCACGCCAGCGATCGGTGTGGAACGTCTCGACCGGCAGCACGCGGTCAAGCGGCTGTCGCACCGACACACCGCGACGGGCCTTGCTCGCATTGGTGTCGGCGCCGATGATCGGCGCGAGATCGGCGAAGCGCAGCAGGTTCGAGACGATGTCGCCGTGCAGGAACGGGCGCGGCTCACGCGCCTCGAAGGTCAGCGTGCCACTCAGGTCGCTGCCGCCTACGCGACCCGCAAAGCCGCTGTACGTGAAGACGTTGCCGCCGGTCTGCAAACGCCCGACCAAGTGGCCGTCGGTGGCATAGGGCGGCGTGTCGGGCAGCGTGATGCCGAGGATCGGATACAGATGCGACAAGCTCGCGCCCTCGAACCAGACCCGCAGATCGAGCGCGGCCAGGTGCGCCGGATCGGTCAGCGTACCCACGAGTGCAAGCCGCGTATCGCCGATCTTCACATCGGCGGCAAGCGGAAACGGCCGCGAAGCATCGCGTAGGGCGAGCACGCTGCCGATCTTGCCCGAGCCTTGCACGCGCGTGTCGCGATAGGTGCCGCGCGCGCTCCAGCCCAGCGCATACGACTGCGGCGCATGCGGTCTGGCCGGGGCCCCCGGCGCGGCGCCGGCCGCCGAGGCCGCCGAGGCAGCCGAAGCCGTCTGCGCCGCGAGTTGGCTCGCCCCGCGCGCGCCGACTACCTGCGCAGCGGCACTGTGTGCGCTCGCTTCCTGCTGCTTGAGCACATCGCCGATCGCCAGCGGCTGGCCCAACGTATCGACGCCGATTCGCAGCGTCACCTTCTTCATCGCATCGGCCAGCGTGATCTGGCCTTTGGCGAAGCTCAGGTCCGACAGACGCAGCGTCCAGCGCGACGGCTGTGTCGACTCGGGCAACGTAAAAGTCCAGTTGTCGCGCCCATCGGCGAGCCGTTCGAGATCGATGGAGGGATTCACGAGGTCGATCGACGGCACGACGATCCTGTGCGCGAGCAACGGCAGCGCTTCGATCTCGAAGCTGATGGCGTCGAACGTCGCAAATTGCGCCGTATGGGTCCATGGCGGGTTGCCGAGCGTGATGCGGTACGCGGTCAAGCGCGGCCACGGCACCCACGCGCGCCCGCCTTGCTCGCCAGGCGGGCGCTGCCAGGCCACGCGCAAGTCCCCATTGATCGCGAACGGGCGGCCCAGCGCTTGGGAGGCCTTATCGTCGATCCACGGACGGGCACGGTTCCAATCGAACTTGGCGATGAAGACGACGAGCACCGCCACGACGAGCGCGAGGCATGCGAACGTCCAGATGGCAATCCTGCCTATCGTGCGACCAATGCTTCTGTCGGAAGGCATAGGGGGCGAGGTATGCGGTTCGGTCGCGACACGCGACCGCCGCGTTGACCAAAGATCGTTGACGAAGAAAGCGCAGCAAGCGCCGTGCCCTCGATTGCTGGCTATGATGACGCACCGCGTCGCGCTTTGCAGCATCGACGCACGCTTCCGAAGGATTCGATTCGATGACTGCTTCCTTTCTGCTCGAAGCGCGCGGCATCGCGCGCCGCGACACGCGCAGCGATACCGTGCTGCTCGAGCCCACCGACTTCGCGCTCGCACCGGGCGAGCGTGTGTCCGTCACAGGTGCCTCGGGCGCCGGCAAGAGCGTGCTGCTGCGCGCGCTGGCCCTGCTCGATCCGCTCGATAGCGGCCACCTCGTCTGGCACGGCCAGCCAGTCGAGCGCCGGGCGATTCCGCGCTACCGCCGCCACGTCGCCTACCTGCGTCAGCGCCCGGCGCTGTTCGACGGCACCGTCGAAGACAACCTGCGTTACCCGTACTCCCTGCACGCCTACCACGACGTGCGCTTCGATCGCGTGCAGGCGGTACGGCTGGCTGAAGCCGCGGGACGCGCGAGCAGCTTTCTCGACAAGCGCGCGAACGATCTGTCGGGCGGCGAAGCCCAACTGACGGCACTGATCCGCGTTTTGCAGCTGTCGCCCGAGGTGCTGCTGCTCGACGAGCCGACCGCCTCGCTCGACCCCGACGCGGCCCGCGCCGTCGAAGCGCTCGTGACGGCCTGGTTCGAGGCCGGACAAGGCGCGCGCGCGTCGGTCTGGGTCTCGCACGACCCTGCCCAGGCCGCGCGCGTGAGCACACGCCGCCTGATCATGCAGGCGGGCCGGCTTTCCGACTCGAAGCAAGTGCAGGTGACACGATGAACGCCGGCTTGCAGAACCTGAGCTTGTTGGATGTCGCGATCGCGACACTCCTGATCGTCGTGAACGGCGCGGTGTCGGCCGCGCTGTCGCTCGGCCTCGGCCGCCAGCTCGCGCTCGCGGCCGTGCGGACCGTCGTCCAGCTGCTGGCTATCGGCTACGTGCTCGGTTGGGTGTTCGCGTTCGATCGGTGGTACGTCGTGTTGCCGTTGATGGCGCTGATGACGGCCGTCGCCGGGCTCGCCGGGGCCTCGCGCGGTGCGCACGGATATCGAGGACAACGCGTCGACAGCATCGTCTCGATCTGGCTCAGCGCGTGGCTCGTCGCCGCCGTGGGGCTCTTTGCAGTCATTCGCATTCACCCCTGGTACGCACCGCAGTATGCGATTCCGATTCTCGGCATGATCCTCGGCAACACGCTGACCGGCGTGTCGCTGGCGATCGAGCGCATGACGGAAGAGCTCACGGCGCGGCGCGACCGCGTCGAAATGGCGCTCGCGCTCGGCGCCACGCGCTGGGAAGCCGCGCAAGGACCCGCACGGCAGGCCGTCCGCGCGGGCATGATTCCGACGTTGAACCAGATGGCCGTGGTCGGCGTCGTGAGCCTGCCAGGCATGATGACGGGCCAGGTACTGGCCGGGCAGTCGCCGTTGCAGGCCGTCCGCTATCAGATCGTCATCATGTTCCTGATCGCGGCGTCCTCGGCGCTCGGCACCGTCGGCGCCGTGCTGCTGACCTATCGCCGGCTGTTTTCGGCCGAGCACCGGTTTTTGGCCACCCGCCTGCGCGAACGCGGCGCGCAACGCTGACGACGACGCACGAGCGTCCAAGGTGATGGCTTAGCGCGACGCCGACACCGTCACCTGGGAACCGTCGCTCAGCGCGACCGTCTTCGCCTTGCCGTCCGTCGACATCGTGAAACGCAGCACCTGGTTCAGCACCGTGCTGCGCGGGCACTGCATCACCTTGCCACTCACTTTGACATTCGCTTTGCCGTGCGGCGCGCTCGCCTGCACACTCATCTGCACAGAGGCCGTGCCATCCTCGGCCACGCTTGGCGCAAGACGGATGCGCATCTCGCGCAGCACTGCACCGTTGCTGTCCACGGGCAGTTGAGCGTAATTCGGACATTGCGGCGGGGCCGCCACGGGACCGCCCGGCGGCACGGTCTTCCACGTGAAGTCGTCGGTTTGCCCCGAGCGGATGATCCGATCGTCCTGCGCATCGCCGAACGTCTTCGAGGTCACTTTGACCGTGTACTTGATGGGCCCGTCGACGGGCGTTTTCGAGGTCACCGTGATCGGGGGAGCCGCATGGGCCGCGCTGGCGAGTACGCCGGCGGCAAGCAGGGTTGCGGAAACGAAAACGGCGAACGGTCTAAGACGAACGCTCATGCTGTCACCTCCTCAAAGTGGCCCCGTGGCGCGCGCCGATCAGCGACATCGGCTACGCTCATGCCAGTCTACGCCAAGCGGCAGGCGCGTAACGCCATCGGGCGATCGGGGCTTGCCCCGCTTGCGCGCGCCACGCGGATGCGGTTGCATACGCCCGCCATACGGCATGCACCAGGCCGTACGGCCGGACCCGGTACAATAGCTGCGATTTTCCGCACGCCACGCGCGTGACGCCATCGGCCATCTTGTCGCATCCCCCATGAATCTCGTCATTCAAAGTCCCGAGCCGCTCGCCGCCGCTCACACCAAACCGCTGCTCGGGCTCGCACGCGGCTCGCGTGCCGAAGCCGTCGATGCCCACGTCCTGCGCATCGCCGACGCCGATCCCGCGCAACGCCCCGATCTTGAGGTGTACTGTGCAACGCATGCGCTCGACTACGCGTTCGTGAAGCCCGGCCTGACACTGCGTGACTTCGGCCTCGTGGCGATGGACATGGATTCGACACTGATCACGATCGAGTGCATCGACGAGATTGCCGACTTCTGCGGCCTCAAAGCCGAAGTCTCTGCCATCACCGAAGCGTCGATGCGCGGCGAGATCAAGGACTTCAATGAAAGCCTCATCGCACGCGTGGCGCTGCTCAAGGGGCTCGACGCGAGCGCGCTCGAGCATGTCTTCGCCGAACGCCTGACCCTGTCGCCGGGCGCTGAGGCGATGCTCGATGCGGTACAGGCGGCGGGCCTGCGCACGCTGCTCGTCTCGGGCGGCTTCACGTTCTTCACCGAGCGGCTCAAGGCGCGCCTGAAGCTCGACTTCGCGTACGCCAACACGCTGGAAGTCGTCGACGGCAAGCTCACTGGCAAGGTGGTGGGCGAGATCGTCAATGCGAGCGTGAAGGCTCGCACGCTGCGCGAGGCGTGCGCAAAGGTCGGCATTCCCGCGTCGCAGGCGATCGTGTTAGGTGACGGCTCCAACGACCTCGAGATGATGGCCGAGGCCGGCCTGTCGGTCGCGTTCCGGGCCAAGCCCGTGGTGCGGGCCTCGGCCAGCGTCGCGTTCAACCACGTCGGGCTCGACGGCCTGCTGCGTCTGTTCTGAAGCGCGGCGCGGTATCACGCGCCAAGGGCGCTCGTCGCGAGCGCCCCGGTTTATCCTAGTCAGCCCAACGCCGACGTGAGCGCGCGCTCGATGTCGGCGCGCAGATCGGCCTCTTCCTCGAGGCCCACGTAAAAGCGCACGAGCATGCCGCCGTACGGCCACTGCGATGCGGTGCGCAGCGCGGCGATGTCGTACGGCATCGCCAAACTCTGTGCCCCACCCCAGCTCCAGCCGATCGCAAACAGGTCCAGCGCATCGACGAACGCATCGATCTGCTCGATGCTGTAACGCGCATCGAACACCACCGAAAACAGCCCGCCTGCGCCCGTGAACTCGCGCATGAACGTCTCGTGGCCCGGGCAGTCGGGCAGCGCCGGGTGCAACACGGACACGACCTCGGGCCGGGTCTTGAGCCAACGCGCGAGCGCGAGCGCGCTGCGGTCGTGTGCTTCGAAACGCACCTTCATGTTCGGCAGGCTACGCAACACGAGCGAGCAATCGTCGACTGATACGCCCAGGCCCAAATGCATGCGCGCACGCTTGAGCTTCAAGTAAATCGCTTCGTCGGCCGTGATCGTCGCCCCCATCAGCACGTCGCTGGCACCCGATTGATACTTCGTCAGCGCCTGTACGGAGATGTCGACGCCGAGTTCGAGCGGACGAAATGCAAGCCCGGCCGAGTAGGTATTGTCGATCGCCGTGATCACGTTGCGTGCACGTGCCGCGGCCGCGATCGCCCGCACGTCGGGCACTTCCATCGTCAGCGAGCCCGGCGCTTCCATCCAGATCAGGCTCGTATTCGGTTGAATCAGATCAGCGATGCCGCCGCCGATCATCGGATCGTAGCGGCGTACCGACACGCCGAAGTCTTCAGCCAGCCATTTGCCGTGATCGTAGTTTGGCGAGTAGACGTTATCGGGAATCAGCACGTCGTCGCCGCTTTTGACGACGCCGAAATAGACATTCGAGATCGACGACAGCCCCGATGGCTGCAACAACGCGTACTTGCCGCCTTCGATCGCGGCGAGGCGCTGCGCAAGCGCCGCCGAGGTCGGCGTCCCCTGCAAGCCATAGCGCCATTGCGTGTCGTCGCGCCAGCTGCCCGTGCGTACGGCTGCGGTGTTGGGAAAGATCACCGTCGATCCGCGCATCACCGGCGTCACGAACGACTCGAAGCCCGGTGCGAGCTCAACTTCGGGGTGGACGATACGGGTTTGCAGAGCGCGGTCGGATGTGGAGTCGGTCATGGTCGATCGGTCGATGAATGGCAAGAGAAACGAGCGGATCTAGCATACCCGCTCGTCATGCCATTGTGCTTGAGAAGCGCGTTTGTCGCCGGGAAGGCGTCGCACGAGCGTGCGGCGGGCCTTACTCGTGCGCAGCCGGCGAACCCGACTGCCGGATGCCGGCACTGGCCGCGCGCGCTTGCGCAGACATCGGACGCAGCGAGAACGGCTGCGGATCGGAATCGTCGACGTTCATGCGATCGCCGGACAAGGAGCCGTCAGCGGCCACCTTGCCGACCCAATTGCCCGAGATCTCGGTGCCGTCATCCGACTCCTCGATCTCGAGTGTACCGTCGACGAGGTCGCCCGCCACGAGCACGACCTGGCCCGTATCGGCGAACTGAAATTCACCGTGCACGCCGCTCGGGTCGTCCGTCTTGCGGCCGAGCCGCAGCACGATCGAGCGGGTGCCGAGCGTCCCCTCATAGCGCGGGAACTGCGCGAACTCAGGGCTCGGCGCCAGCACGGCGTGGGCTGGCGCCTGCGCCGGCACATCTTGCGCAAGCGCCTCACCCAGCATGCCGACCGACAACGACAGCGTAAGCAGCGCGCCGACGAACGCCCGACTCGCCGCCCGCTGGCCATGCGTGATGCGCAGGCCATGCGAGAGCGGACGGATATCGAACAGGGGCGCCACCACTGCTGTCATCGCTTGCCGCATCAGAGCCGCTCGAAGATCATGGCGATGCCCTGACCGCCGCCGATACACATCGTGGCGAGCGCATGGCGGCCGCCCGTGCGTTGCAGTTCGTACAGCGCCTTGACCGTGATGATGGCGCCCGTGGCCCCGACCGGGTGACCGAGCGAGATGCCTGAGCCGTTCGGATTGACCTTGGCCGGATCGAAGCCGAGCTCCGACGACACCGCGCACGCTTGCGCGGCAAACGCCTCGTTCGACTCGATGACATCGAGATCGGCGACCGTCAGGCCTGCACGCTCGAGCGCCTGGCGCGTGGCCGGCACGGGGCCGATGCCCATGTAGGCCGGATCGACGCCGGCATAGCCATACGAGACGATGCGTGCGAGGGGCTTCAGGCCACGCGCCTCGGCGACGCGCCGCTCCATCAGCACGACGGCGGCCGCGCCGTCGTTGATGCCCGAGGCATTGCCGGGCGTCACCGAACCATCCTTCGCGAACGCCGGCTTCAGGCGCGCGAGATCTTCGATCGACGCGTCGTGGCGCACGTGCTCGTCGGTGTCGAACACGACGTCGCCCTTCTTCGACTGACTCACGATGGGCAGGATCTGCTCTTTGAAGTAACCCTCGCGAATCGCGTGCGACGCCCGGCGATTCGATTCGAGCGCGAGCGCATCCTGCATCTCGCGCGTAATGCCATACTTGCGCGCGACGTTCTCGGCCGTCACGCCCATGTGGAACGACTCGAACGGATCGTGCAGCGCGCCGAGCATCATGTCGATGAAACGCGCATCGCCCATGCGCTGACCGAAGCGCGCGGCCGGCGCCGAGTACGGTGCGCGGCTCATGTTTTCGGCACCACCGCCGATTGCGATGTCGGCATCGTCGAGCAGGATGCTCTGCGCGGCGGAGACGATCGCTTGCAAGCCCGAGCCGCACAGCCGGTTCACGGTCAGCGCGGGCGTATGCTGCGCCACGCCGCCATTGATCGCGGCAACACGGGCCAGGTACATGTCCTTGGGCTCGGTGTGGATCACGTTGCCGAACACCACATGCCCCACTTCCTCGCCGCTCACGTGTGCGCGAGCGAGCACTTCGCGGACGACGCGTGCGCCGAGTTCGGTCGGCGAGTAATCCTTCAGACCGCCGCCGAAATCGCCGATCGCGGTCCGCACACCGCTCACCACCACCACTTCTCTTTGCATTGTCTTCTCCAACCTTTTACGTTTCCGAGGTTTATCAAATCTGCAAATCAGGTGGGGAGGTGTCGGTTCGTCAGACGTCTCCCCACAGATCGTGACCGTCGGCGCCGGTGATCTTCACCGAGACGAAATCGCCGACCTTGTAGCGCTTGGACGCCTTCGCGGCTGGCGCGACATAGACGACGCCATCGATTTCGGGCGCGTCCGCCGCCGTGCGACCGATGCCGCCGTCGGCGTTGACTTCGTCGATGAGCACCTTGAGCGTCTTGCCGACCTTGCGCTCCATGCGCTTGGCCGACACCTCTTCGGCAACTTCCATGAAGCGCGCACGGCGTTCCTCGCGCACTTCATCGGGCAAGGCGCCGTCGAGCTCGTTCGCGCTCGCGCCTTCGACGGGAGAGTACGCGAAGCAGCCCACGCGATCGAGATCTGCGGCCCGAATGAATTCGAGCAATGTCTCGAATTGTGCTTCCGTTTCGCCTGGGAAACCGGCGATGAACGTGCTGCGGATCGTCAGATCGGGGCAGATTTCGCGCCACTTCATCACGCGCTCGAGCGTTTTCTCGGCGTTGGCGGGGCGCTTCATGCGCTTGAGCACCTCGGGGTCCGCATGCTGGAACGGCACGTCGAGATACGGCAGCACGTGCCCCTTGAGCGGACCTTCGGCCATCATGGGGATGATCTCGTCGACGTGCGGATACGGATAGACGTAATGCAGCCGCACCCAGGCGCCGTATTGCGCAGCCAGCTCGCCGAGCGCGCCGACGAGCTCGGTCATGCGCGTCTTGAGCGGCCGGCCATTCCAGAAGCCTGTGCGGTACTTCACGTCGACACCGTACGCGCTCGTGTCCTGCGAAATCACGAGCAGCTCCTTGACGCCCGACTTGAAGAGGTTCTCGGCCTCGAGCATGACCTCGGCAACGGGGCGGGAGACGAGATCGCCGCGCATCGACGGAATGATGCAGAACGTGCAACGGTGATTGCAGCCTTCGGAGATCTTCAGATAGGCGTAATGGCGCGGCGTGAGCTTGATGCCGGCCGGCGGCACGAGATCCACGAACGGATCATGCGGCTTGGGCAGATGGCTGTGCACGGCCTGCATGACTTCGCCGACCGCATGCGGCCCCGTGACCGCGAGCACCTTCGGGTGCACTTCCTCGATGAGCCCTGCTCCGCTCGCGCTTTTCTTCGCGCCGAGGCAGCCTGTCACGATGACCTTGCCGTTTTCGTTCAACGCCTCGCCGATCGCATCGAGGCTTTCCTGCACGGCCTCGTCGATGAAGCCGCAGGTGTTGACGACGACGAGATCGGCGCCGTCATAGGTGCCGGAGATCTCATAGCCTTCCGCACGGAGCTGGGTGATGATTTGCTCGGAGTCGACTAAGGCTTTCGGGCACCCGAGCGAAACGAATCCGACTTTCGGAGCGGCGGAGGAAGGAGTGTGCGGCATGAGCTTGATCCGACGAATGACGACGCGGTGGCCCCCAAGCTCGTTTGAGGCTAGGGTGCCAGGCCTGTATGAAACCGCGTATTGTACCGCGTGGGCCCGCCCGCCGCTTCAGAGCCAGTGAAATCCCTTTGCCATCATGCCGGCCAGGCCCAGGGAGGCCGCGATAAGCGCGCCCCACGTCATCCGGAAGTCAGCCAGCATCGACGTGCGCAAATCCCGGATCTCGAGCTTGAGGCCCGATACGTCTCGCTGGATATGCTCGGCTGTTGCCTCTAGCCTGGCGACTCGTGCCTCCATCCTTCTGCCCTCTCGTGAATCCTTTCCCCCGTCAATGCCCTGTCCCTTTCGCGTAGGAAAATTCGAGATCCGCTTCATCAGCTGCCGCTCGGCCTCGTTCATCAATAACATAGCTCACCCATTACGAAACCCCGACTGGCGAGTCTATTGGACCGCGCATTCCAACCGCACAGATCAGCATTTTTCCGGACCAAACCCTGCTCGTCGGCGAGTCCGCGGACTTGCCACGTATCGTTCGGTTCGACGGGATACGACTCGAGCGAGTGGCGCCACGGTGTATGCCAGCGCCACATCGCTGCACGCACACCTTACTTCTTCTCCGGCTCCTATCCCGGATTGGGCTTGTCGAACGGAAACGTATTGAACGTCGACTTGGCCTGGTTCTGCATTTGCTCCTGCCATGCTGATTTACTTCCCGTGGGCCCAGCGCAACAGCGATTGCGCTTCGTGCCGCGCTTCGGCCGGGCTTCTGCAGCCCGACAGCTGCAACCCCAGGCGCAGTTCGTCGGCCAGCAAGCGCACCATGCCGGCGACGCCTTGCTCCCCTCCTGCATTGAGCGCCCAGAGCACGGGACGGCCCATGAAGACCGCATCCGCTCCCAGGGCCAGCGCCTTGAGGACATCCGTGCCGCGGCGCACGCCACCGTCGATGAAAACCGGCACGCGCTTCGATACGGCCTCGACGATGTCCGCCAGCGCGCGGATGGTGGACAGGCTGCCATCCAGCTGCCGCCCGCCATGATTGGACACCATCAGCCCTGCCAGCCCCGCATCCAGCGCCGGCGCGACATCGCGGGCATTCATGATTCCCTTGCCGATTACCGGCAATCGGGTCGCCTCGCACAGCGATCGAATATCCCTCCACGTCACCGACGGATCGAGTTCCGCGTGGGCCAGCGCGGAGATCGGATTGTTGAAATCCGTCGTGCTGCGAAGGGCGAAGTTAGCGGCGCGGATCCCCTCGGGTAACGTGAAGCGGTTGCGCAAATTCATGGGGCGCTTGCCCAGCGCCGGGCAACCCAGGCCGACCGAGATCGCCTCGAATCCCGCCGCCTCCGCGCGCGCGACGAGTTCCCGTGTCACCTCCCGTGACTTGAACAGATACACGTGCAGCCACAATCGCCCGCCTTGCACGCGCGCCGCGATATCTTCCAGCGCGAAGCTGGACATAGCGGAGACGATCATCGGAATATCCGCGGCATGCGCTGCCTGCGCGCTGGCGATTTCCCCCGATGGATGCGCGAGCTGGTGGAAAGCCGACGGACTGAAGCCGAGCGGCAGCTTTGACGTCCGCCCCAGGTAGGTCGCGGTGAGATCGGGCTGCGATACGTCCCGCATCGTCAATGGCAACAGCGACAAGCGATCGAAATCCGCGCGATTGGCACGATACGTCAACCCGTCGCCGGCCCAGCCCTCGATATAGTCGAACACGGCCTTGGGCAGGCGCCCCTTGGCGAGTGCTTGATAGTCGTCGAGCAGGACCTCGAGCGGTGCATCTGCCGTGTCCGAAGGCGTGCCGTCCAGATTGTCGTTCATGCTGACTTCCTGTGAAATCGTCGTTCAAGGCTGGGCGACGCGTCGTCCGGATGCATCGTCAAGTCGTCCCGTACCGCCTGGGCAATGCGCGCTGCCCCGTCCATGCGCAACTCGGCGCGACGATCCTGCACCGGCCCTTTCCTGCCCGCCTCGATTGCCGTTTGCAGCAAGGCCTCGAGGTCGCCGATCTCGGTCGCGATCCGGATGTCGACGTAAGCTTGAAGGCGCGTCGCATGATCGAAAGGCTCGTCTCGGCGATCCTTCCGGTAAGGAATGCAAAGGATGCGTGCTTGCCCCTGGATGGCCTCCAGCAGCGAGTTGTATCCGCCCGCGGTGATCACCACGTCGGCCGCCGCATGCAGGGCCGCGAGCTCCGGGCACGAGGCATGAAGTCTGATGCGCCCGGCCGCATGGGTATCGGGCCGCGACAACCGGGAACGGGGGCCCATCACGATATCGAAATGGACATCGGGATGATCCTGCGCCAGGGCGATACACGCCTCGATCAGCGGCTCCCCCCATTGGCCGCTCCCGGCCGAAGCCACCACCCAGGGCGTCTCGCCGGCGAGGCCCCGCATCGATCTCACCGCCTCGCGCTCAGCCGCCGCTACCGATGGCGCGACGTACCCGGTGGACAGGATCTTGTCGGCCACCTTCGAGGGAAGGTCGTAGCGGCTTGCCAGATCGAACACCCGAGTATCGATCGCGGAGAAGATGCGGTGATAGTCGTCGCCCAACGCGGCCAGGGCCGCCCCACCCAGCACGAGGCGTTGCAGGTCCTCCGTTTCGTTCTGAATCCCGCGCGTGACGAGATATTTGCGGCAAGTTGCGCGATTCAGCACGGGCACCAGTTCCTCGTGCGCACCCAGTGGCAGATGGTCGACGAAGATCACATCCGGCTGGAAGCCCTCGACGACGCCAAGAAGAATCGCACTGCGCAACGCAACCGCCTCATCCAGCGGCACGTCGAGGAATGGCACGCCTCCCCAATACGCGGCCCGGGTCGCAATCAGGTTGTCCCAGGCCGGCAGACGCACGTACTCGCATCCCTGCGGCACGATCCACTGCGGCCCCACGTTGTGGCCGGACACGATCAGGCAGGAGAAATCATCCCTCATGGCTTCGGCGATCCGGGCGAGCCTGCGCAAATGCCCGATTCCGCTGCCGCCGTCGAAGACATAGAACAACGCCCTGCGACGGCCGTTCCGGGAAGCATGGGCCAGGTCCGCAGGCAAGGGTTTCATCGTTTCCATATGAACGCGTTCCGTTTGTGAGAGACCGGGGGTCTTCGGATGGACAGGATGGACCGCCGCTCAGTAGCGCAATTGCGCCGGGGCGTAGCCGAGTTTTTCGAAAAGACGCTCACGCACGGCGGGCCATTCGTTCCTGACGATGCTGTAGAGAATCGAGTCGCGAATGCGCCCGTCCTTGTAAATCAGGTGGTTGCGAATGATGCCTTCCTGCACGGCGCCGAGAATCCTCATGGCCGCGCGTGAATTCAGATTCCGGGGGTCCGTGATCAACTCGACGCGATTGACCTCGAATCGCTCGAACGCGTAAGCGAGGGTCAACAGCCTGACTTCGGCGTTGATCAGGGTGCCGCGTGCTTCCCGGCAGTACCAGGTGGACCCGATCGCGAGCCTGCGATGGTCGTAGGACATGTCGTAAAAACGCGTGGTGCCGATGACTTCCCGGTCGCTTTGCCGTTTCACCGCGAACGGATAGTGGGTCCGCTCGGCGTCACGCGACAGCGTATAGTCGAACCACGGGTCGAAGTCCTCGCCGGCACCGTTGAAGGTGCGGGGGAAGTAAGTCCAGATGGCCTCGTCGTCCTTCGAGGCTTTCCTGAGCGGCTCGCGATGTTCCTCGCTCAGCGGTTCGAGGAAAACGGACGGGCCTGCCAGGGATTCGGGGCGTGCAAAGGTCATGGTCGGCTCGGTCTCGGGTGAGGTCAGCTAAAGCGGCGACGCGAGAACGCGTCGCCGAGGACAGCCAGCAGCCCGGTCATGTCGCTCACGTTGAGCTCCCGGTCGATATAGAACAGCGGCTGCGATGCCAGGGTGTCGCCATCGTCCGACCTCACCGTTACGGGCGTGGCGCCCATGGCTTCGAGCAGCAAAGCCGGGAGGCTGCACAGGCGCACCTTCCCCTTGCTCGTCGGCCTGAACACGGCGCTGCCCGCCCAGGCCTGCACGCTGATGCCAAGAATCGGTGGCGTGGCGATCGCCAGCTGGCCTTGCTTGGCGTGGATCGTCCAGCGCAGATAGCCGGGCAGACACGTGAGGATGGGGTCGTTTTCCAGGTCGCGGTCGCTCTTGATTTCCGCGATGTAATGGATGGCGGCCGCCCATACCTCGCTCAGCATCGCCCGGCGCAATTCTTCCTTGAATCCGGGCACCGCATCGCCCGTGTAGGCATGGAACAGGTGCGTGGTCAGCTCGCGATAGAGATCGGCTCGGCTCTCGTTGCTCAGCCCCGGCAGATCCTGCAGCGACCGGTAGTTCATCGTGTACACGAGCGACTTGAGCAGCGAGACGAAGCGCCCCTCGGGATTGCCCTCTTCGGGATCCAGTTCCGCCTCGATGGCGGCTTTGAACGTGGCGTTCATGTCGTCCGGGTTGAAGATCCGCCCGAGCGTCTCCGAGTAGTCCGTCCGGGCTTGCTCGAACCGCTCCTGCTTGGAATGCCAAACCTCCCGCGGGAGCCCTTCCCGCAGCAGCGACCGGTAGTCGACGATCCGAATGTAGTCGTCGAGCCCGAGAAGCGTCGTCCAGCGAGACAGTTCCTGCTGATACAGCGCGATCTCCGTGCGGGACTTGTTCACCGCTTCATTGAAGCGGAAGCCATCCGCCACGACGGTGAACCTGGCCAGCGGCCCCGCATGGTCCTGCCATTCGGTTCGGTAGATCAGGTCGACCGTTTTGGCGATTTCGTAAAGGCTGAGAAGAAAGCTCACTTCGCCGAGGTCGGGTAACGGCCCGCGCGACTTCAGGGGCGATGGAATCTTGAACGGCAACGCCGGAATGGCCATGTTGATCGGCAGCCGCTCCTGGATCATGGCCTTGATGTATTGGTTGAGCAGCGGCTTTTCGTTGTAGCGGGCACCGCTGCGGGAGAATTCCTTGTCGAGGATCGCTTCCGTGATCGACTCGGACACGCCCAGCGTGTTCGCGCTCGCGTGTCCATATTCCTGCCACCTGGTCAGGGCGCGAGTGCGAGCGGCGTTGGCCCGTTCCTCGCAGAACCGGCTGCTCGCGCCCATCAAGATCGGGATCAGTCCGTCGACGATCTGTGCCCGATCGATCACCAGGCGCCTGGCATGGAACCCCTCTCGCTCATACAGGTGAAGTGCCGGGTCGTGCGACATCCGGTGCATGAAATGAGAGCTGATCACGTCCTCCTGGATCCTGTCCAAGCCGACCTGATACCCCTGTTGATTCGCCTGCCAATTCATCTCGGCTCCTCCGTGTCTGCCGCCTTCAGTCGATACATCACGCTTTCCGCAAGCCATCGCCGATGCCATGCGACAACGCTCACGCTACCGAATAAAGCGCGATTTATTTCACCTGGAGATGAATTGGATGATTTATGGGACGTTATCGCAGGGAATACCAGACAAAGCGCGATTTATTCCATCTGAGGATGAATTGGGTGGTTTATGGGACGCTATTGCAGGCAATACTGAACAAAGCGCGAGTTATTTCACCCGGAGATGAATTGGATGATTTATGGGACGTTATTGCAGGTAATTCGGAGGAAAGGATGGTGCAATAGTCTCGCGGTGTCCGAACAACCTGTTTATGTGCAGGAGTACGACTATGAGGTTTGAGAAGGTTGGCGTGATCGGCGCGGGCGTCATCGGGCAAGGCGTTGCGCAGGCGCTCGCCCAGACCGGGCACGACGTGGTGCTCGTCGATACGGCCAAGGCGACGCTCGACAGCGCCCGGAAGGCCATCGCCGACGGCTTACGGCTCAGCGCGTTCAGCGATCCGGCCATTCGCCGGGCCGATCACCAGGAAATCCTCTCGCGCATCCACGGTACGACCGATTACGGCGATCTGGCCGGCACGCATTTCGTCGTCGAGAACACCACGGAAAACTGGGAGGTCAAGCAAGGCGTGTATCGCTTGCTCGACGAGGTATGCGACCCGGCATGCGTCTTCGCGGTGAACACGTCCGCGATCGGGATCGCCCGGCTTGCCGGGGTGGCGGCCCGGCATCCGCACATCATCGGCATGCATTTCATGAATCCGGTGTCGCTTAAGCGCCATGTCGAGGTGATCGTCAGCGACGTCACCACGCAGTTCGCGGTGGATGCGGCGAACGACCTGCTGGCGCAGCTCGGCAAACGGGCCATCGTGGTTCGCGACCGGCCGGGGTTCGTCTCCAATCGCGTGATGATGCTGATGATCAACGAAGCCATCGCCGCACTGGAAGACGAGACGGCCTGTGCCGCCGACGTGGACGCCATCTTCGTGCATTGCTTCGCGCACAAGATGGGGCCGCTGGCCACCGCCGACCTGATCGGCCTCGACACCATCATGAACACGCTCGACGTACTGCGGGACAGTTACGACGACAGCAAGTTCGAACCGCGTCCGCTGTTGCGCGACATGGTCCGGGCCAAACGGCTGGGACGGAAGTCCGGAGCGGGATTCTTCGATTACGGTAAAGGGAGGTAAGCCATCCATGGATCATAAGCAGCGGATCAGACACTACCTGAGCGTGAATATTGCCGAGCCGGTGGCCGACGACGAGGATATCTTCGGCAAGGGGCTCGTGGATTCCCTCTTCGCCCTGCAGCTGGTGGACTTCATCCAAAACGATTTCAAGCTGACGGTGGAAAACGAGGACCTCGACCTCGACAACTTCTGCTCGATCGACGCGATGGAGTCGTTCGTCACCCGCAAACTCACGAGCGTGGTGTCGTAATGGATCTGTGTCTCACGGAAGCCCAGCACGAGGCCCGAGAGCGCGCACGGCGTTTTGCCTCGGACCATATCGAGCCGGTGGCGGGCGACAGCGATCTCCGAAGCCACCTGCCCGAGGGCCTGGTGGATGCCGTGTGCGCCGCCGGGTGGCTGGGCGCCGCCCTGCCCGCCACCTGGGGTGGCGCAGGCATGGACCCGCTGGCCTATGGGCTGGTCACGGAGGAGATCGGCAAGGCATGTTCGTCCGTGCGCAGTCTCATGACGGCCCACAACATGGCCGCGCATGCGCTGGTGCGCTTCGGCACCGACGAACAGAAGGCGCGATGGCTTCCCGACATCTGCTCAGGAAAAAAGATCGTCGCGTTCGCCTTGACGGAGCCGGAAGCGGGCAGCGCGGGCAAATCCATCAGCACTGTGGCGGAGGATCGGGGCACGCACTATCACGTCACGGGCACCAAGGTCTGGATCACCGCCGGCCTCATCGCGGATCTCTATCTCGTGTTCGCCCGCGATGGCGACAAACCCGTCGCGCTCCTGGTCGAACGCGATCGTGCCGATTTCACGGTCGAACCGATGACCGATACGCTCGGTGTGCGTGCCGCCGAACTTGCGCGCCTGCGTTTCGAGCGTACCGAGGTTCCCGTTTCGCATCGGATCGGCGCGGTAGGGTCGGGCATCGCCTTCGTCGCGAACGCCGCACTCGACCACGGCCGGTTTTCCATCGCGTGGGGCGCTGCCGGCGTCATCCAGGCATGCGTCGATGCTTGTTTGTCGTACGCCACGAAACGAAAGCAGGCCGGGCAGGCACTCACCGAGTTCCAGCTCGTCAGGCGACAGCTCACCGACATGCTGCTGGCCCACACCACCGCACGCGCCCTCTGCTGCCGCAGCGCGTTCTTCCGGATGAAGGGCGATCCGCGCGCGGTGATGGAAACGACGCTCGCCAAATACCATGCGGCGGAGGCCGCCGTGCGCGTCGCCAACGACGCGGTGAGACTGCACGGCGCCAATGGCTACAGCACCGCGTATCCCGTCGAACGCTATCTGCGCGACGCCACGGTCCTCGAGATCATCGAGGGAACAAGGGAAATTCATCAGGTAGGACTTGCCGCCTATGCACTCCAGCGCCCCTATGTCGAATTCTGATCAGCAAGAACGCGTGGACGATCGACGCGCCCGCAAGACGGTCAAGTGCCTGGTCTGGGACCTTGACGATACGCTCTGGCAGGGAACGCTCCTGAACGGGGGCGCGCGCGAACTCAGGGACGATGTCGTCGCCATCGTGAAGGAGCTCGATGCGAGAGGCATCCTGCAGTCCGTTGCGAGCAAGAACGACCACGAGGTCGCGTGGCCACTGGTCGAAGCGTTCGGGCTGTCGGAGTACTTTCTCCATCCACAGATTTCATGGGACAGCAAGGCCGACTCGGTACGCGCCATCGCCGAAACGCTGGGTATCGGCCTCGACACCGTGGCTTTCATCGACGATCAGGCCGCCGAGCGTGACGAGGTTGCGTTCTATCTGCCGCAAGTCCGCGTGATCGACGCCCTGGAACTCGCCGGCCTGCTCGATCGGCCGGAGTTCCGGCCCGACGTCATCACCGACGAGACCCGCATGCGGCGCGTGATGTACCGCACGGATATCGCGCGGACCGAGGCGGAGAAGCATTTCACCGGCACCCGCGATGCGTTCCTGATCACGCTGGGCATGCGCATGACGATTCGGCCCGCCCGTGAAGGCGACCTCAGGCGGGCCGAGGAGCTGACCTTGCGCACCAATCAGCTGAACACGACCGGCCTGACTTATTCCTACCAGGAACTGGAGGATCTGAGCCGTTCGCCGGACCACCTGCTGCTGGTCGCCACGCTCGAGGATCGTTACGGCAGCAGCGGCACGATCGGGCTGGCCCTGGTCGAGACCGGCGCGACGGCGTGGACGATACGGCTCCTGATCATGTCGTGCCGTGTCATCACCCGCGGAGTCGGAACGGTGCTGCTCGGGCATCTGCTGCGGCGCGCCGCCGACGCGGGGGTGCGATTGCAAGCCGCCTTCGTGCATACCGACCGGAACCGGCAAATGTACATCGCCTATAAATTCGCCGGCTTCGTGGAGGTGTCGGAGGATACGGGCGGCGTCCTGCTGGAGCATGGCCTAAAGCAGATCCATCCGCTTCCGGCCTATGTGCAGGTGATATCCGACCTCGACGAGGAAGTCGCCGGCTGACCGATCGAGCACGCCGATGATCCGTGATCCTGCCAGCAGCAATCCGCTCGCCGGCAACCCGCTGACGAACCTCGCCGACATGCGCCGGGGCGTGATCGACCTGTTTGATCCGCTCCTGCCTTATTTCTCGGCAGGCAATGCGCGCGTCCGCATCGATGCAGCAGGCACGCAATTCGATCGCGCCGCCGCCGACCTCGAAGGGTTTGCCCGTCCGCTCTGGGGCCTGGCGCCGCTCGGCGCCGGGGGCGGCGACTTTCGCCATTGGGACCGCTATGCGGAAGGCCTCGCCAATGGCGTCGACCCTCGGCATCCGGAGTACTGGGGCACGGTCAACGGCCGCGATCAGCGCATGGTCGAGCTTGCCGCACTCGGTTTCGCGCTTGCGCTCGTGCCCGAAAAGATCTGGGCGCCGCTCGATCGGCGCGCGCGCGACAATCTGATCGCCTACCTCAAGCACGCGCGCGCCTTCGACTACTCCGACAACAACTGGAAGTTCTTCCGCATCCTCGTGGATATCGCACTCGACCGGCTCGGCGTTGCCTTCGAGCGCGGCTTGACGGAGCGCTACCTGAACGAACTGGACGGCTTCTACATCGCCGATGGCTGGTATCGCGACGGCAATGTCCGGCGCATCGATCACTACGTTGCCTTCGCCATGCATTTCTACGGGCTGATCTATTCGAAGCTCGTAGACGATGCGCGCGCCAGGCGTTATCGCGAACGCGCCATGCTGTTCGCCCGGGATTTCCGTCATTGGTTCGCGCCCGACGGCGCCACGATCCCCTTCGGCCGCAGCCTGACCTACCGCTTTGCCTGCGCAGGCTTCTGGTCGGCGCTCGCCTTCGCCGATGTCGAGGCGCTGCCATGGGGGGAGATCAAGGGCCTGTGCCTGCGGCACCTGCGCTGGTGGGCCGACAAGCCGATCGCCCATCGCGACGGCACGCTACCGGTCGGCTATGCCTATCCCAACCTGCTGATGTCGGAAACCTACAATTCCTCCGGCTCTCCCTATTGGGCCTTCAAGGCTTTCCTTCCCCTGGCGCTGCCCGCCACGCATCCGTTCTGGGCGGCGGAGGAAACACCGCTGGAGGACCGGACGGCTACCGTTGCGCTAAAGCATCCGGGCATGGTCATGATGCGTAGCGAGATGGATGTCGTTGCGTTGTCCTGCGGACAGGAAAACCAGCTGACGCGCTGCGGCGCGGAGAAATACGCGAAGTTCGCCTATTCCGCCCGCTACGGCTTCAGCGTCGAAAGCAACGAACGCATCTTTACCGGCGGCGCCTTCGACAGCATGCTCGCCTTCAGCGACGACGGCCTGCATTACCGCGTGCGCGAAACCAACCAGGAAGCCAAGCTTGCCGGCGAGACGCTCTATGCCAGGTGGTCACCCTATCCGGACGTGACAGTGGAAACCTGGCTGATCCCTGCCCCGCCCTGGCACGTCCGCCTGCACTGGATCAGCACGCCGCGATCGCTGCAGACGGCGGAAGGCGGTTTCGCCATGGCAAGGCACGACTTCGACGCCGACACGCGCGCATCCGCCAGCGGATCCGCCTACGCCATCGGCAACGAGGATTTCAGCGGAATTCTCGATCTCAGATCGACCATCCAACGGGAGGGCCTCGTGCAGCCGGCACCGCCGAACACCAACCTTATCGTTTCGAAGACCTGGGTGCCGCAGCTGCGCGGCACCATTCCCGCGGGCGACACCCTGCTCCGCTGCGCGGTGCTGGCGCAGCGTGCCCCCTCCGCCGTCGACCGGGCCTGGGCAGAACCGCCTGCTCGCCCCGAGCTCGATGCCTTGCGCGCGCTCGTCGCGGACCAAGGCATCACCGTCAGCGCCATCGAGGCGCCGGGTAGCCTGCCATGACGCGATTCCGTTCCAGCCGCCCGGGCATCGCCTTTGCCATGCAGCCGTCCCGCACCCGGCATGTCTTGCCGGCGGCGCTCGTCCAACGCCTCGATACCGTGGGCCGCGTGCTCGACGCCGCACCGATGCAGCGATTCGACGACGAGCGCGCCGGCCAACTCCTTGCCGAAGCGGAAATCCTGGTCACGGGCTGGGGCTCGCCGCCGCTCGACGCGCCAGCGCTGGCGCTGGCCCCCCATCTGAAACTGGTGGCCCACGCAGCCGGCACGGTGAAGGGCATACTCGGCGACAGCCTGTTCGATCGTGGCATATCGGTCAGCCATGCCGCACAGGCCAACGCCCTGCCCGTTGCCGAATTCACGCTTGCCGCCATCCTCTTCGCCGGCAAGAAGGTCTTTCAGTTTCGCAATCGCTATGTCGGCGATCGCAACCGCCAGCGGACGGTGCCGATACAGGCCGAAGCCATCGGCAACTACCGCCGCACCGTCGGCATCATCGGCGCCTCGCGTGTCGGCCGAAGGGTCATCGAACTGCTTTCGCCCTTCGACTATCGCATCCTGCTCCACGACCCGATGGTCGACGAACTCGAGGCCGCCAGGCTGGGCGTCGAGAGGACCGGGCTGGATACCCTGATGGCATCGGCCGACATCGTCTCGCTGCACGCGCCTTCCCTGCCCGCGACACGGCGCATGATCGACGCCGGACGACTCGCGCTGATGAAGGACGGCGCGACATTCATCAATACGGCGCGCGGCGCACTGGTCGACGAAGCCGCCCTGATTGCCGTGCTGAACACCGGCCGCATCGACGCGGTCATCGACGTCACCGATCCGGACATTCCCGAGACGACATCGGCCCTCTTCGATCTGCCGAACGTTTTCCTGACGCCGCATATCGCCGGTGCCGTCGGTCTCGAACGGACCCGCCTCGGCGAGATGGCGGTCGACGAGGTTATCCGCTTCATCGAGGGCAGACCGATGCTCGGTGCGATCCGCCGCGAAGACATGGCGCACATGGCGTGATACGACGCGGCAAAGCGCGCGCCTTGGGATCGGCGCGCGCGGTTATGGATAAATAGACCGATTTTGAAGGCCGATTTTCCGAGCTGACCGAACGCCAGTGTGTCGTTGCAGGGAATATTTTCCAATACTCGCCATCAAGGCATTAATTACCGCAAAATTAGAGCGCAAAATAGAGTACAAATTCTATTTATCATTTTCATCCCCGAGTTCACACCACCTTCGTAGTCCATTATTCTCTAACACATAGGCCGTCTACGAAATCCACGCATAGTGCGAACACGGCACGCGGAATATCCTTCGCCCATCTCATCGCTAACAGATCGAAGAGGATATTGCCATCGCATTACTGGAGCGCATTTCATCGGCCTGTTAGAAAGCTCTCGGAGATTGCCGTGAACGAATCTAGCCCAATCCAGTCATTCCGATTTTCTACGACCGGATTTCCCATATCAGACAGATTTGACGCTTGGCGAATTCAACATGCCGGAATGGTCGACTTGTACCCTCCCGACGACCCCAATGTCGCCTTCGATGCCGAAATGACGGCATTCCAGGTTGATGCGTTGATCATAGGCCGGCGGACATGGTTGAATCCGTCCAAACGAATTGCGCATCGCGCGCGCCGCACCGAGCGACATCTTGGCAAGGGGGATCTCGACTACTACGTATTCCAATTCCAGTTGTCCGAGGCAACGCGAGGCAGCGCCGGCCGGCGGAATATCATCGCCGGGAACGGCGACTTGGTACTTTTGGATCAAACGTCAACAATCGATCTGGAAATTGTTCTTGGCGATGCGATTTATCTGATCGTTCCCCGGGAATTCATGCATCGAGATTTGTCGATGCTGCATGGGAAATGCTTGACCGGGCTATCCGCCGGCCTGTTGGTTGACTACATGTGTTCGCTGAGCAGACGCGCGCATCAGTTGACGCCTGAGGAGATACCGCACGTCGTCCAGGCCACCCGTCACTTGCTTCATGCTTGCGTGCGGCCGGATCCGGAGACGACATCTCAAGTCGACACCGAAGTTTCCTTTATTTTGCGGAAGCGCATCCGATCCTATATCGACGAAAATCTATTCGACCCGAATTTGAATGTGGATCAGATTTGCAAGAATGTCGGTGTTTCGCGATCCACCCTGTACCGCCTGTTCGAATCGAGCAATGGGATTGCGCATGTCATTCAGGAACGGCGTCTTGTCGGAGCGCACCAGGAGTTGACGAACTCTAGCGGTTTGAAATACCGGATCAGTGAAATAGCGCGCCGTCATGGCTTCGTGAGCGAAAATAATTTCAGCCGTGCATACAAAACCTTGTTCGGGCATGCGCCGCGCGATGCACGGAAGCAGCAATTTTTCGGCACCCGCTCGACCCCGACCGCACCCTTGCCATTGAACGCCGATTCCGCCTTGACCTACAGCGCGTGGATCGATCATTGCTTTTCGACCGGCTATGAGTTTCGCGCGGACAGAGCGGTTTCGCAGGGGCTGTCGCAGCGCATGGGAGAGCGAGCAAAAGCTGAGGAGATCGATTTAGTTAGGACTCCATGTCTAATGGCATGATTGCATGGGCTGTCCTGTCCGTTGGCGGGCGGCCGCCTGCCAACGCTGCTCGTGCAGCAAATGGCACACACTCCCTCCCCGGATAGCTTTGCAGCTCCTCGGTGTAGCTTTTTAAAAAAGGGACAGGTAGCGGTGTAGCTTTTCTCGAACACATCGAAAAAGCTACACCGGGGCGGTAGGCGCAGCGAAGACCGATCGCCAGTTCAGCCGTGACCGATGCCGCTGAAACCCTTGCCGTTACTCGGGTTTCTTGTCGCCAGCCTTATCGGGCTGATTGAACGGAAACGTACTGAACATCGACTTGGCCTGGTTCTGCATTTGCTCCTGCATCTGCACGAACATGTTCTTCGACTGCTCGATGTAGCTCGTCATCATCCCCTGCATCATCGGCGCCTGCATGTTCATGAACTGCGACCAGACTTCAGGGTTCAGCGCGTTGCCTTCATACAAATTCTTCGATTGCTCGGCGAGCTTGTTCTGGATCTCGATGAACGCCTGGATGTTCTTCTCCAGATAGGCACCCATCATCCCCTGCATCGCGTGACCGTAGAAACGGATGATCTGCGAGAGCATCGACGACGAGAACATCGGCACACCGCCGCTTTCTTCTTCGAGAATGATTTGCAGCAGGATGCTGCGGGTCAAATCTTCATTGGTCTTCGCGTCGATGACCTTGAAGTCCTCCTGATCGAGCACGAGTTGCTTCACGTCGCTCAGCGTGATGTACGTGCTCGTCTCCGTATCGTATAGCCGACGGTTCGGATATTTCTTGATGAATCGTTCGGCTGTTTTCTTTGTAGTAGACATGTAACGCCTTCTCAGGAACGCAAACGAAGCGCAATGACGGCGCCCTCTAGCCCGACGAGCGCCATGCTCGCGAGCCGGACCCCCGCAACCCAACCCTGTTGACGCTGATCGCGCCGGCCTCGTAGCGATGGCCGGCGCGGCCGGCGTCAGCCCATATGCAAACCGCCGTTCAGCGAAAAATCGGCGCCCGTAGAAAAGCCCGACTCCTCGGAGGCCAGCCATGCGACGATCGAGGCGATCTCCTCCGGCGTGCCGAGCCGGCGCACGGGAATCGTCGCGATGATCTTCTCCAGCACGTCGGAACGGATCGACTTGACCATGTCCGTGCCGATGTAACCCGGCGATACCGTGTTCACCGTCACGCCCTTGGTCGCCACTTCCTGCGCGAGCGCCATTGTGAAGCCGTGAATGCCGGCCTTCGCCGTCGAATAATTGGTCTGACCGAACTGGCCCTTCTGGCCGTTCACCGACGAGATGTTGATCACACGCCCGAAGCCGCGCTCGACCATGCCGTCGATGACCTGCTTCGTGACGTTGAACAGGCTCGTGAGGTTCGTGTCGATCACGGCCGTCCAGTCCTCATGCGTCATCTTGCGGAATACGACGTCACGCGTAATGCCCGCATTGTTGACGAGCACGTCGACTTCGCCGACTTCGGCCTTGACCTTGTCGAACGCTTCCTTGGTCGAGTCCCAATCGCCGACGTTGCCCTCGGAAGCGACGAAATCGTAGCCGAGCGCCTTCTGCTGCTCGAGCCACGTCACACGGCGCGGCGAATTCGGCCCACAGCCCGCGACGACCTTGAAGCCCTGCTTGTGCAGGCGCTGGCAGATGCCGGTGCCGATGCCGCCCATGCCGCCCGTTACGTAAGCAATACGCTGAGTCATGAATCACGCTCCATTCTCGTTTTCGGGGAGCAGCAGCTTCAATGCTCCCCGTGTTGACCGCCGGGCCTCAGCCCTCACGCCCAGCGGCTTATCTGCCTGCCAGGACAGACGCGCTAGATGCGCTCGACCGCAAGCGCCACACCCATGCCCCCGCCGATGCACAGCGAGGCCAGGCCACGCTTGGCCTCACGCTTCTGCATTTCGTGCAGCAGCGTGACGAGGATCCGGCAACCCGATGCGCCGATCGGATGGCCGATCGCGATCGCCCCGCCGTTCACGTTGACCTTCGTGGTATCCCAGCCCATCTGCTTGTGGACCGCCAGTGCCTGCGCGGCGAACGCCTCGTTGATTTCCATCAGGTCGAGATCGCCGGGCGTCCAGCCTGCACGCTCGAGACAGCGACGCGAGGCCGGCACCGGGCCCATGCCCATCACCTTCGGATCGACACCCGCGTTCGCATAGGCCTTGATGCGCGCGAGCGGCTTCAGGCCCAGCGCTTCGGCCTTCTTCGCCGACATCACGAGCACCGCGGCTGCGCCGTCGTTGAGGCCAGAAGCGTTGCCGGCCGTCACCGAGCCCTCCTTCGCAAACGCCGGCTTCAGGCTCCCCAGCGACTCGGCCGTCACGCCGTGGCGCACGAATTCGTCAGTCGCGAACGCAAGCGGCTCGCCTTTGCGCTGCGGCACGTGCACAGGCACGATCTCGTCGTTGAAGCGCCCGGCCTTCTGCGCCGCCTCGGCCTTGTTCTGCGACAACGCCGCGAACTTGTCCTGCTCTTCGCGCGTGATGCCGTACTCCTTGGCGACGTTCTCGGCCGTCACACCCATGTGGTACTGGTTGAAGACGTCCCACAGGCCGTCGACGATCATGGTGTCGACGAGCTTGGTATCCCCCATGCGGAAACCGTCGCGCGAGCCGGGCAGCACGTGCGGCGCCGCACTCATGTTCTCCTGGCCGCCAGCCACGACGATGTCGGCATCGCCGGCGATCACGGCGTTGGCCGCGAGCATGACGGCCTTCAAACCCGAGCCGCAGACCTTGTTGATGGTCATGGCTGGCACGGCGCTCGGCAGGCCCGCCTTGATCAGTGCCTGACGCGCCGGGTTCTGGCCCGAACCCGCCGCCAGCACTTGGCCCATGATGACTTCGCTGACTTGCTCAGGCTTGACGCCCGCGCGCTCGAGCACCGCGCGGATCACCGTCGCGCCGAGATCAGGCGCCGCGACCCGGGCGAGCGAGCCGCCGAACTTGCCGACCGCGGTACGCGCGGCCGATACGATCACTACGTCAGTCATTTGATGCTCCTCCGAGCGAAGCAGCCTAACGGGGCCGCCTCTCCTACAGTTGAAAACTCTTCACGCGCAACGTCGCACACGCGAGGCCGCCGGCTTGCCGGCCGCCTGCGCACGCCTCAGTCGCGCTCCAGCACATAGCGCCCCGGCGCCGGTTCGATGACCGGATATTCAGCCGAACCGAGTTGCGCGCGCGCCTTCACCTTCCTGCCACCGTACTGATCGAGCCAGGCGATCCATTCGGGCCACCAACTGCCCGGCTTCTCCACGGCTTGGTCGAACCAGACGTCAGGGTCCTCCGGCAGCGCCTTTTCCTTGCCCTCATGCGCCCAGTAGCTGCGCTTGCCCTTGGCAGGCGGGTTGATGACGCCCGCAATGTGACCCGACGCGCCGAGCACGAAGCGCTGCGGCCCGGTGAGCAGCGGCGCCGACGCGTAGGCGGTGCGCCACGGCACGATATGATCATCGCGCGAACCGTAGATGAACGTCGGCACGTCGATGCGCGCCAGATCGATCGCCTCACCGCATACGGTCAATGCATCGGGCTCGCGCAGGCGATTCTCCAGGTACGTGTTGCGCAGATACCAGACGTACATCGGCCCCGGCAGATTCGTCGAATCGCTATTCCAGTAAAGCAGATCGAACGGCGCAGGCGTGCGGCCCTTTAGATAGTTGTCGACGACGTAGTTCCATACGAGATCGTTCGGCCGCAGGAACGAAAACGCATTGGCGAACTCGAGGCCGCGCATCAGCGCCGGCGGAGCGCCGTTCAGACCGCCGAGCGTCTGCTCGCGCATGCGCACATGCGGCTCGTCGACGAACACGTCGAGCACGCCCGTGTCCGTGAAATCGAGCATGGCCGTGAGCAGGGTCATCGAAGCGGCCGGATGTTCGCCTCGCGCAGCCAGGATGGCCAGCGCCGTCGCGATCATCGTGCCGCCGATGCAGAAGCCGAACGTATTGATCTGCTCACGCCCGCTCACGCTCTTGACCACGTCGATCGCGGCCAGCACGCCGTCGGTCATGTAGTCGTCCCAGGTCTTGCCGGCCTGCGACGCATCGACGTTGCGCCACGAGATCAGATAAACCTGATGACCGCACTCGAGCGCGTGCGCGACGAGCGAGCTCTCGGGCTGCAAGTCGAGGATGTAGTACTTGTTGATGCACGGCGGCACCATCAGCAACGGCCGCTCGAACACGCTTGCGGTACGCGGCTTGTACTGGATCAGTTGAATCAGTTCGTTCTCGAAGACGACGGCACCCTCGGTCGTCGCGAGATTCTTGCCGACGATGAAGCGTGACTCGTCGCTCTGAGAGATCTTGCCGCGCCGCATGTCGGCGAGCAGATTCATGACGCCTTGGCGCAAGCTCTCACCGTGACTGTCGAGCAGCGTCTTCTGCGCCTCCGGGTTCAGCGCGAAAAAGTTGCTGGGCGACGTGGCCGCTGTCCATTGCTGCACGGCGAAGCGGATGCGTTCGCGCGTTTTCGCATCGGTATCGACCGCATCAGCCAGCGCTTGCAGATAGCGCGCATTGAGCAGATACCAGGCGGCCGTGTAGGCGAATGCCGGCGTCGTCTTCCAAGCCTCTGCGCTGAAGCGCCGGTCAGGCAGCGGCGGCGCCTTTGGATCGGCCGCGTTCGCCTGATTCATGAGTTCGAGGCAGTCGCGCGAGTAGTCGGCCTGCAGCTGTTGGAGCCGCTCGGGCGAAATCGCGGCCACCGGTAGCTTGATGCCCGCCAGCGCTTGCGAAGCCGAATGCGCCGCGTCGGCCATCGACGGCATCTGGGACATCGACGGCATCGGCGGGATCGGGAAAGGAAACGGAAACGGCGGCATGGCCGGGCCGTTCGCGCCGAATGCGGCCGCCGCCGACGGCGCACCGGCAGACTGCCATTGAGCGGGATTGGCGACCGAGCGCCAGGCATTCATCCATGCATCGAACATCCGATGCATGTCGGCATTGCCCATTCCGGCTTGCTGCTCGCGGCTCGAAGAAGTATCGGTTTGAGAGGAAGTCGATGAACGTTTCGATGCAGTCATACCCGCTATTGACCGGTAAGTCTCGGAAGACTGATTGAGAAAGCGGGCTCGACGCGCAATCAGGCGAACCTCACGGCCTCGATGCGCTCACCCTTTGCGAGCGGTCATTCTTGCCCCCGCTGCAAGACGTGTCAATGCTCGGAACCGATTTTGCCGCACTGCGATAGCTTTTTTATTATCGTTTTCCCGAGGTCGATCGATCAGCCCGTCATGCCGATGCGGTGGGCGTGTCACTCCCTCGAAGTGTTTCGTAAGACGCTTGCGTACGCGGCACGTTGCCGATCCGCCGCAGGCCGATTCTTGTGCGGCGCACTGACACCGCCGCGTACCGCCGCACCCGACGCTATCGGCGTTCTGGGCCGTCAGTCGCCAGTCATCAGCGCGCCAGCCATACGAGTGCGGCCATGCGGCCCGTCACGCGATCGCGACGATACGAGTAGAAGCGCGCACGCTCGGTCACCGTGCAGGCATCGCCGCCCGTCACGCGCGTTATGCCAAGACGCAAAAGGCGCAGCCGCGCAAGACCATACAGGTCTGCCCAATATTTGCCGGCCTCGTGCTCGTGCGGAGCGAACGCAGCGGAAGTCGGCGCGCGCTCGGCGCCTTCGGCCGCCGCCATGAAAGCATCGCGCACCTCGCTGCCCACCTCGAACGCTTGCGGGCCGATGGCCGGCCCCAGATAAGCCTGTACGCCCTCGCAGCGCGACCGGGCAAGCTCCGCCACCCTCTGCGCCGTCTTCTCGACAATGCCGCCCACGAGGCCCCGCCAACCGGCATGCGCCGCACCGACGGCCCGCCCCGCTTCGTCGGCAAACAGCACCGGCAGACAATCGGCCACCATCACGAGGCACGCGACGCCCGGCACCTGCGTGACGCTGGCATCGGCGCGCACGGGCGCGTCCAGGTCGATCGCCTCGTCGGCGCGCACGATCACGTCGCCGTGGACTTGCTCGAGCCAGGCCGCCGGCACGCCCGCGAGCGCCAGCAGCCGCGCGCGATTCTCGTGCACGTGCGCCGGGTCGTCGCCCGTATGCAGCCCCAGATCGAGTCCGCCGGGCACGTCCTGTCCATCGCGCCAGCCGCCGTAAGGCGGCTGACTGACCCCGCCCACGCGCGTCGTGACGAGCGCCCTCACGTGCGGCGGCACATGCCATGCGGGTTGCAGACAGTCGGCTAGGGTAAGGGTCGGCTCGCTCATCTCGCGCGTTCCTGATTGCAGTTGTCGTTGCTGTTTTTGTTGCGGCGGTTGTTGCGATATTCGCGCAGCCGCACAGGTTCCCGGTCAGACGTGGCGGTCGCCTTATTCTTCGTCTTCGTCGTCTTCGTCGCCGACGATGTACGGCTCGTACGCATGCGCATCGTCGAATTCGTCTTCGTCACGTTCGGCTTCATCGCCGAGATCGGACTGGGCACCGAACCCGAGCGCCTCGACGAGCGCGGCCAGATCGTCCGGCAGCTCGGCGCGCCAATGCATCGTGCGCCCCGTCTGCGGATGCACGAGACCGAGCCGCCACGCGTGCAGCGCCTGCCGCGCGAAACCGCCCGGCAACGGTACGCTCGAGCGTCGGCCACGCAAACTGCCGTAGACCGGATCGCCGAGCAGCGGATGACCAATATGCGCGCAGTGCACGCGAATCTGGTGCGTGCGCCCGGTTTCCAGATCGCAATGGATCGCCGAGATCCGTTGCTGCTGCCACAGCGTCGCGTCGGCGCTGCGAAAGTGCGTACGGGCAGGCTTGCCGGCAGCGCCCGTCACGACGGCCATGCGTGTGCGCTCACGCGGATCGCGCCCGATCGGCGCATCGATGGTGCCATCCTCCGGCATCGCGCCCCAGACGAGCGCGATGTAGCGGCGCTTGACCGTGCGCGCCTGCAACTGCCGCACGAGGTCCGTCTGCGCCTCGAGCGTGCGCGCGACGACCATGAGTCCCGACGTCTCCTTGTCGAGCCGATGCACGATGCCTGCACGCGGCAGGCCCGCGGCCGCTTCGCCGTAGCGGTGCAGCAGCCCGTTCAGGAGCGTTCCGCTCCAATTGCCGGCAGCCGGATGCACGACGAGGCCCGCCGGCTTGTTGATGACGACGAGCGTGTCGTCTTCGTAGACGATGTCGAGCGGCACCGGCTCGGGCGTGAACGCGAGCTGCTCGGGCAGCAAGTCGGGCTCGAGCTCGATGCGCGCGTCGAGCGGAACAGGCTGGCGCACTTTCGAGGGCTTGCCGTTCACGCGTACGCGCCCCTCCTCGGTCCAGCTTTGCAGGCGGCTGCGCGAAAATTCGGGGAATACTTTGGCGAGGACTTTGTCGAGCCGCTCGCCGGCGAGCTCGGGCGGGACCGATGCCACGCGCGGCGCTTCGTCGCGCGCGGGCGAGACGGCGTGCTCAGCCGCGCTCGCGGCGGTTGCGAGATCATTGTCGAGCCCCTCGCTTTCAAGGGCGTCGGTAGGCGCAACGGTTCGGCTATAATCGTCGCTTCGATCTTTGGCGCCGGACTTGACGCCTGAACGACTGGTGCGGTTCATTGAAAACTGGGTTACTGAGTTACTGAGACAGATAGCTAGGAAATGCGAGCCCTGAACACTACGATGCGATCGGCCTTTCGCGCGGCCACCCGTGTAACGAAAGAAGCGGTCAAACCCGCCACGGCCTCGCTGGCCATCGCCGCTGCCGCAGTGCTCGTGGCAGGCTGCCATGGCCTGCCGCAGAAAACGGACGAAACGGCGGCCTGGCCGAATAGCAAATTATACTCGGAGGCCCAGGACGCGCTCACCGGCGGCGATTACGGCAAGTGCGCGAAGTACTTCGAGTCGCTCGAAGGCCGCGACCCGTTCGGCCATTTCGCGCAGCAAGCGCAAATCAATGTCGCGTACTGCAATTGGAAGGACAACGAAACGGCCGCCGCCGACCAGGCTGTCGACCGCTTCATCAAGCTGCACCCCGATCACCCTGACATTGCCTACGCGTACTACCTGAAGGGGATGATCCACTTCAACGACGACCTCGGTCTGTTCGGCCGCTTTTCGGGCCAGGACATGAGCGAGCGCGATCCGAAATCGCTGCGCGAGTCGTATGACGCGTTCAAGGCCGTCGTCGACAAGTACCCGCAAAGCAAGTACGCGCCCGATGCGGCCGCGCGCATGCGCTACATCGTCAATGCGCTCGCTTCGTATGAAGTCCATGCGGCCGATTACTACTATCGCCGCGGCGCGTATGTGGCCTCGATCAACCGTGCGCAACTGGCCGTCAAGGAGTACCGGAATGCACCGGCCATCGAAGACGCGCTGCACCTGATGATCCTGTCGTACACGAAGCTCAACGAGCCCCAGCTGGCCGAAGATACCCGTCGTGTGCTGGCCGGGACGTTCCCCGACAGCCCGTACATCACTGGCCATGCTCGCGGCGCCGCCAAGAAGGCTTGGTGGCAGTTCTGAGTGATGTGAAGCCTTTTGAAGCGCGTCATGCAAAATGAAAACCGGCCGTGAAGGCCGGTTTTCATTTGAGCGTAAAGCGCCCAATAATCGATCGGGTTAGCTCTGTGCAATAACGCCCGACAATCCATTCCGCCACGGTCAGACTATGGCTTGCCCGGCCACTATGCCGGCTTCGCGACGCTGGGTCGCCGGTTGCTCCAGCGTTTGACCATACGACTCAGGCCGAAGATGTTGCGGGTGAGATATTTGGTTGTCCAAAATTCGACTTTACCCACATCGCATCGCTGCGTATTCACGAACAAATGATCTTCGTGTCCGTGCGATTCCTTGGAAAAATTGATCGAGAGAAACCCAAGGGATCGAAACCGGCTGACTATCCGTGCAACATCGTCTTTGGACACAAGATCACAGAAATCGTGAAACTCGACGGATACCTGCCCGATACCCAGAAGAAAGGAATCCGACAGCGAGTCGAGCAACTCGATTTCCGCACCCTCGACGTCAACCTTCAGTAGATCGATCCGTGTCAGACCGTGAAGTGCCGAAAATTCGTCGAACCGCATCGCGGGCACCGAGATCTCTCGATCACTCTCGGACGTGCGCGTGAACGACGACGCCTCTGAATTGGCGGCCACAAAAAAACGCATCTGGCCGGTACGGTCGGCGATCGCGATATTGAACGATTTGACGTTCCCGAAATTGCGCAGCTGTGCGAAACATTCCGGGTTAGGCTCAATCGCAAAACATGCGCACCCGTATTGACGCGCCATCTCGCTAGAGAAACGACCGATGTTGGCACCGAGATCAACAACGATGCTGTTCTGGTCGACGAATCTATTGAAGAAGGTGTGGCCACTGACACGATTCACGATAGCCCTCGAAGTGATCCATCGTGAACCAGTGTAGGGAGACTTTAAATTAAATCAAGATAAATTAAATCAAGAATATTCGCACTCGAATATTTTTTATGCTATGCGCGTAAATATACTGCGCAGGCAGCCGGCATCGTGAAAATCCGAGCAACGGAAAACCGATGGCCGACCACCAGGCCCCACGCTTGTTCACGCATCATGCGGTGGCATCGCCGTCCGTCGTCAGCGCTCGGGCCGCAAAGAATTCGCGCACGACGTCGATCTCGCGCGTGCGCTTGAAGGGCGGCAGACTCTGCCAGATGCGGCGGCCGTACGGCTTGTCGACGAGGCGCGTATCGCAAATCATCAACACGCCCCGGTCCGTTTCTGCTCGAATGAGGCGCCCCGCGCCCTGCTTCAGCGTAATGACGGCCTGTGGCAGCTGATGGACGGCGAACGGACTCAAGCCCTTCCTCGTCAGCGCATCGAGCCGGGCGGAGAGCACCGGATCGTCAGGCGGTGCGAACGGCAACTTGTCGATGACCACGAGTGACAGTGCGTCGCCCCGTACGTCGACGCCCTCCCAGAAGCTCTGGCTGCCGACGAGAATCGCATTGCCGTAGGCGCGGAAACGGTCGAGCAGTTCGGTGCGGCTCGCATCGCCCTGCATCAGCAACGGCATCGTCCAGCCACGCGCCTCGATCACGTCGCGCAGCTTCGCAGCGATCCGATCGACGGCACGCAGCGTCGTGCACAGCACGAAGACGCCGCCACCGGCGGCCTCGATCGCGGGCAGCGCCGCTTCGAACACGGCATCGGTGAACATGGGCGAGGACGGCTGCGGCAGATTGCGCGGCACGTACAGCAGCCCTTGCGTGCCGTAGTCGAACGGACTCGGCAGCGTCATCGAGCGGCGCGCATCGAGCCCCATCTGCGCGGCGTAATGCGTGAAATCGCCGCGCACCGACAGCGTCGCCGACGTGAAGATCCACGCACGCGGCACGCCGGCACGCTGCTTGGCGAAGATCGGCGCTACCGACAGCGGCGTCTCGTGCAACTGCACGGTTTGTGAGAACACTTCGACCCAGCGAATGCGCTCGTTCGAGTCCGAGGCGCTGGTGCCGTTGGACGGTGCACCTTTACCGTCGGCGGACTTCGTCGGGTCTTCAACTGGCTCGGCGGCCACGGCCGTCCAGCGACCAAGCTGATCCTGCAACTCCCGCGCGCGGCGCAGGCAGGCACCCAGCGATTCGGCGCGCTCGGCCTGACCTGCGAGCGCGGTCGCCAGCGCATCGAGCGCGGTCTCCAGCGCATCGAGCGTATCGAACAACGGATGGTCGACCGGCAACTGAGCCGCCGACACGCGCAGCGTATCTTCCTTGAACGCGAGCCGCACATCGCGCGCCGCGCGCTCGAGCGCCGCGCCGACCTTGACCCATTCGACGGCATCGCGCGCATGCGCCAGCCCCTCCGCGACCGTATCGCGCGCGAGCTCGAGCAGTTGTGACGTCGACAGTGTTTCGCCAAAGAACAGCGTCGCCGTCTCGGGCAGTTGATGCGCTTCGTCGAAGATGATCGTGTTCGCCGTGGGCAGCAGTTCGGCCATGCCTGTATCGCGCAACATGATGTCGGCGAAGAACAGATGGTGATTGACGACGACGATGTCGGCCTGCTGGGCCTCGCGCCGCGCGTGCATCACGAAGCAATCCTTGTAGTTCGGACACTCCTGCCCGAGGCAGTTCTCGCGCGTCGACGTCACCATCGACCAGACCTGCGCGGTCTCGGGCACGCTCGCAAGTTCCGCCTTGTCGCCCGAGCGCGTCACCTTCGCAAAACGCACGATCTCTTGCAAGTACGCTGTCTCTTGCCGCGAGGGCAAGCGTCCATTGTCGGCGGTGCGCTGCAGATAGTAGTGGCACAGGTAATTCGAGCGCCCCTTGAGCATCGCCACGCTGACGGGCACTGCAAGCGCATCGCGCACGGTCGGGATGTCGCGCTGAAACAGTTGGTCCTGCAGGTGCTTCGTGCCGGTCGAGACGATCACCTTGCCGCCCCACAGCATCGCTGGCACCAAGTACGCGTACGTCTTGCCCGTGCCCGTGCCGGCCTCGACGATCAGCGTGTTGTCGCCGGCATCGGCCGGCTCGGGAGCCGCATCCTGAGACGCAGTATCGGCGGGGTCCCTGCCCGCGCCGGCAGCTGGCGCATCGGTCGTGGACAAACGCCGCGCCGGGCGCCGCTGCGCCTCGAACATCGCAGGCTCGGGCATTGCCCGCCCCGATGCTTCCATCGCAGCAGCGACAGCCCGCGCCATGTCGATTTGCGAGGCCCGCGAGTGATAGCCGTCGATCGCGCGTGCAAGCAGCCCATCGGCCGCGAAAATCGCGTCGAGTTCCGCGCTGCGTCGGGCACCGGGAACGAAGGCGGCCGCGCGCGACTGCGCGGCTCCAGCTACGGGCGCCGCAGCACGCGGGTTATCGGAAGAAACGTCGAGCGGTGAATTCAAGGCAAGCGATTCCCTGCAAAGCCGGTGCCGCCGCGGGCACCGGTGCTTGCCGGTGAACCGCTTATGCGTGCTTGTCCGGTTCGAGCTGCAATTGCAGCAACATGATGTTGTCTTTGACCTTGAGTTTGCGCTTTTTCAGGCGCCGCAACTCGAGGTCGGTGATGTCCGACGAGATGGCGAGTTTATTGATCATGCGATCAAGCTCGCTGTGCTCCGATTGCAACTGTACGATGCGATCGCGCAATAGGTTCGGCTGGATCGCTTGATGGTCGCGCATGGTCACCTCCTCGGTTCATTGGCGCGTCCCCTTTCATTCCAGGGGACCACGCCAGAGGTTGCCTTCCGCAAAAGCGCGCAGCGTCACTCGCTATCCTGCTGCTCCTGGCGCAACTGCTTTTGCTGCTCCTGCTGCTGCAACTGCTCCTGCTGCTTCTCCTGCGCCTTTTGCGCAGCCTGCTTCTGCCTGGCCTCGACATCGGCCTTGTGCTGCGCCGCGTCAACCTGCTTTTGGCCGAAGCGCTGCGCGCGCTCGGCGCGCTCCTTCGCATCTTGCGCCGCCTGTGCATGCGCCTGGTCGAGCTTGCGTTGGAAATCAGCCTGTTTCTGGTCGTATGCGGCCTGGTTCTGGGCTCGCTGCGGCGCTTCGGCGTTACGTTTGGCCGCGTCGAGCGCATGCTGGCGCTGCTTCTCCTCGTACGCCTGCGCATTGCGCTCGTCGGCGGCCGCCCGCTGCGGCGCCTCGGACTCGTCCTGCACACGCCGCAGCGCCTCCTGCTCGTCACGCTGCTGTGCCCGTGCCGCACGCCGTTCGTCGTCGAGCGAGAGCTGCTCACTGCGGATCTGCGCCTTTACGTCGCGCATTTTGTCGCGCGCGCGCCCGAGACAGGTGTTCACGAAAAACGTGTCATAGCACTGATGAACGGCCACACCGTACGTGTAGTCGTTTTGCGCCGAGCGCTGATCGAGCGCTTTTTGGCGCGCATCGAAAGCGTTGGACGGCATGCTCGCGGCCAGCGGCGCCTCGGCATGCGTGTCCGGCTGCGACGTAGCGTCAGGGGCAGGCGCCGTTTGCGCCAACGCGATACACGGCAAGGCGAAGACCGCGGCAGCAACCTGCGCGGCGCGCAGAGCGACGGAAAAACGGGAGATCGGCAACGTCGTAGGCGGGGATCGGAACATGGTCGAAATTCTAACACCCCAATCTTGAGCCCCCGGGCATTTATGGCAAAATGCGCCGCTTCAGCAACTCGGCCTAGAGCCCGCTCGCCTCGCCGCATAACGCCGGCTGGCGCCGCACTCGAAGCCTCGCAGCCAGACGCCTCTTCTATGACGGACTCCGTAGCACTCAAGATCGTACAGCGCATCGCCACCGAATTGACGGTCCAGCCACGCCAGGTCGCGGCAGCCGTGCAACTTCTCGACGAAGGCTCCACTGTTCCGTTTATCGCCCGCTACCGCAAGGAAGTCACCGGCAACCTCGACGACACGCAATTGCGCCAGCTCGAGGAACGCCTGCTTTACCTGCGCGAGATGGAAGATCGGCGCGCGACGATCGTCGCCAGCATCGACGAGCAAGGCAAGCTTACCGACGAACTGCGCGCAGCGATCGAAGCCGCCGACAGCAAGCAGGTGCTCGAAGATCTGTACCTGCCGTACAAGCCCAAGCGCCGTACGCGCGCGCAGATCGCCCGCGAAGCGGGGCTCGAACCGCTGGCCCAGGCACTGCTCGCCGATCCGCGCCTCGACCCGCAAACGGAAGCGGCCGCCTACGTGAACGCCGAGAAAGGCGTGGCCGACGTCAAGGCCGCACTCGACGGCGCCCGCGACATCCTGTCCGAGCAATTCGGCGAGACGGCCGAGTTGCTCGGCAAGCTGCGCGAATATCTGCATGAGCGCGGCATCGTCTCGTCGGTCGTCGTCGAAGGCAAGGAAAGCGAGGAAGGCGAAAAATTCCGCGACTACTACGACTACTCCGAAACGCTGAAGACGATCCCGTCGCACCGCGCGCTGGCGCTGTTCCGCGGCCGCAATGCCGGCGTGCTGATGGTCAAGCTGGGCCTGGGCGAGGAGCTCGATACGCAGGTGCCCCACCCGTGCGAAGCGCTCATTGCGCACCACGTGGGCATCGCGAACCAGAACCGTCCCGCCGACAAATGGCTCTCCGACGTATGCCGCTGGTGCTGGCGCGTGAAGGTTCAGCCGCACCTCGAGAACGAACTCCTCACGCAGCTGCGCGAGGATGCCGAGCACGAGGCGATTCGCGTGTTCGCCCGCAACCTGAAGGACTTGCTGCTGGCCGCACCCGCGGGCCCGAAGGCCGTGATCGGCCTCGATCCGGGGCTGCGTACGGGCGTGAAGGTGGCGGTCGTCGACCGCACCGGCAAGCTGCTCGCCACCGATACGATCTATCCGCACGAGCCGCGCCGCGACTGGGACGGCTCGCTTGCAAAACTCGCGCGCATCGCGGCGCAAACGCAGGCCGAGCTCGTCAGCATCGGCAACGGTACCGCCTCGCGTGAAACCGACAAGCTCGCCAGCGAGCTCATCGCGCGCCACCCCGAGCTCAAGCTGCAAAAGATCGTCGTCTCCGAAGCTGGCGCATCGGTTTATTCGGCATCCGAATTGGCGGCGAAGGAGTTCCCTGATCTCGACGTGTCGCTGCGTGGTGCCGTCTCGATCGCACGTCGCCTGCAAGACCCGCTCGCCGAGCTCGTGAAGATCGAGCCGAAGGCGATCGGCGTCGGCCAGTATCAGCACGACGTGAATCAGCGCGAGCTGGCCCGCTCGCTCGATGCCGTCGTCGAAGACTGCGTGAACGCGGTCGGCGTCGACGCGAACACCGCGTCGGCGGCCCTGCTCGCACGCGTGTCGGGGCTCAATTCGACCCTCGCGCGCAACATCGTCGATTATCGCGATGCGAACGGCCCGTTCCCGTCGCGCGAGCAACTGCGCAAAGTGCCCCGCCTCGGCGACAAGACGTTCGAGCAAGCCGCCGGCTTTCTGCGCATCAACGGCGGTGAAAACCCGCTCGACCGCTCGTCCGTTCACCCCGAGGCCTACCCTGTCGTCGAGCGCATTCTCGCCAAGGTGAGCAAGCAAGTCGGCGAGGTGCTCGGCAACCGCGAAGCGCTCGCGGGCTTGTCGCCGGCCGAGTTCGTCGACGAACGTTTCGGCCTGCCCACCGTGCGCGACATTCTGCTCGAGCTCGAAAAACCGGGCCGCGACCCGCGCCCCGAATTCAAGACTGCGACGTTCCGCGAGGGGGTCGAAAAGGTGTCCGACCTGATGCCGGGCATGGTGCTCGAAGGCGTCGTCACGAACGTGGCGGCCTTTGGCGCGTTCGTCGACATCGGTGTGCACCAGGACGGTCTCGTGCATGTGTCGGCCATGTCGACGAAGTTCATCAAGGACCCGCACGAAGTGGTCAAGGCGGGTCAGGTCGTGAAGGTCAAGGTGCTCGAAGTCGACGTCAAGCGCCAGCGCATTGCGCTCACGATGCGACTCGATGACGATGCGACGCCAGCCTCGCGCGGTGGTCAGCAAGAGCGCGGCGGCGCAGGCGCAGGCCGTACCGGTGGCGCCCGAGGAGCGCCGCGTACGCGCGAACCCGAGCCGTCGGGTGCGATGGCGGCAGCCTTCGCAAAGCTCAAGCAACGCTAAGCAGGTTCGTAGATGCTCGGCCGCCGCCCCACTGGCGGCGGCCGCAAAAAAGCCCGTGTTCCTTACAGAACACGGGCTTTTTGTCGTGCGCGCAACCTAAGGCGCGCATGGCGCCCTAGATCTCGTTCGGTCAGATTTCGATCTTCGTCCCGAGCTCGACGACGCGGTTGGCCGGAATACTGAAGAAGTCGGTCGGCTTGGCCGCGTTCTGGTGCATCCATGCGAATACGCGCTCGCGCCACACGGACATGCCAGGCAACTGCGTCGGCACTACCGTTTCACGTGCGAGGAAGAACGAGGTATCCATCAGCTCGAACGACATGTTGTGCATGCGGCTAATTTCGAACAGAACGGCCTTCACGTCGGGCGTTTCATTGAAGCCGTAGGCCGCATTCACGATGAAGAGGCCACCGCCCACCTCCTTGATGGTCACGCGCTCGTCATCCTTCACATACGGAATGTCGCGCGTCACGAACGTCAGGAAGATCGTGCGCTCGTGCAGCACCTTGTTGTGCTTGAGGTTGTGCAGCAGGCTCACGGGTACGAGCGCGTGGCTACCCGTCAGGTAGATGGCCGTGCCCGAGACGCGATGCGGCGGATGCGCAAGCAGGCCCTGCAGGAACGGCGCGAGCGGAATGCCGTCAGCCGCCGTACGTTCCTTGACGAGCAAGCGGCCCTTGTGCCAAGTCATCAGCAGGAAGAACAGCAGCGCACCGATACCGAGCGGCAGCCACCCGCCTTCGGCCACCTTCAGCAGATTCGCACCGAAGAAGCCGACGTCGACGGCCATGAACGCCGCAATGATGACCGCCACGAGCGTCTTGTTCCAGTTCCATACCCTCACCATCACGACGCAGGCCAGCACGGTCGTGATGACCATTGTCGTCGTCACGGCGATGCCGTACGCCGCAGCGAGGTTATCGGAGCTCTTGAAGCCGATCACGATGCACAGAATCACGAACAGCAGCATCCAGTTCACGACGGGTACGTAGATTTGGCCGATGGCCAGATCCGACGTATGGAGCACTTTCATGCGCGGCACGTAACCGAGCTGAATGGCCTGGCTCGTCAGCGAATAGGCGCCCGAGATCACGGCCTGCGATGCGATGACGGTCGCTACCGTCGACAGCACGACGAGCGGCAGCAGTGCCCAGTCGGGAGCGAGCAGGAAGAACGGATTTTCGATCGCCTTCGGATTGCGCATCAGCAGCGCACCCTGCCCGAAGTAGTTGAGCACGAGCGCCGGCATGACGAGTGTGTACCAAGCCAGCCGAATCGGCCGGGCGCCGAAGTGGCCCATATCGGCGTACAGCGCTTCCGCCCCGGTCAGCACGAGGAACACCGAGCCGAGCACGACATACGCTTGCACCATGTGCGCCGACATGAACGAGTACGCGTAATACGGATTGAGCGCCGCAATGATGCCGGGGGCACGCAGGATATGCATGACGCCGAGCACGGCGAGCGTGGCGAACCAGATCACCATGATCGGACCGAACAGCTTGCCGACGAGCGACGTGCCATGCCGCTGGATCCAGAACAGCGCGATGAGGACGACGATCGTGATCGGCAGCACCAGATGCGATAGATGCGGCGTCGCGATCTCCAACCCCTCGACGGCCGAGATCACAGAAATCGCCGGCGTGATCACCGCGTCGCCATAAAACATGCAGGCGCCGAATATGCCGAGCATCATCAACGTGCCGGCTGTGCGTGTCCGCATGTCGAACGAGCGCAGCGACAGCGCCATCAGCGCGAGCACGCCGCCCTCCCCGTTGTTGTCGGCACGCATCACGAACAGCACGTACTTGATCGAGACGACGATCACGATCGCCCAAAAAAGCAGCGAAATGACGCCGAGGATCGACGCGTCGGTCAGCGCGATGCCGTGCGCAGGGCTGAACGCCTCTTTCAGCGAATAGAGTGGGCTCGTGCCGATGTCGCCGAACACGACGCCGATCGCGGCTAGCGCGAGCGCGGGCAAGGAGTGCGAGCGGGAAGGATCGTGATTGTTGTCTGTCATAAAACAAGGAAATTCGTACCGGATACGCCGGCAGCGAGCGCTATTCTAGCGGTGCCCGAGCGCAGCGCCCATATGAAAAAGCGGAGTCCAGGACTCCGCTTGACAGACGACGTGGCAAGCGATACCGCCACGTCATGTTTCGTTTCGCAACTTATGTGCCGCTTGACGCCTCGGACCGTGCGATACCACGCTTGATCCAGGCGCCGAGGTTATGCGGCCGGACCGTATCCCATTCTTCGAACGGCTGGTGAATCCACGGGTTCGTCGGCAGGTGCTGAACGAAGTAGTCGGGCTTGACCTTCGAGCAGCCCTTGTACCAAAGCACGGCTGAGCGCACGGCCGTGATGGCCGGATAGCGCTCTTTCAGATGCTGCTGCACGCGCGCAAGCGTCACGCCCGAATCGACGAGGTCGTCGACGAGCAACACGTTGCCGGTCAGTTCGCCGCGCGTCATCGTGATGTACTGCGCGATGTCTAGATCCCCTTGCTGCGTACCGGCTGCCTCGCGGTACGAGCTCGTCGCGAGAATCGCGAGCGGCAGGTCATAGATGCGGGAAAGCTGGTCGCCAACGCGCAGGCCACCGCGGGCGAGGCACAGAATCTTGTCGAACTTCCAGCAGGATTCGTGCACGGCGAGCGCGAGCAACTCGATCAGCCGGTGGTACTCGTCCCAGCTGACCCAGAGGTGCTTGTCGTCGTTGCGCGGATCGGTCATCGCGATCGTCGTCAGATTCGTCGTCATCGCGTTACACCTTGAACGGATGACGCAACAGGATCGTCTCGTCGCGGTCCGGACCAGTCGACACCATGTCGATCGGCACGCCAGCCACTTCCTGCACGCGCGTCAGATACGCTTGCGCGTTCGCGGGCAGCTTGTCCCACTGCGTAATGCCGATCGTGCTTTCCTTCCAACCGCCGAAGGTTTCGTAGATCGGTTCGCAACGTGCCACTTCGGCAGCGCCGCGCGGCAGCAGGTCGGCATCGTTGCCGTCGACCTTGTAGCCGACGCACAGCTTCACTTCGTCGAGGCCGTCGAGCACGTCGAGCTTCGTGATGCACAGGCCCGACACGCCGTTGATCTGGATCGAGCGACGCAGCGCGGCCGCATCGAGCCAACCCGTACGACGGGGACGGCCCGTGACCGAACCGAATTCCTTGCCGACGTTGGCGAGCGTCACGCCGACAGCTTCCTGACGCTGCGGGTTATCCGCGTCGTAGAGCTCGCTCGGGAACGGCCCCGCGCCGACGCGCGTGCAATAGGCCTTCGTGATGCCGAGGATGTAGTGCAGCTTTTGCGGGCCGACACCGGCACCGGCGGTCGCAGCGCCTGCTACGCAGTTGCTCGACGTCACGAACGGATAGGTGCCGTGATCGATATCGAGCAGCGTACCTTGTGCGCCTTCGAACAGCAGGTTGCGGCCCGCCTCGTTCTCTTCGTAGAGCCGGCGCGACACGTCGGCAACCATCGGCGCGAGACGGTCGGCATAGCCGAGCATCGTGTCGAGGGTTTGCTGGAAGTCGACCGCGGCTGCGCCCAGGTACTGGGTCAGGACGAAATTATGGAAGTCGAGGTTTTCGCGCAGACGCTCGGCAAAAGTTGCCGGCGCGAACAGGTCTTGCACGCGCAGCGCGCGGCGGCCGACCTTGTCTTCGTAAGCCGGCCCGATACCGCGGCCCGTCGTTCCGATCTTGCCCGCGCCGCGGCGCGCTTCGCGCGCCTGGTCGATCGCGATGTGGTACGGCAGGATCAGCGTCGTCGCTTCGGAAATGAACAGACGCTGGCGAACGTCGACGCCCGCTGCCTCGAGCTCTTCAATTTCCTTGAAGAGCGCCTCGGGCGACAACACGACGCCGTTGCCGATGTAGCAGGCGACGCCCGCACGCATGATGCCGGAGGGAATCAGACGCAGGATCGTCTTCTTGCCGCCGATGATGAGCGTATGGCCGGCATTGTGACCGCCTTGGAAACGCACGACGCCTTGCGCGTGGTCCGTCAGCCAGTCGACGATCTTGCCCTTGCCCTCATCACCCCATTGAGTCCCGATGACGACGACATTGCGTCCCGGGGCCACATTCACTGCGCTGGCAGACATGTTGTTTCGTTAGCTGGTTAAAAACGTATTCTACCCATGTTCGGCGAAGCTTCCGAATTTTTCCGTTTCGCTTCAACGGCATGGACCCATTGCGAGCGCGCGGCGGTCATGCGCCGGCCGCGCTCCGACACTTTCAACGCCCGGTCGGCACCGCCTCGACGATCCAGGCACCGTCGCGTTCGACGAGCACACGGTCGCACGCGAATTCGTCGAGCGCGGCGTCGTGTCCGGGCAACGCCTGAATCACGATCTCACCCGCATCGCGCAACGCCGCCACGCTTGCGCGCAACGCCTCGTCATGCTTCCACGGCGCGAGAATCGCGCTACTGCGCGCTTCGACCGGCGAGATTCGCGCCACTTCGCGCAAATCGAGCGAAAAACCCGTTGCCGGACGGGCCCGTCCGTATGCCTGACCGACGTGATCGTAACGGCCGCCACGCGCGACGGCATTGGGCACGCCGTCGACGTAGGCCGAGAACATCGCGCCGCTGTGATAAGCGTAGCCGCGCAAGTCGGCAAGGTCCACCGTCACTTCAGCGCCTTCGACATGCTCGGTCAGAAACGCCAGATCGTCGAGTGCCTGCGTAATCTCGGGCCACTGCGGCAACCGCGCGCGCGCGAGGTCGAGCACCGAACGGTCGCCGTACAGCGCCGGCAGCGCGCGCAGCGCCTCACCCACCACGGGGCTCAAGCTGCGCGTGAGCTCTTCGAGCCGGGCGACGTCCTTGCCCGCCAGGACTTCGTAGAGCTGCTCGCCCATCGCCGCCGCTTGCGCGTCGCGCTCGAACAGCGCCAACAACACGCCCGCATGGCACAAATCGAGGCGCACCTTTTCGAAGCCCGCCAGCCGCAGCACGTCGAGCATCAGCTGCTGGATCTCGAGATCGGCCTCCAGGCCCGCGTGGCCGTAGATTTCAGCGCCCACTTGAATCTGCTCGCGCGTGGCGTGCAGCCCGCGCGGCCGCGTATGCAGCACGTTGCCCGCATAGCAAAGGCGCGTCACGCCTTGGCGGTTCAACAGATGCGCGTCGATGCGCGCCACCTGCGGCGTCGTGTCGGCGCGCAAGCCGAGCGTGCGGCCCGAAAGCTGATCGACGAGTTTGAACGTGCGCAGATTGAGGTCGCTGCCGCCGCTCGTGAGCAGCGATTCGAGATACTCGAGCAGCGGCGGCATCACCATCTCATAGCCATACGTGCGAAAACGATCGAGCAGCGCGCGTCGCAGCTCCTCGATCTTGCGCGCCTCCGACGGCAGCACGTCGGCGATATTCTCGGGAAGCAGCCAGGTCGACATCGGTACAGTCCTACGACATTAATTGACGCGGCACGCGCGAACGCACGTGCCGAAGAAGAGGGTCTGGGCGGGCGGCGCAGGATGGCGCGCCGCTTGCGGGCTCGGGTCGCCTCGCTTATGTCGCCACGACGAGCAGCAGTAGACCCAGCGCCATGACGATGAGCCCGCCGATCCGGATATGATGAGCCGGTCGCGCTGCTATTTTACGAAACGTGTCACGCCATGCCGTCGGAAAAACGAACGGAAACATGCCCTCGATGATAAGCATCAGTGCGATCGCAAGCAGTAACGAACCGGCTATGTCCATTCGAATGCCGACGCCGCCACTCGCGTGCGGCGCCCCAGAAATCAGTGTTTGCGTGAAGCTGCGGCGGCTTGGCCGTTCGACGGCGCACCGCCGTCCGGGCTCCGCATGAAACGGAAAAAGTCGTTATCGGCATCGACGACGACGACGTCGCTCGGCTTGATGACGCTGCGATACGCTTGCAGGCTCTGATAAAACTGATAGAAGCCCGGGTCGCGACCGAACGCATCGGCGGCAATGGCCGCGGCCTTCGCATCGCCCTCACCTTTGATTTGCTGTGCCGTCTTGTAGGCATCGGCGAGCACCGCGTCGCGCTGGCGCTCCGCGTCGGCCTTGATTTGCTCGGCCTCGGCTGCGCCTTGCGCGCGCTCGTCGCTGGCCGCTTGCTCTTGCGCGACGACCATGCGCTTATAGGCCGCTTCGGCCGCCGCCGCCGGCAAGTCGATGCGCGTGAGGCTCACATCGACGACCTCGACGCCCAGTGCGCCCGTGCGCGCCGCAATGGCGCTACGCGCTTCACTGGCGATGTCGTGCTGCTGCGCCAGTGCGTCACTGAGCGAACGCTTGCCGAACGCCTCGCCGAGCGCGGCGCGCGTGAATTCGGCAAGTCGCCCGGGCACGCTTTGCGCGTCGCCTTCGGTTTGCGTAAACAGCTTGAGCGGATCGACGACACGGTATTTAAGCACCGGTGTCACAAGCAGGTCCGCTTTATCCGAGGTCGTATAGCGGTCCGGATTCGACGCCTCGAGCGTCTGCACGCGCGCATCGACGCGCATCGCGCCTTGCAGCGGCGTCGGCAGCTTGAAATGGAGGCCTGGGCCGACGGCGACCGGGTCGACACCGCCACGTGAGTAAACAACGGCCTGATGCCGTTGATCGACGACGAGCAGCGTCGATGAGCCGGCGAACAGCACGGCCACGACGACGATCACGAGCGCAACGATACGATTCATGGCATGCGCTCCTTATGGCTGCAACTCGTCTTCGCGCGAGCGGCTGCGGAACGTCTCGCGCGAGCGCATCGTGTCGCTGGCGGCCGTTGCAGCCTGGCTGGCGGGCGCCGACGCAAGCGCAGGCGTGCGCGCCGGCGCTTGCGCGGCGGCAGAGCTCGAAGCCCCCGCTGCCGCCACAGCCGTGGCGGCGCTGGCCGATGCACCGGCAGCCTCGCCGGCCGCGTGGCCTCGCGCCTCGAGCAGTTTGTCGAGCGACAAATTGATGACGCTGTTGCCGCCCTTGCTCGTCACAAACACCTTCGTGGTATTCGAATAGATTTCGCGCATCGTTTCCAGATACATCCTCTCGCGCACGACGGCTGGCGCCTTCGCGTATTGCGCGTAGACCTGCTTGAAGCGCTCGGCATCGCCCTGCGCCTCGCCGACCACCCGCTCGGCGTACACCTTCGCATCGTCGACGGTACGCGCCGCATCGCCTTGCGCGCGCGGCAGCAGCTCGCTTGCGTACGCCTGCGCGTCGCGCTTGGCCCGCGCGCGGTCCTCGCGGGCACGCGTGACGTCCTCGAATGCGGCCTGCACCGGCTGCGGCGCGGCGACGCTTTGAATCGTCACACCCGTCACGGCCAGACCCGTGCGATAGAGATCGAGCGAGCGCTGAATCGCCTGCGTGAGCTGCCCGCGCATCGCGTCGTGATTTTGATCGAGCAGCTCGCCGGTACGGCGCGTGCCCACGAGCTCGCGCACGGCCGCCTGGGCTGCCTGCGTGACGCTGCGATCGGGATCGACGTCGTGGAACAGGTAATCGGTCGGCGACTTCACCTGATACTGCACGGCAACGCGCACGTCGACGATATCGCCATCGCGCGTGAGCATCGACGCATCCTTGACGTCGGCCTCGCTGACGACATTGCTGCGCCCGACTTCCACGGAGCGCACTTGCGTCACGTTGACGATTTCGCTGGTCTCGAACGGATACGGCATCCGCAGGTGAACACCCGGCCCGACCGTGCTGCGATATTTTCCGAACTGCAGCACGACGCCGGCCTGCCCGTCTTGTACGACGAAAACACCGCTACCGACGTAGATGGCCACGAGTACGCCAATGACGATGCCCACGCCCACGCGTGCCGCGTGACCGTTATCGGGACGACGGTCGCCACCGCCGCCAGAACGCTTGCCGCCGAAGAGCCGCGATAGCCGGCGATTGAATTCGCGCCACATTTCGTCGAGATCGGGCGGCCCCTCCCCATCGCCCGAGGGCCGCTTCGGCTCATTCGGACGCTGCCTGCTGCCGTTGCCGTCGCTGCGACCCCAGCGGGGATCGCTGATCGAAAGGACGGCGCGCGCACGCGTCCAGAAACTCCGCTCGTTGTATTGGTTCACCTTGTGTTCGTTCACTCGAGTTGGGAGAGCCGGTCAATGCAAATCGGAGCGCGACGACGCGTCCGCCCCGGAGATCCGCGCTACGTTGAGGTCTTCGTGCTCGTGCGCCGGCTGATCTTCCGGCAACGCTCGCCCGGTATCAGGAAGATGTTCTGAGGTGGCGATCTCGGCGATGGCTGCGCGCAGCGTATCCAGGCCTTGCCCCGTGCGCGCGCTCAAAAAGACGCGCGAAATATTACCATACTCGTCTCGCTCGACCGCCTCGCCGCGAGCCGCGAGTTCAGGCACCGCGTCGATCTTGTTGAACACGAGAATCTGGCGCACGGTGTCTGCGCCGATCTCGTGCAGCACTTCGTTGACCTGATCGATCTGATCGAGGCGCACGGCGCTCGACGCATCGACGACGTGCAGCAGCACATCGGCGTGAATCGTTTCTTCGAGCGTCGCGCGAAATGCCGCAACGAGCTGGTGCGGCAGTTCGCGAATGAAACCGACCGTGTCCGAGATGATCACCTGCCCGACTTCCTCGCCCAGGTACAAGCGCCGCGAAGTCGTATCGAGCGTGGCGAACAGCTGGTCGGCCGCGTACGCCTGCGCTTTCGTGAGCGCATTGAACAGCGTCGACTTGCCCGCATTCGTGTAGCCGACGAGCGAGATGGACATCGCGCGGTTGCGCTGACGCTGACGTCGCTGCGTGCCATGCTGGCGCCGCAGCTTTTCGAGACGTGACTTCAGCATCTTGATGCGCTCGCCGATCAGGCGCCGGTCGGTTTCGAGCTGCGTTTCGCCAGGGCCGCGCAGGCCGATCCCGCCTTTTTGGCGCTCGAGGTGGGTCCAGGCGCGCACGAGGCGCGTCGCCAGATACTGGAGCTGCGCGAGCTCGACCTGAAGCTTGCCTTCGTGGCTGCGCGCGCGCTGCGCGAAGATGTCGAGAATGAGGCTGGTGCGATCGATGACGCGCCGATTAAGCGCCCGCTCCAGATTGCGCTGCTGCGCCGGCGCCAGCGCGTGATTGAAGATGACGATTTCGACGTCGTTGGCTTCGCACGCGAGGCGCAACTCCTCGGCCTTGCCGCTACCGACGAACAGCGCGGCATCGGGGCTCGAACGACGCCCGGTCAAGGTCACGGCGGGATGAGCGCCCGCGCTTTGCGCGAGCAAATTGAGTTCTTCGAGGCTGGCTTCGAAGTCGATCTTGCCGAAGTCGATGCCGACGAGCGCTGCGTTGATCAAATTGGTGAGTGTCAAAATGAAGTGGCCGGCATGAGTCGCCGGCAAGCGACGTCATGCCGGCCACGACGATGGGTTTCAGGATGTTTCGGAATCCGGATGGAAATTGACCGGACGGGCCGGCACCACCGTCGAGATGGCGTGCTTGTACACCATCTGGGTCACCGTATTCCGGAGCAACACGACGTACTGGTCGAACGATTCAATGTTCCCTTGCAGCTTGATGCCGTTGACCAGATAGATCGAAACCGGCACATGCTCTTTGCGCAGTGCGTTCAAAAACGGGTCTTGTAACAATTGCCCTTTGTTGCTCATAGCAAACTCCGTCGTTTTTTTGCAGGTTAGATCCAAATTGACGTCGAAGAAAAAGAAATCCGACGCCAATCGCTACACTATAGCCGATTTTCGTTACCGCACGCGCCGCCTGGCCGAGCGGCCAAGCCTTTGTCCAAGCGGCGCTCAACCCTTGTCGGCATAAGGGTTGGACGAGGAACGGAACTCTATGCGCAATGGAGTTCCGGACAACGAGAAAGTTTCCCGGAAGCGGTTCTCCAGATAGCGCTTGTATGTCTCGGTCACGGCATCGAGCGCATTGCCGTGAATCACGATGATCGGGGGATTCTGTCCGCCCTGGTGCGCATAGCGCAGTTTCGGTCGCACCGGCCCGCGGCGGCGCGGCTGCTGGAATTCGACAGCCTCGATCAGCGCACGCGTGAGCTTCGGCGTGGGCAGCTTGGCCATCGCAGCCGCGTACGCATCGTCGACCGAACGCATCAGCGCGCCGATGCCCGTCTTCTCCGTCGCCGAAATGAAGTGGAATTTGGCGAATTCGAGGAATTTGAGCTTGCGCATGAGGTCGTGCTTGGTTCGCTCGCGCACGTGCTCGTCGAGCCCGTCCCATTTGTTGACGCCGACGACCAGCGCACGCCCTTGCTCGACGACGAAGCCCGCGATGTGCGCATCCTGCTCGGAAATATCCTGGCGCGCATCGAGCAGCAGGATCACGACGTTCGCATCGGCGATCGATTGCAGCGTCTTCACGACCGAGAATTTCTCGATCGCCTCGAACACCTTGCCGCGCCGGCGCAGCCCTGCCGTGTCGATCAGCGTGTACTTCTTGCCCTGCCTTTCGAAGTCGACATAGATCGAGTCGCGCGTCGTGCCAGGCATGTCGAACGCGATCACGCGGTCCTCGCCGATCAGCGTGTTGACGAGCGTCGACTTGCCCACGTTGGGCCGTCCGACGATCGCGATCTTCACGCCGCGCGGCGCCTTCTCCTCGCTCTCTTCCTCGGGATGGCCGGCGTACGCGATCCCGAGCGCGTCGTTGATCGTCTCGGTCACGCCGTCGCCGTGGGCCGCCGAAATCGCACGCGGATCGCCAAGGCCCAACTCGTAGAAATCGGCCGCGACGGACGTGTACTTCATCCCCTCGGCCTTGTTGACGACGAGCACGATCGGCCGCCCGGTCTTGCGCAGGTAGTCTGCGATCGACTTGTCTTGCGGCGCGAGGCCGTTACGTCCGTCGACGATGAACACGACGACATCGGACTCTTCGACGGCCTGACGCGTTTGCCGCGCCATCTCGTGCAGGATGCCGTCCTTCGCGACGGGCTCGAACCCGCCCGTGTCGACGACGAGATACGGCCGATCGCCCACTCGCCCCTCGCCGTAGTGGCGGTCGCGCGTCAAGCCTGGCAAATCGGCCACGAGCGCATCGCGCGAGCGCGTGAGCCGGTTGAAAAGCGTGGATTTCCCCACATTGGGGCGCCCAACGAGGGCAATTACGGGTTTCATCTGATGTCGTCTATGTGAAGCGCTCGCGCGGGTGTCCCTGCGCCATCGCGGCTCGCCGGCGCGTCGTTCGCGAGCGGCGACAATAGGTCCTTGCGTCAGGCGGACATAATAGGTCCGCCTGACGCGGGACTAGTGGATTGCCGAGCAGCCGATTCGCACGGCCCTCGCAGCAAATTATCACGTTCGGGCGTTGGCCGGCGCATCGTGTCCGCCACCACCCGATATACCGGCGTGCGATGTGCGCGTCGGCATTGAACGCATGCGGCCGGCTTATGCCGGCCAGTGCGTCGAAAGTAGAACGATCACCGCCGCATCAATGCGGGCGGAAACCGTACAGTTCGCCATCGTGCGTTTGCACGACGAGCGTGTCGCCAGCCATCACCGGCGCTGCCGTGATCGGGCTGCCGTCGGTCTTCACACGCGCGACGAACGTGCCATCGTCGCGCGACAGGAAGTGCACGTAGCCTTCGAAATCGCCGACGACGATCGACGGCCCAAGCAGCAACGGAACGCCGAGATCGCGGCTCTTGAGCTTCTCGTTGCGCCACAGCTGCTTGCCGTCCGTCGCGTTGAACGCCGAGACGACCGACCAGTCGTCGCTGGCCGCAACGAGCGTGCCGTCCTGCGTGACGCCGCTGGCGCTCGAGAACGGCTTCTCCCACACCGGACGCCCCGAGTTCGCATCGAAGCAGCCAATCTGGCCTTGGAACGTGACGGCGCACGCTTGCGCGCCGACGAGGATCGGCGCCCCCGTCACGTCGTTGATGCGCTCGACTTCGGTCACGCCCTTCGGATACGAAACCGGCGCCTGCCAGTATTCGTCGCCCGTCTTCAGATTGATCGCAGCCAGACCGCCACCCGGGAAACCGGCCAGTACAGCCGCGTCGCCCGCGAACGTCATGCCCGCCGTCACGCGCAGATTGAGCGGCACGGCACGGTTGCGATAGACCCACTTGAGCTCGCCCGTCTCGGCATTGAAGGCGCTGATCTGGCCGTCGATCGTGCGCACGACCACGTATCCATTGCCCACGAGCGGCGGCGTGATGATTTCGCCGGGCACGTTCGACTTCCACAGCAGCTTGCCGTCGGCGTCCAACGCGTAGACACCGCCGCGCGTGCCGCCCACAGCCGTGAATTTGCCGTCGCTACCGACGCCGGCCGTCAGGTCCGTATCGAGCTTCGCACGCCAGATCTGCTGACCGCTCTTGCCGTCGATCTTCTCGACGCTACCGCTCTTCCCAGCCGCATAGATGGCATCGCCCACGGCGACCGGCGCAAACAGATAGCGACCGCCGCTGCCGACGCTCGTCTTCCACGCGCGCTCCACGTTCAGAGCAGGCTTGAAGTTGGCGAGCGGCGTCGGGATGCGACGCTCATCCTTCGTCGACGAGCAGGCCGTCATCACGAGGACGGTCATCGCACAGGCGGCGGGCACGGCGAAACGTTTCAGCAAATTCATCGGTGGGCGAAGCATCAATCAAGAGTTGGTCAAATGAAGCGAACCGAGCGGGCAGCTTGCGCCGCTCAGCCGCCGAGCGCGTCGAGCTTGAACTGGATCAGTTGACGCATTTGAGCGTCGCCCTTCGCCAGCGAAGCGAGCGCGAGCTGATAGGCCGCACGAGCCTCGTCACGTTTGCCGGCGGCCGCCAGCAGATCGCCGCGGCGATCGGCGACGACGCCAGTGAAGCCTTCCGGCGGCGTGCCCGCAAGCAGCGCGAGCCCGGCGTCATATGCTTTCTCGTCGAGCAGCACAGCCGCGAGGCGCAGCTTCGCGATTTCCTTGTATTCGTCGTCCTTCGCATGGTCGACAGCCCATTGCAGCTGCGCTTTCGCGCCCGCAGCGTCGCCCGCATCGTACAGCACCTTCGCGCTGGCGAGCGCCGTCATCTGCGCGTAGGCCGTACCGCCGAAGCGCGATTCCATCGTGCCAGCATCACGTGCGACGCTTGCCTTGTCGTTGGCCGTCATCGCCTGCTGAACCTGCTCATACAGCACGGCGGCCTGCGCAGCCTGATGCCGTTGCCAGTAATTCCAGCCGTTCCAGCCAGCGGCCGCGACGAGCGCCACGAGCACGATCCAGGTGGTCGAGTTGCCCCATTGCGCCCACCAGGCCTTAAAACTTTCTATCGATTCTTGTTCGTCGTGATAACTCATCGCCAAACGATTCCTTCTTTTCTCGGGCCTTGTGATTGTCGAGATACGGATGGGTGTCGTGACGACACCCCTCTGCCCATCGATTGCCGCGACGCCAGTGCGCCGCCCTCCCAATCCTTGCTCGGCGCGCGTCTCGCGTCAGTCGTCGCCGTCTTCGGCGGTTGCAACCATCGCATTGATTAGAAATTCGGTCAAGTTTTCGACCGGCACGCTCTGTTGTTCGCTCTTTTCGCCTCGTTCGCTCAGATCGCGCAGCGGTTTGATACCGACCGTGCCGTTCGCGATTTCGTCGTCGCCGAGGATCACCGCGAACGCCGCGCCGCTCGCATCGGCACGCTTCATCTGCGACTTGAAGCTGGCCGACGCGCCGTCGGCGCTGCAATGCAGAATCACATCGAGCCCCGTATCGCGCAAACGCTCGGCGATGATGAACGCCTGCTCGCGCGCCACGTCGCCCTGGTGCACGACGTACACGTCGCAGCCCTCTTCCTGCGGCACGAGGCTCTCTTCCTTGAGGAGCTCGAGAATCCGCTCCACGCCCATCGCCCAGCCGCATGCCGCCGTCGGCTTACCGCCCAGTTGCTCGATCAGCGGATCGTAGCGCCCGCCAGCGGCGACGGTCCCTTGCGCACCCAGCTTGTCCGTCACCCACTCGAACACCGTGAGGTTGTAGTAATCGAGGCCGCGCACGAGACGCGGATTGATCGTGAACGGAATGTTGTTCGCCTTCAGCAGACGCTGCAGCCCTTCGAAGTGCGCGAGCGATGCCTCGCCGAGGAAATCGATCAGCTTCGGCGCGTTTTGCGCAATCTCCTGCAGCGCCGGGTTCTTCGTATCGAGCACGCGCAGCGGGTTCGTATAGAGACGGCGCTGCGCATCGGCATCGAGCACGTCGACGTGCTGCTCGAGATACTTGATCAGCTCGACGCGATGCGCGGCACGCTCTTCGGCCAGCCCGAGCGAGTTGATCTCGAGGCGAATGCCCGTCAGGCCGAGGTCGTCCCACAGACGCTGACACATCATGATGATTTCGGCGTCGGCATCGGGGCCGGCAAAGCCGAGCGCTTCGACGCCGACCTGATGGAACTGGCGATAACGGCCGCGCTGCGGGCGCTCGTGGCGGAACATCGGACCGATGTACCAGAGCCGCTTCGGGCCGTCGTAAAGCAGGTTGTGCTCGATGGCCGAGCGCACGACGGCTGCCGTGTTCTCGGGGCGCAGCGTCAGGTTCTCGCCGTTCAGCGCATCGACGAAGCTGTACATCTCCTTTTCGACGATGTCGGTGACCTCACCGATGCCGCGCGTGAACAGCTGCGTGTGTTCGACGATCGGCGTGCGGATGTTCTGATAGCCGTACGCGCGCAGCATCGATTTGACGGTCGCTTCGAAAAACTCCCACAGCGCGGCGTCTTGCGGCAAGACGTCGTTCATGCCTTTGACGCCAGCGAGTTTTTCGGCTTTTCTCTTCTGTTCAGTCATGCTCTATTCGGTGAACGAGTTAGTTCGCGACGCTCGCGCGGCCATAACGGCGCTCGACGTAGTCGCTGACGATTTGCTGGAATTCCTCTGCGATGCGCTCGCCGCGCAGCGTCTTCACTTTTTCGCCGTCGATGAAGACGGGCGCCGCGGGGTTTTCGCCCGAACCCGGCAAGCTGATGCCGATGTTCGCCTGCTTCGATTCGCCGGGGCCGTTCACGATACAGCCCATCACCGCGACGTGCATCTTCTCGACGCCGGGGTACTGATCGCGCCACACGGGCATCTGCGCGCGCAGGTACGACTGGATCTGCGAGGCCAGCTCCTGGAACAGCGTGCTCGTCGTGCGGCCGCAACCCGGGCATGCGACGACCATCGGCGTGAACGAGCGCAGGCCCATCGTCTGCAGGATTTCCTGTCCGACGATGACCTCGCCCGTGCGCGACGCGCCAGGCTCGGGCGTCAGCGAAATGCGGATCGTGTCACCGATGCCCTCTTGCAGCAGCACGCTCAGTGCAGCCGTCGACGCGACGATGCCCTTCGAACCCATCCCCGCTTCGGTCAGGCCCAAGTGCAGCGCGAAACGGCAACGGCGCGCGAGTTCACGGTAGACGGCGATGAGGTCCTGCACCCCACTGACCTTGCACGACAGCACGATGCGCTCACGCGCCAAACCCAGTTCCACTGCACGCTCGGCCGAGCCGATCGCCGACTGGATCAGCGCTTCGTACATCACGCTTTGCGCTTCCCACGGCTGAGCCCGCGAGGCGTTCTCGTCCATCATCTTCGCGAGCAGATCCTGGTCGAGACTGCCCCAGTTCACGCCGATGCGAACCGGTTTGTCATAGCGGGCGGCCGCTTCGATCATCTGCGCGAACTGCGTATCGCGCTTGGCGCCCTGACCCACGTTGCCGGGGTTGATGCGGTACTTCGAGAGCGCCTCGGCGCACGCCGGGTAGTCGCGCAGCAGCAGATGGCCGTTGTAGTGGAAATCGCCCACGAGCGGCACGGTGACGCCCATGCGGTCGAGCTGCTCGCGAACCGCCGGCACGGCCTGGGCCGCTTCGGGCGTGTTCACGGTAATGCGCACGAGCTCGGAGCCCGCCTGCGCCAACTCCTTGACCTGGATGGCCGTACCGATCGCATCGGCCGTATCCGTGTTCGTCATCGACTGCACACGCACCGGCGCATCGCCTCCGATCGTCACGAGGTTGCCGCCCCAACGGACGTCCACCGCGTGCGAAGCGCGCCGCGGCGCATGTCCGCCGAAAATCGGTTCGGAAGAACAAATCTGACTGCTGCTGTCGCTGTCGGAATGCATCGAAAGACCCATTAATCCTGTTTGCAAAGCGCGCCACGCCTCAAGCGGCGTGGCGCAGAATTTGAGAACGCGCCGCGCGTGGCAATCGCGGCGCTTAGCGCTTACGGCAGAGAGAAACGAGCGACGTTGCCCTTGCCCGAGTACTTGGCGGCGTCGACGGGCTGACCGTCGAACGTCATCGACTCGAGCCCGGCCCGGTTGCCCGCCGTCACCTTGAACGGCGGCACGCCCGACACTTCCTTCGTGTCGCCGGCGTGCACGAGGCCGGAGAACACCTCCTTGCCATCCTTGTCGCGGACGCTGAACCAGCTGTCTTGTGTGACCGTCACGCCCACCGTCGCCGTGCCGGCCAAGGCGGGCGCGGCGGCTGCCGATGCCGCTTGCGAAGCGCTCGCCTCTTGCGCCGTTGCGGGCGCCTTCGCTGCCGGGGCCGCCGACGCCGCTTTCGCTGCCGGAGTCTCCGATGCCGTTTGCGCTGCCGGCGTCTTCGCGACGGCGGCGGACGCCGCCGAAGCCGGTGCCGGCGTTTGTGCGGTGGCCGGCTGCGTCGTCGTTTGGACAGCCGTTTGAGCGGCGGCTTGCGTCGTCGTTTGGGCCGACGCGGCCGAAGCCGATGCAGCCGTCGCCGGCGCGGTAGCCGAGGCCATCGCCGCCGCACCGCTAGCCTCGCTCGCCGCCGAGGCTTCGAGCGCGACGCCCGACGCCACCGAGGCGCCTTGTTCGATCACAGGCTGCTGCACGACAGCCTGACTTTGAGCTGCCGCCGAAGCGCTACTGGCGTTGGCCGCGACACCGTTGGCGCTCGCCTTCAAACGCGCCAGCCAGGCATGCGACTCGCCGCCCGAGCGCCACATGACGAGCGCGACCAACCCGACGACCACCGCGGCGACGCCCCACCACCACGAACGATGGCGCTGCGTACTGCCGAGCGATACGGACACGCGTCCGCGCGGCATATCGGCACCCGTCGAAGCGGGCATCGACAGGTCGGGTTCAGGCTCGCCTTTCTCACGGCGCAGCGCTTGCGTGAACGGTGCCGGATCGGTCCCGAGCATCTTCGCGTAGGCACGCACGACGCCGAGTGCGAAGGTCGTGCCCGGCAAATGGCTGATGTCCCCTGCTTCGAGTGCCCGCATCTTCGGCGGCGAGACTTTGAGCCGCGCCGAAACATCGTCGACGGACCAGCCCTTGGCCTCGCGCAGCTGCGCTAGCCGCGCGCCAGCCGCGGCTAGCGACTCGAACGACGTCTGCCCCGCCTGGTGTGCGGCGTAGCCGTCGGCGTCACTACCTGAACGGCCTGCGTTCGGCTGCGTGCCATCTGATTGCGGATGCTGCTGCTCACTCATCCCTGATCCTCTCGCGTCGATTCTTTTCACCTGTGCGCTTAGCGCGGCCATTCATTTCGCCACGCAACGCAAACCGTTATAACAAAACTGCGCGGCAACGCGTACCGCTTATCCACCAGATGTCGCTACTCCCTGCGCGGCGCGACTTGCCGCTTCGTGCCGGCCTACTGCACCCGCCGGACCTCGATGACCTTGCCCGCGCGCCCGGTACGCTCGGCGAGCCGGGTACGATCCATGACCTCGCCGGCGAGCTGGCCGCACGCGGCATCGATATCGTCGCCGCGCGTCTTGCGCACGGTCGTCACGATTCCCGCATCGATGAGGATTTGCGCGAAGCGCTTGATACGCTCGTTTTTGGAGCGCAGCAATCCCGATTCCGGGAACGGGTTGAACGGGATCAGATTGAATTTGCACGGCACATCGGCCGTGACCGCGAGCAGCTCGCGCGCATGCGCGTCGGTATCGTTGACACCGTCGAGCATGCAATATTCGAACGTGATGAAGTCGCGCGGCGCGACCTTCAGATACCGCTGACACGCAGCCATCAGCTCGCGCAGCGGATATTTCTTGTTGAGCGGCACGAGCTCGTCGCGCAGCGCGTCGTTCGGCGCGTGCAGCGATACCGCGAGCGCCACGGGCAGATCGGCGCCGAGCCGGTCCATCATCGGCACGACCCCCGAGGTCGAGACCGTCACGCGTCGACGCGACAGGCCGTAAGCGTTGTCGTCGAGCATGAGGCGCAGCGCCGGCACGACCGCGTCGTAGTTGAGCAGCGGCTCGCCCATGCCCATCATCACGACGTTCGTGATGACGCGCTCGCCTTTGGTATCGGATTGTGCGGGGCGGCCAAGCGCCTCACGCAGCGTGAACTCGGCCATGCGCAGCTGGCTGATGATCTCGCCGGTCGTCAGATTGCGGGAAAAACCTTGCTTGCCGGTCGAGCAGAACCGGCAGTTGACCGCGCACCCTGCCTGCGACGACACGCACAGCGTGCCGCGAGTCTCTTCGGGGATGAACACGGTTTCCACGGCATTGCCGTTGCCGACGTCGACGAGCCACTTGCGCGTCCCGTCCGCCGACTGGTGGTCGCTGACCACATCCGGCATCGTGATCGTTGCGCGCCCTTTGAGCTTGGCCCGCAACGACTTCGCGAGATCGGTCATGCCGTCGAAATCGGCAGCGTTGTACTGGTGAATCCAGCGCTGCAATTGCTTGGCGCGAAACGGCTTCTCACCGAGGCTGTCGCAGTAGGCGACGAGGCCCTCGGCATCGAGGTCGAGAAGGTTGACGGTTGTACTGCTCGTCATTTCGGATCCTGCTGTTTCAGTGCGAAGAGCACCGCGCGTACCGTCGCAACCTCGCGAAGCGAGTGCGACGGCGCGTTTGGGGCCGCTCGCGCCAGATCGGCTTCGGGGCCTTACTCCGGGAATCAGCGCGAGTAGACGTTGACTGCCGGGAAGAAGAAGGCGATTTCGACGCCAGCCGTTTCCGGTGCGTCCGAGCCGTGCACTGCGTTGGCGTCGATGCTGTCGGCGAAGTCGGCGCGGATCGTGCCCTTATCAGCCTTCTTCGGATCGGTCGCGCCCATCAGTTCGCGGTTCTTGAGGATCGCGTTCTCGCCTTCGAGCACTTGCACCATCACGGGGCCCGAAATCATGAACTCGACGAGATCCTTGAAGAACGGACGCGCAGCGTGAACGGCGTAGAATTTCTCAGCGTCAGCACGCGACAGATGCACCATACGCGCTGCGATGACCTTCAGGCTCGCGCCTTCGAAGCGGCTGTAGATCTGGCCAATCACGTTTTTCGCCACTGCATCGGGCTTGATAATCGACAGAGTACGCTCGATCGCCATAAAAACTCCAAAAAATTAAGGGGTTACGGATTCCAAGGAATCTGCAATTGTAGCATGTTCCGGTGTATGATTGCGATCGAACCCTTACACGAACGAAAGGTGCGTGAGCGGGCGCAGCCGCGCAATCCGGTGCGCCGTTGAAACTCCCGTCAACCGTACCTATCTTACTGTGCGGGACCTCGAGGCAGCCCTACCTGCGCCGCCTCGCACGAATCGCTACCCAGTGTGGCTGCGTCTTACGCAAGGAGAAAGCATGAACGACTACCCGTACAACTTCGGTCGCGGCGGACTCGCCACGGCAGAAATCCGCAATCGCGTGCTACGGAACACTTACTGGCTGCTCGCGCTGTCGATGGTGCCCACCATCCTCGGGGCCTGGGTCGGCGTGGCGACCGGCTTTTCGCTGTTCGCCGCCACGAGCCCGGCCATGAGCATGCTGGCCTTCTTCGCGATCGCCTTCGGCTTCATGTTCGCGATCCAACGCACGAAGGACAGCGCCGTCGGCGTCGTCGTGCTGCTCGGCTTCACGTTCTTCATGGGCCTCATGCTGTCGCGGCTGCTGAGCTTCATTCTCGGCTTCTCGAACGGGCCGGCGCTGATCATGCTCGCCTTCGGCGGCACGGGCATCATCTTCACCGCGATGGCTACGATCGCCACGGTCAGCAAGCGTGACTTCACGGGTCTCGGCAAGTGGCTGTTCGTCGGCGTGCTGGTGTTGCTGCTCGCCTCGGTCGCGAACATCTTCCTGCACCTGCCGGCCTTGATGCTGACCGTTTCAGTGCTCGCGATCGTCATCTTCTCGGCTTACATGCTGTTCGACGTGCAACGCGTGGTGAACGGCGGCGAGACCAACTACATCACGGCCACGCTCGCGATTTATCTCGACCTGTACAACGTGTTCGTCAACCTGCTCTCGCTGCTCGGTATCTTCGGCGGCAATCGCAACTGAGCAACTGATCGACGCGCGTACCACGCCACAAAAAAACGGCCCTCGGGCCGTTTTTTTATGGGCGCTGCGATTCCCGGCCGATCAGTCGCGTTCGAACAGTGCGATCGATTCGACGTGGGACGTGTGCGGGAACATGTTGACCACGCCAGCGGCCTTCAGGCGATAGCCGGCCTCGTGCACGAGCAGGCCCGCGTCGCGCGCAAGCGTGGCCGGGTTGCACGAGACATAGACGATACGGCTCGGCAACGGACCTTCGCCGCTTTGCGCAATCTCGGCAAGCGCCTTCGAAACCGCCAGCGCGCCTTCGCGCGGAGGATCGATCAGATACTTGTCGAACGCGCCGAGTGCACGCAAGTCGTCGGCCGTTACCTCGAACAGGTTGCGGCAGGCGAACGACGTATGGCCGTCGACACCGTTGGCCTTCGCGTTGGCGAGCGCGCGCGTCGTCAGGGTCTCGCTGCCTTCGATGCCCATGACCTCGCGCGCCAGCCGTGCCAACGGCAGCGTGAAATTGCCGATGCCACAGAACAGATCGAGCACGCGGTCGGTGCGCGCGGGTGCCAGCAGCCGCGCGGCGCGGCCCACCAGCACACGGTTGATCGCATGGTTGACCTGCGTGAAATCGGTCGGCTTGAACGGCATCCGGATGTTGAATTCGGGCAGCGTGTAGTCGAGCTCGATGTCGAGCGGGTAAAACGGCACCACCGTATCCGGCCCCTTCGGCTGCAGCCAGAACTGCACGCCCTCGTGCTCGTCGGCAAAGGCACGGACGCGCGCCTCATCGTCGGCCGTCAGCGGCTCCAGCACGCGCAGCACGAGTGCCGTCACGCTCGCGCCCACCGCCACCTCGATCTGCGGCAGACGATCGCGAATCGACAAGCTCTCGACCAGCCGGCGCAGCGGCACGAGCATCGCCGAAACATGAGGCGGCAACACTTCGCAGCTCGTCATGTCGGCGACGTAGCTGCTCTTTTTTTCGTGAAAGCCCACCAGCACGCCGCCTTTTTTTGCGACGTGTCGCACGGTCAAACGCGCACGGTAACGGTATCCCCACGACGGGCCGTGGATCGGCCTGAACACCGTCTCGGGCCGCAGCTTCGCGAGGTGCCAGAGATTGTCTTCGAGCACGCGCTGCTTGACCGCGACCTGCGCACGCACCTCCAGATGCTGCATCGAACAGCCGCCGCACGTGCCGAAGAACGCGCATTGAGGGGTCACGCGCTGCGCGCTGGCGCGCAGGACGTCGACGACTTGCGCTTGCTCGAAACTCGGCTTCTTGCGATAACTCGAATACGTGACGCGCTCACCCGGCAACGCGCCTTCGACGAAAATCACTTTGCCGGGCTCGCCATCCTCGGTCACGAGGCGACCGACGCCGCGCGCCTCCATGTCGAGCGAGTCGACGTCGAGAATTGGGGCACTAACGGGAGCAACGGACTGCGCCGCGCGCTTGATCGGCTGCACGGTACTGCGGGGAGATTCGGACACCTGCGGCTTCCTGGCGGTCATGGGACGAAAGGCGAGATTGTAGACGAACGGCGCGGCGCAACGGAGGTTTGCAGATGCGACTGATCAGTTGGAACATCCAATGGGGGCGCGACGCAAGCGGGACGGTCGATCTTGCCCGCACGATCCGTGAAGCGCAGGCCCTGGCCGACTTCGACGTGATCTGCCTGCAGGAGGTCACGCGCGGCTTCCACGTGCTGCCGGGCGGCCCATCGAACGATCAATTTGCCGAGCTCGCCGCGGCTCTGCCCGGCTTTACCGTGCTCGAGGCCATCGGCGCCGATCTGCCGCCGCTTGACGGCACAGGCCCGAGACGCCAGTTCGGCAATGCGATCGCCACGCGCCTGCCCGCCGAGCTCGCCATCCGGCATACACTGCCGTGGCCCGCCGATGCGAGTGCGCCGTCAATGCAGCGCGTCGCGCTCGAAGCGATGGTGCGCGCGCCGAACGGGCCACTGCGCATCGTCGTCACCCATCTCGAATTCTATTCGCTGAAGCAGCGGCTCGCTCAGGTCGACGAACTGCGGCGCTTGCATCTCGAGGCGCTTGACCATGCCGCCCATCCCGCGACGGCCGAGAATACGAGCGGCCCGTTCGCCCCCACGGCACGGCCCTCGAGCGCCATTGTCTGCGGCGACTTCAACAGCGCATTCGATTCGCCGGCCTACCGGCGCTTTCTCGCCCCGATACAAGGGGCACCCGGCTTTGTCGATGCCTGGTGCGCGCTACACCCGGGACAAATGCCGCCGCCGACGGCAGGAGTCTACGACACCGTGCAATGGAGCGAAGGGGCGATCGCGTGCGATTTCGTATTCGTCACGGACGACTTGCGCAGCCGCTTGCGGCGCTGCGAGATCGACGGCGTGACGCAAGCGTCCGACCATCAGCCGATCGTGCTCGAGCTCGATTAAATCGTTTTCAGGGGCAAACTCAATTCGTGAGCGCCGGCGAGCGCGCCATCCAGGCGGTCTGTCTATTCAGCGAAAGCGGCCAGATACTCGCCCCAATGCGCGCCGGCCTCCTGCGCGAGCGACTGTTTGACGAAGGCAATCTCGTCGGCGTATTCGTCGGGCGTGGACGCGCCGCGCATCAACTGAAACCGGCAGTACAGCAGGTACGTGTTGACGACGTCCGTCTCGCAATAATTGCGGATCTCGTCGATGCGGCCTTCGCGGAAGGCATGCCATACCTGACCGCCGTCCATGCCGAGCTTGCCCGGAAACCCGCACAGCTTCGCGAGCGCATCGAGCGGCGCATTGGCGCGCGCCTGATACATCGCGAGCACGTCCATCAAGTCCGTATGACGCGAGTGATAGCGGCTGATGTAGTTGTTCCACTTGAAGTCGCGATCGTCTTCGCCGAGGTCCCAATAGCGCGAGGCGGCAATGCCGTGCACGAGCGCACGATAGTGCAGCACAGGCAGATCGAAACCCCCGCCGTTCCACGACACGAGCTGCGGCGTGTACTTTTCGATCACGCGATAGAACGACTGGATCAAGGTGGCCTCGTCGTCTTCGACGGTGCCCAGCGAACGCACGCGCAACCCGCTACGGTCACGAAAGACGCACGAGATCGCCGCGACGCGCTGCAGGTGGTGCGGCAGGAAATCGCTGCCCGTCTTTTCGCGACGCGCGGCAAACGCATGTTCGGCGACTTCGGCGTCGCTCATTGAAGCCGGCAAATCGTCGAGACGACGAATGCCGGCGACATCGGGAATCGTCTCGATGTCGAAAACGAGAATCGGTGTCATCTGTGTTAAAGCACAGCGTCCTTGCGCACGCCGTTGGACGCGAAAAAGCGCTTCAAACGCACGAGCGCTTCTTGTTGAATCTGCCGCACGCGCTCGCGCGTGAGGCCCATTTCATCGGCCAGCTCCTCGAGTGTCGCAGGCTCGATGTGATTAAGCCCGAAGCGACGCTCGATCACGTGGCGATGTTTGTCCGACAACCGTGACAGCCATGCGCGCGTGAGCGTCTCGAGCTCGCGATGCTGCACTTCGGCGTCGGGCGATTGACTCTGATCGTCCGACAGCAGATCGAGCAGGCTACTCGCCGGATCGAGATCGAGCGGCGCATCGAGCGATGCAGTGTGCTCGTTCAGCGCGAGGATGTCGGTCACCTCGTCGCTGGTCTTGCCGGTCAAATACGCGATATCGTCGATGCTCGCGTCGCGACGCTCGCTCGCCTCACCCGAATTCATCGAGTTTTTCTCGAGATGGCGCTTGGCGCGCAGCACCTGGTTCAACTCGCGGATCACGTGCACGGGCAGCCGCACGGTGCGTGCCTGATTCATGATCGCGCGCTCGATGCTCTGCCGAATCCACCACGTTGCGTAAGTGGAGAAACGGAAACCGCGCGTCGGATCGAATTTCTCGATCGCGTGCATGAGGCCGAGGTTGCCTTCTTCGATGAGATCGAGCAGCGGCACGCCGCGATTCAGATACCCCTTCGCGATGCTCACGACGAGCCGCAGATTGCGCTCGATCATGACCTGCCGAGCCTCGAATTCACCGGCCTTGGCCAGCCTCGAATAGCGTTGCTCTTCCTCGACCGTCAGCAGCGGCTTCACGCTGATACGGTTCAAGTAATGCTGGATCGTGTCGGCCGTGAGCTCCGCCTGCAACAGCGCGCGGAAGTCGTCGGGATCCGGAGCAGCTTCGCCTGCCTCTTCGCGTGCGTCGCTGCCTTCGTCGGCATCGGCCGACGACGCCTCACTCTCGAACTCGCTCTCCGTCTCGGCGGGCTCGTCTTCGGGCTCGATCGAAGCGCCTGAGTCCTGCACCATTTCGTGCCCGACTCGACTGAGCGTGTCCGTTTCGGCTTGCTGGTTGCGACGCTTCGATTTCGGCATGGTCGTATCGCTTATTGCGGAGGCAAGTATTTCTGTGGGTCGACAGGTTTGCCCTGCTGGCGTACTTCGAAGTGCAACATCACTCTATCCGCATCGCTGTTGCCCATCTCGGCGATCTTCTGCCCTTTGGTCACCGAGTCCCCTTCTTTTACCATCAAAGCTCGGTTGTGTGCATATGCGGTCAGATACGTTGCATTGTGCTTGATGATAATGAGATTGCCGTAACCGCGCAGCCCATTTCCTGCGTAGACAACACGTCCATCTGCGGCAGCCTTCACTGGATCGCCAGGTGCCCCGCCGATATTGAGCCCCTTGTTCTTCTGATCGTCGAACCTGCCGACGATCGGGCCATGTGCCGGCCACGCGAACGAAACGTTGCCAACGCCTGCGGTGGTGTCGCTTGCGGCGGGCGGCTGTGCAGGAATCGTCGTGGCCGTCGAGCCTGAACCGTACATCGGCGGCATCGCCTGACTCGCCACTGAAGCAGGCGGTGCACTGGTGGTGGGCGACAGCGGCGCGCTCTGCACCGGTTGTGCGCCCACGACGGGCGCAGTCGCAACGCCCGGCGTCACGGCCGCATTGTTCGCGGCACCCGGCGGCACGACGCGCAGCAGTTGCCCCACTTCGATCCGGTTCGGATCGGCCAAGTTGTTCCACGCGGCGATGTCGCGATAGTTCTGGCCATTGTCGAGCGCGATGCGATACAACGTCTCGCCCGGCTTCACGCGGTAATAGCCCGGCGGCGGAGGCGCGAGCGGCACCGCAGGCTGAGCGGCCGATTGCATCGGCGTACCAGCACCCGGCTGCGTGGCGAGCGTGCCCGAACGATCGACGACGGGAGCCTGATCGAGTCGCGTCGCACAAGCGGCGAGCGTCGACAGAGCTACCGCACACATGACGCGCTGAGCGACGGTCAATCGGACATTTTCTTTATTTCTCTGCATCGCGCGCAACATAGACATCGGTATCAAATTACTCCGGATTTTAAGGGGACAAAGAAAACGCGATCAAGCCGCGACTCTCGCCATTGACTGTTCGAGACGCGCTCGACCAGGGTAAGTACTTGGTTCTGCCCGCTCTGCGCGCCGACCGGCGCCACGAGCCGCCCGCCGATCGCAAGCTGCTCGAGCAGCGCCTGCGGCACGTCGAGCCCGGCAGCCGCAATCACGATCGCGTCGAACGGTGCCGCCGCGGGCAAACCCAGCCGGCCGTCGCCGTAATGCAGGCGAATGTTCGGCACGCGCAGCGGACGCAGATTGATCTTGGCGCGCTCGTACAGCGGCTTGATTCGCTCGATCGAATACACGTCGCCTGCCATGCGGCTCAGCACCGCGGCCTGGTAACCGCAGCCGGTGCCGATTTCGAGCACACGTTGCAGTTCACGCCCCGCCGCGGCGAGCTCGAGCATGCGCGCGACGACGGACGGCTTCGAGATCGTCTGCTGATGCCCGATCGGCAACGCCGCATCCTCATAGGCCTGAGCGGCGAGTCCCGGGTCGACGAACATGTGGCGCGGCACGACCGACATCGCATGAAGCACGCGTGCATCGAGCACGCCATTGGTTCGAAGGCGTTCGACCATGCGCTCGCGCACACGTTCCGACGTCAGGGCAAGCGCGCCTGTCAGCGCGACATTGGGCGCCCCCATTCTGGGCGCGCCCATTTTCTCCAGACCGTGCGACGCTGGCATGTCAGCCCGCAGCAATCCCGCCTCGCGCGGCGCCGCATTCGTGCGCGCGCGTGCGCGCTCGTCGCTGCCTGCCCGCGGCGCAGCCGTGCTGGTGCGCGGCTTGCGTTCGAGGTCGGCAAGCCCTAGGGGAAAACGCTTAGCGCGCTCGCTCGTCATGAACCGTGGCGTCCCGCACGCGCCCATTCGTGCGTCGCGTCCAACATTTGGGTATGCGTCAGATCGAGCTGGAGGGGTGTGATCGACACACGGCCGTTGGCGAGCGCGTGGAAATCGGTTCCTTCGCTCGCGTCGAGCGCGGCGCCCGACGGACCGATCCAGTAGATCGGCTCGCCACGCGGATTGGTTTGGCGAATCACGGGCTGCGACGGGTGGCGCTTGCCGAGACGTGTCACGGCCCACTCGCCCAATTGGTCGTAGGGCCGATTCGGAATGTTCACGTTGAGCAGCGGATGGCCCGGCAGCGGATTCGCGAGGAAATGCTTGACGATGTCGAGCGCAACGCGCGCGGCATCTTCGAGATGAATCCAGTCCTTTTCGACGAGCGAAAACGCGATCGCCGGCACCCCGAACATCACGCCTTCCGTCGCCGCGGCGACGGTGCCCGAGTAGAGTGTGTCTTCGCCCACATTCTGGCCGTTGTTGATGCCCGAGACGACGAGATCGGGCTTGTCGTCGAGCATGCCGGTCAGCGCGATGTGGACCGAGTCGGTCGGCGTGCCGTTCACGTAGTAAAAACCGTTCGCCGAGCGCAGCACCGACAGCGGCCGCGAGAGCGTCAGCGAGTTCGATGCGCCGCTGCAATTTTGCTCGGGCGCCATCACCGTCACCTCGCCGAGGGACTTCAGCGCTTGATAGAGCGCGGCAAGGCCGGGCGCCAGATAACCGTCGTCGTTGCTGAGTAGGATTCGCATTCGTCGATTGTAACCGAGGAGACCGTCGCTCAGAGCGATCGTTCACCCGTCTGACAAGAGCGTGTGGCGCGAGAAAAGGCACGGTCGTTCGCCCTGTTCTACACTGCATCGCATCGGTCCCGACAAGGAGAGACGATGCGCGCGATTCGCTGCAAAGAGTACGGCCCGCCCGAGACGCTCGTGGTCGAGACGTTACCTGATCCGACACCCGGTGCCGGTGAGGTCGTCATCGACGTGAAGGCCGCCAGCGTCAACTTTCCCGATGTGCTCGTCATCGAGAACAAGTATCAATTCAAGCCCGCGCTGCCGTTCACGCCAGGCTCGGAACTGGCCGGCGTGGTACGCGCCGTCGGACCGGGCGTGAGTCATCTGCGGCCCGGCATGGCCGTCTTCGCGTTTACGCGTATCGGCGGGTTTGCCGAGCAAGCACTCGCGCCGGCCGAGGCCTGCTCGCCCATGCCAGAAGGCGCTGATTTCGCGACCGCTGCTGCGTTCACGCTGGCTTACGGCACGTCGCACCATGCCGTTGTCGACCGTGCCGCGCTCAAGGCCGGCGAGACGATGCTCGTACTCGGCGCAGCGGGCGGTGTCGGCCTCGCGGCCATCGAAATCGGCAAGGCCCTTGGTGCGCGCGTCATCGCGGCCGCATCGAGCGACGAGAAACTCGCGGTATGCGTCGCGCACGGTGCCGATGCGACGATCCAGTACGCGCGCGAGGATCTGCGCGCGCGCATCGCCGCGCTGACCGAAGGCCGTGGCCCGGACGTCGTCTACGATCCGGTCGGCGGCATCTACGCCGAGCCGGCGTTTCGCAGCATCGCCTGGCGCGGCCGCTATCTCGTGGTCGGCTTCGCGAACGGCGAGATCCCGAAGCTGCCGCTCAACCTCGTGCTGCTCAAGGGCGCGAACCTCGTCGGCGTGTTCTGGGGGGAATTCGCCAAGCGCGAGCCGCAGCGCAATGCGGCAGCGTTTGGCGAACTGTTCGGGTGGCTCAAGGAAGGCAAGCTGCGCCCGCTCGTCAGCGCGCGCTATCCGCTCGACGAGACGGGCCGCGCGTTGCGCGACATGGCCGAGCGGCGCGTGACCGGCAAAATCGTCATCACACCGTAACGCAGCTGCGTCGAGCGCACGCGCTCCAATGAGCGTTCAAATGATTTTGCGTTCGTGCAGCGAAGCGATCTCGTCGTCGCGATAGCCGAGCCCACGCAAGACTTCGTCGGTGTGCTCGCCGAGCGCCGGGCCCAGCCAGCGCGTGCCGCCCGGCGTCTCCGACAGCTTCGGCGTCACGTTCGGCAATGCGATGTCGAGCTCGCCCTGCCACTTGAAGCGCTGGATCATCTCGCGCGCGGCGTACTGCGGATCGTCGAACATGTCGGCGACGCTGTAGATACGTCCCACGGGCACGTCGGCCGCGTTGAGCACCTCGAGCGCTTCGTCGATCGTCCTCTCGGCCAGCCAAGCCCCGATCGCCTCGTCGATCTCCTTCGTGCGCGGCACACGTCCGTCGTTGTGCGCAAGTCCTGGGTCGTCGGCCAGATCGCTGCGGCCGATGGCCGTCATGAGCCGCTTGAAGATCGGATCGCTGTTGCCGCCCACGACGAGGCCGCCGTCCTTGCATGCATAGGTGTTCGACGGCACGATGCCCGGCAGCGAAGCCCCCGTGCGCTCGCGCACGGCGCCATACACGCCGTACTCGGGCACGATGCTTTCCATCAGGTTGAAAACGGCTTCGTAAAGCGCGACATCGACGACCTGCCCCTTGCCGCCGTTCGCGCGCCGATGGTGCAGTGCCATCATCGCGCCGATTACGGCGTGCAGTGCCGCGATCGAATCGCCGATCGAAATGCCGATGCGCGGCGGCGGCAGCTCGGGATAGCCGGTAATGTGGCGCAAGCCGCCCATCGACTCGGCGATCGAGCCGAAGCCGGGCCGATCGCGGTACGGGCCCGTCTGCCCGTAACCGGACAGACGCACCATGACCAGACCAGGGTTTTGCGCGCTCAGTACGTCATAGCCGAGCCCAAGCTTTTCGAGCAGGCCCGGCCGGAAATTCTCGATGACGATATCGGCCTCGCTTGCCAGGCGACGCACGATCTCCTTGCCCTCCTCGGCCTTGAGGTTGACCGTCACCGATTTCTTGTTGCGAGCCTGCACGGCCCACCACAACGAGGTGCCGCCCGCCTCGGGATACAGCATGCGCCACTTGCGCAGCGGGTCCCCGCCGTTGGGGTCTTCGATCTTGACGACCTCGGCGCCGAATTCGCCTAGAAAGCGCGCAGCGAACGGCCCCGCAATCAGCGTGCCGAGCTCGAGCACCTTGACGCCCGCGAGCGGGCCGGCGGATGCATTCATGTTGACCTCGGATCGAAACGAAAACGGCGCAACGCGTCGCGCCAGCTAGAGCGTGCGCCGATCGAGCATCGCGCGCGCGATCGTGCCTGCGTCGACGTATTCGAGCTCGCCGCCGACCGGCACGCCGCGCGCCAGGCGCGTCACCGACAGGTCGCGCGCCTTCAGCGTCTGCGCCAGATAGTGCGCCGTCGCTTCGCCTTCATTCGTAAAATTGGTTGCGAGCACAACTTCTTTGACGACGCCGTCGGACGCGCGCTTGACGAGCCGGTCGAAGTGAATCTCCTTCGGACCGATACCGTCGAGCGGGCTCAGACGCCCCATCAGCACGAAATAGAGCCCGCGGTAGGTCATCGTCTGTTCGAGCATGATCTGGTCCGCGGGCGTCTCGACCACGCACAGCAACGTCGGGTCGCGCTCCTCGTCACTGCACACATCGCAGATGCGCGCCTCGGTGAACGTGTTGCACTTCTCGCAGTGCTGCAAATGCTCGGTCGCAAAGAGCAGCGAGCGGCCCAGCCGCTCGGCCCCTTCTCGATCGTGCTGCATCAGGTGGTACGCCATCCGTTGTGCGGATTTGGGTCCGACACCGGGCAGCACGCGCAGCGCCTCGACAAGCGCAACGAGAGCGGAAGGCTGTTTCATGGATGGGGTTCGGATGCGTGCGAACGCGAATCGGGCTCGCTCAGAACGGGAGCTTGAAACCCGGCGGCAACGGCAGACCCGCCGTCATGCCGCCCATCTTTTCCTGCGCCGTCGCTTCGGCCTTGCGCACCGCATCGTTGAACGCGGCGGCGACGAGGTCTTCGAGCATGTCCTTGTCGTCGGCCAGCAGGCTCGGATCGATCGTGACGCGGCGCACGTCGTTCTTGCAGGTCATCAATACCTTGACGAGCCCCGCGCCCGACTGCCCTTCGACCTCGATCTCCGCGAGCTGCTCCTGCATCTTCTTCATGTTTTCCTGCATCTGCTGGGCTTGCTTCATGAGCCCTGCGAGTTGGCCTTTCATCATGGACGTGCTCCTTTGATCGTGTGGATGTTCAAGGCGGCATCCGGACGACCGGACGCCGCGAGTGGTAGCGAAAACGTGCGCTGTTTTTTGTTTGCGTTGGCAGTGCTTTACGACGTGTGTGTCAGTGCGCGGCGGCGCCCGCGTCGGGCGATAGCGGCTTGACCGAACCCGGCACGATGCTCGCGCCGAAGTCGCGAATCAGCGCCTGCACGAACGGGTCGGCGTCGATCTCGCGCTCGGCCTCGCGCTGGCGTTCCGCGCGAGCGGCCGCTGCGAGCGCGGCGGCCGTGCGGCGAGCCGGCCCGACCTCGACCGACACCTCGACAGGCTTGCCGAGCCGCTCGGCCAGCGCCGCCTTCAGCTTGGTCACTTGCGCCTGATCGGCATATTGCGGCACCGGCACGCTGAGCTTGAGCGTGGCACCTTCGAGCCCGGTCAGCTCGCTGTTGAAGGCGAGCTGATGCGCGACGCCCGTCAGCGAAAGCTCGGCCGCCAGCGCGGGCCAGTCGCCCGTGAAGCCGATCGAATCGAGCGCGATGCCGGGCGGCAACGTGCTCAGGTCGACCTGCGGAGCAGCAGGCGTCGCGGGCACCGCGGGCCTGGTCTCGAAGCGCAGGTCGTCAGGGCCGCTTTCGAACGCCGGCGCGAAGCCGTCGTCAGGCAGCGCGAAATAAGCGTCTTCGGCCGATGAGGACGGCAGATAGTCGTCGAGCGGCGGCGCATCGTCCCACGGCGGCGTCGATGACGTCGACGACACCGCAGCGGCCACCTGCGCAGGCGGCTCTTCGCGGCGCGCGCGCGGCACCGGCACCTGAACGGCCGGGCGCGGCGCAGCCGGCTTGGGTGCCGGCGCACTGGCAGGCTGGGCGGCAGCCGCACCGCGGTTGCGATCGGTCGACACGCGCAGGCCCGCATTGCGCAGCACATCGAGCGCAGCACTTGCACCGCCGGCGCGGCGCGGCGCTACGTCTTCGGCCGAAGACGCCGCCGGCGCCGGTTCGGCCGCCGGCGTGCCCCCAACCATCGAAGCGGCTTCGCTCGCGCCTGGGGACTCGCCGCGCGCTGGCGGCTCAGCGACAGCGGGCTCAGGCTCGGGTTCGGATTCAGGCACAGCAGCCGCGGCGGCCATCGGCGTTTCGCGCCGCACGCCCTCGGCGGCAGTCGCATCAGCGACACGTGGCACAGCCGAAGCGACATCGTTCGTTTGCATAGCCGACACCGCCGGCTCACGGGGCCGCGCAGGCGCGGCAGACACGCGCTCCGCCGTCGCGGCACTCGCACCGCGGGGCATCGGCGCTCGCGCCGGACTCGACTCGCCCGCGGCAGCCGTTGCCTGCTGGGCGGAAACGGCCGCACCAGCACGGCTTGCCGCGGCTCGCTCGACGGGCGCGACGGCCTTCGGGCCAGGGCCCGCTCCACCTGCCCCCTGCGCGGCCGGCTCGAACGCGAGCATCCGCAGCAAGGTCATCGTGAAACCCGCGTACTCGTCGGGCGCCAGCCCGAGTTCGCTGCGTCCGATCGTGGCGATTTGATAGAACAACTGGACTTCTTCGGGCGTCAGCGTCTGTGCGAAGCGGCGCAGGTCGTTCGCCTCGGGCCATTCGTCGAGCACCGACGCCGGCGCGAACTGCGCCCAAGCGATGCGATGAAAGAGACTGGCCAGATCTTGCAGCGCGGTCGAGAACGACAGACTGCGCAACGCCATCTCGTCGGCGACCGACAGCACCTGCGCACCGTCGCCGGCCACGAGTGCGTCGACGAGGCGGATCAGATAGCTCTGGTCGAGCGCGCCGAGCATGCCGCGCACGGCGTCTTCGGTGACTTCGTTGGCCGAATAGGCGATGGCCTGATCGGTCAACGACAGCGCATCGCGCATGCTGCCTTCAGCCGCCCGCGCGAGCAGCCGCAACGCCTGCAGCTCGAACGGGATGCTTTCGGCTTCGAGGATGCCCTCCAAATGGCTGACGATGTGCCCGGCCGGCATCTGCTTGAGGTTGAACTGCAGACAGCGCGACAGCACCGTCACGGGAATCTTTTGCGGATCGGTCGTCGCGAGGATGAACTTGATGTGCGGCGGCGGCTCCTCCAGCGTCTTCAACATGGCGTTGAACGCATGGTTCGTGAGCATGTGCACTTCGTCGATCATGTAGACCTTGAAGCGCGCATCGACGGGCGCATAGACGGCGCGCTCGAGCAGCGCCGCCATTTCGTCGACGCCGCGATTGCTCGCCGCATCCATTTCGACGTAGTCGACGAAACGCCCTTCGTCGATTTCCCGGCAGGCACGGCACACGCCGCACGGCGTCGACGTCACGCCGGTTTCGCAGTTGAGCGCTTTCGAAAAGATGCGCGAGAGCGTCGTCTTGCCGACGCCGCGCGTTCCGGTGAACAGATAGGCGTGGTGCAGACGCCCGCCGTCAAGCGCGTGCGTCAGCGCACGAACGACGTGTTCCTGTCCGACGAGCGAAGCGAAATCCTTCGGCCGCCATTTGCGTGCGAGAACTTGATAGGTCATCGCGAAATTGTATCAGCAACGATGCAGCGCCAAAGCACGATGCAAGCGCAAAACGGAAACGAACGCTGGAGGTAAAACAGGCGGAAAAGCGAGCGATGCGGGGAGGGAAAAATACGGAAGGCAAAAAGCGAAGGTGACGAGCCCGACCCTCGGCACTGGCGGAAAACGGCTGTGGCTGCTTCGTTCCCGACCTGACCAGGTTGACCGCCCCACCATGCGAGGAGGCCCGTCACGTCGCATTCTATCACCGCTTGCTGCGATGCGCGACTGTTCATTGCATGGAGGCGACCTGCACCCTCGCCTTCGCTATGCTGCGCAACCGAAACGCGACATAGCGAACACGGGTCGGCACACCGTGCGCATGGCGGCTATCGCCGCGCACGACACATAGCGATTTGGGCTAATATGACAGCCGGACGACCCGCGAACGACAACGGTCGGCATTGAGCATCCTCACGGCACCCGGGACAGCATTCGCCATCGGCGTATCGCCTCGCCCCACCGGTGCGAGCGCGCCCGGAACGTTTTCCCGTTTTGGTGTATCGTGCGGGCAATTCAGATGCGGGCTTCGAACCCGAAGAGGTACATATACATGAGCGAACAAATCAAACACATCAGCGACGCGTCGTTCGAAATCGACGTCGTGAAATCCGACAAGCCCGTGCTTCTCGATTTTTGGGCCGAATGGTGCGGCCCCTGCAAGATGATCGCCCCGATCCTCGACGAAGTCGCGAAGGACTACGCCGACAAGCTGCAGATCGCGAAGATCAACGTCGACGACAACCAGGCGACGCCGGCCAAGTTCGGCGTGCGCGGCATCCCGACGCTGATTCTGTTCAAGAACGGCGCAGTGGCGGCCCAGAAGGTCGGCGCGTTGTCGAAGTCGCAATTGACGGCGTTCCTCGACAGCCACCTTTGATCGAACCATCGGGCCTGTTGTGAGACGGCAACAGGCCTGACGCACCGTCCGATCAGCCGCTCAGGCGTGATCCGGCGTATGCTATGCTAGAATCATAAGACGTCAAGAAGACATATAACGTCCTTGAGCGGTTCCGCTCATTCTCCTCCCAAATCTTTCGTCGCACCTTCTCTCCCTGACGGGATCTCCGTATGCATTTATCCGAGCTTAAGTCTCTGCACGTGTCTCAATTGATCGAGATGGCGAATGGCCTCGAGATCGAAAGCGCGAACCGCCTGCGCAAGCAGGAATTGATGTTCGCCATCCTCAAGAAGCGCGCCAAAACCGGCGAGACGATTTTCGGCGACGGCACGCTCGAAGTGCTGCCCGACGGATTCGGCTTCCTGCGTTCGCCGGAAATGTCGTATCTCGCGAGCACCGACGATATCTATATCAGCCCGTCGCAAATCCGCCGTTTCAACCTGCATACGGGCGACACGATCGAAGGTGAAGTCCGCACGCCGAAAGACGGCGAGCGCTACTTCGCACTCGTGAAGGTCGACAAGGTCAACGGTCAGCCGCCCGAGGCCTCGAAACATAAGATCATGTTCGAGAACCTCACGCCGCTGCATCCGAACAAGCCGCTGCTGCTCGAGCGCGAAATGCGCGGCGAAGAAAACGTGACCGGCCGCATCATCGACATGATCGCGCCGATCGGCAAAGGCCAGCGCGGCCTGCTCGTCGCGTCGCCGAAGTCGGGCAAGACGGTCATGCTTCAGCACATCGCGCACGCGATCAAGCAGAACCACCCCGACGTCGTGCTGTTCGTCCTGCTCATCGACGAGCGCCCCGAAGAAGTGACCGAAATGCAGCGCTCGGTGGCGGGCGAAGTGGTCGCCTCGACGTTCGACGAGCCTGCTACGCGTCACGTGCAAGTGGCCGAAATGGTCATCGAGAAGGCCAAGCGTCTCGTCGAAATGAAGCACGACGTCGTGATTCTGCTCGACTCGATCACGCGCCTCGCACGCGCCTACAACACGGTCATTCCGGCCTCGGGCAAGGTGCTCACCGGCGGTGTCGATGCCAACGCGCTGCAGCGTCCGAAGCGTTTCTTCGGCGCGGCGCGCAACATCGAGGAAGGCGGCTCGCTCACGATCATCGGCACCGCGCTGATCGAGACGGGCAGCCGCATGGACGACGTGATCTACGAAGAGTTCAAGGGCACCGGCAACATGGAAGTGCACCTCGAGCGCCGCCTCGCGGAAAAGCGCGTCTATCCGTCGCTCAACCTGAACAAGTCGGGCACGCGCCGCGAAGAACTGCTGATCAAGCCCGAGATCCTTCAAAAGATCTGGGTGCTGCGCAAGTTCATTCACGACATGGATGAAGTCGAGGCAATGGAATTCCTGCTCGACAAAATCCGCCAGACGAAGGGCAACTCCGAGTTCTTCGATCTGATGCGCCGCGGCGGCTGACGCCGCACGCCATCTGCGCCACGAGGCGAGATCCGCCTCGCCTCGTGGCGCCGACCTCCTCGGCCGCCACTCCTCCGATGCTCTCGAAGCTGACTCGCTGGCTCGACACGCGGCGCCGCGAACGTGCGCTGCGCAAGCACCCGATCGCCGACGAACTGTGGCAGGCCACGCTCGACGCGCTCCCGTTCCTCACCCACCTCGATGCACCCGACCTCGCGCGCCTGCGCGAGATGGCGAGCCTGTTCATCGCCCAGAAGGAATTTTCGACGGCCCACGGCCTCGAACTGACCGATGCGATGATCGTCAGCATCGCGGCCCAAGCGTGCTTGCCCGTGCTGAACCTGAGCCTCGATCTGTATCGCGGCTGGGTCGGCGTGGTCGTCTATCCGGGCGAGTTCGTGATTCGCAAGACGGTCGAGGACGAAGACGGCGTCGTGCACGAGGTCGAGCAGGATGCGAGCGGCGAGGCCTGGGAAGGCGGTCCCGTGATCCTGTCGTGGGAAGACGCGCAAATGACCGATGCGCGCGACGCTTACAACGTCGTCATCCACGAGTTCGCCCATAAGATCGACATGCTGACGGGCGAAACGAACGGCCACCCTCCGCTGTTCCGGCGCTGGCACGCACCGCTCGATGCCGCTGCCTGGGCCAACGTGTTCGACCATGCCTACGACAACTTCTGCGGAAAAGTCGATGCCGTGCCGCAACGCCGCTGGGCGCGTTTCGAGCGCGAATCGCTGATCGACCCTTACGCGGCCGATCACCCGTCGGAATTCTTCGCCGTATGCAGCGAAGCGCTGTTCGTGCAGCCGGGCACATTCGAGGCCGAGTATCCCGAACTCTATCGCCTGCTCGCACGCTATTACCGACAGGACCCCGCCCGCACAGGCGTACTCGCCTGACTGTGCCGCAGTGGCTCGCGCACCAAAAATTCGTCAACCGACTGATTTTCTGGCATAATTGCCGTTTTTCGACCTTAGGCAAGTGGCTCGCGCGGCAAAGCAGCGGGTTGGCTACCGCCAGACCAAAGGAAAGACCATGAAAGAAGGCATTCACCCCGATTACCGCGAAGTCCTGTTCATCGACGTGTCGAACGACTTCAAGTTCGTGACGCGCTCGACCATCCAGACGCGCGAAACGGCCGAATTCAACGGCAAGACCTACCCGCTCGCCAAGATCGAAGTCTCGTCGGAATCGCACCCGTTCTACACGGGCCAGCAAAAGATCATGGACACGGCTGGCCGCGTCGAGAAGTTCAACAAGAAGTTCGGCGCACGCGCAACCGGCAAGGCGAAGTAATACCGCGATGTTCGCGTACCGGCCCTGCGCCGGATCGAAAAAGGGCAGCCTACGCTGCCCTTTTTTCATTTGCTGGACATGTCAAGCGACGCTGCGAGTCGATACGCTTCTGACGCACTGCGCCACAGGCGTCTACAATGCCGGTTCTCGCGCCCCACGCGCCGTATAAGTACAACGATCGCCGCCTATCCGCCTCTGTCTGCATGAAACCCGCCGTCCGCCTCACCGCCTCCGCCACCCGTGCCTTGCCGCGCTGGCTGCTGCTCGCGCTCTGCATTATCTATGCAGGCTTTGGCCTGTTCGGCCGCGACCCCTGGAAGAACGAAGATGCGGCCGGCTTTGGCGTCATGTGGACGATGGCCAATGGCGGGCCGAAGGACTGGCTGCTGCCGAATCTGGTCGGCAAGTTCATCACCGATGACGGTCCGCTCGGCTACTGGCCCGGGGCCGTGGCGATCCGCCTGCTCGCGCCGTGGGTCGACGCGGCCGACGCCTCGCGCGTCGCAACGGGCCTGTTCTTTTGTGTCGCCTGCGCGTTCGTCTGGTATAGCGCCTATCTGTTGGGCCGACGGCCGGAAGTGCAGCCGTTCAAGTATGCGTTCGGCGGAGAACCCGAGCCGCGCGACTACGGACGCACGCTCGGCGACGGCGCACTGCTGATCCTCGTCGCGTGCTTCGGGCTTGCCGAGCGCGGCCACGAAACGACGCCGCAGCTCGCGCAATTCATGTGCATCGCGATGCTCGTGTACGGGCTCGTGCGTATCATCGACAAGCCTTTGATCGGCACGCTATGGTGGGGACTGGCGCTCGGCCTGCTTGCGCTGACTGCCAATCCATTGCTGGTCGTCGCGTTGCTGATCGGCACCGGTGTGCTCGCGGCGCTCGTGAAAGAGGTGCGCTCCGTCTGGCTGCTGGTGCTCGGCGTCCCGATCGTGCTGGTGCTGTCCTCGGCATGGCCTGTGACCGTCTTCAAGCTCTATCCGGACGACGCGCCTTGGGTCATCGGCCAATGGATCAACGCCAGCATCAACCGTTTCTCGCCCCCGCCCGGCCACGTCGTGCGCTATGCGTTCAAGAACCTGCCGCTGTTCACGTGGCCGGCCTGGCCGCTGGCGGCCTGGGCATGGGTCAGCTGGGGTGGCTTGCGCCGCAAGCCGCACATCGCGGCGCCGCTGGCCGTCGTCCTCCCCGTGCTCGTGCTGGCCGTGCTGCAAAGCCATCAAACAAACCGGCTCTACTTGTTGCTGCTGCCCGCGCTCGCGACGCTCGCCACGTTCGCCCTGCCGACGCTCAAGCGCGGCGCAATCAACGCGATCGATTGGTTTGCGGTCCTCAGCTTCACGATTCTCGGCACGTTCGTGTGGCTTGTCTGGCTTGCCGCGCAAACGGGGACGCCACGTCAGCTCGCGCATAACCTGGCACGGCTCGTTCCCGGTTTTGCCCCACACTTCAGCGCGCTCTCGCTCGCCTGTGCGATCGCCGCGACGCTCGGCTGGGCCGCCCTCGTGCATTGGCGCCTCTCGCGTCACCCGAAGGTTCTGTGGCGCAGTGTCGTGCTCTCGAGCGCAGGCACGACGTTGATGTGGGTGCTGCTCATGACGCTGTGGCTGCCGATGGTGAACTACAGCCGGACTTATCGCGACGTCGCATTGCAGATCGCCGAGCACCTGCCCGACGACTACACGTGCATCTCGCCGGTGCGCCTCGGCGATGCTCAGCTCGCCTCGTTCGCCTACTTCGGCGATATGCAGTTCTCGTTCAGCCAGGACTGCGACGTGCTGCTGCGTCAGGACACGCAGGACTTCAGCGCACCGAGCCCGATGCTCAGCTACGTCTGGAAGCTCGTGTGGGAAGGCCGCCGCGCTGCCGACCGCGACGAACGGTTCCGCCTCTATGTACGCGTCGACCGGCCCAAGCCGGCCCACGTCGAGCATCGCAAACTGCTCAAGCGCGGACGCTGAAGCCTATGTTCGCCGACATGCGGAAAATCGCCGGCCTCGCCTGGCCGATACTGATCGGGCAGCTCGCGATCATTGCGTTCGGGGTCATCGACACGGTGATGGCCGGCCGCTACTCGGCGGTCGACCTTGCCGCGCTCGGACTCGGCTCATCGATCTATGTCTCGGTGCTCGTCGGCATGACGGGCGTGCTCCTCGCCGTGCAGCCGATCGTGGGACAACTGTTCGGCGCCCGGCGCTACGTCGAGATCGGTGAAGAGGTGCGCCAGGCGCTATGGCTCGCGGCTGCCCTCGCCACCTTCGGTTTCGTCGTCATGTACTTTCCGGAGCCGCTGCTTGCGCTGGCACGCGTGCCGCAGGCGCTGCACGAGCGCACCGAAGCGTACTTGCGCATCGCGGCGTTCGGTTTGCCGGCCAGCCTCGTGTTTCGCGTCTACACGGCGCTCGCCAATGCGGTCGGCAAGCCGCGCCTGGTGATGGTGCTGCAATTGGGCGCGCTGGTCTTGAAGATCCCGCTGAACTACTGGTTCATCTTCGGTGGGTTCGGCGTGCCGGCGCTCGGCGGCCCTGGCTGCGCGCTCGCGAGCACGGTCGTCAATTTCTTGTACGCCGGCACCGGTCTGCTGTTGCTGGCGAAAGTCGACGTGTTCGAGCCGTTCGGCATCTTCAAGCATTTCTGCTGGCCCGAGCGGCAGCGCCTGCTCGCCCTGCTCAAGCTGGGCTTGCCGATGGGCCTGTCGTATCTGATCGAGGTGACGTCCTACACGTTCATGGCGCTCTTCATCGCGCGCTTCGGCACGACGACGCTGGCCGGACATCAAATCACCGGCAATTGGGGAGCGGTGCTGTACATGACGCCACTGTCGATCGGCGTGGCAACGTCGACGCTCGTCGCGCAATCGCTGGGGGCTCGCCAGTACGATGCAGCACGCAAGCTGGCGCGCCACGGCATCGCCATGGCGTGCGGCGTGGGCACCTGCTATGCGCTGATCGGCTTCCTGCTTCGGCCCGTGATCCTCGCCGCGTATACACCCAATGCAGCCGTGATCGCCGCCGCCATGCCGCTCGTGACGATCATGCTCTGCTACCACGTCTTCGATGCGCTGCAGGCCACGACGGCCTTCGTGCTGCGAGCCTATAAGGTGGCTGTCGTGCCGACCCTCATCTACGCCGTGGCGCTATGGGGTGTAGGACTCGGCGGCGGCTATACGCTTGGCTTCGACGTCGGCGGCGCCATACCGTCGTGGCTCACGGGCGCACGCGGCTTCTGGGCCGCGAGCGCGGCGAGCCTCGCGGCTGCCGGCTGCGGCTTGTACGTCTATTGGCACACGGTCAGCGCGCGCCTCTCGCGTGACGCTCAGGCACCAGCCGCGGTCGACGCGGCCTGAGCATCACGGGCGGCGAACACGTCGCGCGCCGCGAACAGGGCGTTCAATGCCGCAGGGAAGCCTGCGTAGACAGCCATCTGCATGAAGATCTCGACGATCTCCTCGCGCGAGCAGCCGACGTTCAGCGCGCCCTCGATGTGTACCTTCAGCTGCGGCTGAGCGTTGCCGAGCGCGGCCAGCGCCGCGATCGTCGCGATCTCGCGCGACTTCAGGTCAAGTTGCGGACGGCTGTAGATGTCGCCGAACGGAAATTCGATCAACAGCCGGGCGAAATCCGGCGCGATGGGCGCAAGCGATTCGATCACGCGCTCGCCGGCTTCGCCGTCGATCTCCTTCAGCTTGTCCCATCCGCGTGCGAAGCGTTCGTTGTCTGCGTGCTTGATCGTGTTGTCCATTGCGTGTCCTTTGTGTTTTGAGGTTCGTCTTCGATGCGTGTCATGTCGTCGGCTGGTGCATTGCCCATCATCGCGTCGTAGTCGATGATCTTTTGCTCGATCGCGGCCAGGTTCGAACGCAACTGAGCCAGCTGCGCACGCACATGCTCGCGATGCTCGAGGATCAGCGCGCGCCGCTCGGCGACCGTCTCCGCGCCTCGGGCACGCAGCGCCGCAAAGGCCTGCATGCCCGCGATCGACATCCCCGTCGCCTTGAGCCGCATCACGAAGCGCACCCAGTCGACGTCGCCGCGCGCATACAGCCGATGTCCCGCGTTCGTACGCGCCACGGGGCGCATCAAACCGGCTTGCTCGTAATAGCGCAGCGTGTGCGTCGATACGCCCACCAAAGCGGCCATGCGGCCAATCGTCAGTGCTTCCGACATGACAACACCCTCAACGTTAAGACTTCGAGTGCGCTCGAAGTCAAGCGCCGGTACGCAAAAAAATGCCGACGCCCTCGAAACCTACGCAACTCATGAAAAAAAACGGCCGGGCGTTTTATCGCCCGGCCGCCATTTGAGCTGCTTGACCGCGTTGCGTCAATGTACGACGCGTTCGAACACGAACCTGCCGTCCTCGATCTCGACCGGGATCACGTCCTTCGGTCCGAAGCGACCGGCGAGGATCAGCTTGGCCACCGGGTTCTCGATCTCCTGCTGAATCGCGCGCTTGAGCGGCCGCGCACCGAACAGCGGGTCGTAGCCGACCTTCGCGATTTGCTCGAGCGCTTCGTCGGACACGACCAGTTGCATCTCGAGCTTGGCCAGCCGTTCGTGCAGACGCTGCAGCTGGATCTTCGCAATCGATTCGATGTTCTTACGATCGAGCGCATGGAACACGACGACTTCGTCGATCCGGTTCAGGAACTCGGGACGGAAATGCTGCTTCACCTCGGTCCACACCGCATCGCGCACCGCCTCCTGCGGCTCGCCCGTCATCGACTGGATCATCTGCGAACCCAGGTTCGAGGTCATGACGATCACGGTGTTCTTGAAGTCGACCGTGCGTCCCTGCCCGTCCGTCATGCGGCCGTCATCCAATACTTGCAGCAGCACGTTGAACACATCGGGATGCGCCTTCTCGATCTCGTCGAGCAGGATCACGCTATACGGCTTGCGGCGCACGGCTTCGGTCAGATAGCCGCCCTCCTCGTAGCCGATGTAGCCCGGCGGCGCGCCGATCAAACGCGCGACGCTGTGCTTTTCCATGAACTCGCTCATGTCGATCCGGATCAGATGCTCTTCCGAATCGAACAGGAACGACGCGAGCGCCTTGCACAGTTCGGTCTTGCCGACGCCGGTCGGCCCAAGGAACAGGAATGAGCCGTACGGGCGATTCGGATCGGCCAAGCCTGCGCGCGAGCGACGGATCGCATCGGCCACCGCGTTGATCGCCTCGTCCTGTCCGACGACACGCTCGTGCAGCTTCGCTTCGATTTGCAACAGCTTCTCGCGCTCGCCCTGCATCATGCGTGCCACGGGAATGCCGGTCGCGCGCGAGACGACCTCGGCAATTTCCTCGGCGCCGACCTGCGTGCGCAGCAGACGCGGCCGCGACGGGTTGTGCTGCTCCTTCGCTTCGGCTTGCGTGACTTGCTTCAGGCGCGTCTCGAGCTCGGGCAGCTTGCCATACTGCAGCTCGGCGACTTTCTCGAGCTTGCCCTCGCGCTGCAAGCGTGCGATCTCCGCACGCGTCCGCTCGATTTCCTCCTTCAGCTGCGCGCTGCCCAGCACGGCCGCTTTCTCGGCCGTCCAGATCTCTTCGAGGTCCGCGTACTCGCGATTGAGCCGCTCGATTTCCTCTTCGATGAGCTGCAGGCGCTTTTGCGACGCTTCGTCCTTCTCCTTCTTCACCGCCTCGCGCTCGATCTTCAGCTGGATCAGGCGACGGTCGAGCCGGTCCATCTCCTCGGGCTTCGAGTCGATTTCCATCTTGATCTTCGAGGCCGCCTCGTCGATGAGGTCAATCGCCTTGTCGGGCAGGAAGCGGTCCGTGATGTAGCGATGCGAGAGCTCGGCCGCGGCGACGATCGCCGGATCGGTGATGTCGACGCCGTGGTGCAGCTCATAGCGCTCCTGCAACCCGCGCAGGATCGCGATCGTGGCCTCGACCGAGGGTTCGTCGACGAGCACCTTCTGGAAGCGCCGTTCGAGCGCGGCGTCCTTTTCGATGTACTTACGATATTCGTCGAGCGTCGTGGCGCCGATGCAGTGCAGCTCGCCGCGCGACAGCGCCGGCTTGAGCATGTTGCCCGCGTCCAGCGCGCCTTCGGCCTTGCCGGCGCCGACCATCGTGTGGATTTCGTCGATGAAGACGATCGTCTGGCCCTCGTCGCGCGCGATGTCGTGCAGCACGGCCTTCAGGCGCTCCTCGAACTCGCCGCGATATTTCGCGCCGGCGAGCAGGGCCGCCATGTCGAGCGACAGCACGCGCTTGCTCTTGAGCGACTCGGGCACTTCGCCGTTGACGATACGCTGGGCGAGACCTTCGACGATCGCTGTCTTGCCCACGCCGGGCTCGCCGATCAGCACCGGGTTGTTCTTCGTGCGCCGCTGCAGGATCTGGATCGAGCGGCGAATCTCATCGTCGCGGCCGATGACGGGATCGAGCTTGCCCACGCGAGCGCGTTCGGTCAGATCGACCGTGTACTTCTTGAGCGCCTCGCGCTGGCTCTCGGCATCCTGACTATGGACCTGCGAGCCGCCGCGCACCGCCGCAATCGCCGTTTCGAGCGCGCGCCGCGTCAGGCCGTGCTGGCGCACGAGCTTACCCGCTTCGCCCTTGTCGTCGGCCACCGCCAGCAGGAACATCTCGCTCGCGATATAGCTGTCGTTCAGTTGCTGGGCTTCCTTGTCCGCCTGATTGAGCAAGCCGCTCAACTCGCGGCTCAGCTGGACGTTGCCGTCGGTCCCCTGGACCTGCGGCAGATGCGCGATCGCCTCGTTCAGCGCCGTTTGCAGCGCCTGCACGTGCACGCCGGCCCGCGACAGCAGCGAGCGCGCCGAGCCGTCTTCCTGCGCGACGAGCGCGGCGAGCACGTGCACAGGCTCCAGATACTGCTGGCCGCGACCGACGGCGAGACTCTGGGCGTCAGCGAGCGCCTCTTGAAATTTGGTGGTGAATTTGTCGATTCTCATGAAGAGACCTCCAATTTTTGACTATCACCAACATGAGGCGCTTTAGCGCGGGTTTCAAGCGTCTTCGTTCACAGGTTGTCGGAGGAAGTAGCGACGGGCGCTACGGGGATCAAAGGCACAACCGGTGCGTCGTTCCCGAGCCCCAGCAGCATAGCGAGCGGTGCGGCTGGCCGGGCCAGATCGGCCAGCGTATGCCGGTCCAATTCCGCAAAGAATGCGCCTTGGGCCGCCTGAAAGACATGCTTGAGCCGGCAGTGCGGCTCGATGACGCAGTCTCGGTGACCGGCACCGTCGCGCGAGAAACATCCGACCAGCGCGAAGTCGCTTTCCGTGGCCCGCACGACCTCGCCGATGCTCAGGCGCAGCGAGCGTTCGTTGAGCCGCAGCCCGCCGTGACGCCCCCGGATCGTCTCGATCCAGCCGAGCTCGCCGAGCCGCTGCACCACCTTCATCAAATGATTCTTCGAGATGCCATACGCATCCGAGATGTCTTGGATCGTCGAGAGCCCATCCTCCCGCACAGCGAGGAACAGCATGACGCGCAGCGCATAATCGGTATAGTCGGTCAGTCTCATGGCAAGAACGCTTGTTGGCGCGCAGCAGCGGCCCGTCGCGAATGGAGCGACGCGTGAAAACCGTACCGCGCGAAGGGTTGTTTGCTCCGCGGCTTGACCATAACATGCATCAGCGATGCGGGTTCGTCTGTTTCGACAAATTCGTAGGGTCGACCGCATCGTCCGCACCGTGTGTCGTGCGCCGCCTTTTCGCAGCTGTTTACCCGCGGTGCACGCTTTTGGATTCACCATGACCACCCAGCCCGTCTCCAGCCCCGATCCCTCTCATCATGGCCAGCGCTACAGCGAGCCGACCGAGGAGAACATTCGCGAGCTCGTCTACGCTTTCTACGACCGCGTGCGCGCGGACGCCCTGCTCGGCCCCGTGTTCGATGCCGTGCTGGCCGGCAAATGGGACGACCATCTGCCCAAGATGTGCACGTTCTGGGGCAGCCTAGTGCTCGGCGACAAGCGTTACCGCGGCAACGTCCAACAGGCCCATCAGCCGCTCGAAGGTATCGAGCCGCGTCATTTCAGCCGCTGGCTGCATCTGTTTCTCGACACCGTGTGCGCGCGCTACGAGCCCGCAGCGGCCGTCCGCTTCATGGAGCCGGCGCTGCGCATCGCGCAGAGCTTGCAGTTGAGCCGGTTCGGCTGGGATTACACGATTCCGCCCGAGCAGCAGGCCCTGCTCGACGCCATCGCGCCGAAACGGGCCGCAGCCGACGAGATGCCGCACCGCCCGCGTGGCGAGCCGTTTCCGGCCAAGATCATCGGACGTGGGACGAATGACTGATCGATAGGCTGATTGCCGTCATGCCGACGTGATGCCATGGCGCGCGTTATGACGTTTCGCCGCCCGCAGCAGCGTTTTTCGTGGTCAAGCCCCAACGCGCGAGCGCCGCATCGTCGGACTCGCGCGCATCGACCCATCGCTCGCCATCCGCCGTCGTTTCTTTCTTCCAGAACGGCGCCTGCGTCTTCAGGTAGTCCATCACGAACTCGCAGGCAGCAAACGCCTCGTGCCGGTGCGCGGCCGTTGCGGCTGCGAGCACGATCTGATCGAGCGGGGCAAGCTTGCCGACGCGATGCACGATCAGCACGTCGATGCCGGGCCAGCGCTTGCGCGCTTCGTCGACGATCGCCTCGAGTGCCTTTTCGGTCATGCCCGGATAGTGCTCGAGCTCCAGCGCCATCACGCTGTCGCCGTCGTTCAGATCGCGTACGGTCCCGACGAAGCAGGCCACGGCACCGACCTTCGGGTTTTGCGCACGGAGCAGCGCCACCTCGGCGGTCAGGTCAAAATCGGCAGTCTGTACGCGCACGGTCATGGCGGGTTCCTCATGAGCACAGCGCTCAACCGCCCGTCACGGGCGGAAAAAACGCGACCTCGCAGCCATCGGTCACGCGCGTGCCCGCGTCGGTCATCGTGTGATTGCAAGCCATGCGCAACGCGCGGCCATCCGCAAGCGCCTCCGCCCACGCCCCGCCGCGCGTACGCAGCCAGGCGCGCACGTCGGCGATGGTGACGATGCCCTCGGGCAACTCGACCACTTCTTGTGCCGTGCCGAGCGCTTCGCGCACGCTGGCGAAATATCTGAGTTCTATCTTCATCTGTGACGATCGGACAACGGTGGCGACGCAGCCTGGGCCAAACCTGGCGAAACGTCAGCCGAGTAGCTCCGAAAAGGGAAGAAAACGCACCGTCTCACCCGCGTTGATCGCTTGGTTCGGCGGATTGTCGATGAGGCCGTCACCCCAAACCGTGGAAGTCAGCACCGCCGAGCTCTGGTTCGGGAACAGATCGAGTCCGCCCGCCGCGTTGACGCGCGCACGCAGGAACTCGTTGCGGCGATCGGCCTTGGCCTGCGTGAAATCGGCACGCAGCGACAACGCACGCGGCGCGACATCGCGCACACCGGCCAGACGCAGCAGGAACGGGCGCACGAACAACAGGAACGTGACGAAGCTCGACACCGGATTGCCGGGCAAGCCGATGAAGAACGCTTCGCCCTCACCCGCTGCGCCTGCGGCCCTGGCCTCGCCGGTTGCGGCATCGCGGCGGACCGCGCCGAACGCGAGCGGCTTGCCCGGCTTCATCGCGATCTGCCACAGCGCAAGCCGCCCCAGCGATTCGACGGCAGGCTTCACGTGATCCTCCTCGCCGACCGACACGCCGCCCGACGTCAAGATCAGGTCGTGCCCACGCGCCGCTACGGCGAGCGCCTCACGCGTGGCATCGAGCCGGTCGGGCACGATGCCGTAATCGGTCACTTCGCAGCCGAGCCGCTCGAGCAGCCCGCGCAGCGTGAAGCGATTGGAGTTGTAGATGCCACCCGGCGCGAGCGACTCGCCCGGCATCGTCAGCTCGTCGCCGGTAAAGAACACGGCAACCTTCACGCGCCGGCTCACTTCGAGCTGCGCGCAGCCTATCGATGCGGCAAGGCCCAGCGCCTGCGGCGTGAGCCGTGTGCCGGCGGGCAGAATCACGGCGCCACGCCGGATGTCCGCGCCTTGCGCGGTGATCCACTCGCCGGCCTTGGGCGTATGCAAAACGTTGACGGCGTCGCCGGCCGTTTCGGTTTGCTCCTGCATCACTACCGCATCGGCACCCTGGGGCACCCAGGCGCCCGTGAAGATGCGCGCTGCCGTGCCAGGCTCGAGCGGCTCCGGCGCATGGCCTGCCGGAATGCGCTGTGAGACGCGGAGACGACGCTCGTCATGCGAAAGATCGGCGACGCGCACAGCGTAGCCGTCCATCGCGCTCGTATGACGCGCCGGCACGTCGAGCGTCGACACGACATCAGCCGCCAGCACGCGGCCCAGGGCATCGAGCGTCGAGACCGTTTCGCGTGCAGCGAGCGGTGTGGCGGCGGCAAGCAGCGTCGCGAGCGCTTCGGCTGTCGAAACAAGCGGTGCGCGCGCGGCGGGAGCAATGGGAGTGGACATCGTTCTGGCGGACGTGTTCGGAAGGAACTCACATTGTAGCGAGGCACGGCTTGGCCGGCGCGTGGCCGGGCAAGCCGCCTCCGCACCTGCCGGTCAGAGACCGGTGTGGGCCGCGATGAAATCCTTCACGCACGTGGCCTCGGCGGGCAGCACGTCGAAGCGCTGCGGCAGCGCCTCGAGGCCGGCGAACGCGGCCGGACGCTCGGGCTCGCGGCCCAGCGCCTCGCGGATCGTTTCGCCGAACTTGAGCGGCTGCGCCGTCTCGAGCACGATCATCGGCACGCCCGGCTCCAGATGTTCGCGTGCGACTTTGAGACCGTCGGCCGTGTGCGTGTCGATCATCAATCCATAGCGCTCGAACACGTCGCGAATCGCGGCGAGGCGGTCGGTGTGATTGCTGCTGCCCGACACGAAACCGAACTGCCGTACACGCGCGAAATCGCCGCTGGCGGCCAGATCGAAACCGCCTTTCTGCTCGACTTCGCGGAACAGCTGCAGCACGCGGGCCGGATCGCGGCCGAGCAGATCGAACACGAAGCGTTCGAAGTTCGACGCCTTCGAGATGTCCATGCTCGGGCTGCTCGTGTGGTAAGTCTGCGCCGCGCCGCGCACGCGATAGACGCCCGTGCGGAAGAACTCGTCGAGCACGTCGTTCTCGTTCGTCGCCACCACGAGCTTCTCGATCGGCAGCCCCATCATGCGCGCGATGTGGCCCGCGCAGACGTTGCCGAAGTTGCCCGACGGTACCGTGAACGACACGCGCTCGTCGTTGCTGCGCGTGGCCGCGAAGTAGCCCTTGAAGTAATAGACGACTTGCGCGACGACACGCGCCCAGTTGATCGAGTTGACGGTGCCAATGTGGTGCTTGGCCTTGAACGCGTGGTCGTTCGAAACGGCCTTCACGATGTCCTGGCAATCGTCGAACACGCCTTCGATCGCGATGTTGACGATGTTCGGCTCTTGCAGGCTGTACATCTGTGCGGTCTGGAACGCGCTCATCTTGCGATGCGGCGAAAGCATGAACACGCTCACGCCGGCCTTGCCTCGCATCGCGTATTCGGCCGCGCTGCCCGTATCACCCGAGGTTGCGCCCAGAATGTTCAGCGTTTGACCATGCCTGGCCAGCGCGTACTCGAACAGATTGCCGAGCAACTGCATCGCCATGTCCTTGAATGCGAGCGTCGGACCGTTCGACAGCGCGAGCAGCGCCAGCGGCGCGCCGTTTTCGACGCCGAGCTGCGTCAGCGGCGTAATGTCGGCAGCTTGCTCACCGGGGCGCACATTGCAGTAAACGTCGGCGCGGTAGGTGCGGCGCGTCAGCTCGCGCAGATCGTCAGCCGGGATGTCGTCGCAGAACTTGGCGAGCACTTCGAACGCGAGCTCCGCATACGACAAAGTGCGCCAACGGGCCAACTCGTCGTCGGAGACTTGCGGGTATTGCGCCGGCAGATAGAGGCCACCGTCCTGCGCGAGGCCCGTGAGCAGGATGTCCGAGAACGTGTGACGCTCGCCGATACCAGCGCCGCGGGTCGAGATGTAATTCATGATGAGGCTTCCGTCAGGGGCTCAGTTCAACGCTTCGATGCGCAGCTTCGTGACTCGCGACACCACGGTCTCGAGCGCTTCGATGCACGCGATGGCGGCGTTCACGTTCTTCTCGAGCGTCTCGTGCGTGATGATGACGATGTCGGTCTCGCCGTTGTCGGCGATCTGCTCCGACTCCTTCTGGAGCAGCGCGTCGATCGAAATGCCGGCGTCGGCCAGGATGCGCGTGATGTCGGCGAGCACACCCGTCACGTCGGCGACGCGCAGACGCAGGTAGTAGCCGCTCGTCACTTCGTCGATCGGCAGAATCGGCGTATCCGACAGGCTTTGCGGCTGGAACGCCAGATGCGGCACGCGATGCTCGGGGTCCGCCGTGTGCAGCCGCGTCACGTCCACCAGATCCGCCACCACGGCCGAGGCCGTCGGCTCCGCGCCCGCGCCCTTGCCGTAATACAGCGTTGCGCCGACGGCGTCGCCATGCACCTCGACGGCGTTCATGGCACCTTCGACGTTCGCGAGCAGACGTTTGGCCGAAATCAGCGTCGGATGCACGCGCAGCTCGATGCCGCGCTCGGTACGGCGCGTGATGCCGAGCAGCTTGATGCGGTAGCCGAGGTCTTCGGCGTATTTGATGTCGATCCCGGCGAGCTTGCTGATGCCTTCGATGTAAGCGCGGTCGAACTGCACGGGCACGCCGAACGCGATCGCGCTCATGATCGTGAGCTTGTGCGCCGCATCGATGCCTTCGATGTCGAACGTCGGATCGGCCTCGGCATAGCCGTGCGCCTGAGCGCCCTTCAGCGCCGTCGCGAAATCGAGGCCACGCTCGCGCATCTCCGACAGGATGTAATTGGTGGTGCCGTTGATGATGCCGGCGATGCACTGGATGCGGTTGGCCGTCAGCCCTTCGCGCAGCGCCTTGATGATCGGGATGCCGCCCGCCACGGCCGCCTCGAATGCGACCATCACGCCTTTCGCCCGCGCGGCTGCGAATATTTCGGTGCCATGCACGGCGAGCAGTGCCTTGTTGGCCGTCACGACGTGCTTGCCGCTCGCGATCGCGCGCAACACGAGCTCGCGTGCGATGCCCGTGCCGCCGATCATCTCGGCGACGATGCCGATCGACGGATCATCGACGACGGAGTTGAAGTCGTCGCCGACCTGCACGCTACCGGCCGCATCGCCCAGCGCTGCAATCGCCTTGGCCGGGTTGCGCACGGCGATACGCGCGACTTCGATGCCGCGGCCCGCGCGACGCTTGATTTCTTCCTGGTTGCGGCGCAGCACCGTGAAGGTGCCGCTGCCCACCGTACCGAAGCCCAACAGGCCAACTTTGATCGGATCCATGCAGCGTGTGTATTTCTTGAAAGGTGGTGTGTTGAGTAGGAGCGGCGCGCCGAGCGCGCATCGCATCAGGTGCCGTGACGTTTGCGGTAGCCGTCCAGAAAGCGCGCAATACGGTTGATCGAATCCGTCAGATCGTCGGCGTTCGGCAGGAACACGACGCGGAAGTGATCGGGACTCGGCCAATTGAAGCCCGTACCCTGCACGAGCAGTACGCGTTCCTCGAGCAGCAGATCGAGAATGAATTGCTGATCGTTCTGGATCGGGTACACCTTCGGATCGAGCCGCGGGAACATATACAGCGCGGCTTCGGGCTTGACGCAGCTCACGCCGGGAATCGCGTTGAGCATGTCATAGGCGATCTGGCGCTGCTTATACAGCCGCCCGCCCGGCACGATCAGGTCGTTGATGCTCTGATAGCCGCCGAGCGCGGTCTGGATCGCGTACTGGCCGGGGACGTTCGGGCACAGGCGCATCGAGGCGAGGATGCCGAGGCCCTCGAAGTAGTCCTTGCCGCGGCGGCGGTTCTCGCCCGTCAGACCCGAGATGTACATCCACCCCGCGCGGTAGCCGCACGCGCGGTAGCTCTTCGACAAGCTGTTGAACGTAACGGTCAGCACATCCTCGGACAGCGAAGCCAGCGACGTGTGCTTCTTGCCGTCGTAGACGATCTTGTCGTACACCTCGTCGGCGAAGACCACGAGACCATGCTCGCGTGCGATCTCGAGGAGATCGAGCAGCAATTCGTCCGAATACAGCGCGCCGGTCGGGTTGTTCGGGTTGATGACGACGATCGCGCGCGTGCGCGGCGTGATCTTCGCGCGGATATCGTCGGGATCGGGCATCCAGGCGTTCGACTCGTCGCACAGGTAGTGCACGGGCTTGCCGCCCGAGAGGCTGACCGCGGCCGTCCACAGCGGGTAGTCGGGCGCGGGCAGCAACACTTCGTCATCGTCGTTGAGCAGCGCCTGCATCGCCATCACGATGAGCTCGGACGCCCCATTGCCGATGTAGATGTCGTCGAGCTCGACCCCGGCCACGCCTTTTTGCTGGCTGTAATGCATGATGGCCTTGCGAGCCGCGAACACGCCTTTCGAATCCGAATAGCCCGACGACGCCGGCAGGTTGCGGATCATGTCCTGAATGATCTCGTCAGGCGCGTCGAAGCCGAACGGCGCGAGGTTGCCGATGTTGAGCTTGATGATGCGATGGCCGTCTTCCTCGAGGCGCTTGGCGTGCTCGAGTACGGGACCGCGGATGTCGTAGCAGACGTTCTGTAGCTTGTTCGATTTCAGGATCGGTTTCACGGCGGACACGGTTCCTAGGGGTTCCTGGAAGAGAAGCCAGCAAGACGGAAGAGCAAAGGCCGCGGGCGCGTGGCTTTACGGCACACGTGCGCGCTTTGAAGATGCCCGGATGCTGCGGCGGGTTCGCCGGATGGGAAACACGCGCGCGGCTTGTGGCGCGGCGCGAGGCAAAAAACGCAGCCGGGCGGCTAAAAAGTTATAATTTAGCGGATTTCGGCCGACTTTCGCAATGCACCATCGTGCAGCGCACGCGCGTTTCGGCCTCGATCCGGCTCGCGTTGCGCCCGCTACCACGAAAAGCGGCCCTCGTGCCTGGTTTGATCCGCGCGTCTCGTGCGGCAGGCAAGCGAGTCCGGCGGAACTACGGATAAACGAATTTGAAATTACACCAGGACTCGAGCGGCGCCCTGAATACCGTCACTGCGTATGGCGCCCAATACGTCGAAATCAATCTTGAGCGCTACGAGAGCAGCATCGTGGTGATGCCCGACACGCCGGTCATGCCCTGGCCGGTCTCGTCGTTCGACGCCTTGACCCCCGAGCATTTCGAGCTGCTGCTTGCCGCCGCGCCCGAACTCGTCGTGCTCGGCACCGGTTCGCGCCTGCGTTTCCCGCATCCACGGCTGACCGCGGCGCTCGCCGCGCGGCGCATCGGCGTGGAGTCGATGGACTTCATGGCCGCCTGCCGCACCTACAACATCCTGATGGCCGAAGGCCGCCGCGTCTGCGCGGCGCTCCTGATCGAGCAATGAGCGCCGTGTCGCGTCGCCCTGCCCGGCCGCGGCCCGCATGCGCCCGCTGCACGGCGCATGCCGCCACCCCGCCGCACACGCGGCTCCGATAAAACGGACTCCCATTCATGCCGCTTCAACGCTATTCCCGCGCCGCCGGCACCGCGCCGGCAGAGACGTTCGCGCCGCCCCACGATGCGTCTTCGCCGTGGCCGGTCGGGCGCCTGGCCCTCCTGCTGCTCGTCATCGCCCTCGGCATCATCTGGTTCGGGCCGCTCGGCTGGCGTCATCTCGTGCCCAGCGACGAGGGCCGCTACGCCGAAATGGCGCGCGAGATGTTCGTGACCGGTGACTGGATCACGCCGCGCTACAACGGCTACAAGTACTTCGAAAAGCCGCCGCTGCAAACCTGGGCCAATGCGCTGACGTTTGCGTGGTTCGGCATCGGCGAGTGGCAGGCGCGCCTCTACACGGCGCTGACGGGCTTCGTGGGCGTGCTGCTGGTCGGCTACACGGGCAAGCGCGTGTTCAACGCGGCGGCCGGCTTCGGCGCGGCGCTCGTGCTCGCAAGCGCGCCGTACTGGCAGCTGATGGGCCACTTCAACACGCTCGACATGGGGCTGTCGTTCTGGATGGAAGCGACGCTGTGCTCGATGCTGCTCGCGCAGTGTCCCGGCACCAGCGTGCGCGCGGCACGCGGGTGGATGTGGCTGTGCTGGGCCTCGATGGCGCTCGCGATGCTCTCGAAGGGACTCATCGCGATCCTGCTGCCCGGCGCCGTGCTCGTGCTCTATACGCTGATCGAGCGCGACTGGGGGTTATGGAAGCGCCTTCGACTGGGGAGCGGGCTCGTCATCTTCTTCGCGATCGCGACGCCCTGGTTCGTGCTCGTGCAGGAGCGCAATCCCGAGTTCCTGAACTTCTTCTTCATCGTGCAGCAGTTCGCGCGCTATCTGACGCCCGAGCAGAACCGCCCGGGGCCGTTCTACTACTTCGTGTGGGTCCTGCTGGTCGGCTTCCTGCCGTGGCTGTCGCTCGCCGTGCAAAGCGTGCGCCACGCACGCGCGCTGCCGCGCCACGCGAGCGGCTTTGCGCCCGTCACGCTGCTGCTCGTCTGGGCCGGCTTCATCTTCGTGTTCTTCAGCGTGTCGCATTCGAAGCTCGTGTCGTACGTGCTGCCGATCGCGCCGGCACTCGCGCTCGTGATCGGTGCCTATCTGCCGCAGGTCTCGCGCGCCACCTGGCGCCGCCATCTGATCAGCTATGCCCTGCTGCTCGTGGCGGCCGCGATCGGCTCGATCTTTATTGCCCGCTTCGGCGATGCGCGCACGCCCAATGCGCTCTACCGCGAATTCCGCGTCTGGGTGTTCGCGGCCATCGGGGTCGCCTTCGCGCTCACGCTCGTGGCGCTGGGGCTCGAGCGCCGTTGCCGCCGTCTCGCGCCGTCTGCCATCGCGTTCGGGCTAGCCTGGGTCATGCTCGCGACGATCGCCGGAACGGGCCACGACACGTTCGGCCGGCAAAGCTCGGGCGCGCTGCTCGCGCCCGCCGTCAAGGCCGCGCTCGCCCAGCTGCCGGCAGATACGCCGTTTTATGCGGTCGACGTACTCGACCATACGCTGCCGTTCTATGTCGGCCATACGACGATCATGGTCGCCAGTCCCGACGAATTGCGCTTCGGCGTGACGCAGGAGCCGCAAAAATGGGTTCCGACCATCGACGAATGGGTACGCCGCTGGAACGCAGACCGTTACGCCGTGGCTGAGATGCGGCCCTCGCGTTACGACGCGCTCGTCGCCGAGCACGTGCCCATGCGCGTCATCGTGCGCGACGAGCGGCGTGTCGTCGTCGAAAAGCCGTGAACGGCCGCCCGCCCTTTCCTGCCCTGACTATCGACTGATGAATCCGATTTCGCTTTTTTGCATCCTCTTCGGCGTCGCCCTCAACGCCACGGCCCAATTGCTGCTCAAGGCCGGCGTAAACGCCGTTGGACACTTCGAATTCACCCGTGCGAACATTGTCCCCGTCGGCCTGAAGCTCGCGCTGCAAATGCCGATCATCGGGGGCCTCGCCTGCTACGTGATCAGCGTCGGCGTGTGGATCGTCGGCCTGTCGCGCGTGGACGTCTCGATCGCCTATCCGATGCTCTCGCTCGGCTACGTCGTGAACGCGTTCGCCGCGTGGTATCTATTCGGCGAGGTGCTGTCGGTGCAACGGCTCGTCGGCATCGGCATCATCCTGATCGGCGTGTTCGTGCTGGCGCGCAGCTGATGCGCCTCGCCCCATTCTCATACCAACTTCAACTCGAGCTCAGCCTAAACCCATGACCCAGGCATCCCTTCCCTTTTTGCCGTTCGTGCGGCCCGACATCGACGAAGAAACGATCCAGGGCGTCGCGGACGTGCTGCGCAGCGGCTGGATCACGACGGGCCCGCAAAACCAGGCGTTCGAGAAGCAGCTTTCCGAATTCTGCGGCGGCCGCCCGGTGCGCACGTTCAACTCGGGCACGGCCACGCTCGAGATCGGCCTGCGCATTGCCGGTGTCGGCGCAGGCGACGAGGTCATCACCTCGCCCGCGTCCTGGGTCGCCACGAGCAACGTGGTGCTCGAAGTCGGCGCGACGCCGGTGTTCGTCGATATCGACCCCGTCACGCGCAATCTCGACCTGAACCTGCTCGAGAAGGCGATCACGCCGCGCACCAAGGCCATCATTCCGGTCTATCTCGCAGGGCTGCCCGTCGACATGGACCGGCTCTACGAAATCGCCCGGGCCTATAAGCTGCGCGTGATCGAGGACGCTGCCCAAGCATTCGGCTCGACGTGGCGCGGCGAGCGCATCGGCAAGCTCGGCGACATCGTCTCGTTCAGCTTCCATGCGAACAAGAACCTCACGTCGATCGAAGGCGGCGCGCTCGTGCTCAACAACGAGGAAGAAGCCGAACTCGCGCGCAAGTACCGCCTGCAAGGCATCACGCGCACGGGCTTCGATGGCATGGACTGCGACCTGCTCGGCGGCAAGTACAACCTGACGGACGTCGCCGCGCGCGTGGGCCTCGGCCAGCTCGCGAACTTCGAGCGCTTCCTCTCGCAACGCAAAGCGCTCGCACGCGCCTACTTCGAAGGCTTCACCGGCGGCTCCGCGCACCAGCTCGGCATGGGCCTGCCCGTGGCCGACTTCGAGAACAGCAACTGGCATATGTTCCAGATCACGCTGCCGCTCGAGCAGCTCACGCTCGATCGCGCCAGCTTCATGAAGAAGTTGCACGATGAGTACGGCATCGGCACGGGCGTGCATTACCCGGCCATTCATCTGTTCACGCTCTACCGCGCGCGCGGCTTCGCGCCGGGCATGTTCCCCCATGCCGAGCGGTTCGGCGTCTCGACGGTCACGCTGCCGCTGTTCACGCAGATGACCGAACACGATGTCGCGCGCGTCTGCGCTGCCGTCAACGAAATTTGCGAACAAAACCGGAAGTAAGCGTCATGAGTCACACCGAACATCGCCCGACGCCCCCAGAAGTCTCGATCGTCATTCCCGTCTACAACGAGGAAGCCGGGCTGCCGGCCCTGTTCGCGCGCCTGTACCCGGCGCTCGACGCGCTCGGCACGAGCTACGAAATACTCCTCGTCAACGACGGAAGTCGCGACAAGTCGGCCGCACTGCTGGCCGCACAGTTTCGCGCGCGCCCCGATACCACGCGCGTCGTGCTGCTGAACGGCAACTACGGCCAGCACATGGCGATCCTCGCGGGCTTCGAGCAATCGCGCGGCGAGATCGTCATCACACTCGATGCCGATCTGCAAAATCCGCCCGAGGAAATCGGCAAGCTCGTCACCAAGATGCGCGAGGGCTACGACTACGTGGGCTCGATCCGCAAGGAGCGTCAGGACAGCCTGTGGCGCCGCAAGGCCTCGCGCGCCATGAACGGCCTGCGCGAGCGCATCACGCGCATCAAGATGACCGATCAGGGCTGCATGCTGCGCGCCTACAGCCGGCAGATCATCGACACGATCAACCGCTGCGGCGAAGTCAACACGTTCATTCCCGCGCTCGCCTACACGTTCGCGCAGAACCCGATCGAAGTCGAAGTGGCCCACGAGGAGCGCTTTGCCGGCGAATCGAAGTACTCGCTGTATAGCCTGATCCGTCTCAACTTCGATCTCGTGACGGGCTTCTCCGTCGTCCCGCTGCAGTGGCTCTCGTTCATCGGCGTGCTCCTGTCGATGGGCTCGGCCGGGCTGTTCGTGCTGCTCGTGATCCGCCGCTTCGTGGTCGGCGCCGAAGTCCAGGGCGTGTTCACGCTGTTCGCCATCACGTTCTTCATGCTCGGCGTGATCATCTTCGCGCTAGGCCTGCTCGGCGAGTACATCGGCCGCATCTACCAGCAGGTGCGGGCGCGTCCGCGCTATCTGGTGCAGACGGTGCTCGAGGCGCGCCCGCAAGACCTGCACGCCGGTGAGCGGCATGCCGAACGCGTCGTCGGCCAGGACCTGAACCGATGAAGCCGCGCGCCGTCGTCTTCGCCTACCACAACGTCGGCGTCCGCTGCCTGCAAGTGCTGCTCGCGCGCGGTGTCGATGTCGCGCTCGTGGTCACGCACGAGGACAACCCGAACGAGAACATCTGGTTCGGCAGCGTCGCGTCGGTGGCCGCCGAGCACGGCATCGAGGTCATCCGGCCCGCCGACCCCGCCGGCGCCGAGCTGAGCGAGGCGGTGCGCCGCGCCCGGCCCGACTTCATCTTTTCGTTCTACTATCGGCACATGCTGCCCGTCGAGGTGCTCGGGCTCGCGCCGCGCGGCGCCTACAACATGCACGGCTCGCTGCTGCCGAAATACCGCGGCCGCGTGCCGACCAACTGGGCCGTGCTCCACGGCGAAACGGAAACGGGCGCGACGCTGCATGAAATGGCCGTCAAGCCCGACGCCGGCGCGATCGTGGCGCAGACCAGCGTGCCGATCCTGCCCGACGACACCGCGCAGCAAGTGTTCGACAAAGTGACGGTCGCTTGCGAGCAGACGCTGTGGCGCGTGCTGCCGGCGCTCATCGCCGGCGAGGCGCCGCACCTGCCCAACGACCTCGCCAGCGGCAGCTACTTCGGCGGACGCAAGCCCGAAGACGGCCGCATCGACTGGTCGCAACCGGCCGAGCGCGTCTACAACCTGATTCGCGCGGTGGCGCCGCCCTACCCGGGCGCCTTCACCGACATCGGCACGGCCCGCTTCGTCGTGGCCCGTGCCCGGCTTGCTACACCCGGCACCATGGCACGGCTCTCGACGGCCAATTTGCCGCCGGGTCTGCACGTAAGCGATAATGCGTTTTTTGGCGTATGCGGCGACGCGCGCGCCATCGCCATTTCCGAACTGCGGATCGAACGCGACGGTCAGCAGACCGCCGTCACCCCCGCGCAGTTCGTCCAGCTCACTCATTCTTCCCGTCATTCATGAAAACCGAAGGTTCCCGCAAAAAAGTCCTGATTCTTGGCGTCAATGGCTTCATTGGCCATCATCTGTCCAAGCGCATTCTCGAGACGACCGATTGGGAAGTCTTCGGCATGGACATGCAGACGGATCGCCTCGGCGAGCTCGCCAATCACGAGCGCATGCACTTCTTCGAAGGCGATATCACGATCAACAAGGAGTGGGTCGAATATCACGTCAAGAAGTGCGACGTCATCCTGCCCCTCGTGGCGATCGCAACGCCCGCAACCTACGTGCAGCAGCCGCTGCGCGTGTTCGAGCTCGATTTCGAAGCGAACCTGCCGATCGTGCGTTCGGCGGTCAAGTACCGTAAGCATCTGGTATTCCCGTCGACGTCCGAGGTCTACGGCATGTGCGCCGACGACGAGTTCGACCCGGAAAACTCGCCGCTCACCTACGGCCCGATCAACAAGCCGCGCTGGATCTACGCGTGCTCGAAGCAGCTGATGGACCGCGTGATCTGGGGCTACGGCATGCAGGAAGGCTTGAACTTCACGCTGTTCCGCCCGTTCAACTGGATCGGCCCGGGCCTCGACTCGATCTACACGCCGAAGGAAGGCAGCTCGCGCGTCGTCACGCAGTTCCTCGGCCACATCGTGCGCGGCGAGAACATCAGCCTCGTCGACGGCGGCTCGCAAAAGCGTGCGTTCACCGACATCGACGACGGCATCAGCGCGCTGATGAAGATCATCGAGAATGCGAACGGCATTGCGTCGGGCAAGATCTACAACATCGGCAATCCGAAGAACAACTTCTCGGTGCGTGAGCTTGCGCACAAGATGCTGGCGCTCGCGGCCGAGTACCCCGAGTACGCCGAATCCGCCAAGGCCGTACAGCTCGTCGAAACATCGTCGGGCGCCTACTACGGCAAGGGCTATCAGGACGTGCAGAACCGGGTGCCGAAGATCGAAAACACGATGGACGAGCTCGGCTGGGCGCCGCAGGCAACGTTCGACGAAGCACTGCGCAAGATCTTCGAAGCGTACCGCGGCCACGTGGCCGAGGCACGCGCGCTGGTCGAGCAGCAGCAATAAGACGAGGACCGCTCGTTGGCTCGTATCGTCCTGAAGATCGACGTCGACACGCTGCGCGGCACGCGTGAAGGCGTGCCGAATCTCGCGCGCATGCTCGATCGCTTCAAGGCGCGCGCGACGTTTCTGTTCAGCCTCGGCCCCGATCACACGGGCTGGGCACTGCGCCGCGTGCTGCGTCCGGGGTTCCTCAAGAAGGTGTCGCGCACGTCGGTGGTCGAACATTACGGCATCAAGCAGCTGATGTACGGGGTGCTGCTGCCGGGGCCCGACATCGGCATGCGGGCGCAAGCGCAGATGCGGGCCATTCACGAAGCCGGCTTCGAGTGCGGCATCCATACGTGGGACCACGTCTACTGGCAGGACAACGTGCGTCAGCGTGGCCATGACTGGACGGTCCGCCAGATGCAACAGAGCTTCGAGCGCTTCGTCGACATCTTCGGCGCCCCGCCCGTCACGCATGGCAGCGCGGGCTGGCAGATGAACGAGCACGCGTTCCGGCAGCTCGATGCGTGGGGCATGCGCTACGCGTCCGACGGACGCGGCCACTCGCCCTATTGCCCGGTGGCCGACGGCAAGACGCTCGCCCACGTGCAACTGCCGACGACGCTGCCGACGCTCGACGAGCTGCTCGGCGTGGACGGGTTTGATGCGACCAACGTCGAACGGCGGCTGCTCGCGTGCACCGAACGCAATCCGCACGATCAGGTGTTCACGCTGCACGCCGAGCTCGAAGGCCAGAAGCTCGCCCCGGTATTCGAACGGCTGCTCGCAGGTTGGCAAGCGCAAGGCCACACTTTCGCCACGATGGGCGACTACCATGCTGCGCTGGACCGCGACACGCTGCCATCGTACCCTGTCACCTGGGGGGAAATCCCGGGCCGCTCCGGCGAGCTGATCGTCCAGCCCGACTGAGCCCTGCCGGGTGCCGGTCGTTGCCGGCGGGTCGTCGTCACAGAGAAGCCCCTCGAACGCTTTGCGCGATAACAACAGGAGAACCAAGTGCACATTGCAGTCGATCAAGCCGTCCCTGATTTCACCGCTGCCGCGACCGGAGGCGATTTCACGCTGTCCGGCCTGCGGGGCAAGAAGGTCGTCTTGTACTTTTATCCCAAGGACAACACGCCGGGCTGCACGACCGAGGGCCTGCAGTTTCGCGACCTGTATCCGAAGTTCAAGAAGGCCGGCGCCGAGATCGTCGGCGTGTCGCGCGACAGCCTGCGCTCGCATGAAAATTTCAAGGCCAAGCTCGAGCTGCCGTTCCCGCTGATCGCCGATACCGACGAAGCGTTGTGCACGCTGTTCAGCGTCATCAAAATGAAAAAGATGTATGGCAAAGAAGTGCGAGGCATCGAGCGCTCGACGTTCCTGATCGACGCCGAAGGCGTGCTGCGCCGCGAATGGCGCGGGATCAAGGTGCCCGGTCACGTGGACGAAACGCTCGAAGCTGTACAAGGACTTTGACGCGCGTTATATTGCGTTGCAATGAGTTCCCGTTCACTTAGTTTCCTCCGCTGCCGCGCCGGCACGATTGATGCAAGACATCAAACGAACCGTCAGGCGCCGCGCGATGCTCGAAGGCGAGCCGCTTGCTCCGTTGCAACTGGGGCGGCGGCTTTTTTATTTGTGCGCGGCCAACCGGCTTCGCGGCCCTTCTTTCTTCGCAAGGAGTCGATCGAAAACTAGGCGAACCGGCGTTTCGAAATTTCACACGCGCCGCCCGGCGCCGACACGCAGCACGCCGCCCTCGCGGCGGCCGGCATGAAGCAACGACGCGGCGCACGATATGCGACCCGATTTTTTGAGGGAAACCATGCCTTTGCCTACCCCGCCCAGCAAACTCGGCACGCTGTTGCCGGCAGATGAATTCAAGGCCAAAGCACGGCCAGCCAAAAGTGCTAGAAAACAGGGCAGCGTTGGGGAGCAAGCGGAAGCTGCTGACTATCAGGCAGCCGGTTCGACAAGCGTCGCAAAACCGATGACGCGGGCGGCCAATACCGCGGCCACGCTCAAGCCTATACAGGTGCCCGCCACTGCCGCACCTGGCGCCAGCCAAGCTGAGCCCGCCACACGCGCTCGCAAATCGAAACAGACGGCGGCTTTGCTGACGCCCGTACCGGCAGCCACGCCCGCGCCCGCGCCGGTCGCGCGGCAGAAGGAACCTGCCAGCGAGCCGCCAGCGGCCGCACCGGCCGCGACGCCTACGGCCGCAAAATCGCGTACGCGCAAGAGCGAGCCCGCAGCCGAGATCCGCAAACTGTTCGTGCTCGATACGAACGTGCTGATGCACGACCCGACGTGCTTGTTCCGCTTCGAGGAGCACGACGTCTACCTGCCGATGATGACGCTCGAGGAGCTCGACAACCACAAGAAAGGGATGTCGGAAGTCGCGCGCAACGCCCGGCAGGTCAGCCGCACACTCGACTCCCTCGTCGCGAACGTGGGGCCGATCGCCGAAGGCTTGCCGCTTTCGCGTCTGGGCAGCCGCGAAGCGCTCGGCCGCCTGTTCTTCCAGACCAAGCTTACCGACATCGAGCCCGTCGAGGGCCTGCCGCAAGGCAAAGCCGACAATCAGATCCTCGGCGTCGTTCGTGCGTTGCAGCGCGACCGCGCGGATCGCCAGGTCGTGCTCGTGTCGAAAGACATCAACATGCGCATCAAGGCGCATGCGCTGGGCTTGCCGGCGGAAGACTACTTCAACGATCAGGTTCTCGAAGACAAGGACCTGCTGTTCTCCGGCGTCCGCGCGCTGCCCCAGGATTTCTGGACCAAGCACGGCAAGGGCATGGAGAGCTGGCAGGACACGAAGACGGGCACGACCTATTACCGCGTGACCGGCCCGCTGTGCCCGTCGCTGCTCGTGAACGAATTCGTGTACCTCGAGCCGCAAAACGGCGAGCCCACGTTCCACGCGCTCGTGCGCGAGATCAACGGCAAGACGGCGCTGCTGCAGACGCTGCGCGACTACAGCCATCACAAGAACAACGTGTGGGGCATTACGGCGCGCAATCGCGAGCAGAACTTCGCGCTCAATCTGCTGATGAATCCCGACATCGACTTCGTGACGCTGCTCGGCCAGGCGGGTACGGGCAAGACGCTCGTCGCACTCGCGGCCGGTCTCGCGCAAGTGCTCGACGAGAAGCGCTACAACGAGATCATCGTCACGCGGGCGACGGTGCCGGTCGGTGAGGACATCGGTTTTCTGCCGGGCACCGAGGAAGAGAAGATGCAGCCCTGGATGGGCGCGTTCGACGATAACCTCGAAGTGCTGCAAAAGACCGACGACAGCGCCGGCGAATGGGGCCGCGCGGCGACGCAAGAGCTCATTCGCTCGCGACTGAAGGTCAAGAGCATGAACTTCATGCGTGGACGCACGTTCGTCGACAAGTATCTGATCATCGACGAAGCGCAGAACCTGACGCCCAAGCAGATGAAGACGCTCGTCACGCGCGCCGGCCCTGGCACCAAGATCGTGTGCCTCGGCAACATCGCGCAGATCGACACGCCTTATCTGACCGAAGGCAGTTCGGGCCTCACTTACGTCGTCGATCGCTTCAAGGGCTGGTCGCACGGCGGCCACGTGACGCTGGCTCGCGGCGAACGCTCGCGGCTCGCCGACTACGCGTCCGACATTCTCTGACGCGCCGTCACAGGGCTTCGACTTTGACGCCTGGCCTTTGCGCCAGGCGTTTTTTCTTTTTGGGGCAGAAATGGCACCGCCGGCGTAGGCGGACCGCAACAATGTGCCGCGAACTTCAAGTCATTTCTTAGGAAAGGTTGCTAAGTCCCTATCTGCAGGGCTACTATCGGGCGCATCGTTCGTCAGACCACGGCGAGCTTTGCTTCGCCCCCTACTCGTCCATGCGCCGATTCGGATTTGTCCTGCTGACTCTGCTCACGCTCGCCGCATGTTCGAGCGCCCCGCCGCGCTATTCGCGTTCATCGAGCGTGTCGCCCAGCGCGAGCGCCGGCAATGCACTGCGCACGATGCCGCCCGGTTCGCCGAATTTCGTCGATCACAGCATTGGCAGAGAAGAAATTTCGATCCAGGCGATGAGCCTCGTCGGCGTGCCATACCGGTGGGGAGGCAATACGCCCGAGAGCGGCTTCGATTGCAGCGGGTTTGTGCGGTATGTCGTTGCGCGGTCCGCCGACGTCAATCTGCCACGCACGACGGCGGACATGAGCGAACGCGGCAAGGCCATTGAGCCCGACGAGATCGCGCCGGGTGACCTCATTTTTTTCAACACGACGGGGCGAGCGCATTCGCACGTCGGCATTTACGTCGGCAAACTGCGCTTCGTGAACGCGCCGTCGACGGGCGGCACGGTGCGCCTCGACTATTTGACCAATTCGTATTGGGCCAAGCGGTTCGACGGCATTCGGCGGGTCGCACCGCCGCTCGATCGCCCTGCGCCGTTCGACACGCCGACTTACCTCGCAGCGCCCAAACAAACGCCTGTACCGGTTGCCACGGCGGCTGAACCGGTTACGCCTGTATTAGCGCGCCCGGCGACACCGGCCACACCGGCCACACCGGCGATGCCGGCGATGCCTGTGGTGCCCACAGTGCCGACGCCAGCGCTAGCGCTAGCGACACGATCCGCTATACCGACCAATGCAGCGCCCGACGCAATCGACGCCTCCGCCGATGCATTCGAGCCGCCTCCATCAGCAGCCGCCTTGGCAGAGCGTCAGGCCCGACAAGCGGGTGCGCAATCCGTCTCGCCGACCACGCAAGCCCCAGCTGACGGCATGCAGATCATGCGCGCATCGACGGGACTCGTCGCCACCCCAGCACCGACGACGACCAGCGACGACCCGATCGCCCGCTTCGCAAACAGCAGCGAGTGAGGCCATTGAGCGCGAAATGCGAAACGCATTCCGCGCTCAACAGCCTGATCGACATTACAGAATGCGCACGCCGACCCACCAGGCCGCTGCCGCCAGCAGCGCCGACGCGGGAATCGTGAGAATCCACGCCCAGACGATGTTGCCAGCCACGCCCCAGCGGACGGCCGACAGCTTGCGCGTGGCGCCCACGCCGACGATGGCGCCCGTGATCGTGTGCGTCGTCGAGACGGGCACACCCATCGCCGACGCGATGAACAGCGTAATGGCCCCACCCGACTCGGCACAGAAGCCACCGACGGGCTTGAGCTTCGTAATCTTCTGTCCCATCGTGCGGACGATGCGCCAACCACCGAACAGCGTGCCGAGGCCCATCGACAGATAGCACGCGCCGATGACCCAGACCGGCGGCGCATCAGCCGTCGCCGACGCATAGCCCGTTGCGATCAACAGCATCCAGATGATGCCGATCGTTTTCTGAGCATCGTTGCCGCCGTGGCCGAGACTGTACAAGCCCGCAGACAGGAACTGCCAACGCCTGAAGCGGCGGTCGACCTTGCTCGGCGGCGTGCGGAAGTAGATCCACGAGACGGCGAGCATGAAGAACGAGCCGAGCACGAAGCCGAGCAGCGGCGAGATGAAGATGAAGGCGACGGTTTTCAGGATCCCATCGAGGTTGAGTGCCCACCAGCCCGATTTCGCGAGCGCCGAGCCGACGAGCCCGCCGATCAGCGCGTGCGACGAGCTCGACGGAATACCGAAGCGCCAGGTCAGGATGTTCCAGACGATCGCGCCGACGAGCGCACCGAAGACCACATAGTGGTCGACGATATGCGGGTCGATCGTGCCCTTGCCGACCGTTTGCGCAACCTTCAGGTGAAAGATGAAATAGGCGATGACGTTGCAGGCCGCAGCAAACGCGACTGCCTGCTGAGGCTTCAGCACGCCTGTGGAGACGACCGTGGCGATCGAATTCGCCGCGTCGTGAAAGCCGTTCATGAAGTCGAAGACGAGCGCGACGACGATTAGCGTCGCGAGCGCCCACGTGGCGATCTGTATCGAGTGCATCGGTTCAGGTCCGCCTGCTTATGCGTTTTCCAGCACGATGCCTTCGATGATGTTCGCGACATCCTCGCACTTGTCGGTGATCGCCTCGAGCAGCTCGTAGATAGCCTTGAGCTTGATCAGCGTCTTCACGTCGTCTTCTTCGCGGAACAGCTTCGACATCGCCGCGCGCAGCAGGCGGTCGGCTTCTGACTCGAGCCGGTCGATTTCCTCGCACGCAGTCAGGATCTGACGCGCCTGGCTCATGTCCGACAACATATTGACGGCCTTCTCCACCTGCTTGACCGTGCTCGTGCAGACGTGCGCGAGCTGGCTCGCCTCGGACGTCACCGATTGCACGTCGTACAGCGAGATCGCAGTGGCGACGTCTTCCATCAGGTCGAGGATGTCGTCCATCGTGGTGATCAGCTTGTGGATCTCGTCGCGATCGAGCGGCGTGATGAACGTCTTGTGCAGCAGGTCGATCGTTTCGTGCGTGAGCTTGTCGGCGGTCTTCTCGCTTGCCTGCACGCGCTGCTTGTGCACCTCGGCCTCGCCGAGGTTGTCGATCAGGAGCTCGAGCTCCTGGCTCGCGGTGACGAGACACTTCGCGTGCTCGTTGAAGATTTCAAAGAACTTGCCCTCGGTGGGCATGAAACGGCCGAACATTGAGATCCCGATAGATGGTCAGATTGGGGGCCCCGGCTGGGATGCGGCGCCGCGCGCGCCCAAAAACGGGCCCGAAAAAGGAGGCGACTCTCACGCGTGACCGAAGGGGCTGACATAAAACCGCAACATTGTACCGGTTGACGGATTTGCCCCAAAGTCACTCCGCGCAAACCGGACGCGAATCCAACAGCCGCGTGACGAAGCTTTACACGGCCAATTGCACCCGCTACTCGCCGCCGTAGAAGTTCTGCGCGCCTGCGAAATTGTCGAACTTCGTATATTGCCCCAGGAACGTGAGCCGAACGGGACCGATCGGCCCGTTACGCTGCTTGCCGATGATGATTTCGGCCGTGCCTTTGTCGGGGCTGTCGGGGTTGTACACTTCGTCGCGATAGATGAACAGGATCACGTCCGCATCCTGTTCGATAGCGCCCGATTCACGCAAATCCGACATCACGGGGCGTTTGTTGGGCCGCTGTTCGAGGCCACGGTTCAGCTGCGACAGCGCGATCACGGGCACGTCGAGCTCCTTCGCGAGCCCCTTGAGCGAACGCGAAATTTCCGAGATTTCGGTCGCGCGATTTTCGCCCTGCGAGGAGCCGCTCATCAGCTGCAAGTAATCGATGATGATGAGGCCGAGCTTGCCGCACTGGCGCGCGAGCCGGCGCGCACGCGAGCGCAGTTCCATCGGGTTCAGGCCACCTGTCTCGTCGATGAACAGCTGCGCCTCGCTCATCTTCTGCACGGCGTGCGTGAGCTTGGGCCAATCCTCGTCGGTCAGGCGGCCCGTCCGCATACGATGCTGATCGAGGCGGCCGACCGAACCGAGCATCCGCATGACGAGCTGCGAGCCCGGCATTTCCATCGAGAACACGGCCACGGGCAGCCCGTATTCGACGGCGACGTACTCGCCGATGTTCATGGAAAATGCGGTCTTACCCATCGACGGCCGTCCGGCCACGATGATGAGCTCGCCACCATGCATGCCCGAGGTCATGCGGTCCAGATCGACGAAACCCGTCGGGGTGCCCGTCACGTCGCTCGGATTAGCCGTGTGGTACAGCGTATCGATCCGCTCGACGACCTGCGTCAGCAACGGGCCGATTTCGAGAAAGCCCTGCGTGCCGCGCGCGCCGTCCTCGGCGATCGAGAACACTTTCGACTCGGCCTCGTCGAGCAGCTGACGCACTTCCTTGCCCTGCGGGTTGAAGGCATCGGCGGAGATTTCGTCGGCGACCGACACGAGCCGGCGCAGCACCGCGCGATCGCGCACGATTTCCGCATAGCGGCGAATGTTCGCGGCGCTCGGGGTGTTCTGCGCGAGCGCGTTCAGATAGGCCAACCCGCCCACGTCCTCGGCCTTGCCTGAGGTCGTGAGCGCCTCGTAGACGGTCACGACGTCGGCCGGCCGCGTCGAGGCGATCAGACGGCCGATGTGCTCGAAGATGACGCGATGGTCAAAGCGATAGAAATCGCTGGCCGCTAGAAAATCGGCGATGCGGTCCCATGCGGCGTTGTCGAGCAACAGGCCGCCCAGCACTGACTGCTCGGCCTCGATCGAATGCGGGGGGACTTTCAGCGACTCGAGTTGGGGGTCTTTGGACGGTGCGTTCATGGGGTGGAATTATCGCGGAAATGCCTATACGGCCGCCACATGAAAAAAGGCAGGAGCCCGGTTGCCCGGTTCCCGCCCTTTTTAGGTACTGCGCGTGTACTGCAGACTAGCTCGCGCCAAGCCGGACAGGTGCCGGCTCGACCGATACGGCTATGAAGCGTCAGGCGTGTTCGCCGCGCACCGACACCGTGATGTCGACGAGCACGTCGGTGTGCAGCGACACTTGCACCGGATGGTCGCCAACGACCTTCAGCGGGCCAACCGGCAGGCGCACTTGTGCCTTCTCGACCGCGAAGCCTTGCTTGGTCAGCGCTTCGGCCAGGTCGGCGTTCGTCACCGAACCGAACAGACGGCCGTCGACGCCGGCCTTCTGAGCGATCTGGACCGTCAGGCCGGCCATCTTTTCGCCTTGCGCTTGCGCGGCTGCGAGCTTTTCGGCAGCCAGCTTCTCGAGCTCTGCACGGCGCACTTCGAATTCGGCGATTGCGTCCTTCGTTGCACGGCGAGCCAGCTTCTTCGGGATCAGGAAGTTACGCGCGTAGCCATCCTTCACCTTGACGATGTCGCCGAGGTTGCCGACGTTGACGACTTTTTCCAAAAGAATGATTTGCATTCGGATTCTCCTTGTAGCGTCGTCTGATTAGGCCTTGTGCAGATCGGTGTACGGCAGCAGCGCGAGGAAACGCGCGCGCTTGATCGCCGTGTCGAGCTGACGTTGATAGTGGGCCTTCGTACCCGTCAGACGAGCCGGCGTGATCTTGCCGTTTTCGCCGATGAAGTCCTTCAGCGTTTCGAGGTCTTTGTAGTCGATCGACTCGACACCAGCTGCCGTGAAGCGGCAGAACTTCTTGCGCTTGAAGAGCGGGTTTTGTTGCTGACGGCGCTTGTCGAATTTCTTACCAGTGGGACGGGGCATGTTCAGTCCTTTCCAATGTCCTGCAATTCTGTGATGTGAAACACCAAGGTTCTCGCGTTGCGGCTCTTCTTCGCCAGAAAGCCCGTGAAAAGCGTTTCGACGCCCATTTCACAGCCTTCGAGCTTGCCGCTCGCCGCGCCTGCGGCCAGTGCGGGCAACGTCAGTTCGACTTGCCGGACGATGCCGGCTTCGACGACTTGCGCCTGATGGTGCAACGTACAGCTCGCGATCGGAACGCCTGCCGGCGTATAGCGCAGCGGTTCGCGTTCGACGATGCTGGCCGTCAGTTGCAACCTGTTCACGAGAGCGGCAAAAAAACCGGGAAACCTTGGTGGCTTAAACCGTAAATACCGTTAAGCCTGCGCTTCGGACGGTTGCGATGCAGCCGCCTTCTTGGCTTCTTCGCGCTGCACTTCCTTCATCATCGGCGACGGGCCGGTCTCGGCCTTCTTCATCTTGACGATCAGGTGACGCAGCACAGCGTCGTTGAACTTGAATGCGTGCTCGAGCTCTTCAAGCGTAGCTTGATTGCACTCGATGTTCATGCAGACGTAGTGAGCCTTCGCGAGTTTCTCGATCATGTAGGCCAGCTGGCGACGGCCCCAGTCTTCGATGCGGTGGATCTGGCCACCGTGCGTAGCAATCGTGGACTTGTATCGCTCGATCATCGCGGGCACTTGCTCGCTTTGGTCGGGATGCACGACGAAGACGATTTCGTAATGACGCATTACACACTCCTTGTGGATAGAAGCCACCCGGGCGTCGATACCGGTGTGGCAAGTGAGAAGCCCGAAAGTGTAACCCAAGCTGGGGCGGGATGCAATCAAAGCCGTCGTCTGCCGGCGCATTTCGGGCGCATTTTCAACGGCTTAGCCCCGCTGCCTCGGTCGATTTGCGCGCACCTGCCCAGCCCGGCACGCAGGCTCCTGCCGTGACGTCAAGCCCCGCCGCCGCTCCAGTAGCCGGGCCGCGCATAGGCCTCCTTCAGGTAATCGATGAAGTAGCGCACCTTGGCCGGCACGTAGCGTTGCTGTGGGTACACGGCCAGGATGTCGTAATCGGGCAACGCGAATTCGTCGAGCACCGTTTCGAGCTCGCCGCGCGCGAGCTGCTCGGCAATCTCCCAGGTCGAGCGCCAACCGAGCCCCAGCCCCTCGGATGCCCAGCGGTGCAGCAGCTCGCCGTCGTTGCAGTCGAGCGTGCCGGCCACCCGCATCGTCACGAGCTTGCCGTTGCGTCGGAAATACCAGCCGCGGTTTTGCCCGCCTTGCAGATTGAACGCAAGGCAGTTGTGCTCGAGCAGGTCGTCGAGCGTTCTTGGCCTGCCATGCTTCGCAAAATAGCCGGGCGTGCCGCAGACCACACGCCGGTTCGAGGCGAGCTTGACGGCGACGAAGTTCGGATCGACCGCGCCGCCGATGCGAATCGACAGGTCATAGCCCTCACGCACGAGATCGACGACGCGGTCGGTCAGGTTGAACGACATGCGCAACTCGGGCTTGTCGGCCAGAAAGGCCGGCGCCAGCGGCGCCACGTGCTTGCGGCCGTACGCGGCCGGTGCGGACACGATCAGATGCCCCGTCACGGCGCGCCGCCCCGCCGCGAGCTCGTTCTCGGCCTGCTCCCATTCGGCGAGCAGGCCCCGGCAGCGCTCGAGAAACGAAGCGCCCTCCTCGCTGACCACGAGCCGACGCGTCGAGCGATACATCAGCTTCACGCCGAGGCGTTTTTCGAGCGCGTCGATGCGCCGCCCGAGGATCACCGGCGAGACCCCCTCCTCGAGCGCTGCCGCGGCCAGGCTGCCGGCCTCGGCCACCCGCACGAATGTTTCGATCTGCTTGAAGCGATCCATGTGCACTCCTCTATGTGGCCGGCCGCCGTCGCACCGCTGCGCGCGCTCATTCAATACTTTTTGTTTCGAAACAAGCGACTCCACCGAATCTTATCAAACCTTTTCGACAACCCTACAGTGCATCTGAACGCGGTTTCAACGCCATTCCAACGCCATTCAGGAGACATCCATGCCGAAGATGAGAGCCGTCGACGCCGCCGTGCTCGTGCTCGAACGAGAGGGAATCGACACAGCATTTGGCGTGCCGGGCGCCGCCATCAATCCGCTCTACTCGGCGCTGCGCAAGGCCGGCGGCATCAGCCACGTGCTCGCGCGCCACGTCGAAGGCGCCTCGCACATGGCCGAGGGCTATACGCGCGCAGCCCCGGGCAACATCGGCGTGTGCATCGGCACATCGGGTCCGGCCGGCACCGACATGATCACGGGCCTTTATTCGGCATCCGCCGACTCGATCCCGATTCTCGCGATCACGGGCCAGGCGCCGCGTGCGCGGCTTTACAAGGAAGACTTCCAGGCCGTCGACATCGAATCGATCGCCAAGCCCGTCACGAAATGGGCTGTGACCGTGCGCGAGCCTGCGCTCGTGCCGCGCGTGTTCCAGCAAGCCTTTCACCTGATGCGCTCGGGCCGCCCGGGCCCCGTGCTGATCGACCTGCCCGTCGACGTGCAACTGGCCGAGATCGAGTTCGACATCGATACGTACGAACCGCTACCCGTCTACAAGCCGAGCGCCACGCGCAAGCAGATCGAGGCCGCGCTCGCGATGCTCAATGACGCCGAGCGTCCGCTGATCGTGTCGGGCGGCGGCGTCGTCAATGCATCGGCCGAAGCGCTGCTCGTCACGTTCGCCGAAACGGTCGGCGTGCCCGTTATTCCGACGCTGATGTCGTGGGGCGCCATCGCCGACGATCATCCGTTGATGGCCGGCATGGTCGGGCTGCAAACGGCGCATCGCTATGGCAACGCGACGATGCTCGAAGCCGATTTCGTGCTCGGCATCGGCAACCGCTGGGCCAACCGGCATACGGGAAGCATCGACGTCTACACGAAGGGCCGCAAATTCGTGCACGTCGACATCGAGCCGACGCAGATCGGCCGCGTGTTCGGCCCCGATCTCGGCATCGTGTCCGACGCCAAGGCGGCGCTCGAGCGCTTCGTCGAGGTCGCGCGCGAATGGCAGGCGGCCGGCAAGCTGAAGGACCGCAGCGCGTGGGCCGAGGCCTGCCGCACCCGGAAACGCACGCTGCAACGCAAGACCCACTTCGACGATGTGCCGATCAAGCCGCAGCGCGTCTACGAGGAGATGAACCAGGTGTTCGGCCGCGACACCTGCTATGTGAGCACGATCGGCCTGTCGCAGATCGCCGCCGCGCAGTTCCTGCACGTGTACGCGCCGCGCAACTGGATCAACTGCGGCCAAGCCGGGCCGCTCGGCTGGACCATTCCGGCCGCGCTCGGCGTGCGTGCGGCCGACCCGCAGCGCCCGATCGTCGCGCTCTCGGGCGACTACGACTTCCAGTTCATGATCGAGGAACTCGCCGTTGGCGCGCAGTTCAAGCTGCCGTACGTGCACGTGGTCGTGAACAACTCGTATCTCGGCCTGATCCGCCAGGCGCAGCGCGCGTTCGACATGGACTACTGCGTGCAGCTCGGGTTCGAGAACGTGAATGCGCCCGAGGTCAATGGCTATGGCGTCGATCACGTGTCCGTCGTCGAGGGCCTCGGCTGCAAGGCGTTGCGCGTGTTCAAGCCGCAGGACATCCGCCCCGCGCTCGAAAAGGCACAGGCCATGCTCGCCGAATTCAACGTGCCCGTCGTCGTCGAGGTGATTCTCGAACGCGTGACGAACGTCGCGATGGGCACCGAGATCGACGCGATCAACGAATTCGAGCCGCTCGCAGAAACGCGTCACGACGCACCGACTGCGATCTCGCTGCTCGACTGAGCGAGCGTAATGGATTCGACGAGCACCCAAAAACCCAAAACGAGCGACAGCCCCGACCGACCGACGAGAACCGACATGCCGAAATTCGCCGCCAACCTGACGATGCTGTTCAACGAAGTGCCGTTCCTCGAGCGCTTCGCGGCCGCCGCGCAAGCAGGCTTCGATGCCGTGGAATTCCTGTTTCCCTACCCGTATGCCGCGCACGAGCTCGCCGAACGGCTCGAGACGAACCGCCTGCGGCTCGTGCTGCACAACCTGCCCGCCGGTAACTGGGAAGCGGGCGAACGCGGCATCGCGTGCTTGCCCGAGCGCATCGGCGAGTTTCAGGACGGCGTGGGCCGTGCCATCGAGTACGCAAAGGCGCTGAAGGTGCCGCAGCTCAATTGCCTCGTGGGCATTCCCACGCCTGATGTCGATGCCGACCTCGCCCGCGCAACCATCGTCACCAACCTGCGCTTCGCGGCGGACGCGCTCGAACGCGAAGGCATCAAGCTGCTCGTCGAGCCGTGCAACAGCTATGACATCCCGGGCTTTGCGCTCAATCGCTCGCGTCAGGCACTCGACGTGATCGAAGCCGTCGGCTCGACGAATCTGTATTTGCAGTACGACATCTATCACATGCAACGCATGGAGGGCGAACTGGCCGCGACGATCGAAAAACACTTGCCGCGCATCGCCCACCTCCAGCTCGCCGACAACCCGGGCCGGCACGAACCGGGCACCGGCGAGATCCACTACGCGTTCTTGTTCGCGCGACTCGACGCGCTTGGCTACGACGGCTACATCGGCTGCGAATACAAGCCGCGAACGACCACGCTCGATGGGCTCGGCTGGCTACGCGCGCTCGCGGGCCACCGCACCGCTTGAGACTCGCCGGCGAAAACCGCTCCACTCCATCAAGCGCGGCGGGCACTGCGCCTGCCGCGCCTCTCACCACGACAAGATAGACGGACCATCGACATGGCAAAGATCGGCTTCATCGGCCTCGGCATCATGGGCGCACACATGGCGCGCAACCTTCTCAAGGGCGGACACGCGCTCGTCGTCAACGGCGCTTATCCGATACCCGACGACCTGCGCGAGCGCGCGACGGTCGCCGCCGATTCGACGGCGGTCGCCAAGGCGGCCGACATCGTCATCTCGATGGTGCCCGACACGCCCGACGTCGCAAACGTGCTGTTCGCCGACGACGGCATCGCCAAGGGCCTGTCTGCCGGCAAGCTCGTCATCGACATGAGCTCGATCTCGCCGCTCGAGACGCAAGCGTTCGCCAAGCGCATCAACGCACTCGGCTGCGACTACCTCGATGCGCCGGTGTCGGGCGGCGAAGTCGGCGCGCGCGACGCCACGTTGACGATCATGGTCGGTGGCCCGGAGGCCGCGTTCGAGCGCGCCAAGCCGTTGTTCGAGCTGATGGGCAAGAACATCTCGCTGATCGGCGACAACGGCGCGGGCCAGACCTGCAAGGTCGCCAACCAGATCATCGTCGCGCTGAACATCGAAGCCGTCGCCGAAGCGCTGCTGTTCGCGGCGCGCTCAGGCGCCGATCCCGAACGCGTCAGGCGTGCGCTGATGGGTGGCTTTGCTTCGTCGCGCATCCTCGAAGTGCATGGCGAGCGCATGACCCAGCGCACGTTCGCCCCAGGCTTTCGCATCGAGCTGCACCGCAAGGACCTGAACCTGGCGCTCGACGGCGCACGCAAGCTCGGCATCGCGCTGCCCCATACCGCGAGCGCACAGCAGCTCTTCAGCGTCTGCGCCGCGCACGGCGGCAGCGGCTGGGACCACTCGGCGATGATTCGCGCGCTGGAATTCATGGCCGACTTCGAGATCGCGCAGGAGAAGGACCAGAAGACGCTTGCGGCCTGAACCGGCGCAAGCCCGGATTCGGCCTCCGGCTTTTCCAGCCGGACGGCCGGCACGTGGGGCGCCTCGCCCCGGCGCAAGCACAGGCAGGTCCCGCGACCTGCGGTGCGCCCGCCAGGGCAGGCAAAGAAGCCGCTTTCGGCTGAAGGCGGCGGTGGGGTCCGCAGCGGCACCCGGCGACGCCGGGGAAGCCTTGGTCGGTCAGACGTCGTCGTCGGGTGTCCGTCTGTCGGATTACACGTTCTTAGCGCCCGACCTTGCGTTACGATGGCGCGGCATCGCGCGCGCTCTCCCGTTCTGCTCAGTGCTCAGTAGGTATCGAACGCGCGTTGCAGCGCGACGCGATCGGCAAAGCCGGCCGTGAGCGCAAGCATCGTCAACACGCGCGCCTTGTACGGGTTCAGCGCGCCCGCGCTGACGAAGCCGAGCCTATCGTCGGGCGCCGCGCCGTTGTGCATGACGTGCCCCGAACCCACCCGTGAAGCGCGCACGACCTGGATGCCCGCGCTCACGGCTTCGGCCAGCGCGGCCTGCATCGACGCGTGGATCGAGCCGTTGCCGGTGCCTGCGACGACGATGCCAGCCACACGCGCCGCGATCAACGCATCGACCGTCAGCCGCGACGCGCCCGCATAGCTCGTGACGATTTCGACGGCCGGCCACGTCGATGCGACGGCAAACGGCGTGGCCGTCGTATGCGGACGCACGGCGCTGCGCTGCAAATCGACGCGACCATCCTGCACCCAGCCCAGCGCGCCGATCTCGGGCGACTGGAACGCGTCGACGGCATACGTACTCGTCTTCACGACATCGCGCGCACAGTGGATGCGATTGTTGAACGCGACGAGCACGCCCTGTCCGTGCGCGCCAGTCGACGCGGCTACCGTCACCGCATTGAGCAGATTGAGCGGGCCGTCAGCCGACAGCGCCGAAGACGGCCGCATCGCCGCGGTCAGGACGACAGGCTTGGCCGTTTTCAGCACCAGATGCAGCAGATAAGCCGTCTCTTCGAGCGTATCGGTGCCGTGCGTGACGACGACGCCATCGATGTCGTCCTGCAGGCACAACGCGTCGATGCGGTGCGCCAGCGTCGTCCACAGCGTGGCATCGAGATCCTTGCTATCGATGCTCGCGATTTGTTCGGCGTGGATGCGGGCGATGTTCGCGAGCGCGGGCACGGCCGCGAGCAGTCGGTCGACGCCGACCACGCCAGCCTGATAGCCGGCCGTTTGCGCGGCATCGGCCGCGCTGCCTGCGATCGTGCCGCCCGTGGCGAGGACGGCGATGCGCGGCAGCGCCGCTGTCGAAGAGGGGGATGAAGTCGTATTCATGGCCGCCATTCTATACGCGGCGGCGTGCCTATCGGCAGGCCGGCAGCGGGTCGCAGCCGGCCTTTTCCGTTACGCGGCTTCGCGCAGCCGGTTCGTCAGATCGGCCTCACTGAGCTGCGGCGCGAACATCTCGATGAAGCGATACGCGTACGCGCGCAGGAACGCGCCCTTGCGCAACCCCACGCGCGTCGTACTCGCGCCGAACAGATGCTGAGTGTCGAGCGCCACGAGCTCGGTATCGCGTTTCTCATCGTAGGCCATCGCGGCCACCACGCCGACGCCCATCCCGAGCTCCACGTAAGTCTTGATCACGTCCGAGTCGATCGCGGTCAGCACGACGTCGGGCAGGACGCCGGCCTTGGCGAACGCATCGTCGATGTGCGAGCGGCCCGTGAAATCGCGGTCATAGGTGACGATCGGATACTCGGCCACCTCTTCGAGCGTCAATTTCGTGGTGCGGCCGACGAGCGGATGCTGCTTCGGCACCACGACGACGTGGTGCCACGAATAGCACGGAAACGTCACGATGTCGGCGAAGCGGTCGAGCGCCTCGGTCGAGATGGCGATATCGGCCTCGCCGTCGATGATCATCTGCGCGATCTGCCGCGGGCTGCCCTGACGCAGCGCCAGATGCACCTTCGGAAAAATTTCGGTGAACTGACGAATCACCTTGGGCAATGCATAGCGGGCCTGCGTGTGCGTCGTCGCGACGACGAGATGGCCCGTGTCCTCGTCGGCATACTGGCGCGCGACGCGGCGCAGGTTCTCGGCATCGAGCAGCATGCGTTCGATCAGCCTGTGCACGGCCTTGCCGGGCTCCGTGAGCTCGGTGAGCCGCTTGCCGCGGCGGACGAAGATGTCGACGCCGAGCTCGTCCTCGAGGTCCTTGATCTGCTTGGAGACGCCCGATTGCGACGTGTACAGCGCATTGGCGACTTCAGTCAGGTTCAGATTGCGGCGCACCGCTTCGCGCACGAAGCGCAACTGCTGGAAGTTCATGTCGACCTCTCTTCTGTCAATCAGGTTCTATTGTTGTGATCGTGCGCGGCAGGCCACCGCCGCGCACGGTGTGGACCGACTTCAATGCTCTGCAAACACGCGCAGCGAGCGCGGCACGACCGTCACGCGCTCGCCCTCGGCAAGTGCGAGCGCCTCCCATGCGTCGCGCGTGAGCTCGGCCTCGAGCTGGCCCGCCTCGCCGGCCAACTCGACGCGCACCGATGCGCCGAGCTGAATCACGCGCCGTACGCTGGCGGCGAGGCCGTCGTGCGCCGCGTCGTCGTGGCGGTAAAGGCGCAGATCGTGCGGACGCACGTACGCATGCGCAGGCCCTTGCGCGACCGGCGCATCGCCTGCCGTGCGCGCGAGCGCGAGTGCCGCGTGAGCGCCCTCGGGCACGAAGCCGCACGGCTCGAGCCGCCCCGGCAACCGATTCGCGGCGCCCAGAAAGCCATAGACGAACGGCGTGCGCGGATGATCGTAGACCTCCTGCGGGCTGCCGGTCTGCTCGACCTGGCCGTGATTGATCACGACGATGCGGTCGGCCACGTCGAGCGCCTCATCCTGATCGTGCGTGACGAAGATCGTCGTGATCGCGAGCTCGTCGTGCAAGCGACGCAGCCAGCCACGCAACTCCTTGCGCACTTTCGCATCGAGCGCGCCGAACGGCTCGTCGAGCAGCAGCACCTTGGGCTCGACCGCGAGCGCGCGCGCCAGCGCGATGCGCTGCCGCTGCCCGCCCGAGAGTGCCGACGGATAGCGGTCGGCGACCCAGTCGAGTTGCACCAGCTCGAGCAGCTCGTGCACCTTCGCGCGAATAGCGGCCTCGCTGGGCCGCTCGCGGCGCGGCTTCACGCGCAAGCCGAACGCGACGTTCTCGAACACCGTCATGTGGCGAAACAACGCATAGTGCTGAAACACGAAGCCCACCTGCCGCTCGCGCGCATCGAGCGACCCGACATCGCGCCCGCCTAGCAGCACCTCGCCACGGTCGGCGGTCTCGAGGCCCGCGATCACGCGCAGCAGCGTGGTCTTGCCGCAGCCGGACGGACCAATCAGTGCATTGAGCTCGCCGCGTGCGAAGTAGAGCGACACGCCATCGAGCGCGGTAAACGCGCCGAAGCGCTTGTGCAGGTTGCGCACCGTGATTCCCATCGGCATCTCCCTATTCCTTCACCCTCGAACCTGCATGGCCGCTGCCAGACGCCGCTCGGCAACGAGCTTGAGGACCAGCGTCGCGAGCGCGATCAGTGCCAACACGGACGCGACCGCGAAAGCAGCCGCGAAGTTGTAATCGTTGTAGAGCATTTCGACGTGCAGCGGCATCGTATCGGTTTGACCGCGGATATGTCCCGACAGGACCGACACGGCGCCGAATTCCCCCATCGCCCGCGCGTTGCAAAGAATCACGCCGTACAGCAGCCCCCACTTGACGTTGGGCAGTGTGACGCGACGCCAGATCTGCCAGCCCGACGCGCCCAGCACGCGCGCGGCCTCTTCCTCGTCGCTGCCCTGCGCCTGCATCAGCGGAATCAGCTCGCGCGCGACGAAGGGAAACGTCACGAAGATCGTCGCAAGCACGATGCCGGGCACGGCGAAGACGATCTGCAGGTCGTGCGCCTCGAGCCACGGGCCGAGCCAGCCCTGCGCGCCGAACAACAGCACGTAGACGACGCCCGAAATGACGGGTGACACCGAGAACGGCAAGTCGATCAGCGTCGTCAGCAACGCGCGCCCGCGAAACTCGAACTTGGCGATGGCCCATGACGCCGCGAGCCCGAATACCAGGTTCAGCGGCACGGCGATCAGCGCCACGCCGAGCGTCAACGCGATGGCCGCCCGTGCGTCGGGGTCGGCGAGCGCAGCCAGATAAAAGCGCACACCTTTGGCGAACGCCTGATCGAAGACGACCACCAGCGGCACGACCAAAAACAGCGCGAGAAACACGAGCGCGACGCCGGTCAGCCCCCAACGCACGAGGTGGGGAACCATACGCGACCGAAGCGGAACGTGGGCGCGGCTCGCCTGCTCTGCCTCGTTCACGGAAATAGCCAAGCGGTTCATCGGCGCACCTCCCCGGTACGCTCCGTGAGCGCGGGCGCGCGGCTCGTACGGCGCTGCCAGTGCCATTGCAAGGCGTTGATGACGAACAGCATCGCGAACGAGGTGACGAGCATGACGACGGCAAGCGCCGTTGCGCCGGCGTAGTCGTACTGCTCGAGCTTCGTGACGATCAGCAGCGACGTCACCTCCGACTTCATCGGGATATTGCCGGCGATGAAAATGACCGAGCCGTACTCGCCGAGCGCACGCGCGAACGCGAGCGCGATGCCCGTCAAGAGCGCCGGCGCGAGCGCGGGCAGGATCACGCGCAAGAACGTCTGCGCGCGCGTCGCGCCCAGGCACGCCGCCGCTTCCTCCTGCTCGCGCTCGAAGTCTTCGAGCACGGGCTGCACGGTGCGCACGACGAACGGCAAGCCGATGAACGTGAGCGCGACGAGCACGCCGGCCGGTGCAAACGCGATCTTCACGCCGAGCGGCGCGAACCATTGGCCGATCCAGCCGTTGCCGGCGTACACGGCGGCCAGCGCGATGCCGGCCACTGCCGTGGGCAGCGCGAACGGCAGATCGACGATCGCATCGACGAGACGCTTGCCCGGGAACGGATAGCGCACGAGCACCCAGGCGACGAGCAGGCCGAACACGGCATTGATCAGCGCGGCGAGCGCGCTGGCGCCGAACGTGAGGCGGTACGACGCGAGCACGCGCGGCGACGCGACTGCCGCGACGAACTGGGCGACATCGAGCGTGGCCGCTTTCGCGAACGCCGCGGCGAGCGGGATCAGGACGATCAGGCTCAGGTACGTGACCGTCACCGAGAACGTCGCGCCGAAACCGGGCAGCGCACTCGGCTTACGGAAGGAGAACGTCGTCATGCTGGGCTCTTCAGGGTCAATCGATCGGCCTCGTCGCGCAGCCTGGTCAGGCCGCGCGCGGGGGCTCTCATCATCTGGGTGTGCAACGTCGGACTGCCGGATGCCGCTCGCTCAAAGTCAGCGCGGCTGATAGATCGAATCGAATACGCCACCGTCGGCGAAGTGGGTCTTTTGCGCCTTGGTCCAGCCGCCGAACGTATCGTCGACGGTGTACAGCTTCAGCTTCGGAAACTTGCCCGTCAGATCGGTCGGCACGCTGGCCGAGCGTGGGCGATAGAAATTGCGCGCCGCGATGCGCTGCCCTTCGTCGCTGTACAGGAACTTCAGGTAGGCCTCGGCGAGCTTGCGCGTGCCGTGCTTGTCGACGACCTTGTCGACCACGGCCACGGGCGGCTCCGCGAGAATGCTGGCCGACGGGACGACGATGTCGAACTGGTCCGCGCCGAACTCCTTGCGCGCGAGAAACGCTTCGTTTTCCCACGCGATCAGCACATCGCCCAGGCCGCGCTGCACGAAGCTCGTGGTCGCGCCGCGCGCGCCCGAATCGAGCACGCCGGCATTGCGGTAAAGCTGGGTGACGAACGCCTTCGCACTCGCCTCGCTGCCGCCCGGCCGGTGCAGTGCATAGGCCCAGGCGGCCAGATAGTTCCAGCGCGCGCCGCCCGAGGTCTTCGGATTCGGCGTCACGATCGAGATGCCGGGCTTGGTCAGGTCGTCCCAGTCCCTGATGTGCTTGGGATTGCCGTGCCGCACGAGCAGCACGATCGTCGACGTGTACGGCGCGGCGTTCTCGGGCAGCCGCTGTTGCCAGTCCTTGCCGACGAGGCCGCGATCCGCGAGCACGTCGACGTCATAGGCAAGGCCCAGCGTCACGACGTCGGCTTGCAAGCCATCGAGCACCGAGCGGGCCTGCGCGCCCGAGCCGCCATGCGATTGCCGAATCGCGACCGTCTCGCCGGTCTGCGCCTTCCACGAGGCCGAGAAGGCGCTGTTGATGTCCTGATAAAGCTCGCGCGTCGGATCGTACGATACGTTCAGCAACGTCGTTTCCGCATGTGCCGCGGTGCTTGCCGCAAAGGTCGTGACGGCCGCGAGCGCCACGGCCGCCGCGGCATGGGCGACGAACTTCGACTTGGCGCGCCAAACAGCGAGCCCACCCCGATTCACCATTCTCTTTTCTCCGTTTCGCATCGACTACGCCAGAACAATGGGGCCAGTCTAGCCAACGGCTCTTATCTCCAAAAATAATAAATGATCATTTTTTTATGAGTTTTTCTGCTAAGGGAAGGTGCGACGATGCGCTGCGGGGTCGCATCGTTTACTTGAAATCCATTCGATACTGTATAAAAATACAGCAACCTGTCTATCCATACAGTGGCTCCATGACCAAACTCACCGCACGACAGCAGCAGGTCTACGATTTGATCCGCCAGTCGATCGAGCACAGCGGCTTCCCGCCGACGCGCGCCGAAATCGCGGCCGCGCTCGGATTCAGCTCGGCCAATTCGGCCGAAGAGCATCTGCGCGCGCTCGCCCGCAAAGGCGTCATCGAACTCGCGGCCGGTGCATCCCGCGGCATCCGCCTGCTCGCGCTGGACGACATGCCACGCCAGCTCACGCTGCCGCATCCGGCGCTGATGCAGCTGTCGCTGCCGCTGGTCGGGCGCGTGGCGGCCGGTAGCCCGATCCTGGCGCAGGAGCACATCTCGCAACACTATGCGTGCGATCCCGCGCTGTTCTCGAGCAAGCCCGATTACCTGCTCAAGGTGCGTGGGCTGTCGATGCGTGACGCAGGCATCCTCGATGGCGACTTGCTGGCCGTGCAAAAGCGCACGGAGGCGAAGGACGGGCAGATCATCATCGCGCGGCTCGGGGACGACGTCACGGTCAAGCGTCTCAAGCGCCGGCCCAACGGTCTCGAACTGATCGCCGAAAACCCCGATTACGAAAACATCTTCGTCGCAGCCGGCAGTGCCGATTTCGCGCTCGAAGGCATCGCGGTGGGGCTCATTCGCCCGACCGAATTCTGACCATCACACCGGAGACGCCATGAACCGTCTTGCCCGCCTCATGCCGTTACGCCCTTTCGGCCGGCTGCGCCATCTGCGGAGCTTGCTGCCCTGCCCGCCGCTCGATGCGCTGGCGGCGCCGAACATCGCCGTCGAACGCGAACCCGGCGCCGATGAGCAGCCCTCCTCACTGCCGGCGTTTGCGCGCGTGTCGCTGAACAGCGCTCTCCATTCCGAGCCGGCGCGGCGCGCGCCCGTGCGCGTCTATCACGGTGCGTCGCGTGTGATCCTCGTCGGAACCATCGACGCCGTATGCAAGATGATCGATCGCTGCATCGACGAGGAACGTGCCGGCGTGCGCACCGCGCAATTGGGCTGAGTGAGCCTCGCCCGGCCCTGCTACGATGTTCGCACCGCAGCGGCCATCGTCGTCGCACCTGCCCTCAGCCAACGCTGTTTCGCTATGAACCACCGCTCTCAAAAACGGCTTATCGCGCTGTTGATCATCGCCGCGCTCGCCGTAGCGGGCTACACGTATGCCACGCCCTATCTCGTGCTTCATCGGCTCAAGCAAGCGGCCGACGCGCGCGATGCGGTGATGGTCGATCGGTATGTCGATTACCCATCGCTGCGCGTGAGCCTGAAGGAACAAGTCACCGAATTGCTGATGCGCCGCGTCGACGCACAAAAGCGCGAGCATCCGCTGGCTGCAATCGGGGCACTGGTGGGAATGGCGCTGATCAGTCCGCTCGTCGACGCCTATGCGACGCCCGACGGTGTCGCGGCGCTGCTAAATGGCTTGCCGCCGCGCGGCGAGCCCGGCGAAACACCGCCAGCGCCACCGAGCGATGCGACTTCCGGCGCGCCACGCGGAGAGTCGGCTCAGTCGTCCACCGAGTCCGCCGCGCCCGAGGCTGAACACAAGCCGTCACCGCGAACGAGCGCAGGGTACCGCTCGTTCGACGAATTCGTGGTCACGTATGAAGACAGTGGGGGACACCAGCGCTATAGCGCGATCTTCGAGCGCTACGGCTGGTTCTCATGGAAGCTTGCCGCCGTCGATCTGAATCGATGACGTGACGGCGGCACCGGCTCAGCGGTCCGACCCTGCGTTCGCAGGCGTACTCGAGGTTTCCGTCGTCTCCTCGGCCTCATGGGGCGCCGACACCGCCACCAGGATGCTGCACGAGACGCGGTCGAGCAACGGCGTGTTGCCCGAACCCATCCACCATCGCGACAGCCCGCTGCGCGCGCGATGGCCGACCACGACGAGATCGACCTTCAATTGTTCGGCCAGATTGGCGATCTCGTCGATCGGGTGACCGAACGCGAAATGCCCATGGGCCGTCACACCACGCTCGGTCAGCCAGTCGACACCTTCCTGCAGGATTTCGCGCGCGGCCTCCTCGAAGCGACTGCAGGCAACGTCGGTCAGCAAGCCGGCGCTTTGCGCAATGCTCGTACGCATATCGACCACCGACAACAGGTGCGTTTCGGCTTTCAGATCGAGGGCAAGGTTGGCGCCAACGCGCAGGGCCTTACGCCCTTCACGGGTACCGTCGTAGCAGAGCAGAATCTTGTTATAGCTTGCCATCAGGGTCTCCCTGTCCGCGTCGATCGCAGACGTTCATGTGTTCGTTGGAATCATGCTGCGCTGCAAGCGGGCTGGCAAGGCAAGGAAAACGCCTAGATTCGTCTGCTCGCACACGCACGGAGGCGGTCCATTCGCGACGGCCTGTCCGTGCCGAGTGAGACGACGCTGCCCGCGCCGCCAATGCACTAGAATGGCCCGGCCCCGCACGACCACGATGCGCCAACGCCCATGTCGAATCACGCCATCGAATTTCTCGAAGTCGAAAAGCACTACAGCGGTAGAGCCGTCGTCGATCGCCTTTCGTTTCATGTGCGGGCTGGAGAATGCTTCGGTCTGCTCGGCCCGAACGGTGCCGGCAAGACGACGACGTTACGCATGCTGCTCGGTCTCGCCGAGCCCGACGCAGGGCGAATCGCCCTGTGCGGACAGACCATTCCGAGTCAAGCACGCCTTGCCCGGCAGCGCGTCGGCGTCGTGCCGCAGTTCGACAATCTCGACCCCGATTTCACGGTCAGTGAGAACCTGATCGTCTTCGGACGCTACTTCGGTTTATCGACGAGCAAGGCTCGGGCCATGATCCCGGCACTGCTCGATTTTGCGCGGCTCGAGAGCAAGGCCGAGGCGCGTGTGGGCGAATTGTCGGGTGGGATGAAGCGGCGCCTGACGCTCGCTCGCGCCCTCATCAACGACCCAGACGTGCTCGTCATGGACGAGCCTACGACGGGACTCGATCCGCAGGCGCGCCATCTGATCTGGGAACGTCTGCGTTCGCTGCTTGCCCGCGGCAAGACGATTCTGCTCACGACGCACTTCATGGAAGAAGCCGAGCGGCTGTGCGACCGGCTGTGCATCATCGAAGAAGGGCGCAAGATTGCCGAAGGCGCGCCGAACGAGCTCATCGCGTCGGAAATCGGGTGCGACGTCATTGAAGTCTATGGTGCGTCGCCGGCCACGCTGCGCGACGAGCTCGCGCCGTTCGCGGTGCGTACCGAAATCAGTGGCGAGACGCTGTTCTGCTATGTGCGCGATGCAGAACCCGTCCATGCGCGGCTGGCAGACCGCACGGGGCTGCGTTACGTCCATCGCCCCGCCAATCTCGAAGACGTGTTCCTGCGGCTGACGGGCCGCGAGATGCAAGACTGAATCGCATAGGTGCAACGCACATGGATGCCCGTTCTTCCTACGAGACTCGCGTCAAGCACGACGCCGAACGCTCCGCGGCACCCCATCGCGCGGCGCTGGCGCTGCCGGCCAACGCGACGAATTGGGTTGCGGTATGGCGGCGCAACTACCTCGTCTGGCGCAAGCTCGCGCTCGCGTCGATGTTCGGCAATCTGGCCGATCCGATGATCTACCTGTTCGGTCTGGGTTTTGGACTCGGGCTCATGGTGGGACACGTCGACGGCGTGTCGTACATCGCGTTCCTTGCAGCCGGCACGGTGGCCTCGAGCGTCATGATGTCGGCAAGCTTCGAGTCGATGTATTCGGGCTTCTCGCGCATGCACGTGCAGCGCACCTGGGAGGCGATCATGCACACGCCGCTGACCCTTGGCGACATCGTGGCCGGAGAGATCATCTGGGCCGGCAGCAAGGCCGTACTATCGGGTGCGGCCATCATGCTCGTGGCGGGCGCGCTCGGCTACGCCCATTTTCCGTCGATGCTCGTCGCGCTGCCCGTGATCGTGCTGGCCGGTGTCGCGTTCGCGAGTCTCGCAATGGTCGTTACGGCGCTCGCGCCGTCCTACGACTTCTTCATGTTCTATCAGACACTGGTGCTGACGCCGATGCTGCTGCTGTCAGGCGTGTTCTTTCCGCTCGCGCAGCTGCCGGGGGCCGTGCAGCAAGCGGCGTGGCTGCTGCCGCTCGCCCATGCCGTCGAGCTCATTCGACCCGCGATGCTGGGGCGGCCTGTGGCGCATGTCTGGCTGCACGTCGCGGTGCTGGTCGCTTACGCGATCGTGCCGTTTTTCGTGTGCGCCGTGCTATTCAGGCGCCGACTCATGCGCTGAGGCGTCGGCGCCGTTCGTGCGCGTCAGACTTCGTCGTCGCTCCAGGGAATGTCGACGTCGCTCAGAAACGCGACCGTCTCGAGCGGGCGTCCGTCGTAGCGGCCGACCTTGCCGTCGGCACGCTGCCATTCAACGCGAAACGTCGTGGCAGTCGTGTTGGCGAGCAGCCAAATCTTGCGCAGCTCGTCGGGATCGGCTTGCTCGACGGGGCCATCGAGCGAAAGCAACAGTGTCTGCGGCCAGATGCCTTGGTCCGGGTCGTAAATGCGGTCGCCATCGGGGATCGACGTGAATGCCTCCACGCCGATGGTCTCGCAGGCGTCGACGACCATCTTGCCGAGCGCGCGCAGGAGCGCGGTGGCGCGGGCCGAATCTGCTTGCCGCATAGCGAGGTCGCCACGCGTGAGTGCCTGCTCGAGTTTGGGATCGATCTTTTGCTTGCTCATACGCTTTCCTGTGCTCGACTCCGGCCGCAAATGGCGGCGCGAGTCACTATTTTTACTACCAGTCGAGGCATCGTACCATCGCGCGACAGGCGCACGTCATCGAGTGCGATCGCGTTGAATTGTGAAGCCACAAAGAAAAACGGCACTGGAACAACTCCAGTGCCGTTTTCGGAATTTTGGGGTGGCTGATGGGACTCGAACCCACGACGACAGGAATCACAATCCTGGACTCTACCAACTGAGCTACAGCCACCACTGAATCTTGCTGCCTGGCTTGCCGAATCAGGCTTACCAACCAACGAAGAAGCGAGATTATACAAATTCGATTTGGGTTTGCATAGCCCCTCAATCGATAATTTCTGAAGATTCACGCAAATGGCTGCGCGCTTCATCAAAGATCGATAGATCGGCCGCCGCCAGACGCTTGCTGTCCGAGAGGACGCGACGCCAGCCGCGGGCGCCGGCTACGCCCCGGTGCAGCCCCAGCGCGTGACGCATGATGGCGCCGAGGAACGTGCCGCGCGCAAGCTCGGCAGCGCAATACTCGATGAGCTCCGACTCGATCTGCTCGCGCGTCTTGGCGGGGCCGGCAGCGCCATAGAAACGTGTGTCGACGTCGGCCAGCACGTACGGGTTGTGGTACGCCTCGCGACCGAGCATCACGCCGTCGACGTGCTGCAAGTGCGCCTCGACTTCGTCGAGCGTCTTGATGCCGCCGTTGATGATGATCTCGAGCGACGGAAAGTCGTGCTTGAGACGGTACGCATATTCGTACTTGAGCGGCGGGATCTCGCGGTTCTCTTTCGGCGACAAGCCTTTGAGGATCGCATTGCGCGCATGCACGACGAACACGTCGCAGCCGGCTTGCGCCACCGTGCCGACGAAGTCGCGCACGAAGGAATAGTCTTCGACCGCATCGACGCCGATGCGATGCTTGACCGTGACGGGCACCGTCACCGCATCGCGCATCGCCTTCACGCAATCGGCCACGAGTTGCGGCTCGTTCATCAGGCACGCGCCGAATGCGCCGCGTTGCACGCGCTCGGACGGGCAACCGCAATTGAGGTTGATCTCGTCGTAGCCCCACTGCTCGCCGAGCTTGGCGGCGCGCGCAAGGTCATTGGGCTCGCTGCCGCCCAACTGCAGCGCGACAGGCGCCTCTTCGGCCGTAAAGGTGAGATGGCGTGCCACATCGCCGAACAGCAGCGCGCCGGTCGTGACCATTTCGGTGTACAGCCACGTGTCGCGCGAGATGAGGCGATGGAAGTAACGACAATGTCGATCGGTCCAATCCATCATCGGGGCGACGGACACGCGCCTACCCGTTGATTTCGTCAATTTTCCCTGGAAATTCATCTGCTTAAATGCATTTTCCGGCTGCGTGATTCCCTGCGGTTCTTCGTCGTTTTGCTCGGTTTTAGCGGTCGAGTGCTACGATGTAGCCCCAAAAAAAGCCGCGTAGCACTGGGAGATAGGGGGACAATCACGCCGCGCCAACGTAAAGACGGGAGTATACGGCACACCGTCCCGATCCGCCGCAAGGAAGGCGGGAGAGCGGGCTTCACAGAGGCGCAGCCCTTCGACCGCGAGCGGGAACTGCCGCAACCGGCGCGCTGGAATCAGCGAAACAGCCCCTCGTCTCTCCGAGATGACCAGGCACTACATCCGCAAGCTCGATGCACATTCATCCCCTCCCCCCTCTGCAATGCCTCATCGCCTTCGATGCGGCGGCGCGATTCGGGAATTTCACGCGCGCCGCGCAAGAGCTGAACGTCACCCAGGGTGCCGTGAGCAAGCAAGTCGTCAAGCTCGAGAACTACCTGGGGACACCCCTCTTCGTGCGCGAAGCGAAAGCGCTGCGCCTGACTCGGGCCGGCCAAATTTATGCGCAACGTATACACGACATCCTTTCGGACTGCGCCCAAGCAACAGCCGAGGTAATGAAGGAGCAATCCCCGCACAGCGTAACCATCGCTTGCGCTTCCGGCACGGGCTCGCTCTTCCTGGCGTCGCGCATTTCCAAATTTTCACGCGAGCATCCGGAAATTTCGATTCGAATCGTCGTGCGCGAGGCCGTGTTCAGCCTGGCCCCCGCGGAATTCGACATCGGGATCTACTACATCCGCGACGCCCCGCCTCCAGGCATGAGCGGCGCCCCATTCATCAGTGAGACGGTGCAGGCCTATTGTGCCCCGGAGTTCTTGGCCGGCAAGCGCTATCAGCCAAGGGACCTCATGGGACACACGCTGCTTGTCGCGGACGAACAGCAGCGGCAATGGATGGGTTGGCGAGACTGGTTTCGCTTTACCTGCGGTGAAGCGGGCTTTACCCCGAAACGGACGATCACGGCGACGAGCTATCCGCTTCTGGTCCAACTCGCGCTCAGCGGCGAGGGCATCATTCTCGGCTGGAGCGAAATCATCAGAAGCCTCGTCGAGTCCGGTCAACTCGTTCTCGCGAGCGACGCTAGTGCAACCTATGGCGGTGGCTACCAGCTCGTCTGGCCGAGTGATCGCCGCGATACGATGGCAGTGGCCACCCTGCGCAACTGGCTCGTGCAGCACAAGTAGACGATGGCTGATCCATTCCAGAAAGTCAGCCTGCTCTGAGAAAATTTCTGAGCACCGCTCTTAAGCTTCCCATTAATATTTGCCCCAGTGTCGAGAAATACCGACATACATGACAATAAATGAGGGCATAAAGAGATGGCTAGTCAGATCACATCTGATGGGGTTGCGTTTGCGCATGAGTCGGACACGACAAGGAGAGCCGTTATTGCCGTGATCATCGGCAACGGCTTCGAGTGGTTCGATTTTATTTCCTTCAGCTTCTTTTCGGTAATTATCTCCAAACTTTTCTTTCCATCGACCGACGGCAATCTGTCGCTATTACTTGCCGTATCCACCATTGGCGTCGGATTTTTTATGCGCCCGGTCGGCGGAATCGTCCTCGGCAATATGGCGGACAAAGTGGGACGACAGGCAGCGCTGACCTTGGCGATTGCCTTGATGACTGCCGGTACCGCTTTGATCGCATTCGCGCCTACCTATGATCAGGCGGGCATATGGGCCCCCGTTACGATCGTGATCGCGCGCCTATTGCAAGGCTTTTCGGCCGGTGGCGAAATGGGCGGGGCAACGGCCTACTTGCGCGACTGCGTCCCCGCCTCCCGGCGAGGCTATTACACGAGTTGGATTCAGGCGAGTATCGGCCTCGCGATCATCATCGCATCGGTGCTCGCCGTCGTGATCGTCGATTTTCTCGATCAGAAACAGATCAATTCATGGGGGTGGCGCGTCCCCTTTTTCTTTGGCCTCCTCCTTGGCCCCGCAGGTTTTTACATTCGCTCGCGGCTCCATGATCCCTCGACTGCGGCCACCCGATCGCGTGCGCGCACGCCGGCGGTAGAGGTCGTCCGCACATGGCCCCGCGAGATGCTGACCGGCTTCGGCCTGGTGATCTTCTGGACGGTCTGCTCGTACGTCCTGCTCTTTTATATCCCGACGTATGCGTCGAAGGTACTGAAGCTGGCACCGTCGGCCGGATTCATCGCGGTCTTGGTTGGCGCCTCCATTGTGCTGACCGTGACGCCGATCGTCGGGCTTCTATCCGACCGATTCGGCCGCCGCCCTTTCCTTATCGCCGCACTTGTGGTTGCGCTCGTTGCTGCCTATCCCCTATTCGCATTGCTCAATGCGCGACCGCAGCTCAGCTCGTTGATTCTGTTCCAAGTGGTATTTGGTTGCGTGATCGCACTCTACGAGGGCCCAGTCCTTGCCGCGATTTCCGATCAATTCCCGAGCGAAGTCCTGTCGACCGGCATATCAATTTCATACAACCTCGCGGTTGTGACATTTGGTGGCTTCTCCGCTTCGATCATCACCTTTCTTATCACGCATGCCGGCAGCAATCTCGCGCCGGGATTCTATGTGATCGCCACTGCCGCTCTAAGCTTGATTGCAGTTCTATGCTGGCGCCCCCTTCAGAGGGGACGGACGGCGTAAGCGCGTAAGCAACGCGCTGCCCAATCTCGATTACTGATTTCACCACGGTTCGATGTGCCTACTACGGCGCATCGAACGGGCACCGTCTCGCCCGCCCTTCGCTTCAAAAAGGCAAGCGCCTCATCGCCTTTAGCACTACCCAGGCATTGCCTGGCCATCGCTCCATCGCAACACACTGCGCCAATGGCTGTCCGATGGATTGGGAGAAGTCGCCTGCCGCTGGTGGGCGGGTCACAAGGAAGAATCGTGGATACCGACCTCGGAAAAATAACAGCGAAGTTCAAGTTCACCCGCGACGAGGCAAGAAGTTGGATCAAAGCCGCCAAGCCGACCGTGAGGTTTTACGTGCATGTGCGGATTAACCAAGCCGTTGAGGGCGTCGACGACAAACGTGTTCGCAATGCAGCCCGTACTTCGGTTGAACTGACGCAGAGCTCAGCGCTTGATCTTGTGAGGGGATGCCTCTCCACTTATTCGGAAGAGACTGGGCGCCGTATCCCGTGCAGCGTCTTCGAGCATGGTGAATACATGGCTTACTGGATTGGGGGTTAGCCATGCCGTAAGCGCGTAACTCGAGTCGAGCATGCGGCTGACGCGCCTTACCCATTTTTCTTTGCATCAGACCCTCGAACGTGCCCCGGAGTTGGGGCGCGCTTGTGCCGGCCTATACGAGCGGCACTTTTTTCAGAACAGGTCATGAACCAACCGCTTGCGTTCATGAGCCAGGCTGGCCTGCATGCCGCCCACGCCTCTACCCGCCCTCGTTTACACCGAACATCCCAAAAGCCCGATCGAAAAAACCACCGGCTAGAATGGAGCCCGCGCCACGCCGACGGACGCGTCATCGCACACGTTCACCCGGCCCTCACCCCTCGCAAGGAGTTTTTCTCGATGAGCGGCGGATCCTCCCGTCAGTACGTCCCCCAGCGCATCCTGTTGCTATTGCTGCTATTGATGCTCGCCGGATGCAGCAGTCTGTTCGGCCCGCGGCCCGCCCCTGAGACCGAGCAGACCGCCGCCCCGGCCGAGCCGGCCTCCGAGGCCGCGCCCGAACCGGCTTCCGAAGCAGCAGCACCCGCGCCCGCTTCCGCACCGGCACACGAAGCCGGCGAAACGCGACGCGTGCCACCGCGGCAAGCCGCACGCGCCGTGCCCCGCAGGCGACCAACGCCCGCGCCTGCGCCCGCACCGGCCACCCGGCCCGCCACACCCCCGCTCCTCAGCATGCGGACACTGTCCTCGGCCGACACCCATGGCCTGCTCGATGCGCGCGTGCAGCGGCCCGACGGCAAGGTGATCGGTCGCGCCATCGACATGTTGATCGACGCGAGCGGCAAACCGCGCGAAATGCTCGTGAACCTGACCGGCTTCATGGGCATTGGCGATCGTAAGCTGCGCTTCCCGTGGAACGCGTTCTCGTTCAACGCGACGGGGAAAAAAGCGCCGATCACGCTCGCCGTCGCGCCAGGCCGCCCGCCCGCAGCCGAGCAAGCGCAGGCGAAAGGCGCGAGCAAGCCGGACACACCGGCCTCAGCCAGCCGCGCCGCGCACTTGCTGTCGCTCATCGATGCAACGGTCGAGCGCGGTAACGGCACACGCGTCGGACGCGTGATCGATGTGCTCATCGACAATCGCGGCGATCCGCAGGCGGCTGTCATCGACGTGGGCAGCTTGATCCACGAGCGGCGTAGCGTGGCTGCGGATTGGTCGGCCCTGCACTTCGTCGACAAAGACGATTCGCTCGCCGTGCAGACCGAGCTCTCCGACGAGCAGGTTCACGCCGCGCCGCGCTATGCGCCCGACGAACCGATTCGCGCGATTGCGCCGGCGGCACCGGCCTCGACGTCAGGCGCAGCTTCGGCCGCACGCGCCGCTTCACGGTGACCTGAGCAGATGGCAAGTATTCGTAGTCTTCGCGCACTCGATTGGCTCAATTTCTTTCTCGCCAACGTGCAGACCGGCTTCGGGCCGTTCATCGCCTCCTATCTGACGTCGAACAAATGGACACAGGGCGAGATCGGCCTCGCCTTGAGCGTCGGCACCGCAACGGCCATGCTGAGTCAGGTGCCGGCCGGGGCGTTGATCGACGCGCTGCGCAACAAGAAAGCAGCCGGCGCGATGGCGATCGTGGCGATCGCCGTCTGCGCGCTGCTGCTGGCCGCCAGTCCGACGCTACTGTCGGTACTCGCCGCCGAGATCTTTCACGGCTTTGCCAGTTGCATGCTGACGCCGGCCATTGCGGCGATTTCGTTTGCGCTGGTCGGCCGCCACGCGCTCGGCAATCGGCTTGGGCGCAACGCGCGCTTCGCCTCGATCGGCAGCGCCGTGGCGGCCGCATTGATGGGGGCTTTCGGCGAATACTCGTCGGCACGCGCGGTGTTCTGGCTGACCGCGGCGCTCACGATACCGGCCCTCGTCGCACTGTCGATGATCGAGCACACGGGCCCGGTCACGCAGGGCGGCGCAGGTGCGGGCGCGGGGGAACCCGAGGAGCGGGAAAGCATCAGCGAGCTACTGCGCGACAAGCGCGTGCTCGTGTTCGCCGCTTGCATCGCGCTCTTTCACCTGTCCAATGCGGCGATGCTCAATCTCGCCGCAGGCGAAGTCACGACGCACATGAGCGACAACGTCCAGCTCGTCATCGCGGCCTGCATCATCGTGCCGCAGATGGTCGTCGCGGCACTGTCGCCATGGGTGGGACGCTCGGCCGAACGTTGGGGGCGGCGGCCGCTCCTGCTGTTCGGCTTTGCCGCGCTGCCGGTGCGCGCGCTGCTGTTCGCGGGCGTCTCCAGCCCCTACCTGCTCGTGCCGGTGCAGGCGTTCGACGGCATCAGTGCGGCCGTGTTCGGCGTCATGCTGCCGCTCATCGCGGCCGACGTGGCCGGCGGCAAAGGTCACTACAACCTGTGTATCGGGCTTTTCGGCCTGACCGCCGGCATCGGCGCGACGCTGAGCACGCTGGTGGCCGGCTTCATCGCCGATCGCTTCGGCAATACGGTCAGCTTCATGGGCCTCGCGGCAGCGGGCGCGCTGGCCGTGCTGCTCGTCTGGGCCGCGCTGCCCGAGACGCGCGAGCAAGCTCAACCGGGCACACCCGGTGAAACCGCTACGCCGATGGAAACATGATGCGCGAGCACAGGCGCAGGCACACGTTCACGTCGGCACGCAAGCCGCGTACACGCGCGCAGCGCCTGGCCACGTGGCGGGACGACACACCAAGGGGCTCGCCGCGCAAAGCCTAGTCGACGAGCTCCTGATCGACGGCTGCGCGCGCCGCCACGAGCGCCGCCTCGGCCGCCGAATGCTCGGTCGGCCACACCGCATCGACACGCACGAGCCGCCAGTCGAGTACGACCGCGTCGGCCTTCAGCACGCGGTAATGCGCTTTGATACCGGTCAGCAATTGCTCGATGGCGACTTCGAGATCGAAGCCCTTGTAGGACTCCTCGTAATCGCCCATATCGATACCCTTCGGTTTCATACCGACCTCGCTTCGCGATCAACCGGGCCATGCCGAATTGGGTGACAGGTGCGCAGCGTCACGATCAATCGCAATCTCCCGACAGATACTTTCTGCCGTCACAGGTGATTTCGATGACGCCGTTGCCGTTCTCGTCGGCCAATCCCGCGCCGAGCAATTCAGCCGCAATCGCACTCGACACCAACGGCGGCGCCTGCCCGATCCCGACTTCGTTCAAACACCGCAGCGCCTCGATGGCTTCGGGACTCAAGGATTTCGACATGGCCGGCTCCTCTCGCATGGAACACGCCAATTCATGCTAGCACTTCCATCGCGCCGTGCATGTGACCCGAGAGACGCAAAGGCGCCTCTATAATGTGGCTCGTTCCGATTCTCTCGCGGGAACACTCGCACAGTCTCTTCTGTCCGTGCGTTCCTCGACGCACTACATGCAAAAAATCCTTCTGCCTCTCGTGTCGGGTTTTCTCGCTGCGCTGTTCTTTCACGAAGCAACGCTCGCCCTGTTGCACGCAGCCGGGCTCATTGCGGCCGACGGCTTTTCGACGGCACCGTTCGCCCCACTCGGCATTCCGGAATTCGTCGCCAACGCGCTATGGAGCGCCGTGTGGGCCGTGTTGATGGCATGGCTGCTGCGCGTCTCGCCCGAACGCGTCGCGCCATGGGTGCAGGCCTGCGTATTCGGCGGGCTCGTGCTGACGGCCGCGCGCCTGTTCGTCCTCGATCCAGTACGTGGCATCTGGCCGAGCGGCAACATGCTGCCGCACTTCGCGGTCGGCTTCGCAGCCAACGCGGCATGGGGCTGGGGCGCGCTCGTGTTCATGCGCGCGTTCATGCCGGCCCAGGAAGCGGCATAGCACGGCTGGACCGTACCGCCCTCTATCCGAGCAACGTCCGTAGCGGGTGCTCATCGAGCTCCCACGGGCTCTCGAACATGCGTTCGACGTCGGCACGCGTGACGTCTTCGATTTGACCGATGCGCCAATTCGGGCGATTGTCTTTGTCGATGATGCGTGCACGCACGCCTTCGACGACATCGCCGATTTCGAACGTCGAGCGCGTGAGATCGAGATCGCGGCGCAAGCACTCGGACATCGTGCTTTCGCTGCGTGCCACGACCTCGAGTGATACGGCCATCGACAGCGGCGAACGCTCGCGCATCGTGCCGATCGTCTCCTCGGCCCAATCGCGCGCGACAGTGTCCTGCTCGGCCTGAAGCGAAGCCAGAATGCGCACGACATCGGGCTGGCCGAAATGTCGGTCGATCCATACGCGCGTCTCGGCGAGCGACGACTGCGTGGCGGCCTCGCCCGGCTCCCCCGCGTCCTCGCGCACGAAGCGTTCGAGGCAGGCGACGACGTCGGCTCCACGCTCGAACGATTCGCCGCGCAGCGCTTCGAGCAGCGCGGGACTCATGGCGTTGGGAAGATAAGCGTCCGCGAGGCCCGCATATAAAGCATCTTGCGCGTCCATCGTCGCGCCCGTCACGGCGAGGTAGCGGCCGATCGCGCCCGGCGTGCGCGCGAGAAACCAGCCGGCCCCGACGTCGGGAAAGAGGCCGATGCGCGTCTCCGGCATCGCCATCTTCGTCGAATCGGTGACGATGCGCAGCCCGCCGGTGCGATGCGCGCCTTGGGAAATGCCCATGCCACCGCCCATCACGATGCCGTGCATCAGTGCGATGTAAGGCTTCGGATACGTGAAGATCGCGTGATCGAGCGAATACTCTTCGATGAAGAACGTATCTTGCGCCGCGAGATCGCCGCGCTGCGCCACCTCGTAGAAATAGCGCACGTCGCCCCCGGCACAAAACGCACGCGGATGCGGACTGTAGACGAATATCGCGAGCACGTTCGGATCGCTGCGCCAGGCATCGAGCGCGGCGTGGATCGCGCGAATCATCGGAAGGGACAGCGCGTTCAGCGCCTGAGGGCGATCGAGTTCGATGAACCCGATGCGGTTGTCGACGTAGGTACGCACCTCGCCGCAGGCCGCGCTGGAAACCGGTTCGTGAGTGGGCATGGCAAGAGACTCTCGCGAATGGTGACAGCGCACACGGTAGCACGCACGTGCCGCGATACGGTAGTGCCGCCTTAGGGGCAGCGCCGCATCAGGCAGGCTGGTTCGCTATCCGTGCGCGCCTGACCGAGAGGTCAATGTGCCTGCATGCGCGAGAACAGATTGAGCACGACCACGCCCGCCACGATCAGCGAGAGCCCCGCAACGGCCGCGAGATCGGGCACCTGTCGATAAAGCACGATCGCAACGAGCGTGATGAGCACGATGCCGACGCCGGACCAGATCGCGTAGACGATGCCAACGGGCATCGTCTTCAACGTCATCGACAGACAGTAGAACGCGACGCCATAGCCCGTCACGACGACTAGCGACGGCAACAGCCGAGTGAATCCCGCCGACGCACGCAGTGCCGATGTACCGATGACCTCGGCGACGATCGCGACAGCGAGCCACCCATACCCAGCGCCCCGCACGTTACACCTTGGCGAGCGCGAGTTTGGCATAGTCGTGGCCGAGTTCGGCGCACAACGCCTCGACGACGAACTCGTGATCGCCCCGCTGCGGCAGCCCTGACACGGTCACCGAGCCGATCACGCCGACACCGGCCAGCGTGATCGGAAAGGCGCCGCCGTGGGCGGCGTAGTCGGCCACTGGCAAGCCATGCTTCTCGGCAAGCGAGGTGCCGGCACGCTGCAAGCGCAGGCCGATCGCGTACGAGCTACGTCGAAAGTGGGCAACGACGTTGGCCTTGCGCTGCGCCCAGGCAGCGTTGTCGGGCGTCGCGCCTTCGAGCGAACTGAAAAACAGCGGCTGCCCGAACGTCCGCACGTCGATCGCGAGCGCCAGTGCGCGAGCCGTCGCCACTTCATGCAGGTACGCGCCGAGTTGCCAGGCCCGCGCGGCATCGAAGCGGGAGAAAACGAGCGCCTGTTCCTGCGCGGCGATCAGGTGCAGATCGTGGTCGATATCCATGACGAACAAGGGAAAGAGGAAGGAGAAAAGAGAAGGCCGTGAAAATGCGTGGCGATGAAACGAGGTCCTGCAGCCGTGACAAGCAAGCACCAAGCGCCTCGCAGCAATGCAGACGATTCTAGCGCACGCCCTGAGCGCCCTGCATCCGTGACGCATGAGAAACCGTATGCGCATCATCGCTTGCAACGCATCTTCGTTTGCTCTATACTCTTGTTTTCGACGGACGCGGGGTGGAGCAGTCTGGCAGCTCGTCGGGCTCATAACCCGAAGGTCGTAGGTTCAAATCCTACCCCCGCAACCAATACCGCCGTCTGTACGAAATTCAGTGAAAAGCCCGGTCATCGCACCGGGCTTTTTGCTTTTCAGCTGTGTTGCATCGTTGCACACGACCAGCGTGTCGCGCCTATCGTTGTCCGCACAACCAAACAAAAAAACCAAAGCAAGTCGTACCCGCAAGCACGGGAAGATCCTGCCCCTCCTCTCGTCGACGATCGGCACGCCGCTGCGCGATTCGAATCTCCGCGTTCGGACTCGGAAGCCGGGCAGCCGGTGATACACTCGCATCACCCTCACCCGCGCGCCTCCTATGAAATTCTGTTCAGTCTGCGGTCACGCAGTCAGCTTGCGCATTCCGCCCGGCGACAACCGCGAGCGTTTCGTCTGCGAAAGCTGCGGCACGATCCACTACCAGAATCCCCGCAACGTGGTCGGTACCGTGCCGGTCTGGGAAGACAAAGTGCTGCTGTGCCGCCGCGCCATCGAACCGCGCTACGGCTACTGGACACTGCCTGCGGGCTTCATGGAGATGGGTGAGACGACGGCCGAGGCCGCCGCGCGCGAGACGCTCGAGGAAGCAGGCGCACGTGTCGAAGTGCAGCACCTGTTCTCGCTGCTGAACGTGCCGCACGTGCATCAGGTGCATCTGTTCTATCTCGCGCGTCTGCTCGATCTCGACGTCGCGGCCGGCGAGGAAAGCCTCGAGGTGCGCCTGTTCGACGAAGACGAAATTCCGTGGGACGACATCGCGTTCCCGACGATCGGCCAGACGCTGCGCTTTTTCTTCGCCGATCGCTCGGCCGGCAGCTACGGCTTGCATACAGGCGATATCTTCCGTTCGCTGCGCGACGGCTGACACGCCGCCCTTCCGCTTTCTCACGATTCGCATGGTCCCCTGGCTCGGTCCCGACGATCCGTTCCCGCCTGTCGAGCACGCGCTCGGTGAAACGAGCGGCGCGCCGGGGCTGCTCGCCGCAAGCTCCGATTTGCTGCCCTGGCGCATTCTCGACGCCTATCGGCAAGGCATTTTCCCGTGGTACTCCGATGGCCAGCCCGTTCTGTGGTGGAGCCCCGACCCACGCATGATCCTCGTGCCCGGCGAGTTCAAGGTCTCGCCTTCGCTGCGCAAAACACTGAAGCGCGTGTTGCGCGATGCGAGCTGGGAAGTGCGCGTCGACGCCGATTTTGCCGGCGTCATGCGCTCATGCGCGCAAGCGCCACGGCGCGGCCAGCGCGGTACATGGATCACGGCAGAGATCGTCGACGCCTATTCGGCATTGCACCGGCTCGGCAACGCGCACAGCATCGAAACGTGGCATGAGGGCAAGCGTGTGGGCGGGCTCTACGGGGTATCGCTCGGACGCATGTTCTTCGGCGAATCGATGTTCGCGCATGTCACCGATGCATCGAAAATCGCGCTGGCGGCACTGGTCGGACACCTGCGCCGTCACGAAATAGAAATGATAGACTGCCAGCAGAATACGTCGCATCTGGCCTCGCTCGGCGGCCGCGAGATTGCCCGCAAGGCCTTCGTCGCACACGTGCACAAAGCGGTCGCCGCGGAACCCATCGTCTGGCGCTTCGACAAAACCGCGCTGCTCGATGTGCTGCCGAATGCGGCGTGATTGATCGCCCCCGCCCACGGCAACCAGTCGTGCGAGCAAGAGGCGTCGAAAACCAGGGACGATGCTTGAGAGCCGCCGATGACTCACCCCAATGAGCTGCCGCTTTCACCGCTTTCCGCGCTGCAATTTTATGCAACCGCGCCCTATCCCTGTAGCTACCTGGATGGACGCATTGCGCGCTCGCAGGTCGCCACGCCGAGCCACCTGATCAACTCCGACGTCTACACCGACCTCGTCAAGGCCGGCTTCCGGCGTTCGGGCGTGTTCACTTATCGCCCCTACTGCGAGGGCTGCCGTGCCTGCGTGCCGGTGCGCGTGCCCGTCACCACCTTTCAGCCCAACCGCACGCAGCGGCGCATCTGGAAGCGGCACGGCACACTGGTCGCCTCAGTGGCGCCGCTGCATTACGACGAAGAACATTACGCGCTTTACATGCGCTACCAGGCGGCACGCCATGCGGGCGGCGGCATGGATCGAGACAGCCGCGATCAATACGAACAGTTTCTGCTGCACAGCCGGATCAACTCGCGCCTCGTCGAATTTCGCGAGCCCCCGGCGCCCAGCGACGTTTCGGGTGCGCCCGGCGCGCTGCGCATGGTCAGCATGATCGACATCCTCGGCGACGGACTCTCATCGGTCTATACGTTCTTCGAGCCGGACGCGCCGCACACGAGCTACGGCACCTACAACATCCTGTGGCAGATCGAGCAGGCCAGGAGCCTCGGGCTGCCGTATGTCTACCTCGGTTACTGGATCCGCGAAAGTCCGAAGATGGCCTACAAATCGAACTTCCGGCCGCTCGAAGGCTTGCTCGAGGGCCGCTGGCGCACGCTCGAACCCACCGACGAGACGACCTCGACGGCCGTCGCAAGCCCCCCGGATGGACTCGAGCGCTGAGCCCCGTGGGCCAGGCCGCCCCCAGCACGCGTGTTGTGCCGCGCCTCTGGGGCAAGCCAGGCGAACCCGCTAAAATAGGCGGTTTTCATTTTTTGCCGTCGACTTCTCCCGTGCTCAGTTCCCTCTACCCGCTAGTGCGCGCCCGTCTGTTCCGTATGGACGCGGAAGACGCCCACCACATGACGCTGCGCGCCCTCGGCGCAGCCGGCCGGACCGGTCTCGCGCGACTGCTCGCGCCACACGTGCCGGACCTGCCGCGCACCGTCATGGGCATCGCGTTTCGCAACCCGGTCGGCCTCGCCGCGGGCCTCGACAAGGACGGCGCCTGTATCGACGGTCTTGCCGCACTCGGCTTCGGCTTCATCGAAGTCGGCACGGTCACGCCGCGCCCACAGCCCGGCAACCCGCGCCCACGCATCTTCCGGCTGCCCGAGGCCGGCGCGCTGATCAATCGCATGGGCTTCAACAACGGCGGCGTCGATCAGTTCGTGAAGAACGTCCAGGCGGCGCGCTATCGCGGCCCCCTCGGGCTCAACATCGGCAAGAACGCCGATACGCCCATCGAGCGCGCGGCCGAAGACTACCTGTACTGCCTCGAACGCGTGTACCCGTTCGCCAGCTATGTGACGATCAACATCTCGTCGCCGAATACGAAGAACCTGCGCCAGCTGCAAGGCGCGAACGAGCTCGACGCCCTGATCGGCGCGCTCAAGGACAAGCAGCAGCGGCTCGCCGATATGCACGGCAAGCTGGTGCCGCTCGCGCTGAAGATCGCCCCCGACCTCGACGACGAGCAGATCAAGGCCATCGCCGATACGCTGCTGCGCCATCGCATCGAAGGCGTGATCGCCACCAATACGACGCTCTCGCGCACCGCCGTTGCGGGCCTGCCGTACGCCGAGGAAACAGGCGGCCTGTCGGGCAAGCCCGTGCTCGACGCGTCGAACGCCGTCATCGCGAAGCTGCGTGCCGAAGTCGGCGACGCGGTCGCGATCATCGGCGTCGGCGGCATTTCGTCGGGTGAGGATGCGGTGGCCAAGCTCGCCGCCGGCGCCTCGCTCGTGCAGCTGTACACCGGCTTCATCTATCGCGGCCCAGCGCTCGTCGGCGAATGCGTGGAGGCGATCGCACACCGCCAACGCTCGGGCATATAGACATAAACAAACGGTATTTCGGATCCGATTGCCTTATCGCTATCATTGCTTCCCACGTCAACGCCCTGCCGGGCAAAGAGAGGAATAGATGAAGATTGCGACGTTGAAGAAGATCCTGACGGCTGGCCTGATTGGCGTGACGTGCTTCGCGGCGAGTGCGCACGCGCAAGATCTGCTCGACCAGGTCAAAACGCGCGGCACGCTACGCGTGGGTCTCGAAGGGACGTTCCCGCCGTTCAACTCGAAGGATCCGAAGACCGGCGAACTCGTCGGCTTCGATGTCGACATCGCCAAGGCCGTGGCAGCCAAGCTCGGCGTGAAGCCCGAGTTCGTCACGACCGAATGGAGCGGCATCATCGCGGGCCTGCAAGCGGGCAAGTTCGACGTGATCGTCAATCAGGTCGGCATCACCGACAAGCGCAAGGAAACGCTCGACTTCTCGCCGGCCTATACGTACTCGGCCGCGCAGCTGATCCAGCGCAAGGACGATTCGCGCCAGTTCAAATCGCTTGAAGACCTCAAGGGCAAGAAGCTCGGCGTCGGCCTCGGCACCAACTACATGGATATGGCCAAGTCGGTGCAGGGCATCGACGTGAAGACCTATCCGGGCGCGCCCGAGTACCTGCGCGATCTCGCGGCCGGGCGCCTCGACGCGGCCCTCAACGACCGCTTGATGCTGGCCTACCTGCTCAAGAACTCGCAGCTGCCGCTGCGTACGGGCGCCAGCGTCGGCGCGGGCAATCCGTCGGGCATCCCGTTCAAGAAGGGCAATCCGAAGTTCGCGAAGGCGATCGACGATGCGATGACGCAGCTCGAAGCCGACGGCACGTTCGCGAAGATCTCCGACAAGTGGTTCGGCATCGACGTGACCAAGCCTCTGCCGGCCACCGCGAACCAGTAAGCGCATCCGCCGACGGCAAGCATGATGGGCGGCATCCCGACGATGCCGCCCTTTTCTTTTGGCCGTTTTATGATGTGCGTTCGCCGGCTGCGCGCCTAACGCCCCTGTTCCCATCACACGCCATGTCCACCACTTCGCTGCTCGTTCAATCGATGCCCGTGCTTGCGCAAGGGGCTGTCCTCACGGTCAAGTTCGCCGTGCTGTCGATGATCTTCGGGCTGATCGCGGCCGTCGTGCTCGCCCTGATGGGCATCTCGCACAGCAAACCGCTGAACTGGCTCTCGCGCACCTACGTCAGCCTGATCCGCGGCACGCCGCTGCTCGTGCAGATCTTCGTCGTCTATTACGGATTGCCAAGTATCGGCATTTCGCTCGACCCCACACCGGCCGGCGTCATTGCGCTATCGGCGAACGTGGCGGCGTATTTGTCCGAGAGCATGCGCGGCGCGATCAACGGCATCCATCGCGGCCAATGGCTGGCCGCATTCAGCCTGGGCCTGTCGCGGCGCCAGACGCTGCGTTACGTGATCGGCCCACAGGCGCTGCGCATTGCTGTGCCGAGCCTGTCCAACAGCCTCATCAGCCTCATCAAGGACACCTCGCTCGTCTCGGTCATCACCGTCACGGAGCTGCTGCGCAGCGCGCAGGAAGTCATTGCCTCGACCTACCAGCCGCTGCCGCTGTATCTGGCCGCGGCCGCGGTGTACTGGGTGCTGTGCCAGGTGCTCGAGTGGGTCCAGCACTGGTACGAACGCCGGCTCGCGCTGCCGACGCGGCATTGAGCGCATGAGGCTGCGGCGAACGCCGCAGCCAGTACCCTGCCAACCGACCTGCCCTAACGCCGGCTCGGCATCTCGACGGAGAACTCGCGGCTGATCTCTTCGGCCGCGAAATCGATGACGGCCACTGCAGCCGCTTCGGCCTCCTTAGGATCGCGCCGCTCGATGGACTCGACGAGCCGCTCATGCGTGCGGACCGCGATCTCCCAGCCCCCCGGCTTCCGGCTCAGCATCGGAAGCGTGGCCGCGAGTGCGCCGCGGATGATGGCCGCCATCTGCTGGAAGAACTGATTGCCGCTCGCGTGAACGATGCGCGTGTGCAACAGTTCGTCGGCCGGGGCATAGCCGGGGTCTTCGGGCGCCAACGTCTTGAACACGTCGTACGCCTCGCGGATGCCGGCCACTTCGGCCACGCTCGCTCGCGCAGCTGCCTGCGCCGCGGCGCGCGGCTCGATCAGCATGCGGAACTCGATGACGTCGCGCATGAACTGCGGGTCGGGTTTCGCGCGAAACCGCCAGTTCACGACGTCCTCATCGATCATGCGCCAGTCGCGCATGGGCCGGATGCGCGTGCCCACCTTGGGGCGCACATCGAGCATGTGACGCGCGAGTAGCATCGACAACGCTTCACGCATCACGGTGCGACTGACGTCGAACTCCTTCGACAGCACATCCTGCGGCGGAAGAATCGCCCCGTATTTTTCTTCGACGATGCCGGCCACCAGCCCATCCATGACTTTGCTGACCAGCGAACGATCCTTGCCCTGCTCCATGACAACCCCCGATGCGTCCTCCGACGCGTGTCCTTCGCCTGTTTCTCTATGCACCTTTTGCCTCGCTTTCTCGGGTACGCGATACGGTGCTTCGATCTATATCGACACGCCATCGGGAAACGCCTGAACAGGGTTATCCCTCTGACGAAATCGTCTACGACCGGGCCCGGATCAATGCCACCGTGCCGCTCTTGTTGCGCAGTGACTTACTTCGTACACCTTCACAATTAAAATCACGCGTCGCGGCGCTTGCCACCTCGATCTCGCGGTTTCAATCGCACGCCAAAGTAATACGAATCGTCACGGTTGCACGGTACGCGTCAGACAAGTCCTGTTCCGTTCGCCATCGCACTCATGCGAAGGTTGCGTATCGTCCATAGGGGAAACCCCGTTGGCTACCGCACAACGGAGGCAGTGCCTAAGCGATGTCTCAACCTTGAGTCATTCGCGACGCGCGCGCGTTTTTACAACGGCGGGCCACACCAACAAGCGTTGCCTCGACGCGTCCGACTTTGTAAAGCACGGTCGCCCGAGCGTCGGCGCGGCGCGATGCGCTGGGTGCCGCCTGCGACAAGCCTCCGCCATTGTTCAGACCAGACGCGACGCGGCGCATCAGATCAGCCGATGCAACACAACTGAATCAATTTGAGCGGGCTCCCAGCGCTCGCGTGCGGTCCATCACACGGGCCGGCGACGCGTGCAAAGACGTCGCTCGATGCCTGGGAGCCAATGCTGACAAGGGTTTGGCGAGCACAACGGGCTCTGATGGGGCAACTGGCGGGACGTGCGGCTCAATGTGCAGATTTGAAACAAAAACGAATCGCCCGCCAGCCCAAGCCCGTCGCTGCGTGCGTTGCAACACGCCCGGAGCAGTGTTTGAGCGGCTTGGCACGATCCTCGCTGAACTCGACGCGCAACTGAGCGCTGCCGCACAGACGGCAACGCGGCCAGGGAGAGGCCAAAACGACGCCGGAACGCGCGCAGCCCCAAAAGGTTCGATGTCCTTGACGTCTTGCGCGACGTATCCGGCCCAGAAACATGAAGCCGCGAAAGCCCATGCGACGTTTCGCCCATGACGCGGCTTTTACCGAGGACCGATCATGCTAACCCTACAATCCGACCTTCACGGCAACCACCTCCTCGGCGCGTTGCCGTCGCATGAGTGGCAGGCGCTGACGCCGCACCTTGAATTGGTCCATCTGCGTACCGAGCAATTGCTGTGCGATTGTGGCCACAAGATCCACCACGTCTATTTCCCGACCACAGCGATCATCTCGATCCTGTCGATGATGGAGGACGGTGGTTCGGTCGAGCTCGCGGCCGTGGGCCGTGAAGGCATGACGGGGGTCCAGGTGCTGACAGGCGGCGAAACGATGCCGAGCCGCGTGCAAGTGCAATGCTCGGGCTTCGCCTATCGCATGAGCGCTCAGCAGTTGAAGCACGAAATCGCACGTTCGGATCTGTTGCGCCGCCTGATGCTGCTCTACATGCAGGCGCTGCTGACGCAGGTCGCGCAGACTGCCGCGTGCAATCGCCATCATTCGCTGAGCAAGCAGCTTTGCCGGTGGCTGCTGATCGAGATCGATCGCGCTGCGACGAATGAGTTGGCCGTCACCCAACAGCTGATCGCGGACATGCTGGGCGTACGCCGCGAAGGCATCACGGAAGCGGCCGGCAAACTGCATGACCAAGGCCTGATCCACCACAGCCGCGGCCACATCAAGGTGCTCGACCGCCAGGGGCTCGAGTCGCGCGCGTGCGAATGCTATGGGCTGGTGAAGCGGGAGTTCGATCGCCTGCTGCCAAGCTTGCACCAGACGAACACCGTGAGCTGAAAATTGGCATGCCATGCGCGCACACCGAACGCTGCGCGTGGGCCGTAGGACCTGAGAGAACGACTAATACGCGTTGAAATCGCTGCGCACACGTTCGCGCGCTTCGTAAAGGGTGGCCAGCATCACGAGATGCGCACGCTCTTCGGCGGCCTCCTGTTCGGTCATTCCGCCGCACGCCTGGCCGCCGACGACGATGCCGAGACCGAGCGCATAGTTGCCTGCGAACGTGGTGGGAGAGGCGTCGGCGTCCCTTAGCCGCGCATACGCCGTGTCGAGGGCGTGCCGCAGTTCGCGTTGCATGATCGGTCAATCCTTGAATCTGATTCTGGTACGTCGGTACGTCGGACAACCGCTAATGTAATCGATGCCCATGCGTTTGGCTGCTCCTGGCAGACCCTAGGAGCAGCCGACGACATCCAGCTTCAGGCTTATGTGCGGTAGTCGAGGGTTTCGACGCCTTGATCCGAGCCCAGCAGGCACAAATCGGCACCGCGGCCGGCAAACAGGCCTACCGTCACGACACCGGGCCACGCGTTGACCGTCGCCTCCAGCGCGCGCGGATCGGCGATGCGCAAGCCTTTCACATCGATGATCTCGTTACCGTTGTCCGTAATGTAAGGCGAGCCATCCTGGCGTACGCGCAACACCGGTACGCCACCGAGCGCCGTCACGCGGCGGCCGATCGCCGTACGCGCCATCGGCACGATCTCGATCGGCAGCGGGAATTGGCCGAGCACGTCGACGCGCTTCGATGCGTCAGCGATGCAAACGAATACTTCGGATACCGATGCGACGATCTTCTCGCGCGTGAGCGCACCGCCGCCGCCCTTGATCATCGCGCCGCTCGCGTCGATCTCGTCGGCGCCATCGACGTACACGGGCAGCGATTCGACGTCGTTGAGGTCGAACACCTCGATGCCATGCTGCTCGAGGCGGGCCGTCGTGGCGACCGAGCTCGATACCGCACCGCGAAAGCGCTGCTTCTGCGTGGCCAGTGCATCGATGAAACAGTTGGCCGTCGAGCCCGTGCCGACGCCGATAATGGCGCCCTCGGGTACGTTGTTGATGACATAGTCGGCGGCCGCCTGGCCGACCAGCCGCTTGAGTTCGTCTTGGGTCATGGGAGTAAGGACAGAGCTGGCGAAAGGCGTCAGTTTACCGGAGTTGGGGCGGCCTTTACCGGAGTTTGGAACGCCTTTACCGGAGTTTGGAACGCCTTTACCGGAGTTTGGAACGCCTTTACCGGAGTTTGGAACGCCTTTCGCCCGAGCCGCGTCGCTGCGCGCGCCGCGGCTCGCCCCTCCTTTACGCGACGCCGATCAGAACGGCGATTTCAGCGAGAGCGCGCCGCTGCCGTACTGGGTGCCACCGCCAAAATCGGAGCTGAGCGTGGCATTGAGCGAAGACAGCGTCGCCGCATCCTGCGTGATCAAGCCGAGCTCGCGATTGCGGGTGAGCGAAGCGACCGAAAAGTTCTCCGAGCCGACGAACGCGCTCGCACTCGAGGTGCCGTAGTCGGCGAGGATCACCTTCGCGTGAATGTACAGAGACGCGCTCGGATCGTAGGTGCTGATCTGCACGCCAGCCGCGCTGAGCGTGTTGTAGTTGGTGACCCACTTGCTGCTGTAGGTCATCGCCACCTGCACCTGCACGCCGCGCTTCGCCGCGTTCACGAGCGCCGTCACGATCTTCGAGTTGCTCATCTCTTCGTTCTCGACCTGCAGCGTGCTCGTCGCCGAATTGATCAGGCCGACGAGATCGGTCGTCGACTGCGTCGGACTCCAGACGAGATCGTCCCCGGCCGGCGGGCTGATCGCGCTCGCGTTGAAATCGGCATTGAACGTCTTCTCGATCGCGGCCACGTCGTTCGCGTCCTGCTCGATGACCGCGAAGTCACGCGAGGTCGAGTAGTAGCGGCTCGTGAGGTTCAGCGACATGATCGCGACCGACTGGCCGTCGACGACGATCGACTTCTGGTGCGTGGCCGAATAGGTCGGGTTGGCCCATACGACGTTCACGCCGTTTTGCGACAAATAGTTGTAAGCGGTCTGGTTGTTGCTCGACTCGAGGTTCTGGTCGAGGATCACGCGCACCGCCACGCCGTTGGCCGCGAGCTGCGTCAGGATCTGTTCGGCCGTCGTGTCGACGAGTTCGTACATCGTCATGTCGAGCGTCTTCGTCGCCGTGCGCATGAAGTTGTAGATGGGCGTAAGGCCTTGATCAGGCTCGGTGACGAGCGTTAGCGGGCCAGCAGCCGATGTCGTAGCAGCGTCGACATCGGTGGCAGCGGCAAACCAGGTTGCGGCAAGTAGCACGGCAATTGCAGGGACTCGATTCATGAACGACCTCCAGAAATAAAAGTATTCCCCGGCAGGTACTTTCTGTATTTTTCGCCTGCAATCACACATTTTCATTTTCGCCACAAAACAGACACGGCTTTCTTATAAACGAAAACCCATGCCACACAAAACCCTTACACGGTCACGACGATCATGAAAGGCTTGCAGGTCGCTTGCAGCGGGCTTCTCACGGCACGCTTATCTTGCACACCTTAGAAAAACCTGCGGATTATTCAAGAATGTTTTTTACGTGGCAATCGAAATCGAGCCGAATGAGCGATCGACTTCGCGCGATTGAATTTTTAATAATTTTATATATCGCTCGATTATCGAAGACGAGCCATTCTGTCCATGACTCGTGCGCAAGATGGCAGTCGCCGATGGGGACGCGATCGACGCGGGTCGCGCGCCCCCTCCTCGCACGTGCGTTACGTTTCGTAGTCCGTATATTTACGCGAGTCGCCCTTGACCTTCTCGACCGGATACTTGGCGCGATTGATCGCCATCTTGTCGATGACGGCTTCACGCAGGTCGACGTCGAGCTTGTCGGCAAGGCTGATGAGGTAGGTCAGCACATCGGCCATCTCGTGCCGGACCGCCTCGAGCTTGGCCTGCCCGAGCTCGTGCCGCTCACCCGTGGCAAGCCATTGAAACGGCTCGAGCAGTTCGCTCGCCTCGACGCTCAACGCAATGGCCAGGTTCTTGGGCGTATGGAACTGCTCCCACTCGCGCTCGCGCACGAATGTGCGCACGATCTCGCGCAGCTCGAGCAGATCGCGCTTGGCGTCGGTCGGCTCCATGTCGCTTACCGTTTGACGGCGCGCTGCCGCACAGCCTCGAACAGGCACACGCCGCTCGCCACCGACACGTTCAGGCTCTCGACGGTCCCCGCCATCGGGATGTGCATGACCTCGTCGCAGGTGTCGCGCGTGAGCCGGCGCATGCCCTCGCCTTCGGCCCCCATCACGAGCGCCACGGGGCCATCGAGCTTCGTGTCGTAGAGGCCCGCCGGCGCATCGCCTGCCGTGCCGACGATCCATACGCCCGCGTCCTTGAGCTCGCGCAGCGCGCGGGCCAGGTTCGTGACCGTGATGTACGGCACCGTATCCGCGGCACCGCTCGCGACCTTGGCGGCCGTCGCATTGAGTCCGACGGCCCGATCGCGCGGCGCGATGACGGCGTGCGCGCCGGCTCCATCCGCCACGCGCAAGCATGCGCCGAGATTGTGCGGATCGGTCACGCCGTCGAGCACGAGCAGCAGCGCCGGGCCGTTGATGCCGTCGAGCAATTCCGCCAGGTTCTGCGCCAGCGGCAGATCGGCCGCGCGCGCGACCACGCCCTGGTGACGCTCCGTATGCGCGAGGCCCCACAGCCGCGTCTCGTCGGCGGCGATCAGACGCACGCCGGCCTCCTTCGCCGTTTGCAGGAAATCCTGCATGCGGCGATCGCGTCGCGTCGCGTCGTAGAACACCTCCTCGACCGTCGACGCGTCGTGCCGCAAGCGTGCGGTGACTGCATGAAACCCGTAGAGAACCTTAAGACGTGACATAGCTGATTCGAAACATCAATGGATGATGCGGGGGGGCGCGCACCGTGCGCGGCCTTTCGCGTGAGGGGCGAAGCGGACGTGCGGCGCGCGCGAGCGGACCGCACGCCGTCGTCAACTTTTCTTGCGGGCGCGCCCTTTTTTGGCGGCCGGCTTCGATGCCGTGCGCTTTTTGGCAGCCTGACCGCGCGCCGCACGCGCCGCCTTGACGGCCGGCGATTGGCTGGGCGCCGCCTTCTTGTGCCGCCCGCCTTCGGGCGAAGCCAGCGAACGCACACGCGGCCCGCCACCGGGTTCGGCCACCGAACGCTCGGCCTGCGCCGCACGCGCCTGACCTGGCGCTTTGGCGAGCGTGTCGCGCACGAGCCGGAAGTCGATTTTGCGTGCATCGAGATCGACACGGCTCACCTGAACGCGCACACGATCGGACAACCGATAGCGGATACCCGTGCGCTCGCCGCGCAGCTCGTTCTTGATCTCGTCGTACTGGAAGTAGTCGGCGCCCAGCTCCGTCACGTGCACGAGCCCCTCGACGAACAGCGAATCGAGCTGCACGAAGATGCCGAACGACGTCACGCCGCTGACCATCCCTCCGTACTCCTCACCGAGCTTGTCGCGCATGAAATAGCACTTGAGCCACGTCTCGACGTCGCGCGAGGCTTCGTCGGCACGTCGTTCGTTGGACGAGCAATGCAGGCCCAACTCTTCCCAGATCGCCGTGTTGGCTCGCCCGCCCACTCGCGGGTTCTTCTGCTCGTCGGCTTGCTGCAACGCGCGCGCGCGCGGCGACAATGCCGTATTGAGCACCACGCCGTTCGCCGGCTCCGGACGGTACTTCTGGCCCGAGAGGATCGCGTAGATCGCGCGATGCGTGAGCAGGTCGGGATAGCGGCGGATCGGGCTCGTGAAATGCGCGTATGCCTCGTAGGCGAGCCCGAAGTGGCCGATGTTGTCGGGACTGTAGACGGCCTGCTGCATCGAGCGCAGCAGCATCGTCTGCAGCATCTGCGCGTCGGGCCGGTCGCGGATCTGCGTCATGATCTCGGCGTAGTCGCTCGCGTGCGGCGTGTCGCCGCCGCCCAGCGACAGGCCCATGCCGCGCAGGAACGTGCGCAGGTTCTCGAGCCGCTCGGCCGTAGGCCCCGCGTGCACGCGGTACAGGCCCGGATGCTTGTTGCGCTTCATGAAGTCGGCCGCGCAGACGTTCGCGGCCAGCATGCATTCTTCGATGAGCTTGTGGGCGTCGTTGCGTTGGCGCGGCAGGATCTGCTCGATCTTGCCCTGTGCGTTGCAGACGATATACGTCTCGGTCGTGTCGAAATCGATGGCACCGCGCGTTTGCCGGGCGGCGAACAGCGCCTTGTACACGCCGTAGAGGTTCTGCAACTGCGGCAGCAACGCGGCGCGGCGCGCAGCCTCGGGGCCCTTCGTGTTGGCGAGCACCGCGGCCACTTCGGTATAGGTGAGCCGCGCGGCCGAATGCATGACGCCCGGATAGAACTGATAGGCCTTGATCTCGCCGCGCGCCGTGATGACCATGTCGCACACGAGCACGCAACGGTCGACCTCGGGATTGAGCGAGCACAGCCCGTTCGACAGCTTCTCGGGCAGCATCGGGATCACGCGGCGCGGGAAGTAGACCGACGTGCTGCGCTCGATCGCATCGGCGTCGAGCCCCGTCCCGGGTTTGACGTAGTGCGAAACGTCGGCGATCGCGACGAGCAGGCGGAAGCCTTCGCTACGCCCGATCTTCATCGGCTCGCAGTAGACGGCGTCGTCGAAGTCGCGCGCGTCCTCGCCGTCGATCGTGACGAGCGGCACGTCGCGCAGGTCCACGCGCTGGCGAAGGTCGGCTGCACGCACTTCGTCGGGCAGCTTGGCTGCATCGCCGAGCGCCGCATCGCTGAACTCGTGCGGCACGCCGTACTTACGCACGGCGATTTCGATCTCCATGCCGGGATCGTCGATGTCGCCGAGCACCTCGACCACGCGCCCGAGCGGCTGCGAGTGGCGGCTCGGAAAATCGGTCAGCTCGACGACGACGACCTGCTCGGCCCTGGCCTTCTTCACGTTCTGCGTGACGAGGATGTCGTGGGCGATGCGCTTGTCCTCGGGCGCGACGATGAGCGCGCCGTTTTCATTAAGCAGCCGGCCGATCACGCGCTTGTTCGCGCGCTCCGTGACCTCGACGATGTGCCCTTCGGGACGTCCGCGGCGGTCATAGCCGACGATGCGGGCCAGCACCCGATCGTTGTGCATGACCTTCTGCATTTCGGCGTTCGGCAGGAAGAGGTCGTCTTGCCCGTCGTCGCGAATGATGAAGCCGTAGCCATCGCGATGGCCTTGCACACGGCCTGCGACGAAGTTGGACGGGTGAGTCAGCTGATAGTAGCCGCGTTTATCGAGCCGGAGCTGGCCGTCGCGCTCCATGGCACCGAGGCGCTTGAAGAAACCTTCGCGCTCCTGGCGCTTGATCGACAAGGTCTCGGCAATGTCGTTCGCCGTCAACGGCGCTTCACTCGTGCGCAGCACGCCAAGAATCTCTTCGCGGCTGGGGATAGGGTACGGGTATTTGCTCAAAGGGCGCTTGTCGATGATTGTTCTCAATGCTTCGGGACACGGCGATGCGCGCCATTCTATCACCCGCTTTTTGCCGCACGAGCGCGTGCGGCAAGGCCGTGCGGCCTTCGAGACATGCCGTGTGGCGCTTCGATCGCCGGCGCATCGAAATGCTTGACAGCAATTTTCAGACAGCTATAATCTCATTCTTTGCTGCACGCACACCTGCCCAGGTGGCGGAATTGGTAGACGCACTAGTTTCAGGTACTAGCGGGTAACTCCGTGGAGGTTCGAGTCCTCTCCTGGGCACCAGATTCGAAGGCCGGCATGAGCCGGCCTTTTTCGTTATCGGGTGAGCGTGACGGCAAGCGAGTTGGTTGTCGGCGCGATGTTTCAAGTAGGATTGACATATTGAGCCGACTCGCTAGAATAGCGGTCTAGCTCGAAAGAGCCCAGGTGGCGGAATTGGTAGACGCACTAGTTTCAGGTACTAGCGGGTAACTCCGTGGAGGTTCGAGTCCTCTCCTGGGCACCAAGATTCGGAAAAGGTCAGCGCAAGCTGACCTTTTTTCATTTCCGGCTCGGGAAGAAGCAAGGTGCCGGCTCACTTTAAAAGCCTGCCTGTCGCTCGCATTTTTGCGCCCTCGCCCGTCCGTCATGGACACGGCAAATCGACACACGGGGCAATCCTTACGCAATTAAGGGATTCCCCTTACTCCATTTTCGTTCATCGCGTCCGTAATACCGTCTAACCGGGTTATCGCCCAGGGAGTCGGCACGGCGTCAAAAATTCCGCCCCACCCCGGAAGCGCTGGCCTCTCTCGATCATCGAGCAGCATAGACATACGGGGTATCGGATGCGGTCACATCGATCGTCAAGCTTCGCACCTATGGCCGCATTCTGGTCCGAAGGGAGAACACGGCGCACGCTAGCGCGCAACGATGGGATCGCTCGTCATCGGGGAGAGGCGCGCTCGTGAAACCGCTCTCCAGTCGCCGCAAGTACGGCATCCATCGGTTCGGCCGGAACTACAGGTCCTGGTCGAAGCTGTTGTCCGTGCTGCTCGCTGCGCTTGCCGCCCGCGGCGAGCTCATTCGGCCCGTCTTCGCCCAGTCCACCTGCCCGTCCTCGTGCGCGAGCTTGACCGTCAACAGCGGGCAAACGCAAGCGGTCAATGCGACCGGCACGGCCACTTCCACGACACTCAACGGCGGGAAGCAAACAGTCAATTCGGGCGGCACAGCAATCAGCACCATAGTCAACAGTGCCGGGCCGGGCACCGGAGGCGGCCAATTCGTTGCGGGCGGTACAGCCACCAGCACCACGATCAACTATGGCGGCACTCAGGAAATCGACGCCGGATCGGCTACCGTCACGACGGTCAATAACGGCGGCGCTCAACGGATAGTCAGCGGCACGGTCACCAGCACGACGATCAACAGCGCCGGCTTTGGATTCATATTCGGCGGCACGCTCACCAGCGTCACAATCAACAACGGCGGCTACCAGGCAATCAGCGGCGGATCGGTCACGAGCAGTGTCATAAGCGGCTTCGCTGCCGCGCAGTATGTCAACAGCGGCGGGTCGGCGACCCAGACCACGATCAACGGGGGCGTTCAGGTCATCTCCGGGGGCACGGCGGTGAATACCGTCCTCAGCGGCTCCACCGCCGTGCAGAACATAGTGGCGGGCTCGGCTGTCAGCACGACCCTCACCAGAGGGACCACGCAGATGGTCGCTGGCGGCACCGCAACGAGCACGATCGTCTCCAGCGGCGGCGCACAGACCATCTCATCCGGCGGCCTCGCTTCCGGTACCACCGTGAGCAATGGCGGCGCCCAATACGTCTCCTCCGGTGGCCGCGCTTCTGGCACCACCGTTAGCAGCGGCGGCATGCAAAGCGTCTCCTCGGGTGGCTCGGCCGTCAGCACGACCGTCCTCGGTGCCGGCGCGCAATCGGTCTATGCAGGCGGCGTCGCTTCCGGCACAACGGTGAGCAGCGGCGGCACTCAATCCGTCTTCTCCGGTGGCCTCGACTCCGGCACCACCGTTAGTAGCGGCGGCGTGCAAAGCGTCTCCTCGGGCGGCTCGGCCATCAGCGCGACCATCCTCGGCACCGGCACGCAATCGGTCTATGCAGGCGGCGTCGCCTCCGGCACCACCATTAGCAACGGCGGTGTACAAAGCGTGTCCTCGGGTGGTTCGGCCATCGGCACGACTGTCCTCGGCGCCGGCACACAATCGGTCTATACGGGAGGCGTTGCCTCTGGCACCACCATTAGCAACGGCGGCGTACAAAGCGTCTCCTCGGGTGGTTCAGCCATCAGCACGACTGTCCTCGGCACCGGCATGCAATCGGTCTACACAGGAGGCGTTGCCTCGAGCACAACGGTCAGCAGCGGCGGCGCCCAATCCATCTTCTCCGGCGGCGTTGCCTCCGGCACCACCATTAGCAACGGCGGCGTACAAAGCGTCTCCTCGGGTGGTTCAGCCATCGGCACGGCTGTCCTCGGCACCGGCACGCAATCGGTCTATGCAGGTGGCGTAGCCTCCGGCACAACGGTCAGCAGCGGCGGCACTCAATCCATCTTCTCCGGCGGCCTCGCCTCCGGCACCCTCTTCGGCAACGGCGGCATTCAATCCATCCTCTCCGGTGGCCTCGCCTCCGGCACCGCCGTTGGCAACGGCGGTGTGCAAAGCGTGTCCTCGGGCGGTTCGGCCATCAGCACGACGATCCTCGGCACCGGCACGCAATCAATCTATGCGGGTGGCGTAGCCTCCGGCACCACCGTTAGCAGTGGCGGCGTACAAAGCGTCTCTTCAGGCGGTTCGGCCATCAGCACGACGATCCTCGGCACCGGTGCGCAATCGGTCTATGCAGGAGGCGTTGCCTCGAGCACAACGGTCAGCAGCGGCGGCACCCAATCCATCTTCTCCGGCGGCCTCGACGCCGGCACCACCATTAGCAACGGCGGCGCACAAAGCGTCTCCTCGGGCGGCTCCGCCATCGGCGCGACCGTCCTCGGTGCCGGCGTGCAATCGGTCTATGCAGGCGGCGTCACCTCCGGCACAACGGTCAGCAGCGGCGGCACCCAATCCCTCTTCTCTGGTGGGCTCGCTTCAGGCACCACCATTAGCAACGGCGGTGTACAAAACGTCTCCTCGGGCGGCTCCGCCATCGGCGCGACCCTCCTCGGTGCCGGCGTGCAATCGGTCTATGCGGGCGGCGTCACCTCCGGCACAACGGTCGGCAGCGGCGGCACCCAATATGTCTCCTCAGGCGGCATCGCAAACGCCACGACGCTCAGCTACGGCGCCAACCAGTTCGTGAGCAGCGGCGGTCTGACGATCGGAACCACGGTCAATTCGGGCGGCGTGCAGACTGTGAACAACGGCGGCCTCGTTTCAGGCACCGTCGTCTCGAGCGGTGGTACGCAGAATGTCGCATCGGGCGGCACCGCCGTTGGCACGGTCGTGTCGAGCGGCGGAACCCAAATGGTCTCGAGCGGCGGCATCATGCAGGACACCGCAGTGCGTCAAGGCGGTACGGTCGTCAACAACGGCAGGCTCGTCTTCGCTCAGACCGTCACCTCGACCTTCGTCGGCACGCTCACGGGCAGCGGCACGGTGCTGCAACAAGGTGCCGGCACGACAGTCCTCGCAGGCGACAACCACGCGTTCGCCGGGACGACGACGGTGACGTCGGGCAAGCTGATCGTCGGCGAGTTGGGCGATGACAGCGCCTCGCTTGGCGGCAACGTCGCCGTTGCCGCAGCGGGCACGCTACGCGGACACGGCTCGATCGGCGGCGACGTCGTCAACGACGGAACCGTGATGCCAGGCGGCACCATCGGTACGCTGACCATCAGCGGCAACTATGCTCAGAACGCGGGCGCCGCGCTCGTCATCGAAGTCAGCCCCACGTCGGGCTCGCAACTGAAGGTGAACGGCACGGCCAGGCTCGGCGGCACGATGCAAGTGCTCTACGACCCCGGCAGCTATTCGGCGCGCAGCTACGCGATCCTCACCGCGAACGCGATCAGCGGCCAATTCAGCTCGCTATCGGCCACGACCTCGACAGGTGCCAATCTGAATGGGCTGACTCAGTCGCTCAGCTATGGCGCCACTGAAGTTGATCTGCTGCTCGCGCAAAGCGCGACCTCGACCATCACGACGACGATCGCGCCAATCAATACCAGCATCTACACCGCGCTCGGCTCGACCGCAGCGCTGGGCACGCGGGCGTTCGATACCGCCCTGCTCCAGCGCCGCGCCGCCGCGCCTGCGACGGCCCGCGCTGGCGCGCACGACGGGACCTGGGCAACGCTCACGGAAGGTTACGCGCGCGCGGACGGCAACGGCGCGGCTTCGTCGTTCGGCGCGCATCGCTCAGGCTTCACCGCCGGCTTCGATCATCGCAGCGACCGTGCGCTCGTCGGTGGCGCGATCGGCTACGAGCACGACGAGATCGGTGAAAGCACGACGCCGGACAACGGCAGACTCGACGCCATACGCCTCGCCGCCTATGGCAGCCGCATGCTCGGTCCTATCGAGGCATCGGCCGTGTTCGACTACGGCTTCGACTGGGCAAACGAAAAGCGGCCGTTCGGCGCCGGCTCGAACAGCACGCCCGAAGGCAGCCATTGGCTGCAAGAGCTGAGCGGCACGGCGCAGGCCGGTCTGCCGCTCGAGCTCTGGCGCAATACGGTCTTGGAGCCGCGCGCAGGTCTGCATTGGGCCTGGCTGCACGGACAGGGATTCACCGAGTCAGGCGGCGGCGGACAGAATCTTGCGGTCGGTGCCGATACGGTGCACAGCGCGCAGCCCTACTTCGGGCTCACGCTCATGCACGCGTTCGGTACGGCGGACAAGCCTGTGAACGTGCATCTGGACCTGGACTACGCGCTCGAATTGGCGAATCGCACGCGTACGCTGACGGTCTTCGCCCAAGACGGCACCGCATTCTCTGCGCCCGGCGCACCGCTCGCGCGCGAGATCGTGTCGCTCAGTACAGGCGTGCTCGCACAGATCAGCCCGTCATGGTCCGTTTCGGCCGACGCCGCAACGCAATTCCGTACGGGCTCGATGCTCCATATGCAGGTGTACTACCGGTTCTAACGAGCACCGACGGCAAGACCATCGCACGAACGCCTGCACTATCGCTGTTGCTGCAACTGCCCGAAGCCGGGAAGGCGCCTCACCGCCGCCTTCACTTGCTCGGGCGTAATGAGCCTCGTGCATTCGAACTGTCGAGGCGTGTCCTTATGGCGCGGACACCAAAAGAAGTCCTGATGGTCGAAGCGCAGTCGGACGTCGTTCCAGCAACTGTTGCAGGCGTGATAGTTGATGACGCGAAACGGTGTCGAAAACTCGTTGGTCTCATGAGTGAAGCCGCTGATGAGCACCGTGGGCGTGCCTGCGGCCCAGGCTAGCCACGAAAGACCGCTCGACAGGCCGATGAAGAAGCTCGCGTGACGCAGCCACCGCGCGCGTTCCTGCAGCGGCCGGTCGCCCGTCTGATCCTCGGCGCCGTAGGGAATGTGATTCCAGACGAAACCGACCCCGTGCGTCGGCTTCTGGTCGATGCATACCACGCGGTAGCCGTGCTCCTTGAGAAAGGCGACGATCTCGCGCCAGCCGGTCGGGTGGTTCCAGTACTTCGCCTGCGTAGAACTTTGCACGGCGATCACGACGTAGGGCTCCTCGAGCGGCCGACTCTCGTCGGCAAGCGCGAGGCGCGGGGGCTCCTCCGCGGGATCGACGCCGAGGATGTACCCCACCGTCCGGTGCAGCCCGACAAGCCGAAAATCGCAGGGTTGCCACACACACTCGGCATCGTCGAAGAACAGACCCAAGTTGTAGGTCGCGTAGTAGCGCTCGGGGCGCACCTGCTCAGGCGTGATGAATTCGATCTGCGGATAGGCCGCGGCAAATAGCGCAATGAGCTTCTCCGACATCGCGCATGTAAGGCGGCAGCCATGCTTGCGCTGGAACTTCACGGCATAGGGAAGCCAACCGACGATGTCGCCGATCGTGCCTACCGGGAATTGAATCAAGACCGGCTTGTCGTCGGCACAGAAGTGATGGATGAACGCGGGCTGCGCCGCCGGCCCGGCATCGCGACGCCAAATCTCGATGGAAAAGCGCACGTAGTACTTCTTCGTGCTCAGTACGAGGCCTGCCTCCAGCTCCGTCTCGAACAGCACGTTGTCGGTATCGGCATCGCGCAACCGCACGCGCCAGCCGCCTTCCGGCAGCGTGACACGGCAACCGTCGTTGAAGTCGAAGCGGATTCCGTTCGGACCCGACTGCGTGGCAACGGGTGCCGGCGGTGGGAAAGCAGGCTTTGGCGGCTCAGTGCCAGACCCGGATGCGAGCGGCACGGGGGACATGGCTGACGTATCTTGCGGGCTGGAAACCGGCTCCGCCGGCGAAACAGGTTGAGAGAGCTGAGTAGCGAGCATCGCCTGACGTGTGAAAGAAGAGGCCTGAGCCGGAGTAGGAGATGGATTATCCGCGATTCGGCGTGGAACATTCCATCGGGGATGCGCCAGTTGTCCGTTGCTGTATATCGGCCCCCATGCTGCCGGCTTGAGTGGGCGTCTCGGCAACAAGCTTCGGAAAAGGTCCGCGCCATGAAAAACACCCCAAAGGTTGGATCGGCGTCCGACTTTTGGGGTGTGGTTCAAGCACCGTCACGCTTCCGTGATCGGAGAAGACGGTCTTTATTGGTGTTGACGCTGCAGGTACTGCTTGACGTCGCCCATCGTGACTCGTCCGCTGTGTGTCGTGTCGATTTCGTCGAAGTGCTTGGCGATATAGCCAAGCCCGTTCGTTTGGGCTTGTGTCTTCGTGATCGCAGCGCCGTTACTGAGCACCGTGTTCGCGCCGAGACGCGCTTCAAGCCGCTGCTGCGCCTGCTGGGCCAGGTCGTTGCCGGTCGTCGGCATCGATGCAGCCACACGCGCATGCGGGAAGTACGGGCCGTCGACCCCACCTGCGCGATTCGGCAGTTGGGCTGGCGCGACCGATTGAAGCGTCGCCGCCTGGACGCCGCCAGCCAGCACGCTCAATACGATCCAAGGAGAAAGTCGTCGCAGCATATCGATTAGTGACATGATCCGCTCGCTATAAAAGGTAGCCGAAAAAAACCGCAATCGCCTGTTACTTCGCCGTGGCCTGTGCCGTCAGCGTCGGCGTACCCGCCGGGCTTTCGTCGCTCCACGGCGGCGGCAGCATCCACAATCCGAGCGCACCGGGTGCCTGCTGTCCGGCGTAGAAGTCACGCAGATCCGACTTCATCTTCGGGCGCGCATTGTCGTCGAGATAGATCATGTGGCCGCCCGGATAGAACGTCACTTGCAGATTCGGATTGAACCCGGACACCGTCTGCAGGCGCGCAAGCTGCTTCTCGGTGTTGAAGAACGGCGTGGCGAGATCGTGGTAGCCATTCAACGCCAGCACCTTCAGCTGCGGATTGATCTCGATCGCCGCCAGCAGATCGGGAATCGTGTCGGGCAGCGGCTGGCCCGCATGCGAGAAGTTCCAGACGTTGATGATGTTGCCATTCAACGGCAGGTACGTCGCGTTCGGCGCCGTGTAGCCGAGATACGTCGGCATCTGCGTCGCGAGGGCCGTCGTGAACGGCTGCGAAATCAGGATGTCCGAGGGGTCGCCATCGGCTTGCAGACGCGGATCGCTGTTGGGCAAAGACACGCGTCCGTCGTAGCGGCCGATCGTCGTACCCGGCAGTAGCTCGCTGCCGAACGGGTTGACGTTGAAGTAGCCGTTGAGCGCTTGGAACGACAAACCCGACGCCCACGTCCAGGAAGCCAGCGTCGGTGCAGTCGGGAAGACCGGCGGCCCCAGGAACGTCGGCACGCCGAGCTGGCTCAGCACCCACGACTGCGCGTAGTTCTGGAACTCGTTATAGTGCGTCGCGGTAAAGAGCTCCGACTGGAACGCAAACAGTGCCGGGTCGGCCTGCGCAGGCACGGATAGTTGGTTGAAGTAGGCCGCTACCGCCGCGTAGCCGGGGTAATAGCCGCTCAGCGTATCGGTGTCGAGCTTGAGCGCATCCATATCGATCGTATTGCCGCTCAGGATCGCGACGGCTTCGACCGCATCGGCGAAATAGTTCAGGATCGACGACTGCAGCATGATCCCCGTCAGGTGCACGCCCGACGATTCGAGCGCGAGCGCGAGCATGTTCGTACGCGGCGTACCGTACGATTCGCCGTACAGATAGAGCGGCGAATTGGTGCGGTTGTTCGCCGCGATATAGCGACGGATGAAGTCGCGCATGACGTTCACGTCGGGATCGCTGCCCCAGAACTTCTGGTTCGTATTCGGCGCGATCGCTTCCGAGAGCCCCGTGCCGGGCGGGTCGATGAAGACCATGTCGGTCGTATCGATGAGGCTCTGCACGTTGTTCACGAGCGGGAAGTTCGGCCAATTCGTCATCAGCGGATCGGGCGTGGCCACACGCGTCGGCGCAAACGAGCCCAGACGCAGCCAAATCGACGACGAGCCGGGGCCGCCGTTGTAGAAGAACGTGACGGGACGAGGCTTACCATCCTTGCTCGGCACCGTATAAGCGACGTACGACATCGTCGCTTCCGCGTTGCCGCCCGGGTCGGCCGCCGTCAAGTGGCCCATGGTCGTCGTGTAGTGGATCGTCTTGTTGCCCGACGTCCAATCGTGATGCATAACGGCCGCGTTTTCCGTCACCTGCGTCGGATCGAGGCTGTCGCCCGCATTCATCGAATAGGCGATCGGATCCGTATAAGGCGAATCGGCCGAGGCTTGCTGCTGACTGGCGGCCTGAGATTGCGCGGCCGCAACTTGCTGGGCGTTCGCGCTCGCCGCCGTCGACGAGCCGCCGTCGCCGCCACCGCAGCCGGCGAGCGCCAGCACGGCCACCGCGATTGCACCGAGCCCGAGTCCGCCGCCACGGCGACGCTCGAGGCCTGGGATACCACTCCTATCTCGCTTCTTCATTTTTGTCCTTGGTGGTTGAGTTGCCGCTTCTCGATGACCGCCCCGTTCGTGACGCACCGTTTTTTCGGCGCGCAATACCCGGCGGCGGCCGACATTCAGCCCTCTTCTCGATTACGACCAAGAGCCTGACTATCAAACCGGACGAATTAATACTGCGTGATGCGAAACGTCTGTAGAGCGCTTTTACTACAGGATTTCGGAGGGCGATGTAGATATGCCGACAGATCGGCGTTAGGAAATTATGCGCGAACGCGTGGCTTGTCAAGACGCAGTGCGGCTAAGCTCCACCGGGCGCGGGCGTGAGGTTCGGCGCACTACGCATGCTCGTAGGGAATTCTTGAATTGCCGTTTATTTGCGCTTCAAATAGCACACTCATCGGAAAGAGTAAGGTATTAGCCGATGAAAATATAAAGGTCGTTCCTTCCGAATTTAACTACATCCGCCATGGTAGACTGCATGGTCAGTTATCCCAAGATGGTATCGACCAATTAACCCATTGACGCCAAGGAGCAGTGCTCGTGCCGAAGCAAATCTTTGTCAATCTGCCTGTGAGCGATCTGAAGAAAGCGACCGCGTTCTACACCGCGATCGGTGCAACCCTCAATCCGCAGTTCAGCGACGACACGGCCTCGTGCATGGTCCTTTCGGACAGCATCTTCGTCATGCTCCTGACGCATGCCAAGTGGGCGACCTTCACGAAGAAGCCGATCGTCGACGCTCACCGTGAGAGCGAAGTGATGCTGGCGCTCTCGGCTGAAGACAGGAACGCCGTGGACCAGATCACCGATGCAGCCGGTGCCAACGGCGGCAAGGTGGACGTCAACCCAAAGCAGGATTTTGGCTTCATGTATGGCCGTAGCTTTGAGGATGTCGACGGGCATATCTGGGAATGCATGTTCGTGGACATGTCCCAAATGCCCCAGGGCTGAGCGCCTGGGCACCAGGATTCGGAAAAGGCCAGCGCAAGCTGGCCTTTTTCACTTCTAGTTCACTTCCAGCCCAGGAAGCAAAGTGCCTGCGCACGTTGCACGGTCTGAATCAGGGCGCCAGAAGCAGGACAATGGTCTGACTAGGTGAAACGCCCGAGCCGATCGTATTGCTGTTGTTTTGCTGCGTCTGGTCAGTCATTCGGGTCGCGGGCATAGCGGCAAGCAATACTGACTCTACCCCCTGAGCATTCAGGCTCGTTCCCGACACCGTGCCCGATGCCACACCGCCCATCGCCCCGCCACTGTCGCCGCGGGATGACGGAGTAATCGTCGCGACATTATGAGTTGGGCCGCCTCCCGTCAGTACGTTGGGGACATTCGGTAAGGCGCTTGCCCGCTCAGCCCTGTTTGGGTAGGAAACAGGCACCCCCACCGGAGGGGTCAGATTGACGCTCGAGGCAGAGTTGGTGCCGCTCGCGCTTGAATTCGCAAACATCGACGCTTCCTCCTAACCGAGGTGTATTTGCCCGGCATCGATCTTCGACAGATGCTCGGCCGTCAGCACGGTATTCTTCGCGTGCAGACGCATGTTTCCGCTCGCTGCGTGATCGATATGCGAGGCGCGCAGGTGTTCGACCGTTTCTACCGAACGGAAGCTGCTTCGGCACGACTGTGCGATGTGATCCATCACCATCTCCAACACCTTGCCGATCACTCGAACCTTCCCAAGCCGGCCGCGTAATTCCGTGCTGGTCAGCGTCGTTCTATCGGACGACAACGACGCGTCGAGCGACGACATCGTGAGTTGCTTCGTCTCGATCGACAATTGCTTGTGACTCGTCAGGCACAGAGCGTCGCCACTCTTCAGATAAACGTTTTGCGTCGCATCCAGCACAAGGTCGCCACGCACCCGAATGTACACGCCGTCCGCGTTCGAGCGCTCCAGGATCGAAGTCACATAAACGGCTCGCCGATCTACGCTGGAGATAACGACACGGTCGCCGATCCGAGGCTCGACCAGACAACTGAAGGCGCGCCGGCAACGCAGCTTCGCTCCTTCGCATGCGACGACGAATACATCGTCGGGCAGTACGTCCACGACGTCGGCCACCTTCTCTCGCGTGGCGAGCGGAGAAAAAGTGGGCGATTCCGCTACCGTTGAATTCATTTTCGTCCTCTATTTAGGATGCCTTAATGGTCGTCACGATGGCTGCTCTCGTCCCTTTGCCGTGACCACGCTTGCGCTTCCGACAATTCCGGATCGCACTCTACTGCGCCGGGATGCTCGCGCCATGCGATGTCGGGTTCGATGGCACCATGAAACGCGGTCCGCGCGAAGCTGGCTCCGTCAAATTCGGCTTCCGTCAAATCCGCGTAAGAAAAATCCACGCCCTCCAGGCTCGTCTGCGAAAAACGCGATCCATTGCATCGCGTGCGTTGAAGCACGGCCCCGTTCAACTTCGATCCAGTGAAGTCGACATTCCGAATGTCGGCCTGAACCCAGATGCTGTCGGGCAACGCGGCATGACGGCAGTTGACGTCATGTGCGTCGGTCTCGAAGAAAATCGCGTAAGGCGCATCGACTCCGTCCAGTCGTGCCCCCGACAGCTTTGCCCCCTGGAAATTGCAGCGCGCAAGGTTCGCCGCAGTGAAGTCGACGTTGCGCAGATCCGCGCCGGCAAACTGACAGCGGAACATCTGTTGACCTCGCAACCGCTGGCCGACGAGACTGGCTTCGGCAAAGACGGCGTCGTTGAACGTCGCTTCAAGGAAGATCGTCTCTTTCAGATCGAGCCGATAGAAGACCGCCTTGTGCACGATGGCGCGCGTGAAATCAGCACGTTCCAGCCGCGTTTCGCTAAAGACCGAGGATTCGATTCGCGCGTCATGAAACCTGCACGCGCTCAAGTCGCACTTCACGCAGTTGAAGCCGTTCGCGTGCGCCCCACAAAAATCCGCACCAACGGCATGCGTCGAACTCATCGTGCATCCGTGCAGAAGGCTTTCCGAGAGGCAAACATCGTCAAGGTGGCACTTTTCGAAGATGCACTTCGATAAATCCGCCTGCAGCATGTCGACGCCGCGAAACCGGCATTCGTTGAACACGACATCACCGAGCTGCACGCGCCGCATGGAGACATCCATGAACTGCACGTGCGCGAACACACCGCCGGAGAAGTCATGCCCATCCAGGTTTTCCGAATCGATCACGATGTCTTTGATGACTCGGCCCTGACGGATAGCCTCGGAGATCTGCTCCGCGCACGTGCTCATGGGCGGGCCTGCGCCAGCGGAAACCGCATCGCCTTGTCGACGTACGCCTCTTCCCATCGGGTATCGGCGTCGGCCAGAATTTCCGACAGATTGGCGCGAAACAGATTGGCTCGGCGCAGGTCGGCACCGTTCAGTGTCGCGCCCCGCAAGTACGCGGCCAAGAGGTCGGTGTCCCGAAGATCGGCTCCAGTGAAATCGGCCCGCACGAAGAAGCTCCCCTCCACCTTCGCGCCGCGAAAATGGGCAGCCTGCAAGCAGGCATCGGTGAAATCGCAACTGGCGATGCGCGCTCGGCTGAAATCCGCGTCTCGAAGATTCGTTTCGCGGAAATTGACTTCCTTCAGCGATGCCGACGAAAAATCGGCGCGCCCCATGTCGCAGTGCCGGACGAAGCATGCCTTCACCAGATTCGCGTGGTCGAAACGAAGCTGCCCGGGGGCCTGCGCCTCGACGATCCCGAATCCCTCGATATTGGCTGCCGAAAACCGTACGGCGACGAGCGAGCAGTTCAGCAGCAGCATCTTGCGGATCGTCGCCCCCGAGAAGTCCACCTCCTCGAAGGATTGATCGATGAAGATCAAGTTGCTCAGCGTTGCCCGACTGAAATCGGTCGCCTTGAATCCGCAATCGCCGAAGCGGGTATTCGCAAGGGTGGCACCGGTCAATCTGCAATTTCGTAGCTGCACACGCTCAACGATGCAATCGCTGAGGTCGGCACCGGTGAAGTCCGTGTGGTCGCAATCGGCCAGCGAGAGGTTGGCACCCGTCAAATCCGAATGGCAGAACTTCGTCTGCCTCAGGGTCGCACGTGCCAATACGGTACGGCTCAAATCCGTATCCGCCAGATCGGTGCCGCTCAGGTCGGCGTTTTCGAACATGGCGCCGGCGAACCGCGCGCCGCGCAGATCCATCGCGGACAGATCCGCGCCGGTCAGATCGATGCCCTCCAGCGATCGTCCTGCAGCGACGGCCGCTGCGACGAATGTGCGGCGTGACCGCGAAGCGGCCTCGTCCAGGCGTAGAGGCGCGTCTTGGTGTTGCACCGATTGCAGATACAGCTTGCGCAGACCCTCATCCGCATCGCGCTTCATCTTCTGCATATCTAATTGATCGGCCGATGCCGTGCTCTCGCGCGCGACATCATCATCCGCTGCGGCGATACCGGCAGGCGGGCCACGCCGCCCTCCTGCACATGCCTCGCGATGGGCCGCCAGATCCCGCTGCATTTGTTCCAGACCAGCACGCTGCTCGGCGGCCGCCGCTTCGTGGCGTTCGACGAACTCGACCAGTTGATCGAGACGGGGTGCCGCTACGAGGGCGGCATTCGGAAAAACGCTCAATTGGTCCTGCAGCAATCGTTGCCTCGCACTTTGCGAAACGGCCCCGGACCTGGCGGGAAGATCAGGCGAAAAACAGCCTTCGGGCAAGAGATCCTGATCTCGCAGCGCATAGAGCGCCTTCTTCTCATGTCGTGTGCGCCGCTCGATCACCTCGCGATACCATTCGGCCGGCCTCGGCTGCCCACTCGAATCCGCACCGAACAGCAACGTTTGGACGTCGCTCGCATCGAACGCCCGGACGACCGTCACGCCGTGATAGATCATCACCACCCGTTCGCGGTGTGGGATGAACCAGGCGGTGGTCAGCCGCATCGGAATTTCTTCGGGCGCCTCGCTGCCCTTGCGCACGATGAAGGTTCTCGCGCGCAGCGCGGGCAGGCGTCCGCTCAGCAATGCGTGTTCGGGATGCAGATGCATCAGCTCGTAGGCGACCCCATCCGGGAATTCGGAAAGCGCGACCCATTGCTGATCGGCCGGCGCGATGTTGAAGTAGCGCGGGTCGAGCGTGCGAGGGAAACCCGGAAAGTCCTCTTCCAGCCATTGCCGATCGTGTTCGCCGCACAGGCCCGCGCGCTGCGGCCACTGAGCGTCGATCGGGCAGAAGCCTGCAGGCAGGGGGCGCTCGTCGGGGAAGCGCATTGGACTACTCGCATATTCAACGTTCGGCAGCGGACGCGTGGCACCCTGCGCCGTCTCGGCCCCCCGCCCGCGGGGATTGTCCGCGCAACCCATACCGCCGTAGGCGAATTCCCAGTCGAGCTTCAGTCGCTCGAAAGGCTGCGGCGCCGTGGCACGCGCACCGGCCCATTGACGGTCGCCCGATACCCGCAGCCGTTTTTCCACGCCGGCGATACGGACGCCGACCTCGCATCCCCCTGCGCCCGGCGCGTCGGCATATTTTCCGTACGCATATCCGGAAACGAGAAACTCCGGATGCGCCTTCGGCAATGCCATGTCCAGCGTATACGCGCCCAGTTCGTCGCCGGCCAGATTCCAGAGCTCGGAGTCCGTCAGTAGCTGCGGATTCTCGCCCAGCGTCGCGACCATCAGCGAGGCAACGCCAAGGTGCTCATGCCCATGCATCCGATAGAGGCGAGTCAGCGGACTGATCCTGAATGGTTTGATGGTCTTCATCCTGCACCCTCATGCCCGCAAGCAAGCGTCGATCAAAAAGTTATTCGGAGTCCGACAACGTCTATGTGGTGCTCTTTCTTTGAGACCGTTACCTTGTTGTCTTCAATAAGCGCGCCCACCGTGTCGACTCTCGCTCCGTGCGCGATGACGGAAAATCCCGTCGTATCCACACTCGCCCCGGTCACACCGGTAACGAATCCAGCGAGGTCCGTCCTCGTCCCGTCCAACGAAACGCTGTTCGCGTTCAACGAGAAGTCCGTTCCATTGACTTCCGAATGTGCGTCTCCGCTGGTGACCTTGACGCGGTCCCCAACGATCACGGCCGTGGTGTCGCCAAATACCACGGCCGCAGAGGCGCCTTGCACGGTACTGACGGCGGCGGCGGCGGACGGATTCGTCAGCGCGGCCGCAACACCCTGCAGTGCTGCCGCGACATTCGCGGCGAGCGCCGGGGAGACGCTCGCGCTTTGCGGCCCCGATGCGGCGGGGCTCGACGCAGCAGGACTTGCCGCAGCAGGACTCGCCGCAGCGGGGCTCGA
>NZ_RBZV01000001.1:0-508129 GCF_003628145.1 Trinickia fusca | reverse complement strand
CTCGCCGCAGCAGGACTCGCCGCAGCAGGACTCGCCGCAGCAGGACTCGCCGCAGCAGGACTCGCCGCAGCAGGACTCGCCGCAGCAGGGCTAGCCGCAGCAGGACTCGCCGCAGCAGGACTCGCCGCAGCGGGACTCGGCGCGCGCCCCCGCCGCAATAGCTGCGTCAGCCGCTTCAACGGCGACTGCGTGGACGGCACCGATAGCAGATCCAGTCCCACCAGGGTCAGGTGTTTGCCCTTGACGGCGATCGACGAGTCCTGCTCCACCGACACGTCGTAATTGCGCTCCGCGTGCAGCTTGACCTGCTCGGAGCCTGCCTTGTCTTCGAAGCGCAGCATGTTGGCGTTCTCGCCGCTGCCTGTCGGCGTGCGAGTCAACATCCCGCTTTGTGTTGCGTTGTCCGGCAGCGGCCACGGCGGCATGTGCAGCGCGTTGTAGACCTGCCCTGTCACGATCGGCCGGTCCGGATCACCGTTCTCGAAGTCGACGATGACCTCCGAACCCACGCGCGGGATGCTGACGCCCCCGTAATTGTTCCCCGACCACGGATACGACACCCGTACCCAGCACGACGAGTTCTGGTCGCGAATGGGTGAGCGATCCCAGTGAAACTTCACTTTGATCCGCCCGTATTGATCGGTCCAGATCGGCTGTCCTGGCGGACCGGTCACGATCGCCGTCTGCGGCCCGCGCGTGCGGGGTTTGCTTGCCGTGCGCGCAGGCCGGAACACCGTGGTGGCGGGCTGCACGACAAACGAGGCGCTGATCCGGTATGCCTCGGGCCCCGTCGCTCCGCTCGCTTCCGTCGCCGCGAATGACGCGCCGAGCACCAGGTACTCCCGGTTCGCGGCAGCGAGCGGATAGCCCTCCAACGCAAACGTCGTGCCGCATACGACGTTGCGCACATTGCCGCTGCCCGATGAGCGCTCCCCTTGTGCCCGCACCTCCTCCATCCGCACCTGGGCAAACTGTTCGCCGTGCTCCCGTTCCGTGTAGTCGCCAGGCCACTCGTATCGTTCGAGCCCGTTGTGCGCCGTGTCCTGCGGCAAGGCGTTCTCGACGCCGAGATCCGCTTTCGGCTTTTCGAAGTCGAAGTCGCTCGTGGTCCAGCGGCCCGGTTGGATGCGCTCCTCCGTCTTGAACCTGTCGATATATTCGATATCGATCTTGTGTCCGGGCGGGTAGTACCACAGCGTGTGGTACGCCATGCTGTCGACCGGCTTGTGCGCGCCCAGATGATCCACGAGCACCATCCGGTGCACCTTGTTCGAGTGCTCGAAGAACCAATAGATGCCGTGCTCCTGCATCAGCCGCTGGATGAAGGCAAAATCCGTCTCTCCGTACTGCACCTGGTAGACCCGCTTCGGATACCCGCCGCTGAGCCGCTTGTCGTACGAGTACGAGTACGCGTTCAGGACTTCGTCGATGATCTCTTCCACCGTCCTGTTCTGGAAAATCCGATAGTCCGAGCGCTGGTCGGCCAGATAGATCCACGGCTGTAGGGTCAGCCGGTATCGGCACTGCCGGTTCAACGGCCCCTCGAAGCTCGCACCGGTCACGATGCCGCTGATCTCGCGCTTGCCTTGCCCGATATTGGCGGCGCCGGACATCCCCGGCATGCTGGGCACGAACGAGCCCATCCCTTCGAGCTGGATGGTCACGGTCAACGCCTTGCCGATCATCGCCTTGAGATCGAGGTTGGCGGCCTGCTCGTCCGGTAGCGTCAGGTCCGGCGGCGTGAGGCAATCGAGCGTATAGGTGTAGATCTCCGACAACGCTTCGTTGCCATGGATGGCGCTCAGCGCAAGCGCAGGGTCGCCTGCGGGCGACATCGGCAACGCGGGACCGCTGATCGTGATGGTACGAGCGGTGAGAAAAGTAGCCATGACCGAATCCCTCGAGAAACTGCATCCATCGGTGAGTCGCACCGACCTGTGTTCGTCGCGCCCATTGGCGATCAGGGCGCTTCGCCGCCCCAAGCTGCCAGCAGTTCGACCGGAATCGCGTGCACGACTTCCGCATAGCGTCTTCCTACGAAATATTCTGCACGCCTAAGCAATAATGGAATCGGGCTGCTCGGCTCATGCTGCTCGAACCACTCGCGTGCTTCGCGGATCAACTCGCGTGCGGCGTAACGATCTTTCTGTGTCGCGACCGTTCCGCGCTCGATCGAGTCGGCAATCGGATCTGCGGCGCTTGCCTCCTGCGTCGGCAGCGATTCGTCTGCTCGCGTACCTGCCGCTTCCTGCGGCGGCGGCTCGTCGGTCCGCTCGGCCACCGGGTCGGCACCACCCGAGCGCTCGCTCCGGCCCGCCACATGCCGCAGCAGCCCTTCGAGCGCCGACAGATCAGGCGCATACTCACCGAGATGCTCGCGACTCCATCCGTCGATTGCGGCGAGGCTCGTGAGCGCTTCGCGCAAGCCAGCCAGGGTGGCCGGCTGCTGTGCTTGCAGATCCGCGAGCTGCCGCACGACCGAGTCCGGCGCAAGCGCATCGCTCGGGCGCGGTTGCGCCAATGCGCGCTCTACGTCGCGCACCTGCAAGCGCATCGCGGTCGACTTGGTCAGCTCGATCTCACGCACGTCCGCCATCAAGCCATCGTGATCGGTCAGCGCCTGCAGTGCGTTCTTCCGGATGTCCAATGCGGCGTCGCGATCCGGATCGACGTCGGCTTGCGGGTGGATCGCGTCCGGAAAGGCGGCCAGCCACGCGGCCAGCAGGCCGGTGCCTTCCGCCAGTCCCGCTGCGCCGCCGAGGCGCGTGCGGCACCGCGCGAACAGCACGGCAAGGCGCATGTCCTTGCTGCGCATCATCAGCCGCCGGCAGTCGCGCTCGACGTCGCTCCAGTTCGCCGGTTCCGGCGCGCCGACGAAGTTGCCATATTGGGCTTCCGTCCGAGGGGCGACCTTCGCCGACAGCAGCACGAATTCGGGATCGTATTCAAGATCCGCGCCGCACGGCGCAACGGGATCGACCGGCGCCATCCAGTCGTGCGTCTTTTGCGTCCGACCGGCCGAGGATTTGCCCGCTGATTTTCTGCTCTCGCTCATCGTCTCTCCCCCACGCCCGGTGACCGGGCAGATCGATCGGCATCGTGCGCGAATCGGTCCGCATACCGCTCGGGTTCGAAACGCATCCCCGTGACGGGCTCGCCTAGCGGCGAACAGCCCAGCCAACCGGACCAACCGAGCTGATGCGTCCCGCCCATCACCGCGGGCGGCGCGGCGTTCGGCTTGATGCGCAGTTCCAACTCCCATTCGAATTCATAGCCGACGAAGGCTCTCACCCACTCGACGAGCCGCGGCAAATCTTCGCCTTCAGGCGTGAAGCGCAGGTATGCGTCGATATCGAGCGGCCCGATCGAGAGGCGGAATTTGTGCTGCCGGTCCGGCACCAGCTCGCCGAGCATCGCGCCTTCGGCCATGGTCGAGGCAGCGCCCGGCTTGCCTAGATAGCTGTGTTCGAGCGGATCCACGGCAATCCAGTGGAACACGTTTTCCTCGATCGTCACCGGTACGCCGAAATACCGCTCGAGCGTCATGCGCAGGCCATCGGGGTTACGCGCCTCGCGCACCAGATGCGGGGACGCCGACAGGCGCGCATGCGCGGGCAACGGACGGCCGCCAATCTCGCCGACATCCTGCCCGGTGAGACTGGCGATATAGAAGGAAAAGCGTTCGTCGCCGGGCCTGTCGAGACCTGCCGCCGCCTGCGCCGAGGCCCAGGCGCGATACAGCAGCGTCAGATAGCGATGGTGGAACAGGTCGAGGAAATCGCCGAGCGTGGTGTCGCGCCGGCTCTCTTCGCGGTCGCGCGCGATCTCCGTGACGTGGATCGGCAATGGCCCGTTCGGCCCCAACATGCCCAAACCGAAGAGGCGCACTTTGAGCCGCCCGTTCGCTTCGCCGGCACTCGCGATCTCGCGCGGCGAGAACGCCAGGCTCGGCTGTTGTCCGAGTCGAAACGGCTCCGCCTGCGGGCGTCTCGCCGTGCCGACGGGATCGATGCGGGGGTCCGCGCCGATGCGCCGTACGAGCGCGAGGAACCCATAGCGCCACGGTTCGTCCCGCAGGCGCGCGAGCATCTGCGGAGAAAGCGCGGCGTCGCGCACGACGGCCTCGAGCGTGTCGCGTTCCATCAGGCCGCTCCCCGCACGCCCATGCGCACCGGCCAGCGAGCGATGCGCCCGCGCTGGATCGTATTGAGCTCGGTCTGCGTGAAGACGTTGATCGAGACATGCCGCGCCAGGTAATGTTCGAGCACCAATCCGAACAGGTACGGACTGACGCCGGAAAACCCCTGCTCGTCGACGGTCAACGAACATTCGATCCCGCGTCCGAAGACAAGCGGGCCCGCGCCGGGCAGCTTCCTCGTCACCGGCCGCGTCTTCACGCCGATCAGGCTTTCGATTCTCCGCCGGTTGTCGGCCTCGTCGCCGCTCAGGAACAGCCGCAGCAGATCGCGCAAGCCCTGGCCACCGGCACGGTGATCGAGTTCGTCGAGCGGCAGGTAATTGAAGTTCAACTGGCGAATCAGCCGCCAGGCCATCTCGCGCTCCGCATACGGCGCCTTCGGCATGGTCGGCGCACGGATCAGGCCGACGCTTTCGAGCGGTGCGGATTCGACCACCGTCAGGTCGCGCACGCCGTCGCGCGGCACGAGGCTCGGCAGATCGCGGTTCGTCACCAGCGCATCGACCGACAGGTAGCGAATGTCTTCGCCATAGGGCGCCTCGTTCTGATCGACCAGCGACACGAACATCTCCGTCCCGACATACGGCGTACGCGTGCCGTAACGGCGCGCCGAGTCCGAAACGAGCCGCTGCTCGCGCCGCGTCGAGAAATATCGGCCGTGATTGTGCTCATCGTTGTTCAGCGTCTGGTATAGCGGCCGGAACTCGACTTCCCTGGACGTGGCCGCGACCTGCCCAACCATCGCTTCGACCGAAAACACCTCGTAGTCGAGCGGCGACAGACGAGCAGGCACCAGGTGAAACTCGGTCTGTCGCGTCGACAGCTCGACCCGGTCCATGTGGCGCGGAAACAGGTTGATCACCGGCGTGCAGAACAGCGCAAAACGCGAGGCGTCGACGAGGTTCGCGAGCCGCTCAGGCGACTGGTCGAGCAATACGACGATCTCGACCTCCTGGCCCGTCACGCGATGCAGCCCCTCTTCAAGCCCGGTCAACGCGACGAAGTAGAACCGTGCCGGACAGGCGAAGTATTCATGCAACAGGTTGTGTCCATGGAACGTCGACCATGTGAGGGGCAGCAAGCCCTCGTCGACGCCAAGCCCTTCGTGTGCGATCGCATCGACCGTGACCGCGGAGAGCGGCCGTCCGGGTGTGGCGAATTCGCCGGGCGTGCCCGTGATCGTCGCGACACCGGCCACGTGCAACAGCTCGAACAAATGCGAGGCCACCTGGTCGTCGCCCGCCAGATACAGCGGCAACCGGTCGAGCCCCTTGAGATCGGCGATGCGGACGTTGCCGGTCGTACGCAGTCGCAGACGCAGCGCGCCACGCACCTGGGTGTTGGCCGGGACGTAGCGGTCGAGCGCCGGGATGTCGGGCGGAATGCCCGTCAGCCGTGCCTCGACGATCTCCAGCGGATAGAGCGTCACATCCTGGCCGCTGCGGAACTGACAAGCGGTCTTCTCGCCAGCTGGCACGCGCGCCGTAAAGGCCGTGCCGCGTGCGATGCGAAAGCCCTCTGCGAGATTGCCTTCCGTGCGGCTCGGATAAAGGCGTGCGACCGCCATCGACGGCGTGGGCGCCACGTAGTTCGGGTAGAGCACTTCCAGCAGCCGGCCCGTGAAGCGCGGAAACTCCGCGTCGAGCTTGATCTGCATGCGCGCGGCCATGAAGCAGAACGACTCGATCAGCCGTTCGACGTAGGGGTCCGCCACCTCACCCGCCTGCATGCCGAGGCGCCGTGCAATCTTCGGATGCGCCTGCGCGAACTCGGCAGCAAGCTCACGCATGTAGATCAGTTCCTGGTTGTAGTAGTCGAGCAGTCGCGGGTCCACTGGATATCCCCTTGGTCGGCCCGCGCGTCAACTCGCGCGCATGCCGGTAATGTTCACCTGGCTCGTTTCGAGATCGAGCGCGCTATGGACCATGAATTCGATCGGATAGGGGTCCATGCGGACCATGCCTCGCACCTCGAACGACAACACGTTGGCACGCTCGCCGGACTCGACATCCTTCGATGGCGCGACGACGAGCGTTTCCGCCATGAGACGCGGCTCGAAGTCGTGGATGACGCGGCGGATGATCCGCTCGATCTCGGCCCAATTGCGCGAGGCCATGAACGCGCCGGCGAGCGGCGGCGTGCCGAAGTTGACGGTCGACGCCGCCGCGTCCGGATACCGCTCCCGGTCGATGTGCTCTTCGATGTTCGTCGTATTCAACAGATACGCGAGATCGCGCTGAACGATGCCGCGCATTTGCATGCGCGTCACCGCGTATTCACCGGGTGCCTCTGTCTGGCGTTGGGGCGCATCGTCGCGCAGGCGGTCGAGCAGCGTGGGTAGCAGGTGCGTGTTCGGACGACGCGGCGGCCTCATGCCTTCGCTGCCCGGGCGCGTGCCGTTGCTGACGTCCGGCACCGGCGTCCCCTTCTTATGCCTGTCCATCGGCGTCCTCCTCATGCATCGGTTCATGCGTCACAGTGCCGATCGCGTCGACGGTGGCCAACGTGGAGCCCAACGCCGGCGCCGGGCTATCGATGGCAAGCGCCAGGTGTTCGCGCCGCGCGAGTTCAGGCGGCAAGTTGCTGGGGCGACGCGTCGTCGTTGCAAAGTATTCGGTCGGCGCAAAAAGCCGCAGGACCTCCGGAATCGGGTCCGCGGCTGCCGGATCAGGCATGTCGTCCGGTCCGAGCAAGTCGAAGACGTCGCCAAAAACGCGCGCATCGGATAGGAGTCCGTTGATCGAGTCCGTACTCTCAGCATCCTTGTGCCGCTCGTCGCGCTGATCCGGCAGCGGTCGGTATGACATCGCCGCATAGGCTGCCCCGTCGCTCTGCAGCGACGCCTGCGGATCTTCGAGTGCCCGGCAATACTGCTCATACAACGCTTGCATGAGGCTCCGGGCAGGGACCGAACCGTCGACGGTCGCCACACCCTCGTCAGTTGGCCCTTCCCCCCCGGGAGCGAACGCTTGTGCCGCTATCGCCGTGCCGATCAGGCCGAACACCGCGTTGTCGTCGCGCGTGCCGTCATGCAAGCCCGCTTCCGGGGAACGGGTCGGCAGCCACTCGAGGCGTGGCGCGCGCTCGTCGCGGGCAGCCGGGGGCAAAGCATCGGCGCGCGGCAGCGCCGCCGCGTATTTCGCGCCCGGTTCGTTTCGACGAAACAATTTAAAAGCACGCATGAGAACCCGATCGATAAAAGGGGTAGCGAGAAATCCATGTCGACGCATATCGCGCCGATTCACTCATTTCGATTCGAATACGGCACACCTACCAATTTTCGTAAAGCCAAGCACCACCCTCACGAAAACACATAACCGCTTAATCAAATCTTTTTAAGAATTCCATGATCCGGTTTTATTTTCATCTAGCGCCATGTGCTGCACGATGCGCCCCTGAAACATGAAACCAGTGTGTACCGGATGCTTGCGACTGTCCAGGATCGACCGAGGCGGCTTTGCAATTGTTAACACTTCCCCATTTCATCCACCACAAATGTCTTTTCAATTGTTAACACTTCCACATTTCCCCTCACATAAAAATAATTTGCATGCGAACGAATTACAGGAAAATGCGCGACGACTTGCACGCCTCCGCAATCAAGAGAATGCAAGAGCAGAAAGGGGAAAAATCATGGCGATTTCGTACCGGTGCACGGATGCCAATCGGCTTCATCGCGCGGCATGTGCTGCCGCGCCTCTCCGCGCTGTGGCTCGACGCGTTTTCCTCGAAAGAAGTGCTCGCGCGTATCGACATCGGCTTGGCAGATCAGGTCGCACCGGCTGCGGTGGGACTTGTCGTCCATCCCGGTCGCGCGAACCAGGCGCCGTCCCCGGCGACGCCATTTCCCGTGATGCAGGCCAAATCACCCTGCCCCCTTCCCACTCTCATGGAGTCAGGCATGTCCACATCCAGCAGTTCACAGAAATTCATTGCACGCAATCGCGCGCCGCGAGTGCAGATCGAATACGACGTCGAGGTTTACGGCTCGGAAAAGAAGGTCGAGCTGCCGTTCGTCATGGGCGTGCTAGCCGACCTTTCCGGCAAGCCCGAGGTGCCGCTGCCAGCCGTGGCCGACCGGCAATTTCTCGACATCGACATCGACAACTTCGACGAGCGCATGAAAGCCATCCGGCCGCGCGTCGGGTTTGCCGTCGAGAACACGCTCACGGGCGACGGACAACTGTTGGTCGACATGACCTTCGAGAGCATCGAGGACTTCTCGCCGGCCGCCATCGCCCGCATGGTGGAACCGCTGCGGCGGCTGCTCGAGGCGCGCACCCAGCTCGCCAACCTGCAAACGTACATGGACGGCAAATCGGGCGCCGAAGCGCTCGTGAACCACTTGCTGCAGGACCATGCGCTGCTCGAATCGCTCGCGGCTGCACCGAAACCCCAGCTCACGAGCGAGACGGACACGAACGACGCCGCGCATCGCGAGGACGACGCTAACTGATCGGCCGAACAGGGCAACCCTGAGGAAGGAATCATGAAAAAACAGCAAACGCAGACAGGCGGCGTTGAAATGCAACTGCAACCGCAATCGGACTTCGCACTCCTGCTCGCCCAGGAATTCAAACCGAAAACGGAGCAGGCCCGCGAGGCCGTCGAGTACGCGGTCCGCACGCTCGCCGAACAAGCCTTGCAGCAGTCGATCACGATCAGCGACGATGCCTACAAGAGCATCGCCGCGATCATCTCGCAGATCGATCACAAGCTCTCCGAGCAGATCAACCTGATCCTGCATCACGACGATTTCCAGAAGCTCGAGTCGGCGTGGCGCGGCCTGCATCACCTGGTGTCGAACACCGAAACCGACGAGCGCCAGAAGATCCGCTTCATGGACATCTCGAAGGAAGAGCTGCGCCGCTCGATGAGGCGCTACAAAGGTCAGTCGTGGGACCAGAGCCCGATCTTCAAGCAGATCTACGAAGAGGAATACGGCCAGCTCGGCGGCGAACCGTACGGTTGCCTCGTCGCCGACTACTACTTCGACCATACGCCGCCGGACGTCGACCTGCTCGGCTCGATCGCGAAGGTGGCCGCCTCCGCGCACACGCCCTTCATTTCCGGCTCGTCGCCGTCGGTGCTGCAGATGGAGTCGTGGCAGGAACTGGCGAACCCGCGTGATCTCACGAAAATCTTCACGCAGAACCTCGAATACGCATCGTGGAACTCGCTGCGCAGCATGGACGACGCGCGCTATATCGGGCTGGCGATGCCGCGCTTTCTGTCGCGTCTGCCGTATGGCGTGCAGACGAATCCGGTCGACGAGTTCGATTTCGAGGAGGACACGAACGGCGCCGATCACCGCCGCTATGCATGGACGAACGCAGCCTATGCGATGGGCGTGAACATCAACCGGTCGTTCACGCTGTACGGCTGGTGCTCGCTGATCCGGGGCGTCGAGTCCGGCGGTACGGTCGAGAACCTGCCGTGCCATACGTTTCCGACCGACGACGGCGGCGTCGATATGAAATGCCCGACCGAGATCGCGATTTCCGACCGGCGCGAGGCAGAGCTCTCGAAGAACGGCTTCATTCCGCTCGTGCACCGCAAGAACACCGATCACGCAACGTTCATCGGTGCGCAGTCACTGCACAAGCCGGCCGAATACGACGACTCCGCCGCGACGGCCAATGCGAATCTGTCGGCCCGCCTGCCGTATCTGTTCGCGTGCTCGCGCTTCGCGCACTACCTGAAGTGCATCGTGCGCGACAAGATCGGTGCCTTCAAGGAGCGCGAGGACATGCAGCGCTGGCTCAACGAATGGATCATGAACTACGTCGATGCCGATCCGGCCAACTCGTCGCAGGAGACGAAGGCCCGCCGACCGCTCGCCGCCGCCGAAGTCGTCGTCGAGGAAGCGGCAGGCAATCCCGGCTACTACCAGGCGAAGTTCTTCCTGCGGCCTCACTTCCAACTCGAAGGCCTGACCGTGTCGCTGCGTCTGGTGGCGAAGCTGCCGGCGATCAAGGAAGCCGCCTGAGCCGCTGCAATTGCTGGCGGGCCTCATCAAGCTGGCCGGAATCGCAGCTTTAATCCGCGCGTGGCGCTCCGCGAGACCGGCTGTTTTTTTGTCATCCCCATGAGAGAGCAACGAAATGGCTCAGGACATTTTTTTGAAGATCGACGGCATCAACGGCGAGTCGCTCGACGGCAGTCACAAGGACGAAATCGAAGTCCTGAACTGGGACTGGGAAATCGAGCAGGAATCGACGATGCATACCGGCAGCGGCGGCGGCGCAGGCAAGGCGACCGTCAAGGATCTCACCTTCGAACACGCGATCGACCGCGCGAGCCCGAACCTGATGAAGTACGCGCTGACCGGCAAGCATGTCGACCAGGCCGTGCTCGTCATGCGCAAGGCTGGCGGCAATCCGCTCGAGTACCTGAAGCTCACGATGAGCGACGTGATCGTCACGCGCGTGAAGCCTTCGGGCAGCCGGGTCGATACGGAGCGCAGCCGCGAAACGGTGTCGCTGTCGTTCGCGAAGATCAAGCAGGAGTATGTCGTGCAGAACGCGCAGGGCGGCAGCGGTGGCGCCGTGACCACCAGCTTCGACATCAAGGGCAACAAGGAAGCCTGAGCGGCGATGGCAATGGCGGTGGCGGTAGCGCGAACCCGGCGGACGTCGACGACTTCCGCCGGACAGCGCCCGCCTTCGATCGATTCTCTTTTCCACGAACGGTGTACCCGAATGCGCCCGATCACTCCCGTTGGTGTCCTTGCCTGCTCGCTCGTGCTCGCCGCCTGTGCGAGCGGCGCCCCCACGCAGCAGGAGGCGGCCTGGCTCGACCTGGGCGTGAACGCCGCGCCCACGGTCAATCCGGACGATCGAAACCGCGCGGCGCCGATCGTGGTGAGCCTCTACGAACTGAAGACCGACGGCGCGTTCAACGCCGCCGATTACTTCACGCTGCAGGACAAGGACAAGGCCGTGCTGGCCGACGACCTCGTGACGCGCGAGCAGTTCCAGCTGCGCCCGGGCGAGCACCGGACGATCCGGCGCAAGGCCGACAGCCAAGCCACCGCGCTCGGCATCGTCGCGGCCTACCGCGATCTGCCGAACTCGGTCTGGCGCGCGGTCTACCCGTTGCCGCCCGCACGGAACGCAGCGTGGTATCGCTTCTCGTCGCCGAAGCTGACGTTGACCATCGATCTCGACACCCACGCGATCCGCGTGACAGAAACCGGTAAATGACCCGAACGGCGGAACTACACCATGAGCTGGCATAACAAGGTTGTCTGGAGCGAGGGGCTGTTCATGCGTCCGCAGCTGTTCCAGCAGCAGGAGCGCTACCTCGAGCACTATGCGCACAAGCGCGCGGCCCCTCTCTCGCCGTTCTTCTTCGGCTTCAGCCACTACAGCCTCGATACCGAAGCGCCCGCGCTCGGCAAGATCATCGTCAAATCGGCCAGCGGCGTATTCGCCGACGGCACGCCGTTCGACGCGCCGGGCAGCACGCCCCCGCCCGCGCCGCTGACGATCCAGCCCGAGCATCTGGATCAGGTGATCTATCTCGCGGTGCCGATCCGTGTGCCCAACGGCGAGGAGACCGCGTTCGATCATGGCGCCGAGTCGCTGGCCCGCTATGGCGTGTTCGAAACCGATCTGCGCGACACGAACTCGATCGGGCAAGGGCCGAAGACCGTCCAGCTGTCGAGCCTGCGTCTACGGCTGCTTTCCGAGAAGGAGCTGACCGACGCATGGATCGGCCTCGCCTTGACGCGCGTCAAGGCGATCCGCGCCGATGCCAGCATCGAACTCGACGACACGCTGATTCCGCCGGTGGTCGGCTACGGCGCGAGCGATACGCTGGCGAGCTGGCTCGCGAAGATCCACGATCTCACGCGCCTGCGGGCGAACGCGCTCGCCGAACGCCTGACCGGTGCCGACGGCAAGGCCGGCACGACGGCCGAAGTGTCCGATTACCTGCTGCTGCAAACGCTCAACCGTTACGAGCCGCTGCTGCGGCATCTGCAGCGGGTGCCGACCACCTCGCCTGCCGATCTGTACGCGCTGCTCGTCAGCATGGCGGGCGAGCTGTCGACCTATGTGCGCACCGACACGCGCCGACCGCTCGACTCGCATCCACCGTATCAGCACGTCGCCCCGCACCTGTGCCTGAAGCCCGTCGTCGACGATACCCATCGGCTGCTGAACGCGGTGCTCGTGCGTAGCGCGCAGAGCATCGTGCTCGTCGATCAAGGACACGGGATGCGCAATGCCGTGGTCGACCCGACCGACATGCAGAGCTTCACCGCGGTCGTGCTCGCGGTGCATGCGCAGATGCCGCCCGACACGCTGCAGCAACAGTTTGCCGCGCAGGCCAAAGCCGGGCCGTCCGAGCGGCTCCCGGACCTCGTGCGCAGTCATCTGTCCGGCATCGCGCTACAGGCGCTACCGGTGCCGCCGCGGCAGATTCCGTTCAACGCGGGCTACGTCTATTACGAACTCGCGCGCACCGGGCCGCTGTGGGACGAAGTCGCGCGGCACGGCGGGCTGGCATTGCACGTCGCGGGCGAATTTCCGTCATTGAAGCTGGAGCTCTGGGGCATTCGCGGATAGCGGCCAGCACAGGCAGCGCTGACTCGCGCGTACGAATTGCCTCGATCAACCACACGAACCGGGGGACTACCCGTGACCACAGAAGCCCTGCATCGTCCGGACAGGTCCGTTCCGGAACCGATCGATCCCGCCGCCATGCCGTTTGCGCAGCGCGCGAGCGCGAGCCCCGCGGCCGCCGAACCACCCGCCGCCCGCCTCGCCTTGATCAAGGCCGCCCGCAACCCGCTGCTCGAAGCGGCCCGGCCTCTGCTGCGGGCGTTGGCCGACATGCCGGATCAGCTCGATCGCGAAGGCATCCAGCAGTTGCGCCTGCTGCTCGAACAGGAAGTGCGCGTGTTCCAGCGGCTCTGCGAGCAGGCGAACCTGCGCCGCGATCATATGCTGGGCGCGCGCTACTGCCTTTGCACCGCACTCGACGAAGCCGCCATGCAAACCTCGTGGGCCCACTCGGCCGACGGCCACCTCGGCGCCTGGATCAGTGACGGGCTCGCTACATCGTTCCATGAGGACAGGCAAGGTGGCGACAAGGTGTATCTGCTGATCGGGCGGCTCATGAGCTCGCCGCAGGAACACCTCGATCTGCTCGAAGTCGTGTACCGGCTCCTGAGCCTCGGCTTCGAGGGCCGCTATCGGTACGAAGCCGACGGCCAACGCAAGCACGAAACCGTGCGCCAACGGATCTACAACGAGCTTGCGTCTCAGCGCGGCCCGGTGTCCGTCGCCCTTTCACCGCATTGGCAAGCCAACACCAAAGGCCGGCATGCGTCGTTCTACGACTTCCCCGTCTGGATCACGGTCGTCGTGCTGTCGCTGATCCTGCTCGGCCTGTTCGGCTACTTCAAATTCGTGCTTTCGACGCGCGCCAGCGACGTGCAAACGAGCATCGCCGACATCGGCCGCATGACGCCACCGCCCACTCCGCCTGCGCCTCGTCTGCTGCGTCTCAAGACGCTGCTCGCGAGCGAGATTAGCGCCGGTACGGTCAGCGTCGATGAAGACGACCGCCACAGCTCGGTGACGTTTCGCGGCGACGCGATGTTCCATCCGGGCTCGGCAGCCGTGAACGCGTCGATGGCGCCGCTGATCGCGAAGATCGCGGGCGAAATCGCGAAGGTGCCGGGCAAGGTGACGGTGCTCGGCTACACCGACGACGAGCCGGTCAAGAGCCGGCAGTTCGCCTCGAACGAAGCGCTGTCCGAAGAGCGCGCCACCCAGGTCATGCAGATGCTGCAGAGCGCCGGCGTGCCTGCGAATCGCCTGGAGGCGATCGGCAAGGGCAAGGCGGACCCGATCGGCGACAACCGAACCGTGCAAGGCCGCGCGCTGAATCGCCGCGTCGCAATCACGGTTGCGCCCTAACCCTCACCCGACCATCGAGGCCCAGACGTGAACAAGTTCCTGTCCTTTCTGGTGTCGCGCCAGTTCCTTTCCTTCCTCGCGCTGCTGCTCGTCGCGCTGCTGATCTGGTTCGTGGGTCCGTTCGTCTCGTTCGGCGGCCTCAAGCCGCTCGCGAGCACCGGCATGCGAATCCTCGTGATCGCGCTACTGCTGGCGGGCGTCCTGCTATGGCTCGCGGGTTGGTCGACCAGCGCCGTGTTCGTCGCGCTACTGTGTCTGCTGATCTGGTACGCGTCACCGCTGCTTGCGTTCGGCAGCGCCACCCCCTTCGTGTCGGAATCCGTGCGCGCCATCGCGATCGCAGCCGTGCTCACCGTGTTCCTGATCTACCTGGCGCTCCGGCTCCTGCACAAGATGCGCACGGACCCGGATTTTCTGAAAAGCCTGCTCGAGTTCGGCGGCAAGCGGCAGCCATCGCCCGCAGCCAGCCAGCTGGCCAAGGTCCATGCGGTGGTCGCCGGCGCGCTGGCGCGCCTGAAGGCGATGCGCACGGGCGCCCACGGTCTCGCGCGTCTCTTCCAGGGCAAGCGCTATCTCTATGAATTGCCGTGGTACCTCACGCTCGGCTCGGGCGCCTCGGGCAAGACCAGCGCGCTGCTCAACGCCGGACTGTCATTCCCCGTGGCCGCGCAGATGCAACGGGCGACGAGCATCCTGGCGAACCAGAGCGAGTCCGTCGACTGGTGGCTGACCAACTCCGCGGTGCTGATCGACACGGCGGGCCATTACACGCGTCACGGCACGTCGCGGTATGCGTTACCGCAACCACCTGCGCAAGCCAAGGAGAGCCCCTGGCGGCAGATCGTCGACCAGGCCGAGTGGCTCGGCTTTCTGCGCATGCTGCGCAAGCACCGTCCTCGTTCGCCGATCAACGGCGCGCTGCTCACCGTCGACGTGGCCGTACTGACGAGCGCCGACGACGATGCGCGTCACGCCGAAGCCGCCGCATTGCGCGCGCGGCTTGCCGATCTGCGCACGGAGCTCGGCATCCGCTTCCCCATCTACCTGCTGATCACGAAGACGGACCGGTTGTCGGGCTTCAACGAATACTTCAGCTCGCTGACCACGGAAGGCCGCGCCCAGACATGGGGTTTCACGCTCCCATACAGCACGGAGACCATTGCAAGCGAAGGGATTCGTGCCCGCTGCGCCGAAGAACTGGGACAACTGACCGAGAGGCTCGCCGCCGGTGTCAATACGCGCCTGCTCGAGGAGCACGATACGCCGAAGCGCCGCACGCTGGCCGCCTTTGCCGAAGAGTTCCTCGTGCTGACGCACGCGCTCGTCGAACTGATCGACGATGTGTTTCTCGATTCGCGCTACGACGACACGCAGCGCCACTCGACGCTGCGCGGCGTGTATTTCACGAGCGCCGCCCAAACCGGAAGCGATGTCGTGGTGGAAAGACGCACCGTGGTGCAGCGCCTCGCGGCCGCCATCGGACACGTGCCGCTCGTGCCCGCGCTCGCGCCCCGGCACGAAGGCAACCATAGCTTCTTTCTCCACGACCTGTTGACGAAGATCGTGGTTCCGGACGCCTCGCTGGTACAGCCCAATCTGCGATGGGAGTACCGCTCGCGCACGCTCTCGCTGATCGGTCACGCGCTGGCGTTGTGGCTGTTCGTGTGGCTCGCGATCGGCTTGCGCGTCAGCATGGGCAACAACGGCGATTATCTGGACGCGATCGGGCACAAGAGCGCGGCGCTCGCCTCCCGGGTCGGTCAGCTGTACAAGACGCCCAAACCCGAAGCCGTGCCCGACACGCTGACCGAAGCGCGCTATCTGCCCACCTACCCGGGGCTCGACCTGTCGGCCCCGGACAGCGGCTGGCGCTTTGGCCTGTACACGCCGCCCGGCATCGTGGCCGAAAGCCGTCGCACCTACGATGCACTGGAAGACAACCTGCTGCTGCCGCAGATCGTGAAGCGCATTGAAACCGTCCTCTCGCAGGCGATCGCCAACAAGGATCCGAAGGCCGCCTACGATGCCCTGCGCGTCTACCTGATGCTGTACGACAAGGCAAAGTTCGACGCCCCGCAAGTCGAGGCGTGGGTGCTCGACGACTGGGCCCACACCGACAGCGCCGCGATCTTCGGTGGCCGCGCGTCGATGATCGCCCACCTCGAGCAGTTGTTCTCCGGCGAGCGTATCGTGCAGTCCCCGCTGATCCGCAATGACGCACTGATCCAGCAGGCACGTGATTTTCTCGGCGGCAGCAATGCCACTGAGCGGCTCTACGAACGTGCCAAGGCCGCCATGCAGAAAGAAGCGCCGGACGAGTTCACGCTCGAGCGCGCGGTCGGCCCGCAAGCCGGAACGGTCTTCACGCGCGCGAGCGGCGCGCCGCTTTCGCGCGGCGTGCCGGGCCTCTTCACGTTCGACGGCTATCGGCTCGTGTTCGACAAGCGCTTGAGCGAATTCGTGCAGGTCGCACGCATGGATGACGCGTGGGTCATGGGCCGCAGCTATCCGGGAGAGGCTCAAAAAAAAACGGCGGCCATGGCGAATGGGCTGACGGGTAGCATCGATCCCCTCAGTGAAGCCATCCGTCGGCGATACCTGATGGAATACGCGCAGCAATGGGATGACTTTCTCGGCGACATCCGCACGGTGACCGGCACGAGCCTCGCATTCAACTTGCTGGTGCTGCGCAGCTTCGCGGCACCCGATTCGCCGCTCGTCCGTCTCGCCCACGCAGCGGTGCGTGAAACGACACTCACGCAACCCGTCTCCGAGGAAGATCATTCGTTCCTGCAAAAGGCCTCTGACCGGTTGAGCCAGGCTGCGGACAAAACACTCGGCATTCGTGCCGAGGAGCGCGTCGAGCGCGAGCTCGTCGACGATCATTTCGCGGCGTTGCGCGAAGTGGTGACGGGCAGCGCGCAAGCGCAGACAGCGGCACAACCCGCCGCCCCGCAGGCGGGCAAGACCGGCCTCGACAGCGTGGCGAACCTGCTGAACGACTACTACACGGCACTGACCGTCGCGGACGATGCCCTTTCCAACAACAGCATGCCGCCGGCAAGCGATACGGCGGCGAAACTGAAGATGACGGCGGACACGATGCCGGTGCCTTTTCGCGCGGTGTTGCTCGACCTCGCGGCGCAGGGCTCGCGAGAGGTCAACCGAGGCATCGGCCAACTGCTGTCCCGGCAGCTGCAAGCGCAGGTCGGCGACGCCTGTCGTCTCACGATCGAAGGCAACTATCCGTTTGCCGCCGACAGCCAACGCGACATCGGCATCGACGACTTCACGCGGGTGTTCGCGCAGGGCGGCATCATCGACGACTTCTTCACCAAGTCACTGGCGCCGTTCGTCGACACCTCCACGAAACCATGGCGCTACAAGACGCTGCCCGGCGCGACGGAACCCGTGCAAGGCCCGGATCTCGAACCCTTCGAGCATGCCAAGGCGATCCGCGATATCTTCTTCGGCGATCCCGGACAGAAGCAGTTGGCGTGGAAGACCGACATCCGGATTCCCGAATTGGATCCTACGATCACGAGCCTGATGATCGATGTCGACGGACAGACGACGCTCTACCAGCACGGTCCCGTTGCTCCGTTCAAAGTGAGCTGGCCAGGGCCGCGCGGGGGCGCGCATGTGGAGATCACCGCGAATCCGCGTATCCGGCCTGACACGTCGACCGTGTCGAAGGACGGCCCCTGGGCGCTGCTGCGCCTGTTGCAGAAAGGGCACGTGATCGAAACGGCAACGCCCGGGCGCACCCGCGTCGCGCTCGACTTCGATGGCCGCAAAGCGGTACTCGACATCGACAGTACGGGCAGCGTCGCCAACCCACTGACCAGCGACGTGCTGAAGACGTTCAAGTGTCCCGGCTCGATGCCGATGTTCAATCTGGCGGACACGGGAGCCCCCCCAGGATTGCCGCCGGGATTGCCCCCTGCAAAACGAGAAAAATAAGGCGGCGAATCCGAAGCCGCCGCTATTTCTCCGAGCGGCTCAGCGCTCCACGGGCTGCGCGATCACCACGTTGTGCAGTCCTTCTCGCTGCGGGAGGCCCGGCCCGAATTCCACGACATGACCGTCCTTCAGGATCACCGTGTAATCGGTATTCCCGAGCGACAGACGCGTGCGCTTACGCGCGAGATAGGTAAAGGCCTCGAAATCGCCGACCGTGCGCATGGCATCGGGTCGACCGAGTACGTCGAGCACGGTGTCACGGCTACTGCCAGGATCGAGGCGGGTGATGAGTTGGCCGGTGGTTTGGCAGCCTGCGACTGCGGCCGCCAGTACGGCCGCTCCCATGATTCGTTTCATAAGTCCCTTTGAGACTGGAGACACCACGCCTGCGGCGCGGTTTCGGCGCGGGATCATAGCGCAAGTTTCCGGTCATGGAACGGGATAGCCCCGGGCGCCATGTAGAATATGGGGTCAAAATATAAAAAGACCACGTGCAATGATGGGGTACTCGAGAACGACAAGCGCGCTGGCCCTCTGCATCACCTCACTGCTTGCCCTGCCCGCCTACGCAACCACGCCGGTGACATCGCTCGGCGAGTTGTTCGCGATTGCGCACGAGAGTGAACCGGGCTATCTCGCGGCCATGGCCAATGTGGAAGCGTCCAACGCCCGGACACGCCAGGCGTTCGGCGCCATGCTGCCTCAGATCACGGCCACCGCCAGCACCAATGGCAATCGGCGTCGCTACGACACCGTGGGCGACGACACGCCCACGATGCACGATCGCTATCACGCCGACAGCAATCAACTGAGTCTTACCCAACCGATCTGGCACGCCGCCAACAACGCCGCGCTGCGCCAGGCGCACGAAGCCGCCCAACAAGCCGAGTACCAGCTCGAGGACACCGAGCAGCAGCTCTACGTCAAGCTCGCCACCGCGTGGTTCGACCTGATGCAGGCACGCGACGAAGTGGCCTTCACCACCGCACAGCGCGACGCGTTGCGTGCCCAATGGGAGATCGCGCAACGCGCGCAAGCGCTGGGCGTACAAGGCGAACCCCAGGCGGAGGAAGCGCATGCCAAATACGAAGAGGCCAGTGCCGACGAGGCTTCTGCCGAGCTGGACATGTCGACCAAGCTCGCCGCAGTGGAGCAATGGGTCGGGCCGGCCGAAGACCTGCAACAGCCTTACTACAAGGACGACGCCGAACTACCGGAGTTGATCGGCGACGATCTCGATGCGTGGCTGGCACAGATCACGACGCGCAGCCCTGCCGTGCTCGCCGCTGCACGCGCCATCACGGCCGCCGACGAAGAGATCGCCAAGCAGGAGGCCGGCCATCAGCCCACACTGGACCTGGTCGCGAGCTACGGCCAGAACGCGCAGGCGGTGGGCAATTTCCCCGGCCAGGCCGGCTACAACATTCGCACATCGACGATAGGTCTGCAATTGAACATCCCGCTTTATTCGGGCGGCACGCAATCGGCCAAGGTGACCGAAGCCTTGGCGATGCGCGACAAGGCGCGCGACGACATGGAAGCCGCCCGTCGCCAGGCGATCCTCAACGTCAAGGATGCGTTCTATGGCTGGCGTGCCGGCCAGGCCAAGGCGCGCGCGGCGCATATTGCGGTGGCGTCCGCCGAAAAGACGTTGGCCGCTGCAACTCAGGGCACCGAGAAAGGCTTGAAAACCGAAGCCGACATCCTCGCCGCGCGGCAGCAGATGGCCGGCGCACGCCGCGACATGTGGAAGGGCAACTATCAGCAGCTCGTGTCCTACCTCAAGCTGAAAGCCACGCTGGGCGAGCTCAGCATCACCGACGTCGACGAATTGGATGCCTGCTTCGTCGCGCAAAAGCAGGAAGCCAAGCGATGAGTGCCTTGCCTGCCGAAAACGCCGGCCCGTGGGAGCGTTTCGTCACAGCCAACAGCGCCGCGGCGTTCTGCGATGCATGGCTGGCGCTGCTCTGCGAAAAGTGCCCTGGCGTGACGCAAGCCGCGGTCCTGGTGGAATCCAACGACGGCAAGAGCTTCGTACCGATCGCCGTATGGCCCGAGGCGAAAACCGACATGGCGCGCATGGGCGATGCGGTACAGCGTGCGATCGGCGAAAAGCAAATCGTCGTGCAGCCGCTGAAGGACGAGCCGGAACTCCACCATATCGCCACGCCCGTCGCCGTCCACGAACGCATCGCCGGCGCCATTGTGCTGGAGACGCGTCTCGCCGACGGCACCTTGCCCAACCTGTTGCGCGAATTGCATTGGAGCACCGCCTGGCTCACCAACCTGCTCGGCAAACGCGAACACGATGCGGCACTGGAAGCCAGCGAGCGTTCGCTGAGCATCCTGGAAACCGTCGCCACCACGCTGCGGCATGCACGCTTTCAGCAGGCGCTGTTCGAGCTTTGCAACGAACTGCGCCGCCGCTTCGCGTGCACGCGCGTCGCGATCGGCCTGGTGCGCGACGCCAAGGTCACCCTCGCCGCCTTGTCCGAAGCGGCCATGTTCGAAACATCCTCGCCGCTGGTGCAGGCCTATCTGGCGGCGATGGGCGAAGCCTGCGATCTGGCGCAACCGATCGAAGCGCACGGCGAAGCGCCCGAAAGCTATCGCGCGCACACTGCACTGCTGCAGCGTACCGGCGCCAGCAGCGCGCTGTCGCTGCCGATAGCGCAGCAGGCGCAGTGCGTTGCCATGCTGACGCTGGAGCGCAGCGACGATCGACGCTTCACCGATGCCGAACGCCGCTGGCTGGAAACCTTTGCCGCCCTGCTCGCCCCCGTGGTGGCGCAGCGTCGCGATGCCGAACGCAATTCGCTGCAACGGCTGCGCGATGAAGCGCAGCGCTTTCTCGACGCACTGCTCGGTCCACGCCATCTGGTGTGGAAAGTCGCGGGTGCCGTGAGCCTCGCTGTGCTGGCAGTGCTGGTCTTGCTGCCGGTGTCGTATCGCGTCACCGCCAAGACGGTGACGGAAGGCGAAATCCAGCGTGTCGCCGCGGCACCGTTCGAGGGCTTTCTGGCGGCCGGATTCGTGCGCGCGGGCGATACCGTCACCAAGGGCGAGGTCTTGGCGCAACTGGACGACCACGACCTGCAGGTGGAGCGCGCCAAATGGGCCAGTGATCGCGATCAGTACGAGAACAAGCTGCGCGAAGCGATGGCAGAGCACGATCTGACCGCGATCCAGGTGGTCGGCGCGCAGCGTGACGAGGCGCAAGCCCAGCTCGACCTGCTCGACGACAAGCTGGCGCGGACGAAGGTCCGCGCCCCTTATGACGGCGTGGTCGTCAGCGGCGATCTCAGCCAACAGATCGGTGCGCCGGTCGAGGCCGGCAAGAAGCTGTTCGAGATTGCGCCCTTGCACAGCTATCGCCTGATTCTGCAGATCGACGAACGCGATATCAACGAGGTCCAGGCAGGACAGCCGGGCGTGCTGGTGATGAACGGACTCGCCGGCGAGCCGATGCCGTTCACCGTGGCGAAGATCATGCCGGTGGCTACCGTGCAGGATGGCAAGAATTTCTATCGCGTGGAGGCCAGGCGGCAGCACGAGTCACTGGCATTGCTGCCCGGCATGGAAGGCGTAGGCAAGGTCAGCGTCGGGCGGCGCAAGTTAGGTTGGGTGTTGCTGCATAGCCTGTTCGATTGGCTGCGTCTGAGCCTCTGGAATTGGGGGCTGTAAGGTGGCACGCAACCCGTTCAGTCCTTCCTGGCACAGCGTCGCCGCGCTCAAACCGCGGCTGATGCCTTACGCCACCGTGCAACGCGTGATCTTCCGCGGCCGCCCCTGGTACGTCGTGCAAGACCAGACCGGCGGCCGCGTCTATCGCCTCACCACGGCGGCCTACGCGCTGATCGCCGGCATGGACGGCCGCACCACGGTGCAAACGCTGTGGGAGCGCGCCAACGCCTCCGAATCGCGCGATGCCTGCACGCAGCCGGAAGTGGTGGACCTGCTCACCCAACTGCACGCGGCCGACCTGCTGCAAACCGACGTCGCGCCCGATTCGGCCGACACGCTCGACCGTCACCGCCGCAAGCGCCGGGAAATCATCAAGCAATGGCTGCTCAATCCGATGAGCCTGAAGCTGCCCTTGCTCAATCCCGATCGATTCCTGACGGCACTCAGTCCCTATGTGGCCTGGTGCTTCGGTCCAATCGGCGCCCTGCTCTGGCTGAGCGTGGTGCTGCCCGCCGCCGTACTCGCCGCGCAACATTGGAACGACCTGACGCACAACCTCTCCGACCGCGTGCTGTCGTCGAGCAATTTGCTGGTGATGCTCGCCGTCTATCCTGTCGTGAAGTTGCTGCACGAACTGGGACACGGCTTCGCGGTGAAGCGCTGGGGCGGCGCGGTGCGCGAACTGGGGCTGATGTTTCTGCTCTTCGCACCGGTGCCTTATGTGGAGGCCTCCGCGTCGGCCGCCTTTCCGTCCAAATACCGCCGAGCCCTCGTCGCGGCGGCCGGCATGCTGGTGGAAATAGGGCTCGCCGCCCTCGCCTTATACGTCTGGCTGCTGGCCGAACCCGGCGTCGTCCGCGCGCTGGCCTTCAACGTGATGGTGATCGGCGGCGTCTCCACCTTGGTCGTGAACGGCAATCCCCTGCTCCGCTACGACGGCTACTACATCCTCAGCGACCTGATCGAAATCCCCAACCTCGCGCAGCGCGGCCAGGCCTGGTGGACGTATCTGCTCGATCGCTACGCCTTCGGTTCCACCGATGCGGTGAAGCCCGAGGAAACACTCGCCGAACAGCGCTGGCTGACCGGGTATGCACCGCTGGCCTGGTGCTATCGCACGTCCGTCACGGTCTCCGTGATTTTTATGGTGGCGGGCAAGTTCTTCGTCTTCGGCGTGGCGATGGCCTGCTGGAGTGCGATCGGTCTGTTCGTCATGCCGTTACGCAAGGGTTGGAAGCATTTGCGCAGCGCCCCATCGCTGCAGCGCTGCCGCGAGCGCGCCATGAAGCGCACGTTCGTGGCGATCGGTGCATTGCTGCTGCTGGTGCTCTGCGTACCGGTGCCGCTGTACACGCAATCGCTCGGCGTGGTGTGGCTGCCCGACCAATCCTTGTTGCATGCACGCGAGAACGCTTTCTTCACGAAGTGGCTGGTGGCGCCGGAACACACCGTACAAGCGAATCAGGCCGTTTATCTGCTGAGCAATCCGCAGTTGCAAGCCGAACTGACGGTGGATCGCGCGAAATACGCGCAAGCGAAAGCGCGCTACGACGCCGAGCAATTCACCGATCCGGCCAAGGCCGCCGTCTCCGGCCGCCAGTTGCAGGAAGCGCAGGAGGTCTTGCAACGCGCTCAGGAGCGTGTGCAACGGCTCTTGGGCAGCGTGGAGAGCGACGGCCGCTTGATGGCCGCCACGCCGCAGGACATGCCGGGCCGCTATTACAAGAAAGGCGATCTGCTCGGCTATGTATTGAGCGAAAAAGCCTTGATCGTGCGCGTGGTGGTCCAGCAGGACGATATCGAACTGGTGCACGAACGCCTGACCGGTGTGAAGCTGCGGCTCAGCGATGCGCTCGATCGGGTTTATCCGTCGCGAGTCGTGCGCAGTTTTCCTGGCGGTGTCGAAGAGCTGCCCACCGCGGCGCTGGGGCTCAATGCCGGTGGCATGGTGCCGACGCAGCCCAATGACCCGAATGGACTCAAGACCTTGCAGCGCGTGTTCATCGTGGACCTCGCCTTGCCCGAAGGCGTGACGCCGGCATTCGGCGAGCGCGTGCACGTGCGGTTTGCCCATGGATCGGAGTCGTTGGCCAAGCAAGGATGGCGGCGGCTGCGGCAAGTGTTCTTGAGTCATTTCAATGTCTGACGTCCGCGCCCTGCTGGCCGGTCGCGACGCGGCGCTCGGCGACGGCCCCTATCTGGAACGGCTCGACCCCACACGCTCCGCGTGGGAAGAGCGCCTGCGCGGATGGTTCGGCCAACTGCCGCGGTTCGATCGCACCAGAACGTTCCTGGAGGCCACTGCCGCGTTGGAAAACGAAGCCCGCGCTTGCAGCGACCAAGCGCTACGCGAACGTCTCCATCAGATCGCGCAGCAGATGCATCGTCACGGCTTCACCGATCCGTTGCTGGCGCAGGCCTTCGCGCAGATTCGCGAAGCCTCGCGCCGTACGCTGGGCATGCGCCATCACGACGTGCAATTGCTGGCCGGCCGTGCCCTCATGCAAGGCCGTCTGGCGGAAATGGCCACCGGCGAAGGCAAGACCCTCGCCGCCACGCTCGCCGCCGTCACGGCGGCGATCACCGGCGCCGCGGTCCACGTCGTCACCGTCAATGACTACCTCGCCGAACGCGATGCCGAACACAACGCGCCGCTGTTCGCGTTCCTGGAGCTGAGCATCGGCGTCGTGCTGCAAGACATGGACATCGCCAAGCGCCGCGAAGCCTATGCCTGCCACATCACCTACGTCTCCAACAAAGAACTCACCTTCGATTACCTGAAGGACTGCATCGCGCTGGGCGAGGCCTCGCGCACGCAGCAGCAACTGCGCGAACTGGCTGGCGGCCGGCATGCGGAACCCCCGATCATGCGCGGCCTCCATATCGCGATCATCGACGAAGCCGACAGCGTGCTGATCGACGAGGCGAGCACGCCGCTGATCATTTCCGAGACCTTGCCCGACGATCTCGATCCGGCGATCTATACACAGGCGATCGACATCGCTCGCACGCTGCAGGCCGGCGCGGACTTCCAGCTCGGCACCCACCGCGACATCTGGCTTACCGCGACCGGCAAACAACGCGTGCGCGAACTCAGTCGCGACTACGGCGGCCTGTGGCGCTCCGCGCTTTGGCGTGACGAATTCGCGCAAAAAGCGCTGTCGGCGGTGTACTGCTTCGAGCGCGACCAGCATTACATCCTGGCCGAAGACAAAGTGCAGATCGTCGACGAATCGACCGGGCGCGTGATGCCCGACCGCACCTGGGAACGCGGCCTGCATCAGATGATCGAATCCAAGGAAGGCTGCGAGATCACCGGCCAGCGCCGCACGCTGGCGCAGATCACCTATCAGCGCTTCTTCGGGCGTTATCTGCATCTTTGCGGCATGACCGGCACCGCGCAGGAGGTCGCCGCGGAGATCAAGCGCAGCTACGACCTGTCCATCACGCGTATTCCCACGCACAAGCCGAGCAAGCGCAAACGCCTGACCGATTCGCTGTGCCGAGATACCGAAGAACGCTGGGCCGCGGTGGCCCGGCGTGCCGGTGAATGGGCGGCGCAAGGCCGTGCCGTGCTGGTGGGCACACGTTCCGTGGAAGCCTCGGAACGCCTGAGCGCGGAATTGGAGCACGTAGGCCTCGCGCACACGGTGCTCAACGCGCGCCAGGACAAGACCGAGGCGGAGGCGGTGGCGCATGCCGGGCAAGCCGGGCAGATTACGGTCGCCACCAACATGGCCGGACGCGGCACCGATATCAAATTGGTCGATGAAGTCAGAAACGCCGGCGGCCTGCACGTGATCCTTACCGAATTCCACGAATCCGCCCGGGTGGATCGCCAGCTGTTCGGCCGTTGCGCGCGTCAAGGCGATCCAGGCACGACCGAAGCTATCGTCAGCATCGACGATGAATTGTTCCGCCGCTTCGCCCCCGCCCCAGTGCGCGCTTTGTTGCGTGTCATGGCCGGCAAGCAGCAACGCAGCTTGCGCTGGATCGTGCCGTGGGTGCAGAACCGCGCGGAACGCCATTACCGCAAGCAGCGGCTGGATACGATGCAACGCGATGATCAATGGCGACGCGCATTGGGATTCGTCGGCAAGACGATGAAATAAATGTGAAATCAGCACCTGCTAATTCATGCGCATCGCTATTTAAGTGACGCCGCGCGCAATATTTACAAAAATCTTTCGAATAAAAAGCTAATTAGTACCCTCTCTCGGTTTCTCTCCTCGCATTTACACAGTAATACACAGTAATTTATTGCGCGCCATGAAAAAATCACATCGAATGGTTCGATGCTCATGATCGCGTGACACGGGGAGAAGTGGATGTTTCGGGGGTTGGCTTTTGCAGAACAAGAGAAACAAAGAAGGATGCGGTGGCTCATCACCGCAGCCGTATGGGGTAGCTGGCTCGCGGCCTCCCCTGCTTTGTCGCACGCAGCGGAAACTTACGAATGCCTGATCGAGCCGACCCAAACCGTGGAGCTCGGCACGCCGGTCGGTGGCCAGATCGAGCGCGTCACCGTCAAGCGCGGCGACAAGGTCACACACAATCAGGTACTGGCCACACTGGAATCGCACGCTGAACAAGCGGCAGCCGATCTCGCGCGCTACAAATCCCAATTGGCCGGCCCCACCCAATTGGCGCAAAGCAAGATCGACTTCTCGCAACGCAAATTCGCCCGTCGTCGCGAGATGGCCGACGCCCATTTAATGGCCAAGCAAGACAGTGACGACGCCGAGTCGGAATTGAAACAAGCCCAAGCCGAGCTGACCGAAGCCAAGGAAAATCGCGAAGTCTCACGGCTCGAATACGTTCACGAAACGAGCCAGCTCAATCTGCGCACCATCCGCAGTCCTTTCGACGGCGTCGTGGTGGATCAGATGATGTGGCCCGGCGAAATCGTCGAACCCGGCGCCACCAAGCACACAGTGCTGAAAGTCGCCCAATTGAATCCGCTGCGCGTCAGGATGGTGTTGCCCTTGCGCGCTTTCGGGACCACGCATATCGGCATGACCGCTTCGGTCATCTCCGAAGTCGAGCCGAACACGCCTTACTCCGCCAAGGTCATCAGCGTCGACCGCATCGTCGACGCGGCCAGCGGCACCTTCGTGGTCTTCCTGGATTTACCCAATCCGAAACTTGATTTGCCCGCGGGCGTCAAGTGCAAGGCCACGCTGCGCAACTGAACAACGAAAAAACGCATTGGGCGACGCACCCGCACTAGCGCTCGCCTGACCGTCATGCCGACCTTCGCCGGCATGACCGCAAGAAAACCAAGAACAAACCTTCCGCAGCCAACCCACACTGCGGCAACCAACGGGGAACCCCTATGGAAAACGGCATCATCGGCAACGAGCACAACGCCATCGAGAACAGCGCCGAGCGCGCGACGCCCGCGATCCGCTTCGAAGCACTCGAACCACGCGTGTTGATGTCCGGCGACGTCAACCCCGCCGCCCTCTCCATCACGGGAACCCTGAATCAGCCCGGCCAGCAGAACCACTATCAGTTCACGGTGCAGGGCGAGAAGCATGTCGTATTCGACAGCCTCACGAACCGCAACGACATCAACTGGACGCTGACCGGCCCCAACGGCGCGGTGGCTCAACACCAGTTCTCCGACGATAACCAGCCCTTCCTCGATCTCGCGGCCGGCACTTACACCCTCACCGTCAACGGCACCAAGGATGCGACCGGCAGCTACGCCATGCGCATCGTCGACGCCAGCGCCGCCGCACCACTGACGCTGGACCAGAAAGTGTCGGACACACTGGTACAAGGCAATGAAATCAGCGTCTACCGTTTCGATGCGTCCGCGGGAGAAAAGCTCTACTTCAGCGCGGGTGGCGTACAGGGCGGCAACGTCAACTGGCGACTGATCGATCCCTACGGCCGGCAAGTCGGCGACGTCAACAACCTCAGCAGCGATTTCGGCACCTTCACTGCCACGAGCAACGGTGAATACCTGTTGCTGGTGGAAGGCGCGCAAAACAACACCACGCCGGTCAACTACGCCTTCACGCTGAACCAGATCAAGGACACGCAGGGCACCTTGGCGCTGGATCAGGCCACCAACGGCGCCATCACCCAACCGGGCCAGACCGCCAATTACAGCTTCACCCTGAACACTGCGACGACCGCGATCTTCGATCGACTGAGCAACGCCAATTTCAATTGGTCGCTGACCGGCCCTTACGGCCAGATCGTGCAGGGCCGTCATCTCAACCAGGAACAAGGCGACGCGCTGCATCTGGCCGCCGGCAGCTATACCTTGTCGATCAACTTCGATCAGGGGAGCCAGGGCAATTACGCATTCCGTCTCCTCACCGCCACGCAAGCGCTGACGCCCAATACCGCCACCAGCGGCAGTCTCGACAACCCGGTCGGTTCGCACCTTTACAAGGTGTCGCTCACGGCAGGGCAGAAGCTGTATTTGAGCAGCCAGCCGCCAACGGGTGGCCCAATGACTTGGCGTTTGCTCGATCCGTATGGCGTGCAAGTCGCCACCAGCCCCTTGGGACAGAACAACCCTCCCTTCACGGTGGCCGCCGACGGCGATTATTGGCTGGTGCTCCAAGGCGCGAACGGCAATGCGCCGACGGCGACGGTGAGCTACGGCTTCCAGCTCAACATCGTGCCGGATATCACGGCCGCCTTGAGCCTGAACGCGACCACCAGCGGCACGATCGCATTGGCGGGCCAATCGACGGTCTACAGCTTTCATCTGGCTGCCGCCACCCACCTGGCCTTCGACAGTCAAAGCGCACTCGGCAACATCACATGGTCGCTCAGCGGTCCCGCAGGACAAGTGATCCAGAGCCGTCGATTGACCCAAAGCGACGGTGCCAACTACTACAGCGTGATCGACGCGCCAGCCGGCGATTACACGCTCACCGTGCAAGGTGACGGCAACGCCACCGGTGCCTATGCGTTCGCCTTGAACGATCTGGCCAATGCGACCGGCTTGACTCAGGGCAAAGCCGTCAGCGGCTCGCTGAGCCCCGGCAACGGCTCGGCTGCGTACCGTTTCACCGCCAACGCCGGCGACAACGTCAAGCTGCACAGCATCAGCGTCAGCGGTGGCACCGCAACGTGGCGCATCGTCGATCGCTTCGGCCGCGATGTGGCCGGTGCCGGCGCCAGTGCCGGCAATCTCGCCGGCGACAGCAATGTCATCAGCCTTACGGCGGGTGGCAGCTACACGCTGCTGATCGAAGGCGCCGTGGACAATACGGCCGCCGTGAATTACCAGGTGGAACTGGATACCACGGGCAACATCGCACCCGCGCCCCTGCCGGCCGGTGATGCCTTGTCGTTGGGCAGCGTCACGGCCGGCTCGCTGGCCACTTGGGATGCCACCAAGACCTACCGCTTCACGCTGAGCAACGCCAGTCAATTGCTGCTCGACGCCACGTCGCGCAGCAGCGCGGTGTGGACGCTGATCGGCCCGCGCGGCACCGAACTCAGTCAACAGCAGTTCTCCGGCGGCTCGATCCTGAGCTTGCCCGCCGGCGACTATGCGCTGACGCTGCAAGGCGCACAGGCATCGTGGTCCTACTCGGGCAACGGCGCCTACTCGTTCCGCGTGGTGGATGTCGCCACCCTGCCCTTGCTGTCATTGGGCCAGGCCACCACCGCGAGCCGCTCGCCGGCCAGCGCCACGCTGGCCTATCGCGTGCAAGCCAGCGCGGGCAGCAAGCTGGTGCTCAACGCCACGCAAGTCTGGAATTCGCACTGGGATTTGCTCGACGCCTACGGCCATGTCTTGCCCGCCCAGCAGGACGACACGACCGGCACCGTGTATGCCATCCCCGCCGACGGCACCTACATCCTGCGCAGCATCGGCAATCCCGGCGATGTCAGCGGCTCACGCACCGATACCTTCACGCTGAGCAAGGAGGACGTGACCACCGCGCCGCTCGGCCTCAACAACCTCGTCAGCGGCAGTTTGGCCGGCCGCCAGAGCCTGGCCGAATACAGCTTTACGCTGGACCAGCCGCAGGCCATCGTGTTCGATGCGGCGAAGAACGCAGGCATCGGCGTGCCACCGGGGAACTTGCAGTGGCAACTGCGTTTCAGTAACGGCCAAAACACGGGTTGGCAAGGTTTCGGCAGTAAGGTGCAGTCGCTGCCCGCCGGTCGCTACACCTTGCTCGTGCGCAACACGCTCGACCAGCTCACCAACTTCGCATTCCGTGTCAGCAACCGCGATACCGCGCAGCCGCTCACGCTCGATACGCAAACGCAGGCATCGGTGGCGAGCGATCGATCGACGCTCTACCGTTTCAGCGCTCATGCCGGCGACAACTGCTATATGCAGCTCGCCTCCGCCAATAGCCCGTTCAATACGCAATGGACGTTGGTCGGTCCGGACGGCAACGCCATCGCCGCGGGCAGCACGGCGTATTACGGCTCGCGTCCCAGCGTCGTGCTTCCCAGCACCGGCGAATACCTGCTGGTGCTCTCGCCGAGCAGTTGGTCTTCCAATGGCGTGCCATCCACGACGATTCCCTTCACCCTGGGCCATCGCGTGACCACCAACGCGCCACTGAGTCTGGGCGCGGACATCAGCGGCACGATCGCGCAGCCCGGCCAGACCATCCGATACAGCTTCACGCTCACTGCGCCGGCTAGCTTGCTGATGGATCCGGCAGCGGTCGGAAACAACATGGTGTGGAGCCTCAACGGTCCGAGTGGCGCGGTGGTCTCGTCCATGGCCTTCAGTAACGGCGTCATGCCGCTACAGCTGCCTGCCGGCACCTATGTGCTGAACGTGGGCTACAACGACCTGTCCACCGGCCAATTCGCTTTCGCGCTCAGCGACCTCGCCGCGATGTCGCCGTTGGCGTTCGATCAGCAGACCACGGCCTCGTTCGCGCCCGGCTCGAAGCAGCCGGCTTACCTGTTCACCGTTCCGGCCGACGGCGACTACCGCGTGGAATTGCCGCCGAATGCACCGGCCGTGCAATGGAACATCGAGTCCAGCCTGGGGCGCTACATCAACGGCTCCCAGAGCATGAACGACGCCACGGCGCCCCTGCATCTCGCCGCGGGCCAATACCTGCTGACTTGGACGTATCCCTTTTCCAATCAGATTGCCGTGCCGTTCACGTTGCGGCACGTCGTCACGAATACCCAGCCGCTGACCTTGGGCACGGTCGTCAATGGCAGCATTGCCAGCGTGGCGCAACGTCAGGAATACGACTTCAGCGTCACGGCGCCCATGCAAGTGCTGTTCAATAGCCTCAGCGCGCGCACCGATATCACCTGGCAGCTCATCGGTCCCGGGGGCAATGTCGTCAACGATACCGCCTTGGGCAAGGGATCGAGCGATCCCATCACGCTGAGCACCATCGGCAACTACCGCCTGGTGATCTCGCCGCTTGCACAGGCTACCGGCAACTTTGCCTTCAATCTTCTCGATCTCGCGCAAGCACCGGCTTTGCCGGCAGGCGCCGCGGGCACCACGCAATCGATCAAGCTCAGTCCCGGCAATGCCGCCGTCGCCTATGCGCTCGACGTGCATGCCGGCGATTACCTCAACCTGCACATCGGCAGCCTCAGCGGCGGCAAGGCCACGCTGCAGATCGTCGACGCGGCAGGCAACATCGTCCTCGCCACGACCTCGCTCACCGGCACCGATCGCTTCAGAATGACCTGGCCGCACGACGGACGCTACCGGTTGATCATCCGTGGTGATATCGCCAACACCACTGAAACGGACATCGGATTCGATGCCGTACAAGGCACGCCAAAGCGCGCCACGCTGAGCCTGGGCAGCGACGTGCAAGGCAGCACGAGCACGGTCGGGCTCCCTGATGTCTATCGCTTTACCGTCAACGCGCCAACCTCTGTCATCGTCGATGGCCTAAGCGGCCTCGACCAACATTGGACCCTTCGCGCCTCCGATGGCAGCGTCGTGGCTAGCGGCCAACTGGGCACGATCAATCTGCAACGGCTTGCCGCGGACGCCTATACGCTGGAGATCGAAGCCGGCAGCGCGAATGCACTTGGGGCCTATGGCTTGTGCGTGGTGGATCTCGCCAATGGCATCAACCTGCCATTGGCACAGGCCACGCAGGGCAGCATCGCCGACGGCCACGCGCTGATCTATCGCGTCGCGGCCAGCGCAGACCAGTCCGCCTTGCAATTGCAGGTAACCGCTTCCGCCAATGCGGGGGCATCGATTCGCGTGTTCGACGCAACCGGCAATCTGGTGGCATCGGGCAACAATGCGTTGGCGGCCACCACGATCGCCAACGGCATCAGCACCGGCATCGCACGCTACATCGTCATCGACGGCGGCAGCGCGGCCACTTATACGCTCACCGCCACGCAAACGATCGTGCCGCCGACGGCGCCGTTGAACCTCGGCGCGACGTTCAACGGCACGCTCGCCTCCACCGGCGACAGCAAGACTTATCGCATCACCGTGGGCTATGGCCAGTTGCTGCCCACCGCGCAACTGCTGCGCGATCTGGGCTCCACTTCGGTTCATTGGCGACTGACCGCTGCCAACGCGACGACACTGGCGCCGTGGCAGGACCAGAATCCCGCCTATTACCAAGCGCTCATCGGCGCCGGCGATTACGACCTCACCATCGCCGCCACCGCAGACCATGCCAGCTACGCCTTGCAGTCGGTCGACAGTGCGCAAGCGCCGTTCATCGGGGCCCCCGTCAGCGGCACGCTGGCCGCCGGGCAGCAAGCAGTCGTCTATCGCTACGCCCAGGATCTGCCCGGCGCCCTACACGTCAACCTCAGCGGCGCCGACAGCTGGACGCTTTATGACGCGCACGGCACGCAGCTGGCGAGCGGACCAGCCGGCACGCCGGCCGATACCTCATGGCTCAATACGGGCAGCTATATGCTGCTGGTGAATCGCGCTGCGTCCACCAGCAGCGTGAACTACACGCTCGACGTGCAACACGCGCCCTTGCCGCTCGCACCGCTGAACACGCCGATCAGCGGCAGCTTCAGCAGTAGCCAGACGCTCATCGCGTACCGCGTCGAACTGCCGATCGCCACGCAGATACAACTGCACAACGCCAGTTCCGATCCCGGTGTCCAATGGAGCATCACGGCGGTTGGCGACACGCCCAACTGGAACGCCGTCCCCACCATCGACCCTCAACCGCAGGCGTATGACGCGGGCGAATACCAGCTGTGGGTCAAGGGCGACGGCACCGCTGCGAAGAACTACGCGCTGCAGCTGTTGAATCTCAGCAGCGCCCCTGCGTTGTCGAGCACCGCCACCACAGGAAGCTTGAGCAGCGGACATACCGCTGCCGTCTACAGCGTCGTGCTCGCTCATGACGCGGCTTTGCATTTGAACTTCGGCGTCAGCAACAGCCAGTTGCTGCGCTGGAGCCTGCAAGATAGCAATGGGAACGCGGTAGCCCATAGCCTCAATGGCGCCAACGCCGACACGGCGCCGTTGCACAGTGGCCGCTATGCCCTGGTGCTCGACGGATTGGCATCCGCAGGCACCGCCAGCGATATCGCCTATGCGATCAGCGCCACGCCGTTTACCGCTCCTGCTTGCGCGCTGGGGCAAGCGCTGAACGGCAATCTGGATAGCGGCACCGGCCAAGGCGGCTACCATCTGAGCCTGCCCAATGGCGGGCGAGTCTTGCTGGTGCACGCCCCCTATGGCGGCGTGAATGCGTCCATCCTTCAGCCCGCGCGGCAATTGCATCGCGACTCGACCGGCACGCTATACCAACTGCCGGCAGGCGAATACGACATCGCCCTGAACGGGAACACCGGCGCCGCCTACCAATGCGCGCCGTTCGACTTCGACAACGCGCCGGCCTTGCCGGCAGGCACCTCGACGCCGGCACAGCTGGCCGCGGGACAGTTCGCCGCCTTGTACAGCTTCAGCAGCGACGGCGTAGCGCCGCTGACCTTCGGCGCAGCCACACCCTCCGGCGATGGTCTGTCTTGGGTGGTGTACGACGCCAATGGCAATCAAGTCGCCAACAGCAACGGCAACGCCTCTGCGACGAAGCTGCTCGCGTCCGGCAACTACCGGCTGATGGTGTATCGCTCCGGGCAGAGCATGGATGCCCTGCCCTACACGACTACGCTGAACCCGGTCAGCGTACCCAGTACCGCGCTGACGCTCGGTGCCACGCAGACGCTGAGCCTCGATCCGGCCACGGCCAATGTGGCCGATTACACCTTCACGCTAGCGACGGCGCACCGCCTGGTGCTCGTGGAGCCCGACGGCAATACGCCGCCTATCGGCTACACCATCGTAGATGCGCACGGCAACGTGGTCGCCGGCAGCGGAACGGGCGGTCAGTCTGCCAGCCCCCGCGACTTCGTCTTTGGTGGCCACAAGACCCTGTCGCTGCCTGCCGGCAGCTACACGCTGCGTTTCCAGGGGCGCGATAGTCGTCCCATGTTCGCGGCACGGCCATCGGGAGGCGGTGGCGGCTCATCGGGCGTGTCGACCCATTTCAGCCTGGTCGACATCGACGCCGGCGCGACGCTGGCCGTCGGCACGCCGGCTTCCGTGTCGCTCGCCTCGCGCAACGACGTGCAAAGCCTGCATCTGGCGGCACAAGCCGGCGACAGCTTGAATCTCACCTGCACGGCAAGCAACGGCAATACCGACACCCTCGGTCTGAGCTGGATGGTCGTCGATCAGGACGGCAACATCCTGACCCAAGGCCAGGGCAATCGAGCAGGACTGTCGGCTTCGATCACGCTGAAGCGAGCGGGCAGCTATACCGTCGTCGTCTTCAATGCCAACGAAGCGCTGACCGCATCGTTCAGCGCGGCGTTGCAGAGCCACACCGATATTGCGCCTATCGATACCGCCGCCCTCACGGTGGGGCAGGACACCAAGCTGACGCTCGCCGCCGGTGCCGCCAAGCGCTACACCTTCAGTCTGGCCAGTGCATCCTTGCTTGCCGTCAACGGCAGTGCCACGCAGCCTGGTACGCAATGGCAATTGCGTGATGCCAATGGTCTCGTCGCGAGCGGCGATTTCAACCTTGGCCAGAATTTCGTCAGCCAGGCACCGCTTGCGGCCGGTGATTACAGCCTGCTGCTCAGCGGCCCTCAAGCCCAAGGCAGCGCCTCGAGCGATCTCGATGTCGACGTCATCACCCAGGCACAAGCGACGACGCTTGCCAGCGGCACGGTGGATGTGCCGGCAACGCAAGGCATTTACGCGCTCCCGGTCAGCGCGGGGCAGGACTACTGCTTCAGCAGCGCCTTTGCGCTGAACTACTCGATCTACCGGCAGGATCTCACGCGTGTCGCCCTGAGCTTCGACCAAGGCGTCGCCACGGCTCACGCCGACGGCAGCGGCACCTGGTATGTGGTGTTCAACCAGAGCACAGCCAACGGCTTCCTGCACATCGTCACGCCGAGTACGTTGACACTGGGCCAGACGATCAACGGATCGATCGCGCATGGCGGCGCGGACGTTTACACCCTGCAGGTCAAGAGCGATCAATGGGTCTATTTGGCGGTGCCGCCAGCGCAGTCCGATGTGAGGCTGAGCCTGCACGGCCAAGGCATGGCGCCGATCACCGTGTCCAGCGGCGATGACCCCCGGCCTGTGTTGCTGCATGCAGGCAGCTATTCCGTAGTCATCGGCAATCCGGCCCAGAACACGCCCACCCGCCCCGCAGCGCTCATGGCTGCCGGGCCCGGCCACGACGCGCCGCCGGTCGCCTACACCCTGCTGTTGAACGCGCTGGACAGCACGACTCCCCAGCTCACGCTCGATACCGCCACCCCGCTGTCATTCAACGCATTGGGAACGGCCGCCTTCCGCTTCAACGGCAAGGCCGGACAACAGCTGTACTACGCATCGCTGGACGGTGTGGATAATCAGGCCAGCTGGGCTCTTTACGATGCCAATGGCCGCGTGGTCTACAGCGGCGCATCCAACGACACCGATAGGCTTGCGCCATTGCCGGCAGACGGCACGTATTACATGGTCTGGAGCATCGACCCGACCATTCCTACCAGCGGTTACGGTTTCCGCTTCAACACCACGCCGCCGCAGACCGTCGCCCCGATCACGCTGGGTACGCCGGTCACGCTCAATGCCGGTGCAACCGCCACCACCTCGCTTTACGGCTTCACGCTGAATGCACCGGCACGCCTGTTGTTGAACGCGTCCAGCAGCGCAGTAGGATACGGCTGGCAATTGACCGGCCCTGGCGTCACCCAAAGCGGAACGATCAACCCGGGCGATTCGCCGCTGCAATTCGTCGAACTGCCGGCGGGCACTTATCAGTTCAGCGCCCGCCCCAACAGCAACAGCAGCGGCTCGCTGTCCTTCCAGTTCATCGATACGGCGACCGCGAGTCCCATCGCGCTCGATACGCCGTTCAACGACAGCTTCGTGCCCGGCGCCACCAAGCTCTATCGCTTCGACGGCATCGGCGGCCAGACGCTGCATTTCGCACCGGGCAATATGGGCACGCTGAGCGGCAGCTGGACGCTGTACGCGCCGAACGGCCTGCTCGTCAACACCACCTCGTTCACCAATGGCGTATTCGGGAGTGTCCCCGACATCGGCTTGCCTAATACTGGCCGCTATCTGTGGGCCTGGACCAGCACGGCGACTTCGAGCACCGCACCGATCGCGGTGCAGTTCTCGCTCGGCAGCCAAACCCAAAGCCAAGGTCAGGCTTTCGGCACGCTGCACAATGTCTCTTGGACCGGCCAAAGCTACGCCTTCCATCTATCCGCGCCCACTCATCTGCTGATCAATATCAGTCAGCTGAACAACGGCCAGATGACCTGGTCTATCAGCAGCCACGGGCAGGAGATCACGCGCGGCTATGTTGGTTACGCACAAGACACCGTGGTCGAACTGCCCGCCGGCGATTACCAGTTCAACGCGCTCCCCGTCGACCACAACACGAACTGGAACGACTATTACAACGGCAGCTTGCGCCTGCTCGATCTCGGCACCGCCAATGCCTTGACCTTGGGCACGCCCGTCACCGGCAGCGACAGCCTCGGCAGCGCCGATCTCTATAGCTTCCATGCGAATGCCGGCGATACGGTGACGCTGGCCAGCAGCGACACCCCCTTCAGCTGGTCGATCTACGACGAATTCGGCCGGCTCGTGCAGCGGGTGCAGAACGCAGGCTCGATGAGCAATCTGCCGCGCACCGGTTTGTATTACCTGGTGCGTGACACCAGCCCCGACGGCACCACGACGGCTCATTCGTACGGCTTTACCGTCACCACGTCGCACGTGCTGACGCCAGTCGCGATCGGGCAGTCCGTCACGGCTACGCTTTCCAATGGCTATGCCAGTTACGGCCTGACCGTCCAGCAGGGCACCAAGCTGTGGCTCGACACGATCGATTTCAACCCGAGCGTGCGCGCCGATATCTACGATGCGCAGGGCTTGCTGGTCTACTCCGCCAATCCCACCGATCAGCACTGGCCGATCAACCTGCCTGCGGCCGGCACCTATACGCTGAAGTTCAGCGACACCTACGGTGCCACGCAGACACGCTCGTTCGGCTTCGTGTTGACCGATCTCGCGACGGCCGCGGCACTGACGCCGGACACGGTGATCCATGGCAGCGTCAGCGCCAGCAAGGGCGTGAGCGTGTACCAGCTGAACATGGCGCAGCCGGGCAACTTCGCGCTCAAGGGCCTGGGCGACTATTACGCCAACCGCAGCTTCTCCTGGTATCTGGTCACGAGCTACGGCAAGACCGTCGCGACGGGCCAGTTCAGCGACGGCATCGGCTCATTGCCGCTGGATGCGGGCAATTATTATCTGGTGGTCGCGGCGCCTTACAGCGGCGCCAGTACCCTCAATTACAGCTACGCCGTCGATACATCGCTGCTGCCTTTGTCCACGGACAAACTCATCAGCGGCACGTTGCCCGCTGGCCTCCCGGTGCGCTACACGCTGCATCTGGACGCGCCCGGCGTGTTGACCTTCCACAGCCCGGCCCAGTCCAACAACCAATGGCGATTGGACGGGCCTGGCGGCAAGGTGTTCGATCAGTCGATGTCGAACGACCAGTCGAATCAAACCGGCTTGTTCGCGGCCGGCGACTATGTCCTGACGATCTCGAACGGCAACGCCACCACGCCAGCCCCTTTCAGCTTCTGCGTCCTCGACCAGAATGCGGCGACTCCGCTGAGCGTCAACACGCCGGTGCATACCAGCGTGACCGACGCGCGCGGCATGCAGCTGTACACCATCGATGCCGTCGCAGGCACCCACTACTACCTCGACACCTTGCCCGGCACGCCCTCCGCGAACTTCGGCGCGGTGCCTAATTGGATGCTGCTCGATCCGCAAGGACGAGCCGTGTTCAATCTGCAATCGATGGGTGGCCTGCAAGGACCAGGCGGCCAGTACAGCTTCCAAGGCCAAGGTGGCTTCGACCTGGGCCAATTGGCACTAGGAGGCAAGTACACGCTGGTTCTGGTCAACCCCAACGGCAACACCGGCACGCCCGTCGATGTGGCCTTCAACCTGCTCACGGTGCAAGACCCGCCGACGGTGGTCTTGAATTCGCTCGTCGCCACGCCTGCGCCCGCGCTCTCGGTCACCTCGCTCAACGTCACGCCCAATACCGGCGTGCAGACGGGCCAGACGGTCAGCGTGCAGTGGGTGGACAACAACCGCGGCACGCTGGCGACGTCGGGCAACTGGAACGACCGCATCATCGTGCGCAACACCGCCACCGGCGTGATCGTGGCGGATATCACCGTGCCGTACAACGTGGCCGATAGCGGCAACGGTGCGATCGACATCAACGGCGCGCGCAGTCGCCAGCAGCAGATCCGTCTGCCCGATGGCACGAGCGCGGCGGGCACGCTCAGCGTGACCGTCGTCGCCGACTCGGACAACTTGTTCAAGGAAAACGGCGGCACCACCGCCACCGCTACGCTCGACGTCAAGCTCGCGCCCTACCCCGATCTCACGGTTCAGAACTTCACGCTGCAGCCGGCAAGCAATTTCCAGCCGGGACAGAGCGTCACTGCCACCTGGACCACGCTCAACAAGGGCAATGCCGACGTCACGGCACCCTGGAGCGAAACGCTGCAAGTCACCAACGTCACCACCGGCAAGGTGGTGGCATCGATGACCTTGCGCGATGCGCAAGGCACGCTCGCCGCGAACGGCACGCGCGCGCGCAGCACCACCTTCACCTGGCCGAGTGGGATCGATGCGTCGGGCAACTTCGCGATCAAACTGATCGCGGACAGCCTCAATGAAATTGCCGAAGCCAATGCGGTCAAGACCGACAACACGGCAGAGATCGATGAGGCGGTCGGTCCCGCGCTGCAGGTGAAGAATCTGCAAGTCACCAGCAGCACGATTCGCGCGGGCGGACTGGTCACCATCACCTGGGAAGACTGGAACATGGGCGGCAGCGCCACCGGTGCGCCGTTCAACGATCGCATCCAGGTGACGCGCGCCGACAACGGCATGGCGCTGCTCAACACGAGCGTCGTCTACGACCCTGCCGCCATCACCGGCGGTCAGCTCAACGGCGCGATCGCGGCGGGCGACCATCGTCTGCGCAGCTTCACCTTCCGTCTGCCCGACGGCCTGGCGGGTGCCGGCAATCTCGGCATCACCGTCACCGCCGACAGCAACGAGGCGGGCGTACAGCAGCTGTTCGAAACCAGCGTGCAGAACGGCACCGCGACGACGCCGGTGGTGTCGGCCACCACGCCTTATGCCGACCTGAAGATCGGCAACGTCAGCGTGCCGCCGACGGGCGTGGGCGGACAGCCGCTCACCATCGGCTGGACGGTCACCAACAACGGCCAGGCCTCGACCGGCGATGCGTGGAGCGACGTCATCATGCTCGGCACCGCCGCCACGCCGGGCAGCAACGACATCGTGCTCGGCACCGTGCGTCATAACGGCTCGCTCGCGGTCGGCCAGGGGTATACGCAAACGGCCGCGGTGAATCTGCCGCTGCTCAACGACGGTCACTATTACATCTACGTCGTCAGCGATGCGAAGAACGAGGTGCTGGAGCCCGACACCCGCGTCGATAGCACCAGCGCGATCAACCCGATAGCGATCGCAGCGGCGTATTCCGATCTCAGCCTCACCGACGTAAGCGTGCCCGCGGGCGTGCAGAGCGGCGACAGCATCAAGGTGAGCTGGACGGTGAAGAACACCGGCAACGCGCCAACCAGTTCGCCGATCTGGAACGATCGCATCGTGCTGGCGAAGAACAGCACGCCGTCGCCGGACGATATCGTGCTGGCCGGCGCCATCACGCACACGGGTACGCTCACCAATGGCGACAGCTATACCGGCACCGCGACGCTGACCCTGCCGCGCGATCTGATCGGCGATTACACCATCCTGGTCTACAGCAACAGCGACGGCTCCGTCGCCGAAAACGGCCACACCTCGGACAACCTGCGCGCCAGCAGCCTCATGCATATCGCGCTCTCGCCGGTGCCGAACCTTACCGTCACCAGTGTCTCCGGCCCGGCCGCAGTGCGACCGGGCGACGCGATCACCGTGAGCTATACCGCCAACAACACCGGCAACGCCGCCACGACCGGTGCCTGGCGCGATCGCATCTATCTGGATGCGGGCAACGGCCAGCTGATCGAAGTCGCCAACCAGCTTTACACCGACGGCATTGCAGCGAACGCCAGCGTCAATCGCAGCGTGACGTTCACGCTGCCGCCCGGCTTTGCCGAAGGCACGTACACCTTCGTCGTGCGCGCCAATGCCGACGGCACCGTCTACGAACGCGGCAGTACCGATCACGATATCGGTCGCGGCAACACGGTGACGGTGGCCAAGCCCTATCTCGCCGTCACCAACGTCACGGGCCCCGGTGCTACCGTGCAATCCGGCAGCAATCTGCACGTGCAGTGGAGCGTGACCAACAACGGCGCGATCGCCACGGGCAATTGGGTCGATCGCGTCTACCTGATCCACGACGGTCAGCAGCAACAGATCGCGGAAATCGCCCACAGCGGCCCGCTCGCCGCAAACGGCAACTACACCGCTTCCACCGATTACGCGCTGCCGCTCGACGCCCACGGTGAATACGAGATCCTCGTCGTCGCCGATGCGGCGCACGCCTTGGACGAGCATGCGTTCGACAAGAACAGCTCACAAGCGACGACGACTATCGCGCTGGCGCCGTATGCGGATCTCGCCGTCAGCGCCGTCACGGCACCCCCCCAGGTGATTGCCGATCCCGCCAGTATGGACGTGAGCTGGACGGTCACCAACACGGGTACTGGCGCGGGCACCAGCACGCACTGGGTCGATCGCGTGGTGCTGACCACGCACGACGCCCCCGGCAATAGCGACGACATCGTGCTGGGCGAGCTCGCGCATGACGGCGCGCTGGCGCAAGGTGCCAACTACACCGGTCAACTGCACGTCATGCTGCCGCCCGGCTTCAGCGGCCGCTATAAGCTGTTCGTGATCAGCGACGCCGCCAAGCAGGTGTTCCAGAACGGCCTGACCGCCGTCAACACGGCACAGGCCACGCACACCGTCGACGTGATGCCCAAGCCTTATGCCGATCTGCAAGTGCAAACGGTGACCACGCAAGGCAGCGCCAGCAGCGGTCAGCCGCTGACGGTGAACTGGACCGTGGTCAATCACGGCATCGGCATCACCGACAACGGCGAATGGTCCGACCAGGTGTGGCTGAGCAGCGATGCCGCCGGCAGCAACGTGATCGCGCAGCTCGGCAGCGCCGACCATATCGGCCAATTGCCTGCGAACGGCAGCTACGCGCGCAGCATGACGGTGATGGTGCCCAACGGGTTGCAAGGCACGTACTACGTCAACGTGCGCACCGCCGCATCGGGCATGCCGTACGAGTTCATTTACGGCAACGACAATGTAGGCCATGTCGCCGTGCCGGTGACGCTGTCGCCCTCGCCCGATCTCGCGGTGAAGTCGATCACGCTCCCGCCGAACGCGGTGGAAGGCTCGCTCATCGACGTATCGTGGACGGTCGTCAATCAAGGCCAGGCTGCGGCCACCGGCCCTTGGAACGATGCCTTGAAACTGGTGCCCATCGACGGCAAGGGCGCCGCGATCGATCTGGGCAGTTTCGCCTACGACCAGACCCTGGCCCCGGGCATCACCTACACGCACACGAAGCAAGTGCGTCTGCCCATGCATTTGATGGGTGAATACCGCCTCCAGGTCATCGCCAACGCCGATGGTTCGGTGTACGAAGATTCGGCTGTCCGCAACGACGCCACGCTCACGAGCAGCACCACCTGCACCGTCGCCCTGCAGCCGCGTCCGGATCTGATCGTCAGCAAGGTCACCCTGCCCGATCACGTGAAAGCCGGCACCCACGTCGGCATTCAATACACCGTGCAGAACACCGGCAGCGTGCCGGCCACGGGCCACTGGCAGGACAAGGTGTATCTGTCGCAGAGCGGCCAGCTGGACGCCACCGCGCAACTCGTCGGCGCGTTCGACAACGCCAGTGCGCTGGGCAGCACCGAGAGCTACAGCAACGTCACCGCCAGCATCGACGTACCGATCACCTTCGCCGGCGACTACTATCTGATCGTGGTGGCGAACGGCAACAGCGCCGTCGATACCTTCCCGAACCAGAGCAACAACACCAAGGCGGCGCATTTCACCGTCGACCCGGTACCGTTCGCGGATCTGTTCGCCAGCAATGTCACGGCGCCCGATCAGGTGGTGCACGGCGCCAGCATCAACGTCGGCTACAAAGTGACGAATCTGGGCAGCGCACCCACGCGCGGCTTGACCGCCGACGTCGACAGCTGGACCGATACGGTCTGGCTGGCGAAAGACCCGCGCCGTCCGGGCGCCTACAAGGGCGACGTGCTGCTCGGCTCCACCACGCACACGGGTAATCTCAATGTCGGCGACAGCTACCTGGGCAATCTGCAAGTCACGATTCCCGACGGCACGCTGAGCGGCCAGTATTACCTGACCGTCTGGAGCAACAGCTACGGCACCATCCTGCAAGACGAGCTGGCGACCAACAAGAATCCGGACGATCCCACCCAGCTCAACAACGACAACTACAAGGCACGCAAGATCAGCGTGCTGGGCGTCACGCCGCCCGATCTGGAAGTGACGCAAGTGACCGCACCGGCGAACGTCGACGCCGGCGGCAATGTGAGCTTCAGCTACACCGTGCAGAACCAGGGCGACGCGTTCACCGGCAACTGGACCGATACGGTCTACGTCGCCGACAACGCGGACCTCAGCCAGGCCCGCCATGTGTGGAAGCTGGGCGACTACACCCAGAGCAGCACGCTCAACAACGGCCAGAGCTACACGGTCAACCAGACCGTGCAGTTGGCGCCGGACATTACCGGCCGCTACGTGATCGTGCAGACCGACAGCGGCGGGCTGATGGCCCGTGCGCCCGAACCGATCCTCATGCGCAGCAAGGCCGCTGCCAGCAACGTCACGACGCATCCGGCGAATCTGCAAGTGAGCGCCGTGCAATGCCAGCCGCAGAACTATTCCGGCGAAACCACGCAAATCAGCTGGACCGTGACCAACAAGGGCGAAACAGTATGGCCGGGCAGCGCCGGCTGGGTGGATTCGGTGTACATCAGCGCCGATCCCACCTTCATCCCGAGCCGCGCGACGGCACTGGGCGCCTTCACCCACGCCAACACCAACGGCCTCGCCGCGGGCGCCGCCTACACCGCGACCGCCAACGTGCAACTGCCGCCGGGCACCGGCGGCACGTATTACATCTATGTGGTCGCCGACAGCAATTACAACGGCGACGGCCTGAGCGCTCCCGAACCGTTGTCGAGCCCGCACGCCGACGATCACAACAACACCGCCAATAGCGGCGAACTCGATTACTACAGCCGCCATGCCTATGAGGGCAGCAACACCACCGGGCGTATCGGTAGCCGCGCGTTGAACGTCACCTACCGCGAAGCCGATCTGCAGATCCAGAAGGTGACGATTTCCAACGCGACGCCGAAGTCGGGCGATCTCGTCACCCTGACCTGGACCGTCACCAACACCGGCACGCGTGCGACGCGCGCCACCGGCTGGAATGACGGCGTGTACCTGTCGACCGACAACTCGCTGGCAACGGGCGATTACCCGCTGATCGAAGGCAGCCTCTACGACAACCCCGCGCGTGTGCAACACATCGCGATCACCGACGCGAACGGTCAGCCGCGCTACCTGCAGCCGGGCGAGTCGTACACGCAAAGCGCCACGTTCCACATCCCGCAATCGATCAGCGGCAACTTCTACGTGCTGGTGAAAACCGACACCACGACGGTCAAGGACTGGAACGGTGGCTCGCCCAGCGCGATCCGCCAAGGGCTCGACGTGGTCAGCGGCAGCGGCCAAGGCGCGGTGCCGGTCTATCAAGGCACCGGCGCCAATCGCGTGTACTCCGTGCCGATCACCGTCACGCAGGTCACGCCGCCTTATCTGCAAGTGAGCGGCGTCACCGCACCGCAAGCGGTCACCGCGGGCCAAAGCTTTACCGTCAACTACCACGTCACCAACAACGGCGGCACGACGCCCGACGATCAGGGTCAGTGGTACGACATGGTCTACCTGTCGCGCGATCGCACGCTGGATCTGCAGCACGACCGTTACCTGGGCTATCTGAGCCATAGCGGCGGCTTGGCTGCCAATGCCGGTTACGACGGCCAGTTCGCCGTCACCGCGCCGAAGGATCTCGATGGTCCTTACTACGTGTTCGTCGTCACGGATCCCGCCAACGTGTTCGGCAGCGGCCCGAACGGGCACGTGCTGGAATTCCGCAGCGACAAGAACAACGAAACCGCCGCTGCGCAGCCGATGCTGATCAACGCGCCGCCGCCCGCGAATCTGGTGGTGGGCAACGTCACCGTGCCGCCGACGGCGAAGGTGGGCGACCCCATCACCGTCACCTACAACGTCAGCAACAACTCGACCAACCCCGCCACAGGCGGCTGGACCGATGCGGTCTATCTCTCGCAGAACAACACCTGGAGCGTGGGCGACATCCTGCTCGGCAAGGTGGTGCACAACGGGGACGTCGCCGCGCAAGCCGGCTACACCGGCACGCTCACTGCGCAGTTGCCGCCGCTGAAGGACGGCAACTGGCGCATCATCGTGCGTCCGGACATCTACGAAGAAACCGGCACGCCGAAGTCGCTGACCGCTTCCGCAGCCACCGTCCAGACGCAAGTGCCCGCACTCGCGGTCGCGAGCCCGTTGCAAACCACGCTCTCCAACGGCGACGTGCAGCTGTACAAGGTCAGTGTCGCGGCCGGCCAGACGCTGCGCGTGATGCTGGGTGCGCAGGAAGACAGCGGCGACAACGAGCTGTACATCCGCTACGGCGACGTGCCCACGACATTCGCCTACGACGCGGCGTACAGCAACGCCTCCGCCGCCAACCAGCAAGTGGTGATCCCCAGCACGCAAGCGGGCGATTACTACATCCTGGTGCGCTCGCGCAGCGGCAAGAACGTGCCGACCACCTTGCGCGCCGACCTGCTGCCGCTGTCGATCACGCAAGTGACGCCCGACACCGGCGGCGTCAGCGACGATGCGCATCGCTGGGTGACGCTGGACATCTACGGCGCCAGCTTCCAGCCCGGCGCGATCGTGAAGCTCTCGCGCCCCGGCGTGTTCGAAGCCGAACCCGCTCGTTGGCAGGTGCTCGACGCCACGCACATCCGCGCCATCTTCGACACGCGCCAGTTCCCGCTGGGCCTGTACGACGTCAGCGTCACCAATCCGGACGGCAAGAGCGTCACCGAAGCGAACCGCTACCTGGTGCAGCGTGGCATCGAAGACGACGTCACCATCGGCATCGGCGGTCCGCGCTCGCTCAATCCGGGCGATGCCGGCACCTATAGCGTGACGCTGCAAAGCCTCACCAACGTCGACACGCCGTACGTGCGCTTCGACATCGGTGCGGTGGAGATGGGCTACAACAAGTATTTGCTGGACAGCCTCAGCCTGCCTTATGCGGTGTTCGGCTCGAACGTGGGCGGCATGCCGTTCGGCAATATCGACAACGCACCGGCCAATACGCAGGGCTACGGCCAGACGCCGGGCACACAGGCTAGAGCGGATATTCCGTGGGCCTCGCTCGACGGCAGCGAAAATACGTCGGGTTACAACCTCGCACCGGGCTATGCCTTCGACGTCGCCGCCAAGGGCAACGTCGGCATGAGCTTCCGCCTGCAGACCTATCCGGGCTTGAGCGCGTGGCTGAACCACGACTTCGATGCCCTGCGCGATGCGCTGTACGCAACGCATCCGGACTGGAAGGCCAAGGGCCTGCTCGATGGCGGCGTGGGCGATCTGGACAAGGTCGCTCCGGGCCTCGCCGCGCGCTTCAACGATCCGGAGCAGCGCAAGCTCTCCAAGCTGGAGGCGATGTCCGAATCGTTCGAGACGAACGTGGTCGGCGCCGCCACCGCACTGACGCGCGATGAATTCATCGCCGAGCAGACCGCGTATGCGATGAAACTGCGCAGCGCGATCCTCGCCGATCAAAACGCGCCGAGCAGCCTGAGCGTGCTGGCCGCCGACGGGCAACAATGGGTGAACGGTTATCTGGCCGCGCTGGAAAAGGCGGGCCTGTTGCAGCCGGCCGATCAGGCGCCGCCGATCGCGACGAATCCGCAGGTGCTCAGCCTCAACGCCACCTTGGCGGCAGGCATCCTATTGTCGAAGGGCGGCGACAACTATCGCACGCAAGCCGACCTGCTCGGCTTCTTCGGCAAGGTGCAGCAGTGGTACGGCAACACCGCGACCTATGCGGGCGATCCCAACGCCGCCAAGGGTGCGATCGACCATTTCGAAACCCGCCAGGATGACGAGGGCGACACCGTCGACGTGCCGGTGCCGAAGCTCGCCAACGCCGCGGATTACGACCAGCATGCCGGACGCACGCTGCAGTTCGAAAACTTCCGCATCTTCGTGGGCGGCCAGGCCGAGTTGGAATACCTGCGCGCGCAAGGCCTGCTCGATCAGCAGTTCAATCCGCTGCCCGGCAAGAGCCTGAACCTCGCGCAATACCTGCAACTCGTCGCGCAGCAAAAGGGCGCGACCCAGGCGGCCATCAGCGTGCAAGGACCGCAAGGCAATGCGGTGGCAAGCGACGGCAGCGTCTACGTGCCGGCCGCGACGCCCCTGCCCTACAGCTTCGCTTTCAGCAATCCCGGTGCACAAGGCGTGGGCCAGATCCGCATCGTCACCCAGCTCGACGCGAACCTCGATCCGCGTTCGCTGCGCTTGGGCGACCTCAAGATCGGCGACATCAACATCCATCTGCCGGCCGATCGCGCGAACTTCCAGAGCGATTTCGATTTCACCGCGACCAAGGGCTACATCCTGCGCGTCAGCGCGGGCATCGACGTCGCTTCGCATATCGCCACCTGGCTGTTGCAGGCGATCGACCCCGCTACCGGCGACGTGATGCAGGACGTCACGCATGCGCTGCTCGCGCCGGTCGCCGGCCAGAGCGCTGCGCAAGGCGGTTTCGTCAGCTTCACGGTGGCGGCAATGGCCGGCGCCACCAGCGGCGCGAAGATCACCAGCCAGGCGCGCATCCTCTTCGACGACGCCCCGCCGATCGACAGCACGCCGGTGACCACCACGCTCGATGCGAAGGCGCCGACCACCACCGTCACGGTCACGTCGCTGAGCAATAACGGCTACGACGTGAAGTGGAACGCGCAAAGCGACGCCAGCGGCGTTCGCTTCGTCACGGTCTATGTCGCCACCAATGGCGGCGACTTCAAGATCTGGCAGCGCCAGGTGGATCCGAGCATCAATGAGGCCGTCTTTACCGGCGTTGCAGGCAACCACTACGAGTTCCTCGCTGTCGCCACCGACAACGCGGGCAACCGTGAAGCGGCCAATGTCACCAACGCCGTGCTGCCCGATGATGGCGCGCGACAGAAGGTGCTCGATGGTCTGGGCGTCACGCCGACGCTCGATCAAACCGCGCAAACGCCGCAGGCACCGCAGGATCGCCAGTACAACAGCAACGCGCTGTTCCAGCAGGCAGCGCAGTTGTTGCCGGGCAATGTCGCCCCCAACAACGCGGGCGATCTCACCAACGTACTGGCGCCGTTCAGCGCACGCGGCTTTGCCGATGGTTTCGGCACCGGCAACGCCGATATTGGCGCGATGGCTTTGGTGCAGCTATCGGATGGATCGCTCTTGGTCAGCGCGGGTACGCAGCGCAATGCCGTGTACCGCTACGCCAAGGACGGCGGCCACAGCGCGACGCCCTTGTTCACACTGGACAGTCCGGTGCTGGATATGGCCATCGACAAGCTGGGTCAGCTGTGGGTAATGACCGGCAACGAACTGCTGCAAGTGGACGCGAACAGCGGCGCGGTGCTGCGCCGCCTGCAAGGTCCGAGCGGCCAGCCTTTGACGCATGCCCTGGCGATTCAACCGACCACCGGCGACATTTACGTCTCCGACGGCAGCGGTATCGAGGTGTTCCATCCCAACGCCACCGATCCCGCCCAGCAATGGCAGCACTTCAGCAACACACGCGTGTCGTCGCTGGCCTTCGGGCCGGATGGACGCCTATGGGGCGTGAAGTGGAGCGGCAGCGACATCACCGCCGCCGATCCGAACGGCACGACGGACATCGTCAGCTTCCCGATGAGCGGCGCCACCTTGGGTGGCGCTGAGCTGGAATACCGCATCAACGGCGTGGTCGACCACCTTGCCTTCGGCCAAAGCGGCTCGTTGCTCGACGGCCTGTTGATCGCGACGGGCGGCTTAAGCCAGCACGTGCAAATCAACGGCGTCGCCGACACCACGCACGGCTCCGCCGTGTGGATGATCGAGCTGCAATCGCGCCGCGTACTGCAGGTGGCGAGCGGCGGCACGCAAGGCGAAGGTGTGATCACCACGGCCGATGGCCGCATCCTCGTCGCACAGACCAACCACGTCGACGAACTTGCACCCGCGCGCGCACCCAAGGTGCTCGCCACCAGCGTGCCTGACGGTTCGCTGGTGCCGCTGCCGCTCAACCAGATCGCGGTGCAGTTCGATCAGGACATGTGGCAAGGCACGGCGCCGGATGGCTCGAGCGTGCTCGATCCGTCCAACTACGTGCTGCAGTCCAGCGATGCGGGCGCGAAAGCGATCGCGCCCAACGGCATCCGCTGGGATGCCGCCACGCACACCGCCTACCTCGACGTCGGCGGCCTGCCGGCAGGCCACTACCAGCTCACCATCAGCGGCAACCTGCGCAGTGCGACGTCTTTGCGCATCGGCCAGGACAGCATCACCGGCTTCACCGCCCTGCTCGACCTGAGCACGCACGTGCAGCTGCATTTCAGCAACACCCGAGCCGACGACAGCACAGGCGCGGTGAGCTACGACGTCAGCGTCACCAATACCGGCGCCGACGATCTGCACGGACCGTTGATGTTGCTGCTGGATCCGGGCGCTTATTTCGGCAGCACGATTGCCGGCGCCAAGCCAGGCACAGGCGATCAGTCCGATCTGTGGGTGCTCGATCTGACCGGCGCGTTGAGCAACGGCAAGCTTGCCGCGGGCGCGACGCTCACGAACCAGACGATCACCGTAGTGCCTGCCAGCCACTTCGGCGCGAGCGGATTGGCGGACCTGGCGAAGTTCAACCTCGGCCACGGCATTTATGCCGTGCCGACGGCCGATCTGCCTCCGGCCATCACGCCGGTGGGCAGCAGCGATACGCCGACCACGTTTGCACAAGCCGCCACGATCGGCCAAGCGTGGACGACGCAAGTCGAAGCGATCGACAACAACAGCAGCGCGATCTACTGGCAGGTCGTGCAAGCGCCGGCAGGCTTGACGCTGATTGCGCCGAGCAGCGTGACGGTCGACGCGGCCGGCAAACATCACGCTGTCGCCACGCTGAACTGGACGCCGGGAGCAAACGCCGCAGCCGATAGCACGGTGGTGCTGCGCGTGGTCAATGCCAGCGGCAGCGTGACCTTGCAAACGCTGCATATCACGGTGAGCAACGGCAGCCATACGCCGGTGATCGCGCCGCTAGGCTTGCAGACGATCGACGAAGGCAAAGCCTGGTCGTTGCCGATCAGCGCGTCGGATGCCGACGGCGCTCCGCTCACCCTCAGCATCGGCAACCTGCCGCCGGGCGCATCGTTCGATGCGCGCACCGGTACGCTCAACTGGACGCCCACCTACGATCAAGCGGGCACCTACAAGAACGTCACGATCACGGTCAGCGACGGCAAGACCACGACGAGCGAAAGCTTCGACATCGTGGTGAACACGGCCTGGGCGCAACCGGTACTGACGGCGATTCCGGCGCAGACGGTCCGCGAAGGCGACACCTTCGGCCTGCAATTGAGCGGCAGCATGCCGGGCGGCCTGAAGCACGCCGACGGCACCACGGTGAAACTGAGCTACGGTGCGGCGTTCCTGCCCGCCGGCATGACGCTGAACAGCGATACCGGCTGGCTCGGCTGGACGCCGGGTTACGACGTCCAGGGCGCGGTCAATGTGCCGATTACCCTGACGGCCACGTTCACCCTGCCCGACGGCAGTACGCAGCGGACCAGCGTGCAGCAAACGCTGCAGTTCAACGTGCTGCACGCGAACGGCGCCTTGCATTTCGACAGCAACCTCGCTCAGCCGTGGACCACGCTGGAAGGTCAGCCGCTCGCGATCAGCGTTGTTGCTTTCGACCCCAACAATCCGCTGTTTGCGCCCAAGGTGCGTCCGGCATCGGGTGCGCCAGCCGTCGATGAAACCGGCAACGCCATTGCGTCGACCGTCACCTACAACGTGACGGGTCTGCCGCAGGGCGCGACCTTCGATCCCGACACGCTGCAGATCCTCTGGACGCCGGGCTACAGTCAGGCCGGCCAGTACAGCGTCACCGTAGTCGCCAGCAAGGCGGGCGATACGGCGGCGACGCCGATCACCAGCACCGTGGTGATTCCGGTCACCGTGGTGAAGGTCAATCGCGCGCCGGCCATCGCGCCGATCGGCGATGTCAGTCTCGACAAGGGCAGCACGCTCGATATCCCTGTCGCCATCGACGCGGATGCGGGCGACGCCGTCAAGGTGACGATCGACGGTCTGCCGCGCTTCGCCACCTTTACGCAAAACGCGCCGAGCGCCGATGGCCACATCACCGGCACCATTCACCTCGCGCCCGGCGACAACGATCGCGGCGACTACACGCTCACCGTCACTGCGCAAAACACCGCCACCGGCATGGCCGCCGCGCAACGCTTCGTCGTCACGGCGAAGAGCCTCACCGAGCCGCCGGTGTTCACCTTGCCGCAGCAAGTCGTGGCGATCATCGGTCAGCCGTTGAGCTTGCCGATCGCCATCAGCGATGCGGATCAGGATGGACTGCATCTGACCAGCAATGGTCTGCCCATCGGCGCCAAGCTCACGATGGGCGATCAGTACGGTCAGGCACGGCTCAGCTGGACGCCGACCGCCAATGACGTCGGTCCGCACGACATCGCGATCACGGTCACGGACAGCGGTCTGCCGCCGCAGAACCAGGGCTTCGTCAATCCGGCCAACCCGGTTCCGAACGTGGTGACCCACACGGTCCGCGTCATCGTCGTCGCGAGCGATACGCCGCCGCAGCTGCTCGGCATGCAGGTCAACGGCCAAACCGTTACCGACACCGGCAACGCCAACACCAACACGCCGGTGGTCATCAACACCAACGAAGGCAACCCCTTCGGCGTCGCCCTGTTCGCCAACGACGCAGCCGGCCATCTGATCAACTGGACCGCGACCGGCCTGCCGCAAGGCATGACGTTCAACGTACCTGCAGCGGCCAACGGCAATCAGGCGACGCTCAACTGGACACCGGACCTGTTCGCCTCGCAGAACGGCAACAACGGCGTCTATCGCTTCACCGTCACCGGCAGCGACGGCGCGATGAGCTTCACCCGCACGTTCGAAGTGCACGTCGCCCACGTGGCGCAAGCGCCGCAGATCCTGCCGCTACCGCTGCAACTGGTGAACGAAGGCAATACGCTCTCGTTCAATCTGCAAAGCGTCGACGCCGACAGCAAGCCGGTGCACCTGAGCCTGATCTACGACGCCAACACGCCAGCCGGCATCAACTTCGACGGCAGCACCGGCACGTTCGAATGGACGCCGGGCTACGACACGGTGGACAAGGGCAATACCGCAAGCCGAGATTTCACCTTCACGTTCCAGGCGACGGACGGCGCACTCACCAGCATGCAGACGGTTCAAGTCCGCGTCCTCGGTGTGTACCGGGCGCCGGTGCTGTCGGTCAGCAGTCATGCCGTCGTGGTGGGTAAGACACTGAGTCTGCCGATCCAGTTGGGCGGCACTGACACGCATCAAGGCATCTACGCCAACGACCCGGACGGCAACGCGCTGACGCAGGCGCTCGCGGTGAGCTTCACCCACCTGCCGCAAGGCGCGAGCTACGACGCTACCAAGCATCAGCTCAATTGGACGCCGGGCCCCGGCCAGGTCGGCGACTTCGTGGTTACCGCGAACGTCGACGATGGCCACGGCAACACCGTGCAGCAGAGCTTCACGGTGCACGTGGTGGCCGATGCATCGGCCAACAGCCCGAAGATCCTGATCGACAGTGTTCCCAGCACGCCTGCCCTGCCCGGCCAGGACATCATGGTCACCGTGCGCGCCAGCAGCTTCAGCGCGATCACCGCGTTGGCCATTCAAGTGCGCGGCACCGGTTTGGGCAGCGATCAATGGCAGACGGTCGCCCTGGACAGCAGCGGCCGCTTCCACCTGAAGGCCACGCAACCGGGCACCATCGACGTACGCGTCACCGCCACCGATGCGGATGGCTTCAGCGGCACACAAGACAGCAGCGTGCTGATCAAGGATCCGGCCGCACTTGCACCGGTGATCACGTGGGGCGGCGCGTTGAGCGGCGCCACGCTTGACGGCAAGCCGGTAGAGATCGATGCACTGACCAACCTGCAGGCCAACCTGCAAGAGTTGCAGTTGATGGGCTATCGCCTGGAAATCGCACCGATCGGCAGCAGCACGTGGCAAACGCTGGGCACGCAGCTTTACGATGCAAGCGCTTTCAATCAAGCCTTGACGGTCGCCTCGCTCGATCCGGCCGCCTTGCGCAACGGCGTTTATCAGCTGCGCCTCACTGCATGGGATCTGCAAGGCCGCACGGCGGAAGTCGACGCGCGCGTGATCATCAATGCTGCACAGAAGAGCGCTGCGCAGAACAACGTGGCCGACGTGACCTACCAGCTCGGCGGACACGCGTTTACGGTGAACCGCACTTTCGTGGGCGGCAGCGGCAATGCGTTCGGCAACTGGGCCATTGCGGGCTTCGATACCGGTCTCACCACGGATCAGTCCGCCGCCACCACCAGTGGTGCCACGGCGGCATGGACAACGGGCGCCCGCGTATGGCTGTCGATTCCCAACAACCTCGGTGATGCGAATGCAGCGCTGCAAAACCTGAGCTTCACCTTGGGTGCCGACGGCGTTGCGATGCAAGGCAGCGCCAATGCGCCGATGACTTACCACGCCGATTTCGGCAGCAGCCAGGGCTGGACGCTCGCGGCCGTCAACGGCAATGCGTTGCAGCGTCAAGGCGGTCATCTCTACGACGAAACCACCGGCCTGCCTTGGGTGCCGAGCGGCTACGTGCTAACCGCACCCGATGGCACGCACTACAGCCTCGACACCAACGGCAAGATCACCGGCGTCACGTTTGCCGACGGCAAGCAATGGCTCGTGTCCGACGCAGGCATCGCCCTCGTCGGCGGGACGGCCAGCGACCGCATCGACATCGTGCGCGCGGCGAACGGCAACATCGCCCGCATCACCGGCCCGCTCGATGCGAACGGCAACGTCCGCAGCTTCTTCTATGGCTACGACGCGCAAAACCGCCTGGTTCTGGCACGCGCGCTCGACGGCACCAGCATGGGGACGCCTTACGGCTACGACAGCAACGGCGCGTTGCTGACCGACACCGTCACGGCCAACCTCGGCACGGCCGCGAACTGGCTGGGCAACAGCACGGCCAATAGCTGGAACGGCACGCTGCAAGCCAACCAGACCACCAGCCTCGCGTTCGCCATTCGCGATAGCGAGCTGGCTTCGACGATCAAGGTGCCTGGCGGCAGCGGTGCTTTGATCGTGGCGATCAGCGCGAGCTTCAGCGATCCGAACAGCACGCTGCAGGTGGTCGGCGGCGACGTGTTGGGCAACACGCTGTCCAACGGCGTGCACACGGTCCTCGTGCGCGTCACCGAAGCCGGCATGAAACTGCTGCGACTCAACGGCACCGGCACGGCGAAGATCAGCGTGTCGATCGCCGGCGATCTGAACCATCACGGCAAGGTCGACGGCAGCGATGCCGCGGCACTCGATCAAGACATCGCCAGCAAGAACCTCGCGGGCGACATCAATGGCGATGGCGTGGTCGATCAAACCGACCGCCAGATCCTCGATGCGAACTACGGCTTCCAGGCTGCGCTGCCGCCGCAAGCGGCCAGCAACTTGCCGACGACGCTGACGCACGTGGGCCTGGGTGCCACGATTTCGCTGGATCAAGCCGCCACGGCCTCTGCCGGCGAATCGATCTTCTGGCGCGTGCTGGGCGCAACGAACGGCACGGCGAAGTTGAGCGCTGACGGGCATTCGGTGATCTTCACGCCGAACGCCGGCTATAGCGGTGCCGCCACGATCAACGTGCAAGCGGACGATGGCTTTGCCGCGAGTGCGCCGATCACGCTACAGGTGAATGTCAGCGCAGCCGCGTTGACTGCGATCCATTTGCAGCCTGTCGGCGATCTCATGCCTGGACAGAACGCCCCGCTGAAAGCCACGGTGGACTTCCAGGATCAGCTCGGCGTCGATGTCAGCGCCGACCCGTCCTATCTCAGCCTGACGGCCACGGATTTGAGCAGCGTCGGCTTGAGCGGCCCCGCACCCGTCGTAGTGGATGGCAGCCGCCACCTCGTTCAATGCAATGGCGTCGGCCCCGCGTTGATCGTGGCCTCGCACACCGACGGCAGCGGTCACGTCGTCCAGGCGGTGCAAGCCATCAACACGTCGCCGGCGGCACTGCCGCCGCAGCAAAGCGAGGATGATCAAAGCGATGCCGAGACGCCTTCGGTAAAACCCGACGTCTATCCGGTTAGCATCACGCTAGTACCGGGCGGAACCCGTCAATTGAAGGTGCATGTGGTCGAACCGGGCGGCGACCCTGCTGCGCCGATCGACATCAGCCAGGCCAGCCCGACGCCGAACAGCGCCACACGCTATTTCGTCAGCGACAACAGCGTGGCGACGATCGATGCCAACGGCCTGATCACCGCATTGAAGGCCGGCCGCATCACGGTATCGGTGGTCTACTTCGAAAGCGTCAAGGATGCGAACGATCACGTGATCCAGCAGCTGATCGGTCAAACCGATGTGCCGCTGAACGTTCAGCCGGCCGTCGTGGAAGACGCGACGACCAACGCTGGTGTCGTCGTCGACCACAACCTGGGCGGCGCCGTCGCGGCGGCCACCGGTGAAACGGTCATGATCGGCGCGGGTGCGCTGCCTGCCGATGCCACGGTGTCGATCAGCCGCATCCCAGTGAGCGCCATCGGCGATACCACCGGCATGAATCCGCCGCTGCCGGACATGCTCGATACGCTCGCGGCCTTCCATCTGGACATCGGTGCGAACCTGTCCAAGCTGCCGATGCAGCTGGCCATTCCGCTGCAGGTCAACTCGGGCTTCAACGCAGGCGACGAGGTGCTGTTCCTCGAGCGCAGCGTGATCACCGACGCGATCGGCTGTCCGCACGACGTGTGGTCGGTAGTGGACAACGGCCATATCGGCGCCGATGGCGTCGCGCGGACGGCCTCGCCGCCTTATACCGGCATAAGCTTGAGCGGCAACTTCATCATCGTTAAGAGCAAAACGGCCGATAAGAAGACCGGCTCGGTGACGGTTCAGGGCGCCGGCGTGAACGTGATTGCGCTATGGGCGGGCCCGATGCTCTTTGCCGGTGGCATGGGGTCCATGAGCGCCGCCGGCGGCATCGCCGGGGCGGCGACGATGATGAGTGTCCTGGGCATACTCTCCACCCAAGGCATACCGATTTACCGAGTCAATTGGTCGTCCTCGGCCGCCTACAACGACATCGGACAAATCGCGACCAATGTCGATTCCAGCGGCAACGTGACGCTGAACCTCGATTCGCAAGTCGGCACCGGAGGATCGGGAGGCTCGGGCTCCGGCAACACGGGGCCGGACAGTGGGCTCAAGGTCGATCTGAAGTTCATCTATGACGCGGAAAACGCGAACGGTGATCCCAACGCCACCGTGCCGAATGCCGGTCAGAGCGGCGTGACCGTGGCGCATGGCTTCGATGTCGGCCAAATCACGCTGGACGGCCTGAACAGCATGCAGCTGGGCCAGACGCTGACCGACGAACTCAAGTGGTACGTCGCGACAGCTCCCGGTCATCCGCTGGCTGGCAGCGCTGCGCTAGCAGCGCTCGCCGCTCACCCCATGAATCCGCTGACACCTGACCAGGAAACGACCATCGACAACGCCGTGTTGAAGATGATCGACACGCAGCTCGAGCAGCATTTCAATCCTGCGAGTTCGACGGCATTCCGGGATCTTCCGGCCAATACGCAGACGGCGATCATGAGTGCCGCGTACCAGTACGGAAACGCGCTGTGGAGCAATCCGCACAACAACCACCAGCCGATGAACTACTGGGTCGACCTCACGCAGGGCAAGTGGGATGCCGCGGTGGCGGAGTTGCGTAACTTCGGCGACAGTTATCCGACACGCCGTAACAAAGAAGCGAATCTGATCCAGGCGGACATCGATTCCGGCGCCTTGCCCGGCACCAAGAGCAATTCGAACGCCACCCAGGTTCCGATCACGCCCCCCGCTGCGCCCGACGGCACCTTGCAGATCACCGGCATGCAGATGATCGGAAACAAGTTGCGCGTTTCGTTCAAGGGCCTGCGCCTGCCCCCAGACAGTATGCAACTGCCCGAGCGGCTGCGCATCTGGATCAGCCCCGAAGATCTCAAGGTCGACAGCGACGGTCATGCCACGTCCAACCAATGGAATGGCAAGGCCGCGCAACAGCGCGATATGCGTCTGTGGAAGCAGTTCGTCGATGTCGACGTCACCGGCGACACGCAGTCGATCGATCTGGACCTGCCCGCGAATATCGCCCTGAGCCTGCACGAAATCACGGCTCAGCGCTTCGTGAAGACGACCGTCGACGTCGTGCCTTGGGCTCCTAGAGACCCTCAGTGGACGACCTACGGTGGCACAGCGACGGCCAGCATCAATCCGCAAAATGGGTTCAGCGTGATGACCACTGCGACCGACATCGACATCGTCGAGAACGGCGCGATCGTCAACAAGCTGAAGTACGCCGACGTGGCGGGAAGCCCGCAGTTCGTCGGCGGCGCCAAGACCCATCAAATTGCCTACAACGAAGATCGTTCGCTGATGTTCGTCGCCGGCAACCAGGGGCAGGTCTATGTCGTCGATACGGCGACGATGAAGCTCGTCTCCAGCGTGACGGTCGCAGGATCCACCGATAACCTCTCGAGCCTCGCCGTCTCGGGCGACTGGCTGTATATCGCCGAAGGCGGCGCGTACACCGGCAACGGTCAGCATCGCCTGCTGCGGATGAATATCGATGAGGAGTCGGCGCAGTTCCTCACGGCGCAGCAGATCCATCTGCCCGATGCGGTCAGCGGCATGAATGCGGCCTTCGGCTATGTCGATCTGGCCGTGGTCGAGGGAACCCATTCGTATCTGGCCGTCACCGCCGCCAATAGCAACGAGGGCATCGCCAGCACCAGCTTGCATTCGGGCGCGATGTTCGTGCTCGATCTCGATCTGCTGGACGCTAGCGACACGACGGGAGGCACGCTCACGGCTTCCGGAAGCGCCATCCAGATGGTGAACTTCCCGTCCAACCGAGGCCGAGGCGCCCAATTCCTGACGGCCGCATCGAGTATCACGAGCGGTGGGAAGGTGACGACGATCCGCTTCCTGGTGTCGAGTGCGTTCGATTACGACAACGGCTTGGGCACGGTGACGATCGGCGTCGACGCGCACGGCGTGATGCAGTCGCCGGCGTTCCAGTCGATTTCCATGCCTGGCGAAAGACCCGGCGTGCCTTTGATGGCACGCTACAGCGACAAGTACCAGTTGGATATCCAGCGCGCGCAAAGCCCGGTGTTCGTCAAGGTGGGCGGCATCGAATACGCGCTGGTCGCCGACTACGACGTGCCGTTCAAGGATCCGGGATTCATGAACGGCCTGCTGAACAACAAGCAAATCGGCGGCAAGATCGGCATCATCCGGGATCCGTTCGGCGCGGCCGAATACCTCGGTGCGACCACGCCGATCGTCGATGCGTCGATCAATTCGCTGTCTTACAACGCCGCCAATGGCGTCCTGTGGGCCGACGTCCGTTATTGGGGCATGCCGGGGCAACCCTCGTTGCCGGACGGCATTCTGGTCTGGAACATGCAGGACCTGATCACCCAGGCCACGGCGCACTCCTTGGCTGTACAGGGCGGTAACCGGCCGGTGCCGATCGACCAGCTAGGCGGCGTGCTGCCGACCAAGGTCGACACCGGCGTGCTGTTCGGCATGTCCAGCAGTCAGACGCTCAAAGCGAACGCGCCGACCGATGAAAAGATGCGCTATGGCGACATCAGCCTGATCGACCTGGCTGCATTGATCCGGAAGGAATACCCGGATTACGCAAAGGTGACCAACGACGCGATTACCGGCATCAACAAGGACACGGTGTGCGTGGACACCGCTTCGAGCCAGTACGCCAAGATCGTCACGACCTGCTACAAGAGCGACGGCAGCGCCACGGATGTCCCGTATGTCTTGTCCACCACGGCGAATACGGGCCATGGCATCTCGGCCGCCAGCGCGGCGGACTACGCCGGTTTGTACGATCCGGATACCTTCGCTGCCAGCCACACGTTGTTCCTGCAAACGCTGTTCACCAGCGCTGACATGGATGCGCTGCGCCTTGGCAAGCGCCTGCCCGATCGCACCATCGAGATCGTGCTGAGCAATATCACCATCGCCGGCAAGACGATCGATAAGCTCGTGCTGGACGTTCCGCTTTCCGACTTCGCCGGAGATTCTACGAAGAGCGGCTTTATCGGCGATCGCTCGTCATCGAATCCCGGATATACGCCGTTCACGCTCAGCACCGGAGGCACGGTGGGCAAAGGCGCTGTTTCCCAGACGCATAACCGTCCGCTCGACGTGCTTCGTGTCGAGCAACGGCTGAAGTATTTGGGATTCCCCGCTTACGGCACGACCACGGCCGAATTCGATGTGAGCGAAAAATGGACCCCTCAGGTCGCCCGCGCTGCATGGCTGTTCGATCGGGTGGTCAACTACAACAAGCCCACGCAATATACCCCGGCCGCGACCGGGCCCGACATGACGCGACTGGTCATTGGTGGTAATCCAGGCCAGCTGGACAACGCCGCCGCGACGTTGAAGATTGCACAAGACAGCACGGCGAGCGATGGCAACTTCCTGGCCTACCTCCAGGCTTGGGATGCACCGCATTGGATGAACGTTTGGAAATCGCTTGGCGGCCTCAACGACACCCCGCAAGGCCCCTTCCACAGCAACGTCCCGAGCGCAGCTGGACAAGCATGGCTGGCAGAAGGAACCAAGGACATCGTCGAGCATTACGGAACGAGTTGGGCCCGCGACCTCCTCGCAGCGTGGGCTGAGACGGCACAAGCAAGAGCATCCATCGGCCTCGGAAATGCCAGTCTGACCTTGACTGCCGTCACCAGACTCAACTACGTGGACACCGACAACCACTCGTCTCACGACCTCGGCATGGCGGATGATATTGGACTTCCCCACGACGATGCTGCGCGAAGCGACGCCGGCGAGCACCTCAATACGCCTCCTGCCACCGCGACGACGGCAGATGCGCTTGCCGCCTGGTGGGCGTCTCCTCAGAGCGGAATACCACAGGCGAAACAGAGCACATTGCAATCGATTCTCGCCATGTTGATGCTGACGCATCCGGCTAGCGGAAATTCGCTCTATAACGCCATCCCGCTCAGCGACAGCGTCCGTCAGACGTTGTTTAACGGCCTTGTCAATTTCATGTACTACGGGGCGACATTCAACCAGTACTCCGATGTAAAACAAGCGATTCGTTCGGTCGCTGGTGCATTGGGCGTGCCCCTCGGCAACGTCACAACCCAAAATGGTCAGACCGGATGGCTACGTTTCTGGTCAGGTCACAATACTCACTTCCACCTCACGCTGACGCCGCCCCCCGCACTGCTGGCCCAGCCTCAGCTGGCCGCAGATGATGCGAGCACCCAGACACAAACGCCGCCCGCAGCGGACGTGTCTCTGAGCGCTCTGCTGGGTCTTGCCCAGCATCTGTGGGGAGCCAAGCCCTCCGATCTGGGCATGCCTGCGAACGGCGATTCCATTGCTTTCGGCAATCTCGGCAATGGAGAACTCGGCGAAACGCAGGGCACGTCGGTGGTGATCGATCGCACGGCCAACGGTGTCGGCTGGTACGTGAACAAGGACGCATTGTCGAACGACGATTTCGTCCCCACCGCCGATCCTGGCGTATGGGTTGCGAAGGCAGGCAGCGCTGCCGCAGGCAAGTACGATCTGCTGACCGTGGTACTGCACGAGTACGGCCATTTGCTCGGTCTGCCGGATATCGCCAATGCCGCGGACGACCTGATGTCGGTATCGCTCGAGCCGGGCGTGCGTCGTCTGCCGGCAGGTGTGTCCATGCAGCAGATCCAGTCGCTGCTGGCACAGTTCGCCCGCTCGCAAGCCCCCGCTTCGACGAGCAACGCCAGCACGCGCATCGAGCAGACGATCGCAGCACCTACCGCCAATCTCGCCAGCGTTGCGCAGCAGTACCAGGCTGCCATCAATCCGAGCTTCGTCGGCCTCGGCACCAACGGCAACCAGGGCTGGTCGTCCGAAGGAAACATCAGCGGCACCGGTGCTTCGGTCACATTGAGCGAAGGCAGTCAGACGCAGACGCGACTGAGCCAGGGCTTCGTGCTGGGTACGAACGATCGCTTCCTGCGCTTCACGCTCAGCAACGTCACGTTGCAGAGCCTCGGCGATCGCCCGGAAGACGCATTCCAAGTGGCGCTGCTCGATGCAAAGAGCGGGGCCTCGCTGGGCGGCAAGATCGACCTCAGCCTGACCGATGCTCTGCTCAATCTGCAAGGCGACGGCAGTGCGCATCAAGCGTCGGGCGTCACGGTGATCACCAACGCCGATGGCAGCCGCACTTACATCGTCGATTTGCGCAGCGTGCCAGCCGGCACGGCGGTCAATCTGTCCTTCGACTTGATCGGCTTTGCCGCATCGGGCAGTCACGTCACGATCAGCGACGTGACGACGATGGGCATGCCGCAAGCCAAGGATGCGGCGTTCACCGGTCTCGAAAACGGCAGCATCAGCGCCAACGTACTCGCCAACGATGGTGACGTCTACGGCGCCACGCCGGTGATCATCCATGGTCCCGCGCACGGCACGGTCACGCTCAACAAGGACGGCAGCTTTGTCTATACGCCGAATTACCTGTACTACGGCACGGACAGCTTCAGCTATGCCTTGAGCAATGCTGGCGTGCAATCGAACACGGCGACGGTCAGCCTCGCGATTCAATATGTGAACCAGCCGCCGGTGGCAACGGACCTGGCGCTGAGTCTGCAGGAAAACGGCAACGTCATCGTCAACCTGCCCTCGGCCATATCCGACGTGGACGGCGACAAGCTCACGGTTCGCATCGTCACGGCGCCGCAGCACGGCAAACTGACGCAGAACGCGGACGGCACGTTCACCTATACACCGGACCATTTGTTCTACGGCAACGACAGCTTCACCTACGTCGCCAACGACGGACAACTGGATTCGAACGTCGCCAAGGTCAGCCTCGGCGTCGCTTATGTGAACCAGCCACCGGTGGCAACGGACCTGGCGCTGAGTCTGCAGGAAAACGGCAACGTCATCGTCAACCTGCCCTCGGCCATATCCGACGTGGACGGCGACAAGCTCACGGTTCGCATCGTCACGGCGCCGCAGCACGGCAAACTGACGCAGAACGCGGACGGCACATTCACCTATACACCGGACCATTTGTTCTACGGCAACGACAGCTTTACCTACGTCGCCAACGACGGACAACTGGATTCGAACGTCGCCAAGGTCAGCCTCGGCGTCGCCTATGTGAATCAGCCGCCGGTCGCGGGCAACGTCAGCTTCTGGCTGCACGACAACCAGACCAAGGTGCTCAACCTGCTGGCCAACGCCAGCGACGCGGATGGCGACAAGCTCACCGTGCGCATCATCAGCGCGCCGCAGCACGGCAAGCTGGTGCGCAACGACGACGGTACCTACACCTATGAGCCGGATCATTGCTACGTCGGCGCCGACAGCTTCACCTATGTCGCGAACGATGGTCAGCTCGATTCCAAGGTCGCCACCGTCAGCATCGACGTCAAGGGACGCAATCACCGGCCGCATGCGCATAGCCACGAAATGGCCGTGGCGGAGAACGGCACTTCGCCGATCGACCTGCTGGCCTATTCCAAGGATCCGGATGGCGACCCGCTGACGACGCGCATTGTCTGCGGACCGCACCATGGCTCGCTGACGCAGAATGCGGACGGCACGTATGTCTATACGCCGAATGCAGGCTGGACCGGTATGGACGGCTTTGTCTTCGTCGCCAACGACGGCCAATACGATTCCAACCATGCGACCGTGTGGCTGGACGTGGACCGGCCGCCGGTAGCGCACGATGAAAGCTTTACCGTCCGCGCCGGCACGCCGAAGCGGCTGGACATCCTAGCCGGCGACGATCCGGGCGAAGAAGACGCGGACGATCTGCGCGCCAAGCTGGTGAACAAGCCGCAACACGGCAGGCTGACCGAAAACTGCGACGGCACGTTCAGCTACACCGCCGACGCGAACTTCGTAGGCACCGATACGTTCACCTACATCGCTGATAACGGTGAGCTGGGCTCGAAGCCGGCGACCGTCACCCTGACCGTGCTGGCACCCAAACGCCCGCCGGTAGCGGTGGACGACAACGTCATCACCAACGACAACACGCCGGTGCGGATCGACGTGTTGTCCAATGACAGCGATCCGGATGGCGAGGCCCTGAACGCGCGCATCGTGTGCCGTCCCGAACACGGCAGGCTGACGCACAACGCCGATGGCAGCTTCACTTACACGCCTGATCGCAATTGGACCGGCACGGACAGCTTCGCTTATCGCGCAGTCGACGATGAAGCGCAGTCCGCGATCGCCATGGTGCACATCACCGTCGTGCCGGTTCCGAGCGCGCGCGATGCGAGCTTCGAGGTCGAACGCAACGGTAAGGTCCACATCGATCTGAACTGCCTGATCGATGATCCGGATGCCACCGCCGCGAAGCGCCTCGACCTCACCGTCGGCAAGCCCGCTCATGGCCGGCTCGTTCAGAAGGATGACGGCAGCTATGTGTATCGCCCCGCGCACGGCTTCATCGGCACGGATACGTTTACGTATAGCGTCAGCGACGGCACACACACTGCCACCGCGACCGTTACCTTGAACGTCGTCCGTGACGAGGATGATGACGATGACCGCTGCGATTCGAGCCAGACGGTGATCATCATCGCCGGCGATGCTTGCTCGGACGATGAGGGCCGAGGTGGCTACATCATCATCAACCAGGGCCTGGGCGATGACTGGCGCCATGAGCGGCACCGTCCTTCCCTGGATTGGGATCGCGCCGATGCCGCCGATCTGGGCATCTCCGGATGCATCGGGGACAGCTGGTGGAATGTGGGCATCGAGCAGCCGCTGCTCGCCTCCGAGGATCTACTGAAGCGGAGTGGATTGGTGGTAAGGCGGACGGACTGATGTAGTGGCTACGGGAGGGCTTCCGTTGAAGCGGAAGCCCTCCCCGTTCGTGGAGGAAGCTTTATAGCGTTATCGATTTATTCCAGAATCCTTATTTAATCGAGGTGCACTGGATTTACTGGGGAGGGTAATGAGAAGAATCTGTTGGGCTGGCTTTCCACTCGCGCTCCTATTGGCAACGAGTAGCCCTGCTCAATCGAGTGCGGGCAGCTGCGGGCGCGCTGTTGCGGTTGAGGCTCCACTACATGGCCCACAGGTATCAACGGCCCAAGTGGCGGGCGCCAAGGATCGACACCTGACGCTTTTCTGCAGCCGCGCCAATGTTGAGTCGGAAACACCCTGTGGAGACAAGCGTTACCTTCTGGGTGGCGATCGAGTCGTGCTCGTTGCCGACTGCGGAACCTCGGCGTATGTCGCCTATGCAGGGAAAACGGGCGTGTCCACCGGCTGGGTGCGGCGTGATGAGCTCAAAGTCACGGGACACGACACCGAATCGTTGGAGTGGATCAAGCGTGCCGCCCACCCGACGCCGACGTTTCAGATCAGTTTCTCGCCGCAGTACGACCGCTTTCTGCAAAACCACGTTCCCGTCGTGCACGCATACCTCGGCATGAGCAAGCGCGGATCATCGCCGAGTCTGCTCAGCGCGGTGAATGAAGTCATAGCGGTCGCGTTTCCCAAGCTCGTTGATAACCGCTACGTCGTGCTCGAGTCCTGCCGGCCACACTCCTGCGATGAAAAAGGTTTGCTCTGGGTCGATACGCAGACACACACAGTCATCGGCGCCCTGGTGCATTTCGTCTACGGCCAGTCATCCCCTGACACGCCCCTGCAGCGCTTTCTACTGATCTGGTCTGCCGATGCCGACCCAGAACATTTGCCCGGGGCTTTTCTCAATGAGCTGGAGCAATGGAACGAAGGCGAGATCACGCTCGGCGCCCGGATCGATGATGCCTTGACCTTTCGAGTCGGCGCGCCGTTCGTCTCCGTACGGTTCGCCGGCCGGGACGGAAGCATCACGGCGATCTCGCCCACGCTACTGCGTCCGAGCGCCCCCAGGATTGCCCCAGCGAACCCGAGCGGCGCCGCGAAACACTGAATCACCTTAGCGGAATTGCTCCCAAGGACCGACGACAGCAGCCCGTGCGCGCAGCATCCCAACTTGATCGCCCGTGTAGCCGAGCTCTGCGGAGACGAACTTTCCGTTGGCCAGCGATCGAATCACCGTGCAGTCGACGCCGCAGGACCCGAAGGTGTACTTCTCCCAGGGACCTACGACGGTAGCCCGCGCGCGCAACATGCCGTATTGCGCCCCCGCGTCGCCGAGCTCCGCGGAGACGTACAACCCGTTGGCCTCCGATTGAATCGTCCAATATCCCCCGGTGGGGACGTTGCAGACCGTGTATTTCTCCCAGGGCCCTTCTACCGTGGCCCGGGCGCGCAACATCGCATATTCGTCCCCTGCGTATCCAAGCTCTGCAGAGACGAAGTCGCTGTTGGCGATCGACGTGATGGCCACACTTTGCGTGCAGAGGGGGCTCGTCGTCGTGCTCGTCGCGACGGAATCCGCGATCACGCTGGACAAATACCGGGTTCCGGATTCGGCTCGCTCGTCCGCGGAAACGAGCGCCGGGACCAGCGCGACACCGAGCGCCAATGCCATCGACATGCCGAGACCTGCACGACGTTTCAAAAACGTTGCATTCACTTTGTGACCTCCAAATGAGGGATCTATTTCGAATAAAGAGGAAATGCGCGGCTTGAAAGCGACACGATTGTGCATAGACCTGGCTAACGCATTGCGAACCAATTGCGAACCATGGTTCAATTTTCGCTTCGTCATGGCACGCTCATCGAAGGGGGTACGTCGTGCTCGACTCTCGCGAGCAACTGCTGATCGTGGAAGACGATCCCGTTATGCGCGGCGCATTGGCAACGTACCTGCAAGACGCTGGATTTCGGGTATTGGAAGCCGACTGTGGGGCAGCTTGCCGCAGACAGCTGCAACGCTACGCGATCGGCCTGGTCTTTCTGAACATCGGCTTACCGGACTGCGACAGCATGCAGCTGGCTCGCGACATTCTCGGCAACAGCTCGGTTGCGCTGATCTTCCTCACCTGCCGATTGGATGAAACCGACCGTATCGTCGCGCTGGAAATGGGCGGCGACGATTACCTCGTGAAGCCGTTTTCGCTGCGTGAGGCGCTGGCACGGGTGCGTACGGTGCTGCGCCGGCGCGCGGCCGGTCGAGCGGCTTCGCATCAGACGCTGCTCGGTTTCGGCGAATGGACCGTCGATCTGGTGCGGCGCGAATTGATGGACCGCGCCATGCAGGCGGTCCCCCTGACCCGTGGCGAATTCGACCTGCTCGCCGCGCTGGTGCAAGCGCGTGGCCGGCCACTGACGCGAGCCTATCTCAGTGAGGTCGTCAGTCAATCCGGGGAGAAGGAAAGCAACGAGCGAAGCGTCGATGTCCTGGTGGCACGACTGCGCCGCAAGATGCATGGTAACGAAGCGACACGTACACGAAGCACGATCGTGACCATGCGCGGAATCGGCTACAAACTGGGCCTGAACGTGCAGGGCCAGTAAAGCGCGCACGCCCTCCCCGCCAGCGTTCTGCCCCCTTCAACACGTTACCCGCTCGGTATGCATATTGCAGCGCGTCGTCTGCCATTGCATTTGAAAAGAAATTCCCATTCGCCTATAAATGAACGGCGAATCATCAGACAAGGAATCCGTCCGATCCGAGATGATTGGCGAAGGCTCGACATCGGTGCTCATTGCATATCAGGGAGAGGCTCATGCTGAAATTTCTGAAGGCTTTGGCTCGTGATGAACGCGGCGTCAGCGCGCTGGAATACGCTGTGCTCGCGGGTATCGTGGTGGTCGCGGTTGCTGCAGTCGGCACCATTCTCAGCAGCACGAGCAGCGGCCTTCCATCGATATTCACGAGCTTGATGACGAAAATCGCCGGATTGATTTGAACGTACCGCTGCAATCCTTGCTGCGCACGTCGCCGAAGGGCGAAGCGAATCCGTAAGGGACAGCGATGTCCCGCGGCAGCGTGCTGCTCACGGGAGGCATTCCATGCTTCACCTGGTGCAGTTGGCGACTTCGCTCGTCTTCGTATTGCTCGCAGCATACGATCTGCGCTTCAGGCGGCTGCCCAATCCATTCGTGGTGGCCGTCGTCGTGCTGTACGTCGTTGCGGCGCCGCTCGCCCACACGAGCCTGGTTTCGTTCGCGCAGCATCTGGCCACGGCCGCACTCGCTTTCGTGTTGTCGGCCCTGATGTTCCGTCTGGGCTGGATCGGCGCAGGCGACGCCAAGCTTGCAGCCGCCGTTTTTCTTTGGGCGGGCCCATCCTTTGCCGTTTCGGCATTGTTGCTGACCGGTGTGGGTGGATTCGTCCTCGCCCTGGCTGTCCTGGCACACCGCCACACGCTGCTCGTCCGGCCATCCCGGGCAGGCGAAGTCCCCTATGGAATTGCACTTGCACTGGCCGGCACCGCGGCGGTCTGGGCATCGTTCGCCGCGCCCGCGCCGGCCCCCGTGTTATGAACACTCTCCGGTCGCCGCCATGCCGAACGCACTGAGAATCGCCCTGCTGCTGATCAGCGCCATCATCGCGGCGCTCGTCGTGCGCGTGCTTTATGTCGCCGCATCGACACCGAAGCCGCCCGCCGCGACCGTCTATGACCGCGTCCCCGTTGCGGCCGCGAATCTGCCGCAAGGGCTGTTGTTGCGTGCGAGCGACCTGAAGTGGCAAAACGTGCCGCATGGGCAGGTCCCGTCCGACGTGCTCACCATCGGCCCAAGCGGCGGCAGCGACCTCAAGGGCGCCCTCCTGCGCAAAGCCGTGAGCGAGGGCGCGTTGCTTCGCACCGCCGACGTGATTCCCGCGGACGCACCCGACTTTCTCGCCGCGGCGCTGAACCCCGGCATGCGCGCGATCTCGGTCGCCATCGACGAAGTATCCGGCAACGCCGGGTTGATCCAGCCCGGCGACTACGTCGATGTGCTGCTCACGCAGCAATTGAGCGGTACACGCGATACCCCTGCCCCAACCGAGCACGCCGTCGAGTCGGAGACGATTGCCCAGCGGGTCCGCGTACTGGCGGTCGGGTCGACACTGCAGCGAGGCAAGGCGGCCGGTAACAACGACCCCGCTTCCCATGCACGCACGATCACATTGGAAGTCTCGCCCCATACGGCCCAGGTCGTCGCAGTGGCAACGCATTTAGGTGCGCTGTCCCTCGCCCTGCGCAGCTTCGCCACGAACGACCGCCAGGACCAGACGGCGGCAGGCGAACTCGAGACCAACGCGCCGCCGGTGTGGGCAGGCGATGTGTCGCGCGCGCTTAGAACGTCTGTGCCGCGCGGCGCGACCGCGCCGGTCGGCAATGCTGTCGGAGACGAAGCGCAGCCTGTCGTCATCTATCGCGGTTCGAAGGTCGACCAAGGCGACACGTCGGCCAGCATCGGCATGCCGGGTTTGCCGCCGCTGCCCTCCGTGTCGTCTGGCGACAGCGCGGCGACGGTGGCGGCCGAGGCCCCTGCCTCAACGAAACGCTAGAAGCCGGAAGACTGAGACCGCGTCACCTTCCTTGAGCGAGGAGTCAGATGGTGAGCATGGCTGGTTCGATCGTTCGCTCCTGCTGCATCTGGGCGCTCCTGCTCGGCGGCATGCCGATCCAGGAGACAGCCGCCGAGCCCGTCGCGGGCGTCCTGGCTGTCGCCAGCGGCAGCGGCAAGTTGGTGCAACTGCCCGAGCCGGCCACGACGGTATTCGTCGCCGACCCGAGCGTAGCGGACGTGCACGTTCCGACGCCACGAACGATTCTCGTGCTCGGCAAGAAGGCCGGCACGACGACGCTGATGGCACTGGGCAAGGACAACCGCCCGATCCTGCAAGAAACCGTCGCCGTGAACCTCGACACGCAATCGCTCCAGCGCATCATCGATGCCCGCTTTCCCCAACTCAAGCTCACCGTCACCAGTGCGCCGGGCTCGCTGATGGTGGAGGGACGCGTCCCGAGCGCGGCCGATGCCGATGCGGTGGTGCAATCGCTCAAGCCTTACCTGCACGATCAGGAAACGCTCGTCAATCGCTTGACCCTGTCGCGCCCGCTCCAGGTCAATCTGCGCGTGCGCGTGACGGAGGTCGATCGCAACGTCACGCAGCAGCTCGGCATCAATTGGAGCTCGCTCGGTCACGTCGGCAATTTCATGGGTGGACTGTTCAACGGCCGGCAACTGCTCGATCCGACCACGAATCTCTTCAACCTCTCGTCGACTGGCGCCTTTTCCGTACAGGGCGGCTTCCATACCTCCAAATGGTCCATCGACGTCGTGCTCGACGCGCTCGATCAGGAAGGCCTCACGACCACGCTCGCCGAGCCGAACCTCACGGCGATGTCGGGCGAGACCGCCAGCTTTCTGGCCGGCGGCGAGATTCCGATCCCCGTCGCGCAGGACACGACCGGCGCGATCACGATCGAATACAAGCCTTTCGGCGTGTCGCTCGACTTCACCCCGACCGTCCTGGCCGACAACCGGATCAGCCTCAAGGTGCGCCCCGAGGTCAGCGAGCTCGACCCGAGCAACAGCGTCACCACGGCCGGCGTGAAGGTCCCCGCGCTCACGGTGCGCCGCGTCGAAACGACGGTCGAGCTGTCCAGCGGACAAAGCTTCGCGATCGGCGGGCTGCTGCAAAGCCAGACGAGCGATGTGGTGTCCCAGTTGCCGGGCTTGGGCAGGCTGCCGGTCATCGGGCGGCTCTTTTCCTCGAAGAACTTTCTCGACGACAAGTCGGAAGTCGTCGTCATCGTCACGCCCTATATCGTGCAGCCGGCGAACCCCGGACAGCTGAGCCAGGCGATCGACACGGTCACGAAACCGAGCAGCGACCTGGAGTTCGTTCTGCAACACGAATTCGGTCTCGATCCGCTTGCCGGCGACATGCCGCGGCTCGCCGGCCCGGCCGGATTCGTTTATTGATCCCCATCGACGAGGAGCGCCGCCCATGTCCCTTCGCGCTTGCGCCCTGACCGCTACGCTCGCGTCGCTGATCCCGCTCGCGTTGAGCGGCTGTTTGACCAAGCCGCCGCTCAATCTTCCCGATGCGTCGGTGATCCGATTCGAAGACGGGCGGGCCGTGCCGCCCGATTGCGCGACGCTCGTCGAGCCCCCGGCCCTCGTGGACGCAGGCTATCGCCGCCCCGGCGTCGCGTTCGGCTGCGCGACGTACAAGAATTTGGCCGCCATGCTCGCGCGCCCCGAGGATCTCGTCGCACCGCTGCCGTATGCGGGTGCGGACGCCAACGTCGCGACATCGGCCGTACGACGCCTCGAAGAAGACCGCCTCAAGCAACCGGTCACCCCCACCTCGACGACAACGCGAACCGGTCACTGACCCGCGCATGCTCGGAGCCCGACCATCATGAAAGTCGCGACATCGTTTTCCGGCAAACCCGACTCCGTCAAAACGGCGGACTTCGTCGCGATCGTCTCCGACCCAGGCAGCCGCGACGTGATCGGCAATCTGTTGCGGGACCAGGGCCTCTCGAACGCTCATCTGCAACTGGGCACGTTCGAAGACACGATCCGCCTGCTGCAACAAGTCGAGCGCTCACCCAAGCAGTTGATCGTCGACGTGTCCCATCTGACCATGCCGCTCTCGGACCTCACGCGCCTTTCCCAGGTCTGCGAGCCCTCGATCAAGGTCGTCGCGATCGGGGATAAAAACGACGTCGGGCTCTTTCGCAATCTGCTTCGGATCGGTGTGCAGGACTATCTCGTCAAGCCGCTGACCGTCGACCTGTTGCGCCGCTCGCTGGCGTCGAACGAGCCGGTGCTTCAAGTGCGCACCGGCAAAGTGCTCAGTTTCATCGGCGCGCGCGGCGGCGTGGGCGTCACCACCATTGCGGTATGCCTGGCCCGTCATCTGTCGAGCGAGACGCGTCGCCGCATTGCGTATGTCGACCTGAACCTGAACGGCGGTGCGGCCGGTGCGCAGCTCGGCATCTCGAGCAACAACGGGTTGACCGAACTGCTGCAACTGCCCCGACGCCCGGATGCCTCGTTCATCGACCGCGCGCTCGTGACCAAGACGGACCGCCTCTTTCTGCTATCGGCGGAGCTCCCCTATGGGACCGATCCGTCGCCCCGGGCCGGCGCGGTCGGTGAGCTCGTCGATGCGCTCAAGCAGGACTTTCACTACATCCTGCTCGATGTCCCGCGTGTCGCGGGTCGGGTCACGGAAGAAGCGCTCGACGCCTCGAATTTCGTCTACCTCGTCTCCGATCGGTCGGTGCATGCCGCACGCGAATGTGCGCGCCTGATTCGGCTGACTCAGGAGCTGGCCGGCGAGCGCGTCACCTCGGTCCTGCTCAACAATCCGCTCGAGCCCGTGGACGGCCGGGTCGAGCCCGCCGATTTCGAGCAGGTGTTCGGTCGCACGATCGCGCACGAGCTGCCTTATGCACCCAAGGCGCTCGCGCTCGCGGAGAACCTCGGCGAGCCCATCGGCACCGCACGCGATGGCGGCTTCCTGAGCCAGGTCGCCGCGTTGGCGCGCGACATCACCGGGGAAGGCGCGCCAGCTGCCACCCGTTGGTACGCGCGGCTCACCAGACGATGGGGGTAAATCGTGAAGTTCGGCACGAAGGATCGTATTGCGCCCCCACCGGCCCCGATCTCCACCGGCCGCCTGCCGACGCGCGGACCGGCGCCGCTCGATAGCCACGAAGAGCTGATCCGCTCCGAGAAGTTCGAGGCTGTCCGCTCTGCGGTCTTCACCTCGATGAATCTATCTGCCGCGCTGATGAAATCGCGCAGCGAGGTGCGCGCCGGCATCGACGAAATCGCGCGGCATGTCATCGAACGCGAACAACTGAAGATCACCGCGGGCGAGCAGGTCCTGATCGTCGAAGCCATCCTGAACGACATGTTCGGCGTCGGTCCGATCGAACCGCTGCTGGCTGACGAAAGCGTCACGGACATCCTCGTCAACGGTGCCGATCAGGTCTACGTCGAGCGCCAGGGGAAGCTCGAACTGACGTCCCTCAAGTTTCGCGACGACGCGCACGTCGTCAACGTCGCGCAACGCATCGCCGCCGCGGTGGGTCGCCGCGTCGACGAAAGCTCGCCGATGGTCGATGCGCGGCTCGCAGACGGAAGCCGGGTCAACGTCGTCCTGCCGCCGATCTCGATGCGGGGGCCGACCATCTCGATCCGCAAGTTCGCCAAGCGCGACATCACGCTCGCGCGCATGGCGCAGCAAGGCAACCTGTCGCCCGCGATCCTGCAGGTGCTCAAGCTCGCCTGCGTCAGCCGGCTCAACGTCGTGATTTCGGGCGGGACCGGCTCGGGCAAGACGACGTTGCTCAACGCGATGTCGCAGCATATCGAGGAGCATGAACGGATCGTCACGATCGAAGATGCCGCGGAGCTGCAGTTGCAGCAACCCCATGTGGTGAGCCTCGAAACACGCCCGGAAAACACCGAGGGTTTGGGCGGCGTGTCGCAGCGCGACCTCGTCAGGAACGCGCTGCGCATGCGGCCCGACCGCATCATTCTCGGCGAGATTCGCGGCCCCGAAGCGTTCGACGTTCTGCAGGCGATGAACACCGGGCATGACGGATCCATGACGACCGTCCACGCGAATACGCCACGCGATGCGATCAGCCGCCTCGAAAGCATGGTCATGATGGCCAACGCCAATCTGCAGCTGTTGTCGATCCGACGCCAGATTACGAGCGCCGTACACCTCATCGTTCAAATCGAGCGGATGCGTGACGGCATGCGCCGCGTCACCCGTGTGACGGAAATCACCGGCATGGAGGGCGACGTCGTCATCACGCAGGACCTGTTCGTGTTTCAACAGAATGCCGGTGCGTCTCGCGACGACGTGAGCGGGGTGTTCGCTTCGACCTCGGTGCGGCCCGCATTCGCGGCACGCGCCGCTCACTACGGTGTCGAAGACGCGCTGCTCGAGGCGATGCGATCGTGAACGCCACCGATCTCGTCACCTTTGGCGCTTTCGTGGTGGCCGCCGCCCTAGGCGGTGCGTTGCCCAGGCTCCCCGTGCTGGCGAATCGGCAGGCCCGCAAACGCATCCATCAACGCATGCACGACATCCCCTTGCGGGCAGGCAGCCCTCGCGCGGATCGTGCGGCCGCGGGCGTCGCACTGCTGAGCCTCGAGCGCAAGCGGGGGCCACTTCTCGCCGCGTTCCACCGACAGCTCACGCACGTCCGTGCGGTGGGCGGCGCGGCGGGACTACGCTTGATTTACGTGAGTGCCCTCGGCGGTCTCGTGGCGGCCATCGTCGGTGCCAGCCTGCTGGCACCACCCGCGCTCGTGCGTGTCTTCGCTTATGTCGCGGCCCCGTTGTTGGGGGCGAGATTCAGCTACCGGTTCATCGTGGCGCGCTTTCGCGCACGCTTTCTCAGCGCGTTTCCCGATGCGATCGATCTGATCGTGCGCGCGGTTCGAGCCGGCGTTCCCGTCGTCCAGGCCATCAACGCGGCGGGCAACGATGCCGACGAGCCCGTTCGTTCGACCTTTCGCGTCATGGGGGACAGTCTGTTACTCGGGGTGGACATCAAGGACGTCCTGACTCAGGCCGCCGAGCGCCTCCAAATCGCGGACTTCTCCTTCTTCACCGTCTACTTGCTGCTGCAACGGGAAACCGGCGGGAGCCTCGGCGAGACACTCGAGGCGCTGGCCGAAATCATTCGCACACGCCGCGATATCCGGTTGAAGAGCCGAGCCCTGACCGCGGAGGGACGCATCACGACCAAGGTCATCGCCGCGGTGCCGTTCACCGTCGCCGGATTCCTGTTCCTCGTCAATCGGCCCTACATCGAGCTGCTGTTTACGACCAGAGCCGGTCACAAGATGCTGACTGTGGCCGCTGTCCTGCTCGCGATCGGTTTGTTCACGATCACGCGCCTGTCCAAGCTGGATACCTCGCGATGAGCAACCTCCACTCCACGATACTCGGCGGCACAGGCTCGGGCCTGATTGCGCTGCTGGCGCTGGTGCTGTTGATCTGGGTCGCGGCATGGTTGATGGCGGGGCCCCGTTCGCGTACGCGTGCGCAAATCACGGAGCGCATGCGCGAGGCGACCTTGCTCGATAGCGAGACCTCGACTGCCTACGCAGCGGCGCGGCTGCGTGCGAATCTCAAGAAAGGGCTGTCTCGTCGTATCGCCGCGCTCGGCGAGCGCGTGCCGATCCTCAATCCGGGGCAGCGGGCCGAGCTGCATGTGAAGCTCACGCATGCGGGATTTCGGGACCAGCGCGCCATCTCCACGATGGTCGGGATCAAGCTCGTCGCGGGAACGGCGGCCGGGTTCAGCGCGTTGGCTCTGGCGCCCGCCATTCCGCGTTTCGGCGACTACCTGGTCATCCGGCTATTGGCGCTGGCAGGCGCGTTCGTGCTCGGCCTGATCGTTCCCGAGTATGCGCTCGGCGCGCTAGTGCGCCGGCGCCAAAAGAAGATATTGGCGTGCCTGCCCGACGCGCTCGATCTGCTCGTCATCTGCACGAATGCCGGCAACAGCCTGCCGGTGAGCATCAAGCGCGTGGCCTATGAGCTTCGAGCCATCTGCCCGCCTCTCGCCGACGAACTCTCCGTGACGGCCGATGAATTGCATGTCGGCTCGAACAGCGCCACGGCATTGCGCAACCTGGCCGCACGCGTGGACGTGCCGTCCGTGCAGGCGCTCGTGACGACGCTCATTCAGTCTCAAGAGTACGGCACGCCGATTTCGCAGGCACTTCGCACGCTTTCGCGAGCCGAACGAAACGACCAGATGACGGCGCTCGAAGAAAAAGCCGCCAAGCTCGCGACGAAGATCACGCTGCCGATGATGCTGTTCATTCTCCCGACCGTGGCCGTGATCGCGGGCGGGCCTGCCGTGATTCGATTGATGTCCGTGTTCACCTCCCAATGAAAACCGCTAGAGCAAAAACGATTGCGCTCGCCGGCGTGCTGTCGATTCTCGTCGGGTCGAGCGGATGCGCCGATGGCCGGCTCGACGTGAGGCCCGTGCAGACCAGTCATGGCGACAATTCGGAGTCCGATCTGAAGATCGCGGATAGCGCGCTATCAGGCGAGAACACCGATCTCGCCGGTACGCTGTACGAACGCGTGTTGACCGCCCATCCGGATTCGATCAGGGCGCGCCTCGGTCTCGCGGATGTCGCGTATCAGTCCGGCGATCTGAATCGCGCCCAGGTGCTCTACTCGCAGGCTGCCTCGCAAGCGCCGAATCAACCGGGCGCCCAGCTCGGACTGGCGCGCGTCGCGCTGCGGCAACGCCGGCTCGACGATGCGGCCATGCTGTATCGAGCGCTGCTGGCGGCCCAACCCGACAATGTGCTCGCGGCCGAAGGGCTCGGCACCGTGCTCGATCTTCAGCAGCATCATGAGCAAGCACAAGCGGTCTATCGCCGGGCGCTGCAAGCGCACCCCGATGCCCAGGGCATTCGTATCGACCTGGGCCTTTCACTGGTCTTGAGCAACCGCGCGCGCGAGGGCGTCAACACGCTGCTCGATGTCGCCGGTCTGTCCGACGCGCCGTGGCAAGCCCGGCAGAACCTGGCGTTCGGCTATGGCGTGCTCGGCAAGCCCGACTCGGCCAGGAAGGTGCTTCAATTCGATCTCCCGCCATCGGCCGTGGACGACAACTTGCGCGTCTATCAAACGGTACGGGCCAAGCTCGCGGTGCGGACACCGTCCGCCGTGCCGCCGCCACGCGCGGCGAACGAGGAAGGCCCCACGTCGACGAGGAAGCAATGACATGAGGCGATTGCCCACCTCGCCGCGAAACGAAGATGGCGTCGTCGCCCTGGAATTCGCTCTCGTGCTTCCGTTCCTGATGATGGTGTTGTTCGGCATCGTCGACGTGAGCCTGATGTTGTGCGACAAGGCGGTCATTACCAACGCGAGTCGAGAAGCGGCGCGCGCCGGCGTGGTCGTGCATGTCCCGCGCCTGACGTCCACGCAAATCACCAACGTCGCGCTTACCTATACGCAGAACAGCCTCATCTCGGGAGGCACCCCGGCGTCGCCGACGGTCACGGTCAACCAGTCGAGCGGGACCTTGTCCGGCGATCCGTTGACGGTGACCGTCAGTTATACGTACCAGGGTCTGTTCGTCGGCTCGGCGCTCAGTTCGCTCACCGGGCCGGTGACGCTGAGCGCGACGACCGTCATGAACTACGAGTGACCGTATGCGGCACCCGGCGCGGACGCGACCTATTGCCCAGAGCCGCCTCATTGCGAAGGCCCGGCAAGACGGCTCCGTCGTGCTGTTCTTCCTGTTGTTCCTGATCCCGTTACTGGCCTTCGGCGCATTCGCCATCGACATCGCGCGCATCGCCGTCGCCCGGAACGAGTTGCAGAATGCGGCCGACGCAGCCGCGCTCGCCGGCGCCGGCTCATTGATGGCATCCGCCAGTTCAGGGCCGAACTGGTCGCAAGCGCAAACCGCCGCGACCAGCGCGATCGCACTGAATGCGGCGGACGGGAAAAAATTCTCGACGGGCACGATCGGCACCGGATATTGGAATCTGACCGGAACGCCTGCCGGCATGGAGGCGTCGACGATCACGCCGGGAACGTACGACGCGCCCGCGGTGCAGGTCACGATCACTCGCGCGACGAACGTCAATGGCGGGCCGATCCCGTTGTTGCTCGCCGGCGTCATGAACATCGCAAGCGTCTCGGGCAGCGCGACGGCCGTTGCCGTCGTCACCTCGCCGGGAACGATCGGCGCCGGCGGACTATTTCCGGTCGCACTCGATCAGTGCGTCTACAACCAGTACTGGGACTCGACCCACAATACGCCGAAGATCGATCCGACAACCGGCGCGCCCTACGAATTGCAGATCTCCAACAGCAAGACATACGGCTCATCCTGTTCCGCGGGCCAGTGGACGTCGTTCCTGACCAATGCCAGCGACGTCCCCACTTTGCAGGCCCTCATGTCGTCGGGTAATCCGACCGCTGTGAACATCGGCGACAGCATCTATCTCCAACCCGGCTCCAAGACCGCGCTCTACGGCTCAGTCCCGACTGCGACCACCGTATTGATGCCTGTTACGACGCAAACGCTCAACGGCACCTATGAATCGGTCGTCGCGTTCGCGCCCTTCTACATCGATGCGTCGGTGGGCGGCAGCGGCAAGTACATCCAGGGACATTTCGTCGCCGGCTATCAGGTTCCGGTGCCTACGGGCGGCGCAGGTCCGAACTACGGCGCCTACTCCGCGCCCCAATTGGCGTCGTGATCGATCACGCGATGCATTGCACGCGTCGTACGAGCGCCCACAGCAAGGCGAGCAAAACAAGTGGACCGATCTGCGGCAGCATCACCCCAGGGTTGAAGAACTCATAGAGCGGTAACAGCCAGGCCATCGCAAGCAGCAGCTGCTCGCCGCGCCGCCACCCTTGGCTCAAGCCGATCGCGGCCATACAGGCAAGGGCGACACCCAGCCAGGCGAGCTCGTAGTGCCACAGATACGGATTGGCCAGCAACGTCGCCGTCACCAACGCAGCCGCTCGCAAGCTCGCTTCTTGCGAGCGTCTCCAAACCAGGCATGCGGCGACAATCGCGACGACGGCGACGAATCCTTGCCCCAGGTAGGCGAAAGTCAGCGGCACGTTAGCGAGGCGCAGCGCCGCGAACGCCGTGGGCGAGGCCAAATGAAACCGCACGCTATGCTCGAGAATATGTTCGCGCGCGAACCGCGTGTTGACCAGGAACCCCTGGATGGAGCGTATGCCGCCCCCCACCAGTACGCTGACCAGCGCGAACGCCCCACTGCCGAGCGCCGCTACCGTGAAGACGCGCCAGGCCCCCACCGCCATCAAGACGAACGGGAACGCGATGCCCATCTGAGGCTTCACTGTCAGAAATGCGATGCATAACCCGGCCCATACGGGGCGTGCATGGAGCCAGCGCACGGCGAATGCGGCGGCCGTTGCGGTCAGTAGTGCATTCTGACCGAACACACTCGTCACGAAGACGCACGGGCATGCCGCCACCAGAAAGGCGGCCACGCGCGATCCGCCCGCCACGCTCGCGAGGCCCGAGACGCGCAGCGTGCCGAGCACGAACACGACGATGCTGCCGGTGACGAACATCACATGCGAGACGGCAAACGGCAGTAAGGCCAGCGGCGTCACGACCAGCAGGTACGTCGGCGGATACAGCCATGGCAGAAAGTCGGCCTTCCCGAAATGAGCGAAGAGCGTCTGCTCCGCGGTCGCGAACGCGACGTGATCGTAGGCTTGCCAAGGCGAACCATGGAGCATCAGATACGAGGCGGCCCAGAAAACCGAAAAATCCACGCCGGGTCTCGCGATAGGCTCGGAGGTAAAGCCGCGGCTCGCGCCTACCCAGGCCAGCAGGAAAAGCGCATACAGCACGAGTATCGTGCCGCTGTATATCACCATGCGCTGCTTCGTGAGCCATCCTGCTGCATGCTGCTCATGCGTGTCGACGGAGCGCTCGCATACGGCCATCACATCACCGTCTGCCGGTGGTTGCGAGACGCCCGGGACGGGACGCGCCTGCGAGTGGCAACGATCTTCGGCAGACGGCGCTCCGACACGATGCCCTCCCTGATCGACGTGACCTTGGGCGCAACGACCTGGCGATAGCGTCGGCGCACGAGATAGACAGGACGTCCCTTCGACTCGTAATAGATGCGCCCGATGTATTCGCCGATCATGCCGATGCCGATCAATTGCACCCCACCGAGGAACAACAAAACCGACAGCAGCGAGCTGTAGCCCGGCACGGGATTACCGAAGAGCAGTGTTCGGATCACGACGAAACCGGCGTACAAGAACGCCCCGATAGCGATGGGCACACCCAGGTAAGTCCAGCATCGCAATGGAACGGTACTGAAGCCCGTGATGCCTTCGAGCGCGAGATTCCACAGTTGCCACCCCGAAAACTTCGAGGCGCCAGCGCTGCGCGGCGCACGTTCGTATTCGACGACCACGGTCCGGTACCCGACCCACGAGAACAGCCCCTTCATGAAGCGACGGCGTTCGGGCAACCGGCGTAGCGCGTCGACGACCTCGCGGTCCATCAGCCGAAAATCGCCGACATTGTCGATCAGCTTGATGTCGGACAGCAGGTTGTGGACACGATAGTAAAGCGCGGCGGCGGTTCGCTTGGCGAACGAGTCGTCCGCGCGATTCGTTCGCTTTGCGGCCACCACACTGGCACCGTGACGCCAGTGCTCGATCATGACCGGAATCAGGCCTGGCGGGTCTTGCAAGTCCGCGTCGATCGGAATGACGGCGTCGCCCTCCGCGGCCTCGATCCCTGCGGTCAAGGCGGCCTCTTTGCCGAAATGTCGCGTGAGGTCGATGACGCTGACGCGCGCCTCGCGCTCGGTGACGGCTATCAGCCGATCGAGTGTCGCATCGCTGCTGCCGTCGTTGACGCAAACGACTTCGAAGCGAATGCCAGCGATCCTGGAGAGAATCGGCAGCGTGCCGGCAAAAAAGGCATCCACTGCATCCTGCTCGTTATAGAACGGCACCACCAGCGAAATCAACGGCTTGTTGGCTTGCGCGGACATGGCCCCTCCCGGCGCGTCGATCGCTCCCACCGATCGGCGCGCAAAACACCCTGTTTTACGTTGCACTACTGGGTCAGGATAGGTGATTTTGTCGGTTGTTCAATCGCCAGCCAGCCGCCTTCACTTCAAAGCGCCTCCAACGCCAGCGCAATACCCTGCCCGCCACCGATGCAAAGCGTGACGATGCCGCGCTTGATGCCATCCCGACGCATCGAATACGCGAGACGGGTCGTCAGCACGGCGCCTGTCGCGCCGATGGGGTGCCCATGCGCAATCGCTCCGCCCTCGACGTTCACGAGCTCTTCGTCGATACCGAGTTGCTGGGCAACGACGATCGGCACCGCTGCGAACGCCTCGTTGATTTCGAATCGCTCCACGTCCTTCAACGACCAGCCCGCTCGTGCCAGCGCCATGTGCACGGCCGGAATCGGCCCCAGTCCGAACATGCCCGGTTCGACCGCCGCAACGCCATACGACACGAGCTTGGCAATCGGCTCGATGCCTCGGCTTTCGGCAAAAGAACGCTCAGTCACCAGCATCGCCGCCGCGCCGCTGTTCAGGCCAGGCGCGTTGCCGGCCGTAATCGTGCCGTCCGGCCGAAACGCCGGCCGCAACTTGGCGAGCGTCTCGACCGTCGTATCGGGACGCGGCTGCTCGTCGCGCTCGAACTTGACCGGCTGCTTGCGTCCCGCGACGTCGACTGCGATCAGTTCGGCGTCGAACAAGCCCCGCACCTGCGCCGTGACGAATCGCTGGTGCGAGCGCTCCGCCCAGCGATCCTGCCGCTCGCGCGTAATCTCGAACTTCGCCACCAGATCCTCGGTATGCCAGCCCGAATGCTCGCCCGAGAACGCGTCGACCAATCCATCCATGAGCATGCTGTCGAAAACGGGTGCATCGCCCATGCGACTCCCCCAGCGGCCGCTCGCCAGCAGATACGGGGCACGGTCCATATTCTCCATGCCACCCGCTACGGCCACCTCCCCGAACCCAAGCCAAATCTCCTGAGCCGCGTTCGCGATCGCCTGCGCGCCCGACCCGCAGACGCGATTCACCGTCAGGGCGGGAACGGCGACAGGCACCCCACCGCCAATCGCCGCCTGACGAGCCGGATTCATCCGATTGCCGGCCTGGATCACATTGCCGAGCACCACCGAGGCGAGTTCGTTCGGGTCCAGGCCGCTGCGGCGCAGCGTTTCCCGCACCGCCAGCGCACCCAGCGTCGTCGCCGGCACCTCCTTCAACGTCCCGCCGAACGCGCCGATCGGCGTCCTGACCGGGTTGCAAATTACGACTTCTCGAGTATTCATCATCACCGCTCCTATCGAAATCACCGCACTGAGTTAGTCCCCCTTGTCACTTCACTCCCTGCTCGCTACGGCCGCCGCTCCGTTCTGACTCCAGCCTCCGCCCAGCGAGCGGTACAACGCGACGGCCGCCAGCGCATGTTCGCGCTGCCCCTGATTCAACGCATCCGAGTCATGTAGATAGGTCTCCTGCGCGGACAGCACGTCGAGAAAGTCGGTCGCGCCACCTTTGTAAAGCTCGTTGGCTAATGCCAAAGACTTGTCCGATGCGATCAAAGCGTGCTCGAGCCGCTGTGTTTCCTGCGTCGTGCTGACCAGATCGGCCCGCGAGTCTTCGACCTCGCGCAGCGCCTGCAGCATCGCTTGATGCAGATTGAGCTCCGATTCGCGCATCTTGCTCTCGCTTTGCTCGATGCCCGCCGTGATGCGGCCAGCATTGAAGATCGGGCTCGTCGCGCTCAACGCCGCGCTGAAGAGGTTGTCCGTCAGCGTCGGCAGACCGAGGAACGACGCGGCCAGCAACCCGTCGGTCAGGTTCAGCGAGAATTTCGGATACCGTTCCGCTTGCGCCACGCCCACTTGCGCCGCTCTCGCTTCGACTTGCGCATAGGCGGTCAACACGTCGGGGCGTCGTAGCAACGCCTCCGACGGCAACGTCTGCGGCACGGTGATCGGTGGTGTGGGAATCGGCGCCGGCGTCGCGAGCACCAGCTTGTCGATCGACTCCGGCGTTCTGCCCAGATACACCGCGATCAGATTCAATTGGTGCTGAATCGTCGCCTGCGTCGGCGGAATCCTCGCTGTGAGCGCATCCAGCTGGTTTTGCGCGCGCGCAACGTCTAGCTGGGTCGAGAGCCCGTACTTGAGCCGTGCCTGCGTCAACTCGAGTGCGCGTTCGCGGATTCGCTCGTTATCCTGCAATAGCTTGAGCTCAGCCTGCGCCCAGCGAAGGTCCACATAAGCCGAGGCTGTGTTGGCCGCCAATGCGAGCCGAACGGCGTCTTGCGCATGCTTTTCGCCCACGAGTTGCGCCTGGGCTGCCAGCAGGTCCAGGCGCTCTCCACCAAAGACATCCGGCGACCAGCTCAACGCAAGCCCCACGCCTGCTTCCTTGACATAGCCCAACGGCGGCGGCGTGTTCTGGCGCGTATCGGCGGCATGCGCAGTCGCGTCGAGCTCGGGCAGCAACACCGCGCGCTTCTGGACCGTCAGCGACTGCGCTTGCTTCACGCGCTCCGCTGCAGCTTGCAGGTCGAGGTTGTCGGTCAAGGCCATGTCGACGAGTTGATTCAGTATCGGGTCCTCGAACTGAGCCCACCACGTCCTGGCATCGACATCCGCCTGCGGCCCTTCGATGCTCCAGCTTTCCGGTGCGATGTGCTTCACCGTCTCCGGCAAGTCACGGTGAGCCGCGGGCTGGACCGCACAGGCGGACACCAACACGCTTGCGGCGACGGCGATCAGTAGCTTCTTCATGATGTGATGACCTCAATGCGCGTCCGGCGGCGGCGCGGCGTTCGAAATGGGGTTGGAGAACAAGGCGGTGACGATCGCCACAAGAAAGCACAGCGACAGCACGTAGAAGGTGTCCGCGTAGGTCAACGTCAGCGCTTCGCGGTAAATCAGCGCGTGCAGGTTCGCCAGCCCCGATTGCGCGGCATTGAGCACATCGCCGGCGACACTCGCCCAGTGAGCCGATTGGTCGTCGAGCATCGACTCGACCTGTGGGCGGCCCGCCGTCACGCTCTCGTTCAGGCGAAGGTAGTGAAAGTTGAGCCGATCGTTGAGCATCGTCGCGCTGACCGCGATGCCGATCGCCCCGCCGAGATTTCTCATCAGGTTGAACAGCCCGCTCGCCGACTTCAGACGCGACGGCGGCAGCGACCCCAGCGCCATCGTCACGATCGGCGGTATCGAAAACTGCTGGCCGATGCCGCGCAGCGCCTGCGGCAACAGCAGTTGCTGCCAACCCCAGTCATGCGTAAGCGGCGTGTAGAGATAGCAGCCGAGACCAAAGCAGATCAGCCCGAACATCATCAGCACCCACATGCTGACGTACCGCGTGGCAATGGCATAAACGACCAGCGCCAGCAACTGGAAGACCCCCACCGACAGCAACGCAATGCCGATCTGCAGCGAGTTCAAGCCGCGCACCTGGGCAAGAAACAGCGGCGTCAGGAACACGGCCACGAAGATGCCAGTCCCCGTGATGAACGACAACAGGCTGCCGATCCCGAAGTTCCTCACCCGCAAGGCGCGAATGTCGACGATGGGGTCTCGCGCGGTCAGCGCGTGGACCACGAACAGAAAACCGCAGATGGCCGAGATCCATGTACAGGTGACGATGACAGGGTCACCGAACCAGTTCTTGCGCGGCCCCTCCTCGAGGACATACTCCAGGCAGCCGAGGAAGCCCGACATCAGCAGAATGCCGAGGTAGTCCCCTTTCTTGAGGAGGGCGAGATCGGGATCGTCGACGTGCACGTACTTGGGCACTAGCGCGGCCACGGCGAGCCCCGGCACGAGGTTCAGATAGAACAGCCAGTGCCACGACCATTGGTCGGTAATCCATCCGCCGATCACCGGGCCGATGGTGGGCGCGAGCGACGCCAATGCGCCGATCGTCGTCGAGGCGACGATGCGCTGCTTGCCCGGGAACAGGACGAATGCGGTCGTGAACACGGTCGGGATCATCGCGGCCCCCAACGCGCCTTGCAGGCCTCGGAACACGATCATCGAGTTGATGTCCCAAGCCACGCCGCACAACATGCTCGTCGCGGTGAATCCGACCGCCGAGGCGACGAACAGCCACCGCGTCGAAAAGACCTTCGAGAGCCATCCTGACATCGGGATGACGAGAATCTCGGCGATCAGGTATGCCGTCTGAACCCACGACAACTCGTCTTGACTGGCTGACAGCCCACCACCGATGTCACGCAGCGACGACGCCACGATCTGAATATCCAGGGTCGCCATGAAGAAACCCACGCACATCAGCGCGAACGCGAACACCCGTTGCTTCATCGGCTGCGAGGCCGGGTCGGCGGAATGAAGATTCGATTCCATGCTGCGCTCCTGTCGCGTCACTTGTCCGTGTGAACCGTCACGACCGCCGACAGGCCGGGACGCAACACATGGTCGAGTCCGGACTGGGCGTCGACGTGGATGCGCACCGGCACGCGCTGCACGATCTTCGTGAAGTTGCCCGTCGCATTCTCGGGTGGCAGCACGCTGAACGTCGCCCCCGTGGCCGGCGCGAGGCTTTCGACGTGACCGCGGAACGATTGGCTCGACGCGTCGAGCGTAAAGTCGACCGCGTCGCCGCCGCGCACCTTCTTGAGCTGGTCCTCCTTGAAGTTCGCATCGATCCAGAGGCCGTTATCGGGCACGACGGTCAGCAGCGGCACGCCCACCTTCGCCAGCATGCCCACACGTGCGGAGCGGTTGCCGATGTAGCCGTCGACGGGGGAGCGGATCGTCGTGTATTCGACGTTCAGTTCCGCGACACGCTGCGCAGCCTGAGCCGTGTCGACGCGCGCTCTGGCGTCGGCGAGCTGCGCGGCGATGACGTCGAGGTCACGCCTGGCGGCGGCCACGCCTGCGTCGGTCCGCTGCACCGCTGCCTGGGCCTTCGCGTAGTCGGCGTCGGCGCGTTCGACGATCTGATTCGACACCGCATCGATCTTGACCAGTTCGCGATAGCGCGTCTTGTCGGACGCCGCACGGGTCAGTTCGGCAAGCGACCCATTCTTTTCCGCATCCTGCTGGGCAATGACTGCCGCTTGAAGCGTCTGCTGGGCCTGCAGTTCGTCGACCACCGCTCTTGCGCGCTCGACTTCCGCCCTCGCCTGGGCGAGCTGCGCGTCGTAGTCGCGCGCGTCGAGGCGGATGAGGACCTGCCCCGCTTTCACATGCTCGTTGTCCGTCACCCGGATATCGTCGACGAAACCCGTGACCTTGGGCGCCATGACGGTTACGTCGCCGCCAACGTACGCGTCGTCGGTGGTCTGCTCGAAGCGCAGGACCGTGTACCAATACGTGCCCGCGGCCGCAAGCACGACGGCGACGGCCGACACGGCCAGCTTCATCCACGGAGTCTGACGGGGCTTTGCCTTGACGGCAGGATCTGCTACCGCGGTTTTCTCAGCGGCGGAGGTATTCATGTGGTCACCTGTGTATATGCACTATTTATTCAAAAGAGAGAGGCGAATCGCGAAACAATCGTCGCTCTACAAAGCCTCGGTGGTCGTTATGTGCATACACACATTAGCAATTCACGCGATGCGAATCGATCCCTTCTAAACCATCAGATTGGTATCCCGAACGATACCAATCGCATCCTGTCGTCTACTGCGAGGGGGGAGTCGACGCAAAGAAGCTCGTCGCATACTCGACGAAGGCCCGCACTTTCGCCGGCAGCAGCGTGCGACTGCTATAGGCGAGCCTCAATTCGACATGGCCGTCGATCAGCTCGAATTCGCTCAACAGACGGACCAGCTTGCCGGAGGCGAGTTCCTGCTCGACCAACGGAGCCGGCACCAGACCGATGCCCAATCCCCGCAGCACCATCTCCCGGTTGAACACCGGATTGTTCGACGACACCTCGAACCTGAGCGGGATGGACAACTCGTCGTTCCCGATGCGGAAGGCGATGTTGGGGCGGCGAATCGAGGGGGACATCGCGACAAAAAGGTGACTGGCAAGCTCCGACGGGTGCGTCGGCGTCGACGATCGATCCAGATAGTCGGGCGTGGCGACGATCACGAACGGCATGCGCGTGAGCAGGCGCACCACCGTCGTCTCGGCCGTCAACATATAGGGCACGACGATGCCGAGGTCGTAGCCTTCCGCCACCAGGTCGATCGGACGCTCGGTCAGGGTCACATCCAGGCGCACGTGGCGATGAGCCTGCTTGAAGCCGGCGATCAACGGGACCAGTCGATTGAGCGTGGCCGAAGTATGGGCAGCCAGGCGCAACAGCCCTTCGGGTTCGCGCGTTTGTGTCTGCACGTCCGCTTCGAGCGCGTCGAGCTCATCCAGGATATGCGTGCATCGCTCGTAGATGCGCTCGGCTGCCTCGGTCAGGGATACCTGTCGCGTCGTCCGGTGCAGCAGCCGGCTGCCAAGCTGCTCCTCCAGCTCGGCAATCGCCCTTGAAACGGCAGGACGCGGCAGTCCGTGCATGTCGGCTGCGCGGGTAAAGCTCTTCGCTTCGACTACCGAGCGAAAAACGCGGAGCTTGTCGAAATAGTCCATGAGCACCACCTATGGTCCCGACCAGGCGGCGTGCCGCTGCCCACCTGTCATGGTTGACAGTATGCATATGCACACATAGATTGGAAGTATGAACGAAATCGACATCGGCAGCGCGTGCAACTGTTTCGCCATGCGTCAAGCAGCGCGCTTCGTCACACAAATCTATGAGCGCCATTTTGCGCCGCTCGGCGTCACTGCGACGCAATACTCGATCATGGTCGCGTTATCGCGCCGACGCGACCTCCTCATGAGCGAGCTCGCCGACGCATTGGTCATGGACAGAACGACGCTGCTTCGCGCGCTCAAGCCGTTGCAGCGCGACGATATCGTCTCGATCGCACGCGCGGAACACGACGCGCGGGCCTATTCACTGAATTTGACGCGCGACGGTCTTCGCCTGTTCAAGCAAGCGACGAAGGCTTGGCAAGCGGCGCAAACGGAATTCGAAGACAAGTTTGGCCAGTCGCGTGCTCGAGCACTGCGTCAGGAATTGTTCAGCTTGACGACGGTGGATTAAGCCTGCTTTGTTCTGCGCGCGGCATACCTTCAAATCGACTGAGCCGCCCCCCCACCTGACATTGCGCTCGCCTGGCCTCGCCACGCGAGCGTTCTTTTTCTATCATTGCGTTCGGTCCCTACGTCACGCGCCCGCCGCCCTCCTCCAGCGCAACCCTGCCGGGCCGTCCGTTTGGCAAGCGTGCTTACCCGTTTCCGATGTTGCTTGCGTTTGACGCATCAAGAAATCGACGAACCAAGGAGCCGCAGTGAAAACAACCGTCCCGAGCCAACACGTCATACGCACGACAGCCGCCCGACTGGCCGCGGCTGCCATGCTGCTGCCGCTTTACTCCGTCTGCCACGCGCTCGAAGCATCCGCGCGCGTCCATCCCGTCATCGATTGCCCGCAAATGAACGGCATGCGCATCGCACCAGCCATGATCGGCTTGCCCACGACCGGCGCCATCGTCACGGCCGCCGTGTGGGTCGACACATCGAGCACCGCCCCGGAGAGCACAGGCCAACACTGCCGTCTGTCGGGCGAGATCGGCCCCGTCGATCCTGCTGCGCCGCCGATCAAGTTCCAGGTCGACCTGCCGAGCCTTTGGAACCAGAAGATTCTGATGCTCGGCGGCGGCGGTTACGACGGCACGATCCCGGACACCGCGGGCAACGTTCCCGCCGGCCCGGTCGATTCACCGGTGCCGCTCGCGCGCGGTTACGCGGTATTCGCCAGCGACTCGGGCCACCAGGCGGGCGCGCTCGGCAGCAAGGACGGCTCGTTCGGCATGAACGACGAATCGCTGGCCAACTATGCGAGTGACGCGCTGAAGAAGACGCGCGACATCGCGGTCCATTTGATCGACACGTATTACGGCGCGACCGCCCCCAGACACGCCTACTTTGCAGGCGGCTCCACGGGCGGGCGCGAAGCGCTGGCGGCCGTGCAACGCTGGCCGCACGACTGGGACGGCGCCATCGTGCTCTACCCGGCCTGGAATGGCGCCACGCTCGACTTGCAATTCGGCCGGATCACGCGTGCGTTCGCGCTGCCGGGCGCGTATTTGAATCAAGCCAAACGCAAAGCGCTCTACGATGCAGCGATGCAGGCCTGCGATGCGCTGGACGGCGTACGCGACGGACTCATCAGCAACGTGACGGCGTGCAACGCCCGCTTCGATCCCGCGACGGCCACGCTCAATGGTGCGCCGCTGCGCTGCCCCGACGGTGCCGATACGGGCGATACCTGCCTGTCGGATGCGCAGATCGCGGCGCTGAAAGTCTACGAAACGCCGATCAGGATCAACTACGGCCTGGCGAGCGGCGAGACGCAGTACCCGGGCTTCAACGTGTGGGGCACCGACCTCGGCATGGCGGGCTCCTCGCCTTTGCAGCCCACGGTGATTGCGCTGGCGATGGGCACGTCGCAGCCGGCCAGCCCGATGCCGGATACGGCGCCCTACATGAGCGTGTTCTGGGATCAGTGGATTCGCTTCTTCGTGACGCGCGACCCCAGTGCGAACTCGCTGAACGTCGATCCGCAGCACCCTGGCCCACTTGCGGCGCGCATCAGCTACCTGACGAGCCTTCAGGATCAAAACAAGACGGACCTCACCGCGTTCGCCGCCAGAGGCGGCAAGATCCTGATGGCGCATGGCACCGCCGATGCGCTCGTGAGTCCACGCTCGACCGAGCAATACTATCGTCGCTTGCAGATCACGATGGGTGCGACGGCCGTGCGCCACTTCGTGCGCTACTACGAGATTCCCGGCTATGGCCACGCCGTCAGCAGCGTGTTCAACGCGGCGTGGGATTCGCTGACGACGCTCGAGAATTGGGTCGAACACGGCAACGCGCCGCCGCCTCAAATCGTTGGCGATACCGCCGGCGTGCCCGGGCGTACGCGACCGCTATGCGAGTACCCGGCCTGGCCCAAGTACAAGGGCACGGGCGATATCAACGACGCGGCGAGTTTCTCGTGCGCGCAGCAATAGCGCCCCTCACCTTCGCTGATGCTCGGCTCGCCGATTCGCTAGGACGAGGCATCTACACCGTTTCGGCTAGCCGGCTACGTCTTCAGCCTGCCCGCAAGTCGTCGCGCTCGAGCCGGTAGCGGTCGTAGGGGGCTCCGTCGCTATCGACGTGGCCGACGAACCGCATGCCGAGCTTTTGCGCGATGCGCAGCGACGCCGTATTGGCCGCCTGAATATCGGCCACGACCCGCGGCAGCCGAACCGTGTCGAACGCATGCCGCACGAGCGCCTGGGCCGCTTCGCTGGCGATGCCTCGCCCCCACGCATCGCGTACGAGCCGCCAGCCGATCTCGACTTCGGGGCCGGCGCCGTGATCGGGAATCAACAGCACCCAGCCGAGGAAGCGATCGGGCGCGCTCGCTTCGCGGATGCTCCAGTAACCGAGCCCCGGCGGATAAGCACGCACGATACGGTGCTCGACGAACTGGCGATGCGCGACAGGATCGTGCCACGGCCCTGCGATGTAGCGCGTGACTTCGGGGTCGCGGTCCATCGCGAGACACGCCTCGAGATCGTCGAGCTTACGCTGGCGCAGTAACAGACGCGGCGTATCGAGCGCAGGCAACATGGAAGCGACGGAAGGCATGGTGATGAATCGCGTGGGAACAAAGCGGTTAATTAAACATGAAACGTCGGAGAGCCGTCCTGATCCGCGCATTACATTTTCATGACGAAACGGACGTTTCATCGGCTCGAGCTTTCGATTTTCTGACGGTTATACACCGACGCCCCTGTGTCGTCCGTCATGTAGTGGCTAGGGATTACTACGGATGCACCCGCGTCATGCCACGCGTCGGCTTAGAGTGCGCCTACACTCAATTTTGCCTACCCTCGGGGTGCCCGCACCGGCCTGGTGTTTCGCCGATGTGGAACGTGACGGAGACAGGAGAATTACAAAATGAAATGGACCAGCGAACAAAGGAACGTAACGATCGCCGCCTATCTGGGCTGGACGCTCGATGCGTTCGATTTCTTTTTGATGGTCTTCGTGTTCAAGGATATTGCCACCGAATTCCACACGAAGATTCCCGAAGTGGCGTTCGCGCTCACGCTGACGCTCGCCATGCGTCCCGTCGGCGCGTTGCTGTTCGGTCGGCTGGCCGACAAATTCGGTCGGCGCCCGACGCTGATGGTCAACATCGCTTGCTATTCGGTGCTCGAACTGCTGTCGGGCTTGGCACCGAACCTGTTCACGCTGCTCGTGCTGCGCGCCCTGTTCGGCATCGCGATGGGCGGCGAATGGGGGGTGGGCTCGGCCCTGACGATGGAGACCATCCCGGCCCGCGCACGCGGCTCGGTCTCCGGCCTGCTGCAAGCCGGCTACCCGAGCGGCTATCTGCTCGCCTCGATCGTGTTCGGCGTGCTGTACCAGTACGTCGGCTGGCGCGGCATGTTCTTCGTCGGCGTCGTCCCCGCGCTGCTCGTGCTGTACATCCGCAGAAGCGTGCCCGAATCGCCGGCCTGGAAGACGATGGAACAACGGCGGCAGGCTCGGCCCGGGTTGCTCGCCACCTTGCAGAAAAACTGGACGCTGTCGATCTACGCGATCATCCTGATGACGGCCTTCAACTTTTTCTCACACGGCACACAAGACCTCTATCCGACGTTCCTGCGCGAACAGCATCACTTCGATCCGCATACCGTGTCGCTGATCACGATCACGCTGAACATCGGCGCGATCCTCGGCGGCCTGTTCTTCGGCACGATCTCGGAACGCATCGGCCGGCGGCGTGCCATCTGCATCGCAGCGCTCATCGCCTTGCCGGTGCTGCCGCTGTGGGCATTCTCGAGCGGCGCGGTCTTGCTCGCGCTCGGCGCCTTCCTCATGCAGATTTCCGTGCAAGGCGCATGGGGGGTCGTTCCTGTCTATCTGAACGAGATCTCGCCCGACGAAATTCGCGCGACGTTCCCGGGCTTCGTCTATCAACTCGGCAATCTCATCGCATCGGTCAACGCGACGACGCAGGCCTCGTTCGCGGCGAGCCACGACAACAACTACGCGCTCGCGCTGGCCGTCGTCTGCGGTACGGCGTCGGTCGTCATCGCGATCCTCATCCTGTTCGGCCGTGAGCGTCGCGGCATCGACATGACACGCTCGGCCGAAGAGATCTCGACGACGGCCTGAGCAGACGCGCGCGTCTGTTGCTATTGTTCGGTATGCGGCTGCGATGCCTGATCGAAGCCGCATACGCGACTAGAGGAGTCCATCGATAAACAACGCTTGCTGCGGTACGCTGTCGTTTTTATCGTTCTACCCAGCCACAAACTATAAGTTTCAATCACCGAGTTGAATCGCTTGTTCGCGGCCGGGTAACCGGCATGGGAGGCGCACATGGCAGTTCGCACATCGAGCCGGGGAACCGGCGATACAAAGGCACGCATACTCGACGCCGCCGAAGACATCTTCATCGAATGCGGCTACGAAGCGATGTCGCTGCGGCAGATCACGTCGCGGGCCGACGTCAATCTCGCTGCGGTCAATTACCACTTCGGCAGCAAGGAAGCACTGATCCACGCGATGCTGTCGCGGCGGCTCGACAAACTCAACGAAGAGCGCTTGAAGCTGCTCGAGCGCTTCGATGCCCACCTTGGTGAACGGCTCACGTGCGAGCACGTGCTCGGCGCCATGTTCATTCCGGCGCTGCGGCTGTCACGCGATCCGCGCGCAGGCGGCCGCGCGTTCCTGCGGCTGCTGGGCCGAGCGTATACGGACCCTTCCGCGTTCATTCACGATTTCCTGAACGCCCACTACGCATCCGTGTCCGAGCGCTTCTTCGATGCGTTTCAGCGCGCCTTGCCGCATCTGCCGCGCGAGGAACTCGGATGGCGTCTGCACTTCGCGATCGGCGCACTCTCGGGCGTGCTGGCGGGCACCGACACCGACAACCTCATCGCCGAATTCGCGCAAGGCCAGTCGATCACCGATCTGCAACTGATCGCGCGCCTCGCCTCGCTGATGGTCGCCGCGCTCAAAGCACCCATGCCCGATACGGCGCAACTGGCCGCGTTCGCAGCGGTGCTCGGCGATGCAAGCGACTCGGCCGACGCCCACGATGCCGCCGCCGGTATTACGGCATGCGGCTCGCTCAACGGTCAAACGCTGGACGCCGCCGCGGCAAACCCGGTCGGCGCCGACGAAGTGCGCCCGCCGCAGCCCGAGGCGGAACGCGAGGCGGCTCAAGCACATGGGAGCGCACGCAACGCGTTGCCGCTGTCGCAAGCGCCGCAGGCATCGCAGTTGCAAGAGGCATCACGCCCCGTGCTTTGACGGCATGCGGCGCCACGCGCCGCGCCTGACGATGCAAGGAGGAACGGTCATGGGATGGCTCGTGGTGGTCCTTGTCGTCGCCGGCGCGGTGCTGGTCCTGCGCGAAGCGGTCGCATACGCATGGCTCATGGTGCTGTCGCTCTGGTGGGTCGCGGCCGTCACGACGGGCGCAGCGGGCCCCGTTGCCAGCGTGTTGCTGGCGCTCGTGCTGCTTGTGCCGGCATGCATTTGCGCGGTGAGGCCGCTGCGGCGCCGCTGGGTATCCGGGCCTGCGCTGACCGCATTTCGCCGCGCGCTGCCCGAGATATCGACGACCGAGCGCGATGCGATCGAAGCGGGTACGGTGTGGTGGGAAGCGCAACTGTTCTCCGGCCGCCCAAGCTGGGACACGCTGCTCGCGCATGGCGCGCCGACGTTGAGCGCCGAGGAATCCGCGTTCGTCGCTGAAGACTGCGCCCGCCTCGCCGATCTCGCTGACGAATGGGAAACGGCCACGCACTGGCAGGATCTCTCGCCGCAAGCGTGGCGGTACGTGAAAGAGCGCGGCTTTCTCGGCATGATCATCGACAAGCGCTACGGCGGCAAAGCGTTCAGCGCCTATGCCCATTCGCAGGTCGTCATGAAGCTCGCCTCGCGTTCGTCGGCCGCCACAGTTTCCGTCATGGTGCCGAACTCGCTGGGCCCCGCCGAATTACTGTTGCACTACGGCACCGACGCGCAAAAGGCTTACTACCTGCCGCGGCTCGCGCGTGGCGACGAAATCCCGTGCTTTGCCCTGACGAGCCCCTATGCGGGCTCCGACGCCGCCGCGCTTCCCGATGTCGGCATCGCCTGCCGAGGCACGTTCGAAGGACGCGAAACGCTCGGCTTTCGCGTCACGTGGGACAAGCGCTACATCACGCTTGGGCCGATCGCGACGGTGCTCGGGCTCGCGTTTCGAGCACGCGATCCCGAACGCTTGCTCGGTGGCGACCCGGAGCCGGGCATCACCTGCGCCTTGATTCCGACGTCGCACCCGGGTGTGAACATCGGGCGCCGGCATTGGCCGCTTAATGCCGTCTTCCAGAACGGCCCGAACTCGGGCAACGACGTGTTCATCCCGATCGATTGGGTCATCGGTGGCCCCGCGCAAGTCGGCAAAGGCTGGCGCATGCTGATGGAATGCCTGGCCGCGGGCCGCGCGATCTCGCTGCCGTCCTCGAGCGTCGGCATGGCCAAGACGGCCGTGCGCGGCACGAGCGCCTATGCTGCGCTGCGGCGCCAGTTCAAAGTACCGATCGGCAAGTTCGAGGGCATCCATGAGCCGCTCGCGCGCATGGGCGGTCACCTGTACGTCATGGACGCGATGCGGCGCTTGAGTGCGCAGGCCGTCGATCTGGGCGAAAAGCCGGCCGTGCTGTCGGCCATCGCGAAGTACCACGTCACTGAACGTGCGCGACGGGTGGTCAACGACGGCATGGACGTGCTCGGCGGCAAGGGCATTTGCCTCGGGCCATCGAATTTCCTTGGGCGGGCTTATGAACAGTTGCCGATTTCGATCACCGTCGAGGGCGCCAACATCCTCACGCGTTCGCTGATCGTATTCGGCCAGGGCTCGATCCGCTGTCATCCGTATTTGCTGACGGAAATGGCTGCGGCCCGCGAGACCGACCCGGCCCAGGCGCTTGCCGCATTCGACGACGCGCTGTTCAAGCACATGGCCTTCATCGCCGGCAATGCGCTGCGCAGCTTCCTGCACGCAATCACGGGCGGCCGCTTCATCGCCAAGCCCACGCTCGCGAACGCGGCGCTCGCGCCTTACTATCGCGCCGCCACCCGATTGAGCGTGGCGTTCGCGCTGATCGCCGACTGTTCGATGCTGCTGCTCGGCGGTGCGCTGAAACGCCGTGAACGGCTGTCCGCGCGGCTCGGCGATGTGCTCTCGCAACTCGCGCTGATCTCGGCAACGCTCAAGCGTTTCGAAGACGATGGTGCGCACCGTGAAGACCTGCCGCTCGTGAGATGGGGCGTCGAGGATGCGTTCGATGCGGCACGCAGCGCGCTCGAAGGGCTCTTCGCGAACTACCCGAACCGCTTTGCGGCAGCATGCCTGCGCGTGCTCGCATTCCCGTTCGGGATGCCATGGCATGCGCCGGCCGATGCGCTCGCGAGCGAGGTCGCCGAACTGCTGCAAACGCCCTCGCCTGCGCGCGAACGCCTGCTGGCCGATTCGTATGTCCCGGTAGGCGAAGACGACCCGATCGGTCTCGGCGAGCGGCTGCTCGCGCTCGTGCCGCGCCTGGCTGCGATCGAGGCGAAGGTCCGCGAGGCCGTGCGCGAGACACGTATCGCACCGATACCGCAAAGCTTGGCCGAGCTGGCGGCATGGGCAGAGCAAGCCACGACGCTCGGACTCATCGACGCGAGCGAGCGCGAGGTGCTGGCCGCGTTCGCGCACGATGGCGCGCTACTCGTGAAGGTCGACGATTTTTCGCCCGACCTCGGTCCATCCGACGCGCCTGCCGGTGCGCCCAATACTGCGCCGATGCAGGCGGCCGAGCCTGCCGCCTGATCGACCGTCAGCCGCTATCCGCTCGGCTCCCCGGGCCGCGCGCCGATGCGCACGACGACCGCACGTGCCGCACGCATCGGCAGAGCACGGACCGTACGTCCTGCGCTCGAGGCAAGGCCGCGCAGCACGAACCCATCAGCGGGACGCAGGACACCGATCAGCGGCTCCCGCGTGCCCACGAGCCGCACATGCCACAGCATGCCGACGTCATCGCCGATTTCGACGATCTCGGCGATGTACGTCGCGTGACGCACGGCTTGCTCGGCCCAGGCGCAGCTGGCGGGCAGCGCGCGATCGACGAGCAATATCGCCGCATCGCCCGCGCTTACGCGCCTCTCCCCCCATACGCCGGCGAACGGCAGAGCCAGCACGCTGCCGGTAGCCAGATGCACCGCCCCCGCCAGGAATCTGCGTCGGCTCACGTCCATCGCCATGCCCTCTCGTTCGCCGCAGCCATGGGTATGCTCCACGTCAGGTGTAACCGCGCGCCGAGCGCCAGGCCTTGGGCCAGATGCCCGATTTGCCGGGCGCAAGAATGCCCTGCGGATCGAGCGCGTCCTTGATTTGCTCCGACAAGCGCAGCAGCGCGCCTTCATTGAAGTCGTACTGCGCAGCCGCGAAATCCATGTACGCGAGGTGCGCGCGGTATTCGCCGTATCCGGCCGCGCGCGCATCGCTCATCAGCACGCGTAGGAGATCGCTGGCCGCATCGACCTGCCCGGGCCGGCTGCGGTCGAAGATGGCCGCAACGATATGGTGCAGATGGCGCGTGCCGGCTGTGAAGCCGCCGTAGTAGTCGAAGCCATATTCGGCCATGCGCGCCTTGGCCATCGTGTACTGGCGCATCGCGTCACGCCCCGTGAACGGACAGATCGGCGAGAAATCGACATGCGCGCCACTGCCCCCGACCCAATCGAGCATGCGAAACGCACTCATCGCCGGCACGCCCCCAAGATTGCGATCCTCGCCGCCGCTCGGCACTTCGTCGCCGGCATAGCGCTTGGCTTCGATCGACATCCCATGCACGCGCGAGAAGGCGCGCGAGACGATCGCATAGCGCGCATCGTTGAGTTCGGGCTCACCGTAAAGGCCGAAATGCAGGTTCCATCGACCGATGCCGAGCCGCGCGATCATCGCCTCGATGGCGGCCTCGGGCATCGGGCCCTGGCCGTCATACCAATCGCTGCGCGACGACAGACCGGCCGCGTGGCGCACTGCGCCTTCGATCACGGCGTGGTTGCGGATCGTCTCGTCGAGCTTGAGCGGCCGAAGAATCTCGACGATGGCCTCGAGGTCGGCCTCGCGCAAAAAGCGCGCATGGGCGAGCAGATAGGCACTCGGCTGCGGCATCAGCCAGAGGCCGAGCTTCGTGACGATGCCGAAATTCGACTGCATGAACATCGCGTCGTACGAGGGACCGAAGCCGGGCTTGAAAAGCTGCCACGTGTGGCCGATCTCGATGCCGCCCATGCCCGTGCGCACGACGTCGCCGTTCGCGAGCACGACCTCCATGCCGCACTGCATGGCCGCATGATCGCCGTAGGGCGTGTAGCCGAAGCCGCGCTCGAGCGTATTGCCGACGACGCTGCCCCACCCGGCCGCGGGCGGATCGATCCACAGCTTCGCGCCGCGCTCGCGCAGGTGCGCATAGAGATCGAAGTAGGTGACGCCGGGCTCGACGAGCGCATAAGCGTGCGTTTCATCGACTTCGAGTACCCGCTTCATCCGCTTCAGATCGAGCACGACCGAACCGGACAGACGTGGCGCGCCGCCGCCGTAGGCGAAGTTACGGCCCGTCGAAACGGGCCAGATCGGCATGCGGTAGGCGCGCGCCACGCGCAGCACCTCGCGAATCTGCTCGACCGAATCGGGCAGCACGGCTGCGGACGCGAAAAACGACGCGGCGGCGGGCGCGGGAGTAAACGGATCGGCGTAGTCGGCCAGGCGCTCGGCCGAGGTGACGACGTTCGCGGCACCCACGATCGTCGCGCACTCGTCCAGCGCCTTGCGCAGACGCGCATCAGGAACAGGCAGGGCTGCGTCGGTCATCGCGGTGGCCCCCGTGTGCGAGGCTTGCCGCCCACGCGGCAAGCGGCGCGCATATCGCGCGCGCTCGATCGAATCATAGTCGCCAATGGCGCCATTTTCGCGAGCGAGTATAGTGAACGTGGGCTAAACGCATACACGTCCAGCGCACGCGGGGTAAAATCCCGCCCAAGACACGCGCATCGTCCCGCGCACCACCAACCAACCTTGGAGCAGCCACCGCTGCCATCCTTGCAATGCCGAATCCCGCAGAATCGCATCCGCAAAACGACTTCATGAACGCCGCGCGCAAAGAGCGCAAGCGCGTCGAAATCTACCTCGTCAACGGCATTCGCTTGACGGGATGCATCGAATCGTTCGATCAGTATCTGGTGATGTTGCGCACGCCCGTCGGGCTGCAAGGCATCTACAAGCGCGCCATTTCGACGATCCAGATCGATACGGGCACCCGCCCCGGCGGCCCGCGTGGCCCGCGCACGGGCGGCTACGGCGAGCGCCACGGTCCGCGCGAAGGCGCTGGCCCGCGTGAACCGCGTGAACACTCCGGCCCGCGTGAGCACTCTGGCCCCCGCGAGTACTCCGGCCCGCGTGACTACTCCGGCCCGCGCGAGGCTCGCGAACCCCGTGAGCCGCGTGAATCGTACGGCGCACCAGCCGCCCCCGAGCGCACGACGGACGGGCCCGTCGTCGTCACGCGCCGCCGCCGGCCGTACAGCCCCGTACCGGGCAGCAACGAATCGGGCAGCAACGAATCGGGCGGTCAGGAAGAGTAAAACGGCGCGGCGCATCGCACGATGCGCCGCTCACCATGGGGCCACATTAGGCGGCGCAATCGTCGAGCCGCTGAAGAATGGCTTCGGCACGCGCGCCCTGTTCGTGCGTCAATTCGAACTGATGTTGCATCGACAGCACGCGGCGGCGCCAGTACTGCGCGGTCAGCATGCGGTTCGCCGGGCGCGATATCACTCGCTCCAGATGATCGAGATCCGCATCGACAAGATGCAGGGCGAGCCCGCCGCACGCACGTTCCGTCTGATGAATTGACATGCCGTAATTCCATAAAGAGAAGCCTCTAAACCGTCCGCAAGTTCGGTGCCAGCGGCGCTCTTCATATTCAAAACACATAGAAAACAAGGCTTCGCGGCAAAAATCAGACAAAACGCCAGCACCGGCCGGCTCCGATGTGCCTTGCACCAATTACAAGCACGTGGGCAGTTTCTTCATGGGAGAAAGCGTCCGATGCGGTACGCGGCTCGATGCACCCGACAAGATGTCTGTTGAGAATGCCAAAACCGCGGCGCAGAACGACGACGTAGCGGCCTTGGCATAAAGAGCAGGCATCGCCATCGCCGCGCGACGCGACGATGCCATGCGCTCACTGCTTCGAAAAATCGTATTCGCGCTCGACCTTGCAAATACGCGTCTTGTATTCCTGATACCAGCGTTCGCGGCCGAGCTTCTGCGCCATTTGATGTGCCGCATTGGCTTTCCAGGCGGCAATCGCCTCGAGGCTCTCCCAGTACGACACCGTGATACCGACGTCCTCGCGCGCCGACTCGACGCCCAGGAAGCCCGGTTGCTTCGCAGCCGACTCCGACATTGCCTCCGACATCTTGTCGTAGCCGTTGTCGCCTGGCGTGCGGATCGACGTGAAAATGACCGCGTAGTAAGGGGGAGTTTTGGTCTTGGCAATCGTCATGGCTGAGCCTCCATTTGGTAGTTTGGTATACCATTATGCCAAATCACAAAGACTTGAGCAGGTTAGCGAACATGCAAGAACGAATCGACTCGACGGCCGACGGCATCGCCGCCGAACTGCGTCAATGGATTGCATCCGGCACCCTGAGCGACGGCGCCAGGCTCGTCGAGCGCGAACTGGCCGAGCGTTTCGCCGTGAGCCGCATTCCGCTACGCGAAGCGTTGCGCAAGCTCGAGGCGCAAGGCCTCATCGCGATTCATCCCAATCGAGGCGCCGTCGTGCGTACGCTGACCCTGGCCGACGTCGACGAGATCTACAGCCTGCGCATGCTGCTCGAAGGCGATGCGATCTTTCAGGCCGTCAAGCGCATGGACGAGGAAACGCTGGTGCGGGCGAGCCTCGTGCATCGCCTGCTCGGCAAGGCCGAGACACAGGAAAAGCAAGGCGCGCTGAACCGCGAGTTCCACGAGCTGCTGTATGCGCCGTGCGGCAACCTACGGCAACTGAATGCGATTCGCGATTTGCGCGCCCAGGTCGAGCGCTACGAGCGCCTGCAAGCGACGCTTCTAGCCGATACGCCCGCGTTCCAGCACGAGCACGCGAGCATTTTGAAGGCGTGTCGTGAACGCGACGCGCGGCTCGCCAAATCGATGACGGTTACGCATCTGGCGACGGCCAAGCGCATCGTCGGAAAGGTGGTGACTCAGGCGCTGACGCCGCGCTAGATAGAAGACAGCTGCCCCGGTCTGGCTATCGCCCGAGCAACGATCTGACGCGACGCAAACAGCGCGCGTGTTGGTGCCGCGCAACGCCCGCAGCCAGGTAGACCGTCGTCTATGCGCAACATGCCCGCCGTGGGGGACGCAGATGACTCGACGGCTGAGTCGTACAGCTCAGCTGAAGCAGCGCGGGAACGAGGGAAAACGGTGGACACGGTGCGGCGATCGCCCGCACCGGGAGGAAGACAACGCCGCAGGCCAGCAGAGGCTGCGCGCGGCGCTTGTCGTGGTGAATGCCCTACGAGGTCAGTGCGTATGGCGGCGCGGCAGCCCCTGCTCCGTCTCGCGCTGAAGCTGATGCACTTGACGCTGCAGCTCACGCAGTTGGTCCTGCGCCGCCTGCTTCTGCGTCGCGAGTGCGGCTGCTTCGTCGCGAGCCTGTTTCTGACGCGCTGCCACCGCTGCCTGTTGTTGACGCGCCACATTCAGGTCCGCCTGCAAGCGATCGGCATGCTCCTGCGTCAGTGCGATCAAGCGCTCGGTGTAGGCCTTCTGCGCGGCCAGCTTCGCGCGGCGCAGTTCGATGTCGGCCAGTTGCGCGCTCTTGTGCACGAAGTCGGCATAGACCGCTTCGGCACGCCCTTGATCCTGCGTCTTGATCACACGCCAGAAGTTCTTCTGCTGGAACAGCACGACGTAGTACGTCATCTCCTTACCGTACAGCAGCAGGCTCGCGCCATAGGTCCCGTTGTAGGCGGTACGCAGCTCGGTGAGCTCGTTGCCGTGAATCATGCTTTGAAGCTCGGCGACGTTCCCTTCTGCCTCTTTCGTGTCGGCCGGCGCAGCGGGCATGGCCGTTTGGTCGCCAGCCGCCGGTACCAGCGGTGCGGCTTCGGCCACCGGAGCCACGACGGCCGGCGCCGATGCGGCGCCTAGCGGTGCGGCGGCGTTCGAAGCGCTATCCGCAACGGTTTGCGCATACGCGCCCCCGATTCCCCCGATCATGACTAGCGCTGCAAGCGCGGTCCCCCGCATACGCGAAATGTGGCTCATGTTCTATTTCCTGCGCGAGTAGTTCTAGCGACTGATTCTATTTCTGAGACGACTGTCTCAAGCGCGACATTATTACTCAGTTTCGCGTGCTTCGGGCTCCTCTTCTAACCTCTGGTCACGGGGCATTTTTTCGAGTAGGAGCTGACGACCGGAGAGGTGGTCGCGAGGGCGGAAGATCTCTATAGTGGCGAACCTGGACGGCCTTTGAGGGTGAACCGAGTCTCATGAATTCCCGCACTTTCCTCGTTACCGGCGCATCACGTGGCATCGGCCATGCGATCAGTGCCGCACTGAGCAACAGCGGACACCAGGTCGTGGGTATCGCTCGACACGTCGAGGGGGTGGCGTTTCCAGGAACACTGCTGGCATGCGACCTTTCCGACCTCGACCAGACGGCCGAGGTCACCCGACGCATCAGCGAACAGTACGACATCGCCGGCATCGTCAACAATGCCGGCATCGCATTGCCTGAGCCGCTGGGCAAGATCGACTTGTCTTCGCTACAGAGTGTGTTCGATTTGAACGTGCGGGCGGCGATCCAGATCACCCAACACTTCGTGGATGCGATGAAGCAGCGCCGTGATGGCCGCATCGTCAATATCTGCAGCCGCGCGATATTCGGCAGCGTCGACCGGACGGCCTATTCGGCCGCGAAGAGCGCGCTGGTCGGCTGCACGCGAACGTGGGCATTGGAACTGGCCGAGTACGGCATCACGGTGAATGCCGTGGCACCCGGCCCGATCGAAACCGAGCTGTTTCGCAAGACGCGGCCGGTTGGTAGCGATGCAGAGCGCAAAGTGCTCGATACGATCCCGATGCAGCGCCTGGGCACCCCACATGAAGTGGCCGCAGTCGTGTGTTTCCTTCTATCAGGCGAGGCCAGCTACATGACTGGCCAAGTCTTGGCCGTCGACGGCGGCGGCAGTCTTGGCGGCCGCGCGTAGTCGGCCCATGCCGATCTGTACGCCTAACGATTACAATGCGCGGCGATGCTTTGACGCCCTGCTTTGATGCCCTCAGATCGGCTCGTTTGAACCCGTGACCGTGGGTGCGTCTGATTAGAGCTTCCACTATCAACCGTTGGTTCCATATTCGCGCTTATCCTGACTTTATTCCTAAAAGACGCGGCGCGTGCCAGCCAACACGCCACTGCGCAACGAACGTAAACGACAGACGGTTTCTTCCAAGGAGGATGACATGACGCACTTCTCGCAACGCGCCAGGACGATGGCGCTCACCGCCGCAAAACGCGCAGCACTGGCTGGCGCCTTGTTCGCCGGCGCAGCCATGGCGTTCGCCCAGGGCACGAGCACGCCCGTGGGCACGTGGAAAACGATCGACGACAGCACTCATCAGCCCAAGGCGCTGGTACGGATTACGCAAGACAGCGACGGTACGCTGAGCGGCAAGGTCGTCAAGGGCCTGAATCCGAACGAGAAACCTGGCCGCCTCTGCACCGCATGCACGGACGAGCGCAAGGATCAACCGATGCTCGGCATGACGATCATCAAGAGCATGAAGCAGGACGGCGACACATGGGACGACGGCAACATCCTCGACCCCGAGAACGGCAAGGTCTACAAATGCAAGATGCACCTCGAAGACGGTGGCAACAAGCTCATCGTGCGCGGCTACATCGGGGTTTCACTGCTCGGCCGCTCGCAAACGTGGATTCGTGAGGCAGACGACGCGGCTCAAGCCAAGAACTGACCCATCTTCCGGTGCGTGACGATTGTCGTCACGCAGATCGCGCTTGTATACGCAAACGGCCGGCGCCACAACGCCGGCCGTTTTTATTGTTGGCTATCGATCGTGCACGAGGCCGGCGTCGTCAAGCCGCCTGCCGCAGAGAAGCGAGATAAGCCAGCATCGGCGCATCGACGCTCACGAATGCAGGCATGGGCGGCATGCCGCTGATCGGCTCCGTCTTCATCCGCATCCGCAGCTTGATCGAGTCGCTCAATGCATTGGCGCCCTCGCCGTACAACTGCCTGAGCACTTCCTTGAATACGCCTGAGGCGTGCCAACCCTTGAAGCGCCGATGGCATGTTTGATACGACGGGTAGCGGCGCGGCATCGACGACCATGCCGCGCCGCTATAGATCACCCACAGCACGCCGTTGAGGACGGCTCGCGTGTCGGTCAAAGGACGCCCACGCGACTGCGCGCGCGGCTGCAGCTCAGGAAACAGCGACCCGACGCACTGCCATTGTTCGTCGGTGATATCACGGTACGGGGTCATGGCGCCTCCTTCGTCAGAATGAGGAAAGCACGATATGCCCCTGCCCCTTCGGCGGATATCAGAATAATCCGATTATGTTGCCGCGGACGGGGTGGCGATCAAGTCAGCGACGTGTCGACGATCCTGCGCGGCGCCTCGAGGTATTCCTGCGACTGCATTTCGATGATCCGCGAGACCGTGCGGCTGAATTCGTTGGCCATCGGCCCTTCGACATACAACTGTTCGGCCGGCACGGCAGCCGACATCAACAGCTTGACCTTGTGGTCGTAGAAGACGTCGACGAGCCAGGTGAAACGCCGCGCCTCGGATGCCATACGCGGCGACATCTGCGGCACGTCGGACAGGATCACCGTATGGAAACGGCTTGCCAGTTCGAGATAATCGTTCTGCGAGCGCGGGCCGCCACATAGCGTCGCGAAATCGAACCACACGATGCCGTCGGCGCGGCGCAGCGCCTTCAGTTCGCGCTTCTCGATATGGAGCAAAGGGCTTTCGTCCGGCACGGCCGCCAGGCTCGCATACGCTTCGCGCAGGGCATGATCGGCCTGTGCGCCGAGCGGCGTGTGGTAGGCGGCAACCTGCGCCAGCGTACGCCGCCGATAGTCGATGCCCGCGTCGACGTTGAGTACGTCGAGCTTGGCCTTCACGAGCTCGATCGCCGGCAGCACGCGATCGCGGTGCAGCCCGTCCGGATACAGCGTGCCGGGCTCGTAATTGGAGGTCATCACGAACTGCACGCCGTTCGCAAATAGCGCGTTGAGCAGTCGATAAAGAATCATCGCGTCCGCGATATCGGACACGTGGAATTCGTCGAAGCAGATGAGCCGGTAGCGCTTCGCGATGCGGCGCGCGAGCTCGTCGAGCGGATCGGCCCGCCCTTTGAGCTCCTCGAGCTCCCGATGCACCTCGCGCATGAATTCGTGAAAATGCAGGCGCGTCTTGCGTTGCACGGGCACCACGGCATAGAAGCTGTCCATCAGGAAGCTCTTGCCGCGCCCCACTCCGCCCCAAAGATAAACGCCACGCGGCAGTTCGGGGTGCACGATGAGCTTGCGCAGCGCGTTCGAACGTCGTGCCTTGTAGGCAACCCACTCGGCGTAGCAACGCTGCAGCCGATCGACGGCGGCGCGCTGTGCGTCGTCGGACTGATAGCCGCGGGTCTTCAGCTCGTTTTCGTAGTATTCGATGACGTTCATCGTGCCAATACAAAAAGCGAAGGCGGACGGGACATGCCCCGCCCGCCTTCGGCGTCACGCTCGGGGCCAGCCCATTTCGAGGCCGGCACGCGCGTGTTACTTGTTGAGCGAGCGCTTGTCGACGTCGAGCGCCGCTTCGCGCATCACTTCGGACAGCGACGGGTGCGGATGGCAGATACGGCCGAGGTCTTCCGACGCCGCCTTGAACTCCATCGCCACGACCGCTTCGGCGATCAGATCCGACGCGTTCGCCGAGATCACGTGCACGCCGAGCAGTTCGTCGGTCTTGGCATCGGCGATCATCTTCACGAAGCCGTCGGTCTTGCCCACGCCGAGCGCACGGCCGTTGATCGAGAACGGGAACTGGCCCTTCTTGATCTCGCGGCCTTCGGCCTTCAGCTGCTGCTCCGTCTTGCCGACCCATGCGATCTCGGGTTCGGTGTAGATGACCCAAGGAATGCAGTTGTAGTCGATGTGCGGCTTCTGGCCGTCGATGATTTCAGCCACCAGCACGCCTTCGTCCTCGGCCTTGTGCGCGAGCATCGGGCCACGCACGACGTCGCCGATCGCGTAGACGTTCGGCACGCTCGTGCGGCAGTGATCGTCGACGTCGATGAAGCCGCGCTCGTTCGCCTTCAGGCCGATCGACTCGAGACCGAGGTTATCGGTGTTCGGCACGCGACCGACCGAGACGATCAGGCGATCGGCTTCGAGCGTCTGCGCGTTGCCATCCTTGTCGGTGTAAGCGATCGTGACGCCGTTCGCGGTCGTCTTCACTTCACCGATGCTCACGCCCAGATGAATGTCGAGGCCCTGCTTCTTGAACTGCTTGGCCGCTTCCTTGGCCAGACCTTCGTCCGCAGCCCCGAGGAATTGCGGCAGCGCTTCGAGCACCGTCACTTGCGCGCCGAGACGACGCCACACCGAGCCGAGCTCGAGGCCGATCACGCCGGCGCCGATGACGGCCAGCTTCTTCGGCACCGACTCGAACGTCAGCGCGCCTTCGTTGTCGGCGACGATCTTGTTGTCGACCGGCACGTTCGGCAGATGACGCGCCTTCGAGCCCGTCGCGATGATCACGTTACGCGCGGTCACGACTTCGGTCTCGCCTTCGCCGCTCACTTCGATCTGCACGCCGGCATCGGTCTTGCCGGTGAACTTGCCGTGACCCTTGAGCCACGTGATCTTGTTCTTCTTGAACAGGAATTCGATGCCGCCCGTCATCTTTTCGACGATCGCGTCCTTGCGACCCAGCATCTTCGCCACATCGATCTTCACGTCGCTGACCGAAATGCCGTGATCGGCCAGGTGGTGCGACGCGTTTTCGAACTCTTCCGACGACGCCAGCAGCGCCTTCGACGGAATGCAGCCGACGTTCAGGCAGGTACCGCCGAGCTTCAGCGCGCCGGCCGGGTTCTTCCACTTTTCGATACAGGCGACGGTCTTGCCGAGCTGCGCGGCACGAATCGCGGCAATGTAGCCACCGGGGCCGGCGCCGATCACGACGACGTCAAATTCTTGGGACATGACTATCCTTCCGAGAACGCAGCGGCGCGCGGGCCATGCCGCGCGGCGCTGCGATTGCAATCAAGGCTGATGCGCCCTCGCGGGCGCAAGGGGAATTACAGATCGAGCAGCAGACGCGCCGGGTCCTCGAGCGCATCCTTCATCGCGACCAGCGACAGCACGGCTTCGCGGCCGTCGATGATGCGGTGGTCGTACGACAGCGCGAGGTAGTTGATCGGGCGAATCACGATCTGACCGTTCTCGACGACCGGACGCTCCTTCGTCGCGTGCACGCCGAGGATCGCCGATTGCGGCGGGTTGATGATCGGCGTCGACAGCATCGAGCCGAACACACCGCCGTTCGAGATCGAGAACGTACCGCCCGTCATTTCGTCGATCGACAGCTTGCCGTCCTTGGCCTTCTGACCGAATTCGGCGATCTTCTTCTCGATGTCGGCAAGGCTCATCTGATCGGCGTTGCGCAGGATCGGCACGACGAGGCCACGCGGCGAACCGACAGCGATACCGATGTCGAAGTAGCCGTGATAGACGATGTCGTTACCGTCGATCGATGCGTTCACGAGCGGGAACTTCTTCAGCGCATGCACGGCCGCCTTCACGAAGAACGACATGAAGCCGAGCTTCACGCCATGTTCCTTCTCGAACTTGTCCTTGTACTTGTTGCGCAGATCCATCACCGGCGCCATGTTCACTTCGTTGAACGTGGTCAGGATCGCGTTCGTTTGTTGCGACTCGAGCAGACGCTCGGCGATACGCGCACGCAGACGCGACATCGGCACACGCTGCTCGGGGCGGTTGTTGAGCCACGTGTCGGCCGATGCCGGTGCCTTGACGTCGGGCAGCGACGGCTTCGCAGCGCGAGCCGGTGCAGCGGCCGGCGCGGCAGCGGGTGCCTTCGGTGCGCCCGCGCCCAGCACGTCGCCCTTCGTGATACGGCCATCGCGGCCCGTACCTGCGACCTGATCGGCCGACAGGCTCTTCTCGGCCATCAGCTTGGTCGCTGCCGGCGAAGCGGCGACGTTTGCCGTTGCCGCAGCGGCGGCAGCCGGTGCAGCAGCGGCAGGCGCAGCGGCCGGAGCGGCAGCCGCGGCGGCCGGTGCAGCGGCGCCAGCCTTCGCTTCCGTGTCGATCTTGGCGATGAGTTGCTCGGAGATCACGATTTCGCCGTCGGCCACGACGACTTCAGCCAGCACGCCCGATGCCGGGGCCGGCACTTCGAGCACGACCTTATCGGTTTCGATTTCGATCAGCGTTTCGTCCTGCGAGACTGCTTCGCCGGGCTTCTTCTTCCACTGCAGCATCGTGCCTTCCGAAACCGACTCCGAAAAGACCGGAACCTTGACTTCTACAATAGCCATTTGATTTTCCTAAACTCGTATCTTGGGTGGTTGCGAACCGTGTGTGCCGTATCGATGCTCGCGCGGCTTATGCGTCACGCGCGGCGGGCGGCACGGGAAGACGCTTGCCTGCGCCCTCCCGGTTCGTCATCTAGTTATTTCGCAATCGAACCGCTCTTCAACCGGCCGAACGCGCCTTCGATCAGCGCCTTCTGCTGCTCGTAGTGCTTCGCGTAGTAGCCGACCGCAGGCGAGGCCGAAGCCGGACGTCCGCTGTAAGCGAGTTTCTGCCCTTCCTTCATGCCTTCCTTCAGGTGGTGTTCGATGTAGAACCACGGACCTTGGTTTTGCGGTTCGTCTTGCACCCAGACCACTTCCGTCGCGTTCTCGTACTTCTTCAGCTCGGTTTCGAACTGCTTGTGCGCGAACGGATACAGCTGCTCGATACGCACGATCGCAACATCGTTCGCCTTCGCTTCGCGGCGATGCGCGACGAGGTCGTAGTACACACGGCCCGAGCAGGCGAGCACGCGCTTGACCTTCTTCGCGTCGATCGTCTCGTCGACTTCGCCCAGCACCGGCTGGAACGAGCCCTTCGCGAGTTCCGACAGATCCGACACGGCTTCCTTGTGACGCAGCAGCGACTTCGGCGTGAAGACGATGAGCGGCTTGCGGAACAGGCGGATCATCTGGCGACGCAGCAGATGGAAGATCTGCGCGGGCGTCGTCGGCTGCACGACCTGCATGTTGTGCTCGCCGCACAATTGCAGGAAACGCTCGATGCGCGCCGACGAGTGCTCGGGACCCTGGCCTTCGTAGCCGTGCGGCAGCAGCATCGTGAGACCCGAGACGCGGCCCCACTTGACTTCGCCCGACGAGATGAACTGGTCGATCACGACTTGCGCGCCGTTCACGAAGTCGCCGAATTGCGCTTCCCAGGCCACGAACGTGTTCGGCTCGGCCGTCGAGTAGCCGTATTCGAAACCCAGCACGGCTTCTTCGGACAGCACCGAGTCGATCACCGTAAACTTGGCCTGACCTTCCGCCACGTTTTGCAGCGGGATATAGGTGCCGTCGTTCCAGCGCTCACGATTCTGATCGTGCAGCACGGCGTGACGGTGCGTGAACGTGCCGCGGCCCGAATCCTGGCCCGTCAGACGCACGGCATAGCCCGACGCGACGAGCGAGGCGAATGCGAGGTGCTCGCCCATGCCCCAGTCGAGCGGCGCATCGCCGCGCGCCATCGCACGGCGGTCGTTGATGACGCGCTCGACGAGCGGGTGCACCTTGAAGCTTTCGGGAATCGTCGTGATGCGTTCGCCGAGGCGCTTCAGTTCGGCCAGCGGCACAGCCGTGTCGGCCGCGTCCGTCCACTTGCGGTTCAGGAACGGCACCCAGTCGACCGCGTACTTGCTCTTGTAGTTCGAGAGCACCGGATCGACGGTGTGCTGGCCCGCGTCCATCGCCTGACGATAGGCCTTGACGTAGCCTTCCGCGTCTTCGGCCGTGATCACGCCTTGCTGCACGAGCTTTTCCGCGTACAGCGCACGCGTGCCCGGATGCTGGGCGATCTTCTTGTACATCAGCGGCTGCGTGACAGCCGGCGTGTCCTGCTCGTTGTGGCCGAGCTTACGGAAGCAGACGATGTCGATCACGACATCCTTGTGGAACTGCATCCGGAAGTCGATCGCGAGCTGCGTCGCGAGCACCACGGCTTCGGGATCGTCGCCGTTCACGTGCAGCACGGGCGCCTCGATCATCTTGACGACGTCCGAGCAGTACAGCGTCGAGCGCATGTCGCGCGGGTCGGACGTGGTAAAGCCGATCTGGTTGTTGATGACGATGTGCAGCGTGCCGTGCGTGCCGTAGCCGCGCGTTTGCGCGAGGTTCAGCGTTTCCATCACGACGCCCTGACCCGCGAACGCGGCGTCGCCGTGAATCTGCACCGGCAGCACTTGCGTGCCGAGATCGTCGCCGCGGCGGTCCATACGGGCCTTCGCCGAGCCTTCGACGACCGGGTTCACGATTTCGAGGTGCGACGGGTTGAACGCGAGCGACAGGTGCACCGGACCGCCTTCGGTCGCGACGTCGGACGAGAAGCCCTTGTGGTACTTCACGTCGCCGGCCGGCAGGTCGTCGACATGCTTGCCTTCGAATTCGGCGAACAGATCGCCCGGCATCTTGCCGAGCGTGTTCACGAGCACGTTCAGACGGCCACGGTGAGCCATGCCGATGACGATTTCCTGCACGCCCTTGGCGCCGCCGTGGCGCACGACTTCGTCCATCGCCGCGATGAAGCTTTCGCCGCCTTCGAGCGAGAAGCGCTTCTGGCCGACGTAACGGGTGTGCAGATAGCGCTCGAGGCCTTCGGAGGCCGTCAAGCGGTTCAGAATGTGTTTCTTCTTGTCAGCCGTGAAGTTCGGCGTGGCGCGGACCGATTCGAGCCGCTCCTGCCACCAGCGCTTTTGCTCGGGATCGCTGACGTACATGAACTCGGCGCCGATCGTGCCGCAGTACGTGTCGCGCAGACCCTTGACGATATCGCGCAGCGAAGCCTGCTCGAACCCGAAGTACAGGTTGCTGGCGCTGAACGTCTGGTCCATATCGGCTTCGGTGAAGTCGTAGAACGCAGGTTCGAGTTCGGGAATGGCGGGACGTTCGCGACGCTTCAGCGGGTCCAGATTGGCCCATTGCGAGCCGAGAAAGCGATACGCGCCGATCAGGGACTGGACGTGGACTTGCTTGCGCGCGGTGCCGAGGTTTTCACCGGCTTCACGCGGGATGAAGGCATTGGCCTTGGCGCGCTGCGCGAACGATTCGACGATCGGGCCGTGGGCTACGTCGCTGACGGCCGAGCCGTCCGTGGCGGGAACGTTTTGCAGCGCGTCGAAATACTCGCGCCAGTTGTCCGGCACCGATGCGGGGTTGTCCAGATACTGCTCGTACAGTTCTTCAACGTACGGAGCATTGCCGCCGAACAGATACGAGTTCAGCTGGAATTGCTTCATCATGTTTACGCTCACCTTTCTTCGAGTTTCTCGAGAAATAGCGGGTTACTCAACCTTCCGCGACACGGCCTGACCGTTTAGCGGATTGCGCGAATCAAGTCTTGCTTGGAAGGACCTAAAACTTTGCAACGGGAGCATAGCACAGAACGAATAGTCTAGCCCCCGCAATTGCACGCCGGATAAGTGGTACAGCCGCCACAGATCGCTAATGCGCGCCTGCATAAATTAGACGAATTGCCCGGAGCACACCGGCCCCGGGCAATCGACCAGACAACTATTCAGCAGGCTATTTCACGTTCACCGAAGCGTTGACCTCACTGTCCGTCCAGGTCACCTGGTGGCTGGTGCTGACCGGCCACGGGAACGGACTGCCATTGGCAGGCTGGCCGCCAGCCGGAGCGCTGGGAATAGCCGACACCGAGCCGCTGAAATCCACGTGGTGAACATAGTCGTGGTTGCTCGTCGTCGTGACCGCAGCGGAGCCAAAGCTGCCACTATCGCCACTGACGTTCGCCCCGCTGACGGTCACCTGCCCCCCTCCCGCGTTCACATTGATGCTCCCAGCGTGAACGGTGTTGACCTGGGTTTTCACGGAATCATCGAAGTGCAGATTCACGTTGGCGCTGGGCTTGAGCGCAGCAAGCCCCCCCTTTTGCACATCGCTGCCGACGGCTTTGACGAAATCGCTCGCGCTCGTCTTGTCGGTGGGAATCACCGCGTCTTGCGCACTGGCGCCGAGATCGAGCTGGACAGTGCTCGTCCGGTTTTGAGCGGATGACACGGAGACGTTGCCGCCTGCCTGGACATTCAATGCATCGGCCTTCAAGCCGGTCTGCAAGGCGACATCCTGGCCTGCCGCGACACTGACGTTCTTGACATTGAGCTGCCCCGATTGATAAGCGGTGCTGTTCTCCACGTCGATGGCAAGGCGACCGTCAGCCCCCACGTTCACGGAGTTCTTGTCGCCCAGCGCGGCTTTCACGTTGCCGCCCACGCTCCAGTTGCCCTTATGGGTGTCGCTCGCGACGGCCATGACCGAAACGTTGCCGGACTGGTTGGCAAGTGTCAGGGTGTTGGCGTCGATGTTCGTGCCGACCGTCCGCAGCCCATCGCCCAGGCTGTTGCCGCTCAAGCGCACGTTCTCGGCCACGATGCTGCCCCCATGCCCCTGGGAAGCATTTTCGCTGACCACGCCCAGGTTGCCGCCCAACCCACCGCCGTGCAACGCCGTGCCTCCGTTACCGACAGGAGCGAGGCTGGCCGCCACGTTGCCGTCCGCGTTGACGCCAAACGCAACATGGTGGTCATAAGCGGCGTCGAATGTCACGTTGTCGGCCTGCATGGAGAAATCGCCGGCTTTCACGTTGGCGCCCTGCGCGACGGCGGAATGGCCGCCCACCACCGAGACGCGCTGACCGGAAATGCTCGCGGCCACCGCTTGGCTGTCTTGGCTGGCGAGATAGTTCACCCCGGCGTTGATCCCAAAAGACGAAGGCGTGATGACCCCGGCAGCAGGAATAACGGTGGCACCCAAGCTGCCGCCGGCATTGAACCCACCCTGCGTCTGCCATTGGCGGTTATCGGCCTGGGCAATCGTGACGTCCTGTCCCGCGGTCAAGCTGACACGGTCGGCCGCGGCGATGTTCATCGCCGACGAAAGCGTGTTGTCGGCCTGGATGTCGACGTTTTGCCCCTTGATGTTGCCTAACACGGCCTGACCCTTGCCGGTTTGCTGATACGCGTACGCACCGTTGGCCCCCGCCTGCAGGTTCCAGTCTTGAAACGTGGCGGTCGCCATATCGGCGTTCACGCCCGCGCTGCCGCTATGGGTGGTCGTGACCTGCGTGTTTTCAGCCGCCTTGCCGACATACGTCGGCGCGTGAATGCTCACGTCGCCGGTCGCGGCATACTGGGTGCCGGAGTCGGTCACGCTGTTTTGCCCCGTGACGACGATCTTGCCCCCGGAAAGACTGCTGACGACCGCGGTGCTGTTGACCGTGGTGGTGCCGACACCTTGTCCGCTCAGCCCCAATGCGATGTCCACCGGCGGTGCAAATCCCGCCGCGGAAAGGCCCGCCGCGCTCGCCGTCAGCGTTGCCGCTCCGCTGCCCTTCACCACCGTGTTGGTGGCGACATCGGCCGCCGCCTCGGTGACGACGTCACGCCCCGTCAGCGCGATCTGGCCCGGCGTGCTGACGACAGTCCCCGCATTGCGCAGCGTCTGGTCGGCTTGCATGACGACATTGCCCGTTGCCGATACACGCGACCCAACCGCTTGATGCGTCTCATTGTGGACGTTGGTCTGCTGGGTGCCGACCTGGGCACCCGCATTGACCTTGCCGATGCCGATGTTGCTGAGGTTGCTGAGCGTGCCGAGGAGGTTGCTGGTGTCGACATGGGTCAGGGTGGCACTGACGTACACGCCTGCGCTCGTGACATTGGTGTCGTCGTCGGTGCTGCTCGCCTTGCTGTCGCCGGCGGCCAGCGTCACGTTCTTGCCCGTCAGTTTCACGTCGCCTGCCTTGGCGGTGATCTGGCTGCCTTTGAGCGCGATGGCCTCGTCGCCCTGGAGCGTCACCGTGCCGGCGGTCAGCGTGCTCGCGGTCACCTGCCCGCTGGTGTTGCTCACGGTATGGGTGACGCCTTGCAGCCCGAGACCCAACGTCACTTGCAGATCGGCGCCTGAAGCACTGTGCTGGAAATTAGGCGTGCCGCCGAGCGTGAAATCCTGCGTCGTGCTGGATGTCTGGGCATCGGCGATGTCGCTGCGAACCGTGCCGGCGGCATGCACGTCGAGCGCTTGCCCCGCGGTAAGGCTGCTGCCCGTCAACTGGATGTCTTTGGCACCGCTCACGCGCACGTTGCCTTGTGCGGACACCGTCGATGCCAGCGTGGTATCGGCCTCGCTCTGCACCGTCCGGCTCTTGTCGGTGATATTGAACGCCGTGCCGTGCCGATCGTTTTGCAGCGTCTCGACGTGGTTGAACCCGTGGCCGATGCTGACGCTGCCGTTCGCCGAAGCAAGCGTCAGATCGCCACTGCCCGTCAGCGAACTACCGGTGACGTTCACGCCGCCGTCGCCGTTCACGGTGATGTTACGGGCATGAACCGCACTGCCGTTCAGCGAGGTCGCGGTGGTCTGCGTGCCATGTGTTTCGCCGCCGCCGATGCCGCCCCAGTACACGAAATCCTCTTCCTGTGCTTTCACGTTCTGGCTGGTCTGCGTGCCGATCGTGGTGGCGCCCTGGCTCGCGATCGCAACCTGTCCTGCATCGATCTTGGCGCCGAGCAGATTCACGTTCCCCGCGCTGCTGATGCTGCTGTCCTGGCCGGCCTGAATGCTCGTGGCGTGGTACGCCTGCTGCATGTCGCTGATCACCTTCTTGCCGGTCTTGAGCGCAGCAGTTTCGTTGGCATAGCGATTGGTGCTGACCGCCCCGCTTTGCGTGGTGGCGCCTTCGAGCGTCACGCCTTTAGCGCCGTCGATGGTCACCGAACCGCCCGCGACGATCGTGGCAGCTTCTGCATTGACCGCCCCATGCGTGGCATGAACGTCCACGTTCTGGCCGACTTGCCACGTGTTGCCGTACAACGTCTGGACCTGCTCGTCTTGCTGGGTCGTATTGTTCCAAAGGAATTTGCTGCGACCGTCGCTGTTGGTGCGGGAACTGGTCGTCACGGTGTTGCCCAGATCGACGCTGTCGCCGGTCACATGCACGTTTTGCGCGTCGATTTTCACGGCGTTCAGATTGACCGCGCCGCCTGCCGTCAGGCTGACGTCGTCACCATGAATTTGTGCTGCCGTGAATGTCTCGGTATGGCTGCTGCCGGACGTGCGGTGGGTCACCCCATCCCACCACGAATAGCTGGAAACCGGGGCGGAGGCGACATCGGTGCTCTGCACCTGGCCCTGCACGGAGAGATTGCCCGCGACCTGCACGTCCACCGCTTTGCTCGCCTCCAGGTCAGCCTGGAGGCGGGTGTTGCCTTGCGGATCGCTGGCGTGAATGCGGATGGTGCCCGCTGCGATGCTGCCGATGACGGAGCCGTCGAGTACGGGAACGGGTTGATTCGCCTTCTGCTCTTCTGCAGTCAAGTCGTGCAGACCCAGTCCGGCATAGTCGACCCGCTGACGGCCCGCAATGATGTTGACGCTGTCGCGAGCCTGGATCATGCCGTTGGCGTCGACCTTCGGCGCGATCAGATCGAGCACGGTCGCACCGGACACGCTGCCGGATACGGTCAGGCCATTGCTACCGCCATGAGCCCCGACGACGAAGCTGCTGATTTGCCCATTGGCCAGTTCGGGCGTCCCCACCACCAGCGAAGCACGCGGCGTGTTGATGAAGCCGCAGCCTGCGCAGGTGATGCCGTTCGGATTCGCGAGCACGTAATCTGCCGCCATGCCGAACACTTCCTGCTTGCCAAGCAACAGCGAAGGATTGCTGCCGACCACTTGATTGAGGATGACGCTGGCTGCCTGCCCCCGCAGTTGAGCGTTCGCGCCCAGTTGCCCCGCCAGTTGCGACTGCCCTGCGACGGTCGAGTTGTTCAGCACCGCGCCCTGAGTCCCCACGTTGTACTGCTTGAACTGGTTGAGGGACAGGCCGCTGGCGTTAGGCGCCACGATGTTGACTACGTCGACGCCGTTGTGTTGGCCGACCGTTGCTTGCCCGGCTGAGACGATGTTCTGCGCGTGGGCCAGGTTCATGCTCAGAACGGCCAGTCCTACATGAACGGAAAACTTTCCCGCCGCAGAAAGTCTGCATTGCTTCATCGGGTGCCTGGACATAAGTTTATTTTTCATAGGTCAAATGAAACAGATGGTTATAAGCGTTTTATGCCGCGCAATGGCGGCCTCTATTTGCCTCATTCTTGATAAGCCAGCATCACGTCACCCCCACGTCTCGCCCCGTCTGTTGCGGGGTTGTTCTCTCCTCGATATTCGGCCCTCTATCGGCGCTCTCCCACGCCGGCATGACGCACGCTCCAACACCCCGATCGGATGTCAAACGTTTGCCTTCAACTTCAAAAAAAAGCACGCACCTGAGCCATGCATTCCGTATCCCACGCATCGCTGCCGATACCTTGTGCGAAGGCCTTGCCTCGACTGAGCGCGATATTGGCCGACCAGGGTTTCCTATCGAATGTGATCCCGACCGACCCGCTCACGGCGCTTTGCCACTGACCTCCATGCTGGCGAGTCCGGCCCGCATCGATCCCGAGGTACGGACTGAAAACGCTATTGCCGACAGGCCAAGGGCTGGTCACGGTCTGGCGCAGGTAATACCCGTAATCGCCCGTCAAGTAGAGGTCGCGAAAGCCGCGTACGGCACTGCGGTCCGTCACCCCGATCTGCTCGAGCGATGGAAGACTATCGGCGCTGTATTGCCCGACCAGCACGTGATCGAAGCGGACGGTGTGCGCGCCCAGCCGATACGCGTGCGACCAGGAAAAGGACGCAGCGAGCTTCTTGAATTGCGCGGCAGGTAGATCGCTTTCCGGCCCATCCTTATCGGCGCCGAGCCAATGCAGGCCTTGCTTGTATTCCACGTTGGCGCCAAGCGCGTTCCCACCCAACAGCGCCGTGTGGTTCAGGCCGATCGAAAACGTGGCAAGAGAAGGGCTCTGTATATCGAGCGTAGTGCCCATGAAGCGGCTCTTCACCGCCGCGCGCGTCAGTTGCCCGTATATCGAGCTGATATGAGCCGCGTCACGGGAAAAGACATACTCCGCACGCAAGCCGGCAAACCATGAGTCGCCATCCTGCCGCACCGTGTTATAGATCAGTTGAGTCTGCGTGCGATATACCGAAGCACCACCCAAGGCCGAGAACGTCCAATAGCCGTATGGGATGCTGTAAAAGAAGCCCGCGTTGCGGCTGTAGTGAGACGAATCGGTGTGAATCGTGCTGGCCGCATTGACTCCCAGGTTATCGGCGAGCCCCACCAGGTTATCCACGCTCAGTTGCGCGTCGACTTGCGCGCGCCCGGTGCTGTCCTGCCCGAAGTCATTCCAGCCGATCGAACCGTGCACGGCCCCCTGGGCTTCGTCGGTCAGGGCAATGGCCACATTGCCCTGCTCGTCAGGATAGACATCCATCGTCACGTGGTGGCCGCCGAGCCGGTTGGCTTGCTCGAGCCCTTCGTCGAGATCGTGGACGTTCACGGGCTTGCCGATGAGTCCCGGAAACAGGTTGCCACTGCTCAACGCGGTTGAATTGCGAATGGCCGTCACCTTCGCGGGCCGCACGGTCCAGGTCAATTGTCGGTCGGCTTGGGATGGGTCCAAGTCGATACGGAAATAGCCCTCTTGCAAGAACATGTCGGTAATCAGGCGGCTCAATTCCCCGAGCCCACGTGCGGTAATGCACCCACTGGGCACTGCCGCCAGTACCGCATTCCTTCGCGCCTCGCTCAGAAGATCGAGCCCCTGCACGCGCATCGTTTGCCACGGCAGGCACGCCGTGCCCTGCTCGGGGGCGAGCATCGGCTCAGCAACGGCGGGAGATGACTCCTGCAACGATTTGCGGCGCGACTCCTGTTGTTGGGTCCGCCATCTATCCTGCATGTCCTGCCATTGCTGACGTGGTGTTTGGTCGATCTCCGGCAACGGGGGCGCCGCGTGGGCGCTCCGTAAGGCCGCACCCAGCAACACGCCTGTGCCGATCAGACGCATGCTATTCATAGTCATTTACGAGATATCGGCACAGCCGAATGGTCAATTCAATCGCAATTCGAATATCGAAAAAGAACTCTAGTCATCTCAACTTCGATGACAATTTCGCGCAGATAAGAAAACACCCTACGGCGTAACACGCTCGTAGGGTGCGGGTGAATCTCATCGGTACTGCCAATTGAGCCGCGCGAACTTGACAGGCAGTTGCGCGCTGCTCCATCGGCCCGGCCATCGGGGGCCGGCCGGCGCAATCAGTCGACTGCGCCTTCGCGGCTCGCGCGGCGACGCTCATGCTCCTTCAGGTGACGCTTGCGCAGACGGATCGACTGCGGCGTGACCTCGACGAGCTCGTCGTCGTCAATGAACTCGACGGCATATTCGAGCGACATCTGGATCGGCGGTACGAGGCGCACCGCTTCATCCGTACCCGACGCACGCACGTTCGTCAGCTGCTTGCCCTTGATCGGGTTCACGACGAGGTCGTTGTCGCGGCTATGGATGCCGATGATCATGCCTTCATAGAGCGCATCGCCCGGCTTCACGAACATGCGGCCGCGATCCTGCAGCTTCCACAGGGCGTACGCAACCGCCGCGCCGTCGTCCTGCGAAATCAGCACGCCATTGCGGCGCTCGCCGACCGAGCCTTCCTTGACCGGTGCGTACGAATCGAAGATGTGGCTCATCAGGCCCGTGCCGCGCGTCAGCGTCAGGAATTCGCTCTGGAAGCCGATCAGGCCACGCGCCGAAATCTTGTATTCCAGACGCGTGCGGCCGCGGCCGTCCGACGCCATGTCGAGCATCTCGCCCTTACGGCGGCCCAGCTCTTCCATCACGCCACCCTGGTGCTCGTCTTCGAGGTCGACCGTCAGCAGCTCGTACGGCTCGTGCTTCACGCCGTCGATTTCCTGCATCACGACGCGCGGACGCGACACGGCGAGCTCGTAGCCTTCGCGGCGCATATTCTCGACCAGGATCGTCAGGTGCAGTTCGCCACGACCCGACACCTCGAACACCGTCTCGTCGCCCGTGTCCTTCACGCGCAGCGCCACATTGTGGTTGAGCTCCTTCGTCAGGCGGTCGCGAATCTGGCGGCTCGTCACGAACTTGCCCTCGCGGCCCGCGAGCGGCGATGAGTTGACGAGGAAGTTCATCGTCAGCGTCGGCTCGTCGACGGTGATCATCGGCAGCGCCTCAGGCGTATCCACCGCGCAGATCGTCGCACCGATACCGACGTCCTCGATGCCGTTGATCAGCACGATGTCGCCCGCTTCCGCCGACTCGACCTGCACGCGCTCGAGCCCCTTGAACGACAGCACCTGGTTGATCTTGCGGTTCAGCACCTCGCCTTCCGGGCCGAAGCGCATCACGACCGGCTGGCCAGGCTTGATGCGGCCGCGCGTGATGCGGCCCACGCCGATTCGGCCGACGTACGTCGAGTAGTCGAGCGAGGTGATCTGCAGCTGCAGCGGCGCTTCCGGATCGGCCGGACGCACCGGCACGTGCTGGAGGATCGCCTCGAACAGCGGACGCATGTCGCCTTCGCGCGTGGCCGGGTCGAGCGACGCATAGCCGTTCAGGCCCGATGCATAGACGATCGGGAAATCGAGCTGTTCTTCGGTCGCACCGAGCTTGTCGAACAGATCGAACGTCTGGTTGATGACCCAGTCGATGCGCGCGCCCGGACGGTCGATCTTGTTGACGACGACGATCGGCTTCAAGCCCAGCGCGAGTGCCTTCTTCGTAACGAAGCGCGTCTGCGGCATCGGGCCCTCGACCGCGTCGACGAGCAGCAACACCGAGTCGACCATCGACAGCACGCGCTCGACCTCGCCGCCGAAGTCGGCGTGCCCCGGGGTGTCGACGATGTTGATGTGCGTGCCCTCGTATTCGACGGCACAGTTCTTGGCCAGGATCGTGATCCCGCGCTCTCGTTCGATGTCGTTCGAATCCATCACGCGTTCCGCGATCTGCTGGTTCTCTCGGAACGTGCCCGACTGGCGGAGCAGTTGGTCGACGAGCGTGGTCTTGCCGTGGTCGACGTGGGCAATGATGGCGATGTTGCGTAGGGCGCGAGTCATAGGAATCAGGGACGGTTGCGTGCGCGTGCTATCGGAGCGCCCTGGCGGGCGAATACAAAAAGCGCACTTTGGGAAGCCCGTGATTGTACCACGTCGCCATGACGCAAGACGTGCCGCGCGACATACGCCCGGCTCAACCGAGCTTGGCCCCCACCCCACGTCGGCGCCCGACCGGAGCGGTTCCAAGCGCGATTTCGCATAACCAGCGATAATTTCGAGATGAATTACTAAGGATTTGCTTAATTACCTCGAGCGATGCTTGCCGGGTAGCCGATTGGCACCTATAATCGTGCCTAGTCAACTATTGCAACCGCACTAAATTGCCATGACTAAACCGTCCAGCGCGCTGCCCCCGGAAGTCAGCGACTATCAGCTCGATGAGAGCGTCGGCTATCTGCTCTCGCGCTGCAAATCGAGCCTGTCGAATCTCGTCACGCAGCGCACGATGAGCGAGTTGGGCATCACGAGCACCCAAGCCAGCATGTTGTTCATGATCGGCAGCGGCCGCTGTCAGCTCGCGGCCGAGCTCGCGCGCGACTACGGCATCGATGCGAGCGCCGTCACGCGCCTGATCGACCGGCTGGAAAAGCGCAGCCTGCTCTCGCGCGTACGCAGCAGCGAAGACCGGCGCGCGGTGCATCTGGAGCTCACGCCCGAGGGCTACAAGCTCGCCGCGTGCATGCCGGCCATCTTCGGCGGCGTCGTCGACAAGGCACTAGGGGGCTTCACGCCCGAGGAGGTCGGTTTCCTGAAAAACATGCTCCGGCGCATCCTCACGAATACCGGCGACTCGTCGACGGACTCGCGTGAGCGCTGACTCGACAAATCGATGTAACGGCAACAAATTTCGGTCCTCAATCGTCAAGAATAAGTTGCAATGTCCATGATCACTTTCTCACCGGAAGGGCCCGCGATGACCTCTCCCACTCGGCCGACGCGTGCATCGATGCGCCGCGGCGCCATCGCGGCCGCTGTCGCCGCATTCGTGCTTGCAGGCTGCGTCAATTACGCGGGCATCAAGAGCGACAAGCAACTGACCTCGGCTGGCGCACTCGAGACGAAGCAAAGCCTGCCTGGCGAAGGCGGCCAATGGCCCTCGCTCGATTGGGCGAGCCAGTTCGGCGACCCGCAATTGCCCAAGCTCGTCGCCGAAGCCATCGAAGGCAACCCGACGATCGCGCAGGCGCAGGCCCGGATCGCGAAGGCGCAGTCGTTCACCGAGAGCTCGCGCTCGAACCTCCTGCCGAAGGCCGAAGGCAGCTATTCATGGACGCGCGAGCGCCTCTCGGCGACGAGCCTGTATCCGCCCCCCTTCGGCGGCACCTGGCTCAACGAGAACACCGTGCTCGCCAGCGTCTCGTGGGACCTCGACCTCTGGGGCAAGAACCGCGCGCGCCTGAACTCCGCGCTCTCGCAGCAGAAGGTTGCCGCGGCCGACCTGCAGCAGGCCCGCACGGCGCTGGCCTCGTCGGTCGCCCGCACCTACAACGCGCTCGCGCAGCTGTACGCGCTGCGCGACATCGCCTCGCGTGAAATCGCCAACCGCAAGGACGTCAGCACGATCACGAACGGCCGCGTCACCGCAGGGCTCGATACGAACGTCGAGAAGCAGACGGCGCTCGGCAACATCGCGACGAGCCAGGCCAATCTCTCCGACCTGGACGGGCAGATCACGGCCGTGCGCTATCAGCTCGCCGCCCTGCTCGGCAAGGGCCCGGACCGTGGCCTGCAGATCGCCGACCCGGTGCTCGCGCCCGGCGGCAATGTCACGCTGCCCGACAATGTGCCGGCGGACCTCGTGTCGCGCCGGCCCGACATCGTCGCGGCACGCTGGCAGGTCGAAGCGGCGATGCACGACGTCAAGGAAGCGAAGGCCGAGTTCTTCCCCGACGTCAACCTCGCCGCCGCCATCGGCTTCGACGCGTTCGGCTGGGGCCGCTTCCTGACCGCCGCGAGCCGTCAGGTGCAGGCCGGCCCGGCCATCCATCTGCCGATCTTCGATGCCGGCGCGCTGCGTGCGCAGCTCAAGGGCCGCTACGCCGACTTCGATCTCGACGTCGCGAACTACAACGAGACGCTCATCAATGCGCTGTCGGACGTCGCGACGCAAGTGGCGTCGATCCGCGCGATCGACCGCGAGATGAGCGACGCGCAGCGCGCGCTCGATGCCTCGACCGAAGCCTATCGGCTTGCCGTGATCCGCTACAAGGCCGGCTTGTCGCAGCAATTGCAGGTCCTGACCGCCGACAACAACCGGCTCGCGGCCGAGCAGACGGTCACGAACCTGAAGATGAAACGACGCGACTTGCAGTTCGCGCTGATTCACGCGCTGGGCGGCGGCTTCGATGCGCAGGCGGCCGGCCTCGCCACGCCGGGCGATGCATCGAACGCGGCAAACGCACAGGCCGCGCACGCGTCGAGCTGAACCGGCGAGCCGCACGCGAACCAAGAACACCAAGACGCAAGCAACGACTGACATTCGAACGACTGAGATTCGAGAAACGGAGAGTATTTCCATGAGCGACACTCAACATACCGCCGCGAATACGCAAACGCCGGCCACGAACGGCAAGCGCAAGCGGCTCATGACGCTGCTGGTCGGCGTCATTCTGATCGCGGCCGTCGCGTACGGCCTCTACTACTTCCTCGACGCGCGCTATCACGAGGACACTGACGACGCCTATGTGAACGGCAACGTCGTGCAGATCACGCCGCAAGTGACGGGCACGGTCGTCGCCGTGAACGCCGACGACACGCAGACCGTCAAGGCTGGCGATCCGCTCGTCGTGCTCGACGGCGCCGACGCGCGCGTCGCGCTCCAGCAGTCGGAGGCGAACCTTGCGCAGACCGTCCGCCAAGTGCGCGGCCTGTTCGTCAACAACGATCAGTATCTGGCTCAGGTCGCCCAGCGCGAATCCGACCTGTCGCGCACGCAGGACGATTTGCGTCGCCGGCTGACGGTCGCACAAACCGGCGCCGTGTCGCAAGAAGAGATCTCGCACGCGCGTGACGCCGTCAAGGCCGCGCAGGCCGCGCTCGACGCCGCGCAGCAGCAGCTCGCGTCGAACCGCGCACTGACGTCCAACACGACGATCGCGACACATCCGAACGTGCTGGCAGCCGCCGCCAGGGTGCGTGATGCCTATCTGGGCAACGCACGCAACACGCTGCCCGCTCCCGTGAACGGCTACGTCGCCAAGCGCGCGGTGCAGGTCGGTCAACGCGTGTCGCCGGGCACCCCGCTGATGGCGATCGTGCCGCTCGACGGCGTGTGGGTCGACGCGAACTTCAAGGAAGTGCAGCTCAAGCACATGCGGATCGGCCAGCCTGTGGAACTGACGGCGGACGTCTACGGCTCGTCGGTCGTCTATCACGGCAAGGTCGTGGGCTTCTCGGCCGGCACGGGCGCCGCGTTCTCGCTGCTGCCCGCGCAAAACGCGACCGGCAACTGGATCAAGGTCGTGCAGCGCCTGCCGGTGCGTATCGCGCTCGATGCGCAGGAACTGCGCGCGCATCCGCTGCGCGTCGGCCTGTCGATGCAAGCCGACGTGAACATCAAGAACGACACGGGCTCGCAGCTCGGCGACGCGCAGAACACCGTCTATCAGACCAATGTGTTCGACAAGTACGGCGCCGAAGCCGATGCCGAAATCGCTCGCATCATTACAGCCAACGCGGGTTCCGCAGCGTCGAACGTCGTCGAGCAAAAGCCGGCCGCGCACGGTGCTGGCGCTGCGAAGGTCGCCAGCGGCGCCGCCAAGCTGATGTAAGCGTAGCAAAAGCGCCAACCGAAGCATTTCGAGGACCCCAAGCGTCATGGCTCAACCGCAAGCCCCTCACCCGCCGCTCACCGGCACACAGCTCGCGATCGGCACTGTCGCCGTATCGCTCGCCGTGTTCATGAACGTGCTCGATACGTCGATCGCCAACGTGTCGATCCCGACGATCTCGGGCGACCTTGGCGTATCGGCGGATCAGGGCACCTGGGTCATCACGTCGTTCGCCGTGGCCAATGCGATCTCGGTGCCGCTCACGGGCTGGCTGACCGACCGCATCGGCCAGGTGCGCCTGTTTCTCGCGTCGATCGTGCTGTTCGTGATCTCGTCGTGGATGTGCGGGCTCGCACCGACGCTGCCGTTCCTGTTGCTCTCGCGCGTCATTCAAGGTGCTGTCGCGGGACCGATGATTCCGCTGTCGCAAACGCTGTTGCTCGCAAGCTACCCGCGTGCGAAGGCACCGCTGGCGCTCTCGATGTGGTCGATGACGACGCTGATCGCGCCCGTGGCGGGCCCGATTCTCGGCGGCTGGATCTCCGACAACATCTCGTGGCCGTGGATCTTCTACGTCAACATTCCCGTCGGCATCGTGGCGGCCGGCGCAACGTGGGCGATCTTCCGCAATCGCGAGTCGTCCATCAAGAAAGCGCCGATCGACACGGTCGGTCTGGCGTTGCTGATGATCTGGGTCGGATCGCTGCAGGTCATGCTCGATAAAGGCAAGGACCTCGACTGGTTCTCGTCGACGACGATCGTCGTGCTCGCGCTCACGGCCATCATCGGCTTCGCGTTCTTCGTCGTCTGGGAGCTGACCGCCGAGCATCCCGTCGTCGACCTGTCGCTGTTCAAGAAGCGCAACTTCACGGGCGGCACGATCGCGCTGTCGATCGGCTATGGGCTCTACTTCGGCAATCTCGTGCTGCTGCCGTTGTGGCTGCAGACCAACATCGGCTACACGGCCACCGATGCGGGTCTCGTGATGGCGCCCGTCGGCGTGTTCGCGGTCCTGCTCTCGCCGGTGACGGGCAAGTTGTTGCCGCGCACCGACCCGCGCAAGATCGCCACGGCCGCATTCGCCGTGTTCGCGCTGTGTTTCTGGATGCGCTCACGCTACACAACGGGCGTCGATACGTGGTCGCTCGCGGTGCCGACGCTCATTCAGGGTATCGCGATGGCGGGCTTCTTCATCCCGCTCGTGTCGATCACGCTGTCGGGCCTGCCTGGTCAGCGCATTCCGGCTGCTTCCGGGCTGTCGAACTTCGTGCGGATCATGTGCGGCGGCATCGGCACATCGATCTTCACGACCGCGTGGGACCATCGCACGAGCTTTCACCATGCGCAGTTGACCGAACGCGCGAGCGCGCTCGACCCGACGTTCGGCCAATCGATGGCGCAGCTCGGCGCCACGGGGCTCGACGCCTCGCAGCGCTATAGCATGTTCGATCGGCTCGTCACGCAGCAAGCCGCGCAGCTCGGCGTGAACGATCTGTTCTACCTGTCGTCGGTCATCTTCATCGTGCTGATCGCGCTGATCTGGATCACACGACCGGAGCGCGCAGGCGCAAGTGATGCGGGCGCGGCGGCATCGGCCGCGCATTGATGCGTACGACGTATTGAGCGCCGATCGCACAGACGAAACGCGCGAAGCAAACGAAAACGCCCGGCATCGACCGGGCGTTTCTTTGTGCGGCGGACACACCATGGCGCGTCCGCCGTATCTCTGCGAGCCGTCTGCTTAGTCCGACGCGCCACTCACGACAAGCCGCTCGGGCGCCAGCACGCCGTTCTCGGCACGCGCCACACCAAGCAAGGCGCCGTCTGCGTCGCGATAGACGCGGACACGCGCCCCCGGCGCACAAGCCGTCGCATCGAACGCCGGCAAGTCGGCAAGCCGCAGCCGCTGCCCTTGCTGAAAACGCCGGGCCTCGTCTTGGCCGAGGCGCACCGGCGCGAACGTCGACAGCAGTGCATCGACAGGCTGCAGTCGCGTATCGCGCTCAGCCGCGTCCATTTGCGCCAACGCATCGAGCGTCACGGCGTGTTCGAGCGTCAGCACGCCGACCCCTGTGCGCCGCAGGGCGACCAGATGCGCGCCACAGCCCAGCGCTTCGCCGATGTCCTCGGCTAGCGTGCGCACGTAGGTGCCCTTGCTGCACGTCACGCGGAACGTCACGTCGGGCAACGCGTGATGCAGGATCTCGAGCAAGTGAATCGTCACCTGCCGCCCTTCCCGCTCCACTACCTGCCCGGCGCGCGCATATTCATAAAGCGGTTTGCCGTCGCGCTTGAGCGCCGAATACATCGGCGGTATCTGCACGATCTCGCCACGAAAGCGCGCGAAGGCATCCTCCAACGCGGCGGCGTCTAGTTTGCCGACTTCGCGCGTCTCGAGCGCTTCGCCTTCCGCATCGCCGGTCGTCGTGCGGATACCCAGACGCATCGTCGCTTCGTAGGTCTTGTCGGCATCGAGCAGGTCTTGCGAGAACTTCGTCGCTTCGCCGAAACAGAGCGGCAGCAGGCCCGAGGCGAGCGGATCGAGCGTACCCGTATGGCCCGCTTTCTTGGCAAGGTAGAGGCGCTTGGCGCCGATCAGCGCATCGTTGCTCGACATGCCGATGGGCTTGTCGAGCAGCAATACGCCGTCGAGCGTGCGACGCGGCACGCGAGGACGTTGGGCTGGCTTCATCGAATGCAAAATGGCGAGACGAACGGCGGGCGAAAGGTGCGGCGGAACTCAGTCGTCCTTGGCGCGCGACGCGTTCGCTGCGTCGATGAGGCGGGACATCTCGACCGCCTTCTCGATCGTCTTGTCGTAATGGAAATGCAGCGTCGGCACCGTGTGGATGTGCAGGCGCTTGAACAGCAGATTGTGCAGATGGCCGGCCGCATGATTGAGCGCGACCTGTGTCGCGTCGGCATCGCCGGTCAGCGTCGTGAAGTAGACCTTCGCGTGCGCGTAGTCAGGCGTGAGCTCGACGCTCTGGATCGTGACGAGCCCGATGCGCGGGTCCTTGACCTCGCGCATGATGAGTTCAGACAAATCGCGCTGAATCTGGTCGGCGATCTGCACGTTGCGATTCGGAGAGCTGCGTTTCTTCGACATGGTCAATCCGTGATGCGATAACTGGCGCCGGCCCGGCACGTTGCACTTGCACCGGGTTGCCACAAAAAACAACGGGCGGAGCAGGCTACATGCCCGCTCCGCCCCCGAGCCGCGCGCGTTGCGTTACAGCGTACGCGCGACTTCCGTGACTTCGAACACCTCGAACTGATCGCCTTCAACGATGTCGTTGAAGTTCTTGACCGACATACCGCATTCGAAGCCCTGCTTCACTTCCTTCACGTCATCCTTGAAGCGCTTGAGCGAATCGAGCTCGCCCGTGTGGATGACCACGTTGTTGCGCAGCACGCGCACGGACGACGAGCGCTTGACGACACCGTCGGTGACCATACAGCCCGCCACCGCGCCGACCTTCGGCACGCGGAAGACCTGGCGCACCTCGACCATCCCCGTGATGACCTCGCGCTTCTCGGGCGCGAGCATGCCCGACATCGCCGCCTTCACTTCATCTACAGCGTCATAGATGATGTTGTAGTAGCGGATGTCGACTTCGTTCGTCTCGGCGAGCTTGCGGGCCTGAGCATCGGCACGCGTATTGAAGCCGATGATGACCGCCTTGGACGCCGTCGCCAGGTTGACGTCCGACTCGCTGATGCCGCCGACCGCGCTGTGCACGATCTGCACGCGCACTTCGTCCGTCGACAGCTTCTGCAGCGATTGCACGAGTGCTTCCTGCGAGCCTTGCACGTCGGCCTTGACGATGAGCGGCAGGTTCTGCACTTCGCCCTCGCCCATCTGCTCGAGCATGCTTTCGAGCTTGGCGGCCTGCTGCTTCGCGAGCTTCACGTCGCGGAACTTGCCTTGACGGAACAGCGCGATTTCACGCGCCTTGCGCTCGTCCGGCAACACGATGACTTCCTCGCCAGCCGCCGGCACTTCGGACAGACCTTGAATCTCGACCGGGATCGACGGACCAGCCGCCTTCGTCGGCTTGCCCGTCTCGTCAAGCATCGCACGCACGCGGCCGTAAGCCGAGCCAGCCAGCACGACGTCGCCGCGCGACAGCGTGCCCGATTGCACGAGCACCGTCGCGACCGGGCCCTTGCCCTTGTCGAGCTTCGCTTCGATCACGAGGCCCTTGGCCGGCGCTTCGACCGGCGACTTCAGTTCGAGCACTTCGGCTTGCAGCAGCACGTTCTCGAGCAGATCGTCGATACCCGTGCCCGTCTTGGCCGACACCGGCACGAACGGCGAGTCGCCGCCGTACTCTTCCGGCACCACGCCTTCGGTCACGAGCTCTTGCTTCACGCGCTCGGGATTGGCTTCGGGCTTGTCGATCTTGTTGATCGCCACGACGATCGGCACACCGCCCGCTTTCGCGTGCGCGATGGCTTCCTTCGTCTGCGGCATCACGCCGTCGTCGGCCGCAACCACGAGAATCACGATGTCGGTTGCTTTCGCACCGCGCGCACGCATTGCAGTAAACGCTTCGTGACCCGGCGTATCGAGGAACGTGATGACACCGCGCGGCGTGTCGACGTGATAAGCGCCGATGTGCTGCGTAATGCCGCCCGCTTCGCCAGCCGCCACCTTCGCACGGCGGATGTAGTCGAGCAGCGAGGTCTTGCCGTGGTCGACGTGGCCCATGACCGTCACGACCGGCGGACGCGGCAGTTGCTCGGCGTCGGTCACTTCGCCTTCGACCAGCAGCGCTTCCGGATCGTCGAGCTTGGCCGCCACAGCGCGGTGGCCGAGTTCCTCGACGATGATCATCGCCGTTTCCTGGTCGAGCATCTGGTTGATCGTGACCATCTGGCCCAGCTTCATCATCACCTTGATGACTTCCGAAGCCTTCACCGACATCTTGTGCGCCAGATCGGCAACCGTGATCGTCTCGGGCACGTGCACTTCGCGCACGATCGGCTCGGTCGGCGCCTGGAACGACGTCGCATCCTGATGCTTGCCGCGACCCTTCGGGCCGCCGCGCCAGCCGCGATCCACGCCACCGCTCGAGTCACCGCGCGTCTTGATGCCGCGGCGCTTGGCGGCATCGTCCTGCCAGCCGCCCTTACCGCCGCCAGGCTTCTTCTTGTCGGCACCCGCGGGGGCCGACGACGGCGCAGCCGCCGGTGCCGCCGTTGCGGGCTTGCGTGCACCCGGGCCCGGCCGCGCCGCCTCGCCGGCCGGACGTGCCGGCTTGTGCAGCGTACCCTTCGCCTCGGCCGCCTTCGCCGGTGCTTCGGCCGGCTTCGGAGCAGGCGCCGGCTCGGGCGCCTTCACCTGCGCACGGCGCGGCGTGTTCATCATTTCGCGGATGGCGCGTGCTTCGGCTTCGGCCTTCTCGCGGCGCTTGCGGATATCTTCCTGCTCGACACGCGCCTTCTCGGCAGCCTCGCGTGCAGCGTCCTCGGCCTTCTTCGCCGCTTCACGCTGCGCCGCACGCTCGGCAGCGGCGCGCTCGTCCTCGGCCGCAGTACGTTCGGCCTGTTCGCGTGCAGCAGCCTCGGCGTCTTTTTGGGCCGCGTGCTTTTGCGCTTCGACGTGCTTTTGAGCTTCGGCGTGCTTTTGAGCCTCTTCTTCCTCGGCACGGCGGCGCTCGGCTTCGAGCGCGCGCTCGCGCGCCTGGCGCTCGGCCTCTTCACGCTCGAGACGTTCCTGACGCTCCTTGAGCTCCTGAGCCTGCTGCGCGAGCAGCTCGGCCTCGCGGCGAGCCTCTTCCTCGCGTCGTTGCAGCTCGGCGCTTTCCGCTGCTGCGGCGGCTTCGGCCGCAGCCTGGTCCGCTGCATCGGCCACACCCGCTTCGGCGGCTTCGTCACGCTTGACGAAGACACGCTTCTTGCGCACCTCGACCTGAATGGTACGAGCCTTGCCCGTCGCGTCGGATTGTTTGATCTCCGACGTGTGCCGGCGGGTCAGCGTGATCTTGCGCTTGTCCGTGTCGGACGCGCCATGCGACTTGCGCAAGTGATCGAGCAGACGCGCCTTGTCCGATTCCGACAAGGCATCGTCCTCACTCGCTTTCTGGACACCCGCAGCCTGGAGCTGTTCGAGCAGCACTCCGGCAGGCATTTTCAGTTCCGCGGCAAATTGGGCTACGTTGTTACTCGCCATTCATTCCTCTTAATGCAAGGACCGATTCCTTGCGGTTAGCATCGGGTCAGGCGGCCAGCGGCCGCTGTGGGGTCAGTGCGTCATGGTTGTTCACTCACTGGAACCAGTGTTCACGTGCTTTCATGATCAATGCCTTCGCGGCATCCTCATTCATTCCGGTCATTTCGACCAATTCATCCACCGCCAGTTCGGCCAGATCGTCGCGCGTCTGGATCTGATGTTCGGCGAGCTTCGCGAGCAGGTCGGCGTCGATGCCATCGAGACTCTTCAAGTCCAAGGCGGCGTTCTCGACCTTCTCCTCGTTCGCGATCGCCATCGTGAGCAGCGCATCACGTGCGCGGTTGCGCAGTTCGTGGACGGTGTCCTCGTCGAACGCTTCGATCTCGAGCATTTCGTTGAGCGGCACGTAGGCGATCTCTTCGAGGCTCGTGAAGCCTTCGTCGATCAGGATGTCGGCGACTTCCTCGTCGACATCGAGTCGCGCCATGAACAAGTCGCGCAGTACGCCGCGCTCCTGATCCTGCTTCTGCGCCGATTCGTCCGGCGTCATGATGTTGATTTGCCAGCCCGTCAGTTCGCTGGCAAGACGCACGTTCTGGCCGCTGCGGCCGATCGCGACCGCGAGCTCGTTTTCGTCCACGACGACGTCCATCGAGTGCTTTTCTTCATCGACGACGATCGACTGGACCGCAGCCGGCGCGAGCGCGCCGATCACGAACTGGGCCGGGTCTTCGGACCATAGCACGATGTCGACGTTCTCGCCACCGAGCTCGTTGCGCACCGCCTGCACGCGCGAACCGCGAATGCCGACACAGGTGCCGATCGGATCGATACGCTTGTCGTACGCGACGACGCCGATCTTCGCGCGCACGCCAGGATCGCGCGCCGCAGCCTTGATTTCGAGCAGGCCCTGTTCGATCTCGGGCACTTCCATCTCGAACAGCTTCATGAGGAATTCGGGTGCCGTGCGCGACAGCTCGATCTGCGGGCCGCGCGCCGTACGATCGACCTTGCCGATGTAGGCGCGCACGCGGTCGCCCACGCGCAGGTTTTCCTTCGGAATCAGCTGATCGCGACGCAGCAGCGCTTCCACGCGCCCTGATTCGACGATGAAGTTACCCTTGTCGAGACGCTTGACCGTGCCGGTCATGATCTTTTCGCCGCGCTCGAGGAAGTCGTTCAGGATCTGCTCGCGCTCGGCATCGCGCACCTTTTGCAGAATCACCTGCTTGGCGGCCTGCGCGCCGATACGGCCGAATTCGATCGAGGGGATCGGTTCCTCGATGAACTGATCGATCTCGATCTCGGGCTGATCCTCGCGAGCCTCGAACAGCAGGATTTCCTGATCCGGCTGTTGCAAACCTGCTTCGTCCGGCACGACGCGCCAGCGGCGATACGTTTCATGCTCGCCGCTTTCACGATCGATGTGGACGCGAATATCCACGTCTTCTTCGAAGAGCTTCTTGGTGGCTGAAGCAAGGGCGGCTTCGAGCGCAGCGAACACGACATCCTTATTGACGTTCTTCTCGCGCGCCAGCGCATCCACCAGCATCAATACTTCGCGACTCATTATTTACGGCTCCTAAAGTCAACGTGCGGGACAAGGCGTGCGCGATCAATATCCGCGAGCGTGAAATCAAGCATCGCGGTGCCTTCCTTCCCTTCAAATTCCAAACCGATCGTTTCCCCGTTCGGCGCATGCAGGATGCCCCGATACGATTTGCGCCCGTCCAACGGTTTTTTTAACGTCACAACGGCCTCGCTGCCCGCGAAGCGGACGAAATCCGCGAGTTTCTTCAGCGGACGGTCCAGCCCCGGCGACGACACTTCGAGCCGTTCGTAGTCAATATTTTCAACCGTCAGAACGTGCTGGAGCTGACGCGTGACCTTTTCGCAATCTTCAATCGCGATGCCGGCCGGCTGGTCGATGTAGATACACAGCATGCCGCGCCCGGTCCGCTCGAGGTCGACTAATTCGTAGCCCAGACCCGTGACCGTGGTTTCTATCAGTTCCGTCAGTTGCACAATGCCCTCTAAGGTGTTCACGCGCGCCACGCGACACACCTCACGGGCCGCGCGCCTTGCCTCGCGCGCGGAAAGAGAGCGCTACTCGAGATGCCGAACCGTTACCGCAAAAAAAAATGGGCTTCACGCCCATCTTCTTACCGGTGGTCGCACCTGAGCCGCACAGAGAGAAAGCCGCACGCCCAGCGACTTCGAGAGTCTAGCATTTTTCGAGACGCTTGCAAAGCAAGCATCCCAGCGTCAAACCGCCGGGACGTCGAAAGCAGGCTGTTTGGGTGTCGCGGGACCGCCGTTCGACGGTCCCGTCAGCATCGCTCAGCGTCCGCGCGACCGGTTGCGCTGCGTCGTCGGCCGCGGCGACTGCGCGCCGCGATTGCCGCCACCCGTGCGGTTACCGCCGGCGCCGGGTGCACGATTGCCATTGGCGTTGCCGCCCTGCGCACGCTTGGCGCCCGTCGTCGGCGCACGGTTGCCGTCCACGTCGCGATTACCGCCACCGCCGCGTGGTTTGCCGCCACGGCCAGCGCCGGCGCCGCCAGTGCGGTTACCGTAGCCGCCCGAACCCTCGCCGAAACCGACCCCGGCACCGAAGCCCCCTGCCGCGCCGCGCCGGCCGCCACGCGGCTGCTCGAAGCGGCCGTGAGCCGTCAGCACGGGTTCGCGGCTGATGAAGCCCATCGAGGTCTGCATCGGGTCGGGCTGTCGACGCTCAGGCGCCGCCCGCTTGCCGCCCTTCTCCTCGGTCGGCGCTTTCAGACCCACCGCAGCCATCAGGCTACGCACCTGGTTGTCTTCGAGCTCCTCCCAGCGGCCACGGCGCAAACCGCGAGGCAACGAGATCGGGCCGTGACGCGTACGGATCAGACGGCTCACCATCAGGCCGACCGCCTCGAACATGCGTCGCACTTCGCGATTACGCCCTTCCGCGAGCGCAACGTGATACCAATGATTGGTGCCTTCGCCGCCGCCATCGCGAATGCGCAGGAAATTGGCGGGGCCATCGTCGAGCTCGATGCCGTGCAACAGCTTTTGCCGCGAGGCTTCGCTGAGCTCGCCGACGACACGCACCGCGTACTCGCGCTCGACGCTGTAGCGCGGGTGCATGAAGCGGTTCGCGAGATCGCCCGAGGTGGTCAGCATCAGCAACCCCTCGGTGTTGAAGTCGAGCCGGCCCACGGCCAGCCACTTCGCCGTCTTCATCGGCGGGAGCTTGTCGAACACCGACGGCCGCCCTTCGGGATCGGCATGACTGACGATTTCGCCCGTCGGCTTGTGGTAGAGCAGCACGCGCGGCGGCTTCGCCTGAAGCCTGCGCTTCACGGGCTTGCCGTTGATGCGGACCTGGTCGGTCGGCATGATGCGCTGGCCGATATGAGCCGGCTCGCCGTTGACCGACACACGCCCCGCGACGATCAGCTCTTCCATTTCGCGGCGCGAGCCCATGCCAGCCTCGGCCAGCACTTTGTGCAGCTTCGGCGCATCGTCGTCCGGCGCCAGCACGCGCTTTTGCTGAACCTGGCGGCCGCGCCGCAGCATCGGGGCGCGCACGCCGCCAGTCGTGTTGTTGTCGGCGTCGAACGCAGGCGACGTCACATAGGAGAACAAATCGTCTTGCGACGGCTGCGCGACATCGGCGCGCTTGTCGTCACGCTGCTCGTCACGTTTGTTGCTGCCCTCGCGCTTGCCCTGGCCTTTGTCCTGGCCCTGGCCGCCTTCGCGTCGCCCGCCGCCAGCCTGCTTGCGCGGCCCCTTGGCGCCCGCCTGCTTGCGCGCCGGCCGTGCTTGCGACGGCACCTCGCCTTCGGGCTGCGCTTGCGGCTCGGCCGACGGCGCCGCATCGGACTGAGGCTGCGTCGCCTCGCCCTTCGTCTTGCCCGCCGCGCGACGGCGCGCAATCAAGCTACGCGGCCCGCGCCGCAAACCACGGCGCGGACGATCCTGATCGCCCGCTTCCGCAGCGCCGGCCGGATGCTCCGTGTCGCCCGGCGTCCGAGCCTTGCGCGCGTCGTCGTGCCCCGCAGCGTCTGCGGCACGCCCGGACGCGGACAAATCGGTGTCGTGGGTATCTGTCAAAACAACCTCAAAATGTCAGGTCGCGCGCCCGTTGCGGGCGCGACAAAAAGGTTCGATTACGTCAAGCGCTGCGCGACGCGGGTTCGTCGTCGATCAGCTCGTTTGCGTCATCCGCTGCGTCGTCATGCGCGCCGTCGTCGTGCGTCGCATGGGCCGTCGAATCCAGTTCGACGGCGTGCCGTACCTCCGGCAGCGAATGCAGGTGCGTCTCGTGCGCCTCGCCTGCCGGCGAAGCCTCGTGCAAGACGTCCAAATCTGCGGCTTGCGTTTGAGCCGCGGGTTGCTCACTCAGCCCGCCTGCGGCGTCGGCCGTTGCAACGTTTGCCTCGTCATGCGAAGCGTGAGCGGCGTCGGCCTCGACCGGCCCATCTTGCGGCGCCTCGCTGGCGACCGCTGCGCCGAGCTTGTCGTCGGGCGTTGCCACCTCACTCTCGGCCGCAGCCGCATCGAGAAACTCGATCGCATGCTGAGCAAGCGCGCTGCCTTCCGGCATCGCCGGATCTTCGAGCGGTGGCAGCTCATCGAGCGCCTTCAGGCCGAGATCGTCGAGAAACTGCTTGGTCGTCGCATACAACGCCGGACGGCCCGGCACGTCGCGATGACCGATCACCTCGATCCAATTGCGGTCCTCGAGCTGCTTGACGACCTGCGTATTGACCGTGACTCCGCGGATTTCCTCGATATCGCCGCGCGTGACCGGTTGCCGATAGGCAATGATTGCGAGCGTCTCGAGCACGGCACGCGAATACTTCGGCGGCTTCTCGGGATGCAGGCGATCGAGATGGACGCGCATGGCCGGCTTGCTCTGAAAGCGCCAGCCGGAGGCCAGTCCGACGAGCTCGACGCCACGCCCGGACCAATCCTTCTTCAAATCCTCAAGTAATGCACGGACTGTATCCGCCGATACGCTGTCGGCGAAAAGCTTGCGCAAATCACCGACTCTCAGCGGTTCTTGCGCGCAAATCAAAGCAGTCTCGAGGACGATCTTCGCCTCTTGGGTATTCATGCAGCTAGATCAGACCCTGTGGTCAACGAACCGGATCAAACAGACGATATGGAACTGAAGACGCGCTCGCCCGATTTTGATCGGTCATATTGATGGGAGCACGAACCGGGGGGTGGCGAATTGAACAGCCATCAAGCCTAACCCAGCCGGACGAAGCAGCGGTATTCCGGAGAAGACGCCGCGTGACTTGACGCCATCTTACGCAAAAAGGCCGGGTGCGTAAACAACGACGATATTGAGGCCAGGCCGGTGCGCGAGTGCAACGGCCATTGCCAAATCGATTGCGCCATCATGCGGCAACATCGCCGCGCCATCGGGCGGTAGATGCTGCGTTAGCAAACCGAAAATCAGACTGGCAACATCCCGAAACATCAGCATTGGACCCAGGTCTCGCATCGCTTGCCGACGTTATTTTCCGCATCGCAATAATCGGGCGCGAACGCACCCGCCCTGCGCCGAATTGCACAAGATTGGTGATTGCCCTGATTTTCTGCCCTCTCGATTTGGCGTCTTATACGCCCCTAGCTGACATCCCTGCGAGCCTGCTGCGACAGGGCTTTGCGGCATCCGCGACCAACGTGGCACGCTTCATGCGTTGCCGGGCGCGGCGACGTTGGCGCTGCCGGTAAAACGAACGAGATCGTTCGCGGCAGCCCGATATGGCTCGCTCGACACCCTGTCTCCGGGTGTCGCAAGAGTGCGCGGCGCGGGGCTGCGCACCGGGGTTAGTTTCGCTGAGGTGAGGACATGATGTTCGACGATTTGAGGGATAACGAGTGGGTGCTGGTCGAGGCGCTGTTCTGTGCGGAGCCCGCACGCAGCGAGCGACGCGGACGCCCTCGCGTGGAAGCGCGTGCAGTTGTCAACGCGGTGCTGTGGGTGCTTTCGACCGGCGAAGGCTGGTCGAAGCTGCCGGGCCGTTATCCATCCCCGCCGACTTGCCGGCGCCGCTTCGACGAGTGGCAAGCGGACGGTACGCTCACTGAAATCGTCAACCGCCTGAGCGGTTGCGGCCGCGAGATCTCGCTGCGCGGGCGCATCGGCACCACCGCAGTCAAGCCGCCAGCGCCGCCGAGCCGCGATCGCTTGCGCGGCGCGTTCTGGACCAATCCCGAATCCTGGCGCGCACCCGCCAAGATGGCGTAACGTTCCCGTTCTCGCGACGACTCGCATCGCACATCGCATCCACCTCGCGAGTCGCCATCGTCGCCGGCCACCCCGAGCCGGCGCTCCCCCTGATCGAATCCTGATGGCAAAGCGCGAATCCCGCGCTTCGCGGCATCCAATCCCCTTTCGCTCGCACTTCCGATTGGGGCGAAACATCCATTTACCAATATTTACAGCGCGCTTTCGCTCGCGCATTTAATTTGTCGGTTATGGACAAGCCGCATTTGAGCGGCGTGCCGGGAGCCACGATTGATCATGTTGCGAGCGCCTTTGCTGTTGGGTGGCGCAGCGGTGTCGCTGCTTGCCTTGGCCGCAATCGTACGGCCGGCCGCTGGCGACGACACGCGTGCCGCCGATCCTCCCGTCGAGATCAGAGCCCCGCACGCCGAGCCCGTGCGCGAGATGACGCCGGCGTCGGCGCCGCGCGGCAACCTGCGCGGGGATATCGTCAACAACGCACGCTCACATCCTGAGCCGCCGCACGCCCCGAGCGCGCGGAAAAGCCGCTAACCGCACCAGCCGCGCCTCGCTCGTGGTGTCGCCAATGCAAATCGCAACCGTATGCGGGAACCACTCGCGCGGCAATCAGTCCGAATCATTGCCATGAACACAGCGTGGCAGCAGCAGAAATATCCGGTAGCCCGTATCCTCGCGATACGGGCTTTTTTCTGGTCGACCGGCAATCGAGCGAAAAAAGAATCAGCGAATGGAACGAGATGGGGATGTGCGGTGCGTTACGACCTCAGATCCACTGCGTCGGCAGCACGCGCTTCGCCGAGCACGTAACCGTCCGTGCGCAGCCCTGCCCAATTGAGCGAGCGCTCCTGGCGCGCGAGCCGTGTAAACTCGGCTCGGCCCCGTTCGGTCAGCACGGCGATGTCCACAGGCGCGTGAAAACCCGCCCCGGGTGCGACGGTGCGCTGTCGCACCGTCTCCATCAAGCCGAGCCCGCGTAAATACTCGAAGACGCCCGGGCGCTTGGCCCACGGAACCTGGCGATATTGCACTCTCCGGAGTGCCTCGAGTACCGCTTCGTTCGAATACGTCGTCATCTCGACTCTTTCGTAAAGTCCAGCCATCGCGCGGCTCTCACGGCGCAAAGCCGTGCGGCGAACGACACCTCGCGGCGCCGGTTGCCGGGTCGGGGCGATGGGCCGGTCATGCTCCGGCGTCGCCGTGTCATCGGTACGGTACTGCCTATAATTTGAGCCCTTCGTACCGATCAAAATGCGCTTGCATCGTTTTTGACGATGCATCGTTGCCCAACGCGATGGGCAACTTGCGGTTTACCCCGAAACCATACGTTACCCCAACTCAATTGATCATATTCACTTTATTCGCAGCATTTTTCGTAGTTTTCATACTTTGGCGTCCCGCGCGCCTGCCCGTCACCATCGCTGCCGCGACCCTGTTCTGGCTGCTCGCGGCCGGCTGGCTGACCGCCCCGCTGCTCGACCAGGTACAACTGGGCACACCCGACACCTCCGCCCCTCGCTTCGGCGAGCGCACCGTCATCGTCCTGCTCGGCGGCGGAACCGAGTACGACTCGAACGACGTGCTCGTCCCCAAAGCCGACGCGCGCTGGCGTATCGTCAAAACAGCCACGGTGTACGCCGCCTGCCGCCAAGCGGCCAGGCGCTGCGAAGTGATCGTGAGCGGCGGCAATCCCCAACATCATCGGGCCACCGAAGCCGATACTTATGCACCGTATCTATTGCGGGAGCATGTCGAACGCGACGATTTGCGTCTCGAAAACAAGAGCTACAACACTTACGAGAACGCCGCCAACGTCGCGGGCATGTTGCGCCACGAACATTACGATTCGTTGATCCTAATTACGTCGAAGTACCACCTGCATCGCTCGCTGCTCGACTTCGCGCGCTTCGGGCTCGCACCGCAGCCGGTCTCGTCGAACACGCGCCGCGCGCAGGTTGGGCTCACGCCGCGCTGGACGAACCTCATCGGCGCCAATATTGCGCTGCATGAACTATTCGGTCTCGCGCAATTTCATCTCTATCGGGCACTTGGATGGTTTTGACGAGCAAGCCTAAGATTGGCTAAGGGTGGCGGCGATCTGTAACGAGACGTTACGGACCGTCGCTTTTGCTACACATAGACCGCAGGCAACGGCTTATGGTGGCTAGAATGCAGTGTCCAGCCGGACGGGCAGCATCTGGGCCATAACCCATCCACTTTTCCGCATGGAGGCAATAATGAAGAAAGCGTCCCTGACTGTCTTGGTTTCCCTTGCGATGTTGGCCGGTGCCGCATATGCGCAGGAAGATAGTGCTATCAAGATGAGCACCGATCCGGCCACGGCAGCCGACGTCGAGCAACGCGCCCAGGCACTGCAATCGCAGCAGGAGATGATGCCGCAGCAAACGGAGATGCCGGCCATGAAGCATCACAAGCCGATGCAACACCACAAGAAGGCGGCCAACAGCATGAAGGCGGCTCCGGCCGCTGGCGCGAGCGAGTAAGCGACGCTCGCGGTCTGCGCCAACTGCCGCGTCTGCCAGATACGAGCCGAACCCGGTCCTGCCGGTTTCGGCTTTTTTATCGCCGAACGGGCGCAACCGGTATGCTAAAGTCGCGCACCGAACATTTGACGCAACCCGTGCGCACCCTGGTGCGGAGGACAGAATGAGCAACATCCAGCTGGATATCGAGTGGACAGAAGCGGCGTCCCGCAAAATCGAAAAACTGATGCCGCGCGGCTCACAAGAGGCCTTTCTCGCGCTGCCCCCCGTCGAATGCCTGCCGATGGAAGGCGACGTGCTGTTCCTCGGGCCGGCTGGCAAGCAGCAGCCGTTTATCGTCGCCGAACGGCAATATCACCACGAGGGCGATGCCGACTGGACCATCATCCTCATTCTCGACGTGCCCAGCGCCGGGCACTGAGACCATACGAAGTCCTAAAGACACCGTCACGGTTCGATAGGCAACGACATGCCCGCGTTCCTCAGAACGCGGGTTGGATCGCCCCCCTACAAGGACAGACGCCGCAGCAGCCGCTCCTCGGCTGAGGCGACCAGATCGGCACCAGCAAGGCGGTCCAGCCAGACAGACGGGATGCCCTCGATCCCATGGACGATGCCCGCGAGGCCGCCAGCCACGGCCGCGGTCGTATCGGTATCGTTCCCTAGCGCAATAGCCGCGCGCACCACGGCAGCGTAGTCGAGCTGCTGCAGAGTCCACAAAGCGCCCGCCAGCGTATCCACCACGTAGCCGCCGCCTGACGGCGTGCACGTTTGCAGCTCCGTCAACACGAGCGTCAACTGGTGCTCATACTCGCCCCGATAGTGCGACCGTATGCGCGGCCACGATGGATCGTCGCCCGCTAACAAAAAGGCGCCACAGTGGGCGCCTTTCGTTCCCCTCGATCATCACCAGCCGAGGGGGCCTTCGTCAATCATGCTTACCGCAACTGATCGATGACGAGCGCCATGATCTGCTTCGCCGGCGCAGACGTGTCGACATTGCCCTTCTCGTCGACGACGGCCACGCGCGTCTGGTTCTCGGTGACGGCACGCACGTTGATGCGGTATTGCTTCGCGATCTTCTCCGTCTTGCCATGGAAGACCTGGCTCCAGAAGCCCTGCTCGTCCGCGCTCGTATCCTTCGGATCAACGTAGCGGATGAAGTACAGGCCCTGGTTGTGATCGCGGTCGTCGACGGTAAAGCTGCTGCGGTCGAGCGCGATGCCGACGCGCAGCCAAGCGCGCTCATACGGCTCATCGAGCGTGATCTCGGGCTGCGCCACCACCGGCGTCTCGAGCGTGGCAACCTTCGCGCCCTGAGCCTGCCCGGCCGCGGCGACATTTTGCGCGGCGACCGTCGCCGCCTTGCTGTCGGCCTTCGATGCCGCGCCGGACGCAGCATGAGGCGCAGTTGCCGACTGATCGGCAGCGGTGTCGTGTGCATTGCCCGACACGTCGGCACGAGCGAGCACGGCCATGAGCCGCTTCAGATATTCGGTCTCGAGGGCGGGATCGTTCGGCTTGGGCTCCCACTTGGTCGACTCGTTGTTCGCCCCGGTCAGCGCCTCGCGCATGCCCTTTTGGCTGATGAACAGATAGGTACCGCCGTTCGGCGCGACTTCAAGGCGCGTACGGAACTTGTTGCGCTCTGCCGCGACGTACGAATTGCCCATCGCCTTCGAGAGCGTATTGCGAATCAGGCCCTCGTTGATCTGCGCGCGCGTTTCGTTCCAATCGGTTTCCATCACGTGCTTGTCGCGCTGGTCGACGACGAGCAGGAAGCCCTGCTCCTGCCAGAAGCGGCGCACTTTCGCCCACACGTCGTCGGGCGACTTGCCGTCGATGACGAGCCAGCTTTCGCTGCCGTCACGCTGCAGGTGCATGCCGGCAACGGGAGGCACGACGGCGTTCTCGGGCGGCGCCACTTGTTGAACCTGCTCGAGACCGGAGAGCGAAGCCTGGCCGCCCTGCGGCGGCAACGAGCGCTGATCGGACGTTTCCTCGATCATGTTGGGCGGAACGGCAAGCGACACTTCTTTCGACTTCGAATCGCTTTTGTAGTCGACCTGGGTGGGCGACGGCGAACTACAGCCGGCAACGAAGCCGCCGGCGAGAAGCAGAGCTGCGAACCGCGAGGTAATACGAAGATCAGTCATGTTCGGGGAATCCTTGCGCTTTCGCCACGGCGATATTTCCGTGGATCAACCGCGCATTTTACCGGTCCCGGCCGACTGTGCAAAACCTGCATGGCCGGACGCGCTCGCAAATGATCGAACGCCCGGCCCTGCACTCCCTATGACAGCCCCTGGTTCATGACGAACCATGCGCCAGAATGCGCACGAGGGCCTCTGATTTGGCGGCCTCCTCGGCCGCCTGCTGACTCGAAAATGGGCCATGCGTGACGTGCACGGCATCATGCCAATCGGGCTCGCGTGCGCCGCCGACGAGCCTGAACCGCGCGGTAAAACCGCGTGGCGCCGCCGGAACCACTTCGATGTCGACCGACACGCCCTCTATTCGATGCCTGACGAAGCCGTCCATATCCGCCTCCCTCGACTTGTCGACACAAATCGTAGCACCGTCGGCGTGCGCCGACAGCGCGCCAGCGCTCAGTTTTGAGCGTCGTGCGGCGCGTCTTGCGGGTCGTCCTGCTTATCACTGTGCGGTTCGGCGAGTTCCTGCGGCGAAAGCCAGCGCAACGCCGTCAACGACGCGCCGTCGAACGTGCATTCTGCGGCAGCCGCCTTGACCGTCTTCGATGGTTTACCCGCCGCGGCGGAGGCCGGCGCGCTGCTCGATGCGGCGGCCGGCGCCTCGATCGAGCCTTCGACGACGACACGCGAACCGCGAATACCGACGCCCACATGCGACACCGACAGTTTCGCCGCCGGCGACGCTTGTGCGAGTTCGCTGCGCATCTGCTGTTTGCACAGGGTGGGGTTCTGATAGAGCGTGCAGGCCGTCGGCAAAGCGAGCACGAACGGCAGGGAGGCGAGCAACGAGAGGCGGATTTTCTTCATGACTGGGCGAATATTCGAGCGGGGGCCATTGTAGCCCGCCCCCCGCGCTCGCACCTGCCAGTGCAAAAAATTGCGATCCCTCGACGCTAAAACAATAGCGCCCCGGGCGAGGTATCGCGTTTCGCTCTCTCCGCAGTTCGCTGGCGTGCTCGACGTTTCCCGTCTCCGCCCGGATGACGATTGCGGAAGATATTGAGCGGCCGGTTAGGCCGATTTGTTCATGGTGCCCGGGGAGCCGTTGCCGCCGAACAACTGATTCAGATAGTTCCTGTTGTTGTTCACCCTGGTCAGCAGCCGGTTCAGAGCAGTGAACTGTGCGTTGTACTGCGTCGTGAGCGTCTGCTGATAGGCAACCAACTCGTTCTGTTGCTTCGAGACGGTCAACAGGCTCGAGTTGATCGACGCCGTACGCTTATCCACCTGTCCGATGGTCGTTTGCGTATACGCATCGAGAAACTTGTTCATCTGCTGGCCGATACCGTTCGTACCGTTGAACACCGACGACACCAACGTCGGATTGGCCGAAAGCGTCGATTGCAGTTTGGCCTGATCGAACCCCAGCGTGCCGTCGTGTTTCAAATCGAGACCGATCTGCGCGAGACTGTACGTCTTGCCACCTTGCGCGACGCCGCTCGCCATGATGCCGCCGATGCCGTTGACGGCCGAATTGAGCATCGCGTCGCCAAGCAACGGGCCCGCCTGGGCGGTCGACGGGTCATACGACGACAGCGACTTATGCTGAGCTACCCAGGCGTTGTACGCTTTCTGGAAGCCTTGAACGGCCAACGCGATGGCCGACGGATCGGCCGCCACGCTGATCGTCTGCGGCGAGCCGACCGCAGCCGACGTCAGGTTGAGCGTGACACCCGTGAGCGCATCCTTGACCGTGTTGCTGGCGCTCGTCACCGCGCTGCCGCTGATCGTGAGCTTCGCGTCTTGCGCGGCCTCGACCTGCGTGAAGTTCGCCGTCGCCATATTCGAGTCGACGCCGGCACCCGCCGAGACCGAGACGATGTTCGCAGCGCCGGTTTGCGCCGATGTGAGCACGAGGTGCTGGCCGTCGGTGCCCGTGACGACCGCCGCCGTTACGCCGGGATTGTTCGCCGCTCCGTTGATCGCCGATGCGATGCCCGCGAGCGTGTTGTTCTTCGAATCGAGATTCAGCGTCATCGAGGCGCTACCGATGCCGATCGTCAGCGTGCCCGTGCCAAGCGTCGCTTTCGCCGCGAACGCTTTCGAGGAAATCTGGTTTGCGGTGGCGAGCTGTTGCACATTGACCGCGTACGAACCGGCGGCGGCGCCCCCCGTCGTCGTCGCGGTGATGCCTTTGCCGCTGGCGGTGGCGGCGAATTGCGTGAAAATGCTGCCGTCCGACAAGCCTGCCAGCGACGTTTGCAGCGTCCCCAACGAGGATTTCATCATGCCCAGCGCCGACAACATCGTGTTGCCGCTCTTCTGCTGATTGGCGATCGCCGATGCGCGTCCGGCAATCTTCGCCATCACGATGGCTGAGACCAACGTATTCACATCGAGCGACGAGCCGGTGGCGCCGCTCACAATGGATTGCGCCGCTTGCTGCAGCAGCGTCGTGTTCGAAGACGGAGAAACCGTTCCCATGCTTGGCTCCATGGCTTGACTGCGGAATCAGCTTAAGCCCAACCCGATGCTGGGACGCTGACAACGAATCGACAGGAGACCAAAGCCCCCCATTAATCGCCTATAGGAACGACTCTCGCACCGAACGGCGAAATAAACAGCCAATCGGACACGTCGAGCATTGAATCCGAGCGGGAATCATTCCTTCGTGGACGGATTGTAAGGGAGTGTTGTAATACTTCGCAACATTTGTAACGCACGCAGAAATTTTGAGATTGAGCGCTCGCTCGCGCCGTGAATGGCTCACGCCCCTCGCGGCCAAAGCGCGCGGGCTCGGGCGAATTGACGCGCCTTACACGTCGATAATGACCAGCGTACCGTGGCTGCCTGGCAAGACCGCGTGCGGCGTACCTGCCAGTGCAAGATACATTTGCCCGGCTTCCACCACGACCTGTTCTTGTTCGACCTGCAAAAGCAGCTTTCCATCGACTACGAGCAACCCTTCGTTGTAGTCGTGCGTTTCTTCTTCATAGGGCTGCTCATCCATTCTGAGCGTTTTGATTTTCGCTGCTCCAATCTGACCGACAACCGACGACTTCCAGGCGGTAGTCAAATCATCGGCAACGGCTTTGAAATTGACCAAAGGCATAGGTTCGGCTCTGAAAAAAAAGGACATTAGCAGCAAAGAGGCCTCCGTGCTCCCGATCCGCACAGGACGCCTTTGGGCTGGGCGGCAACGTTGAGGACGCAAAGGCGTCCATGCTGCATCCCGTACGGGACTCAGGGGCGGCGCAGGTCTCTGCCTCAGGGGCGGCGAGAGACCTGCCCTTCAGCGCGGGCGAATCACTGCCGGACCTTGGCGGCCCCTGCTTCGGCACAGACTTCGTCATCGCTGCTCAATGGTGCACCGCTGACACCGATGGCACCGATCGCCCGCCCATCCTATTTCAGCAGCACGGCACCCGGCAGGAACAGGAGATCGGGAGAGGCGGCGCCCACCGTGGCGGTTCCAGCGGGATTCTTGCTGTTGATGAATTGAATGACGCCGCTCGAACTGTCCCCTCCAACCATCGGCCCCATGCTCATCACGGTGAAGGCTTTGCGAAAAGAGAATTGCCGGGAATGGATCGGACTGTCGTCGCCGCGCGCCTGCAGTTTGATCACCCCATCGGGATCGACGACGGTGACTGCAACCTTATAGCCTTTAGCCGCACAAGCGTGAAGCGCTTCGGTCGTGGCATCGATCGCCTGTTGAAGCGTCAAAGTGGATTCCACGCCAGCAATCGCGGAGGAAGACAGCGCGGCGGCAGCGACGGCGAATGCGAAAGTAAAGACCTTCTTCATCGGGGATCTCCAATCACGCGTTGAATTGCGTCGGTACGAGCGCCACACACCGCAGGAGCCGCCGATGCGAGGCATCACCGACATGACGAGCGTCATCAAGAATCAATGACGTAACAGCCGTCATCTTGTCGAAAGAAGATTACAACCCGTTATCAAAGAGCCGGCATCCGATATCGCAGCGCATTCGCAAAAAAATGCCGTTTTAACGTCGGAGAGACAGGATGACGGCTGGGTAATATAGGCCAATCCCGGTGATCAGGACATGGCATCCGGTGCGCCGGATGATTGATGCATGGGGCGTGGTTGCCGCCGCGAGGGCCGTTCAAGCGCGTCAGCGCCTCGCTTGCTGTGGCCACAGGTAGAAGTGGTGCCCGGGACCGGACTCGAACCGGCAGGCCGTTAGGCGGCGGATTTTCGTCACACTGCATCTTTCGATGCCGGCGCGGCGCGAAGCGTTGCCGTTCGTGCGCTGGACTATGCCTTCGCCTTGGCGGCCGGCCACGCTGTGCGCGTCGCATGCCGCTTTAGGCGCCCCCCGTCTAGTCTCTACACCTTCCGCGAAGCGGGCCGTGACGACCGCACTATCGGGCTTGGCTCGGTGTTGCCTCGGCGCGTGTACGCACCAGGGGATTCGCCGAATTTGAAGGGTTCTGCACCGACCGTTTCCAGCCGGGCACTCAATTGCTTAAGTCCGCTATGTTTACCAATTTCATCACCCGGGCAGGGCGGACGCGATTCTACCACCAGCGCCGCCGTTCGCAGTGCAGTCGCTCGATATGCCCTGCTTTCGCGAACGTCACCGTAAAACGTGCATGCGTCAAGAGGTAAGCAAAACCCTCCGCCACATCGACGCAGGGGCCACGGTTCATGCGCCCTCCTCTCATCGTCGAACGCTTGACAACGAAAAGAGAATAATTAATTCTCTTTTAAACGTCATTGAGGAGATACCGCATGGCACCGCAAAGCAGGCCCGAGGGTTTTCCGTTTCTCGACATGGATGCGACAGCTCAGGCCTCGCTCGTCAAGAACGGCGAAGCCCGGGCAATCGATTTGATCGACGCCGCCATCGAGCGGATCGAGCGGCTGCAACCGCGGCTCAATGCCTTGGCTTCGTTCGATTTCGACTTGGCGCGGAAACAGGCGCTCGCCGCGCCCGTAACCGGCGCAACCAGCGTCTTTGCAGGCGTGCCCACGCTCGTGAAAGACCTTCTGGCCTACCCCGGCCATCCCACGAGCTCAGGGTCACGGCTCTTCCAAGGGCAACGCCCCCCCGCCGTTTCGCCTTATGCGCAGGCGCTCGAACAATCGGGCCTCGTCGTGCTCGGCAAGAGCGCGACCTCCGAGTTCGGGCTCCTGGGCACCACCGAGCCGCTGCTCAACGGCGCTACCCACAACCCGTGGCGCCTCGACCTTTCCCCCGGCGGCTCCTCGGGCGGCGCGGTGGCGGCGGTCGCATCCGGCATGGTGCCCGTTGCCCATGCGTCCGATGGCGGCGGCTCGATCCGCGGCCCCGCGTCCTTTACCGGCTTGTTCGGATTCAAGCCCAGCCGCGGCAGAACCGTCGCGACGGATATGCCGCCGGACATGCCCACGGCCTCCCTCATCAGCGATCATTGCGTCAGCCGTTCGGTCCGCGACAGCGCGGCATGGCTGAAGGCGGTCGAAACGCCGGGACACGCCTCGCCGCTGCCTGCCGTGCAAGCGTTGCAGGAGCATCGCGTGCCTCGGCTTCGCATCGGCGTCTATCGTCGGGACGCGTTCGGCGAATTGCCCACCCCACAAGCGCTCGAAGCGCTCGACGCATGCGCGAAGCTGTGCGCGGACCTCGGACACGAGGTCGTCGACGCTCAGGGGCCTCAGTTCGATGCGCCCGCCGCCAGCCAGGCATTCTTCGACCTGACGGGCGCCACGCTAGCCGGCTTGTTCGACTATGTCTCGTCGTTGATGGGGCCGGCTTTCGACACGGCGCTCATCGAGCCGTACACGCTCGAGATCGTGAGGCGCGCCCGCTCGCTCGCGCCGGCCCGGATGCACGAGGCGATCGCCGCGCTGACCACCGCCGGCAACGCGGTGCACGCAGCCCTCGCCCCGGTCGATCTGCTGCTGAGCCCCACCGTGCCGTTCACCGCTTTCCCGCTCGGCCAGTTCGGCCCGACCGAAGATCCCGCGACGCTGATGAGCCACACCAACCGGCTCGCCGGCTATACCGTCCCGGCCTCGCTGGCGGGCTGCCCGGCCATGTCGGTCCCGCTTTACTGGTCCGCCGATGGGCTTCCTCTCGGCTGCCATTTCGTGGGCCGGCTCGACCACGACGCGCGCTTGCTCCGCCTCGCGTTCGAACTCGAGGAAGCGGCGCCGTGGGCACCCCAGCTGTTGCGACTGCAGGAGAAACTGCTATGGCCCAGCGTTTGAAGGCCGACGTTCGCGACCGGATTCTGGCGGCCGCCGCCACGACGTTCGCCGCCAGCGGCTACACGCGCGCAACGGTGGCCGAGATCGCGGAACAGGCCGATGTCACTGCAAGCAACATCTACAAGTACTTCGAGAACAAGCAAGTCCTGTTCGATGCGGTCGTCTCGCCGTCGCACGCCGGCCGGCTGATGCGGCTGCTGCGCACGAGAATGCGCGAACTGTCCTCGATAGGCATGTGGTCGAGCGCGACCGCAGAAGGCTCCGAACACGCCAAGGCCTTGCTGTCGTTCTGGGTCGAGCAGCGGCTGCCCGTGCTGATCCTGCTCAACGGCGCGCAAGGCACACGCTACGAAAACGTACGCGCACGCATGACACGCGAGATGGCGCGCCAAGCCGAACATTTCGTGCACAAGCACGCGCCAGGCGAAGCCGATCCTCACTTCAGCATGGTGCTGCAGCAGATCTTCGCCAATACGGTGACCATGATCGCGGCCATTCTCGAGCGCTACGAGTCGGGGGCCGATATTCAGCATGCCTTCGCCTTGTTCTGGAGCTATCAGCTCGCAGGCCTCGAAGCGTTGATCAAAGGCAGAACGCCGCTCGCGCATCGCGCCGAACCGCACTGACCCACCACGGCCCGAGCACCGTCTTCACGTCGCAGCGGCCGTCATCTGAGCTTGATCGACACGAAGCTGCGCACATGGTCGCGCTGGATCAGCACCGCGACCGTCTTGCCCGCCTTCGTCTCCAACGCAGCCGCTTGCTCGGGCGACTCGACCAGCGTGTCGTTGAGCGACAACACGATGTCGCCCGGACGAATGCCGGCATTCGCGGCCGGGCCGCTCACGCTGTCGACCATCATGCCGATCGGAAGGTCGCTCATGCGCCGCTCGTCTTCGTTGAGCGCGTGCATGATCAAGCCCAGCCGGTCACCCGACACGGCCTCGTCTTGCGGCGTGCCGAAGCCGGAACCCGCGCTTTGCGGGGCCTCGCCTGCCGCGGCCGCCGCTGTGATGCGTATCGTCATCGGCTTTCTGTTGCGGATCAGCTTGACAGCGATATCGGCCCCGGCCGGCAAGGTGGCCATGTCGTCGACGAAATCGGCTGCGCTGTCGACGTTCCGCTCGCCGAACTGCACGATGACGTCGCCGGGCTTGACACCACGCGCGGCAAGCAGCGTCCCGGGCTCGACCGCGTTGACGAGCGCACCGGCCGGACGCGGCAATCCCAGGGCCACCGCCACGCCAGGGCTCACGTCTTGCACGTGCACGCCGGGCGCGCTCTGCGTTGCATTGCGCGAGGCCTGCAAGCGCGTGCGCACTTCGATGGCCTCATTGATCGGGATCGCGAAAGCGAGGCTGGTGGCCCTATCCGCGCCCGCATAGATCTGCACGTCGATGCCGATCACTTCCCCGGCGCGGTTGAATACGGGGCCGCCCGAGTTGTCGGGATTGCGCGAGACGTCGGTCTGGAAGAACGCGAACTTGCTGCCGTCCGGCAACGTGCGCGCCGTGGCCGTCACGATGCCGGCCGTGACCGTATGTTCGAAGCGCTCGGGCGCACCGACGGTCAGCACGGACTCGCCAACGCGCACGCGCGAGGAATCCCCGAGCTTGACGGTCGGCAGCTTCGTCGCATCGATCTTGATCAGCGCGACATCGGTCTGCGGGTCGACCGTCAGCACCTTGCCTTTGAATTCGCGTCGATCGGGCAGGCTGACCGTGACCTCCTCCATCTGATCCACGATATGCGCGGTACTCAGCACGAGCCCGTCCGCGCTGATGATGAAACCGGAGCCCGTCCCCCCCACCGCACCCGGCGCATTGGCCATCGGCTGCGATCCCTGCTCGGGCCGCTCCGGCTGCTGGGGCGCAATACGATTGAAGAACGCCGCGAACGGATCGTCGGTATCGATGGTCCTCAGGGCTGGCGCCGACGAAGGTTGATCAGGGGGGGCCGCGCTGATGCTGACGACCGCGGGCCCATATCGTTCGGCGATCGTCGGGAAGTCGATCGGCGCGGCGGCGGCGTCGGTATGGACGATGTGCTTGTCCTTCGGGAGGTGTGCGGCGGCGGTGGCACTCGCAGCCGTCGCGGCGGACGGCAGACAGAAACCGCCACCGAGAACCGCGACCACGGCAGCGCGAAGCAGGATGCGGGCAAATGGCCGGCGGAGCATGTCGCCCTCCAGAAAGGTCGTCATACGTGCATGCCCTGCAAACATGCGCAGGGGCCGACAACTATGCGGAACTATGCTGGATAGTATTGCGCAAATGCCGATCGATGGCTGTGATAAAACGCACGAACGAGGTCGGCCGGCGACGAGGCCGAACTCCCTCGCGCAAGCGCGTCAGGTATCGAGTTCCGGTGAAGCGGCCCCGCGCGCGGTGGCGTTCATCTGCGCCTGAGCGCGACCGAGCGCGGCCTCGACATTGCGCAGCGCCGCCAGCAGCGCGGGTGGTTCGCCAAGCGCCTTGCGCGCCGCGCCGACCGCACGGCGTACCTCGGGCGAGGTAAACCGGCGTTCGATCAACCTCTGAGCCGGCCCTCTGCAAGCAAGCAGCGTATCGATCCAGTCCGCCGGCTGCATCGGCATCACGTGACGCAACACGCGCCGGCTCGCTCGAAACGCCGGCGCCACCTGTTCGAGCGCGGTCAACGCGGCCAAAAATTCGTCGGCCGCCACGGGTGTCGCTGGATCTAACGCGGCGGCCAACGTCGCCAGGGCATCCGCGACGCGCCTGCGCAACACCAACCTCGACCGGACGGGCAGCACGAACCACGCGGCGGCCACGCCGATGACGGCCCCGATCGCAATCGACTCCAAGCGTGGCCACAGCAGCGCGGACAGCGGCAACCCGGCAAAGCCCTGCAGTAGCGCGAACACCACCGTGACGCAGAGCGCCCACCACACGTAGCCGAATGGCCGCAGCCAGATTCCCACGAACAACGCGACCAGTATCGCCACGGCCATCGCTGCATGGTGTGTGCCGGCATGCAGGCCGATGGTCAGCGCAAGGAGCGTTCCGGCCGCAGCGCCAACCAGACGCAACACACTCTTGTAAGCGACGTCGAGTCGACCGCGACTGCCGCTGTTGACGATGAACGCCGTCAACACGACCCACGACCCATGCGCCGGAAAGAACACGTGCCCGACCGCGAAGGACAGCGCCAACGCCGTCGCCATCTGAATCGCCATCCGTGTGGACGGTATCGGCCGCAACGAACTCGTCTGCTGGGAAACGAGCACTGGCATTCTGCCGCCGCCCGCCGGCAACATGTCGAGCCGACGACCGATTGCATGAAATACGGTGACCCACAGCAACGCCAGCAGTGCGACAAGGATCGGCAGACAGGCGGCCCAGAGGGCGTTCGGATGTTCCCGGGGCGCAATATGCGGAACGATCAGCAAGGCGACGAACGGCAAGCCGACCAGCGCACCCGCGCGACGCGCCATCGGACCGAAACGCCGCAACCAGATCGACACGAACATGCCTGTGGTGAAGACGGCGGCGCCGGCCACCGGCATGTGTTGCAACAAGAAACCGACGCCCGATGCGGCAACACCGACGACGGGCAACACGAACGCGGCTTCGATGCGGCCACGTCGATCGCGATCGAGCTGGCTGCGCGACAGCGACACGCAAAGCACGACCGCCAGCACGCCGACGGCCGGCGCCGGGTCGAGCGCCAACGCGCAGAGCAGCGTGGCGATCGCGGCGAGCATGGTGAGGGTGGCTTCGGCCAACGCCCTCATGAGCTGCGCACCGACGGGCGGGGAATGGGATAGGTGAGGCGCGCGAGCGTCAGGCTGCATAACCAGAGCTATCGTCTAGCGTGCGACGAACTCGCCGACCTGACGGCCCAGCTCGGCAAACCACGCCTCGCGCTCCGCCTGCGTCGCCTGCGACGCCGTCAGGAACGCGGCCACGATCGCCGTATGGCCGTTGGGGCCCGTCACGATGCCGATGTCGTTGTAGGCGGCCGTCAAGCCTTCGAAACTCTCCGACGTGCCGCATTTGTCGGCCAGTCGCACGCCCGCTGGCATGCCCTTGCGTAAGCGGCTCGGCGTGGTCTGGGCATACAGGAGGTTCAGCAGCGCCTGTGTCTCGCGAGGCGGCAACAGCTCCCCGGCCCACAGCTTGCGCAGAAACGCGGCCGCCGCCCGCGGCGTGCTGCGATTGCGCGGATCGGCCAGATAAGCCGCGTAGCCGCGGCGCAGGCGCTGCAATTGCTCGCCTTCAGTCTCGCCCGCCGGCGGCGCGTTCGCCGTGCCCAGATCGTTGAAGATGTGCGAGACGGTGCCTTCGTCCATCTCGACCCGCATGCCCTCGACGCCATGCGCCTGCAGGAAGCGCGTCACGACCAGCGGGCCGCCTACGAGCCGCACCAACGCATCGGCCGCGCTGTTGTCGCTCTGGCTGATGCCATAGTCGAGCAATTGGCGCACCGTGAAATCCATCTTGTCGCCGACGAAGTGTTCGCGAATCGGGCTCGTGCCGTTGCGCAGGTCCGCGCGCGTCAGCGTGACAACCTGGTCTAGCCCGATGCTTCCTTTCTCTACTTGATCGAGCACCGTCACGCCAAGCGGCGCCTTGAACACGCTCATCATCGGGTACGGACGATCCAGATTGACGCCCGTCACGGCGCCACTGCCAAGATCGATGACGGCGATGCCGAAGCTTCCGGTCGTCGCACTTCGTCCGGCATCCTCAACCGATCGTTCGACTCGTGCCCAGCTGTCGGGTGTCGACGTGTCCGCTGCAAGCGCCGGGCCCGCAGTCCACGAGCCCAACAGGGTGGCAACGACGAGCGCGACGGCTCTTGACGATGACAAACACTGCTTCATTCTTGTTCCCTTCTTTCGGTGAAGTGTGCAGTCGCTAAGGATACCGGGTAGCGGGCCGCTATGCGCCGATCGAGGCCTCGCCAAAGTAGCGCCACAGCGCAGTGGCCACGGGTCCGGCCGGCCGGCCGCGCAGACGAGCCGCGACGATGTCGAGCTTAGAGCGCTTGAAATGCCGCCCTTCCAGCGAAACGAGCTTGCCGCTGCGCAACTCCCGCTGAACCAGATACAGCGGCATATGCCCCCATCCCATGCCTTGCACGATCAGCGCCTTCTTCGTGTGCTGATCGGCAACGGTCCAGCTCGGCGCGTCCTTGATGACGAAATAGTCACGCATGGGGTGCCGGGCTGAATCCCGGATAATGATCTGCACGTACGCCCGCATCTGTTCAGGCGTGAGCTGCCGCGTCACGGGAACGTCCAGATAGCCGCGCGCCGCCACCGGCACCAGCGTGACGTTCGTGAGATCGATCCATTCGAAACGCGTGTCGGCCTTGTCCACGTGATGAATGATGAGATCGGCCTCCTCCGCCAGCAATCGCTCCCACGGCCCGCCGATCGACTCGAAGTGCAGATGCAGGCGCGTTTGCGGCCACCCCTTGAAAAAGCGCTTCAAATGCGGCAGCACGTCGGCTGCCGGCGTCAGGTCGCCCACGACGACGCGCAGATCGGTTTCCTCGCCGCGGCTCAACTGCTCGCAAAACGTTTCGAGCGCCGCGGCCTGCCTCAAGATGGCCTCGCCTTGCCGATAAAACGCCTGCCCCTGCTGCGTCAGGCTCACCCTGTATTGCGATCGATCGAGCAACGCGACGCCCAACCGCTGCTCGAGATTCCTGACCGCAGTATGAACAGCCGGATGCGTGCGGTTCAGCTTTTTCGCAGCGGCTTGGAAGGTGCCTTCGGTGACGACGGCATCGAGGCAGGCGAGCTCATGCAACGTAAAGTCCATTGTTCATCAACCTTACATTTGTCGACCAATTTTTCAAATTTTCTTTATACGGCACGCGGCCTAGTCTGTCGATTCATCCGACAGCCAGGAGGCAACTGCCATGAAAGCGATCGTAAGACAGCAATACGGCGGTCCCGAGCATCTCGTAATCCGCGACGTTCCCGATCCGATCGTGCAACCCGGTGAGGTGTTGCTTCGTGTCAAGGCGTTCGGCATCAATCAGGCCGAGCGGTATTTCCGCAAAGGTCTGTGGGGTGAGGTCGCGGCGATCTCCGGGATCGAGTGTGCGGGCGAAGTCGTCGACGATCCCAGCAGGCGGCTGCTGTCCGGGCAGCGCGTACTGGCCTTGATGGGCGGCATGGGCCGCACGCGCAGCGGCAGCTATGCGCAGCTCGTCGCCGTGCCGGCCGCGAACGTCGTGCCTGTGCGCACTGCGCTCGACTGGACCGACCTGGCCGCCCTGCCCACGTCGTACGCGACGGCGTGGAGTTGTCTGCACGACAACCTCGGCGTGCGGCGCGGCGATACGGTGCTGATTCGCGGCGCGACCTCGGCGCTCGGTCTGGCGGCGCTCAATCTGGCCCGGCAGGCAAAGGCGCATGTCGTAGCGACGGTGCGGCGGGCCGAACGCGCCGATTGTGCGCGAGAGAACGGCGCCGACGACGTGCTGCTCGAAAGCGAACTGCCCGACGTGTGGCCGCGTATCGCCGCATCGGGAGCCGATTGCGTGCTCGACCTCATCGGCACCGCGACCCTGCTTTCGTCGCTGCGCATGACGCGGCGCGGCGGCCACGTTTGCATGGCGGGTTTTCTGGGAGGACATGAGCCACTCGACACGTTCGATCCGTTGGCCCACCTGCCGAGCGGCCGACACCTTAGCTTCTTCGGCAGCGCGTTCGTCTACGGCACGCCGGACTATCCACTCGCCGAGATTCCATTTCAGCAAATGATCGAATGGGTCGAGCAAGGCGTGCTGCGCGCGAAGCCGGCGCGCGTATTCGCGTTCGACGAAATCCAGACTGCGCACCGGATGCTCGACGAGGGTGGCGGTGCAGGAAAGATGGTCGTCACGTGTCATTGACGCCACCGGTCGCATCCTATTCATCCGGCGCGTCTTGGCGCCCTCTTCTCACCGCAACCAGGAGCATGTCGAACATGCAGCATTTCTTGTTGGAAGGTCAGCATCTCGTGCCGTTCGAGTCGCTCGGGGATCTCGTCGAGCAGCACCATGCATTCTTACAGCGCGGCTACGATGCCGGCCACTTCCTGTTTTCAGGCCCCCAGATTCCGGCCCATGGCGGCTTTCTGGTCGCCCGCGCTCAGTCGCGCGAGGCGCTCGACGCACTTCTCGCGGAGGAACCGTTCGTCAAGGCGAACAAGATGCGCTTCGTCCGCATCACGCAATTCGATGCGGCACAGTATCAGCCGTCGTTGAGCACTTGGTTCGGCCAAGCAGCCGATTGATACGGAGAGGGCGTCTCAATCGTCGCCCCTACGGCGATCGAGACGCCTCGACGCGCCCCGCACGAGCATCGACATCGCGCTGCAGAACAAGAAGAACCATGCCATCGCATACAGATAGACCCACAGCATCGCGCTCGATGTGCCGATCACATTGATCACGGTATTGCACCGGCTGACGAGTTCGGGCACGCCGATGACGGAAGCCGTCGACGACGCCATCACGATGATCACGAAGTAATTCGCGCAGCTGGACACGAAGAGCCGCACGTCCTCGCGCCGACCTTGCCGCCAGGCCCGTAGCGTGCGCAGCAGGCTATCGGAGACGAACGCGGCTACCGCCAGCGCGAGCGCCAGGGCAGCCTTGAGCCACGGCGGCAGCGGCACACGCGCGGCCGTGCACGGTAGCGGCAATGCGTCCGGCAGCATGAACACCAGATAGAACTGAAACACGTAGGTCGGCACGTTGCGCATCAGCTCGGTCGCAGTACCGCCGGCACGCCGCGCGACGCCCACCCTCGAGAGGCGCAAGCGCACCATCATGTACCCGAGCGCCGTTCCCAGTGCGAACGCCACGAGCGAAATCACGATATTCCATAGGAAGCCTGCGGCGAGGAACGGCGTCCAGGCGCTCAGCTCCGTCACGACATGGTCAATGGCCGGCATCGCGCATGCTCCTCTCGACCACCCTCAGCAGACGCAACACGATGAACACGAGCAGCAGGAAGCACAGCATCAATGTATTCATCATCGTGGCGACGTTGCCGTGATCGGCGATGATCGACGTCGACACCGACAACAGTTCGGGCACCGCCACCGCGCTTGCCATCATCGTCGCCTTCGTCACGTTCACGAGCAGCGCCACGATAGCGGGCGACGCACGTCGCATCACCGCGCCGAGCGTCGTCGTGTTCAGGACAAAGCGCGGCGCTGACTCGCGACTATGCCGCACGGCATCGTCGAGCGCACGCATGATGCCCGCCCCGGTATACAAGCTCAAGGCCAGCACGACGATGCCGAACACGTTGACGCACACGCCCCAGCGCGCGGCGAGCACGCCACCGACGCCGAACGTCAGCACGTATATCTGCAACAGCGGCGGGGTCATGCGGGCGAATGACGCAAGCCACACCAGCACGGCACTGATCACGGGGATGCCGCGCGCCGCGAGGAGCGCCAGCGCAATGCCGCAGGCGAGGCTGCCGACGATGCAACAGACGGTCAACGCCATCGTCAGCCACAGCGCGTGCAGAAATTCGCCACGCTCGTAGTCGTCGTAGACGTAGGTCAGATCGATGCCGGTGCGCTCGAGCACACCGAGCCCCCAACCGCGCAAGCCCGTCACGTCAGTGGAGGTCACGAACGCCGGATTGCGGCACGCGACCGGCCATCGTCCGTCGGGGCCGCGCGTACAGACGTAGCGGCCGCTACGATCCGTGCGACTCCATAGCGCGTGCATGTCGGCCAGAAACGACGACGGACGCAATCCCCACTTGCGCTCGAGTTCGATCAACATGCCGCTGCGATGCCATTGCGCGACGGTATCGCCGATAAAACGTTCCAGCTCACCGCCCTGCTCGGAGCGCGCGACGGCGATCGCCCACGGCGTCTCCATCTGCAACGGAAGATCGACGTGATAGTCGCGCCATTGGGGCGAACGCAAATCGCTCGCAATCGCGGTGTTGTCGAACAGCCATCCGACGCAACGTCCGTCGCGCACGCCGAGCTTCGCGTCGCGATTGTTCGCGTAGGTCTGCAAATTGAGCTGGTAGCGCAGCGCCATCGGTCGATTGAAGTAGCTGCCGAGCGTCGCGCAGACGGTGTTACCGCGCAGCTCGTCCCATCTGCTCACGGCGGTGCCGGGGCGCGTCATCAAGGTCACGCCCGACGAGTAATAGTCAGGCTCGACGAGCGTGGCGATTCTCCGCCGCTGCGCGGTATCGCCGAGCGTAGCGATCATCACGTCGACGCGTCCTTCGTTGAGCACCTGCACGCGATCGGCCGATTTCACGCCGATCGTGCGCAGCGCCACGCCTAGCCTGCGCGCCAGATCGGTTGCCAGATCGTGCTCGAATCCCTCGTGCGTCATGTCGCCCGCGAGCATGCCGAACGGCGGATAGTCATTCTTCACGCCGACCACGAGCACGCCGCGCGCGCGAATCGCATCGAGCCGTCCGCTCGCCAGCGCGCTCGATGCGAGCAGCGTCCAAAGGAGCGCCGCGCACATGCACCGCACGCACCACTCGTGTGCCCCCTCTCGCGCGCATGGTCTGGCTGCCGTCATATCGGGGTCGCCAGCACGCGCATGCCGTAGCCGAGCGATGGCATCAAGCACGCGGCGAGACATCGGTCGAGCTGGCCGACGAACGACGATTGCGTGACCCATCGCTCGGGCAGCACGCTCTCGGCCTCGGAGCGACGCACCGCGAAGCCGGCCGTCGCGAGTTCGGCACGCAGTTCGTCCAGCGTGTACAGGTGATAGAAGAACGTCATCCGATCGCCGTTCGCCGAGCGCGTATAGAAGATGTTGCCGGCTTCGTCGAGCGGTGCATGGGCGGTGCGCAAGCATCGCGCGAGCGCATGACGCAGCAGCACGCCCGGATATCGGCGCAAGCGGCTCGGCACCGACAGGACGAGGCGCCCGTCGGCGCGCATCATGCCGCGCAGACGTTTGAGCATGTCGATGCGCGTCGCGCGGTCACCGAGATGAGACAGCACGCCGAACAGCATCAGAATGACGTCGTATTGGCCGAGGCGCGCGAGCGTATCGAGATCGTCGTGGACGAAGCGTACGCGCGACCTATAAGGCGTGTCCCTGAGCCGGCTCTCGAACTCGGCCAGCGACAGCGCCGAGATGTCATACGCGGTCACGCAGTCATGCGAACGCTGGAGCAGCGGGAACGCATAGCGCCCGTTGCCGCAGCCGAAGTCGAGCACGTGCTCGATCTCGCGCACCCGGCTCCTCAAGACGAAGTCGAGCGTGGCCTCGTTGGGCCGTGGGTATCGCTGTCGATAGAGGCTGCTCATGAAGTACCGGTCGTAGGTCTTGCGCATCTGCTGAACGATTTCGTGAGGTTGCATCGCCTGGTTCCCCGTAGTGGACGGCTCGATCGAACCGTGTGTGTCGTGCGCCTACGCCTACCGCTCGTCGCGCAATTCGGCCAGCAGCGCGTGCAGGCCGCGCCCCTGCCGGGTCATGCCTGCTTCGATTCTTTCGATGAAGGCGCGCTCCCAGCTCGAGAGCGCGAGGCCCTGCTTGGCGCTGCGGCGCATCCGCCACAGCGCGCCACGGGCACAGAGGATGAGCACGAACTCACGCATGCGCTCGATCTCGGACATTGCACGCGGCACGCTCGTCATGAACCACAGCGTGAGCAGCGGTGTCAGATAGGCATCGATGATGCTGGCGAGCTCGATCGGCAAATGCGAATAGGTCCACGGCACGCCGTTGCGATAGAAATCGACGACGCGATCTTCCACGCGATCCGGGCTGCCGGAATAGCGCGGGAATTCTCCGGGAGCGTTGAGGTAGCCGCCTTGCCCATGCACCTCTCGCATCGCCTCGAGCACGGCATAGCTGGTCGCGGGCCGCAGATCGCGACGGGCGCCGACGATGATGGTCGCGGCCAGCATGCCGATATCGTGATCGGGAACGTTCGCAGCGAAGTCATAAATGCCGGCCGGCAGCTGCACCTCCCGCAGATACGAGAACTTCTTGGCCATAGCGGCACGCTGCGAGACCTGCACCATCGCGAGGTCAGGGTCTTTCGCGAGCGTCGCCATCGCTTCGTTATCGGCGGCGAGGATGAACAGCCCCACGTCGAACTGGCCCTGCCGCAAGTGCCTGAAGGCATCGCCCAATGATTGAAATTCGATGTGCGTGTTGCGCTCGGTCACCCCGCTCTGCTCGAAGATGCTCATCAAGCGGTGGCTCGTCACGCTGCGCCGCGGCAGCATCACGAGCCGCAAACCGCGCAGATCGGTGAACGACGCGATCGGCCGCGAGGCGGCCAAGCGCCGGTTCTCGAAGATGAAGATCGGCTGCGCCTGGATCTCGCCCAGAGACATCAAGGCCGAGCGGCCGGCAACGTTCGGACCTTCGGCCACGAAGCCGATGTCGAACCCCGAGTGCGGATCGGCCAACTTGGCCGCGATTTCATCGGTGTCGTCGAACGGAACGACGTCGACGTGGTAGAAGCCCTTCTGCTCGATCAGCTTCTTGTATTGCTGCGCCGTCGCGAAGAAGCTGCCGTTCGCCGGCCCCGCCGCGATGCGGATGTGGCGCGGCGGCATGACGCTGACCACCGCATAGATCAGCGCACCCACGGTGGCGATGCCGAGCAGCAGCTTCGGTCGCGTTATCTTTTTTAGGATCAGGTCCATGTCGATGAGAACAAGTGACCTGCATGCCGGCTCGCGCGCATTCGCTATCGCGGGCCGGCCAACGAGCACTCGCTCGATCGAGCAGGACTGCGATGCATTTTCCGGACGGCATCCGGATGCGCCTATAGAGCAAGCGTCACGGAACGGATGGCCCGACGAGGCCGGACGGATCGCTTCGAACCAGAAGGAGAAGAGAAAGGAAGGCGCGGCGCACGACGCGCGACGAGGCACCGGAAGGATGGTGTCGATGCGAGTCGGGCTCGCTCGGCGAGCCCGGTTAGCGGCGGCGCAGATAAGAGAACGCGGCCTGAAGCAGGCCGCGTCGTGGCGTCATGTGATGTTCTCATGCACGCCAGTGCGGGCGTGCCCGCTTCGACTCAGTTCAGCAGTTGCTCAGCCGGCACGTACGGCAGATGCAGCGCCTGGGCGACGGCCTCGTAGGTGACCTTGCCTTTGCAGACGTTCAAGCCGGCCCGTAGATGCTTGTCTTCGCTGATCGCACGCTCCCACCCTTTGTCGGCTAGGGCGATCGCGTGCCCGATCGTCGCGTTGTTCAGCGCAAACGTCGAAGTGCGCGCCACCGCGCCAGGCATGTTCGCCACGCAGTAATGCACGACGCCGTCGACGATGTAGGTCGGCGCCGTATGGGTGGTCGCATGCGATGTTTCGAAGCAGCCCCCCTGATCGATCGCGACGTCGACGACGACCGAGCCAGGCTGCATGTCCGCGATCATCTTGCGCGTGACGAGCTTGGGGGCCGCCGCGCCCGGAATCAGCACCGCACCGATGACGACGTCGGCGCTGCGCACCGCCTCCTCGAGACTGTTCGTATTCGAATACAGCGTCGTGATGCGGCTGCCGAACACGAGGTCGAGCTGGCGCAGACGCTCGAGGCTCTTGTCGAGCACGGTGACGCGCGCGCCCATGCCGACCGCCATTTGCAGCGCATGCGAGCCCACCACCCCGGCGCCGACCACGACGACGTGCGCAGCCGCGACGCCCGGCACACCGGCCAACAGCAGGCCCATGCCGCCTGCGGTCTTCTCCAGATTCGCGGCCGCGACCTGGATGGACATGCGCCCCGCCACCTCGCTCATCGGCGCGAGCAACGGCAATCCGCCGCCGGGCCCCGTGACGGTCTCGTAGCCGAAACACACTGCGCCCGACTCGATCAGATCCGACGTTTGCGCGGGATCGGGAGCAAGGTGCAGATAGGTGTAGAGAATCTGTCCTGGCCGCAGCATCGCGCGTTCGCGCGCCTGCGGCTCCTTGACTTTGACGATCATGTCCGCGCGTGCGAACACTTGTTGCGCGTCGGGGCAAATGGTTGCGCCTGCGGCGACATAGGCGTCGTCGGGTAACCCGATGGCGGCGCCCGCCGCGGTCTCGACCAGCACTGCATGGCCGCGGCTAGTGAGTTCGCGCGTGCTTGCCGGGGTCAAGCCGACCCGGTACTCGTTGTCTTTGATTTCCTTCGGCACGCCAATCAGCATTGTGATACCTCCGTGGATCGACACTGAGCAGAATGAATGGGCCGCACCGTGATCGACGGCAGGGCCGCGGCAAGCGGCTGCATCGACTGTCGTCGACGTGCCGCATCTTGCAGGGCGAGGCTTCTTGAGCGGTACGCTGTCGAACGTTTCGCCGCACATGACACTGCTCAGGATACTTGGTGTCGATTCGCTGATCCAGTTCGTCAGCATGCCGAACGATATGGCGCGCGCACAAAATCGGCGACGCATGCATCGGCCGCACCGGCGTGCCGCAGCGCACAAATGGCTCCGACACAGTGGCTGCGGCAGAAAAATGAAATCCGCCGGGCGCGGCATGATGCAATGCCGCGCCCGGCGGATCGGGCGTAAGGAACCCTACGCCCGCAGCGTTACTGCCGCTGCTGCTTTTGCTGCAGATACTGCCGCACGTCGTTCATCGTCACGCGGCCCGTATGAGCCGAGTCGATTTCCGCGAAGTGCTGCGCAACATAGCCGAGGCCGTTGCTTTTCGCCTGAGTCTTCGTGATGGCGGCGCCGTTGCTGAGCGCCGCGTTCGCACCAAGCTGCGCTTCGACCCGCTGCTGCGCCTGCTGCTGCAGGGCATTACCGATCGAAGGCGCGACGGGCGCGACCAGCGTCTTGGGGAAGTACGGGCCATCCACGCCGGCGCCGCCATGCGGCAGCTTCACGGGTGCAACGGCCTGGAAGCCCGCTGCATAGGCGCTGCCGGCCAGTGCGCCGAGGACGACCACCGCAGACGTGCGCCGCACGATTTTGATAAGGGACATGATTCACTCGCAATAAATGGGTAGCTGGAGGAACCTCGGGTCACAAGGTCAACGTGTCGACTGCGCCGTGAGGGTCGGCGTGCCCGCCGGGCTCTCGTCCGCCCAGGCGGCCGGCAACGTGCTCAACGTCAACGCGGACTGAATCGGCGTACCCCCGAAGTAGTTCACGAGGTCGGCCTTCAGCTGCGGACGTGCGCCGTCATCCAGATACGTCATGTGGCCGCCCGGATAGAACGTGACCTGCAGGTTCGGGTTCAGGTTCGGCACCGTTTGCAGCCGCGCCAGCTGTTTCTCGGTATTGAAGAACGGCGTGGCCAGGTCGTGATAACCGTTCACCGACAACACCTTCAGTTGCGGGTTCAGCTGCAACGCGCCGAGCAGATCGGGGATCGTGTCCGGCAACTGCTGACCGTTGTGCGAGAAGTCCCACGACCCGATGATGGCGTCGTTGAGCGGCATGAACGTCGCGTTCGGCGCCGAATAGCCGAGATAGTTGGGCATCTGCGTTTGCAGCGTCGTCGTGAACGGCTGCGACAGCAGGATGTCCGAAGGATCCCCATCGCTTTGCAGACGCGAATCCGAGTTCGGCAGCGAAACGCGCCCGTCGTAGCGGCCGATCGTCGTGCCCGGCAGCAGCGTCGTCTGGAACGGCGTCGTGCTGAAGTAGCCCTTCAGCGCCTGATACGTGAGGCTCGAGCCCGATTCCCACGAACGCAGCGTCGTCGCGCTCGGCAGCTTCGACGAGCCCAGCCCGTTCGGATCGCCGATCTGGCTCATCGTCCACGACTGCGAATAGTTCTGGAAGCCGCTGTAGTTCTTCGTCACGAAGTTGGCCATCTGCTGCGCGTACTGCGCCTGGCTCGCGGGCGCCGGCGACACCTGGTTGAAGTACATCGCCACTTCCGCATAGCCGGGGAAGTAGCCGGTCAGCGTGTCGGTGGCGAGCGCCAGGCCTGCCGTCGACTGCATCACCGCCGTCGCTTCCGTCGAGTCGGCGAAGTAGTTGAGAATCGCCGATTGCAGCACGATGCCCGTCAACGGAACACCAGCCGATTCGAGCGACAACGCGAGCATGTCGGTGCGTGGCGTGCCGTACGACTCGCCGTACAGGTAGATCGGCGAATTGGTGATGTTGTTCGCGGCCAGATAGCGACGGATGAAATCGCGCATCACGTTCACGTCCTGATCGCAGCCCCAGTACGACTGGTTCGTGTTCGGCGAGATCGCTTCGGATAGGCCCGTGCCCGGCGGATCGATGAAGACCATGTCGGTCGTATCGATAAGACTCTGCGCGTTGTTCACGAGCGGGAAGTTCGGCCAGTTCGTCATCAGCGGATCAGGCGTGGCCACGCGCGTCGGCGCGAACGAGCCCAGACGCAGCCAGATCGACGACGAGCCGGGGCCGCCGTTGTAGAAGAACGTGACGGGCCGCGGCTGGCCGTTCGTGCTGGGCGCCGTGTAGGCCACGTACGACATCGAGGCTTCGGGGTTGCCGTTCGCATCCGAGGCGGTCAAATGCCCCGTGGTGGTCGTGTAGTTGACGGTCGTCGAACCCGAGCTCCACTGGTAATGCATGATCGCGGCGCCCTCGTTCACTTGCGAGATGTCGAGGCTGTCGTTCGCGTTCTGAGAGTAGGCGACCTGGTCGGTATAGGGCTGATTCGTGTCCTGCGGCGTCGCGCTCTGCGCCTTCGCCGCGCCCGAAGCAACCGACGAGGCGCCGTCGCCGGCGCCGCATGCGGCGAGGATCATCGTTCCAATCGTCAATGCACCTAGCCAGGCAAGCCGGCCTTGATAGCCGGGACGGCTGCCGATACTGCTACGGTCTGGTTTCATTTTTTTCCTTGGTGGTTGATGGAGTTGCCATTTCGCAAAGCCCGCGGCTGCCGTTCAGGCGCGTCGATAAAAATGCACGCGCCAAGCCGACCGCGGACAACGGCTTGCATCAAGCTTTCTTTCCAATAGAACTCGAATTGCCACGCAGTTGTGGACTTGCGGAAAACAACTGCTCCCCCTCTAAGAGCACCTGCTTTTTTATAATTGACGCCGATTTGCTACGAATTTACGGGGAATTTATCTCGCCTCGATATCGGCGCTACACACCGTAGTGGGCCAATTTCCGTTTAGCAAGACGCGGCACCGCAAAGGATGCGCGCCACGAATGCGAGGAATTCATCTAAACCGCTTCTTACCGAATGCGAGTAAAACGGAGCGCTCATCGGGCGAAGGCTTGCAAAGCCGGCTATCTTCCGCATCGCTGCTAGTGCTTTACGAAAAACCGTAGCGGTAAAAAATGGCGAACGAAATGGTCATTCCACGCCATCCGCCATGCCCTTTAAAGCCGATTTGCCTTTTAAAAAAATTGAATTACCCAATGAGCATGAATCGCCCGCCGCGCACCTTGATCAGGATGCCAAACGAATCGGCGTACCTGTCGGCCAAGCGCCCTGCGTGCTTGCGCCTTCTGCGGCCAGCCGTGCGGGTTTCCCCCATAATCTCGCCTTGCACGCTGCGCGGCCATCGGCGCGCCGCCCACCCGCACCTTGCTGGAGAAAACATCATGGGGTATCCGAGGACATCGGCCCGTCTCGCCGGCAGACTCGTCCTGCTGCTTCTGCTCACGCTGACCGCCGTGGCCGTACGCGCTGAAAGCTTCACGCTGACGGTCAGCGGCAACATCGGTCAGTTCACCGACGAGCAAAAGCACGTGTACGTCTTGACGGAAAAGGACTTGCTCGCGATGCCGCAATACACGATCGACACGTCGACGAGCTGGACGAAGAAGGCGCAGTTCGCCGGCCCGCGGCTCTCGGACGTCCTCAAGCGTGTCGGCGCGCGCGGCAACGCGCTCGAGTTTCATAGCCTCGACGACTACGCGTACACGATTCCGGCCGACGACGCGACGCGCTATGGCGTGATCCTCGCACGCACGATGAATGGCAAGCCGCTGCAAGTCAAAGACTTCGGCCCCCTCTTTCTGATCTATCCGCGCGATCGCTATCCGGACGAATTGCGTACCCCCGTCGCCGAGGCGAAGTTCATATGGCAGGTCACGAAGATCGTCGTCAAATGATGCGCAGCACCTGGCTACCGAGCCACGTCGCGGTCGCGCTCGTCTGCCTGATGATCCTGCTGACGGCCACGCTCACGCATTTCCTGCGCGATCTGCTGCTGGCGCCCGAGCGCGTCTCGGCCATCACGGGACCGCAGGAAGGCTACTACTGGACCGCGGCGCAATACCAGATTGCGCTGTTGCAGCTCGAAAATCAGGCGCTGGTCTACGCGAGCGGCAAGGAGCACGATGCCGACGCGCTGCGCATGCGCTACGAGATCCTGCAATCGAAGTTCAGGATTCTCGCGTCGCCCTCGGAGCTCAATCGCTTCTTCCGCGAAGTGCCCGATTACGAGGCGTCGCGCACGGCGCTCGAGACCCTCATGGACAGGCTCGATGCCGACATCGCCACGATCACGTCGAACCCCAGGGCCATCGACGCACTGCTCGCGGACATCCAGGGCGCGCGCCCGATCGTCAATACGTTCGCCAGCAACACGCGCGCGGTCGAGATCAAACGGCGCGAAATCGCGTTCGCCGATTTCCATGCGAAACGCCGGGCCATCTTCGTCAACGGCGCGGTGCTGCTGTGCCTGTTCGCCGTGGCCGTACTGCTGTTGATCGTGGCGTTCAGGCGCTACCGCGACGTGATCCGGCAGCAGCGCATCGCGCTCGAGGCCGAGCATCGCGCCACCGACGCGGCACGCAGCACGATCCGCGCGAAGAACGCGTTTCTCGCGATGGTCAGCCATGAGCTGAGAACCCCGTTGCAGTCGATCACGGCGGCCGTCGACGTGTTGGCCGACTCGCTGCAAGGCACGCACGAGACGCGGGTGCTCAAGCGCCTCGAGAGCGCGTCGCTGCAGCTCACCACGCAAATGAAGGATTTGACCGACTACGTGCGCCTCGAAGTGGGCAGCCTCGAGCTGCGCCACGTCCCGTTCTTCGTGGCTGCGCTGATCGAGCGTGCGCTCAACGACGCGTTGCCGCTCGCCGAACGCAAGGGGCTCGTGCTGCGCAGCAGCAACGAGGCTGCCAGCGTCGGCTACCTGTCGGACCCGGAGCGTATCAGCCAGATCCTCGCCAATCTGCTGACCAACGCGATCAAGTACACCGAGCGCGGCGAGATCCTGCTGCGCGTATTCACGACGCGGCGCGATGCGCAGTCCGATACGCTCACGATCGAGGTGACCGATACGGGCGCCGGCATCGCTAGCGACAAGCTCGAGCAAATCTTCGAGCCATTCACGCGTCTCGATCAATCGAGCACACGCCTGCACGACGGCTTCGGCATGGGCCTGTCGATCGTGAAAGGCCTCGTCGCGTTGCTGCAAGGCGAAGTGGCGGCCACGAGCCGCATCGGCGAAGGTTCGTCGTTTCGCGTTACCATTGCCCTCACCCGCGACGCGACGCACGCCAGCGATGACCTGGCCGAATCGGTCGCCGTTGCACAGCCGGCCCGGTGCCGCGTGTTAGTCGTCGACGACAACGAAGCGGCCCGGGAAGCATTCGGCGATCTGTTGGGCAAGCTCGACGTCGTGCACGAGTCGGCATCGAACGCCGACGAAGCCTTGGCGCGGCTCGCATCGACCCGCTTCGATCTGGTGCTGCTCGACATCGAGATGCCGGGCAAGGATGGCAGGGCCGTCGCCCGCGAAGTCAAGCGCCGCCCCGGGCCGAACCGCGAGACGCGGATCGTGGCCATCAGCGCGCACGCGCCCGAGCTCGCCGACGCAGATTCCGAGGCACGCCACCTCTTTAACGAATATCTGCTCAAGCCGGTGCGACTGCACACGTTGCGCGCGCTGCTGGCCGATATCGCGAACACGAAGGAACCACGATGAGCAAGGTCGCTTTGGTGACTGGTGCGGCCAAGCGCACTGGCAGAAGCATTGCCGAGTATTTCGGCCGCAAGGGCTATGACGTGGCGGTCCACTATGGAACGTCGCAAGCCGACGCGCACGAGGTGACGAGCGCGATCGAGGCAATGGGGCAGCGCGCGATCGCGTTGCATGCCGATCTCGCGAACGCCGACGACCTGCGCCGGCTCGTCGACGCGACGTACGAGCAGTTGGGCCGCCTCGACGTGCTCGTGAACAACGCGTCGTTCTTCGCGCAAGATCACTTCCCCGACTTCTCCGAAGCGCGGCTCGATCTCGCGCTGGCCGTCAACTATCGCGCGCCGATCCTGCTGACGAAGGCCTACTACGAGCGCGCCAGGGCGCTCGGCACACAAGGCGTCGTCATCAACGTGGTCGATCAGAAGGTCAAGGGCAACTTCCACCGCGACCACTTCTGCTACACGGTCGGCAAAGTCGGACTCGGCAACCTCACGTCGATGCTGGCGACTTCGACGCATCCGGTACTGCGCGTCAATGCCGTCTATCCGGGCCTCATGCTGCCGAGCGACGATCAGACGGAGGAAGACTTCCTTTACGCCTGTCAGCGCTCGACGCCGCTGGGCCGCATTGCGGCACCCGAGGACGTGGCCGAAGCGATCGAGCTGTTGACGGGCCCGGCCTACAACGGCGTCGACTTCGTGGTCGATGGCGGACAGAACCTGTGGCGCGTCGATCAGGATGTGCTGTACGAGCATCGCGCGCCACGCGACGAAGCGGGCCCGGCGACGCATTGAGCGCGTGGCGCCACGCGCGTAAAACCGCCCCTTATCTGACGCCGAGCTTGTTCGAGAGCTCGGCCAGCAGCAGCGAAGGACGCACGGGTTTCTCGACGCACGCGACGTCGTAACGCTCGATCACGCCGGCGATGTCGTTCTCGTCGGCATTGCCCGTCACGAGTTCACCGGTCAGCAGGAAGATCGGCGCCTCCTCGTCTTCCGATTCGCGAATCGTCCCGATCACGTCGGCCGCCGTCTCGTTGCCAAACAGCCAGTCGAGCACGAAACCGTCGAACATCTCGGTCTCCAAGGCCTCGCGAAAGCTCTGGAGTCCGTAATAAGGCTGGGCACGCAAGCCGCGCGCGTTGAAGTAATCGCAGATCGATTCGGCGATGTCGTGGCTGTCGTCGACGACCGCGATCAGAGGCTTGTCGGCCTCGGCATGGCGCCCCACGATCTCGATGCGCTCGACGTCGAAGCGCTGCCCCCCCGTTGGCGCATCCTGAACCGGATACACGAGCCACTGCCCCGCCTCGTCGACGGCCACGAGATCGCCGCCGGCCGGCCTCGCATCCAAGGCCTCTGCACGCCACAGCAGGCAAGCGAAACGTCGTCCGCCGACGACGAACTGCCCCTCTTGCGCCGTGCCCGCGAGGCCGCCTTCCTGAGTCGTTGCAGCGCCCAGCAGCACGCTGGCCGGCTCGCCGAAAGCGCTCGCCACCTCGCCTATCTGCTCGAGCTTCCACGGCAGTTGCCCTTTGATCTTGCGCGTGGCGGCCGAGTAGCTGATCGCGAGAATGCGCGCCAACTCCTTCGCCTGACTGCGCTTCGGTACACCATGAGCGTCCATCAGCTCCCTTACCCGTTGACTGATCTGCAGGTCGTCGGTGCCCATGTTTTCGCGTGCCTCCTCGCGCTGTTCTTTTAGAGGTACACAACGTACGCTTAAATTGCGCGGCGCGCAACATCAGCGAGAATATCGACTATATATTGCTTGACGCGTCACATTCTCAGCGATACATTGTCCCTCGCGCAACTTTTCCGCCGGAAGAACAAAAACCCTGGAGCGACGCTCCCCGGCACCCAACGTAAGGAAGGAAAGGTTAGCCGAGGGCAGGACCAACCGGCGCCGATGTTGCGAGCATCGGTCCCGGCATAGCCACGGATGTTTGAACGAGACCACCCGTGGCTGTCCAGTGTGATGAGGCAAGGCCTGCGTGGCGAAGCGCGATGCTTCGCCACGCAGGGCCGCCTCCCGATTTTTGAGCGGGCGCACCGCGTCAAGGTGTGCGCCCGCCGCAGCTCAACGCTCGACCTCACGATGGCCCCAGGGCCGCGATCGTCGACAACGTTCCCTACCGGCACACGCCGAACGCGTCGTGTCCCGTCTGCTTGAAGACCCCGATCCAGCGTCGGAATGCAGACGGCTTTTGCCGCGCGGCGCCCGCTTCTCGAGCGAGCGTGCGCGGCGCTATTTATTCCTGGCCGGGTCGATCACGAACGTGTCGGTCACGGCACCGGCAACGGCGGCTCTTCAAGCACTTCGATACGGGTCGCTTCGGCCTCCTCATAATCGCCGCCCCGCTTCGACACCATCCGCACTGCCGACAAGACCGCTTCCTCACGCGCAGCGCGCGTCATACATAGTTGCGCGGCAACAGACTTTACAGACTGTTACGCAGCGCCTCGCATACACGACGGTCGGCTTTTTCTATACTCACGCCGGATTTCCAAGCGGGCCCGATCCCGCGCTCCACGAACCCACCGGATGTCGAGACTTGCCATGACGCGCCTCACCCTCACCAAGACCGCTGTGCTTCTTCCCCTGGCTGCTGGTTTAGCGCTGTCGCTAAGCGCGTGCGTGGCACCGAATCCGTATGCGTCGTATCCGGGATATGCGGCGCCGCAACCGCAGTACGCGCAGCCGGCTTATGCACAGCCGCAGCCGGCCTATGCCCAACCCGCCTACTCACAGCCCGCTTACGCTCCTCAGCCGGCTTATGACCAAGGACAGTCCTCGTACCAGCCGTACGCCCCGGTGTACGGCACGATCGTGGCCGTGCAACCGATCGGCGGCGCCACGAGCCCGTCGGGCGTAGCAGGCACGGTCGTTGGCGCCCTCGTGGGCGGTGTGCTCGGCAACCAGGTCGGACGCGGCCACGGACGCGACGCAGCCACCGTCATCGGCGCGCTCGGCGGTGCCGTCGCGGGTAATCAGCTCGGCCAGCAACTCGGCCAGCAAACGGCCGGCTATCGCGTCGACGTGCAGTTGAACGACGGGACGTCGCGCTCGTTCGACATGCCGAGCCCCGGCGATCTGCGGCCCGGCGACCGCGTCCGCGTCGACGGCGGCCAGCTCTCGCGGTATTGAAACGCTGCGCGTTCTTATCGCCTAGGGTGCGAGTTCGCTCCCACGAACAGGGGGCGAACCTCCGTCGGCAGCGCACGCCGCGCAATCGTAGGAGGAAATTTCCATGCGCCAGCTGCCTGATCGTCTGCCTGTGCAGACGCCGGGCCGCGGCCTCGTCGAGATCACCTCGCCAGGCCGCACACGCGCGACCTCGTGCTACATGCGATCGGCACCTGGCAGCCTTCCGCAAGCCCCCGCTCCTACCCACATCTCCCCGAACGCGGCATCCGGAAAAACGCTTAGTGCCTGAATAGTAAAGAATCCGCGCGCGTTTGCCGATAAGCTACGGGGTGCTCGCCGAATCTCGGGCGAGCACCCCGATGTCCGTGCCTTGCGCTGCATCGCCAAGCAATAAAGCCGTTGCGCGTGTCGCGCGTGCCGGCCGGACCCACCATGATCAAGATCTTGTTGCCCGGAATGCCGGTGAGCAGGCGCTTCGGCGTCAGCGTCGCACTCGCCCTCGTACCGATCCTTTCGTTGTCCTACTGGCTTCTCGTGCACGAGTGGTTCGCCTATCGTGCCGCCAATACGTCCGCCATCCGCTTCCATGCCGTCCAGGCGACCCTGCTGTCGATGGAAAAGGTGTCGGCCGAACGCGGCCCGACCAACGGCGTACTCGGCGAGGACCTGCCGATCCCGCCGGCCCGTCTCGCGGCGCTCGCTCGCGCGCGCGCCGACAGCGACAACTTGCTCGCCCGGTTGATCGGCACCTTGCGCCCCGAACACTGCTCGGGCTGCGCAGACGATTTCGCGGCCGTGACGAAGCTGCGCCGTGATCTTGCCGCGGCGCGCGCGAACGTCGACCGGCTCGCGCGCCTGCCGCGCACGTCCCGGGGCGACTGGGCCGTGCAGAATGCCGTCGACCGCATGATCGCGCTGGTGCCCGAGTTTCTTCCGGTCGCAACGGCCCAGACGTCGGTCATCGGCCAGGGTGCCCCCAATACGCTGAACAGTCTGATCATTGCCCGCCTGGCTGCCGATCTGCGCGAGCAGGCCGGGCAACTGGGCTCACGCTTCACGAGCGCGCTGGCGATGCACCGGCCGCTCACGAACGCCGAGCGCTTCGAGATCGAGCGCACGCGCGGCCGCATCGATCAACTGCATGACATGATCGACGCGCGCATGGTCGACCGCCTCATGCTGTCGAACACGCCCTATACCGCGATGAACACGCTGTATTTCGGCGACGGCCAACGCTACGTCGACACCGTGCAAGCGCTCGCGGACGAGGCCGGCGGCGTCGCGACCACGACCGGCGAATTCGCCGAGCAATATGTGCCGACGATGCACCCGATCTCCGTGTTCCGCGACGACGTGCTCGAACGCTCGCACGACGAGCTGCGCCGCAACCGCGACGCCGCACTCGCCGCAGTCGTCGGCACGGCCGCCGGCGAGGCGCTGATTCTGGCCGCCTTCGTCTGGATGATCTTCAAATTCCGGCGCGACGTCATCACCCCTTTCATTTCGGCCACACGCGCGATCCGCGCCATCGCGAAAGGCGACTTGACGACCGAGATCCCCTCTTCGTTCACGCGCGAGGAAATCCGCAACATGTTCGATGCGATCCGCGTGCTCAAGGCCAACAGCGAAAAGCGCATGCAACTCGAGATCGAGCGCGCGCAGCTGATGCAGGAGCTCGCGCACATGGCCGAGACCGATTCGCTGACCCAACTGCTGAACCGTCGCGCGTTCGAGAGCCGCGCCCGCGAGCTGTGCAGCCGCACCGACACAGGCCTGCCCCACTTCGCGCTCGTGATGTTCGACGTCGACCACTTCAAGACCATCAACGATACCTACGGGCACGCGGTCGGCGACGAGGCGTTGCGCACGATCGCCACGCTGTGCCGCACGCACTGGCGCCAGTCGGATATCGTCGCGCGGATCGGCGGCGAAGAGTTCGCGATCATGACGCGCGTACGCGCTCCCGAGGACGCCCGCGCGCTGGCCGAGCGGATGCGCGCGAGCATCGGCGAGGCCTATGTGTCGACCGACGACGGCACCGGCTGCCGCATGACGGCGAGCTTCGGCGTCGCCGTCACCGGTGCCCATGCGCCCGAGCAGCCCGATCTGGCGCTGCTCCTCAAACGCGCCGATCGTTTGCTCTACGAAGCGAAGGTGGTCGGACGCGATCGCGTGATGTGCGATGCGGACGACGCCATCGTCAGCCCCTCGTAAGCTCGCGCACCGGGCACGGAGATTTGCCGATTTTCGATAACGCCCCCGATATATGGCTCACTACCATCGAACGAACCTTTCTCGTTCAGGCTGCACCGCGCAGCGATATCAGGGGAGATTCCGATGGGAGCAACATCGACAGACCGGCCTGCAGGTGTCATCACGCACCATGAACTCAAGCAGACGCTCGGCACCTGGCAGTTGTGGGGTATCGCCGTCGGGCTCGTCATCTCGGGCGAGTACTTCGGCTGGAGCTACGGCTGGGCCAGCGCCGGCACGCTCGGCTTCGTCGTCACCGCGCTGTTCATCGCCGCGATGTACACGACGTTCATTTTCAGCTTCACCGAACTCACGACCTCGATCCCGCACGCGGGCGGCCCGTTCGCGTATGCACGCCATGCCTTCGGGCCGGTGGGCGGCTACGTTGCGGGCGTAGCGACGCTGGTCGAGTTCGTGTTCGCGCCGCCTGCCATCGCGCTCGCGATCGGCGCCTATTTGCACGTGCAGTTTCCAGGTCTCGAGCCCAAGCATGCGGCCATGGCTGCCTATCTGGTGTTCATGGCGCTCAATATCGTCGGCGTGCAGGTCGCGGCCGCCTTCGAGCTGTGCGTGACGCTGCTCGCGATCTTCGAACTGCTCGTCTTCATGGGCGTCGTCTCACCGGGCTTTCAGTGGGCCCATTTCGCCAAGGGCGGCTGGGCCGGTGCCGAGCACTTCAGCGTCGGCACCTGGCACGGCATCTTCGCGGCCATCCCGTTCGCGATCTGGTTCTTCCTGGCCATCGAAGGCGTCGCGATGGCCGCCGAGGAAGCCAAGCAACCCAAGCGCTCGATTCCGATCGCCTACGTGACGGGCATTCTCACGCTCGTGGTGCTGGCGATCGGCGTCATGGTGTTCGCGGGCGGCGCCGGCGACTGGACCCGCCTCTCGAACATCAACGACCCGCTGCCGCAAGCGATGAAGTACATCGTCGGCGAACACAGCGGCTGGATGCACATGCTCGTGTGGCTCGGCCTGTTCGGCCTCGTCGCGTCGTTTCACGGGATCATCCTCGGCTACTCGCGGCAGATCTTCGCGCTCGCGCGTGCCGGCTATCTGCCCGATTGGCTCGCGAAGGTGCATCCGCGCTTCAAGACCCCGCATCGCGCCATCATCGCGGGCGGCGTGATCGGCATCGCCGCCATCTACAGCGACGAGCTGGTCCAGTTCGCGGGCCAGACGCTCACGGCCAACATCGTGACGATGTCGGTCTTCGGCGCGATCGTCATGTACATCGTCAGCATGCTCGCGCTGTTCAAGCTGCGCCGCGCCGAGCCCCACCTGGAGCGGCCATTCCGCGCGCCGCTGTTTCCGTACTTCCCGGCGTTCGCGCTGTTCGCGGCCGTGGTCTCGCTCGCGACCATGATTTACTTCAATTGGCAGGTGGCGATCGTCTTTGCGGTCTTCGTCGCGCTCGGCTATGGTTATTTCCTGACGACGCGCGAGCAGCGCGCGCTCGCGCCGACCGACGCACTGCTGGAAGAATGAGTCCGCCACGCGGCCCGGGGGCGGCAAGCGCCTCGCGCACCGGCCGCGCTTGCGCTACGTTGGCGATCGCCACGCGACGATGTGGAGCACCCAAGCATGAGCTATACGGAGCGAATCGGCACGCGCACTTACCGCTTCGCCGATCTCAAGACGCTGCTCGCCAAGGCCAGCCCGCTGCGCTCGGGCGATCAGCTCGCCGGTATCGCCGCCGAACGTGAGGAGGAGCGCGTCGCGGCCAAGATGGCGCTCGCCTGCGTACCGCTGCGCACGTTCCTCGACGACGCGCTGATCCCCTACGAAAGCGACGAAGTCACCCGTCTGATCGTCGATACGCACGATGCGAACGCCTTCGCCGAGATTGCCCATCTGACCGTCGGCGATTTCCGCGACTGGCTGCTCGCCGGCACCACCGGCACCGATGCGCTCGTGCGCATCGCCGGAGGCCTCACGCCCGAGATGGTCGCGGCTGTCTCCAAACTCATGCGCAACCAGGATCTCATCGCCGTCGCGCGCAAGCGCCCCGTCGTCACGCGCTTTCGCAACACGATCGGACTGCCCGGACGCCTGGCCGTGCGCCTGCAACCGAATCACCCGACCGACGACGTCAAGGGCATCGCCGCATCGATGCTCGACGGGCTCATGTACGGCTGCGGCGACGCGGTCATCGGCATCAATCCGGCCACCGACAGCCTGCAAGCGATCACGCGACTCCTCGAGATGATCGACGAGTTCCGCCAGCGCTACGACGTGCCTACGCAATCGTGCGTGCTCACGCATGTCACGAACACGATCGCGGCGATCGAGCGCGGCGCGCCCGTCGATCTGGTGTTCCAGTCGATCGCCGGCACCGAAAAGGCCAACGCGGGCTTCGGCATTTCGCTCTCGCTGCTCGAAGAGGCGCGCGACGCGGCACGCTCGCTCAAGCGCGGCACCGTCGGCGACAACGTGATGTACTTCGAGACCGGCCAGGGCAGCGCGCTGTCGGCCGATGCGCATCACGGCGTCGATCAGCAGACCTGCGAGGCGCGCGCCTATGCGGTCGCGCGACGCTTCGCCCCGCTGCTCACGAACACCGTAGTGGGCTTCATCGGCCCCGAGTATCTGTACGATGGCAAGCAGATCACGCGCGCGGGCCTCGAAGACCATTTCTGCGGCAAGCTCCTCGGTGTGCCGATGGGTTGCGACATCTGCTACACGAACCATGCACAGGCCGATCAGGACGACATGGACGATCTGCTCACGCTGCTCGGCGTAGCCGGCGTGAACTTCATCATGGGCATACCGGGCGCCGACGACGTGATGCTGAACTACCAAAGCACGTCCTTCCACGACGCGCTCTACGTGCGTGAGGTGCTGGGCTTGCGCCGTGCGCCCGAGTTCGAGGCCTGGCTGCAAACGATGGGCATCGTCGACGCACACGGCGCGCTGCTGCCCGCATCGCCGCGCCAGCCGCTGCTCGAAGGCACCCGGCAGTGGGTGGAGGCGCGATGAGCGAGCCACTCGAACCCGATCCGTGGCAGGCGCTGCGGCGCTTCACTCAGGCACGCATCGCGCTCGGCCGCACCGGCAACGGCTTGCCCACCGCGCCGCTGCTCGCGTTCAACCTGTCGCATGCGCAGGCCCGCGACGCCGTGCATCAGCCACTCGACAGTGCGAAGCTGCACGAGCAGTTGCATGCGCACGGCTTCGCCACGCTCGATGCCCATAGTGCCGCGCCCGACCGTGAGCACTACCTGCGGCGGCCCGACCTCGGGCGTCGGCTGTCGGATGCGAGCCGCGCCGAGCTGGCCCGGGCCGCACCAGGCGAGCCCGACGTGGTGTTCGTCGTGGCCGACGGCTTGTCGGCCTCGGCTGCTTCCAAACAAGCGCTGCCGCTGCTGCTCGAAGTGCGAGCGAAGCTCGCCGACTGGCGCATCGGGCCCGTCGTGGTCGCGCAGCAGTCGCGCGTAGCGCTCGGCGACGAGATCGGCCAGGTGCTGCGCGCGCAATTGGTCGTCATGCTGATCGGCGAGCGGCCCGGGCTCAGTTCGCCCGACAGTCTCGGCATCTATGTCACCTACGCGCCGAAGATCGGGCGCAGCGACGCCGAGCGCAATTGCATCTCGAACGTCCGCCCTGAAGGACTCGGCTATGAAGCTGCCGCGCACAAGCTCCACTACCTGCTCACGCGCGCGCGCCGACTTCGCTTGACCGGCGTGGCACTGAAGGACGACAGCGATACGGTGCTGGCGGCCGCGCCCGCGCCTCAATCGCTCGGCGCGCAGGTGCCGGAGGCAAAGCACAGATGAGCGTCGCCCCCCGACGCGAGGCGATGCGTCGGGCACGGTAATTGCATGCTGGATGTGTTTCGCGCGACGTCGCACGCATCGGGTCAGGTTGCGTCGCGTCGAGCGCCGTTCCCGACCCACTTCGCGCGTGCGCGACTTTCGTGCTGATTCCCGCCATGACGATCGACCTCTCCTGCCTTGATGCGCCCGTCCACGTCACGGCACCGCGTCCGCCTGCACGCGTCACCGCCTGCGCGCGTGTGCACACGTCGGTGGCTCATGACGCCGACGAACAAGCGCGCAACTTGCATGGCTGGCGCCAGACCTACGATCAGCTGAGCCCGGGCCGCTTCACGGGCACGTTGACGGAGTGCTTTCTCGACGACTTGACGGTGTTTCGCGAAGTGACGAGCCACGCGTTGCGACAAACCTGCGAGATCGATTCGGATGCCTACTGGTTCGGCATCCCGATTCTCCGCGACGGCATGGGACGCATCGACGGCCATGCGATCGACGGCGAGGCGCTGGCGTTCCGGCCCGGCGGCATCGAGTTCGAGTTGACGACGCCGGCCGACTACGAATTTTTCGGGATCGTGATCGGCGGCGAACGACTGCGCCGACATGCGGCTGCACTCGCGCATCTGGGCCTGGTCGACCGTGCGCCGCGCACCGAGCTCGTGCATATCGACGAGCCGCACAAGGTGCAGTTGTGCGCGTGGCTGCGCGCCGTGCTCGAAGAAAGCACGCGCGGCGCATTGTCGCTGACGGGCTGCGCGCTCGAGCATCTGCAAGCATCGGTGCTCGAGACGCTCGTCGCGTTGATCGAGCCACGCCAGCCCGAGCCGCTTGCAGCCAGCACACATCAAAGGCGCCAGGCGATCGTCGCGCACGCGCGCGAGTACGCGATCGCCCATCGCGAGCGCGCGATCAACGTGCCGGAGCTGTGCGAACAGCTGCACGTGAGCCGGCGCACGCTTCAATACTGCTTTCAGGATGTGCTGGGCATGACGCCGGCTGCTTATCTGCGCACGCTGCGTCTGAACGGTGCGCGCCGCGATCTTGCCAACGCGGCGCGCGGGACGCTTGATCCGCGTGCGACGCACTCGGTCCAGGAAATCGCGGCAAGCTGGGGCTTCTGGCATCTGAGCCAGTTCGCGGCGGACTATCGGCGCCTGTTCGGTGTGCGACCGTCGGAGACGCTCAAGGGCATGGCTGGTGCGCCGCTGCGCTCGAACTGAGCGACGGTAACGGCAGTCCCCCTTAGATTGAGATCATGTGCGTTACACCATGCGCAAGAAGGCGCAGCTCGTCGAATTGCGTCGTGAGCTCGAAACTCAGCGCGAACGCGGCGGCGAAGAACGTGCCCGGATAGCGCTCCGCGAATGCAAGGAACGGCGCGGCCAAACGTGTACGAACGGGCTGCGCGTTCAGCATGCAGGCGATGCCAAAGCCGAGCACGCAGCCAGCCAGGACGTCGCTCGGATAGTGCAGGCCCAGATAGATGCGCGGCAAGCCGATCAGCAACAGCGTGTGCAGCCATGCGTAAAGACCGACCGGCCGCGACGCGAGAAAGATGCCGGTTGCAATCGCAGACCAGAGCATCGCGTGATCGCTTGGAAACGCGCTCCAGGTGCGTGGCAGCAGCTCGTGAATGCTGGCCACCGGATACAGTGACTGCAGTTGCGGCTCGTAGATCGGCCGCAGCCGGAACGGCATGTAGTGAGCCAGCAGACGCCCCGCGGCCAGCGCGATCAGGCCGCTGGCGATCGCCACGACGACGATCTCACGCTCGCGGTGCCGCACGGCCTCACTCGAGCGCGCATCCGCGCGCTCGTGGCGGAACCAGACCCACCACAGCAGCGCCATCAGCACGAGACCCTTGCAAACGTACAGGTTCGTGATCATCTCGACGGCATGCGTAAAAGCAGGTGAATGCTGCCCCATGCCGGTGATCAGCGCGATCAGACGCGTGTCGAACGCGTGCATATTCGTTTGCCCTCCTGATCATCTCCTACCGATGGCGCCACGTATCGTTGGACCTTGGCGGCGGTCCTTGTGCGTCGTCGCATTGTCCGGCGCGCATAAAACGTGCCGCATCATGTTGCCGTGCATCATGCGCGCCGTCCGCCGACTGCTCCACCTGCCCCGATATCACAGGACAAGACGCAAGACGATACGGCAAAGCCCGCAGAACCTACACGTCCTGGGCGGCAACATCAGCGGCGGCTAAGGGATGGGATACAACGGAGCCCGAACGGGTCCTGGGCGGAGGAGACGGCAGACATCGGGGTCGCGGAGGCAACTGCGGGGTTCAGTCGCAATGAAAAAGCCAAGGCGACGACGAAGTCGTCACGGCATGCAGCGCGGCGACAAGCCGGGCACTCGATCGTGAGCCGGGCTTGTCGCCGCAGCAAGGCTTAGCTTTGTTCGAACAAATCCGCGCCAGCGAGGATCGACTCCCAGAAGTTCGATGGGTCCTGCGGCGTGCTCGACATATTCCAGAGGCTGTAGATATAGAGATCGCCTTGCGGATCGCTGAGCAGCAGACCGTTCCAGCTCGTCACCGAGCTGTATGTCGGCTGCCAGTTGACGGTGAACGCGAGTGCGTCACCGGCAATCGTGCCGGCCAGCGTGCCCTTCACCGATTGCCCGCCGCTGCTGACCGCGCTCTTGTAGGTCCCCCCGAACGTCGAACCACTTGTTTGCGTGATCAACATCGTCGAGCCCAGTTCGTTGGTCCACGTGCCCTCGAGACTGCTCGTCGCGGCCTGCTCGGACTTGAGCTGGAGCGAGAAAGGTTTCAGCTTCTTGCGATCGACCGCCATGATGGCCTCCTCTGCCTTGTAACAAAGCAATGTCGCAAAGCACGCCCGATCACGTGCCTGCGCGGTGCGTCGGGAACCCCAGCCAACGCTACTCGCGCAGTCCGCGGGCGGGTACTGTCAAAGATGACAGGCCATCCGCGAGTCGCTGGCAAAGACCGCTTAACCTGCCAACCCGAGGTCGATAAAAAAATGGGACACGCCTCTCGCGTGTCCCCAAGTCCCAGCGTTGCCTCGTTGCATCCCATGCTGTGGTTGGTAGGAGTTAGCGCTTCAGCACTTACCCCTGCCCCATGCAGAGCACTTACTCCTACCCCTCAGCGGTCGACCAGAGTTAGCGCTTCATCACTTACTCTGGTCCCATGCAAAGCTGTCCGGCCACCGCCGTGGCCGTGCCCTCTAAAAATCGCATTCAGCCGTGTACCGCCTCCGGCACAGGCATGGACGCTTCATGCTCTGCGACGGCCCGTGCGCGCCCCACCGGCGCCTGCTGCGACGCGCCGAGCAGATGAAACACGCTGACGGCCGATTCGAGCGACTGCGTCTGCTGACGCAATCCCATCGACGCGGCCGCCGATTGCTCGACAAGCGCCGCGTTGCGCTGCGTAAGCTCGGCCACCTGCCCCACCGCGTCGTTGATCTGCGCGATCTGCGCGCTCTGGCCGCGGCTGGCACGCGCGATATCGGCGAGCGTATCGGTGAGCCGCGTGACGAAACGATCGACCGTGCTCATCGTTTCGCCAGCGCTGCTCGCGGCCTGCGCCGCCACCCCGACCGTATCGAGCGATGCATCGACGAGCGCCTTGATCTCCTTGGCCGCCGCCGCACTGCGCTGCGCAAGGCTGCGCACCTCGCCGGCCACCACCGCGAACCCCCGGCCCTGCTCGCCCGCGCGCGCCGCCTCGACGGCCGCATTGAGCGCCAGGATGTTGGTCTGGAAAGCGATGCCATCGATCAGCGTCGTGATCTCGGCGATCTTGCTCGCGTGGTCGCGCACGCGCGCCATCACCTCGACCGTGCGCTGCACCTCGCGTGCGGCCATCTCGGCCGATTTGGCCGTTTCGATCCCGGTCGCGTTGGCTTGCTCCGCGCCGAGCGCGTTGTGCTCGGCCGTCTCGGTGATCTCGGCCAGGCTGGCCGTCGTCTGCTCGATCGCGCTGGCCTGTTCGTCGGTGCGATTGGCGAGATCGGCCGTCCCGTTGGCGAACTCCTGCGTCGCACGCTCAATCACGTCGATCGAGAGCTTCGCGTCGATGAGGATGCCCACGAGCTTCGCGTTCATCTGATTGAGCATGCGGCCGAGCCGTCGCGCCTGCGCGTCGCCCTGCTCGGGAAAAGCTTCCTGAATATGACCGCACAGCACGTTGAGCGCACTGCGGTTGAGCGCCTTGAGCGGCTCCAGTACCGCACGCATGAGATAGAGGCCCATACCGGCTGAGCAGGCGATGCCGAGCGCGCCGATGAGCCAGCCCTGCGCCGACGGCGGCAGGCCCGGCCACACCGCCTGCGCGCCGAGCGCTTGCAGCAGGAACAGCAGCATCAGCAGCGCGATGACGCCCCACAGCCGCAGCGCGACGGGCAGGCCCAGCGCGCGGTCGAGCAGGCCCGGCATGCCGTTGCGCAAGACCTCGCCGCCCACCAGACGCACGCGTGCGCTGGCCGGCTCGCGCAGCGCATCGTAAAGGCGCGTGGCTTGAGCGATCTGCTCGCGCGAAGGCTTCGTGCGCACCGACATGTAGCCGACCTTGCGCCCGCCTTCGAACACGGGCGTGACGTTCGCGATGACCCAATAGAAACGGCCGTCCTTGCAGCGGTTCTTGACGATGCCGGTCCAGGGCCGGTTACGGCCGATCGTCGCCCACAGGTCGCGAAACACGTCCTTGGGCATGTCGGGATGACGCACGATGTTCTGCGGCTGGCCGATGACTTCATCACGCGTAAAGCCGCTGGTTTTGAGGAACGCCTCGTTGGCGTACAAGATGCGGCCCGATACGTCGGTCCGCGTGATGATGACGTCCTGCTCCGACAGGACAGACTCTTCGCCGGCTGTAGCCAAGTTCTCGCGCATGTTCTAAAGGCCGCCGCGAAAGGCAGCGATAAGGGAATCGAACGCAATGCGATCGTGGCGCGCGACGGGTGGGTGCGGTCACGATCGATCAGACGTCGATGCGTACCTTATCGAAAAACCACAGGGCGCCACCTTGACCCAGATCAAGATCGCTCGGAAAGCAATGGGCGGGTGGCCTCGCGTTCGTGCTAAACGCAACACCGTCGTGCATACAGGTGGGTTCCGCTCGAGCTTGGGCGCTTATGCGCTGCTGGCGAGTGAGAAAGAGGGGAGCCGAATGCCGGCGTCAAACGTTTGCCATCGAACTGAGGGGGCGGACGACCGCAGGTGCGGTCCCCGGGCCGTCGCACCGGTGTGCGACGTGCGTGACGCTAGCGCGCGATGCGAAAAAACAGAACGGTACTGCCGGTGAAGATGCCGAACAGCGCGATTCCCATTGCCATGGCGAGATCCATAGGTCCTCCTGAGACGCCGCCGGCGCGCCAAGGCGCCGGGTGCCGCATACGAGCGGCCATTATGCGTGCGTGAAAGCGTTGCGCGGCAGTCGCGATTTCCCGACCAAGGGTTTGCCCGTAACACGACTCACGGCACAATGGCCTCTTTACGTTCCACGGCGCCACACGCCGCTTCCCCGATTCGCCATGACGCGCTTTCAACAGCAAGACATCGTAGAACTCCATTGCGACGGCGCCCGCGTGCGCGTCGCCCCTCAATTCGGCGGCCGCTTGCTGTCGTGGAGCGTCGGCGGCGAGCCGATCATCCACTGGCCCGACGACGCCGACTGGTCGAACGTCGCTCGCGTGCGCGGCGGCAATCCGCTGCTGTTCCCGTTCCTCGGGCGCCACCGCGTGGACGGCCGCATCGGCGAGTGGCGCGACGGCGCGGGCGTCGTGCGCGCGCTGCCGGCGCACGGCTTTGCGCGCGACCTGCCGTTCACGCCGACGCTCGACGCCGACGGCCGGGGCCTGCGCATGACGCTCGTCGACGACGCCGCGACCCGCGCGCAATATCCGTTCGCGTTCAGCTTCGAGGCCGCCTACCGCTGCGTCGACGCGCATACCCTCGAGGTCGCGCTGACGACCACCAATCGCGGCGATGAGGCACTGCCCTACTACGCTGGCCATCACTTCTACTTCGCGCTGCCGCACACCGTCCGTGCACAGACGACGCTCGAGCTGCCGCCGACCGAACGGCGCCTCCAGCGCGAGGACGGCTCGATTGCTCCGGCGGTGTCTGGCGCACCGCGCTATACGCTCGATGACCCCGAGATCCACGACCGCTTTCATTGCCTGACCAGCATCCCGAGCGAGCCCGTCCGCCTGTCGTGTCCGCCGCTGAACCAGCACATCGAACTCGATCTGCACCGCCCGGGCTCGGTGCCGTGGTACGCGATCACGACGTGGACCGAAACGCCGGCCTCGAACTTCTACTGCGTCGAGCCGTGGCTCGGCCTGCCCGATGCGATCCACAACGGCTTCGGCCTGCGCTGGCTTGCACCGGGCAGCACCGAAACGGCCGCGTTGCGCATCAAGGTCGTCGCTGGCGCTGCCTGAGTGGGCGAGGCTCGGCCTTCACGACCCGCGCATGATTGCTGTGCGCGCCGATTGCGCGCCATGCACGACGGCCCGTTAAAATCTCCTGTTTTTTTACCCGCCGCGCGGCTCGCGCGCGGCGCAGCTTCATGAAGTTCGAGCGAGGTTCAATGTTGCGAAAAACCATTACGCGGCTCGCTTGCCTGCCGCTCGCGGCCGTGCTGGCCGCATGCGGCTCGGCCCCGGTCGCGCCGGGCTACTACCGCGTCGAGCAAGGCGACACGGTCACGAAGATCGCGCGTGTGCACCGTCAATCGGTGCAAAGCATCGTGCGCTGGAATAATCTGCCGAACCCCGATTCGATCGAAGTCGGCCAGACGCTGCGCGTGGTGCCGCCCGGGACCACGCCGGCTGCAGGCGGCCCGGCACGCACCGGCAACGCCCCCGTGACGGCGGCGACCGCGCCCGGCGAAGCACCGGCTCGCACGCCAGCCGCGAGCACCGCGCCCACCAGCGCCCCGGCCACCGGCATCGCGTTGATCTGGCCGACCCAGGGCACCGTCGTGCGCACGTTCAACGGCGCGAACTCGAAGGGCATCGACATCGCCAACGCGGCGGGCACGCCCGTCGTCGCGGCAGCGCCAGGCACGATCGTCTATGCAGGCAACGGCTTGCGCGGCTACGGCAATCTGCTGATCGTCAAGCACAACGCCGACTTCCTGACCGCCTACGCGCACAACCGCGCGCTGCTGGTGAAGGAAGGCGATCGCGTGACCCAGGGGCAGAAAATCGCGGAGATGGGCGATACCGACAACGACCGCGTCGCGCTGCACTTCGAACTGCGTTATGGCGGCAGTTCGATCGACCCGTCCCGCTACCTGCCGACCCGCTAAGCGCAATACACTGACGACTGACGACCGAGGGCTGCCGTATGCGCGATCCGCCTACGGCAGCGGCACATGGACAAAAAAAGCCCGGACGCAGCCGGGCAAACGGGGGTTCGGCGCATTGAGGCAAAGGACCGGTTCGCCATGCGCCAATAGCAATCTAATCGCCATTGAAAACATCAGCAACGGCGTTGATTGGTGAAGCGAACATAATTTGCCAATTAAATTTCAAATCAGGTCGGAGCAATGCGAAGAAACATGCAAAAAAGCAGGCAAATGGCGCATGCCGATCGGGCGAACCCCTCGCACCACAAGGCAGCGAAGACCTCGTCAGGCTAAAATCATTCCATCAATCAATAACCTGATTTTTAACTCGAAAAGCAAGCAATCTTCTGGACTATCGGATATCGAAAATCAAACCGAATAATCGGAAATATCCAACCCAATATATAGGAGGAGACGACGGCATGCTGACCCGAACCGATAGTTACGAGGCGCTCGCAGCAGGATTCGCGTGGCGTATTCCGGCGCGCTACAACATCGGCGTCGACGCCTGCGACAAGTGGGCGGACGGCAACGCACGCCTCGCGCTCATCTATGAGCGACGCGACGGCTCGGTGCACCGCTACAGCTTCGACGAGCTCAAAGCCTGGTCGAACCAGCTCGCGAACAGCTTCGCGCGGTACGGCGTCGCGCGCGGCGAGCGCGTCGGCATCTTCCTGCCACAGGCACCCGAAACGGCGCTTGCCCATCTGGCCACCTACAAGCTCGGCGCCGTTGCCGTGCCGCTGTTCGCCCTGTTCGGCGTCGAAGCGCTGCAATACCGGCTAGCCAATAGCGGCGCCGTCGCGCTCGTCACCGACCTGGCGGGCCTCGAAAAAATCGCGGCCATCCGCGCGGCGTTGCCCGAACTCAAAACCGTCTACTGCATCGATGGTGATGCTGCGGCCGTCGAGGCTGCCGGCGCGATGCCGTTCGCCCGAGCCGTCGCTAACGAATCGACGTCGTTCACGCCCGTCGACACGGCCGCCGACGACCCGGCCGTCATCATCTACACATCGGGCACGACCGGCAAACCGAAGGGCGCCCTGCACGCGCATCGCGTGCTGTTGGGTCATCTACCCGGCGTCGAGATGCCGCAAGCGTTCTTCCCCGATCAGGCCCGCCTCATGTGGACGCCGGCCGACTGGGCCTGGATCGGCGGCCTGCTCGACGTCCTGTTGCCGGCCTGGCACCACGGAGTGCCCGTGCTGGCGAGGCGCTTCGAGAAGTTCGATCCCGAGGCGGCGTTCGATCTGATGGCGCGTCACGGCGTCACGCATGCGTTCCTGCCCCCGACGGCACTCAAGATGCTGCGCACGGTCGAGCAGCCGCGCGAACGTCATGCCCTCTCGCTCGTCGCGGTTTCGAGCGGTGGCGAGTCGCTCGGCGAAGAGCTCATCGAATGGGGCCGCGCCGCGCTGGGTGTCACGCTCAACGAGTTCTACGGGCAAACCGAATGCAACGTGGTGCTCAGCTCGTGCGGCACGCTGTTCGAACCGCGCATCGGATCGATCGGCAAAGCCGTGCCGGGCCACGTCGTAGCCATCGTCGACGACGCAGGACTCGAGCTGCCACGCGGCACCGAGGGCAACATCGGCATCCGCGCGCCGGACCCGGTCATGTTCCTCGGCTATTGGCGTAACCCCGAGGCCACGCGCGAAAAGTTCGCCGGCGACTATCTCGTCACCGGCGACATCGGCGTGATGGACGGAGAGGGCTTCGTGCGCTTCGTCGGGCGCAACGACGATGTGATCACGAGTGCGGGCTACCGCATCGGCCCGGGGCCGATCGAGGACTGCCTGCTCGGCCACCCGGCCGTGCGCATGGCCGCCGTGGTCGGCGTACCCGATGCGACGCGGACCGAGATCGTCAAGGCGTTCATCGTGCTCAACGACGGCTATGCCGCCAGCGATGCGCTCGTGCGCGAGATCCAGGAACACGTGAAGACGCGCCTGGCGGCGCACGAGTATCCTCGTGCCATTGCATTCGTCGACAGTTTGCCGATGACGACAACGGGCAAGATCGTACGCAAGGCGCTGCGCGAAGCGGCCACCTCGCCACATTGAAGGCGGCGCTCGCCTGCTGTCAGGCCATGCGTCGCAGCACGCCGTCGCGCAGAACGAAGTGATGAAAGAGCGCGGCGGCGACGTGCAGCCCGATCAGCCCCAACATGGCCCAGGCGAGCACGCCATGCAGGTCGCCAAGCACGTGGCCGAGCCGCGAGCCGGTCGGTGCGAGCGCCGGCAGCGGCACCGCGCCGAACAACGTGAGCGACCAGCCGCGCGACGAGGCGTTCGCCCAGCCCATCAGCGGCTGCACGATCAGGAGTGCGTAGAGCAACCCATGCGTGAGATGCGCCACCTGACGCGTGAACGGCGAACCTTCGGCGGCGTCCGGCTCGCGCCGCACGATGCGCCACACCGTGCGCACGACCATGACGGCCACGATGGCCGTGCCGAGTTCGAGATGCCAGGCGATCAAGCCGACCGGCTGCGTGCCGTGATGAATTCCGGGCATCGTCCATGCGACGACATACTGCGCGACGACGAGCAGCACGATGAGCCAATGCAGCAGGCGGGCAAACGGATCGTATTGGCGAGAAGCGTCGGAGTGCATGCAATCCTCGGGAAGCGTGGAAGCGATAACGGACGAATCGGACCGCTGGCGAAGCCGGTCCAGGCGATTCTAACGTAGCGCCATTCGTCAGACGACGCGCCACCGGCGACTCGCACAGCGCAAAGCTCGACACCCCGCGCTATGGTTTATAGTGACGCCCCTTTCGGCGCATCCTCTTCTGTTTCTGTTCCTGTTCGAGTTCCTTCAGCCATGACCTCCGGCAACGACATCCCCGCGGGCGAGCACAGCCCGCTCTACTTGAAGCTCCTCGCGGAAACGGCCAAGATCGGCTGGGGCGAGCTCGAGCGCTTTTTCGCGCGCGGCGTGCTGCTGCGCGTCACGCGCGATCTCGATCTCGTGAGCGTCGCCGAAGCGATCGCCGCCGACGATACCGCGCAAGTCACGACATGGCTCTCGAGCGGCCTGGTCGAGCGCGTGCAGGCCGAGACGGCTGCCGATTTCGCGGCGCGCGATCCCGACCTGTGGGCGGTCGTCGTCTCGCCGTGGGTCTGCGTGCAGGAGCGCGGCTGACCTGCACGACGCACGCGTGCCGTCAATGAGCCGGCGCGGTCGTACTGGCGGCGCTGGCAGCGGCGGCAGGTGCAGATAACGCCGGCGCCTCGTCGAGCATCGCGGGCGGCCGGTCGTCGGTCGGCACGCCGCGGTAATCAGGCGGATCCTGCGGCACGCGCGCGCGATGTCCGTTGTCGGCGGCGGCGCATCCTGCCAGCACACTCACGGCAGCCAATACGGCGATCGGGGCGGACCATGCCATTCGCTTCATCCAAGACTCCCGCAGTGAAAAAGTAAGAGAGCGGCGAGTCTAAACGAAAACTGCCGCGAAAACCGCGGTCGCATTGGTCACACCAATGCATACCGCCCCCTTCGATTTCACGCGCGGTGTCCTAGTATGTATTCGTGGCAATCCTCATCAAGGAGGCTGTCATGGATGCTGAATCGATCGCCGGCCTCGTCGGCCTCGCAGTGGGCTTGCTCGTGCTGCTCGCGCTGACGATTTTCGAATCGCGCAGCTACAAGCGCGAACACAACGGCGAAGGGATGATCCATCACTGGCTCGCGGCGCACCATATGCTCGACTGGCGGCGGCCGAAGCACTGAGCCGTTTCACGTCGCCCAACGCGTCAAACGCGTTCAACGCCCCCAAGCGACGCCTCCCGTGCGCGCATCGTGCGCGCATCGTGCGCGCACGGGTACTCATGCGCGCGTGAATTCGCGCAACGCCGCTTGCTCGGCCGCGAGCGTTGCCGGCAGTTCGTCGTACAGGAAATCCACCCAGGTACGAATCTTCGCGTCCAGATATTGCCGCGACGGATAGAGCGCGTAGATGCTCATCGGCTGCGACGTGTACTCGGGCAGCACCCAGACGAGCTGACCGCTCTTGAGCCAGTGCATCGCCGCATAGGTCGGCAGCACGGCAATGCCCATCCCCTCGCTCACCGCAATCGCCATCGCCTCGGCGCCATTCACTTGAAAGGTCGAGGTCGGCAAGGTGTACGTCTCGACGCCTTTCGGGCCGTCGAAATTCCATCTGTCGAACGAGAATGCCGGCGTGGCGAGGCGCAAGCAGACATGATGCGCGAGGTCGGCCGGCGTCCTGGGCACGCCGCGCCGCTCGAGATAGGCCGGCGACGCGCAGGCGATGCTGAAGGCGGTGCCCAGGCGCTGCGAGATCAACCCCGAATCGGGCAGGTCGTAGCCGAGCACAAGGGAGACGTCGTAACCTTCATCGAGCAGGTCGGGGATACGCTGCGACAGCGTCAGCTCGATGTGCACGTCGGGATAGCGCTGCTGATAGCGGCCGATGGCCGGCACGACATAATGCGCGCCGAAGCTGGCCATCGCGTGCATGCGCAGCTTGCCGCACGGCCGGGCGTGGGCGTCGCTGGCCTCGGCTTCCGCCTCCTCGACGTAGGCGAGGATCTGCTGGCAACGTTGCAAATAGCGCTCACCGGCTTCGGTCAGCGCGATGCGGCGCGTCGTGCGGTTCAGCAGGCGGGTGTGCAGATGCGCTTCGAGATCGGAGACGGCGCGCGAGGCATAGGCCGTCGTGGTGTTGAGGTGCTGCGCCGCCGCCGTGAAACTGCCCGATTCGACGACGCGCACGAACACTCGCATGTTTTGAAGCGTATCCATCGCTCTCCCCTTGGTCTTCGCGCCGCGATTGTTGCACGATCAGCAACGGCGATTATCTCAATATCGGTAAAAATGCATTGCATTTTTACGGCTTATTCACTAATTAGGTCAAAAATATAATTCATTCTGATCTATATCGTCGCCCAGGGAGAAAATCGTGCAGTCGCCGATCGGAAAACGCAATGTTTCACTCGCGTTTCTTGCACTGTCGATAATAATTGCAGGCTGCGCCGATACCCAAGGCATCGCACCGCAAAGTCGTGCGCTCCCCCCTGCCTCGCTCGATGCCGGCGCTGCCGTGCGCGCCGCCGCAGCAAGCGCCCGTTGGCCCGAATCCGACTGGTGGCGCGCCTATGGCGACGCGCAACTGAACACCCTGATCGAAACGGCCGAGGCCGGCAGCCCGACGCTGGCCGCCGCGCGTGCCCGCGTGCGTGAGGCTGCCGCGTTCGCCCAGGCCGCTGCCGGTGCGCTCGCGCCGCAGGTCAACGGCAATCTGTCCGTCACGCGCCAGCACTGGCCCGACAACGTCTATTACGGCCCCGGTCCACTGGCCGACACGAACACCTGGAACAACACGGGCGCGCTGAGCCTGTCCTATGGACTCGATCTGTGGGGCCGCGACGAGCACGCCGCCGAGCGCGCCCTCGATGCGGCACAGGCACGCGCGCTCGACGCGCGCGCCGCGCAACTCGAACTCGAAGTCAACATCGTGCGCACCTATGTCGAGCTGTCGAAGCAGTACGCGCTCGTCGACATCGCCACGACCACGCTCGCACGCCAGCGCCAACTCGTGGAGCTCGCGCGCAAGCGGCTCGCCGGCGGCATCGGCACGCAACTCGATCTCAGTCAGGCCGAAGCACCGCTGCCCGAGTACGAACGGCAGCTCGACGCGCTGCGTGAGCAAATTGCGCTGGCGCACAACGAGCTCGCCGCGCTGGCCGGCAAAGGTCCGGGCGCCGGCGACGCCTTGCTGCGCCCGACGCTGCAATTGAATGCCGATGCTGCCCTGCCCTCGACACTCCCGGCCGAACTGATCGGCCATCGTCCCGACGTCGTCGCGGCACGCTGGAGCGTCGCGGGGCAGGCGCGCGGCATCGAAGTCGCACGCGCGGCGTTCTATCCGAACGTCGACCTGATCGCGTCGCTCGGCGGTTTCGCCGTCAGCACGTCGATGCTGCAGTTCCTGCATGCGGCCAACGGCGGCTGGAGCGCCGGTCCCGCGCTGTCGCTGCCGATTTTCAATGGCGGCACGCTCAGGGCGCAACTCGGGGCAGCCTCGGCCGGTTACGACGAAGCGGTCGAGCACTACAACGCGACGCTCGTGACGGCCCTCAAGCAGGTCGCCGATGCGATCGTGCGCGTGCGTTCACTGGCGACGCAAGCGCAGGACGCCGAACGCTCGGCCGACCTCGCCGAGCGCAGCTTTCGCTTGTCGGAGACCGGCTTTCGGCGCGGTCTCAGCGACTACGTCAACGTGATCGTCAGCGAAACGCGCTGGCTCGACGCGCAGCAGCGCGTGGCCCAGATTCGCGCCGAGCGGCTGGCCGCCTATGCTTCGCTGATGAGCGCGCTCGGCGGTGGCCTCGCCGTGCCGAGCGACGGCCCTGGCGATGCCAGCCTGGTGCCGGCGCGACGCCTCTCGTCGCTCGACGCGCTCGTGCACGGCGAAGCACCACGCGCGCACGAAGCAAAAGGCCACGAGTAACCACGGCAACGGAGCGCACGATGTCCACCAGCCCTTCTTCCGCGTCACGCATGCTGGCCGGCCTGCGCGAAGCCGCCGTGCAATGGTGGCGCACCGATCGCCTGACGTGGATCTATCTGCTCAAGGCGCTCGCGGCCGCTTTTCTCGCGCTCGGCGTGGCGATGAAGCTCGATCTGCCGCAGCCGCGCACGGCCATGACGACGGTGTTCATCGTCATGCAGCCGCAAAGCGGCGCGGTACTCGCCAAGAGCTTTTACCGGATCGGCGGCACGTTCGTGGGCCTCGTCGCGACACTCACGCTGATCGCGCTGCTCTCGCAGCAGCCTGAGTTGTTCCTGGCCGCACTCGCGGTCTGGACCGGCATTTGCACGGCCGGCGCCGCGCGCAACCGCAACCTGCGTTCGTATGGCTTCCTGCTGGCCGGCTACACGGCCGCCCTGATCGGCATTCCGGCCGCGCAGCACCCCGACGGTGCCTTTCTGGCTGCGCTCACGCGGGCCGCCGAAGTGACGCTCGGCGTGCTGAGCGCGGGCTTCGTCAGCGCGCTCGTGCTGCCGGAACATGCGAGCGAGCAAATACGCGGCACCGTGCGCGCGCGCTTTTCGAAGTTCGTCGAATACGTCGCAGCCGCGCTCGGCGGACGGATCGAGCGCGACCAGATCGAACGCACGAACGCCCGGTTTCTGGGCGAAATCGTCGGCTTCGAAGCGATGCGCAGCATCGCCGTGTTCGAAACCCATGACTCGCGCGTGCGCAGCGGACGTCTGGCGCGGCTCAACAACGAGTTCATGACGGCCTCGACGCGCTTTCACGCACTGCACCAGCTGATGAACCGACTGCGGGCGGCCGGCGCGACCCAGGCTGTCGACGCGCTCGAGCCCTACTTCCGCGAGCTGGCGCCACTGCTATACGAGCCGAGCGAGCCCGTCCTGACGGCGCTCGATGCCGCGCGTTCGGCCGCCAAGCTCGACACGTTCAAGGCCGCGCTGCCGCGCCGCGTGCGCGAGACGCGCGCCCTGCTCGCCGCGCAGCCCGATTTTCCGCTGCTCGACTTCGATACGGCCGCCGAGCTGCTGTACCGGTTCGTCGACGACATGCATGCGTACGCCGACACCTACGCGTCGCTCGCGACGGCCTCGCATGAGCGTGAGCGCTCGCCCGAGCGCTACGAGCCGAAGACGAGCGCATTCGTGACGGCCGTGGCCGGGCTGCGCGGCGCCGTCGTGATGGCCGCGCTGAGCGCTTTCTGGATCGCGTCGGCGTGGCCGAGCGGCTCGACGCTCGTGCTGAACGCGGCGGCCGTGTGCGCGCTGGCCTCGTCCTCGCCGCGGCCCACGCGCATGTCGTTGCAGATGGCCGGCGGCACCGCGCTCGCCGCACTCGTGGGCTTCATCGTCGTGTTCGGCGTGTATCCGCACATCGACGGCTTCGTGCTGCTGTGCCTGGCGCTTGCCGCGCCGCTCGCACTCGGCATCCTCCTGTCCACACGGCCGACGCTGGCCGGCTATGGCGCCGGCTACTGCATTTTCTTCTGCGTGCTCGCGGGTCCTGACAACGTGATGCACTACGACCCGGCCGGCTACATGAACGATGCGCTGGCGCTGTTGGTGTCGATGGCGGCGAGCGCGCTGGCGTTCGCGGTGCTGCTGCCGCCGTCGGCGCCGTGGCTGCGCCGCCACTTGACCGCCGAGCTGCGCCGCCAGGTCGTGCTGGCATGCCGCGCGCCGCTCGCCCGCGTACGTTCGCGCTTCGAAACGCGGGCACGCGATCTGGCCTTCCAGACGCATGCGCTGACCCCAGACGCGCCCGAGGCGCAGCAGCAGACCCTGGCCTGGCTCGTCGCCGTGCTCGAAGTCGGCCACGCGGTGATCGACTTGCGCCGCGAGCTGGCCGACCTGCCACCCGATGCGCGCTACGCGCCGACGATGCCCTGGCGGCGCAGCATCGCCCGAACCCGCAAGGCGCTCGTCACGCTGTTTGCGCAGCCGGGCGCGGGGCGTCTCGACGCCGCCCTGGCCGCGAGCTTCGATGCGATCGCGGCCGTGCAGCAGACGCTCGCCGCCTTTGCGCCGCCGCGCGAGGAACGGCATCGCCTGCAACGCATCCTGAGCCACCTGCATTTCGTGCGCACCGCGCTGATCGATCCGCAGTCGCCGCTGGCCGCGTTCGCGGGCCAAGCGCGCCGCAGCGATACGCCGAACTCTCCGGGAGCCCTCCATGCCTCGTGAAATCGCCATTCTCGGCGCCTACGTGCCGGCCGTCGTCGTCTTGTGCCTCGGCGGTGCCGCGCTCACGTGGGTACTGGACCGGTTGCTGGCCGCGACCGGCCTCTATCGCTTCGTCTGGCACCCGTCACTGTTTCGCGCGAGCCTGCTCGTATGCGTGTGCGGCCTGCTCGGTCTGGCCGTCTATCGTTGACCGTCGTTCGTTTGTTATCGCCCTGAGCCGAACCATGACACTAAAAAAACTCCTTGGCTTCATCGCGACGGCGCTCGTGTTCGTCGTCGCGCTGACGATCGGCCGTGCCCTGTGGATCCACTACATGGACGAGCCGTGGACACGCGACGGCCGCGTGCGGGCCGAGATCGTCAACATCGCGCCTGACGTCTCGGGCGCCGTCGTCGAGCTCGATGTCGCCGATAACCAGCTCGTCAAGAAAGGCCAGGTGCTCATGCGCATCGATCCGGCCCACTATCAGGTGGCCGTCGAACAGGCCGAGGCGGCCGTGGCGGCCCGTCTCGCCGAATGGCAGATGCGCCGCCAGGATGCCGCGCGGCGCGCCGACCTCGACAGCCTCGTCGTCTCGAAGGAAAGCCGCGAGAACGCCTCGCAGACGGCAGCGAGTGCCGAAGCGCAATACCGGCAGGCGCTCGCCGCGCTCGATGCCGCCAAGCTGAACCTCGCTCGCACGACGATCAATGCGCCGGTCGACGGCTACGTCACGAACCTCGCCGTGTACCGCGGCGACTACGCGACGGCCGGCACGCCCAAGCTCGCCATCGTCGACAGCCATTCGTTCTGGGTCTACGGCTACTTCGAAGAAACCAAGCTGCCGCGCGTGAAGATCGGCGCCAAGGCCGAGATGCGGCTCATGAGCGGCATCACGCTGAAGGGCCACGTCGAAAGCATCTCGCACGGCATCTACGACCGCGACAATCCGCAAAGCCGCGAACTCGTTGCCGACGTCAACCCGACGTTCAACTGGGTGCGCCTCGCGCAGCGCGTGCCCGTGCGGATCCACATCGACGAAGTGCCGGCCGGCGTCGAGCTGTCGGCCGGCACGACGTGCACGGTGGTCGTATCGCCGAAATGAGCGACCGGATCGATCGCGTGTGCGTGCGATCGGCCCTAGCCTACCGCTACGGCGCCGGACCGCGGAACCCAGGTAACTGCGGCAGCTTCTCGGCCAGGAAGGCCAGTAACGCGCGAGCCCTCTGCGGCTGATATCGCCGGCTCGAGTACACGAGGTGCATCGATTGCGGCGCCATCTCCCAGCGTGGCAGCAGGCGCACGAGTGTGCCGGCGTCGATCAGATCCTGAACGAGCCACGCGGGAGCCGACCCCAAGCCGATGCCCTCGACAAAACACTGCCGCAGCGCGAGCGAACTGTTCACGCGATAGCGTCCCGTCGTCGCAACGGCGACCGTTTCGGTGCCCTTGAAGAATTCGATCCGATCACCGGGCGCGAGCCCGGCGAAGCGAATGTATTCATGGGCGCTCAAGTCTTCCGGTTTCCGCAGGACCGGCGAGCGCCGAAGGTACGCCGGCGTCGCGACGAGCACGCGCGGCGAGACACCGAGCGAGCGTGCCACGGCATTGGGCGGTAGTGCTCCGCCCAGCCGGATCGCGACATCGACGCCCTCTTCGACGAGGTCGATCATGCGATCGTTGAGGATCAGCTCGATGTCGATCTCGGGATGGGCCGCGAGGAACTCGACGAACAGGCCGTTCAAGCGCAGCTCGCCGAGTCCTACCGGCGCGTTGACCCGCAGCGAGCCGGACAGCCGCTGCACCTGCCCCTTCGCCTCCGCGACGGCCTCGGCATACGCTTCGATCACACGCTTGCCGCGATCGTAGAACTGCTTGCCTTCCTCGGTCGGCGTCATGTGCGTCGTCGTCCTTTCGAGCAACCGGACGCCGAGGCTGCGTTCCAAGGCCGCGATGGCTTTGCTGACGGCGGGCTGTCCGATGCCTTCTTCGCGGGCGACGGCCGAAAAGCTCCCTAGCTCGAGTACACGCGTGAACAGTCGTAGCGAATCGAGTGAATCCAAATCATTCCCCCATGGAATGAGCCACATTCCATTGCAGCCCATATCTGACTTGAGGAGAATAACCTAGGCTTCGTCTGACGTTCCATCCCTTATCGAAAGGACAACTCAGATGAACGCAGGAGCACGCGCCGCACTCGACGGCGCTCATGTGGTCGTGATCGGTGGAAGTTCGGGAATCGGCCTGGCCGCGGCGGCGGCAATCAAGGCCCAAGGCGGGCACCTGACGCTCGTCGGCCGCTCGGCTTCGAAGCTCGAGGCTGCGGCCCAGCAGCTCGGCGGTGCACGGACCGTCGTCGCAGATATCGCCAGTCGGACGAGCATCGAAGCCTCGTTCGCCAGCATGACGCGCATCGATCATCTCGTGATCACGGCAGGCAGCCTGCATACGGGCAAACTCGTCGACACCGATCCCGACCCGCTGCTGGTCGATCTGCACGAGCGCCTCGCGGGACCGCTGTACTCGATCAAGGCGGCCCTGCCGTGGCTGCATGCACGCAGCTCGATCGTCTTGACCGGAGGGCAGTATGCGGACCGGCCGCCCAGCAGCGGCGCAGCGATCGTAGCGGCGGCCGTGAGCGGCGTGGAAGCGCTCGCACGCGCGCTGGCGCTCGAGCTCAAGCCGATCCGTGTCAACGTCGTCGCGCCCGGCCTCGTCGATACGCCGCTATTCGATGTTTTCGGCCAGGAGACGCGCTCGGCGATCTTCAAGCAGGCGGCCGACAGCTTGCCCGTCGGCCGCGCGGGCCGGCCCGAGGAGATCGCCGAGGCGATCTCTTTTCTGATGAGCAACGGCTATGTGACCGGCGAGGTCCTGCACGTCGACGGAGGCGGACGCCTCGTCTAAGCGAGCACACCGTGGCGCACCGTATTCGAGGCCGGCCGACCTGCCCGATTACGCGCGCAGCAGCGCCACGGCCTGCCGCCCGTAGCGCACGACGTAGCCGCCGTGCTGGGCCTGCCAGGCGCGCGCGGTCGGCTCATCGGGAAACCAGTTCAAGGTGAAATCGCCGGGCGGCGCCGCCTCGAACCGATAGGCGTCGAGCACGGCCGGATCGCGACCGTCGATGTCGTTCTTGCAGGTGTGCCAGTCGGCATAGCCGAGTTCGGTCGCCAGCATCGAGAACACGTGTTTCAAGCGCACCTCGGTACGCGCGGCGTAAAGCGCCGTGAGGCTATGGGCGGGAATCACGCCGGCCGCCACGATACGCCTGAGCACCGGCAAGGCGCGGGTCATATCGCCGTGGACCGCGCGCAGCAAACGGCGCGCGTGATGACGCAGGAACTGCGTGTGACTCGGCGTGGAATCGAAAGGACAGGTGGTGGACCACATCAACGTTTCTCCTTTGGTCGTGCCGTTCTCGCTGCGGCTCAAAGGTTCGACGTCGGAATACGTCCGGGGGGTGATGCGGATGACGGCAGGTGCGGCGGCTTTCGCGAGAATGGGCGCCCTGCCGCGCCCGCTGCGCATTGTAGCCGAGATACGCCTCGCGCCGCCATACCCTTTGCGCAACGTGCTAGGTATGGCGGCGCAGCGTCCCCCACCGCGGTGCGATGTCTCTGCCCGGCTGCGGCTTACAAGCTGAACTTGCCGACGAGGCGCTTGAGCGCCTTGGCCTGATCGTCGAGCGAACGCGCGGCGGCCGTCGCCTCCTCGACGAGCGCGGCGTTCTGCTGGGTGCCGGCATCCATCTGCGTGACTGCTCGATTGACTTCTTCGATGCCGGCGCTCTGCTCCGACGATGCCGCCGAAATCTCGCCCATGATGTCGGTCACGCGGCGCACGGCCTTCACCACTTCGTCCATCGTGCGGCCCGCATCCTCGGCCAGATGCGAACCGTTGGCGACGCGATCGAGCGAGGCGCTGATCAGCGTCTTGATCTCCTTGGCCGCCGCGGCGCTACGCTGCGCGAGGCTGCGCACTTCCCCGGCCACCACGGCGAAACCGCGACCCTGCTCGCCCGCACGCGCTGCTTCGACGGCCGCATTGAGCGCCAGGATGTTGGTCTGGAAGGCGATGCCGTCGATCACGCCGATGATGTCGCCGATGCTCTTGGCGCTGTCGTTGATCTCGCCCATCGTCGTGACCACGCGCGAGACGACGTCGCCGCAGGTCGAAGCGATCTCCGACGCGTTGTTGGCGAGTGAGCTGGCCTGCTTCGCGTTGTCGGCGTTCTGACGCACGGTCGAGGTCAGTTGCTCCATGCTCGTGGCCGTGCGCTCGAGCGAAACGGCCTGTAGCTCGGTGCGCTGCGACAGGTCGAGGTTGCCCATCGAGATCTCGCCTGCCGCCGAGGCGATCGCCTCGGCACTCGCGGAGATTTCGCCGACGGTCGCGGCAAGCCCCGTCTGCATGTCCGACAGTGCGTACAGCATGCTCGAGCGGTCGTTCTTCGCGAGCGCGATCGGATGCGCCAGATCGCCGGCCGCGATGTGCGTCGCGATGTCCTTGGCGTAGCCGGGCTCGCCGCCGAGCTGACGCGTCAGGCGGCGCACGACCCACTCGCTGACGACGAATGCGACGACGATCAACACGCCCGTCATGACCGCCATCATCACGAACGACGACTTGAAGATGAACGCAGAAGCATCGATCGTGGCCTTGGCCGCCGTGCCGCGCTGCGACACGAGCTCATCGACGAGTTTCTCGAGCTTGCCGGTTTCGACGAGCAGCGACACGTCCTGCATGCCGACCTGCCAGTTCATCTGCGACAGATCCAGCGACTGGGCCTTCACGAGCGTCACGAAGTCGTGCAAATGCCCGCTCCAGGTCGTGACGGCTTGCGCGAACTTCTTCTGCTGGTCGATTTGCGCACTGTCGGAGGCGTCGGTGTACTCCTGCAGCGTCGCCAGCTCGTGATTGATCGCGCTCAGGCCGCTTTCGATGTCGGTGCCGAGGTCGTCACGCTCCTTGGCCGTCGTCGCCGTCAGCAGCATCTTCTGGGCACGGCTCGCGCGCACCACGTTCGCGCGCACCTCTTCAGCCGCGCGGCTCGCCACGTGGCCTTGGTCGTAGATCGATTTGGTCGAGGCATTCAGACGGCTGATCTGCATGAGCGAGAACAGGCCGATCACCAGCGTGCCGATCAAAAGCAGCGCAAACGCAAGCCGCAGCGATGCCTTCACCGACAAGCCGTTGAGCTTGGCCTGCACCCCGCGCTTTTGCGATCGACCGCCGGTTCCTGGGTCATCCGGAACAAAGTTCGCCCCTGAACGCCTGCCCAGCGAAACTGCCTTCATATTCATTTCCCCTGTCGTAACTGCCGCCGTGATGGTCGGTTCACGGCGTTGCATGCTTGTCTTCCCTGTTCGGGTCAACGGCAACCGGTATCTCGGTCTTTAGTAGGTACTTGCCCAATGTCGACACCAGCATCGCCCGTGGGACGGGCCTCGACGCTTTATACCCGGACAAAAAGCCGCACGGCAAAACGGGCATCCGACCCGCTATTTATGACCGTATTTCATCACATGAATAAGCCACTTTGCACCTTGTGGTTGCTCCTCCAATGTCTCGTTCGCGACAAACTTTGTCCGTATATTTCGTTCGAGCCAAACTACACTGCTGAAGTACTCAGCAACAGCCTGTCGCGCGCCGCCTCGGCGACGCGCGTTTTTTATTTTTCATTCGGTCCGTCCCACGATGCAAACGAGTGTTCAAAACGAGACGCTTGCCGCAGGCTCGGCGAGCGAGATGCCCGCCCCGGCACAGCCAGCGGCCTCGAAAGTTCAACGCACCGCCTACTCGGTGCTCGGCGCGATCAGCTTCTCGCATCTGCTCAACGACATGATCCAGTCGCTGATCCTCGCCATCTATCCGATGCTGAAGCAGAACTTCTCGCTTTCGTTTGCGCAGATCGGCCTCATCACGCTCACGTATCAGATCACCGCGTCCCTGCTCCAGCCGGTCGTCGGCCTGTATACCGACAAGCGTCCGATGCCTTATTCGCTGCCGGTCGGCATGGGCTTCACGCTGACGGGCCTGCTGCTGATGTCGGTCGCACCGAGCTTTCCGGTGCTGCTCGTGGCGGCCGCGCTCGTCGGCTGCGGTTCGTCGGTGTTTCACCCTGAGTCGTCGCGCGTTGCACGCATGGCCTCGGGCGGCCGCTACGGGCTCGCGCAATCGCTGTTCCAAGTCGGCGGCAACGCGGGTTCCTCGCTGGGGCCGCTGCTGGCCGCGCTGATCGTCATTCCGCACGGCCAGCGCAGTATCGCGTGGTTCTCCGCGGCGGCGCTCGTGGGGATGTTCGTGCTGTTCAACATCGGCCGCTGGTACAGCCAGCACCCGGCAACGAAGAAGAAGAGCCAGGCGCCCGCCGCGCATCCGACGCTCTCGCGTCACCGTGTCGCACTCGCAATCGGTGTGCTCGTGCTGCTCGTATTCTCGAAGTACTTCTACTTGGCCAGCATCAACAGCTATTTCACGTTCTATCTGATCGACAAGTTCCACTTGAGCGTGCAGGCCGCGCAGATTCACCTGTTCGTGTTCCTCGCCGCCGTCGCGGCCGGCACCATCGTCGGCGGGCCGATCGGCGACCGCGTGGGCCGCAAGTACGTCATCTGGGTATCGATCCTCGGCGTCGCGCCATTCACGCTGCTGCTGCCCTACGCGAACCTGTTCTGGACCGGCGTGTTGACGGTCGTCATCGGCGTCGTGCTGGCCTCGGCATTCTCGGCCATCCTCGTCTATGCGCAGGAGCTGATTCCGGGCAAGGTCGGCATGATTGCCGGCCTGTTCTTCGGTTTCGCGTTCGGGCTCGGCGGTGTCGGTGCCGCGGTGCTCGGCCACCTGGCCGACGCGACGAGCATCAGCTACGTCTACAAGGTCTGTTCGTTCCTGCCGCTGATCGGCCTGCTGACGGTGCTGCTGCCCAACCTCGAACGCAAAGAAAAGAAAGCGTGACGGGATAGGGCCAGCCGCAGGTCGGCAGGCCCGGTGCTCAAACGCAAGAAAGCGCCGCGGCTACTCGAGCCGCGGCGCCTTTCGTTTTGGCGTGCCGTGTGTCAACGCGCCGCCCGTCAGGCGGGTGCGTACGCGGCCAGGAACCGCCGCAGGATGCCCGACGAGTAGGCCCCCGCGATGTCGGTCAGAAACGACGTGAACGACGCGGTGGCGTGATCGTCGGCCGTGTCGGAAATCGTCCGCACGATCGCGCATGCGACATCGTGCTCGTAGCACACCTGCGCAATGGCGGCGCCCTCCATCTCGACCGCGAGCGCGTCGGGCAGCGCGGCTGCAAGCGAGCGCACTTCCTGCGCGCTCGACACGAAGCGGTCGCCGCTCACGATGAGCCCGCGATGCACGCGCGCGCCGTGCAACCGAAAGCGCTCGACGAGCGCAGCGCCCTCATCGGCCACGAAGCGCTCGCAGGCTGCCGCAAGCTGGTTCGAGAGCCCGGTATCGGCCGCAAAGCGCGCGTGCCCGAGCAGCGGCACCTCGTAGCGCGGAAACAGCGGCGAGGCATCGAGATCGTGCTGCATGAGCGTTTCGCCAACCACGATGTCGCCCACGCGCACACCGGGGCCGACGCCGCCCGCCACGCCCGTGAAGATCATCTGCCTGACGCCGAACACGTGAATCAGCGCACTCGCGCTGGCCGCGGCCGCCACCTTGCCGATGCGTGCAAGCGTGACGACGCACGGCGTACCGTGCACGGTGCCGACGTGATAATCGCGCCGGCCGATGGTGACCGTGCGCATCGTGCCCTCGGCACGCATCGCATCGACGAGATCGCCGAGCTCCTGCGGCAGCGCCGCGAGTACGCCGAGCGGCGGCGTGCTTGTTACTGGATCGTGAGGATTCACCGTTGCCTTATGCCTTGGCGTTCGTTGGAGTGGGAGTGGGCGCTCGATCGAGGCGGTGCGATTCGACCTGCTTCGGTTCGATGCATCGCCTCACTCGACGACTTGCAGCTTCGCGACCGACAGCGCCAGCCACTTCTCGCCGTGCCGCTTGAAGCGCACCTGCGCGCGCGCGTCCGGGCCGCTGCCTTCGAGCGCCGTGATCGCCCCTTCGCCGAACTTCGTATGGAAAACTTGCTGGCCGACGCGAAAACCCGTCTCGGCCGCGCGCTGTTCATTCGCGAATGCCGGCAGCGGCGCCGACACGGCCGCGTCCCCAGCGTAGCTGCCATAGCCGCCGTGGCGCGCTTCACGATCGGGCCGCGAGAACCAGTCGCGCCCCCAGCCTGCGTTGTCCGAGCGGCCGCCCCAGCGCGTGCCGGCCTCGACCTTCGGCGTGAGCCACTTGAGCGTCGCCTGCGGCAGCTCGTCGAAAAAGCGCGAGCGCACGTTGTAGCGCGTCTGGCCGTGCAGCATGCGGCTTTGCGCGAACGACAGGTACAGGCGCTCCTTGGCGCGCGTGATCGCGACATACATCAGGCGGCGTTCTTCTTCGAGACCGTCGGCCTCGATCGCGCTGTTCTCGTGCGGGAACAGCCCTTCCTCGAGGCCCGTGATGAATACGGCCGTGAATTCGAGGCCCTTGGCCGCATGCACGGTCATCAACTGGATGGCATCCTGCCCCGCCTGCGCCTGATTCTCGCCGGCCTCGAGCGAGGCATGCGACAGGAAGCCCGCCAGCGGCGTCATCGTGTCGGGATTCTGAGCGGGCTCGGTCAGGCTGGCCGCATCGAGCACGACCACCTCACCCTGCCCGCCGACCTCGGGCGCGGCCGTTGCGCCGGGCGCCAGCGGAATCGAGCGCGCCGGCGTATCGAGGCCGTAGCCTTCTTCGCTGACGAACGCGGTGGCCGCGTTGACGAGTTCCTGCAAGTTCTCGAGCCGGTCCTGGCCTTCGCGCTCGCCTTGGTAAAAATCCGCAAGCCCGCTTGCACGCACGACGTATTCGACGGTCTCGGGCAGGCTCATGCGCTCCGTTTCGGCGCGCATCTTCGCGATCAGATTCGCAAACGCGCCGAGGCTCGAACCGGCCTTGCCGGTCACGTAAGGAATCGCCGCGGCCATCGAGCAGTTGTACAGGCGCGCCGCATCGGCGAGCTGTTCGATCGAGCGCGCACCGATGCCGCGCGTCGGGAAGTTGACGACGCGCGCGAACGCCGTGTCGTCATTGGGATTGTCGATCAGACGCAGATACGCGAGCGCGTGCTTGACTTCCTGGCGCTCGAAAAAGCGCAGGCCGCCATAGACGCGGTACGGAATGCCCGCGTTCACGAGCGTGTGCTCGATCGTGCGCGATTGCGCATTGCTGCGATACAGGACGGCGATCTCGGTGCGCGCGAGACCGCTCTGGTTCATCAGCGCGCGGATCTCCTCGACGATCCAGCCGGCTTCCTGCGTATCGGTGGCCGCCTCGTACACGCGCACGGGCTCGCCATGGCCTGCGTCGGTGCGCAGATTCTTGCCGAGGCGCCGCGAGTTGTTCGAGATGAGCTCGTTGGCGGCATCGAGAATGTGACCGTGCGAGCGATAGTTCTGCTCGAGCTTGATCAGATGGCGCACGTTGAACTCGCGCTCGAAGTCGAGCATGTTGCCGACGTTCGCGCCGCGAAACGCATAGATCGATTGATCATCGTCGCCGACTGCGAAGATCGCGTTCGACTGCCCCGCGAGCAGCTTGAGCCACGCGTACTGGAGCTTGTTGGTGTCCTGGAACTCGTCGACGAGGATATGCCTGAAGCGCGCCTGGTAATGCGCGCGCAGCGGCGCATTGTGCGCAAGCAGCTCGTAGCAGCGCAGCAGCAGCTCGGGAAAGTCGACGACGCCCTCGCGCTGACACTGCTGCTCGTAGGCGCGATAGAGCTCGACGAACTTCAGGTTGAAGTTGTCGCTCGCGTCGACCTGATCGGGCCGCAAGCCCTGCTCCTTCGCGTTGTTGATGAAGTACTGCAGATTTTTCGGCGGGTACTTTTCATCATCGACATTCAGGCCCTTCATGAGCCGCTTGATCGCCGAGAGCTGGTCGGCCGTATCGAGAATCTGGAACGTCGCGGGCAGCCCTGCGTCGCGGTGATGAGCCCGCAGCATGCGGTTGCAGAGCCCGTGAAACGTGCCGATCCACATGCCGCGCGTATCGATCGGCAGCAGCGCGGAAAGGCGCGCCATCATCTCGCGCGCGGCCTTGTTCGTGAACGTGACCGCGAGCACCGTCGAGGGCGACGCGAGCCCCTGCTGGATCAGCCATGCGATGCGCGTGATCAGGACGCGCGTCTTGCCGCTGCCGGCACCGGCCAGGATCAGCGCCGGTTCGTTCGGCAGCGTGACGGCCGCATATTGTTCAGGGTTCAGGTTCGCGAGCAGTTCGGGCATGGAAGACGGTGAGAAGCGACGAGGGAGCGCACTACGGTGGCGCACAAGCGAGGCGCGGCGCTCATTATAAGTCGCCATGTGCGGTCCCGTGCGGCGCGCGACGCTGCCGTCCCTTTATAATCATCGGTTTCTGTGCTGTTGCACCCGGCGGCACACCACGATATTCACACGCATTTTTCGGCGGATTTCCAACCATGACCGACACCACGCTGGCGAAGAGCTTCGAGCCCCAGACGATCGAGGCCCAATGGGGCCCCGAATGGGAAAAACGCGGCTATGCGGCGCCCCAATTCGAGCCCGGCCGTCCCAATTTCTCGATCCAGCTTCCGCCGCCGAACGTCACGGGCACGCTGCACATGGGCCACGCGTTCAACCAGACGATCATGGACGGCCTCACGCGCTACCACCGCATGCTCGGCGCGAATACGCTGTGGCTGCCCGGCACCGATCACGCGGGCATCGCCACGCAGATCGTCGTCGAGCGCCAGCTCGATGCCCAAGGCATCTCGCGCCACGACCTCGGCCGCGAGAAGTTCGTCGAGCGCGTCTGGGACTGGAAGCAGGAATCGGGCTCCACGATCACGCGCCAGGTGCGCCGGCTCGGCGCCTCGATCGATTGGTCGCGCGAGTACTTCACGATGGACGACAAGATGTCGCCCGTCGTCGCCGAAGTGTTCGTGCGGCTCTACGAGCAGGGCCTCATCTATCGCGGCAAACGGCTCGTGAACTGGGATCCGGTGCTGATGACGGCCGTCTCCGATCTCGAAGTCGCGAGCGAAGAGGAAAACGGCCATCTGTGGCACATCCGCTACCCGCTCGCCGACGGTAGCGGCCATCTGACGGTCGCCACGACGCGCCCCGAGACGATGCTCGGCGACGTGGCCGTGATGGTGCACCCCGAGGACGAACGCTACGCCCATCTGATCGGCAAGCAGGTGAAGCTGCCGCTGACGGATCGCGAGATTCCGATCATCGCCGACGACTACGTCGACCGCGAATTCGGCACGGGCGTCGTGAAAGTCACACCCGCGCACGACTTCAACGATTACCAGGTGGGCCAGCGCCACGGCCTGCCCCAGATCGAAATCCTCACGCTCGAGGCCAAGATCAACGACAACGCGCCGGCCGCATATCGTGGTCTCGACCGTTTCGACGCGCGCAAGGCGGTCGTCGCCGATCTCGACGCGCTCGGCGTGCTCGAGTCGGTTCAGCCGCACAAGCTGATGGTTCCGCGCGGCGACCGCACGGGCGTCGTGCTCGAGCCGCTGCTGACCGACCAATGGTTCGTCGCGATGAGCAAGCCGGCGCCCGAGGGCACGTTCAATCCGGGCAAGTCGATTGCCGGGGCCGCGCTCGACGTCGTGCGCAGCGGCGAAATCAAGTTCGTGCCCGAGAACTGGACGACCACCTACTACCAGTGGCTCGAGAACATTCAGGATTGGTGCATCTCGCGCCAGCTCTGGTGGGGCCATCAGATTCCGGCCTGGTACGGCGAGAACGGCGAAGTGTTCGTCGCGCGCAGCGAAGGCGAGGCGCGCGAGCAAGCTCAGGCGCGGGGCTACACGGGCGCGCTCAAGCGCGACGCGGACGTGCTCGATACGTGGTTCTCGTCGGCGCTGGTGCCGTTCTCGTCGCTGGGCTGGCCGAACGACACGAAGGAGCTCCAATGCTTCCTGCCTTCGTCGGTGCTGGTCACGGGCTTCGACATCATCTTCTTCTGGGTCGCCCGGATGATCATGATGACGACGCACTTCACGGGCCGCGTGCCGTTCCACACCGTGTACGTGCACGGCCTCGTGCGCGACCACGAAGGCCAGAAGATGTCCAAGAGCAAGGGCAACACGCTCGATCCGATCGACATCGTCGACGGCATCGATCTCGAGTCGCTCGTGAAGAAGCGCACGACGGGCCTCATGAATCCGAAGCAGGCCACGACGATCGAGAAGAAGACGCGCAAGGAATTCCCCGATGGCATCGCCGCCTTCGGCACGGACGCGCTGCGCTTCACGATGGCCTCGATGGCCACGCTCGGACGCAACGTCAACTTCGACCTTGCGCGCTGCGAAGGCTATCGCAACTTCTGCAACAAGCTCTGGAACGCCACGCGCTTCGTGCTGATGAATTGCGAGGGCCATGACTGCGGCTTCTCGAAGCCCGGCGATTGCGCACCCGGCGATTGTGGCCCCGGCGGCTACACCGATTTCTCGCAGGCGGACCGCTGGATCGTCTCGCTGCTGCAGCGGGTCGAGGCCGAAGTCGAGAAGGGCTTCGCCGACTACCGCTTCGACAACATCGCGAACGCGATCTACAAGTTCGTTTGGGACGAGTACTGCGACTGGTACCTCGAGCTCGCCAAGGTGCAGATCCAGAACGGTACGCCCGAGCAGCAGCGGGCCACGCGCCGGACCTTGCTGCGCGTGCTCGAAACCGTGCTGCGCCTCGCGCACCCGATCATCCCGTTCATCACCGAAGCGCTGTGGCAGAAGGTTGCGCCACTGACCGACGCCTATCCGCGAGGTGTGGCCGAAGGCGCCAGCTCGATCATGGTGCAGGCCTACCCGCGCGCCGAAAGCAAGAAGATCGACGAGACGGCCGAGCAATGGGCCGTCGATCTGAAAGCCGCCATCGATGCGTGCCGCAACCTGCGCGGCGAGATGAGCCTGTCGCCGGCCACGAAGGTGCCGCTGCTCGTGCACGGCAATGCCGACGCCTGGCGCACGTTCGCGCCGTATGCGCAGGCGCTCGCGCGGCTGTCGGAAGTGCGCGTGATCGCCGACGAGCAAACGCTCGATGCCGAAGCACAAGGCGCACCGATCGCGATCGTCGGCGGCGATAAGCTGGTCCTGAAGGTCGAAATCGACGTCGCAGCCGAGCGTGAACGGCTGGGCAAGGAAATTGCTCGTCTTGACGCGGAAATCACCAAATGTGCGGCCAAGCTCGGCAATGAGGCATTTGTCGCAAAAGCACCGGCAGCCGTCGTGGAGCAAGAGCAAAAAAGGCTGTCACAATATCGGGACACCATCGCCAAGCTGAACGCTCAGCTGGAGCGTCTGCCCGCCTGACGCCACGATCGTCAGGTGTAACAGTCAAGGAATCGAGATAACCAGGGTAATTGTCATGCTAAAAGTCACCAAGGCAGTCTTTCCGGTCGCCGGCCTCGGCACCCGCTTTCTTCCGGCTACCAAGGCCAGCCCGAAGGAAATGCTGCCGATCGTCGACAAGCCGCTGATTCAATACGCGGTCGAAGAGGCCATGGCGGCCGGCATCACGGAGATGATCTTCGTGACGGGTCGCAGCAAGCGCGCCATCGAGGATCACTTCGACAAGTCATACGAAATCGAAGCGGAGCTCGAAGCGCGCGGCAAGGAGCGCCTGCTCGAACTCGTGCGCAGCATCAAGCCGAGCCACGTCGACTGCTTTTACGTGCGCCAGCCCGAAGCGCTGGGCCTCGGCCATGCCGTGCTGTGCGCCGAGAAGCTCGTCGGCGACAACCCGTTCGCCGTCATTCTCGCGGACGACCTGCTCTATGCGGTGCCACCGGTCATGAAGCAGATGATCGACGTGTTCGATCACTATCACAGCTCGGTCATCGGCGTCGAAGAGATCCCGCCGCAGGACACGAAGTCGTATGGCATCGTCGACGGCAAGGAGTGGGAAGACGCGATCATCAAGATGTCGGGCATCGTCGAGAAGCCGGCGCCCGAAGTCGCGCCGTCGAACCTCGGCGTCGTGGGCCGCTATGTGCTCAAGCCGCGCATCTTCGAGCATCTGCGTTCGATCAAGCCCGGTGCCGGCGGCGAAATTCAGCTCACCGACGCCATCCAGTCGCTGCTGGCCGATGAGCAGGTGCTCGCCTACAAGTACCACGGCACGCGCTTCGACTGCGGCAGCAAGCTCGGCTACCTGAAGGCGACGGTCGAGTTCGCGCTGCGTCACCCCGAAGTGGCTGAGGAGTTCGCGACCTACCTGCGCACGCGTGCGCCCGTGATGGACAGCTGAGGCGCTCCCCACCGCTTCCGGCGTGCCAGCGCTTCAACGGGCTGGCACGCTGCCCCGTTGTCCTGTTTCACGGCATCAAAAAAGAACCCGCCGGTGCTGCCGCATTCGATGAGAACATGCAGCGGCACGCGGGCGGGACCGAACTGATGGCGAGGTGAACCAGGGCACCCCGCAGCACACCTTAGAAGCGGTACGTCACGCCGATCTTCACGATCGGATAGATACGGAGCCGGTCGACCTTGTCGCGCAGTTGCTGCTCTTCCGCATCGACGTTGGACTGCCCTGCTTCGGCGACGATCGCCGGCGGCACGTCGAAATCCAGATGCGGGCGGCCGTACGCGATGCCGGCGTCGAAGAACATCCCCCACCCCTTCGTGGCTTGCGGCGAGTGGCCGAAGCCGATGCCCACATACGGGCGCAGCGTCGGATAGGTCGCCTTCGCGTGGATCTGCTGACCCAGCGACGAGTAGGCAGTGCCGTTGATCGTGTAGGTGCCCGACGGCGCGTTGGCCGTTGCATCGATGTTGTCGCCGCCGATCAGCACGCCGGCCGTCAAGCGGAACGGCACGTGATTGGGCACCGGAAAGAAGTCGAGATACAGGCCGCCGTGGTAGAGGTTGAGCTTGGCATCGTAGTCGATATTGCCAGCCGTGAAGTTGTGCGAAAGGCTGAATCCGTTGAACTCGGCCCGGGCATTGAACATCGAGCCGAGCACGTGGCCGTAGCCGAGACCGAACCCTTCGGTGCCGACCTGTCCGTAGATTTCTTGCGATACCTGCGCCTGCGCAGCCGACCCACCTGCGAGAGCGAGTGCGGCAACGGCGGCACCCATCCACTTCTTCATTGCATCATTCCTTGTTTGCGAAACGCCGGAGAGACTTCGCGCGGCGGCGCGCGAGGTCAAAGCACGCACACGTTTGCGCTTGCATGCGAGCAACGGAGCAAGCACTTGTGTACGAGCAGGTTTACGGCGTGCACAAGACGTTCTTGAACAAACAAGTCCGTCAAGTCACAAGGAAATTTCGTCGTCCGAATTGATTGATTTCGTCGTACGAATTAATGCAATGAGCGGTATGGGGGACGCGCGTGTCAGCGGCGCCGCATCAGAAAGACGAACGTCTTGTCCTGCGTCGAACTCTCGACGATCTCGTTGCCCGTCTGCTTCGCGAACGCGGCGAAATCACGCTGCGAACCGGGATCGGTGGCAAGCACCTTGAGGATCTGACCGCTCTCCATGTCGGCGAGCGCTTTTTTCGCGCGCAGGATCGGCAGCGGACAGGTCAGTCCGCGCGCATCGACTTCCTTGTGAATTTGCATCGGCAATCGGCCTTTGAATGGAAACGTCCCCGGCGCATCCCGCGGCAAGCGCGGCGCGAAACGAGGCGAACGCAAAGCGAGAGCGCATTTTACCGCAGGCAGGGCGCACCCCTTGCGCACGAAAGCCGCCAGCGAAGCTGGTTGCACCCTTTTACCGTACTTCAGTAGTCCTTCAGTAGTCGGCGGCCGATAAAAGTGCAACCTTTTACGAGTTTCGAGCGTAGCCGCTCCGTCATCCACCTTTCATACTTTTCCGGTATCGACGCACACCCGCATCGGCATATCGCATGAGGCCCGCCGGCGAGGTCCGCGTCACTTCCTCGCCCACCCTTACATTTGGAGCTCTCATGGGAGTACTCGTGGATCGCCCCGATGGCACGACCTTCGTCTACCATCCGCCCGTCGTCCCCCCCGCCCCTCAAACTACGCCGGCAGCCAGCACGCAGGCTCCCGCACCAACAAACGCGACGCCTGCCTCGAGCACGACGCCGGCTGCTCAGGCGCCGAGCCCTGGCACGGGCTTCCTGACTTCGGGCACGACGCTCAAACCGGGTCAATCGATCCGCTCGCCCAACGGGCAATACGAGCTGATCATGCAGACCGACGGCAATCTCGTGTTGCACGATCTAGCGAACGACAAGGCACTCTGGTCGTCGAACACGGCGGGCAAAGGTGCTCAGAGCGCCACGATGCAGGCTGACGGTAACCTCGTCGTCCTCAAGGGCGATCAGGCGGTCTGGTCGAGCAACACGGGCGGCAAGCCCGGCTCGTTTCTGAAGCTTCAGGACGACGGCAACGCCGTCGTTTACACGCCCAACCCCAATGGTGGCCCGAGCGTGCCGGCCGCCAACTGGAGCTCGGGCACGAACGCGCTCCCCGTCGACGCACCGAATAACGCCCCCCCGTCAGCGCTGCCGCCCGTGACGTCCCCGACGGCCGGACTGTTCCAACCCGGCCTTCCTCCGGTGGGCGAGCAACAGGTCGATGGACAAGGGAAGCCGGTGCTCGATCAGCATCGGCAGGATCTTGCGACACAGGAGAATCAGCTGGTCGACCAGATCAACAAAGAAACCGATCCGGCCAAGCAAGCCACCCTCAGGCAGCAACTGAGCGGGGTGTTCTATCAGGAGCTCGACTATGCCGGCTCGCAAGAGTCCGTGCCGGACCCGAACCAGCTCGCTACAACTATCGCCTCGCACAAGCCGGAGCTCGATCCGCAGGCCCAACAGCGCCTGAACTTCATCAAAGCGCACGATCCGGACGCCAGACTCGCCCCCGACGAATTCAACGACGCACTCGCCACCGCCAAGGCCAGCTATAACGCCGATCTCCAGAAACAGGGCCGCACGGCCGATCAGATCGGCAAGATCAGCGATGCCGCGAAGTCAGGCAACTGGCAGCAAGTCACGGACCTGACCAAGCAACAGCTCACCGACTTCGCCAAAAACGATGAGGGCACGGCGGCACTAGGCGATGTCTCGGCGCGAGGCTCCGTCTATTTGACCTATGCCGGCGGCGGCGACCCGAAGTTCATCAAGGCCGTCCAGGACGGCATCCAGCAAGCGCAGCAGTACGTTGGAGTCGACAAGCCCATTCAGGAGGTGCAAGACGCCTATACGAAGGGCGGCCTCGGCGACGCGGCGAAGGCGCTCGACGAAAAGACCGACCCGCAGACCACGACGCCCGATCAGGTACGTCTGATCATGAGCGATCCGCGCGTCCAATCACTCATCAAGGACGGACTCGGCAAGGTCGATTGGAAGGACCCGAAGTCCAACGCCGTCATCACCCACCTCTCGGCGGCGTGCCAGCATGCCATCGAAAGCGATCAAGGGAACCCCGGCGCCGGCAAGAAGGCAGCGGACCAGATCGCCGACACATTGCTGGCGCAGAGCGATGTGAAGAGCGACCCCACGTCCAACGCCTACACCTTCGCGGACTACGCCTCGCCCGGCGTGGGCGGCGCCCCGTCCAGGCTGTTCGACGCGCTCTCGCTCGCCACTGCGCACGGCAACGTGGGGCTGTCGCTCGCCCTCGCCTCGCAAGCCGGCGCGACGAACCATCCGGATCTTCAAAAAACCGCCATTGATGCTGCCCGCACCGGGCTCGACGGCTACGCGCATGGCGTGAGCGATCTGAACAAGCAGACCGACGCGGATGAGCAATTCCTCAAAGACGCGATCCACAACTTCGGCGGCGACAGCACGCAGGACCAGCTGTTGCAGCACATCAAGACGGTAATCGACAAAGACCCCGACGACGCAAAGAAGCTCAACGACGACGGCTTGAAGGTGATCCAAGAGGCCGACCAGGTCAATTCCCTCAAAATGGCAGTAGCCGCCTATTCGCCCGATCTCAATGGCGTGCAGGGCTTCAATCAGGATGGCAAAACGGACATTCCGGGCTTGGGAGTGAAGATGCCGAGCGTGGTTCAGGCGCTAGGCAGCGTGCCGACCATCATGGGCCCGATGGGTTCGGGCGACTCGGGGCCTGGCAATACGCCGCCCACCAGCACGCTCTGGCTCCAGCGCTCGACGCGCAACCTCGTCTATACGTCCGCTCAGGCGCTCTTCGAAGACAACCCCGACAACGTGCCGGACAAACTCTTGAACAAGGTCGCGACGATGGGCGAGGATGGCAAAGCCACGCTCAAACCCTTCGTCCAGAAAGCGAACAAAATCCTGAGCGCGGGACTCTTCTTCGAGAACTCGGCGTGGGTAAGCAAAAGCTGGAACGGCGGCATCCTCACCCGAAACTTCCTCGAGAACGGATCGTATGCGCTCATGCATGGCGCAATGGGCACGTCGCACGCGATGCAAGGAACGCTTCCCGAGTCGGCCCTTCGTCCCGGGTCGGACAATACCTTGTTCGCCAAAGCGCTCGACAATGCGTTGGGGAGCCTCAAAGATTCCGACAAGGGCGACTTGACCAAAAAGCTATTTGGAGGCGCGCTGGGCGCGGTTGCCAAGGACGGCTCCGATGCCATCTACCTCCCGTTCGACACGTACAACGCCTACGACAGCTTCTTCCAGCAACAGGGCCCGGGGCACGATTTGCATGGCGCCGGCATGACGCTCAGCGCGCTGGGCGACGCCGCCTTCCTCACGAACAGCGGCATGGACGCGCTTGCCGGTGCTGGAATCATTGGGACGGATGCCACCTTCCTCGGCGTGGGCATGGGCGCCGTGGGCTGGACCGGCATCGGTGCCGTTGTGATGCTTGCGGGCGCCGGCATTTATACGATTGGCAGCGAAGAGTCGAATTCGCATGCGTTCGACGCCAGCAACAAAGATTTCCTCATCGGGATGGGCGTGCACGAGAACATTGCCGAGCAGCTCGCGAAGCACAAGTTCGGCGGCGACTCGGCGGGTCCGTCGATGATGGATTACATGAAGTACGGCAAGCTATCGGAACAAGACGCGGTGAAGTGGCTCAACACGCTGACGCCGGACCAGGCCGACCATTTCGCTACGGCGCTCAAGGACGCCGTAAACGTGTGGGGAGACACCGATGCCGATCACAAGGCGGCCGATGTCAATCAGTATCTGAAGGACCAAGGCATCAAACCGCCGTTCGACGTGGCATCCAACAGCAAGCCGGACCAGTTGAATCCGCTGGAGCCGTGGCGGTACGACACTGGGATCATCCTGCCGTCATAACCGCACGCCGTCGGGCCGGCCAGGAAAGAGCGCCAACGCGCAAGGTGAGCCGCTCCGGCTCGATCGCAGTTGGCGAGCTACAACGTAACCGGCACCCCGCTCGCCAGCGCCTCGCGCATGGCATGGCCGATGCGCGTCGCTTCGAGCGCATCGGCCAGCGTGGCACCGGCATCCTGCGTATCCGCCCTGCCCGCCTGGCGCACTGCGATCGCTTCGACGAACGCCTGTGCCTCGCGCAGGAACGCCTCTTCGAAGCGGTCGAAGAACGTCGGCGTGCACGCGTTGCGCACGCCGCCGGCATCATAGATCTCGACACGGTTCGCACGCGGATTGTGGCCGATCGCGAGCGCGCCGGCCGTGCCGATCACCTCGCTCTGCGTATCGCAGCCGTGCGCCATCGTGCGCGAGGCATAGAACACGGCGAGCCGCCCACCTTCGAATTCGACGACAGCGACGCCGTTGTCGACGTCGCCGCATGCGCGCAACCCCTCGTGCAATGCGATCGTCCCCGTCGCGTAGACGCGCGTGGCACGCGCATTGCCGAAGAACCAGCGTGCCACGTCGATGTCGTGCACGGTGCAGTCGAGAAAGATGCCGCCCGAGGTCGGAGCAAAGCGCACGAAAAAGCCGTCGGGGTCGTTCTTGTCGGTGGTCTGCGAGCGAATCATGAACGGCCGCCCGATCGCACCGGCCGCAGCCTGCTCGTAGGCATCGCGATAGCTGGGATCGAAGCGACGCATGAAACCGATCGTCGCCTGCAGATGCGGATACTCGCGCGACAAGGCCAGCACACGCTCGCACTCGGCCACATCGAGCGACAACGGCTTCTCGCAGAACACGTGCTTGCCCGAGCGCAACGCCGCGACGATCTGCTCCGCGTGCAGCGACGACGGCGTGACGAGCCATACGGCGTCGAGCTCACGATCGTCGAGCATGGCCTCGTAATCGGCGTAAAGGCGAGGTGCGGGCAGCGTCTCGCGCGCCCACGCGCGCTCCTCGTCGAGCGGACTGCAGGCGGCCGCCAGCACCGCGCCGGGCACGCGATACGCGAGATTCATTGCATGCCGCTTACCGAGCCGCCCGAGCCCTGCCACGCCCATTCTCACGGGCGCGCTTGATGCGTTCGTCGTCATCGCCCCTCTCCCGCCTTCAGGTCTTCATGTCGTCGTCATACCGGCTCTTACGCGCCGCAGCCGACGCGCACCGTGCGGCCTTCGCGCCACGACAGCGAGGCGGCTTCGGCCAGCTCGAGCGCCTTCACGCCATCGGCGATCGTCGTGCGCACGGGTGTACCGCCCGTGATGGCCTCGAAGAAATGCGCGATCTCGTTCGCATAGGCAGCGCGATAGCGTTCGAGAAAAAACGGCTCGGGCACGTCGGTCGACACGGCGCGCGCGGAATAAGCCGTCACCTCGGTCGGTCGCACGTTGCCGGCTTGCAGCATGCCGCCGCTGCCGAGCACCTCGAAGCGCTGGTCGTAGCCGTAAGCGGCGCGGCGCGTCGTGTTGATCTGGCACAGGCGCCCGCGCTTCGTGCGAATCGTCACGGCCGTGCAGTCGATATCGCCCGCATCGAGAATCGCCGGATCCGTCAGGCAACTGCCCGTCGCGTGCACCGTGTCGGCTTCGTCGTCGAGAATCCAGCGGAAGATATCGAAGTCGTGGATCAGCATATCCTTGAAGATGCCGCCCGAGCGCCGGATGTACTCGACGGGCGGCGCACCAGGATCGCGGCTCGTCACGACGAGCATCTCGGGCGTGCCGATCTCGCCTGCATCGAGCCGGGCCTTGACGGCCGCGAACGTCGGATCGAAGCGCCGCTGAAAACCGATCATGCAGACGACGCCCGCCCGCTCGACGGCCTGCGCGCAGCCACGCGCGCGGTCGATCGCGAGATCGACGGGCTTCTCGCAGAACACGTGCTTGCCCTGCGCAGCCGAGCGTTCGATCAAGTCGGCGTGCGTGTCCGTGCTCGAGCAGATGACCGTTGCGCCCACTGCACCATCGGCCAGCGCCGCGTCGGCGTCGACCGCTTGCGCGCCGTGCTGCGCGGCCAGCGCGCTAGCGGCCGCGCGATCGACGTCCACCACGTATTTGAGCCGCACACCGCGCTGGCGTGCGAGATTGGCCGCGTGGATGCGGCCAATGCGTCCTGCGCCGAACACCGCGACGTCGATTTGAGCGCCGCGTTCGTGATCAGTCATCGTATCCTCCGGTGTCCTTGGATTCCTCTACGTTCAACTCGAGCCTGTATGCGAGCGCCACGAACAGCGCCTGACACAGGCAGATCGTGCTCGTCAGCGCGCGAAACGCGAACGCGCTGCCTTCCTTCACGAACAATTGCGCACTCGCGTAGCGCGCGAGCGGCGACAAGCGGCTGTCGGTGATGACTAGCGTCTGCGCCTGGTGATGGTGCGCGACGCGCAGGCAGTACTGCGTCTCGCGGCCATAAGGCTCGAAGCTGATGGCGATCACCACGTCGCCCTTTTTGACGCCGCGGATCTGCTCGCGGAACATGCCGCCGAAACCCGACACGAGATGCACGCGCTTGGCCGTGTGCTGCAACGCATAGACGATGTAGCTCGCGACCGGGAATGAGCGGCGCACGCCGATCACGTAGATGTTCTCGGCATGCTCGAGCATCGTCACGGCGGCCTCGAACTGCTCGTCGTCGAGCGACTGCTCGAGCTCGTCGAGCCCATGCCGGCAGGCGGCCACGAACTCGCGCGCGACCGAGCCGCCGGAGAGCCGCCCGGGCTTGTCGTCGATGAGCTTGCGAATCCGTTGCTGGTAGGTCTGCCCAGACGAACTCTGGCCCGTGTAGGCCTGCTTGAACACCTCCTGCAGATCGGAGAACCCCGAGAAGCCGAAGCGCTGCGCAAAGCGCACGACGGCCGACGGGTGGACGCCGCAGCGCTCGGCGATGTCGCTGGTGCGATCGACCATCACGCTCGAGCGGTGCTGCTCGAGATACGAGGCCACGCTCTTCAGCTGCCGCGGTAATGCGTCGTACGAATCGGCGATGCGCTGCATCAGCTCGTCGACGCTCGGCAATTCGTCGCTCTGGTCGTCCTGCATGGCTCGTGGTCCTCTTCAAATGGCGCGTGTCGTCGGGCGCTGCTTTCCCCGCGTCTTCTCGCGACGGCACGGTAGACGATGCGGATTATAGGCAGCCACGCGGTGAAATGGAAATAATTTTCCATTTTCTTTGATCGTGAAATTTTCTTTGCAATCATTCTTAAGTTCGCCTACTCTTTTTCGTGAGTGGTGCAACGCCAGCCGATCCGCTTGCCACTCGCCGACGAAAAAAACTTCGAACAGGTGGAGACAAATGAGACTTTGCAACCGCAAGGCCGCCCTCAGAACGTTCGCCGTCACGCTGAGCAGCGCGCTCTCTTTCGCTTTCGGCCCGTTCGCGGTGCCGACGGCGCATGCAGCAGAAGCGAATTTCGTGCTGATCAGCCACGCGCCCGATTCGGACTCCTGGTGGAACACGATCAAGAACGCGACCCAACAGGCGGACGAGGACTTCAACGTCAAGACCGACTACCGCAATCCGCCGAACGGCGACATCGCCGAAATGGCACGCCTCGTCGAACAGGCCGCGGCGCGCAACTACGACGGCGTCATCACGACGATCGCGGACTACGACGTGTTGAAGAACTCGATCGAGAAAGTCACGCAAAAGAAGATCCCCCTCGTGACGATCAACTCCGGCACGGAGGAGCAAAGCGAGCAGCTCAAGGCCATCATGCACGTGGGGCAGCCCGAATACGCCGCGGGCAAGGCGGCCGGCGAGAAAGCCAAAGCGGCGGGCATCAAGTCGTTTCTGTGCGTGAACCACTACGCCACGAATCCTGCCTCATTCGAACGCTGCCGCGGCTTTGCCGAGGCGATCGGTGCCGATCTCAAGCGCTCGGTGCTCGACTCGGGCCAGGATCCGACCGGCGTGCAAGCGAAGGTGAGCGCCTATCTGCGCAACCATCCGCAAACCCAGGCGGTGCTCACGCTGGGGCCGCTCTCGGCCGAGCCGACGATCAGCGCGCTCAAGCAAATGGGCATGGCCGGCAAGATCTGGTTCGCGACGTTCGATTTCTCGAATGAAATCGCCAAGGGCATCGAGGACGGCACGATCCGGTTCGCGATCGATCAGCAGCCCTATCTGCAAGGCTATATCCCGGTGGCCGTGCTCGCGATCGTGAAGAAGGAGCACACCACGGACCCGGCGAAGATCGAAAAGATCCTGCAGGCCAATCCGAAGTTCCAGCAGCGGCTCAAGGAATACGGGCTCCAGCCCGTGTACGAGCCGAAGACCATCCGCTCGGGCCCCGGCTTCATCACCAAGGCCAATCTCGACAAGGTCGAGAAATACGCAGGCCAATATCGCTGATCGTGTGCCGGCGGCTGATCGGGCAACACGCCGCCGGCCTCGTTCGCCATTCGCAAGCATGACCCCGAGCGCGGCGCGAACCGCCTCGAACCGCACCGCGTCAAGGAGACATTCGATGGGCGTCGTCGATCACTTCCACTTGAACTTGCGCAAGCATGAGCCGCCTGCTCCGCCGCCTGGCGCGATAGCCGACGAGCGCATGCGTCGCGAATCGTGGGTGAAGCAATTGCTCAATCGTCCCGAGTTTGCCGCGCTCGCGGGGACGGTCATGGTGTTCGTCGTCTTCGCGATCGGCGCGGGCGACTCCGGCATGTTCAATCTCGACGGCATCATGAACTGGTCGCAGGTCGCCGCGTACCTGGGCATCATCGCCGTCGGCGCGTGCCTGCTCATGATCGCCGGAGAGTTCGATCTATCGATCGGTTCGATGATCGGGTTCGCCGGCATGATGGTCGCGTTACCGACGATGTACTTTCACTGGCCCATCGAGCTCGCGATCGTGTTCGCGTTCGCCGGCTCCATGCTGCTCGGCGCCCTGAATGGGTATCTCGTCATGCGCACGCGGCTGCCCTCGTTCATCGTCACGCTCGCGTTCATGTTCATCCTGCGCGGCTTGACGCTGGCGCTGTCGGTCATCTTCGCGAACCGCACGATCATCTCGGGTGTCGGCGACGTCGCCGCGCACAGCCCGCTAGCGCATGCGCTGTTCCAGGGTGTCGCCTTGCACGGCCTGTTCCGCTGGCTCGGCCATGCCGGCTTCGTGCACTTGCTCGAGAACGGCGAGCCACTCGTGCCGGGCGTGCCGAAAGTGATCGTCTGGTGGCTCGCGCTCGCCGCCATCGGCGCCTTCACGCTGGCCCGAACGCGCTTCGGCAACTGGATCCTGGCCGCGGGCGGCGACGCCAATGCGGCCAAGAACGTCGGCGTGCCCGTCAAGCGCGTGAAGATCCGTCTGTTCATGCTGACCGCATTCTGCGCGTGTCTGTTCGCGGTGCTGCAAGTGTGCGACATCGGCTCGGCCGCCGCGGACCGCGGCCTGCAGAAGGAATTCGAAGCGATCATCGCGGCCGTGATCGGCGGCACGTTGCTCACAGGCGGCTACGGCTCGGTCATCGGCGCCTGTTTCGGCGCGCTGATCTTCGGCGTCGTGCAGATCGGCATCACCTACACGAACATCGACTCGGACTGGTTCCGCGTCTTCCTCGGCATCATGCTGTTGCTGGCCGTGCTGTTCAATCACTATGTCCGAAGCCGCGTAGCGGCTTCGCGTTGACGCGATGGAGGAAACGATGATGAACGACGTCGCCCTCTCGCCAAGCGCTGAAGACACCATCCTCGCGCTCGAAAACGTGAGCCGCTATTTCGGCAACGTGATCGCGCTGAAGGACGTGACGCTCAAGTTGCGGCGCGGCGAAGTGCACTGCCTGCTCGGCGACAACGGCGCAGGCAAGTCGACACTGATCAAGACGCTGGCGGGCGTGCATGCGCCCAGTGAAGGCATCTACCGCGTCGATGGCCAGCCCGTGCATTTCGCTTCGCCCAAAGATGCGTTGGATCTCGGCATCGCAACCGTCTATCAGGACCTCGCACTCGTGCCGCTGCTCTCGATCGCACGCAACTTCTTCATGGGGCGCGAGCCGCAGAAGAAACTGTTCGGTATCCTGAATACGATCGACATCGAGCTGGCCGCAACGACGGCGCGCGAGAAGCTCGCCGAGATGGGCATCCATGTGCGTGACCCGCATCAACCGATCGGCACGATGTCGGGCGGCGAACGGCAATGCCTCGCGATCGCGCGGGCCATTTACTTCGGCGCCCGCGTGCTGATTCTCGACGAGCCGACGGCCGCCCTGGGCGTCAAGCAGAGCTTCAACGTGCTCAAGCTGATCCACAAGGCGCGCGAGCGCGGCATCTCGGTCATCTTCATTACGCACAACGTGCACCACGCGTACCCGATCGGCGATTCGTTCACGCTGCTGAACCGCGGACGCTCGATGGGCACGTTCACGAAGGACACGATCAGCAAGGAAGCCGTGCTCGACATGATGGCCGGCGGTGCCGAGATGCAAAAGATGATCGCCGAACTCGACGGCGCCACGATCTGACGCGAACCACGACGATCCACAAGGACTATTCATGGCTGCCTCTCCCCCTCCCTCGGCCGGCGCGAGCCGCTTTGCCAGTGGCCGAGCGCTCGACATCATTTGCCTGGGCCGTCTGGCGGTCGACCTGTACGCCGAGCAGATCGGCGCGCGGCTCGAAGACGTGACGAGCTTCGCCAAGTATCTGGGCGGCTCATCGGCCAACATCGCGTTCGGCTGCGCGCGGCTCGGCCTCGCCTCGGCCATGCTCGCGCGCGTCGGCGACGACCACATGGGCCGCTTCCTGACCGAGACGCTCGCGAACGAAGGCTGCGACGTGAGCCACACGCGCATCGACAGGGAACGGCTCACGGCGCTCGTGCTGCTGGGCATCAAGGACCGCGACACGTTTCCGCTGATCTTCCACCGCGAAAACTGCGCCGACATGGCGCTCGACGAGCACGACTTCGACGAAGCCTTCATCGCCTCGAGCAAGGCCCTCCTCATCACCGGCACGCATTTCTCGACCGAGACGGTCAATCGCGCGAGCCGCCGGGCGCTCGATTACGCGCGCCGCAATCAGGTCCGCACGGTACTCGACATCGACTATCGTCCTGCGCTGTGGGGCCTGACGGGCAAGGCCGACGGCGAGACGCGCTTCATCGCTAACGAAGGCGTGACAGCCCATTTGCAGCGCATCCTGCCGCTGTTCGATCTCGTCATCGGCACCGAGGAGGAGTTTCGCATCGCGGGCGGCAAGCACGAGCTCATCGATGCGCTTGCGATGGTGCGCGCGGTCACGAGTGCGACGCTCGTCATCAAGCGCGGCCCGCTTGGCTGCACGATCATCGACGGCAAGGTGCCGGCCTCGATCGACGAAGCCCCCACCGAGCTCGGCGTCGAAGTCGAGGTGCTGAACGTGCTCGGCGCCGGCGATGCGTTCGCGTCAGGCTTTTTGTCGGAATGGCTACACGATGCACCGTTGCCGCGCTGCGCGCAGACGGCCAATGTGTGCGGCGCGCTCGTCGTGTCGCGTCACGGCTGCGCCCCGGCCATGCCGACGCTCGCCGAACTCGCCTATTTCCGCGACGCCGCCGCGCGCGAGCCAGTTCGCCTGCGCCGCCCTGACCTCGACGTCAAGCTCGCACGCCTGCATCGCGTCAGCGTCAAGCGCCGCGCTCACGAGGAAGTGCTGGGCTTCGCCTTCGATCATCGCAATCAGTTCTTCGAGCTCGCGCAGCAAACGGGCTCCGGCGAAGCGCGTATCGCGCAGCTCAAGCGCCTGTTCGTCGAAGCCGTCGCACAGACCGAAGCCGAGCTGGGCCTGCAAGGACGCATCGGCGTGCTCATCGACGATCGCTATGGCCAGGACGCGCTGAACGCCGCCACCGGCCGCGGCTGGTGGATCGGCCGCCCGGTCGAACTACCGGGCTCGATGCCGCTCGTGTTCGATCACGGCCGCTCGATCGGGACCACGCTCGCGAGCTGGCCGCGCGAGCATGTCGTCAAATGCCTCGTGCACTACCACCCCGACGAACCGATCGAGGAACGGCTCGAACAGGAAGCGCAACTGCGCACGCTCTACGACGCCGTGCAGGCCAGCGGCCACGCGCTGCTGCTAGAAGTGATTCCGCCCAGACGCACGCCGTTGAGCGATGCCCCCGATACCGTCTATCGCGCACTCAAGCGCCTGTACAACATCGGCATCCAGCCCGAATGGTGGAAGCTCGCGCCGATGGATGCCCAGCAATGGCTGGCCGTCGATGCCCTCGTCACCGAGCGTGATCCCTACTGCCGCGGCGTCGTGCTGCTGGGGCTGTCGGCCGGCGTCGAGCAATTGAGCGAAGGCTTTCGCGCGGCCGCGGCCTCGAAGACCTGCAAGGGCTTCACGGTCGGCCGCACGATCTTTCACGAGCCGAGCCGCGCCTGGCTGGCCGGCGAGATCGACGACGCGCAAGCGATCGCTAGCGTGCGTGCCATCTTCGAAACGCTGATCGGCGCTTGGCGTGCAGCCCACGCGGAGCCAAGCCCGGCTGCGGCACGACGGGAGGCGGCGTAATGAACACTCGCGACAGCCATGCCGCTGCGATGGGCGCAGCGCACGCGCAATCGAGTACCGTGCGGCTGACGGCCGCCCAGGCACTCGTGCGCTATCTGGCCGCACAGCAGGTCGAGATCGAGCACGACAGGGGCCGACGCGTGACCGTGCCGCTGTTCGGCGGGGTGTTCGCGATCTTCGGCCACGGCAACGTGGCCGGCATCGGCGAAGCGCTGCATCAGCATCGCGACGTCCTGCCGACTTACCGTGCGCACAACGAACAGGCGATGGCGCACAGCGCGATCGCCTATGCCAAGGCACACATGCGCCGCCGCATGATGGCGGTGACGACCTCGATCGGCCCCGGCGCGACCAACCTCGTCACGGCAGCGGCGCTCGCGCACGTGAACCGGCTGCCCGTTCTGCTGCTGCCCGGCGACACCTTCGTCTCGCGCGCGCCGGACCCGGTGCTGCAACAGGTCGAAGACTTTCACGATGCGGGCGTGTCGGCCAACGACACACTCAAGCCCGTCTCGCGCTACTTCGACCGCATCGTGCATCCGGCCCAGTTGCTGACCGCCCTGCCACGCGCGCTCCGTGTACTGACCGATTGCGCCTTGTGCGGCCCGGTCACGCTCGCGCTGCCCCAGGACGTACAAGCGATGGCCTACGACTATCCGCGCGACTTCTTCGCGCCGCGCGTCGTTCCGTTCCCTGCGCCCATGCCCGATGCGGCCGAGCTCGATGTCGCGCTGACGCGTTTGCGCGCGGCCAAGCGCCCGATGATCGTCGCCGGCGGCGGCGTGCTCTACAGCGAAGGCGGCGCGCACGCGCTGCGCGCGTTCGCCGAGCGGCATGGCATCCCGGTCGGCGAAACGCAGGCGGGCAAAGGCGCGCTCGCGTGGGACCATCCGCTCAACGCGGGCGCGATCGGCGTGACGGGCTCAAGCGCATCGAACACGCTCGCGCACGAGGCCGATTGCGTCCTCGCCGTCGGCACACGTCTGCAGGACTTCACGACGGGCTCCAACACGCTGTTCACGCAGGCCTACGTCATCGGCCTCAACGCCAACGCGTTCGACGCCATCAAGCATCGCGCGACGACGCTCGTCGCCGATGCCCGGCACGGCCTCGACACGCTCAGCGCACTGCTCGGCGACTGGGCCGCCGACCTGGCCTGGACCGAACGCGCCCGCCTGCTTGCCGTCACCTGGCGCGACACGGTCACGCACCGCACCCATGCGCCACCAGCCGCGGACACGCTCCCCTACGATGCCGACGTGATCGGTGCCGTGCAACGCTCGGCCGCCCGCTCGCCCGAGGACGACATCGTCGTGTGCGCGGCCGGCACGCTGCCCGCCGAGTTGCACAAGCTGTGGCGCGCGGGGCGTCCGGGCGCCTATCACGTCGAGTACGGCTACTCGTGCATGGGCTACGAAATCGCGGGCGGACTCGGCGTGAAGCTGGCGCGGCCCGAGCGCGAGGTCGTCGTGATGGTCGGAGACGGCAGCTATCTGATGATGAACAGCGAGATCGCGACGTCGGTCATGCTCGGCGCCAAGCTCATCGTCGTCGTGCTCGACAATCGCGGCTACGGCTGCATCAACCGCTTGCAGCAAGCGTGCGGCGGCGCCCCGTTCAACAACCTGCTCGAAGACTGCCTGCAAGGACCGCACGGCGCGCCGGCGATCGACTTCGCCGCGCATGCGCGCGCGCTCGGCGCGCAGGCCGAGCATGTCGCGAATCTGGCCGAACTCGCCGAGGCGCTCGAGCGAGCCCGTGCGGCCGATCGCACTTATGTCGTCGTCATCGACACCGACCCGGCCCGCACGACCGACGACGGCGGCTGGTGGTGGGAAGTGGCCGTGCCGGAGGTATCGACACGTGACGCCGTACGGACGGCGCGCGCGGCCTATGACGCGCATGTCGCGGCCCGCGAACGCGATTGACCGAGCCCGGACAGGGTGCCCTGAACGTTGAAAACCGCAACTCATGCCCGAAAGGAATCCAGCATGACCGACTTTGAAGTGCGCATCGGCATCAACCCGCTGTCCTGGATGAACGACGACCTGCCCTCGCTCGGTGGCGAGACGCCGCTCGACGTCGCGCTCGGCGAAGGACGCGCGATCGGCTATACCGGCTTCGAGCTCGGCAACAAGTTTCCGCGCGAGCCGCAGGCACTCAAGGCGCTGCTCGCGCAATACGATCTTGCCCTCGTGTCGGGCTGGTACTCCGGGCGGCTCGCCCAGCGTAGCGCCGAAGAGGAGATCGATGCGGTCGGCCCACATCTGGAGCTGCTCGCGAAAGCCGGTGCCACGGTGATGGTCTACGGCGAAGTCGCCGATGCCATCCAGGGTGAGCCCCTACCGCTCTATCAGCGGCCGCGCTTCTTCACGGCCGCGCAGTGGGACGCGTATGGCGAGCGCATCGACCGCTTCGCGCGCTATACGTTGTCGTGCGGCGTGCGTGTGGCCTATCACCATCACATGGGGGCCTATGTCGAAACGCCCGCCGACGTCGACAACCTGATGGCGCGCACGAGCGAAGCCGTCGGGCTGCTGCTCGACACGGGTCACATCACGTTCGCGGGCGGCGATCCGCTGGCCGTGCTCGAGCAGCATTTCGCGCGCGTGTGCCACGTGCATTGCAAGGACGTGCGACCCGCCGTCGTGCAGCTCGCACGCAATCGCAACTGGACGTTTCTCGAAGCCGTCATCAACGGCGCGTTCACGGTGCCCGGCGACGGCGCCGTCGATTTCGCGGCCATCGTCGATCGGCTCAAGCACGGCGGCTATCGTGGCTGGCTCGTCGTCGAAGCCGAACAAGATCCGATCGTCGCGCCGAGCTTCGAGTACGCGCAAAAAGGCTATCGCACGCTGCGCTCGCTCGTCGATGCGCCGCTTGCGCCATGCCCGATATCGTAGGAGGTCGTATGAGCCTGCTCGTAAAAGCCCAGCGCGAGGGCATGACGATCGCGCGCGTGACGCCCGAAACCGCAGAGTGGCGTTATGTCGGCTTCGTGGCGTACCGCTTGCAGCGCGACGAGGTGCTTTACGTGTACGAGAAGGCGCGCGAATCGTGCCTCGTCGTGCTGGCAGGCGCCGTGACGATCGAGGTCGACGGCACGACCTGGACCAGCGTCGGGGCACGCGACAGTGTGTTCGAGGACGCCGCGCCGTACGCCGTCTATCTGCCGCCCAACCTGCGCGCGACCGTGCGCGCCGAACGCGATGCCGAGCTCGGCGTGGCCAGCGCGCCGGCCCAGGGGCGCTATGGCGCGCGCCTGATCGAGCCCAGGCAGATGCAGCGTTCGGTGCGCGGCAAAGCGCTCAACACGCGCTACGTCTGCGATATCCTGCCGCAAACCGAGCCGGCCGAATCGCTGCTCGTCGTCGAAGTGCGCACGCCCGGCGGGCATTCGTCGAGCTATCCGCCGCACAAGCACGATGCCGACAACGTCCCGCTCGAAAGCGCGCTCGAAGAGACCTACTACCATCGGCTGAACCCGCCACAAGGCTTCGCGTTCCAGCGCGTGTACACCGATGCGCGCGACATCGACGAATCGATGGCCGTCGAAGATCACGACGTCGTCATGGTGCCGCGCGGCTATCATCCCGTCGTCATACCGTACGGCTATGACTCGTACTACCTGAACGTGATGGCCGGCCCGCAGCGCGCGTGGCACTTCAAGAACGACCCCGCGCACGAATGGATCTTGACGCGCGATACGCGTTGAGGCCCCTGCGGACGAATGGCGTCGTCAGGTATCGCCGAGCACCGGGCGACCGACTCAGCGGCCCAGCGCAAGCCACTCGTCGACGACGCCCGGCTCGAGCAGGCCCTCGCGCGCCGTCGCCACGATGCGCCCGTGCCCCATCACGGCCACGCGCGAAGCGATCTCGCGCGCGATCGAAAGACGCTGTTCGATCAGCAGCACCGCACCGCCCTCGTCGCGCAGTGCCGTCAAGCACGCCATGACCTGTTCGACGGCACGTGGCGCGAGGCCCTCGGTCGGCTCGTCGACGATCAGCACACGCGGCTCGCCGAGCAACGCGCGCGCGAGCGCGAGCATCTGCTGCTCGCCGCCCGACAAGACGCCCGCCTTGGTCGTACGGCGCTGAGCCAGTAACGTAAAGCGAGCGAATGCCGCCTCCACCGCTCGACGCGCGGCGCGCGCCGCCGTGCGCGGCTTCACGCCGAGCAACAGATTCTCCTCGACCGTCAACTCGGCGAATACGTCGCGTTGCTCGGCGACGTAGCCGAGGCCGCGCTGCGCGATCTCGAACGTCGGACTAGCGATCAGCTCGTGACCGTCCAGCTGCACCGAACCCGCACGCTCGACGAGCCCCATCAGCGCTTTCGCGCACGTCGAACGGCCTGACCCGTTGCGACCGCACAAGAGCACGATCTCGCCCGCGTGCAGGTCCAGATCGACGCCATGGAGCACCTGGGCCTCGCCATACCAGGCGCGCAGACCGCGCACCGCCAGGTGCGACGTCATCATGCTCGCGCCTCGCCGAGGTAAGCCGCGCGCACGGCTGCGTGCTGGCGGATCGCCTGGGGCGTCCCGGTCGCGATGATGCGTCCCTGTACGAGCACCGATACACGATCGGCGAGCCCGAAGACGGCCTCCATGTCGTGCTCGATCATCACGAGCGTCTTGCCCTCGCTAACTTTACGCAGCAGCCCGATCGCGCGTGCGGCTTCCTCGCGGTTCATGCCGGCCGTCGGCTCGTCGACGAGCAACGTATGCGCGCCGCTCGCCAGCGCGATGCCGAGATCGAGCGCACGCTGCTCGCCATAGCTGAGCGCGCCGGCCAGCGCGTCTTCGACGTGCTCCAGCCCGAGCGCCTCGAGCACGTCGCGCGAGCGCTTTTGCACCTCGCTCGAATGCCGCCACCAGCGTCGCCAGCGCGCCGGCCCGTTGCCGCCACACAGCACCGCGCAGCGCAGGTTCTCGATCACGCTCAGGCGCGGGAACAGGTTGGTCGTCTGAAAACTGCGCGCCAGGCCCAGGCGTCCGAGCTCGTGCGGCGCATGGCCCGTGACGTCACGGCCGTTCAATTCGACGCGCCCCGCATGAGGCCGCAGCACGCCGCCGATCACCTGAAACAGCGTCGACTTGCCGGCACCGTTCGGCCCGATCAAGGCATGCCGCTCGCCCGCCTCGATCGACAAGCTCACGTCATCGAGCACGCGCGTCTTGCCGAAGCGCTGCTCGATGCCGGTCAACACGAGCGCCGCGCTCATCGCCCGTCCTCGCGGTCGCGACCACGTCCGCGGCCAACGATGCGTGAAACGCCGAACGCAGCCAGTGCCCCGGCTGCGGCGAAGCCCACCACCGCGACCCACGTCGACGGCGCCGCTGCATCGAACGCGAGCGCGCCGACCCGCCAGACGCCGCCGCCCTCTACCGCCAGCGCGCGCGCATAGACCGACTCGACTGCGATCACGAGCGCGACAAGCCAAGCGAGCGCAGCCAAGGCACGCAGCGCATACTCGCGTGCCAGCGCCGGCCACGTCCCGCGTGCGCAGTGTGCGGCGTGGCGCTCGAGGGCGCCGGCTAGCCCACCCGGCGCCCGCATGACGACCGCGATGAAAACCAGCCCCAGATAAAGCGGCCACGCTCGCGTGACCGTCGCGAGCGCGACGCTGAAGAACGTCAGCACGAACGCGCCGAGCACGGGGCCGAAGAACGTCGCGCTGCCGCCAATGACGGTCGCGATCAGCACCGCGCCCGAGCGCGCCATGCCGACGCCTTCGGCCGAAGCCAGCTCGACGTTGATGAGACTCAACGCACCTGCGACGCCAGCGAAGAACGATGCCGCCACGAACATCGCATAGCGGATGCGCCGCGGATCGGTACCCAGAGAGGCGACGCGCATCGCGTTGTCGCGCACGGCATTGGCGAGTCGCGCGAACGGCGTACGGGTCAGCGCAATCATCGCAGCGCTTGCGAGCAGGCACCAGAGCGCGACGACACCGTACGCCTCGCGCGCCGGGCCAAAGCTCAGCGCGCCCCACGACGGGCCGCTCGCGCGATCGATCGCGATACCCGCCGCGCCGCCGAATCCCTCGGGCAGCGTCCAGGCCGCTGCGGCAGCCAGCTCGCCGATACCGAGCGTGATCATCGCGAACGCGGTGCCCGCGCGACGGGTCGCGACGAAGCCGAAGACACTGCCTGCACAGGCTCCCGCCGCACCGCCCACGAGCGGCAGCAGCGGCAACGGCACCCCACCGCGATTGAACAGATGGGCGGCCGCGAAGGCGGCCAATCCCGCATAGGCCGCGTGACCGAACGACAGCAGCCCGGTCTCGCCGAGCAACAGGTTGTAGGACAGCGCGAAGACGATCATCGTCGCCGTCTGCGCGAGGTACGCGAGCAGCCAGCTCTCGCGCACGACGAATAGCGGTGCCGCCAGCACCGGAAGCAGGATCAGCCAAGGCACGAAGCCGCGGATCGTACGTTGCGAAGTCATGTCGGATGCCCCATTACGCGTCGGCGCCACGCTGGCCGAACAGCCCGCGCGGACGACAGGCGAGCATCGCCACGAGCAGCACGTACGGCACGAGCGGCGCCAGTTGCGCGACCGACAGCTGCGCCCACGCCGGCGCGAGCGGCAGCCCTGCGGCGGCCGCCAGCGTACCGAGCGAAAGCGTGCTCGTCGCGGCAAACGTCTGCACGAATCCAATCGCCAGCGATGCGACAAAGGCACCGACGAGCGAGCCGAGCCCACCCACGATCACGACGACGAACACGATCGACCCGACGGCCTCGGCCATGCCGGGCTCGAGCACCGCGAGCGGCGCGCCGATCACGCCGGCCAGGGCAGCCAGCGCGGTGCCGAGCGCGAACACGAGCGTCGCGATGCGGGGCACATCGTGGCCGAGCGCTTGAACGGCATGCGCATGCGTGAGCGCCGCGCGCAGCACGAGCCCCGTGCGCGAGAAGCGCAATACGACGGCCAGCGCGCCGAGCGTCGACACCGACGCGGCCATCATGAACGCGCGATAGCGAGAGAACGCCGTGCCGTGCCAGACGAACAACGGCGCATCGAGCGCGGGCGGCAACGGTATCGACAGCGTGCCGAGTCCCCAGATCAACTTGACCGCCTCGGCGAGCAGATAGGCGACGCCGAACGTCAGCAGCAACTCGTGCAGCGGCCCATGGGCGCGCACGCGGCGCAGCAAGTGTCGTTCGAGCATCGCGCCGACCGCACCGACCGCAAGCGGAGCCAGCACGAGCGCAGGCCAGAATCCCGCGCGCGCGGCGACGGTATAGCCGACATAGGCCCCGAGCATGTAAAAGCTCGCGTGCGCGAAATTGAGCACGCCGAGCATGCTGAAGATCAGTGTGAGCCCCGACGACAGCATGAACAAGAGCAGCCCGTAGCTGAGCCCGTTCAGTGCCGCGACCATCCACGACTGCACGTTCGTCCGCTCCTTGCGCCGCGCGCGTTATGCGACGACGAGCGGCTACTGGCCGGCTCGCTCGACGAACTCGAACGGCAACCCGCGGCGGCGCATCCACTCGCCGAGCGCCTGCCCGGTACCGGCGCGCCACGGACGCAGCATGGCCGGCTCGACGAGACGATACTCGAGCAGTTCGGGCGACAGCGAGATCGTGCCGTGCGCGCGCACGTGATACGCGATGATGAGCTCGTTCTTGCGGATGAACTCATAGACACCGATCAGCTCGGTCGTGTCGACATGGAGCGAAGTCTCCTCGAGCACCTCGCGCGCGACGCCGTCTTCAGGCGTTTCGCCGTTTTCGAGAAAACCGGTGATCAGCGCAAACACGCCTTCTTCCCAAGCCGCGTTGCGCGCGAGCAGGATCTTGCCTTCGTACTCGACGATCGCCGCGACGACAGGCACCGGGTTGTTCCAGTGCACATAGCCGCACTCGGTATCGGGACAAAGACGGCGCAGCCGGGCGCCGTCCTCTTCGGGATCTGTCCGGTCGATCAGAGGTGTCGCGCAATGCGGGCAGAAACGGTAGTCGCTCATGGGCGTGTGAGGGAGAGGTCGGGAAAACGGCGCCCGAAGGCTGAAACGCGCACATTCTAGCGGCTTTGCGTGACCGGCGCCCACGGGCTGCCGCGGACGCTAGCGTCGCGGCCGCCTGCGCGCCGCGAGCACCGTCAAGCCGGCCGCCCCCACCATCAACACGGCTGCCGCGAGCCACAGCGCGAGCCCGAACGAGCCCGTGCGCGCGGCGATCGGCGCAGCCACGAGCGGTCCCGCTATCTGGCCGACGCCATAGGCCGCCGTCGCATAGCCCATCAACCCCGCCGCGTGATCGCCGCGCAGACGCCGGGCCTCGCGCATCGCAAACAACGTGATCGCCGTAAAGGGCGCGCCGATCAGCATGCTGCCGAGGGAGAAGCCGGCCGCGTTCGGCCATACGATGCCGAACACGATACCGAGCGCCTGCACCACGTAGCAGGCCGCGAGCAGCAGGCGGTTGTCCCATGCCGACGGCAGGCGCGCCGCAAACAGCGCACCGGGAATCAAGGCGGCGCCGAACATGGGCCAGAACAGATCGGGCCATGCCGAGCCTGGCAAGGCCTGCCGCGCGATCACGGGCAGGAACGTCGCCGTGATGATGTAGCCGAAGCCCGGCATGCCGTACAGCAGCACGAGCCATGCGCCTTCGGCACGCTGCGCGCGCCCCGCTGCGGGCGCTTCCGCCTGGGTATGGCCCACCTGCAGCTTGCCGCTGCCGGCAGCGCTGGCCGGCGTTGCGGGCCGATCGTCGCGTGAGCCCAATGCGCGCGGCGCAAAGGTTCGCCACACGACCACGGTCAACAGCGCCGAAAGCACGCCGAAGCCGAGCCACCCGACTGAGGCGCCGCGTTGCGCAAGCGCGCTGGTGACGAGCCCCGTCGCCACGATTCCGATGCCGGGACCGGTGTAGATGAGGCCGCTCCAGGCAGGCTCGCCGAGTCGCGCCAGCCGCGCGAGTCCCCATTGCGAAGCAAACACGAACGTCCACGCACTGACGGCGCCGGCCACGAAGCGAATCGCAGCCCAGACCCAGAACGTGCCGATCAGCCCCATGCCGAGCGTCAAGCACACCGTCGCCACGAGTCCGGCGCGCACGACACGCCCCGGCTCCACGCGCAGCGCCGCGCAAGTCATGGCCCCGATGAAGTACCCGGCGTAGTTGGCCGAGGCCAGCCAGCCGCCTTGCCGCAAGTCGAGCCCACCGCCGTGCAGCATCAGCGGCAGCAGCGGCGTAAACGCAAAACGCCCCACGCCGAGCGCAACCGCCAGTACCACCATGCAGGCCAGCGCCACATGCGCGGGGCCAGGCGTTGCCGTGAAGCGGCGCTCACCCGTATCGCCAACGATATCGCCCATGAAAAATCTCGTCCGAAGAAAATCAGACCGCACCGCGCGGAGCGGTTCCCAGACGGATCGAGCACGCACCGAGCCGATGCCTCGGCAATTGGACGAATCTATCTTCATCACCGATGCTACTCCGCGCCACCCATCTCTAAAAATGAATTATATTGATCGAACTGATCTCCAGGAGAGAACCATGGATCTGGCCGCGCTCAACATCTTTCGCGCCGTGGTGCACGAGAACGGCGTGACGCGTGCCGCCGCCAAGCTGAACCGCGTCCAGTCGAACGTGACGATGCGCATCAAGCAGCTCGAGGAACAGCTGGGCACCGAGCTGTTCGTACGCGACGGCCGCCGTCTCGTGCTGACGCCGGCTGGCGAGACGCTGCTGCCCTACGCCGAGCGGCTGCTCGCGCTGGCCGACGAAGCGCGTCATGCGTTGCGCGCAGACCGCCCGAGCGGGCGCCTCGCGCTCGGCACGATGGAGAGCACGGCCGCGAGCCGCCTGCCCGCCGTCCTCGCGCGCTACCACCAGCAATGGCCCGAAGTCGCGCTCGAGCTGACCACCGGCACCACCGGGTGCCTGATCGAGCGTGTGCGCAAGTTCGAGATCGATGCGGCCCTCGTCGCCACGCCGCCCGAGCTGGCCGAGCAAGGCGGCGCCTTCGGCGAGCCGTTCGAGGCCGTGCCCGTCTTCCGCGAAGCGCTCGTGATGCTGACCCCGCGCGGCCATCGGCCGATCCGCTCGGCCCGCGACATCGCACTCGCGACGCTGATCGCCTTCGAGCATGGCTGTGCCTATCGCGGCTATGTCGAGCGGTGGTATGCCGAGCACGGCATCCGCCCTGCCCGCGTGCTCGAGCTGGGCTCCTATCACGCGATCGTCGCGTGTGTGGCAGCGGGCGCCGGCGTGGCTGTGGCGCCGCGCTCGGTGCTAGATTTGCTGCCTGGGGGGACGAACGAGGTGACGCTGCATTCGCTGGGCGAGCTGGGTGCCGTCGACACCCAGCTGATCTGGCGCCGAGGCCATTTTTCGGCCGCGCTCAATGCGCTGCGCACCGCCTTGCTCGAGCCTGTACCGGCCGCTCCGGCCGGTAGCGCGGCGGTGCTTCAACCTACCTGACCAAGCGGCCAAACAGCCGAGGTCGGCTGCCGAACCTGCACACTCGACCGACGAAAAAAACCGCGAGCAACGCTGCCCGCGGTTTTTCGATCTTGATCCTTCCTGCTCGCGATGCCGCCTCGGCGGCATCGCAGGCGATCACAGCTGGGCTTGCACCCAATCCTTCACGCCGGCCAGCGCTGCCGGCAGCTTGGCCGGTTCAGTCCCGCCCGCCTGAGCCATGTCCGGACGGCCACCACCCTTGCCGCCCACTTGCTGCGCGACGAAGTTCACGAGCTCACCGGCCTTGACCTTCTTGCTCGCATCGGCCGTCACACCCGCAATCAGGCTGACCTTGCCGCCATCGACCGCCGCCAGCACGATCGCCGCATGCTTGAGCTTGTCCTTGAGCTTGTCGACGGTTTCGCGCAGCGTCTTCGCATCGGCGCCTTCGAGCGTGGCGGCCAGCACCTGCACGCCGGCCACGTCGACAGCCTGCGCCGCGAGCTCGTCGCCCTGGCTCGACGCGAGCTTGGACTTGAGCGCCGCCAATTCCTTCTCGAGCGACTTGACCTGATCCTGCACTTGGCCAATACGCTGCGTGAGCTCCGACGGCTGCGCCTTGAGCGCCGCGGCGACCGCGTTCACGCGCGACTCGAGCGTCTGCACGTAGTGCACGGCGTTGTCGCCCGTCAGCGCCTCGACACGGCGCACGCCGGCTGCGACGCCGGTTTCGGCGACGATCTTGAAGAAGCCGATGTCGCCCGTGCGATGCACGTGCGTGCCGCCGCACAGCTCACGCGAGAAACCGAGGTCGAGCACGCGCACTTCGTCGCCGTACTTCTCGCCGAACAGCGCCATCGCGCCGCCCTTCACCGCTTCGTCGAACGGCATCACGCGCACGACGCCGGGCGCGTTCGCGAGCACTTCCGCGTTGACGATAGCCTCGACGCGACGGATTTCCTCGTCACTCATCGGCGCGTTGTGGACGAAGTCGAAACGCGTCTTCTCGGCATCGACGAGCGAGCCCTTTTGCTGGACGTGCGAACCCAGCACTTCGCGCAGCGCCTTGTGCATCAGGTGGGTGGCCGAGTGATTACGGGCCGTGCGGGCGCGGCGAATCGCATCGATCTCGGCCTTCACGACGTCGCCGACCTTCAGCACGCCTTGCTCGAGCGTGCCGTGGTGACCGATCACGTCGGCCTGCACCTTCAGCGTGTCGGCGACCGCAAAGCGCACGCTCGCGTTCGCGAGCACGCCCGTGTCGCCAACCTGGCCGCCCGATTCCGCGTAGAACGGCGTGTGATCGAGTACGACGACGGCATCCTGCCCCTTCGCGACTTCCTGTACCGCCGAGCCATCGACGTACAGCGCGATGACCTTCGCATCGTCGAAGATCTGCTCTTCGTAGCCGTGGAACGTCGTTTTCGCGCCCGAATAGTCGAGGCCTTGCGCCATCTTGAACTTGCCGGCCGCGCGCGCCTGCTCGCGCTGACGCGACATCGCCTCGTCGAACGCCGGTTCGTCGACGCTCATGCCGCGCTCACGGCATACGTCGGCCGTCAGGTCGAGCGGGAAGCCGTAGGTATCGTGCAGCTTGAACGCGATCTCGCCGTCGAGCACCTTGCCGCCCTTCGCTTCGAGCTCGGCCAGCGCCGCTTCGAGAATCGACATGCCGTGCTCGACGGTTTCGAGGAAGCGCTCTTCCTCCTGACGCAGCACGTCGGTCACGCGCGCCTGCGCGTCGGCGAGTTCCGGATAGGCGTCGCCCATCTGCGCGACGAGATCGGCCACGAGCTTGTGGAAGAACGCGTGCTTGCAGCCGAGCTTGTAACCATGGCGGATCGCGCGGCGCACGACCCGGCGCAGCACGTAGCCGCGGCCTTCGTTGCCCGGAATCACGCCGTCGACGATCAGGAACGAGCACGCGCGGATGTGATCGGCGATCACCTTCAGCGAGTTGTTCGTCAGGTCGGCTACGCCGGTCTCGCGTGCTGCGGCCTTGATGAGCGCCTGGAACAGGTCGATCTCATAGTTGCTGTGCACGTGCTGCAGCACCGCCGCGAGACGCTCGAGGCCCATGCCCGTGTCGACGCACGGCTTGGGCAGCGGCGTCATGTTGCCCTGCGCATCGCGGTTGAACTGCATGAACACGAGATTCCAGACCTCGATGTAGCGGTCGCCGTCTTCTTCAGGCGATCCCGGCGGGCCGCCCCAGACGTCGGGACCGTGGTCGTAGAAGATTTCCGAGCACGGACCGCACGGACCCGTATCGGCCATTTGCCAGAAGTTATCGGACGCATAGCGCGCGCCCTTGTTGTCGCCGATGCGGATGATGCGCTCGGTCGGCACGCCGACTTCCTTCGCCCAGATGTCGTAGGCCTCGTCGTCTTCCTGATAGACCGTGACCCACAGCTTTTCCTTCGGCAGCTGGTAGACGCTCGTCAGCAGCGTCCAGGCGTAATGGATCGCGTCACGCTTGAAGTAGTCGCCGAACGAGAAGTTGCCGAGCATCTCGAAGAACGTATGGTGGCGCGCGGTATAGCCGACGTTCTCGAGGTCGTTGTGCTTGCCGCCGGCGCGCACGCTGCGCTGCGCGGTGGTCGCACGCGTGTACGGACGCGACTCGGCGCCGAGGAACACGTCTTTGAACTGCACCATCCCCGAATTGGTGAAGAGCAGCGTCGGGTCGTTGCCGGGCACGAGGCTCGACGAGCGGACGATCGAATGGCCCTTCGATTCGAAGAACTTGAGGAATTTCTCGCGGATTTCGGCGGCTTTCATAGAGGACTGGGGGACGACGGTCTCGACCGGAAAGCAGCCACGCCTGGACAGGCCGGGCTACTCTCACCTAAACGACCAATTATACGGAAATGTCGCGCGTGCGCCCTCACCGGGCGCTCACGCGGTTGGGCTACCGTCGCAAAAACGCTTAAGATGCGGGGCGGCTCCGGCCAACCCGGGCCTTCGTGAACGTGGACGACTTCGAGGAGACATCGACCGACATGGGAGCGCTCAGCCATCTTCGCGTACTCGATCTGACCCGCGTGCTGGCGGGTCCGTGGTGCGCGCAAACGCTCGCCGATCTTGGCGCCGACGTGATCAAGATCGAGCGGCCCGGCGCCGGCGACGACACGCGCCACTGGGGGCCGCCGTACCTGAAAACGCCAGAGGGGGCGGATACGCGCGAGGCCGCCTACTACCTGTGCGCGAACCGCAACAAACGCTCGGTCACCGTCGACATCGCGACGCCCGAAGGGCAGCGCATCGTGCGCGAGCTCGCGGCGCAAAGCGACGTCGTGCTCGAGAACTACAAGGTCGGCCAGCTCAAGAAATACGGCCTCGACTACGCCTCGCTGGCCGAGGTCAAGCCCGACATCATCTACTGCTCGGTAACGGGCTTCGGTCAGACCGGGCCGCTGGCCGAGCGCGCCGGTTACGACTTCATCGTGCAAGGCATCGGCGGCTTCATGAGCATCACGGGCGAGCGCGACGGCCAGCCCGGCGGCGGCCCGCAAAAGGCAGGCGTCGCGATCGCCGATTTGATGACCGGTATGTATGCGACGGTCGCCGTGCTGGCCGCACTCGCGCACCGCGACCGCACCGGCACCGGCCAGTACATCGACATGGCGCTGCTCGACGTGCAGGTGGCCATGCTCGCGAACATGGGCGCGAACTACCTGACCAGCGGCAAGGCGCCCGTGCGTTGGGGTAACGCGCATCAAAACATCGTGCCCTACCAGGCGTTTCAGACGCGCGACGGTTGGATCATCGTCGCGGTCGGCAACGACGCGCAGTTTCGCAAGTTCGTCGAAGTGGGCGGACGGCCCGAGCTCGCCGACGATCCGCGCTTCGCGACGAACCCCGAGCGCGTGCGCCACCGCGACACGCTCGTGCCGCTCGTGGCCGAGATGGTCAAGACGCGCGGCAAGCACGAATGGATCGCCAGCCTCGAGCAGGCCGGCGTGCCTTGCGGCCCGATCAACGATCTGGCCGAAGTGTTCGAGAACGAGCAGGTGCGCTCGCGCGGCATGCGCGTCGAGGTGCCGCATTCGAGCGGGGCGACGGCCGCGCTCCTGCGCAGCCCGATCCAGATGAGCGAAACGCCGCCGCAGGTGCGTACGGCCCCGCCCATGCTGGGCGAGCATACCGACGAAGTACTGCGTACGCTGCTCGGCTACGACGACGCGACGCTCGCCCGCTTACGCGAGCGCGCCGCGATCTGAGGGCGGCGGCACGATCGCCGGGCAGGCCGGCCTGCCGGCCTGCTGACTTGCGAACAGGATTCGCGGCTTGGCGCGTAGGATGAGCACCGACTAAGCACCGACACGCAAGAATCAGCACGCCCTGACCGAAAGGAGATGCACGCTATGAGCATGGAACAGTGGAACGCCGTCGACGACTATCTGTGCAGCACCCTCGTGCCGCTCGACCCTGCGCTTGATGCCGCCTTGGCCAGCAGCAGCGAGGCCGGCCTGCCGGCGATCAACGTCGCGCCGAACCAGGGCAGGTTTCTGCATCTGCTCGCGCGCATCCAGGGCGCGCGCCGCATCCTCGAGATCGGCACGCTGGGCGGCTACAGCACGATCTGGCTGGCCCGCGCGCTACCGCAGGGCGGCACGCTGACGACGCTCGAAGTGAACCCCGACTATGCCGAGCTCGCGCGCCGCAACGTCGCGCACGCCGGGCTTGCCGACGTGGTGACGGTGCGCCTGGGCGACGCCGTCGCAACACTGCGCCAAATGATCGAGGAAAAGACTGCGCCGTTCGATTTCATCTTCATCGACGCGAACAAGGAGAGCAATCCCGACTACCTGCAGGCCGCCCTGAAGCTCTCACGCGCCGGCACGGTGATCGTCTGCGACAACGTCGTGCGCAATGGGCGGGTGGCCGATCGCGACAATCAGGACCCCGATGCGATCGGCGTGCGCCGCTACTTCGAGATGGCGAGCGCGAACCCGCACTTGCCCACGACCGCGATTCAGACGGTCGGCAGCAAGGGATGGGACGGCTTCGCGATTTCGATCGTGGAAGGTTGAACGCGGTCAGTGACCCGCGCCGATGAGGCCGCCGACGGCCGCGCCGGCGATCGTGCCGATCGGCCCGCCGGTGAGCACATAGCCGATCGCGCCACCTGCCGTGGCGCCGATCGCGGCGTGCTTCTGCGAGCGCGACATCGACGAGCACGCACAGAGGCTCGACAAGGCCACGGCAACGATGGAGAGCTTGGCAAACGTCGAAATCTTCATGGCTGATCAGCAGAATTCTTGAAAACGAAACGGTAAAAGCGAGAGCGCAGCGCGCGCGTGGCGAGCGCCTTCACACCTTATGCGGGTCGCATCGTAGAGAACGATGTGTAGGTGAGCAAAACGATTTACGTCCTGTTACAGCGGCGCCGCACGCGGCCCGCGCCACGGGAGACGCCACGCAACGGGCCCGAACCGGGCCGCTCAGGGTAGAATTGCCGGATCAGAGAGGGCGCGCCCGCGCTCTTCAAGCCGATTTCCACTTTCGCATGAACACCGAACGCAACGAAGCCCTGGCGGCCACGCCGTCGAATTTCATCCGCAACATCGTCGACGAGGACAACCGCACCGGCAAATGGGGCGGGCGCATTGAAACGCGCTTCCCGCCCGAGCCGAACGGCTATCTGCACATCGGCCACGCCAAGAGCATCTGCCTGAACTTCGGCATCGCACGCGACTACGGCGGCGTGTGCCATCTGCGCTTTGACGACACGAACCCCGAGAAGGAAAGCGTCGAGTACGTCGACTCGATCGTCGACGCCGTGCGCTGGCTCGGCTTCGAGTGGGAAAAGAACGGCACCGAGCACCGCTATTACGCGAGCGACTACTACGACGAGCTGTATCGGTTCGCCGAGCTCCTGATCGAGCGCGGCAAGGCTTATGTCGACAGTCAAACGGCCGAGCAGATGCGCGCCACGCGCGGCTCGCTGACCGAGCCGGGCATGCCCTCGCCCTATCGCGACCGCACGCCCGAGGAGAACCTCGACTTGTTCCGCCGCATGAAAGCCGGCGAGTTCAAGGAAGGCGAGCACGTGCTGCGCGTGAAGATCGACATGGCCTCGCCGAACCTGAACATGCGCGACCCGGTCATCTACCGCATCCGCTTCGCGCATCACTACCGCACGGGCGACCAATGGTGCGTGTATCCGATGTACGACTACGCGCACTGCATCTCGGACGCGATCGAGAACATCACGCACTCGCTGTGCACGCTCGAATTCGAAGACCATCGTCCGCTCTACGACTGGGTGCTCAATGAACTGGCCGATGCCGGCCAATTCACGCGGCCGCTGCCGCAGCAAATCGAGTTCTCGCGGCTCAATCTGACGTACGCGATCACGAGCAAGCGCAAGCTGCTGCAACTCGTGACCGAAGGCCACGTCGACGGCTGGGACGATCCGCGTATGCCGACGATCGTCGGCGTGCGTCGGCGCGGCTTCACGGCCGACGGCATCAAGCTCTTTTGCGAGCGCATCGGCGTGACGAAGGTCGATTCGTGGATCGACATGAGCGTGTTCGAAGGCGCGCTGCGCGACGACCTCGACGACAAGGCACCGCGCTCCGTGGCCGTGCTCGATCCGCTCAAGCTGATCATCGACAACTTCCCGGCCGATCTGGCCGAGCCCTGCAGCGCGCCGGTGCACCCGCACCACCCCGAGCGCGGCACGCGCGCGTTCCCGATCTCGCGCGAGCTGTGGATCGAACGCGAGGACTTCGTCGAAACGCCGCCGAAGGGCTATTTCCGGTTGTTCCCCGGCAACAAGGTGCGACTGCGCTACGGCTACGTCATCGAATGCACGGGCTGCGACAAGGACGAGCATGGCAACATCGTCGCCGTGCATTGCAACTACTTCCCCGACAGCAAGTCCGGCACCGAAGGCGCGAACAACTACAAGGTCAAGGGCAACATCCACTGGGTCAGCGCCGCGCATGCGGTGCCGGCTGAAGTGCGCCTGTACGACCGGCTGTTCAAGGAACCGCAACCCGACGCAGGCGGCCGCAACTTCCTCGAGGCGCTGAACCCTGACTCCAAGCGCGTCGCCAAGGCGTACCTGGAACCGGGCGCCGACGCGATGCAGCCCGAAGACCGTTGCCAGTTCGAGCGCCACGGCTACTTCGTGGCGGATCGCTACGATTCGAAGCCGGGCCAGCCGGTGTTCAACCGCATCGTGAGCCTGCGCGACAGCTGGGGCAAGCCGGCCTAAGCGATCAGTACGTGCGCTCGGGCAGGCGGTGTCGCACCGCCTGCCCGCTTCTTCATCTTCATAGCGTGCGATGCAGCTCGGCGAGCGAAAGCGTGGTCTGGAACACGCGCGTGAGACTGCGGCTCGCATACTGCTCGACCTGTTCGGGCTCGACCCACCGAAACGCGTCCATCTCCGGAATCATCGATCCGTCGCGCCGGCTCGGGAACAGCGACGTGCAGACGCAACGCTCGATGGCCACTTCGCCGAGCGCCACGCGCGCGGCGAACAGGTGCAGATCCTTGTCGCGCCGATAGACGAAACGGCCGAGATCCGTGAGCCGCTCGGGCGCGAGCGCGATGCCCGTCTCCTCGAACAGCTCCCGCAGCGCTGTGTCGATCGGCGCTTCCCCCTCCTCGCCGTGTCCTTTCGGAATGTCCCAATGCGTGGTATCGGTTGCGTGCGCGAGCAGCACACGACCTTGCTCATCGAGCAAGACCACTCCGCAGGACACCGTGCGTGCGTGTGTCATCGCGCAACCTCCTTGGGCAACACTTCGCCGCCCCCCTCTCGATAGCCGTCCGTCAACGTTCCGAGAAACGCGATCACGTCGCGAATCTCCGCGTCGTCGAGCGCCGGCGCATCACCTGGCTTGCGATCGAACGGCGGGTCAGTATTGACGTTGCCCCAGTAGCGCTGCGGCAGATCGTCGAACTTACGTGTGCGTCCAGCCACGACGCGATAGAACTTCTCGGGATAAATGTCACGCTCGACGTAAAAGCGCAATACGTCCTCGAGCGAGCGATAAACGCCGTTGTGGAAGAACGTGTGCCGAGTCGCGACGTTGCGCAGCGTCGGTGTGCGAAACAGGCCGCAAAAGTCGTCGCGCCCTTGCAAGTCGGTGCGCAGCGGCCCGCATGCGCCGAGATCGAAGAAATGCGGATCGCGATTGACGGCCAGCGCCTCGTTACGCGGCACGCCGAGTGCGATCAGGCCGAAATCGGTGAACTGGGGTGCCGCACCCGATGCCGTCGGCTCACTCGGATGGCAACTCGCGCAGTTGCCCTTGCGCTCGTCCTCGAAGAGCCGCAGGCCGCGCAGTTCAGCCGGACTCAGGCTCGCGCGGCCAGCCAGATACGCGTCGTACTTGCTCGAATACGGCTCGAACACGGCCGGCGTCTGCTCGTAAACTGCCAATGCGTCGAGCACTGCGTCGAACGCGGCCGCATCGTCATCGAGCACGTGCGGGCCGTACGCATCGCGAAACGCACGCGCATACGGCGCCGCACGCACGGCTCGCGCCACGTGCGCGGGCGAGCTCGCCATCTCGAATGGCGACATCAAAGGAATGCGCGCCTGTGCTGCGCGCCGATCGACGCGACCGTCCCACGTGAGACCGCCAGTCGGCCCGGCGTCGATGCTTTCGTCGCCGTCGTCGTCGGACTCGTGAAAATGCTCGACGAACGGTGGCACCGATTGCAGATACTTGAGCGACGGCACTGCGCGAAAGCCCGACTGCTTCATGTCGAGGCCGCCGAGCTGCGCCGGCAACGCGTTGGGCGGACCGAACGCGTGACCGGGGCTATGACAGGACGCGCAAGCGAGCCTGCCCGAACCCGACAGCGACGCATCGAAAAAAAGCTGACGGCCGAGCGCCGCCTTCTTGCGCACGGCTTCGTACACTTGCGCGCGCGTTTGCGGCGCACTGCCCGATGCGACGGTATCGGAGGCCGGGCCACGCGGATCGCATGCCGCCACGCAAGACACGACCACCAGCAGGGCAAGCGCGCGCGCCAACGTCCATCTCGTCACCCGGCGGGCCGCCGCATGGCCCTCGCGCACGCGCCACCGCAAACTCGTCGCCACTTCGCTCCTCCTTGTTCGAGCAGGCCGATACGCGGGCCACGGCACGATAGACTGCGACGTGGCACGCGCGGCCGATAGCCTAGCTCATGCGCGAGCGCAGCGTCCAACTTGGCGAAAAAACGAGCCTGACGTGAATCCGTCAAACGATGCTGCCATACTCCCCCGCTGCACCGCCTGGGTGTGCCGCCGCTCGATCAGGCCCACCAAGACGACGAACCCAAGGATGCCCATGAACGCCACTCGACCGCTCTTTCGCATCGCCCCGCTCGCGCTCGCGGCCGTCGCCGCCGCCACGTTCGGTGCACTCGCCGGTTGCGCCGAAACGCCGGCACAGGCCCAGCCGACGCTTTCCGACGTGCGCAACATCGTCGTCATCTATGCGGAGAACCGCAGCTTCGACAACCTGTACGGACGTTTTCCCGGCGCCAACGGCTTGCAGAACGTGACCAGCGCGAGCGCCGTGCAGCGTGACCGCGACGGCAAGCCGCTGGCGACGCTGCCACCGATCTGGGGAGGGCTCACGCAAGCGGGTGTCGTGCCGGCCGTCACCGAAGCCATGACGGAGCGACTGCCGAACGCGCCGTTCGCTATCGACGATCCGCAGGGATTCGACACGTCGCAGCACGTGACCACGCGCGACTTGTGGCACCGTTTCTATGAGAACCAGATGCAGATCGACGGCGGCAGGAACGACATGTTTGCCGCATGGGCCGACTCGGGCGCGCTGACGATGGGCCATTACACGCTCGACGCCGAGAAATTGCCGCTATGGCGCATCGCGCAGCGCTACACGCTCGCCGACGACTTCTTCATGGGTGCGTTCGGCGGCTCGTTCCTCAATCACCAGTGGCTCGTGTGCGCATGCACGCCGATCTACCCGCATGCCGACAAGAGCCCTGCCGCCGGTTCGATCTCGGCCGTCGAACCCGACGGCGTCATATTGACGGTCGCGAAAAACTCGCCGCCTTCGGCGCTCGACGGCCCGCCCAAGTTCATCAAGTCGGGCAACCTGACGCCCGACTTCTACGCCGTCAACACGATGCAGCCTCCCTATCAGCCGAGCGGCAACAAGCCTGCGCCAGGCGGCGATGCGCGCTTTGCCGACCCCGCCAATCCGACCACGCTGCCGCCCCAGACGCAGCGCCATATCGGCGACTCCCTGAGCGACGCCGGCGTGACGTGGGCATGGTATAGCGGCGCATGGGATGCAGCACTGGCGGCAACGCAGGAGCGTAAGACCGGCGTCGTCTATGGCCCTAACCGCTCGACGCCGAACTTCCAGCCGCATCATCAGCCGTTCAACTACTTCGCCGATCTGGCGCCGGGCACGGCTGCGCGCGCCGAACACCTGCTCGACGGCGGCATCGACGGTGCCCAATTCCTGGCGACCGTCGACGCGGGCAAGCTGCCGCAGGTCGCGTTCTACAAGCCGCAAGGCAATCTGACCGAGCATGCGGGCTACACCGACGTGGCCTCAGGTGACGCGCATCTGGCCGAGGTCATCGCGCACCTAGAAAAGAGCCCACAGTGGCCGCATATGGTGGTGATCGTGACCTACGACGAGAACGGCGGCTTCTGGGACCACGTCTCGCCGCCCAAAGCCGACCGTTTCGGGCCTGGTACGCGCATCCCCGCACTGGTGATCTCGCCTTTCGCCAAGAAAGGCTACGTCGACCATACGCAGTACGACACGACATCTATCCTGCGCTTCATCACGCGCCGCTACGGGCTGCCGGTGCTGCCGGGCGTCAAGGAACGCGACGAAGCGCTCGTCGCGAACGGCCATGCACCGATGGGAGATCTGACGAACGCGCTCGATCTGGCGCCGGCGCATTGATGCGCTCGAGGTCCGCCCAAGTTAAGCAACGGCCGCTTCACAAGCGACCTTCAGGCGGCCTCGGCCGCCTTTTTTTCTCCTTGCAGCGGCTCTTGGGCAGCAACGGTTCACGCCGCCCCCACCGGGCGCTCCGACGCGGGTAACCCCGTCCTATTTCCATATCAAAATTGATTTCCGCAGACAGGCGAACTCAAAGATTCGGCGTCGAAAACAAATTAGATTTCATTCGAGCCAATGATTTTGACGCCCTGGGATGGATCGAAGTCGTCCGCCGCCGATCGAGCCGCATCAGCCGAATTCGATGGCTGGTATCGCATGCATGGGCAAGCAATCTATCGCTTCATCATGCGGCGTGTAGGCAGCGCGGAAGATGCCCGGGACATCTTGCAGTCCACTTACCTGGGCGCCTGGGAAAATCGCGCGCTCTATCGAGGCACGGCGCAACCGAAAACGTGGCTGACCGCCATTGCGCTCAGTGTGCTGCGCAACCACGTCATGCGCGCCTATGACGCCCGCGTTGTCGTGGTGAGCATCGACGATCACGAGGAGGAATTGATCGATACGCGCGCCCCCGAACGTTGCATCGCGGTCAAGCAGAGCTTTTCCAAATTGGTCGACTTCGCGCAATCGCTGCCCGCCGAGCAGCAACGAATGCTCGAATTGCTGTTTATCGATAACGGCAGTTATGTCGAGGTGGCGGCCGCACTCGGCATTCCTGTCGGCACGGTTCGCTCACGGCTCTCGCGCCTACGCGCACGGCTCGACAAGTACATCGAAACAGGCGGGGCCGTGTGACGATCGCTGGGCTGTCAGCGCTCGAATTCGAGCGACGCACAATGATCATCGAGCGCGTGGGCGAAGGCACCAAGAAGCCGGCATGCCGCAGGCAGTGTCTGGGCGATGAGGGTGATGTCCTCGGCGCGCAGCGCCCGCTCCGCACGATGAAGTGTATCGAGGTCGCAGGCTTGCCCACCAAAGAACGCGACCGTTCCCTTCAGCCGATGCAAGGCATCGGCTGCTTTCACAAAGGCCTGCGACGCGACATGCGCATCGAGTGCCGCACGCTCCTGGGCCAGCTGCTCCAGCGCGCGCACGATCAACCCGTGCAGGTCCGCGGCGCCATATAGCGCCGTCAACTCCGACAACTCGAGCGGGATGCCATACCGCATTTCAATGGGCCCGATCAGCTTCGACATCCCGCGCCTCCATCCACTTGTCGAGCACCGCGGCGAGTTTCGCACGCGTGATCGGCTTGATCAGGCAATCATCCATGCCTGCTGCTCGGCATGCCTGGGCGTCCTCGAACGTCGCATTCGCGCTGATCGCGACGATCACCGTTCGAGCGCACCTATCGCGCTCGTGCACTCGCACTTCGCGCGCGAGTGCATAGCCGTCCATCCCTGGCATATGGCAATCGAGCAGTATCAGTCGCGGACGCGTCTGCCGCCAGCACGCATAGCCTTCGAGGCCGTCGCTGGCGGCAGTCGCCGTCACGCCAAGTGCCGCCAGCTGCCTGACGATGATGTCGCGATTGACAGGGTTGTCCTCGACCACGAGCACGCCTGCGGTCCCGGCGAAGCGCGGCAATGCCGGCTCGCAGGCGATCTCCGGCCCCGATCGCTCGCAGCTCGCATGGGCCTCCCGTGTTGGCCGGACATTCGCAAGCACCTGCGCCAGTTCGTCGATCGAGCGCAGTACCTGCGGGGGCGCCGTCCGGCGAGCGGCCACGACGGCGCCAACCGCATCGACGTTCAAATGCACGTCTGCCTGGTTTCGCTCGCGCACGAGCTGCATGCCGGTCTTGCGAGCTGCGGCTCGCAGCGCGCGCGCCAGCGCCGGTATGGGCACGCAAACCGACGCTTTCGACGACGCTGCGACCGGCCAACGGCGGCAGGGCTGGCCCCACACGACCGGTAACCGCACGCACACGCGCGTACCGACACCAGGCGCGCTCGCCACGTCGATCGTGCCGTCCATTCGGTCGACGAGGCGCTTGACGATCGACAATCCCAAACCTGTTCCACCGTACCGGCGCGTCGTCGAGCTGTCCTGTTGAGTAAAGGGCGTGAAAAGGCGTGTGCGGTATTCGTCGGAAATACCGGTCCCGGTGTCGCTGACGACGATTTCGAGCCAGCTTTGTCCGCGTACATGCCGGTGACGCACTTCGACCAGCACATAGCCTTCGCTCGTAAAGCGAATCGCATTGCTCAGCAGGTTCGTCACGATCTGGTTGATGCGAGCCTCGTCGCCGACGATGTGACGATCGAAATGCGGCATGACCGCCAGATAGAGCGGCAGCCCCTTGCGTTGCGCGAGGGGCACGTGCAAATCGACGACGGCCGCAGCCTGCGCGCAGATGTCGAGCGGTGCTTGCTCTAGCGGCAGCGCGCCCTGCTCCATCTTCAGATAGTCGAGCGTGCCGTCGATCGCGCGCAGCATCAGTTGCGCCGAACGCTGCGCCACGTTCAGGTAGCGTCGCTGTTCGGACGTGACGGTTGTCGTTTCGAGCAAATCGAGCACGCCCACGACGCCGTTCATCGGCGTGCGAATCTCGTGGCTCATCACTGCGACAAACGCCGACTTCGCGCGATCGGCCGCTTCAGCCTGCTCGCGCGCAATGATCGCCTCGCCGTGCGCTGCTTCGGCTGCCCGCCGCGCCCTACGCATACGGCGATACGCCCACAGCAGCGTCGCGAGTACGGCCGCCACGATCGACGTGACGGCGATCGAGAGCTCGATCACGACCCCTTTGTCATAACCAAGCACGACGGACGCCGGCCGGGAATGGCTCGCGAGCCGTGCCAGTTCATGCTGGCTGTACGAGGCCAGATAGCGATCGAGCATGGTCGCCAGGGTGCGATTGCGCGCATCGACCGCAAACCCGATGCGCTCGATGCCGGCGATGGAGGCATCGATCGTCAGATGGCCGCGCGCATCGCGATCGGCCAGTTGCTCGGCGGCGATCGCGTTCACGAGCGCGATGTCCGCATTGCCTGCCCTCACCGCCCTTAGCGCGTCGGCAGCACTCGTGCGCGCTACGATCGTTGCCCTGTCGAACAACGGCAACGGCATGACGCTGTGCAAGCGCCACGGATTCGTGGCGATCCGCGTGGCGAGCGCCGGCTCGTCGGCACGCCGCACGATCGACCACGGGAATGCATCATAGGCACGCGTGAGCGCGACACCGTCGGGCGCTTCATCCGCGCCGACCGGAAACGAAGCGGCAAGCGCGACGGTATCGTCGCGCAGTGCGCCGGCGAGCGAGCGTGAGTCGTCGATCAGCACCGGCTTGAACTGCACATGGGCGCTCTCCGCGAAGCGACGCAGCAGCGCACCGGCCAGCCCTTGCCATACGCCGCGATCGTCGAGGTAGTCGTAGGGCGGACCCACGCGCTGCACGCCGACGCTCACGACCGGATGCCGTTGCAGCCACGCCCGCTCTTCGCTTGTCAACATGAAGGGCTTCGCCGCCGCGTTGAGCATCGAGGTGCTGGGCGGCGTCTGAAGCTCCCGGCGCCGCGCGGGTGTCAGCCGCGCGAGGCCGTGCTCGATCAGCGAAACGACGCTCGCGTTGTCACCTCGCACCGCGAAGCATAGCGGCACGGTGGATGGCAACGGCGCCGTACGCAGCGTACCGCTCGCGAGCGTGCCCAGCATGCCGGCGTTGACGTCGTCGATATCGACGAACGCGTCGGCCCGCCCGCTTGCGACCGCTTCGAGCCCGGCCAGCGTGTCAGCCACCTCGATCAGCTGAGCGCTGGCGGCGTGTGCCGCGAGCACGGCGCCGCCGAGATTGCCGGGTGCCACGGCCACGAGCCGGCCAGCCAGATGCGCGAGCGAATGCGGCGCCGGATACTCGCGCGCCACGATGACACCGGCAGCCGGCGTCGCATAGGGCTTGGATACCCATAGGTCCATGCCCGCCCGCTTATCGGCGCAGGCAATCGGCATGGCGTCGATCTTGCCGCTGCGCAACTCCGCGAGCGCCTCATCGACCGACGCGACGGGACGGTATGCAAGCGCGATGCCTCGAGGATCGACGATCTCGCGCAGCACACCGGGAATGACGCCCTGACGCACACCGGCGTAGTCGGTGTACTCGAGCGCGCTGGGCGGATGGCGGTAGGTGGCCGCCCGCAAGACCGCATCGGCCCCCGACGCTTGGGGAGAAAGCACGCTCACGCCTGAACACAGCACGACTCCTGCGAGCCGACCGCGCCAAGACGGCGGTAGCCGAGAGGGAACGCGCGTAATCGTAAAGGCCCAGGCAGACATCGCACACGCTCGATGCGGTCAGTAGCGGAATTTCTCTTTCAGAAACAGCGCCAGCCCCAGGTCGTCGGCCACTTTCAGCTTGCGCATGGCACTACGCTTGTGGGTACTGACGGTCTTTTTGCTGCGCCGCAAACGCATGGCCGTTTGCGTGACCGATAGCCCTTCCGCGATGTGCCGAAGGATCTCGATTTCGGCGGCCGACAACGTGTCCTCGCGTGGCAGCGGAGTGCTGGCCTGGATCTTTCCTTCCCGAATGACAAAGAACTTTTTCGGCGAGGCGACGGCTTGACGCACTGTCTCGGCGATCAACGGCAATGGCGTAGCCTTTTCCAGAAACGCATTGGCGCCGGCGCGATGGCACACGCACTCGGCATCGTCAGGCCGCGCGGCCGACAGCACGACGAGCGCGAGCGAAGGCGCGTGCACCCGCAAGCGCTTGATGAACGCAGCGCCGTCAAGGCGATCGTTGGGCAAATAGAAATCGACGAGCGCGACGTCGTAGGCGTCGTGCTCGAGCACCGCGAACAACTCGTCGACAGTCTCGACGTTCGCGGCGACCTCGAAATCGGCGTGATCGCGCAAATACGTCGCGACGCCAAGCGCGACGATCGGATGATCGTCCAGCAATGCAACGCGAATACGATGCTTGGGACGAGACAGCAACAAGATCTTTCGGATGGTCATACGTTTTCGCCCTCGTTATTGCGACTCATCTCACCAATAAAATCACTGCCGAGCCATTTGATTTCACCACACCGCAATCAAAAACACAGATCAGCGCATGCCGATTTTATGAAAAAACATTCGATATTTTTATGACCGCACGCAGAAGTCGCACGAGTTCTTCTCGCAAATCACCCTCTCCAAGCCACCGATCGGACGGGCGATGGGCGCTGATTCTAGCCCATGCAATCCGCACAAACAACGCCATTCATCATTGAGATACATCTCAAAGACAACGAGAACAACGATCGAACTTCACTTAGTCCTAAATTATCTTTTAGATGATCAATCGCCGATTTTTTGTGATTGAAATACCACCCCATTTAACAACAAGGCAATAAAACTCAAGCGAGAAAAAGGGAATAGGCCGCTCCATCCAAAAGCAGCGCTTGGCCTTCGAGGGTTATATCGAATAGCCAGACAGCCCAGCCCGTGCCGTACTACCGATACGCGCTGGCGAACGCGCCCGGTGCTGCTCCGCCGTTACGCGTGAGCCCGATGACGTACGGGAGGCGTCATGTCGATCAAGATCGGCACTGCGTCGTGGACAGACACGACGCTCATCCAGTGTGGGCGGTTCTACCCTGCGGGCTGTTCGACGTCAGAGGATCGTCTGCGGTTCTATGCAAGCCAGTTCCCGTTGGTGGAAGTCGACTCGTCGTATTACGCGATTCCGAGTGCTCCGACTGCCGCTTTGTGGAATACACGGACACCGCCGGACTTCACGTTCGACATCAAAGCATTCCGACTCTTCACAGGACACCAGACAGAGCCGAAATGTCTGCCGAAGGACCTGCAGACCGAGCTGCCGAAAACCGACGCCAAGTATCTCTACTACCGGGATGTGCCGGCCGCAGTCGTAGACGAGCTATGGCGACGTTTTTTTGAGGTGATAGAACCGCTGCACGCAGCCGGCAAACTGGGGGCGGTGCTGTTTCAGTTCGCGCCGTGGATCACGAGCGCCCCCCGCGAGCGTGCACATCTCGAGGATTGCGCCGATCATATGCGCCTGTACCCAACCGCCTTCGAATTCCGCAACCGCAGTTGGTTAGACGAAGCACATTGGGAGGCGACGCTCGCATTCGAGCGCGCGCATGGGCTCGTGCATGTCGTCATGGACGCGCCGAACGGCGTGCGAACGCGAGCCAGTACCGTATGGGAAACAACCTCGCCCGACTTGGCGATCGTGCGCCTGCACGGGCGCAACGCCGAAACGTGGGCGGGTAGCGCGTCCGCCGCTGAACGCTTCAACTACGACTACAGCGAAACCGAGCTGACCGAGGTGGCCACCCCGATTCGCGCGCTCGCGCAGCGCGCCGCGCAGGTGCACGTGATTTTCAACAACTGCTACGAGGACCTGGCGCAACGCAATGCGGCGGCGCTTTCTCGCATGCTGAGCGACTGACGCGCGCGAGCGAGCGCCACAACCAAGCAGGCGGATCAATGAACGAGTTTGGCTGCTGCAAAGGCCAGGCTCGTCAATGCAATGGCCGTCGCAACGAACCACTTCAGGAGCGTCGATTCCACCGATGCGACGTCCTGCTTGGTCGCCACGTACGCCAGACCTGCCTCGACGCGAGCCGTACGCTCGCGAATGTCCGCCGTCAGTTTCTCCAGTTGGTTTAAGCGTATTTCCATGCTGTCTTGCTCCTTGTCACCGGACCCGGTGCCGAACATTGCGCCATCACCCACGCCGCACACGCGGCGCAGCCTGCCTTGCACGTAGCTGATTTTCGCCATCCACTGCCTCGCCTATCACGTGGTTGCCGCTCGCTTGCAGTCGAGCGCGCGTTTCTGGAGGCATCGCGCAGGCGCGCGATGCCGTATCCGGCTTGGGGCGAAATACTGCCTGTTGCCACGTCATGATGGCGGCAAAGCGTCTCGGAAGTTCATGATGACCACGACTTCGGACATCTGCCCGAACATCTCAAAACCAACGCCTGCCTCAAACGAGCTGACCACCTCGTCAAACCGGGAAGAGCCAATCTACCCCGCAGGCAGGCGTGTGTGCGACGAACCAACCCATTCGGCTATCTCGGATCGGTCCGAAACTGGTAGGCGGCGTCAAGCGACTCGGTTTGCGCGCAATCGACCGCCAGCGAAACCGGTGGACAAACTCGGAACGAATACGGGAACGGAAACGAATACGAAGCGACACGCCCATGCGCGGCCGGGAGCGCGGTCTGGCGTATTGTCAGCGAGGAAAATGGGGAAGCCGCGGCGTGAAGGGTTAGCGTGCCAGCGGTTTGTGGCCCCCCCACGAGGAATCGAACCTCGATTTCAGGTTTAGAAGACCCGTGTTCTATCCGTTGAACTATGGGGAGGCGGAGCCAGAATTGTACGGCGACGCTGCGCATTGCGTGCCGGGGGCCGGATTATACCCGATCCCCCGTACCAAGCTTGAACGCGGACCGCGAAGATACGCGGCCCCGCGCCGTCAAACCGGCTGGCCGTGCGTCATGAACCAGGCCAGGCACAACCCGCCCGCTACCACGCAGTACAAGCCGAACGCAGCGAGGCGGCCGCGGCCTTCGAAATAGCGCATGAGAAACCGCACGCTCAGGTAAGCGGCGATTGCCGTCAGCACGCCGCCGAGCAACGCGTCGGCAAGTTGGCCAGGCGCATGAAACAGCTTCGGCACTTCGAGCAGGCCGGCTGCGAAGATGATCGGCGTGCCGAGCAGGAACGCGAACTCCGCCGCGCTCTCGGCCGTCAGGCCTGCCGCATTGCCCGCGATCATCGTGAGGCCGCTGCGCGAAAAGCCCGGGATCAACGCGCCCACTTGCGCCAAGCCGACGAGAAATGCCTGCTTGAACGTGAGCTTCTCGGGCGGGCGATGCGCACGCGAACGTTGCAGTCGGTCGCCGAGCCACAGCAGCAGGCCGTTGACGATCAGCGCGAGCGCGACGATGCGCAGGTCGTGAAACACGCGCTCAAGGCGCTTCTCGAGCAACAGGCCGACGAGCCCCGCCGGAATCGTGCCGATGATAAGGGCCCACATCATGTGACCGTCATCGCTGCGGCGGCCGGCGAACGTGCCGAGCCACCCGCAGAAAAGCGCGACCCAACGCTTGCGGAAGTACCACAGCAGGGCGAACGCGGTGCCCAGGTGGAGCGCCACGAGAAACGGAATCAGCTGCGGCGCGTGCTTGTCGATGTGCATGCCGGCCAGCGCCGGCGCCAGCAGCGTGTGGCCGAGGCTGCTGACGGGGAACAGCTCGGTGACGCCTTGCAGCACGCTTAAGAAAATCAAAAACCAAAGGCTCACGCGTCGATCCTTTTTCTCTGAGGAAAGGGGGTGAATAAGGAAGAATCGGCTGCCCCGTGCGTTCGTCGGGGCCGACCGCGACCGATTATGCCTACGGGCGGCCAACGCGCCAAGCCGCCGGCGTAACTTTTCCGCTGGATTTCGCAAGCCAAAGCGTCATTGCTCAGTCATAATCGACGCGGATAATCGTTGAGGCGTAAACGTTTTCATTCGAGCACTACCGGACGGTACCGACTGCAATGAAACACACGATCAAGGATGTAGCCGCCTATGCCGGCTTCTCGATTGCGACGGTCTCGCGCGCGATCAACGCCCCACACACCGTCAATCGCGTGACCCTGGCGAAAATCCGGGACGCGATCGAGGCGCTGCAGTTCCGCCCGAGCCCACTCGGCCGTCAGCTGCGCGGCGAGCGTACGCGGCTCATCGGCGTCGTCCTGCCGACGCTGGCGAACCCGGTCTTCGCCGAGTGCCTGCAAGGCATCGACGACCTCGCTGCGAGCCAAGGCTACCGGCTCATGCTGATGACCACGCAATACGATGCCGATCGCGAGCGCCATGCCATCGAGACGCTGCTCGCGCAACGTGTCGAAGGGCTCATCCTGACCGTCGCCGATGCCGATACCCACCCGCTGCTCGACGAGCTCGACCGCGACGGCTCTCTGTATGTGCTGATGCACAACGATACCGCACGGCGCCCGTCCGTCTCGGTCGACAACCGCCGGGCCGCCTTCGACGGCGTGCGCATGCTGATCGAGCACGGTCACGAGCATGTGCTGATGCTGGCCGGCACGCTCGCCGAGTCCGATCGCGCGCGGCTGCGCTACCGCGGCTATACCGAAGCCATGAAGCTGGCCGGCCTGACGCCCAGGCCGGCGCTCGAAGTCGATTTCAATGCCGACGAACTCTCGCCGGCGGTGCTTGCCCATCTGACGTCGGGTCCGGCGCGTCCCACCGCCCTCTTTTGCAGCAACGACCTGCTCGCGATGGTCGTCATGCGCGGGCTGCGGCGGGCCCGCTTCTCGGTGCCCGAGGACATGTCGATCCTCGGCTTCGACGGACTGGCCGTCGGGGAACTGCTCTCGCCGCCGCTTGCAAGCATCTGCGCGCCCAACCGCGAGATCGGCTGCGCGGCCTGGCAGCGGCTCATCGCTCGCATCGAAGGGGCCGATGACGGCGACTCGCTCTCCCTCACCCTGCCGCACACGTTGCGCAAAGGCGCCACCGTCACGGCGCTCTCGGGGGCAGCCGGTACCGCGTTACCCGCTCAACCCCTCGCCTGAACGAGCCCTGCGCAGTCCATTTGCGCGCCGTTGCCCTCAGCCGGCGCGTGCAGCAATCAACGTCCCATCATCCCCTTTGCTCACGAGGAGACCTTCCGTGACACGTCGTTTTCGTTTCCTCCGCACGCACGTTGCGCGGCTCGTCTGCGCAGGCGCCGCGGCCATTGCGGCCTTCGCCGCCCCGTTTGCCGGCCAGGCGCACGCCGAAGAGACGGCCATCTGCTACAACTGCCCGCCCGAGTGGGCCGACTGGGCCAGCCAGCTCAAGGCGATTCAGGAAAAGACCGGCATCCATGTGCCGTCCGACAACAAGAACTCGGGCCAGGCCATCGCACAGTTGATCGCCGAGCAAAAGAGCCCCATCGCCGACGTCGTCTATCTGGGCGTATCCTCGGCCTTCCAGGCGAAAGACAAGGGCGTGATCCAGCCCTACAAGCCCGCGCACTGGGACGACATCCCGGCCGATCTGAAGGATCCGCAAGGCTACTGGTTCACGATTCACTCGGGCACGCTCGGCTTTTTCGTCAACAAGGACGCGCTTGAAGGCAAGCCCGTGCCCCGCTCGTGGGCCGATCTGCTGAAACCCGAATACAAGGGCATGATCGGTTATCTCGATCCGTCGAGTGCGTTCGTCGGCTATGCCGGCGCCGTTGCCGTCAATCAGGCGCTGGGCGGCACGCTCGACAACTTCGAGCCGGGCCTCGACTGGTTCCGCAAACTCAAGGCCAACGCGCCGATCGTGCCGAAGCAAACGGCCTATGCCCGCGTGCTCTCGGGTGAGATTCCGATTCTGCTCGACTACGACTTCGACGCCTATCGCGCCAAGTACAAGGACCACGCCAACGTCGAATTCGTGATTCCGAAGGAAGGCACGATCTCGGTGCCGTACGTGATGAGCCTCGTCAAGGGCGCGCCGCACGAAGCCAACGGCAAGAAGATGCTCGACTTCGTGCTGTCGGACGAAGGCCAGAAGCTGTGGGCCAACGCGTATCTGCGTCCTGTCCGCGCCAGCGCGATGACCAAGGACGCTGCCGCGAAGTTCCTGCCGGCCAGCGAGTATGCGCGCGCCAAGGCCGTCGACTTCGCCAAGATGGCCCAGAAGCAGCAAGCGTTCGGCGAACGCTATTTGCAGACCATGCATTGACCGCATCGTCTTGACGCCGCGGCGGCGGCCCACCGGGCAATGCGCGCCGCGGCGCAGGATGCGCCTGCCGTACCGAGCCGTTCCCCACCATGCACGACATTACCTTCCCGCTACGCTGGCGCCTGGCGCTCATTGCCCCCGCGCTCGCGGTCTTCACCGCTTTCTGGCTACTGCCGATGACCGTGCTCGTGCACGTGAGCGGCGACGGCCACCCGCTCGAAACGTACCGCGCGCTCGTGACCGACGCGCGCTACATGGGCAGCCTCGGCGCGACGGTGGCGCTGTCGGCGGCCGTCACGGTCGCGACGCTCGTCGTGTCGGTCATCGCCGGCATGCTGCTCGCGCGCCGCGAATTCCCGGGCAAGCGCATGCTGCTTGCGCTGCTCACGTTCCCGCTCGCCTTCCCCGGCGTCGTGGTTGGCTTCATGGTCATCATGCTGGCCGGCCGGCAAGGGCTCATCGGTGCCGTCAGCGCGCGCCTGACCGGTGACAAATGGGTCTTCGCCTACTCGATGACGGGCCTGTTCGTCGGCTATCTGTACTTTTCGATTCCACGCGTGATCGTCACCGTCATGGCCTCGGCGACGAAGCTCGACCCCTCGCTCGAGGAAGCTGCGCGCTCGCTCGGCGCCTCGCCGTGGCAGATCACGCGCGACGTCGTGCTGCCAGGGCTCGCGCCAGGGTTGGTGGCGGCCGGCGCGATCTGCTTCGCCACGTCGATGGGCGCATTCGGCACCGCCTTTACGCTGGCCACCGACATCGACGTGCTGCCGATGACGATCTATACGGCGTTCACGCTGAACGCGAGCATGGTCACGGCCGCGGGCCTGTCGATCATTCTCGGCCTCGTGACCTGGCTCGTGCTCGCGCTCGCCCGCACGATGACCGGCTCGGCCGTTGCCGCCACCGCGTAAGGAGCCGAACATGAACGCATTGCTCGACGCCCCGCGCCGGCTTATCTCGCTGGGCCAGTGGGCCGTCACGCTCGCGCTGTGCGCCTTCCTGATCGTGCCCGTGGTCATGTCGGTCATGGCCGGTCTCACGGTCAACTACTTTCGCGGCATCTCGAGCGGGCTCACGCTGCGCTGGCTCGAGCAGGTCTGGACGCAGTACCGCCCATCTGTGTTCCTGTCGCTCGAAGTGGCGCTCGCGACGCTCGCGATCACGCTCGTCATCGGCGTGCCCGCCGCCTATGCGCTCGCGCGCAGCAAGACCCGCATGGCGCGCCTCGTCGAGGAACTGCTCGTGCTGCCGATTGCCTTGCCGGGCCTTGCCTCGGCGCTCGCGCTGATCGTCGTATACGGTGGCTTCACGGCTTTTCGCACGAGCGCGGCGTTCATCGTCGTCGGCCATGTGGTGTTCACGCTGCCGTTCATGGTGCGCGCCGTGGCTGCCGTGGCGGCCAGCGCCGACCTGCGCACGCTCGAAGAAGGCGCAGCCAGCCTCGGCGCGACGTTCTGGCAACGCTTCACGACGATCGTGCTGCCGAACCTGAAGCCCGGGATCGTCGCGGGCGCACTGGCCGTCGTGACGTTGTCGATCGGCGAGTTCAACCTGACCTGGATGCTGCATACGCCCGACACCAAGACCCTGCCCGTGGGGCTCGCCGATACCTATGCGTCGCTGCGCATCGAAATCGGCAGCGCCTACACGATCGTCTTTTTCCTGATGACGATGCCGCTGCTCATCGCCATGCAATGGCTCGGCGTCGACGTCACGGGCCAACGCGCGTTGCGCGGTCGCGCCCGCTCACGCCGCTGACTTCGCCTCCCGGATTGCCCGTTCGCTTACGAATTTCCCTGATGAAACTCACCCCTGTCCCCATCTCGCTCTCGCGTTGTGCGAAGACGTTCCACGGCCAGCGCGTGCTCGAGCCGCTCGATCTGACGATCGGCGCCGGCGAAACGATCGTGTTGCTCGGCCCGTCCGGCTGCGGCAAGACCACGACGCTGCGCATGATTGCCGGGCTCGAAACGCCCGATGCGGGCGGCACCGTGCACTTCGGCGACGACGACGTGACGCGTCTGCCGATCGAGCGCCGTCAGGTCGGCATGGTGTTCCAAAGCTATGCGCTGTTTCCGAATCTGACCGTGCGCGGCAACGTCGGCTACGGCCTGAAGATCGCGAAGACGGAGCCTGCGCTCGCGCGCAAGCGTGTAGACGAGCTGCTCGCGATGATGCAGCTCGAAGCGCATGCGGACAAACCGATCGACCAGCTCTCGGGCGGCCAGCGCCAGCGCGTTGCGCTAGCGCGCGCATTGGCGCGCGAGCCCCGTGTGCTGCTGCTCGACGAACCGCTCACGGCGCTCGATGCGCGGCTGCGCGACACGTTGCGCCGCGACATGAACGCGCTGCTGCGCAGCCTCAACGTGACGACGGTCTACGTCACGCACGATCAGGCCGAAGCGATGGAGCTCGGCGACCGCATCGTCGTGATGAGTGCCGGCCGCATCGAGCAGATCGGCTCGCCGCGCGATATCTACTACCGCCCTGCGAACCGCACCGTCGCGCAGTTCGTCGGCACGATCAACCGGCTTGCGGGACAATGGCGCGACGGTGTGCTCGCGACGACGGGCGGCAGCATCGCCGCACCCGCCGGATCCGCTGCGCAGGCTGGCGCGGGCGGTGAGACGGAGCTGTTCTTCCGCCCCGAAGACGCACGCTTGACGGCGCCTGACGGCGCCTCGCTGCGCGGCACGGTCGAAGCGCAATCGTTCCTCGGCGAGCGCACGCGCGTGACGGTCGGTGGAGCCGCGCCCGACGCGCTGATCGTCGACGTGGCCGGCCGCGTGGACCTGGCGCGCGGCGCCGTCGTCGGCATCGAAATCGCGCCCGAAGGACTCATCGCGCTCGCCTGATGGCGGGCCGCGTTCACCCCATCTCGACAACGGAATCTGCCCATGCTGTTGGCTCAAATCAGCGATCTGCACATCAAGCGTCCCGGCATGCTCGCCTACCGGCGCGTCGATACGGCAGCCGCGCTCGCACGCTGCGTCGCCCGGCTCAATGCGCTCGTGCCGCGCCCGGACGCCGTCGTCATCACGGGCGATCTCGTCGACCTCGGCAACGTCGACGAATATCGCCATCTGCAGACGCTGCTCGCCTCGCTCGCGATCCCCTACTACCTGCTCGTCGGCAATCACGACGAGCGCAACGCGCTGCGCGAAGTGTTCGCCGATCACGCGTACCTGCAAGGCGGCGGCGAATTCGTGCAATACGCCGTCGATGTAGGCCCGCTGCGCCTGATCGCGCTCGATTCGCAAGTGCCGCGCCAAAGCGCCGGCCATCTGTGCGAGACGCGGCTGGCGTGGCTGCAAGCGCAGCTCGATGCCGCGCGCGAGGCGCCTGTGGTCGTCGCGCTGCACCATCCGCCGTTCGTCTGCGGCATCGGTCATATGGACCGGCTGCGGCTCGGTGCGGAATCGAGCAAGCGGTTCGCGGCCATCCTGCGCCAATACGACAACGTCGAACGCGTCATATGCGGTCACGTGCATCGGCCCATCTTCACGCGCTTTGGCGGCACGATCGCCTCGGCCGTGCCCGCGCCTGCGCATCAGGTCCAGCTCGACCTGCGCGAGGATGCCCCGTCGGCGTTCCGTCTCGAGCCGCCCGCCTTCGCGTTGCACCACTACACGCCGGAAACCGGTCTCGTCACGCATCACGCGTACGTCGACGAAGGCGATGGCCCTTATCCGTTCTACGCGACCGACGGCACGCTGATCGACTAAGTACGGGCGAAGTACGGGCGATTTTCGGAAAATTCCGAGCATGAAGCCCGGATAAAATCGAGAGCCCCATACAAAATTCAGCGACATCATGATGTCTGACGATAATACTGTGTGCGTTCAGGCGGCCCCCGTCGAAGCGCGTCCCGAAAGCGGCGCAAGCCACTATTCGCGGGGCCTTCTGCTATTGCTCGCGACGATCGCCGGCGTCTCGGTCGCCAACATCTACTACAACCAGCCGTTGCTCGACAGCCTGCGCGCCTCGTTTCCGGGCAGCGCGTCGTGGATCGGCGTCGTACCCACGGCTACGCAGCTCGGCTACGCGGCCGGCATTTTCCTGCTTGCGCCGCTTGGCGACCGCCTCGACCGCAAACGCCTGATCCTCGTGCAAATCGCCGGCCTTGCGCTCGCGCTGGCCGGGGCCGCATTCGCGCCCACGCTCGCAGTGCTGACCGTCGCAAGTCTTGCCATCGGGATGCTCGCGACGATCGCTCAGCAAGCCGTGCCGTTCTCGGCCGAGCTGGCGCCGGCAGCCGAGCGCGGCCGTGCCGTGGGCACGGTCATGAGCGGGCTCTTGCTGGGCATTCTGCTCGCCCGCACGGCCGCGGGTTCGATCGGAGAGTACTTTGGCTGGCGCGCCGTGTTCGCGGCATCGCTGGTTGCGCAACTCGCCTTGGCAGTCCTCGTGGCGATGCGCCTGCCGAACAGCAAGCCGACGTCGACGCTCCCCTACGGCAAACTGCTCGCTTCGATGTGGCATCTGACGCGCGAGCTGCCCGGCCTGCGTGAGTCCTCGTTCACGGGTGCGGCCATCTTTGCCGCGTTCAGCGCGTTCTGGTCGGTGCTCACGCTGCTGCTGGCCGGTTCACCGTTTCATATGGGGCCGCAAGCCGCTGGCCTGTTCGGCATCGTCGGCGCGGCCGGCGCACTGGCTGCGCCGCTTGCGGGGCGCTCCGCCGACGCACGCGGGCCGCGCGCGGTCCTCTCGCTCTCGATCGCGCTCGTGGCTGTTTCGTTCGTGATCTTCGGGCTGTCGTCCACGAGCATCGCCGGGCTCATCGTCGGCGTGCTGGTGCTCGACGTCGGCGTGCAGGCAACGCAGATCTCGAACCAGTCGCGCATCTATGCGCTCAAGCCCGAGGCGCGCAGCCGCATCAACACGGTCTATATGGTCTGCTATTTCATTGGCGGCGCTACCGGTTCAGCCGTGGGAGCCTTCGCATGGCGCGCGTATGGATGGACGGGCGTATGCGCAGCGGGACTCGTCTTCGCGCTCGCGGCTGCGGCGCGCCATATGCAAGGGCAGCGCGCGGCTTGAGCGCCCGATGCTTGGGGATCCTGACCGTCCGGGCAGCGCACGCTGTTCGACGGCAGGACATGGCCCCCGACGCGTCGTCGATGAAATCGAATTAGAGCCCCTTCTCCAGCAGCCTGGCGGGCTGCGCGCGGTATCGTTCGCACGCGTTCCACTTCTACGACCCGCCAGCCTATGTCCTACCCTCACCTGCTCGCCGAACTCGACCTCGGCTTCACGAAGCTCCGCAACCGCGTCGTCATGGGCTCGATGCATACGGGCATGGAGGATCGCTTCTGGCACTATCCGTCGCTGGCGGCCTACTATCGCGAACGCGCGAAAGGCGGTGTGGGCCTCATCGTGACGGGCGGCTTCTCGCCGAATCGCCAAGGCTGGCTGCTGCCGTTCGGCGGCACGCTGAACACGCGCCTGGACGTGCCCAATCATCGCCGCCTGACCGAAGCGGTCCACGAGGAAGGCGGCAAGATCGCGCTGCAAATCCTGCATGCCGGCCGCTACGGCTACCACCCGTTCGTCGTGTCGGCCTCGGCGATCCGCTCGCCGATCGCGAAGTTCACGCCGCGTGCGCTCAGCCTCGCCGGCATCGAGAAGACAATTCGCGCCTACGCGCGCACGGCCCGTCTCGCGCAGCGCGCCGGCTATGACGGCATCGAGATCATGGGCAGCGAAGGCTATCTGCTCAATCAGTTCCTGTGTGCCCGCACGAACCATCGCACGGATCGCTACGGCGGCAGCATCGAAAATCGCATGCGCCTGCCCGTCGAGATCGTCGAGCGCATCCGCGCCGAATGCGGTGAACGTTTCATCGTCATCTATCGGCTCTCGCTGATCGATCTCGTCGAAGGCGGCAATACGTGGGACGAAACCGTTCAAGTGGCGAAAGCGCTCGAGGCGGCCGGCGTCACGCTGTTCAACAGCGGCATCGGCTGGCATGAAGCCCGTGTGCCGACCATCGTCACCTCGGTGCCGCGCGCCGCATTCGCCCCGCTCACCGCGCGCCTGCGCGAGCAAGTCAAGGTGCCGGTCATCGCATCGAACCGCATCAACACGCCTGACCTCGCCGAAGCGCTGATCGCCGATGGCAGCGCCGATCTCGTCTCGATGGCACGGCCGCTGCTTGCCGATCCCGAGTTCGTCGCGAAAGCCGCCGCTGGGCGTGCCGACGAAATCAACACCTGCATCGCCTGCAATCAGGCATGCCTCGATCACACCTTCCGCAACATCCGCGCGAGTTGCCTCGTCAATCCGCGCGCGGGCCGCGAAACGGAGCTCGTGTACCGTCCCAGCACCCAGCCTCGCACGTTGGCCGTTATCGGAGCCGGGCCCGCGGGATTGTCGGCAGCCTGTGTTGCCGCGTCGCGCGGTCATCGCGTCACGCTGTTCGATGCGGCTGCCACGATCGGCGGCCAGTTCAATCTGGCACGCCGCATTCCGGGCAAGGAAGAATTCAGCGAGACGCTGCGCTACTTCGGTACGCAGTTGCGCAGGCACGGCGTCGACGTTCGGCTCAATACGCGCGTGACAGCCACTGACCTGGCCGGCGCGCAGTACGACGACGTGATTCTGGCAACCGGCATCGTGCCGCGGCGCCTTGCGATTCCCGGCGTCGACGGGCCCAACGTGCTCAGCTATGTCGACGTGCTGCGCGGCGCCCCCGTGGGCCGCTCGGTCGCCGTGATCGGCGCGGGCGGTATCGGCTTCGACGTCAGCGAGTTTCTGCTCCATCGCGACGGCGAGCCCCTGCCGCAGCCACGCGAGGCATGGCTCGACGAATGGGGCGTCGATCTCGACGTGCGCGAGCCCGGTGGCTTGAAAACCGCGCGCCAGGATCAGGCACCCGCGCGCCGCATCTGGCTGCTGCAGCGCAAGGCCGGCAAGCTGGGCGCGGGACTCGGCAAGACCTCGGGCTGGGTGCATCGCGCCACGCTGCAGCGGCATGGCGTGCAAATGCTCGATGCGGTGACCTACCTCGAGATCGCCTCGCGCGGCTTGAAAATCGCGCGGCAAGGCGTCGAACAGTGGTTAGAGGTGGAGACGATCGTCGTCTGTGCGGGCCAGGAGTCGCTGCGCGAATTGCTGCCCGCTTCGCCGAGTGAGAACGGCCCGCGCTATCACGTGATCGGCGGTGCGGCTCTGGCGACCGAGCTCGATGCGAAGCGGGCCATCCGCGAAGGCGCCGAGCTGGCCGCGAAGCTATGAGCGGCAACGACGGCGCGCGAACCTGCGCTAGCTAGCGTACCGCGCGCCGTCGGTCGAACCAGAACGACAGGGCAACGCTCGACAGAATCGCCGCGGTGGCGAAGACGGTCCAGCGCGTCACGGGTTCGCCGAGCATCAGCGCGCCGAGCGCGACGGCAACGATCGGATTCACGTACATGCAGCTGCTGGCGACGAGTGGGCTCGTATGTCGGATCAGGAAGCCGTACGCGAGGTAGGCCGCCATCGTCGCCATCAGCATCAGATAGAGGAACGCGAACGCTGGCAGAAAGCCGAAGTGCGTCACCCGCTCGCCGCTGAGCCACGCAAGCGCGGTCGAGATGGCGCCGCCGAGGCCAATCTGCAGCGCGGTCGACATGAACAGATCGGACGGCAATGCAAGGCGGCTAGCCAACTGTGAGCCACCGGCCCAAAACAGCGCACCGCACAGGATCACGATGGTGCCGCTTGCCGGTGCCGTCGACCCACTGCCCTGATTGAGCACGACCGTACCGAGCAGCCCGAGCGCCACCGCGACCCATTCGCCCTTGGCGACGGGCCGCCCCGCCACGGCCGAGATGACGGTCGCGAACAGCGGCACCGTTGCCACCATGACAGCCGCCGCTCCCGTGCCGACGCTGCGCATGCCGAAGGTCAGCAAGCCGCTCGAGAGGCCGACCAACATCGTGCCGACGATGCCGGCGTTGAATACCTGAACGGGTGTCGGCCAGACGCGCCGGCCATGCGCGGCATACAGGAACAGGCCGATGCCGGCCACGAGATTGCGCAAGCCCGATAACAGCAGCGGCGGAAAGGCCCCCAGCGCGACGTGCACGGCCAGGTAAGCGGAGCCCCACGCCAGGTAGACGATGGCCAGGGCCAACGCAATGCGGCCGCTGCGCGAACGCGGCAGGCGCAGATGCAAACGCAGCCCACGCATGACGGCGCTTGCTGGCGCCGCAACCGCGGGCAACCGTGCACCGCGTGACGAGCCCTCGCCTCGGCCCTCGCGCAGGTGCCCCGTATCGCGAACGAAACGGTTCGGGCTCTCGCTGGGCGGCATGGCGGCGGACGATAAGGCTAGGGTCGGAGCACAGATGAAACGCGCCACACCGACAGCGCCAGTCAAGCGCCGTCATGCGTGGGCTGCGTTTGCATTATGTACGCGGAGCCTTGCCGATGCGCAAGGCGTCTTGGGTGCACAGGGGCTCCGCCTCGGCATTCATGCCATGCGTGGGAGGCGCGCCGGCCGCGCCTGGCCGCTACCGCCCGCAGGCAGCCAGCGCCGTCGCCTGCACGATTTCCCCGGTTGCCGCGTCCTCGACGAAAGCCGCCACACCGAATCGGCCTTCTGCCACCTGCGTCAGCGCCGCCGGGGAGCCGCGGCGCTCGGCGGGGCCGTCGAGCGCAATCGTCCGCTGGATGTGTGCAGCCCCTGCCTCGAGCGGCAGCGGCCCGAGCCACTCACGCACGACCCGCTCGTGATGCAGCGTCGCACCACGGTTCTCGCCTGCGCCGACATGCGACTCGAGTCTGTTCTCGTAAACAGCGACATAGGCATTGAGACGCGACGGCGCATCGGCATGCGCGGCAAAGCGCGCGTCGACGTCGATCGCGCCGGCCGTCCCCGCGGGCGCAAGCCGCAACGCGATATCGGCGCGTGCCGGCTGCGCGGCCAGCGCGCGCACGCGCTCGTCGAAGCGCTTGGCCGCGCCCCACTCGCGCATCTCGCGGCCCGCGACGAACACTTCGGGCGTGTAGACGACCTGCGTGCCGCCGTAGGCCGCCAGTGCCTGCTGACGCTCCGTAAAGCGATGCTGCGCAAAGCGGTCGCGCCAGCCGAGCCCGTCCCAGTAATCGACGTGCAGCGCAAGCGGTACGACGTTCCCCCGCGTGTCGGCTGCGAGGTGCCCGAGCCAGGCGTCGGCAGGCGGACAACTGTTGCACCCCTCGCTGCTGTACAACTCGACGAGTGCCACGCGATAGGCGGGGCTGCGTACCGCGCATGCCTCGTCGGCGTGTGCCGCCGCGGTGCCGGCCAAAATCGCGAGCATCGCGGCCGCCACCGTCAGGAAGGTTCGAATTCGCATCGTGATCTCCGCCCAACAGTCGTTGAGGTGTCGTGAACGGGCGGGCGTTGCGCCCTCCCCGGCCCTGCGGGGCCCATCGCCGCCGCCTTGCCACGCATATACGCGCCAGACAGTGAGCCGGATGCATCGTCATCGGCCGCATCGGGCACATTTTTGTGCTCCAGACGGCTTGCCGGCGCTTCGGTTGCCAAAGCCCTGTCAGGCGGTGTATCTTCTGCGATGCTAACGCGGGGGTCCTGCGTCGCGTGGCCGTTGGTCGACGGCGGCGGTGCGCGCGGGTGAGAAATACCCTTTGAACCTGATCTGGATAATGCCAGCGCAGGGAAGCGTACGAGCTTCGCGGTACGCCGCCATCATTCGCTCGTCCTTCCCCTCTCGTCTCCTGCATTAGCGCCCCACGTCAGGAGATTTGCATGAGTGCCAACCCGAAGTTCGTTTCCGCCGACGCGCGCGTCGACGCCGCCGCGGTCGCGCCGCTGCCCAATTCGCGCAAGGTCTACGTAACCGGCTCGCAGCCGGACATCCGCGTGCCGATGCGCGAAATCACGCAGTCGGACACGCCCAGCGCGTTCGGCGGCGAAAAGAACCCGCCGATTTACGTTTACGATACTTCGGGTCCGTACACCGACCCCGATGTCAAGATCGACATCCGCTCGGGCTTGTCCGCCCTGCGCCAACGCTGGATCGAAGCACGCGGCGACACCGAGGCGCTGCCGGGGCTCACGAGCGAATACGGCCGCGAGCGCGCGGCCGACCCGGCCACGGCGCAACTGCGCTTCCCCGATCTGCATCGCACGCCGCGCCGCGCCAAGGCCGGTGCCAACGTCACACAAATGCACTACGCGCGTCGCGGGATCATCACGCCCGAGATGGAATTCATCGCGATCCGCGAGAACCAGCGCCGCACCGAATATCTGGAAAGCCTGCGCGCGAGCGGCCCGAATGGTACAAAGCTCGCCCAGATGATGGGCCGCCAGCACCCGGGCCAAGCCTTCGGCGCCGCCGCTTTCGGTGCCGACGCGCTCCAGGAGATCACGCCCGAGTTCGTGCGTGACGAAGTCGCTTGCGGGCGCGCGATCATTCCGGCCAACATCAACCACCCCGAAAGCGAGCCGATGATCATCGGCCGCAATTTCCTCGTGAAGATCAACGCGAACATCGGCAATTCGGCCGTTACGTCGTCGATCGGCGAGGAAGTCGACAAGATGACGTGGGCCATCCGCTGGGGCGGCGACACGGTCATGGATCTGTCGACCGGCAAGCACATCCACGAAACGCGCGAGTGGATCATCCGCAACAGCCCGGTGCCGATCGGCACGGTGCCGATCTACCAAGCGCTCGAGAAGGTGAACGGCAAGGCCGAAGACCTGACCTGGGAAATCTTCCGCGACACGCTGATCGAGCAGGCCGAACAAGGCGTCGACTACTTCACGATCCACGCCGGCGTGCTGCTGCGCTACGTGCCGCTGACGGCCAACCGCATGACGGGCATCGTCTCGCGCGGCGGCTCGATCATGGCCAAGTGGTGCCTCGCGCACCACAAGGAAAGCTTCCTCTACGAGCACTTCGAGGAAATCTGCGAAATCATGAAGGCCTACGACGTGAGCTTCTCGCTCGGCGACGGCTTGCGCCCCGGCTCGATCTACGACGCGAACGACGAAGCGCAACTCGGCGAGCTGCGCACGCTCGGCGAGCTCACGCAGATCGCCTGGAAGCATGACGTGCAGGTGATGATCGAGGGCCCCGGCCACGTGCCGATGCAGCTCATCAAGGAAAACATGGACTTGCAGCTCGACTGGTGCAAGGAAGCGCCGTTCTACACGCTGGGGCCGCTCACGACCGACATCGCGCCGGGCTACGACCACATCACTTCGGGCATCGGCGCCGCGATGATCGGCTGGTTCGGCACCGCCATGCTGTGCTACGTCACGCCGAAGGAGCACCTGGGCCTGCCGAACAAGGACGACGTCAAGGAAGGCATCATCACGTACAAGCTCGCGGCGCATGCGGCCGACCTCGCCAAGGGGCACCCGGGCGCACAGGTGCGTGACAACGCACTGTCGAAGGCTCGCTTCGAGTTCCGCTGGGAAGACCAGTTCAACCTGGGCCTCGATCCCGATAAGGCGCGTGAGTTCCACGACGAGACGTTGCCGAAGGATTCGGCCAAGGTCGCGCACTTCTGCTCGATGTGCGGCCCGCACTTCTGCTCGATGAAAATCACGCAGGACGTGCGCGACTTCGCAGCCGCGCAAGGCGTGTCCGACGAAGCGGCCCTGAAAAAGGGGATGGAAGTGAAGGCTGTCGAGTTCATCAAGAGCGGCGGCCAGATCTATCAGCCGCAATAAGCAGTAAGCGGGTACTCGGTAGGCACGACGCGTGCGTCGCTTGCATGCGACGCATCGGTAAGCTGGAAAGGGGGGGCCTTCGCGCCCCCCTTTTTCTTCACACGAACCCGATAGCGCTGCGAATTTTTCCGCAGGATCGCGTCGTGATCCGCCCTCTTTTCCCACTTCTTGCCGTTTCATCGCACGCTGAAGCATTACGCATAACAGCGGTGTAAGATGCGCCCGTTACATGCGAAAAGCTGCCGTTGGCGCATTTCCCGATGAAAACCAGACATGTTGTCCAATTGCTCGTGCTCGCCGCGTTGTGGGGCGCGTCCTTCCTGTTCATACGCGTAGGGGTTGCCGAGTTCGGTGTGGCCCCGTTGATGGCGCTGCGCGTGACGATCGGCTCGGCATTCCTGCTTGTGATGCTGATCACGCGCGGCTCACCCCGCGCCGCATTCGCAACGTTGGGCAAACGCGCCGTGCCGTTGTTCATCGTCGGCGTGCTCAATTCGGCCGCGCCGTTTTGTCTGTTCGCGTTCGCAGAGCTCACGCTATCGGCAGGCGCGACGTCGGTCATCAACGCGACGACGCCGTTGTGGGGCGCACTCGTCGCTTACGTCTGGCTCGGCGACCGTCTGACCGCGCTGCGCACGCTAGGCATGGCGCTCGGTTTCGCCGGCGTCGTGACGCTCGTATGGGATCAGGTCGCGTCCGCGCACGGCGCGCTCGCGCCGGCACCGGCCACCACCGCCCTTGCTGCGGCGGCCGCGATGGGCGCCGCGCTGCTGTATGGCATCGCGGCCAACTACACGAAGCGCCACTTGACCGGCGTCGACGCGCTGACGATCGCCACAGGCAGCATGCTCGGCTCGAGCCTCGCACTGGTGCCGTTCGCGATCGCGACCTGGCCCGCCGGACATATCTCGGCCTACGCGTGGGGCTCCGTGCTGGGCCTGGGCATCGCATGCACGGGCGTGGCCTACCTGATTTACTTTCATTTGCTCAACGTTGCCGGCCCCGCTCGCGCGATGACGGTCACCTTCGTGGTCCCCGTGTTCGGCATTTTGTGGGGTGCCATGTTCCTGCACGAGCAGGTCTCGCTCGTCATGCTCGAAGGCTGCTCGATCGTGCTCGTTGGTACGGCACTGGCCACGGGTGTCATCAAGCGCATTCCAGGCTTTGGCCAGCACACCCGGCGCACGAGCTGACCTCGTTTCGTTTCTTGCGCGGCGGTCGTCCGTCGACGACCGGCGATCGCCGCCGCCCTCTTCCTGCCCCTCTTTCCTTTCCGCCGGTCTGACCTGGCCGGACGAGCGTTCGCTCGCTCACGCGCTGCGCGCAGACACGCCGCCCAAACCCCGCCGACGGTGCTCAATCGAACATTGCTTGCGATAGCACGCCCCTTACGCTGCGTCCATCGTCAACGCGTTCGTTTGCTAAACTGGCATCCCGTCATATGGGCATTGTTCGACATGCTGGGCTTCCCCGATCGCATCGCCGCGCGCGCACACCCCTGCGCCATAGGCACGATCCCTTCCCAAGTCTTGTGCGACGGCACGCCGGCTCGGCCGCGCGCCAGCGCGAACGCCGCCCGCTTGCCATGGCATCCAAGCGCGAACTGACCCTCGAGGGCATCCTGCCCCACCTCAGACGCGACGACGAAGGCTGGCGCATCGCCTATCAAGGCGTGACGTTGCGCAGCGTGTTTCAGCCCATCATCTCGATTACGCATAAGCGCGTGGTCGGCTATGAGGCGCTGCTGCGGCCGACCGATGCGGCAGGCCGGCCCATCCCGCCCGACGAATTGTTTTCGCGCGCACCGTCGATGGGCGACGCCCTCGCGCTCGAGCGCCTCGCGCGCTGCGTCCATTTCGCCAACTTCGCCGAACAGAACGTCGAAAAGAGCTGGCTCTTCGTGAACGCGCTGCCGCGGCTGTTCCGCACGGGCTGGCCATACCGTCCGTTCATCGACGAGTTGTGCGACCACTTCGGGCTGCCGCCTCAGCGCATCGTCATCGAGATGATCGAGCAGCCCGCGAGCGATGAAGCGTTGTTCGAGCGCACGATCGACACGCTGCGCGAACGCGGGCTGCTGATCGCGATCGACGATTTCGGCACGGGCTTCTCGAACTTCGACCGGATCTGGCGTGTGCGGCCCGACATCGTCAAGCTCGACCGTTCGCTCGTGTGGCGCATGGCGACAGCGGGCAACGATCATCAGTTCGCCACGGAGCTCGTGACGATGCTGCATCGCGCGGGCACGATGGTGCTCGGTGAAGGCGTCGAATCGGAGAACGAGCTGCTGACGATGATGGAAGCCGACGTCGATTTCCTGCAAGGCTATTGGCTCGGCCTTCCGCACGCATCGATCACACAAGCGAGCGCCGCGGCGCCGGCGCTGATCGAATCGATATGGGAGCGCTTCCACGCGCGTGAAAGCACCGCGCCGCGCGCGCCCGTCACGTATGCGAGTTTCGAGGAAGCCGTACTGATCGGCTCACGCATCTACCAGACAACGGGCGACCTCGCGCTCGCCGCACGTCAGACGTTCAAGATGCCTCATGTGCGGCGGGTGTTCGTCGTCGATGCGCGCGGCAATCAGACCCAGCCGTCGGTCGCGCTAAGCCCGAATGCCGAGCCGCTGCGACTCGCACCGCTCTTTCCCGATACGGACAGCAATTGGTCGCGGCGCGCCTACTTCAAACGCGCGCTCGCATCGCCGGGGCGCGTCGCCGTCATGGGGCCGCACTATTCGCTGACCGAAGGGAAGGATTGCTATACCGCCGCCGTTACCGTCCAATCGGACAAGGCGCTCGACGTGTTTTGCGTCGACTTCGTGCTCGACGCGAGCTGACGCAGGCACTGCCGCATCGGCTTGCCGACTGTGCGGCGTTGCTTAGTCGACGACCCTCGCGCGGCCGGCTTTCACTCCCGCCCGGTGCGTCTTGCCCTCGAGGCGCCGCGTGATCGACGAGCGCGTCGGACGCGTGGCGACGCGCGGACGCCGCGTGACGCTCACGCTGGCGATCAGTTCGTCCAGACGCGCGAGCGCCGCGGCGCGATTCATCTCCTGAGTCCGGTACTCCTGCGCCTTGATGATCACGACGCCGTCACGCGTGATGCGGTGATCGTGCAACGCGAGCAACCGCATCTTGAGCGGCTCGGGCAGCGACGAGGCGCGAACGTCGAAACGCAAATGGATCGCGCTCGACACCTTGTTGACGTTCTGCCCGCCCGCGCCTTGCGCGCGCACGGCCGTCAGCTCGACCTCGCTGGGAGCAATGCTGTAGCGAAACGTCATGGCCTGGGAGCGCGTTAAGCGACGAGTGAAAAGGGTTGCAGTGTGGCACAAGCCGTGGCCGGCGTCACACTCATGGCGGCGATCGATCATCTACGCGGCCCGGCGTCATGCTGAGCTCGCCTGCATCATGCGCGCGACGAGGCCCGAATCGCGCCGCGTCGGCGTCGCGATCGCCTGGGCCAGCACGCGGCGCGCGCCGACGATGCGCACGGCCACGCGCGCGCGCGTCACGGCCGTATAGACGAGCTCGCGCGAGAGCACGCGGCTCGCCGAAGCCGGCAATACCAGTGCCGCGTGATCGAACTCGGAGCCCTGCGACTTGTGCACCGTCAGCGCGAACGCCGTGTCGTGCGGCGGCAAGGCTGCCGGCGTCACGGCGCGCAACCCGCCGTCGGCCGTGCGCAGATACACGCGCAGCGCACCATCCGCGCCGGGCAGCGCGATGCCGATGTCGCCATTGAACAGACCCAGCGCGTAATCGTTACGCGCGATCATCACGGGACGGCCGGCGAACCACGTCGCCCCCACCGCCAGCGGCACCCCTGCCTCGCGCCGCACGTGCGCAGCCATCAGCGCATTGAGCGCATCGACACCGCGCGTGCCCACGCGCGTCGCGCACAGGATGCGGTAAACATTGAGCGCATCGAAGAGCGGCGTCGGGTCGGGTTCGCGCTGCGCGAGCGCCGCCGCCAGCGCGGCGGCGTAATGCGAGAAGCCCTGCGCGAGCCGTTCGACGGTACGCGTGGCGAGTGTCTGGCCACCGTCTTCGTCGAGCACCGCGACGGCTCCTTCGTCGCCCGCGTGCCCGAGCGTATCGAGCGCCGCATCGGCATCGCCACGGCGAATCGCCAACGACAGGCGGCCGATCGGCGAGTCGAGCCCGAAGCGATAGTTGCGCTCGAGCCAGATCACGCTATCGACGAGCGGCGCGGCGACGCTCCCTGGCAACGGCGAGCGCTCTGGCGCAGGCTCCTCGGCGAACAATGTCGCCTGGTGCCACGCGCGCGCGCCGCGTTCGGCCGGTACCGTATGCATGGTCTGAGCAGCCCGCTTTCGCGGCTCGGCAAGAGGCTCGCCCGGCGACGGCACCTCGGACGCCGAGGCTCGAGCGACGGACGGTGCGAGCGGTGCAACAGGTGCGACAGGCCGTTCACTCAAGGATTGCGCGCCCCAATCAGAGAACTCGGGCAGCAACGTATCGTCGTCGAATACCTCGACGTCGGCCTCGGTCGTCATCGATGACTGTCGTGCATCGCACGCGTTCGCGCCGGCGCCGGTATCGGCATTCGGCAACGCGGCCGCAATGCGCGCTTCGTCGAAGCCGGTCGCGCTTGCGATACAGGCGAGGCCCGCCGCGCTGAAGGCCGGCTGCGCGCTCAGTTCGGCGAACACGGCCCCCGCTTCGACGGCTGCGAGCTGGTCCTTGTCCCCGAGCAGCACGAGCCGCGTCTCGGGTGCGAGCGCGTCGAACAGCTGCGCGGCCATCGCGACGTCGATCATCGATGCCTCGTCGACGACGAGCACGTCATACGGCAGCGGATTGTCGCGATGATGACGCACGCGCGTGCCGTGGCCCGCTCCGAGCAGGCGATGCAGTGTCTGCGACGTGCGCGGCAGGCGCTCGGCAATCGCCTCGGGCAGTGTCGTCGCGCGTGCGAGCAGCGCCTCCTGCATGCGTTGCGCGGCCTTGCCGGTTGGCGCCGCCAATGCGATCGAAAGCTGCGGGTTCGCGTCGAGCAGGCACGCCAGCATGCCGACGACGGTCGTCGTCTTGCCGGTGCCGGGGCCGCCGCTCACGATCGTGAGCCGTCCCGACAACGCCAGCGCCGCCGCCGCACGCTGCCAATCGATATCGTCGGTCGACGGCGGTCCGAAGTATCGCGCGAGACGCGTGCCAAGCGGAGCGTCGTCGCCACCGGTGCGATGCACGCCCGCATGTGGCGCCGAGCCTGCGGCGGCATGCGCGACGATGGCGTTCGCGAGCGCGCGTTCGTAATCGAAATAGCGCGCCAGATAGAGGCGCCCTTGTGCATCGACGACGAGCGGACGCAAGGCATCCGACGCCACGCTCTGGTCGGAGACGACGCCGCTCGCGCGTAGCGCCGCGCAGGCTTCGTCGTACGCCTCACCATAACGACGCGCGAGACCCGGCAACGAGACGCAGACATGACCGACGCTCGTCGCACGGCTCGCGGCGTACGCGGCTCGGCGCACCCAGCGTACGCTCGCCGCGTCTGCGCCGAGCCGCTCGGCAAGCTCGCCGACGCGGCGCGCAAAGCCTTCAGCCAGCGCGGTGCCGAATTCTCCGGCCCCGAACGAAGCCGATGTGGGCGACGCGCTCATCGCGTCCTCCCGTTCTTCGCTGCGGTCTTGTCGTACGCGTTTTTGGCCATCGCTGAGATCGTCGTTGTCTTCTTCTCGGTCATTGCCGCGCTCCTTGGCTCATCAGAGCGTCGAGCGCTTCGACGAGCGAGCGCTGCGGACGATGCAAATACACGCCGGCCGGTTTGTCGCCCTCGCGCCAGCCCGGACGGACACCGCGCAGGAACACGTAGGCATAGCCGCCGATATGCGCGTCGTAGTCGTAGTGCGGCTTGCGTGCGCTCAGGTAACGATGCAGCGCGACGGTATAGAGCAGCGCTTGCAAGTGGTAGGCATGCTGCGCCATCGCTGCCTCGAGCGAGGCTGTGCCGTAATCGACCGCACGCATGCCCAGATGGTTCGACTTCCAGTCGATGATCCAGTAGCGTCCCTCGTGCTCGACGAGCATGTCGATGAAACCCTTGACGAACCCGGTGAGCAAGCTCGGCTCGAGCGCGACGTCGGGATAGCCGTGCGCGGTCAGCAGCCGCCGCAACGCCGTCAGGTCGAGCGACGGCGAGACGAACAGGAACGGCCATTCGACCAGCTTGCGCTCGGGATCGAGCGCGCCGAGCGCGAGCCCTGGTGCAAGTTCGGTCGCCACCACATCGGTGAGCAGACGCGCCATCATCGCGGGCATTCGCCGTGCCGTGTCGGCGTCGGCGGGCACAGGGCGCTCGACCAGCGCGCGCTCGATCGCCTGCGGCCAGCGTTCGGGCTCCGCGAAGTCGACGATTTCGAACAACCGATGCAAGCACTCGCCCGCCGCGGCGCCGCGCGGGAATCCCAGGATGTCGTCCGCGTCCGGTGTGGTCGCCGGTCCGGCCAACGCGTAGGCGGCCGTCTCGTCGTCGAGCGGTAACGCGGCAAGCGCGTCGTGATCCGGGCGCGGCTCGTCCTCTGGCGTATGGCTGCCGTGCCGCCCGGCCGCCGAGGCGAGCGCACTGAAACTGGCGATCCGCCACGTCTCGGCCAGCACGCGACGCATTTCGCGCGCCGCCAGACGCCGCCCTTCGACACTCGCGCGCGCGAGCGGCGTACGCTCGCGCGGCACAGGCAGCGGTGCGAGCGTGATCGGCCCGCCGGCAAGCGCGTGCCAGCCCGTGTCGATGAACTCATCGTCGGGCGGTTCGACACTCCACGCGTCGAAGTCGCGGCCGTCGGGCACGACGAGCCAGTTCAGCACGCTGCGCCGCGACTCCTTCGTCGAGCGCGAGCTCAGGTAGGCCCCCGCGACGACATAGCAGCGATAGACGGCGCGCGTCAGCGCCACGTAGACGAGACGCGCACGCTCCGCCGCATCTTCACGTGCCGCCTCGCGTTCGGCGCGTGCGGCTTCGTCACCCTCACAACCGTAATGCAGCACGGCCACATTGCCCGCCTCCGTCTCGTCGTGATACTCGCTCGCATCGGGCAACGCGGACCCCGACCCGGCGAGACGCGCGCCGTCGTTGAGGAACGGGCAGAACACGACCGCATACTCGAGCCCTTTCGATTTGTGCACCGTCACGATCTGCACGAGATCGCGGTCCGATTCGAGCCGCAACTGCGCTTCTTCGCCACCGCCTTGCGCACGCTGCGCCGAGAGCCAGCGCAACGTCGGCGCGATACCCGGGTACTGCACCGAACGCGCGGCAACGAGCTCGGCCAGATGATTGACGTCGGTCACGCGGCGCTCGCCGTCGACGCCGGCAATGAGGCGCATGCCGATAGCAAGTTCGCGCATCAGCGTACGCCACATCGCCGCGAAGCCACGCTCGTGCCATAGCATGCGATAGCGCGAAAAGCGCTCGACCCATGCGGTAGCGTCATCGGCATGCGCGAGCGCGGCCGCCCCCGACAATTGCTCGAGTTGCCAAAGCGCGGCGGCATCGAGCCCGAACCAGTCGGAAGCGAGCGCAGCACGCAGCCGGCGCAAGTCGCCCGGCGTATCGATAGCTGCCAGCACGCGTTCGAGCTGTTCGGCATCGCGCGTCGCAAAAACCGAAGCCTGTGCGAGCTCCACGCTGCCCACGCCCCAGGCCGCGAGCACGCGCTTCATCAAGCTACCTTGCTTGTGCGTGCGCACGAGCACTGCGATGTCGGCCGGCGCCAGCGGCACATCGCCGACACGCACCGCGTGTTCACGCGCACCGCGCAACAGCCGCGCGATCTCGGCTGCGCAGGCTTCGGCAGCCTGGCGTTGCGCCTCGCGCTTGCCGAGCGCCGCCTCGCCAGAGGGCAGCAGCCACACGCGCAGGTCGCCGCTGCCGGCATCAAGACCTTCATCGACGAACCCGGCACGCACCCGCGCCCCCGCCCGCACGGGCTGATAGTCGAGGCCCTCGAGCACGAACGCACGCGAGTTCGCACTGAAGATGCGGTTACAGGCCGTCACGAGCGGCGCCGTCGAGCGCTGGTTCACGGCAAGCGTATAGCGCGCACTGGCCGCATGGCGCGCGCTCAGATAGGTGTGCAGGTCGGCCGCGCGGAAGCTGTAGATCGCCTGCTTCGGATCGCCCACGAGAAAGAGCGGCGCGCAATCGCTGCCGGGCTGCGCGAAGATCGTCCGGAAGATCGCGAACTGCAGGGGATCCGTGTCTTGAAACTCGTCGATGAGCGCTGCCGGATAGCGCGCGCGCAATGCATCGGCCAGCCATGGATGCTCGATCAGCGCGCCGTGCAAGTTGGCGAGCAGATCGTCGAACGACGCGACGCGGCGCGCGCGCTTCATGTCCGCCAGCGCAGTCGGCGCCTCGGCCAGCCATGTCGCCAGCAGCGCGAGCCAACGCGCGCGATGCGCGGCCTCTGCGCTCTCGGCGGCCGCGGCCAACGTGTCAGCCAGCACGAAGAACGGATGCTCGGGCGTCGCGCATTTGGCCTTCGTCGCCTTGGCCAGCGCCGTGGCCGTCAGCTTCAGCGCAGCACGCTCCGGCGGCGCGTGCCAATCGCTTTCGTCGAAGTAACGATGCCATGCGTCGAGCGCCGCGCGTATCGCGTCGGGCTTGTGCGTGGTCTGCTTGAGTGCGGCCTGTGCGCCGTCGATCAGCTGTGCGATCGATTCGTGCTCGGCCTGCCATAGCAGGCGCGCCTCGTCGAAGCGCGCTTGCGCGGCGGCGTCGTCGAGGTCTGCTTCGATCTCGGGCGTGACGTCCCCCGCCCCCCAGCGTAGCTCGGCAAGCGGTTTCTTCAAGCGGCGCGCAAGCTGCGCATCGAGTGCCAGCGGTCCTGCTCCGCAGGCGACGAGCCATGCCGCGAACGCCGGATGCGCGGCCGCCACGGGCTCCACGCGCTCACGCCAGAAATCGGCCGCCAGCTCGTAGCGCAGCGGCGCATCGTCGGCCTGCATCTCGAACGCGAACGGCATCGCAGCCGCGAACGGCGCCTCCTGCAAGGCCCGCTGACAGAATGCGTGAATCGTGTGAATCGCAGCCTGATCGAACGTCGACAGCGCGCGCCGCACACGCTTGGCCGCCAGCTCGAGATCGAGCCCGTCCGTCGTGGCCAGCGTCGTCTCGAACAGGCGTGCCACGAATGGGTCGCCACCGTCGTCGCCGGTTTCGATCGCACGTGCGAGTTCGGCCAACCGTCCGCGAATCCGCTCGTGCAGCTCGGCCGTGGCCGCTTTCGTAAACGTGACGACGAGGATCTGATCGGCGTTCAGATTCTTTTCGAGCAGCAGGCGCACATAGAGTGCGCAGATGTTCCACGTCTTGCCCGTACCGGCCGACGCCTCGATCTGATTGACGCCGTCGAGCGCGCACGTGAATACGTCGAGCTCCAGTGGCGCGGGCGGCAGCGCTTGGGCGCGCGGGTCGACAAGCGCGTTCATGCGTCACCTCCGTTCAGATGCTGCAGCAGCGGTTCGAAGACCACGCGCGCGAGTGCGGCATAGGTTTCGTCGAGCGTCAGGCTCATGCCGCGCCAGGCGATCGAGAGCGCGGCGTCGTCGGACTCGCCGCGCACGCGGTCGTTGATCCAGACGCCGAGCGCTTCGGCATCGCTGCCGTTGGCCTTCGCCCACGCGGTGCGGGGGAAAAAGGGCAACGGCAGGCGGCGCCCCGCGACGAACAGGGCGGCCAGCGGCTCGAGCAATTCGAGCGGCGAAGCGACAGGGGCGAATTCGAAACGCTGGCCGCCCCCGTGCCACACCGTACGGCATGGCCCCTCGGGATCGGCCGCACAGTAGGCAAGATGCTGGAGCCAGGCGCTCAGGTAATCGCGTGCGCCCGGGTTCGCGTAACGGAACAGCACCTGTCCGGCCTGGGTGACGCGATTGAGCGTGCCGTGCAACGACAACGGCCCATGCTCCGCGAGCGAGCGGCGCAACAGCGTATCGTGCCGGCCGAACAGCGCGACGCCGTCCGTCTCGGGCCAGCGCGGCACTACCTCGAGCACGAACGGCAAACGTGTCACGCCGGTCGACAGCTCGCTGCGCACGTCGCGCGCGAGCCGCGTGAGCGCCGCCAGCTCGCGGCGCTTGAGCACATCGCCAGTCGCACCGCCAGGCAGTTCGGGGCTCGCGTCGGCAATGCGCGCCGCACGGGCGAGCACCGACGTATCGTCGGACTCGACGAGGCGCGGCAGCAAGCGGTCGGCGAGCGCATCGCGCCCCGCGTAGTCGAGGTCGAACGGCTCGATGTCGCTGAGCTCGCCCTGCGCCGCTTCGAGCACGATGCCGAGCCGCTCGCGCAACAGCGCACGCGCGGGATGCTGCCAGAAGCGCACGAAGTCGGCGAACGCGACAGGCTCCTCGGGCTCGGGCGGCAGCGGCTCGGCGAAGAACGGCGCGACGACGGACGGCGCATCGGACGTGAGCCGTTCTGCCCATTGCGCGCGCTCGCTGTCATAAGTGAACAGGCCGCTAGCCGGGTCGAAGTACGCAGCCGAAAACGGCTGTAGCGGATGCTCGACGATGAAGGCGCGCCGCATGGCGTCGACTTCAGCCTGCGCCGCATCTGGCCCGGCCGCGGCACGCGCGAGGTGATCGAGCAGTTCGTCGACGAGCGCCGCGGGCGGCAGCGGCGCATTGTCGCGAATACTGCGTCCCGTATACGAAATGAAGAAGCGATCGCGCGCGGCAAGCAGTAGATCGAGAAACAGGTTGCGCTCGTCGGCGCGCCGCTGGCGATCGCCGAACATAGGGCGCTGCGCCATCAGATCGAACTCGTCGGCTCGCGCTAGCGACGGCAGCACACCATCGTCCATGCCGATCAGACAGATGACGCGGTACGGCAGACCGCGCAGGCTCGACAACGACGAAAACGTCACGCCACCCCACGGCACGCCGCCGTGCGTGGCGTCGTCGAGCGCGACCGTGAGCGCCGCGCGCATCACGGCCGCGGGCACCTCGGCCTCGTGTGCGCCGTCACGCATGGCTTCGAGCGAGGCATCGAGCGCATCGCGCACGCCGGCCAACGTATCGGCATGGGTCACGCCGGCGTCAAAAAAGCGCGCGAGCGCATCGGACAGCAGCACGCCCCACGCATCGCACGTGAGCGCCTGCCGTGCGCGATGCACGAACGACTCGAGATCGTCGACGAAGCGCGCGACGCGGCCCAGCAGTTCGCTTTCGGCACCGACCGCGCCGCCCACCGGTAGCCACGCATCGACGGGCTCGCCGTCGTCGGGCATCGCATAGCCGAGAAAGAGGCGCCTCAAAGCATCGGCGAACGTATGGCGAGCCGCTGGAATCGCCGCATCCGGACTCGGCTCGGGCGCGAGGCCGCGCCGCGCGCCGGCTGCCGCGAGCCAGGACTGGATCGTATCGAGCGCAGCGGCATCGATGCCGTAGCGCGCCGCAATCGCATCGACGCGCAACCATTCGACGAGCTCGGGCGCCGCCACGCTGCGCTCGGTCAATGCGAGCCAGTCGAGCAGCACACGCGCCACCGGGTTGGTCTGAGACGGCGGCAAGCCCGTGATGCGATAGGGAATACGTCGCCCTTCTTCGGCTTGCGCCGTGCCGAACACGGCGTCGATGAGCGGCGCGCAAGCGGCGAGATCCGGGCACACGACGAGCACGTCGGACGGCCGCAACTGCGCCACGCCCTCCCCCTCGCCGGTGCCCGCCGCGCGGCGCTCGTCGAACCAGGCCAGCAACCGGTCGTGCAGCACTTCGAGCTGACGCGACAGGCTGTGACAGACGTGCACTTCGATGCCGCGCACGTCGCTCGCCGCAAGCTCGGGCGCACACGCCAGCTCGGGTTCGAGATCGAGGATCGCGTTGTGCAGTTTTGCAAGCCAGGTCTGCCCGTCGTTCTCGGCAAAACGCGTCGCTTCGCCCGAGGCCGCCCCTTCGGTGAGCTCGTGCAGCAGATGCAGTTGTGCCTGCGTCTGCCTCCCCCACTCGGCAAGCAGCGGATGGCCGACTTCGTGAAAGTCGAGCTGGTCCGCCGCATCGAGCGCCAAGGCATTGCCCTCGCTGACGATGTCGAACCAGAACTGCCGGCACGGGTTCATCACATAGAGCCGCACGTCGATCCAGCGCGACAGCTCGCGCAACAGCGCAATATGCAGCGGCGCGATCGTCGGTAGCGAGAACACGCTGACCGAGGCAGGCCAGCGCGCACGCATGACGGCGTCCAGATCGAGCGTGCGCACGACATGCAGGAAGCGGTGTGCGGGCGGCGTGGCGTCGGCAAGCGCTTGCGCATCCGTGCCGCCGGCGAGCTCGCCGAGCACGGCGCGCCAGAGCGCGGCCTGCCAGCGTTCGTCCTCGCTCGCCGTGCCGGGGCCGGCCGCGTTGAACACGGCGCGCCCCTCCTGCCAATACGCGAGCCATTCGGGACGATAGGTCAGGTAATGATCGAACACTGCCGCCACGCGCCGGGCGAGTTCGTAGCGCATCGGCGCATCGGCCGCGTCGAGATAGGCCGCGAGCCGCGGCGAATCGCGCCATGACACGCCAGCGCCCTCGCCGTCTTGCCGGCCCTCGCCGCGCGTGTCCCGCTCGCCGAACAGCCGATAGCAGCGCCAGGCGAGACGATCGGGCGAAAGCGGCGAATGGGCGGGCACCTCGAGCACGCGCCCGATCTGCGCCCACAACCACTGGGCCAGATAGCTGAAGTTGACGTTCGCGCAGATGCCGCGGCGCGCGGCGAGCTGAAGTTCGATATGGCGCCTTGCCGCGGCACTCGGCACGATGATCTCTTCGCTGGCCCAAGGGTCCGAGGACGTGGCCGAGAGATCGTCGCAGAGCGCGTCGACAAGCGTTTCGTAGCGGTTCGAATAGAGAAGCTGGAGCATGAGCCCTTGAGGCCGGCAAAGCCGGAGATTCAGGCCGGAGCGGCGAAAGACGTCAGCATAGCAAACGCCTCCGGTGCCGCCTGCCTGGCCACTCGGCCACCCCTCGCCGCGTGACGCGAATGCGCTTAAATACGATAGACTCATCGCCAGTTCGCAAGCCGTTCGCGCGCCGCGCTGCCTTGCCCCCTGCCGCCTGCCCTGCATAGCGATGCGCTATTCGATAGAACTCAAAAAATTTCTCTACAGCCAGTATTTCTTCGGTGGACTGCGCATCGCGCTCGGCGTCTCCCTGCCGGCTGTCTTGTCGCTGCTCGTATTGCATGACGCCGACCTCGGCTTCACGATCGCGACCGGCGCGCTCGGCGCCTGCGTCGTCGACATGCCTGGCCCGCTCAAGTACAAGCACAACGAGATGCTCGCATGCAGCGTGCTCGGCTTTCTGTCGGCGCTCGCCACCGGCCTCGCGACGTTCAACGTCTTCGCGCTGTGGAGCACCGTCGTCGCGCTCACGTTCGTGCTGTCGCTGACCGTCGTCTATGGCAACCGCTGGCCGCAGATCGGCTTCGCGACGCTGTTCATGATGGTCGTCACGCTCGAGGAGCACTTCACACCGGCACACGCGCTCTCCAATGCGGCACTGATTCTCGCGGGCGGGCTCTGGTACACGTACTGGGCGACGCTGCTACTGCGATGGCAGGCCTATCGCATCGAGAAGCAGGCGCTGGCCGAGAGCGTGTTCGCGTGCGCCGACTATCTGCTCGCCCGCGCGGACTTCTACGACATCGATGCCGATCTCGACGAGTGCTACCGCAACCTCGTCGCCAAGCAGATCGCGGCCGTCGAATTGCAGGATGCCGCGCGCGAGATCGTGCTGCGCAACTTGCCGAAAATCGAGCGCGGCAAGCTCGATCCGCGTCGCGTCGCGCTGTTCAATCTGTTCATCAATTCGGTCGATCTACACGAGCTGTTCGTCGGCACGCACACGGACTATCCGCTGTTACGCAGCACGTTTGGCAACGCCGACGTGATGCTGTTCTACCGCGATCTCGTTCGCAAAGCGGCGCTCGATCTCGAGGAGATCGGCCTTGCCGTGCTGCAGAACCGCAAGCCCGATTCGCGCATGAGCATGAAAGCCGAAATGCGCGCGATCGAGTACGAGATCGAGCTGATGCGCAAGCGCGCGCTGCCCGAGACGAACCCTGAGGCGTATGCGGCCGTCTCGGCGACGTTCAGGCGTATCTGGAGCGGCATCCGCCTGATCGAGAAGACGAAGAAGGCCGTGGCGAACCCCGGTGACACCGTGCAGACGGCCATGCGCATCGACCGTCGATTGTCGCGCTTCCTGTCAGGCCGTCGCGTACCGCTGCGACAGATCTTCTCGAACCTCACGATGGCCTCGCCGAGCTTCCGTCACGCCCTGCGCGTCACCATCGGCGTGGCGGTCGGTTTTTTGGTGGGGCGCGTGCTGCCGCTCACGAACGCGTACTGGATCGTGATGACGACGCTGATCATCATGAAGCCCGGCTACTCGCTGACCAAGCAGCGCAATACGCAGCGGATCGTCGGCACCGCGATCGGCTGCACGGTCAGCATCGCGCTGATCCTGCTCGTCAAATCGCCCGCGGTGCTCATCGCCTTCATGTTCGCGTCGATGGTGATGAGCTACAGCCTGCTGCTGTTCAATTACGGGGCCAGCGTCGTGTTCACGTCGTCGTACGTGCTGCTGCTGTTTCATCTGCTCGCGCCGGGCAGCCTGCGCATCGTCGGCGAGCGCGCGATCGACACGGGTATCGGCTGTGCGCTCGCGATCGCCGCGAGCCATTTGTTCCCCTATTGGGAATACCGGCTCATGGGCAAGCTCGTCGACGACATGCTCGCGGCCACGCGCCAATACCTGGAAACCAGCTGGTGGTGGAGCGACAAGCCGGCCGCACCCGCCACCGGCACGGCTCCCGATCGCGACTTTCGCTACCGTCTCGCGCGCAAGAACGTGCATGTGGCCTTCGCCAACCTGGCGCAGGCGTTTCGCCGCATGATGATCGAGCCGAAGGCGCACCAGAAGTTCGTGCCCGAGCTGAACGACATGCTCGTGCAGAGCCACGTGCTGGCCGCACAGATCACCGCGGCCGCGCCGCTGCTGCACAGCGTGGCGGTGCAGGAGGCGACCGACGGGGCGCAGGCGCTGCAGCGTGCACTGTCGGCCGTGAGCGACAATCTGACGCGCGCGCAGGCCGGCGAACCGCCGCCGGAGAATCAGGCCGAAACCACCAAGCAGTTGACGCGCGAACTCGATTCGATGGTCGTCGATCTCGAGCAATCAGGCGCGCGCCCCCCCGAGTTCGTCAGCGAGATCAAGCTGCTCGCGCATCAGTGCAAGCAGATGCTGGCGGCCTCCTTCCTGATCCGCAAGGATGCCGGCGTGATCCGTTTGCCCGCGCCGTAACGCCGACGGCGTCGCGCTCCAGCCGTTCGCCCTACTGCGACGCCGAGGCCGCCAGGGCCGCCGAAGCTGCGCCGGTGCCGCTCGCGGCAACAGCCGGCGAGCTCGCTTCCGCCGCGAGCTCGCGGTCATATTCGCGCTTGCCCTTGAGGGCGTTGTAGACGAGTGTCGCGATGACGATCAGCACGGCGACGACGATCAGTGCGCCGACGCGCGAGGCGGAGTTCGAGGAGTGACGCGGGTCGTTCATGGTCTGAGGAGCAGGCTGGAAACGCGCAGCAAGCAGGACATCGCTTCATGCGCGGTTCGGGATTGGCAATGAAAGCCGGCATTCTACGCGCATCGTTCACCGTCAGCGCGCGGCGGGTGGCGGGCGCACGGGCAGCGCCGTCGAATACTTGATCTGCTCCATCGCGAAGCTCGAGCTCACGTCGAACAGCGGCAGCGCGCGGATCAACTGCTTGTAGACGCGATCGTAGTCGTCGATGTCCGAGACGACGATGCGCAGCAAATAGTCGGTTTCTCCGCTCATGCGGTAAGCCTCGACGATCTCGGGAAGGTCGCGCACGACCTGCACGAACTGGCGCGCCCACTCCTCGGTGTGCTGATTCGTGCGCACGGCCACGAACACGGTCGTGCCGACGCCAAGCTTGCGCGCATCGCACAACGCCACCTGCGCGCGGATCACGCCTTCTTCCTTCAAGCGCTGCAGGCGCTTCCAGCAAGGCGTTTGCGAGAGATTGACCCGCGCCGCGAGCTCGGCGATCGGCAGCGTCGCATCCTCCTGAAGCAGCTCGACGAGCTTTCTATCGACAGCATCCATTTATCAGTCAGCCTCGCGGTAGAAGTTTTTTCTCTTTTTCCCTCAATACGAAGAATTATAGGAAAACTCTTTTTCCGCGCAAACCGATATAAATAGAACTAGCGACAACGCCCGACCCAACCCCTTCGCCCGACCCAGATGAACCGAGATCTCGAACCGAGCGTGCTTGAAGCCGCTCAGCTTGGCGCCTGTACCGGCCACCTCGCGAACACGATCGAGCGCCTCGCAGTTACACGCCTGTGCGATGCGCTCGATGCCGCGTTTGCCGCCGCAGCCGGCTCGCCCGACCCGTCGCAGCAAGCCGAGTTCGCGCGCAGCGTCCGGGCGGCGCTCGCGCAAGCAGCCGACGACGACACCTTGCTCACCCCCAGCCAGCGCGAAGGCTCGCCCGACTGCTACCGCCGCCATATGCTGGCCGCCGATCCGCAGGGTCGCTATGCCATCGTCGCGCTCGTGTGGCAGCCCGGGCAGGCCAGCCCCGTGCACGGACACCACACCTGGTGCGGCTATGCCGTGCTCGAAGGCTCGCTGACCGAAACGCTCTACGCCTGGGACGACGCACAAGGCTGTGCCACGCCGACGCGCACGCATGCGCGCGACGCCGGTGCCGTATCGTACGTCCGCGCCGGCAACGGCGGCATTCACCGGCTCGGCAACACCGGTGCGCGCCCAGCCGTCTCGCTGCATGTGTACGGTGTGCCGGGCGAGCAGGTCACCACGCACGTGAACGACCTCGTGCGCGTGGCGCTCGCCGAGGCCGTGGCCGCTTAAGGCCTACGGCCACCCAGTGCCGCCGGCGATGCACGCCAATCAGTAACCGACGGTCGCGAGCTTGCGCGTGAAACGGGCGGCTTCGAGCTCGTCGACGAACGCCACGGCGTAATCTTCAGCCGAGATCGCGCTCTTGCCTTCGGCATCGACGATCAGCGCATCCGTGCCCGTGCGGAACGTGCCCGTGCGCGTGCCCGGCGCAATCAATGCGGCCGGCGCGAAGAAGGTCCAGTCGACGTCCGACACCGAGCGATAGAAGCCGAGCGCATCGCGATGCGCAAGCGCAATCGCCTTGTAGGCGGCAGGAAAGCTGTCCGTGTCGACGAGTTGCTTGCCCGGCGCGACCTCGAGCGATCCCGCCCCGCCCACCGCCACTACCCGCTTGACACCGCTTGCGCGCGCCAGCTCGACGAGCGCACGCGACGCGTCGACGATCTTCGCCAGATCGTCTTGCGGCGGCGCATAGGCGCTCGCGATCACGTCGTAGCCCGCAAGCGTCGCGGCCGTCGCACCGGTATCGAACAAGTCGCCTTGGCGCACCGATACGTTGGCCCCGAGTTCGGCGAGCCGCTCGGGACGACGCGCGAACGCCGTCACCTGGTGCCCGCGGCGCGCCGCTTCGGCCGCGATACGCGAACCGATCATGCCCGTGCTTCCAAACAGCGCAATCTTCAACGTCTTTTGCATGTTGCTTCTCCTATCGATAAAAATGTTACTGCATTAGTTACATAAAACGGCAAAAAAAATGGATGCCTGAGATGGCAGCCAGGCGCTGAAGCGCCAACTACCATCGACACCAATCGACCATCAAACCGCCGACGGCTCATGATGTGCCGCCTCGCTTGTGCTGCTGCTCGTGCTCGGCCTCTACGACGCCGGCCGTCACGTCCGCCAGCGTGCGTGCGGCCAGCGATGCCACCATCGCCCGCTGTGCATCGTCGACGATGTCGACGAGCACCTCCTGGATGTGCCGCCCCACGAGACACGCCGGATTCGGCGTATCGCGGTGCAGGCCGAACAGCTGCGCCTCCTCGACGGCATGGTAGACATCGGCCAGCGTGATGTCCTTCGGCTCGCGCGCAAGCAACGCACCGCCGCCGGCACCGAGTTGGGCCGTCGTGAGCCCAGCCTGCGCGAGCATCGACAACAAGCGCCGGATCAGCGCCGGGTTCGTATTGACGCTGCCCGCGATCATGTCCGACGACAACGGCACGCCCTCTTGCAGCGACAGCAACGCCAGCACATGGATGGCATAGGCAAAGCGGCTGCTCGTGTTCATGACGGATTCATCGGCCCAGCGCGAAATATGTAACCATAGTAATTACATTTATTCGATCGCGCAAGCCGCTTGTGGCGGTCCAGCGCCCTGGCCGCATTCCCTCAAATGTCAGGAGTACACTGCCCGTTCGTCCCGATTGTTGGTCCCTAATGCGGAGAAGGCAATGGCAGCGAAGAAGATTCTGTTCCTCACCGGCGATTTCGCCGAGGACTATGAAACGATGGTGCCGTTTCAGGCACTGCAGGCCGTGGGACACGCGGTCGACGCCGTATGCCCTGGCAAGAAAGCCGGCCAGAAGATAAAGACAGCCATTCACGACTTCGAGGGCGATCAGACGTACACGGAAAAGCCCGGGCACCAATTTACGCTGAATGCGACGTTCGACGACGTCGACGCCACCGCCTACGACGCGCTCGCGGTGGCAGGCGGACGGGCACCCGAGTATCTGCGCCTCGACCCGAAAGTGATTGCGCTCGTGCGCGCTTTCGCCGAGGCCGGCAAACCGATCGCGGCCATCTGCCATGCGGCGCAATTGCTTGCCGCCGCCGACGTGATTCGAGGCAAGCGCATCTCTGCCTATCCTGCCTGCGCGCCCGAGGTACGTCTGGCCGGCGGCGAATATGCGGAGATTCCCGTCGATGCCGCCGTGACCGACGCGCCGTTCGTCACGGCCCCTGCATGGCCAGCGCATCCCGAATGGCTGCGTCAGTTCCTCGCGTTGCTTGGCACGCGCATCGAATTGTAATCGCCGCTCAAGCGCTATCGCCGCTCGCCATCGCCGTCGTGCGCCCGGCGAGCGCAGCCACGACGACCACGAGCTCGAGCGGATCGACGGGCTTGGCCACATGCGTCTGGAAGCCCGCCAGCAGCGCGCGGCGCCGGTCCTCACTGCGTGCGAACGCCGTGAGCGCCGCAGCCGGGGTCGTGCGGCCGCGCTGCGCCTCGAACGTACGCAGACGCCGGATAAAGTCGTAACCATCGACGCCTGGCATGCCGATGTCGCTGACGATCACGTCGGGCGGCTCGGCCATGCAGGCGGTCAGCGCATCAAGCGCGTTGCCGAAGCCAAGCGTCTGCGCCCCACGCTCTTGCAGCACGCGCTCGACGAGCTCACGCGCGTCGGGCTCGTCCTCGACGATCAGCACGCGCAGGCCTGCCAGAGCAGGCGGTATCTCGAGCGGCAACGGCGCTTCCTCGCGGTCGCGCGCGAGCTCACAGCCGGAGACCGGCAGCCGGACCACGAACGTGGCCCCACGCCCGGCGCCTTCGCTACGCGCCTCGATATGCCCGCCGTGCATTTCGACGAGCTGCCGCGCGATCGACAAGCCGAGACCGAGGCCGCCATGCTGACGCGCGATGCCGGCATCCTCCTGACAAAAGCGCTCGAACACATGCGGCAGGAACTCGGGCTTGATGCCCTGCCCGTTGTCGACGACCGCGAGCTCGAGCTCGCCCTCGCCACGGCGCAACGCCACCTCGACGACGCCGCCCTTGCCCGTGAACTTGACGGCGTTCGACAGCAGGTTCCAGACGATCTGCTGCAAGCGCGAGGGGTCGGCCAAGATGAGTGCGTCCGCGTCGAGCTCGGACACGACGCGGATGTCCTTGGCTTGCGCGGCCGGCGCAACCGAACGGATCACGTACTCGACGATGTCGACGAGATCGACCCGCTCGACCTCGAGCCGCAGCTTGCCGGCCAGAATGCGCGAGAAATCGAGCAGATCGTCGACCATGCGCGCCTGGGCGCGGGCATTGCGGTCGACGACTTCGAGCCCCTTCCTGACGGCATCGGAGACACTCGTGTCGCGCAGCAGAAACTGCGTCCAGCCGACGATCGCATTGAGCGGCGTGCGCAGTTCGTGTGACAGCGTCGCGACGAATTCGTCCTTCATGCGCGAGGCCCGCTCCGCTTCGGTGCGTGCCGCGCGCTCGGCCGCGAGCAGCGCCTCGCGTTCCTCGGCCAATGCGCGGAAATGCGCCTCGCGCTCGTGTGAGCGCTGCGCTTCGGCAAGCTCGCGTTCGATGCGCAGCTCGCGCAGCACACGCTCGATGGCCTCGGGCAGATAGTCGAGATAGCCTTCGCTCTTGGGCACGACGTCGGCCACGCCCGAGCGCAGCGCCTCGATCACGCGCGCCTCGTCGGCAAAGCCCGTGCACAGGATCGCGGGCACGCCGGTCCCTTCGGCGCGCACGGCGCGCAAAAAATCGAGCCCCGTCTCGAGGCCGCCGAGCGCGTAATCGACGATCAGCACGTCCGGCATCTGCTCGCCCATCACGGCACGCGCATCCTCGGTGCTCGAGGCCGTGCTCACGCGATAGCCGGCCCGTCCGAGCGAGCGTGACGCGAGCCGCAGCAGGCCCGCATCGTCATCCACGAATAGCGCATGCGCATTCATCGTCCGCATGCCGGCAGCTTCACCACTTGCAGGAAGAAGCCGAGCCTGCGCACCGCCTCGATGAACGCGTCGTACTCGACGGGCTTGGTCACGTAGACGTTGCAGCCGAGCTCGTAGCAGCGCTCGATCTCGCGCGGATCATCGGTCGTCGTGAGCACGATGACGGGCAGCGACGCCGTGCGCTTGTCTTCCTTGAGCCGGCGCAGCACTTCGAGGCCGTCGATGCGCGGCATCTTCAGATCGAGCAGGATGACCGCGGCCTGTGCGCCCTCGGCCAGATACCGGCCGCTCTCGCCGAAAAAGTAATCGAGCGCCTCCTGGCCGTCGCGCAGGCGCGTAAAACCGTTGCTGAGACCGGCACGGCGCAGATTGCGCTCGATGAGCGTCGCGTGGCCGTCGTCGTCTTCGATCAGGATGATGCCGACCGATTGGCCCGCGGCAGTTCCTGGTTGCATTGTGTGGCTCCCCTGTTGATTCATACGACGACCTGTGCGGTCGCCTCCGGTAGCGATAGATAAAAAGTCGTCCCCTCGCCTTCCGTCGATTCGGCCCAGACCCGCCCGCCGTGGCGCTCGACCATGCGGCGCACGAGTGCCAAGCCGATGCCCTCGCCAGCCGCCACATTGCCGTGCAAGCGCTGGAAGGCGTTGAAAAGCCTCGGCATCGCGGCCGTCGGTATCCCCAGACCGTTGTCCTTGACGTAGAAGATCCGCAGCGAGTGCACACCGGGCGGCGCCGGCATCGCGCCGATCTCGATACGCCCCGCCCGCTCGGGATGCAGATAGTTGACGGCATTGCCGATCAGATTCGCAAACACCTGCTCGAGCGCAGTCGGGTCGCCCCAGACGGGCGGCAGCTCATGCACGACGATGTCGGCCTCGCACGCACGAATCGAGGCCTGCATCGCGTCGAGCACATGCCGGACGAGCACACTCACGTCGACTTCCTGGCGGCGATATTCGACGCGTCCCACGCGCGAGAGCCGCAGCAGCGAATCGATGATGTGCGCCGCACGCAGCACCGCGCTTTGCAGAAAGCGTAGCGCCTCGCCGATGTCTTCGTCCATGAGCCGCTCGACGCGCTCGCGCTCGTGCGGCCCCAGCGCCGACGCACGCACGGCCGCGCGCAGATCGTCGCACGCGTGCGTGAGCTCCTTCGAAAAACCCTGCAGGTTAACGAGCGGCGCACGCAAGTCGTGCGACACGCTGTAGATGAACATCTCGTTTTCCTGCGTCTGCTGATGCAGCGTCTCGTTGGTACGCGCGAGCTCGTCGGCACGGCGCGCGAGATCGCTCTGGAAACGCGCCTGCAAGCGCTCGGACTCGAGCAGCCGCCGGCTCGTCTCGTGCAGCAGCTCATCGAGTTGCGCGATTTCGTCGTTGCCCGGCGACGGCAACCCGAGCGGCTCGTTCACGGCCAGCCGCAGTGCGTTGTCCGAGAGCCGCGCCAGACGCCCGCGCAAACCGCGCGTGAACAAGAAGACAGCGAGCGCCGTCATCAGCAGCGAGCCGATCACGGCCGCCGCCGTCAGCTGCTGTTGTTGCGCAAGCGCGGCCGCCGCCTGCACCGAGCGCAGCGTATCGATGCGCAGCTCGTCGGCTTGAAACGCGGCCACCTGGCTGCGAAAGCGGTCGACGACGTCGATGCTCGACTGATTGCGAAAGCGCTGCAGCACGTCGTCGCGCCGCCCGTTGCGCAACAAGTCTTGGACGCGGTCGGACCATTGGCGGTAGGCCTGCACGGTCTGGCGAATCTGTGCGGCCCGCTCGACCTGCACGGGATTTTCCGCGACGAGGTCGACCAGTCTGTCGATATTGCGATCCAGATCGACCCACAGCGTGACAGGCGTGGCCGAATTGCGATCGTTCTGCAGCACGGCGCCGCGCATGCGCACGGACTCGATCAGCATCGGCTCGAGAATCGCGCTGGTCTGGCGCAGCACGTCCTTGCTGTGCAGTGCCCACTGCTCGGCCTGTTCGGCGTCGCTCTGCGCCTTCACGAGCCCCGACAGCAGTGCGAGTTCGAATAGCGTCGGAATCGCAATCAGCAACAGGCCTTTGGTCGTCAGTCTCATGCGCGGGTGGAGAAGATTCAGAAGCCGACGCTTCGCGCCGGCAATTGAAGCATTATGTCGACCTTTTTTGGGAATACAAAGCGCGCGTCAGCTCTTGAGGCGATATCCGGTTTTGAAAATCCACGCGACGATGCCCATGAAAATGAACAGGAACAGGGCCGTCATCGCAAGACTCACGCCAACGTGCACATCCGCACTACCGTAAAAACTCCAGCGAAAGCCGCTGATCAGATAGACGACCGGATTCGCGAGCGCAATGGTACGCCAAACCGGCGGCAAAATGCCGATTGAATAAAAACTGCCACCGAGAAACGTGAGCGGCGTGACGATCAAGAGTGGAATGACCTGTAATTTCTCGAAGCCGTCGGCCCAGATGCCGATGATGAAGCCGAACAGACTGAACGTGACCGACGTGAGCACGAGAAACAGCAGCATCCAGGCCGGATGCTCGATCCTGAGCGGCACGAACAGCGCTGCCGTGGCCATGATGATGAGCCCGAGCGCGACCGATTTGGTCGCCGCGGCGCCGACGAAGCTCACGACGAGTTCGAAGTACGACACGGGCGCCGAGAGCAATTCGTAAATCGTGCCGGTAAATTTTGGAAAGTAAATGCCGAACGACGCGTTTGCGATGCTTTGCGTGAGCAGAGACAGCATCACGAGCCCCGGCACGATGAACGCGCCATAGCTGATGCCGTCGATTTCACGAATGCGCGAGCCGATCGCCGCGCCGAACACGACGAAATAGAGCGACGTCGAAATCACCGGCGAAATGACGCTTTGCATCAGCGTGCGCCAGGTCCGCGCCATCTCGAACGCGTAAATCGCGCGAATCGCATAGAAATTCATGAAGCCTCCCGCACGAGATCGACGAAAATGTCTTCGAGCGAGCTTTGCTTGGTCTGCAAGTCGCGAAAGCGGATCCGGGCGTCGTCGAGATCGCGCAGCAGCTTGACGATGCCGGCGCGCTCGCTTTGCGTGTCGTCGTAGGTATAGGTGATCGCACCGCCATCGGCCGACAGGTCGAGTCCGTAGCCGGCCAGTTGCGCAGGCACGTCGCTGATCGGCGCCTCCAGCTGCAGCGTCAATTGCTTCTTGCCGAGTTTGCGCAACAGATGCGCCTTTTCCTCGACGAGAATGATCTCGCCCCGGTTGATGACCCCGATCCGATCGGCCATCTCCTCGGCCTCTTCGATGTAGTGCGTGGTGAGGATGATCGTCACGCCGCGCTCCTTCAGTGCCCGCACGAGCTCCCACATGTCGCGGCGCAGTTCGACGTCGACACCGGCCGTCGGCTCATCGAGAAAGAGCACCGTCGGTTCGTGCGCGAGCGCTTTCGCGATCAGCACGCGACGCTTCATCCCGCCCGAGAGCGTCATGATGCGGCTGTCCTTCTTGTCCCACAGCGACAGCGCGCGCAGCACCTGTTCGAGGTAGGCCGGATTGGCGCGCTTGCCGAACAGGCCCCGGCTGAACGAAACCGTTGCCCACACCGTCTCGAATGCGTTGGTCGTGAGCTCCTGCGGCACGAGGCCGATCAGCTCGCGGGCCCGCCGATAGTCGGTGACGATGTCGTGGCCGTTCACGAGAATCCGGCCTTCAGTCGCCTTGACGATGCCGCAGACCGTGCCGATCAGCGTCGTTTTGCCCGCGCCGTTCGGCCCGAGCAATGCGAAGATCTCGCCGCGGCGAATCTCGAGATTGACGCGCTTGAGCGCCTGGAAACCCGACGCGTACGTCTTCGAAAGATTGGAAATGGAGAGGATCGTGTGCATGATCCGCGACAAGATAGCAGATGCTGGTCGCCCTCGCCGGGAGTCGATCCATTGCGCATCGGCGCGCGGAACAGGGAGAAAAAAAAGGCGCCACGAAACCGTGGCGCCTTAAAGAAGTTCTAGCCATTCCGAGGGCCGTGCTAGAACCTGAGAGACGGTATTCGAAACGCTGCTGCGACACCGCTTGGGATGCGCCGTTTCGAAATGAGGTTCCATTCTTTCTCTTTCCTCTGCCCACGTCAAGATAAATTTTTCCGAATCCGGGTTCACCCCATGACAAAAGAAAACGATTTCACGATAAGTAATCGGTAATTTTTCCCTGACTCGAGGAGTTCGACTACGGAAGCGGGCCACCATCGGATCCTGATTTGAAATAAAGTTTCAAAAAACCTTCATAAAAAGACCGTGTCCACATTGATCCCCAACCGCGCCGTTGCGCGCCAGCCCGCCGAAAAGGAAACGTCCGGCGACGAAATCATCGCCCTCTCGCGCGGCCTGACCGTCCTGCGCTGCATCGCCATGGCCGATGCGCCCGTCAGCAATCGTGAGCTCGCCGAGCTCACGGGCATCCCGAAGCCGACCGTCTCACGCATTACGGCCACGCTGGTCGGCGCGGGCTTTCTCTTTCAATTGCCCGACAGCGAACGCTTCGTGCTGACGGCGGCCGTGCTCGAGCTCAGCAACGGTTTTCTGCGCAACTTCGACATTCGCACGCGAGCCCGGCCGTTCCTCGTCGAACTGGCCGAGCGCACGTCGCTGTCGGTTCACCTGGCCGTGCGCGATCGGCTCGACATGGTCGTCATCGACGCGATCCGGCCGCGTTCGGCCATCCTCGTGTCGCGGCTCGAAGTGGGCTCGCGCATGGACCTCACGCGCACTGCCGTAGGTCGCGCCTATCTGGCCGCGCTGGCCGAGCCCGAGCGCGCCGCCCTGCTGGCCGGCCTGCAAGCCGCCTCGGGAGACGACTGGCCGCATCTGCACGCCAGCCTGGCCGGCGCGCTCGAGCAAACGCGCGAGAATGGCTATGCCATCGCCACGGGGGAATGGTTCGAGGGGCTCAACGCAGTCGCGGCCGGCTTCGTCGGACCGTCGGGCGAGCGCTATGCGGTCAATTGCGGCGGCGCGGCGCATCTGTGCCCGCGAGAATGGCTGATCGAGCAAGTGGTGCCGGCCCTGCTCGAGTGCATCGAGCGAATCGTCAGGGAAATCGGCGGCGCGCCCCGGCTGCGGCTCGACGTCTGAACGCGGCGCGATTGCGCCCGCCGTGCACACAACGTTACACACGTAACTACTTGAAAAATACGTGACTGGACTCGCCACGAGCGGGCGACGTAGCATCATGCATCGACGTCGCTTGCCGCGCGGGCCGCGTCACGCCGGTGCGCTGCGCAGTCGCGTAAAGTGGCCCCTCGCGGTACGCTTCATCATCCGCAGCGCACCGCCGCGTCCGAGCCCCTCGGCCGGTACTCACCGCCCGCCTGCAGCGCTTTTGCTCCTTCCATTGAAGTAGAACAGATGGCCGATCAAGAAGACCTCACCGAATCGCAACGCGCCCATTCGCCCGTCCCGCCGCCGCGCCCCGACCTCACGCGTGCGGGTGGCCCGCGCCGCAAGCTGGGCGTCCCGATCGCCGTGGCGCTGATCGCCGCGCTCGCGCTGGTCGTGTGGCATCCGTGGAGCGGCACGAGCCCGGGCGCAAGCAACGGCCCGGCCAGCACGAGTCACGCGGGCCGCGGAGCCGGCGCGACGGGGGCCTTGCCGCAACCCGTGCACGTGGCGACCGCCTCGCTCGGCGACATGCCGATCGTGCTGACGGCGCTCGGCACCGTCACCCCGCTCGCCACCGTGACGGTCAAGACACAGCTCGCGGGTACGCTACAGAACGTCGCTTTCCGGGAAGGCCAGATGGTCAAGCAAGGCGACCTGCTCGCGCAGATCGACCCGCGTCCCTATCAGATCTCGCTCGAAAACGCCCAAGGCGCGCTCGCCAAGGACACGGCGCTGCTGCAAACGGCGCGGCTCGATCTGCGGCGTTATCAGACACTGCTCGCGCAGGACTCGATCGCAAGCCAGCAGGTCGACACGCAAGCGTCGCTCGTCAAGCAGTACGAAGGCCAGGTCCAGTCGGATCATGCCAGCGTCGACACCTACAAGCTCGACCTCACCTATGCGCGCATCACGGCGCCGGTGTCGGGCCGCGTCGGGCTGCGGCAGGTCGATCCCGGCAACTACGTGACGCCCTCCGACGCGAACGGCATCGTCGTGATCACGCAGTTGCAGCCGATCAGCGTGGTCTTCACGACCTCCGAGGACAACCTGCCCGCGATCATGAAGCGCATGCACGGGGGCGCGAAGCTCTCGACCACCGCGTACGACCGCAACAACACGATGCCGCTCGAGAGCGGCTACCTCGACACCGTCGACAACCAGATCGACACGTCGACCGGGACGATCAAGCTGCGCGCGCTGTTTTCGAACGACGAAACGCTGCTGTTTCCGAACCAGTTCGTCAATGCGCGGCTGCTCGTCGACACGCTGCATCAAGCCGTCATCGTGCCGACCTCGGCCGTGCTGAACGGCGCATCGGGGCCATTCGTCTACATCGTGAAGCCCGATCAGACCGTCACGGTACGGCAGGTGAAAGTCGGCCCCGTCGACGGCGAGCGCACGAGCATCGCCTCGGGGCTCGCGGCCGGTGATCGCGTCGTGATCGACGGCTCTGACCGTCTGCGCGAAGGCGCGAAGATCACGATCCCCAGCGATCAGGGAGCCGGCCAGCACGCGCATGCGGCATCGGGCGCGGGCGGCGCATCGTCCGCGCATGCCAAGTCTGGCAAGTCGCACTAACCGACGGTCGCGCTTCGCATGAATCCTTCCCGCGCTTTCATCCTGCGCCCGGTCGGCACCGCGCTGCTCATGGCGGCGATCCTGCTCGTCGGGCTCGTCGCGTTGCGCTTTCTGCCGATCTCGGCGCTGCCCGAAGTCGACTATCCGACGATCCAGGTCCAGACCTTCTACCCGGGCGCCAGCCCCGAGGTCATGACCTCGTCGGTGACGGCCCCGCTCGAGCGGCAGTTCGGCCAGATGCCCTCGCTCAATCAAATGGCCTCGCAGAGCTCGGCGGGCGCCTCGGTCATCACGCTGCAGTTTTCCCTGGATTTGCCGCTCGACGTGGCCGAGCAGGAAGTGCAGGCGGCCATCAACGCAGCCGGCAACCTGCTACCGGCCGACCTGCCCGCGCCGCCGATCTACGCGAAGGTCAACCCGGCCGACGCGCCGATCATCACGCTCGCGATCACGTCGAAGACGATGCCGCTGACCGACGTGCAGAACGTCGCCGACACGCGGCTCGCGGAAAAGATCTCGCAGGTCGCGGGCGTCGGCCTCGTGAGCCTGTCCGGCGGCCAACGGCCCGCCGTGCGCATTCAGGCGAACCCGCGCGCGCTCGCCTCTTACGGCCTGAACCTCGACGACCTGCGCACGACGATCGCGAACCTGAACGTGAACACGCCCAAGGGCAACTTCGACGGCCCCACGCGCAACTACACGATCAACGCGAACGATCAGCTGACCGATGCCAGCGCCTATCAGAGCGCCGTCGTCGCCTATAAGAACGGCCGGCCCGTCATGTTGACCGACGTCGCGAAGATCGTCGACGGCGCCGAGAACACCAAGCTCGGCGCCTGGGTCGGCACGCCGCAAGGCATGACGCAGGCGATTTTGCTGAACGTGCAGCGCCAGCCCGGTGCGAACGTGATCCAGGTCGTCGACGACGTGAAGAAGCTGCTGCCGCAATTGCAGGCCTCGCTGCCGGCTTCGCTCGACGTGTCGATCGTCACCGACCGCACGACGACGATCCGCGCCTCCGTGCGCGACGTGCAGTTCGAGCTCGCGATGTCGGTGGTGCTCGTCGTGCTCGTGATGTACCTGTTCCTCGCCAACATCTACGCGACGATCATCCCGAGCCTGTCCGTGCCGCTCTCGCTGGTGGGCACGCTGGCCGTCATGTACCTGTGCGGCTTCTCGCTCGACAACCTCTCGCTGATGGCGCTGACGATCGCGACCGGCTTCGTCGTCGACGACGCCATCGTGATGATCGAGAACATCGCGCGCTACGTCGAGGAAGGCGACAGCGCGCTCGAGGCCGCGCTCAAGGGCTCGAAGCAGATCGGCTTCACGATCATCTCGCTGACCGTGTCGCTGATCGCCGTGCTGATTCCGCTGCTGTTCATGGGCGACGTGGTGGGCCGGCTCTTTCACGAATTCGCGATCACGCTGGCCGTGACGATCGTGATCTCGGCCGTCGTCTCGCTGACGCTCGTGCCGATGATGTGCGCGAAGCTGTTGCACCACACACCGCCGCCCGAGAGCCACCGTTTCGAAGCGAAAGCCCACGCGGCCATCGACGCGATCATCGCGCGCTATGCACGCGCGCTCGAATGGGTGCTCGCGCGCGAGCGCGCCACGCTCGTCGTCGCGGTGCTCACGCTCGTGCTGACCGGCGTGCTGTATGCCTTCATCCCCAAAGGCTTCTTCCCCGTACAGGACACCGGCGTGATCCAGGCCATCACGCAGGCGCCGCAATCGATCTCGTACGGCGCGATGGCCGAGCAGCAGCAGGCGCTGGCCCAAGTGATCCTGCGCAATCCGAACGTCGTGAGCCTGACCTCGTTCATCGGCGTCGACGGCTCCAACGTCACGCTCAACAGCGGCCGCATGCTGATCAACCTGAAGTCGCACAGCGAGCGCAGCGAAAATGCGAGCGAGATCATCCGCGACATCGAGGCCGACGCGGCCAAGGTAGCGGGCATCTCGCTGTACATGCAACCCGTGCAGGATCTCTCGATCGATTCGACGGTGAGCCCGACGCAATATCAGTTCATGCTGACCGACCCGAACCCGGCCGAATTCGCGACCTGGGTGCCGCGCCTCGTCGAGCGTCTGAAGGCCGCGCCGGAACTGGCCGACGTGGCAACCGATCTGCAGGAGAACGGGCAATCGGTCTACATCGAGATCGACCGCGCCACGGCCTCGCGCTTCGGCATCACGCCAGCCACCGTCGACAACGCGCTGTACGACGCGTTCGGCCAGCGCATCATCTCGACGATCTTCACGCAGTCGAACCAGTACCGCGTGATTCTCGAGTCCGATCCGCAGTTGCAGCACTACACCGATGCGCTCAAGACGATCTATCTGCCTTCGTCGACGGCCGCCGGCGGACAAGTGCCGCTCTCGTCGATCGCGACGTTCGTCGAACGCCCTGCCCCGCTGCTCGTCTCACACCTCGGGCAATTCCCCGCGACGACGATCTCGTTCAACCTGGCGCCGGGCGCGTCGCTGGGCGCCGCCGTCGATGCCATCCACCAGGCGCAGCAGGACATCGGTTTGCCCGCCTCGTTCCAGACGCGCTTCCAGGGTGCCGCGCTCGCGTTCCAGGCATCGCTCTCGAACGAGCTGTTCCTGATTCTCGCCGCGGTCGTCACGATGTACATCGTGCTCGGCGTGCTGTACGAGAGCTTCATCCATCCGATCACGATCCTCTCGACGCTGCCCTCGGCCGGCGTCGGCGCGCTGCTCGCACTGATGGTCTCGGGGCACGACCTCGACATCGTCGGCATCATCGGCATCGTGCTGTTGATCGGCATCGTGAAAAAGAACGCGATCATGATGATCGACTTCGCACTCGAAGCCGAACGCGAGCAAGGCAAGAGCCCGCGCGAGGCCATCTATCAGGCGTGCCTGCTGCGCTTCCGGCCGATCCTCATGACGACGATGGCCGCGCTGCTCGGCGCACTGCCGCTGATGCTGGGCACCGGCGTGGGCTCCGAGCTGCGCCATCCGCTCGGCATCGCGATCGCGGGGGGGCTGGCCGTCAGTCAGTTGCTGACGCTGTTCACGACGCCCGTCATCTACCTGGGCTTCGATTCGCTCGCGCGGCGCATGCGCGAACGCTTCGGCCACGGCTCGAGCGGTGCGCGCCCGGGTGCGACGGACGCGGGAGTGTGAGATGACTGCCCCCACGCTCACATTCGTTCGCTGTCGACCGGAGTTGGCGCTTCAGCGCTTACTCCGGTCCCATGCAAAGCTCCCCCCGAGGGGGCCGTTGCCTCCCTTGAGGCGGCCCGGCGGGGGGCAGCGATGAATCTATCGCGCCCGTTCATCTCGCGCCCCGTCGCGACGACGCTGCTCGCGATCGGCATCGCGCTGGCCGGTTTGTTCGCGTTCGGCAAACTGCCGGTCGCGCCGTTGCCGCAGGTCGACTTTCCAACCATCTCGGTCCAGGCCCAACTGCCGGGCGCCAGCCCCGACACCGTTGCCACGAGCGTCGCGAGCCCGCTCGAGCGCCACCTCGGACAGATCGCCGACGTCACCGAGATGACCTCGCAAAGCTCGGTCGGCTCCACGCGCATCACGCTGCAGTTCGGCCTCAATCGCGACATCGACGGCGCCGCGCGCGACGTGCAGTCCGCCATTAATGCCGCGCGCGCCGATCTGCCGACGAGCCTGCGCAGCAATCCCACGTATCACAAGGTCAACCCGGCCGATGCGCCGATCCTGATTCTGGCGCTGACGTCGCCGACGATGCCGGCGGGCCAACTCTACGACGCCGCCTCGACCGTGCTGCAGCAAGCGCTGTCCCAAGTGGATGGCGTCGGCGAAGTCGACGTGAGCGGCTCGGCCAATCCGGCCGTACGCATCGAGCTCGAGCCGCAGGCGCTGTTCCACTACGGCATCGGCCTCGAGGACGTGCGCGCGGCGCTCGCGTCGGCCAACGCGAACAGCCCCAAGGGCGCGATCGAGTTCGGCCCGCAGCACGTGCAGATCTACACGAACGATCAAGCCTCGCACGCCGAGCAATACAAGGACCTCATCGTCGCGTACCGCAACGGCGCGGCCGTCAAGCTGTCGGACGTGGCCGAGGTCGTGGATTCGGTCGAGGACCTGCGCAACCTCGGCATGATGAACGGCCAGCGCTCGGTGCTCGTGATTCTGTACCGGCAGCCCGGCGCCAACATCGTGGCTACCGTCGATCGCGTGATCGGCATGATTCCGCAGCTGAAAGCCTCGCTGCCCGCCGCCATCGACGTGACGCCCGTAGCCGATCGCTCGACGACGATCCGCGCCTCGCTGAAGGACACCGAGCGCACGCTGCTGATCGCGGTCGCGCTCGTCGTGACCGTCGTGTTCGTGTTCCTGCGCAACTGGCGCGCGACGTTGATCCCGAGCGTGGCCGTGCCGATCTCGATCATCGGCACGTTCGGTGCGATGTACCTGCTGGGCTTTTCGATCGACAACCTCTCGCTGATGGCGCTGATCATCGCGACAGGCTTCGTCGTCGACGATGCGATCGTCGTGCTCGAGAACATTTCGCGGCACATCGAGGAAGGCGTGCCGCGCATGCGGGCGGCCTATCTGGGCGCGCGCGAAGTCGGCTTCACCGTGCTGTCGATCAGCGTCTCGCTCGTCGCCGTGTTCCTGCCGATCCTGCTGATGGGCGGCATCGTCGGGCGGCTGTTCCGGGAATTCGCGCTGACGTTGTCGCTGGCGATCGCCGTCTCGCTGGCCGTGTCGCTGACGGTCACGCCGATGATGTGCTCGCGGCTCTTGCGCGAGGCGCACGACAAGCAAGAGGAAGGCCCGCTCGCGCACTGGCTCGAGCGCGCCTTCACGCGACTGCAGAACGGCTATGCGCGCACGCTCGACACGGCGCTCTCGCATCCGCGGCTCGTCGTGGCGATCCTGCTGGCGACGATCGGCCTGAACGGCTACCTCTATGTGGTCGTGCCGAAGGGCTTCTTCCCGCAACAGGACACGGGCCGGCTGATCGGCGGCATCCAGGCCGATCAGAGCACGTCGTTCCAGTCGATGAAGGTCAAGTTCGCCGAGATGATGCGCATCGTCCAGGCCAACCCGGCCGTGCGCAGCGTGACGGGCTTCACCGGCGGACGGCAGACGAACTCGGGCTTCATGTTCATCGAGCTCAAGCCCAAGAGCGAACGCAAGGCGTCGGCCGACCGGGTCATCGCGCAGCTGCGCAAGCCGCTGTCGAACGTGGCCGGCGCGCAGACATTCCTGCAGGCGGTGCAGGACATCCGCGTCGGCGGGCGGCAGTCGAACGCCCAATATCAGTTCACGATGCTGGCCGATTCGACGCCCGAGCTGTACACGTGGGGGCCCAAGCTCACCGAGGCGCTCAAGCATCGGCCCGAGCTCGCCGACGTGAACTCCGATCAACAGCAAGGCGGACTCGAATCGCTCGTGACGATCGACCGCCAGAGCGCGGCACGGCTCAAGATTACGCCATCGCAGATCGACAACACGTTGTACGACGCATTCGGCCAGCGCCAGGTCTCGACGATCTACAACCCGCTGAACCAATACCACGTCGTGATGGAGGTCGCGCCGCGCTACTGGCAAAGCCCCGACATGCTGAACCAGATCTACGTCAGCACGGCGGGCGGCACCGCCGGCGGCAGCAGTTCGACGAACGCCGTAGCGGGCACCGTCACGCCCGCTACGACGACCGCCACGAGCCAGAGTGGCGCGAACGCGAACGCCGCGTCGATCGCCACCGACACTGCGCGCAACCTGGCGAACAACTCGATCGCCGCGAGCGGCCGATCGAGCGCGTCGACGGGCTCGGCCGTCTCCACGGCACAAGAGACGATGATTCCGCTATCGGTCATCGCCTCGTTCGCGCCCGGCAATACGCCGCTGTCGGTCAACCACCAAGGCCCGTTCGCGGCCTCGACGATCTCGTTCAATCTGCCGCCGGGCAAGTCGCTCTCGGATGCAACGCGCGCGATCCGCGAGACGATGGCCGCGCTCGGCGTGCCGGCGACGATCCACGGCAGCTTCTCGGGCACGGCGCAGGCGTTCCAGGAGTCGACCTCGAACATGCCGCTGCTGATCCTCGCGGCGCTCGCGGCCGTCTACATCGTGCTCGGCATCCTCTACGAGAGCTACATCCATCCGATCACGATCCTCTCGACGCTGCCCTCGGCCGGCGTCGGCGCCCTGCTCGCGCTGCTGATGTTCAAGACGGAGTTCAGCATCATCGCGATGATCGGCGTGATCCTTCTGATCGGGATCGTCAAGAAGAACGCGATCATGATGATCGACTTCGCGATCGAGGCGTCGCGCGAGGGCCTGTCGTCGTACGACGCCATCCATCGCGCGTGCCTGCTGCGGTTTCGTCCGATCATGATGACGACCTGCGCGGCGCTGCTCGGCGCGCTGCCGCTCGCGTTCGGCAGCGGCGAAGGGGCCGAGCTGCGCTCGCCGCTCGGTATCTCGATCGTCGGCGGACTCATCGTGAGCCAGATGCTCACGCTCTATACGACGCCGGTCGTCTACCTCTATATGGACCGCCTGCGCTTGCGCTGGCAAAACCGCCGCGGCCGCGCCGAGCCGTTCGCTAGCGGTCCGGCTTGACTCGGCTGCCACCGCGGCCCCGCGGCACGCTCGTGCGCCGCAACATTCGATGACGATTCGTCAGACCCTACATCGAACGTTGCGGCACCCACGAGCCGACGCACCGGCGCGCATGTCGCCTGTCGAGCCCACGAAACCACCGGAAACAATTGTGAACAGCCGCGTTATGGCATTGACGCACCACATGGCCTAGCCTTCGAATAGGCGCTGTCGGCTGTCGCGGCGCAAGTAGCTTCCGCATCGAAGGAGAGTCGATCTTGCGCTCAATCAACGCCCGCCTTGTACTGTGCGCCGTCGTGCTCGCGTCGCTGAGCGGCACGGCACAAGCCGCGCGCTGGCGCGTCGGGGTGTACGTGGGCCCGCCCTACCCTTACTACCCGGTGCCCGTCGCACCCGTTCCGTACTACTACGCACCGTATCCCGCTTATCCGCCGCCCGTCCTCGTCGCGCCGGATGACCCGGACGCTTACGTCGAGCGCGGGCAGGACACGCCATCCGCGTCACCAGGCACGTGGTGGTATTGCGATGCGTCGAAGGCGTACTACCCGTACGTCAAGCAATGCCGTGGCGGCTGGCGTGCCGTGCCGGCCAGCCCACCACCGGAGCAGTGAAATGAACCTGCCTCTCGCTCCACTCATTACGCGGCGCGCGAAGTGCCTCGTGCTGGCGGCCTTGGCCACGCTCAGCGCGTGCACCGTGATGCCACCGACGTCACCCAGCGTGATGGCGCTGCCCGGCACCGGCAAGTCGTTCGATCAGTTTCGTGCCGACGACTACGATTGCCGCCAATACGCGTACGCCCAGGTCGGCGGCGTGAGCGCCAATCAGGCGGCAACGGCGAGCGGCATAGGCAGCGCCGCCCTCGGCACGGCGGTCGGCGCAGCGGCTGGCGCCGCCTTCGGTGGCGGACACGGAGCGGCCGTCGGCGCCGGCGCGGGCCTGCTGGCCGGCAGCGCGATGGGTGTCGGCGCCGCACAAGGTTCGGCCTACGAAGTGCAGCGACGCTACGACTACGCCTACGTGCAGTGCATGTATGCGGCGGGCAACCGCGTGCCGATACCGCCCGGCATGGTCAATGCGGCGCCGCGCTATGCGGTGCCGCCGCCCCCTCCCCCCCCGTCGGCTCCGCCGCCACGGTATTGACGCTCGCGGTCGCGGGTGAGGCCGCGCCGCGCGGCGCGGGATAGAACCTCAGGCCCGCTCCGCGCGCGCCAACTTGCGCGCACGCATCAAGCACAGGATATCGGCCGCGACGTGAGCGGCCGCCAGCGCCGTCACCTCGCTGTGATCGTACGGCGGCGAGACTTCGACGACATCGGCGCCGATCAGGTCCACCGCCGTCAGCGAACGCACGATCTCGAGCGCCTGCGCGGAGCTGAGGCCACCGGGCACCGGCGTACCCGTTCCCGGGGCGAACGCAGGATCGAGGCAATCGATGTCGAATGTCAGATAGGCAGGCGCATCGCCGACGATGGTCTTCACCTCGTCGACCACGGCCTGCACGCCGCAGCGATGCACCCACGGCGCATCGAGTACGCGCACGCCGAGAAAATCGTCATTCCATGTGCGGATGCCGATCTGCACGGACTTGGTCGGATCGACGAGCCCTTCGCGGATCGCCTTGTAGAACATCGTGCCGTGATTGAGCGAGTGCGGATTGTCGTCGGGCCACGTATCGCAGTGCGCATCGAAGTGAATCAGCGCGAGCGGCTTGCCGTAGCGTTCGGCGTGCGCCACGAGCAGCGGATACGTGATGTAGTGATCGCCGCCGAACGTCAGCATGCGCACGCCCGCGCCGACGATGGTGCGAGCATGCGCGACGATCGCCTCATGGATGCCACGCGCATCGTGCGCATCGAAGCAGCAATCGCCATAGTCGACGACGTTCAGGTCTGCGAACGGATCGATGCCCCACGGGAACACCTTGAGCTCGGCGAGCTGGACCGAGGCCGCTCGCATCGCGGCCGGGCCAAAGCGCGCGCCCGGACGAAACGTCGTGGCCAGATCGAGCGGGACGCCCGAGACGGCCACGTCGACGCCGGCCAGCTCGCGCGTATAGGGCCGGCGCATGAACGAAAGCACGCCCGCGTAGGTGGGAATGAACGACGGGGTACCGGCGGCGTGCGAGGGGGAATGCGAAGCGCTTTGCGACATGACGGAGGATCGATGACAGATGCGGCGCCGCCGACCAACCGATCAGGCTCGCACGCGGCAACCCGCGCCGCGTGCGCCCATCCGCGGCGCAATGCCCCCGAGGCTATCACAACGGAGACCCGCCGCGGGGGCACACCGCTCTACTGCACGGGGTGCTTGGCGGCCCACGCCTTGACCGCGTTCAGCGTGTTCTCGACATGCTTGTCGGGCGACAGGCTCGTGTATTCGTAGAGGATCGTGCCATCGGGCGCAATCACGTAGGACACGCGATTGGCAATCGATTTCTTGAACGGTATGCCGGCATCGTAGGCGTCGATGACGCGGTGATCCTGATCTGCCGCCACGGGAAATTTGCTGCGGCATTCGCTGACCGAAAAGCGTGTGAGCGTGGCGATGTCGTCGTGCGAGACGCCGATCACCGTCGCACCGTACTTCTTGTATTCATCCACGGCGTCGGCGAATTCGTGCGCCTCGATCGTGCAGCCCGTCGTAAACGCCGCCGGGTAGAAGTACAGCACGACCGGGCCTTTCTTGAGCGCATCGGCCAGCGAATACGTGTAGGTCTTGCCGCCCAGCGATGCTTGCGTCGTGAAATCGGGCGCCTTGTCGCCGGGCTTGAGCACGGCTAGCGCGTCGAACGAACATACGGCCAATACGGCGCCGACGATCGTTGCCAGCGCCATGCCACGGATGCCTCGCTTCATTTCGTTTCCTCGGTTCGAGTTCGGCGAGCATGAGTTGGCGCCTGGCCCAAGTCATACAGGGCGTCTGCGGTGCCCCCGCGAGCGTCGCGTCGCCGGACACGCCCGAGGGTGAGTGTCGTGCGATGCGGGTCACGCCGCACGACAGTCACCCTATTGAACCACGGACGTCGAAGCTTTGCTCAGGCGTTGCCGTGCGCCGCGAACCATGCGGCAGCCGACAGATTGATGTCGGCCAGCACGGCCGGCGTCAGCGCCGCGAATTCGCCATGGGTGAGGCCGGCCGTGCGCGCCGCACGTTCGCCATCGCCCTCCTCCGCCGCTTCGGCCACCGTCAGCAATGCGCCGAGCGGGCCCGCGCCATGCATGATCGCGTCGCCGATCTCGGCGACGAGCCCCAGCTTCCACAGGGCGTCGGCAGGCGCTGCGTCACCGAGCAGCACGTGCACGAGCGAAAGAATGCCCGTCATGAAGGCTGCATCGACGAAGCGCTCGTCGCCGGGCCGCAAACGGCTCGCGGCGAGTTCCATGAAACGCGACCGCGTGCCCGCCAACTGCACGAGCGGATCGGAGCGCCACGGCAGTCCGCCATTCGACGCGTAGAGCAGCAACTGCGCCCAGCGCGCGATCTGGCGCGTGCCCGTTGCCATGATCGCCTCGCGCACCGATGCAATGCGCCGTTCGAGCCCATAGGCACTCGAGTTCACGAGCCGCAGCAGCTGCATGACGACGCTTGGACTGCGCTTGAGCTCGGTCTCGAGTTCGGCCAGCGACGCGTCGCCCGCGATCAGCGCGAGCACGCGCAGCAGCGACTCGCGCGACGGATCGCGGCGGCGCGCGCTCAGCACCTGCGGACGCGCGAAGAAATAGCCTTGGAAAAAATCGAAGCCGAGCTCGTGCGCGAGCGCATAGTCTTCGCGCGTCTCGACCTTCTCGGCCAAGAGCGTCTTGCCGCGTGCATGGACAGCTTGCGCGAGTGCCGGCAGACGCGCCCGGTCGACCAGCAAGAAATCGACCTTGACGATATCGATGTGCGGCAGCACCCGCGCGAGCTCGTCCGACAGCTCGCCAACGTCGTCGAGCGCGATGCGAAATCCGGCGCGACGCAGCTTGGCGATGCGCTCGATGACGGGCGCATCGAGCGTGACCGTCTCGAGCACTTCGAGCACGAAACGCTCGGGCGACAACAGCATCACGATGTCGTCGCACAACAGGTCACGGCCCACGTTGACGTAGCCGCGATGCGGGCCCAGCGCGGCGCTCACGCCGATGCCGCCGACCGTATGCGCGACGACCTGCGCGGTGGCCAGCGCATCGTCGTCCACCTGGGCCCAATTGTCACTGCTCGTCCGGAACAGCAGCTCGTACGCATCGAGCGCGCCATTGCGCGCCAGAATCGGCTGCCGGCCCAGATACACGTATTCGGACTCGTGCCCGGTGCGCGCCGTGCGTTGCTGATCCGGCTGCGCGGTCAGGATTTCGGCCATAGCTTGAGTCCCACTCAGTTCTAACAAAACAAGCGCGCGGCCGCTCGTACCCGCCGCGCACATCCGATGCGCCGGTCCCGCCCACCGCCCGTTCGTGGGCGGTGCAGCGCGGCCGCATCCGTATTCCGCCTTGCCAGCCGATAGCAGGCGGTTTGCGCGGCATTTTCTCAAAAACAACGTCCGCTGCACCTTCGGGCCAATCCCGAGTCTCTTTTTGTGGACTGAAAGCCACGCTTGCCTAAAGAATTCCGGCGCGCGGCCGATAACCCATCCTGATGGGAGGTATGGCGACGAGCGCCTGCGCGAGAAGCACCCCTCCCGCCGAGCGGACCCGGTATGAGAGCAAGCCAGGGGCCCGATCGAGACTCAGACAGTCGCCTGCGAGAACGAATGGAAGCAAAAACACTGAGCGCGCCGCGCCGCAGTACGTGGCGCGCGGCTATCGACCTGTTGCGCGGCCGCACGCATGCGGCGCGCACGGCCGCAGCCGAAGCGAACGCCCGGCAAAGCGCCGCGTTCGCGGCGCGGCTCGAACGTACCGTCGGCGCGGTCGACTTTCTGGCCCACGTCGACGAGGACCAGTGCTTTCTGTACGTCTCGGAAGCCAGTCTGCGCTTCATCGGCTGTCGCCGCGAGTACCTGCAGGCCATCACGTTGCACGAGCTCGTCTCGGCCGCCGATGCGGCCCAGCTCGATGCCTTGATCGCGCGCGCATCGGCGTCGGGCTGCGTCGAAAAGGCGACGCTGCATCTGATGAAGTCCCTGACCTATCCGATCGCCGTCGAGCTGCGCCTCGTGCGCAGCGTGCACGACGGCAAGCCGGGCTTCGCCGTCTCCGCATTCGACGTGTCGGCCTGGCGCGCGGCCGAGGAGCGCCTCGTCTACGAACTGCACAACGACCGCATGACGGGCCTGCCGAACGGCACCGCACTGACGGCGGCCGCCAGGCTCGCGCAAGAGTATGCCGACACGACCGGCAGCGGCGCCGCCCTGCTGCTCGTCGACCTCGACGACTATCAGCGCGTGAACCGCGCGCTCGGCTACGATGCCGGCGATGCACTGCTGCGCGACACCGCCATGCGGCTGCAAGCGCTCGTTTCGCCCGATGAAACGCTCGCGCGCGTGACCAGCGACGAATTCGCGATCCTGCTGCGCGCCGATACGCGCGAACAGGCAGCCTCGGCCGCCGAGGCGCTCGGGCGCCGCTTCATGACGGCCGTCCAGCAGCCCTACTCGTTCAACGGCCAGCCCGTGCACCTGTCGGCCAGTGTCGGCATCGCGTTGCATCCCGACCCGAGCCACGGCGGCACGGGGGCCTGCTACCACGAGCAATTGCTGCGCCGCGCCGACCACGCGCTCGCCCAGGCCAAGGCTGCCGGCAGCAACACGCTCGCGTTCCACACGGCGCATGCCGACCCGGCCGATGCCGAACGCCTCAAGCTCGAGGCCGACCTCTACGACGGCGTGCGCAACGGCGAATTCTCGCTGCACTTCCAGCCGATCACGAGCAGCCAGACCCGCGGCGTCGTCGGTGTCGAGGCCCTGATCCGTTGGCAGCATCCCGTGCACGGGCTCGTGCCGCCATCGAGGTTCGTCCCGCTTGCCGAATCGATCGGCCTCATCAACTACCTCGGCAACTGGGTGCTCAAGATCGCCTGCATGCAGCTCGTGCAATGGGATGCGCAGGGCATCGCGCTACAGTACGTGGCCGTCAACGTCTCGCCGCAGCAGTTCCGCGACCCGCGCTTCACGCAGAACGTGCAGGAAGCGCTCGCGCTGACGGGCCTGCCCGCGCGCCGCCTCGTGCTCGAGATCACCGAAAGCCTGCTGATGCAGGACCCTGCGCATGCGACGGCGCTGCTCGAGGAGATGACGGCGCTCGGCATCCGCTTCGCCGTCGACGACTTTGGTACCGGGTATTCCAGCTTGGCATACTTGCAACGCTTTCCGCTCGCCAAGCTGAAGATCGACCGCAGTTTTGTCGAGAACCTGCTAACCTCACGCAACGATCAAGCGATCGTGTCCGCGGTCGTCGGACTCGCACAGACGCTCGATCTCGAGCTCGTCGCCGAAGGCGTCGAGACGGAGGCCCAGCGCGAGATGCTGACGGCAATGGGCTGCGATCACATCCAGGGCTGGCTGGTCTGCAAGGCACTGCCGTCCGAGGAGCTGGCACAACGCTTCGAAGCCCGCGTGCTGCATCTGCACGAGGCGGCATGAGCGGGACAGGATGCGAGGGAACGGGTACTGGCCGCGATGCGGCACCCACACAATGCAATGACACGCGTATGGTTTGGACGGGATTCACATGGTAAAGGCGGCGCAGCTCGATAAGCTGTGGGCGCGAATGAGCGAGCGCGGCGACTTCCCGATGCTGTCGCAATCGCTGCGCACCACGATGGCCGCGGTGACCAACGACGATCTCGACTTCACGGCGCTCGTGAAAGTCGTGCTGTCGGACTTCGCCCTCACTCAGAAGGTGCTGCGGCTCGCCAACTCGGCCATGTACATGGCCTTCGGCGGCAACATCACGACCGTCACGCGCGCGCTGATGGTGCTCGGCATGGATGCCGTCGGCCATCTCGTCGTCGGCTTGAAGCTCGTCGATCACTTTCATCACAGCGCGCCGCATCGCATCGACGCCAAACTCGAGCTGAACCGCGCGATGCTCTCGGGCAGCGTGGCCCGCAAGCTCACCGAACACGGCGACCTGCGCGCCGGCGAGGAAGCCGTGGTCTGCACGCTGATGCGTCAGGTCGGCAAGCTGCTCGTCGTGTTCTATCTCGAAGCCGAATGGGATCAGATTCGCCGCAAGGCGGCCGAGGGCACGCTGGACGAAAGCGAAGCCAGTACGGCCGTGCTGGGCGTGAGCTTCGAGGAGATCGGGCTCGAGGCTGCCTCGCGCTGGCGCTTGCCGGACATGATCCGCGCGGGCATGAGCAAGTACGAGCCCGACGCCGACGAATCGAGCCAAGTGCAATGGCTGCAGGCGACCACGAACTTTTCGACCGAAGTCGCCGACATCCTGACGATGGCCGACCTGCCCGAACAGGCCTGCGAAGCCAAGATCGCCGGGCTGGCGCAGCGTTATAGCCATGCGCTCGCGATCGAACCCGAGATACTCGCGCAAATGAGCGTCGCGCTCGCACGCGAGGAAGCCGGCGAAGGCGTGATGCGCGAGATCGTCGAACTGCGCGCGAGCGCCGACGCGATCGCGCGTGCAGCCGTGAACGCCGAGGTGCGCATCGCGGCGGGCCTCGAGGATCTGCGTGCGCTACCTTCGGAAAATGCGCTGGCCCCCGTGCTGGCATTGGCGTCCGAAACCGTGCTGGCCGGGCTCAACTTCGCGCATACGGTGATGTTCGTGCGTCAGGCCTCGGGCGTCTTCAAGGCACGCCTGGGCTTTGGACGCGACATCGAGCACCTGCTGTCGACGCTGCGCTTCAACGAGGCGTTCGAGCCCGACGTGTTCCACCTCGCCATCACGAACTCGGTCGGCATCTTCATCGAGAATGCGCACGATCCGAAAATGGTCGCGCGTCTGCCGGCGTGGTTCCGTCAGGCGTTCGACGATACGCGCTCGTTCGTGCTGCTGCCGGTCGTCGCCAACCAATCGACGGTCGCCCTGCTCTACGGCGACTGGTCTGCCACGCAGGAGCCGCGCAAGATTTCGCAGACGGAAATGAGCGCGCTGAACGAGCTCGCGCGCGAGCTGGGTCGGTTCTTCGCTCACGCGCCGGCACGCGAACTCGAGACGCTCTAAGGCTGCCGGTACGCATCCCGTTCTACGCAAAGGCCGTCTGCAGGCTACTGACGAACCCCACGTTTTTTCGTGAACGTGGGGTTTCGTTTTTTTGACGGTTGATTTGGCATCATCCATCTGCTGACGATTCATCCTTTGTCACGGCCGACATTCGCTTGTCCAATCTCGAGTGTCGTTGTGCGCCTATGACGCCCAATCGGCGCAGCCACGGTACTGAAATGAGGAAGCGAATCATGATTGCAGGAAAATCCATCGCGCAGTGGCAGGAAAGCCACCCGCTCATTCGAGACCTGGTCGCACTGAGAGAAACGGCCTGGTTCAATCCGGCCGTGCGGCCCGCGGAAGAGGCCTTGCCCGATGTAGGCTTGACGAAGCAGGATGTCGAGGACGCCAGTGCCAGGCTTGCACGGTTTGCCCCCTACCTCGCGCGCGTCTTTCCGCAAACCAGGGCGGCAGGCGGAATCATCGAGTCGCCGCTGCGGCCCGGATCTCGCCTGCGGGACGCGCTGAGCGAGCGGTACCGGTTGGCGCTGCCGGGTCAGCTATGGCTCAAGCTCGACAGCCATCTGCCGATTTCCGGCTCGATCAAGGCGCGTGGCGGCATCTACGAGGTGCTCAAACATGCCGAAGATCTCGCGTTCGCGCATGGACTGCTCGACGAGGACGACGATTATTCGAAGCTCGACAGCGAAGCGTTCCGCGCCTTCTTCGGCGATTACCGGATCGCCGTCGGGTCCACCGGCAATCTGGGACTGTCGATCGGCATCATGGGCGCCACACTCGGGTTCCAGGTGACCGTGCACATGTCGGCGGATGCCAGGCAATGGAAGAAGGACAAGTTGCGCTCACACGGCGTGACCGTGGTCGAGCATGCGTCGGATTACAGCGCGGCAGTCACCGAGGGGCGCAGGCAAGCGGCACAGGATCGAGCGTGCCACTTCGTCGACGATGAAAACTCCACGAATTTGTTCCTCGGGTACGCAGTCGCCGCTGAGCGGCTCAAACCGCAACTGGCCGCTGCCGGGGTCGTCGTGGATACCGAGCATCCGCTGTTCGTCTATCTGCCCTGCGGCGTCGGCGGTGGCCCCGGTGGCGTGGCGTTCGGTCTGAAGCTGGCATTCGGGGACGCGGTTCACTGCATCTTTGCGGAGCCGACGCATTCGCCTTGCATGCTGCTCGGCGTCTACACCGGACTGCACGACGAAGTATCGGTCCAGGATCTCGGGATAGATAACGTCACGGCGGCCGACGGACTGGCCGTGGGACGGCCCTCCGGTTTTGTCGGCAAGGCCATGCAGCGGCTCGTCGACGGTTACTACACCGTCAGCGATGGTGAACTCTTTGCGTTGCTCGCGCTGCTCGAGCGAGAAGAAGGCATTCGTCTCGAGCCCTCGGCTCTTGCCGGCGTACCCGGCATGGCACGCGTCCTGGCGCAGGATCAGGAAGCCTACCGGCTGCGCATGCAAATGGACCCGGCTCTCCAGGCCAAGGCGACCCACCTCGCGTGGGCGACAGGCGGCAGCATGGTGCCGGAAGAGGAAATGGCCCAGTACCTTTCCAAAGGTCGACGGATCTTGCAGACTTGAGCCGCGTTGTCGCCAGCCGATTCCCAAGGCTGGCTACGCCGCAACACCATGGTCGTGGCGATGCGTCAACGACATTACCGCCGACGAAGGGGGAGCGGACAAACGTGTACAACCTGCCGCCACGGATTGCCCATCGGCTGGACAGCAGCCAATTCGCCAACCTCCATACGTTTCTCGTCGTCGCCCGCTACCTGAGCTTCCAGCAGGCGGCGCAAGCGCTATGCCTGACCGCCAGCGCGGTCAGCCATCGCATCAAGCGCCTCGAGAAAGCGTTGGATATGCGTCTGTTCCAACGGCTCACCCGGAAGATTTCCCTGACGCCCGAAGGCGAGCGCATTTTCCGCATCCTGCATGCAACGATGAGCGAACTCGCCGAGGCGCTGGAGCCCACCCCAGGCGAGCTCGTCGAGGGGCGGATTACGGTCTACGCGCGGCCCTCGGTCGCTCAATGCTGGCTGGTGCCGCAACTGGCAGACTTTGCTACGAAGTACCCGGGCCTATCCGTCGATCTGCGAGTCGGCAACGACAATATCGACTTCCGTACGCAGCATATCGACTTGGCGATCGACTACGCGAATGGCGAATTTCCGGGCCTGGTGAGCCACAAGCTCATGGACGAGTGCATGGCCCCCGTCTGTAGCCCGGAGTATGCGGAGCGACATGGGCTGCATGATCACCCCGAAAACATCGTCACCTGCACGCTGCTGCACGATTCACTCGCGTGGAATCATGCCGCCCATGACGCGGAATGGACACTTTGGGCGAGTCGGACGCTCCCCGACGTCGCGTTGCCGGAACGCAATTTCACGTTCGACCAATCGGACCTGTGCGTCATTGCCGCCGAGAACCATGTCGGGATCGCGATTGGGCGGCAACGGTTGGTGCAAAAGCAGATCGATCGCGGGGAGCTGGTTTTGCCGTTCGGAGGCTTTTCCCAGCCCTGCCCGTACAGCTACTACCTGGTGCATCCTCCCATGCCTGCCATCCCATTGCGAACGTCCGTCTTTATCGCCTGGCTGCAGGAAAGAGAGGCCGCTCAAAGAACCGGGGAGCCGCTGACGGCCCGCGGGCCGTCTTTCGTTTGATCCTCGGTTGCTCTTGCTCTATTCCTCGAAGTGGTCGAGCCCGGCGTGCTCGTCGCTCTGGTCCGACGAGCTGGCCCATGCCGCCGCCGTGATCGCGAGCTCGGTGAGGTCAGCCGAGCTCAAAGGCTCGAGCATCGCCGCGGCCCGATCCACCGCGGCCCAGTCGCCGCGCTCGAGCGCTTCGACCGCGTTCAGCAGCGTGCCGAGCGTGCCTTCGCGATGCAGGATCGCCGCGTGAATGTGACTCGACAGCGACAGCGCATCGAGCGTGTTTTCGAGCGTATCGCCGAACACCACCCCGACCAGCGAGAACACACCGGTCAGGAACGCCCCGTCGACCGTCTTGCGGGTCGCTTGCGCGAGGCGCGCCACAGCCAATTCGATGAAGCGCGCACGCGTGGCGGCCAGTTGCACGAGCGGATCGTCCTCGAGCCGCACCTTGCGGCCGTCGGCGTACAGCAGCAACTGGGTCCAGCGCGCAATGCGATTGGTACCCGTCGCGTTGATCGCCTCGCGCAGCGTCGCGACCTTGCGGCCGATGCTGCCCTCGCCCGAGTTCGCGAGCCGCATCAGGTGCATGACGAGCACCGGGTTCAGCTTGAGCTCGGCTTCGAGCTGCGCGACGCTGGGGTCGGCCGACAGCAGCCGCAGCAGGTTCAGCAATGCCTGGCGCGGTGCACTGGCGCGGCGTGTCGTCTGCTTGTGCGGCGACGCGAAGAAGTAGCCTTGAAACAGATCGAAGCCCAACTCGCGCGCCTCGTCGAATTGCTCCGGCGCATCGACGTTCAACGCGATCAACAGCTTGCCTGCCGACTTCAGCGCAGCTGCCAGCTTGGGCAATAGCCCGGGCGGCACACGCGCGACGTCGATCTTGACCGCATGCACGTACGGCAACAGCTTCGCGAACGTCTCATTGGGCTGCGTCACATGATCGAGCACGAAGCGATGGCGCTTCGCGTGCAGTCCGACCAGACGCGCGATCAGCGCCGGGTCCACTTCGATGTCGGGCGGCAGCTCGAACTGATAGCGATCGGGGGAGATGCGCGTGAACGCATCGGAAAACAGCAGTGCGCGGCTTGCATTCAGATAGCCTCGATGGCCAGCGAGCGCGGCATAGACCCCTCTTGCGCCGAGCGCATCCAACACGCGTGCGGCAGCCTCGTCGGACAGCCGCAGCTCATCGCGCGCGTCGGTGGCCGGTGCCGCGGGTGTGGCGGCCGCCTCTTCGTCTGCGCGCAAAACGAGCTCGAAGCCGCACAGCAAGCCTTCCGCGTCGAGCAGCGGTTGCCGCGTCGGATACATGACAGTCGCATGCGCCGGGGAGACGGCTGGCTCGGCAGGCGCGGTGGCGCGCCTCACCTCGTCGTTCGTCATCTCCATCCAGCCCCCTTTCATTTGTATGAATATTGTTCGTTGCTGAGGCGAAGGTCTCGCTCGCCCGGGATCTTTCAATCAGGGCGGATTATACGATGGGGGCGGTAACGGACGATATCGAGCAAATGCGCTAAAAAAATCGGGCGCCGCAGGTTCTTCGAACCGCGTGCGCCCGCCTGGACCAGATACCTGTTGCGGCCGACGCGCGCATCGCGCGCCACCCGCTTGCCAAGCCACTTTTCGCTTACTTCAGGACAACCTTCACGTCGAAGTACTTGGCGGCGATCTTGTCGAGCGTGCCGTCGGCCTTCAGATCCTTGAGCGCGCGATCGAGCGTGTCCTTGAGTTGCTTATCGCCCTTGCGCAAGCCGTAGCCCGTACCCGAGCCAAGCAGCTTTTCGTCGACGACCGCCGGGCCCGCGAACGCGAAGTTCGCCCCCTGCGGGCGCTTCAGGAAACCCTTCATCGCGGCTTCGGAATCCTGGAAAGTGCCATCGAGGCGGCCGCTGACGAGGTCGGCATAGGCGAGGTCCTGCGACTGGTAGGAAACGACGTCGACACCGGCCGGCGCCCACTTCGCCTTCGCATAGGTTTCCTGGATCGTGCCTTGCAGCACGCCCACGTGCTTGCCCTTCAGCGACGCGGCCGTCGGCAGCAGGCCACTGCCCTTCTTCGCGATCAGCTGGGTGGGGATCGTATAGATCGGGTCGGTGAAATCGATGGCTTGCTTACGCTGCTCGGTGATCGACATGTCCGAGTTGATGGCGTCGAACTTGCGAGCCTGCAGGGCCGGGATCAGGCCGTCGAAGTCGTTCTGGACCCACACGCATTTGACCTTCAGCTTGGCGCAGACGGCATTGCCGACGTCGATGTCGAATCCTTGCAGTTCACCCGAAGCCGACTTCGATTCGAACGGCGCATACGAGGCTTCGAGGCCGAAATGCAGTTCCTTCAGTTCCGCCGCAGACACGCTGCCCGCCACCGCCGCTGCTGCAACAAGCGCGAGCGACACGTTCTTTCGCAAGTTCAGTTTCATCAAGTAGATCCTAGACAGAGTTGATACAAAGGGCAGAACCCGGTGTCCATCGTCACCGGGCAAAAAATGCCGTTCAAACGCCTGCGGCAGCCTTGATGCATTGCACAAGCCGCACGCCGGTCGAGCATTGTAAAGCCCTTGAGCGCTCGTGTTGGCGCGCGTGCGCCGCACGCGGCTATGCAGCACGCGCGACCACACGGCAACGAAGATGCAATTCGATGTCGCTCGGAGGCAAGTGCCGGTATCGGCAGACGGACAATCAGTGGGGAGCAGGATGGTCAGGCAAGGGGCGGCCGAGCGCCCTCGGCAGGCTCGCGGCTCAATCGATTTGCAACGGCTTGCGCGAGGCCGTCGTCTTTTTCGGTAGCGTCAGCGTCAGCACGCCGTCGAGGTATTTTGCGGTCGCTAGCGCGTCGTCGATGTCGCAGGTCAGCGAGAACGAACGGCTCAGCTGGCCCGAATAGCGTTCGCTGCGAATCACGCGCTCGCCTTCCTTCAGCGCTTTGCTGCGCTCTGCCTTCGCGCTGATCGAGACGACGTTGCCGTCGATCTTCACGTCGATATCCTTCTTGTCGACGCCCGGCAGCTCGGCCCTGACCGTAAAAGCGCTATCGCTTTCGGTCACGTCGATCTTCACATCGGCGAACGGCGTCAACAAGCGCATCGGGCTGAAGAGGCCTTGAAACAGGTCGGGAATCGATTCGACCGAGAACGGGTCGTGACGTGTCAAATTGCTCATCGCAGTCGCTCCTGCAAAGTGACCGTGGTCCGAGGACCGCAGCAGAACGATGTGCGCTCAATGTGCGCAAGTCGCATGAACGGTCACTTCCACTGTATGCCACCGTGGCGAGCTGTGCTTGGGAAGCGCCGCACGCCAAGGGCCATGCCGGCCCTTTCGCGTGCGGCGCATCGACACGGGATCAGGACGCGAGCGCGTCCAGCGTCTCCCGTGTCGTATCGACGACGAGCAGGCCTGCGCGCAGGCCCGGTTTGACGGTCGGGTTCGGGAACACGAGGCGCTCCTCCTCGTGCTGCACCGCATAGCGATAATCGCCGTCGCGCGCGAGCAGCGTGCCCTTCGGGAACGGCGTGAAGTTGGCCACATCGGCAGCGACGTACAACTCGAACGCGTCGCTTTGCTTCGTGATCTGATCGACGACGGTGAACACGAGCGGCATCGAGGCTGCGCCGCCCGCCTCGGTGCCGCTGACGATCGCGCGCACGGCGCGATCGGCCGCCGCAAAGCGCGTGAGGTCGTTCTGCCCGAACGGACGCACCTTGCCGAGCTCGAGCGTGCACGCCTGCGCACCGAACGATTCGGCCGTGAAGTGCGTATACGTGTTGCCCTTGGCCGTGTGCAGCAGCACCGCGGCGATGCGTGCCTGCGCGAGCCATGCGAACATGGCGCGCGACGGCGGCGTGCCCGTATGCGGCAGCAACGCGAACTGCTCGAACACGGAGGCGCGAATGGCCGTGTGCATGTCGATGTGCCAGCGCGCGGATTGATCGCCCGGCGCCGCTTCGAAAAAGCGTGCGGCGCAAGCTTCGAGCGCGCCAGCGCGTGGCGCCTCCCGGCTGGCCGCGAGTTGCCGATGGCGGCCGCAGAACAACCGGTTCATGTCGTCGTCGAGGTAGCGCTCGCCCGAGCGCATCGCCGCGATGTTGCCGAGCACGACGAGCAACCGGCATGCGAGCGGCAACGCGCCGCACGCGAGATCGGCCACCAGTTGCGAGAGCAGCTCGATCGGCGCCGTCTCGTCGCCGTGGACACCGGCCGACACGAGCACGCTGGGCAGCGTCGGTGACCCCGGCGCAGTCCGCGGCTCGAGCAACAGCACCCCTTCGTCGAGCCACGCATAGCGCACAGACGCGCCATCGCGCCCACACGTGCCGCTTTGCTCGCTCGTGTCGGGCCGCCCACCGGCCAGCGTAAACGCGAGGAAATCGCCGAGCAGCGGCGGCACGGCAGGCTTAGCGCTGGAAGTCATAGAGCGAGCCCAGGCCGAGGATTTGCGTGAGCTCGTCGAGCGCTGTCCGCGATTCCACGAGCAGGGTCGGGTCGGCCAGATCGGCCGGCGCGAGGCGGTCGCGGTAGTGCTTGCCGATCCACGCGTCGAGCCGTGTGAACAGCGCGTCGTCGATCCATACCCCCGGCGCCGTCGCGGCGCGCTCGGCTTCGGTCAACACCACGCGCAGGCGCAGGCAGGCGGGGCCGCCACCGTTCTTCATGCTCTCGCGCAGATCGAATACGAGCACGTCGGCGATCGGGCCGGCACCGCTGATGAGGTCGTCGAGATAGGCCGACACACGCGGGTTCTCACGGCACTCCTGCGGCACGACGAGCACCTCGGTGCCGTCAGCACGCGTGAGCAGCTGGCTGTTGAACAGATACGAGGACACCGCATCGGCCACGCTCACGCGCGCATCGGGCACCTCGATCACGTTCAGCTCGGCACCCGTTTTCGCGAGCCGCTCGCGCAGGCGGTCGTAGACGGCGCTTTGCTCCACGAAGGCGCGCTCGTGGCAAAACAGCGTTTGACGATTGCCGACCGCGATCACATCGTTGTGGAACACGCCCGCATCGATGACGTCGGGGCGCTGCTGTGCGTAGACGGTCGCTTCCTCGTGCAGGCCGTGGCGCTGCGCGACGGCGCGGCTCGCCTCGAACGTCTGGCGCGCCGGATAGCGCACGGGCTCGGGGCCGCGGCGGTACTCGCTGCGCCCGTACACGAAGAACTCGACGCCACGCTCGCCATAGGCCGAGCAAAAGCGCGTGTGGTTCGCGGCACCTTCGTCGCCGAGCGCCGGCGTGCCCGGCAATGCCTCGTGCACGGCGAAGCGCGCCTCGTCGGCGAAGATCGCGGACAGCGTGCGGCGCGTCGCCTCGTGTTCGATCGCGCGATGCAGCTTGCTCGTCAGGTTGGCCGGCGTAAAGTGCACGCGGCCGTCCTGCGTGTCGGCCGATGGGCTCACCGTCGCCGCGTTGGCGGTCCACATCGCCGAAGCCGAGCTCGCCGCCGCGAGCAGCTCAGGGGCTTCCTTAGCCGCACGTTCGAGCACGCGCGCGTCGTTGCCCGAGAAGCCGAGCTCGCGCAAGAGGCGCAGCGACGGCCGCTCTTGCGGCGGCAACACGCCTTGCAGAAAACCGAGATCGGCCAGCTGCTTCATCTTGCGCAGGCCTTGCTTGGCCGCGGCGAGCGGGTTCGCGGCCGATTTCTCGTTCGCCAGCGACGCCACGTTACCGAACGACAGTCCCGCGTAGTTGTGCGTCGGACCTACGAGTCCGTCGAAATTGGCTTCCCGTGCTTGCATCGTCGTCCCTACTCGATTCTTAGAATTGAAGACCCGGCGAAACGCTCGCGGGCATTTGAAGTTGCGTGCTTTCTACCGAGGCCATCGGATAGGCGCAGTAATCGGCCGCGTAGAACGCGCTGGGCCGATGATTGCCCGAGCGGCCCGTGCCGCCGAACGGCGCCGCCGACGATGCGCCGTTGGTCGGCCGGTTCCAGTTCACGATGCCGGCGCGAATCGTGCGGTTGAAGTGCGTCCAGGCCGCTTCGTCGTCGGCGATGAGGCCGGCCGACAGACCGTAGGCGGTGTCGTTGGCGCGCGCGATCGCTTCATCCAGGCCCGTGTAACGGATGATCTGCGCGAGCGGGCCGAAGTGCTCCTCGTCCGGCAGCTCGCGCACCTCGGTGACATCGAGAATCGCGGGGCTCACGAAGCCGAGCGCGGGGTCGCGTTGCTCCATCGTCAACAGTGCGCGCCCACCGGCATCCAGCAAGCGCTGCTGGGCGGCCACGAGGCGCGACGCCGCGCGTGCCGAGATCACCGCCCCCATGAACGGCTGCGGATCGGCGTTGTAGACGCCATAGGCGATACGCGAAGTGACCTCGGTGAAGCGCTCGAGAAAGCGCTCGCCGAACGCGCCGTGCGGGACGAAGATGCGGCGCGCGCACGTGCAGCGCTGACCGGCCGACAGGTACGCCGACTGGATCGTGTGATGCACGGCCGCATCGAGATCCTCGACTTCGCCGATCACGAGCGGATTGTTGCCGCCCATCTCCAGCGCCAGCACGATCTCGGGCCGGCCGCCGAACTGCTTGTGCAGCAGCGTGCCCGTATCGGAGCTGCCCGTGAAGAACAGGCCATCGATCTGACGATGATTGGCGAGCGCCACGCCGGTGTCCTTCTCGCCTTGCACGAGATTGAGCACGCCGGCCGGCAGGCCCGCATCGCGCCAGATCTGCACGGTCATGCGCGCGACCTCGGGCGCAAGCTCCGACGGCTTGAACACGACCGCGTTCCCGGCGATCAGCGCAGGCACGATGTGGCCGTTCGGCAAATGCCCTGGGAAGTTGTAAGGACCGAACACGGCCACGACGCCGTGCGGACGATGCCGCAGCACCGCGACGCCGTCGGCCATCGACGTGCGCTTCTCGCCCGTGCGCTCCTGATAGGCCGTGATCGAGATCTCGACCTTGGCCGCCATGGTGGCCGCCTCCGTGCGCGCTTCCCACAACGGCTTGCCGGTTTCGCGGCCGATCGCGTCGGCCAGCGCTTCCTTGCGCTCGCCCAGCAGCGCGGCGAAGCGCCGCACGATCTCGCAACGCGCCTCGAACGACAGCGCCGACCACGTCGCGAACGCCCGGCGCGCGCTCGTCACGGCGCGATCGACGTCGTCGGCCGACGCGCTGTTGCCCTGCCAGACGATGTCGTTCGTGCCCGGGTTACGCGACGCGAAGGCGGGGCCGCTCGCCGCACACCACTCGCCGTCGATGAAAAGTTCGTTCATGTCAGCTCATCCCTGTTTGGTTTTGGCCAGCGGCAGCGGCAGCACCCGCACCGCATCGCCTTCGCGTACGTCGAGCGCCTCGGCGTCCTTGGGCGAGACGCGCATCGCCCCGTCCTCGGGCACGCCCGGTGCAACGCCGACGCGAAAATCGTTCAGCGACGTATTCGACACGAGCGAGCGCGGCGCATCGAGCCCCGCGTCAAGCATCGATGCGTCGACGATCACGGGCACGAGCACGCTCTCGCGCACCGTGCGCAAATCGTTGATATGGCATTCGAGCACCGGGCCGGCATCGAAGATGTCGACGTGGTTCTGATAGCGCAGCCCTTCCGCTTCGAGCATCTTGCGCGCGGGCGCCGTGTCGCGATGCGTGAGGCCGATGCAGTCTTGCGCTTCCTGCGGCAGCAAATCGGCGTACACGGGGTAGCGCGGCATCAGCTCGGCCAGGAACGACTTGCGGCCATGCGCGCTCAGGTAGTCGGCGGCGTTGAAGTCGATCTGGTAGAAATGCGAGCCCACCGCGTGCCAGAACGGCGACGTGCCGTCGGCATCGAAATGGCCGCGCAGCTCGGCGCACAGGCGCTCGGGAAAGCGCTCGCGGAACTGCGCGATGAACATGAAGCGCGAGCGCGACAGCAAGCCGCCCACGCCATGCGCGCGATAGCGCGGCGACAGGAACAGCGAGCACACCTCGGCATAGCCCGTGAGGTCGTGCGAGATGTTCAGCAGCGACATCCGGGTCCACACGCCGAGCTCCTGGCTCGCGTGCACGACCGTGCTCACGCGATAGTTGTAGAACGGCTGCTCGAGCCCGACTTGCGTCTCGATGCCGCATACACCGGCCACATCGCCGCTTGCCGTGTCTTCCATGACGAAGAAGTAGCCGGCCTCATGCGGCGCGGCCCGCCCTTCCATCGTCCTCTTCGAGCGCTCGATGCGTGCAGCCAGCGCATCGCGATCGGGCTTGAACGTGGTGAGACCGGGGCCCGTCTCCTGAGCAAGTGCCACGAGCGAGTCCACGTCGCCCGACTTGACGGCACGAACGACGATCATCGCCGACCTCCCGATTGATTGACTGATTGCGTGTCGGTGTAGGGCTCATCGGCATCCGTCTCGTGCGCTTCCGAGTCGCGCCGATGCAGCGGCACACAGCGCACCGTGTCGCCGTCGACGACGCCGAGCGCTGCGCGCGCAGCCGACGTCAACGGCGCGTCGCCGGCTGGCTCACCGCGTTTGCCCGGCGCTGCCGGGCCAGCCAGCTCCGCGAGCACGCAGCGGAAGTCGCCGGCGCGGTTGCTCGCGACGAGGTAGCTCGTCGTGGTGTCGTCGAGCGTGGGCGCGGCGCGCTCCGCCCCTTCGCGCACGATGCGCGTTTCGTTGTGCGCGACGCAGGCGCTGCGATCGACCTGGGCGGTCAGCACCGGGCCCGCATCGAAGATGTCGACGAAGCGATCGGGCTCGAAGCCCTCTTCGAGATGAATGTCGTAAGCGAGCAGCGCCTTCGTGTCCGGCTCGCCGAGCACACGTTGCGCAGCCTCGGGCAACAGCGGCACGTAGAGCGGATAGCTCGGCATGACTTCGGCGATGAACGTGCGGCTGCGTCCGCCCGAGGCCATTTCGATCTGCGCGAAGTCGCGCCCGAAGAACTTGCGCCCGACCGCCTCCCAGAACGGCGAAGTGCCGGCCTCGTCGGTCACGCCGAGCAGCAGCGAGAACACTTCCGACGAAAAGCGCCGCCGGTTCGCGGCCACGTACATCATGCGCGCGCGCGAGAGCAGATGCGCGGCCGCGTCACCCGTCAGCGACGGATCGATGTAAAAGCCGGCGAGCCGGCTCTTGCCCGTCAGCTCGTGCGACATCGTGAGCGCGTGAATCTTGCGGTTCACGTGCAACTCGCGCGACGCGTGAATCAATGCATCGTTGCGAAACGCGTAGAACGGCTCGGCATAGCCGGCTTGAGCGACGATGCTCGCCGTGCCGAGCAGCTTGCCGCTCGCGCCGTCCTCGAGCACGAAGAGATAGAACTCCTCGCCGGGGAAATCGACCTGCGCGCGAAACGAATCCTCCGACAGCGCGACGCGCGCCTCGAGCGCACGCCGGTCGTGCGGCAACGAGTGCAGCACGGGCTGCGCGGCGCGCGCCATTGCCTCCAGCGCGTCGAGATCCGAAAGTCTTCCAGGGCGTACGAAGAGCATCATCGTTCCAGTGGGCCGGTTTTAGCGAGCGGCGGCGTCAGCCGTGGCGCCCGTCACTTCCTCGATCGCCTTCTCGAGGCGAGCGAGGCCCTCGTCGATGTCCGACTCGGGAATCACGAGCGACGGCGCAAAACGCAACACGTCCGGCCCCGCGATCAGCAACATGACACCGTGCTTGGCGGCGGCGTTGACGAAATCCTTCGCGCGGCCTGCGTAGGCGGTCACGAGTTCGGCGCCGATCAGCAGACCTTTGCCGCGCACTTCCTTGAACAGCTCGAAGCGCTTGCCGATCGCTTCGAGCTTGGCCGTGAGCCGGGCGCTGCGTTGCTTGACGCCTTCGAGCAGCGCGGGATCGCTGACGAGCTCGACGACCTTGTCGGCAATCGCCGCACCCAGCGGGTTGCCGCCGTACGTCGTGCCGTGCACGCCGACCTTGAAGTGCGCGGCGATCTCCTTCGTCGTCAGCATGGCGCCGATCGGGAAGCCGTTGCCGAGCGACTTGGCCGTCGTGAGGATGTCGGGCGTCACGCCCGTATCCATGTACGCATAGAAGTGCCCCGTGCGGCCGACACCGGTCTGCACTTCGTCGAAAATCAGCAGCGCGCCGTGCGCGTCGCACGCTTCGCGCAGCGCGCGCAGGAACGCCGGATCGGCGGGCAGCACACCGCCTTCGCCCTGGATCGGCTCGACGATGACGGCGCACGTCTTGGGCCCGATCGCCGCGCGCGCGGCCTCGATGTCGTTGTACGGCAGATGCGTGATGCCGGCCGGCACCGGGCCGAAGCCTTCGGCGTACTTCGGCTGGCCGCCCACGCTGACCGTGAACAGCGTGCGCCCATGGAACGACTGCGTGAACGAGATGATTTCGATCTTGTCGGCGCCGTGACGCTCGAGCGCGACGCGGCGTGCGAGCTTGAGCGCCGCCTCGTTGGCTTCGGCGCCCGAGTTCGCGAAGAACGCGCGATCGGCGAACGTCAGCGCTTCGAGGCGCTTCGCGAGGCGCAGCACGGGCTCATTGGTGTAGGCATTGCTCACGTGCCAGAGCTTCTCGCCCTGCTCGTGCAGCACGCGCACGAGCTCGGGGTGCGAATGGCCGAGCGCGGTCACCGCGATGCCGCCGGTGAAATCGACGTATTCACGCCCTTCGGTATCCCAGAGGCGCGAGCCTGCGCCACGCGCCGGCACGAAAGACGCGGGAGAAAATACCGGCACCATGACTTCGTCGAAAGTCTGGCGGTTCACAGCGAGATCGTTCATGGCAAGTCCTCGTTGAGGTAGTAGCAGTAGTGTAGAAAACGGCGCTCCGTGCGTCTTGCTCAGGCGCGACGTGTTTTTATGGGGATCAACTGTATTCGTCGGGTGGTTCGAGCAACGCGGCCGCGCGCGGCTCACCCGCATAGCCGGGGCCCGCGCCGTGCTGCTTGGCGATCCAGTTGCGGCGCTCCTCGCGCGGCGTCACGCCGAAGCGCTCGCGATAGGCATTGGAAAAGTGCGCGGCCGACGAAAATCCGCAGGCGAGACTCACCTGCACGATCGACTTGCTCGTGCGCTGCAATTGCATGCGCGCTTTCGACAGACGCAAGCCGAGGTAGTACTTCGAGGGCATCGCGCCGAGGTATTGGCGGAACAGACGCTCGAGCTGGCGCCGCGAGACACCGACGAGCCCGGCGATTTCGTCGGTCGTCAGCGGATCTTCGATATTCGCCTCCATCAGCAACAGCGCATCGTTCAGGCGCGGATGGCGCTCGCCGGGGGCCGTCACGAACGGAATGCGCTGGCGCTCCTCGCCCGAGCGCAGCACGCCGATGCCGAGCGCGTCGCCGATGCGCGCCGCCAGCTCGGGGCCGTGCTCACGCGCGATCATCGCCAGCATGAAGTCGACGCTGGCCTGGCCGCCCGCGCAGGTCGCGCGATCGCGGTCGATTTCGAAGATCTGCTGGGTCACGATCGAGCGCTCGAATTGCTCGGCGAACTGCTGGTAGGCCTCCCATTTCACGCTGACGCGGTAGCCCGACAGCTGCCCCGCCATCGCGAGCCACCACACACCGTGGTGGATACCCGTCACGAGCGGCGTGCGCTGCCCTACCCGCGCGAGGCTTGCGAGAAACAGCCGATAGTCGGCGAATTGCTGAAAGCGCTCGGCCACGACGATGAGCCAGTCGCAGGAGATACCGTCGCCGAACGCGCCGTCGGCCGGCAGCACGGCGCCGCCCGACAGCGGGACGGGCCGGCCGTCCCAAGAGAGAATCTGCCAGCGGTACAGCAGACGCCCATCGATTTCGTTGGCGAGCGCGAGCGCATCGACGATCGGGCCCACGCCCGACATCGACACGGGCGGCAGCGCGACGATAGCCACTTGCGTGACGCGCGCCGGGGTCGGCGACGTGCGCGCCATCAGCGTCCTCCCGCCGAGCGTGAGCCGCTCGGGCCGCTCGGGGGGTGTGGCGTCGTCGATCTGCGCAACTGCATGCTGGTCGCCGCGCGCTCGCTTACTTCAGACTGCCGGAGAGGAACTGCTTCAAGCGCTCGCTCTGCGGGTTGACGAGCACTTGCGCCGGGTCGCCCTCTTCTTCGGTGCGGCCCTGGTGCAGAAACATCACATGATTCGACACGTTGCGCGCAAAACCCATCTCGTGCGTGACGACGATCATCGTGCGGCCTTCCTCGGCCAGCTTCTGCATGACCTTCAGCACTTCGCCGACGAGTTCGGGGTCGAGCGCCGACGTCGGCTCGTCGAACAGCATCACGTCGGGGTTCATCGCGAGTGCGCGCGCGATGGCCACACGCTGCTGCTGACCGCCCGACAGGTGCGACGGGTATTGCATCTCGAGCCGCGGCGCCAGACCGACCTTCTCGAGGTACATGCGCGCGCGTTCCTCGGCTTCGCGGCGCGACACGCCGAGCACATGCACGGGCGCCTCGATCACGTTCTCGAGCACGTTCATGTGCGACCACAGGTTGAAGTGCTGGAACACCATCGACAGCTTCGTGCGGATGCGCTGCAACTGCTTCTGATCGGCCACTTCGAGGTTGCCGACGCGGTCCGCTTTCGTGCGCACTTCCTCGCCGTCGACGACGATCTTGCCCGCGTTGGGCCGCTCGAGAAAGTTGATGCAGCGCAAGAACGTGCTCTTGCCCGAGCCGCTCGCGCCGATGATGCTGATCACGTCGCCCGCCTTGGCCTCGAGCGTGACGCCCTTCAGGACCTCGTTGTCACCGTAGCGCTTGTGAATGTCGAGCGCCGCGAGTTTCACGGCGGCGGATTGAGAAGTCTGCTGGAGCACCATGCTCTCCCGTAATCCCAAATGAATCAATGGCGGCCGACGGCCAGATAAGCGAGCCAGCGCTGCTCGGCCCGCCTGAACACCGCGACGAGTGCGAACGATACAGCAAGATAGATCAGCGCGGCGAGGCCGAACGCCTGGAACGACATGTAGGTCGCCGAATTGGCGTCGCGCGCGACCTTCAGCACATCGGGCACTGTGGCCGTGAACGCGACGGTGGTCGCATGCAGCATCAGGATGACCTCGTTACTGTACAACGGCAACGCGCGGCGCAAGGCCGACGGCAGGATCACGCGGCGATACAGCGTGAGGCCGCCCATGCCGTACGCGCGGGCCGCCTCGACTTCGCCGTGCGAAATCGAGCGGATCGCACCCGCGAAGATCTCGGTCGTGTAGGCGCCCGTGTTCAGGCCGAACGCGAGGATCGCGCAACGCAGGCCGCTGCGGAAGAACGTGTCGAGCAGCTCATGTGAGCGCACGAATTCGAGGCTGTAGAGACCGCTGTAGATCAACAGCAGCTGCACGAACAGCGGCGTGCCGCGAAACACGTACGTGTAGCAGCGCACGGGCGTGGACACCCAGCGGTTCCTGGACACGCGCGCAACGGCCAGCGGCACGGCCATCACGAAGCCGATCAACAGCGAGGCGACCAGCAGCCACAGCGTGACGGCCAGGCCCGAGAAGCCGCTGCCGTCCCAGTACAGGAACGCGCGGCCGTATTGCGACAGGATCTCGATCATAGTTCTGCGTGGCGCACGCCGATGGAGTAGCGCTTCTCGAGCCACACGAGCACGAGGTTCGACACCGTCGTGATCGCGAGATAGATCAACGCCGCGATGAAAATGAAGAAGAACATGTTGAAGGTGCTCTTGCCGGCGTCCTGGGCCGCCTTCACGACATCGGCGAGGCCGATGATCGACACGAGCGCCGTAGCCTTCACGAGCACCTGCCAGTTGTTGCCGATGCCGGGCAGCGCAAAGCGCATCATCTGCGGGAACAGGATGCGGCCGAACACGCGCATGCCGCTCATGCCATAGGCGCTGCCCGCCTCGAGCTGCCCGCGCGGCACGGCCAGGAACGCGCCGCGGAACGTCTCGGTGAAGTAGGCGCCGTAGATGAAGCCCAGCGTGAGCACGCCCGCGACGAACGGGTCGATGTCGATCTGGGCCATGCCGAGCGCGTCGGTCACCTCGTTGACGCCGATCTGGATGCTGTAGAACAGCAGCAGCATCAGGACGAGATCAGGGACGGAGCGGATCAGCGTCGTATAGGCCGTCGCCGCGCTTGCAATGGCGCGATTGCGCGACAGCTTGGCGACCGCGCCGATGAGCCCGAGCAGCACCGAAACCGCGAGCGAGAGCACCGACAGTTCGATCGTCTTGATCGCGCCGGCAAGAAGGATCGGGCCGAAGCCGTAGAGAAACACGGGTGTCTCCGTTGTAGGAATCGTCAGTTACGCCTCGGGCACGAGGCACCATCCCCGCCGCGTCTTGCCGCGCGGCTCGCATGTGCTTCTTGCTGCCTAGCGGCGATAGTCGCAAGCGACACGGGATTTTTCAAACCGCATGCGCCAACTGTGCCGCAGCGCAACAATGCGTCGCTCCGGCAGCGGCACACGCGCCATAGCGGCGCTCGAGCAAACGCAGGCGGAAGTCTCATGCGATCGTCCGCATGGCGATTGCCCAAATTTCCCGTCGCTTTTTCGATATTCGCAGCGATCGATAAGAGGCTTGCGGCTACCTACCGGCAGCGCGTTTGCGGAAGCCCAAAAACAAAACCGGCCCTCATGCGCGATGAGCAGCCGGTAAGGTCGAGGCGCGCGACGCGATCTGCGTCGGCAGAAAAGGAAGCCGGACACGCGGCCGATCGACATCGTCCATCAGGGCGCGGTGTTTCGCGTGCGTGCGAGCGCGTGGCAACGAATGCCCCACCTCGAACGCCCCCGTAGCTCGAGACCGCGCCGGGTCGTCTGGCCGAACGTTGTGCTGTGTCCGGATGCCTTCAATGTAGACGCAAGCGTTCATGCGAACCAGGGCGTGTTTACACCGAATGCGCGTGACCGCACGATGGCCCGGGTCAGCGCACGAGGTCCGCGTCGCGTACCTCGGCGCGTGCGGCTGCACGCTGCTCGAGCGGGACCGATGCACCTTGCGCGGCCCGAGCGGCACCGCCGTGCGGCGCGGCCGGCAAGCGCTTGCGCGCATGCATGAGCTCGGCCAATTGCCATGAGCCGAGCGCGATACAACCGAACACGACCTCGCGCATCCGCTTGACGAGCGCGAGCGAAAGCGCCACCTCGTGATCGACGCCGAACATCTGCGCGAGCATCACGACGGCCGCCTCCTGCACGCCGAGGCCCGCCGGCACCATGAACGCCGCGTGGCGCACGGCCTGCGTCAGCGCCTCGATCGCGACGGCCCCGCCCAGCGAGACGGGGTGCCCCAGCAGCGCGAGCGCCCAATACGTCTCGAGCGCGCCGAGCACGTAGCCGGCCAATTGCCAGAGGAATGCACGGAACACGACGCCCGTGCGCCGCATCAGCGCGTCGATCTCCTCGTCGAGCCGCTTGCCGTCGATGCCTTGCAACAGCCGATGCTCGCTGCCGAGCGCGCGGGCCGCGAACCGCTCGATCGCATGGAACACGCCGCCACGCCGCAGCAGCGCCACCATCAGCACGGGCAGCGGCAGCGAGAGCAACAGGGCGAGGCCAATCGCCTTGCCGTTGTTACCGCCGCTGGATAGCAGAATCAGGACGAGCCCGAGCGCCGAGAAGGCGTATTGGACGACGATCGTCACCAGCACTTCGACGATCACCGACGCACTCACGCAGCTCGCATCGCGGACGCGCCAGCGCGCAAGCCGAATGCCCACCAGCTCGCCGCCCACGCTGACCACGGGCAACAGCCGGCCCACGGCCTCGCGCACGGTCGCCACCCACCACAGGAACGCGAGCGGCGCGCGGCGGCCGAGCAGCAGGTGCCACGCACGGGCGTCGAGCAGCAGCGGCAGCGCATGGAACGGCACGAGCCACAGCAGCGCAAAGCCGGCCTGGCCGATGATGTGGGCGATGTCGCCCGCGCCGTTGCGCAGCACGAGCGTAATCAGCAGGCCGATGCCAACGGGCCAGCCAGCCCATTTGAGCCATCGCGTCATGCCGCCCCCCCCTGCCCGGCGACGAAGCCGCGGACGCGGCACACGTCGGCGAACCCGCCGCGCGCCACACCAGCCGCATCGAATGCGGCGCGCACGCGCGGCGACAACAACGCATCGAGCTCGTCGGCATGCCGATACGTCTGCATGGATGGCGTCAGCGGCGCGTCACCGCTTTCGGCCGGATGACAGTAGATCTCGCCGATGCCGGCGGGCAGCTCGGCGAGTGCCGCCAGCAGCACGCCTTCATCCATGCCGCCCGTGTCGGCGATGCCGACGACGTAGTCGTTATGGGCAACGCCGGCGCGCGCAAGCCGCGCGCGCATCAGTGCAATCCACGGCGCGAGCCACCAGGGCGCGTGCGCCTCGAATGGCAGGCGCACGGCGCGCAGGCCGTACTCGCGCCCGATCTCGAGCACGAGCGAGAGCACCGTCGGATGCACGTGGAAATGCTTGTGCGCATTGACGTGATCGAGCGGCAGGCCCGTTGCGGCGAATTGCTCGAACTGCGCCCGGATCTCGCGCGCGAGCTGCGCGCGCACATGAGGAAGAAAGAAGAAGCGAAAGCCGTCGCGCACCATCGCATCGCCGAAGCGCCCGTCACGGCCGACGAGAGCGGGGATGCGCTCGACGGGCGACGTCGCGGCGCCGTCGGCCAGCACGAGGTGCAGACCGACGCGCAGGCTCGGCAGCCTGCGCGCGCGCTCGACGGCATCGCTGGCGGCCGGCGCGCTGACCATGAGGCTCGCGCTCGTGAGCACGCCCTCGCGATGTGCGCGCTCGACGGCCGCGTTCACGCGCTCATGGAGCCCGAAATCGTCGGCCGTGACGATCAGGGCGCGCTCGGCCGAACCCGACACGGCGTTAAGCCTCGTGAGCCCGCAGGAAGCGGAAGAACTCGACGCCTTCGCGCAGACGGCGTTTCATCATGTCCCAGCTCGTCAGCATCTCGCGCACGATCTCCCAGATCTTCGACGGGCGGAAGTAGAACTCCTTATAGAACTTCTCGAGATGGTGGTAGATCTCGTCGCGCGACAGATGCGGATAGCCGATCGCCGCGAGCTGCACGCCTTCCTTGCTCACGAGGTTGATGACCTTGTTTTCCTCGAGCCAGCCGTTCTCGACGGCCTGCTTGTACAGCGTGGTGCCCGGATACGGCGCGGCCAGCGACACCTGAATCGTGTGCGGATTGATTTCCTTCGCGTACTCGATCGTCTTGCGGATCGTCTCGGGCGTCTCGCCCGGCAGGCCGAGAATGAACGTGCCGTGGATCTTGATGCCGAGCTTCTTGCAGTCCGCGTTGAAGCGGCGCGCGAAGTCCGTGCGCACGCCCTTCTTGATGTTGACGAGGATCTGGTCGTCGCCCGACTCATAGCCGACCAGCAACAGGCGCAGGCCGTTTTCCTTCATGACCTTGAGCGTCGCGTACGGCACGTTCGCCTTCGCGTTGCACGACCATATCACGCCGAGCTTGCCCATCCCGCGCGCGATGTCTTCGGCGCGCGCCGTGTCGTCCGTGAAGGTGTCGTCGTCGAACATGATCTCCTTCACTTCCGGCATGTTGTCGCGAATCCACTTCACTTCCTCGAGCACGTTCTCGACCGAACGCGTGCGATAGCGGTGGCCGCTGACCGTCTGCGGCCACAGGCAGAACGTGCAGCGCGACTTGCAGCCGCGCCCCGTGTAGATCGACACGTAGGGGTAGTTCAGATACCCGATGAAGTAGTTGTCGATCTTGAGATCGCGCTTGTAGATGGGCGCGACGAACGGCAGCTCATCCATGTTCTCGAGGATCGGGCGCGCTTCGTTGTGCTCGATCGAGCCGTCCTTCGCACGCCAGGTCAAACCCTTGATCTCCGGGAACGGCTTGCCTTCGGCGATTTCCTTGCACGTGAAGTCGAACTCTTCGCGGCAGACGAAATCGATGGCCTCGGACGCCGTGATCGAGTTGTGCGGATCGACGGCCACCTTCGCACCGACCAAGCCGATCAGCACCGACGGCTTGCGCTTCTTCAGGTCTTGCGCGAACAAGGCGTCCGTCGGGAACGACGGCGTGCTCGTGTGGATGATCACGAGGTCGTATTGCTCGGCGATCTTCAGGGTCTCTTCGACCGACGTGCCGTCGGCGGGCGCGTCCATGACACGGCTGCCAGGCACGAGCGCAGCGGGCTGCGCCAGCCACGTGGGATACCAGAACGAGCGGATTTCGCGCTTGGCTTGGTAGCGCGAACCGGCTCCGCCATCGAAGCCGTCATACGACGGGGCCTGCAAGAACAGCGTTTTCATGAATGCTCCGGCAACCTGCATGGATGCTGATGAGATTTGGAAAAAATTCGAGTGGTCAGGGGCCATCGGAGCCCTCGATCACTTGAGCGACGACCGGCATACGGGCGCCGCGCCATACGACGTGCGAGCCAAACGCCGCCACGAACCACTGCAGCGCGAGCAAGGCGTCGCGCAGCGGGACGAGCGGCAGGTCGCGCCAGAACGTGCGCGCATCGAGTGACGCGCGCGCGTGCAAACCAACGCGCGCCAGCGTGCCGAGCGCCGTGCAAGCGCCGAGCACCGCTTCGCGCAGCGCCCCGCCGTTGCCATCGAAGCCGTACGCGAGCAGCACGGCCGCGACGAGCCACGGCGAAGTAAACGTGATGAACAGGAACGCAAACCCGAGCGGATTGATCGAGCGGATCGTGCGCAGCCAGCGCGTCTCGCGCAGCCACAGCGAGCCGAAATCGGGCTCGATCACGTCGGTCGCGACGACGACTTCCGACAGCACCGTCGTCAAGCCACGCTCACGCGTATGCTCGGCCAGCCAGTAATCGTCGGCCAGGCAATCCTTGAGCGCCTCGAAGCCGCCCGTTTGCGCCAGCGTGTCGGCCCGCAGCGCGAGCGTCGCACCGAAGCCGAACTGACGCGAGCCGCCCGCATGCGCGATGCGCACCGACGGCGCGAACCATTCGTTGATGAACAGCGACCCGACTCGCGTCCAGAAGCCGCCGACGCTGCGCGCATGATAGAGGCACGTGACGATGCCGACCTGCGGATCGGCCAGCGGCGCGGTCACGGTTTCCAGGTAGTTGGGCTCGACGGCGATATCGCTGTCGGCCAACACGATGAACTCGTGCTTGGCGTGCGACGCGAGATTGATGAGGTTGCTGACCTTCAGATTCTGGCCGTGCACGAGCGGATCGACGACGAGCGCGATGTCGTGCTGCGGATAGGCCGCCTGGAGCCGGCGCACGACGCCGATGGCCGGATCGTTCGGCGAGGACACGCCGAACAGCAGCTGGTAATGCGGATGGGTTTGCTCGCAGAACGTCGCCAGATTCTCGAACAGGCGCGGCTCGGCCCCGCACAGCGGCTTGAGCACGCTGACGGCGCCGACAGCCGACCGCCCTTGGCCCCCGCGACGCGTGCACGCGGCACGCATCGTCCGCGCAGCCGAAGGCAGCGCCAGCGCCGCGATCAGCACATAGGCCGTCGCCACGCAGCACAGCACGATCAGCAGCCAGTCGGACACGCTGGACGCCGTGACCGTCATTGTCCTCGCCCCCCGCCTGCGCGCGCCGCATGTGCGGCTACCGCCGCCCGGCGCACGGAGGATTGGGTCAGGTTGACGCTTGCTGGCACGTTCGCTACTCCTTCTTTCTTCTCGCGCCCCGATCGGGGCCGGACAGCCTGCGGCGCTGCCTCGCGGACGAGAGGCCGCCGCCGGTGACGAGCGTTGGCGTCCGGGCGCTGCGGCGTGCAATGGGACAAAGAAGAAAGCGCATTGAAAGGTCAAGGCCTTTCAAAGCCGGCTCGAGGACCGTGCGCGACGCGCGTTTCTAGTTGTCGATGCGGGGCAGGGCTGCGAACACGATTACTTCGTCGGCGGCGCGCGCTCGCGCATCGTCCGACGGTACAAAAACCGTAAGCTCGGTTGCAAACTGCTTATTGTAGCAGCGCATCCGGGAAAACGCCGAGCCGCGATAGCCGGGCGTTGCCATTTCGTCAATTCCCGCGCTCTGCCGCTGGCCGCGTCGCAGTCCCGCCCCGGCCTCTTGGTGGCCCACCGCGCGGCTGACCGATGACGCGACGCAACAACTCATGTATCGTGTTTCGGGTCGGGCACCACAGGGCCGTGCCCGCCGGCGAGCCACTCGCCGACCTTGTGGGGCGCGGGCAGCGCCCGAAGCGAAGCCATCATGAAAAACGTCCTGAGCATTCAGCCACACGTGGTCTTCGGCCACGCGGGCAACAGTGCGGCGGTGTTTCCGATGCAGCGCCTCGGCGTGAACGTCTGGCCGCTCGAAACGATGCAGTTCTCGAACCACATGCAATACGGCCATTGGGCCGGCAGCGCAATCGATGCGCCGCAGATGGCCGAGCTCGTCGAGGGCATCGGCGCGATCGGCATGCTGCGGCGCTGCGACGCGATCGTCTCGGGCTATCTCGGCTCGACCGATCATGTGCAGGCCGTGATCGACATCGTGCGTTCGGTCAAGGCCACCAATCCGCGTGCCTGGCATTTCTGCACGCCCGTGATCGGCAAGGGAGCCGGCGCGGGCGTCGACGAATTCCTGCTCAGGCATATGCCCGAGGCCGTCGACGGCATGTCGCCCACGCACGATACGCTGCAAAAGCTCGTCGGCCGCACGATCGAGACCGTCGACGAAGCCGTGCTCGCCTGCCGCGAAGTGATTCGCCGCGGGCCCAGCGTGGTCCTCGTCAAGCAATTGCTCGACCGCAACAGCCCGGCCGATCGCGTCAACCTGCTCATCGTCACCGAAAACGAAGCGTGGATGAGCCAGCATCCGCGCTACCCGTTCGCGCGCCAGCCGGTGGGCGTCGGCGAACTGACGAGCGCCGTGTTCGTCGCGCGGCGGCTGGCCGGCGACAGCATCCGCACGGCGTTCGAGCACACGGTGGCCGCCGTGCACGCGGTGCTCAAGGCCACCTACGACGCGGGCCGCTACGAGCTGGAGCTCGTCGCCGCGCAGGACGACATCGCCAGGCCGCGCGAATGGCTCGGCGCCTGGTTCGTCGATGCGGCATAAAAAGGCATAAAAAAACCGCCCTCGTCGCAGGATACGACTCGGGCGGTGGAGCGAGATTTCGTCGCGGCGCGCTTTCGTCCTCGCGCCGCGGTCAGTCGACTCAGTCCAGCCTGAACTGCGCGACGGTGCTCGCGAGGTTGATGGCCTGCGTCTGCAGCGCCGCAGCCGCCGCAGCCGATTCCTCGACGAGCGCCGCGTTCTGCTGAACCATCTCGTCGAGCTGCGAGACGGCGCGGTTCACTTCTTGAATGCCACGCGTTTGCTCGTCGGCCGCATTCGTGATCTCGGCCATGATCGTCGTGACGTTCGACACGTTGCTGACGATCTCGGTCATCGTGTCGCCGGCACGCTTGACCTGGCTCGAACCCGACGAAACGCTGTCGATCGTCGATTCGATCAGCGACTTGATCTCCTTGGCCGCCTGCGCGCTGCGCTGCGCCAGGCTGCGCACCTCGCCGGCCACCACGGCGAAGCCCCTGCCCTGCTCGCCCGCGCGCGCCGCTTCGACGGCCGCGTTCAGCGCGAGGATGTTGGTCTGGAACGCGATGCCGTCGATCACGCCGATGATGTCGCCGATCTTGCCCGACGCGGTTTCGATCGTGCCCATCGTATCGACGACTTCCGACACCACTTCACCGCCGCGCGAGGCGACCGTCGAAGCCGATGCGGCCATGTCGTTGGCCTGGCGTGCCGAGCTCGCCGATTGCGTGACCGTCGAGGTGATCTCTTCCATCGAGGCAGCCGTCTCCTGCAGGCTCGCCGCGGCCGATTCCGTGCGGCCCGACAGGTCGAGGTTGCCCGCTGCGATTTCGTCGGCAGCCGTGCGTACCGATTCGCTCGTGTCGCGAATCTGCCGCATCACGTCGCGCAGCTTGTCGACGAATGTGTTGAACGCGCGCGCGATCTGCGCGACCTCGTCGGTGCCGTCCGACGGCAGGCGCTTGGTCAAATCGCCGTTGCCCGAGCCGATCGCATCCATCGCGTCGCGCACGAGCGACAGGCGCTGGAAGGCCTTGGACGTGATCGCCGAGACGATCGCCGCAGCCACGGCCACGATGATCAGCAGCGCGATGGCCGACGTCGTCAGGAACGAACGGATGCCGGCCTTCGCTTCGGATTCGTCGAGCGCGACGACGACCGTCCAGTCCGTGCCCGGCACACTGACCCCGCGCAACAGCACCGAACGGCTGTCGACGGCGGCCTCGACGGGCTGGTCGGTGCCGGCCAGCGAGCTGATGCTCGCCGCGGTCATGCTCGGCATCAGCGTCGAAACGGGCTTGAGCGTGAGTTTCGAATCGGGGTGCGCGACGATGTCGCCGGCGCCGTCCACGAGCATGCCGAAGCTTGCCGGGGTCGGGTGAATGGCCTTGACGTTGGCGATCACGCTGTCCATGTTGACGTCGCCCGCGACGACGGCCTTCAAGCTCCCGTCACGCATGATCGGCACCGCGAACGTGACGACGAGCTTGCCGGAACCCGCATCGACATACGGCGCCGTCACGACGGGCTTGCCGGCCGCGGCTGCCTGCTTGTACCAGGGGCGGCCGGTCGGATCGTAGGTGGGCGGCACGCCAGTCGGGTCGCCGAACTTGGCCGTCCTGTCGGCATAACCGGCGTAGACGTTGACGAAGCCGCCGGCCGCCATGATCTGCTTGAACGTAGGAATCGGATCGGCGCTGCCGAGCGTCACGTCCTGCAGCGACGTGATCGCCAGCGTCTTCGACGCGACCCACTCGCCGATGCCGGCATTGTGGCCATTGGCGAGCGCAACCAAGTTATTGTTGATCGAGTCATTCTCGTGCGAGCTGACGACAAAGTAGTTGAGTGCAGCATTGACCACCAACGAACACACCACGATGGCGATGCATGCTGCGAGAACGCGCGAGCGGATTGACGCAAACATTGAGACGTTTCCTTCCGACAAATTGGCTTACGAGGACCAGCAGTCCACAGCCAAGTAAACGGCAATGCCACGGTCGAACTTGATGAAACCGGCATAGGGGAATGTTCGTAGTGCTATTACACAAAATTCGCCATTCAGCCTGCTTGTGCATCGGTTTTTCAGGCACATACATATGAAGAATAGGACCGTTGCACATGGGCTCTCGACGGGCCTCTATCGCGCGCGCAGCCCGCGACGCACGTATTTGCCCCGATTGCCGCGATAAAAGGGACTGTGCCGAAATGCGCATGCGGAACGTCGTGAACCGTCAAGACGCGCGCAAATTGGCTTCCTATAGTCGCATCGAGACGAGCACCGCATGGGACGCCGCAAGCCCTGACGGCGCTTTGAAAAGAACATATGACCAGGAGGTCCCGCCACACGCTGCCTGACTCGCCTCACGCGCCGTGCATGACGCGCCGATTTGCGCCCGCCTGCACGTTTTGCCGTTTTCCTCATGTTTGCCGATCAAAGGAAAGAACATGCGTTTTGCGAAGACGATCTCCCCTATCGCCGCTGCTGTTGCCACCCTCCTCGCCTGCGCGCCGCTGGCCGCAAGTGCACAGGCAGGCCCCGTCATCAAAATCGGCTTTGCCGCACCGCTCACGGGCGCGAATGCAAGTTATGGCAAGGACCTGCAAAACGGCGTGCAGCTCGCGCTCGACGATGCCAATAAAGCGAAGGACAACGTGATCGGCGGCAAGCCGGTCACGTTCGAGCTGGTCGCCGAAGACGATCAGGCCGACCCGCGCACCGGCGTGCAGGTCGCGCAAAAGCTGATCGATCAGGGTGTGTCGGTCATCGTCGGCCACTTCAATTCGGGCACGACGATCCCGGCCTCGCAGCTCTACGAAAAGGCCGGCATACCCGACATCGACCCGGCCGCCACGAACCCCGTCATCAGCAGCCGCGGCTTCGCCAACATGTTCATGGTCATTTCGAGCGACGCGCAAAACGCCGGCTCGGCAGGCACCTACGCCGTCAAGACGACCAAGGCCAAGCGCATCGCGATCCTCGACGACCGCACCGCCTTCGGCCAGGGCGAAGCCGACGAGTTCGAAAAAGCGGTCAAGGCAGCCGGCGGCAACCTCGTCGCGCACGAATACACGACGAACCAGGCCACCGACTTCAAGACTCAGCTGACCAAGATCAAGGCCTCCAACCCCGACCTGATCTTTTTCGGCGGGCTCAATCCGCAGGCCGCGGGCGTCATGAAGCAAATGCGAGCGCTGGGCATCAACGCGCAATTCGTAGGCGGTGGCGGCGTGAAGGACATCGACTTCATCAAGCTCGCCGGCGATACGTCCGATGGCGCGATGGCCTGGGAATACGGCCGTCCGCTCGAGAGCACGTCCGAGGGCAAGACGTTTGCCGACCGCTACAAGCAGCGCTTCGGCATGGATGTGCTCTCCTACGCGCCGTTCGGGTACGACGCCGCGATGGCGGCGATCAAGGCCATGAAGGCGGCAGGCTCCAGTTCGCCCGACGCCTATCGCTCCGCTCTCAAGAGCATCAGCTTCGATGGCATCACCGGCAAGATCGCATTCCTGCAGACGGGTGCGCTCAAGAACGGCTCGTCGACGCTGTATCAAGTCAAGAACGGCCAATGGACAGCGGTCACGACTGTGAACGGAAGTTGATCGCGCCGCTTCTCTCGTAGCAAGCCACCCCGGCACGACGCCTCGTCAGGCGTCGTGCTTTTTTCGTTACGGAGTCCCGATGGTTTCGAAAGTCGTAATCGTGGGCGGCGGTGTGATCGGCAGCGCCATCGCATACTTTCTGCGCGCATCCGATGCCACCGTCGAGGTGACCGTGCTCGAGCGCGACCCGACTTATGCGCGGGCATCGTCGGCCCTATCGGCCGCCTCGATCCGTCAGCAGTTCTCGACGGCATTGTCGGTGCAAATGTCGCTGTACGGCATCGAGTTCCTGCGCACGATCGGCGAGCGGCTCGCCGTGGAAGGCAACACGCCATCGATCGATCTACACGAAGGCGGCTACCTGTTTCTTGCCACGCCCGCAAGCGAAGCGATCCTTAGCGAGAACCATGCATTGCAGACATCGCTCGGCGCGCAGATCGAATACCTGCCGCGCGAAGCGCTGCAAGCGAAGTTTCCCTGGCTCCATACCGGGGACCTCGTGGCCGGCACCCATGGCCTCTCGGGCGAAGGCTGGTTCGACGGCTACGGCCTCGTGCAGGCGCTGCGCAAGAAAGCACAGGCGCTGGGCGCGCGCTTTCTTGCGACCGACGCCACCGGCGTCGTACGCAGCGGCCGACGCGTGCAGCAAGTGCGCACCGCCGCCGGCGATACGCTCGCTTGCGACGTGATGGTCAATGCAGCCGGGCCGTGGGCTCGACCCATCGCGCAGATGCTCGGCATCGAGTTGCCCGTGTTCGCGCGCCGCCGCAGCGTCTTCAACGTCAGCTCGCCGGCGCAACTCGCAGCCTGCCCGCTCGTCGTCGACCCGAGCGGCGTGTACTTCCGCCCCGAAGGCAAGACCTATATCTGCGGCACGTCGCCGAGCGCCGATCACGACCCCGACGACCTGCCGCTCGACGAGGTCGACTACGCGCTGTTCGACGACGTGATATGGCCCACGCTCGCGCATCGCGTGCCGCAATTCGAAGCGCTGCGCATCGAACACGCGTGGTCCGGCTACTACGAGTACAACGTGCTCGACCAGAACGCGATCATCGGCTATCACCCCGAGCTCGAGAACTGCGTATTCGCGAACGGCTTTAGCGGACACGGCCTGCAACAAGGACCGGCGACGGGCCGCGGGGTCGCCGAGCTGATCCTGCACGGGCGCTACGAGTCGCTCGATTTGTCACCGCTCGGGTTTGCGCGCGTGCTCGAAGGTCGGCCGCTCGTCGAGCGCAACGTCGTATAGCGGCGTGCGCACGAATCGAAGCCCTGCTCGCCGACGGCCGGCAATGGGCCGTGCCGGACGGCTACTCGATCGTCGATCCGTTCCTGTTCGTGCTCTATCGTTGGGGCAAGAAAGTGGGCGTGCTGACGCACTCGACACATCCGGCGTGGACGGCACTGCACGGCCGGATGCTCGAACGCGCGGCCGTGCGGCGTGCGTGTGAGCGAGAGGGATTGCGCCTAGAACAGTGAGGCCCTGCTCGCATCCGATCTCGCTGACGACGAGCGATAGGTGAAGGCCATGTGGCCTTCACTGTTGGCAGACAGCGCCGACTTCAGAATCAGGTCAAGCGATAAATGTTCGACTTGAGCTTGCCGAGCAAGGTCACGAGTTCTGCGTGCGCAGGGTTATCGGCGCGATCGAGTAGCACATCGTTGATGCGTCGATGGAGATCGGCAAGGCTGGGATTCATGCTGTCGACGATGGTCGAGCGTTCGATCTCCTCAAATTGCAACGCCTTGTAAGTGCTCGTGCCTGCCGCATCGCGTGGCGTGTACTTGACGAAGCACACCTCTTCGGTCGTCAGATGGACGAGGCTCAGCGAGTCGCTGTAGCGGAACCCGTTCGCTACCGGATTAATGATCGACAAGCCGTTGGTCTTCGTCTTCTTGTCCACGCGCGAGCCTTTCCACCGATTGCAGTCGGCGCAGCCGACCGTCAGGTTCGAGAGGTCGAACGTCTTGTCGTCGAAGTCGGCTTTGGGGTAGACGTGCTCGATGTGCCACGCAAAACCATAACGCCCCACCGGTCGGCGACAATAGGCGCAGGCTCTGCGGCTGCGTTGCATTAGCTCCGGGACAAGGCGCTGTTTCAGCCCCTTCATTGCTTCGACCTGCTTCGCGGTGAACTCAACGACGAGCGTTCCCTTGCGGAAGACCTGCTTTGTTTTCGCGGCTGAAAAGCATGTCCACGCCTCGGTGCCGGTCAAATTTCCAGCAGTGACCAAGCCCGACAACTTCTTCAATGCCCCGCTTTCGGCAGCCGATTTGGCGAGGCTCTTCATGATTGCGCACCAGTGTCGAGAACTAGCGCCTGTTTGCGCACCACTCGTACGGCCGTTTCGACGTGATGCCGGTCCTCTTCGCTGATACCAAGCTTTGCGCAGATTTGCTGCAAACGCTTGATCACATCCGCGATTCGATCAGGGTTTTCGACCGCCTCGAGCACCGATTCCGCGATCTTCAAATCGACCTCTTGCGTGCGATAGGTAGCCGTATTGAAGTCGTCGAGCACGAGCCGTTCATGGCTCGCGATGTCGCGGAACAACCGATCGGTAACGATCAGTCGTTCGCCACCCTCACCATCGTCGACATGGTCGATCGCGATCACCGCGGCGTCGTCACTGTCGTGTTTGGCCCCCTCCGAAATGATGACCGGGGAATGAGTCGCGACCACGACGTGTATGCGCTTGAGCCCTTCGAGCAGCCCCTTCAACGAGCGATGGAAATCCATCTGCCAATGAAGGTGCAGGCTGATTTCCGGCTCGTCGATCAGGATCAGCGCCCCCTCTTCCGCCACGGACAACACCTTCGCGAACGTCAGCGCGCGGTTCTGCTCTCCCGTGCTCAGTGCCCCGAAGTCGATGGTCTGGCGCGCCGGATTGCGCCGATGCACGAAGACACGGACCTCGGGGTTCAAATCCATGAACTTTTGCAACGAAGCGACCTGATCCAACTTTAGTGACGAGAACCGCACCTGCCGTCCCAGCAGCTCGACAACAGTTCTGCGGTCAGACACGCTCAGAAAATCGGCAATGGACGCACCACTCTTGAGCTTTCGTCGGTCGACTAGTCGCTGAAGCGGCGGGACCTTGCTCCCCTTTTCCTGCGGCGCGTCGATAGAGAACATGAAGTCCATCTCCAATGTCTCTTCGAGCAGCCGCACGGCGCGCTTGCTGCGCTGCATGCCTTTCAGAATGATCTTCGATACTAGACGATCGATCGCCGTATGGAATACGGCGTTGCCCGAGGATCGCGAACCGAGGTATTCAAGCCCACCGCGAGAAGTCAGTGTGAAGCGGTCATAGACGGCGTTCGATATGCAGCCGATGGCCGCTATGTCGCCTTGAGAAGCGTAGTGGGCGGCAATCCGCGCCAATTGCCGGCTCTTGCCGACACCGTTGTTGCCAATCAGATAGGTCACGCGCGGACCTCCTCCGAAGTGCAACGAGTGTTCGATGTGCGCCTGCAACTTCGCGAACAGCGCGTCTTGCGGAGCCATATTTTGCTCCATCCCGCCGTCGACAAAAGCGTCGCTCTCCATGTGTGGTCATCCCCGATTGTTCTTGTGGTCTTGCCTAGGTTCGAAGCGCACTGTGTTCTTGCGCGTTGAGCGGGACACGGCTGGTTCCCGGCCGCTAGTCGGCGCGACGAGTATACCGGCCTACGCCATCCGACTAGCGCTTGTCGCTGCGCCGTTTCGACACGCGCTTACCAGGCAACATGCCCTGTGAGGGACTTGCCCCCGCTTTGACGCGCTTTGCCTTCAACGCAGAGTACCCGGCGTTAAGTGATGTCGGCTTTATACCGGCAGGCGTCCGATGTATGTTTTTTTGCCGCGACTGCATTCCTCTCATAGTCCGTCCCCCAAAGCCGGGGCGCCACCTTCATCGCCCTCGAAAAACCTCCCCGGCGTCACACCCAGTGTGCGTTTGAACATCGCGATAAACGCACTGACGTTGCCATAGCCCAGATCGAGCGCGACCGTCGTCACAGGCTCGCCGGCCGCAAGCCGTTCCACCGCGCGCATGACCCGCGCCCGCTGCCGCCATGCCCCGAAGCCGTAGCCGGTTTCCTCGACGAACTTGCGCGTCAGCGTCCGGGTCGACATCGCCCCCCACTGCGCCCAAGCTTGCAGCGTGCGTTCGTCGTCGGGATGGGCCGCGAGCTCCCGCGCGATACGCAGTGCTCGTGCATCGCGCGGCATTGGCAGATCGAAATGCGCGCGCGGCGCCGTCGCGATCTCGTCGACGATCACCTGAGCAAGCCGCACTTCATGGGGCTTCAGCTCATCGTGCGTCCAGCCTGCTGCCCGCGCGACCGCTTCGCGCAGCAGCCCGGTGACGCGCAGCATGCACGGCTGCGCCGGCAACGACGCGCACGCGTGCGGTGCGACGTACGCGCCCCAGCCTTCGAACGGGCCATGCGAACGCACCGAATGCATGTGATCGGGCGGAATCCACACCGCGTGAATGGCAGGCACGACCCAGAGCCCGGTTTGCGTGCCGACCGAGAGCAGGCCACGACTCGCGCCGAACAGTTGACCGGGCTTGTGTGCGTGAGCCTGCGTCACGCGAATCGTCGTCTGCACCCAGCGCTTGGCGACGACGAGCGGCGTGTCTGCGTGTGCATCGGAAGGGAGGTCGAGACGTTCAAGCAATGACATGGCGCAATTGCGGTATCGAATGGCTTCGACACCGTATCGCGCCCCGATGGCGTTGTCTATAGTCGATCCACCTCAACTCTGGGAGAACCCCCATGCGTGCAGAAGACGTCCTTCCCGACAATATGCAAGAACGCGAGTTCCGTGGCCAGACAGTCCGCAAGGGCACCATCGCCGCGTTCATCGCCAACGCCCAGACGATCGGGAACCCAGCGGCCTCCGAAGCCGAACGCGCCACGGCGACCGACGATCTCATCGCGAGCGTCCCCTCGGTGCGCGCGATCGGCGTATTCGACGTGTTCGCGATTCGCGACCCACGCGTGCAGGCGCTCATCGATGCAAGCGAAGCGGTGCCTGCCGCGCAAGGTTGAATCTGACACGGTAGCGGCGTGCGTTCAGCGCGCCGCACCCTGCACGACGATCTGCGAGCTCGCATCGCGCGCCATGCGCTCGAGCACGCCACGCGCAGCAGCGAATTCCTCAGGGGTGCAGACCGCCTTGCCGAAGCTTGCACGCAAGTGACGCGTGACCTGGACGGTGCGCGTGGCGGGATCGTAGACGTAGTGCGCAGCGTAGTCGAAGACGTCGTCACGGACAGTCACGTCGGGAGGCACATAGACGGCCTTCAGGTTCGACGGCAAACTGAACTCGCCTGTTTCGTCGAAGTTACCGTCCTCGCACACGTAAGGCTGCGTGCGTTCGGGCACCGCCAGCCAGCCTCCGAGCTGCGATGCGATGCCGCCGGCCAAGCTGGATAAAGCCGGCCACGCCGTCATGCCGTCGGGCCACGCGAGGTGATCGAGCGCGCCGGTCATGGAGACTGTGAACGGCCCCGTCGTCGCATCGGTATCGCCGGTCTCGATGTCGGCCACGCCGTGCATTCCCGTCTCGCGCAGCCGCTCGTTCGCGAGTTGCAGCCGGCGCTCGCGCGTGGCACGTCGAAACACGTTGCGCTCGAGCTCGGCCGTCCAGCCGCTGTCCGTCACGCGGTACGCGAACTGCGCGGCGCCGCCCGTGTCGATGCCTATCTGCAGGCGCGCCGTTCGGCTGCGCGGTTCGGCGGCCGGTGTGCGCACGAGCACGCCGTCGTCCACCAGCAGCGCGGGCCGATCCATCACGCCAGGCGGCAAGTAGCCGAAGGCGACGCCACCGGCCGTCGTATCGGCGAATATCTGAAGCTCGGGAATCCATACGATCACATGGTTGATCGCGCTCGCACCATAGCCCGCTACCGACGGCAACGCGTACACGCCGCCGAGCCCGATCAACGCAGGCTCGCTGCGCACGCCTACAGCCGCCAGCAGCGCACCGTACAGCGCGACGTGATCCTTGCAATCGCCATAGCGGTTGCGTAGCACATCGATCACGCGATGCGGCACAGCCGCCGTCTCGCCGAGAAACAGCGCGACGTAGCGCACGTTCTCGCGCATCCAGTCGTACAGCACGCGCGCCTTCGTCCAGGTGTCGGGAGCGTCGGCCGTCAAGGCACGCGCAAGCGCGACGACTGCGGGGTCGCCGGCGCTCACATCGACGGCCGCGTCGCGATAGCGCGCGGCGAACGCCGCGAAACTCGGCATCGTCGACACCATCAGGCGGTCGCCATATTGGGCGTAGCTGACGGAACCGGGCTCGAGCGGCGCGTACGCCCCATGCCGATAGTCGAATTCGTAGCGCGTACGGCCGTGTTCGGTCATCGGCTCGCGCGCGACATAGCCGCGTGCATCAGCGTAAAGCGGCATGTCGGCAGGCAGGTCGAAGATCAGCTTCTGGCTGTCGACGGGCTCTCGCGTCGGCTGCACGTAGTACTCGAACATGCCGCGCAGCGCAGGCTTCGTGCGCGTCTTGCGGAACGTCAAATGCACGCGCCAGCCTGGCTCGATACCCGGAAAAATCGCGGTACGCAGCACGCCGTCTTCGAAGACGGGCGCACCGAGCGAGCGCGGCTCCTGCACGTCGCGAATCGCATCGGAACCGACCGGGTGCGCGTGGCCGTCAGGATCGATCGATTCGGCCGTGAAGGTGTCGATCGTTTCGACATCCTTATTGAACCAGACGTAGCGTTCTGCGACGGCATCCACGCCCGTCGGCGTATTGGCGCGCAGGATGGTGTCGTCCTCTTCGGCGACCGTGCCGTCGTGCTGGACGACGAAGCGGTGCACATCCGATTCGATCGTCGCGGGGGGCAGTTCGTCGGTTGACGCACGCGCGGGGACGCTTTGCGCGGCGCTGCCCTGCGCAGGCAAACCGGCGCAGCAGGCCACGAGAACGGCCAGGGCCAACGGCTGCGACCGACAGCGCATCGCGTCCATCTTCGGCATCCCGCGTTTTACCAAGATTGCCCTCGCCAAGTTGCCTACGATCGTCCCCCTCCGGCGCGAGCAAATCAAGCCGCGCGCGGCTCGGGCTCGACACCGAGAGCATATGACGAATCTGAACGAAGGCGGGCTGTGGCATGCACGCCTTTCGTGCACTGACCACAGCCGGGCGCTCACCCGACATCGGCGTCAGCGATGACGTCGATGGCTAGCTCGCCGGCAGCGGGTCGAGTTCGTCAATCGCGCGGCGCACCGACAACGCAATGCCGTGCGCCGCCAGCTCGATCTCGGAGAGGCTCGGAAAGCTCGGCGCGATGCGCAGATGCGTATCGTGCGGGTCGATGCCGTACGGAAACGCGGCACCGGCCGGCGTCAGCACGATGCCGGCCTGCGCGGCAAGCTCGACCGTGCGCCTGGCTCGCCCCGGCGGCACGTACAGACTCACGAAATAGCCGCCTTGCGGCGCCGTCCACGACACGCCGGGCACCGACTTCAAGTGCGCGTCGAAGACGGCCGCCAGCACGCCGAACTTGGGGCGCAGCAGCGCGCGATGGCGCGCCATCAACCGCGCGAGCGCCGCACGGTCGCGCACGTAGCGCACATGACGAAGCTGGTTCAGCTTGTCGGGCCCGATCGTGCGCACGGCGACGTGCTGTTGCCACCACTGAACGTTGCGCGCGGACGAAGCGAGGAATGCGACACCGCCGCCGGCCAACGTGACCTTCGACAGCGAGGCAAACACGAACGGCCGGTCGCCATGCCCTGCCCGCGCGCACGCATCGACGATGTCGGGGCTCGCATGTTCATGTTCGGTCAGATGGTGAAAGCGGTAGGCGTCGTCCCAGAACAGACGGAAGTCGGGCGCCGCGCACGGCATGCTCGCCAGCCGTTCGACGACCTGCGCCGAATAGATCGTGCCCGTAGGATTGCTATAGAGCGGCGTACACCAGATGCCTTTGATCGACGGATCGGTGGCCACCTGTGCCTCGACGAATGCCATGTCGGGGCCGTCCTCGCGCATGGGCACGGCGATCATGCGGATGCCGAGTGCCGCACAGATCGCGAAGTGCCGATCGTAGCCGGGCACGGGGCACAGAAAAGACACTTGGTCGGCCTTGCGCCAAGGCTCGCCGCCCGGCAGACCGAACAGCATCGCGAACGCGAGTGCATCGTGCATGAGCTCCAGGCTCGAATTGCCGGCCGCCACGACTTGCGCCGGCGGCACGCCGAGCAGCTCGGCGCCGAGTTCGCGCATTTCGGGCAAGCCGAGCAAGTGCCCGTAGTTGCGGCAATCGATGCCGTCGCGCGAACGGTAGCCCGCCGACCCTGCTTCATCGATCAGAGCCTGTGACAAATCGAGTTGCTCGGGCGCGGGCTTGCCGCGCGTCATGTCGATCGAAAGGCCCTTCTGCTTGAACTCGTCGTAAGTCATCGCATCGTCTCGTTGGCAAGCCGCGGCATGCGGCCATTGCCAAGCAGTATGCCGGGCACGTTGCCTTCAGACAAACGCGATATATTGAACGTTTCGATCAGTTTTCCTGATGGCAGACATCCACGATGAAAACACTCGACTTGGACGTTCTTGCGATGGTCGTCGCCGTGGCCGACGCCGGCAGCTTCGTGCGCGGCGCCACGCACGTGCATCGCTCGCAATCGGCCGTCAGCATGCAGATCAAAGCGCTCGAAAGCACGCTCGGCAAGACGCTGTTCGTGCGGCGCGCGCGCAGCGTCGTACCGACGCAGGAAGGCCACCTGCTCGTCGACTACGGGCGGCGTATGCTCGCGCTGCGCGACGAAGCGTGGGCCGCGCTCGTGCATCCCGACATCAAAGGCCGGGTGACGATCGGCGTACCTGACGACTACGCATCGTCGCTGCTGCCCCCTGTGCTGCGTCAATTCTCGGCGACGTACCCGAAGGTCGAGATCCGGGTCGTGGGCTTGCCGAGCCACGCACTCGTGCCGCTCGTGAAGGACAATAAAGTCGACCTTGCGTGCATGACGCGCGTCAAGGGCGTGCGCGGCGAATTCGTACGTCTCGAGCCGACGGTCTGGGCCGGCAGTGCGCGCGAGCACGGCGTATGGAAGGAGCGGCCGCTGCCGATCGCCGTATTCGCGGCCGGCAGCGTCGCGCGCGCGAATGCGATCCAGGCCCTCGAGCGTGCGCGCATCGCGTATCGCACCTCCTACGAGAGCCCGAGCCTGCTGGGCCTGTTCAGCATGGTCGAGGCCGGGCTCGCGATTGCCCCGATCGCGCGTTGCGCGGTGCCCGAGCGGCTCGTGCAGTTAGGTCGCGCACAGGGCTTGCCGGCCCTGCCGCCGCTCGAAATCGTGCTCGCTCGCAGCGCCCACTCGAAGCGCCCCGAGTGCGACTTTCTGGCCGAGCAGATTCTCGGTCAGTTGCGCGTCTGATCGATGGCGTTGACCGGCCAGCGCATTGCACGTTAGCATCGCCCGCATGTCCCATCTGGCCCCTTCCCCTACGCGCGTCGCGCACGTCCGAGCATGCTGTTGTCGCAGCTTGCCAGGGGAAGCTCGCGGCTAGCGCGTTCATCGCGCGTCGACATCCGAGCCCTGCTGGCCACCCGTCGCAAGACCGGTGGCCTTTTTGTTTTGCCCCTGGTTTTTCCCCTGTCAATCGCTTCGAACAACAAGGAAAAAAACGATGGCTCTCACCCTGTACGACACCTGGTCTCGCGCATTACGTCCCTTCGAGCCGCTGCAACCGGGCCGCGTGGGACTCTATTGCTGCGGCCCGACTGTCTACGACTACGCCCACATCGGCAATCTACGGACCTATCTGTTCGAAGACGTGTTGCGCCGCGTGCTCGAGCTCAACGGCTACGAGGTCCAGCACGTCGTCAACATCACCGACGTGGGCCATCTGGTCTCCGATGCCGACGACGGCGAAGACAAGATGGAAAAAGGCAGCCGGCGCACGGGTGAGACGGCCTGGGCCATCGCGGAACGCTACACGGTCGCATTCATGAACGACTGGCGTGCGCTCAATCTGCGCGAGCCTGCGTTGTGGTGCCGGGCAACCGACCACATCGCCGAGCAGATCGCGTTCGTCGCCGAACTCGAGCGCAAGGGCTACACGTACCGCTGCGCGGACGGCATCTACTTCGACACGAGCCGGCAGCCCGAGTATGGCCATCTCGCACGGCTCGACCGCGAAGGCCTGCAAGCGGGCAAGCGCGTCGCGCTCGGCGAGAAGCGCGACGTGACCGACTTCGCGCTGTGGAAGTTCAGCCCGCCCGGCACACAGCGGCAGATGGAGTGGGAAAGCCCCTGGGGCAAGGGCTTTCCGGGCTGGCACATCGAGTGCTCGGCGATGTCGGCCAAGTACCTGACGCCATGGTTCGACATCCACTGCGGCGGCGAAGATCACATCGCCGTGCATCACAGCAACGAGATCGCGCAGACCGAGGCTTGCCACGGCACGCGTCTCGCGAACTTCTGGATGCACGGCCATTTTCTGACGACCGACGAGTCGACGAAGATGTCGAAGTCGAGCGGCGAATTCCTGCGCATTCAGACGCTTGACGATCGCGGCATCGATCCGCTCGCCTATCGCTATCTGTGCCTGAGCGCGCACTACCGCGGCAAGCTGCGCTTTAGCTTCGACGCGCTCGATGCGGCGCAAGTGGCGCTCGACAAGCTGCGCAAGACGTACGCGAGCTGGCCCGAAGGCGGCGCGCCCGACGCGTCGTTCGTCGCGCGGTTCATCGACGAGGTCAACCAGGATCTGAACATGCCGCGCGCGCTCGCCGTGCTATGGGAGCTCGTCAAAAGCGATTTGCCGCCGGCGGTGCGCCGCGCCACGGTCGACCGCTTCGATGCCGTGCTCGGCTTGCAACTCGGCGAGTGGCGTGCACAGGCGTTCGACATCCCCGCCGCCATCACCGCGTTGGCCGATGAGCGTGCACAGGCGCGCGCCGCCAAGGATTGGGCGCAGTCCGACCGCCTGCGCGCCACGCTACGGACGATGGGCTGGCAGGTCGAGGACAGTGCACAGGGGCAGAAGTTGAGCCCGGTGGAATGATGGTCCGATGAAGGTGTGCGGTGCGGCCTTGCCGGATGGCCGCGCCGCACCCGTGTTACGCTGCGCTCGCTCAAGCTTGGTACTGCGCCTAATGCGCCATGTGGCACGAGGATCGTCCCGACGATGAAACCTGTCTCTACCCGCTTGCTGTTCGAATTCGAAGGAGGCCGCGCGCTCGCGCTCGGGCACGACGACATGTCTGCTCTGCAAGCCTTCTATGTGCGCAATCCCGAGTACTTCATGGCTGTCGAAGGCGAGCCGCCCGCCGCGGATGAAGCGCGCAGCACGCTCGAGGATGGACTCCCCCCCGAGATGCCCTACCGATACATTCGGACCATCGGCTTCGTCGACATGGACGGCGCATTGACAGCGATGGCCAATGTCGTGGCCGATATGTTCGTGCCGGGCGTCTGGCTGATCGGCCTGTTCATCGTCCAGACCGATCGGCACGGGCATGGGCTTGCACAGGCGAGCTATCGGGCGATGGAAACGTGGATGCGCAGTGAAGGTGCGCAGTGGATACGGCTCGGCGTCGTGATCGGCAATGCGAGAGCCGAGCGGTTTTGGGAGCGTGTAGGCTACGTCGAGGTGCGTACGCGCGAAGGCCTCGTCATGAAGTCGAAGACGAACGACCTGCGTGTGATGGTCAAGCCGCTTGTCGAAGAGAGCATCGCAGCGTATCTGGCGAAGGTGCCACGGGATCGGCCGGAGACGGAGGGGGCTTGATCAGGTTTCACGCAACCGGTTACCAAGCCTCTCCAAAATGCATCTCGAAACGAATTCACCACCCTTATTCACGTCGACCTTTTCGAAAATAGATCCGACGTATGATTTTCATTCCCCAAAAGTTACCGGAATGAGCCGATAACCCATGCATCAATGACGCCCAGGCGTCTTACGGCAAAGCATTGAATTATCCGTACATGTCTGTCTATATAACCACCCTACTCTTATCGAGCATAAAAGGAAGCAGAGCCCGATAGCGCTTACTCCGCACGCACCACCTGAATAACCGATCAGCTTCCTTTTTCCCCGCAATCGGGTAATATCCGGGCCAGCCACATTTATCGGATTACAGAAAAATACTGAGATCTCAGATGGCAACGAACCCCGAATCGGACACTCAAGCTGCGTATGTGAAAATCCGCGCGCGGATTCTCGATGGACGGCTTTCGCCCGGCCAGGCCATTTCGCCACGCGGCCTGACCGACGAGCTCGAACTCGGGCACACGCCGATCCGTTCAGCGATTCAGCGGCTCGTCGTAGAAGGGCTCGTGTATGTGGTGCCGCGCAAAGGCACCTACGTGGCCGCGCCGACCACCAAGGATCTCAGCGAGATCTTCCAGGTGCGTCTGGCACTCGAAAGCACGGCCGCCTATCTGGCGGCGCTGAATGGCCCGACCAAAGGGCTCAGCAAATCGGTCGACCGCTTACAACAGCTGCTCGATGGCGACTCCATGGACCTCATGGCCGAGCAACGCGCAGGCTGGACCTTTCACCAAGAGCTGTTCGCGGCTTCAGGCAACGACCGGCTGTTCACGACGTACCAGGTGTTTCGTGCGCAAACCGGCCTTGCACTGAAGGAACTGCCGCATCACGACATCGCCACCGTGCGGCGCGGTACGATCGAACATCTCGACATCTACGCGGCGATCAAGGTCAGAGAGCCCGAAGTGGTGCGCAACCATATGTGGAATCACATCGTGGACGGCACCGACGCACGAATCAAGCTGATCAGCGATCGTGAACATGACCTCGCGCACTAAGCCGTTCACGGCACCACTGCGCATGCTGGCCGCCATCGCGCTGGGCGTCGCCGCCGGCATCCTCGTGCCCGCACTCGGCGCCAAGCTCGGCATCATCTCGACCCTGTTCGCGCACGCGATCAAGATGGTCGTGATGCCGCTGATCCTGCTTTCGGTCACGCTCGGTACGTTCCGCGCGAGTTCGCAGCCCACCAAGTTCGCCAGGACGACGCTGCTCAGCATCGGCTTTTTTCTGGTGGCAACGCTGCTTGCGGCCGCATTGGGGCTGGGCCTGAATATGCTCTTTCGCCCGGGGCTCGGCGCAAACCTCGGGCCAACTGCCGCGATGCCCAGAAACCTTGCCGCGAGCATCGACTGGGCACAGTTCGTCGTCGATCTGGTGCCGGCCAACATCGTGGGCGCCTTGGCAGCAGGCAATGCGCTCCCCGTTCTCGTCTTCGGCGTGCTGCTGGGCTCCGCCTTGTCGGCGATCGGCAATCAGGCGTCGCCGATGATCGGCGTGCTCGAATCGATGATGGCCGCGCTGTTCAAAATGACTGAATGGGTCGTGGCGTGCTCGCCGCTGGCGATTTTCTCGGCATTGGCCACCCTGCTTGCCTCGAAAGGCGTGTCCGCCCTCCTCCCCTTGATCAAGCTGCTGGGCATCGCCTATCTCGGCTTGGCGGTCCTTGCGGCACTGCTCACGCTCGTCATCAAAGCCATGGGGTTCTCGCCGCTTCGCGTGATCAAGGGCGTCAGCGAGCCGCTGATCCTGGCCTTGACGACCCGCTCATCCGAAATCACGTTTCCCGTTCACCTCAAGAAGTTGACCGAGATGGGGGTGCCGCAGCCCATCGCGGCGACGATCCTGCCGCTGTCGTACATCTTCAATCGCGACGGCGCCGTGCTCTACACGGCCCTCGTCGTCGGCTATCTGGTGGACGTTTATCACATGGCGTGGAACTGGCCGCTGGCGCTCACGATCGTCGCATTGACGACCATCACGATCGACGGCGTCGCGAACGTGCCGTCAGGTGCCGTCGTCGCCATTACGGTCATCCTCGCCGCCGTTGGCGTGCCGATCGAGGCGGTAGCGTTGATTCTCGGCCTCGATGCGTTCTTCGACATGGGGCGTACCGCGTTGAACGTCTATGCGAGCACGACGGCAACGGCGGTAGCGATGAAGCTTTCGAAAGAAACGTACGCGGGCGCCGCCAGCGACGAACGCCTCGGCAGCCTCCACGGCATACGAAGAAAAACCCGATTGACGACCAGCGAAGCGATGCGCTGAATTCCAGGAGCTTGGCTAAGAGGAAGAATAGCTAGCGAAGCAAGAAAAGCGGCTGGCGCCAGTGCTGCAACACCGACACCAGCCTGACCACGGATGTTTAGAACGAGACCCCCATGGCTGTCCGTATTCTACGGCAAGGCCAGCGGCACGGAACGATGTCGAGCTCCGTCGGTGCCGCTCGGCCCAACGACTCGCACGTACCGCGTCTTGAACGGTATGCGGCACCTCGCGACTCGTCGTCCAAACGAACCCGCGTCGACGACACGCGCACACGACCTGCATACCAGCAGGCCGCACCATTCCCATTCGATATCTTTCACGATGATTGCTCGCAGCCGACTGAGGAGGAATCCATCGCCGCCTTTCATGCACGCTTGTCCGCGATCAAACGCGTCGCCGTGCATAGCGAGCGCCGCAGAAATGCAGCATCGCTCGAGCCCGGGCACTTCGGCATCTATCTGATCGACTGCGAAGGCAACGAATATCCGTTTCTGCGCTTCCAGCAAGCGGCGAATGCAGCATATGCGGCACTGCGTATCGCTGAGGTTTATCGGCTGGGCGTCGAATTCGGCAATTTCAAAGAGCCTAAATTGATCGGCGATCCTCAGTTGCTGGGCGCGGTGCCCTGCTGACCGCGAACCACGGCAGCGTATGAGACAGAAGCAGCGGCAGACCGCGTCTGCCGCCTCGGTATAGGCCGGCTCAGAACAACGAGCGCTGCCGTTGCTGCGCCATCGACATGACGTTCAGCTCGTCGAGCCGCTCACGCGCCTTGGCGAGATCGTGTACGAGCTGACGCTGCAGCCATGTTTCGGCGCCACCGCCGAACGCCTTGTCGAGCCTCAGCGCCATTTCAGGCGAAATGCCGGCCTTGCCGCTCAACAGGTTCGTCAGTGCCTGGCGGCTCACGCCGAGCACGGTCGCCCCTTCGGTGACGGTCAGGTTGAAACGCTGCAGACACAGTTGGCGCACGATCGCGCCAGGATGGAAATCGGAATCGGCCATGAAGCGGAACCTTATCGGCGAACGCGGCGCTCGTCAACCGACAAGTGCCGATTGTCGGAAAAGCGCCGCATCGGCACAACGCCCTCAGCTCGGTCGACATACCCATGCCGCCCCCTACTCAGGCGCCGATGCCGCAACGAGCCTATGCCCGCCGCGCCCGCTCACGCGACGAAGCGCAACGCCTCGTCGATGAGCGAGCGCATCAGCGGCACGACGCGCGCGGCCTTGTCCTCGTCGTAGCGGTACGGACGCGCCTCGTCCATGTACGTGATCTGCGCAAGCTCGAGCTGCACCGCGTGGACGCCGTCGCCGGGCACACCGTACCGACGCGTGATGTAGCCGCCCTTGAAGCGCCCGTTCGCCACCGCCGTATAACGCCCATCCTGCGTCACGCGTTCGGCCAATGCCTCGGCCAGTCCAGGTGCCGCGCTCGCGCCGTTCGCCGTGCCGAAGTTGAAATCGGGCAAACGCCCCGCGAAAAAGCGCGGCACCTGCGAGCGGATCGAATGCGCTTCCCAGAGCAGGGCGACGCCGTGCTCTGCCTTGATCGCGCTCAGTTGCTGGGCGAGCGCATCGTGATACGGCTGCCAGTAGCGTTCGCGCCGGCGCGCGATCTCGGCCGCGTCGGGCTCACGGCCGGGCAGATACAGCGGCGCCTTGTCGAACGTATCGACGGGCAAGAGCCCGGTCGTGTCCTGCCCCGGATACAGATTGGCGTCGTCGGGCGGACGGTTCAGGTCGATCACGTAGCGCGCGCAGGTCGGCACGATGCACGCAGCGCCGAGCTGTCGCGCGAACGCGTAGAGGCGCTCGAGGTGCCAGTCGCAATCGTCGACGTGAGCCGCGACGTCGGTCATCGATGCCTTGATGTCATCGGGAATCTGCGTCCCGACGTGCGGCATCGAGATCAGCAGCGGCACGGTGCCCGGGAGGGACGAATAGATCGGGAAATCGAGAGAAGCGCTCATACGTGGGTCCGTGGAAAACGAGAAGCCAGTCAGCTCATCAATTGCGCAACAGCGTCGCGATAGGCCGCATAGGCCTCGTCTTCGTCGACGTGCCTGCCCGCTTCGACGACCCGTCGCCCGCCCGCGTAGACCTCGCGAATCGGCGAGCCACCATGCTCGCAGAACACGAGACCCGCGAGCCAGTTCTCCGGCGCGCGGCCGTCGACGCTCGGATGCGCGCCGTCGAGCACGAGCCAGTCGGCGCGGCAGCCCACGCGCAACGCGCCCGTGGCGCGGCCCGTCGCTTGCGCACCGCCGGCAAGCGCGGCGTCGAACAGGCGCTCGGCCACTTGCGGCCGCGTGCTTGACGCCAGCACGTTACGCTGCCGGCGCGCGAGGCGCTGACCGTATTCGAGCAGACGCAATTCCGCGCGCCAGTCGACGGCGATATGGCTGTCCGAGCCGATGCCGATGCGACCGTGCGCCTCGAGGTAGTCGTGCGCGGGAAACAGCCCATCGCCGAGATTGGCCTCGGTCGTCGGACACAGTCCGGCCACGGCGCCGGAACGCGCAAGCGCGTTCGCCTCGGCCGCATCGACGTGCGTCGCGTGCACGAGGCACCAGCGCGCATCGACGTCGAATCGATCGAGCAGCCAGGCGACCGGCCGCTGCCCCGTCGCGGCAACGCAATCATTCACTTCGCCGGTCTGCTCGGCGATATGGATGTGCACGGGCGCCTGCGCCAGACTGGCATCGAGCGTGCGCAAGCCGTCGAGCAACGTGCGCAGCGACGCTTCGGACACGGCCCGCAGCGAATGCGGCGCCACACCGTAGACGAGCGCCGCATGCTCGGGCCGCGCGCGCCGTAGAGCGCCGATCAGTTCGAGCAGCGTCTCGGGCGTGTTGATGAAGCGCCCTTGATCAGTTCGCGGCGCACGCTCGCCGAAGCCGCTGTACTGATAAAGCACGGGCAGCATCGTGAGACCGACGCCGGCTTGCCCGGCCGCGTCGACGACACGTTCGGCAAGCTCCGCCCGATTCGCGTACGGGCGGCCGTCGGGCAAGTGGTGCACGTAGTGGAATTCGCAGACCGACGTATAGCCGGCCTTCAGCATCTCGACGTAGAGCCAGCGCGCAATGGCCGCGAGCGCGTCGGGCGTGAGCCGCGCGGCAAAGTGATACATGAGGTCGCGCCAGCTCCAGAAGTCGTCGCCCACTTGCGCGCGATATTCGGCCAGTCCTGCCATCGCGCGCTGAAACGCGTGCGAGTGCAGATTGGGCATGCCGGGCAGCAGCGGCCCGCTCGCGCGCGCCACGTCCGCATCGCATGCGGCGTCCGGTGTGACGGCCTCGAGCATGCCCTCATCGTTCCATTCCAGCAGCACGTTGCGGCACCAGCCCTGCGGCAGATAGGCGTGCTCGGCAAACAGCGCGTGTGCGTGAGTCGTCACATCAAGCTCCTTCGGCTTTGGTGAATGCGCCCGCCGCTTGCGGCCACTGCGCCCGATGCACGGTGACACCGGCGCGCACGACGCGCGCCGCGAGCGGCCGGCCGATCCAGTACGCCAGCTCGGCCAGCGTATCGACCGACCACGCGACGAAGTCCGCCTCGCGCCCCACCTCGAGCACACCATGTCGCGCGCTCTGGCCCAACGCACGCGCCGCATGCGTCGTCACGCCTTGCAGCACCTCAGGCACGGTCAGGCGAAACAGCGTGCAGCCGAGGTTCAGCATCGCCAGCAGCGAGGTGGCCGGCGAGGTGCCCGGATTGCTGTCGGTCGCGATCGCGATCGGGACTTCGTACCGGCGCAACAGCTCGATCGGCGGCAGCTGGGTCTCGCGGATGAAGTAGAACGCCCCCGGCAACAGGACAGCCACGGTACCGGCTTCCTTCATCGCGGCAACGCCCGCTTCGTCGAGAAACTCGAGATGGTCGGTCGAGAGCGCACGATAGCGAGCCGCCAGCGCCGAGCCCCCCATGAGGCTCAGTTGCTCGGCATGCATCTTGACGGGCAGGTTGCGCCGCGCGGCCGCCTCGAACACGCGCTCGCTCTGCGCGAGCGTGAAGCCGATGCGTTCGCAGAACACGTCGACCGCATCGACGAGGCCCTCGTCGGCCAGTGCCGGCAGCATGCGTTCGCAGACTTCGTCGATATAGGCATCGGCGCGCCCCGCGAATTCGGGCGGCAGCGCATGCGCGCCAAGAAATGTCGTATAGACGCTGACCGGATAGCGGCGCGCGAGCTCACGCGCCACGCGCAACATGCGCCGCTCGCTCGCGAGTTCGAGCCCATAGCCCGACTTGATCTCGATGGCGCCGACGCCCTCGGCGAGCAACGGTTCGAGACGCGCCGCCGACGCACGCAGCAGCGTTTCTTCATCGGCTGCGCGCGTGGCTCGCACCGTCGATACGATGCCGCCGCCCCGTCGCGCGATTTCTTCATAGCTCGCGCCAGCGAGCCGCAAGGCGAATTCGTCGGCACGCTGTCCCGCGTAGACGAGGTGCGTATGGCAATCGACGAGGCTCGGCGTGACCCACGCGCCGCCGAGGTCCTCGCGTGGCCACGCAGCGTACTGAACCGGCAGCGCCTGGGCGGGACCGAGCCAGACGAGCTTGCCGTCATGTACGGCGAGCGCGCAATCGCGAATGACTTCGTCGGGATTGCCGCGTGGACAGAGATGCAGGTGATGCCAGACAAGGTCGTTCATCGAGCAGCCCGAAAACGGAAGCGGCGGCCGATGACAGACGCGTCACCAGCCGCCGCAGGTCGATCATAAGTAACGGATGCGGATGGCGAGCGCGGTGCCGGTGCCGTCGATGGCGCAGGTCAGCGCGCGCGGCGCGTCGATGCGTAGCGTGTCCATCGATGCAAGCTCGACAGGCGCCTCGCCCTCTCCCGCTGCCACTGCCACTGCCAGTGTCACCGCCAGCGTGCCGTGCGCACAAAACACGAGTGCCACGTCGGCATCGAGCGTGTGCACACCGGCACCGCGCCACACCTCGAGCGTTGCACTCGCGCGCGCGCGCCGCAGCATCAAGTTGAAATCGCGCGTGGGGCCGTCGACGAGCGCAGCGTCGATACTCGCCTCGCCCGCGAAGTGCGCGACGGCAAACGGTTCGCTCAACACGTGGGTCGCCCCGCGCTCGTCGACGAGCCGCATGCCGGCGCCCTCGAGCAACACGAGCGTGCGATCGATACCGGCAAAGCGCGAGAACGGCCCCGGCTGGGCGACGTCGGCGACGCTCACGCGCCAGTCGAACGTATCGAAGCCCGCTTGCGGCGGATGGGCGGCGACTTCACGCGTGACGCCGCCACCGTTCTTCCACGGCACCGCGGCCAGCTCGCTCGCGCGCATGAGCGTGATCGCCGTGCGCGCGGCGCGAGCCTGCCCCGGTTGGGCTGCCGCTGGCATCGTCGCGACCATCAACGCCCCAGCATCGGCAGCTTGAGCCCGACCTCGCGTGCGGTTTGCTGCGCGAGCTCGTAGCCGGCATCGGCGTGGCGCATGACGCCTGTGGCCGGATCGTTGAACAGCACGCGTTCGACGCGGCGCGCCGCCGCATCGGTCCCGTCGCAGACGATCACCACGCCCGAGTGCTGACTAAAGCCCATGCCGACCCCACCGCCATGATGCAGCGAGACCCATGTCGCGCCGCCGGCCGTGTTCAGCAGCGCATTGAGCAGCGGCCAATCGCTGACGGCGTCCGAGCCGTCCTTCATCGCTTCGGTCTCGCGATTGGGGCTCGCGACCGAACCCGTGTCGAGGTGATCGCGGCCGATCACGACCGGCGCCTTCAGCTCGCCGCGCTTGACCATCTCGTTGAACGCGAGGCCCAGGCGATAGCGATCCTTCACGCCGACCCAGCAGATGCGCGCGGGCAGCCCCTGGAATGCGATGCGCTCGCGCGCCATGTCGAGCCAGTTGTGCAGATGCGGATCGTCGGGGATCAGCTCCTTGACCTTGGCATCGGTCTTGTAGATGTCCTCGGGGTCGCCCGACAGCGCGACCCAGCGGAACGGCCCCTTGCCTTCGCAAAAGAGCGGGCGGATGTAGGCCGGCACGAAGCCCGGGAAGTCGAACGCGTTCGCCACCCCCATGTCTTGCGCCATCTGACGGATGTTGTTGCCGTAATCGAGCGTGGCGGCGCCGCGCGCTTGCAGCGTCAGCATCGCTTCGACCTGCCGCGCCATCGACTGCTTCGCGGGCACGACGATGCTCTGCGGCTCGACCTTCTGCCGCTCGCGCCATTGCTCCACCGTCCAGCCTTGCGGCAGATAGCCGTTGATCGGGTCGTGCGCGCTCGTCTGGTCGGTCACGCAGTCCGGCGTGATGCCACGCTCCACGCATTGCGCGAACACATCCGCCGCGTTGCCGAGCAGGCCCACCGACACGGGCTTGCCGCTCGCCTTGGCTTGCTCGATCATCGCGAGCGCTTCGTCGAGCGTCGTCGCCTTCTTGTCGACGTAGCGCGTCTTCAGGCGGAAGTCGATGCGTGACTCGTCGCATTCGACGGCGATCATCGAGAAGCCCGCCATCGTCGCTGCGAGCGGCTGCGCGCCGCCCATGCCGCCAAGGCCGCCCGTCAGGATCCAGCGCCCTTTCGGATCGCCGTTGAAATGCTGATTGGCCACCGAGTAGAAGGTCTCATAGGTGCCTTGCACGATGCCCTGGCTGCCGATGTAGATCCAGCTGCCGGCCGTCATCTGGCCGTACATCATGAGGCCCTTGCGGTCGAGCTCGTGAAAGTGGTCCCAGTTCGCCCAGTGCGGCACGAGGTTCGAATTGGCGAGCAGCACGCGCGGCGCATCGGCGTGCGTACGGAACACGCCGACGGGCTTGCCCGACTGGATCAACAACGTCTCATCGTCTTCGAGATCCTTCAGCGTCGCGAGGATCTGATCGAAGCACGCCCAGTTGCGCGCGGCGCGGCCGATGCCACCGTACACGACGAGCGCATGCGGATGCTCGGCTACCTCGGCGTCGAGGTTGTTCTGAATCATCCGGTACGCGGCCTCGGTCAGCCAGCTCTTGCAGGTTTTCTGCGGGCCGCGCGGCGCGCGCACGGAGCGCGTCGGATCGAGGCGCGGGTCGGTGAATTTCGGATCGTTCATGAGAGCCTCTTCAGTGAGGGGGCAATGCGTTCGACTCGCTCGAGTCGGGTTCAAAAATGTCCGGTGAAGCGATAGCGGGTGCCCGGATGCCACAAGTTGACGACCGAGGCGACGAGCGTTTGCGTCCAGGTGCGCCGGTGCAGCACGAGACACGGCTCGCCCTCGCCCATCATCAGGTGACGGCCGGTCTCGAGCTCGGGCAGCGCCGCCTCGATGCGGTACTCGACACGCGAGAGCGGCGCCACGCGCACGAGATATTGGTTCGGCGTGATCGTCGAAAAGTCCTGCAGCGCATACTCGGGCGCGCACGCCGGGTTGACCCAGCGCGCTTCGAGCTGCAAGGGCTCGTCGTTCTCGAAGTGCAGCACGCGCGAATGAAACACGGGGCTGCCTGCGCTGACCTGCATCTCGTCGGCCAGGGCTTCATCGGCCACGGTCGCGCCCAGATCCAGCACGATGGCGCGATGACGATGGCCGCGCGCAGCAATCTCGTCGGAGATGCTGCGGATCGCGACCAGCGTCGATTCGTACTTGGGCCGTGCGACGAACGTGCCAGCCCCTTGCACGCGCGTGAGCACCTGCTCGGCCGTCAGTTCGCGCAGGGCACGGTTGACCGTCATGCGCGCGACCTTGAACTCGCGCGCGAGCTCGTTTTCGGACGGCACCTGATCGCCCTCGGCCCATTCACCGGAGTGAATGCGCGCGAGGATGAAGTCCTTGATGCCTTGGTACGCGGGGGCGTTCATGCGCGGCAAGTGTCCTTCGTTGCGTGCATCACTGCACAACGGGGGCTTCGGACGCGAACGAGAACGGGCTCGATTGCGCGATGGTGCCGTCCTGCACGAGCCGCGCGATGGCCGCGATGTCGGGCGCGAAATAGCGGTCCAGATCGTAGTGCGGCACGACTGCGCGCACGACGCCCATCACGGCCTGCAGCCGCTCGCTCGTGCGATGCGGCGCGCGCAGGTCGACGCCTTGCGCAGCCGCCAGCAGTTCGATCGCGAGGATGTTCGCGGTGTTCTCGGCGATGTCGGCCAGCTTGCGCGCCGCGAACGTCGCCATCGACACGTGGTCTTCCTGGTTTGCCGAAGTCGGCAGCGAATCGACGGAGGCCGGATGGGCGAGCGTCTTGTTCTCCGACGCGAGCGCCGCCGCCGTCACGTGCGCGATCATGAAGCCCGAGTTCACCCCCCCGTCCTTGACGAGGAACGGCGGCAGGCCCGAGAGCGTCGCATCGATGAGCAGCGCGATGCGGCGCTCCGCCAGCGCGCCGATTTCGGCCGCGGCAAGCGCGAGGTTGTCGGCCGCGAACGCGACGGGCTCGGCGTGGAAGTTGCCGCCCGACAGCACTTCGCCCGTGTCGGGGAAGATCAGCGGGTTGTCGGACACGGCGTTTGCTTCGATCAGCAGCACTTCAGCCGCGTGGCGCATCTGGTCGAGACAGGCGCCCATGACCTGCGGCTGGCAGCGCAGGCTGTACGGATCCTGCACCTTGCCGCAGTCGCGATGCGACAGGTTGATGCCCGAGCCTTCGAGCAGCGTGCGATAAGCCGCCGCCGCATCGACCTGACCGCGATGGCCGCGCAGTTCGTGAATGCGCGCGTCGAACGGCTTGACCGAGCCCGCGGCCGCATCGACCGACAGTGCGCCCGCCACGAGACCCGTGCGGAACAGGTCTTCGATGGCAAACAGGTTGTACAGCGCCAGCGCCGCCGAGGCCTGCGTGCCGTTCAGCAGCGCCAGCCCCTCCTTCGCTTGTAGTGTGAGCGGTGCCAGGCCCGCGAGCTTGAGGCCCTCGGCCGCGCTCATGCGCTCGCCGCGCGCATGCACTTCGCCGATACCGAGCAGCGTGGCCGACATATGCGCGAGCGGCGAGAGATCGCCCGACGCGCCGACCGAACCTTTGACGGGAATCACGGGCAGCACATCGGCGTTGAACAGCGCGACGAGCGCTTCCATGACCTCGCGACGAATACCCGAATGGCCGCGGCCGAGGCTCGAGAGTTTCAGCGCGATCAAGAGCCGCACGACCGGCGCCGCCATCGGCTCGCCGACGCCCACCGCATGCGACAGCACGAGATTGCGCTGCAGCAGCTCCAGTTGATCATGCGGAATGTGCGTGCTGGCCAGTCGCCCGAAACCCGTGTTGATGCCGTAAGCGGGATCGCCCTTCGCGGCGATGTCGGCGACGGTCTTGGCGCTTGCGTCGATGGCGGCATAGCTGGCCGGATCGAGTTTGAGCGTCACGCGCTCGCGGGCGATGCGGCGCAATTGCGGGAGAGTCAGATGGCCTGGCGTGAGAATCATGATGAGGGCGTCCTGGTTTGCTGGTTTGCGTCAGACAGTCAGTCAGTGTGTAAGCCAGTCTAGTCTTGCCAGCTTGTATATACAACTCGTTTTTGCAAAATTGACGTCAGGGATTTCCATTAGTCACCACGCGTCACACCAATGGGCTCAAGTGCTTGCACCGCAATGAATCCACGACAGAGAGCGCCATCGTCAGCACCCTGCCCCCAGCCTGCCCATGAAAATCCGTCACATGCCAAGCCGGAAAACTTGTCTATACACGCCATGACCCTTCCCGTGCCACGCAATCGGGCGACGGCACCTCGGCGGTGCATGCCGCTCGTGCCTGACGCGACGTGCCGGTGCACCGAGCCGAGCCCCGCGCCCCGTGCCGGCACTTGGCTGGCCGCGCTCGCACGGCGCGCGTACGGCGCCAGGTATGGACCATGCTTCATTCCAGGTGACCTCCGGGCACCCGCCCTTTCAGCCACGAAGAAAAGACGACAAGGACAACGACAAATGAACCTCATCGAATTGGCCAGAGAATCCGGTATGGCTGTCTTGCTCGATGCGCGGATCGGCCGCGAGGAGTACTTCAGCGTGAGCGGCTCGCTCGCCGCGCTCGCCCGTTTCGCGGACGCGGTCCGTGCCGAGCCGCAGCCAGCCGAGACGCCCGAGAACGGCAAACGCTGACGCGCGCGGTGCCGGGCCGCCGCGCTCGATCGCACCGGTTTGACCCGCCTTCCCTCTCCCCACCCTCGCTGGATTTCGTCAGGCGAATCGTCGGCGCCCGCTATACTTGTCGACGATCCGATCTGCGAGTTCGCGCGCAACCGCTCGCAGGCCCGCCGTCCTCTAGCCGGCATTCGCACGCACGAACTTGCCCATGCGCTGTCCGCTCTTCTCCGCCTTTGCGCATTCGCGCACGCCCAGCCCGCCCACCGCATCATGCTGACCCGGCGCCCCAACCTCATCATCGCGTTGAGCGCGGCGCTGGCTGTCGTGTTTCTCGCGCTGTGCGTGCTGGTGCTTTGGCAAATGCGCAACGACGCGGCCCGACGTGCCCAGGACGGCGCGCGCAACCTCGCGCTGCTGATCGAGCGCGACACGGCCCGCAACCTCACGCTGTACGACCTTTCGCTGCAAGCGGTCATCGAAGGCATGCGTCTTCCCGATATCGCGCAGTTACGCCCCGAGGTGCGCCAGATGGTGTTGTTCGACCGCTCGGCCAGCGCCGAGGACGTCGGCGCGATCCTCGTGATCGATGCCGAGGGCAACGTCGTCTACGATTCGCGCTCTCTCGCGCCCAAGCATGTGAGCGTGGCCGATCGCGACTACTTCAAGGTGCAGCGCCAGTCCGACGCCGGCCTGTACGTCAGCGGCCCGTTCATGCCGCGTCGTTCGGGCGGGTCGATCAGCATCGCGATGAGCCGCCGGCTCTCGCGCCCCGACGGCAGCTTCGCCGGCGTCGTCGTCGGCACGCTGCGGCTCAATTACTTCCGCAAGCTGTTCGCGGGCATGAATCTCGGCCCGAAAGGCTCGATCGCGCTGATGCGCGCCGACGGCACGCTGCTCATGCGCCGGCCTTACGACGAGCAGCGCATCGGTCAACCGGTCATCGACGCCGAGCGCTTCGAGCGCGCCCCGAGCGGTACGTTCTATGGCCAGGCAACCATCGATGGCGTCTGGCGCTGGTACGCGTATCGCCGCATCGGCGACTTTCCGCTGATCGTCGACGTCGCGGTGTCGACCGACGACATCTACGCCGAGTGGCGCCATCGCGCCTGGGTGCTCGGATCGATCGTCGGCGTGCTCGACATCGCCATCGTCGCGATGTCGCTGCTGTTCGCCGGCCAATTGCGGCGCCGCCTCGACGCCGAAGCGGAACTGAACGTGCTCGCGCGCACGGACGGGCTCACGCGCCTCGGCAATCGCCGCGCATTCGACGAGCTCGGCGATGCCGAGTGGCGCGCTTGCGCAGGTGGCCGGCTGCCGCTCGCCGCGCTGCTCATCGACGTCGATCATTTCAAGGGATTCAACGACCTGTACGGTCACGCGGCCGGCGACGACGCGCTGCTCGCAGTCGCGCACTGCATCAAGGAGGGACTGCGCCGCCCGACCGATCACGCGGTCCGCTACGGCGGCGAAGAGTTCGTCGTGCTACTGCCGGCCACCGAGGCCACCGGCGCCATGTGTGTGGCCGAAAGCATTCGCGCGCGCGTCGAGGCGCTCGGTGTGCGCAACGCGGCCAGCGTGCATGGCGTGCTGACGGTCAGCGTCGGCGTCGCCAGCACGACACTGCGTGCATTCGTCGAGCTGCGCGCACTCGTCGATGCAGCCGATGTGGCGCTTTACGCAGCCAAGGCAAATGGCCGCAATCGCATCGCATGTGACGGGGCGGGACCGGATGGCAGCCCCCCGTCCGACAGCGCCGTAGCGGCACCTGCACGGCCCCATTTCGATCGGGCAGTTTGAGTGTCGTTCGACGCTCGCCACCCAGTAGACGCTGCGGCTACGCAGGCGACAGGCGGCGCGCGCCGTCGGCCCCGTCAGCGCAGCGCCTCTCGCGACCACGCCACGCACGCGCTATAGCCTGCCGGCGCCACGCACCACCGCGCCTCGTACGCATCGACGCCCGAGACGCCAACCCGTGCCGGCACCGGCGTCAGATGAACGTCGGGCACGTCGACGTTCGCTCCGAGCACCGAAAAGCCGGTCATGCCGCCCTCGACCGCCATCCCCGCACCGAGCGCTTTGAGTAGCGCCTCCTTGGCGGTCCACACCGCATAGAACGCCTCACGGTGCGCTTCAGGCGAACGCGCATCGACGTACGCCCGATCGCGCGGCCCGAACGTGCTATCGGCAACCGAACGCCAATCGAAACCGTCGCGCCATGCCTCGATGTCGACGCCGACCCGGCGTCTGCGCGACAGCGCAATCAACGCGTACTCGCCCGCGTGCGAAAGATTGAAGTCGTATTGCTCGTCCCAAGGCGCGGCCAATCTCGGGCGCCCCGTCGTATCGCTGACGAAGCGCAGTGCGTGAGCGGGCACGGCGAGCCGCGCCGCCAACGCTTCGCGCAACGCGGCCCTGCCGGCGGCATGCCGCAACGCATCTTCGCGGCGCAAGAAGCGCGCAGCGCGCGCCTGTTCGTCGTCGGCCAGCACAGCGTATGCGCGCGCATCGAGCGATGCATGCATGTCGATCGAGACGCGCAACAACTCGACGCCGGCCGCTTGAGCATGCGGCACATCGAGCGCGATTGTTTCGAACGGAGAACGATCGTTATGCAAAACCATGTCGGGCAAGGGGCGGCGCGGCCTACTAGAGGAAATCCTCGAATGAAATTGATGCGCCGCGTATGCCCGCGGCATGCGGTACGTATGGTGCACGTATCTCGGCTTCGCATGCTCCTACCAAATGTGGCAGTTCCCGATTCGCATAGGAATCGCTTAAATCCGGCGACTTGAGGTCTGTTCGCATGCGGGACGCAGACACGGCTTCGCAAGCGAACAGATCGGGCCTGCTACGTCGATGCGTTGACGAGAAGGAATGCAGCTGAAGCTCACAGCGAGCCCTGTCGAAGCGTGCTCCGATGCGGCCCGTTCGCTTTGACGCCGAGCGCAGAGCACGGCTCAAGCTTCGCTTACGCCGCTCCCGTGATGCAGCGCAGGCCCGCGCTCGGAGACAAGGCGACCCGGCGCATCGCTCGCGAGCGTGCCGGTGCGAATCCAGCGCAGCGCGATCTGCCAAAGGGTGGCTTCGAAACGACGATGAAAGAACGAAAAATGTCCGATCTCCTTCACGCCGGCTTGCGCCGGCTCGACGCGCCAATGCGCGCGCGTCGCGCTGCCGCTGAAGTAGCCGAGCAGCCGCTCGATCGCAGCCACCGTGCCGAACGGATCGTCGGTCGTGCTGAAGGCGAGGATCGGCGCGCGCGCTTGCGCGAACTGGCTCACGAGCGCGGCGCGTTCGGGTTCGCTGCGGGCGAGCGCCCCATGCCGGTAGGTGTCTTCGAAGCGTGCCCGGCTGCGGCTCCACGACTGCGTGACGCCCTTGGGCGTGTCCTCCATCCAGCCGAGCCGCTGCGCGGGAAGGTAGCCGAACAGCGCGGCGAGCAGCGGCATCGCAAGATGCCATTTGACGAGCATGCCGGGCTTCGCGCGCGGCGCGTAGTCGCGCCAGTACGCGTACTGGGCGCCCATCGTGAAGATGCGCCGGATCGCATGATTCGACGGCGCGAGGCCGATGACGAACCCGCCGATGCTATGCGCGACCACATCGATCGGTTGGCCGGCGAACGCGCTTTGCGCATAGCGCAGCACCGCCTCGAAATCGAGCCGGCCCCAATCGAGCCAGGTTGCCCCGAAACCGGCGAGCTTCGCAGGCCGGCTCTCGCCGATGCCGCGATAGTCGTACACGATCACGTCGCACCCGCGCGCATGCAGGAACGCGGCGAAGCGGAAGTAGTAGCGGCAACGCACCGATGTGGCCGCGTTGACGATGACCACGGGCCGCGCGCGCCCGTGTGCCTGTTTGCTCTCGTAGCCGGCGCGCGAGCGCCAGACGAAGCCGCCGAGCGGGCAGCCGTCCGCGGCCGTCAGCGCGAGCGGCTGCGGCGCGAGTTCATTCGCTTGCGTTTCAATCATCCTCTCTCCCGCTGGGGGCCTGCGTGAAAGCGGCGCACGCTCCTCTTGACGCGGCACACGCGCACCGTTGGGCGTCATTTGACCTTGACGCGCGCATGGGCCTCAACCAATCTCTTTGCAACTTTCACATGAGGTAGACGCATGGCTACGCCCCTCGTTCGGCTCGCTTCGCTCGACCTGATCCGCGGCTTCGTCGCCGTCGGCCGGCGCATGAGCGTCACACTCGCAGCCGAAGACCTATGTCTGACGCAATCGGCCGTGAGCCGACAAATCCACTCGCTCGAAGATGCACTCGGCCTGTCGCTGTTTCATCGCGGCTACCGGTCGATCTCGTTCACGCCGGCCGGCGAGCGCCTCTATCGCACGGCCGACAGCGTCGTGCGGCAGCTGCAGGACGCGTTCGATTCGCTGCGCCCCGCCGAGCGCCAGCCCGTGACGATCACGGCCAGCATCGGCGTGACGGCATTATGGCTGCTGCCGCGACTCGGCAATCTGCAGCAACGTCATCCGTCGCTCGATGTGCGTGTCGCCGCGAACGACAAGCCGCTCGATCTGCGCGCCGAGGGCATCGACCTCGGCATTCGCTATGCCTCCGCCGAAACGGCGCCCTCCGGCGCCACGCGCCTGTTCGACGAATCGATCATTCCGGTCGCGCATCCGTCGCTGGGGCTGGCACGTCTGGACCCCCACTCGCTCTCGCAGCAGGTGCTGCTCGAGTTCGAAGGGCCGCGCCGTCCGCTGCTGCGCTGGGCCGACCACCTCGGCGCGATGGGTCTGGCCGATGTGCGTCCGCGCAGCATCCTGCGCTTCAACCAGTATGACCAGGTCGTGCAGGCGGCGCTCTCGGGCCAGGGCATCGCACTCGGCCGTGCCGCGCTCGTCGAGCCGCTCGTGGCCGACGGCCGCCTCATCGCACTGGGCGACGGCCCCGCCCGCACGAGCGGTTACGCCTATTGGCTCTATCGCGCCGACGACGCGGCACGCCAGGACGTCGCCGATGTTGCCGACTGGATCATCGGCGAAGCGCGCACGCACGAGCCGGCCAACGACAGCGTGCATACGGTGCGCGAAGCGGTTGCGGTTGCGCTGTCGTGAGGCGAGGTGAGGTGAGGCACGCGCCAACGCAAGGCGTGCGCTGACGCGACGTAACGTCTTTCGGCGAGACGGACGCGCTTCTCGAGCGGCACCCTGTCAGTTCTGGTAGTTGTCGCGACCGGATGCGGCTAGTGAAATCGACGGCATTGCGCGCAATGCCGTCGATCGGGAACGGGTGCGCCTTCAAAAAGGAGACGACGCGTGACCAGCCCGCTGCCGTTGCTGCAAATCGAAACGCTCGTTGCCGGCCACGGCAGGCTCGACGTGCTCAACGACGTATCGCTCGCCCTCGCCCCCGGCGAGCTCGCCTGCGTGCTCGGCCCTCCGGGGGCCGGCAAGACCACGCTGCTGATGGCGATCGCGGGGCTCGTGCGCGCCAAACGCGGCTCGATCCGCTTCGCCAACGAGGAAATCCGCCGCAAACGGCCCAGCGACATCCTCGCGCGCGGCATCGCGTACGTGCCTCAGAATCGACTGCTGTTCAGCAATCTGTCGGTGCGCGAAAACCTGCTCGCGGGCGTCTGGCGCGAGCCCGATCGCGCCCGCATCGAAGCCGACGTCACCCGGCTGTTCGAGCGGTTTCCCAGCCTGAAGGCACAAGCCACGCAAAGCGCCGGCAAGCTCTCCAGCGGCGAGCGGCAACGGCTGGCGATCGCGCGCGCGTTGATGTCGCGGCCGAGTCTGCTGCTGCTCGACGAGCCGTCTTCAGGACTTGCGGCACCCGACGTCGACGACGTATTTGCCCTGCTCGCCGAGCTCAACAGCGAAGGCACAGCCGTGGTATTCGCCGAGAAGACGACGCGTGAAGCGCTACGCATCGCGCGTCACGTGTACGTGCTCGAGCAAGGCCGCATCACGTTCGGCGGCGAAGCCAAGCACTTTGGCGCCGCCGGCTTCGCCCAACCGGCCTGAACGCCGCTGGACGCCCGCCCGCCGGCCCCGCATCGCATGCCTATGACGCATGCGATGCATTCCGAACTTTCGGTTGAGACGGACCCTTCCCGCGCGCTCCAATGGGTGTGAGCCGCCGGCATCGGGCCGCGGCGACACTCGGGGGAACGGGCGATGGGCAGTATCGGCAAAGCTTCGCTGCATCGGTGGTGGATCGTGATCGCGGGCGGTGCGGTCATGGGCGCGGCGCTCGGCACACGTCACGTACAAGGCCTGTTTCTGACGCCCGTCACACTCGATCGGGGCTGGACGCGCGAAGCGTTCGGCTTCGCGCTGGCGCTCCAGAATCTGCTGTGGGGGCTCGCGCAGCCATTCACAGGCATGATCGCCGATCGCTTCGGGTCGGCCAAGGTCCTCTTCGCGGGCCTGCTGGCTTATGCGTTGGGCCTCTTCGCGATGGCGCATTCGACGTCGCTCAGCGCCTATACGCTCGGTGCCGGCGTGCTCGTGGGGACGGCGTTGTCAGGGACAGCGTTCGGCACCGTCTATGGCGCATTGAGCCGGCTCGTCACGCCGGAGCAGCGCGGCTGGGCGCTCGGCGTCGCCGGTGCGGTCGGCGGGCTCGGCCAGTTCTGCATGGTGCCGATCACTCAGAGTCTGCTATCCGCTGTCGGCTGGGTCGCAACGTTGACCATCCTTGCCGTCGGGATGGCCATACTCGCGCCGCTCGCCATCGTACTGCGCGAGCCGGCCGTCGCAAGCACGGACAACGTCGCGCGCGAATCGCTGCGCACAGCCCTCGCGCAGGCGTTCTCGCACCGCGGCTTTTGGCTGCTCAACGGCGGCTTTTTCGCATGCGGGTTTCAGCTCGCCTTCATCGGCGCCCACCTGCCGGCCTACCTGCTCGACAAGGGCTTGAGCGCACGCGACGCCAGCACGGCCCTCGCGCTCATCGCGCTGGCCAACGTCGCGGGCACTTATCTATGCGGCCACGCGGGCACGTTGATGCGTCGCAAGTATGTGTTGTCGGCCATCTACTTTGCCCGCGCGGCGGCCACCGCGCTGTTCCTCGCGCTACCGCTCACGCCGCTCAGCGTCGACCTGTTCTCGTTCGCGATGGGCTTCATCTGGCTCGGCACGGTCCCGCTCACGAACGGCATCGTCTCGCAAGTGTTCGGCGTACGGTACATCGCGACGCTGTTCGGCTTCGTGTTCTTCGGCCATCAGCTGGGCGGCTTCTTCGGCGTGTGGCTGGGCGGGATCGTCTTCGATGCCACACATTCGTACGATCTGCTCTGGTACGGGTCGATCGCACTCGGCATGGTCGCGGGCATCATGCATCTGCCGATCGACGACGCTGCGCTTGCTGACCGCGCAGCACCGGTTGCACACGCCGCATGACGATGCGTACCGCCTCAGGCCGCCAGATCTTGCGCCGCGTGCGGGGCAAGTGCGCGGTCGGCGCGCTCTGCGCGGCGATCGCTGCGCTCATCGCCTGGTGCTTTGCCGGCTACCTGACGCCCACCGCCCTTTTATCACTGCTCACGACGATTTCCTTTTGCAGTTAATTGCAGATCGTTTCGCGAATTCCCTCTTTTCATCACCCAGTCACGATTACTGATCCCGGATATTTTCGGTTAATTTTTCGCGCCACAACCAGCGCCTGAAAAGGCTTTCACCGATACCGACCGATCTCACCCGCTTCCATGCCGCCGAGAAATCGACCTTAATTCCCAACCGTCGTTTGAATAGAGTTTGGAAACGATATTTCCGCCTCCATTTCCATTTTAGCAATACTGCAATGACACAGCACATGCCCATGAAGGCAATTGATCGCCGCCGGCGCAATTGCACGCCGCGTTTCGCTGCGCCTGCCGCGCCACCGACTCGCTCAGTTCAGCAAGCCCAGCATCGCGGCACGCACCACGGCCGCCGTCTTGTTCGTGGTCTTGAGCTTGGTGACCGCATTCTTCACGTGGAAGTTGACCGTATCGACCGAGATCACGAGGATCTTCGAGATCTCGCCAGAGGTCTTGCCGTCTGCCGCCCACTTGAGCACCTCGACCTCGCGGTCGGTCAAGCCGCGCTCGGGATCGGCCATCAACGTCGGCATCAGCACGCGCTTGAGCGACAGGTGCGCGGTATTCACCAGCCAGCGCATCTTCAGTTCGTTTTCAGCCAGCTCGGTCGCGCCGAGCGGTTCGCGCGAGCGCGCCAACGTGAGCATGCCGCCCACGCCGCAGCTATCGAATGCCGATTGCGCCCAGCCGAAGCGCAGCCCCGCCGCCTGCGCCTCGCCCCAGAACTCGGGCACTCCCGAGAACAACGAGTCGCTCCAGACCACTGGCGTTTGCGACCGGCGTGCGTGCTGCACCGTCGGGTCGATCTCGATGTAACGCGCTTCCTGATAGCGCTTCTGCCATGCCTCGGGGTAATTGTTGACCAAGCGCGTCTTCGGCTTGGACAGCGGCCAAGGTGCGCGCAGCCCATACGCGCAATATTCGAAGCCAAGCCCTTGTGCCGCGGCTTCGATTTTGCGAAATATCTCCAAATCGGAGGTTGATTGATTCAGTTCGTGCAACAGCTCTTCGGCCCAGCTTTTCATTGTTGCCTCCTTGTCGTCGCGCAACCGCACGCACGGCATGCGCGATACCGGAACGGCCGCACTTGGCGGCGGTAATCTCGACATCCCGGCGCACGCCCTCTCCACGCCCGGCCTATCGCCGGTCGCGGCTCTCGAAAGAGGAGCGCGCACCAAAGGCTCTTTATTTCAACACTGAACTGCGATTGAAGACTGCGGGACTCGCGCCTCGTCGCGATACTCAGCCGATCAGCTCAAGGGCCGCCGGCCGTTTTCTAATAAGGGGTATATGCTACCCCATTACAGCAATCGTGTATTGCCACCACCTCGCTTTACTTCAGCGCCAGCCTGACTGGACAACGCCAATGCTACCGCCCTATTGGCAGCGGGGCCCGCCACGATTTAAACACGACAATGATCGCACATTTTCGCGAAACAAGAATTCGAAGCAATGCTCTTTAAAATTACCGCCCGGAACGCAATTAAGAAATTAATACCGAAAATAATCGGGCGATTTTCCATGAACGTCAGAATTACACCAAGCCGTCGATGTCGTGCCCCGGCGCGCCGATATCCTAATTCTTACGAATGATCAGAGCAAACGAAAATCGTTTCCAGCTCTCGTAGTCAGGCCTTTGAAGCGAACCGGTCCCATCGGGCCGGCCCTTCGCGCCTTGCCTCGGGCTCGTGTTTTGCTCGCTTGACAGGCGAGTCGTGCTTACGCCTTCACGCGCGCGGCATGACCGGACAGCCCATTCGTGCGCCAGGCAACACCGGCTGTACAGGCGTTCCAGCATGATTAAACTAGTACCCAACGTCATCGGCGAAAAGCCGACGACACGGTGCACGGCGCGAGGCGCCGTTTTGCGCCGCGTACCCGGGGCGATATTCGGGGCCGGATGGGGAACGTCTTCCGACGCTGCCTTTCGGGCTGTGCGCGGCGCCGAGGCACTTCAGGAGTCACCATGAACCGCCCGCTTGCCCGCCTGCCGTTTCGCGCCATCGCCACGATGTCGCCGGGCACCCGTCTGAAGTGGCTCCTGATCCTTGCCGTGGCCGGCGCACTGGGCCTGCTGGCCTACTTCCTGGCACTGGAAATGCAGACTTCGCGCCTACAGGCGCGCTATCTGGCCGGCATCGGGCGCGAAGTCTCGTTCATGGTCGAGCCCGGCGCAAGCAACAGCATCCGCTTCCCGTCGCACGGCGGCCCCTACGACATGCGCCTCGGCTACGCGCGGCTGCCCGATATCGAGCAACGTCTGCGCGCGCGCGGCTACGTCGTGACGAGCCAAGCCCGCGACTCGTCGATGATGACCTCGATCGTCGACCGGGGACTGTTCGTGCCCTATGCGGAAAAAGATCAAGCCGGCCTGCAATTGTTCGATTCGCAAGGCGAACTCCTGTTCGACGCGCGCTACCCCGCGCTCGCCTATGACAGTTTCGAGGCGATTCCGCCGATCATCGTGAGCGCGCTCACGTTCATCGAGGATCGCTATCTGCTCGACATCAAGGAGCCGACCCGCAACCCCGCGATCGACTGGGGCCGATTCTCGCGCGCCCTGTCCGACCAGGCGTTGCGACTCGTCCATCGGGGTCAAGCGACGCCGGGCGGCAGTACGCTCGCCACACAGACCGAGAAGTTCCGCCATTCGCCGGGCGGTCGCACCGGATCGCCCCCCGAGAAACTGCGGCAGATCGCGTCTGCCTCGGTGCGCGCCTATCTAGGTGGCGAAAACACGCTGCCGGCACGCAAGATCATCGTCATGCACTACCTGAACACCGTGCCGCTCGCCGCGCAGCCCGGCATCGGCGAAATCCAGGGGCTCGGCGACGGCGTGACCGCCTGGTATGGGCGCAACTTCGACGACGTCAACCGGCTGCTCACCCAGGCGAGCTTCACGACGGGCGACGCGCTTGCGCCGGCCGAACTCGCCGCGCAAGGGCTCGCGTTCAAGCAGGTGCTGTCGCTGATCATCGCGCAGCGCGCGCCGTCACACTACCTCGTGCGCAACCGCGCAGCGCTCGATCGGCTCACCGACAGCTATCTGCGCGTGCTCGCCGCCAATGGCGTGATCTCGCCACCGTTGCGCGATGCGGCGCTCGCCGCCCCGCTCGAGTTGCACCGCGCGGCGCCCCCTGCGCCCGTCGAATCGTTCGTCGCGCGCAAGGCCCTCACGCTGTTGCGCGCTCGGCTACAAGGCGCGCTCGGCGTCGACAGCTTCTACGACCTCGATCGCTTCGATCTGACCGCGCGCGCGACGCTGAACAATGCCGTGCAGCGCACCGTCAGCGAAGGACTCGCGCGCGCGACGACCGTCGACGGCGCCAAGGCCGATGGGCTGTTCGGCTTCGAGATGCTGCGCCCGGGCGACAACCCGGCGAGAATCGCCTACAGCTTCACGCTGTTCGAGCGCCGCAACGGCGAAAATCTGCTGCGCGTGCAGACCGACAGTCTGAACCAGCCGTTCGACGTCAACAGCGGCGCGCGGCTGAACCTCGGCTCCACCGCGAAACTGCGCACGATCATCACGTACCTGCAGATCGTGACGACGCTGCACGAGCGTTATGCGTCGCTGTCGAACACCGAGCTCAAGCGCGTGCAACCCGATCCGCTCGATGGGCTGACGCGCTGGGCTCTCGACTACCTGCAGCACACCTCCGATCGCTCACTTCCTGCGATGCTCGACGCGGCCGTTGCGCGCAAGTACTCGGCGAGCCCGGGTGAAGCGTTCTATACGGGCGGCGGCGCACAGACCTTCACGAACTTCGACAAGTCCGACAACGGCCGCATCCTGACCGTGCACGACGCGTTTCAGCACTCGGTCAATCTCGTATTCGTGCGGCTCATGCGCGACATCGTTCACTACGAGATGGTGCAGGCCGCCGGCCCGTCGGAACACTGGCTCGACGATCCCCAACTGCGCCGCTCGTACCTGCTGCGCTTTGCCGATCAGGAAAGCCTCGTCTATCTGCATCGCTTCTACGTGAGGTACCACGGCAAGCGACCCGACGAGGCGCTCGATACGCTCATCGCCGACATGCGCAAATCGCCGCCGAAGCTCGCGACGGCACTGCGCAGCGTGGCGCCCGACGCACCGCAGTCGTGGTTCAACGCGCGCATGCGCGCAGCGCTGAAGGGCACGCCCGCGGCGACCATCCTCGACGACGAAGACCTAGCCAAGCTCTACGCGAAGTACGGCATCGACAAGTTCAATCTGAACGACCGCGGCTACATCGCAAGCGTGCATCCCATCGAACTGTGGCTGCTCGCCTATCTGCGCACGCATCCCGACGCGAGCGAGGACGAAGTGCGCAAGGCCAGCAAGGACGCGCGGCTCACGTCGTATGCGTGGCTCTTCAAGACGCGCCATCACCTGACGCAGGACCGCCGCATTCGCCGGATGGTCGAGCTGCAGGCCTATGACGCAATCGGCAAGTCGTGGCGCGCGCTCGGCTATCCGTTCGAGCGGGTCACGCCGTCGTTCGCGGCCGCCGTCGGTGCGTCCGGCGACCGGCCCGATGCGCTCGCGCAGTTGATCGGCATCGTCGCCAACGACGGCAGGATGCTGCCGCCGCAGACGATCGGCACGCTCGACTTCGCCGTCGGCACACCGTATGAAACGCACTTCGCGCATGCCGCCACGCCGGGCCGCGCCGCCGTGAGCCCCGAGATCGTCGACGTCGTGCACGGACTGCTGCGCGACGTCGTGCTCGGCGGCACAGGCGCCCGGCTCGCCACCGGCCTGCCGCTCGGCAACGGGCGCGTCGTCGACGTCTACGGCAAGACCGGCACCGGCGACCAGCGCTTCGATGTCTACGCGCGCGGCGCGCGACTGATCGAATCGCGCAAGGTCAACCGGACGGCCACGTTCGTGTTCGTCGTCGACCATCGCTTCTTCGGCACGCTGACAGCCTATGTCCACGAACCGTACGCCGCGCGCTACGCGTTCACGAGCGCGATGGCCGTACAGTTGCTGAAGTCGCTCGGCCCGTCGCTCGCCCCGCTGTTCGCCGATGACGGCAAAGCGCATCCGAGTGCCCCGCCAGCAAGCGCGCAAGCGCTCGACGCTTCGCCGCCCTCGTTCTAAGGCTGCCCGCGCCAGTGCCAGGCTTCCCAGCCGCATCGGCCGCATCAGCCGCAACGTCAAAATCCATTTGACGGTCTGTCAATTTAAGCTTGAATTGTCAATTGCGCTTAACCGCTCGACAATCGGTGCACGCTCTTCCTGCCCGGAACTCGGAATAGACCCACCATGACCCAATCGACTCCTGCCCCCGTCGTGTCCTCGACGTTGCACGGCAACGTTCTCGTTCTCGCCATCGATCATCCCCCCGTCAACGCGCTCAGCGTCGATGTGCGCCGCGGCCTGCTCGCGGCCATCGAAGCCGCCGAGCTCGACGCCGCCGTCGCGGCCGTGCTGATCGTCGGTGCCGGCCGCAACTTCATCGCCGGTGCCGACATCCGAGAATTCGGCAAGCCGCCGCTGCCGCCCCTGCTCCCGGCCGTCTGCAATCGCATCGAAGCCTGCTCGAAGCCTGTCGTCGCCGCCATTCACGGCGCGGCGCTCGGCGGCGGACTCGAGATCGCGCTGGCCGCGCACTATCGTCTGGCCGTGGCCGGCGCCAAGCTCGGCCTGCCTGAAGTGCAGCTCGGTCTGCTGCCAGGCGCGGGCGGCACCCAGCGCACGCCGCGTCTGATCGGCGCCGCCGCTGCGCTCGATCTCATGCTGTCGGGCCGTCATGCAAGCGCCGAGGAAGCCGCGACACTCGGGCTCGTCGACCGGCTCGGCACGAGCGACGACGTGCTCGGCGAAGGCCTCGCCTACGTGCGCGAGCTGCTGGCTGCAGGGAGCGCAGCGCGTCCGACGCGCGCCGCCGACGCATTGGCCGACGAAGCCGCCAGCCGCGCCGCAATCGATGCGGCGCGCAAGCAGACGGCATCGCGCTCGCGCGGACTGTTCTCGCCGCTGAAGATCATCGAGGCCACTGAAGCCGCGCTGACGCTGCCGTTCGACGAAGGCCTCGCGCTCGAGCGCAAGTTCTTCCTCGAATGCCTCGAGAGCCCGCAACGCGCGGGGCTCGTGCATGCGTTCTTCGCCGAGCGTGAAGTCGCGAAGGCCCCCGAAACCCGGGCGGCCACGGCGCGCCCGATCGCCAGCGTCGGCGTCATCGGCGGCGGCACGATGGGTGCCGGCATCGCCGTGGCCGTGCTCGACGCGGGGCTGCCCGTCACCATGATCGAACGTGACGATGCCGCGCTCGCACGTGGCAAAGCGCAGGTCGAGCGGGTCTACGACGGCCTCGTCGCAAAAGGCCGCATCAGTGCCGATGCGAAGGCCGCCGCGCTGGCGCGCTTCACGGGCAGCACCTCGTATGACGCGCTGGCCCAGGTCGATCTCGTCATCGAAGCCGTGTTCGAGGACATGGCCGTCAAGAAAGCCGTCTTCACCGAACTCGAGCGCGTCTGCAAGCCTGGCGCGATCCTCGCGACGAACACCTCGTACCTCGACATCGACGACATCGCAGCCACGACCTCGCGCCCCGCCGACGTCGTCGGCCTGCACTTCTTCTCGCCGGCCAACGTGATGAAGCTGCTCGAAGTGGTCGTGCCGGCGCGCGTGTCCGCCGACGTCGTCGCAACGGCGTTCGAATTCGCCAAGCGCCTGCGCAAGGTGCCCGTGCGGGCGGGCGTCTGCGACGGCTTCATCGGCAATCGGCTGCTGGCCGTGTACCGCACGGCAGCCGACTACTTGATGGAAGACGGCGCTTCGCCCTACCAGATCGATCGCGCGATGCGCGAGTTCGGCTATCCGATGGGCCCGTACCAGGTCGTCGATCTCGCGGGCGGCGACATCGGCTGGGCGGCACGCAAGCGCCGCGCGCCGACACGTGATCCGCGCGCCCGCTACGTGCAGATCGCCGACCGGCTGTGCGAGCGCGGCTGGTTCGGCCAAAAGACGGGCCGCGGCTTCTATCTGTATCCCGAGGGCGCACGCACGGGCACGCCCGACCCCGAAGTCGAAGCGATCATCGACGAGGAACGGCAACGCGCTGGCATCACGCCGCGCAGCTTCGGCGACGAGGAGATCGTGCGCCGCCTCATGTGCGCCGTCATCAACGAAGCCGCGAACGTGGTACGCGAAGGCATCGCGCTGCGTCCGCTCGACGTCGACGTGACGCTCGTGCACGGCTACGGTTTTCCGCGTTATCGCGGCGGCCCGATGAAATACGCCGACATGCTGGGCCTGGCCCACGTGCTGGCCGATCTGCGCACGTTCGAGCAAGAAGATGCGCTGTTCTGGAAGCCGTCGCCGCTGATCGTCGAACTCGTCGAACGCGGTGCCGACTTCGCCAGCCTGAACGGCACGGACGCCTAACGCCTCTCCTGTCAATCGATACCCTACCCGCATGGGTGCCCGGCGCGCATCACGGATGGGCGCGTCGGGTGCCCTCGTGCAACGTCCCGATCAAGAACGAGGTGACGCGATGGACTTGAATTTCACCGCGCAGGAGCAGGCATTCCGTGAGGAGGTGCGGCATTTTCTCGATGGCGAGTTGCCGCTGCGCATCGCCGACAAGGTCAAGCACGGCCGACGCCTCACGCGTGAGGACATGGCGCACTGGCACGCGATCCTGAACACACGTGGCTGGCTCGCGAGCCACTGGCCGCGTGAATACGGCGGCACGGGATGGAACCCGATCGAACGCTTCATCTTCGACAACGAGTGCGCGCTGGCCGGCGCACCGCGCATCGTGCCGTTCGGCGTGAACATGCTGGGACCCGTGCTGATCAAGTACGGCAGCGAAGCACAAAAGCGCCACTGGCTGCCGCGCATTCTCGACGGCTCCGACTGGTGGTGCCAGGGCTACTCCGAACCCGGCGCGGGCTCCGATTTGGCCTCGGTGAAGACGAGCGCCGTGCGCGCAATCGATCGCGACGGCAAGCACTACATCGTCAACGGACAGAAGACGTGGACCACGCTCGGCCACTACGCGAACATGATCTTCTGCCTCGTGCGCACGGCCACCGACGTGCGCAAGCAGGAAGGCATCAGCTTCTTGCTGATCGACATGACGACGCCCGGTATCGAAGTACGCCCGATCGTCACGCTCGATGGCGAGCATGAGATCAACGAAGTGTTCTTCACGGACGTGCGCGTCCCGGTCGAGAATCTGGTCGGCGAAGAGAACAAGGGCTGGACGTATGCGAAGTATCTGCTGACGTACGAGCGCACGAACATCGCGGGCGTGGGCTTTTCGGTCGCGGCGCTCGAGCGGCTCGAATGCGTAGCGGTATCGGTGCTGAGCCACGGCCGTCCGCTGATCGAAGATCCGCTGTTCTCGGCCCGTCTAGCGCGCGTCGCGATCGAACTCGAAAACATGAAGACGACGAACCTGCGCACGCTCGCGGCCGTCGCGGGCGGTGGCGCACCCGGCACGCAGAGCTCGATGCTGAAGATTCGCGGCACCGAAATCCGTCAGGAACTGGCCGCGCTGATGCGGCGCGCGATGGGCCCCTACGCGCAGCCGTTCGTCGATGCCGCGTTCGACGAGGACTACGACGGTCGATCGATCGGCCCGGCCGACGCGGCCGACGCCGCCAAGAGCGACTTCAATCACTACAAGCTGTCGATCTTCGGCGGCTCGAACGAAATCCAGAAGAACATCATCGCGAAAGCGATGCTGGGACTGTGAGGGCGCCACGATGAACTTCGATCTGACCGAAGAGCAGCGCATGCTCGCCGCCACGCTGACACGCTTCATCGCCGAGCAATATAGCTTCGCCACGCGCAGCAGCAGCGCGTGCTCGCCCGAAGGCATGAGTCGTGCGCTTTGGCGGCGCTTCGGTGAGCTTGGTGCGATCGGCGCGTTGTTCGATCCTGCCGATGGCGGCTTCGGCGGCACCGGCGATGACATCGCCGTCGTGTTCGAGTGTCTGGGCCGCGGGCTCGTCGTCGAGCCGTTCTTCGGCGCGCTCGTGGCGGGGCGTGCGATCGCGCGCGCGGGCAGCACTGCTCAACGCACTTGGCTCGCCCGGCTCATCGATGGCGAGGCCGTCATGGCACTCGCACACGGCGAGCCCGAATCGCGCTACGAGCTGGCCCGCGTCGCCACACGCGCCACGCGCACCAGCGACGGCTGGCGACTCGACGGCGCCAAAGCGGTCGTGATCGGCGCCGAACAAGCCGACGCCCTCGTGGTCTCGGCGCGCACACAAGGTGCGCTCGACGATGAAGACGGCATCTCGCTGTTTCTCGTGCCGCGCGACACGCCGGGCTTCACGCTGACCGGCTATGCGCTGATCGACGGCGGACGCGGTGCCGACCTGACGCTCACGGGCGTGACGCTCCCACCCGACGCTCTGTTGGGCGCCGAAGGCGAAGGCTTCGCGACGCTCGAGTCCGCGTTGGGCGGCGGGCTGCTCGCCTTGTCGGCCGAAGCGCTGGGTGCGATGGAGACGGCCTTCGCGGCCACGCTCGACTATCTGCGTACGCGTCGCCAGTTCGGCGTGCCGATCGGCAGCTTCCAGGCGCTGCAACATCGCATGGCCGATCTGGCCATCGAGCTCGAACAGGCGCGCTCGGCCGTCATCAATGCGCAAGCCGCGCTCGATGGCCCACGCCTTGCGCGTGAGCGCGCGCTGTCGGCGGCCAAGTACACGATAGGCCGCACGGGTGGGCACCTCGCGCGCGAAGCCGTGCAGTTGCACGGCGGCATCGGCATGACGTGGGAACTGCCGCTGTCGCACTACGCCAAGCGCCTCGTGATGATCGACCACCAGCTCGGCGACGAAGACCATCACCTCGCCCGCTACATCGCACTCGGACGCGCGGCGCCGCACGCATAGCGGCGAAACGCTCGATGCGTGCACCTGCGCGCATCGAGCAAGCGGTATTCAGTGCCGATGCCGGTGATGAATGTCGGGGAAATGCGCGTGGGTATGCGTGATCGGCTCGTGCCGATGCGGATGCGCATGCGGCTCGCTGCCGTCCCAGGCGAAATCGTGCTCGTGTTGATGATGAGCGTCGTGCCGATGGCGATGGCTGTGCTCGAGCGCCTCGTGCGTATGCTCGTGCTCGTGACGCTCGCGCAGGTGCAGCCAGATCCCGAGTGCCATCAGCACGGCCGCGATCCAGAACGAAGCCGGTGGCACGGCCGGCCATAGCGCCAACGACAGCACGACGCCGAACAGTGGTGCGACCGAGAAATACGCGCCGGTCCGCGCGGTACCGAGATTGCGCAGCGCGACGACGAACAGGACGAGGCTCACGCCGTAGCCGGCGAAGCCGGTCACCATGGCAGCGGCCACGCTTGCCGCATGCGGCAGCCGCGCGCCCGCCGCGAGCCCGATGGCGAGATTGACCGAACCGGCGACGAGCCCTTTCACGCACGCGATGACGGTCGCATCGTTGGTCGACACCTTGCGCGTCAAGTTATTGTCGACGGCCCACGACGCGCAGGCGGCGATCACGAGCAAGGCGCCGAGCGGCACGCCGGCCGCACCGGGCTGCCACGACAGGGCGACGCCCCCCGCGACGATCGCGACCATGCCGAGGAACACCTGCCAGTCGACGTTCTCGCGAAACACGACCCACGCGATAACGGCCGTGAAGACGCCCTCGAGATTGAGCAGCAGCGAAGTGACGGTGGCCGGCGTCGTCGTCAGGCCGAACATCAGGAAGGCGGGCCCGGCCACACCACCGGCCGCGATCGCACCCGCGAGCCACGGCAGCTCCCGCGCCGGAATGCGACGCGCCTCGCGTGCCTGAGCGCGCGCTTGCGGCGATTGTGTTGAACGCGAGAGGCTCTGCACGAGCATCGTCACGGCGAGCCCGATCCCGCTGCCGAGATAGAACAGGCCGGCCAGCACGAACGGCGACAGCGTGCCGAGCAACGCCTTGGCAAGCGGCGTGGTGGCGCCGAACAACGCGGCGGCGAGGAGTGCCGTCAAAGCGGCGGAGTGGATGCGATGGGTCATGCGAAAGAAAGATACGGCGAGGAAATGCGGCGAGCGTAGGCGGGACGGTATGCGGCGTCAACCGTGCACGATGGACCTCGGGCCTCACTCGCCGACGTTGATCTGCAGCGTCTCTTTGATCTCTTCCATGACGACGTAGCTCTTGGACTGCACGGCGCCCGGCAATTGCAGCAGGATGTCGCCGAGGAGCTTGCGGTAGTCGGCCATCTCGCCGATACGCGCTTTGATCAGGTAATCGAAGTCGCCTGACACGAGGTGGCACTCGAGCACTTCGGGAATCTTCTGCACCTCGCGCCGGAACTGCTCGAACATGTTGCCGCTCTTCTGGCCCAGCGTGATCTCGACGAACACGAGCAGCGCGGCGCCAAGCTGGGCCGGATCGAGGTGAGCATGGTAACCGGTGATCACGCGGTCGCGCTCCATGCGCTTGACGCGCTCGATACACGGCGTCACCGTCAATCCGACGCGCTCCGCGAGATCCTTCATCGCGATGCGTCCGTCCTCCTGCAGCAGCTTCAGGATCTTGTGATCGAGTTTGTCAAGCTTGCGGACAGGCTGTCGTTCCGTTCTCATTGTATTTCTACCAAAAACCGGAAAAGTACAGAAACAAAAACTGCCTTCGTAGCAATAGTATAGCGGCGATAACTGGATCGGCCGGTTTTTTTGGAGTTGCTATGCGAGTCATCGTTCTGGGCAGCGGCGTCGTTGGCGTGACGACTGCGTACTATCTGGCGCGTGAGGGTCACGAAGTCACCGTGATCGACCGCGAAGCCAGCCCTGCGCTCGAGACGAGCTTTGCGAACGCCGGCCAGATCTCACCGGGCTACGCCGCGCCGTGGGCCGCACCGGGCGTGCCGCTGAAGGCCGTCAAATGGATGTTCCAGAAGCATGCGCCGCTCGCGATCCGTCTCGACGGTACCGCGTTCCAGCTGCGCTGGATGTGGCAGATGCTGCAGAACTGCACGGCCGATCGCTACGCCGTCAACAAAGGCCGCATGGTGCGCCTGGCCGAGTACAGCCGTGACTGTCTGCAAGCGCTGCGCGCCGAAACCGGCATTCAATACGAAGGCCGCACGGGCGGCACGCTGCAAGTGTTCCGCACGCAACAGCAGCTCGACGGAGCACAAAAGGACATCGCCGTCCTCAAGGACGCAAACGTGCCGTTCGAGCTGCTCGGCCCCGACGAGCTCTCGCGGGCCGAGCCGGCGCTCGCGGCCGTCTCGGGCAAGCTCACGGGCGGGCTGCGCCTGCCTGGCGACGAAACGGGCGACTGCCAGCTGTTCACGACGCGCCTGGCCGCGCTCGCCGAAACGCTCGGCGTGAAGTTCCGCTTCCATACGCAGATCGACGCGCTCGAGATGGCCGGTGACCGCATCGTCGGCGTGCGCTGCGCCAATGAAACGCTGCGCGCCGACACCTACGTCGTCGCACTGGGCTCGTACTCGACGCATCTGCTCTCGGGCATCGTGAAGATTCCGGTCTACCCGCTCAAGGGCTACTCGATCACGGCGCCGATCGTCAACGCGGACGCCGCGCCCGTGTCGACGGTGCTCGACGAAACCTACAAGATCGCGATCACGCGCTTCGACGATCGCATCCGCGTCGGCGGCATGGCCGAGATCGTCGGCTACGACAAGAAGCTGCGTCAGGCGCGCCGCGAAACGCTCGAGCTGTGCGTGAACGACCTGTTCCCGGGCGGTGGCGACACGTCGCGCGCCTCGTTCTGGACGGGGCTGCGTCCGATGACGCCCGACGGCACGCCTGTCGTGGGCCGCACGCCGGTCTCGAACCTGTACCTGAACACGGGTCATGGCACGCTCGGCTGGACGATGTCGTGCGGTTCGGGCCAGCTGCTGGCCGACCTGATCTCGGGCAAGCGCCCGGCGATCCAGGCAGACGACCTGTCCGTGCACCGCTACCTCGGCGATACCGGCAACAGCCCGCGCCCTGTCTACGCGTAACGGCTCACGCTTACCGAAGCAGCCGACACTGCCCGTAGCAAGACAAAAGGCGCCCAACCGGGCGCCTTTTGCGTTTATGGCCAGCGGGGCAACGAATGCCGCCCGCCCCTTCGCGCGAGCGGGTCCGGCCCCGATCAGCAATCAGAACTGATCTTCGCTGAGTGCGAGCACACCCTCGCCGCCCTTGCAGCTGCGAATCGCCACTTCGAGCGCCGCCGCTTGCGGCAGCACTTGCTCGGCATAGAAGCGTGCCGTCGCGAGCTTGGCGCCGTAGAACGCCGGATCGCTCGCTTGCTCGCGCGCCGCGACGAGCATCGCACGCGCCATCTGCCAGCCGCACAGCACGATGCCCGCGAGCTTCAGGTACGGCACGCTGCCGGCAAAGACGGCGTTCGGATCCTGCTTCGCGTTGGCGAGCACGAAGTCGACGACGTTGGCCAGCGCTTGCTGTCCATGAGCCAGTTGCTCACGCATCACCGCGAACGCCACATCGTCTTGCGCAGCCAGTTCCTGGATCGTCTCGCCGACACGCGCGATCAGCTTCCTGGCCACCGCGCCGCCGTCGCGCAGCGTCTTGCGGCCGACGAGGTCGTTCGCCTGGATGGCCGTCGTGCCTTCGTAGATCGGCAGAATGCGCGCGTCGCGGTAGTACTGCGCGGCGCCCGTTTCTTCGATGAAGCCCATGCCGCCGTGCACTTGCACGCCGAGGCTCGCCACGTCGATCGACAGCTCGGTGCTCCAGCCCTTCACGACCGGCACGAGATATTCGTAGATGGCCTGATGCTCGTCGCGCACCGCAGCATCGGCATGGCGATGCGCGATGTCGCTATGCGCGGCGGCCACGTAGGCGAGCGCACGGGCGCCTTCGGTCAGCGCGCGCATCGTCGAGAGCATACGACGGACGTCGGGGTGGTGAATGATCGACACGGCGTTCTTGGCCGAACCGTCGACGGGCCGGCTCTGCACACGCTCCTTCGCATACGCGACGGCCTTCTGATAGGCACGATCGGCGACGGCGACGCCCTGCATGCCGACCGCGAAGCGCGCGGCGTTCATCATGATGAACATGTACTCGAGGCCGCGGTTCGCTTCGCCGATGAGATAGCCGATGGCGCCGCCGTGGTCGCCGAATTGCAGCACGGCCGTCGGGCTCGCCTTGATGCCGAGCTTGTGCTCGATCGACACGCAATGCACGTCGTTGCGCGCGCCGAGCGAGTCATCATCGTTGACGAGGAACTTGGGCACGATGAACAGCGAGATGCCCTTGACGCCTTCGGGCGCGTCGGGCGTGCGTGCCAGCACGAGATGGACGATGTTCTTCGCCATGTCGTGCTCGCCCCACGTGATGAAGATCTTCGTGCCGAACACGCGATAGGTGCCGTCACCCTGCGGCTCGGCGCGCGTCCTGACGAGCGCGAGATCCGAGCCGGCCTGCGGCTCGGTCAGATTCATCGTGCCGGTCCACTCGCCCGAGATCAGCTTGGGCACATAGCGCTGCTTTTGTTCTTCGGTGCCGGCCGTCAACAGCGCCTCGATGGCGCCGTCGGTCAGCAGCGGACACAGCGCAAACGACAGGTTCGCCGCGTTGAGCATCTCGACGCACGGCGTCGCGATCAGCTTCGGCAGACCTTGTCCTTCGTAATCGGTGGGATGCTGCACGCCTTGCCAACCGCCTTCGGCGAACTGGCGGAAGGCGTCCTTGAAGCCGGGCGCAGCCGTGACGGCGCCGTCCTTCCATACGCTCGGATTGCGATCGCCTTCGACGTTCAACGGCGCCAGCACCTCGCCGCAGAGCTTCGCCGACTCGTCGAGAACGGCTGCCGCCGTCTCCACCGTGGCATCTTCGAAGCCCGGCAATGCCGCGACTTCGGGCAGGCCGGCCAACTCTTTCATCACGAACAGCATGTCCTTGATGGGCGCGGTGTAGCTCATCGTGTTCTCCTCCGAGGATATGAAAAAGGGGCGCGTCGTGCGCCCCTTCGTTTGCGGTCAGGCGCCTTCCCTACCGGCGCATGTGCGTTCAGCCGAGCTCGTTCACGAGCTCCGGCACGACCGTGAACAGATCGCCGACGAGGCCGTAGTCGGCCACGCTGAAGATCGGTGCTTCGGGATCTTTGTTGATCGCCACGATCACCTTCGAGTCCTTCATGCCGGCCAAGTGCTGGATCGCACCCGAGATCCCCACCGCCACGTACAGCTGCGGCGCGACGATCTTGCCGGTCTGGCCCACTTGGTAGTCGTTCGGCACGTAGCCCGCATCGACCGCCGCGCGCGAAGCGCCCAGCGCCGCACCGAGCTTGTCCGCCAGCGGCTCGAGCACCTTCGTATAGTTCTCGCCGCTGCCCAGGCCGCGGCCACCCGACACGATGATCGACGCCGAGGTCAGTTCCGGGCGATCGAGCTTCGTCACTTCGCGGTTCACGAACTGCGAGATGCCGCGGTCAGCCGCTGCTTCGATTTTCTCCACCGCTGCGCTGCCGCCTTCGGCCGCCACCGCGTCGAAGCCCGTTGCACGGACCGTGATCACCTTGAGCGCGTCGCTCGATTGCACCGTCGCGATCGCGTTGCCCGCGTAGATCGGGCGCTCGAACGTGTCGGCCGACACCACTGCGGTGATTTCGCTGATCTGCGCCACGTCGAGCTTGGCCGCGATACGCGGGGCCACGTTCTTGCCGTAGGCCGTGGCCGGCGCGACGATGTGCGAGTAGTCCTTCGCCACGTTCAGCACCGTGGCTTCCACGTTCTCGGCCAGCCCCTCGGCGAGCTGCGGCGCATCGGCCAGCAGCACCTTCGAGACGCCTGCAATCTTTGCTGCCGCGTCTGCCGCGCCTTGCGCGTTGTGACCCGCCACCAGCACGTGGATGTCGCCGCCGATCTTCTGCGCAGCAGCCACCGTGTTCAGCGTGGCGCCCTTGATCGACGCGTTGTCGTGTTCGGCAATTACCAGAATCGTCATCTTTCTCGCTCCCTCTTACAACACCTTGGCTTCGGTCTTGAGCTTCTCGACCAGCGTCTTCACGTCGGGCACCATCACGCCCGCGCTGCGCTTCGGCGGCTCGGCCACCTTCAAGGTCTTCAGGCGTGCAGTCACGTCCACGCCAAGGTCTTCGGGCTTGATCGTCTCGAGCGGCTTCTTCTTCGCCTTCATGATGTTGGGCAGCGTCACGTAACGCGGCTCGTTCAGGCGCAGATCCGTCGTCACCACGGCCGGCAGCGTCAACGTCAGCGTTTCCGCGCCGCCGTCCACTTCACGCGCGACCGTAGCCTTGCCGTCGGCGACCGTCACCTTCGACGCGAACGTCGCCTGCGGCAGGTTCGCCAGGGCCGCCAGCATCTGGCCCGTCTGGTTCGAATCGTCGTCGATCGCCTGCTTGCCCAGGATCACCAGCTGCGGCTGCTCCTTGTCCACCAGCGCCTTGAGCAGCTTGGCCACGGCCAGCGGCTGCAGATCCTCGTTCGATTCGATGAGGATCGCGCGGTCCGCGCCGATCGCCAGCGCCGTGCGCAGCGTCTCCTGCGCTTGCGCCACGCCCGCCGACACCGCGATCACTTCGGTCGCCACGCCGGCTTCCTTCAGGCGCACGGCTTCCTCGACCGCGATCTCGTCGAACGGGTTCATCGACATCTTCACATTCGCAATGTCGACGCCCGTACCGTCCGACTTCACTCGGACTTTGACGTTGTAGTCGACCACGCGCTTGACTGGCACCAAAATTTTCATGCACACGCTCCAAAGTTACGAATACGTCAACCCAGCGGCCATTATAACGACAGCCAATACGGCAACCGCACTGGGCCTAGGATGTCCAAGGGTTTCCCCTTTGACGGCGCGCTTTAGATAACGAACGATCGTTTTATTTTAATGACAAAGAATCCCGGACGCCAAGTCCGGGTTTTCGATCAATGCCTCTAGGTCTAGGACTTGTCGTGCGCGCCGTTCAACAAGTCCCGCCCTGTTCACCGGTGGCTGAGCCGCCGCACGAGCCAGTCGCCGAACGACTGCACGAGCTGCACGAACACGATCAGGATCACGACGACGGTCAGCATGACCTCCGGCAGGAAGCGCTGATAGCCATAGCGGATGCCGAGATCGCCGAGCCCGCCGCCGCCGATCGCGCCGGCCATCGCCGAGTAGCCGACCAGCGACACGAACGTGATCGTGAGGCCCGCCAGGACGCCGGGCAGCGCTTCGGGCAGCAGCACCTTGAACACGATCTGGCTCGTCGTCGCGCCGAGCGCCTGAGCCGTCTCGATGAGGCCGCGATCGACCTCGCGCAGCGCCGTCTCGACGAGCCGCGCGATGAACGGTGCGGCGGCGATCGTCAGCGGCACGATCGCCGCGGCCGTCCCGATCGACGTGCCGACGACGAGCCGGGTGAACGGAATCACGGCCACGAGCAGGATGATGAACGGCACCGAGCGCACGGCATTGACGATCGCGCCCATGACGCGGTTCGCCGTCACGTTCTCGAGCACACCGCCGCGTTCGGTCAGGAAAATCAGCACGCCGAGCGGCAGCCCCGCGAGTGCGCCGAGCACGCCCGAGACGATCACCATCTCGAGTGTTTCCCAGAACGACTGGACGAACATCGAGGTCATTTCATCAAACATGCGACAACTCCTCTACCACCACGCCTTGTTCGCGCAGGAAGGCCAGCGCGGCGTCGAGCTGCTCGGGCTCGCCGTCGGCCAGCACGGCCAGCGAGCCGAACGCGCGGCCTTGAATTTCGTCGACCTGCCCGTGCAGGATGTTGAAGTCGAGCGCGTAGCGCCGGATCGTCTCGGACAGGACCGGCTTGTCGACGCTCGCCCCCGCGAACGCAAGCCGCAGCAGTTGGCCGGCGCCCGTCTCGAGATGTGCGGCCACGCGCGTCTTCACGGCGCTCGGCAGCTCGTGCGCAATGACGTCGCCGAGCAGCGCGCGCGTCACGTCATGACGCGGCTGCAGGAACACGTCGACCACGCGGCCCTCTTCCACGACGCGGCCCGCATCGAGCACGGCCACGCGGTCGCACACCTGTTTGATGACCTCCATCTGATGCGTGATCATGACGATCGTGAGGCCGAGTTCGCGGTTGATGCGCTTGAGCAAATCGAGGATCGCGCGCGTCGTCTCGGGATCGAGCGCCGACGTCGCCTCGTCCGATAGCAGCACCTTCGGTTTGTTCGCGAGTGCGCGGGCGATGCCGACGCGCTGCTTCTGCCCGCCGCTGATCTGCGCGGGATAGCGGTCCTTGTGCGCGGCGAGGCCCACGAGATCGAGCAGCGGCAGCACCACCGCGTCGATCGCGGCGCGCTTCATGCCGGCGAGCTCGAGCGGCAGCGCGACGTTCTCGAACACCGTGCGCGAGTTGAGCAGGTTGAAGTGCTGGAAGATCATGCCGATCTCGCGGCGCGCCTCGCGCAATTGCGCGCTTGTCAGCGTATTGAGCACGCGAGCGCCGACCACGACCTCGCCGGCGCTCGGGCGCTGAAGCAGATTGATCGTGCGCACGAGCGTGCTCTTGCCCGCGCCGCTGCGCCCGATGATGCCGAAGATCTCGCCCGAAGGAATCGTCAGATTGATGTCGTGCAGCGCCTGGACCCAGCCCTCGGGGCCGCGAAAACGCTGCGAAATGTTGCGTAGTTCGATCATGAGAAAAACAAAACGGCGACACCGTCGAAAGTGCGTCTCGCGTTTCGACAGTTGGCCGCCGTTGCTCGTTTGGAATGGTGCGATTTTACCGCGCCGCACATATGAGCTTTAATAATTAATCGACAAGTTCAAATAACGAAAGGAAATTAGAGGCCGGTGCCGCCTGTGAAGCCGTGCAGCGCGCGCCGCGCACACTATCATCCTTGCCACCGTAGCCCTTCCCCCTTCGCAAAGGACCTGTCATGGCAAGCGTCGAGACGACCTCCGCGCACGCGGCATCCGGCATGGATGCGCGCCCCCCGCAAGCGAGCACCGTGCAGACCGACGACGGTGTGAGGCTCGCGCTGTACCGCTGGCCAGTCGATGGCGCGCGCGCCGTACGCGCCACCGTCGCGCTCGTGCACGGTCTGGCCGAGCATGCCGGCCGTTATGCGGCCCTCGCCGAACGGCTGAACGCGGCCGGCATCGAGCTCGTCGCCGTCGATCTGCGCGGCCATGGCCGCTCACCCGGCGAACGCACGTGGGTCACGCGCTTCGACGACTATCTGCTCGACGGCGAAGCATTGCTGGGCGCCGCGGCCCGCCCAGGCACGCCGCTGTTTCTGATGGGACACAGTATGGGCGGCACGGTCGCCACGCTGTTCGCGATCGAGCGGCTTGCGCGCTTTGCGGAGCGCACGCGCGCGCTGTCCGGCCTGATCCTGTCGAGTCCCGCGCTGGCACCCGGGCACGACGTGCCGCGCTGGAAGATCGCGGCAGGCAGCTTCATGAGCCGTGTCTGGCCGCGCTTTCCGGCCATGAAGATCGATGCCGGGTTGCTTTCGCGCGATCGCGCGGTCGTCGACGCGAACCGCGCCGATCCGCTCGTGCATCACGGCAACGTGCCAGCTCGCACGGGCGCCGAGATTCTCGCCGCGATGGCACGCATCGAGAACGGCCGCGCAACGCTCGCGTTACCGGTCCTCGTCTATCACGGCACCGAGGACAAGCTGACCGAACCCGACGGTAGCCGAGACTTCGCCGCGCAGGTGGGCTCGCCCGATTGCACGTTGACGATTTACGAAGGCAGCTATCACGAGACGATGAACGATCTCGATCGCGACCAAGTCATCGCGTGGCTGATCGACTGGATCGCCGCGCACCCGTAACCGTCGCCGTCACGCCGAGCCGCCTCATGCGCGCCAGTTCGGCGCGCGCTTGTCGACGAACGCCTGCATGCCCTCCTGGGCGGCCTCGTCCATCGCGTTGCAGGCAATCGTCTGCCCAGCCAGCTGATAAGCGGCTTCGATGCCCATCTCGAGCTGGCGGTAAAACAGCGTCTTGCCGGCCCGAACGGCGCTAGCAGGCTTTGCGCAGATACTGGCAGCGAGCGAATGCACTTCGGCGTCGAGCGCGTCCGCCGGCACCATCCGGTTGATGAGACCCAGTTCGCGCGCTTTGGCCGCATCGATGAACTCGCCCGTCAGCAGCATCTCGAGCGCGGCCTTGCGCGAGATGTTGCGCGACAGCGGCACGGCCGGCGTCGCACAGAACAGGCCGAAGTTGATGCCCGAGACGGCAAAGCGCGCCGTATCGGCAGCCACGGCCAAATCGCACATCGCCACGAGCTGACAGCCGGCCGCGGTCGCCATGCCCTGCACGCGCGCGATGACGGGCTGCGGCATGCGCTGGATCGTCATCATCAGCGCCGAGCAGCGCGCAAAGAGCGCCTGGTAGTACTCGAGCGACGGACTCGTGCGCATCTCCTTCAAGTCGTGCCCCGCACAGAACGCCCGCCCGTCCGCCGCGATGACGGCCACCCGAGCCTCGGTTCGCGCGATATCGGCCAGCGTGGCCTGCAATCGCTCCAGCAGCGCCTCCGACAACGCATTGAAGGCCTCAGGCCGGCTCAACGTCACGCATACGGCACCGGGCAGCCCATAGGCATCGCGCTCGATGCGCAACATGTCTCCATCGGACGATGCCGATGCGGACGACGAAAGCGTAGTCGAATTCATGGTGGCGCCTCTCTTTTTCGCGAACGCCGGCAGGTCATGCCTGCCCGGCGCCGCTCAAATGCCTGCGAGCGCGCGCAGGTGCGCGACGACGCTGCGTCCGAGCGCCGACAAGTTGTAACCGCCTTCGAGGCAGCTGACGATGCGTCCGCGCGCATGGCGCTCGGCGATCTGGCGGATCTGCTCGGTAATCCAGGCGTAGTCGTTCTCGACGAGTCCCATGTTGCCGAGATCGTCTTCCCGATGCGCATCGAAGCCGGCCGACACGAAGATCATCTCGGGCTTGAACGCATCGAGGCGCGGCAGCCAGATCATGTCGATGGCTTCGCGCACGGCCGTCCCATTCGTGCGGGCGGGCAGCGGCAGATTCACCATGTTCGCGGCCTGGTTCTCGGCGCCGCTGAACGGGTAGAACGGATGCTGGAAGAAGCTGCACATGAGCACGCGCTCGTCGCCGGCGAACGCCGCTTCGGTCCCGTTGCCGTGGTGCACGTCGAAGTCGACGATCGCCACGCGCGCCAGAGCGTGCACTTCGAGCGCATGCCGCGCCGCGATCGCCACGTTGTTGAAGAAGCAAAAGCCCATCGCGCGGGCGGGTTCGGCATGATGGCCAGGTGGGCGAATGCTGCAAAACGCGTTCTCGTAGCGGCCTTCGATGACGGCATCGGTCGCCGCCACCGCCGCGCCGGCCGCGCGCAGCGCCGCCTGCCACGTATGCGGATTCATTGCCGTGTCCGGGTCGAGCCACGTGTGGCCCTCGCCGGGCGCCTGACGCTGTACGTAGTCGATGTGCGCGCGCGTGTGCACGCGCGCGATCTCGGCCACGTCGGCAAGCGGCGCCTGCTCGCGCTGAAGGAACGACTCGATGCGGCTCGCGATCAACTGGTCTTCGATCGCCTGCAAGCGCTCCGGGCACTCGGGATGCCCCGGGCCCATCTCGTGCAGCAGGCAATCGGGATGTGAGTAAAAAGCAGTCGCCATGATCGTTCGCTTGCCGCCACGCGGCACATCTCCTTGTTATCGGCTCAGGCTCGAAATCGGGACACGTTACCACAGGCCGCATGCGCTGCTCGCGCGAGCCATGCCCGTACGCCGCCTCCTGTCTCTTTTCTCCCCTGCCAGCAACGGCCCCGTTTCGCGGCCGACGCCCCTTCGTTATACTGCGCCGAACCCTGGTGTCATGCTTGCGCAGGGCACGTCCGCCGTCTTTTTACGTTCGCCATGACCGTCAATCTCGCCTCACCCGCAGCCAAGCCGCTGCGCCTTGCCGTGCTCGTCGCCGCCGTCTGCTCGAGTCTGGCCGTCGCCAGCTGGCCGAGCCTTGCACAGGCGCAGAAGGCGCCCGCCAAGCGCTCCACCCTGCACGTCGCGCAACAAAGCCCTTCGGCGTCTCCTTCGAGCGGCCAGACCTTCGAAGAAGAAATCGTGCCGCAGCGCTATGCGAACAACCCCAATGTCGACGCGTTCATCGACGACATGGCCGCCCGCTACGACTTCGACCCCGCCGCGCTGCGCACCATGTTTGCGGGCGTCAATTACTCGGCGACGGTCGTCAAGCTCGTCACGCCCGCTCCCACGCCGTCGATCAAGAACTGGCATGTCTATCAAGCGCGCTTTCTCGACCCGGTGCGCATCAACGCGGGCGTGAAGTTCTGGCATGACAATCAGGCCACGCTGCAGCGCGCTTACGAACAATTCGGCGTGCCGCCCGAAGTCATCGTCGGCATCATCGGCGTCGAGACGATTTACGGCCGCTACATGGGCAACTTCCGCGTGCTCGATGCGCTGACGACGCTCGCGTTCGACTACCCGAACACACCCAATCGCGCCGAGCGCGAGATCACGTTCCGCAAGAACCTCGAGGACTATCTCGTGTGGACGCGCGACGCGCAGCTGGATCCCACCAGCGTGCTCGGCTCGTACACGGGTGCGGTCGGCATCCCGCAGTTCCTGCCGAGCAGCATCATGAAGTACGCGGTCGACTACGAGGGCAACAAGCACATCGATCTGCGCAAGAGCCCGGCCGACGCCATTGGCAGCGTCGCCAACTATCTGAAGGAAAACGGCTGGGAAACGGGGCGCCCGGTCGTGTGGAAAATCGCACGGGACGCCGGCAGCATCGGCATCGCGCAAGCGGCCGCGGACGGCCAGCCCGAACCGCATTGGCCGCTCGAGCAAATGCTGCGGGCCGGCATGACGCTCGACGAGCCGGGCCTCGACACGACGGCCGAAGCCGCCACGCCCGTCGCCGTCGTCGATCTGCCGACGCCCGCACAACCGACCGAGTACATGCTGGGCCTGCAAAACTTCTACGTGCTCACGCGCTACAACCGCAGCTTCTTCTACGCGCTCGCGGTCTATCAGCTCGGCGAACGCGTGAAGGCACACATGGGCGCCGACGTCGTGACAGCCGGCTCGAACGCGGCCGCGAACAGCGCGCCGGCACCTGTGCTCGCACCCGCTTCCTCATCCCCGGCTGTACTGCCCGCCCCTGCGATGGCGCCCGCTCCTGCCGCTGCCCCGGCGCCTGCGCCTGCGGCTGCACCTACACCCGCGCCGGCTCCGGCTTTCGCACCAGCCCCGGCTACGGCTCCCGCACCGGCTTCGTACTGAGCCCGCACCGCGGCCCCCGCGCAATGTCCGCGCCGGGGCCGCTCATGCTTGAAGGCTTCAAGACCGGATCAACACCGGAATCAGAACGTCAGACTCGCGCTCGTTGGCGCGACGTTCACGCCATAGTTGCACGCGGGCGCATCGCTCGGCATGAGACCACTCGACTGCCACGGCACCTGCGTGTTCTGCTTGTTGACGTCTTGCACCAAGACGTCCGTGAAGTCGACGAAGCCATTGCTTGGATAGTGATCGCATGAGCTCACGCCATAGACCTCCACGACGCCCGCCATCACCCAGTCAAAGGTTTGGCCATAGCTGCTCGACTGCTTGAGCAGCGTGCGTTGCGTGTTGTTGTTGTCGGTCGTGACGATGTCCCACGTCGAGCATACCGAGCCGGCCGCGCAATCGCCGCGGATCGCGCCGACGATCTGGTCGCCGGTCGACACACTGACCGGGTTGCTATGATCGGCATTGCCGCCCATGCAGCAGTTCCAGCTCGCGATCGTCCAAGCCGAATCGTTGAAGCCATTCCAGCCGAGCACCGGTTGGAGGATCGTCTGGACGTTTTCGGCATCCTCGAGGCCCGGGAAGAAATAGAGCACCTGACCCACGTTGGTGGCCGGCCCCGATGGCACCAGCCACTTGGCGCTGATGCCGCCGTACGGCGCGCTGTTGGTATACCAGCTCGCTTCGAGCCAGCCGTTGACGTCCGGCGCCTTCGCGGACCGGCTTTGCATCATCGGATGCGACGGCAGCGCATTGCCCTCGAGCCGCACACCGTCTTTCGTGTAGTGCGGATAGCGGCAAGCCGAGGCGCGCGTGACACTGCCGTCAGCCTCCTTGACGCTGCCGTCGGCCTGCAGCACGCTGCGTTCGCCGATCGTGCGCACACACGACGCATGGAAATAGCCGAACGGCGTGACGACATAGCCGAACGGCACGTTAGCCGGCGCGTGCTTCGCCATAGTCGGCGAGCTTGTGGCGGTCAGCCCGCCTGTGCTGCTCGCGGTATCGGCCGCGTGGGCCATGGCCGCACCGAACAACGAGACGATGAAGATAAAAAAGCCGCCCAAGGCGGCCATCGACGACCCCAAACGCTGAGCTCTCATAGTGCCTCCGGTTGAAACGACAGATTGCGCCGGGCCTTGTAGGGCCCAGCCCCTAACCGAGACAACTATAGGTAGCGAAATGGAGAGGAGTACCTATTACTTCCAGTAGGTTGGCGGAATCGCCCGCCGCGTGCTGCGTTTTTGGCAGCACGCGACGAACGGAAAACAGAAAGGTCAGGCCGGGAAGACGCCCGTCGACAGATAGCGGTCACCACGATCGCAGACGATGAACACGATCGTCGCATTCTCGACCTGCCGTGCGACGCGCAGCGCGACCTCGCAGGCCCCGCCCGACGAGATGCCGCAGAAGATGCCTTCGACGGAGGCGAGGCGTCGCGCCATCGCCTCCGCTGCCGCCTGCGAGACGTTCTCGGTGCGGTCCACGCGCGAGCGGTCGAAGATCTTCGGCAGATAAGCCTCGGGCCACTTACGGATACCGGGAATGCGCGAACCTTCCTCGGGCTGCGCGCCGATGATCTCGATCGAGCTCGACTGCTCCTTCAGATACTGCGACACGCCCATGATCGTGCCCGTCGTGCCCATCGACGAGACGAAGTGCGTGATGCGCCCTTCCGTGTCGCGCCAGATCTCGGGGCCCGTGCCCTCGTAGTGCGCCAGCGGATTGTCGAGGTTCGCGAATTGATCGAGGATGACGCCCTTGCCCTCGCGCTGCATTTGATCGGCCAGATCGCGCGCGTACTCCATGCCGCCCTTCACGGGCGTCAGCAGAATCTCTGCGCCGTAGGCGGCCATGCTCTGCCGGCGTTCGACCGACAGATCCTCGGGCATGATCAGGATCATCTTGTAGCCGCGAACCGCCGCGGCCATCGCAAGCGCGATACCGGTGTTGCCGCTCGTCGCCTCGATCAGCGTATCGCCGGGCTTGATGCGTCCGCGCGCTTCGGCCTTCCTGATCATCGACAACGCCGGGCGGTCTTTCACGGAGCCGGCCGGATTGTTGCCTTCGAGCTTGGCGAGGATCACGTTGTTGCGGCTGCGGATTTCGTCGTCCGGCACACGGACGAGCTGCACGAGCGGAGTATTGCCGATCGTATCTTCGATGGTCTTATAGGACATGGACGTTGCGCCTTGCGCGCTTTATGCGTGAACGGTGACAGGATTGGCACGATTGTAAAACACCGCATGATTGCGCGCCGAAACCGCCCTCGCCGGGCGCCGCGCATGCAAAAAACCCGCGGCAGGAACCGCGGGAAGCCGTCATTGAACTGACGGCTGAAGGAGCCATGGATCCGAGGCAAATGGACGGCTCGAGCGGCACGCGCACCGTACGCGTGCCGCACCGATCAACGCTTTACCGCCACTGTGGCGCGGTTCTTCTGCGCACCTGTTGTGCGAGGCGCTTGCGTGGCTCGTGCGGCGGGCACCGCGTCGACCACGCCGATCGCCAGCCCCTCGGCTTGCAGACGCTCGACGGTCTGCCCACCGAGACCTTTGACGCGCTGCCCGAGATCGGCTGCATCCTTGAATGGCCCGTGCGCGCCGCGCTCGTCGACGATGGCTTTGGCTTTGGCGGGGCCGATACCCTTGATGCCGCGCAGCGCGGCTTCATCGGCGGAATTGACGTCGACGGCGGCAAAGGCCTGACCGATGGCAGCAACGAGCGCCGCCGCGGCGAGAAATCGTTTGAGCATGGGATCTCCGTTGAAGATGGCGGCCGGCAAGCACCGGCCGCGAGATCCCAGTGTAGGGAGCGCTGCTGGTGGCTTACAGCTGGCCGGACAGCCAACGCACGTAGCGATCGACGCCCTCTTGCACCGTCAGGAACGGCGCGTCGTAGCCGGCTGCGCGCAGGCGCGTGGGGTCGGCCTGCGTGAAGCACTGGTACTTGCCGCGCAGCGCATCGGGGAACGGCACATACTCGATGAGCCCGCGCTGTACGAGCTCGGCCAACGACAGCGGCGCTTGCCCCTCGAGCGCGCGCAGCGTGTTGACGACGCTCGAGGCGATGTCGTTGAACGGCTGCGCACGACCTGTGCCGAGATTGAAGATGCCCGACTTCTCGGGATGATCGAAGAAGAACAGATTCACCTTCGCGACGTCTTCGACCGACACGAAATCGCGCGTCTGCTCGCCTGCCGCATAGCCGTTGTATTCGCCGAACAGCTTGACCTTGCCCTCGGCGCGGAACTGGTTGAAGTTATGGAACGCGACCGAGGCCATGCGACCTTTATGGCCTTCGCGCGGCCCGTACACGTTGAAGTACCGGAAGCCGACGATCTGGCTCTTGGCCGTCGGCAGCACGCGGCGAATCAACTGGTCGAACAGGAACTTCGAGTAGCCGTACACGTTGAGCGGCGCTTCCACTTCACGGTCCTCGACGAAGCGCGTCGAGCCACCGTAGATCGCCGCCGACGACGCGTACAGGAACTGCGTCCCTTGCGCGAGACACGCATCGAGCACCGCACGGCTGTAGCGGAAGTTGTTGTCCATCATGTAGCGGCCGTCGGTTTCCATCGTGTCCGAGCAGGCGCCTTCATGGAACACCGCGCGCACCTTGCCGAAGTCGCCGCGCGCAAAGCGTTCGACGAACTCGGTCTTGTCGAGATAGTCGTCGATCTCGCAATCGACGAGGTTCTTGAATTTGTCGGCCCGCGTCAGATTGTCGACGGCGACGATGCGTGCTTCACCGCGGTCGTTGAGTGCCTTGACGATGTTGCTGCCGATAAAACCGGCCGCGCCGGTGACGATGATGGTCATGGTCGTGGTAACTGGTGAATGTAAGATGGCTGCTTGACGAGGGCCGCGTGTCCGTACCGGCCGCTTCAGCGCACGCCTGAAAAGAGTTCGTCATAGTCGACGGTGGCCGTGCCGAGCTTGCCGACGACGATGCCCGCGGCACGGTTCGCCAGCGCGACCGCATCGACGAGCGAGAGCCGTGCGCCGAGCATGACCGCGAGCGTCGCGATGACGGTGTCGCCGGCACCCGATACGTCGTACACTTCGCGCGCCAACGCAGGCGTGTGCAGGGCTTCGCCGTCGGCCGTGAACAGCGTCATCCCCTCTTCCGAGCGCGTGAGCAGCAGCGAATCGATTTCGAGCGACGCACGCAGCGCGGACACGCGTGCGAACAAGTCTTCTTCGGATTTCCACTGCCCCACCACTTCGCGCAGCTCGGCGCGATTCGGCGTGATCAGTGTCGCACCGCGATAGCGCTCCCAGTCGTCGCCTTTCGGATCGACGAGCACCGGTTTGCCCGCGGCGCGCGCCTTCTCGATCATGCGCGTGACGTGCGTGAGGCCGCCCTTCGCGTAGTCCGACATCAGGATCACGTCGTGTTCGGCCAGCAGCGCGTCGAAACGCGCGAGGCCGGCCAACAGCACCTCGTGCGCGGGCGTCTTCTCGAAATCGACGCGCAGCAACTGCTGCTGACGCGACAGCACACGCAGCTTGATCGTCGTCGGCAGTTCGGGGTCGCGTTCGAGATGCTGCGCGACGCCGCTGTCCTGGAGCAGTTCGACGATGCGCTCACCGGGTTCGTCGCCACCGACCACGCATAGCAAGCCGGCCTGCGCGCCGAGCGCCGCCGCGTTGCGCGCCACGTTGGCCGCGCCGCCGAGGCGGTCTTCCTGTCGCTGCACGTGCACGACGGGCACCGGCGCTTCCGGCGAAATGCGGTTGACGTCGCCGAACCAGTAGCGATCGAGCATGACGTCGCCGACGACGAGCACACGGGCGGCGGCCAGCCGCTCGCGCGGCACCACGGGCACATCGGCGCCCGGATTGGCGCTCGGCCCGCGAAGCACGCTACCCACGGCGGCGTCAGGCACGTTCATCGGCTGAGGAATCGATTTGGACATGAGGACGCCCGATCGCGTAGTAATCGATGCCCAGTTCGGCCATCGCTTGTGGTTCGTAGAGATTGCGGCCATCGAAGATGACGGGCGATTTCAGCGCGGCCTTGATGGACACGAAGTCGGGGCTCTTGAATTCCTTCCACTCGGTCAGGATCACGAGCGCGTCGGCACCGGCCAGCGCCTCTTCCTGCGTCGTCACGAACGACACGCGAGTGAGCGCATCGGGCGTCTCTTTCAGATCGAGCGCAAGCACGCGTCGCGCTTCGTCGAGCGCCACCGGATCATAGGCGCGCACGTGCGCGCCGCGTGCGAGCAGCGCCGCGATCACGCGCCGGCTCGACGCCTCGCGCATGTCGTCGGTATTCGGCTTGAACGACAGGCCCCAGACCGCGAACGTGCGCCCGCTCAGGTCCTGGCCCAGCGAGCGCTCGATCTTGCGCACGAGCACTTCCTTCTGCTCGTGGTTCACGTCCTCGACGGCCTCGAGAATGCGCAGACGATGACCGTTCTCGCTGGCCGTGCGCACGAGCGCCTGCACGTCCTTCGGGAAGCACGAGCCGCCATAGCCGACGCCCGCATAGAGAAAGTGATAGCCGATACGCGGATCGGAGCCGATGCCGCGACGCACGGCCTCGATATCGGCACCGACGCGGTCGGCCAGATTCGACATCTCGTTCATGAACGAGATGCGCGTGGCCAACATCGCGTTGGCCGCGTACTTCGTGAATTCGGCCGAGCGCACGTCCATGTACAGCGTACGCTCGTGATTGCGATTGAACGGCGCGTAAAGGCGCTTCATCTTCTCGCGTGCCAGCAGCCCGGCTTCGTCGTCGTCGTTGCCGATCACGATGCGGTCCGGCCGCATGAAATCGTCGACAGCCGCGCCTTCCTTGAGGAATTCGGGGTTCGACACGACCGAGAAGCTGTGCTGCGCGCTATTGCCGAAGCCGCGCGCCGCGAGTTCGTCGGCGACGACGGCACGCACGCGCTCGGCCGTGCCGACCGGCACCGTCGACTTGTCGACGATCACCTTGAAGCCGTTCATATAGCGGCCGATGTTGCGTGACGCTTCGAGCACGTACTGCAAATCGGCCGAGCCGTCCTCGTCAGGCGGCGTACCGACGGCAATGAACTGGATCTCGCCGTGCTCGACGCTCGCCTTCACGTCGGTCGAGAACGTGATGCGGCCGTGGGCGCGCAAGCGCGCGATCATCTCTTGCAAGCCCGGTTCGTGAATCGGCACACCGCCATTGTTCAGGATGTCGATCTTGCGCTGATCGACATCGAGACAAAAGACGTCATGGCCGATTTCGGCAAGGCAGGCACCCGTGACAAGGCCGACGTAGCCCGTGCCGATAATGGTGATTTTCATACGCGTTCCGGTGGTTGATGCCGGCCATCCATGACGGCCACTAATCGGTGGCGGCCGAACCGTCCGGCACCCTGCTCCGGCGCCGGCGGCCTGCTCGCCGCGTCAATCGTATTGGGCGAGGCGCACGTTGCCACGCGCCTCACGGTCGAGGTCAACTTTGCGCCGCCATCGCCTCGACACGGCGTGGCGCATAAGTCTCCCAGCCACTGCAGCCAGGACACTGCCAATAAAACAGGCGCGCCCTGAAGCCGCAATTCTGGCATGTGTATCGTGGCAAATTTTTGGTGCGCTGCTTGATCAGCGTGCGCATGAGGTCGAGCTCGGTGCGCCGCGGCTCCTCGGCCGTGGCCATCTGCGCTTCGATCAGCCGCGTCATGCCGGCCAGATTCGGTGCGCGCTGCATTTGCGCGCGGGCCAACCCATGCGCGGCCTCGGCACCGGAGAGTTCGGCGACGTGCGGATAGGCCAGCTCGAGCAGATCGTTGGAGCCATAGCGCTCGACGTATTCGGTCAACCGCGCGGCGCCGTCGGCGGCACGCCCGAGCGCCGCATAGCCCTTCATCAGCTTCTCGGCCACGAGCGGCAGATAAGCGGGATTCTGACCTTCCACGCGCAACCATGCCTCGATCGCTTGCGCGTGATGGCCGGCCGCTTGCTCGACGTCGCCGGCCAAAATCGTCGCCCGAACGTTCTGAGCATTGGCTTGCAACGCGAGCTTCAATTGCTCGGCGGCCTCGGCCGTCTGTTTGCGTTGCAGCGCTTCCTGGGCAAGCTCGCAATGAAACTGCGCGATCTCCTTCGCGAGCGAATCGGTGCCCATCGTCTCGAGCCGGCGCGCCGCACCGATTGCCTTGATCCAATCCTTCTCGATCTCGTAGATCGTCAGCAGCGCACGCTGCGCGTCGCTCGCGTACTCGCCCGCCTCGAGCTTCATCAGCGCGTCTTCGGCGCGGTCGAGCAAGCCCGCCTTGAGGAAGTCCTGCCCCAGTTCGAACAGCGCGTGATCGCGCTCGTTCTCGGGTAGATCGGGACGTCCGAGCAGATTCTGGTGGATGCGAATCGCGCGGTCCGTCTCACCGCGCCGGCGAAACAGGTTGCCGAGCGCGAAATGCAGTTCGATCGTGTCGGGATCGAGTTTGACGACCTCGATAAACGCGTCGATCGCCTGGTCAGGCTGCTCGTTCAACAGGAAATTGAGGCCGCGGAAGTACGACCGCGGCAAATTGGCGCTCTCTGACAGCAGCGTCTTCAGGTCATAGCGTGCCGCCGCCCACCCGAGCGCGAACGCCAGGGGAATAACGAGCAGCCACCAGAAATCGAGATCCATGCGAAGGTCGTGAATGCGAAAGAAAGGCAGGTTGGCGCGTGTGCAGCGCTCAGACGATCGGGGGCATCGGCGGCTCGACCGTCACGGCCGGCGTCTCGCGAGCCGTGCGCAAGTCACGCCGCAAGCGCCCGTTCTCGAGCTTCAGCCGAACGAGCGACGGCAATGCCGAGACGAGGCCCGCCAGCAAGCCTACGCCGAAGAACGCGAGGCCGATCAGAATCAGCGGCGCTTGCCAGGGATGAGTGAGCAAGTTCAGCGTGGCGCTATGCATATTGTCGAGCGCCAGCACGAGCAACAGCACGAACACGAGCACGCGGATCAACCAGACGATGAATTTCATAGAAGGTCTCTTGACTGCGACGGCAGCGGCTCACGTACGCCGCCGGTTCAGAAGTGCCCCGTATTGTAAAGGAAGCCCTCGCAGGCAGGCGCGCCGGTGGGATATCGACAACGATGGCCAAGTCAACAGACATAAAAAAAGCGCCCGAAGGCGCTTTTTCGATCGTTGCCGGCCCGGCTGTCGGAAGTCGGCGGCAATCCGCACAGGTCGTGGACCCTACGTGCCCGAGGGAGCCTAGCCCTCCCCCAGGCGACGCTCACAGATTGTCGTCCGCCTCCGCAAGCTTCAGCGGCTCGCCTGCCCTGCCATCCACCCGCTCGCGCAACTCCTTGCCGGGTTTGAAGTGCGGCACGTGCTTCTCGGGCACCAGCACTTTTTCCCCCGACTTCGGATTACGCCCCACGCGGGACGGACGGCGGTTCAGACCGAAACTACCGAAGCCACGAATTTCGATGCGATGACCTTTGGCAAGCGCCTCCGACATCGCATCGAGCATCGTCTTCACCGCGAAATCCGCATCCTTGAGGACAAGTTGCGGAAATCGCGCTGCCAACTGGGCGACCAATTCCGATTTGGTCATACTGCGGCAGACCTCTTAAGGCTTATTACTGATTCTGGCCGTCGAGCTTGGCCTTCAGCAGCGCGCCGAGGTTCGTCGTACCCGACGCAGCCGAGCTCGAGTCGGCCGCGAGGCCACGCATCGCTTCTTGCTGCTCAGCCGAATCCTTCGCCTTGATCGACAGGTTGATACCACGCGACTTGCGATCGATGTTGATGATCATCGCGTTGACCTTATCGCCTTCCTTCAGCACGTTGCGAGCATCTTCCACGCGGTCTTGCGCGATTTCCGAAGCACGCAGGTAGCCTTCGACTTCAGCCGACAGCGCAACCACAGCGCCCTTGGCATCGACCGACTTGACGATACCGTCGACGATCGAGCCCTTGTCGTTCATCGCAACGAAGTTGCTGAACGGGTCGCCCTCGAGCTGCTTGATGCCGAGCGAAATGCGTTCCTTCTCGACGTCGATGCCGAGCACGACCGCTTCCACTTCGTCGCCCTTCTTGTACTTGCGAACCGCTTCTTCGCCAGTTTCGCTCCACGACAGGTCCGACAGGTGGACCAGGCCGTCGATGCCGCCAGGCAGGCCGATGAACACGCCGAAGTCGGTGATCGACTTGATCGCGCCGCTGATCTTGTCGCCCTTCTTGAAGTTACGGCTGAAGTCGTCCCACGGATTCGGCTTGCACTGCTTCATGCCGAGGCTGATACGACGACGGTCTTCGTCGATCTCGAGCACCATGACTTCGACTTCGTCGCCGAGCTGAACAACCTTCGACGGTGCGACGTTCTTGTTCGTCCAGTCCATTTCCGACACGTGGACCAGGCCTTCGATGCCCGATTCCACTTCGACGAATGCGCCGTAGTCGGTGATGTTCGTGACCTTGCCGAACAGGCGCGTGCCCGACGGATAGCGACGCGAGATGCCTTCCCACGGATCGTCGCCCAGTTGCTTGATGCCGAGCGAGACGCGGTTCTTCTCTTGGTCGAACTTGAGGATCTTGGCCGTGACTTCCTGGCCGACCGACAGGACTTCGCTCGGGTGACGCACGCGGCGCCATGCGATGTCGGTGATGTGCAGCAGGCCGTCGATGCCGCCGAGGTCCACGAACGCACCGTAGTCGGTGATGTTCTTGACCACGCCGTTGACGATCGCGCCTTCCTTGAGCGTCTCGAGCAGCTTCGCGCGCTCTTCGCCTTGCGTCGCTTCGATCACGGCGCGGCGCGACAGCACGACGTTGTTACGCTTGCGGTCGAGCTTGATGACGCGGAATTCGAGGGTCTTGCCTTCGTACGGCGTCGTGTCCTTGACGGGACGCGTGTCGACGAGCGAGCCGGGCAGGAACGCGCGGATGCCGTTGACCATCACGGTCATGCCGCCCTTGACCTTGCCCGTGATCGTGCCGGTCACGAGTTCGTTGTTGTCGAGCGCCTTTTCGAGCGACAGCCACGAAGCGAGACGCTTCGCCTTGTCGCGCGACAGGATCGTGTCACCGTAGCCGTTTTCGAGCGCGTCGATCGCGACCGAAACGAAGTCACCCGCCTGCACTTCTACCTCGCCCTGATCGTTCAGGAATTCCTCAATGGGAATGTAGGCTTCGGACTTGAGACCAGCGTTGACGACCACAAAGTTGTGGTCCACACGCACGACTTCGGCGGAGATCACTTCGCCGGCGCGCATGTCTTGCTTGGTCAGCGACTCTTCGAAAAGGGCCGCAAAAGATTCGGTGTTCGGGTTGGAGGTTTGCAGGTCGGACATAAAAATCGTAATTGCATGGCTTCGCGCTGCCAGCCCGATCGATCAGACCGGGACAAATACGGCATGGCTGCGAGCACCATACGGGGTTAAGGGTTGATACCACGCTCCGCGCGCGAACGCGCGAAACACCTACTGTGCCTGATACCACTGCACCACTTGATCGACCGCCTGGTCGATCGTCAGCGCCGAGGTATCGAGCAGCTTTGCATCTGCTGCGGGTTTGAGCGGCGCGACTGCGCGATTGCTGTCGCGCGCATCACGTTCACGCAAATCCCGGAGCAAGTCATCCATATTAGCAGAAAATCCTTTTTGGATCAATTGCTTATACCGCCTCGCCGCGCGGGCCTCGACGCTCGCCGTCAAAAACACCTTGAGCGGGGCGTCCGGGAAGATCACCGTGCCCATGTCGCGGCCGTCCGCGACGAGCCCCGGCTCCTTGCGGAACGCGCGCTGGCGGGCGACGAGCGCGGCACGCACGGCCTGGTGCACGGCAATCGCCGACGCGCGGTTGCCGATCTCCTCGGCGCGAATCTCATTGGACACATCGACGCCGTCGAGCTGCGCGCAGCCTTCGCGAAACGTGATGTGCAGATCGCCGACCAGCGCCGCGAGGTCGTCAGCCGCATCGGGCGCGATCTCGTAGCGCAGGCTCGCGAGCGCGGCAAGTCGATAGAGCGCACCGCTGTCGAGCAAGTGAAAGCCCAGCTGGGCCGCCACGAGCGTGGCTACGGTGCCCTTGCCCGACGCGGTCGGGCCGTCGATCGCGATGACAGGGGTCTGGTGAAAGGGACGAGTCGGTTTCATCTAAGCAAAAGCAAGAACTGCGGTCAGGGGGTCACGAGCGTATTGAAACGATCGAAGTAATCGGGAAACGTCTTGCCGACGCATTTCGGATCGTTGATGCGCACCGGCACGCCGGCCAGGCTCACGAGCGAAAAGCACATCGCCATGCGGTGATCGTCATACGTATCGATCGCGGCATCCGCAGTCAAGCGCTCGGGTGGCGTGACGACCAGATAGTCGGCCCCCTCCTCGATCGTCGCACCGACCTTGCGCAGCTCCTTCGCCATTGCCGCGATGCGATCGGTTTCCTTCACGCGCCAGCTGCCGATGTTGCGCAGCGTGGTCGTGCCGCGGGCCGTCAGCGCCGCGACGGCCAGCGTCATCGCGGCATCGGGAATCAGGTTGCAATCCATGTCGATCGCCTCGAGCTGGCCGTGATCGTGACCCACGCCGCGCACCTCGATCCAGTCCTCGCCGATCGTCACGTTCGCACCCATGCGCGTCAGTGCGTCGGCGAACGCGACGTCGCCTTGAATGCTGGCATGGCCGACGCCCACCACTCGCACCGGCCCGCCGGCCAGCGCACCGGCAGCCAGGAAATACGAAGCCGACGACGCATCGCCCTCGACCGCGATCGTGCCCGGCGCGCGATAGCGCACGCCGGCCGGCACCGTGAAGCGCTGCCAGCCTTCGCGCTCGACCGTCACGCCGAAGCGCGCCATGAGCCGCATCGTGATCTCGATGTAGGGCTTCGAGATCAGTTCGCCCTCGACTTCGAGCACGACCTGCCCGCTTTCGGCGCGCACGAGCGGCAGCGCCATCAGCAGCGCCGTCAGGAATTGACTCGAGACGTCGCCGCGCACGCGGATCGGCGCATCGACCGTAATCTCCCCCGCCCGGATCCTGAGCGGCGGATAGCCCTCGTTGGCTTCATAGTCGATGCGCGCGCCGATCTGCCGCAAGCCGTCGACGAGATCGCCGATCGGGCGCTCGTGCATGCGCGGCACGCCGTGCACGCGATAGTCGCCGCCGTTGACCGCCAGCGCCGCCGTGAGCGGACGAATCGCCGTACCGGCGTTGCCCAGAAACAGATCGGCCGTCTTGGCCGTAAACGCACCGCGCGTGCCCGCGACGACACACACGTCGCCTTCGCGCTTGAGCTTCACGCCGAGCTTGGTCAGCGCATCGAGCATCACGCGCGTGTCGTCCGAATCGAGCAGATTCGTGATCGTCGTTTCGCCCTCTGCCAGTGCCGCGAGCAGCAGCACGCGATTGGAAATGCTCTTCGAGCCGGGCAGGCGGACGGTGCCCTGCGCGCGGGAAAACGGTCCGAGATCCAGATATTCCATAGCGTTTCCTGTTTATGTCGATGCGAGATCGTCGAGCGGACGCGCGGCTCTCGCGCCACGCTCCAGCCATCCGGTACGTGCCTCGCGCGAGCGCGCGAACACCGCTTCGAGCGTCGCGCCGTCGCCCGCCAACATGGCGGCGCGCAAACGCGCGAGCACTGCCATATAAGCGTCGAGTTCGTCGACGAGCGCTTCGCGGTTGGCCAAGCAGACATCGCGCCACATCTCGGGGCTCGATGCCGCGATGCGAGTGAAATCACGAAAGCCGCCGGCCGCGAACGAAAACTTCAGCGCGCTATCGGCTTCGCCGAGGATCTGCTCGACGAGCGCGAACGACAGCAGATGCGGCAAATGACTGACGGCGGCGAACACGCGATCGTGTTGCGCGCCATCCATGGTGCGCACATGCGCCCCGGTGGCGCGCCACATGGCTTCGATACGGTGCACGTCGTCAGGCCGGTTCTCGGGCAGTGCGCACAGCACCACGTTGCGGCCCACGTACAGATCGGCGAGCGCCGCTTCGACGCCGCTCGACTCGCGCCCTGCGATCGGGTGGCCCGGCACGAACTGGCCGATGCGCGCCCCGAGCGCCTCACGGGCCGCAGCGATCACGTCGCTCTTCGTGCTGCCCGCATCGGTGATCAACGTGGCGGCATCGAGAAACGGTGCGATCCGCCGAAGCAGCGGCCCCGTCTGCGCGACCGGTGCGGCCAGCAGCACGAGGTCCGCACCGGCAAGCGCGCGAGCGAGCGATGCATCGTCCTCGAGCGCCGCGATTTCGTCGACGACGCCGAGTTGCCGCGCCCGTTCGCCCGATGCGCTCGAGCGCCCCACACCGACGATCGAGCCGCCTCGCGCGACACCGCCGCGCTCGCGCAACGCGCGCGCCAGCGAGCCGCCGATCAAGCCGACGCCGAAGATCACCAATTTTTCGAAAGAGAACGTGGTCACAACGGAGCTACCAGAACAAAGCGCGCGCCCGGAACACCGGGTGCGCGCGAGGGGAAATGCGGCGGCTTACGCCGTCGCGAGCGCCTTCTCGAGCGCCGCGATGAATGCTTCGTTTTCCTCGGGCAGACCGACCGTCACGCGCAGCCACTGCGGCAGCCCGTAGTTGCCGACCGGCCGCACGATCACGCCCTGCTTGAGCAGCGCGAGGTTCACGCGCGCGCCCGCACCGTCGTCGTTGCCGACGCGCACGAGCACGAAGTTGCCCGACGACGGTACGTACTCGAGGCCGAGCTTGTCGAACGCATCGGTCAGGCATTGGTAACCGGTTGCATTGAGCGTCGCGCTCTTCTCGAGGAAGGGGCGATCGTTCAGCGCCGCGATGGCCGCTGCCTGCGCGATCGTGTTGACGTTGAACGGCTGACGCAGACGATTCATCAGATCGGTCAGCTCGGGCTGAGCGATCGCGAAGCCGACGCGCAGACCGGCCAGCCCGAACGCCTTCGAGAACGTGCGCGACACCAGCAGGTTCGGAAAGCGGCGCACCCACGCGATCGAGTCATAGCGCTTGTCGGCCGACAGATATTCGGTGTATGCCTCGTCGAGCACGACGACGACGTTCTTGGGCACCTTCTCGAGAAATGCCTCGAGCACCGGACCTTCGACGAACGTGCCGGTCGGGTTGTTCGGGTTCGCGATGAAGATGAGCCGCGTGTCGGGCTCAATCGCGCGCAGCATCGCATCGAGGTCGTGCCCGTACTGCACTGCCGGAACGACGATCGCGCGCGCCCCGAGACCTTGCGTCGCGAGTGCGTACACGGCGAACGAGTATTGCGCGTAGATGATCGACTGCGACTTCTCGACGAATGCATGCGCGGCCAGTTCGAGGATGTCGTTGCTGCCGTTGCCAAGCGTGATCCAGTCAGCCGGCACGCCGTAGTGCGCGCTCAAAGCGGCCTTCAGCTCGAACGCGTTGGCATCGGGATAACGACCCAGTTCCGCGGCAGCGGCAGTCATCGCTGCCTTGGCCGAATCGGGCATGCCGAGCGGGTTCTCGTTCGACGCCAGCTTCACGATATGCGCCTCATCGAGCCCGAATTCGCGCGCGACTTCCGAGATCGGCTTGCCGGCGACATAGGGGGCGATTTCACGCACGTAGGAAGGGCCGTATTGCATTGTCATGTGTGTCTCCAAAGCGGACAGTGCGGGTGAAGCAGGATGGTTCGACGCGCGAGGCGCATCGCGACAAGCAAGCTGAAGCGATGCGACGCACCGCGGCACGCATTAACGCGCACGCGGATAGGAGCCGAGAATCTTGAGGAATGCGGCTTTCCTTTCGAGCTCGGCGAGCGTCGCGGCAACGGGTGCCTCTTCGCGATGACCTTCGACGTCGATATAGAAGTAATACTCCCAGGTGCCGACCCGGGCCGGACGCGATTCGAAGCGCGTCATCGACACGCCATGCCGCGCCAGCGGCTCGAGCAGCTTGAATACGGCGCCCGGCTCGTTCTTCACGGAGACGATCAGCGAAGTCTGGTCGTGTCCGCTCGGACAAGCGGGCGTATGACCGATCATGACGAAACGCGTCCGGTTGTGCGGATCGTCCTGAATCAGCGGATAAGCGATTTGCAGGCCGTAATGGGCCGCCGCGCGATCGCTCGCGATCGCGGCGACGCCGGCATCGTGCGAGGCGAGACGCGCCGCCTCGGCATTGCTCGACACGGCCTGACGCTCGATGTGCGGCAGATGCGCCATGAGCCAGCGTTGACACTGCGCGAGCGCCTGCGGATGGGCACATACGCGCGTGATGCCCGTCAGAGCGCCGCTCAGCGTCAGCAGATTGTGGCGAATCGGCAGCGCGAGCTCGCCGCCGATCACGAGTTGCGATTGCAGCAGCAGATCGAGCGTGCGCGACACCGCGCCTTCGCTCGAGTTTTCGACGGGCACGACACCGAATTCCGCCCCACCCGCCTCGACGCTGCGAAACACCTCGTCAATCGACTGGCAGGCAAGCCCTTCGATCGAATGACCGAAGTACTCGTACATCGCTTCTTCGCTATAGGTGCCGGCCGGGCCCAGGTAAGCGGCCTTCACGGTCCGCTCGAGCGAGCGGCTTGCCGCCATGATTTCGCGCCAGATGGCGCTGATGTGCTCGCCTGCCAGCGGGCCATCGCTGATGTGCTGGAGCCGCGCGATGACCTGCTGCTCACGTTCAGGCCGAAACACGGGTGCGTTGAAGTGCTTCTTGACCTCGCCCACTTCGAGGGCGATGGCCGCACGCTGATTGAGCAGCGTGATCAGTTGCGCGTCGATCGCGTCGATGCGATCGCGCAACGGCTTCAGTTTGGAATTGAGTTCGTCGTCCATGCGTATAAGGGCCGTATCGAAAGTCGGCGCGCGTTGACTACGCGCCTTGTCTCGCGCATCACGCGCGCGACTGTTCGAATTCCTTCATGTACTCGACGAGCGCTTTCACGCCCTCGAGCGGCACCGCGTTGTAGATCGACGCCCGCATACCGCCTACGGACTTGTGGCCCTTCAGCTGCATCAGCCCGCGCGCCTTGGCGCCGGCCAGGAAATCTTCGTTGCGCGACTCGTCCGCGAGGAAAAACGGTACGTTCATCCGCGAACGCGCCGCGCGCTCCACCTTGTTGATGTAGAAGTCGCTCGTGTCGATGGTCTCGTACAGGAGCTTCGCCTTCTCCAGATTGCGCGCCTCGATGGCCTCGAGGCCCCCTTGGCGCTTCAGCCATTTGAACACGAGCCCCGCGATATAGATCGCGTAGGTGGGCGGCGTGTTGTACATCGAATTGTTCTCGGCGACGGTGCGCCATTCGAAAGCCGACGGGCAGATCGGCAGCGCGCGGTCGAGCAGATCCTCGCGCACGATGACGATCGTCATGCCGGCCATGCCGATGTTCTTCTGCGCCCCGCCATAGAGCACGCCGAACTTCGCGACGTCGAGTGGACGCGACAGCACATGCGACGAGACGTCGGCCACCAGCGGAATGTCGCCGAGATCGGGAATCTCGAACGTCTCGACACCGTGGATCGTCTCGTTCGTGCACAGATGCACGTAGGCGGGATTGTCGGACAAATGCCATTCGGCACGCGCCGGCGAACGCGTGAAGCCGGCGGCTGTTTCGCCGGTCGCAGCCATGTGAGGCGTGCAGTACTTGGCCGCTTCTTTGAGCGTCTTTTGCGACCACGAGCCCGTGACCACGAAGTCGGCCGTCGTATGCGAACCGAGCATGTTCATCGGCACGATCGCGTTCTCTCCGAGCCCACCACCCTGCAAAAAGAGAATGCGGTGGCTGGCCGGCACCTTGAGCAATTCACGCAGGTCGAGCAGCGCCTCTTCGTGAATCGACATGAATTCGCGTCCACGATGGCTCATCTCCATCACGCTCATGCCGCTGCCGTGCCAGTCGAGCATTTCGTCGGCAGCCTGGCGCAACACCTCTTCCGGCAATGCCGCGGGACCGGCAGAGAAGTTGAAGACGCGCATCGTTGAGAACCCCCGAAAGTGGGCGCGGCGGCATAAAGACACCGATGAGGCCGCGCCGATCAGAAATAGAAATGGCCGTTCGCGCTCGCACGCAAACGGCCATTATCGCACCGCCGTTCGAAACCCGCTTCCCGCGGGTTACCCGATTCGGACGAGGCTTACTTGCCCGGCTTGACCGACGAAACTTCCTTGTCGGCTTGGTCGCGCGTTGCCTTGATCGATTGCGGCATGTACTTCTGCATCAGGCCATTCACGACGTCGCGGCCGACCTGGTCTTGCACTTCGATGAACTTGCGGCCCGTCGGGCTCTTGTAGAACGTCGTCAGGTCCTTGATTTCCTGCGCGCTGTAGTACTTCGCGTACGCGTCGTACTGAGCTTGCATCGCGTCCTGACGGAAGGCGTCCGTCCCGAAGACCTGGCCAGCCGAGTCCACGAGCTTGGGCACCGCGTTCTTTTGCAGCGTCGGCACAGCGGCTTGCTTTTGCTTGTCCGACATCGTCTTGTTTTCCGACAGCGCGTCCGACAGGATCGCCGGAACGAGCTGCTTGGCTTGCATCTGCGCGCTGCTGCCGATCGCGCCGACCAGCTTCTGCGCATCGATCGCTTCGAGCAGTTCCTTGATCGCAGCCTGCTTGGCCGGATCGGCCGGCGCTTGAGCGGCCGGCGCTTGAGACTGGAGCGCTTGCGCCATCGCGAAGGTGGGCACGAAAGCAGCCAGCAGCATCCATTGCTTGAATCGTCGTTGCATCATCACTCCCTTTATAAAAATGAGTCGATTGCCACGCGAAGCCCCGTCTCACGGCCCCTGCCGTGGATCATCCGAGTCTCGCGCGTTGTCGTGTTTAGTCAGTTCAGGCGCTTGCGGCAAACAGATCGATCGAAATCGATCATGCCTCACCACCATTCTCGCCGCCCTCGCCGTTTTCGTCGTCGGCTGCCGTGCTGCTGTCAGCTTCACCGTCGCCGTCCGCTTCCGCGATCTGCTGCAGGCCGGAGAGCTTCGTACCCTCATCGAGGCTGATGAGTGTAACACCCTGCGTCGCACGCCCCATCTCGCGGATCTCCGCGACACGCGTGCGAATCAGCACGCCCGTCGTCGTGATCAGCATGATCTGGTCTTCCGCGTCGACGAGCGTCGCGGCGACGACCTTGCCGTTACGCTCGGACGTCTGGATCGCGATCATGCCCTTCGTGCCGCGTCCATGGCGCGTGTACTCGGTGATCGGCGTGCGCTTGCCGTAGCCGTTCTCGGTCGCCGTGAGCACCGTCTGCTCTTCGCTGCCCGCGACGAGCAGCGCGATGACCTGCTGCCCGTCCTCGAGCTGCATGCCGCGAACGCCACGCGCCTCGCGGCCCATCGGACGCACGTCGTTTTCGTCGAAACGCACGGCTTTGCCGGCATCGGAGAACAGCATGACGTCGTGCTGACCGTCGGTGATCGCCGCGCCGATCAGGTAGTCGCCCTCATCGAGGCCGACCGCAATAATACCCTTGCGCAGCGGTCTGCTGAAGGCTTCGAGCGGGGTCTTCTTGACCGTGCCGAGCGCCGTCGCCATGAAGACGAACTTATCGGCCGAGAATTCCTTGACCGGCAGCACCACGTTGATCTTCTCGCCTTCCTGCAGCGGGAACATGTTGACGATCGGCCGGCCGCGCGCGTTGCGCGAGCCTTGCGGCACCTCGTAGACCTTCACCCAGTACACACGCCCGCGATTCGAGAAGCACAGGATGTGATCGTGCGTGTTGGCGATGAAGAGCGTGTCGATCCAGTCGTCTTCCTTCATCTGCGTCGCCTGCTTGCCGCGTCCGCCGCGCTTTTGCGCGCGATATTCGGACAGCGGCTGCGACTTCACGTAGCCGGTGTGCGACATCGTGACCACCATGTCCTGCGGGGTGATCAGATCTTCGGTGTTGAGTTCGGTCGCGTTGAGCTCGATCTTCGAGCGGCGCGCATCGCCGAACTCGGCCTTCACGGCCGTCAGCTCGTCGCCGATGATGGTCGTGATGCGTTCGGGGCGGGCCAGGATATCGAGGAGGTCGGCGATCTGCGCCATGACTTCGCGGTACTCGCCGATGATCTTGTCCTGCTCGAGGCCCGTCAGGCGTTGCAGGCGCATTTGCAGGATTTCCTGCGCCTGCGTATCGGACAGCTTGTAGAGGCCGTCGCCCTGCATGCCGAACGCCGGGTTCAGGCCCTCGGGACGATAGGCCTCGCGTCCGCCCGCCGTCGCGTTCTCGGTTTCGGCACGTGCGAGCATCTCGCGCACGAGCGACGAATCCCATGCGTGCGCCATCAACTCCTGCTTGGCGATCGGCGGCGTCGGCGCGGCCTTGATGATGGCGATGAACTCGTCGATGTTCGCGAGCGCGACCGCCAGGCCCTCGAGCACGTGGCCGCGTTCACGCGCCTTGCGCAGCTCGTATACAGTGCGCCGCGTCAGCACTTCCCGCCGGTGCGACAGGAAGCAGTCGAGCATCTCCTTCAGGTTGAGCAGCTTCGGCTGGCCGTCGACGAGCGCGACCATGTTCATGCCGAAGGTGTCTTGCAGCTGCGTCGCCTTGTACAGGTTGTTCAGCACCACCTCGGGCACTTCGCCGCGCTTGAGCTCGATCACGACGCGCATGCCGCTCTTGTCGGACTCGTCGCGGATGTCGGAGATGCCCTCGAGCTTCTTCTCGTTGACGAGCTCGGCGATACGCTCGAGCAGCGAGCGCTTGTTCACCTGATACGGCAACTCGTCGACGATGATCGCCATGCGCTGGCCGCGATCGATTTCCTCGAAGTGCGTCTGCGCGCGCATGACTACGCGCCCACGCCCCGTGCGGTAGCCGTCGCGCACGCCCGCCACGCCGTAGATGATGCCGGCGGTCGGAAAATCGGGCGCTGGGATGATCTCGATCAGCTCGTCGATGCTCGCCTGCGGATTCTTGAGCAGGTGATGGCACGCATCGACGACTTCGTTGAGGTTGTGCGGCGGAATGTTCGTCGCCATGCCGACCGCGATGCCCGACGAACCATTGATCAGCAGATTCGGAATCCGCGCGGGCAGAATCAGCGGCTCGGATTCGCTGCCGTCATAGTTGGGACCGAAGTCGACCGTTTCCTTGTCGATGTCGGCGAGCAGCTCGTGACCGATCTTCGCCATGCGGATTTCGGTGTACCGCATGGCGGCGGCGTTGTCGCCGTCGATCGATCCGAAGTTGCCCTGCCCGTCGACGAGCATGTAGCGCAGCGAGAAGTCCTGCGCCATCCGCACGATCGTGTCGTAGACGGCCGTATCACCGTGCGGGTGGTACTTACCGATCACGTCGCCGACGATACGCGCCGATTTCTTGTAGGCACGGTTCCAGTCGTTGTTGAGCTCGTGCATCGCGTAGAGCACGCGGCGATGCACAGGCTTCAGGCCATCCCGGACGTCGGGGAGCGCGCGCCCCACGATCACGCTCATCGCGTAATCGAGATACGAACGGCGCATTTCCTCCTCGAGGGAGATTGGCAGAGTCTCTTTGGCGAATTGATCCATTATCCGTATCTTTTTCAGGCGAAAACGAACTCGTACCGTCCGCCCCCGCAAGACCCCTGCACGAAAGCAGGGCATCTCGCGATTCTACCATGCGCCACATGCGCGCCCGCCGCCGTTCGCGTGCAGGACTCGCATGCGACGACGGGGACCATTGGAGAGCGGCGCGCCGTGATCGGCAAATTTTCCCTTGCTCGAGTCATTTTTTCCTCCGCCCTGGCACGCATCGTGCGGCCCCCGTCGGCCGCTAAGCCACGCCCAGCCTTGTGTTGCGCGTGCGCCACAATTGAGTCCGACGATAGGAGGCGGGCGGGGATTTTTTTTCGTAAGAAGGGAACGATATGGCAAAATGCCAACGCACTTGGTCAGGCACTGCTCGAAGTGTCCACAGGGTCACGATTTTTTGTACCGCACCAATGTTATACTTCGAGCAATGTTTGACTCGTCTTGGTCATCCAGGCTCGCAGTAAACCTGCGGTAATCTCAATTTCGAGAGGAGAAATATGAATAAACTTTCAAAGCTCGCGTTCATTGCAGCTACCGCGGTTATGGCTGCATCCGCTTCGGCACAATCGGTGCCGGCGTCGCGACAAGCAACGAATGACAACTGGGTGAACGGCACCGGCGAATACGTGTGGATGAACGGCACGAACGAGCTTTGCTGGCGCGATGCGTTCTGGACGCCGGCAACGGCGAACGCGAAGTGCGACGGCGCCCTCGTGGCGCAAGCACCGACGCCCCCGGCTGCTCCGGCCGCCCCGGCTGCTCCGGCGATCACGAGCCAAAAGGTCACCTACCAAGCTGACACGCTGTTCGACTTCGACAAGGCTGTCCTGAAGCCGGCTGGCAAGGAAAAGCTCGACGAACTCGCTTCGAAGATCCAAGGTATGAACCTCGAAGTCGTCGTGGCAACGGGTTACACCGACCGCGTCGGTTCGGACAAGTACAACGACCGTCTGTCGCTGCGCCGTGCGCAAGCTGTGAAGGCTTACCTGGTCAGCAAGGGCATCGAAGCCAACCGTGTCTACACGGAAGGCAAGGGCAAGAAGAACCCGGTGACGACCGGCTGCAACCAGAAGAACCGCAAGCAGCTGATCACCTGCCTCGCACCGGACCGCCGCGTGGAAGTGGAAGTGGTCGGTACGGCAAAGCAGTAAGCTGCGATTGCCGCATGAAAAAACCCCGCCTCGGCGGGGTTTTTTTCTGCCGGTACGCTGTGGTACGCGCCGGCCATGCGACAAAAGCTCGCCAGTTTTCTCGCCCCGCTTCGCTTTTGCCTCCGACTGAGCCTCGATATACTCGGGGCTGCCCCGCAGACCCTATCTCGCCCGCCTACCGATATGACGAATGCCGATCCCCACGAATTGCAGAAGTTCAGCGATCTCGCCCATCGCTGGTGGGATCCGAACGCGGAGTTCAAGCCGCTGCATGAGCTGAATCCCGTTCGGCTCAACTGGATCGATGCCCATGCCCATCTTGCCGGGAAGCGCGTCCTCGATATCGGCTGCGGCGGCGGCATCCTGTCCGAGTCGATGGCGGGGCTCGGCGCGCAAGTCAAAGGGATCGATCTGTCGTCGCAAGCCCTCGGCGTCGCCGATCTGCACAGTCTCGAAAGCGGCATCGGCGTCGAGTACGAGGAAATCGCAGCCGAAGCGCTGGCCGCGCGCGAACCGGGCACCTACGACGTCGTAACGTGCATGGAGATGCTCGAGCACGTGCCCGACCCCGCAGCGATCGTCAAAGCCTGCGCCACGCTCGTCAAACCGGGCGGCTGGGTGTTCTTTTCGACCCTCAATCGCAACGTCAAGTCGTATCTGTTCGCGGTCATCGGCGCCGAATACGTGGCACAAATGCTGCCCAAGGGGACACACGACTACGCGCGCTTCATCCGGCCATCGGAGCTCGCGACGTTCGTGCGCGCCGCCGAGCTGCTCGGCGTCGAGATCAAGGGCATCACCTATCGGCCGCTCAGCAAGCACTTCGCCCTGTCGGACGATACGAGCGTCAATTATCTGTTCGCGTGCCGCCGGCCCGTTTGAGCCTCCTTGCCTGTTTTTGAAGATTCGTCTGCCGAGCTAATTCATGAGCCAACCGACGTCGCTGCCCGAGCGAAACGACAAACCCGCCACAGTCGGCCTGTGCCGTGCCGCCCTGTTCGATCTTGACGGCACGCTTGCCGATACCGCTCCCGATCTCGTTGCCGCCGTCAACAAAATGCGGCGTGAACGCGGCCTCGAGCTTCTGCCGTTCGAGCAATTGCGCCCGCTTGCTTCGGCTGGCGCACGTGGGCTGCTCGGCGGCGCATTCGGCATCGGCCCCGAAGATCGCGATTTCGCCCCGATGCGCGAAGAATTTCTCGCCAACTACGAAGCCGATCTGTGCATCGAAACGGTACTCTTCCCGGGAATCGGCGAGCTGCTCGACGAGCTCGACGCGCGCGGCATCGGCTGGGGCATCGTGACGAACAAGGTGGAGCGGCTAACGAAGCCGCTCGTCGAACAGCTTGGCCTCGCCGCGCGTGCACGCTGCGTCGTGAGCGGCGATACGACGCCGCACGCGAAGCCACACCCTGCCCCGCTTTTGCACGCGGCCAACGAAATGGCGATGCGACCTGAGCACATCGTGTACATCGGCGACGACCTGCGCGACGTGCAGGCCGGCTTTGCCGCAGGCATGGTGACGATCGCGGCCGCATACGGGTATTGCGGCAACGAAGTGCCGCCCTCGATGTGGCACGCACAGCATATCGTCGAATCGCCGACGCAATTGCGGCGGCTCCTGAGCGAGCTTGGCTAGCCAGCCCCGTCGCCAGGCATCTTGAAATACGCGAGGCCAACATACTCTTGCGTTCTGTGGGATAATTCCACGTTCCGCTGGGGCCGACCTGGTTTCGACGTGGATAACGAAGCAGTTCAGGGCATACCGAGGACCCGTCACCTCGTTAATCAATGGGACTTAAGTAACTGCAAACGACGAAACGTTCGCATTGGCGGCTTAACCCCGCCAGCCTCGCACTAGCTCGCTGATGGGCTAGGGTCGCAAGACTAGCGAGGTCATTCACATCAGCTAATCCTCGGTGGCGTCACGACGCCGGGGCCAAAAATCTAGTGACTCGCCGTAACGAAGCGTGTTCGTCCGCGTCGGTGCGGTTAAATCAAATGATAGAACTAAGTATGTAGAACTGGCTGTGGACTATTTGCGGACGCGGGTTCGATTCCCGCCGGCTCCACCAAAATGTCGTTTTGAGAAGTTAGAGCAAGTCTTGAAACACCCCGAAAGCCCGCGTTGCAGCGGGCTTTTGCTTTGGTTTTGCATGCTTCAATATCCCTCTCGTCCGTCAACGGGACTGACCCGCTGAGTCCCCCAGCCATGCCGGGATATCCCGCATGCCGTGCAGGACCCGCCAAACATCAATATGACCGTCGCACTCGACATAGAACAGAAGATACGGGTAGCCCCTCAAAGACCACGAGCGCAAATCAGGAAGGTCTAGCTCATGAGCATAGCGGGGCGAGCCGCTGGCCGGTTCGCGTGCGATATGCGCATAACCCTGCTCCAGGGCATCGATGAAGCCCAGCGCAGCCTGCTCGGATTCTTGGCCAAGGTAGTAGGCCACAGCCTCGTCGACATCATGCCTGGCCTGTTCTCGCGGGAAGACTCGTTTAGCGGTCATCCGCGCGCGGCCCGCACGCGCTCACGCAAAGAATCAAAGTAGCCTTGATCCACCGCTGAAGTTGAAGGCGATGCCGCTCCGGCCAGCAGCAAGCTACGCAACTGCTGGCGATCCTGGTCCTTGCGAATCAGTTCGCGCACGTACTCACTGCTCGTGCCGTAACCGCGTCGGCCGACCTGCTCGTCGACGAAAGCCTTGAGGGTCTCGGGAAGGGAAATATTCATCGTGCTCATGAACGCATCCTAGTCGGCTTGGCAAAATTTGGCAAACCGCGCACCTCGTCGAGCCACCGCGACGCTCGAATTTGACTGATCCGACCCCAGCACTTAAAGTGCAATCGCGATCGTCAATGTCAATCGCGTAGTCGCACGCTATCGGAGAAAAATAAATGGCCACCGCCGTATTAATCAAGCACCCCGGATCGGGGATGATGAAAAAAGGGTATTTCGGGTTCAGCTGGACCTATCTATTTTTTGGGTGGTGGGTGCCCTTGTTCCGAGGCGAAGTCAGCATCGCCGCACTTCATCTGCTTCTGACCGTCTTCACGCTGTCGCTTTGGCAGTTCATCATGGCATTCCTGTACAACAAGCAGTACATGACGAGAATGCTGGTCGACAAGGGATTCGTGCTTGCCGACAGCAATGCCAAGAACACAGAAGCGCGTATCAAGCTAGGTATCGCGCTGTAACGCAATGACGGGCGGCCAGCCCTGGTCGGCTGGCTGCCGGGCAGCCCCAGCGCGCGTCGCCCCCTCATCCATTCACATTCGGTTACACCAATCCGGCCCGCTGCCCGGATTTCACCTTCTGTTCGGCCAATTGCACACCATCGTCCGACGCTACACTGGCGTTCATTCGATGTGCCACCCCGCGTTTGCCGAACCGCCATGACTCGACGCCTCCCCGCCCTCGCCCTGATTGCCGCCGCAACAACCGCCCTGCTCTCGGCCTGCGGGTCCGATCCCATCGCGAGCGCACCGCAAAGCGCCGCTACGGCAAACGGAGCGGCACCGACGATCTCCTTCAAATCGATGCGCTCGACCTCCTCGATCGCCAGTTGCTTGTCGAGCCGCGTCGGCGGTGTACGCCAAAGCACCGGTGGGGGCCGCACGCAGCTCGCGGTGGGCCGTGGCGCAGGCAGCTATGCGTGGCTGATCACGCTGACCCCCTCGGGCACGGGCACGGTAGTCCAGGCGCAAAAGGCCCACGACGCCGATTCATCCGTCGACGAACCCGAGCTGCGCTTTCATCTTGCCCGCTGCTCGGTCTGATCGAGGGGCTTAACGCTCCTTACGCCTGACGCTCGACTCACTCGGCGTCGTCGGGACACTGCAGGTTGCAGCCGTTCGGGTCGCCGAGGTCGCCGCGCTTGCGCATCTTCGAGGTGCGCGACTGATATTTCTTCGATGGTGCCGATGCCGCAAATTGCATTTGCGGATGCTCTTGCAGCTTGAATTGATCGTCGAGGATGCCGCCCGGCACGCCAGGCGAGTTCTGCGCGAAAGCCAGCGAGGTGACAGCGGTGAGCACGCCGGCCGCGATCGCGGCCGCACAAGCGTTCGTAATGAATTTCATATCGAGATGGCCGCGCGCAAGCCGCGCGGAATAGACGTGATTCGCAAGTCTGCAAGCGTAACGCAGAATCGCCACGCACGGCGGCGACACACATTACCTCGGTAACGGATTACCGCCTGACGCCGCGGCGACGTCCGGTCAATCGGGTACGGCGTCGCTCGACGCGGCGCCGCGCAAGCCGGCCGCGAGGTCGACCAGTGTGCCGCATTCGGTCGGATCGTACCCTTGAAGATGCGACACGCTCTCGCGAAACGCGTCGCTGCGCAGCACCGCGAGCACGCTCGCCAGCGGCCCCGACGTGAGCCGCATGCGCTCGCAGGCAAAGTAGTAATCCTCGTCGACGATCGGGATGAAGTCGAGGCCGAATCGATGCGCAGCCGGCGCGACACCAAAACCGACATCGGCCATACCGCTCGCGACGAACGCCGCAATCGCCGTGTGCGTGAGCTCGGTCGACGCGTAGCCGTTGACTCGCGCCGGATCGATCCCGACCCGGCGCAGCGCGAGATCGAGCACCAGACGCGTCCCCGAGCCCGGCTGGCGGTTGACGAAGCGCACGTCGCCGCGCGCCAGGTCGTCGAGCCCGCGCACGCCCTTCGGATTGCCCTTTTGCAGAAAAAGCCCCTGCTGGCGACGCGTCAGATAGATGAGGACATGTCGGCGCGGATCGAGCGAGCGCCGATAGATGTCGGCGCACAGGTCGCGAAACGCGCTGCGCGGCAAGTGAAAGCCCGCGAAATCGCATTCACCGCGCGCCAACGCCGCCACCGCCTCGGCGCTCTCCCGGTACTTGATGTCGACCGCGGATGCATCGTGCGCGCAGAGCTCGCTCACCAGCTCGGCCACCGCATAACCGTGAGAGGCATGAATGCGCACAGGCCCGCGATGCGCGCCGAGCTGGCGGTTGAGATCGTCGGCTACTTCGGTCACCACGGACTGCATCGGCCCATCGAGCCGCTCCCCGCAAAGCCGATGCGCGCGCACGACGGCACGCCCCAGCGCCGACAAGGCCGAGCCCTTGCCGCGCGCCTTATCGATGAGATCCCCGCCGAGTCGTGCCTCGAGTGCCCGCAGCAAGCCCCACGCATGACGATACGAAAGCTGGCGCTGCTCGGCCGCCTGCGCGATGCTGCCCGTCTCGTCGATCAGCAGCAGCAGCGGCACGATGTCGGTCAGGCTCGCTTCACGGCCTGCACTGTCGCGGACGATCAATTCCGTGACGCATCTGATTTCGATCATTTATGCAATCCTACTTCCTATTGCGCAACGCATGGCACCCGCCTATTGTTCCAGGACAACGAACAAGGCTGAGCATATCTGCACGCCATATGACGATCAAGTGCATATTGGCGTAGCGTCTGTTCACACTCATGACAGGCCCTACAGGAGCCCCACTTGGAACACGCAAGCGCCACGGCGCCGGACGAACTCGTGCGCCGGCATGCCAAGCCGGGCGCATCGCTCGTCGCGGTGCTGCACGCCATTCAGGATGAAATCGGCTTCGTGCCGCAGGAGACCCTCGCGCCGCTGGCGCGCGCACTGAATCTGTCGCGCGCCGAAGTGCATGGCGTGCTCACCTACTATCACCACTTCCGCACCTCGCCTGCCGCACGCGTGACCGTCGCGCTGTGCCGCGCCGAAGCGTGCCGCAGCATGGGTACGGAAGCGCTCGCCAAACACGTCGAAGCGCACACGGGCTGCCGCTTCGATGCGCCCCATGACGGCAAGGTCGGGCTCGAATCGGTCTACTGCCTCGGCCAATGCGCGCTGTCGCCCGCGATGACGATCAACGGTGCGCTGCATGCGAAGGTTTCCGCCGACAAATTCGATGCGCTGTTCGACGCCGCCACCCGCGCGAGCGCCAAGGAGTCCGCATGACCACGCGTATTTACGTTCCCCGCGATTCGTCGGCACTGGCGCTCGGCGCCGATACGCTGGCCGAGGCGATCGTGCAGGAGGCCGCACGGCGCGGCCAGTCGATCGAACTCGTGCGTAACGGCTCGCGCGGCCTGCTCTGGCTCGAACCGCTCGTCGAGGTGCAGACGATCACGGGCCGCGTCGGCTATGCGAACGTCGAAGCATCCGACGTCGCCGCGCTGTTCGACGCAGGCTGGCTGTCGGGTGGCGTGCATGCCCGCTCGGTTGGCCCCGTCGACGACATCCCCTATTTGAAGCGCCAGCAACGTCTGACGTTCGCGCGGCTCGGGCTGACCGACCCCTTGTCGATCGACGACTATCTGGCGCACGAAGGCCTCGTCGGCCTGCGCGCCGCGCTCGCCATGAGCGGCGAAGCCGCCTGCGAGGCGCTCATCGAATCGGGGCTGCGCGGCCGCGGCGGCGCGGCCTTTCCGGCCGGCATCAAGTGGCGCACCGTGCAGCAGGCCAAGGCAGCGCGCAAATACATCGTCTGCAATGCGGACGAAGGCGACTCGGGCACGTTCTCCGACCGGCTCGCGATGGAAGGCGATCCGTTCGGCCTCATCGAAGGCATGATCATCGCCGGCATTGCGACTGGGGCCACACAGGGCTACCTCTACGTGCGCAGCGAGTATCCGCATGCCATCGCGATGCTCGAAGCCGCCATTGCGAAAGCCCGTGAGGCGGGCTGGCTCGGCGAACGCGTGCTCGGCTCGGACCATGCGTTCGAGCTCGCCGTCGCCAAGGGGGCGGGCTCGTACGTGTGCGGCGAGGAAACGGCGCTGCTCGAATCGCTCGAAGGCAAGCGCGGCATCGTCCGCGCCAAGCCGCCAGTGCCGGCGCTCGCGGGCCTGTTCGGCCAGCCGACCGTCATCAACAACGTGATCACGCTGGCGACCGTGCCGGTCATCTTCGCGCGCGGCGCCGCGTGCTACCGCGATTTCGGCATGGGCCGCTCGCGCGGCACACTGCCGTTTCAACTCGCCGGCAACATCAAGCAGGGCGGGCTCGTCGAACTCGCGTTCGGCGTCACGCTGCGCGAGCTCATGTACGACTTCGGCGGCGGCACGGCGAGCGGCCGGCCAGCGCGCGCGGTGCAAGTCGGCGGACCGCTGGGCACCTACCTGCCTGAAAGCCAGTGGGACATTCCGATGGACTACGAAGCCTACGCGGCCGTGGGCGCCGTAGTGGGCCACGGCGGCATCGTCGTCCACGACGACACGAGCGACCTCGCCGAACTCGCGCAATACGCGATGCACTTTTGTGCGCTCGAATCGTGCGGCAAGTGCACGCCGTGCCGGATCGGCTCGACGCGCGGTGTCGAAGTCATCGAGCGCATTCGCACAGGCGACGCTGCGCAGAAACAGAAGCAGGTGCAACTGCTGCGCGACCTGTGCGACACCATGGTCGCCGGCTCGCTGTGCGCGATGGGCGGCATGACGCCGTATCCGGTGCTGTCCGCTCTCGACCATTTCCCCGAAGACTTCGGTCTTCGCACCGTCCAGCCGAACGCGGCTGAGGCTTGACGATGGAGCCCCTCATGTCCGACGCGCTCGCTCAATCCCCATCCCTATCCGGCAGCGCCCCACAGGGGTTGGGGGGCTGCGGCTCCAGCCACTGCGCCTGCCGCGCACAGGCCAGCCCACGCTCGCCATTCGACGACACCGACTACGGGACACCGCGCAAGCACGCCGATACCGACGTCACCCTCGACATCGACGGCCACGCGATCACGGTGCCGGCCGGCACGTCGGTCATGCGCGCGGCGATCGAAGCCGGCGTCAACGTCCCGAAGCTGTGCGCGACCGATTCACTCGAGCCGTTTGGCTCGTGCCGCTTGTGCCTCGTCGAAATCGAAGGCAAGCGCGGCTACCCGGCCTCGTGCACGACGCCCGTCGAGCCCGGCATGCGCGTGCGCACGCAAACCGAGCGCTTGCAGGCGCTGCGGCGCAACGTGATGGAGCTGTACATCTCCGACCACCCGCTCGACTGCCTGACCTGCCCCGCCAACGGCAACTGCGAGCTGCAGGACATGGCCGGCGTAGTGGGCCTGCGCGAAGTGCGCTACGGCTTCGATGGCGCCAATCATCTGCAGGACCGCAAGGACGAATCGAACCCGTACTTCACCTACGATCCGTCCAAGTGCATCGTCTGCAACCGCTGCGTGCGCGCCTGCGAGGAAACGCAAGGCACGTTCGCGCTGACGATCGCCGCACGCGGCTTCGAATCACGCGTGGCCGCCAGCGAGAACGAGCCGTTCATGGACTCCGAATGCGTGTCGTGCGGCGCCTGCGTCGCCGCGTGTCCGACCGCGACGCTGATGGAGAAAAGCGTCATCGCCATCGGCCAGCCCGAGCACTCGGTCGTCACGACGTGCGCGTACTGCGGCGTAGGCTGCTCGCTCAAGGCGGAGATGAAAGGGACCGAAGTCGTACGCATGGTGCCGCACAAGAACGGCCAGGCCAACGAAGGCCACGCCTGCGTCAAGGGTCGCTTCGCATGGGGCTATGCGACCCACAAGGACCGCATCACGAAGCCGATGATCCGCGCGAAGATCACCGACCCATGGCGCGAAGTGAGCTGGGATGAAGCGATCGGATACGCAGCAGCGGAGTTCCGCCGCATTCAAGCCAAGTACGGCCGCGATTCGATCGGCGGCATCACGTCATCGCGTTGCACGAACGAAGAGACGTATCTCGTGCAAAAGCTCGTGCGTGCCGCGTTCGGCAACAACAACGTCGATACCTGCGCACGCGTGTGCCATTCGCCGACCGGCTATGGCCTGAAGACGACAATCGGCGAATCGGCCGGCACCCAGACGTTCGCCTCGATCGGCCAGACCGACCTCATCATGGTGATCGGCGCGAACCCGACCGACGGGCACCCTGTGTTCGGCTCGCGCCTGAAGCGCCGCGTGCGCGAAGGCGCCAAGCTGATCGTCGTCGATCCGCGCCGCACCGATCTCGTCGACGGTCCGCATGTGAAGGCCGTCCATCATCTGCAACTGCGGCCCGGTACGAACGTCGCGCTCGTGAACGCGCTGGCCCACACGATCGTGACCGAAGGGCTCGTCGACGAAGCGTTCGTCGGCGAGCGCTGCGAGCGCGAAGCGTTCGAGCAGTGGCGCGACTTCATCGCACGCCCCGAGAATTCGCCCGAGGCAACGGCCGACATCACCGGCGTGCCGGCCGAGGACGTACGCGCGGCCGCACGCCTGTACGCGACGAGCGGCAATTCCGCGATCTACTACGGCCTGGGCGTGACCGAGCATGCACAAGGCTCGACGATGGTGATGGGCATCGCGAACCTCGCGATGGCGACCGGCAACATCGGGCGCGAAGGCGTCGGCGTCAACCCGCTGCGCGGACAGAACAACGTGCAAGGCTCGTGCGACATGGGCTCGTTCCCGCACGAGTTGCCCGGCTATCGCCACATCGGCGGTGCCGAGGTACGCGCGCAATTCGAAGCGGCGTGGCAGGTGCAATTGCAGCCCGAGCCCGGCCTGCGCATCCCCAACATGTTCGATGCCGCGCTCGATGGCAGTTTCAAGGGGCTGTACTGCCAGGGCGAGGACATCGTGCAATCCGATCCCGACACGCAACACGTGGCGCAAGCGCTGTCGTCGATGGAATGCATCGTCGTGCAGGACATCTTCCTGAACGAAACCGCCAAGTACGCGCACGTGTTCCTGCCCGGCTCGTCGTTCCTCGAGAAGGACGGCACGTTCACGAACGCGGAACGTCGCATCTCGCGTGTGCGTCGCGTGATGCCGCCGCTCGCGGGCTACGCCGACTGGGAAGTGACGCTGATGCTGTCGCGCGCGCTCGGCTACGAGATGGACTACGCGCACCCCGCCGAGATCATGGACGAGATTGCGCGCCTGACGCCGACCTTCCACGGCGTCTCATACGCACTGCTCGATGCGCGCGGCAGCGTGCAGTGGCCGTGCAATGAGCAGGCCCCCGACGGCACACCGACGATGCACGTCGACACCTTCGTGCGCGGCAAGGGCAAGTTCGTGATCACGAAGTTCGTGGCCTCGCGCGAAAAAGTGACGCGCCGCTTCCCGCTGCTGCTCACCACGGGGCGCATCCTGTCGCAATACAACGTGGGCGCGCAAACGCGCCGGACCGAAAACGTGCACTGGCACGACGAAGATCGCCTCGAGATCCATCCGCACGATGCACAGGAGCGCGGCATCGAGACCGGCAACTGGGTCGGCATCGAATCGCGCGCGGGGCAGACCGTGCTGCGCGCGCTCGTGACCGAACGCATGCAACCCGGTGTCGTGTACACCACGTTCCACTTCCCCGAATCGGGCGCGAACGTCATCACGACCGACAGCTCCGACTGGGCGACGAACTGCCCCGAGTACAAGGTCACGGCCGTGCAGGTGCTGCCCGTGCAGCAGCCGTCGCCGTGGCAACAGCAATACTCGCGTTTCAACGAGGAGCAGCTTGCGCTGTTGCGCGAGCGCGAACGTGCGCTTGCCGACGCGGGCGTGGGCACGGGTAAGTGAGAAGTGGGAACGGGAACTACGAGGACAAGGCAGCCACGATGAACGAGCAGCACCTGATCGACATGGCGAACCGGATCGGCGAGTTCTTCGACTCGATGCCCGATCGAGACGAAGCGCTGGCCGGCATCGCCGATCACATTCGCCGCTTCTGGGAGCCGCGCATGCGCCGCGCGATTCTCGCGGCGCTCGATGACCCAGCAGCCAGCGCGACCATGTCGCCGATCGTCAACGAAGCGCTGACGCGCTCGCGTAGCGAACTGACGCCAGCCCCGGCGGTTTGAAACGCCTGTGAAGGCAAGCCGCGGGGCGCGCCACGCTTGCGCGCCCTGCGGCCTTCAAGCGTGCTCGCGCAGCGCGGTGAACCACATCTCGCAATGGCGCGCGAGCGCGCTCGCATCCGACGCCGGGCGTCCGCGCGCGCAGAGGTAGCCGTCAGGCCTCAGCAGATAGAACGCCGGGCGCGTGCGCCCGTAGGCCTCGGTCAGCATCGGGCCGCCACTGTACGCGTCGGTCACGCGCCAGATGCGCACGGCACCATGCAGCGTCGCTTCGACCAGGGAGACGAGCCGGTCGAGCTCGGGATCAGGGGGCAACGACGGTGGCCCGAGCGCGTCCGTTGCGGCGGACGATGTGCCGTCGTCGGGCGCCGCAACGAGCACGAACAGCGAGAAGAACGCCGGGTCGTGCAGATCGAAGAGACGTCCTGTGCCCGGTGCGCGCCCTAGCGGGCCGTCGATCACATGGACAAGCGCATCGGGAGCCCGCTCGCCCGCACGCGGCCCGCCGTCGAGCACGCGCTCGAGCGTCAGCGGACTGCGCCGATACTGGATCGACAATTCGCTGACCACGAGCCTCGCCGCGTCGCGCAGCGGGCCGAATGCCGCCAGCATCGGCATCGCATGTTCGCGCAGCAGCTTCAGCGGCCCGCGCTCGGCCTCGGCCAGTTGTGTGATGAACGCGGTCTGCCGCAGCACGTCGCGCTCGATCGGATGACGTTCGAGCTGATACGAGTCGAGCAGTTGATCGGGCGCATGCCCTGCGATCGCACGCGCCAGCTTCCAGCCCAGGTTGAACGCCTCCTGAATGCCCGTGTTCATGCCTTGTGCGCCGGCCGGGCTGTGCACGTGCGCCGCATCGCCGGCCAGAAACACGCGCTGCACGCGCAAGCGCTCGACCATGCGGCTGTTCAGTCTGAAATACGACGACCAGCCCAGTTCGGCAAGCGTCAGCGGCCGATGAATGCGCCGCTCGACCACCGTGCGAAAGAGCGCGAGCGGCGGCGCGCCGTGTTCGAGGTTCTCGATCGTGGCACCTTCTCCGCCGCCACTGTCCTCGCCCGCTACCGCCTCCGTTGCGCTGCCGCGTGTCGGACCGTTCGCGCAAACCGGCACGTCGACCGGCGGATGATCGGCAATGAAACGGTGCCGCCCGTTGCCCATCGGCAGGACACCAGCCAGTCCGTCCCCCGACGCGAAGAGATGAAACTCGTCTTCGGTCAAATCGGAGTCGACACGCAGATCGGCCAGCATGAACGTCTGCTCGAACGTCTTGCCGGAAAAATTGAGCCCGAGCAGATGCCGCACGGCACTGTGCGCGCCGTCGGCCGCGATCAGATACGACCCATGCGCTAGCTCCTCTCGGCCATCGGCATGCTTGAGGCCCACCTCGACGCGCGAGGCGCCTTGCGTACAGCTCACGAGTTCTACGCCGCGCTCGACGGCAACACCGAGCGTAGCCAGATGCTCGGCCAGGAGCCGCTCGGTAATGGTCTGGTCGAGACACAGCAGATAGGGATAGCGCGTCTGCAGCGGATCGAAATCCAGCCGTGCGAGGCGATGACCGTTCGAGTACAGATTCGCCGCACGCAGACGATGCCCGAGTTCGAGGAACGGCTCGATCACGCGATGCTGCTCGAGCAGCTCGAGCGTGCGGGCCTGGATGCCGATCGCGCGCGAATGCGCCGCTGGTTGCAGGGCACGATCGATCAAGCGCACGGGGATGTGCGCGCGCGCCAGGCTCATCGCCGCGGCAAGCCCGGTGGGGCCCGCGCCGACGATCAGCACCGGCTGCGCGTTCAGGACGGCGGCCATGCATTTCCTCCGGCGGACTACCAGCATTGCCGCCTAGTGTACGCTGGCGGCCGCTGGCCTGGCAGGGGCCGCGCAGCCTTCCATCGCCGCAGCGCACAACCGCCATGTAAGCGACACCCGATCTGCCATCCGGCGCGGACTCGGGCCGGATGGCGCGAGTGTGGGACAATGCCGCGTTTGCCGCTTTTCCTGCCGTCATGGACACGCTTTTCGACCGCGCCTACGCGGCCCATCGCGACGGACGGCTTGCCGACGCCGAGCGCGATTACCGCGCCGCGCTCGAAGCCGACCCCGTCCACGCCGATGCCTTGCACCTGCTCGGCGTGCTGCGCCACCAGCAAGGACGCCACGCCGAAGCCGCCGACCTCGTCGGGCGCGCCGTTCAGCTGCGCCCGAACGATGCCGCGCTGCAACTCAATCTCGGCAACGCGCTGAAGGCGCTAGGCCAGCTCGACGACGCCATCGAGCGGTTTCGCAACGCCCTCACGCTCGCGCCCGATTTCCCGCTCGCGCACTACAACATCGGCAATGCCTATGCGGCGATCGGCCGTCACGCGGATGCCGTCGATGCATTCGAACGGACGCTGCGACTCCAGCCGAACGACGCGTCGGCCTGCAACAACCTCGGTAATGCACTGCACGCGGTGGGTCGCCACGAACAGGCGATCGCAGCCTTTCGACGCGCGCTCGCGTTGCGTCCCGGCCATGCCGGTGCCCATAACAACCTTGGGATGGCGCTGGGTGCGCTCGGCCATGCCGACGAAGCCGTCACGCACTTTCAGGCCGCCATCGCGGCCGAACCGCGGTTCGTGGCCGCGCATTTCAATCTCGGCAATACGCTCGACGCGGTGGGTCGCCATGCCGAGGCGGCCACCGCCTTCGAGGCGGCACTCGCCCTGCACGCGCCGTTCCCGGCCGCGTTGCTGGGCCTGGGAAACGCACTGTCGGCACTGGGCCGGCCCGCTAGAGCAATCCCCCTGCTCGAACGCGCCGTGGGGCTCGACCCGCAGTTGAGCCTCGCCTGGCTGAGCCTGGGCAACGCCCATCACGCGCTCGGCGCGCACGATGCAGCGCTGCGTGCGTTCGACCAAGCCCTGCGCGTGCGTCCCGATCTGGCTTCGGCACGACTGAACCGCGCCATGACGCTGCTGACGCTCGGCGACTTCACGCGCGGCCTGCCGGCCTACGAATCGCGACTGGAGATGGCGACGGTAGCCACCACCGCGCCAGCGGCATCGAGCGAAGCGTTACCGCGCTGGCACGGCGAGCCGATCGACGGGCGCACGCTGCTCGTCGCGGCCGAGCAAGGCTTCGGCGATACGCTGCAATTCATCCGCTTCGTGCCGCTCGTGCGCGAGCGCGCAGCCGGCGTGGTGGTCGCGGTACAGCCCGAACTCCTGCCGCTGCTGGCGCCGCTCGCCGACACCTGGCGCGTGACGATCGTCGCGCGCGACTCGGCCCGGCCGCGCGCCGACCTGTATTGCCCGCTGTTGAGCCTGCCGCTCATGCTCGGCATGACGCCGGACACGTTGCCGGCGCCCAAACGCTACGTCGATGTACCCGCCGCATACCGCCGGCGTTGGCGCGGCTCGCTGGGCGGCCACGCGAGGCACAAGGTCGGGCTCGCCTGGTCGGGCCGGATCCAGGCACACGAGAACCGCACGATGCCGCTCGCCGCGCTCGAGCCGCTCTTCGCGCTCGAAGGCATCGACTGGATCGTGCTGCAACCGAATCTCGCCGACGCTGACAAGCACGCGCTCGCGGACTATGCACGGCGCGCGCCGATCCATCGCTTCGACGAGAAGATTCGCGACTTCGCCGACACCGCCGCGATTGCTGACCGGCTCGATGCGATCGTCTCGATCGACACGTCCGTCGCACACCTGGCCGGTGCACTCGGCAAGCCGTTATGGCTGATGCTGCCGTTCGCGGCTGACTGGCGCTGGTTCACGGGCAGCGCACGCAGCCCGTGGTATCCGAATGCGCGCCTCGTCAGGCAGCCGGCACCCGGCGCCTGGGAGGAAGTGGTGGAGACGGTGGCGCGCGCACTCGAGCAAGCGTTGCGCGGCCGTTGAGGTGTTGAGGCGTGTTCGGGCGTGGCGCGACGCCCGCTCGCCACGTCGCCGCACCGCGCCCGATATCAGACGGCCTTGTACTGCTCGCGAGTCTGCGGCGACCGATAGAGCCACAACGTCGCGACCAGCCCGCACGCGGCGGCTACGGCCATCCAGATTCCCGGCGCGGCCTTGTTGCCGGTTTCGTGGATCAGCAGCGTCGAGATCGCGGGGGTGAAGCCACCGATCGTCGTCGCCAGGCTATAGGCCAGCGAGAAGCCGGCCGTGCGTACATCCGACGGCATCACTTCGGTCAGCGCGACGACCATCGCGCCGTTGTAGCTGCCGTACAGGAACGACAGCCACAGCTCCACCATGAGCAGACGCTCGAACGACGGCTCGGCCACGAGCCACTGCACGGACGGATAAGCGGTCAGGATCGTGAGCGCCGTAAACAACAGCAGCACGGGCCGGCGCCCGATGCGATCGGACACCGCGCCCATCACGGGCAACCACAGCAGGTTCGACAAACCGATGCAGACCGTGACGATCAGCGTATCGATCGACGAGAGCTTCAGCACTTCCTTGCCGAAGGTCGGCGTATACGCGGTGATCATGTAAAACGACACCGTCGTCATGATGACCATGCCCATGCCGCCCAGCACGATGGCCCAGTTCTGCACGAGCGACTTGAAGACCTCCCCCATCGACGGCCGATGGCGCTTCGCGAGGAATTCGTCGGTCTCCTTCAGCGAGCGGCGGATCAAGAACAGGAACGGTACGATCAGGCAGCCGATCAGGAACGGCACGCGCCAACCCCAAGCCACCATCTGATCGGCGGGCAGCAGATCGTGCAGGATCACGCCGAGCAGCGCCGCGAACACGACCGCCACTTGCTGGCTGCCCGATTGCCACGAGCAGTAAAAGCCCTTGTTGCCCTTGGTCGCGATTTCAGCGAGGTACACCGACACGCCGCCCAGCTCCACGCCGGCCGAAAAGCCTTGTAGCAGCCGGCCCAGTAGCACGAGCACCGGGGCCAGCATGCCGATCGTCGCGTAGCCGGGCACCGCTGCGACGGTCAACGTGCCGAGCGCCATCAGCGCCAGCGTGAGAATCAAGCCCTTGCGACGACCGTGACGGTCGATGTACGCCCCCAATACGAGTGCGCCCAGCGGACGCATCATGAAGCCGGCACCGAACACGGACAACGACAGCATCAGCGACACGAAGTCATTGCCGCTCGGAAAGTAGGTCTTGGCGATCGCCGAAGCGTAATAGCCATAGACCATGAAGTCGTACATCTCGAGGAAGTTGCCGCTGACGACACGAAAGACCGCGCGGGCTTTCGACTCTTGATGCAAGGAAGGGGACGAATGGGACATGAGACTCTCGGGGAAACCCGCCACACGAGCAGGCACGCCGAGCCGGCGAACCGACCTGCGGCCGGAACAGCGAATGAACGAGCGCCCGGCCAAGGCCGGGCAGCCGTCATCTTATCGCGACAGACCGATCGGTTCAGTTATAAATGCGTCACAGCACGCCGCCGCGCTCGCGGATCTGCGGCCAGGCAAGCTTCATGTAGTACAGCATCGACCAGATCGTCAGCACGGCGGCCAGGTACATGAGCCATTCGCCAACCACGCGCGCATCGAACACCGCGGCGCCACCGAAGCGCACGGGGCCGTAGTACAGGAGCAACGGGATCGCGATCATCTGGCAGGCCGTCTTGAACTTGCCGAGCTGGTTCACGGCGACGCTCTTGGATGCGCCGATCTGTGCCATCCATTCGCGCAGCGCCGAGATGGCAATCTCGCGCCCCACGATGACGAGCGCGATGACCGCCTCGATGCGCGCGAGTTGCACGAGCACGAGCAGCGCGGCCGTGACCATCAGCTTATCGGCTACGGGATCGAGAAACGCGCCGAAAGCCGACGTCTGATTCCATTTGCGGGCCAGGAAGCCGTCGAACCAATCCGTCAGCGCAGCAAGGATGAAGATCGTCGCGGCTGCCGCGTTGCGATGCACCTCGCTCATCATGGTATCGGGCACGTAAAACACGCCGACGATAAGCGGAATCAGCACGATCCGCAGCCACGTCAGAAAAATCGGGAAATTGAACGGCATGAGCGGATTAGCGGGCTGAAGCGGTCAGAAAACGAAGTGTCGCCATTGTGCCGCGTCGACGACCCCGCCACAAGCCGACCCGATGACGGGGAAATCCCGACGCGGCGCGCCCGAGCGTGCCGCTCGCCCGAGTCTCGAGCGACTCATTGCCTCAGTGCTTCAGTGCAGTTGGCGATAGATCTGCTCGGCGAGCGCGAGCGAGATGCCCTCGACGCTCGCCAGATCCTCGACGCTGGCCGCCATCACGCCGCGCAAGCCGCCAAAGCGTGCCAGCAGGCGCTGGCGCCGCTTCGCGCCGACGCCATCGAGCTCCTCGAGGCGCGAGCTCTGCCGCGCCTTGGCGCGCTTGGCGCGCATACCCGTGATCGCAAAGCGGTGCGCCTCGTCGCGGATCTGCGCGACCAGCATCAGCGCCGCGCTCTCCTTGCCGAGTTCGAGCGGTGTGCGCCCGTCGGCGAACACGAGCGTCTCGAGGCCGACCCTGCGCCCCTCTCCCTTGGCCACGCCCACCAGCATCGACCGGTCGAGCCCGAGCTCGGTGAAGACCTGGCGGGCGACTTCGACCTGTCCCTTGCCGCCGTCGATGAGCACGATGTTCGGCAGCACGCCGCCGGCCGCCGGCTCGGTCGTATCGCCCACATTGGCCGCCTCGGCAGCCAGTTCGACGAGCTTCTCGTAGCGACGCGTCAGCACTTGCCGCATGGCCGCGTAGTCGTCGCCGGGCGTGATGCCGGTGATGTTGTAGCGTCGGTACTCGCTCGACTGCATCTTGTGATCGCGATAGACGACGCACGACGCTTGCGTGGCCTCGCCCATCGTATGGCTGATGTCGAAACACTCGATGCGCAGCCGCGCAAGGTCCTCCCAGTCGATGCCGAGCGTCTCGGCCAGCGCGTGCGTGCGCGCCTGCTGCGAGCCTTGCTCCGACAACAGCCGCGCCAGCGCAAGCCGCGCGTTTTGCTCGGCCATGCCGAGCCACACGCGCTTTTGCCCCTGTGGCTGTCGCAGCAACGTGACCTTGTGACCGGCCTGCTCGGTCAGCAGCTCGACGAGTTCGCGGTTGGCTGGCGCGTGGCTCACGACCAGCACGGGCGGAATACGATTGCCGAGGTAGTGCTGTGCGATGAACGCCTCGAGCACCTCCGCTTCGATGCCGGGCGCCACGTCGTGGCGTGAGCCGGCGTCCGCCTCGCGCGCTTCGAGGTCCGGCTCGCCTTCGCGCCGCTGCTCAGCCGCCGCCTCATCGGCGCTTGCTGCGCCGGTCTCATCGGGGAGCGCCAGCCGAGCAGCGTCGGCGGCCAGCTCGTTTCCGGCTTCTTCGGGCTCGTCGTCCTCGAGCGCCGCCTCGTTCGCCGCGATGGCGTTCTCGACCTGCGTCGGGAAGTACGCTTTGTCGCCGAGATGCCGGCCGCCGCGCACCATCGCCAGATTCACGCAGACCCGTCCGCCCAGCGCGACGACCGCGAGAATGTCGACGTCGCTGTCGCTGCCCACCTCGATGGCCTGCTGGTGCAGCACGGTCGAGAGCGAGCTCATCTGGTTGCGCACGGCCGCCGCCTGCTCGAACTTGAGCTCGGCCGCGAACGCATGCATCTTCGCCTCGAGCTCCTTCATCACCTCGTTCTGCCGCCCGAGCAGAAAGCGCGAAGCGTTGGCGACGTCGCGTGCGTAGTCCTCCTCGCTGATCTTGCCGACACAGGGTGCCGTGCAGCGCCCGATCTGATGCAACAGGCACGGCCGCGTGCGGTTGTTGAACACGGAATCCTCGCACGTGCGCAGTTGAAACACGCGCTGCAGGATCTGGATGCTCTCGCGCACGGCCCACGCGCTCGGGAATGGCCCGAAGTACTGGTTCTGCTTGTCGACGGCGCCGCGATAGTACGCCATGCGCGGGTACTGGTGCCCCGTCAGCTTGAGGTACGGATACGACTTGTCGTCGCGAAACAGGATGTTGTAGCGCGGCGTGAGCGCCTTGATCAGATTGTTCTCGAGCAGCAGCGCTTCGGCCTCGGAGCGCGTCACCGTCGTCTCGATGCGCGCGATGCGCGTGACCATCATCGCAATGCGCGGCGACAACTGCGTCTTCGTGAAGTAGCTCGACACGCGCTTTTTCAGATCGCGCGCCTTGCCGACGTAGAGCACGTCGCCCTGCTTGTCGTAATAGCGGTACACGCCAGGCAGATGCGGCAACTGGGCCAGGACCGTCTTGGGTTCGAACGGGGATTCGGGCGTATCGGGGGTCATGCGGATAGTGGACAGTGCGCCCGCGCAAACGGCGTGATCGGCGTCGGCGCGCTTGGCACGGCGTGCTTTAGAATCGCCAGTTTAGAACATTTACGCGTTCGTCCGAGCCGCGGACGCCACGCCTCATGCCCCACACCCCTGATTCGCCACGGCCCTCCGCCGCGTCCGCCCACCGCGCATCGCAATCGGCCGACACCGGCGCCATCGCCTGCGACATCTTCTGCGCCGTCATCGACAACTTCGGCGACATCGGCGTCTGCTGGCGCCTCGCTCGTCAGCTCGCCGACGAACATGGCTGGCAGGTACGCCTCTTCGTCGACGATCTGCATACGTTCGCACGGCTCGCCCCTGGCCTCGACCTGACCCGCGCGCGCCAGCACGTAGGCGGTATCGTCGTCGAGCACTGGCACGAACCGGCCCATGCGGGTGACCGACTCCAGGTGGCCGACGTCGTGATCGAAGCATTCGCCTGCGAGCTGCCCTCTGCCTACCTCGCCGCGATGGACCGCCGCAAACGCGCACCCGTCTGGATCAATCTCGAATACCTGAGCGCCGAAGACTGGGTGGCCGACTTTCACTTGAAGCCATCGCCGCATCCGCGCTATCCGCTCATGAAGACGTTCTTCTTCCCGGGGCTGGGACCCGGCACGGGCGGCGTACTCAAGGAACGAGGGCTCGACGCGGCACGCACGGCATTCGAAGCCTCGCCTGATGCGCAAGCGGCCTGGTGGCAACGTGCCACGGGCGGCCCACCGCCGGCGCCCGACACCACCGTCGTCTCGCTGTTCGCGTACGAAAACCCGGCCGTGGAGGCTCTGCTTGCGCAATGGCGCGACGCCACCGCGCCCGTCGTGCTGCTCGTGCCCGAGGGGCGCATCTCGGGTGCGCTCGCGCGCTTTTTCGGCGTTCAGACCTTCCACGCGCCGACATGTGCCCAGCGCGGCAACCTGCGCGCCCACGCGCTCGCCTTCACGCCGCAGCCCGAGTACGATGCGCTGCTGTGGGCCAGCCACCTGAACTTCGTGCGCGGCGAGGATTCGTTCGTCCGGGCGCAATGGGCACAACGGCCGTTCGTCTGGCACATCTATCCGCAGGCAGACGACGTGCATCTGCCCAAGCTCGATAGCGCCCTCGCCCACTACACGGCTGCACTCGGCCCCGCCGCGCGCGAGGCCACCGAGCGCTTCTGGCACGCCTGGAACGGCAATGGCACGCCCGATTGGAACGACTTTTGGCAGCACCGCGCCGAACTGCGAGCGCGCGCGGCCGATTGGGCGAGTGAACTGGCGGCGGTCGGCGACCTCACCGGAAACCTAGCCGGATTCGCAAAATCTCAGTTAAAATAAGCGGTTATCTCCAACGGCACACCTCCTTTCGCGATCGATGACGCCGTTGAGCAACATTTAGATTCAGCTACTTCATTCGCAAGGACAGTTTTTTATGAAGATTGCACAGGAACTGCGCACCGGTAACGTCGTGATGATTGGCGCCGACGCCATGGTCGTGCAAAAGACCGAATACAACAAATCGGGCCGTAACGCGGCCGTCGTGAAGATGAAGCTCAAGAATCTTCTGACGGGTGCCGGCATGGAAGCCGTGTACAAGGCCGACGACAAGTTCGACGTCGTCGTGCTCGACCGCCGGGAAGTGACGTATTCGTACTTCGCCGACCCGATGTACGTGTTCATGGACGCCGACTACAACCAGTTCGAAGTCGAAGGCGAGATGATGGGCGACGCGCTCCATTACCTCGAAGACGGCATGACCTGTGAAGTGGTGTTCTACAACGAGAAGGCCATCTCGGTCGAACTGCCGACCATCCTCGTGCGCGAAATCATTTACACGGAACCGGCCGTGAAGGGCGACACGTCGTCGGGCAAGGTGCTCAAGTCCGCAAAGCTCAACACGGGCTTCGAACTGCAAGTGCCGCTGTTCTGCAACACGGGCGACAAGATCGAAATCGACACGCGCACGCACGAATACCGCAGCCGCGCGTAATCCTGCCTGACCGGGACACCGGTGCGCGTGCACCGGTGAGTCGACGGTTCATCGCAGAAAAAGAGAAAGAGCGTTCCACTGGAACGCTCTTTTTTTTTCGTACGAGTCGTGTATGGTTAAGAAAACTTTACCGGGCGTTTTTTACTAAATGACCGGTTCCCTCTGCTGATTTTTTACGCACCTATGAAACGCGCCCTTGTTTCGTAAGGGGGAGAGTGTTCTGGCACGCTATATGCTTATAGGTTGAGTTGTCCTGTATTGCTAAGCCGATACCTGCTGCACGTGGCACAACTCGTCCGCGACGCCGGCAGGTTCCCAATTATTTGATTGATTGCGCCAGCCATGCCACACGCTCTGATTGTCGAAGACGATCCCAATAGCCTGTCCGGCCTTTCCGCGATCGTCGCCGCAGATGGTTTTTCCGTCGACACAGCCGCCTCGCTTGCGGAAGCCCGGGCGGCCCTGACTCGCTTCATCCCGGACGTCGTCCTGATCGACCTGAACCTGCCCGACGGCAGCGGCCTCGACCTGCTCCCCAACCTGCCCGCTCAACCCGACGGCGTCTTGCCCGTGATCGTGATGACCGGCAACGCCACCGTCGAGAGCGCGATCGAAGGGTTGCGCCATGGGATCTGGGACTACCTGCTCAAGCCCGTCAACATTCCGCGGCTGCGCAGCCTGCTCGCGCGCATTCCTCGCCCATACGAGCTGACCGAGGAAGTGCAGGCCCTGCGCGCGACGTTGCGCCAGCTCGGCCGTTTCGGCCCGCTGATCGGCCGCAGCGACGCGATCGCCCATGTCTACGATTCGATCGAGCGGCTTGCGCCGACCGAGACGGCCGTTCTGCTGTGCGGCGAAGCCGGGACCGGCAAGGAAGTGGCGGCGCGCACGCTGCACGAGATGAGCCGCCGCCGCAAAGGTCCGTTCGTGGTATTCGACTGCCGCGCATTCGCGCGCGAGCTCGGCAGCGAGCGTTCGCTCGACAGCCTGCTGTTCGGCCATGAAGCCGGGTCGCAAGCCGGCGCCGAACGCCGTGAGGCGGGTCTGTTCGAACAAGCCAGCGGCGGCACGCTGTTTCTCGATGAGATCGTCGAATTGCCGCTCGGCCAGCAGGAAGCGCTGTTGCGGGCACTCGACTCGCAAACCTATATGCGTGTCGGCGGCACGAGCCAGGTTGGCATGGACTGCCGCGTCATCGCCGCCACGCGCAAGCCACCGCGCGACGCCGTCGCCGACGGCATGCTGCGGGAGGATCTGTGGCTGCGGCTCGATGCCGCGTCGATCGCCCTGCCGCCGCTGCGGGAACGCGACGATGACGCCGTGCTGCTGGCCGAAGCGCTCGTCGACGACTTGAACCGCGAGATCAACGCGAGCGGCCTGGCCACGGTCAACAAGCGCATCGGTCCGGGCCTGGTGCGCGAATGCCTGGGCTACGACTGGCCCGGCAACGTGCGCGAACCGCAGGAGCGCGTACGGCGCGCGTATAACGCGTCGGGCGAGATCGTCGATACGCTGCGCGCCGACGAAACCGCGAGCGTCGGCGGACGCCGGCTCAACGGCGGCAGCGTCCAGGTGACGGTCGGCACGCCGCTGTCCGATGTCGAGGACTTGCTGATCCGCGCGACGCTCGATGCGGTCGGCGGCACGCGCCACCGTGCCGCGACGCTGCTCGGCATCAGCCCGAAGACGCTGTACAACAAGCTGCAGCGGATGAAGCTGTCTTAGCCACCGCCACAGCTGGCCCGTGCTGTGCTGTGCGCTACGCGAAGGTGCCGCGCAGCAGGGCCTGCGCTTCCTGGTACTCGGGCTGGGCCACCAGCTTGCGCCAGTTGAGCGCCTTGCCGCGCGGTTGCAATTGCTTGAGGCGCCGCACCGACGCCTTCGACGGCACGTAGTCCAGCTCGTGCAGCACGCGCTCGGCAGCCTCGGGCTGATTGCAGACGAGCACCATGTCGCAGCCGGCCGTCAGCGCGGCCGTAGCCGCTTCCGCCAGCGTGCCGCCGGCACGTGCCGCTTCCATCGACAGATCGTCGCTGAAAATCGCCCCGGTGAAGCGCAGCTTGCCGCGCAGGATGTCCTCGAGCCAGATGCGCGAAAAGCCGGCCGGCTTCGCATCGACCTGCGAATAGATCACGTGCGCCGGGATCACCGACGCGAGCGACATGCCGAGCCAGCCGTACGGCGCGACGTCTTCACGCAGAATCTCGTCGAGCGGCCGGTCGTCGACGGGCAGCGCCACATGCGAGTCGGCGCTCGCGAAGCCATGCCCCGGAAAGTGCTTGCCGCAGTTGCGCATGCCGGCCAACGCGAGCCCGTGATTGAGGCTCTTGGCCAGCAGCGTCACCACACGCGGATCCCGATGGAACGCTCGATCGCCGATCACCTGTGACTGGCCATAGTCGAGATCGAGCACGGGCGTGAAGCTCATGTCGATGCCGCACGCGCGCAGTTCGGAAGCCAAGATGTAACCGGTAGCCGTGGCGACCTTCGTCGCTTGTAGCACATCACGGTCCCACAGCTCGCCCAGGCGGCGCATCGCGGGCAACACCGTGAAGCCATCCGTCCGGAAACGCTGCACGCGCCCGCCCTCGTGATCGACGGCGATCAGCAAGTCCTCGCGCACCGCGCGAATCGCGTCGGTCAGCGCGCAGAGCTGAGCGCGATTCTCAAAGTGGCGCGCAAACAGGATCACGCCGCCCGTCATCGGATGCGACAGGCGCCGCATGTCGTCCTCGGTCAGCGCCGTGCCTTGCACGTCGAGCATGACCGGTCCCGGAGTGTTCTTCATCGAGTCGTCCGTCGAAAGCTTGAAATCGGGGAATGTCGGAAAAAAGGAAGCGCGAGCGCGTTGCGCCGCTACGCAGCGGGCGCATCCGTTTCGGCGACGACGAACGTGACGGCGTAGTCACGCTCGTCGCTGACCGTCACGCGCGCGCTGATGCGACGCTCGGCCAGCCACTCGGCCAGCTCGCCCGAGGCCACGACGATGGGCTGGCCGCTCGCCTCGTTCAACGTTTGCAGCGCGCGCCACGTCATCGGCCAATGCATGCCGAGGCCGATCGCCTTCGAGAACGCTTCCTTGGCCGAAAAGCGTGTCGCCAGATACGCGAGGCCGCGCACGGACGAGCGGCTCTGCCGCGCTTGATACACGCGCAGCTCGTCCGGGCCGAGCACTTTTTCCGCGAAGCGTCCCTGCGTGCGCGTCATCACCGCCGCGACGCGGCTCAACTGCACGATGTCGGTACCGATGCCGTAGATCGCCATGTGTTGCGCCGCCTGCTCAGTGCGTGGCCGCGAGCCGCGCGGCGACCATGATCGCCTTCATCTCGCGCACCGCGTTCTCCCAGCCCGTGAAGATCGCTTGCGCGACGATCGCGTGACCGATGTTGAGTTCGACGATACCTTCGATCGCGGCGATCTGCTGCACGTTCGTGTAGTGCAAACCGTGGCCGGCGTTGACCTTCAAGCCGAGCGTCGAGCCGAGCGCCACGCCGCGCACGATACGCTCGTACTCGCGCTGCTGCTCCTCGTCGTCGTGCGCATCGGCATAGCAGCCCGTGTGCAGTTCGATGACGGGCGCGCCGGCTTCATGCGCGGCCCGAATCTGCGCGTCGTCGGCGTCGATGAACAGCGACACGCGCGACCCCGCTTCAGCCAGCTGGCGGCAGGCCGCGCGCACGGCCTCGAAATGGCCCGCCACGTCGAGCCCGCCTTCGGTCGTGAGCTCGGCGCGCTTCTCGGGCACGAGGCAGACATCGTGAGGCCGCACCTCGCAAGCGATGTCGAGCATCTCCTGCGTAATCGCGCACTCCAGGTTCATGCGCGTTTTCAGTTGCGTGCGCAACGAACGCACGTCGGCATCGAGAATATGCCGGCGATCTTCGCGCAAGTGCAGCGTGATCGCGTCGGCACCGGCCTCCTCGGCCAGCAACGCCGCGCGAATCGGATCGGGATACGAGGTGCCGCGCGCATTGCGCAGCGTAGCGACGTGGTCGATGTTCACACCGAGATCGATCACGTGAGGCGACGTAAGGAAGAAGCTCATAGGTTCTGGAGGTCGATCAGGATCTGGCGCGTCGCGAGCGGCGTGCCGCCTAGGTAGGTGTTCAGCAAAAAGCGCATGAGCGTCTTGCTCTGCGCCACGGTCTGCGCCCGATGGTAATCGTCCTGCTCCATATCGAGCAACGTCTGACCCGACACGACGGGCCAATGTGAAGGCAGATCGTTCGAGGCTTCGCGCACACCGCGTTCGGGATCGAACACGTAGCGGCCCTCGGCGCGCACGGCCTTGCGCGTCGTGGTGCGATCGAGCGCGAGCGCATAGCCGGTTTCGCGCAACAACACGCGCTCGAACGAACGCAGCACCTGCACGGGCGGCTCGTCGTGCGCGAGGCGCGTCAGCGTGACGACGTAATGATGAAAAAGCTGCGGATGCGGATCTTCGCGCGCGAGGAATTTGACGAGCAGCTCGTTGACGTAGAAGCCGCACAGCAGTGCCCCCCCCGTCAGCGGCAACATCCCGCCGACCCATTCGGCGCCCGTCAACGTGCGCATCTCCGATTTTCCCGACCACGACATCGCGAGCGGCTGAAACGTCTGCAGCACGCCGCGCAGCGCCGAGTGCGGACGCTTGGCGCCCTTGGCGACCAGCGCGAGCCGGCCGTGATCGCGCGAGAGGACGTCGATGATGAGGCTCGTCTCGCGATACGGGTAGCTGTGCAGCACGAAAGCGGGCTGCTCGGCAATGCGGTATTCGGAACTGCGCGAAGACGAACGGCGCTCGCCGTTCGAAGCACGGCGTGAGCGCGCGCGCTCATTGGTGCGCGCAGCAGCGGGCGGCTCGACAGGCGCGGGCTCGGGTTCGAGCCCGCGTGCGGGCGGCTCGCCGGCAGCGCCGTCGTCGTCGATCGGTAACGTCACCCAGACGTCATTCGTACCCATAGGCGCGCAGCCCGGCTTCGTTGTCGGCCCAACCGCTCTTGACCTTGACGAAGGTCTCCAGGTACACCGGACCGTCGAACAGCTTGGCCATGTCGAGCCGCGCCTCGGTGCTGATCTGCTTCAGCTTGGCGCCCTTCTGGCCGATGATCATCGCCTTGTGCGTATCGCGGTCGACGAGAATCGTCGCGAATACGCGCCGCAGCCGCCCTTCCGTCTCGAACTTGTCGATGATGACGGTGCTCGTGTACGGCAGCTCGTCGCCGGTCCAGCGGAACACCTTCTCGCGCAGAATCTCGGCCGCCAGAAAGCGCTCGCTGCGATCGGTCAGGTCGTCTTCGCCGTAGATCGGCTCGCCCTCGGGCAGATACGGCTTGAGTGTCGCCAGCAACCGCTTGATGTCGTCGGGATGCTTGGCCGACAGCGGCACGATCTCCTTGAATTCGCGCAGCGCGCTCATCTGCTGCATGAACGGATACAACGTGTGCTTGTCGTTCACGCGATCGAGCTTGTTCGCGATCAGGATCGTCGGAACCGAAGGCGGAATGAGGTCGAGCACCTTCTGATCGTCGGGACCGAACCGGCCCGCCTCGATCACGAACAGGATCGCATCGACCGAAGACAGTGTGGAGGTCACCGCACGGTTCAGCGAGCGGTTCAGCGCCCCGCTGTGATGCGTCTGAAAGCCCGGCGTGTCGACGAAGACGTATTGCGCGTCGTCGATCGTATTGATGCCGGTGATGCGATGTCGCGTTGTCTGCGCCTTGCGCGACGTGATGCTGATCTTTTGGCCGACGAGCGCGTTCATCAGCGTCGACTTGCCGACGTTCGGCCGGCCGACGATCGCGATCATGCCGCAGCGAAAACCGGGAGAGGTGGGGGCGTTCATTATGCTGTGCTGCCGAATCGGAGAATGCGCCGCTCGCCTCTATCGGCGGCCATTGGCGCAATCGGGGTCATGAATGGTCGGGCTCGGCCGCGTGCGGTTGCGCCGCATCGGCCGCGGCCGACACGAGCGCTGTGTCGCCGCCGAGCACTGCGGGTGCGTCGAGCTTGGCAGGCGTGTCGCCTTTCGCAGGCGTCTCACCCTTCGCTACGTCTTGCTTGGTCGCTGCATCGTGCTTTGCTTCGTTCCTGGCATCGGCCTTGGCCGCTGCCTCAACCTTCTGCGCGCCCGCATCGGGCGGCTTGGCCGGCGCCTCGCCTTTCGTGATCGCATCGTGTGCACGCGGCGACGGCTTGTGCTCGACGTGCGCCGCGCGAATCACGGCTGGCGGCACCGCGGGACTACGCTCAGTGCCTGAGTCGACAGACGCGGCGGGCGGCAGCTTCAATTCGGCGCGCGCCGCCTTCTCCTGCTTGCGCTCAGGCGAGCGCAGATCGAGCGCGGCCTGTATGCCCTTCACACCGGGTACGACCTCGGGCTCGGCATGCTTGGCCTGACGTGCGCCGCGCGAGCGCTTGGGCTTGACCTCCATCGCCGGCGCGACCGCCATCACCTCGTCGAGCGCCTTCTTCGCGGCGGCCTGCTCGGCCGCGCGGCGGCTCGCGCCGGAACCCGACACTTTGATCTCGAGTTTCGGCACCGTGCATTCGACTTCGAATTGCTGGTTGTGCGCGGCACCATGCGTCGCGACGACGGTGTAGGTCGGCAACGCGATCTTGTGACCTTGCAGATACTCTTGCAGCAACGTCTTGGAATCCTTACCGAGCGTGCGCGGATCGATGTGGTCGAGGATCGGCACGTATACACGCTTAATGACCGTCTGCGCGGCCTCGAAACCACCGTCGAGGAAAACCGCCCCGATGATGGCTTCGAATGCATCGGCGAGAATCGACGGCCGCCGGACGCCTCCGCTGCGCAGTTCACCTTCGCCGAGCCGCAGGCCGTCCGAAATATTCAGGGCCTGAGCAATTTCGTACAGCGATTGCTGTTTGACGAGATTGGCGCGCACGCGAGACAGGTCGCCCTCGTCCAATTTGCCGAATCGCTGGAACAATAGTGCGGCTACCGCGCAATTTAGAACGGAATCGCCCAAAAATTCGAGCCGTTCATTGTGCGAGGCACTGTGACTGCGATGAGTTAACGCCTGGCGCAATAATTCCGCATTGCGAAATTCGTAGCGCAACCGGCTTTCCAGCGGAGATAGAGGCATGTGCAGAGTATAACGCGCGCGTTCGCCCCGTCGATCCGACGGGGCGAGACGCAAAAAGCGTGGTGAAGCAGCGCAGGCGACGCGCCTCGTGACATGCGCGCTGCGCACGCGACGAGTCGCGACGCCCGATCAGTGGAACAAGCCGATGCGTTTCAAATTGCTGAAGTTCATCCAGACGAAGAACGCGCGTCCGACGATGTTACGGTCAGGCACAAAACCCCAGTAGCGGCTGTCCTCGCTGTTGTCGCGGTTGTCGCCCATCATGAAGTAGTGTCCCGCCGGCACCTTGCAGACGACGCCTTCGCTGTTGTACGTGCAGTTGTCCTGATACGGATAGCTTTGCGCACCGATCACGATCGACGGCACCGTCGGGATGTTCAGGATCGCGTGCTTGCGGCCGTCGAGCGTCTCTTCGAACTCCTTCGCGTAGCCCACGCGCTCTTCGTCGAAGTAATCGGGCAGCTGGACTTCGGGCACCGGCTTGCCGTTGATCGTGAGCTTCTTGTTCTCGTAGGCGATGACGTCGCCGGGCAAGCCGATCACGCGCTTGATGTAGTCGACCGACTCATCTTTCGGATAACGAAACACGACGACGTCGCCACGCTCGAGCGGGCGGCCCTGCGTGATCTTCGTGTTGACGATCGGCAGGCGCAGGCCGTAGTCATACTTGTTGACGAGGATGAAGTCGCCGACGAGCAGCGTCGGCACCATCGAGCCCGACGGAATCTTGAACGGCTCGACGATGAACGAGCGCACGACGAACACGACGAGAATCACGGGGAAGAAGCTCGCCGTGTATTCGAGCCACCACGGCTGGCGCAGCTTTTCCTCACGCAGCCGCGCCCGCGTTTGCGGGGCGTTCTCGTCGGCGAAGCGCTCGCCGACGCGGGCCTGCTGCCGATCGAACTCGGCCACGGCCGCGTCCGCGGCACGCTGCCGTCGGGGCTGGAAAACGAGTTTGTCGGCAATCCACGCGATGCCCGTCAACACGACGAGTACAAAAAGAATCAGCGCAAAATTCATGTAAGAGAGATCCTGTTATTTGTCTTCGACGCGCAAGATCGCTAGGAAAGCCTCTTGGGGAATCTCGACCGACCCGACCTGCTTCATTCGCTTCTTGCCTTCTTTTTGCTTTTCCAGCAGCTTCTTCTTACGCGTGATGTCGCCGCCATAACACTTGGCGAGCACGTTCTTGCGCAGCGCCTTGATGTTTTCCCGCGCGATGATATGCGCGCCGATGGCGGCCTGGATCGCCACGTCGTACATCTGGCGCGGAATGATCTCGCGCATCTTGGCCGCCACCTCGCGGCCGCGGTACTGCGACTGCGAACGGTGGACGATGACGGACAGCGCATCGACCTTGTCGCCGTTGATCAGCATGTCGACCTTCACGACATCCGAGGCACGATATTCCTTGAACTCGTAATCCATCGACGCATAGCCGCGCGAAACCGACTTCAAGCGGTCGAAGAAATCGAGCACGATCTCTGCCATCGGGATCTCGTACGTGAGCTGCACCTGGCGGCCGTGGTACTGCATGTTGATCTGCGAGCCGCGCTTTTGCGTGCACAGCGTGATGACCGAGCCCACGTAGTCCTGCGGCATGTACAGATTGACCGTGACGATCGGCTCGCGAATCTCTTCGGTCTTCGACGGGTCGGGCATCTTGGCCGGGTTCTCGACCATCATGACCGTGCCGCCGGTCTGCACGACCTCGTAGACCACGGTCGGCGCCGTGGTGATGAGGTCCATGTCGAACTCGCGCTCGAGCCGCTCCTGCACGATCTCCATGTGCAAGAGGCCGAGGAAGCCGCAGCGGAAGCCGAAGCCGAGCGCTTGCGACACTTCGGGCTCGTATTGGAGCGACGCGTCGTTGAGCTTGAGCTTCTCGAGCGATTCGCGCAGCGCGTCGTATTGATTCGCCTCGACCGGATAGAGCCCCGCGAACACCTGCGGCTTCACTTCCTTGAAGCCCGGCAGCGGCTCGACCGCGGACCGCGTCGCGAGCGTGACCGTATCGCCGACCTTGGCGGCCGTCAGCTCCTTGATGCCCGCGATGATGAAACCCACCTGCCCGGCCGACAGCTGCTCGAGGTTCTTCGACTTCGGCGTGAACACGCCGATGTGCTCGACCGGATACTGGGCACCCGTCGCCATCAGCTTGATCTTGTCCTTCGGACGCAGCGTGCCGTTCACGATGCGCACGAGCATGACCACGCCGACGTAGTTGTCGAACCACGAATCGATGATCAACGCCTGCAGCGGCGCCTCGGGAGCGCCCTTGGGCGGCGGCACCTTCGCGATCAGCGACTCGAGCACGTCTTCGACGCCGAGCCCGGTCTTGGCGCTGCAACGCGTGGCGTCGCTCGCGTCGATACCGATCACGTCCTCGATTTCTTCGATCGCGTTCTCGGGATTGGCCGCGGGCAGATCGATCTTGTTGAGCACGGGCACGACTTCGACGCCGAGCTCGATCGCCGTGTAGCAGTTCGCGACCGTTTGCGCTTCGACACCCTGGCTCGCGTCGACGACGAGCAGCGCCCCCTCGCAAGCCGACAGCGAACGGCTCACTTCATAGGAGAAGTCGACGTGCCCCGGTGTGTCGATGAGGTTCAGGTTATAGAGCTTGCCGTCGCGCGCGCGATAGCTGAGCGCGGCGGTCTGCGCCTTGATGGTGATGCCGCGCTCGCGCTCGAGATCCATCGAGTCGAGCACCTGCGATTCCATTTCGCGGTCGGACAAGCCGCCGCAGAGCTGGATGATGCGATCGGCGAGCGTCGACTTGCCATGGTCGATGTGCGCAATGATCGAGAAGTTACGAATATGATCCATTCAGGGCCGATCAAGCGAAAAAGGCGCGCTCGGACGATTGCGGAGCACGCCTTGTAAGTACGTGAAAAACCGGGCTATTTTAGCCGAATTGGCCGTCCCACGGCGCATTTCGGCAATCGAGCTTCAAATCAAGGGCCTCATCGTGGGCCGACGGCCGCGCTGCCGCGTCACGCCACGCGAGGGCACCCCCTGCTATCGCGAGGCCCGGTAGGACTCGAGCACCGCCCGCACGTGCGCGGCATCGAGCCGATAGCGGCAGAGTTCCTGACCATCCCAGACCAGCACCGGCACGAGTTCGTCGTAGCGCGCCTCGAGTTCGGCATCGGTATCGATGTCGACCACCTCCACCGGCATGTCGAATTCGGCCAGCAGCGGTTCGAGGGCCACCTGCATCTCCTCGCACAGATGGCACCAGGCACGCCCATACAGCATCAAGCGCGGCGTTTGCGGCGCGGTCATTTACTTTTGTGCGACTGCCGCACGCGGCCGCATCGGCACGAACTGCGTGTTCTCGCCACGGCGCACGAGCACGGCCACCATCTTCTGCGGATCGAGATGCGCAGTGACCTGCTCGAACTGCTTGGCACTCGAGACATCGGTATCGCCGATTCGCAAGATGATGTCGCCCTTTTGCAGTCCGACGTGCTCCGCCGGCCCTTCCACGGCTTCCACCTGCACGCCGTTGCGCAGCTTCAGCGTTTTCATCTGATCGGACGACAGATCGCTGACCGTCACGCCGAGCGGATTGCTGCGTCCCGGTTTGGCCGCCTGCGCGTCCTGCTCGCTGACCTTGGCCGTCTTGTCGGTCGGCGTGTCCGCGATCGTGATCGGCAGATCGCGCGCCTGCCCCTTGCGCCAGACGGTCACGGTCGCCTTCGTACCCGGTTTCGTATCGCCGACCATGCGCGGCAGATCGGTATCGGTCTCGACCGGCATGCCATTGAATTTCAGGATGATGTCGCCGGGCTGTACGCCAGCTTTGTCAGCCGGACCGCCCGGCTCGACGCTGCTGACGAGCGCCCCTTCGGCGCGCGGCAAGCCCAGCGAATCGGACACGTCCTTCGTGACCTGACCGATCGACACGGCGATGCGGCCACGCACGACCTTGCCGGACGTCTTCAACTGGTCGGCCACGCGCATCGCCTCGTCGATCGGAATCGCGAACGAAATGCCCATGAAACCGCCCGTGCGGCTATAAATCTGCGAGTTGATGCCGATCACCTCGCCCTGCATGTTGATGAGCGGGCCGCCCGAGTTGCCGGGATTCACGGCCACGTCGGTCTGGATGAACGGCAGATAGTCGCCGGTATCGCGCCCCTTCGCGCTGACGATGCCCGCCGTCACCGTGTTGTCGAGCCCGAACGGCGAGCCGATCGCGACGACCCACTCGCCGACCCGCACCTTGTTCGAATCGCCGATCGTGACAGCCGGCAGATTGGCCGCGCTGATCTTGACGATGGCCACGTCAGTGCGATCATCGGCACCGATCAGCTTGGCTTTGAACTCGCGCTTGTCCGTGAGCGTCACGTAGATATTGTCGGCATCCTCGATCACGTGCGCGTTCGTCATCACGTAGCCGTCGGTCGACAGAATAAAGCCCGAGCCCACGCCGTTGCTCTGCTCGGCATCGCCGCCGTCGGGCGAATCCGGCGCATTGCCGCCGCCGTGCGGGACGTTCGGCGCATGAGGCGTATTGGGCGTCTGCGGCAGCGGAATGCCGAAAAAGCGGCGGAAGAACTCGGACATATCGCCGTCGTCGAGGCCAGGCGGCAAACCGCGCTGGGGCGTGGTGCTCGAGACGTGCGTCGTCGTGCGGATGTTGACGACGGCTGGCCCCACTTTGTCGACGAGATCCGTGAAATCGGGCAGATTGGCCGCCGGCGCAGCTGCGGCGACCTGCGGCGCGAGCGGCAGGCAGCCCAGCAGCACCGCGGCCGCGAGAAATTTGCGCACCGAGAAATTCGACATAGGAAGGGACCGAAGCGTTACTTGGAAGCTTTGTATTCTATGGCAGACGCGAAACGTTGCAGCGTGGCTTGCGGCACCTCGCCCAGCAGCGTGATCCAGTAATCGCCGTAACGCGTCACGAGCACGTGCGTGGCACCGCTGCTGCCCGCCCCTTCCTTGCGCGAATTCTTCTCGGCCCGCTCGATGAATACGGAGATGGCCGAGAGCCCATCGGAGAAGACGGCCTGATCGACCGGGATCGGCGGATCGCCCGCCTCGCGCGCCGCCATCGGCCGCCGCAATTCACGAATCTTGCGAAAGCCCTGGACGTCGGGCGTCATGCGCCAGCCTTGCGCCTCGATGTCGACGGGCTGCACGGGCGGCCGCACGAGCGTCCAGCCTGTCGTATTGCGCATGCCGGCCACGATCGATTGCTTCTCTACCGGCACACCGATGCGCACCTGAGTGAACGAAACCTGCTCGAGCACCTGCCCGTTCGCATCGAGCGTTTGTGTGCGCAATAACAGACCGGTCTTGGCATCGGCCCACAACTTGTAGGCAAAGCGATACGTGTCCTTCGGATCGAGCTCGATGACCTGCGCGTCCAAGCCCGCCACGCGATCGGCGCCGAGCAGCTTCGGCTCGTAGACCATCAGCACCTGCTCGCCGCTTTCACCGAGCAACGCCGGAAACGAGTCTTTGCTCTGGCGCTTTTCGACGATGCACATATGCCGTTCGGGCACGAACGTATAGAGATCGTCGTCGTGACGCAGCAGCTTGCGCGGCTTGCCGTCGAGGCTCTCGAGCGACTCGTACTCGCCCTCGCCGCGCGACGCATAGTGCGTGATGCGCGAGGACTGCACGAATGTGCCGCGCTGATAGACGAATGCGCCTTCGTAATTCTCCTTCTGCGCGGCCTGATGGATCCGGTCGAGCCAGCCGGCCACTTGTTCGCGCGCGGCGGTGGTGCCAGCCGCCTCGGCAAACGCGTGGGGTGCAAGCACCAGCATGAAGGCGGCGAGAAACAGCCACGTAGGCAGCCGCCCCCATGTGGCGACGCGCTTGAACCGCAGTATCGGCATCAGCTTACTGGCCTTGCGAAGTCAACGCGGCGGCGCGAATCAGCGGCATCGAGCCAGCCATCATCGGCTGCTGAGCGAATTGCTGGTGCGCTTCCAGATATTGATCGAGACGGGCGTCGCGGATGATGTTCGCCTGTTCGCCAGCGGTGTTCATGGCTACCGCTCGCACACCGTCGGCCCGGGTTGGCGCCGAGGCCGTCTGGACGGAGCCTTGGGCACCGTCGAGCCGCTGCACTTGCGGCACGACGATCCACGTCAACGTGGCAGCAGCCGCGGCGATGGCCAAGGCCGGCATGAACCGGCGGCGCAGCATCTGCAGGCGATGCGTGCCTGCTCGCGACACCGAGGCCGGCGCCAGCACATGCGGCTCGGCTTCGAGCCGCGCGGCGAAACCTTTGAGAAAAGCGTCGCTCATGGCTGGGTGCACGGCCAGATCGTCGGAGCGCAGCGCATCGCCGATCAGGTGATATTCGCCCCAGGTAGCGCGCTCCGCCCTGTCCAGTTCTCCGAGGACGTCGCCGACGTGCTCGTCCGCCCATTCACCATCGAGAAAAGCGGATAAACGCTCGCCGCGCGAGCATTCCTGCGATTGCATCGAGACCGACCCCATGACGCTCCCCATCTTACAGATACCCCGTAAAGACCACTACCCCAAGTATGCGTTGCCCGCCGGCACACGTCCGATACTCGCGGCCACTACCAGCGCTTGCCTTCCGGCGTGTCCAGCAGCGGTCGCAATTTTGCCGCAATCGCCTCGCGTGCGCGAAAAATGCGCGATCGCACGGTGCCGATCGGGCACCCCATCATTTCGGCGATTTCCTCGTAGCTCAGACCTTCGATTTCGCGCAGCGTGATCGCCGTACGCAACTCCTCGGGCAACAGCGCCATCGCGGCGTTGACCGTTTGCGCGATCTGCTTGCTCATCAACACCGATTCGGGCGTATTGATATCCCTTAGTTGATCGGCGTCGGAGAAAGTTTCCGCTTCTTCGGCATCGGCCTCGGTCGAGGTGGGTGCGCGCCGGCTTTGCGTCGCAAGGTAGTTTTTGGCCGTGTTGACGGCAATCCGGTACAACCACGTATAGAACGCCGATTCGCCACGAAATTGCGGCAACGCGCGATAAGCCTTGATGAACGCGTCTTGCGCGACATCCTCGACCTCGGCCGGGTCGCGCACGAGGCGCGAGATCAACCGAATGATCTTGCGGTGGTATTTGGCGACCAGGAGTTCGAACGCTGCCTTATCGCCCTTTTGCACGCGCTCGACCAATACCTGGTCAATTTCTTTTTCGCTCACCTGTAGGATCCGTTCACTTTGGGGGTGCGTCGCGGAGCGTTATTGTAGCGTCCCCATCATCGACCCACGCGCGATCTGTAACGATCGTTACGGTCGTTACAGATCAGTGTGAAGCGTGCCGCGCCCGCACGGCCAATTCGCGAAATATATCGGCCGGCAGCGCATCGGCTGCCAAGACGAGCGGCATCACGCGACGCGCGCTGTCAGGCACCACGGCGAGCACGAGCAGCCAGCGCGCCCATTGTGCGCCGCCAGCGATACGTCCGCGCAACAACGCACGACCGGCGTCATCGAACGCCGCAATGCCGCTCGAGGCGATTTCGAGCATCGCCGGCTGGCGACGCTCGTGGCAGCGCCAGCCGAGCATCAATGCCGCACACGTGGCGAGCGCCAACGCGAGCGCTGCAACGGTCCCGCCTCGCGGCGCGACGACCGCATGCACGGCTGCCGAGGCAATCGCCACGAACGCGAACGTCAGCGCCCGCAAGATGAAGGAGCGCCGCAATGCCACTTTGCGCGGCGCCCCTGTCTGCGAAAAAGCGTTCGAATCGTCCGTCAAGCGATCAGACGCGTTTGAACACGAGCGTACCGTTCGTGCCGCCGAACCCGAACGAGTTCTTCAGCGCGATGTCGATCTTCATCTCCCGTGCCGTGTTGGCACAGTAGTCGAGATCGCAGTCCGGGTCCTGGTTGAAGATGTTGATCGTCGGCGGCGACACCTGGTGATGCATCGCCAGCACCGTGAACACCGACTCCAGACCGCCCGAACCGCCGAGCAAGTGCCCCGTCATCGACTTCGTCGAATTGACGACGACCCGCTTGGCGTGCTCGCCCAGCGCGCGCTTGATGCCCGTCGTCTCCGAGATGTCGCCGAGCGGCGTCGACGTACCGTGCGCGTTCACGTAGTCGACCTGATCGCCGTTGATGCCCGCGTTGCGCAGCGCAGCCGTCATGCAGCGGCGCGCGCCGTCGCCGTCTTCGAGCGGCGCCGTCATGTGGTTCGCGTCGCAGCTCATGCCGTAGCCGCCCACTTCCGCATAGATCTTCGCACCACGCGCCTTCGCGTGCTCGTACTCTTCGAGCACCATGACACCCGCGCCCTCGCCGAGCACGAAGCCGTCGCGATCCTTGTCCCACGGACGGCTGGCCGTCGCCGGATCGTCGTTTCGCTGCGACAGCGCACGTGCCGCCGCGAAGCCGCCGATACCGAGCGGCGAAACCGTCGACTCGGCACCGCCAGCGATCATCACATCGGCATCGCCGTACTCGATCAGACGCGCCGCTTCGCCGATGCAGTGCAGGCCCGTCGTACAAGCCGTCACGATCGCGAGGTTCGGGCCTTTGTAGCCGAACTTGATGGCGATGTGGCCCGAGATCATGTTGATGATCGAGGCCGGGACGAAGAACGGCGAAATGCGGCGCGGACCGCGATTGAGCAGTTCGGTTTGCGTGACTTCGATCATCGGCAGACCGCCGATGCCGGAACCCACGACCACGCCGACACGCTCGGCGTTCGCTTCCGTCACTTCGAAGCCGCTATCTTGAATAGCCTGAATGCCGGCCGCCATGCCGTAATGGATGAACGTATCCATATGGCGTGCTTCCTTGGCCGGAATATAGTCTTCGATGTTGAAGCCCTTGACCTCGCCGGCAAAGCGGGTCGAGAAGTTCGTAGCGTCGAACTTCGTGATGTTGGCGATGCCGGACTTGCCGGCCACCAGATTGGCCCAGCCGTCGGCAACATTGTTGCCAACAGGCGATATAAGCCCTAAGCCTGTAACGACAACGCGACGGCGGCTCACGGTAACCCCTTTTCCATAGAATGACAAAAACAAAAGCCACAGCGGCCACAGGTACTTGCCCTGTGAGCCCTGTGGCTATGAATCCGGCACCAGCGTCGGCATCCGACGTGACAGCATGTCAAACGCGGCTAGCGCAGAAAGGATCGCGCGACAGGCGTTAGGCCTTGACGTTCGCGCGAGCGTAGTCGATCGCTTGCTGAACGGTCGTGATCTTCTCGGCTTCTTCATCCGGAATTTCCATGCCGAATTCGTCTTCCAGCGCCATCACGAGTTCAACGGTGTCGAGCGAGTCGGCGCCGAGGTCGTTGACGAACGAAGCTTCGTTCTTGATTTCAGCTTCTGCAACGCCCAGTTGTTCTGCGACGATCTTCTTGACGCGCTGTTCGATGTTGTCCATTACCCCTCCGAGGGAAAGATGTTCAAAAATGCAAGTGCGCGCATTCTAACAGGTTTGGTACCGCAAAAAAGCGCGCAAAGCTTGCGGCAACACAAGCGCCCGGCAGTTTAAGCAAACTCGCCGCGGCGCGGATGGTAACCGAAATTCCTTACGACATGAACATGCCGCCGTTCACGTGCAGCGTCGTGCCGGTGATATAGCCGGCATGCGGCGACGCGAGGAACGCGACGGCGTGTGCGATGTCCTCGGGGCTGCCCAGCCGACCCAGCGGAATCTGCGCCTTCAGCGCGGTCTGCTGTTCTTCCGGCAGCACCTTCGTCATGTCGGTATCGATGAAGCCCGGCGCCACGCAATTGACCGTGACGTTGCGGCTGCCGATTTCACGCGCAAGTGCACGCGTCATGCCCGCCACGCCGGCCTTCGCGGCCGCGTAGTTGATCTGCCCCGGATTGCCCGACGAGCCCACCACCGACGTGATGTTGATGATGCGGCCGCCACGCGCCTTCATCATCGGGCGCAGCACCGCACGCGAGAGCCGGAACACGGCTTTCAGGTTCGTGTCGATGACGGCGTCCCACTCGTCGTCCTTCATGCGCATCGCGAGCTGATCCTGCGTGATGCCTGCGTTGTTGACGAGGATGTTCAACGCGCCGAACTCCTTGACCGTCGCGTCGATGAGTGCATCGACCGCAGCCGCGTCGTTGACGTCGAGCACGGCGCCGCGACCCGCGAACCCCTGGGCCGACAACGCTTCGCCGATGCCGTTGGCACCTGCTTCGCTCGTTGCCGTACCGATCACGGTCGCGCCTTGCCGCGCGAGTTCGAGCGCGATCGCCCGGCCGATGCCGCGCGAAGCGCCCGTCACGAGCGCAATTTGTTTTTCGAGAGCTTTTTCCATGATGTATCCGAATGATCCGCTTCTCGAGGCGGATCGATTGCCGTCTCCGTCCAATGAAGCGACGCGGCCCGGTCAGGCCGTTACGAGCTTGAGCATGTCGTCGAGCGATGCCGGATCGGTAATCGAACCGCCGACCAGGTTGCCGTCGATGCGTTTCGTGAGGCCCGCCAGCACCTTGCCGGGACCGCACTCGATCACATGCGAGACACCGCGCTGGGCGATCGCCTGAACGCATTCGACCCAGCGCACGGGGCCAGCGGCCTGACGCACGAGCGCATCTTTGATGGCAGCGGGCTCTGCGACGATCGCCACGTCGACGTTGTTGACGACGGGAATCTGCGGAACGCCGACCTCGACATCGGCCAGATATTGGCGCAGCTGATCCGACGCCGGCTTGAGCAGCGACGAGTGAAACGGCGCCGACACCGGCAGCGGCAGCGCGCGCTTGGCACCCTTGGCCTTGGCGATCTCACAGGCCTTCTCGACCGCTTCCTTATGCCCTGCGATCACGACTTGGGCAGGCGCATTGAAATTGACGGCTTCGACCGCGCCGAGGCCGGCACCGGCCGCTTCCGCGCACACGGCGCGCACGGTGTCGTCGTCGAGGCCCAGAATGGCCGCCATGCCGCCGACGCCGACCGGCACCGCCGTCTGCATCGCCTGCGCGCGAAAGCGCACGAGCGGCACGGCATCGCGAAACGCAAGGGCGCCCGCGGCAACGAGCGCCGTGTATTCGCCAAGGCTGTGGCCTGCGACGATCATGGGTGCCGGGCCGCCCGCTTCGCGCCATGCGCGGTACATCGCGTAGGCTGCCGTCAGCATGACGGGCTGCGTGTTCGTCGTGAGGTTCAATTCGTCGGCTGGACCTTCGGCGATCAGCTTGCCGAGATCCTGACCCAGCGCGTCGGATGCTTCCTGAAGCGTTTCACGCACGATCGCGTGATCGGCAAATGCGTTGAGCATGCCGACCGACTGCGAGCCTTGCCCAGGAAAAACGAACGCAAAATTCATATCGTCCCCAAATGACTGAAATCCGATGGGATGCGCATGCGCGCGAATGCCGCGGCTGACGCCGCCCGGCGAGCAGCCGCTATCAGTAGCGAATGACGGAGGCGCCCCACGTGAAGCCACCGCCAACGCCCTCGAGCAGCACGTTCTGGCCGCGCTTGATGCGCCCGTCGCGCACCGCGAGATCGAGTGCGAGCGGAATGGAGGCGGCCGACGTATTGCCATGCTCATCGACCGTCACGACCATGCGCTCCTGCGGCAAGCCAAGTTTGCGGCAGGTGCTGGACATGATACGGATATTGGCTTGGTGCGGAATTAGCCAATCGACCTGCTCGGGCGACAGATCCGCCTTGGTCAACGCTTCGATGGCGACCTTCTCGAGCACGTTCACGGCCAGCTTGAACACGGCTTGGCCATCCATGTGAAGGAACGCGCTACCGGCCACCACGCCGCCGTTCACGTGACCCGGCGTGCACAGGATGCCCGCGTGGCTGCCATCGGCATGCAACGCGCTCGCGAGCACGCCCGGCTCTTCCGATGCCGACAGGATGATCGCGCCGGCACCGTCGCCGAACAGCACACAGGTCGTGCGATCGTTGAAATCGAGAATGCGCGAGAACGTCTCGGCACCGACGACGAGCGCCGTGCGGTGCTGTCCGCTGCGAATGAGGCTGTCGACCGTCGCGACCGCGTAGGCAAAGCCCGAACACACGGCCTGGATATCGAACGCGGCGCCGTTGTTCTTGATCCCGAGCTTGTCTTGCAGCAGGCACGCCGTGCTCGGAAAGACGAAGTCGGGCGTCGAGGTGGCGACCACGATCAGGTCGATCGACTGCGGATCGATACCGGCAGCTTCGATCGCACGCTGCGATGCGATCAGCGCGAGGTCGCTCGTCGCGACGTCGGGCTCGGCGAAGTGGCGCGCCCGAATACCGGTACGAGCGACGATCCACTCATCGCTGGTTTCGACACCGCGTTCGGCGAGACGATCCGTCAGCTGCTGATTGGTCACGCGCCCGGGCGGCAGGTAGCTGCCAGTGCCGAGCACACGGGAATAAACTTTCGATTGAACCATTATGCCTTCGAGGAAACCGCAGCGTAGGGCTCGGCCGGCCGGCCGGCGGGGGTGGCATGACCTGCGCCGCCCGCATCGCGCGCCGCCTGTTCGAGCGGATAGGCATTTTCTTCCATCGCGCGTGCGAGGCGTTCGAGGACGCCATTTTTGACGGCATCATACCCGCGTTTGATAGCCCACTCAAACGCATACGCATCAGCGGATCCGTGGCTCTTGATGACGAGGCCGCGCAACCCGAGCAGGGCCGCACCGTTGTACTGGCGATGGTCGACGCGCTTCTTGAAGCGCATCAGCACCGGCAGCGCCAGCAGCGCCATCAGTTTCGTGAGCGGCGAGCGACCGAATTCCTCGCGGATGATCTCGGAAAGCATCTGCGCCAATCCTTCCGACGTTTTGAGCGCGACGTTGCCGACGAAGCCGTCGCAGACGATCACATCGGTCGTGCCCTTGTAGATGTCGTTGCCCTCGACGTTACCGCGAAAATTGAGCGTGCTCGCGCGCAGCAACTCGCCTGCGCGCTTGATCGTGTCGTTGCCCTTGATGACCTCTTCGCCGATGTTGAGCAGCCCGATGGTCGGACGCTCCTTGCCCTCGAGTGCGGACACGAGCGCATGCCCCATTTCGGCAAACTGCAGCAGATGCTGCGGCTCGCAATCGACGTTGGCGCCGAGGTCGAGCATCATCGTGTAGCCGTGCGAATTGGGCAATGCGGAGGCGATCGCGGGCCGCTCGATACCTGCGAGCGTTTTGAGCACGTAGCGAGAGACGGCCATCAGCGCGCCCGTGTTGCCGGCGGAGATACAGGCCTGCGCCGCGTCTTCCTTGACGAGGTTCAACGCGACGCGCATCGAAGAATCTTTCTTCTTGCGCAACGCGACCTCGACCGGGTCGTCCATAGCGACGACTTCGGAGGCGGGCACAATGGTCAGCGCGGGATGATCCAGCGCTTTGCACTTCTTCAGTTGAGCACGAATCGCGGTTTCGACACCGACCAGCACGAGATGTGCGTCGGCATGCGAGCGAACGAAGTTGACGGCAGCGGGAACGGTCACGGACGGGCCGTGGTCGCCTCCCATGCAATCTATCGTGAGCTTTATAGTCATGGACTGCGACGAATTTCAGGCGCAAAAAAGCGGCAGTTGAATGCCGCCCTTTTTGTCAAACCGGGAAAATGTCAAGCGAGCCGTTCGCGACGCACTAAGCTGCCGCGCCCGGCAGGCGCCGCGCGCAAAGCGCGATTAGTCGTTCTTCGTCTTGACGACTTTCTTGCCGCGGTAGTAGCCGTTCGGGCTGATGTGGTGACGCATGTGCACCTCACCCGTGCTCGGCTCGACGGCCAGGGGCGCCGCAGTCAGGAAATCGTGCGAGCGGTGCATGCCGCGCTTGGACGGCGACTTCTTGTTTTGCTGGACTGCCATGATAACTCCTAAAAATTTTCCGGATTCTAACACAGCCCGAACGGCACCACGCCATCGGCCGAACGGCCGGCGCGCCGCATCGCGCTACTAATGCAACGTTTTCAATGCTTCTTGTCGCCGGAGCCGCCACGCTTGAGCGCATCGAGCGCCGCGAACGGATTCGGCTTGTCCGGCGCCTGCGCACCGCCGTCGTCCGCCGCTGGTTCGTCGGCCTCTTCGGCGTCGCTGGTGCCGGAAAGCAAGCTCTCGTGCACCTCAGGACACACATCGTGCTTGGGCACGAGCGGCAGAGAAAGCAACAGCTCTTCTTCGATCAAATCGATGAGATCGAACTGGCGCGAGCCCACGATCACATCCACTTCATCGTCATCGAGCGGAAACTCGTCCGCCTCCTCTTCCGTCGCCACGAGCCGATAGATGGCGTCGACATCGAACGACTGCTCATACGGCGCGAGGCATCGCTGGCACTCGAGCCATGCGCACCCGTGCACCGCGAGCCGCAGGTACGGCTGAGCAGCCTCGGTGCCGTCGTCCTGCAACTCCGGCTGCGTAGACCCTTCCACCTGCCACGTGAACGCGGTGTCGCGATCTGGCGCGTCGGCTGGGACTTCGTTTAACATGCGCGGCAGTTGCGAGACGCGCACCGCGCCCGCTGCCTGTCGCCCACTACGCGCAAATTCGAACACATCGAGCTCGTGCGGATTGACGGAGCCGTGAGGCTGGCCAGGATGTTGAGTCATGAGCTCGCTCCCCTTGCGTCTGTTCAACCCGAATCGCTGCGAATCGCTCAATCGCCGCGACTGACGGCCACGGCGAAAAGCGCCGACCAGCGGATCGGGCATACCGTGAAAAGCCCGACATCATATTCGTTTTACCTTTTCGAGTCAAACACTTAAGACCCGGCTGCAAAACGCCTTGCGCACGCGATCCGGATCTCTTTTTCCCGTCCCGACCATGTCCACCCCATCCGACCAACCACCTCGGCTGATCCTCGCCTCGAGCTCGCCCTATCGACGCGAGCTGCTCGAGCGGCTGCGCATCCCGTTCGACGTCGCCGTGCCCGCGATCGACGAAACGCCGCTTGCCGACGAAACACCCGCCGCCACGGCACTGCGACTGGCCCAAGCGAAGGCGCGCGCCGTCGTGACACTCTCCGTAGCCGGCCTTGACGCACGCCACGTGCTCGTGATCGGCTCCGACCAGGTCGCCACCTTCGACGGCCAGCAAATCGGCAAGCCCGGCACGCACGAAAAAGCGCTGGCTCAGTTGCAGGCGATGCGCGGACGCGTCGTCGAATTTCATAGCGCGTTGTGCCTGTACGACGCGGCACGCGACGTCGCGCAGACCGAAGACGTCGTGACGCGCGTGCGCTTTCGCGATCTTCCCAACGCCGAACTCGAGCAATACCTGCACGCCGAAACGCCGTACGACGTGGCCGGCAGCGCCAAGTCGGAAGGGCTCGGCATCGCGCTGCTCGAGTCGATCGAATCGACGGACCCCACCGCCCTCGTCGGGCTCCCGCTGATCGCGCTCACGCGCATGCTGCGCGCGGCCGGCTACCCGCTGCTCCAGGGGGCGCGATGACAGGCGTGCTCTATTTGATCCCGAATGCGCTCGGCGACGGCGACGCCAGCGCGCTCGCCACCGTGCTGCCGGCCAGCGTGCTCGCGCGCGCAGCTTCGCTGCACTATTACGTCGGCGAAAACGCCAAGACCACGCGCGCCTTCCTGAAAAAAGTCGGCACGGAGCGGCCGATCCAGGAAATCGAGATTCGCGAATTGAATGTGAATACGCCGGCTCGCGACATCGACGCGCTGCTTGCGCCGATTCTGGCCGGCACCGACGCGGGACTCGTGTCGGAGGCCGGCTGCCCTGCCGTCGCGGACCCTGGCGCGCTGCTCGTGCGGCGCGCCCATGAGCGTGGCGTGAAAGTCGTGCCGCTGGTGGGCCCGAGCTCGATCCTGCTCGCGCTGATGGCCTCGGGCCTGAATGGTCAGCGCTTCGCGTTTCACGGCTACTTGCCGGTCGATCCCGCCGAACGGGCCAAGAAATTACGCGAACTCGAGCAGCACTCGCGCAAGGCCAACGAAACGCAGATCTTCATCGAGACGCCCTACCGCAATCGCGCATTGCTCGATGCGCTCGTTGCGGGCTGCGCGCCGTCGACGCTGGTTGCCGTCGCCGTCGACCTCACGCTCGAGACGGAGACCATCGCCAGCCGCCCCGTTTCAGCGTGGAAGAAACACGCGGGCACGCTCGATCTGCACAAGCGCCCCGCGATCTTCCTGATGCTCGCGAACTGAGGTGCGCGCGGCGCGCACGCCTCAGTGCAGCCGCACGCCGCCGAGCGCCAGCGCATGCACGGCCGCCGAGCCGACGGCCGCGCCGAACTTGCGGGTGATGCGGTCGGAGAGGCTCTCCTTGACCGTGTAGTCGACGACGTCGGGTGCCTTGATCACTTCGCGCGCGACGTAGCCGGTGTCGCCGAAGCCGTCGGCCAGCCCCAGCTCGACGCTCTTCTCGCCGGTCCAGAACAGCCCCGAGAATACGTCCGCCGTCTCGTGCAGACGCTTGCCTCGCCCCATCTTCACGGCATCGATGAACTGCTGGTGGATGTCGTCGAGCATCGCCTGCGCATGCGAATCCATCGCCGGCGTCTCGGGCGAGAACGGGTCGAAAAAGCCTTTGTTGGCCCCCGACGTGTGCAAGCGCCGCTGAATGCCGAGCTTGTCCATGAGACCCGTGAAGCCGAAGCCGTCCATCAGCACGCCGATCGAGCCGACGATGCTCGCGCGGTCGACGAAGATCTTGTCGGCCGCCGCCGCGACGTAGTAGCCGCCCGACGCACACATGTCGCCGACCACCACGTAAAGCGGCTTGGACGGATATTTCGCGCGCAGGCGACGAATCTCGGCATTCATGATGCCGGCCTGCACCGGACTGCCACCGGGGCTGTTGATGTGCAGGATCACACCGACCGTGCTCGCATCGTCGAACGCGTTTTCGAGCGCGGTGTCGATGTCGTCGGCGTTCGCATTCGTATCGGCGGCAATCTCGCCGTCGAGCGTGACGAGCGCCGTATGACGCCCCGAGACCGTGACCTTCTCGCGGGACGCGTCGAACAGTCCGAACACGATCAGGATCAGGACCGCGAGAAACGCAAAGCGGAAGAAGATGCGCCAACGCCGTGCCGAGCGCTGCTCATTGATGGCGGCCAGCGCGATGCGCTCGAGCGCCGCGCGCTCCCAGTTCGGCTCGCGCGCGCCCTCGCCTGTCGGGGGACGCGATTCGGGAATGTCTTGCGATTCAGGGGAGTGGTTATCGGCCATGCGTCGCTATCAAGGAAGGGGGCTGGAAGTTGTCGCCGGGTGCAGGTCGTCCTCGGGCAGCCAGAATACCGCGCGGCCCTCGGGCGTATCGCGCTCCTGAACCGCTACCGGCCGCAACCGGCCGCCGCGGCACGGGCCGCCGACGCAGCGCCCGGTATCGGGCGCGTAGATCGCGCCGTGCGTGGCGCACATCAAGTATAAGCCCGACGATTCGAAGAACTGGCCCTCGACCCAGTCGAGCTCCATGGGCACGTGCGCACAACGATTGAGGTAGCCGTAGACGTTGCCGTCGTAGCGCACGAAGAACACGATGGCCGCGTGGCCGCAGTGCGCCGCGTCCACGCGCACACCGGCGCCGCCGTCGACGAGCGCCTCGGACGCGCACACGCGCACCGCTTCGCGCGCTGCGCCGCTCACGCGTGAGTCCTCAGCCAGTCGGACAGCGAGGCGACGCTGTCCGCCACGAACGCCGGCTCGAGCGCGGCCAGCGCCTCGGCCGGGTGCGCGCCGTACGTGACGGCGATGCTCGCGGTGCCCGCATTGACCGCCATCTGCAAGTCGTGCGTGGTATCGCCGATCATGACCGTGCGCGCCAGATCCTGGCCCAGTTCGCGCGTGAGCTCGTGCAACATGGCCGGGTGCGGCTTCGAGAAGGTTTCGTCGGCACAGCGCGTACCGTCGAACAGGCTCGTGAGGCGCGCTTCGTCGAGCGCGCGATTCAGACCGACGCGGCTCTTGCCCGTCGCGACGGCCAGCAGATAACCGAGCCCCCGCAACTCTTGCAGCATGTCGAGCACCCCATCGAACAGCTCGGTGCGGGCCTCTTTGACGAGGTAATGATAGCGATAGCGCTCGGCGAGCCGCGGGTAGTCGGATGGGTCCAGCGACGGCGCCGCGATTTGCAGCGCATCGCGCAAGCCGAGCCCGATCACATAGCTCGCGGCTTCGTCGGCCGGCACCGGTAAGCCGAGATCCCGGCACGCGGCCTGGATACTGCGCGTGATATGCGCGGTCGAATCCATCAACGTGCCGTCCCAGTCGAAGACGATCAGATCAAATTGCTGTCGGGCCATGCGGTTGCGTCTCGCTGCGCAGTTCGGTCAGTTGGTCCAGGAAGCGCCGGCATTCGGCCGGCAACGGTGCGTTCAATTCGAGCGGCTCGCCGCTGATCGGATGCGTCAGACGCAAGCGATGCGCATGCAGGAACATGCGCTTGAGCGACGGCCGCGCGCTTGCCCGCGCGAGCGCCTTGTTCAGCGCGAAATCGCCGTACTTCGCATCGCCCACGATCGGCAGCCCAAGATGCGCGAGATGCACACGGATCTGGTGCGTGCGGCCCGTCTTGAGCTCGGCTTCCAGCAATGCATAGCCTGGCCAGCGCTCGACGAGGTTGAAGACGGTATGCGACGGCTGCCCGTCCGGCTGCACGCACACGCGCCGCTCGCCTTCCGGGGTCAGATACTTCCTCAACGGCTCCTTCACGGCACGGCGGCGCCCCCAGTCGCTGGACCACTCGCCATGCACGCACGCGTAGTAGCGCTTGTCCATGCGATTGTCGCGAATCTGCTCATGCAGGCCGACCAGCGCCGCGCGTTTCTTGGCGAGCAGCAGGATACCCGAGGTTTCGCGATCGAGCCGATGCACGAGTTCGAGAAATTTGCCGAGCGGGCGCGCCTCGCGCATCTGTTCGATCACGCCGAAAGCAACGCCGCTGCCGCCGTGCACGGCCACGCCGGCCGGCTTGTTGATGACGATCAGCGCGTCGTCCTCGTACAGGACTTCGAAATGCGCGGCCGGCACGGGCGGCTGCACGTCGTCGGCGGCGCCCTGAGCGATGCGGATCGGCGGCACGCGCACGACGTCGCCGGTCACGAGCCGGTACTTGGCGTCGACGCGCCCCTTGTTTACCCGGACTTCACCGCTGCGCAGGATTCGGTAAATATGACTTTTGGGTACACCCTTGCAGACGCGCAGTAAAAAATTATCGATGCGCTGCCCGGCTGCGCCGTCATCCACCTGTATCATCGAAACTTGGTCACTTGCGACCGATTTCTGGGATATTTTGCCTAACTCATTCATTCTGAATATAATTTGCCCAGCAGTCCGGGGCTCACGGCGCGTTCGCCGACAGGCGCACGGATTGCAGGGTGCGAAGCAGGAAACTGTTATTTTACTTGCTTGGCTGTACCCAAGGGTTGGTTGCTCGCCCAGTCAATCATAAGAAGCAACGAGTTGCACGCACGGAATCCGTTGCGGCAAGGACGGCGCCCACAGGCCCGTTCGGTCGCGACGTGATGCCGACGGTAACGGAATTTTGGTAAAAAAGAATTCATCAGGTGAGCCTCGGTATCGAGCGATGTCGAGCAAAACCAGGCTCCCGATTGCGAAAATTACGGCGAGCGCCCTCAAGTGTTCCGCGTTACGCGGCGCTCCAGGCGACGTCAAAATTGGCGAGACACCCCGCGCGGCTGTCGAGCGATCATCGGGCTTCGCGCCGCGTCCATGACGCGGCTTCGCCCCGGCCGGTACGTGCACACGATGCACGATGCGAGCCGGTCGCGGCGAGCGAGGCCCGGCGCTCAAGGCGCGTGTGCGACGCCGTCATTTTTGAAGCCGTGTTCGCATGCGCCCCTGCGGCTCGCGGCCCCATTTACGGCCACAACGAGTCCCTTCAGGCAATTCTCCCCGCCATCGTTCCCGCTCCAGCGTGCTTGTGACAACACAATAAGGACGCGGCGCGCAGCAAGCTCGCCTGCCCGGCTGACAACCGTGCGGAGCCTGCGGCTAAGCCGCTCTGGAGCCGTTCAATGAAACGCATGCTGTTCAATGCAACGCAGCAGGAGGAACTGCGCGTTGCCATCGTCGATGGGCAAAAGCTCATCGACATCGACATCGAAACTGCCGGCCGCGAACAGCGCAAAGGCAATATCTACAAGGGCATCGTCACGCGCATCGAGCCGTCGCTCGAAGCCTGCTTCGTCAACTACGGCGAAGACCGCCACGGCTTCCTGCCGTTCAAGGAAGTCGCCCGCCAGTACTTCAAGGAAGGCGTCGACATGCGCTCCGCGCGCATTCAGGACGCGCTGCGCGAAGGCCAGGAACTGATCGTTCAGGTCGAGAAGGAAGAGCGCGGCAACAAGGGCGCGGCGCTCACGACGTTCATCTCGCTGGCCGGCCGTTACCTCGTGCTGATGCCGAACAACCCGCGCGGCGGCGGCGTCTCGCGCCGCATCGAGGGCGACGATCGGCAGGAGCTGCGTGAAACGATGTCGCAGCTGCAACTGCCCGACGGCATGAGCATCATCGCGCGCACGGCCGGCATCGGCCGCAGCGCCGAAGAGCTGCAGTGGGACCTGAACTACCTGATGCAGCTGTGGCGCGCCATCGAAGCCGCGTCGCAAAGCGGCCAGTCCGGCCAGCCGATGCTGATCTATCTCGAATCGAGCCTCGTCATCCGCGCGATTCGCGACTACTTCCAGCCCGATATCGGCGAAATCCTCATCGACACGACCGAAATCCATGACCAGGCACGCGCCTTCATGGATATCGTCATGCCCGACAACGTCGGCAAGGTGAAGCGCTACCACGACGACGTGCCGCTGTTCTCGCGCTTCCAGATCGAGCATCAGATCGAGACCGCGTATTCGCGCACGGTGCCGCTGCCCTCGGGCGGCGCGATCGTCATCGATCACACCGAAGCGCTCGTCGCCATCGACGTGAACTCCGCGCGCGCGACCAAGGGCGCCGACATCGAGGAAACGGCCACGCGCACGAACCTCGAAGCAGCCGACGAAGTTGCCCGCCAGCTGCGTCTGCGCGACCTCGGCGGCCTGATCGTCATCGACTTCATCGACATGGAGTCGGCCAAGAGCCAGCGTGAAGTCGAACAGCGCCTGAAAGATGCGCTCAAGCACGATCGCGCTCGCGTGCAGATGGGCAAGATCTCGCGCTTCGGCCTCATGGAGCTGTCGCGCCAGCGGCTGCGCCCGGCACTGTCCGAAGGCAGCCACGTCACGTGCCCGCGCTGCAATGGCACCGGCCACATCCGCGATACCGAATCGTCCGCCCTGCAAGTGCTGCGGATCATTCAAGAAGAGGCCATGAAGGAGAACACCGCGGCGATCCACTGCCAGGTGCCCGTCGAGGTGACGGCCTTCCTGCTCAACGAAAAGCGCCAGGAAATCAACAAGATCGAGTCGCGCTTCAAGGTCAATGTCGTCCTGATCCCGAATAAGCACCTCGATACGCCGCATTACAAGCTCGAGCGCCTGCGTCACGATGACGCACGTCTCGACGAGCCGCGCGCCTCGTGGAAGATGGCCGAGGAGGCCGCTCGCGAGCTCGAATCGGAAACCGCCTACAGCAAGCGCACCGAGGAAGTGAAGCCGAAGCAGGAAGCGGCCGTGAAGGGCATCACGCCCGAAAAGCCGGCGCCTACCGCTCCGGCCAAGCCGCAGCCCGCTCCGGCCGCAGCCCCTGTGACGGCAGCGTCGGGCGGCTTCATCGGCTGGCTCAAGCGTCTGTTCGTCGGCCAACCGGCGGCACCCGCCCCGGCTCCCGAACCGGCTCAGCCTGCGCGCCCGGCGCGTGGTGAGCGCGCCGAGCGTGGCGGCGAACGCGGTGGCGATCGCAATCGCAACCGCCGTGGCGGTACGCCTGCCCGCGAAGGCGCCGCCCGCGGCGAAGCAGCCGGCGGCCGTCAGCAGCAGCAACCGTCGCAACGCCGCGAGGAACAACAGCGCGAGCCGCGTGAAGCGCGCGGCGGACGCGAGCCCCGCGAAAGCCGCGAGCGCCTCGAGCGTGGTGAGCGCCTCGAGCGTGGTGAGCGCGTGGAGACGGCCGAGGCCGCACCGCGTGGCGAGCGGCAGGATCGGCAAGAGCGCCGTGAACGTGGCGAGCGTGGCGAACGCCAGGAACGTGGCGAACGGGCCGAGCGCGGCGAGCGCGGCGAGCGTCAAGAACGCCGCAAGCAACAGCCCGAAGTAACGGCCGAAGCCGCCGCAGCCCGCGCCGAAGCATCGGCTGCCGAGGAGCTCGCGCAAGCAGCAGTGGCCGGTACGAACGAAGGTGTGGACGCGCCCGAGCAAGAACCCATCGCGCGTGAAGGTGAGGAACGTCGTCGTCGCCGTCGCGGCCGCCGTGGCGGTCGCCGCGAGCGCGAGGAAGACGGCATGAACGTCACGCATGCAGCTGAGCTTGCCGAAGCCGAGGGCACCGTGGCCGAAGTGCCGGTCCAAGCGCCGACGGAAGCAGTTCAAGCCTATGCGCACAAGCCGGCTGAAGCCGCGGCAGACGTCGTCGTCACACCGGTGCCGACGGCAGCGCCTGTGGTAACGGCCTTGCCCGAAGTGAGCGTGGCACCTGCTCCCGCTGCGCAACCGGCAGCAGCGCCGGTCGCAGTCGAAGCTGAGCGTCATGTGGAAGCGACGCCCAGCGCGTTCGAGCAAGCAGCGCCTGAAGCGACCGAACCGGCCGCCGCGCCGACGCAGCCCGCAATCGTCGAGCCGGCACCGGCAGCGACGAGCCCGGCCGCTGTCGAAGTCGTACCTGCGGAAGTCGCACCTGCGCGCACTGTCGAGCCCGTCGCCGCCAGCACGGCACCGCAAGCCGAAGCCGCCGCTGAAGCTGCGCAGCCAGTCGCCGTCGAAGCGGCCGAGCCCGCTGCCCCCGTCGCGCCGCAAGCCGCAGTTGTCGTCGAGACAGCCGCAGTAGCGGCCGCGCCGAGCGTACGCCGGAACGGTCCGTCGGCTGGCGAGCTGCAGCCGATGCTCGAATCGGTCGGTCTCGTGTGGGTCAACACCGATGCCGACAAGCTGCGTGCCGCCCAGGAAGTCGCCGCGCAAGCCGTGCCGCCCGCACGCGCGCCGCGCGAGCGCAAGCCGCTGGCACCCGTCGATCTGACGCCGATGCAGCAGGTCGAAACCCACAAGGGTGACTGACACAACGCGGCTGTGATCGCAGTTGAGCGCAAGCCCGCCTTTCGAGGCGGGCTTTTTTTTGTGCTCACGCCCCGTCAAGTCTGACGATATTCGCCCGACCAAGGGCGCAACGCAGGGCAAACGCCGACGGTTCCGCTAGAATGGTCTTTGCTCCGTCTCTTTGCCTCATCATGTCTCGACGCATCATCCCGGTCGCCGATATCCATGCGGTAGCCCTACCCGATATCGCCGGCACGCAACTCGCACCGCTCGGGATGCTCGCCGACGCACTCGAAAGGCCGCTGCGCGATCTGCGCATCTCGGTCACCGATCGCTGCAATTTCCGCTGCGTGTACTGCATGCCGCGCGCGGTGTTCGACAAGGACTACCCGTTCCTGCCGCACAGCGCGCTGCTCACGTTCGAGGAAATCGAGCGGCTGGCGCGGCTCTTCGTCGCGCACGGCGTCGAGAAGATCCGCTTGACCGGCGGCGAGCCACTGTTGCGCAAGGATATCGAACGCCTGATCGAGCGCTTGGCGCGGCTGACGACGCCCGATGGGCGAGCACTCGACCTCACCCTGACGACGAACGGCTCGCTGCTCGCTCGCAAGGCGCGATCACTGAAGGACGCGGGCCTGTCGCGCGTGACGGTGAGCCTCGATGCGCTCGACGACACCCTGTTCAAGCGCATGAACGACGCCGACTTCGCGCCGGCCAGCGTGCTCGAGGGGATCGCCGCCGCGCAGGCAGTCGGCCTTGCGCCGCTGAAGATCAATATGGTCGTCAAGCGCGGCACGAACGAGGACGAGATCGTGCCGATGGCGCGCCATTTCAAAGGCACCGGTGTCGTGCTGCGCTTTATCGAATACATGGACGTCGGCACGTCCAACGGCTGGAACATGACCGAAGTGCTGCCATCGGCCGAGGTCGTCGCACGCATCGCTGAGCACTTCCCGCTCGTGCCGCTCGAAGCGCACAGCGAGGCCGAAACCGCGCAGCGTTGGGGCTATGCCGACGGCAGCGGCGAGATCGGCGTGATCTCGAGCGTGACGCGCGCCTTCTGCGGCACCTGCACGCGCGCGCGCCTGTCGACCGAAGGCAAGCTGTATCTGTGTCTGTTCGCCTCCATGGGCTACGACTTGCGTGCGCTCGTGCGCAATGGCGCGACCGACGCACAGATCGCCACGGCCATCGCCCGCATCTGGCAAATGCGCGAAGATCGCTATTCGCTGCTGCGCGGCAGTGCCTCCCCCCTCGAAGCCGGCGCCGCCCGCATCGAGATGTCGTACATCGGCGGGTAAGCTGCCGATGGCCGCTTACCCCTGCTCCGCCGCACGACCGACCGGACTGATTCTCGCCGGGGGGCGCGGCACACGCATGGGCGGGCGCGACAAAGGCTTGCAGCCGCTGCACGGCGAGCCGCTCGCGCTGCACGTCGCCAGACGCCTCGCCTCGCAAGTCCAGGCGCTGGTCATCAGCGCGAACCGCAATCTCGACGTGTATGCCGCGCTCGGCGCCCCGTTTCACGCGCGTGTCGTCAGCGATGCCTCGAACGATTACGCCGGGCCACTGGCCGGACTGCTCGCGGGCCTGCGGGCCGCACAGACCGACTTCGTGCTGTGCGCGCCTTGCGACGCCCCACACCTGCCGCTCGATCTGGCTCGGCATCTCGCCGCTTCGCTCGAGGGCGCGCGGGCCGACATCGCCACCGTGACGACGACCGACGCACAAGGGCACGTCTCGCTGCACCCGGTGTTCGCACTCGTGCGCACCTCGCTCGCCGACGACCTCGCCGCCTTTCTGGCTGCCGGCGAACGCAAAGTCCGCACGTGGTACGCACGCCACATGCACGTCGAAGTGCCGTTTGAGGACGAGCACGCGTTTTACAATGCCAACTCCTTGCAGGAGCTCGCCGAGCTCGAGCGTACGTGAGGCGTTGTCGTCCATCCGACCCACACACACGTCTCATGAGCCACGGCACGCCTTTTCGATCGAAGCACGCCACGCCCCCTACCCCGCGTGCGGCGCCCAATCATCGATGACCACCTCCGACAACATCTCCGGCTGTCTCGCCGAGCACGACCCGAACGCCTTGCCCGTCACCGCGGCACGCGAGGTCGTGCGCCGCTTCGTGGAGCCCGTCACGACGATCGAACGTGTCGCGCTGCGCGCCGCGCTCGGTCGCGTACTCGCGCAAGACATCGTCTCGCCGATCGACGTGCCCGCCCACGACAATGCCGCGATGGATGGCTACGCATTTGCGGGCGCGTGTCTCGCGCAACCGGCAGGCATACCCGATGCCGCCGATGCGGCCGGGGCCGCTAGCCTCTCGCTCTCGCTCGAAGTCGTCGGCGAAGCGTTGGCCGGCCATCCGTTCGCGGGTACGTTGGCAGCCGGCCAGTGCGTGCGCATCATGACAGGCGCGCCGATGCCAGCCGACTGCGATACGGTGGTCCCGCAGGAATTCGTCACGCGCAGCGGCGCGCGGATCGCTTTCGATGCACGGCGCATCACGACCGGCGCCAATCGCCGCCGTATCGGCGAAGACCTGGCCCGTGGCCGCCCCGCCCTGTTCTTCGGACGCATCGTCCGTGCGTCGGACCTCGGCCTCATGGCCTCGCTCGGTATCGCCGAAGTAGCGGTGCGCCGACGGCTACGCGTGGCGTACTTTTCGACCGGCGACGAATTGCGCTCGGTCGGCGAGCCGCTCGAGGCGGGCTGCGTCTACGACAGCAATCGCCACACGCTGTTTGCGATGCTGTCGCGGCTCAACGTCGAGCCGCTCGATCTCGGCATCGTGCGCGACGAGCCGGCTGCGCTCGATGCCGCGCTGCGCGAAGCGGCACAAGCGGCCGACGTCGTCCTGACCTCGGGCGGCATATCGGTCGGCGAAGCCGATTTCACGCGCGGCACGCTCGCCTCGCTCGGCGACATCGCCTTCTGGCAGCTCGCGATGCGCCCGGGCCGCCCGCTCGCATTCGGGCGCATAGGGGCGCAAGGCGGCGCGACCAGCAAACGAGCCACGCTGTTTTTCGGCTTACCGGGTAATCCGGTGGCCGTCATGGTGACGTTTTATCAAATCGTGCGCGAAGCGCTGCTCATGATGTCAGGCGCACACGCGTCGGCCCCGTTACAATTCGCGGCCACGTGCAGCGAACCGATCAAAAAGCGCGCGGGCCGCACCGAGTATCAACGCGGCATCGCCACCCGCGCAGCAGACGGCAGGTGGCAGGTCGCGCCAACGCGTTCGCAAGGCTCGGCCGTGCTGAGCGCGATGAGCGAGGCGAATTGCTTCATCGTGCTCGAGCATGACCAGGCCGACCTCGCCGCAGGCTCGAGCGTCGACATCGTGCCCTTCGAAGGGCTTATTTGAACAACGAACTTCCGGAGACCGTCCCAACGGGGCTTCACGCACATGAATATGAAAAAACAAATCTCGTCGATCGCACCCGGTCAGACCGCCAAGGCGCTCATCCTCGTCTATCTGACGTTCAGCGTGCCGATCGTGTTGTTGGGCGTGCTCGTTGCATTCATCCGCTACGGTTCGGTCGAGCTCAGCACGATTTTCAGCGCGCTCCTGCTGAACGCGATCCTCGGCTTCGTGCTGCTGTGGATTGCCTGCCATGCGTACAACTGGGTCGCATCGCGCTTCGGCGGTATCGAGATCGTGCTGTCGGACGCGCCGGAAGAAGCGTAATGCGCGACGTCATCCGTCATGCCACGCCCGACGATATGGGCGCCATGCTGGCGCTGATGCGCGAGCTCGCCGAATTCGAAAAGCTCACGCATCTGTTCGTCGCGACCGAAGCCAGCCTGCATGAGGCGCTGTTCGGCGCGCATCCTGCAATCGAAGCGCTCGTTGCCGAGCATGATGGTCGTGTCGTCGGCTATGCGCTGTTCTTCCACAACTTCTCGACGTTCCTGAGCCGTCGCGGTCTCTATCTCGAGGACCTGTACGTGCAGCCCCAGCTCCGCGGCAGCGGAATCGGCACGGCGCTACTGCGGCGTGTGGCCGCGATTGCAGTCGAGCGGCGCTGCGGCCGCTTCGAATGGTCCGTGCTCGACTGGAATCAGCCGGCCATCGACTTCTATACGAAGATGGGGGCGACGGTCATGCCCGATTGGCGCATCGTGCGCATCACCGACGATGCCCTTGCGCAGCTCGCCGCCGGTGCCTGACGGCTACGGCTTACGTCCCGCCTCCCGCTCGAGCACCTGCGGCGAACATCACACTTCGGGCTCCTGCAGATTCGCGTAGGCGTCGCCGAGCAGGCTCTCGGTCTGCTCGCCCGGCAGTGCCTCGACCTGGCGCAGCTTGGTACTCATTACGCGCGTCCTGCGCTCGGCCGCTTCGATCGAGCGCGTGACCGTCTCGAGCTGCGACTTCGTCTTCGCCAGCACATCGCCGAATTTGCCGAATTCGGTCTTCACCGCGCCGAGCACCTGCCACACCTCGCTCGAACGCTTCTCGATCGCCAGCGTCCGAAAACCCATCTGCAAGCTGTTCAGCAACGCCGTCAGCGTGGTCGGGCCGGCCACCGTCACGCGATAGTCGCGCTGTAGCTGGTCGCTCAAGCCGGGGCGGCGCAGCACTTCGGCATAGAGCCCTTCGGTCGGCAGGAACAGCAGCGCGAAATCGGTCGTGTGCGGCGGCGCCACGTACTTCTCGGCGATCGTGCGCGCCTCGTTGCGCACGCGTGTCTCGAGCGCGCGCGACGCCTCCTCGACGCCAGCCAGATCGGCCCGCTCCTGCGCATCGATGAGCCGCTCATAGTCCTCGCGCGGAAACTTCGCATCGATCGGCAGCCACACCGGCGTAGCTGACCCCTGCCCGTGGCTGTCCTGACGGCCCGGCAGCTTGATCGCGAATTCGACGCGCTCGTTGCTCTTGGGCACCGTCGCCACGTTTTTCGCGTATTGGTCGGGGGTCAGCATCTGCTCGAGCAACGCCTCGAGCTGCACCTCGCCCCACGTGCCGCGCGTCTTCACGTTCGTCAGCACCTTCTTCAGATCGCCGACGCCGGCCGCCAGCGTCTGCATCTCGCCCAGCCCGCGATGCACCTGCTCGAGCCGGTCCGAGACCAACTTGAACGATTCGCCGAGGCGTTGCTCGAGCGTCGCGTGCAGCTTCTCGTCGACGGTACGCCGCATTTCCTCGAGCTTGACCGCGTTCGTGGCCTCGATGTCCTTCAGGCGTGCCTCGAGCGTGGCGCGCACTTCGGCGAACCGCCGGTCGTTGGCCTCGACCAGTTGCGCCAGTTGCTGCGCGAGCGTATCGCCGAAGCGCTTGAGCGTCGCGCCCTGCTCGTCGCGCGCGTCATGCGCCTGGCGTTGCAGGCTCTCGCGCATCGCCTCGAACTGCTTCGCGTTCATGTCGATCAGCTGCGCCAGACGAGCGGCAAAACCGTCGATTTGCTGATTCTGCACCGTCGCCACGCTCGTGAGCTGCGCCGCGAGCGTTTGCTGAAATTGCGCGAAGCCGCCACCGAGCTCGGCGCGCGAGCTACGGGACGTCTCGGCGATCTCGGCACGCAACTCGCGTTCGAGACGCTCATAGGCGCGTGCCTGCATCTGCCCAGCCGTCTCGATGCTTTCGCCGAGCTCGACCAACGCCGCCTGCTCATGCGCGCGCGATGCGCCTCTCAACGCAAACACCAACGCCACCGCGAGCGCGGTGACGGCAGCGGCCAATACGACGATGACGAACGTGGTCATGAACGGGCTTTTCCTAGTACTTCAGGGTTGATCGGATTGGGCGGCTGGCCCGCACGTGGCCCGACGCCGAGCGCCGCGATGAGATTGTCGGCCGCGAGATTGGCCATCGCGCGGCGCGTCGATTCCGTGGCACTCGCGATGTGCGGCGTCAACACGACGTTGGGCACCGTCAGCAAACCGGGATGAACGTTGGGCTCGCCTTCGAACACATCGAGGCCTGCGGCCGCGATGCGTTTGTCGCGCAATGCCTCGAACAGCGCCGCATCGTCAACGATGCCGCCGCGTGCGATGTTCGTGAGCGTCGCGGTCGGCTTCATCAGCGCCAGCTCTTGCGCGCCGATGGTGTGATGGCTTTGCGCGCTATACGGCAGCACGAGCACGACGTGGTCGGCCTGCCGCAACAAGTCTTCCTTCGACAGGTATTCGGCGCCCAACGCGGCTTCGATCTCGGGCGCCACGCGCGAGCGGTTGTGATAGACGACGCGCATCGCGAAGCCACTCGCCCGCCGTGCAAGGGCCTGGCCGATACGGCCCATGCCGATGATGCCGAGCGTCGCACCGTAAACGTCGCCACCGAGAAAACCGTCATAGCGCCACGCGCGCCACTCGCCCGCGCGCAGCCAATGCTCGCTTTCCGCGATGCGCCGCGAGCAGGCCATCATCAGCGCCCAGCCGAAATCGGCCGTCGCCTCGTTGAGCACATCGGGCGTATTCGTCGCAAGCACGCCCGCCGCGTTGAATGCGGGCATGTCGAAATTGTTGTAGCCGACCGCCATGTTCGCGACGACACGCAGTCGCGGCGCCTGTGCCAGTGTGGCGGCGCCGATCGGATCGCCCACCGTGATCGCACCGTCCTTGTCGGCGAGCCGGCGAGCGAGCTCGTCACTGTCGAGCGCAGGGCCGTCGTTCCAGTCGACCTCGAAATATTGTTTGAGGCGCTCGACGACGTCCGGGAAAATCGGCCGAGCCACCAAAATTTTCTGCATTTGCGTGCCTCCGAATCTCAAAAGAACAGCCATGTCGTGAGCAGGAACACGGGCAGCAGGATCGCGGCCGCCCACCCCAGGTAGGCGAAAAAGCTCGGCATGCGCACGCCGCGCGATTCCGCAATCGCCTTCACCATGAAATTCGGCGCATTGCCGATGTAGCTGTTCGCGCCCATGAAGACGGCCCCCGCCGAAATCGCCGCCAGCGTCGTCGCACCGGTCGTCATCAAGGTGGGCGCATCGCCGCCGAGCAGATTGAAAAAGACGAGGTACGTCGGCGCGTTGTCGAGGAACGACGACAGAATACCCGTGGCCCAGAAATACATCGCGTCGATGGGCTGCCCTTGCGCATCGGTCACGAGCGCGAGCGCGGACGCGAACGCACCATGCGAGCCCGCGCGCAGCATCATGATGACCGGTGCGATCGTCACGAAGATGCCGGCAAACAGCTTCGCCACCTCCTCGATCGGCGCCCAGGTGAATGCGTTGCCGGTGCGCGCCGTGCGTGGCGTCACCGCCAGCGAGATGAGCGCGAGCCCGACGAGCGCGCCATCGCGCACGGCGTTTTGCAGCGCCACGGGCGTACCCAGGACATCGAACGTCACATTCGGTTTCCAGATGCCGCTCATCAGCACGAGCACGATGACGAGGCCGAGCAGGACGAAGTTGACCTTGCCCTCGATCACGATGCCGCGCGAATCGGGTGTGGGATCGAGAAACGGTGAACGCGCTTCGTCGCGACAGTGAAAGAAATACGTGTCGAGCGCGTAGAAGATCGCGAGCAACAGCGTGCAGATGAACAGCATCGGCATGGCCAGATACTCAGTCGTCCAGAAGAAGCTCACGCCGTTCAGGAAGCCGAGGAACAATGGCGGGTCCCCAAGCGGCGACAGCGATCCGCCCGCATTCGCGACGAGAAAGATGAAGAACACGACGACGTGCACGACGTGCTTGCGATTGTCGTTGGCGCGCAACAGCGGACGAATCAGCAGCATCGCCGCACCGGTCGTCCCCATCACGCTGGCGAGCAAGGTGCCGAGCGCGAGTATCGCCGCGTTGACGTTCGGCGTGCCGCGCAGGTTACCGCGCACGCAAATGCCGCCCGCAATCGTGAACAGCGCGCTCAGCAACACGATGAACGGGACGTACTCCGCCACGAGCGCATGCACGAACGCATCGAGCGCCGCGTGCATACCGAACGCGTGGGCGAACGGCACGATGAACGCCATGGTCCACACCAGCGCAATCTTGCTGAAATGGTGATGCCAGAACACGGGGGCGACGAGCGGAAACACCGCAATCGACAGCAGAATGCCCGCAAACGGCACGGCCCACAGCATGGACAGTCCAGCCCCGTCGGGCATGCCGGTCGACGCGGCGCAAGCAAGCGCGGGCCACAACATGCAGGCGAGCGCCGCCACCACCGTCATGCGCGCCGATGCGGCATGTCGTTTCATCATTCACTACCTCTTATTGCTTGGATGGGTTTTATGCGCAGCGGCGCGATGCTCGCGCCCGCGCGCTTCACGCGCTCGTGACGACGATCACATGCACGCGGTACGGACCGTGCGCACCGAGCACGATCGTCTGCTCGATATCGCCGGTACGCGAGGGCCCCGAAATGAAGTTGACCGCGCGCGGCAGCTCGCCGCGCTCGGCGCGCATCAGCGCGTACGCCTCTTCGTGCCCGGAGACGATGCGCGAGGCCCGGACGATCGCGATGTGCGTCTCGGGCAGCAAGCCCGCCGACACCTCGCTCTGCGGGCCCGACAGCAGCACGAGCGAGCCCGTTTCGGCCGTCGCGCAGAAGCACCCCGTGATGCCGACGAGGTCAGTGCCCTGCGGCTTGCGCGCGTCGACGGCCAGCCCCGCCTGCGCCCACGGCAACGCCTCGAGCTCGGACCACACGACCGCGCGCGCGGCCAGACCGTTCGCAGCCAGATAGCGCGCAGCCGCGGCCGGCGCATCGGCGAGCGTGGCGACCTCCTCGACCGTGCTCGCCATGCGGCCCGCTGCATCGATGAAGCGTGCGACGAGCGCCGCAGGCTCGCTGGGCATCGGCGGGCGCGGCCCCGCCGGGTGGCGAGCGAGGTAATCGGCGACGGCTTCGCGCTCGGCCGCCTCGGGCTCGGCTGGACGGCCGCTCGCCGCGCGGATACGTGCGAGGATGTTGCGACGCGCCGCCGATGTATCCATTACGTTCCTCTTCGCGAACCGGGTCAAATGAGCCGATTATACTGGCGGCCCTTTTTGGGATACACCGTCCGCAAGGCCACGCTGGCGAGCTAGCCGGCCGTGTCCCCGGCTGGCGTCTCGATGCCGAATACCTGACGCAGGTAGGCGAGATACGCTTTGTCGTCGCACATGTTCTTGCCCGGCGAATCGGACAGCTTCGCGACGGGCTGGCCATTGCAGCGGACCATCTTGATGACGATCTGCAGCGGGCTGTAGCCGAGATCGTTGGTCAGGTTCGTGCCGACGCCGAACGCGAGCCGGCAGCGGCCACGAAAACGCTCGTACAGTTGCAGCACCTTCGGGATATCGAGCGCATCGGAGAACACGAGCACCTTCGTGCGCGGATCGCAGCGGTTCTCCTCGTAATGGCGCAGCAGTTGCTCACCCCACTCGAACGGGTCGCCCGAATCGTGGCGCGCGCCGTCGAACAGCTTGCAGAAGTACATGTCGAAGTCGCGCAGGAAGGCCTTCATGCCGTAGACGTCCGACAACGCAATGCCGAGGTCGCCGCGGTACTCCTTGGCCCAGACTTCGAAGCCGTAGGTCTGCGAATCGCGCAGCCGCGGCCCCAACGCCTGACACGCCTGCAAATACTCGTGCGCCATCGTGCCGAGCGGCGTCAGGCCGTGCTTTTTCGCGTAGAACACGTTGCTCGTGCCGGCGAACTGCTCGCCGATGCCGTCCATCAACCTGAGGATCACCTCTTCGTGCCAGCGCTTGGAGAAGCGCCGGCGCGTGCCGTAATCGGCAATCTTGCAGTCGGCGAATTCGGGTCGCGCGCCAAGCAGCTCGATCTTTCCGCTGAGGCGCTCATGGCCGCTCGCGTAATCGGGCTCGCGCTGGGTATTGCGGAAGTACACCTCGTTGACGATCGCGAGCACCGGAATCTCGAACAGAATCGTGTGCAGCCACGGCCCCTGGATGACGATGTCGATCTCGCCGTTGCCCTTGGGCGAAGGGTCGATCGAGATGTACTTCTCGTTCAGCTGAAACAGCGCCAGAAAGTCGACGAAATCGCTCTTGATGAAGCGCATGCGGCGCAGATAATCGAGTTCGTCGTCGGTAAAGCGCAGCCGGCAGAGCTTGCCGACTTCATCGCGCAACTCGTCGACGTACGGCGCAAGGTTCACATTCGGCGTGCGGCAACGGAAGCGGTATTCCACATGAGCCGCGGGAAAATGATGCAGCACGACCTGCATCATCGTGAACTTGTAGAGATCGGTGTCGAGCAGCGAGGTAATGATCATGAGGTCGGCCAGCCGGGCGAACGTTCGGGCCGCACGGCATACGCGACGCGCATGGCTCGGCGGGTTGCCGCATGTTACCCGAAGACCGGCCCCGCTCGCCCGATGCCCCTGCGGGCGCACCGGCCCCGCCAGCGATCCATAAACTAATCACGAATCGATCTAACGGCGTCCGATGGGTAAATCGCATCGGACTTGGGCCGTTACGTTACAATAACTACTTTGCTATTTCGGCATTTTTCGTCTACCCCCAATACCCAATACCCGCGTACGCAGGAGCTTGAATGACTCACGTTGTGACCGAAAGCTGCATCAAGTGCAAATACACCGACTGTGTGGACGTGTGTCCGGTGGACTGCTTTCGCGAAGGTCCCAACTTCCTCGCGATCGATCCCGATGAGTGCATCGACTGCGCCGTGTGCGTGGCCGAATGCCCGGTGAACGCCATCTACGCCGAGGAAGACGTCCCCGGCGATCAGCAGCAATTCACGCCATTGAATGCCGAACTCGCCAAACTCTGGCCGAGCATCACGAAGACGAAGGGTTCGCTGCCCGAAGCGGACCAGTGGAAAGACGTCTCCGACAAGCTGAATCTGCTCGAACGCTGACCCTTGGCACGCCCGGTGCGACGCAGGATGCCCCTCCATGCGTCGGCACTGTGCAACGCGAAAAGGGTATTGACAGGGTAGAGCGTCGCCCATAGAATCTCGTTTCTCTGCTGTTGTTGTTCCCCGATAGCTCAGTCGGTAGAGCGCCGGACTGTTAATCCGTAGGTCCCTGGTTCGAGCCCAGGTCGGGGAGCCAAAGAATTTGAATGGAAAAGCCCGTTCACGTCGACGGGCTTTTTTACGCAGCACAAGTTTTGCAGTAGCAATGTTGTTCCCCGATAGCTCAGTCGGTAGAGCGCCGGACTGTTAATCCGTAGGTCCCTGGTTCGAGCCCAGGTCGGGGAGCCAAAAGCATCGAAAGGCCCGTCATCGCGACGGGCCTTTTTGCTTTTCCGCCCTCGCCTACGAGCGCGCCGGCGTTGTGATACCGTGTCGTTTTGCCGCACCGCCGCGTGCCGCCACGTTGTCAGCAGTTCAACCGCCGCTTAGCCGCCGTAACCGATGACGAACCGCCTTTCGACCATCCTGTCCTCCCTCGCGGGCATCGCACTTGCGTGCGCAACGCTCACTTCGCACGCCGAAGAGATCGCGAGCGTCAACACGAACTTCCATATCACCGGTTCGGACCGCGTCGTCGTGGAGGCTTACGACGATCCGCTCGTGCAAGGCGTGTCGTGCTACGTGTCGCGCGCGCGCACAGGCGGCATCAAGGGTACGCTCGGGATCGCGGAAGATCCGACCGAGGCGTCGATCGCCTGCCGGCAGGTGGGCCCCATCAAGATCGCCGCGCCACTCAAGCGTCAGGGCGACGTCTTCACCGACCGCATGTCGTTCATTTTCAAGACGCTGCACGTCGTGCGCATCGTCGACGAAAAGCGCAATACGCTCGTCTATCTGACCTACAGCGACCGCGTCGTCTCGGGCAGCGCCAAGAACAGCGTGACGGCCGTGCCGCTGCCGGCTGGCACGACGATTCCGCTGCGCTAGCCGCGGCGATCACGCTACCCCGCCCCACGCTTTCGCCCGATTGCCCAACATGAACGCGCCCCTGTTTCGCGATCGCGCCCGCTATTGGCGCTCGCCGTTGCTGCCCGGCGCCGACATGGTGACCGCCGAGTACCGCGACCACACGTTCGCGCCGCACTGGCACGACGCGTACGCGGTGCCCGTCATCGAAGCGGGCGCCGAAGCGTATACCTATCGCGGTGAGCGCCAGGTCGCCGAAACCGGCACGGTGCCCGTCATCAATCCCGGCGAAATCCATACGGGCTCGCGCGCGATCGAAACGGGCTGGCGCTATCGCGTGACCTACGTGCCCGTCGATTTCATCCAGAGTCTCGCCAACGAACTGGCCGGTCGCACGCAGCCGATGCCATGGTTTCCCGTGCAAGCCATCCGCGACCCCGATCTCGCGCGCCGCGTGCTGCTCGCGCATCGGCTGCTCGAGGCCGAAGACGATCCGCTCGCGGCCGAGACGGCCCTCGTCGATGCGCTCTCGACGCTGATTGCGCGCCACGCGCAGCAGCAGCCCGAGTCCGTGCGGCTGGCCGCCGATTCGCCGCGCATTGCGACCATGAAAGCGCGGCTCGCAACCGACCTGACCGAACCGATCTCGCTGACAGCGCTCGCGCAGGAAGTCGGCTTGTCGACGTTCCACGCGGCGCGTCTGTTCACGCGCGAAACCGGACTCGCGCCGCACGCGTGGCGCAATCAGTTGCGGCTGCAACGCGCGCTCGCCCCTTTGCGGGCCGGCGTACCGGTCACCGAAGTCGCGGCCGCGAGCGGCTTTACCGATCAAAGCCACTTCACACGCCATTTCCGACGCATGTTCGGGGTGCCGCCGGGTCGCTGGCAAGCAAGCTGAGGCTAAACCCGGCAGCAACGGGCTGGAAAGTTCGTAGGACGCCCACATTCGCCCAGCCCGCCGCCCCCACCCGGCCAGGCGCAAAAACGTACAAGCGCGGCGCGCGCATGCGCGACTATGCTGCGCACAGCTTAAGGAGGACTTTCGATTGAATCACTCACGCACTCCGCTCAACGAATTCGCCGACGGCGCGCGCGACACGATCCCGATGATGGTCGGGGCCGCGCCGTTCGGCGTGATCTTCGGCACGCTCGTCACATCAGGGCCGCTTTCGGCCTGGCATGGCCAACTGATGTCGCTGACGGTGTTCGCCGGCTCGGCGCAGTTCATCGCGCTCGGCCTCATCGCCGGCCACGCGAGCTTTGCCGTCGTGTGGGCGACGACGCTCATCGTCAACCTGCGCCACGTGCTCTATAGCGCGACGCTGGCGCCCTACGTGGCCAAGCTGCCCGCACGCTGGCGCTGGGTGCTCGCGGCAGTCCTGACCGACGAGGTGTTCGCCGTCGCCTATGCCCACTATCGGCACTCGCCGCCCGGTGAAATCGGACCGCATTACTTCCTCGGCTCGGGCATCGCGATGTATCTGAACTGGCTGCTGTGGACCGCCGTCGGATTGGTGTTCGGCGCCGCCTTCCCGCGCCTGCAATCGCTGGGGCTCGATTTCGCGATGGTGGCGACGTTCATCGCGATCGTCGTGCCTCAGCTCGTGGCCGCACGCTTCGTGGCCGCCGCCGCGACGGCCGGCCTGCTCGCGTACCTGTGCTCGGCCTGGCCCTACAAGCTCGGGCTGCTGGCTGCCGTCGCCGCGGGCGTGATCGTCGGCGTCGTGCTCTCGCGCCCGTGGGCGACCCGCACGCGCCCCGCAGGAGTCCCCCAATGAACTACGTGATCCTCATTCTGGGCATGGCCGTCATCACCTTGCTCGTGCGCGCCAGCGTCTTCGTGCTCGGCGAGCGCGCCGCGTTTCCGCCGCTCGTGCGCACGGCGCTCAGCTTCGTGCCCGTCACCGTGCTGACGGCCATCATCGTCCCGATGGCCGTCGCGCCCCACGGCGGGGCAGCCGAGCTGACCTGGCGCAACCCGCAGCTCGTCGGCGCGCTAGCGGCCTGTGGCGTGTCCGCGCTCACGCGCCGCCCGCTGCTCACGATCGCGGTCGGCCTCGTCGTCTTCTTTGTCTGGCAAGGCTTCGTCGTGCACTGAGCACGTCCTCGAATTGGCCTCAAGTTCCGGCTGCCACCGCCGTTAAACAGACGAAATGCGTTTGCTGGCGAACGCATGGGCCAGACGTCACGCCCATGTACGGCAGCAGAACGCGATCAAAAATGCAGTGCAGCCGCAGCGCGGCGCCGTCAAGCGCCGCCCGGCCTCGATATGCCGGCGGCCGGCAATGCGCGAGGATGCATCCGCGCACCGGCACGCTCGCGTTGCCGCGCGGGATCGGCCACCAGGACAAGTCATGGGTCAAATCACCCTTTCGCTCAGAGAAGAGACGATTGCGTCGCTACACAAGGACTTCGAAGCCTTCTTGCGCGTATCGCTGAAGCTCGACCCGCAATTCGCGACGCCCTCCTTCGAGGATTTCCTGCGCGCGAAGCTGCTCGACAACATGGTGCCGCTCACCGAGCACGCCGTGCAGCGCATGCTGGAGGGCGGCCAGTACGCTTGGGCCAAACGCACCCTCGACAAGGAATTCCCCGACGTCGTGGCGATCCTGATGCGCCAAGCCGGCGAGTTCGGCTTCAGCCTCGCCGTGCGCTCCGAGTGGACGCCCGAGGAACTCGCCAAGGCGTGCCGCGACTGGGCGGCAGCCATCGTCAAGGAAGCCGGCGGCGACGCCGCGCTCGTCGACCCGCTCGCGGCGCAGATCAAGGCCAGCGCGCAAGACATCCAGGGGCTCGAGGAAAAGATGCAGACGCCCGCTTGGCGCCTGGCGGAATCACTGCGCCAGCGCGCCTACGAGGCCAAAATCGCGTGCGAGACGAGCGTCGGCAGCACCGCGCGCGAAAAGCTCGGCGAACTGCGTGGGCTGTTGAAGCTCGGCCTCGCGCACGGCTCGTTCCAGAAGCAGGAAGCGCAGCAGATCATGGAATTCCTGCGCCTGCTCAAGCCGGAGATCTTCGTCGAGGAGCCCTACGACATCTTCTCGCGCATGGCCGCCTGGCTGCGCAACTTCTTCATGCCGCCCGCAAGGCCGCAGCAGCCGCAGGAACGGCGTCAGCGCTGATTCTCCAGGGCGCCTGCACTTGCCGTGCGCGCGCCTTCAATCCCACATCGTCTTCAACTGCGCCGCGATGTCGATGCGCGCCTTGGCCGCGGCGGCCAGCCCCGTGGCCGTCGGCGCGGTAAGCGGCGCGACCGTCGGCCATGCCTGCGCGTCGAACAGCGGCAACAGTGACGCCGGGATGAAGCGGGTGCGCGATGCCCACACGTGGCGATCGCCGTTCTGCGCTTGGTTGTGCACGTAAAAGCGCTGCGGCACGACGATGTGCAAATCCTCTTTCGCCCGGGTCATCGCCACGTAGAGCAACCGCCGCTCTTCGTCGATTTCCTCCTGGCTGCCGGTGCCGAGATCGGACGGAATGCAGCCGTCGACGCCGTTGAGCACGAACACGTTGCGCCACTCCTGCCCTTTCGCCGAATGAATCGTCGAGAGAATCAGGTAGTCCTCGTCGACGAGTGGCACACCCGACTCGTCGCTCGTCGCGTCGGGCGGGTCGAGTGTAAGCTCGGTCAGAAAGCGCTCGCGCGACGCGTACGTCGCCGCCAGGCTCTCCATCTGCAGGACATCGGCCTGGCGCGTGGATGCGTCTTCGTGATTGCGTTCGAGATGCGGCTCGTACCAGCGCCTCACCTGCTCGAACTCGGCGGGCCACGGCGTGCGCGCGCCGCACACGTCGGCCATCAATTCGACGAACGGCGCCCAGTCGGCGCTAGCACGGGCCGGCGGCTCGAATGCATCGAGCGCGGCTGCCGCGTCATGCGTGGCCGTAACGTCGTCGAGCACGCGCGCAGCCGTCGCAGGCCCGACGCCCGGTAGCAGTTGCACCACGCGAAAGCCCGCGACACGGTCACGCGGGTTCTGAGCCCAGCGCAACACGGCGAGCACGTCCTTCACGTGCGATGCGTCGAGAAAACGCAGTCCGCCGAATTTGACGAACGGCACGTTGCGCCGTGCCAGCTCGAGCTCGAGCGCCGCGCTGTGATGCGCGGCGCGAAACAGCACGGCTTGCGCTTTCAGCTTCATGCCAGTCTCGCGGGCCTCCAGCACGCGTTCGACGACGTAGCGGGCCTGCTCGAGCTCGCCGGCCACTGTCACGAGCCTGGGACGCTGCGCGCAGGCCCGGTCAGTCCATAGATCCTTCGTGAAGCGCTCGGCCGCCAGGCCGATCACGGCATTGGACGCGGCCAGGATCGGCGCCGTCGAACGATAGTTGCGCTCGAGTGTGACGCGATGCGCGTTCGGCTCGAACTGTGTCGGGAAATCGAGGATGTTGCGCACGGTGGCGCCACGAAACGAGTAGATCGACTGGGCATCGTCGCCGACGACGGTCAATCCGTGCCCCTGCGGCTTCATCGCGAAGAGGATCGATGCCTGCAGGCGGTTCGTGTCCTGGTATTCGTCGACGAGGATGTGATCGAAGCGTCCGGCCAGATCGGCCGCAATCGCGGGCTCGGCCGCCATGCGCGCCCAATAGAGCAGCAGGTCGTCGTAGTCGAGCACGTTCTGCGACTGCTTGGCCGCCACATAAGCCGCGAACAGCGCGCGCAGCTCGGCCTCCCATTCGCGGCACCACGGAAACGCGTCGTCGAGCACGCGTGCGAGCGGCGCGCCCGTATTGACCGCGCGCGAGTAGATCGCCAGGCAGGTCGCCTTGGTCGGAAAGCGGCGCGATTTGACCGACAGCCCCAGCTCGTGCCGCACGACATGGATGAGATCGGCGCAATCCTCGCGATCGTTGATCGTGAAGACAGGCGACAGGCCGATCAGCTCGGCGTATTCGCGCAGCAGCCTGGCACCGACACTGTGAAACGTGCCCGTCCAGGCGAGCGCCTGCGCAAGATCGGCGCGCGTGCCGAGCGCTTGCGCGGCAATGCGCGTGGCGCGCCGCGTCATGTCCTGCGCCGCACGGCGCGAGAACGTCAGCAACAGGACGCGGCGCGGATCCGCCCCCTTCACGAGGAGGTGCGCGACGCGATGCGCAAGCGTGCTGGTCTTGCCCGACCCCGCCCCCGCGATCACGAGCAGCGGGCCGCCCGGACGCGCGGCAGGGTCGATGCCATACTCGACGGCGGCGCGCTGCGCGTCGTTGAGCTTGGCGAGGTAGTCGGTGGCGTCAGGTTGCGGACGCGAAGCGGCAAAAGCGGAGGACACGGCGCGTTCGGGCGAGCGTTGAGGGTTCGTTCTAGGGAACGTCGCATACTGTATAGGCATACAGCCAAACTCCGCAAGGTCCGTGTGACCGGCCCTTGGCGTGCAAGGCCCGCTTGGCTTATGATGCCTGCCCACCTTTTTCGCCGCGCGCCGCGCCTGCCGCCATGCCGAACCTCAATTTCACGCTTACGGGCGAGCACGTCGAACTGCACAATCTGCTCAAGCTGACGGGCCTCGCGGACACCGGCGGCTCGGCCAAAATGCTCGTCGCCTCGGGCGCGGTCAGCGTCGACGGGCACGTCGAGCTGCGCAAGACATGCAAGATCCGGGCAGGCCAAGTCGTTATGCTTGGCGACACGCGTATCGCCGTGCACGAGGCAGCCTAGCGCCGCGCTGCCGCTACGAACACGCGTATCGACAGTCGCGCCGCCAGGCAATAAGCTGTCCGTCTTTCATACAACAACGCTCCGAGGGGTGCCGCCCGCGCGCCACCCATGGCCCTCGGCTTCGCCTTGAACATGTCGCAACCCGGAATCACCCATGCGGCCAGCGCGCCGCCTTCTCTGTCCCGCCATGCCGCCGATACGGCGCGCCTGGCCGCCCCGCTCGCCATCGCGCAACTGTCGCAGATGGCCATGAGCGTCACCGACACCATCCTGCTCGGCTCGCTGGGCCCCGACGCCCTGGCGGCCGGCGGTCTCGGCGCGGGCCTGTTCTTCGTCGTCGTGACGGTGCTGCAAGGCGTGCTCTCGTCGGTCAGCGTGACCGTCGCGAATGCCCGCGGCGCGCAGGCCGACCACCGCGTGCCGCACATCTACTGGACCGGGCTCGCGCTATCCGTGCTGCTCGCGGTGCCGGCGTTCGTGCTGCTGTCGCTCGCGCAACCGATCCTCACCGCATTCGGCGAGCCCGCGCAGCTCGCCCACAACGTGGGCGCCTACGCCAATGTGCTGCGCTGGGCCTCGCCCGGCAGCCTGATCGGCATCGGCCTGATGCGCTCGTTCCTGCCCGCCATCGGGGCCGCCAAACGCCTGCTGTGGGTGTCGCTCGCGAGCGTCGGCATCAATGCGGTGCTCAACTACGGACTCATCCACGGCGCCTATGGCCTGCCGCGTCTGGGCCTGCTCGGTTCGGCCACCGCCACGACGGTGACGATCTGGCTCACGACGATCACGCTGGTCGCGTTGATGCACGGTCGCGCGCGCTTTCGGCACTTCGTCACGGCCGCTCGGCCCAATGTGCCGCTCATGGGCGAATTGTTCGGCATCGGCTGGCCCGTCGCGATCACCTACGGCGTCGAGTCGACGCTGTTTCTGGCCACCGGCCTCATGATCGGTCTCTTGGGCGAGAAACAGCTCGCCGCCCACCAGATCGCCCTGAACGTGGCATCCGTTTCGTTCATGGTGCCGCTCGCGATCGGCCAGGCGGCCAACGTGCGCGTCGGCTACTGGATGGGCGCAGGGCAGCCGCTGGCCGCACGTCACGCCGGCTTCGTCGCGCTGGGGCTCGGCGTCGCATTCATGTCGATGACCGGGCTCGTATTGATGGTCGCGCCCCACGCCATCATCGGACTTTATCTGCGGCTCGACGATCCGACCAATGCTCATACGGTCGCCATCGCCGCGTCGCTGCTCGGGGTCGCGGCCGTATTCCAAATCGTCGACGGCATGCAGACGATCGGCTCTGGCTGTCTGCGCGGCCTCAAGGACACGCGCATTCCGATGCTCGCGGCGACCTTCGGCTACTGGGGCGTGGGTTTTCCGACCGGTTACGTGCTCGCGTTTCACACCGGACTCGGCACGCGCGGGCTCTGGTGGGGGCTCGCGGCGGGTCTCGCGAGCGTCGCGCTGTTGATGACCGTGCGCTTCGAGCACATGACGCGGCACACGCGCCGTACGTAACGTCACGCCAAAGGTATAAGCAAAGCACGCTTTGTTGGTTGGTGCCGGGCTCGCCAAGGCCTACGATAGGCACGACTCTTCTGACAGGGTGTTTGGCCCGCGCTGGCTTGGCGGGCCTTCTTTTTGCTTGCTCTACACGTGACTCTCGCGTGCCGCGTCTAGAATGTGTCCTTGCCGAGGCCGTCGCGGCACTGCAAGACCCTTCATCGACAATGACAAGGTCCGAACGTGTTAGAGCTCAGGCGGCCACTCGTCGCCTTGCGCCTGCCGGCGCCCCTTCTTTCTTTGCGCGTCTCGTCGTATGCCGCGCCGTCCGGCCGGCTGCGCTACCCGGCCTCCATCGCGCGCGCCTGCTTCGTCTGCTGCGCGCTGCTGCTCACAGCCTGTTCGACGCTGCCGCCCGCCACCTCGCTCGATCGTCCCGTCAGTCACGCACTCGCCGCCCCGCAAACGACACCGCTCGGCCAATCACTCGCCCCGCTCGAAGCGGCACACCCCGGTCAGTCGGGCTTTCGTCTGTTGACTGACGGCACCGCTGCGTTGCAGATGCGCATCGCGCTCGCACGCGCCGCGACGAAGACGCTCGACTTGCAGTACTACATTGCCGCGCAGGACACGACGGGCAGACTTCTGCTGGCCGCGGCGCTCCACGCGGCCGACCGCGGCGTGCGTGTGCGCATGCTCGTCGACGACCTGAACTTCGACGACAGCCGGCAGCTGATGGCGGGGCTCGCCACGCATCCGTCGATCGAAGTGCGCGTGTTCAATCCGTTCGGCAGCACGCACGAGAGCGTGTTCGCGCGCACCGAGGATCTGTTCACGCGCATCGACCGCTTCTCGCATCGCATGCACAACAAAGCGATGATCGCCGACGACGAAGTCGCGATCGTCGGCGGCCGCAACCTCGGCGACGAGTACTTCAGTGCGAGCCCGACACTGCAATTTCGCGACCTCGACGTGCTGGCCGCCGGCCCGATCGTCGACGATGTATCGACCAGCTTCGACACGTTCTGGAACAGCGCGGGCGCCTACCCGCTCGCCACCCTCGACCGGCATCGCTACACGACGAACGACCTGAATACCGTGCGCGAAATGCTACGCGCGCATTGGCGTGCGCAGGCGAGCGCAGTCGACGCCAAGCCGCACGATGCCGAGCCGCTCGCCTCGCGCATCGCGCACGACCGGCTTGGACTCGTCTGGGCCGACGCCAGCCTCAGCGCCGACTCGCCGCGCAAGGCCACGGCACCGCAGGCCCCCTACCAGAGCCCGCCTATGCATGGCCTCGCCGAACAGCTGCGAGGCGCCGATCACGAAGTGCTCATCCTCTCGCCCTACTTCGTGCCGCACGATGCCGGGTTGCACCTGCTCCGGGAACTCACGCAGCGCGGCGTGCGCGTGGCCGTCTTGACGAACTCGATGGCCTCGACCGATACGATCGCGGTACAGGCCGGCTATAGCCCGTATCGCGTGCCGCTGCTCAAGAGCGGCGTCGAGCTTTACGAATACGAGCCGCTGCAACGCGAGCACTCGCGCTACTTCGCGGGCTCGAGCTCGCGCGCGAGCCTGCATGCGAAAGCGTATGTGATCGACCGGCGCATCCTCGTCATCGGGTCGCTGAACTTCGATCCGCGCTCGGCCCATCTGAACACCGAGATCGCGCTCTTCATCGACAGCGCTCCGCTCGCCGGCGAAGTCGCTCAGTTGATCGAACATGCGATGTCGCCTAGCGTCAGTTATCGCGTACAGCTCGCCACGCCGGCCGAGACGGCGCGGCTGCGTGCGCTCGGCTCGCCCGTCTCGGGCCTCACCTGGACCGGCGACGAGCCCAGCCCGAACGGTCCCTATCTGCGTACGTGGTCGCTCGACCCCGAGGCCGGCTTCGTGCGCAATGCGCTGACGGGGCTATTCTTGATGTTGCCAGTCGACTCGCAGCTATGACCCACGCGGGCCGTCCATTCATCGAAGCATTGAGTGTCATTTGACCGGAGTTTTGAACATGACCGAAGAAGTACGCATGGAACGCGACACGTTCGGCGAAATCGCCGTACCGTCCGCGCGACTATGGGGTGCGCAAACGCAGCGCTCGTTGCAGAACTTCAAGATCTCGACGGAAAAGCAGGCACCCGAGCTCATTACCGCGCTCGCAGTCATCAAGCGCGCGGCCGCGCAAGTCAACCTCGAGCTCGGCGTACTGGCCGAAGACAAAGCGCGCGTGATCATGCAGGCGGCCGACGAGATCATCGACGGCAAGCATGCCGGCGAATTTCCGCTCGCGGTGTGGCAGACCGGGTCGGGCACGCAAACCAACATGAATCTGAACGAGGTCATCGCCAATCGCGCCAGCGAACTGCTGGGCGGCGAACGCGGCGAGGCGCGCAAGGTTCATCCGAACGACGACGTCAATCGCGGCCAATCGTCGAACGACGTGTTTCCGACGGCCATGCACATCGCGGCAGCCTACGGCATCGTCTATCAACTGCTGCCCGCGCTGAAAACGCTGCGCGCGACACTCGATGCGAAAGCGCGCGCGTTCGCCGACGTCGTGAAGATCGGCCGCACGCACTTGCAGGATGCGACGCCGCTGACGCTCGGACAAGAGTTTTCGGGCTACGTCGCGCAGCTCGGGCATGGCATCGCGCACGTCGAATCGACACTGCCGCATTTGTACGAGCTCGCGCAGGGAGGCACGGCGGTCGGCACGGGCCTGAACGCGCATCCGCAATTTGCGGGGCGCGTGGCTGCGGCGATCGGCGCGCTGACGCAACTGCCATTCGTCAGTGCGCCGAACAAGTTCGAGGTGATGGCCGCGGCCGATGCACTGGTGTTCGCCCACGGCGCGTTGAAGACGGTGGCCGCGAGCCTCATGAAGATCGCCAACGATATCCGCTGGCTCTCGAGCGGTCCGCGCTGCGGGCTCGGTGAGCTCACGATCCCCGAAAACGAGCCCGGCAGCTCGATCATGCCCGGCAAGGTCAATCCTACGCAGTCCGAAGCGCTGACGATGCTGTGCTGCCAGGTGTTCGGCAACGACGTGGCCGTCAACGTCGGCGGCGCGAGCGGCAACTTCGAGCTCAACGTCTTCCGGCCGATGATCGCGCACAACGTGCTGCAATCGATTCGCCTGCTGGCCGACGGTGCGCGCAGCTTCAACGATCACTGCGCCATCGGCATCGAGCCGAATCGCACGCGTATCGATACGCTGCTGAACGAATCGCTGATGCTCGTGACGGCGCTCAATCCGCACATCGGCTACGACAAGGCCGCGCAAATCGCGAAGAAGGCGCACAAGGAGGGCACGACGTTGCGCGCGGCAGCGCTCGCGCTCGGCTACGTGACCGAGGCGCAGTTCGACGAATGGGTGCGTCCCCGCGACATGATCGGCACGGGCGGCGCCGAACGATAAGCGCGGCACGCCGCGCGCTCAGGGCCTCGTCATGTCCATGGCCTGCTCATGTCCATGGCCTGCTCATGTCAATGGCAGGCCCTGAGCCTCAGATATGTCCTTGCGCCATTTCCTCGGGCTTGAGTTCGACGATGGCGTCGAGGGCGGCCTTCACGTCCATCGCATACTTCGCAACGCGCTTTTGCTCTTCCGTTTCGGGCACGAACGGCGGCACGGGAATCGGTGTGCCATTCTCGTCGACGGCCACGAATACGACGAGGCAGTCGGTCGTCAAACGCAACTGACCGCTCTTCGGATCGCCCGCGTGCACGGTCACGTGAATGTGCATGCTCGTACGCCCTGTCGCGACGACGCGCGCACGCAGTTCGACGAGATTGCCGACCTGAATCGGCCGACGAAAGCGGATGTTGCCGACGCTGACGGTCACGCAATAGCGGCCCGACCAAACGGCCGCGCAAGCATAGGCGGTTTCGTCGATCCACTTCATCAGCGCACCGCCGTGCACCTTGCCGCCGAAGTTGACGGAGGTCGGCTCGGCAAGGAAACGGAAGGTGGTTTCGGAACGGTCGAGGGGGGTGGCGGACGTGCTCATTGTGACTCCGGTGCGCGCTGGCGTTCTGTCTATGTTCTATGAGTAGGCAGCCGATTATACGGAGCCAATAGGGCGTGTGCCCGTACGGACACGCACGCGCAGGTCATTTGCGAAACGTCACGCCTTGATCGATCGTGCCGTACATCGTGATGCTGCCATTGCCCGGCCCTGTCGCACCCGATGCGTCCGTCTGCGCGCAGGCCGCGCACAGCCACGCCGCAGCGATCGCCATCAACCACACTTTCATCATCAACCTCACTGCTTGTTATACGAAAACTCGATACGAAAACCCGGCACGAAAAGCCGATGCCGATTCTAGCGCGGCGGCCCGTGCCAGCACCGGACGCCAGGGGCGCATTCGATGTTTCGGTTGACGCTGAAACATCGAATGCAGTGCCGGATTAGACTGTAGTCACACCTTCAGAAAATCTACCCGGAGATCAGCCATGCCCGCCTCGCTTCATGACGACGACCGCGACGCCGCGCACTTTCCCGGCCTGAGCCGCATCGGCGCCCTGCTCGCCGATGCGGGCCGCGCCGCCATGCTGTGGGCGCTGATGGATGGCAGCGCGCGCCCGGCCGGCGAGCTGACGCTCATCGCAGGGTTGTCGCCATCGGCCGCGAGCGGCCACCTCGCACGATTGACCGAGGGTGGCCTCCTTACGCTCGAGGTGCGCGGCCGCCACCGCTACTACCGTATCGCCACGCCCGAAGTGGCGGCGGCCATCGAGGCGCTCGCGAACCTCGCGCAAGCCAGCGCACCACAGCGAGCGGTCCCGCAGCCCGCGCGCACGGTGCCGCTCGACATGCGCTATGCCCGCACTTGCTATGACCACATGGCCGGCGAGCTCGCCGTGCGCGTGTTCGATCACCTGATCGCGCGCGACTGGCTCGTCGACCGCGGCAGCGATGTCGAGGCGACCGAGGCCGGTGCCGAGATGCTCGCGCGTTGGGGCATCGACGTGAAGACGCAACGCACACGCCGCCGGCGCTTCGCCTGCACGTGCCTGGACTGGAGCGAGCGACGCGCGCATCTGGGCGGAGCGCTCGGCGCCGCGCTATTGCAGAGCTGGACGGCGCTCGGCTGCATCGAGCATGCCGGCAAACCCCGCGTGCTGCGCGTGACGCCGAAGGGCCGGCAATACTTCGACGAGTTGCTGAACGCATAAGGTAGTCAACCCGGCGCGATCGGGAATTGCAACCGAATCGGAATTGAAATCGGCCTGCCCTATGCGATTGAGCCGCGCGTGAAAATCACGAAGCGATTTTCACGCGCGGCCATTGCGCTTTACCGCACATGACTAATTGCACGAGCGCTTGTCACCCCGAGCGGCACAGATCAATCCCTTGAGCGGTGTCCCCCCGCAGCGTGGCACGCTGCGGGCTGATATTTTTCGTTACAGGCATCGATCAGAGACTTACAAAACGGAGCGCATTGATACACAGAATGCAGCTACAGTGGGTTCACGGAATGACGTACCATCCGGCATCCAATTACAGAACCGACATGAAAATTCCGACCACCTCCCCCCTCGTCACTTTCCGGCGCCTGACGGGTTATGCCCTCATCGCCCTGGCGGCGCAAACGGCCTTCACGCAATCGGCTCTCGCTCAATCGGCCCCGCCGCCCGACGCACCGGCCGCCACCCAGAGCGCCGATCCGCCAAGCCGCGTCGCGCGACTGGACTACATGGCAGGCACGGTCACGACCGAACCTGCGGGGGCCAGCGACTGGTCGTATGCGGCGGTCAACCGTCCGCTGACGACTGGCGATCAGCTGTGGAACGACGCGAACGCACGCTCGGAATTGCACATCGGTTCGACGGCCGTGCGGCTCGGCGCCTCGACGAACCTCGACATCCTGAACCTCGACGACACCAGTGCGCAGATGAAAGTCGCGCAAGGCACGCTGTCGACGCGAGTGCGCGCACTGCCGCAGGGTTCGTCGTACGAGATCGACACGCCGAACGTCGCGCTGGCGGTCACGCGTGCCGGCGACTACCGCGTCGACGTGGCGCCCGACGGCAGCACGACGACCGTCACGGTGCGCAGCGGCGCGCTGACGGCCTACGGCGACAACGGGCAAGTGCCACTCACCGCGGGCCAGCAGATCACGTTCTCGGGCACGAACCTGCAGGAAGCGGCCAGCCAGGAAGTGCCCCCGCTCGACGCGTTCGACCAATGGGCCGCGAGCCGCGATGCCGCCGAGGACCGCTCGGTTTCGGCCCGCTACGTGTCGCGCGACATCCCCGGCTATCAGGACCTCGACGAAAACGGGACGTGGCGCAACGACCCGCAGTACGGCGCCGTCTGGGTGCCGCACTATGAGCCGGAAGGCTGGGCGCCTTACCACGACGGCCACTGGGCGTGGGTCGCGCCGTGGGGCTGGACCTGGATCGACGATGCGCCGTGGGGCTTCGCGCCCTATCACTACGGACGCTGGGCCTATGTCGGCTCGTCCTGGTGCTGGGTGCCGGGCCCGCTCGTCGTGAGCGCGCCGCCCGTCTATGCGCCTGCGCTCGTCGCGTTCGTCGGCGGCGGAGGCGGCGGCGTCAACTGGGGCGTCAGCCTGAGCATCGGCGGCGCGGCCGCGGCGGGTGTCGCCTGGTTCCCGCTGGGTCCCGGCGAAATCTGGCGTCCGCACTGGGGCGGCTGGAGCCCGCGCTACTACGAGCGCGTGAATCAGACCGTCATCGTGAACCAGAACATCAACATCACGAACATCCACAACACGTACATCAACTATCACGCCCCGGGCGCGCTCACGGCCGTGCCGGCCACTGCATTCGTGCACGGACAGCCCGTGCCGCGTTTCGCGCAGAAGGTCGATCCGCGTGCGTGGCACGACGTGAAGATCAACGAGGGCGCGCCCGGCATCGCGCCCGTGCGCGAAAGCTTCGCACCGGGCTTGAAAGCCGCCACCTATCGCCCGCCGCAAGCGCTGACCGCCCGCCCTGTCGTCGCGACGCGCGCACCGGCCGTCCCGGCCGCGTTCCACGATCATCTTGCGCAGCGCTTCGCGCAGAGCGGCGGACAAGTGCCGGGGGCTGGCGAGCCCGTCGTCCACATGACCGCCCCGACCGGCGTGGCCGGCCAGCCGGGCCAGCCGCCGCGCGGTATCGGCGCGGCACCGGCCATGCCGATGCACAACGTCCGTGTGGTCGATCAGCATTCGCCGGTCATCACGCCGCAGCACGGTCCCGCGCTGACGGGCACGCCGCGGCCGCAAACGGGCGGCCCCGGTGCCCCGGTCACGGCCGAAGGCATGCACCCGGGCATGGGCATGCACCCGGGCACGGCGCCCGGCCAAGCGCAGCCGCACGCTCCCGTCATGGCACCGCAGCAGGCCAACGGCGTGCCGCGCCCGCCTTCAGCTCAACCGCATGTGGAGGACGCCGCGGTACCGGCACGCCACGAACCGACCTGGACGCAACCGCACGCGCCGATGTCGCAGCAGCATCTGCCGGAGATGGCGCCGCAGCACGCACCGACGGCACCCGGCGCTGCCGAGCCGGGCCGCGAGGCTCAGCAGGCCACACACCTGCCGCAGCCCACCGAGCGTGCCCCGCAAGCCGCTCAGGCTCAGCCGCATCCCGCGCCTGCTCCGACCTTCGAACAGCGCCAGACGCGCGCCGAACCGCAGCCGCACGTGCCGATGCAACCGCGCAGCGAGCCGCGCGCCCAGACTCAGCCGCAAGCGCAATACGAGCCGCGTCCGGCCGCCCCGCAACCGCAGCCGCATGTGGAGCCGCGTAACGAACCGCGTCCGGCCATGGAAGCGCCGCGCCCCGTCATGCAGCCGCATCCTGCGCCGCAGGCACGGCCCGAGCCGCAACCGCACTCCGAACCGCAGCCGCGAGCCGAGCCGCATCAACAGCAGCAAACGCACGGCCAACCGAGCGCCAGCACCGATAGCCGCGAAGAGCATCACCACGGCTAAGCCGCTCAACGGCGCTCAACGCAAGAAAGCCCACGGCACGCTAAATGCCGTGGGCTTTTTTGTTGGATCTAACGAAAGCTAACGCAAACGGGCAAAAACGCCCGACGGGGCCCTTGCCACCCGCCCCCGGCACTCAAACAGCCATGGGCGCCGTCAACGGCTCGTGATGCCGGTAGTTGTGAAGCGAGAAATCGGTGGGCTCGACCAGCTCGAGCCACTCGGGCGCATAGACCCCGGTTTCTGCATAGGCAGGCACCCGGTCCGAGATGACGAGCGTCGGGCTCGGATACGGCTCACGCTCGAGCTGCCGCTTCAGCATGTCGACCTGATTCTCGTAGATATGGGCATCGCCGATGAAGTACGTGAACCAACGCGGCGTATAGCCCGTCAGCCGGCCGACCAGCGCAAGCAACGCCGCGCCTTCGGTCAGGTTGAACGGCGTGCCGAGCCCCACGTCGTTGCTGCGGATGTAGAGGCACAGCGAGATCTCACGCTTTGCAGCGTTGGGGATGAACTGATACAGCAGGTGGCACGCGGGCAGCGCAATCTGATCGAGCAGCGCCGGATTCCAGCCGTGAAACAGGATGCGCCGGTCCGACGGGTTGTTCATGATCGTGTCGAGACACTGGCGCAGCTGATCGATGGCCTTGTAGAGCAGCACCTTCTGCACACCGTCCTCTTCGAACTGCGTGACGATGCGATAGCCACGCGCCACCGCATCGTCGAGCTGCGCGCGCGCATCGGCTTGCAGCACTTTGTACGCGGGCCACTTGCGCCATTGCACGCCGTATACGTCGCCGAGATCGTCGGGGCCTTCGCGGTACGGATTGGCGAGCCACTGAGCGTTCTCGTTGGCATTCGCATCCCAGACCTTGCAGCCCAGATCACGAAAATCGGCCGCGCTTCGCGAGGCGCGCAGAAAGCCGATCAGCTCGCCGATCGCCGATTTGAACGCGAGCTTTTTGGTCGTGACGGCCGGAAAACCCGCTTGCAGATCGAAGCGCATCATCGCGCCGGGCATGCTGATCGTGCGAATGCCCGTCCGGTTCTCTTGCCAGGTGCCGGTCTCGAGGATCGTGCTGACTAGGTCGAGGTATTGTTTCATGCGGGAGGGTTCCTTCGGCTCGATGCGGGCGCACCCGCGACACGCGCGGGCAAAGCACGATTCTATCAAGCCGCGCCGGGCGCCGCCGGCGTCTCGCTTAGCTCGACATGCGATCGCCGGCTGCGTCGACTTCGATATGGCGCATGCCGTGCGCGCTGAGCAGCCGATACAACGTCACGCGCGAGATACCGAGATCGCTGGCCGCATCGCCGAGGCGGCCGCGATGCCGCAGCAGCGCGAGCTCGATCGCCTGACGTTCGGCCGCTTCGCGCGCCTGCGCGAGCGAGACCGGCATGATCTCGACGTAATCCGACAGTTCCAGATCGCGTGCGCAGATGAGCCGCCCTTCCGACATCACAATGGCACGCCGCACGCGATTGATGAGCTCACGCACGTTGCCGGGCCAGCGATAGTTGTGCAGGGCTGCGATCGCATCGGGTGCAAAGCCACGCAAGCGCCGGCTCGCGTCATGCTTGTAGCGCTCGAGCGTATGCTGCGCGATGAGTTCGATGTCCTTGCCACGTGCCCGTAGCGGCGGCTCCTCGAGTTGCAGCACACACAGGCGGTGGTACAGATCGGCACGAAAGTGTCCGTCGATCATCGCGCGATGCATGTCCACGTGCGTCGCCGAAATCACGCGCACGTCGACGGCGATCGACTCGTGTCCGCCGAGCCGCTCGATCCTGCCTTCCTGCAGGAAGCGCAACAGACTGGCCTGGCTCTCGAGCGGCAAATCGCCGATTTCGTCGAGGAACAGCGTGCCGCTGTTGGCTGCCTCGATGCGGCCGATCTTGCGTTGATTGGCGCCGGTGAACGCGCCACGCTCGTAGCCGAACAGCTCCGATTGCAGCAGGTGGGCCGGAATCGCACCGCAGTTGATCGCGACGAACGGGGCCTCGCGCCGCGCCGAACGCGCGTGGATCGCGACAGCCGTCAGCTCCTTGCCCGTGCCCGATTCGCCCGAGATGAACACCGGCGCATCGGTCATCGCAACTTTACGGACCGCATGAAACAGCGCTTGCATCGCCTCGCACGAGCCGATCATGTCGCCCTCGCTCGCCGGGGCTGGCACGCGGTGTCCGGGCGGCTCGCCGAGTGCGACCATGCCGTAGGCATGTCCCACCGCATCGACGATACGGCGCGTGTCGTAGGGAAGCGTCACGTAGTCGAAGCAATAGTCACGCACGAGGCGGCGCAGTTCGGCATCTTCCAGCTGGCCGCGCGCGGTCGCGGCCACCCACCCTACGCGTCCGATCGTGAGGCACGATTCGAGCGCGTCGAGGTCGTGCTCATCGATGCTGTGCGACAAATCGAGCAAGCCGCCCGCCGCCGCCTCGCCGCGCAGGGCGCGGCGCGCATCGCGTGCATTCGTGACGATTTCGACTTGCCAACTACGCTGGCGGAATTGTTCGGCTAGTTGCGGGTCGGGATCTCGTGTGACGTAAATCAACTGCCGCATTGCAGATTCCATTGCTCAGACCTCTTTTCCATGAACAAGCGCGGACGCCTTCAACGAGGACCGCAAAGGCTCCGCAGCGCGCGAATGGACACGCGCGCCGGCTGGGCTTTCTCTCCCTTGAAACGCTAGACCCCGAAATCAATTATTAATATAAATGCCGTTAAATCGGCCTTTTTGCGGGCTTGAAACCGTTCCATGAGCTTACTATAGGCGCCTACCGCCAAACACCGCACAGGTGTAACAAATTGAAGCGAAGTCCTACCCACAAGGCTTTGCGGCTCATTTATTCAATTTGTCGGATTTGATTTATCAGCCCTCGCGTGGCTGATTCGCAACGCCCATTTTTTACCGAAAAGCGTAGTCAATTGCGATTTGTCGCGCACCGTTTCAGTGCTGAAACGGTTTCTCGCCGGCTCGTCTTCTCTTGCGCCGATGGCTTCGCGCGAAACCCAATCCCCGCAACGATGTCATCGCGATGGCATGCGTTTCGCTCAATGTCCCCGCAACACGGAGACATCGCCATGCCATCGTTTCCCTCTCTCGATCCACGCCGACACATGCGTATCGCCATGCTCGGCATGCTGCTCGCCGCCGGCTGGTGCGCGCCGGCCGCGCAGGCCGAAACGCTTCTCGCGCTTGCCAGCCCGGTCGGCCAAACAGCCATGGAAGCAACCGCCGGCGAAGAAGCAGCCATCGTCGGCGTCGCACTCGACGATCAGGCGCTCGCCGACGAGCGCGGCAGCGGCCTCGGCGCGGTAACGGTCGCGGCCACGCCTGAGCTGATCGAGCGCACGCACTCGGTCACGCTATGGGACGAACTCGCCCCGCCCGCTCCCGCACCCGTGCCAGTCGATACGGCCAAGACGGCGCAGGTCAACGTCCTCACGACCACGCGCAGGTAGTCCCTTCGAGATCGATGGAACGGAGAACACGACATGAGCGCCCCTTTCTTCCCGAACCGCACGCGTAACGTCCTGGCGGCCTGCCTGCCGGGCCTCGTCGGCGCACTCGCGCTGAGCGTGAGTGCATGGGCCGCCGCACAAAGCGCGGAGCCCGGCGACATCGTCGTCGAACGCCGCGTCATGACGAGCGATGCATTCGAGCCAGTACCCAAGCAGGACGATCCCGTGGCCGTGAAGGCGTCGACGTTCCCAACTCAGACGTTCGATGCCTCCGTCGCCACCCTCGTCTCCGACCTGGACCTGACGGGGGCGCGCGGTTCGCTCGGTGTCGCGACGAATGACGGCGTCAATGCCGCGGGCTTGCAAGCGCTCACGCGGCTGACGAACGGTGTCGCGCCAAACGTCGGTGCCGGCCTCGGCACGGGCAGCCTCGCGCAATCGGGCAACTCGCTTGGCGGGACCGTCGTCAATTCGGTGACGGGCACCCTTGCCCCGCTCGGCGCGGCATTGGGAGCGCTCAAATGAACCTGCGCCGACTGCCCCAGCCATGCCACGTGCTCGCACGTCGCCTCGCTCGCGCCGCCGTAGCCGCATCGGCCGTCTGTTGCGCCTGGATGGCCGTCAGCATGCCCGCCGCGGCGCAAGCCGTGCCGCAGGTCAACGGAGAGGCCACGATTGCCGCTGGCGCAGGTGCCGGCATCCAGGGCGTGGCGACCGTCAACGAAGCGGCCGGCCTCGACAACGTCCAGAGCAATCAAGCCGCCGTGTCCGTGGGCCTCGGAGCAGGCGCCGGCCTGAATGTCGGGAACGACGGCACGCAGCTCGCCACCGCCACGGCGCACGTCCCGCAAGCGAGCGCGAGCATCGAGCAAGGCGCCTTTGCAAACGTGTCGGGTGCCGTGATGGTGAACCAGGCCGCGGGCGCGGCCAATCTTCAACGCAACAGCGTCGCGCTCGGCGCTGGCGTGATGGGAGTGGAGACCGTGACGGACGCCGAGCTGTCCGCCGCCATTCCCAAGCAAGGACCGATGGGTGATCGCGCAACCGCGCACGACGCACGTCAGGCGCGTATCGACGCAAACGCATTCACACACGCCAGCGGCATCGTGCAGATCAACCAGACGGCCGGCGCCGGCAATGCAACGGCGAATAGTTTTGTGCTCCGTCCCCCGGCGGGCACTTTTTTCTAACGCAGCAACCCTTGGTATCGGAGCGTCATCATGAAACGCACAATCATCGCAGCGGCCGTCCTCGCAACCGCATCCGGCGCAGCCTTCGCGCATCACATCGCGGATCCGTACATCTTCAACTCGACGGCCGTGAGCGAAAACATGGACATCGACGGCAGCGTCAGGCTGTTCGGCCACGTCAGCGTGTCGAGCACGGTCGGTGCCGTGGTCGACAACACGCAGGCCGTGTCGGTCAACGCAACACTCGACCCGCCGCCGCAGACCTACACGGTCGGCACCGTCACCAAGACGATCGACGTCGGCTCGCAGTCGTCCACCGAAAACGGCTACAAGTTCTCGGCCAGCGTGAGCACCGAATCGGGCTCCAAGTCGTTCTCCGAGTCCGCGCAGGCCTCCTCGTCCTATGGGTATCACAACGAGAAGAGCGCCGTCTCCGGGGGCGGCTACGCCTACGACAAGCAGTCGTCGAGCTCGTCGAACAGCACGAGCCATACGGGCGAAGACTCGGCCGCCTATGCCGCGCTGAGCGTGAACTCGAGCGACAGCTATACCTATGCCCATCACAACGGGCGTCATTCGGGCTCGGGCAGCAAGACCGATATGGACAGCGTCACGGTGAACGCCGCCACGGCCGGCTACCAGGACACCTCGAGCTCGGCGAGCGCCTCGAGCTCGGCGAAGGGCTCGGGTGACCACGTGAAGTGGAGCTTCTCGGCCAATCAGGGCTCGGGAGCGAAGTGGTCCAAGGAGCAGGCGTCCAGCTCGGCTCAATGGAGCGAAACGAACAAGAAGGGCTATGCCGCGGTGTGGGGCTCGGGTGAATCCAAGTCGTGGAAGAACGTCGAGACGCAAGGCAGCGTCACCACCTACATCGACACGCAAAAGCCCGGCGAGCTGAACGCGATGACCGGCACAGGCTCGGGCAACGGCGCATCGGGCAACATCGGCATCAACGTGGCCGAAGGCATCGATAACGCCCAAAGCAACGACACCTCGCTCGCCTCGGTCGATGCAGGCAATGTGTTCGGCAACGCACAGATCTTCAACAACCAGAGCTCGGGCGGCACCGCGCAGATCAACAACTTCGCACTCAATGCGTCGGTCGGCGACTTCTCGCTGCAAAACGTCTCGGGCAACGTGGGCGTGAACGTCTCGGCCGGCGTGGGGAACGTGCAGAACAACAGCCTCGCCGCCTCGACGACCAACCTGAACCCGGGCAGCGCTTCGGCGGTCGCGATGGCCGCGACCGATCAAAACTCGCAATCGGCCGCGATGTCGTTCAACGGCACGTTCCAAGGCACGGCCTCGCTCGGTGCGGGCGCGTTGCAGAACTCGATGGGCAACATCGGCGTGAACATCGCGGGCGGTGCGGGCAATCTGCAGCACAACGGCCTCGCGATCGCAGCGACGAACATGAGCCATTGACGTAGGGCTCTTGCAGCCGGTACCGGCCGCGCCCCAAGCGGCCGGTACGCCTTTCGGGGGAAACGAGCATGTCCGGGTATCCGCTCTCGGCATGGCGCCTCGTCGCGACGCTCGCGTGCGTCGCGATATGTGCGCCAAGCAACGCGCAATCCACAGTTGATACGTCTACGCTTGCAGGCGTGCCACTTCACAAAACGGTGCGCTCGATGCGAGACATTCGATACGGCCACATCGTCAGTCAGCAATACGACTACAGCTGCGGTTCGGCTGCACTCGCGACGCTGCTGCGCTATGGCTACGGTATCGACATTCCGGAGGCCGAACTGATTCGTCGGATGATGGCCTTCTCGACACCGGAGGTCGTCGTCAAGAACGGCTTCTCGATGCTCGACATGAAGAAGTTCGTCGAGACGATCGGGCTGCACGGCCGCGGCTTTCGCGTCAACGCCGACGCGCTCTATCACCTGAGGATTCCCGTACTCGTCCTGATGAACATGCAGGGCTACGAGCACTTCGTCATCGTCAAGCATGCCGAGAACGGCCGCATTTTCATCGCGGACCCCGCGCTCGGCAATCGCATCGTGCTCGAGCAGGACTTCGTCGAGAGCTGGAACGGCCTCGTGTTCGCGATCCTCGGGCAACCCTTCAGGGAGGACTCTCCGCTGCTGGAAGACAACGTCTCGCTGGCGTTGAAGCTGCGCGAGCGAGCGCTCGCGAACAGCACCGCCGCGACGCCTTTTGTCGATTACGGACTTTCCAAGGCAGACTGGTTCTGACTGATCATGAAGCGTCTACTTTCCTCCGCGAGTCTTGCTTTATACATGGCGACATTTGGCTTCGCCAGCGGCGCCGGTGCCAGCGAGCACAGCGCTTCGACTCCGGAGTTTCTCGCATCGCTCGGCGCCGACGCGCAAGCGGTGCGCTGGCAGAGCGTCGGCGACGACGTGCTCGCGCGCCAGACGGGCAAGAACCCGGGCGCCGAGGCGATCTCGGGTTTCGTGCTGGACGTCGTCTCCAAGTGGCACATGCCGAACCATGCGGCGGCTGTCGCGCAAGCGTCGATCGCGGTCGACGCGGCCGCCCCGCGCAACGATCAGGTTCATGTGCACACGTCCGCCCATGTCCGCGGTGGCGTCGGCGACAACGGCGCAAACACGGCAGCCGTCGCGACCGGCGGCCAGAACGTCTCGGTGAACGGCGTATCGCAGATCACGCAAGTGGCCGGCGACAACAACGTCGGGACCAATTCGGCCGTCATCGACTACAACGGCGCGAGCACGGCACCGCTCGCCGGCACGCATGCAGCGAGCGCGAGCGGAAGCGGAAGCGGAACCGGGATCGGCAGCGCAAGCGCAAGCGATACCTCCGGCAGCATCACAGCGAGCGTCGCCATCGGCAACAGTGGCATCTCGCTGGCGTTGAACACGCCGGCCGGCGTCGCCACGCAGACCATCGCGCCGGGTAGCGCCCAGCAACCGGGCTCGATCGCGCAATTGCTTCAAGTCGCAGGCAACGGCCAGGCGGTGACGAATCGACTGGTGCTGAGCCTGCAGACACAGCAGATGTCGAGTGCGCTATTGCGCCAGCTCGGCGTCCTTCAGGCGTTGCAAAACGCCGCGATAGCAAGGAGATGACGCGCGCGACCCTGGCCGCGCGGGAGCAGAACACAGGACCGACCATATCGAACAAGCAGACCAAATCGGCGCGCGAGCCCGAGGCAACAATCGCTCGCGACGCCGGAAACCGGGGGAACGACAATGTCGAATCACTCATCGAGGAGGCGGCTCGCCGCCCCGCGCGCCAGCGCAGCGATACCGGCCACGGCCATGCTGCTTGCGCTGGCCCAGCCCGCTTGCGCGCAAGCGCTAGCCGATCAACCACTGGCCACGCGGCTCGACATGCTGATGCGTCTCGTCGATCAGCAGCAGCGTCAGATCCACGCACTCGAGCAGCAGGTCGTCGAGCTCGAAATGGCGCAGCGCGGCCGCGGCGTGAGCGGCCCCGACGTCAGCGCGCGCCCTGACAGCAGCGCGATGCCCGGCGGCGACGGCGCGCCCGATCCGCAACCGTCTCTGCCGCCGCTCGCGCAAACGGCCCCTGGCGCCCCTGGCCCGAAGAGCGCGGGCGAAACGGCGACCGGCGTGCCGGCCACCCCGCCCGTTCCCACCACGAGCGGCAACGACGGCACTGCGGTGGGAACGACGCAAAAGGCGGCCCAGCCGGCGCGCACCGAAGCCGAGAGCGCCGTCGTACAACGCGAGCACGCACCTCTGTTCGATCGCAAGCTCACGCTCGACTGGGGCATCAGCGACACCTACTACGATCGCCGCCAGTTGCAGCTTTCGGGCTTCCTCGCGCTCGACGCGATCTTCCTCGGCAACATCAATCTGGGCGAGACGAAATCGCATCAGGTGATGGCCGACCTCGATACGCGCTATGGCCTGACCGACCGCATCAGTGTCGACGTCGACGTGCCGTACATCTACCGGCACAGCAACTTCATCGTCGGCGGCGCGGGCACCGCGGCCAATTCGCTGTCCGACGCGTCGGGGAGCTCGAACGCGCTCGGCGACGTCAACTTCGGGCTCTACTACCAGTTCGTCAAAGAACACGCGAATTGGCCCGACATCGTCGGCAGCGTACGCGTCAAGGCGCCCACAGGTACGTCGCCGTTCGGCATCAAGCTCGTGCAGGTGGACCCGAACAACACGAACCTCGTCGCCCCGAGCAAGCTGCCGACCGGCACGGGCTTCTGGAGTATCACGGGCGGCCTGTCGGTACTCAAGACCTACGATCCGGTCGTGCTGTTCGGCAGCCTGTCGTACACGTATAACGTTGCACGCTCGTTTGCCGACATTTCGTCGACGGTCGGCCAGACAGAGCCGGCGAAGGTCAAGCTCGGCGACATCGTGCAATGGGGCGCGGGCATGGCGCTCGCGTTCTCGGAGAAAGACTCGGCCAGCGTGTCGTACACGATGGCGATCGAACCGCAAAGCCAGACGCAGGCACCGGGCCAGGGTTGGCAAAAGGTGCCGGGCAGCGAAACGGTCGCCGCGGCGCTGAATTTCGGCTTGAACCATGTCGTGAACAAGCATCTGACGATCAACGGATCGGTGTCGATCGGGCTCACGCCCGATGCGCCGAACTTCGTGGTCGGCGTGCGGTTCCCGTATACCTTCTGACCATGACGGGTGCATCGTGCGAGACACATCTCATCTGACAACGATCGTGTCGTGCCCACCGGGCGGGCCGCGGCTATCGCTGGCGGGCGCGGCCGAAGACGGCCGGCAAGCCGATACGCGCTCGCTGGTTTATGTGGCGCGCGAACCCGACCAGGCGCTCGTCGAGTATCTCGCGAGCCGTGGCTGGCAAGTCACGCTCGCACGCTCGGCCAGCGATTGCGCGCGTCACGTGAAGCCCGACGTACCGGGCGTCGGCATCGTCGACATGACCCAGCTCACCGCGCGCGACCTCGCCACGCTCGACGCGAGTCTGCGCCAGCAGCAAATCGGCTGGATCGCACTCGCAAGCAGCGAGCGCCTCCTTGACCCCGACGTGCGGCGCCTCATCCGCCACTACTGCTTCGACTACCTGAAGCTGCCGGCTGCCCATGCGAGCGTCGATTATCTCGTCGGCCACGCGCTCGGCATGGTGACGCTGTGCGACCTCGACATGGCGGCGGGACTCGCCACGGCCGGCGACGCGGAAATGGTCGGCACGTGCGAGGCGATGCAGCAGCTCTTTCGCATGATCCGCAAGGTGGCCGCCACCGACGCGCCGGTGTTCATCTCCGGCGAATCGGGCACGGGCAAAGAGCTGACGGCCGTCGCGATCCACGAGCGCTCGCCGCGGCGCAAGGCGCAGTTCGTCGCGATCAACTGCGGCGCGATTCCGCATCATCTGTTGCAGTCCGAACTGTTCGGCTATGAGCGCGGCGCGTTCACGGGCGCCAATCAACGCAAGATCGGCCGCGTCGAAGCAGCCGACGGCGGCACGCTGTTTCTCGACGAAATCGGCGACCTGCCGCTCGAGAGCCAGGCGAGCCTGTTGCGTTTCCTGCAGGAAGGCAAGATCGAGCGGCTTGGCGGACATGAGTCGATCGCCGTGGACGTGCGCGTGATTTCGGCGACGCACGTCGATCTCGAAGGCGCAATGCGCGACGGCCGTTTTCGCGCGGACCTGTTTCATCGCCTCTGCGTGCTGCGCCTCGACGAACCGCCGTTACGTGCGCGCGGCAAGGACATCGAAATCCTCGCGCATCACATCCTGCACAAGTTCAAGGCCGACAGCACACGCAAGATTCGGGGCTTCTCGCCATCCGCGGTGCAGGCGATGCACAGCTATACGTGGCCCGGCAACGTGCGCGAGCTGATCAATCGCGTACGGCGCGCGATCGTGATGGCCGAAGGCAAGCTGATCGGCGCCGAAGATCTCGACCTCGGGCAGTTCGCGGTGCAAGAAACGCTCACGCTCTCCCAAGCGCGCGACGCCGCCGAAAAGCGTGCGATCGAAGCGGCGCTGCTGCGGCATCGTCATCGCCTCAACGAAGCGGCGATCGATCTCGGCATCTCGCGCGTGACGCTGTATCGGCTGATGGGTGCACACGGCCTGCGCGATCCCGCCGCCCCCGAGCACGACAAACCGGAGCACGACCGAACAACGCCGCACGCGAACGGCACCGACGAGCCGCCCCACGCATAAGCGCTGCGCCTCACTGCACCCCACTGCACACACACGATGTGCGGTACCAACGTGTCGTTTCGCGCGCGATGTGCATGCCTCTGCACGCGTGGGCGAAACAATGCGCGCGCCGCCTCGCGTAAAATCGCGGCACCCGGCTCTTACGTTCCCAGGTTTTTTCTCGATGACGACGCTGACTGTAATCGTCGCTCGCGCCCGCAACGGCGTGATCGGCCGCGACAACCAACTCCCGTGGCATTTGCCCGAAGACCTCGCGTTCTTCAAGCGCACGACGATGGGCGCGCCCATCATCATGGGCCGCAAGACGCACGAATCGATCGGCCGCCCGCTGCCGGGCCGCCGTAACATCGTCGTGACGCGCGATGCGACGCGGCACTTCGAAGGCTGCGACACGGCCGCCGGCATCGTCGAAGCGCTTGCGCTCGCGCAAGCCGGCGACGCGCCTGAAGCGTTCCTGATCGGCGGCACGCAGCTCTACCGCGAAGGCATCGGCTACGCGGACAAACTCATCATTACCGAAATCGACGCCGATTTCGAAGGCGATGCGACCTTCCCCGCACCGGACCCGTCGCAATGGGAAGCCGTCTCGCACGAAACGCTCCGCGCCGAAGGCCCTGACGGTTTCGATTACGCGCGCGTCGTTTATCAGCGTATCGGTCGCGTGACCCGCGCCGGCTGACGCCAACGCGCGGGCCAGCGCGGCTCGATCACTGCCCCGCGATCGTCATGCGCTCGATGAGCACCGAGCCTGTGTGCTTGGTGCCGCGCACGATCGTGTCGGCGCCGATCGCGACGATGTTCCTGAACATCTCCTGCAGCGTGCTCGCGACCGTGATTTCCTCGACCGCGTACTGGATCTTGCCGTTTTCGACCCAAAAGCCCGAGGCGCCACGCGAATAGTCGCCGGTCACATAGTTGACGCCCTGCCCCATCAGCTCCGTCAGCAACAGCCCCGTATCGAGCTTCTTCAGCATCGCTTCGAAGTCGTCGTCGGCTCGCGTGGCGGAGCTGAGCAGCGACAGGTTGTGCGAGCCGCCGGCATTGCCGGTCGTCTTCATGCCGAGCTTGCGCGCCGAATACGTCGAGAGGAAGTAACCCTGCACGACACCGTCCTTCACGACGTCGCGCCGGTGCGTGCGCACCCCTTCCTCGTCGAACGGCGCGCTGCCCATGGCGCGTGCCACGTGCGGATCCTCGACGACCTGCACGTGCGGCGCGAACACCGGCTTGCCGAGGCTGTCGACGAGGAACGACGTCTTGCGATACAGCGCGCCGCCGCTCGTGGCCTGCACGAACGCGCCGAGCAGGCCGGCTGCGAGCGGCGCCTCGAACAGCACGGGCACCTTGCGCGTGTCGAGCTTGCGCGCACCAAGCCGCGCGAGCGCGCGCTCGGCCGCGTAGCGCCCGATGGCCTCGGGCTGGGCCAGCTCGTGCGCACTGCGCTTGGACGAGTACCAGTCGTCGCGTTGCATGTTGCGCCCGCTGCCCGCGATCGGCGCGCACGAAATGTAGTGGCGCGAGTACGGATAGCCGGCCAGAAAGCCGCGCGATGTGGCGAGCACGAACTGCGAATGCTGTGCCGATACGCTGGCGCCTTCGGAATTGCGGATCTGCCCATCGGTCGCGAACGCCGCATCCTCGGCGCGGCGCGCGATCTCGACAGCTTCGTCGGCCTCCAGATGCCACGGGTGGTAGAGATCGAGATCGCGCGGCGCCGTCTCGAGCAGTTCGGCTTCGGCGAGCCCCGCACAGTCGTCCTCGGCGGTAAAGCGCGCGATGTTGTAAGCGGCCTCGACCGTATCGCGCAGCGCCTCCTTCGAGAAATCCGAGGTGCTCGCATTGCCGCGCTTGGTGCCGATGAACACCGTCACGCCGACCATCTTGTCGCGGTTGTGTTCGATCGTTTCGACTTCGCCGCGGCGCACCGACACCGACAAGCCGTCGCCTTCGGAGATTTCCGTCGCGGCATCGCTTGCGCCCAGCGATTTCGCATGGCGCAGGATGTCCGAGGCGATTTCCTTGAGTTCGTCTTGCGTATGCGGGAAGAAGCGTTGTGAAGTATCCGTATCCGCTGCCATCGTCGTTGCCATCCGGTAAGAGCTGTTCTCATGGCGCGCGGCCCCGCCACGGCACGGAACGAACCGTGCAGTACGCGGCGGCGCGCGGCCGTCGTTTGCATCCCGCGATCATAGCAAGGTCCGCGCCGCCGCATCGTATCGAAACATGTCGGCGTGGCACGCCATACGGCACGGGCGGCGGCAATCGCGCGCGCTACAATGACGCCCATGACACGCAAAACCCGCATACAACCGATGGACCAGGCCGGCGCGGCCGACCAGGAAACCGGCTACGACCGCCCCAGCAAATCGCAGCTCAAACGCGACATGCATGAACTGCAAGTGCTTGGCGTCGCGCTCGTCGAGCTGCCGAAAGACGCGCTCAAACGCATGCCGATGCCCGAGAGCCTCGCCGACGCCGTGCGCGAAGCACGGCGCATCACCGATCACGAAGGCAAGCGCCGCCAGGTCCAGTACATCGGCCGCGTCATGCGCACGCTGACCGAAGCCGAAACTGCCGCGCTGCGCACGGCGCTCGAATCGTACCGCGGCGTGAACAAAGCCGACACGGCCCGCCTGCACTGGATCGAAGAGGCACGCGAGCGCCTGCTGGCCGACGACGCGGCCTTCACCGAGTTCTTGCGCAAGCATCCCGGCGCCGACGCGCAGGCAGGCCGCACGCTGATTCGCAACGCGCGCAAGGAGGCGGAGCAAGGCAAGCCGCCGCGCTACTTCCGCGAGCTGTTCCAATGGATCAAGACGGCCAGCACCACGGCGGGTGGCCACGCCGATGCCGACGCGCAAGGCAGCGAGACGGACGAAGACGATGACGATAGCGAAGCGTAGCCATCCCGACGAAGTGCGTATCGGGCTCGTCTCGATCAGCGACCGTGCCACGAGCGGCGTCTATGAAGACAAGGGCATCCCGGCCCTTCAGGCGTGGCTGCAAAAGACGCTCGCCTCGCCTTGGCGCGTCGAGACCCGCCTGATTCCCGACGAGCCCGCCTTGATTTCAGCGACGCTCGTCGAGCTCGTCGACGAGCTCGGCTGCGATCTCGTGCTGACGACGGGCGGCACGGGCCCGGCACGGCGCGACGTCACGCCCGAGGCCACGCTGGCGGTTGCGACGAAGGAGATGCCGGGTTTCGGCGAGCAGATGCGCCAGATCAGCCTGCAATTCGTGCCGACGGCGATCCTCTCGCGTCAAGTGGCGGTCATTCGCGAGACGGCTGACCATGCGGCGTTGATCATCAACCTGCCCGGCCAGCCGAAGTCGATTCAGGAAACGCTCGAAGGCTTGCGCGATGCGACGGGCGCCGTGAAGGTGCCGGGCATCTTCGCGGCGGTGCCGTACTGCATCGATCTGATTGGTGGGCCGTACGTCACGACGCACGAGGACGTCGTCGCGGCATTCCGGCCCAAGAGCGCGCAACGACCGCCGCGCGCGTAAGGGTAAGGTCAGGCAACGCACCGCGCAGCGGCGCGTCCGGCGGCAAAGTGACTCAGTTCCCCTCGACGGGCACGGCAGGCGCGGCGACGAGAAAATGCTGGCGGTAGTACTTGAGCTCGTCGATCGACTCGTGGATATCAGCGAGCGCCGTATGCATCGCGCGCTTTTGAAAGCCCTTGTAGATCGCGGGCTGCCAGCGGCGGCACAGCTCCTTGAGCGTGCTCACATCGAGATTGCGATAGTGGAAAAAGCGCTCGAGTTCGGGCATCCAGCGCGCCATGAAACGGCGGTCCTGACAGATCGAGTTACCGCACATCGGCGACTTGCCGGGCGGCACGTACTCGCCGAGGAACGTGCGAATGATCTCGGTCGCCTCGGCTTCGGTGACGGTCGACGCGCGCACGCGCTCGATGAGCCCCGAGCGGCCGTGCGTGTTCTTGTTCCACTCGTCCATCTTGTCGAGCGTCTCGTCGCTCTGGTGAATGGCGAGCACGGGGCCCTCCACCATTTTGTCGAGCGTCGAATTCGTGACGACCACAGCCACTTCGAGGATGCGGTCCGTATCGGGCTCGAGCCCCGTCATTTCCATGTCGAGCCAGATGAGATTCATCTCGGTGCGCGCGAGCGTCGTCTCGCCGACGGGTTCGAGAATGTCAGTCATGAACAATAGATTCCGAAGCAAAACGGTTGGCGTGCACGGCAATGCAGCATCGCCTGAAGAACGGCCGTCAACGAAAGACGGCCTGCGTGCGCCACACCATGCATCTGCTGGTGCGGCGAAACTTTATAATTGTCGCATAGATACCCCGGACTTCCGCGATGCCCTCTCTTTACTTCACCGCCTTGTTCGCCGCGATGGTGCTCGCCATGGTCGGCACCAAGCTCTGGCTTGCTTCGCGCCAGATCCGCTTCGTGCAAGCGCATCGGGGCGCAGTGCCGCCCCAATTCGCGGACACGATCGCACTGGCCGCGCATCAACGTGCGGCTGACTACACGATCGAGCGCACGCGGCTTGCGATGCTCGAAGTCGTCGTCGGCGCCGCCGTGCTCGTGGGCCTGACGCTGCTGGGCGGCGTGCAGGCGCTCGAACTCGCCGTCTCGCGCTGGCTCGGCCACGGCTACGTGGGCCAGATCGGCTTGGTTGCGGCCGTCGTCGCCGTCACGAGCGCGATCGACCTGCCGTTCGACTATTACCGGCAATTCGTCGTCGAAGAGCGCTTCGGCTTCAATCGCATGACCAAAGGCATCTTCTTCGCCGATCTGCTCAAGGGCACGGCCCTTGGCGCGGCCTTCGGCCTGCCGCTGCTGTTCGTCGTGCTGTGGCTCATGAACCAGGCCGGCAGCCTGTGGTGGCTGTGGGCGTGGGTCGTCGTGGTCGGCTTCCAGTTGCTTGTGCTGGTGCTGTATCCGACCTTGATCGCCCCGCTCTTCAACAAGTTCGAGCCGTTGACCGACGAGGCGCTTAAAACCCGCATCGAAGCGCTGATGCGACGCTGCGGCTTCGCCGCCAAAGGCCTCTTCGTCATGGACGGCAGCCGCCGCTCGGCACACGGCAACGCCTACTTCACGGGCTTTGGCGCGGCCAAGCGCATCGTGTTCTTCGATACCCTGCTCGCACGCCTGTCGGGCAACGAGATCGAGGCCGTGCTCGCGCACGAGCTCGGCCACTTCAAGCGCCGCCACGTCATCAAGCGCATGCTGATCACGTTCGCGCTCAGCCTCGCGCTGCTCGCGTTGCTGGGCTGGCTGACGCAACGCACCTGGTTCTATGAAGGGCTCGGCGTGCGTCCGTCCATGGCCGGCAGCAACGACGGCCTGGCGCTCGTGCTGTTCTTCCTCGCCCTGCCGGTGTTCCTGTTCTTCGTGACCCCGCTCGGCAGCCTGAGCTCGCGCAAGCATGAGTTCGAAGCCGACGCGTTCGCCGCAAGCCAAACCGACGCAAAGGCGCTAGTCAATGCGCTCGTGAAACTGTATGAAGACAACGCAGCGACGCTGACGCCCGATCCGATCTACACCGCCTTCTACTACTCGCATCCGCCTGCCTCGCAACGGATCGATCGCCTGTTACGCCACGCATGAGCACCCGCCCCACCAAAGCCACCCCCACGACGCGACGCCCGTCCAGCGCCGAGCGCGTGCAAGGGCTCGTCATCGCGGCACACGGCCGCCACTACATCGTCTCGCCGGAAGGCAGCGCACATACGCTCGTGCAGTGCTTTCCGCGCGGCAAGAAAAGCGACGTGGCGGTCGGCGATCGCGTCATTTATGAGCCGACGTCGGCCGATCAGGGCGTGATCGTCGAAATCGGCGAGCGGCGCAATCTCCTGTACCGCTCCGATCAGTACAAGTCCAAGCTGTTCGCGGCCAATCTCGACCAGTTGCTGATCGTGCTGGCAACCGAACCGTACTTCAGCGAGGACCTGCTCGGCCGCGCGCTGGTGGCCGCGGAAGCCAATGCGCTCAAACCGTTGATCGTGCTGAACAAGACCGACGTCGAAGCTGCCCTGCCCGCTGCGCGTGCCCGGCTTGCGCCGTACGCCTCGCTCGGTTACGAGGTGCTAGAGCTGTCGATCAAGGCACGCCCCGATCACGCCCGTGAAGCGCTCGTCGACCATCTGCACGGACACGCGACGCTGCTGCTGGGCCAGTCGGGCATGGGGAAGTCGACGCTCGTCAATTTGCTCGTCCCCGATGCCGACGCCGCCACGCGCGAGATTTCGACCGCCTTGAACAGCGGCCGCCACACGACGACGTTCACGCGGCTCTACCCACTCGCGGCCGGTGGCGCGCTGATCGATTCGCCAGGCTTTCAGGAATTCGGCCTCTATCATCTGACCGAAGGCCAGCTCGAGCGCGCACTACCGGAGTTTCGCCCGTTGCTCGCGCATTGCAGGTTCTACAACTGCCATCATCTGCACGAGCCTGGCTGCGCGATTCTCGAAGCGGTGACCGCGGGAGATATCGCACGCGAACGGCATGCGCTCTATGCGCAGCTCTTGCACGAAGCGAGCCAGATCGTGCGCTAAGAGGCATTGGACGGCATTGAGAGGCACAGTCATGCTGAAGTTGATGCACGCTCCGAACCCCGTCATTGGCCAGCACTGGGTCAATCTGCTCAACGTCGCCGGCATCGCCTGCGAGCTGCACAATCGCTATCTGACCGGCGCGCTCGGTGAAATACCGGCTGAGCAATGCGCGCCGGAGTTGTGGCTCGTCGACGAACGCGACGAGCGCCTGGCGAGAAAAATCATCGAAGCTGCCACACACGGGCCGGAGCCCGGTGCGACGCCGTGGCGCTGTGCTCACTGCGGCGAATGGCTAGAAGCGCAGTTCACCGAGTGCTGGCAGTGCGGCGCCACACGCGATCTGGGTACAGGCTGAGGCCGGCGCCAGGCAAAGCCTCCCGCCCGCCCGTTCACGCCCGCCCTGGCCTTATCGGCCGACCCACACGGCGATCGTCAGCATCAGCAGCAGGATCATCCACAGAATGACGGCGCGCCAGACCAGGCCGACGGCCGATTGCAGCGTGCGCGGCGTGCAGTCGTCGCCGACCGACAGCGGGCCGCCGTCGCCAGCACCGAGCGCATCGAGACTCGACGGCTCCGCGAGGGGACCGGCCAGGCGCGCCCCCAGCGCACCGCTACCCGCGGCCAACAGCACGCCATCGTTGACGTCGAGCCACTGACGCGAGTGGTTGCGCCATGCATAGATGGCGTCTTCGAAGTTGCCGACGATCGCAAAGCCCAGCGACGTCAGACGGGCCGGCAGCCAGTCGATGACGAAGAATGCGCGCTGGGCGAACGACGCGAACGCCACGGTACGCTCGCCCTCTGCCGGCGCGGACCAACTGCGCGACAGATACTCGGAGATCCGGTACAGCACGGCACCGGCCGGCCCGATCGGCACGAGGAACCAGAAGAACACGCCGAATACATGACGGTGCGAGGCGACGACGGCATGAATCAGCGTATGACGCACGATCTCGCCAACGGGCATATCGACGGTATCCATGCCGGTCCATTCGCTGAGGATTTCTCGCGCCCGCGGCACGTCGTCGTTATTGAGTGCGAGGTGGATATCGGTGAAGTAATGGCTGAACTGCCGAAATCCGAGCGTGAAATAAACGATGACGACGTTCCACAGAAACGCCAATACGAAACTGATGTGATAGAGGACGTAATAGACGGCCGCCACGGCGAGTGTCCACGGCAGCACGACGACGAGCCAGGCTAGAACGCCATGCTTTTGCTTGCCGGCGTCGAAGCCTTGCGCGGCCCACTCCGCGTGATATTGCAGCAGCGCGAAGACCGGATTGTTCGGCGAGAGCGCGCGCAACTGTTCGATAACGAGAGCCAGCAATACGGAGAAAAAAGTCATGCGAAGCGCCGTGGCAATTCGAGTTATGCGATTGTCGCGTAACGATAGCACACGGCCGCGGAGCAGGAACGCCGTGTGTTCGATTGCGCGCGTGATGAAAGACTGCCGGGAGACTGCCGCATTCAGGCTCTGAGAAAGCGATAGAAGTTACGCAGCATGGCTGCCGTGGCGCCCCAGATGAAGTAATGGCCGCCGGTGCCCGCGCGAGGATAAGGCATGGAGAAGAAGCGGCGCTCCCCGCCCTCCCAGCTTAGCCGCCGCACCTCATGGTTGGCCGGGTTCATCAGAAACGCCAGCGGCACCTCGAAGATCTCGGCCACCTCGAGCGTGTCCGCTTGCACCGAAAACGGCTCGTGCACGAGACCGACGACAGGCGTGACGCGGAACCCGGTGCCCGTCAGGTAATCGGGTAATGCTCCAAGCACTTCGACGCACTCCGACGCCAGCGCCACCTCTTCTCGTGCCTCGCGCAGTGCGGTCGCGACGGCGTTCGCATCGCTCGGCTCGCGACGCCCGCCCGGGAAGCTGACCTGCCCGGCATGATCACTCAGATGATCGGCGCGTTGCGTGAGCAGCACAGTGAGCCCCTGCTCGCGCACGACGAGCGGCACGAGCACGGCGGCCGCCCGTGGATCACGCCCCCCGAACCAAGGCCTTTCGACCGGCTCGGGCTCCCAGACGAGCCGCTGCGCAAAGCGCGCACGCAGCCCTTCGGCCGTCAGCCTCTCGGCGGCGACGGCGGGCAAGTGAGCGCCGGTGGCTTCCACCGGCAGCGACTCGGGTTCAAAAACGGGGCGAATCAATGTGGCTCTCGTCAATCGGCGGACATCCGCCATTGTGGCCCGACAAACAAAAAAGCACCCGGGACGGGTGCTTTTTCTTACAGCTCTTACGCTCAGGAAGCAGCGCGGTCCTTCGAGACCAGCTTTTCCTTGATACGTGCCGACTTGCCCGAACGCTCGCGCAGGTAGTACAGCTTCGCGCGACGAACGTCACCGCGACGCTTGACGACGATGCTTGCCAGCAGCGGCGAGTAGGTTTGGAACGTACGCTCGACGCCTTCGCCCGACGAGATCTTGCGAACGATGAACGACGAGTTCAGACCGCGGTTACGCTTCGCGATCACGACGCCTTCGTACGCCTGAACGCGCTTGCGGGTACCTTCCACCACGTTCACGTTCACGATCACCGTATCGCCAGGAGCGAATTCGGGGATTTTCTTATCGGCGAGCACGCGCTCGATTTCTTCCTGCTCGAGTTTTGCAATCAGATTCATGACTGACTCCTAGAACCATCTTGTCGGCGTTTGCACCGGTCTTCGCTCGCATGGCGATGCTCGACACGGTCCCGATAGAGGATGGGTTCACAACTGGCGCCGTGCACGCATGCACGGTGCCGCCTATGCCCTGCCGATACGTCGCCGAAGACTCAAGTCTTCGGCGGCGCCTTGGCAAGACTTGCGAGCCATGCCTCGTCGGCACGGCTCAACATCTTGTTGCGCTTCGCGCGCTCGATCAGATCGGGCCGCTTCGCAGCAGTATTTCTCAGCGCTTCGCGACGACGCCACTGCTCGATTTCCGCGTGATGGCCGCCGAGCAGCACATCGGGCACGCGCATGCCCTCGTATTCCTCGGGGCGCGTGTAGTGCGGGCAATCCAGCAACCCGTCGACGAAACTGTCCTGCACCGCCGACTGCGCATCGTTGAGCACGCCAGGCAAGTGCCGAACCACAGCATCCATCAGCGCCATCGCCGGCAGTTCACCACCGGACAGCACGAAGTCGCCGAGGCTCACTTCCTCATCGACGCAGCGTTCGACGAGCCGTTGATCGATCGCCTCATAACGTCCGCAAAGCAGGATGAGACCAGGCTCATGCGCAAACCGCATGACGCGCTCATGATCGAGCCTTGCGCCTTGCGGCGACATCATCACTACGCGCGCGCCTGTGACACCCCGCTCGGCCTGCGCAGCTTTCGCCGCTTGAATCGCGGCTTCGAGCGGCTTGGCGAGCATCACCATGCCGGGCCCACCGCCATACGGACGATCGTCGACCGTACGGTAGTTGTCCGTCGTGAAATCGCGCGGATTCCACGTGCGCAGTGCGAAGCGCTCCTGCTTGACCGCGCGGCTCGTGATGCCCCAATCGGTCAGCGCCCGGAACATCTCCGGAAATAGCGTGACGATATCGAACTGCATCGCGCTGCCCGTGGTCTCGACCATGCTCAGTAATCGGCTTCCCAATCGACGACGATGCGTTTGCCCGCCTGGTCGACCGTTTTCACATACACGCCGACGAACGGAATCAACCGTTCGCCGCTCGTGGGCTGCCCGTCCTTGCCAATCGACGGATACTCGATACGCAGCACCGAATGGGCGCCGTTGTCGATCAGATCGACGACACGCCCCAGCGCCACACCTGCCTCGTTGACGACATCGAGGCCGAGCAGATCAACCCAATAAAACTCGTCTGCGCTCAACGCCGGAAAGTCGCCACGGCGAACGTGCACGCGATAGCCGCGCAGCGCCAGGGCACCGTCTCGATCATCCGAACCACCCAGATGAGCGACGATGCTGTCGCTGTGCACCTTTGCCTGCAGCACCGGCGTCGATTTACGCTCGGGCCCTTTGGCGAGCCACCAGCGTTTCGCACTCGTGAGCGCATCCCCGCCCTGCCCAGAGCTCGCGTGCGCAGCCACCTTCACCCAGCCTTTCAGGCCATAGGCGTCGACGACGGCACCCACCTCGACGGCATCGTCGGGCCAGGAATCCGCCGTTTCGGTGCGCAACTCGCTTCCTGACTCGGTCGCAGCTGCAGCTTTGGGAGCCGGCTTACGGACGAATGCGCCGAACGATGCTTGCGCGCGGGCAGCACCTTTGCTGCGCCCGGCGCCACCCGAATCACGAGCGGACATCGACGGACTCCGAAACGACGTTCGCGGCATGCCGAAGCGACAGGCCGCGGGGACAACGATTAAGCAACCGGTTGCGCCTTTTGCGCTTGCTTCACGAGACGCTCGACGGTCGGCGACAGTTGTGCGCCAACGCCTTGCCAGTACGTGAGGCGGTCTTGCGCGATGCGCAGCGATTCGCCCTTCGTCGCGACCGGGTTGTAGAAGCCGACGCGCTCGATGAAGCGACCGTCGCGACGGTTACGCGAATCGGTTGCGACGATGTTGTAGAACGGGCGCTTCTTCGAGCCGCCACGTGCCAAGCGGATGATGACCATACTGTAATCCTTGAAAACCGGGGGTTCGGAACCACTGAAACGTTCGATTATAGCGGGAAATCGAAACCATAACAAACACTTACCCCAACCGCTGCGAAAAGACGCACCACGCGAACCTGCCTGCCGGCGCGCGAGCGGCGTAAAATGCGCGCTCCGTGCCGCGAGCCCGCCGCACGGAGCGCCCCGACGATTCCTCGCCCCGACTGACACCTTATGTCCGACCGCCCTTCAAGCCGTCCCCGCTTCCGCTCGAAAACGCTCACTGCTGCTCTGTCCTTTCTGCTCGGCAGCATTGGGGCACATCGCTTTTATCTGTACGGCTGGCGCGATATTTTCGGCTGGGCCCACATCGTGGCAACCGCCCTGGGCATTCCGGGTGTATTGCTGCTGATCTCGAGCGACCGCACGTCGATGCTGGGCTGGATGCTGGCCTTTCCTGGTGCCGTTTCGGTGTTAGCGGCCTTTCTCGCTGCGATCGTCTACGGGCTGCGTCCCGATGAGAAGTGGGATGCACAATTCAATGCGCAGACGGACGAGCAAAGTCAATCTGGCTGGACGGTCGTGTTCATCGTGATTTTCTCGCTGTTGATCGGTGCTTTCTTGTTGATGAGCGGGCTCGCGCTGACCTTCCAAACCTACTTCGAATCACAAGTCGACGCCGCCAAAACACTTTCGCAATAGAACGGCATTAGCGCGTCAAAACAAGCTGAGCTGTGGACTCGGCTTGTCGTGCGGAGACGGGCTCTTGAACTGCGACATGTCGAGGATGCCGTTCTGACGCTCGTTCAGCCCGAGCCGCTTGACCGCCTTGCGGAAACGTTGCTTGATCAGATCGGCCCACACGCCCTCGCCTTTCATGCGATGCGCAAACGAGGCGTCGTAATCCTTGCCCCCGCGCATATCCCGGACACGCGCCATCACGCGTTCGGCCCGATCGGGAAAGTGCGCGGCCAACCAATCCTTGAACAGCGGCGCGACTTCCCAAGGCAAGCGCAGCACAATGTAACTCGCGCTCGTGGCGCCGGCCTCGGCACATGCCTCGAGCACCCGTTCGAGATCGGGCTCGGTAACGAACGGGATCACGGGCGCGATGCTGACGCCGACGGGAATGCCGGCTTCGCTCAAGGCGCGAATCGTGCGCAATCTGCGCGATGGCGTTGCTGCGCGCGGCTCTAACGTACGCGCGATCTCAGCATCGAGCGTCGTAATGGTAATGGCGGCCATGACCAGCGAGCGCGCTGCCAGAGGTGCCAACAGATCAATGTCGCGTTCGATCAGCGACGATTTCGTGATCGCGGCAAAGGGATGTCCATGCTCGTACAGCACTTCGATGATGCGTCGGGTGAGCCGCAGCTCGCGCTCGATGGGCTGATAGGCGTCGGTATTGACGCCTAGCGCGATCGGCTCGGGGACATAGCTTTTCTTGGCGAGTTCGCGCCGCAGCAATTCGGGCGCGTTGACTTTCGCATAAAGGTGGCTTTCGAAGTCCAGGCCGGGAGAAAGTCCCAAATAGCTGTGCGTCGGTCGTGCGAAACAGTAGATGCAGCCGTGCTCGCACCCACGATACGGGTTCAATGACACGCCGAACGGAATATCCGGTGAGCTGTTGCGCGTGAGGATACTTTTCGCGCGCTCTTCAAAAACTTGCGTACGCAGCCGTGGCGACTCCCCTTCTTCCTCCGCCCAGCCGTCGTCGAACGCTTCGCGCTGATCGAGTTCGTAGCGCCCTTGAAGGTTCGTGACCGCACCGCGCCCTTTCAAGGGCGTCGGCGGAGCAACAGGAAATTCGGCGTCGGAATCGTTCATCGCTGCAGGGGACCGATGGCATGCGGGCATCGAGGTGCCATCAAGCCAAATCGACCGACCCCGGACACCATGATGACAGCCAGGGCTAACGGCCTGAAACATCGATGATACGCGCCTCGCTCAGGCGACGTTCAAGAACGAGATGAAATGAATCTGCTTGCGGGGAAACACTCGAGCGAGAGCTGAGCGCGTCGCGCTACTCGAGCGAGTAGCACGGGTAGCTTTAGCGGTGGGATCGAGTTTTTTGGGGCCGTAAAAGCACAAACCCCCGGGGCTTGAGTAAGCGCACCGGGGGTTTGTCGATTGGGGAGCCTGACGATTACCTACTTTCACACGGGAATCCGCACTATCATCGGCGTGGAGTCGTTTCACGGTCCTGTTCGGGATGGGAAGGGGTGGTACCAACTCGCTATGGTCATCAGGCATGACTTGTTGCTGGTCGCTGTGTTGAGCGACCAGCCAATCTGGGAAGAAGTATTGTGTGTAATGAGGTAGTGATTGCGGCACGAATGCGGACTCAATCCTGAGCGTGTAGAAACACACTTGT